>CAWCPP010000001.1:0-290657 GCA_963797295.1 uncultured Planctomycetaceae bacterium
GCGAGCCGGTGGGGAAATAGGCGATCCCTCGCTTCTCGTCAATCGTGATCCCTCCCCAGGTATTCGTTCCGCCGATGTATTTCCACGCATCTTTCGGCCAGGTGTCATATCCCATGTCGCCGGGATGAGGAACGGTGTGAAAGGTCCAGACAAGCTTTCCACTCAGCACGTCGAACGCGCGAATATCTCCAGGAGGGGAGCCGTATTCCTCGCCCGGCGTCGAGCCAAGAATCAACAGATTTTCAAAGACCCGGCCCGGGGTGCCGGACTCGATTTCACGGATGCTTTTGATATCGCGACCCAGCCCTTCGCGGAGATCGACGTTTCCCTGATTACCGAACGATTCAATGAGCTTGCCGGTGCGCGCGTCCACCGCATGAAGAATATTGTCAGTAGCAAAGAAGAGCCGGCGGTCGCTGCGGTCTTTGCTTTCCCAATAAGTAAACCCGCGCTCGCTGATCATGCGCGGCTTGCCCGTGTCGTGGACCCAAATCTCACGACCGGTGGCCGCGTCGAGCGCGACGACGTCGTCATTTTTCCCGATCACATACATCACGCCGTCGACGACGATCGGGCTAAATTCAAACCGGTGAGCGCCCGCCGCGGAGTAGAACCAGGCCTGCTGCAGCTGATTTACATTCGATTTATTAATTTGCTTCAGGGCGGAGTACTGCGAGGAATCGATCCCGCCTTCGTAGGCGTTCCATGTAGTGTGTGCCCTGGCTTTCGCGGCGTAGACGGAATGCCGGTGGTTACCGCCTGCACCCACCAGTGCCAGCGCGAAAAAGCATACTGTTGCCCGCCCAAAAGACCCACTCACCCGGCGCATTTCCATCTCGTCTGAAAGTCTCCCCTGAGCTACTTCGACTTCAATGCGGACGTTCCCCAGAATATATAGAGGCCTCGTTTGGTCGCGGTGACGATATCGATAATCCCATCGCCATTCAAATCGACGGGAAGAACATTGTCCCCAGCGCCGGAGCTGTTGTGGATCAGGTGAGGGACCGTTTCGCGCCGCCCGGTGCGCTGGGATCACGCACTGTCTGGTACCAATAAAGAAAGGGAGGGCTGTAGGCATCCGCGTCCAATAAATCATCCAGATGAGAAAACTGGCGTTTTCCCACGATGAAGTCGGGAATGCCGTCTCCATCCACATCGGCGACGCCGGCGCCATGCAACTCGGCAAATGTCACTCCACCGGCATTCTCTGTCTGGTAGTTATCCATCACCATGTGCCTGACAAAGGAGATATCGCCGTTGTTCGCGCGTTTCTGTTCAAACCAGGCCAGCCCGAAACCATGCGCTTCGAGAGCCGTGACCACGTCGTTCAGACCGTCCCCGTTGACGTCATAGACCGCCATGGTGGCGCCTCCAGGAACGATCCGTCCCCAGCGTCCGAAGGCCTCCGGATGGTAGGTCCACAATTGATCGCCACTGCCTTGGGCGGTTGCTCCCACCATCCATCCGCACCCAGAATGTCAGGAAGCTTATCGCCGTTGATGTCGCCCACGCCGATGCCGTGCCCCTGCCAGGGGCCTTTCTCTGAAATGGTATGAACGATCCAGGGCGCGGTTGGATTGCGCGGGATCAGGCTTGGCATAACGCATGTATCCATCAGCGATATAGATGAGTTCCGGTTTTCCGTCTCCATCAACATCGGCGACCAGGGAGTCCTCGCTCTGCATCGAGGGGAGGATCATATATTGCTTCCATCGGCGCGACTTCGTTTCCCGGGTTCACATAGACAGTTGCACCCACGCCTAGATGGGTGGCGACGACATCGGTCCATCCATCGCCGGTAAAGTCCTCAGCATGTTGTACCCAGGTCGAATATTCGGTCGAAGGGTTGAAGGTCCGAGTCGCGTACATCTCCCTCGACGTGGTGAAGTCCGGACCAAAGAAAATGTAGCCACCGTCGACCAAGTCAAGTTTTCCGTCGTGATTGAAGTCCGCTGCCGCGGCAGTCCAGTTGTAGTAGAAGGGGTTCACGCGCTGCATACGGAATCCGCTTCCTACTTCTTCCAGCGGCTGCTTCTCTGAGGCCGATGTCCTTATACGAGATGTCTTTGAAGTGCACTTCACTGCCTTTGCCGACGAAGAGAGCAATGGGCCCATACGAGTCCATATCGTCGTCCGGGGTAGCCACGCTTAGCTGGTTGCGTTCGGGCGCGTTGTTCAGGTAGACGCGCATAATGTCTGCATCGAGCATGACTTCGACTTCATTCCAGTCCGCGGTGCGCAGGCCGAGGTCAGGAAACTTGAAAGGAACGTACATTCCCGGCGGCGCTGCGAATCTTTCGAATGCGGGAGCGGAATGGGAGTCGATTGGATCGGGTCGCGGAGGAGCGAAGCGAATCATCCCCACCGCGTCTCTCAACTTTTCGCGGTCTGAAACGTTGCCCGCTGCATCCAGGATCAGGCTGTCACCGGTAAGTTGGGTTCCTTTGATGGAAAGGAACGTGCCCTTCATGCCGCCCTCGGTTTTTGTTGCGCGAAGGAGGACACCCGTATCACAGACCCCCACGCAACGAAACCCCGCGTAAAAGCCAGTGTCCTGGTAGGAGTGATCGAGCACCAGCCAGCCTGAACCAGCGGTTCCCTTGCCGATCAGCTCGCCATTTTCGCACTCCACTCCGCCTGCCCCATCGCGTGCCAGCCGGCGAGGCTGGAACCCTGGAACTTTGCGTCCGGCACAAAGCTCGGCCCCAGGAGCACGGCAGGTGTTCCCGCGCTGTCACTTGTGGCCGGGGCAGCTTGCGCAAGAATTTGTATTCCCGGGAAGACACAAAACGCCACCAGGCACAAGACGGTTTTACCCGGATGTTGGAACATGGTTCACCTCGTCAGTCCTCAAAGATGGCCTGATGATTTCGCGATGGGCGGATACCGGCAGAGGAACGGTCTACGCAAGATGCAGAGAGATGTCATCTCTCTCGCATTTCGCAGTTCCCTAATGAACACTGGTATCGACAGGCTCTCATTTTGGCGCGAAGCAAGTAGATATAGCTCTCCAACGGGTGTCAAGTGTTCTGCGTCGTCGGCGCTTTCCTTGCGAACCATCGGCTGGCCGAGGCGCGCTGGCGTTCCTGCTTTACGTTTGCCAGATGTAAGGCGACAATCGTCTTCTCGAAGCGTGCCCAGACCATAGTGGAGGTGCCGTCGAGAACCCGGAAAGGTGTGCCGGCATGCCAGTAGGATTTCTTGGTTCGTGGTGCAGGTTTGCAGTGTCTTTGATTCTTGCCGTTGCGTTGGTTGGCGGCATCACTGCACACGCAGACCCGGGAAAGGTACAGAATCTTGCTCCCGGAGTCTATGTCTGGCAGGGAGACCGGGATAAGCGCGAACCGGCGAATAGTATGTGGGTAATCTTCCACGACTACGTGCTGGTGGTGGATGCCAACTTTCCGTGGGGTGCACGGGAGATCCTTCCCAGAATCAGGGCGACGACCAACAAGCCAATTCGCTTCGTGCTGAACACGCACTATCACGGCGATCACGCCTACGGCAACGCGATCTTCGTGGACGCGGGTGCAATGATCGTAAACTCGGAAGCCACGGACAAAGAGGCGAGAACCAGTGGCGCCGATGGCTGGGCGAAATGGAATGACCCGGCGCACAGCCTCAAAGATACGCGGCAGGAGTTCGCGTCCCTCACGTTCGCGGATCACCTGGTGTTCGACGACGGCACGCAAAGGGTGGAGTTCGTCCGTTTGGGCCCTGCTCACTCACGAGGCGACACCGTGGCCTACCTCCCGAAACAACATATTGTCGCGACGGGCGATCTCTGCGTCACCTGGGCCCACGGAAATAATACGGGCGATGCCGGCGGGAGCTACCAGGGATGGCTGGCGGCGCTGGACAAGATGATGTCCTGGGGAGTCACGACCGTCGTGCCCGGCCACGGAGCCGTCGCGGGCCCGGGGGCTCTACAGGCACAGAGAGCCTATCTTGCCGGCCTGTGGGCCAAGGCACAAGCGGGAAAGCAGGCGGGCGAAACTCCGGAGCAGGTGACCAAGGAAATCGACTTTTCCAAATACGGTTTCATCGCCTCGGATGCCGCCGCGATCCGACCAGCATCAGCACGATGTTCGCCGCATCGCGATGCGGGCGGCAATTAGTCGCGAACCCGGCGGAGGGGATTATGTCTTTGATCGATTCCGGGAATCGGGATCTGGCACGCCGCCCGGACCGAGGAGCGTTGAGATGACGGTGACAATTCGGTGTCCTCTTTTCCAGGGGAGGTCCGTTGAACTGCCAGATCCCTCGGCTTCCCCGGATTTCCTGTGTAGAGTTGTTTCTTCGAACAACGGCGTGTGGTTCTCTTTGAGGAGAACCACATAAGCGGTACTGGTGAGAGCTGTGAGGTAGGAAATCCGGCTTCGCTTCGGGATGACAATTAGGAAAGGGCGACAGGGGATCGAAGTGTAGTTGCTGAACCGGGACGTTTTCTAATCCGATCTGGACAGGTCGGATGTTCAGTCGCCCTTGCGGGACTTGAGACTTTTTAGCCGCAGCTACCGAACGCACAAGCACAACGGATTCGGTCACGTTCCGGCGTTCCAAATCTTTCGTGTTGTCTCTCCCGCCGCGGAAAGATTTGCGAGCCACATTTCGTAGTATTCACGCGAAAGCACCACGCCATCTGCGCCTGCCTCTAGTGCGGCGGTGGTGGCCGCGCGCACGTCCTCCGGTTTGTGTGTTTCTCTCCGGCCGCAGTCGGCACATCGATATCGATGCCCGGAAATATCTTGACTCGACCACCTGTGCCGGCGATGGCCCGTTTGGTTTCGCTGGTGATGTAGGCCGGGGAGAGACCTTTGGTCACGATCTCCTGGAATGATGCCTCGTGGTAGCCCATCATTTTGTAATAGAAGGGTTCAATATCCTGCGGGGTGGCGTCGGCAAATACGGTGGCACACAGCCTATCAATAAAATGTGAGAGCCGGGGCGGCTGCGTTGTTATAGGTGGCAATCTTCAGAAAGTCGGAGTAGTCCGCGACCTTCGCATAGTCATCCGCCGCGCTGTAAAACGGGCTGAAGGTTATGTTCTGGACCATGTGAAAGCCGAATGGCTTGTGCGGAGCCAGCGCTTTCGCGGTTCCGTAAAGCTCTGCACGAACCTCGTGGTAGCTATCATGCCAGAGCATGTTCCAGCTCATAATTTCCGGAAACTCAAACAGGATCCGCAGGAAGGTGACGAAGACGCCGTCATCGGGACGTACATGTTTTGCGGTCGTAGCAAAGAGCTGATCGAGCCTGATGTAACCCCTACGAGCTCTTTCCGCGGAGATTCCGCGATCCCTGGCTTTCTGCCGGCAGAACGGGCAGAAACAGCAAATCCCTACGGTGGCCCAGCCGCCCCCAATCATGTTGTCGATGGGCCCCATTCGTTCGCAACCCCAAATGATGCCGTCCACCTCACCGGGGTACTGCGCGAGATACGACTCAATTTTGCCCGTGAGATGACCGCGGTAAAGGGGATGGTTAAAACATGCGCTGGTCGTACGCCGGCCGTACACGTCGATCTCTGCGACGTCTGTCAGGCCGGGAATGTACTGCATCATCTGCGGAAAAGCGTTGTTATAGTCCCACGCAAAGAAGTCCATGCCGCGGGCTTTCATCTTCGGAGCGACCGCGGTAATGACATTAAAATCCGGCAGGTCACGGGAGCGGAAGTCGGTGAGGTTCGTATCCCGGAAGTACTTCAGATCGTAGTCGTAGAAGGCCCCCCGACCCATGACAGCCTTGGGCTGTATTTGCCGTGATCCGGCAGGGGTTTTGTTCCTCCCTTGGTGATCTGGGCCGGGTCGTAGTCGTAGGTGTAGGCGAAAACTGTGTTCACATTGCCCTTCTGCTGGAGATTGTCGAGCACCTGATCGATGCCTTCATCGACCCAGCAGAAGGGTTTTACCTGAATCGCGACGACATTCTTTTTCAGAGTGGTTTCTGCACGGTTCGCGGGCGGGCGTGAAGTGACCGCCGAGGCTGTTCGCGCCTGTGCCGCGGCATCGGGTAATCCTCCCAGACCCGCCACGGCCGCTCCGCTCAATAGCTGAACAAACGACCGGCGATCCAGTCCTGTATTCTTCATCACATCACCTTCCTGGCAGCATTGGTGACAGGAGCCAGATTGCGCGCACTCATACTAGCCCTGGCCATCGCGTGCGTGTTTCCGCCGCCCGCGCCGGGCCAAACTCCCTTTGCCAGCCATGCAACAAACAATACCAGCAACGTCGATTGGCCCACGTACAACGGCTCGTACGAGAACACCAAATATTCAAAGCTGACGCAGATCAATACCAGGAATGTGTCCCGGTTGAAAGAGGTCTGGAGATACGACTCTCACGAGGCTGGCGGACTGGAGACGGCACCACTGATCGCCGGACAGATTCTTTATGCTTACACACCGAAGCAGGAGGTCGTCGCCCTGGATGCAGCTACTGGAAAGCTGCTTTGGACATTCGATTCGCAAAAAGCGTTCCCAGCGGAAAGAGTCGCGTCGCGAGCCGAGCGCGGCCTCTCATACTGGCACAGCGGCAAAGAACAGCGCCTCTTCGCCAATGTCTCGCACTATGTGTACTCGCTCGATCCGGATACGGGCATGCTCATCTCCTCGTTCGGCAACCAGGGGCGCGTCGACCTGCGCGAGAACCTCCGCGATCCGGCCAGGACTGTGTCCGTCTCTGTTACGAGTCCGGGAGTCATCTACAAAGACCTGATCATTCTCGGCGATGCAACGCCGGAGGCATTGCCGGCGCCTCCCGGGGATGTGCGCGCGTACGATGTGCGCACCGGTGCGCTGCGGTGGACATTCCATACCATTCCTCATCCCGGCGAGTACGGCTATGACACCTGGCCGAAGCAAGCGTGGACCTACAGCGGCGCTGCCAATAACTGGTGCGGGATGTCGCTCGATGTGGAGCGCGGCATCGTCTACGTGCCAACCGGCTCGGCTGCGACCGACTGGTATGGCGCAGACCGCGCTGGTGACGATTTGTTCGCGAACACGCTGATTGCGCTCGATGCCAACACGGGAAAGCGTCTATGGCATTTTCAGGGTGTGCGCCACGACATCTGGGATCGCGACTTTCCTACACCTCCGAGCCTGGTGACGATTCGCGTCAACGGGAAAGACATTCCTGCGCTCGCGCAGCCCTCCAAGCAGGGATTCCTTTTCCTCCTGAATCGCATCGATGGCAAACCTATTTTCCCGATCGAATACCGCAGGCTCCCCGCCAGCGACGTGCCCGGCGAAGTGACGGCCATGGAGCAGCCGTTCCCGACCAAGCCGGCTCCGTTCACGCGGCAATTGATCACAGAAGACACTCTCACGACGCGAACCCCCGAGGCGCATACCTGGGCATTGGCGAGGTTTCGTGCACTGCACTACACAGGCCAGTTCACGCCGAATGTGGTTGGCAAAGATACATTGATGTACCCGGGCACGGACGGCGGGGGCGAATGGGGGGGTCCGGCGTTCGATCCTGAGACACACATTCTCTATATCAACGCCAACGAGTTTGGCATGACCGAATCGCTGCAGAAGCGCGGTCCTACGTCTATTGGACGCGCCGTCTATCTCAGCCAATGCGCGGCGTGTCACCAGGCGAGCCGTCAGGGACAGCCGCCCGAGATTCCGTCACTGGCCGATATTGGAAAGCGTTACAACCAGGCTCAGCTCTCAGAGTTGCTGCAGACTGGCCGCGGCAGAATGCCCGGCTTTCCCATCCTCGATCCGCCGGCGGGGAGCCAGTTTCAAGCACTGGCGCACTACCTGCTTTCCGCCAACGTCGAGGAAGAAGCCAGCGCGAAGGTAGTCGATGACCACACAGTGCATTACGACTCTACGGGGTATCCGAAGTTTCTTGACCCTCAGGGCTACCCGGCAAGTGCGGCGCCCTGGGGCACTTTGAGCGCGATCAATCTCGATACGGGGGAATACCTCTGGAAGATTCCCTTGGGACAATATCCTGAGCTGGCGGCGAAGGGGATGTCCGATACCGGCTCAGAGAACTACGGTGGTCCGGTGGTGACTGCCGGCGGCGTGCTGTTCATCGGCGCGACGGTGCGCGACAAGAAATTCCGGGCATTCGATAAAGCGACCGGCAAACTTCTCTGGGAAACATCCCTTCCGTTCTCTGCCTGCGCCACGCCGGCAACGTATGCCATCGATGGGCGGCAGTACATCGTCATCGGCGCCGGAGGACAGCGCGATCCGGCCACACCGGCAGGAGGGGGGGTCTATGTCGCATACGCGTTACCCCGATAAACTGCTCAGGCACAGTTTCCAATAGCCCGTTTTCACGGCAACTGCGGGGCTTGAGTGCGGAGGATTCTTGCCACCCAGTCCGAGTGGGGGAGACCGGATTCGGAGAGCAGGTCGAGTTCTCTTTGCAGATCGTATTCCACACGCCGAACGGATGGTGTGTTGCCGTCCAACAGCAGGTATGAGGCGCGTGCATCTCCGTCGTCAGAACAAACTCACACTGCCCGTATTGACAACCAGCATTTGCTGCGTGGTTCGGACAAATGGGCGGTGAATGTGGCCATAGACGATCATGGGCCGTTGCAGCGGTCGATACGCAACCTCCAGCTCCTCGTCACTTGCTTCCGGCCCCGGCGAACGCCAGCGACTTTCAGGACTCGCGTGGACCAAGGCCACGGATTCCAGAATTAAAGCAGGGGGAAGCGTGCGCATCCACGCGACCCTGTCGCCCAACATGGTCTGAGTCGCTGCAGCCATCTCGCGAAGGGCCGCCCATAGCTGCGGTGGGGCCGCTGATCGGCTTCGCAAATTCCTCCAGCGACTCCGGCCGCGCATGCATCTCGTCTGTATTTCCGAGCACTCCGTTCCACCCGAGATCGCGAATGCGATCCACTATCTCCGCTGGGCTGGCCCCCATATCGGCCAAATCGCCGCCATGCAGGATGAGGTCAGGGGCGGTCTCCCGGAGATCTTTCAAAACCGCGTCGAATGCGGTCCGGTTGCCGTGGATGTCGGATACGATGGCGATGCGCACAGGTCGCTAAGGCTCCCGCTGGACTAATCGCTGAATGATGTTCCGGTGAGTGCGCGGATGAGCTAAGTGGTTGATTTGATGGTCGGGGCGGAGGGATTCGAACCCCCGACCCTCTGCTCCCAAAGCAGATGCGCTACCAGGCTACGCTACGCCCCGATCTAAGGATTGTATCGCAAGCAGAATCGTCAGGCTTGGTGGGCAAGCCACTCCAGAAACCACAGAATGAGGAAGATCGGAGCCAGAAAGATGGCGGCCAGGATCCCGGCAATCACCATCAGGAAGACCCAGTCTCGCCAGGTCTGACGCCGTGATCGCTCCAGATGGCGGATGATCAACGCATAGTTGCGACGGTTGGCCTTCCACGCGATGTCAAAAGCATCCCCCAGCAGCGGAATGGTCCCCAGCAGCACCTCAATACCTATGTTGACCACCATTCTGGCCAACGTGACGTACGGAACTCCGCGTACCCAGGCCGCCACCACGATCAACGTAGAAGCAAGGCCACCGAGAATGTCTCCCAGGCCGGGAACGAGGCCGATAATGCCGTCCAATCCGAAACGAATTGAGGTGCCGGGGACGCGAAACCAGTCGTCGAGGACATGCGAGAGGAAATCGAGATTTTCGTTCGCAAACAGACCACTAGCTTTTTTAAAACGAGACTTCTGAGGGAGGCAGAATTTCGGGTTGTGATTGGCTGGGCATGAGACGGTACGTGACCCCTGGAAGGCTTTGCAGGCGCCTCCTGAACCGCTGCAAGCGCAAGGTCCAGGCGCAAATCCGGATGCTACAATCTAAGTCTATATGGCGGCTATAGTTCAGTGGCAGAACGCCGGACTGTGGCTCCGGATGTCGTGGGTTCGACCCCCACTAGCCGCCCCAGGCGAAGCCGTTCCTCCCTTGAACAGGCGGAGTTAAGTCTCAGGTGGAAAACGCCGACGTGACCACCCAACCATCCTCTTCCGCACCAGGCCCCGTGGCAAACCGCGTCTGGCTCGGCTGCTCCGGATGGGCTTATCCCACCTGGAAACCCGATTTCTACCCGCCTAAGACTTCCCCTAAGAAGATGCTGGAGTACTATGCGACGCAGCTTAACTCGGTAGAAGTGAACTACACCTTCCGCCATCTACCCTCGCCCGCCACGGTGGAAGGATGGTTGGCACAAACCGGGGCGGACTTTCGCTTCTCCTTCAAAGCTCCGCAGCGCATTACGCACATCAAGCGATTGAAGGAGGCGAGCGACGCGCTCTCTGCCTTTTACTCGGCCCTGTTGCCGGTGGTCCGCGCCGGGCGCATGGGCCTGGTTCTGTTTCAGCTGCCTCCAAACCTTAAAGCCGACCCGGCCAGGCTCGCGGCCTTCCTCCAGGAAGCCGCGCCGGCGAGCACGGGCGCGCTGCGCGTTGCCTTTGAGTTCCGGCATGAGTCGTGGTTCGCAAGCGAGGTTTTCGACCTGCTCCGCCAGCATCAAGCCGCGCTCTGTATCGCCGAAAGCGACGAGCTCGCGACACCGGACGTCGTCACCGCCCCGTTCTGCTGCTACCGGCTGCGCAAAAGCGACTACGGGACGGCTGACTTGCAGCAGATCGAAGAGCAGCTGACTGCCAAGGCCACGCGAGGAGATGTCTTCGCTTACATCAAGCACGAGGATTCGCCCAAAGGCGCCTTGCAGGCTTCTGCCCTGCTTACCAGGTTGAGGGCGCAGTGAGCGAAACGAGCGACCTTTTGGCGGAAACCACAAGCAGCCTGACGCAGCTGGACGAGTTTTTTCCGCGACGATTTCTGCGCAACGCTCACCTGCAAACATTGATGGGCAACTTCAAGCCGAGACAATACGTCTTGCCTGAGCCGGAGGCGCATCTTGTTGAGGTCGACCCGGGCAGCGGCCCTCCTGCGGAACGCAAGCCCGTCGGCTGGGCGGCCGAATTAGCACAAGCGGAGGCCAACGTCCGTGAGCGCGGCGCAAGCCACGTGCTTTGCCATTGCCATTGGCAGGCGAATCCGAGCCAGTGCCTCACCCTTCTGCTGGTGCACGGCCTCGAAGGGTCCTCGCGCTCGCAATATATGCTCGGCAACTCCGCGCGGGCGTGGGCTGCAGGGTGCAATGTCATCCGCATGAATATGCGTAACTGCGGCGGCACCGAGCATCTGTCGCCGACACTGTATCATTCCGGGCTTTCCGCGGATATTGCGGCAGTCATGCGGACTCTTCGCGCCTCCGACACTCTTCCTCCGCACGATCGCGCCGCGCAAACGAGCGAAAGGGAGCTTTTGCGCCGCAACCTCCACACCGCACCTCAGGAAGCTCACGGTTACATCATCGCCCTCTGCCTGTGCGCAACCGGATGGCTGCTTGTCGGCCGTTTCTATTTCACTCGCCGACGCCCCGCTCGCTCTGGCAGCGTTCCTCTTTGTATGGAAGCTGACCCTCGAACCAGTCCCCGCCAATGACAACTCCCGCCCCGCGCTCCGCCTTTTCTCGATCGCCGCAGCCGCAGTTCTGGTCACGTTCTGCGTTCTCGATTACGGCATCGACCACTACAAAACTGCGAACCTCGCCCGCGTTCCCGGCAAAAACGGCGACGACGCAAGCCACCACCGCGGCACCGTCAAAGTCACTGGGATCTCCGGATTTGAGAGCATCATTTTGTGGCCTGCGCCGGAAAAGACGCAGATCGTTGCTCCCCGGCCCGCAGACATTTCTCCCCTCGCAACTCGAACTGCGAAACCGTTGGTGATTCACTTCGATGGAGCCTACTGGTACTTCCAGCCGCCCGACAAGCGCCCCGGCCCCGCCGCACACCACGCGCGCGGTAATCCACTAACCGCCGATATCGGAGCCAACAACACTTTTCCCCTCACCATGGAAGCGGTTCAGAACCTCAGCGCATCGATTCGCATCGCGCGCTACCGCGAAATCCAGGTGTCAATCGAGAATCGCGACAACATAAGCGGCGTCGTCTCGCTCGGAGTTCTGCTCACTGATAACTCCGCGCCCGGCAAGCCGTCCCTCTCGCTACACAGCCTGCCCGTCCTCACGAGCCAAGCTGGGCCAAGCTCTTTCGAATCTGCTCCCGTCGAAGAAGTTCTGCGCTTTCCTATTCCCGAGCACACAACAATCCGCAAATTTAACCAGATCGCTTTGCTTTTTCTTCCAGATTTAGCGCATTTTGAAGTCGGGCCAAAAATTGCAATTCAGCAATTTACGTTTATTCCGCGGTGATCCTTCAAAGGCGCCATCACCGTGGACAGAGCCCACTCCGAGTTCGGTTCCGTTGGTCGCCCATTCGGACTGCCCATTGGCTCGCGATGACTGCACGCAGATTTTAATGCGAGTTTTCGATGATGCGCACGGCGGTTTCCAGCACCTCATCGCGACCGGCGGCGATGCCTTGGATCGTGGGCCTGGCTACGACATCGGGGACGATGCCGATGCGTTGGGTAGGGCGGCGATCGGGATAGAAGACGCCGAGTCCGCTGATCATGGTGCGGAGTTTGCCAGGCAGCGGGATGGGGGAGGTGTTGCCGTCGGCGCCGGCCGTGGTGCTGCCGACAACCACGGACATGGGCATGGCCCGCAGCGCCATGGCCGTGTATTCGGCCGAGCTTTGGGTTGTCTCATCTACCAGGATGACGACTCTGCCGCCGTAGTGAACGGGACCCGGCTCGATGAGCGGGCCGTCGCCGAAGTGGAACGCGCCCGGATTGGCGAGATCGGCAAAGGTGAAGGTGACGAAGGGCGTGGGTTTGGTCGCGAGATAGGCGCCCATCGCGAACGGAACGAATTCCGACGGGTAGTTGCGGATGTCCACGATCAGGCCTTTCGTGCTTTTCGCCTTCTCGAAGTAAGCGGGCAAGTCGGCTGCCTTGATGCTGGAAAGCTTGATGTAGGCGACGTCCGGCGAGAGCAATCGGAAAGTGTCGCCGGGCTGGTCGTGCGTGGCAAACGTCTGCGGGGTCGGAGTGCGCACAGCGGAGATCCGCATAAGGCTGCTGCCGCGCGTGATTTCCACCGAGACTCGGTCCGCAGGCGCCTCGGGTAAGATTGGCCGCCAGATCGCGCTGCCGCGCGGCGTCGTTGGAGTCCGCGTAATACATGGCCCATTTGTCCACGAGAGATTGGATGGAGGCGCCGTCGATGCTGGCAAGAATGTCGCCGGGCTGAAGGGTGCTGTCTACCGAGTCCACTCTGTAGACGACGAGCTTGTCTCCGATAAAACGCAACATCGCGGGCAGGGCGCAGTCGCCGACCGGCGGGCGCGCGGCCAGCGAACTCCAAAGGTTGGCGTGTGTGTCGTTGGCTTTTGCGATCAGGTCAAAGAGAGCGAGCTGGTAGGCGGTCTTGTCCTTGGCGAGAGCGAGCCTGGGGATGAAATCGGCAAGGACGGCGAGCCAATCCTCGCCGGCCACGTCGCGGTCGGGCGCCCAATATTGAATGATGTTCCACCAACGAAACAGCGCGAGTAGTTGGTAGCCGGAGTCAGGAAACGCGATTTGGGAGTAGGCGAGTCGTGATTGAAGCTCGGGTTGCTGGCGCCAGGGACGAGGGAGACGTAGAACTGCTTTCCGGTGCGGTTCGCGTAGATGGATTCGAGACGCTCGCTAAGAGGCGCACCGAGTATGGCACGGTCGTGGATCCAATCGAGCGAGGGCTTGATGTCGAGATCGCCGGACGGGGCGGAAACGCAGGGACTGCAGGACGGAATGGGGCCGAGCTTGTCAATCCAGGCGAAGGTCGCATCATTTGCGTGGGCGCGATCAGGCGCGGCGAGAACGGCGGGCAGGATGCGAAACAGGTCGTAATCCCATTGCCGCTGGCCGGAGGTGACGGCGGGGTGGTGGTATTTGAGCAGTCCCCAGACTCGGGCCAGCGTGACCAGGTTGGAGACCTGTGTGGGTGTGAGGCTGTCGAGAGCGATGCGGGAGTTGGAGTCGAACTCTTGGTCTATCGGCAACGGGGGTATGGGCGAAGGGACTGCGATCGGCTTGCCATCGACGAGCAACCCAAGGTCGTCGGCCCACAGCGTGCCCGTGCCGGAGACGAGGACGCCGAAGAAAAGCTGCTTGGCGTTTGGGTTAATCGGCAGCGTGATACTGTATTCTGCCCAGTCGTGCGTGCCCTTCACCTGCTGTGACCACATGTTTTCGAGCGAAAGCATCCGACCGTCAGCATCCTGCCGGAGCCACAGACCGGCATTCCCTGAGACATCCCGGAGCCGCAGGTAGCCGCGAAGCTCAACCGTACTCCCTTGAAAATCCACGGGGAGCATGCGCGTGATGACGGAAAAAGTGCCTGCGGATTGGATGTCGCGCTGCAGGCGCACGGACCAATGACCGGTGTGGGAAATGCTATTGTCTGCGGAAACTGTGCCCGCAGGATACAAATCCCAGCCGGTGAGAGCCGGGCCGGTTTGATCTTCAAAGCCCAGCGACTGCTGGAGCGTGGCGCGGGAAACAGTTGTTTGGGCGAGAATCAGCACGGAGGCTGCAAGCAAGATGGCGGCAACGATGCCTGTCTTCATGACGAGCGGATGACACCTTCGTGAGACATTCAGAAGTATAAGGCAGGTGGCGTGCAGTTCTATCGAGAGCCGCCTTCCCTTGCACCCTCGCTCCCTCGCTTCCTGTCTTCACTCGCTCGGCTCTGAAGTTCTCAGAATCGCCAGGTAGATGTCGTTAAAGTGCAGGCTGCGCAGCTCATCGGGCGGATGCGCATGCCGAGGATCCTCAAGAGGGATGGGATGGATAAACGCGAGGCCTTTCTTTTTGAGAGCCGTGCGCCACTCTTCTTCCACATGCTCCGACGCTCTGGCGAAGCGCGACCAGAAAAGATAAAACACGTCGGAGGATTCAATGGCGCGGACGAGCTGCTGCTGCCAATCGTGTCCGGTGCGGAGAGAAGTTACGTCAAGGTAGACCTTGACTCCGGCCGCAGTCATTCCCTGCACGCGCTGCACCACTTTTTCGCGGTCGGGCGAGGCATAAGACGCGAATGCCGAACGCATCCATTCGGCGCGCAACTCGGTTTGCGAAACGGGCGGAGTCGCGCCCGCGGCTTGCGACAGTGCGACCGAGAGTTCGAAGTAGAACCTTCCGATGAGCATTCCGCCGTCGAGCAACTGCACCTCGCCGGGATATGTACCGGGAACGAGCTGGGCAGGAGCCGAGACCAGGAAACTGACATTTGTGACCTGCCCGTGCCATGCGAAGGACTCGATGGGATTGTCTATTGCGAATCCATCGAGGCGGAGGCGCAGAAGCAATGGCGTTTCCGCCGGCAGCAGGATTCCGCCCCGCGATCCGGCCTCGATTTTGTGGCTGGGACCAGTGGCGCGCTCCACCATCTCGGCGCGCTGCCCCGGCAAGCAAGCCCACACGTTAAGCAGGAACGAAGATCCGGGCTGGACGCGCGAGGGTGCGTAGACCGAAAAGTCGACCCGCGCCTGGGAAGTCCCTGAAGATTCGCCGACTGGATTGGTGGCGGGCGGTGGTGCGGCAGGCAATCCGGAGAGCGATGCATACGCAGATGGAGAAACCGGCACTGGCTGATTTGGCCGCGCTGTGGGAGCGGCGGGAGGCGCTTTGGAAATTGCATACCCGCGTCTAGGAGACGAGGGGGCAGATGCGCGTCGGCGAAAGAGGCCAGCCAGTCCGCGGAACAGACCGCCGCCGCTGCGGCCTGCCGGACCAGCGCTCGGCGGGGGAGCTGGCGATGGAGCACCCATGGGCATGGTGGGCGGAGCCGGAGCTGGCGCGCACGGCATAGCAGCCCCGGCGGGCATCGCCCCCGGGAAAATCTCCGCCCGCTCCAGCCGCATTTTGATCTCGCGCGCGAGCCGCCTGAAATGCACCTCGAGCGGCGGCGTCAGAGCATCGAACCACGATGAGGTCCCGATGAAGTATTCCAGTTCGCGGGTGGGCTGAACATCTTCGATGCGCAGCGGCAAAACGAGGACGCCCCGGTTGACGGCGCGCCCCACTTCCCGGCGAATCAGCGGCGAGGCGTTGGCGGCAGCACTGAAGACCAACACCACAACGCGCGCACGTTCAATGGCCTCGATGACGTTCTCGCCCCACTCCGCCCCGGGAAAAATGTCCCGCGGCGCGATCCAGCAGCGGATCCCTTCCGACTCAAGCGTTGCGCACATCGCTTCGGCGACGGTTTTGTCGTTCGCGGAGTAGCTGATAAAGACGCTGTGCGCCATGGGTTCGTCTGGTTCTCATGATCCGAGGAGAACGCCGCTGGCCACACTATAACCCGGCACACGCGCGCCGCGCATACCCAATCCTTGCCGCCTCAATTGTCGTGCTGCGTGGGCGCTCGCGGCGCGCCCACTTCAGTTTTGCGTTTCCACTGCCGTAATCTTGCAATTCACCTTGGCCGCACCCTGCGCCTCGGCTCCTATCGAGAATGTCGCAAGATTCACGGTTGCTCCCGGCGGCGCCGGTCCGGTCAGCGTGACCTGGTTTTGCGTAAGGTTCTGGCCGTTGGCGTCCATCTGCTGGCACCCCAGCATCGCCGCCTGCAGGGCCACGTTCGATCCGTTCAGCCATTGTCCCTGCGTGACCTGGATTTGGCCGTTTACCCCGTTGTAGCCGCCTTCGGTGAATTTCTGCGCCGCGACGATGGCTTGATCCTGATTCCCGCCGCCACCGCCGCCACCCCCGCCTCCCGGTCCCGGCTGCGTCTGCGTGGTCGGTGATGTGCCCGGATTTGTGTTGTCTTTATCGTGCGTTCCGATATACCAAAGGCCAAATATCACCGCGGCGGCAATCAACCAAACCAGCGGATTCTTGCTGGCCGGCTGCGCTCCCGGGGGCGCGCCCATGATAATGGGCGGAGGAAACTGCGGGGGCATCCCCGAAAACGGTTGCCCAGGTGGCGGGGGAAATTGTGGAGGCATCCCCGCGAACGGTTGCGCAGGTGGCTGCGGAGGGTATTGCGGAGGCACCCCCATGAACGGTTGCGCAGGCGGCGGTGGGGCCGCCACTTGCGGAGCTGGTGCTTGCGGAGCAGCCGCTGGCACGGCCGGTGCGCCTGCTGCCTGGGCCGTCTGATCAGCTCCGCATTTCGCGCAGAAGCGCTCGTTGCCTGCTAATGGACCGCCACAACTACTGCAGAATGCCATATCCTTCCTTTCCTTAAATCAAATTCATCTTGATCGATTCGGGCCCCGTTGGCCATAGCTGCGGCCTGGAAGCCTCTCCATTTTCGGTAAGACCTGGTCGACGCGCCCTATTGCGAATGCTTAGGCGGCGTTGCTCGCTTACTGCGCCTCGATCGAGAGCAGTCAGCGCGTCAACGCCGCAAGAAATGCACTCACCGCTTTGTCGAAACCTGTCTCGAAGAATGCGAAATTCGCACCTCGAAATCAGCACCTCCAGAGTCTGCCTCGTCGATTTGCCTCGTCCTTAGTTTGCCGGTTGCACTGCCACGATACCGCATTTCATATTCGTCACACCCTGTGCCTCAGCTCCCAGTGTGAATGGCTGGATGTTGACGGTCTGCCCCGGCTGCACCGGGCCATTGAGGACTTTCGTCAACTGCGAAAGGGGCTGGTTGTTGGCGCCGTACTGAATGCACTCCAGCTCTGCTGCCTGGATAGTCACATTCGAGCCGTTCCGCCATTCCGCCTTCGTGATCTGGATCTGCCCGTTCGAAGGTTGCCCCTGCCAGGCGAATTGCTGCGCCTGCACAAGCGCCTGATTCGCGCCACCTTGCCCACCTTGCCCTCCCGGTTGTTGCCCCGGCTGCTGTCCCGGATTCCCTCCAGGTTGCTGTCCCGGCTGCTGCCCGGGATACCCACCCGGTTGTTGCCCAGGTTGCTGTCCCGGATTCCCCGTTGGCTGCTGCTGCGGATATCCTCCCGGCTGCTGCCCTGGATTACCCGGCTGTTGTCCTGGGTCACCCGGTTGTTGACCCGGATTTGCTGGCTGTTGTCCCGGATTTGCTCCCGGCTGCTGCCCGGGATCGCCCGGCTGGGTCTGCGCCGTCGGCGTTTGCGGTGCCGGGGGCCGCATATAGTGCGTGTAGTAGTAATACCCACCTGCTGCAACCACCAGTGCCGCTACCCACATCATCCCGCTCTTTTGCACCGGAGCGGCCGCCGGCATCTGCACCGGCCCTGGCCCCATAGGCATCGGAACCGGCCCTGACGCCATAAAGGGCGTGTTTAGAGGCGGGCCCATCGGGGCAGCCGGCGCCGCGGCCGGCGCGCCGCTGGCCTTCGCCGTCTGGTCGTGTCCACATTTCGCGCAGAAGCGCGAGTCCCCTTCCAACACCGCTCCACAACTGCTGCAGAATGCCATTGCGTTCTCCTTTCCTTACGTAGATTTCGTTTCGAGTCCCGTAAAGGTTCGGCCAGAAGCCGCTTAAACGCTTGCTGGCGTCTGCGGCGGCACTGCGTACCGCCTCGCCCCCAACCCCAGGGTCGCTTCCACATGGTTCAGCGTGGCTTGCAGTTGCGCCTTCTTTACGTCCCTCACCTGGTTCAGACCCTGCTGAATCATGGTGAACAGTACGTACCAGGAGATCACCGCCGTAAAGGCCATGATTCCATAAAGGATCCAGTTGTCGGTGCTCTGCTCGGCCGCAGTCGTGGGATTGAACAGCTTCGGAAAAGTGACCGTAATGTCCCAAAGCGTATGCATCAACACCGGGATCAGGAAGGCCAGCAGGAAGCGCTTGTCCGCCAGCATGCCAAAGCTCACCGGCTTATCTTGCTTCACCCGCCAGAAGGCGCCCGCGGCAATCGGCGTCCACACCACGTGGCCAAATGGAGCCAAATACGCGCGCGTCCACAGCAAGCTCACCATCGATTTCACAGCATCGAGGGTAGCCTGGTTTACCGCCGCGATAGCCTGCGCCTGGGTGATCTGTCCCTGCGCAAATTTCGCGACCGTCTGGATGGTCTCGGTTTGCAACACCGACACGAAGCCGCCGCCCGAGTTAAACAACGCATAGCCGGATGTCTCGAAGCACGCAAAGCCCGCACCCACCGCGCACCCAAACAGGATTCCGTTCAACTCGTACTTGTAGCCCGCCCCGCGTACGCCCCACATCACCAGGATTACCGCCAGCAGCTTCGAGCCCTCCTCGATAGGTCCCGGGAAGTTGGCGATGGCCGAAACCTGGTACTCAAGGATAGCCATGCACAGTCCGACCACGCCCCCTATCACGAACAGCTTGCCCAATTGCACGATTGAAACGTTGCGCGGCGTGTTCATTTCGAAGATGAACACCACCGTCGCCAGCGGCGTCGCAAACGCTCCCATGAACAACAGTGCCGGCAGCAGATTCATTTCATCTTGCCCGGTGAAATAAAAAACGCCGTACAACACCAGAGCCGAGATCGCCAGGGCCATCAGAAAGCGGAAGAACATCCATGGCTTGGGCCAGTTGGTGTCCACCATCTCGATGGGCGGCGTTGTCAGCGCCGATCCCACCATGGCGTACTCTTCCTCCGCACGGGGATCGTGGTGCTTGAATGTTTCGCTGAACGTCTGGCTCAGGCTGAACCCTTCCAGCTGATCCGTCGACGCGATCTTTCGAATCTGCGCCTGTATGTTCTGCAGCAGACCCACTCCGGCATGCGGCTGCATACCTTGCGCGGGAACGTAATATACCTGCTGCGGTCCCCCAGGGTATGCCTGGTACATGACCGGAACCATGCCCGGCGGTGGCGCCTGCGTACCCGGATACGCGCCCGGATAAGCGGCCGAGGCTGCCGGTTGCGGCGCAGCAGAGGCCGCTGCGGTCGGTTGTGCACTGCTGGCGGCGCTTATGGGAGCGCCGCAACTCTTGCAAAATTTATTCTCCGGCAGGCATGCCGTTCCACAGCGGGGACAATTCATGGAGATCTCCTGTATTGCTACGTGCGGGGGATGCTATGCAAATTAGCATCTCTCCGTCCGCAAAGTAAAGAAATCTTTGAAGAAAAAACGCATCGGCTCTTTCGCGGGGGTTGCCTGTCCGCCGCCGCAGGGGGCATAAACCAGAATCAACGGTCAAAACTCGCAACTACGGGTTACGAAAATGCCTGTATGTCCTCGAATCATCGGTACAACATCCCACATCTCATCGAGGCCAGCCTCTGGATGACGTAACTCTTTGACCAGATCGGTGTCTAATTTGATGAGGGAGTAGAAATTTCAAGTGGTCTCATTGCGTTTTTCCCCATGTGCGGGATTTTTTGCCTTGGCATTGGCGGCGTTGTCGCCCGCTGCGATGCTCTCAACTTTCCGTTCACGGCGCCGGCGGTTCGCCGTCAGGTCCGGAGTCGGGCAATTTCGTGATCGCCCAGCACGACCACGAGGTCGGCACTGCCAGCTTTCATTTCAACGCCATAAAGGATGGCTACGACTCAACCTCGCTGGTCAAGGTTTCCATGCAGGGCCTCGACTACGCTCTTTCCAAGACCGAGCGGCTTTCCTCTGCCAACCGGCTCGAGCACGTGCAGTTGAGCGCCATCGTGAACGGCGAGGCGGTGAACGTAGTGGCTGCTCCCGATGCGGCTCAGTTTCTGCTGAATATCTCAGCCAGCGGAAGGAGTTCCACCACGCGGCTGGCTGCGCATCCCGGCGCGGTGTTCCTGGCCGATTTCGATCCCGGCGCGCTGGAAACGCTTCTGGCCCTTGCCGTGACCCAAAACAACCGCGACCTATGGGCAATCCTGCCGAAAAACGCGGGCTCCATTGCGCCAGTGCAACTGGCCACCTACGCCGATCAACAGGGCACCCTCGACGGCCGGCCCATCACCGTGCATCACCTCGTCGCCACCATCGCAGGAACCAATACCGACCTCTTTTCCGGTCCCGAGAATCAACTTCTCCAGGCGGAATTGCTTGAGGAGGGCTTTGCCATCGTCCGCAAGGGCTTTGTGCTGACCCCGCCCGCCAAACCCATCGCACCACTGGACGGACTGAACCCTCCGGCGCCGGGAATATAGAGGGCGCTTGCCCTGACGGTCCCATGAATATGGATGCGCTTAGCTCGCCAGCGCCATGAATATAGAGGCCGCGTGCGTAGATTCGTTTTGAAAGGGCACGGATTGATCCGTGCCACAAAAAATGCATGCGCAGCGGGGTTTTAACCCCCGAGGGATGTCCTTCAACCGTTTCCTGCGATTTGCGCGACCCGTTCGGAAACGACTCCGCCGCCGGGACAACAACTAACCGCGCTGGAAACGGTCTAATTATCAGACCAATCCGCATCCGCCAAGGCACTTTGTGGCGCATGCAGATCGACCTACACTGGAGAAGCTCTCGATTGTCCGCATCCTCCCTCATGTGCCAGACGGCAACCCTCGTCATTGCTCTCGTGGCTCTGACTGCGGGCGGCGCTCATGCCGCCACCGCGACAGCCAGGTTGCACCCGCACACCACCGCCGCGTCCAGCGCTCAGACAACACGCCACGCGACGCACAGCAGGCGTCATGCCGCGCCGGCGCACACGCGCACTCAAACCGAGCCGAGAACTACGCGCAAGCCCACGCCCCGCGAGGCGGGGCGCACCGCGGGACTCGCCATCCGGCGCGAACTTGCGCAGAAACATCCTGCGCGCCGCGATGTCGCGTTTCGCGTCGAGCCAACGCGCGCTGCCTTCCGCCCGCAGAGCGAAGGCGCGCTGCGTTCAAGGGAGGAAACTCGCGCTGCGGCGCCGATGGAAGTTGCATCGGCCTCTCCCGTAGTCCTGTTGCCGCCCGCGCATGCAGAAGAGCCCGCGTCGGCAGAAAAATTGCAACAGCCGGAGGCCTCCGCACGGAACCAACCGCGCGCTGCAACCACCAAGCGCATCGCGCCGCCCGCCCCGGACACTGAGATCCCAGACTCCGAAACTCCGGATGCCGAGACCCGAGACGCCGAGACACTGGACGCCCCGCCCGAGCAAGCGTCGCTGCGGGTTCCGCTCCATGGCAATCCCGGCGCCGCTGCGCGGCTCCCTCGAATCTTTGGAGCGGCAGAATGCGCGCCTCGATGCCGAGGGTTTGGAGCGGATCGAGGACGAATCCGACCTCGTCGATCGCATCGCGCGTAAACTGCTCGTGCCGATCCCGGTATCGAGCGCGCTCACGGTAAATGCCCGAACTTGCCTGCGACCCACCGCTATTGCCGCCCGTGGACCGCGATTTTCCTGACCGACTTGTCGCGGGCGCACGAGGCGGCCTTCCACCGGCCGCTCGAAGTAAGCTCTGCAGTGCGCACCATGGAATACCAGAAGCACTTGATGGAGTCAACGGCAACGCTGCCCCGGCAGAAGGTGATATTGTGAGCCCGCACCTGACCGGCGCGACCATCGACATTGCCAAAGACGGTTTGAGCCGCAGCGAGATCGCCTGGATGCGCCGCCGCCTGCTGGCGCTCGAAGCCGCAGGCAAGATCGACGTAGAAGAAGAGTTTCGCCAGGCCTGCTTCCACATCACCGTCTACAAGAGCTACGCGCCGCCGCGCACGCCGCATCCCGCCATTGAGTCCGGGAGCGGAAGCGCAGGGCCCAGGCGCCACAAAGCCGTCGATTCCCCGCCTCTGCCGCCGCGCAAGGCCTGTGAAGCGATCAAGCGCCTCGGTAGCGCCTGGCCATCCAAACGAGTGAAAAAGTGAAGCGTGAAGAGTCTCCCGACCGCACGCTCCGTCGATTCCGCCTTCACGCAAGAGGACACTGCACTCACGCGTCAACGTCATTCGGTCTCGGCGCGCTCACCGCGCCAGAAAGTTCTCGTTCGCCAGAATGCGATAGAGCGTCGACCGGCTGATCTGCAGCTGCCGTGCCGTGCGCAGTTTGTTGCCGCGGTTCAGGTCGAGCACGTACTCCACGTGGCGGCGGATGATCGAGTCCAGGGACAGATTGGCGGCATGCAGAGCGGCCTGCGGGTCGAAGCCCGCTTCAAAGCCGTTCGCACCAAAGCCTGCTCCGGGCCCCATGCCGGGGCTGAGCGGCGAGTGCGCGCCCGTTTGCAGGTCGAAGTAGGGCTGCGGGCCGTCCGGCAAAGCGAGGTCGAGGGCCGGATGACGCCGTTGTCGGCTTCGAGCAGAGCATTTTCAAGGATGCTGGCGAGTTCGCGCACGTTGCCGGGCCAGCGTGCTGGAGCAGGCGGGCGAGCGTGCCGGGTCCGAGCACGACGGGGCGCTGCTGGTAGCGCGCGCAGAGGCGGTCGAGGAGGAACTGCGCGAGCGGGGCGATGTCTTCGCGGCGCTGGCGCAGCGGCGGAATGGCGAAGCGGATGGCCGTGAGGCGGAAGGCGAGGTCGGGAAGCAGCAGTCCCTGACCGGCCATCTGGCGCAGCGGAGTTTGCGAGGAAGCGAGCAGAACGGCGCGGCCTGGCGGGCGGTCCTGAAGGGTTCTTGAGAACGCCGAGCAGCAGGCCCTGGCCGGGAGGCGCGAGCAGGTCGACGCGATCGAGATAAGTGAAGCCGGCGAGCGTGGCGGGATCGGCGTCGGTGGCCAGCCACTCGCGGGCGTCGCGGCGCTGAAAGCGTGGTGGCGGCCAGCGGCGAGCGGCTGAACAGATAGCGCGCAAGGGTGTGCTTGCCGGTGCCGTGCTCGCCCTCGATAGCGGCCACCTGCAGATGCGGCGCGGCCATCTCCGCCTGCATCAGCAGCTTGCGCCATGCCGCGCTGACGCCGACCACGTGGAAAGCCGCGGCCGATGAGTCCAACTCCACGAGCGTGAGGCCGGAGGCGGAAGGCTGCGTTTGAATCTGAGCCGAGCTTTGCATGGATCTCAACGTGCCTCGCCTCTATGCCAGGTCTCTGTTCTGATCCGACACACGTTTCATCGGCGATGCCCCAGAAAACATGAACCGGCCGCCATCGACTCCGGTGCAAAAAAAGGATGTTAGAGGCACGATCGAGAAGTCAGGAGCCGTGTCGAAAGGGGCCGCGCCCACTCGGGCTCGCCATCAACGAACGATATACTCAAGGGCATCCCCGCCGCGGCGATCTCGTGCGCAGCCTTTCTCTGATGTCGTGGAAACAGGCCGGCGCTAGCCCTATCTCTCGGCGGGATTTGAGCTTTGCGCGGTGCCTGGAGAACCCATGCCCAGGGAAGAAACATTGGCTGGAGAGAACTTGCGCGGTCGGGCGATTCAATTGCGGCGCTGCGGCTACGCGCTGTGGACCGCCGCCATCGCCGCTTTCGCGCTCTTGCACGCCTGGCATCTGCGCGCCGATTTTCCCAACGGCTCCCCATGGGTCTTCGACTGGGCCAAGTTCACTGATGAGGGTTGGTACGGGAACGCCGCCATCCGCGCCCACCTCTTTGGCAACTGGTACGTGGCGGGAGACTTTAACCCCGCGGTCGCGGTTCCGGTGTGGCCGTTTCTGGAGTGGCTGCTGTTTTTTTTCACCGGCGTCACAGTTCAGGCGGCGCGCGCGTTGGCAGTGGCGTGCTTCTTCGTCAGCCTTGTATTGAGCTATCTGCTGCTGCGGGCGCGCAACCCGCGCTGGATCGCGCTCCTCGGTGTCACGCTGGTCGCAACCAGCCCGTTTCTCTACTGCTTCAGCCGGCTGGCGATTCTCGAGCCGCTCCAGATCACACTGACTCTGTCGGCACTGCTTATGGCCGTGCGCCTGCCGCAACGTCAGCGGCCGCTGCTGGGGTCAATTTGCATCGGCCTGCTGTTTGCCATGATCGTTTTGACCAAGACCACGGGACTTTTCCTTTTGCCGGCGCTGCTTTGGGCCGTGCTCGTGCCGTTGTGGCAGCAGCGCAGGTTGGCCCTGCGTTGTGCGCTGGTGACTTTGGGCGTTGCCTGCGCCGCCTACGCCGCCTGGATCGCCCTGATCGCCTCTCTTGGCCTGCTCGGTGACTACAAATACTACTTTTTCGTGAACACCTACGCCAAGCCCAAGGAGTTTTATTGGCCCTTGGTGTCGTCGTGGTGGTCGTTTCACGGTCTTTTATGGGTCGATCACAGTTCGATTCTTCTTGCGGTCGCGGTGGTGTTGACCGCGGCCATTTCCTGGCGCAGCGCCTGGGGCCGGAAGCTATGGCGCGATCCGTTGTTTGGCGCGTCGCTGTGGGCTATCGCAGGATATGTACTGTTTATGACCCTCCAGAACCACCCCCAGCCGCGCTACTTCGCAGTTCCGGCGTTTTTCTGCTTCCTCGTAGTGGCTCTGGGAGCCGGATCATTGCTGGATCACCCGGCTAAGTCCAACCCACCAGGCACGCGAAACTTGCCGCGCCGATTAGGCTGGGCGCTGACCATGGCCGCCGCGACCGCAGCCGGCGTCCACGGTGCACAGATCATCCGCTACGCCACCCATCCCGAATACACCTGGGTCAACGCCGCAACGCAACTCGCCCTATATATGGATACGCACCCCAATGGCAAGCGCCTGCTCGATTCGATCAGCGGCGATGAGATCACGCTGCTCACGCACGTGCCCAGCCTGTGCGACGACTTTGGCACCGAGGACCTCGCGCCCAAGCTGGCCGACTATCAGCCCGGCTGGTACGCCAGTTGGAACGATCTCGACCCTGGCACCCTCGAAGACCTGCACACCTTTTACTCCCTCGAGCAGGTGGCCAGTTTTCCCGCCTTCGATGACCCTGACCGCGACCTTCTGGTGCTCTTCAAGCTGCATCCGCTGCCCGGCGGCGAGGTGCGCGACCCGAGCAAACAGAATCTGAGAATCGTCTTGCCCGACGACAAAATCGACGTCGCCATCGAGTAAAGACAGGGAGCAAGGGACCAAGGGACCAAGAAGACTGGGACCAGTCAAACAACGAAAAGAAGCGGGCCGCCTTAACCTGCTGTGCATGTTCTTGCGGGATCATCCAACGCATCGGCGAAGAGTTTCGTCCTACAACCGAGCAGTGGCAGGTTTTCTTAGTCCCTTAGTCCCTTGTTCCCTTAAGCGCTGCATTTTAGAACGGCACGCGGACCGTGGCCACCACCGCATGGTTGTACTGGTTGTAGTGCGTCGTAGCAATCTGGAAGCCTGCCCCGGCAACCAAAGCCACGCGATGGTGGATGGGAAAGCGCCCGAAAACCACGCCCGGCGTCACAAACGTCTGTTTCTTGCCGTCGTTTGTGCCGCCCTTCCAGAAAGTTGAGTTGATCTCCGTTTCCGGCCAGAGAAATCGCTGGGGATGGTACTGCAATGCCGTGTTGGAAGCGATGGTGCGGCCCAGCGTATTCACGCTGTTGACCGGAAGCGTGCCCGCGAGCGTCGCCTGGAAGTCAAATCTCCCCCAGCCCTTTCCGCCGGCAAGTGTGGGAGTGACGATCGCGCTGGAAGAGCCATTCTTGTAGGTTCCCGTGGGAATGCTGCCGCCAAGAAACCCCGTCAGGATGGCGCTGCCGTGCTCCTCGTTGCGCGCAAGGAAGCGGTATTTGAGGGTGAATGACACATCGCCGGGCCCGTTCGCGACCTTGGGATTCTCGTGAAAAAGGTAGGGCGGCGCATTGATCAGCAGTTCCGTGCGGCGCGATGGAATCAGTTCGAGACCCTTGCCGTTATCCACGTTGGTGATGTCGCCAGTGGGCGTGACTTCGTGCAAAACGTCAAATCGGAACTCCTGCTCGAGGCGCGGCGTGACGGTAGCGAGAGGAGTCATCCAGTGAGGCTGTGCTGCTTGCGTCGCGGAGACGTGCGCCAGCCAGGTTCCAACCCAACTTTGATGTGCAGGCGCAGAGGCGGGCGTTGCAGTTTGCGCGGTGAGCGACGAAAAAATAAACAGCGGAAGAAACAGGGGAAGAATGGATTTGTGGGGAAGCACGATCCCTCCAAAAAGATCGTTTACTTCATGATTTTAGCGAATTAATGCAGAAAAATCGTGTCGAATCGTTAAAAAGAGCGCGCTCTTCGACCTTCGGCGGCCCGGGACAAGTGAGGTTTTTGGGGGCGCGAGCGGGAAGGGAAGTTCGAAGGCTCAGCGAAGAGTGCGCGCGATGGACGCGCGCATTTATGGCCGGATGATCATCACTTCGGTGGCCTTGATAAGGGCCGCGGCGGTATCGCCTTTTTTCAGCGCCAGCTCACGCGCGGCGTCGGCAGTAATGATCGAAGTCACCCGCTGTTCGCCGATGGCCAGCACAACCTTTGCGAGCAGTCCCTCGATCTTTACCTGCGTCACCGTCCCCACTAACTGATTGCGGCCGCTGATCCGCGGCGAACCTGCGAGCGCCTGCGCCGCGGGCAGAAATTTGCTCAGCGCGCTGAGCGGAATGCGGTGATGGCCGCCCGGGGTCTTGACAGTTTTAATACGGCCGGCGAGGATCCAATGCTTCAGCGCGGGATAGCTCATGCCGAGCTTTTCCGCGGCCTGGCGCGGGGTGAGCAGATTCGCAGATGTCATAGGACCAGGTCCTTCCCTAATTGGTACTCTAAACCCGGCTTCGGGAAGCTGCATCGCAGGGGATGGCCGCGGTCGATGGGCCCGTGATAGCAGTCACTCGACAGCCGTGTATCCGGATGATAGCCTTCCCGTGGCAATTCCCCGGGCGTGTTCGCGAGGTCGATCCGGGACCGTGTTTCTTGCGGCTTAAAACATTCAGTATGGAGGATATGTGACGGTACAGGGTTGTGTGGTTTTCTTTCTCGGCGTGAGTGTCCTCGGACTGCTTGCGACCGCCTTATCGAGGAGCTTTTCAACCATGAAACAAGGCGCCGGCGGTTTTATCGAAGCGGCCATACAAGTCCGCGGTGGCCCTTCTGGGCCTGCTGCTTCCCGCATTCGCCTGCGCAGCCGGAACACGGCCGGCGGCGGCGAAGCCAACCTGACGCTGCCGGATTTGACGAGCGTGAGTTTCGCAACTTCTTCGGCATGAACGGGCATGCCCTTCTGACGATCGGATTGCTGTTCTGCGTCGGCGGCCTGTTGTTCGGCCTGGCCATCTATATGCAGTTGAAGAACCTGCCGGTGCATCGCACCATGCGCGAAATCTCCGAGCTGATCTATGAGACCTGCAAAACCTATCTGGTCACGCAGGGCAAGTTCATCCTTCTGCTCTGGGTTTTCATCGCGGTCATCATCTCGCTTTACTTCGGCGTGTCTGGCGCCGGTTCCGGGAAAATCGATCGCCGTCACCCTGCCCATCATTCTGGCCTTCACGCTCGTCGGCATCGCGGGCAGCTACGGCGTGGCGTGGTTCGGCATTCGCGTCAATACCTTCGCCAACTCGCGCACCGCCTTCGCCGGCTTGCGCGGCAAGCCGTATCCGTGCTATCGCCATTCCGCTCAAGGCCGGCATGAGCATCGGCATGGTGCTGATCTCGGTCGAGCTGCTCATCATGCTGTTCATCCTGCTGTTCGTCCCCGCGCGATTATGCCGGCCCCTGCTTCATCGGCTTCGCCATCGGCGAATCGCTGGGCGCCGCGGCCCTGCGTATCGCCGGCGGCATCTTCACCAAGATCGCCGACATCGGCTCCGACCTGATGAAGATCGTCTTCAAGATCAAGGAAGACGATGCCCGCAACCCCGGCGTCATCGCCGACTGCACGGGCGACAACGCGGGCGACTCGGTCGGCCCCAGCGCCGACGGCTTTGAAACCTACGGCGTCACCGGCGTGGCCCTGATCACCTTCATCCTGCTGGCCGTCAAGAGCCCCACGACCCAGGTGCAACTGCTGGTCTGGATCTTCGTCATGCGCGTGGCCATGCTGGTCTCGAGCTCCGGCGCGTACTTCCTCAACGGCGCCATCGCCAAGGCCAAATACGGCAACGCCGACGAAATGGACTTCGAGACGCCGCTGACCTCGCTGGTCTGGATCACGTCCATCATTTCCATCATCCTCACCTACATCGTCTCCTACCTGCATGATTCCCGACTCTCGGCGACGGAACGCTCTGGTGGAAGCTGGCTTCCATCATCTCCTGCGGAACCCTGGCCGGCGCGATCATTCCCGAACTGGTCAAGGTCTTCACCTCAACCAAATCGGCCCACGTGCAAAGAAGTCGTCAAGTCGGCGCAGGAAGGCGGAGCTTCGCTCGGCATCCTGTCCGGCTTCGTGGCCGGCAATTTCTCCGCCTACTGGCTCGGCCTCAGCATGGTCGCGCTCATGAGCCATGGGCTATTACTTCAGCACCGGGCCAGTCCATGGCATGCACCTGATGCTGGCTCCCGCCGTCTTCGCCTTTGGCCTGGTCGCCTTCGGCTTCCTCGGCATGGGTCCGGTCACCATCGCCGTCGATTCCTACGGCCCGGTCACCGACAATGCTCAATCCGTCTACGAGCTGTCGCTGATCGAAAACGTTCCCGGCATCGAAGCCGAGTTGAAGAAGGACTACAACTTCGACGTGAAGTTCGAGCGCGCCAAGTACCTGCTCGAAGCCAACGACGGCGCCGGCAACACCTTCAAGGCTTCGGCCAAGCCGGTGCTGATCGGCACCGCCGTCGTCGGCGCAACCACCATGATCTTCTCCATCATCATGGCCCTCACCGGCGGGCTCACCCATGACGTCGCCAAGCCTCTCTCTGCTGCACGCGCCCTTCCTGCTCGGCCTGATCACCGGCGGCGCCATGATCTACTGGTTCACCGGCGCTTCCACCCAGGCCGTCACCACCGGCGCCTACCGCGCGGTCGAGTTCATCAAGGCCAACATCAAACTCGAAGGCGCGGAGAAGGCATCGGTCACCGACAGCAAGAAGGTGGTCGAAATCTGCACCAAGTACGCGCAGAAGGGCATGTTCAACATCTTCCTCGCCGTCTTCTTCGCCACGCTCGCGTTCGCGTTCGTTGAGCCGTTCTTCTTTATCGGCTACCTGATCTCGATTGCGATCTTCGGCCTCTACCAGGCCATCTTCATGGCCAATGCCGGCGGCGCATGGGACAACGCCAAGAAGATCGTCGAGGTCGACCTGAAGCAGAAAGGGACGCCTCTGCACGACGCCACCGTCATCGGCGACACCGTCGGCGATCCGTTCAAGGACACCTCGTCGGTGGCGCATGAACCCGATCATCAAGTTCACCACCCTGTTCGGCTTGCTGGCCGTCGAGCTGGCCGTGACGCTCAGCGGCCAGCAATCCGAATGCTCGCACGTGCTGGCCGTCGCATTCTTCCTGGTGTCGGTGTTCTTCGTGCACAAATCGTTCTACGGCATGAGGATCGACAACCAAGTCCGGCAACTGATTCATATTTCGGTAAGCAACCGTTTCTTGTTTCAGGATTTCGACGAAAACGCCGCTCCGCAACGGGCGGCGTTTTCATTAAAGCGGAACCATGATTGCAGTACCCCAGAGCATCCGAGCCCCAGAGCATCCGTGCCCCACCCATTTCGCGCTTCTTCGCGGAGCCCTTTCTGACGGGCCTGGAAGGCCATCGTCTCGCCGATTTCCGCCAGAAACTGGTCGAGATCAAACTCCTGTTCGTCCAGTTCCAGCTTGCCGGCTTCGATTTTCGAGAAATCAAGGAGGTCGTTGATCAGGAACAGGAGCGACTTGCCGCTTGAGCGGCAGGCATCGACGTATCTCCGCTGGCGCGATCCAGCTCCGTTTCGCGGAGCAAGTCGGTCATGCCGATGACACCGTTGAGCGGGGTGCGCAGTTCGTGGCTCATGCTGGCCAGGAACTGGCTCTTGGCGTGACTGGCCTCCTCGGCCTGCACCCTGGCGACCTTCAGCGCTTCTTCAGTTCGCTTTCGCTCCGTGATATCTTGAGCAACGCCCAGGAAGCCCATGACCTCACCGTTGTGATCGCAAATCGAGGTCACTGAGAGATGCACGGGAAGCCGGGTACCGTCTTTGCGAATGTAGGTCCATTCGCCCTCCGTGGTCCGACCGAGGCTGCGCCTTGGCGACGAACGCCTCGAAGCTGGGCGGGAAGGGAAAGCCGAGTTCCTCCGACAGCAATCGGGCCTGCTCGATCAACTCGTCTCGATCGTGAATGACCTCGGGAGTGCACTTGCCCACCATCTCATCGGCTCGATAACCCAGCATCCGCTCGGCGCCGGCATTGAATGCCGTGATCGTGCCATCCACTTCGGTGGCAATTATGGTGTGGTCCGCGCTGTTGAGGATGGCTTGCTGGAACGCCGTCGTCTTCTCGAGCTGATCGCGAGCGTCCTTGAGTGTCGCCTCAGCTATCTTGCGGGCCGTGATATCCAACTTCACGGCAACGTAATTGGTGGCGGTGCCCTGAGCATCCAGGACGGGTGCGAGGGTGGTGTCTTCCCAGATGAGCTCTCCATTCTTTTTCCGATTGCAGACCTCACCGCGCCAGAGCTCTTTGCTGAGGATCTGTTCCCACATCTGCTTGTAGAATCCGGGCGGATGGATGCCAGATTTCAGAAAACGGAAGCTTTTGCCGATCACCTCGTCCGCCTGATATCCTGTCGCATTCACGAAGGCGGGGTTTACGTACTCAATCCCACCCTGCGAGTCCGTGATCACGACCGAGGCTGGACTCTGCTCCATGGCCAGGGAGTCTCAAGGAGGACTAGACAATCGTTGAAACGAAAACTGAGACGCGATTAGCCGTGGAGGGAGTCCATCTGGTGGGGTATGGCCCGATCTGGAGACATTCCTGCCTGCAGGTAGAATGAGCCGCTGCACGACGCGCTTGTGCCGCCAGGCGATGGATTGGGAAAAAACCTCAAGGCGTGGGGGGCAGAGGAGAAGCAATCAGATGCGCAACAAGCCAGACTACGAACTCGTTCCGTGTAAGCGTACCTGCGGCTAGTCGTAGGATCGTGGTCTCTTGCTCATCGACGTCGGCCGAAATTTCGTGGTCGTTCAGTACCAGAAAGGTCTCCATGGCCGGGTGGCCCACCCGCTTATTCCCATCCACGTACGGGTGATTCTTGATGGTCGAGTATCCAAGAGCCGAGGCTTTTTCGACGATGGTCGGGTAAAGATCCACCCCTCCGAACGCAATTTGAGTCTGTGCGGCCGCCGACTCGATTGCACCCAGGTCGCGAATTCCGATCGCGCCGCCTGACTGAAGCAAAACCAGGCGATGCAATTCCAGGATCTCGTCGAGCGTGAGGTGGCGCATGAGTTCAAGACAACCGCCGATAGAGATCGGCATTCTTCTTGAGGATATAGGAAGCGGCATGAGCGAAGTCTGTCGCGGAACTCGCCAGCCACTCTTGGACTCCGGCGCAAAGTACTTCCTCGGGAGTCGTGCCGAGTTTTCGAGCCAGGTCAAGCAAGCGACGAGCCTGCTCTTCGGAAAGTTCAATCGTGAAGCTTGTCATCGCCAATCCACCCGATCACCAAGTTCCTGGCCGGTTCCAACAGACTGCGGAAGAAATCTCCAAGTGCTGCCAGCACTTGATTCTAGCAAGTCGCCGTGCCAAGTAGACTGGACCTCCCACGATATCTTTCATCAGCCACTAGGATCAATCTTCCCGGTTTTATAGAATACATTGGGCAATTTTCCAGAGATCGAAGCATCACCTTCGGCTACCAACATGGATTCGGTGCGCCGGCCGGATTGTTGCTGGCGTGCCGCGACGGGGCTGTGCATGCTCGCCAAGCGGATCATCCCTTGCCTTGACGTCAACCACGGCCGGGTGGTCAAGGGAACGAACTTCCTCAACCTTCGTGACGCCGGTGATCCGGTGGAAGTTGCCGCGCGCTATGACGCCGAGGGAGCCGATGAGCTCGTATTCCTGGACATCACCGCCAGCCACGAAGAGCGCGAGATTCTCTGGGACGTGGTCCGGCGCACGGCCGAGGTCTGTTTCATGCCGTTGACCGTCGGAGGCGGAATTCGCAACCTGGACGACATCCGGGCGCTCTTGAAGGCAGGGGCCGACAAGGTCTCGATCAACTCGGCGGCCGTCCGCGAGCCCGACCTGGTTCATCGGGCCGCTCGCAAGTTCGGCAGCCAGTGCATCGTGGTCAACATCGACCCCAAGCGCGTGGTGCGGGACGGTCGCGAGGTGTGGGAGGTTCACATTAACGGCGGTCGAATACCGACCGGACTGGAGGCGGTGGCCTGGGCGCGCGAGGTCGAGCGGTTGGGTGCCGGCGAGATCGTCCTGACGAGCATGGACGCCGACGGCACGAAAAACGGCTACGACCTGGAGATGACAGGCGCGGTGGTCGATGCCGTTCAGGTTCCGGTTGTGGCCTCGGGCGGAGCCGGAAACCCCGAACACCTGCGGGCAGCGCTGGCTGATGCCGGGGCCAGCGCGGCCCTGGCGGCCAGTATTTTTCACTATCGCGAGTACTCGATCGCTGCTACGAAGGAGTACCTGGCGCGGCACGGTGTGCCGGTGCGGCTGCTCTTGCCGACCGAGCGCGGTCACCCGCCGCCGGCAGGGTTCGGCGTGGTTGCGTCCAGGCGCGAGTGAGGAGATCACCAGCCAGTCGTTGGAAGTCTTCCGATCGATCAAGGTTCAGCTCCCAGAATAAACTCACCGACTTTCCTTCCGCACCTGCGTTTCGAGGAGTTCCCGCCATGTCGACCGCCGTGGAAGCTTCGCTGGACACCATCACCAACGAGCCCGAGGCAAACAAGCTCTTCCGGATGGTGATGAAATATAAGGGGTCGGATCTGCATCTCAAAGTCGGGTTTCCGCCCTCGATGCGGCTGGCCGGCGTCTTGCGGCAAATGCAGCTTCCGCCGCTGAGCACGGCCGACATGGAGCGGCTGATGTATCCGTTGCTGTCGCCGCGGCAGCGGGGCATCCTCGACGAGGAAGGAGGAGTCGACTTCGCCCATATCGTCTTCGACGGCGAGGTCGAGACCCGCTTTCGCGTCAATCTGTTCAAGCAGCGCGGCCGGCTCAGCCTGGTGGCGCGGCGGGTCAATAACAAGATCCCTAGCTTCGCAGATCTCCACCTTCCCTCCGTCCTGGCCGACATCACCCAGTACGATCAGGGAATCATCATCCTGGCGGGCGTGACCGGGTCGGGCAAGAGCACAACGATTGCCTCCATGCTTCAGTACATGAACGAGAACGAGCGGCTGCACATCGTCACGATTGAGGACCCGATCGAATACACGTTCAAGGATGACAAGTCGATCATCAACCAGCGCGAGGTCGGCATCGACGTGATCGACTGGGACGTGGCCCTCAAACACGCCGTGCGGCAGGATCCGGACGTTATCCTGGTGGGTGAGATGCGTGACCGCGAAACGTTCAGCGCGGCCATGCACGCCGCGGAAACCGGTCACCTGGTATTCGGCACAATCCACGCGGGGACCGCGCCCTCGACGATCGGCCGTCTGCTCGACCTGTTCCCGCGCGAAATGCATTCCTCGTTGCGGCAGTCGCTGGCGTTCAACCTCAAGGCGATCATCGCCCAGAAGCTCTTGCCGACAACCAAAGAACTGGCTGCCAAGGGGACGACGCGGGTGCCGACCAACGAGATCATGCGGATGAACCCCACGGTCAAGAAGCTGATTCTCAATGAGGAAGACACCAAGCTCGGCGATGCCATCCGGATTGGCAAGGAAGAAGGGATGATGGACTTCACCGAGAGCTTGCGTCTGCTCGTGGTCAACGAGAAAGTCGAACGCGCGACGGCCTTCGAGGTCGCTCCCAGCCCGGAATCTTTGAAAATGGCGCTCAAGGGGATTACGATCGCTCAACCTGGTATTCTGTAAGCTGGTATTCTGCTAGAGAGAAGGTCCGCCAAGTTCCGGTCCGGTCGAAGAGCGCCGGCTGCTCGAGCGGTGGTTGCCGAGTGGCCGTCGGGCCGCTCCAGACGTTCCGAGCGGCAGGTCGCTCCGGAGGGAACGCGGTGGATGCCGGCGAAGCGTTGATGTCACGGCCCGGCTGTTGTTGCTGCCGCCAATCTGCCTGGGCTCGAGGTGATGCTCCCCAAGAAAGGTCCGCTAATGATTCGCCCGCTCCTGGTGCTCGCGACGGTCGTCCTGTTCGTTCTCGGCGCTGGGGCCGGGGCCGAAGCCGCGGAGCTCTTCGGCCCCGTTCTGGCCCAGTCACCCAGCATTGTGCGAGGCCCGGGCCTCTATTTGAATCTCTACAAGTTCATCCCCGTGGTGCTGATCTTCCTGCTCTGGACATGGACTACCGACTGGGTCGAGCACGACACCAAAGAGCTGAACAATGTCAAGTTTGCGCTCTGGAACAGCGTGGTCTTTTTCTCGGGCATCCTCGGGCTGATCCTGATCTTCGCAATCCCGATTTACCCCCTGAGCTTGAGCCTGCTTTTGCTGGCCTACTTCGTGCCGATCCTGACTTATTCGTATGTTCGCAACCAGACCGTTCCCGACGACCAGAAGGTGCTCACGCCGTATCACCTGGGCGAAGTGGCCAACGGTCTCTTGCTGAAGCTGGGCATCAGGCCCTGGTTCAACAAGGACGTGACCAGCGTGGACCGGACCGGTCCGCCGATCACATTCGTGGGCAAGAGCGCCGGCACGGCCAAGGAAGATCCCAGCCGGGTGCATCAGGCCGAGGAATCCCGCTCGTTCATGGCCGCTAAGGAGCTGGTCTACGACGCGGTCCTGCGCCGGGCCACCGACATCCACCTCGAGCCGACCACCGAACAGCTTTCGGTCCGGTACCGGATCGACGGCATTCTGCACGCCGCCGAGCCGTTTGATCGGCCCACCGGCGATGCCGTGATCAACGTCTTCAAGGTTCTTTCGGCCATGGACATTTCCGAGAAGCGGAAACCGCAAGACGGCTCGTTTGGTGCCAAGCTGCAGGCTCGCGATCTCGACTTCCGCGTTGCAACCTCGGGCTCGAAGGCCGGCGAGAAGCTGGTCATGCGAATTCTCGACAACTCGGGCTCGATCACCAAGCTGGAAGACCTGGGGATGCGACCCAAGTTCATCGAGCAGGTTCGCAGCCTGGTCACCCAGCCCCACGGCATGTTCCTCTGCTGCGGCCCCACCGGTTCGGGAAAATCGACCACCCTGTACGCCTCGCTCCGTGAGATCGACCGCTACCAGCGAAACATCATCACGGTCGAGGATCCGATCGAATACCACATGGACAACATCACCCAGATGGAGGTGAACACCAAGGCCGGGCAGACCTTCGCCACTGCCTTGCGGTCCATTCTGCGGCAAGACCCCGACGTCATCATGATCGGCGAAATCCGCGACCAGGAGACCGCGACGATCGCCTGCCAGGCGGCCAATACCGGTCACATGGTCTTCTCAACGGTTCACTCCAACGACGCGGTCACCTCGCTCTTCCGGCTGCTTGATCTTGGAGTGGAACCGTTCATGATCTCCTCCGCGTTGACCGCCGTACTGGGCCAGCGGCTGGTCCGGTTGCTCTGCGAGGCTTGCAAGGAACCCTACAAGCCGAAGCCCGAGTTTCTCAAGAAGGCCAACTTGCCGGTGGAAAAGGTCGATGTGTTCTACCGCCGGCCCGAAAATCCCGAACAGGTTTGTCAACAATGCGGCGGAACGGGCTACCTGGGCCGGACCGGAATCTATGAGCTCTTGGTCATCTCCGAGCCTCTGCGGGAGATGCTCCGTGAAAATCCTTCAATCAACAAGATCAAGGCCGAAGCTCGCAAGAACGGGATGATCTACCTCCAGGAAGACGGTCTACGCCAGGTGATCCAGGGGCGGACCTCGATCGAGGAATTGCTTCGTGTTGTGAAGTAAACCTTCAGAAGGCTGACAAGAAACGCCGGGTCGCGACAGAGGCTCGAACCGATCGAAGAGCAATATCAAGGGCGGCGACATCCCTCACTCAAGCAGGAATCTTCATCCATGTCCGTTCCAAAAGTTGTCATCGACCTGGTCTTTTCCTTCCTGATCTTGCTGCTGACCTACGCGCTCGCCAGCGAGGGTCTCTGGGGTGCCGCGCTGATGTTCTTCAACGTGGTGTTCGGCGGTTTGATCGCGTTCAACTTTTATGAGCCGCTGGCCAGGTTGATCGACAGCACCGGGATCGGCTGGGGATTCTCCGACACGCTGGCCATGCTATCGATCTTCTGCGTGGCCGTGATGCTCTTGCGCATGACTACGGAAACGCTGGCGCCGGCGATGGTCCGATTTCCGGTTCCGATCTATCATGCTGGACGGCTTCTCTTTGCCCTGGCCACGTCGCTGGTCACCATGGCGATCCTGATCCTGTCCTTCCACGCCGCGCCTGTGGACAAGAAAATCTTCGGGGCCATCGACTACAAGTACAAACCGCCATTCGGCATGGGTCTGGATCATCAATGGCTTGGATTCTTCCAGTACACGACCGGGACAATCTTTGCGCGATACGGATCGGGCACGCGTGATCCGTTCGGCGAATACGGCCGGAGCGGCACCCAGCGAGTTCCGGTGCATGTGTTCGACCCGCGATCGACCTGGCTTCTGAACCACGAGGAAGCTCGTCCCTATGGCAAGGGCTCGATCCTGGCGGAGGATGCCGACGGCGGCGGGGAGGCAGCAGCGGGTGACGCGCCAGCCGGGAAGGGGAAAGCGGGCGGTCCACCCGGCAAGGGAAAGGGTGGTTTCTAGCGGATTGTGCTGCACACTCACAGGCTCTCTGGTGAATGAACCGACTGAGATCGATGCCGTCCGGGATTCAGCGGCCAGTCTGTCCGACCCCCTCGCCTTTCGCCAGCGAGCGCTTTTCGACGAGTTCAAGCTTGGTGGTGGCCGTGGTGCCGATCGACTGCTGGATGATCCGATAGATCGCGAGTTGACTGCTGGTGGTCTCGAAAACATAGAGAGGTGCCCACCCCGCGCTATAGGCGCCCAGCGCCCCTGTGGTCATCAAAAAATGCGGCCGCGGCCCCTGGTCGAGGTCGAGCTTGAAGTCGGCGACCAGGTCTCGCTCAGCGAACGCCCCGAGGTAGTGTGAGCCTCCCACGGATCCATGGAGCGAAGGAACCGTTCCCACCAGACGGCCCGCCTTGTAATCCAGGAGGTAAATGGCATCGAGTGGAATCTGGACCTTGCTTCCTTCGTCATAGCGAATCATGACCGGACCCGTGACAACGATGGAATCTCCGGAGCGGTCTCCCCCGCCGGCCCGTAACTGGGCGGGGCGGATGGTCGCAAGACCCCAGCCCAGAACCAATCCCAATATCAATAGAGCCACATTGGGGATACGGGGACGCGACAGCACCATGATCCACCCATGCCTTTCGCAGGCCCAGGAAATCACAAGCCAGTGGGACTTTCCAATCACGGGCGGCATTGTGCGACGGATCGTCGCACCCGTCCAGATCAACCGGAGGTAGCGATCCACCAGGTCGGCGGCCTGCGTGTTCCCGAGCCGGAACGATCGTAGGAAGTGAGGCGGGCACCGAATCGTCGAGCCTCCAGGGGCGTCAGAAACCTTGTCGGCCGTGCCACGTGCTCAAACCCGAACGCGAGAGCGAAATGATCACTATACTTCCCATTGCCTGGGCGATCAGTCTTTCGCTCGGGCTTCAGGTACCGCCCCCGGACCCGGGAACCTCCGTCTCGGCCGAACTGAAAGCAACGCGGCGCGCAATCGAGGAACGGGAGGCGAAGGCGCTGGGAAGCCTGGTTGCTTCCCTTTCTGGTGATTCGGCGGCCCAGGCTCGTGCCGAGATAGGTCGGTGGCTTTCGCACGCCGGTCCTCAAAATGGTCCCAGCCGGGTGCGACCTTTGCCCGAGGTCGCCTCTGCGCAAAGCAGGGGGCTGGCCAGCGTCGCCAGCGGGCCCGCCAGACCGGGCGGAAGCGACTCGATTCCGAACTGGTCGGCGGAATTGCGGAAGATCCGCCTGAAGTCGGCGACCGAGCTGTTTGACCTGGCCAAGCGGGCTCTCGCGGCCAAACCGCCGGTCTATTCCCACGCCGCAGTTTGTCTGCGCGAGGTGCTCGATCGCCAGCCGGACCATCCCGAAGCGCGTCGGCTCTTGGGATACATTCCTTACGAAGGGGGTTGGGCGCGGCCGTTCGCTGTCCGCCAGCTCAAGGAGGGCAATGTCAATCATTCCGTTTTCGGTTGGGTTCCGGCCGAATGGGTCGCGCACCTTGACCGGGGTGAGCTTCCCGCGTACTCGGTCCGCGGTCAGAAGCAAGTTCGCTGGCTTCCCGCGGACGAGGCCAACCGGCTGCGGTCGAACTGGAAGAATCCCTGGCAAATCGCCACCGAGCACTTCGAGATCCTGAGCGACGCACCCCTGAACGAGACGATCGAGTTCGCCCGCCGGCTCGAGGCGTTTTACGACGTCTTCTTCACGCTGCTCGCGGATCTCGTCGGTGAGAACCTGCCGCTAGCGCGGCGGTTTCGTTCTCCCTCGCTCACCGGGGAGACCTCCTACAAACCGCACCAGATCTACTATTTCGCGACCAAGGACGAGTACGTCGCGCACCTGACCCCGCTCGCTGGCGAGGATATCGGCGAGAGTCTGGGCTATTACAATCCGCCCCGCCAGGGAAAGGGAAACCGCGCGATTGCTTACTTTTTCCGCGACCTCGGCGGCCAGCTTCCCGTCACGGCGACCCTTTACCACGAGGTCTCGCATCAGCTCCTCTTCGAGACCGCCGGGCTCAACGCCTACATGAAAAACGTCGGCAATTACTGGGTCTTCGAAGGACTGGGAACCTATTTCGAGACGGTAATGCCGCAGCCCGATGGCACGCTCGAGGTCGGCGGGCTGGTCGGAGAGCGGCTTGCCGCGGCACAGCAGTCGCTTGCCGACGGCAAGTTCCTGCCGCTCGAGGAGTTCTTGAGGCTTGACCAGAACGCGTTCAATCGTCGCAATCGCATCCTGGCGAATTACCAGCAAGCCGAGGCGCTCGCGGTGTTCCTGATGCAGTGGAATGATGGGACCTACCGCGACGACTTCCTCGACTACGTCAAGGATGCGTACCGAGGGCGGATCAAGCGCACCACGGGCCGATCTCTGGAAGACCGGCTAGGGCAGCCTTGGCGGGTCGTCGAGACCCAGTTTCGCAGCTTTCTGGCAAAGGCTGGCCCGATTCATTGAGCAATCGGGCGCATCCGGATCATTCACCGACGTACGGCAGAAGTGCCATGAAACGCGCTCGCTTCACGGCCGCGCTCGAGGCGCTGAAACGCGGCGCAATTGCCGCTGCGCTTGCGCGAGAACATTTTGCTCTGGTTGGTGCAGAGTTTCTTGAGCAGACCGATGTCCTTGTAATCGACATAAGCCGGACGGGGGCAGCCTTCGGGCGTGCAGAAACGACAGCGATTCTTGCGGTTGCGACCAAACTTTTTACGGGGCATAAACCTTGAATCCTCAGACCTTTGCGAACCAAAATTCTCAAGAGCGGTAGACTCTGCCGCTGTCCTGATACTGGAGGAGTGTTTTATCAATCGCGGAACCTAACAACCTATTCGAGAATCCTGCACCAGTCAAGCCCGCTGAAAGCCTGCGGGAACTGGAAGGGTGCACGTCAGCTTTTGCGCGTATCGGTGGAGGGGTGAAATCGTCAATGGGGGAATTCCAGAATCTTTGGTAATGTGCGACGGCTCTGGAGCTTTGGAGAACGATATTTGCCAGGGAGGGACACGCTCATGGATGGGACGACAGCCGCGCTGAAGGTGAAATTGAACCGACTGCTCAAAGAAGCCGCCCAGTTGTCGGTGGCCCTCGATCGTGGCGACGGTACGATCAACGGGGTTCCCCATTATTCCGTGATCGAAGGGCGGGCTCATGAACTCGGTCAGCAGCTCAGTCGTGAGATCCAAGCCCGACAGATGGGGGAACTGGTCGCGGGGCGAACGGCCACAGCCCCCTGTCCGAAGTGCCGAGCCCGTTGCGAGCTCGAGTTCAAGGAACGCACGGTGACCTCGATCGACGGCCCTGTCGAGATCCAAGAGCTGCAAGGTTACTGCCCGGACTGCCGCCGGGCCTTTTTCCCCCGACAGGGAGACGTTGGGGTTTGATGCCCGCGAACTGACGCCTTTGCTGATCAAGCGGATGACATTCGCGGCGGCGGAAACGCGTTCGTTCGAGCGGGCTATGTTGGTGATGAGAAACGTGGGTGACCAGCCGGTCTCGGCCAAGACGATCGAGCGTGTGGTGCACGATGTTGGTTGGGAGCTGGCCGAGCGTCGTGACGCCGATCCCAAGACTGCCGATGCCTTGGCCCAACGTCCCGAGAGTCCCCCGGACTTGGCCGTCGTTGAGTGCGATGGGGGACGGATTCGCACCCGCGAGCCAGGGCATGGTCCCGGCGTGCACCGCACCACAGAGGGCTGGCGCGAAACCAAGAACGCCTGTCTGATCCGTGCCCAGCGCAAGACATTCGACCACGATCCACAGCCAGAGCCGCCGGATTGTTTCTGCGATCCCAAGCACGTGGCCAAGATCGCCGAGACCGAGGCCTTGTCGGTCGCTGCGCCGCGTTCCGCTTCGTCCCGCGAAGTGACCGTCGATGAGAGCGTCGATACAGCGTTGCCACTGGACGCCGCCGACTGGCGTCCCAAGCGACTGGTGCGTACGGTTCTCAGTAGCCTGGCCGCTTCCAAAGATTTCGGCAAGCAAATGGTGCGGGAAGCGAAACAGCGACGGTTCTTCGAGGCCCAGGCGAGAGCTTTCTTGGGCGACGGTCTGCCCTGGAACTGGTCGATCTGGAAAGCGCACTTCCCTGACTTCACAGAGATCCTCGATTTCATTCATGTGCTGAGTTACTTATTCGTAGCAGCGAAGGCGGTGCACCAGAAACCCGAGGAGGCCTGGAGCCAGTACGTGGTGTGGATGCGCGGCTGCTGGCAAGGCGAGGTGGCGCAGGCGCTGGAGGAATTGCGGCACTGGCAGACCAGACTGGGTGAGCCTCCCCCAAAAGCACCCGACACCGACCCGCGCTCGATCGTCGCCACGACGATCACCTACTTGGAGAACAACCAGAAGCGGATGCATTACCCGGAGTATCGTCGACAGGGCCTGCCCGTGACCACGGCATGGATGGAATCACTGGTGAAGGAAGTCAATTACCGGGTGAAAGGGACGGAGATGTTCTGGAACGACCCCGAGGGGGCTGAGGCAATCCTCCAGGTGCGGGCCGCTGCACTGTGCGACGACGAACGCCTGGCCAAACATCTACGCACTCGTCCTGGGCACCCTTTCACCCGTCGCCCCAAAATCCGCAAAGTGACAGCAGAAAAAAACAAAAGCTGACGTGCACCCGAACTGGAACAACTGGCCGCCCTTTCACGCCTATTTCTTTTGGATTCGATCCTTCATCCTTCGTCTTGCCGCAAGAATGGATAATCTGCGGGCGAAGGCTTGCAAGCCGATCTGTTCAATGAGACTGTAGCCAGCAGGCCGACATCGATCCTCAGCAAGAGGACCGCTTGCGCCAGCCTGCCGGATTCACCGTTCACCCTCAAAAGAATTTCGAGCCCTGTCATGAGAACCAACAAATCCCAGTCCGGGAAAACCGACGACAGCAGCGCCTCCTCTCAGCCGGGTAGCCTTTCCCGGCGGCAACTCATGATGGCCGGCGGGGCGGCGGCCACCGCGTTCACCATTGTGCCACGGCATGTGCTCGGCGGAGTGGGCTATGTCGCGCCTAGCGAGAAGATCACCCTGGCCTGCATTGGCTTCGGGACCCAGGCGATCCGCGAAATCGGTGGGATTCTCGCCAGCCCGGATGTCCAGGTGGTCGCCGTTTGTGACGTCGAGAAAGATGGCGTCCATTACCTGGAATGGGGCAAGAATGAAATCCGCAACGGAATCCGGCGACTGATCGACAGCCCGAACTGGAGAGAAGGCTTCAACCACGTGCCAGGCGGCCGCGATGTGGGCAAGGAGGTCGTGGAAACCTACTACGCGAAGCAGCGCAGCAAGGAGCATTACAGGGGGTGCACGACCTACGTCGACTTCCGCGAGCTACTCGAGAACGAGAAGGATGTGACCGCGGTCAAGGTGATGACGCCCGATCACACTCACGCGCCGATCGCGCTTGCCGCGCTCAAGAAGGGCATGAACGTCATCGTGCACAAGCCGCTGGCGAATCGCTTGCTCGAGGCCAGGGCGGTCATCGAAGTAGCCCGTTCCAAGAAGATTGCCACGCATTTCATGCCGGCCAGTCAAGGCGTCGGTCAGAAGCAATCCGTCGACATGATCAAGAATGGCGCGATTGGAACGCTCCGGGAGATCCACAACTGGTCGATGCGTCCGATGTGGCCTCAGTTTGCGACCCTTCCGGCCGACAGACCCTCCGTCCCCGCGGGCTTTGACTGGACGCTCTGGCTTGGCCCCGCGCTCGATCGCCCTTATCACCCCAACTACACGCACACCAATTTCCGCGGCTGGTACGAGTTTGGCGGCGGGTCAATCGCCGACATGGGACATTACAGCCTCTGGCCGATTTTCCAGCTTCTCGACCTGGATTCGCCGATCAGCGTCGAATCAACGCCGAGCCATGTCTGCACCGTTTCTGACGACGTCTGCCAGCGGATCAAGAACGACTACTCGTTCCCCGCGGCCTGCACGATTCGTTTGCGATTCGCCCCCAAGGGCGAGCGTGCCGGTCTCGATATCTTCTGGTACGATGGCGGCATCAAACCGCCGGCACCCGAGGAACTCATGGCCGACAACCAGGAGTTGCCGGAAGAAGGCATGATGTTTGTCGGCGACAAGGGGAAGATCCTGGGTGGTTTCCGCAGCGAGAACCCGCAGTTGATTCCCGAAGCGAGGATGCGTGCCTATCGAACGGCGAACCACCTGCCGGAGCCGGCGCGACGTCAGGCAGGTGGCCGCCAGGGCGGCGGAATCCGCAATTCCGCATGGATCGCGGCGTTCAAGGGAGGCCCGGAAAGCTATGGCGATTTTCGGCTGGCCGGCCCGATCAGCGACGCCATGAATCTGGCCTCGATCTCGCTACGCCTCGGCGGCCGGCGACTCCTCTTCGATTCCGCCAAATCCAAGATCACGAACATCGCCGAAGCCAACCGGTACCTGACCCGTGAATATCGCCATGGCTGGGAACTTTGAAAGGAGAATTTTTCATGGCTGCGCTATCGAGACGAGAATTCCTGGAGCGGTCGGTTGTCTGTACGGGAGCGGCCGGTTTCGTTGCCGCGTATGCGTCGGAGCTCAAGGCCAGTCCGCTTGGCCTGCCGATCGGCAGTCAGGTTTATCCCCTGCGGTCGATGCTCAAGGACTTTCCGGCGTTCGTCAAGATGATCGCCGAGATCGGCGTGACCCGGCTCGAGCTCTGCTCGCCGATTGGCTACGGCTCCGAATTCGCTTCGCTTGCCGACGCCAAAGAAATCCGCAAGATCATGGCCGACCACGGGGTGAAGTCTGAGAGCTCGCACTTCACCATGGAAGAGTTACGGCAGAGCCAGGCGAAAAGCATTGAATGGGCGAAGGAAGTCGGAATCACCCAGATGATCACCGCGACTCTTGGTGGAGAGGGTACTCCAACGCTTGACCAGGTGAAAAAGGCGGCCGACGAGTACAACAAGATCGCCGCCGTGGCGGCCGAGGCCGGGATGCACCAAGGGCTGCACAATGAAGGCTTCGAGGTCTCGACTGTCGATGGCAAGCGGACTTATGACCTGTTGCTCGAACTGCTCGATCCCAAGCTGGTCAAGTTCCAGTTCCAGATGTCCACGATCACGGCAGGTTTCGTCGCCGCCGACTACTTCCTCAAGTACCCTGGGCGGTTCTACTCGATGCATCTGCAAGACGTCGACATGAACGCCCAGGCTCCGTCGCCAACGGGTGCATCGGGCAAGCGTAGCGGTCGTCGCCGTGGAGAGCGTCACCCGCAGGTTGCCCTTGGCAAGGGCAGCATCGACTGGATGAAGACATTCACCGCCGCGAAGACGGGTGGGGTCAAGAACTATTTCGTCGAGCAGAACTGGGAACTCACCAAGCAGAGCGTGGCGTATCTCAAGAGCCTCGACGTTTGATCGGCCCAAGGCTCTTGACAGCAGCGCGAAAGCACAGGTCCGCCACGGCTGCGGCTCCGGCGAATCGATACGACCATCGCGCTCGGCGGGCTTTGGTCGCGCTCTTCTCAGCCGAGCCCGCCGAGCGGTCACTCTCAGGGAGAAACCGGTATGGCCGAGGATGTCGCGGGGACCTACGAGACCTTGCTGCGACGGGCACGCGAACTGGGGGTGCTGGAGTCTTGCTCCGCGCTCCTTGGCTGGGACGAGCAAACCTACATGCCCGTGGGCGGGTCTGCCCATCGAGGCGAGCAGATGGGGCTTCTGGCCGGGTTACAGCATGAGCGAGCGACCGATCCCCGGATTGGCGAGTTGCTGGCCGTGGTCGAAAATTCCGAGCTGACTGCGGACCCCGATTCGCCCACGACTGTCAATATCCGAGAACTGCGACGGAGCTACGACCGTCGCACCAAGCTGCCGCGCGACCTTGTGGAAGAATTGGCCCGAACCACCTCGCTGGCCCAGCAAGAGTGGATCGCCGCCCGCCGCGAGGCCAGCTTCCGCCGGTTTCTGCCCTGGCTGGAGAAGATCGTTCACCTCAAGCGCCAGGAGGGGGAATGCTTGAGCGCGGTCACGGGCTCTGCGGATCGCGAGCACTCCGTGTACGATGCCTTGCTGGACGAGTACGAACCGGGAGCCCGGAGCGCTGAGCTCGCGGTTCTGTTCCAGGCTCTCCGCGAAGAGCTGGTGCCGCTGGTCCAGGCGATTGGCGATGCCTCGAAGAAGCGGGCGCCGGCTGGCACATTCCTCAAGCAGAAGTATCCGGCGGATCGGCAGAAATTTATTGGAGAGATGGTGGCCTCGGCGGTGGGCTTTGATTTTCAGAAAGGGCGGCTCGACGTGACGGCCCACCCATTCTGCTCGGGGATCGGGCCGGGTGATACCAGGATCACAACGCGATACGACGAGCACAATTTCAGCGAGTCGTTCTTCGGCATCCTCCACGAGGTCGGTCACGGGCTCTACGAGCAGGGGCTGCCGGCTGAGCACTTTGGCACGCCCATCGGGTCGGCGGTTTCCCTGGGTGTCCACGAGTCGCAGTCGCGGCTCTGGGAAAATGCCGTCGGGCGGAGCCGGGCCTTCTGGGCCTACTGGTTTCCCCTGGCCAAGAAGGTCTTTCATCAACCGCTACATGACGTCAGCCTGGATCCGTTTCTGACCGCCATCAACAAGGTCGCTCCCGGACTCATCCGGACGAATGCCGACGAGGTGACCTACAACCTGCACATCATCATCCGCTTCGAACTGGAAAAGGCACTGCTCGGTGGGGCGTTGCCGCCAGCCGACCTGCCCGATGCCTGGAACCAGAAGTACCGCGATTTCCTGGGCGTGAGCCCTTCCAGCGACGCCGAGGGCTGCTTGCAGGACATTCACTGGAGCGCGGGACTCATTGGCTATTTCCCGACGTACACGCTGGGCAATCTCTACGCGGCACAGCTCTTCGCCAAGGTTCGCAGCGAACTCGGCGGTCTGGACGAAGCGTTCGCGCGAGGCGATTTCGGCGAACTCCTGGCCTGGCTCCGCGATCACGTCCACCGCCACGGTCAGCGCTATCGGCCCGTCTCACTGATCGAGCGTGCCACCGGGGCGAAGCCGCATCATCAAAGCCTGATCACCGCGCTCAAGCAGAAGTACGGCGAACTCTACGGAGTCTGAACACAGCGAAAGGCCCCTGGACCGTGGCCTTCCGCCACTTGTCTTCACGCCGCGTGCAGGCTAGGCTGCACGACGGCCGTGTCATGTCCTCTGCTGAGTTGTTGTTTCTTCCTTGAGCGAGACTGCACATCGATGAGCCGACAATCCATTTACACCTGCGCTGTGATGATCGCATCGGTCGTTCTGCTTTCCTCGGGAGCCGCGGTTCTGACGGCCCGACAGGAAGGTCAAAAAGCCATTGTCGAACCGCCCGGCTCTCCGGCCGAAAGGAAAGAGCTACCACCGCCTGGGCTGCATAAAACCGATGTGTTGGGCACGAGGAAGGCGGCCGAGGACGCTCTGAGCAAGATATTCGCGGATTACGACCTCAAACCGCACGGATTGCCGGCAATCCCCGACAATCCTCCGCCACATGAAGGAGCGATGATTGACTATCCGGTCATCATCGAGCCGCCCGACCTGCTCCTGATCGAGGTGCTTGAAGCACTCCCCGGCAGGCCAATCTCGGGCGAGCGGCTCGTCCGTCCCGATGGCTACATCAATCTCGGCTTCTACGGCGACGTTCATGTCGCCGGACTGACCCTCAAGCAGGCCAAGGTGAAAATTATCCAGCATCTGCGGCATTTCCTGAGCGATGAAGTGCTGGGCCTTTATGAGATCCTTCCTGGCGAGGAGCAGGACAATCGGGACAATCCAGAACCGCCCAAAGTCATCCCGCAAATCCCGGAACCCCCGAACGACAGGGATCCCTTCAAGATCGATCAGGAAAAGAGACCCCGGGCCGAGAATAACAAACCTCGTACGAGCCCCACTGGTTTCAAGGTCCGCTCGGTACAGCAAGGCAAGGCCCTGGTGTCCTATTACGGCCGTTCCCGTCCGACAGCGTCCGTCCGGCTGGTCAAGCGGGTTCAGGAGCAAGAGCAGAAGAAAGCCGAGGAATCGCAGCAAACCGTTAGCGTTCCGCTCCAGGCGGGTGGAAAAGTCATGATCACCGTGGAGGTTCAGTCCGGAGAGAAGAAAGAAAAAGAGAAGGATAAAGAGGAGATTTCGGAAGTGCCGGACGACTGGGTGCCCGGCCCGGTCAAGCATCCCGAGGACTCGGATCGAGTCTTCCTCGACATCACGGCCTATAACTCGAAAAACTATTACCTGGAAGGCGATCTTGCCACACCCGGTCGGCTGCCTTTCACGGGTCACGAGACCGTCATGGACGCACTCGAGTTTGGAGGAGGATTGGTATCTACGGCCGAACCCAAAGACATCCGCTTGGTCCGCCCGGCCCGGGGCGGGAAACCGGCCAGGATCTACAAAATCGACCTGGAAGCGATCCGAGAGCGTGGTGATCTCACATACAACTACCAGATCTTTCCCGGTGACCGGCTGATCGTCGGCCGCAACGAGGTGGTCAAGAAAACGATGCAGCTCGATCGCCTGGCGATGCCGATGCAGACCATCACCACCGCTATCTCGCAAGAATCTTCACTCTTGCGCTCACTCCAGACGGCCAGCCCCGAGAATCACGAGGCCATTCTCAAGGGCCTTGTCGATTTCTGGATCCAGCAAATGAAGCGCCCCGATGGTGTTGTGCTCGATGAGCAGGCCCTCCGCGAGGCCTTGATTCGCCAGCTCAAGGCCAAGCCCGAAAAGAAGTAAACAGCTCTGACAAAGCGCTCCCGGCGTGTCGCGTGGTTCATTCAGGCAGCGGCTGCCCACGCGTCTCCGGCGCGAAGGGCAGGGCCACTAACCCGAGGAAAAAGACCGAGCACATCACGACGCCGGCGTAGCGCATCGGTTCGTGGTAGCCCTGGAAAACGTGTCGGGTGAGCAGTCCCAGTACCGAGGGGCCGGCGGCGGCAACCAACCGGCCCACGTTGTAACAGAACGACGTACCCGTGCTCCGCAATCGCGTCGGGAAGAGCTCGGGAAAGTAGATTGCATAGCCGCCGAAGAGCGCGAGCTGACAGAAGCCCATGATCGGTATGAACACAAAGATCTGCCAGAACTCGTCGAGGAACCAGAAAGTGAAGGCCGTCGAGACCGCGGCCAGCACGAATGCGATAGCGAAGGCCGGCTTGCGGCCGATGCGGTGGGTCAATTGCGAGAAGGCCTGAATGCCAAAGAACGAACCGGCGTTCTGCACCAGCGAGGTGATCCCGATCCAGAACGTGAGCTTGCCGGCGATGGCCTGGGCATCGAGCCCCTGGTCCTCGAAGTGCTTGCGGAAAACGCCCCGGATGAGGTCGAAGCTGAAGAAGCCGATTCCCCACAGGCCGACGACGCCGGCGAACGCCAGCACCATGCCGACGATCGTGTTTCGCCGCCACCGCGGGTCGCCGAACAGCTCGGCGATCGAGCCCAGCTTGTGCGCGTGCTTTGGGTCGCCGGTAAGCTCCTGCAACTCCTCCTTGACAGCGGCCTTCCATCGCTCGGGCTCTTTGAGACGGAGGAAGATCGGTATGGCCAGGAGGGCAGGGGCCAGGCCAACCACGAACATCAGCCGCCAGGCGCTCGGGATGGCTCCTGATTCTTCGAGCGTGCCCAGACCGATTCCGACGGATGCCGCCAGCATGTTTCCCACCGACGAGAGCGCCTGGAGCCACCCCAGCGCGAACGGCCTGGCCCGGTCCGACATCACCTCGGCCACGAGCGCGACCCCGACGGCGAACTGTCCGCCGACGCCCAGCCCGGTCAGGAACCGGTAAAAGGCGAAATCCCAGACTCCGGTCGAAAGTGCGCTCAAGCCCGTGAAGGCCGAGTAGCAGAGCACCGTCATCATCATCGTTTTTGCCCGACCGACCTTGTCTCCCAGAATGCCGAAGACGATCCCACCGAGCGCCCAGCCGAGCATGAAAACCGTCGTGGCGTAGCCGCTGTACTCATCGACCAGCCCGGTGGTCCTGGGATCGCCGGGATGCACATCGAGCAGCCGGGTGATCGCCGGCTTCCGCGCCATGGCGAAGAGTTGCTGGTCCATCGTGTCGAAGAGCCAGCCCAGCGAGGCAACGAGAAAGACGAACCACTGATAGCGCGAGAGTTCTCGCCACCAGGAAGCGCCAGCGTTTTGGTCCGATTGGCCTGCCGGAATGTCGAACTGCATGCGGGAGATCTCCGCCGGGAGAGATTCGGGGATGACTCACGATCAAACCATGTCGCGAGCCTGCTGGCAACCGCCATGGCCGCTTTGCCCCCAAGAACGCACTCGCACCAGGGCTTTTCGGCCGCTAAGATCGTCGCCATGAGAAGGACACTCTGGTTCATTCTGTACCTTCAAGCCGGCCTGGTCATCCTGCTCATCGCGGCCGTCGCCAGCAAGCGGATACCGCTGGGCATTCCCGGAGAGTGGGAGTGGCTGCGCGTTCATGCGAGTCCTGCGCTGGTCGGGCTGGTGATTTCCGGTCTGGCGGTCATGGCCTATTGCGGGTTTGTCGCGATGGGGCTTCGCGCGGCCGCATTGCCTCGATTCTCCCTGCTTCGCGAATCGTCATGGCTGGCCGGGCTGCTGGGGGCTTCGATTGCGATCCAGTTTTTGATCCCGACCGGAGCCGCCGACGAGTATGACCTGACCAAGTGGGCCTATGTGAACTACTTCGGCTCATCGACGGGTTATTACCGGGTGGCCAAGACGCAGGCTCTGGCGGATCCCTGGCGATTCCTGGTCGAGTATCCGGTCTGGATTCAGAGTCAAGATTCGCTGCATATCGGGACCCATCCTCCGGGTCTGATCGTGGCCCAGTGCCTGCTGCTGCGTGCAATGGATCGCTACCCGGGCCTCACCGATGTGCTCAATCAGTGGATGCCTGCCCCGACAGCCGAAGGGTTTCGCCAGCTTGAACGTATGGACCGGCGGACGATCCCCCGCTCCGATCGCGCGGCACTTTATCTGAGCAGCCTTTTCACGCTCCTGGCGTGTGCCGGCACCGTGCTGCCGCTTTACCTGCTGGCACGGTCGGCGCTGCCGCCACTCGTGGCCTGGGTCACGGCGGCACTCTGGCCTCTGGTACCCGCGGCGAACCTGTTTCAACCCGACGCCGATACTGCCTACCCGTTCGTCTCGACACTGGCTCTGGCCTTGGCGGCCTGGGCCTCGCGGTGGGCACACGGCAAGCGCGGAGCTGCCTTGAGCCTGGCCCTGGCCCTGGCGTCCGGAGTGGTCATGGCGCTGGGCACCTTCTTCACGCTGGCTTTCCTGCCGGTCGGCCTGATCGTGGGCCTCGTGATCGTGCTGACCCCGGAGGTGACGTTCAGGCGCAAGGCTGGCTTGATCCTGGCAGTTGGAGCCGGCTTTCTCCTGGTCACGGGCCTGGGGTGGACCATCACCGGAGCCAACCCGATCACGGTCTGGACCTGGAACTTGAAGAACCATGCGCGGTTTTACGTCGAATATCCCAGGACCTACCTCGCCTGGCTCGTTGTCAACCCGGTCGAGCTGGCAATCGCCATTGGCCTGCCGACGACCATCTGGTGCATTCTTGGTGCGAGCAGTCCGCGCTGCGTGCCCCGAGTCGCCTGGTCCACGTTCGGAGTTCTCTTCTTCTTGAACCTGTTAGGTCGGAATATGGGCGAAGTCGCCCGCCTCTGGATGCTCTTTCTCCCCCCCGTCTTGCCGGCGGCCGGCGCGGGTTTTGCCAGGCTTGGTGGAGGCCCACGCGAGCTGGCCATCTCGGCGGGCCTTGTGGGACTTCAGACCCTGGCACTGCAGGCGATGATCCAGGTCGTCTATCCCGTCTAGGCCGGCGCTGTCGGGATGATTTGTGTCGCGAGGATAACCCCGGACGGACATGCCGATGCCCCGCGATGCTCCGCAAGTCGAAACGCTGGCAAGATTGGTCGCCCGGCATCTGGATGTGGCGCACGTTGATCTGCCTCCAGCGGATCCCGACCGGTAAATTCAACACCAGTTACCTCGTGGACGGCGGGCCAGTGCCCCTGGTCTTGCGAATCGCCCCGTCAGACGACCGATCGCGGATGCTCTTTACGAGCACCGCATGATGCTCCGGGAGCCAGCCATTCACGCCCTGCTTCGAGAGCGGACCGATGTTCCCGTGCCTACGATCTTGGTTCATGACTTTGGCCATTCAGAGATCGATCGCGAATACCTGCTCATGGTGCGCCTGCCCGGAGCGCCGCTCACTGACTTACCCTGACTGTGCTCGGATAAGCTTGGCAAGCTTCTCCGCGAGGTCGGCCAACGCCTCCGCCAGGTCTACTCTTTCGATTTACAAAAACACGTGAGTGACCCTGACGCCGAGCTCGGTGTCGATGAGCACCAGCTCGCCCCGGGCGACCAGGCGTCCGTTGGATGTGAGCTCGACTGGTTCGCGGCTATGGCGCCCAAGCTCGACCAGGTCGCCTGCCTTGAGGTCGGCCAGCTTGCTGAGAGTCAAGTTGACCCGCCCAAGTTCCACGGTCAGGGTGACAGGGACGTCGAGCGGCGAGGCCGCGGAACCGGCGGTGGGCGCGCCTGTGCGGTCGGCGCCGGAGGATGAACTCGTGGGGCTCATGATCGGATTGCTACCCAGGGTGAGTGGTTCACGAGGTTGTTGCTGGCCGTTGAGAGATCCGGTGAGACGAAGCAGCCGTCCCGACGAGCCCTCGACTGGCTCGGCGGGGAAATGGAATGTTTTCCCCTGGGTGGTCGGGCCGCAGACCAGGTCGATGGGCCCGCTCGGGTTTTGCGGCGTGCCCGTCAACCGCGAGTCGGTCAGGGGAAGAACCCCGCCAACCCGCAACCGCCTGAGCCCGTTGGGCATCGCCACAAGGCCGGCCTGGGCGCGCCAGAGCGAGGCGTATTCACGCGCTTTTGACGTGGCCAGATTGGGCACTGCCTCGATGAACCGTGGCTGATGCCGTAGGATGGCGTTGAGCGCGGGTTCGGGAAGCCAGAGCCGTGCGGTTCCCGTGGTCGAACCGACACGGACCGCCCAGCGAAGGGTTACAATTGCGCCCAGGCCCGCCGGATCGAACGGATCAGGTCCGACCCGGTCGAGGACGAGACCGAAATCGCCGCCCGGTTCCGCGGTCGTTTCCTGCTCGCGACCGTCCCCAAGTGTTTGCTCGAAATCTTCCAGACAACAGACCACCAGATAGGTCCAGACACCCCATTCGACGGGTGTCAGTTGGAGCCGGCTCTCGGCGAACGGTCGGTCGTAACCCAGAAGCTTATCGACCACCGCGTGAGCGAGAGGAACCTCCAGCCCCAGGGCCAATCGTGTGTTCAGAGTGGGCCAGCGAAACTGGGCAATCAGGCCAGGCCGTCCCAGGCTCGATGCCCGCCAGATGATCTCGGGCCGGCTCATCTCAGGAGCGAGCTTCAGATCGCCGCGGATCCGGTCGAGGAAATGGAGAACGGCTTCTGCGCTGGTCCAATCTGTCAGCCATTGCTCCAGTCGGCCCTGCGCGCTGATAGCCGGGGGAGCCATGACCAGAGTTCAAGATCTGGCTCAGCGACTTCTTCGCCCGGCGTTGCGGTCCCGCCCGCAGCGTCCGCGTCCGGTGTTTTGAGTCTGGGTCCGTGCTCAAGGGGCATGATCCGGCCTCATGGTCTGATCGGGATGGCCAGGCGCGAGGCGGTGCTCCAGCAAAAGTCGTGTCCAGGCCGTTTTCAAGATCATGCTCTCCAGGTGTCGGACCGAATCGCCCGCGGCTGGAGCAACGGACATGAGCGAGCGAATCCGTTTCGCGATCGGGTAGGGAACATGCTGCAGCGCCCAGCGCACGCGGTAGGGTTCGCATGCGGCAAGCAAGCGCGCGATCGTGCTCAACCCCAGACTTGCCAGGCGACGTCGTTGCCTTGGGCCGTCAGGTCCACGCGACTGCTGGAGATCGCGGCTGGCCCAGGCCCGGGCCCGCGCTTCGGCGGGGCCAAGCTGAACCGCGAACTCGTCGCGAAACCAGCGCGTGCGGTCGTCATCAAGAGATCGGCCGGCGAGTTGGCCCTGGGGATCTCCCGCCAGCACAGTCTTGGCCTGCCCGGTGGCATGAACCAGGCGATAGAGCACGCGGGATGAAAGAGCCGCCAGAGCGACAAGAGCCGGTGGCTCATCGTACCCGATGGGTTCTCCCCCGACCAGCCGCTCGGTGGCCAGCGCGAGAACCCACTCGATAATTGCGGGATCGGCATTGGGGCCAACGATGGCCTGCCGTTCAATGGCCAAGCCCTTATGTGAGGCTGCTTGAACCAAGGCGGGACCGTGCAGGGCGATGACCTGCTTGACAGCCGGAGACTCCTCTTGCAGGGCGCGAACCCACCAGCTTGGGTGCACTTCCCCCGGGTCGGCATGGCACTGGAACCGATGGGAAATTCGGAGCTGATCGAGTGCTTGCGCTGGAGCGTTCGGGCCGAGCTGGCGCCGGGTATTCTCCAGGCGGCCACGCCACTGAGAATCCAGCCAGCGTAATGGCGAATGGTTCGGGGATGCGGTTCCGGGAGATCCCCAGACCTCGAGACAGAGCAAGAACGCGAGGTCCGCATTGACCACGACGCAGGAATCGCCAGATCTTGATTGATCCGCGAGTCTGTCCTGGGCTCTCAGCATGAGGTCGGCCCCTTCAGGCTTCAGGGCGATGGCTGCTCAGGACGTGGGGAAGTTCTTGACGAGCTTGACCGAGTGGGTGGACTCGTCGATCGAAATCTGGTCGAAGCCAGCTATCTTCAGTTCGCTGATCGGGTCCTCGACCAGGGTCGGAACCCTGTCCAGCCAGCCTGCGGTGTTATGGAATTCGAGGAGCAACCGCTGGGGAGTAAGCGTGTAGGTCAGGGTTGTGATCAGGTGGCTCGGATGGGTGCGCGCCCACTCGTCGGCAATGCACCAGATTTCCTTGATGGCACGGCTGATCCGCGCGACGGCTTCGAGACTCAGCGCAGTGCGGCCAAACACCACGCTCCGAAATTGACCCATGCGTCGGAGGATCTCGCCGTCGTCGCTATGGTCGAAGGTGACGGTGGCCTGGATCTCTCCAAGTTGACAGAGCTCGGACCAGCGCACCGCCTGTTCGAGTGCCTGGAAGATCTGGTCTGGCGTATAGGGCTTGGCGATGTAGTCATCGGCTCCGATACAGAAGCTTTCGATCCGGTTCTCATCTGCGATCCGGGCGGTGATGATGACCAGCGGAATCAAGCTCGTCCCCCGGGCGGACTTGAGAATCTTGCAGATTTCATAGCCGTTGAGGTCGGGTAGCATCAGGTCCAGGAAGATGATGTCGGGCTGTGCCTTCGTGATAAGTTGAAGAGCTTCCTTGCCGGTGAACGCGGACTCGGTCCGGTAGCCTCGGAGTCGGAGCAGCATTCCAAGGAGCTTATTTGCTTCGGGTTCGTCTTCGACGATCAGCGCTGTGGGCATCTGACGTCCTTCGGGAAAAAGTGCAACGGGACCGGAAGATCGACGCCGAGCAACCGCGGGCCGGATCGGATGCCGGCAATCCCGTGTTTCAAGTCGATGCCTCCTGGTACGGCGCCAGGGACGTTGGCGTGGGACGGGACGCCTGCTCCCCTGGTGATTGCGCACGGCGAGGCAGACGAAACGTGATCCGCGTGCCACTGGCCGTATCGCTCTCGGCCGTGATTTCACCACCGTGCATCTCAACGAATTGCTTGCTGATGCTCAGCCCCAGACCAAGCCCGCGCTTGCCGAAACCGAAATCGCCTGAGGAATGGCGGCTGGGATCAAACTGGGTGAAGAATGGCTGGAACAGATGCTTGAGAGCCTGCGGCTCGAGGCCGACGCCGCGGTCGGCGACGCAGATCTTGGCCTCGTCGCCCTCATCGTCAAGCTCGGCGGAAAGGTTGATCTGACCATGATCGGGCGTGAACTTGATGGCGTTGGTCAGGACGTTGACGAGAACAGCGCTGATCTTGTCGGCATCAATTTCGAAAATGCCAAGATTATCAGCGATAGCAAGGTTCAGGTGGAGCTGTCGCGCGTGCAGAAACGGATGGACCTGATCAACCACGTCCTGGATCAGGCTGCTTAATGCGACTGGACTGCGCTGCAGGGTGCGACGGAAATCTTCCGCGCGAAGCAGTGTCAGCATGCTCGTTACCAGGCGTGAAAGCTGCCGGCCGCTGGCCGTGATCTGTCGGAGGATCTCTCGCTCGTCATCGGGTGGGTTCGGATTGGCCATTTTGAGCAGCTCAGTCAGACCCAGAACTAGAGTGATCGGCGTGTTGAACTCATGGCTAGCCACCTCGATGAAGGCCGTCTTGAGCTGGCCGGCCCGCGCCAGTTCTTCGTTTGCATGCAGCAACTGGGCGTTGGCCGCCTGGAGCTCGGCGATCAACCGCTTCCGTTCTGCCAACAGGTCATACTGCTCGGCGGCCTGTCGGATGATTCCTTCCAGTTCAACGGTGTCCCAGGGCTTGAGAATATAACGGAAGATGTGGCCCTCGTTGACTGCGTTGATCACGGCCTGAATGTCGGCGTAGCCAGTGAACAGCATGCGGATGGCGTCGGGCTGAATCCGGCGAGCCTGACTGAGAAAGGAATCGCCCTGCATCCCCGGCATCCGCTGGTCGGAGAGGATCAGTTGCACCTCGTTTGTGTCCAGCACCGACACAGCCTGAGTGCCGGACCCGGCGGTGAGCACCCTGTACGTACGGTGAAACTGGTGCCTCAGGCTTTCCAGGACGTCCACTTCATCATCAACGATCAGTAAGGTGTGCCGCCTCTGCTCCATCCAGTACGCTCCGCCCCCAAGTGCAAGGCTGCCTGCCCTGGGTCATACTATCCCGGGCCTCGATCGCGGTTCATTCGAATCAAATGTTTGTCTGCTTGCCCTTTTTACCCTCGGACGGGTTCCTCGCCGGCCCCGCCGTCCTAAAATACCGCCGCCCTTTTGACTCACTCTCTTTCATCATACGATTTTGGGTAAGATTATAGTTCAGAAATGTTGTGCGCGAATGCATTTGAGTTACTATTGCAGCCATTGCCTATCTTATGTATCTCAGCCGCTCCAAGTCACCTTCCTGATCAGTTGCCAATCAGACCGAACCTTCCGGCAAACCTGTCTTTTGCGGCGCTTCCCTGGGAAAGTCATGGAGCCGGTGAACTTCGGATTCGAGGGCGGACAGCCGGTTTTTCAGTCCATTGATTTCTTCGATAAGCTGCTCTCGATCGCGTGCAACAGACTCCAGACGTTCATATTCCGCGGCTGCCTGGCGCACGGCCATCTGAAGTTCTTCGGGCTGCCAGGGTTTGCGCACAAACTGGAAAATATGCCCCTGATTGATGGCCGCGATGACCGAGTCGAGATCGGCGAAACCCGTGAACAGCATGCGGATGGCCTGGGGGTAACGCGCTTTGACCTTGGTCAGCAGCTCCACGCCCGAGATCTGCGGCATCCTCTGGTCCGACATCACGATGTGTACTTCCTCTTGTTGCATGAGCCGGTATCCTTCCTCGGCACTGTGAGCTTTGAGAACATGAAACTCACGGCGCAACAGGTCGTGTACCGAGTCACAGACGTTGGGCTCATCATCCACGATCAGAAGGCAGTACTTGGTTCTGGCCATGGTGCTCGTGAAACCCTCCACGAGGGAGATTCGATCGTGCTGGGACGGTATGCCTGTCATGGGCGGGGCGGAATCGGCAAACCTTCGGCGGAGCCCATCATCCGCATTCAAAACGAGAGTAAGCTCACACGAGGTCGTCCAGGAGCCCCGTCGCCCTTGGTCAAGAACGAGGACACTCTCGGATATTTCATTCTATCACGCGGTGTGTGTCCGGTCATACGGTTCGGGGCGGAGGAAATGAGGAATTCGCCTGGGGTGTCTCGCTGGGCTGTTGACGTCGAGGCAAGAGGATCCGAAAGCAGCTTCCTTCCCCTTTACGGCTTTCGACCTCGATCCGGCCTCCATGGCCGGAAATGATACCGTGTGTGATTGCCAATCCCAGGCCTGTACCCTCGCCGACCGGTTTCGTCGTGAAGAACGGATCGAACAGCCGCTCACGATGTTCCGGTTCGATCCCCGGCCCGTTGTCGGTTACGGAGATCGCGATCCAGGGGCCGACCAGATGACTCTCGACCTCGATTCGCCCGCCCTCCTGGCGGCCCGAGCCTTCGATCGCCTGCAGCGCATTGATCAGCAGGTTAAGCAGTACCTGGCCAATCTGGTCGGGCACGCACTCGATCCGGGTCACGTCGAGAATCTTGACCGCAACCTTGACGCCTTGGTGTTTGAGCCGGCCGCGCATCATCTCCAGCGTGTTGTCCACCAGGTCCGCAAGCGGAACACACTCCCATTGCGGAGGCGACGTTCGGGCCAGCCCGCGCATCTTCTCGACGATGCTGGCCACCCGCTTCACTCCCGTGTGCGTCCGCTCAATCATCGGGTTAAGATTGTCGCGGATGTACGGCCAATCGATCTCCGCGGCAAACTCGTCGATCTTCTGGAACAACTGGCCGTCGGCCGGCGTCAGCGATCGGCGGGCCGACTCGTGAAGCTGGATGAACTCGAGCAGGCTCTGGACCTCGCGCTGGAGCACGACCAGGTTGTTCAGCACGTAAGCCAGAGGATTGTTGATTTCGTGCGCCACGCCGGCACTGAGCAGGCCGATGGAGGCAAGCTTGTCGGTGTGGGCCAGCATCGCGTGCATCCGCTGGCGCTCGGTCTGATCGCGAATCGAGCCGATGTACTGGAGACGACCGTTCATCTCGACGACACTGAGCGAGAGCTCCAGGGGGAATTCGGTGCCGTCCTGCTTGCGGCCCGTGAGCTCCACCGTCTTGCCCACGATCGGCGAGACCCGGAGCGATGGATCGCCGACTTGTCCCGCGCGGCTGGACGCAACGTCGGCGGCTTGCGGCTCATCGGGCTCACGCCGGGAAGAGATGTCATCGCCAGCGCCCGAGGCGCTGACCCCCGCGGGCGGTACTTCGGTTTCCGCATCCATTTTTTTCTGGGCCGGAAAGATTCCCGGGATCAGCCCCTCGAGCGGCTGACCGAGAACTTCCCGCGAAGCGCAACCAAAAATCTTCTCGGCCGCCGGGTTGAACAGGTTGATATGCCCCTCTCCATCGGCCACGACGATGGCGTCGAGGCTTCCCTCGGCGAGCTGGCGGTACCGCGCTTCCGACTCGGAGATAGCCCGGTTCTTGGACTCCATCTCCTGGGCGTTCCGCATCTGGGCCGCGGCGAATTCGCGCCGCGTTCGCTCCAGAGATTTACGCTCGGTGATGTCGCGAAGGATCGCCAGCACAGCGACTTGGTTGTCAAACTGGATGGTGGAAGTCGTCACTTCCACCGGAATGATCCGGCCGCTCTTGTTGCGGTGCAAACCCTCGCAAGTCAGCGTGCCCCCTTCGAGCTGCCGGCGCAGCCGCTCTTTGAAGCCCGCGGCAAACTCCTGGACGTCGATCTGGCTGGTCGTCATGCCCAGGAGTTCGTCGCGCGTATACCCAAGCTGCCGGCATGCGGCGGCATTGGCGTCGAGAATTCGACCCTCCCTGTCGTGCACGAAGACCGCGTCGTGGATTCCATCAAACAAGGCCCTGGACCGGCGCTCCGATTCGACCAGGGCGGACTCGGTCTGCTTACGCTTGGAAATATCCTGGAGAACGCTCCTCAGCCCGGTAATCCGACCGTCCTCGGCGCGATGCTCGCGCTCCTGAATTTCTACGACCAGATTCCGCCCGTCGCGCCTCAGCAACAACTGCTGGTAGGGTACCAGCGGTCGGTTGCCGGCCAGCTTCTCCTTGAGGCTTTCGGCCGCCGCGTCTCTGTCGGCGGGCGCGATGAGCTCCAGGATGGACCTGCCGAGCAACTCTTCCTTGCCATAACCGAGCAGTTCGCAAGCCGATCGATTGACGTGGACGATCCGGGCCTCGACGTCAATTTCGTGGAACCCGACAGGCGCCTCGTCGTAAAGTTCGCGATAACGCTGCTCCGAGTTCTTCAAGGCTTCTTCGGCCCGCACGCGCTCGGAGATGTCGGTGATGAAGGCATAAAGGCCGCGGGGCTGCCCCTGGTCATCACGAAAGACATCGATCATCAACTCGACGGGAACCAGGCTGCCGTCCTTGCGGCGGTAGGTCTTGATAACCCGTTCATTCTTTCCTGTCGCCAGCACCTCGGCCTGGTACCGCCGCGTGACGGCCAGCGACTGCGGCGCGGTGAGGTCCATGATCGACATGCCCAGCAGCTCATTGTGCGAGTAGCCGACAAGGTCGCTGAATGCCTTGTTGGCCTGGATGATTCGCTGCTGCAGATCGACGATGGCGAACGGTTGTGGCCCGGTCTCGAGCAGGCGGGAAAGCCAGCGGCTGCGGATCCCGTGGGAATCCTGGAGATCGTTCAAGAGATGGAGCCAGTCGCCTCCCCCGATCTCGGCAGGCTCCTGGGGAGAAGCGTTCGACGGCTCGGCGGATGACTGGTCTGGGGTTGGAGAGGAATTCACGACACCCCCTTCCCGGGCCGTGCGACCCGTTTCGCCTTGGATATCACCAGTATAAGCCGGAAAGCCTTCCACTTCGATGCGGAAGCTCGCCCATTTCCTTCTGAAATCCGTTGACCGAATTACCTCATGTCGGCCAGCGATCCCTACATCAATTGGTATCGAAGGGGGAAACGCCCCTGGTCTCGATCTCAGCGGATGTATTCCGGAGAGCACGACCACCGAATCTGTGAACCGGCCCGGGATTGGCCAGATCGACAGAAGCCGATGGCGAAGGGGATATGCGGACGCCCGCGACACAAAATCCGCACCGCCTCGCTTGGCAACCGGCCTGACCGGTGTTGGCAGGCGGCGTAGGAGACGGAATCGTAGGCAGATCAATAGATTGGAGGGCTCATGAGCAGTGCGCAGCATATTAATGCTTACGAAACGTGCTCTAGAACATATGCGACACTTTGTATTTATAGCGGTAAAATCGATCCAGACACGCTTACAGCCCGCTTGGGTATAGCCCCTACGGAAGTTCAAAAAAAGGGTGATCTCGCAAATCCGGCTTCCTCCAGAGTCATACCGCTCACTGCCTGGTTTCTCTCTTCCAGGTCTCGCGTTGACTCAAGGGATTTGCGCCGTCAAATAGACTGGCTACTGGATAGGGTTTGGTCTTCTCGAGATCAGCTTCGTGAACTCCAATCCCAAGGCTGTGTTGTCACCATTTCGTGCTTTTGGGCCTCGAGCGAGGGTCAAGGCGGTCCGATACTCTCACCATCAGAAATGCGGAGACTCGGCGACTTTGAGATCGAGCTTTGGATTGACGTCTACTTTGAAGGACCTGGAGATCATGGAGAAGCCCGAACGTGACATTCACCGCGCGAATAATTGGTGTCAGTTTTATTTGAGAAAAGAGCAATGGTTTCCCGCGATCGTCCGTTCTTTATGGAAAACAGCGATGACGCCAAGTGTTCCGTTGAACACGACTGCATCAGAACGTCCACACCTGGGTAACTGGAGACGGCGAGCCAAGATTTCATCAGCGTGAGGTGGGCTGGCGAACGAATGCCCGTCTGCTAGGATACAGGGCCTCTGCCCGGTGCCGAGTGCCGTGTGATCCCGGCCCGGAGCATCGTGATTTACCCCGTATTTGTGACTCGACACATGCCTTCCTTCACGCATCACATTTTCATCTGCGGCAATGTTCGCGACCCGGGTCATAAGAGGGGATGCTGCGATCCAGCGGGCCTCCAGGCGCTCAAGGAAGCCTTCAAGCTCGAACTCCGGAAGGCCGGGTTCGGTTCCCTGGCCCGGGCCAATCACGCGGGCTGCCTCGACCAGTGCGAGCACGGTCCGACGGTGGTGATCTACCCGCAAGGGATCTGGTACGGCAGAGTCACTCTTCAGGATGTTCCCCGGATCGTCTCCAAGACCATCCTGGGAGGGGAGATCATCAACGACCTCCTGATTCCCGAAAGCTGTCTGAACAATCCCCACTGCCCGCATCGCTAGCGAAACACAAGGGCTCGAAATCCCTGGGGCCAGCAGTAAGCGTCCGCCGGAGCCACTTCGCCATCCCTCGTCCCCCACTTGCCCTTTGCCATCTGTGATTTGCCATTTGCCATCCCCGGTTGTCCCGTCCTCGCTTGCATGGTAATTACGTGTCGACGAAAGGATCCATCACGATGGGAGAGGATCGGTGCTTGAAGCTTTGGAGTCGATAACGCAGTTGCGGGCGGCTGTTGCCGCAGCTCGGAAATCGGGCCGGCGGGTCGGCTTCGTGCCGACGATGGGGGCGCTTCATGCGGGGCACATCCGGCTGATTGAGTGGTGCCGGGAAGAGGTCGGATTTGTGGTCGTCTCGATCTTCGTCAATCCGACCCAGTTCGGCCCCAATGAAGATCTGACGCGTTACCCAAGAACACTCGCCGAAGACCTTCGCAAGTGCGACGCGGCCGGCGCGGATCTCGTCTTCGTGCCGGATGAGGCGACTGTTTATCCCCGAGGCCGGTCGGCGACCTTCGTCGAAGTGCCCGGTCTTACCCAGATTCTGGAGGGAGCCAGTCGGCCGCACCATTTTCGGGGCGTGTCCACTGTTGTCCTGGCTCTATTTCAGATCGTCAGCCCTGACATCGCGGTCTTCGGCCAGAAGGATTACCAGCAGCAGCTTCTGATCCGCCGGATGATCGAAGATTTGCATGTTCCGGTCGAACTCGTGGTCGTGCCCACCGTTCGCGAGGATGATGGACTGGCAATGAGCAGCCGGAATCGCTATCTTGACCCCGCTCAACGCAAGGCAGCGTGCGTGCTCTTTCGCGCCCTTCAGGACGCCCGTAACGCAGTTGCCAGCGGCCAGCGCGATGCCGAGCGGGTTCGACAGGTTCTTGACCATACGATATCATTAGAAGCGTTGGTCGAGCGCGACTACGTCGAGGTGGCCGACGCCGATACTCTTGAATCTCTCGCCGTGATTGAGCCCCAGCGCCGGGCGGTGGCACTGGTGGCAGCTCGCGTTGGATCGACCCGTCTGATCGATAACCTGCTCCTTACGGAGTGAGACAATCACGCCCATGCGCCTCACGTTGCTCAAAAGTAAGCTCCACCTCGCCACGGTGACCCGGAGCGAACTTCACTATCATGGCAGCCTGACAATCGATCAAAACCTGATGGATGCCGTCGGGCTGGTTGCTTACGAGGCAATTCTTGTGAGCAACGTCGCAACAGGTTTGAGAGCTCAAACTTACGTCTTGCCTGGCCGGCGCGGCTCAGGAGCCATCGAGCTCAACGGCGCGATGGCCCGGCTGGGAGCCGTGGGTGATCGGGTCATTGTCATGGCATTTGCCGAGCTCGAGCCCGAAGAGCTAGAGGGTCATCAGCCCCGGGTTGCCGCCCTCGACCATCAGAACCAGATCGTCGAGCAGATCGACTATCCTCCAATCACCCAGGCGTGCGAGCCGGGTTTCTTTTCCGTGCTGGAACCACGCTGAACTGTCCAGGCGAGTACAGCCTGCCGGACTGTCGCTGGTCGGTTGCCAGACAGGGGATGACTTGCCATGCGACAGGTCCTGTTCACTATTCCGATTTTCGGCGGCATCAAGGTCTTCGGCTACGGTGCCATGCTGGTGCTGGCATTCGTCGGCTCAACCTGGGTGGCAACCTGGCGCGCTCGTCGTGAAAAGCTTGATCCCGACGTGATCTTGGACATGGCGTTCTGGATCTTCTTTATCGGACTCGTGGGAGCCCGGCTCTTTTACTGCTTCCAGTACTGGGGCCATGGCATCAACGGCCCGCTCGATGTGATTCAGTACTGGAAAGGTGGAATCGTCTACTACGGGGGGATCCTGGGCGGGATGATCGCCTTTTTCGTCTATCGCTATTACCGGCCGTTTCCGCTGCGTCCCTTCCTGGATTGCCTCGCGCCGGCCATCATGATCGGAACGCTTTTTGGCCGGCTTGGCTGCTTTCTCAATGGCTGCTGCTACGGCGATACCTGCAGCCTGCCTTGGGCCGTGTCGTTTCCCCAGAACACGCCTCCCTGGGACTACGAAGTTGCACGTGGCATGATTCCCCTGGCTGCCGCACACTCCCTCCCGCTGCATCCGACGCAGCTCTATTCCTCGCTCGATTCGCTGGTGATCTTCGGATTACTCTGGGCTTTCTATCCCCTGCGCCGGCGTGACGGCGAGGTCATGGGCCTGCTGATGGTCACCTATCCGATCACGCGCTTCCTGATCGAGTACTTGCGCAATGACGAGGGCGTTTTCTTTGCCGGGATGACCATCTCGCAGAACATCAGCATCCTGCTTCTTCTATGCGGACTGGCCTACTGGTTCTGGCTCTCGCGGCTGCCTGCGATCCGGCATGCGGACCAGGCGATCGAGGGTAAACCGGGCGGTTCGGTTCTCAAGATGGCGCCCTCTTGAACGCCGGAGATTGGCTGACCCCGCGTTCGCGGCGTCAAGGCACGGGGATATGGTCCAGGATGCGCCCCAGGATGTCGTCGGCGGAGAGCCCCTCGGCGTCGGCCTCGTAGCTGATCATGATCCGATGACGCATGACGTCGCGGGCGAGTGTCTTGACGTCATGTGGGGTCACGTAATCGCGACGCGACAGCAGCGCATGGCCGCGAGCGGCCCGGATCAGGGCAATCGTGGCTCGTGGACTGGCACCGAGTTCCAGCAATGGTGCCAGCCCCAGGCCGTAGGCAGCCGGGTCGCGGGTCGCGCGGACAAGATCGACCACGTAGGCTTTGATCGCGGGGGCCACGCGGATCGTCGCGGTGAGCTTGCGGAACGCGAGCACGTCCGCCGGACCGAACATGGAGGGGTCGTCGCCGGTCCACGACTCGCTATGCGTCGTCTCGGTCACGCTGGGCAGCTCCAGCATTTCGAGCTCGGCATCGCGATCGGGGTAGCCGACCACGAGCTTCATCAGGAACCGGTCGAGCTGGGCTTCCGGCAGGGGGTATGTTCCCTCGTGCTCGATCGGGTTTTGAGTGGCCAGCACCCAGAAGGTTTCGGGCAGGACGAGTGTTTCGTCGCCCACGGTGATCTGGCCTTCCTGCATGGCTTCCAGAAGCTGCGCTCTGGACCTTGGCCGGAGCGCGGTTGATTTCATCGGCGAGCAGCACGCTGGTCACGATCGGGCCGGGACGGACATCAAACGTGCCCGTGGCGGGCCGGTAGATCTGGGTTCCCGTGAGATCTGCCGGGAGTAGATCCGGCGTGAACTGGATGCGCCGGAATGGCAGGTCCAGAGCCTGCGCAAGTGCGCGCACGGCACGTGTCTTGGCGAGTCCGGGAACGCCTTCGACCAGAACATGGCCGCCGGCCAGGAGAGCGATCACCAGGCGGTCGAGCAGCGTACGCTGACCGACGACCAGGTGCTCAAGTCGCTCAATGAGCCTCTCCAGCCCCTCTTGTGCGGACAAAATCGGCGAGCCCGCCGGCAGGGGATCGTCGGTCGTCATGGAATCGGCGATCCCCTCGCGGTCAGAATCGTTCAAGACTTGGAAGCCCGACGGCGTTCCATGAGCTTGCGGAGAATATCGTTGGCCGCGTCGCTGCTATCCTTGAATTCCTGCTTGTTCGACGAACCGGCACCGCCTGGACCCGCCTTGCCTTGATCTTTCTGCGCCTTCTTGGCGACATAGAACGGGTTGTTCGGATCCATGAGCTCTTCCTCGAGATCCGGCGCGGCTTCTTCCTCGTCTTCGCCGGTTTCCTCGTCCTCCGTCAGTTCATCTTCGGTTTCCGACTCTTCTTCGGTCTGGCGTTCATACTCGGCGTCGTCGGCGACCGAAGGCGGCTTGTTCGGTTGGACGGGCGGAGTCTGTGCATCTTTGAAAGCCGTGATGGTGATCGTATCGCCGCCGTACACGGCGGTGGGCTGGTCGGCCGAGGCATTGGCATTATCGCCGAAGAGCCAGGAATCAATATCTTCGGCGGGAATATCGTCGGGCGAGGGCATGGGCTTGGCCTGGGCCACTTCCACGGGAGCAGCCGGTGCAGCAGCCGAAGGCGCCGCGGGCTTGGTTGCGGCCTTGGGAGCATCTTGAATTGAGACAGCGAAGGTCAGCGGCCCAACCTGGACCAGGTCGCGGTCCTTGAGCTTGTAAGCTTCGGTCGTCAGCGCTTTACCGTTGACCAGCGTTCCGTTCCGGCTACCAAGGTCACGGACGACCAGGGCGCCCGAATCAATCGTGAATTCTGCGTGTTCGCGGCTGACCTGTTCACTATTGGGCCTCAGGTGGCACGTTTCACCACGGCCGATCTTGAATTTGGGCCCGGTCAGGGGAATCACCTTTCCCTCGGGCTTTCCTCGGACGACGATGAGCTGCACTTTCATGGGAAACCGTCCTGACCTTTGCGGTGAACAACGATGATGGCCGTCGTCAACTCCCACCACGGAGGAAGGCCCTACGCTCTCGAATGAATGCGCGAACCTGGAACATCAAGCCTGCCCGCAAAAGGCACGAAGAAGGAACGAAAGCTGGATCCTGAACGGGACTTGCCCGCCAACCGGATTTCGGTCGGGACGCGATCTGGCAACGCCCACCTCACAGCGACGGGACCGAAGTTGTTACCGGTTCTCACGGAATAATCCGGAGCGAGCAATGGAGATGTATCGCTTTTTCTTCGGAGTCTCAATGGCTGCGGGCAATTTTTCACCCAGGCTACACACCCATTGTAACTTAGGATTTCGGACTTCCAAGATCCTTGGCACAAGGAACGACGTCGGATTTTCGGAAGACAACACTTGCGATGGTCTTTTTTGAAAGTTGCCTGGCTTCGGATCGCTGGGTCCAACGAAGTTTATCGCCGAGCATTCCAGGCGGCGGACCGATAGTTATTTGCTTCGAGCTCAGTCGCGGTTTGCCACACCGCGACCGGAATCTCAGATGCAACTGGCCAAAGCCCCAGCCCCCGGGAGATTGTGTCCACGATCATCAAGGACCACTCGGGAGGATCCTGAGTGTTACCCGTCAGATCACGGACTCCCGGCAGATCGGGAGTACGGTCAGAGCTTTCAAGCAGCAGAGACCCGTGTTGCAGAATCGCCCCGGCGTGGCGTCGCTGAGCACTACCGACAATCTTGTGGCCGTCGGATACGATATCTTCGCTATCGCGGTCCGTAAAGCATAAAAATGGTCGAGTTTGGAAACTTTCGTCGGGACGGGGTCGAGTGCGCTCAAATTCGGCACGACGACACGCATGCAGCCCCACGGAACGCAGTGTTTCCGCGATGGCCGCATGGACCGACTGGTAAAGCGCCGAGCTTGGCCGCGACAGGGCGTGGTGGGCTGGCACCACGATGGCATAGGTCAGTTCGTGATGGTGCCAGATCGCTCCGCCTCCGGTCGGGCGGCGAACCACGGGAACACCGTGCCAGCGTGGCTCGGCAAGAGCGTCGTCCAGCTTCTGGAAGTAGCCCAGGCTGAGAGTCGGCTCGGCCCAGCCGTAGGTACGCAGGTAGACCGCATCCTGGTGGGCGGCGACCCAATTCAGAAGCGCCTCGTCGAGAGCCATGTTCGCCGTCCCGCCGGCGATCGTGTAAGGTATCTGATGGCAGGTAATGGTCACGTGAATTCAGCAAGTAAAATCAGGATGGTCCCGTATGTTCTGGCAAGGACAACGAATCGTATGATGACAGGGTGAGCGACGGCTGGAAAGCCATGCGGGAGAAATCCGCGGAGCGGCCATCAGGATCCTGCAAGGGACTTGGCATCCTGTAGATCTTCCGTAGAATTTGTCACCGGATCCGATGGACGGAAATCTGCCAACGTGGGTTACGGTAAATCGTCTTGATTGCTCGTCAGCTTTCGTGTACGAGCCCGCTCATTGATGTTCTTGTGTTCCTCGTCCCTTGCGTGATCAACGGAGCGATGCTAACCTATTTCCTGACGAGGTTTCGACTGCATTTTTCGACCGAGGACCGCGCCGGCGCGATCACTGCGAAACTTCCCCTGAGGCAATACTCGGTGCGAGGGTCGGTCGATGGTGTGGAGTACCTTGTGACGGAGCCGGCCGATGGGTGATTATCTCCGCCTGTTGACCGTCAATGACCGGGATGTTCCTCTGGCCACACTGCAGCGGGCCGTTCCTTACGGTGCCGTCTGGTCCGTGGATCACCCCGGGATGCTTGGCAATTATCTCGCGATTGGCCCAGAGCCAAACGAGAACCATAACGTTTGGGCAACCGTTGAGCGCAATCCGGTTGCTCCAAACACATTAGGTGCAGAAGAGGTTGCCGAGTTCATTGATAGCCTGGATTCCGGCGGTCCACCCTCCGCGGTTCGCTGGCTGGGCGACTATCTTGAGAGCATCCGGGCCATCTATGCCATCCGCATCTATCCGGAAGCCATACTCACCCACCCCGACGCGGTCGACGCCGTCTACGCAGTCCGCACGGCACTGCATGATTCCGTGGGCGGCATCGGGCAATGGGATGGTCATGGATTCACCAATGAAAACGATCGACTGATCTGGTGTGATCCCCGGATGAACCTCACAGGCAAGACCCGAGCCGCCATGCTCGACGAATCGACCGGCGACTGGATCCCGTTCGAGCTCGACCTCGATGACCGGGACGAACTGAGCGCTTTCCTGAGAGGCGAGATCCCCAAAGGCCAGCGCCGGCCCATCGCACCGCACCTCTTGAGCATCGCCACCGATCCCGGCGGAACGCACTTCGGCTCTCTTTTATTACCCTGTGGGGCGCTTCCATTGACGCGCCCGAAGAGTGGCAATAGAATGCCACTTGGCAATAGATTGCCATCAATTTGGGCGTCAGGTTTCCCTCACTTGGTCGATCGGTCGAGGCGCTGTCATGCCCAGGAAGCAACAAGCCAGCGGTCTGGGCGCGCGCGAACGCCAGATCCTGGATGTCATCTATCAACTTGGCGAGGCCTCGGTCGCCGAGGTTTTGGCGAAACTGTCGGAACCGCCATCTTACTCGGCGGTGCGGACGATGATCCGGCTGCTGGAGAAGAAGGGTCTGCTCCGGCACCGGCAGACCGGTACCAAGTATTTGTACCGGCCGACGCATTCGCGCGAGTCAGCAGCACGCTCGGCAATCACTCACGTCATGCAGACGTTCTTCGCGGGCTCCGCCACGGATGCCATGGCGGCAATTCTTGACGTTTCAGCCACGAAGCTCAGCAACGACGAATTCCAGCGGATCGAGCAACTCATCGACCAGGCTCGCCGGGAGGGGAAATAGCATGCCGCGCATCGTTTTCGATGGGATCTTTACTGGTGGCACGGGCTTCTTGCTGGTTGATGCATTCGCCAAAGCCACGGTGCTGCTTTGCCTGGCGGCATTTCTCGCCACAGTCCTGCGTCATTCGGCGGCAGCGGTACGGCATCGCCTCTGGAGCCTGGCGCTGTGCGGTGTGATTCTGCTACCGCTACTGTCACTGGCTTTTCCCGGCTGGACGATTCCCGCTCTTCCCGCAACAACAGGTTCCGTGGCCACCTCAGCTTACCGGGAGGACAGGACCACGAAACTCAAAGCGAGCCAGGAAGTCAGTCCTGGCGGTTCGGAAGATATCCCAGAAATCCGCCAGCCGACGAATCCGAGCCGGCGGGCAACGGCACGCCAATCCTTTGGAACAACTGATGACGCGCAACGTGTATGGGGATGGCTGATTTCGCTCTGGCTGCTGGGTTTTCTCGTCTTTGCGTTGCCTGTCCTGACGGCTGTGCTTCGTAATGAATGGCGACGCAGGCACGCGGGTCTGGTCCTTGACCAGAACTGGCTGTCACTGCTCGACGCGGTACGTCGCCAGTTGACACTCCACCGTCAGGTTGAGCTGCGGACGACCTCGGAGCCATGTGTCCCGGTCACATGGGGTGTCCTCCGGCCGGTTGTACTTTTGCCGGACCGGGCGGAGCAATGGCCTGAACCGACGCGCCGGCTCGTCCTGCTCCACGAGCTGACCCATGTCAAGCGCTGGGATGTGGGCTATCAACTGATCGGTCGCTTGGCGGCCGCGATTTACTGGTTTCATCCGCTTGCCTGGTATGCACTCCATCGCTTGCGCACGGAGTGCGAGTGCGCCTGCGACGATCACGTGGTCCACCTGGGAGTCCGACGCATCGACTACGCGCAGCAACTAGTCGATCTTGCCCGAGCGCTCCGCGGAACAGGATTGAGTGCGGCGGTTCCGTTGACTCGCAAGACCACGCTCGAACAGCGCATCAGGGCTTTACTTGACGACCGGCGAGCCCACCAGCCGCTGAGCCATGGAGCGGCCAAGGTGCTGCTTGCCTGCGGCCTCGTCGTGCTGACGGGTCTCGCCGTCGTTCATCTCGGCCCTTTGGCCGCCGGGCAGCAGCCCGGGAGGAGCCCGGGATCCGCCGCCGCGGTCAATTCTGCTCGATCGGATCCCCCGGCCCCATCAGCCAACGGGTTCATCCATGAAACTTACACTTTCCCGATCACCGTGACAGGACGGGCTCTCGACCCAGCCGGCAAGCCTGTGCCCGGCGCCCATGTTTACCTGGTATCGCGCAGGGCAGACTACAAGCGAATCGCTGAAACCATCACGGATGCCGGGGGACGTTACGAGTTTCGTAACGTGCCACTGCCGATCGAACGCGCGAACACGGTAACAGGTCGTGATCTTGGCGTGTTCCAGGTCTTCGGCAGCGCCGAAGGCCATGGCTTCGGCTGGCGGCCCGAAAAGGTGTTCTATCCACAACCCAAACCGGCGAACATCGCAAACCAGGTGGAGCATCGCGACCCGCCCGGACACTTCGAGGCTGAAGACAGCATCGCGCTCGACCTGACTCTCCCGCCGCCCGCACGTCTCGCCGGGGTGATCATCGATGATCGGGGCAAGGCCCTGGAAAACGTCCACCTCGAAATCCGCGAATGCGAATACTTGAAAGTCATCGACAATGTCTTTCCGGGCTGGAAACTGGACGCACTCAACGAAACCGATTCCGTGCCAACTGCAATCAAGGTTCGCACGACGGACACCCGGGGCCGGTTCGAGTTCAATGGTTTGCCAGTCGATTGCCGGTTCTGGATTCACGTGCGGGCGAAGAACTTCCCCTGGCGATCCTTCTTCGCGGCGACGACCGACGGGCCCCAGCCTGATCATGACGGAGCGCCCGTCCTGACGGGCGAAATCAAGCTGGTCATGGAGACAGCGATCGACGTCCCGATCAAGATGGTGTTCGGCGACACCGGCACGCCGGCGCCGAAGGTCGCCGTGCAAGCGGCCGCCGGACTTGTCAATGTCCTGGAAACGACCGACGGGCAGGGACAGGCCACCTTGCGGCTGCCACCGGGGAAGTACCGGATGGAGAACTTGCCGGCGCGAGGGACTCCTTACCTTGTCACCGAGGGCGAACTCATCGTCGGGACGACTCCGTCGGCCAAGCCCTTCGTCGCCTCGTTGCGCCCCGCCGGGATCGTCGAAGTCACGGTCCTCGACGCGGAGACCGGCGCGGGGATTCCTGACGTCGACGTGTGGCAGGCCGCTGCCGACGGCCGCCGAGAACGGTTGGTCTATCGATCGTGGGAGGTCGCAACCCGGATCGCCTGGGCGGAAAGCCCACGCACGGACGAACACGGGAAGCTTCGCGCCTTGGTCGAGCCCGGCAAGCTTCGCATCGGAGTGGGTCTGGAATCCTATCCCCGGAGCCACGAGGTGGTCGAGGCCGGGGGACAGGATCTTGAGTGTCGTCCCGGAGAGACTGTTTCCCTGAAGTTCACCCTGCGGAAGCATCGCTGAAAGCCAGAGCCGGTCCCCTGCGAGACTGCTTCGGCCTTCTTTTCCGCTATCTTTGCTCCTTCCGGAGTTTCCCGATACCAGACGACCCACGACAAGAAGAGCCGGTCGTGTTTCTGGTCGGAGCCAACCCGAACATTCCGGCAGACCGGTTCGCACCGTGCGAGTATTCTTCGTCGATTGCCCGCCAAGCCGTCAGTGCGAGCCCGGTCCGAAGCGTCCGCCCCTTGGCCCCATGGGTCCTGGTGGACGGAATCCGGGAACTCCTTGTGGTATGCCTGGTGGACTCATCATCTTCCGCCTCTGCTCTTCCAACGCCGCGCGTGCCTCGGCGGCCGGGTCGCCGACGGGCATGTCGGTGAACTGAAGCGGGATCATGTTCGACACCTGCTTGCGCTGGGCCATCGGGCCAGGCATCGAGGCGGTCTCGACCCAGGCCTCGTAGGGCCCTTCGGTGGGACTTGCCATGAAGCTCGACGCGTGGATCGTCCCAGAGCGGCGGAACCGCAACTCGTGCAGGTTGTCGAGTTCGCCGCGGCCCTTGCTGGACTTGATGACCAGGACAAAGTGTTCCGGGCCCGCCAGGTCACCCGCTTCGATGTTGTAGTCGACACTGATTTCGACTCCTGGCTGCGCCGTGCCGATCGGGCTGGTGTTGCGCATGAATCGACCGTTGGATAGGATGATCCGCACGTTGCTCTGGACAGGAGAGTCGGCTTCGGGCCAGGGCGGGGCACCGGCTCCCGCACCGGGAAGCTGCGATCCGGCGGGAAAAGCTCCGGGAACTCCGCCGCCAGACCTGAAAATCTGCGCCAGCTTCGAGTCCGGGTGCCTATAGCCGTAACCAAATGCCACGATTGTGACCAGCGAAAGCATTCCCGCGACCAGCCATCCGGCCATCTCACCCATCGATTCGCTGGCGAACGCTCGCCTGTTTCCGCTCACGAACGAGACCGTGGCACCCACGAACGAGACCACCGTGAGCAGAACACCCACGACGATCACGCTCATCGTGGCGAACATGAAGAAGGCCAGAACCTGACTCGACTGGTACACCGCGGGAACCCGCCTCAGGATCCGCGCGATGACAAGGCTGCCGTACAGGCACGCGCAGGCGGTCCGGCGGATTGCGACGCCCCATGGTCCGCTACCGCTACTGCTCTTCTTGCGTCGCGAGTTCCTCGCGTCGCGGGTTCCCGCCCGCGCTGGCGTGGGCATCGCATTCTCAACCGGCTTCCGGCCACTCGCCAGGTTCCTGCCGGCTGGTGCCGCGGGCGCATCCTCCAATCCGTAGAGGTCTTCGACGCTGAACCCGCCGGTCGCGGCGGCGGCCAGCTCAGGAATCTTGATCACCGATCCGCACGATTTGCATTTGCCACGCTTGCCGGCGAGCCTATCGTCCACGGTGAAGCTACGCTGACACGAAGAGCAAGTGAAGGTGATGCTCATCGGTGAACTCCAGCAGTGACCTTTCGATCCAGGCGAATCAGGTCAGAAAGGAAGTCGCACCAAGCCGGTGCCGGTCTTTGGTCCGGGTGTTGTTCGCGGTTCTTTCGTCGTTGTGCATTCGCTCCGAGCGCTACCCTCGCCAGCCTCAGTATATGAGCGCATTCGCGAATGCTACCAGGCCGAGGTGGCATTGAGAAGCAAGATCCAGGAGGGGGAAAGTTTGCACCGTCAAGAGAACCGTGTCGAACCAGGCTCCGTCTTGATCTGTAGGAGGAAGCTCCGTCTCCCGATCCTCGTACTAACCACCACGGATATTGCCTGAAAGCGGCGGCATCCACAGAATGATACGGCGACTTCAACCTGATCGATCACTCCGAGACCGGAGGCCCGGCATGTGTCTGAACCGAAAACGCGATCTCCGATCCTTCTACTTCCGGGTTTTGACCGGTTTCCTGGCCGTCACGGCAGGAGCTTCGAGCCAGGCGCAGCAGTTCCCTGGCCAGGGTACGGCCAACTACAACTGGGGCGTTCCGTACGGGTCGAATTACAACTACGGCTTCATGCGGTACGGGCAGGGCGGCTTCGGTGGCTCCGCCTATAGCCCGATGCCTCAGCCCCAGTACAACGCCGGGATGGGGACTTCGCCTTACGAAGTGTATGGCACACCCGGAGCCGAGGTTTACCAGGGGACCAACCAGAATATGGATGAGGCCGCCGCGCAGGCCGTGCAGAATCAGCAGCAGATGCAGGCCATGGAGCTGCGGTTCGACGTTCGGAAAAAAACTCCCAAAATCGTACAGTCCAAGCAGCGGCAGGCAAACAAGCTGCTCACCCGCAACCAGGTTCTTTCCTCCGAAGGCAGCGTGCTCTGGCCGAGCAAGGCCCCCAACAACGGTGAGCTCGGCAAGTCGCGCACGGCAGCCGAGGCGGCCATCAAGGTCGCCTACAAGGAGTTCAAGGCCGGTGGTAAGGCCTCGGTCAAGAATGTCGTCGACGCCAAGGAACTGCTCTACGCTTACGGCCACCCGGCGCTGGAGAAGGCCGCCGGCCAGAGCCGTCAGGCCGTCCAGGGCCTGCACCATTTCCTCTCCAGCCTGGAGCGGGCGATCGATTCGCTGGGCGGCGTATGAAGGCCGTTTTCAGGGTTTGGCTGTCGGGCCGCCCAGCAACCGAGCGAGCGTCCTGGCGAGGGCCTGGTCCCTCAGTTCGACGTGGATGATCTTTCCCTCGCGGTCGATCAGGAAGCTTGCCGGGATGTCCTCGACCCCGAACGCCTTGGCGGCTGCATCCCCCCCGGGCCCGATGAGGTTGGTCCAGCCCCGCGCTGGGATACCAGGAACGCCCGGATATCTGCGGTAGAGGGCTCGGCCCCGGCCCCGGGCTGACCGGATTCCGATCGGGCGAGGTCGTCAAGATTCACCCCCACGATTGCAAAACCGTGATCCTTATATTCGCGCACAGGTGCCGGAGCGTCGGGAATGAGGCGACGCAGGGAGGGCACCAGGTGGCCCAGAATTCGACCAGGACAACCTTACCCTTGAGGTCGGCGAGCCGGAACGGTTTGCCGTCCACGTCTTTCCCTTCGATCTCGGGCGCGGGCTTGCCGATCATTTCTACCCGGGCCAGGCGTTTCTCGAAGTGAGCCTTGATGGCCGGGTCGGAACGGTTGGCGATGGCAAGCTGGCAGACTGTGCGGGCGATGTCATAGCGTCCCCCTTGAATCAGCCGCTGGAGATAGGCTTCAGCCACGGCGAACAGGAGGGGAGGGGGGAGTCTCTGTTCCTCGGGGATCTGGGCCGCCGCGCATCTCTTGAGAAACGCTTCCAGATCCGCGAGCGAACGGTCGTATTCGCCGCGATCCGCCCGGGCGATCAGCGAGATCATCGCCGCGAGAGCCTGGGACTGAGGATCTCCTTCTTCGCGGGCCAGGTAGACGCGGGCGGCCTGCTCGGCCGTGTTGAAGAATCCCCGGGCGACGGCCATGTCGAATACCGCCCGATAGACGGTCTCCGCTTCCATGCCGGTCAATCGGCCAGCCAGGGCAGCCATGTCGAGGAGTTTACGGCGATCGAGCTCTTCCGCCTGTTGCCTGTAGTGGGCGTCCAGCTCGGCGAGCGAGCGGAACTCGGGCTTGCCGACCTCTTGCGCACGGCCAGCAAGACAAGTCCGCAGCAACATGCAACAGATTTTACGGCGTATTTCATAGAAGAGGCCTCTCGATATCTAACGGCCACCGGAGTGGGCAGGAGCCAGGTGCATTCAATCTAATGGCGGATCTACTCTTCGACAATTACGTTCCAGGTTCGCTCCGCGATCGCCGGCAAGTGTCGGCGGGCGGCTCGGGCCGATGGGGCGGCCAATCGCTTTGCTGATGTTCCCCGGATCCTCGGTCGCTTCGGAATTGGTTATCCGCCGCGGATCCACTGATCGAGCTGAAGGCAACAACCGGCTCGCCTATTCCAGGGCTCGCATCTGGTGGGCGTCCGTGGCGACTGGCCAGGAGGCGTACAGCGTGGCGATGGCGGTTGTAGATTTCCTGGCAACTTGACCATCCGCCGGGCTGACGGTTGAGGATTTCCCGATCCTGGCATCGGATATCCCCGCCAGTGCCCTCGCCACGGCGCGCGGGCGCTACTCCTCTGCCGAACTCCGTCGGGGACTGCCCGACGACTAGCGCGACCGGTTTCTGCGACAGGAAAATGGAGCCTGGATCGTCGACACCCCGCTCCGCCGCATGATCGAATTCCGCCGCCTCAACCTCGTGCTGCCGCTGCCCAACCCGGGAACATGTGACCCGGCCCTGTGCCGCAATCTTTTGATTTATCTGGACGAACCGACCCGCCGCCGCCTCTGTCACGCCTTGCACGCGGCCCTCAATCCCCAGGGAATGCTCCTGATCGGGGCCGCGGAAAGCCTATACGGGGTAACGGACTCATTCGCGATGGAACGTTTCGGCAATACCGTCGTCTATCGAAAGGTATGATCTAGGAAAGGGTTATAGCAATACCGACCATCCTCGCTCGAATCTCTCGCTTGCTGAAACACCAGTGGGGCGAATTCAGCATCGAAGTGACAACACTCGGCATCGTCCCAAAGTAGGGTCACCGTGGACTTGTCTCGCTTGACACTTGGCGGGCTGTTCATAGTAACCCGAAGCGTGAGCGAGGGTCGACACAAATCCATGCGGTGAAAGGGGAAACCCCTCGCTGACGCTTCGGGTTAATGTGTTGCGCGGGGCTGTCATTTCGTCAACGCAATAAAAAAGGCTTTGGGACGTTGCCCAACACTCACAGATCTGGATCGGTGATTACTCTGATCGCTTGGTTGATTTTCGAGACCTTGGTGTTGATTGTCTGGTCGGCTTTGGCTTGGCGGACGATTTGAGTTCCAGCCGGCGTTTCTCGAGATCAAACTGATTATCGAGCCAATCGTTAATGATCATGCAGAGGCCATCGCCATCAGGAGCGATTTCGAAGTCGCCAAGAACTTTTTCGGTTTCACGATCTCGAACACGAAGCGACAAAACCGGTTCAAACGCAACATCGTCACCGTAGTTTCCGGTCACGCCGTCAAGCCAGGCGCACAAAGCCCGCAAAGTCATCTCCACAGCCTCTCTCGAAGCTTTGGATCGCGAACTGGGCAAAGCCGCGAACGCCTCGTCTCGAACGTGCTCCATCATCAGCGTTCCAAGTGTATGTGCTGCTTCGAGCCACCTCTTGCGACGATCAGCGGGCCAGGATTCATAGGTGAAGTACTCGTATTTCTTTTCCATGGGAGGGGTCCAAAGAGATTGATAAACCGGTGATTTCACTTGCCCGACTATTCGACCGATCCTAGCGAGTCCTTGCTCAGATCGGAAAGCGGTATGTGAGTTCAGGCCCTTCGTCTAGCGACGCAGTATATGGAATGTATGCTACTATGAATTGAATACGTGTAATTTTTATATATCTTATGCCTCAGCGCGCGCTCGAAACGGCACGGAACGATCTGGTGCTGGAGTGACATTTCCTACCCGTCGCGGAAAGTTGAGAGGAGACTTCACAATGAGCAAACGAAGAAACCGTAGCCGTCGTGTCCTGGGATTGGAGTCCCTGGAGATCCGGAATGCACCGTCGCACCTGAGCGCCTTGACCGTTGCCTTTTCGCAAATCCAGCATCTTCAATCAAATGCACACGTGGAGAAGACGCGCGACATTCACGTGAGAGAGCACAACCAGTCGTCGGAGACCAAGACGGGTCTGGAACTCGGCGCGGACGGCCAAGGCTCGACCGCATCGTCAGACGCCAGCCTCAACGACTCGAATTCCAAGGATCCCAAGGGACAGCCTTGAGGATCAAGAACGGAGAGCAACCCCGGTCACACAGGATCGTGCGACCGGAGTTGCTCCCGTTAGTTTTCAAGACGTTCCGAGTGATCACGAAGAACAATTCTCAAGATTTCCCAGCACGGCTGCCCGCCGTTTTCGATCACCGCACGAGTCGTTTCGACTCGGTGCCGACTTTTCACGTATTGACACGAGCTGCGGGCTCGGATCAGCGAATCCAGCCAGGCCGGCCCCGAACTCCAGCGATCGGCTCAGTGAGTGGTGCACGACAGGCCACACTCGGTCCGGGGTGAGTTCGGCAAAGCAGTCGAGCCGGGTGCAGGTCTTGTGGCAACTCGGTGCACACCAGACAGCACTCTGGACCGATGCGGCCCCGGGACCATAAGGGCCGGTCAAACGAGGATCCGTGCAGGTATAGATGCCCACGACAAGCGCATTCGCGGCGGCCGCCAGATGCAGGGGGCCGGAATCGTTGGAAACGAAGACAGATGACTCCCGAGCCAGCGCGGCAAGTTGCAGCAGCGTTGTCTTACCTGTCAAATCCAGCACCGGAAGCGGGGCAACCGCACGGCGAAGTGCCATGCCGAGCGATTTATCTTCATCGGCTCCCACGCAGATCAGTGCGGCACCGAATCTCGAGGCCACGCGTCTGGCGATCTCGGCGAAGTGTTCCGGCGGCCACCGCTTGGTCATCCATCGTCCGCCGAGATTGAAGATCACGCGAGTGCTGGGCAGGGACGCGAGAGATTCTCTGGCCCATTGTTCGTCCTCCCGGGTGGGGCAAATCTGAAATGAGGGCTCGAATTCTTCAAGGCCGAGGGCTTCCGCGACCCGAACCACGCGATCCACGGCGTGGATTTCACGCCGCGGTGCCTGTACGGTGTGCGTGTAAAACAAGCGAGATCCCTCGCGAGCATCAGCCAAGCCAACGCGTACCTTTGCCCCGGTCGCTGCAGTCATCAAGCCGGACCGCAACAGGCCTTGCAGGTCGATCGTCAAGTCGAATTTCTCTCTGAACAGGAGAGCACAGGTCTGCGCGATTCCCGACACTCCGCTCGACGATACCCCTGGCTTGCCCCGCTCAAACGCGATCACTCGGTCCAGGAGTGGATGGCGGTCGAGCAACTCGCGAAAGGATGAATTCACGACCCAGCTAATCTCGGCGTTCGGAAAGAGGTGGCGCAGCGCCGGCAGCATGGGTAAGGAATGGATAACATCACCTAGTGAGCTAGGTTTAATGATGCAGATTTTCCGGGGTTCAAGACGACGAACCCGCTCGGCCAGGCTATTGATCACCAGTATCTCCCTTCGTCTCGCTGGGGTTGGACGCGAAAATCTCGGCGCGCCCACGAAAAGAAACTCCAGATTCGACTACTTCACGTCCGTTCGGTCGCGGTCACCGACCAGCGCTCGTCGTGTTTCCATCTTCGCAAACCAGATCGCAGGATCTTGCCCCTGAGCGCGCGGAACGGCCATGGACGATGGATTTCGCGGATTTGGCTTCTCTTCGCCTGAAGCGTTCAGTGTCCGCTCCAGGCAATCCGTTTCGCAGGTGCTTTGAAAGGGAAGGCAGCGCACTCAGGCTGGCGGATGATCCTGACGCGAACCAAGTGCTTGACACGCTGAGGGGGGGATCGCCAATGTCTTCAAAAGGTGGCCTGAGCCGGGATCGATCAGCTCAGGAAGTAATCGGCCCCGGCCGGTTCCTCGTCGATCTGGAGGTGTTGCCAACGCCTTCTCGGCACCAAGGAGACGGGGGTTCTAAAAGCCGGGTATCGATGACCATTGAGAGTGATGATGCCAACCCAGACTGGACATCTTGGCTGCAACTCCGTAAAAGAACTGTCTCTCGGACCGTTCGGATCACGATAAGAATTCGGGGCCGAGCGGGCCGTGGTGGCCGATGTCTCGGATTGAAGGGCACTCCAGACCATTTTTTCGCCCCGAGCTGAACTCAACGGCGTGCCCGATAGAGTTTACATGCGTTGAATTTACGTCTCGAACCGATGTCGACCACCCACACCTGGGCTCGATAGCTCGGCCAGGCTGTCTGTGGATCACCGTCGCCGGAAATCGATGAACATCGCAGACGTACTCCATGATTGATAGCATGTTTTGAGGCTCGCGCTGATCTGGCAGTTAGGGAGTTGGAATGCATGGCAATACGGTGGCGCGCCGAATCACGCACCAGAAGTCTTGGCGCACGAAGGCTTGAGTGCCTGGAGGACCGGAGGCTCTTGAGCCTGCTCGGGCCGGTGGCTGCCGACGAAGTGCCGACGGGACGGCTGCTCGACCAGACGGTCATCGTCTCCACTTCAACGCCGACAAAAAGCGCTGCGGCTGCTCCGTCGACGCTGAACACGACCAATTTGACCAATAGTCCGCTTCAGCCCGTGGACCAAGCTCTGTCTAACTCGGACGCGGAAAACACGATTTCGACGGCAGTCCTGGGCGTTCCCCCCGATCCACTATCTCCGCAACGGGTCAGAATCAAAGCGTTGCCGGCTCCTTGCAAACCGAGGCCGGGTCAGTGGGTCAAGTTGGGCTTCCATCGCACGTGAGTTCGCAAGCGGAAGACCTGGCCTCGACATCGCTGGCCCAGCCGAATTCCCCGGCAATGGCCACATCAGCGCTCCAGGACGGCCTTGCCCATGATGAAGGGAGCGCTACCACACAAGCCCGAAGCTCCGAGATCGATGATCCAACGGCCACTTTTGTCCCGGCGGACCCGCTGGCTAACGGCGTCGGCCTGAGCGCCGTTGCTGTTACCCAGGCTGGAGTTGGCGGCAACGGCCCAGCGACTGCTACCCAGTCCCCGGTCTCTCCTACCGGACCCTCGGCCCGCCCGGGGGCTTCGACCTCGGAAGAATCTGTCGTACAGGTCTCGCCCGGCCATCAAGCAACTCAGCAGGACATGGCGACGCCGAGCCTCAGCACGGACAGGTTGGCACGTGACTCAAATCTGACGCTCACGAGCGATCCCGCTCTGAAAGCTACCGACGTTGCTTCCTTGAAAGTGGCCGAATCCTGTCCGGGCGGCAATCCGGCTGCCGCTCAAGAGTCCGCCTCGCAGCAGAATAACGTTGTGCACGCCCTGGATCCCGGAACGGTTGAGGCCGCGATCGACGCCCCTCAACCCACCCAACTGCTCACGAACTTCCTTCCCTTCGACCGCGCGACAGTGGAGAGGGCGGTCGACACGTTTCTGGAGCAGCTTGTGGACTTGCGTTCGGATGCAACAGGAGGCGTCGAGGTCGGTCGCGTCATCACGGGGATTGTGGTAGTCGCAGCGGTGACAACAGCCTCGTCCGTGATCCTGAGACGGTACCAAAACCAGACGCGGAAACCGGAATCCATCACCCGGTCTCAGGCCGTGCTTGACCTGTTCAAGTGCCCCAGCAATCTGTGGAAAATGGGAGAGATATGAACGATGACTCGCTGGACACAATGCTCGAGAAACTGACGGTCGGTGAACCGTCCGCCGCTGAGCAGCTCTTACGCAATTATGAGCCGTTTCTGCGAGCCATGGTACGGCGCCGACTAAGTCCAGCTCTGCGGAGCAAGTTCGACTCGATGGACGTGGTGCAGTCGATTTGGACCCACGTCCTGGCCGGGCTCCGGGAACGTCAGTGGGAATTCAGAGATCAAGCCGCTCTCAAGGCGTTTCTCGCCCGGCTGACCTACAACAAGTTCGTGAGCGAATGTCGTCGCAACAGCACCGCCGTGCAGCGTGAACGACCGCTCTCACCGGAAACCACGGGGCAACTGGCGTCATCGGGTTTGCCGCGGCCCAGTGAGGTGGTCCAGGCCGACGAGCTCTGGGAGACGCTTCTACGTCTCTGTCCCCCGGCACACCGGCAGATCCTCGAACTCAGGAGGCAAGGTCTGCTTTTATCCGAGATCGCCGCACGAGTCGGTCTCCACGAGGGAAGCGTTCGGCGCATACTCTACGATCTTGCCCGGCGCCTGGCATCGAAGCGCCAGGCTTTGCCCAGCGATGTTGATGTGGCCCCAGAGGAATGCTGATGCGCACCCAGTCGCGCGATCGAAGCGAGGGGAATCGTGAGTCGATCGCGGCCATCACGGGGCCGCGAACCCCTCCGCTCGATCCGCCAGGATCGCCTGCGAGTGTGCAGGTCGACCGGATGGTGGCAGCCTGGAGGGGAGGCGAGCAACTCCTTGTCGAGGACGTTCTTGCCGATCATCCGGAGCTGGATGATGAGGCGGCCATCCGCCTGATCTACGAGGAAGTCTGCCTGCGGCTGGAGTCCGGGCAGTCGGTCGATCCGGCCGAGGTTGCCCAGCGATTCCCCCAGTGGGGCCAGGAGCTGGAGATCTTGCTCGATTGCCAGCTCAAGATGCAACGACCAGCCGGCCCTCCGGCATTCCCGGAAGTCGGCGAAACGGTCGCCGGGTTCCGCCTGATCTGGGAGCTGGGCCGGGGTGCGGCCGGCAGGGTGTTTCTGGCCGCTCAACCCTCGCTCGCCGACCGGCCCGTCGTGCTCAAGATCACCCGGCTGGGCCGAGAGGAACATCTCTCCCTGGCCAGATTGCAACACATGTACGTGGTTCCACTGTATTCCGAGCATGTGCTCCATGCCCACGATCTCCAGGTGCTCTGCATGCCCTTCCTGGGTGGGGCGACCCTGGCACAGATTCTGGACCTGCTCAAGGATAAACCGGTCCAGGAACGCACGGGGAAGGACCTCATTGACTCCCTGGAGGAGATCGAGCGCCGGCTGCCGGTCAGGTCGTCCGCCGATGGGCCGTACCGGAACTTCCTGTCCCGCTCGTCTTACGTTGCGGCAATCTGCTCGATCGGCGCGTGCCTGGCCGATGCTCTGCAATATGCTCATGACAGAGATGTCGTGCACATGGACATCAAACCGTCGAACGTCCTGCTGGCTGATGATGGCCAGCCGATGCTCCTGGACTTTCACCTGGCTCGCAAGCCGATCCGTTCCGGAGGACCTGCGCCGCCTGGTTGGGCGGAACTCCCGAGCACATGGCCCCCGAGCAAGCCCAGGCAGTGGCTTGCGTCCGCCAGGGGCGGCCAATCACCACGAGCGTGGATGGGAGGGCCGATATCTACGCCCTGGGGCTCTTGCTCTACCAGGCCCTGAGCGGGCGAGATTGCCAGGCCGGGGAGACGGGCACCCCACCGTTTCATCGAATCAACCCGATCGTTTCTCCCGGGCTTTCTGATATAATACACAAGTGTTTATGCAGTAAATCGTCCGGTCGCTACCGCGACGCTGCCTCGCTGGCGACCGACCTGAGATGCCATCTTGCCGACCTGCCGCTGCGCGGTGTACCCAACCGCAGTCTCGCGGAGAATTGGCGAAAATGGCGCCGCCGGCGGCCCCAGGGACTGGTGGTCACCGCGCTCCTGCTGGTCGCCTCGGTCCTGCTTCTGGGAGCCGGTGGCTGGCTCTGGGCCGGGTATCACCGGCAAGTCGGCGAAAGCGAGGCTTCTCTTGCCGAGGGCCATGCCTGTTTCAGGCGCGGCCAGTACGGGGAGGCCGCTCTTGCATTCAGGCGTGGCCTGGTCCAGGCTGCCTATCTGCCGTTTTTCGAACCGATGAGGCGAGAGCTCGCGAGCGGGCTCGCCGCGGCTTCCCGCCGGGAGAAGGCGGCCGAACTCCATCGGCTCGCCGACCTGATTCGCATCCGCTACGCAATCGGTCAGATCGCACCTGCGGAAGCCAACTGGCTCATCGGCAAAGGCCGCGAGATCTGGGAGGCCCGATCATCGCTCAAGTTTCACGACAGCGACGGCTCACAACCGGTTCTGGACGAGACTGTTTCCAGGGACATGCTCGAGATCCTGTCGCTCTGGACCGACCTCCGCGTCCGCATGGCCCCCGCCGCCAATCGCGACGCCGCCAGACGGGAATCAGCCCAGATCCTGGCCCAGGCAGCGAGGGAATTCGGCCCGATTCCCTCCGCGTCTCCAACGCCGGAAGCCAGCCCTCACGACGCTGAACAACCCGGAACGGCCCCGACGCAGCCGCCAAGCACCGCGTGGCATCAGTACGAACTCGGCAGGTCGTTTCTCCGGAGCGGAGACTACCAGCACGCGTCCGAGCATTTCAGAAAGGGTCTGGAACTGCGGCCACAAGACTTCTGGCTGAACTTCTACGAGGGACTCTGCAAGTACCGCACAAAGAACTTCGAGGACGCCGTCCACGCCTTTCATATCTGCATCGTGCTTTCGCCGGACACCGCGGAATGCTACTTCAATCGGGGCCTTTCATATCAGGAACTGGGCAACTGCTCCCGGGCCCTGCGCGATTACGACCGGGCGCTCGAGCTCAATCCGGATCTCGGCAGCGCCGCGATGAACCGGGGCGTTTTGCAATATCGTCAGGGACTTTTCAATGAAGCAGCCGCAAGCCTGAATCAGGCCATGGAGAGCGGTGATATCGATGCCGCGACGCGATCGGAAATCCAATATACCCAGGCCCTCGTCGAACTTGCCTCTGGCCGTCGAGCCGAGGCGCTCGACCACCTCAGAATGGCAGCAGATTTCGGCCACGAGCGAGCCAGGTCTCTACATCAACGGCTGCAATCCGACCGATGAGGCTTGCTCTCAGCCGATCCGCTTTGCCCGGAAGGTGGTGGCGAAGACGGGGGTGGTTGAGGATGCCGAGGTCGCGCCGGTCCGGGACGCCGATATTGTGGCCCATGTCGCCCTGAACGGCTTCACGAATTACTCCAACAAGTTGGCCAGCACCGCCATCCACTTGCCCAAGGCGACAGCCCTTCCGGCTGGAGCCTCGACTGCCGCGGGGTCAGAGGGTTTCCCATGCGGCAATATCCGAGCGACATGATTACGCTAACTGCCGAAGGATCAAGCTGTGGGTACCGCCTTGGGGGTCGAGGACGCCGCCGAGTTGCTGGGTCGCTTGTGAGACCCGGACTATCCGGCCAAGGCGGAGCGGGCGATCGTCTTTACCATCGAAACCTGAGACATCAAACGCCCTCAGCACATCCGCCAGCGGTTCCCCCACCAGCCGGTTCAGCCCGTGATCGAACAGCTTCAACGCCGCATCAACGAGTCGGAGGAGCAGTTGGCGCAACGGCAGGCTCTCGAACCGTGCGAACAAGCCGCATTGTCTTTGCTCCCAGGTTCCCGGGAAGGAGTGTATCCATGCACTACGAATTCACAGCGATCCCCGATGCTGAAATCCCCCGCGCGGTCGAACCGGTTTTCCAGCATGTCGTCATCACATACGCGAGCGAGGCGAACAAGACAGTCGGCGTGTGGAGAGCGGTGCCGGACGGACTGCTCGACTTCAAGCCACACGAGAAAACCAATCCGATCCGCACCATCCTGGTCCACCAGCTACTCTCCGAGCGCCGCTTCTTCGCGCAGTTCGTGGGCACCATCGAGCCACCAGTCGAAGAACTTTTGCCTTCTGGCGACAAGCACGTCACCCAGGCGTACATCGACAAGTACACCTGGCAGGTCAAGCAGCGTCTGCCGCAGTTGGCACAGGGCACAATCGCATGGTGGCTGGAGAGCCGCCCTTTTTTCAGCGATTTGCGGCGGGAGCGGATCTGGGTGTTCTGGCGGCGAGTTCTGCACACCTGCCATCACCGGACCCAGGTGCAATCCTGGCTGCGTCTCGCCGGGCACGAGCCGGTTCCAGCGATCTACGGCCCTTCCGGCGACGTGAAATGGGACGAGGCCGACCCGACGTACTCTCTGGAGGCGGCTCAAAGGGGCGGGTGATCACATGATCCTGCCTTCATTGTCAAGGACTGGATCTTGTCCGGCACATCGATCGTGCAATCTAATGGCGGTTCGATGAGAGCTGGATGTCTCGAGCAGAACAATATCGCCGCTCCGTGTCTGCGAACGCTTCATTATCTAGCCGAGCACCCGAATTACGGCGGCAACACCGCCGATCCCCCGTGGCTCTTTTCCTGGGTCAAGATGATTCTGTCCCGTTGTTCACGGCGTCCCTTTCATGGCACGCTTCAGCAGGTCATCAACTTTGGCCCAGAGCAACCGCCACTCCTCGCTTTCGGCCTTCGGAAGCTTCGCAAGGGCACTCTGGTCCCGCACGCCGACCAGGTCGGGGTCGGCCTTCCAGTGCACCAGGGTTCGAATGACGAGCGGCGGTACCTGCGGCGGGCTCGATTCGAGGCGATTGGTCCAAGCCGCAAGCTCGCCTTTGAGCCAGCCGAGTGCCTGGCCACGGAGTTTTGCTCTGGCTGCCTCGTCGGGCTTCGGGTCGTCCTTGCCTTCCCCGCAGCCGGCCAGTGCCGCGGCGCATGCGGCGTTGTAGCGGTGGCCGGCGAGCATGTCGTCGGCAAGTTTCGGGTTGGCATTGAGCGCCTCGGCCCAGAGCCGGGTGGCGGCGACAAAGTGCTTCGTTTCGTAGCCAAACTGGGCTAGATCCAGACGCTCGGCACCGCCTTTCGGCTGGTCCTCGCCCCGGAGTAATGCAGGGAGGCGATCCGCCAGGGCGACGAGTAATTCGGCCCGGCGGACCAGGTCCGCCGAGGCAACCGACCAGCCGGGCAGATTCGAGCCGAGCGCATGTCCCGTGCGCAACTCCGCCAGCGACTCGGCGAGATTGCCCTGCGCACGGAGAAGGAGTCCCAGACAGCAGTGGCTTCTGGCGTCATCGGGTTTCAGCCGAATCGCCTCGCGGTATTCTTTTGCCGACTCTTCCAGCTTTCCCTGAACATTCAGGGCCCCTCCGAGACCGGCGTGGCCCAGGGCATCGTTGGGATCAAGTCGAATCGCCTCTCGGAACTCGGAGATCGCCTCGCCGACTTTCCCCTGGGAGTGCAAGATCCAGGCGAGGCTGTCGTGGAAACGAGCTTGTTGAGGCACCAGCCGGATCGCCTTGTTTATCTCGGAGATCGCCTCATCGAGCTTCCCTTGGTCACGCAGTAACGAGCCAAGCCCACTGTGGGCCCCGGCATCGTCGGGCTTGAGCCGGATCGCCTCGTGAAGCTCGGAGATCGCCTCGCTGAGCCTTCCTTGGTACTGCAGCAACAAGCCGAGGTCGCTATGGGCTCTGGCATCATCGGGCTTGAGCCGGATCCATTCGCGGAGCATCTCAACAGCTCCTGGCACGTCGCCCGAGGCGGCCATGGCGCTGGCAAGGCTGTAGCGGGCCCTGTAGCTGCCGGGCCGAAGAGCCACCGCGGCCGTGAGGAATCGCATGGCCTCGACCGGGCGCGGGTAGAAATCCGCCAGCTCAATCCCCTCGTCATTCCGTGCCGCCCCTGGCGCCTTAGCCAGCTCGTAATTGACGAGGAAATCGCCCGGGGACAGCCGCCAAGCCGTCCGCAGGACCTTCTCGGCCCGCACGCGGTCACCGATTCCGAGGCGGAGCTGTGAGGCTAAGAGGAGAAGGCTCGCCGCCGGCTGGCCTTCCAGCGCCTTGGGGTCGTCGGCCATGGCTCGGAAAGCGGTGGCGGCCGCCTCGTCCCGTGCCCCGAATCTTCCCCGGAGCGTGTCGCGCCACGGGTCCGGATCAGCGATGCGCGCGGCGGTCACCAGCCGCCGCCATCCGGCTGCATCTTTCGGTCGTGCCTTCAGTCGTTGCATGGCCCAGTCATCCAGTCCTGCGGCCAGGGCCGTGGCCACCGACGCCGGACGCGACTTGATCTTGCCCCCTACCGCCTCCGGGCCTTGGGCTTCAATGTCGTAGGCTGCGGCGCGAAACGCGTCGGCATAGGCAGCCTCGGCGGCGAAACCGTAGATGCTGTCAATCTGGGCCAAGCGGAAGTCGATGAGCTTGGAGAGCAGCTCCTGGTCGGCCCCGGCTGTAGTGGCACCTGTGTTGGCCTGGGCGGTCAAGATGTCGAGTCGGGCACGGGCTCCCTCCGAGAGGGCGAGTCCGTCGATCCGCCTCGATGCGGTCAGAACGGCCTGCCAGCGTGCCGGCTCCTCCGGCTCAGTTCTGGCTTGGGCCAGCAAGGTCGTCACCTCGGCCAGGATGCGATCAGCCGCTGCGAACCGGGCCTGTCGCTGCTGGAGCAGATAGGTAAACGTCAGACCGCCAAGAATTGTCAATGCCAGGAGCGACGCCGCAAGCGCGACGGTCCGACGACGGCGCGACCGTTCGACCGCGGCCCGAGCCTGGGCCTCCTTCGCTCGGGCCGACTCGGCAGCACGCTCCAGTTCGGCGGCGCGGAGTCGCTGCTCGATCGAGGCCAGGTAGCCCGCCAGCCGTTCTACGAACACCGAGGCGTCGCGCGGCCGGTCGTCACGCCTGGGAGCCAGGCAGTCTTTGGCAAGCGCGATCAGCTCGCAATCTGCGGCACACACATCCAACCGGTTGAAGGCATCGGTCAGGTCGCCACAGTCCGCCTTGCGCTGGATCTCGCCCAAAGATCGTCCGGTGAAGGCGGCGCCCCCGGTCAAGACCTCGCAGAGGATCGCGCCGAGCGCGAAAACGTCGACCCGCTGGTCGACCTGCTCCACGTCACCGCGTGCCTGCTCGGGCGCCATGTAGGCCGGGGTGCCGATGACGCTGCCCGACTGAGTTTGGTCCAGGCCCGATCGGCTGCGCGCTGTTGCGACGACCGAGTCGTCAGGCTCGATTCGGCCTGCCCCGGCGTCGTCGGCCGCACCGCCGCGGAGCAGGACCTTGGCCAGTCCCCAGTCCATCACCTGCACCTCGCCGAAGCTACCCACCATCACGTTTGACGGCTTGAGGTCGCGGTGGATCACCCCGCGGGCGTGGGCAAAGGCCACTGTCTGGCCCATCTGCAACAGCGTGGCCAGAAGCCCCATGAGATCCTCGCACCGTTTACCTCGGTCGGCCAGCACCGCGGCCAGGTTGCGGCCCTTGACCAGCTTCATGGCGAAGTACGGGCGGTGATCGGCGAAAGCTCCCAGCTCGTAGACGGGCACAACGCCGGGATGCTGGAGCTGGCCGGCGATCTGGGCTTCCTCGATGAACCGGCGAATCATCTCGGGCCGGTCGCAATGCTTCTCCAACAGGACCTTGATGGCCAGATCGCGACCCAGGTCGACGTCACGGCCCTTGAGCACGGCGCCCATACCGCCCCGCGCGATCTCGCCGAAGAGCTGGAGGTGTGCCGAGCGGCCGGCGAGTTGGCGCACTTCAGTCGACGCAGGCTGGATGACCTGGTCTGGTACGTTGTCGTCGTCGGTATCACGAAGCAGCACTCGGGGGAAGCCGCTGACGGTCTCGGCCAGTTCGGCCAGTAAGGCGGAAGCTTGACGCAGCGAGGGGTCAGCCGGCTCCATGGAAATGGTCAGGTCACCATTGGCCCTCGGCCCGTCCATCGAGATTCGAGAAAAAGCCGCGCCCATAAGGCAAGCCGGACAGAGTCCACGTGGGGCGTCGAACGGTAGAAAAGCGCCACAATCCGGGCAAGTGCGGTCCGAACTCATTGTGGGATCTCCTTGGGCCTGCCGGGCAGTCACAGTTGGCACTTACCTACTGAGAACGGGAAACCGCGGCGGATGTCACAAGAAAATGCGCGTTGGTTCAGAGGCCAGGGCGGCGAAGAGGGCGCGAATCTCATCCTCGACTTCTGACGGGTCGGCAACCGTACGGGCGATCTCCGCTCGGAGCAGCTCGCCGTAACGCCGCCTCATTCGAGAAGCGGCCATCTTGACGGCCCCGGCGGTCATGCCCCGCTCGGCGGCGATTGCCGCATGCGAGACCTCTCCCCGACCGCCGCTCAGCGCTGGCAAGAGTTGCGTGAACAGCTCCGCCTTGCCGGCACTGACCATCTCGGCCTGCAGCCGGCCGATGGCGATCTCCAGCAGGCCGGTGGCCCAGCGGCGTTCGAAGAGCCGCTCGGCGGTCAACTCATGGGCCACCTCGGCCGCGTAGCGGCCTTCAGCCCCGAGGTGGTCGATTGCGACCGAGTTTTGTCCGCCCCCGCGCCGGGCGGCGTGCTCATGGTCGCGGCGATCGGCGATGTGATGAAGGCAAGCGGCCATGAGGTACGACCGCAGTCGACCGCGTTCAGGCGAGAGGTCTGCAAGACCATGACGTCCCAGCAGATCGGCGAAAGTACCCTGGACAAACTCGGCGCTTTGGTCGGGGCTAAAGCCCCGTCGGCGGACAAACGCATAAAGCGGATACCAGTAGGCGGAGCATAGCTCGTCCAGTGCCGCCCGGGCGCAGGGCTCGGCCGGGTCGGCAGCCCTGACCACCTGGCTCCAGTGGGTTGACGGGAACGGGGCATTCATGGGTGAGTCGGGCATGACAAAACCTCACCGGGTTCACACGGATATGCAGGTTCCGAACACGATCGGGACACCTCGACCCACTCTACACCATGTCAGCGGGAAACCAGAGACCGTCAGGGATTGACTTATCGGTTCGGTGAGCCTGAATCATAATCGAGTAAAGAGATTTAATATTGTTTATTTGTTCGAGGGGTAGGCTATCAAATAAGCAGGGAACCCGAGCAGTGTGGTAGATGTCCGCTCACCCTGACCATCAACGTGGTTTATTTCTTCGTTCGCCCAATCTGGTCGGAAGACGCCCAGAAGCTGCGGGCAATTCTGTTCATATGACCACTCTTAATCGTTGTTGAACCTTGTGCCCCCCCACTACAGCGGCAAGACCGCCAATCCCCCCTGGCACTATTCCTGGGCCCGGCCCCGGACTGTCTCGTCCGCCAGCGAACGTGTTCCACCGGCACCACCAACGCCCTGACATCCATTGAGCGCAGCGGGGTTCCCTCGTACACACCTCGCCGCGCGGGACCGTCCACTTTCGTTGGCGTTCAGGTCCCAACATCATGAAGGGATTCCTGGATCAACAGCAACGGCCATGATCGCGACACGGGCCCCGGGGAAATATAAGCTGACGCCGATGGTGCCTCTTGACGGTGTTCATTTGAACGCTATGGTGGCTTTCAATGGAACGCCAAGAGGGGGACCGAAGATGTCGAAGCGTCCTGTGCCGGCGAAGTCCGAGCTCGAAGTCGCGCGTATCGTCTGGGAACGCGGTGGGGCGACCGTACGCCAGGTCCTTGAGGCCCTACCCGGAGAGCGAGGGCTCGACTTCAAGACCGTACAGACGTATCTGCGACGCCTCGAAGCCAAGGGGTATCTCAAGACCCACCGTGAGGGGCGAAGCAATGTCTACAGGCCGATCATTCGTCCGGGGCAGGTAATCGGCGAGGTGCTGGATGATCTGCTCAATCGGTTGTTCGATGGCCAGGTCCTCCCGCTCTTTCAGCATCTGGTAAACGACCGCGGGTTGTCCGACGTCGAGGTTTGTCAGCTCCGCGAATTGCTGGACCGACTGGAGGGCGAGTCATGATGAACCCCAATCTCGATGACCTCACGCGCCTGGCGTGGGCCCAGTTGTGGCAGGTCACCGTAGCGGCCCTCGTCATCGGGGCGGTGGTTTCTCCGTGTTCTTGATCTGGACAACGGGATTGGCGCTTTGCGCGGCGACCGTCCTCGGGAAACAGATCACTTGTTCTCGGCTGATCCGGCGGTCAAGTCTTCCGGTGGACGAGCGATATCTCGCGGCGCTTGCGGTCCTGGCGCGACGACTGGATGTGAGGCGGAAGGTGCGCCTGATCGTGACGTCGAGGCCGATCGGCCCCGCGGTCTTCGGCCTGTTCCGACCCTCGAACCTGCTGCCGGAGCCGCTGCTGTCCGGCATGCCCCCGGAGCAGGTCGAACTCGTTCTCGCTCATGAGCTGATCCACGTGCGAAGAGAAGACGTCCTTGCGAGTCAGCCCCGGCGCGGGCCTGTCACTCCAGGCCGGCCACAAGGCCAATGGTCGAGGTGTACCGGCCCCGCAGAAACCGCACGGCGTGACTGTGAAAGGGATCGTCCGCGACAAAGGTACCGGCCATCCGGTCGCCGGCATTCAGGTCAGCGCGAATGCCGTCGGCAAGGAAGAATCTCGTGATCCACGGCTCGTGATCACCGATGAGAATGGAAGTTATGCAATCACCGGCCTTCCCAGGTCTCGTGAATACGGGGTTATCCGCCTTGGACGAGCTCTCTTCGGCGGCTAACGCCTGGCTGACACTCGCGAGTCGACAAGGTGTCTTGCCTCGAAGATTGACTATGTCATCCCTCTGAATGCAACTCCAAACTCTTTCTTAACTTAGGGCTGGATTCGCGTCTGGCTGTAGCCGATTGCTGGAATTGCGCAAGCTATTTTATTGCATGGGTTTGTGACAAGACTTGAGTGTGCGAAGCCTCTCTGGAGGCCGGAAAACGTAGCATATCGTAGCATATTGGCCTTCCGGGGCGGAGAGACTGCCACCCAGCCAGGCACGTGGCGCAGGCCATGAATCTCAACGTTCCGCCGAGGTCGCCGTTATTGTTGGTCCTTAGCTCAGGATGGCGCAAGCGCAATAGAAGCCATCTCGCTGCGTCATCAGAACGGGATATCGTCGACGGCCTCTTCGGAGTTGGGCGGAGTCTGACGTCGGGGCTTGGGAGCCCTCGGGTTTCGGTTCCGGGACCGCTTGCGGGGATGGGTCGAATCGGCTTTCGGGGCCGCGAGCTGGTTCTGTCTCATGGCCTCCTCCTCGAGCGTCTCCGCGGACTGTTCGAGATGACCCATGATCAAGCCCAGGAAGTGTAATCGTGCTCCTTGTGATTCCAGGAACTCGTGAAGCTGGAAGCCCCCTTCAAGGAGGGTCTCTTGTTGATCGAGGACTTCGTCGGCCAGACCCTCGACCAGCAGGTCGTGGCTTCGCTGTAGGACGTCCATCGCGGCACGGTACTTGTTGAAGGGCAGGTCACGCATCGCGGTTGCAAGCTCCCAGTTTGACCTTCGCCCGATTGCTCGGGGATGAGGCGATATCCAGATGCACTGTCGAAATATGCCACCGCATGGCAAGCCATACGGCCAAGCGGGCTTCTAGCCAGCGCCGATCACCCTGCCAGGGCGTTCGGCTGATATAGCCGAGGTGACCCCCTTGCCGCACCAGCTCAAAGCTCAGATTGGCAGGAAAGCGCGCGGAGTGAAAAACCGTTGCGGGAATGAAGGGGTCATCGGCAGAGTGAATCACAAGCCCCGGAATCTTGATTCGCGGGATCAGGGGCAAGACACTGCTGCGGGAATAGTAGTCACTCGCTGAAGCGAAACCGTTGCGAGGCGCCGTGTAGCAGTCATCAAACTCGTAGACCGAGCGGACCCGCCGCAGATCGACCGGACCCAGTTCGGGGAAGCGGCGATGAAGTCGCGAGGCCTCGGCGCGGAGCCAGCGGACGAAATTCCAGTCATAGAGCCGGTTTTCGGGACGGCTCATTGCTTCCGAGCAGGCCGCGAGGTCGATCGGCGGATTGGCGGCAAGCACACAATCGAGCCCATCGACCGGCTGGTGAGCAGCCTCCGAGGCCAGCTTGAGTGCGAGACTGGCGCCGAGCGAAAAACCAGCAAGAGCAACCGGCGATCCAGGAGCTTGCTGGGCCAACCAGTCGATCACTGTGCGGAGGTCCTCGCTACGGCCGGCGTGATAGATGCCCCGAGCCAGTCCGAAACCAGCACCCGCTCCTCGCAGGTTCATCCGGACTACCCGAATGCCCAGCCGCACCAGCCGCCGGGCGAAACGGACGATGTACGGTGATCGGGCACATCCGGCCAGGCCATGCACCAGAACGGCCGCGGGATCTGGAGCACTCCAACCCCGTGGGACCGACTCCAAGACACAGAGCCGGTCGCCATCTTCGAGAACAACTTCTTGAGCCTTGGAGTCCAAATGGCAGCCGCCGTTGGCCAGATAACGCCCGGCGACTGTCTGAGCGTGGCGACCCTTTAGCCAGGCGGGAGGCTCGAAGGGAGGAACCCCGTCTTCAGTCCTTTGCTGCAAAGCCAGTCTGCCTTGTACAGTTCTGGTCATGGATGCTTGATCTCGAGACACGGGGGAGAGCGGCGGTCAGAAGATGGATTGTAGCAATTGACCGGCGAGTTTGGAAATCGGCAGGAGCCGCGGAAAGTCGAGGTGCCGGGTGGCGTGGTACTGACAACCCGCGCAGATCATCACGATAGTCCGCCCAATTCGGCGGTAGACCAGGCTCTGGCTATGACCAGGCGGTCATCCTGTCGATAAGGAACTGGCGCGTTTCTTGCTTACTCGAATCTCCCCCGTTCTGGGAAGGCGGTCTCAGCTCCCGGGGAATTCGCTCCCTCGGCCTGACACACGTGGTTGAGAATCGAATTGCCCCATTTTCGGGTTTTTTTCCTGTTGCAGCCGGATTCGTGAAGCTACGATACAAGATTATTCCTCATCAACCGCTCCCATTGCCAGCGTCGCGCAAATCAAGGAACTCGAGACCCTATGGCTGATATTATAATTATCAATCCGCGCTTCGAGCCGTCCTACTGGGGGATGGATCACGCGTTGCCGTTCATGAGCAAGTCGGGCAATCTGCCAGTGGCCTGCCTGCCTTTACTGGCCGCGCTCACGCCCGCCGAACACACGGTCACATTGATGGACGAGATGGTCGAGCCGATCGATTGGGAGCGCTGTGCACGAGCCGACATCGTGGGCGTGACCGGGCTCAGCGTCCAGCGGTTCCGGATGACCGAGATCATCACCGAATTAAAGCAACGTGGCTGTTTTGTCGTGGTGGGTGGTGCCTGGGTCACGGTACAAGAAGACTACTTCGACGGGCTGGTGGACGTGGTCTTTGTGGGCGAGGCCGAACAGACCTGGCCACAATTCCTTGGTGAATGGGCTCAAGGCTTGCACCAGTGCCGCTATGAGCAACTCGAAAAAACGGACATGACGAAGGTTCCCACGCCGCGGTTCGATCTGCTGAAGATGAAGCGTTACGCCTTCGGCAGCCTCCAGTTCTCGCGCGGATGCCCGTTTCAGTGCGAATTCTGCGACATCATCGTGACCTTCGGCCGCCGTCCGCGGGTCAAGACGCCTACTCAGGTGCTCGCCGAACTTGACGCGATGTGGAAGACCGGCCTGCGCATCGCCTTCGTCGTGGACGATAATCTGATCGGCAACAAAAAGGCCATCAAGCAGATCCTCCGCGAAGTGATTGGCTGGCAGCGCCGTCACGGCTATCCGATGTCCCTGTTCACGGAGGCCTCCATTGATCTGGCCGACGATCCCGAACTGCTCGACCTGATGGTGGAAGCAAACTTCATCGCGACCTTCGTCGGCATCGAGAGCCCCAGTGAGGATGCGCTCAGGGAGACCAAGAAGTTCCAGAATGTTCGCGACGGCGGGACGCTCCTTGAGAAAGTGCATCGGATTCAGGACGCCGGCATGGAAGTCTGGTGCGGAATGATCATGGGATTTGATAGCGATGATCTGGGAATCTTTGATCGTCAGATTGAGTTCATCCAGCAGAGTCGGATCGCGTTTTCGATGAGCGGAATGCTCAGCGCGATCCCGAAGACTCCGCTGTACGACCGGCTCGCAAGCGAGGGAAGGCTCGACCTGGCCGACCGTCCCGAGTTTGGCACCAACGTGATCCCGCTCCAGATGGGTCGCGAGGAGCTGCTCGAAGGTTATCTGCGGGTGCTCAAGACGCTCTATGATCCCAAGGTCTTTTTCGACCGGACTGATGCGCTTTATCTCAAACCCTCATTCGAGATCGGCATCATCAACAAGCGCCGTTGGTGGCGGATCTCACCGCGCTGGATGCTATCGGAAATGCAATCCGCCATCGAGGGTCTTGGTCTGTTTGCCCGCCTGGTCAGCAACATCTCGGATCGCTCACTGCGAAAAGAGTACCGGAAGCGGCTCTGGGGTTTTCTCAAGGTCCACCGCAGACCCGGACTTCTTCTTTCGTATGTGATCCATCTGGTTATGCACTATCATGTTTCGAAGCTTACCAAAGATATGTCCACACGCGAGTCACAACTGGTGAACTCGTTTTGACATACCGCGACGTCAAGCCCAAGCCAAGCCGCAAGACATCGAGGTTCTCCCCGCCGCACCGCACCGCTACGCTGTCCAGGTTTCCCTAGCTGCCCGCTTGCACCCAAAGCCGGGCAGGCGGTCAACGTACGAACATTGAGCATGCATTCGCTGTCATTGCCCACTTTACCCCTTTGCCCTTTTTCGGTAGAGTTTTCGTTCCCGGCACGCTAGACTTACTCCCCTCTTGTTCCGCCCAAAAGGCCTTCCATTGCGAGAAACCTGCCTGATCTCTTGCTCCGGAAATCCATACCTGAAGCGATCGGCGGTGGTGCCGTTGTCCTATGGTGGTGGACAAGAACGTGGAACGCAAACCGACCTGGTTCCCCCATACTCACTGACCCTGCTTTAGAATGCTGAGCCTCGCCGGACCAAAGTGCCCGACGCCGGGCACGCTTAATTTGGCATGACTCCGGAGCGGACACCGTCCTGGGCCAGCCTCAGAGCTCCTCAGAGATTTCTACCATTAGAAAAGGTTGATCATGACGACGACCATGACCGCTCGACCGACGTCTTTGCATGTATCATGGCTCTCGGTAATCTGGATTGGCGCCCTGCATGTTGGGGCACTGTTGATTTTCGTGCCCGCCTACTTCTCCTGGTCGGCCGTGGCCGTATGTTTGTTTTTGCACTGGCTGACCGGTGGTATTGGAATCTGCATGACGTATCACCGGCTCTTGACGCACCGCAGCTTCACGTTGAGGCCGAGGTGGTTAGAATATCCCTTGACCATCGTGGGCGCGATGGCTTCGGAGGGTGGCGAGATTGGCTGGGTTGCCGACCACCGGCGGCATCATGCGTTCTCGGACGACGAGAATGATACGCATACCCCCGCTCAGGGTTTCTTCTGGGCACACATGGTCTGGTGGATGCTGGTTGACGACTCGTCGAAGCATACGGCCGAGTACTACAAGAAGTGGGCACCGGACCTATACAAAGATCCTGTCCATCGCTGGATTGACAGCTATCACATCATCTTCCCGATCGCGCTCATGGGGCTGCTTTATTATCTGGGCGGCATGAGCTGGCTGATATGGGGCGGTTTTTTCCGAACCATCCTCGTGCTGCATACCACGTGGCTGGTGAATTCCGCCAGCCACATCTGGGGTTACCGTTCCCACCCCACCCGCGACAAGTCCACGAATCTCTGGTGGGTTGCCCTGTTAACCTACGGCGAGGGCTGGCACAACAATCACCACGCTTTCCAGACCTCCGCCCGTCATGGACTCGACTGGTGGGAGATCGACCTCACATACGTGGCCATCAAGCTCATGTCGCTGGTGGGGATCGCGGGAAACATCAAGTTGCCGAGGATTACCAGGGCGTCAAACGGCACTTTGGCTGAATCGCCAATCAATGTTGAACACCAGGAAGAGCTCGTCGATGATCCGACCGAGTTCGTTCCCGGTGGTGTTTGAGCCTACAGGCTCTATTTTTGAAGCATGGAATTCCTCATGAAGCCACCGGGTTCGCAACGAACCTGGTGGCTTTTGTCGTGTCCATTCAAGGGCCGGGGGCAAGTGAAGAATCGCCTGGTCTCCGGCGCCTACACGGACTAGCTCTTGTCTTCTCCGAAGCGAACGACGAAGATGTGCTTGCTAGTTCAGGATGCGGCCCTAGCTCAACGGCAGAGCAGGGGACTCATCAGGATCAAAGGTGGCACTGAGGGGTAACCTTCAGATGCGAACCGGGTGAATTGCGGGAAACCTAAACCCTCAGCTTCTGATCGTGATCGTGCGAATCGATTGCTCTCCCAAGTGACCGGACGAAATCGATGACGTGGCTGTTGTGGCAAGGCAATCCGCAGCCAAGCCTGGTCGGGCAATGGTGGCCAGGAAGGTTCAGAGACTAGCGGGGTGAGTCCCAACGATAACCCCCGCCAACGAGCGCCCGGCCTCCGCTTTCCTTTTCAACTCCATAGAAATCGATTGCGATTTCGAGAGAGAACGGGAACTAAACTGGCGGAGGATGAGATAGTCCAAGCCTCGTGGAAACGCGAGGGCCCTTGAATCCCTTGGTTGCAGGTTCGAATCCTGCGGGCCGCATTTGCCGTGATAGCCGTCTGTGATCGCAAGTGGAACGAGGTGGGACAGCCGACTGGCGGGAAGGTGCATGGTTGATCTCGACCCGATTCCCTTTGCCGACGAAGAACCGGGACCAGGAACCCGTCAATCTGTCACTCGATCCATCGGGGCAACAGCCCAGGCGCGGACACAGCCCCGACCGGTCCACGGACCGCGATGGCCGTTGCTGGCCATTCTCTCACTGGTCGCTCTGGGAATCGCGCACGGCTTTGCAATCTGGAAGGGAATGGGAGGGCTCGAGGGGCTGACGAGCAGTTGGCCGCTCTGGCGCGACGATCATCCTCTCTACTATCATAGCGCTCTGATCACGCGGGCATTTCTCCGTCAGTCAGCCATGACGGCCGGGTACGATCCCGCGTTCATGGCGGGCTATGCCAAGAGCGTGATCTTTCCCGCGTCATCAACACTTCCCGAACTGGTCGTCTGGGGCTTCGGCGGCGATCGGCCGGAGCTCGCTTACAAGGTCTATGTTTTCTGTTCAGCCGGCGCGCTGCCCTGGCTGGTGGCCCTTGCGGCCGCAGCTTGGCGGCTCCGGGCGCGAGCCGCGGCGATCGCGGTCTTGCTCTTCCTGCTCTATGTCTGGACCGACTTCCCGATCAACTACGCGGCGTTCGGCATGCTGCCCTACCTGCTGGCAATTCCCTTGGGACTGCTTGCCACGGGACTCTTCGGCGGCTACCTGATTCATGGCGGTTTTTTCCGCTGGTTGCTGGTCGCCGGCTTGATCAGCATTGCGGTCATGGTTCATCTGACCGCGGCAATGATCGTGGCACCTGCGGCAACCCTTGCCTATCTGGCGGTGTGGTCTTCGGTGAGATCGGAAAATCCCAGACAGCATCAAAGTGTGCCGCCGGGCTTCCCCGCTTCGCGACATCTTGGTGTCTGGCTGGTCCCTCTCGTCGTGCTGGCAAGCAACGCGTTCTGGTGGCTGCCGGGTCTATGGCTGGCATCGACCAAAGGAGCCAGCGATTTTGCGTTTAACCACTCTTCGGAGGGTGTTCTCAGTCGTCTGCTTCAAATCGTGACGTCCGAGGCCCCAATTCAGGCGATCTTGCTCGGTCTCGGCCTTCCGGGTTTGGTGCTTCTGATCGGGCAGAGCCGTGTCCGCGGTGCGGGGCTTGTCGGATTCTGTCTCGCGGGACTCTTCTGGGGATATCTGGCTGGGGCATTCCGTCAACTCGACTTCCTTCAGCCGGGCAGGCATACCTATGCTTTCTATACGGCGCTCGCGCTGGCAGGCGGAGCAGCGCTCGATGCCTTCCTCCTGAAACTCCGAGGAGGTGACGCAGCGGGGAGCCGTCTTGACCGCTGGGCCCTGGCGGCTGCACTTCTGATCGGCTTACGGGTGCTCGGCCCGTCACTCTTCGATTCAGTCCGTCAGCGGCTCTGGGCCGGAGAGCCCTTCCTCACGAGCCGGCCCTCTCCACGATTACTCTGGGTCATCGATCGGGTCAAGGCACACGTGCAGCCGGGTCAGCGGTTGCTCTATGAGGAGGGGGGGAAAAGCCTCGCCGGGATTCCGGACCCGTTTCAGCGCGGTCGATTCAGTGGGCTGCTGCCCGAGCGCACCGGAGTAGAGTTGATCGGAGGACCCTATCTTCATGCCGCCTTGACTACAAATTTTACCCAATTTGGCGAAGGGGCCTTGTTTGAAAACACCAACTGGGACCGCGAGTTCTTTTTAAGGTATGCGCGGATTTACCGGCCAAACGCGATTCTTTGCTGGAGTCCGCGTGCCCGGCGGTTCTGCCTAACCAACCGCGACCTGATCACGATCCTGGACGACGATGGCGTTGTTCTGATTGGCGCGGTTCACGGATTCGAGGGAGACGCGATCACAGGAACAGCGCAAGTGGCGGCCGAGCCGGGGCGGCTGCATGTCCGCGGGATGTCCCCCGGGGTTGACGGATCGATTGTCTTGCGGTATCACTCCGTCCCGAGTCTGCGGACCCGACCGCCCATGCCGCTCGATCCGCGATTCGAGGAAGGGGATCCCGTTCCGTTCATCGGCTTGAGACCGCCTCCAGGCACCCACGAGGTGGATCTGGAAATGGTCGCCCCTTTCTGACCTGTGTATTGGTCGGGCGGTGAATCGGGCACACGAGGTGAGATCGCGGCGGCGCACGGATGAATTCACGTCCTGCGTGGCTTTCTCCAGGGAGGGAGTATGCCGTGCTAGAGATCGGCTCCGCACCGCGACGTCGCGCTCTCGGTCGGTACTCGTACCATGTCTTCTGGTGTCTCTGGGCCTTGATCGTCGTGATCGCGGCAGCTTTCTACTATCCGAAAGCAGCCGACCACCGCAGCGCCTTCGTGCGCTGGAGGCCCCAGGTCATCAAGTTCTGGGAGGGAACCAACATCTATGACAAGCTGTTGTTTCCCAATCCCCCGATCTTGCCAATCACACTCGGCCCGCTCATGGCACTTCCCCCGGTGACCGGGGCCATGACCTGGTTTGCGATCAAGGTCGTCCTCACGACAATCGCTCTGAGCCTCTGTTTGAAGATTGTGAAGTTCAGGGAAGGCCCTTTTCCGCCGTTTTTCCTGAGCGCGATCTTGCTCTTGAGCTTGCGTCCGATCCTCGGTGATCTTCATCACGGCAATATCAACCTGCTGATCCTTTTTCTGATCGTGACAATGTTTCAGGCGTGGCGGTATGGACACGATGTGTTGGCGGGCTTGTTACTGGGCCTGGCAATCTCTTACAAGGTGACCCCTGCGCTCTTCATACCGTATTTCGTCTACAAACAATCCTGGCGGACGGTGGGATCCACGTTCCTGGGACTGGTGCTCTTCTTACTTGTGGTTCCCAGCCTGATTGTCGGACCCCAATTCAACTTTGATTGTCTGAGCATGTGGTGCCACCGGATGGTGACACCCTTCCTGGTGGAGGGAAATAGCAGTCCCCAGGAAATCAACCAGTCGATGGTGGGAGTGCTCACTCGTTTACTCACGGAGATTCCTCCCGGTACGAATCGATACGATCTGCATCTCGACGTGAACGTCGTGTCCTGGCCGCCCCAGATGGTCAGCTATTTGGTCAAGTGCCTGACGCTTGTCCTGGTTGGACTGCTTGCTGTTTTCTGTCGGACCCGTGCTCAGGATCGTCGTGATCCACGGTACCTGGGCGAAATCGCTCTCGTGGTCCTGACCATGCTCTTTGTCTCGGAACGGAGCTGGAAGCACCACTTCGTGACACTCCTGCTCCCCTACACTTATCTGGTCTGGGAGCTTTATTTCCCGGGCACAAAGCTGCGATCCAGGCTGATAATTGCTGGCATGCTGTTGCTCTCATTCCTGTTCATGGCGACGACCTCAACTGAGCTTGGAGGTCTATTTGCGGACGGCAGAGGACACGAGATCGCTCAAGGCTATGGCATGTTCCTGTGGGCGGCTGTTGTCCTCTACGTCGCCGTGGCCTGGCGTCTTCGAGCACGCGGCAACGCGCTGACGGTCGCAATGATGCCGACCGGAGCGGAGTTCACGCCCCATGTGGCTTACTGGAAGGGGACGCCTGAACAGATTCGATCAGGTTAAATATTCCGTTTGGGGGAAAAATACTGGCCCGAGAGGCTGTGGAATTCCGATTCGATCAAAGACCGTGCGCTCGACCACTCGCAGGCAGTTCGACGGGTTAGAAATATACTCATTTAGAGAAATGGGCGCGTGCTCGACCGTTAGCAAGCCGTTCAATGAGCGAGGGCTAGCTCATTGCGGGCAACAAAAACAAATGACCCCGGCATCGGCCGAGCATTCTCAGAAATCATTTCTGTCTGATGGATCGCGTGCAGACTGGCCGACGCGTCACTTCACTCTCGGCTGATGGCCAAGGAGGGCCTATGAACCTTTTAGAGAAGCAGCCGCGCAACAGGCGCGGTCGCAACCTTTCGCTCGAGTTCCTGGAGGAGCGGCAGCTCATGAGCTCGGGCGAGGGCAGCACGTTCGCGATCATGTCCGGGGCAGTCGCCACGGCAAAGCAGGTCTCGTCGATGCCGTTTGTCGTCAGCTCCAACAACTTCAAGCCGGCGAAAAATGGCAAGATCCTCATGGGTATCGACGTTGCCGCAAATCCCACCACGTCGATTCAGCCTCAGATCATATCCGTCAAGACGGCCGGTGGCCACTCTGTGCCACTGATTCACTCCATTTACACACGTGCCATCATCAAATCCAAGGGCCTGACCAACCCGGTCAGCTCGGCAGTTCTGTTTTTCGTCCCCGTCCCCAAGTCCGGTCATCCCGCGGCCGACTACTCGGTGCAGGTCAAAGGTGCCAATAATACGACCGGCGACTACCTTCTTGGGTTCTATCTCGCTGGTGACGTTGCCGGTACCGGCACGGTGACTACGAGCGATCTCCAGACGATCAAATCCGACCTGGGTGTCCAGGCCAGTTCGTCGAAATACAGCTTCGACGCCGATGTCAACCGCGACGGGATTATCGCTCCGGCCGACCTGGCATTCGCCTCCATGAACCTCAACGCGAGCACCAGCATCAGTCCGATTGTCAGCGTCAATCTCAATCCGATCGACGATCCCATGAACGACCGGATCACAAGTAACAAGGTCGTGAACTTCACCGGTACTGTCACGCCTAACGCTACGGTGACCTTCAAGGAGATCAACGGCAATTCGCCTGGCGCCACCACCACCGCAAGCTCAACTGGTGCTTACAGTATCAACGTTCCGCTCGGAAATGGATCGAATACTTTCGATGTCACCACGAAGGACGCATTCGGACAGTCAATCTCCGGCCAGATCGCCCCGGTGACTTACTCTGCTAATCCACCGACGGTCGTGAATACGCCCAGCACCACGACGACTTCCACGTCGAGCTCATCGTCGAAAGCCTGAGCACGCCATCGCCAGGGCATTAGTGGACCAATGAGAATTCCCAGGCAGCCTGGTGGCCAGTCAGGTTCAACCAGGCTGTCTGGTTTCGCGCTTGAACCTGCTGCCGGCAAGCACTGATGTGACGGCATCGCGCACCATCGCGTCGGGCGGATTGCCCACCTGCCGTAAGGCCTCGATCGCCGATTCGGTTGCGATCCGGCCCAGAGCCCAGGCCGCCGCGGCTCGAACCGTCGCGTCTTCATCGACATCAAGAAGCGCACGAGTGAGAGCCGGCACGGCCGCTTCGACCAGGCGTTGCCCCAGCACGAGCGCTGCATTGCGAACGAGGCCAACTCGCTTTGTTCGTAATAGCGCGGTGCCGCGGAGCGCCTGCGCACCACGTCATATCGTCACGTTCGAGCCATTCGATGAGATCCGGATTCGACCATTCTGGGCGTCCCTGCAATTCCAACAGGCGCCCAGCCGGCGCCTTGCGATTCCAGGGGCAAACATCCTGGCAGATGTCGCAGCCGAAGACCCAGCCATGGAGCTCGCCCGCGAACTCCTCCGCAATCGGTCCCTTGTGCTCGATTGTCCAGTAGCTGATACACCGGCGCGCATCGAGCTGGTGGGCCGACGTAAAAGCGTCCGTGGGGCAGGCGTCCAGACAGCGCGTGCAGGTGCCACAGTGGTTAGCCGCATGAGGTTCATCGGCGAGCAGTTCGCAATCGACCAGGAGCGCGCCCAGGACGGTGAAGCTTCCCAGCGTCCGGTTGATCAGCATTGTGTTCTTGCCAATCCAGCCGAGGCCTGCAACTTGAGCGAAGTCGCGTTCCATCAACGGAGCGGTATCGGCAAGGGCCCTCCCCCGCAGTTCGGGGCGTTGCCGGCGTAGCCAGGTGAGTAATTCCTCGAGCTTGTCCCACAAGACTCGATGATAATCGAGCCCGCGGGCATAGCGGGCAACTCTTCCGCGTTCCGGGCTGGTTGATTCTGGCGCGTGCTCCCCGTACACGAGGCTGACCATCACGACCGAGCGCACTCCGTGAAGCAGGGCATCGGGATGCCGCCGGACTTCGACGTTCCGCTCCATGTAGTTCATACCCGCGGCATGGCCGGCCTTGAGCCAGTTCACGAGGTGCTCATGCCCGGGTGCAGATACCGCGGGCGCAATGCCCACCCGGTCGAAGCCCAGGCGCAAGGCTTCCGCCTTGAGATGCATGGTCAGCTCGGCGGTGGTCATGGGTTCGTCTGGCTCAAGAACGCAGCCGGGCTTCAAGAGCCCGCGAATCCTTGACTCCAAGATTCTGGTAGATCTGGCGCGTCGCGTCGGAGCGATTGAGTGTATAGAAGTGGATGCCTCGAACCTGGTTGTCCAGCAAGTCGCGGCACTGCTCGGTGGCCCAGTGAACTCCCACCCTGGCAACGGCCCCGGGGTCGCCCTCACAGCGCTCGATCGCCCGCTGAAGCTTGCCCGGGATTCGCGCTCCCAACGCCAGTTCAGCCATCCGCAACATGTTCTCTCTGGAGGTGATCGGCATGATGCCGGCAAGGATCGGCACCTTGATGCCTGCAAGCTCACATCGCTCGCGAAAATCAAAGAAATCTGGATTACAAAAGAAGAGCTGAGTGCAAATATAATCGGCGCCGGCGTCGATCTTGCGCTTCAGGTGATCCATTTCCATCAGACGGTTGGGGGTGCCGGGATGGCCCTCCGGAAACCCTGCGACACCAACGCCAAATCCACGCGGGTCGGGAAGAGTCGTCTGCGAGCGAATGAATTGCACAAGCTGCTCTGCGAACTGGAACGCATCACGACCACGATCATAGTTTGCCAGGTTGCGCGGCGGATCTCCGCCGAGAGCAAGGATATTCTCGATCCCCGAAGTCGCATACCGGTCGAGGATTGCCCCCAGTTCTTCGCGTGAATGGCAAACGCATGTCAGGTGGGAAACCGCAGTCAAATCGGTTTCTCGCTGGATCCGCACGATCAGATCGTGAGTCCGTTCCCGGGTCGAGCCGCCAGCCCCGTACGTCACGGACACGAACGATGGGCGGAGGGCCTGCAAATGCGCGATCGTTTCAAAAAGCTCGGCTGACGCCCTGTCAGTCTTGGGCGGGAAGAATTCGAAACTGAATGTGGTCCGATGCGCGTGAAAGATATCGAGTATATGCATGTTCGTGATCGTTGTACCCCAAATTCTTTATGGATTCCGGCGCCTCTGAGGGGTGGTCATCAGCATACCCCAGGCGATTCCGAAAAGGGAGTCCGATTCGGTGCGAGCCAGACTGCCTCCACTTTCAATCTCGAGCGGCAACTCCAACCTTGGGACAGATCGCCTCGAGCCCACATCGGCCGCAGCGGGGCTTGCGAGCCAGGCAAACCTGGCGGCCGTGATGGATCAGGCGATGGCTCAGGTCCACCCACTCCGAGCGGGGAACCGCGGCCATCAGGTCGCGTTCGATTTTCGCCGGTAGCTTGTGCGTGGTGAGCCCCAGCCGCCACGTTAGCCGCTTGACGTGGGTGTCAACCACGACGCCTGTGGCGATTCCGAACGCGGTTCCCAGGACGACGTTGGCTGTCTTGCGGCCGACACCGGCCAGCTCGGTGAGCAGTTCCACGTCGCGCGGAACCTCGCCCCCAAATCGGTCGTTCAGGTGCCCGGCCATAGCCTTGATATTCCTGGCCTTGGCACGGAAGAAACCTGTCGAGCGGATCAGGTCTTCGAGCTTGCGCGGATCACAATTCGCGATGGTCGCGGCATCGGGAAATTGCTCGAACAACGCTGGCGTGACCTGGTTGACGCGCGCATCAGTACACTGTGCAGAAAGGATCGTCGCGACCAGGAGCTGAAACGGGTTTGCGTGAACCAGGGCACAGGTTGCCTGCGGATAAAGCCGTTTCAACGCGCGAACCACTTGCCGGGCTTGAACCTTCGGGTCGCCACTGGGTTGTTGCGGTCGAGGCATCATTGTCTCCTTTGGCATCGTCCCAAAGTGGCGTCAACGTGGACTGGTCTCGCTTGACACTTGGCGGGCCGTTCATAGTAACCCGAAGCGTGAGCGAGGGTCGACACAAATCCATGCGAGGAAAGGGGAAAGCCCTCGCTGACGCTTCGGGTTAATATGTCGCGCCAGCCTATCGCTTCGTCAACGCAAGAAACGAGGGCTTTGGGACGATTCCTCTCCTTTCAGCGGCAGAATTTCGCAAACCGGTACAGCCCACGGAGTCTGCTTGCAAACCCTGATATTGAATGGTCTTGCCGCCACGCCGAAGAGACCTACAATGCGATTCGTCGCATCACAGTCAAATGAACAGGCGGAGTCCGTGAGCCACGCTCACGAGATCTCGGCAGGTCCGATCGCTTTACTCTGGTTTCTCGGCGTCAAGCTCTCGGTCCGTCCCGGAGCCGGCGTGAGAATTTGCATTCGAGATTGAGGCCGCTGGCGTTATCAATGATGGACAATGACCTCGATCTCAGGGACTTTGCCAATGTAACAAGGCTCTTTCCTTTGCCCAACCTTGTGATGTTTCCGCATGTCGTGTTGCCACTGCATATCTTCGAACCGCGATACCGGCAGATGACCGAGGATGCACTGGCTGATGATCGCTTGATCACGATCGTTCAGATTTCGCCTCCACCGAAGGGGGATTACTGGAGCGAGCCGGTTCCGATCGAGTCGGTCGGTTGCCTGGGAAAAATCATCCAGCACGATCGACTGGCTGACGGCAGGTTCAACATGTTGTTGCTTGGCCGCAAGCGGGTGCGTCTCCAGCGCGAGGTAACCACGAGTAAGCTTTACCGCATCGCCGAGGTCGAGATCCTCGAGGATGAGCCGGTCACTTCACCCGATGAGCCGGCACGGTCGGAGTTGACCGGACTTTTTCGACAGCTTTTCGAGAGTCAGAGGAAACTTGATCCCGACCTTGCCGAGCTCTTGAACAAGCCCGTTCCGCTTGGCTTGCTTGTGGATATCATTACTCATGCGCTCGATCTGCCGCCTGCCCTCAAGCAAAGGCTCCTGGCGGAGAATTCCGTCGCCCGGCGAGTCGACACCATCCGGTCGGTCCTTCGCGAGGTCACTTCGGGCGAATACCCGCACCGGCCGTTTCCCCCTCCGTTCAGCGTCAACTGAGCGGGCAACTCATGACCGGGGTGACTTGATTTTCAGCCCGGCGCTGCTTACAATAGATCGTATTATCGGAAGTCGAGATCAGACTTCAGTTTATATCGACTCGCCAGGCGCGGATTACGCGTCGCTCTTGATGGATAAGTCTGCGGATGGCCACAAATTCGTCATCACAACCTCTGAACGGCTTTGGCAATGGCGGCTTGGGCGTTTCGTCGGTCTGCCCCGGAGACGAGCTCGAATCGACGGCTCTGACGCCATCGTCAGGTATTGACTTCGATCGTATCCGGAGGGCTGTCCGGGAGATTTTGGTCGCTGTGGGAGAAGACCCCGACCGGGATGGGTTGAGGGAGACTCCCGACCGCGTGGCTCGCATGTATGCCGAGGTTTTCCAGGGCTTGAGACAGGATCCCCGGGTCCACCTCAAGAAATTGTTCCCGCAGAAATATGACGAAATGGTCCTGATCAGGGATATCCGGTTCGTCAGCTTCTGCGAGCATCACCTGCTTCCTGTGATCGGCAAGGCTCACGTCGCTTACATACCCAATGGCAGCGTGATCGGCCTGTCGAAGATTCCCCGCGCCCTCGAAGTCTTGTCCAAGCGTCCTCAGATGCAGGAGAGATTGACGGAGGAACTGGCGGATCTGTTGATGAAAGAACTGGAAGCCAAGGGTGTGGCGGTAGTGATTGAGGCCAGTCACAGTTGCATGACGATCCGGGGGGTGAACAAGCCAGACAGCTCGTTTGTCACAAGCGCCATGAGAGGCGCTTTCAAAGAAAAACTGGCAACGCGGTCGGAAGTCATGTCACTGATTTTCGGCTCCAAGGGCTGAGCCGGACAGGGGGCGACCGCTCGCCGCCCAATGCGCTTGTCGGGCAACCCGGCAAGTTCGCCACGCTGACCAGTACCTCAGATAGCCCCACGACGGCGCTACAACGATGACGTACAACACGCCAATGCTTGCAGATTTCGCGGTAAGGCTCTCATTCGGCTTGGCGATTCTATTGCTGGCGGCAAGCTGGCGAACTGTTCCGCTCCAGTTCTTCCGTACTCAGTGCCAGGTCATACTCGGCCTTCTGGTACTGGCAGCGCTCGACGGTTCGCGTTCCACGGGCCTGAGTCCCATGATGTGGGTTTCCATTGTTGGTGCCGCGCTTGCTTACATCGCCACAATCGCCTGGGGGCTCGGGCTGCCACGGGTTGCCGTTGTCGTGAACTGGTTGATCATGCTGGTGACAGCGTGCTGGTTGGGCTGGGTCTCGCGAGGCGAGTCTCCGGCGCTCTGGGCGTTCAATACGACGAGCCGTCTCGCTTCGGGCTTCCTGCTGGGAGCAACGCTATCGGCCATGCTGCTGGGCCACCACTACTTGACTGCGCCGGCCATGTCCATTGAACCGTTGAAGAGGTTCGTGAGATGCATGGGCTGGAGCTTGGCGGTACGCGGCATCGTCGCGATTATTGTAGTATATCTTGCTCATTCGGGCATGCCCACGATGCAACCGGGTGGCATCGATGAAAGTATGACTCTGTCTCTCTTGATGCGCTGGGGGATGGGACTTGCTGGCCCCGCCATTGCGACAATTCTGGCATGGAAGACGGTGCAAATTCGATCGACCCAGTCGGCCACGGGAATCCTCTACGCGGCCATGGCCCTCGTGCTTTTCGGTGAGCTCACTTCCCTGATCGCGGCACGTGCAGGTGGACTGATTGGCTAGACTCTCCCGCCAGACGAATCCCCTCTGTTCCGTAGTCTTTCCTTACCACTGACAAACGGCAGCACTGGAAAACACACCCTCGTTCCGGCAAACCGCGGCAGCCTGGCGGAAATCTCCCGGCGAGTGGCTCATGCCACGCCTACGCCTGGTTTCGGTGAGCGTAACACGATATCAAGAAGTCGTGCTGACAGACACGAGTGGGAATGGTGCTGCATAACGCATTCCAGCATGGACATTTTGTCTTGGTCCCGCATTCTTGGGCTATATATTCTTTGCTGGCTCGCCTTATTCAGAAAAGAATCGATGAATATGCAGTCAGCAATGCACACTACTAATCCATCATTTATGATCCGACTATGTAAGCGATCAGCAATCATAATGACGTTAGTTTTCTAAGATTTCTCGATAGGTTCTTGACAACGGCATAGGGGAGGGCGATATTAGCTCGCCCTCTGGGTGCAGCCGACTCGTTGAGCTGTGATCAACGTATAGTGGTTTCTAGTACTGCTTGGTTTCTGTTCTTAGCACTGCTTGGTTTCACCCCAGCAAGAACGAATGGGGCAGGAGTGCCCCAGGAAGATGCCGCAGACCTGCGGTACGACTTCGGTCGACGACAGACATCCCTGAACCTTTTCCTGTTCAATAGCCACGGATAACCTGCGTGCCCGTGACCCCGCGCGCCCTGTGTGCGGTACTTCATGAGCCCGACCGGTAAGTCTCTGGCTGTTTCGAACGCCGGAGGAGAGCCATGCTTTTGAAGCTGAAACGACGATTCTGCGCCTCGAGTACACCTTCGCGGAGAACGCGATGCTCGGTACGTGTGGAGACGCTCGAAGGCCGACAACTCTTGACGGGATCCCTGACGGGCATCACCCTCCCTTACAATGCGACCATCACGACGGGCCTTGTGGCGGTGAACGGGGAGGTGTTTTTCGGGGCCCACGATTCCACTCACGGTTACCAGCTCTGGGAGAGCAACGGGACTTCCAGTGGCACCCAGATGCTGACCGACATACACGCTCCCTATGGGATTTCGCCCGGGTACCTGACCGCCGTGGGCAATACTCTCTACTTCACGGCCAATGATGGACTCCATGGTGTTCAGCTCTGGAAGAGTAATGGGACAGCGAGCGGCACCACCATGGTCACTGACGTCAACCCCGGGTTGGGTCTCTTGCCGAGTTCCCTCACGAATGTTCAAGGCACACTTTACTTCATTGGATACGGCATTGGCACCGGACATCAGATCTACAAGAGTAACGGCACGGCCGCCGGCACCGTGCTGGTCACTGACATCCATCCGGGCACGGGATGTAGTCCTTCGCTGCTCACCGCGGTGGGAAGCACGCTCTACTTCAGAGCCAACGATGCAGTACATGGCTACCAGCTTTGGGATACAAATGGCAGCGGAGCCACGATGCTGACCACGGCTAATGTCAGCGGCAGCGGGAGCTTGCCGGGAAATCTCACCGCGGCAGGTGGCACACTGTTCTTCGACGCATTTGACTCGACCGGTTACCAGTTATGGGAGACCAATGGAACACCGAGCGGTACGGCCAGACTGACCAGCGGAGGCGGCACTGGTACGGGAATGATGCCGGGTTCCTTGACGGCGATCGGCAACACCATGTTCTTCAAGGCCAATGACGGGACACATGGCAGCCAGCTCTGGGAGAGCAGCGGGACCGCCGCTGGCACCGTGATGGTCACCGACATCAACCCCTCCCGCGGAGGAGTGGCTCCCACTTCGCTGACTGCTGTAGGCAACACGCTGTTCTTCGCCGGCAATGACGGAATCCACGGCACCCAACTCTGGAAGAGCAACGGCACATCGAGTGGTACCGCCATGGTCGCGGACATCAACGGCACCGCGGGCTCCTATCTCTCCAATCTGACCAATGTTGATGGGACCCTCTACTTTTCCGCCTACACTGCGAGCAACGGCTATCAGGTATGGCAAAGCACCGGTACGTCCAGTAGTACCGTCGTGGACACTAGTATGAGCACTGGTAAAAGCGCGTCACCCGCGAATCTCACTGCGATGGGGGCGATGCTCTGCTTCACCGAACCAGGAGCGTCACTTTGGATGCTCTGACCTCGCGGTCGGTATAAACGAACAAAGCCCTCGCGAGCAATGGTATCGCATGTACCATGAACTCGCGAGGGTTTCGTGGTTTCGATGCCGTCCCAAAGCTGCTGGCTTTCCAGGACGTCGAGAACGTTAAGGTATCGATTCTTCAAGGAACAGGACCCGCCACCCCACATGAGGAGCTTGTGGGGCAGCGAGGCGACGGAGAGGCGGTCAGGTATTCAACGAGCGGTTGCGCCGGCGGCGCAGCCATGCGAGGCCCAGCAAGGGCAGCGGAAGCCCGATCGCCATTGTGACCAAGCTTGCCGGCTCCGGAACCGCCGTGGCCTTGACCGTGACCGAGAATCCGTCAGTGGGTGTACTCGAACTTGGGACCAAGTTAAATGAGATGGAGTTCGTCAACGTATAGGGCGTGCTGAACGAAGTGATCGTTGTCGATGAACCTCCGCCTTCGAAGTCCGGGCCTGGTTTCGTTGACGCGACGGTGTACGTTGGGGTCGGGGGTAATGCATTGAATGAGCTGAAGGCCGTGTGGTAATTGCCTGTGCCCGCGTCATTGAAATTTCCCGTGGACGAGCTGGCGAGAGTTCCTGATGGGCCGCTTGGGGTAATGAACCCGCTCTCCGTCTCGGTGATGGTCAAACCTGTATTGCCCGTCATTCCGGCGGGAATGGATATCCCACCGGTGAGAGTCAGGGTCCCACCTGAAGACGCTCCGGAGTAGTTGCTGCTGCCGCCGAGGGCCGAGAACTGGTAGGCCGAGCCGTCCGCACTCAAGAACGAATTCAGGGTCGCGATATCCACGTTGCCGTAGAACGTCGGTGTCGCACCACCGAGAATAAGAGCGTCAACAGGGATGACGTCTCCATTGCCCAAGGTGATCGATATGGAAATGGTCTCGGCCCGCGCAGCTTGATCCGTAGACCCGAGCAATGCAAGGCTGCATGCGAGGCCTGTAAGGATTGCGGTCCAGCGTCGAAAGGTTGCGACTCTTCTCATGCTTCCTCTCCTCCAATCAATGTGCTCAATTTCCATTGTGGCGTCATGTTCGTTCTAATCCATGATATCAACACAGCCATCCATGCGGTCGCGAATGCCTGACCGTCACACCCCATCGGTCACTCGTGAACGGAACAGATCCTGACAGACATTTCCCAGACCGAATTGTCTGGAAAACAGGACTTCTTCCAGTCTTGCGTGTCCTGGAAACGTTCCAGAATGGCTCAGGCTTGTCGCCCGACCTTCCTCGATCCCGATGGAACAAATGACCCATCTACTCCAGTTGTCGCTCTTGAGTGTGGCACGGTCAGGACTATCGCTTCATGTTGCAAATCTGAGATATCGCGATGAATAGGTAACTGTAAACAAAAATGTATAGATCTTAAATTAATTTAATAATAGAAATTAACGATATCTAACGGTTTCAGGCTGTGTGGTGGACTAGACTCTTACGCAAATAAAGTCAAGGAAAGAACTTGTGGCCATACTGCTTGGCTGTGAGGTTGTGCCCCGACTGACACGAAAGTCGCTTTTTTTCAACAACCGGTCACGAAAGATTTCGGGGAATGCGCTCTCGGTCGCACGCTGCGAAACATCACGTCTTGCCATGAAGCGAGGACGCGTGCAGTCGGGCGAAGTGGCACTTATGCGTTCGTGCTAACATGATGGCGTGAGTCTGGAAGATCGAGTGTGCGGACGGCAGGTTCAGGAATCGGCACCGCTCGCCTTGAACCGGACGATGATTGACTTTCTTGGTCTTGGGTCACACGGGATCACAAGTTCTGTCTGATCCTAGCCCGAGCGGGGATGGTCGGTTACAATGGTCTCTTCGATGCCGTCAACAGGCCTTTGATTCCCCGATCTCTCCAGGCGTACTTGGTTTATGGAGTTCACCTTTCTTTGCCCGGACTGTGGAGCGGTAAACCACGTACAGACGCTGGAAACGGTCGACCGCGCCTCTTGCCCTGAGTGCAAAACTGGACGCTCGCTCCACTGCGAGATGCTCGAGAACGGACAACTGCGAGGCTGCCCTTGGTGTGCGACCTCGGATCTGTATATTCAGAAGGATTTTCCCCAGGGACTTGGCCTGGCAATCGTGATCGTTGGCTTCGTGATCAGTACGATATTCTGGTACCTTGAGAAGCCGATCTTCACCTACCTGGTTTTGCTCGCCTCTGCACTCCTCGACATGGTGCTTTATTACCGTGTTCCGGACGTTACGATCTGCTACCGTTGTTTGAGTCAATTTCGGGGTGAGGGGTCCAATCCCGAGAATCTCTATCATCCATTTGACCTGGCCGTGGGCGAGCGTTATCGCCAGGAACGGCTACGGATTGAAGAGCTGCGGAAGCGGGGCGGGAGCGATGTGCCGTCATCTTCGCCGATGTCGACTCCACCTTGAAGTCCTTCGTACCCCGTCAACCTGCCGCCGGTCTCAAGCCTGGAAGCCATCGTCTTTGCTGCTCCGCCTTTGAGGTCCATCTTCTGCCGTGGATGAGCGTCGCGCCCGTATCTATGACGATTTGCGAGGACTCGTTGCCGGTGAGCTCTATTTCGAGCCGCTGGACCGTGCGCCCTATGCGCATGATGCGAGCCTCTACGAAATCGACCCGCTAGGAGTGGCCGTTCCGCGTACCGAGGACGACGTCGCCACGATTGTCCGCTATGCCGCGGAGCATCAAATTCCGCTCCACGCTCGTGGTGCTGGTTCGGACACCGGAGGTGGTAGCCTTGGCGATGGCATTGTGATCGATTTCAGCCGTCATCTGCGAAAAATCGTCAAGATCGCCTCGGACCGCGTGGTCGTGGAGCCGGGGGTCGTGCTCGAGGCGCTGAATGCCGAGCTGGCCCCGCTGGGACGCAGACTGGAGCCGGTCCCCGTCAACGCCCGCATCGGCACCGTGGGAGGAATGATCAGCGTCGATGCGGCTGGATGCAGATCGCTACGCTTTGGTTCGATGGGCGACCAGGTCGAGCAGCTTCGCGTGGTCATGGCTCAGGGAGAGATAGCCGATCTCGGCTTCAAGCCGTGGCCCTCCTATGACGAAGAGCCGACCACATTCCCCGACCTGATCGTTCGTAAGCTGCAAAATGTTTACCGCCAGAGTCAGAAGCGGCTGGCCAGGTTGACGAATCCAGAAGCACGCAACCGCGCCGGGTATGCGCTCGCTCGCGCCGCAAGTGACCAGGGAATCAACCTGGCCCGGCTCGTCAGTGGCTCGGAAGGCACTCTGGCACTGGTCCTCCAGGCGGTGTTGAGAACTGTCGCCGTGCCGGCGGCACAGGCGGTAGTGGTGCTCCCATTCGCCCGGCTGGGAGATGCTGCCATAGGCGCTCAACATTGCCTGGAATCGGAATTAGGACGGGAACTGTCGGTCTGCGATCTCTACGACTGGCGACTGCTTAGCCTGGCTCGTGATGCGGATTCTCGATTCCATGACTGGATCGCCGAGGCAGCGGAGTCGGTCCTCATCATCGAGTTCGAGGGTGATGCGCAGGACGAAGTTGCTGGTAAGGCTCGAATGCTCATCGAACGGATCAATCATCAAGGGCTTCTCAATGCCGATCCGGTCACGGTCTTTCGCAGAGCCGACTGTGAGCAGTTGGTTGCGCTGCGGCGGCTTACCGAGCCGTTGCTCACGAGATCACGCAGCAGGTCGAGGCCGCTGGCCATCGTCGACGATCTTGCGGTTCCGCCCGACCGCCTGGCCCTTGTCGTGCGCCAGCTTCAGGACCGCCTCAAGCGTCATGGCGTGATGTGGACCATGAATGCCTACGCGGGAGATGGTCGGATTCGTCTTCGTCCCTTCCTTGACCTGGCCGACCCTGGAGATCGGGCCCGGCTCGAACCGCTGGTCAGGGAAATCTATGACCTGGTTATCGAAGCCGGCGGCACGATTTCCGGCTCGCAGGGCTGCGGCCTGGCACGAACTCAGTTTCTTCCCAGGCAGTTTGGCGAGCTCGTCCAGGTCTTCCGGGAAATCAAGGATGCTTTCGACCCGTCCAACCTGTTCAACCCAGGCAAGATTATCGGCGATGATCCGCACCTGATGGTCCGGGACCTCAAACGCTTTCCCGCGCTCCCTCAAGCAACGGATCAGGAATCGGGTTCCTTGCTGATTCCGTCCACCGCGACAGGCTCGGGCTCGCATCGTCCGATCCCGGCCGATAAGCCGTTGGAGTCAGGCGGAACCTTGAACCCACCGCCAGGAGAGAGCGCCGTTGCGGTCGTTGAGTGCTCGGTCATCTTGCCGGTTCTGCGCTGGCCAGAGCCCGGTGCGCTGGCAATGGCCGCGGCCTGCCACGGCTGCGGCGAATGCCGCAACATGGACCCCACCTTGCGAATGTGCCCGAGCTATCGAGCTCACCGCCGCGAGGCGGCGACACCTCGGTCACAGGCTAACCTGATCCGCCAGATCGCCACCGGGCAGGTCGACCCCAAGCTCTGGGGAACCGAGGAATTGAAAGCGAACGCCGCTCTCTGCATTCATTGCAAGCTCTGCGAGCCCGAATGTCCGGCGGGCGTCGACGTTTCCAGCCTGATGCTCGAGGCCAAAGCCGCCTGTGTCGAGAATCATGGCTTGCCGCCTGGTGACTGGATCTTTTCCCGCCTTGAGATGTGGGCGCGACTGGCCAGCCGGTTCCCGATCATCTCCAACTTTCTGATGTCCCGGCGCAGTGCACGATGGCTGATCGAGCGAGTGCTGGGAGTCTCCCGGCACCGTGTCCTGCCGCGGGTCCAACGCACGCCCTTCACGCGCAGGGCGCAGCGGCTCGGGCTGGCCCGACCGCGTCCCCACCAGCCGGGTCCGCGTGTGGTCTACTTCGTCGACGTCTACGCCAACTACTATGACCATGAGCTTGCCGAGTCGGTTGTGGCCGTTCTCCAGCATGCCGAGGTCAATGTGTATGTGCCGACCCGCCAGCGCAGCTCTGGCATGGCACCGCTGATCGTCGGCGACATTGATTACGCCCGCGACCTTGCCCTCTGCAACCTCCGGGTTCTCGGTAACGCCGTCCGCGACGGCTACACCGTGGTCTGCTCTGAACCGACAGCGGCGCTCATGCTACGCCAGGAATACGTCAAGCTCACCGACGATCTTGATGCCGAGCTCGTGGCCCAGAATACGATGGACCTCGGCCAGTATCTTGCTGGGCTGAACACGCGCGGCCAGTTGCCTGGACCTCACGAGCCGCTGCACGCGCGGGTGGGTTACCATCAACCTTGCCATCTCAGGGCCCTTGACGTGGGCATGCCCGGCCTGGATTTGATACGTAGTATCCCCGGGCTGGATGTCGAATTCATCAATCGAGGTTGTTCTGGAATGGGTGGCACTTACGGTCTTGGCAAAGGTCAGTTCCGGACCTCGTTGCGTGCCGGGCGAGACCTGCACCGGCGGCTCAAGGACTCTGACATCGAAGTCGGTGCCACCGAGTGCGGTGCCTGCCGAATTCAAATGGAACAAGGGTTGACCAAACGAACCTTGCACCCGATCAAGTTGCTGGGCTTGGGCTATGGTCTGAACCCCTCTCTCCGCCAACATTTCAAAGAGCCCAAACCACGCCACGCCATGTCTTGACGACTGGACAACTTGCCCTTTTTTCCCGACCTGAACTTCTCTCTATCGCAATTGCCCGAGGTTCGGGGCATGGCAATTGCGGAGATTTCTTCATCGCAGAAGGGGACACAAGATTCTGCAGTTGGACCATGCGCAGCGAGGATTGAATGCACCGGCCAGAGCGATCCTCTGCAGTTGGACTCACCAGGGAATGTGATGACCCGCGAAACACTCCACTTCCTCGATCATCAAAACAACCGCTCCGCTTCAATCTGTACGATCTCACCTCCCCTCGACAGGGACCGATCGTTGTTGCGATCTTGCTCGCCGTCATCAGAGCATCAACGGCTGCGGCGCAGGTACCCTCAGCGACCGAGATCGAATCGCGAGTCAGCCGCCTGCTCGACCGGATGACAATTGACGAGAAGCTCGGTCAGCTCGAGCAGCTTGGCGGCAACCCGAAAACCGGTCAACCGCTCGATAGCCAGCGCGACCTGTTGAGAAGAGGCCTCATCGGGGCGTTCTTCAACGTGCGAGGCACGCGCAATACCAATGCGGCACAGCACATTGCACTGGATCAATCGCCAGCGAAGATTCCTGTTCTTTTTGCGTTCGACGTACTCCACGGCTACCGGACAATCTTCCCGATTCCCCTGGGCCAGGCGAGTAGCTGGGACCCGTCCGCAGTTGAGCGAGCTGCGCGGATCGCGGCCGCGGAAGCATCGTCGGCCGGAGTGCGCTGGGTACTTGCGCCGATGGTGGATATCGCCCGCGACCCGCGGTGGGGCAGAATCTGCGAGGGAGGAGGTGAGGACCCCTATCTTGGGTCGGTAATCGCGCGCGCTCGTGTCCGCGGCTTCCAGGGTGCCGACTACGGTGCACCGGACCGCGTAGTTGCCTGCTGCAAGCACTGGGTCGCCTACGGAGCCGCGGAGGGAGGTCGAGAGTACAACGCCGCGGAGGTATCACAGCGGACTTTGCGATCCGTTTACTTCCCGCCATTTCACGCAGCGCTGGACGCGGGCGCTGGCACTCTGATGACCGCGCTGAACAGTGTCAACGGGATCCCTGCCACGGCCAATCCGTTCACGCTCCGCCGCGTGCTGCGCGGGGAATGGAAATTCGACGGTCTGGTCGTCAGCGACTATAACGCCGTGAAGAACCTGATAGCGCATGGTATGGCGACTGACGAGCGCGAGGCGGCACGTCTGGCGCTCCTGGCTGGTGTTGACATGGAGGAAGAGAGCGAGCTTTTCCGCATTCATGGAGCCGATCTGGTCAAGACGGGCGACGTTCCCTTGGCCCGGATCAACGAGGCTGTCGGGCGCGTTCTTCGGCTCAAGTATCGACTCGGCCTGTTTGATCACCCCTTCAGTGATGAAGCTCGCGAGAGTGCGACGTTGCTTCGACCGGAACACCTGGCCGCCGCTCGCGAGATCGCCGGCAGATCCTTCGTGCTTCTCAAGAATGACGGGCATCTGCTGCCGCTTCCGAAAACCCTGCGAACGATCGCGGTGCTCGGGCCGCTTGCCGACGATCGAGAATCTCAGCTTGGGCACTGGAGGGGAGACGCCCGGATCGACGATGTTGTGACCCTCCTTGCCGGGATCAAAACCAAGGTTTCGGAGGCCAACGGCACAACCAGGGTGGTCCAGGCAAAAGGTTGCGCAGCCGAAGGGGATGCGACGGACGGGATCGCCGAGGCGGTGCGGCTGGCGTCCACGGCCGACGTGGCTATCATCGGCGTCGGCGACACGGCGAGGATGACCGGGGAAGCCTCCTCGCGAACATCGCTGGACCTGACGGGGCGGCAACTCGAACTGGTCCAAGCTGTCCAAGCCACGGGCACGAAAACGGTGGTAGTATTGATCAGCGGCCGCCCCTTGACCATCGCGTGGCTGGCCGATCATGTGCCCGCAATCCTCGAAGCTTGGCTGCCGGGCACTCAGGGTGGCCATGCCATTGCCGACGTGCTGTTCGGCGACGTGAACCCCGGCGGCAAGCTGCCCGTGACATTCCCCCTCGTCGTCGGCCAGATTCCCCTGTATTACAATCATCTGAACACAGGGAGGCCGTCCTCGACCGATCGATACACCTCCAAGTACATCGACGCACCCGACACCCCTCTCTTTCCGTTCGGGCACGGACTCAGCTACACCCGCTTTCGACTGAGTCATCTGCGTCTGGACGCTTCGCGGATTTCGCCCGAGCAAAGTCTTGGTATCCACATTGAACTTGAGAACATCGGCGACCGTGAAGGCGATGAGGTCGTACAGCTCTACGTGCGCGACGTGGCGGCGAGCGTGGCTCGTCCCGTGAGGGAGCTTCGTCGCTTTGAGCGAGTTCGCCTCAATCCGCATGAATCACGAACCGTCGAGTTCCAATTGTGTCCGGACGATCTCAAGTTTTATGACGAGCAGATGCGGTTCGTCCTCGAGCCGGGTGCGTTCAAGTTGTTTGTCGGTACCAGCTCAGTGGGGGGCGAGGGGGCGGAATTCGAGGTCGTCCAGAATCCCGTAGCGGGTGCGGCATCATGAAAATATCCGCAGGCCGATCACGGCTGAGTCTGGACGCCCTGCTCGGGAGCAAAGGCTGCGGCCTTGGGTCGAATCGGCCCGGCCGTGAACTCCTCCGGCCCCATGAGTGGGCGGAGTGCGGTTTCGATCGGCCCATCGCTGAATGCGTGCTGAATCGCGTCGTCGGCAAGAGCATTGGCGATCGCGGCCATGATCATTCCCTGGTCCAGCGCCAGGACGCAGTCGGCAACCTTGCCACTGGAGAGATCCACCGAGTCGTGGAAACCATAGGTCCCGTAGATCGAGAACTTCTCCTCGAGGGATCGCAAGTTCGCCATGGACTCATGAGGTTTGTACCGCAGGGCCAGGAACGAGGCATGGGGCGTCACCACGCCATGCGCGAAGGAGCCCGGTTGCTTGCCCATGCCCGCCGGCACCGCCTGGTCGTTCGATGTGTAACCGTTGATGCAGGTACCAAGAGCGTCCACCCCATAAGTTCGATAACCGCCCCCAGGCCTGCACGCCGGAGAGAAGCCCCAGAAGCCGTAACACGCTTCCACAAGACCATGCTCGATCTGGGCGCGGACGTAGAGCGGGTGATTCACGCCCCAGCTTCTTGGCGCCCAGCGGGATTCGGGAACGAACAACGGCACCATGAGCGCCTCGAACATGCTGCCTCCCCAGCTTGGAACAATCCGCATTCCTCGATACGTGTAATGTCCTTCAAAAACCTTGACTCCCCGGTAACTGCGGCGGTGACCCTGGGGGACTTGTTTCTGTGCGAGCTCAGGCGGCAGGGTGCGGATCATCCGGAAGTAATGCTCGGGGGGAAGCTGACCCCAGGCGATGCCGATGTAGCTGGCAATCCGGGGCTCTGTGTTGAGAAGTCCAAGAAACGTGCCGAAACCGCCCCCATCGGGACGATAGGCTCCGTGCAACTGGCCGGGGTGCTTGACCGGGTCGGCCGGGTCGTAAGGCTCGTAGAAGAAATGGAAGTTCATCGGCCGGCAAAGCGCCTCGGCTTGCGCCCGCTGCGCGGGCCGGGTGTTGCGGATCATGATCAGAGCAGCCGCGAGCCAGCCATTGTCCACGGTCGAGAGCAATGGCCCGATCGACTGACCGTCATCGGGCGATGTGGTCAGAGTCGCTCCAGTATGAGGATCGAGCTTATCGAAGAAAAAGCCATGCTCACGCGTCGCGCGTCCCAGGGCCCTGAGAGTGCTATCAATCCTCTGATTCGATTCCGCTGCGTCGATGATTCCCAGCTTCTCCGCGGCCAGGATGCTCCAGAGGTAGGCGGCTATGTCTGTCGGCGTGGTCTTCTTCGTGGGTGCCCAAGTGCCCTCCTTACCACGGCGCAGTCCATCCGCCGGCAGTTCTCCCGCTCGGGCCATGACCTCGAACGACTTCCATGTGTCTCGAGCATAGCGCCTGAGCGTTTCGCGCTCACCGAGGGTCAACTCCTCATCGTCGATCTTAGCCGCACGACTCGGCTCCGGGAACCACATGGGGACCGCCAATGTGGAGATGGCGGCCAACAATGCGAAGCGTATCAGGGGCAAGCAATGGGACAAGCGAAAGTCCCTCGAAAAGGCCATCGACTTCGACATTCTGGGTTAACGCACTACGGTCGGCGCAGCCGAGTGCGCCCGGGCCGTCCATCGACTCGTTGCGAATCCGTCACAGTTCTCCGTGCAAAACCGATACCTGCGCCGAGGCCGTCATCATTTCCCGCCCGAACAACATGAGCGAGGTTCCTTCATGAAAGAAATCATTGGTTGGGGTAGCGCCATGATCGTGATCCCGACATTCGGACTGCAAGTCTACAAGCAATGGCAGAAACGCAACGACGACGTCCCGCCCACGACGCTCTGGTTTTTCATCCTGGCGCTCGTCGGGGCCGCGGGCCAGATTGCTTATAGCTGGATGCTGGGCAACTGGGTCTATTTCGTGGTCAACGTTTGCCTTGTCATTACCGACGCCCTGGGACTTGCCCTGGCACTCCGCGGCCGCTGGGTGAGCTCGTCTCGCTCTCAGCCGGCGAGAACCGAGGCGGCGGCAGGCAAATCCTGATCAGGCCGCGACGCCTTCTTTTGAATTGGTTCTTCCTCTCTTGCGTCTTTTCTGCTTCTGGAGTAAAAATCCCGAGCCTGTCATGTCTTCGATCAGCGACGCCAGGGCCAAGGCCGGACCGTGACCAGGGATGGATGCGGTTTGTGCCGGGTCGATGAATGGCCCCGAGGCTCAGATCCTGTCGCTGTTGCTACCCAGGGGGTGCGATCGTCGCTCCCTCGATTCCGACTGGGATGATCGGCCAATCCTGAACGCTGCCTCGGACATGCCCGCAGCCGCGGGCCAGCGGACCCGTGAAGATGGCTCTCCGGCCCGTAACGGCCGGCGGAACGTCCAGCGCGACGCAGTGATGAATTGAGGCGGCTCTTGATCGGTTCGCGTCAGGAACGATCGCTCATGGGAAGATTCGGAAAACAACACCCCTCGGCGCCAGGGACGGTTTCCAAGGGGAGCTTGGTCGCCCGACAGCGTGCGCGAATCGCCCGCGCCGGTGCGGTTCCGACCCGGGCTACACGGGTCGCCGCTCTCGGGGCCGACCATTCCCCACGCTTGTGCCGGGTCCGGGTCTGGACCGCGCTGGCGGTACTTGTGTTCCTCGCCGGCGATCCGTCGGCAATCCTGCTGACACGAAGTCGTGCTCAGCAAGGCGACAGACTGCCCGAGGGAACCGTCACGGAACTGCGAATTGAAGGCAACGTCTCGATCCCCACCGAACAGGTCCGGGCGAAGCTTCTCAGCCGGGCCGGTCAGCCGCTCGACCAGCAGAAAGTCGAGGCCGATATCAAGAGCTTGATCGGCACCAAGTGGTTCTCTGACGTCCAGTCGTTTTACGACGAGAATCCTCCCAAGAGTCATAAATACGTGCTGATTTATCGTGTACGCGAGATGCCGGTGCTCAAGCTTGTCGAGTTCCGGGGTCGGAAAGGTGTGCCGCTCAAGGAGATCGAGGAGAACACCGATCTCAAGGTCGGTCATCGCGCCGATCCCACCAAGACCCGGCTCGCCTTGGGCCAGGTTCAGCGGCTTTACCAGGAGAAGGGCTATGAGCTCGCCGAGGTGAAGCTGATCGAAGGGGGCAACATCGGCGACGTCAAGGTGATCTTTCAAATCTTCGAAGGCCCCAAGTTCAAGATTGCCAGTGTGGATTTCAAGGGCAACACTTTTGCATCCGACGCCCAGCTCTGGGGCAAGATTTCCAGCCGCAAGCCGATTCTCGGCCTGGTGGGCGGCAAGTATCACCGTGACATGCTCGAGGAAGATAAGCGAAAGCTTACAGATTATTACCAGGCGCAGGGTTTCTTCGAGGTCAAGGTCACGCCCGTGACACGGCCGGGTGCAAGCCTGGGTGATGTCAACCTCACCTTCGTGATCTCCGAGGGCACCCGGTACAAGGTTCGAAACCTGATCTTCGAGGGCAACAAGAAGATCAAAACGGCCGAGCTCCGCGAGGGGTTGCAGCTTCACTCCGGCAAGCCATTCCTTGATGGCGTGCGCGAGGCTGATCTCAAGCTGATGAAATCGCGGTACGGGGCGCTGGGGTGCATCGACACACAGATCAATTTCGAGCCCCGGTTCACCAACGAGCTTGGTGTCGTCGATCTGGTTTACAAGATCGAGGAAGGTGAGCCATACCTCGTGGGCGAGCTGCTGATCAAAGGAAACACGCGGACCAAGGACAAGGTGATCCGCCGCGAAGCCGTCATGGCCGGTCTCCTGCCAGGCGAGATTCTGGACCAGAACCGAATCGACCTCTTTCAGCGGCGGCTCCAGTCGCTCGGCTATTTCCATAATTCTCCCGACATGGGCAAGCCGCTCGAGATCAAGATCGTCAACAAGCGGCCCAAAGATAAGCCGTATGGCGATCTGATGATGCCGCTCCTGGGCGAGGGAGTGACCCAGGCACGCATGCAAGACCCGGGCCCGGATGTTGAGCTGGTGCCGGCGCCCGAGCCGATCCCGGCTCCCAGCAACGTGCCCCGGTTGGACTCTGGGTCCGGAGCTTCGACGACTCCATTCGGTTCGGGGAACCTGTTCAGTCCCCCCGCCGACACGCCTCCCCTTGTGGTGCCCGCGCCGACCGGTCCCGCTCAGCCGCCAGCCGCGCCGCCGCAGCGGGGCCGGCCCTCTGGCACGCCTCCCGTGGGATCCGGAGAGCCCGCCGGTACCTTTCCCAGCATGCCCGGATTGAATATGACGGACGTCGGGCCCGACCGGAACGATCCCTTTCCCAACCGCTCGTTCGCCGACATCGTGACGGCCGTCGATGAAGCACCCACGGGCCGGTTCATGGTTGGCGTGGCCGCCAGCAGCTTTCAGGGCCTGTTCGGCAACTTCACCGTCTACGAAAAGAATTTTGACATGTGGAACTTTCCTCGCTCGTTCACGGACCTCTTCAACGGCACAGCCTTCCGGGGCGGCGGGCAGGAGTTTCGCATCGATATCCAGCCGGGCACCAACATCAATCGCTTCCAGGTCAGCCTGCGCGAGCCTTACCTCTTCGACCTGCCGATCGGTGCCGGCGTGGCGGCCTACTGGTTCAATCGCTTCTACCCCGACTGGGACGAACGCCGCGGCGGCGGCCGGTTCTCACTGGGACGCCAGTTTGGTACGAGCATGTACGCCGATGCCGCGCTGCGAATCGAGGACATCAACTTCTACGGTTTCCGAACACCGGCCCCGGCGCAATACCTGGCGGCAGCCGGAGAGTCGTATCTGGTGTCGTTACGTCCCAGCTTGCGGTTTGACAACCGGAACAATCCGTTCATGGCCACGAAGGGTCAGTACGCGGAGTTCTCCTTCGAGCAAGGCTGGGGGACATTCACCTGGTCCAAGTTCGATGCCGAGGGCCGAGCCTACTTCACCACGGGCAGCCGGCCCGACGGTACGGGCAAACGGTTCTTCACCCTGCGAGGGCACTTCGGTATCGCGACCCAGGGAATTCCGGTCTACGAAAGCTACTTTGCCGGTAACTTCGGCAGCCTTCGCGGCTTCCAGTACCGCACCGTCAGTCCACATGCCTTGAACGTGCCAGTCGGCGGCGTCATGATGGCCCTGGGCTCACTCGAATACCAGTTTCCACTTACCGCCAGCGATTCCTTCCAGCAGGTGATCTTCAGCGACTTTGGCACCGTAGAAGGAGATTACTCGTTCCACAAGCTTCGTGCCTCGATAGGCACCGGCCTCCGCATGAAGATCCCCCAGATGGGTCCGGTTCCTCTCGGCTTCGACATCGCCTTTCCCATTTCCTACGCCGAGGGTGACCGCCTACGCTACTTCAACTTCAGCATGAGCGCGATGTATTGAGCAGCTCCGCGGGCGATGATCATGGCACGCCCGGCGAGGCCCACGATGGGTTCCCGCACTCCTACGAGGTTATTTCTGCGAGTCAGTAATCGGCCGCTCTCGAATTGCCCTTCCGTGGCTTGAGATAATGTTCAAACCAACCGATCGTTCTCTCCACGACGTCTCGGCGATGCTCTTCCTTGAGCATCATGTGCCCCTCCCCCGGATAGACGACCATCTGTGTCCCCACACCGAGCGCCTTGAGCGCGTGGTAGAACTCTTGTGACTGAGGCACGGGACATTCCACGTCGCGCTCGCCCACCAGAATCAGCGTAGGCGTATTCGCCTGCTTGATGAACGTGATCGGCGAACTGCGCGCGTAGACGGCAGGGTCGTCGTAGACGGAAGCCCCGAAGAAAGGAATCATCCACTGATCAATACCGTTCTGACCGTAATAGCTCTGCCAGTTGCAGATACCGGCCCCTGCCACGGCGGCGCGAAATCGGCCTGTCTGCGTCACGGCCCACATGGTCATGTAGCCGCCATAGCTCCAGCCCGTGATTCCGATTCGATCTTCATCGACCTGCCGGGTACGTATCACTTCGTCCACGCCGCGGAGGATGTCACGCAAGTCGCCGTAGCCGAAATCCTTGACGTTGGCTCGAGTGAACCGTTCGCCCTTGCCAAAGCTGCCGCGCGGGTTGGGCATCAAGACATAGTAGCCGCGACGGGACAGCGACATGGGAAGCGAATCTGCGTCCAGCCACCGAGGGTTGGCGACCGAGGAGGGGCCCCCGTGAACAAAAACAATCAGCGGGTAGCGCCCACCAGGATTGATACTGCGAGGAGCTAGTAGCCAGCCCTGGATCTCGAAGTCATCACTCTTCCAGTGGAGAGACTCAACGGTTCCCAGGTCCGATCGCAGTTCCCGATTGGCCTGTGTCAGCGCACGCCAGCGACCCGGGGCGCCCGTCCAGACTTCCGGCCGTTCCAGGAACGACTGTCGGATCATGGCGAATCTCGTCTGGTCTCGTGAGGTCGAGACACTCAGGCTCGCCAGACTGGGGACGGCGGTGATCGTCGCATCACCGTTCCAGAGACGCACCGCGGCCCCGGTGAGATCCACACGGGTCAGGGCGCTTCCCCCGTCGAAATGCTCGGCAAGCAGCAGGGACTGCGAGGACGGATGCCAGGCAAGCCAGCTCGCTGAGCCTTTCAGGTCAGGGGTCAGATTGCGAGGGGCTCCGCCCGTGGTCGGTATGAGATACACATCGCCACCGGTCACGCCTTCATCGCTCATCAGACCGCCGATCAGAGCGATATGTCGGCCGTCCGGCGACCAGCGGGGCACCGCGATTTGCATCTTCGGTTTCAGGATCGATGTCATTTGCCCGGTCGCCATCGCCACGGTGTAGAGCTGGGCAATGTACCAGTTGTTATCCCCGGGAGGCCTGGCCGCGATGGCCGCGCACTGGCTGCCGTCAGGGGACCAGTCGTATTCGTAGACGTGCAAGTCCGACGAGGACACCTGCCGGAACTCGCTCGAGGAGAGCTCCACCATGCTCAGCCGTTGAACGCTAACCTTCTCATCGATCACCCCGGTCTGGACCTCGCCCGGCTGCATCGGCCCCGCGGCCCGGGAGATGCCTTGCGTGAACAAGAGGCCGATGCGGGAACCATCGGGCGACCATCGCGGGTCCGCGATGAGTCCGTTCACGCTCGTCATCCGCTGAGCTTGACCGCCATCGGCAGTAACCACATAAAGCTGTAGCTGTCCCTCTTTTTCGCAATCGGAAAGGAATGCGAGCCGCTGTCCATCAGGCGACCAGGTGATCGAGTGTTGCGAACCTTCGAGCCCTTCACGATCGAATCTCACCCTCCTCGGCGTTGGGTTTGCAGCGTCCTGGTTGACGATATAGATAGCCAATGTCGCCGATCCCCGGGCGCCCTTATCCGCCAGGTATTCCACCCATGCCACGCGCTTCCCATCCGGAGCGAGGGCGACTTCGCGATAATTCCGAAGGCTCACATGACCATCGCCCGTCGGTTTCAAACTTGCCGGGCTCTGAGCCCTGAGAGAGACGTCAGGAATTAGAGCAGAGAGCACGAGAATGGAGAGGTGGATCCAGAGGGATTTCATCGTCAGGCTCCGCAAGAGGCAAGTGCCGGTTCGTGACGGTTTTCGCTTGGCCTATCGTAGGTGCGCAGCGCGTTCCTCGCTACTCCGAAGGCAGGATCCATCCCGTCCGTTCGATTCCGAGTTCACTTCCGGCTCGTTTGACGAAAGGAAGGATCGACGCATTCAGATCGACCCGAACGACTGGACCCCGCGCAAACGGAAGAACGGGCTCGGGCCGATCCGGCCCTCCGGGTTGACGGCTCCAGCAATACGGCTATAAATCGTCCCAGAGTAGGAAGATCCATCACTCGAGCCAGGGCAGGGCGCGCTGGCCGGGGACCGATGCGGGAGGGGCGGGGCATGCGACGTCAGTGGGCGACGATCGTGTTTTGCGGCGCCTGGATGGGCGTGCTGGTCCTGGCCTTGAAGGCTGGCGCGACGGCCTTCGGAGTGACTCCCGAGCAGATCGTCTCGCTCACCATGACCTTCTATTTCGGAGTCTGGGGGCTTGTCTTCTTCGTAGGCCATCCTGGCCGAGGCCCACGCGAATTGCCGCGAGCAGGGGATTGAACGGGTGGTCGCGTTTGTCCCCTGCAAGTTCCGGGTCTACCGCATCGAACGGCTGACGAGATGACTCGGTTGTGAGCAACGCTTTCTCACAAGAATTCGGCATGGCTCACCCTCGAAATCGTCTCACGACGACCATGCCAATGCTCAACGCGAGCAGGCCCCACCAGGGTCGATCGCCAACCCAGTTGGTATAGGGGCTGCGATAGTTCAAGAGCCTGACTTGCGTCGTCGCCGTCCCTTCAGAGAAGGGCGGGATTTGGGCAATGGTCTTGCCGAGCGGGTCGACCACGGCGCTCAGGCCCGTGTCGGTGGCCCGGATCAGGAATCGCCGGTTCTCGATCGCCCGGAACGCGGCGATCAGATGATGCTGGTGGGGAGCCAGCGAGCGGCCGAACCACGAGTCCGACGTGATATTCACCAGCAGCTCGGCCCCCAGCCGGACCGACTCGCGGGCCAGGTACGGGACGGTATCTTCGTAGCAGATCAAAGGCGAGACTTTCACGGCATGGACAGCGCCGTCCGGCCGGTGCATCGGGTAGTCAAAGACCACGGCCCTGGTCCCCGCACTGAAGACTCCGGCTCTGGCGTTCAGCTCGCTGAGTCCCGGGAACCACGACGCCAGCGGCATGTACTCACCGAACGGGATGAGCACCCGCTTGAAATAGGGCATCGGCACAGTGCCGTCCGGATAGACCGCGAAGGCGGCATTGAAGCGCTGCTCGTGCGGCAGGAACGAATAGGAACCGACGAGGAACGCCGAGCCGTTGCCGATGCACGGCAGGATCGGCGGGTAGCCGACCGAGCCGATCGTGGCCGGAATGTAAGCCGGGACCGACCCCTCGGGCCAGATTACCAGGGTATCGGAACGGGCGGCAGCCGTACTCAGATCAAAGATCCGTGCCATGTTCTGCTCGGCGGAGGCGACGTCGCGCTTGCCAGCCAGGGTGGCATTGCCTTGCACCAGCACAACCTCTTGCGGATCGCCCCGGGACGACCGGAACGTGCTCATCATCGCGGCCCCGTAAGCCATCGCCAGGAGTGAGAGGGCGACGGGTACAAGAAAAACTCTCCGCCGCTCACGGAAGATCAAGACCCGAACGACGGCCTCCGCAAGCCAGAACATGAGGAACGACACGGCGATCGCACCGCCGAGCCCGGCGATCTGCACGAACGGGGTGAAGGCTATCTGCGTATGGCCGAAATGCCAGGGGAAGAGCCGGGGCATGAGCAGCTCCGACAGGGCAACCGCCGTCGCCGCCCGGAGCGCCAGGGCGTCTAACGCTGGATCGAGATAATGGTGGATCAGGGCGAAGAGCGGGAACTGGAGTGCGCCCGTGACGACGAAGCCCACGAAGACCAGCATTGCGGCCGCAGGCTCGAAGCCGCCAAAGACGCGGACCGTCTGGTAGACCCAATGAAAACCAATGACGTGGCCGACGAGCCCCGCGCAATAAAGCGGCAGATACGCTCGCGGGGCACGGACCGCGTACACCAGCAAGAGCGCGGCAATTCCGCCCAGCCAGGCGCTCAAGCCGGTCTCCGGCACGAGCCAGGCCCCGGCCAGAACAGCGCCCCCAACGATCGCGGCGACATAGGCCGGGAGTGCCCGGGGCTCACCTTCTTGCTGTGGTTCCGTGTGGACCACGCGCTTCGATCGCATCGAAGGCCGATGGCGAGACCGCGCCGAAGAAGCCGTTCCCACGGTCGCGACGAGGGCCGACTGGCCCGGCACAAGTGGCATGGACGACCCCCATCCCTGGCAGAAAGGAAGAACCCGGCGAGCCCCGCCGGCACGGCACATCACAATCGATCCGGCGCAGTGGTACATCCAGGCTGGGCGGCGGAGATCATAGGCCGAAGCCGGTCAGCGGTCAATGTCGGGTCCAAGACGATCCGGGCCGATCACCGGGTTCACCATCGAGGTCGCCGCGGAAGATGACGAGTGCACTTGCCCTGCCCCATCGTTTGCGGTAGCATCAAATCTGATGCAAATTTTGTGCAGGGAGACGAGGATGATGCTGGATATTCGCAACGACATCAATTCACTCTCGAACTTCAAACGGAACACGCCGGAGTTTCTTCGCCAGCTCAGGGAAACCGGCCATCCCATCGTGCTCACGATCAACGGCAAGGCCGAACTGGTGGTCCAGGACACTGCGTCCTATCAGAAACTCATCGAGCGGGCGGAGCGGGCTGATCGAATGGACGCTCTGAAAGCATCGATTGAAGACATGAAAGCCGGTAAGGTTATCCCGGCTGGCGAGGTGCTCGCCGAGATGCGGCAGATCCTTGATCGGAAACAAGGCCGGTGACCTATCGCGTCGTCTTCTCCGCCAGGGCCAGGGCCGACGCCTTCAAGCAATTCTAATCCTGGCTGATCGATCGCCGGCCGCCGCCGCAGGCTGGTTCACGGGGTTGGAGAAAGCCATCGCCAAGCTGAGCAACATGCCTGAGCGGCATCCTATCGCCGATGATGAATCGCATCAGCTTGGCATCACCCTGCGGCAAATGCTCTATGGCCGCCGGCATGGCGTCTTTCGCATTCTGTTCTCCATCGAAGGCGACGTCGTCATCTTGCACTATATCCGCCATAGTGCTCAGGGACCAATCGAGTCCGATTGAGAGAATATCATAATGTCCAAAAGAATGTGTTTATTTAATGTGGATTTTAATTGATGCCTTTTCAGTTTTCCGTGACAAGCGAACTGTCAGTGATTAGCTCGCCTCAATCGCTCTCATCCCGCTTCCTGAGCTCCAGAGTGATCTCCTTGACCGCTCCCTCGGGGAGCTTGATGTTCGCCTCATCAGCTTCATAAACAGTCGCACCATCAGCATCTTCAGCCGCCCTGTGGTTCAGTCTCGCTAACGGATGACCCAATACACTTCTCCCAGCCTGAAATCTCGATGGCAAAGAGTTCATCAATCACCTGCTCCTCACTGAGCCCCGCTTCTTGCATCTCCTGGATCGGCCCTGTGGCGCACCATTTCCAGCCGCGTTCAACCGTCACCTGCTCCTGGATCATGAGCGGAACTTCGAGCCCGCATGCGAGACAACCTATTCTGAATCCGTTCAGGAAGTTTTCGGCTGCCGCGACATCGATAGGCTCCATGTACATCCTCTTTCGCTGCCGAGCGCTGTGGAGAATCTCCAGGATTGGAGTAATCAATTCCGGTTCCAAGTTCTGTGTTCCCGTTCGGAAAGGTTTATTCATTGCGCAGATCTTGCAGGGGCAGGTACAAAAACGGCATGCAAACAGGGCAGCTCACGTATGGTAATCACTAGAGTACGGGTAGCTCCATCCGCGCACTTTCCCGTCTCCCCCGTCCGACGCCTCAGAACCGCCTGGGCAGGAGGTCCGCCACGGGGATCTGGCCGACAATTTGGTCGCCGATGATGAGATCGACGGATTGCCCCTCTCTCAGGATTGTGGGAGCTGGGTACGCCCCCCCGACTGGGTTCGCATAGACTTCGACCTGGCGATCTTTCACGTTGACGATCCAGTAGACGGGGAACCCCCCGCCGCCATAGGTTGGTACCATGGCGCGGTCCGCTTCGACGGTCGAGTCTGAGACCTCGATAAGCAGGGTGACGTCGGGCGGTCCGGGATCGAGGTCGAGGTAATCGTCCGCGTCTCCCCGGACGACCGAGATGTCCGGCTCCGGCTCGCTGTCCCGGGTTGGGATTCGCACGGGCGTCTCGATCCGGACGTGCCAACCGGCTGGGAGGATTCGTTCGATCGCCTGACGGCACTTCACCAACCCGGCCGAATGTTTTCGTCCCTTGGTCATCTTCGCCACCAAAAGCCCTTCGATCAATTCGAACCGATCGCGCTTCGTGAACACACCCGAGGCGACCATCGCTTCGTACTTCTCAACACTCAGCCGGTAGGGAACACGACCCGACGGGAATGTTGGCAGAAATGGAGGAGTCGTGATCGTCGACATGAGGTTTGCTCCCGCGGCTCAATGTATTGGGACGCTCCGATGGAGCCAATGCTTCGTTGGAGACGTTCCTACTCAAGTGGATCATCCCGCGCCTGACTGTCCGCGCCAACGATCATTCAGGCTTTTCAATGTCAACCGAAGCTTCGCAGGGAGAAACGGCAACCGGGACGACAGGAGGAGAAGCCGGCACGACTGTGATTCCTCCCCTATGACAATGCGTCGTGCAGACTGGCAGTGAAAGCCCCGCGAGAACCCCGGCGATACTGGAGATCACGAGCCATTCGATCAACGTGGCGGGGGAAAGGAAGAGCGGCAGGGTTAGCGCGACGCCCAAGACGGCGCAAGCCGGCCACGGGAACACCCCGAAGTTGACGCCCTGCGCCATCACCACGATCATCAGACGACTGAGCGAAAACTGCACGCGTGCGATACGCATGGCCCTCTCCTGGAGATCGCCTATTCCACCTCCGGAGTCGTCCAGCAAGGGAGAAACTACAACAAATGGTAGATATGCTTGCGAGCGATCCTCCAGCGCCCACTCGAGCTTCTCGAGCAGGTAGCATCCCCAGCCCGGGTGGTAGCCCAGAGGCGGGATCGAGAAGTGGAAGAGAGCGGTCTTTCCGTCTTTAGAATAGCCAGGTAGGTGCGGTACGACAAATCCGCAAGCCCCGGGGAACCGAAGCCCGTAGTCCCCACCAAGCTCGTCCTTGTTCAGAAACGTCAACGAGATGTCCTGACTGCCGGGTTGATAATCGACGAGTTCGTAACGGACTCCTCTCGGGTTGCGATTCACCAAGTCATCCAGGACTTCCTGGGACACGTGGTTCTCGTGGAACCATCCATCGTAACTCAGGAATTGCGGAGTGATGGAAGTCAAGCTGCAACGGTTCAGGAGGATGTGAGTCTTCTTCGGATGTCCCTGACCGATTGTAAAGTTGAATTCGGGGTGTGCTGATAAGATCCAACAAGACGATGTCATAGATTTCATGGTCGGGATTCGCCCAACGCGGCAGAGGAGCCGGCTCGACAATTACCATTGGGCCTCGGACCTTCCAGGCAACGAAACCGAGTCCCAGCGCCACAATCGCGACAAGTAACCATCATTCGTCGCACCGTGAACTGCAAGCGGGGCCGCTTCATTTACCCCTCCCGACGAGCGTCACTCAGGCAGTAGGCCACGACTCGCATGGGCACGCGAATGTCCGCCTCTGACATGATCCGGATGAAGGCCTCCAAGTCCTCCTCCTTGTGAAACACTTCTGCTCTCGCATTGCCCGGTTGATCGCGTGTTAGCGGTAGCCTCCCGCCGACGCTCGTGCAGATCGAGGCATGGACCGTCTTGTGGCCTTCGAGACGATGACCTGAAAGGTCACGGGGATGAGTACGTCCATTCGAATGCTCTGGCCCGAACGGGCACAAGCAACAACTTGGCACGCTCGCCGCAAACAATTAGACTAGGTGCAATAGACCAGTTCATGCATGGAATATATCAGATGAAAACTGTCGGCAGCTATGAAGCCAAGACACACTTGCCCCGACTTTTGAGCCAGGTTGAAAAAGGCGAAACGATCACCATCACCAAACGCGGCAAGCCCATCGCCGTTTTGTCTCCTGCCCAAGCAGTGGCCGAGCGGAACGTCTCCGCCGTTATCGCTCAGTTCCGGGCCTATAGCAAGGAGCAGGCTAGCATGCGCGGCTCTCTTTCGGCCCGCGAGATCAAGGAGATGATTGAGGAGGGACGACCTTGAGCCGGCAGAAGAAAGCTGCCCAGCCGCCCAGGACAGCGCTGGTCATCGACAGTTCGATTTCCATAGCCTGGTGCTTCCCAGACGAGCGGGACGGCTACTCGCAGACCGTGCTTGACGCACTGGCTTCCGGGCAGGCTTTTGTGCCCGATCTCTGGCATCTTGAAGTGGCAAACACTTTGCTAGTCGGAGAACGCCGCAAACGCTCAACCCAGGCCAATACGGTGACCTGGCTTGGTTTTCTATCCGCACTGCCCATCGCAGTCGACGACGAAACCAGGGCCCACGTGTTCGGGAATACGTTGAGCCTTGCTCGCGATCACAATCTCTCGGCCTATGACGCCGCCTACCTGGAACTGGCCATGAGGCGCGGTTTGCCGTTGGCAACCCTCGATGACAAGCTCAAAGCTGCCGCCCAGGCAGTGGGCGTTCCCATCTACGGGGAATAATGGGGCCACCCACTTTCAAGCGTGGCGCTCAGTGGGTCTATCGCCAGAGACCCAGCGCTGAGGCGCAAGTCTGGGGGCACGACGAATCACGCCGTACCATCGCATGCTCTTGACAAAGGAGCATCGGCTTGCCGATTGTGAAATACCAGTTGAACTTTGGAAGTCCGAGGTCCCACCTGATGAGTACTCGGATGCGGTTGGCTCTAATCCTCATAGGCGCTTTTGTTTTCGGCTCGGGGTCCGGGAGCCAAAATGGCTCCATGGCCAGGGCTGCTGAGGAAAGGCAACCTGACCCGGCCATGGCGGATTACTTCGAGATGAAGGTCCGTCCGGTTCTGGCTGCGCACTGTTGGGATTGCCATGGACCCACCAAGCAGAAGTCAGGATTGCGGCTTGATTCGCGCGAAGCGATGGTCAAGGGAGGGGAGACAGGGCCGGCCCTGGTTGCCGGCAAGCCCGAAGCGAGCCTGCTGGTCGAGGCGATCGGCTATGAGGGCTCGGTCCAGATGCCCCCGCGACGGAAGCTCGCCAAGGACGAGATCGCCGCCCTCGCGGCATGGGTCAAGCAGGGTGCGCCCTGGCCTGAGCCGCGGGCCGGCCTCACCGTGCGAAAACCAGCGCCCGCGTCGCCATCCCGCTCATCGATCACAACCAAGGATCGGGACTTCTGGTCATTTCGGCCGGTCCAGGACCCGCTGCCACCCGCCGTTCACGATATGGCCTGGCCGCAATCGGGAATGGATCGATTCATCCTGGCAAAGCTGGAATCGCGCGGATTGAGACCTGCTGAGCCGGCTGACAAACGAACCCTGCTTCGGCGCGTGACCTTCGACCTGATCGGGCTGCCTCCCTTACCCGAGGAAATCGAAGCCTTCCTCCACGACGACACGCCTCGCGCTCTGGAGAAGGTGGTCGACCGGTTGCTCGCGTCGCCCCATTACGGCGAGCGCTGGGGCCGGCACTGGCTAGACATCGCCCGCTATGGCGAGGACCAGGCACACGCGTTTCAGCCCAGGCTTTATCCGCAGGGTTACCGTTACCGCGACTGGCTGATCCAGGCCCTGAACCGCGATCTGCCGTACGATCGGTTTCTCATCGACCAGATCGCCGGCGACCTCGTCGATGCCCCGGGTCGCCAGGATCGCCTGCCTGCGTTGGGGTTCTTTGCCCTGGGACCGGTCTATTACGGAGACTCTCAGCAGTTCGACCAGTATGCCGACCGGATCGACACGCTCAGTCGTGGCATTCTGGGCCTGACCCTGGCCTGCGCCCGCTGTCACGATCACAAGTACGACCCGATCCCGACGACCGACTATTACGCCCTGGCGGGTGTCTTCGCCAGCTCCGAGTACGTCGAGGCCCCGTGTGCCCCCAGTGAGCAGGTACGGGCTTACGACAACGCCCAGGAAGCGATCCGGAAGAAGACTCAGGAGATCAACGGGTACCTCAAGTCGGAAGCTGACCGGCTCAAGCTCAAGGTTCCCAAAGGCCAGGTCGAGAAGTCACTCCCTGCCGACTCGCGCAAGAAGCTGGCTGGACTCCGGCAGGAACTCGACCTGTTGAAGAAGGTCCTGCCTCCCAAGTATCCCGTGATCCACACGCTGACCGACGGAAAAGCGCCGCGGAACATAAAGGTGCTGGTCCGAGGCAACCCGGAAACTCCCGGAGCCGAGGTCCCCAGGCGGTTTCTGGCAGTGCTGGGAGGGGAGGAGCATCCGTTTGCTCGTGGCAGCGGCCGGCTCGAGCTGGCTCAGGCGATTGCCAGTCCGTCGAATCCGCTGACAGCCCGCGTGCTGGTCAATCGGGTCTGGCAGCATCATTTCGGCCGGGGCCTGGTCGCCACACCCAGCAACTTCGGAATCCTGGGCGAGCGCCCGAGCCATCCCGAGCTGCTCGACTGGCTGGCTAGCCGGTTCGTTCAAGGGGGATGGTCAATCAAGCGACTTCACCGCGAGATCCTGCTCTCGGCCACCTACCAGCAGAGCAGCCAGTTCGATGCGCGGGCCCAGGAGATCGATCCGGGCAACACCCTGCTCTGGAGGATGAATCGCCGCCGGCTGGAGGTCGAGGCCTGGCGCGATGCGATGCTGGCCGTATCGGGCCAGCTCGACTCTACGGTTGGCGGCCCTTCATTCGGGCTCGACTCGCCCGGTGATGGCCGCCGAACCTGTTATGCCGCCATCAGCCGTCACGACCTGGCCCCGCTCCTGCGTCTTTTTGACTTCCCCGACCCCAACATCACCAGCGGTGGACGGCTCGAGACCACCGTACCCATCCAGCAGCTCTTCGTACTCAACAGCGAGTTCATGATCCAGACCGCCCGGGCGCTGGTTCGCAGGCTCGAGACCAGCAGGGAGTCGGGCGAAGACCAGACCGCGCGAATCCGCCGGGCCTATGTCTGGCTCTACGGCCGTACCGCCACTCCGCGCGAGATCGCGCTGGGCCGGGCCTTCCTGCAGATCCAGGCGGAGTCGGGTGCGTCCGCATCGTTCGCGGTCCGGACGGCGACACTGGAGGGCAAGGCTGCCACAGTTAGACAGGCCGTCCCGGGAGACCTGTCGCGGTGGGAACGTTATGCCCAGGCCCTTCTGGCGGCGAACGAGTTCATGTATATCGATTGACTGACGGAAAGGGGCGTGTCTCGGGGCTTGAGGTTTCGAGACCGACGAACATGAAAGACGAGAACCCGATACCTCAGCCTGCCTCGCCGCTCCGCAGGCTTTCCCGACGTGACGTGTTAGGCCGGATCGGCGGCGGTTTCGGCACGCTAGGGTTGGCAAGCGTCCTGGCTCAGGCAGGGGACATCGGGGCGTTTGCCAACCGGACCGCAAGTTCCGAGGCGGACTCGCCGGCCCGACCACTGGCACCCAGGCCGCCACACTTTCCCGCCCGGGCGAAGCGAGTTATTTTCCTGTTCATGAATGGCGGGCCGTCGCACCTTGACACATTCGACCCCAAGCCGATGCTCGCGCGATACGCCGGCCAGCGGCCTGAAGCGATCGCGTCCAGCACGAAGCGACCCAATCGCGGGGGGCTCATGCCCTCGCCATTCTCGGCCCGACCTCACGGCGAGAGCGGTATCGAGGTCACCGAGCTCTTCCCGCACCTCGCCGGCTGCATTGACGACCTCTGTGTGATCCGGTCGCTCTACACCGATAACCCGAACCATGAGCCATCGCTGCTCATGATGAACTCCGGGAACATGCAGCCGATCCGCCCGAGCCTTGGCTCCTGGCTGAGCTTCGGCCTGGGCACCGAGAACCAGAATCTTCCGGGCTTCGTCGTGCTCTGTCCCGGTAAACCGGTCGTCGGTCCCCAGCTCTGGAGCAACAGCTTTCTGCCCGGAGTCTACCAGGGGACTCATATCAATAACGCGACGATCGACCCGGACCGGATCATCCGCGACATCCAGAGCCGCCACGTTTCGCGGACAGCTCAGCGCGAGCAGCTCGACCTGCTCCAGGCTCTCAACCGCGAGCACCTTGAGGCGCGAGGGCGTGACGAGGGACTGGAGACCAGGATCGCCTCGCTGGAACAGGCCTTCCGCATGCAGTCCGAGGCCCGTGAGGCGTTCGACCTGGGGTGCGAGACGGCCGCGACCCGCGCGCTCTACGGCGAGGGACCATTTGCCTGGGGCTGTCTGATCGCGCGACGACTCGTCGAACGGGGCGTGCGCGTGGTTCAGCTCTACTATGGCAATGACCAGCCGTGGGACGATCATCAGGACATCAACCGGCATCGCGAGCATGCCCGCAAGAGCGACCAGCCCATCGCTGCGCTCATCCGGGACCTGAAGGCGCGGGGGATGCTCGAAGAGACACTGGTGGTCTGGGGAGGGGAGTTCGGCCGTACTCCCACCTCGGAAGGAGCGAAGGGCCGCGACCACCACAGCCTGGGATTCTCGATGTGGCTGGCCGGCGGTGGTGTCAAGGGGGGCTTCGTGCACGGTGCGACCGACGAGTTTGGCTTCCGCGCCGTGGCTGACCGGATGCACGTCCACGATCTGCACGCGACGGTGCTGCACCTCATGGGCCTGGATCACGAACGCCTGACCTACCGTTACAGTGGCAGAGACTTCCGCCTGACCGACGTGAGCGGCCAGGTTGCCCAAGCGATCATCGCGTAATTGCGAGACTGTAGCAAAGCTACCGGATGGACTTGGACGTCAGCCCCGACGGGGCGGCAGCACGTCCCCAACAGAGTGGGACATTAGGCTCTGTTGGGGGTTGGACAAAAGGGCTGGGGGTTACCTTGTACACTATGTTGACCTCGTCAGCACCAACCTCGATCTGTTTGACGAGTGTACTAATGATTCGCCTTCGGGTCGCCATGTCACCGGCATCGAGCCCCTCCCGGGCGCTCTTTGCGAACTCCTCGATCTCACCAATCAGGAGTCGCAATTCTCTTTGCTCTCCGTCTTTCTCCATCTCGATCTGACGCGCCTGCTCGAACTCGGACAGCCGTCTCTTAGAGAAATGCACATCTTTCTGAAACTTGTCTTTGTCTATGTGTCCGTCGGCATACATCTCCACCAACCGCGCCACCCGCCGCTTCAGTTGGCTGATCTGTCGGTCCAGGGCTTGAACGGTTCGTGCCACAGTGGTTGTCTTCGCATCCCCATGGAATCGTCGCTCGAATTCCTGTGCTAACCGCTCCGGTTCCAGCAGCAATGCTCTGACATCGTTCCAGACCGCCTCCTCGAGAAGCGGTGCCTGTAGCGACGGATTGGAGCACACCTTTTGACCATGGAACCGCCCGGCGTCGACACCCAGACAACAGTAGTAGAGCTTTCCCGCTCCCTTCGGTCCAGACCGATGGGCGACGTAAGCGTAGCCGCACTTCTTGCAGACTACCAATCCCGATAACAGATGTGCTGGCCGTGGAGCGGTTTGACCAGGGTGCCTCTTGTGCTCTGCCAGACATTCCTGGACGGTCGCGAACAAATCGGACTCGATGATCGCCGGTACCGCGATGGGAATCTGCTCCTTTGGGTCAGTTGACTGCAGCGCAGAATGACGCCGGGGATACTCCGGCACGCCACGGCGGGGACGAAGCCGGGGTTGAGCCGGAACGACCCTCTCCTTGCCGAATCGGGCTTCCCCCATGTAGGCCGGATTCCGTAACATCCCTACGAGAGTCGCACGATCCCAATTGGATCGCCCCTTCCGTGTGAGAACTCCTTGCTCTTTCAATCGCCTGCACACCTGAGTTAATGAACATCCTTCGATTCCGATCCAAAGAAAAATTTCGCGAACGACCGCAGCTTCTGCCAAAACGACGATATACCGGGCTTCCCCGCCTCCTTCACTTTTCGTGACGTAGCGGTATCCGTAGGGGCGACGCAGAGGGCTGAGACCCGTCCGGACCGAGCAGCGAAGAGCCGGCCACGGCGACAGCGTTCGCGGATTTTGGTCCGTTCATATTCGGCGATCATGCCCTGGACTTGGAGTAGTAATCGGCCTTCTGGTGTCGCATCGAGATTGAAGTTGAGAAAGATGATCTCAACCCCGTGGGAATTCAGTTCGTCCATCAGGACCATCTGATAAGGATAATCACGTGCGAGGCGGTCGGGGGACTCGACGTAAAGCAGATCGATTGCTCCGGCAGCAGCAGTGTCCCGCAAGCGTTCCAAGCCGGGGCGTCTGAGGGTTTCACCGCTGTAGCCGTCGTCGATGAAGCGGAGTTCGGGTGCCACGAAGCGACCGTCGGCCAGAATGCGGCGGTCGAGGAGATCGAGCTGGCTGGCAATAGTCTCGATAACGACCTGGTGTTCCGAGGAAACCCTGGCGTAGAGACTGGTGTGGTTGCGATCCTGGTCTTTCATGATCTACCTCCTGAAGCACACTGTGATTTAGAGATGGCGATATCATCGCATGAAATGACATGATATTGAGAATCTCTTGGGAGCTGTCTCCGGACAACAGGAAGGGCTCGCGAAGGCGTAGGTCAGGAGTTGACGCTCGAGCCGCGATGGGGCGAAACTGCGATGGATCAGAGGACAGAGAATCCTCGGTGAGGAAAGGCGAGGCATGTCCGCTCTCCTTGATAGGACATTGATCGAGACTGCACCTCCAAACAAGGAATCAACCATGCTTCAAGGGTGGCGACGACGCGCTCGCAGCGTAGTCACGGAAATGACAGTATCAGGGATCAGATGGCGATGTCCCACTCTGTTGGTAACGCTAGTGAATAGCCAGTGGGCGTAAGCCCCTGGTATGAGGCGAGTCCCACCTCCCTTCGGCCAGCCCCGACGGGGGGGCAGTCCTACGGTCACTGCCATCCCGTTGGGGCTTGTGAGGTTCGCTGTCCCCGGGCTTTCCAGGGTCTCACGACCCTGGCTATTCACTGCCGCCCCTCCGGGGCTCGAAGATAACCCGGTAAGCTTGCTATAGACTCGTAATTGCCCGGGTATTTGACACCAGAACATGGCGCATGAGCCAAGTTTCGCGTAAGGACCTTCTTTTCTCGATCAATTGGTCGGCCGTGCCCTAGGGGGATATTCGAAGCCAAGACGCAGCTTTCCAGGTCGATTGAGCAGAACCTGACCAAATTGGCGATCCCAATCCATCGTCTCACTCGTGGCAGCGAAACGCGCGGGCAGGGGACGGAATTGTCCGCAAGAGTTAACCAACCTGGCGCATACTGAGTAGAGAGGGACTGTTCGTCATGATCGGTCCCCGTCCGCTCGTTGACAACTTGGTTGTCAGTCAAAGACGCCACCTACGCGGTGAAGGCCGACGCAAGACCGACGGACTCCGCTCGCCGGGTGTTTGTGCCGTCGGAAATCGGAGCGAGAGAGGCGAACAGAGGGTTCAGAAGAGGACGTCGAGAGACCTCGAGTGCCAGAAAAATGGTGGATCAAAGCCATTTTTAATCTTACCGTTAGTTCTTACTGGATAACGAGTTAATGTCGACGCATCGGGCTTTAGCTATGCGGAACAAACCCATTTTCCGCAAACGCCTGCGCGGTTTGTCCGAGGGCCAGGAGGGCTGGAAGGAAAGTTAAGGAAGGGACGTGCATCGGAGCCGGCTTCCGTGACACCCGTGCACCTGCTGACGATTGGAACTTGAATCCCGAGAATCGAGATCGCCCTGATCGAGCCAGCTCCGTGCGCCGCGAGGGCAGTTGCCGATCAGCATTCCGCTGAAGAGTGATGTCTCGTTCTCGCCATGTACTGGAGCACCACACCTCCTGCCAGTGCGAACAGCAACTGCGGCAGGCCAAGAATCAGGCCCTGGATCTCCAGGCTCAGCCGATAGACCACGGCGAGATCGGCGTCATACAGGTATGGCTCGATCTCGTTGATGTAGTAGACCACGGGGCGCCTCACGAGATCCGGAATCGTGAGGCAGCAAACGAGATAGACACTGATCGCGACCGCAAGGGACGCGACGAAACCTCGGAGGAAGTCTCGCCGCCTCTCCCCTGGCCGCTCGATCATTGCGAAGAGCATGAGTCCTAGCGCAGTCACGCCTGGCAACAGCCCGACTTCCAGGTTGTCGAGTCCAAAAAGAGAGCCAGGAGCGCAGATGACTGCGAGATGAAACCCGATCAGGGCGACGGCAAGCATGAGCCACCCGATCGAGACGCGGAAACGAATCAATGAGGTCCTCCCTGTCCGGGTGATTGAGTCCCCGAGCATGATACCGAGCCCTTGGTCGGGGATTCCATGGCGACTCGCCAACCTGCTCCGACTTGAACCGAGGGATATGCCTCGACCGGCATGAAGTTTACTGGAACGCACAAACGACCGTACGCATCCACTTTCTGGATCAGCGGATCAGTCCGCTGGCCGGCCCGGGCTCGGGTTCTTTTCGATGGGGTCTTGAGCTTCAGTGCCGCCGGCCGGCACGATCCGGATGCTGCCATCGGGATTGGGACGGACACGGATCATCCCGTTTCGGATTTCCTGGCGAATGAGTTCCTGGACCTCGGGCAAGTGAGCGCGAGATTCGAGGTCACGCCAGTAGGCTTTGTCTGCCGAGCGAGCCATCACTCTGTCCAATCGACGACAGAGACAGGGGGCGTCCGTTCAATCTTACCCTGCGATTGATCGACTTGGTGGACAAGTTGCCTGCAAGCAACAGGAGGTGGTCGGGCGGAAACACGATCGGCGCACCGAGCGACTCCGTTGCACGGGTCCAATGCCCGTGGTTTCAGCCCTTGCGTGGTCGGGCAGTCCCGGATCGGCGTTCCCGGTGCCGGCCAGGCTAGTCGCTCGCCGGTCGGGGCGGTACACTATAAACATGACCACCCGGCGGTGAAACGAGACCACGACAGGTTGTGGTCCTGCTTATTCTGGTTCGAGATCTGGCCGGATCGCTTGCGAGGCGGGTTGGACGAACCGAGGCGGGGGACGGAGAACTTCACCATCAAGTCGTTGCCTCACGCAACCGCGTGATCCAGGTTTCTACCATGACGCTGCAACAACCCGGCGCCTCGACGCGGGCCGGGGAAGCGAATGAGGATCTCGAACGGCAGATCCGGCAGCGGACCGCGGAGCTGGTGGTAGCCAACGAAGCCTTGACGACGGAGATCCGCGAGCGTCGACGGCTCGATCGGGCCCGCCGGGCTCTCAGCCGGTGCAACCAGGCCCTGCTGCGGGCCGGCGACGAACCCCAGCTCCTCAAGGAACTCTGCCGCGTCATCGTCGAGGTCGCCGGCTATCGGCTCTGCTGGGTCGGCTACGTTGAGCTGGATGAGGCGAAGACGGTGCGCCCCGTCGCCCATGCCGGCTATGAAGACGGTTATCTTGAGACGGTCCGTGTCACCTGGGCCGACACCGAACGCGGCCGCGGCCCGGTGGGAACGGCCATCCGGACCCGCGAGCCGGCGGTCTTCCGGGATGTGACACGCGACTCCGATTTCGCACCCTGGCGCCGGAGGCACTCCGCCGCGGCTATACCGCCGCGATCGGCATCCCCATCCTGGCGGGCTCCGAGGTTCTGGGATCGCTGGCGATCTATGCCGCGGAGCCCGAGGCCTTTGATGAAGACGAATTGCAGCTCCTCAGGGAGCTGGCCGACGACCTGAGCTATGGCATCATCGCACTACGCACCCGGGCTGCGCACAAACGGGCAGAGCAGGCCCTGAAGCAGTCGTACGACGAGCTCGAACGCCGGGTCGAGGAGCGCACCGATGAGCTGTCCCGGGCCAATGGCCTGCTCCGGCGGGAAATCGCCGACCGCGAGCGGGCAGAGGCCGCGCTGCGGTCTTCCGAGCGGCTCTACCGTCAGCTCACGGAAGGGCTTCTCGAGGCGATCGTCGTGGCCGACGAACAGGGCCGGATCAAGCTCCTCAACCCCACCGGCCAGCGACTCTTCGGCTACGAGGAGCACGAGGTCCTTGGCCAGCCCCTCAACCTGCTGATGCCCTCGGGAGACTGGGATGCCTACGACCAGGCCCTGAGGCGCTACGTGGAGACCCGCGACGCTCGATCGATCGGCTCCACGACCGAGCGCCAGGGCCGGCGGAAGGGAGGAGAGATCTTCCCCCTGGAGCTTTCGCTCTCGGCGATCGAGTTGCCGGAGGGGATCAACTTCCTGGGCGCGATCCACGATCTGACCGAGCGCCGGCGGATGCAGGCGATGATCGTCCAGGCGGAGAAACTCGCATCGCTGGGCTTGCTCTCCGCCGGAGTCGCCCACGAGGTCAACAACCCCCTGGCTTTTGTCTCCAACAACCTGTTCATTCTCGAGCGTGATACACACAGCATCCTGGAAATCCTGGAAGCCTGCGAAGAGGCCTACCCCGCGCTGAGGGCCGACCACCCCGATCTCGCCAGGCGAATCGACCAGATCGCCGAGGCGACCGACCTTCCCTACATCCGGGACAATCTGGGGCGGTTATTCGGTAGCACGCGGCAGGGGGTCAAGCGAATCTCCGGCATCGTGGAGAACCTGCGCGGGTTCGCCAGGCTCGATCAGGCCGGCGTTGATCGCGTGGACCTGAGTCTGGCGATCACCGGCAGCCTGGAGCTGATCCGCAGCCAGTTGGAGCGGCGCCAGATCACGGTCGAGCCGCATGAGGGTGGCCTGCTTCCTGTCGTCTGTGCTCCCGCGCAGATCAACCAGGTGGTCCTGAACCTCCTGATCAACGCCATGCAGGCCATCGAGGCGACGGGCCGGGGCAGTGGGCGGATCGAGATCAATACCCGGGCGGAAAACGATGAAGTGATCCTCGAGGTGGTAGACGACGGCTGCGGGATGCCGGAGGCCGACCTGCCGCGGATCTTTGACCCGTTCTTCACGACCAAGCCGGTCGGCCAAGGAACGGGCCTGGGACTGGCGATCACCCACAGCATCGTCACCGACCACGGCGGACGCGTCGAGGTCGAGAGCACACCCGGCCGGGGAAGCTGCTTCCGTGTCATCCTGCCGATGGGCGGGAAAGGAGACGTCCAAAACCAGGTCACCCAATCCTTGCCTGCCGGTGATGCCCAAGGATCAGGAAATCCGCATTCCGACTCCGGATCGCCGGGCCATCCACGGCAGACCTGAACGTCACACTCTCGTGGCCCCGCCTTGTCGCCGCGCGATTCCACGAGACCGGAAGGCTGAAGGTGCGATGCCCGTCCTGCGCTGGCGATCCACTTCCTGATCGTACTGAGAGCTAGCACGGGCGAGGCTTAAGTGGATTTTAAGAGAATCTTTTTCGGGCTCGAACGGCTCGCGGATATCCTCGATGGACCCTCGACCTGCCGAGTCCGGGGATTCCGCCCGTCCTGCGGGCTCGCCGGCCATCGCCGACAACGGCGACTATGTGCGCATCGACGGTCCGCGCGTCTGGATCGAGTTCTGCTGCCAGGGCGACGACCATTACCACACGATCTGGCGCGACAGGATGACCGACTATGGCGCGGAATTCTCTTTCTAGCTCACCGTTGCGACGGCTCCTCCCGGCCGTGGTGCTCCTGGCGGCTGTACGCCCTGCGTGGGGCCATCCGATGCCCAGCTCGGCGGTCGTGCTGCGCCTTCATCGCGCCGGGATCGACGCCGAGTTGACGCTGCCGATCGGCGAGCTGGCGATGGGCTGGGAGAAGCCGTTGTCCAGGAACGCCGTCCGGACAGTGCGGCAATATGGGGACGGGCTCAGGGACTACGTCCGCGCGCATGTCCGCCCGTTCGCTCCCGACGGACGGCCATGGACGGTGACGATACGCGAGCTGATCCCGGTCGTCGAGCAGGAACCTGATGTGCGGGTGACGTTGACGATGACCCCGCCACCCGGCGCGCCCGCGGACCGGCTGACCTTTGGTTACGACGCGATCTTCCACCATCTGATCACCCACACGGCGGTGGTCACGCTGGCCAGCGACTGGCGGAATGGCGTGGTGGGCGAGGAGCCGGTGCTCCTGGGCACGATGCGCGACACCAACGCGGCGATCGACATCGACCGATCCGGGGGCAGTTGGTTCGTTGGATTCGCCGCCATGTTCCGGCTCGGTGCGCGGCACATCGCCGAGGGGACCGACCACCTCCTGTTCTTGCTGGCGCTGATCCTCCCCGCGCCGCTCGTTGCGGCGGGTTGGCGGTGGGGCGGCTATGCGGGAGGCGCAACGGCCTTGCGGCGCATCGTCAAGGTGGTGACCGCGTTCACCCTCGGCCACTCGATCACGCTCGTGATCGGCGCCCTGGGATGGGCTCGCCTGCCCGGCGTCGTCGTCGAATCGGCCATCGCCCTTTCGATCCTGGTCTCGGCTCTTCATGCTCTGGTGCCGATCTTCCGCGGCCGGGAAGTCTTCATCGCCGCGGGTTCGGGCTGGTGCACGGGCTGGCGTTCGCGGCGACGCTGACCGGTTTCGGGTTCGATCCCTGGACGCTGATGTCGAGCGTGCTGGGCTTCAATCTCGGGATCGAAGCGTTCCAGCTCCTGGTCATTCTGGCGATTCTGCCGGGGATTGTGCTGCTGGCCCGCTCGCGCGTCTACGGGCCGTTCCGCGTCGCCGGTGCCGCGCTCACCGGCATTGCCGCCGCCTCATGGTTTGCGGAGCGTGCCCTCGGCTGGGCCAACCCCGTCGCCCCCCTCGTCGAAGGCGTCGCATCCCACGCGCTCTGGCTGCTCGCCGGCCTGATGCTTCTCGCCGGTGCCGCGACCCTTGCGGAAGGCGAGCTAACCCGGAGAGGGCAAGGTTCCGGTGTCCGCGCCGCTGGAGCGCCCGATCCCGCTCCGTGACGGACAGCCAATCTCGGCCGAGGCAAGGAGGATCGATCGACTCGTATGAGCCATCTGTCCTCTGTCGCCAAGGCATCGTTCTCGCTTGCCGCATCGATGTTGTGAGCGATCGCGTATAATCTAAAAGGTGGCCGCCCCGCTTGAGTTGAGTCCAGAGTGATCGAGCGCCGGCCCAAAAAGTCGACCGGAATGCAAGACCTGTGCTCTCTGATTCGGCATACCTCTGACCGCCGTCCTGGAGATCAAATCATGCCGGACGCTTCTGAAGGCAGAAAAAGAACGGGCAGAGTCTGGACGGCATGGACCGCCTTGGCGGTCATTGTGGCGGCGATCGGGGTCTATATTGTTCGATCACCGCAAGCGGATGGAATGAGGCAGGGCATCCTCCGGATGGCACGGGCCATTGGACGACTTGCTGGCAAGGAGGATCAACCAAGGAAACCGATCGCGGAGATTGTCCGGGAGATCGAACTTGGCGACGAGGCCCAGAAAGCGGGGACGCTCGTGTCGCTCCGCTATGAATTGAAAGGTGCTGATTTCGCGCGAGTATTCCCTTATGTCATTCGGGCCACGAAGGACGAATCGGAGATGGTTCGGAATGCGGCGGCTTACGCGATCGGCGACCTGGTGCGCCGTTTTTCGGGAGACGCAAAGGAAGTCGAGGAACCGCTTACGGCGCTGCTCGACGACCCTTCTCCGGCACTCCGTGCCACGGCGGCGAGATCGCTGGGGCAGATCCCCGCGAGCGATAAGCTCGGCGCTCCGCCACCTCGACTCGTCGCGTGCCTGGACGATGAAGCCGAGCAGGTCCGAGTGAGTGCCATTGAGGCCCTGATCGAGCATCCCCAAGGGCCCGAGCCGATCGTTCCCGTCGCGCTGAGGCGCATGCCCACCGAAAGTCCAGTCGTTCGCAACGCATTCACGGACGTGTTCTGGCACGTTCGTCTCGAGCCTTCCGTTCTGCCGCTTCTGATTGAAGGGTTATCGAGCGAGAACGTCGAGATCCGCCGCTGTTGCACAGGTGCGATCAACCACATGGGCCGAGAGGCAAGGCCGGCGCTGCCAGCCATCTTGAGCTTGCTCCGAAAGGAGCTCGATACGCCCCGCCCCGACGATTCGCGTGATGAGCAGGACTTCATCATCGGCATGGCGGCCGGGGCGATCGGTGAGATCACGTCGGACGGCGAATGCCCTCCGGGGTGCGTCGAAATCCTCAGCGAGATCCTGCAGCGTCCGGGTAAAGCGAAACGGGAGGCGGCCCCCGCTCACCCTGGCACGCCGAATTCGTCTCAGCGGACCCTGAATCCTCAGGAAGAGTGCCTGGCCGAAGCTGTCTGGTCGCTGGGGATCATAGGCCGACCTGCTGCGTCCGCCGTGCCTGTTCTGCTTTCGACATTCGAGTCGGCCCGAGAAGTCTCCAACCTTCGCGGAGGGACCGCCGAAGCTCTCGCCGAGATCAGTCGAGGAACAGCGGAAGAGGACCGCGTCATCGGCACCCTGGCGAAAGCTTGGAGGACGGCATCGCAGGAGCAGAAGCCAGCGATCACTCGGGCACTGCGACGCCTCGGCCCGAAGTCGGAACAAATACTCCCGGAACTCAGACGAATGCCTGGGGATAAAGACCGTTCACAGATCCGGCGCGTTCGCTATCCCCGATCCCGACATGGCTTCCCCGAGCGGGAATAGGACGCAGGTCAGGCTCCCTGCCGAACTCGATCCGCCGCGTGGGCTTTGGTGACAGTCTTGATTTGGTAGCCCAGACCCAAAGTTCATTTCAGGGAGACTTCCCATGACCTGTGTTCTCAGCGTCCCTCTCCAGATTATTGCCGAAGTTCACGAAATCGATGGCGGGGGTTACTGGGCAGAGGTTCCGCGCTTTCCTGGTTGTGTCGCCCAGGCCGAATCGATCGAAGCGCTCAAGGAAAACATCGTCCAGGCAGTCGATGATTGGCTTAATGGATCGTCCGTGAAGACCGAAGACGAGGCCAGAAAACTCGCCCACATTCAAGGAAGCGGAAAGCCTGTCGACGCATCGTTCCCGCAGCCTTATGGCTATCTACCGCCCCCGTCATGGACCGATGAGGATGAGTAGCGGTGGAACGATCGGGACTCAATTCCCGATCCGCTTCGCGGATATCGTTTTCGCGGAGATTCTCGACCCGAACGGGCAAAACCTGAAAACCCGCCGGGTTGTTGTTCTGACACCCGATCTCGAGCTGGCTGCGGGATTCCCGATCGTAGTGGCCGGAGTGACGGGCACACTACCGAATCCTCTCACCGCGGACTACGTCAAGTTGCCGTATAAGAATCCGCCGGGTCGACACCCGAAGACTGGGCTCACGAAGGAATCGGCAGTCCTTTGCTCTTGGGTCGTGTCGATCACCCCGAATGAGGTCAAAGGGCGTTCCGGTTTCGTGCCGCCGTCTTTCATGTCGATTGTGAACTCGAAGACGGCGGCGAGGGCCAAAGCGCTTGGTGGCTGGCAATGATAATGATCTTTCCAAGGTCACATCGCGGTGGGTCAATCTCAATGAGAGCCTTGAATCATCCTGGCACCCATTCCGGCCCGTCAACCTGATCAAGAACCACGGTTATTGCCGAATCCCTCGCCGAGGTCTATCGCCACTTGCCAGCGCTGACTCCGGGCGTCTAACATGGAGTGTTCGCGTTTGACACAGAACGAATTCGGACTTGGCTGATTCGAACCTCACACTTTGCCTTTCGAACCGGCAAGGAGCCCATGCAGTACAACGCCGCCAATCCGCTGATCGTGCAAGGTGACCGCACGATCCTCCTGGAAGTGGATAATCCGCTGCACGCCGAGGCCCGCGACACGATCGCGCCATTCGCCGAGCTGGAAAAAAGCCCTGAACATATTCATACATACCGCCTCACACCGCTCTCGCTCTGGAACGCCGCGGCCGCCGGGATGACCGCCGAAGAGATGATCGCGGGACTGGAGACCTATTCCAAGTTTCCCATACCTCCGAATCTTCCCGCCGACCTGCGCGACCTGGTGAGCCGTTACGGTCGGGTGCGGCTGGAGCGCGTGGATGGCAAGCTCCGGCTGATCACCAAGGACCAGCCGCTCCTGGAAGAGCTGGCGCGGCAGCGGGGCGTGCGCGATTACCTGGGAGAACGCCTCGATCCGACCAGCTTCGGCATCGACGACGCCCATCGCGGCGTTCTCAAGCAGGCGCTGATCGCCGTCGGTTATCCGGCCGAGGACCTTGCCGGTTACACGCCGGGGGCGACCCTGGGGCTCAACCTCCGGCAAGAGACGCTCAGCGGACTGCCGTTTCGAGTACGCGATTATCAGAAGGGGGCTGTCGACGCGTTCCATGCCGGTGGTGATGTCAAGGGCGGGTCGGGTGTGATCGTCCTCCCTTGCGGAGCGGGCAAGACCATCGTGGGCCTGGCGGCCCTGGCGGCGCTCCAGACCGAGACCCTGGTGCTTACCACCAGCACGACGGCCGTGGAACAGTGGCGCCGCGAGATCCTTGACAAGACCGACCTCGACCCTGCGCGGGTCACCACTTACACCGGCGACAGCAAGGCCATCGGTCCGGTGACCCTGGCCACCTATCAGATCGTGACCTACCGGCCCAAGAAGGACGGAGATTTCCCTCATTTCGGCCTGTTCAATCAGCGCGACTGGGGCTTGATCATCTATGACGAGGTGCATCTGCTGCCGGCGCCCGTCTTCCGGATCACCGCCGACATCCAGGCGCGCCGGCGGCTCGGGCTGACAGCGACGCTGGTGCGCGAAGATCATCGCGAGGAAGACGTGTTCAGCCTGATCGGACCCAAGAAATACGACGTGCCGTGGCGGGTGCTCGAGTCCAAGGGCTGGATTGCCGAGGCCCAGTGCCACGAGATCCGCCTCGGCCTTCCCGCCAACATGCGGATGGATTACGCGCTGGCCGAGTGGCGTGACAAGTTTCGCCTGGCGAGCGAGAATCCGGCCAAGGAAGACCTGGTCGAATTGCTGCTCGAGCGTCACGACGCGCCCGAGGATCGCGTGCTGGTGATCGGCCAGTATCTCAAGCAATTGCGGCGCATCGCCGAACGCTTCGAATTACCACTGATCACGGGCGCGACCTCGAATGCCGAGCGCGAGGATCTTTACGGGCGGTTCCGGGCCGGGGCGATCCGCAAGCTGGTGCTGTCGAAGGTCGGCAATTTCGCCATCGACCTTCCCGATGCCAACGTGATGGTCCAGGTCTCAGGCACCTTCGGCAGCCGTCAGGAAGAGGCCCAGCGGCTGGGCCGCATCCTTCGCCCCAAGGAAGGCGAGAAGCCCGCCAGCTTCTACACGATCGTCACACGCGATACCCGCGAGATGGATTTTGCCCATCATCGCCAGCTCTTCTTGACCGAGCAGGGTTACAGCTATGAGATCGTGGATGAATCCGAATTGACGACGCGGATCATGGCTCGATCCGAAACGGCCGGGTGAGCCGTGAGCCCGCGTCTAGTCGACCTGCCCGCCTGTATCGCTGGAACCAGAACTTATGAGCCGTGCACCATCCCGGATTCCCGTCAAGCTGCACAGGAATGTGACGATCATCCGAACCGCCGAACCCGTGCTCGCCGAGGAACTGTTAGCCAGGAAATCGCTGGCCCGGCTGGTGCGGGCCCGGCTCGCCGAGAACTTCATGCTGGTCGATCCCGAAGAGGTCGACGCCGCGATCGACGAGCTACGGCGGATGGGCCACACACCTCGGGTTGTCCGTTAAGCGAAAGGCATTGATGGCCGCTCTGCCCAACTCCAGCTCCGATCGAGCCGGGCCGACCACGAGTTCCGGCGAGGCGGGCGACGAGCCGGTCGACCCCCGGCTGGCTTTCCGTTCCGCGCTGGCGCGGTACCAGGCCACCAAGCTCGCGGAGATCGTCTCGCTGCGTCATCTGGAGAGTGATGCGGCCCGCTCCAGCACATTGGCGGCCGATCTCACGGCACAGCTTGATTCCGCGAGTGCCGTGAGTGAGATCCTGGCCAGCTTGAGCCCGGGGTCCCGCCAGGCCCTGAGCCTCTTCGCGCTGACCGAGGCGTCAGTCTGGCCGCTGGCGGGGCTGAGCCACACCTTGACGACGCTGGGTGTCGAACCGAAGTCCGCCATCTTCGAACTGCTCGACCTGGGCCTGCTGGCCCTTGACGCCGGGCCCGACCAGCGAGTCATCGACGATCTTGCTGCCCGGATCGAGCAAGGGCCGTTGCAATTGCTTTTCTTGCGGGTTCATCCCGCGGTGCCGCAGGCCGTCCGTGTGAGCCGGCCCGATGGCACGCTGACTCCGGCCGCCGGCATCGTCAAGCAGATTCGCGAGTCTGACGGGCTGGAGCCCGTCCTCCGCCTGGCGGCCATCTGGCAGCGTGTGGGGATCGAGCCGCTCCGCCAGACCGGCCAAGGCACCCTCTACAAGCGCGACATGGAGCGGATCGAGGAGGACCCTGTCCTTTCAAGCGCCATCAGCGATGCCCTCGAGCCGCTGGCCGCGATGTCTCTGCTCTGGCTGGCCTTGGGCCGCAGGGTGGGGCTGATCCGTCTCGAATCCGCCGGAGAACGGCTTGAGGCGGTCGGTCCGGAATTCTGGGTCGAGAACGCCGTCCACTTGCCGCAGATGGTCGCCACGAGCTGGATGGGTCTGCGCGAGTGGCAAGAATCTGACAATTCGTCGACCGACTCGCCAGAGTCGCGGCTCCACCTCACGTTCCTGCGTCCGACCTTGCTGCTCTGGCTGGCCTGCCTGAAAGACGACGAATGGGTGGCCCTGGATGACCTGGCCCAGCAGTTGCGCACGGCCAACCCCGAGTGGGATCGTCCGGCCCCGCGATCGGACGCGGAGACCGCGCCCGGGCCGGGACGTCGCGGAAGTGGGTCGCGGGCCAGGAACGGTTCGCAGCCCGGGCGTCCCGCGCGGGGCGAACGGCTGTTGCGCCTGCTGCTATTGGGATCCGGCTATGCGATGGGAGTGGTCCGCGCCGGCGAAGAGCAGGGGACTGGCCGAACGGTGGTACAGCTCACCGCGCTGGGCCGCTATGTGCTGGCCATGGGACCACCGTCGCCGCCCCGTCCCACGTTCGAGCATTTTCTGTTCGTCCAACCCAACCTCGAGATCATCGCCTATCGACAGGGGCTCAGTCCGCAACTGGTCGGCCAGCTCAGCCGCTTCGCCTGGTGGACCAAGGTCGGCGCGGCGCTGGAGTTGAAGTTGACCCAGGAGTCGATCGTGCTGGGGCTGGAAGGTGGGATGACGGCCGAGCAGATGCTGGACCTCTTGACGAAGCACAGCCAGCGCGCGCTCCCCACACTGGTTCCGGACGCTATCGGACGCTGGTGCAGCCGCCGCGAGCAGATTGTCTTTTATGCCGCCGCGACCCTGATTGAATTTGCCTCTGTCGCGGAACGCGACCAGGCACTTCTGGCCTGGCAAGAGGATGGCATGAAAACGTTCGTACCGGTTGCCGAGCGGTTCCTGCTCGTCGAGAACCCGCAGCAGATCCCGACTGACCGGATCCGCACGAGCGGCTCGCGCGACTACCGTCATCCGCCGGAGAAATGCGTTTCCATCGAGCCCGACGGCGTGACCCTGACGCTCGACCCGACACGCTCGGACCTGCTGATCGACGCCGAGCTTTCGCGGATTGCCGACGAGCTGTTCCCGACGCGCAGCCCCGTCCGCAACGTGGCAGTGAGTCCACCGGCCCGGCGCTATGGCGTGACCGTGAGCTCGATTGCCAAGGCCGCCGCGCTGGGTATCACACCGGTCCAGATCGAGGATTGGTTTCTTCGCAGAACGGGAATGCCGCCCTCGCCCGCGATCAAGCTGTTGTTCCGGAGCACCGCCGCGTCTCCGACAGCGCTGAAGTCGCGGCGATTGCTGGTGCTCTTCACTCCGACGGCCGAGTTCGCCGACGGCTTGCTGCAGCACCCGGCTACTCGAGATTACCTGGGCGATCGCCTTGGTCCGATGGCGATCGCCGTGCCCGACGATCAGCTCGAGAAACTTCAGGAAGTCATGAAAGGGCTCAGGATGGAAGTTGTGATCAGCTCTTGAACGAGACTGGACTGACTGACGCTTTTCTTCGGGCTTCACGCTGGCGGGGCAGGGCGGTTCAGAGCAGCTTGACTTTCACGTTGCGGAATTCGATCCGCCAGCCCTCGGCCTCGAGCCCGGCAAAGCCACGCGGAACCTGGCACGACTTCCACTGATTGGTCATGGCCCCGTTAACCCAGAGCGTGACAATCCGCCCCTTGCAGGCGATTTCGTAAGTATTCCACTCGCCAGCCGGCTTGACCCGCTGCTCGTGGACGTCTTTCTGGAAGTTAAACGGCTTCAAGGCGTAGGACGCGAACGTTTCGCCGAACAGGTACCCGCCGGAGGCGTCGCCGCACTGGGCCTGGTGCCACGTCTTGCCGTCGGACGAGTTGCGGACGTAAATGCCGGAGTTGTAGCCCTTCTTTCCCGGGATGGGAGTGAACCGCCATTCGACGTGGAAGATGTAGTCAGTCAGGGTCTGGTCGAGGCGCAGCCACTCATGACCGCCGTCGCCCTGACAGACCAGCGTGTGGCTTGCCGCGTCGAGCGACCATTGCGACCTGGGATTGAGCTCGCCGTCAGGCGGCACCGGCTTGCGGGTCCAGCCATCGAGGCCGGGCCCGGCGGTCGCCAGCATATCGATCCAGCCGCTCGAGTCTTTCTCCAGTGCGCTCGGTTCATCAGTACGGACGGCGGCCGTGAGTGCGGGGACCAATGCCAGGGCAAGTCCAATAACGATCGTGATTCCCCGGTTCATGCGCGTGGCTAACATGCTGTGATCCTCGGTGGGGGGGGCCGGCCGGTGATTACCGCGTTCATGCAGCAGCTACGGGTGCTGATCGCATCGTCACGAGGGGAACCCTGTGCATTCGCCGGCCTTGGGGGATTTCCGGCTCCAATTCTATTCGGCAGCACCGCCTGCTCACAACCGCCAAGCCCAGGCGAATGGTCGAATCAGCAAGCGGCTCGCTGGATTTTCCGGGACGGTTTCAATGATCGGCGGCGCCGGCGAACGAACTTCCCGCGTTGGTGCGCACGGGGCGCCACCGCGACTTCGAGCTCGGCGCGGCAGCCGTGCCCCCGGGGGACGGAATATCCTCGGCGTTGAACTTCTTTTCCGTCCCCGGCTGATCAGAGTCGAAGTGGCTGAACTGGTCGTGGTCCGCCTCGGGGTCGATATTCAGGTCCGTCTGCTCAGCCTTCTCGGGCTCGGGAGCAGACAGCTTGGGCACGGGGGCTGGAGTTGTATGCGTGGGGTGCCAGGCCATGCGGCGGGTTGTGCCCGGGCCTTCACCGGAAGCCGAGGCCGTTCGTGTCGTGAGCGGCGCCTTGCCGCCAAAGACGATTTCCGGGTCCGGGACCGTCACATCGCCGGGATGCACGGCCGCGCGCTCCGGTTCGTGCGCATCGGGTGACTGTCCCCGGGCGATTGTGATGGGCGCATCGCCACGGGCACGCGAACGGTCGCGGCTGGCCAGCAAGGTTCCCGACCCACCGCGGGCCGGCACAGGCGCATACAGGGCCATGAGGTTGTTGCGGTCAAGCAGGTTGTAGATCGAGTGGGGCGTGGCGTATAGACCGTGGTCGCCCCGCGGCTCCGCGAAGTTGCAGACACCGGCGATATAGCCGTCGGTGGTGAACAGGCCGCCTCCGGATCGTCCCTGCTTGGGGGCCTTCATACATTCGATGGCCTCGTAGTTCTTGTTGCCCGAAAGCCCGCGCATCTGGGGGTTGAGGATGACCGTGGCCCAGGCGGTGGCGTCCTGACCTTCCGAGCAGCCGACGGTGAGCATCCGGAACCGCGCTCGTGGCTCCCAGTGCGTCGGGACAACCCGGGCTGAAGGAATCCTGCGTCCGGGCCTGATCCGGATCAAGCCGACGTCGAGCGTGAAATCGTAGTCGACAGCCTGACCCTCGACCGACTCCACGAAGTGCACCTGCGCCGGCCGCTCGCCGTGCAGCTTGCCATCAAAAAGGTCAATCATGATCTTGCGAGGGAAGCGCTGCGGCGGAGCCTGGCGTTGGCCTTCGAGCTTGAAAATGTGCGCACACGTCAAAATTATAGACTCTTTATCGGAGCTATGGATGACCGTGCCGGAGCCAAAGCCGATGGAGCCCTGGGCGAGAACCCGAATGCGAACCACGGTTTCCCACGGCTTGGGATTCTGAAATTCCGGCTCGGTTTGCTTCTGGTCGTCGCTTTCCGGTGTTGCATTCTTGTCCGCGCGAGCGCGGGGCGAGTGCGCGTCCTGCCGCGGGGAATCTTCGTCGGAGTCATCGTCGCGATCACCGCCTGCATGGGCGCGGGAGTTGGCGGGCGGCTGCGCCTTGGCCCTGGCATCGAGATAGAACCGGGCAAGCTGGTCCGCGGGCTGGTTTCCCGAGGTTCGGCCGAGCTCACGGCCTTGCGAGTCGACCACGATGAACGTGGGAACCGCGTCGACGCCGTACTTCTCTTTGAGGTCGGGGGCGTGGTCGATATCGATCGACTTGATGGGGTAGCCCTTGCGCGAAAGTTGCTCCACGGCCGGGCGCATCTGACGGCAAGGTCCGCACCAATCGGCGTGAAAGTCGAGGAGCACGGGCTCGGAGGTTGCGGCACTCGATGGTAATGCAGTGACCAGGGCGACTAAAAAGGAGGCGATAGTCATGCCGCAAGGACTCCTTTCCCTCGGGATAATCCGCGTTCAAGCGCGGTGGCATTGAACCCGTTGGGGACCAGCTTGGCGTCTTGCACCTCAAATCGAGGCGTGAGACACAATAGCGGCTGGGCCATCGTTCGCGCAGGCGCTCGGCCGGGTCGCCACCAGGCTGCCTCGTTCCAATCGGGAACGGCATACCGGGAGCGAACTGTCCGCCTTTTGATCGGCGGACTCCGGAGCCAAAAGAAGCCGTTGTTCGGCGAGATGAAGTGCGATGTGCCGGGTATGACGCCCGACCCTTCCTTGGGCATTCAGCCACGCGACGGGACCCAAGCGACTTGCCCTCTTGGCGCATCGCTTCCCGCCAATCCCGCCGCCCATGAGCCTGACCGGCTCGCCTCGCTCGAGGCCGAAGCCGCGAACCCGGACGTGAAGGATCAGCGGTCCCGTGGTGCATGCGACATCCCTGAAACTCGCTTCCCCCGGACATCGTGTCCAGGGTGTACGGGCATCCGAGGGGATCGCGTTCACCGCGGTGAGCCCCTTTTACTAGGAGTAGACAAGGAGTACCAGATCAGTTATCGGCCCGGCGAGGTTTTTCCTTGAATCTTTCTTGGGAAACTTCTCGTTCATGTCCACCTGTGAGCAGCGACTGATGGACGTCAGCATGGTCGTGAAGACATGGGTTCGGAAGCGACGATGGCATCGCTGGGCTCAGCGCCGCTCGACTGGCGATGCCTTGAGCGCCTGGGTGGCCTGCCGGGAGCCTGCGGCGGATGCAGCAATGGCTTTGTCCACCGGATCGGCGGTTCCCACAGCGCATTGACGAAGCAGCCGAACAGTGGGGTCTTGGGCCGTGCGCTCGGGGGCAAGGTGAGGAATAACCCGATTATAAAGGAGAGTGACCGAGGCCTTGGGTCGTAGGCCCCGGTGGCACTCGATCTCGCGAAGGGCGTCGGCGAGCGACCAGCCCTGGACGACAAACCGATACAGCCCCATCCAGGCGGGAGAGCGATCCATGCTGGCGTGGCAGTGCACCAGGATCGGCCAGGCCGAGGAGTCTTGTGCCAGCGTCAGGGTCCGGATGACGAAAGCCTCGCCCGAAGTGTCATCGCCCTGATCATTGCCCACGTAATTCAGGCTGTGCTCGCGGGCAAAGCGAAGCTCGTCCGGCAAGAGCGGACTGCGCTCGGGCGTGTGCTCGGGAAACAGGTTGATGATCGTCCGGAAGTGATGCCGCTCCTGGGCCAGTTCGAGGCCCTGGTAGGTCGGCATCGCGCTCAGGTAAATGCGCCCGGGCACGACCTCGCGCAGGCGATGGAGCGGGCGCTGGTACCACAAGAGACCTCGGCCCGTGAAATCGAGGCCAAGCCAGATCACGACGAGACACGCCAGGATCGCACCCCGCTGCCAGCCTGCTGGTGCCCGCGGAACGACTCGCACCAGGGCCAAGGCCCATGCAAGCAGTCCCCAAAAGTAAGTCCAGCGTGGCCAGAAGCCGATTGGCTCGCGATCGATCCAGCCAAACTGCCGCACCAGGATCAGCAGGGCGGCGACGGCAAGCAGCCAGGCAATCGCGTGCTCGCTCGCGCTTTTCCAGAGCCCGGCGATCGAGGTGGCGGCAAGCCCCCACATGGTGACGACCAGCAGGACCGCGGCCGCCGCCGCCAGCGCAAGACGTGTCGCGAGGGCGCAACCGGGTTCGCGATGGTTCGCCAGCCCAACCCGTACCAGCCGTCCAGCAGCGGGCCGGGTGTGGCGGCGTGCCAGTATCCAGCCAGGGAAAGAGCCATCGCCGCAATCCAGAGACGCTTCCGGCTCCCCCGAAGCAGCCCCCAGCCGGTGAGCACGATGCCCGCGGCGGCCGCATAGATCGCAGCGTGGTCGATCGTGTCACCCGCCTCGGCAAACCGATATGCTGGCGGGGGATAGATATTGAAGGTAGGGCGAACGACCCGAGGGTATTCGGGGTCGATGTCGGACTCGAAGTCGACGACATACCAGATGGCGGGGAGTGTTGTCAGGGCGAGCACAAGCCAGGGCCAGAAACGGATGCGCGATCCGTGCGCGGAGGTTTCCATGATTTCGGGTGCCCCTTCGATTCCGTTCTCGGGGCCTCCCGTCTCAGGCGGCCCGCTCTTCATGGTGCGTTATATCACGCAGGGCGTGTTCTGCGAAGACTTCCGTTTCGACCCTTCCCTTGCCCGAACGAATGCCCAGTCGAACCAGCAGGCGACGACGGAACTCGCGAAAGGGGCGGGCAACCATCCGGTGGCCGCGAATCCACCAGGGAATCTGCTTCTGGATCGCGATCGAATCGATGCCGCACTGGTCGGGACGGCAGCGTGCCCAGTGCTTCATCAGGTGGTACTTGTCACTCCGGGCCAGAATCCGGAAGATCGGGCCCGAATGGAGCCAGTCGGGCCAGGTGAGGCTGATCTGAAAATCGATCAAACATGGCTCGCCGCGGTCGGTGACGATGATGTTCTCGCGCTTGTGGAGATCCACATAAACTGTTCGCCGATAGTGCATTTCGTCAAGCAACCGATTCAATTCCGGAAAGAATGCATCGGCAACCGGCTCGCGATTTCCCAGCGGATGACCGGCGACGTACTCGCGAGCGACGGCATTGGGCAGATCTGGCCCACCGGCGGTTTCTCGTACCGGGCCTGCCAGGGCGGGAATCCCCTGCAAACCGGCGAGTTGCGCAAGCAAGATCCGCTCGTTCCTTGCAGTCTTGCGGCCCAGCCAGGTCATCGGCAGCCCCAGAAGAGACGACTGACGATGCAGCTTCACGATCCGCAAGACGCCTTCCGGACTTCCGTACAAGGCTGTGGCGGCCCAGGAATCATGCTTGAACAGCTCCTGCAGGCGATACGCATGGCCGGAAATGTACAGAATCTCGGGCGGAGACTTTAACCCGAGAGCTTTCAACCACTTCGGACGTGGCTTGACAACAGGCTGGTCCGCCATGGCATGCGTGGGCACAGTCATTGTGCGTCCTGAATATACGAGATATGCCGCCTCATCCGTGAGACTTGTATCGGTTCTTCGGCTTGTGCGGGCGGTCAGCTTGAGAAAAAAAAGAAAAAGCCGCGATTGGGCTCTGATCCGGATACTCAGACGTCTTGCTCAGACCCGGCGATCGAGGGACGGAGAGGGGGTCGATCGGCCCCGGGCAATGTCGATGTGGAGTGGGGCATCGTGGGACGAAATTGGATCGGCGCCTCGGTGGCTGGCCCGAGCAGCCAGCGGGCGAGCGTGCCGCGCGGAAGGTCAGGTCGGATGAGACGGCTCGGGCGATCGAGATCCTTCAAGATTCCCTCGGCGGCGAGGTAGCCGCTGCGCACGGCGCCTTCCATGGTGGCCGGCCAGCCGGTTCGGGTCCAGTCGCCGGCCAGGAAGAAGCCGTCAACCGGAGTGCGCTGTGGCGGCCGCAATCGATCCACGCCGGGACGAACGGCAAACGTTGCACCGTGCTCGGTCACAACCCACCACCGCAGCAGCCGAGCCTCGCGTGTCGCGGGCCAGATCCGGACGAGATCGTCGAGGACCGCATCTCGGATGGTTGCCTTGTCCTGCCTCAGCAGGTCGTATGACGCGCTGATGACGACTTGAAGATACTGGCACTCGTGACTTGAAGGTCCGGCTTGCACGCCCGCGGGTCTGGACGCTCCAGGCGCCGATCGCCCCTGGATGGCCGTGTGGTTGAAGACCCACTGCACGAGCCGGCCGGGGGTCACGACGTGGTCGAACGGGCAAACGGGGCGATCGAACCAGAGGTGAATTCCGGTGATCGGTGAGGATTGAAGCAGATCGACCGCGGGCAGAGCAGGAATCCTGGCAATCAGGGAATCGGTGAGCAATCCGCGGACACGATCGTACGAGACCGCAAGGACCACGAAGTCGGCCGCCAACACCTCGCCCGTGCGCAGGGTCAGTCCGCGGAGGGTGCCGTCATCGTCGCAATCGATCGTGCGGACGCCCGTGGTCAAGTGGATCTCGACGCCGTGATTGCGCAGCCACTGCTCCAGGCGTGAGCCGTAAAGCTCGCCCAGCGGAACCAGGGGGAGTTCCATCTGGAACCCGGTCCGCGTGCTCAGAAATCCGTCGACAAAGACCTTGCGCATGGCCGAAATCCATCTGGTCAAGCCGTTCATTGAGGGCCGAGACCAGAACAGTTGACCAGAACAGGTCGATCGTACGCGCACTTTGCCGGTGCCTGTGCAGCCAGTCGGCAAACGATTCATCCGGCCGCTCGTCGCCGCCGAGTGCCAGGCAGGCCAGGCCGTAGCCGACGCGCAGCTTGTCTCTCCAGTTCAGGTAGCGGGAGCTCAGAAAACTCTCGGTCAGATGAAAGGGCGCGGGTGCGAGCCCCGCACGGAGCCGCGAGACTTTCCCCTCGGGACCAAGGAAGATGACGGCCGGCTCGCGCCGGAAGAGGTCGGATATTTCCACCCGCTGGCAGAAGTCTGCCAGGTTCGTACAGCAAACCATGCTGACGTGTTGACAGTTATCCACAAGTTCGCCGGTGACCGGGTCGACGAACGAGCTGGCCCGGCCGCCGAGCCTCGGCCGGCTTTCCAGAAGAGTGATTCGCAGTCCGCGCCCCACCAGTCCCGACGCGACGGCCAGGCCAGCCAGGCCGCCACCAACAATTACCACATGAGGAGGGGGAGGCTTGTGTACCGGCACCATCGGAGATACAGAGAGTTCTTGATTCAAGGAACGAGCGTATGGGAATGCTTGATCGGTTGACGGAGAAATCGCTGGGGCAAAGCACGCAAGGCGATGGCGGCTTTCCGCCAGGTGGGAACCGCCAGCCTGGTTTCGAATACGTTGTAGTCGCGCCGGGCTATCTCGTCGAGCAACGCCCGGTAGATTCCCACGATGGTCAAGAGTACGGGCCGGCCAACCGGGTCGACCAGTGGCACCAGCTCTTTAGCCTGATTGTAAAAAGAGATCGCGCGATCCGCCTGGAAGGCCAGCAGATCATGAAGCGCGGGGCTGGGCCGGTCAACGTCGAGCTCTCGCGGTTCGACGCCGAACCTGGCCATTTCGTCCCGTGGAAGGTAGACGCGTCCGTTTCGGGCATCCTCGCGGACATCCCGGAGAATGTTCGTGAGTTGCAAGGCGATGCCGCAAGCTTCGGCCAGTCTTTCGGCACGGCCGCCGTCCGATTGATATCCCCAGATGTGAATACAGCATAGGCCGACGACCGAGGCGACATGATAGCAATAGTCAGCCAGTTCATCGAAGCAGGTGAACGGGCGCGGCTGCACGTCCATCGAAACGCCCTCGATCACCTCGCCGAGCAGCGCGTGGGGAATCCCCCACCGTTCCACGGTGTCGGCCAGGGCAAGCAGCCCTGGCCACGCCACAGGCACGGCCGCCAGAGCTGCGTCGAGTTCGCCTTGCCAGAGCCGCAGTGCGTCTTCCTTTTCAGCGGCAGTACCGGGTCCGTCGGCCAGATCATCGGTATGCCTCATGAACGCATACAGCGCGTCCATCGATTGCCGGCGATCGCGAGGCAGCAAGCGAAAGGCACAGTAGAAATTTCGGGCCTCTCTTCGCGCGATCTTGCCGCAGAACTGGTAGCTGGCCGCGAGTGTGGGGTCCGTCCTCACCGGGGGCTCTCCAGGGGGTGTGTTGCGGTGCTCGAAACAGAGGTCACTGCCATCCGCTGTGAGCCCGGGATCGCGGTGGCGCGGTCCTTTCCACGCGTGCCGCGCAGTCGAGCGACCCCGAGCCCAAGCAAGGCGCGTCCCAAAAGCCCGATCTTGGTCCATCGGGTCAGGGCAGGGCGGCTACTGAGAACGTCGAACCCGCGGGCTTCGATCCGGTCGAGAATCGCCAGTCCGCCCCGCGAGAACAGGTCGATGTCGACAGCCAGAGCGCCATCAATCTTCGACACCAGGGCCCGCCCCTCTCTGAACAGCGAGCGAGTGCGATCGACCTCGAACCGCATCATCCGGGCGAACTCCGGCGTGAACCGCAGCGACCTCAGGTCGGCCTCGGAGTAGCCGAATTGCTCGCGATCCTCGCGCGGCAGGTAAGTCCGTCCGATGGCCAGGTCGCGGGCGACGTCCTGCCAGAAATTCGCAAGCTGGAGCGCGGTGCAGGTTGCGTCGCTGAGGCGCGCGTTCTCGGTAGTGCAGGCAGCGGCCACGTGAAGCACGAGGCGACCCACAGGATTGGCCGATCGCGTGCAATAGTCCAGAAGCTGAGGATAAGTCTGGTATTCCGTGACTGTCTGATCCTGCACGAACGCGTCGATGAGCGCCTCGAAGGGGTCGATCGGGATCTGGTACCGCTCGACGGTCTCCGTCAGCGCAATCATGACCGGATGCCGTGTCCGGCCCCGGAACATGTCTCGCAGCTCGCCACGCCACCATTGCAGGAGGTCGAGCGACCGCGCGGGGTCACCAATCTCGTCACCCAGGTCGTCCGACCAGCGGCAAAAGGCGTAGATGCTCTGAAAGGCGGGTCGGTGTTCGCGCGGAGTCAGCCAGGTCACCACGCTGAAATTCTCGTAGTGGGTGGCCGCGAGACGGGCGCAATAGGCCCGGGCTTCGTCGTGTGTGACGCTTTCGCCGGCCTCGGGCCCATAGCGTCTGAGATCATCCTGGAAAGACATGATCGTGAGATCCTCGCCAGTTCCGACCGCATGGGAGTTCAGCAGAGGATTCTACTGGGCTTGGCCGTGATGTGCCATACAGGGCGACTGGATCGTTGACCCCATGTGCCGGCGGGGGGACAATCAGCGGAGTTCCGGGTCCCCGGGCACTTTGCCTGGCGGTTGCCGTCAAGAATTGCCGCCTGCCCCGAACGGACGCCGTTTCACACCAGGGAGAAAGAGTCGAATCATGAGTATCTTCGAACGTTTGCTGCCTGCGTTTGTCGTTGCCCTGAGTGCCTTGGGCTGGTACGGGGACGCGCTGTTGCCTCGGGCGGATGCCCAGGAGTCGGGCAAGGCTCAGTGCCTGTTCAATGGCAAGGACTTGACCGGCTGGGTTACTCCTGACGACAAGGCGATCTTTTCGGTCGAGAATGGCGAGATCGTTGGCCGGACGCAGGGCAACCTCAAGAAGAACGAGTTTCTGGCGACTGAAAAGTCGTACCGAGATTTCGTGCTCAAGGCCAAGGTCAAGTTCAGGAACGGCAACTCGGGAATCCAGTTCCGCAGCAAGCGTGCTTCAGACGGCGCGGTGTCGGGTCCGCAGGCCGACGTGGCCGACGGTTATTGGGGATTGCTCTACGAAGAGCGGAGACGCGGCATCCTCGAGCGTTACCCCGAAGACAAGGCGAAGAAACTCGTCAAGGAAGGCGATTGGAACGAGTTCGTGATCACGGCGAAGGGCAAGCACGTCACGATCGACCTGAACGGCACCCGTGTCATCGATCGCACCGACGACCAGTTTGACGACGAGGGCATCATCGCCCTGCAAACCCACGTCGGCCCGCCGATGGAGGTCCGCTTCAAGGACATCGAGATCACCGAACTGGGAAACTGAGGACCAGCGTCCGGTTCACGCTTTGGGGCCGCTCGCAGAGGCTTCCGCAATCGACTGAGGCGGTTCTCATTCTCGAATGTATTACCGTCCCACAAAGTCAGATAGAATGCAGTTGATTTTCATCGAGTCGGGCGAGTTTTCAGCCTGGGTGAATTCCTACCTCACCGACGATGACCTTGCCGCCATGCAACGCGAGCTGATGGCGAGGCCAGATATGGGAATCGTCATTCCTGGCTGCGGCGGACTGCGGAAGCTGCGAGTGGCCGATCCAAAGCGAGGTAAGGGGAAACGTGGTGGGGCCAGGGTGATCTATCTCCATATTGCCGAGGCGAACCGGATCTACCTCATTACCGTTTACAATAAGGATCAGAAGGACGATCTCTCGCTTGATCACAAAAAACTCTACCGCCAGCTCGTTCAGACGTTGAAGGATCAGGCCCGACGATCCGAGCGGAGGTGATCAAATCATGAAAGAAACACCGAAGCGGCTACCCGTCGCCGACCAGATCCAGAAAGGTTTGGAGGAGGCAATCCGCCACGCCAAGGGCGAAGCCGCGCTCAAAACAACGACCCTCGAAGTTCCCGACCGACCGCCCGAGTTCGGAGCCGAGGACATCGCCCGTATCCGGCAGAACTACCAGTTGTCCCAGGCGGTGTTCGCGCGGTTATTAAATGTCTCTCCGAAGACAGTTCAGAGCTGGGAACACGGTATCCGCAAGCCGTCCCAGGCGGCACTTCGACTGATCCAGGTGGTTCAACGGAACCCGCACGACGTCTTCTCCGTAGCGGGTCTGTCCCCCCCGAATGAACACCCATCGAGGAGGCGGAGAAACACGGCCTCAGCGAAGAGCATACGGCACCCCCGGTCCAGAGCCTCCAAGAAGCCGGCAGTGTAGGTCTCAGGAAATCTATGTCTGGTTGCCCTGGCTGCTCTGATCTACAGCGCAGGCGCCCCCCTGCCGCGTCAAGGACGGGGATTGGAACGAGTTCGTGATCACGGCGAAGGGCAAGCACGTCACGATCGACCTGAACGGCACCCGTGTCATCGATCGCACCGACGACCAGTTTGACGACGAGGGCATCATCGCCCTGCAAACCCACGTCGGCCCGCCGATGGAGGTCCGCTTCAAGGACATCGAGATCACCGAACTGGGGCAATAGACGTCAAGGATTCAGCCGGCGTGCGCCGCGACCTCGTTTCGGGCAGGGGATGCCCGTCAAGAAGAGGACAATGCCATTTCCGCCGGCAGCAACCCGGTAGAGGATGCCGCGGCTTTCGGGCACTTACACTCTCAGCCAGGACGTTTGAAGGAGGATTTATTGGTTTTCTTCACTTGCTGGGTTTTTGACTTGTAAATCTCGGTCGATTTTTGCATGGCTGCCTTCAATGCGGGATCGTCGGTCTTGTTGCCGGACGCCGTCTCGGAGCAACCTGCAGTGATGAACGACGCGACAACGAAGCCCAAACTGAGGGCCGCTGAGATCCATATTCTTCGTACTTGAATTCGCATTGCTTGTTCTCCAGTGGTTGAGGGCGCGGCAGGATCAGACCGCCGCGCCCGACCGGTTCCCGGGCATCAATAACTATCCGCGCTGATCACCTCGCCACCATTGCGAGTTCCGAGAGCCCACCAGGTCATTCGACTCACGCTATCCTTGACGAACCGGACGCTTCCGTCGGTCATCAGAACGTTGGCGCCGCCTGGGTGATTGCTCGATACACCGTAGCTGAACGAGCTATCGATGCCGCAGCCAGCACAGCTCCACCTACAGCCCCCGCCGGGGAAGACCGAATCGCGGTTGGGCGTCTGGATGATGTTGGTATAGGTCCAGCCGCCATTACCGTCGCACCAGCTAAATCCCCGCATCGTCGAATATGACGCCGTGGATGGATTGCTCCAGGCCTGGGCACACGCCGATAGACCCGCGAGCACGGCGGCTGCGTTTGATGACGCCATCAGATACTGGGTGCTTGTCCCGTAGTAGCCACTGGGATCGTCAGAGCCCTGGCCACCGCCGCCGGGGCTGTTGGCGTTCTCGATGACATCGCCACGATAAGCATCGCCCTGAGCATGGTTGCTCGACCCCAGGGCAGAATTTGCCTCACCGCATAACGCCTCGGCAAATGCGATCGTGTTGGACGTACCGTCGGTGCAGTCGCGAATGCCATAGGCTGTCCACACCGCGAACATTCCGGGCGTGGTAATGGGGCTTTCATAAGTGGTCGAGCCGATGCTCGCGTGGTAACTGTTATTGCGCTGGGCCCCCGCATAGACGTCCGAGGGACAAAGGAAGGAATTGATAGACGCGTTGTAAACCGTGCTGTTCGGACCAGACCCCAACATGCCTCCGGCGACGCCTGGAGCCATGGCGAAGTTGGCCGAGTTGTACATCGGCATCTGGTCAAGGTAACCAAGCAAAAGCGCTCGGGCGCTCCAGCCGGTCCATCTTCCGTACCCCCACTCATTGTCGACGATCAGACCAAAGATTGGGTTTTTCGAGGTGGCCATGGGGAACCTGTCGATCCCCGTGTGATAGTTGTGCAAGGCCAAGCCGATCTGTTTCAGGTTGTTGGTGCACTGGGCGCGGCGAGCGGCTTCGCGCGCCGATTGCACGGCCGGCAGCAAGAGCGAGATCAACACCGCGATGATCGCGATCACCACCAGCAGTTCGATCAGTGTGAAACCTCGACGTCTTTTCTGGTACATGAAAATCTCCCGGTGAAGAGATCAGGCCGATATGGAACAGGGCCTGGCTCCGAAAGAAACGTTGTACGACTCAAGACATGAACGAATAACAGCGCAGCACGAAACTTCGACCGGAGAATCGCCGGCCGACACGAAGAACAGCCCCCTCCATGAAGGGTACGGGCGGACTCCCGGGTCCTTCGACCCGGCAGACCGCAGTGGGCTCGCCGCACTGGCACGCGCCCAGTCCTTGGAGAAACTCCCACACGACTGCCGCCGATTGACCACGACCCGAGCGCCCGAAAGGGCGCTTCGACGACCTACCTCTTGAAGCTCTCGGGTTGCTCGCTCGGTACAAGTCGAGGACCTGAGATTCCACCGCCAGCATGAGAGTAACAGGTCCGATGTTGCGATCCATGAGATTTTCGGTTTTTTTGTCTATAATATTCGGTACTTGAAGTCACAACTGTGGATTCGACGCTTATAGGCCTGTAGAATGGCCTCGCCGGGCCAATCCCAGGCTTTGGTGGACGCTCAGTTCAAGCAATGACGTGCAATGCCTGTACAATCCGGCCAATATCGAAGTGCCCGTCCTAAGAATTCGTGACCGTCTCATTCGCATGAATCCGGACAGTTATGAACCGATCATCACATGCTCAGAAAACGCCGTTTCCGCACGTGGCCCTGATCGTCGAGACCTCGACGGCCTTCGGGCGGGCAATCCTTGATGGCATTTCGCAGTACATTCGCGAGCACGGTCCCTGGACGGTCTACATCGAGCAACGCTCGCTCCAGGACGACATGCCTCCCTGGATCGGCCGCTGGAACGGCAACGGCATCATCTCCCGGGCCTCGACGCCGGAGAGCGCCCGCAAGGTGCTCGAGACAAGTATTCCCACGGTGGACCTGAACGATCAGGTGCGCGACATCGGCTTGCCCCAGGTTCACACCGATCACGCGGCCATCGCGTGGCTCGCGGCCGATCATCTGCTGGAACGCGGATTCCGCCATTTTGCATTCTTCGGTTTTCCCGTTTTCGAGTGGTCCGAGCGCCGGCACGACGCTTTCGTGCGCCGGGTCCGCGACGCGGGCGGCCGATTTCACGAAGCCCCGCGTACTCAGCCTGTCTCGTGGGGCCATCAACAGGCCTCATGGGAAGACGAGATCGTGCATGTCGCTGCCTGGATCGACAAGCTCCCCAAGCCGCTTGGTGTCATGGCGGGCAATGATATCCGGGGCATGCAACTACTCGACGCCTGCCGGCTCGCAGGCGTGGCCGTACCCGAGGAGGTTGCGGTCATCGGCGTGGACAACGAGGAACTTGTCTGCCAGCTCGCATATCCGCCGCTCTCCAGTGTCGTCCCCGATGCGCGGCGCGTCGGCTACGAGGCCGCCGGATTGCTCGATCAGATGATGAATGGCGAGCCCGCGCTCGATCTGCTCACGTTAATACCACCGCTGGGCGTTGTCACCCGCCAGTCGTCTGACGTTACCGCCATCGAAGACCCGCGACTGGCTGACGCCGTCCGGTTCATTCGCGAACATGCCTGCCGGGGAATCCGCGTGGACGATGTGCTCGAGCACGTTTCCATGTCGCGCAGCATGCTCCAGCGGCTGTTTCAAAAAAACCTCCGCAAGACCATCCTCGACGCCATCGTCGAGGTCCGGCTCCAGCGAGTCCGGGAGCTGCTTTCCCAGACCGAGCTTTCGCTCGAGGACATCGCCGAACGTACCGGATTTGCTTACCCCGAATACCTCTCGACCTGTTTTCGAAAACATGATGGTAAGACACCCAGCGCGTTCCGGCGCGAATCCCAGGCCGGAACGCACTAGAGCATCCACGTACTAACACATGCATAAATCTGCAATAAAAATTTTGTTGACCGGAATCTGTACTGCGGATACTGTTAGTAAAACGTTTCACTAAAGGACCAGACGGGAGTGGCTCGCTCATGAAGGCACTCGTGAAAACCAGGTCCGGCGTGGGTAACGTCGAGCTGATCGACGTGTCCGAACCCGCTTGCCCGGCAAACCGGGTGAAGATTGACGTCCAGTTCACGGGCATTTGCGGAACCGATCTGCATGTGTTCCAGGATCGGTTCCCGAACTATCCCCCGGTGATTCTAGGCCACGAATTCTCGGGTATCGTACACGAGACCGGCGTCGATGTGAAAAGCGTGCGCCCCGGTGACCGCGTCGTCGTGCTACCGTCCTCCGCGGTTGTCTGCGGTACCTGCGAGTACTGCCGCCAGGGCTACTACATGTTCTGCCCCATCCGCCGCGGAATGGGACATGGCGTCAACGGCTCGTTAACCAAGTACGTCATCGTCCGTGAGGATCAGTGCTACAAGCTTCCCGAATCCGTCGCCTTCGACGAGGCGGCCGTCACCGAGCCGTTCGCCGCCGCGCTCCAGGCCGTCGGCGAACTTTCGCCGAGCGGTCCCGGCGAGTGGGTGTTGCTGTCCGGGCCCGGCCCTATTGGGCTTCTCTGCCTGATGGTCCTGAGCCTGCACGGCTGCAAGGTGATCGTCGCCGGCCGGTCCACTGACGCGCCTCGCCTGGCTCTCGCCGCGGAGTTGGGCGCCGCCGTGACGGTCGATTGCGATCGCGAGAGCGTGCTCGACGTGGTCAAGTTCAAGACCAAGGGACGGGGTGTCGACATGGCCGTGGAGGCCGCCGGCGCGGCTGGCTCGGTGGCGGCCTGCCTCCAGGCGGTCCGTCCACTGGGCCGATATGTCCAGATCGGCATCGCGGGCAAGGAGATCACGATCAACTTTGATACCATCCTTTTCAAGCAGTTACGCGTGTTCGGATCGGTGGGGCACTCGCTGAAAACCTGGCAGACCGCGATGCGGCTGCTCGAGCACCGCCAAATCGACCTCTCGAGGGTGATCACTCATAAGCTGCCCTTGAGCCAGTGGCGCGACGGATTCGACCTCTGTGAACGCGGAGAAGCCTTGAAGGTTCTCCTCTACTACGACAACGGAAAAGGTAGCCCATGAAACTCGGCGGAAGAGTCGCACTGGTGACGGGCGCCGGCACGGGTATCGGCCGGGCCCTGGCGCTGGGCCTGGCGCGAGAAGGGGCCGATGTGGCGATCAATTACCACACCAGCCGAGAAGGCGCTCAGCATGTCGCCGAAGAGATCAAGGCGATGGGCCGGCGCAGCCTGACGGTGCAGGCCGACGTTTCCAGCGTGGCGGCGGTCAAGCAGATGGTCGATCGTTCGGCCCAGTTCTTCGGCCGGCTCGATATCCTGGTCAATAACGCCGGTCTGACCGGCTGGACCGATCCCTTCCGGGTCGACGAAGCCGCCTGGGAACGGATCATCGGCACGAACCTCAAGGGAACGTTCTTCTCCTCGGTGGAATCGGCCCGGATCATGGCGGAGTGCGGCGGGGGAAGCATCATCAACATCTCCACAAATTGCGCCGAGCTCGGTGTCAAGGGGCTGGCGGTTTACGCCGCCAGCAAGGGCGGCATCCATGCCCTGACCAAGCAGCTTGCCATCGAGTTCGCGCCCCTCAAGATCCGGGTCAACACCTTCGCGCCGGGGCCGACTCACGTGGAACGCAACCTCCGCGATGACGCCGATTACGACCACACGTGGGGCCGCATGACGCCCATGCAGCGCGTGGCTTTGCCCGAGGAGATGGCCGGCCCCTGCATCTTCCTGGCATCCGACGACTCCAGCTACATGACCGGCCAGGTGTTCTTCGTCGACGGCGGCTGGACGGCCTGCGGCAGGTTTCCCGAAGAGCACCAGAAAGCCGTCCTTCGAAAGCATCAGTAGAGGATCTTGCCGTGTCGCCAGAACTGCCGATCAAGTTGCTCCAGGATAAAGCGCGAGCCGCGCGGGCGAACATCGTCCGGATGATCGCAATCGCCGGGTCTGGTCATAACGGCGGCTCGCTGTCGGCGATTGATATCCTGACGTATCTCTACTTTTACAGGATGCGCATCGAACCGGACCGGCCGCAGTGGGAAAACCGCGACCGCTTCGTCCTCTCCAAGGGACATTGCTGCCCGGCGCTCTATGCGACGCTCGCGGCCAGGGGCTATTTTCCCGAAGACGTTCTCTGGACCTTGCGCGACATCGAGAGCACGTTGCAGGGCCATCCCGACATGAAGAAGACGCCCGGGGTCGACATGTCCACGGGATCTCTGGGCCAGGGCATCTCGGCCGCGGGCGGAATCGCCGCCGGCGGCAAGCTCGACGGCAAGGACTTCACGGTCTATTGCATGGTCGGCGACGGCGAATTGCAGGAAGGCCAGGTCTGGGAAGCCGCGATGTCCGCGGCGCATTATCAACTCGACAACCTGGTGGTGTTTGTCGACAACAACAAGCTCGAAACCGATGGCCGCACCAGCAAGATCATGAACGTGCAGCCGATCGCGGACAAGTTCCGGGCGTTCGGCTGGAATGCGCGCGAAATCAACGGCCATTCCTTCGAAGAGATCGATGAGGCGGTCCGCGAGTGCCTGACCAGGAGTGGCCGGCCCAGCGTGATCGTCGCCGACACGATCAAGGGTAAAGGCGTGTCGTTCATGGAGGACAACCCGGACTGGCACGCCGGTCCGACCAATCCCAAACAAACGGAAGCCGCCCTCCATGAGATTCTTGACAGACAGTGAAGCGGGGCAATCCGCGACGATCGAGGCCGAACCCAACCGCGTGGTTTACGGCAAGACGATCGCCGACCTGGGCGACAGCGACCACCGGATCGTCGTTCTCGACGCCGACATTTCCAAGTCGACAAATACGTTTCATTTTGCCCGGCGACATCCCGAGCGGTTCTTCAACATGGGAACGGCCGAGCAGAACCTGATCAGCTTCTCGGCCGGGCTGGCGACGACCGGCAAGATTCCTTTCGCCAGTACGTTTTGCGTGTTTGCCGGAGTTCGGGCGGCCGAGCAGGTCCGGTCTAGCGTGGCTTATCCCAAGCTCAACGTGAAGATCGTGGCCTGCAACGCCGGCGTCGAGATCTGCGGGGATGGCCCCACGCACCAGGCTTGCGAAGATCTGGCCGTCATGCGGTCGATTCCCAACCTCATGGTCCTTTCGCCGTCCGACCCCGTGACCACGAGGCTGGCCACGGTAGCCATTGCCCGGTACCAGGGTCCTGTGTATATGAGGCTTGGCCGACAGACCGCCAACGTCTTGCATCGGCCGGACGTTCCGTTCCAGCTTGGCCGGATGATCCGCCTCCGCGACGGTGACGACCTGACGGTGATCGCCACCGGCCACATGGTTGAACAGGCGATGCTCGCGGCCGAGGTGCTCGGGACGCGGGGAATCAAGGTGCGCGTGCTCGATTGCCACACCATCAAGCCGATCGACGTCGCGGAGATTGTCAGCGCGGCCCGCGAAACCTCGGGGATCGTCACCGCCGAGGATCATAACACGATCGGAGGGCTGGGCGCCGCGGTTTGCGAGGTCGTGGCCGAGCATTCTCCCACGCGGGTTCTGAGAGTGGGATTGCAAGACCGGTTCGCCAGCTCGGGCCGCGATTATCGATTGTTGCTTTCGCATTACGGACTGGACGGCCAGGCAATAGTCCGCCGGGCCGAGGAGCTCTTGCGACTTTGTTGAAGAAACGTGTTTCGGTGCGTGATGTGGCCGCGGCCGCCGCTGTGTCGCCGTCCACGGCGTCCATGGTGCTCAACGGCCGTCACGCGAGCTTTCCGGAAGCGACCCGCCAGCGGGTCTGGGATGCCGCCAGGTCGATGGGCTACCGCCCGAATCGGCTGGCTCGGAACCTGGTCTGTCAAAGCAGCGAGTTGATCGGAGCTGTCATTGAATATGTGGAAAACCCGTTCTTCGCGAGTCTTGCCGCTTATCTCAACAGGCGCGTGGCGGAACACAAGTACCGGGCGATGTTCGAGGTCGCGGAGCTGAATTCCAACCAAGCCGACAGGGACCTGGCCGTGGACACACTCTTGAGCTGGCGCGTGGCCGGCATCCTGCACTGGTGGAACGAGAGCTATGGCCGGGCCGCGCGGCGGTCGATCACCGAGGCGCCCGTGGTCTACTTTGGTTCGGCGGCCCCGGGCGGCGCGTCCGATAGCGTGATCCTCGATGATTACCGCGGAGCCACGATGGCCGTCGAGCACCTGGTCAAGCTGGGGCACAAGAGAATCGACCACCTGAGCCGTCGGGCAGCAGTGCGGAGTGCCCGCACCCGCGCCTGGAGCGATGTCACGCGGAAGGCGGGGATGCCGCGCCAGAGACAGGTGGAATGCCCGAGCGAAAGCGCGGAGGAGGCCAGAAATGGTGTTCAGCTCTTGATGTCCCAGGCCAGGCCGCCGACCGGCATCTTCTGCCATAACGACGTGATGGCCTTCGGTGCGTTTCGGGGATTACGGGATCTCGGCTTGCGGGTGCCGCAAGACGTCTCGCTCGTGGGCTTCGACGATGCCTGGGCGGCCGAATACCTCGATCCACCGCTCACGACAGTTTTGTTTCCGTATCGCCGGATCATCGATGCGGCGCTGGATTTTCTCATCGAGCGAATTCACGGTTTGGCCGGCGAACCGAGGCAAGTCGTGCTGCCCGGCTCGCTGGTCGTTCGCGGCTCGACGGCACCACCCGCTTGCTGATGCCGTCAGCCATAAACCCGGGAGGTTGATCATGAACGGGATCCTCGGTCCGGGAATACTTCTGGCTCAGTTCCTGCGCGATGAGCCCCCTTACGACGACATCAAAACGCTGGCTCCCTGGGCGGCTTTGCTGGGCTACAAGGGACTCCAGATTCCGACCTGGGATCGGCGGGTTTTCGATCTCGAGCAGGCGGCCGCGTCCCAGACATATTGCGATGACTACCAATCGCAGCTCGCCGAAAGCGGGCTCTGCGTGACCGAGCTGTGCGGAGCGTTGCAGGGCCAGGTACTTGCGTTGCACCCGGCGTACGAGCGCATGTTCGACGCGTTTTACCCGAGCGGCTTGAGCGGAACCGCGATCGCGAGCTGGGCGGCCGCGCGGCTCCGCGACGTGATCGCCGCGGCGGCCCGGCTGGGCACCAAGACGATTCCCGTGCTCTCGGGCGGGTTCGCCTGGCACATGGCCTATCCCTGGCCCCAGCGCCCGCCGGGGATCATCGACGAGGCATTCGCGGAACTGGCGAGACGGTGGCGTCCGCTCCTGGATGCGGCGGCGGACGCGGGGCTGACGTTCGCCTTCGAACTCCATCCGGGCTCCGACCTGTTCGACGGTGCAACCTTCGAGATGTTTCTGAGCCGGGTCGACGATCACCCGGCCGCGTGCCTGAACTATGACCCCAGCCATTTCGTCCTTCAGCAACTGGACTATCTCGAGTTCATCAACCATTACGGCCGGCGGATCGCCGGCTTCCACGTGAAAGACGCCGAATTCCGGCCGAATGGGCGCATCGGCGTCTACGGCGGCTATCAGCCCTGGTCAACACGGGCAGGCCGGTTCCGCTCGCCCGGCGACGGCCAGGTCGACTTCACGCGGGTTTTCACGTTGCTGACCGAGGCCGGTTACCGAGGCTGGGCCGTTCTCGAGTGGGAGTGCTGCTGTCAAAAGCCCCGAACAGGGTGCCCGCGAGGGCGCGCCGTTCATCGAACGGCATCTGATCGACGCGACGACCGTCGCCTTTGATGACTTCGCCGGCGGCCGGTTCGATGCAGCGCGCAATCGTGCCATCCTGGGACTTCCGTCAACCTGAGAGGAGCTGTCGTGCAATCCTGGAAACGCAAGCTCCGCATGGGCATGGTCGGCGGCGGACAGGGCGCCTTCATCGGCGCAGTCCATCGCATGGCGGCCGCACTCGACCAGCAGATCGAGCTGGTCGCGGGATGCTTCTCGCGCGACCCGGCCAACACACGAGAGACCGGCCGCCAGCTTTATATCGATCCGACTCGATGCTATGAGAGCTTCGAGCAGATGGCGGCGGCGGAGGCCGAGCTGCCATCCGGCCGACGGATCGATTTCGTCTCCATCGTCACCCCGACGGTCTCGCATTTCGCGATTGCGCGGACATTCCTCGAGTCCGGTTTCCACGTGGTTTGCGACAAGCCGCTCACGTACTCGCTCGAGGAAGCCAAGGCGCTCGTGAAACTGGTGGAGCGCACCGGCCTGGTGCTGGCACTCACGCACAATTACACCGGCCATCCGCTCGTCCGCCATGCCCGGCACCTCTGCCAGACAGGCCAGGTCGGCAAGATCCGCAAGGTGATCGTCGAATACCTGCAAGATTTCCTCGCGTTTCCCCACGAGAAGCATGGTCAGAAGCAGGCATCCTGGCGGGTCGATCCCGCGCAGGTCGGCATCGCCGGAACTCTCGGGGAAGCCGGCGTTCACTGTATCAACCTGCTGGAATATGTCACCGGAGACCGGATCAGCGAGCTTTGCACGACCGGACCACGTTTCTCCCCGATCGGCAGCTCGAGGAAGACGCCAATATCCTTCTTCGGCTTGCTGGTGGCGGCAAGGGAATACTGACCGTGTCGCAGATCGCTACCGGCGAGGAGAACAACCTGCGGCTTCGTGTCTACGGTTCGGAGGCCGCCTTGCACTGGGAACAGGAGAATCCCAATTACCTGGGCATCAACCGGTATGGGCAACCACGCCAGACCGTTACTCGTGGCCACGACGAGTATCTCGCGCCGGCCGCCTCGGCCTGCACGCGGTTGCCGACGGGACACCCCGAGGGCTATATCGAAGCCTTTGCCACCATCTATTGCGGGATAGTTCGGGCCATCCGCCGGCATATCGAAGGTCGTCCGTTGATGATCTCCGAATACGAATTCCCGTCGGTTCATGACGGTCTCCGCGGCCTGGAATTCACGTACAAGGGGGTAGAGTCTTGCGACCGGGGCTCGGTCTGGGTCTCGCTGCGAGGTGGCTCATGAAAACGCTTGCGGGGCTTGTCGCCCTGATGGCAGTCTTCACATTGGCCATCTGCTTCATCCTGATCGGCTCGATCTCGGAAGAGCTCAAGGCACGGCTTGCGATCGACAATTCCGAGGTCGGCAGCCTGGCCACGGCGCTCTTCCTCACCAGCCTGGCCGTGCAGCTCTTTATCGGCCTGCTGGTCGACAAGCTGGGACACAAGACCATGGCGATTGCCGGATTCCTCGCGACTGCCGGCGCCCTCTTCTTGCTGGCGGCGGCCACCAGTTTCGGGACAGCGATACTGGCGTGTGGTCTGCTGGGCGTCGGGGCCATGTGCGTGAATACGGTCGGCAACACGCTGTTGCCGATCGTGCTCTTCGATGGCAAGGAACCGGCCAGGGCCAGCAACTTCGGCAATGGTTTCGTCGGTCTGGCCTTCGTGCTCACACCGCTGGCGTTAAGTGCGCTGATCCGGGACCTTGGGCTCGGCTTGTCGGTCGCGCTGTCAACCGTCGCGGGTCTGGTGCTCGGGTTTGCCGTGATCGCGACGTTCGCGGCCTTTCCGAGAGTCTCGACAGGATACAGGTTCGCCGCCGCCTTGCGGCTTCTGCGTGATCCGCCGGTGCTCGCGGCCGGGTTTACCTTGCTCTGCTACATAGCACTCGAGATCTCGATGAACACCTGGATCAGGTCGTTCATGATCGAGATCCGTGGCGGCGGCCAGAGCATGGAGGCCGCGCGCTTTGCCACCTGGGTACTCAGCTTTTTTGGCCTGGCGATGGCCGTCGGGCGATTCATCGCCTCGTCGGTCAAGAACCTCACGGCCCTGGGATCGCGGCTGATCGCGCTGCTGGCGACCGTCACCGCGGCGGCCATTGTCGTGATGGCATTCACGCGCAGCCCGGCGCTGGCCGTGGCCGCGGTGGTGGTCACTGGGCTTGCCCTCGCACCCATATTTCCGACCATCGTCGGCGTCACTTTTTCACATTATGAGCCCGGTGAGTACGGCAGTGTCTTTGGCATCATCTTCGCCATCGGGCTGCTTGGACCAACGACGGTACCGAAGTTGATCGGCACGCTCAGCGTGACACTCAGCGTGCAGCGAAGCCTGCTGATCGCCGCCGCCATCGCGGTGATCTTATGTGGGGCTTCCATTCTGATGGGTAAAACACGCCGTTCGAGCTGGAGTTCACCCGTGGATCCGAAAGACCAACAGGCCCCAGCTCTTTCTTGACAGACCACTGGCTTGACGCCTCACCAGGACCGGGAGACTCTCATGAAAGCCGTTCGTCGAATCTCGCTAGTCATCGTTGTCGTTCTTGCCAGCCAGGGCGCAAGGCTTCACGCCTCGGACCCGGGATGGCGGCATCTCTCGAGCAAGAAAGGTGATCTGGCCGTTCCGGGCACATCAACTCAGCAGACCGCGTGCCTGGTCGCCGACCTGGATCGAAGCGGCCGCAACGGTTTTGTCCTCGGCTTCCGGTTCACCGGCCCGGCGCTGGTCTGGTATCGCCCCGCCAAGGAGGGCTGGGACCGCCTGGTCATCGAGCCGGACTTTCTGACCGTGGAAGCCGGCGGGGCCGTTCACGACATCGATGGCGACGGCTGGCCCGACCTGGTTTTTGGCGGCGACTGGCAGAGCAACTGCGTCTGGTGGTGGCGCAACCCCGGCGAGAACGGGCAGTCGGGGGCGCGATGGGAGCGGCACACGATCAAGAAATCGGGCAAGACCCAGCACCACGACCAGTGCATCGCTGATTTCAAAGGCCTCGGCAAGCCGCAGGTGGCCTACTGGAACCAGGGGGCCAGCACGCTGTTCGTCGCCGACATTCCGTCTCATCCGCGTCAGCTCGAAGAATGGCCGGCGGAGCGTGTCTTCACCGGACATGCCGGCGAGGGGCCGGGCAAATACGCCGAAGGCATGTCGAGTTGTGATATCGACGGCGACGGCCGCCCCGAGATTCTTGCGGGAAATTATATGTTCTCCTACGAGAAAAACGGCAACTGGCGAGCCACCCAGATCGGCGACATTGGCGGCCTGATCTTCGCTGGCCGATTCATCAGGGACGCCAGGTATCCCCAGGTGGTCATCGCGCCTGGTGACGGCTCCGGCCCCGTCAAGTGGTACGAATGCCAGGGCAACCCAGCGCAAACGCAAAGTTGGGTCGGACACGACCTGGTTGGCCGCAACCTGATTCATCCCCATTCCCTTCAGGTCGGCGACGTCAACGGCGATGGCAACCTCGACATCTTCGTGGCGGAGATGGCCAAGTGGACCGAGAGCCGGAAAGACCCTGACAATCCCAAGGCTCAGGCTTTCCTTTTTTACGGCGACGGCAAGGGCCAATTCCGCAAGACGATCTTCCAGACTGGCATGGAGTTCCACGAAGCCCGCGTTGCCGATCTGAACGGTGACGGCAAGCTCGACATCCTGAGCAAGCCCTACAACTGGGAGACGCCGCGGCTGGACATCTGGCTCAACCAGGGGCCTGTGGGTCCCGCCGCCGAGAGCTCCAATGTCAAGGAGGCGAAAGCAGCCTCGAGGCCGCAAACGACATGGGAGCTGATGATGCTGGATCCGGTCCCCGGCAGCGGCGGGGAGACCGGCAGCACCGCGGTGGGTGATATTGATGGCGATGGCAAGCAGGAAGTCGTGATCGGCGGAGTGGGAGAACTACTCTGGTATCGGCCTTCGACCTTCGAGAAAGGCCTCGTCGCACGCGGGCACTTCCATTGCGGGGTCGCCCTCCTGGATATCGACGGCGATGGACGCAAGGAGGTCATCGCCGGTCATAGCGTGCCCGGCGAGCGCTGGGTTCTGTCCTACTACACTCCCGCCCAGGATCTGAAACAGCCCTTCACCGAGCACGTCATCGATCCCCTGCTCGACCCCAACGGAGGTGGACCGCACGACGTCCTGGTGGCCGACATCGACGGCGACGGCAAGGCCGAGGTGATCTCGAACTCGATGTACAGCTCGACGCCCGCGCTCTATATCTACAAGCCCGGGGCTGATCTCACGAAGCCGTGGCAGAAGCAGGTTGTGCAGAAGGGCCTTGGCGTCGAGGGCACGGCCGCGGGCGACCTGGAAGGCAAGGGCCAGATGGACCTCGTTTCCGGCCCCTACTGGTTCTCTCCGCCTGCCGCTGGCCCGTTTTCGGGGCAGATCTGGCAGAAGCACAAGCTTGCTCCCAATTTCCGCGACATGTGCCGGGTCGCCCTGATCGATGTCAACGGCGACGGCCGTCTGGACGCCGTGGTCACCGAGTCCGAATATCGCGACGGCCACTTCTCGTGGTTCGAGAACCGGGTCGGACGCGACGCGAACCATCCCTGGGTGGAGCACCCGATCGAACGCGACCTGATCTTCGCGCACTCCCTTCAGGCCTGGTGCGATCCTCAGAGCCAGGTAGCCCACGTGTTCGTGGGAGAGATGAACGAGGGCGGCTGGGGACAGCCCTACAATTTCGATGCCCGCCTGCTCGAGTACACCTTGGGCGACCACGGCAAGTCGGTAACCAAAGAGCTGCTGTATCGCGGTGAAGGCACCCACCAGGCGGTCGTCGCGGATGTTGACGGCGATGGCGTGGCGGAGATCGTCGGCCACTCCGGGCAAGTCATCAATTCGCAGTTCCCGGACTGCGTCGGCTGGGTTCATGTGTTCAAGCAGCGGCAAGGGCCGCCTCCGTTTCAGAAGGTCCGCCACGAATTCATCGACCAGTCCAAGCCGACGACGGGAACCGACATCCTCTGGGCCGATGTCGACGGCGATGGACTCTCCGACGTGGTCTGCGGTGCCTGGTGGTACAAGAACCCGAGTTGGGAGCGACGCACGATTCCCGGTGTTGTGCAGATCATCAACGCCTGCGATCTCGATCGAGACGGCCGCAAGGAATTGATCGGGCTCAAGGGCAAACCGGGTGCCGGCGACTTCTACAATGCACTCTCGAGCGACCTTTGCTGGCTCAAGGCCATTGATCCGCTCCACGATCGCTGGCAGGAGCACCACATTGGCAAAGGCAGCGGAGACTGGCCGCATGGGACCACAGTGGCGCCGCTGCTGCCCGGCGGTAAGCTCGCACTCGTCACGGGCTATCATGACCGGACTCACCCGGAAATCTTCGAGGTTCCCGACGATCCGGCCACATCGCCCTGGAAACGCCGGGTGATCGCCGAGGTTCCGTATGGGGAAGAGATGGTACCGTACGACCTGGACGGCGACGGCAAGCTGGACGTGGTCGCCGGACCGTACTGGCTGGAGAGCATGGGCGACGGCAAATTCAGACCGCATTTGCTGGCCGAGGGTTATACCAAGGTCGCGCGGATCGCGCTTGCGGACATCAACGGCGACGGCAAGCAAGACATCGTGCTGGGCGAGGAAGATGGCAACTGGAGTATCAGGAAGATCTACTTCGCTCGCGTGGCCTGGCTCGAGAACACCGGCGACCCGCGGCACAAGGCCTTCAGCCCACACGTGGTGGACCGGATTTTTTGTCCCCACTCGCTGTCGGTCGCGGATCTCGACGGCGACGGCAAGCCGGAGATCGTCGCCGGCGAGCACGATCCGTTCAATGCCTACAAGAGCCGCTGCCGGCTGTTCGTCTACAAGCTGGCCGATCCGAAGGGAACGGTCTGGTTCCGCTACTTGCTCGACGACCGGTTCGAGCAGCACGACGGTGCCAAGGTCGTCGAACTCACCCCCGGCAAGTTCGGCGTGATCGGCCACGGCTGGGCGGAAAGCCGTTATGTGCATCTGTGGAGGCTTGGGGAGGACCCCGCTACCGACACGAAAACCATCGTCAAGACGACCCGTTAAAGGTCCGAGAACCCACTGAAGAAAGCGGCCGCGGAGAGAATTGTGAAACGCAAGCATTTTCTTCGACTGAAGGTGTGCCTGACGGTCACTGTGCTGGAACTTGCCGGGATGGCATCGGCCGCACCGGCCGGCAAGCTCCCGCTTGATCGCTGGGCCTATATTCAAGTGGACGATTCGCGGGCGAAATGGGGCGATTTCGCAAAGCCGGACTGGCTCAAGTACTACGGCCTGAGCGCCCGGGACGTCAACGGCGATGGTTTTCTTGATGTCATCGCCGGCCGCTATTTTTACCTCAATCCGGGTGGGGACATGACCGGCCGCTGGCAGCGCGTGGACCTGGGCCGCAACGTGGACGCCATCCTGTTCGTGGACGTGGATGGCGACCGGTTCGCGGATTGCATCGCCGAGGCCCTTCCGGACGTCTTCTGGCTCGAAGCGGAAGACCTTGAAGGCAAAAACTGGAAGGCCGTGAAGATTGCCACCTTGACCCCCGCGCAGCACGTCAATGGGCAGGGTTTCACGACTGCGCAGATCGAGCCAGGTAGCCGCCCCGAGATCGTGCTCTCGACGGGAAAGGGTATTGCCTACATCGCAATTCCCTCCGACCCTATGGCCGGAAACTGGCCGATAACGCTGGCCGCGCCCGAGGCTTCCGAGCAAGGGCTGGCGGTGGGCGATATCGACGGCGATGGACTGCTCGACATCGCCGCGCCGCATGGCGATCGCGTGGAGCCCAGGCTGGTCGCGTGGTGGAAGAACCCAGGCCGCCGATCGGCTTCCTGGACCCGCAACGACGTCGGCAAGACCGCGAACTATTCAGCGGACCGCGTGGCCGTTGCGGATGTCAACGGCGACGGTCGACCCGAGATCCTGGTCACCGAGGAATCATGGCAGACCCCGGAGCGGGTCGCCCAGTTGTTCTGCTTCGATCCGGGTGGCTCTCGAGAGAGCCCCTCATGGACACGCCGGTCGATTCTGAAGGCCGCATCGCTGAACAGTCTGGATGTCGCGGACCTGGACCACGACGGCGACCTTGATCTTGTCACCTGCGAGCACAAGGGGCCTGACAAGCGGCTCTTTGTCCTCGAAAATGACGGCAAGGGTGCGTTCTCGGAGCACGTGATCGACCGGGGCAAGGAAAGCCATCTGGGCACGCTGCTGTTCGATCTCGATGGCGACGGCGACCTTGACATCCTCAGCGTCGCCTGGGATGAGTATCGGTTCCTGCATCTCTGGCGCAATGACGCGTTGAGAAGCAGCGGAGGAGGCCGGAAGTGAAAGGCGACATGTCCGGGGAGCATGCCGAGCGGATAGCAAGACACAAGCTTCCGCTGATCTGTGCTTGCCCTGGCTCGCTGCTGAGTATGCGAGTTTAATTCACCACGATCTGAGCGGTTGCGATGATGAATCTTGAGTACCTTGTGACGCGGTGCCTCACACTGGTCCTGCTCGGGCTGCTCACGACCAGCGCAGGGGCGGCTCAGCCGCCTCCGAGAGAATCACCAAATAACGAAGTGAGCCCGACGACGGCTGCTCGAGCGTCGGATTTCCTCGACAGCATCGGAGTCGACTCCACGTTTCCCGATCGTGGACAACCACTCCCGAAGACGATCGAGATGGTCAATTACGGGGGATTTCGCTGGGTGCGTGGCGGTATCGAGGGACTTTCGTCCCAGGGACCAACGACCGTGCAGACCTATCTCGACCTGCACCGGCAGACCGGCGTCCGGTTTAGCTGGGGACTGGTCAGCGGCGGTACTGATCTCGAAAAACTCATCGCCACCGCCAGGCCGTTGGCGGCGGCCAATGCTCTGCTGGCTTTTGAGGGCAACAACGAGCCGAACAACTGGGGTGTCACCTATCAGGGAGAGCGCGGAGGCGGCCGCGCGCCATCGTGGCTTGCCGTCGCGAAGTTGCATCGCGATCTGTACAAGGCCGTGAAGAATGATCCGATCTTGAAAAGGTACCCGGTCTGGTCGATCAGCGAGGCGGGTGCCCAGGCGGACAACGTCGGTTTGCAGTTCCTCACAATCCCCCCGGGCGCCGGTGCCAGGATGGCCGAGGGAACAACATTCGCTGACTTCGCGAACGTTCATAATTACATCTACCATCCGAACTCAGCGCGCGTTGAAGACAACAAAACGTGGAATGCCGCCGATCCGACTTCGGCGTGCAAGATCGACGGCTTGTACGGCAACCATGGCGTCACCTGGGCCAAGCATTTTCGGGGCTACTCGGAAAAGGAGCTCGTGACCTTGCCGCGGGTGACCACGGAAACCGGCTGCACGATCGATGGCTCGATCACGGAAGAGGTCCAGGCACTGAATCTGCTGAGCATGTATCTCGATCAGTTCAAGCGGGGCTGGAGCCACACGGCCGTGTACCTGCTGCGCGACCGCACCGACGAAGGCGGCAATCAAAGATTCGGGTTCTTCAAACCCGATTACACCCCGCGTAAAGCCGCCCTGTATCTGCACAATCTGACGACGATTCTGGCGGACCGGGGCACCATTCCCGAGCCGGCAACACTCAAGTACGCGATTCCCGGACAGCCCGCGACCGTGCACGACCTGCTGCTGCAAAAGAGCCATGGCGGGTTCGAACTGGTCGTGTGGGGAGAACGAGTCAAAGGCTCGGACCGCGTCACCGTCAACTTGGGCGGCGCTCAGGCATCAGTGAAGATCTACGACCCGACGGTTGGCACAGCCGCGACCGAAGTTTTCCGCGACGTCGATTCGGTCAAGCTGACACTGAGCGACCACCCATTGATCCTGGAGATCGATGGGTTCCAGTCACAATGATTGGCATGTTCGAAAGCCAGTGCGGGGAGCCTGGAATTGCCATGGCTTTCGTTAACGGGGATGCTGTCATGCCTAACACGAAGAGGCGTTGTCTTTGGCTTTCACTGGTCCAGTTCTTCAGTGTCTTCGCGGTCTCACTCGGATTGACATGGCCTCAAGCCGAGGCTTTCGGGGGCAGCGGCGACACGAGCTGGATGCGCAAGGGGAAGTACGGCATCTTCGTGCATTATCAGTACCGCATCCTCCTCGGCTACTCGGTTGCGACGAAGCCCCAGTTCCCCGAACCATCGCGGATGAGCGCCGTGGAGTGGAACCGCTTCGTGGATGGTTTCGATGTCCAAGGGTTTGCCAACCAGGCGGCCGAGGCGCGGGTGGGCTGGGTGATCTTCTGCCTCGACGACCATTACTATTCGTGGCCCTGCACTCCCAACCAGGCCTTCGACACATACACCGGATACGCTCCAGGTCGGAAGTGCTCGCGCAGAGATCTGATCGGGGAACTGGCGGATGCCTTGAATGCCAAGGGCGTGAAGCTGATCTGCTACTTCGCGGGTCTCAACGGCTACATGAAAGAGCCTCGCGTTTCGAGCGGATTGAAAGACGATGGCAACGCGCAGTCGCCGCCTTCGGCCGAATGCCGGCGGCGGAGGACCGAGATTCTCAAGGAATATGCCGGCCGCTACAAGGACAGGATCGCCGGCTGGTGGTTCGATGGCGTCGAGCTCAATTCCTATGAAGATTTACCTTTCGACTGGAACACGATCGACTCGATCGTCCATCGCGCGAATCCCAGGGGCGTGATCGCCTTCAGCTACGGCGGCAACGAGCAGGCCTGCGTTCACCGGGGTACCGACGACTACACGGCAGGCGATACCTGGAGCAGGCAGGACTTGAGCCTCCTGACACCGAAAGCCAGGCCGGCTCAGGGAGATCTCCTCTGGCACGGCAAGATCTATTGTGGAAACGTCTATCACGGCCAGGGCAATGCCAACCAGTTCAGCGATCAGGAACTGATCGACTGGATCAAGACCTGCAACAGCCAGGGCGGTGTGTGTACCCTCGATTGGCCGCTGGATCCCGCGACGGGTCTGATCAAAGACTTCGGCTTCGCTCAGTTGAAAAGGATTGGTCGAGCCGTCAAGGGCGGTCAACCCGCCCTCGAGAGCCCGAAGTACGAACCGACCTGGGAGTCCCTCGACCGGCGGCCCGTGGCCCCCTGGTGGCCGGACGCGAAGTTCGGCATCTACGTCCACTGGACGCTCGCGTCCGTGCCAGGATGGGGAAACCACTCGTCGTTCTACTGGCCCAACCTGCTCAAATCCCGAGAGCTGGAATCGACCGGGCCCCGTCCGACGCGGAACAACATTGAACAGGAGTACGTGGGTCTCTGGCAGTTTCACACTCGCAACTACGGGAGCGGTTTTGCGTTTCCGGATTTCGCCCCCATGTTCCGGGCCGAGGCTTTCGATGCCGACCGCTGGGCTGAGGTTTTCGCCCGCTCGCAGGCAAGGTATGTAGTGCTCACGACCAAGCACCACGACGGATTCTGTCTCTGGCCCAGCGCCGAGGCCGGCAAGAGCTGGGGACGGCCGTGGAACGCAATGGAGGTAGGCCCCAAGTTAGACCTGGTCGGCAAGCTGACAGAGGCTGTGCGCGGCGCGGACTCAGGATGGGTTACTATTATTCCTTCTTCGAGTGGTACAACCCGCTCTGGCTGTCGGACCGGCCACTCTATGTTCGCGATCATATGCAGCCGCAGCTAAAAGATCTGATCACGCGGTACAAGCCGGACCTCCTCTGGGCCGACGGAGAATGGGACGGCCCGGAAAGTCTCTGGAAGAGCCGCGAGTTTCTCGCCTGGCTGTTCAACGAGTCGCCCGTCCCGGACATTGTGGTCGACGACCGCTGGGGCCAGGGATGCCGCCACCAGCATGGAGGTTTCTACACCACGGAATTCACGCCGGGGATGAGCGATGGGAAGCACCCCTGGGAAGAGAACCGGACGATGACCCGGCCCCGTGCCTACGATTCCGAGGGCCGTCCACTCTGGTACGACTGGGTTTTCAACCGGCAATTGACCCTGGAGAACTACTATTCCCCGCGCGAGCTGGTGTTGACACTTGTGGATACCACGAGCCGGGGCGGGAACTTGCTCCTGAACGTCGGGCCGGCTCCGGACGGCAGGCTTCAGGCGATCGAGGAGGAGCGACTGGGCCAGATCGGAGACTGGCTGCGGGTCAATGGCGAAGCCATCTTCGGCTCCCGTCCTTGGGTCAGGAATTGTCAGTGGACGATCGGAACGCGGCCCAAGATCGAATATAACCGCGAATGGCGTTACCCCTACGATATCGCCGCCATCGCCGGCAAACCCAGCGCCGGCGCGCCACTGTCGAGGCCTTCTTCACCGCGAAAGGTGATACGCTTTACGCGATCCTGCCGTCGTGGCGGTCCGGGGCACTGGTCCTCAACGATGTCCACCCGACCGTCCGGACCATTGTGACGATGCTCGGAACAGGAAAAACACTGAATTGGAAGCGGGTCGACCGGGGGCTCGAGATCGAGGTACCGCGCCTTTACGCCGACGAGCTACCCTGCGAGCACGCGTACACGATCAAACTGACGCACGTGGAACAGCAAGGGCCGAATTGAATGTGCTCGGGGTCAGCTCAACCCGAGGCCTTTACTAGGAAAGTCAAACCCATGTGCGTACCAGATTGCGTCGTGGCACTTTCCGAATCGGCTTCGCGTCGGGACTTCTTGCGGCAAGCCGGCGCTTCCTTCTGCGCGACGGCCGCCGCACCGTCCTGTACCAAGGCCGACAAGCCGGCTCGTCACAGCTTCCAGAGCGTTGTGGATTTGACGCACACACTCAGTGCGAGTTTCCCCATGACCTGGCCAGAGCCGTTCCGACTTGAACAGGTCAGCAAACTGGGTAAAGACCGGTGGAATGCCTATCGCTGGCACCTGCAGGAGCATAGCGGTACGCACATCGACGCGCCCCTGCACTGCACCCAGGGCCCGAGCGCCGATCGTATTCCCATCGATGATCTGGTCGGGCCCCTGGTCGTCGTGGACATTCGATCGCGCACCGCGAAGCAGTCCGACGCGGCCCTCTCGCCTGACGACCTCAGAGCGTGGGAACAGCGCCACGGTCCTATCGCCGCCGGGTCGGTGGTTGCGCTTTTCAGCGGCTGGGACACGCGGGTGGACGATTCTCGCCGGTTTTTCGGTCTCGATGAGCAGGGCGGCTACCACTTCCCCGGCTTTCACCTCGAGGCGGTGCAGTTTCTCCACGAGCAACGCCAAGTGAAAGGAATTGCCACAGACACCGCGAGCCTCGATCCCGGTTCCAGCGCCGAATTCCCGGCTCATCTCTACTGGCTTGGCCGCAACAAGTGGGGATTGGAGAACGTCGCGGGGCTAGGCCAGCTTCCCCCGAACGGCTCGACCATCATTGTTGGCGCCCCTAAGATCGCCGGCTGCACGGGAGGCCCCAGCCGGGTCATGGCACTGGTCTGAAAGTCTGCGATAGCCATCTCGTCGGTCTCTGGGGCTCGACCGCGCGGATCGGTATACCTCGATCAGAGTGCTGGATCTGATCCTACGCACGATCGGCGACCCGCGGGCCAGTCTGTCTGCCTGATCGCTTTCAAGACCTCGTTGATTTGCGCCTGGTCTCGCCAGAGTGGCACGCCCCGATTATCCTGTTCCCAGGGGGAATCAGGAAATGGTCGACAAACCTGAACCTGGCCGGGCCGAAGTCTCGTCGAGACTGCTTCCAGGACAACCGCTATTGGTGGCAATGCTGGCGATCGCGGTGACGGCGGGAGTATGGACGGCCGGGTCGTGGCGCGGAGGAAAGGAGCGGGCGAGTGCCGTTGTAGTCCCCTTGAATGCCCGCGCGGGTGTGCGGTTTGTGGGAGACGCGGCTTGCGCTCGCTGTCATGAGGACATTGCAAAGACCTATGAGCAGCATCCAATGGGAAGGTCGATCTTGCCGATCGAGAAGGCGCCCGCCGACGTCCGAGGTGGGCCGACAGAACGCGTGCTGTTTGCCGACCAAGGGTTTGACTATTCACTTCTGAATCGCGAAGGCCGCACGATTCATCGCGAAACCAAGCGCGACCGGAACGGGAAAGTGATCGGGCAGGTTGAGGGCGAGGTGCGCTATGTGCTTGGCTCCGGGTCTCATGCCCGTGCTTTTCTGATTGAGCGCGACGACTATCTGTTTCAGTCGCCCATCACCTGGTATTCGCAGGAGAACCGCTGGGCTCTTGCCCCCAGCTATGAGAACCGGGTCGGGCGCTTCGAGCGGCAAATCTCGCCGAACTGCCTGGTGTGCCACGCGAACGAGGTGGAGCATGTGGAAGGAACCGAGGGCCGGTACCGACCGCCGACTTTCCGCGGCCACTCAATCGGCTGTGAGCGATGCCATGGGCCGGGAGAACTGCACGTGGCCAAGCCGACGCTCTCGCCCGGCGAAGCGCCAAGGATCGTCAATCCGGCGCATCTCGAGCCCACCCTTCGCGAAGCCGTCTGCCAGCAATGCCACCTGCTCGGCGCGTCGGCGATCGCACGGTACGGGCGTGAGCTGGCCGATTACCGGCCGGGGCTGCCACTGCATGACTTCTTGAACGTGTTCGTGAAGCCGACGACAAAAAAGGACGACCATCCCAACGCCGACCATGTCGAGCAGTTGCATCAAAGTCGATGCTTCCGCGAGAGCCAGGGTGAGCTTGGCTGCATCTCTTGCCACAACCCACACGAACTACCCGCACCCGATAAGAAAGTGGCGTATTATCGAGAGCGGTGCGTGAACTGCCATGCGGACAAGGGGTGCGCACTATCGCCTCTGACCAGGATGCAATCCAGCCCGGAAGATAGCTGCATCGACTGCCACATGCCGCGAGTGGCCACCTCGGACGTCGCCCACCTCGCCACGACCCATCATGGAATTCTCCGCTTTCGCCAATCGGCATACCGCGCCAGTCCTCCGCCCAGGAACCCACCGCCCGGCCAGCCGCCGCTGGTACCGTTCCACCGGGCCCAGATGAGCGACGCCGAGTTGCACTCAACGCGTCGTGACCTGGGAGTGGCGTTGCGCGGGCAAGGCGCGCGGTACGCGGCCGAGGCGCTTCCGCTCCTGGAGGAGGCGCACAAGGAGCATCCGGACGACATCCTGGCGTGGGAATCGATGGGCTTTGCGCTCTGGGGCCTGGGGCGTGAGTCGGAGGCTCTCGGTGTGTTCGAGTCCGTCCTGGAAAAGTCGCCAACCCGTGAATCGACGCTGGTCTCCGCCGCTCAGCTCGCCGGAGCCCTGAAAGATCCAGCGCGCGCGATCGCCTTCTGGCGTCGCTCTATCGCGGTTGATCCCTGGCGCTCGGACTATCACGCCGATCTCGCCGAGCAGCTTGTTCTTCTCAAGGAATGGCCCGCTGCCATCGAAGCCGCGAATCAGGCTTTGCGTCTCAGCCCTGCCAATCGCACAGCACGTACCGCCCTGATCCTTGCCACATTCCGCTCCGGTTCCCCCAAGGGTGCCCGCGCCCAGCTTGAGACCCTCCTCGAGTTTGACCCGCCTGACCGGGAAGCACTGGTGCAATGGTTCGAGGGGCTGCGGTGAAGCGTCTGAAACTCGCTCTTTGCTCCCTCGACCGTCTTGCGTTCGGAAGAACCGTCTTGTGCCCTTGGCTCAGGTCAGGACGACCGTAATAGCTTCGCCCGGCTTCACGACCTTTGGCGCGGCCAGGGTGATGCGCGCCTGGTTGCCGTCGAGCCGAAGTTTCGCGTCCAGCGGGGCATTTGCCAGCGTGACACTCAAGGATTTTGGCGGAGCTTGCGGTGACAGGATGAGCTGGGCCACGGCGATGCGTCCTTCGGCCACGGAGACGGTACTCCGCTGGCTGGTTTCGTCGCGGGTTTGCTCGAGGCTGCCCCAGCCCTCGGGTCCGCAGAAGAAGGATTTGAACTTCTCGGGCTTGAGCCGCGGGGCAAACCGAAGAATTGCGGAGGGGCCATCGTAATCGTAGCCGGACAGTGCCAGAAGGATCGACCAGGAAGACATCGCCCGGGCGTAATGGCCGCCGCATTCGATTTCGTTCCAGGGATTGCGCGGGATCGGCGGACGGTTGATTCCGTCGTAACGGTCGCGTGCGCCTTTGACGATCGCCAGCGCTTCCTCGATCATCCCTTCGTAAATCATGTGCGCCGCGACCTGGTATTCGATGCCCGTCCAGACCTCATCCGAGTAGAGCATGACGTGGTCGGGACGGCCTCCCTTGGGCCATGTGCAGATGATGAGACCCTTGTCGCCGGCTCCCGCGAAGGCACGTGGGGCGTGCTTCCAGCCGGTAAGATCTGGTTTCCAGTTGTGCCGGAAGATCGCCCGGAGCGACGAGACCACGCGCTCGCGGGGGAGCAGGTAGCCCAGTCCGAGCTGGTGGGCCCACCACTGGCCGATGAGCTGATCGCTCATGCAACCGGGGCCGACCTCGCCTTGACGCGCGCGGTAGTCATCGAGCTTCTGCTCGAAGTACTCGCCGTTCCAGCAGAGCTTCTGGAGGTTCTCTTGCCCCTTCTCGAAGATCGCCTGAAAACGAGTGGCTGCCGCCTCGTCGCCCACGCGCCTGGCCCATGCTTCACCCGCTCGAAGCGCGGCGAGGTAATAGCCGCTGAGAAAACTCGTCACTCCGTGCAACGCCTCGTCATAGGTGTTCCACTGGTCATCCTGAAGGATGCCGTCGGGCTGCCCACCGGAGCCGGCCGCGTCGCGGGCGATCAGGTACTCGACGGCGTGCTTGACCCGCGGCCAGTAGGCCTTGAGCCACGAGTCGTCGGGATGGTTGAGTGCCTCGCGATAGGCCTTGAGAATGCAACTCGCGTGCCCATCGGCGAAAGGCTGCTCACCGGTCGGCCGGGGCGGAGAGGGGACGTCGGTGCGGTTGTTGATCCCGCCGTCGGACCGTTGCTGATGGTGAAAGTCGATCCGCCGCATGTCCTTCTCGAGGTCGGGAAAGAGCCGGGACAAGGTTTGCTCATATCCCCAGACGTGCGTGCAGGTAGGCTGGCAACAGCCGTTGGAGCCTTCCCATCCGTAACTGTCGCCATTGGCGATCCGGAAGACAACACCGATATGCCGGATGATGGCGGCCTGCGAGGTCAGGCAGTCGAGTAACCAGTAGGGCAGGGTGCTGTCGTAGAAGGTCTTCCGGAATCGCTCGGTCTTCTCACGGATCGCGCCCAGGTTGGTCGCGGCCTCGCGGAGCACCGTCGCGGAGTCAGGCCAGACCGAGGTGTGATGACAGCCCATCCAGACGCCGGCTTCGTTGTACTTGTTGGGGTAATTCCAGGTGAGCAGGAACGGCACTTCCACGGTCGCTCCGGGATCGACCATCACGCGCGCCGCCAGCGCACCATGGGTCGTCCGTCCGGCGACCGTTGGCGCAACCGGCTGGACGCGGTCAGGCGCGGTGAACTGGCCGGTTTCCGAGAAGCTGCGCCAGGCGGTGTTCCAGTCATCGAAAGCCGGCAGGATGGTGGCCTCCGCGGCAGTGGTAGCCAGCGCCAGGCTCCCGAAGCCGGGTGCCTTGCGGGAAACGCCCACGGGAGCCTTGTAGGTGACGCCCACCAGGTTGCAGAGGTCGGCGAACGCACGATGGCGGGCGGCGTTCAGCCCGACGTGATCCGGCTCGAGAATCGGCCCGAGCACCAGCGCAACCTTACCCTTGCCCAGTGTCCGGCGGATGACACGCAAGGTTCCGATGGCGTCCTCGGTTGTACCATCGCGGTCTTCCCGGCCGATCAGCTCCATCCGGCTTCGCTGCCCGCGATTTGCGCTCGGTCTAGCGACGATGTCGCGGAACCGCGCGGGGAGCAGCTCGTCGAGCAGCTCCAGCGTGGCGTGATCGGCGAGGCGATCACTGAACGCGATCTGGTCGACGTTGATGTGACCCCATGGGCCCTTCTGCTCGTCGACGATCTCGAGGTGGGCCAGCTTGCCGCGAAGCTCGCTGACGTCCCAGTACGCGGGATGGAGCCGTTCGTTATCCCGTCCAGAGATCGCCCGAGCAGTCTTCCCATCGACCACCAGGCGAAGCTGGGTCGTCGGGCGAATGCCCCCGCCGATGAGAAAACGGATGAAGTTCCGCTCGATCGTGAATGGCTGGCTGACGAGTCGGCCGATAGTGTCGTCGCCTTCGAAGAACGAGTTCACGAGGCCCTTGCCCTCGAATCCGCTGACCGGTTGCTGGCCCGGCAGCGTACCCGCAGCCGGAGCTGGACCGAAAGCCTTACCTGCCACGCGCCAGTTGGCGTAGCCGTTTTCGAAATCCTCGAAGACGATGTCCTGGCGGACAGCACCGGACGCCAGCGGCTTGCCGCCGCTCACCGCGGCATAACTCTTCAGCAAGGGCATATTTCGACCGGAGAACACCAGCGTCGCGCCGGCCGCGACGGCGGTTCGCGCCTGCCTGAGCCACGCAGCCGAAAGGTCGGCGGGCGCTTCTTCGATCCAGAGCACGGTGTGTGCGGGGTCTTCAAGTTTGAGGTCGGACTTGGGCGCCTGGTCGAGCACCTCGACACGTAATCCTTCTGGCCAGTCATGCGGGGGGGCAACCACGCCCTTGAGATTTGAGAGTGTGGCGATGGTAACCTTCTGATTGATCGAGGGATCGTCTCCCGTCTCGGCCTTGAGCACCAATCCTGTCGCGCCCGCCTCGTGAAAGAGCTGGTTGACGTTGCCGCCGAAGTTGGGATGCTCATTGCCTTCGATCGCGACCGCCGCGTCGTAGCCGACCGGGTTCGTCAAGAGTGCGGCGAGGGACACTTCCTCGGCTCTGGCCGTCGGGTTATGGACCCGAAAGACGAAGACCGCTGTGGGCATCGATGAGAGTCGCGTGTCGAGCGGAGCGAACGGCGAGAACGCGTCCAGCTCGATCTTGACCGGGAGATCGGGATCGGTGAATCGCAACGTGGCAATGGGATACTCGCCGGTCATGGCGATCTGCCGGATTCTTGGCCAGTCGGGACCGCCTTGGGTCTGGAGCAGCCTGGCAGCCTTGCCGGCACGGGCCAGGAAATAGAACGGCACCTCACCGTCGCGCAGGGTGTTGAAGAGCTGCCATGTGGTGAGCCGGCCATCGGCCCCGATCTCGAAGTTGCCGGTGCCGATCCCTCCCAGGTGCATTCGCGCATCGGCATGCGTGCTGGAATCGTAGATCCGCGCCGGCCCCGGAGCGAGAAGCGATTTCTTCCACTGCTCGAGATCTTCGGGTCTGGTGTTCCGGCTTTCTCCCAGGGCACCGGATGGCCCGCCGAGGACCGCGCCCGCCACACCGATCCCCGCCAGCTCGATGAACTCACGCCGCGAGACCTCGCCGGTCTCTGGGCCGCACTGTCCCGAACACCCGCATTTCCGCGCCATCGCCGGTTCCTCCCAGGTGCGCCTGCGTCTTTCACCTTTTACCAGATTCTCACCGCAGGCAAGACTTCTCCAGGCTAGCCGTGCGCTTACCCTGGGAAAATAGGGTGGCCTCGGAATCGGTCTTGCTCCCCAGATCGGCCGCCGATCCTTCTCAGCGACCGAACCATCCATGCGATTGCCTTGGCAAAGCAGCGCGGGATTTTGAAGAATTTTGTATGAGTCGACGGTATCGTCGCATTACAAGTGCAAGCCAAGTGAACGGTAAGACGAGGTCCCTATGATCCAGCGTAAACCAGGCAGGCAAGGTCAAGGACTCGAGGTGCTCTGGACGACCGGGACGATGACCGGTCTGAATGATGCTCAACTCCTGCAGCGGTTTGCACAGGCTCGTGACTCGACTGGCGAGCTGGCTTTTCGCGAGCTGATCCACCGCCACGGGCCGATGGTCCTGGCCGTCTGTCATCAGATTCTGCGGCATTCTCATGATGTGGACGACGCTTTTCAGGCAACTTTTCTGGTGCTGATCCGTAGGGCTCACACGGTTCGGATCAATGAATCACTCGGTCCCTGGCTTTGCAGTGTGGCATACCGCACAGCCCAGCGGGCGCGGGCTTTAGCGTCTGAGGTATCGCTCGAGGGAACCGGGACAACTGCAGGCACTCGAAGTACCGCCAGAGCAATCGGATCCGTTCCAACTCAATATCCGTCCACTACTTTACGAAGAACTGAGCCGGCTTCCTGAACGCTATCGTGCTCCCATCGTGCTCTGTCACCTCGAAGGAAAAACTCATGAGCAGGCTGCTCGACTCCTGGACTGGCCGGTCGGCACGCTGAGCGGCCGCCTGTCGCGCGGTAGGCAGCTCCTGAGGGCCCGACTCGAGCGCCGCGGAGTGTTGATACCCTCGGCGATCTTGTGCACTCCCTGGCTGAGCGCCTCCCAATTCCATGTGACGAGCGCTCTTATCGAAGGGACAATCCACACCGCGGCGCAGTTCTCCGCGGGGCAAACCGTGTCGATTTCCGTCCTATCCTTGACAAGAGGAGTATTGAGAATCATGTTTCTCCGCAGACTGAGAACGATCGCCGCAGTTCTGCTCATCGGTGGAATTTCGGGTGGCGCGATCGTCGCGGCACACCGGCCATCTGGGTCCAGAAATGATCATTTGCAGGGGGACAAACCGGCTTCCGTCTCTTCGCAGAACACGGAGGCCGCACCTGTTCCCAACCCGACTCCCTCACCGCTGCCCAAGCCCCGAGTAGACGCTGGCTCCGGGTCGATCGTGGCAGACAATGGCACTCCGGACTGCTCCGAATCCTGCCTCGCAGACGGTCCTCCGCCTTGGTGCCCCATCACCATTGCCACAAATGCGATCACAAACGTGATTGACCATTTCCACGAATGGTCCGGATTCTCGAGGTAGTCGGCTCGCCTGAGATCTCTTACCTCGTTCCCTCTCCGGCCCTCTCTGCTCGTCGGTCGACGACGAGCACTGGAGGTGCCATCTTGCGGTTACCTTTCAGGTTCACCGTGATGTTGTGACCGGATGATTGATGCTCCGTTTTCGCGCCATCCACTTGCACCAGGATCACGCGGTCACGGGAGACAGGGATTTCTACCTGGGCATCGCCCTGGCCGGCGACTGCCCAGAGCACCCAAACCTGGCCGGCTTCGGGTCTGTCACCGTCACGATGGCAAAACGCCGTGGCACGCCCAGTGAGTACTTTGACTTCGGTATCCGCGGGCCGCATGGGAAATGGACGGGGCAGGGCTGCGACGTAGGCCCGGACCGCGGCTTGTTCGCGCTCGGAGGCGTCCATGACGCAGACCTTGCGAACACCGGCCGCAAAAGCCCGCGTCATGAACTGGATGCGCCAGCCCGCGCGTTGCTCGGCGGGGAGCCAGCCAATGAAATCGAAGTTGCCCTCCGTATGCCAGTACTCGCGCTTGCGGGCGTAAGGAAATGCGGCAGTGGTCTCGCCTTCGCTGAAGACATCGCGGAGGTTCCCCAGGAACCGTTCGACCGTGTCCTCGCTGGCGGAAAATACGACGTTCAGTCCTTCGTAGATGTGAAAGCTGACAACGTCGGCCAGGGGACCGATCGAGTAGGCAATTCCGCGCCCGCGAAATTCGGCAGAGCCGCTCAGGCCTTGTTCGCCCAAGGCCGCCCGGGTCCATAGCCAGGCGCTGCGGCGGCCCGCGGTCGCCGGGACAAGAATCAGCGATCGCGGGTCGACCTGCTTGATGCGCGCGGTCACTTTGGTCGCAAACTCCGCATAGTCGCCAGCCTGGTCCTCCCAGTGGGTGAGATAACTTTCCGGCTCGTTATCGAGTTCCCAGGCGCGAATGCCGTACTGGTTTCCCCATCCTTGCGCGACGCTGAGCGTGCCGCCAGGTGCGTACCTTCCTGCCAGTTTCCCGGCAAAGGCCGCCGCCGCCTCCATGTCCGACGGAGCCGACTTGCCCCGCTCGCGGCGGCCAGCCCAGGCGGGCGGGCCGCCTGCGTTGCCACCGACGACCGGCGCCTGCATCAGAACGTTCAGCCGTCGCTCATGCGCTTCGATGACGAACGAATCAAGCTCACGCCAGGCGGAGGGAATGGCGGCCGACAAATCCACCGGACCCTCCGGCTCGAAAGCGCTCCAGTACACCGGCATGAACGTCCAGCGCAAGCCCATGCGAACTTCCTTGTCGAGATCCGGAACCTTCGAGCCTCCCCAGAGCGCTCCGCCTTTGCCATCCCAGCTTCCCGTATGGCCGAGATAGGGCGAATCGAACCCGTCCAGTTCCTGGTCGGCATATTCGGTAGCAGAAGGGGCCGCGATGGGGTCTACCATCGGCGGGTAGCTCTTGGGAACCTGGCCGAGGAAGCCGACCAGCAGACCGACGACGAGCAGTACCGAGAGCAGGAGCAGTACGGCGATCCCACCGCCAATCCAAGCACAAGCTTTCCGTAAACGCCGGCGCAAGTTTACGGGGTTCGGCTGGTTTGCTTTCATCGGAACACCTGTTCTGGAAACCGATGCTCATTCTTCGCTGATAACCGGCATCGCCCGAGCGGCTGGAACTACCAGTCTACTCTCTTACCGAAGGGTCGGAACACCGACCGGACTGACGATCTGCGGGACGCTTCACGAACCTCACGCGACCACTGAGGGATTGACACCCGCCGTGTTGGCCGATAATCAAGTTCAGGTCGACAGTCACGGGATCGCCAGAAAATCATCCGAGGAATCCGACCATGAATCCGGGCCGACGTGCATTTCTGAAGCAGACCGCCATTGCCGGGGCGATCGCGGCGAATTACCAGGGCGGCGCGCCCGTGGCCGCCGCCACTGTCCCGAACGGCAAGGAAGTTGGACCGCATTACCATAACCACATCGGCGTCTCGACCTATTCGTTCTGGCAGTTCCGCGGCCAGCCCGTCGGCATTTCCGAGTGCATCAGCCGGGCGGCCGACCTGGGTTTCGAGGGTGTCGAGATCCTTCACATGCAGATGCGGGACGAGTCCAACGCCGCCCTCCAGAAGTACAAGCACCAGGCCCACTCGCTCGGACTGGCCTTGATGGGCTTCTCCACGCATCAAACCTTTGTCAGCCCCGATCCCGATGTCCGGAAGGCCAATGTTAAGAAGACGCTCGCTCAGATCGAGATCGCGTACAAGCTGGGGATTCCGACCATGCGGATCAATACCGGCCGCTGGGGAACAACCGGCTCATTCGACGACCTGATGGCCAAGAAAGGGATCGAACCACCTCTGCCCAACCATACCGAAGAAGAGGCGTTCGGGTGGGTGATCGGTTCGATCGAAGCCCTGCTGCCGAAGGCCGAGGAGTGTGGAGTGGTCCTGGGCCTGGAAAACCATTGGGGGCTCGGGCGGACCGCCAAGGGGGTCTTGCGAATTGTCGAGTCCATTCATTCTCCCTGGCTGGGGATGACGATGGATACGGGCAACTTCCTCGAGCACTCTTACGAGCAGATGGGTGAGATGCTGAGCTCCAAGGTGCCGATCGCCCTGGTCCAGGCCAAGACGTATTTCGGAGGGGGCCGATGGTACACACTGGACATCGACTACGGTCGAATCGCCGGGATGCTGCGGGAGCATGGATATCGGGGATGGATCTCCCTCGAGTTTGAGGGCAACGATGACCCCAAGACCGCCGTGCCTGCCAGCCTGGCCTTGCTGAGAAAGCACTTCTGTTAGGCCTGAGCTGTTCCCTTCTCCAGTTGGCCAGGACACCCGTTCCACTGACTTATCCGTTGCCCCGCCGTGGTTGGGTTCGACCGCCCACGGAGCCACCGGACGCCCCTCCGTACAAAGCCGGCAGATGCCACCAAGAATTGGCTTTGTTCCGTATGAGCGGAGTTGGATGGGTTGATGTTAACCCCCGAATACCAAACGATTAACGCCACTGCACATTTGGCTTCGTTCCGGCATCGTCCCAAAACCCTCCTCTCTTGCGTTGACGAACTGACAGGCCGGCGCAACATACCAACCCGAAGCGTCAGCGAGGGGTTACCCATTTCCCCGCATGGATTTGTGTCGACCCTCGCTGACGCTTCGGGCTAGTATGAACGGCCCGCCAAGTGTCAAGCGAGACAAGTCCACGTTGACCCCACTTTGGGACGTTGCCCTTCGTTCGGCGCTTTTCTCACAACGATTCTCTGCTCTGATTGACAAACCGGTGCTCTGTTTCCACTTCGGCCCGGCTTGTCCCTCATGACCGACAAACCTCACGCAATCGGCAGATCCATCGCGTCGGTTATCAAGCTCCGTCGAACACCCGCTGCGACCGCCCATCGGCCTGGGCGGCGCGGTCAAGAGACCTTCCCCGAATTGGCAAAGAGCGGCCACACTGACCCGCCATATTGAGTGTACGAGAAGATTCGCCGGATCTTGAAAGAATCTCATGAGCTCGGTCCCCTGGCCGGAACCGACCATCAAGACCATGATCGCGGCTGGTGCCCCGTGCGGCTGTTCTTCTTCTCGATCCACAACCACCTGGAACCTGCGGCGGCACGGTGATGCGCTGGGCTGCGATTCGACGAAAAAGGGGCATCATTGATTGTTTGGGACTTTTCGTGGCCGACCTGGGCCGCGGAGAGTGTAGGCCAGGCCCAGGCGCACGGCTGTTGCCTCAACCCAACCCGCTGGCCCCAGCGGGCGGCCACGCGACAGACAGATTCGCACAGTCTTCAATTCCTCCGCAGTGAGTTTTCCATTAACCAGAACCGTCCAGTTGCGGGGCCGCGCGATCGGCCATGGGCTCAAGGGGAGGTCGCCCTTGCGGGCTGCTCGTCGGCCAAAACCACTCCATGGCCACTGGTCCGCGCGCTCGACGAGTTTGCCACGAACCGGGTTGGACTCGACGTAGCGGCAAAGCGTCAGAAAGTGGGCATCCTCAGCCACAGGGAAACTCTTGTAGCGCCCCTGATACAGGTGCCCAGCGCCACGCGCGTGGTATTGCACATGGTGGCGTCGGACGTGCGTCACGCCCACCCAGCCCATCAGTCGACCCAGCGACGTATCTGTCCGGGGCCGCATCACGAGGTGCCAATGGTTGGGCATCAAGCAGTAAGTGAACAGCTCGACCGGGAAGCGCTCCAATCCCTCGGCGAGAACTTGCTCGAAGGCGTTGTAGTCTTCCGCCTTGTGAAAAAGCCGCAGACGGCCGTTCCCCCGATTGAGGACGTGGTAGATCATTCCGGCTTCGATCGCACGAGCAGTTCTGGGCATGCTATATGCTATGCAATCGGTACGAAGCCGTCAATATCAGTGATGTCCCTTTTTCCCTTCCCCAGTGACGTCCCCTTTTCCCTTCCCTGGAGCAAATCAGCAGGAAAGATCTTCGGCATATCAATCCTCGCGGTCTTTTTTGGTTCATGGAACAAGCGTGATGACCTGGTTAGCGCCGCCCAGCCACGTTTGGCTGTCTAGCCAGAAGAGCGTAAACTGGATGGTGGTTCCCGCTTGGCCGGGATTCGTTGCAATGTCGGCATAATAGACACCGACATTTGTCGGAGTCGCGGTTGTATCAGTGAAGTTCACCCAATTGTTGGAAGTCCAGCGGAGGCGGAAATTGGCGCCCAGCGGAAATCGTAGCCGCTTTCCAGCTTTCAACTTCTGGGGCCGGTAGTCGAGGTTCCAGATTTCCAGGGAGCTAGGCGGGTGGGGGACCAGGTAGCGTTTGGCCGCCACGTCGAGCCGATCAAACACTCTGCCGTCAGAGACGGAACGGACGAGCTTGATGTATTCGGCATGGGCCCAGGCCAGAGGCATGGCGGACCCGGTGGGGCCGCCACTGGTAAACGTGGGATTTACCCGATCCGGGGAGTTCCATAGTTGCTCGGCGATCAATTTTCGCACACCGGCAAAGGCTTCCATATCGCGCACATAGGGCCTGGCATCGTTGCCGCAAGCGAGTTCATAATGTCCGCGCTCGCCGGTGAGTAGCGGCCATGGACGACCAATTCCGTTGGTGAGACTGTCAGTCCAGGATTCGCCATTGGGGCCCTGTCCATAACCGTCGTGACTATAGCGGAAGTAGCATGGGCCGCCAGGCAGGTCGTCTTTGAGCACCGCGTCGATGACCTTCACGCTGTTTACAATGATTGGATCGCGCGGGTCGCGGATCCCATAGCGCACGAGTTCCAAGAAGCCACCGTCCACAACGTCTTTTGCATTGAACTGCCTGTTTGGATTCTTGATCCAGATCTGCGCCGTGTTGGGGTCCTGAGTGGTCGAGTAATCTTGTCCCCCACTTTTCACATTCGTTGGCAGCAGCCGGATATAGTAAGTAGAAGTTCCTGGCAGGAGCGTGCCCTGTGTGGTGACGCACCATTTTTCCAGGTTCGATTCCAGGAAGTCTGCGTATTCCAGAAGAAACTGCCCGGTCGCCGGATCGTTCCATTTGTTGGCGGCCAGGTCCGCGGCACATACCAGTGCGGCGATATTGGAAGCGAGGGTGGAGGGCGAGTAGCCCTCGTTTTCCTCCCAGCGTTCCTGCTGGGTCATCGGGCCGTTCTTGATCAGCGCCCCGGCCGCGGAAAGAACCATGGCCTTGGGGTCGAACTGTTGTAAATGGTTTCCCTGGCTGAGGTGGTAAGCAAGAATGATGGGAAACGAAAACTCGTCGAGTTGCACGGAGTCTCCCGGCCAGGGCTCTCCATCGATAAAGAATTTCTGATGGAAGCTGCCGTCGCCGGATTGCGACGTGGCCAGGAACATCAGTCCACGCAAGGGCGTGTCCACTTCGCCCGCGGCCAGCAGTGCCATGGCGCTTTGCGACATATCGCGGGGCCAAACCATGTGATAGCCAGCGGCCAGGTCGTAGGCGGTCTCACCCCAGGGAATGCTGAGCGAAGCCACCAGGGCGCCGTCCGACGTCTTGTCTTCGTGCGAAAGAAGAACGTTTCTGCTGACAGTGAACAGAAAGTCGTTATCGCCGGTTGTGCTGGGCTTTGGTTTGAACGGAGGAGCGACGGCTTGCCAGCCCTTGAAGAATTCCTGAAGATGCGCGTAAGGCGCGGCAGGATCGTCAAACGGATAGCTCAGCGCTTCCGTGACCGCAACCAGCGCCTCATTCGGTGAGCTAGTGCTGACCGGCGTCGCTTCATCAATACAGAAGGCCAAGGCAAGCACGAATTGATTCTTGCCCGATCGTTTGATCTCCGCCGTGACGGCGACATTGCCGTTGACGGCCGAATCATATTTCCAAAGTGGCAAGCGTTTGTTGGCGACGATATCGGTCCAGCCGTCATTGACTCCCACAAAGCCGCAACCGGTCATCGCGAATCCGCAGTCGGCTCCCAATGCCAGCCAATAATTTCCGCGCGAAGCGACCAGGCGATCGCCATTGGCGCTGCGCACTACGTACGCATTGTTCCCCGCGCCATATCCTGTCATGTGCGGCGCGAGCAACACGTAAACCTTGAGCTTGTCCAAGAATGCCTGGTCGCCTTTCAGTGTCGTCCGCAACAGTAAGCACGAGGCCTGCGGCTCGGCAATCACTTCCTGGATCATCGAATAGGGCTGGCCGATTGCCGTGTTTGTCAAGCGCAGGCCTTGAGTGGGAATTGGATTGGGCGGCGGCGTTTCGATCCGTTCGCACTGATGAGTGAAGTCTTTCTGCGCATCATGAAAAAAGGTCGAGCCATCCGTGATGATAAGCTGAAGATCGCGAATTTGCGGCGAGTCCACGTCGGGAAAGTAAACCTCAGTTACGATGCCGTTCGCAACTGTGTACCAGACCAGTGAGGAAAGCGATCGGGCGGTGCCGACGCCGTCCTTGGCCGCAGGGCTCCATGCCAACCGATTGCCGGGGCCATTGGGGGCGGGATTGAAGTTGAGTTTTTGCGCCACTGGATTGTTCCGTTAGGAGTAGAATCATTTTCCGTTCATGTCTTCGAGAGTCGAGTCCGCCGCGCACAGCGTGATGGCGGCGGCCGTGAGCATGGGGTTCGAGGTCCTAATGGCCACCATGCTCCCGGTGCCAACCATATAGCTATTTTGTCTTCCATGCCGCATTATCAGGAATCGACTTTTTGGGCACCACCACCTGAATGATGGATGGGCTGTTCGCGTTTGCCAGGGCTCCCGTGAGAGCATCCTTGAGCTCGCCGTAGGTGCCAACCTTCCACCCCTGGCAACCGAAGACCCCCGCCAACAGGCTGTAGTTCCACGGATGCAAGATGCATTCGCTGTATAATTTCCCATCGGAATGGAACACCGACGAATCGGCGAGCCATTGCTCGACGGCATAGATCCCGTTGTCGATCACGAAAATGATCGGGTTGAGGCGGAATCGGGTTTGCGTCGAGAGGCATTGGACGCTCACCTGGAATCCCCCGTCCCCCGAGAAAACCATCACCCTCTGGTCTTCCTTTTTCGCCAGGCAAACGCCCGTCGCGGCCGGGCCGATGTAGCCGATCGACGAGTAGGACGACTGGGCAATGTAGCCCCTCGAGGCACCCACCTTGAGCAGGAGGCTGCCGAAGTAATTCAGGCTGGCGTCGCTGCCAATGATGGTCTTATCGTCGATATAATTCGAAATAAAATCGTAGAACCCCTGGTAGGTGATCTTGTCATCGGGATTCCCCTTGGGCCGCTCAGCGGGCGCTGGTTGCGGGAGCGCCGGCGCTTTGCACTTGATCTCCATGGCCAGCAGGCCGTCGATGAAGTGATCAAGCGAAACCTGTGAGCTGAAAGAGGTGCCGTATTTCACGGTATCAAACGAGACGAAGGCGGTCTTGTTCAGGTCGGGATCCCAGCCCAGCGAGTTGATGTCCGTGAGCCAGACGCCGAGGGCGAGGATGAAGTCGGAACCCCTGACCAGCTCCTGCACGGCCTCCGACGATGCCCGGCCGTCGAACACGCCGGCGAACTGCGCATCATCCTCGGACAGAATGGACTTGCTCAGGAGCTCAGTGACGTACGGGATGTTGAGTCGCCGAATCAAGGCGTCTGCCTTCTCGTGCAGCCCGAAGCGGTCGACTTCCACGCCGACCCAGATCAAGGGACGGGCGGCGCCTTCGAGCTTCACCTTGATTGTCGCGAGCGACTGTTTGAGGTTATCCGGGTCGGACATGGTCCTGGCGGGCGCCAGCTTGCCCTTGGGAGGCTCGCAGCGCAGATCGACCATGTCCTGGAGGAGTTCGATGTAAATCGGGCGTCGTTCCGTGACGCTTTGCGTCAATGCATAATCGATCAGCATCGGCGCGAGGTCGGGGTTGTCGACTCGAACGGCCGCGACCGTGATCGGCTCGAAGACCTGAAGATCCGTCTGGCGGCTGCTGAGGAAGTGGTGCGAGCTGAAGCCGGTCTGCTCATAGGTGAGCGTCTTCTTGATGCTTGGCGTGCCGTTGATCAGGACGACCGGCACCTTCTCCGCATAGGCACCAGCGATGCAATTGGTCGCTGACAACGAGCCCGCGGAATAGGTGACGCAGAGGGCGCCGATCCCTCGGAGTCTCGCGTAGCCATCGGCCGCGAAGCCCGCATTGTATTCGTTCACTTCCTCGATCAACTGGATCTTGCTCGGCGCGACGTAATTGTTCAGCCAGTCGATCGAATAGTCGCCCGCAATGGCGAACAGATGCCCCAGGCCCAGTTGTTCGAGCCTGTCGACCAGATATTGCCCGACCGTGTATTCCTGGCTCATGGCGCGGTGATCTCCGCTAAGGGTGGTGTGGTGCCGAGGATCAATACTCGCTCGCGTTGTCGAACAGCCGGGGCAGGTAGATGTTGAAGATGCCCGGACACTGGCGTTCGGGGTATCTGCGGATCAAGAAATCCTTGAAGGCGTCGTGCGTCAATCCATCGCCGACCGCCTGGACGGCCGCGGAGAGGTATTCGACGTTCCTGGCGACCTCGTTCTTGTCGGCCGGCAGGCCGTGACCCGGCATGAACAAGTCGTAGTCCGATGTCAGCATCTCTCCCAGAACTTGAATCCAATGCCGCATCTGCTTCGTCAGGTACAAGTGAGTACCGCTATAGATTAAATCTTGCACGATATAAACTCCCATGTCGGGGAGTCTGACGGTGAGCAGGAAGTCGATCTCCGTGTCCGTGACCTTGTCGAACACATATCTCACCCCATCGATGGTCTCTTCTCCCGGCTCGACGGCATTCTCGGGAACGATGATCCTGTCCGGAGCAAGGCTGCCCAACATCCAGTGGTCTTTCCGCGAAGCTTCGCCATTCTCCTTCAGAAAGCCGATGGTCTCGGGCAAGGCATAAATGGCGACATCGCTGAACGCCGTTGCCAGACCAAACCAGTGATCCGGGTGTCTGTGCGAAAGGTACAGCCGTTCGATCGGCTTCCCGAGGCTATCCGCGTAATTCCTGAACTTCCTGGCATAAGGGACGAGGAATTGCCCATCAATCAGGACGAGCTTGTTTCCGCTTTCGATGATGTGCGTCGCATTGGCGATGTTGTCATCCGTGTAGGCGGATATGAACGTGTGAATACGCACGTCGCCCGCTTTTCTGGCGACGATGATGATTGGTTCCGGCAAGGGCGTCGACATGCGAGTCTCCGGGATTCGAGGGACGGTCGAGGCGTCGTTCACGCTGGCACGGCTCAGACGGTCTTCGTTGCCCGCGCCGCAACCCGTTTCGCAAACCAATCGCGGGGCACCATTTCTCGGGGAGGGCGACCAACTCGTGCCCCTTCAGGCATCTGCGGGGCGAATCCGGGCGATCTGCGCGCGCAGCTCTTCAAGCGCTTCGCGGGCGACGTCATAGGCGCTGGCACGGTTCGGCTCCGGGGCGTCCTCGCCCGGCCGCCAGAAGCGACGGCGAGTCATCCGCATACCGCTGTCCAAAGGCGGAATCGCGTTGAACACCTCGATCAAATACGGCCCGAGGTAAACCGGTTCGAGCTCGCCGAGCATGATATCCCAGGGGATCCAGCTGTCGCGTACCTCACCACGATCAGGTGCCGAAATATGCACATACGACAGTCTATCCTGGTGCACGGCCCGGGCGACATTCTCCCTGAAAATGCTGGGGCCCTGGCTTTCCATCAAAATTTGCGCGGTGTCAAGCGTTACGCCACACGGCATTTTCTCAATCGTGTCGAGGAAATCCAGCAGTTCCGAGACCATGTTCGGCGGTGGCGTTTCCCAATTCTTGACGGGTTCGATGGCGAGCTTCACCCTCTTCTTGAGGGCATAGTCGGCCAATTTTTCGATGATGGAACGCGCATCGTGATATCGGCGTTTCATCCAATCTTGAAGGGCGTCGCTCCAGATCGGTTGACCGAGGTCATCGAGCGGAAAGGCACCGTACGGGTAGAGGAACGGCCCGGACATGATCGATTCGTTCGATTCTCCGCCCAGCGCCGCGGTGATGTCGACTCGCGACTTGAGGTAGGACAGGGCTTGCTCGCGCTGTTCGACGTACGGCGACGTCGGATCGAAGTACTGCGTGGTTCCAACATTGGTCGCGAACTTCGCAGCCTGGAGGCCGGCTTCATCAAAGGCCTTCTTCAAACGGGCATAGCTCGCGACCTCGGCGCGATGGTCGACGGTCGCTGCGCGGGGAGCAATATGCAAATCGAAGCCGTCGTAGCCCATTTCGGCCAGGGCCGTCAGATGCTCGATGAGAACCCGGGTGTAATAGGTGTCCTCCGGCCTCAAATCGACCGTGAACATGAACAAGCTGAAGTAGATTTCTCGTTTGGATTCTGTATTCATTTTAATACCCCAGATGTGTGCGCAGAAACGCACGCGCGATTCGTGCGTATGCTAGCGGTGTGGTGTGTTTGTGTGTGCAGGGGTCGGCTTTTGCCGGATCCTGTTCCGCTTCGATGATCATCCAGCCGCTGTAACCGACGTCTTTTAATATCTGCAAGATTGGGACCAGATCCAGTTCGCCCTCGGGATCGCCGGGTACGGTGAAAATCCCGCTCTCGATCGCCTGAAAGAAGCTGTAATTCTTGCTCACGGCGGCGGGAAGCACGGACCGGCGGACATTCTTCAAATGGACGTGCGTGATACGAGTCGCGTACGCCCTGGTGAACTCCAAGATCTCGCTCGGGCTGGCGCCGCCATAGCGCAAGTGCCCGGTATCCAGGCAGAGCCCCACAAAATCGGGATTGGTGGAATCGAGCAGATGCCTGGATTCCTTCAAGGTCATCACGCAGGTGCCGACATGCGGATGATAACTCAGCTGCATGCCCTGGCTGGCAGCGTACTGGCCCGCTCGGTCGAGCTGGGAGATGAGCAGATACCATCGCGCTTCATTGAGGATGGGACGGTCGGCGAGCACCGCCTTGCTACGGACCTGGTTCACGGCATCGGTCAGCTCGGCCACCACCACATCTTTGGCGCCGACGGCCTGCAAGAACGCCACCTGGCTCTTGAAATCCGCAAAGGCGGCATCCAGATCCACGCCGGTCGTAAAATGGATGCTCGCCCAGGTGGCGGCGATGCGCAGCTTCCGGCTGTTCACCGCGTGCAACAGGGACGGCAGGTGCGTGGGGTAGTTATGCCCGGTGCTGCCGCCGGCAAAACCCGCCTGCACGGTCTGATCCAGGATGACCTGGTAAGGTATGTCATCGCCGATCTCCTGGAAGTCATCATTCGTCCACGCGGTGGGATGGATGCCGAGCAGCATCTTCGAAGTTTCTGCTGTCAAGATATCTCCTAACGGGTATTCCCGAAAATACCATAATTTATCAAAAACATGAGTACCCAAAGATTGGTGAGGTGGGCACTCAGTCGATGCTGGGTATCAGCAGGAAGTTTGCCAAAGGTCTGAGGCAGTCGCCTCAAGTTTAAGGACGTATGAAACACGGTTGGAGATGGTATGTCAAGAAAATTCCTAACGCCAAAATTTATTTAACAAGTGTATCAATTGTTGTTATGCAGTTGCGTACAGCAGAGCCTGCCGAGGCGTCGCTCCCGATGCCGAGGTAATCCGTTTCCCGCTGGCCGAGACCTCGCTTGTCGATGCTCAATGGGCCGGCGTCCCACCAAAGATGAAGGTTGGGGTGAAGCTCTCTCGAACTTTGCCTCGGAGTCTGCCCCGAATGCCGCTTGCCGGGTGGGCGCGGCCCACCAATCCCACGAAAAATCCGGTGGGCATGCCCACGCGACATGGGTCTCATGGACCTTGCGGAAGCGGCTCTCAGACTTGCGGGATCTGCGGCGGATGGGCCCAGTAGCCATAGCCGGGGCCCTTGGCGCCCGGCGGGTTGGCGGCGATGGCCGTCCAGAGCAGCCCTTCGGTGTAGGCGACCGCCGACACCATGAAGGTGTCGTTCTTTACGTTCGTGCCGAAGGACTCGACCCACTCGCGCGGCAGCTTGTACCAAACGCCGATGTACCACAGCTTGATGATGTTCCGGGCGATCGGCCCGAGCTTCGCGTCGCCGAAGACCTCGCGGCGCAGGCGGTCGGCCCGCAGGTCCGGCCCGACACCCAGCATGCGGTCGTAGGCGTCGAGCAACTGGGTGAGGAGGTCCTGGCCGATCACGCCCACGACCGCGTTGAGGTAGGCCTCCGCCATCCCGGTCCCGCGCAGCTCGAACTCCGTGAACGCGGTGACCTCGGAGGAGAATCTCAGGAACTGGACAATCATGATGTCACTCCCGCGGTGACGCCCGTCAGCTCGAAGGTGGGCGCGGCGTAGACGCCCTCCATCCCCGGAATGGGGTTGTGCATCAGTTGTGTGATCCTGTTGCGAAGCTGGAACATCCTCGGCACCGCTTCTTGCAAGAGGTTGGGCCGGCCGTTGAACGCAGTCGTGAGCAGGGCGAGGATACCCGCATACTCGTCGTTGAACGCCTTCGCCATGACGCGGAGCGCAGAGCCCTCCGGGTAGTCGATCAGGCGGGCGTTCTTCTTGATGGGATACACAGCCTTCCAGTCGACCTGGACCGGCGGCCCGGTCGGGTGGCCCGGAGTCTTGTCGCTGGTCTGATAATACGCCCCAGTTTCAATTGCTCGAACCGGTAGTCGTGCGCCAGCTCGCCCTCGCTGGTGTAGAGGCCGAAGTCCTTGCCCTCGCCTTGCTCGATGATCGCTCGCGCCGCCCGCACGGCCGAAGCCAGGTCGTCCACCGGGAACAATTCGCCCCCGCCGTTGTAGTAGTACTCGGAGGTGACCTGTCGTGAGGATTCGCCCGTGAACATCGCGTCGCCGATGGTGTCGTGCAGGTGATGCAGACCGCGGATGATCTCCTCGTAGAACTCGCCAATGCTGTAGAAGTGCATGCCGGGCTCGCCCGGGACCTTGGCCAACGACACGGCGCCGGAGACTTCCCGGGGGACCACGCGCTTGTCTTCGCTGGGCGCCATGCGGGGGCGCTCGATCTTCAGGAACGTCTCGATCGCGCACTCCGAGAACCCCTGGAGGTCGACCTTGAAGTCATGCTCCCCGTCGGGGAGGTAGGCCGGGTACTCCGGGACGAACCCCGGGGCGGTGAGGTCTGGCCTGCCGCCGATCGCGTTGAGGATGTTGGCGGCGAGCGTCAGGTGCAGCATCTCCTCGACCGCGACCACGCGGAGGATATGGGTCGCGTCCGAGTTGGTCAGGGGATAGATCGAGTACAGCGCCGTCAGGTACGGCGGGATCGTCGCGTGCTCGATCTTCATCGCGACGTAGAGGTAATCCTTCAGGTCCCCGATCGTCTTGATCCTCGAGGTTGGCATGTCGTGCGACTCCGGTTCGTGAGGGCCTATCTCTGTCGGTGGATCGTCGGGCGGGCGGGGCCGCCGGGGCTAGACACCGGCGGGTTGCAACGGCCCAGCCGGGATCGGCGGGCCCGTGGAGAGCTGTTTGAGCATCGCCGCCGCGCTGCGGAAGGAGAGCGCGGCGATGGTATTAGTCACGTTGGCCGTGCCGATCGAGGGCATGCTGCCGCCGCCGACCAGGTAGAGGTTGTCGTGGTCCCACGAGCGCTGGTCGCCGTCGACCACCGAGTCCTTCCGGTCCTTGCCCATGATGTGCGTGCCGGCCAGGTGGTTGCCGCCCCGGATGGAGTAGTCGACGCCATCATAGGTGGCGTTGCCGTAGTCCGCGGGGTTGTACGCGGTCCGGTCGGCGGCGCCAAGCCGCTGGAAGACCAGGCGGGCGAACTGGCGGGCATAGGCCGCGCCCCGCATCGTGTATTCGGGGACTTCGAAGGAAATCACGGGTCGCATGTTGCCGATCGCGTCGGTGTAGCGCGGGTCCACGCTGACCCGGTTGCTGGGGTTCGGCATCACCTCGATCATGAAGGCGAGCTGCAACTGGCGCGTGATCCGGTCGACCAGGTCCCGCCGCAGCTCCCGGCCGAATTTGTACTGCGAGTCGACCATCTCGAAGAGGTCGGAGGCGGGCGAGCCGACCGCCCAGCCCCAGCCGTCGTTGTGGATGTCGACGCTGAAGGCGGCCTGCTTGCTGCGGAATGACCCACCGCGCACGCGCCGTGATCCCGCCCGTGCAGTTGGTCCCCCGCATCGTACCGCACACTATCGGCATCAGCGCCCAGCAGAGCAGGTAGGCGTGGTCCATGAAGTTGCGGCCCATCAATCCGCTGGTGCTCGGCAACCCGGAGGCCAGCATCAGCCGCGGGTTCTCGATCGCGTTGGCGCCCAGCACGTAGATCCGCCCCCGCGCGATGCCCGTCCTGAACTCGGGCGACGCCGGGTCGTCATATTTCTTGACTTCGATGTGGGTGACGAGCCCGGTCTCGTTGTCGACGTGGACCTTCGAGGCCACGGCCTGGGCGAGCAGCTCGACCCGGCCGGGCTGGTGGAAGGCCTTGGCCAGGGTCTTGTTCGCGTTGTATTTCGCCTGGACCGGGCAGATGGGCACGCAATTATTGTTGCCCTGGCACCGGCCGCCGATCTCCACCTGGTTGGTGCTCACGGCCCCGTCCGGGACGAAGACCTTGCTGCCGTTCACGGGATCGATGTAAGCCGGATTCGGGATGCCGTTGCGGCCCTGCGGGAAGCTCCGGACCTTCAGATCGTAGCTCTCCCCTTCCAGTTCGACCCGGGTGCCGTCGATGCCCCGGCCGACCATCTGGTCGAGGTAGGAGAGCGGGAGGGCCTTCATCGGGTAGATGTAGTTCTTCGGGAAGGATGGCTTGAGGTAATCCTCCTGGTCGTCGACGTCGCCCGAGACGCCGATCTCGCGCTCGGCCAGCGCGTAGTACGGCAGGATCTCCTCGAAGTCGAACGGCCAGTCCTGGCCCTGGTCGTAGAGGGTGTGCATCCGGAAGTCCTCGGGCAGCATGCGGAGGACCTTGGCCTCCCAGTGCATCGTGGTGCCGCCTCGGACGCGGGTATAGGTCGTGTCGGTCGAGAGGGGGCCGTTCTGGACCACGTAGCCCGACGTGTTCGGCACCCCCGGCCGGATGGGGCGGGCGTCGGTGCTCCTCGGCATCGACGCGTTTGCGTTGGCAGGGTAGGGGGACTGGTTGTCCTTCTCGGCGGTGGCGTAGTAGCGGTTGAGGTACGCCTCGTAATCCTTGAACGTCGCATCGCCCTTGGGGCCCGCCTCGAGGATCAGTACGCTCTTGCCCGCGCGGGCCAGTTCGTTGGCGATGATCGAGCTGGCGATCCCCGCGCCCACGATGACTGCGTCGTAGACCTGCTCGTTGACGTCCTCGAAACTCGTCCGTTGCGTCGCGCCAGGCGGGAAGATCATGTCCGGCCCTCTCCTTTCTCCTCGGAGCGTTGGGGGAGATCATGCCAAAAGTTGTTGCTGCTCAACCGCAACCTTCGGGGGCTTAGCGGATCCGACAAGTCTCGTTCACCACGGTCCGGCCCTCACCTTCCTTGGCGTGGGAAGTACGAGGTTAGCTCCGCCGATGGTGATCGGCGGGCGATCCGCGACCAACATCTGCACCACGACCATGCCATCCCCAGCGTCGGTCTGCATGCTGGAGGCGTTCGCATCAAGAGGAAACGACATCGCCCCGCATTCAACGAGTCTGGGCCAGTCCCTCAGCTTTACTTTAGGACCGTAGGGAATTGCAGGTGGGGATTATTGCTGGAATGCAACCGAGCTGTCAAGAAAATTTCGCCAGCTTTAACGGGTTTTTAACATCACAATCGTAAATCCATAAATATCAATGACTTAAGTTTTCGGCCCTCTCTCAACACAAGCGACTGCCGAACAAGAGGTGGCTCATGTACCCGTATTGGTGGTTGTGCCGCCGTGGCCACGGGACTCTGGGGGTCAGACCGCGGGACTCTGGGGGTCAGACCGCGGGACTCTGGGGGTCAGACCGCGGGACTCTGGGGGTCAGACCGCGAAGGCCGTAGGGGCTGAATCGATCCGCTGCATCATCGCATAGAATAGCGTTTTTCAGTTTTAGACGTCACTACGTATTATGCATCGCACATTTATTCGAGGATTATTCCCTGGCCTTCGAGGGAGGCTCCGGGTCCGAGATGTGGAGTAATTGAGCGGCCTCCGATTGGAAGAGGGCCAGCTCTCGTCGGGTCGGCTGACTGGCTGTCTCGACCGACGGCAAGGCCTTCGCGTACCATGCGCGGCCCGTGTCCTTTTCTCCGATCTGCCAGCAAGCCATCGCCAGGAAGAGACCATTGACGGCGGTGAGTCGTCCGGGGACCTGGGCCTCGGTCTTTTCGAGCGCGGCGATCGCATCGTTCCAGGCGCCGGTGCGGTAATGGGCCACTCCGAGGGTTGTCCAGACGTCGCGGACTTTCGGCGTATTCCGGATCAGTTCGTTCGCCATCTCGATCGCGCGGTGCGGGTCGCGATACGTGGGATCCGAGGAGGCAGCGAGCATCCAGCCATAGTCGCCCATGCACCTCTGAACCTCAGGAGTCTTCACAGACAGCGAGCGTCGGAGCGCGGCCAGGGCCTTCTCGTAGCCTTTCCGGGCCTCGTCATGATGGCCCTGGTCGCGGGCGATGCTCGAGAGGATGGTGAGCCCAAAGAGTGTCTGGGGGTGATCGGGCGCAAGGGTTTGCCGATTCAGTTTGTCGCCCTCCTCGGCGAGCCTGCGCGCCTCGTCAAGGCGGTTCTGAAGCCGCGCAGCGTCCGCAAGGTTGATCATTGTCAAGACGGTCTCGTCGCTGGTTGGGCCCAGGACGCTCCGCTGTCCCTTGAGGGCCTCCTCGAAGAGGGCTCGTGCTTCCGCCGGCCGGCGCTGGTCGAGAAATAGCTCGCCCAGGCCGTTGACCACCCGGAGCGTATCCTGGTGGTCGGGGCCGTAGACGCGCCGGAGTGTCTTAAGCGACTCATCAAACAGAGGCTGAGCTACTGCCCAGTTCCCCAGGTGGCGTTGCATGATCGCCAGGTTGTACTCCGAACGCAGTGTGGTGATCGACTCGGGGCCGTCGACCTGGCGCTGGATCTCCATCGTTTCCTTCGCGAGCTGCACCGCCTCTTCGAGCAGGCCTTGCATGGCCAGCACGACCGCCAGGTTGTTTACGGAGCGGAGCGTTACGGGATCCTCGAGGCCAAGGGTTTGCCGCTTGACCTTCACCACCACTTCAAGGATTTTCTGCTCCTCCGCGAATTTCCCCATCCGGTTCAGGACGATGGCGAGGTCGTTCATCGCGCCGACGGTCTCCGGGTGCTCGGGCCCCAGCTCCTGCCGGCGGAGTGCGACTGCGCGCTCCTGCTGCTTGAGCGACTTCTCCTGGTCGCCAAGGTACCAGTAGCTCACGCCGAGGGTGTTTCGTATCGACGCCTCCACGAGAGGCTCGCCGGGGAACGCCTTGGCGATTTCGGGCTCCGCGCGGTCGAGCGCCTCGCGGACCGTTACGTCTCTGCTCAGCCCCCCTTCCTGGCCCTTCGGCCGAGCGGCCGACAGCACTTTGCCCTGGAAGAACTTGAGCACGGCATTGGCCCTCGCCTCGGAGCGTTGCGCCTGGCGGAGCTGCTCGGTTGCCTCATCTCGTGCGGTAATCGCCTGGCGTTCGGCAGCGCGAGCCCGCAGCGCTTGCCACGAGCTTACTCCGGCCCCCGCCGCGAGGAGCAGACAGAATCCTGCGACCGTGCCGATCAGTCTGCGGTGCTTGCGAGTGAGCTTCCGAAGTCGATAGAGCCGCGAAGGCGGCGAGGCCGCGACGGGTTCGTCGTGCAGGTAGTGTTCGATGTCGCGCGCGAGGGCGCCTGGCGTCTCGTAGCGTCGGGTCCGATCTTTCTCCAGGGCCTTCATCACGATCCAGTCGAGGTCGCCTCTGACCATCCGCGTCAGTTTCACCGGCTCGGTCTGACGACTGGCCGCCACACCCGCCAACGCATCGCTCGTCGAGAGCCGCAGGCTGGGTCGCGGCGGCTCCTCCTCCCGGATCGCCCGACGGATCTCCTCCCAGCTCGCCTGCTTGAGCTGCTGCTTCTCCAGCGGAGTCGTCCCGGTCAACAACTCGTAGAGGATCACGCCCAGCGCGTAGATGTCGGTACGTGTGTCGACGTCCAGCGCGTTGACGCCGACCTGCTCGGGCGCCATGTAGAGCGGCGTGCCCACCACCGTTCCAAAGGCCGTATATAGCGTCCGGTCCGTCAGGGCAATGCCGGCGCTCAAGGCCTTGGCCAGGCCGAAATCGATGACCTTCGGCACTGGCAAGCCGTCGTGCTCGGTGACCAGAACGTTGCCCGGCTTGAGGTCGCGGTGGATGATCCCCTTCTGGTGCGCGTGCTGGACCGCGAAACAGATTTGCACAAAAAGGTCGAGGCGGTCCGTGATGCTGAGCCGGCGCGTGTCACAGTATTCGGTCAGAGGCCGTCCCCGGACGAGTTCCATCACGAAATAAGGGCGGCTGGCCCCGACCCCGCCGGTCTCCTCGCGGGTCGTTCCGCCGTCGAGAATCCTGGCGATGCTGGGGTGATCCATCAACGCCAGCGCCTGCCGCTCGGCCTGGAAGCGGGCGAGGACAGCCCGCGAGTCCATGCCCGGCTTGATCAGCTTCAGCGCCACCAGCCGTTTGACCGGCTCGCGCTGCTCTGCCATCCAGACCGTGCCCATACCGCCTTCGCCGATCGGCTCAAGCAGCTTGTAGCGGCCGGCGACGATGGCCCCGGCCGGCTCGCGGTCAGGCATATGGGAGGTTGGCACGCCGGTGCCTCTGGACCGCTCGCCGGTTGGGTCGAGGATGTCGTCGGGCCCGGCGTGGGCTAGCAGCAGGGCGTCGACGCGGCGGCGCAGCCGCTCGTCACCGGCGCAGGCCTCGGCCAGAAAGGCGGCGCGGTCGGCTTCGGTCGCTTTCTCCAGAGCTGCGATGAAGATCGTGGCCTCGGTCATGATCCCGGTCCTCCGCGTCGACGCAACCTCGGTCGGCCCAGAATCCAATGCGCCAGCAACCGTCGGAACGCACCATGCTCACGGGTCTTTTTCTTCCGAAATCTCAGCGCGGAGCCAGGCCCGCGCGTACGCCCACCAGCGGTCGGCGGTTGTCGGTGAAATGCCCATGACCTCTGCGGCGGCGGCGAGGGTGAAGCCTCCAAACGCATGCAGCTTGAGCAGCTCCGCCTTTGCCGGTTCGAGCACGGCGAAACGGTCAAGGGCCTCATTCATGGCAAGCAGACGTTCGTCGCGATGGGGGGACTCCAGGAGATCGTCCTCCAGTTTCACGCGACGCGGACGGCCGCCGCGCTCGGCGCGCCCCTTGCGGCGGGCATTCTCCACGAGGATCCGACGCATCGCCTCGGCCGCCGCAACGAAAAAGTGTTTGCGGTTGGCGAATCTGCGATCAGTTGTCGAGCCGACAAGCCGCATGTAGGCCTCATGCACCAAGGCCGTGGCATCAAGAGTCTGCCCGGGAGCTTCGATGGCCAGCCGCGCCGCGGCGAGTCTGCGCAGCTCGCCATAGACCATGGGCATGAGTAGTTCCGGTGCCCCGGTCTCGCCCTGCTCGACGGCGGAAAGGATGCTTGTCACATCATTCATGAATCCGGCTGCCGACGGCCGCCCCGAAGGAATCCCCGACCCGGGCCCACACGGCACCGCCCGGCAGGTCGCAGCCCGGCCGGAATGCGTGCGAGAAGGGCTCGGCTCAAGCTTAACGAGTTGCACCGGAAAAGGACAGCCGCCCGACCTCAGAGTCCGCTTCCAGGCTGCGGCCTCCGAGCGCATGCAGCTTGATGAGCGAGAGCTCGATCGCAAAAAAAATTCGAGCACCGTTGGGGTGATTTACGCCTCGTTGGCGCATTGAGGCTAGCAATGGTTTTCGGCACGTATCGTATGGCTCGGCGACGGTAGGTGTCGCGGTCGGCTGCGCCCTCCAGCGACCCGTCGCCGACAACAGTTTCCTAGCACCACTTCCGCCTGTTTTCGAGGTCACCGCCATGCTCGCACTGTCATTTCGGCTACAATCGAACCGCGAAATATATCGCCGGACGCTCTTGCCGGTCCGGTTCTTCGCGGGCGCCTTCCTGGTCGCTGCATTATACGTTGCTTCGCCGGCGTCGGCGTGGGGCCAGAGGAGCGTGATTGACACTCCGGATCCGTCCGGCACGCTCCGCACGATCACGCTGGACGGCAATCCGTTGGACGTTGCAGAACCATTCTTCCAAAGCCTTGGGACCAACGGGAGGTCCTGCGCCTCCTGCCATGTAGCATCATCAGGGTGGACGATCACACCCGACGAGCTGGAACACCGGTTTCGTACGACAAATGGCTTGGACCCCATCTTCCAAACCGTCGATGGCTCGAACTCGCCGTACGAGGATGTCTCCACACTCGCATCGAGGCGCAAGGCGTTCAGCATGCTGCTGAGCAGGGGAGTCATCCGGATCGGTCTGCCGATGCCGACGGGTGCGGAATTCGTGCTTATCGGCGTCGACGACCCCTACAAGTACGCCAGCGCCTCAGAACTTTCGCTCTTTCGTCGCCCGCTTCCTGCGACGAACCTCCGGTTCCTCACGGCCGTGATGTGGGACGGCCGCGAGTCGTTCGCTCCCCTGGGCACGACTCCCATTAGTTCGACCGCGCCGCCAGACCAGAATGCGCAGGCGCTGTTCGGCGATCTCAAGCAGCAGGCCAAAAATGCCGTCCTCACACATGCCCAGGGCACCGAACCGACCGATGACGTGGCGGAAGCCATCGTGCAATTCGAGCTGAATCTCGCCACGGCCCAGCAGTCGAGCCATCGCGCCGGCCACCTCGAGAGCAAGGGTGCAGAGGGAGGTCCGGGGTCCGTCGCCATGCAGAACTTCTACGTCACGATCAACGACGTCCTCGGAGCGGATACGAGCGGGGCCCCGTTCGATCCGGAGGCGATGACCTTATTCGGGGCTTGGGCCACCTCACCAAACCCAAGTCGAAAGGCCATTGCCCGAGGTGCCGCAATCTTCGGCACAAAGGTGATTAATATCACCGGCGTGGGCGGTCTTAACGACGCCTTGGGCGTGGTCACAATCAAGGGCACTTGCACGACCTGCCATGACAGCCCCAACATCGGCAATCATTCGGTTGCCTTGCCAATTGACATTGGCACGACCGACGCGTCGCGGCGTACGCCCGACATGCCCCTCTATACGCTTCAGAACGTGAACACGGGCCAAACCCGCTCGACCACCGACCCCGGAAGAGCCTTGATCACCGGCCGCTGGGCCGACATCGGCAAGTTCAAGGGGCCCGTCCTCCGCGGCCTCGCGGCCCGCGCACCGTACTTCCACAACGGACTCGCCGCCGACCTCAACGCTGTCGTGCAGTTTTACGACACCCGGTTCACGATCGGCTTTACCAAACAGGAAAAACGGGATCTGATCGCGTTCCTCAAAGCCCTGTGAGGCGACGAGCTCCAGATCTTTGATGCGGCACAGTTCTCAAACCCCGCGGGCGTGACCACGGCCCGAACTCCTTTTCCCCGGCTCGGTACCGACTTGGAAGGAAGCAAACGGGGCCACCCACAGCAACAGCAAACGGGGCCACCCACAGCAAACGGGGCCACCCACGATTTGACGGACAAGGCGAGTTCGAAGTCCGACGATGCTCGCGCACCGCGCGTCCAGCACGTGACTCCGGTTCTCGAACTGGGCTCGTCACCCCGATGAGATGAAAACTCGCCACAGCAACGTTCTTTGCTCCAGATCGAGAGACACTACCATTGTTCAGGCCCGGCTGCATGTGTCGCGGAGAGGAGAGTGGGAAACTCTTTGTTCACACCCGCCGCCAGGGGGAATGCCACGAGCCCAAGGGGAGCCGTGCGACTCAAGACCGAGGCGGAGGCGCAAATGCCGCCTGGCTCCAGCGCTGGCCGTGCAGCCAGCTCACGCCCAGACGCTGGGCTTCGAACTTCCAGTGGTCGGTCAAGCCCACCTGCGGTGGAACCGGCGGCCGAATCGCGTGACGGTCTCCAGCAAGGACTCGGCGGAGACCTGGAGCCGGACCAGAATCGACTCCAGCGCGGCGGGGATCACGCCGCTTGCTCCGGCTTGAAGATGTTGACCCCTCCAGTCGAGCAACTCCAGATAGCTCTCCAGTGTCATCGGCAAGAGCCTCCGGTCGCTGGCTCGTCGCGAGCGGGCAGCATCGGCTGACTTCGGGGAAGCCGTGGCCCGCCGCGCAGCAGTCGCGGTCGACAGCGGCTGGGCACGCTCTTCTGTCGTCGATCGCATCACGCCGCAACCACTCAGGTGGTCCCCACTGGTCTCCCAAAGTGGTACCCTCTCGGGCTGAAAACGACACCTGGCCATTCTGTGAAAGGGAAAGGCAAGTACAGGCCCAGCTTGGAACAGAAGGACACGAAGGTAACGAAGCACTTGAAGACTCGGTCGTCAGTTCAGCCGTTCCTGTTGATCGGCCCCGGCTATGCCGACGATTGGCCTGCGCCCAAACGACGTTAGCGGGGCGTGACACTTCGTTGCCTTCGATTCCTTCTGTTCGCGTGTTTCATGGACGCCATACGTAAGTTGCTGGGCCTCCTCCTCGCAACAGGGAGTCTCCCTGGTGACCCGGTCAACCGGGGGATCGAATGGCGCCAACCTTCCTCCGGGGATGCTAGATGATTGGTGGCCTTGTTGGACACGATGGTTGGACAGCACGGCAAAGGCGGCGATCTCCACGCCAAAGAGCCCGGCGAGGGCCTCCAGGCGATCGCGAATCCAGTCCTTGCGATGCTCAAACGACTGCGTTCTGAGAGGATCGACCTCGCAGAGGAAAGCCCGGCGCACGACCCGCTGGATGCAGTGATAGAATTCGATCTCGTCCTCGACCACGACCTCCGCGCGATTCCGCCGTGCCATGGCGGTGCTTCCCCGTCTTCGATGCACGAACCCATAGTTCGGTCCCACGGCGACCGATCCGTGTCATGATGATCAAACGAACCAATCAGGGAGCCACGTGTTCAGTATCAAATGGGATTTGTGGGTGGTCCTATTTGTCCGCCCTATTTGTCCATGATCGACTCCCCTCCGGGGTCAACGGGCAAGCCGTAAGTTCAGATGTGCGAGAGAAGACGGCCCCTCTTGTTCTGATTGAGGGGCGGCTTCTTAAATTCGACCTTATGATGGCACGAACGGCTAATCACACCGCTGATTCTCTGGTAAGCCTGATGCGGTGATCCTTCCGTCGAATGACAGCCCGAACACTCGGAGACCGAACCGATGAGTCATCTGATCCTGTTTATGTTCTCCATGCTACTCCCGGCCATCACCCAGGATGCGCCCACATTGGCCTTGCCCAGGGTCCACAAAATCGCCGTCGGAGGCGAGGGCGGCTGGGACTATCTCACGGTCGACTCGGCGGCTCGGCGGCTCTACGTTTCGCGAGGCAATCGGGTCACTGTGCTGAACCTCGACAAGGAAGAGGTCGTCGGCGAGTTGGCCGACACGCCCGGCGTCCACGGGATCGCAGTCGTGCCGGAACTCGGCAAGGGGTTTACCAGCAACGGAGCGGATAGCAGTGTGACGGTCTTCGACCTCAAGACCTTGAAGCCAACCAACAAGATCAAGGCCAGCGGCGTGCCCGACGCGATCCTCTACGACCCGTCCAGCAAGCGCGTGATCACCTTCAACCACGGCACCAACGACGGGACCTTGATCGACCCGGCCGCGGAAAAAGTTGCCGGCACGGTTGCCTTCGGGGGCGAACCCGAGGCGGCCGTCGCCGATGGGAGGGGGCACATCTTCGTCAACATCCGGAGTTCCAGCGAGGTGCTTGAGTTCGACGCGCTCTCGCTGAAGATCCTCAATCGCTGGCCGCTGGCGCCCGGACAGAGGCCGAACGGACTGGCGATCGACGCGAAGAACCGCCGGCTGTTCAGCGGCTGCACCGGCAATTCCAAGATGGTGGTGATGGACGCCGACAAGGGGACCGTGATCGCCACGGTCAACATCGGCCGAGGTTCGGACGGCTGCGGCTTCGACCCGGCGAAGGGCCTGGCTTACAGCTCCAACGGTGGCGACGGGACAGTGACCGTCATCGGCGAGCCCGAGCCGGGGAAGTTCAAGGTTGTCGCGACGGTCCCCACCCAGACGACCGCCCGGACAATGACCATCGACCCGAATACGCATCGCCTTTACTTCTCGGCCGCCACCCCGGTTCCCGCCCGCCCCGGGGCCCAGACAAAAGGCGCCCAGACGAAAGGCGGTCGAAGAGGCAATGTCCCGGGCTCATTCGTGATCATCGTCGTGGGCGATTGAGTTCGTCCAGGGCGACGATCCACGTCATCACATTGAATAACGAACGTGGGACGGCGGGCAGACGATGCTCGCCCGCCGACCTTATCGAAGAGTCAGCCTTCGCTGGTCGCTGTGGCTGCCTTCCCGCGGCCTCGAGTCACTCGCTTGCGGGAAAATCCCCACCGCCGAGATCATCGCCCACGAGAACAGCCGCAGGTCGTTCGACCCGGACGACCCCGCCAGCCAGGACCACGTCCGGACCATCGAGGCCACCGGCATGGCAACGCCGAGGAGCACCTTTGCGCTTCGGTCCAACGAACCGAAACCGTTTTGTGCACCTCGGTTGCGCACAACCGAAGCAGGTTGGTGCGAATCGTCAGACGTACCCTCGATTGGCTGTTCATTGAGCTTGGACAGCACCTTGGTTGGAGATCGGGGGCGCTGGAGCTGGCTTGCGACGGGGGCGGGGGCAGGTAAGAACGGCGAGACGGCGCAGTCGAATCTCATCCGAGTCGAGAATCTCAAGGCCGGAGCGACGGACTGGCAGTTGACCCGGGTGCGGCCGGACAAGGACGGGTTTCGCAATGCCGCGATCGAGGGGATTTGTGGGTGACCCCAATAGGATTCCAATAGGATTCACGCGCACAGATATGATCTCCCCGGTACTACCGGGCCGCGTTCATCTTCGCCTTCACCAGCAACATCCGTGGCACCGGAACTTAAGCGTAAGTGAAAGCGCGAGCTTCCCTCGGGCGTAGCATCTGCGATCGGCGAAGAACCTCAATAGGACAAAACCCGTCGTTGGCTACCGTCCGATGGAAGCTTGCCGCTCTTTCGCTTACAGCACAGTGGCACTATGATGTGCCAATGGGCAAGCTCTTTGAGCAGATTCGCACGGCGGTGGTGAACGATCGGTTTTTCGTCGCCTGGCATGCCGACGAGCGGTGCGAGGAACGCGGAATCACAGCTTGGCAACTGGTAGCGGGGCTCGAAGCGGCCGAGCTGGTCCGAGAGCGCCCGAGGAGCAAACCAAACCCTTCCGTGCTGGTCCGGCAAATCCTCGAGGACGGGAATGAGGTCGAAGTGATCTGGTCCTGGATAGGTGCGACGGGGCAAGCCAAGCTTGTCCTGTTTATCTTGTGGAGTCAGGGAAATGAAGGAACGGCGGGAGAAGCGCAAGCGCTGGGTGCGCCGCGGTCGATATGCCGTCGAGGTTGAGGTCGACGTGGTTTATCCCGCCGGCGACCCATCCGAACCGTGTCTGGAGCCGGCCACGGTACGCTGGCTCGACGAGGTCGCACGCCGCGCCGAGAACGGCGATGTCGCCTACCTCAAGTCCGTCGGCGAGGTATTTCGAGCGGTTGCTACGCGAACAAAATGACTCCTGTCCAACGGGCGCGGTACAACCCGTCGCGACGAGCGGTGACCTTTCCCCGGAGGGATGTAACGGAATGAATTCTCTTCTACGTAAGACGACGCTTCGCTTGACATGGATCCCCATCGGTTGGGCCTTGCTTGCGACGGGAGTCTTTGCGGGGCAGGACGGCGAGACGGCGCGGACGGATCTCATCCGAGTCGAGAATCTCAAGGCCGGAGCGACGGACTGGCAGTTGACCCGGGTGCGGCCGGACAAGGACGGGTTTCGCAATGCCGCGATCGAGGGGTACTGTTCCCGGCAGAGCGTGCGGGCGGGAGAGACGCTCGACGTGATGGTCTCGACCGACCCGGCCCGGCGGTTCCAGGTCGAGATCTTCCGGATGGGGTACTATGGCGGGCGCAGGGCGCGGCTGGTCAAGACGCTGGGGCCCTTCGATGGGAAGACACAGCCGACGCCGCGGCCCGGGGCCAAGGATCTGCACGAGTGTCGCTGGGAGGTAGCGTTTCAAGTCACCATTCCCGAGGATTGGCCGAGCGGCGTTTACCTCGGGCGGCTGACGACGCTCGTCGATCCGGCTGTCGAGCCGTACTGGCAGAGCTATGTGGTCTTCATCGTCCGCGATCAGCGCAAGGCCGACATCCTGATGCAGTGCTCGGACAACACGTGGCAGGCGTACAATCGCTGGCCCAGCCACTACTCGCTCTACACCCATCCCAAGGGCACACAGGGGCCCTGGGCCGAGGTCATCTTTGACCGCCCCTATGGCCGCGAGGCGCAGTATGAGGGGGTGGTCAACGACCCGCTGACCTTCGGCTCGGGAGAGTTCCTGCCCTTGGAGTTTCCGCTCGCCTTCTGGCTCGAGCAGCACGGCTACGACGTGACCTACTGCTCGAACAGCGACATGCTGATTCCCGACCGCGGCCTGAAGTGCAAGGCCTTCATCAGCGTCGGGCACGACGAGTACTGGGACATCCGCCAGTTCCGCAGCGTCACGCAGATGCGCGACGCGGGAGTGAACCTGCTCTTCCTGTCCGGCAATGCGATCTGCTGGGTCACTCCGTTTCGCGATGGGTCTGACGGTCGGCCGAACCGGATCATCTTTCGCGGCGGTCCCTACGGGGCCGGCAACGCCTATGCGATCGGACGCGAGAAGGAGCACGGACCGTTTCCCGAGCATGGCCCGGACGAGGGCTTGCTGCTGGGAGCGCGCAATGTCGAGCCGGTCAATGGCGGTGGCGACTGGATCGTGCTCAAGCCCGATCACTGGATATTCGCGGGAACCGGCATGAAGCGCGGGGATCGCATTCCCGGGTTGATCGGCTGGGAGTATCACGGCGACCCGGCGAGCCTGCCAGGCCTGGAGGTCGTGGGCGGAGGCACCGCCTGGGTCGGCGGCCAGACACCCCAGCGCTGGGCCGCGACGATCTACTCGGGTCCAAAAGGCAATTTCGTGTTCAATGCTTCAACCATCTTCTGGGCTCAGGGGTTGTCGTCCCCGCCCGGCCACACCCTACCCTGGTCGCACTTCTCGCGCCCGCATGGGCCCGACGAGCGAGTTCAAAAGATCACCGCGAACCTGCTGGACCGCGCCATCGGCAAGCCGGGCGGGGAATCTCTGCCGCACTGATTTCACACGGTCGCGGGCGACTCAGGAGGATGGTCCCAAGCCTGTTCCAGACTGTCAGGCAATAGCCCCGGGCATCGGCGAGGATTGCCCGGGAATAGCCCAAATCATGCAAATACAATTACCCAACCGGCAGGACCGATCGGTGGGGCGATAAACCTATAAGTTACGGAGACTTCGACAAGCGGAAGTTGTTTTAAGAGCAAGATTTGCGTGATCTCGAAAAGACGAAGATCAAACCAGCGGCTGATCCGCAAATTGATCTGACCTCAACTTTTCTGAACCTGTCTGGGGACGCGTGCATTGCACCCCAGACCGCCGCATCAGACCCACCCGTGCCGCTTCCGGAGCCACCATTCGAGGGTCAGGAGGGCGGCGAAGATGAGGAGGAAGGGCCAGTTGTCCCAGATCTTATGCTCGGTGGGGCTGAGGTACTCGGTATAGGCGGACTGGTCGATGCCCTTGAGGTACTTGCCGAGGCCTTCCTGGGGAACGGCCTCGCCGCCGGTGATCTCGGCGATCTGCCGCGCCAGTGCCAGGTCGGCCGAGGGGTTCTCGAGCTCGCGGTCGTCCTGGTAGACGAGGAACCGCGCCGAGTCTCGGCCCACGTCCTGGCCGTCCTTGCGGGCAACGACCGTGATCCTGTAATCGCCGGGCTGGCCGGTGGCGGCGTACGAGCCCTTGGCCTCATCGCCCTGGGCGTAGAGCTCGACGGGCTCGGACGTGGGGTTCAGCCCTTCACGCTCGACCTTGGTCTCGTAGGTCACACCGGTCAACGAGGCCCCCTTGGCGTCGCGTGCGGTGACCGTCATGTCGACATTCTGGCCGACGCTGAGCCGGCGGCGGTCGAGGGTCAGCTTGACCTGGTTGTCCCCTTGGTTTTCCTTGTGAGAGAGCCAAAAAATGACCTGCCTCCAGAACTTGCGATGCGCCAGCCGGCCCTCTTCGAAGGCCCGCGCCCAGACCCAGGTGTCGCCGCCGTAGGCGATCACGCGTCCCGCGCCGGGGCCGTCCATGGAGATCATCAGCGGTTCGCCCGGGTTGCCCGGCGTCTCGGCAAGAACCTCCGCGCTTTCTTGGGCTCGCCGAAGCGGTTGGTGCCGAGGATCGGGGGCATCATGTCCCAGAGCCTGGCCGTCTCGGCCGGCGTGGCACCGATGTGCAGGACGTAGCTGTTGAGTCCCTTGTTGCTGGGAACGAACTTGATGCCGCCTTCCGGCTCGAGCTGGCCGTCGCCGGGATGGATCTCGACGGGCAGGATGTCGGCCAGATCGGTCTGGGCCCATCCGCCGGCACCAAAGCTGGCGCGGCCGCCCAGCATCATCAATCCAGCGCCTTTCTTGACGGCCTCGGCCAGCAGGCGGTGCTGGTGGGGTGCCAGGTGATCAGCAGGCAGGTCGCTGAGCACGTAGACGTTGTAGCGGCCGGGCGCGAACTCGCCGTCATCAGTGATCTCGCTCTGCTCGCCCTGGGCGGGCTTGCGAATCACGACGCCCTCCACCTGGATGTCGCGCGAGGTCATGATCGACCGCATCAGGAAGAGGTAGTCCCAGGTGAAGTTCGGGCCTTGCAGGAACATCACGTTCAGGCCGCCGCTGAGCACGGTCACGAACGTGCTGATCTCATTGTTGGTGGTCACGAACTCGCCTTCGAGCGGCGTAACCTTCAAGGTCAGCTTCTTCTCGCCCTGGGAGTTGGGAATGTATTTCAGGCCGGTAATCGGCGCAATGTCGGTCCCTTCGGGCACACGGACCTGGGTCTTGGCAATCGATTGTCCTTCCGCGAGCAGCTCGACCTCGATCGGCTGGCCGGAAAATCCATGGGCCATGAGCGTGCCGCGAACTTCAAGCTGGTTCTTGACGAAGACGGTCGGGCCGGCGGCGATCTCGCGGACGGCAATGTCTTTCGATCCCGTGCTAGCCTTCTCGCTTCCCAGCCCAACAGTCACCACGGGAATCTGCTGGTCGCGCAGGCGGCGGGCTGCGACCAGGGGATTCAGCCCGTTGTTGGACGCGAAATCGGAGAAGATGACCATCCTGGCCATCCGCTTGTTGCTCTGGGCCTCGCGCTTGTCGGCCTCGAGCATGGCGGGGCCAAGATCGGTTTCGCGCCCCTCCGGCTGGGTCTTCTCGTCGAGCTTGGCCTCGCGCAGGTTCGTATCGAACTGGTAGGTTCTCACCTCCAGGTTCGGCCCCAGAGTCTTGGCGGTCTCAAGGGCCTGATCAAGCGCCTTGCGAGCCACGGCCCAGCGCGTCTGGCCCCGGACCTCGTCGCCCAGGGTCATGCTCGTGCTCGAATCTAGCAGGAACACGAGCGACGCGGCTTGCCGCTTCTTTTCTTGCAGGATCACCGAAGGCCGAAGCGCGGCGAGCAGGCAGAGGAGCAGCGCCAGCAAACGCAGGCTCAGCGCCACCCAGCGCCAGCCGCCGCTCGAGCCGCGGAGCTTGCGCATGTACGCCCAGAGAGTCAGGAACAATACGACAGCCGCGGCACCCACAAGGAGCGGCCATGGTCCGATCGGGTTGAGACTGACGCTGATGCTCTGGAACATGGGGATCGATCGAGAGAAGGCACGATGAGTGAAGGCTCACGCCGTGGCCGCGGGCTGTGCCGGCCGGCCTGACTCCTTGTAAAACGTGTTCGCCAGGAGATTCTCCAGGGTGACGATGATCAGGATCAACATCATCAGCCAGGGAAACAGCTCGTTACCGACGCGGACGGTATCTTGGTACTTCTTCAGCGTACTGGCATCCTCGGCAAGTGCATAGTTGTCCTTGCCGAAGATGGCGTCGAGCTCTTCGGTCTTGAGCGGCACGAACTGGCTTTCGTCCTTGGGTGGATTCACGCTGAAGCCCAGCCGGGTTTGCTGGTTGTCGGCGTCCTTGGCCATCACGGTCCACTGGCCGAGCATCTGGGGAGAAAGAATCTCCAGGTAATCGCTCGAGGCCGACGGCGTGAGCGTCTCCGAGTTCTTGGTGTCAGGGCCCGTGAGTTGAAACCCCTGGTACCGCGCTCCCGTGCCCAGAAAAAGCATCACGTTCTCGCCGGCGTCGAAATTGAGCTGCTCGTTGGAGGTACCGGCAAGATACGGCACCGTCTCGTTCATCAGGGCCAGGAATGCCCAGTAGGTCGGCAGGGGAAACTCGTTCCAAGCTCCCCTCTCGCTGCGTCTTTGACGCCGCGACAACGGCGTGGTCCAGAGCAAGACCCGTCCTGTCTTGGATCCCTTGAACGTCCGTTCGAGAAGTGCCGGAGCACCGTCTGCGTAGTTCAGCAGCACGCGCGAACCTTCGGGCGGCTTGACCGCCCAGTAGCGGTAGACGGGCACAAGGACAAGCTGGGTGCCGATTTCCTTGGCGTAGCGTTGAAAGAGAGGATGCGTGGCGTCCTCGATCTTGCCGAAGGTGGTCTCGCCCTTGCCGGGACGGTTGGGCTCGAGCTGTGCGGGCAAGAGCTGGCTTGCCGTCGGGCCGTTGTAGTTTTCGGGATTGCAGCGGTCGCCCAGCCCGAAGACCAGCCCCCCGCCCTCGTGGACATAGCCGTTGAGCAGTCCCCAGGTCTCCTCATCTTCGAACGCTTCGACGTTGAGCACGAAAACCGCGGAGTAGTCTTTGAGCGTATCGCGATACTGGCCGAGCAGGTCCTTGGAACGCACCCGATCGATCTGATAGCCGCTGGAGGCCGAGGGCGTGGCATCGGGATCGAGAGCCAGCGCCACGAAGTCGGCATCGATCGCCTGGTCGGAGATCAGCAGCACCTTGTAAGCCGGCTTGACCTTGAATGTGAAGTAGCGTTTGTCGTTGAATTCGAGCGGATCGGGAGTTCCGCCGAGACGCAGGTCGCCGCGGTGCAGATCGCCGTCCAGCCGCGTCGGCGTGGCAAAACTGACCTCGACCTGTCCGCCCGGCGGAATCTCCACCGGCTTCTCACCCTTCTTGACCCCGTCCAGATAAAACTCGACGACGCGGCTGGCGGGTTTGGCTCCCTGGGCACGCACCATGCCTTTGATCTCGACCGACTCGCCCTGTGTGATCAGGTTCTTGGAGGGAGCGGCCGCGTCGATCGCGACGTCCGTGATATCCGGCGAGCCCAGGCGGACGATGAAGGTGGCGATCTTGCCGCCAGGAGCCGCCTTTGCCTTGGAGACCTTGTCGAGGCCCTCGGCGGGTTGCTCGGGATTCCAGGATGACCGCGAGAGGTCGGTCAGCACATAGACCTCATGGCGCGGGCGGTCGCATTCGGCGATTTTCGGATAGACCTGGCCCATGGCCACGTTGAGCGGCCGATTCACGGGATGAATGGTCAGGTTGTCGATCCATTTACGAGCCGCGGCAGGCGTCAGGCCGTTCTGGGCCGCGACGGGTTCGTGGGAATTGACGGGGAAGACCAGACTGGAATCGGGAATCTGGTCGAGGATCGCCCGGGCCCGTTCCTTGGCCTCGTCGAGCCGGGTCTTGTCGTTTTCCTTGTAGCTCATCGACAGGCTGGTGTCGAAAACCAGGCCGAGCGCGGTGGGTACCGACTGATCGCCCAGCGGCATCTGCGAATAGAGCCTGGGCCGGGCCAGGGCCAGAGCCATCAAGGCGAGCACGGCCATGCGTGCCAGAAGCAGCAGCCAGTTCTTGACCCGGAGCCGCTTCTTGGAACGCTTCTGGCGTTCGCGGACCAGGCGGAGGGCCGGGAAAATGACATGCTTGGGCGTTTGCCTCATGAACAAATGAAGGATCACGGGCAATACCGCGAGCACCGCCCCGGCCGCCAGTCCCGCGTTGATCATCGAGAATTCCATGCAACCTCACCCCCGGGCCTGGCGGCTGAGCAGATAGGACATCAGAGCTTTGTCGAAAGGCATTCCGGTGTGCAACGGAACGTAGTCGATACGGGCCGCGCGTGCAATCGGTCCGGTAACCGGCTTGAAAATTGGCGACCTCCTCGAGGTAATCCGCCTTGATGGCATCGGCATCAACCTCGAGGATCTCCTGGGTTTCATTGTCCTCAAGCTTGAGCATTCCCTGGAAGGGGAACATGGCCTCGGCCTCGTCGAGGACATGAAAGACGATGACGTCGTGACCGGAAAACCGAAGGCGATGCAGGGCTCGCAACACCGGTGCGGTGTCCGCCAGGAGGTCGCTGAAAATCATGACCAGGCTGCGATGCCGCATCATGCTGGCGACCTGATGCAAGCTCGATTCGATGTCGGTTTCGCCGGTCGGCTTGAGCTTGGCGAGCAGCGAGAGGACATTGCCAAGCTGCGACCGCTTGCTCCCCGGCGACAGGCTCTGGCGGACCTTCTGATCGAAGGCGATCAGGCCGACCGGGTCTTGCTGGTGGATCATCAGATAGCAGAGCGCGGCCGCAAGACTGATGCTGTACTCGAATTTGGTGAGCTCCTGACGATAGGTGTAACCCATCGATCCCGACAGATCCATCACCAGGTAGCCGGTCAGGTTCGTTTCCGCCTGGAACTTCTTGATGTAGAAGCGGTCGGTCTTGGCGTAAACGTTCCAGTCCACGTCGGAAATATTGTCGCCGGCCGTGTACTTGCGATGTTCGGAGAACTCGACAGAAAACCCCTGGAACGGGCTGGCGTGCAGCCCCGCGATGAAGCCCTCAACAATGAACTTGGCGCGGAGGTCGAGCCGCGCCACCTGGCGGATGACGGCAGGGTTCAGGTATTTTTCGGCGGTAGACATTAACGCTCCGTACCTGCCTATGATGGTCCTGAAACTTCGAGGAGCTTGGATGCCGAGGTGGCGATCAGAATCTTAGAGTGTGCATTCCAGCCCGTGATCACTCCGACAAGCTTGCTGCACTCGGGTGTCCACTGCCTCGCACTCATGCCCGAGGCTCCCAGCCGCCAGACCGGACTCCCACTTAATCCGAAGGCTCCGCGTACCTTCTGGCCTGGCGCGACGGGTTGCACCTCTTCGGCTTCCTCGAACACCTGGGACCAGTCCTCGGCCATTTTCGTACCAGACTCGGGACCGAGAAAGTGGTCCGGTTCAACCCAAAAGTTGAGCGCGAATTGGTGCGGTCGCAGCAGTTCCCGGGGAAGGAACTCGTAGCCTGGTAGTTCGCGGTCAAATTGCTCCCTTTCCTCGGAAGGCACGTCTGCCTCTGTGTATCTGACCATCGCTCCATAAGCGAGAGTTTCGGACACAATGGCATTGCCGCCAGGCGAGGTGTACCGACTATATCGCTGGGGAAATCCCTGGACAAAGAGGTAGTCCCTCAAGATCAACCTTGGATCTCGGTCGATCCGATCGCCGGGCCAAAATCGTTTCTCAGGTCTCAGAGGGAAGCGACTAGATGGAAAACAAATCGCAATGTCATACGAATTCTCGTCGCGTGACCGAGTCTCACCCGCGACGATCGTCGGCTCTGTATCACTACCCCGAGAATACGCCAGACTCTGAAACTTGCCAGTCTCCATCGCTTTCCTTCGAACGTGATCCGCAGTCACTATAGCTTCGCGTCCAGCCAATTCGCAGAAGAAACCCGTGCCGCGGAATTCTCCGGTGTGCTCGTCGATTACCCCGCTGACCTGAGTGAGGTACGGCAGCGTGTAGGCCGCCATCGCCTTGATGGCGGATTCAATGAATAACCGCTTCTCGTTTTCCGTGAGCATGAGCCGTGACCCCATGGCGAATGGGCTTGGATTCAGCGTGAAACGACCTGGAAGTCACGATCGCTGATGGTATCAAGGACGATCTGACCTGGTGCGGAAAGGCGTTGTGCAATGCTGCGAGCGGCGTCGATGATGGTGTCTTGCCGCGCGGGAACCTCAAGGTTGCATCCTTCATCGAAGTAGACGCAACCGGACTCGTCCCCCGAGATATCTCCGCACACCCGGGCCATCGATCCGTCCAGAAATACGGTCACACCCACAATCACGGGGTCATAATCATCGCCGTCCAGACGATAGAAAATTCGATAGCTAAACAGAGGAAATGCTCGTGCCGAGCTCCGGCCGGTTTTCCACCGCAGCGCAGGGGCGCGGCTGACGAGCCAGCTCGTGAGCGTCTCCAAGGCATCCTGAACTGCCCTATCGATGAAGTCCCAATCGATCGAACCAGTCGTGGCCGCCGAGTTTGCAAGCAAGGGAAACCATGCCGTTCCGTGCAAGTCCGCACCGAAGATGGGGTTCGGGGTGTAAACCACAAGATCCTCGCGTCCAGAATCCTGCATCTGAAAACCGTCGACGCGTTCGACTCGGAGGGGGTTCATCGCGGTCTCCTCACCGTAGCGACCAGAGCTTGTTTCACGATTTCAGTCAGCCAGTGAACCTGATCGGTACCCCGAGTCATCGCCCATTCTTCCAGGAGGACTTGATCCACCTGGCCGTCCGGAGTCGTGGGAGTGATCGAGACATGCCCATCGAGTCCTCCGTCGAGGAGCGGCTGATCGTTCAATCCTCGAAGTGGCGATTGCAACAGGTCGAGATCGATGACCTGAGCTTTGCCACCCGGAGGAACGGCCGACTCGAGACTCGTGTAGGTTGACAGACCAGGGAACTGGCCGGGTTTCCCGGTTGTATCCTTAACCATTCTAGGAGTCAGATTATCCTCCCGGCCAGAACCGCTCCGATAGACCACGCACGCCATCGACCGTCGCCGCTCTTTCTATCGTAGGGTCATTGAAGCCCTTGACCAAGGCACTTCACGGACTCATTTCGAGCGCTCGTACTTGGGCGTCTCCGGCTCACGGATCTCGCCCAGGAGCCGCTTCACGAGGCTTTCGGTCGTCTGGCCCTCGGCCTGGGCCTGGAAGTTGGTGCTAATGCGGTGGCGAAGAACCGGAACCGCGACCTTGCGGACATCGTCGAGCGAGACGCTGAAGCGGCCATCCATCGCCGCCATGGCTTTGCCCGCCAGAATCAGATTCTGTCCGGCCCGAGGACCGGCGCCATAATCGACCAGATCCTTGATGAACTGGGGCGCTTTCTCGTCGGCGGGACGGGTTGCGCGAACCAACCGCGTCACGTAGTCAACCGTGTACTCCGACACCGGCACCGACGTGACCAGCTTTTGCAGGTTCACAATCGCCTTGCCTGAAAGAACCTTCTTGAGATCGGGAACATCGCCTTTGGTGGTCGAGAGAAGAATCCTTTTTTCCTCCTCAAGCGATGGATAACCGACGCGAATATCGAACATGAACCGGTCGAGCTGGGCTTCCGGAAGCGGATAGGTACCCTCCTGCTCGATTGGATTCTGGGTGGCGATCACGAAGAACGGGTCAGGCAGATGCATCGTGTCCTGGCCGACAGTAACCTCGCGCTCCTGCATCGCTTGCAGGAGGGCCGCTTGCGTCTTGGGAGGGGTCCGGTTGATTTCATCGGCCAGGATGATGTTGGCAAAGATCGGTCCGGGAACAAAACGGAAAGCCCGCCGGCCAGCTTCCGGTTCTTCCAGAACGTTGGTCCCCGTGATATCCGAGGGCATCAGGTCCGGTGTGAATTGAATTCGTTTGAAGCTGACGTCGAGGATTCTGGCAATCGAGCTGACCATCAAGGTCTTCGCCAAGCCAGGTACACCCACCAAGAGCACGTGTCCGCGCGTGAAGATTGACGCCAGGATCAGCTCAATGACATCGCGCTGACCGATGATAACCTTGTTCAGTTCGGCGACCATGACGTCGCGGGAATGGCGAAACTCGTCGAGAAGCTGCGTGATCCGATCGCCGACAGTTGACATGCGTTAGTCCGACCCGCCGAGAAAATGGAAATGCTGGTTTGGCCTGAATTTACAAACCGCCAGGCCAACCGCTTGTGGTTCCGCCTCGTTCCAGGCCGCGGTTGCCCGGTATCACGACGACGACGAATGCTCAGGTCTCGCACATTGTAGCGCGGCGTGAATGCTCGATTCAAGCACGCCAGCGCATTGACCTCCGCAGTGGTTGTCACTATCCCACCAGTTGACTGGATTTACCCCTCTGGAATCGCCCTCGCAGGTTCCCCCGAATCCCATGCGGACACCCATGGCCACAAACTGGACATCCACTCGAAATGTCGCTCAATCGAGTGGCAGTTTGCATGAGTAATTCACAACGCACGTACTAGAGTTCTAAAGTACATACAGAATCTCATGCCGGGCAGCCTGCTAGCCTGCTTGATCCAAGTCGTGCGTGGACCTCGAGATAGATCAATAATGTCATGGTGCTGAACCAGTTTACCAGAAACTTCCAGATAGGGGCTGTCCAAGGTCTCCGAATTGCATAGTACTTATATTGGATGTTGAGTGTGCTCTCGATTGATCGCTCGCTTTCCCCTTGACTGAAAAGGTCAGGCCTACCAGAAAGACCTCCTTTTTTATCCATCTGACTCTCCCACCAAACCTCTTCATAACTTCCCCCATTTACCACACCATGCCGAGCAAACGCTCTCCCGCCCGCTCGCTCAAATCCTGGCGAGGATCTCATGGCCAAGTTCTTTACGGTTTTGACACGCGTTGCGTTTATACTTCTGGGGTTCTCATTTCTTCTCGCGTTGCTGGTCTCGTTCCTGGTCGATGCCCGTCCCGGGCCTCTGCCGCTGAATGAAACCGTGAGGTGGGACGCGATCACTTCGTCCGGCCCGCCGAACCAGCCGGAAAACTCGAGGTATTGCTACCTGATCGACCGCGAGAGCAATCGATGCGATGCCGTTCCGTTGCCATCCGGCAATCGCTGGGGTCAGGTCAGTGTTGCTCCCTGGCGCGATGCCGAGGGGAACATCGAGGCGGTCTGTCAGGCATTGGGTGTTTCGCCCAACGGCACCGGGCAAGTGTTCTGGGGACTTGCGCGACTTCGGCTGCCGGACGGACAGGTCATCGATGAGGTCAATTTTGACATTCTCCCGGTCGGACGTGCTTGCTGGGTGCCCACCCGCCCCGGCCGAATCCTGTTCGCCGCCGGCGATGGCCACCTCTACTATCATGATTTTCCGGGATGGTTCGCGGATTCCATCGAGCCGGTCGGATCTACTTCCGCAAGTCCGAGAGACGGGAAACATTCTCAGATAAAGTGGAGATGTCGTCCCCTTTTCCAAACGCCGACCTACATGGCGGATCCCGCCTGGCCAAGAGACCCTCGACTGGGACAGATCGTCTTCGCAACGGCAATTCCCCAGGATGGTCATCTCAACCCGATGTCCACCGAACAATGCTGGCTGAAAATGAGTGACGATGGAACCGCGATCGAGGCCGCGGGGTTTCTCGAGATCCCGCCACCAGAGGAATCGGCGCAAGGTGCAGAGCTGAGACGGTTTTCCGACGTGGGAGTAGGGCGGGATGGAACGATCCATTTTGTCTACCTGTCGCGGACCCACCCGGATTCCAAGTTCCGCTTGAAAGTGGTTCCGCTCGAGATCGACTCCGCGACCGGCCACCCTCGCGTCCCGGCTCAAAGTCTTCCCAGGGTGCTTGATGAGAATTGCGCCCCGGTTTCACCCGTGTTCTCGGCGGATGGGATGTCCGTTTACGTCCGATCCGGCCAGACCGGCTTGATTGTGAAACGGCTGATTGGAAGCGATCTCGACGGCAAGATTCACGTCGCTGCTACCAACTGAGGCTCGGAGTCCCGGCACCGTCCTGACGGCACTTGTCGATCGACATCGACTTCTGTCATAGTGAAATCGTGGCGATCTGATCGCGCCACTGCCGCTTCGACTTGGTGCCGGGAGCCAGCCATGCACTTTCTATCCAAGGCTCGACCCTGGACCGTGGTCGGTCAGGTCTTCGGGCTGTTCTTGATCTTCTTGATTGGCTCGGATTCACTCTGGGCCGCCGTCAGTCGCGACGAGGTCGAGCGTGCGATCCGTGATGGAATTCGGTATCTCAAACAAGAGCAGAAGCAGGATGGTTCGTGGTCCGACGCGAATGGCGATGCACATACCGGCACCACCAGTCTGGTCACCCTCGCCCTCCTGACAGCGGGTGAGAAACTCGACTCACCCGCGGTACGCAAAGCGATCAACTATCTGCGCACGTTCACGCCCGACGAGCTGAACAGCACCTACGCGATTGCGCTTCAGACGATGGTCTATGCTGCCGGCGAACCCGATCGCGACATGCTCCGCATCGCGGCCAACGTGACCTGGCTCGAAAACGCCCAGATCAAACCGGGAGATCCGATCCCCTGGCCCGGTTCCTGGTCCTACTCGAGCTCGAAGCACTCCCAGCCCGGCGACAATTCCAATTCCCAGTACGCCTTGCTCGGACTGGCGCGGCCACCGAGGTGGGTGTGCCCGTCAAGCCAGAGGTCTGGGTCCTGGCGCGTGCCTACTGGGAGCGCTGCCAGAAGCGAGACGGAAGCTGGGCGTACACCCCCGACTCTGGGGCTTCGACAGCCAGCATGACCTGCGCAGGGATCTCCAGCCTGGTCATCACCGGTCTGAAACGCTTTCAGGGCCAGGAATACCTCAATGGCGAGACGATCAACAACTGTGGCAAGGGAGGCACCAGCGTCAGCCTTCAGCGCGGGATCGACTGGTTGGCCAACCACTTTCACGTCGGCCAGAACTACGGCAATGGTCAGCAGTGGAAGCTCTACTATCTTTATGGCCTTGAACGCGCCGGCCGGCTTGGCGGTCTGCGTTTCTTCGGTCAGCACGACTGGTATCGCCTTGGCGCTGAGGAGCTGGTTCACGATCAGAACAAGCTTTCGGGCTTCTGGCAGGGTGCGGTCATCGAGGAGAACAGGACGATCGCAACCAGCTTCGCGCTGCTTTTTCTGGCCAAGGGTCGCGCTCCGGTTCTGGTCAACAAGATCCGCCACGGACCCAGAGGAGACTGGAACAACGATCCTGATGATGTTCGCAACCTGGTCGCCGGCGTCTCGCGCGAATGGAAGAATCTCCTGACCTGGCAGATCGTCGATCCCGCGATCGCTTCGGTCGCCGACCTCCTCCAGGCACCCATCGTTTTTCTCAACGGGCACAGCGCCCCGCAACTGAGCGACCAGGCCAAGCACAATCTCCGGGAGTATGTCGAGCAGGGTGGCTTTGTTCTCGCCGACGCTTGCTGCCATAGCGGAGACTTCGATGCCGGGTTCAAACAGCTCATCAAGGAGCTCTTTCCCGAAGAAGAGTACAAGCTCCGACCCCTTTCCGATGACCACCCCGTCTGGAGAGCCAAGCACCTCTTGACCCCGGGTGCCTATCCCCTCTGGGGCATCGAGCACGGCTGCCGCACCGTCGTCATTTACTCTCCGCGGGATCTCTCCTGCTACTGGAACCAGGCCGAGCACAGCCCCACCAACACCGCCGTCATCCTGGCCACCAAAGTCGGCCAGAATATCGTCGACTACGCCACCGGCAAGGAACTGCCCGCCGACAAGCTCGTCGTCCGCGAAGTCCATGACTTCAAGGTCGCACCAGTGCAGCGCAACGCACTACGAATCGCCAAGCTGCAACACGCGGGCCAGTGGAACGTCGCTCCCCTGGCCGTACCCAACCTCATGGACGCACTCCGCAAACCGCCGCTCTCCTTCGATGTGGTCATCAACCACAAGGAGCTCTCACCCCGCGACCCCAGCCTCATTTACTACCCGCTGGTTTACCTCCACGGCCGCGCCTCGTTCTCGTTCACCAAGGAAGATCTCGACGCCCTGCGGCGACATCTCGAGCCTGGTGGCGGCACGCTCTTCGGCGATGCCGCCTGCGGCAGCCCCGCCTTCGACGCCGCATTCCGGACCTTTGTCGCCGAGCTGCTACCAGACAACCCCCTGGTGGCGATCCCTCGAAACGATGATCTCAACTCCGTCAAGGTCGGTTTCGACTTATCAGATTCCCAGTACACCAAGGCGGCCGGCGGCGGCAAGGACTTCCCCCAGCTCGAAGGCGTCAAGATCAACGGCCACTGGGCGATCATCTATTCCAAGTACGATATCGGCTGCGCACTGGAACGGCATTCCGGCCTGGACTGCAAAGGCTACACCTACGAGTCGGCTCTCAAGATCGCCGCCAATATCGTCATCTATTCCACCTTGCCATGAGAGAGTAGCTCAACCCGAGAGGTCGCCGTCATGATCCGTCTCTCAAGAGCCCCGACCAGAACGGCCAGCGTGATCGCGACCCTGCTCGTGGTCCTGACCGCCTGCACTCCATCGCCTGGCGCCGTGACCAGGGAAGACGTCGAGCGGGCCATCCGCGACGGCATCCGCTACCTCAAGCAGGCGCAGAAGCCGGATGGATCATGGGAAGACATCAATCCTTACAGGACGGGGACGACCAGCCTGGTAACACTGGCCCTCTTGACGGCCGGAGAGAAAACGGATTCACCGTGCATTCGCAATGCGCTTGGCCACCTCCGCAGATTTGGCCCCCAGGACCTTCGGAGCACCTACACGATCGGCCTGCAGACCATGGTGTTTCAAGCGGCCGAGCCGGAACGCGACCAGATCAAGATTGCTGCCAACGCCGCCTGGCTCGAAGCGGCACAGATCAAGCCCAATCAGCGCGGGGCCGTCGGCTCGTGGACCTATACTGAAGTCGCCCAGGGAGGCGACAACTCCAACACTCAGTACGCCCTGCTCGGCCTCAATGCGGCCAGTGAAGCCGGCGTCCCCGTCCGGCCCGAAGTCTGGGCGCTGGCACGGGCGCACTGGGAGAGGACCCAGCGCAGGGATGGCGGTTGGGGTTACCATGCCGGCGACCTGCTTTCCACCTCGAGCATGACGTGCGCGGGCATCTCCAGTCTGGTGATCACCGGCTCCAAGCGATTTCAAGGGACCGAGTATCTTCAAGGGGCCTTGATTCACAACTGCGGTCAGGGCGGTACCAGCCCGAATCTCCAGCGCACCGTCGACTGGCTGGCTCTCCACTTCGCCGTCGGCCAGAATTTTCCCGCCGGACAGCAGTGGAAGCACTATTTCCTGTACGGTCTGGAGCGGGCCGGCCGGCTGGGCGGGATCCGCTTTTTCGGCCAGCATGACTGGTATCGCCTCGGGGCCGAGGAACTGATCCGCACCCAGGACCGTTTGTCAGGTTTCTGGAGCGGCCCCACCGAACAGCCCGTCGTGGCCACCAGCTTCGCCATCTTGTTCCTGGCGAAGGGTCGAGCTCCAGTTCTGGTCAACAAGTTGCGTCATGGACCCGCGGGAGACTGGAACCACGATCCCGACGATGTCCGAAACCTTGTCGGCGTGGTCTCACGCGACTGGAAGAACCTGCTCACCTGGCAGATTGTTGATCCCGGCTTTGCGTCGGTCGCCGACCTCCTCCAGGCGCCCATCGTCTTTTTCAACGGGCACAAGATTCCCGAGTTCAATGCCCTCGCCAGACAGAATCTTCGCGACTACGTCGAACAGGGCGGGTTCATACTTGCCGACGCCTGTTGCTCTCATCCCGAGTTTGACGCTGGGTTCAAGCAGCTCATCAAGGAGCTCTTTCCCGAGGAAGAGTACAAGCTAAGGCCCCTTTCCGACGACCATCCCGTCTGGAGAGCCAAGCACCTCTTGACCCCGGGTGCCTATCCCCTCTGGGGCATCGAGCACGGCTGCCGCACCGTCGTCATTTACTCTCCGCGGGATCTCTCCTGCTACTGGAACCAGGCCGAGCACAGCCCCACCAACACCGCCGTCATCCTGGCGACCAGGGTCGGTCAAAATATCATCGACTACGTCACCGGCCGCGAGCTCCCCGCCGACAAGCTCGTCGTCCGCGAAGTCCATGACTTCAAAGCCGACTCCGCCAAGCGAGGCGCTCTGCGAATCGCCAAGCTGCAACACGCGGGCCAGTGGAACGTCGCTCCCCTGGCTGTACCCAACCTCATGGACGCACTCCGCAAACCGCCGCTCTCCTTCGATGTGGTCATCAACCACAAGGAGCTCTCACCCCGCGACCCGAGCCTCATTTACTACCCGCTGGTTTACCTCCACGGCCGCGCCTCGTTCTCGTTCACCAAGGAAGATCTCGACGCCCTGCGGCGGCATCTCGAGCCGGGCGGCGGCACGCTCTTCGGCGATGCCGCCTGCGGCAGCCCCGCCTTCGACGCCGCATTCCGGCGATTCGTCGCCGAGCTCTTGCCCAACAACCCCTTTGTTCCCATACCGCACGAGGAAGAGCTCTATAGCAAGGTCGGATTCGACCTGGCCGATTGTCAGTACACCAAGGCGGCCGGCGGCGGTAAGGACTTTCCCCAGCTCGAGGGCGTCAAGCTCAACGGTCACTGGGCGATCATCTATTCCAAGTACGATATCGGTTGCGCCCTGGAACGGCACTCCGGCCTGGACTGCAAAGGCTACACCTACGAGTCGGCTCTCAAGATCGCCGCCAACATCGTCATCTATTCCACCCTCCCGTGAGGTCAACAGGGACCGGTATAGGCTACTTTCCCCACCTTGCAAGTTGGTTTTCGCGAAATTTCCTGAGCGTGCCCGGTCAGCAGTCGTAGCCTCCTCTCAAGTCGAGTAGCCTCAGGATTTTGCGTTGTACATGAGTCACTCCGGTCGCAAGTACGGCAGGCGGTTGACCACAAACGATCAGCGTGTGAGATTCCAGGTCGTCAAACAGGATGCTCGATCAATGCATGGTTGGACTCCCCTGGCAAGGAGGGCACTCGGAATCGAGGGGCAAGCACTCGACCCAACCCCGTTCCAGCGCCGTAACCCACTCTGCAACAGGGAGACCACCGGTAGCACAAATATAGACACTTAACATCAATGCTGGATTCAACTGATCTCCTTGAGAAGCACCGGGGCCTCCTCGAAGTCCGTCTTTGACAGCACTCAGCCAGACGCCTCCTAATACGGAGCAGCAAGGCCACGTCACCCCCGCGATCGCCGTTGCCCGCGAAAAAAAGCGTCGCGGCTTACCTCCAGGTCAAGACAAAGACTCCCGTCCCCTGTTTCCCCATCCCCTTTTCCACTCCAGGTCAAGGGGAAGGACATCCGCCGCGGTTCGCCCTGTGACTGGCGGGTCATTGGCGTTTATCCGGCCTGGCAAGTTTAGGTTCATTCGGACGGTTCCCCCTCGCATGAGCGATCACGAAATCGACAAGTTGCTGGCACTGGAACCAGCCTGGCCACATGGTGTGCCCTTGCCCCTTCATCACGATGAGCGTCATCTCACCTCCGAAATGCCGGTACCGCCGAGCCAGCTCGCCGGAGTTCGCTTCGAGAGGCACAACGGTGTCGGCATCCCCGTGAATATGGAGCACGGGAACACCGGCTTTCGCCAGCGGCTCAACACGATCGACGGGGTTATGCTGGGCGATGACATCGGTAAGTTGTTGTCGTGTCATCCCGTACGCTCCAGATGCCTTATCGATGCCGGGGTAGCTCTTCAAATCACAGACCGGATAGATGCCGGCGATGCAGGCCACAGAGTCGGGATGCTCGACGGCCCAGTTATAGAGCATCAGACCGCCACGGCTCCGCGCCAGCAGGCAAGGCATTTTCGACAGACCACGCTTCTGAACAAGATCTTCATAAAGGGACGAGTAGATCGCCCGCCCGCTCGGACTCCCGAACGACTCGCCAGAGTCGATCCCGGCGATCGCAATGCCTGCACCCAGAAACTTCTCGAACATCCACTTCTCCTCCGGTCCAGGCAAACCCGGAAGCGTGGGTGCATACCAAACCCACGGCATCGCCTCGGTTGCCTTCTTGTCGTTCGGAGGAATCAGGAACGCCGTATGGCCCGCCACACGGAACACCTCTCCCGGAATGGGCAGCGTCTTAACGAGTTCGGGTTGCGGGAAGAAGCCCTTCAACAAGCTCGCCAGAGGTCCGTCGTAGACCGCTTCGGCAAGGAACTCGGTCCCCTGCTGGTTGCCCCAGCTATAGGTGATGATCGTCTTGCCCCGGAACTCGCACAGGTCCACGTCCGAGTTGTTCAGGTCCACGGCTCCAGTAATCTTCGCCCGCTGGTCAGTGGTCAGCCTCGGGTTGGCGATCCGCTTGTCCTCGGGTGATGCTTTCAAGACGGGGTTGAGCGGGCTCGATTCCCAGCGGATCAAGTCTCGGGACCGAACGAGGTAGGTTTCGTAGATTGGGCCGGGTCGGGCTTCCAGGTAGGTCATGTAGAACCAGCCATCAAGGAACCGCATGGCCGGGCACGCTGAGTACCGCTCTTTGGTATAGACGCACTCCTTCGGCAGCAGGCTCCAGTCGAGCAGGTTCTTGGACTCGGCGAACCGCATGGTGAACGGCACGCCGACCACCTCCGGCGGCTTGCCGACCTCGATTGCCATGACATACCGGTTGTCCGCCTTGCAGACCGACGTGTTGAACAGACCCCATCCAGGCAGCTTCAGCGCCGGATGTTTTTCCCAATGTTCCAGATCATTCGATCGGAACACCAGGATGTTCTCTCCGTCCCAGTTGTCCACGCCGAAGACCCACATCGTGCCATCCTCGGCGTAGGCACAACCCAGGTCGAAAGTCGGCGCAAATGCGGGGGTCGCCTTGCCGGTTTCCACGTCGATGAAATGGAAGTAGGAGTCGCCGGTCTTGTTGGCCTGGTAACCCGGTCGGACGTACTCGAAGCGGTAGAGCCGGTCATGGAACACGACGGGAGTTGTCTCAACCATGTCCAGATCGAGAGTGCCGACTTTGCGGATCGTGGGACGTTGTAGTTCGCCACTCAAGGTTGTGCTACTTGTGGATAGCAGCAACAAGGGAGTGAGGACGAAGGCAAGAGCCCGAGGTTTCAAAGTTTGATCCATGATCTTGCGTTCTCCTTCCATTCATCCGCCAAACTCTTTGGCTTCCTGATGAGAGTGGTCACGATAATTGATAACGTTCCGGTCAAGATAATCGATGCGCGGCGACAGCGCGGCTCATTGCTCAAGGACCGTTCCGTTCCCCTTATCAGAAGGGGAACGGAACGGTCCTCCTCTCTCGGTCAGCAGAGACGTTGCCAACCTCTCGGCGTGCGGCCAAGTTGGCCAGTTCGCTCGAGTGACTCCAGCACTTCGCCTAGTCGCTCGTTCTTGACCGCCAGTAAATCGCGCAGCCTCGTTCGCGTAAGGGCCTGGCCTTGGGCCAGAAGGTTGAGCAATCGCTCTTTGAGGCCACGATCTGTTTCGTTGGAAAGCTGGACCGGCTTGGCCGCGATCTGCGGCACCTGGTCAACACGGTGAATGACCTCACAGCACGTGGCATTGGCTTCAAGGTGCTGACCGGGCACGGCGCCAGCATCGACACCACATCTCCGGGCGGTAAGCTGGTCTTCGGCATCTTTGCCGCCCTGGCCGAGTTCGAGGGGGAGCTAATCATCGAGCGGACCAAAGCGGGCATGGCCACCGCCCGTCGCCCCAAGGGTGGCAGGCCCTATAAGATGCCCCCCCAAGCTGCGCCTGGCCGTGGCTTCCATGAACCAACCCGAAACCAGGATCGGCGATCTGTGCGCCGAACTCGGCATTACTCTCTGGATGCGTCGGGCGATCCGGCCGACGCGCGCAACTCGCCGGCCCAGAGCGGGATTCCGCACTCCAGCACTCCCAATCAGACGGCCTTCCACGCCGAGACTCGGTATGCCTCCTCGCCACCAGCATTTGGTGCTGCGGCGTGAGCAGCTACGAGGGTCGTCGACCAGTCTCCGATACCTCATCCGGACCCGATCACTCGACCCGGTGGTGCACGAACTCGAGCTTCGAGGCCGCCTCGAGAGCCTATCTTCTTTGCGATCTGGTCGGTAACCTGAGTCTCACGGCATATCGCTCGGCCGCGTCCTGTCTCTGTTGGGCCGATTCAAGAACGCGCTCGTTTGATCCTCCTTTTTCATGTTACCTTTCGCGGCATTTTCGCCTGTTGATGTTAGACAACCAGGATTCTCTCTGACCGGACAGGAACCCCATCATCGCCGACATTCACCGCTGCAACCGCTGTGGTAATCCGCTTCCGTCCGATACACCTGAAGGCACCTGCGCGGCCTGCTTGCTCCGCGCCGGGCTCGAGCAGGAGACCAGGCCGCCGCCAGATAGCTCGGCGGGTGAGGACGTGACCTTCGGCTTCGAGCCGGTTCAGCCGGGTCATGTCCTGGAAAGCCTGGCCCGGTCGATCGGCCCGATTCCCCGCATCTTGTTGCCCGATACGGGGACCGACGATACGGTTCTGGCCATCACCCAGCCCTCCACCGATGAGATGCCCGGGCCGGCGGAGCATGGCGACCGCTACCAGCTCTTCGGCGAGATCGCCAGGGGCGGGATGGGGGCGGTCCTCAAGGGCGCGACCCCGACCTGGGGCGCGACCTGGCCGTCAAGGTCCTGCTCGAGAGTCACGAGGACAAGCCCGAGCTGGTGCGCCGGTTCGTCGAGGAGGCGCAGATCGGCGGTCAGCTCCAGCACCCCGGCATCGTGCCGGTGTACGAGCTGGGCGCCTTCGCCGATCGCCGGCCCTACTTCACGATGAAGCTGGTCAGGGGCCGGACGCTGTCGTCGTTGCTGGCGGAACGCCAATCGCCCGCGCACGACCTTCCCCGCTTCCTTTCCGTCTTCGAGGCCATCTGCCAGACGATGGCCTATGCCCATGCACGGGGGGTGATCCACCGGGACCTGAAGCCCTCGAACGTGATGGTGGGCAGCTTCGGCGAGGTCCAGGTGATGGACTGGGGCCTGGCCAAGGTCCTGAAGGGAGGGGACGTTGCCGACGAGGCGTCGGCTCATCCCGGTCCCGAGGAGAGCGCGGTCGCGACCGTCCGGAGCGGTGCGAACCTGGACGAGTCGCAGGCCGGCAGCGTGATGGGCACCCCTGCGTACATGGCACCCGAGCAGGCGGCTGGCGAGGGCGATCGAGTCAATCGCCGGGCCGACGTCTTTGGATTGGGCTCGATCCTCTGCGAGATCCTGACCGGTCAGCCGGCCTTCACGGGAAGCGGCGTCATGGAGACCCTCCGCAAGGCGATGCGAGGCGACACGGTCGACGCGCTTGTCCGGCTGGACGGCTGCGGCTCCGAGGCCGAGCTGATCGCTCTGGCAAAGGACTGCCTGGCGGTCGAGCCCGAAGCCCGGCCGCGCGACGCGGGCCTGGTTGCCGAGCGGATGACGGCCTACCTGGCAGGCGTTCAGGCCCGGGTCCAGGCCGCCGAGCGCGAGCGTGCCGTCGCCGTTGCAAAAGCCATCGAGGAGCGGCGGCGGCGCAAGGTTCAGCTCGCCCTGGCGGCGTCGGTGCTGGCGCTCACGACAATGGGCGGGCTGAGCACGACGTATTACCTTCAGCAGCGAGCAGCGCGGACCGCGGCGGGACAGAGAGTCATCGATCAAGTGACCACGCTCCAAAACCAGGCCGTCGCGCAGCCCGAGGGCATTCCGCGGTGGGAAGTCGCCCTGGCCGCCGTGGAACAAGCCGACCCCGCCGGCGATCCGAACACCAAGGCCCAACTCGCAGCGCTGCAAAAGGTGATCGAGGCCGGTCTCAACGCGGCCCAGCGCGACAAGGATCTGCTCGATCGCCTGGTCGACATCCGCAGTGCCGAGGCCGACGATCGGGACGGCTCGGACACCGACGCCGCCTATACCGACGCGTTCCACGAAGCCGGGATCGATCTGGCCAGCCTGCCGCCCGCCGAGGCGGGGGCGAAGGTCAAGGCCCGCCCGCCGACGGTGGCGTTGGCCCTGGCCGCGGCGCTGGACGACTGGGCGGCGATCCGCCGAGGAAGGCGGGGCGACACCGCCGGGGCGGCGCGACTCGAGCGCAGCCGCTCGTGGCGCCGACCCCGACCCCTGGCGGACCGAGCTCCGCACAGCCCTGGATCAATCCGACAAGGCGGCGCGGTTGACCTCTCTGCGATCCCTGGCAAAGGCGGCGCAATTTGATGAGATAGGCGCGATCGGCCTGCACTTGCTGGGGACCGGTCTGAACGATGCCGGCGACAGTGCACTGGCCGAATCGGTGCTGCGCTCGGCCCAGCAGCGGCATCCGCGTGATGTATGGGTCAACTACACGCTGGGGACGGTGCTGGAGACGCACGCTCTTCGCGACGAGGCCATCCGGTTCTACACCGCAGCGCGAGCGATCCGCCCCGATACAGCCCACGAGCTGGCCCATGCGCTCGAGAAGCGAGGCGATTCCGCCGAGGCTCTCGCCGTATTCCGTGATCTCCAGCAGCTGCGGCCGGGCAATGCCAGGCACCTGGGCTGCCTGGGCGATGCGCTCAAGGGCAAAGGACTGTCCCGAGCAGCCGACGAAACGCTCGAGGCCGCCGTCGTCGCGAGCCGCGAAGCGATCCGACGCAAGCCCGACGACCCCTTCGCCCACTTCTACCTTGGCAACGTGTTGAGGAGCCAGGGAAAGCTCGACGAGGCCATCGCCGAATACCGCGCATTCCTCCGCGCCAAGCCCGGCCTATCCGCGGCCCATTGCAACCTCGGGCTTGCCCTTGACAACCAGGGCAAGCCCGAGGAGGCCATCGCCGAATACCGCACCGCGATCCGCCTCCAGCCCGATTCCGCCGAGGCCCACGTCAACCTCGGTACCGCCCTGGCGGACCAGGGGAAGTTCGACGAGGCGGTCGGCGAATTTCGCGATGCGATTCGGCTCGAGCCCAACGAGGCCAGGGCCCACTACAACATCGGCCTCGCCTTGAGGAATCAGAACAAACTCGACGAGGCCATCGCCGAATACCGCGAGGCGATCCGGATCGACCCCGGCTCCGCCAATGCCCACTACAACCTCGGCTTCGCCCTGAACGTCCAGGGCAAGCTCGACGAGGCCATCGCCGAATGGCGGGCGGCGATCCGGATCAAACCCGACTTCACTGACGCCCATGGCAGCCTCGGAATCGCTCTGGCGAGCCAGGGGAAGGTCGGGGAGGCCATCGCCGAATATCGCACCGCGATCAAGATCAAACGCGACGACACCAGAGCCCACATCAACCTCGGCCTTGCTCTGGCGGGCCAGGGGAAGCTCGACGAGGCCGTCACCGAACACCGCGAAGCGATCCGTATCAAGCCTGACGACGTCGCGGCCCACGTCAACCTCGGTACCGCCCTGGCGGACCAGGGGAAGTTCGACGAGGCGGTCGGCGCATTTCGCGATGCGATTCGGCTCAAGCCCAACGAGGCCAGGGCCCACTACAACATCGGCCTCGCCTTGAGGAATCAGAACAAACTCGACGAGGCCATCGCCGAATACCGCGAGGCGATCCGGATCGACCCCGGCTCCGCCAATGCCCACTACAACCTCGGCTTCGCCCTGAACGTCCAGGGCAAGCTCGACGAGGCCATCGCCGAATGGCGGGCGGCGATCCGGATCAAGCCCGACCTGGCCCTGGCACATGGCAGCCTCGGGCTCGCCCTGAGTAGCCAGGGCAAGCTCGACGAGGCCATCGCCGAATTCCGTACCGCGATCCGACTCCAGCCCGACCTGGCCCTGGCTCATCGCCACCTCGGCGTTGTCCTTCAGGGTCAGGGCAAGCTCGACGAGGCGATGCTTGAGTTCCGCCGTGCCGCGGAACTGGCTGCGCCCGGCTCGCCCGAGGCCCAAGCCATGCCTGTTTTGATCCGCCAGCTCGAGCAGCAAATCACTCTGGTCCTGAGACTGCCCTCCATTCTGGACGCGAAGGAAAAACCCGGCAATCCTGCTGAAGGTCTCGCCTTTGCCCAGATGGCTTACGACCGGAAGCACTTCGCCGCCGCCGCTCGGCTCTGGGCCGAGGCATTGACGAGCGATCCGAAGCTCGGCGACGACCGCCAGACCCAGCCCCGCTACAACGCCGGATGCGCCGCGGCCCTGGCCGCCGCCGGGCAGGGCAAGGATGAGCCGACTCCCTCTGACGCGGCGAAGGCGAGGCTACGGCAGCAGGCTCTCGACTGGTTGAAGGCCGAGCTCACGGTATGGACCAGGCTCCTCGAATCCGGCCCGCCCCAGGCACGGCCGTTCATCGCCCAGACCCTTCAGCACTGGAAGGAGGACACCGACCTCGGGGGCATCCGAGAGGCCGAGGCTCTGGCCAAACTCCCGGCGGACGAACAGAAGGCGTGCGCCCAACTCTGGACCGACGCGGCGGAACTCCTGAAGAAGGCGTCCGCCCCACCGAGCCCCGCCTCGCTCCGCCAGCAACTGCCCGAGGCCCGCAAAGCGCTCGCCAAGGATAGCCCGCAACTGGCCGGCCTGCTCGCCCAGATCGGCCTGGGCCTGCTGGAGCAGAAGAAATGGACCGAGGCCGAGCCGCTGCTCCGCGAGTGCCTCGCCATTCGCGAGAAGACCCAGCCCGACGAGTGGACCACCTTCAACACCCGCAGCCTGCTCGGCGGCAGCCTGCTGGGCCAGAAGAAGTACGCCGAGGCCGAACCGCTGATCCTCTCGGCCTACGAGGGCATGAAGGCCCGCGAGGCCAACATCCCCCCGCCCGGCAAGCCGCGCTTCGCCGACGCCGCCGAGCGCGTGGTCAAGCTCTACGAGGCCTGGGACAAGAAAGACAAGGCCGCCCTATGGCGGGCCGAGCTGGCGAAGCCATCCGAAGCGCCGAAGCCTCAATCCTGAAGCCGCGGAGACTCCAGCTCGATGAGCGATTGAGCCGGTCTCGCCCGCGACTACTTCGCCATCCTAACAGGATCTTGCGCACGTCGGTCCGACGACACGAATGGCACTAGCTTAGGCGCAAATCACTATAATGCTTTGACTTGGGAACAGAGACTTTGCCTGCTTCTCGGGCTTGATCTCGGGGTCTCGATCTGAGGCCCTCTGTTTTCCGTCTAATCGACTAAGTATAATTTGTACACGTGAATACTCTGCATTCGTTAAATCCGTCTTCTAGAGGCGCAAATCATTTACCATAAATAACTTGCGCTTAAGCTAGTGCCATTCGTCCGACGACACGAAGCAGTTTCTGCAAAGCACCAGCCGTGCCCTCACTTGGCAGTTCATATACACCCCGACAGAATCCTGCGGATGTGGCGGAGCATTGAACGAGCGTTCCGTTCCCTGACACTCTGTGAGGAACAGGGAACGACCAGGCGAGGCCGCTCTGTTTCCAGGCCGCCGGTCGCTGCGCAGGGTCGAACGCCTCGGTACAAGCCGTTCCAGCAGGGTCCGTTCCGCGGGCACCAGATCGACCCTGTCTGGACGTTTCTAAGCTCTTTTCGTGGCCTTCGGCAGCACAAGAAATCCTTCTGAGTCGATGCTCGCCGCTGATCAAAAGCGGTGACGATGCATCCTCTGCGGGTGATCGTCGACCATTACGTCATCTTGATCAGCGGACTGCTCGGGACCGTAAGGGGCGACAGAAATCGCAAGAGATGCCCCCAGTCCTGGCAGAGATCTTTGGTGCGATGGAACGCTCCCAGCAGCCACGGAGGCAAAACGACGATTTCAACAACTGGCACGACGTGACCTCGTGCAAGTTTCCAGAAAGGCGTCTGCGGAATGTAGTCGCGCCAGAAGGCCTGCCATCGCGCGACGGTTGCCCGGTCAACACCAAACAGCCTCGCAAGCTCGTGGACCCGGCGCGGCGTTGGACCTTGCCGCATGGCGCTGATCAAGATCACCACGGCACCAAGGTAGACCTTTCTGCCGAGAAAACGGACCGATGGCGGCGTCATTCTCTTCCTGCAGCCGTCGCGATCGCAGCAGAAGCTGAACCGGCAGCGATACTCCTCCGGCAGATGATCCGGCCCGCCCCGCGGTGCACGCGGGTAGTTGGCGCAGTGGAGGCGACCACCGCACGAGCATCCTCGCTTCCGAGTCGAATCGGCCAGGTCCTTGTCAATCGACAAAAGGAACGACCAGAAACTCCCACTTCGATGCAACTCATGCCCTATCATGGTGTACTCCTTCGATTGAAGCCATTGAAAGAGGACACGCCGTGCGAAGGCTTTCGCTCGATCACGCTAATTGATGGTGGTTATCGCCAATACCTCAAATAAGTTGATCAGAATCCGCGGATTTCGCGTCAGTTATCTTGCTCACGCACACCGCCCTGGAGGCTTAGGTAGCGAGTATGTTGAGTTTTCCGAGACACATCGTCGCCCCGTGGCTCCTTTGCCATGAGGCTCTCCTCAGTTCGGTAGTCTGACTCACTGCCCTCATCCGTTCAGCCGTTGCAGGAATCGCACAGTCTGCTCTTCGAGCCCGTCCTGGAAGAAATCCTTCTCATCGAGCCCGATCTCACGGGACTCACGCTCGCTCAGGTGACGCATGACGCACTTTTCAGTTCCCGTCGAGTAGTCCACGACTCCCTCACGATCCATCTCTCCCTCATAGTTCGTGGGAGACTCGGCGCTTCCGAACGGGCCGATCCTAGGATCATCCCGGTCGATCCCTTCTTTGGAATGAAAATACTCAGGGTACCTCGGGAAGAGTGCCAGGAGGTCCGGCCGGTTGGCGATGATCCGCCACTGCCCCGAGGAGATGGGGCGGAGATCGGTTTGGATCAACCGTGATAGTACCTCTGGTTTCCAGTCCACGGGCAGGGGTCGGATTTCATGCCTATCCATTATCACCCCGAACACATCGCCGAATGGTCCTGGGAACGATCCGACGAAAACGAGCAGGTAGAAATTGCCGCTCGCGGCCGGGATCGCTACAACGTCCCCTTGGCGGGGGCGGGTCTTTCCCCTGTTGCTGAGCTTTGGTTTCAGACTTTCGACCTGGAAGGGATTGATATCGGCGAGGATGTCCTTCGAGCAGCCTCGGAGTCCCCACGACAACAACTCGCACAATTCCACAATGGTCGGCTTTTCGCCGATCTCTTCCTCCATCGCCTCGCAGAGTTCCACCAAGAGCGAGGTTGCCAACGAGAAACATGGGTCGTTAAGCGAATCGAGCCGGGACAAGGGTCAGACCTCCAGAGGGGTAAACGTTTTGGCGACTTCCCACAAATGCCGTCGACGAACTGGAACGACTCGTTCGAGGTTTCTTCGCCGCAGCCTTGCATTTCGTCTTCACGCTCTGCTCAAGAAGTTCGCTGGCACGGAATCCATCAACCAGACCCCGTTCGCTGAGAACAAGAACTCGTGCTCCTCCTGGCGCATCTTCCCGGCATCGAACTGGAGGACCACAGGCTTGCCTCGTCTCGCTCCGACCTTGGTCGCAGTCTCCACTTTCTGGGACAAATGAACGTGATGCCGCTTGCCTCGAATCATACCTTGTTTCAAGATCGACGGCAGGAATCGCTCGACGGTCCCGTGGTAGAGCGTCTCGGGTTCTCGGCCGGAACAATGGCCGAAGAGACCTGGTGGTCGTGGGACAAGCAGGAGTTTGCACCATGAACGGCAAGAAGCTCGACGTCGCTTTCTGGAATTATGATAGCACCTGGGTCCACCCACCAATCCGTATTGTCAATGGATAGACGGATTCATGATTGGTACGTTTGATCATCATGGCGGGCGTCGGTCGCCGGAGGACCGAGCCGCAGATGCACACCCAAGACGGGTAGTACCGAAGATAGCAAGGCAGTGACCAGTCGTTTGCTCATCGCGAGGACTGGATCCGCGATCGCCTGGAGGCCCTCGCCGGGCTCTTCGGCGTGGGGACCTCCTCCTTGGAGCCTTCGTAATGATCCTGCCGACGAGTCTGAACTATCCGATCATCGCCGTTGCGGACCTGCACGGACAACTGGATTCACTGAGGCGACTGGTTACCAGACTCGAGAGACTCCCGGAGTGGGACGACTGCGCCTTGGTCTTTCTGGGCGACTTCGTTGACCGCGGTGAGGATGTTCCTGGAACGATCGACCTGGTGCTCGACTTGCTGAGCCGACAACCGGGAGGTTCCGCCATCCTGGGGAACCACGATCTTGCCCTTGTACGAGCCGCTCGGCTCGATGACGGCTTACCATCGCCCTACTGGATCGGAAGCTACCTGCGCCGGTACGACCACGAACAGACCTTCCGCGGCTACCTGGGTCGAAGCCCAAATCATGGTGGGGGACACTGGGAGAGTGACCTCGAGGAATTGAAAAACTCAATCCCAGCCAATCACCGGGAGTTTCTGTGCTCATTGCCCTGGCTGGTCGAAGCGCCGGGACATTTGTTCTTGCACTGCGGCTTGTCGCCGGAACTGGGAGCCAGTTCTCGTGAGCAGGTTGATGCGTTGCAGCTTAAACGATGGGACCGCACAACCCTGAAACCAGTGGCGGGGTCCGATACGGAGTTGCTATGGCAGGATGACTATCCTGTGTGGATCGGCGCCGACAAGAGCCTGTCCAAGTCGCCCCTGGCGTATCCGGGCAAGATCCAGGTCACGGGTCATGTCCAGGCCTCGGAGCCTGATGTGAATGGCATCCGAATTCGTCTGGATACCAGCGGTGGGTTTGGCTCGCTCACGGCTTGCCTGCTGGGTTCAGTAGACGCCGAACCTCAGTTCATCTCGAGCAGGTCGTGAGCGATGGAAGCCAGATTCGTACACGATCCCCGATCGCCATCCAGGTGGCCCAGAGCCCTGAATATCGAATCGATTCTCAGGTATGATACTCAGTTGGTTTCTCTGCCGGACTCGAGACCGCCAACGCAGAAGTCACCGTCCGGTAGATCGTCAATGCAAAGAGAGGCTTGGAACATGTCGTTCATTCACCGCTTCCTCATTGCTTCTTGCTGCGGGGTCGTGCTTACGGGCATCTTTCTCGTTAGCCGGCCGGCCGTGGCGTGCAGCCGAGTCCTTTACCAGTCAAAGAACGGCAATTACGTTCTGGTCGGTCGCAACATGGACTGGATGGAAGATATACGATCCAACCTCTGGGTCTTCCCGAGAGGCATCAAGCGGAACGGGCTGGCCGCCAGGAACTCTCTGACCTGGACAGCCAGGTACGGCAGCGTCGGCGTGAGTGGGTACGACGTTGGAACCACGGACGGCATGAACGAAAAGGAGCTCAGCGGCAACATGCTCTGGCTCGCCGAGAGCGAGTTCGGCAAGCGGGAGGAGGCACGCCCCGGTCTGTGCGTCAGCCAGTGGCTCCAGTTCTGTCTTGACAATTTTGCCACGGTGAACGAGGCGGTGACGTATTTCCAGGGCCATGATGTGCAGATTCTCTGGGCTTCCGCCGGCGACTCGTTCAAGAAGCAGCTCACCGTTCACCTGGCGTTGGGTGACAGGACCGGAGACAGTGCCGTCATCGAGTACGTCGGGTCGCAGGCGAAGATCTATCACGGAGTTCAAGCCCGTGTGATGACGAACTCGCCCCCCTTCGACAAGCAGCTTGAGGGATTGAAGAAGTACAAGGGCTTCGGTGGCGAAGAGGAACTCCCAGGGAGCGTGAAGGCGGCGGATCGGTTCGTTCGTGCGGCCTTCTATGTGAGTCGATTGCCCGAGCCGAAGAACCAGCGGCAGGCGGTGGCGGGTGTCCTCAGCGTGATGCGGAACGTCGCCCAGCCCTTTGGCACATCGAAAGCCGACGAACCAAACACGTCGCAGACCATCTGGCGAACCGTTGCGGACCTGACCAATGGCGTCTACTACTTCGAGTCCACGACCAGCCCGAACATCATCTGGATCAAGTTGAAGGGGCTGAACTTCCGCGAGGGGGCAAAGGTACAGAAACTTGATCTGGTCAACAACCTGGATCGTGTCGGCGATGTGACCGGGGCATTCGAGCCTGCCGAGGAGTTCAAGCCGCTGCCTCCTGATCCAGAGTGATGAGGGGGTTCAGGCGGGGACGAGGAAGCAAGGAACGGACGATCGGGGCACCCGCGCGGGCGATTGCAGTGCCCGTCAAGGAAACACGGCTGAACTTACCTCGGTTCGCCGGGCGGCTTGGCGAAAGGCCTGAACTGGAGTTCTGCACCGTCGTCGAACCGCCATGTGAAGACAGGTGGGGCGACGCCATTGACGGAACCGACGCTGATCACGCCCCGTCTAAGGATTTGTTTCCGCAATCGTTATCAGGTTGTGGGCTCTCGTTCTTCAAGTCGCGAATGCAGGCAGATTCGCGGCTAATCACGCGCTCGACATCGGGAGGCGATCCATGCGTCTTGCATTGAGTCTGCTCATCAGCGGGGCTGTATTGTTCGCGACGGCGCCCTCTCGGGCTCAGAATAGCCCGGAGGGACACGTCAAAGACGTCGCCGGAGATAAGCCGACGATCGAACTTGTCTTCGTGATCGACACGACAGGCTCGATGGGCGGCCTGATCGAGGGCGCGAAGCAGAAGATCTGGGGCATTGTCAACGAGGTCATGAAATCGCCCTCGAAACCGGAAGTCCGGATGGGCCTGGTCGCTTATCGCGATCATGGGGATGCGTACATCACGCAGGTCCTTCCCGTCACGCGAGACCTCGACATGGTCTATAACACCCTCATGGCCTACAAGGCGGAAGGCGGCGGCGATACTCCCGAGGACGTCCGGCAGGCCCTCGCCGACGGAGTTTCCAAAGTCGGCTGGTCGCCCCGTTCTCCCAGCATCGCCCAGATCCTTTTCCTGGTCGGAGACGCGCCACCCCACGACGACTATGGTAACGAGCCCGACACGATCGCCTCGGTGTCGGCTGCCGTGAAGGCCGGGATCATCGTCAACACGATCCAGTGCGGCTCCATAGCGGGCACCTCCGATGTTTGGAAGAGGATTTCTCGATCGGGTGAGGGGCAATATTTCGCAATCGCCCAGGACGGAGGCGTGGTGGCCATCTCCACGCCGTTCGATGCCGAACTCTCCAAGCTCGGCAGCAAGGTAGGGGCGACCTATTATGCCTTTGGTGGCGGGATGGGCGGGATGAGCGGCGCAGCCTTTAGGTCGAGCAAGGGTGAAGCTCAGAGAATGACCGAGGGTAAAGTCGCACTTGCCGCTCCCGCAGCGGCCCAGGCCGACCGTGCGATCAACAAGGCGATCAACGCTGCGGCCTACAACGATAGCGACCTGATCCAGGCCGTCGAGAACGGCAGGGTCAAACTTGACACCCTGAAGACGGACGAACTGCCCGATGAACTCCAGAAGCTTTCGGCCGCGGATCGCCAGAAGGTCATCGCGGACAAGATCCAGGAGCGAAAGAAGATTCGCGAGCAGATTCTCGAGCTCTCGAAGAAACGCGATGCGTTCATCGTCGAGGAACGCAAGAAACAGGCCGCCGACAATCCGACCGGGTTCGACCAGGCGGTCAGCAAGACTCTCAAGGAGCAAATCTCCCGCAAGGCGCTCAACCGCTGAGCCTCTGGCCACGACGGTAAGCGACGATCCATCGAGCTGTCCCGAATGAATGGAGTCCATCGGCTCGAGGATCGTTTGCTCAGCCCGGCGATCCCGGATTCTCGACTTTTCTTTGCCTCTCGAAACTGAAGAAGAAACAGCCGCACCATCGACAACAGCCGCGCTTGAAGAAAACCTTCAAGCCGTCTGGGGTCATGGTTCCCGAAACGGTATTCTGTTTAAGGAAGATTCAACATGCCGTGAGAGATTCCTTCGCATGTGGCACAACCGTTCAGGATTGGTGGCGGGCGCATTCGCGCCGGCTCTGTTTGCCGTTGCCGCGGCGGCGGCGGAGCCGGTCAAGTTCGAGCGCGACGTGGCTCCGATCCTGGTCGGTCATTGCGTCCGGTGTCATCGGCCGGAGAGCAAGAAGGGCGACGTGTCGCTGGTGACCGCGGCCGACGTGACTGCGGCGGACGTGGTCGTTCCCGGTCAGCCAGAGGAGAGCACGCTGCTGGAGGTCGTCGGGTCGTCGGGTAACGGCGACAAGCCGCAGATGCCCAAGGACGGCCCGGCACTCTCGGTCGAACAGGTTGCGGTGTTGCGCCGATGGGTCGAACAGGGGGCAAGATGGCCCGAGGGAACGGTGCTCAAAGAGGCTCCGAAGGCCGGCGCCGACTGGTGGTCTCTACGCCCGCTCGGAAAGATTGAATCGCCGCGAGTGGAACGCTGGCTCGATGAGCGGCCAGGCAATCCGATCGATGCGTTCATCGCCGCCGGGTTGAAGCAGAAGGGGCTCGGACCGTCGCCGCCCGCGGACCGGCGGACCTTGATACGTCGTCTCAGTTACGACCTCACCGGCCTGCCGCCGACACCCGAAGAGATCGCGGCCTTCGAGGCCGATCCGTCGCCATTGGCCTACGAGGCACTCGTCGATCGTCTCCTCGCGTCGCCGCGCTACGGCGAGCAATGGGGCCGGCACTGGCTCGACGTTGTCCGGTTCGGCGAGAGCCGGGGCTATGAGCGGAACGAGATCATCCCCAACGCCTGGCCGTTCCGCGACTACGTCATCCGATCGTTCAACGATGACAAGCCGTTCGACCGTCTCGTCCGCGAGCATCTCGCGGGCGACGTGATCGGCAACGATCAGCCCGAGGTCGAGGCAGGGGCGATGTTTCTCGTCTGCGGACCTTACGACGACGTCGGCAACCAGGATGCCGCGCAGGCCGCCGTGATCCGGGCGAACACACTCGACGACGTGATCCGCGCCACGGGCGAGTCGTTCCTCGGCTTGACGATCGGCTGCGCTCGCTGTCACGACCACAAGTTCGACCCGCTCAGCCAGAAAGACTACTACGCCCTTTACGCCACCTTCGCGGGCGTCCGCCACGGCAGCCGCGCCGTGGCCACCGCGTCGGCACGCGCCGCCTACGAGGCGGTCGCCGGTCCCCTCCGCGCACGGGAGGCACGCGCTGCCGCGGAAGTCTCCGAGCTCGAGTCGAGGGTTCGTGGCAACGCCTCGCCCGGGTTGAATCAATGCCTTGAGGCCCGCAAGGCCGAGCGCGAAGCCGCTCGGGCGGCCTTGAACGCAATTCCGCCATTACCAGACTGGTGGATCGGCAATTTCGAGCCCGCGCCCGGGCCGTTCCGCGTCTTCCTGGGAGGCGACCCGCAACGGCCGGGAAGCAAAGTCACGGCGGCGAGCCTCGAGATCTTGAAGGGGGATCTGCCGGGCTATGCCTTGCCGCCCGATGCGCCCGAATCACGGCGACGAATGGCGCTGGCAAACTGGCTTGTCGACCCACGCAACCCGCTCACGCCGCGAGTCCTGGCCAACCGGATCTGGCATTATCATTTCGGCACGGGGCTGGTCGATACTCCCAGCGACTTCGGATTCATGGGAGGGCGGCCAAGCCACCCGGAGCTGCTCGACTGGCTGGCACGCCGCCTGGTCGATGAGGGCTGGCGATTGAAACCTCTGCATCGCTTGATCGTGACCTCGCGGACGTATCGGCAAGCCTCGACCTACCGCGAGTCCGCGGGCCGCGTCGACGGCGCGAGCCGTTCGCTCTGGCGGTTCCCGCCCCGACGCCTGGCGGCCGAGGAGGTGCGCGACACGATGCTGGCGGTCGCCGGGCAGCTCGATCTCCGGATGGGCGGGCCGGGCTTCAAGCTCTACCAGTACTTCCAGGACAATGTCGCGACCTACGTGCCGCTGGACCGGCCCGGTCCGGAAACGTATCGGCGCAGCGTCTACCATCATTCAGCCCGCGCCAGCTATCTCGACGTCTTGACCGATTTTGACTGCCCCGACAACGCCTTCGGCGCGGCACGGAGGGCGTCGACCACGACCCCGTTGCAAGCACTCGCCATGCTCAATCACGGGTTCTCGGTCGACGCCTCCCACGCATTCGCCGACCGCGTCCGCCGCGAGGTCGGTCCTGCATCTGTCGATCAATCCCGCCGCGCCTTCGCCCTCGCCTTCGGCCGGACACCCACGGGCGACGAGCTGGCCGACGCCTGCCGCTTGATCGATCGCCACGGACTGCCGGCGTTTTGCAGAGCCCTCCTGAACGCGAATGAGCTGATTTATCTGGATTGATTGACTTCCGAGGCCGAGATGACCGACCCCTTCACCAGCCGCCGCGATTTTCTGGGCGACGTCTATACGGCCATGGCCGGTCTTGGCCTGAGCGCGCTCTTGACGCGCGAGGGCCTGGCGGCAACGGGCTGGGAGCCGGGGCGAGGGCTGACGCACCACGCCGCGAAGGCGAAGCGGGTCTTGCAGATCTTCTGTCCCGGCGCTGCGTCGCATATCGACCTCTGGGAACACAAGCCCGAGCTGGAGAAGCGCCACGGGTCGCCGTTGCCGGGCGAGGAGCACCTCGTCTCGTTTCAGGGGAAGAATGGCAACCTGATGCGAAGTCCCTGGCCGTTCGCCGCGACGGGGAAGTCCGGCAAGCAGATCTCGACGCTCTTACCGAACATGGCGCGGCATGTTGACGACATCGCCTTCCTGCACGGGATGTGGTCGAAGACCAATACTCACGGGCCCGGCTGTGTCTTCATGAATACCGGGCGGCCAACCGAGGGGTTCCCGGCCGCGGGTGCCTGGCTGTCCTACGCGCTGGGAAGCGCGAACGACAACCTGCCGACCTATGTCGCGATCACCGACGTCCGCGGCGAGCCTCCCAACGGCAAGGCGAACTGGAGCAACGGGTTTTTACCTGCTCGACATCAAGGCGTGATGATCAACACGCAACAGCCGCTGCGGAACCTGAACCGGCCGGCCGGCGTCTCGGATGCCGAGGATCTCGAGACGCGGGCCCTGATCAACACCCTCAACCGCCGCCATGGCGCGGGCCATCCCGGCGACACCGAACTGCAAGCACGGATGGCCGCCTACGAGCTTGCCGCGCGGATGCAATTGTCAGCCCCCGAAGCCACCGAGCTGGCCGGCGAATCACGCGTCGTGCAGCGGTTCTACGGCACTGACGACCCGAACCCGCTCAAGGCCGCGTACGCCCGCAACTGCCTGCTCGCCAGGCGTTTTCTGGAACGGGGCGTGCGGTATGTGAACCTCTACTGTGCCTCGCGTGCCTCGGGGGTCGACGGCCTGCTCAACTGGGACGCTCACAAGACGCTCAAGTCCGATTACGAGCGGCATTGCCCGATATTCGACCAACCGACCGCCGCCCTCCTGAGCGACCTGAAAACGCGCGGGCTTCTCGAAGACACACTCGTGCTCTGGACGACCGAGTTCGGCCGAATGCCGACCCACCAGCAAGGGACCACCGGTCGCGACCACAACCCCGACGGGTTCACCTGCTGGCTGCTTGGCGCGGGGGTCAAAGGGGGCGTCAGCTTCGGTGCAACTGATGAATTCGGCCGCCGCGCCGTGGTCGATCCGACGAGCGTCTGGGACCTCTACGCGACCGTGCTCCATCTCGCCGGGTTCAATCATGAATCGCTCACCTGGTACCACGACGGCGCCAACCGCCGCTTGACCGACGTCCACGGTCGGGTGATCCGTGAAGTTCTCGCCTGAACATCCTCGCGCCCGCCTTAAAGGTAACGCACGGCGCCGGGCCGCTTCGGATGGCTCCAACTCGGCCGATGAGGCTGATCAATGAATTCCCGTGCGCGGCATGGAGGCAGCGAGTGATGACCCGCAAGGAGGTTCGGCTCCAGGTTGTTCGATTCTGGCAACTTGAGATAGGAGATCGGTGGCGGTACCCTGTGAACAGTAAATGGACCCGATGAGGTAAAGTGCGCTTCATCATCCCGGCAGCGAGGATCGATCCGGGTCGGGCATCCGTGATCAAGTTCCGGACTGACCTTGAGGACTACAGATATGGCCAAGCCACGCGTTTACTTTGACATCAGCATCGATGGCGTGCCCTCGGGGCGTATCACCATGGAGCTGTATAACGATGTCGTGCCTGAGACCGCCGAGAACTTTCGTGCTTTGTGCACCCATGAGAAAGGATTCGGCTACAAGGCTTCCTCATTCCACCGCGTCATCCCCCAGTTCATGCTCCAGGGCGGGGATTTCACGAACCACAACGGAACGGGCGGCAAGTCGATCTATGGCGCCAAGTTCAAGGATGAGAATTTCAAGCTCAAACACGACAGGCCATTCCTCCTCTCCATGGCGAACGCGGGCCCGAACACCAACGGCTCTCAGTTCTTCATCACGACCGTGATCACAAGCTGGCTGGACGGCAAGCATGTGGTCTTCGGCGAGGTGACCGATGGCTCGGACGTGGTCAAGAAGATCGAGGCCCTGGGCACCCAGAGCGGCCGGCCATCGGCGAAGATCGTCATCGACGACTGCGGCCAGCTCTGAATGGATTGCCTGGATCGATCGCCCGCACATGCGAGGAGCGACTCGTCCGCCGGGTGGCGCTTCGGTGAAGTGGCGGGCATGCTTCTTTCCGCTGAACAGGCACTTGCATCATGAATGTATCGATTGCTTTTGAATCAGACTGCGAATGGCATCGCTCAGTTGCCTGGTCCGGACCGGCTTGACGATGTGCATCTCGAAGCCCGCCTCCAGGCACAGCGTTCGATCTTCCTCGGATCCGTAACCGGTGAGGGCGATCGCCGGGACTGAACGCTCGGGGCCCAGCGAACGCAACAGGTCGAGGCCGGTCCCGTCGCCCAGTTCCAGGTCGCTGATAATCAGGTCATAGCCCTCCTGCTCGGCGGCGGCCAGCGCCGTCCGGAGGCTGTTCGCGGGGCGGACCACGTAGCCGAGCAGGGACAACGACATCGCAAGGGCACTCAAAGAATCGGCATTATCCTCAACCAGGAGAATCGTCGTGGGCCCGCGAGATTCGCGGTCTTGCGCGGGCTCCTCGACGGCGGCCTCCCCGACGGCCGCGTCTCGCGCCCTGGCGATCGAGCGTCGCGACCTCGGTGGGGTTGGCGCAGCAAAGGGCGACCCGGAACGTGGCCCCTCTCCCGGGACCCGGACTTTCCGCGACAAGGGTGCCCCCGTGCGCTTCAATGATCGACCGGCCGATTGACAGACCGAGGCCGAGGCCCGGACGTCGTTCTGAGCCGCCGGCTCCCATCTGGACGAAGGGCTCAAAGACCTCCTTCAACTGCGACGACTCGAGGCCGCGACCTTCATCCTGGAAATCGATCTCCAGGCCATCCGTCGCAATGTTCCGCGTGTGGATTGTAAGGTGGCTGCGAGCGGGCGAGCACCGCGCGGCGTTGATGATCAGATTCCAGAACACTTGCTGGAGCCGGCCCGGATCGGCAGCGACCAGGCTGTTGGTCGCGGAGAGGTCAAGGCGGGTGATCAGGCCGGCATCCCGGAGGAATTTGTCGCAATTCTCCAGGCTCTGATGCAGCAATCCGTGTGCATCGACGATCTCCGTCCGAAGGCGTAGCTTGCCCATCGTGATCAGGCTCTGGTCGAGAAGGTCGTCGATCAAACGTGCCTCGATGTTGACATTCCTCTGCACAATCTCGAGCGAGGATCTCAATCCCATCGGGATCGCCGGTTGATCGAGGGTTGCAGAAGTGATCGCGAGCACGGGCGTGAGTGGTGTCCGCAGTTCGTGGCTCAACTTGGCGAGGAATGCGTCCTTGGCCCAGTTGGCCTGCTCGGCCGCGATCCGAGCCGTCCGCTCCGCCTCCGCTCGGGATTGCTCTGAGATGTCGCGGATGATCACCAGCCATCCCGGCACGCGGCCGTGTGGAAAGCGAGAGACCCGGACATCGTAGGTAGACCCGGGATCACGCGAGTCCGCATCCAGGCGATACGAGCGCTCAGCGGCACCCTCCAGCCTCGAGAGGTGCTCGGGGATGCGCAGCCAGCTCGGTATGACGTCGCCTGGAAGGCCGACTATCTCCTTGTCGGGTCGCCCGATGAGGCGAAGCGCAGCACGGTTCACGCCCGCGATCCGCCCCCATGCGTCGAGCACGATGATTGCGTCGAGCATCTCCTGCACGACCAGCGAATAGCTGACCGGAGCGACGTTGAGCAAGTGGAATTTCCTCAGTAGCACCAGGCCGAGCACTCCCGTCACCAGGAACGTGGCTGCTGTGAGGTCATAGTGCCTGTAAGGCAGTGGGATGACCTTGAGCAAGTCCCCCACGTTGGTGACCAGGGGGATAAGCAGGCAAGCGGACAGGAGCAGCATCTGCTTCCTCAAGACTCCCCCGAGTGCCCAGGCAGCGCGGGCGAGCAGCCATGCGGAGAGGCACAATAAAGCATAGCAGTAACTGGTGTGGATCCAGAATGCAGGGCCGTAGCTGGGTTTCAGCAATCGGAAGCCCTGGATCTCGACGTTTTCCATGCCCGTGAGGAACAGCCGGTGCTCACCGGACGTTGCGATGAGGCTGACGGTGATCGCGGGCACCGCGAGGATCAACACCTTGAAACGCGGGGACGCGGTTCCCGTCCGGCTGGTGTACTCGAGGACAAAAAAGAGGAGTGAGGGCGGTACGAGGGCGACAGAGGAAAGCTTCAGGCGGTACACCAGGGCCTGAGCGGACGGGTCGAGGAGGACTACTTCGATCGCCTCGCACAAGGCCCAGAGGCCCTCGAACACCAGCAGCGAGATGAGCGGAGGACCCGAAGGCTCGTTGCGACGGCTCCAGGCCAGTACGACTAACCAGGCCGACAGCGCGGCGGCCAGGAAGAAGATCAGCGAGACCGGGTTCCACTGCACGGCTAGCCAGGACTGGGAAATGATCCGATCCATCTTGAGCTAACCTCCCGGCACCGGTCCCCGCGACCCTGTCTTGCTTGGTCGATAGTCTTCTCGTCGTCTTTAGTCCTCACACGGAATCAGAGTGTCTTTAATTTAACACGAATGTGCAATGTTGGGCTGCAGGAATGACTGCGAGCCAGGGCCGGGCGGGACCATTGACTTTGCAATTCCTTCACATTCAATGACTGCGGGGTCAAAAAACAAGTCGGTCGAGGTGCCCCGTTGGAGTCGGCACGGGCCAGGGTTTCGACCGGCGTGGTCCTGGTCCGGGGGATGCGATGTCTGGCGTCAAAATTGGCAATGCGATCGTTTCCGATCGAAGTGCTTCGGGACGGTGCGCTCGACGTGGCGAAGTTGATGGGAGCCGAATCTTCACCCGGTAGCGAGCGGGACGTCACCGAGATACAATCCCGCGAGACTGCCTGCGTTTCCATCCCGCCCCGCATCTTTCACGCCGGGGGAACCCGCCATGAATCCGCACCCTATCGCTCGTCTGCTCGGAACATTGCTCGTCTGGGGAAGCCTGATACTTCCGGCCTTTGCCGACGAGAGTGACAACCTTGCTCCGAATCCCGATTTCACCATCGGCGGTAATGTTCCGTCGGCATGGAAGGTTGCCAGCGGACGGGGACGATGGGCCGATCGCACCATCTTGCAAATCGAGGGGACCGGCCACGAATCCGAGTTCTGGCAATCAGTGCCGTTGCGGTTCGAGCCGGGCCGCGTTTATCGCTTCGAGGCGAGGGCGAGGCGGCTCGGAGGGACGGGCAGCATCATCGCCGGACCCGAGTTCGTAAACCGTGATTACAGCATCCAGAGCGGCGACTGGCAGCGCATCGGCCACGTCTTCCGGGTGCCTGATTCGGTGACCTCGGGCGTGGTGCGGCTTGGCGTCTGGGATTCCACGGGAATTGTGCAGTTCGACGCCGTGCGTGTTGTCCCCGTGCTGCCGGTCCACCAGGTGAGCAGCGGTCTCAAGCTCGGTGCTGGGGAGTCGATTCTCAACGGCCGATACGCCTTTTCCGGGACCTACGGCCAGGAAGGGAGTAACCACCATCGCCCGCTCGTCGAAGCGACGGCCGGCTTCAATTCCGACCGCTGGACGTTCGGCGGCCCGGGTCGGATCGTCTATCGCTTCGGGCTGCCGGGACATCCCTTCCGCGATGCAACCGTGACCGTCGGCCTGAGCTATCATGTCCACGGCTCATGTGTCCTGGAGGTCAGCGACGATGGCCGGAACTGGCGGACCGCGACGAGCCTGAAACGTGTCGGCACGGCATCCGCCAAACTCCCGGGCGACCTTTTCCCATCCACCAGCGTCTTTGTTCGGGCCCGCGCCGATACTGCCGGATCGTCCTTCCAGGTGAACGAGCTGAGCTTTGAGGCGGGCCTGCAAGGTCAGGCCCCCGATGCCATCGGCAGCACGACCTACGCCGAGGTATCTGGATCGGTACCCGGCATCGTGCTGGGCGAGCTGGGCCTGAATGCGGCCTCTTCAGGTGGCAGGATGCTGGAACTCACGGCCAAGAACAATGGCAAGAGCGCGGCCATCGTGCGGACGAGCGGCGACGTTCGCTCTGACCCCGATCTGGCCCACGCCGTGCAGCCTCTCCCCGCGCAGTCCATATCGCTGCAACCGTCGTCGCAGGGAACCGTGCGCCTGGTGTTGCCGCCGGCCGCGCCGGGGCGGAATGATCTCACGCTCCGTCTCCAGGCCGAAGGCAAGAGTCTGCTCACGCTGGCTTTGCCCTATGTCGTGGCCGACTTTGAGCGTGACGACTACGGCGAACGGATTGCCGGTGTGGCCGGCTCGACGGCCGTCTGGTGGTGTGACGCGACTCACAAGATTCCCCGCGACCGCGCTTTGCCGGCCCGGCAAGGTGTAGCCGCCGAGTTCTCGGCCGCGCGCAACGATCACGAGGCCGTACAGGTGGTCGTTCGACCGACCGCGACGCTCAAGAACCTCACCGCGGCAGTCACCGGCCTGTCGGGACCCGCTGGCGCTACGATCGCCCCGACGCAGATTCATGTGCTCCGTGAGTTTTACCACTTCGTGCACCACCCGACCGACGCCACCGGTGTTCGCGGCTGGTGGCCCGACGCCCTGCCGCCGCTTGACCGGCCGATCGATGTCGCGGCCGGCACGAACCAGCCGCTCTGGGTGCTTGTTGACGTGCCAGAAGCTGCAGCGGCTGGCGACTATACCGGCACTCTGGCCCTCAAGGCCGACGGCTGGTCCACCGACGTTCGCCTCCGCTTGCACGTCTGGAACTTCGCCCTCCCGGTACGCAATCACCTTGAGACAGCCTTCGGATTCTCACCTCACGAGGTCTTCCGCTACCACAATATCCGCACCGAGGCTGACAAGCGTTCGATTCTCGATCTCTACTTCCAGAGCTTCGCCGCGCACCGGATCAGCCCGTATGATCCCACGCCACTCGATCCGATCCGCGTGACGTTCCATGGCGAGGCCGACCCCCCGCGTCGAAATCGACTGGTCCGCATACGACGCGGCCATGGAACATGCCCTGGCAACCTATCATTTCACGAACTTTCAGCTTCCCGTCCAGGGCATGGGCGGCGGAACCTACGCCAGCCGTGTCGAGCCGGCGATCGGCCGCTACCGCGAGGGCACTCCGCAGTATGAGGCCATGTTTTCCGACTGCCTGCGGCAGATCTCCGACCACCTCCGCGCCAGGGGCTGGATCCAGAAAACTTACGTGTACTGGTTTGATGAGCCAGAACCGAAAGATTATGCGTTCGTCCGCGCCGGGATGGCCCGGATCAAGAAATTCGGGCCCGAAATCCCGCGGATGCTCACCGAGGAGCCAGGCCCTGAGCTCGCCGGGGCGGTCGATATCTGGTGTCCGCTCACTCCCAATTACAACTTCGCCCAGGCGGAGTCCTTCCGCGCCCGAGGCGACCGGTTCTGGTGGTACGTCTGCACGGGCCCGAAGGCGCCTTACTGCACCCTGTTCATCGATCACCCGGCCACGGAACTTCGGGTCTGGCTCTGGCAAACCTGGCAGAACCAGGTCGTGGGAAACCTGGTGTGGGCGACCAACTGGTGGACCTCGCCGGCCGCCTTTCCCGATGCGCCGCAGAACCCATATGAGGATCCGATGAGCTACACCGACGGTTACGGGTTGCCCCGCGGATCGCGCGGATACTGGGGCAACGGCGACGGACGATTTTTCTACCCACCCGAGTCGGCCGCGACCCCTGGACGCAACGGCGGCAAGCCGGTGCTCGAACCGCCGGTCTCGAGCCTGCGCTGGGAGATGCTTCGCGAGGGCGTCGAGGACTATGAGTTCCTGCACCTGCTCCGCGACCTGCTGGCGCAGCGTCGTGAGGGCCTCGATAGCGCCACGGTGAAGAGGTTCGAGGCACTCCTGAACGTGCCGCAAACCATCACCCGCGACATGACGACGTTCACCACCGACTCCGCACTGATCTACGCCCGACGCGCCGAGATCGCCCGTGCCATCGAGGAGCTGAGCCGGTAGATCACCTGGCCTTCAACAACTGAGGGGCTAACGTCCCCTCGTCTTCAAATTGAGGTTCGCCGACTTCAGGCCCGGGGCGGTCGCAGTCAGTTGAATGGCGCCGGGCTGCTCGCCTGCTCGGATGAGAACCATGCACAGGCCGTGGAACGCGTGGCGCTGACTGGCCTGGTCCGGGTCGTGGTCGCTGGGGTTGCCATTGCCCACCCCGGCAATGCTGCCTGGACCCGTCATGTGAAATGTCACCTGGTTGTCCGCGGTCGGGACGGTGCGTCCATCGGCATCCAGGAGTTCGACCTTCACAGGGACGACGTCTTCACCATCGGCATCGAGCTCGAGCCGGTCGGCGATCATGTACAGGGCGACCGGTGCCCCCGTGGTTTGTACCAGGTCGGTGGTCATCACCTGGCCGTTCGCGTCAAGGCCTCTGGCCGAGATCGTCCCCGGGGCGTACTTCACCTTCCATTCCAGGTGCTCGTATCTGGGCATTTCCTTGACACCGAGGCTCTGGCCATTGTGGAACAACTCGACGCGAGGGCAGTTGCTGAAGGCGATGACGCGGATCTCCTGTCCCTCCTTACCGGCCCAGTTCCAGTGAGGCATCAGGTGAACGATAGGCTGCGATTTCCACCACGATTGGTAATAGAAGTAATTGTCCTTGGGAAATCCGCACATGTCCAGAATGCCGAAATGGGAGTTGACGCTGGGCCATTTGTACGGTGTTGGCTCACCCTTGTAGTCGAACCCGGTCCAGGCGAACGAACCGCACATCCACGGCCGGTCGGCCACATGCTTCCAGGACCAGTCGGTCATGTTGTACGAGGAGACGAAATGCGCGCTCCTTGTTGTCGGCATACTCGCCCCGAGTGGTCACGGTGCTGGCCGTCTCGCTGCCGAAGATCGGCTGTCTGGGGAAGGCCGCGTGGAAGCGGTCGTAGTCGCTCCCTCCACCGTAATTGCACCCCTGGAGATCTGCAACGTTGGAGAACCCCTTGCCCCAGGTATTCGTCTCGCTCTGACGCAGGTGATGGGCCGGGTGGTGTCGTGTCGGCGAACCGTGTCCATCATGTGAGCGAAGATCCGGGCACCCTCCGGGGTTCCTTGATATTTCCATTCCTCGTTGCACATCGACCACATGATAACGGAGGGATGGTTGCGATCGCGCCGAACCAGATTGGCCACTTCGGCCAGGTTGTCGTCGGAGTCGCCGACGTGACGGTTCTCGTCCATGACAAGCATGCCGAGCCGGTCGCAGGCGTCCAGGAGCGCGGGCGTCGGCGGGTTATGCGACATCCGCCAGGCGTTGGCTCCCATCTTCTGGAGCTGCCGAACGCGCCAGGACTCCAGTCGATCCGGGACGCCGATGCCCACGCCGATGAAATCCTGGTGATTGCAGGTGCCCTGGATTTTCACGGGCTTGCCGTTCAAGAAGAACCCCCGATCGGGATCAAAGCGAATCGAGCGGATACCCAGGAACGTGGAATCGGCGTCCAGCACGTGCCCATCGCGACTCACGGTGCTGAACACGCGATAGAGATAAGGCGTCTCCAGCGACCAGCGATGTGCGTTCGGTACGGTCGCAGATTGCAGCGTCTCCCGGCTCTTTCCGGCCGGCACGACGACCGGTGTGTTTGCCGTGGCGACGTTCTGCCCGGTGGCGTCCATCACCTGCGTCACGAGCGTGACCGGGGTGTCAGTGCCGGTCGTGTTGGTGATGGTTGTCTTGATCGAAACCTGCGCGGAATCGTTGCCGCTGAGGGGAGCCGCGTCGGCGAGTTGCGCGGAGACAAACGTCCCCCAGGGCTCGAGGTGAACCGGGTCGGCGACATTGAGCCAGACGTGCCGGTAGATGCCGCCGCCCTCGTACCACCAGCCCTCGAAGTGTCGCGGGTCGACGTGAACGGCCATCACATTGCGGCCGCCGCAGTTCGCATATGATGTAATGTCGTAGCGAAAGCTCGTGTAGCCGCTGGCGTGGCGGCCGAGGTAGTGCCCGTTGAGCCAGATCTTGCTATCCCGGAAGACGCCCTCGAAGTCGATCCAGAGCGACTTGCCCCGGTCCGAGGCGGGCAGGTCGAAGGTCAAGCGGTACCAGCCGGTCGTCGTAGGCAAAGAGCCATGGCTGGCGTCGGCCTCGGGGCTAAATTTCCCCTCGATGATGTAATCGTGGGGTAGGTGCACGGTGCGCCAGTCGTGATCGTCATAACCGCCCGCCGCGGGACCCGAGGCCACGCCTTCCGCTTTACCCAGAGAGACCGGCGCGGTGATGCCGCCGCCACCGTCGTTGTTCTCGACCAGGACGGCCAGCTCATTCATCCCGCCTTCTTTCCAGGCGGGCGTGAGATCGACGTCGAACGGATCGTCCCAGCCGTCGTGGTGCTTCAGTCGTTGGCCGTTCAAGTACACTGTGGCGGTGTCGTCGACGCATTCGAAGTGCAGGGTGTGCCCTGGTCCTTCGTGCTGCGGCAGGAGCGTGCGATACCACGCGAAACCAGCCCGGCCATGAAAAACCTCGTCGCCGGTGGCTGCGTCGTTCCAGCCGGGACCGCTGGTATCGAGACCTGGCGCAGTCATCTTCGCGGCTTCGGTCTGGCCCGCGCCTCCGACAATCCAGCGCCATCGTGCCACCGGCGTCCCCCGAGGCGAGGACGAGGCGCCTGGTGCCTCACCCCGATAAAAGCGCCAGCCCGCGTCGAGCAAGATGCGCGAGCGAGGCGACGTTTCAGCCGCCGATCCATTGGATAGAGTCAGAGCGAGAATCCACAGGCCGGACATCAAAACGGTGGGAAATCGCATCTTGATTTGTACCACGGTGTGCCAGGTTGAATCATCAGGCGGAGCAAAGCCTGTACCACCGATCATAAATCGATCAGCGCCGACTGAACAGGCAGCCGCGGCCGTCGGGGAATCCGGACGATTACCTTATGCGGCAAGTTTGTGGTCGAGGCCGCTGAAGTCGATCGCGCCGTTGGAGTCCATACGATCCCGACCATGCCGGATATGTAAAATGCGTCGCGCGACGGCTTAGGTTCGTCCAACCGGGGTGCCGCGGCGTCATTATGATAGGGAACGGCTGACGGCGGGAGCCAATGAGTCCGGTTCCTGCGATCGGCTTTTTCCCGTGGCCAGTATTTTCGACTGCCGAGGGTCGGCCGGCTTTCGGCCGATTCTACCCTTGTCCCCCGACACAGACCTGATCGAGAGCGATGCCGAGCTGATCACGCGCCTCCAGCGCGGCGATCGGGACGCCTTCACCATCCTGGTCAGGCGCTGGGAGGGGCCGATGGTGTGGATCGCTTACCGGATCACCGGCCAACTGGCCGAGGCGGAGGACGTGCGTCAGCGGGTCCTTCTCAAGCTGCTGCAAGCGCCTGGAGCGGTTCGCAAGCCCGAGCGGTTTGCCGCCTGGATTCATCGCGCGGTGGTCAATACGTCCCTGAGCGCTCTCCGCCAGACCAGGCGGCGCGAGGGACTCAACCACCGGGTCGGGGAGCAAGCGGCGACCATCGACGAATCACAACCTGGCGATCCGTTGATCGCCGATGAACAGGCGCGGCGGCTGGCCGCCGCGCTGGGGCAGCTCGAACCGGAGGCGAGGGCCTTGCTCTCGCTGCGGTTCGATGAAGACCTGACATTCGCAGAGATCGCCGCTGCGCTCGGCCAACCGGCCAGCACAGTCAAGTCGCGCCTGGCCCGGGCGGTCAGCCGGCTGCGCGACTTGATGACCGTTGAGAACGCATGAGCAAGGCGGGGCTTCGTCATGACCGATAATCCGAACCTTCCGGGTCATACCTGATCGGAGCCACGGCGAGGAGCTTCGCCCGCCCGGCTCCGCGCCGGCTCCTGTTCCCGGGGTCGGGCACGACGAGGATGCCGACCTGCGCGAGCTGTTTCGCGCCTCGGTTCCGAGCACCCGTCCTGTCGATGTCGAAGCCCTTCTGACCGAGGCCCGAGCATGGCAAACCGGCCGCCGCGGTCTCGCGTGGCCGCGCTGGTTCGGACGGTCGAGCGACCGTTTTCCACGTGCCAGCAACCCTTTTCCCAGGAGGAAGCCGATGATCATGACCATGAAGATTGCAGCCGCGGCGTTACTGGCCGCGGGCGGATGGTTCTACTTCGCGTTCGTCCCCTCGAACGAGGCCTCGGCCTTCGCCGAGGTGGCCCAGAGGCTTCATGACGCCCACACGCTTGTTTACCGCACGACCACGGAATCTCCCGGTCTCATGAAGACCCCGATGACCATGCGGATGCTCTTCAAGCAGCCGAGCCTGATGCGAGGCGAAGTGGTTGGTGGCCCGGTGACCATCACCGACGGCAACCAGGGCAAGCTACTGATTCTTGACCCGAAGTCCAAGACCGCACTGCTGTTGGAAGGCAATGCCTCGCCGGCAGCGCTGGGCCCGGCCGTCAGCATGGCCGAACACCTCCGTCAGCTCACCGAGGGTGACGCCCAGCCCGTCGGCGAGAAGGCCATCGGCAATGTCCAGGCCCGTGGCTACCTGGTCAAGAAACTCGGAATGGAAATGACCGTCTGGGTGAACCCGGCCACCCGGCTCCCTTTGCGTATTGAATACTCCGACCACATCCAGGGGAAGGTGATCCGGGCCACGTCCACCGACTTTCAGATTGACCCCGAGCTCGACGACGCGCTTTTCCGCCTCGACGTTCCCCCGGGCTACACGCTCAACAAGGCGGTGTCCAACCTGATGGGAATGGATGACAAGACGTTTTTAGACCTTGATAATTCCGCGGAAGACCTGCTTCGCAAATTCGCCGAGAAGACCGGCGGCGCGTTCCCGAAGCGGCTCGATGACTTCACGGAATTTGATGAAATGTTCCCCAAGAAGAAGGGTGCGCTCCCGGACGCCGAGGGCCTCTCGCTGGCGCTATCTCTCACACGTTTCATGATGGCGACCCGATCGCTCAAGGGGGGCTTCGGCTATCGGCCCGAAGGAGTCAAGCTCGGCGATGCCGACAAGATCCTCTTCTGGTATCGCCCCGAAGGCGCCGCGAATTACCGGGCCATTTACGGCGACCTGCACGCGGCGGACGTCACCGAAGATAAGATTCCGGTAAAACCAAAGAAATGAATACAATTAGATAACCGATGTAAGAGGACTCAATTCCGTTCCACGTCCGTCTTCAGAGGCGGCGCGGAACGGAATTGAATTATTTAATTGCGTATATGTATTAATTGACTCTTATCATGCTCATGAACAAGTTTGGTTTATTGCTTTCCCAGAGCTTTGGCAACGGCCTTGCTGATCCCTTTCCCCCTCAAGTCCTTGGCGATGACCGTGCCGTCGGGACCGATGAGCCAGATCGCGGGGATGGCGTTGACACCATATGCCTCGGGAAGCTTTGTCTGGCTCCAGTCGCCAAGGAAGCCTTGCGTCCAGCGCAGGTCGTGCTTCTCGGCGTATGCTTTCGGTGCGGCCTTGAATTGATCGAGGCTCAGACCGATCATGGCGAATCGTCGGTCGTTCCCGAAGGCGTCGAAGGTCGCCTTCAGCTCCGGAGTCTCTTCGCAGCAAGGCCCGCACCAGGTAGCCCAGAAGTCGAGCAGCACGTACTTGCCGCGATAGTTGGCGAGGTCAAGCGGCTCGCCGTGGAGCGTGTCGACGCGGAACCCCGGCGCGGGCTCGCTCACCTTGACAACCTTCCGCGGTGGCGTCGGGACCAGCGGAATCGCCCCCAGATCGAGCGGCTCGTCCGAGCGCCCACCTGGGATCTCGTCGATCGTCACATCCCGGTGAGCTCCGCCGATCATCTCTCCACCGGCAACCTGGTTGGGACTGGCCGGCGGCTCCTGGAGCATGAGCTTGAGGCCATAGTGGCCGGCAATCACGTCGTCGATCCGAAACGACCCATCCGGCTCGACCCTCACGGCATAGTCGCTTCCCGGGTGCGAGCTGCCTATTCCGATCCGCCCCAGTGCCTGGTTCCAGAGCGATGGCTTGTGCCCGAGCTGGTTCAAGCTGTAGCCCCAGTCCAGTTTCTGGCGCAGGCCCTCGGGCACCACGACCCGGCCAATTACCGGCCGCCCGCTGCCGCCGATCGTCACCCTGGCGGTCTGGCCGGGCTTCACATCGATCTCGGTCGTGCCCGCCGAACTGTAGGAATGAGCGCCGAGCGCGATCTTCCGAGCCACGGTCATGGAACCCGGGACGACGCGGTCGAAGATGAACTGGCCCGACGCATTGGCCGCGGCCGAATACTGGAACCACGGAATGGCCTGATCCGTGTCGCCATTCGGCCCGCCATTGACCAGTACCGGCAGGCCAGCGCCTGGCTGACTGCCCACCCGAAGCGTCCCCTCGATCCGGCCCCAGGGCTTGAGGACCAGCTCTTGATTCCGGACAAGATCCTGCGAGCGCACCTGGGCAAACCCGCGCTCATCCAGGGCAAGGATCGTGAATGGTGGCTCGATGGCTGGAAAAGCATACCGCCCGTCCGGGCCGGTTTTCACGACGCGGTGGTCCAGTCCGGTCGGCGGCCGACCGTTCTCGATGAAGGCGGGTTGCGACGGGACAACCAGTACGACGTCGGCGCCCTCGACCGGCTTGCCGCTCGCAAGCTTGACCAGGCCCGTCATTGCCTCGCCGGCGACTAACTCGAAATCGACCTTGGGGTTTTCCTCGCCGTCATGGATCGGCCGGGAGATCCCCGGGGCGTACCCGTCCGCCTCGATTCTCAGCCGATGACCGGATTCGGCGGATTCGGTGAGTTCGATCTCATAGCGGCCGCCGGACCTCTGCTTGGTCATGTTACGTTCCCAGTAGGTCGAGAATCCATTTTGCTGATCGACTCCCGGTGTCAGTGCGAACGCCTCGATCGGCCTGCTCGTCCGGGAATCGACGACTGTGCCGCTGATCGTCAATGCCCGGTTCATCTTGATCAGGGCGACGCCCTCGGACGGCCCCACTTCCCGATTCCGGATCGCGATCAGGCCCTCCTGGTAGGCGGTGATCCAGACCGACTCGCGTGGGGCGTCCTCCCAGCGGAACCGGCCGTCACTTCCAGTCTTAGCCTCCCAGTCGAGCGTACGGAATCTACGCCAGCCGTCCACCAGAACTTGAACGTCAGCGAGCGGCTTGCCCTGTGAGTCCACCACGAGTCCGGCAACTGTCCGCGCCAGGCCCAGTTTGAGCTCCACCGGGGCCAGACCGGGACGTATGTCGAGCTTGACCAGATCGGGACCGTGCCCCTTCGCCTCGGCGGTCAGCGCACTTTCGCCGGCTGGCAAGTGTTCCAGGCGGAAGCGGCCTTTGCGGTCCGTCTCGCTTTTGCGCAGACCCGATCCCCACCGTTCAAGTCCCGCACTCACTCTGGCGCCGGGAACCGGACGATTGTCGCGGTCGACGACCCGGCCCGTGACGGTGATCCCACGCTTGAGCACGAGCGTGCCCGACGGCCCGACCATCTCCCGCACCTTGCCGCCGTAAATCTGAAAGGGCTCGAAATCGGAGTGCTGGACTTGAATGGCAAGTCGCGCCGGATCGTATCCGGATGGCATATTCGGGCAGGTCCAGCGGCCTGCGGCGTCGGTCGGGAAATTGTCTCCCAGCCGGTATTCGTCGCGGCCTGGTGGCAGTTCGTTGCTATTGTAGAAAAAGCTGGGAGACACCCTGGCTCCGGCGACCGGCCGCCCGTCCTCATCATTGACGACACCGCTAAGTGGGAGGGCCCGAGGCAACGCGAGTGTGTAGATTGCCGGAAACTCGTCCTCGAAGTTCGGGTGGCGAACCCAGACGACCATCGGCGCGAAGTTTTGCTTGTTCACGTTGACCCGCATCATCCGCGGTCTGGGCAAGGGGTAGTCGAATGTGATCGCTCCGGTCTCATCCGTCGTCCGGTCAACCGTCTGGGCGGATCCGACCGACACTGTCAGCCGCGCTCCCGTAAGCGGTTGGCCGGAAGTCTTATCGACCACGTGAAAAACGATTGTCCGGCCGGCCGGCGGACCTGGTTTCGGCTTCGGCGAAGCGACGGGCACGGGCGCGGTGGCCGCCTGCGGAGTGGTCGACGGCTCGCCATTCCCTTCCGGTTGTCCCAGTCGGGTCAGTGCGGCGAGTGCCAGGGTGCCGGTGACGACCAGGACAGCGGCGACACCAGCCCAGCGCAGGGCTTGTCTGCGTAGGACCACACCGGCCAGCCTTGTGGCGGACGAAACGGCAACCGCCCCGGCCACCTTACCGACCGTCAGGTCGCGGATCGCGGCTTCGCAGGTTGCAGTCAAGAGCGTCGCGGGCAGGGCGGCCTGTGTGGGTTGTGCCAGCAGTTCCATGGCGGCGAGTGCTGCCGCGGGTGCGAAACCGCGTCGAGCCAGCCGGCCGCGGAGCCGATCTCGCGCCCGATCGAGCCGGCCGCGGAGCACTCCGGCCTTCCAGCGCAGGCGTCGCGCGGCGGCGTCCTGACTGAGCCCTTCCATGTAGCAGAGCACGATCGGCCGGCGATACTTCTCCGGCAGCCTGTTGATCTCCTCGTCGAGGACTGCACCGAGCTCTCTCTGATCGGCAGTCGAGCCGGTCTCGCCGGACTCCGGCCTGGCGGATGCCGCCTTCTCTTCCTCGAGCCGTCGTCTCGCACTCTCGGCGCGGGCCCGCGACGCGACCCGCCAGGCGACTCCGTAAAGCCACGGCCCGAGGCAATCGACATCCTCGAGTGCTGCGGCCCGCCGGAGGAGAACGAGAAAGGTGGCCTGAAAGGCGTCTTCCGTGTCGGATGCCGTGGCCAGCACGCGGCGACAGACTCCCATCACCATCGGGCCGTGCCTGGAGACAATGGTCGAGAACGCCGCTTCATCTCTGCCCATGACGAACCGGCGCAGGAGCTGTCCCTCGGCCAGTCCTGTGCCTGTGCCCTGGCCGAAGACCTGCTCCAGGTCGCGTACCACCGTACCGCGAAGCTCGCCCATGCTGCCCATCGCTCACCGCCTCTCGCACCCCGCCTAACGTGTTTCCTGCCCCTATCTGTGCTTTGCTGCGAGCCGGGCAAACAACATGCTTTTTCCGCGAAATGCCATTTCTCGCTGGATTTACGCCGGTCTGATCCAAGTCGGGAAGTCGTTTGGGTGTGTCAAGCGGACCGCCGACGCACCGCCCACGGAAGTCTTGTCTCAATCGGGTCAGGCCTCCACGGAGCCGGCCTCCCGTGTTGCCCGTCATCCCATCCCTCGTCCCGGGGCCAGCCACGAGAAATTGGCTTCGATTGCTATCAGTGAAGACCGAATCCATCGCTGTTAAATCGTTACCAGCATTTCATTAGTAGGTGCATCAATTTGGCTTCGATTGTGCGCTTTTGTCCCTCTCTTGGGTACCTCCCGGTGCCAGTCACGCCAGACATCTGCTCCACAGTGGACTCCGAACCGCTGGAGAACCTCGCATGAGCCACATTGTTGCGCCACCCGGCGAACATACCTGACCGAATTGCCAACGAATTCCGTCCTCGACGCGGGGAAATTGGCTTCCTTTGCTATCGGCGCGTGCAAATGTGTCACTGGTAATTCCTTGCAGCAAAGTGGTTTACAGCCGCATCGATTTGGCTTCGTTCGGCGCTTTTTCACACCACCAGGTTCCCCCTTCTGCTGGCCTGATGGCGATTCTGCCTGCCAAGGTCGGGTCATTGCTTCTGATCGACAAGATTCGCACAACCGGCCGATCCCGTGCATCCATTCCAAAGCGTCCAGCAATAAGTTCCGCGCGACGTTCCTCCGCTCGACGGCGCGGCCATTCATCATCTCGCAACCGAATTACCAAAAAGCGGCGCACTGGCACATCATATATTGAGTGTACGACGAAGACGACCGGAATCTTGAAAGAATCTCACCAACCCGATCTCTTCGCCGGAACCGACTAGCGGAACCTTTCATCGCCAACATTTCCCTCGGTGCCCCATGCGCCTGCTCTTCTCCTCGATCCACTGTTACCTCGACCCCTCCAGCGGCGCGGCGCTGTGCACGCGGGAGATGCTCGAGTTGCTGACAGCGCGGGTATGGATTGCCGGGTGCTGACGGTGGGATTCTCGACCCCGAGCGGGAGATCACGCTCGACGATGTGCTCGCGACTCTGGAATTGCCCTATCAGCGATTTCGGGCGGAGCCGACAACAGGCAGCCCGGCCGGGGTCGTCGATCTGACTGTGAATGGCGTGCGGGTCACGGTCATGCTGATGGCCTCCAGCCGCGCCAGCAGCGGTCATCTGGCCAGCCTCAAGCGGATGCGGCGAGCTCGGCAGCCGGGCATTGCCGTCGTCTGGCACCTGCTCAGGAACCGGGAGGCCGCCGCTTCCCAAATTTTCGTTTCTGTGATTCTCCCCATCTGCGTTCATCTGCGGAATCTGCGGACAAGACTCTTCGAGTCATCCCGGAAGGATAATGTCTTGCCCCGACACCGGCTGGATGACGCTGAGATTCCGGAAGCCAGAAGCGTTCAGCCGGTCGACACGGCTGGTCCCATGTTCGACAGCAGATGAAATCTAATTCCCGGTCCGCAGATTTCGTAGATGAAACGCAGATAAACGGCCGCGACGGGGTTCAAATCGATGTAAGTACAGGTCGCCAGCAACGACGACCGACCAGTCCCGGACCACATCCGGATCCAGCCGCACCAGCAGGTGAAGATGATTGTCCAGGATCGCAAACCCCGCGACGGACACCGCGAAGATTTCCGCAAGTTCTTCGAGCCGATGTTCGATCCAGCCCTTGCGGTCGTGCATCCCTTCATCGAGCAGTAAAGCGCGTCGCACGCATCGAGCTACTCGGTGGTACCAACGAGTCACGGAAGAATCAACCAGATGGGCACGCGCAATCGTCATCGACGGAGTTTCTGGGATGATCCGCAAAACCTACCGAGTTCGAATAGCCTAATCGAGTTCTCAATGTATATCATTTAAATGTCTCATGTCCTTTAGGTTGCTTGACCTGAAGAACAACGTGACTGCCCCAGGTGGCCCGGCTCGAAAGCCGAGACGATGGCGATTCCGTAGTGCCTGGTGCGACCCGCCTGACGCCCAAGATCAGCGGAGAGGCCTGCCAAACGACTGATTCTGCCTCGCGCTTTACGCATTCCTACGGCGCCGCAGCCCCGGTGTTAAGTTCCAACCGTAATCCGGCCGATGCACTCTTTCTAATGAATCTAAGGGGGGGATTCCTCTTCGGGGACCAGAAATGCTGGTACACACTCCGACAAATCCGCTGGTCACCGATTCAAATGCGATTCCTGAAGGAGAATAACGAATCTTGTACCACGCCTGACCGCTCTCAGGCAGGACGATCATTGCCCCTTGGCGGCGGTGTTGCCCTGGCCATCGGATTCCTGGCGGCTTTTTCGTTCGTCCAGCTCGCGACTGTTAATTTATCCGCTCAGGGACTGTATCACGATGAGGTCCACCAAGCCCCTGCTGCCTTCGCTTACGTGGGGAAGAGGGCACAGATCTGCGCTACGGCTTTCGTCGCTGGAAAACCCCTGATGACGATGACCTACAGTGGAGCGATCAAACCGGCGCTTTACGGCCTCTATCTACGTTTCACAGGGGCCTCATTCACGGTCGAAAGTTGGCGTTGGCTGGGGATTGCGGTCGTCGCGCTCACGTTTCCGCTCTTCTCCGTGCTTGCCCGCAAACGACTATCGACTGTGGGGCTCTTGAGCTTTTTCGCCCTGCTAACGACCGACGCCACGGTGGTCTTGGTAACACGCCATGATTGGGGACCGACGGCCCTGGCTCTAGCCCTCCGTTTGATCTTTCTCGGTGTGTGGCTGTACGGAGAGGCGGACGGAGCAATCAAGCCACGGAATTCCTTTGTCCTGGGCCTCATCGTCGGATTCTCCATCTACGAGAAGCTGAGCAACATCGTCCTCTTGCTGCCACTGAGTCTGGTGCTGCTTTGCCGAGAACGCCGGCAGGTGAGTCATTGGAGAGCCAGTCTCGCCGGTGGTTTGCTTGGAGGCTTGCCCCTGCTTTATGTCAATTATCGATACTTCTGGAGGACGGGGGAGCTGCTTTCCACCCGGCAAGTTGCCGCGCAAGGAGTCAAGTCACTGGCGAGCCTGACTCATTTCCTGAGAGATTACCTCGCGCTTGGTGATGGGTCACTCGTCCGCCAGTTCATCCTCGGCCAGAACCATGGTTTTGTGGCCGTGGAAGGTCTTCTCCTGACTGTAGCCTTGGTGGCAGTGGTCTGCCTGTGGAGGGCTGCCGCGGTGAGCCGGACAGCTTTGATTCCCGTGGTTTGCTACTTGGCGGTGGGAGCGGCCTTGTTCCTGTTGCCGAATCTCACCTGGGTGCACCACTGGGTGATCGGCACGCCTTTCCAGTATCTCGCCATCGCGATGGCGCTCTCGGGATCGGGTCGTCGCCTCATGCGTCCGTCGGGATTGGCTCTCGCGAGCCGGGCAGCCCTGATATCGGCGTTTGGCGTACTGATGATCGTTCGGGCCCAAGGTGCGGTTGACCTGACTTGCTCGCTCGCTCGTGGGGATTCCTCGGAAATTTGGGAGCCGTCGCTGACGCGTTTGGGGGAGTTGTGTGCGAAACGGGCCGGCCAAGACTTGTTCCTCGCCGCGAACTGGGGGGTCGCGGCCCAGATTTACTGCCTATCCGACGGCCACCCCAAAGTGGTGAGAGAACTCTTCGCATGGATGGCTCCCGCCACTCCGGACGAATTGCTCCTGCTCGGCCGCTTTCGCTCCTTCTACATCCTTCAGAACGTCCACGATTACTTTCCCGGCCAGGACGTTTCGCGGCGATTGATCGCCGTCTTCGAGGAACACCCAAACCTGCGTGAAGTTTCCGTTGAGAATGACCTGGCGCAATTGGCCGCGGTGAAGGTTCGAAGATTTGTCTATTCCGAAGAGGGTTCCCCGCAGAAGTACGCCCAAAATGGGATTGGATCCTCAGTGGATTCAATTCCCACCCGGTAGCTGGTCGCTGGAGCCGGAGGTTTCGTAGACATCGGCTCGCTTCGATCATCCTCCCCTGCTGGAACCGGCTCGAGTTCACCCGTCTCTGCGTTGCGGTGCTGGTGCGTCACACGCAACCGCCGTGGGAGCCGAGCGTCGTCGGTAACGGATCGACCGATGGGACGACAATCTATCTTGCCTGGGTTCAGGATGTTAGTCCGGTGCCTGTCACTGTCGTGAGTATCACGCGAAATGTCGGGTTTCCTACCGCAATCATCCAGGGACTAAAGGCGGCTGGGGGAGATTTCTTGGTGATGCTGAATAAGGATGCCGTGGTGACGGAAGAGTGGCTGAGCCTGCTGATCGCCCTGGCAGAGCTGGAAAGGGGAGGGAACCACGGAAGGCACGGACGACACGGAAGGGGAAAGGGAAGAGGAGAAGGATAGGAAGGGGATTCGTGTAGGTCTGGCCGGGCCGATGTCGAATTATGCATCACCGCCGCAACTGGTGGAGAGTGCGCCGTACAGGAACAGGGAAGAGATGCCTGAGTTTGCGCCACGGTGGCGCGATGAGTATCGCTGGCAGTGGTTCACGGCGGGCAAGGTGTCGGAGTTCTGCTTGCTGATGAAGCGGGCTGTATACGAGGCCGTCGGCGGGCTCGACGAGCAGTTCGGCCGGGACTCTTTGACAATGATGATCTGGCCGAGCGGGCGCGCCGGGCCGGGTTCGAGCTGCCGTGGCGCAGGACCTGTTCGTCCACCATTTCGGCAGCCGGACTTACGCGGGGGCGGGGATCGACGCGGAGAGGCTGCTCGCGGAGAACAGCGACAAGTTCCGTCGTAAGTGGGGGACTCCGGCAGTCGGGCAGCGCGTGGCCCGGCCCTGGATCAAAGACGAAATTGGTCCGCAGATGACGCAGATGACCGCAGATGAATACACAAGAAATGCAGGGACTTCAAAGACGAACGGTCATCAGAACGAGCCAGCGGCTGGACCTGATGCATTTCATCTGCGAAATCTGCGGACAAGAGGTCTTCTGCTTCCGTGACTCTCCCCGAGTCAACCCGTCTTTGGAAGCTGGTCCACGAAGCCAGTCCGGGCGATGCCGACGCTCCGGCGCGGTGCGAAGCTTCGCATGTATATAGGAAGGTTACCACGAGTCGGTTTCCCCAGGCCGTCAGCCTCACTCAGGGCGGTTTTCAAAAAGGCACCACGAGCATAGGTCCGTCAAGGAAACGACCCTGATGGCTTGCCGGGGGCAGTCCCGCAAGCGCAACATAGCGTCTATCGCGGCTTCCGAATCCTCCCTGGGAACCCGTCACTGCCATGAAAGTGATCCTGCTCGCCTCGCTCACGCTGACGCTGGTTGTTCCACCGGTCCTGGCGGTCAGCCCCGTCATCCGCACGATGAAGCCGGCTGGTGGAAAACGCGGTACCGAGGTGGTGGTTACCATGACCGGCCAGCGCCTCGGCGATACGAAGGAGATTCTCTTCTATCAACCGGGCATCCAGGTCACAAAGATCGAGGCGGCGAATGGCGACCAGGTCAAGGCGTACTTCAAGATCAGCAAGGACACACCGCCCGGACTGTATGACTTTCGCCTTCGCACCGCCACCGGAATCACGGCGTTGCGGACGTTCAGCGTCGGTGTGCTCGAGGAACTCACGGAGGTCGAGCCCAATAACGACTTCGCGAAGCCGCAAGCGATTCTCATGAATGTGACTGTCAACGGTGTGGCTGCGAACGAGGATATCGATTACTACGCGATCAGGGCCAAGAAGGGCGAGCGGATTACGGTGGAAATCGAGGGGATCCGGCTCGGCCTGACGCTCTTTGACCCGTACGTGGCGATCCTCAACTCCAAGCGATTCGAGCTGGCGTCGAGCGACGATTCGGCATTGGTCTGGCAGGATGGGCTGGTTTCCGTGGTGGTGCCCGAGGACGGCACCTACATCATCGTCGCGCGAGGCCGCCTATGCGGGCAACGCCAATTGTCTGTACCGCCTGCATGTCGGCAACTTTCCGCGGCCGACCGCGACGATCCCGGCCGGCGGCAAGCTCGGTGAGACGCTCATGGTACGCTGGATTGGCGACGTGCTGGGCGAGCGAAACACGAGCGTGACGCTCCCACAAAACTTCGATCGCCACTTCGGACTGCTGGCACACGACGCCCAGGGAACCGCGCCGTCTTCGAATCCCTTCCGGCTGAGTCCGTTCGGCAACGCGATCGAGGTCGAGCCCAACGATTCCCCGGCAATCGCGAATCCGTTCACTCCGCCGATTGCTCTGAACGGGGTGATTGGCAAGCCGGGCGACATCGATCGTTACATGTTCCAGGCGAAGAAAGGTGAAACTTACGACATTCGCGTGTTCGCACGCCAGCTTCGCTCGCCCTTGGACTCGGTGCTGTCAATTGCTTCCCGAAAGGGCGGCCGGGTCGCCGGCAACGACGATACCGGCGGGCCTGACAGTTATGTCCGCTTCGCCGCTCCCGGGGATGGTGAATACGTCTTGACGCTTACGGATCAGCTCAAGAACGGCGGCCCCGATTTCACTTATCGCGTTGAAATTGCGCCTGTCGTGCCGCGACTGAAGCTGAGCACGCCCGATGAGTCGCTGCGTCGTGGCACGGGCGTGCTGGCGGTGGCCGTGCCGCGAGGAAACCGCCAGGCCATCTTGATCAACGCCGCCCGCGCCGATTTCCGGGGAGCACTTTCTCTGTCTGCTTCGGGGCTGCCCGCGGGGGTGAACTACGAGGCCGACACGATTGGCGCGGGGGCCGACGTGGTTCCGGTGCTCTTCACCGCCAGGCCAGATGCTCTGCTGGTGCGCGACTCTGGCCACGGTTTCGGGCCGCCCGGTCGACACCAGACTCGACGTTCCCGGCGAATTCACCTCGGTCGCCGAGCTCGTACTGGGTCAAAACAATGTTCCCTTCTGGACCCGCACGGTGGAGTCGCTTGCCGTCGCGGTGACGGAGGAGGCCCCATTCTCAATCGAGGCGATCGAACCGAAAGTCCCGCTGGTTCGGGGCGGAACGATGGAGTTGAAAGTGGTCGCCAGAAGAAAGCCCGGTTTCACCGCGCCGATTGCGATCGCCCTGCCCTGGAACCCGCCCGGCATCTCGTCCCGGCGCGAGGCCGTGATCGCCGAAAACCAGGATCAGGCGACAATCTTGCTGAACGCCAATGGGGCCGCGCCGTTGAATACGTGGAAGATCGTTGTCAACGGAACCTACACCGAGATGCCTCCCGGGCCGCTTCCAAAGGACGCGGCAGCGCGGCGGCGGCTTCGCGGCGGTCGCCTGATCGTCTCATCCGGCCTCACGAAGTTGACGGTCGCGCCCCAGTTCCTGGCGCTCAAGTTCAGCTCCGTGAGCGTCGAGCAAGGCAAGGACGTGAACCTTGGCGTGAAGATTGAAAAGGCCGCCGACTTCCCCGGCGAGGCGAAAGCGGTGCTGCTCGGTCTGCCCAACAAGGTCACGGCCGAGCCCGTCATGATCACCAAGGACAGCACCGAGATGATTTTTCATATCAAGACGGAACCATCCTCACCGCCCGGTGACATCAAGAACGTGTTCTGTCAGGTGGTGATCACCCAGAATGGCGAACCGATCACCCACAACCTGGGAACCGGCAGACTGCGCATCGACAAGCCGCTGCCACCGAGGAACACGGCGAATCCCGGGAAGGGCACCCTCACCTCACGCGCGTCGGTGCCATCTGTCTCGACGGGAACCCTCAGTCGACTCGAGAAGCTTCGGCTCGAGAGCAAAGCACGAACCAGTGCTCTGACGGGAACGGCAAATCCTCATTGAACGCAACGGAAGGAATTCCGCTCTACTGGGCGCGGACCGTTGCCCTGGGCGGGGCGACACCGGTGCCCAGCCCGCCGTCCACGCCCAGGGTCTGGCCGGTGATCCAGGCCGAATCCGGCCCGAGCAGGAACGCCATGGCGGCGGCGATCTCCGCGGGTTGTCCGATCCGGCCCATCGGGTGAAGCGATTCGCTGAACTGCCGGGCGGCCTCGGTGTGGAGCAGGGGAGCGGACAGCGGGGTCTCGGTCATTCCGGGTGCGACCGCGTTGAAACGGATGTTCCAGCGGGCATAGGTGATCGCCGCCGAACGCACCATCGCCTCCAGCCCTCCCTTGGCCGCGGCAATGATGTCGTGGTTGTTGAGCCCCTGCCGGACGGCCACGGTGCTCGCCAGCACCACGGAACCGGATTTCGCCTTGCGCAGCTCGGGCAAAACTGCCCGGCAGGCGAGGAACGCCGTGACCAGATTGGTCTGGATCGCCGCCGTAAACTCCTCGGGTGAGCAAAGGTGGATCGATTTGAGAACGATCGATCCGACACAGTGCGCCAGGCCGTCGATCCGGCCAAAACGCTCAAGAGCACTGCGGACGGCCCGATCCAGATCAGCACTCGATCCCGAGTCGCCCGGTGAGGCGAGTGCCTGGTCACCAAGCGCGGCCGCCAGCCGCTCGATCGGCTCGGGCCGGCGGCTCAGCAAGACAACCGAATCGCCTAGATCCACCAGCCTCCGCGCCATCGCCGAACCAATACCCCCGCTCGCTCCGGTGATCAAGAAACACTGGTTTGCCATTGCCTTCCAGCCCCGTTGTTATGGTCGCTTCGACCATTTTCTTTTATGCAGGGGCTGGGGTGGGTCAAGCAGTGTCAGGGAGGCCAGCAAAAGAGGCGGATCGTCAAGGATGATGACCAATCGCGGTCGCCTACCGGCCCTGGTTTCGCTGTTGCAGGGCGCGTTGGAGAATGGCCGGGTCGAGAGTGATCGGCTTGCGAGGCTTCTTCTTGGCGGTTTCAGTATCGTCCGCATCGCTCGCATCGCCTGCACTCGATTTCGGATCTCCTTCGGCGCTTGTGTCGGTCGGGTGAGCAGGGTCGGACTTTTTCCGGGCAGCAACGGGGGCTGGAACCGCGGCTCGCGCACCGGGAGCCTGGTCCGAACCGGCTGGGCCCTGAGGTTTCACAGCGTTCTTCGCCGGCATTTGCGGTACTGGCGGCTTGGTCCCGATCTTCGGGTTGGTTCCGCTCACTGCAAAGGGCAGGGGGAACTCATTGGGGTCGACCGAGGTTTCGGGAATCATCCCCTTGCCCGGGACAGCACGCATAGGCGGCAAGACCTTGTTGGTGACGGGGCCCGTGACGAACGGGCTGGGAGTGGAACCCACTTGCTCCGTGTCTTCGGCAAGCCTGCCGCGCTGGGTGGCAAAGGATTCAGCGGCCTCGACGCCTGGCACGACCGGACGGGATTTCGTATGTGCAACGCTTTGCGCGACGCTGGTCGCCTTGAGCCTGTTGGCCCACGACGCCAGGATTTGATAGGCGCGGTCGTTCGCTCCTGGAAGGATCGGACGTATATTCGGTGCGCGGCCGTGGGGCCGTAGCGAACTTGAAAGAAGCACGCTCCGCGACGGATTCTCGGGGTCGATCAGCTTCAGCGTGGCATCCAGGTTGGCACGCAGCGCGTCTCTGGTTCGATCGGCCTTACTCTTCATCTGAATGAGCTGGAACTCGCCGTTATAGGTTTCGTTGTGACAGCGGGCGCAATACACCTGGAGTACAGGGTGGACGTAACGCGCGAACTCGTCGGCCCGCTTGACGGCCTGCGATGTCGGCAGGTCAAAGATCACCGGCAAGTCCGAGATGCCCATGCCCCGACGGGCTCCGTAGAGGATCGCGGTGTCCAGGGTGTTGGGACGGTCTCCGGCAGGCGTCCGCACCATCTCGGCCCCGGTTTGCTGGACATCGGGGTCACGCGACCGACTGGCCAGGCGAGCCTGAGCCTGATCGAGCGAAGCCAGCATCGCCCGTGCCTGTGCATCCTTCGGACTGCGCTTCAGGACCGCGAGGAGTTGCTGTCGCGCCTCCGGCTCCATCTTGTGCTCCAGGCACCAACGGGCCAGCTTGATGCACTCGTCGAAGTCATTCTCAGGCAGTTGTTCGAGTTTGTAGCCATAAACTTCCTGAATGGAGGAAAACACTTTCTCCACGCGCTTCTTGGGGAATCGCATGGTGCCGATCGGCTGTGTCACGACATACATACCGTCCTCTTCCGAGAGCACACCCTCCACGATCCGCCCATCGTGCAAGAGCAGGACGGCTCGCCGTTCAGCCGGCGTGGCGCTTCCTTGCTCTATCCGGGTAATGACGGACGATGGAGCGGCGGGATCATCCTGATTCTCATTTCCCACCGTCCACCCCGCAAATGAGAGTGTGGACAGCGCAACGATCAAGAGCGTGCTTCTGTACGTGACCATAAGCCGTGCTGCCCTATATTGCCGCCGGGAGCAAGACGTGGCTCGGCGGCCGGGAATGAGTTTTTTCCGGAAATGGTGGCGGGACCGTAGCCCAGACCCTAGAATTCGTCAAGCTGAAAAGCCGGATGCGAGGCCATATTCCCGGGTATGTTTTTTGCTGCTCTCAACAATGGTCGAGTTCGTCATGGAATCCTCGGAATCGTCGCCGCTCCTGAAATCGTTCCTGGGAAAAATCGTCGTCGTCGATCTGATCTCGGCGTATGTCTGTTTGGGGACCTTTGTCGCCAGTGATGTCCAGTTCCTGGAACTCCGTGACGCCGATCTCCACGATTTCCGTGACAGCCCGGCAACTCGCGAAGTCTATGTCCATGATTCCGTGCGTCTGGGCATCCGACGCAATCGGTCCCGAGTTCTGATTCGTCGCGCCGAGATCGTGGCGATCACGGAGTTCAACGACATAGCAACGTTTTGATCGTATCACCGTCCTGCGAACCCTTCTTGGATCTCGGCGTACAATGAGAATCGCGCCGCGACAGCGAAGACACTCCAATACGGGAAGAAGCGGCTCAGTGATGGCGACCGAATGTTTGCGGGCGCGGTTGAAGGCACGATTGTTTGCAATGGCTTCCCGATGAGGCGAGCGGGTTCTCGACCAGCAAGGACACAATACCCATGTTCAAGAAACTAGCGATGTACGTGCTGCCACTGGTTGCCGTCGCGGCTCTGGCCGTGACGCAACTTGATGCTGCCGAGGTTCGCGATCGCGCCGGTCTCTTCAGCACGGACGCTGTCAAGAAGGCGGAGACCCAGCTCGACCGGATTGAGCGGCGGACCAAGATTCCGGTCGTGATCGAGACGATCGAAGCGATACCCGGCCTCCAGCGCGATGCCTCGGGATCGGACAAACGCAAGGCCCTCGAGCAACTCGCCGAGGAGCGCGCACGCGAGATCGGCTATGAAGGCGTCTATCTCCTGATCTCGAAAAATGACCACATTTTCTCAAGGCTTCTGGTCAAGGAACGGTTTAGCTCGCTCTTGCCACGCGAGAAACGACAGGAAGTGAACGAGACCCTCTTGCGAGAATTTAAAGCCGGGAACTTTGACCAAGGGCTGCTCGGCACCACGACTCTCCTGGATCGTTCGCTGAGCGAAGTTCCCCTGGTAGGTGAACCGCGCCGCGCTGTTCCGGCATTACCTGCGGCGAGGCGAGGAGATGCACACGCGGGCAAGTTTGGCATCGGCACGCTTTTGACCATTGGCCTGGGAATCTTCGGCGTGCTGCTGCTGATTCGCGTTTTGAGTGGAGCTTTCGGGCGAGGCGGCGGGTACACGTCGCCCATGGGCATGGGCGGCATGCCTGGACCGGGAATGGGGCCTGGCTACGGACCCGGATATGGACCCGGATATGGCGGCGGCTACGGCGCCCCTCGCGGCGGCTTCTTCTCAGGAATGCTTGGCGGGCTGGGAGGCGCCCTGGCGGGGAACTGGCTCTACGACCAGTTTTCGGGTCGCCACGGCGGTTACGGCCACAACGATGCCGCGGCATATCCCCCTGCGGATTCTCCTGCGCCAGCCGATCCCGGCGGTGACAACTTCGTGGGCGGTAATGACGATGGCGGCCAGGGTACCTCATGGGCCGATCCCGGCGGTGATACCGGCGGCGGCTGGGGTGGCGGCGATGGCGGTGGCGATTGGGGCGGCGGTGGCGGCGATTGGGGCGGAGGTGGTGGCGATGGCGGCGGCTGGTGATGACCTCGTGGCCATTCTCTTGTGAAATCTCACGCGACCGGGGTTGTTGCCACTACCCCGGTCGCGTCATTGATTGAGCGTCAGTCCGCGGCACGGGCGGGCGAGAGCGCTTTGATCTTGATGTTCTTGAACCAGCAGTCGCTGCCGTGGTCCTGGAAACCAAAGTACCCTTGGCGTGGTAGCTTGCCGATTGCGACGCCAGAAAACTTGTGTTGTGAGCCGTCCGGGCGCTTTCCGGCGATCGTCCACTGGTCAAGGTTGATCGTGCTCACATCGGTCCCATTCAGGACCACCGAGATCTTTGCTCCCGCTGCGCTGATGGTCATGTGATTCCACTCGCCGGCGGGTTTCTGGGCGTTGGTCCGGGGCGCGACAAGATCGTAGAGTGCTCCCGGATCGTGCATTCCCGAGCCGGTGGTGTCATCGAGGGCAACTTCGATCCCGGAATTCACCGGGTCGCCCAGATCACTGACGCGGACGAAGACTCCCGAGTTGCAGCCCTTGGTCAGCTTGTAATCAAAATCCAGCACGAAATCGCCCACTTTCGTTTCGTGGACCACGACATAGCTTCCCGTGCCATGGGGATTCAGGCCATCCGACTGAACGAACGCCGTGGGCAACGGCTTTCCATCGCAGAGAATCCACCCTTTACTGCTCGTTCCATCGAAAATCGAGCGAAATTCCTGGTAACCCGCGCCGACCAGGGCACTGAGCGCCAGGACAATCACGCCGAGGTGAAGCTTGGTGTGGGAGATCATGAGCATCGTCTGAACCCTTAGTCTGAAAGTACATGCCAATCAACGCTGCAATCCCTTTGCGGGGGACCTTGTTCCGGTTACCTTAACCGTGCACCAAGCCCAATTCCATCCCCCGGCTCAGCGGGCACAACCTCATTGTGCCCGCGAGCTCACCGGGACCAGCCGTGGACCGATTCATGAATCATAACCCGCCAAGGCTTAGTAAGTTACGGGAGAATTTCAAGCCCGACGAACTGGACGGACTGCTGGTCAGTTCGGCCACCAACGTCATGTACCTGACCGGCTTCACGGGTGATTCCTCGGTGCTGGTCGTCGGCCGTGAACGCGATATCATCATCTCGGACGGCCGATTCACCACCCAGATTGAACAGGAATGCCCCGGATTGGAGGCCTACATCCGGCCCGCCACGCAGTCGCTCAACCAGGCGATCGCCCAGGTGACCGGCTCATTGGGTCTTGGTCGACTCGGATTCGAAGCGGCAATCCTGAGCGTGGCCGATTTTCAGACCATCCGCGACGCGTTGACCAGTGTCGCGCTTGTGCCGACGACCGGGCGAGTCGAGGAATTGCGGCAGATCAAGGACGAGCAGGAGATCGCGGCCATCCGGGAAGCGATCGCCTTCGCGGAGAACGCCTTTCGAATGCTCCTGCCCGAGTTGCGAAACGGGGCCAGCGAGAAAGACATCGCCGATATGCTGGAAATGAACCTTCGTCGCTGCGGTGCGACGGGCTCAAGCTTCCCGCCGATCGTCGCCGTGGGCACGCGCGCGGCCTTGCCCCACGCGCGACCGACCGAGACCTCGCGAATCGGCGACGACGAATTCGTCCTCTTTGATTGGGGAGCGACCGGCAGGCCCTATAAAAGTGACTTGACTCGCGTTGTGGTGACCGGTAAGGTCACTCGAGAATTTGAAAGAGTCTACCAAACTGTCCTGCTGGCTCAGGAACGAGCAATCGCGGCGATCCGCCCGGCGCGCAGGCCCATGACGTCGATGCCGAGGCCCGCTCGGTCATCGAGCAAGCAGGATTCGGTCGTTATTTTGAACATGGTGTCGGCCACGGACTGGGCATGGATATTCACGAGTCGCCCCGGCTGCGTAAGCAATCCGAGGACGTCCTGCAACCTGGTATGGTCGTGACTGTCGAGCCAGGAATCTACCTTCCCGATTGGGGCGGTATTCGCATCGAGGACGATGTTCTGGTTACCGCCTTGGGCTGCGAGGTTCTGACGCACCTGCCCAAAGACCTGGACTCGGTTCGTCTCGACTCGCTTCGTTTCTGAGAAGGACCGAGTCGGCTCTTGAACCGCGGCTACCAGTACCTCCATCCTTGACCCGCCCAGGCGGCCTGCCCTGGACTGCCCGAACGGATTTCACGTGAAGAACCAACGACTGCTGGTGCCCGATCGAGCGGGAGGCGGGCCAGGCGGTTCTCGTCAAGCGGAGTGAACGCATGGCAGAGAAAGCTCGCGATTCCAGTGAGCAACTGGATGTTCAAAAAATCCATTATCTAGTCCGCCTGATGAAACGCTATGATCTGACCGACCTGAACATCAACGACGGTCGCGTGCAGATCCGGCTCAAGCGCCGGGGCCCCGAGACGGCCGGCCCGGTCGTCATGGCTGCCGTGCCCGCGGTCTCAGCGTCCGGACTCCAACCTGGTAACATGCCGGCTGTGTCTTCCGGGCCGACCCCGTCCGAGCGGTCCGGCCCTGCCGCCGAACAGTCAGGCGGTCCGAAAGCGATCGTCATCAAGAGCCCCATGGTCGGGACTTACTACGCGTCAAGCTCTCCGGACGCCGCCCCGTTCGTGACGGTCGGCTCAGCCGTCCAGCCCGATAGCACGGTCTGCATCATCGAGGCCATGAAGGTCTTCACCGATATTCCCGCCGGAGTCTCCGGCTCGATCGCCGAGATCCTGGTCAAGAACGGACAGGCCGTCGAGTTCGATCAGCCCATGTTTCGAGTCATTCCAGCCTGATCGCCCCCGGCCGCCCGCCGATGTCGAGGTGCCTGGCACATTCTCAAACCTGAACAAGCAAGGTAACGCGAATCGATGTTTCAACGGATCCTGGTGGCGAACCGTGGTGAGATCGCCTTGCGGGTGATTCGGGCCTGCAAGGAACTGGGCATCGAGGTCGTTGCGGTTTATTCCCAGGCCGACCGCGACGCGCCTTACCTGCAGATCGCTGATCGTGCAATTTGCATTGGCAAGGCTCCCAGCGCGGATAGTTACCTGAACATTCCCCGCCTGATCGCGGCCGCCGAGGTGGCCGACGTGCAAGCCATCCATCCCGGCTATGGCTTTCTGAGCGAGAATCCGCAATTTGCGGAAATTTGCCGGAGCTGCAACTTCGAGTTCATCGGCCCTCCGCATGAGGCAATCCGCAAGATGGGGCTGAAGACCGAAGCCAAGCAGATTGCCGCCGCGGCCAAGGTGGCCTGCGTGCCTGGGTCCGAGGGCGCCGTTGCGAGTGACGCCGAAGCTCTGACGCTTGCCCGTTCGATCGGATTTCCCGTTTTGATCAAGGCGGCCGCCGGGGGCGGCGGCAAGGGGATGCGGGTCTGCCGCGACGAGGCCAACCTGGCGAGCGCTCTGCAAGCGGCTCGGAACGAGGCCGCTGCGGCCTTCAAGAACCCGAGTGTCTATCTCGAGAAGTTCATCGATCGCCCGCGCCACGTTGAGGTCCAGATCCTGGCCGATTCCCATGGCAACGTGTTGCACTGCTGGGACCGCGACTGCTCGCTCCAGCGGCGGCACCAGAAACTGGTGGAGGAGGCGACCGCTCCCTCATTGCCGGCGGATGTCCGTGCGGAACTTGGGGCCGCCGCCGTGCGGCTGGCGCGGACCGTGGGTTATGTCAACGCGGGAACCTGCGAGTTCCTGGTCGATGCCGACAATCGGTTCTATTTCATCGAGGTCAATGCCCGGATCCAGGTCGAGCATCCCGTCACCGAGATGGTCACCGGCATCGATCTGGTGCGGCAGCAGATCCTGATCGCCGCGGGCGAGCCGCTGCCCTTTCGCCAGGAAGACATCGTGACCCGCGGCCACGCGATCGAGTGCCGGATCAATTCGGAAGACCCGGATAACGATTTTCGACCCTCCCCCGGCAAGATCACCGGGCTCAAGATTCCCGGCGGCCCCGGCGTTCGCTGGGATTCGCATGTGCAAATAGGCTATACCGTGCCACCCAATTATGACTCGCTGCTCGGCAAATTGATCGTCCACGCCGCGACCCGGTCCGAGGCCATCGCACGGATGCGCCGGTCACTCGATGAACTCGTTGTGGAGGGGGTCAAGACGACCATTCCGCTCCATCGCAGAGTATTTCGCAATAAAGATTTCATCGATGGACGTGTCGATACCACCTGGGTCGAGCGCGAACTGATTCCCCGTGCGAGATGAGTCGAGGAGCATGATCCACAGGGATCGGCGTTGCTATCCCTCCTTTCTCGCCCGGATCTACCAGTGCTCAGATCGATGAGGGAATCCCTGCGGAAACAACTTTCTTCGGAAAAAGAGCACCAGGTATTTGACCTGGGGACCAATTGTGGTTAATATTCGTGAACCTTCCAGTGACCAAGACTTGGTCTGATCACGACGGCCGGGGCGAGATGCGACAAGGCAGCTTGCACCGGCCGATGGTATCGGCGGGGCTCGGTGAACATGGCGTGAGGTAACGGCGTATCTCTGATGGGCCGTTGGCTGGTTCTTTGACAATTCGGTGGATTGCACTCGTCAGCCAGAAAACGAGAAAGCAAGCAAATAGCGAGATGGATGAGACTCATCCGTCGCGTTGTGAAGAACCCTTGAGGGAAGCCGGCGTGCGAGCCGCCGTCCCGGGTCGCCGCGAGCTCCGTGGTCCGGAGATCGCATAAGGCGGCGGGATGGCCCGCAAGGACCGGCAGCAAGCAGGCGACAAGAGTGCCGCAAGGTACTCCGGTCACCGGCTTGATGCGACCAGTTTTTTTGCCTCAACCTTTCGGGGTGAGGGTTGATCCGTGCCTGCAGGCCGCGAGGTCCAGGGCGTGGTTCGACATCATTGTGAAGGGTTTGATCCTGGCTCAGAATGAACGTTGGCGGCGTGGATTAGGCATGCAAGTCGAACGGGTTCGCCGCAAGGCGGATCAGTGGCGCAAGGGTGAGTAAGGCGACGGTAACCAACCCCAAGGTTGGGTATAGCCGCGGGAAACTGCGGGTAATCCCCAGCGATGTAAGACGCCGGCATCGGTGTTTTATCAAAGCCTTGGCGCCGTGGGACGGGCCGTCGTGGTATTAGGTAGTTGGCGGGGTAACGGCCCACCAAGCCGATGATGCCTACCGGGCGTGCGAGCGTGGCCCGGCACACTGGGACTGAGACACTGCCCAGACTCCTACGGGAGGCTGCAGTCGAGAATCTTCGGCAATGGGCGCAAGCCTGACCGAGCGACGCCGCGTGGAGGATGAAGGCCTTCGGGTTGTAAACTCCTGTCGAGGGGGAGGAAGGGGTAACCTTGACCGATCCCTGGAGGAAGCACGGGCTAAGTTCGTGCCAGCAGCCGCGGTAAGACGAACCGTGCGAACGTTATTCGGAATCACTGGGCTTAAAGCGCGTGTAGGCGGATGGGAACGTCGGATACTGAAAGCCCCCGGCTCAACCGGGGAAGTGGTTCCGAAACGACCTGTCTGGAGGGACGTAGGGGGACCTGGAACTTCCGGTGGAGCGGTGAAATGCGTTGAGATCGGAAGGAACGCCCGTGGCGAAAGCGAGGTCCTGGACGTCTGCTGACGCTGAGACGCGAAAGCTAGGGGAGCAAACGGGATTAGATACCCCGGTAGTCCTAGCCGTAAACGATGGGCACTGGGTAGGGGGCTCGCCGATGGGCTCTCTGCCGTAGCGAAAGCGTGAAGTGCCCCGCCTGGGGAGTATGGTCGCAAGGCTGAAACTCAAAGGAATTGACGGGGGCTCACACAAGCGGTGGAGCATGTGGCTTAATTCGAGGCTACGCGAAGAACCTTATCCTGGGCTTGACATGCAGGGATTAGGCGGCGGAAACGCCGCTGACGCCGCAAGGTGGAACCTGCACAGGTGCTGCATGGCTGTCGTCAGCTCGTGCCGTGAGGTGTTGGGTTAAGTCCCGTAACGAGCGAAACCCCTGTGGTCAGTTGCCAGCGCGTCATGGCGGGGACTCTGATCAGACCGCCGGCGTCAAGCCGGAGGAAGGCGGGGACGACGTCAAGTCATCATGGCCCTTATGCCCAGGGCTGCACACGTGCTACAATGGAGCGGACAAAGCGTTGCCAGGCCGCAAGGCCGAGCTAATCGCAAAAATCGCTCCTCAGTTCGGATTGCGGGCTGCAACTCGCCCGCATGAAGCTGGAATCGCTAGTAATCGCGGATCAGCACTGCCGCGGTGAATGTGTTCCTGAGCCTTGTACACACCGCCCGTCAAGCCACCAAAGCGGGGGGCATCCGAAGTCGTCGGAGCCGCAAGGCAGGCGCCGAAGATGAAACCCGTGATGGGGACTAAGTCGTAACAAGGTAACCGTAGGGGAACCTGCGGTTGGATCACCTCCTTTCTAAGGACAACCTTGGAAAACCCGGCCTGAGAGTTCATCACGGGGTGTTGCCGCCAGGCTCCACCCCCGAACTCGAGAAGGCCACATCGGCACCATCCCGCAACCCGGGATGGCGGCCCGTACGCCGGCTCCCCTTGAGGGTTCACAACGATCGTTCGGCGCGGGTCTCCTGACCCCGCCGTGAGCGTTCTCGTAGGTCAGGCTTTCGAGCCTGACCGACGTCCTTACCGGTCTGGTGCGTGCAATTCACCGCAATTTCCCTTGCCTCTGGGCGTGGGGCGGGGCCGTTGTTGTGACGGCCTCGCCCCCTGGCCAGAAGCGTGTGCCAGGAGCGGCGGAGCGATCCGCCGCGTGTTCTCTGACAATTCGGTGGTTGGTCACACACGAATCAACCAGGTCGTGAAGTGAAGATCCCTGTGGGACAAGATTCCCATCTTGTCGCTTCGGGGTCCAGCTTTCATCGGCTTGGTGGAATTCACACACACCCGCGTGATCACGGGCCGGAGCAATCCGGCCGGCGAAAACGCGAGGGTGAGTGGCACTCTCCATAGAACAGTTTCACGATTTCAGCCGAGTGATCGGCTGGGGTCTGGAAGAATATCGAACCCTTACGGATCGAAGAAGAGTCCTGGACCGGCCGTCGCGTCGCGAGACGCCGGGGCTGGCGGCCAGGACCGAAGTGAGCCCGCCGCATCGCTGCGTGCTTTTCCCAAAGCGCGGAGGTCCGATCGGCGTGGTCAAGCTCCTAAGGGCGCGGGGGGAATGCCTAGGCGTCATCAGGATTCGGGCGTGGAAGGCTGCGAAAAGTCCGGGGGAGCTGCCCAACGAGCGTCGAGCCCGGAATGCCCGAGGAGACCCAGGGAACTGAAACATCTCAGTACCTGGAGGAACGAAAATCAACCGAGACTCCCTCAGTAGCGGCGAGCGAACGGGGACTAGCCCAAACCAGGCGGGATACCGCCTGGGGTCGTGGGGCCGGTAATGTGCAATGAGCGGCGGCGAACCGAAGTCCTTTGGAAAATGGCACCACAGCGGGTGAGAGTCCCGTAGGTGTAGCGACCGCTCTGCGAACCGGTACCCAAGTAGGGTCGGGCACGGGAAACCCGGCCTGAATTCGCGGGGACCATCCTGCAAGGCTAAGTACTCGATGACGACCGATAGCGAACCCAGTAGGGCGACCGAACGGTGGGAAGAACCCCGATCAGGGGAGGAGACTGAACCTGAAACCCCGCGCCTACAAGCGGTGGAAGGGCGTTGGCGCAAGCCAGCCTGACCGCGTGCCTTTTGCATAATGATCCGGCGAGTTACCGTGTCCGGCCAGGTTAACCCCTTCAGGGGGGGAGCCGTAGCGAAAGCGAGTCTGAAATGGGCGTCCGAGTCGGCCGCGGTAGACGCGAAACCAGGTGAACTACCCATGGGCAGGTTGAAGCGGCCTTAACCGGCCGTGGAGGACCGAACCCACCAGTGTTGAAAAACTGGGGGAGGACCCGTGGGGAGGAGTGAAAGTCTAATCAAACCTGGAGATAGCTCGTTCTCTCCGAAATGGCTTTAGGGCCAGCCTCGGGACGTAGCAAGCGGGGGTAGAGCGACGGAATCCGCCCGGGGGCCTTCCCGGCTACCCGTCGGAACCCAACTCCGAATACCGCTTGCCGGACCCCGGGAGTCAGAGTGTGGGGGATAAGCTTCATGCTCGAGAGGGAAACAACCCAGACCGCCGACCAAGGCCCCCAAAGCGACGCTCAGTGGTAAAGGAAGTGGGATCGCCGTGACAGCCGGGATGTTGGCTTAGAAGCAGCCATCATTTCAAAAGTGCGTAACAGCTTACCGGTCGAGCCATCCTGCGCCGAAAATGACGGGGACTAAGCGTCGTGCCGCAGTCGCGGACTAGCAATAGTGGTAGGAGAGCGTCGACGACCGCAGCGAAGCGGCACGGGTAACGAGCCGTGGAGCGTCGTCGAGTGCGCATGCCGGAACGAGTAACGACAAGACGGGTGGGAAGCCCGTCCGCCGAAAGCACAAGGTTTCCTGGGGAAGGTCAATCCGCCCAGGGTCAGTCGGGACCTAAGGCGAGGCCCAAGGGCGTAGCCGATGGACAGGCGGTTAATATTCCGCCACCCGCGCAAGAAGGGTGAACCGGTGGGGGACGCCGCAACCACTTGGATCGGGGTGATAGATGCCCCCGTGCCGCAAGGCCGACAGCATTTGATCTGGAAGTCCAAGACCATTGCGGCCGCGAAAAGCCCGCCGGGGACGACTTGCCGGCCCGTACCGCAATCCGACACAGGTGTGCTAGGCGAGTATCCGAAGGCGTTCGGGAGAACCCTCGTGAAGGAACTCGGCAAAATGACCCCGTACCCTCGGTACAAGGGGTGCTCCCTCGCAAGGGGGAGCCGCAGAGAATCGGCTCTAGCGACTGTTTATCAAAAACACAGGACTCTGCCAACTCGCAAGAGGACGTATAGAGTCTGACGCCTGCTCGGTGTCGGTAGGTTAAGGAAGGCGATTAGCGGAAGCGAAGTTGCCGACCGAAGCCCCGATAAACGGCGGCCGTAACTATGACGGTCCTAAGGTAGCGAAGTTCCTTGTCGGGTAAGTTCCGACCTGCATGAATGGCGTAACGACTGGAGCACTGTCTCCACGAGGGACCCGGTGAAACTGTAGCCGTGGTGAAGATGCCACGTACCCGCGGTTAGACGGAAAGACCCCGTGAACCTTTACTGCAGGTTGGCACTGGTCCAATGCTCGTTCTGTGTAGGATAGGTGGGAGGCTTTGATCCGGCGGCGCCAGCCGTCGGGGAGCCAGCGGTGAAATACCACCCTGAATGATCGTTGGTCCTCACCGATCCGAAGCCCGGATCGGGACCGTGCTCATCGGGCAGTTTGACTGGGGCGGTCTCCTCCCAAAGAGTAACGGAGGAGCGCCATGGTACCCTCGGCCCGGTCGGCAATCGGGCAACAGGAGCGCAAACGTAGAAGGGTGCCTGACTGCGAGACAGATGTGTCGAGCAGAGACGAAAGTCGGCGTTAGTGATCCGGCGGTGCTGGATGGAAAGGCCGTCGCTCAACAGATAAAAGGTACTCCGGGGATAACAGGCTGATCTCCCCCGAGCGTCCCTAGCGGCGGGGAGGTTTGGCACCTCGATGTCGGCTCATCGCATCCTGGGGCTGGAGAAGGTCCCAAGGGTTTGGCTGTTCGCCAATGAAAGCGGTACGCGAGCTGGGTTCAGACCGTCGTGAGACAGGTCGGTCCCTATCTGCCGTGGGCGTAGGAAACTTGAGGAGAGTCTCCCCTAGTACGAGAGGATTGGGGAGGACCGACCTCTGGTGTGCCGGCTGTCCTGCTCAGGGCATCGCCGGGTAGCCGGTCGGGACAGGATAAGCGCTGAAGGCATCTAAGCGCGAAGCCCCCTCCAAGATGAGGTTTCCCGCAGCAAATGCTGCATAGGCTCCTGGAAGACGACCAGGTCGATAGGCCGGGCGTGCACGGCGGGTGACCGCCTCAGCCGACCGGTCCTAACAGCCAAGCAGCTTGACCACCCCGATCGGCTCTCCGCCAAGGGCACCAGCGCCAGTGCGGTCAGAGCGATCACGGTGGACTCACCGATTCGATCCCCAACGACAAAAGGCAAATGACAAATGCCGGAAGGCAAATGGCAGATGCCCGATGACAGAGGGTTGATATTGGTTCTTTGCGGACGTGCCACAAAGTCTTTTGGTGTGGCGTGAAGTGAAGCCGAGGAATGTGTGATCGACCACCGCGGAATCGCGGCCGGCGTGGCTTGACGGCCCGTCGGCCGGTTTTCCGGCGACCATACCGGCGGGGTCACACCCGTTCCCATTCCGAACACGGCCGTTAAGCCCGCCGGGCCCATGATAGTGCTTTGGCGCGAAAGTCGGTTATCGCCGGAATCTTCTTGAGCCGCC
>CAWCPP010000002.1:0-144221 GCA_963797295.1 uncultured Planctomycetaceae bacterium
GAAACGGGGTTATGGTTCGTAGCCCTTCCCACCTCTTATTATGCAGTCCTCCACGGTGCCCGATCCTTTTCGGGCATTCAAGAAGCAGTGGACGCAAATGACGATCGCCCCCGGCCGCCACCGTCGGCCGGGGGCGATTGTTTCGTTTTCGGGCAGCAGGCTTTGCCTGGACAAGTCGCTCATCGCACAGAGCGTGGTCATCTCGCAGATAGCAACCCGCTGGCATAGTCCCAAAGCAGACATTCGGTAGGTCGACGGTTCGAGCGTCGCTCCACAGCCTCCCATGCATATTAACCCGAAGCGTCAGCGAGGGTGTTTCTCATTCTTCCGCAGGGGTTTACGACAAACCTCGCTGACGCTTCGGGTTAGTTTGGAGAGGGGCCGCAGTGTAAGGGTAGAGGCCGCCAACCCAGGGTTTTAGGGCGATGCCATCCAGTTCGATCGTCCTGGCTTTCGTTGCGTTCGCCGTCCGCACGTATGTCCATTTCCTGTCAGATTATTTCGGACTACGACTGGACCGTCAGAATCGTCACATCCCAACCCTCCGCGCAAAAATCGTCCCGAATTCCTCAAGCTGGCGTCTGGAATTGCTGAGGAAGGCCGCCTCAATTGCCGATAGCTCACACCGTAGGCACGACGGCAAGGAGGCGAATCGGATGGGACGCGACCCGATAGGACGACGACAAGGCGGTGTGTCAAGAATCGACGGCGATTCGCCGGGAATTCCGAGCACCGTCAAGGTCACTCTCCATCTCAGTGTCGGGACGGCTCAACGTCTCGGCGTCGAGTCGGCGATGCGGCGAATCTCGCAGTCCGCCATAGCGGAGGAAGTGCTGTCGGCTTACCTGAGCCGCTGGCAGCTTCCCGCCGTGGCAGACTCAAGCCAGCTCGAAGCAGGGTAAATCGGAAGACTCCGGCCGCCCCGCTTCCTTGAATGTGGGTCGCGGCCGTATCTTCCCATCGTCCAGTAGACCAACCGGTCCCGGTCGGGTGCTTTTTCCCTCCTCCTACTTTGGGTTTATTCTCGAGGGCGGAGATCATGGTACGAAGGCTACTCCTGCTCTCTGGATTGCTGCTTTCAAGCGGCTGCGCGTGGCCCGTGCGCCAGTCGACGGACCATGTCGTTTGTGACATGGCCAACCACCCGTTCGACATCGCTCCCGAAGGTAACGCGGAGGCGGCGAAATCGGCAAACACGCCCAAGAGCGAGAGCACCACATCCTCGATCAAGCGCTCGGACCAGAAGGGCCCGGCAGTGCCCGAAGCTCCGACCGACGTGCAGACCAGCGCCTTGCTGGACACTCGCCGAGAGCCGGTCTTGTCGCGCAAGCCTGTGAAGGATGAAGCCGTGGTCACCGCGGCCTGGACGCGAAAGCAGCCCGGACCGGGTGACGTGGGAGCCGGACAGCGGGCACCCGACCTGCAGATCCCGAAGGCGTTGCCGGGGTCGGAAGCGCCCGAAATCAAAATATCCAACGACCCGGCAGCCGCAGCCGCCGCGGTCGAACGCATTTATCCGGAGTTGCCCCCCCTGCCCGTCGAGCCGCCTGTTCAGCCGGGGCCAGGGGGCAAACCGTACACACTTTCCGAGCTTCAGTCACTGGCCGCCGCCAACAGTCCCACGCTCAGGCAGGCGGTCTCGGACGTCGAAGCAGCCAAAGGCAACTTGATCCAGGCCAGGACGTATTCCAATCCCACATTCAGCTACTTGGTGGATCCATCGAATAACAACAGCACGGCCGGTGTCCAGGGTGCTGCCATCGAACAAGTCATCAGAACCGGCGGCAAGCAACGACTTGGCGTCGCCGCAGCCCAGAAAGACCTGGACAACGCGATTCTCGCTCTGAAACGTGCCCGCAGCGACCTCTCAACGGCGGTTCGGAACGCGTACTTCACCCTCCTTGTTGACGTCGAGACGCTGGTCGTGACCCGGGCACTTGCCCAGTTCACCGACGATGTCTATCGAATCCAGACCGGAATTCTACGTGGCGCACTCGCGGCGCCCTACGAACCGGCATCCTTGCGGGCTCAAGCGTACATGACCCGCCTTGCTTACAAGCAAGCCATCTATTCGTACATGTATGACTGGAAGGCCCTGGTGGCGACCATCGGCATGCAGCAACTGCCGCTGTCGGAAGTCGCCGGCCGGGTAGACCGCTTTATACCTTACTATGATTACGACACGGTCCTCGCCCATGCATTGCAAAATCACACGGACATCCTGACTGCCCGCAATGGCATCATCCGGGCCCAGTATATTTTGAAGCTGGCACAAGTCTCCCCGGTCATCCCTGATCTGGACGTGCGTGCGACGCTGGAAAAAGACTTCGCTCTGGCTCCGTTCGGAACGTACCACGCTCTCTCGGTTAGCCTCCCGATCCCCGTCTGGGACCAGAACAAGGGCAACATCATAGCGGCCCAGGCCGCGCTGGTCCGAGCCAGCGAGGAAACGCACCGCGTCGAGGTCACGCTGGCGAATAACCTGGCTTCGGCCTATACGAACTACAAGAGCAACCTGGTCGCCCTGGAGGATTACCGACGCAACATCCTTCCCGACCTGGTGCGCTATTACCGGGGTATCTTCTCGCGCCGCCAGATCGACCCCGGCTCGGCGTTTGGCGACCTGGTCAATGCCCAGCAGATCCTGTCGAATAACGTGAGTGCATACATCGCGGTGCTCGGCAATCTGTGGAGCTCCGTCGTCAATGTGGCGGACTTCTTGCAGACCGACGACCTGTACCAACTGGCCACGCCGCGAGAGCTGCCGCAACTGCCCGACTTCAGCAAGCTGAGCCTGCTGACGTGCGGACACGCGTCTCTGGCTGAGTCGTGCCTGAACCACCCTGCGGCCAGCGGCCCTGGTGCGCTGCCGCCAGGGGCTGTCGCACCTGGATCGCCGCTTGAAAGCGTGCCGGTTGCACCAGCCGGCGGCACGCCGGCCAATGCTTCGCCAGCAGCGGGAGGCGGCGTTGCAGCGCCCCAGCCCGCGGCTCCCCCAGGGCCTGCACTGCCAGCAGCCGGCCAGCCGGCCAAGCCCGGGGTGCCCGCGCAGCCCGCGGGTGCATTCGGAGCCAAGCTCGACGGTATGCTCGATTCTCAGACCTTGCTCGACAAGAAGCCAAGCCCGACCCGAGTTCTGGCAGCGGGATGGGACCGTTTGCTTGATCTCCAGAGTGCCCCCGACACCAGCACGGCGGCGGCGGCGAAGTAAGCGGATAGCGGAGATACGATCAGGAGAGGATTCTGTCATGGCCAATACGGCTCGACTCTTGCTGACGGTGGCATTCCTGGGAGGGATTCTGGCGTTGCCGGAAACCCGGGCCCAGGTCCAAGCCCCGGCTCCGGCTCCGCGGACTGCTCCCGAGACGCCGGTCCCTCCAGCGCAGCCCGATATTTCCCAGCTCGTGGGCGATCTTCCGTCTCCGCTCCCTGGAGCGAATACGCAGATTCCGGACACGAACTGGGAGCCCGAGTTCTTGAAAACGGTGCCCCAGCCGGCCGACCGACCCGCGTCGCTGCTTCAGGCCGCTCCGCCAGCCAATCCTCCACGCGATCTGGAGCACTACTGGGTGCACGATCCGATACTGAATCCGCCGCAGTGGGAGAAGACCGGATGGTTCTCCTCGGTTCTGATCGACATCATTCACCCCCACGTGTTCGGCAACCAGTGGCAAGCCCCCGTGAACACTTCCAGCGGCAGGACCGTGGACGTGGTGCCGGGCATTGCCACGCTCAACTGGACGGTTGCTCCTCGCGTTGAGTTAGGCTACCGTCTGCCATCGGGCTTCGGCGCGTTTGCCGTCTCGGATCGCGGCTTCTACACCAGTGGCAGCGGACCGTTCAACGGGCCTGCCGGTGGGTTTCACACGCTCGAGCCATCTCGGCGTCAACTACACCGACATGGACTACATCAGCCGCGAGTACACGCAGTGGCCGACCTGGACCCTGATCTGGCGGGCCGGCATCCGGGTGGCCGAGACCTGGATCGATAGCACGGTCAGCCAACCCTACAACGTGGCAGCAGCCGGAAACGGCGTGTACGCGGATCGCGCGACAAACTACACGGTCGGCGCCGGTCCGCACTTCGGCGTCGGCGTGAATCACAACACGGGCCAGCAGGGGCTGCAGTTCATCACGAATTTCGACATCGCCGACACGTTCACCCGCATCCGACAAAAGTTCTCCACGGCAACCACGACCTTGACCGCGGCCGGCAATCCGTCCAAAGGGATGTTTTCGGAGAACTTCTGGAACGAGGTTCCAATCCTCAACTTCCGCGTTGGACTCGGATATCAACCCCCGCAGTTTCCCAACGTCCACTTCTACGCGGGCTACGTCTACGAGTTCTGGTGGCAGGTGGGAACCGAGAGCAATACTGCGCGATCGCACATGTTCTTTGACAACCAGGGCGTGACGCTCTCCGGTGCCTTGGATTTCTGATCCACACAGATTGATCCGCCAGCCCGGGACCAATCCCGGATGGCGCGAGCGAAGTACACCCCCCGCAGATCCGGTCCGCCGCGGTCTTTTGCTCCATCTTCAAGGCTCGAGGAATCCTCTTGTCAGCCGCGTGAACGTGATGGACTGGTAACCGTGCGTGACACCGCGCTCCCAGAGAACGCCAACGCTCTGATCCTTGAGGATCGTCAGGTCGGAGTAGGCCGAAGGTCCCACGTAGATCGGCCGTTCGACGGGAAACGTCCGGCTCTCGTCATAGCTGATCCGGACCACGAGGTTTTGGCGATCCGGTCCCTTCGGTCCGGTCCAGATTATCCGGTCACGATCATCGCCAGCCGATCTGGACGTGTAGCGATGGATGGCGCAGGCCACCGGCGTGACCGGCAGGCCGCCGCGGTGCTCGGACCAGGTCTTGCCGCCATCGCCACTGGTCGTGAACGATCGATGGGTGCCGGTCTCCTGGCGAATGTCCATGAGCAGTCGGCCGTCGGCCAGCTCGACGAGCTGACACTCATCGCCAGGGCCGGGGACCAATGCCGATCGTTGCCAGCTCTTGCCGTGGTCTTCAGTGTATAGAGCAAAATTGCCGAACGGTTCGAATCTCCAGCAAGCCGCCACGAGCCGGCCGTGACGATCCTGGATCATTCCCCCCGGTCCGACGACGCTGACGCGCCATCGCGGATCCGCGAAGTCGCGTGAAGCCCCGGTCAAGTCGACCGGCTGCCGACCAGTTCAATCCGTTGTCGTCACTGGTTCGGGCGAGCACCTGAGAGTCGTCGGTGCCCGGGCGGGCTGTATCGGTGTTGCGGCCCGGCTTACACCTCAAGTAGAGCAGCCAGACACGCCCGTTGGAACGATCGACCACGGTTGCCGGGTTCGCGGCCGACCACCGCTCGCCGGGGTCGTCGATTACCTTCATCGGCGACCAGCTCTTGCCGCCGTCGGTGCTCCGCCGGAAGACCAGGTCGATATCCTGATTGCCGTAGCCCGGATCTTCAAGGCTGTATTTGCGCGCCTCGGCAAAGGCCAGCAGCGAACCATCAGGCGTCGTTTCGATGGCCGGGATGCGATAACCAAAGTAACCGCCAGTATGCTCCAGAAACACGTCGGTGCTTTCAGTCGGTGGCCCGGCCGTCGCCGCACAGTTCAAGATCAGGAGGAGTCCCATTGCCGGGAGAACTGATTTCATGGTGAATTCCTTTGGTTGTTATCGATGCTGACGGCGCGGCATGTTTTCCAGCGGTCTAGCCGGCGAGCGTGTCGCTACGGCCCGGTTGCTTCAACAACTTCGTCCCAGCGAACCTGCGCATCATCCGACCAGAGGCCCCACCAGTACGAGCCGCAGGCGACCCAGCCTGTCTTCAGCTCGCCCGTCGTGGTCGCAACAGTAACCCGATAAACGGTCTGCTTATTGCTCGTTCGGAAAAAGAACGGCCCCTTGAATATGTAGCGGTGCTTTTTCTCGACGATCTCATACCCGTTATTGTCGGCCCATTTCTGAAGAATGGCGGCCGATCGACCGTGATGCAACAGAAACAGCGAGCGGGATGCCGATCACAGCGGCAAGAAAAAGCAAGGAGGTCGAATTCATGCGATATCTACTCCCGATAGTCGACCGGGAATCCGCGCCCTCTCCTTCAAAGTAGGCGACACCCCAGCCTTGCTGTAGTGATTCGAGCAGCAGCACGGCTTCTTGGGAAGATTCGCCTGCATGCACTCATATCCGAGAACCTGGTTGATTGCAGGCCTCTTTGCGAGGCTATCCCGGCTGACTACGCTTTGGGAGTAAGAACCTGCATGCTGCTTCGTTCTTGCTGGAGCATTCCCTGGTGGGTTATCGATCGCTGAAGGAGTGTGTTCGCGACCTGCAAAGGACAGGTCAGCTTGTGACGCTCGAGCAGGAGATCGATCCTCATCTTGAAGCCGCGGCGATCCAGCGTCGAGTCTATCAGGCAGGTGGCCCCGCACTCTACTTCGCACGGGTGAAGGGGACGACTTTCCCTCTGGTCTCCAATCTGTTCGGGACGATTGACCGTGCCCGGTTCCTGTTTCGCGACACCCTGGATGCTGTTCGGTTGCTGGTGGAACTGAAGGTAGACCCGGGTGCTGCAACCCGGCGGCCGTGGCGTTATCGAGGCCTGCCCCAAATCCTCTGGCACCTCCGGCCAGTGATCGTTCGTCGCGGGCCCATACTTGAGCACGAGACGACGATCGACCGCCTGCCGGCGATCCAGTCCTGGCCGGCTGACGGCGGACCATTCATCACCCTGCCTCAGGTTTACACCGAGGACCCCGACCGTCCCGGCCTGGCCCGATCAAACCTGGGCATGTACCGAGTGCAACTTTCCGGCAACCACTACGTGCTCAATCAGGAAGTTGGCCTGCACTACCAGATCCACAGAGGCATAGGCGTCCATCATGCGGCGGCGATCCGGCGGGGCGAGCCTTTGCGGGCAAGCGTCTTCGTCGGCGGTCCCCCTGCCCTCACCGTGGCGGCGGTCATGCCCTTGCCTGAAGGCCTGCCCGAACTGGCCTTTGCCGGGGCGCTGGGCGGAAGGCGCATGCCAATGGTCATTCCGCGAGGCGGTCTGCCAATGCCCGCCGAGGCGGATTTCGTGATCACCGGCACGATTGACCCGGATGCCCGCAAGCTCGAGGGTCCATTTGGCGACCACCTGGGTTATTACAGCCTGGCGCACGAGTTCCCTGTATTGCGCGTCGAGAAGGTTTATCATCGCCCGGGAGCAATCTGGCCGTTCACTTCGGTCGGCCGACCGCCGCAGGAAGACACGACGTTCGGCGAGTTGATCCACGAGCTGACGGGGCCCATTATCCCGACCGTGATCCCGGGCGTTCGCGCCGTGCACGCCGTCGACGCCGCGGGAGTGCACCCGCTGCTTCTGGCCATCGCCAGCGAGCGATACGTTCCTTACTCGGCGGTACGGCGACCTCAGGAGATTCTCACGATCGCCAGCGCAATCCTCGGCCAAGGCCAGCTTTCGCTGGCGAAGTACCTGTTGATCGTCGCTGGCGAGGACAATCCCGCGCTCGACATCCACGACATCGGTGCCTTCCTGCGACACTTGCTGGAGCGAATCGACTGGACGAGCGATCTCCATTTCCAGACGCGGACCACGATCGACACCCTCGATTATTCAGGGCACGGGCTGAACCAGGGCTCGAAAGTGGTGATGGCCGCAGCCGGCCCGAAGCGTAGGGAATTGCCGGGCGAGCTACGGCTCTGGAATCCGCATTCCCGACGGCTTTTCTCATCCTCGACTGGTTCAACCGGGGATTCTGGCGGTTCAGGGGCCAGCCTTCGCTCCAGATTCGGAGCAGGTTCGTGCGTTCTGCAAGGGCTTTGGCACCGAGGATCCGATCCGCGCTTTTCCACTGATCGTGATCGTTGATGACAGCGAGTTCACGGCGCGAAACCTCGGGAACTTTCTCTGGGTGACATTCACACGGTCCAATCCGGCGGCCGACATTGAAGGGATCGATTCGTTCATCGATCGAAAGCACTGGGGATGCCACGGTCCGCTCGTCATCGACGCCCGGATCAAGCCCCACCACGCCCCTCCACTGGTGGAGGATCCCGCCATCGAGCGCAGGGTTGATGCCCTGGCGGCGCCCGGCGGGCCGCTCCATGGAGTCTATTGATTACCCGTGCATCTCCTCAACGAATGGGAAAATCGACGACCCAGGGCACTCGAGGCAACGCCCGAGGGTCGAACGTGGAGCTCCAATCCGCGGGCCACGACGGTACAATCGTTTCCGACCAGCCGCACGAGTACACCAACCGGGCCACGAGTTCACGCGGATCAGCACCTTGCTCGCGGAGTGTCGTGAGCTTGATGGAGCCGTCGCGCTTGGCGAGCCGTCGGCCGTCGGGCGTGACGGCCAGAGGGACGTGACCGAATTGCGGGGGTGTCCAGCCAAGGGCCTGGTAAAGAAGGATCTGGCGGGGAGTGCTGGGGACAAGGTCGTCACCGCGGATCACCTGGTTCACGCCCATGAGCGCATCGTCCACGACCACCGCAAGCTGGTAAGACGGGCCCAGACCATTGCGGCCAACCAGAAAATCCCCTCCCAGCCGGCAAGGTTCGAGGGCCGACTCGCCGAGGAAGAGGTCGTTCCAGACAACGCATCCCGCCGGGACGCGAAATCTCCAGGCGAAAGGACGATCACCTAGCGAGGCCGCGTCGGAGGCGCGTCGGCTGGAGCAAGTTCCAGGATAGGTAGGCCCCTCGTCTTCGACGTGGGGCGCGCTGGCGGCTCGCTCGATTTCGGCCCGTGTGCATGTGCACGGGTAAACGAGTTCGGCGGCGATAAGCCGCCTCAGGGCCTCGGTGTAGAAATCAGACCGCTCGCTCTGGACGTAGGGTCCCTCGTCCCAGTCGAGGCCGAGCCATCGCAGGTCAGTCAGTGCCGTAGCGGCTGCCTCTGCCTGAATCCGGGTCGCGTCCAGATCTTCGATCCGCAAGATCAGTCTTCCCCCCGCGTGGCGGGCCGCGAGCCAGGCGATCAGGAATGTGCGGGCGTGGCCGAGGTGCAATCCACCCGTCGGCGACGGCGCCAGACGGCCGGTGATCAGGGTAGCTGACGAAGTCTGCGGCATTATCTTGCGAGGGACCGAACCGGCGCGGTCGTTCACGGTTCCATCTGACTGGTCTGGTTCAATCGTACGCCATCGGGTCTAATCAATAACCGAGTCTATCGAACGCGGCCGAATCCGGGCCAGCGCGAGTCGAGGACCCTACAAGGAGTGTTTCGCCGTGGATGCCGATCTGAATCGAATGGCCAAAGGCGTGATCGACCGTATCCTCCATTTACGAGACTCTCTTTGACTTCGGCGAAAAGCAAGCCCGCCGCGACGCACTCGACCGCGAGATGCAGAGTCCGACATTCTGGAATGACCAGGAGAAAGCCAAGGGCGTCATCGCGGAACTCAAGAATCTCAATTCCGTCCTCAAGCCCTTCGAGGATGTCGTCCGGCAGGCCGATGACCTGGCGGCCTCGATCGAGCTGGCCGAAGAAGCCGGTGGCGACGACTTCGACGACGAAATTCGTGACGGCTGCAGGCGAGCCGTGGCCGACCTCGAAGCTTTTGAGCTCCGTTCGATGCTCGGTGGTCCCAACGACCACTGCAATGCATTTCTCACCATCCACGCCGGGGCCGGCGGTACCGAGGCCTGCGACTGGGCCGAGATGTTGATGCGAATGTACATGATGTGGGCAGAGTCGAAGCGATTCTCGGTCCAGATCACCGACCGTGAAGAGGGAGGCGCGGCGGGGATCGCCGAGGCGACCATCCACATCAAGGGCGACTATGCGTACGGTAACCTGCGTGGCGAGACGGGCGTCCATCGCCTGGTGCGGATCAGTCCGTACGACTCGGCGGCCCGACGGCATACGTCGTTCGCATCGATCGATGTGCTTCCCGAAGTCGATGACTCGATTGACATCGTCATCCGCGACGACGAGTTGAAACGCGACACCTTCCGTTCGGGCGGTCCCGGCGGCCAGCACCAGAACAAGACCGAGTCGGGTGTCCGCTACACGCATCTTCCCACGGGCGTTGCCGCCGAGTCACGCAGTGAACGCTCTCAACACAAGAACGATGCCAACGCAATGGCCCTGCTCAAAGCGAAGCTGATCCGCATGGAGGAAGAGAAACGCGAAGCCGAGTACGCCAAGAAATATGACGAGAAGGGCGACGTGAGCTTCGGCAACCAGATCCGATCCTACGTGCTTCAGCCCTACCAGATCGTCAAGGACCTGCGGACCAGTTTCGAGGTCGGCAATCCTCGTGCGGTTCTCGACGGCGAGATTGACGGCTTCATCGAGGCGTACCTCCGGATGAAGCTAGCCAAGGGTACGACCGATCTGGCCAAGACCTGATTGGTTTCTTTTGCTCCACACCATGCTCATGGCCGATTCAGAGTTTCGCTGGCAGCAAACAGACGATTGCTGTGTGATCGATGCACCCGGCGGACAACTCGTGTTTCTCCGGACCGGCGACCGCTGGGCGCACGAGCTGACGTTCGGTGTTCGAGCCGGTGAGAAGGCCGTGGCCCTGGTGTCCACGGTCGAGGCCAATTCGGGTCAGGCCGACCCGACGCGAGTGCTTAGTCCAGTGTATCAGGAGCTGCAGCGTCACGAATTCGTCGGCGACCAGATGCGCGGCATCTGCGTGCTGCTCACCGGGCACATGCACCAGCACCACTTTTCGGCGTCCGTCAGCGCTTACCGCGATCCAGAGGCAGATCGGTTCGTGGTACTCGAGATTGACATCGCCGATCGTTGCCGAACGGAAGTGTCGAGCCTGGCCGCGACCTATCTGGTCCGTCTCGGCTCCAGTCAACTGGCCGACGCTGGTCAGCAAGCGATTGTCTGGAGTGGATTGGCGGAAAACGAGGTCGCTGGCCCCAGCCAGTTGGAGCTACGGTGCCATCCGTCGGCCTCTCTGGCACTGGCCGAGGCCGGGCGGAACGCGTCCCGCATCCAGATCCTGGCAGCGATCAACCCCACCACGTTCACCCACCGATTGCGTTATCGCTGGCGCTGGGCTTGCACCTGATCGTGGCGTTCGAGTTGTGACAGGATCTCGGTCTTGACGCGGTAAACCGCGTAGCGGCCTTCGCGGTGGAGGAGCAAGAGGGAGTTTTGCTGATCGTTATTTGCTCTTTGGCCAGAGTCTCCCAAGCTGGGAGCGAGTGCGATCACATGATCGGCCCCCTGTCGAAACGCCAGCTCGGCGTGCTGTTCGGGGCTCAGCCTGTCATAACGGGCTTCGAGCTCATGTCTGCCCGAAAGGTATTTCTGCACGAACAATCGGGGTGGATCGTGAACGTCGACGTGGTCCTGAAACCGGGCAAACCAGTCCGCGAGTCCCTCCGCGTGGTATGGGCTACCCGCCCGGTTGAAGGCCAGACTTCGCCGGGACCAGAGTCGGAAGGTCTTGGGTCCGGGTGGCCCGATGAAGACGGCGGAGGCGGGCGTATGCTCGCGACACCAGGCGCCCAGCCGCTCCATGTCGTCGATCGGTACGGCAGTAAACCGGCATCGCTCAATCAGCCCGCGTGCGAGTGAGCTACGGGCGATCGGATGGTCGGACGGGATCAGACCGGCAACGATCGCCGACACGGGGACCATCCATGCAAAAGCCATCGCCCATTGCAATCGCGCCTGGCCAGAGAGACGCGCCTGAACGAGACGCCGACAAGCCGGAACCGCCAGACTGACGACCAGTACACTGACAATCGGCAAGTGGCCCGACTCGGTGTCGTGTCGCGACAAGAAATACAGTCCCCACGCAAGGAGCCCCGCGAAGCCGAAAAGCGCGTAGCGCCGCGAGATTCGCCACGATTCCGCAATTGTCGTTGCCGTTTCAGCCAGCGTGACGATCACCAGCATCCAATCGCCGGTCAGGGCAACAGCAACCAGGACCGCTCGCACGCGAGCCAGCCAGTCGCCGCGATTCCAGAGTTCCACCAGTCGTCCCGCAACCAGCACAAGTGCCAGGCCGCGTACCACCGTGGCCATCCGGAACGGTTGGAAGACCGTGATTCGCGCCTGGTGCAAGCATTCAATGGCGACCCACGCCATGGCGAGTCCGGCCAGGACGATGCCGAGCATGGCGACCAGGCGAAATCGGGTCGAGTTCCACTGTCCCAGCGACCTTCCGAGAGACTGCGAAGCGAGCAGAAGGTAAGCGCCCCAGGCCAGCCACTGAGGCATGCGCCACATGTGTGGCAACATGTGCTGGGGACTCTGCAATTCGACAGCCAGCGTCCAGAAGTCGGCGGTCGACAAGCCGTTGACGAGTGAGCCGCCGGGCGCTAGGTTGAGCAACAGGCCGGGTACAACACAAAGGCCTGCCGCAAAGCCCCCGCGCAGGGCAATTCCCCAGTCAACTGCTGTCCGACTGCCCGTCAATGCCCAGACCAGGTACGAGCTCATCACGACGAGTGCAAGCTGCAACCCGAGCGAGGGATGAACCACCGCGGCTGGTGCCAGCAGACATGCCGCTTGCCACCATCCCCGCCCGGGCTGACTGACGACGGCAGCGATGGCCAGCCAGCCGAGCGCGAGCCCTATCAGGCGGTCCAGCACCATGGCTTCGAAGAGGTGATTGGTCCCGATGTTTCCCGCCCGTGCAAGCATGACAAGGGCAATCGCCACCCAACCCACTTGAGCGGGCGATACCGCCTCGGATCCCGCCCAGGTCCGCTCTGCCAGCCGATCGATCCCCAGGCAGGTGCTCAGGAATATCAAAACGAAGAGCAAGAGCAGTCCGGGCGCCAATCCCAGGATTCCGGTCACGCATCTCAGGACGAGGAGTGCGCCACGATGAGGGTTGAACGTGTCAAACGCCCGCACGAAAGGATCGGCGGCATAAACGGAAGGATCAAGTTCGTGAAGGAGCAAGGGGATGCGGTAGGCCTGGTCGCCTTCGAGACTATGATATCCGCGGAAGGTCAAGTACAGCCCGAGAATCAGGAAATAGACCAACCACCTGCCCGGTATTGTCGGCGCCCGGCTGGAATGCTTGTCGCAGGCTTGATGTTCCGCGTACGGCATGAGCGGAAGTGTGCCGTGGCACGGACATTCGGTCAACGCCAGTCGATCTGCCGTGACAGTCGATCAGGGGCGTCGGCCAAGGCTTTCCAGGTTGGATTTGTAGCCCTCAAGCTCTTTGACCAGATCAGGATCAAGATCAAGCCCCTGGTTGCCAGGGTCTGCTTCGGGCGCTTCGGGAGTCAGGTCCAGCCGAGGGATTCGAGTGGCGACTTCGGCCCCACTCATGTTTTGGGTCGCAACTTGGCTCCCGGAATCGGCTTCGGTTGAGCCTTTCAGTCCATTGCGTTGAATATGCTGCACGAAGCTGCGAACCGGCGGGGCAGCCCAGATCCGTGAAGCTGGATGGTATTGATCAGTCCACTTCAAGGCATACGAGCCGGTCGTCTGGCGTTCGGCCCAAGGGATACTATGGGCGATCTCGGTGCCATAGTTGGCGACGGCTGCCGCGAGAAACGACGCGATCAGCAGTCCCTTGGCCGCACCGAGCAGCATGCCGCCAAACTGATCATCCCGCCTGGCTCCTGGTATCTTGTTGGGAGCGGGACTTCGCGTTAACTGGATCGCAAGGCTGGTCAAACCCACGAGCATGACATAGGAGATGACCGCCGCAACCCACCAAAGGATGCGGTTCATTAACCCTGCATCGACGGTTGGCAACTTGCTTAAAACGTATGGCTGGACCTGTTCGCGCACCGGATCAGCCAGATAGAAGCAGGCAATGAAGCCGCCGATCCGCACGGCCTGGGTCACAAACCCCTTGAACCACCCGCGCAGTGCTGAAGTGAATACGATCAGCCCCAAGGCCAGATCCAAACCCATGATCAGTCCCTCTTGCTTCGACCCCGGCGGTCCGCCTCATCGTCATTCGTCGGCCGGTGTGAATTCTTGAGTGGATTTCAGTAAACCGTAAGGCGTATCGATGCGATCGGCAAGAGGCGATGAGATCCTGCAGGAAAAAAGTGCGAAGTTCATCCGTACATTTCGTTTTGATCGCAATGAGAGGGAGGGAAGCCAGAATGACTCACGATCGCTCGCGGAGAGTCAATCTCGTCACTGGGCCGCCGGTGCGGAAAGCGGGATCGGCTGAGCAGGTGGCGTTGGCCCGATTTTTGGCGCGATGTTAACGACTTTCGCTTCCGAGGCGTGCTTGCGCGGACCGAAACTCGCGACCTCTAAATCGGCTGATCCGGCACACAAAAGCGTTGTCGGCCGGATCAGAGTTTGTCAGGATAAAAGGGCATGCACTCTGGCCATAGCGTGCATACCTGTTTCTTTGCGGATCGAACGATACGAGAGCCACGAACACCAACCAAGGGAATTAGCCATGCTTGATCGTTTCAGAAGCATCGGGATGCTGTCGCTCGGGTGCGTCCTTGCGTCAGCCGCTCTGGCTCTCGGGGCCGACCGGCCAGCCTCTGAGATCCTAAAAGAGATCGACGCAGTCAAGGCGCCGGAACTGGATCGCTCCAAGGTTCGCGATCAGAAGTATGTTCAAGATTATATCAAGCAAGCTCAGGAAGCCGCGAAAACGCGCGGCAAGCTAGCCCTCGAGCTCTACAAGATCGACCCGGACAACAAGCGCATTCCGGAGCTCATGGTCGAGCGCTGGAACAATACCGCTCCAGCAGGAACTCAGATGGATTCGCTGATGAAGGAGGTCGATGACGTCCTGGCGCACACCAAGAATGACAAGCTCAAGATCGAGGGAACCTATGTCAAAGCCCAGGTGAAGCTCTTCCAGGGTCGCCAGCAGGGCAATGGCAAGCTCGATACAGCCGCGATCGACGAGTTCATCAAGGTCGCCCCGAAGGATCCGCGTGCGTCACAACTCTTGTTCATGGCGACCATGTCCGCCAACGATCCCAAGATCAAGGCAGCGCTCGAGGACCGCATTCTCAAGGAGTTTCCCGACAGCCGGTTCGCTCCCATGGTCAAAGGCTCGCGCCGTCAGCGGGAAGCCATCGGCAAGCCGTTTGAGCTCGAGTTCACCGACGCGGTGAGCGGCTCGACCGTGTCAATGGCATCGCTGAAAGGCAAGATTGTCGTCGTCGACTTCTGGGCAACCTGGTGCGGCCCATGCGTTGCAGAGATGCCCACGATGAAGAAGCTTTACGGGAAGTACCACGATCAGGGCGTGGAGTTCATCGGCATCAGCCTTGATCAACCCAAGGAACAGGGCGGTCTGGACGCCCTCAAGAAGTTCGTCAAGGAGAAGGAAATCACCTGGCCCCAGTACTACCAGGGAAAGGGTTGGCAGAGCGAATTCTCGGGCTCGTGGGGCATCAACTCGATTCCTTCGATGTTCATCGTCGATCAGGAAGGCAAGCTCGTCTCCGTCGAAGCCCGGGGCAAGCTCGAAGAGCTGATCCCCGAACTGCTGGCGAAAAAGACCGAGAAAACGCCGGCTGGCGGCCAATAGAAACGATCGCTTGATGAATCCGGGCCGGATCTGGTCATTCGCCAGGGCGGCCCGGAATGCCTTTCTCTGAAGTATTGAAAACCCTGCCATGCCGACTGTCGCATCGTCTCTTGCAATGGCCGATCAGTCCGCGACATGCGGCGTCTCGGGATCCTTGAGCAACTTTTGAAGCACGGCCAGATCAATCGGCTTGACCAGGTAACTATCAAATCCGGCTGCCTGCCCACGCACGAGGTCCTGGAGCCGTCCGTAGCCGCTCATGGCAATAAGTTTAGGTCGAGATCGCCCGGTGACGCGAAGCCGCTCGGCCAGCTCAAACCCATCGATACCCGGCAGTCCGATATCGATCAGCACGATATCGGGAAAGTACTCGCTCGCTTCATCAAGCGCATCCAGCCCATTTCGGGCCACGCGGCAATCGTGGCCCCAGAATATCAGAATTCCGCAGAGGCTCTCGGCCATGGCAGGATGATCGTCGACAAGGAGTACGCGACGGCCAAGGTCTGGGGGTTGTTCGCCGGCTTCTGTGTCCGGGTTTTCGGCCGATGCCCCGATCTCCTGCAGAGGCAGAGTGAGCAAGAACTCGCTGCCATGTCCAAGGCCCGCGCTCGTCGCCACGAGCTCTCCACCGTGGAGTACGGCCAGCCTGCGCGCCAGGGTCAGGCCGATACCCAGACCCCCTAGCGATCGGTCCAGTTCGTGATCGGCCTGCTGGAAAAGATCGAAGATACGTCCCAGCATCTCGGGCGCAATGCCCATGCCGTTGTCTCGAACACGGACATTCACGGTTCTCTCGTGCGTATGGCCTTCAAGGTCGATCGCACCCCCGTGGTCGGTGTACTTGGCGGCGTTGGTCAACAAGTTCACAAGGACCTGTTCGATGCGGACAGGATCGGCGAACAGGCCGATGGGTCGATCGGGAAGGACCACTCGTAAATCGTGGCCTTTCCTTTCGAAGAGCGGCCTGGTGCTTTCCACCGCCTTGTCGACGATGGAGCGAAGAGTGAATTGTTCCGGCCGCAGGGTGATTTTTCCGGTGGTGATCCTGGAAATGTCCAGCAGGTCATCCACGAGTCGGGTCATCGAATTGACTTCTTGTTCGATGATCTCGCGCGCTCGGGCAAGTACGGATTCCTCACGCCCGCGTTGCTTCATGATGTAGACGGCGTTGCGGATGGGTGCCAGCGGATTGCGCAGTTCGTGGGCAAGCATCGCCAGGAACTCATCCTTGCGGCGATCGGCTTCCGCAAGCTCACCGACTTTCTGACGGAGCTGGTTCTCGAGAGATTTCCGCTCGCTGATGTCGCGGAGCGTGGCCAGTAAGGCCGGCTCACCTTCCCAGTCGGTATCGGCCACGCGCATTTCCGCCACGCGAACTTCTCCGCTCGCCAGCGGAAGATCGATCTCGGTGGTTTCGCCGGGAATGATGGGAACGCCGAAATTCTTGCCAATCAGTACGCCGGGAGTCGTCTGCAACAGATTCAAGGCCGCGGGGTTGGCATAGCGGATCGTCCCACCCGGCGCATCACCAGGATGCCATCGGCGTTCTTGTCAATGATGTTGTGGAATCGACTCTCGCTGGCTGCGAGCTCTGCTCGCAGGGCTGCCAGTTCCTCATGATTGTCACCGGAGCGATTCATCGGCCCACCCATCCGATTGAATGCGTTGCGAGGGCCTTTCCTTGGATTCATCCAGCAGAAGAGGGGATAGTTCCTTGAGCTCGGCGGGGGAGATATGTCGGAAGTTGCCGGACAGGATGCCGAACACACTGCGGAACGGAGCCTCGATGTGTAGCCCTGCCTGATCGATGGTGAACTCCCGGATATCCTTGTTGTGATACGACCCCCGCATCTTCAGGACCCCCAGGCCCCGGCGCATCTGTCCGAGTTTCTCCACGTATCGCAGCAAGATTATGGTGTCCGTGATCGTGGATATGTGAGTCTCGGTGATGGATGTTCCGCCCAGGATTGTGGAGGTGGTGGCCGTGTATAGCCCGGGGACCTCGCGGTGTTTGATGTAAGAGGTGAGCGCGATCACGAACTCTCGGAATCCCTTGTCGCTGGCGACGCGTTCGAGCGCCGACAGGCTGTCGATGGCTACGCGGTCCGGGTTGAATTCCTCGATCTCCTTCTTGATCCGGATCAGGTGATCCTCGATAGAGGCCGCTTCGGGGTATTCGCAGAGAACGCGAAACAGGCCGCGCGCCTCCATGTCCTCGAAATCGATGCCCCAGCCGCGTGCATTACGGAAGAGCTGTTCACGACTCTCTTCAAAGGCGAAGAGGAGCGATCGCTGCCCTTCCTTGGCACCGGCGGCCACGAACTCGGTGGTGATCAGTGTCTTTCCCGTGCCGGTCGGTCCGGAGACCAGGATCACCGAGTCGCGGAAGAAGCCGCCGCCACAGAGCGCATCGAGCTCGCGGTTGCCCGAACTTAGCCGATTCTCGGACGATTTCTGCTGAAGTTCGATCGCTGAGAGGGGAATCACGACGATTCCCTCGGTAGGGACGATGGTGAGCGGCCACTCGCCCTTCTGGTGAGTGGCTCCGCGGAACTTGAGGATCTCTACCGTCCGCCGCCGGACTCCTTCGAGCAGAGAGTTGCGGAAGATAATCACGTTGTCGGATACAAATTCCTCGATGCCGAACCTGGAGACCGGACCGTACTCCTCGATCCGTTCGGCTGTGATAATGGAGGTTACGCCCATCTTCTTGAGTGCCGAGGTGATGCGAAACAACTCGTGGCGAATGGTCGCCTGGTCGTCGAACTGCGAGAAAATGCCGCCCAGCGAGTCGAGCGAAACGCGCTTGGCCTTGACCCTTTTCACGGCGTGCTCGATGCGCGCGATCAGCGCGTCGAGGTCGAATGCTCCGGTGATCTCCATGCGCTCGCCCGGCGCGGCGGAGGCGTTCACGTAGGCCCACCGAGATTCGGCTTCCCAGCGGGGAATGTTCCAGCCAAAACCTTGGAAGTTCCGGCTGATGTCCTCGGGAGACTCCTCGAAGGTCACGAAAACGCCATTTTCAGTGGCATTTAGGATCCCTGCCGCCAGGAACTGTACCGCGAAAACGGTCTTCGCGCTTCCGGAGGTCCCGGAGAGCAGCGTGACCCGTCCCTGCGGTAAACCGCCGTTGGCGATCAGGTCGAATCCGGCGATTTCGGTCCGCATCTTGGGGACCGAAAGAGGAGGATCGATCGTTCTCAACTTTGATTTCCCTCAGTCCGTCTGGGAAGCCGGGGCCGAACATCTCCTGGTGTGCAAATCCAGCCCCAGGAGAACTCGTTCCGCGTCCGAGAGATCGCCGATGATCCGCCGGATCGGCGGCGGCAATTCCTTGACCACGGTCGGCGTTGCCAGAATCCTCTCATCCTCGGCGAGTTGCGGCCTCTCCAGCACGTCGATCACGACCAGATCGTACTGCCCCCTCAGCTCTTCTTCACAGATCCGGCGGAGATTCTCGATAGCCCTCTGCGATCGGGGCGTTTGTCCGGTGATATAGAGCTTGATGACGTAATTGTCCATGGCCTGCTTTTCGCCTGTGTGTTCATCACTTGGAGCACTACGGAAATCCGTGTCGAAAAGCGACAGCAGGATCTCGAGTTCCTTGCTTCGGAATATCTTATTGCTAAAAACTTTCTCCGGTTGAATCAAGGCTTTTTCTTGTCGCTTTTGGCTCCTATTACCGCAGATCAACGATCGCCAGACTGGTCTGGACGCCTGCGAACCCACGGCGCCATCCCACCAGGTCCTGGCCGTCTGTCCGATCGAGTTTCTTGTGAGCTCTGGGAAGGTTATTGCTGCTTTGCCTTTGCGCGTAGTCACCGATCAGGAGGGAACTTTGCCTGGCTTCGGAGTGACTCTCGCTGCTATCCAATCGGCTTGAAAGTTGAGTCCGAGAGCGATCAGTGGACATCGTCCAAAACTCTCAATTCTTGCGTTGACGAATCGACAGGCCGGCGCGGCATAGTAACCCGAAGCGACAGCGAGGGGTTTCCTCTTTACCAGCATCAATTCGAGTCGGCCCTCGCTGACGCTTCGGGTTGGTAGGGACGGGCCGCCAAGTGTCAAGCGCGACAACTCTACCCAGTCCCCACTTTGGGACGATGCCGATCAGTGCTTCGGAGACGCATCAGCTTGACCGCCGTAATCTCCGGCTGAACCAGGCGGTTTTGAACCGTCTTTTGCTGCTCCATCCCCGGCGCCCTTTTCGCTCGAATGGCCCAGAGCGAAAAGGATGTTCAGCGGGATATCGAGGTTCAGAGACTTGCAAATGTCCTGCAGCAGCCTTCCATGCGTGGCTTGAACGCTCGAGAATCGAGTCTTTTCTTCCTTACTGGGTTTCTCGACCGCGTAAAGGGCTTTGAGTTTTTCAAGATTGTCGGCAAGCTGACCAACCTTGTCGCGGACCGTCTGAGAAACACAACGGTCGTTCCGGATTTGTTCCACTTCGGCCTTCAGTTTCAGCAGTCCGCGGCTTTCGAGCCGCCCATACGACGTGACGAAAAAGCCTCCGGGAAACGGAGCATTGTCTTCGTTCCCGCTCTTGTTGAGTCGACTGCTGATTGCCGCACTGTAAATTGCTCCCTGGCCGCCAAGTTTCTTGACTGCGAGAGTCAGCCGATGTCGCGACTGCTGATGCTCGATGGCATCCTCGGGAAAGCTGTCGACCTTGCTCAGCGCAAGGTTCAGATCCTCGACCGGGATACAGAACGCCAGCGACTCTTGCTCCACGCTCTTTCGTGTCACGACGCCGATGACCGAGCCGGAAGAGTTGAACACCGGACCGCCGGAATTGCCAGGATTGACTGCGATCGTGAGCTGATAATAGGGCTGGCCTTCCAGCGAGGTTCTGGTGCTCATAAGCCCCCGACTGATGGCGTTCTCGAGAATCAGTTGATCACCTGCGCCGGGGTTGCCGATGACGGTAACGTCTTCCCCCTTTCGGAACGGGTAGGAGGCGGCGATTCGCAACGGCGGCAGGGACGACTTCAACCGCAGGAAGGTCAAGTCGCGGTGGGGGTCTTCGTAGACAAGCTCGGCGAGTACGGGCCCTTGCTGCCCCTTTTCGGCAGATGGAAATCGCACCCGGATGCTCGACATGAAATCGCGGGCGATCACGTGAGCGTTTGTCGCGATGATACCCGGACGCACGAGAAATCCGGTTCCGACAGACCGATCGCCCGTGATCATGGCAATCGACGGTTCCGACTCCGCCGCAATCTCCGCGGAGGAGAGGATTCGGCCTGGCTCGGGGCGGCGGGACCCAGCAGAGTCTCGAGTCACGGTGGCGGGAGGCGCAGCGGCGCCAGCCGATCTGCGTTCGACTGAGGGCGACGCGGGCATTCCGCCGGATTCAGCGGGGGCTGTCGCCTCTGTCTTCTTGGCGAGCAGATCGTCGGAGGCAACGAGCTTCAAGCCCGAGAGCCAGTGCATGATATTGAGGGCGAATTGTCGGTTATCCGTTCCCGGGACATTCATCCCCATTTTCACACCCTGGCGGCCATTGACCTGAGCCGACAGCATCGCGGCCTCGCCGAGAACGACGACTCTGCCCCGCCCCAGCGTCATCGCCAGCCCTTGAGCCCGGCCGGCGGCTGGTGCGTTGCGTCCAGGGATGGTCGGGCGTGCCTGATCGAAAGAGGACGAGGCAAGCTTGAGCAGCGCGACAGAGCCTTCTGGGCCCTTGAGCGACTGTCCGGTAAAGGTGACGACCCGGTCGATTCGCTCTGAACCGTCGCGGCCCATGAGGATGGGATGATCTCCAAGCAATCCGTTGAGACGAGAATAGTTGATTTGTGCGGGCAGACCTCGTTCCGCATTGGCCGGGTCAAGCGTCATGCTTTTCCCCATCTCGACCCCCAGCTTTTTCGCAAGAATCTCGTTCGAGGCACCGAAGGGGTGATGGTCGGCGATCAGCAGCAGCGAGCCTCCCGTTTGGATCCAGTCGTGGACAGCGTCGCACTCGGACGACTCGAACGCGGGGCTTGCCGCCTGCGGGGTTCTCATTAACGCCGCGCCCTGGGCGTTTGACACCACGAGGATCGAGCAACCCTTCAGCACCTCGACAGAGAATTTTTCCTTGCTCGGCAGGACGGTATAACCGTCGTTCTTGAGCAAATCAGCCAGTGGCTTGTAGCGGCCGCCGGCCGTGTGGAAATTGTTGTGGGCCTCGTCGACGAAGACGACGGGATGGCTGTCAATGAAAGCCGGTCGGTCAACCCCTGCCTCGAACTCGGGATCCGCAAACTGCTGCGACACTGCGCTGGTCTGTGCGCTCAACAGAAGAGTGAGCGCGCAGAAAAGACGAGCAACACGCGTCATGGTCGGGCCTCGTCAGGAAGAAAAGATCTGTGATAGCTGTCGAGATTAATGCTTCGAAAGCCGGCGCCGCAAGAGGTGCATCCGAGGGACTGCTTGGGCGCATCCGAGCAGACCTGGAGGGCTGAAACCCGCCGATCCGGACCAAAGTCACCTGCCGCATCGGCTTGGACAGTTCTTCCTGGAAATCGGAGAGGCGGGGTCAAAAAAGACCAGAAGGTACACCCACAGACCCTTCGTGTCGTGTACCATTACGTGATTCTGTGGGCGACTCCGGGACCGGGTTTCGAACCGGGGTATTGTCGCCCGAGAGTTCAAGAAAAAAACCAGCTTCCCTGCGTGTATGGAGTTCAGGAGGGAAACGTGCGGTCGGTTTTTGTGTCGTCACATCCTGTAGTGCATCACAAGCTTGCGTCGTTACGTGATGTGCGCACCGGGCCGCCGGAGTTCCGGCATCTCGTACGGACGCTTGCGGTTCTGATCGCAGCCGAAGCGACGACTGACCTGCCGACACGTGACGTGCAGATCGCCACGCCAATGGGCGCGGCAGCGAGCCGCGCCCTGACCGATATCGTCGGAATCGTGCCGGTGCTCCGGGCCGGGCTTGGGATGGCCGAGGGAATTCTTGAGCTGATCCCGGAAGCCGAGGTCTGGCACATCGGGCTCTTTCGCGACGAGCAGACCCTGCGGCCCACCGAGTATTACAACAAGTTTCCAGCGCGGCCGCGGATCACCGTGGCCCTCGTTGTCGATCCCATGCTCGCGACGGGCGGTTCGGCGATCCGCACTTGCGAGATTCTCAAGGCCGCCGGGGTTTCCCGCCTCAAGTTGCTCTCGCTGATTGCCGCTCCGGAGGGGATCGCACGCATGAACGAGGCGATGCCCGATGTCGCGATACATGTCGGGGCCGTGGATGAGCATCTGAACGACGTGGGCTTCATAGTACCCGGCTTGGGAGATGCGGGCGATCGCCAGTTTGCGACCGAAATGGATCACTCGGCAACCTGATTCTTGAGCCGGCAGCTTTACCGATGACACCCTGGGAAGGTTTGATCGAATATGATGCGTGCCGTCGATATCATTCGCAAGAAACGCAACGGCGAAGAACTCAGCCGGCAAGAAATCGAATGGATGGTCGGGGGAATCGACAGCAAGGAAGTCACCGATTACCAGTGGTCGGCGCTGTTGATGGCAATCGTGTTCAACGGCATGACATCCGCCGAGACCGCCGGGCTGACCGAAGCCATGATGAACTCGGGCTCGGTCGTCGACTTGAGCTCGATTCCGGGCTGGAAGATCGACAAGCATAGTACCGGTGGGGTGGGCGACAAGACATCGCTCATCCTGGCGCCGATTGTCGCCGCCGCGGGCGTCTCGGTTCCCATGGTGTCGGGTCGCGGCCTCGGGCACACGGGCGGAACTCTCGACAAGCTCGAGTCGATCCCGGGGTTTCGTACGGATCTGGATCTGCAGGCATACAAGGAAGTTTTACGCCGTTGCGGGCTGGTCATGATCGGGCAGACGGCCGAGATTGCTCCCGCCGACAAGTTCCTCTACGCCCTGCGTGACTCGACGGCCACCGTGGAGTCCATTCCCCTGATCGCTGCGTCGATCATGTCCAAGAAACTGGCCGAGGGTATCGATGGCCTGGTCCTGGACGTCAAGACGGGCAATGGCGCCTTCATGGAGCGGTTTGCGGAAGCACGCAAGCTCGCGGAGACAATGTGCGCGATTGGCCGGAGCATGGGCAAGCGCATCATCGCCCTGATCACACGCATGGACGAACCCCTGGGGCGTGCCGTCGGAAATGCCGTCGAGGTGGCCGAGAGCCTGGAATGCCTACGCGGCAAGGGATCACTCGAGCTCATGGAGGTCGCGCTCGAGCTGGCCGCCGAGATGATCGTGATGGGCGAGCGCGCGAAAACCATCGACGAAGCACGGGGCATTTGCCGGCGGCTGATCGCCGATGGTCGAGCGCTTGAGCGTTTCCGTCGGATGATCGAAGCCCAGGGGGGCGATCCTCGCGTGGTGGACAACCCCGCACTGCTGCCGACGGCGCGGCGGCGGATCGAAGTCACCTCATCACGCACAGGAATCATCGGTCGCCTGTCCGCTCGGCCCATCGGTCATGCCACAATGCTGTTGGGGGCAGGACGGTCTCGGGTCGATTCGACGATCGATCCTGCTGTCGGTATCCTCCTGCACAAGAAGTCCGGTGAAAGCGTCAAGCAAGGGGAAGTGTTGTGCACGCTGCTGGTCAATGACGAGTCGCATCTGGCCGAAGTCACCTCCCTGGTCGCAAAGGCTTATTCACTGGCCGACGACGAGGTAACCGTTCCCGAGCAAGTGATGGAACGACTGGGCGGTTAAATGGACAAACCAGGATCTGGCTCGCGGGCGGATTGAGAGGCGGTCTCCATGCTCAGGATGTTCCTCATCGTGATCGCGGCCTTGGGCCTGTCCGTCTTGACGGCCCGTGATTCCGTCGGCCGCGGAGCCGAGCAAGAAACCGACTCGGTGCCGGATGCCGGCTCGACCTCCTTGCAGCCGAAACCGGCGGTAACCCCGCGAGGCAAACAAGACGGGCCGCGCGTCAAGGTGCACCTCGAGCCCGTGGAGGTGCGCCGTGAGTACCGGATCACGCTGGGGCCCTGGTCCACCCGGCTTTCGCTTCCCGACTCGATGGACTTGCTCGATCTCGCCGATCGTGCCCGTGGCTTGGTTGGCATGGCGGCGATTCTGGGCGTTGCGTATTTTCTCTCCGAGAACCGGCGGTCCATCTCGCGGCGTGTCGTCTTCTGGGGCCTGGCACTGCAATGGGGGTTTGCCCTCCTGGTCCTGCGTGTCCCGGCCGGAGTGCAGTTGCTGCGCAAGGCCGGCGACGCGGTGGAGGCAATGCTCGAGTGCGCACTGGCCGGTGCCGAGTTTGTCTTTGGCAAGGGGCTGGTTGACCGCGACGGCCCTGCCGGTTTTGTCTTCGCGTTTCGCGTTCTACCCACCGTCATCTTTGTCGCGGCGCTGTTTGCGGTTCTCTATCATCTGGGAGTCATGCAGCGAGTCGTCCGCGTCTTTGCCTGGTTCATGGCCTGGCTGCTGGGAACCAGCGGGGCCGAGTCTCTGGACGTGGCCGCATCACTGTTTCTTGGCCAGACCGAGGCACCCCTGACGATCCGCCCCTACCTGCCCCGCCTGACCAATTCTGAATTGCTGACGGTGATGACCGCCGGCATGGCCCACGTTTCAGGCGGGGTCATGGCGGCCTATTTTGCCTACGGTGTCGAGCCACGTCACGTGATCACGGCCGTGATCATGACGGCTCCCGGCGCCATTCTTCTCTCCAAGATCCTGGTCCCCGAGACTGGCAAACCGGAGACCCTCGGTCACGTCCAAACCTCGGACGACCGTAGCGACGCCAACATCCTTGACGCGGCGGCCCGGGGGACGCGCGACGGTTTACACCTGGCGCTCAACATTGCGGCGATGCTGATCGCTTTCCTTGGTCTGATCGCGCTGGTGAACCTGGGCCTCGGCAAGTTCGGCACCTCGCTCCAGGCGATTTTCGGCTGGATTCTTGCCCCGGTCGCGTACCTTCTGGGCGTGCCCTGGGAAGACTGCCGAGCCGTCGGTGGTTTGCTGGGAACCCGCACAGTGCTCAACGAACTGATCGCCTTCCAGGAACTTGGCAAGCTGCGTGATCACCTGATCGACCGTTCGTTCGTGATCGCCAGTTTCGCGCTTTGCGGCTTCGCCAACTTCAGCTCGATCGGTATTCAACTCGGGGGTATTGGAGCACTTGCGCCGGATGCCGGCATGACCTGGCACGCCTCGGCTTCCACGCCCTTCTGGCGGGGACCATGGCCAATTTCCTGTCCGCTTGCATCGCGGGGATTCTGCTATGAACCGCCCGTCTGGTGAGCTTGTCACGCGGGCGATCGAGGCGGCTTCCGTGATCCGTGCGGCGATCTCGGACCCACCCGCGATCGCCGTGGTGCTGGGGTCGGGACTGAACACACTGGTCGCGGGCCTGGCCGATTCGGTGGTAATTCCTTATTCGAAGGTGCCCCATTTCCCGCTTCCCACGGTCGCCGGCCATGCGGGGAACGTGGTTATAGGCAAGCTCGAGGGCGCAAGCGTGCTGATGCTCCAGGGGCGGTTCCATTATTATGAGGGGCATCCGCTCCAGGTTGTGACCTTCCCGATACGGGTTCTCCAGTTTCTGGGCATTCGGAGCCTGATCCTCACGGCGGCCACCGGCGGAATCCGCGCGGAGTTGCGGCCGGGAAACCTGGTCTGTCTCTCCGACCATCTCAACCTGCTGGGCACGAACCCACTACGCGGTCCGAATGACGACCGGCTGGGGGCAAGATTCCCCGACATGACCGAGGTCTACTCGAAGCGGCTGCGCAGCATCGCCCGCGAAGAGGGCAAACGGCTGGGCATCAATCTCATCCCGGGCGTCTATGCGTGCCTGCCGGGTCCCAGTTACGAGACTCCCGCCGAGATCCGGATGCTCCAAATACTCGGGGCTGATGTTGTGGGCATGTCAACGGTTCCCGAGGCCATGGTGGCGCGTCAGGCAGGCATGGACGTGCTGGCGTTCGCCCTCGTGACCAATGCCGCGGCAGGAGTCTCGGGCGCACCAATCAGTCACGGAGAAGTTCTCGAAGCCGGGAAGCGGGCGACACCGATGCTGGCCAAGCTGATTCGCCGCGTCGTCCTGCGATTGGCGGGAATTGAGCCCGGCAAGACCGGGCTCACGGGTGATTTTCCCGTTCTCGGAGGCGATCATTGAGACGACCCATCAGGCCGGGGACATCGTACTCGACCAGGCTCTCGACGACCTCGTGGGCACCGGCATCCCAGAGCACCTGTGCCGGATGCGAGGTCGTCAGGCCGACAGCATACATGCCCGCGGCCCTGGCCGCCTGAATGCCGAATGGAGCATCCTCGAAAACGACAGCTCGAGACGGCTCGACTCCTGATTGCGTCGCGGCGACCAGGAACACCTGCGGGTCGGGCTTACCGCGCGTGATATCCTCGAGGGCGGCAATGGCCGCGAACCGCCCGTCAAGTCCGCATTCGCAAACGGTCAAGTCGAGATTCTTCCGTACGCCGCTGGAGCCGATCGCAAGCCGTACGCCCCGAGCGGCCAACCCGTCGAGCACCGCGCGCACGCCGTCCATCAGTCCGATCCTTCCCGACGCGATCTCCCTGTAGCACTCTTCCTTGTGCGCCGAGTGGCGGGCCATCTCATCGTCGGGCATCGACCCGCCCGAAAGCAGGTGAAGGATGCTCGGATTGGTCATCCCGAATGTCTGGTGAACGAAATCCGCCGTGATCGGCAGGCCACTGCGCCGGCCGTACTCGACCCATGCAGCCTGATGTAACTCGAGCGTGTCGACCAGCACGCCGTCGTGGTCGAAAATGGCCAGCCAATCGCCATCACTTGAAGGCACCTTACCACCCTTTCTCAGACCGAAAGTTGAGTTTTCGGAGAACCTGCGGGGGTCTCCACTAGACCGACTCGCAGATCGCGTTGATGTCGTCCACGATCTGCCTCATGGTCAATGTGCGGTTGCGGGGATCGGGCTCGAGCATGGGCTGGATCAGCGAGCAGAATGGCTCCGCCGCTTCTGCCGCCATCACGGCCGGATCGATCGAGCGGATCTGCTCGAAAACCTGAAGAACATGGGGTGCCGAAAACGCCGTCTTGCCGGTGCACAGTTCATAGAGCACCACGCCCAGTGAGAAGACATCGCTGGCGAACGTCGCCGGCTCGCCGCGGGTCTGCTCGGGCGCGAGGTAACGAGGTGTGCCGAACATGCCCTCGCCGGATTCGGCCATCGTTAATTCGCTGGTGTCGTCGGGATTGACGGGCGCAGCCGGCGCAGCCGCCGGGCCAGTCCGAAATCGAGGATCTTCACCACCCCGTCGTCAGTCACCATGACGTTTTCTGGCTTGAGGTCGCCATGAACAATTCCGGCCTCGTGGGCAACCGCCATGCCTGCGGCGATCTGGCGGCTGATCGACAGCCGATCATCGAGCGCGTGCGTGCGATCCCAGGGCAGATTCGACAGCGGCTGACCGGGTACATACTCCATGGCGATGATCGGCACGCCCGCCGTGTCGTCGACCGTATAGATCGTGCAGACGTTGGGGTGGTTCAGCGCCGCGGCTGCCCGAGCCTCGGCCAGCGCGGTGCTCGGCGTGACCGGGCAGTCAGGCTTGAAAACCTTCAAAGCCACCGGCCTGTCGAGTTGCAGATCACGCGCCAGGTAGACACGTGCAAACGTCCCCGAGCCGATCTGGGTTTCGACAAGGTAGTGCGAGAAGAAGTGACCGGGCCGAAGCGCCGACTGGGGGTCAAGATGCGATTGGTCGGGCATCCAGTCTTCGCGGCACAACCCCCCCGACTGCAAGGCCGAGAGCACCCGCAAGACCTCCTGACTGCGCCGGCCCACGCTCAAGCCGTGCACGACCTGGTACTGAACCAGTCCGTCGGGATCGATCAGGAATAGTCCCCGAACGGCAATCTGTTGCCGCGCCTGGTAAACCCGATAAGCCTGTGAGACCGAACCGTCCAGGTCGCTCGCCAGCGGGAAATTCAAGCCACCGAGGCCACCCCGTGCCACCGGCGTGGCCATCCAGCGCTCGTGTAAATCCACCGGGTCACAGCTCACACCCAGAATATCGCAGTGCTGCTTCTCGAACTCGTCGTATCGCTGACTCAGGCTGATCAACTCGGTTGGGCAGATCAGGGAGAAATCGCGGGGATAGAAGAGCAGGAGCAGCCATCGGCCGCGGTAGTCGTCGAGCGTCACACAGGTGCGGGACGGATCGGGAAACCGGGTGCAAGGGAGTTCGAACGCGGGGGCGGGATTGCCGATGAGAGTCGAAAGCATCGCCGGGTCTTGGTCTCAAGGCTTTGTCTGTTATGAGCTTTGGATCGATTCAAATGGACGCCGTGCTCGAGACGGCGTGCGGAATGATTGCCGCTTGAGGGATTCTAAGGACTGCGGCAAGCCCTGGCGAACCACAGGTCGTGAAGCCTTACGTCGTTTGCTCGACCTTGATGACCCCATTCGCTTGCATCAACTTGCCGAGGTAGTCCTGAATGTCCTTGGGCCAGTGTCCAATCATTTCGTGTACTCGATGTGGGTTATTGGAGAAAAGTGCGCGTATGGCTTCCTCATAACCGGGCAGATTTCCGGCGATCGCCGTCATGAAGCGGTAGGCAGCTTCCTGGGTACGGCGGACGCTATCTTTCCGCTCGCTCGTCCGTCGCGCGTCTTCAACCAGCTTACGGATTGCAACGGACGCGCCGCCGGGCTGACTGTTCAACCATTCCCAGTGCCGGGGCAACAAGGTCACCTCGCGCGATCACGCCTAGCCTGGGACGACCAGGTCCGCGTGGCACGTCAAGATTCGGTACAGAAACTGCCTCCGCGACTTCGTCATCCGGTTCGGTCCTCACGCGACTTTGCGGAAATTCATCCGCCGTCTCCATATAGGGTATGTCGACCTGTTCGCCGGTCGCATCGTCAAAGATCAAGACTGGCTCATGGCCGCCACGATCGAGCGTCTCCTTCGTTCGCCAGACGATCTCCGCCAATTCACCGGACGCGATCCGCCGTGAGCCTTCGAACGCCGTGAGCTGCGTGTGCCTGTGCATGAATCCTGCTCGCTTGGTTCTGAGACAAGAGTTATGTAGGCATTTTACCCGGGTAAAATCATCCGTCAAGCGGGTAATCTGAAACGCTCCGACTTCGGGGTTTTGCTAAATTAAAAAACTTTTGGAAAATTCAAGCAATGTTGACCAGAATGTACTATCTTGGAATCAGCTTGCCACCATTTGGAACACGACAAGCCTACAAGTCCGGAGGGCAGGAACAGTCCTCCGCGAACTCTTACAAGGAGCGTGACCCACATGGTAACTCTCGCCAAGCAGGTCGAGGAGCAAGTTCGTCAGGCAACGCACGGGTGTATCCGGCATCTTGTCGTTAAAGAAGACAGCGGGCGAATCCTGGTGCAGGGCCGGGCACCAACGCAATATGCAAAGCAGCTCGCGCTGAGCGGGGCCTTGCAGTTTGTTTCGGGCGAGCAGCTCCGCGCTGAAATCAAGGTCGGCGGGTGATCCTGCTTCTTGGCTGCCATTTTCATTTCGTAAGATGTACCCCTCCGGGTACCGAATGTGCACGTAGTTCGCCGGGAGGCGAATTACGCGCATGGCACGTTCGGAGATCAAAGAATCTGAGGCGGAACAAACCCAGGCGGCGGTGCGAGCCTCGGTAGGGACTTCTGGCTTCTCTTATCGTGACTGGAAAAGTGTTCTTTATCCCGACTGGCTGCCCACGAGAGACCGGTTTCACTATTACGCCACGCAATTCCAGGCGGTCGAGATCAATCTGACCTTTTACCGACCACCCACCGCCAGGATGATCGAGCGGTGGAAAGCGTCGGTTGCCGCAGATTTTGACTTCGTGCTCAAGGCCAGCCAGGTGGTCACTCACCAGCGCCGTCTTATCGACTGCGCGGACGACATTGAAGCAATGATCGCTGCGTACACGCCCCTTGGCCGACAGCTCTCCTGTATTCTATATCAGCTTCCACCATCGCTCTCTGAAGATCTGCTTCGGCTCAAGCAGTTCGTCAGTCTCGCTGCAAGAAGTTTCCAGTCGGCATCGGTTTCACCGCACCTCGCATTCGAGTTCCGGCATGCCTCGTGGAACACGGCCGAGACCTTCGATCTTCTGACCCGGCGCGGCTGCGGCATGGTGCTTCACGATATGCAGGCTGCAGGCGGCTGGCTATGGAAGGAAGGAAAGCTGGAGGCGGGCAGGCTGTCACTGACGGTGGCCGATCTGATCGCGCCACCCGTGCCGCTCATTTACCTGCGATTCCACGGCACGCAAGGCAAGTACGCCGGTGAGTACGGCCAGCGAGCTCTTGAACCCTGGGCCACACTTGCACATGAAGCTCTTGAGAAAAAGATCCGGGTTCACGCTTATTTCAACAATACCCGTGCGGGAGCCGCGGTCCAGGATGCGTTGAGGTTTGCAGAGATGCTGAAGCAGTGATTATCACGTCTTTTGTTCCGTTTGACCTGCCACCTTGCGCTGACACTGCAGGGCCGCAAAAGCCGGCGGCAATCCCAGAACGAGCAGGGGAATCGCCCGGTTCGTCATCCGACTCGTGGAGATCGAGCGGACTTTGTTGGTAAAATAGCCACCACGAGCGACCCCGCCCACGAAGGTCCGATCGCGGTTGCTGACCCAGAACCCACCCGAGGAACCAGGCTTATGGCTGTGCCCGTGCAATGGAAAGGCGTTTTCCCGGCGGCGACAACTCAGTTTCACCCGGACCAGGCAATCGATATCAAGTCCACTCTGGCTCACCTGGACGCGATGATCGGCGCCGGGATCCACGGCCTGATCATGCTGGGAACCGTGGGCGAGAATTGCTCGCTGGAGTATTCCGAGAAGCTCGAACTTCTGAAGGCGACGGTCTCGCACGTGGCGGGTCGTGTGCCCGTGCTGAGCGGAGTGGCCGAGTGCACGACGGCCCTGGCTTGCCAGTTCGCTCGTGATGCCGAGCGCGCGGGAGTGGTGGGGCTGATGGTGCTTCCAGCGATGGTCTACAAGTCCGATCCGCGCGAGAGCATGACCCACTTTCGAGCGGTGGCCGGCGCCAGTGACCTGCCGATCATGGTCTACAATAACCCGGTGTCGTACTACGTGGACATCACCCCCGAGATGTTCGCCGAGCTCGCCGACGAGCCCAAATTCGTGGCCATCAAAGAATCATCGGAAAACGTCCGCCGGATCACCGACCTGAAGAATGTCTGCGGCGATCGGTACATACTATTTTGCGGCGTGGACGACCTGGTACTGGAAAGCTTGCTCCTGGGAGCGACGGGGTGGGTCTCCGGTCTGGTCAACGCCTTCCCCGCCGAGAACCGGCTGCTCTGGGACCTGGCCACCAGCGGGCGCTGGGACGAGGCCTGTGAGGTCTACCGCTGGTACACGCCGCTCTTGCATCTGGATACCCACATCAAGCTCGTGCAGTACATCAAGCTCGCCGCTCAGGAATGCGGTTACGGGTCGGAGCGCGTTCGTGCCCCGCGACTTCCTCTCGTTGGCGAGGAGCGCGAGCGGATTCTCGGCATCATTCGCCGAGGGATCGCGACGCGGCCGAAGTGATCGAGATGAATCAGGGAGGAGGATCGGGTCGAATGTCTGAAACTGAATCCGTGCGGGTCCAGGTGATCGACTCGCACACTGGCGGTGAGCCGACCCGGGTGGTGGTCGCGGGCGGGCCCGACCTCGGAAAGGGGACCATGGCCGATCGCCTGGCCGTATTTCGCGACCGGCACGACCGGTTCCGGTCGGCCGTCGTGAACGAGCCGCGTGGATCGGACGTGATGGTGGGTGCCCTGCTCTGCGAGCCTGTGGACCCGGCCTCGGCGGCGGGCGTGATCTATTTTAATAACGTCGGCTACCTCGGGATGTGCGGCCACGGCACGATCGGCGTCGCCGCGACGCTGGCTCACCTGGGTCGCATCGCTCCCGGGACACACCGGCTGGAGACACCCGTGGGCACCGTCGCCATCACGCTCGAAGACGCGAACCACGCTGCCATCGACAACGTGCCGAGCCATCGGACAACCAAAGGCGTGGCCGTCGATGTCCCCGGACTGCGGCGTTATGTGGGGGACGTGGCCTGGGGCGGCAACTGGTTCTTTCTCGTCCAGGAGCATGGCGAAACGATCGATCTCGCACGAGCCGAGCGCCTGACGGATGTCACGTGGCGCATTCGCCAGGCTCTCACGGCAGCGGGCATCACCGGCGAGGCCGGCGGCGAAATTGATCACATCGAGCTTTTCGGACCGCCAAGCTCCAGCAAGGCGGATAGCAAGAACTTTGTCCTCTGCCCCGGGAAAGCCTATGACCGCTCGCCCTGCGGCACGGGCACCAGCGCCAAACTCGCCTGCCTGGCCGCCGACGGCAAGCTCGCCCCAGGCGCTATCTGGCGGCAGGAAAGCCTGATCGGCAGCATCTTCGAGGGATCTTACCGGATCGACGGCGAAAGAATCGTGCCCCGCATCCGGGGCTCGGCGTACGTCAACGCCGAGGCGACCTTGATCATCGACCCTCACGATCCATTCGCTCTGGGAATTCGCTAATGAACAGATCTTCACGACACGCGGTCATTATCGGCGGCGGCGTGATTGGAACAGCGTGTGCTTACTTCTTGTCGCAATCAGGCTGGCGGGTGACGATCGTCGAGAAAGGGGTTCACGGCGGCGGATCTTCCAGCGGCAACTGCGGCCTGGTTTGCCCCAGCCACGTCCTGCCCATGGCCGAGCCGGGGATGGTCGGCAAGGGAATCGCCGCTCTTTTTCAGAAGAACTCGCCGCTGGCGATCAAGTTTCGGATGGACCCGGCGCTCTGGTCGTGGCTAGTCCACTTCGCCCTTCGCTGCAATCGCCGCGACATGATGGACGCCGCACGGGGCATTCAGCCGCTGCTGGAAACGTCGCTTCAGCTTTATCAGGATCTTGTCGATCACGAAGGTCTGGAGTGCGAGTGGCAGAAGAAGGGGCTGCTGTTTGCCTACAAGTCAAAGGCCGAGATGGATGCCTACGCGGCGACCGATCACCTGCTGGCAGAGTCGTTCCATTGCCCGGCCCATCGTTACGACGGCGAGGCGTTGCTCGAACTGGAGCCCGCGTTCAAGCCGGGGCTGGCGGGCGCATGGTATTATGAAGACGACGCCCATCTGCGGCCCGATCGGCTCATGCGATCCTGGCGCGAGGTCCTGAGCAAGGCTGGCGTGGCGATCGTCGAGAACTGCGGCTTTCGGGGCTTCCGCCTCCGGAATGGCCGGGCCGACGCGGCCCTCACCGAGAATGAGGGCATCGTAGCGGATGCCTTCGTCGTCGCCACAGGCGCCTGGACTCCGACGCTCAACCTGGAACTGGGGGGTAAGGTGCCGATCCAGCCCGGCAAGGGTTACAGCCTGACCATGCCCAGGCCGTCAATCTGCCCGAGCATCCCCATCATATTCCCCGAGACCCGCGTGGTCGTGACGCCGTTCGCTTCGGGCTATCGGATCGGTTCGACGATGGAGTTTTCGGGCTATGACACCACGATCGACCCGGGCCGCTTGCAACTCCTGCGTAGTGGTGCGGCACCCTACCTGCGCGAGCCCGAGTGCGAGCCCATCGAAGAGCAGTGGTACGGCTGGCGGCCGATGACTTATGACAGCCTGCCGATCATCGACCGCAGCCCCGCGATGGAGAATGTCGTGATTGCGGCCGGCCACAACATGCTGGGACTCTCGATGGCTCCGGCAACCGGCAAGCTCGTCGCCGAGCTGCTCAACGACGACAAGCCGTTCCTTGACCCCCATCCGTACCGGATCAGTCGGTTTTGAGCGCGTTTCCGCCTGGCGCGTGGCTTATCGTCGTCCAAACGAAGCGCGACGCGCCGGAAGGGGCGAGGTCGCGTTGCGATACCAGAACAGGAGCAGCAGGGCGCCGAGGATCGTGACCCACGGCCACTGTTCAAAAAGGAACCGCACAAACTCACTGAGATAATGGAAGAACGTTTCCATGCCGTTGCTCCAGACAGTCGAGAGCCTAAGAGTGTAGGCCAACATTGGCTCATGTTACTCTGCTCGCGGCCATGGATGGACAAGGTTGCTGAAAACCCTCTTCGTTGCTGCCACTCCCCATCACAATGATGATGAGAACCTACGATTGAACGTTGAGGTATGGTCGACCGCCGGCATGAACCGATGGAAGCCATCAAAGAAAGTCGCGCCGATCGGGCGCAACAACCTTCGCGAATGCGGAAGCGGAAAACCCCAGAACAGGACTGCGGGAACGAGCGGCGGCAGGTGGATCGACCGGGAGCGGCGGCAAAACGGAAGGAGCCAGGATTTGACGCCGCCGAGTCGCACCGATAAACTAGAAATCACGTTGACGTGGAGTGAACAATTTTACCCTAGCAAAGCTGCCCCGGTCCTTCCCCCGGGGATCTCGGCTGGAAGTGTTCGGATATTCGGGAGTTTTCCTCGTGGCTCTTGTTGTCAAAGATCTGATCGATGCCGGCGTGCATTTCGGCCACCGTGCCAGCCGCTGGAATCCGAAGATGAAGCCGTACATCTACGGCAAGCGGAACCTGATTCACATCATCGATTTGAAAGAAACTGTACGGGGTCTGCTCCGCGCGACCAAGTACTTCAATCGGATCGCGTCTTCCGGTGGTCTGATTCTCTTTGTGGGAACCAAGCGGCAGGCGGCCGAGACGATCAGCGAAGAATGCACTCGCGGCGGCATGCCTTTCGTGACCGAGCGTTGGCTGGGTGGAACCCTGACCAACTTCCGGACGATCCGCAGCCGGCTGCAGCGGCTTGAGGAGCTGGAGACGATTCTGGACGGCGAGCAAGGGTCGAGCTACTCCAAGAAGATGATCTCCACTCTCACTCGCGAGCGCCGCAAGATCGAGCGTAACCTCAGCGGCATTCGATCAATGACCCGGCTTCCGGAGGCCCTGCTGGTCGTCGACCCCAGGCGCGAGCATATCGCGGTAGCCGAGGCGCGGAAACTGGGTTTGAAGGTTGTTGCCCTGCTCGACACCGACTGCGATCCCGACCTGATCGACCTGCCGATCCCGGGCAACGACGACAGCATGCGGTCGATCGAGCTGATCATGCGGCGGCTGATCGACGCCATCCTGGAAGGGAAAGCGGCCGCGCCACCCGAACCCGTGCCGAGCGAATCCGCACCTGGCCGCGGTGATCGCGATCGCGACCGTCGGCGGATGCCGGGACGGCCCGATGGCGCTCCACGAGCCGGGGGACTGGCCGCCTCGGTGTCGGCACGATCGGCCGGATCGGTTCCAACTCCCGCGCCGGATGAAACAGCGGCCGAGGCGCCCGTGGCCGAGCCGAGCCCGAGCCCGAGCCCCGAGCCTTCGCCAGAGCCTTCGCCGCCTGCCGAAGAGACGGCGGCCGGCTGAAGCCAGCAATTCAAAGGGAACTATCCAGCCCGGACCGGCACGCGCGTTGGCCAAAAGCGGCACGCGGGGGATGCTCGCGTCCGGCGCTCGGGCATGACAGTCATCTGGCTGTAGTGGAATCACAGGCTGAACTTGAAATTGGCAGAGTACGAGTACGATTGAGGAGAATTGCCGATGGCCGAGATCACGGCTCAGGCGGTCAACGAATTTCGCAAGAAGACCGGACTAGGACTGATGGAGTGCAAGAAGCTGCTGCAGGAAGCCGGCGGCGACCTCAAGAAGGCCGAAACGCTGGCCAAGGAGCGCGGGCTCAAACAAGCTGAGCTCCGCTCCGGGAGGGCTGCCAAGGCGGGCCGCATCGACTACTACATCCACCACGACGCCAAGTCGGGTGTGCTGATCGAGCTGAATTGCGAGACCGACTTCGTGGCTCGCAACGACGAATTCAAGCAGCTTGCCAAAGACCTGGCGCTGCACATCGCCGCCGCCAATCCCGCTTACGTGAAACGGGAAGATGTCCCGGAAGAGGCGGTCGCGGAGCAGAAGCGCATCTTCATGAGCCAGGTGGCCGACAAGCCGGTGAACATCCAGGAAAAGATCGCCCAGGGCAAGATCGACTCCTGGTTCAGCGAGAGCGTCTTGCTCGATCAGAAGTATGTCAAGGATGAATCCAAGACCGTCCGCGACCTGATTCTTGCGGTCAACTCGCGAACTGGCGAGAACATCTCGGTGGCCCGGTTCGTCAAGTTCGTCGTGGGCGAGGGACGATGAAACCGCTCCCCTGGCCTTTGCCAACTGCCAGTGGCTCATCTCGATGACAGTCCTCAAACCGGGCAATGAATACCAGGCTCCCTGCTGCATGAGGATACTTGATGGACGGCAACCCGATTGACGGCACCCCGGCGTTTCGGCGGATCTTGCTTAAGCTCTCGGGAGAGAGCTTCTGCCGGCCCGGCGAGGGTGGTATCAGCGTCGAGGAGGTCAGCCGGATCGCCCGGCAGGCCTCGCGCGTCGCGTCGCTCGGAGTCGAGCTTGCCATCGTGGTCGGTGGCGGCAACATCCTCCGGGCGCGCAGCTCAGCCGCGGCTCCGACGTCATCAAGGAAGCCACTGCGCATTACATGGGGATGACCGCCACCGTGATCAACGGGCTGGCCCTGCAAGACGCGCTGGAAAGCATGGGCTGCGAGACCCGTCTGATGACGACCATCCGCATGGAGGAGGTTGCCGAGCCGTTCATCCGGCGACGGGCCCTGACGCACCTGGCCCGCCGTCGCGTCATCATCCTGGCCAGCGGAACGGGAAGCCCATTCGTGACAACCGACACGGCCGCGGCCTTGCGCGGCAAGGAGCTTGGTGTCGAGGTCTTGCTCAAGGCCACCAGGGTGGACGGCGTCTACTCGGCAGACCCGGAGAAGAACCCCCACGCGGTGCTTTATCCACGCCTCAGCTTTGAACAGGTCCTGAGCGAGCAGCTCAAGGTCATGGACATGACCGCGATCGGCATGTGCATGGAGAACAGTTTGCCGATCCTGGTTTTCAATTTCAAGAAAGAGGGGAACATCGAGCGCAGGTCATGGGCGACCCGATCGGCACCTGGGTCAGTAACGAGCCGCGGCCCCGCGTTCCGTCCTGATCGCCGGGTTGGATTGTCCGTGAAGAGTCTGGCCGCTTCGTCTGTCGCGACCCCCGCCGGTCGTGATACGATATCCTGGCTCAGGCTGACGCCGCTGGTCGTGGTCGAAGGGCGCAGTCGCGTGCGGTTTCGGGGCCTGAGTGTCCACGCTGAGGATGCACCAATGAGCGTCGAAGAGATTGCCCTCGAGGCGGAAGACCGGATGGAGAAGAGCGTCGCGTTGCTGACCGACCAGCTCCGAGGGGTCCGGACCGGCCGGGCGAATACGGGACTGGTCGATTCGATCCGGGTCGACTATTATGGTTCGTCAACGCCTCTGAAACAGCTTGCCAACCTGAGCACGCCGGAACCCCAGCAGATCTTGATCCGGCCGTTTGATCCTTCGGTCGTCGGCGACATCGTCAAGGCGATTCAGACGAGTGACCTGGGGCTCACGCCCAACTCCGACGGCAAGGTGGTCCGGCTCAACGTCCCTGCCCTGTCGGTCGAGCAGAGAAAGAAACTCACTCACCGGGTCAAGGATCTGGCCGAGGAGGCGCGCGTCGCCATCCGCAATATCCGCCGTGACGCGAACAAGCAAGCCGAGCTCGAACAGACCGAAAAGGTCCTCACCGAGGATGACCTCGAGACATGCAAGGAAGAGATCCAGTCGCTGACCAAGAAGTTTGAGGCCAAAGTGAACGAACTGGGAGAGAAGAAGTCGGCCGAGATCATGGAAATCTGACCCCAGCACGGGAATCCACCCCGCGTCGGCCACGCTCATCTTGACCGGCCATGATCCGATTACCTATAAAGGACTCGTACAAGGGCGATTAGCTCAGCTGGCTAGAGCACTGCTCGACACGCAGGAGGTCAGAGGTTCAAGTCCTCTATCGCCCACTGACCTAAATCCCTGAAAGCAAAGGATTTAGGGAAACGCAGTCGAAGCGATCAGATGACCCAAATTTCTGTAGTCTACAGATTGGAGGGTCAATCCATGCGTTCCAGCAAGCCCAAGAAGAATCCAAGCTACTGCCATCATCGGGCAAGCAATCAAGCCTATGTGACCTTGCCGGGTCCGCCCAAGCCTCAAGTCGTTTACCTTGGGACATACGACACTGCTGAATCTAGAGCCGAATACGATCGAGTGATCGGGGAATGGTTGTCCAGAGGACGGAGTGTCGCACTCGAGACGACCAGCAAGACCGATAATCGAATCATTATCGGTGAGTTACTGGATCGGTATCTAGACCACTGTGAATCGTTCTACGTCAAGGATGGAAAGCCGACTAAGCAACTTGACTTGATCAAGTGTGCTTTCCGGCCTCTGAATCGGTTGTATGGTAGCACGATTGCAGAGGAATTCGGCCCGATCGCTTTGAAGACTGTCCGGGACGAGTTCATCAAGGAAGAATTATGTCGGAATGAGTGCAATCGGCGGACCCGGCTAATTATTCAGGCTTTCTCATGGGGAGTCGAGAATGAACTGATTTCCGCCAGCAAGGTTCAAGCGATGCGTGAGGTTGAAACCCTCAAGCGTGGACGTTGCAAGGCCAAGGATCATCCAGCCGTCAAGCCGGTTGCCGATGGCGTGGTTGACGCGATCCTGGATCATGTCTCGCCTCAGATCAGAGCAATGATCGAGATCGAGCGACTTACGGCCATGCGACCGGACGAAGTTGTTTCCATGACGACCGGCTGCATCAACATGAGCGGTTCGGTATGGGAATACTGTCCCGCCCATCACAAGACTGAGCATCACGACAAGGAACGCATCGTTCCTATCGGCCCGAAAGCCCAAGCGATCATCAAGCCGTGGTTGCGTCCCAATCTCTCGGAACCGCTCTTTCAGCCTTGCGAGAGTATGGCAGAGTATCGCAGCAAGATTCGAGCAAAGCGACACTCCAAAGTGTGGCCATCGCACGCAGCTAGGTTAGCTGCAAAGCGTGTCGCCAAGCCGGAGCGTTGTCCCGCCGATCGATACACTGTTTCAAGCTATCGCGTTGCGATCCATCGGGCTTGTAATAAAGCCGGGGTCCCTCGTTTCAATCCCAACCAACTCAGACACCTTGCCGCAACGAAGATTCGCCGTGAATCGGACATTGATACTGCGAAAGCCGTTCTAGGTCATTCCAATCTCGCCACGACTGAAATCTATGCTGAGGCTGATATGGCCAAAGCTAGAGCGGTCATGCTCAAACTTGGATGATGAACCATGAAGACCATCAAGGCAATGCAACGTGCCGAAAGTGATGTCAGAATCCTTGATGACAAGGGAAACGACATCACGGAACAGGCATTGATCACTCATGACATCTTTGGAGAAACGACCACACAAGCCAAGGCTACCGATCCGCCAGAGACCAATCGGCGAATCAATGAATCAACTCCCAAACTTTCATGAGTTGATCAGATAGCAATCAAGCCGACAGTCAATCAATGATGGTTGACTGTCGGCTTTTTCTGTAATTCTGTCGGTGCTCTTGGGTCCACCGTCAGGAAGGCCAGTCTTTCGAGCGGTTCGGGTGTGATGATCGGTTGCTATCGCAGCTAGACGACAAATTTTTTGTCACATCCGTGCAGTAGGTGCACTCGACCGCCTAGAATCGCGTCCCTGCAACGCTCGCTCTGAGGCGATGAATTGCACAGGAGAACTCGCCATCGTGGCGTAGCAAGCCCTGTGCGAGTTCTACTTGACCCTGGGATGCAAGCCGAGTTTGCCGAATTCCTCTTGGATGACTTGGAGGACAACCCCATAGCGGCGGGTTGTAATGATGGCATCGTGGACGGTAATTAGCGGAATGCCAGGATACTCTCGGAAGAGTCGAGGACAGATACAGTCGATCATGAGGTATGACTCAAACCGTTGAAGACATTGAGCCATTCGCCAGTATCCAAATTGATTCTTAAACCGATCAAGAAAATCATCAACCTCAAACCACTCTCTTGCAATCGCTTCTCTCCTCCCATTGTTGTAATGCTCTCCGAACATATATACGCACAATGCTTTTTTCAATTTGTCCTCAGTGTCAGTGTAATTCCAAATCACTCTCAGCCTATCCCGTATTGTGCCCGCTTGGCATTTTTCAACCCAGTCTTTCACGCGTGCAGGCATGATATAATCTGGACAACGTTGTCCGTAATGAGGCAGCATAGGGATAGAATGCGGCAGCAGGAGGGTCCCTGGGTTCTTTTCTTCTGTACACGATGGCGAAAAAATCATTTCAATTTCCTCAAGTGAAAATACACCAGCATTTTCAAGAACAACCAGATAACCTAAAAGCGTTGGCTGGCAACAACTTATATCGAATTGAATTTGCTTTTCACTGTCAAATTGTCCTAAATCTCTTACACTTTTCAAAAGATTCGTAAAATTCGTGTGCACGCGACCGTAGTTATCCCGCGTCAAGTAGAAGTCATGATCATGAATTGCTTCTATTGCCAACAGTGTTTGATATCTTGCTTTCCCTTCCAGTCTCTTATTCACTAGTGCTCGTGCTTTATCACTGTCAATAGTAAACCGACTTAGGTTGCCACACAATTGTCGGCAATGTTCGGGTAATTCTCCATTTAGTTGACGTTTAAGGTCTGTCAACCTTCGACGGTCCCATTCATTGTTTATCAGTTTGATCCATTCGCGTCCTGTCCACCGCTCGTGAAGCCAGTAGGACATTGACGAATTGCCTACTTGATAGCTCCCGTCACGTCGAATGAATTCTCTCTGAATGCCAGTCTTGACGACGGCATTCCATGTATCACGACGGCCACATATTTTGCGGCCCAATTCATGATGAATTGCAAGCTTGCCTTCCGAATGCTTATATGTTTGTGCGACAGTCACCATGCTGATAACCGTATTTGCGACATGGGATTGCTTCCCGTATGCTTCCATGATTTCGGGAGTCATACCATCGGGTTGGTAAATGATAGAAGTTGGTATGTACACAGTTGACCCTTTCGAGTATAATTACGCCACACAGTTGACCAAAGCCCAGATAAGGGAGTAGCGTCCCTTTCCGGGCTTTTTTTGTTAGTCTTTCTCTGCGATCCTGTGCAATTCGTCATACGATCCGTCGCAGCCACGACCGCACATCATGGTAAAGCCCATAGGATCGCACTCAATTCGGCGTGGTCCACTAGAACGACGCTCGATCTCTTCGCGGCTGTTCCATCGTCGCCATGTACGATCGTGCTCTCTTTCTGCCTGTCGTTCGCGTGCTCTCATCTGTCGCTCCACTGTGAAAGATCGAAACCGCTCGATTCTACCACACACCATATAAGCGAGTCCTCGCAGTTGGATGCAATGGTCAATCGTGATGCCTGCGATCTTCAATTCTGTTAGTGGCATGGGATTAAACTCCTCTGGCCGCTAAACGTCGTCTCGATGCTTCCGCTCTCTTGGTTCGATCAGCCTGGACCATCGGGTCCGGTCTGTTCTGTCTGGCGGCACTCACCGCAGAAATGAACCGCTCGATAGCCTCATTCGAGGTATAGACACTTCCGCCTATGTACAACGTCTCCAGCTTGATTCCTCTCTGTCCTTGATGAATCCAACGCCAGACCGTAGAATAAGTGACCCTGCCTCTTGACCCTGGCGGTATGCGATCAGGGACATCCTTCAACAAAATCAGGTTTTCGCTTGGCTGCATCATTAATACCCTTGAACGTGCGACGTTACTCAAAACGACGGCCTTATTATACCCGATTGCTGCGTGATATGCAAGTACGTTCACCGCTTAGCATAAAGAATTTCATTGCATGATTTAATCGCGTGAATTGTTACCCTGGCGACAAATTTTTTGTCGTGTCCCGATGCACAGTAGGTGCATGCATTCTCGGTATTGATTTCTGTAGTTCTCACAAAAGCCTCTGAAATAGAGCCTGATCTGTAGCCTACCTAGCTAAAAGAAAACAGCCAGTTTGCCAGTGGTGTGAAGACTGGTACCGGCTGTTAAGACCGTGGTGTTGCACGGATTCTATGGGCTGAAAACCCATAAGAAATCGTGGATTAAGCCCTTTTCTGCTCTTGAGAGGCAGGGTCGATGGTTGTATCGTCCGAGGGGTCAATCGCCTCAGGGCAAGCCTCAGACTGCGTCACAAGGCATTCCGTCGCGACCTCCTGGCACGTCAGGAATCGGACTTTGGACTGACCACGTTCAAACTCAGGGTCGAGGGTACTGAGCTTGTAGCGGTCATGACAATGCTGTGTGCTGTTGTTGCTAACATCGCTGCTCGCAGCATAGAATTGCCTGCTTACCATGTTGCTTCTCAACTGTTAAGCAGTAATGGTGGCGGCCAGAAATGAACATGAGTTATATGAACACATGTACAAAATCTTTGGAGTCCTTACGGCTGACCTTGATCATGGCAATGATACCGGCCTTGATTGCCTCGGGGAGAAAAGGCTTGAGGAGCCGCTAACCCATGATAGTTCCATGGCTCACTCGGTGGCCTCGAGAATCTCGCTCAGCTCATCAACTGTTATTTGGAATTCGCCAGCCACCCTCTTTTTGTATCGGTCCAATTCCTCTGTTTTATCGATGGGTGAGAGATAGCTCGCTTGTTTCATCTCGCGAGTATATTTCTCGAACGTTTGAAACCAAGCCGCCGAAACATCGGATCGAAAACGCTGGTTCCACTCTGACTTCTGAAAGTGTTTGCGTGTTGTCTCACCGCTCCGAGATTCGGTTATTTCACGCCAGCACTCTCCGCCACTTGACTCGGGTGTGAATTGAAATAGGGACCGCCACATTGCGGAATTGCTCGTGGGTGCCACACCGGGAACCTGAGAGGTCCAAGTGACGGCTATCGTGGCGGTGCATTCCCAGAGCCAAGGTACCATTCGTGCGTCCGGAGTAAGCGGCCGAACGTCGATATTCAATATTTTCATGTCTTCAACTGCACCGATCTTATTGAAGACCTCATGGATATTCAGCATCGCAAAGAGCTTAGCAGCAGCGATCAAGGCCCCACCCTCAAGGCGAATCGGCTTCTTAACCTCCTCGTCTGTTGATGGAGCGATCGGGCAGGATTTGGGGGCCGATTGAATCGAACCCTCTGAGGCAACCTCGGGTAATAATTGGTCTCGAGTCCGTCTAACAATCTCGAGGGTCGCCCGCGATTGCTCATCCCCGGGGTCTGCATTGCCAACCCATTTGAGTAGGCTGTCATAACGCTCGAATGCACGTCCGTTCTGTCTCTTGGCAAGATACCTATCACCCTGCTCTTTGACTCTCATGATTTCGTGTCTGAGATGCTCCTTAGACCACTGGAAGTGCAGATATCCAAAAAATGACATCAGAATGATCGTTATTATCGACGTTGGGATAAGAACGACTGGGTCCTTCCAGAACGGGCGTCCGGAACTTGGTGCCGGTCGAAAGACAGTCTCCTCATGAGCCTGATCGCTGGCCGTATTCGGAAGGGGCTTAGAGAGGTCCGACACCGGTCTGGAGGGGGTTGGGAGGACTGCCGTCGGGCGACGTTCTATCGCAGGGGGAACAACTCTCGACTCGACGGGAGGGGCGGGGGCTGCTCCCTGTCTGGCACGGGAGGGCTCTCCGCTCCGGGGACTGGAGGCTTCGGCGATCGTGAAGAGCCTGTGACAGCCGGGGCACGTGGCAGATGACTCATTGAAGCCATTCGGCAACCTGCCAGTTTTTCCACAATACGGACAGCACACAGTCAGGTGCATGGCCGCTCCCTTGGCAACATGATCGGCTTCGATCTATGAAGCAAGCATCTATTCTATCGCACAAAATCGGAACCATCGAGACCCAACCACCCAGCCAAGACCCTGTAAGCCACCAGCAGGCTCAGCCGATCGGTCTCGTCTTCTCCGAGGCGGCCTTCACCATCGCCACCATGCCTTCTCGGATCGCCTCGGGCAGATTGGGCCACGCTTCGATAATGGCAGTCAGATCCGCATTCGTTGAGGTAGAATTCTTGATTGCGAGCAGGCGGGGTGCGGGCAACGGAGTCGAACCTTGTTCCTCAGCCAGAACGCCCCTATGATAGCAAGTGTCGATGAATCGCCCACGAGTCATGACCCACGATGCCTGTGGCGGCATAAGCTTGCGAAAAAATGGTCCGGAAAGCGTGAGGTTAGACCGATTGCTCTGGCGGCGGCCGCCCTGTGGACAGGCTTTGCCGGAGGATCAGCGATGAAGATATCACCTACAGTGATTGCCCGCTTGAGATTCACGGTTGGAGTGTTGCTAGTTTGGGGAGGAGTGACCTTTGCGAGCAACCTGATAACCGGGCTGTGGACACGCAACTTCGCTTCCGAGACTAGCTCACGATTAAAGTTTCACCAGTTGTGCACTGTCTTCAGCGTCCGCTATCTTGCCACCGGCACACTGTTTCCCCCGGAGCCGTGCTGGGTGATGACCAGGGAATGCCAGTTAAGTCCCGATCGGAATCACGGTCATGGTGGTCCACAGTACGAGGGGGGGATGGTCGATAATGAAACGTTGGTCATGGTCTTTGCCGACAGTTATGAAGCTACCAAAGATAGACCATGGGAGCAGAGATGGGTAGGAGTGTACATTATTAGCGGCCCTGATTCAGGTAGGTTCGCATTGATTTCCCGTGATAAGTTACGAAAGATCACATATTTCGGTGAGTAATCAGGTTCCATCGGGGGCTCCTTAGATGGCGATCATCATCCTCTGCAATTGTGGCAAGCGATTGAGGGCGAAAGGTGAACTCGCTGGCAGGAAGGCCAGATGTCCTCACTGCGGGAATGATCTGGTGCTTCCAACGAAAAAGCCACCCGCCCTTGCTGTCAGACCCGATACCAAACCTCGCGGGCCACTTGCCGGTGCTCAAAGATCAACAGACATCTCGGTAGAGCCCGTCGACATAGCGTACATCCCCTCGATCCCGAGAATTCCTAAGGGACGCGACGACGACCGGCTCCCACAGGCAGACAAGCCACGTTCGGCTTGTGCAGGACCGAGTCATCCAGGGACTGGCGAGCATACGCATGCCCGACCTCAGATCGACGAAGTACAACAGCGAACAATGTTGAGTGCAGATCGTCAACGGCTGCAAGACCAGGTTACCTATCTGACCACCAGGCTTCGTGGAGCTAAACGCACTGCCGTGGTGGTGGTCGCCATGTTGGTCCTATTCGTTGCGGTTATCCTTCTTGCGGCCTTCCTTCGCACTCCCGCCGAAATGCCTTCGAGTAATTCCGACTCGAAGCTACCGCGAGTGGAGAGACAGATCTCAAAGAGAAACCCAAGAATCCCCGCAGATGTCTCATACACAGTAATCGATGATTACACAATAAACGAAGGTTTTATGCCGAAAGGGCCTCGTAAGCGATGGCTTTCTGTACGCTTGAACAAAAAAGTGCCAAAGGATGTTCTGCGAGCAATTACTCTTGAATTGAAAGCACAGGAAAACCCACAACTCGAAGGTCATAACATAAAGTATTATCTTCCATGGATAGAGCATACTTGGGCTGTGACTGACGACTCCCCAGGACGCAATCCAGGCTACGATGTTAGTATTAACGGTTTGACGCAAGAACAGGAGGATTTTTTAAGAAACGAACCCAGCCCGCCTGGCAGAGAATTGATCGGACGATGGATTAAAGAGTCCATTCAGGGATACCGCATAACAATCTATAAAGAAAATGCCCATTATTTCATGGAACATGGATCTGTCGGTGGATCTAAGTTGATCTTTGAAATGACTGTCGTCCGACTTCCGGCAAGTCTGGTTTTCAGAGGAAAGATCGGCGGGAAATACTCGGAGGTTGACGCAAAAGGCAACGTTAAACCGTTCGACTTCGATGCAAGAGGCTGGACGGACTGCTATCTTGTCGATTCCCAGGGCGACCTCCAATTACTGAATTCGGAAGACAAGGTCGTCGCGAGACCCTACAAGATCGAATAGGCTTGAATGCGACAATAGCCCGAGGCGGCCTTCACCATCGCCACCATTCTCGTGATGGGTGGTCTCCGCCGAGATCACAGGGACTTATCCTGATCTGGCTCATGTTCATCGTGCCACTGGTTTGCATATTCGATCACTGGAAAAGTGACGCATGCAAACGAGGAAGGGTCAATGGAAGACAGAGTCCTTGACGTCCAGCCTACAGAAGACTTACAGAGAATCGTCGCTAATCCCTGCAAAATTCGGTGTAATTCTGAATAGTCTTGCAACGCTTGCGGGATTTCGTTAGACTAGACAGCGTAAGGGTTTAGAGTGAACCCTGAGGGTCATCAAATTTCGCTCGACACGCAGGAGGTCAGAGGTTCAAGTCCTCTATCGCCCACTGGCAATGTTCTGCCAAAACTCGCTGCGTCCTGGATCACCGAGTTGTTAATCCGCTCGCCATCACGACCGATCCGATTATGGTGGTGTGATAACCTGGGCTTATAAACCTGGCTTGATTCCTTCTGATTCAAGCTTTGGGCGATTGACTTTCGTCATGCCTTCCGCAAGCCGCCTCGTGCGGCTCGATACCTGGTCATCTCTTCAACGCATAAGGGATGACTGTACGCAGTTCGTGTCTCGGCGGAAGGGACGGGTGCAGCTATGAGGGGAAACCTGGATCGAACGCTGCTCGTCGGCGGGGGGCTGATCGCAGCCTTGCTTGTCGCGATTGCTGCCCTGACCTATCGTAACACCCGGCAACTGGACCGTGACGCCAGTTGGGTCGCTCATACCAACGCGGTGCTCGACTTGACCGCTGAGGTACTGCTGACGATGGTCGACGCCGAAACGGGCCAGAGGGGTTTCCTGATCACGGGTCGGGAAGAGTATCTCGAGCCTTACAAATCGTCGCGCAATCGGCTGGACGGGCTTGTGGCGAATCTCGGGCATGAAACCCGAGACAATGGTGCCCAGCAGGAACGCATCGCCAGATTGACTGAGATGATCACCACCCGCCTCTCCGGTCTGGAAGAGGCAATTGAACTCCGTCGCGAGAATGAGGAAAAGGCAAAAGCATTGGTCCTCACAGGGGTGGCGAAGGCTCAGATGGATGCCATCCGGCACTTGGTCGCCGAGATGAGGGTGGATGAACAGCGTTTACTTGCGGACCGTCGGCTGCAATCCCGCCACGCTTACGAGACTGCCATAGCATCCGGCATAATCACAGCCTTGGCCGGGCTTGCATTGGTTGCCGGGGTGGTCTGGCTGCTCCACCGCGGATTCCTGGTCCGTCAGCAAGCCGCGGCCGTCCTCCAAGAGCAGCGCGAATGGTTCCGCACGACTCTGGCCGGCATTGGCGACGCTGTCATTGCCACGGATACGCAGGGTCATGTCAGATTCTTGAACTCGGTGGCCCAGGAAATCACCGGCTGGTCGGCCCTCGCAGCGGAGGGACAGCCAGTGGAATCGGTATTCAACATCTGCAACGAACAGACCCGTAAGACGGTTGAGAACCCCGCCGCGCGGGCGCTGCGGGAAGGCATCATCGTCGGCCTGGCCAACCATACAATTCTGATTTCCCGGGACGGCACCGAGCGGCCGATCGACGACAGTGCCGCTCCGATTCGCGATGCTGAGGGGCAGGTGACCGGGGCGGTCCTGGTATTCCGTGACATCACGGACCGCAGGCAAGCCGAGGACAATCTCGCCGAACGTGTGCGGCTGATGGCCATGAGTGCGGAGGTGGGGGCGGCTCTGACCCAGGGCGATCGCTTGACTCATGTCCTGGAACGCTGCCTTCAGGCGCTGGTCGACTCCCTGAACGGCGGAGTCGCCGGCATCTGGACGCTCGACGCGGAAACCCAGCGACTCATGCTCGAAGCAAGTGCCGGCCGCTCCACGCCCATCGACGGATCCCATGCGGGCGTGCCAGTCGGCGATGCCGAGATTGGACTGATCGCCCGGGAGCGGAAGTCGCACTTCACAAATGACCTTGGCGGCGACCCTCGCGTACCGGATCAGGATTGGGCCCAACGCGAGGGAATGGTCGCCTTCGCCGGATTTCCGCTGAACGTGGAAGATCGGCTGGTCGGTGTGATGGCATTGTTCGCTCGCCAGCCGCTCACACAGCAGACGCTGGAAGCCATGGCGACCGTGGCAGACCAGATTGCTCTGGGAATTGAACGCAAGTGGGCCGGCCAGCAGGTCGTCCGGCTCCTGGAACTGGAACAAGAACGGTCTGAGCGTTTGCGGCAGGTCGCCGCAGCCTCGCTGACGATCAACTCGGCCAACACCCCGACAAGCGTGCTCGACGTCTTCCGGGCCGAGGCCCGTCGGATTATCGGCACAACACAATCCGATCTTTTCCTTCAAGCCGAGAAACCGCCACTCGACGGCCAGCTCCACGCGGCGCTTGTCGGGCATGGCGGTCGTCTGCTGGGTCATATTGTCCTGGCCGGGAAAACCCGGGGGAGTTTTACCAAGGACGACGAGGCGATACTCATTCAACTGGCGCACATGGCAGCCGTGGCTTATGACAATGCCCGGCTCTACGAGGAATTGCGGGAGAGCGATCGCCGTAAGGACGAATTCCTGGTGACACTGGCCCACGAGATGCGCAATCCACTGGCACCAATTCGCAATGCCATCCATGTCATGCGCCTGGCAGGCGATGACCGGTCAGCCATCGATGAAAGTCGGGCCATGATTGAGCGGCAAGTGCTCCAGTTGGTCCGTCTGGTCGACGACCTGCTCGACCTGTCACGGGTCCGGCGAGGCCTGATTGATCTGCGCTCGGAGCAAATCGAACTCGAAACCGTGCTGACAGTCGCCGTCGAGATTAGCAGGCCGCTCATCGAGCAGTCGGGGCACGAGCTGACCCTGGCATTGCCTCAAGAACCGATCCCGCTAGTAGCCGACCCGACCCGCATGGTGCAGGTGTTCTCGAACCTGTTGAACAATGCCGCCAAGTACACTGAGCCGTGCGGGCACATCTGGATTTCGGCCCAGCGCGAAACGGACTGGGTCACTGTGCGGGTCCGTGATAACGGCCTCGGGATCCCCACGGACATGTTGACCCGGATCTTCGAGTTGTTCACCCAGGTTGATCAGACCACGGAGCGATCGCAGGGTGGGCTTGGCATCGGCCTGACGCTGGTGAAGCGTCTTGTTGAGCTGCACGGTGGCACGATCCAGGCTCGGAGCGACGGGCCAGGTCGAGGCAGCGAGTTCGAGCTGCGCTTGCCGATCTCTGCCAGGCAGCAGGCCACCAAGTCTGTGGCGGTTAACGGTGAATGCTCCGGACCGAGGCGCAGTCTACGCATCCTGGTCGTGGACGACAATCGGGACGCTGCGGAAAGTCTGGGGATGATGCTCGACTTCATGGGCAACGACGTTCGCACTGCGAATGACGGGCTGGAAGCCGTAAGTCTGGCCGCCAGCTTCAATCCCGACGTGGTTTTCATGGACATCGGTCTGCCGTCAATCAATGGTTTCGAGGCGGCACACCGTATGAGAAAGCAACCGGGGGGCCAGAACCGGCTGATCGTGGCGCTGACCGGCTGGGGGCAGGAAGAAGATCGCCGGAGAGCGCATGAAGCCGGCTTTGATCAGCATATCGTCAAGCCGGTGAACCCGGAGACACTGGAACAGCTACTCGACGAGCTGGAAACAGCGACGACCCGCATCCTGCGCGACCCGGGGCCGGCAATTTCGAGCTGAACTTCCGATCCTCACGCCGAGTGCGTCAGGTCGGCTCTGCGGCTCATCCGGCGACGCGTCAAAGGCCCGAAAGTCAGCCCCTGGACCAGAATCGAGAACACCACAACCACGTACGTCGTGGCGAGGATCAGCTCCCGCCTGGGAACAGAATCGCCGGGCGGATCCTCGGGGAGTGACAGGGCGAGCGCGACCGATATGCCGCCCCGCAATCCGCCCCACGTCAAGATCCCGATCAGCGACGAGTCGAACCGATCCGACCGGCGCAGCAGCCAGACCGGCACTCCAACACTGACCAGGCGCGCCGCCAGGACAACCACGATGGCCACGACTCCAGCGATCAAGTAAGAAATGGAGAAAGTCAGGACCAGAACCTCCATTCCGATGGCCACGAACAGCACCGCATTGAGGCTCTCATCAATCATTTCCCAGAACAGGTCGAGGTGTTCGGTCGTTGTGCGGGTCATTGCGAAGTTTCGTCCCTGGTTGCCGATCAGGAGCCCAGCAACAACCATGGCGAGCGGCCCCGAAAGGTGCATCGCGTCAGCGAGCGCTGAGCCTGCCCAGACCAGGGCGACCGAGAGCAAAATTTCCACTTGATAGTTGTCCACGGACTTGAGCATGCGATAGGCCAGACAGCCGATGGCGAGCCCGAAGATGGCTCCGCCGGCGGCTTCCCGGATAAAGAGAAACGCGAGATGTCCCGCGTCAAACGAGACCTCCCCCGAAGCAATTTCCAGGAGGCCCAGGAACAGGACGACGCCCACTCCGTCGTTGAACAACGACTCGCCCGCGATTTGCACCTCCAGTGTCTTCGGTGCGCCAATCTGCTTGAGCAGGCTCAGCACGGCAACCGGGTCGGTCGGCGAGATCAGCGCCCCGAAGAGCAGGCAGTCGATAAACCGCAGGGGGAAACCGAGCAAGGTAAAAACCCCCCACATCAGTAGTCCCACGACTGCGGTCGAGATCAGCACGCCAACCGTGGCGAGAATGGCGATCGGCCACCTCAGCCAGATGAGGTCGTCCAGGTCGATATGCAAGGCTCCCGCGAACAGCAAGAACGCCAGCATTCCATGCAACAGCGCCTGGTCGAAATCGAAGTGCTCCACGATCGGTCGGACCTGCTCCATGACCGTCGGGGAAAACGTCTCGAGTACGAGCAGAGAGAGTGAGAACGACAAAGCAAGGGCCATGAGCCCGATCGTCATCGGCAATTTCAGCAGGCGCAAATTGAGATAGCTGAACGCCGCCGCAAGAACGATGAAGACCGCGATCAGGTCAAACAGCCTCATGAACCAATCTCCGCGTCCAACCCGGAACAGCGACGAACCAGTTTCGCCATCGAACCGGGCAGAATCATACCACCAATCCCACCGATGCAGGAGATCGATGGAGGCGTTGGCGCAGAGCAAGACAGTGCACGAGAAAGATCGACTGGTTTCAACCGAGGATGGCTCGGATCACCTCGCCCCGGCTCATCGAGTGCGGCCTGCCGAGCGGATCGCGGTACTCGGTTGCGGGGTCGTGGCCCAGGCAGTGAAAGATGGTCGCCGACAGGTCCTCGGGCCGCACGCGGCCCTCGACGGGGTAAGCACCGTTGCGGTCTGAAGCACCATAGACCTGGCCACCTCGAACACCGCCGCCGGCGAGCACGACCGAAAAGACCGATCCCCAGTGGTTCCGCCCTCCATTGCCGTCAAGGCGGGGCGAACGTCCGAACTCGGCCATGCAGACGACCAAGGTCTCGTCGAGCAGCCCTCGCCGGTCCAGATCCAGGAGGAGTGCGGAAAAGGCGCGGTCGGTAGGAGGCACGAGCACGTCCTTGAGCCGCGCCGATTCGCCGGTGTGGCTGTCCCAGCAAGGATTGGCAGGAGGCTCGTCGGGGCCACGGTACCAGTTGACTTGAACAAGTCTCGCACCGCTTTCGACCAGACGGCGAGCAAGCAGAACACTTTGCCCGAACGGGCTCTCACCATACAGTTCCCGATTACTTTGGGGCTCCTCGTCGAGGCGAAATGCCCGCCGAGCCTGGGACGAGGCCAGCAGACCGAACGCGCGTCGGGTCTGGTCGTCGAATGCCCTGGCGGGAGACTGGCGACTATTAATTTCCAGCCGTTGCTGGAATTCTTCGAGAAGACCCTGGCGCCGGCTCAATCGCCCCGGGTCGAGCTCGGCGGGCAACTCGATCTCCTGGATCTCATAGCCTTTTGGCGTCAGACGCGAATTGAGCAGCCAGGGGTCGCACGTCCGGCCTAGAAACCCGGCGTCCTGGCCCGGCCACACACTACCATCGGTGTTGAAGATCCGGTGCGGCAGCGTGAGCGACGTGGGCAATCCGCCGCGTGCACGCTCGACACGGCCGAGCGTGCCGCCCAGGCTGGGAGCATCGTTGGGCGGACCGGGATTGGCGTTCTCGAAGTTCATCGGCTGGTGGGGCCGACCGGTGAGCATGTAGTAGCCGCTCGACGAGTGCGCATTGTCGCCGGTGGACATGGCGCAGGATGCAGAGCTTGTCAGCCATCAGGGCGGTGCGCGGCAGCAACTCGGAGATCATCATGCCGGGAATCGTCGTGGCGATTGGTCGGAAATCGCCGCGTATCTCGGCCGGGGCGTCTGGCTTGGGATCCCAGGTCGAATGCTGCGGAGGCCCGCCCATCAAGAACAAGACGATGCACGACCTGGCCCTTCCGAACGTCGAACTGCCCGTAGCAGCGGCGACCGCTGGCGCGGGTGACAACAGATTGGTCAGGCTCAGTCCCGCTCCAAGGTAGCCCAGGCCGCTCACACGCAACACCTCACGGCGGCTCCAACCATCGTAGAGACGAATACCCGGTCCGTGCAAACGTAGCATCAACGCCTTCCACCAGAGACCCGGTGCACGAAAAACAGTTCTTGAACAAATCGAACATTAGCGACCTTGCGGGCTCAAATCAATGATCCTCGCCGTTCGAGTCTCGTTCGGGTGTGAAGATTTCGCGCGCTCAAACTGCTCCAGGACAAGTTTCGACAGAATAAAACGGGGTCCTGGAAGGCGCCAGCCAGACCTATGTCATAAGCATGGTATGCTTTTTCTCGAGACGTGCACTTGACGCCACCTTGTGTCAGAACAGAAGATTATAAATTTGATGATTTGCTATGAATATTATGGCGTTGCGGTTCGTCTCAACAACGAGGCAAATGGCGTCTCAGAGCTCCGACCTCTCTGTCCGACGTGTTTTCACGAGGAAGGCGTGAAAGCCTCCTACCAAAGTCTTCGCTGAAGAGTCGCACTGTCGGCTCACTCCCGCGATGGATCAACCGGCCAGAAGTTTCCTGATCTCTGGCCTGGGGAGTTTGCTTCGCGTCACGATCGCCGTGACATTCAGAATTCTCCACGTTCACCGATCAATCGACTACACCATTGATCGAGGCCATCGTTCCGCCAGCAGCGCCTGGGGCCGGTTGGTACGAACTCCCTGGCAAGTGCCAGGTTGTCGCCTTCTGGAATACTCAGTGACGCGGAGCCGGAGCGCGCCCTCGAGGAACGGAAAGGGACTCAATGCATCAGCCAAGGATTCGAAGTCTCGCCCTGCTGGCCGCTCTCCTCGTGGTGCTGCCACCACCGAGTCGGGTATCGGCCGAGGATGCCAAGACCAAATCAGACGCCAAGACCAAGGCTACGGCCCGGCAATCGGCTGCCAGTGATGAGAACATTCCAACCTACAATCTGCTTGAGGCCATGAACAAAGGACTGGTCGCTGTCGATGCCACCGGCCGTGGCGATGGTCGCATGACCCTTTCCGTCACGAATAATAGTAATCATCAACTTCGCGTCGTCCTGCCCCCGGGAATTATCGCTCAGGGAGCCACTGGACAGTTCGGCGGCATGGGCGGCGGTATGGGCGGTGGCGGCATGGGCGGTGGCGGTATGGGCGGTGGCGGCATGGGCGGTGGCGGCATGGGCGGCGGCGGCATGGGCGGCGGCGGTATGCGTGGCGGCATGGGTGGTGGAGGAGGAGGAATGGCCCGCACCATGCCACCCACCATGGGCATGATGATGCTTGCTCGGCTCGTCATGTATCTCTGCGGAGACTACGATAGCTGGGATATGCGCGCTCTCTCCATCGGCATGATGGGCGGCGGCATGGGTGGCATGGGCGGCGGCATGGGTGGCATGGGCGGTGGCATGGGTGGCATGGGTGGCGGCATGGGTGGCATGGGCGGCGGCATGCGGTCGGTCCCTCCGACCAGTCTTCCCTACGCCAACCTCAAGGTCGGTCAGAAACGTGATCTCCCCACACGGCTGGTCAGCCTCTCGCAACCCGATCCCAACTCCGAAACCGGTGTCAACTTCCCCGCCAAGGATGAAAAACTCCAGCTCGGCGATATTTCCCAGACCAACGCCGACGGACGCGTGCAGAAGGCCCTGAAGCGGCTGGCTGCCGAGAAGGCTCCCGGGAACGTCTCCCAGCTTGTCATGTGGCGGCTGGCCTCGGGTATGGACTGGGAGCGGATCGCCCAGATCTCCTCACCCTGGGCCAATGCCTACGAGTTGAGCCTGGCCCAGGAGTTCGCCGACCACCTCGACGGTCTGCCGGAATCCGAGTCGGGGACCATCCTCTTCGAGATCCAGTCCGCCGGCTCAACCGGCGCGGCTCGTGCCCAAATCCTCACCAAGGAGCTCACCGACAAGTACTTCCTGGGCCTGAAGGCCAAGCTCGGTATCCCCGCCCAGCCGGAAGGGCCTGCGGTCGGCTGCTGGGTCAAGTTCACCGATGCCGAGGCCACCGTCCAGGTCGTCTGCAGCGACGGCTCGGCCTCCCGCTGGCTTCCCTTTGGCAAGTTCACCCTGCCGCTGGATGCCGGGGCCGAGAAGTTCCAGGCCGCCAAGTTCGGTGAAGCCCTCGCCGAGGGCGTGCTCAGCCGGATGGTCCGCGCCCAGTACATGCGCGGGCCCAACGTCAAGGGCAAGGCCACTTACCAGGTTCGCATCGACAACGCCTCGCCGCTGGTGCTCAACGGCCTGGCAGTGTTGGGCACCGAGACCAAGACCGACGAGCAGCCCAAAGAGCTTTCCGGTGTCAGCATCTCGCCTCGCCGGAGCATGACCGTGCCGGCAACCGAGGAGGTCGTCAGGACCCTGGGGCTGCGCAAGGGCATTCGCGTCGTTGCCGCCGATCTCAGCGGCCTCTGAGTTGAACGAGGTCATAAGCGAAGGTACGTGTCGATTCCTCGCCCGAGGATGCTGGACAAACTCAGGATGGCGCGTCTCGCTATTGGCAGCAGACGCGCCATCCACGTCGACGATGCGATCATGCCCTCAGCCTGATAGAACGAGGGTGTGACGTGGCCCGGGAGGATTACTGCGGGTTGCCTGACGGCGATGCTTTCGATATGCTGCCTTGTCAGTAGCGTCGGGCACCAAGGTGGTGAACATGCCAGCGATTCAAGCTGTCGGCGTCGGTGATGTGGCTCCGGATTTCAACCTGCCGTCAGCGACTGGCGAAACGGTAAGTCTCTCGGATTTCCGGGACAAATCCGTGGTCGTATTGTTCTTCTACCCCAAGGACAACACGCCCGGTTGCACCGCTCAGGCGTGCGCATTCCGGGACAGCCATGAAGTCTTCAAGCAGGCTGGTGCTGAGGTTATCGGAATCAGTTCCGATTCCCAGGAGTCGCATCGTCGCTTCGCCGTGCTCTGGAAGCTGCCCTTCTTGCTTCTCTCCGATAGCAAGGGCGAGGTTCGCGCCCGGTATGGGGTGCCCAGAACCCTGGGATTGCTTCCCGGACGCGTCACGTACCTGATTGACAAGACAGGCGTGGTCCGGCACGTCTTCTCATCGCAATTGCAGACCGGGCGGCACGTGAAGGAGATGCTTGGGAAACTCGGAGAGCTGGTTGGAACGTGACCCGGTCAGGCAACCGTAAGCTGTTTCAATCATCCGCTGCCGTGGTGCTCTCGGCAGGACGCTCAGGCAGTCGGGGCTCACGCGGAATAGGGCGATACGCCTTGACGATACCGCCGCGCTGGGTCGCCATCTCAAGCGTCCACTCACGAACGATCTTGAGCTCATCCTCGTCACTGCCCTCGGCACCCGCGTTCTGGTGGAGAATCACGAGGACCGGTTTGGGGCCTCGCTTGCGCACTCGAGCGACAATCGCGGTGTGATGCGGATACTTCGAGGTGTAGGTCAAGAGCCCGCCGTCTCCGCGCACGTGCTGCTTGACGAAGATCGCATTTTCAAACTGAAGGATGTCGCCCGGCTGGAGATCACGAAAATGCTTGACCTCGTCGCCCCAGATTCCCTGGACGGGGTCGGGACGGCGTGCCTTGCACTGGCGTAATACCTCGACAGCGAGCGTGGTGCACTCACCATTGCCCACTTTCTTTCCCATCTGGGATCGCGCGTAAGCGACGACGTCATCGCCGAGCGTCTTTTCAGGCGCCATGCTCCAGAATGCGACAAGCAAGAATGACAGCATCTTGAACCTCAGTCGGCGGCGCGGTTCATACCGTCTTCCGGTACGAATACGGTTTCGAAAGATGCATTCTTATTTCGAGCGCCGTCATCGGTCAATCGTGCCGCGGAGCACTCACTCACCCTGCTGAATCCTGCCGTGGAGAGATGCCAAGCAGTGCAAAACCGGCTGCTTCCAGAGGCGGCCAACCTGGTCCCTCTCCGGCTTGGTCGAGGTGCCGACGCTTATCACTGCATCGCAAAAGTGGGCTGCCCAGCATCGCGCGGGTGCCGCCCCAGCTCCAGCGTGTCGCATACCAGCCCAGCAACAACCCACTGCAACGGGACGTGCTGCTCGCGGGCTTCTTTCCGAAGCTGTTTCAAGAGATCCGGAGAGAGCGTAACCATTACCTGAGAAGTCGTATTCATGATCAGTCCCCTTGATGTTTCGTGTCACATTTTTTCCGCAATGACCTTGGCTAGAGCAACTCTTGTGCCACGCTTTCTACGAATGATGAGAACCAGATTCATGTGCCCGGAGCCTTCTGTATGCATTGATTCATTGTGGCGTGCTGTCTATAGAACGGTAGTTCACGTATGCGCGTGACATCAAAATGTTGAAAAAAAAGCTCGATGTGGTCATCCGCATGCAGTGCCTGCCGTCCGGGACGTGTCAGCCTGGGGGTTTGGCCGCACTTTGGCGTCTATACCGATCGAAGATGTGCGCTGGGGCTCACGGCTCGGGGAGCTCACGCAACCTTCGCCGCATGGCGATCTCGATCGTGGGCCGGCTGTCAGGCGTGGCCACCGGCCTCGGCGTCTGGCCAGGGTGTGTCGGTGCGCACATCCTGATGACTGGCCGCATCCGTCTCGACGGGCTCAGGGCGAGCAAACGCGCGAATGATTCGCTCGCCCAGTACGTAGTAGACGGGGATGACGAACCGGCCGAGGACGGTGCTGATGAGCATGCCCGCGGCGATCACGATGCCCAGTGAGTTACGGCTATAGGCCCCTGCCCCGGTGGCACGCGCCATGGGCAGAACGCCCATGATGAAGGCAAACGATGTCATGAGGATGGGCCGAAGCCGTTGCCGCGCGGCTTCCTTGGCCGAGTCGATGATGCTCATCCCCTGCTTTTCCATGAGCTCGACGCCAAACTCGACCACGAGGATGGCGTTCTTGGTCTCCAGGCCGATCAGCATGACCAGGCCAATCTGGCCGAAGACGTCGAGCGGCAAGTTGAAGACCCAGAGGCCAAGGATCGCTCCGAACGTGGCCAGCGGCACGGTCAGGATGATGACCATCGGACGAATCCAGCTCTCGTAGAGTGCCGCCATGAACAGGAAGACGCAGACGATCGAAAGGGCGAAAATGGAGATGGCCAGATTGCCGGTCTTCTGCTCCTGGTAGGTCGAGCCCGTCCATTCATAACCGAACCCATCGGGAAGGGTCGCCGCGGCCACCTCTTGCATGGCCGCGATGGCCTGGCTGGTGCTGTATCCTGGACCCGGGTTGCCGGTGATCTTGGCCGCGTTGTAGAGGTTGTAGTGCGGAACGTCAATCGGGCCGACGACCGTCTTGACGTCGCCGATGGCGCTCAGGGGAACGCGGTCGCCTTGGTTGTTGAGCACTTTGAGCGCCAGGATGTCATCGGCAAGCCTGCGGCGTTCTCCGGCGGCCTGGACGTAAACCCGCCAGGTCTTGCCGAAGCGGTTGAAGTCGTTGACATAGAAGCCGCCGAGGTAAACCTGGAGCGTCTCGAAGACCGAGGAAACCTGCACGTCCAGGTTGCGGGCCTTGCCGCGATCGAGCTCGAACCTGAGCTGGGGAACGCGCACCGAAAACGGTGTGAACAGCCCCGAGAGCTCGGGGCGTTTGCGGGCCTCGGCCATGAAACTGTCGGCAACGTCGGCCAGCGCCTGCACGCCCCGACCTTCGCGATCCTCGATCAAGAACTCGAAGCCACCCGTGGTTCCCAGCCCCTGGATCGGCGGGGGCGGGAAGACCAGGGCCACGGCGTCTTGAACATCTGCCGAAAGCGCCTGCTGAAGCCGGGCGACCAGGGCTCTGGCCCGCAGTTCGGGTGCCTTGCGCTCCTCCCAGGGCTTGAGGATGACGTAAACGGCTCCGCTATTGGACTGGTTGACCTGCGTGAGCGGGTTAAGGCCGTCAAAGCGAATCGTGTCCGCGACACCTTCGGTCTTGAGCGCGATCTGCTCGACCCGCTCCATGACCCGGGAAGTTGGCTCCTGGGTGCTTCCATCCGGGGTCTGGACCGTGATGATGAGATATCCCTGGTCCTCCACGGGCACGAACGACTTGGGCCGCACGATCAGCATCCAGGCGGTCAAGGCCAGCAGTGCAAGCGACGGTATGACGACGGTCCACCAGTGGTGGGCCGTGAACTCGAGAAACGAATCATACGAGTTTTCCAGCCACGTCATTCCCCGGTTGAACCAGCGGAAGAAGAAGAACCGCGACTCGCCGTGATGCGTCTTGGCCTTCAGAAACAGCCGGGCCATGGCCGGGCTGAAAGTCAGTGAGTTGACGGCCGAGAAGAGGAACGAGAAGACGATTGTCAGAGCGAACTGGTTGTAAAGCCGGCCCGTGAGCCCCGGGATAAAGGAAACGGGTACGAACACGGCCGCCAGGACAAGGGTGATGGTCACGATCGGCGTGGTGATCTCCGCCATGGCGGCGCGCGTGGCTTCCAGCGGCTGGTAACCGCGCTCGAGGTACTTTTCCACGTTCTCGACCACGATGATCGCGTCGTCCACGACCAGGCCAATCGCCAGCACCAGTCCCATCAAGGTCAGCGTGTTGATCGAGAAGCCGAACGCGGCCATGAGCCCGAACGTCGCGATCAGCGAGACGGGAATCGCCACCAGAGGTATCAGGGTGGTGCGCAGTCCTTGCAGAAAGACGAACACCACGATCAGCACCAGAACAAAGGCCTCGATCAGGGTGTGTTCCACCTCGTCGATGTTTTCCCGGACATACCGGGTCGTATCGAAGGCCATCCGATACTCGACGTCGGGCGGGAAATTGCTGGCCAGCCGGTCCATCTCGGCCTTGACGTTATCGACGATCGACAGGGCATTGGCGTTCGAGTACTGGTAGATCGGGATCGTGGCGGCGGATTTGCCACTGAGATACCCCCCTTGCTCGTAAGTCTCCGAGCCGAGCTCGACCCTGGCCACGTCGCTCAAGAAGACCTTCGATCCGTCAGATCTGGCCCGGACAATGATCTGCTCGAACTCGGGCGCCGTCGACAAACGACCTCGGGCGGTAACCGGAAACTCGAACCGCTGGCCGGCGGGTACCGGCGGAGCGCCAATTTTGCCCGCGGCAGCCTGGCGATTTTCGGACTTGATGGCATTGATCACCTCGTCGGGTGAGATCTGCTGGTTGGCCATCCTGTCCGGGTCAAGCCAGATCCGCATGGCATATTTCCGGCCAAAGACGTTGATATCGCTGATCCCCCGGATTCGCTTCAGAACGTCGACGATGTTGATCTGAACGTAGTTGTCGAGGAAGTTCGAGTCGTACGTGCCCCCGGGACTCACCAGGTTGACAACGCAGACCATGTTGGTGGTGGTCTTCTTGCTCTCGACGCCGATCTGGGTCACCTCGGAGGGAAGAGTGGGCTTGGCGGTATCGACCTTGTTCTGGACGTCGATGGCCCCGATGTCCTGGGAATACCCGACGTCGAGCGTGACCAGGATTCGCGAGACGCCGTTGCTCGTGCTATCCGAGGATATGTAGATCATGCCGTTGACGCCGTTGATCTTCTGTTCGATCGGGGTGGTCACCGAGTCGGCAACGGTCTGGGCGTCAGCACCGGTATAGGTCGCGGTGACCTGGACCTGGGGAGGGACGATATCGGGGTAGAGAGATAGGGGCAGCAATCGCATGCAGATGCCGCCGATGATCACCAGCAAGAGAGCCAGGACGGTGGCAAAGATCGGCCGTCCGATGAAGAAGTTGACCATGGATTGTCAATCTCGCGTGGTGTAAGGACCGGAACCGAGATGGTACGAGCCGCGAAAGCCGCACAGCGGCGGAGGTTGGCGGCGAGACGTCACGGGGTACTCTTCCTGGCGGGCGCGGCGGCTTTGGAGGTCGCGCCTGGTGCCTCCGGCTCGCTGGCCGGTATACCCCGGATCCGGATCAACGGACTATCCATAGGATCGGTGACATCGGAGCTCGAGCCAGCCCTGGTGTACGTCTCCAGCTCCGCTTCTTCGGTCTTGACGGTTTGCCCGGGCCGGACGAGCTGGACGCCCTTGACGATCACGTTCTGTCCTTCCTTCAAGCCCGACTCGATCACCACCAATCCCTGGTAGACATCCAGCGACTTGACCATGGCGACTTCGACCTTGTTCTGGTCGCCGACGAGCAAGACGCGGGAGCCTTCCTGTGCCTCGACCACAGCCGCGTCGGGAATGACAATACCGCCGGCATACTCGCCGATGTTCAATTCCACTTTCACGTATTCGCCGGGCAGGATGTTCTCATCGGGATTGGGGACGTCGGCTCGGACCAGCACCGTGGAGGTGGTGGATTCGACGATGTTGTCCACGAACGTGATCTTGCCGGTGTGGGGATGGGCTTTCTGACCACCGATCTTCACCCTGACCTCGAGACCTTGCTTCACGAGCCTGGTGATGACCGGCAAGTAACGCGAGGCGGGCCGGAGATCGACGCCCATGGGATCGAGCTGCTGGATCGTGACCAGCGAGGTGGTATCGCTCATCGAGGTTGCCGGCCCCACAAGGTTGCCGAGCTTCACTTTCAGCTCACCGATCCGGCCATCGATCGGGGCGTACATGCGACAGTAGTTGAGATCGATCTGGGCCGCCTCGAGATCGGCCTTGGCCTGGTCGATCTTGGCCTGAGCGGAGAGGATATTGATGTCGTAGTCGGCCACCGATTGCTGCAGGCTGGCGGTGTCAGCCTCGACCTGGGCCGCGCTCTTGTCAACCTTGGCCTTGGCCTGGTCGTAATCGTCCTGAGAGGCGGCCTTTCGGGTGACCAGGTTGCGCTCCCGCCGCTCCTCGATCTTATCGAGCTGAAGCTGGGTATCGTCGAGCCTGACCCTGGCCTTGGCGACCTCCTTGGCTTTGGACTCTCTTGCCTTCTTGATCGCGGCCTCGGCCTCCTCGGTGACGGCCTTGGCCTGTGCGACCTTGACCTTGAACGGCTCTTCCTCGATGACCAGAAGCAAGTCGCCCTTCTTGACGTTCGAGCCTTCTTTGAAATGCGCCTCCTGGAGGAAACCCTTCACCCGTGCCCGGATCGTCACCTCGTTGAGGGCCCGGGTTGTCCCGTTGGGAAGGCGGATGATCGGCACGTCCATCTTGCGGGCCCGCACCACGGTGACCGTCGGCATCGGGGTTTCACGCGGAGCGGCGGTCGCCGTGCGCACCCGATCGCAACCACTCCCGGCCGCGGCCACCGTCGCCAGGGAAATCGTGGCCAGCAGACAGAGTTTGGTCGTCGTGCCGTCAGGTTTGATCATCAGAACAGCCCATCGTCAGGGACAGGGGATGAACAGAGAGCCCGTATCCGTGATTTCGAGACGGTCGAAAGCGCAAGTGATCGCCTTGGAGCCGTCTCCTCGTCAAGGCGCTGCCACCTAATTTATGCAAGAACGCGCCGCGATACCAGCCTGCAGCCGGATCGAGAATGCCCCCCGATCGCCGCAGCGCCGTCCCCGATCGCGCGCCCTCCGGCTTGATCGCCTCAGCGAACCGAGTCGAGCTGCGCCTCGAGAATCTCCCCTGATTGACGGAACGCGGAGATTTCCTCGCCGTTCATTGGAATCTCCAGCAGCTCCTCAGCGCCGCCGTGGCCGACAACCGTCGGCAAGCTGAGGGCAATTCCGTCCACGCCAAACGTCCCGCGCATCGGCGTGCAGACCGTCAACACGGTACTTTGATCACGAAGGACGGTCTCGACGATCGCCCGCAAACCCAGGCCGATCGCGTAGTAGGTGGAACGCTTGCGCTCGATGATCTCGTAGGCGGCGTTCCGCGTGCTCTCGAAGATCTGATCGAGCGCGGCGCGATCCACTTTTTTTCCATCGGCACCGGCAACCTCGGTAAGAGGCACTCCAGCGATATTCGCCAGGCTCCAGACGGCCAGCGCGCTGTCGCCATGCTCGGCGACGATGGAGGCGTGGACGCTCTGGGGGTTGACGCCGAACTGCTCGCCGAGCAGAAAACGGAACCGGGCCGTGTCGAGAATCGTGCCGGAACCGAAGACATGGCCGGGCGGCAGGCCCGCGATCTCCGCGGCGATCTGGGTCAGGATGTCGACCGGGTTGCTCGCGATCAGGATCACCCCGGTCGGATTGGCGGCGACCACCTTGGGAACGACATCACGGATCACCCCGGCGTTGGTCCGCAGCAGATCGAGCCGCGTCTGTCCGGGACGCTGGTTGGCTCCCGCGGTGATCACGACGAGGTCGCACCCCGCCAGCAGTTCATAGCCACCGGCACGGATCCGCATAGGGCCGACGAACGGCAGGCCATGGTTCAGATCCATCGCCTCGCCCTCGGCGCGCGCCCTGTCCGCGTCAATCAGCACCAGCTCGTTGGCCAGGCCGGATTGCATGAGGGAATAGGCAAAAGATGCTCCCACCATGCCCGTGCCGACAAGGCCAACTCGATCCCGTGGCTGCAGCCTCGCCATGTCTTGCCCTCCGCTTGCCGTCAACTCTCGACCGCACCAATTTACAAGCAATGCGGGTGACGCGAAAGGTCGAGGATCTCAAGTGGCGAGCTGGGGCGCCTTCAACAAGGCAGCGAGGGAGACGGCCTTCGCAGGAACAACTTGAAGAGCGCGAGGCCGACGATCCCGCAACCCAGGGTAATGACCGATGCAGGCTCGGGCACACCGACCAGTGTTCCCGTGATCGTGTCCACGGGGCTGGTCCGTACGCTCTGATTATCGCACTCGAACCCGGTCCCGGTGTTGGCGTTACTGAAGACGATCTCGTTGAAGACCGTCCCTTGCACTCCATAGAAGTTGAGATAAGCGAACGGCTCGTTCGGGTCCAGCCCGTTATTGGGGTTGCCGTAATAGTCTGCTTTATCGGCAAGCTGGTTGATCGTTTTGATGACATCCTGAGTGCTGAAACTCATGACCAGCCTCGAATTTTCATAGAAGCTGATCTGGTTCAGGCTGTCGCCAGCGGACCAGAAGAGACCGAAATAGGCCCGATTCTGCCCCAGGTCGAGCGTGGTCGAACTGGAATGGCTCTCGGCGCCGACGGCGAAATAATTGGAGCCGTTCGCTCCGCCGTATGCATCCGCGCTGACGATGGCGAACTGTCCGGAATACTCTCCGATCGCCGAGTCGTACGAGGTCTTGATCCCCGGCCTGAGCTCGTTGAAACTCTCGGTGGTAACGCCAGAGACCGTCGAGGCCTGAATTCCAGGCGCGTCGACCGTCACCATGATGCCTGCCCGTGCGGTCATCGGCGCCAGCGCAAGAGCGCTCCCGGAACGACAATGAGTGCAATCGCGTGTCCGATATGTCGCATATTCACTAACTGGAACCTCGTTTCTTGGAGTGTTCTTGAAACGAACACAAAAGGTGATACTTATAAGCTCAGCACCGCGACCGCTCCGGCTGCTCACCGTAGTTTCGGTCGGCGATGATTCCCGCTCACAGGAGAGCAAGCAGCACGAAGCGGCGTTCATTCCCGCCGGTCCGGCGGAGGCCATGCCGAAGCGCCGCACGGCCCCGCGTGGATTCGAGTCGAAGTTGAGAACACGGGCGATGTGTTCAGCCCTGCCCGGCCACGGGAATCCGCGGCCCACGATCGTTAGTTCGGTTAGCGACTGTCTCGTCGCCAAGAGAACTATAGAGCACGGTGCGAAAGATGACTGCTCAGGAGTTAAAGAGTTACTCTCTTGCTGCGGCGGAACAACGGAGACGTTTCCACGAATCCGATCCGTTGACACTCGTCAGCAAGCCGGTGAAAAAACGCCGCAAGAAGCGTGCGTTTGATCACCGCACTTGCAGTTTATCGTGCGGCCACGATGGCTACCGTGTCGCCACTCAGCTTGGCTGTCCAGCCTTCGAGCCTTGTGCCCTCGCGGGCTGGGATGCCGCGAAGAGCACAAGGGCCGCCAAGGTCGAGAAACCGATCAATGCAGTCGATCAGGCTGCTCGCTAGACTTCCTGGATCTCCTCGCTCCTTGGCGGTTTTCGTAGGTCGGGTTCCACTGCAGCCCTCTCAGGGTTTCAGCACCACCTTGATGCAATTGTCCTTCTTATCTCGAAACGTCTTGTAGGCCTCGGGCCCGCGTTCGAGTGGCAGTTCGTGGGTGATGACGAACGAAGGGTCGATCTCGTTGTCCTGGATTTTCTTCAAAAGTCGAGGGAGGTAATGTTGCACGTGGGTCTGACCCATCTTGAAGGTCAAACCCTTGTTCATAGCAGCGCCCATGGGGATCTTGTCGAGGAAGCCGATGTAGACCCCGGGAATGGAGATCGTTCCGCCCTTGCGGCAACACATGATGGCTTCACGGAGAACGTGCGGCCGGTCGGTGGCCAGGGCGACCGCTGCCTTTGCCTTGTCGAGCACTGCGCCGATGCTGCTGCCGCCGTGGGCTTCTGCCCCGACCGCGTCGATGCAAGAGTCGGGTCCACGACCTTTGGTCATCTCCATCAATTGGTCGTAAACCTTCACCTCGTCGAAATTGATCGACTCGGCCTTGCCTTGCTCGGCCATGCGTAATCGCTCGGGAATTCGGTCAATGGCGATCACCCGGCCGGCGCCGAGCATCCAGGCGCTGCGGATGGCGAACTGCCCCACCGGACCGCAACCCCAGATCGCGACCGTGTCGCCAGCCTGAATCTGGGCGTTCTCGGCAGCCATGTAGCCGGTGGGGAAGATGTCGGAAAGAAACACGACTTTCTCGTCAGGAATGCCTTCGGGAATCTTGATCGGGCCGACGTCGGCGAAGGGAACGCGAAGATATTCGGCCTGGCCGCCGCGAAATCCGCCCAGCATGTGCGAGTAGCCCAGTAAACCGGCCGGCGACTGGCCCATCATCTCGCGAGCGATCTCGGCATTGGGGTTCGAGGTGTCGCACAGCGAATAGAGCTCGTGGTTGCAGAACCAGCAGGTACCGCACGAGATCGTGAAGGGCACCACCACGCGATCGCCCGGCTTGAACTTTGTGACCGCCTTGCCCACGGCCTCGACTACTCCCATCGGCTCGTGGCCGATCACATCGCCCGCCTCCATCGTCGGCATGTAGCCGTCATAAAGATGCAGGTCCGAACCGCAAATGCAGGTAGTGGTGATTCGCACGATCGCGTCGCGCGGGTCTTCGATTTTCGGGTCGGGAACCGTGTCCACGCGGATGTCCGACTTGCCGTGCCAGCAAAGCGCTCTCATAGGTTTTCCTTCCGGCTTGAATGTCTCTCTGATTCGAATGGTGTCGATTCCGATCCTTCATCAGCATGTCCGCAAAGCGCGAGCCCGATTTGCTCTAACTGGGCAGGATTAGCACATGTTAATGGCCGCTGGTCCCGGAATGCATCAATCCCAGCGCCGTCACCAGCGCTGAGAAACCGGATCTCACGGTGCGCTTGGCCTCATTTGGATGCTGCCAGACAGGCGGATGATTGATCGGCACTGGATCGCCGAAACGAGCTCGCCTGTGGGCGTCACTTCGCGCCCTATCCTTGTCGCAGGGCTAGTTTTGAGTTATCTTTAAGATCTACCATTGTCGAGGTACTCAGCGGGTGAGCAGCCTGCTGCGGAACCTGCGTTCGTTGGACCGAAACTCGCATACGAATTGGTTGGGTAGGATTTCTGTTGAATCTGCAAGCCGAGCGATATCGGCAATCGGAATCGCTGATCGCGATCCGTTGGACGATCCAATTCCCGGGGGAAAAACGATGAGTCGTACATTTCTCAAAGCCTGTGCCACGCTCTTCGCGGTGGCCTCCATTCAGGGAACATATGCCCAGGCCCAGTGGGGTTATCCCGGTGGCTATGGCGGCTATGGCTGGGGAGGATGGGGCGGGCAGACCGCACAGGGCGACATTGCCCGTGGCCTGGGGGCCTACGCAATGGGCGCCGGCTACTACAACCAGCAGACAGCCGTGGCCAACTCGATCAATACCGATACGGTGATGCGCTGGAACCAGTACGTGTATGAAGCGCAGATGAACGCCAATCGGATGCACGCCGAGAAACTGGCGGCGGAGCGGAAGCAGACCAATCAGGCCGGTGAGCAGATCAGGGACCGGCTTCGGAATAGTCCCGAGCGGGCGGACATCTATCGGGGCGACGCGCTGAACTCCGCGCTCGACGAGATCAATGATCCGCGGGTTTACAGCAAGGCCCTCCAGGGAGGGCAGGTGAAGATCAATAGCAAAATAGTCCGAAACATCCCGTTCCAGAAGGCCTCGGCGGCAATCACGATGAGCATCCACCAGCTCGTCAAGGGCGGCCCGCCCAAGGCGCTTCAAGGTCCTGAGTTCGCCTCCAATCGCGAGGCCATCCAGACCCTGGGCAAGGAAATCCGCAAGCAGCTCGAAGAGGACAAGGCCCCCGACAAGGCAACCATCGACAAGATGCTGGCGGCGATCAATGAGGCCGAAGAAAAAGCCGATAGACTGCTACCGACAAATTCCAGGGACCGGGTCGAGGCCGATCGATTCCTCAAAGCCCTGCACGGTCTGGTCGCCATGCTCGACACCCCGGCTCTGGACCTGATCCTGGCCGGTGTCGAAGACCGCCCCGAGGCCACGCTCGGTGAGTTGCTCGGCTTCATGAACGCGTTTAACTTCCGCTTTGGACCCGCGACCACGCCCTCGCAGCGGGAAGCCTACGATGCGCTCTATCCCAGGCTCGTGGACCTGAGGAACCAGGTCGCACCCGCACTGGCCGCAGCGACCACTAGCAAATCGAGCGGCAACGAGCCCGGCGAGTTCTTCTCGGGAATGGACTACAAAGACCTTCAGAAGCGAGCCCCCGCCCCGCCCAAGCCGGCACCTCCTGCCCAGCCGTGATCGCGATCAAAACAGCAAAGGCGCGGGTCCTTCGATCCGCGCCTTTTGTCTTTCCACGCAACACCCCTCGGTTGGCGTGAGGTCCGGTCAAAACTCGTCGAAAGAGTTTCCGGGTTTAGTCCAGGCCGGTGAATACTGGTTCAGGAAGCAGTCGCGATAGAGGACGGCGATCGATAGGGCGTAGAGCGGGCCTGTCACCAGAAGGCCGATTCCGCCCACGATGCCACCCAGCCCGGCCACGATGGCCACCGCAAGATGCACGACCGTCGCGACCAGCCATTGACCCTTGAGCGCATGGTAACTCTGAATGATCGCCCCGGTCGCTGGCAGGCGGCCATCGACGATCAAGGGGTACATGAACATCAGTAATCCACTGGCGATAAGTCCCGGAACCACAAGCAGGTGAAACCCGAGATCAAGGATGAGCCCAAGCAAGGCGGAGCCCAGGGCCACGTCGAACCAGACATCGGAGATCTGGAAAAGATCTTCGACTCGAGGAGTCCGGCCGCGTACCTGATTGACCGCCATGCGGATCATCCCGCTCAAAAAGAAACCGGCGATCATGGCGCCCAAGATCACCGGCAGTATCCCCACTCCGCTGACTCCGAAGCCGAACAGACCGCCAAACGTCCCGAACGAGGCCGCGCAGCAACAACGCTCCAACTCCCTGGCAGATTCCCACGCCAACAAGCGCTATCAGCATTGTCAGCGACCAGACACCCCAGTGCCTTCGGTAAAGCGACCAGGCCTCGCCGATGGCTCCGAGCTGGACAGTCGGCCAGGGTGCCTCGAAGGACTCCGTTCCTGGCCCTCGGTTCCCGAAGCCCTTGGTCGCAAATGCCGTTTTCATAGCGCCCTCGATCGTTACGCCGCTTGTGCCGGGTCACGTTTCTCTGCACCACGGTTATTCGCGATCGAGAGGCCGATATTGGAACGAAAAACCTGAACGCACGAAGTGCGGAACGCGGAGAGCCTCCGGCCTCAACCCGGCCTTCCCGCCCCGACAAGTCACCTCGGTTGGCCGGTCTGCTTTTCTTCGACAGCCTTGTTCGTATCGTGCGTTGGGGAAGCCGGCGCCCCAGGTGCCGGGTTGGCTGTGCCGTCCTTGGGTTCGATGATCTTGTATTCCTGATCGACCTTGACGTTTTCGCGAGTGGTCAAGATGCCTGATGGCCAGCGAATCGTGATCTTTTTGAGGACGGGAACGGCTCCGACACCGACCAACAGCCGCGGGTCGCTGGCGGATTCCAGGCTCACTCCCCCCTTGCGCTGGCGATGGATGACCCGCTGGCCGGTATCCAGTTCAACGCGCGTCCCAACGGCGTCGCGGTTGCTCCGGGTTCCTTGAAGCACCAGGCGGACCCAGTGGTTCTTGGTGGGCGAATCGTTGCGCAGCACGGCGGCATGTCGGTCCTTCTCGTTGATCACGATGTCGATGTCGCCGTCATTGTCGATGTCGCCGAACGCCGCGCCCCGGCCCACGTGAGTCGTCTCGAAGTAAGGGCCGGCATCCCTGGTCGCCAGCCTGAAACGCTTCCCCTGCATGTTTCTGAAGAGAAGCGGGATTTCCTCGTAATCGACCGGCTGGCCGAGTTCCCGGCGATTATCGTCGACGTGGCCGTTGGTCACGAAATGATCCGGCCAGCCGTCGTTGTCCAGGTCGACGAGCCCCGTTCCCCACTTGACGAACGGCATCGTGTCGGACGCCAGTCCGAAGAACGGCGTGTTGTCGTAGAAGAGGCCCTTGCCGTAGTTCAGGTAAAGCGTGTTGTACTCGTTCGCAAAGTTGCTGACGATGATCTCGGGAAGACCTTCGGGGTCGCCATCCACGTCCTCCGCGTCGACGCCCATGCCCGATTGCGCCTGGCCGTTGTTGTCGAACGCCGCGCCCGAGGATTCGGACACATCCTCGAACGTGCCGTCGCCGCGGTTGAGAAACAGGAAATGCGGGTTCATGTCGTTGGCCACGTAAAGATCGATCAGGCCGTCCTTGTTCAGGTCGGCGGCCACAACGCCGAAGCCGTGGCCGTCGCTTCGCGGACTGGGCACCCGCTTCTTCTCCTTGACCTCCACCATGGTTTTGGTCTTGGTTTCGGGGTCGATCACCTCTTTCTGGCCGACAACAACTTCTTTCTCGGCGGTGATGACCGTGTCGTAGACGTCAGTGAACGTCAGGTTGCCGTTGTTCCTGTAGAACATGTGCTTCACTGTCTTGATAGTCCGCGGCGAGGAATAGAGAAAGATCTTCTTTTCCTTGTCGCCGATGGCGACGTGATCCTCCGGATAGTGCCACCGGCCGTAATTGGAGACATAGATGTCCAGGTCGCCGTCGTTGTCATAGTCCAGCATGGCCCCGCCCGATGACCAGTTCGGCGTGTCGATTCCGGCCGCATGGCTGATGTCCTTGAACTTTCCGTTGCCCTCGTTCAGGTAAAGCACGTTGGAGCCATAGTTGCACAGGAACACATCTTGATCGCCGTCGTTGTCGATGTCGCCCACGATGATCCCGTGGCAGAACCCTTGAAAGCCCAGTCCCGACGCCTCGGTCATGTCGCGAAACTTGAGGTTGCCCAGATTCTTGTAAAACCGGTTCGGCCCCTTGACGGCAGTTCCCAGGGGCAGCAACGTGCACGAGGCGAAGTAGACGTCCATCAGTCCGTCGTTGTCGGCGTCGAAGATGGCCACCCCGGACCCGTTGGCCGTGGGAAAGTGTTTTTCATAGGTCATTCCCGAGAAATGGACGAAGTCGATGCCGGCTTCCCTGGAGATCTCGGTAAACCGGAACGGACTCGACTCTGTCTGCTTGGTCAGTTTGATCGAGGTCGGAACGACCGTCATCCGGTCACCCTCGATCTTGGAGACTACCTGATCTTTGGCCTGGGACTTGCTTTGAGATGTGCCACCCGGGTTCGGCAATTTGCGGGCGTCCGTCGTGCCGCGCCGGACTGGTGCCCGTGTGGCGCCGGGTGCCCCCGGAGCGTCGGTACTTCCACAACCTGACATCACGATGGCCAGCACCAGCGATCCCAGAACTAGGGACATTCGGCCCATTTTCAAGAGCTCGAACCGATTTCGCAGCATGAAGTATCTCCAGGATCCGTTCTCGCCCGGCGACCAATGAGATGATGAATTCACGACGAATCCGTACCCGACTCGAGGAGATGGGCGAGCCATGCGAAGCGATTGTCACTCGAGTCGGAACCAAGATTCTACCACGGACGCGCTGCCTTTGTCGTCCTATCCAGCGGGCTGCTTTGGACCATAATGACGACAACCAGCACCTCAACATTACGGTGAAAATGCGGGGATGTTCGGTCTCAGATCGGCAGGTCGTCCCAGAGCGGAATGGCGGGTTGAATCCCCCAGCCATGCAAATGGGAAGATTGAACAGGTTCTGGTAGTATAGAGAGGAAAAATGGTCAACTATTGTCGGTACCGGGGCGATAGAGTGATCTACTGATCACTCGGCGCCGGTGTTTACACCTGATGGAGGAAATGAATGCAACGCCAGGTTGCTGCGACGTTTGTGGCAGGGACGCTGATTGTAGTTGGGCTAGGAAGCTGGTATTCCGTGCGGGCGGCTGCTCCGGCACCGTCGAGTTACATCGGGGTTGAGAAGACGGTCGCTTCGATTCGCGACGGCTGGTCGCGAGCGGGAGCCACGCCCGATCCCAACGCACCGGGCTGGAACGTTTACTTTGATGCCTTGCTCAATGATCTTCGCACCTACTCACAGGCTGACAATCCGGCTGATCGGCTGACCGCGCTCAACCGCGTCTACCAGATGTCGACAGCGCTCGCCGCGGTTCCGTGGGCTCCCGCCACGCAGCTTCGAGAAGAACTTCGGCAGTGGTTGCGGCCCCGAGTGCGCCTGGAGTGGGCCGAACGCCGGCTGGACGAGACGGTCCGCAACTTGCCGCCCACCGCGGATCCGTCAATCAACGCCAATCGCCAGCGCTGGGTCGACTTCCTGTCCAACGATCTGGGTCAAGCCCTGCGCGAGTACGACGGGGCGACCACCGTTGCGCAGCGACAGGAGGCCCTGAAGCGGGTTCACGATGCCTTGCGTTCTTTGCAGACCCAGAACCAGGAGCGGCCCTGGCAGCCCTCGGCGGAGCTCCAGACGGCGATCAACGACCTGTTCAACCAGCCCAACCTGGACATCACCGCGGACCTCTCCGTTGTTCAGCCCGTGTTCGATCAGAACCTGGTTACCTCGGGGCCGGTCTACCGCAAGGGCTACTGGTCGCAGGTGACGGCCGGCCCCAAGACGGGCTTCGGGCTGCTGCCCAGTGATGACGGAATCGCGTTTTACAACAGCCAGATGCTGACGAGTGCCACGCCGATCACTGACTTCCAGAATCAGATCGCCCAGGATCCGCAGGGCCGCAAGGCCGCCAAGCTGTACGAGTTTTCCGCGACCAGCTACGACGCGGCGCAGCTAACGGTTTATACAGTCCTGCGCACCTCCGGCCTACTGCTCTGGCCCGCGTACAACCACAACATCGACGCCTCGATCTGCTCCGCTCCGGAGCCAGGCGGAGGGTTTGGCCGTCTGGTTGCCGGCGTGATCGGCATGAACCAGAACAAGATCACCCAGAAGGTCTATGAAGGTGCGGTGCCCAAGTTCCGCCAGCAAATACCCCAGGAAGCGCAGGAAGAAGCCCAGGAGCGGATCGCCGGCGAACAGGCCACCCGCAATGCCCAGCTCGGGCAATACCTGGTCGGCAACAACATGCTGGCTTTCCAGAACTTCCTGATCTCGGGTCTGTCATTGCGGTCGCGTCCCGAAGCGGTCTATGTCGGGGGCTTGCTCCAGTCGCGATCGGGTGACCGCCAACGCGGGGCCGACGCACCCCAGCCCGCCAAGCTCGCGACTCCGGACCCGGGTTTGACAGCGGATGTGCATCTCAGCTCGGTTCTGAACAGCGTGGCCGACGGGCTATACCTGCGCGGCGAGGTCCAGAACGTTTCCAACCTCGTGATCGTCACCAAGGACGTCCCGCCGGGCAGCCCGCCACAACAGGCGGCGACCATCGTCCCCAATGTCGGCTTCCCCGCCTATGCCCACGAGGTGGACGAGGCGCTCAAGGCGAACAATCCCAAGATCACGGCCATCCGCGTCAAGCGCCCGCCCCAGGCTCCGGAATTCGCGGCGGATGCCCGCGGCTTTTTGGTGGCCACCGTGCGCGACGTTGAGCTCGAAGTGCCCGCGCCCGACCCCAAGAGCCAGGCCGGCTCCATGATCGGCGTGCCGGCCAAGATTCTACGGATCGTGCTTCCACACCTTGAAGTGGCCTTCTCCTACCAGGTGGAAGAGCCCGCTCCAGGATCACACCGCGTTCGCGCCAAGATCGAGGACTTCACCCCGGCGCCGAACTCCCAGGTCCTCGCGATCAATACCGACGAATCGAAGGGGCAACCGCTGAATCGGTTCAGCGGAGCACTCGTCATCAGCGCCCTCGCGGCCAGGCTACGCAGCCAGCCGATCGTGGCCAATCTGGACAATCTGAACCTTCGCGGCTTTGCCATCCAGTCAATCTCGCCGCTCGATCCTTCGGGTTGGGTGCGAGTGAGCCTGGCACGGGCACAGGCACAGGCCGCTGCGCCTGTGATGACATCCGTCGCACCGGCTGCGCCGGCCCCGGCACAGACCTTCGTCCAGCCTGTCCAGAGCTACCCCGTTGCCACGCAGCCAGTTCAGACCTACCCGATCGTCACGCAACCGGTCCAGGTGCAGGCACCAGTCGTGCTCGTGCCCGTTCAACCGGTGGCCGTGGCACAATGACCCGAGCGGAATGATCTCCTCCGCTCTTCGAGAAGCTCTTGGCCCATCGGTCCCCAGCACTGCGACGGGGACCGGTGGGCCATCGTATTCATGCCCTACCCTGAAATCTTGAGACTTCCGGAAGACGGGCCACCGAACGGTACCAGGACCAGGCACGCGCTTCGCGAATTCGAGCGTCAGCTTGAATCGAGCCCAGCGACAGCCGAACCTGGAATCGACCTCAACGATCAGCGCGGCCCCGCCAGGTCGCGCACGGTCGAAAGCACTTGAAATTCCACGCCAGCCCCGCCGAACGGCTTCAACAACAGCGCCGATTCCGCGAACACACCCAAAGACGCCGGCCCCTAAGCTACGTGCTTGCATGACTTTGGCGTTGACAGTACCCTGAGTTACCAAGTCGATGGCTGAAACGGTGCTCAGCCGCCGTTTTTCGTCGATCGCCCATCCACTGGTCGTCCAAGAGAGGAATATCCACAATGGCCGCCGGACAGCCGAAGCCGACTTTCTACGTGGCCCTGGCGCTGGTCGTCCTGGGTCTGATCGGGTTTGCGATCTATCGTAGCGACATCGTCGCGCCGAAGCCGGCGCCGCCGCAGGGCGGCGGTGGTGTGGCCGGGGGAGGCGACGAGCCGCAAGGCAAGCTCGAGCCCAAGGACCTGGCCGGCGGGCAGCCCGCCGAGTCGACCGACTCCACGACGCCGACCACGGTCAAGGAATACAACTTCAAACCGGCCGAGAAGCTGCCCCCCGTGAAGGGAACGGCCGCCTACAAACCGCTCAAGGACAACACCGTCCGGTTTGCGCTCAACGTCTGGGCCGGCTGGGCGCCGATCGTCCTGGCCAACAACGGGTTCAAGGCCGGTCAGGAGTGGAAGACGGCCGACGGCAAGCCGTTCAAGGTCGACCTGGTGCTGATCGACAACCCCGTCGCGATGCGCGACGCCTACGCCTCGGGCGAGATCCACATCGGCTGGGCAACCCTCGACATGGTTCCGCTGTTCCTTGAAAGCTTTGTGGATCCGCAGGGCAACCCGCGCGACAGCCGGATCATGCCCCGGGTTTACCAGCAGGTCGACTTCTCGAACGGCGGCGACGGCGTCGTGGTCCGCGAGAACATCAAGACGGTCGCCGACCTGCGGGGCAAGAAGCTGGTCCTGGCCCAGAACTCGCCATCGCACTACTTCGCCCTCAACATGCTGGTCTCAGGCGGTGTGCAGCCGTCGGAGGTGAACATGATTTTCACCGAGGATGCCTTTCAGGCCGCGGCCGCGTTCAACGCCCAGAAAGACATTGCCGGCTGCGTCTCGTGGGCGCCCGATATTTACAATCTGGCCAAGGCCAAGGGCAATCGCCTGCTGGTGACCACCAAGGAAGCCAACCACCTGATCGCCGACGTCTGGTTCGCCCGCGCCGATTTCGCGCGCGACAACACGCCGATCATCGAAGCGATCAGCCGGGGCATCTTCGACGCCATGGAGCAGCTCAAGCAGGAGTCCGCCCGCCAGAAGGTCTCCGGGCTCATGGCCTCGGGATATAACATTCCGGCTTCCGACGCGCTGGGAATGCTCGGCGATGCTCACAGCACCAACTGGGCCGAGAACTTCCAGTTCTTCGTCAACCAGAACAACCCGACCAACTTCGAGCGGATCTGGCAGCGCTCTTATCTGCTCTACCGCCGCATCGGCGCGATCGGCCACCGGCCCGTGCCGTTTGACCAGGTCATGGACTTCTCGATCATCCAGAAGCTCGGTCAGGACACGAAATACGCCTCGCAAAAGGTCGAATACGGCACCCAGGTCGCACCCAAGGACTTGCAGTCGGTGCGCGCCGAGGGTGAGGAAATCTTGACCAACACGGTCGTGCTGCACTTCTTCCCAAATAGTTGGGATCCGTTCAAGAAAGTGAGCAGGACGACGGACGGCAAGGCGGTCGAGGAGATGTACGACCCCAACGTGAACAACGTGCTCGAGGAGATCGCCCAGCTTGCCGGCCAGTTCGGAGCGGCGCGGATCGTGATCGAGGGCCATACCGACAGTTCGATGAAAGGACAGGTCCCCTCCGCGCTGGTCAAGGAACTGTCATTGAACCGGGCCAACTCCATCAAGGAGGCCCTGGTCCAGAAGTACCCCGATCTCGACCCCAACCGGTTCAACGTCGATGGCGTTGGCTGGGACCGGCCGGCCGATCCCAGCGATCCCGACAACCACACCAAGAACCGGCGGGTGGAGATCAAGGTGCTCACGGCCGAGAAAGCGACCTGAGCCAGGCCGCGGAAACCGAGCACCGGGGCGAGGCGAATTGATGGCACCATCCGACCGAGAGCCGCAGAAAACCTCTTCGGGTAAACCGACCGTGGCGCAGGGGCTTGAGCCGCCGGCCACGGTCGATCATCCGAAGCCTCGAGGCGTGCGCTCGCGCATCTTCCTGGGCCTGCGGGAACAGGCGCCGCGATGGCAAGTGGTGCTCATGGGTCTGCTCAGCATCGGCGGCTGCCTGGCACTCTGGTGGTTCCTTACCCGGGGTGAGCCCGAAGAGCGAATCATCTCGCCGTCGAAGGGGTTGTCCAGCCCCTGGGAAACCTTCACCAGCTTCCACAGCCTCTGGTTTGATCGCGGCCTGACCCGCAACCTGCTGACCACCCTGCGCCGGGTGGGCTCCGGCTTCGGCCTGGCCACGCTGGTGGGCGTGCCCCTGGGCGTGCTATGCGGCTGCTTCTCGCGGGTCAACGCCTTCTTTCTGCCGATGACGCTCTTTGGGCGCAATATCCCGGTCGCGGCCTTGATTCCGCTCACCTTCTCGCTGTTCGGGATCGGTGAGCTTCAGAAGGTGATGTTCATCTTCATCGCCTGCGTGGCGTTCATCATCTCGGATACGGCCCGGGCAATCGGCGAGGTCCGCGAATCGTACGTCGATTCCGCCTATACCCTGGGGGCCGGGCGCTGGCAGACGATCTTCAAGGTGCTTGTGCCGCTCGCGTTGCCCAGCGTCTTCAATTCGTTGCGGCTGCTGTTTTCACTGGCTTTCGGTTACATCATGCTGGCCGAGGTCATCAAGTTCGGGGGCGAGTCGGGCGGGCTGGGCGACATCATCAATACCTCCCAGCGCCGGGGCCCGCGAGCACGTGATGCTCGTCTTGCTGATCATTCCGGTCGTGGCTCTGTTCATCGACTACGTGTTAATGTGGATCCAGAAAGAGCTTTTTCCTTATCGCTATGGAGGCAGCGGCGTGCTGCATAGCCTCGTTCGCGGCGTGATGCACGTCTGGGAAGATCTCAAAGGTCTGGTCTGGCGGCCGGCCCTTCCCGCGGCCGCGGGCGGCGTGACGCCTTCGCCCGAAGCGAAATCTCGTGCCTCGGATCGATCCTCCTCATGAGCCAGCCTGACGCGGAATCCGCCGTCGCCTCCGGACCGAGCCCCGCGCCGAAGCCCGTGCGCGGCGGAAGTTGGCGTCGGCGAGGTGCTCGACCACGTCCAGACCGGCGACGAGGCCACGCCGCCGCACGTCGTCGAGTTCCGCAGTGTGACGAAGACCTACAATCCGGGAGAGCCAAACGAGTTCACGGCCATCCGCGACGTCACGTTCGTCGTTCCCGACCTGGACGACAAGGGCGAGTTCGTCGGCGTCCTCGGGCCCAGCGGCTGCGGCAAGAGCACGATCTTGCGCTTGATCGCCGGTCTCCGCCCCCAGCATCCGGCCACCAGTGGCGACGTCCTGGTTTTCGGCCGGCCGGTCCAGCGTCCGGGTCCGGACCGTGGCATGGTCTTTCAAGATTACACCAGCTTCGATCATCGCAATGTCCTCGACAACGTGTCGTTCGGCCTCGAATGCCAGGGCGTGGCTCGTAGGGTAAGATATGACCTGGCCCGGGAGTGGATCGGCAAGGTGGGGCTGAGCGTCGACCACGACCAGTACAAGTATCCCCACGAGCTTTCCGGCGGCATGCGTCAGCGCGTGGCGATCGCCCAGACGCTCATCCTCCGGCCGCGGATCATTCTCATGGACGAACCATTTGGTGCCCTCGACCCGATGACCCGCATGAACATGCAGGACCTGCTGCTCGACCTCTGGCGGCAGACCCAGGCCACGGTCTTCTTCGTGACCCACTCGATCGAGGAAGCGGTCTTCCTGAGCGATCGCATCTACGTCGTGAGCAATTCTCCGGGTACAATTCTTCGTGAGCTCAAGGTCGAACCTTCGGACCGCCCGTCGAAGGACATGCAGCGGCAGCCGAGGTTCCAGGAGACCGTGTACTACCTTCGCGACCTGATCAGCCAGCTTGAAGAAAGCCAGCGCGCCGGCACCTGATCCCGAGTTCAAGCCAGAGCCGGAGCCCGAGCCATAGGAAACCAAGTGACGTGGGCCTGGGAAAATACATAAAAAAGGCATTCTTGAATCACTGGAACCTGCTGGCCTTCCTGGGCAGCATGGGCTTTGCCATGATCTCGGGCCACCCCGACGTCCTCGTCCCGCTCGTGCTGGCCGGCGAGACGACCTATCTGGGCATGCTGGGAACTCACCCAAAATTCCAGAGGTATGTGGACGTCCAGGAGCACAAGGCGTCGCGCGAACAGGGCTCGCAGGTCGTCGCCGAGGCGTTCGAGCGGATTCGAAATCGCTGCCGCCACGACAACTCCGGCGTTTCGAGGCCCTCCGCGAGCGGTGCCTCGCCTTGAGGCAGATCGCCCAGCAGATGCGGGCCTCCGAGGACCTCGGCGGCAATAGCGTGCCCGAGCCGCTCGAGGATCTCCAACTCTCAGGTCTGGACCGGCTGCTCTGGATCTACCTCCGGCTGCTCTACACCCAGACCATGCTCGAGCGGTTCTTCGAGCGTACCAACGAGGGCGAGATCAAGACCGAGATCAAGCGGCTGGAAGACCGGCTTGCCCGCATGCCCTCGGAAGAGGCGGCCGGAACCTCACCCCGCCAGACCATCCGCAAGGCCCTTGTGGACAACCTGGAAACCTGCCGCGGCCGACTCGAGAACCTGCAGAAGGCCAAGGATAATTTCGACCTCGTCGAGGCCGAGATCGTGCGCCTGGAGAACAAGATCAGCTCGATCACCGAGCTGGCCATCAACCGTCAGGATCCCCAGTTTGTCTCCGGCCAGGTCGACCAGGTCGCCTCCAGCCTCGTGCAGACCGAACAGACCATGAACGACCTCCAGTTCGCCACCGGCATGGAATACCTGGACGACGCGGCCCCGACGATCATTCCCCGAGGTACCGCCGCGGAGTCGACATCCTCCGTTCAAGACGTTTCGCCACCCCGCCCTCGCACCCGCCAGACGGAAGACGGCATCTACTACAACTGAGCCCGATCGGGTACGCTCGAGATATGGCGAACCGGGCGGAAACGCCTTGTTCCGGGAGTGGTCACGCCATGAACCGCGTCAAGCCGTCGATTCTACTCGTGCTCCTGCTGCTGGCGAGTTTGACCTCGATCCGCGGCGAGGCGCGAGCCGAGGAGGGTCGCATGTCGCAACTCGTTGACGGCAACACTCAGTTTGCTCTCGATCTCTTCGGCAGGCTGCGAACCCAGCCAGGGAACCTGTTCTTCTCGCCCAGCAGCATCTCGACGGCCCTGGCGATGACCTACGCAGGCGCTCGCGGCGAGACGGCCCAGCAGATGGCCAGGGTTCTCCACTTCCCATCACCCCAGGATCAGTTACCCGAGACCTTTGCCTCCTTGCAGAACGCGCTTCGGCCCGCGGCCGAGAAGCCGGGCTACCGCCTCGATCTGGCCAACCGTCTTTGGGGGCAGCAGGGTTATCACTTCCTCCCCGACTTTCTCGCCGTCACGCGCGACTTCTATCACGCCGAACTTGCCCAGGTGGACTTCAATGGTCAAACCGAGACCGCACGCCAGACGATCAACCAGTGGGTCGAGAAGCAGACGCAGGACAAGATCCAGAATCTGGTTCCCCCGGGCGCGATCTCGAACCTGACCCGGCTGGTGCTCGCCAACGCCATCTACTTCAAGGGCGAGTGGACCCGGCCCTTCGTCAAGTCGGCGACGAAGGATGAGCCGTTTCACGTGACCGGCGACAAGACCACGACCGTGCCCCTCATGCACAAGACCGACGACTTCCGGTTCGCCGCCGTGGACGGTCTCAAGCTGCTCGAACTCCCGTACGGCAATCGTGACCTGGCCACCATCGTGCTTCTGCCCGACGCCGTCGACGGCCTCGAAGCTCTCGAGCAACGCCTCAGCCGCGAGAGCCTGACGCGGTGGACGGCCGCTCTACAGCGGCGAAAGGTTGCCGTCGACTTGCCCCGTTTCAAGCTCACTTCCGAGTTCTCTCTCTCTTCGACTCTCACGGCGATGGGCATGCCGCTCGCGTTTGACGCCACCCGGGCCGACTTCAGCGGCATGAGCAGCGAGGAGCATCTTGCCATCTCGGCCGTCTTGCACAAGGCTTTCGTTGATGTGAACGAGGAGGGCACCGAAGCGGCCGCCGCCACCGGGGTCGTGATCACCGCACGCGCCGTCATGCGTCCCACCGAGCCCGCCGTCTTTCGCGCCGACCATCCGTTCCTGTTCCTGATCGTCGATCAGCGGACCGGAAGCCTCTTGTTTCTGGGAAGGCTCGTTAACCCGAACACTTGATTCCGCCGCTGGCTGTTGGCAAGAACCGTCGTCTGCGCACTCAGGAGATTCGGCTCAGCACGCTCCAGATCACCTCGATGACCACCACATACGCGTTGCTCCAGCTATCCTCGCGGAAGAACTGGACCGGCGCACGCGGGTCACCGATGAACGGGCGGAGAACCCAGCCCATCTGGATGCCGACGAAGACATAAATCACGATCCAGGTCCGGTGACCGGCCTGCGCGTGGTCCTCACAGGAGACACGACAGGCGGCGCGTATTACGTCGCATCGGGCTCGGAGACAGACCTGCGACCCTCCAATCAACCCACCTCGGACCCGCGCTCACCGCGGTCGCATGGGGCACAGTCTCACCCGTCGCGTCCAACCCGATCGTCATTCCTGTAGACATAAACGATATTCGCGATATCGTGTTCCCGTCCCCGCCGATTCCGGCGACCATCGCAAGGCTGAAGGAACTTGGCATTCCCTGGACCGTGAGGCGAATCCGATGCAATTTCTCCTCTCTGGCGATCTCTACATGCAGGTTGATGAAGAGCGGAAGCTTGGCCGCGTGATCGAGCCCGAGGACGGCCCGAACGGCTGGATGCCTCTGGAGTCGATGTTCGCTCACGTCCACACGAACGAGCCCTGGGAAGAGGTTGAGCTCGACCAGGTGCCCGACGAAATCCGCGAGGTCGCAAAACTCAAGGGCCCCATCGCTCCCATGTGACCACGTCAAGATCCCGACTCGCTAGCAGCCCCGAGCAATCGCGGGCCGTTCGCGTTTCAAGAAAGGTAAAAGGCAAAAGGTAAAAGGCAAAAGGATTGAACGGGGATCGCGCGAATAATTTTTGGCGCGTGTCCATTCCACACTTTTTCCTTTTGCCTTCCATACGCGTTTCCCCCATGTCCACCACCGTCGTCAACACCGAAGGCATCGACCGCATACTGACCGGGGTGCGCGCCCTGGCCGAGATCGATTTCATGCCCCTCATGGAAGAGTGGCGGACGATCCTCGAGCAGGACAATGAACAGAATCTCGGCATCGACGGCTAAGGAATCCCGCTGGTGGGCGTGACCTACCGGCCCGACCCGAAGGCCGGCACACGTAAGCCGATCGACACGAGACCGCTTGCGAACAACAACCTCACGACCTCGCACGATCGCAGCCTGAACGGCGAGGCCCTCTCACCGCGTGGTCCGGGCCCAGCGGATCGACTCCCGGCGCCCGGGGCTCGACTGCTGGTGGCTCTACGACGCCCACACTGGAGCCTCGTGGGGCGAGATCCTCAAGTACCACCGCGACGGCAACGAACACCTGCCGGTCCGGGACGTGTTCGGCCTCTCGCTGGCGGTGCTCGCGCAGGTCAAGCGGCAAGCCGAGAACTGGTGGCGCGTCTACCAGCTCGGGGTCACGGCGCCGACCCTGCCGAAGGAGTTCACGCCGCGCGGTAGCGGGCCGGGCACGGTCGTTCGCGGCCCCGGCGGCGAGCTGATCGAGATCAGCGGGCCGGAATTGCAGGGGCACGCCCGCGGCTTCCACGTCACACCCCAGGAGGCCTTGCGGCGGCGCACGCTGCCGGCGGCCGAGCGGCAGCGGCTCCAGGTCACGGTCGGCAACCACACGTACACGCTCCAGGGCGGGCTCGGCGTGACGACGCGCAGGCCTCCGCCGGTGTTCGCGAGCAAGGTGCCCAGGCCGGCGCCCGACCCTTCGGGCGTGGGCCCGAGGCCGGAACGGGCGGACCTGGCGAGAAAGCCGGTGAAACTTCCCGACGACATCCCGCATCTGCCGGCATCCGTGGCCAAGGTGGTCTTCAAGGGAACCAAGGCGGAACGAGAAGCAGACAGCGCGGGCCATCAAGCAAATCTTCGGCCGCAAGCTGACCCCCAAGGAGATCGCTTCGGTCATCGGCGCGAGGGAAAATGCGACCGTGCAAGTGCGGACGTCCTTTGGCGACCAGGTCAGTTACTTCGTCAGAGTGCCCGACCTGGATCTGGTCTCCGGCTACTTCGGCAGTGGTTCCCACGGCCCCTATCACCACATCGAGAATGTCTATGTAAAGGAGGCGGTCCAGAGACACGGGATCGCCACGGAGGTTCATTCACGGCAGGTTTCCTGGGGATCGCAGGTCGGAGTCAAGCGGCTCCGGTTGCGAGCAAACCGGTCCGAGCTCGACAGGGGATACCTCGCCTGGCCGATTCTGGGGTACGACGGCCCCATTCCCGAGGAGATCCTGGCCGAATTGCCGGAGCGACTCCAGAAACTCACGACGGTTCAACAGCTCATAGCCGATGAAGAAGGACAGGACTGGTGGCATAACGTGGGCGACACGGTCGACTTGAGCTTTGATCTTGCGCCCGGAAGCGACCAGCGACAGAACTGGGCGACCTACTGGACAGAAGAAGACGGGGGGACGATAAGTGGACGCACAACGTCGAAAGCCGTCTACTCGACCCGAACCAGGAAGTACCCGAACGGATTGCGGCTTCACTCGCGACGAAATCGAGGAAGGCTACGAGATCCTGCATTGACAATCGCTCGCGATAAGCGAAAAGCCGCCGAGAAGAGGCCAAGGAGACAGAGCAAGACCCAGGCCAACCTCGTAGGCAATCCCCCCGAAATCCCGCCCGTTCGCATTTCAGCCATGTCCTCCACCACGATCGTCAACACCGAGGGTATCGACCGGATTCTCGCCAAGGTCCGCGCGCTCGAGTCGATCGACTTCGAGCCCCTCATGCAGGAGTGGCGGGCGGTCCTCAAGGAGGACAACGACGCGAACCTCGGCATCGACGGCTTCGGCATCCCGATGATCGCGGTCACCTACCGGCCCGACGAAAATGCAGGCAGCGGACAAACCGATCTGGACCCGAACAAGCGGTTGACGAACAACAATCTGACGAGCACTGCCACTACCGCAGCCTGGACGGCCCACCGCTCTCGCCGCGCGGCGCCGACAGCCGGATCACGACGAACTTCCAGACCGAGTGGCAGAATCCCGAGCCCGGCAAGTGGGCCACGCTGGCCTACTGGGATGACTTCCTCACCGTGGACGGCCTCGAAATCCTCCCCTTCCACGGTGACACGCCCGACCACAACCCCAGCCTGCCGATCCGCGACGTGCTCCACGTCCGGCCGGGTGCGCTGGAGCGTGCCCGCGATGCTCTCACCACGTTCGTTCAAGGCCTCTTGAGACGGCAACCCTGAGGAAAGGCAAAAGGTAAAAGGTAAAAGGAAGGAAGGCAAGAAGGAAGGCAAAAGGTAAAAGTCAAAAGGAAAAAGTGTTGCATGGATACGCGCCAAAGATTATTGACGCGATCCCCGTTCAATCCTTTTACCTTTTTCCTTTTGCCTTTTGACTTGCCTTCCTTCCTGCCTATTGACTTGCCTTCATTTCAATGGCTCTCGCATCACCGAAGTTAAAACTCCCCAACACGGCGGAGCAGGTGGCGTTCCGCGCGGTGGATCAGATCCTCCGCAGCGACCCCGTTCTCCAGACCACGGTCAAGGCCTGGAGGTCCTGGCAGGGAGCGCCCGAGGACATCCTCGCTCCCACGTTCGAGACCTGTCCATACCTGCGGATCAGTCCCCGCCCGGAGGCCTCGCGGTGGGAGACCGAACAGCAACATCGGATGCCGCTGAATATCATGCTGGAAGCCGCGGTCGCCGGCAGCGACACGGATCAGATCATGAACTTCTGGGGCGCGATCAGGACCGCCCTGTACCCGAATAACACGGTCTCATCGGCCCGGCTCAACCAGGTCATGGGGATCGTCCAGGCCGCCAGGATCTCCAAGAGCACTGGTTAACCCGAACGCTTGATTCGGCCCCTGTCTGTCCGCAAGAATCGCCGCCTGCGCAGTCAGGCGATCCGGCTCAGCACGCTCCAGAGCATCTCGATGACCACCACATACGCGTTGCTCCAGCTATCCTCGCGGAAGAACTGGACCGGTGCACGCGGGTCACCGATGAACGGGCGGAGAACCCAGCCCATCTGGATGCCGACGAAGACATAAATCACGATCCAGGTCCGGAGCATCCAGCCGTGCGCCGGTTGACGGGCGATGAGGGGACGATATTCCCGGCGGAGCAGCCACTGGGCACTCAGGCTGGCCACGGCGAACATCAGTCCGTTGAACAGGATCGCGGGCTGATAATCGGACCCGGAAACATACCAGAATGCCGTTACGGGGGCCAACGACGCGAGAATCACCGTCAGTCCTGCCTGGGTGGCCAGCAGCGAGCCCACGACCCGGCCAAAATCTCCACGTAAGCCGAGCAGCGTGTTGAGCACGAAGAAGCTGGGCAGACTCAGGAGAAAGGTGGCGATCAAGAGCAGCGGCACCTTGATCGCCGAGTAAATGACCTGCCATACCCGCCCCGTGGCGACTCCCCCGTAAGTTCCCATCACGGCGCCGTAGAAGACTCCGAAGGCCACGATCAGCACGACGAAATTCCGGACCGCGAACGACCTGTCCCGGCTCGGGTCGGCACCCGGGGCGCTTCCCCGCCGGAGCACGTCGTCCGCCTGCCTCAAGAGAGCGCTCATGGCATTCATCTTCCGAAACCTGACACGTCTTGCCCTTCAAGAGAAAAGCGTCGCGATCGTATGGAAGACGGCCTGAAAGAAGTTTGACTCCCGGCCCCGGAACCAGGTGAACGGCAGGCTCGGGTTGCCCACGAACGGCCGCAAGACCCAGCCCATCTGGGCTCCCACCAGCCCGAAGACGATCATCCAGATGCGGAAGACCGTCCGCACGTGGCGGCTGAGCATCCGATCGTCCATCCGGTCCAGCGGGCCCGATGGTCCCGAGGGTCGAGCGGGGCCCGCAAGATCCGCGATCTCTCGCGCGGAAATCTCTTCCGGTTGAGCGGGCCGGTCGGACGGCGTTTCCGTCGTGAACTCGAATCCGCCCCGCGGCCGGGCGACCGTCAGCCGGTGCAGGGTTTGCAGCAGAAAGAGCATTCCAAGCGAGCCCGATACGGCGAAGATCACCACGTTGAACAGGAGGATGAATGGATAGCTGGTCGTGCTCACCGAGAAGAACGCGACGATCGGACCCAGCGAAGCCAGCACCGCGACGATCACCCCGAGCGTGCCCAACAACAGACGCACCACCGCCGCGGCGGTCAGCCGCGAGCCCATGAGCGCATTGAAGACGTACAACGACGGCAGCGTCACCATCAGGGTAAGAAAGAACAACGCCGGTACCTTGATCATGCTCGCCAGCACCTGCATCGCGCTGGCGGTCCGCGTCGAAAAGAGGGCAAACGTGCCCATGCAGGCCCCATAAACCATGCTCAGTACGATCCCAACCAGCGACAGCCCGACGGGATCGACATCGATCGCCCCGCGATCCAGACGATCGACGTGCGTGAGCTCCCCGCGCAGCAGCCGGTCGAGCTCGCCAAACGCCCCCTTGATCCCTGCACCTCGTGAACCGTTTTTCGCAGGACCACTTTCCATCATCGATTCTCCACTCAGATCATGATACCGCCGGATGATCACTTTGCATTGCAAAGTTATCACTGTCAAGGGGGCTCCGCACCAACCTGACGCAGCGTCATACCGAGCGGCGCCGTCCCAAAGTCCTCGTTTCTTACGTTGACGAACTGACTGGCCTGCGTGACATACTAACCCGAAGCGTCAGCGAGGGGTTGCCCCTTTCCGCGCATGGATTTGTGTCGACCCTTGCTGACGCTTCGGGCTACTATGAACGGCCCGCCAATTGTCAAGCGAGACACGTCCACGTTGACCCTACTTTGGGACGATGCCGACCGAACCAGCCGGGCGTCTGAACGCGCCTACTTGTAACCAGACTCTGCTGGATGTCGTGTGCCTTCAGCTCGATCTACGCCGGATAACGTTCTCGGGATCGCGCCAGTCGGTGCCGCACGTGAAGCACTGTTTTGCCTTTTCGCTCCGCAGGGCGGCGCCACAGTAGGGGCAAAGCGCGGCGGATAATCCCACGTGCCGCTCGCGGCCGAAAAACGAGGAGATATCAAAATAGACCTGCCGCTGATCTCCCGATTCGGTCTCCAGCGTGAGCACGTCGAATGGCCTTTCTTCGTGGTAGGTCAAGGCCTGAATGACGAGTCGAGCGCCTGGAAGATGCTGGGCGACCCAGGCGTATTCCTCGCCGATGCTGCCCACTACGATTGCCGTTTCCGGGCTGCTACCCTCCGAGGTCGATTCCGCGTCTGACCGGAAAGGGTCTGATGGTGCCATCATTTGGATCCCCGATGCTGCACCGACGCTGCCTTAAAGCCAATACCGTTGAATGAACCGCAAAGCCCTGATAGGTCGAGACTTGATTCACCCTCTCCCCTTGCGGGAGAGGGCAGGGTGAGGGGTGATTGATTCGGCCACAGCCCGTGAACCAAGCCATCGGTGGTGCCCCATCCCCCTCTCCCCAACCCTCTCCCGCAAGGGGAGAGGGAGCCAGAAATGCCACCAGCATCGTGACTTGTGGCTCATTCAACAGTATTGGCCTTAAAGGAGAACTCGGCGGAACGGCCCGCCGAGTCTGACAACGATAGTACCAGAACCCGCAGTGCGTGCACCGGGACAGAATCCGCGACCCTCCTCGCCATTGCAGAAAAGGAGAGCGCTCGAATCGATGCGCCCTCCTGAATGTTTTTTTGCAACTCCGGCCAGCCTCGACGGGATTATATGAGGTAGAAGGGTCGACCTCCGCGCGATGTCCGAAACGCGCAGGGCGGAATCGAACCAAGACACGGAAATTCACGATGGCAGCGCAACACGGTGTGCATGCCTGGGACGGTTTTTGTGAGAGAGCCTGCTCAGGTCAGGCTGGAAAGCCTGACCTACGGGCATTGCGTGTGTTTCGTGGTTCCCATTCCGCCCCGCCATCCATTTTGACCTTCACCAGAGAACTCAACCATGGCCACCGAGGCACAGATTGCAGCCAATCAACGTAACGCACAAAAGAGCACTGGTCCAAAGACGGAAATGGGCAAACCACGTCACGCGAAAATGCCCTGAAGCACGGCCTCCGCGCCTTCACGATCATGCCCACGCTGCCCACCGAAGACCCCCAGCGCATCGACGACCGGATCCAGGAATGGATGGACAACGTGCAGCCCCGCACGGCCATCGAACGCGAGCTCACCGCCCAGGCCGCCTGGCTGACCATTGATCTCGAACGCGCCCAGCGGATCGGCACCGGACACATGGCCCACCGCGTCGCGGTCGCCGCGCGCCGCCGTGAACGGAAGATCGACCCGCGCACTCGCCGGCGAATTTCCGAGCTGGGCCGCACGCTGCTCTATCTCAACGGGCCCGAAGAGATCAAGGTCGACAAGCAACCCCTCGGCAGCGACGACCCGGCGCTCTTGGTCGCCGAGCTCGAGGACACCGCCGACGGCTGCGACTGGCTGCTCCAGCGGTGGTCCGAGTACGGCAACCTCCTGCATCGCCGCACCCGGTGGGAAGAGCCCGTGCTCATCCGGTTCCTCCGGTTGATGGGCAAGCGGCTGGTCGAGGCGGTCTTTGACCCCGAGATCAACCTGATCTTCCTGGCCTGGGACGTCATCGAACCCGGCTACGCCCGCAAGGAATGGGAATCCTACCGCGACGAGCGGTCGATCCTCGACCCGGCGTACACGCACCGCCTGAAGTGGCGTGAGATCGCGCCGCGGCCCAAGGACCCGGAGGAGGCGTGGGAGGTGCTCTACACGATCTTCAAGGAATACGTCACCCGACTGAAGGAGCTTTTGGCGGAGAACGAGGCACGCGAAGCCATGCTCAAGGATGATCCGACCTGGATGGACCGGGCGGCGATGGATTGCAGCCCGGCATTCGAGCGGCACCGGCGATACCAGTCGGCGCGGACGCGGGAGCTGCACAAGACCCTGGAGCTGCTGAACAAGATGAGGAATGCGGAATCGCAGATGGCAGAGGACGAATGCCAGGTGACAAATGGCAAATGCCAGATGGCCGAGGGGGAGATGGGAGTGGCCAGTGATCAGGGGCCAGTGGCCAGTGAAAACGGAGAAGCAGAAGGGGCGGAGCGTGAGGCGGAGGACGTGAAGACATCGGAAAATGCACCGAACGAAGCCAAAGTTGAGAGAACGCAAGTTCTTTCAGAACAAGTATTTGATTCTAGAATGGCGAGTCCGGCGGCGCGCGAACGAAGCCACTTCGAGGCGTCTGGCCAGGTCAGCCGCGGCGCGGTCTCGACTTCGGTTCAAGAGGGTGCATCGCCACCCCGGTTCGTGACCAGGTCGGCGGCTCCGGCGTCCGGGATCCGGCGCCTGGAGCAGGGCCACGATGATGTCTGGAAAACCAGCGACCTTCGAGGGTTTACCGTGGACCGGATCGGGTCGGCGGGGAAACGATGCAGATCAGGTAGACGGGTCAGGCGCGCATCTGCCGATCAGCGCGTTCGATGAGGTCGACGACCGGAAGGCCGTGCGGACAGGCAGCGGCGGCAGCGGTCAGGTTGGCGGCCGCGAGATCACGGGCTACGGGTGGAAGCGCCTGGTAAAGAGCACGCGCTTCCTGGCGCTTGCCGTAGACCTCGTAGTAACGCAGGTAGCGGAGAACCGTGGCAACCGGGACGCCCCGCGCGGCGGTCTCGCAAAGGTTGCCGCAGCCGTGGCAATACAGGTGAGCCGTGCTCCGGCGATAGTCGTCCAGCAGTTTCCGCTCGCTCGACGACAGCACCGGCCCGCCGCTTGCCGCCACGTTTTCGCGAAGATCGCTGCGAGTGGTCATCTCGCTCACGGCCACATGGATTCGACCGTCCATCCAGACCGATTTGACGGCGGCGACTTCTTTCTTGAACCCCTTCTCCTGGAGCAGCTTCATCTTGTCGGGGAAGTTGACGGCCCCGCCCTGGGTCTTCATGGCGATCAGCCCGAGATTGGCCTTCACTGCCTTGTCGATGGCCCGCTGGAGCTCATCATGCCGATCACGGCCGCCGATGTCACGGAAGTTGTACTTGAACATCACCTGGTCGATCCAGCCGCACTCGGCCGCGGTTTCCAGGATCTCGGGAAGCCGGGCGTCGTGGCAGCTCAGGCCGCAAAAGTGCGTCTTGCCCTGCTTCTTGAGGTTCTCGAAGGCGGCCTTCACGCCGGGGTCGCGCAACAGCTCGATCTGGTCGCCGGCCAGACCGTGCAGGTAATAGCAGTTGACATGGTCGGTCTTGAGCCGCTCGAGGCTGGCGTGCAATCGCTGCTCGAACATCTTCGCGGCGCCTGTGCCCATGTTCCGACGATAGCCGGTGTTCTTGGTGACCAGGTAAATGTCTTTCCGACGGCCGGTGCGGTCGAGCACGTCGCCGATGATCTTCTCTGCCCGGGTGTTCTCGTAAGTCTCGGAAGTATCGATGTAGCGAACACCGGAAAAGATGGCCGCCTGAACAAAGCTGGGAGCCAGGGCCCAGCTCGTGCCCATGCCCAGGATGGTGACTTTCTGACCGGTGCGGCCCAGGGTCACGCTCGGCACGCTCGCCTGTGGTGTCGCGGGTTCGTCGGCCATCACGGCCGGCCCGGAGGTCACGGCGCCCATGGCACCGCCGATGGCGGCGGCTTTCAAGAAGTGCCTCCGGCTCGATCCGCCGCATCCCGTTTGCGCCAGGTCACTCATGGTTCCCGTCTCCCGCTTGAGGTGACAGACTTGCCGCGACTCCCGAGTTCACGGCGCGGGTGCTACAACCCGCGCTATGCTGAGTATTGTGCCTGCTCGATCGAGAGCTGGTCAACTCCGATCTTGCGCAAGCAAAGGGACCGGTGCTCTTGGTTGCAGCACCGGTCCCATTGCGGATGTCGGGTGAGGCAGGGCGATTTGCCAGCCTCTGTCAACACATCCAACTATTTTGGCAATGGCGGCAAGTTGATCTCGGTCGGCAATACGGGCAGTTCGTCCGTGCCCGCGGACGGTGCTGACGCTGGAGCCTGTGCTGGTGCTGCCGCTGGAGCCGGAGCTGCCGCTGGAGCCTGTGCTGGTGCGGCATCCGCGGACGGTCCGCGAGCGGTTGGGATCGCCGGCGGGGCCGATCGCGAGCCGCCCCCGAAGATCGCCGGCAGTTCCGCCGGCGGCGAGCCGCTCATTGCACTCGGCGAGCCGCTCATTGGAGCGGGTGCGCCGTTGCTGGGACCTGGCGTCCCGCCGGCAGGATTGGTTGAACCGCTGGCGGGAGTTGTGGAGCTGTCGATTGGCGGCTGGTCCGCGGCCGGCCTCGCGTGCAGGCCCAGTGTCGGGTCGGGGACATTGCCGGTCGCCGGTTTTGCCGGATTCTGCGAGAGAATCGGCGCCTCGCCCGCGGGGCGGTATGGAGGCACTGCAGTGGGCGGCGGTCCGAGCGGGCCGACAGGCGCCGGCAGCGGCGGATGGCTCCCGGGCTGCACGTCCGGTGGCGGATTGGCCGGCACGGGATCGGGATTGAGCGGACCCGTGACCCGCTCACGGTACTTCGGACCGTCGGGTGGGATCGGCAGCTTGCGGTGTGCGTCCTGGATGTCGCGAGCCTGGACATAGGCTTTCCGCGGATGCGGACCCTCGGCCACGGCAATGTTGTTGTAGGCGAGCAGCGTTCCTTTGGCTTCCTCGAGAGCGACGATGGAGATGTTGTAGGTGGTCTTGAACTGGGCTTCTTGAGCCACGGCCTGAGCATACTGGCTGACCGCGTCGAGGAACCGGTCGATCGTGATCCGGCCTTCCTCGTAGTAGGCACGCTGAGCTTCGAGCCGCTGAGCGGCCGCGGCACGAAGCCGTGATGCAGTTTTGAATTGCTTGTAGTTGGCGTCGACTTCCAGGAAAAACCGGGCAAGCGAGTGGGTCGTCTGATGGACAATCTGTTGCAAGTAGGCACGTTGCCGCAGCAAGATGTACTGGGCGTTTCGCGTGTTGGCCAGCGGCGATCTCATGCCCAGCGGCATCTGAAAAGAGAAGCCCACCTGCCAGGTGCGAAAGTCGTTGTACATACCGGCATTGGATTGCAAGCCAGCCGCACGCTGCTGGGCCGAGACGATGGGCTCGAGGGCCTTGATCGTCGCCCCGGTCATGACCGCCTCGGCATTGTCAAGCTGCTGTCCCAGACCGTTGAGCTGATAGAGCACGCTGAGATTCAACTGCGGCAGCAACTGATTGCGGGCTACCAGAAGCTGCAGCTCGGCGATCCGGACCAGAAGCTGTTGCTGGACGATGTCCGGCTGAAACGTCACCATCTGGGCCAGGCTGGAATCCCAGTCGGGCTCGAGCCGGGCTTCGGCCGGCGGCGTCACCGGGATGATTCGGCGATTGTCGGCCGGCGGCAAGCCCAGAATATTGCGCAACTGTCGTTCCGTGGTGATGACATCCGAAGTCTTGGTCACCAGGTCGAGGTTGAACTGTTCCAGTCGCTGCTGGGCTTCCGCGACGTCGGCGACGGTTCCCTTGCCGACGACCAGCTCGGCCTGCTCGCGGTTGACGATCTCGCGAGCGAGTTCCACGGCTTTCTCAGAGCTCCAGAGCTGGACATGCTGCTGGGCGAGACTCCAGTACTGCTGCTCGATCGATCGGACATGTGCCAGCACGCCGGCCTTGAATCTCCAGACGGCGGCGTCGGCGTTGAGCCGGGCAACCACGATCGGTGCGCGGTTGGCCTCCAGACCCACGGGAGGACCGGCCGCCTGTCCGGGCAAGGGTGCACTACCCATGAGAGGCTGAGTCAAGCTGAACTGGAGGTTCGTGGTGTAGGCCGAAGGATAGGTCAGGAATGTGCTGTTCTGGTAGAGCCAGTTGACGTTGTGAACGATGCTCATCAAGCCGCCGGTCGCGTTCCGCTTCTGCAATCCAATTGCGAAATTGGCGGTGTCCTGCAGCGAGAGCACCACCGTCTTGACCCCGGTCAACGAAAACGTACCACCCTGCACGGCGTTGTTGAAGGGTTGCGAGCTCTTGCCCCAGGTCAGGTTCGTTGTAAACGCCGTATCAAAGACCGAAAGCGCCTGGGCGATCTGTGTTTCTTGAATGGCCGGGTCGTAGACCGATTCCAGCGAGCCGGCTCCAAGGGCACCTGCCACACCGGCGCCTGCACCCGTGTTCAGAGGCGACGGCTCGAATCCGCCGATCGGAATGCCCTGGGCACCGAACGGAATGACGCGAACGATCTCGGAATTGTCGAGGCCGATCCGGATCGCTTCCTGCAAGGTCATCGGCCAAATTTCCTCGGCCTCCGGATTGTCGGTCGTCCGCGGCTTGTGCACCCTGGGCACCTGCATCGTCAGGCTGCTGCTCAAGAAATCGGCCTGCTTGACCTCCTTGTCCTCCAAGGCCGTCGCACCCATCGGGTCATGGGGTACGACCTTGGATTGGTCGATGTAAGGAAGCCTCTGGCAACCGGAGGAGAACGCCCATGCCGCCAGCATGGCCGCCCGTGTCCACCGGTTCGTGCGTAAGGTCAATCGCATGGCCCGCCGTCCTTGACAAAGTTCGCCATGTGACGCGTATCTAGCCGTGAGAACGCGCCGCGCCATCCTTGGCTTGGCCTCTTGCCAACCACTGGCCCAGGCTCCGAGCCGCCGGTCGCTACGGAAACCCAGGCCGCGACTTTCGTCGAATCAGCACGGGACAGACCCAAGAGAAATGCCAGGCCTGTAACCCGCGTTTTCAGCCTTATGAACAAGAGAACATGACAACGAGGCGATACCTCGTTAGGAGAAAGTGAAAACTCGACCTATCGTTCTGTATCGGATCTGCCGGGTTAGGGACTTGAATCGATGAGGGGGATCTTACGGATTATTCCGGATTTGTCCTAGACCAAAAACTGCCCACGATCGCCGTCACGGCGGCAAGGCCGGATCGCCAGCCTCTCTTCGCTGGATCCGCCAGAAGCAGGAGCCACGGGACACGAACAATAGGACAATGGAGGCCGCCGCATTCCTGCGGCATCTTATCCGATTGCTTGCCACGAGAGAGCCTGGTCAGGCAGCCGGGGATGCATTCCGTGAGGAGCCGCGGCCCGGGGCAAACTCGACATAGGGGAGGCCGAGCTTGCGTTTGAAGTAGATGATCTCTCCGGGATCGGTTCCCTCCAGGGCATGACCGGCGAACTGGAGCAGGTAGCCGCCGAAGAAGAGGATCAGGGCGAGGATAAAGATTGGCAGCGAGAACAGGACGACATAGATCGAGAAAAGCATGACGCCGAGGATGGTGGGTGGAATGCCGATAATATGAAGCAGAAAACTGACAGGATTGCGATGGCGCTCGAGCCAGTGAGCGACGAGCCGGTTGGGAGGCTGGGGAGAACAAACCATGAGGTGACCCTCTGCTTGATGTCCGATCAACGGTGCTTGACGTCTCAGGGGGCGGGGGTTAGCTTTGCCAGATCCTTCAAACTTTACCAGCCGCGGAGAGAATCGCAAGCCGGTCGGGGACTGTTCGAGCCCTCGGCTTCGATGGCTCTTTGTTCACACGCGTCGTTTCCAGACGGATCAAAGCGAGTGAAGTCGATCAGCCCGGATGCGTTTCTCCGATTGGTTCGCGGCCAGACCTCCGGCCCGGCTGCCGCCATGGCCCGATCTGGCCTGGGCATTTGCTCGGCTTTCTATGGTGTGGGGGCAGGCGCGGAACATCGCTTACGACATCGGCTGGAAGCGGTCGCGGCGGGCCACGGTGCCGGTGATCTCGGTCGGCAATATCACGCTCGGGGGAACCGGCAAGACCCCCATGGTGGAATGGCTCGCCCGCTGGTATCGCCGCCGGGGAGCACGCGTCACCCTGATCAGCCGGGGTTATGGCCATGCCGGCGGTATCAACGACGAGGGCCTGGTCCTGGAGGAAAACCTCCCGGATGTCCCTCATCTTCAAGACCCGGATCGCGTCAAACTGGCTGCCATCGCCACCACCGAACTGGACGCCGAGCTGATCATCCTTGACGACGGGTTCCAGCATCGCCGCCTGGCGCGGGATCTGGACATCGTCATGCTCGATGCCCTCGATCCGTTCGGGCTGGGAAGGCTCTTCCCGCGTGGCCTCTTGAGAGAACCGGTCGGTTCGCTTCGCCGCGCCTCCGCGGTCGTTCTCTCACGGGCCGATCTGCTCGATTCCGCACAGCGCGAACAGATTCGCCAGCGGGTCCAGGTCACCGCTCCGCACGTGCCGTTCCTCGAAGCGCGCCATGCGCCGATCGAGTTGATTGATTCCGAGGGAAGGACCTACCCGCTCGATGCGCTAGCCGGCAGCGAGATCGCGGCGTTCTGCGGGATCGGCAACCCCGAGGGATTCCGCCGCACGCTCGTCCCTCTGTGCCGACGAGTCATCGATCTGAAAGTGTTTCCAGACCACCACCGTTTTAACGCGAGCGATGTTCAGTCGCTCGTCGAGTGGGCCGGCAAGGTGAACGGGATTCTCGCCTTGACCACGCAGAAAGATTTGGTGAAGCTCCGCATCGCGACCCTGGGTCGTGTGCCGTTGCGCCGCCTTGCGCATCGGCCTGGAGATCATGGACGGTCTCGAGACCCTGGAATGCATGCTCGAACCGCTTGCGCCGGTTCGTGACCCTGTTCCGCAGTCAACGGAGTGACTGGAAAGCCCTTTGTATCGATGAAGATCGCGGTTTTCTGTCCCAACTTGATCGGCGACACCGTCATGGCGACGCCGACGTTTCGCGCCTTGCGGGCTCGCTTTCCCGACGCCCACATGACGGCGATTCTCCGGCCGCATGTGGCCCCGGTCCTCGCGGGAACCGACTGGTTCGACGAGACGATCCTGTTTCATCATCGCTCGAGCCAGCGTCCGCAGCGCACGCCTGCGCTGTAACCAACCAGTTGCGGCGAATGCGGAACGACGTGGCGGTGCTGCTGCCGAACTCGTTTCGCGTTGCCTTGCTCGCCTGGATGGCCGGAATTCCGCGTCGCGCCGGTTACGCGCGATATGGCCGAGGGCTGCTCCTCAGCGACGCTCTGGAGCCGCCGCGCGATCCCTCGGGTAAGTTCTTGCCCACTCCCATTGTTGAGTACTACCTGGCCATTGCCCGGGTGCTGGGATGCAAGGGCGGATCGGTCCAGCTCGAGCTGGCGACTACAGCCGACGACGAATCGGCGGCGGATCGAGCCTGGAGTGAGCTCGGCCTGGCGGCCGAGGATCGCGTGGTCTGCCTGAATACCGGCGGCGCGTTCGGGCCCGCCAAGAACTGGCCCGCCGCGTCGTTCGCCGAGCTGGCTTGCCGGCTCACAAAAGAGACCGGGGCCGCGGTCCTCATCCTCTGCGGCCCGGCCGAGCGTTCGGCGGCCGCGGAGATCGCCCTCCTGGCGGATCACCCGCGGGTCGTCAGCGTGGCGGATCAGCCGCTCAGCCTCGGGCTCTCAAAAGCCTGCGTTCGCAGAGCCGCGCTCCTGATCACGACCGATTCCGGGCCTCGCCACTTCGCGGCGGCATTCCAAACACCCGTGATCACACTTTTTGGCCCTACACATATTGCTTGGACGCGAACTTATCATCCCCATGCCGTGCATCTATTTCACCGGGTGCCCTGCGGCCCCTGCCAGCGACCGGTGTGTCCCGAAGGACATCACCGCTGCATGCGCGAATTGACTCCCGAGCAGGTCATGCAGGCGGCGCTTGGATTCCTTGGGGCAGAACCGGGGGCGGGCAACAGCAGGGCGCATCGTTCCAGGCCCGAGACATCAGTCATCCAATCTAGAGAGGGAATTCGCGGTCACAGTGCCGCGAGCACCGTTCAGGGGCCACCTCATCTTCCAGGACAGGGAGCGGAGATCGCGTCATGGCGAGTTGGTTGATCACGGGAGCGACGGGTTTCCTGGGGCGGCACGTCCTCGACACGCTTGACACCGAGTTCTCGCGTGAAGGCCGAACCGGCGATTCCGTTCTCGTGCTGGGCAGGCGCTGTCCTGCAGGCTGGCCGGAGTCAAGCTTTGTCAGGGCGGATTTTGACGATCCGATCGGGCTGCGAGCGGCCATCGAGAGAGCCGCCCCTGACCACGTCATCCACACGGCCGGCCATACCCCACCCGCCACTGATGATTTGCTCTATCGAAGCAATTTCTGGGCGACGATCCGTCTCTTCAACGCGCTGCGGAGCTTGAACCGACGGGTACGCGTCACGCTGGCCGGCTCCGCGGCCGAACTGGGAGCCGTTCCGCCTTCGGCCTTACCGGTTGCCGAGTCGTACCCTTGGCGCCGGTCGACGCTTATGGCCGCGGCAAGCAGCTTGCGACCATAGCGGGTCTGGCGGAGCGGCCGCCCCTGGAGGTCATCGTGGCCAGGGTGTTCAATCCGATCGGCCCCGGACAGCCTGCGAATCAGGCGTTCGGCGAGTTTGCGGCTCAGTTGATGGCGGAGTCGTCCGATCCCCTGCCCCTTCTCGCTGGCAATCTCGAGGCGCGGCGCGACTTCATCGATGTCCGGGACGTGGTGCGCGCACTCGTCACCGTCTCCTTTCACGGCCGGCCGGGGCTCGTCTACAACGTGGGAACCGGCCAGTCCCGCTCGGTGGGCGAGGGGCTCGAGCTGCTGGTCCGCCTGAGCGGCCGGGCAGTGAAGGTCTGTGTCGATCCCCGCCGCTATGTCCGAAAAGGTCCCGTGGATTCACGTGCCGACATCGGCCGCATCATGAGCCACACCGGATGGAAACCAGCCATCCCGTTTGAACAAAGCCTGGCAGACCTGTGGAACGACCTGAGAATGAAAACCGGTTGGGGCAGATCCACGCCCGAGGTCGCGACTCGTCTGCCACGGACGGCGTAGCGAACCGATGGTGAGATCGTGCAGCATCAACCTTCCCTTTCCGCCATCGCACGGAGGCTACGCCTGGCGCCCTCGGTGTCCGCGGCCCGACGCTCGGCCTCCGGGTAGGGCACCCCCTCCTCCATCAACTCGTACACGTCAACACGGAAAGCGGGCAACACTTTGGACTGTACGTGGAAGTGGACCGATTGGCCATGACACGGGACGTGCGCATGTTCGCTTCACGCTCGGCGCGTCGGCGAGACCTGGCGTCGAGAATGCTCTGGCTCAACCGACGGTTACATGGCACACTGGAAACAACGCCATCCGACATCCTGGCCTGGAGGCCCCAGGGCATGAGCACCACATTCCCGCAGCCCTCGTCAGCCACGATCGATTACCCTGACGATGATGGTCAGCCCATGGCGGAAAACACGCTCCAGTTCAAGTGGATCGTCCTGATCAAGGAGGGTCTCGAAACCCTCTTCTGGAACGATGCGAATGTCTTCGTCGCCGGTGACCTGCTGTGGTATCCCGAAGAAGGCAAGCCCAAGACGCGCCAGGCCCCCGATGCCCTGGTCGCCTTCGGTCGGCCCAAGGGACGGCGCGGCTCCTACAAGCAGTGGGAGGAAGCCGGTATTGCGCCGCAGGTCGTCTTCGAGGTGCTCTCGCCTGGCAACCGGCTGGACGAGATGATCCGCAAGTTTCGGTTCTACGATAAATACAATGTTGAGGAATACTACATCTACAACCCGGACAACGGCGACCTTCTCGGCTGGCGGCGCGGAGAGAGCGGCCTCGAAGAGATCGCCGAGATGAACGGCCATGTCAGCCAGCGATTGGGCATCCGGTTCGAGCCGGGCGCAGAACCCGACAACCTGCGAATTCTCGGACCCGACGGCCAGCCGTTCCGCACTTACCAGGAGTTGATGGAACGCGCCGAGGCCGAACGCCAACGCGCCGACACGGAACGCCAGCGCCGAGATCGAACGCCAACGCGCCGAGATCGAACGCCAACGCGCCGAGATCGAACGCCAACGCACTGAGGCCGAACGCCAACGCACTGAGGCCGAACGCCAACGCGCCGAGCGATTGGCCGCCAAGCTGCGCGAACTGGGTATCGAGCCTGACCAAGCCTGATGCCTATGATGACGGTGTCCGGAGAGATCGCCGGGCGTTTTCGCCATTACCACCGCGAGACCCGGCGGCAGGCGGCATGGCCTCCTCACGGTTGCCATTGACGGCCTGACTCGGCCTCCTATAATCACATTCGCGGCCAGGGATAGTGCCGCGCTCGCTATTCCATGGAACGTTCTGGCCCTGGGTCAAGGAGGATCGCAATGGCCGGGCGCCGTATCCTGCTCGCGGTCGTGCTGCTGGCGGCCACCCTCCACGGGATCTCGATCGCCCGCTCGCTGTTGCCGGCCCAGGACGGACTCAAGTTCATTCGCATTGCCCGCCAGTTTCAGAACGATCCCTGGCCGGACGTGGTCCGCGACACCGATCAGCACCCGCTTTACCCGGCACTGATCGCCGCCGTCGAGCCGCTGTTCGCGCGCCTTCTGGGCTCCGGTCCCGACACATGGCGAATTGCGGCACAGTGCGTCGCGGCCCTCGCTTCGCTTTTGCTGCTCTTCCCGCTATACAACATCACACGAACGATTTTTGATGAGCGCATTGCTTGTATCGCGGTTGCGATCTACGCCCTCTTGCCGGTACCCGCGGAAGTGGGGCACGACACCTTGAGCGACAGTCTGGGTCTGCTTTGCATCTTGCTTTGTCTGCGCTGGGGAGCCGTCGCCATGCGCACGGGCGACTGGCGGCCCGCACTGGCTGCCGGTTTATCGGGCGGCGTGGGATACCTTGCGCGACCCGAAGCGATTCTCGCGCCGATGGCACTCGGCCTGGCCTGGGCTTACACAAGACTGCGCACGTGGGACTTTCGCGGCCTGCTCGCCACCGCGTCGCTACCGGCGATGAGCTTCTCGGCGCTCGTGTTCGTGGGTAGTTATGCGCTCATCAAAGGAGAGGTGACCGAGAAGCTTGCGTTGCGGCACGCGGCTTCGCTGGGTCCTCAAAGAATCATGGTCCGTCCCGTGCCCCAGCTACTACCCAGGGGACTGGAGGATCCGCGCTGGGATTTCTCGCCCAAGGAAGAATCCGATCACGCGGTCATCCGCAACCCGATAAAGGCTCTGCGCTGGATGGCATGCGAATGGTGGGACGAGCTCTGCTGGGGGTTCGCCATCATGGCCGTCTGGGGACTGGTTCGGCAGGGTTTCATCTGGAAACTGTGCCGGCAGCGGGAGCATGGTGATCGGGGAAGAGATGAGCGGCTTCTCGTGGCCGTTTTCGCGGGCGTTTTCGCTCTGGTCCTCTTGCGGCACACGATGTCGCTGGGGTATCTCTCGGGCCGGCATCTGCTTCCCTTGGTGGTGATATCGGTCCCCTGGGCGGCGGCGGGGACGTTCGTCTGCTTGCGGGGGCTCGGCCTGAAACTGCGCTGGAGCCCGCGGGTGGCCTGGGCAACATGCGTCGTCGCTTCGGGTCTGGTCGTCTTGACCTTGGTCGTCTATCAGCTTCGGCCCAGCCATCCGACCCGGTCGGGTCACTGGGCCGCGGGACGGTGGCTGGCGGACCACGCCGGCCGTTCCGATCTGGTCCTCGACACCCGCGGTTGGGCCCGGTTCATCGCGAATGTTCCCGGGTATGATTACTGGCACGTCCGGCAGGCCTTGACGGATTCGCACCTCGCATACGTGGTGGTGGGCAACGAGGAACTCGAGGCGAAAAGTCCCAGGGCGCGAACCCTCGCGGCGCTGCTGGCCTACGCGGCGACTCCGGTTCTCGATTTCCCGGTTCTCGTGAACAATCGCGATGTCGGGGCGCGGATTTACCGTTTCTCCCGGCCCGGCTCGTGGGAGGGCTTGATGCCGTGAAATACGGCTCGCTCTGGGAGCGACTGGTGCGGGGCGTGCATTGGTCCTGGATCGACCCGCGATACCAGTCGGCGCTGCCACCGGATCTCGACGCCTCGGTGATGACGCTGGACAGCCGCGACCGGCTCCATGCCAAGCAGGGCCGTTCGACGGCCCGGATTGTATTTCATCCCCCCGCTGTCACCAACCGAGCCGCCGGGAAGGTCGATGTCGCGGGGAGTTCGGCCGTGCCGGTCGCCGTCTATCTCAAACGGCATTTCCGGCTTCCCTGGCTTGCCAGACTCGCGGCGCTTTTTGATCCCGCCGGGCGGCACTCACCGGCAGCGGCCGAGTGGGTCCACCTTGAACGTGCCCGGAAACTGGGTGTGCCGGTTCCCGAGGTCGTGGCGGCGGGTGAACGCATCGGACCCTGGACATGCCTGCAAAGCTACTTGATGGTGGCCGAGTTGACCGGCTTCGAGGAATTGAACGTTGCCCTGCCCCGGCTGATGCACGAGCTTGATGGTCAGGCGTTCGTGGCACTGAAACACCGGGTGATCCTCGAGATGGCCCGCATCACCGCTGCCTTGCATGCGGCTTGCATATTCCATAAAGATCTCTACCTTTGCCACTTCTACCTGGACGTGGCTGGGTTACGCGACAATCCAGGCGACATCCGGCTCGTGTTGATCGATCTTCATCGTCTGGCCGAACACCGTCTCTGGCCCGACCGATGGCGATGGAAAGACCTGGGCCAGTTGCTCTATTCGACGGTCGGTGTCGCCGGCATTGATGAAGGTGACATCTCGCAGTTCTGGAAAGTCTACAGTCGCCGGGTCTCGCTTCGCTCGCCGGAGTGGCAGGCTCGAATGATCAAGATCAAGGCGGCGGCGTACCTGGAACACAACCGCAGCCGAACCTGAGCCTTCAAGGCATGAGGGTCTGCAGTTTTGGACCGGTGAGTCGGCCGATGGTTGCCCGAATCCACTCCAGTTCAAGCCGGTCGATATGCGAATACTTACAGGATAGCGACGCAGTTGAGAATCGTCGAAGCCTTTGGGAGAGCGGAACCATGCGTTTGGCCCTGAACTTTCCACGCATCGACCCCACGCGAGGCGGCGCGGAAACCTACATTGTCGACCTCTGTCATAGTCTGATCCGGGCCGGACACCACGTCGATCTTTACGCGGAAAGCTGGAAGGATGGTTCGCTGCCGCCGGAGGTTCGGTGCATCCCGGTAGCCACTCACGGTCACAGCCGGCGCAAGCGGATCTGGAACTTCGCGCTCAACTCCGCGGCCGCCATGAATCCGGACGAATACGACTGTACCGTGGGATTCATAAACACCTACGCCCACGACGTGATTATTCCCCAGGGAGGCGTGCACGCCGGCAGCTTGGAGGCCAACTCCCGTCGCTTCGCCGGCCCGATCCTGCGGCGGCTGTACGTTCTGGGCAAGATGCTCAATCCCAATTCCTCGATCTATCGGGCAATCGAGCGCCGCCAGTATACACCGGATCGGCATGCCCGAGTCGTCGCGGTCAGCAACATGGTGCGGCGGGATCTTCAACAATACCATCACGTTCCACGGGAGCGGATTCACGTCATACCGAATGCGATCGACCCGCAGCGGGTCAAGGTCGCGCAGCCGGGCGCGGTGAGGTGTGCGTTCCGCAACAAGCTAGGGCTCGAACCGGGCGATGTCGTCGGCCTGTTCGTCGGCCACAACTTCGCGCTCAAGGGTTTGCAGCCGCTGCTGCGGGCACTCGGAGCCAGAACTCGCGCCAGGGCCAGACCGATTCACTTGCTGGTCTGCGGCGGCGGGCATGCCGCGTCGTATCGCCGCCTGGCGGAAACGCTGGGAATCTCGGAGTCGGTTCATTTTCTTGGCTTTCACTCCGACATTCGCGAATGTTACGCGGCGAGCGACTTCTTCGTCTTGCCCACCTATTACGACCCGTGCCGCGCTTGTCGTGCTGGAAGCCTTGGCGTGCGGCCTGCCGGTCATCACGACCGCCCAGAATGGAGCCGGGGAGCTGATCACCGATGGTCTTCAGGGTTATATCGTGACTTCGCCGGACGCCCGAGGGGAGCTTGTCGCGGCCCTCAATCGCATGACCGAAGACGCTCGCCGGCGCGTGATGTCGGCCGCCGCGGCCAAGCTTGGTGCCGAGCAGACCTTCGACCGCCATGCGGCGGCATTGACCAAGGTATTCGAGGAAGTCGCCGCCTCGAGAAACAACCACCAGGCGCATGGGAAGCTCGGCGGCACGAAGCCGCACGGACGTTCCCGACGGCAATCCGGAAATACCGCCAAACGTCACGATGGGTGATCATACCGAGCGACGTGCAACCCCCCAGTACGATCCTCTGGACCGACCCAGGAAGGGATATCTCGCAATGAAGGCCGTACTTCTGGCAGGAGGCAAGGGGACGCGGCTACGGCCCTACACCCACGTGTTGCCCAAACCGCTCATGCCGCTGGGAGAGGACGACCCGATGCCCATCATCGAGGTCGTTTTGCGGCAGCTCGCCCGCTTTGGCTTCCGCGATGTCACGATCATTACCGGTTACTTGACCGAGCTGATCGAAGCATTCTGTGGCGACGGGCGGAAGTTCGGCACGAGGTTGCACTACCGTCGTGAGGAAACGCCCCTGGGAACAGCCGGGGGACTGACGCTGCTGAAGCGTCCCACGGAGCCCGTGCTGGTCATCAACGGAGATATTCTCACGACCTTGAACTATGGCGCGATGTATGAGTTTCATCGTGACCGAGGGGCCGCCGCGACGATCGCGTCTTATCCTCGTGAGGTCAGAATCGACTTCGGCGTCCTTGAGTTTGGCGATGACCCGCACGTCTTGACGGGGTACAGAGAAAAGCCGGAGTATTCGTTTCAAGTGAGCATGGGCGTCTACATCCTCGACCCGCTCGCCTGGGAGTTTTTGACGCCGGGAGAAGCCCTGACGATGCCCGATCTGCTGGAGGCGATGCGCAGGGTCGGACACGCGGTCCATTGCTATCGCCAGCCCTGCTACTGGTTGGACATCGGCCGCCACGATGATTACGCCACCGCCAACGAGATCTTCGAGAACCGGCGGGCGTCGTTCCTGGGAGGTCCGGACAAGACCATGCTCAAGATCGGGCGCGACCAGTGAGCTGGGCTCTGAATCCGTGGATCCAGCACGTGCTCGGTTGCCTTGCGGGATACCTTGTAGGGTCGATTCCCTTTGGCTACCTGGTTTACTACTGGGTCCGGGGAGCCGACATCCGGACTGTGGGGTCTGGAAACATCGGTGCCACAAACGTGGGCCGGAAGCTTGGCTTCCGCTACTTTCTTCTTGTCTTCGCGCTCGACGTGCTCAAGGGTTTTTTGCCAACCTTCGGAGTGCCGCTAGCGCTCAGGAGCATGGGAAGTGAGTCCACGGCCGATCTGCCGGTCTTCGTGGCCTTGGCGTCGATTCTGGGCCATAACTTCCCGATCTACCTTCGTTTCAAGGGTGGTAAAGGCGTCGCCACGAGCCTGGGTGCCTTGCTGGCCCTCGACCCTCTTGCTTGCGGGGCTGCGGCGGTCGGCTTCTTCCTCGTTTTCCTTCTCACACGGTACGTTTCACTTTCTTCCATCGCCGGGGCCCTCGCTTTCGCCGCAGGTCACTTTCTCTGGTCCCCGCAGCCTTGGAGCAAGGAGAATGTCGCCATGAGCGTGTTGTCGATGACGATTCCCGCTCTGTTGATCGCCCGCCATCACAAGAACCTGCGGCGGATTCTCGCCGGTACCGAGCCGAGAGTGCCGCTGCGTCGGTCCAGCCCATCCCAGACTCATCCTGGCAAACCGAGCGGTCGAGTGCACCCGATCTTATTGATCGGCCTGACCGCGATGGCCGCGTTTTTCGCTTGCTACGGACTTCAGGTCTACCGCGCCGTCCAGAAACCGGCCGAGGTCGTTGCCGGACCATGGCTCCTGCGTGAAACCCATCGCGAAACCACCGGACAGCAGCGCTCGACCCGAGTCCTTTTCGCGGATCACGGCAGGATACTGGCCGTCATGTGTCCGCGCTACAACAAGATTCTGCTTTACGACGTCACCTCTCAAGGCCGCCTCGATCAGGCGACGGAGATCGCCCTCGATGGCCGGCCGGTGGCGATCGCCAGGGCCGGCGAACGCCTTGTCGTTCTGGAAAGGCCAACCGGTGACGACAAGCACCTTGCCCCGGGTTGGTGGGAGAGCTTTGGCCTCGACGGCAGGTCTTCGAGTTCGCGCATTCCGGCCGGCTACTACCCCGACGACCTGGCCGTCACCTCGGATGGCCGCTTCCTGATCGTCCTCAATTCCGGTCAGGCCGAGGGCGACAGCAAGAAGCCTCTGCCGGGCATCGATGTTTTTCAGGTCGCCTCGGCAATCGAAGAGAACTCGCAGCGCCCGATCGGCCACCTGAGCCTGGAACCCGATGACGATGCCGACCGGCTCTACCTGTCGGCGGCGGGCTCGCGCGGTCTGGTCACCTTGCCCAAGGCCAAGCAGGCGATGGCCATTGACCTGACCGATCCGGAAGAACCGCGTCCCGCGGGACGAACCGATCTCTCGCAGGGGAATGCCCCCTACGTTTCGTTCTCCCCTGATGGCGACTGGATCATCATGCCGACGCTTCAGGCATCCGAAGCCGTGGCAATCCAGCACCCGGCTATCTCGGACGACGACTCCGCCGGTCCACCGCCGGCCGGCTATATCCTCTACACTCGCCCCGACGATTCCGCCCTGGAACTTGCCCAGGCCACCCCGGTACAGACCCTTGGCCGGTTTCCCTTGACCGGCCCGCTGCATATTGGGAGCACCCGGCCCACCGGCCTCTGCTTTTCCAGCGAGAATGGACTGATCGCCGTCGCCACAAAGCCGGGCACCGTGTATGTCATCTCACTTCGGTCACGGCTCGGACCCAGCCCTGAGCCGCAGGAAGCTCGTATCGCTACAGGTGGCGAAAAAACCAGACGTTAGACCGGATTTCAAAATCATCATCACTTGATTTCGTCCGGCTTTTGCAGCAGCCTTCGGATCAGGTTCTGGAGTTCGGCGAGAGGCGCGGGCTTGCTGACATACTCGGTAGCGCCGGCTTCGAGAATTCGATCGCGATCGCCCGGCATTGCCAGTGCGGTCAAGGCGACGATCGGCGTCTCGCTCAGGCCGGGCCGAAGGCGGATACTCCGGATGGCTTCCAGTCCGTCCATTCCCGGCATTTGAATGTCCATGAGGATCAAGTCGGGAAGCAGGTCCTCGGCACGCTCGATCGCTGTCAGGCCGTCGACGGCTTCTTCGACGCAGTAGCCCTTGAAGATCAAATAATCCTTGATGCCCCGAATGCTGAAAGTGTTATCATCAACGATGAGGATCAAAGGCGAAGTGCCGGTTTCGTGACCGGGCAACGAAGGGTCAATCTTCTGAGATTGTTGGCTCTCGGCCTCGATTTGGGCCGTCGAATCGTCGGCCTCGCTCCAGGGCAAGATCACGGTGAAACGGCTGCCTCTGGAAACCTCGCTCTCGATCTGCAAGACGCCGCCATGCAGTTCGGTGAGCCGCTTGACGAGGACCAGACCCAGGCCGGTTCCTTCGTAATGCCGTGACAGCCCGGAATCAAGCTGCAGGAACGGCTGAAAAAGTCGCGTTTGATCCTCGCGGCTGATACCGATCCCGCTGTCCCAGACCGTAAAACGGACTTCGCGCCTGGAACGGTCCGCCACCACCTCAAGCCCGATCTTGCCTCCCTGCGGTGTGAACTTGACGGCGTTGGAGAGCAAGTTCACCAGTATCTGTTTCAGTCTTCGTTGATCTACCACAAGTTGCCTGGGTGCGTGGTCCATCGCGAGCGAGACCGAAATGTGCTTCTTCAATGCCGCTTCCTTGATCAGGCGGTGCGATCCCTGGCACAACGGCTTGATTTCATGAGTACCCAGCTCCAGGTCGACTTTCCCGGCTTCGATCTTGGCCACGTCTAGGATGTCGTTGATCAGGGCGAGCAGGTGTCGACCGCAATCCTCAACATCAAGCATCGCTCGCTGCTGTCTGGGATTGAGCGGTCCATAAACTCCTTCCCGCAGGCTCTCGGATACTCCGAGAATGCCGTTGAGCGGGGTCCGCAGCTCGTGACTCATACTCGCCAGGAATTCGTCCTTGAGCCGGGACGCGCGGGCCAGTTCCTGGTTCGCCTCGGAGAGCTGCTCGGAATGGCGCCGGAGGCTCTCCTCCAACCGCTTGAGCGGGGAGATGTCCCGCATGATCGTCGCATAGAACTCGAGCAAGCCCTCCGAGTTACGGTGGGCAAGGATCAATTGAGAAACCTGAATCAATCGGCCATCGTGCAACGGAAAATCATACTCCCCGCGCCATACACTGTCGCGTTCGGCTGTCGGTAGTCCTTCATCAAGAACGACCTGCAAGGAAGATTCGGGCTGGCAGTCCTCGATCGAGAGCGGCTCGCGATCGGGCGAGCGTCCCACGGCATCGCAGAAAGCACGGTTCAGGTAGATGATCCGTTTCATGGAGTCGGCAACGGCCACAAAGTCTGGGGTTGCCTCCACAATGGTGGCAAGTCTACGCACCTGAGCTTCGATCCGCGTGCGCTCCGCGATCTCGGCCTGCAACGTGCGGTTGAGCTCACCCAAAGCCTCTTCCGAGCGCCTTCGCTCGGTGATATCCGTCACTGAAGTGCCGACGGAGAGTACCGAACCATCGGCACCGAAGACCGGGAAATGGCCCAGGACAAAGTACCGCTTTTCTGATGGCCGCGCGGGGTTCTCGATGGCGATTTCTCGGCCTGACACGGGCCGGCCTGTCTCGAAGACCTCGAGGAGATTGGCTTCGCTGAGCCTGGCCACATCCGGAACAAGATCATGAAGTTTGCGGCCCAGATGATCCTCGATCGGGAACCCGTCGATGTCGGCAAGGTACTGGTTAATGCGAACGCACCGCAACTCGCGGTCGGCGAACGCCAACCCGACCGTCGCGTTGGCCAGCATCGATTCCACCTCGGCCGTCCGCTCGGCGACCCTTCGCCCGAGCGACGCGGTGAAGTTCTTGAGTTCTTCTTCTACCTTCTTGAGTTCGGTGATATCGATGAGGACGCCGTCCCAGACGACTTCGCCTCCCGGCAATTGCCTCGGCCGAGAACGCAGCCGAACCCAGCGCGGTTCGCCGTCGGTTCGTAGAATGGGCAATTCCATGTCAAAGATGGAAAGTTCTCTGGCGGAAGCGGCCTCAGCCTCCATCAATCTCGGTAGCGAGTCCGGTAAGACCATTTGGAAAAGCAGGCTGGCATCGCGCAGCGCAGTCCTCAGCCTTGACTCCGGTGATCTCTTGCAGCCCAGCGCTCATGTAGATGAACCTGGGGCCCCCATCGCGTTCTCGTGTGTACTGGTAAACTGCGATGTCGGGGATATTGTCGGTGAGCAACCGCAGTCGTAGTTCGCTATCGAGAAGTTCTTGTTCCGCGCGTTTTCGCTCGCTGATATCCTGAACCGTCGCCACCCGGTAGAGGATCTGACCCTTCTGGTCGCGCACACTCACCAGGTCGATCTGGATCGGCAGCAATGCGCAATCTTTGCGAACCATGCGGGCTTCATAGCGCAGCGTGTCCGAACTGATCGGCCTCTTGAATCTTGGCCAGGACCAGGGCGCGATCTGAAGGCTCGTACGGGGCAAGAATCTCGGAGCCGGCAACCTCTTCGGTCGATCGCCCCTGCAATCGCGCGAACGCGGGGTTGCAGGCCACGACGCGTCCCGTCACCGGATCACCCAGGGCGATGCCGTGGGCGCAGTTCTCGAAGGCATCGGCCCATTTTCGCAGAGCCGACTGGACCATATTTCGTTGCGTGATGTCACGCACGAAAACGAAATACTTCCCGCCGTCACCGGACCAGTAGGAGACATTGACTTCTACCGGCAAGAGTCCGCCGTCGCGGGTTCGCTGTACTGTCTCAAACGTATCGCTGCCCTTCTGCCGGATACGGATGCCGTGACGCTCTGCCTCCTCCCAGGTCTCGATCACATCAATGTCGGCAACGTGCATCCCGCGCAATTCATCCAGGGTGTAGCCGGAATAACGTAAGAATGCATCATTAACCTCGAGAAAGCGGCCCCGGTGATCAAGGACATAAAACCCATCCGGGGTCGTCTCGATCACCGCCCGATACTGAGCCTCACGATCACTCAACGCCCGCTCGGCTTGCTTGCGCCAGGTAATGTCCGTGGCAACACCGGATAAGCGGACAACCCGGCCGCGGTCATCACGCTCCACGTACCCACGGTCGCTGATCCACACCAGAGTGCCATCCGGGCGAGCGATCCGGTAGTCAACATTGAAGGTTCCGCCCTGAGGAAGACTCTCGAATGCGTTTCTGACCTTTGCAGCATCCTCGGGGTGGATCGCCTCCATCCAGAGTTTCGGATTGGCGTAGAGTTCGGCGCAAGATCGTCCCCAGATCTTTTCGAAGGCTGGATTGACGTAATGAACTGTGTTCCCATCCGGGGAGGTGATCCAGAATACTTCGCCGATCGTCTCCGCCATCTGATGGAAATTCGGTTCACTGAAGAGTGATGGCTCCTCGCTTTGTTCGCGACTCGTAGCATTTTCAAACAGAGCAACCAAGGTGGGCTGGCTGCACTCCACTTCGGACCGCGATGTTGAGTCAGACAGGCTCTGCTGGTGGCCGCCGTCCTTCCCCGCTGCCTCCAATTCGCTGGCTTGAAAATCGCCCTCTTGGTAGATCCGGTTGCGAAACCGTCCGAGAATAAGGACTAAAGCCGGCAAGCAAAAGGCAGCGACGGCGATGCGAGCCAGGGTGCCTTGTCCGATCGGCCCGCCGTCGGCGCCGGCAGCAAACAAGCTCAGGCCAAGGTCTGCCACGGCGATCGTTGCCGCCAATAACCCCAGCCCCCAACCCCCCCGAACTGCCGCGAGAGTGACCGGGATCGTGAAGATCAATGCCGGATCGGGGAGTGCGAATGTCCCGAGCGATAAGAGGTGAACGGCAGTTACCGTGATCACAATCGGCCAGAGCGACGCGAGTGCCTGCTTGTGCGTGTCTTGTGGCCTCGGTGTACCAAACAGAAGTGGTTCAGCCCTGGCCATATCTCGCCCCTGGCGGCCTCGCCTGGGCAGGCAGGAATCATCGACTTGGGTCTCCCGTACACGATCGATGACGCCATATTACGCCGGCACGTATAGAATAACAAGGATAGCGAAGCAGAAACCGAGACGCCGATTTCTTGTGAGGTGCACTGGTGGCGGGGCCAACTCGCAATCACTTACCGCTCAGAGACATTGCCGGCGAAGGCAGTTCCGGGCGACTGGGCCAGGGAACTGGGGATTGCGGTGTAGAAGGGATCGGCATGAAGTCTCGGCTAGGCCTGGATCGGCGCGGGGAAAGGATCGCCACGAGTTCGCGCACCGGCCGGTCCGGCAAGAACGAGGCGCAGCCGACAAGCATGATCAGGCCGAAGGTCCACATCCCGAGACAGGCGCCGATGCCTACGTGGAGCACGACGGCGCCGGCCAGCATCAGAGGTCGCAGGCGCGGTTGCCAGATCAGGACGCAGAAAAAGATCTCCCAGAGAACGCTGAAGTGAGTGGTGAGGTTCAGCAGCCAGGGGTGCCAGGCCAGCCAGGTCATATCAATCGATTGGTACTCAAGATTAGCGAATGCCCGCCACATCGCCTCGCCCGTCCACCATGACTCACCCTGCAACTTCGAGACCCCGGCAAAGAAGTAGATCACGCACATGTGCACGTTGATTAGCCGCAAGGCCAGGTTCGCCCGGGCACTGTGCGTCGGGGGCAAGACAGGAGAGCCCTTTCTGCGGATGGAGAGAAGACGGTCGATCGACAGAGCCTGTCCGCTCTGACCGATTGTGAGATACAAGGTGAGCATTGCGTTGATCTGGTCGAGGCCAAATGTCGCCTGCGGCACTCGATGCGCGAACGAGATCACGATCAGCAGCGACAGGATCGAGGTGACCCGGGTCAACAGCCCGAGTGTGAAAGACAAGAGGACAATCATGCAGAGGCCATAAACCGGCCACATCCACCCATCCGGAACTGCCCACCAGAAAGAAAATGTGAACTGATCTTCCTGGATCGCACGCACCAGCGCCGGGCTTAGCCAGCTTGCCGTTCCGAAAAACGGGCGCAGAACGAGGCCCCAGACCGCGTGAGTGTAGAGCAGCATCAGGCCGGTCAAGATCCGGACCACTCCCAGCAGAGTGGGATCGGCTGGTCGAAACCAGAATCGATCCCAGTCGTCGGCGAGCGATCGCGCACTGCTCGACAAGTCATGGACGACCTGGTTCAGGAAGCGTCGCATCGAAATCCCCTAGCGAAATGTCTTCATAACTTGCCGGATCGTCGAGCCGTTTGCCTTCGCGAATTCTTTCCATGGACGGCAGAAGATGGGTCTGCTGGATCAGCTTCACTCGCGAGGCACCGTATGTCTGGGCGATGTGCTGAGCATACGACTCATGCCACAAATCCCGATATTCCTCGGGCGATCTGCTCATGTGTTCGGTCAACATGAAGTAGCGGTGATAAAGCAACCGGGGCTGCGTCGCACGGTCGGGAATTCTGCCCTGGACAACTCTCCCATCCGGTTGCTCGGCCTCGTAGCTGAGCAACGTGCTTTCTTCAGGTTCAGGCGCAAAGAAATGATAGCCGTGGTCCAGGAACAAGGCTTCAAGATACGGCTGAAAAAAACTGTGGACCGATTGCAAAAGGTCGGACGATGGGTCCATTGCCGCGGGAGCAATGATGATGGCGACGAGATGGAAGACCAGCCAGAGATTGACAGCCCATCGCCATGATCGGCGGCCGTTATGAGGCTGGAACGGATCCGGGTCGCTCACATCAGAATTGAGATAGGCTTTTGCTTTCACGGAATGTCTACCGATCAGAAGCCACCGGGACATGGCAAGGATGGCCGGGAAGATGAACTCCATCCTCCCCCCGGCATGCGTCGCCATTGAGGACCCCGGGCGTGCACAGTCTCCAACTGTTCCGCCGGGGCACACGGGATTGCACCGCTCTCAGTAGGATCCGCCACTCGATCCGCCACCGCTGCCGTGATGCAGCAAGCCGCCGACGGACCCGCCACCACTCGAACCGCCGCCAGCATGATGCTTCTTGAGAAACCCGCCGGCCGATCCGCCACTGGAGCCGCTGCCGCTGCCGTGGTGTAGGAACCCGCCGAGAGACGCGCCACCGCTGGAGCCGCCCCCGCTCTTGTGATGGAGAAATCCACCACCACCACTGGAACCGCCACCGCTCTTGTGGTGGAGCAATCCGCCGCCGCTGGAGCCGCCGCCGCTGGAGCCGCCGCCGCTGGAGCCCCACGAAGTTGCGAGAACAGGCGCGGCCCCAAGAGCCAGCGTGACAACGCCCGCCGAAGCCAGAGTGAAGAATGACCGCAGAGTCTTCGTCATGAGTAATCCTCGTGTGTTGTAAATCGCTCGGTGCCGTTACCGATGACCTGAACAGAAGATGTCGTCCGATTTCACCTCGTGCTGACCATCCCTCGCCCACTTCCAGGGAATCCCGCCTTGCTACGTTTTCTGAGCCTGAATCCTGTTGGAGTGATTACCTACAGGCCGGGCACATTCGGAAAACGCACCAGAGGATGCGACGACTCGCCGTTCGTGAAAGGAAATTGGAACGAGCGAAAAATCCAGCCCCTGAGCAAGAAAGTAGCCATTTTGGAATTTGGGAAATCTGAGATCTTTGGATAGTCTGGCGAGGAAAATCATGCTGTAAGTTCTAGGTAAAGTCAAGCATTTTTCTGGAAGTTTTTCGTTGACTTCCACTGGTTAGCTTGCCACCGTCAAGGCGCACGATGAACCTCGCTTCAACGAAAGCCCGGCCTGACCTCGTGTTGAAACGCTTTTCCTCTTGATTGCCCAGCTTACTCACATTCCGCGTTCTCAGGGAATCTGTGTTGTGTACGCATGTTCCTTGCCGTCGCCTGGCGTGAACACATTCATTTTCAAAATGTTGTTCGGCGCCGCATTCACGTAGATCCATTCCAGATTGCCGCGCAGCTGCGTGGTGTAATCGTTGATCGAGCGAATCACATCACCTTCGTGGAGCCCGACCCTTTCCGCCGCGGACCCCGGGTGAATCTTGGTGATCTTCATGCCCCGTACGCCAGCAGCATCGGTGGCCGGCTCCGCTTCGATTCCGAGGAATTGACGGGCCCGGGGTGGTTCGGAGAGCCCGCCCACCGACGGGTTAGTCGAGGGCTTGGGTGGAGTCAGTCCGGTTTCCGGACCAGTCGGTGCGGGCAGGTTGGAACGCGACTGCGATCGCCTCATCAATGCGGCACCAGCCGCGGCGCGAGCCGTGAACGGAGCAAACCGGGCTTCCGCATCGGGTACGGCACCGGTGAAGGAGCCGAAGTCCGTGGCCATGACCGGCTGTCCATTTTCCGCGATGATCGAGACGACGGGCCGGTCGGGAACCAGCTCGCCGGTTCCTCCATAGAAGTTGGGGTGGTCCGGTGTCGGATAGCCGGCTCCGCCGAAATAGGGAAAGGGAACGATCCCGCCGATTCGTCGGAGTTGCGGATTGCAATGGGGATAGCCCGGGCCCCCGTAGAAGGGGTAGCCACCATCGGCGCCTGGACCCAAGGCGTCACCGCCGTAGCCGTACCCGAGATGATAACCCAGGCCAAACCCCTGATAGCCTTCGTGGATGCCAGGAGGGCCGTAGCCCAGGCTGCCAGCGCTCGGTGGTCCCGGGAATAGATGAATCCCGGTGTAGGGCTGGGTAACGGGAGGCAGATTGCTGCGGACCACAGGCAGATTGCTGGGGACCACAGGCACATTGTCCTGGGCCGTGGCGACGGAACCGAAGAGGATCGAGATCCCCAGCGACAGGCCGAACGCCTTCAGGGGAAGTTTGCTGCCCCGTATGTAAGCGATCATGTGCGAGTTCCTGTAAACAGACTTGTCCTGAATTTGGATCATGTATCGGTATCCCACTATTTCCCACATGAATCACGGCAACCGGGCCAACTGTCATCGGGTAGCCGGGGGCGGCCCGTTGCCCACACGGGGCAGATAGGCCGGCCGCGTCGTGTCAACCGGCTGAACCTCTCCAGCGGGCCGGAAGCGGGCGATTTCGCGGGCCGGGTAGCCCAGGGCGTGAAACAGCTCGAACTGGGCTCGGTTGTACTCCGCGACCGTGGTGAAGTATTCGTTGAAAGCCTTGCTCAACAGATCCAGCGAATAGACGGCTTCTTGCGGACGGAAGGTAAGAACGAGCACATTACCCAGGCGTCTGGTCTGCTCCAGGCCCTCGAGGTGCCCGTTGAACGCAATGATGCCCGTCCGCAATGCACGGTCGGCCTGCAGCACGCGGGACGCGGCCGACTGGACTCTCGCGAGCGTGCGAGTCACATCCGCCGCCACCCTGTCCTGAGTGTGGAGGAGATCGATGACAGCCCGCGACTCGCTGCCACGCTGGTTCTTGATGCGTGCGAGGTTGCCGAATCCGAAACCCTCGAGCTGCCACATGACCTGAATGGTCGTGTCGTCACGACCTACCCATTGATTGAGGCTGCTGTTGGGACCGAGGGCGAATACTCCTCCCTGGATGAACATGCCGGCACTCTGAAAGCCGTTGAGCATGACGAGCGGAAGGAATGGGCGAGCCTTCTCGCGGCGAACTCTGACCTCCGCCGCCTGAACGAGCGACCGCCGCGAGCCGAGTTCGGGCCGATTCGCGAGCGCGATCGGCATCAATTCATCAAGAGTCTTGCTGGGGTCGACCAGAGTGAGCTGCGTGTGATCATGCTCCAGCGGCTCGACGACCGCACGGGGGTCCAGTCGGAGCAACTGGGTGAGGTTGGCGCTGGTGACACGCCATTCCTGCCGGTCCAGGACAGCCCGCTGTTCCAGGTCGGCAAGGAAGTTCCTTGCCCGGTCGACCTCGACCGCGGGAACCAGTTCCCGGGTCAGGTTGGCGATCCGGTCCACCAGGTCGTGTCCCTTTCCGACGCAATAGAGGGCCCCGGCATACATTCCACGGTACTGGTGGACCAGAAAGTAGGCATCGGCGGTCTGGAGCAGGGCGTCGTTCTTCGCGGTTTGAACATCCCAGTGAGTGGAGTTCAAAACCTGCCGGGCAGCCAGAGGCTCGAAGATGACATCGGTCAGGTTGACGTACTGCCACAAGCCGGGACCGGCGTAGAAGAAGTTGACACTCGCGGCGGTCATGACGCCCTTATTGATGTCGGGTCCGCCGCCGTCGTGGCGAATATAGTCGACGCCCATAATCACAGATGGCACCCAGAGCACCTTGGCCCGCGTGAGCTGAGCCTCGGCGACCCACACACTGGCCTGCGCGGCGGCCACGATCAGCGGGCGGGCATCGGAAAGACGCAGGGCGGTTGCCAGATTGATCGGGAAGTTGAGGTCCGTGGTTTCATGAGGCGCGGACTTCAGATCGAGGCCCATGGTCAATGGCGAGGGGCCCGTCGTCAACAGGCGGCCTCCAAACGCGGGAGCGGAAGGCGGCGTCGGCGGTGGCAGCGACGACGGTACCTGACGGCTGATCGGTCGCGTTACGCGATCGGCCACTGGGGGCGGGTTCGAAGGCTTCCAGGCAGATGGTGACGGCGGTGCAGGTTGACCAGGCAGCAGACGGGCAGACTCGCTCGCTGTCAGAGGAGCCAGATTCGCTCCGCCCTGCCTCATGAACCGCTCGATGACCGGAGAGACCGACGACGGTGGCAGGTCGGTCACTCCCGGGCTGTCCTGCGACGTTCGAGTCTCCAGGCTGAGGGCCGTAGCCGTCCCTGGCATGGCTCCGGGCTGAGCGACGGGCGCGGGGTTGGACGACGCCGCCGGTAAGCTCGGAGTCTGGGCCGCGCACGGTCCAGGCGCGATCCAGGACAGCAGCAAGGCCCCCGTAAGGGTCGATGGCCAGGCGGCACATCCCTTCATGGCAAGCCCTCCTCAGTCCGCGGTTTGTATGGCGCGATCAGTCGCATCATGGCTTCCTGCCAATCCTGCCTCTTTTGTACCGCTTCGCGGTGTTCCGGTTGACACCCATGTCAACTAGAAATACCCGGCGAAATCGTTGCGATTGGTAGCTGCGAAAAGGAACTCGCTGATAGCTGTGTTCGGCAATCCGTAGATCGCGCCGGCCCCTCCCTGGTTTCCCTGTCCAAAGACAATGATATTATCAAGTGTATTATTGAACGTCGCGGGATTGTACTTGATCCGCAGGGCGATCGCCGATGGCCCGGGAATCGCGACTGACCGCGCGCCGGCAAGGTTAAACTCAAAGCCGGAATGCACTTGGGACGGCAGCGGATAGTACTTCTGCGTAAGAACGTAGAAGACGATCCGCTGCCCCGGCTTCCATTCTTCGTTCCCCGTGAGAATCGGCACGGTGTAGTTGCTTGTCGGGAACCGGACATAGAACCCGCTGCTCGCGTTGAATGTTTGCGCCGTGCCGTTCCGGGCGATGACCCAAAGAATGTTGTAAGTGTGCCCAGCTACCGGTTGGTTTGGTTGAACCAGCACCTGGGCAAACGGCGGATTGAGGCCCTTGTTGTACCGATTCGGATTGGTAATACGGTACATCAGGAAGCCGGTTGTCGGTTTCTTTTGCGGCGTAGCTGGCGTTTCGACCTTCTGGCCTTTGCTCGGGGTCGCCACGCCGGCAGACGCGGTGCTCGAGGTATCGGCCGGATGGGAGGCCAGCTCCTTGGAACCGGAGGCGACATGCTCGAGAGCACGCGTCGTGGGACCGGCGCTGAGCAACTGCTTATGCTCCAACGGCTCGAGACCAGGAAGGTACTTTGTGAGTGGACGTTGAGGCATGGAACAAGGAACCTCCGGCTACACAGGAAACGTGAAGGCAGATGGTTTTGGATCGTGGCGGGATACCGATTAGCGGGTTGCCGGGGGCGGCCCGTTGCCCACCCGAGGCAGGAATGCAGGTCTGTCGGTATCCACCGGCAGCACCTCACCCGTCGTCCGGATCTGTGTGAGTTCGCGAGCGGGGTAGCCCAGCGCGTGGAAGAGCTCGAACTGTGCTCGGTTGTAGTCACCGACCGTCGTGAAATACTCGTCGAAGGCCAGCTTCAAGAGCTGAAGGGCGAAGACGGCCTCTTGGGGGCGGTTCACCAGCACCAGGACGTTGCCGAGGCGAGTCGTCTGCTGCAATCCTTCATAGTTGCCGTTGAAGGTGATGATGGCTGTGCGCAGGGCTCGGTCAGCCTGAACGACCCTGGCCGCGGACGCCTGAACACGCGCAAGGCCGCGGGTCACATCGCCCGCTACCATGTCCTGGGTCTTGAAGAATGCGATGATGGCCTGTGACTGGTAGCCACGCTGTTCCTTGATTCGCGCCAGGTTACCAAGCCCGAAGGCATCGAGCTGCCAGAGGGGCTGGTAACTGAGGTCGTCGCGGCCCCGCCACTGGTTCATGCTGCTGTTGGAGCCCATGCCGAAGATGCCGGCCTGGATCATTTCATAGGGTGTCTGGAAGCCATTGATCAGCAGGCTGGGCAGGAACGGGCGTGCCTTCTCCTGGCGAATGCGGGCGATCGACGCCTGGACAAGCGCCTGGTACGAGCCGAGTTCGGGGCGGTTGGTCAGGGCGATCGGCATCAAGGAGTCAAGCGTTTGTGCCGGGTCAATGAGAGTGATTTGGGCATGGTCATGTTCCAAGGGCTCCACCACAGCGCGAGGGTCGAGCCGGAGCACCTGGGTCAGGTTGGCGCTCCAGACACGCCACTCTTGCCGCGAGTAAACGGTTTGCTGCTCGAGCTCCGCAAGTAAGTTCCTGGCTCGGTCGACCTCGACCTTGGGAACCAGCTCGCCGCTCAGGTTGGCGATACGCTCGACCAGTTCGTACCCACGCTCCACGGTGTACAGGCCGCCGGCGTACATTCCGCGGTGCTGGTGCACCTGAAAGTAGGCGTCGGCGGTCTGGAGCAAGGCGTCGTTCTTGGCGGATTGGATATCCCAGTGCGCGGAGTTCAGGACCTGTCGCATGGCCAGGGGTGCAAAAATGGCATCGGTTGCGGAGATGGTGCCCCACATGCCCACACCGCCGTAGAAAAAGTTGACGCTCGGGGCGGTCATGATGCCTTTGTTGAAGTCCGGGCCGCCGCCGTCGTGGCGGAGGTAGTCAAAGCCCATGTTGAGAGTGGGAATCCAGAGCAGCTTCGCCCGTGTGAGATCCGCCTCCGCCACCCAGGTGCTAGCCTGGGCCATGGCCACGATCAGTGGCCGTGCGTCGGCGAGCCGCAAGGCCGCCGCCAGGTTGATCGGGAAGCGAAAGTCGCTTGTTTCGAAGGGCGCCGGCTTCAGCCTCATACCGGTTGCGAGCGAAGCAGCCCCAGCCGTGAAGGGGGGGGCACCCATCAACGTCCCGACACCGCGCTCGGGTGGTTGAAACTGCGACGGCAGGGGCAGGGCCGACGGCAAGTCGCGGCCCACCGCACCCCGTGCAGTACCTGAACCCGGGGTCAGCCTCGGCGTAGAAGGGAAAGCAGGCAACTGCGCTCCACCTGGGTTTCCCAGCGGATTCACGGATGGCGGCATCGTCGAGGGCGGCACCGAGGGCTGGGCCATGCAACGAGAGGCTGCGACCGAGGAGAGCAGCAAGGCCGCTAGAGGCATCCATGCCCGTGCGGATCGTTCCATCTTTTATACCTCGCTACATCAGAGTTCCACGGCAGAATAGCCTAGTGCTTTGTCCCAACTTAATTGACGGGTTGCTGACCTCTGTTTTCAGGCAATGCAGAGGGTCCCGCCCAATGACCCTACCCGACTTTCTAGCTGTGACAAAACACTGGGTCGGCCGCTCCTGATTTGGCCGAATCACCGTGTTTATCGACTTAGACGGCCGCAGATATTGAAGTATTAGCGCTTATCGGTCATAGAAATCCCGCGGGGAGGCCGCGGATTTCTCAAGCAGTACGTGCAACCCAAAAGTCTTGCCGGTTACGCCGACTTTGAGGGCTGCAGACGGTACAGCTATCCGCGACGACGGCATCGAGCTGTCGTCGTACCCATGCAATTCTCGATAGCCTGTGCCTGGGCCGGCCTGGTGAGAAGCCTGGATGCCGAAGAGGGATATGTCAGGGCGAGCGAACCAGTTCGCTCGATTGACTATTGGTCAGAGGTCCACCAGGGGGACTGGACTCATTCGCGGACTGCGCCGCGTTCTGCGGCGGGATGACCTCCACCGGGCTGCCGTCGGCGAGGATCGACAGGTCGCCGAGGATCACCTGTTCCGAACCGCTGATCGGCATCCAGGGCTGACCGGAGCTAGACACCTTCGCGCCCAGGAGATTGGTGACTTCGATCCATTCACCGTCGCTGACCCCCGTCTGGATTTCGGTCCGCTGGGCATGCCCGTCCTGGTACATCCAGCAGAAAGTCTTGTCGCCGCTATGGGTGAGGGCGGCCACTGGCAAAGCGTGAACGCCGGGGCGGTCGATAATCACATTGGCGTAAGCGTACATCCCGGGCAGAAGCTGACCGCCGGGGTTGGGCAGGTCGATCTCGGCACGAAGCGTACGGCTTTTCACGTTGAGGGCCCACGAGGTGCGTGTGACGCTACCGGCGATCGGCTCGTCCCGGTAGGCCTGTGCCAGGACTGTCGCCTTCGTGCCCACGGGGATGTGGGCGTTGCCGAAGACGGACGTGAGCGCGGTGACCACTTGATCTTTCTCAATGGGAGAGACGCGGGGAGTATCCCACAAATCCTTGAGCAGCGACTTCAGATCTGCAATTTGTGAAGTTTTCTCCGTCAGTTGGCTCTCGTCCAGGTCGACGGTTCTCTTGCCAAGAGAGTCGAACATCCGGAAGTGGAGCGTTTTGGGCAGAGCGGCCAAGACGATCAGATCCCTGCCAGTCGTCGGCAGTTCGCTGAGGGTCTTCACGGCTCGCATCAAGCGCAGGTCACACCCGTGGACGTAGTTGGCATCTTGTTCGGGGATGTCGACAAAGATTCTAACCACATCCGTGCGGTCAACGACATAAATCGGCGCGGCGCCGCCCGAGGGCGACAGGTGCGGAGCGCGAGCGTCAGCCGAGGGGTCGCCCGAGGAGGGCAGTACGAAATCGAAAGTGTTGGCGTTGCGGGCCACGATCACACCGTTAAAAGGCGCGGTGAGCGTGAGGTAGCCGACCCAAGCCTCGATCCGCTTCGCCTCGCTCGTGGCAACGGCGAGATCGGCGTTGGCGACCGAGACATCGACCCTGGCCTTCGCAAGTGTCGCTTCATTGGAAAGCAGCTCGGCCTCCGCCTTGGTGATGGTCGCCTTCGCCGCGTCTCGCGCGGCCACGCTCGATCGCCACTGGTTGGTCGACTCGAGAAGAATCTGGGGATCGACCACGCCTCGGTCAACCTCGTGCGTGAGCCGCTTGACCTCCGTGTCCCAGCGATCGACCTCGGCCTGAAACTTGGCGAGGATCGCCTTGGCCTCGGCCAAGCTCGCCTGGGCCGCCTTGACGTTGGCGTCAGCCACCTCCACCATCTTGTTGGCCAGTTGGACCCTCTCCGTGTCGAGCTTGACGGTCGCCTTCTTCGTTCCGTAATCCTCGACCAGCTCGGGCACGAACAGTGTGGCTAGCACCTCGCCCTTCTTCACCCTGTCGCCGATGTCGACGATCCACTTGTCGATATAAGCGGTCAGCTTGGGATAGATCGACGTGCGTTCGAATGCCTCGATAAAGCTGGGTTGTCCGACGTCGCGGACGATCTTGCGAACCTCCGGCTGGATGATCCGCACGGCAGGCGGCTTTGAGACACTCGTATAATGAGACTTTTCCTCGTGTCCGCAGCCCGTCGCCACCATGGCGGCCAGCAAGCAGGCCAGGAAGCGACAGACAGGGGAATAGACCGGGATCTGAAGCCGGAGGACGCGACGCATTTGTAATCTCCAGATAGAGGGACGGCACCTCGGATGGGCCGCCCCTGTGCCTTTCCATTTCCGTGCGCAGCTCGGACTTCCAGCCAACATGCCGGGCATCAAGGGTCCCCGTGCGTGGTGAGTGTCGTGTGTTCGACCGGTTCAAGCCCTTGTGCCTTGCCGTCGGCTGCGTGCCCGTTTGGATCGCCCGGGAGAACGCCGTCTCCATCAGGTATCTGCCAATCGGCATCGACCTTGGGAGCGAGGTCTCCATCGGACGTGCTTTCCTTGCCAAAGCCGAGGGTGCCGAGGAGATCGTCGAGGTTGTGGTGAGTGACCATATCGTGCCTCTTCGAGCGAATCTCATGCAGGATACTCCTGAGAAATCCGATGAGCTCGTCGGCCGTGTGACGTCTGACCACTTCCTCGGCTCCGGACCCATCCCGGTGGCCGCTATCAACCTCCTCGGCGAAAACCATCGAATCGAAATGCACGCTCGCGCGATCATCCGGGTAGATCGACGGTGACCGAAAGACCCTCTGGCCGATCACCATCGTGAAGATCGAGGGGAGTACCAGCAAGGTGGCGAATGTCGACATCACCAGCCCGCCGATCACTGCCAGGCCCAGGGGCGCCTGCATCTGGCTGCCTCGCTCCAGCGCCAGGGCCATCGGCACCATGCCGACGGTCATTGCACAGGCCGTCATGAGGATCGGCCGCAGCCGGTCGCCCGCGCCGACGACGGCCGCCTCGCTGGAGGACACTCCTCCTTTCCAGTATTCGTCCATGAACGTCACGAGCAGCACCGAATTCGACACCGAGACGCCCAGGCTCATGATCGAGCCCATGAATGACTCGATATTGAGCGATGTCCCAGTGAAGTAAAGTATTGTGGCGATGCCTGCAAGCACCCCCGGCACCGCCCCCACCGAGATCAATGCCAGCCGCGTTGACTGGAAGTAGGCCGTCAAGAGCACGAAGATCACGAATACGGCGACCCCCAGCCCGATGCCCAGTGCCTTGAACATCTCGATCATCGGCGGAAGCTGGCCCATGGGCTCAACCCGCACGCCACGGGGTGGCTCGCCGGCGGCTGCGATCGCCTGGGCAACCTGCTTTGATGCCCGCCCCATGTCCTCGCCCTCCACATTCGCGACCAGGCTCACGTAGCGCTGAGACATGTCCCGGTCGAGCTCACCGGGGCGCAGACCTCTCCGGACCTTGGCCACGTCGCGGATCAGCAGGTTGACCACTGGGTTGACCGACTCCAGTGGCAAGATCTCGATGTCTTCCGGCTTCTCCATCCGCAGGGGAGGAATCTGAATCTGGACCAGGTAGTCGAACCCGGTCTTCACGTCGACCCAGTAGTTGAGGTTGGCGAAGCGAGTCGAGGCCGTCGCCATGACCAGCGCATGAGCCACGTCCTCGACGCTGGCACCGCTTAACCCCGCTTTCTCGCGGTCGATATCCACCTCGACGGTTGGGTAATCGAGCGTCTGGTCGAACGAGACGTCGCGGAGAAACTTGTTCTGTTTCAACTGGCCAGAGATCTTTTCGGCGTGCTGGCGGACCTGCTTCAAGTCGGTGCCGACAACGCGAACGGCGATCGGCGTTTGCGAGCCGAAGCTCATGACGTTGGTCACAATATCACCCGGCTGGAAGCCGAAGGACGACATCTTGGCTTGACGCTGAGCTTCAGCCTTGGTCAATCCCCCCTTCTCCAGCCGTTGCTCCAACCATGGGATCACCCGCTCGGGAAGGACCTTGCGCAGCCGCTCCCGGAACTCGTCGAGCTTGATCCCGCTGTCGGGTCGGAGCGCAACGCGTAACTGACCGTCGTCGGGCCCACGCATGAACAGCACCATGTTGTCGATGCCGAAGTTGGGGGCCACCTGACCCACGAAGCCCATCGTGATCTGGATGTTCTCCGGCTTCGCCTCACGCTCGATCACTTCAAGGCACTTCACCGCCATCTCCCGGGTCAGCTCAAAGTTCGAGCCGGGCGGCGGCCGGAACCGCAGCACGAACTGTCCCGAGTCGATCTGCGGGAACAACTCGGTGCCGACCTGCAAGCCCAGCAGCCAGAGGATCATGCCGCAGCCCACGAGATAGGCTGGAACCACCACCCAACGAGCGCGGACAAACCAACCTACCGCCCCGCGATAGCCTTTGAGGAACCGGGCGAAGAGCCCGTGGTCGTCCTCCTCATGCCCCATATGTTTGAGCAAGTTCACGCACAGAATCGGTACGAATGTGCTGGAAAGCAGGTATGCCGCGATCATGGCAAACCCGACTGCAAGAGTTAGCGGCATGAACAGCGACCGAAGCGGGTCGGCCATGATGAACGCAGGTACGAATACCGACAGAATGCACAGCAGCGCCAGCAAGATCGGCACCGCCGTGGTGAGGCTGCCGTGGAGCACGGCCGTGGCGATCTTGGGTGTGCGCCTCATCTGGACATTCACGTTTTCAATGGTCACGGTTGCCATGTCGACGAGGATGCCGATCGCCAGTGCCAGACCACCCAGCGACATGATGTTGATCGTGTTGCCCGTCACCCACAGCCCGAACAACGACCCCAAGAGGGCGAGCGGAATGGTGACTACCACGACGACCACGCTCCTCCAGTCGCGGAGAAACAGCAGGATCATCAGCCCGGTCAAGGCTGCGCCGATCAACCCTTCGGTGGCCACGCTCTCGACCGCCGCCATCACCGTTGGCGACTCGTCAAACTCGAAATTCACCGACACGTCTTTGGGAACGGCGTCGCGGAACAACTGCATCGACTTATGCACGTCCGCCACCACCGTCAGCGTCGACCCCGTGTCCTTCTTGATAATCGGCAGGTAGACCGACTTCTTGCCGTTGACCAGCGCGTACCCATACGTAATGTCCGTATCGTCATGGAACGTAGCCACATCACGCAGATAGACATTCAGCCCCAGCTTCAGCGGGATCTCACCCAGTCGCTTGATGTCGACGACTGTCGCGTTATTCGATACCACCGGCATCGAGTCTTTGATGTAAATGTTCCCGGCGGGAATGATCGTGTTACCCTTCGCCAACGCCGAGATTACCTGCTGCGGCGTCACGTTGTAGTCGAGCAGCTTGTGGGGATCGACATTGATCACGATTGACCGCATGTTCGGCCCGAACGGCGAGATCGCCACCGTGCCGGGGACGAACTTCTGCACCAGCGGCCGCACCACGTTCTGTGCCAGGTCGCCCATCGCACCCAGCGACGTCTCCTGGCTCTCGAACACCAGATAGCCGACGGGAACACTGCCCGAGTCCATCCGCATGATCATCGGCGGCAACGTCCCCTTGGGCATCCATGACATGGCCCGGTCCGACATGGCCACCACCTGCGCCATCGCCTGCCCCATGTCCGTACCGGGGAAGAACGAGAGTTCACACAAGGCCACCTGCTGGATGTTCCGGGTGTTGATGTCCTGAATGCCGTCGACGTACTGGAAGTACAGCTCGAGCTGGTTGACGATGAAGCCCTCGATCTGGTCGGGGCTCATGCCGATGTAATCAAGGAACACGTAGATCTTGGGCGTGTTCAGCGAGGGGAAGATGTCCACTCGCATCCGACTGTAAGCAAGAAGACCGCCGCTGATCAGAGCCACGACCAGCATCATGGTCGTGACGGGACGCCGCATCGCGAAGACGGTGGGATTCATGAACGATCCCCCCAGCCGATTCGCTCAAGTTGTTTCTGGCCAGCTTCGAGCGCGCCGGCAGCATGAGATTGAAGAAAACGACACTCTAGTTCATTAAAACTACTTAACCTGACAGAATCTCAAGAATTTGCTTTTATTAATTAGAACAAGCGCGACGAGGTGTTTTCAAGTAGGTGCCAAGAAAAAAATTTGGCTTGAGAGGCCGAGCAGCGCACATCGGTGTGGAAGATCGCTGAGGAAGCGCTTCGTTTCGGATTCGACAGGTTCTACTGATAGGGGCTCTGAAGTCGCTGACGGCCATGCAACCCTGGAAGTGGGTTGTCCGAGAAGCCCTGGATGGTTGCCCACCCAGGCCTGCTCGAACCGATTCCCCGGCTCACAAGAACACTCGAGCGGAGCGCCGCGGTCGCGGGCCCCGCGTGACGACTTTCGACCTCGGCCATGAAGTCCGAGACAATCATACATGATTGCACGTGTTCACTCACGTATCTCGCCCGACGGAGGATTTGTTGCGGGACGAACCGAGCCGGCACTGGCGACTTCCGTCTTTCCCGAGGCCGGAACGACCTCTACCGGGGCACCATCGGCCAGGATCGACAGGTCGCCCTGGATCACTTTTTCGGTACCGTTGATCGGCATCCAGTCGTGATCGGCGGTTGACCCATTCGGCCGCTCGAGATTGGTAACCTCGATCCAATCGCCGTCGGTGACGCCCGTCTGGATCTCGGCCCGCTGGGCATGGCCGTCCTGGTACGTCCAGCAGTAGGTCTTATCGCCACTATGAGTCAGGGCGGACACTGGCAGCGCACGCACGCCAGGGCGTTCTATGATCACGTTGGCGTAGGCGTACATTCCGGGCAGAAGCTGGCCGCCTGGGTTAGGCAAGTCGATCTCGGCACGGAGCGTACGGCTTTTCACGTTGAGGGCCCATGATGTGCGAGTCACGGTACCGGGGATCGGCTGGTCGCGGTATGCCTTGGCCAGCACGCTTGCCTTGGTACCGACCTTCACGTAGTTGGCATCTTGCTCGGGGATGTCGACGAAGATCCGAACCTTGTCGGTGCGATCGACGACGTAGATCGGTGCAGCGCCGCCGGAGGGCGACAGGTGCGGAGCACGTGCGTCAGCCGAGGGGTCGCCCGAGGAGGGCAGTACGAAGTCGAAGGTGTTGGCGTTGCGGGCCACGATCACGCCGTCAAAAGGTGCGGTGAGCGTGAGGTAGCCGACCCAGGCCTCGATTCGCTTCGCCTCGCTGGTCGCAACAGCCAGGTCGGCCTGCGCGACCGAGACATCGACCTTCGCCTTCGCCAGCGTGGCCTGCCTGGATAGGAGTTCGGCCTCCGCCTTGGTGATGGTCGCCTTCGCCGCGTCTCGCGAGGCAAGGCTCGATTTCCACTGGTTGGTCGATTCGTTGAGGATCTGGGGATCGACCACGCCCCGGTCAACCTCGTGCGTGAGCCGCTTGACCTCCGTGTCCCAGCGTTCGACCTCGGCTTCGTACTTGTTGAGTATAGCCTTGGACTCGCCCAGACGCGCCTCGGCCGCCTTCACGTCGGCTGCAGTCACCTCCACCATCTTGCGGGCCAGTTGGACCCTCTCCTCGTCGAGCTTGACGGTCGCCTTCTTCGTCCCATGATCCTCGACCAGCTCGGGCACGAACAGTGTGGCAAGGACCTCACCCTTCTTCACCTTGTCGCCGATGTCAACGATCCACTTGTCGATGTAACCGGTCAGCTTGGGATAGATGGACGTACGCTCGAATGCCTCGATGAAGCTGGGCTGACCAACATCTCGGACGAGCTTGCGAACCTCCGGCTGTATGATCTGCACGGTTGGCGGCTTCGAGACGCTCGTGAAATGGGACTCTTCCTCGTGTCCGCAGCCTGGCGCCGCGACGGCGGACAGCATGCACAACGCCAGCACGCGGAAGCCTGAGAAACGATTGGGGATCAGGTGCCCGGGAACACGACGCATCAGGGACCTCCAGGTAAGGGGGCGGTGCTTGGGAACAGCCGCCCCAGATGCCTTTCCAATTTCAAGAGGCAACAGGGCTTTTTGCGCAAAACGACTGGAATACATCAAGAATCTCCGTGTGAGTGGGGATCATTCGGGGTCTTCCCGGGGTCTGTGCCCGGGTCTTGGCTGCGGTACGGGTTATCGCTGTCTTCGTCGAGCGAACGGTCCTCGCCGAAGCCGAGAGTTTTGATAAGATCATCCACGGTATGGTGGGTGAGCATGTCATGTCGCTTCGAGCGGATTTCATGGAGGATGCTCCTGAGGAAGCCAAGGAGCTCGTCAACGGTGTGACGCCTGACAACTTCTTGAGCAGTAGACTCGGCGGACTCGCCCTCGTCGACCTCCTCGGCGAAGACGTTCGGGTCATAGTGCACGCTCTCGCGATCGTCGGGATAGATCGAGGGCGAGCGGAACGCACTCCGGCCAATCACGACTGAGAAGATCGAAGGAAGCACCAGCAAGGTGGCGAACGTCGACATCACCAGCCCGCCGATCACCGCCAGGCCCAAGGGCGCCTGCATCTGGCTGCCTCGCTCCAGCGCCAGGGCCATCGGCACCATGCCGACGGTCATCGCACAGGCCGTCATGAGGATCGGCCGCAGCCGGTCGCCCGCGCCAGAATGGCCGCCTTGGTCGAGGCCGCTCCTCCCTTCCAGTGCTCGTCCATGAAGGTTACGAGCATGACCGAGTTTGACACCGAGACGCCCAGGCTCATGATCGAACCCATGAACGACTCGATATTCAGCGATGTGTGAGTGAAGTAAAGGATCGAGGCGATACCCGCGAGCACTCCGGGCACGGCGCCAATGGAGATCAGGGCCAGTCGTGGCGACTGGAAGTAGGCCGTGAGCAGCACGAAGATCACGAACACGGCGACCGCCAGCCCGATGCCCAGTGCCTTGAACATCTCGATCATCGGCGGAAGCTGTCCCATCGGCTCAACCCGCACGCCGCGGGGCGGCTCGCCGGCGGCTGCGATCGCCTGGGCGACCTGCCCTGAAGCCCGGCCCATGTCCTCGCCCTCCACATTCGCGACCAGCGTCAGATAGCGCTGGGACATGTCGCGGTCCAGCTCACCAGGTCGAACACCCCTATGGACCTTGGCCACGTCGCGGATCATCAGGTTGACCAGCGGGTTGACCGACTCCAGCGGCAGGGTCTCGATGTCTTCCGGTTTGTCGATCCGGAGAGGCGGAATCTGAATCTGGACCAGGTAGTCGAACCCGGTCTTCACGTCGACCCAGTAGTTGAGGTTGGCGAAGCGGGTCGAGGCCGTCGCCATGACCAACGCGTGAGCCAGGTCCTCGACGCTGGCACCGCTCAACCCCGCTTTCTCGCGGTCGATTTCGACCTCGACGGTGGGGTAATCGAGCGTCTGCTGGAACTGAACGTCGCGGAGGAAGGGGATATCCTTCATGTTGGCGGCGATCTTTTCCGCGTGCTGCCGGACCATTTTGAGATCAGTGCCGACGACGCGAACCGCGATCGGCTTCGCCGAGCCGAAACTCATGACGTTGGTCACGATGTCGCCCGGCTCGAAACCGAAGGTCGACTTCTTGGCCTCGGCCTCCGACTCCGCCTTGGACAGCCCCTTCTGCTGGAGCCGCTCTGACAGCCATGGGATTACCCGGTCCGGGAGGACCTTGCGCAGCCGCTCGCGAAACTCAGCCAGCTTGATCCCACTGTCTTCCTTCAAGGCGACACGCAGTTGCCCGTCGTCGGGTCCCCGCATGAACAGCACCATGTTGTCGATGCCGAAGTTGGGGGCTACCTGACCCACGAAGCCCATCGTGATCTGGATGTTTCCCGGTTTCGCCTCACGCTCGATTTCCTCGAGGCACTTTACCGCCATCTCTCGGGTCAACTCAAAGCTCGAGCCGGGCGGTGGCCGGAACCGCAGCACGAACTGTCCCGAGTCGATCTGCGGGAACAACTCGGTGCCGATCTGCATACCCAGCAGCCAGAGGATGAGGCCGCAGCCCACGAGATAGCCTGGAACAATTAGCCAGCGGAGATGGACAAACCAGTTCACCACCTTGCGATAAGCCTTGAGGAACCGGCCGAACAATCCGGCTTCTTCATCATGATGTCCCATGTGCTTGAGCAGGCTCACGCACATGATCGGCACGAATGTGCTGGACAGCAGATAGGATGAGATCATCGCAAATCCGACGCCCAGAGTCAGGGGCATGAACAGCGAGCGCAACGGATCACCCATGATGAACGCGGGGATGAACACCGACAGGATGCAGAGCAACGCCAGGAGCCGCGGCACCGCTGTGATCAAGCTGCCGTGCAGCACTGCTGACGCGACGTTGTGCGTCCGTTGCATCTGCACGTGAATACATTCAACAGTTACCGTCGATTCGTCGACCAGAATGCCGATCGCCAGCGCCATGCCGCCCAGCGACATGATGTTGATCGTGTTGCCTGTCACCCAGAGACCAAACAACGACCCCAGGAGAGCGAGTGGAATGTTGGACACGACGACGAGCACGCTGCGCCAGTCCTTGAGGAACAGCAGGATCATCAGCCCGGTCAAGCCTGCGCCGATCAACCCTTCGGTGGCCACGCTCTCCACCGCCGCCACCACTGTCGGCGACTCGTCAAACTCGAAACTCACCGACACGTCTTTGGGAACGGCGTCGCGGAACAACTGCATCGACTTATGCACGTCCGCCACCACCGTCAGCGTCGACCCCGTGTCCTTCTTGATAATCGGCAGGTAGACCGACTTCTTGCCGTTGACCAGCGCGTACCCATACGTAATGTCCGTATCGTCATGGAACGTAGCCACATCACGCAGATAGACGTTCAATCCCAGCTTCAGTGGTATATCCCCCAATTTCTGGATGTCCACCACCGTCGCGTTGTTGGAGACCACTGGCATCGAGTCTTTGATGTAAATGTTCCCGGCGGGAATGATCGTGTTACCCTTCGCCAACGCCGAGATCACCTGCTGCGGCGCCACGTTGTAGTCGAGCAGCTTGTGGGGATCGACATTGATCACGATCGACCGCATGTTCGGCCCGAACGGCGAGATCGCCACCGTCCCAGGAACATACTTCTGTACCAGCGGCCGCACCACGTTCTGTGCCAGGTCGCCCATCGCTCCCAGCGACGTCTCCTGGCTCTCGAACACCAGGTACCCCACCGGCACGCTGCCCGCGTCCATGCGCATGATCATCGGCGGCAACGTCCCCTTGGGCATCCATGACATGGCCCGGTCCGACATGGCCACCACCTGCGCCATCGCCTGCCCCATGTCCGTACCGGGGAAGAACGAGAGTTCACACAAGGCCACCTGCTGGATGTTCCGGGTGTTGATGTCCTGAATGCCGTCGACGTACTGGAAGTACAGCTCGAGCTGGTTGACGATGAAGCCCTCGATCTGGTCGGGGCTCATACCGATGTAATCAAGAAACACGTAGATCTTGGGCGTGTTCAGCGAGGGGAAAATATCGACCCGCATTCGGGTGTAGGCGAGAAGGCCGCCGCTGATCAGAGCCACGACCAACATCAAGGTCGTGATCGGGCGACGCATGGCAAAGACGGTAGGATTCATGAATCATCGTCCAAATAAGGATTTGCGGCGGGCTACTGATCAAATTCTGGAATCGGCGAATTGGCAGCAGAGCGCGGAACGAAATCGCATGACATCGGCGAATGCGCTCAAACCCAGGGGACACTGGAATCCGGCGACTTCCCGGGGCACCGCTTTCGTCGCCAGGTCACGAAAGGTCGGGTTGCTACGCGTGAGTAACTATTGGTTACCTGCGCAATCTCCGTGGAGACCACGACACATAAAAATTTTTCATGTCACGGCTCGACAATAAGCCCGATTGTTGGCGCAGCCTGTAGCCGGCTTGTATCTCTCTCTGGTTGCAGCCGAGTAGGTTCAACGTGCGCAGGGCCTTGATGGCAAGCACGCCTTGGTCCTTTGCGAACATTCCCGCTTCAGCAAACCGGGGCTGTGGCTGCCCCATCGAGCTTTTTCGCGGGACACTCACGAATACCCAACCAGCAGGTCATTTAATGCAATCAGCAGGCCGAAGCTGAATGAAATCGAATTCAGCTCGGACTTCGCGCTCGTGCAGATTCAGAACACCGGTTCAACAGCGAAGTGGATAGGGCTCGCAACTGCTACCGGATGTGGCCAAGCGTGGATGTAGCTCGGGAGATGGAGCGAGAGCCGCCTCGAAAAAGTAGCAGTGCACGCCGGCCGGGCTATTCACTTTCTCTTCATTTTCCGAGGCAATGGCTTTGATGCGAGCTAATGGCGACGGGAGAGAAGAAGCGGTATGGCGGGAAAGATTCTTCGCGGGAAACGCGAAATGGCGACGGAGCGGACTTGCGAAGTACCCATTCTTGCTCCGCATCGGTGATAGGGTTAATGCTACCACCAACGCCAAAGCAAGGACGGACCGAAATACAAGCCTGATGAGTTGGAGAACTGACATCGTCCCTCTAAGTCAGAGCCCTAGTTACCAGCAAGTGAATATTAGGCGCGACCAAAATGAATGTCAACGCGCACAATAATGAGTATTGCCGGAATACACGACTCCAAGCGATGCTTCGGACAGGGGACGCCATGTAAGTTAGGTTCTCTCCTGAGTCTGCAACTTTGTGCAAAATCCGCTATACACATCATGAAATATTATTCATGATGAAATATTATTCATGGGACAGGCGTCGCTTCTTTCAGTGTTTTTGCCTTCGGATGGTTAGGCTTGACGACTGGCAGTCGCGTGCGTCCAGTTCGAAGATCAGTTCATCGCGGCGGGAGCCCCCTCTGGAACGGATCGTTCCGATGAACGGCGCACTCCCTGAGACATGTGAACAAGCAGATGGTAGAGACGAACCCACCCGTGATTCTTCAAGGTCGCAAGGGGCCGGAGGGCGAGATCTCATGCGAGGCTTTCGCCGCCTCCGTCCCGCTCGTTGAATCGACCTTCAGCGGACTGCCCTCGGCAAGGGTCGACAGGTCGCCCACGATCACTTGCTCCTTCCCGTCGATTGGCGCCCATTCGTCCGCACTGCCGGCAACGGGCGGGAACTGGCGATTGGTGACCTCGATCCACTCACCTTTATTGTCCATGAGCCCCGTCTCCACCTCGATTCGTTTGGCATGACCGTTCTCGTACGTCCAGCAGTACGTCTTCTCACCGATATGCAAGATGGTTTTCTCGATGTGCATGAGTGCAGACACAGGCAGCGCCCACACATTGGGCCGTTCGATGATCACCCTGGCGTAGGCGTACATCCCCGGCAAGATCTGGCTCTCGGGATTGCGGAGGTCGATTTCGGCGCGAAGCGTGCGGCTCTTGATGTTCAATGCCCAAGAGGTGCGCGTGACCGTGCCGGGAATCGGCTGGTCGCGATAGGCTCTGATGATCACGCTGGCCTTGGAGCCGATATGGACATAGTTGGCGTACTCCTCGGGAATGTCCACGAAGACGCGTATGATGTCGGATCGATCGACCACGTAGATCGGCGCGGCGGTTCCCGAGGGGGACAGGTAGGGACCACGTTGGATTGCCGATGGATCGCCCTTGCTGGGAAGGACGAAGTCGAAGGTGTTGGCGTTGCGGGCAACGATCACCCCGTCAAACGGCGCGGGCAGTACAAGGTAGTCTACCCAGGCCTTGAGCCGCCTCTCCTCGCTCTCGGCAACTTTCAGATCGGCTTCAGCAACCCCGACGTCAACCTCGGCCTGGGAGAGTGCGGCGCGTCGCGCGAGAAGCTCGTCGGCCGCCTTGCTGACTGCCGCCGTTGCCGACTGGCGAGCGGCGATGCTGGCCTTCCACCGGTCGGTGGTCTGGAGCAGCGTCTGAGGACTGACCACGCCCCGGTCGACCTCCCTCTGGAGCCGCTTCGTCTCCGAGTCCCAGCGATTGACCTCGGCCTGATAGTCAGCGAGATCCGCGCGTACCTCCTCGAGGCGTGCAGCGGCCGCTACGACGTTGGCCTTGGCCACTTCCACCACCACCTTGGCCAGCGCGACCCGCTCGCGATCGAGCACGACGGTTGCCTTTTTCGTCCCGTGGTCCTCGACTAGTTCGGCGCGAAGAGCGTGGCGAGCACATCGTCCTTCTTAACCTTGTCGCCGATGTCCACGATCCATTTCTGGATGTAAGCGTTCATTTTCGGATAGACCGACGAACGCTCGTAACTCTGGATGAAGCCGGGCTGCCCGACAACGCGGATAATGTTCCGGGATTGCGGCCGGATCAACTGCACGGTCGGAGCTTCCGCGACGCTCTTATGGGAGAGCTTTTTCTCGTGATGGCAACCCGGCATGCACAGGGCGGACAGGAGGCCGGCGGAGAGCAAGAACAACCGCTGGCGCAAGGTTGCCCGCCAAGTCGAAATGGTGCACCAAGTGCCTGGCGCATCACCAATCTCCTTGAAGAAAGGCGCCTTTCCGGCGCGCGGAGTCGAGTACCCGGGCATTGTCCTGCGACTCGTATGCATAGGCTTCCGCATCAGCCATCGGGGATAAACAGAATCATGCAAAAGCTTCACGTCCGAAAGGAACTCTGATTTTTCCAAGACGGATTCATAATATCGTATAATCATTAGTCAAACAGATGTTGCCCCGGTGACCTAATTGTCCAGCCTCGCCTTCGGTTCTTTCGTCGCCTCCACGGGCGTGTGCATCTCGCTCGCTTGTTTGGCCGCCTGTGTCGCCGGAGCAACCTCCACCGGTGCGCCGTCGTCGAGCAGCGACAGGTTGCCGAATATCACCTGCTCCGTCCCGTCAATTGGCGTCCAGGGCACCGAGTCGCCTGGTGCCTCCAGAGCGACGGGCGGACGGTGATTGATGACCTCGATCCACTCGCCGTCGCTGACTCCCGTCTGCACCTCGGTCTGCACCGCATGCCCCTTCTCGTGCTTCCAGAAGTAGGCCCTGTCGCCGCTGTACGTGATAGCCGTTGCGGGCAGCGCCTGCACGTTGGGCCGCTCAATGAGCAAATTGACGTAGGCGTAGATCCCGGGCAAGATCTGGCTGTCGGGGTTATGCAGGTCGATCTCGGCTCGGAGCGTGCGGCTCTTCATGTTCAGCGCCCAGGAGGTGCGCGTGACCAGGCCGGGGATTGGCTTGTCGCGGTACGCCCTGGCCAGGACGGTAGCCCTGGATCCAATATGAACGTAGTTGGCATCCTGCTCGGGGATGTCGACGAAGACACGGACGATGTCGGTGCGCTCGACCACATAAATCGGCGAGGCGGCTCCGGGCGAGATGTCGGGAGAGAGGTAGTAGGCCGTGGGGTCCCCCGTGGTGGGCATCACGAAGTCGAAGGTATTCGCGTTGCGTGCGAAGATCACGCCATCATAGGGAGCGGTGAGCGTCAGGTAGTCCACCCACGCCTTCGCGTATCTTTGCTCGCTTTCGGCAACTTTCAGATCGGCTTCGGCGACCCTGACATCGACCAGCGCCTTCTTGAGCGTGGCCTCGGCGGACAGTAGTTCCGCTTTGGCCCTCTTGATGCTTGCCGTTGCCTTGTTCCGCGCCGCTGTGCTCGACCTGAGCTGATCGGTCGACTCAAGAAGGACTCGAGGATCCACCACGCCCGTGTCGACCTCGCGCTGGAGCCGCTTGGTCTGTGTGTCCCAGCGCTCGACTTCTGCCTGGTACCTGGCGAGGATTTCCTCGGCCTCCTTGACGTGCGAATGAGCTGCCGCGACATCGGCCTCGGCCACTTTCACTACCTCCTTGGCCAGCGCGATTCGCCGCTGGTCGAGCACAACAGCCGCTTGCTTCGTCGCATCCTCCTCGATCAGCTCGGGCGCGAACAGGATGGCGAGCACGTCGCCCTTCTTCACCTTGTCGCCAATATCCACGACCCATTTCAGAATATAGCCGGTCGGCTTGGGATAGATTGACGTGCGCTCGAAGCTCTCGACGAAGCTAGGTTGCCCGACGACCCGGACGATCTTCCGGAGCGTCGGATTGATCACCTGGTAGGTCGCAGCGCTCGGGGCGTTCGCGAGGTCGACCTCGCTCCTGTGGCCGCAGCCTGGCATCGCGAGGGCGAAGATCAGACCGAAGAACGCGAAACTGCGGTAGGAGGAACCAGAAGGAATCATCCGTCCAGAGTTGCGGCGCATCCAAGATCTCTGCGCAGAGTGGCGATGTGTTCGAACTGGAGCCCTGGGGACCTTGCCGAGCTCGCGACGCATTAATGTTCTCCGGGTAAGGAGGTTTCATTCCGGGGCTCGTCGGTGCTGGAACCCGGAATCGGACCTCCGGCAGAGGAGCCGCTGTCCTCGTCGGCGTGCGCGCGATGCAGGTCGGCATGCCGCGAACCCGCGAGGACGGTCGGGTCGTAGTGCGCGCTCTCGGGGTCGTCGGGGGCAACCGAAGGCGACCGCGACACCTTCTTGCCGATCACGATTGCGAAGATCGACGGGACGAACAGCAGAGTGGCGAACGTGGACATCACCAGCCCGCCAATCACCGCGCGGCCGAGCGGGGCCTGCATCTGGCTGCCCCGCTCGAGAGCCAGCGCCATCGGAACCATGCCAACGGTCATCGCGCACGCCGTCATCAAGATGGGCCGCAACCGCTCACTCGCTCCTTTGATGGCCGCCTCAGTCGAGGGCGACCCGGTCTTCCAGTGCTCGTCGATAAACGTCACCAGCATCACCGAATTCGACACGGATACGCCGAGGCACATGATCGAGCCCATGAACGACTCGATGTTCAGTGAGGTATTGGTAAGGTAGAGGATCGTCGCGATCCCCGCCAACACGCCCGGCACGGCGCCTATCGAGATCAGAGCCAGACGCGGCGACTGGAAGTAAGCGGTCAGGAGCACGAAGATCACGAACACGGCGACCGCCAATCCGATGCTCAGCGACTCGAACATCTCGTCCATGGGCGGAAGCTGCCCCATGGTGTCCACCCGCACGCCGCGGGGCGGGTCGCCGGCCGCGGCGAGTGCCCCGGCAACCTGCCGCGAAGCGCGGCCCATGTCTTCGTGCTCGACGTTCGCCGTAATTGTCAGGTAACGCTGCGACATGTCGCGGTCGATCTCGCCCGGCCTCACGCCTTTGCGGACCATCGCCACGTCGCGGATCATCAGGTTAACCAAGGGATTGACCGAATCCACGGGTAAGGTCTCGATGTCATCTGGCTTTTCGATCCGCAACGGCGGCACCTGGAGCTGGACCAGGTAGTCGAAGCCCGTCTTCACGTCGATCCAGTAATTGAGCGACGCGAAGCGGGTCGACGCCGTCGCCATCACGAGGGCGTGCGCCACGTCCTCCACCTTGGAACCGCTCAACCCCGCCTTCTCGCGATCGATGTTGACTTCCACAGTCGGGTAGTCAAGCTGCTGCTCGAACTGGATGTCGCGGAGGAACCGGATCCGTCTCATGTTGGCGGCGATCTTCTCCGCGTGCTGCCGCACCATTTTCAGGTCGGTACCGACGATCCGCAACGCGATCGGCTTGGACGAGCCGAAGCTCATGACCTCCGATACGATGTCGCCCGGCTCGAAACCGAACGTCGCCAGATTGCCTTGCCGTTGCGCCTCCGACGGCGACAATCCTCCTTGCTCCAGACGTTTGGTCAGCCACGGAATCACCCGATCGGGGAGGATCTTGCGAAGCCGCTCGCGAAACTCGTCGAGCTTGATCCCGCTGTCCTCGGTCAGCGCGACCCGCAACTGGCCGTCGTCGGGCCCGCGCATGAATAGCACCATATTGTCGATGCCGAAGTTCGGGGCGACCTGACCGACGTAGCCCATCGTGATCGCGATGTGCTCGGGCTTTGCTTCGCGCTCGATCTCTTCGAGGCACTTGATCGCCATCTCCCGGGTCAGCTCGAAATTGGAGCCGGGAGGTGGACGGAACCGAAGCACGAATTCGCCCGAGTCGATCTGCGGGAAAAGCTCGGTGCCGACTTGCATGCCGAGCACCCAGAGGATAAGACCACACGCCGCGAGGTAGATCGGCACCGTCAACCAGCGGAGCCGGACAAACCAACCCACCGCCTTACCGTAGACCTTCAGCATCCGATCGAACAGACCAGCCTTACCTTCGTCCCGTCCCCCGTGGTGCTTCAGCAGGGCGACGCAGAGAATCGGTACGAGCGTGCTGGAGAGCAGATACGACGAGATCATGGCGAACCCGACACCGAGAGTCAGCGGCATGAACAGCGACCGGAGCGGGTCGGTCATGATGAACGCCGGGATGAACACCGACAGGATGCAGAGCAACGCCAAGAGCCGCGGTACCGCCGTGGCGTTGCTCGCGTGCAGTACCGCCGTGGCAACTTTCGGCGTTTGCTCCATCTGCACGTGCACGTTCTCGATCGTCACCGTCGCCTCGTCGACCAGGATGCCGATCGCCAGCGCCATACCGCCAAGCGACATGATGTTGATCGTGTTACCCGTAATCCAGAGCCCACATAACGAGCCCATGAGCGCCAGCGGGATGTTCAACACAACGACGATCACGCTCCTCGGGTCGCCCAGGAAAAGCAGGATCATCAGCCCCGTCAAGCCGGCCCCGATCAACCCCTCGGTCGCCACGCTCTCGACCGCCGCAACCACCGTGGGCGATTCGTCGAACTCGAAGTTGATCGTGACGTCCTTGGGGACTGCGTCGCGGAATTTCTGCATCGCCTTGTGAACGTCGGCGACGACGGTCAGCGTCGATCCCGTGTCTTTCTTGATGATCGGCAGATAGACCGACTTCTTGCCGTTGACCAGCGCGTATCCATAGGTTATGTCAACGTCGTCATGGATGGTGGCCACGTCCCGCAGATAAACGTTCCGCTCGAGCCTGAGTGGAATCTCCCCCAGTTTCTGGATGTCGACCACCGTCGCGTTGTTCGCGACCACCGGCATCGAATCCTTGATGTAGACATTGCCGGAGGGGATGACGGTGTTCCCCGATGCCAGAGCATCGATCACCTGCTGTGGAGTTAGGTTGTAATCCAGCAGCTTGTTGGGATTCACATTGATCACGATCGATCGCATGTTGGGCCCGAACGGCGAAATCGCCACCGTCCCTGGAACATACTTCTGCACCAGCGGACGGATGATGTTCTGCGCCAGGTCGCCCATCGCACCCAGTGTGGTCTCCTTGCTCTCGAAGACGAGGTAGCCCACCGGAACGCTGCCTGCGTCCATCCGCATGATCATCGGCGGCAATGTCCCCTTGGGCATCCACGACATGGCGCGGTCGGACATCGCCACGACCTGGGCCATGGCCTGACCCATGTCAGTGCCCGGGAAAAACGACAGCTCGCACAGGGCCACCTGCTGTATGTTGCGGGTATTGATATCCTGGATCCCATCAACGTACTGGAAATACAATTCGAGCTCGTTGACGATGAAGCCCTCCATCTGCTCGGGCCCCATGCCGACGTAATCCAGGAAGACGTAGATCTTCGGAACGTTCAGGGCGGGGAAGATGTCCACCCGCATCCGGCTATAGGCAAGCACGCCGCCACTGATCAGAGCCACAACCATCATCAGGGTGGTGATCGGGCGGCGCATCGCGAGAAGAGTCGGATTCATGGCTGGGTACCCTCGCCGACTCGTTCCCGACCGCTGTCAAAACTTGTACCGCGGGCGAAGCATGAAAAAAGCCGCCCTCTCCATCGCGATCGTCGAACGAATTCGCTAGCGGATGATCTGAAGTAGCTGCATGAACTCAACGCAGAGTTGGTAAGCAAATTAGCCGAAGCTCGGACCATGTTGGCCCATCAGAGGAACCGAAATCGAAGCTGGGAGGGACGTATCTCATCACTCCGGGCCTCACAGAGATCAAGTAGTCCATCGATTGAAGCCAACGCATCTTGCCATGTCCAGCAAAAAAGCCATTGGCTCTGCACTTGAGGCGCAGTGCTACGGATCAGGGAAGATGCAGCATGCCACTTGGTTACCACTCCATACCGGGTGATTGTTCTTCACCGTGCAAACTCTAGTACATTCGATAGGGACCGTGCTGTCCCGCGGTCGCCGAACCCATTGGTCTGTTGGCGGTGATCGTTTCCGGCTGTGCGGTTGCGGTGTCGAAATCGACATCGATCACTCTCCGCGTTCATGACGGCAAATGATTGAACGTGGCGTTCGCTGGCCGAAGCACTTGGAAGCAGCTATATTGAAAGCGATATCGCTGGAACTGCGGCTAGCCCGTCCCTCTTCGATCCAAGCCTTTGATGAGCGATCCGGATCTGTCGTCACGTCTGGAACCAGGTACCAAGCCCGCACCGGGGTTCTGCGCGGTGTCGTAGGTCCTTCCCTGGGAGTGCCAGGCAAGCCATCTGCCCAACCTGCGGAGATGGGCTGATACCTCAGGGGTACTGTCCGGTTTGCGAGGCCTACCTGAAGCTTCCGGTCGGCATGATCTGCCCCAAGCATGATCTGCCCCTCGACGCCATGGAGCCGCCCAGAATTCAGTTCGGGGCTCCAGGCGTGCCTTTTCACTGGGTCACGGTTTGTCACTTTGCCGATTCGTTAGCCGCCCAGGCACCGCGGATCCGGCTAGAGGCTGAAGGAATCCCCACATTTGTCGATAACGAGCGAATGGGCTCGCCGTCGATGTATCACGTGGCCACCGGGGGCGTGAGGCTGAAAGTTCCCGATTCCCTGGCTTCAGAAGCACGAGTCATCCTCTCGCAAACGTGGTCGGCCCTCGTCGCGGAACTCGATCTCGATCCTGAGGATGAGCATGACGACGAAGAGACGCAACCCGACCCGGAAGATCAGATCGATACGATCACCGAGGGCACGTCCCTACTCCAGGCACTTCTTTTCCTGCTGGCAGTGGGACTACCAGCCCTGCTGCTTGCCTACTTGCTGCTGAGCTACTGGCAGGATCACTGAATCAGACACTCGTCCGTGGCCGCACACGATCGACACTGCTCAGTGTTTCGCTGCGCTGGCTGGCTGATAGCATTGCCAGAGCGCCTTGAAATATCGCAAGACACGCTCCGGATCCGAACTCTCGGGTATTTCGGCCAGGGTATATCCTTCGTAGTGCTGGGCTGCCAGCAAGCCGAAAAGCTCACGCCAGGGATAGGAGGCGTCAGTACAGGTCGCTGAAGGTGCACCTCGCGCACTTTCGAGCCGACCAGGGAAAACGTGGACCTGATCGAGCCATCTACCACATCCGTCGGATTGGAATTCCAGCAAGCATAGACATTAGGATGGTCGGCATACCGCAAGATTCGCGCGAAGTGTTTCAGCTCTTGCGTCACGGCGCCGTGGACCTCGACGCGGATCTCGATGCCGAATCCCGTCGCGAACTCACCGACATCATGCAAAGCTCTGCCGATCTGCCGGAGCGTTGCTTCCAGCTCGGCTCCGCGGGATGCCGTTGGGCCGAACCTTCACGCCCGGCGAGCCAACATCGTGTGCCAGCCGGACGTATTCCTTTGTCCCCTCGATGTTCTTGCGAACGACTGCGGGATCGGTCGACTGATACTCGAAAGTACCTCCCAGCCCGGCGAGGCGCACCGGCGAGTCTTCAAACCGTTTGCGAACCTCCTCGCGCTGAGCTGCGCTCAAGTTGACCTCGACCTTGTGAGCATGCTCGGTACGCAACTCGACGCCGGCATAGCCAAGTTTCTCGAGTCGCGACAGGATCGTGGGCAGGTCCCAGTTTTTGGCGATGTCGTACGTGACGATCCCGAGTTGGGTCATGGCTCATCCATCCTCGACTGGCTAGCGCACCGTCTCGATTTTCAGCTCTCGCACGAGGGCGATGGCAGTCAGTTCCTCTCGCCCCAAGAAAGCTGGAGATTCATGTTTCCTGCCATCGGCTCCGTGCGAACATAACAGGCTGGCCGCTCCATTTCCAAGGAATAATCAACCGGCCGCGAAGCCGGCATCATCGTGCCGGACGATGCCGGCTGGACGAACGGGCACGCGGAGCTTACTCTAGGAATGTCTTCGAGTTCCCGGACCGGGTAGCTCAGTCGGTAGAGCAACGGACTTCAAGTTCACCCAGGAGTGTTCAAAGGAGCCTCGCGCGGGAAGAAACCGAACCGCGACGAGTGAATGCCGCAGTATGCTGGAACGCCCTGAGAGCCCCTTCACCACAACGTGGCTGGCAACGGCTGGCGTGACGGTCTGAAAAGCAGGGGGATTGGGTAATCAGCAGGCAAGGGACCGATGGATCATCGGCCTCAGCCTCAGAGACTAGACGCGGCACGCCTGCGATGGCGAAGAGATAGTCCAGACTATCAACACATTGCCTGGAAACGGCCTGACGGTCGCGATTCCGGGCAATGTGGTCGGTGAAAGCCGATGTGGTACGTTAATCCGTTGGTCGAGGGTTCGAGTCCCTCCCCGGTCATTGCCGAATCATCCCGAAATTCCACAAGAACTCGCCAGGTCGTGCTGACTGCTACCCCGCCTCCGTCCCGCCTCCGGGCGCAAGGGCCAGTGACATGCCCGGCAAAGAGAGTGTAGCCGAGTCCAGCAAGCGCGAAGTCAGCGAGGACTTCCGAACATCGCCATCCGGCAGACCGGCGCTCTGGGCCTGGGGGCTGTGCTGGTTGATGTTCGCCTCGACTGTGCTGAACTACATGGACCGGCAAGCCATTGCCCTGGTCGGACCGCAGATCAAGGCCCAGTTCGCACTCGATAACCGGGGATATGGTTGGGTCCTTGCCTCCTTTCAACTCACTTACGCCTTCTTCCAGTGTCCGGCGGGATATCTGGTGGACCGCTGGAACGTGCGGCGAACCTATGCCGGAGCTGTTCTCTGGTGGTCCTGTGCCGGGATCGCCTGTGCATTTGCGCCCACTCTAGGTCTGCTCATGGCCTGCCGAGCCATGCTCGGCATGGGCGAATCGTTTAACTGGCCATGTGCGTTGCGGGTCACGGCGAGTGTACTGCCTCCAGCAGATCGAAGCCTTGGCAACGGAATCTTCAACTCGGGCGCAGCCATCGGCGCCGTGCTCACCCCGCTTGTGGTCACGCCGCTTGCCGTGCACATGGGATGGCGCTCGCCGTTCGTGATTCTTGGACTTGGCGGCCTGGTCTGGGTCGCAGTCTGGCTGATATTGACCAGCAACGGTGATCTGGCCAGGGCCACACGTCCGCGAGACGGATCAACGACTGGGAATCTGTCGGTCCAGGCGGCCAGAGGATTCCTCGCCGTCCTGGCGCTGGCCGTCGCCACGACCGCTAGCGGCTGGTTGTTCTTGCCCGACTCGTGGCGTGGCGCGGCCGTCTGGTGGGGCGTCGCGATTCTCATGCTGGGCTTGCTGCTTGCAGCGCTCGCGATGCCCCGGGAGTGGCTTGCCGGTGCCGACTGGGCTTCCAGCCTGTGCGAGATCGTGCATTCGCGACGTTTCTGGGTGGCAGCCGCGGTCGGGGTCACCATCAATGTGACCTGGCACTTTCTGGTCAACTGGATGGCTATCTTTTTTCAGGAAGGACGAAGCCTGGGCATACTCATTGGCGGCATGGTGAGCGCGTTGCCGTTCCTGGCTGCCGATCTGGGCAATCTTGGAGGAGGCGTATTGATTCGCTTCCTGACACGGCGTGGTCTGAGCACCTCGGCCGCTCGCAAGAGCGTCATGACGGTCTGTTTGCTGCTGGTGAGCTGTGCCGTCTGGGTCGGATTTGTTCAATCAGAAGCCCTTGTCATCATTTTGCTGTGCCTTGCGGCCGCGGGCGCGGCGGCTTATATGGTGAATTATTTTGCATTCGCTCAGGACGTCGCTCCGATCCACACGGGACTGGTGATCGGATACCTCGGCGGACTGGGCAACCTGTTCGCGGCTGGCTTCATGCCTGTCGCCGGCTGGATCTCCGAGGGCCGTTCCGGCTTCACCCCCAATTTCATCATCATCGGTCTCTTACCGCTGGCCGGACTGGCCGCTCTCTTGCTGTTCTGGCACCATGATGACAAGAAACCAGCCTGGACCGATCTCTAGTCTTCTGGCATGATCTGCGCCCGACCCTTCAAATCTACCTTTCCAGGGCGTTCGCCTGGTGCCTGGGATCCGGATCCGGGATAGTTTCCCGCAACGGCCCCTCTCCCCTCTCCATCATGAGCGAGGATGGTATGGCGATGTTCCGTCGTTTTCTGGTGTCGATTCTGACCGTGGCACTCACAGCCGTGACAATTTCCGGCTGCGAGAGTTTGCGTCAAGCGATCCGCTCGAGCCACGAGGATCAGGGACAGAAAAACGCAAAGTCGACAGACGCGTCGACTGATCCCACGGCCGTCGAATCTGACCCTACCAAGATTCAGGCTGTCGATTCGAACGCCAAGAACCCTCAGCCGTTCTTCAAGAACAATCGTCCCTCGGGAGGCTGGAGTTCGGAAGCGCGCGAGATCGAAGCAAATCTCGGCGTGGGCCCGTGACAACGACAGCATGGTTGGATAGGGAACGGAATTGGCGCCGGATCCGCAACGATTTCGCGGTATAATAGCCGCGAGTCGGGTTCATCGAGGCGCCACCCGTGGGTCTGCATCGCTGGCGAGGTGGCCCGCGAGGTCATTGCGGTGAAAAACCCAGTCGTTCAAGCGTTCTGGAATCGCCTTTTCGGCGATCGAGGCGAGCAAGAAGCGGCTCGCTACCTGCGCTGCCAGGGTTTGCGAGTCTTGCATCGCGGCTATCGAACCCAGCACGGCGAGATCGACCTGATTGCTCTCGACGGCAAAGTCATCGTCTTCGTCGAGGTCAAGGCCCGGCGCCAGGGTTCGCCGGCGGAAGCCGTCACTCCGGAAAAGCAGCGCCGGTTGACTCTGGCAGCCTTGCATTTCCTGAAAAAGCATGGCTTGCTCGAACAGTGCAGCAGGTTTGATGTCGTGGCAATCATCTGGCCCGAAGACGACAAGCCTCCGCATATCGAACACATCCGCGACGCGTTCGAGGCTGTTGGACGAGGTCAGATGTTCCGCTGATAAGCCCGCCCGGAATTTCAAGAAAGCGGTATCGGCTCACGATCGGGCTGCTTCGATGATTGCGTCGAGTGCCTTCATCTGGCACAGACCGTCTTCGGCGGGCTCGACCAGTCGGCCAGCCTCGACCGATGCCGAAAAGGCATCCACCATCTCGGCATACTGGTCGGCCATCTCGAACTCCAAGATTTCGACCACGTCGGTCGTAGCATCCGAGTCCGAAGAGGAGCCGAGCGTTCGTGTCCGGGCGATCGGCCTTTGTCCCTGCGGGGGCAGATAGGCGTCGGGCACTTCAATGACTCCACGCGTTCCGACCACCTCATAGACGCAACGGAACGGTTGCTCGAAGCTGCAATCGACCGAGGCCAGCACGCCGTCGGGAAACTTCAGACTGGCCGTGAGCGTCAGGTCGACGCCGGTCGGGCCGAAGCGTGCCCGAACCCGGACCGACTCGGGCTCTGATCCCGCGAAATAGCGCGCCGTGTTGACTCCGTAACAGCCAACATCCCAGAGCGCACCGCCACCGCGCGCAGGATCCAGTCGCCAGTCACCGGGCTCAATCGGAAACGAGAACGACGAGCGAACCAGCCGCAACTCGCCGATCAGTCCGTCGGCAACCCGCGCGTTCAGCTCACGCGAACGGGGCTGATGCCGCCACATGAAAGCTTCCATGAGGACCACCCCACGCGAACGGCAGTGCTCGACCATTTCTCCGGCCTCGACCGCATCGAGCGCCAGCGGTTTCTCACACAGAACATGTTTCCCGGCATCGGCCGCCGCGGTGACCCACGGCTTGTGAAGCTCATTGGGCAGTGGAATATAAACCGCATCGATTTCGGGATCGTCCAGCAATGCCTGGTAGCTGTCAGTACTTTTGGGAATCGCAAACTCGTCACACCAGGCACGGGCCGTGGGCGCATCCCGGCTTGCCAGTGCAACTAGACGTCCGGTTTTCGACGCCTGAATGCCAGGAATCAGCCCACGCCGGCTAATCCGGGCGCAGCCGAGTATTCCCCATCGCAATATCATTGGGGCTTCCCTCAAAAGAATTTACGGAATTCGTGTCGGTATGCGGCGTGAATGTGGTGATTGGCTAGCGAGGCGAGCAGAAGTATCCGTATGGACTGCGTTGGATGCTCGCAGGATTAAAGTCGGCATGGTCCACTCACAGCGTTCCGCGGTGGAGCCAGTATCCCGGTTTCCTTTTCTGGTGTGCAATCGCAGCGATCCAGATGACCTCCTCGAGTTCAATATAGAAAACGTGGAATGGGAAACGGTCGAGGGAGCATTTCCGATAGGCCAAGTTCTTGTAGACCACCCAACGATCCGGGTGCTGGCGGATCAGTTCGACAACATGCTCCACATCGGATTGGAATGCCACTCCCAGTCCATCGCACCGTGACTCATAGAAAGCAATTGCATCATGCAGTTCCGCCTCTGCGGCAGTATGGAATAGAACAGGCTTCACTTTTGCTTTTCTCGGAGCTGACTGAAAACTGAGTCGGCTGGTCTACCTATTGCTTTTCCGCCACATATCTCGTTAGCCCGCCGGGCAAGTTCTCTGTCCCAGGCATCTTCCGCGTCGGTGCTCTGCTCCGGATCAATCGACTCGACGAGATACCGAGCCAGCTCGGATCTCTCTTCCAGAGTTAACCCCGCGAGGACCGTTTTCAGGGTCTCAACGGCAGTCGACATTCCTACCCTCCACTCATAATCGACGGCTTGAGCGATGTGCAGAGCGATCTGGGAAACACAGCGACTATCACGCCTTGGCCTGACAGTTCAATGAATGATACAGGATGGCAAGGGAATCCTCAGCCCGGTACCGGCTCTGGCGCACAAAACAGCCGCCCTGAACTCGCTTTCGCGACTCCAGGGCGGCTCAAGAAGATTCCGGCGATAACCGACTTTCGCCCAAAGCACTATCATGGGCCCGGCGGGCTTAACGGCCGTGTTCGGAATGGGAACGGGTGTGACCCCGCCGGTATGGTCGCCGGAAAACCGGCCGACGGGCCGTCAAGCCACGCCGGCCGCGATTCCGCGGTGGTCGATCACACATTCCTCGGCTTCACTTCACGCCACACCAAAGACTTTGTGGCACGTCCGCAAAGAACCAATATCAACCCTCTGTCATCGGGCATCTGTCATTTGCCTTCCGGCATTTGTCATTTGCCTTTTGTCGTTGGGGATCGAATCGGTGAGTCCACCGTGATCGCTCTGACCGCACT
>CAWCPP010000003.1:0-30308 GCA_963797295.1 uncultured Planctomycetaceae bacterium
AAAGTTCCCGGACTGGACCGCGCCTGGCTTTACCGTACGGCCGCCGCGACGGGGTTTCGAGCCAACGAGCTGCGATCCCTGACGCCGGAATCGTTCGACCTGGATTCTGACTTGCCCGCCGTAACGGTGGCCGCCGCCTACTCCAAGCGCCGCCGGGACGATCACCAGCCCTTGCCCCCGGCGATGGTTCCCGCCCTTCGTTCCTGGATCAATTTCAAGGCCCCAGGACAACCACTCTGGGGAGACCTGACCAAACACACGGCCGACATGCTGCGCCATGATCTGGCCGCCGCTGGCATCGCCTACCGCGATGATAACGGCCGGGTGGCCGACTTCCATTCGTTGCGAGGAACCTACATCAGCCTGATCGTCTCGGGTGGAGCCTCGGTCAAGACAGCTCAAACCCTGGCCCGACATTCTACCCCAAGTTGACGATCGATTTATGCCAAGGCGTCAGTTCACGACCTGGTGGGCTCCGTCGAGTCGCTGCCTGACCTGACCGGGGATCGTCCCCAATCGGAGGCCGTTACCCTCGCCGAGACCGGGACCACCGGCAGCGATCTGACAGCGCCAGACAGCGATCTGGCAGCGCAAGGACATGCGCAGGTGACGCGGGATGTCGCATCGAGCGTGGCTGACTCGATTGAAGACATCAGGGCGATACTCCCGATCGGTCGTATGTCCAAGGCAGATAGCAGGTTTGACGCATCACGTCGCGGCTTGTCGTCGAAAGTCAGCGGAGGGGGTGGGATTCGAACCCACGGACAGGCGGAACCTGTCAACGGTTTTCAAGACCGTCCCGATCAACCACTCTGGCACCCCTCCGGAATCGCGGACAGAAGACAAATGGCAAAAGGCAGGGACAAATGGATGGCGAATAACAAATTAACAAATGGCACAGCGTGAATGACAAAAGGCGGATGAAAAGAGCAAGAAGCCGGCCGGGCGAGTGGATCGTGCTGGGGCAGGAGCGGTCACTGGCCAACCTCGTCGATGATGTCTTCGGCCACGTAGATCGGCACGTCAACCGTCACGGCCAGGGCGATGGCATCGCTGGGACGCGAATCGACCTCGATGAGCTCGCCATCGTGGCGGATTCGCAACTTGGCAAAATAGGTGTGTTCGCGCAGCTCGTTGATGTAGATGTCCTGCAGCTCCCCTCCCAGGAGCTCAACCGTGTTCGCCAGCAGGTCGTGAGTCAGCGGTCGCTGGGTCGGCTGGTTCTTGACACGCCGGTCAATACTCGACGCCTCGAAGATGCCGATCACGATCGGGAACATGCGATCGCCTTCAACTTCCTTGAGGAATATGATGTGCTGATCGCTATTCTCGTTGATAATGATCCGCATGAGTTCCATCTGGACCGGCACGGCAAGATACCTCTTTGAGCTTGCTGGAAACGACCCATCGCCCGAATCATCTCTGAATGGTAAACGCGAGGCTGTTCGCGGCAGCCTCCGGGTTCACCGCGCCGGGATCATTTCTGGAACGTAACAACTCGATCATAAAGGGGCTACGCTGCGCCGTCAACGCGCAGGCAGAGGACTCAGACGGGGCCGTCCTTGGCGATCAGGGCGGCAACCGCGGCACGCTGGGTTTCCAGCTCGGCCAGACGGGCACGCTGACCCTCGACCACGTCGGCCGGAGCGCGGGAGACGAAGCCCTCGTTGGCCAGTTTGGCCTTGAGGGGTCCGATCTGGCGGTCCAGGTCGGCCAGGCTTTTGCGCAGTCTGGCGAGCTCGACTTCCTTGTCAATCAAACCCTCCAGGGGAAGGATGACCTCGGCGTCGCCCAGGACGGCGATGGCCGAGTCCGGGGGCCGCTCTGCCGTCGTTGTGATCGTGATGGCCGACGCGTTTGTCAGGCTCTTGAGAAAGGCCTCGCCCAGGTGCAGGCGGTCGGCGACGGCCCCCTCGGCGATGATAATGGGTGCGATCCTGGCCTCTTTGGGGACGTTCCGTTCGGCCTTGAGGTTGCGCAGGGCCTGAATTTTCTCCTGCCACTGGGTGACTGTCGAGCGGGCTTCCGGATCGGTCCAGCCGGAGGGCCGGGGCCAGATGGCGATACACACACTCGTCTCGGCGGGGCGTGGATCGGGGATGCCGCGAAGCGGGGCAAGCTGACCCAGAGGCTGCCAGATCTGCTCGGTCAGGAATGGCATCACGGGATGGAGCAACCGGCAGAGAGTATCCAGGATAGCAGCCACCACGCGCTGGGCGATCGGGCGGGAGCCTGGATCGCGGAGCCGCGTCTTGGCGAACTCGACGTACCAGTCGCAGAACTCGCCCCAGGTGAATTCGCGGAGCCGCCTGGTGGCCTCGGCGAACCGGAATGCCTCCAGGTCGGCCGTGGTCTCGGCGATCGTCTCGTCGAGCCCGGCGAGAATCCAGCGGTCTTCAATGGGCAGCTCGTCGAGAACCAGGGGAGCAGGAGAGTAACTCTCCAGGTTCATCATGGCGAACCGGGCGACGTTCCAGAACTTGTTGGCGAAGTTGCGTCCCTGCTCGAACCGCTCGGACGTGTTGATCTTTCTGCCGTCGGGCAGCTTGAGCTTTTCGACGGGCATGCGCAGATCCTGGGTCTCGGTGGCACCCAGCGCCAGTGTGTAGCGGAGGGCGTCTGCCCCGTAGATCTCGATAATGTCAACCGGGTCCACGCCGTTGCCCGCGGACTTCGACATGCGCTTGCCTTGACCGTCCTGGATCACGGGGTGGATATAAACGTCATGGAACGGGACATCGCCCATGTTGAACTGGCCGAAGATCACCATCCGGGCCACCCAGAGCGTGATGATGTCGCGGGCCGTCGACAGGACACTCGTGGGATAGAACTTGGCAAGAGCGGGTGTGTGCTCGGGCCAGCCCAGGGTCGAATGGGGCCAGAGCGCCGAGCTGAACCAGGTGTCGAGCACGTCGGGATCGCGAACGAAGCCCAGGTTTTCGAGGTACTCGACGATGTCCCGGTTCTCGTCCGGGTTCTCGATACACGCATAGGCCACATCGTCCTCGATCTTGTACCAGACCTCGTCGCGGGTGTTCGGGTCGGCATCGGAACCGGTCTTCAGATCCCTGAGCCGCCTGGAAAGTTCGCCGGGATTGTCCAGTCGCCAGATCGGAATCTGGTGCCCCCACCAGAGCTGGCGGCTGATGCACCAGTCGCGCTTTTCACCCAGCCAGTCCAGATAGCTCTTGGCGTAGCGCTCGGGATGAATCCGCACCCGGCCCGCGGTCACGGCGTTCATGGCCTGCTGGGCGAAGCCGGGACTGCCGTCCGCACCGTCGCCCATCTGGATGAACCACTGATCGGACCGTATGGGCTCAATCGGGGTCTTGGAACGATCGGAGTGCCCCTGCGCAGGACATGCGGGTCCACGCGCTCCAGCAACCCTTGTTGCTTCAGGTCTTCCACCACGCGCTTGCGCACGATGTAACGATCGACCCCAGCGTACGGACCGGCTGCCTCGTTGAAGGTGCCATCGGGTTTCATCAGGTCGATGGTCGGCAGTCCGTTGCGCTGTCCGGCCTGGTAGTCGTTGGGGTCATGGCCGGGTGTCACCTTGACGCATCCGGTGCCGAAGGCCGGGTCGACCAGGATGGGGTCGGCGATGATCGGGATCCGTCGTCCGGTCAACGGCAAGTCGGCCATCTTGCCGATCAAGTGCTTGTAGCGGGGATCGTCCGGGTGGACGGCGACCGCTGTGTCGCCGAGCATGGTCTCGGGGCGGGTGGTGGCCACGTGCAAGACCTCGGCCGAGTCGGCGACCGGGTACTTGATGGTCCAGAGATGGCCTTGCGTCTCTTCGTAGTAAATCTCGTCGTCGGCCACCGCGGTGCGGAGCTGGGTGTCCCAGTTGACCAGGCGTTTGCCCCGGAAGATCTTGCCGGCCTTGAACAGGTTGAAGAAGGTCCGACGTACCCGCGCGAGCAGACCTCGTCGAGCGTGAATCGGGTGCGCTCCCAGTCGCACGAGCAGCCCATGAGCCGGAGCTGGTTCAAGATCCGCTGCTCGTACTCGTCCTTCCAGGTCCAGATCCGCGCAACCAGAGCGACCCGTCCCAGGTCATGGCGATTTTTCTTCTCTTCCTCGAGCAGGCGCTTCTCGACGACCGCCTGGGTGGCGATGCCGGCATGATCGGTTCCGGGCATCCAGAGGCATTCATACCCCTGCATCCGCCGCCAGCGGATCAAGACATCCTGGAGCGTGTTGTTGAGCGCATGCCCCAGGTGTAGTGCTCCGGTGACGTTGGGCGGCGGAATCACGATACAGTAAGCTGGCCTGTCATTGCCTGGATCGGCGTGAAAGTAACCGTTCCGCATCCAGAACTGGTACCAGCGATCCTGGGCGTTCTTGGGATCATATTGCTTGGGGATTTCGTTGATATTCATTCGACTTTACTAGAAGTATTAAGACAGCAAGAAAACGTGATGGCGGCGCTTTGGACCGCGGGTTCTTGTTCCTGAAATCGGCTCATCATTGCGGCTCTTGTTCGTTGCCGGGCTTCAGACCTTGCACGAGGTAGCTCATCTGGCCGATGTGGTTGTTCAGGTGGGCGACGCAGACCATCAGGAGACCGAGCCTGGTCCGGATCGGCACATTGTGCTCGACGGGCACCATGTATGCCTGATCATCGAGCGTGTGGAGCGTGCTCACGACCATGGCCACGGCCTCGTGAAAGCGTTTCAGGAGATCATCCACCGCGGGATGGGCCGCGTCGGTGAACTCCTTCTCACGGTCGCGGATGTAGCCGCTGCCGGCGATCGTGGCACCGACGAAGTGGTTCAGGTTGCCGGTCACGTGCAGAACCAGGTGGCCGACGCTATTTCCGAAGGGAAAGGGCTTGATCCAGAGCGACTCGGCGGGAACCGCGAACGAAATGGTCCACGCGCTGGGCCAGGTGCTCGAAGTAGCGCGAGAATTCATCGCCAGTCAACCGGGCAAGTTCGGATCTGGGCTTGGATTCCGTCATGACCGTGGTCTCCACTAATAACTCGAAAGTGGGGTCGATCAACATTCATCCCGGTACGTCGGCGGTCGCGGCGACCTTCTCGCCAGTGCGGGCTCGCGCGTCCCTCGAGAGCTTGTACTCGAAGGCGTCCACGAGCGCCAGCCAGCTCGCTTCGATCATGTTCTCGGAGACGCCAACGGTTCCCCAGACCGCATCGTGGTCGCGGCTTTCGATCATGACCCGCACTCGCGCCGCCGTGCCTGCCCGGGCATTGATGACCCGAACTTTGAAATCGGCCAGGTGCATCTCGCGGAGCCGGGGATAGTGCCTTTCCAGGGCCTTGCGGAGCGCACCGTCGAGCGCATTGACCGGACCATCACCCTCGCTCACGGTATGTTCCAGATCTTCGCCGACCTGAAGCTTGATCGTGGCCTCGGTCATTGCCTCGCCTTGCCCCACGCGCGAAACGCTGACGTGAAAACCCAGTTGCTTGAACCAGCAATTGTGCCGCTCAGCAAGGCGATTAACCAGCAGAACGAACGATGCCTCGGCCGCCTCGAACTGGTAGCCTTCGTTCTCGAGATCCTGGACCCGCTCCAGTACGCGAGCGAGGAGGCCCGGATCTTCCTCGAGCCCATACTCGGCAAGCTTCTCGGCGATGTTGGACTTCCCGGACAGCTCGCTCACAAGCACCCTACGTTCATTGCCCACGGTTTCGGGGTCGATATGCTCGTAGCTGGCGGCGATCCTGCGCACACCGTGCACGTGCATCCCCCCCTTGTGAGCAAAAGCGCTTGCCCCCACAAACGGCTGGTCCTGCCGGAAGTTCATGTTTGCCGTATCGTACACGTAGCGAGACACTTCCGTTAAATGAATCAGCTTGCCGGGCAGAAGAACGTTGTAATCGTGATACTTGAGCGCCAGGTTGGCGATGATGCTGCAAAGATCGGCATTACCACAGCGCTCGCCCAGGCCGTTGATGGTTCCTTGAACCTGCCGCGCTCCGTGCCGGATCGCCGCCAGTGAGTTGGCCACGGCCAGCTCGCCGTCATTATGGGTGTGGATGCCGAGCGGAACAGGGATTTCGCGACGAACGGCGTCGACGGCCTCGGCAATCTCCTCCGGAAGCGAACCGCCGTTGGTATCGCAAAGGACAATCCAGGCCGCCCCGGCCTCGGCAGCCGCTTTCAAGGTTTGGAGAGCGTAATCGGGATTGTGCTTGAAGCCATCGAAGAGGTGCTCCGCGTCATAGACGACCTCGGGAACACTGGCCGCGCAAAACGCGACGGAGTCGGCAATCATCCGCAGATTTTCATCCAGCGAGATGCCAAGAACCTCACGGACGTGCAGGTCCCAGGTTTTGCCCACGATCGTCACGACGGGGGTCCGCGCGGCCACCAGGGCCTTCATGCCCTGATCGTCTTCCGCGGCCAGGTCTCTGCGCCGGGTCATGCCAAAGGCCGCAACTTTAGCTTGCCGCAGGGAAAGTTCGCTCACGGCATGGAAATAGGATGAATCCTTGGGATTGGAAAGCGGATACCCGCCCTCGATATAGTCAACGCCCAGTTCATCGAGGCGCGCCGTGATCATCAGCTTGTCTTGCAAGGAGAAATTGACTCCCTCGCCCTGGCTGCCGTCCCGCAACGTCGTGTCGTAAATCGCGATTCGTGTCATATCGTGTCGGCCAGCATGAGTGGATTCGTCGGCAGTGAATTTTTGATTCCTTTCAAGATTCTACCAGACTGCGGCCGTGAATCACGACACCGAGACACCGGGCACGGTCTCCTGGTTCATTCCCAAGTGCATTGTGCGTGCTGGTCTGGAACGGGAAATTGCAAAGGCGATGAGAGGAGACAAAGGCGTTGGCCAAGACGATCGAAGAACTGTGTCAGAAGATCCAGGCAGTCGCTGGCCGCGCGGAGTTGCCGATCGACACAGCGGTTTACGAGCGAGCCCAGAAAGACCCGTTCCGGCCAATTCTTTACGCCGGTTCGCTCGAGGCTGCTGTCTGCATCTTCGGGCGGGACCTGGGGAAAGACGAAGTCCGGCTCGGGCAACCGCTGATTGGTGCCGGGGGAAAGCTTGTGCGCCAGGGGGTCCTGAAAGCCTGGCAAGCCGGAGAATCGGCGGCTGACCTCACGCCCCCCGATCTCGAAGCTGCGCTCCGGTATGTGTTGCTGACCAATACCGTCCCGTACAAGCCACCTGGCAACAAAGCCTACTCCGACGCGGTCAAGGAACAGTTCCGGCCGTTCGTCCTCGAATTGCTCACCCGATTCTGGACCGGACATCACATCATTCCATTAGGAACCGAGGCATTCCGCTGGTTTGAACCGTATGGCGATCTCGAGGAGTTTCGCTCGATCGGCCGGACCGATGCGCGTTTCGAGTCGGTGTTCGCGTGCCGTTTGCCGTGTGCTGGCGAGGAGGGCACAGACTCGCAAGTCAAGCTCGTCTGCGTCATGCCGCTTCCCCACCCTTCCCCCCTCAATCGACGCTGGCTCGCCAGGTTCCCAAGCATGCTTGCAGATCGACTCGTAAAAGTTCGCGACGAATCCGCTGCCGCCATTCATCAATCAGCGTGTGAAGCCAGCGAAATTACGTGAGGCAGCGAGGTTGCCGGCTTGATCGATCCTATCGATTTCATAGAGCTGGACAGTCGCGCTGGCAGGCATGCTGATTCCGATTTACTTAGGCTTGCGTAGCGCTCTGGCGGGAGGTAGCTTACGGAGATGATTATTCCCGTTTTTTCTGTTATCTCCGGAGGTTGTAGTGCGGAAGACGCAGATGGTGACCGATCGTGAGCTCGAGATCATGAAGATCTTGTGGGCTCGAGAAAAGGCGAGTGTCCGGGAGGTTCAGGATGATCTGAACAAAGAAACCGGACCGGTAGCCTACAGCACGGTACAGACCCTGCTCAACATCATGGAGGAAAAAAAGGGGCTCGTCCGTCATGTTGTTGAGGGAAGAACGTTTATCTACTTCCCCAAGACCTCGTCAGAGCGGACCATTCGCGAACTGACGAGGCGCTTCGTTGATCGGGTTTTCGATGGGGCTCTGGATCGGGTCATGGTGGCGCTTCTCGACTCGAAGCCGCCGACCCCAGAAGATCTCGAACGCCTTCGCACCATGATCGACGACGCGCAGCGGCAATCCAATCACAATTCCAACGGACATGAGCAAGTATTGACTCACGCCTCTTGACGCCGGTTGACCTTCCGGGTCATGCTCAAATTCGTGTCCAGGGATCAAGGGCCAGGAAAGTGACCGTCAGCGACGGCACTGACCTGGTCCTTCGCGATTACGGATCGCCTCAGCACCACGACTTGCACGGGGCTCCTCTGGCATGGCGATTCTCTCCCCCTGTCGTCAACTGCCTCGCCAGCAAAAAGGTCAAAGGGCCCTTTGATGTGGGTCGGGTTGGATCGATTCGGTCAGCTCCTGATCGACACAACACTGGCAACGGCCATTCTGCTCAGCCTTGTGATCCTGCTCATGCTGCTCTGCCAGCAGCCGGCGCGGCGGATCGTTCTGGCCCAGGCGGTCATCTTCCTGGCGCTTTTCATGTTTCCGCTGACGGCCACCCATCCCCTGACGCGACTGAGACTGCCGTCGTGGTTCCGCGAACTGAATGGCGGCGCGCGCGAAGCACTTCCAGGGCCCTTGAAGGCCGGCAGTGCCAGCGGACAAGTCTGGGGCAGTCCGGAGTTATCGGGGAGACCAGCAAACGGTCCGCCGGAGAAACGGACCTGGTGGCACGGTCCCTGGCTGCGCCGGATTCTCACAATGATTTACCTGGCGGGCGTATCGATAGCCCTGATATGGACTCTCATCGGCGTCTGGGGCACCCGGCACCTCGTCGCAGTCTCCGCAGATCCTTCGCCGGCGACACAAGACCTCTACGAGCACCTGACACAACAAACCGACGAACGTCTGCCGATCCCCGGTCTCCGCGTCTCCGCGCGAATCCGCAGGCCAGTTCTCTTGGGGATTTACCGGCTGTTCATACTGCTTCCCACGGACCATGACAAACCCGGATTCGATGGAGAATCGCTCAAGATCATCTTGCTGCACGAACTTGCTCATGCCGCCCAGGGAGACACGTATTTCAATATCGCGGCGAGCCTGGCGCAAAGCCTCTGGTTCTTCATGCCATTCCTGTGGTGGGTTCGTGCCCAGTTGCGAATCGACCAGGAGTTTCTGGCCGATCTGAACGTCGTCACACTCACCGGTTCGCCGGCTGGCTATGCCACCCGGCTGGTCACGCTCGCTGCCGACCCGACAGATACAAGCGCGACGCGGTTGCCAGTGGAATCCGGCTCTTCGCGATCCGAACCATGGGAGAAACGGGAGTCGCATAGCCCTTTGCTGCAACGCGTTTTGATGCTGCTCCATTGCCCGTATCCGCTCGAGCAAAAACCCCCGCGATGGTGGACCCTTTCCGCACCTCTGCTGGTCGTGGCACTGGCCGTCATGAGTGCATTTCTGAGCTTCGTACTGGTGGAACGCATTTCAGTGCGTGCCCAGGCTTCAGTTCCGGGCAACGGACTCACCACGTTCCAAGTAAAGCACTTCGTCGCTTCGCCCCAACCTGGTAGTTCCCATGGCCGCAGTCCCTTCTATACCCTGCCGCTGCGCCTTCCGGCCGAATTTGACTTGTCGGTCGACATCCATGCTTCTCCATCCGCTCTTTCGCGGATTCGGATCGTGGGTATCGCTCTCGGGAACCCCGGAGCAGCCGACGTAACTGCCAGTCGCCATGCTGGCTCAGACAGCACGACCTCGGACTGGCATCAAGTCCGGATTTGCCGCCGGTCGGGCCGTGTCTCGATCACCGTAGATGGTCGGACACGAACCTTGGAGCATAATTCCGAGACTGTCTCCGATTGGCTCACGCTTGAACCTGCCCTCGACGAGACGGCCATTCTTCGAGATCTCCGGGTGATGTGGTAGAACCACATGGCCAGCGCAGACTGCCATTCTGGCAATCAAGTTGAGTACACATTCACGCTCTGTCAATTTGGCATGATGTCGCTCAGCCCGCGGTTTTCCAGGAACCGAGAAATTCGCGTTGGAAAGTTTATGTAAGTGTAATTTTTAAAATGGTTTATGTCAAATGCAATTTGGTCTCAGGGAACGATCCGGCCAATTTGGCACGAGCGATGCTCTTCCATCAAAAAAGACTTGGCGGGACATTCGATCCTGGAGGGTGGATTATGAACAGTGCACAGTGGCAGGAGCGATGGGATCCTCTCCGTGAGCTTCAGCGCGAGGTGGGCAAGCTATTCGACAGTCTCGATCCGTTTCAGCCGTTGCGTAATGTCCGCCAGTATCCACCGCTCAACGTCTATGATGCCGGAGACGGTTACGTTTTATCCGCGCAGTTACCCGGGGTGGCGGCCGACGAGGTTGAACTGACCATCACCGGCGAAACGCTTACCATGAGGGGCGAGCGGAAGCGTCCCGATGGAGTCAAGGACGATAGCTATCGCCGGCAGGAGCGGCCGGTCGGACGCTGGTCGCGCACGATCACCCTGCCCGATCGGGTTGACAGCACTCAGGTCTCGGCCACTTTCACGAACGGCATTCTGACGGTCAGCCTGCCCAAGGCTGAAAACGCCAAGCCACGGCACATCGCGGTGAACTCGGGCGGCTGAGCACCGCGCCGCTCGTTCGGGGTCAGTCCGTCCCATAGGAGCTTCCAAGATGAAAGCCACGCATCCTGCAATCCGCGTCACGGTCGGTCACCAGCAGCCACAGAATGCCACGCAAAGTGCGTTCGCGGAGACCGGCGCCGCGCTGGATCGGGCCTTCACTCCGCCGATCGATATTCATGAGAGTCCCGAGGGTCTGACCCTCGAGGCCGACCTACCGGGCGCCACGGAGTCAAACCTGTTGATTCAGCTCGAGGATAACGTTCTCAGCCTGCACGCCCGGATTGAGCCGCCTGTGCCTGAGAATGCCCGGCTGCTCCATGAGGAATATCGCGTCGGCGATTATTATCGGTCGTTCATCCTCAGCGACGAGGTCGATCGCGAGCGGATCACGGCGGAGCTGCGTAACGGGGTACTTCGCCTCATCCTGCCCAAGGCCGATCGAGCGCGTGCCCGGCGTATCGAAATTCGATCGTGAACCGGCTGATCACTCGCCCGGGAGTTGAACTTCCAATCATGTTCTGGAGCCTGATCCACGGCACAGCCGGCTCGCTCGGTACCAGGCTGCTCAAGTAAGGCACTTTCAGCGTTTTTTACTGTCCATTCACGTTCCTGGAGTCCAATCATGGGCCGGTCCAACCAGTGGCGTCGCGAACCCTTCATTCCGTTGAACTTTCTGCAAAACGAGCTGGCGCGGATGCTCGAGGACTACTTCCAGCCCGAGAGCCGTGGCGGGGGACAGAGCGGCCCCACCGACCTTGAGCCCTCCGGGTGGAATCCGCATGTTGACGTCTACGAGACGCCGGAAGAGACGATCGTGGTCGCGGAGGTTCCGGGCGTGGCACCGACCAAGATCGAGCTTTCGATCAGCGGCAACTTGTTGATCCTTCGTGGTGTGAAGGAACTCGGTGAGTTGCCCGAAGCCCAGCTCCAGGTCAGGGAGCGACGTTTCGGTACGTTTCTGCGGCAAGTCATGGTCCCGGCCGACGTGGACTTCGAGGCCGCCCAGGCCGACGCCAAGAACGGCGTGTTGACCGTCCGGATGCCCAAACGCAGGGCGGCTCAACCGCGGACCATTCCAATCCGCCCGAGCTGAATGCGATCACGACAACCGTTGTGTCTACACGGAACCTCCCGGCCGGGAGCGAAATGCCCGGGCCATGGAGGTTCCTTTGCAATCCGCCCGAAAGGCCGCGACGGATGATCTCGCCCCACCCCGGAAATGTGGTAAATTGGTCTCGACGGTATTTGCCTCATACTCAGCGGAGAGTCGCGCGATGGAGACCGAGAAGATCATCACGTATTCGGCGATGGGTATTGCCGGCCTGGTTTGCTTGCTCTTCTTGCTCGATCTGGTAGCCGGGATTTTTGGCCGGAACACCGTGATGGACGTCCTGTTCATTCTCGGCGAAGCGTTCCTGCTCTGGCAGGGAGTCGAGACAATCTTCGAGCTCCGATGAACCGGGTCGGGCTGGCTTCCGACACACACGATTGCTGAAGTTCCCTCGTCACTGGCTTCGTTCCGCCTCCACACGATCGATCAGAGCTTGTACCAAGCCTTCCCAGGTGTAGACCGAGGCCTCGACGGCAACGTCCCAGCCCAGCCGCCGTACGGTTTCCGAAGTCACGGGACTGAGGGAAGCCAGCCGGACCTGACGACCGACCAACCTGCGCGGCTTCCGGCAAGAGCGCATGAAGCCTCGTGGCAATGGCAGAACTCGTCAAGGTGATCCAGTCGACGGAGCCCGACTCGATCCGGCTGGCAACTTGCCGGGGTAAAGACGCGGCGTCCACGTTCTGGTACACGGCTACCTGGTGGATATCGGCCACCTTCCCGAGTTCTTCCCTGAGCAAGGCCCGGCCGCGGTCGGCCCGGGCCAGTAAAACCCGCTCGCCCGCTGCCCGTGGACAGAGCACCTGGGCAAGCTCCTCCGAGCGATATGTGTCGGGAACAAGGTCGGCTCGCAAACGATAACGGGCCAGGGCGTCGGCCGTCGTCGGTCCAATGGCTGCCAGTTTCAGATGCCCGATCGCTCGCAGATCACTTCCCAGGCTCATCAGTCGTTCCAGGAAATAGCGAACGCCGTTACTCGAGGTGAACACCAGCCAGTTAAATTCCGGCAGGCGGCGAATCGCCTCGTCCAGAGGGCCGCAATCGGCAACAGGCGCGATCTGAACGGTGGAAGCGAGCAAGACCTCGGCACCGAGCGATTCCAGCCCCGGCGCGATCCGGACCGCCTCGTCCATCGGCCGTGTAACCACGATGCGCTGGCCGAACAACGGAAGCGACTCGTACCAGCGTAACTCGTTTCTGACGCCGACCACGTCCCCGATGATCAGTAAAGCAGGTGGGTGGATCTGGCAGTTACGCGCCTCCCCGGCGATCGTCGCCAGCGTCCCCATGCAGACGCGCTGAGTCGGGAGCGTACCCGACTCGATGACCGCCGCGGGAGTGCCTTCATCCTTGCCCGCCTTGACCAGAGTGCGGCAGATGGCGGCCAGATGAGTCACTCCCATGTAGATCACCAGCGTGCCGGGAAAGCGCGCCAGTGCCGGCCAATCGAGCCGCGTGCGTTCGACCGGTCCGGAGGTGGTTTCGAGCTCCTGATCGGGATCACCATGCCCGGTCACGAAGGCGACGGCCGACGAAAGATTCCGATGGGTCACGGGTATTCCCGCGTAGGCCGTCGCGCCGACGCCGGCGGTGACACCGGGGACGATCTCGAAGGGCACCGCGTGACGGATGAGATGCTGAGCTTCCTCCGCACCGCGGCCGAAGACCAGAGGATCGCCTCCCTTGAGCCGGACGACTCTCCGTCCCGCCCGGGCGTGTTCAAGCAAAAGGGCATTGATCTCTTCTTGATTGAGCGTGCAATGTCCGATCGATTTTCCCGCGCAAATCCGGATTGCATGAGCAGGTGCCAGGTCGAGCAAGCGCGCGCTGGCAAGATGGTCGTAAATCACCACATCGGCCCGGCCGAGCAATTCGGCCCCGCGCAGCGTCAAGAGCCCTGGGTCGCCTGGCCCCGCGCCCACAAGATAAACAGTTCCTCGGCCTGAACTCATGCGTGTACTCTGTTGAGGGAAATGCGCCCCCGGCCTCCGGAACCTCGGACTCATCCGGAAGCCAGGAACGAGGCCGGATCTTGCCGGTAGTACGCCTTGAGCTCCTCGTACAGCCGCCTGTGCCTGCGCCGAAGCTGGACCGGCTGCTCGAAAAAGCACTCGGTGGCCACGGCGAAGAACTCGGCGGGATTGGTCGCCCCGTACTCGTCGAGCAGATGCGGCCGGCCCAGTTCGGCATCCCGGCGGAGCCGTTCGTACTCGTCGCCCAGCACACGAGCCCAGGTGGCTTGCTGGCCGCCATCGTCGAGAATTGGGGCTCCGTCCGCCAGTCCGTCCTGCCAATCAAGCTGGTGGGCGAACTCGTGGACCACGACGTTATGCCCTTCGTGCAGTCCTGAATGGTCTCTCCGGACATCATCCCAGGACAGGACCACCACGCCATCCTTCCACGCCTCTCCAAGCCGGGCGGATTCGCTCTCCAGCACCACCCCACCGCCGATCGGCTCCACGCTCTTGGCGACGTACGCATGGGGATACACCAGGATCGTCAGCACTCGGGGATAGTAGTCGGTCTCCCTGTGCAACAACAGGAGGCACGCATAAGCGGCGATCGAGACCTTGATCTCATCAGTCAGCACGAGCCCGCCGCAGCCTTCGAAGTATTTCTCTCCGAGAAAGACCTGGACGTGCCCCTGGAGTTCCTCCTGATCGGCTCCGGGAAGATCCTGATAGATCGGCACGTTTCGCTTGATGATGTCGAGCCAGCTAGACGGAAACGGCTGTGCGCGGATCCGTTTCCGTCTCCGGTTCTTGAACATTCCGAGCATGCCCGGCTCCTGCCGCTTATTACCAGGTAAACCAACTCTCTGATTATATGGGCAGGCAAGCTCTGGCTGCACGTTCTTCCTGGGCCGCACTCACTACCGCGATGCGCGATGCGCGGGACGAACGCGCGCCAACCCAGGCTTTGAACACGAGGGACTTGATCTTCCTCTTTATCCTTCTCTCTCGGTTTGGAATGCCCATCAGCCAGGGACAACGCGAGGTGCCGTGGCCGCTCAATCAACCGGGACCAAAACGAATAGGATTAAGATGAGGATTACGATCGGGAAGAGGATTACGAGCAAGTTGACGATTACGATCAGGAGGAAAAAGCAAATCGAGTCGCGTCGGATTACCTTGTTGGTGCAGAATCCCACCGGGTCCAGGTTGGCTTCTCCCGTGGCGATGAGCAACGATAGAATTGAGGCGGATGTCTACCGTTCCGCAGATAGGGAGCCAGGGCCGATGGAACTTCCCGTATTGTTAGAGCCGACACCGACCGGAGGCTTCCGAGCGCGAAGTGGGGATCCACTAAACCTGACCGCGGAAGGTGATAGTCCCGCCGCCGCACTGGACCGTCTTCGTGATTTGATCGCGTTACGGATCGCGGACGGATCGCAGTTGACGACCTTGCGTGTACCCGACGCGGGAACCGCCACGATCCATCCCGGGGCCGGAATGTACGAGGGCGATCCTCTCTTCGATCCGTGGCGCGAAGAATTCGAGGCGTACCGCCAGAACATCGAAGACGACCCGGACATACCATGAACCTGATCGTTCTGGACACGGATATCCTGTCTCTCTACCAGCGGGGCGACAGAGTAATCACCTCGAGAGCCAACGCCCACCCCCCCGGCGGATCTGGCAATCACGGTCGAAGCAGAACTCGCGGGTTGGTACAGCATGCTTCGAAAGGTGCGTGACCCCGATGCCTTGACTCGCGCCTACCAGCATCTCGCGGAGGCAATTCCCATTCTGGCGCGCTGGCAAATCCTGCCCATGTCTCGAACCGCGATCGATCGTTACGAGAACCTGAAAGCGATGAACCTCAATGTTCGGAAGATGGATCTACGCATCGCTGCGATCGTCCTCGACCATGGTGCCACCCTTGCAACACGAAACCTTCGCGATTTTCAGCGTGTGCCGGGATTGCGCACAATAAGCTGGTATCTCTGAGGCGTGCCCATCAAAGTGTGAGACGTCGGCGAGGTGGATGCTCGACCCTGCGGATGTGACAAAATCCACAGCGAGCCCCGAAGCACTCACGGCGCGCTGAATTGGCTCGATCCTGATCTTTCTCTTTCTCGTACTCTTAATCCTGTTCATACTCTGAATCCTTCTCCCGGTCCGGATTGCCCATCAGCCAGGGACAACGCGAGGTGCCGTGGCCGAGGAAGCGGCCGGGGCCAAGCAAGACGATTAAGATTAGGATGAGGATTACGATCAGGATGAGGATTACGAGCAAGATGAGGATTACGAGCAAGATGAGGATTACGATCAGGAGAAAAGCCCGAGCGGCGCTTCGGCGGCTCTTTTCGGTGCGGGTCTCGCGCCCGGCCGGCATCGCCGCGTGCGGCCGCGCTTCAGCGACGTGGTCGCGACGGCGACGCAGATCACGCTTCCCGTGGCGACGAGTGACCTCGCGCTCAATAACCTTGATGACGTCATTCCGGACGATGCCATCGAAGGAGGAACTGTCTACTGGGACCGTGACCTTGCGTTTTACTACGCGGACTACGCCCGCGCCCCGGCCGCCTGGTCGATCTTCGGCGCCGCAGGTTTTGCCGATTCCACCTGGGTCGTCGCCACCATCAACGCTCCCGAACCTTTCTCAGTGGTAATCATCGGGATGGTGCTCTGCACGGGGGGCGGTTTTTGGCTGGCAAGAAGGGGCAAACGGGTCTGAATGAGAAGTCAGCCCCTGTGTTTTGCTCGCCGGCTCGAGACTCGATTTCGGAAGCCCGCGACCGTCAGCGGCGGAGGCGGCACCCACTTATTTCGGGGATGGGGCCACACGAAACCAAAAGGAAGCAAGACGCCGTGAGGCCGCTGGCATCACAGAAAATAAATAACAAAGCTCGCCCCCGCGAAGCCTCCCCCGGGTGCAGCCATTCAAGGTCAGACCGACTTCCAATTAAATTGGAAGTCGGTCTGACCCCGAGAGCCCGGACCCCGAGAGCCCGCGAAGAGACCCGTCGCGCCGATCATGAAGCCGCGTCCTGGTATCTCGGATCGGCGAGGCGGCTCGAAAACAATGGCTTATTGGCTCAAGCCGCATTGCCGGAGAGACTCGGCTGAGCTTGTCTCATTGACCACATCCCCGAGGGCGTTTTGAAGTGCGGTTGTCAATGCAAGAGTCCCTTCCTTCCGAGGGAGAGCGGCATAGTCACTCACGGAGATTGGTTCCCCCACCAGGATCCTCGCTCGACTGCCCATCCGTAGTATGCGGTCGCCGTAGACAAGACGAACTGGAATAATCATAATTTTGGTATTGATCAGGGTTTCCTGGAAATTCAGCGCGAGCCAGGCAACCCCCGGCTTCAGAGGATGGATCTCGCCGGGCTTATAATAGAACAGGTTTCCCTCAGGGAAGATGACCAGAGCTTCTCCAAGCGCGATGATCTCGTTGCAGGTCCGGATCACGGAAGTGCTGGGCCGTTGCACGTTGATCGGGAATGCGCCCATCCGTCTCATGAACCAGCCCTGGAAGCCGACGACCTCGTCATGGCTTGTCATGAAGTACAGGAAGCGACGAGCCACGGCACAATACAGCATGAAGGCATCCCATCGCGAGCGATGAAGCGGGGCGAGGATGAACGGCCCAGACCGGGGGATGTTGTGCTCGCCGGACACTTCGATCTTGAAATAGCGCTTCATAAAAAGCGCATGAACAGGAAACAAGACGGCCGCCAACCACTTCGAGACTTGAGGGAAATCCTTGCTGATCTGTGCCGGTTGCGGATGCCGAGTTTTGCCGGCTATCGACTGCCTCATCACTCCTCCTTGTCCCTGGCTTGTCTGGGGGGCTCGATCTTGGAAACGAAAGTGAGGAATCATGCCGCTCGTGGACGGCGACGACCGTAACCGAGGAGAGCGAGGGCGGCCGTGCCGATCAGCGAGAGTCCGGATGGCCTCGGGACCGAGGCGGCGATGCGGACCATTTCCTCCGCACTCAAAAGGGGTATGCCGGCGCCAAGTCCCGCATTGATCGCGTCGAGGAATCGATTCGCAATGAGACACTGTCCGATGGTCCCGGGGTGGAATCCGTCGGCAAGGAACAGGTGTTGTGGGTCGTTACTCGCGTTGATGCAGTCGATCGTGAAGCCACCGACGACATACGGCCTGGCCCCTGTGACCTCGGCGAGAAGCTGGTTGATATCGACGAGGACGATCCGGCGGTCGTGTGTCGCGACGAGATTCCGGAGGTGGTTGTTATAACTTGCGACGGCGTCGCCATAGGCGCCGGCCAGCCTGGGAGTGATCAGGCCCGCATCAAGGGCACCGCGAAGTATCGGGGCGCACCGAAGATCGACCGCTGTACCAACGGCGATCCTGAGAGTCAGACTGCTTCCGAGGAGAAAACAGAGGATCGTGGTTAGGTTCCCGAACGCCTTTTTGATGACCAGCCCCATATCCGCCACCGATCGCGACGTACTCAGGATATGGACGAAGTCATTGGTGCCGATCGTGACCGCGGCCAGTTTGATGCTGGCACCGTCAGCCACCTGAGCCGCCAGACGTGTGTGCTGGCCCTGAGCGATCAGGCTCGTCGTTGTTGCACAGGACTGTGACCAGTTGTACGCAAATCTCCGATCCTGAGCCGCGGCGCGGGTTGTGATCTCAGGGTCACCAAAGGGCAACTCCCTCGTAGCCGCGAGTATCTCGACCCAGTTTCGCGCCGTGGCCCGATCCGGAGCGTAAAATCGATATTCATCTGAAATGCTGTCGCCGAGGATACCGATACCGGAAATCCCCTTCGACCAGATGCCCAAGTACGGAATACTGGAACAATGTTCTTGGGGAGGCTTCGTCGCCGGTCGCCTGGGTAGAAGTCTTTGGCAGATGGGGACTCCACGCGTCCCCGCCCCTTGGGTTCGCGGGTCATCGATCGCCAATGTACTGACGCCATGAGTGCCCCAGACGCGCTCGCTTAGCCGGTTCCTGAGGATCATCAGGGCCGTGGTCGCGAGAATGGCGGGGGCCTTCGTGCCCAGGTTCATCCTTGCACCATCCTTGGAAAGGGTTCCATCGGGTCGGTCGGCAGCGCGCTATTCGGAAGCTGGTTCGGGTTGGGGATCACCGGCGCAAGGAGAGCCCACGAGGCTTGGTCGACGCGGAGATCGGTCCGAGTCGGCGCCGGCACGCGGTAAGCGATCCGCCACTCTTGAAAGCGACGCCCACCGCCTCTGTAGCTTCTTATCACTGAGGTGCGGATTTCCTGAAAACCGGACGCGCAATTTTCTTGATTTTGATTATTGATTCCAGTTGATTTGGGAAGCTCGAAAAGAGGCGGGATTCGTTTGATTGCCGTCGGGGCGTTTTATAAGGGCCTGCGAAGGCAGCCCCTACGAAAAAGGCAAAAAACTGCGATCGAAAGGCGCTGCGACATCCGAACAGCGTGCCGGCAAAGATCATTGAATCGTGTCTGTCCAGCTAACCGTATTCTTGGAGGGAGAAAGAATGATCAGGGCCACTCACTCTCAAAGGATTCAGTCATAAAGCCAATCGTGGCCGTTCGGGTCACGGGAAAAGGACGTTCCACGGAATTGAGGACACCGGGAAGGAGCGTTAAAACGGAAGCGACCTTTGCAAGGACACGACCCGACGAGCTGCTCAAGTTTGGCCTGGTAGTCAGCGTCGTCGTAAGCACGGACGGGATTGTGCTTCTTTCCCTGGAGCTTGTCGATTTCATCGAAGCCGATAAACTTCGACTTTCCGCATCGGTCACAATGGAGATTGTGAAAAGACATTCCGGGGCCAACGTCGACTCTGAATCTTCCTTCGCAATGTTGACAAATCGCGTCGTACGAGTGACCCATTGCCTGATACCTCCCGTCCCTGTAATCCCACCGAAACCATGCCTCTGCTTCTCAGATCAAAACCTCTGGGGTCAGGTTCCGTGAAGCTTCACGTTGCCGGAGCTATCAAGACGTTCCTATTCATTAGCCTATGGCATCACCAGACTACCCTTGAACGACCTGCTCGTGTGCTGGCTCCGATCGGAGGCCTGCCTCATCCTGGCTGGAGCGGGTATACCTTGAGCACCTCATCCCCGTAATGATTGATAACCTTGACGGCGATCTTCCCAGACTTCGGCGGGTTGAACGGGTAGCTCTTGGTGCTGTAGAGGGTGGACTGGGACCGATCTCCGATTCGGCAGCGCTTTCGATCGTCTGAACGGCAGCGCTGTGGCTGCTTGTTCCCAGCGCGGTGATGAGACCGTTTGTCTCTCTGTCTTGTTCCCGGGAACACGATCGTTTGGAGAGCGCCACCAAACAGCGGCTCCTTCCTTGGTCGCTTCCCAACCTGATGTGCAAAATCGTCTTCTTCTTCTTTGTCTTGTTCCACTTATGAGCCCTGCAGGCATGGATCTCGTTCCTCGTTGCGATCGAGCGAGGCCCCCCATGCCGGGTGTATCACTTCCGTCCTTGGCTGGCTGAGATGAGCCAGCTTGAAAATGCCTCCCTACCGCTTCCTTGCTCGTCCCGCCTGTGGCCTTCGATTGCAGATCGACAAGAACCAACGGTCTATAGTGTTCTCATATACAGTATATGTTGCTCACTTCCTGCGCCTCTGGTAACGAAAGGCGCAATCGTTGCGCCTTCCAGCCGATGCCGATGCGTTGTGTGCGACTGAACCGAGGCTTGCCAGACGAGAAATTCTTCGAGTTGACCCCAGAGCCAGCCGAGGCTTCTGTTCATTCGACTGGGCCTTTCTACGCGAAAGCGGCAGTCCTTATTTGACGTTCCAAGGAGGGGCGGTTTACCGTACCCCTGATCCTCTCGTAGTGCGAGAGAGACGTCGTAGTGCGAGAGAGACGAATTTCTTCGGATCGGACTGCCAACTCGCACGTTTCGCGATAAAGCCCATGAGTCCCCGCCGCAACGCCCGGCCTGGAGCCTCGATGCCAACTTGGCCAGCCGCCTGGATATAGCCTGTCAAACACGGTCGATCAGAGGGCATCCCAAACCGGCGTCTTCAAGAATCCGGCGAGGATCGCGGCGTCCTTTCGGAGTCGGTCACGACCGCCAGACTCGTAGGCAATGACATGGAGACGGTCGCCGCTTGTCAAAACAAGATTCAATTCATGGCGAGGCCAGTCGCCGCCGAAATCCGAAACGAGCTGCAACGCATGGATTTCCCTGAGGTTCGTGGCCGCTTTGAGGGAATCCCACGTCGACGTTTCATCCGGCTCTTTCCTTCCCTTCCAGAATAAACCCTTCCGCCGGTCAAATATGATGGGGGTCGTGATGGAGTAAAGAGCGTAAGCTCCGCCGGCGGAAAAGAGAAGAGCCACTAGTAATACCAAAAACCCAGTGAAATTCTTCGCTGGCAACCGCATCTCAGTCACGATCGCGATCAGCGCCAGGACGCCGACGCCCACCCCAATCAGGATAAATGGGATCACGAACAGGGTACCTTGAATCGTCGCTCGGAATTGCAATCGATCGGGATCAACTTCGACCAAGTTGTGGGTCTGCAAGTTACCGCCGCCGCCGCCTTTGCAAGGGCTCCATTCGGTCTTCAGCGCGAGGGGATCGCCGAACCGCGCGGGATCGATGGGAGCGCGCGGAACCCCCAGACCTTGCAGCGCGTGGATGAACCTTGGAATGGTGGGTGCTGGTGGCGGGAAACCGCGGGCGTCGACCGGACTCGGTCGGTTCGTGGAAATCCTCCGCATCTGCCACATTCCGACAGCGCCGACCACCAAGAGTCCGATCGGGAAGATCAATGAAATGTAAGCACCCCGACTATGGCCGCGCACCAAGACGGCCTGGTCGGGGCGGTCCGGGTCATACCAACAGGGGTACGTCGACCCAACCTGGAAACTGTCGATGATGGCTTGCTGGCTAGCCCGGTTCGGGGAGTAGATTATGCCTCCATCATAAGCCCATGTCTCGATTTTCCTGCCGCTCGCCTCGTACCGGATCTTGAGCGCCGGGCGGTACGACTCTTCTTTTTTCACTCCCTTGTCCGGACCACCGGGCACATCAAACAATTGGGAATCGAGCTTCTTGTCAAGCACCTGACAGGAACTCGCGATGTATCGGTTGTTCACTCTCCAATCCGGAAGCAGCCACGCCCACACGATGACGACCAATAGCCCGCATCCCGCGAGGAAAATGATCGAGGAGCACCCGAAGCATCCGCAACCTACAAGATTCGAACCGACCCCGGATGTCGTCTCGGACGCGGAGCCAGCGGCTTCTCGCTCCCGACCCACCCCGTCCTGTCCCCGCTCCGGATCATTCACGATTCGACTCTCCGTTCCGACCGACGTCTTCCGGAAACCCCGGTGTCAGTCCCATGTTTTCCCGTGTTGACGCGCGAACCTAGGAGAGATCCGAGGGTGGGGAATCGGTGTCAACACTCGTTCCCGCGCGACACCGATCCCAGGTCCCATTCGATCAGAACCCGACGCCGACGGCCACGTCGATCGGAACGATCAAATCTTCCGTGTCAAAATAGGTCACGCGAATGGTGGCCTTGGCGACCGGCTTCTCGAGCGAGTACCGCCCAATCCTATCGAGTCCCATGTGGGAGTTCACCATCTAAAGTGCCGGTCGCGATGCGGTTGCATGTCGTCGGACAGGGCAGTCCCAGGGCGGGCGTCTGGGGCATGATTCATTTTTGCGAGTGCGCTTTCTGTAGCAGAAGGCGCACTGCTGCACAAAAGGGCCCACGAGATCTTGGTTTTTTGTCGGTTGGGTATCTCAAATGCCTTGTGCCCATGTGCCCGGGCGTTATGCTGAACCGAGTAACTTCAAGATCGGCATTGTGCACCCGTGGAGCTGGGCTATTGGCTCATCAACAAGCGCGGCCCAGAGGTCGTTCAATTATGGTCGTTTGCCGTCGGAAAGCCCGGCCTTTCGTGTTGAGCGCGAAATTGGGGCTTCAGGAAAACGGCCGACCATCCCTGAAGGGAACGGCGCTGTGGCCAGGGCCTTGTTCGGTGGGCTGAGGAGCCACGGGCAGCGCGTCTCCGCAAAGGAGCGAGCGATGTGAAACAAACCGAGCAATTCCGATTCGCCCAGCGCGTGAACGAGCGCGGCGCGTCAACGTCCGCAGCAGGCGTTCGATCGGACGTGAGTGGCCTTGCGCGTGATTGGGAAGGGGGTTGTCCAGCCCACCCTTGAGAAAGCCCGGTGATCGTACCGGGCTGCTCAAGCGGCCAGTTGCTTGAAGAGCGGGCTCGCGTGGCTCCAGGCTCTGATCCAGAATCCGCAAGCAGCTCCGCCTGAGGGGCTTCGTCTTGACGATCTGGCCAACCTGTCGTGGCCCATGGCGGCCCGCGGCGAGCGACTTGGCGGTGGCCCCGTCCATCACGCCCGGCTCACCGAAGTCGAAAGCTTGCCCGGCCCGTCCGCGGCGAACTTCGCCACGCCACATCTTGGGTCCGGCACCACTCCGCGCATTTTACCGCGTGGCGAGCGGTGTGGGAGTACGCGCCGATCACGTCGTACTCCGTCCAGCCACCAACCGCGCTGCCGTCTTGTTGATCGAAACTGACTCCAAGTCGTTGATCGGTCCCATGGACCACTGGGCTTCGTCGATCTCGGCGCGGAGGGCTCGTTTGAGCTTGCTGTAGGGGTGGCGATGGAGATGGGGCCATCCACTTTTCACGGAAGAGTGGAGATGGGGCCATCCACTTTTCACGGAAGCGTACCGGTGAGCATCTCGGGAGCAAGATCCTCCTTCGGTACACCGGCAGCACGCGGCGTGGAGACGTGATCGGAAGGGTTGTCACGTTGCGACCGGAAGCGGGCGATACATTGCCACGTCCCTGACCGAAGGTTTTCAGTCCATGTCCCAGCGAGAGACGTGCGGTCGCGCAGAGAACGGGGTCAGGGACCCACGGCCAATTGCGAGGCTTGCTGAGCCCGGTAGCCGGTTAGCCCCTTCGCCTCCGCTCCCTGGTTTTTCATTGATTGGCCTCCACGATCGAGCGGTTCGTCTTGATTCCGCTGGCAGGGCGATACAGAATGACGGCATGGAGATTCGCGGTCGAGTGCATAACGGTGTCGTGGTACTGGAAGGCCATCCGGCGCTGCCGGAGGGTGCGGCTGTGACCGTGACCTATCCGGGGCCAGCGGCGACGACGCCGGGCGTTTCCAAGACAAGGATTCAAGTGCCACTTGTTCGAACCGGTCAGCCCGACAGCGTGAATCTGACCGGCGCACGGATCGCGGAGATCCTGGACGAGGAAGATGCTTCTCCCTGACGTCAATGTCTGGCTCGCGCTGACTTTCGACTCCCACGTCCACCACCCCGCCGCGAAGGCCTGGTTCGATGCACTGACGGACGAGGTTTGTTTTTTCTGCCGGATGACGCAGCAAGGCTTCTTGCGCTTGGCGACGAACCGACAGGTGTTTAGCACGAACGCCCTGACGCTGAGCGAAGCCTGGCAGAAATACGATATCTACCAGAGCGACTCTCGCATTTCTTTCGTCGACGAACCCGTGAACCTCGAAGCGCACTGGCGGGCCTTCACGAAACGTCAATCCTACTCTCCTCATGTCTGGAACGATGCGTACCTGGCCGCCTTCGCCGTGGCCGATCAACTGGAGGTCGTCACCTTTGACCGAGGGTTCGCCCAATACCCGGGCACCCGATGCACGTACCTGTCGTAGGCTCACTCATCGCTGCACAAAGAAGTTGATCTCCGTGTACCCATCTGCTTGATTTCCTGCGATTGTCCGCTGCACAAACTTACAACGCAACGACACACTCGAAGAACCTCTTGCGATGGTCAACCAAGGGTGGAATGGAACAATGACTCATTCCAAGAGAGGACCACAAAGAGGACAGGAGGAACGGAAGGGAATAAAGAGGACTTGCATCGCGGGCAACGGGTTATGTTGGTCGGGCAGAGCTCGCCGGGCGCAACGCTTTCCTCGATGTTCAGCCCTGGTTCGTACGTGAGCAGAGAGTGATCGGGCTGAGTTTCCAAAAGGACGAGCAATGACCACTCACGAACGTGCGGCGCAGATTTGGCCGGTTCTTGTTCTGGCGGCGCACAATCGCCAGATCCTCACCTACTGTATTCTCAAGAAGCTCGCTGGGATGGCGGCGGTCGGGCTAGGTCAGTGCCTTGAGCCCATTCAGTCGTACTGCCTGATTCATGAGCTACCTCCAATCACGATCCTTGTGGTGAGCGAAAAGACCGGAATGCCGGGAGTACGTTTCATCGCTGCGAAGGACATCCCGAAAGCCCAGCAGGAGGTCTTCACGTACGATTGGTTTTCGCGAGCCGCTCCGTCATCACTTGAGTTCGAGAAAGCCGTTAACGACCGTCCGTCCAACGGAATAATGCCGATTCCCGAGGAATGATTACTTCGGTGGTGCAAGGTAGGGCTCAATTTGGCTCCTGAACAGTATCACCGACCTGGTGCGTGAACCTTCGAATTCGGATCCCCTGGTTCATTCTGGAGATCTGCAGGCGACCAATCGGTGTTGATTCGATCACCATGAAAAGCGCAAACGCACCAGTTATCCAGAAACGTCGGGTCCGAGCCCTTGATCACTGCCTCGTGACTTCCCGGGCTGCCGTTTCGCGACAGGCGTCCCGCTCTACCGAGAAAACTCCGTCGCTCATGCCGAGGGGCCGTCTCGACGACCTGGCCATGGGAATCCGAGACGATTTGGACGCTTAGCTCGGGCTGGCCATCGCTCGTGAATGGAGCATCTCGATCGGGGGCGAACTCACTGGGCGGGGCAACTTTCTGCTCTGGGGCGAGGGTACGGCTTTGGAGCCGGACGGTCACGGGCTGGCCAGGCGAGGTCGTCGTCGCCAGCGAACCGATTCGGGTGGGCCGGGTCGGAGAGGCTCCGGTTCGGTCTCCTTGATGAAGACGATCGGCTTGAGGCTTGGCTCGAGGGCGGTCGTAAGGGTATCGACGCAACCATTGAGGCTCGCGTTGTAAGTATTGAAGTTCGCGTTGTAGGTTTAGAAAAATCGCTCTGCGATGAGTGATTCCCGTAGTGTCATAGCCTCGTCGCAGTTGATTTGCAGCACGCGAATTGTCGTCCTGCCGATAGCGGTCTGGCCGACCAGAACTGCCCCCTCATAGCGGAAGTGGTGGGTCCATTTGTGGCGGCGGGGATGGAACAGCCGGGTGAGCTTCCGCGTTTTCGGGTCAAGGCCTGAGATATCCGATCACTTAAAGATATTACAATACAAACATGCGACCGCGAGATTCGAGGCAACCGTTCGACCGCCGTGCTTTCGCGTGATGATGTGGTCGAGCTCGAAAGGAAGGGATGTTGCTCTCTGCGGTAGGCGGCAGTATTCACATCGTCCGGCGGCTCGCTCGTGGACATGCTGGGTGCGGGTTGCGGCCATGCGGTTAATGGACCGACTGGTGCTTCTTGAGCGAACGGCGGGCCTTGGAGTGCATCAGGTCCAGCAGAAAGCTGACGCGGCGGTAATTCTCCATCTCAGTCTTCTCATTGGCCGTAAGCTTGTCCACCTGGTTCTTGACCGCTAGCTCGTGCATGCGGTCGAGGTCGGATTGCTCGAAACGAAGGGAGAGCCAGGCCTCGGCCGCTGGGGGCGGCAGGTTGTCATCGTCAGGGCGGATTAGCCGTGACAGGATGGCTGCGTCGCTGGTGCGGCTGTGGCGGGTTTCGATAGTCATTACCGAGCTCTGCTGCCAGATGAAGTAACGGATCAGCATATATCTTAGCCTATGCCGAGGTCATTGCAACATGGCATGCGTGGGGTCAACTCCACAATTGCGAGCCGCCTCCCGTTTCACGGTTACCGCTTATCCGAGAACCCGTCTGCGCTCGTGCTCAGCGCCATCGCGATGAACATGCCCTGGGGGTCGGCCATGACGTAGACGTTCGGCCCAGCCTGGCGCTCGATCGTGAAGTCAGCTTCTCGAGCGGGGACGAGCTCGATGGGCGGGGTGACTGCCTGCTCGGCGACAAGGGTATGGTCCGGCAGGCATTCGGTCGCGGGGTAACCGGCGAACTCGTCGTCGCCAGCGAACCGCTTCATGTCGGCCGGGTCGGAACGCTTCCGGTTCGGTCTCCCTGGTGAAGCCTGATCGATGTTTACCGGCAACCAGGGATGGCTGTTCGGGTCTTCGACGGCCAGACCTTCAGCCAGGGCGGCCGCGTTGAGATCGAGGTCCGCCAAAAGTCAAGGTCAGCGACAGGAGTCGAGCCTGGGTGTCGAGTGCAGCGGCGAGTTGCGCGGTGTCATAGCCTCGCAAGACATGTGTTCGCGCCAAGGATGCGGCCTGGGTTACCAAGGGGGCGGACACTTCGATGATCAAGTACTGGCGGACGAAGTCGAGCTGAAAATCGGCGACGGCGATCGCGGCATCGTGGGGTGTGATCGACTCACCGCGTTCTCGCCGCGTGATGGCGGCGACCGTCTCAGCCTGGGTGATCCGCACGATAATGAGCGAATGCCCGGCGGCCGGTGCGGCCAGGGGGTGCCGGTCTCCTGGACATATCGTTTACAAGCGCGCTGGTGTCCAGAAGATAACCACAAGGCCACCAAAATATCTCCTCGAAGATCTTCTTCCGACACGCCCATAATCGGGGTGTCGGCGCTGCTGCAGCTGGCCGAATGGAGCCAGGCGCGTCGGCAGAGAGACCTACAAGGAGGATCACCATGCGCCCCTCTCGGACCCCAACCGTCCCCCCCGCGCCGAGGACGACTGGCGACGCCCATCCTGATGAGCCGGCTCTGGCCGGCCCTTCCGGTCGACTCCCGGCGGAAGATCCTCCGGACGCTCAGCCGCGCCATGGCCCGACAACTGGGGCCACCATCAAGCCCGCCGGAGGTGCCACATGAGCGGCTCTGACCACCTCGCGACCGCTCGCCTGGAAGCGGCCGAGCCTCCCCGCTCGGGCCACCGAGGATCGCGCTCGACGAAAATTCGCGACCGGCATCTCGACCGACTGGCGATCGTCTATGTCCGCCAGTCCAGCCCGCAGCAGGTCCTCGAGCATAGGGAGTCGCGCGAGCGTCAGTACGCCCTGGCGGATACGGCTGTGGCCCTGGGATGGGCCCGGGATCGCGTCTGCATCATCGATGAGGACCAAGGCCAGAGTGGCCGCACGGCGACAAGCCGACTCGGGTTCCAACGCCTGCTGGCCGAGGTCACCATGGATCATGTCGGGCTTGTCCTTGGCCTGGAGATGAGCCGCTGGTCGCGCTCGTCGAAGGACTGGCATCATCTGCTGGAGGTCTGTGCCCTCTTCGGGACGCTCCTGGCCGACCAGGACGGCGTCTACGATCCCCACGATACCAACGACAGGCTCCTGTTGGGTTTAAAGGGAACTATGAGTGAATTCGAGCTATGCACGCTGCGCAACCGCCTCGACCGCGGCAAGCTCAACAAGGCAACGCGCGGCGAGCTGTTTTTCAAGGTGCCTTGCGGGTACGTCAAGACGCCATCCGGCGAGTTGGCCTTCGACCCAGACGAGCAGGCGCGTGACGTGGTCCGGTCGATCTTCGACAAGTTCAACGAACTGGGCAGCATCCACGCCGTGTTCCGCCACCTCTTGAGCAACGGCATCCGGCTGGGTATGCGCACCAGGATGGCCCCCGGCGCGGCGAGCTGGTGTGGCGACGACCGTCGCTGGCGACACTGACTCAGATGCTGCACAACCCGACCTATGCTGGCGCCTATGCCTATGGGCGTCGTCCGTGCGATGCCAGAAGGAAAGCGTCGGGAGTGGGCAAGACCGAGCAGCGGCTGGTCCCGATGTCGGAGTGGAAGGTGCTACAACGGGATCGCCTTCCGGCCTACATCACCTGGGAGCGTTTCCTGGAAAATCAGGAGCGGATGCGCCAGAACCGCTCGCTCCCGGAGACGGCTGGCGTACCCCGTGAAGGCACTGCGCTGTTGACTCGGCTGCTGGTTTGCGGCACCTGCGGCCGCTTCCTTCACGCCTACTATCCCAGCAGAACCGATGCCCATTACCGATGTGATACGCACCGGCATACGGGCGAGGCGAGGGTCTGCCACGGATTGAAGGCGTCGGCGATCGATGACCTGGTGTCGGCTCAGGTCCTCCGCGCGTTGGAGCCGGCGGCGCTGGAACTGAGCCTGGCCGCGATCGCGGACATCGAGCGGGATCGGGATCGGCTCCATCAGCACTGGCGGCAGAGGATCGAGCGCACCCGTTACGAGATGGAACGGACGGAGCGGCAGTATCAGGCGGTCGAGCCCGAGAACCGGCTGGTAGCGCGGACGCTGGAGGGACGCTGGGAGGAAACGATGCGGGCACTTCAGCAAGTTGAAGAAGAATATGATCGATTTTTGCGGGAACAACCCTCATGCCTCAGCGAGGAGGAGCAGGCTCGCATTCGAGATCTGTCTCGCGACATCCCCGCGCTCTGGAAGGCCCCCGGGACCACGGCCGCGGACCGCAAGGAGATCATCCGGCTGCTCGTGGAGCGTGTCATAGTTTCCGTGCGGAGCCAAAGCGAGCAGGTGGAGGCTACGATCCACTGGCGTGGCGGCTCGACGAGCCATCACACGGTCGTCCGGCCGGTGCGCCGGTATGAGCATCTGCACGACTTCGAGCGGGTGGTGGACCATCTGACTCGATGGCGACAGGATGGCGACTCGGCGGGCCAGATCGTCGTGAAGCTGCGGGCGGCCGGGTTCCGACCGCCGAGGAATTCGGAAGGCTACACGAAGGGGCAGGTGCAACAACTGCTGCGCCGATGCGGGCTGACCGATGATCGGGGGAAGGTGGGCGATCTCGGCCCGAACGAGTGGTGGCTCTCTGATCTGGCCGGGGCATTAAACCTCCCGGCGTTCAAGCTACGTGACTGGGCGGGGCGGGGTTGGGTGCACGGCCGGAAGACGCGAGCGCAGCAGTTCTGGATCCTCTGGGCTGACAAGTCAGAGCAGAAGCGGTTACGCCGGCTCGGCGCCCTTTCGAGACGTGGAGTTGTGACCTTCCCCGAGGAACTGATCACGCCCAAGAAGATCATGAAGGATCGTTAGTGTTTTCGTTTATCGATACGATCCCGCCGCAGCGTGGGATCTTTGAGCTCGAAAGTTGGAGGCATTCAGTTGCGCTCGTCTCGAGGAAAGAGGCCGACACCGTCAGCGGCGCTCACGGATGATGGATTCAGACAGCGGCTCACCTTCGATCGGAACCGGCGTGAAGGGCTCGCGGGGGGGCACTGACCGTGGTGGAGGCTTGATTTCGCTCAGCAGACCTGCAGCGACGAGTCGGCGTTGCAGTTCTTGTTCGGCCAACTCTTCAGGAGTGAGATCGCGTTGACCGGCAGAAGCAGACGTGAGCTTGCTGTCGGGTTCATCGCGGAGCTGACGCACCTGCTCCAACGACAGGGCGTTCACACTGTTCAAAAGATGATGAAATTTCTTGTGTGACATTTCAGATCCATTCGCTGGTCGTCCCACGACAAACCGCATGTAACCGGATCCTCACCATTAATGTTAATTGATCAGAGACCAGCCGTCGAGGTCGCGGAAGCAACGCATCGCGGCCAAGACGTTGCAATCTGGGATGTCGACTCGAGTGACATCGCGGAACTTCACGCCGATTCAACGTATCTCCCAGAGGAAGAAGGAGATCAGTCCTTGCGGTCGAGGAGCAGC
>CAWCPP010000004.1:0-36859 GCA_963797295.1 uncultured Planctomycetaceae bacterium
TAGGATTCGAACCTACAACCTTCGGATTCGAAGTCCGCGACTCTATCCGTTGAGCTACGGGCGCAGTTGGCGGGGCTCAGGTGGCGAACCCTACCAGTAATTAAGTATACCGACACTGTAAGTCAACACAAGGCTCGCGGAGAAGTCTCCGGGATCAAGGTTGGGAGCACGGCTCGCTTCTACCAGGCCGGCGCCGGCGCTGGTTCCCGGTGACCAAGCTTTGATGAATGCATGTTGTAAGTTGCTTGACGGTTAAGGCTTCGAGGGATTATCGTATCAAATACAAGAGAAGTGTTTCACACCCGCAGTCGCGTGCCGCAAAGGTCTTGCTCGGGGGGCGTTCGCGGCACAGCCCTGATGCACAACTCACGAGTAAACAGCGGTTCCCGCCTGGAAATCCGGGATGATCCTGCTTATCAGCAATTCCATCCGGAGCTGAACGGCGGCCGGCGATTGCATGAATGAAAAATAGCACGAGGTCTGATTGTCGCTGATTGAAGCCACTGAACCACCTTCTGCCGTTGTAACCCTCTGAGCCTATCCTCGCGCCTCGATGGGCGGAGAGATTTCGGAAAACGCATGAGCAAGCTTGCAACACCAAAAGGGACCGTCTCGTTTGTCAGTCTTGGCTGCTCCAAGAACCTCGTGGATTCCGAGCGCATGCTGGGGCTGCTGGCCCAGGACGGGTTCGTGCTGGTTCCCGAGGGGCAAGAGTCGGATCTGGTGATCGTCAATACCTGCGGGTTCATCGACGCGGCCCGTCAAGAATCGTGCGGCGTGATCGAGGAACTGCTCGACCGCAAACGCGCCGGACAGGTCAGGGGGGTCATTGTCGCCGGCTGCCTGGCCGAGCGTCGAAAAAGACGTACTGCTCGACCAGTTCCCCGAGGTCGACCAGGTCGTGGGCGTGTTCGGCCGCGAGGAGATCGCGCAAATCTCGGAGCGAATTCTGGGCGGCCTGCATGAGCAGCGGTCGGTCTTCCGCCCGGCGCCGATGCAAGCTCAAGACGACCGCGCCCGCCTGAGAATCACCCCGCGGCATCTCGCCTACCTGAAGGTCTCCGAGGGATGTGATCGGCTTTGCACTTTCTGTGCAATCCCCTACATGCGGGGCAAGCACGTGACCAAGCCGATCGAGCGGGTGGTGGACGAGGCCCGCGAGCTTGCCGGCGACGGCGTCCGGGAACTGATTCTTGTTGCGCAAGATATGACCTATTATGGAGTCGATCTCTACGGCCGGCCGAGACTTGCCGAGTTGCTCCGCGAACTGGATCAAATCGAAGAACTCGACTGGATTCGCATTCTCTACAACTACCCGAACTACTTCACTGATGAGCTCTACGAGGTGCTGGCGGGCGCGCGGCGGATTATTCCCTATCTCGACATGCCGCTCCAGCACATCAACGATCGTCTGCTCAAGATGATGAACCGGCGGCATACCCGTGCCGAGACCGAGGCCATCATCAACCGGTTGAGGGCGAGCCTTCCCGGCCTGGTTTTGCGGACAACATTCATCGTCGGGTTCCCCGGAGAGACGGAAGCCGAGTTTGCCGAGTTGCTCGATTTCGTGAAACAAACACGCTTCGAGCGACTGGGCGTGTTTGTTTACTCGCTCGAGCCCGACACCCCGGCGGCGAAACTGCCCGACCAGTTGCCCGAGGATGTGAAGCAGGAGCGTCGTGAGCGCGTGATGGCGGTCCAGCAGCCGATCGCCGAGGCGTTCAATCGATCGCTGGTGGAGCGGACGTTCGACGTTCTTATCGACGCACCGGCCGCGGGCCGTACGGATCTTTGGGTGGGCCGCACCTACGCCGACGCCCCCGACGTCGACGGACTGGTCCTGGTTCCGGGCACTAACTTCCAGCCCGGCGACATGGTCTCTTGCCAGATTATTGACGCCCAGGGCTACGACCTGGTGGCGCAGCCAATCGCCGCTACTGCCGCGCCGCGACGGCGGCGAGCTCGCCCGCGGCCGCGAAGAATACCGGCGGGAGCCCTGACCATCCTGGACGGGATGCCATGAACCGAGGACAGGAGAGCGGCTCGATGGCCGCAGGGGGAACCACCGCCGAGGCCGCCCAGCCCAGGTTCTGGAATGTACCTAACACGATGACGGTTGCCAGGCTGGTGCTGGCAATCGTCGTTTTCGCGCTCATGGGGCTGGGCCAGTACACGATCGCCTTGCCCGTGTTCATCCTCGCCGCGCTGTCCGATGCGCTCGACGGCTACTTCGCGCGGTTGCTCAAACAGGGCACACCGATCGGCCGCCAGCTTGATCCCCTGGTCGACAAGGTGATCGTTTCCGGGTGCTACATCTACCTGGCGTCGATCTCCGAACAAACAGGCGTTTTTCCCTGGATGGTCACGGCCATCGTCGTCCGCGAGCTGTTGATCCAGGGGTTACGTAGCCTTCTCGAAGGGCAGGGGACGGCTTTCGGTGCCAGGCTGGCCGGCAAGCTCAAGACCACGGTGCAATGTTTATCGATTTCCGCCGCGCTGCTGGGGCTGTCGCTGACCTCACCGCCGGAATGGCTGCTCTGGGTCCGCGATATCTTGACCTGGCTGGCGGTGGCTTTGACGATCTACAGCGGTGCGATTTATCTTGTGAACGCGATGCCGGCGCTGCGCAGCCAGGCCACGAGGGATTGACATGGAATGGATCGAGTCTCTGATCCTCGGCGTGGTACAAGGCATCACCGAGTTCTTACCCGTTTCCAGCGACGGCCATCTGGTCATCACTCAGCAGATCTTCGGCTGGTTGACCGGTAAGCCGCACAGCGGCGAGGAGAACCTGTTCTTCGATATCATGCTCCACGTGGGAACGCTGGCGGCAATTCTGGTACATTACCGGAACTCGATCTTTGCTGGAGGACGCGGTTTCTTGATGGGTGCCAAGGATGTTCCCGTGGGCTTCGAGCGCGCGTCGGTCTGGCGCGCGGGGCTTCTGGCCATCGTCGCCACGCTCCCGTTGATCCCCCTGAAGCTCTTCTTCATCAAACCGATCAAGGAGACCTTCAAGAGCAGTCAGGCGGCAGGCATCGGCTTCCTGATCACGGCCGCCGTCTTGCTCCTGGTCAGCTTACGGCTGCGTCGCGGATCAGCCGGGAAGAACGGCCCCGCGGAAACCAGCTTCCTTGACGCCTTGCTGATCGGCGTGGCCCAGATGTTCGCTCCTTTGCCTGGAGTCAGCCGAAGCGGGCTGACGATCGGCTCGGCGCTAGCACTGGGTTTCTCACCGGTCTGGGCGGTAGGGTTCAGTTTGTTGATCGCGATTCCCGCGATCTCCGGGGCAGCCCTCTCCGAACTCAAAGATACCCTTACAGGTCCTCGTGCCCTCACACTGACCCCCGACCGCATCGCCCAGACCGTCGTCGCAACGATCGTGGCCGGTATCGTCGGCTACATGGCCATCCTCTGGCTCATCCGAGTTGTTCGGGGCGGCCGACTATGGTATTTTTCTGTATACTTGATTGTGCTAGGAATCGTGGTCCTGGTTGTATCTGCAAAGTCCGGAGGATCGCTGGATGCCCGCCCATCGCAGGCTTTACACAGGCCCGCCGGGAGCCCCGCTTCGGAATCATCTGCTGGCCGAAGCGAGCGAGCCGGACGGGATCTGGGTCGTCCCCTCGCCGCTGGCGCGGAACCAGGTCATTCGAGAGTTGGCGGGCCATACCACCACCCCGGGCAATCAGCCTCGAGTCTACTCCTGGACCGATCTCTGGGCGGCGATTTTCAGGCGAGTCAACGAGGGGCCTTCGTGGCTCTCTGAGTCGTCTGCCCGGGCTGTTTTCGGCGAAGCCTTGATTCAGGTTCACAAGCAGGGCTTGACCCGTCCCATAGACGCGGTTGTCCATTCTTCGGGATACCGCGCGAGACTCCGGCAACAGATACAAAACTGGACGATCGACGAGCTTGTTTTCCGGCCCCGCGCAGTCGATTCCGCCAAGCTTGATCCCATAAAGGCCGCCGAATGGCTAATCTGTGTTCGCTATCGTGAGCTGCTGACAGAACTCGGCTCCGAGGATGACGCCGGGATTTCGGTATGGGCATCGAAGTACCTGGGCCATGGCAATCGAGCTGGAGCCAGACACCGTTCGACGGCTCCGGAATCGTGGACATTTCTTGCCTTTGAAGGAGCCACGCCCGCCCAGCGCCGGGTGCTGGAGTACGCGGTGCGGCGAGACGGGCCAGTCCGTGTCGCATTGGCCTATGAATCTGATGCCGCAGTCGGCGACGTCTACCTCGCAACGGCTGCCGTTCGCACGCAGTTGCTCGAGTTGGGTTTTGTCGAATCCGAAATCCATGCCTCGACCAATCGGCCGGCCGGACTGCGTGCGATGGAACACGTTCTGTTCCGCGACTCTCCAGCGAGCAAACCGGCCGTCTCGAACTCTCAGGGCCTGGCCATTTTCGGAGCGCCCAGGGAGAGGGAACTGGTCGGCTGGTCGCCCGCCAGGTTCGCCGACTCCTTCAAGGGGGAGTGCCCCCTGAGGAAATCCTGATTCTTTTTCGCGACTGGAGCGAGCAGGCCGATCTCGTCGTCGAGATCTTGCGAGCGTGGGGCATGAACGTCCATGCCGATGAACCCGGATCGCTTCGAGCCGAGCCGTCCGTCTCGGCATTGCGAGCGGCCGCGCGGCTGCCGCTCCAGGAGTGGGAGATCGAGCAGGTCGTGCGTCTGCTGAGAAACGGGCAGTTGTGTCCGGAATGGCCGGACTGTGATCACCAGGCTCTGGCCACGGCCGCCTCCGTGATCCAGTCAACGTCCGTCTTCCGCGGGGTCGACCAACTGCTCCAGGAACTGGATCGCGCTGCGCACGACGAGATTCCGTCGAGGAACTCGAATCAAAGGCACTCTCGCGAACTGATCATGCGAGGTCGTGAACTGGTGAAGCAGCTTTTCGACCTGTTGATCCCGATCGAGCAATCTCGAACCTGGTCACGCCAGGTCGCTCAGCTTCGCAATGTTGCCCGCGGCCTGGGACTGGAAAAACCGGGTGCCACGGCCCTCGACACGCTCTGGGATTTCCTCGACGATCACGCACTTGTCCTGGACCGCCTGGGACTGGCAGACAGGTTACTGAGCTGGCGAAACTTCCTTGAGGAGGTCGAAGCAATCGTGGCCGAGATTCCCGTCCCCGCGGCAAGTTCGCCGTGGGCGTCGATCCAGGTCACGACGGTCAACCGGGCCGCGGGGGTCCAGGCTGACCACATCATTCTCGCCGACCTGGTCGAGGGGTCGTTTCCTGAGCGAGCATCGATCGAGCCTTTTCTGGCGCTTCGTGCGGGCGACGCACCGGGTCTTCACTGCCGCACGACTTATGGTAAAGAGATGTGCCGATTCTTGCGCGTTCATGGGGTCCGCGGAGAGCAGCCTGACCCTGGTCTACCCCACGACCAACAGCAAAGGACAGGAACTTCTCCGAGCGGGCTTCCTGGATCATGTTCTCGGCCGGTTGACACCGGAAGCCGGCGAAGCTTGCCACATAGCGTATTCCCAGATTCATCCGGCGCTCCTGGAACCCTCTGAAATGGCCGGGACACCTGGTGATTACCGGGTTCGCGCAGTGGCTCTGGCAAGTGAAATGTCGGACCATGGCGAACTCTGCCGCCTGGCCCGGAGTCCGACGCATCGTCGTGTGCTGGAAGGCACCGCGGCGGCTTTGCACATGCTTCAGCGGCGGCTACGAGGAACACCGTTCAGCGAATTTGAGGGCGTGCTCAGCGACCCGACGGCGATTCTGCGACTCGAGTCACTCTTGGGCCGTGACTTCTGTTTCAGTCCCAGCCAGATCGAAACTTACATCACCTGTCCTTTCCAATTCTTCAGCAAGGTTGTCTTGAGGCTCAGGCCACTCGAGGAGAGGGAAGAGCTGGACGAAGGCTACACCAAGCGGGGAAGTGTCATTCATGACATACTCGAAACATTCGAGGCTCTGGTCAGGGAGCGAGGTCTTGCGAAGGATGTCGAGACTTTGGTCCCGGCCGCGATCGACCGAGTCTTGAGGATGGAGACTGGCCAGTCATCCGACCTTGAGGACGGAAAGCGAACGATGGATCGTCGTCGGACCGAGCGAGTCATGGCTTTCTACCTGGCTCAGCGTGAGGTCTACGAGAGCCAGGGAGAGTCAAGACCCATTCCGCTTCTTCTCGAAGAAGCATTCGGTATTGATGGCACACCTTATCCGATGCTGGAAATCGGCGATGGGGATCGGATCGTGAGGCTTCGGGGCAGGATCGATCGTATCGACTTGCTTGAGACCTCGTCGGGACGGTTTTTCCGTGTGATCGATTACAAGACCGGATCGGTACCGTCTCTGTCCGAAGTGAAGAAGGGAGAGATGCTCCAGCTTCTACTCTATGCGATGGCGGCCGAGAGATTCATGCTGGGCAGCGACGACGCCAAACCAGCCGGCGTTGGCTACTGGGGTTTGAAGAAGGACGGATACAGGGAGTTCACGTGCGGAGACTGGCAGCATGTGAAGGATGATCTCGTGGGCCACGTTTTGAAGGTGGTCGAACGCATCCGCAAGGGGGTCTTTGCCGTGGATTCCCGGAAACCGGGCTGTGAGAGCTACTGCGATTATCGGTCGATCTGCCGCATTCGCCAGGTTCGGCTGGCCGGCAAACGGCGTGACGAAGAAGAACTTGTGCAGTTGAACGTGGAAATGCGTCGGAATCGAACCACCAAATGAACGGCCTCTTGAAATTGCACTTATCTAAACGTCTTCCGGCGGCTGACCTGGAGCTGGCATCGTGAACGAGACTCAAGCAATGAACTCAACGATGACGCGAGAGCAGCGTGACGCTCTTGAAGTCGTTGACGCGAGCGTGGCGCTCAGGGCTGGTGCCGGATGTGGCAAAACATTTGTGCTGACCGAGCGGTACCGCCGTGAGATCGACACCCAGGGCGGCCGCCCGCTTGGGTCGCTGGTCGCCCTGACCTTCACCGAGAAGGCGGCTCGCGAACTTCGCCAGCGGATACGAAAACTTTGCCGCGAGCAGCTTGCCGGCGGCCATGACGTCGGGCGGTGGACCACGGTGCTCCGGGCCCTGGAAGCGGCTCCCATCGGCACGTTCCACCAGTTCTGCACTCGCCTGCTGCGAACCCACGCCATCGAAATGGGAATCGACCCGCAGTTCACAGTGCTCGATGCCGCAATTGCCGGCACGCTCCGTGACGAGGCCGTGCGAACAGCCCTGCGCCGTCTGCTCGCCGACAAGAACGAGGACCTGCTCGCGCTGGCTCGCGACTACGGACTGGAGCAGATTCGCGAGGCCATGGAGCTGTTGGTCGGGTTCAGAACGGTAGGGGACCTGGCCGAGTGGACCCTCCTCACAACCGATGAGGTCCTGGAACGATGGAACAATGTGTGGCAGAAACGGGGACGATCGGCCACTCTCAGAAGCCTTGCACCGGCGGCGAGTCAGTGCCAGGGACTACTCCGCCGGATCGATGCGACACACCTGAAGTTGAAAACACGAATATCGGATCTGCTGGATCGACTGCCGGGCCTGGAATCGGGGAATTGCGCCGACGCAATGCTTGAGGAGATCGTTGAACTGGCAAGAATCAACGATCTGAGAGGGACCGGAGTCTGGCCGTCGGACGCGATCAAGGACGAAGTCAAGGAAGGGTTCGAGGGCTTGAGAACGCGAATCAAGAGAATCCGAGAGAAACTGATCTGGAATGAGACGTTGACCCGCGAGTCGGCCCGGAGCAGCCTGCACCTGGTACGGCTGGCGGAGCAGGTCCGGCAGGTCTACGAGTCGCTCAAGGAGCGGCGAAGCGGCCTCGATTTTGATGACCTTTTACTCAAGACTCACAAGCTGCTTCGCGAGCGGCCGGAGATCCTCGACTCGCAGTCGGCAGCGGGGCAGGGCCGTTTGCTCGAGTTTGTGCTCGTTGACGAGTTTCAAGACACCGATCGGGTCCAGGCGGAAATCCTCGAGATGATGGCCGGATCAAAGTTCCAGCATGGTCGAATGTTTGTCGTGGGCGATGTGCGCCAGTCAATCTACCGGTTCCGCGGGGCAGAACCGGAAATCTTCGACCACTGGCGGCACAAGTTTCCCGCAGGCGGCCGCAAGAACCTGACCGAAAGCTTTCGTAGCGTCCCCGGGATCATTCATTTCGTTAACGCCCTTTTTGCCGAGCATTTCGCTCGGACCCATCCCGGCGAGCCGCCGCAAGACCCGGACGAACATCGGTTGGTTCCGGTTCGCAAGAGTTTGAACGACGAGCCATCTGTCATGTTTCTCTGGGCGGTTCACTCCGAACCCGTCGAGCAGGGGCCCGAACCGGCGAGGACGACGGCCCACGACCGGCGTGAAAACGAAGCAAAGATCCTGGCGCGCTTTATCAGGCAGCGGATCGACGCGGGCTGGACCATCCTTGATCGCCAGACCGCACAGCCCAGGCATGCTCATCCCGGCGACGTCGCGTTGCTGTTTCGGGCGATGACCGACGTGTCTCTTTATGAGCGTGCCCTGGCCGACGAAGGCCTCGAGTACCACACCCTCGGAGGCTCGGCCTTTTACGCGCAGCAAGAAGTTCACGACGTGATCAACTTGTTGTCGATTGTTGAGGATCCGCTGGATGAGGTTGCGCTTGCCGGGGCCTTGCGAAGTCCGTTCTTTTCGGTCAGCGACAACGGCTTGTTCTGGCTTGCGCTGCGCCTTACCGGGAGGGCTGATTGCCGGATTCGAGCGATCCGACGAGATCCCGCAGCTCTCGGACCAGGACCGCTGTCAGGCGGCAAGGGCCAGATCTCTCCTGGCAAAATGGCGCGTGACCAAAGATCACGTCGGTCTGGCCACGCTGCTGACGCAGATCCTCGACGAGTCGGGCTTCGCGGCCTCGCTGGTCTGCGAGTTTCTCGGTGCTCGCAAGCTCGCGAATTGCCGGAAACTGCTGCTGATGGCGCGCGAGTTTGATCGCCAGGGCGGCTTCGCGCTGGCCGACCTCGTGGCCCGACTGCGCGGCTATCTCGAGGAACCCCCGCGTGAGGAGCTCGCGGCCGCGAGCGAGGAAGAAAGCCGCAACATTCGCCTGATGTCGATCCACCAGGCAAAGGGACTGGAGTTTCCGATAGTCGTCATTCCCGACTTGAATCGAGAAAACGATTCGCGGACGCAGTGGCTGGGCTTCCGTCCGGATCTTGGGCTGGTGGTTCGTCCCCCGGCCCCACTTCCCGCGCAAGCAGGTGACGAAGCGGAAGCGAGGTCGGAGAATTGTTTGGGTTGGCAGACGTTTCAGGCGATCGAGCAGGACGAAAATCGCCGTGAAGCAATCCGGCTCTTCTATGTGGCAGCCACGCGAGCCCGCGATTGTCTGATTCTCTCCTCGGGCTTGCCTGGCGAGCCCAGGCCCGAGTCACCGGCATTGCAGCTTCTCTGGGAGCGTTTCGACTGGCAAACTGGCCGGTTACTGGCACATCTGCCCGAAACATGGCCCGTTCCTCAAGTTGAGGTCGAGACTGCGAACCCGCCCGAGGCGACGAAGAAAATCGGACGACAATCGTTGGCTCACAGCCTCGCAGCCATCGAACGTACCATCCTCGATGCGGAGATTAGTGAGCCCGACCGAGTGATTCAGCCGACACCTCGGCCTCGACTCATCGACCTCGATCCGGCTTGCGGCTTGTCTCCTCGAGCAGCGCGTCTTGGCCGCCTGATCCGGGCAATCATGACCGACAAGGAACTACTCCGCGGCGAGCCCCTGGCCACAACATGCCGCCGCCTGGGCGAGCGGCAAATGCCCGCCGCAAACTCCTCCCTTATTGCCGATGCCCTGACGTGCCTGGAACCCTGGCTCGAGACTCCTCTATTCCAGGAGCTTCGTGAAACGGCCCGCGCTCGACGTCCCATCGAGCGAAATGTCGAGTGGACCATCCCCTGGGTATTCGACGACAATCAGTCGACCGTCATTCGGGGTTGTACCGAGGCAATCTACCGTGACCGCCAGGGGGGCTGGCGCACGTTGACCGTCAGTGACGCCGCGAACGATGAGCAGACCGAGAGATTACGACTCTTGCTCTCGGGCGTGGCCTCCGATCAGCGGGGGTATGGCGGATGTGGGCCGAGCTGGTGGATTCGTTTCGGGAAGGACGGAAAGATTCTCATCGATGTCACTATCAACTTTCATCCGTCCTCGATTGGAGAAAGCCTCTTGGATTGGCTTTCGACGCGTAGTCCTCCAACCTTCGGTGCCATTGCCTGACAACTCAATCACGCCTGATCGCATTAGAAGATGCGGGAAGGTCTCGACTGGAGGTCGCGATTTCGGCCGCCTGGCGGTGGGCGAAAGTTTGCCAGCGGTTTTCCAGCTCGGCGAAGCCGTCGATCGCATAGGATTCGCGGAGAGCGACCTCGATGCCCTTCCGCTGAGCGCCTCGCACGAAGCTGATGAACTTTTCGGGGCTGCCCTGCTCGACCAGGAACTGCGTCAGCGACACGCTCTGTGCATAGTAAAGGTTCCAGGCATCCGCACTGGGATAGTCGATGGCCATGAGCTCGCTGAGCTTGAAGACACGTCCGTCTCTGAGCGGTTCATTCAACTCGGAGGCGCGGTTGACCTGTTCTGACCTGGGCTCGGCAAGTACGGCGATGCCCTCGTCGGCCCAGCGCGGGATCTGTCGTTGGGTGAACAGGTCGGCAAGAACAACGTGTGTGACTTCGTGGGGCAGAATCGCGGTCAGCAACTGGGGGTGATCGGCCCTGAGATTGACGCGTCTTGCGACAATCCGATTGCCGTTGACTCCCATCGTCGAGAAGCCGGGAGATGTCTCTGGCTGACCAGTGAGCCGGGCAAAATCCTTTGGGGTGGGATAGAGGTAAATGTCGCATGGAGGCGACCATGGAACGCGAGTCGCAGAGCTTCCCCAACGCTTGGCTTGCTGGGTGCGAACTGCCTCGGCCGCTTCGGCGGCCTTTTCGGCATGAGTCGAGTCCGTATAGTAAATTCGAAAGTTCGGGGTCTCACGGACATGCCATGAGAGTGGCAGGGGGGTTGCTTGCGTGGTATCCCCCGCGCCGGCTGGGTTTTCTTGAATAGGTTGTTGCGATGGCATTGCAACGGAGGGATTTGTGGGATGGCCCCTGTCGTCGCCCTCTTGAGGTTGACTGGTTCCACCGGAGCCTGGCGTGTCCGCAGTGCCTGGTGGCTGCGCCTCGGTCTGCGGTTCTTGTGAAGCCGACGCCGCAGGCAGGCCCAGTGGCTGCTCACCTGAACCGCTGGAGTTCTCATCTCGCGGCGATACGGCCGTCGGTCTGGCTCGAGCCAAGAGACGTGGGAATCGGGATGGCGGGTCATCGTCGGGAGCCGACCCACGGACGACCAGCTTGCCGGCTCGAGCGCTCCCGCGTGCCCCCCGTCTCGCCTCGGACACCCGATTCTGAAGATACTCACCGTACCAGTTGCCGGGGGTTAGCTTCTGGATGCTCCTGACTTCTTGTTCAATCGCATCCCACTCCTGGTCTGACTGAGGATGAGCATTGATGAGCGCGACCACGGCAACCCAACGACAATAGGCCCAGACCTGTTTGCGCTGGGCTGGGAGTTGGTTCCGAGCGGCAAGTCGAGCGTAAGCCTGACCCGCTTCGGTGTATTTCTTGTCAGTGAACCAGCGGTCGGCCTGTTCCAGTTCGGATCCGGAATTCGGTTGCGAAGTCCCATTGGCAAGTCTGCCGCCATCATTCGAGGCCAGTGAGTTCGCGGACCCAGCCGTCTTGAGAGGATCCGTTGCAGCCTTCACGACACGGTCATCACCTCCGGCGACAACCGGTCTCGGCCGATTGGCGCCGGCGCGGACTTTGTTTGGTGGCGGGGTTGCCGATTCCGAGTCAGGGCTAGCCGAGACAGGGCCGCTCAGGCCTGGCATGGGTGCGGGTTCAGGCAATGGGCTCGGTGCTTTGAGCCCCGTGATCGGTTGGAGATCGGAGCTTGTAGAAGCTCGAGGAATGGGGATCGAGTTCGCCGGTTGCGGGTTCGCAGCAGGTGCAGCGACGACTGGCTGAGCGGGTGACTGCGCCGGATGGGGGGCACGTGCAGCACCAGGCTGGACGGCTTTCACAGAGGGCTTGGTGGGAATAGGTTCGAGAATCGCGAGATTGTCTCGGTACTCGGCAGCCTCTCGTGCTTTCCCAGCGTCCTCGCACTGACGTATCAGATTCTGGTAGGTCTGACGTAGCAGGCCAACCATCTCGTCTCGCTCGGCGGCCGTCGATGTCGGAAGGCCCTCTTCGAGCGTCTCGGCCGCCTTTTGATATTCGTGATTGGCCACCAGAGCCTTTGCTTGGTCGATGACTTCGGAGGCACCGGTGGCAGCGTCGAGGGGCTTTCCCAATGGGCTCGAGACGACCAGGATCAGGGCGATCAACAAAGCCTGTCGCATGACATCCGTGTCCTGCTCTGAGGGATCGGGCGAAGGGGAGGGGCCAGGAAGAGGTCAGGAAGACAGCAGCCAGGACCGACCCCGTCAGCTCGAAGTGTACCGCCGGCAAATTGCCAGCCATGAGTTTCATCTACGTTGCCACGAGTCGCTTCCATCCGTCAGTACTGGAAAGCCGAGATCATCGTGGTCGCCAACAGATCGCGCGGGGATGCCCGAGGTGAGATCCAGAATTTCCGCGCCGGGAGGGTCGCCGTCGGGACCGACTCGGTCGGTTCCTGGGGAGTATGCTCGGAAACTCTCAACTCGTCAACATGAACCGGACGGACGCGAATCCGACCCGGGTACCGATGGAAGGTGATTCGGTTCGAGGTCCTGGCGTGCTCAGCCGTATCGGATCATCACGAACTCGTAAGGCTTCCGGAAAGGGGCAAGGCTTGAGATCCGCTGAGATTTTCCGGGATATACGGGATGCGCGAATCCCGGGGGCTTGGGCGGCATCGGAAGGCTTGGAGGTAAGGGCTTTGGAATACCGAGAGCCTGGGCAGCTTCAATCTGAAATCGGTAAAGTTCACGATCGGCTTGACGATAGTTGTGGAACCACTCAACCGCCCGGTCGTACCATTCGCGAGCTTTTTCCTTTTGGTTCTTGTGGGCCTGAATCATGGCCAGGAAGAACCAGTCATGACTGTCGCCTTCACCATCTTTACTGAGCTCCATCGAACGCCCAATCGCCTCGGTGGCCCTGTCCCAGTCCCCGATCCGGAAATACGCAACGCCGAGAGTGTTCCAGTAATTTCCCTCGCTGTCAGCGAGCTCAACGGCTTGCTTTGCGTAACTGACTGCGACATCAGGCTCACGAAGATGAATGTCTTCACACGTAGTCAGCAGCCAGGCAAGGTTGTTCAATGCCAGGGCCTTCTGACGGGTTCCGGCCTGTCCGTTCGGTGAAGACTGGGGCGTTGATTCCGCCATGGAGATGATTTGCTGGTAGATCTTCTTGGCTTCTTGAACTTGATTCGACGATGCAAAATTGAAGCCGGCGGAAAACCACATTTGAAACTGCTGATCGGCTGCGTATCGCGTAGAATCGAAAGTGTGTGACTGGTGCGTGGGGCGGGCACTCGCGTCCTTCATCAGCACGTACTGACGAAATGGGTTCGATTGATCCAGAACCGCGAGGTAGCCCGACCAGATTGGCTGCCTGATGTTGATGAGTACAAAAGCCAATGACACATAGACAGTAATTCGGCCGCCCAACCGCCGGCGCGAATCACCCGCGTTCTCCGACTTTGTCGTTGGCTCGGTGCGCAATCGTTGGAACAGAGCCCAAGCCGAGACGGCCGTGATCAGTTCCAGGATCAACTGAACGGCACCCACCAGCAGGCGCATCACGCGCCGTGACGTTTCCCTGGAAAAGCGAGGCTCGCAAACAGGTGAATGATCCAATCATGAGGACTGGATTCCCCGTCTTGAAGTAAATCGGAGATAACAGATTCAGGAACCCGCCCACGGAGAGGATGGAGAACGTGATCGCTGAGGCGAGCAGAACCGCACGACTCATTGACCGTCGCAGAAGAATGGCCGTGATCAATGGCCAGCCGGAGCCCAGCACCATCGTTAGTGGGTTTTCATAAAAAAACCGCGTTATGAAGTTCAGGGACGTGATGCTTGATGGAGAGGCGTCGAGCAAGATGCTGGCGTAATCACCCAATGCAGGGACAAGACGTACTGTCCCCAGAATCATCATGGCCGAGGTAAGTCGGACGAACTGCGCGGCACGAGTTTCGTCCTGGATGCTGTTTCGATCGAGTGTCATTTCAGGCGCAGAGCTTGGCTCCATCCATCACTCCTCATGGTCGAAGGACGATGCGAGGAACAGACCAAGGGTGAGCCGGGGTAGAATTCGAGTAGATCGACCAAGATTGAGCCGCACCAGGATTGGAGGCGGCCTTTGGGCATTCAAGCTAAGAAGAACCTGGGCAAGAAGTCCACAAAAAAGTCTTAAGTCGCAGCAAGTCGCGGCGGCCCTTGAGCGCCCGAGCCTTTGATTCAGTGTGCAATCGAATCTCTGTCTGACTGTGTGAAAACAACTTTCCAGATAGGTGTTGTCTTTTCAGCCGGGTTGCGTGGAGTTCCTGAAACCGAGGTTTTCATCCGCGTAGAGGAATTCTCGCTCTCTTGTGGGTATAGTGAAATTTGCGGCGAAAGTCCATCGAATGTTCCTATACACAGGCAGAATTCAGGGTAGCGCGTCGATGGACGCGATTCAAGAACGGGAACCCGCCTTCCCGTGCGGTAAACTGACATGACCACGGAATTACCCACTCAGGTTCGAGCAGCCAATCTTCAGTCTCTGAACCATCCGCTCAGGCGTTCGCCACATTTCCGTTGGACCTGGATTGCCGCGATCGTCGGTCTTGTGGCCGTCGTGGCAGGGGGCTGGCTTTTCAAGCTCCGCAAGGTTGAAGATCCGGATGTGGTTTGGCGAGAAGCGGAGGCCTACCTTAAAGCCGAACGCGTTGATCTGGCTGAAGCTGTCGCGAACCGGCTTGCCCGGCTCCGTGCGCCGACGCCGCTGGACAACATGTTATGGGCTCAGATTCAGATCGCACACGGACGCGGAGACGAAGCCATTGAGAGGCTGATGCAAGTTCCTGACGATTACCAGGCGGCTGCCCAAGCCCGGCTTCTGGCCGGGCAAGTGGAACTGAGACGGCACAGGGCTCGGTTCGCCGAGCATTTCTTTCGCAAAGCCATCCGGCTTGACCCCAAGCTGGTGACAGCTCATAAAGAACTGATCTATATCTTTGGGTTTCAGCTCCGGCGCGCCGAGCTCAACGGCGAATTCTTGGCACTTTCCCAGGTCACCGACCTGACGTTCGACAACGTATTCCATTGGTGCCTGATGCGTACCGCACTCTGGGAACCGTCGACGGCCCTTCAGGAACTACTGCTTTTTGTCGAGGCCGATCCCGAGGATCGCTGGTCCCGACTGGCCATCGCCGACAACTATCGCCGCCAGGGGCTGATGGATGAAGCGGACAACGTCATCGCGCCCTTGCCCGATTCGGACCCCGATGCCCTGGCCATCCGAGTCATGCTGGCCATTGACCGGCATGACGAAGAGAAAGCCGAACAACTGCTCGCGTCCGGGCCCGACGATCACCCAACGCTGGCCAGGATGAGAGGCCGATTGGCTCTAGCCCACCGCAATGGCCCAGGGGCTGTCCGCTGGTTTCGACTGGCCTATGTAAACGCCCCGGACGATCGCGACGCGTTGCTCGGTCTGGTCAATGCACTGACGATGGTTGGTGATGATAAGACGGCCGCACCGCTGCGGGAGATCGCCAAGAATTTCGAGCTGGTCAATAGCCTGGTGCAGCGAGCCGCCATGGCCAGCGAACGCGGAAATGCCAAGCTGCTCCGAGACCTGGGGGCAGCCTGCGCCGCCGCAGGCCGTGATCCTGAGGCGCGTGGATGGTACAGGCTGGCGATCGCCCGCGACCCGCTGGACATCGAATCTCAGCGAGCCCTGTTCCAGATCGAAAACCGCGACCGATTGCGAGCCCGAGAGCAGTCGATCCAGTCGAAGAGATCCGAGTCCGGCGAGCAATCATCGCGCGAACACAAGTCGTCATTATAAGGCCGAAATTGTGAATATGCCTTGGCTACTGGCCGCAACCGACATTCGAGGTGAGTGGCATCTCGGCATCGGTGATCCCACCCCGATGGGTTGGTTCATCGCTTTCGCTTACATGGCTGTGTGCGCGGGTGGTGCAATCCTCTGGAACAACGAACGAAAGGCTAAAAGTCGGGGCCAAACCGCCAGTCCGCTCTTCTGGTTCGTGCTGACCGTATCACTCTTGTTCTTGGGAATCAACAAGCAGCTCGACCTCCAAACGCTTCTGAACGACATTGGCCGCCGGATGGCAAGATCCGAGGGTTGGTACGATCAGCGCAAGACTTACCAGGCTATTTTCATTGCCGCCGTCGCCGCGTGCGGACTCTTTGTGCTGGGGGTTTTCTTGTGGTTGGCGCGAAGACAATGGAAGCGTGATTTCATCGCCCTCCTGGGAACGGTTTTTCTTTACGTCTTCGTCTTGATTCGGGCCTCGTCGATCCATCATGTCGATGTCATGCTGCACTGGCGGTTCCTCGGCTGGAACTGGAACTGGGTGCTCGAACTGGGCGGAATCGTCGTGGTCGGCATCGGTGCGTTGCGAGCGTGGATTTACCAGCGGAAGAGCGAGCGAGAAACTCGCGCGTTCAGCGAACCGCAGGGTGCCCGTCGTTACACGCTGGAGGCGCGGAGTCATCGTGGCCCGCGGTGAGGATCTCGACCGAGGGCGTAATCGCCGTCTTTAAGTCATCGTTGGAGCAGTCGCGTTGTGTGGACGGCGGAGGACCAGGTCCTTCACCGTCCTTTCGACTCACTTCGTTGAATCAGCAACCAGCGATGGCACTCCGTGATCTTGCATGTAGGGGTAACCGGGCTTGAACGACGGCGAGACGATCTCGACCAGGTGGGGCGACGACCAGATACCGTGCCTTGTATTACCGGGGAAGTACACCTTGGTCTCGGTCGTCAGCGGATGCTCAAGCACCTGTCGCGATGCCAGTCCCAGGCCCAGCATGCAAAGCGGGAACTCCGTCGCTCGCTCCATGTCACCTAACCGCACCGGCTCGGAAAGCGGCAGACCGGCGTAACGATAGGCCTTTTCTGTCATTTCCACGCAATAGAGCTCGGAGTCGTCCAGACCAAGCTCATAGTCAAAAGGCGGCTGTTCGTAAAACATCTTACGGCAGTACGCCAGCACCTTGGGAATGGCGTTACGATCCTCGGGACGAAGCCGCTTCACGCCGAAGTAGCCAACGTTGTCGAGGATCCAGACACAAAACGGCTGTCGTGCCACCCCGCTTCCGGTCGTATCATACACCACAGGGCCGTCTTGCTCGATGGCCACAATGCCCGTATGTGAGAACTTGCTATTGCTGCAGTTCGCGTAAAACCGGCTCATCGGGAAGAACCCACGCAAGACGCGCGCGTCCCCAAGCCGGAATACGATGTCACCCTCTTTGAGCACTTTACGTCCCCAGTCGTCCCAGCGGGCCATCTGAGGGGTCATCTCAATGGGTGGCAGCGTTCTTTCGCGGCGAGCCTTCCAGGCTTCCGGTCCCCAGTAGTTGCCTTGGTATCCTTGAGGCACCATCCGATCCGTCATCTCCCGCGCTTCGGGTGGATGAAGGTAAAAGGGCAGGAACATCAATAGGATTTTGATCATTATTCACTCACAGCTGGGTCAAAAGTCAGTGCCGCGCCATGGACTGAACCACCAACGCGACGAGAACCTCGACTCACAATCGGTTAACACCAAACGAAAGTTGAACCCAATAAAAAACCGGCTTCCCTTCCAGCTTGAGTGCGTCAAATCTTTGAAGAAACAGCCTGTGCCTGTAAGGCCCCCAGCGATCTTTCAAGAATCTCTTCGGGCGTTCCATTCGCGATGATTGGCACCAGGCGACCGGTCCTTTGATAATAGTCCGCCAGAGGTTTCGTGCTTTGCTCGTAGGCCTGCATGCGCACCCGGATCGATTCTGGACGGTCGTCTTCGCGCTGGATCAGCGGGCCTCCGCACAAGTCGCAAATCCCTTCCTTTTGAGGGGGTCGGGCTGTTGTGTGAAAGACGGCCTTGCACTTGGAACACGTTCGCCTGCCACTCAGCCGATCGACAATTTCGCTCAGGGGCAATTCGTAGCTGAGAACCGCATCAAGCCCGACACCCTGCTGATCGAGCAGCTCGTCGAGGGCCTCCGCCTGTGCCGCGGTCCGGGGGAACCCATCAAGCAGGAAGCCGCCACCGCAACTCAGGCATCCCGAGCGTTCGCTCACCATGGACACCACCAAGCCGTCGGAAACCAGCTCGCCTCGCCGCATCGCTTCCAGGGCCGAACTCAGTGCGGGGCTATGCTCACTTTGGCACTGAGCAGCCCGGAACACATCTCCAGTTGAAAGATGACACGTTCCTAAAGTCTTGCAGAGCAGCTCCGCCTGTGTTCCCTTCCCGACCCCAGGAGGCCCCAGTAACACCAGCCGATAAACATGTCCCTTGGGGGACGGAGTCACGTCACATTTCGCCTCTCCGCCCTCGAACCACGCAGCGCGATCAGGTTGCTCGCTCATTCCCGGCTCCTTGGGGGTTCGACGGATCCGCTTGGTGCCACGTTTTCAACGCCGTGCAACCGAAAAAGCAAACCCGCGAACCGGGGTCCTCAAATCTCAGGTATCCTACCAGGGTAATGAGCCGGTACCCCGATCAGTCAAGAGTATCATTCCGCTTACGGATAGATTTTGCAATTTCCATTCCGAATGCAAGGGAATTAAGAATTCCTCACCAACCCCCCGATGAGCACCAGGGCCTTCATTGCCCGAACTCACATCGCGAGCTCTCCACTACGATCTCTCAGGCATCACACGGTCGCAGGGCAACCACTACCGATCAGATTCCGACCATTCGATCGCGAACTGGTGGCGTGGAGTACCAATTCTCGAGAATCGAGGCCAAAGGGCCTCCTCGACGCGTCCCGAGCATCGTTCCTCAAACCTCTTCCGAGTCACCACTTCCGACCGACCTGCCAAAGAACGAGCGGTCACTGAAACCGGTTCAGAAAAGTTGAGGTTGGGGAATTTCGGCGCATCATGAAGTGTCCTGGGATTCCCGCAAATATTTTTTTAAGTTATTTGCATATAGAGACTTACATCACAGGCACCGGAACGAACCCGACGCTCGACGGACCAACCGCCGGTCGCAAGCATGCCGCGCGGCGTCTTGCCGCTCACCAAGCATTTCCGTCACCGTCGCGCAGAGAGATCATCGCTACCCAGCGCAACGCCGATCGACCGTCACCAGGTTGAAAAAGGAACACGGCTTGAGCAGTAGCAGCGGCGTCCTGCGCCGACTGGACATGCCGTCACGGTGGCGCCCTGCGCCGACCGGGCTAAAACGAACACTCCATTTCGACCTGCGGGTCGAGTTCGCCGTGCTGCTCGTGCCCATCGTGGTCGCTTGCGTGGCCGCCAGCACGCCGCTTGACCATAGCGTCAGCAGTACCGACAGCACCGTGAATCATGCCTTGACCGCCAGTTGAGCAGGCCATACCTTCATTCCGGCACGACGAGCAGGAACCCGGACTCGCCCCCCCGACTCTGACTCGCCCTGGCCCTCAGCCGCTCCCTGGCCACGGCCCTCAATACCTGGCCGATCGATGGACATTCCGAAGCGCGATCGAGCCACCCACCTCCTGGCGCGATTCAGCCACCTGCTTCCTCGCAGCCGGCAGTCCAGTCGGGTCTTTCCTCGTTCCCAGGAATCGCCCTCCCTCCCACGAGAATCAAACAGCGTCGGCTACCTGCTCCTGGCATGGGAGCCGAGCGTTGAGATAAGCTGAGATCGGGGTGCTTCGGTTCATCAACTGCGACGCATTGTGGGGCCCGGGTCATATTATCGTGAGAACGCAGGGTCTCGGAGCTCGAACGACGTTTCCAGGAGGCTCACCCCGATCGAACCGCCACGAAGGCCGCCTGGTCCCTCTGGACGTGGCTGTTTGGGCAATCTGGTTTGGTCTGGTCGGCGGAACGCTCGAGGTGGCCACGCGCGTTCTTTGTCGGGCCATCGACCCGGCCGGGCGCCTTTACTTGATGAGCAGACACTTCCTCTGGCTGACCCCCCTGGCGAACGTCTCGCTGTTCTTCGTCCTCGGCTTGCTGCTGGCGGGAATGGCCAGGTTCTGGCCACGATCGGGCGGGTGGATCAGCCTCCGGCTGCTTTGTGCCCTGGCGATCCAGCCCATGCTCATCCTGACAGCGCCGCGGATCTACCCCCAGGCACTGTTCGTCCTGGCCCTGGGGATCTCAACACTCCTCGCCCCCATGCTCGAATCGCGGCCCCGCGCCCAGCGGCGTTCGGTCCTGGTCTGGAGCTTTCCCGCGCTCTGGGGATTGGTCCTGGTTCTGGCCGTCTCGATCGCTGCGGGCGATTGGATCAAACAGTACCGCGAGGCGCGCCGGCCCGTTCCTCCGCCGGGTTCACCGAATGTCCTGTTCATCGTCCTGGACACGGTGCGTGCCGACCGGCTCAGCCTCTACGGCTACCGGCGTTCAACGTCGCCGACGCTGGAGCGGCTGGCCCGACACGGCGTCCGTTTCGATAACGCACGCGCCCCCGCCGTGGACGCTCGCCTCTCACGCCAGCTTTTTCTCGGGCCGCTGGCCGCATGAGCTCGGCGTGCAGTGGTTAACGCCGTTACAAACGGATTCTCCTCTCCTGGCCGAGTATTTGGGCTCCCGCGGGTATGCGACCGCGGGAATCGTGGCCAATACCAATTACTGTTCCTATGACACGGCCCTGGACAGGGGATTTACCCACTTCGAAGACTATCTCCTCGAGAAGCTCGCCCCCCTTCGAACCTCCCTGCTTGTCGAGGGAGTTCTCACTGGATTGTTCGCGCTGGGCGCTCAACAGGAAACGGGACCGCTGCACTTCCTCCGTGGATCGGTCGAGCATTGGTTTTATTCCGGTGTTCGACGAAGTGCCGGATCGATCAATCGCAGCGTCCTTGACTGGCTGGCCCACAGGACACAGCCGGCGCGTCCATTTTTCCTGTTCATCAACTATCTTGACGCCCACGCGCCCTACAAGCTGCCGGACGGCATCGCCCACCCATTCGGTCGCAAGCCCCAGTCGGCCGATGAGATCCGGATCGTCTACGACGGCTGGCCGCTCGTCGACAAGCCCGCACTGCCGCGCCATTACCTCAACATGGCACGCGATTGCTACGACACTTGCCTGGCATACCTCGATGACCAATTGCGTTTTCTGTTCGACGAACTGCATCGTCAAGATCTGCTCGATCGCACCCTGGTCGTGATCACCTCCGACCATGGTGAGGGACTCGGCGAACACGATTTATACGACCATGGCGAAAGCCTTTACAGCACCGAGCTCCGCGTGCCGCTGGTGATCGTGCCGCCGGCCGCAACCCGGAGCGAAGCGGTGGTTCGTCAGGTCGTGAGTCTTCGCGACTTGCCGGCGACCGTTGTCGACCTCGCCGGCCTGGGCGCCGACTCACCATTTCCGGGGCAATCGCTGGCGGCCCTGTGGAACTCTCCCCGCCCGCAAGCCGGCCTCGCGAGCCCCGCGTTCTCGGAGTTGCCGAGCCCCAGCCCCCGCGATTGCAACCACGGTCGATCTCCGGCTTATCGCGGTCCGATGGTTTCCCTCGCCGAAGGCGATCTTGTCTACATTCGCAACCTCGGAGATGGCGGCGAGGAATTGTTTGACCAGCGGGATGACCCCCTCGAACTCACAAATCGTGCTCGGCTCGACGCCATGCGGCCCGTACTCGAACAGTTTCGGGAGCGTCTGGCTCGATTTCGTGGGGACGAGCCAGAAGCCCAGCGGTAACCCAGGAGCGGCCAGGCCAACTCGACGGCCCGCTCGGCGCGGGTCTACCGACCCATGTTCGGCGCGGGTCACCCGGCCCCGCCCTGCTCGGCCACTGGTCTCGGAGACCTGCGGTTGGTTCAGTGGCAAGGTCTCTGGAGAGGAGACTTTGCCACAATGCCGCTCGGCCGAAATCGACGGTCAGTAGGCATCCGCGCTCACAACCTCGCCGCCGGCGATGGTGCCAAGGGAATACCACGTCACGGCGCTGATCGAGTTCTTGATGAAATGGACGCTGCCGTCTCCAAAAAGTGCGTTGACGCCGCCGGGGTGATAGCTGCTGGCCGCCAGCGCCATGAACGTCGGTCCGCCGTCATTCTCGTCGACCCAGTCCCAGTCCATCGCCACGACACGTCCCCCGTTGGAAGAACCGGTAGCCCGGCTCACGGTCGAGACTTGCGCGTTGGGAGTGACGGCCGTCGTGAAGCCTGAGTAATACACGCCGCCGTCGCACCAGCGGGTGTGGCCGATCGGTCCGCCCGCCTTGATCTTGCCGGTGGCCGCGCCACAGTTGTTGATCTGGGAGTTGAGCGCCGCGATCGAATTGGCCCCCGGGAGTGGAACGTTCGTGAACGAATAGGTGCCGGTGGTCGGGTCCGAGGGAGGACTATTGCCGCCGGTACAGCTTCGCATCTGGCCGTGGCCAATGTAACCTTCGGAGGCCATCAGCGTGTTGCTGAGCCCGTCGGTGACCATGGAGATGCGCCGGGCGTAGTTCGGCCCGAACATCGAGCGGTTCATCGGGCCAACCGTATTGCCTGCCCCCCAGTTGACCGACCAGACATACCAGTCGCCATCGCAGGTGCCATAGCTGGTCGTGGCGGCGAAGGTGCCGCCGAGGCTGCCGTCGTTGATGTGGCTTCCCGGGTCGCTCGGGCAAAACAGAAACGGCAGCGGGGTCATGCTGACCGTCGTGTTCGAGAAGTCGTCATAGGTGAACGAAAAATTGATGGCGTTATAGAAATTGGCTTGCTCGATGAAGTTGCCGGCCCGCGCAAAGGCGCACCAGGACGATTGGTACAGCCAGCTCCCGGCCGCTCCGCCGGGCATCGGGATCAGAACCGAATTCATGGGAAATGAGCCGTTGCCGCTCTCATAGTTCATGAAAGCCAGGCCGAGTTGTTTGAGATTGTTGGTGCACTGAATCCGCCGCGCCGCCTCGCGGGCGGACTGCACGGCGGGAAGCAACAGCGAGATCAAGACCGCGATGATCGCGATGACCACCAGCAACTCGATCAAGGTGAAACCGCCGTGTCGGCGTCTCCTCGAACCAGCGTCAACCATTAAAGTCTCCTCATGTGTCTGCAATTACGTGACAAGAAATCTGGTTCGAGCAATCGAACGAATTTTATAGCCCTACGAAAGTCAATCTCGTGAACTTCGCGGGAAGATTGCGCGAGGATTTGATGTCCCGTCCTGGAAGTTCCGATCGCGGGTTGACCGTTCCGGCGACCCTCCCCGGCCAATCGCGGAAACCCACCCGACGCGTCCGCAACCCGCCCGTCGCCCTCCCAGCCCCGGCAGCGCCCCGCCGCCATTCCGACCCGCGGAAAAAATCCCGAGGGTGCGTCCATAGATGTCGTACCCTCCTCGCTATGATGTGCGCAGACCCGATCGGGCCGGGGAAGGGGGGAGATCGGGAACCACGAAAGGCACGAGAGAATTCAGAGACCACGAGAAGGCGACCGTCCGGCCTCGGGACCATCCCCGCCGAGAATTGGTGACCTTCGGTTTCGCTAAAGGGGGTTTGAAACCTCGGATCCCAGGCTTGGCAACACCCACCACGCATGCTAAGCTTTGAGTCATTTAGATACAGTATTACGTGTATATCTGTATCTTTGAATCTGGAACGCTCCATCCTCGACGCCGTCCGTAGTGGTCGCTATGCCTCGCTCGACGACGCAATGTCCGACGCCGCGGCCATGCTGGTTCAAAGGCTGGACCTGGAGCAGGCCCAGCAACCGGCTGCCGCCACGGCGATAGACGGCCATGACGAGTTCAGCAGCCAGGAGGTGCAGCAGCGCCTGTTCGACGCCGGTCTGATCACCGAACTCAAGCCGCCGATCACCGACTTGACCCCCTACCAGAACCGCCGGGATGTTCCCATTCACGGCGAACCCATTTCCGTGACCGCCCTCCGTGAGCGCCGCTGACGGTGTCGGCCTCCTTCCTCGAGACGAGCGCAACTGAATGCCTCCAACTTTCGAGCTCAAAGATCCCACGCTGCGGCGGGATCGTATCGATAAACGAAAACACTAACGATCCTTCATGATCTTCTTGGGCGTGATCAGTTCCTCGGGGAAGGTCACAACTCCACGTCTCGAAAGGGCGCCGAGCCGGCGTAACCGCTTCTGCTCTGACTTGTCAGCCCAGAGGATCCAGAACTGCTGCGCTCGCGTCTTCCGGCCGTGCACCCAACCCCGCCCCGCCCAGTCACGTAGCTTGAACGCCGGGAGGTTTAATGCCCCGGCCAGATCAGAGAGCCACCACTCGTTCGGGCCGAGATCGCCCACCTTCCCCCGATCATCGGTCAGCCCGCATCGGCGCAGCAGTTGTTGCACCTGCCCCTTCGTGTAGCCTTCCGAATTCCTCGGCGGTCGGAACCCGGCCGCCCGCAGCTTCACGACGATCTGGCCCGCCGAGTCGCCATCCTGTCGCCATCGAGTCAGATGGTCCACCACCCGCTCGAAGTCGTGCAGATGTTCATACCGGCGCACCGGCCGGACGACCGCGTGATGGCTCGTCGAGCCGCCACGCCAGTGGATCGTAGCCTCCACCTGCTCGCTTTGGCTCCGCACGGAAACTATGACACGCTCCACGAGCAGCCGGATGATCTCCTTGCGGTCCGCGGCCGTGGTCCCGGGGGCCTTCCAGAGCGCGGGGATGTCGCGAGACAGATCTCGAATGCGAGCCTGCTCCTCCTCGCTGAGGCATGAGGGTTGTTCCCGCAAAAATCGATCATATTCTTCTTCAACTTGCTGAAGTGCCCGCATCGTTTCCTCCCAGCGTCCCTCCAGCGTCCGCGCTACCAGCCGGTTCTCGGGCTCGACCGCCTGATACTGCCGCTCCGTCCGTTCCATCTCGTAACGGGTGCGCTCGATCCTCTGCCGCCAGTGCTGATGGAGCCGATCCCGATCCCGCTCGATGTCCGCGATCGCGGCCAGGCTCAGTTCCAGCGCCGCCGGCTCCAACGCGCGGAGGACCTGAGCCGACACCAGGTCATCGATCGCCGACGCCTTCAATCCGTGGCAGACCCTCGCCTCGCCCGTATGCCGGTGCGTATCACATCGGTAATGGGCATCGGTTCTGCTGGGATAGTAGGCGTGAAGGAAGCGGCCGCAGGTGCCGCAAACCAGCAGCCGAGTCAACAGCGCAGTGCCTTCACGGGGTACGCCAGCCGTCTCCGGGAGCGAGCGGTTCTGCGCATCCGCTCCTGATTTTCCAGGAAACGCTCCCAGGTGATGTAGGCCGGAAGGCGATCCCGTTGTAGCACCTTCCACTCCGACATCGGGACCAGCCGCTGCTCGGTCTTGCCCACTCCCGACGCTTTCCTTCTGGCATCGCACGGACGACGCCCATAGGCATAGGCGCCAGCATAGGTCGGGTTGTGCAGCATCTGAGTCAGTGTCGCCAGCGACGGTCGTCGCCACACCAGCTCGCCGCGCCGGGGGCCATCCTGGTGCGCATACCCAGCCGGATGCCGTTGCTCAAGAGGTGGCGGAACACGGCGTGGATGCTGCCCAGTTCGTTGAACTTGTCGAAGATCGACCGGACCACGTCACGCGCCTGCTCGTCTGGGTCGAAGGCCAACTCGCCGGATGGCGTCTTGACGTACCCGCAAGGCACCTTGAAAAACAGCTCGCCGCGCGTTGCCTTGTTGAGCTTGCCGCGGTCGAGGCGGTTGCGCAGCGTGCATAGCTCGAATTCACTCATGGTTCCCTTTAAACCCAACAGGAGCCTGTCGTTGGTATCGTGGGGATCGTAGACGCCGTCCTGGTCGGCCAGGAGCGTCCCGAAGAGGGCACAGACCTCCAGCAGATGATGCCAGTCCTTCGACGAGCGCGACCAGCGGCTCATCTCCAGGCCAAGGACAAGCCCGACATGATCCATGGTGACCTCGGCCAGCAGGCGTTGGAACCCGAGTCGGCTTGTCGCCGTGCGGCCACTCTGGCCTTGGTCCTCATCGATGATGCAGACGCGATCCCGGGCCCATCCCAGGGCCACAGCCGTATCCGCCAGGGCGTACTGGCGCTCGCGCGACTCCCTATGCTCGAGGACCTGCTGCGGGCTGGACTGGCGGACATAGACGATCGCCAGTCGGTCGAGATGCCGGTCGCGAATTTTCGTCGAGCGCGATCCTCGGTGGCCCGAGCGGGGAGGCTCGGCCGCTTCCAGGCGAGCGGTCGCGAGGTGGTCAGAGCCGCTCATGTGGCACCTCCGGCGGGCTTGATGGTGGCCCCAGTTGTCGGGCCATGGCGCGGCTGAGCGTCCGGAGGATCTTCCGCCGGGAGTCGACCGGAAGGGCCGGCCAGAGCCGGCTCATCAGGATGGGCGTCGCCAGTCGTCCTCGGCGCGGGGGGGGACGGTTGGGGTCCGAGAGGGGCGCATGGTGATCCTCCTTGTAGGTCTCTCTGCCGACGCGCCTGGCTCCATTCGGCCAGCTGCAGCAGCGCCGACACCCCGATTATGGGCGTGTCGGAAGAAGATCTTCGAGGAGATATTTTGGTGGCCTTGTGGTTATCTTCTGGACACCAGTGCGGTCGTCAAACGATATGTCCAGGAGACTGGCACTATCTGGATCAACAATCTCACAAACCCGGCGGCTGGGCATTTTCTTTACGTGGCCTGGATCACGGACGTCGAGATGACAGCGGCAATCGCCAGGCGGCGTCGCCTGGGTAGTTTGAGCATCTCCCAGGCCGGGGCCGCCCTGAATCGCTTCGCCCAGGATTTCGACCAGGAATACCGTATCACCGAACTCACGATCCCCTTGCTGCGGCAGGCGGCTCAACTCGCCGATCGGCATGTACTGCGGGCCTATGACGCCGTGCAACTCACCGCCGCCACGAACCTGAACGCTCAATGGGTCGCCGCTGGCATCGCAATCATCACGCTCGTTTCTGCTGATCAGGAGCTAAACGCTGCCGCAGTTGCCGAAGGACTGCCCATCGAAGACCCGAACCAGCATCCCTGATTCCCTGACAGCCGCGAGAACTTGACGCCGGTTCTGGGACGACGGGGCTGCGGCCATCCACCTTTCTCCTGATTCCGAGATCCCATGGCCGGCCCAACTGTGTTTACCGGAATCAGGACTGAGATGTGGCCCGCTATCCTTCGCCATCTCCAGGAGATGAATGGCCCATTTGAGTCACAAGTTCCGGGGGCACCATACGCAATTCCCGGCGTCAGTCCCAATGAATTATGTATGGTGTCCCCGGAACTAGTTCCGAGCGTGGTCTCCGCTCCGTCGAATGCGCGATCGAGGCAGCCGAGGAACCACCGCATCCACGCCGTGATATCGATCGGACCTTTCTGGGTCTGTTCCAGGATGTCGTAATAATCGCCTCGCTCCAACCGGAACTGAGCGGACATGCTATAGAATCGCTTCGGGCTTCGCTCCGACCGTGCCAGGGCCAAGTCCGCGATGGCTCGGGCGATGCGCCCATTGCCGTCGTCGAAAGGGTGGATGGTCACGAACCAGCGATGTGCCTGGGCGGCTTTGAGCACCGGGTCGATCGAGGCCGGAGAGTTGAACCAACCGACGAACTGCGACATCACCGCCGAAAGCCGGTCGGCCGACGGCGCCTGGTAATGAACCCGTTCTTTGCCGATCGGGCCTGAGACTACCTGCATCGGGCCGGAATGGTTGTCCCGCAAGTTACCGACCCGGATTTTCTGCATCCCGCCGGCGAGAGCTAACCTCGCGTGTCGAATGGAAGCCCGGGCACCACCTCGACGGAGCTCGTCGATGCTGGCTGTGACAATTACGTACGGTGTTCCCGGAACTTTCCGTAACCTGAAACTGTAACGCCGAGGGTCAGTGCACCCTCGGCGTTACGATTCGACGCTCGGTGGGATGCTCACAGCTTCTTGGTCGTCTTGGAGTTCATCCAGGACAGGTCTGAGAGCAACAGATCCAGAGCCGTGACATCGGCGCTCTGGGCGGGTGCAATGCTCGTGCCGATGTTGATCGACCCCGCTGCGGCAGAATTGACCGTCTGTGTCAGTACAGCCGAGGTGCTCGTCTTGAAGTTGGAATCACCCCCATAGACGACCGTAATCGAGTGCGACCCCAACGCTAGGGATGAGGTCGTGAAGCTGACCGTTCCTGTGCCGTCCAGCGTGCCAGCGCCCAGCACCTTCGTGCCGTCCTTGAACGTCGCGGTACCAGTCGGCGTCCCACTTCCTGGTAAGACGGCCGACACAGTAGCCGTAAAGGTCACCGACTGTCCAAAGGTCGATGGATTGGCAGACGAGACTACAGCAGTCGTCGAGCTTGCCTGGTTGACCTTCTGGCTAATCGACGTGGAGGTGCTCGTGGTGTAGTTGGCGTCACCAGCATAGACCACATAGATAACGTGCGTGCTCACCGACAAAGCAGAGGTTGAGAACGTGGCAACACCGCTGCCGTCCAGCATGCCGGTTCCGATCGCGGTCGCTCCGTCGATGAAGGTAACAAGACCAGTGGGCGTCCCGCTCCCAGGTGACGAAGCACTGACCGTGGCGGTGAATGTCACTGTCTGACCAAAGACGGACGGGTTGAACGAGGTAGCCCTTGCCGTCGTCGTGGCGTCAGGGTTGACCGTCTGGGTCAGGGTTGACGAAGTGTCCCCAACGAAGTTGGTGTCCCCGGCGTAAGCCACGGTGATCGAGTGTGACCCTGCGGAGGGCAGTGCCACTTTGAGCGTTGCTTTGCCGGAAGCGTTGAGGGTAACGGCAGCGCCCAGAGCAGTCCCACCATCCATGAACGTCACCATCCCGCTAGGCGTTCCGCTGCCTGGTGATGCAGCGGAGACCGTGACGGTGAAGGTAACAGCTTGCCCGGTAACTGACGGATTGACCGAGGAGGTCACCACCGAGGTTGTGGCATCCTGGTTGACCGTCTGAGTCATCACCGCCGAAGTGCTGGTGATGTAATTGGCATTGCCGTTGTAGACCGCCGTGATAGCATGCCCACCCACCGCAAGAGACTTCGTGATGGACGCAACCCCGCCACTCAGCGTGCCGTTGCCCAGGGATGTCGCCCCGTCATAGAACGTAACGGTCCCGGCCGGACCAGTGGGCGTCCCGGTTCCCGGCGACGCTGCCGACACCGTGGCGGTGAAGATCACCGATTGTCCGAACACCGAGGGAGTGACAGACGAGGTAACTGCCGTCGTCGTGTTGTCCGTGGTGACCGTCTGGCTCAGGACAGGTGAGGTACTGGCAAGGAAACTACCATCACCAGCGAAGACGGCGGTGATCGAGTGGGTCTTGACAGTCAGTGCGGTGGTCGTGATTGTAGCCACCCCGCCGCTCAGAGAGCCAGTCCCCAGGACTGCCGCACCGTCCTTGAAGGTGATCACTGTACCATCCACTGGCACCTGCGTCCCTGGGAATCCGGGGCTGATGGTCGCGGAGAAAGTCACCGACTGGGTGAACACAGACGGGTTGACTGTCGTGGTCACGAAGGTCGTCGTGCTGTTCTTGTTCACCGTGTCAGCGATAGCCGATGAGGTACTGCCGCTGAAATTGGTGTCGCCGACGTATCTCGCGGTGATCGATTGCGAGCCCACCTGCAGAGTGGTTGTGGTGTAGGTAGCCACACCTCCACTCACAGTGCCGTTGCCCACCACCGTTGTACCGTCCAGGAAGTTAACCATGCCGCTGGGCGAGGCAATGCCTGCCCCCACTACCAAGGTGGAGACATGGGCGGTGAAGGTAACCAACTGCCCATAAACGAGTGAGGAAGACGAGGTTGAGACACTTGTTGTCGTGCTCGCCTGGGTGACGTTGATGTAAACAGTCTGCGTTGCCGGATTGTAGTTGCTGGTCGCGGCAGCGTTGACCGTAAGCGGCTGGTTGAGACCGCCGCCAAGAATGGTCCCGGCTGGTGGTGTGTAAGACAAGACACCCGGATCATTGCCGCCAGGCACGCCAGCCACCGCGGCGTTGAGTTGCGTGCCGCTCAGGGCGGTGCCGTAGACGATATTCTTTGGATTACTCCAGGTGATCGTCTGATCCGCCTGGTTGATGACGATGCCCACTGGTGAGCCGTCACTGGCGGTGTGGTTCTGGTCACCCGCGTAGTGAGCGGTCACGTAGTAAGTCCCGGCATCGACCTGATCACCGGTGTAGGTCAACGAGGTTGCGGTGGTGTTGAGATTGACCCCAGTCACCGTGCCAGAGCCACCAGCATGAGTGGTCGTGTCGTAGGTGAATGGTCCATCCCCAACCGTGGTCGTGAATGACGGGGCCTGGTTGATGACGATGGCAGCGTCACCACTCTGGTCATTGTAGTTGTTGCCACCGGTGAAGACCCAATGAGCAGTGCCACCAGGAACGTCGGTGAACTGGGCACCGAGATCGGTGTGCTGCCATCGCGCTCGGATCGTTGGGCACTCCCACAACCGCCGTGCTAGTCGCACCATGAGGATGGGCATCGTAAACCCCTGTGTAGCCGCTGACCGTGAACTGCGCGTCCGCTTTGCTAATGACGATGGCAACGTCACCACTCTGTGGGTTGTAGTTCGGGTCAGCGAATGTCCAGTGAGCAGTGCCACCAGGAACGTCGGTGAAGCTGGCACCGAGGTTGACATCGCCGGTCAGATCCACACCACCAACACCAGTTGCGCTAGCAAGGGTAGCGCCGTGAGGGTTGGCGTCGTAGACGCCGGTGTAGCCATTGACCAGGACGCTGGCATCGGCTGGGTTGATGACGATGGCAACGTCACCACTTTGCGAGGTGTAGTTCGGATCAGCGAATGTCCAGTAAGCAATGCCACCGGGGACATCGGTGAAGCTGGCACCAAGGTTGACATCGCCACTGAGATCAACACCACCGATGCCGGTAGCGTGATCCAGACTTGCTCCATGAGGATTGGCGTCGTAAACGCCGGTATAGCCATTGACCAGGACACTGGCGTCAGCCTGGGCGATGGTGTAGCTGGCAGATCCATCGCTGGAGAGGTAGTTGGTGCTGCCAGCGTAGTGGGCGGAAGCCGTGTACTGCCCGGCATTGATCGGGGCTCGTCGATGGACCGTACGTCGTGCCGTTGATGCCAACGTACGTGACGGTCAAGAACTGATCCAGCAGAGGACCAGTCACTTCCGCCGTGGCTCCGTGTGGGCTGCCATCGTAAGTTGCATCCTGAGCAACCATTGTGATCGACGTGGCTGCCTTGGTGATTGTCACCATGTTCATGGTGACACTCGTCACTGACCCGCCACTGACGTTCGCAGTCCCGTAAGCATTGAAGCCACCGCCGCCAGTGAAGCTCACCTGGAACGGTCCAGTGTAGCCGCTGCCACCGCTGGTGATGTTGACACCGGTCACGAAACCGTTGGTCAGGATGCCTGTCCCGGTAGCCCCAGTACCGCTACCGGCACTGAAGTTGGCTGTCGGCGGTGTGCCGTATGTGACGTTGCCACCAGAATTGGAACTCACCGAGTTCCCACCACGCCCAGCACCGCTCGTGGCAAACACAGAGAATGTCCAGTTGGAATTCTCTACGGGAGTCAAGATGCTGTTGCCCCAGTAGGCAGTCGTCGGCGTGAATGTGTAACTCCACGTCCCAGCGTTGATCGTGGCTGACGGTGAGGTCACCGTGCCAACCGTGACGTAGCTGTAGTTGTCCACAAAGTCCCACATGTAGACAGTCAGCGGAGTCGTCGCGTCCAGACCGGATGGTCCACCAGTCCACGTACCGGTGAGGGTGAGTGGTGTGCCGTAAGATCCGTTAGGCGGCTGGTTCAACGTCACGACAGGCTGAGTGGTGTCGATGTTGACCATCAACGTCTTGGCTGGGGACTCTGTGTTCCCGGCGTTGTCCACGCTCCAGTATTGAACGGTGTGTGCGCCAGTGCCAGTGATAGGCGCGTGAGTGCCGGTCCAGGTCTGTTGTGCCCCGGCATCGATCGTGTAGTAGGTGTGAGCAACACCTGATCCCAGATCGGTGGCAGAGAACGTCACATAAATCGGGCTGGTATTGAACCAGCCTGCGGCGTTGGGCGAAATTCCACCGTAGCTGTTGTTCACCGTTGCTGCTGTGGTCACTGGCGCAACATCGTCGGTCGGATGCACGGTGATGTTCTGCGCGTAGAGTGCATCACTGGAGGATGCCGGGGGAATCACGGCAGCATTGCCAGCGGCGTCAGCAAGCGTTCCGCTGATCGAGGCGATGTCCAACGGGACGGCGGAACTCTGTCCAGCGGTCACGGTTGCAGAGTAAGTCAGGGTATTGGAGCCACTGCCGTAGGAGTAGCTCATCGTCATTCCGCTGGCATTGAGCGTCACTGCCGAAGTGCCTGTGACCACGACTGGCTCGTTGAAGCCGAGCCTCAACTGGTAGTAGACACCAGGAACGATGGCTGTCCCCGTGGGGAAGATGGCACTGGTGTAACCGTTGTAGAATGCCTCGCTGGTCAATGCCGGTGCAACATCATCAAAGGTCACCGTCTGCTGGAACGAGGCAAGGCTCAGGTCGTACTGGCTGTTGTAGTTCGGGTTCGTGCTCTGAGCAGCCCCGGCGAGCAGTTGGAGCGATACCGACTCACCAGTCTGAGGACTGGGATCTGCCGTGGGAATGACAGGGATCGAGAAGACCGTTGGTCCACCCGTGATCGTGCCGACAGTGCCACCGGACACCACGATCTTGGAAGCATCGTACGGGAACGTTACCGGCGTAGTGAACGTTGCCGTGAAGACGATCGGCGACACGTGGGTTGGCGAGGTCGGAGGAGTGAGGGTCACGGACGGGATGTACTGGTCCTTGATGAACCCGGCAGAATTCGTCGCACTCCAGTTCCCGGCAGTGTCCTTCGCCTCGGCGATGAGCGTGTGCGGACCATCGATGATACTGGAGAAGCTTGCCAGGGAGAAACTCGTGGAGGCAATGGTCGTGCCACTGATCGAGATGGCAGTCCCGGTTCCAGGAGTACCCGCCGCATCGATGAAGTACTCAGCCCCCGCGATGCCCTTGTTGTCGGTGACGGTCATGCTGAAGTACGGTGACGTGGCGGTTGCCGTCGTCGGGTTCGCGGTCAAGACCGTGATGGTCGGCGGCGTCACGTCCTTGAAGAAGGTAAGCGACTTCTTTGCCGCACTCCAGTTGCCGAGAGAGTCCTGGGCATCCACGTAGACCGTGTTGGTGCCTGCTGGTAGGGCATTGAACAAGGCAGTCGTGATAGTTCCAGTTGCGGTCACCGATGTGCCGCCAACCGGACTGACCGTCAACGGAGTGCCAGTGCCAGGAGTGCCAGTCGAGTTGTTGAGGAAGTACTCCGCAGCACCAACACCACTGCTATCGGGAAGGTTGGTGACGGTGATCGTCGGACCAACATTTGTCGTGTTGGGGGTGACGGTGAAGACCGGGACGACCGGTCCAACGGTGTCCTTGACGAAGGTCATGTAGGAGGAGTAGGGGCTACTCCAGATCCCGCCAGCGTCCTTGGCTTCCACGTAGACGTAGTGGGTGCCTTGAGTCAGAGGGGTGAACTGGGCGGATGTCATCGTTGCTGTGGCGCTGGTGCCACCACTGACTGTCATGGCTGTCCCTGTACCGGGAGTGCCAGGGGAGTCAATGAAGTACTCGGCGTTGGTCGAGGCAGTGAAAGTCGCACTGATTGCCGGTGCCACGTTGGTTGGACTCGGGGTCACTGTAACTGCCGAGACTGTCGGTCCAGAGTCGATGGTGATGTTGGCGTTGTAGATCCCGTCCTTCCCCGATGCGACTGTGGGCAGAGTCAAGCCAGCGTTGTTGACACTACCGGTGCCGTTCCTGATCGTGCCACCGTTGAGTACGATCGAGCACGGGATCGGTCGGCGGATGGTAATCCAACTGATGTTGCGCTATCTCCCGTTGACACAGTGTAGGAGAAGGTGAGGGTGCGGTGCCAGACCCGCTGGCGTAGTAGGCAAATTCACTGGGGTTCGTGTTCAGTGCGATGTACGGCGTTCCCCCTGTCGTGATCACCGTCTCATTCACTGATGCCGTTCCAGTGGCGTTCACCCAATTACGACGAAGTTCAGCGGGCTGCCTGGTCCATAGGTACCTGAAGCGGTGGTCGTGACGGTATTGACTTGGTTCATTGGCATCCGTGAAGTCGGCAACTGCGTGGTCACCCGTCGCCGGGTCGGTCGCTTGAAGTTCGAGTGAGTCTCCTGTTGAACTGGCGGGGTCAACATACCAACTGGATGAGATGTCACCACTGCTGTCGGCGCTGACAGTCCAGGGATCGTTCGCTGGACTCACGTCGGGGTTGCCGTCCGTGTGAACGACTTGGAGGGTGATGGGGTCGTTCGGCACGAAGCCACTGCCGGTGATCAGCGCAGTAGCTCCTGGGGCGTAGTCGGTCTGATCGGTGCCCACCAAGACGGAGAGCAACTGGCGAGTTTCCAGGCTCTCAAGTGCGAAGCGTGAGTGGTACGACCGCCTCCTCGTGTACTCTCGTCGGTCACGTCTGATGGAACGAGAAACACTCTGCACTGACATGTTGCACCTCTCTGGTTGAACGAGCCTATTCCTTGCTTGCCCTGTCGCACGACACGCAGAGCGAACGCACCCGGATCCCCAATCAGCGGACACTCTCCGGTGAGCTTATCGAGCCGATCCCCTACTCGAAGATCGCGAGGTATCCTGCAGCCCCTCAGTCGTTGTGGGACTCGAACGCTCCGATGCGTTCTCAACCCTCATCGTCACAGACAACCCAGTCAGGAAGTTTCCCACTCGAATCTCCCTGGAGTCAGAGCTTCCCGGTCACGCCGCTCATGAGGGACAGACCGCGAGCCAATCCTGGGATTTCCGAATGTGTTGTCGGCTACAACAAGAAAGCGTCATCGTCTCAAGCGATTCCCCAACCTACTTTGGAGGGGCCTTACAAAAACAGCTCGACGAGAATTGCCCCAGTCCGGTGGGATCATGCTTGCCGTTTCCCAATAGGAAAACTACTGCACATACAAGCCCCTGTGAGCAACCCGCCCGCAGGCGCGGAGTTCTCGTCCTTGTTTAGTCTTGCCTCTAAGATCTGTGTTCCGGGAGCTTAGCGTATGGTGGGCTTTTTTCCGGGGGTCGATTCCGGTGCGGTATCCAACTCATTCTCGTCGAGCCGATCGCTGTTTGCTCTGTCGTCGGTACTGATGTCCGTATAGCGACGAGATTCAGCCCACTGTCTGAAGAGAGTTCATCTGGACCGATGCATTCTCCTGGAATACTCGAACTACACCTCGTCCACTCAACTTGAGCAGCTTTGCCTCGCCTACTACACCCGCCATGGGTGAGGAGGTTCTTCATACATTCGCAACCATTTTTCTTGTATTCAAGAGAAATCTGTAAAATTTAGAGATATTGATTCTACGGCTTCTTGAACCCAGTTTTATATTGCCAGTTATACGAATATATAGCATGTGTTAAACAGCGATCCTCTGCAAGTCGTGCACCTTGGAAACTGCAAGCAGGGTGACAAGACCGGTCATACTATGGGACGAACTATCCTTGATATCACGAGTTACAGCAGCTAGCCGAACTTCGATGCATCGTAGCTTTCTTGCAAGCACCCGAGCCTCCGTCGCCCAACACCTGGTCCGTTTGAATGCATCTAAGTCAGCCTGATAATGCGTTTCGATGTTTAAAAAAAACAACTCAAACGATCTTTGCTGTGGTCTTCGTACTCGCCGGGGATGAGGTCCGCGGGATTCAGGCTGTCAAGTTGACGACTCTTCCCCCGCCAAAAGGAGAGCGTACTTCCGATTGAGCTTGTGAACCACAGCGATTCCTATATCGAGTTCTCGGTAGGTCGGCTGCTTGATCTCGTGTCGGTGGGCGTCAGTGTGGGCGACGAACTTGTTCATAAACTTGTTCACAAACCTCGCAGACCCGCTGGCAATGGTTGCCGGTAAGTCACGGACGCTACGGCGGGCGACAGATTGGTCGTCGAGATGATGCTTTTTCAGTAGGTTAAGCCGCTGCAATTCGGCGTCGGCCTCCGCCAGCTTGAGTGCGGCCGGGTTACCGGAAGCAATCGCCTTGACTTCGGCATAGGAGATTCCTGGCTGACTATGTCTTCGGCCCTTCGGGCGTTGTCGCCGGTCATGACCTGCGAGATGAACCGGGCCTTGGTCTCAAGCACCTGCCACATATAAGCATCGAACGAGCCTTCGGTGACGTAGCGATAGATGGCGACTTCTTTGTTCTCGTTGCCCTGGCGGAGTATGCGCCCGTCGCGTTGCTCGACCTCGGCCGGTTTCCACGGGGCGTCGAGTTGATGCAGGGCGACCAGGCGTTTCTGGACGTTGGTGCCGCTGCCCATTTTCTGGGTGCTGCCGATCAGCACGCGGACAGAGCCTTGTCTTACTTTCTCGAAGAGAGCCTGTTTCTTGACGTCGGATTCCGCGTCGCCGATGGCGGCGATTTGCTCGCGGGGGATGCCTTTCGCGACCAGCTTTTCGATAATCTCTTCGTAAGGCGAATACCCCCACGGGGTAGGATTGACGCCCATGTCAGCGAAGATCATTTGAGTGCCGCGTGTCGGGGTTGCGCATTTCCAGTTGGCCGCGACGTTTTCGACGAGGCGGTTGACTTTCGATTCGGGGAAGTCGGGGGCGGTTGCTGAGAGCATCCGTGCGTCGGGGGCGAGCTTGCGGCCGTTGGTGGTGATGGCCAGGGCGTTATCCTCCCTGGCCCGGAACCGTGTCCCCGGAACCGAATGGTGTCCCCGGAACCGATTCAGCATTGAAAAGCCGACTGGTAAGAGAAGAGCCCGAGCCCA
>CAWCPP010000005.1:0-93148 GCA_963797295.1 uncultured Planctomycetaceae bacterium
ATCGTCAGCGAGGCCTGGCACCCCTTCGCTTGCGCTTCAGGCTTGTGAAGCCTCGCGACGACGTCCATTTATAAGCCTGAAGCGCAAGCGAAGGGCCGCCTGCCCGCCAGGTGTCAAACGAGACAAGTCCAAGTTGACCCCACTTTGGGACGATGCCCTTTTGCCTTTTACCTTTTACCTTCTCACTTATCATACAGTCCGCTCTTCTTGAAGCATCGAGAGCTGCTGGTCGAGCCAGTTATTCACGCGGTCGCCGGTGGGGAATCGCGTGAACATGACTCCGAGCAGGACAAGGGCCGTCAGCAGGGCGATCGGGCTGCGCTCGAGCAGGTAGGCGATCACGGCGAAGAAGGCCGCACCCTCGAGCAAGGCCGCACCGATGATGAGCTGGGTCTGGTAAAGCTCAGCGAGCTTGTCGGTGTAGCCCGCGGGATAGAGCTGCTTGGGGCCGGAGGGATCAGTCTTCATGACGGCATCGGGGCCTTCCCCGGCAATCTTCCTGCGGCCCTGGTCGACGACGAGCTTGGGAACGACGAACGACATGGCCAGGTTGATGACTGCCATGGCCACGGCGATCAGCGTGATCAGCGGCAGCGGCAACGAGCCCCCGCCAGCCGCCATGCCGCCGACCGGAGCCGGTGGGGGCATGATCGCCTGGGTGATGAACAGCGTGACCGTCAGGAAAAACAGGACCCCCGCGATCAGGGCGGCGATGATGATCTGGCAGATGCGAACCAGCGGTCGAAGGGCGTCGGGGTCGGTCATGTTCGACATCGAGGAAACCTCCCATGGAAAGACGTGCATGGTTCCACGAAGCGGACATCATACCAGGATCTCGTGGATGACATGACCATGAACGTCTGTCAGCCGGCGGTCGATGCCGTCGTGGCGAACCGTGAGCCTGGTATGGTCGATGCCCAGCAGATGCAAGAGGGTCGCGTGGATATCGTAGACCTCGGTGAAATTCTTACGGTCGAGCGGCTTGTAGCCAAACTCGTCGCTGGGTCCGTGGGCGATGCCGCCCTTGATGCCGCCGCCGGCCAGCCAGTTCGTGAAGCAATACGGGTTGTGGTCGCGTCCCTTGCCCCCCTGGCTCGAAGGCATCCGGCCAAACTCCGTGGTCCACAAGATGAGCGTGTCGTCGAGCAGGCCCAGGCGCTTGAGGTCCTGGATGAGCGCCGCGGTGCCTCGGGCCATGCCCAGGGCGAGCGGGCCGTGGTCACGGTGGACGTCCTCGTGCGAATCCCAGTTGCGGCGAGGGAAGCCGTTGTCGTTGCCGCTCCAGATCTGCACGAACCGGACGCCCCGCTCGAGCAGCCGCCGGGCGGCCAGGCACTTGCGGCCAAAGATGTCGGTCTCCTCGAGCGCATTGATCTCCTTGGGCCACGACGTCTTGCCATGATCGAGCCCGTACAGCCGCAGCACTTCGGCAGGCTCGCCCGCGATGTCGAGCACCTCGGGCGCCGCAAGCTGCATCCTCGCGGCCAGCTCATAGCTCTTGATCCGGCCGTCGAGGCGTTCGTCGCCGGGCCGGGCCGCGGCGTGGTCACGGTTGAAACGATTGAGCAACGCCACGCCCGCGGCATCACGCACACGGCTGGGAAAGTGGACGCGAGGATCGGGGAAGAGGTCGGCGATCGGCGACCTCGCGCCCAGGTCGATCACGGTCCCCTGGTACTGCGACGACAGGAACGACGCATCCCAGTTCTTGGTGCCGTTGGACGCCAGGCCGCGAGGGTCGGGCAGGACCACGAACGCGGGCAGGTTATCGGTCAGCCGGCCCAGGCCATAGCAGACCCAGCTTCCCATCGACGGAAACCCGGGCCGGTTGAAGCCGGTGGTCTGGAGCAGCGTCCCCTGGCTGTGCACGCCGGTCTTGCCGACGACGTTGTGGATGAACGCGATGTCGTCGACGACGGCCCCCAGCGGGGCCACCGCCTCGCCGAGCATCTTGCCGCACGAACCGTGAGGGCGGAACTCGAAGACCGGCCGCAGCCACGGACCCAGGCCGTCCTGAAACGTCTCCACCCGCTCGCCAAAGTCCGAGGGCTTGCCGTGCCGCTTGATCAGCTCGGGCTTGTAGTCGAAGAGGTCGATGTGGCTGGCCGCCCCCGCCATGAAGAGCTGGACCACCCGCTTCGCCTTGGGAGCATGATGCAGGCCGCCGTCGGGACGCAGCCTGGTCACGCCGCCGGTGCCATCGGCCGCGGCCGCCAGCAGCCCATCGGCCCCGAGCAACGCCGCGAGCGCCACGCCGCCCAGCCCGCCACCGCTCTGCCAGAGGAAATCGCGACGGTTCATGAGGTGCTCCCGAAATGCCGTGGACCATTCAATCCACAAACGCAAAAATCATTCACATGTGTACTCCACTCCCCACTTGCGGGGGAGCGTTGGGGAGAGGGGGATCAGGGCTCCACCCATGGCCTCGGTCCAAGGCTCTCGCCACGGGGATCACCCCTCTCCCTGCCCTCTCCCGCAAGGGGAGAGGGCGAATGACGTCTTGTCCTTTTCATTCACTTGTGTACTCCCTCCCCACTTGCGGGGGAGGGTTGGGGAGAGGGGGATCAGGGCTCCAACGATGGCCTCGGTCCCAAGCTGTGGCCAAATGGATCACCCCTCTCCCTGCCCTCTCCCGCAAGGGGAGAGGGTGAATGACACCTTGACCTTTTCGTTCACCTGTGTACTCCATCCCCACTTGCGGGAGAGGGTCGGGGAGAGGGGGATCAGGGCTCCACCCATGGCCTCGGTCCCTGGCTCTGGCCAGATGGATCACCCCTCTCCCTACCCTCTCCCGCAAGGGGAGAGGGTGAATGACGTCTTGACCTTTTCATTCACACTGTGTACTCCCTCCCCACTTGCGGGGGAGGGTCGGGGAGAGGGGGATCAGGGCTCCACCCATGGCCTCGGTCCCTGGCTCTGGCCAAATGGATCACCCCTCTCCCTACCCTCTCCCGCAAGGGGAGAGGGTGAATTCCATGCTGGCGCTCGACCCATCCTACATGTCACACCTCAATCCACAAACGCAAATTCGTTCAAGTTCAAGATCACCCGGCAGGCGCTCGCGAGACCGTACTCACGGGCGTGCTCGGCCAGGGCTTGCTGCTCCACCGGGGTCGGCGATCGGCCCAGGGCCAGGCGCCAGGCGAAGGCCGCTTGCTCGCCCAGGTCCCCTGCCCCGTCCACCCGGATCGCCAGGTAGCGGGCCATGGTCAGCATGAAGCCGTTGTTGTACAGGGCCAGGGCCTGCAAGGGCGAGCCCGTCTCGTTGCGGCGATCGACCTGCATCGACGGATCGGCGCAATCGAGCGCGGTCATGAACGGCTGGGGCCGCGATCGGACCAGGAACCGGTAGACGGACCGGCGAAACGTCTTCGGGTCGTCAAGGTTGTGCCGCTCGTACTCGTAGTGCGGCGAGTGCTCGGGGTGCTCGACCACGAAGTCCTGAAACGCCGGGCCGTACATCGAACGCTCGAGCTTGCCGGCGACGGCCAGGGCCGCGTCGCGGATAGCCTCAGCCTCGAGCTTGCGTCGGTTCATCCGCCAGAGATAGGCGTTATCGGCGTCGACAGCTTCCGCGGCGACGTTGCCCGCCGAGCTTTGCCGATATGTGGCCGAGGTCACGATCATCCGGTGCAGGGCCTTGAGCGATTGCCCGCCGTCGCGGAACTCCACCGCCAGCCAGTCGAGCAGCTCGGGATGCGTCGGCAACTGGCCCATCCGGCCAAAGTCGTTGGGCGTGGCCACGATGCCCCTTCCAAAGTGGTACTGCCAGACCCGGTTGACGATCGACCGCCAGGCCAGCCCGTTGCGAGAATCCGTCAGCCAGCGTGCCAGGGCCGCCCGCCGTTCGCCCTCGGCGTGGCCGGTGGAGAGCTCGAACGTCCCCGGCAAGCTCGCCACAAGGTTGAGTGTGCCCGGGCCAACCTCGGGACCGGGACTCTTCACATCGCCGCGGCGAAGCACGAAGATCGGCCGCGGCTTGCCGCCGTCGGGGCCGGTTCCCCGGAACGCCGCTTTCCCGCCATTGTGAATGGTCCCCGCGTAGACCAGGCCCGCAGGATGAACTCCTGCCTTGGCTTGCCCGGCAGCCTTATGAGCGGTCACGGCATCGCTGTAGTAAGGCCGGTCCGCCCGATCGAGCGCTGAGAATACGGCCTGGAGGCGGTAGTAGTCTTCCTGGGTGATCGGGTCGAACTTGTGGTTGTGGCACTGGGCACACTGGATGGTCAGGCTGACGAAGGTGTTGATCGTGTTCGACACCATGTCGTCGCGATCGAGGTGGCGAGCGATCTTGCCGTCGGTCTTGGTCTCGGCGACCTCGGCATGGCCGATCAGGTCCCACGGTCCCGCGGCGATGAACCCCATCGCGATGATCCCGTCGGCCGAGCCCGGTTCGAGCACATCGCCGGCCACCTGCTGACGGACGAACTCGCCATAGGGCCGGTCGGCGTTGAACGAGCGAATGACGTAATCGCGATAGGGCCACGCGTTGGGCCGGGGCTGGTCCTTGTCGTAGCCGTGAGTGTCCCCATAATGCACCACGTCCAGCCAGTGCCTTGCCCAGCGCTCGCCATGATGAGGACTGCTCAGCAGCCGGTCGACCAGCCGTTCATAGGCGTCCGGGGCTCGATCCGCAACGAAGGCCTCCACTTCTTCGGGGCTGGGCGGCAGGCCGATGAGGTCGAAATAGAGCCGTCGCGCCAGGGTCCGCCGGTCGGCTTCGGGAGCGGGAGCCAGGATCAGGCCCTTTTCCTGGAGCTTCGCCCGCACGAAGGCGTCGATCGGGTTGCGAACCCAGGCACGATCGGCGGCTGGTGGAGTGGGCACGGCGGGGCGAGCCAGCGGCCGGAGCGACCACCAGTTCCGGGCATCGTCGCCGCTCTCGCCTCCGGGCCACCCGGCGCCCTGGTCGATCCAGGCCCGCAGGATGGCCACCTGAACGGCCGTGAGGCGCTCGCCCTTGGGCGGCATGAGCCGATCGGCCTCGAGCCCCGCGGTGAGCTGGACGACCAGGCTGTCATCACCCTTGCCGGGCACGATCACGGGGCCGCCATCGCCGCCTTTGAGAGGCCGCCGACTTGCGATCGAGCCGGAGCCCCCCTTTTTGCTTGCTCGGGCCGTGGCAGGCATAGCAGTTCGCCGCCAGGATCGGCCGGACATCGCGATCGAATTCGATCCGCCGGTCGCCACCGGCCGAGCCCGTCCTTGCCGGCGACGGGTGCGACCACGGTGAGCAGAACGAGGCCGAAAAAGGCGACGAAAGAGACAAAAAGGACAGCTCGCGGCATGGTTTCCCCTCGGGTTCGCGATGATCACGCAAATCTCATCGTAATCTAAAGGAAGAGGCCAGTGCGAGCACGACCGGACTTGCCGGCGGCAAATGCTCGTCACGCTGGTCACGGTGGTCACGGATATCACGCCGTGTCCTACCTTGCCAGCCAGCCCCCGCGAGTTTTTAGCCACGGATTTTGATTGGAACCCGGATACCGCGACAACCGGTGTACGCACGCTGCCGGTGCGCGCCGGCGTCGACGGATGAGCACGACAGGATGACCAGGATGACCAGGAAGAGAGGTGAAACTTGAGCTCCGCGAGTTGGACATCGCCCAGGCCCGTCTCGGCACACGTTTCCGCATCCCGAGCGGTGCGGATTCCCCTTGCGCTTCGCAAGCTCGATCGCTGGGTGGCGTGGCGGTGGGAATGGCGTGATGACAAGTGGACCAAGCCGCCCATCGATCCGCTCACCGGCAGGCTGACCAACGCGACCGACCCCAACGCGTGGATGAGCTTCGACGAGGCCCGCGAGCTTGCCCGGCGGCATGGCGACGGAATCGGCATCGCCCTGGGCCCGGAGGCCGACCGCTGCGGGATCGTCGGTGTCGATTATGACAAGTGCATCGATGATCAGGGCCACATCGATCCGGCCGTGCTCCAGATCGTTGATACGCTCGACTCGTACACCGAGTACACCCCCTCGGGCCACGGCCTGCGAACGCTGCTCTGGGGTAAAAAGCCAGGCGCCCGGTCACGCAAGAAAGGCTGCTCGATCGAGATCTATGACCGCGATCGCTACTTCACCGTCACCGGCCTGGTCATGAACGATCGAGGCGAGATCCACACCCGCCAGGCCGAGCTCGACAGCCTCTACCGCGACCTGTTCGAGCCCGATGCCGCCGGTCCGGTGAGAGTCCAGGCCGCGACCAACGATCTTCCGCAAGGCTCGGACGAGGCGTTGCTGGAGCGGGCCCGCAAGGCGTCCAACGGGATGGCGTTCGCGGCGTTGTACGACCGGGGAGACCTTGGCGGCTCACGGCAATGATCATTCGGCCGCCGACATGGCCCTGATGAATCACCTCGCCTACTGGACGGGCCGCGACACGCCCCGGATGGAGCGAATGTTCTCGGCCTCGGCGCTCGGTCAGCGTGAGAAATGGAACCGGCCCGATTACCGCAAGGCGACCATCGACCGGGCGGTGGAGAGCTGCAACAACGTCTACACTCCCGGGCATTCGGCCCGAACTTCGGGGCCCACGGCGGCCGGGGAAGCCATCGGCAAACGCCGGAACCTCCGCTGCCGTTCCCGTGCTGTCCAATTTCAAGACGGTCGTGGTGGAGACGGGAAAGAATGGCGAGCAAGCCTGCCGGCGGGAACCGGTCGGCGTCGACGAGATCCACCACCAGCTTGAGGTGTTGACGCCCGGCTGGCCGAAGCGGGTCGGCGAGGGCCTGTTCATTCCCACGGCGGAGTTTCAGCCGGTTTACCTCGACTCCGCGCCTCGCCTGATGGCCTGGATCGACTCCCTTGCCATGGTCGACTGGATGAACGGCAACGCCTGCATCACCCAGCCGCGGTTCTTCGAGCACCTGAGGATGAACACTCCGCAGTTCGACGCGATCGAGACGCTCCCCCACTTTCCACCGCTGCCGCGGATCTATTACATGCACCGGCCGCTGCCCGATCCGGCCGGCCAGCTCGAGTCGCTGCTGGATCATTTCCATCCCGCCTCGGACCACGATCGCGAGCTGATCAAGGCGCTCGCGTTGACGTTGTTCTGGGGTGGTTCGCCCGGCTCGCGGCCGGCGTTCCTGGTGACCGGTCCCGATCAGGACCCGGAGCAAGGCCGGGGCGTGGGCAAGACCCAGCTCACCGACATCATCGCCGAGGAGCTGGCGGGCGGGTACGTCGATGTGGCCCCGACCGAGTCGATTGCCGATGTCAAGACGAGGCTCCTGTCCACGGAGAGTGGGCGTCGGCGGGTCGCCCGGCTCGATAACCTCAAGACGTTCAAGTTCTCATGGGCCGATCTCGAAGGGCTGATCACGTCGTCGGAGATCTCGGGCCGGGCCCTCTACATCGGCGAAGGCCGCCGCCCCAACATCCTGGTCTGGGTGATCACGCTGAACGGGGCCAGCCTGTCCAAGGACATGGCCCAGCGGTGCGTCCAGATCAAGCTCGCCCGTCCCCGGTTCGACGCGGCCTGGGAAACCCGGGTCCGCGAGTTCATCCGGGCGAACAGGTGGGGCCTCATCGCCGACATCCAAACCCTGCTCATGGCCGAATCGCCCGTGCTCTGCCCGCAAACCCGGTGGGCGGCCTGGGAACGCGACGTGCTCGGCAAGACCTTCGGCTGGAACGAGATCGTCCCCGAAATCAAGCGCAGGCAACAGGTCGTGGATGACGACCATGAAGATCGGATTCACCTGGCCGAGTTCTTCGCCGAGCAACTGACCCAGCGGATGCACAATCCGGAGACGGAGACAGTTTTCATCCCCAGCGTGACGGCCGCCGAGTGGGTGTCCGACGCGACGCGAGTCCGCTACGCCACCAATCGGGCGAGCTCCTTTCTCAGTAACCTGTCGATCCCCACGCTCCACAAAGGGAATACGAAGTCCCAACGTGGCTGGATCTGGACCGGCAAGGCGAGCGAAGACCGGGAAGCCCGCAAGCTGGGCGAGCCGCCGCCCTGGACGTCCCACGCCAAGGGAGGGCCGTCGAAGGCTTATTGAGTGACGGTCGGTGACGGTCAAAAACGCCTCGACCGTCACCCCTTATCCCGTTATGCCACAAAGACCTGTGACCCGTGCGACGGTTGCGACGGTGGTTTCTTAAATTTTAAGAGGAACGTGAGTTCCTGTAGGAACACCATATGAGTGTGTCCGATATATTATATAGGAAAGGACCGTCGCGACCGTCGCAACCGTCGCACGACCGTCGACCCGACCGTGGACCGGCGTATCCCATCCCCCTCAGGGGTGAGTCTCGGCGGGCAGGCGGCGGGCCGTCAGCTCGCGGCCGTCGTCGATCACGACCAGGTGCGTGACCTTGCCCGCCGCGTCCTTGACGAACCGGGCCTCGGAATCGCCGGCCTTGATATAGAACAGGGTGTCGGATTCGGGAGTCAGCAAGAACCTGGCCTTGCCCTTGGGCTCGTAAAACAGTCGTGAGCCGTCACGGACGACCGTGAACTGCTTGTGCTCCTTCTCCTTGCCCGGAACCTCGGCCTCGTAGCGGCCCGCGTAGGCGTCATAAATTGCCGGGTCGAGCTTGGCCACCTTGGGCTCGCGGGGCACGACGTATCGCTGCCCAAGCGCGATCGCGGCCAGGTCGGTGCCGATGGCCCCGATCGGCGAGTTGTCGAGATTGCTGAGCGCGACCACCAGGAGCTTCTCGTCGGGGTAACGCTCGATGATCGTCACGAAACCCATGATCCCGCCGCCGTGCTCGTACCGGGTCAGGCCGAACTTCTTGTCGATGATCCAGCCGTAGCCGTAATTATCCTTGTGGGGCGTGAACATGGCGTCGAGCGCCTGGCGGGGCAAGAGCTTCTCGGTGTAGAGCGCCTGGTCCCACTTGAGCAGGTCGCCGGTGGTCGAGTACAAGGCCCCCGCGGCATGGGGGATCGACATGTCGATGTAATCACAGTTGGTCAGCAAGACGCCCAGCCGGCGGGTGTAGCCCGAGGCCCGGTGCTTGAGGATCGTGATCGCGTTGTCATAGCCCGACTCGGTCATCGCCAGCGGGTCGAAGATCGCCTGTTTCAGGAACGACGCGTAGTTCTGGCCCGAGGCCGTCTCGATGATCTGGCCGAGCACGATGTAGCCCGAGTTGCTGTAGCGGAACTTCTCGCCGGGCTTGAAGTTGAGCGGCTTGTCCCGGAACTTGGCGATCAGCTCCGTGAGCGAGACCCGCACCGGCAGCGTCTTCAGGAACTCGGGCGACTCGGTGTAGTTGAAAATGCCCGAAGTGTGGGTGAGCAGATGTTCGATCGTGATCGCGTCCCAGGTTTTGGGAGCATCGGGCAGGTATTTCTTGATCCGGTCATGGACGTTCAGCTTGCCTTGCTGCTGGAGGATCAGGACGGCCATCGCCGTGAACTGCTTGGTGATCGAGCCCAGGCGGTACTTGGTGTGCGGGGTATTGGGCACGTCGTGCTCGACGCTGGCCAGGCCGTAGCCCTTGCTGAAGAGCACCTTGCCCTCGCGAGCGATCAGGATCGAACCGCTGAAATGGTCGCGCTTGACCCGGGCGGCCAGGTACTCCTCGACCCGAGAATCGAGCTCCCGGGCGGTCGGGGGCAGGGCGAGGGGGCTCTGCCAGGGCCGTCGTCGTCGCAAGCGAGAATGCCAGGGACCAGGCTGCGAGAATTCGGCCAGGGTGAGGATGAGGATGAGGATGAGGATGAGGATGAAGGATGAGGATGAAGATGAGGATGAAGATGAGGATGAGGATGAGGATGAGGATGAGGATGAGGATGGGTGGTTCGCACGATTGCCTCCCGTGGGTTGCCGCCGGATGCCGCCTTCGCCAGGGCCATCTTCGGGTAATTCGAGCGGAGGGGACAGATGTTGGGGAAAGGCAAAAAGACATCGCCCCAAAGTCGGGTCAACGGGGACTTGTCGCGCTTGACACCTGGCGGGCCGTTCATACGAACCCGATGCGTCTGCGAGGGTCCACTCAAGATGCTCGGAATGGGGAAACCCCCTCGCTCACGCTTCGGGTTCGTATGTCGCACTCATACGCCGAATGGGGGGGAACCCCCTCGCTCACGCTTCGGGTTCGTATGTCGCACTTGGCGGGCCGTTCATACTAACCCGAAGCGTGAGCGAGGGTCCACTCAAGATGCTCGGAATGGGGAAACCCCCTCGCTCACGCTTCGGGTTAGTGTTCTCGCGGCTTGTCCTGACCGTCACGGACATACAGAATTGCGGCTTCCAGACTCTCCGGATCGTTGATGAACCTTTGGCTGCCGCGTTCGGCCCACCAGTTTTCGCGAAGAGTGGTCAGATCGACTTCACGCCCCAGAGCGTCATGGCGGACTGCTTCCAGTTCCTTCAACCGCCGCGTAGACCATGCCTTCAATTGGTTGCGAACAATCTTCGGTGCTCGTTCCGCGGTGACAACGACGTGGGCGTGATTCGATCGGCAGTTGACGGCGTGCAATTCCCAGTTGCGAATCTTGCACGTTTCGGCAGCAATTTGCCGCTCCACAACGCCGCGCTGTTCGCGATCCAATCGGCAAGCATCCTCAGTCATTCTCGCTTCCGCCTCCAGCTTTCGGACGGCGTCTGGAAACTGCCAGCCGTGTGCGTATTCGATCCAACCGCGTTCGTCTCCCGGAAGCCAGGTGCCGTACGTGGACCAGGTCAAGAAGTACGCCAACGGCTCCGGCATTGGCGGCCCGGCCCCTCGTGCACGTCCCATGGCCATCGTCCCAAAGCCCTCGTTTCTTGCGTTGACGAAACGAAATGAAACGACAGGCCGGCGCGACATAACATACTAACCCGAAGCGTCAGCGAGGGGGTTCCCCCCAGTCGGCGTATGAGTCGACCCTCGCTCACGCTTCGGGTTCGTATGTCGATGATGCTGCCATCGGCACGGCAGACCAGGAAGACGATGATCTGCTTGTTGATGCTTTCCTTGATGAAGTGCACCGAGCCGTCGGCGAAGAGCACGGGAATTCAAGACGCTGCCGCGGTCCACCCGCATTCCTCACGGGTTGGTGCTGTCGTTGGTGAGCGAGAGCGGGCCGACCTGGTAGAGGTTGGAGACCAGGTGAGTGATGCCGCCACGTTTGCCGAACTCGCGGTTATTGGTCGAGATCAGGATCACGTCGTTGCTCCGCTTCGAGGGCGGAGTCAGGATGTGGCCGATCGGCTGGGCCAGGATGGTCGAGTGGGAGATCTGGCCGATCCGGATCAGGTTGGTATAGCCGGTGTTGTTGAACACCAGGCCGGTGGCCGTCTGGCCGCGAACCGACTGGATGTTGCCCTGGACGTCGATCAGGGCCGGGCCGGTGGCCAGGGTGGCCGAGCCGTTGAGATCGGGGCGGAAGCTCTCGGTCAGGTCGGTGATCGGGTCGGTGGTCTGGAGCGTGATGGTTCCCCGCTTGCCGAGCGTCACGGGGCCCAGCATGCTGACGCTGTTGGAGTATTGTCCGGGCGTGGCCGTGGCCGTGATGGTGTTGATCGTCAGGGCGGAGTCGACCGAGCCTTCGGGAACGCCGACGAGCATGGGGTTGTTGGCCGGGTTGACGGGAACGTAGGAACCGCCGACCTGGATGGCCTGTTGCGAGACCGTGGAGAAGCGGCGAATCAGGTTCAGGCCGCCGGTGGAGTTCGGCGCGGTGACCGAGGTCGCGGCCGTGAGCAGGCCGAGCTGAGTGACCGTGGGTTGCAGCGAGTTGAAGACGGCGGCCACGGTGGGGAAGACGTCGTTGGTGCCGAGGATGCCCGTCAGGCCGCCCACCAGGCTGATCCCGGCGGGGGGCGTGTAGGTTGAAGGCGGGGGATAGCCGGACGCGTTGATCGGAAGCTGGGCCGTGCCCGCGGCCAGGCTGAGCGGAATGTCGACTTCCATGAGCTGATTGGTCGCGACGTCGCCGATCACCGTGAGCACATCGGTCGAGCCCATCGCGTTGGCGGTGAACCCCGTGGGCGTGGTGAACGAACCGATGAACGTGCCGTAGGTCGCGTCGTAAACCGAGATCACCGAGCCCGTGCTGACCAGCACAACCTGCCGGTTCTGGTCGTGACCCACCGAGATCGCCACCGGGACGGTCGAGCCGGGCGGCTGAACCTGGATGGGCGTGAAGCTCGGGTCCGGCGTGCCCGTCTGCTTGGCCATGTCGACATTGCCGGTCCTGGCGTCAATCGTCGGCGTGAGGTTGAAGGCGACCACCTGCCCCTTGAACGGGTCGTACCCGTAAATCACGTTGTCGGTGAGCAAGTTGGGGGCCGAGGCGATGTTGCCGTTGATGTGGTTGATCTTCAGGACCAGGCCCGGAGGCGCCGGGGGCGGACCCGGAGTGCCCGGGGTCGATACGTTGACGATGTTGCCCGCCGTGACGAACTCCCCGTTGATCCCGGCGAGCGACTGCACCGTGAACGCACCGGTGACCACGACGCTCGAATTGTTGTTCGTCGAAGTGCCCGAGGTGATCGTCGAACTGCTGTTCGAGCTCGTGCTGGAACTGGACGAGCTGGACGATGACGAAGTCGATGACGTACCGGACGACGACGAGGAAGACGACGTGTTGCTGTTCGTAGGATTGGTGTTGGCATTCACGCCGGAATTGGAATTCGCGGTCTGGAACTCGGTCAGCAGCGACGTCGGCAGAACCCGGAGGTTGATCTGGGTGTGGGGCCCGACCGAGTTGAGATTCAGGTTGGCGATGCCGGAGGTCACATCGATGACGCCGCCAGCGACCAGGTTGAAGTTGGGCAGGTTGATCGTCCGGATCAGGGTCGCGCCGATGCCGCTGAGACTGGCCTGGGCATTATTATTGTACAGGTCGCCGCTGTAGATGCTGGCGAGGTTGGCCTGCCCGGTGCCGCCGTGAACATTGCTGACGATCCTGGTAAAGGCGTTGGTCTCGTTGAACAGCAGGTGCAGGTCGCCGTTGGAATCGACGGCGGTCCCCTTCAGGTTGCCCACGCCGATGATCTTGATCTCGACGTGCGTTCCGTCGGGGTTGGTATAGTTGAACTGCTGATTGTGGTGGAGGAACTCGCCGGTCGGTGGGCTGGAGTTCATCGCGGCCGCGAGCCCTCCGGCCTGGCTGGGAACCCAGCGCTGTTCGAGACTCTCCAGCATGGGCCGGGTTCGACGCCTTGGGCTGCCTGGCTTGCTTGACGATGTACGCCCCATCACGATCCTCCCTGACCACCGCATATCTCGAAACGGCTGCCGCAGTCCAGCGGCCCGTCGCTGCCGTATTTCCTGTTATTGTTTCGGCAATCCGACTTCTCGGCATAACCCAAGTTCCAATCGAGCGCGGGACATCAGACAAGATCCTCAAAAAACAGGCAAGATGGGCAAGCTGCCCAGCCTGCTCAAGAGTTCGCGGGGGTGTCCTGTCGAACCGACCGCTCGAATTGGAGCGACATCGCGGCGATGTCCCTAGCATGGCACCGCCGTGGCCGTTAAACTCGGCGAAATCATGCTTTCCGGAACAGTCCGGAGACGTGGACGTGCCTGGATGAACTGAACCGACCGGGTTCTGGAACACTCGACGATGATCGTGGGTGTGGAACCCGGGCTGGCCTTCAGAAAGGAGATCTGCTCGTGGTCCGTCGAGTTATTGCGCATCTGCTCTTCACTGGAATGGCCCTGACCGTGGCGATGGCGTGGGCCCGGCCCGCAACCGCTCAGGATGTCAAGAAAGCGCTACCCGCCCCCGCTCAGAAGATCGAGGTCAAGACCGAGGTCAAGACCGAGGCGCCCAAGGCCGAGCCGGCTCAGAAGGTCGAAGAGGCCGCCAAGAAAGAGCCCGAGAAAGCCGTGGACATTCCACCGCCGACGATTCCCAAGGAAGTTGAGGAAAAGCTGGAGAAGGCGCGTCACGCCGTGGCCGAAGCCATCGTCGCGGCCCAGGACGCCGGCCTGGTCGATACCTCGATCGATCCGCCGCCGGTCCTTGACATCCTGATCAAGGGTTATGCCTTCGACGCCAAGACCTTGAAGAACCCCGCCGCCAAGAAAACCTTCTGGGCCGTGACTCCCGAGGTCTTCTGCGGCTGGTTCACCGGTTACAACAAGACGCTCGACGGTGTGAACATCAACCCCATGAACGACCTGCGGATCATCAGCCCGAGCGGAGGATTGAAGACCTGGTATGACCAGCGGGCCAACATGCTGAACAAGTACATCGACGAGGTTCGCAAGGCCAAGGGACCGGCGCCGGCAGCCACCAAGACCGCCGAGGTCAAGAAGGAAGAGCCCAAGCCCGCCGAGGTCAAGAAGGAAGAGCCCAAGAAGAAGTGAACGGGGGCTCTCTCGATCGGAGGTGAGCGGCGATGGTTCCAGCGGGGTTGTACTGACCGGTTTGCGAAGTCCTCCGGATCGAGCCGGCGTCCGTCAGGGAGCGAGCGGTCCGTGAGACGTCGCTCCCGCGTCGATTCCGTTTGGCAATCCGTCATCCGATCGAGGTCGCTCCACGTGACGCCCAACCCCATCTCCAAGGCGACCGCGCCGTTGCCGATCCTGTCGCTGGCCTGCGAGGCCGCCACGCGACTGGGCGCCTCGGGTGTGCTGATCATGCCCGAAGGGCCCATGGAGTGGGAGCTGGTGCGGTCGGTTTGCGCCGGGGGGGTGGCGGTCTTCGTGGCCTCGTCCGCCCCGCGGCAGATGGAAGTCATCCGCAAGCTCGGCCTCCAGGTGATCGAGGTCGAGCCGTCCGAGGCGGCGATCGCCGAACGCATCACCCTGGCCCTGATCGAGGCGGTCGCCAACGACCAGCTCAAGGCCGGGGCACGCGTGGTCGTGGCGTACTCGGGCTTCGAGGCCGAGGCCCTCGATTCGCTGACCATCATCCGCCTGGGCGAGCACCTGGAGCGGCTGACCGCACGCGATCTGCGGGCCCTGGAGACCTGGGTGCCGTTCGAGACCCTCAAGGCCGTGGTCGACACGGCGGTGGAGATTGGCCGCGAAGGGCGTGAGGGCAAGGCGGTGGGAACCTTGATCGTGGTCGGCGACGTGAGGCGCGTCCTGCCTCGCGCCCGCCCGCTGGGGTTTGACCCGTTCAAGGGTTATCGCCGCAAGGAACGTAACGTTCGCGACCCGCGTGTCCGCGAGGCAATCAAGGAGATCGCCCAGATGGACGGGGCGTTCGTCGTGGCCCGCGACGGCACGGTCGAGGCGGCCTGCCGGCTCATCGACGCACCGATGACCGGACTCACCGTCCCCAAGGGACTGGGAACCCGACACTGGGCCGCGGCCGCGATCACCGCCGTGACCAAGGCCCTGGCCGTGGTGGTCAGCCAGTCCAATGGCACCGTCCGGCTGTTCCAGGACGGCGAGGTCATCCTCCGGATCGCCCCCATGCGGCATGCCCGGGCCATGAAATGGCAAGATACGGAGACCGAACCGGCCGCTTCTGTGAACTCCAAGACGGAACGGGAGAAGGAGAGGGAGAAGGACAAAGATAAAGATAAGGATAAGGATAAGGATAAGGAGAGAGAAGGAGAAGGACAAAGATAAAGATAAAGATAAGGATAAGGAGAGAGAAGGAGAAAGAGAAGGACAAGGAATAGGGTCGGCATCGGGATGATTCCAGGGCGGGCTTCGCCGCAAGCGCCGGGACTGAGGCCGTGCTCGCGGTACCGCCCTGATGCTCGTGAAGCGAAAGGACCGTCGCCGTGATCTCCCCGACCCGGGTCCTGGTCGAACCGTTCTACCGGCTGATCTATGGCCCGCCCATCCCGGATGCGCTGCCGGACTGGCACGATCGCTCGGCCGATGCGCTGGCCCAGGCCGATGCGGCTGCGGGAGCCACGGGTGCACGCGAGGGCCGGCGGCAAGGCATGGTGATCGTGGCCGGCGGGGTGGGCGGGTTCGAGGTCTGCGGGACGGGTCTGCGTTATGTTCTGCCCGGTGCGGGGCTCAATTACGCCGTCCACGTGCTTCCCTGGGGGCACGGGTTCGGCCGCTGGTTCGCCGACCTGACCCGGGTGGCCAACCGTGACCTCAAGGCCGGGCTGCTGGCCGACATCGTCCGGCAATTCCGCACCCGGCAACCGGCGGACCCGGTTTTCTTGATCGGCAAATCGGGAGGCGCCGGGGTGGTCGTCAAGGCCCTGGAGCAGCTCGAGCCGGATTCCGTGGTTCGCGCGATCCTGCTGGCTCCAGCCCTTTCACCCGGATACGACCTGACCCGGGCGATCGGCGCGTTGAGGCAGGAGATGGTGGTCTTCTGGTCGCCGCTGGACGTGTTGAAGCTGGGAGCGGGCACCTGTGTTTTCGGCACGGCCGATCGGGTTCGAACCGCGAGCGCCGGGCTGGTCGGTTTCCGCGTTCCCCCGCCCTCGGCGGACGGCCGTTGTCCGTCCGACCGTGCGTATGCCAGGCTCCGGCAAGTTCGCTGGTCGCCGCGGATGGCGGCCACCGGGAACCTGGGAGGTCACCTGGGACCGGATTCGCCGGTTTTTCTCAAGAAATACGTCGTGCCCCTGCTGCGGGACGGGACGGGCGCCGGGTGATGAATCGCGGACCAAGATCAAGCCGCCAGACCGCAGGGCCGATATCCTAATGGCCCGGTGATCGCGTCCTGTCGAGTCGCTTGAAGCTCGCAGGGTTTCCGCCCACCAACCACGGCGATCTTCAAGGTCCGAGGAATCAAGAAGATTCTTACCTTTCTCTTCATTTCGGTCGAGCGTCCGGGCCGCGGCCCGGTCCGGCGATGTCAGCCGGGAATGGGCCCCACTCCGGGCGCTCGGAATCTCGAGGCAACCGTGAACTCCGGGGGTCTTTCCCCGTCCACGGTCCGGATGCGCCCTCGAGAACTGGCAACCGTGAAGCCTCACCGCGTGGCGGTCTCCGCCTTTTCATAAGGAGACACCCCAACCCCCTGATGCCTGACGCACCGGAGGGGCGGGGCCGCCCGCATTTGGCTTTCACCGGCGAACGTGGTTGCCGTTTCGATCCACCGAACTTGCCCGGAATCCGCACCTAAACCTCTGATAGCGAGAATCCTGGGCATCGTCTCAAAGCCCTCGTTTCTTACGCTGACGAAACGAAATGACAGGCCGCCGCGACATACTAACCCGAAGCGTCAGCGAGGGGTTTCTCCTTCCCCCACTTGCACTTGTGTCAACCCTCGCTGACGCTTCGGGTTGGTATGAACGGCCCGCCAACCAGTGGCAAGGGAGGCAAGTCCACCTGACCACACTTTTGTTCCATTCGAATTTGCGGCTCGCGGATGGCCGCCCGGGCCAGGTTTGGACCGGTTCGGGCCGGGCACCACGGACTTGACCGGGCCGCACCGGTGTCGGATATTGAGCCGAACCAGGTCGGTCGGGCTCCCGAGCCTGACGATGCCTGCTTGTCAGGCTGGAAAGTCTGACATACACGCTGTTTGTGGAGCTTCAGGAACGCCATGAGCAAGTCAGTTGCAATAATCGCCCAGGTGCGTGGTCGCGAGATTCTCGACAGCCGAGGCAACCCGACCGTCGAGGTCGATGTGATTCTGGCCGACGGAACCCTTGGCCGGGCCGCCGTTCCCTCGGGGGCCAGCACGGGAATTCATGAGGCCGTCGAGCTGCGGGACGGCGACAAGAAGCGCTATGGCGGCAAGGGCGTGACCAAGGCCGTGGCCAACATCAACGGCCCGCTGGCCAGGGTGGCCATTGGCCGCGATGCCGGCGACCAGGTGGCGCTTGACCGCGCTCTGATCGAGGCCGACGGAACCCCGAACAAAGGCAAGCTCGGAGCCAACGCGATCCTCGGCGTGAGCCTGGCGTCGGCCAAGGCCGCGGCGGCGGCCCACGGATTGCCCCTCTATCGCTACATCGGCGGGGCCAACGCCCGGGTCTTACCGGTGCCGATGGCCAACATCATCAACGGCGGCAAGCACGCCGACAACAAGATCGACTTCCAGGAATTCATGGTCATGCCCGTCGGCGCGAAATCGTTTGCCCAGGGCATCCGGATGGTGGCCGAGGTCTTCCACCAGCTCAAGGCCGTGCTCAAGAAGGCCGGCCACAACACCAACGTCGGCGACGAGGGCGGGTTCGCGCCCAACCTCGATAACGAAGAGGCGATCAAGTTCATTCTCGACGCCGTCGGCAAGGCCGGTTACACCGCCGGCCGCGACAAGGACATCGCCATCGCGATTGACTGTGCCAGCTCCGAGCTGTTCGACGAGGGCGACAAGAAGGGCTACAAGTTCTGGAAGTCGGCCCCCGACAAGATCTTCTCGAGCCAGCAGATCATCGATCTCTTCGCCGCCTGGATCGAGAAGTATCCGATCATCTCGATCGAGGACCCGCTCGACCAGGATGACTGGGCCGGCTACACGGCTTTCACCAAGGCGCTCGGGAGCAAGGTCCAGGTCGTTGGCGACGACTTCTACGTGACCAACACCAAGCGCCTGTCGCGAGGCATCGCCGAGGGTTGCACCAACAGCATCCTGATCAAGGTCAACCAGATTGGCACCCTGACCGAAACGCTTGAGTGCATCGAAATGGCCCATCGCGCCGGGCAGACCACGGTCATCAGCCATCGCTCCGGCGAGACCGAAGACGCGACCATCGCCGACATCGCCGTGGCCACCAACGCCGGCCAGATCAAGACCGGCTCGGCCAGCCGGTCCGACCGCGTCGCCAAGTACAACCAGCTCTTGAGAATCGAGGAAGAACTGTGCGGCGACGCTGTCTACGGGCCCGGGCCGAAGGTCAGGTGATGAACGGAATCCGCCGCTGACGTTGAAACGGACCTCGAATCGAAGGACTGTCGTCGAACCTCCTCCGGCTACTACCTGGCGGCAAGCTCTTCCGTGGCCGCTTGAGGTTCAGGCGACAGTTCGGACGCAAGCGGCAGCCTGAGCGTGAACCGGCTTCCCTCGCCGAGCTGACTGGAGACCTCGATGGTTCCCTCGAACGATCGGGCGAGCCGCTCCGCGACGGCAAGGCCGAGGCCTAACCCGGGCGTACCGGTCCCTCGCGCCGTGGCCGAACGATAGAACGGTTCGAAGAGGAGGGCAAGCTCCTCGTTGGCGATGCCGATACCGCGGTCTTCAACCGCGAGCAAGGCCGCGGTTTCGTCGCGCGAAAGGCTCACCAGGATGGGAGTTCCCGGTTCGCTGTACCGTGCCGCATTGTCGAGGAGGTTATTCACCAGTTCCCCGAGCAAGGCGGGCTGAACCGATACCGGGATCGGCGGCGGCGGGTCGGTCTGAAAATCGAGCCGCAGGTCGCAGCCTCTGCCCGTCTCTTGCCACGATTGAACGTGTGCGGTGAGCCAGGCGGACAGATCAATCCGCTCGAGCAGCGGGGCCATCGTCTCGTTGTCGGCTCGCGCAGGAACAGGAGCGATTCGACGATCTGGCGAAGGTGTTTGGTCTTGCGTTGAACGATGCCGAGAACCCGCTTGTATTCGTCGACGTCGCGGTTCTGCCGCAACGCGAGTTCCACCTGCCCGAGAATGGCGGTCAGGGGAGTTCGCAACTGGTGCGACGCATCGCCGGTGAACCGGCGCTGGCGTTCAAACGATTCCTGGAGGCGGTCGAGCAACGCGTTGATGGATTGGCCCAGCTCCTCCAGCTCGTCATCGGTCCGGGGGACCGGGAGGCGCTGGTCGATCTCCTCACCGCCAATGGCGTGGGCGGCTTCGGCCATACGCGTCACGGGCCGGAGTGCATGACGGCTCAGCCATCTTCCAAAGAACAGGGCCATGATCCAGAGCCCGGCCGACAGGCTGACCAGCACGAGAGCCAGGTTCCGCAGTGTTCCTTGAACACCTTCCAGGGAGACGGCGGCATTCAGGACCAAGGCGGAATGAAGCCGGGGCGACTCGGTCTCGTCGCCGGGACTTTGCCTGGCGTCACCGGCGGGCGTCAAGATTCGACGCATGGCCCGCCAGGTCATGCCCCGGGGGCCGACCACGCTGTGGGGTGATTTGCTGGCTTCGTCTCGCGAGCCGCCCAGGGCAAGAGGCAGCTCGCCGGGCGAGGCCCCGTCGATCTGCTCGCCCCGCTCATCGAGGACCTGCCAGACGAACGTTCCCTCGAGGGTGCGGCGGCCAAACGAGAGTGTCCGCTCCTGGGGCTCCCATTCGACGCCCCGGGGCCCGACTTCCGCCGCGGCCACCAGGGTGTTGACGATCGCCTCCAGTCGCTCGTCAACCTGACGATGCAGGTAAACCGAGGCCATCCCATAAAGCGCGGCCGAGAAACCAAGCAGCACCACCGCAAGGGCACTCAGGAAAAACAACGATAATCGGGTGCTCAGTCTCATGACTGTGGTCCAGCCGGGGCACGCTCGCCGGAGCCAAAGCGGTAGCCTCGCCCACGCAGGGTATGAATCAGCCTGGGGCCGTGAGCTTCGAGCTTCCGCCGCAGTTCCATGACGTGGAATTCCAGCGTGTTGGACAACCCGTCGTAGCGCTCGTCCCAGACATGGTTGTAGATTCGCGTGCGGGAGAGCACCTCATCGGGGTGCTGCACGAAGAAGACCAGGAGGGCCTGCTCCTTGGCGGTCAGCTCGATCCGTTGACCGGCCCGCTCAACGCGATGGGTCACCAGGTCGATGCGCAGATCGTCATGGGAAACGACGGTTCTGGCGCGGCTCACCGGGCGCCTGGTGAGCGCACGCACGCGGGCCAGCAGTTCTTCGTAGTCGAACGGTTTGCAGAGGTAGTCGTCGGCGCCGCTCTCCAGGCCACGCACCCTGTCGGAGACGGCATCCCTGGCCGTCAGGAAGAGTACGGGAGTCTCGTGGCCGGCCTGGCGAAACCGCAGCAGCAAGGTCAGGCCATCTGGCCCGGGCAGCCACCAGTCGAGCACCACCAGGTCCCACGGACCACGCTGAAGGGCGTACCAGCCGTCGTCGCCGCTGGCGGCGCAGCTCGACGATGAAGCCCTCCTCGCGCAGACCACGCACCACGAAATCGGCGATCTCTTCCTCGTCCTCGATGACCAGCACTTTGAGACTCATCGGCATACCCCGGTGACCCGCCCCCAGCGCCCCAGAATACATCCCAGCGGGTCGCGTTGCTCCACGGATTCCGATCGGCGCTGGTGCGGATTGCGAGAATCCAGGCACACCTTGCTGTTCACTTGTCTTCCTCTTCGTCCTCCTTGATCTTGCCGCTGGCATCGACTTTCACCTCGACCGACTTGCCGGCGGCGGTCACGACATCGATTTCGTAGGCCTTCTTCTCTTCCTTGCCATCTTCGATCTCGACGATCTCCTCGGCTTTCTTGAGAGTCCCCTTGGGGTACTTGCCGGCGATCGCGGCGGTCACGGATTTCGGAAGGTCGCTGACGGCGATTTCGGTTTCGATCTCCTCGATCTCGCCTTTCTCATCCAGGCTCACGGTGATGTGTTTGCCTGCATTGAGAATACTGATCTCGTAGTTGATTTCCTTGTCTTCCACCTCTTTCACGGCCTGCTTCAACTCGGCTTGCGGGAACTTGTGCTTCACCGCATCGATCGCGGCCTTGGGAACGTCCGAGAGCGGGATCTTGTGCTCGTCAGCCTGGATGGATGAGCCGAGGCCCAGCAAAACCAGACCCATGACAGCGGAATTGAGAGGCTTCATCATAGTTCAGACTCCTTCAGAGAAAGGGAAGAGGCGGCGATCAAAATCGAGCTCACGGCCGACTCGCCGGCCTGAGGATTGTACACGAACGATCATGAGGATCACGTGAGCCGATGATAAGAAAAGTCTTATCTCGCTCTCACGGTCCGCTCAGGTCTGCTCCCTATGATTCTCGAGTGCCAGGGGGGGACCGCCTGGTTCGTGCTTGTTCGAGAGGAAGGAGTCAGACCATGAACGCAACTCACCGCGTGATCTCAGCAGTGGATCACATCCTGCACCGACACGTGCTGATGCTGGTGGTGCTCAGTTATCTGCTCGCCGCCGGCTTCCCGGCTGTGGGACTCTGGATCAAGGACACGCGCATCCTGGATGTCACGGCGGGGACGTTGCGAATGAAGGTCACCGCACCGGCCCTTTTGCTGGCCTTCTTGCTGCTGAGCGCAGGGCTGCGGGCACGGAGTGAGCGGTTGCGAGCCATGGTTCAGCAACCGGCTCTGATCCTGGCCGGGATGATTGCCAACCTCTCGGTCCCGGTGGCTTACCTCTTGATCCTGGTGCCCGTGCTCGGCTACTGGCACAATGCCGACGAAGTGTCCACGATCATGATCGGCCTGGCCCTGGTGGCGGCGATGCCGGTGGCCGGATCATCCACGGGCTGGGCACAGCACGCGGGGGGCGATATGGCGCTCAGCCTCGGGCTGGTTGTCGCCTCGACCGTGCTGAGCCCATTGACGACTCCCCTGGTGCTCCGGTTGCTGGGGGCTGTCTCCCCGGTCCGTGCGGCCGACGAGTTGAGGCGGATCGCCGGTCGCGAGACTGGCATGTTCCTGATCGCCTGGGTCTTGATTCCTGCTCTGCTGGGCGTCGCCCTGCGAAGAGTGGTGCCCGCGAGGCGGGTTGACGCCGTCGAGCGCCACCTGAAACCGCTGGCCACGCTGTGCTTGCTCGTCCTCTGTTACGCCAATGCCTCGGCGTGCCTGCCGCAGGCGCTCGGAAAACCCGACTGGGACTTCCTGGGCGCCGTGAGTATCGCGGTTCTGGGCATGTGCACGCTGACTTTTTCCATGGGTTACGCGATTGGCCGCTTGCTCCGGGCCGACCGTCAGCAACGCGCTGCACTGATGTTCGGGATGGGCATGAATAACAACGGCAGCGGCCTGGTTCTGGCGTCTTTTGCCTTGTCGTCCCGGCCGGTGGTCCTGCTGCCGATCATCGTCTACAACCTCAGCCAGCACCTCGTGGCCGGCTGCGTGGACGGGCTCGCCCGGAGGTCGGCCGGTTCATGAATGCCACTGCCCCTCGTATGCTCACTTCGTTTCGTGAGCCAGGTACGCCTCGACCATGAGCACGCTGGGGCCGGCCCGCTGGATCACCGTGAGCCGCGCCTCGGCGCTCGACACTTCCTCGAGCTGCTCGCTGACGAACCACTGGAGAAAGTTGAGGGCGATGTAGTTCTTCTCTTCCGTCGCCAGTGCCACCAGATCATAAATTTGCCGGGTGGTGGCCATCTCCGAGTCGAGAGCAAGCTGAGCAGCCGCGAGGGCCGAATCAAATGTGCTCTTGGGGGCGGGAATCGCGGGAATGTCGACTTTCCCGCCGGCATCGAGCACGAACTTGACGAACTTCATCGCGTGGTCGCGCTCTTCGTCAGCCTGTGTATAGTAGAGCTTGGCCAGTCCGAACAGCGACTCCCTTTCGAAGTGAGTGGCGATGGCGAGGTACTGCATCGAGTTGCCGAACTCGTGGCCGATTTGCTGGTTAAACGCTTGATTGATTTTTTCACTGATCAGCACTGGTAACTCCCGATAGCGGTCGCTCTGTCTGGCTGTCGCGGCGCCGCTGGTTTCCTGCGAATTCGATGAATTCTCGTTCATTTTCCCCTTTTTCACAAGCCCTCGCCGCGATTCACCACCGCACCGCGATCAGCGAGACGGCCTGCCGTGGCAACGAGAACTTGAGTGCCAGCACGCCGGCTTCCGCTCTCTGCCAGCGAGGATTCGCGATGGCGTCAAGCTGTGCCGATCGGTTCAGCGTGGCGATCTGGTCGGCGGTTGGCCGCGGCGGCGAGCCCATGCGTTTCCAGGCCTCATAGGCGTTGCTGTGGTCGCGGTCGATACGGTAGTGCTCCACCAGGACGGATCGGGCGCGGTCGGGAAGACCGCGGAGTGAGAGCTCGACGGCGGCATCGGGGCCGGGCACGTCATCGTCATGATAGTGCCAGACCAGCAGCGACAAGGTATGCTCCTCCAGCCCGGCCAGAGCCATGACATCCGGCCCCTGCCGTACGCCGTGCAGCCGCAGCGCCTCGACGCCCGCATCGGCGTTGCTCTCGACCTTCAGCCGGTGCCCGCCCATCATCCCGAGCATCCGGAAGACGTTCAGCACCGGAAGCTCGATTCCGTTCGTGGCCAGCACCCGGAAGCCGGCGAAATACGGCTGATCCTCGAATTCAAATGCCCAGGTGAGCGAGCCCTCGAGGTTGACCTGGTGCTTCTCGGCAAGGTCGAGTGTGCGGGCATAGGCGGCCGCCGTGTAGCTGGCATAGAGCGAGCCGTTGCGATAAGCGTTCTGGGGAAAGACCGTCGCCGGGCAGGCCGCACAGCCGTCAGGGTCGGATTCGCCGATGACGATCGGACGCCCCTTGAGCTCGGGAAAGCCGGCGATGACCTCGAACCCGCGATCGATATCCTGAAGCTGACTGGCGATTCCCATCTGGACGTGACCATCGGCGATTCGCGGCGAGCCCTTGGCGTGGAACGACAGAAAATCGAGCGGTGCGCCCACCTTGCCCGTGGCGTGGTTCGTTCCCCGCAGGCAATGCTCGATGAAGTCGCGAAGGAACCTCGCCGCCTGGGGAGTCCTCGGCCCGGCGATCTCCGGACCGCCCACGCGTGCGGCCGGCAGGGCTTGTTTGACGGCGTCCGCGGCGTGGTCGTAGAGCCGGTGATAGTCCTCGGCCGTGCCCCGCCAGTACATGATGTTGGGCTCGTTCCAGACTTCCCAGTACCACTGCTCGACCTCGGAGCGGCCGTACCGGCTGACGCAGTGAATCACCCACTGCGAGACCAGCTCGCCCCACTTGCGGTAATCGCTGGGAGGATAGGCCCAGCCGGTGGAAAGCTCGCCGCCCTGGGGCGACCAGTGATGCTGGTAGGGTTCGGCCTTTCGCGACAGCGCCTGCGGCATGAAGCCGATCTGCACATACGGTTTCAACCCACGCTCGAGGTAGGTGTCGAAGATACGGTCAACGATCGTCCAGTCGTAATGAGGCCGTCCCTGGGCGTCCTCGGTGTACGCGTTCGTCGAGCCCCACTTCAGCGCCGGTGTGCCGTCTCCGGAGGTCAGCAAGTTGTGGGTCCGCACGAACACCGGTTGCGGCCCGAGTGTCGCCAGGCTCGACAGCAAGGCCTTGCCATCCTTCATATAAGTATAATTCGGTTCATCGTAACCGAAGAACCGCCAGGCCGGCCGCAACGGTTCCCCGGGGCGGGTCGCGTCAACCTTGATCATGACGGCGGGCTCGGCCGGCTGGCCCCGCCCGGCGCAGAGCGCGACGGTCAGGGTGGCCGTGATCGCGACGATTCGGAAGCTCATGAGAGGTTACTCCTCGTGATCCAGGAGTTTCAGCAGATCGAGCGGGTGGGCGACGATCCGGCGTGCGCCGCTGGCTTGCAGCTCGCCAACGCTCCGGAACCCCCAGGCCACGCCGACGGCAAACATCCCGGCGCGGCGGGCCGTGGCCATATCGATCGCGGAGTCGCCCAGGTAGATCATCCGTTCCGGAGGCACATCGAGAATTGTGGCGATCCGCACCGCCTCACCGGGATCGGGCTTGCGTGGAAAGCCCTCACGATCGCCAAGGACCACCTGAAACCGCCAGCGAGGCAGCAATTCGTTGACGCACTGGACGGTGAAGGCGTGGGGCTTGTTCGAGAGCACGGCCATGCCCAGCGAACGGGCCGCCAGGCCGTCGAGCAGCTCGGGAATTCCCGGGTAAGGCCGGGTCGCGACGTTCCAGCCCCGGCCATAGGTCTCGCGAAACCCGCTCACGCAGTGATCGACGACCGCGCCGGCCACACCGGCAGGAAGGGCGCGGCGAAAGAGCATGGCGATCCCGTCGCCGATGAACTGCCGGTACGCTTCGATGGGATGGGCTGGAAACCCCAGCTCCTCCAAGGCTTCATTGGCCGATCGCCCGATGTCCTCGAGCGTGTCCAGCAGGGTGCCGTCGAGATCGAACAGCACCCCGCGGACATGTGCGGCGGAAGGCTCAGGCAACGGGCGTTCTCCTCAAAGGGGGTTCGTGGCGAGTGAGTTGAGTGGCCAGTGGCAAGCAAGACGATGGCAGATGCCAGATGCCATCTGTCATTTGCCATCCGCCATCTTTCTTCTGATCACGACAAGATTGGAATCTTGTCCCACGATAAGGCTTCAGGGTAACCGGCTGATCCGCACCATGACCACGCCATGCCGGGAAACAGATGCCTCGAACTGGCCCTCGAACTGGCCGAGATCCTTCTGGCGCCAGAGATCACGAACGACACGCGGGCCGGAAAGTTTCAAGTCGGCCCATCGCGCCGTGACGCTGGAAGCCGTCTCGCCGCGATTGAAGAGGCCCACCGCGAGAGATCCGTCTTCCAGGTCCTTGGCCCAGACCTCGAGCTTCTGATCCTTGGCCACGCGCCGGCCCGGACGGCCCAGCGCGTCCTGATCGACGTCGATGACCTCGTCGTTGCAGAGCAGGCCCAGGGTGAAATCATCAAGCCGGGTGATGTCGCCGCTGAATATCAAAGGCGCGGCCAGAAGGCTCCAGAGCGACACGTGGGCGTATTGCTCGTCGGGCGAAAGCGGCGTGGGGACCGTCTTGCCCTTCCAGTTGCTCAGGTAGCCAAGTAGCAGGTAATCGGGATCGTTCCAGCCGCCCGGCCCGCCATACCGGTGCAGCTCGCGGTTGGCATAGAGGTCGAAGCCGTCGCGGAAGAGGGCATCGGGAATGCCTTCGAAGGTCTGGCCGAAGTCGCCGGCGGTACGCCAGCTCTGGCCGCCGACCGCCTTGCCCCATTCCCAGACATCGCCCATGCCGTACTGGCAAAGGTTCAGGACGACGTCGCGGGGCTGGCGTTTGAGGATATCGCCGATCAGCTTGTAGGGCTTTTCAAAGGCGGCAAGGTCCGGGTGCTTGGCGACCCCGCCGTAGGAGCACCAGTCGTACTTCAGGAAGTCATAGCCCCACTCGACGAACCGTTGGACATCCTGTTCTTCGTGCTGGTAGGCGCCGACGTGCCCGCCGCAGGTCAAGGGGCCGGGTGAGGTGTAGATGCCCGCCTTCAGACCCAGGGCGTGAATGTGGTCCGCCAGGGCCTTCATGTCGGGGAATCGCTTGTTGGGGTTGACCTTCCCTTCCGCATCCCGAGGCGTACCTCCCAGCTCTGACTCCGGAGCGCCCGGCTTGACCGCCCAGCAGTCATCGATGTTTACATACGAGTATCCGTGGTCGCTCATCCCCGAGCGAACCATGGCGTCGGCCGCCTCGCGCATGATCTTGTCGGTGACGTGGTTTTCCCAGACATACCAGCTATTCCAGCCCATGTGCGGCGTCAGTGCGAGGGTCTCTCCGCAGACGATCCGGAACGGACGCCTGGCAGTCCCATGTGTATTGGAGACCTCGAAGACCACGTTGTAGGTCCCCGGATGGTCGAGCCGGCCACCGATCTGGCCGGTCGCCGCGTCGACGGCGAGACCCGCGGGCAGGCCCTTTGCAGCGTAGCGCAACGGCCGCTCACCGCTGGCCGGAATCGTGAACAAGAGCGGTGAGCCGGGACGGACACCGAAGATCTTGGGGCCGTTGATCCGGGGCGAAGGCCCGGGCCGGGGCGTGAGAATCAACGGCTCGTCAGCCCGGGACGCACCTGTGACTGTTGCCAGCAGGCCGGCAGTCGTGATCGCGAGAAGTACCCGTCCGGTCACCCGCGGCAATCGTTCGCTTTTGGTTTTCATGTTCATCCACTCATTCTAATGACGCGGGCTGTGCCTCGAGCAGACCTTCGATCTCTTCCAGCGTCTTTCCCTTGGTCTCGGGGAGCCGCAGCAAGATGAACACGAAGCCCAGGACGCAGATCACCGCGTAGATCCAGAAAGTGCCTGCCGGACCGAAGGACTGGTTCAGCAGGGGAAACGAGTAAGTTAGCGTGAAACAGCCCGCCCAGAGGGCAAACACGGCCAGGGCCATCGCCGTGCCCCGGACCCGGTTGGGAAAGATCTCCGACAGCACAACCCAGGTCACCGGGGCCAGAGTACAGCCATAGACGGCGATCGCCGCGACGACCAGGAACAGCACGTGAGTGCCCTGGGTGTGCAGCGCGTAACTGAGGCCGATCAACGCGTAGATCACGGCCAGTCCAGCCGAGCCCGCCAGCATCAGCGACCTGCGGCCCAGCCGATCGACCGTGCCGATCGCCACGAACGTGAACACCAGGTTGACCAGCCCGGTAATCACGATGTTGAAAAGGATGTCGGAAACGCCGTAGCCGGCCGACGAGAAGATCTCCTCGGCGTAGTTGAAAATGACGTTGATCCCGCACCATTGCTGGAAGACCGCCAGCACAACGCCGATCACCACGGCCGGGCGTATCCTCGGGTCGAGCAATTCGCGGACCTTCACCGGGCTGGTGTTCGGGTCGTCGCTCAGGGTCTTGCGGATCTCGGCCAGGGCCGAGCGGGCATACTCGACGCCGCCGACCCGGGAAAGAATCTGCTCGCACTGCGGCTCACGACCGGCCCGGGCCAGCCAGCGTGGGCTTTCGGGTACGAAGAACATCGCCAGGAAGAAGAGTAACGCGGGGATGGCCGTCACGCCGAACATCCACCGCCAGCCAACCTGACCGTTCCAGGAGGCGAGGATTTGCTCGGCCGTCGCACCCGGCTGGACCGGCTCGGCGATCAGCCAGTTGATCACCTGGGCCAGCAGGATGCCGATGACGATGGTGAGCTGGTTGATCGACACGAGCTTGCCGCGCATCGAGGCCGGGGCGATCTCGGCGATGTACAGCGGCGACAGGTTCGACGCCAGGCCGATCCCCACTCCGCCGGCAAGCCGGTTGAGCACGAACACCGTGAACGATCCGGCCAGGGCCGTGCCGATCGACGAGAGCAGGAATATCAAGGCCGCCAGGACCAGCAGCCGCTTGCGGCCGAACCGGTCGGCCAGAGCCCCCGAAAGGATGGCACCGCCCAGGCAGCCGATCAGGGCGCTGCTCATCGCCCAGCCGACCTCGAGCGGTGTGATCAGGTGAAAATACTTCTCATAGAACGGCTTGGCACCGCCGATGACCACCCAGTCGTAACCGAAAAGCAGTCCCCCCAGGGCCGCGACCAGGCTGATGGTCCAGATCCACGTCAGATTGAAGGCCGATGCCGGGGCAGGCTGGAGCGTTGTGGTGCGATCATCGGCGGCAATCATGGTGGGAATCCTGCACGGAGCCGGGGGTCAGTCATCTTTCCGCAGCGCCTGGACCTGCTTGACGGTCAGCTCGACGGCGGGCGTGAACCGTTGGCTGGCCATGTAATGAAGCAGGCTGGACCGCAACTGGCGGGCAACGGGGTTGGTATCCAGATCGCGCTCCAGGTCGATGCTGCAAATCAACAGTTTGCCGCTGCCGACGCGGGCCTCGACGACCAGCCCCAAGCGGCGGTTGGTGACCCAGTCGTCGATCACCTGGATTGTCGGATGAAGGTCGCGTGGCAGATCATCGAGGATCAGCGCATCGGCCCGAGCGAGCAGGTACCACCACTGCCAGTTGGTGTGCGACTCGGTCGGGAACTCCGACAGGGCGGGATGGCTGGGATCGCAGAGGATTCCCAGGGTGTGGGGTGGCTGGCGGCGGGTCCAGGCCGTGTTCCAGAAGATCGGAGAGAAGCCGAGAGCCACCTTGCCCCGGCGATCGCCGCGAGCTTTCCCAGGAGGAACCAGCAGCAGCACGCGGCCGCCACGATCGAGCACGGATTTCGCCTGATCATCAAGCTTGCTCGTGATCGTGACTTCCCGCGGCGCCTCGGTTTCGACGCGCGTCGGGTAAACCCAGATGTCCCAGTCGTTCTCGAACGGCGTTCCCTCCAGTCCAGCGACCAGCCGGTAGTGCGCGGGGGCGGGAAGGTCGCGGAGGGGGATCGTGACTGACCCCAGCGAGATGCCATTGTCGATCGCTATCTTGGGGGCGAACCGGCGCCCCGATTCAACGGCCTTACCATCCTCGCTCACGAGCTTCCACGCCAGCGACGCCTCGACCAGCGGCGTGGGTCCGAAGTGCGCCACCTCGAGGGCGACCTCGAGCACCTGGTCGGTGGTGAAGACGCGACGGGGCAGCCTGGCCAGTGGTACCGTGCTGTTGCAAAAGCGGCGAAACTCTCCGGCGGTGATGTAGCCCTTGGGGTTCCAGAGTGCGTCCAGCACCCCCACGGGCGCGGTGCCCTGCCCCGGGAAGTCGTAGAGGGCCAGGAGCTCGAACCCGCCCATGCCCGGCGTACGCAGGGCCGATTCGATCTCCTCCTTGTAGCAGAGCGCCTGAAGCTTGCCCGAGGCCTTCAGAAAATCCGCCGCTTGAGAACCAAGCCCGTGGCTCTCGAGTGAGTCGCGGAAGATCTCGAAATTCTTCGGCTTGAGCGGTCCGGTGTAGCTGGGAATCTCGGCGAAGTTGGGGTAAGCGCACCACTCGCCGATCTCATGGCTGATGACCGGGACCTGGCGGGCCTGGATGTACTCGCGGTAATCGGTCATCGTCTCGGGCGGTCGGGCATTGATCCGCGAGGCGAGCCCCGCGCCCCAGGCCTGGATGCGCGGATCGGGAGTGACATGGAACTGGTTGGCGTCGATCTGCGGCCAGCCCGATGCGCTGGTGTACAGCCGCCGGCCGTCCTTCGCCTTGTAGTGGTTGACCCACGCCGAGAGATACTCCTTGTCCTTGCCCGCCGGCTCGTTGCCGTAGGCCATGAGCAAGAACGAGGGGTGGTTGCCGTAGGCCGCGAGGATGCGATCGGCTTCCTCATACAGCCAGCCATCGATCGGCTTGCCCTCACCGAGCGCCGTACTGGTGTTGGCCCACGAGGCGCATTCGATGTGGAAGTAGAACCCGAGCTCATCGGCCGCCTGGAAGGCTGCCTCGGGCGGACACCACGAGTGGAACCGGAACAGGTTCAGGCCGTGTTCCTTGGCGATCCGGATGATTCGCCGCCATGATTCCAGGTCGCACGGAGGCAGTCCGGTCCCTGGAAAGATGGCGCATTCGAGCGTGCCGCGAAGAAAAAGCTTCCGCCCATTGAGCCGGAACTGCGTACCCGCGGTGGTGATCTCACGGAGGCCAAAGGTCGCCAATCGCGAGCCCGATTGCTGGTGATCGATCGTGGCGGTCACGCGGTAAAGCGCAGGGCGAAACTCGTCCCAGAGCGGGGCGGCACCTTCAACCCGGATTTCTTCCGTGAACGATCCCCCCTGCTCCGACCACGACACCAGGCTCATCTGCGGAACCGGTCGGCTTTCGTTGCCGGGAAATACGATCCCCAGTTCGAGCACTCCCTGTCCGGCCTTCCCGGTCAAGTTGCCGATCCGGCCGCGAACCGTCGCTGACCGACGACGAAGGTTGGGAAAGACCTGAAGGTCGGCGACCCAGACGGGCGGCGTCGCGATCAGAACGAGCCTGCCCGCGATTCCGTTCCAGTTCCCCTGAGTGTGGTCGGTCACGCTGTGCGAGTTGATGCCGACGTCCACGACCAGACGGTTATCGACGCGGATCGTCAGCAGATGCTTGCCAGGGGCGACGTTCGTGCCGAATTCGTACTTATGCAGCGTCGACAGGCTATTACTTGTGCCCAGCGGGCGGCCATCAAGCCAGGCTCGCGTCTCGATGTGGGGCCGCTCCAGGGCGAGAACCAGGCGCCGGCCTTGCCAGTCGGACGGAATATCCACCTCACGCTGGTACCAGGCAGCACCGACGTAGTGCCGCTCGGGCTGGAGCCAGAAAGGTACCTTGATGTTGCCCGGCTGCCGGTATTTCGCGTACTCGGGATCGGTGAACCAGGAACGGTCGACAATCTCGCCGGTCCAGGGTGTATTCACCCCAACCTCGTCACCATAGCCCTGGGTCTGTAACATCCCGGGAAGCTGGATCGTGTCGGCTCCGGCCAGCGGAGCGTTCGCCCAGTTGTCCGCGAGCCCGCGATCGTCGCGATCAATCCGGAACCGCCAGGTGCCGGCCAGATCGCGCAGGTCTGCGGCCGCGACCGTGGCGCTCATCGAGCCCAGCAGGGCCAGGATGAATAGATATCCAAGCAACCACGTCAAGCCGGCCCGCGTTGTAGAAATTCTCATGAGATCCGTCCCCGACTCCTGGTCGCCGCCCGCAGCGCGGCGATTGTCTTCCGCATTTTCCAGGATCGGCGAGCTGTTCACAATGGACGGGTGGGCGTGGTCGCAATGGGTGCATCAAGGCGCGTTCGCGGACAGATCACGCGGTGGAGTACGAAAATCGACGAGCCGGGATTGCGGTGCTGGATGAGCCCGGGACAGGGCCTCGCCGAGGCGCATTCGCAAAGCCCACAGATCCTGGGGACGGAGCCCGGAATACTCGATCCGGCCGGCATCCTCGGCACCACCGGTCTCGGTCGCCTGGCGTGAACCGGTAAGGTGCAATGCTTCTCTGACCTGCCGGCCGACTGTTTCGCGAGGCAGACCGCATTGCCGCATCCAGAGTGTCAGATACTCGACGTCCTGCTGTCCGCGGCGATAGGCCTTGAGCCTGATCGACGGCACCACGCCGAGGTCGGCCTCACGCGTACCCGTCGTTCCCGTTCTCGCCGGACGGCCCGTGCCGCGGTCAAGCTCAGGCAGCGGATAGAACAGCGCGAGCTCGTCGCCCTGCTGCCACGACCGGGATGTGCCGATCGTCTGCCAGGGGAGCACGCCATCGGCACCCATCGCCCAGGCATCGAGGCTCCATCCCACGGGCTGGAGGTTCGACGCCGGAATCGGGTTCGTCCCGCCGTATGTGACCACGATCTCACCGAATCGTCGCTTACGGTCCAGGACCAGGCTGGGATATTGCCGCATCGCCGAGCCGACGACGTGGTAGTCAACCAGACCGTCCAGGGCATCTCGCCGCCATTGCGGGCGCGAGTCATCGATGCGATAGACCAGGCGGGGGAAGCTGGTGCGGTCGTCCGCAGCGCCGTTTTGCTTTGTCCTTGAGCGGGCCTGGTTGATACCCTCGTGGAAGGCCTGCCCAAAGTAACGCAGGGCCCAGTAGTCCTGGAAGTTGGCCGGCTCGTCCAGCAGCCAGGGAGACGACCCCCGCGACCAGCCGTTTGCCTTGAAGTTGTTCTTGTTGTTGAGGAATCCATGGAAGAGCGTGTCGGTCCAGCCGCGTGCCTTGAAGTGTTCGGCGATCTGCCGCGACGCCGAGACGAACGCCTGGTGATACGACTCGGGGAAGGCCTGGTCGGCCCAGTAGCTGCCGTTGTAGTTGCCCTCCATGGGGCTGGGCCAGTTTTCGTGCAACGGAAGATAAAAGCACTCGATGGGTACGCCCTTGCGTGGCAGATCGGCAAAGGCAGAGCCGTCAAGCAAGGGGCCGAACCGGCGGTCCCAGCTCGTCCAGTCCAGCCGCGTTCCATCCCACCGCGGGGCGCAGCCGTCCTGCATCTGGCCACTCTGATTGTAGGGCACCCGGTTGAGCACTGTCCGGTGGCGCTGGGCTAGCCGGTAATAGGCCCGCTCGTTCTCGGGCAGGCCGTAACAGTTCATCTCGGGAAGGAAGCTCAGGTGATCCGGGAGGGTGAAATCCCAGACCGTGAGAACGACCGCCAGGCGAAGGCTCTCCTGCCCGGAGTGGAGCGTGAGCGTGCCAGGGTGCGAACCGGCTGGAAAGTCGTGCGGCACGTACAACTCGACATGCAGGCTCTGGCTCATGGCCCCGGCTGGTGAATCCGCGGACTTGATCTGACTCGGTTGGCCGCCGGCAGTTCTCGGTGACATCCGAGCTGCCACGCTCAACGGAACGATGGGATCGGGTAAATGGCCAGCCGGCGTCGGCACGAGCTGATAACGCCCACAAGCCACCTGGATCGTGGCGCCACTCTGGCCGCTGAAGACCAGCTCCGGCCGCAGGCCCATGTCACTTCCAAGCTGTCGGCCCTGGATCAAGACCTGGAACGCCACGAACTCATTGCGGGCCGAGTGCAGCCTGATCCGTCGCTCGGCCGCATTCCAGATGTGGTTGCCGCGCACATACTCGCGTGGTTGTGGCGGAATGAAGATACCGGTTTGCGGATCGACCTTGTCCAGCTCGTCGATCACGGCGACTTCCGCGACACCCAGACGGGGCAACCGGGTCGCGGCTGGCACGTGTGCCATCTCGGGGGCCGATCCCGGCAGTGATCCGCCGGGCTTGCCAAGAAATCGGACCGTCGCGGTGACCGCCGGTCCTATGTTCCCGGCGCCGTCCACGGCCTGCACGGCCACGACGGCCGACGGCACCTGCTTCAGGCCCAGATCACGCACGTGCATCTCAACGCGCATTCCGGGAAGGCCAGCCAGGGGGATCAGCTCGCGTGGTATGGGGCGGCCATCCAGGGTCGCGAGAAAACCGAGCGTGCCGGCCGGGCCATGATCACGCGGAGTGACCCAGGAGACGATCGCCTCCCCTGGGGGTAGTTCCTTGGATTCGGAAGTGAGGGCGGCGGGTGCGGACGGCGGATCGTGATCCTCGGGCCCAAGCGCGACGGTCAAGAACGGGGCACTGGCACGGTTCTGGTCGCGGCTGTACACAAAACGGTTGGGAAACTGGTGAAGCTGGAACCGATCGCCTTGATGGGTCCACTCCGATCCCGTGTCGTCGAAGACCAGGAACCCGTAGCTCAGCCCTGCCGAGCGTGCGGCGAGAACCGCCGGCTTGATGGCGATGGTTTGCCAGCCGTCGCTGTCCGGCGGGGTCGCGTCGGCCATCCCCCAGTTGGTGCCGCCGTTTCCCAGGATCACATGGCAGATATCGCCATCCGGCCGGGAGATCGACCAGGGCAAGTCGGGATGACGGCGATGGCGGAACGTCGCGCCGCCGGCCTGCTGCGAATAGCCCAAGCCAGTCCCCTCGAACCACTGGGCCCCGATCCCACCCACCGTCACCCGACGCAGCGGCGGATCGCCCGTCGATTTGAAGTGGAGTGTCGCCGTGGTGATCACCCGACCCCGCAAGGGCGACGGGTCAACATCGATCAACGTCATCTCCTGGATGCTCTTGAGCTTCAGCCGCGGAGCAGCGCCGTTATTCCCATCCGCTTCCCGGCCCACCTCGGAGACCCAGGTGTCGCGCGTTACGTCCAGTCGCGTGGATTGCCGCGGAGAGTCATTTGGAGCTCCTCCACCTTCCGTTGTGACCTGAGCCGATGCCCAAACCAGTGGGAGGAAGGTGAAGCCAACCAGAAATGCCCTGAAGATGACGATGCAACGCATGGTGTCTTCGCCTTCGGGGGAGCGGTTGCGGCGAGACGGAATCGAGAACCACGATGCTCGATCATAGAAAAAACCAAGGGCCGGTTCCACCGACCGGATCGCCCTGGGCATGTTCGTCATGCCAGAGCAGTCCCGAGCGGTGAAACCGGCCCTGAGGAGTCACGAAGCCGTTGCAGAATCCGAACAGCTCAAATCAAAGCTGCTTGGACGGAGCCGCCTGAATGGAAGGTACACCCTGGCTCGACGGAGCCGGTGCCGCTTGTGTCGAGGGAGCGACAATGGGGGCGGATGCATAGCTCGCGGGTGCCACCGAGGCGCAGGGAACCATTCTGGTCACTGGCTTGTAGCAAGTCACGGCCACCTGCTCGCAAACCCGGTGGGGAATTTGCTTCGTGACGTTCTTGGGCACGCATGTCCAGGTGACACAAGGAACCTTTTCGGTCACAACTTCCTGGACCATCCGGCACTTGGTGATTTTCTGCACGTCGTTCACGACTTCCTGGACGTACCGAGTGCGATGAATCGGCACCTGGCGCGTCCGAGTTTCGGGAACCATCGTGGTCGTGACCACGTCCCTGACCACCGGCACTGGAGTATATGTCGTCTGGGCAACCGTCTTGCAGCCACAGGGATCTTTGTGGCAAAGACCGCACCTGTGCCCGGTTGGTACCGTAACAAGCTGGGTCGATGGCTGCATGCAGTAACTGGTCACCTGCTGAGTCGTCTGGACGGGCTTGCAGACCGTGTAGGTCTGAGTGACATAGTCGGTCTCATGGATCGGCTTGCACACCACCCGCTGGCGGGGAACTTCGATCGTGTCGTAGACCGGCTTGCAGACCACCCGCTGCCGCTCGACATAATTGGTGATCGGCTGGCGCACCATGACGGTCTGCGTCACGGTCTCGTACTCGGTCCGCCAGTGATTTTTCATCACTGTGTAGGGGACCATGTCGGTCACGCACTGGTAGGCTGGCTGTGGGGCTACCAGCACGCATGGATTTTGCTTGCACTTATGACAGGCCAAGGCGGTCTGCGATGTCATCGCAACGGCCAAAACTGCCACAACACATCCAATGAACCGAACTCGCATTGTTGTTTGCCTCCTGTTGTCTCGGAATCTGCTCGATCTGTCTTCAACCTGGCCAATTCACTCATCTGCCAAGCGACACGATAGGATTCTACAATATGGGTAACATCAGGGGAATGGAAAAACTGTACCGGTTACAGATTCTTGGGGGGAATTAACATGATGGACACATTGTTCCACCATCCAAACACGGATTGTCACGGGGTGAAGATTCGAAGGAAGGTCAAACGGAGGGACTCGCCAGTGACGATCGGGGGAATTTAATGGATCGTAGCGTGGCGAGTTCAATGATTGTACTGCGGCCCTGGGCAGGAGTAAACGGGGCAGTCGGCGGGGAGGATGACGGCAACGTGAGGAGGCCGGGGCCTGGTCCGACCGTTGGGCTTTGACTTGCGAAGTCAGATTCTCAAGAAGAGCCTTCGGCGATACATCCAGAAGAGGACCAGCCAGAGCACCGAGAGAACGGCCACACCCTGAAGTAAAGGCGCGTAGTCAGCACCCAGGAAATGGAAGACGTTCTTGCCGAAGTGTGTCTTGAAACTTTCCGAGATAAAGCCTTCCATCAGGTGGCTGAGACAGTACGCGGCGATGGAGTTGGCGCCGATGACCCGCAACGGGAACGACCAGGACACCCAGCCTGGCCAGTCGATCACTGCGTAAAACCATGCGAGGGTCAAAAGGCAAATGCCGCCGGAGAAAAGGACCCAACTGGGAGTCCAGATACGCTTCACCACCGGGCAGATACCCAGTTCGCCCAGTCCCCAGCCCAGCGCCAGGCTGATAGTTCCCGCCACCAGAAGCCAGACGAACTTGAACCAGGGCGGCCGCTCACGCTTCAACACTCCGCCTGCAATCAGTCCCAGGATCATCGTCGCCAGCGTGGGTATGAAGCTGAGGGTTACGTAGCCCCCGTCGTTGTACTGGAACGGCTTGGCGCGCGGAAACAGGTTGAGGAACCAGACGTCGAACGCCCAGGCCGGGTTGCTGTTCTTGTTCCAGTGTGCCGGAAAGCCGGTCATGAGATGCGGCCAGTCGGCAGCAACCCCGACGGCCGGGTAATCGAAATCCGGGTGTTCCGGATAGGCCGCGAAGAGCGCCCAGTAGCCAACCACAATGGCGACAAACGCAATCCACTGCACGCGGACCGACCGCATACCCAGCAAGAAGAGGAATGTATAGCCGAGGCCAATCTGCGAAAGCGTATCCTCAAACGTGAAGTTGGTCTGAGGATGGTCAATCGAGCGGAGGAAGACCCCCAGGAAAACCAGGATCAGCGAACGCCAGACCGCATGCGCCGTCATCTTGCCCGAGGTTTGTCCCCGGGCCAGGCGGCTGGCCAACGAGAACGGCAGAGCCACGCCGACCAGGAACGAGAACGACGGCTGGATCGTGTCGTGGAGCACGCAGCCAATCCACTCCACGTGCGACTGGTGGTGGCAGAGGAACTTCCAGATCGCGCTGCCGGACGCTGAACTCGCGACCGCGCAAAAGCTCAGGACCTCGGCCATCATCAGGAACATCACCAGCCCGCGGTAGGCATCGATCGATCCTAGCCGACGGATGGGAGCAAGATCGGTGACGGCCGCCGGCGTGGCGGAATGCTCGCCAGAAGCGAGGGAGGGCACATCAGAACTCATCGCTGGAAGCCTCGAATCAAAGCAATCCGGCCCGGGGCTGGAGTCACCGCGTGACCACGATGCTGGTCGGAATGCCGAGTTCTGATTCTTACCACCGGATTGGGAATGGGCAACTCGCAAAGGTAGGCTCTGACCGGCTTTCTTTGCCGGCCAGAGCCCGAACCGCGGTGTCGAGGGCAAAGCCGTTGGAGGAATGATCCTCCACTCGCTCAGGCGAGGCTGATACTGCGTCCACCCGCGGAAATGTTGTAGACGACGTTGTTACCCAGCAATGCGCCGGCCGAGCTGCTGATTCCCGTGCCGATGAGGGTGATCCGACCGCCGCTCTTGAACGTCGTGGATGTCTTCGCGCCGGTCACCACTTGCGCCGTGGTGCTTGAGATGCTCAGCATCGAGAAGGTGCCGATCGTCTGGTAATGAGCCGGCTTGGCACTCTTCCCCCGGCCTTTGGCTGGAACGTAAACTTGCACCAGGTAGTCGTTCGAGCTCGTGATGGATGAGCTCATGGGGGTATTGAACGTGAACTGATACCCGGTGATCACCGGTTTGCCGACCGGCTTGTGAGTCTTGGGGTTGGTCTTCTGCGTGGACACCACCGATGCACTCTGAACCTGTGGCGGCGCTATTACGTTGATAGCAGCCGTGTAGCCGTTGCTTAGCCCGGTGGCAGTGGCTTCGAGGATGTAGGTGCCGGGCAGACTCAAGGTCACGCTGGGGAAGAGGACAATTCCACCGCTTGCGGGCGTGGTCGTGGTGCCGCCTACCGAGCCGCCTGGTGGACTGTAGTACACAATCAGGTTCACCGTTCCCGTGTACGATGAGGCAACGGCTTTCCCACTCGTCAGTGCGGCAACCTCCACGATGAACGGGCTGCCGGCAAGGACGGAAGTCGTCGACAGGCCCACGACCTCTAGCTGGGTTGCCTGGTTTGCCGCTCCCTGGCTCGTCACGTTGAAACTGCCGGTTGTGATTGAGGTCAGCCCGCTGGCAGTGGCCTGGAGCGTGTATCCAGTGCCGGGGTTGTTCAAGGTCAGTTTCGAGAACGTCGCCACGCCGTTGCTGGCTGTGACCGGGGCATTACCACCCAGAGCGCTGCCGCCGGGATTGGCGGCCAGCGCGATACTCACGGAACCGTTATAGGTAAGAACGGGATTGTTATACGCGTCCTCGGCCTCGACCTTGACAACGAATGTCTGGCCCGCGGTGACCGGGTTCGTCGGCGGTTGAGCGATCACAAGCTTGGAAGCAGAGGCGGCGACGACATTGACATTCACGGCTGGTGTCGCGGTCAGGCCACTGGCCGTTGCGGTCAGCGTATAGCCGCCTGCGACCGTCGGCAGTGCAATTCCGGAGAAGGTCGCAACTCCCTGGCTAGCCTGCACCGTCACGCTGGAGCCGCCCGCGACAGCCAGGGTCACACTACCATTGTAGGCGGGGTCGGCGTTGTTCGAAACCATCCTCGGCCGTCACGCTGAGCGAGATCGTGGCCCCGGCGGCGACAGTCGTGGACTGGGGTGGGGTCGTGACGACAAGTTGGGTAGCCAGTAGTTTGAGGTCAACCGCCGGGCCAAGGTTGTCGGTAAACCAGATGTTCTGATTGTTCGGCCCCACGGTGATACCATCGGGAATCGCCGGGGTTCCGGGCGTCGCGCGGGGAATGCTCTCAGTCGCGAATTTATCGGTCGTGAGATTCAGCACACCAATGCGTGGAGTCGTTGTTTCCGGTGTACCAGATGTTGCCATCCGGCCCTTCCACAATCCGATACGGCAGGACGGCACCGCTGGACGTGGTCGCAAGTGGAAAATACGTGGGAGTACCGGGGGTACTCACGTTGATCATCCCCAAGGCGGAGGAGCCAAAACCGAGGACACTCTGGTCTGGCACTGCCTCGCTGAACCAGATGTTGCCTCCTGGCCCAGTCGTGATGGCGTATGGCTCCTGGCCGGTTCCTAGCAGATACTGAGCCCAGGCCTTGGTCCCTGGGTTGTAACTGCCGATCGCGCCGGTCGTGCCATTGTACTCGGTGAACCAGATCATGCCGTCCGTGTTATCGACAACGATTTCTGAGGTGGGGCTCAGCCCGATCATGCTTTTGCCGCTCTGGTCATTGCCCAGACCAACTTCAGAATTGACGACCTTGGTGCTGGGATTGAAAGAACCCAGCGCATTGGTGCTCGAGTCGACGTACCATATCAGCGTCTTCCCGGCAGCCAGACTCTGCGGCGTTTCACCGCCGGGCAACGTGAGCGGATTGCTCACCTGAGGCGTGCCCGTTGTATTGATCATGCCGATCGTGTATTGGCCGGTTGAGATATTGTGCTCGGTGAACCAAACATTGCCGTCGGGGCCACTCGTGATAGCCCCGGGGAAAACTGTCGGTCCGAGAGGCAATGCCTGGGAAGCACCCGGGTTTGCAGGGTTCAGCATCCCAATCGCGTTCGATGTAATTTCCGAGAACCAGAGTTTGCCGCCAGCCGTGGTGATCTCGGTTGGATTCGGTTTAACACCGCCGCTATCAGCCGGCAACACATAGGGCGTGATGTTGGAGAGCAAGCATCGCGACTCCAGAGATTCTAGCGAGAATCGGTGAGCCCTCCGCCCCTTCTGCCTGTAAAAGCGATCACGTTCGCCCGATTTTGAAGAATGTCTGCCGGTCTCGTCAAAAAGCAACCGTCGCCTCATGAATGTTGTTCCCTGTAGTCCGGATTCAAGCAGAGCGAGAAACAGCAAAGTACGGCAATGCCTCTTCCAGATCAACGGATCGTGACGAATGTCGTAATTTACCAACGCCTTTCCATCTGATACGCGCCCGGCAATGGCGCTGGCGGGCGGTCAATCGTATTTTGGAGCACCTTCGTCTCTGGATCAACTTAAGTATACACAAGAATCCAGGCGCCCTCGAATTGCGTGCTCAAAAGCGACTTTTTCTCATGCAAAGTCACCGCAGTTGCTATGCTCTGGATGGATTTATCACGCAAAGGTCAGGTTTAGATGAGCTAAAACGGTCTTTGCTCGGAAATGTCAAAATATCTCTGCCAAGAGCATGTAGCAGAGTATTAAGATCAGTGCAATTCCCTACAATTTTGATTTTGGGGCTAGCCCAAGGGATGATGATCTGCTCTTAATTCTGAAGCAGCTTGTACGGAATACGGGATGATCTCCATGCCCGTGACGATCGATCTTGTCTCTCATCCGCAAAGATGGCGATCCGAAGTTGTCTCGCGCAAAACCAAAGCCATTCTTCCGGAGGTTTCCCAGAAGGGAAGCGCTGGATAACGCAGAACCAGCAGATCCGAGAGGATGATCGCGTCCTGTAGACACAACAAGCTTGCAGTTCTGCCACACCACAAGCGAAATCTTCTGAACCCATCGGCCAATCCGACCCCGGCCCGATCAATCTTGGTTGCGGATTACTCGAATCCCAAGAGCGATCCAAGCACGCTCGGTTCTCGTTCCGACGTCTTGTCTCCTAGACCTGGGGGAAGCCCGGGCTGAAAACAAAAGGCGAGTGCGGAGATCATGTGACCTCCGCCTCGCCCGCACTTTCTCAAGAGATCGGACTCGTCGATAACAACGACGAGTACCTCCGTGGAGAGACACTCGCCGGTGTCATAGCGACTCACCTATATTGAGAGAACGCTCAGTTGAAGCAGCTTGTTGCATCCATCAAACGCTGGCAAAGCGCCTGCGGAAGCGGCGGAAGGTCAAGAGACCACTGAGGCCGATGCCCAAGAGGGCCATCGACATGGGCTCGGGAACGAGGTTGTAGCTACCGCTCACCGAGACGATAAGACCGGTCACGGAGCCAAACGTGTTGGCGGTCTCGAACACCAGGGTGTTGGTGCCCGAAGTGAAGAAGCCATCCGTACCAGAAATGCTGAACGGATGCAGAGTGGTGAAACCAGGGCTGAAGTACGAGTCAGGAGTCGTAATTCCCAGCGAGTGACCGTTAAGGAGCACACCGGTCACGGTATCGTCGGCGGTCAGCATGCCCGAGATCATGATCGACGCCAGATTCGCACCTGGGCCAACCGTGAAGGTGGTCGTGTAGTCATAGGCGCCGTTGGGAACGCCGTGATTGGGATTGGGTGCAATCCACTGAGCCGTCGAGGTGTTGGAAGCCCAGCCCGGATTCGTGGCAGGCGGGAAAGGATACTCGGCGGGATTCACAACCTTAGCTGAAGTGTAGCCGAAGCTGTCTGAAAGCGCGTAGTGACTATCGGTAGTGCCGACAGCAAGCAAGGCTCCAGTGTTGTCTACACCCGTGCTGTACAGATCAGTGATCGGCTGGCTACCAGCCCGAGCTTGCCCGGCGGTCAACGCAGCCGCCAGACCCAGAGCAAGAAAGAAAGACCGCTTGAGCATCTAGCATCCTCCAGTAGTCAAGGAAACAACGAAAAGGTCAAACTGAAACAATCGGCGCGGTTCGTCGAGCAATCGGCTGCACATCAGTCCAATTCTCGTTCGCGCTTGACTTTTTCGGGAGAGCACGAAAAAGCAACTTGCAAAAGCGATTGGTTCGTCCATTGCCGGAAGAAGCGACCAGATCAACTCCACACGGAGACCAACTGGCCGGGGGGATTCTTAAATTCCTTCCGGCAGGCAAACCAATCTACGGCCTGATTTTATGACATAGCTTTAAGCGAGACGCCCGAGCTTACGTCCAGATCTCCAAGAACCGTTTTAGACCGACGCTCGACTCGGCCTGGATTGCGATTCTTGGATGCAACACCCACCGAGAAGTTCCTTCTCCCAGGTGTCGCGCGATCGGCAGGAGGCAATTCTGTCGAAGCCACCCAGCCTTGTCAACGAAAAAGAACTCACCGTTGCCAAGGTTACACATTCCGGTCAACCGGAGTGCATCACCCACAATCTCCGCGAGAACGCATAGTCAACTCGCTTGAATTCATACCTCCTGACACGCGGAGATGGTGTTTTGCTGGTTGACAGTCTCTTCATTACAACCGGCAGGCCTCAAGGCAGACACAAATCAGTGGTTCGCAGGCCGATCGTCGGGTTCGTTTTTAGCTCATGTACCGGCTGATTGCAACCAGAATGGCGTAAATTGACGAAAATCAACATTCCACCTATCAATTCACTGCAAACCGTGTTGGAAAAAATCGTCATCGGTCGTGTAGCCAGCACGAAACTGAATCTGGAGTGTAAGTCAGCACATCTCTCCCTCTCTTTTTCCGGCCACATTGCTTGCGTGCAATCAAGTCTGGGCATGAAATCGACGTGCGTGGACGTCAGCCTTGAGCCACTCGTCGCGCGACCGTCAATAATGAGGGTGTTGGACGATTCGGATAAGGATAGCAAAATTCCACTGAGAAACCGTGAGCCGGCAATAACGCTCGCATCCGTCTTGCGTCGTAATGACTCTTATGGAACATGCCCTCATGCTCCTGAGACCCGACCAGCATTTTTATGGTGTACTCGATTGCCTCTCCTCTTGGCTTCACCAGGTCTATGCCCCGGTTCTTCAGGTACAGCCAGCAAACTCGCACCAGGTCCGGGCAGGTAATCACCAGAAAACCTCCCGTCTTGAGAACCCGAGCCCATTCGGAGAGAGCACGATCTGCCTGAACAAATGATAGGTGCTCCATCATATGATGATGCTCAATCAAGTCGACTGACGCATCCGCGAAACTGCCAAGGTCAGTCGCGTCGACTTTGCGGTCTGCACCCGGGTCGTACAAGTCGCAGTTGATCAAGCCGGGAATTCTGGTTCCAGCCGCTCCAAGATGAAGCCCGAATTCCGCAAAACCCCGAATCTCGGGCAGGAGTCGCTCGATGTCGCGCTGAACTTTCGATCGCCGGCGCAAGAAAGTTTGTGGATAACTGATCACATGCGTGCTCAGATCACTTGAAGTCATAGTTGGATATCTCAACGGATTTCTAGGTATCGTCGATGCAGCCCGAGTCGTGGTCGCACAGTGCCCAAATCAAGAGCTTGGAAATCAGTTGTTGTTGCAATCATTGATCACGGCAGCTCCTTCGATCGTTGGATGTTCTTTATAACACCTCCATGCCGTTCCTATCGACCCAAAGTTCGCTTCATGCGCCTGCCGAAAAACTGACACCGGTCCCAGGTTGGGACATGAGAGAATCATCCAATCACCCAGTATGCTAGTAGATTCTAGCAAAGGATCGGCCTCACGCCGATCGCGGCGCGAGGCGGCCCGAGGGGGTCTGGCGGATGAGGAAGGCTCGGGCCACGGCAAAGTCATCGAACGGGATAACCCGGTCAGCGAAGATCTGGTAGGCATTGCGTCCTTTACCAGCGATCAGGACCGAGTCGCCGGGGCGGGCGTCGGCCAAGGCGGCTTCGATGGCTTTCCGGCGGTCAGGCTCTACGCGAACCTTGCCCGGACGATGGAACCCGCCGAGCAAGTCGTCCAGCAACTCATCGGGGTCGTCGGATCGCGGATTTCCGAGGGTCAAGATGACCCGGTCGGCCCCGAGTTCGGCGGCCTCGGCCAGGGTTCGGCGGGCCGCCTTGTCCTGGTTCCCCTCGGCGCTCAAGACACAGTGCACCTGGCCTGCCGAGACGGCCCGGATCGCCGCCAAGGCCTGGAAGAGCGAACCTGCCGTCTGGGCCTCGTCGATTCGCACGTCAAAGTCCTGTCCCTCGTCCACCGACTCCAGATGTCCGGCGATGTTGGCCATCCCCTCGAGCCCGGCGACGACCGCATCGAGTTTGATTTCCAACGACCAGGCCAGGGCAGCCGCGGCCACGGCGTAGCTGACCTGGCGCGGGCCGTAGAGACGGAGATCCACGGTCGCACTCCGCTCGAAGCCGTAGAGCACGAACCGCGAGCCGGTTGCGTCCATCCGTTCGATCCGGGCCGATACGTCCACCTGGGTGGGGTGCAACATGCCGAAGCTTACGCGGCGGGCGTCAAGATTCACGGCTCCCAGGATCTCGGCGTGGGGGTCATCGGCATTGACGACCGCGACACCACCCGGGATGATCTTGCGAAACAGCCTGGCCTTCGCTCTGCGATCTTGCAGGGCGAGTTCGATCGGCAGACCGTAGGGCACGCCGATGTCGGTGACCACGGCGGCCTCAAAGGCGACGCCGTCGAGGCTCCGGGCTTCGAGGGCCTCCGCCGAAATCTCGAGCACGCCTGCGACGCAGTTCTGATCGACCATGTAGCCCAGAATTGCCGCCAGCCCGGATGCCCCCGCAGGCCAGGCTCCCGGGGATCGGCCGATGCGGTTCCCGGCTCGGTTGCCTACCGCGGCGACTGGTCCGGAACGGCTCCCGTGGCCGATTCCGGCTCCGAGGGAGCGGCTAGCCTTGCCGTCGGACCAGCCCAGCGAGCCGACCAGCCCACTCCGCAGCCCGGCGGCCTCGAGGATCGAGTGGATGAACAGGCTGGTGACCGTTTTGCCGAAGGTTCCGGTCACGCCCAGCGTCGTGATGCGACGGGAAGGGTCGCCGGCAAGGGCCTGGCAGATCACCGCGTGGGCCGAACGGCCATCCTTGACGACGACCTGGAGCCGTCCGGCTTCCGGGCAGGGACGCTCGACGACAACCCCCGCGGCGCCCCGGTCGAGAGCCTCCCGAACGTAGGCGTGGCCATCGTATCGCGAGTCGCGAATCGCCACGAAGACTTGGCCCGGGTCGAGCCTGCGATGATCGTCGGTGCAGCCGGAGACTTCCCAGTCGGGGCAGCCCACAAACTGAGCTTCGGGGAGCAGCCGTCGCAAACTCACCGAGGGTATCCCCCGCTGAGGGAGACGGTCAACGAACCAACGTGCCATCGGCCTACGCCTCCTTGCCAGTCGCCTGTCTTCAGCAGTCAGTAGTCAGTGAGTACGGTGGGCAAAGCTGCCGACGGTTTGCGGTCTTTGGTCTTCCTGACGACTGACCACGTACCATCGGCGACTGACTACTGGGGGAGATGTCGTGCGTGCAGGTGGCGGCATTTTCACGAAACCGGGGAAAAAGGCAATGGCAGACTCACCCTTTGCCGATAATTGAAAGTTTGACCCCGCATCGTGTAACGGATTGTCAAAAGTACGTGGCCAGTGCGCGTGCTCAGCGGCCAGTCATGCATCCCCGCCGCGGGTCGCCCCCTACCCTTTTGGCATTCCTGGACGCTTGCAATTCCCTTCTCATCGCTGTCGATCACCACGACTTATTACACTACCAGTGCATCACATAGCCGCCATCGACGTTGATGGTCTGGCCCGCTATGTTCTGGCCGTGCCGGGAGCTCAGGTAGACGGCCATGGCCGCGATCTCCTCGGGATCTTGCCAGCGGTTCAGCGGCACGAGTTTCTTGATCTTGTCGGCTGTCCATTCCTCGTATGATTGCTGCTGGTCGGGCGGCTGCCGCCGGTTCCACGCTTCCCAGACCGAGTGGTTGAGCGCGGTCTTGACCATACCCGGACAGAGCGAGTTGACCCGCACGCCGTGCGGGGCCAAGTCCTTGGCGGCACACTGGGCGAAGTTGATCAGTCCGGCCTTGGCGGCGCTGTAGGGAGGATCGGTCTGCGAGCCTATCTGGCCGGCGACCGAGGAGATGAAGAGGAGGGAGCCGGCCCCTGCCTGGACAAGCATGGGTGCAAATGCGTGGGCCACGTGGACGGCGCCCAAGAGGTTGACCCGGAGTACGGGCTCCCAGTCAGTCGGCTCCAGGTTCCAAAACGGAAAACCGAACTTGCCGGAGCCCACGCCGACGGCGAAGACGACATGGTCGCAGCGGCCGAAGTAGGCCCGCACGGCCTCGGCCGAGCGTCGGACTGCCAAGTAGTCGGTGACATCGGCCACCAGGCCAAGCGCCAGGTGGTCGTCCTGATCAAGCGAGGTCCGGCGACCTAGGGGACGCACCAAGGACAACTGCTCGGCGATGTCCATCACGCTCGAATCGCGGTCGATCGTGGCGACGCTGGCCGCTTCCGCCATGAACGCCCTGGCGATGGCCTCGCCGATTCCCCGTGCGGCCCCGAAGACCGCGACAACCTGACCCGCAAGCCCCAAATCCATTGCGAGGCCTCCTTTTTGTGCAAGGCTAGAGCCACCGGCCGGCCCGGCCCACGTTCTCCGGGCCGGCTCAACAGAACCTGAATAAGGATCGTAACACAAGGGGAAGATTCTGTCTGGATTTGAGCCCGGAAGGCACTGGCGGCAGGGGCCTCCAAAGCCGATAGTTCGAGAAGAGAACGCGAGATCAGGCGGCGTGAATCAGTGAGGATAGAAATCGATGAGGATGCACAAGCCAAAGAAACGGCAAGGTCGCAAGGATCGGCAGTTCCGCCCCGGTCCGGATAGCGGCGGGTTGGGATCTGAGTCGGGCCTGGAACTCGAGACGCGGGTGCTGCTCAGCGCCCGGGCGACGGCGACGATCGCGGAGCACCATGCCCGTGCCACTGTCACCCATCTCCCGCGTGCCACGCATCTCACACCGGCTCGAGCCGCCACAGGGCGGACCACGCCCGCGGTCGAGATCACCACGCAGTACAACAAGTTTGCCAACGACTTCGCGACGATTGAGCAGTATTATGTGACATCGATCAACCAGCAGTCGACCGGCAGTGTCAGCGTTTCGGCGACCGTCCAGCAACCTTATATCGCGGGCGGGTCGTCGATCCAGGTAAATAATGCCTCGGGGTTCTTCCCTAACGGTTCGACGACGCCGGTGACCGCACAAGCGACGCAGGGGAGTTTCGTCGTCGGCTCGTATTACCTGACGGGTTACTCAGGTAACATGCTCTTTGTCAGTCCATCCTTATCAACCCCGTCCGATCTGAGCACCGGAGCGGTGCTGACCGCGACCCTGACCACGACCAGCCAAAGCAGTGCCGCGGGTATCTTCCCAAGCTATATCACCAATCGCACCAACCAGTTAGCGATCGATCTGGTGCAGTACTTCAACAGCCTGCCGCTGCGGCTGCCCTGGCTCAACGTGCCGCCGCACACGCCCAATAACCGGGGAGCGATCCAGACTTACGTCTACGACGCGGTCGTCGGCAGCAGCCCGACTAGCCTGGAACAGTCGCTGCTGGCGATACCCTTGCCGAGCACGGCGGGTTCCGACCTCCAAATCTATAACGCGTCGGTTGCGTCGGCCATTCAACAGTCACTCAGTCAGACGCTGAACGGCGTTGACGAGGTTTATGCGGGCACGCTCAAAGTTGCGGCTGCGATTCCGAACAACCGTTACGGAGCCACGGCGAGCGGGACAGTGCCGTCGTACCTCACGGTCTCGCCGTGAGCCGGTGGCCTCACTTGCCTTTCTGCTGGCGGCCGGCCTGCTGGTTGCCACGACCGATATCCACCATGTGGCCACGGATCGAGGCTTCGTTATTCTTCGCCCGAGCGCTTTCGCGGGCCTCGCGGACCTGCTCGGCAGCCTGCTCGTGAGTTTCCGCGGCTTTACCCTTGGTCGACTTCTTGCTTCTCGGCTTGGCCTTCCCCTTGCCCTTGGCCCCGAGGTTTGACGATGGCGTCTCGTCGCCCAGAACCTCTGCCTGAGCCTTCGGCATCGCATCGCTCAGTTTGAATTTACCGATACCCGACATGGCGTTGCTCTCCTTCGCTCTGGATCTTGCTGGCTCCGCGTTCCACGGATACCGCGGATGTTCCCTCGATCCTAGGCCAGGTAAAGGCATGGGACAAGGGACGATGCTCCGGAAACAAATGGCTGGTGGAAGAAAAACGCCCCTCCGAACCGGTGAGGGTACAGAGAGGCGTGTGGGTGAGACTAGATGGGGTTCCGTGGCCCGATCAGTGGCCGGCGCCTACGGTCTCGAGGGCTTTGTCGGAGGTTCCGGTGAGCTCGGACTCCATTTCACGATATTCCTTGCTCTCGGTCTTGGACCGCCAGATGGCCCAGGCGACGAGCAGAATGCCGATGACGCCGACGACGCCGTAGAGCCACCACTTGTCGTGATTGGCGATGATCCAGGCGATCGCCAGTAGCGACACCATGTTCATGACCTTGATCAGCGGGTTGAGCGCCGGGCCGGCCGTATCCTTGAGCGGATCGCCGACGGTGTCGCCGGTGACGGCCGCCTTGTGCCGCTCGGAGCCCTTGCCGGTGGTCTCGGTACGCGGCTCATCCTCGATCAGTTTCTTGGCATTGTCCCAGGCGCCACCGGCGTTGGCCATGAACACGGCCAGGAGCTGACCGACGATGATCATGCCCGCCAGGTAGCCGCCCAGTGCCTGCGTGCCCAGGTAGATGCCGACGAGGATGGGCACCACGATGGCCAGGAGGGCCGGGCCGATGAGCTCTTGCTGGGCAGCCGCGGTGCAGATGTTGACCACCCGGCCGTAGTCGGGCTTCTTGGTGCCGGCCCAGATCTCCTTGTCGCGGAACTGCACGCGGCACTCCTTGACGATCAGGAAGGCGGCACGACCCACGGCCCGGATCAGCATCGAGCTGAACAGGAACGGCACGCAGCCGCCGATCAGGGCACCGATGAACACCAGCGGTGTCGCCACCGAGAGCTTGCCGGCCTCGGTAAGGTACTGGCTGAGCGGCAGGGTCGCGACCTTGTCCTCGCTGCCCACCGCGACGACGGCGATGAAGCTGGCGAAGAGGCTGACGGCCGCGATGACCGCCGAGCCGATGGCGATGCCCTTGGTCTCGGCCTTGGTGGTGTTGCCCACCGCGTCAAGGTCGGCCAGGATCTGGCGGCGCCCGGGTGTAGTTCGCTTCGCCCATCTCGGCCTTGTCATAACCCATCTCGCCGATGCCGTTGGCGTTGTCGGCCACCGGGCCGAACACGTCCATCGAGATCGTGTTGCCGGTCAGGGTCAGCATGCCGATGCCGCACATGGCCACGCCATAGGCGATGAAGAGTGGACTGGAGCCGGAGTAGATGAGCACCGACAGGAGGATCGCGATGGCGATGATCATCGTGGCCACCACGGCCGACTCATAGCCCACAGCCAGGCCCTGGATGATGTTGGTTGCGTGACCGGTCTGGCAGGCCTTGGCCATGCTTTTTACCGGCTCGTACTGGGTGTGCGTGTAATAACTTGTGCACTTGTTCAGAGCGACGGCCAGGATGATCCCGATCAGGCATGTCCAGGCGGGGCGCATGTCCAGGCCGCTGGAGGTTCCGAAGTTCGCCCAGACCGGCTGGGCGGCGTTGTCGAGGATCGGACCGGTGTAGCCCTCGGTGAAGTCCTTCAAGGGCGTGCCCTTGCTGACCGCGGCGTCGCGAGCGGCCTCGAAATCGGCAGTGACCTTGAAGCCGTAGGCGGCCTGCGGGTACTTGCGCATGTAGGCGTCGTCGAAGTGCAGGTAGGCCAGTCCCAGCAGCATGAAGCCGACCACGCTGATGACCGAGCCGATGAGGAAGCCGCGGTGCACCGAGTGCAGGGCCTCGTCGCTGGTGCTGTCGGCGCCGGCACGGACGCTATAGGTGCTGATGATCGAGCCGACCACGCCAATGGCCCGCACCAGCAGGGGGAAGATCACGCCCTTGTGGCCGAAGCTGGCATATCCCAGGATCATGGCGGCGACGATGGTGACTTCGTAGCTCTCGAAGATGTCGGCTGCCATACCGGCACAGTCGCCGACGTTGTCGCCCACGTTGTCGGCGATGGTCGCCGCGTTCCGGGGGTCGTCCTCGGGAATATTGGCCTCGACCTTGCCGACCAGGTCGGCACCCACGTCGGCCGCCTTGGTAAAGATGCCGCCGCCGACCCGCATGAAGAGCGCCAGCAGCGTGCCGCCAAAGCCGAAGCCGAGGAGAACTTCATAGGCCTTCTCGCCAAAGACGATGAAGATCGTCGTGCCGCCCAGCAGGCCCAGGCCGTCGGTGAGCATGCCGGTGATGGTTCCCGTGCGGTAGCCAAGTTGCAGGGCGTTGCCATAGCTCGTCCGGGCCGCGGCCGCGACGCGAAGATTGCCTCGCACCGCCAGATTCATGCCCACGAAGCCGACCAGCCACGAGAACAGGGCTCCCAGGAAGAAAGCCGCCGCTCGACCGACCTGGACAGCGCCGGTGGTCTCGGCCGTGAAGTAGAGGATCGCGGTGATCACGAAGACCAGCGGCAGCAGTGCCACGGCTTGCCGCATCAGGTAAGCCCAGGCTCCTTCCCGCACAGCGTCGGCCACATCCCTCATCTTCTGGGTGCCCTGATCGGCGCCGAAGACTTGGCCCACTAGCATGCCGGCATAGCCCAGCCCGGCGATTGCGATCAGCAGCGTCAGGATCAGACCGACTCGCTCGCCCAGATCATACTCGGTCAGAGGTGCGAACAACTCGAGTGCCGACTCGGCGGCAGGCGCCGCGGCTACGGAAACGGGCGCGGCAACCGGATTTGCCGGCTTCGCCTGCTGTGCTAAAACCCAAGAAGGCGCCGCCAGAAAGGCCGACGCAAAGGCTACGTAAAATAAGACTCGCCAACGTTGCATGATCCCTATCTCCGACTTTCAAAAAGTTGAACCGACACGTAGCGGGAGGGTTTGTGTCGGCCCGGTGGGAAACTCAATCCTCCAGCCCGCTCAGGGCCGGTTCTACCAGATGAAGGCGTTGCCCAGTCGCGTCGGTTCTGTTCAGTTCCTGCAGGCGACGGCAGCGTCGCAGCGATCTCGCTTCCCACCTCATTGATCCTGAGCGATACGAGGTTCCGTCAGGTTTTTCTCATCGATTAAACACGAGCGGTGAGCCGAGCGGAAGAGTCTAGATCCGATTTCGCTGGAGTTTAACATTCGTTCAATCACAATATGTAAATGCGATCTATCACTGATCCACGACCTGAGAAGGCAGCCGACCCGTAGCAAAGACGCGCTCGCATCCTTAAATTCAGTGACTGCCGGATGGGTCGGGGAAGACATCCAACGCCATTTCGGCATCACTTACCGCTCCGAAGACATCTCCAAGATCGTCAAGCTCCCGCTCCCCTGGACCAGCCAGAAACCGCAGAAGAATTCGAGGGAGCGAGACCAAGTCGCCATCGACCACTGAAAGCGTAAGCAACTGCCCAAGATCGTCCGCCGGGCCAGGCTGCGCAGGACCCTCGCCCCGCGTGGCGACCATGCCGAAGTCCCGGTCTGATTACGAAGACTGTCTGGCCAGCTATGCTGGGGTCAGTAACTGGAGCAGCACCGAGCATGGCTACAAAACCAAGAGTCGGACAAGAGTCAGCAAGTTTCCAGCTTTTCTCCGATCCCGTTGATTGGGTCGTTGTGTCGATCGATCCTATTGCGTAGGCTTAGCTTTACATCAAGGCCACGGGCTAGTTGTGGCGCCTCTGAGCAATGGGGTACCGCAGTGATCGGCATAGGTACAACACTCAATCAGAGATTCCTCCTGAAGCAAGAACTCGGTCGAGGAGGCATGGGGACCGTCTTCTCGGCGACCGACCAGGTCTTGCAACGCAACGTCGCTATCAAGTTGCTCAAGGAGACGAGCGGAGAAGAGGTGGGCAAGCGATTGCGGCTTGAAGCCCGAATCGCTGCCCGGCTTCTGCACGACAACGTCGTTCGCATTTACGATTTTGGTGAGGCAGAAGGAGCCTGGTACCTGGTGATGGAGGAAGTGGATGGGACCAGCTATGTCAAGCGATGGCGGGTATTGACCCTGGCTGATCGCCTGCGAATCCTGGCCCATGTTGCCGAAGCTCTGGATTATGCCCACCACCAGGGTGTTATCCACCGGGACATCAAGCCGGGCAACGTCCTCTTGACGTCGGCGAATGTGCCAAAACTCTCGGATTTCGGTCTTTCGTTGCTGGCCGAGCACGCTGACGGAGCCGGCACAATCCGAGGTACCCCTCACTACATGAGCCCAGAGCAAGCCCAGGGCAAGAAATTGGATTTCCGCACCGACCTATATTCTTTGGGAGTAATGCTTTACGAATCGGCCACCGGTTCCGTGCCATTTACTGGAAATGCAATGTCATTGATGGCAATGCACGTAGATGCGACGCCCGAATCGCCACGCAAACGCAACCCGGAACTCGCCGAGCCACTCGAAGGTCTGATTGTTGCCCTGCTCGCCAAGAAGCCGGAAGACAGGCCAGCGAGTGGGGTTGTCGTCGCTCAGGCACTCCGCGAAGAAGTCGCACGGATCGGTGCCGCGAAGCCAGCTAAAGGACAAGAGGTCGCCGAGGCCAGTACCCAACTCGAGATAGCTCCCGCGGCGCCCGATCTCACAGCTTTGGCGGAGCTTGAGAAGGAAGCCCGCCTTGCTGGTAGTGCTGCGGCAGATTTCGAACGCAAGACGACGTCAACTCGAAGCCAGCTCCAGCCCCCACAGCCGCTGGCGAACGCAACTGATCTGATTACTTCACCGTTAGTCCAAAAAATGCTTCGCACAGTGCTTGCCGAGCCGGTGATTCTATCTGCCGATGAGCGATATTTAATGGGACATTATATCGCTTACTTGTTGATCGGTTGGCGACGTCGAGGGTTCTTACTTCGGCGTCAGATTGATCGCCGCAACGCCGACCGCGCGCGGTTCCTTCTGGCTATGACCTACGCCCTCGCCGCAGGACCGAATGAGGAGGCCGTGCAGGAGGCGGCGGCTTTGCTCGAACAGCAAAACGAGGTCCGGCCAGCGCTTTCTCCGGTCATAGTGGCCAAGTTTCTGAGTTGGCGGGACACGCCACAACAACGACGGCTTTTCCGGCAGACACGAAAGGCTCTTCATGAGGCCAGCAAGCATGCACAGAAACATATGACCGACCAGAAGGGCCAGTTTAACCCTGGACTGATACCTCGGACGCTTGACGACCTGCGCAAAATAGCCCCGCCGAGAGATGAAGTGGACGATGTGCTGGTGGAGCGCTGGAACAGACTCGCCGAGATCTGGCGAGATCATTCTGACTTCCGCGGCGCAGTTCTTCGCTACGCAACCCGACAAGCCTATCGCGATCCGGCCAGCCAGGCACTGTGGCCTGAGGTTGTTTACCCCTTGATCGAGTTGGCCCGCTGGCAGCGAAAATACAAATCAGGCATAGAAGCCGTCTGCGATTCCTTGATAGGCAGGTTTCTCCACCTCGGCGACGCAGGGCCAAAGCTCGACCTCTTACTTTCCCGGAAAGTCCCCGCCCAAGTGGTCGCTCAGATTGATGACTCAGTCAATCTGCTGGCCAAAAAGCCTTCTCTGTATGAGGACGATGACAACGACGTTCCCCTCGTAGATGAGGTCGACCGACTTGGTGCGTCGTTGCCGGTCGGTTCACTGAGTCTGGATGAACTCGTCCAGGACGGTGCTCGCAAGGAGTCAGGCCTGATCTCTTTGGTCAACATCGATCCCGTAAGATTTCTACAAGGACAACTGCACGAACTCTGGAAAGAGGCTGTCAACTCTCTGACATCCCAGGCGAGGACAGGCGCCTCGGGGTCGTCCAAGGCCCTTTCTCAAAAGCACATTGCCTTGGGTCCTTATCGCCTGGTCGTGGTTGCCTCCATCCGAGGCAGGAGCGCCGGTCAAATCGCCATCCAAGGTATGGCCAACAAACAAATTGAATTGACCACCCCGTCATTTCGTACGACTGGTTCGGCAACCAAACCGATCCTGGCAGTCTGGATTTACCGCGATAACAGCCTGGTCATTTCTCACCTGGATTTTAATAACACGGAACGCTATGTATTCTGGCATGCGCCACTGGCGCACCAAGTTAAGTTTGATAATCCAGCGGACCTTTATCGAGAGCTGGAGTACTTGGGCATGCAATCTCCCGAGCACATCGAGACCGCCCTGTCGCGCCGATACCGGCCAAAGAACATTGTCTGATAGCGTCTTCAGGGGCTTGCAAGCTCTTGGCGAACCCTCAGAGTGTTGGCCTTCACCTATGAGCCCATGTGGTCTGGTGACTGCCACGGCCAAACTGGCTGCCTATCCACTGTGACGCACCGTGTTCGTCCGGCTAACTTTGCCTGATCATTCGGGGACCCTGGCAAACGGCCACAATTCCGCATAACGATTGTGAAAAATCCGACCGGCGCGAATGCCCTGTGGCTGGACTGCTGGAATGGTCGCCGATCTGCGACGAAAGTCGTATTCCTTGGTGTTGATCGGGTATCGCGGTACTCGTTTGTATCGCCAGAAGCTTCACCCCCAACCCGACCACCAGCATGAGCGCAGGAATGAACAGATTGCCGTAAGCCTGAGCATAGAGTGGCATGACGATAGCCGACCCAGGAACAAGCATGATCAAGACCATCCAGATGATCTCAAATTTCCGCCAGGCACCGCGAGCAGGCTCGTTGATCACCATGTTCAACGCGACAGTCAGCGGATATATTAACCATACAAATGCATAATTAAACGATAGTGGCGAAAACATCACGATCAGTAGAGAGATTTGTGCAAACTCAATTGCGTCGGTCTGGGCTGTGCGCAGCCGCCGCGCGGGTAAGGTGGCAACCACAAACAGCGAAAGCGCCAGCATCGCGGCCAGTGTAATAATGGTTACGGTACGGAAGTCCAACGCAGCGATGTTGACTCGCCAGGCCTGCTTCAGTGCAACCTCAACACCCTCGTACTGGTTCTCCCAGTTCGAATTCTCTGGCGGGATGCTGAGCATCGCGGCCAGGTCAATCGAGCCGTCGGACAGCATGCCGCGAAGCGGTTGGCCCTGCCTCCGCTGGTTGATGTGCTGCGACAGGACTTTCTCACCGTCCGCTGGCACGTCGCGGAGAAGCCGATGCGCCAGCGCCATGATCGATTGGTTCTTGTAAGAAAAAGATCGGTACGGCCGCTGGGCGATTCCACGAGAATTGTAGGTGAATACCATGCCCTGGGACCAAACTCTCAGATCGGTAATGGCCTGGGCGGATGTGCGGAAAGGTAGGGGTACGACCAGTAGCCAGATCAAGAGAGCCGTGACCGTAGCAACGGAGGCACGCCACATCCGGCGGTACAAGAAATAGCCAAGAGCAAGGATAGGAAACGCCTTGATCGCCGCCGCCGTTGCAACAAGTACCCCAGCAGGCGATTCGTATCCCAGTCGCAGGCATGCAAAGGCCGCAAGAAGGAGCGTGAGCAGAGTAAGATTCGGCTGGCCAAGAAGATAGGTGTTGTGAATCAACGCGATGATGCACAGTGAGGGGGCAGCGGCGAGCAGCGGATACTGCCGAATGCCCTTACCCTTCCTGTTCCCACGAGTCGCGAGCCAGACTGATAGCGCGATCGCTCCGATCCAGGCGACCGAGTGTGCCAGTACCAGTACGAGCGTCGTCAGGTGTTTGCCCAGAATACTCAGGAATCCAAGGATCGCCGCAGCCGACGGCGGATACATAAATGGGAAGAGCCGGCCTGTGGCAGGGTCCGGGTAGATGTTCATGCCCTGGCGGATCACAACGCCTACTTGGTACCAGAGGCTATAGTCCTTGTTGGGCTTGCCCAGGAAGTCAATGGTCAGCGGAATCGCCGAGAAAACGACGATCAGAACGATGAAGAGGCTGATAAGCCATGTCCAAAGCCGCTGCGATCCGGCACCTAAAGCCCCGGCGCCACCAATTTTGCTTTTTGAGCGAGGACCCTCGTCCAGACCACGATCGAGGCGTACTAATCCTCGTCCCCCGACCGGATCGCTACTCTTGGAGGTGTCCACTACACGTCTGTTGGAGTCTTCATTCTCTGACATGTGCGGCAAGTCCTTCCCTGGCCTGCTCCTGGTTCGGAATCGCTGGGAATCCTAACCAAGTACGATAATTTCGAGAACGGCAAATCGACACTGCGTCAGCGGCTGTTTCGGTCTTTGGGGCATTTCTGGACCAGTCGATCCTCGATTCTGACGACTCAAGCGCGCAAGCATATATCACGTGAAATCGATCCAGGATTGATAACAGGCCAATCGCAAATATTTCTGCCTTCCGAGGATGGAAGGAGTGATCTTGACAGTCACAGCGGTTCAAGTAGAGTCACTACTGTTCCTGTCCGGCGTGGTAATTGGCAACCACGCGCTCTCGTCTTTAGACTGTCGGAAGCGGGTTAAAGAGTGCATCGCCCCGTCTTGCTCGACGAGGTGATTGGCTGGTTGAAGCCCCAAAGCGGGGCGGTCCTGGTAGACGGGACCGTAGGCGCTGGGGGCCATGCTGCCGCCCTCGCACGCCAGGTCGGACCGACCGGTCAGGTCATCGGACTGGACCGCGACCCGGCGATGCTGAGTCTGGCAAAAGAGGCCACGGCCGGATTGCCCGTGACTCTGGTTCACGCGCCATATAGTGCGATAGGCGAGGTGCTGGAAGGGTTGAACATCTCTCTGGTCCAGGGCTTGCTACTAGACCTTGGGCTCTCTTCCGACCAGCTCGCATGGGGGCACCGGGGGTTCAGCTTCGCCTCCGAGGGACCGCTGGATATGCGGTTCGATCCTGATGGAAACAAGGGATCTAGCTCAGCCTTGAGCGGACCTACAGCCGCCGATCTGTTAAGTACCCTATCGGCCGATGACCTGGCCCAGGTGTTTTTTGAGTACGGCGAAGAGCGGTTCAGTCGTAGAATCGCTCGCCGGATCGTCGAGACCCGGAGAAAGGCTCCCATCGAGACGACCCAGCAGCTCGCCGATCTGGTCCGCCAGAGCGTTCCTGGACGCTTCCGCCACGGACCTATTAACCCGGCGACTCGCGTTTTTCAGGCCTTGCGAATCAAGGTCAACGACGAGCTCAGTCACCTCGACGCGACATTAAGGGAACTCCCTAAAATCCTCGCTCCTGGTGGCCGGGCCGCTATTATCAGCTTCCACTCGCTGGAAGATCGCCGCGTCAAATGGGCCTTTCGTAACGATCCCGAATTGATTGTGCTGACCAAAAAACCTGTGACTTCGACGGCACACGAACTCGCCGTCAATCCCCGAGCGCAAAGCGCCAAACTAAGGGTGGCTGAGCGATGTCTGAACCAGATTGGGACTCCAGTTCCGAGTTCAATTCCAATACCGAATCCCGTCCCGCGAGCGGCTCCGAGATTTCGGGAGACTTGACGCTGGGCGAAAGTTCATCCGCTCATGCAGCAGGATCATTGTTCCCCCCCGTGCAGTACAGCGGTCGGACGCAGCTTCCGACGTCGGAACAACCAAAGAGCGAAGCTGACCAAGAACTTGAGCCTACCGAGCATTCGGATCAGGAGCGCGAGGAGGAGAATCTCGGCCAAGTTGCGAGTCACCATGACGACCATGACCGCGAACTTGACGATGAGTCCACAAAATCGCATACACACTTATTAATGCGATTGCTGCCCGACGCGAGCCTATGGCTCAGGGGCATCGGGTCCGTGGCCCAGGAAGGGACTGCTTTGGCCCGCCGCTATCCGCGTGCGAGCGTTGCGTCGGGCCTCTCGGCGGCCATTCTAGCCGCGGTACTGGTTATCCAACCGGGCAGAGGCAAACATGATACGACAGCATCCATTCCCCTGGCCCCGGTTCAGAGCGACTTGACGTCTCGGACACAAACGGCCCAGACCGATCCTTCTGAGCCTTCCACGCCGTCATCGTCCGGACCGAAGGTCAATGATCCGTCTCCGAACACCAAGCAGAACGCAATCGCCCTCGCCGGCAATGACTTGCCGGCTTTGCCGGGTGGGCCGGACTCCGCAATCTCGCCCGGGAAGACCGAGGAGCTACAGGCCGACCAGAAAACCTCCCCGGGGAAGTTAGCAGACAGACCACGCGAACAAGGTCTAGCCCCGCTGCCGAATGGCGACCCAGTGAAGCTCACCGCCGGAGAAGATCCCATCGCGCTTCCGCCGGTTGAAGCACCGTTAGCTCCCGAGTCTGAGCAGAAAAGCGTGCGCCAGGTAGCCGATTCTGGTCCAGCTCTCGCACCGGCACCAATCGTTTCACCGGTCATGGAACTGGCCTCAGCCGATGTCAAGCCCGGCACGCCTCCTGAGTCTGCGCAAGTTCCGGCGCCTGCACTGCCGCCGGCATCACCGTTAATAGAGAACCCAACGGCGAAGGTAGTTCCAGTGCCTAAACCCTCCACTACACCTCTCTCGGCGCCCGCACCTCTCTCGCGCCCGCACCTGTACCCACCTCGGCGCCCGCAACCACAACCGCCCGACCAGTTGGCAATGTCGCAGCACTCGACATCGACAAGGGAGCCATGAAGTCTTCCAATTCCAAGGGCAATGCCCTGATGGAGACGACTGCGGCCGCAGCGCTCGTTGGCGGGGCGGCCTTGAGCGCTGGAGCAGCCCTGAGTGCCGCGGCATCCCTGGGCACGCGCAGTCACAATGAGGCAAAGACGGACGACCAGCGGACGACCAGTGTGCAGCCAGCTCCCCCGACCCCACCAGCACCGGCGCCAACACCCGCGGCGACATCACTTCCCAACAAAACGGTCGAACCTAAAGCGCAGGTCGCCAGTCCCGAACCCGTTCACGCCGCGGTTTCCGCTTCCACGATCCAGCCAGCGCCTCTCGTGGCACCCGTACCCTTGGTGGTCGAGCCGCCATCACGAAACGAGGCCTCGAATGCAGTTGCACCCGGAGAACTTCCCACGCTGCACCCAGCCGGAGATCCTACGCTCGGTTCGAATTCGGCAGCGAGTCTTGGCGGTGCAAGTCACGTCAACGCTGGCATCAGCCCCGATGCACACGACCGAGTGCAGTCGTCAAGTCCTCGTGGTCAGGACCCGACGACCGGCAGCGAAGACCTGCCCCGTCAAGGCTGGGAAACTATACGACACTCCGGAGGGGAGGCTGTTCGCGACGTCCAGCGTGATACACCCGGTCTGGAAGATGACGTAGATCAGAGTACTGCCGCGGGTAATACGGACCCCAATGCTCATGCCGACAAGCAACAAAGCTTCGACGTGGAATCACCGTCCAGTTTGAAAACTGAGGAAGGTGCCAGTAACCATACAGTTCGGGCCGGCACGCGCACAGTACGTGCAGCGGGTAAACTTGACACCGTGCTGCACAAAGTCGAGGGCCGAGAGAACTTCTGGGACATTTCCCGGATGTACTACGACTCAGGCCGTTACTACCGCGCCTTGTGGAAGGCGAACTCGGACAAGGTGCCCGATATTGCCAAACTCTATCGAGGCACGGTCATTCGCATTCCACCTCCCGAGGATCTCGACCCGGCCTACATCGATCCGCCCGGCATGCGCCAAAGCCACAACAAGAACGACGGCGAGATCTTGGCTCGCCATGAAACCGTGGCTGACGAACCCGCTTCCGCACGCTCCGATCTGAGCACCACGAACCATGGCGATACTTCCGCCAATGGTATGCCGATCCGCCACTCCAGAAAGCTGGACGTCGAGTTAAATCTTCCAGTCTCCGATGCCGCGACCGAGCATGCCAGTAGCCGCGACCGATCTTCACGAGGAAATAGCCAGGACGTTCAGGATGAAGAGCCCGAGATCCACTCCAGAAGCCCGGTGGCTCGGCCCATCTACAAGGTTCGCCAGTACGACACACTCCGGACGATCGCCCGAGACACGCTCGGCGATTCACGTAGGGCGGACGAAATCCAGGACCTGAATCGCGACATCATTGACGACCCTGCCCACCTGATCGTCGGTCAGATTCTTCAACTCCCAGAAGACGCACGGCCCGCTCGTGCCCGAAACCAGCGATAGCCCAGCCAATCTCACGATGGCCTCAAACCTCCTGATCAGGGACCCGGGCGGGTTGAGGAACAAACCACTCGTGTTCGGCACAAGATTTCCGCGTTTTTACCCCCCCAGGTCGCTCCGGCGGCACTTCTTCAATCCGTGTTCGTCCCGTGAACCTTGGAACAATTCTTCGCAGTTTCCATCATCGTCGGGCCCGGGAAAATCGTGGTTCGGGTCACGACACCAAACCTTGCGACCATGCTGCCTGGTTCATCGCTTGAATAGCGCCTATCAACGTCTTGGGCTATCTAGAGTTCTCTCCAGGATTGCCCAGTGAAGCTTGTGCTCGCTATAATTCAGAGCGTTGACCGATCTCCCGGTCATGTGGATTCGCCGGATCTTAGAATTGCCCGAGTGACCGTAAGAAACCCGGAATTCCGACCCAACCTTCCTCCCCCGGTTTCCGCTCTCGGGAATGGTTCGTCGCAAGCCTTCTGACTTGGCGAGATTCCCTCTATTGGACCGATGGCGGTGGAATGATGAACGTCATGAGTCTGTGGACAAACTATGCAAGTGAGTTGCAGAGCGACCCGCTTCTGGTCCTGGCTCTCACGGCAGCTCTTGTTGCGATGGCGAGTACGCCGATCGCCTTTGCGATCCTGGGTCGGATGGAATGGTTCAAGGCCAGGCGCGGGCGGGTTATGCAGCGACCCGAGTTTGCTTCGATCGTAGTCGGCCTGATCCTGGTCATGGCGATTCCCGCCATTTTTGCGGCCTTGGTCCTCAAGAGTCGATCCTTCGACAAGAACCGTTACGAGTTCGATCCCAACAAGACATGGTCGGTACTTGAACAGGGGCGTGGGCTTGCCAGTGTCAAGGAGGCAGACCTCGCAGTCCAGGGTGAGATGGAGCGGTTGGCGCTCGAGCGCAAGAATCTGGTGGATAACGTCAAGAAGCTTGATGAGACCATGCTCGCACTTCGGGCGGTTGCTGGAACATCGCCCGCGGTCGCCCAGACTTTCCCCGGGGTCTTGCAGTCACTCGCTGCTGTCCGAAGAAGCGTTGGAGTGGATGGACCGCAACAGCTCATGGACTTCACCGCGCCGCCGGCCGTGCTGAAAAATATCGCGGCGGCCACTCCGTCGGCTGCCCCGGCTCTCACGGCCGTGGTGGGTTCGCCTCCACCGACTGCGCTCTCCACCACACCCTCGGGTGGAACCAGCAACGGATTGTCGCCTGTCCAAGTTGAAGCCGAGATAGCAGCAATTCCCGAGCCTCAAAAGGCTCTAGCCGCCATGCTTCCACTCAGCGACCTACCGCCGGGCTGGACTCCCGGGAAGTCCGGAACCAAGTACATCGAATCGTTTAACGCCGACAATCTCTACGAGAAGATCGACGGCCGCGCCGAGAGCTTTCTTCAGTATGGGGTCAAGGGGATGGCGTATACCTTTTACCACCCTACCGGCGACCCATCCAATGAAATACAGCTATACATCTTTGAAATGGCCGATGCGCTCAAGGCCCTTGGCAAGTACGGATCGGAGAAGCCGGATGAGGCAAAGGTCATACCGGTCGGCGACGAGGGATACACGGCCGCTGGAAGCACCTTACTTTATGCCGGCAAGTACTACACCCAGATCGTCTCGACCCAGGACGATGCCAAGTTTGCCGCCTTTGCGCTGGAACTGGCCAAACGTGTTGTCGCCAGGCAAAAGCCGGGAGCCAGCCGCGCGGTCGCGGCAACTGCTGTGGCGGCAGTCAAGCCGGCTTCGGTTCCGCAACCGACCGACGAGATCGGACCGGAGGCCGGGGCGGGTGAAACCGCAGCCGCAAGCCCCACGGCCGAGGTAACACCCGCAACTTATTTCACATTTCTGCCCGCCGCCGGCAAGCAGGGTGACAACAAGTACGTCGCCCAAGATGTCTTCGGCTATAGCTTTCTGTCCGATGTTTTCATGGCTGACTACAAGGAAGGGGAGATTACCTGGCAGGGATTTCTACGCCCTTATCGCGATGACAAGGAGGCCAAGGGTGTACTCGAGAGGTACATTGCCAGTGTCAAGCAAGACGGCGCCGAGGTGAAAACCCTCACTACGGAGGGGGCCGATGAGATGATCACCAGCTCGAGCATCGGCCTTTTTGACGTCGTTTTCCGCAAGGGTAACACTTTGGCCGGCGCCAACGGAGCTACCAGCCTCAAGCCGGCCGAGGCCTTTGCACGGTCGTTAGCAAAGACCTTACCGGCAAAGATCCAAGCACTCAGTAGCGGGAAGTAGGCAACGGATTATCGTCTGAATGCATGAGATCTTCGAGGAACAGCCTGCTTGTCTCTGGAGCGCGCATCTTTGGGATTTGCCCTCCCGGTCTGCTTTTTTGCCAAAAAAACCAAGTGTTCATTCCCGGTAGCTGGCTTTGAGCGCTGTATTATCTAAGATTCACTCGCCCCCCTCTCCTCTCTGCGTGTTCCAGCGGTTCGATCAAATTCTTGACCGAGGTTGACTCATGAGCGAGAAACTGACCCGGACCCAGATCAAAAACCTGGAGCGGCTTGGCGGGGTCAATCCGGCTGACCAGCCATTTTCACGTAGGCAGTTTGTCCGCCAAGTCGGCGGTTACGGCCTGGTGACTGGCGGAGCATTGGGTTCCGGGGTCCTTCTCCGTGATCGATGGGGTATGGAAGGCGTCAAGCCGCCGCCACCCGTCCGGCTGAAGGATTATTCGGTGTCCCTGCCGTCAAGCCGTCCCAGTCTCGTTGTGGTCCGTTCTAGCCCGGGCCGTATCGGAGAGCATGCTACCAAGGAAGCCGAGTATCAGGCTCGGGAAGAGCAAGCGTTGAAAATGGTCAAGGCCGCGCTTGAGGCCATGGGGGGCGTTTCCCAGTTCATCCGCAAGGGAGACGTTGTCGTGATCAAACCCAACGTGGCCTTTGACAAAAACCCTGATCTGGCCGCAACGACCCAGCCCGACACCGTGGCCGCCGTGACCAAACTTTGCCTGGGTGCCGGGCGCGCAAGGTCATCGTCGCCGACAACCCGATCAATAACCCCGAAAGTTGTTTCTACAAGACGAAGGTAGGCGATGCAGCCGTTCGCGCCGGCGCTGAGCTGATGCTACCGAAGGACAGCTACTTTGAGCAGCTCTACATCGGCGGCGAGACGATTACCCATACCTGGCGGATGTTCTACCGCCCGTTCCGCGAGGCCACCAAGGTTATTGGTATCTCGCCCGTGAAAGACCACAACCTCTGCAAGGCCACCGTGACGATGAAGAACTGGTACGGCTTGCTAGGAAACCCACGCAACCAGTTCCACCAGAACATTCACGGGATCATTTCCGACTTTGCTCTGATGATGAAACCAACGCTCGTGATCGCCGACGGCCGCAAGCTCCTGATGCGCAACGGCCCGACCGGCGGCAGTTTGAACGACGTCAAGAAGGGAGACACGATTGTGGTCGGCACCGACCACACGGCAGTTGATAGCTGGTGTGTCACCCGCCTGCTGGACAAACCGCGCCATGAGATTGTCTATCTGGATAAGGTAATCAGTCGTGGCTTGGGCCAGGACTGGCGGCCGCAGTGGACCCAGGAGATCACGGTATGACCTCCGTCGCGCCGAAAGGCCCTGGCTCGACGTCCTGAATCGCAAGCACGAGTGCGGCCCGAGCTTGTGCGACTACGGAACCCTCAACCTGGTGCATGAAGGACGATCGGTTCGCGTCAGCCTTCCTGACCAACTGAACAATCCGGAGCGGCTGGAGATCCTCGCGACGCTGGGTTCAGGGCCCCTGCTGGCGCTGATCGGCCACCACACGATGAAGGGGAAAGACCCCCACGAGCGTGGCGTTCTCATGGTCGCACGCGAGGAGTCCGCAGGGACTTTCGTCGTCCACGTTTGGCACGAGCTGTATCCTTGGGCTCTGCAATACCTGGGTCTTAAAGAGAACCTGGTCGAAGGATAACGGCGACGCTCTCCGGCGAGGACGTCCTGGCGGGGTTCGTGCTCGATTTGAAGGGGATTCTCCAGGTCTCAGCAAGGTCGGACCATCATGAGCATCGTTGCCGCCGATCCTCCACAAAAGCGCCTGGCTTTCCCGAGTGAATTCCTGGAACTGGCCATGCCACTCGATGTCCGCGTCTGCGTTTCCCACGAGGACTTCGTGCGGCTCTGCCAGGCCAATCCTGAGCTTCGCCTGGAGCGATCGGCCGGAGGAGATTTGATCGTCATGGCCCCCGTGGGAACCGAAGGGGGTGGACGCAACGCGAAGTTGACAACCCGTTTGGGAGTCTGGGCCGAGGCTGATGGGACTGGCGAGCATTTCGACTCGTCGACGGGATTCCGATTGCCCAACGGTGCGACCAAGTCGCCCGACGCCTCCTGGGTCCGCAAGGAGCGCTGGGATGCCCTGACTCCTGAACAAAAAAAGGGATTCGCGCCCATCTGCCCTGACTTTGCCGTCGCGTTGTGTTCGCCTTCCGACGAGAGAGCGGACGTTCAGAATAAGATGCGTGAATACATGAGTCAGGGCCTCTGCCTCGGCTGGCTCATCGATCCGCGCGACCAGAGCGTCGAGATCTACCGCGCCGGGCGTCCCGTCGAGACGCTCCATCGCCCCGCCACCCTCTCTGGCGAGGACCTCCTGCCGGGGTTCGTGCTCGATTTGAAAGGGATCTCGTTCGATTGATTCCAGGACGTGACAGTTGTTCTCGATCGCGTTTTTACCATACCCTGAGACCTTACGACATTCGGGCTGTTTGAAGTGGGGTTCCGAGTCCACCGCCCACTCGCCGGAAGATCAATAAATACAAGTGTCCCCCCGCCGGAGTGACCGATGGTCAAGATTCGACGTGCGTACGAAGGCCTGTTTCTTGGGCTCTTTCTCTTCTTCCTGCTGATCACCGACCTGCGTTACCTCAAGGGGTGGCCGGTTTCGCTATTCCTGGAAGCCACTCCACTCGTAGCCGTCGCCACGGCGCTCACGACCCATACGATCTACCGCAACCTGGTCTGGGGCCTCGTGATCATTGCCATCACGATGATGCTCGGGCGGGTCTGGTGCAACTGGATGTGCCCGTTCGGCATCCTCCATCATATTTTTGGTGTCATCGGCAACCGGCGTAACACCAAGCAGATGATCGAGGTCAACAGGTACCGCAAGATTTACGCCATCAAGTACTACATCCTGGCCGCCATGATTGCCATGGCCAGTCTATGGATCATTCCGACAACGCTCGACTCTCCCGGTAAGATCTGGCAAGTCTACCGGACCAACGAGCGGCAGCAATCGGGGCTGTCACGTTTGTTCGGAGCTATCGGATCAGGCATCTCGCAATCGGCCGAAGAGCACAAGCTGGGGAACAGCTCGCTCCAGATCGGCCTGCTGGACCCGATCGCGTTGACGGTTCGTTCCATGACAACCAGCGTGCTGCCTACCGTGAATAAAGCGACTGAGAGCGTTTACACGGAGCCTCGCGAATACTGGCAGGCCTGGGTCGTCGGCCTGATCTTCCTCGGCTTCCTGTTCGCCAACTGGTGGATTCCCCGGTTCTTCTGCCGGGCGATCTGTCCGCTGGGTGCGCTCCTGGGATTGTTCAGCCGATTCTCACTCTGGCGAATCGATCGCGATCCGGTGCGTTGCACAGATTGCGACCTTTGCTTGAAAAGCTGCGAGGGTGCCTCCGATCCTCAGGCCGACCTCCGCAAGAGCGAATGTTTTGTCTGCCTGAACTGCATTGAAGATTGTCCACACGACGCTCTCTCATTCCGGTTCTTGCCGCGCAAAGCCAGCGAGGTGACCTATCCGGCGGTCGGCCGCCGGGAACTCCTTCTGGCCGGTCTGTTCGGTCTTTTCTTCTTCCCGATGACGCGGGCATCTGGCGGTGTGAAGAAGAATTTCAGCCGTAGCGCTATCCGTCCGCCTGGTTCAGTCGCAGAGGATGAATTTCTTCGCCGTTGCATCAAGTGCGACCAGTGCATCCGCGTTTGCCCGACGAACGTACTTCAGCCCGCCATGTTTGAAACAGGACTTGAGGGTCTCTGGACCCCGATCATGATCTCCAAGATGGGTTGGTGCGAGTTGAATTGCACGTTGTGTAGCCAGGTCTGTCCTACTGGCGCGATTCGTGAGATCTCGATCGTCGAGAAACTGGGAATTGGCCCATTCGAAGCCAAGGGCCCCATAAAAACGGGAACAGCCTTTTACAATCAAGGACGTTGCTTACCCTGGGCGATGGACACCAGTTGTGTCGTTTGTGAGGAGGTTTGCCCGGTCAGTCCTAAAGCCATTTTTACTCGCAACGTCGAGGTCACGGATCGCTGGGGTGCTACACTCCAACTTAAACGCCCGTTCATTGACCCAGTTAAGTGCATTGGCTGCGGCATTTGCGAGCATGAGTGCCCGGTCAAAGACGACCCAGCCGTCTACGTCACGGCCATCGGGGAATCACGCGACAAGACCCGCTCACTTTTACTCTCCCTGGTGGATGGTGGTGCACAAGACTGGGTGTCGATTTGATCAATGGGCGATGGTGGCAGCCCTCCATCGCGTTGGTCCAGAATCAATTTCCAAGCAACGGTCTGGGCCGGCAATGATGACTACAGACCTGGCCCACTGCCCGGCGTCAGGCCTGGGATGATCAAGGCACGGTTTTGAGAATGCGATTGTTGCTGCTATCGGCAATGTAGACGAGACCCCCGGGCCCGATCGTGACTCCGTGTGGCTGGTCAAGCTCAGCGTCGCGGGGCGGGCCTCCGAGGCCCTTCGAGCCCCTCTGGCCATTGCCGGCCACCGTCTCGATCGTACCCTCCTGGGGGCGGTAAATGCGAATTCGGTGGTTGTCCGTGTCGGCAATCAGGACTTCGCCGTTGGCCTTGACGCAAAGATGTTTCGGGCCGTTCAATCGCGCTCGGCGGGCATCGCCGCCGTCACCCGAGTCGCCCTTCTGCCCGTCGCCCGCCACGGTGCGGATCTTGCCCGACCGATCGACGACCCGGAGCGCATGTCCGCCCCGTTCCAGGATGTAGAGGTGTCCGCGGCCGTCGAGGGCCACGGCTCGGGGATCGACCAGGGGAGACAAGCGGGCGTCGTCGCCGTCCCTGGGAACCCCCTTCGTGCCGTTGCCCGCCACGGTCTCGACGATCCCGGTTGCAAGGTTGACGCGACGGATACGTCGGTTATCAAGGTCGGCCAGGTCGAGCGTCCGTCCAGCCTCATCGAGCGCGATGCAGTAGATTCCGCCAAACTCCGCCTGGGCCGCCGGGCCGCCATCTCCCGAGAATCCCTTCCGGCCCGTGCCCGCAAGATTCGTGATCCGGCCCGATCGTGACTCGATCTTCCGGACCCGATTGTTCCAGGTGTCGGCGACGAGAATGTCACCTTCCTTGGTCATCGCAAGGCTATGCGGTCCGTTCAGTTCGGCCTGTGCCGCTGGCCCGTCATCTCCGCCGCTTCCCGTTCGGCCTGTCCCCGCAATCGTCGTGACGATGCCATCCGCGCCGATCTTCCGGACGCGGTTGGCAGTCATTTCCACGAACCACAACGTCCCCGCGGAGGTGAAGTCAACCCCGAACGGTGCGACCAGCTCTACCTGATCAGCCGGAACCCCATCTCCACCCTTCCCTCCGCCCGCGACCAGCACCAACCGGCCAGGTGGGCCCGGCTCCGCGGCAACCTCTGTCGCAGCCTGGCAAGCCAAAGCGAGGATCAAGATCAGCCGATTCACGGTGTTCTCCTTCACAGTTGACTCGTGGGTGTGACCTTCCGCATCTGGTATCAGTCTTCTCGGCGGACACACCAGAGTACGATCGGGGTATCGAGCAGGCCAGCGGCGATTTGCTTGCCCTCAGGGGTGAAGCACAGGGCTGTGATCCCGGGGCTCTGGGTGTCGATGGTCTGGAGTGACACCTACTGACCAATTGCCGGATATCCGCGTGATTCTTCGAAGGGCATCGTCCCAATACCCTCGTTTCTTGCGTTGACGAAGTGACAGGCCGGCGCGACATACTAACCCGACGCGTCAGCGAGGGGTTTCCCCTTTCCCCGTATGGATTTGTGTCGACCCTCGCTGACGCTTCGGGTTAGTATGAACTGCCCTCCAAGTGACAAGCGAGACAAGTCCATGTTGACCCCACTTTGGGACGATGCCCTTCGTAGTCGATGCCCGTTCCAGGAATCTTTGCAACTCCGGCCGGCCTCGACGGGATTGTATGTGATAGAAGGGTCGACTTCCGCGCGATGGCCGAAATGCGCACGGGCGGAGTCGAATCACGACACCGAAATTCACGATGCCAGCGCCTGGAAAGCCTGACCTACGGGCCTGCGTCGTGTTACGTGGTTCCCATTCCGCGATCCACCCATTTTGAACTTCACCCGAAAGCTCATCCATGGCCACTGAGGCACAGATTGCAGCCAATCAACGTAATGCCCAAAAAAGCACCGGGCCAAAGACCGAAAACGGCAAGGCACGCTCACGCGAAAATGCCCTGAAGCACGGCCTCCGCGCCTTCACGATCATGCCCACGCTGCCCACCGAAGATCCCAAGCGCATCGACGACCGGATCCAAGAATGGATGGACGACGTGCAGCCCCGCACGGCCATGGAACGCGAGCTCACCGCCCAGGCCGCCTGGCTGACCATCGACCTCGAACGCGCCCAGCGGATCGGCACCGGACACATGGCCCACCGCGTCGCGGTCGCCGCGCGCCGGCGCGAACGGAAGATCGACCCGCGCGTGCGCCGGCGAATTTCCGAGTTGGGCCGCACGCTGCTCTATCTCAACGGCCCCGAAGAGATCAAGGTCGACAAGCAGCCCCTCGGCAGCGACGACCCGGCGCTCTTGGTCGCCGAGCTCGAAGACACCGCCGACGGCTGCGACTGGCTGCTCCAGCGGTGGTCCGAGTACGGCAACCTCCTGCATCGCCGCACCCGGTGGGAAGAGCCCGTGCTCATCCGGTTCCTCCGGCTGATGGGCAAGCGGCTGGTCGAGGCGGTCTTTGACCCCGAGATCAACCTGATCTTCCTGGCCTGGGACGTCATCGAGCCCGGCTACGCCCGCAAGGAATGGGAGTCGTACCGCGACGAGCGGTCGATCCTCGACCCGGCGTACACCCACCGCCTGAAGTGGCTTGAGATCGCGCCACGGCCCAAGGACCCGGAGGAGGCGTGGAAGGTGCTTTGCACGATCTTCAATGAATACGTCACCCGACTGAAGGAGCTTCTGGCGGAGAACGAGGCGAGCGAGGCCATGCTCAAGGACGATCCGACCTGGATGGACCGCGCGGCGATGGATTGCACCCCGGCATTCGAGCGGCACCGGCGGTACCAGTCGGCGCGGACGCGGGAGCTGCACAAGACGTTGGAACTGCTGAACAAGATGCGGAGCAAGGAATGCCAGATGGCGGATGGCAAATGCCAGATGGCAGAGGGGGAGATAGGAGTGGCCAGTGGTCAGTTGCCAGTGCCAGTGGCCAGTGAGGAAGGGCTGGCGGCAGGCTCCGAGGAGGCCTTTGAGATAGTGACGGAGGGCGGGATGACGTTGAAAAATGCGCCGAACGAAGCCGAATCGGTTTCAACACAAGCTATTGAAGTCCAGGTAGTTGAGCCAGAAATTCGAAGTCTTTCCGGGCGCGAACGAAGCCGATCTGGCGGATACCGTGACCAATCCCGAAATGCCGGCGAAGTCAGAGGACGCGACCGGTCCAGGGACGGGATGTGCGGGGTGACAAGGGAAACGGAACGTATTTCTGGCCGATTTGCCAGTGATGATGCCCCGAATCGGAGGGCACCGGACAAAGGAGCTCCCAGCGTTCGGCTCCAGCCGACGACGGTGGAAGAGGTTTCCCAGGGACAATTCTGAGTTTACGTACACCAGGAACCTCCTTTTCAACTGCTGGCGTGTTGACGGCGGTTACGATTCTTCCGGACAATCGAGTTGTGACTGCGAATCCGTGCCATGCGCGGGAAATTTGAAACCGGCATTCTTTTCCCGAGGCCACGGCCATTATCTGTGAGAAGTCTTCGATGAAACTGATCATCGCGCTCATCCAGCCCACCAAGCTCGAAGCCGTCAAGGAGGCTCTCTCCCGGGTTGAGGTCTTCCGGCTTACCGTCATGGATGTGCAAGGTTTTGGCCGGCAGAAGGGCTATACCGAAGTTTACCGCGGTCACGAGGTTACCGTGAACCTGCTGCGCAAGATTGAGCTGCAAATCGCGGTAAACGAAGACTTTGTGGAGCCGACCATCAACGCCATCCTCGAGGCCGGCAGAAGCGGGCCAGAAGGCAAGATCGGTGATGGCAAAATCTTTATACTTCCCCTGGATGACTGCATCCGTATCCGCACGGGCGAGCGCGGACCGGAAGCCATCTGACCCTGACCCTGTAGCCAGTTGCTTCTGGCCAACTCTTACTTCTGCGCGAGCCACATGATTCAGGCGGTGATCTTCGACTTCAACGGCGTTTTGGTGGATGATGAGGCTGTCCATTTCGAGCTCTTTCGCGAGGTTCTGGCCCAGGAAAGTGTGGTGATCACAGACCGGGATTACCACGAACGCTACCTGGGCTATGATGACCGCGGCTGCTTCGCCGCGGCGCTCAGCGATGCCGGGCAGGTGTTCGACGACGAGAGGCTGGACGCGCTCATCGCGCGAAAGGCACGTCGCTATGTGGAAGTTGCCGATTTGGGTTTGCGCTTCTTTCCTTTCGCGTCCGAGACGCTGGCCGCGATTGCGGCACGCTGGCCAGTGGCGATCTGTTCGGGAGCACTTCGATCCGAGATCGAGTACGCGCTCAAGCGGCTGGACCGGCGCGGGCAGGTTGCCGCCATCATTGCTGCCGAAGACGCTCATAAGTGCAAGCCCGACCCGGCAGGTTATTTGCAAAGTCTTGATGCCTTGCAGACTCACCAAACAATGTCTTCTTCGACCGCTGGGAAGCTTCTGGAAGCCTGTGAGTGTCTGGTCGTCGAGGATAGCTTGGCGGGAATCGTCTCGGCCAAGGGAGCCGGCATGTGGGCTGTCGGCATCACCCATACGTACAACGCAGCCCAGCTTCGCCAGTCGGGTGCCGACGCCATCATCCACGGCCTGGAGACGTTCACTCCAGACTGGATCGATCAGCACTTTGCCCGAGATACTCGAGGCCGGCACCCGGGGAGCAACCACTAGCCGTCATCGAAATGCTATCTATTATAGAATATAATTATTATAAACAATGAACATTCCACAGGATAATGCTGTTCCTGTTCCTGGGGTCGCCGATCCGACCGGGATCTTGCTCAGTCGTGACCTGATCTTCACGTCCAAGGTCACAGGAACGGCTCGCGCGCTGGGGCATCGAGTGCTCGTGGCCGGGAATACCTCTCTGGCCCTGGCCATGATCGAGCAATGGCATCCCTGTGTCATCTTCGTGGATCTTTCGGCCGGTGAACTCGTGGCACCGGAAGCCCTGCTGGGCTACCAACGGCTGGCGGGGCCGGCCGTTGCTTTTGTGGCTTTCGGCTCCCACGTCGATACCGAGGCACTGGCGGCCGCTCGAGCAGCGGGGTGTGATCCGGTGATGCCGCGAAGCCGATTCTCCGCGGAGCTTCCCGAATTGATCGCTCATTATTTTCGGAACGGCGATGAGAAAGGCTAGGCGGCTTGCAAATCGCGGCGCCGCGGAGTTCATTCTTCGTCAGCCATCGACACGGTGAGAGCAGCCTCAAGGCTGGTGAGCCCCTGGCGGACTTTATCCAGGGCGCTGTCGTAGAGCATTTTCATTCCCTCCTCGCGTGCGCCCTTGCGCAGTTGATCCAGCGGCACCTTCTTCTGAATCAGGTGGGTGAGCTTGGGAGTGATGCGAATGACCTCGAAGACGCCGAGGCGACCCCGGTAACCAAGCCGGCGGCAATGAAGGCAACCCTTGGGACGGTAGAGGACTTCGCCGGGTGTCAGTCCGTGCCGCGCTGCGAGCTCGTTGTCGACCTCGTACGGCTCCTTGCACTTGGGGCAGAGCCGGCGGACCAGCCGCTGCGCCTCGAGAACGCGCAGGGTGCAGGAAAGCAAGAAGGGCTCGATGCCCATATCCTGCAATCGCGTGACCGCCGAGAGAGCGTCGTTGGTGTGGATCGTGGACAGCACGAAGTGGCCGGTCAGAGCGGCTCGCAGGCAGATTTCGGCAGTTTCCTGGTCACGAACCTCGCCCACCATGATGATGTCGGGATCTTGCCGCAAGAAGGCCCGCAGGGCCGACGAGAACGTGAGCCCGACCTGGGCCTTGACTTGCACCTGATTCATTCCCTTGAACTTGTACTCGACGGGATCTTCGACGGTACAGATGTTGTGGCGAGGCTCATTCAAGAGATTCAGACATGCATAAAGCGTTGTCGATTTGCCGCTGCCTGTCGGCCCTGTCACCAGGGCCAGGCCGTAAGGCGAACGAACCGACTCCAGCAGGTCGTTGGACTGCCGCTCGTCCAGCCCCAGTCCCGTCAGGTTCAACGGGATGGCATCCTTATCGAGAATTCGCATGACCATCTTCTCGCCATGGACCGTGGGGACCGTGTTGACGCGAAGGTCGACACGCTTCTCGCCCGACCGCAGCGCAATGGCACCATCCTGGGGAATGCGTTTCTCGGCGATGTCCATCTTCGCCAGCACCTTGAGGCGCGAGAGGATCATGATGAAAACAGCCTTCGAAGGTGAAGGCAGCTCGTGGAGTACACCGTCGATGCGGAGCCGGAACTTACAGCCGTCCTCGAAGGGTTCGAGATGAATATCGCTGGCCCCGTTACGCATCGCCTGCTCGAGGATCTGGTTGACCAGGCGGACAATGCGTCCGTTCTCGTCGTTGGGCGGTGGCGTATCGAGGTTGAGAATGTTCTCGTCGAGGTCATCGGGCAGGTCTTGAGAGTCCTTGAAATCCTCGCTCCCCTCGCCAATGGCCTTGTTCTCGCGATTGGCGCGGTAGAGAGCGTCGAGATGCGCCTCCACCAGGGAGAGCGGTGCAATCAAGGGATTGATTCGCAGCCCAGTAAGGAGCTGGAGCTCGTCGACGACCCCCATGGTCTCTGGGGAAACAAAAGCCACGCTGAGTACGTCGTCGTGTAAACCGATCGGACAGATCAGCTTGTCGGTGCAAAGCTTCTCGGGTAATAGGCCAGCGAGTTCCTTGTCGATCTCGGCGTTTTCCGCAAGCGGAGGCGCGAGGGGAAGAAACAGATCCTCGGCGTAAATGCTGGCGATCTCCTGGTCGCCTAGAAAACCGCTCTTGACCAGGAAGACCTCAGGCGCAGTGCCCGGGCCGGTCTTCTCCATCTGGTCTCCGAGTTCCTCGATCTGCTTGGGCTCGAGCCGCGCGCGCGCCCCAGCAACACCAGGATCAGGGGCTCTGCGCCTGTGGTCTCGAAGACGCTACTCATGGTGATTCCAAAACGATCGGAGCCTTGGGGTCAACCGGAGACTATGCGGGTAGAACAGGGTGCGGTGCGAAGCTCACCGCGATCCTCGCGGCGAAGCCGGGTGGCTCGGTGAAGCAGGCCGTCCATCATGCTGCGACGGGCCAGCGGTCGACCGGCGGCCGGTGCTGGCGGTGAATTCCTCGGGGTAGGCGAGAGTGTACCGATTGCCATCCGCCTCCAGGGTCACCTGCGTGGGGGTTACCTGCGCAATCACGAGGGATGTAGTTTTCTCGCCCAGACCATCAAGGCGTTGCCCCTGTCTATAAAGTCGGCCGTTAATTGATGCATACTTGGTTGAACCCTGGATGAAGGTGGCATTCAATGTCAAGGCCTTGATAAGAGCGAGATTGGGATCGACCCGCGCTTCCTGAGCGGCCTTGCCCCTGGTAGCTTTGGGCGTGGCGATGGCCTTGAACGGGTTTCGACCTCGGGGAAGTGTTGCACGCTCGTTCGTCTTGCGGTCTGCCGATCCTCCTACGGCGATGGTGTTTGGCCGATTTCCGCCCGTCACAGGCTTGGTTGTAGAGGCCTGCAAGCCGGTCTGAGCTGACGGTTCGATCGAGTATGCCGCGTAAGCCATGACAGCGGCCATGATCATGGTCGGTGCCAGTTTCAGCAACTTGGCTACGTTCATCGCTTGGCCTCAGCCTTGCCGTCTTTGGGTGGTATCGGAACACCGGTCGACGTCTCTTTTTCGGCCAGGCTCAACAGGTCGAGCTGGACGTTCAGCCGCGTGCCATCCCGGGCAGGATCAACCTTGAGGGAATCGATCCGGAGCATCCGGCTGTTCTTCTCGACCCAGACAAGAAACTCATCCAGATTCTCATAAGACGATTCGAGCTGGAGCCGTATCCCGATGTTGTCCAACGCACCAAGGTCTTTGACCTTGGAGGGCTTCAGGTCCACGAGCTTGATCGGCGACTGCCGAATATACTCTAGCACGTACTGATTCAATTCGTTCTGGCCCGCCTGAACGGGGATGCGCGCCTGGTATGGAGCTAGCATCTCACGCAGTCCTTCGATTTGCCGGGCGCTGGCGGCGCGTTTCAACTCGCTATCCGCCCTGGCCGAGGTCGAGGCCATTCGCTCGTTTGTCGGCCCATAGAAACCGAAATACCAGGCGGCGAGCAAAACGGCGCAAAGCACGAATCGCAACCTTGTCGGATCACGAAGATGAGTCAGGATCAATTGCTGCAACGGAGAGCCCGCTGTCTTTTCACTCATGTCGATATCTTGTCAAGATTGTTGCAGGCGAGGCGCAACGCAGGTCTCACCGGGGCTTTGCTCCCTTGACCACCTCGACCTTGGGAAGGCAGACCACACTATACTGGGCGACTTTGCCATTGCCATTCGTGGCAGAGCCCGTCCGCAAGCCGGAAACCTCGATGTTCGAAAAGGTCCGGAGGATCGTTCGCTCGGTTCGCAGTGCTGATATGAAAACGTCGATCTCGCCGGGCATCGAGCCATCCTCGTTCAGAGGCGTGGCAAAATTGACGACCAACTGTGTCTTGGCCTTGGCCTGGCCACCCTTGCCGAGTACCTCGAACTCGGCGTCGCCGCTCAGCGAGGTGATCGTCGTGGTCGCGGGAGTGTCAGTCGCGATCGTTCGAAGCTGATTGGACCAGCTCATGCGGGTCTGCTGGAAAGACTGAAGCACTCGAATCCGCTCTTCGAGCGACTTCTTTTCTGCTTCTAGCTTTCCCTGGTCCTGATTCTTGAGCCAGGAGAAACTTGCCGACTGGCGCAGGCGCTCTTGTACCTCGTATCCACGTCAGCCGCCACACCACTGAGCAGCAACGAGACAGCGCCCACCAACGTGCTTTGAAACGCGAGGTCGGCCCAGGGAAAGATCTCGCGAATGGGAACTTCCGGCCGAAATTCACGCGCCAGATTGGGACCGACCGCTTCGGTGAGAGGATTATTGAGAGCGACTCCCAGGGCGGCGGACGAGAGGTTGTAGTCGGGACCGTGACTGCGCACCAGGCGAGCACCGGTACGGTGCTGAAACGCCTCTTGCTCGATAGCCAGCTTCAACTCCGGCCGCCCGTGAATGAACACGGTATCGATGGGAGCACTCAGCCGGCTATGTCGTCCCAGCATCCAGAGCGTCGAGTAAGCGGCCAGAATGGATGCGGTCTCATCGCCCGGAGAGAGATCGAATGCGTGCCAGAACAGTGGCTGAAGACCAGCCACCTCCATTCCGATCGCTTGTTTCGGACCCAGGAAAAAGCGCAGGCTGAGCTTCGAGCCGCGCGGCGGTGGTGCGCTGAGTGCCGCCGCACGGAGCAGGCCCATGGCGGCTGGCTCGATCACGGCGACTCGCGTCTCCAGACGGTTCAGCATCTCCACCAGGTTGGCAATGGTCGCACGGGGACATGCCGAGAGACAAGCGAGGGGCTGCTTGTTGCACTCGGTCTTGATCAGATCAATGATCCTGTCCTCGGCACGCAGGTTTGTGGCTTGCACGGCCTCGAGGAAGAAATTCTGTGGAGTTGAAAGGCGATTGGCGGGTGTCATCGGCACCGTTGCCTGGAAGATTCGCGACTCGGGCAGACCAACCTGGATCCAGGGCCGTCGCACGCGGCCTTTGACCCGTGGCGGCGGGAGCCATGGCGCGAGCATACGCCGCAACGTCGCCTCGAGGGCTTCCCCCTCATACTCTTGAAAGTCGCGGGCGATCTCACGGCGGCCAAGAGGCGTGGTGGCTACGACGCTCATGGCAAGGTACTGTTGTTCAATGACCAGCCCGATGGCAGGCCGGTAGCGCAGCCATTTCCAGAACGGTCTCATCGTGAATATCGCTGCACCAGATAACCAGGGCCGGGGGCAAAAGTGGTGGGCGACCGAGCCGGGCCGCCCCCAAGGAGTTCTGTTGTTGTGCCGTTATCGCCAGGGGCGGTTATGAGATCAGGTCTCGCACCGCACCGCTTCGTCCAGCCGGCGATGGTCAGCTTCCGGTACCGTCGCAACATGGTCTGGACTCTCATCAAGATGAAACCGGACACGAGGTCTCCCCTGCGGACACAACATGAGAAAGCTAGGTTAGATTTGGGCAACGTCAACTCGTGGAGGCATGGAGACCGGTCGAACTCTCACCGTGAGCGATGAATTCGGCAGCGTTGCTTGCTCGCGACATCAGCGGTAAACGTACCGGAGAGTGGCCTAGGCTTCAGATGCGAGCCGCGGCAACCGTGGAAGGCGCGCCATTGCAGCGGTCGGCTCAATTCGCTGACAGGGAACCATGGGAGGTGCCTCTTGCCGTTCGAGGAATGGGTGGTGGGTCATGCTCGCGTCGCAAAGCGGCCGCACAAGTCAGCCAAGCTCGAAGACACTCTGGCCTTCTTCCACCAGCTATCGACGCTTGTCAGTTCGGGCACGCCGCTTTTGCAAGCGATGAAGATTGCTTCGACCCAGAGCGAGAGTCTCAAGCTCCGGACCGTCCTCGAGCAGATCACGGCCAAGGTGGCTGCTGGCAGCACTTTCCACACCGCTGCTGCGGCTTATCCCGAAATTTTCGAATTCCAATGGATCGAGGCCATACGTACTGGTGAAGTGACCGGCAAGATGGCGCTGGTCCTGGTTGAGCTCAACAAGCAGATCCGCGATGCGCGCGAAACCAAGCGTAAGGTCAAAGCCTCGTTGATGTACCCGTGCATTCTGATTTGCGTCGCAGTCATCGCCGTGACCGTCATGCTCTGGATGGTGGTGCCGACGTTCGCCAAGATGTTCAACGATATGGGAGCCAAGCTCCCCACGATCACTCAGTATGTGGTCGACGCCTCGGATTTCATCGTGGCCTACGGGCTCTACATCCTCGTTGCGGTCGTCATCATTGTCGTGGCCTTCAAGAAGTTCATGAAGACGGAGTCTGGCCGCCGGTATGTCGGCGGCACCCTCATGGTCTTGCCGAGTGTGGGCGAGCTGATGGTGCAGCTCGCGATGTACAAGTTCGCGTCGAACTTGGCCCTGTTATTGAAGAGTGGCGTACCGATGCTGGAAACCATCAACACGGTCAAGGGAATTTTCCAGAACGACCCTCTCTATCGTGATGCACTGGAGCGGGTAAGCGCCGGGTCGCGTCGGGCAAGGCCCTTTACGTCTCACTCCAGGAGACCGGGCTGTTTCTGCCAATGCTGACCAGCATGGTCCAGGTGGGTGAGGAGTCGGGTCAGCTTGCCTTGGTCATGGAGCAAATCGCACCTTTTTACAAAGAGAAAATGGAAACAATGGTCCTCAAGGTGACCAAGATGCTCGAACCCCTTATCATCATGTTTATGGGCACGTCGATCGCGGGCCTGATGCTGGCGATCTACATGCCCATGTTCGAGATGGCCGGCAACGTCAAGTGACTTGCCCCCAGGAGAAGACCACGGTGACCGACCGCAGAAAACGGACAAAGCAGAGAGCTTACACACTGATCGAGATGTCCGTGGTGCTGATTGTCATGGGTATCTTGATCTCGATGGCCTTGCCCAAATTCTCACGTTCGCTGGAGTCGGCGAAAGCCGATGTGGCCGGAGCCAACTTGCGGGCGATCTGGACGGCCGAGCGGATCTACTGGCTGGACAACCGGACCTTCACCGCTAACCTGAATACTCTGGTCAGCCTGAATCTGCTCGATCCCTCAATCAGTCGACCACGTCAAGCACGTTCTATACTTATAACGTGCCGGCGGCCGATAATGCAACGTTTACTGCCACGGCGCAGCACGCGCTCAACGCCTCCTGGTCAGGCACGCTCATGATTACGCAGGGCGTTAACAGTCAGGACGGCAATCAGGACGGCATTGTCACCGGCACACTTACAAGTCCGGGTCAAGCAAACATTGTGGTTGGCTTCCAGTGAACGATGGAGATCCATGAAAGTCGCCCGCCATTCACTCTTGGTCTCTGGTCGCCGATGCGGCGGCTGGCGACGGGGTTCGTGGATGCTCGAGGTCCAGATTGCCTTCGTCGTGCTGGGGATTGCCTTGGCTGGCCTGTGCCCCTTTGTGGTCATGCAACTGCGTCAACTGCGCACGCTCGAATCTAGGCTCACGGCCAGCACCTATGTTTTTCACAGCGTTGGCATGGCGCCCAGAACCGTACAGGCGAACCAGGTCTACTATCTGGTCCCCTGGAACAACCCCTGGGGGCAAAAACTGACAACTCGGGCCCAGTTCCTGACGACGCCCAGCAACCCAAACGACCCGACGATCACGAGCCGGCCAGCCTCGGGTTTCCCGCATGTCACGCTGCCACAGCCGGTCTCCCCCACGCTTGATGGGAACGGCAACGTGACCGCATTGACGGCAGTGGTCCAGATCAACTGAGAAACCGGTGGCTGAGCGATGTACCTCAGGTCGCAACCCTGTCCAGGCCCGACCCGGCAAAGCCGCGGCTTCACGATTACCGAAATGGTTCTCGCGACCTTCCTGACGGCGCTGTTGGGCGTGTTACTCGCGGTCGCCGTGGCAACCTTCGCTCGCCCGGCGGCGGAAGTCGACGGCCGCACCCGGCTGGCACTTGAGGCCAGTCTTGCCGTCGAAGCCTTGGCCCGCGACCTGAGCGGTTACTTGGCCGATAACTCGGGCGTTCCCGGAACTCTGACCCAATACCAGTTCACTAGCTGGACCGCCTCATCAAACGGCACGACGCTGGTTCTGAATTATCAGGGAACCCCGCCCGCACCGGTGACCTCGAGCGTCACATACATGCAACAGAACTACGAACTGGTTCGAATAATGGACGGCAGTGCTCTGACAGTGGCAGTCCATGTCACTGGTTTCAACGTCGCGTATTGCGATCAGAACGGAAGTCTTGATCCAGCGGGCAGCTACTTGAAGATCGCGATAACCTTCACGTATCCCGACCCGTTCAGTCCGCGCCAGGGTAACCCCAACTTTTCAGGCACCTATACATTGATTGGAGTGTCCCCACCGCTATGCCCTCGACCATGATGCCCACTCTCTCCACCAATCGCCATCGCGGCTACTCACTGACAGTCGTGCTCCTTTTTCTGGTACTTCTTCTATTTCTTTGGGCCGCTGTCTACCGAACCACTGCGAGCTTTCTCCGCCTCGAGACCGCTCGAGTGAAACGCAATGATCTCGATGAGGGAATGCAGGCCGCTCTGGCCAGGGCGCTCTGGTATCTCGAAGTGAATCCCACGCTTCCACGAAACCAGATTACTTATGGGATTACGGTCCCGGTCAGCACCAACAATCCGGAGGGCCCGAGTTTTACTGCCGTATTTACCCCAACTCCTGCACCCAATGGCTGGACCATCCAGGTCACTCCGGGTACCTACTCAAGGTCACTTCCCGGCTCTTGAATCAGGGGATCGCCAGGCCCGGAACATCCTGTATGACGATGCCGCACGGAGCGACCGGAACAATCATTGAAGACCGCGCAGGCGGGTTGTCGACATCAGAAACAAGCTTTCTCGCGTACCGGCCAAGGTCGGGTTCGGTCGGCGGGGAAGATGGAGGCAAGCCGGGGTCATGCGCCAGAAAATTCCCCTAGTTGTTATTATCCTTTCCGGGCTTCTGGCCGGCGGCTGCGGATCCCTGGGCTGGTATCGCGCCATCGGAGATTTCCCCGGGGTTGCCCCAAGCGATTATGCTTTCTACACCTTCTGCGGCACTTCCTCGCAGGTCTTTCAGTTCCCGATACCACAGGTGCAATCCGCGGCAATCGAGGCGCTGCGCGACCTGGGGTTCCAGGATATCGGTCCCGCCAAACCTTGCCCCGGCGAGGCTCTTGCAATGAAGATGCGAACACAGGACGGCCGACCGGCAACTGTCACCTTCACGCCCCAGAACCAAATGACCAACATGCGTATTGTGATCGGCCCAGTTCATGTAGGCGACCAAATGCTCTCACGAGACGTATTCCGGCGAGTGGCCTTGAATTTTGGCACGATACCGCGTGACTACATGCCAGTCGAGCCGACTTTGGCCCGAAGAATTAACCCTCCGAGTCCCACGCCTACACCCACTCACTTTGAACCGCCCCTGACTCTTGAGGGCGAGGGACTGCGGCCAGAAGCGGGTCGAGAGACATTGCCCACTCCTGAATTCACCTCTCCGGTCACCGGAACGGGGTCAGGTGTGATTCCCCCACCTGCTGACCCTTACCGTTCTGCCTTCCCGTACAACCTCTATACTCCACCTTATTCCTCTCCCTCACTTCCTTATCCGTTTGTCTCTCCTGGACCTTACGACGCAATGAATCCTTACTACTGATAGGCGTGAAATGATCCTGGCGAGCTCTTGGCCGATCTTCGCTCACCGAAACTCTTGCTATCAGTCCATGCTGGGTGATCTAACAGGCCGAGAGTTTGGCGCTGTTGGATCAAGATCGTGTTTGCCCAGGCATTGGATGTTTGGATCATGAACCTAGAGAGGTGACTGAACGCAGCACGGTTCCCGTCTTTTCCTGATCCCTACCGTTTATTTTATCGGAACGATCCTTAAGTTCGCTAAGAATCGTGCCGAATCTTTGAAGATGGAAGGCGGGGTAAGCACAACCTGCCAGGAACCCAATCCTCATGTACGGGCAGCTTCTGGGATCACGCAAACATTGCTGGCTTGACGCATGTGGATCTGTCCCGAATCGATGAGGATCATGTCCCTTGAACTGGATGGTCATCTCGGGGATTAAACCGCTGTTGTTGGGCTTGGGGTTCGCGTTCCAGAGCGGCGCAGAGCCTGCGACCGGGAATGAGATGGCTGCAGAACCTTTGCTGACCCTTCTGGGGTCGCCGTCGTATCGCACAGACATGGCTGGTGACCAGGACATACCAGCCCCTCCCGTGCCAGCGACCAGTATTGAGTCTCCCAGCGGCGAGACTCAAGTTCCCTCGGCGGCCCCCCTGTCCAATCAACAGAATCCCGCCACCCCGCCGAATTCACAGCCCACTGCACGTGTGCCAGCTCAGCGACCGGCATCGCCCGCACAAGAGCCGACACGCCCCCCGACGCGGGCACCGGGCGATATACAGGCTCAGGACATCCAGTTTGATCGCGAAGGCTTGGTCTCGATGCATACGAACGAGCTCGATGTCCGCCAGTTGCTCGAGCTCCTCAGTCGCCGCAGCGGGATGAATATCCTGATTTCGCCCAAAGTGACCGGAACAATCACGGCCAATTTCGAGAAGGTCACAATCCAGGAGCTCTTGGGCTCGATACTCAAACTTGCCGATCTTGTGGAAAAGGTCGAGGGCGGCATCCACTTCATTTACTCGAAGGAAGAGACCAGGGAAGTCGCTGAAACCGCCAAGAAAGAACGAATTATCACCAAGGTCTACCGCCTCAATTACATCCGCGCTGACGAACTGATGGTCATGATCAGTCCATTCTTGAGCAATGAAGTTGGCAAGAAACGGTTCGCCACGTCGGCGAATTATCAGTTTGGCATCAGTGAAGCCTCAACGCTGACCACCGGTGGTGCAGGGGGCGGCGGCGGTGTGGGTGGCGGTGGTGGTGGCGGTGGTGGTGGCGGTGTTGCGCCCGGAGGTGCAGGAACGATTCAGCGCGGAACGCAGCCGATCACTGGCGGTGCCTCGATGGCCAGCAACGACATGGTGATCATCCAGGACTATGAATCCAATCTCAAGATCATTGATCAGATTATCCAACGTCTCGACATTCAGCCAACGCAAGTGCTGATCGAGGCGGTCATCATCAGTGTCGAGCTGGACCTTGACAAGCAACTGGGAGTCAACTTCGCGGTCGTTGACAATCTGGGTCAGCAACTTGGAACGATTGGCTCTGGTGCGGTGATCAATAGCAACGTCGGCTTCACACCTGCCTCGATCTTGACCGCCGCCGGCAAAATCGCAACCACTTCAACCCCCGATGCCAACGGACTCGCATCAGCAACCAACGGAATCAAGTATGGGTTTATCTCCAACAACATAACGGGATTTGTCCGGGCGCTGGAGTCTGTCGGAAGCACCAAGATTCTGGCAAGCCCGCGAATCCTGGTCCTGAATAAACAGCGTGCTGAAATCCAGCTTGGCTCCCGGTTAGGTTTCCGCTCGACGGTGACGCAAAACATCATCGGGACCACGCAACAGGTCCAGTTTCTGAATACCGGGACGCTGCTTCGCTTACGTCCGTTTGTCTCGAGCGATGAGATTATCCGGATGGAGATTCACCCGGAGCGGAGCGAAGGCGTGGTCGACCCGACAACCGGTTTGCCGAGCCAGACGTTGGCCGAGTTAACAACCAACGTCATGGTTCCCAATGGATCGACCTTGGTCATTGGCGGCCTGATGGAAGACGATGACCGTTATACGCAATCAGGCGTCCCCGGCTTGTCCCGGCTTCCGATCCTGGGGTACCTCTTCGGTACCCGAGAGAAACAGGATCAACGGCGGGAACTTGTTGTGCTACTTACCCCACATATCTGGTCACAAGGGCAGGCGGATGGCAATCACGATGCCCTGGCCACAAAAAGTGGGAATGGTTACCCGGGGAGCATAAAACCAGACGCATTCACAACAACGACTGCTCTGACCGCGAGGACAGCCGCTGGTCCGAGCCCGATTGCGGCTGCCATGAAACCTCGTCCAACTTCTGGCGCGTTAACGCCCTCCCTGAATCCTGGACCCCTGCCGCCATCCGTCCTCCCGGTGCCGACGACGTCTTCCTCTCGCAAGAACTCACCACAGGGTGAGCAGATTGAAGCCGCACCGCTGACTGATGTGGCGGACACGCTGGAGACATCACCTGCACGTTTACCGGCCGATCTGGTTGCTTCCCTGTCGTCCAACAACGGGCAAACTGTATCCCAGGTACCACCGAGCCGGACTGCCAAGGCTGACCCGATGGTCGCTCAGACCGCGCTGATGGCTAGTGAGCCTTCCCAGCCCCCCAAACCAACGGTTCCAGCTCAGCCGACTCAACCCGTACCTCGAAGGCACCTTGTCCGTCCCGGCGAGGATTTCTCCTCGATCGCAAGAGACTACTATGGCACTCCTCGACTCGCTCGCGCCCTCTGGTGGGCAAATCGCCAGACCATTGCTTGGCCCGGGGCGTTAGTTGCGGGTACCCGAGTTGTGATTCCGCCCATCGAACTCCTTGATGGCGGCTCGACCAAACCCCGGCCTAGACGGGCTGCAACTCTCGATCGCCAGGTTCAGCCCGCAAGTCAAAACGGGTCAGCGGAGAAGGTACTTGGCGGTCAAACCGCCACTCATGTTGCAGCCACAGCGGAACACGACCGTCCGGCGAGCGAAGCAAGTTCGCCGGAAGGAGGCTTCGCCATCCACGTAGTTCAAGCCCGCGAGACTCTGCGCAGCATTGCCCGCGACCGCCTGGGCGACTCACGACGCTTTCAGGAAATCGCCGAGCTGAACCGTGATCTGCTCACCAATGGTCGAATCTCAACGGGCATGAGGTTATTGCTGCCGCAAGACGCTCGTCCAGCTTCTCCCCGCCAAAATTAGTTTAGTGGTTGAGGAGGTATAACTGATAAACCAGCAGGACAAGATAAAGAAAAAGAAAAAATGGAATCAAATATCCGGCGCGAAACCGCGTGCCCAAGAACGGCCAATTCTTGTATACCACGAGAAACGGAAGCCCCAGGGCCGTGAGAACGTACTTACCTACCAGAAATGGGTGGTGCCCCCGGTCGAGCAGGAGCTTCATGACCGGGTTGACTTCCTCACTGTTGATGTCCACAAGCTCGATGGTCAAAACACCGTCCACGATGCACAGGATGAGGATGGCCACGACAAACGTCAGGGTCAATGCATCGAAGCGATCGGTAAAAAATGGTCCCTCTCGTTCCGCGCTACGCCTCACTCGATGACGTCGGCCTGCGAAACGAAACGCATCCATTGGCCCAGTAGGGACTTGCCGCCGGTCGATTGCGCTCCTTCGGGCTGGGTCCGAGACAGCGTCAAGAGATTGGTCATGATTTCTCGGGAAGACTAAACTCATGTTTGAATAAGACGCCTGCAAAACCTTGGTAAAAAATGCCAATCGCAGCCTATTTGTGGCTGGTATCCGCGAGGCTTACCCGCCCCGCCTGAAAACTCCCGTTCTCGGATCCATACCATGATATGCTTTCGATGCAGTCGCAGCCAAGAACGATGCACGCAAGCAGCATATTGTCGCTTTTCCTTCACAGAATGAGCATCGCGTCGCCATAGCTGAAAAAGCGATACCTATTGTGAACGGCTTCTAGGTAAGCCTTACGGATCAGCTCAACTCCTGCCAGAGCACTGACCAGAACGAGCAAGCTACTTCTTGGGAGATGAAAATTTGTAATCAGCGCATCCAGTCCACGAAACTCATGACCCGGCTGGATAAACAGGCTCGTATTGCCTGCGTAGGATGTGAGTCTTCCATCGCCCGATGCGGCGGCTGACTCAAGAGTCCGGGCCGATGTTGTTCCGATGGCCACGATTCGACCTCCGCGAGCTCGACACGCCTCAAGCGCCTCGACCGACCTGGCGGAGAGTTCGGCCCACTCGGAGTGCATCACATGGTCGCCAATCTCGGCAGTTTCAATTGGCCGGAACGTGCCGATGCCGACATGCAAGGTCAGGTCAACCCAGCCGATTCCCCGCGCAGCCAACCTCTTGAAGATTGCCTCGCTGAAATGCAACCCCGCCGTGGGGGCAGCAATCGATCCGGGACGCTCGGCGAAAACTGTCTGATACCATCTCTGGTCGGCCGGTGTTTCTTTGCCTTTGCGTATATAAGGGGGCAACGGCGTCCGGCCATGACGCTGCAACAAACCGAGAGCTCCGGTACCAGAATCGCTGCCGATTTCCGGAACAGGTCGGACGATCCAACGGCCCGCCTCACCACGAGATTCGAGGACCAAGTACAGGCCTTGGCCAACGATGATTTTCTCTCCGACAATGGGCTTACCACGCGTGGTCGCCAAAATCTCCCACGTCTCATCGTCAAGCTCGCGTAAGAACAGCCCTTCCCACGCTCCACCGGTCGCTGCGCGGTAGCCGCATAAGCGAGCCGGGATCACCCGCGTGTTATTCCGGGCCAGAAGGTCCCGGGTATCCAGAAGATCCGGCAATTCGGTGAACCGGTGATGTCTTATCCGTTTGCTGGCCCGTTCAACAACCATCAGACGCGATTGCTCACGCGGCTCTGCTGGTTGCTGCGCGATCAGTTCGTTGGGGAGGTCGAAGTCAAACTCGGCAGCAAGCACGCTCTTCGCTCCTCTTGCTTGAAAGATCGGAACAGGTGGCGACCGGACCGCTGGCATCGTCTAGAATCGAATAATACGTAGACGAGCCGGAAGGCTCTCAGTCATTGTATCGCCTTATCCATAATCACCTGGCTACCCGACACGGCGAGCCGATGGGGAAACGTCGTTACCTTGCAGACCTTGACGGACCGCCTTGCCACTGCCGGTTCACGTTTCCCTCCGGAAGCCCCGGTGCGAATTGCCCTGGTGATTACCGACCTTGATGTCGGCGGTGCTGAGCGAGCTCTGGTAAACCTCGCCACGCGGCTCAACCGACGCCGTTGGTCACCGACGGTCATTGCTCTGGAAGATGAAGGGCGTCTGGCTGAAGTTGTACGCCAGTCTGGCCTCCCTTGTGAGTGCCTGGCATGCCACCGGCGTAGGCCCTTGCAGGTTGTGCTGCGGTTGGCTCGGGTCCTGCGAAGATGTCGGCCCGAACTGGTGCAGAGCTTCCTGTTTCATGCGAACCTTGCAACCCGCCTGGCGGCACTTTGGGCTGGGCAGCCCTGGGTCGTCGGTGGCCTTCGCGTAGCCGAACACCGCCAGCAATGGCATCGGGTGCTCGATCGAATGACGGCGTTTCTATCCGCTGGTTCCGTCTGCGTCTCACACGGTGTGCTCCACTTCAGCAAAACCGTTGGGCGTCTGGATCCTCGTCGATTGACGGTAATCCCCAATGGGATCGACCCTGTTCCGTTTGATCGAGCCATTGCCGTGCCACGGCGCGATCTGGGAATCCCCGACCATGCCCATCTGGCGTTGGCCGTCGGCCGGCTCGATATTCAGAAGGGACTTGCCGATTTACTTACCGCGGCAGAGCGGGTCATCTCCCATTGTCCTTCGTGGCATCTGGCACTTGCCGGCGACGGGCCGTGTCGCCAATGGCTACTCGAGCAGATTGCTTCACGTCCTTCGCTCGACCGTCGGGTTCACTGGCTCGGGCCCCGAGATGACGTTCCGGGGCTTTTGATGTCGTCCGATCTCTTGGTCCTGGCCTCGCACTGGGAAGGGATGCCCAACGTGGTTCTTGAAGCGATGGCTGCCAGGCGAGCCGTCGTGGCCACGGACGTTGAGGGCTCTGGAGAACTCGTGATTCCCGGTCAAACCGGCTGGCTTGTTCCACCCCGCGACCCAACCGCTCTAGGCAGCGCGCTACTGGCAGCCGCCCACGATCCTGGCCTCTGCCGCACATTCGGTCAGCAGGGAAGATTTCGCATTCAGAACGATTTTTCCCTTGATCAGACTGTCGCAGCCTATGAGCAGCTCTGGCGCGGTCTTTTAGGTTACAAAGAACCTTGACTCAAGACTGATATTAATAAAGGTACTAGGGTACCTCGTTCGGGCAGTTGTGTCGAAATGCTTACCGATTGCCAATTGTCCGCGCCTGGGCCAGGGGAAGACGGTCCAGCGTGGAGGGATGGGCAATCAAGAGCTTGCTGATGACCTCGGTGCAATGAACCGGGCTGAAAGGTGTGCGGGCTTGGGCGTGAATGGTTCCGTTCAGTATGCGAGTAAATTCCGGGGCCAAAGTCATTCCTCGCTGGGCGTAAATGATTCCATCACTAGCTCCTACAAGCGTAATCCAAAGCAATGCTCGGGTCTCGGGAGAACGTTGCAGAGGCGGTATTACCCGAGAACGCGCTGGCTGCATGTGCCAGCAATAGGGAACGTCGCTCCAAGGAACCGATTGACCAAATCGATAAGCAAGGACAATCAGGGGGAGTCTTGAAATTATCGCGAATTCGCCTTCGCCATGTCCCACGTCTTTGATTAACCGATCACCGATTTCGGGAAGAAACAAGGTCAACTCATGGCCATTGCAACCGTGCGCATATTGAGCACCGGTTGGCCAGTACTGGCGGCCACGCTGCAAAGGTTCACCGACGCGATAAAGCGGTACACAGGGGCGAGCCGCAGAGAATGACTCACGAGGAGCGTTGAATACCCAAAAGAGCTTGAGTTCGTCAGCGGAAACACTCATAACGCAACGCCCCCGCCAGTCTTGGCCGGATCTATTTTCTGATCATGTCCTGCCCATCACCTGGCAAGTCCAACGTGTGCTCGATGCTAAACAGCCTATAGCCTGCCTGCGCCTCTTCACTATTTTGAAAAACCTTGAATTAAGGACAGACACGCAACGTCTTGCTTTTCACTTGGGGCTGGAAAGAAAACAGAAATTGTGCTCAGGCTATGTCGCATTGTTGAATTCAAAATAGGTACAGCCGTTTTAGTTGCATGCTAGGCCGTATTCTTGCTTGCACATCGTCATCTTATCGTTCAATGGGGGGCGTCACAATGCTCCACGTGTGCCTCGTGAGGAAATTATCAAAGCGAAAAGTATCGACTGGATAGGCAAGCGACCCTTGGACAAAGTATTGCTCGCTGCAATTAGACGAACTCGACGAGCGAAAGTCCGAAGATCGATGGAGGCCTTTTGTTTTTAAGTCATCTTCAGACTTGATTGAACGTATAATCGACGGGCAGATAGTGATGATTCGACATGTTCGGTTCATGATTAGAGGGCCCGGCGACAATCTGTTGCTGCCCTTGACGCATCTTTTCCCGTTCCCTCAGTCAGATTCTGAAACCCACTGCTCTTCTGCAGTATGCACTTAACCGAATTGCCTCGCGATCTGGGGGCAGCCGCCGCCGTGGTTTTCAACCGTGACGTCGGATACTCCTGGCAGCGCTTTTCTCAGTCCTGACATACTAACTGTCCGTGTGACCGTTGGTGGAGAACACAAACCAAGTTGTCCGAGATCTCATCCCCTTGTGATCGCTTGGGAGGATGTGCGAACTTGGCGAACTTGTTATTTTACGAATAATATTAGTGAAAAATGACCCGGTGATTGGGGGATCGCGAGGCTCGCGCTAATCCCTAGTTAGGCGTACTTCCCATAGTCTGGGTATCAATTTGTTCAAACCACGCGACGGCGGGTGACTTTGTTGGTTCTATTTGAAGTACTCTCATTCATCAGGCAAGCTGAGTAGCTTTTCCGCTGATCAATCAGAAGTTTCCTGTTTTGCGATACCAACCCCGATGCATCATTTGAAGTCTAACATGCTCGTACTTTTGATTACGCTTTATTTTCGAGTGTGATTCACTGCGTGACCAGGGAGCTTATCTTAAACGAGTCTTTTCGGGGACGCCAAGTTAAAGATTCAGCCTTTATGCAACGCCTTCTTTGACAATGGAAACGCGATTCGGAATTGAATTTGCTTTGAAGATGAATTATGATCCCAATTCACGGAAAAAAATTTTGCGAATCGGCGGGTGGCGAGCAGTAACTCCGTATAATTCCTTGAGAGATCCGGCTCAATCAATAACGAAACGGGGACGTGCATGAACCTCGCGAAACGAATCCGCGATCTGCGTTACTCAAAGGGCTGGGGCCCCGACGAACTTGCCAATCGTGCCAAGATTTCGAGGACCGCGCTCTACCAGATCGAGCGGGGCAATACCAGCAAACCTCAAGCTGGAACACTGCGTCGAATCTCCCGTGCGCTGGGAGTACCGCTGGAAATCCTGCTCGATTCCACGCCGGTCGTTACTGAACAGATGTCTTCAGCAGAGGGACTGAGCGAAAGTGGGACTTACTCTCACCCGATGATTGGCGGTGGCCTTGAGCGATCGCTATCCTCTGACCGCGCGGACGAATTGATTGAAAAGTTCAGGATGCTCCTGAGTTCGCCCTTGGCCGACGGAATTGCTCGGATCGTCGAGGAATCGTTCCGTTTGCTACCAATCATACCTCCTCCAGTGGCCCAGGCGGAGTCGAGCAGGAATTACGTGCCCTCGCTTGACATTGACATGCCTCGCAGGGGCCGTGGACGTCCTCGGATCACGAGCTCCGAATGATCACTGCGGTTACCATTTGCTGATCGAGGGGTCACGATATCCATATCCCAACTCCCTGCGGATCGCGGAAGTCGCAAGGCTTTCCGAGAAAAATGACACTTGTAAAGGAATGCGCCTGAAGTTTCACCAAGCACTTGCCGCCCTGTTCGCCTTGGTTGATTCGTCCAAGCAGGAATTCGGATTGGTAGGATAGCACGAAAGATGTCGAGTGCGTGCAATTCGTCTGCAAGCAGCTTGGATGCGATAGCTGCCGAGTTCGGTCATCAAAAAGAAGAAGATCGGCCCGCTTTACATGGGCCAGCCCTTGTTTGCATGGGTTCCAGGGCGCACGCAATTCTAATGACCCAAAAGAGGAACACGCCCTTTCACAATGGGGTCACTCGCTGAAGACTGCAGCGTCTGATCTGGAAGTTGAGTTCGCGTGGCACATTAGAAGTATCATTTAGCCACGTATTTCATTTAAGAGCAAAGCGTTTACACCAAGCTCAATCCCGATCGACCCCGACGGTCACCCCTTTCAGTGCCCAGGCTTCCCCGGCTTGCCTGCGTGCCTTCAAGCAAACGGCTACCCGCCTTCATGCCGAATACCCCAAAACTGCGGCCCCGCCCAGGCCTCCCAGTGCTTTGACTGCAAGCTTGCGACAAACCGGGTGATCTGGAGAACCGAGGACATCGCGTTGTCACGATCGCCCCACTTCGAGCTTTCCTGCACGGATGGGTTAATCCGATCGACCAAATCACGGAAAGATCGTAGAATACTAGAAGGGTGGAGTTTCGATCTTTCGATGAAGAAAGAGCAGGGGCGCGATGATTTTGACAAGGATCGATCCTGTGAAGACTGGGGTTGAACGCTTCACCACTCGTCGAATGATCGCTGAGCGACTAACCTCGACTCATTACCCGGAGATTCGTCGTTTGCACTTGCATCCGCAGGTGATGAAAACACTTTCCCCTGACGGTCAAATCCTGCCGGATAAAGTCACAAAGGACGGGCTGACTCAGAACGACGCCCACTGGGCAGAGCACGGCTTCGGCTATTGGATCTTCCGGGCCAAGGACGGCGGGCATTTTCTTGGACGAGCCGGGTTGAAATGGTACACAATCGATGAGCGGGATGTCGTGGGCTTAGCCTATGCAGTGATCTTTGATCACTGGAGCCGAGGGCTGGCCACCGAAATGGCTGCGGCCAGCTTGCAAATCGGGTTTGAACAATTTGCCTTCTCGGAAATTGCGAGTTGGACTTTGCCATTTAACGTAGCGTCTCAGCGAGTCATGGAAAAACTTGGCTTTCATTACGACACAGACATCGTCTTTGCCGGACTTCCGCACCGGCTCTACCGTCTCACCGCGACCGACTGGCGGGCCGACCGAAGCTTACGGACCGCTTGATCGCCGCCCTGCATTTTCACACCATTGTCTGCTTGCATGACACCTGTTCAGCCCGCTGTTTTTTTCTTGACCGTCGATCCCGTATTGAATCGCGGTACTTCAATTACCGGGGCATCGTATCGCTCCATTTGTGAAGAAACCCATTTTCAAACGCAAATCTCCGCAGCCAAAATCCTTCTCAGGATCCGGAGGATCTCAAAACAAGGGCCGAAACGGGCGTATAATGATGCCAGCTAAGTATTGGATTGGATCCCGGCCGATTAAACCCGGGGATGGGGTACTCTCATTATGGGCGCCCGCAGTGTCGGCGATTGGATCGGTGACCGATTCGAGATCTTCGATGTCCACGAAGGTGGAATGAGCCTGGTCTATGTGGTCCACGATCACCTGGGGAAATCCGGTCGAACGGTCGTCGCACTCAAGACTTTGAAGCACGAACTGCTTGGTCACAAAATCAGGCGGTCGCGGTTTGCCACCGAGTGTCGACTCTGGGTGCAACTCGGTCAACATCCCAACATTGTCCAAGCTTACTCGGTCGAAATCATTGAGGGTAAGCCATACGTAGTTCTGGAACTCGTTCAAGGAGGTGACTTGGTTCGCTGGATCGGCAGTCCACGGCTCGACCTTGTCCAGGCACTGCGGTTCGGCGTCCAGTTCTGTCAAGGAATGGAGCATGCCACCCGCCAAGGTTTGAGCTGCCATCGCGATATCAAGCCCGGCAATCTGCTGGTTACTCAAGAGGGTATCCTCAAAATCACCGACTTCGGCCTGGCGCGAATCTGTGAAGAAATGGTTGCCGTTCGTCCTGAGCTTCCGGATGGCACGATCCCTCTGGCCGATGCCCCGACGTCCCCACAGAGGATCATCTTTACCGATCCTCGGGACCAAGAGCTCCGGCCCATTGGCTACGCCAAACCCGAAGTGACGAGAATGCTCAGCTCGTCAGCGCAAAATCTACCGGAAGTGCGGGGAAAGGATGTCCCGGCAGGGTCTCTACCCAACATTTCACGCCCGACAGTTCCGGCCGCCAAAAAGGGTCTGATCGGTTTGGCCCTGCCCACTCCTACCCCGATGGAGGAGGAAAAAGAGACTGCGGATTACGTTGCTTTGGGCGAGACAGTCGATCCTCGTCTGACCCGCTCTGGAGCCAGGCTAGGCACCGGCGCTTACATGTCCCCCGAGCAGTTCCGAGACCCCGGATCAGTGGATTGCCGTGCCGATATTTACGCCTTCGGCGTCGTTCTCTTTGAGATGATCACCGGCAAGCTCCCGTTCCGAGGAAAGTCGCTCGATATGCTCGATCGTCAGCATTCCCGCTACGAACCGCCCTCCATCATCCCGTCCATTCCTCGCGTTCATGCGCGGATTGCCGCCAATGTCGATCAGGTCGTTCAGCGGTGCTTGAAAAAGGACCCTGTCGATCGGTTCGCCACTATGTCCGATTTACGCAAGACCTTGCTCGGCATCCTCTCTCGAATGGGAGCAAGGTGACCGATCATTCCTCCAACCCGCCTGGAATTCAGTGACCGGTCCCTGATTTCACTCTTCATTCATGGCAACGTCGCTTGAGATCAAAAAAGATATTGCAGTGTGCGATTGCCCGCAAGAGCGAATCTCGAGAAGCCGGGTTTCTGCAAGGATTGCATCACCGCGTCGACGACGGCGGGCTCCGCCCGCGTTTTTAGAGATCAGGCGAGCAGCCGAAAAGGCACGATGGAAGCAACCCTGTACGCCGCCCGATTCTCTGGATATCGATGAGAACGCCGAGAAAGTCGAGAAATGGCCGCTCACGATCCAGGACAGTATATAACACGAATTTCGACTAGCCTGTCCTAATATCCAAGAATCATAATTTGATTATTGATTATATATTTATTGAATGTTCTCGGTACTATGTCGTCCGAACGAATAGCCTCGGACCGATTGGGCAACTGAACCGCTCGGGTAGCCACCGCTTGCACAGGTGATGGTGGCAGCGAGGGGCAATTTCGAGGGAATAGGACTTGGCCGCTCCTGACTTTCCG
>CAWCPP010000006.1:0-21155 GCA_963797295.1 uncultured Planctomycetaceae bacterium
ACAAGTTGCACGACTGCGAGTAGCAATCTAAACACAGGTGTCCGACAAGAAAGTCAGTGATGCTCTCCGCGGCCGCGACTGTCTGGTTGGCTATCGGCCAGGAATGGCTCGCGGCGGGGCCTCGACCGCGAAGACGCCGAGGCACTCCCTCTTGAGATTCAGTTCATGAATCTCGCTGAGTTTCCTTTTCGGTGCCGCTTTCGAGTTTAATGGAGTGAGTGCAGCTCACGATCTACAGGTAATTGTCATGCAGAAAATCCTTCGTGACGACTCAGGCTGCCAGCAATCCGAGGGGATCGGCCGAGACGCATCGGTCACGATGAGTAGGACCTCCGCTCTTTTGCGTTGGCTGCCGCTGGTCGCGGGAGCGATTGCCTTCGAGTTGACGGCCAACGCCATGCTTGGCGTTGCGCTGACCTGCATTCGATTCGGCGAGAAGGACTTTTCAACAGCCTTGTGGCTGCGGCGGGTCGATCCTGTCCCGTCCCGAGGACGAGCGGTAGCATGGTTTCTGTTGGCAATGGGCCTGGGGAAAGTTGCCGTGTCCGGCGTACTCGGCATGACGATCGCCGCGATGACGATGGGACTGATCGGCCGATTCCCCGGCGGCCCGGTCGCCGTACTGGTCGGGCAGGCCAACGGTGCGGTCTTCACGGTCATCGGTGCCGGGCTAGGCTTTCTCGTCGCGACCTGGACGGCCACCGCCCTCGCGTGGCCGACGGGAATCCGGGTTTGGATCGGGCGGAGTTTACACGAAGCTCGACGTGCTGGGGAATGGCCACCTACAGGAGACAACACTGAAGTTCGCCGCGGCAACCCGCTGCTCGCGCTGGCCGCCCTCGCGTGGCTGGCCTCGCTCTTGACCTTGATGTTGTCGTTCGCCCTGACATTGCCTGCGAACCGTCGGCATGATCAGGGCATCCTCTACGTTGCAGTCTCCATCCTTTTCGCGGGCATCCTTGCCGGAAAGTGGGTACTCGTTGCCTTCCAGCGGCGCCTCGTGGCGACACATCCCGGTGAATGCTGGCCCGAGTGATCCGAACGCGCTCGGCCCAATCGAAGAGCATCGCAAGGTTCGCACTTTTGTCGCCGTGGCTTCGCGGGGTCCAGTAATCGGTTTTCGGAAACGCGGCTTCCCACGTGTAGTCACTGTCATTTCACTTTTGACCGGATCACGGGCCGCGAGCGAGTCTTATCGCGATGATCCAGGACCCTTCCGTGATGTTCTGATCCGAACACCACTGAAAGTAGACGGCGGCGCGTTGCCAGGTGCACAGGAGGGGAGTTCCACTCTGCTCCAGGAGTGTGGGGCGTCGTTCGTGCCCGGAGCTGGCGGCCGCTGGCTGACCATGACTGCCCCAGGCCTGGCCCATCCATGTATAGAGCATCGATGTGTTCGCGGTCTTGCCGCCGTGGTGGGGCGCCACCGACCGCACCAATACCTCCGAGTGGCACTATGATTAAAGGAATCGCACCAGTGCCCGCCGCGATGCGATTCAGGGCCGTGCCCGTCTGGGCAGCTATCGGTTACGATCGACTTCGAGTGAGGTTCTCCACCGCGAGCGGCCACAGCCGCCAAGTGGCAGGACCCCATGAGGTCTGCTGTAGCGAGGTTGTGAAGCGGATAGGTGCGGGCGTTCACTATTTGCTCTGGTGCAGACCACGCTGCCTCCGGCCGATCCCGACCGTACCTAACCTCGCCGCTCTTCGGCCGATCCTTACTTCTGTACTGCAGGGCATCGTTGCCATTGGATAGCGAGCCCGCAGGTCGTAAAGTAAGGTTCGCCTTGCGCCGGGACTTCCTCTGCGCGTTGCCCTGTCACCAGATCACGGCCCACTTGATGAGCGAGTCAACTCCGCCAACTGGCTTTCCAACAACCCAATGGAGCCGGGTGGCCCGCGCTGGTAACCCGTCCGCGCTCGCGGAATTGTGCGCAGCCTACTGGTACCCAATCTATGTTCTGATCCGACGCCTGGGTCATGACGAAGCAGACGCCCTCGACCTGACGCAGGAATACTTCGCCCGGTTGCTGGAGAAACCGGTCCTCGCCGCGGCCGATCGGACCCGGGGCCGCTTCCGCGCCTTCCTCCTCGCCGACTGCGGCTACTTCCTGGCCGGCCGACGCGACCATGATCGGGCACAGAAGCGCGGAGGTGGTCTTCCGTCCCTGTCGATCGACGCCCGCGACGCCGAGGGCCGCTACCTTATCGAACCGGCGGACGACCTGACCCCCGACAGACTCTTCGACCGAGCCTGGGCGCTGACCCTCCTTGGCCGCGCCCTTGACCAACTGGCCGCCGACTACGCCGCCACTGGCCGCGGAGCGCTTTTCGAGAAGCTACAGGTGGTACTGATCAGCGGGTCCCGAGCGACGTCCCATGCTGAGATTGCATCCCAGCTCTGTATGACCGAAGCCGCAGTCCAGCAGGCTGCCAGCCGGCTTCGAAAACGATACCGTGAAGCCCTCCGTGACAAGATCGCTGCCACTCTCGACGATCCTTCTGACGCCGCGGTCGAGTCCGAGATTCGTGACTTGTTCGATGCTCTCGGGCGTTGACCGGAGAAAAAACGAGGCACGGCTGTCAGCTTCCGCGGCGGATTCCCTACAAGAGGGAGAAGACGACAGGTATTCTCCGTCTAGAACCAGAGGTTCTGAACCATGTCCCAGCGCCCGACCTGCCCGAGCTGCGGAGCCGAGCTTCCCCAGGGATCGCCCCGTAACCTTTGCCCCCGCTGCCTTTTGAAGGCCGGCCTGGGCGACGATTCGGGGGGCTTTCGCCGCAACGGTGACCCGCCCCTGTCCGCCACGAATGCCAGCGTCCTGGACTCCCTCGCCGTCACGATCGGCTCCGTGCCCCACGTCCTGCTGCGCGACACGACACCGGGCGAGGAGCCCGGGCCGATCGTCCGACCAGCCGGAGGCGACGATGCCGATTCCACCATCCGCTACCGCATCGACGGCGAGATCGCCCGTGGCGGCATGGGGTCCGTGCTCAAGGGCCGCGACCCCGACCTCGGCCGCGACGTCGCCCTCAAGGTCCTCCGCGAAGACCTTCGCGACAACGCCGACATGGTCCGCCGCTTCGTCGAGGAGGCCCAGATCGGCGGCCAGCTCCAGCACCCCGGCATCGTCCCCATCTACGAGCTGGGCACCTTCGGCGACAGGCGGCCCTTCTTCTCCATGAAGCTCGTCAAGGGGCACACCCTGGCCGGCTTGCTGACAGAGAGGACCGACTCGGCCGACGGTCTCCCCCGCTTCCTCTCCATCTTCGAGGCCATCGCCCAGACCGTCGCCTACGCCCACGCCCGCGGCGTCATCCACCGCGACCTGAAACCCTCCAACGTCATGGTCGGCTCCTTCGGCGAGGTCCAGGTCATGGACTGGGGATTGGCCAAGGTCCTGCCCCGCGGCGGTGTCGTCGACGATGCCCAGGCCGGCAAAACCGATCGGCATGAGACCGTGATCGCCACGGCCCGCAGCGGCTCGGATGATTCCGACCTCTCCCACGCCGGCTCGGTGATGGGCACGCCCAGTTACATGGCACCCGAGCAGGCCCGGGGCGAGGTCGACCGCATCGACGAGCGCGCCGACGTCTTCGCCCTCGGCTCGATCCTCTGCGAGATCCTCACCGGCGAGCCCGCGTTTATCGGCAGGAGCAGCGGTGAGATCCAGCGCAAGGCCGCGCTGGGCGACCTGGCCGACGCTACGGCCCGCCTCGACACCTGCGGGGCCGACGCCGACCTGGTCGCACTCGCGAAGCACTGCATGGCCCGCGAGGCTGAGGACCGCCCGCGCCACGCCGGCACCGTGGCCGACTGGATCACGGCCCACCTGGCGGGTGTGCAGGAGAAATTGAAGACGTCGGAGCGCGAGCGTGCCGTGTCCGAGGCCCGGGCCGTGGAGGAGCGGAAGCAGCGACGGTTGCAGCTCGGATTGGCGGCGGCGGTGCTGGCGATCACGACGATGGCAGGGCTGGGGACGACCTATTACCTCCAGCAGCGGGCAGCCCGGACGGCGGCAGTGGCCAGGGTCGTGGGGGAGGCGTCGACCCTGCGGGATGTGGCCCGGGCGCACCCTGAGGACGCGGCGCGGTGGCAGACGGCGCTGGCCGCGGCACGCCAGGCCGAACGGGCGGCCACCGGTGACGCCGATGCGATGCGGCAACTCGCGGCCCTTCGTGACGAGTTGCAGGCAGGGGCCGAGTCGGCCGAGCGCGACCGGGAGCTGCTCGACCGGCTTGTCGATATCCGCTCGGCCAAGGCCGACAACCCCGAGGGCAGCGCGACCGACGACGCCTATGCCGAGGCCTTCCGAGAGGCGGCTCTGGATCTGGCGGCCCTGGCGCCAGCCGAGGCAGGTGCAAAGATCAGGGCACGTCCGCCGGCGGTGGCCCTGGCGCTGGCCGCGGCGATGGACGACTGGGCGGCCGTGCGGCGAGACCGTCGCAATGACCCGGCCGGAGCTGAACGTCTCGCTGAGGCGGCGCCGCGCTGCGGACCCCGACCCGTGGCGTAACGACCTCCGCGCGTCGCTTGTCCTTCCCGACAAAGACCGACGCAGGGAAGCGATGAAGGCCCTGGCCAGCTCCGCGAAGTTCGACGACCTGGGGCCCGTTAGCCTCGACCTGTTGGGCAACGCGCTGGTCGAGGCGGGTGACCTGGCCACGGCCGAGACGGTGCTGCACCGTGCGACGCGACGCCATGCGGGGGACGTCTGGATTAACTATGATCTCGCTCGGGTGCTGGAGCAGCTCAACCGACGGGACGATGCGATCCGCTTTTACACCGCCGCCCGCGCAGTGCGCCTCGAGACAGCCCACGAGCTGGCGCATGCCCTGGAAGCCAGGGGAGAATCCGACGAGGCGATCGATGTCTTTCAGGAATTGACCCGCTTGCGGCCCAAGAACGGCCGGCACCTTAGCTGTCTGGGCGGGTTGTTGCAGGAAAGGGGCCGGTCGCCCGAGGCGGCCACCGTGCTCGATCAGGCCGTCGCCGCGCTCCGCGAGGAGATCCGGCTCAAGCCCGACTACGCTGCCGCCCACCACATCCTGGGCCGTACACTGAAGGCTCAAGGAAGGATCGACGAGGCCGTCGCCGAATTTCACGAGGCCATCCGGCTCAAACCAGACTTGGCCGAGGCCCACGCAAACCTCGGCAGCGTCCTGGTGGACCAAGGGAAGCTGGATGATGCCGTCGCCGAATGCCGTACGGCGATTCGGCTCAAGCCTGACTACGCAGACGCCCACAACAGACTCGGTCATGCCTTGTTCTCCCAGAGCAAGCAGGACGAAGCCATGTCCGAATTCCGCGAGGCCATTCACCTGAAGCCCGGCCTAGCTGAGGCTCACGCAAACCTCGGCGCCTGCCTGGAAAAACAGGGGAAGCTTGATGAAGCCGTCGCCGAATGCCAAACGGCCATCCGGCTCAAGCCAGATTACATTAACGCCCATTCCAACCTCGGCGTCACTCTGGAGAAGCAGGGGAAGCTCAACGAGGCCATCGCCGAATTCCGCACCGCCATCCGGCTCCAGCCCGACGACGCTGAGGCTCACAACAACCTGGGCAGAGCCCTGCGACGTCAGGGGAAGCTCAACGAGGCCATCGCCGAATTCCGCACCGCCATCCGGCTCCAGCCCGGGGCTGCCATGCATCACAGCAACCTCGGTAATGCGTTGAATGAGCTGGGCAACGTCGACGAAGCCATCGCCGAATACCGTGAGGCCATCCGGATCAAGCCCGACCTTGCTAGCGCCCACGACGGCCTCGGATTGGCCCTGTGGTCGGTCGAGCGCTTTGACGAGGGGCTCGCCGAATACCGTGAGGTCGTCCGCCTCAAGCCCGAGCTGGCAGACGCCCACAACAACCTGGCCAGCGCCTTGTCGATGCACCCCGACCCGGCCAAACGCGACCCGGCCGCCGCCCTCGAGCACGCACGAAAGTCGACCGGCTTGCAGCCGCGAGACCGAAGCGCCCTCAATACCCTGGCCGTCGCCCAGTACCGCTCGGGGCTGCGCGACGAGAGTCTCGCCTCGTTCCAGAAATCCATGGACCTCAGCAAGGGTGGCGATCCCTACGACTGGTTCTTCCTGGCCATGATCGAGCACGAGCGCGGCAACGCCGCGGATGCCACGCGCTGGTTCGACAAGTCGGTGGCCTGGACGAAGCAAGAGAAGTCGCGGAACCGCGATCTGATTCAGGCCTGGACCGAGGCCGCGAAGCTGCTGGGCCGCCCAGGACCGGCGGCTGCGGCCGAAAAGCCTGCGCCCCTTCCGAAAGAAAAACCGTGACGCGGCCGGTCCTCCGAGGCCGAGGCTCTGGCCCACGATAAACTCCATCCTTCTCGCTACCAGATGACCGGGACGAGTGCCTTGAGGCTGGCCGAAGCGCGGATCTCGGAATCCTGGCTCACGAGCCGAAGCCTGTGAGCGACCGCAGTCGCCGCGATGATGCGATCGGGCATGTCCGGCACTTCGGCCCGAGGAACGAGATCCATCGCCTGGGTGATCTCCAGCGACAGAGGGAGAACTTCGAGGGGCTCGATCGGGTCGGTTGCCAACGCTATGAGCCGATCGAAAACGCCCGAGTACGGAAAGGTCTTCTTGCTTGCGAGGTAATTCACTTCAACCAGGCTGATCACCGAGATGTAGAGCTTGCCCGACTCCGCGGCGACGGTGAGCGCTTCATCCGCCGGCGGAGAGAGTCGGGCCGTATCGAAGAGGAACCATACGATCGAGTGCGTATCGGCAAGGACGTCGCTCATGACGGACCGGGCTCGGGAAACTCACGGGGGAAGTCTTGCCATGCTTCCCGCCGGGCCTCGTCGAGGTCTTCCTTCGCGATCGAGAGCCTGAGCTCGGCGAATCGGCCCCGCAGGGGCGGGCGGAGCGACGTCGCGCCAGATTGGCCCTGGACTGCAATCCCCTCGCGAAGCGATTCCACCAGTTGTTTGATGCTTTTGACGACCGGCTCCGGCAAGCCGGACAGGTCGAGCAGGGCGGAACCCAGAGCTGGTGTGATTTCACTGGCCATGAGTGTATCGTATCGCAACTCGCGCCCGATCGTCAAAGCGATCGCCTGCTCGAGTCCTGGACTCCCAACCTTTTGGACACCCTCGGGCGATGACGGATGGAGAATTCCGCCGCGGGGGGCTGTCAGCTTTCGCGGTGGATTCCCTACAAGGGAGGAGAATCCAGACTCTCTTGTCTCCCGCAGCCGGAGGTTTTCCGCCATGTCCGACCGCCCGAATTGCCCGAACTGTGGGGCTGAACTGCCCCAGGGCTCTCCGCGTAACCTCTGCCCTCGCTGCCTCTTGCGGGAAGGACTGAGGGAATCGAAGAGCCTCGCCCGGAATGGCGGGCCGTCCGCGTCCGGCGCTGTGGCCAGCGTTCTGGACTCCATCGCCGTCACGATCGGAGCCGTGCCCCACGTCCTGCTGCGCGACACGACGCCGGGCGAGGAGCCCGGACCAATTGTCAAGCCGGCGGGCGGGGACGATGCCGACACCTCGATCCGGTACCGGATCGACGGCGAGATCGCCCGTGGCGGAATGGGCGCCGTGCTCAAGGGCCGCGACCCCGACCTCGGCCGCGACGTCGCCCTCAAGGTGCTGCGTGAGGACCTCCGCGACAACGCCGACATGGTTCGCCGGTTCGTCGAGGAAGCTCAAATCGGCGGCCAGCTCCAGCACCCCGGCATCGTGCCCATCTACGAGCTCGGCACCTTCGGCGACAAACGCCCATTTTTCTCCATGAAGCTCGTCAAGGGGCATACCCTGGCGCAATTGCTGGAAGACCGCAAGGAGCCTGCCGACGATCTCCCCCGCTTCCTCTCCGTCTTCGAAGCCATCGACCAGACCGTGGCCTACGCGCATGCCCGAGGGGTCATACACCGCGACCTCAAACCCTCCAACGTCATGGTCGGCTCCTTCGGCGAGGTCCAGGTCATGGACTGGGGCCTGGCCAAGGTCTTGCCCCGCGGCGGGGTTGTCGACGACGCCCAGGCTGGCAAGCTCAACCGCCAGGAGACCGTCATCGCCACCGCGCGCAGCGGCTCCGACGATTCCGACCTCTCCCACGCCGGCTCGGTGATGGGCACGCCCAGCTACATGGCTCCCGAGCAGGCCCGGGGCGAAGTCGACCGCATCGACGAGCGCGCCGACGTCTTCGCCCTGGGCTCGATCCTCTGCGAGATTCTCACCGGCGAGCCCGCGTTCATCGGTCGGAGCTCCGGCGAGATCCAGCGCAAGGCCGCGCTGGGTGACCTGGCCGACGCTATGGACCGCCTCGACGCCTGCGGGGCCGATTCTGATCTGGTCGCACTCGCAAAGCACTGCATGGCCCGCGAGCCGGACGACCGACCGCGCCACGCCGGCGCCGTGGCCGACCGGGTGACGGCGTATCTTGCCGGCGTGCAGCAGAAGCTGCGCCGGGCCGCGCTGGAAAGCGTGGAGGAGAGGGGCCGTCGTCGCTTGACGACCGTCGCGGCTGCGGCCGTTATCGCACTCGGCCTGGCAGGAGGCGGCGGGTACGCCTGGGTTCAGCAACAGAGGGCCGAGCGTGTGGCGAGGACCGCCCGCGCCGTCGACGACGCTTTGGCTGACGCATCGAGGCTGCGCGGCGAGGCCCAGGCCGCCCCGCCCGGTGACACCACGAAATGGGCCGAGGCGCTCTCGGCAGCCAAACGGGCCGAGGGTCTGTTAGCCCAGGGCGAAACCGATGCTCCGCTCCGGGGCCGCGTGTCCGACCTGTTGACCCAGCTCCAGCGCGAGCAGGCCGATGCCGCCGAGAAGGCCCGCCGTCTGGAGACCGACCGTGCCCTGCTGGCCGAACTCGAACTGGTCCGGGGCAGCCGTGGCGACAACCTCGACCAGAAACGCACCGACGCCGCTTACACCGCCGTGTTCCGCAAGGCCGGGCTCGACCTCGACACGACCGAACCGGCCGAGGCGGGAAAGTGGCTATCCGCCCGCTCCGAGCCGATCGAGCTGACGATCTACCTGGACGACTGGGCCTATGTCAGGATCAAGGCGGGGCGGGCCGAGGCTGACTGGCGTCGGCTGGTGGCCGCCTCACGCGCGGCCGACCCCGATCCGTGGCGCGACGCCCTGCGTGCCAGGATGGGAAGCAAGGACGCCATCGCTGTCTCGGAATTCCAGCGCCTGGCCGACGACGAGAAGGCCCTCGACACCCAGCCCGCGCCCAGCCTGTACCTGCTGGCCCGTCAGCTCAAGCTCGGCGCCGATGACCGCGAGCGGGCCGCGCGGGTGCTCCGCCGGGCCGTGTCCCGTCATCCGGCCGATTTCTGGGCCCGGGTCGGGCTTGCCGCTGCCTACGGCACCGACACCGACGCCACCAGTGCAAACGAAATCTACCCCCGACCCGAGGAGGCGGTGCGGCACCTATCGGCCGCGGTGGCGATCCGACCCGGGAGCCCCATGGCCCACGATGACCTCGCCTGCGCTCTGCGAGCCCAGGGGAAGCTCGACGAGGCACTGGCCGAATACCGCGAGGTCATCCGACTCAAGCCCGACGACGCCAATGCTCACAACGGCCTCGGTAACGTCCTGATTGCCCAGGGGAAGGTCGACGAGGCCGTCGCCGAATACCGCGAGGCCACCCGGCTCAAACTCGATGATGCCGTCTACCACAGCAACCTCGGCAACGCTCTTCGTGGCCAGGGTAAGCTCGACGAGGCACTGGCCGAATCCCGCGAGGCCATCCGACTCAAGCCCGACGACGCCAATGCTCACAACGGCCTCGGTAACGTCCTGAATGCCCAGGGGAAGGTCGACGAGGCCATCACCGAATACCGCGAGGCCATTCACCTGGAGCCCGACCTCGCCCTGGCCCATAGCAACCTCGGTCACGTTCTTCGGCGGCAGAAGAAACTCGACGAGGCCATCGCCGAATTCCGCACCGCCATCCGACTCAAGCCAGATTTCGCCGAAGCCCATGACAGCCTCGGTGTTGCCTACGATTCCATGATGAAGCAGGATGAAGCGATGGCCGAACACCGCGAGGCCATCCGACTCAAGCCAGGCTACTCTGAGGCCCACTCCAACCTCGGCGTTGAACTCGAGAAGCAGGGGAAGCTGGACGAGGCCATCGTCGAATACCGCGAGGCCATCCGGCTGAAGCCAGAGAACCCTGAGGCCCATTCCAACCTCGGTGGCGCCCTGGAGGACTCGGGGAAGCTGGACGAGGCCGTCGCCGAATGCCGCACGGCCATCCGACTCAAGCCCGACTTCGCCGAAGCCCACAACAACCTCGGTGGAGCACTGCGACTTCAGGGGAAGCACAACGAGGCCATCGCCGAATACCACGAGGCCATCCGGATAAAGCCCGGGGCTGCCATGCCTCACAACAACCTCGGTGGAGCACTGCGACTTCAGGGGAAGCACAACGAGGCCATCGCCGAATACCGCGAGGCCATCCGGATCAAGCCCGACCTTGCTATCGCCCATGGCGGCCTCGGATTCGCCCTGTGGTCGGTCGAGCGCTTCGACGAGGGGCTCGCCGAATACCGTGAGGCCGCCCGCCTCAAGCCTGAGCTGGCAGCCGCCCACAACAACCTGGCCAGCGCCTTGTCGATGCACCCCGACCCGGCCAAACGCGACCCCGCCGCCGCCCTCCTGCACGCACGAAAGTCGACCGCATTACAGCCTCGAAACCGAAACGCCATCAATACCCTGGCCGTCGCTCAGTACCGGGTAGGTCTGCGTGACGAGGCCGTCGCCTCGTTCCAGGAATCCATGGAGCGCAGCAAGGGTGGCGACCCCTACGACTGGTTCTTCATGGCCATGATCGAGCACGAGAGAGGCAATGCGAAGGAGGCGACCCGCTGGTTCGACAAGTCGGTGGCCTGGATGAAGCAACAGAAGTTGCCGGACCGCGACTTGCTCCAGGCCTGGACTGAGGCCGCGAAACTCCTTGGCCGCCCCGGACCGGAAGCCCCCGTCAAGACTCCCTCGCCTCTTCCGAAAGAGAAACCATGACCCGGCGTGCTCCGAGCCCGAGGCTTGGCCCACGCGAACATTCGCCCGTCTCGCTACCAGATGACAAGGACGAGCGACTAGAGGCTGCGAAGCGTCACGTGGTCAGACTGGTAGCCGGGTTTTCGGAGATTCAGCTAAACTTGCGCATTCAAAGTTCCGGCAAGAGTTCCGGGGACACCAAAAAGTTCCTAGGACACCATACTCAATTCTCACCCGGATCAGTCGAGTGGTCTTGCGGCAGGGTAGCCCGGCGTTCAGCCAGTTCAGTCTGGCTCGTCACAGTCTTCGAGCAGTGCTAATCAATCGATCCAGAAAAGCCGTCGTGGTAATGCAGTCCGAACTCCATTGAAAGTGGACGGCCCCGCGTTGCCAGGTGCGTAGGAGTGCGTTTCCGCGTCGCTCGAGTGGGGTGAGGGCGTCGGTTGTTCAAGGGGAGACGACCGCTGGCTGACGCTGACGGTCCGAGGATGGCCCAGTCGTGGAGCATCGGCGTGTGGGCTTCGCGGGGTCGAGCCCTGGGGCTTCGCGGGGTCGAGCCCTGTTTCCGGTTCTTGAGAACGAAACAGGTCATTGCGCAGTCGGTGTCAGTTCATCTCTCCCCGGAGCGATGGTGGTCGCGATCAAGGCTGCTTGCGCTGATCCAGGAACCCCTCCGTGATGATCTGATCCGAACGCCATCGAAAGTGGACGGCCCCACGCTGCCAGGTGCGCAATAGTGGAGTTCCGCTTCGCTCAACGGGTGTCAGTGCATCGTTCGTTCCCGGGACCGGCATCCGCTGGCTGACGATGACGGCCTTGGGTCTGGCCCAGTTGTAAAGCATGGAGATATTTGCGGTTTTTCCGCCATGGTGGGGGGCGTCTGGTGCATCAGGCGATCCAGCGGCTACGAGTAGCAATATAATTGCAGGCACAGCACCGGAGCCGAAGTGATGTTCTTCAGGGCCGCGTCCGTCTGGGCAGCTTTCGGTTGCACCGAGATGAGTATGCTGTCCCAGGACCTTACAACGCTCACTTCCATTAAATCTTGTGTCGATGAGTTGATGCCATTCTGGACGGGAGTCGTTTCCCCAGGCCGAATCGACTCTCGTCCCCTTATCTCCCCTGAAGAGATGTGACTCGATGAGTTTCTTGTTTCATGCTTCCGTAGCTGTGGGAGCCCTGGGGGAGCAATCCCCCAGGGCGACCCGGCCCGCGAAGCCTCGTGGAAAGAGCGGGTGCATCCGCAAGTGCTGGAGGCGGTGTCGGAGCGATGGCCGCCGGTGTTCGGCCAGTTTGCGATAGCGATCCTTAGTTCGAGTTTCGTACTTTTGACGGGGGGCGACTGATCAGAAAAACACGTCGGCTTCCCCGCTGATTCCTGGCATCCTGTCTTGGTTCACAGGTCGCAACAAGACACCAAGGCAAGGAAGCCGACCCATGGAACTTACCGACTCCTTCCTCACCGTGCTACAGAACTTCACTCCGGTTTTCACGGCCCCGACCTACCAGACATTCGTGGTGATCGTCACAGGCTGGATTCTCTCCCAGCGTCACCGCTACGTCACCGAACTCATCTTCTCCAGTGGCCATGTCGGCGACGGACACTGGTCGCGGTTTCACCGTTTCTTTAGCCATGCCGCCTGGGATCTCGACTGCTTCTCCATGTTCCTGGCAATGCTGGTCGTTACGATTCTTGCTCCAGGCGCGACCCTCCTCTGGGCCGTTGACGACACCCTCTGCCGCAAACGTGGCCTGACCCTCTATGGCGCTGGCATGCATTACGATCCGCTCATCTCCAGTCGTGCCAAGTCTCTGGTCAGTTGGGGACATGACTGGGTTGTGCTGACTCTGATTGTCGCCTTTCCCTTCTGGGCCCCCAGCAAGGTTTTTGCCTTGCCCATCGCCGTGCGTCTGTACCGCAACCGCCAAGGCCTGACCAAGGGGAAAAAGAATCCAAAGGGCAAGAAAGGCCAGAAGAAATCCCCCAAGCCAAAGCACGATCCGAATCATCGCACCCGGCCTGAATTGGCCCTGGAACTCATCAATTTGATCGCCCAATGGTTCCCCAAGGACGAGCACTTCGTCACCGGCGATAGCGCCTATGGCGGCAAGAGCATCCTCTCTCATCTCCCTTCCAATGTTCATCTCATCAGTCACGTTCACCCCAAGGGAGCACTCTACAAACCGGCACCTCCCAAGGAAGGAAAAACGAAAGGACCGGCCCGCAAGAAAGGGGACCGCTTACCTGGCATGAAGCAATGGGCCGATGATCCGAACCAACCCTGGACGGAACTGAAGTTTAACCAATTCGGTTTGCATGCTACCTTGGCGGTCAAGACGACCCAAGCCCTGTACTACAAGGCGGGAAAGGATCGACTCTTGACCATCGTCTTGACCCGCGACCTGGATGGTAAACGTCCCGATCAGATGTTCTATTGTACCAAGCTTGATTGGACGGCGCGGCAAATCCTCTCGGCGTACGCGTGTCGCTGGGCCATTGAATGCGCCTTTGAGAACTGCAAGCAGTTCTTGGGTCTGGAGGACCCCGCCAATCGTCTTCCCAAGGCCGTCGCGCGAACCGCGCCGATGGCGTTGTTCATCTACAGCTTGGTCGTGGTTTGGTTTCACCAGACGGGACATCAACTGGTACGTTTTCCCTTCCGGCCCTGGTACACCAAGAAGGACGAATCATCGTTCGCCGACATGTTAACGACCCTGAGGCGGGTCAGCTACGAGCAGAAAAGCCCACAACCGCATCCAAAACAGACTCAACTGAAAACCTGGATCGCCCAACTCACCGAGCTTCTCAGCCGAACAGGGTGAGTGCCACTTTGGCCGGATGTTCCGGCCTTCAGCACCTCTTCATGGATGACTCAACGGGGGGAAATTTACCCGCCGGCCCGTTCGCGAACCGCCTCGTAATCTGCGAAACTAGAACTTAGACAGCAGGGTTAGAGTTCATCGTAGCGACAGAAGTCATGATTGATGGTGACCTGTGACGGAGGACTTTCGATGCGCCGAACCCTGCTCATCGCCCTCGGCATGGTCGGAATGATCGTGGTGCCGGCCACTAGTTCGTCAGCCCAAGAACAAGGTGCCGGCGGAAATCTCTTCAATGGAGGGTTGGATCTGGATGTGAGACCGAAGCACCCCAAAGAATCGGACACCGGCTGGAAAGAGGGCGTGTTAGCCGGATATCTGCATGGGCAAGGGCATCTGACCCAAGAGCAGATCGCCACATTTGTGAAATGGGCCGTCCACGATCGGAAAATGCGGGTGGCGAGCTTGTATTGGCTGGGCGAGAACTTCGTATGGCTGGTCAGGAATCAACCGGTGGGACCCGGCTATAACGCAAAGGACGCGCTGGCCTTGTTGAAAACAGCAGGCGCTCCGACAGCGCAACCGCGAACGCTCGCAGAACTCGGCGACATCCAAGGTGCGTGGCTCCTGTATGCGCGTTGGACCAGAACTCGTTCCGCGGTCAAGGATTCCGAATTCGTGCGCAAGCTTTACTCCGCAGGAATGTTCACGTCCGTGTTTGAGGAAGCGGTGAAGACAATTGACCGCGACTGGGAAGCCGAAAGGGTGCGTCGCGCGGCCAGGTTGACGTTCCTGCGTGAGCGACTCATTCCCACGGACGGGGTGACTGACAACCGTCAGGCACCCGACTTTGACAAGTGGGTTGCCGAAACAAAACAACTCCAAGACTCGAAGGCTGAATGGCAGAAGCAGTACTCCGACTGGCGAAAAGTCTATTGCGAACACAGTTCCGATTTTTGGATCACGCCTTTAGAACCGCAGATGCCAGACGAAAGGGGAAACCCAAGCGTTGGAAGCACGCTCCTGCCGAATTGCCGATATGACGTGGCCAAAATGGTCTGGAGTAAACGGCCACCGCCGTGGGGTCACCAACAGGAAATCGAAAATGCGCAACGCGATATTTGCACGACAGCGGTGCTAACGGCTCAAGAGTCTCTGCGGGAAACAATCGTCAAGAATTATCGGATCGCCCAGCGCTACCGTGATCTTCAGAACCTTTGCAACTGCGTATCCCGGCAAATCGAGAGCAACGCCGGCCTCTTTGCCAAACTTGCCGGTAGCCAGGCGTTCGCCGACAATACGCCACCCTCGGAGCCGGCGACGGTTCTTCTGCTGCGACTTCTACTGACCAGCCGAGGCAGCATCCGCGCTATGCATCGAGAAAGCATGCGACTGGAGAGGGCGGTCGGCGGGGCCAGCGCGCCTGATACAAACACGGCCGCTACCTTGAAATCGCTTCACGAACTGATTCTCGTGCAAATTGCGTCCTTTGACTCTCTGCAGTATCTCAGCAGTTCACTTTTGATCGAACCTGAACTTCTGAAATTAACGGCCAGGGACCAGCCCGACCAAGTTCGTGTAAGCGCCAGCGGTCAGTTACACAAACAGCTTTTTTTGGGTTTTGAGGACGGCTCTTCCAATACGCGCTGGCGAACGTTGGCGTCCGCCCTGGTAGCCGTAGCCGTCCAGCCAGCACCAGATGGAACGATCGTTTACTCGGCACCCGGAAACATCGACTTCCGATTCAACGTCTCAGTTGGCGGTCGCGGGCCGACAGATTTGGCCGATTACGTCCGATCACTTCACGCCCAGTACAGCATAGTCCGCACGACGCTGTCGCAGAGCTATCCACGCTGGGAGCAACAAATAAAAACTCAATCCGTTCAGTTCCAGCAGCAAGCTGCACAGAACTTTTCCGCGGCTACCTCGCGATTGCAGCAGCGGTCGGCGCAATCAGCGGCGCAAATAGACTCGATTGGCAGGCGCACTATCGCGTTGTCCATCGCCGCGAAGGTTGATTACCTCAAGCAGGCCGCAGTTCCTTATGAGTTCCAGCGAGTGATTGAAGGTGCATCGCTTGCGACCGTCCCCGGCCAGCCCGGCAAAGATTTGGCATCCTTACATGATAAAATTGCGCACGCTTCAGCTTCCACCCCAGACCAAGCTTCGCTGAAAGAATGCGGCGAAGTCTCCCTTGCTGCGGCCGCTCTTGCATACTTTAAAGGTGAGGCGGCCAAGGGACAAGTCTACGGCTATGTCGGAGAAGCGGTCTCGTATGCGTTGATAAGTTCAGACAAGCTCAAGGAGTTTTCACTCCGGCTCCTACCGCAAGGGTGGGTTATCGACGCATTTGAGGCGATCACGGGAAAGGACATGGACGGACGCGCTTTGACGCCGCTGGAAAGGGGGCTCGTCGTGTTCGGCGCTTCGGCGGGAGCCGCAGGCGAGACGAAGTTGGCCAGCGAGGCACTCGAGGCTCTTTCTCGCGCATACTCACGAACCGCAACTTCCGTGAGCCGGTTCGCCGAATCCAGCGGGATCGCGAAGGTGCTTCGTACAGTCACCGGCGGCGGCCCGTCAGTCAAGGGAGCACAGTATGTGCATGTCCTTCCGGAACTGACCGGCAGTCTCAAGGAAGCTTTCTTTCATAGAACTGTCGAAGTCGACGGCGTGAAGACAATTGAATATGCACATATCGTCACTGGAGAATACAAGCCAGGCGAGCTACTTTTCCAGGCGCAGAAGTCGGGACAGGCTGAGGCGGGACACTGGTTCATCCCCGCCAAGCCCATAAATCCCAGCCAAGCGGAGGAATGGACAAATATCGAGAAGTGGGGAAAAACCGCAGATAAGATCGTGCTTTACCGCGTGAAAGAGCGCGTGTCCGGGTACGCTGGCCTGGTAGACGGGGCCAAAGTTCCAACAGGCCCACAAGTTCTCTCAAGCACCGGCCACCAATTTTTTATCCCCTACGACGTACCCTTATCCGACGTCATCGAACAAGTTCGTGTGTTTACCAAGGACGGAAGGGGATTCTTCGTGCCGTAAATCGAATATCTTCGTGAGTAGCACTCAGTCGATCAGGGCTTAGAGGAGACCGATCGTCTTGTCGAAATGGCCATAGACGCAGGTGATCATCGCACCGCCGTCATACGTTTAAGTTTCGCGACCGATTCAGTGGCCGTGATACGGTAGATCGACGCTGCGCATTTTGCAGCAGCTCCTTACTGAGCTTTTGCAGCGCATCCTGCTTGGCACGATCACCGTGGGAGGCTTCGCGGGGTCAGATCCGGTAAACGGTTTTGTCGGCACCGCGGCTTCGGAGGTGGAATCACCCTCAGTTCATGTTTCACCGGGCCATGGCTCGCAGTCAGAGGCTTCGCGGGGTCAGATCCGGTAAGCGGTATTGTCGGGACCGCGGCTTCTGCGGTGTAACCGCCGTGAATTCATTTTTCACCGGGCCATGGCTCGCGATCGAGGCAGATTGTGATGATCCAGGAACCCTTCTGTGACAATTTGATCCACAGGCCATTGAAAGTGGACGGCCCCGCGTTGCCAAGTGCGCAGGAGTGGGATTCCGCTGCGCCCCGAGCGGTATGAGAGGTCCTCGCCTGAACGCCCTAAGGGTGATCGCGACGGTCCGTGGCCTGTCCAGGCACAGAGCAATGGAGGAATTGCTCTCGAGTTGGAGTGGCCCCTATCCCCTGGTCACATTAGCACCCCCGCTAGCGGCTAGCACCGCCGTGGTGGGGGGCGGCATGGTGCATCAGGCGCACGAACGGTTACGAGTGGCCATCTGAACGGAAACTCGCTACCTCTGGTCGTCTTCGGAAGGAATCGGACGGACGGGGAATGGACCACGTTAATGGTCAGGGTGAGCCGGATGCTGGCGCATCCGGAGTGCCGCCGGGCATCGCTGAGTACAGCGAGCCCACCAGCACTTGGGGTAAACATGCTGTTGTTTCACAGAGAGCAGAAACTGATGCAGGCAGGGCTAGACAGAGCGAAAACCAGCTACTCAACTCCCTGCTCGATGAATTCTGCGATTAGCAAAAGGTGGTTTCTCCTTTCGGGGCTCGTAGCCGAGACCGTGCAGTAATCTCTTCATGCCCGAACCCGCCGTGTGTCGTCTTCGGGCGGCGTCCCGCTTAGAGTATGGTAACGTCCGCGCACGTGCGGGCGTGCGAATCAGAGCCTCAAATGCCCTTGATCTTCGTCATGTCGCCGAACCTCTGGCCCACCTCGACCTCCGCCTTAATGTCAATACCGTTGAAATAGGCGCAAGTCCCAGCCTCATGTTACCTTAGGTTTGCTACGCACCTAGGCAACATGGAGGCTGTGACTCGCATGCATCAAGGACGATGTTCGTTTCCGGTCGATGAATCGGGCCGGATTTTGGATCGACTGGCGGGCTTGGAACAGATTATCCTCCCTCAGCACATCCAGCAAGCACTCGACGCCACGGGACGGGTCAACTCCCGCAAGTGCACGTTGACTCATGAAGTCATTCTCTGGGTCGTGCTCGCTATGGGGTTGTTCACCGATTTGCCAATTCGACAGGTCTTCAAATATGCCCGTCGAATGCGCAAGGGAGAGGAGTCGCCCCATCGCTCCAGCCTTTGTATCGCCCGCAAGCGACTGGGTGTGGCCCCGGTACTCCACCTGTTCAACCAGACCGTCCGGCCTCTGGCCCAGCCCACCACACCTGGAGCATTCTACGGTGGGTATCGTTTGATGGGAATCGACAGCACCGTCTTTGACGTCCCTGACACGCCCGCCAATGACACCGCTTTTGGACGCCCCTCCGCAGGGCCGCGTGGAGACGGGGCGTTTCCCCAAGTTCGCAAGCTCAGTCTGGTCGAGTTGGGTACTCATGTGGAAGTCGCGATGGTCGTCAAGCATATCCATTGCGGCGAGCGGACGATGGTCGCGGCGTTGCTCCGTCATCTCTCCGCGGAGATGCTCTTGCTCATGGATCGAGGGTTTTTCAGCTACGAACTGTGGCAGCAATTGGATTCGATGGGAGTGAAACTCCTGGCGCGGGTGGTCAAGAACTTGATCTTGCGGCCGATCCGCACATTGGCCGACGGGTCGTACTTGGCCAAAGTCTACAAGAATGCCTACGACCGTCAGAAGGACCGCGATGGCCTCTTGGTGCGGGTGATCCGTTACACGCTGGACGATCCTCAACGGGTCGGTCACGGCGAGGTCCATACTTTGATAACGAACCTCTTCGATGAGACTCTTCACCCTGCTGAAGAATCGATCGTTCTCTATCACGAACGCTGGGAGCACGAACTGGTCTATGACGAACAGAAAACCCATCAAGACCCGCGGCGGGCGAGCAAGCCGGCGCAACTGCGGAGCGAGACACCGACAGGGGTGATTCAGGAGATTTATGCGCTGTCGCTGGGTCATTTCGTGATTCGGTCGCTGATGTTTCAGGCCGCAGAGACGGTGCGCCTCGACCCTGATCGGCTCTCGTTTACAGGCTGTTTCCAGATACTCAAGTGCCGGTTGCCGGAGTGCAATAGTTTGACGCCGCAAGCCTATGACGATTGGTACCAGGCGTTGCTTTGGGAGATGCAAAACGAACGCACCGATGACCGCCGCAACCGGACAAACCCACGAGTGATCAAGCGGAAGATGTCGAAATGGAAGAAGAAACGCCCCGAACATCGACGACAGCCGCCCTTGAAGAAAACCTTTAAGCAGTCTGTGGTTATGCTTCGTTAAACGGTATTGGGCTTAATGTCCAAAGTAGCCCACGCCGGCCGCCTCCGAACGACCGGCACGTTCGCAGGGTCAGATCCGGTAACCGGTTTTCCAAACTCAGCTTCCCAGGCAGGGCCGTGCGCACTTTAGGCAACCTTGGTAAGATATAACGGTTGCGCGATCAGCCATTTATTGGTATATCTGTCTCTCTGTGATTCCAGACTCCTTTTCCGCGGAGAGTTTTCGATGACGGACGTCCAGCGTGTTTCCCTCGATCATATCGCTGTCCATTTCGCCAAGCTGGAGGATCCCCGCTCTACCGTCAACCAGCGCCATCCGTTGGTTAGCGTCGTCGTGATCGCGGTGATGGCGGTGCTTGCCGGGGCGGGCGGCCCTACGGCCATCGCCGAGTGGGCCGTCCAGAAGGAGGAGTTCCTCATCGAGGCGTTGAATCTGCCCAACGGAGTTCCCCGCAAGGATGTCTTTCGCCGCGTGCTGATGGCCCTGAATCCGGCCGCCTTCCAGGCCTGTTACGTCGACTGGTTGAACGCGCCTGCGCAACCGCGCTGCCGCGGTGTCGGGCGTGGAACAGCCGATCCTGGCAGTCGACGGCAAGACGGTGCGGCGGAGTCATGATCACAAGAACGGGTTGGGGGCATTGCACTCGGTGAGCGTCTGGGCCAGCGAATACGGGCTTTCGCTGGGGCAGGTGGCCTGTGCCGAGAAGTCCAACGAGATCACGGCAATCCCCGAGCTTTTGAGACTGGTGGATATCAAGGGGGCGATCATTACGATTGACGCGATGGGGACCCAGAAGGCAATCGCGGCGGAGATCATTGACGGCGGTGCTGACTACGTGCTGGCGCTGAAGGGGAACCAAGAGCATCTCCACCAGGCGGTCATCGACCACATCAGCGAGCAGCTCGAGGGGGAGTTGGAGGAGGCCCAGGAGCTGGTGACGACAGAGAAGGGTCACGGACGCGAGGAGACGCGGACATATCTTCAGATTCCAGCGCCAGCGACGCTGCCGGGGTTCACGCTCTGGAAGGCGCTGAAGACGATCGCGATCGTGACGTCGGTGTGCCTCCGCGACGGCAAGGAGACGATCGAGATCCGCTACTACATCAGCAGCCTGGCCATGGGGGTCAAGCAATTGCGCATGCGGTACGGGGCCACTGGGGCATCGAGAACGGATGCCATTGGGTGCTCGACGTGACGTATCGCGAGGACGAGTCAGGATCCGGGAAAAGATGCTTCGCGAGAACATGGCCTGGCTGAATCGCTTCACTCTATCGCTCCTGAAGCAACGGCAGGATCGCAAGAGTATCGCGATGAGACGCCGCTGTTGCGCTGGAATGAGAACTACCTGTTCCAAGTCCTTACCACCGATACTATTTAGTGTGCGCTGGCCCTGGCTTCCCAGGTGCAGTCACCGTTAATTCATTTCTCACCGGAGCAGGGGCCGTGCTCGAGGCCGATCGAGATGCTCCAGGAATCCCTCCGTGATGATCTGATCCGAACGCCATCGAAAGTGAACAGCCCCGCGCTGCCAGGTGCGGAGGAGGGGAATCTTAGAACGCTCCAGGGGCGTGAGGGCGTCAGCCGTACCAGCCGTGGGCATTCGCTGGCTGACGACGACCGTTCGGG
>CAWCPP010000007.1:0-228962 GCA_963797295.1 uncultured Planctomycetaceae bacterium
ATGCGTGGCTTTCATCTTGGAAGCCCTATGGGACGGACTGACCCCGAACGAGCGGCGCCCCCCTCAGCTGCCCGAGTTCACCGCGATGTGCCGTGGCTTGGCGTTTTGAGCCTTGGGCAGGCTGACCGTCAGAATGCCGTTCGTGAAGCTGGGCGAGATCTGATGCTGTCAACCCGATCGGGCAGGGTGATCGTGCGCGACCAGCGTCCGACCGGCCGCTCCTGCCGGCGATAGCTATCGTCCTTGACTCCATCGGGACGCTTCCGCTCGCCCCTCATGGTAAGCGTTTCGCCGGTGATGGTCAGTTCAACCTCGTCATCCGACACCCCGGGTAACTGCCCGGATAAAACGTAACCGTCTCCGGCATCATAGACGTTGAGCGGTGGATACTGGCGGACATTACGCAACGGCTGAAACGGATCGAGACTGTCGAATAGCTTGCCCACCTCGCGCTGAAGCTCACGGAGAGGATCCCATCGCTCCTGCCACTGTGCACTGTTCATAATCCACCCTCCAGGATCGAATGTCCCGCCAAGTCTTTTTTGATGGAAGAGCATCGCTCGTGCCAAATTGGCCGGATCGTTCCCTGAGACCAAATTGCATTTGACATAAACCATTTTAAAAATTACACTTACATAAACTTTCCAACGCGAATTTCTCGGTTCCTGGAAAACCGCGGGCTGAGCGACATCATGCCAAATTGACAGAGCGTGAATGTGTACTCAACTTGATTGCCAGAATGGCAGTCTGCGCTGGCCATGTGGTTCTACCACATCACCCGGAGATCTCGAAGAATGGCCGTCTCGTCGAGGGCAGGTTCAAGCGTGAGCCAATCGGAGACAGTCTCGGAATTATGCTCCAAGGTTCGTGTCCGACCATCTACGGTGATCGAGACACGGCCCGACCGGCGGCAAATCCGGACTTGATGCCAGTCCGAGGTCGTGCTGTCTGAGCCAGCATGGCGACTGGCAGTTACGTCGGCTGCTCCGGGGTTCCCGAGAGCGATACCCACGATCCGAATCCGCGAAAGAGCGGATGGAGAAGCATGGATGTCGACCGACAAGTCAAATTCGGCCGGAAGGCACAGCGGCAGGGTATAGAAGGGACTGCGGCCATGGGAACTACCAGGTTGGGGCGAAGCGACGAAGTGCTTTACTTGGAACGTGGTGAGTCCGTTGCCCGGAACTGAAGCCTGGGCACGCACTGAAATGCGTTCCACCAGTACGAAGCTCAGAAATGCACTCATGACGGCCAGTGCCACGACCAGCAGAGGTGCGGAAAGGGTCCACCATCGCGGGGGTTTTTGCTCGAGCGGATACGGGCAATGGAGCAGCATCAAAACGCGTTGCAGCAAAGGGCTATGCGACTCCCGTTTCTCCCATGGTTCGGATCGCGAAGAGCCGGATTCCACTGGCAACCGCGTCGCGCTTGCATCTGTCGGGTCGGCAGCGAGCGTGACCAGCCGGGTGGCATAGCCAGCCGGCGAACCGGTGAGTGTGACGACGTTCAGATCGGCCAGAAACTCCTGGTCGATTCGCAACTGGGCACGAACCCACCACAGGAATGGCATGAAGAACCAGAGGCTTTGCACAGGCTCGCCGCGATATTGAAATACGTGTCTCCCTGGGCGGCATGAGCAAGTTCGTGCAGCAAGATGATCTTGAGCGATTCTCCATCGAATCCGGGTTTGTCATGGTCCGTGGGAAGCAGTATGAACAGCCGGTAAATCCCCAAGAGAACTGGCCTGCGGATTCGCGCGGAGACGCGGAGACCGGGGATCGGCAGACGTTCGTCGGTTTGTTGTGTCAGGTGCTCGTAGAGGTCTTGTGTCGCCGGCGAAGGATCTGCGGAGACTGCGACGAGGTGCCGGGTGCCCCAGACGCCGATGAGAGTCCATATCAGGGCTATCGATACGCCCGCCAGGTAAATCATTGTGAGAATCCGGCGCAGCCAGGGACCGTGCCACCAGGTCCGTTTCTCCGGCGGACCGTTTGCTGGTCTCCCCGATAACTCCGGACTGCCCCAGACTTGTCCGCTGGCACTGCCGGCCTTCAAGGGCCCTGGAAGTGCTTCGCCGCACCGCCATTCAGTTCGCGGAACCACGACGGCAGTCTCAGTCGCGTCAGGGGATGGGTGGCCGTCAGCGGAAACATGAAAAGCACAGGAAGATGACCGCCTGGGCCAGAACGATCCGCCGCGCCGGCTGCTGGCAGAGCAGCATGAGCAGGATCACAAGGCTGAGCAGAATGGCCGTTGCCAGTGTTGTGTCGATCAGGAGCTGACCGAATCGATCCAACCCGACCCACATCAAAGGGCCCTTTGACCTTTTTGCTGGCGAGGCAGTTGACGACAGGGGGAGAGAATCGCCATGCCAGAGGAGCCCCGTGCAAGTCGTGGTGCTGAGGCGATCCGTAATCGCGAAGGACCAGGTCAGTGCCGTCGCTGACGGTCACTTTCCTGGCCCTTGATCCCTGGACACGAATTTGAGCATGACCCGGAAGGTCAACCGGCGTCAAGAGGCGTGAGTCAATACTTGCTCATGTCCGTTGGAATTGTGATTGGATTGCCGCTGCGCATCGTCGATCATGGTGCGAAGGCGTTCGAGATCTTCTGGGGTCGGCGGCTTCGAGTCGAGAAGCGCCACCATGACCCGATCCAGAGCCCCATCGAAAACCCGATCAACAAAGCGCCTCGTCAGTTCGCGAATGGTCCGCTCTGACGAGGTCTTGGGGAAGTAGATAAACGTTCTTCCCTCAACAACATGACGGACGAGCCCCTTTTTTTCCTCCATGATGTTGAGCAGGGTCTGTACCGTGCTGTAGGCTACCGGTCCGGTTTCTTTGTTCAGATCATCCTGAACCTCCCGGACACTCGCCTTTTCTCGAGCCCACAAGATCTTCATGATCTCGAGCTCACGATCGGTCACCATCTGCGTCTTCCGCACTACAACCTCCGGAGATAACAGAAAAAACGGGAATAATCATCTCCGTAAGCTACCTCCCGCCAGAGCGCTACGCAAGCCTAAGTAAATCGGAATCAGCATGCCTGCCAGCGCGACTGTCCAGCTCTATGAAATCGATAGGATCGATCAAGCCGGCAACCTCGCTGCCTCACGTAATTTCGCTGGCTTCACACGCTGATTGATGAATGGCGGCAGCGGATTCGTCGCGAACTTTTACGAGTCGATCTGCAAGCATGCTTGGGAACCTGGCGAGCCAGCGTCGATTGAGGGGGGAAGGGTGGGGAAGCGGCATGACGCAGACGAGCTTGACTTGCGAGTCTGTGCCCTCCTCGCCAGCACACGGCAAACGGCACGCGAACACCGACTCGAAACGCGCATCGGTCCGGCCGATCGAGCGAAACTCCTCGAGATCGCCATACGGTTCAAACCAGCGGAATGCCTCGGTTCCTAATGGAATGATGTGATGTCCGGTCCAGAATCGGGTGAGCAATTCGAGGACGAACGGCCGGAACTGTTCCTTGACCGCGTCGGAGTAGGCTTTGTTGCCAGGTGGCTTGTACGGGACGGTATTGGTCAGCAACACATACCGGAGCGCAGCTTCGAGATCGGGGGGCGTGAGGTCAGCCGCCGATTCTCCGGCTTGCCAGGCTTTCAGGACCCCCTGGCGCACAAGCTTTCCCCCGGCACCAATCAGCGGTTGCCCGAGCCGGACTTCGTCTTTCCCCAGGTCCCGCCCGAAGATGCAGACAGCAGCCTCGAGCGAACCGGCGTAAAGAATTGGCCGGAACGGGTCTTTCTGGGCTCGCTCGTAAACCGCTGTGTCGATCGGCAACTCCGCGCGGCCAGCGACTGCCTGGATCTTCTGACACAGTTCTTCGATCGTCTTGGCCAACGCCTTTGTCTCCTCTCATCGCCTTTGCAATTTCCCGTTCCAGACCAGCACGCACAATGCACTTGGGAATGAACCAGGAGACCGTGCCCGGTGTCTCGGTGTCGTGATTCACGGCCGCAGTCTGGTAGAATCTTGAAAGGAATCAAAAATTCACTGCCGACGAATCCACTCATGCTGGCCGACACGATATGACACGAATCGCGATTTACGACACGACGTTGCGGGACGGCAGCCAGGGCGAGGGAGTCAATTTCTCCTTGCAAGACAAGCTGATGATCACGGCGCGCCTCGATGAACTGGGCGTTGACTATATCGAGGGCGGGTATCCGCTTTCCAATCCCAAGGATTCATCCTATTTCCATGCCGTGAGCGAACTTTCCCTGCGGCAAGCTAAAGTTGCGGCCTTTGGCATGACCCGGCGCAGAGACCTGGCCGCGGAAGACGATCAGGGCATGAAGGCCCTGGTGGCCGCGCGGACCCCCGTCGTGACGATCGTGGGCAAAACCTGGGACCTGCACGTCCGTGAGGTTCTTGGCATCTCGCTGGATGAAAATCTGCGGATGATTGCCGACTCCGTCGCGTTTTGCGCGGCCAGTGTTCCCGAGGTCGTCTATGACGCGGAGCACCTCTTCGATGGCTTCAAGCACAATCCCGATTACGCTCTCCAAACCTTGAAAGCGGCTGCCGAGGCCGGGGCGGCCTGGATTGTCCTTTGCGATACCAACGGCGGTTCGCTTCCGGAGGAGATTGCCGAGGCCGTCGACGCCGTTCGTCGCGAAATCCCTGTTCCGCTCGGCATCCACACCCATAATGACGGCGAGCTGGCCGTGGCCAACTCACTGGCGGCGATCCGGCACGGAGTGCGGCAGGTTCAAGGAACCATCAACGGCCTGGGCGAGCGCTGTGGTAATGCCGATCTTTGCAGCATCATCGCCAACCTGTGCTCAAGTATCACGATTACAACGTTCTTCTGCCCGGCAAGCTGATTCATTTAACGGAAGTGTCTCGCTACGTGTACGATACGGCAAACATGAACTTCCGGCAGGACCAGCCGTTTGTGGGGGCAAGCGCTTTTGCTCACAAGGGGGGGATGCACGTGCACGGTGTGCGCAGGATCGCCGCCAGCTACGAGCATATCGACCCCGAAACCGTGGGCAATGAACGTAGGGTGCTTGTGAGCGAGCTGTCCGGGAAGTCCAACATCGCCGAGAAGCTTGCCGAGTATGGGCTCGAGGAAGATCCGGGCCTCCTCGCTCGCGTACTGGAGCGGGTCCAGGATCTCGAGAACGAAGGCTACCAGTTCGAGGCGGCCGAGGCATCGTTCGTTCTGCTGGTTAATCGCCTTGCTGAGCGGCACAATTGCTGGTTCAAGCAACTGGGTTTTCACGTCAGCGTTTTGCGCGTGGGGCAAGGCGAGGCAATGACCGAGGCCACGATCAAGCTTCAGGTCGGCGAAGATCTGGAACATACCGTGAGCGAGGGTGATGGTCCGGTCAATGCGCTCGACGGTGCGCTCCGCAAGGCCCTGGAAAGGCACTATCCCCGGCTCCGCGAGATGCACCTGGCCGATTTCAAAGTTCGGGTCATCAATGCCCGGGCAGGCACGGCGGCGCGAGTGCGGGTCATGATCGAAAGCCGCGACCACGATGCGGTCTGGGGAACCGTTGGCGTCTCCGAGAACATGATCGAAGCGAGCTGGCTGGCGCTCGTGGACGCCTTCGAGTACAAGCTCTCGAGGGACGCGCGAGCCCGCACTGGCGAGAAGGTCGCCGCGACCGCCGACGTACCGGGATGAATGTTGATCGACCCCACTTTCGAGTTATTAGTGGAGACCACGGTCATGACGGAATCCAAGCCCAGATCCGAACTTGCCCGGTTGACTGGCGATGAATTCTCGCGCTACTTCGAGCACCTGGCCCAGCGCGTGGACCATTTCGTTCGCGGTTCCCGCCGAGTCGCTCTGGATCAAGCCCTTTCCCTTCGGAAATAGCGTCGGCCACCTGGTTCTGCACGTGACCGGCAACCTGAACCACTTCGTCGGTGCCACGATCGCCGGCAGCGGCTACATCCGCGACCGTGAGAAGGAGTTCACCGACGCGGCCCATCCCGCGGTGGATGATCTCCTGAAACGCTTTCACGAGGCCGTGGCCATGGTCGTGAGCACGCTCCACACGCTCGATGATCAGGCATACATGGTGCCCGTCGAGCACAATGTGCCGATCCGGACCAGGCTCGGTCTCCTGATGGTCTGCGTCGCCCACCTGAACAACCACATCGGCCAGATGAGCTACCTCGTGCAAGGTCTGAAGCCCGGCAACGAACAAGAGCCGCAATGATGAGCCGATTTCAGGAACAAGAACCCGCGGTCCAAAGCGCCGCCATCACGTTTTCTTGCTGTCTTAATACTTCTAGTAAAGTCGAATGAATATCAACGAAATCCCCAAGCAATATGATCCCAAGAACGCCCAGGATCGCTGGTACCAGTTCTGGATGCGGAACGGTTACTTTCACGCCGATCCAGGCAATGACAGGCCAGCTTACTGTATCGTGATTCCGCCGCCCAACGTCACCGGAGCGCTACACCTGGGGCATGCGCTCAACAACACGCTCCAGGATGTCTTGATCCGCTGGCGGCGGATGCAGGGGTATGAATGCCTCTGGATGCCCGGAACCGATCATGCCGGCATCGCCACCCAGGCGGTCGTCGAGAAGCGCCTGCTCGAGGAAGAGAAGAAAAATCGCCATGACCTGGGACGGGTCGCTCTGGTTGCGCGGATCTGGACCTGGAAGGACGAGTACGAGCAGCGGATCTTGAACCAGCTCCGGCTCATGGGCTGCTCGTGCGACTGGGAGCGCACCCGATTCACGCTCGACGAGGTCTGCTCGCGCGCGGTACGTCGGACCTTCTTCAACCTGTTCAAGGCCGGCAAGATCTTCCGGGGCAAACGCCTGGTCAACTGGGACACCCAGCTCCGCACCGCGGTGGCCGACGACGAGATTTACTACGAAGAGACGCAAGGCCATCTCTGGACCATCAAGTACCCGGTCGCCGACTCGGCCGAGGTCTTGCACGTGGCCACCACCCGCCCCGAGACCATGCTCGGCGACACAGCGGTCGCCGTCCACCCGGACGATCCCCGCTACAAGCACTTGATCGGCAAGATGGCCGACTTGCCGTTGACCGGACGACGGATCCCGATCATCGCCGACCCCATCCTGGTCGACCCGGCCTTCGGCACCGGATGCGTCAAGGTGACACCCGGCCATGACCCCAACGACTACCAGGCCGGACAGCGCAACGGACTGCCGACCATCGACCTGATGAAACCCGATGGCACCTTCAACGAGGCAGCCGGTCCGTACGCTGGGGTCGATCGTTACATCGTGCGCAAGCGCGTGGTGGAAGACCTGAAGCAACAAGGGTTGCTGGAGCGCGTGGACCCGCATGTCCTGCGCCAGGGGCACTCCGATCGTTCCAAGACCCCGATTGAGCCCATACGGTCCGATCAGTGGTTCATCCAGATGGGCGACGGTGCGGACGGCAGTCCCGGCTTCGCCCAGCAGGCCATGAACGCCGTGACCGCGGGCCGGGTGCGGATTCATCCCGAGCGCTACGCCAAGAGCTATCTGGACTGGCTGGGTGAAAAGCGCGACTGGTGCATCAGCCGCCAGCTCTGGTGGGGGCACCAGATTCCGATCTGGCGACTGGACAATCCCGGCGAACTTTCCAGGCGGCTCAGGGATCTGAAGACCGGTTCCGATGCCGACCCGAACACCCGCGACGAGGTCTGGTACAAGATCGAGGACGATGTGGCCTATGCGTGTATCGAGAACCCGGACGAGAACCGGGACATCGTCGAGTACCTCGAAAACCTGGGCTTCGTTCGCGATCCCGACGTGCTCGACACCTGGTTCAGCTCGGCGCTCTGGCCCCATTCGACCCTGGGCTGGCCCGAGCACACACCCGCTCTTGCCAAGTTCTATCCCACGAGTGTCCTGTCGACGGCCCGCGACATCATCACGCTCTGGGTGGCCCGGATGGTGATCTTCGGCCAGTTCAACATGGGCGATGTCCCGTTCCATGACGTTTATATCCACCCCGTGATCCAGGACGGTCAAGGCAAGCGCATGTCGAAGTCCGCGGGCAACGGCGTGGACCCGGTTGACATTATCGAGATCTACGGGGCAGACGCCCTCCGCTACACACTGGCGCTGGGTGCCACCGAGACCCAGGATCTGCGCATGCCCGTCGAAAAGCTCAAGCTGCCCGACGGCAGAAAGATCAACACGTCCGAGCGGTTCGAGCAGGGACGCAACTTCGCCAACAAGTTCTGGAACGTCGCCCGGTTCGCCATGATGAACCTGGAGAGTTACTCTCCTGCTCCCCTGGTTCTCGACGAGCTGCCCATTGAAGACCGCTGGATTCTCGCCGGGCTCGACGAGACGATCGCCGAGACCACGGCCGACCTGGAGGCATTCCGGTTCGCCGAGGCCACCAGGCGGCTCCGCGAATTCACCTGGGGCGAGTTCTGCGACTGGTACGTCGAGTTCGCCAAGACGCGGCTCCGCGATCCAGGCTCCCGCCCGATCGCCCAGCGCGTGGTGGCTGCTATCCTGGATACTCTCTGCCGGTTGCTCCATCCCGTGATGCCATTCCTGACCGAGCAGATCTGGCAGCCTCTGGGTCAGCTTGCCCCGCTTCGCGGCATCCCCGATCCACGCCCCGCCGAGACGAGTGTGTGTATCGCCATCTGGCCCCGGCCCTCCGGCTGGACCGATCCGGAAGCCCGCTCGACAGTCACCCAGTGGCAGGAGAAAATTCAGGCCCTGCGCAACCTCAAGGCCGAACGGAACGTCCCCAAAGAGGCCAGGATCGCACCCATTATCATCGCCGAGGGGGCCGTCGCCGACCGCCTGCGCCTGGGCGAGGCCTTTCTCAAGAGCCTGACAAACGCGTCGGCCATCACGATCACAACGACGGCAGAGCGGCCCCCGGACTCGGCCATCGCCGTCCTGGGCGACGCCGAGGTCATCCTTCCCCTGGAGGGTTTGATTGACAAGGAAGTCGAGCTCGCCAGACTGCGCAAAAGCCTGGCCGACCTGGACCGCCAGATCGGACCCCTCAAGGCCAAACTGGCCAACGAGGGCTTCGTCTCCCGCGCTCCGGCCGACGTGGTCGAGGGTCAGCGTGCCCGTCTGGCCGAGCTGGAAACCCAGCGTGCCGCGGTTGCCGCCCTGATCGCCAAGGACGGCCCCGTCTGAGTCCTCTGCCGCGCGTTGACGGCGCAGCGTAGCCCCTTTATGATCGAGTTGTTACGTTCCAGAAATGATCCCGGCGCGGTGAACCCGGAGGCTGCCGCGAACAGCCTCGCGTTTACCATTCAGAGATGATTCGGGCGATGGGTCGTTTCCAGCAAGCTCAAAGAGGTATCTTGCCGTGCCGGTCCAGATGGAACTCATGCGGATCATTATCAACGAGAATAGCGATCAGCACATCATATTCCTCAAGGAAGTTGAAGGCGATCGCATGTTCCCGATCGTGATCGGCATCTTCGAGGCGTCGAGTATTGACCGGCGTGTCAAGAACCAGCCGACCCAGCGACCGCTGACTCACGACCTGCTGGCGAACACGGTTGAGCTCCTGGGAGGGGAGCTGCAGGACATCTACATCAACGAGCTGCGCGAACACACCTATTTTGCCAAGTTGCGAATCCGCCACGATGGCGAGCTCATCGAGGTCGATTCGCGTCCCAGCGATGCCATCGCCCTGGCCGTGACGGTTGACGTGCCGATCTACGTGGCCGAAGACATCATCGACGAGGTTGGCCAGTGACCGCTCCTGCCCCAGCACGATCCACTCGCCCGGCCGGCTTCTTGCTCTTTTCATCCGCCTTTTGTCATTAGCGCTGTGCCATTTGTTAATTTGTTATTCGCCATCCATTTGTCCCTGCCTTTTGCCATTTGTCTTCTGTCCGCGATTCCGGAGGGGTGCCAGAGTGGTTGATCGGGACGGTCTTGAAAACCGTTGACAGGTTCCGCCTGTCCGTGGGTTCGAATCCCACCCCCTCCGCTGACTTTCGACGACAAGCCGCGACGTGATGCGTCAAACCTGCTATCTGCCTTGGACATACGACCGATCGGGAGTATCGCCCTGATGTCTTCAATCGAGTCAGCCAACGGCTCGATGCGACATCCCGCGTCACCTGCGCTGTCCCTGCGCTGCCAGATCGCTGTCTGGCGCTGTCAGATCGCTGCCGGTGGTCCCGGTCTCGGCGAGGGTAACGGCCTCCGATTGGGGACGATCCCCGGTCAGGTCAGGCAGCGACTCGACGGAGCCCACCAGGTCGTGAACTGACGCCTTGGCATAAATGCCGATCGTCAGACTTGGGGTAGAATGTCGGGCCAGGGTTTGAGCTGTCTTGACCGAGGCTCCACCCGAGACGATCAGGCTGATGTAGGTTCCTCGCAACGAATGGAAGTCGGCCACCCGGCCGTTATCATCGCGGTAGGCGATGCCAGCGGCGGCCAGATCATGGCGCAGCATGTCGGCCGTGTGTTTGGTCAGGTCTCCCCAGAGTGGTTGTCCTGGGGCCTTGAAATTGATCCAGGAACGAAGGGCGGGAACCATCGCCGGGGGCAAGGGCTGGTGATCGTCCCGGCGGCGCTTGGAGTAGGCGGCGGCCACCGTTACGGCGGGCAAGTCAGAATCCAGGTCGAACGATTCCGGCGTCAGGGATCGCAGCTCGTTGGCTCGAAACCCCGTCGCGGCGGCCACACGGTAAAGCCAGGCGCGGTCCAGTCCGGGAACTTTGTAGACAACCGGGCCGGACTCGGCGGCCGTGATCAAGCCGGAAAGTTCCCGGTCGGTCAGCGGTCGGCGCTCATGCCGGCGGTCGGAATCAGGGTTCTGGCTGGTCAGGTGTGCCGACCGTCCATCCGGAGGCGGCCGTCTCTCCACAGCCAGCGGGAGAACCCTTTAATTGCTCGGGTGTAGTGACGGATCGAACGAAGGGAAATCTCGGTATCCCGGATCGCCTTCAAGGCGGCCTGGATTATTGACGGGGCAAGCTCGGAAAGCCGTTCGATGCGGGCCAAGGCGATGATGCGGCTTGCCCGGTTGTAGGACAAGAGGGCATGCTGGCGGGTCGATCCTTTGGCGGTCAAGTAACTATGCCAGTCGGCTAGGTGATCGGCCAGCGGCCGGGCCTCGTGGAGACGGTAAGCTTCGTCTCTCGGGTCGATCAGGCCCGCCTTGATCTTGGCAGCCTCAGATTCCGCCTTACGGGCCAGGTCTTCGGTCGCGCGGCGGTCAGTACAACCCTTCTCTTCACGCTTCACTCCGTCGGCATCGACGAATCGGTAGTACCAAACTTTCCCGCGCTTGCGGTAGGATGCCATGGGTTCGTCTCCTGCTATCTCAGGGGTCGAATCAAGGGGGGCGGGATCGCGCCAACGATCCCGTACCCCGACCTTCCCCTTACTATATCGACATTTCACGGTGGTATGAATGGGTAAGTGGCGACGCGGCCACTTCTTGTCGAAACCTCGGCGTTTAGTTTCGGTGGGTTATCTTCCTGCTCCACGGCCTGCTTGAAGGCAAAGCAATTCTCAAAACCAGGCTCCTAAAGTAGACCGGTTTCGGGGGGCCTATCCGTGGCTCTGTCCGTTACTCGCACTGAAACAGATTCTCAGAACACCCCGGGGATGGTTCTGATAGGGCTTTCAAGGGGTACCATTCATCCCAAAGCCTTGACCAGAACCGCCCCTTATCGAGCCTGGGACTGACGACCGCGATCAAGACGGAGTAGGGCTCCTCGCCCGCCATGGCCTTGCGCAACCATCGGTAGAGCGTCGCACTGCCGATCCCTCCACGTCGGGCGGCGGCCTGATCGAGCGTCACGAGGTCGGGAAGCTCGGGCGGAGCCTGCTGTTGGGAGTTGGCAGAGCTGAGGTGGGGATTAGAAGGGGAGGATGCCCCCTTCTCCAAGAGGCTTGCAGCCTGATCGAGCGTGAGATCGCCCCGACCGATGCGGCCTCGGATAAGTCGCAGGATGTGAGGGTCGAGATCTTCCCCGAATTCTCGATGAGCAGCGATCACCAATCTCTCGAAGCCCGGGGTTGCCCCCAGTCTACTCGCGTAGACGTCAATCCACTCTTGATACTTCTTCAGATTCTGCCTGCTGATGCGGGCATCGTTCTAGGCTCGGGAGTTCCAATCCGCAATGTGATCAAATACGGCCAGGAAGTGGTCGTAGATTTGAGGGAACGGTTTTCCCCGGGACTCTTCAGAAAGAGAAACCTCCGACCGTGTGATGACAAACAAAGGGCTCTTCGCATTTTCAAGCGACATCGTTTCCCCCTACTTGGCGAGCCGGCCCAGCAGAGCAGCGGTAGGGTCGCTGATGCTGGGTCCGCGTAGGGCAGGCCGGTTTGCAACCCGATCCGCCACCCGTTGACGGAAGTATACTGCTTGGCTGGGCTCGCTTCTATCCGAGATTAGAACAAACGAGAGGAGTTAATAAGGCGTGACAGCAGCTCCGCCCTCAGGCCTTTCGGCTATTTTGCGGCGATCGCGTCTCGGAGGCAGTCGATATCCACCTCACGTGGATGGGTAGTAACCTGGCAGCTGAGCTCTCCCCATTGACCCAGCCGCCACACAGACCCTCGTGCCGAGACCTGAGAATCCGGGACGCTTGCTTTCAAAGGGCTATCTTCCGATCGTTTCGACAGAAATGGGGCGCAGGTGACGAACGTAATGGCCATGGGAACGGCCTGGACAGCGGGGAGGTGACCCTCCGAGAATGTGGCTATTGTTGGGACCGCCGTTGGTCCCGGAGATATTAGCAATACTCCGGCTTTCAAGCTCGAAACGTCCTATGACGAGGTGCTACGGGCCTTGCGGATCGGTTCGCGCTCTTTGGTGAGATGCTGGAATCAACTAAAGCCATCATGACGAACAGGTTCGCTTCAGATAGAAAGACGACAGGTGGGGAGACCACTTCGGAGGTCGACGAAGATTGCTCCCAGTGACGTCCGAAGGCCCTTCGGTCATCGACCTTTTTACAGGCGGTGGCGGACTGTCGGAAGGCTTTATACGCGCCAGATTCAAGACACTGGCAGCGGCAGAGCGCGATCAGATGGCCGCACGGACCTATCGGCTCAATCATCCGGGTGTCCCTGAGGATCGGGTGATCGAACAGGACATCCGGACCTTAGCAGAAGATCAGTTGCGCCGGCTCGCAGGGAAGAAGACCCTCGATGTCTTGGCCGGGTCGCCACCATGTCAGGGGTTCTCCTCGGTGGGTTCCGGTCCAAGAAATCACTCCTCGGCTACCGTCCTGAGAATGACGCTCGAAACATGCTCTACGAGACGATGGTCGATGCAGCCCTCGTTCCTCGACGCGGCGGCCAAACTGCTCGAGACGTGCGGCGGCTACCAGACTGACATCTGGCGCCTCAACGCCTCGGCTTTCGGCGTGCCACAGGACCGCATCCGGTTATTCCTCGTCGCCTCCCGGCTCAAGGTGATGCCGGTCCAGCCTGTAGAGGATTACCTTGATGTCCGCCAGCCGGAACTAGATCACGACGCACTGCCTCCCGTCTCGCTGTCGGAAGCCATCTTTGACTTGTTTTAGACAGTATACAGTAGCATCTTCTTACAGAACCGTAGGTTGCGCGATCACAGGGGCGGCGTGGCACCAGGCGCAGTATCCCCTACGGGAGCCATTGGCTCGATTTGTTGAACCGTCGGCGGCAGGGCCACGCCGGCCGCCTGGAAGACGGCGCCGCATGTGCCCTCGACCTCACTTCGCAGCGCGAATCGCTTGCCATCCTGCTCCACATCGGTCATCACCAAGTTGTCCAGGTCCAGGATGATGTCCCCCCATTCCAGATCATGTCCCCTGTGCTCTAGCCGTGCCTCTAGCTCCTGACGCATCACCAGAGCCAGGAACGAGCAGAACACGTGGCCCACGATCGTCGCGTCGCACCGGTGATAGATCGGGCGAGTGCCCAGCAACGACTTGCACGAGCGGAACCACGCCTCGACCATCCACAGCCGCTTGTACTGGAGGGCCACCTCGGCGGTATCCAACTCGGTGTTGGTCCGCAACACCCACTTGCCATCGTAGCGGGCATCCTCGGCGATCTTGGCCTCGTCGATCCCGAAGCCTCCAGGCCCGGTCTGGCTCACGTACCGCCGATAGCCCTTGTTGCCGATCAACGACTTGTCCCCCTGCCGCAACTGCTCCCGCAGCGCGGCCACGATCGCTTCTCGATCGGCCGCGTCCTTGCGGGCCTCGTCCTGGTTGCGACAGACGATGTACCGCCGGCCCTCGACGTGGACCTCCTTGACATCCAAGGGTGAAGGCGCGTCACTCTCATCGCGCTTGGGATGCACGACCCGATACCGACCGGCCCGGGAGAGCACCTCGTCCCGCACCTCGCTCTGGGTCCGCATCCGGGCCCCCAGGATGTACTGCCATCCCCGCTGGTCCTGCTCCAACGCCTCGATCGTCTCCTTGCTGATCATGCCGCGATCGGCCACGATACAGATCCGGCCGATCCCGAAGCGGGCTCGGAGGCGATCGGCCACGGGGATCAGCGTCGTCACGTCGGTCGTGTTGCCGGGCCAGAGCTCGCAGCAGATCGGCCGGCCCCGCCCGTCCAGCACGGCCCCCACGATCATTTGCCGCAAGTCGGGCCGGTGGTCCTTGCTGTAGCCCCGCTGCCCCAGGCTCTCGCCACCCTGGCCCTCGAAGTAGATGCTGGTGGTGTCGAAGAAGACCAGTTGCAACTCGCTGAAGAGGTCGCGTCGATGCTCGAAGAGCGCCTCCTCGATCCGGTCCTTGGTGCAGCGGGGAGCGAACGGCGTTGCGTCCTTCTGCTGGTTCTTGGGCAGTTCCTGCCCCAGCCAGGCCATGGCCCGGTAGAGGTGGTGCAGTTCCAGCGAGTCGCAGCCTTCAATTCGATAGTATCGCCTCCACTTGTCGGCGGCCCGATCGCTGCCGGAGACGAACAGGCGATGCAGCACGGTCAGGAAGATCGCCCGCTCGACGTCGAATTCGAACCGGCGATGGGCCAGGAGTCGCTGGATGACTCGCTGGCACCCGGTCTGCTGCCAGAGTCGCTCGAAGATCAAGGCGGGTCCGATCCGCTGTGAGCGGATGACGGGCAGGCGGCCCTGTGCGTGTGCGGAGAGGATCATGACCGAGCGGGCCAGGCGAGCCCCCGAGATCAGGAGGGCATCGAGTTGGCCGCTGTCGCGGAGCTGATCGAGCCGGCCCAAGGTGGCGACGACCCGTTGCCGGGAGCGACCGCCTTCCCAGCGGTTCTCGACGACCTGGAGATAAGTGCGGGGCCCGGAGGACTTGGTGCGGAAGAACATGGGGACCTCTCTTTTGGTCGGGTCACCATGATTATTGGCAATTCCCCTACAATTTCAAGAGGAATATTGCTCCAGACGTGGCACCATGTGAAGCGAGCCAATACAGTTGCCGCTCCATCGTGAAAGGACTTACGGCGAGAACCGCCGGACTAATGTAGAAAACCTGTTTGACCTGCCGGAACGCGGTGCTGGAGAAGGCGTCTCCATCGACGAAAGGGAGCCGCCGGACCCGGCGGTCGATCCCCGGTTCCGCCGCTACCTGACGAAATTCGATATACTCCGCCCGTTGCAGATTCTTTACCAGCATACGGTGGACTACCACAACTCGCGGGACCTCGAAGGGATCGCACCTGCGGCTGTACGCGATGCTGCGGCCCGGCGAAGATAGCATTCAATTTCTCGAACGTCACGGGCGAGCAGACCTCATGCGCTATTGGCGCGATGTCGTCGACGACAAGTACGCACGGCTCCGGGGCGACCGCCCCTGCAAGACTATCGTCGCCCACCTTGCCAAGGATGACAACGGCTACATTCATCCGACGCAGGTGCGATCCCTCAGCTTCCGTGAAGCAGCCCCCGAACTGCCGCCACACCCCGTTCGACCGCAGTACCGGCCGAATGGATACACGCCTGTCAGCCGGGTGTACATGGCCAGAGCGAGGACACCGATGGCCAGGGAAACCGGGGCGGGCACGGGAGGCACCCCCTCAAGAGGCTCCGCGGCTTCGCGAAGGAAGCTTCCGCCGAACCAGTACCTGGTGAAGGCCGAAGAGAACGACCACGATGGCCGGCCACGTGAACCACGGCCATAACTCCAGCCAACGAGGCGCCGGTCCGTCCGCATCAACCTCAAACCGGAGAAGTGCCGGCCCGTGCGGCGCTTCGATGGCAACTTCCACATCCCAGCGGCCCGATTCCGGTAGTACGAAGACAGCCGCGTGGAAGAGTCGATTGGTCGCCGCTTCCGTGGTGGCCGGGCGTTGGATGGTGCGTCCTGCTCCGTGCGCCTTCATGCACACGGTCACCCGCGCCTCCGGCATACATTCGCCGGTCGCGGCATCCTGTACGAGTACGCTCACGTCCACTGGCCCGGCCCGGAACGGCGTGGGCGAAGTGAAGACCGCGATCTGGTAACCGCCGGCCCGCTGGCGAAGCCGCACCGCACCCCCGTCCGCTCTTGCGAGGGATGAAAGATGAAGGACGAGGGATGTGAGAAGTGCCAGCATAAGGATTGGCTGGATGCGGTGGTTCATGGTCAACTCATCCCTGACCCCTCAAGGAGTGCCGCGCATCTGCATCGGCTGGAAGAGGATCCATACCCCCGTCGCGAACAACAGCACCAGGAGCAGTGCCCAGGGCGCCAAGGCCTTCAGCGACGACGACAGGCGGTAGCCGGCATAGAGGGACAGGAGCAGCCCCACGTCGAGGGATAGCAACTCCAAGGGAAGCAGCCACCCCGTTCCGGGGCGACAACACGTACAGCCCCATGCCGGCATGCCCAGCCACGTCAGCCCGATGTCCGCCGCGAAGCGCTGCGCAACTGGCACGACAGAGTCGTAGCTCGTCAAGAAATGGAAGCAGTAGTGCGCCAACCACATGCCGAACCCGAGCGGCATCAGCGCGTAGGCGTAACGCGTCGCGACGTCGAGCGTGGTGATCTCAAGCCGGCCCCACCGACGACTGAGCGTGGCCGCCCCGCCGACAGCGAGCAGCGGCAGCGCGACCAGGGCGAGCAGGTAGAACGCGGTCGTCGCCAGCAAGGGAGAGCGAACGCCCACGAGCAACGCGAGCCGCTCCTGTCCCTCCATTACCGGCCCAACCATGCCCGCCGCGTTGGCGAAGGCACCGAACACGAGGACGATGATCAGGGCGGCGATGTCGCGGCGTCGGCCAAAGCGGCCGACGCCGGACCGTTGGCGGTCGTTCCACAGCTCCGCTGTGGGGAAGCCGGCGATCAGCCCGACGTTGTCATGCGGGCAGGCGTGGACGCAATCGAGGCAGGCAGTACAGTCCATGTTGCCCGCTTTGCGCGGCAGGAACAGGTGTAGCTCGCAGCCGTGGATGCCGTCGCGGCCGCGGATGCAATCCATCGTCCGGCAGGACGCACATACGGCCGGGTCCCGTGCCTTGACCTCCAGCGGCGAGGCCAGCGATTGTACGAAATTGAACTGACCGATCGGGCAGACGTACTTGCAGAACGAGGCGCCGCGGAACAGGCCGTCGATGACGAGGGCCGCGGCGAAGTAACCCAGGATGAGGTATGCCGTCCACTCCGGCCGGTCCCAGAGGGCCAGCGCCTCGTAAGCCCAGAGGAAAACGACGATCAAAAGGATCGCCAACCACTTGCTTCGGAGGCGCCGCGGCCAGCTCCAGCCGGCAGGCAGGAAGCGGCGGGCAAGGGTACGAGGCAGCAGGAAAGGACAGCCCATGCAAAAGACATTGCCGGCCGCAAGCAGCCCGAGGATGAGCAGGCCGCGCCAGTGAATCCACGGCAGAACGCCGGCCAGGTTCATTGCGCCGACCTGGGGGCCACGCAGGCCGTCGTAGACCGTCACCGCGGCTAACATCAACAGGGGGACCTGCAAGCAAAGCCGGGCGTGACGCCATTTCAAGAAGCGACCCAGCAGCGGGAGGCGCAGCAGGTCGAAGCCAGTGGTTGCAGATCGGAGGCCGGAGCTCAGAGGGGAATTCAGCACGGGCAGTGAGATCCGCTTAGGAAGCGGCCTTATCTTGCTATCTCCGACATCCGACGGCTGACTCCTGACGCTTGTCCCCCGGCCGGACAGGAGTTGGACGGCGATACCAAACAGTGGCAGAAGGAACGCCACAGAGCCCGGCACCCACATGACAACGCCCGCTGCCGACTGGTCCTCCAGGGGGGAGAGCCCCGCCAGGCGCGGCACCTCCGCGTAGTAGGGGTATAGAAGGCGGTTGGAGAAGGTTAGCAGGGCCGCCAAAGCGGTGTTCGACAGGTCGGCCAGGAACAGGCACGGGAGCAGCAGCCAGGGCGACCAGCACGGCCGGGCGGGATAAGGCCGGACGATGGGATACCAGAACACGAGGGCCGCGCCCAGGAAACACGCGTGCTGCAGGTAGTGCCAACCGTTCGATCGTAGGGCCAGGTCGTAAAAGCGCGGGGCGTGCCAGAACCACGTGGCAGCGACGAAAAGGACGAGCGCCGTCAGCGGGTGGGTCAAGCGGCCGAAGATCTGGCGCAGCCGCGGCGCGGCCAGCCATGGGGCTACCCAGAAGATGCGCACGGGCCGCGGTAAGCCCCGGAGCAAAGGGAACAGGGGCGCGCCCAGCCAGAGGAGTGGCGGCGCCGCCATCATGAGCAGCAGGTGCTGCACCATATGGACCTGGAGCAGCAGCTCCGCGAACGGCTCGACCGGCGAGGCCAGGGCCAGATAGATAGCCGCAAGCCCGCCGAGGAACGCGGCGGGACGGCCGCCGTGCCAGCGCCGGGGGTCGCGGCGGCGGAGCACGAGCCAGCCGCGCAGATAGACTCCGGCCGTGAGCAGCAGCTCGGCCAGGAGCCAGGGGGCGAACGGCCAGGAGCGTAGGAAGGCGTCGAGCGTGGGGCTCACGGGTATTCCTTCTCGTCATTCCGCGTTGCGGCCAGTCGGGCCCGTGGTTGCCCCTCCGGCCGCAGATCCGCCAGGAACTCGACGAGGGCGGTCATCTCGGCGGGGCTGATTTGTTTGCCGTACGCCGGCATGTTGCCGCCTCCCGGAGTGCCGTTGCTGATCTGGTCGATCAACTGGCCGGGCGTGAGGCGTGTGCCGACGGTTGTCAAATCGGGGCCACGCCGGCCGCCGGTGCCTTCCAGGGCGTGGCAATTGCGGCAGTCCTTGCTTTGGAACAGCGCGGCGCCCTGGAGCCGCAAGGGCGTGCTGGTCCCGACGATGCTCTCGGGGACCGGGGCCCCGCTCCAGGCGGTCATCTGCGGCGACCAGGGAGAAGTGGCTCCCTGGTAAGTGAGCACGCCGAGGGCCGTGTAGATCACGATCACGGCAAGTACAGCTACCGGCCGGCGGCTGGGTGCGCGTTCGCCGCGGTTGCTCACGAACGGCACGAGGAACAGGGCGGCAATGAGGATCAGTGGGAAGACGAGGATGATGAAGGTTTCCGCTTCGGGGGGGCTGAGCGACAGCAAGGCGAACAGCCAGAGGAAGGGCCACTCGGGCCGGGGGTTGGCGCCGGGCAGCGTGGGGTCGGGCGGCGCGGTCGGGCCCTTTGGCCCGAGGACGACGGCCAGGACAACCACGCCGATCACGGCCAGAGCGGAGAACACGGCGTCCTTCCTCATGGCATCGCCGAGAAAGGGCACGCCGCTCTTGAGCTGTTTCTCATAAGCCTCGTCATACGTCCTCGGATCGACCGCTTCCCCGGGGACGGGCGGGGCACTGACCCCGCGCGTGAGCACAAGCCACAGGTGGACCGCCAGGAAGAGCAGCAAGGCCCCCGGGATGGCGAAGACGTGCAGGGCGAAGAAGCGACTGAGTGCCTCGCCGCCTATCACGGGGCCGCCCAAGAGCGTGCGGACCGCCCACGGCCCGATGACCGGGACGCGCCCGGCCATCGACCCCCCGACCGCCAAGCCCCAGTAAGCATCTGGGTCCCAGCGGAGGACCTGGCCGCTGAAGAACATGCCCATGGTGCAGATGAGCAAGAACACACCCAGGACCCAGGTCAGCTCGCGCGGGTACTTGTAAGCCCCGTGCAGGAAGACCTGGGTCGCGTGCACCAGAACCAGCACGACCATGCCCGAACCGGCGTAGTAGTGCAGTGCCCGCAGGAACCAGCCCAGCGTCACGTCGTAGTTCAGAGCGAGCAGGCTGTCGTACGCCTTGTCGGCGGACGGCACGTAGACCAGTGCTAGGCCGATACCGGTGAGGATCTGGACCAGGAGGAGAGTGAGCGACGCGCTGCCGAAGACGTACCACCAGCCCATCGGCCCGGCCACCTCCCGGGGAATGGGGTGCCGCATCATCGGCAGCAGGGTGGAACGCAGACGCAATCGAGCGTCAAACCAGTCGCCCACGGCAAGCAGCCAGCGCTTCATGAGGTGGCCCCTCCTCGGAGGTGTGAATCTAGAGTCGACTGATTCATCACTCATCCTTGTTCCAGAGTGTCCTGCAGGGTTGGATAGTGGGGCGCCCGGATCTCCAGGTGGAGAACCCCGCCAGCTCGTTTTATCCGGTACACACAGCGGTAGAGCCCGCGTGGCGGCGGGCCAGAAGCGTGTTCGCCGTTAGCGTAATAGACGCCGCCGTGGCAGGGGCACATGAACAGCCCCGACTCCGGAAACCACTCGACCGGGCAGCCGAGGTGGGCGCAGTTGACGGCCAGGACCAGGAACGTGTGTGCCTTTGTCTCGTCGGCCTCCCGCTCGTCGTGGCCCTCGTAGCGCACGAAGACGCCGGTATGAGCAACCAAACCGTCCCACGGCTGGCTGATGGGGTTGTCGAAGGTCACCATGCGCGTCTGGTCATGCGGGAAATCGGTGAGGCGCCCCACGGGCAGCCATTTGACCGGGGCCTTGCGGGCCCCGAAAAGGTAGCCGATGAAAGGAAGGCCAACGACGGCCGTGGCGACGGCGCCGAGCCCGTAAGTCAGCCAGTTCAGGAACGAGCGCCGGCCAAGAGCGGGGTTGGGTGCGGGCCCCGAGGGCGGCGAGCTGGAAGCAGCGTCCATCGTTTCTCCCTCTCGTAAAGCCAAAGTCGTCAGTGATCACCGGCCGGCACGTCCTGCCTCCAGGACGCCAGCAACGCCACCAGGTCGTCGATCTGAGCCGAGGTCAGCGGGCGGAAACCGGCTGGCCGACCGACCGTGCCGTCATACGCCGGCATCCCGAGATCGGGTCGGCCGGTGATCGCGGTGCGCCGCAGCACCTTGTCGCTGATCAGCGACAGGAATGCCGGTTCGTTGATGGCGCCGACCTGCCGCCCGTCATGATCGCCGCCCTGCCCCTGACTGCCGTGGCAGCCAGCGCACGCGCTGGCAAACACGCGTACCCCTTCGTCCGGGTCCCCGCTCCTGGTGCCAGCCGGGCTGAGGTAAGGCGGTGGCGCTTCCCCTAACGCATCCGGTCCCCATCGCTTCTTGATCCCTTCGGCCAGAACCTGGACCTGGGCGTCGGTCAGCGGGCCACCCCGGACGCGGGCGAAAGCCGGCATCGGGCTCCTCTGAGCGGCGGTGACGACCCGCCCCTCAGAGATGACGTGCCGCAACTCCGCGTCGGGGACGATGGCGAGAAAGACGGGGTCGTTCAGCGACGGGGCGGGACCGAGCTTACCGTCGGCCCCATGGCAGCCGGCGCAGCGCGCACCGTAAAGGGCGTCGAAGCCTTTGACCTGGTCCGCTGGCACAGGGCGATCCGCTTCCCTGGGCTTGCCTGGAATGTCGCACCCGCCCGTCAGGACCACCAGGAGGGTCAGCAGTCCCCCAATTCCCTCGCGGAGTCTCTTCACGACCGACCTCCCTGTTCGCCGGCCAAGAAGTCTGCTACCCGATCCGGGCCGAGACCGGCGGGCGGGACAGGGACCATCTCCGAACGGAGCACAACCACCGCGGCGACCACGCCGAACACGAACTGCGACACGATGAACCAGGCCCAGTCAACCCGGTCCTGGAGCACGGGGTTGACAACGCCCATGAGCCCGTACGTTGTCCCGGTCCATATCAGTGGCAGAACCAGGCCGCCCCAGGCAATCGGCCCCAGCATCGGTGGCAACCAGTGCGTCACCAGGGCGAACAAGACCCCGAAGCAGATGGACAGGACAGCGTGCAGGGCGACGGCCGCGAGGAACCAGTCCGAATGGAAACTGCCCAACCCCGCACCTACCAGATTGCCCGGGCCTGGCAGAAGCATCCCAGCCAGCACGTTGACCGGGTACCAGAAGCCGCGGCCGCTGGCCACCGCCCACAGGACGGCCGGCACGGCCATCACCGCACCGCCAACCAGGCCGCCCGCAACTCCGGCGAGTGGCCTTGGAAGACGCTTGGCCCCCAGGACCACGGCCGGCATCGTGATGCCGAAGACGAACTGCGAGAGCAGGAACCACGGCCAACTGACTCTCCCCGGCAGCGTCGGGTTGACAAACTGCATCGCCACGTAACTCGCCCCCGTCCAGACGATGGGCATGAGCAACCCGCCCCAGGCGATCGGCCGGGGGACGGCCGGCAGCGTTGGCAGCAGCACGCCGAAGATCAGGCCGAGGATGCCCGACATCACGACGTGAATGACCAGCGCCACCAGCAGCAGCGAGGTGTTAAACCGCTCCAAATCGGAGACAGTCATCCTCCCCACCCCCGGCAGGACCATGCCGGCCAGGAGATTGACCGGATACCAGAGGCCGTGGCCGCTCAGCAGTCCCCAGAGGAGGGCGGGCACCGCCATGGCCGCGCCGCCAGCGAGGCCACCTTTGAGGCCGGCGGAGACGGGATGAACGTCACTCGGCAATCGCAGACGATAGCCCGGCAAGCCCGATCGCAAATGCTCCACGCCACCCGGTACAGCTATCACCGGCTGGGGGCGTGCCGTCTCGAGCAGGGACTCATGGACATGCCCGCGACCCGGTAGCAACTGGACGATCCAGGTGCTCAGGCCCGCAACCACGACCACGGCGCCGACGACGAGAAAGCCCGTGCCCGAGGGCCACGCCCGCGGCCAGCAGAGTGATGCCCAGGGCCAGCACCAGGGGCGCGGCCGTCGGCCGGGGCATCTCGACGGACTCCGGCGCGGCGGAGGCCTCGGATTGTGGCCACATCTGTGCGTCGCTTGCCATGCGTCTCTCCCCGGACCCGGGTCGCAAACACCGGGCTTATCGTCCCAGCAGGTAGACCACCGTGAACACGACCACCCAAACGCCGTCCACGAAGTGCCAGTACCAGGAGACCAGCCCGACTCCGGCCCGGTTGGCGCTCGTCACCTGGCGGCCCAAGGCCAGAACGAGCACGATCAACATGATCGTCACCCCGGCGGTGACGTGCAACGCGTGGAGGCCGACGAGGGTGTAGTACGTCGTCCCGAACAGGTTGCGGCTGATCGTCAGTTGGTGGCGGTAGATCAAGTCGTGCCACTCGAAGGCCGTGCCCCCCAGGAACGCCACGCCGAGCCCGAGAGTCATCAGCCACCACCGCAAGAATTCCACCTGGTTCCCCTGCTCCAGCCTCCTCTCCGCCACATGCACGGTGGCGCTGCTGGCGAGGAGACACGCCGTGGTGCACACGACCAATCCCAGCGACAGCGCCTCAGCCGGCGTCGGGCCGACCACGTCCTTGCCGACGTAGAAGACGTAAGTGACGATCAGCGTGCCGAAGAGGGCGACTTCCGAGACGAGGAAGCTGAGCATGCCCCACTGGCCCGGGCTCAGCGTAGATTCGGGTCGGATCGCAGGCGGAACTGGGAACGATTGCCCCGCCGGCGGGCCACCTATAGTTGTTGTTGCGACGCTCACGTCGTTGCTCCCCCTTGTGACGACGAGTTGGAAACTGCCGTCAGGTTAGTCGTACAGCCAGTCCGGGTCATCCGGGTGTTTGAGGTCCCACAACGGCCGGCGGCTGTGTACGGTCGGGATGACGGCGAAATTATACGCGGGTGGGGGCGAGGAGGTCGCCCACTCCAGCGTCCAGGCGTCCCAGGGGTCGGAGCCCGCAGGCCGGCCGTTGCGCAACGACGCGAACACGTTGCACACAAAAAGGATGAAGCTGGGCACTTGAATGATCGCCCCTAGCGTGGTCAGTTGGTTCAAAAGAGCCCACCCGCGGTCGGCGTCATAGGTGTAGATCCGCCGCGGCATGCCGAGCACTCCGGAGATGTGCATCGTGCCGAACGTGAGGAGGAAGCCGACGTAAAGCAGCCAGAATTGCCAGCGGGCCAGCCGCTCGGACAGCATCCGGCCGGTCATCTTCGGAAACCAGTAATGGATGCCGGCGAAGACGCCGAATAGCGTCCCGCCGATCAGAACGAAGTGGAAGTGGCCGATCAAGAAGTAGGTGTCTTGCAACTGAAAGTCGAACGGGGCCGCGCCCAACATGATGCCCGTCAAGCCGCCGATCAGGAACATCGACATGAAGCCGGTGCAGAAGAGCATCGGCGAGGCGAACGAGATCCGCCCGCCGTACATCGTGGCCAGCCAGTTGAAGAACTTGATGCCCGTCGGGATGGAGATCATGAAGGTGGACACGATGAAGAAGAGGTCTGCGGTCCGGCTCATGCCAACGGTGAACATGTGATGGGCCCATACGCCCAGGCTGATGAAGGCGATGGCCGCTGTGGCGGCCGCCATGAACTCGTAACCGAACAGTACCTTGCGGGAGAAGACCGGTACGATCTCGCTGACCATGCCGAAAACCGGCAGGATCAAAATATAGACTTCCGGGTGCCCGAAGAACCAGAAGATGTGCTGCCAGAGGAGCGCCGAGCCGCCGTTCTGCGTGTCGAAGAAGTGCGCCCCCAGTTGGCGGTCGAGAACGACCATTGCCAGCCCGGCCGTCAACGGCGGGATGGCGAAGACGATGAGCACCGAGGTCCAGAGCATCGTCCACACGAAGAAAGGGACCTTCCAGAGGGCCATCCCGGGGGCGCGCATAGAGAGGATGGTGGCGATGAAGTTGACGGCGGCGGCGAGGCTGCCCACGCCGCTGACCATCAGGCCCAAGGCCCAGAAGTCGGTGGCGGCGGAGCGGGCAAAGGTACGCTCGGTCAGCGGGGCATAGGCGAACCAGCCAATGGCCGGGGCGCCGCCCGTCGCGAAGCTGAAGTAGACGAGCAGGCCGCCGAGCAGGGTCACCCAGAACCCCAGCGCGTTGAGTCGCGGAAAGGCCATGTCCCGGGCCCCGATCATGAGCGGCACCAGGTAGTTGCCCATGCCGACCAGGATCGGAATACCCATGAAGAAGACCATCGTCGTGCCGTGCATCGTGAACATCTGGTTGAAGGCGTCCGGCCCGAGGAAGTCGTAGCGCGGCCGCACCAACTGCCAGCGGAGGAGCAGGGCCTCGACAGCCGCCCACCAGCAGGAATACCACGGCCATGATGACGTACAGGATGCCGATCTTCTTGTGATCGACCGTGGTCGCCCAGTCGTGCAGCACGGCCGTCCAGGGCGGCGCGGCGGGTCGAGTGATCGGCTCTCGTGGTGCTTCGGCAATGGCCATGTTCAGCCCTCACAAGCGATCAGTGGAGCGTCATCAAATAGCGGACGATATCGTCGCGCTCACGGTCCCTCAGGCCGAAGGCCGGCATGAGGCAGCCCGGCTTGATTGGCCGTGGGTCGGCCACCCAGCGGCGGAGGGTTTCGGAAGTGTTCTCGACCATGCCGGATGCCAACGTCTTGCGGCTCATCAGGTGCGTCAGGTCCGGTGCATAGTCGCCTCTCGCGCGAGTACCGCGCACCCGATGACAGTTGACGCACGACTGACCGAGGAATCCGGCCCGCCCGGCCCGCACATCGGGGTCCTCCACGGCCGGCTTCCCCTCATTCGCCAGCCAGGCCTCGAAGTCGCCCGGGGAATCGACGACGACGCGAATGAGCATGTTGGCGTGCTGTGTACCGCAATACTCAGCGCATTGCCCGAGGTACAATCCTGGCCTGTCAGTCTGGAACCACATGCTATTGGTGCGACCCGGGATCAGGTCGGTCTTGCCGCCCAACCGGGGTACCCAGAAGCTGTGACACACGTCCGCGGACTTCAGGGTCAGGTAGACAGGCCGGGCTATGCCCTTCTCGCTTGCCGGGATGTGCAGCTCGTTGGCTGTCGTGAAGCCCAGCGTCTTGCCGTTATATCGGTCGTAGTTGTATTCCCACCACCACTGGCGACCGACCACCGTGACGAATAGCGTATCATCCCCCTCACGAGGCGGCGGCGGAGGGACATTCACCTCCCAGAGGGTGCGGGCCGAGACGAGCACCAGAACGAAGACCACCAGCGCCGGCGCCGCTGTCCAGGCAATCTCGATCGGCTTGCTGCCGTAGACCTGGGGCGGCTCGATCTCGCGCCGACTAATCTCTGCCGCTCGATCGAGAGGGAGCGAAGTGCTGGCCGCGGCCCGGCGCCGGAAGCGAACGATGGTGTAGACGAGGATTCCTTCGACGGCAATGAAAATGAACCCGGTGATAGCCAGGACCAGGACGGACAGGCTGCGGATCGACGCGGCCGATGGGGAGGCAGGGTCGAAAATCGACGTGCTCTGGGCCAGGAGAATCACCGCGGTCGCTCCTTTCTTGCCTTGCAGGCTCGGTGAACTGGGGAGATTCTATCCGTGTGGAATGCCATCCAGCAACCAGAGGGTTAGCAGCGCCGGCAAGTAGATCAACGACGCCCACAGCACTGCACGCGCCCGCGCAGTGGATCGTCGCAAGGAAAAGCCGATCGCGCGTGCCAGGAAGCCGATTCCCAGGAGCAGGGCGCCGGCCAGGTAGACCGATCCCGCCCCGCCGACCACGACCGGCATGAGGCTTGCGGCGACGAGCGCCAGGCAGTAGACGATCATTTGTCGGCCGGTCGCGCCCCCTTCCGAATCCACGGACGGCAACATGCGAAGGCCGGCCCGGCCATAGTCTTCGCGGTAGATCCAGGCAATCGCCAGGAAATGAGGCACTTGCCACAGGAAAAGGACCACAAACAAGGCACCGGCCTCTGCGCCCACAGAGCCGCGCACCGCTGTCCATCCAATCACGGGAGGAAGGGCCCCAGGGATGGCTCCGACCAGCGTATTTAGCGGCGTGCGGCGCTTTAGAGGCGTGTAGACGAAGACGTAGGTCAGGAACGTCATGGCGGCGAGCACGGCGGCCAGCGCAGACGTGAGCGACACGGCCAGATAGATGATTCCTCCCATGGCCGATGCGATTCCCAGGACGAGCACCTCGTCGGGCTGAAGCCTCCCCGCCGGCAACGGCCGTTCCCGCGTCCGTCGCATCCTGGCGTCAACTTCACGCTCCAACCACTGGTTCAGGGCACTGGCTCCAGCGGCCACCAGCGCCGCGCCAACCAGGACGTGAGTCATGATTCGCCAGTCCGGCGTGTCGCCGGACGCCAGGAGGGCCCCGGCCGCCACGGTCAGCAGTGCCATGGCGCAGAGTCTTGGCCTGGTCAACTGCAGGTAGTCGGCCAAGCGTGTCCCCGTCAGGGCAGCGGCTTCCACGTTAGCGGCGGTCATGTCAGAAGGCCCTTTGGGGGTGTGAGAGTGAAACGAAGACCGCCCATGCCGCCATCGGCCCGTCCAAGGCGACAGGAGTCCGTCGCTCATCCGGGACCCCCTTTCAAATCCGTGGCGATGCCGGCGGGCCGGTGGGCTTCCGCGAGGGCCGGAGAATCCGAGGTCGCGATTGCGCCGTCGCTCATCGGTTGCGCAACGCTGTCCGTCAACTGACCTTCCCCAGTACACGACTCGATCAGACGGGCGGACCGGGCGCCCGTGAAGTAGCTCCGCAACCACTGGGCGAGCACCAGCACCCTGTTGTGGCACTGCTCGATGAAGAGCAGATGGATGAACATCCACATCGCGCAGGCCGTGAAGCCCGAGAATCGGAACCCGCGAACATCGGCGATCGCGGCGTTGCGGCCGACCGTCGCCATGCTTCCGCGGTCGTTGTAACGGAATGTACGCGGCTTCCGGCCTCGAAGGCGGGCCCGGATCAGGCTGGCAACATACACACCACCCTGCAGCGCGGGCTGGGCGACCCCTGGAAGTGTTCGCTCTGGAGTCGCTTCGTAGGCCGCCAGGTCGCCGATGACGAAAAGTTCGGGATGGCCCGGAAGCGAGAAATCGGGGAGCACCTTGACGCGCCCGACGGCGTCTAAGTGCGCCCCCGCCGCCCCGGCCAGCTCGGCGCCGAGCGGCGAGCCTTTCACGCCTGCGGCCCACACCACCGTGCGGGCGATGACCGTTTCAAGCTCTCCACCGCACCGGAACGTGACCGAGTTCGAAAGGACGTCCGTGACTGTGCAACCGGTCCGGACCGTCACGCCCAGCCGGGCAAGTGAGCTCATCGCGGTGCCGGAGAGCTCCACCGGGAACGCGGCCAGAATGTCGTGGCCGCCCTCGAGCAGCAGGATCCGTGGCTTGACCACGGCGATCCTCCGGAACTCGCGGGGCAGGATGGTTCGGGCGAGCTCGCCGATGGCACCGGCCATCTCCACGCCTGTAGGACCGGCACCGGCCACCACGAAAGTCAGCCATTGGTCGCGCGCCGCGGGATCGTCCTCGAGCTCCGCCGCCTCGAAAGCATACAGTATGCGGCGGCGAATGGTCGTCGCGTCCTCGATGGACTTCAGCCCGGGGGCGAACCGTTCCCAGTCGTCGCGACCGAAGTAGTGGTGCCGGACGCCCGCCGCCAAGACCAGCGTGTCGTAGGGAAAGTCTCGTTCCCGGCACCGAACGCGGCGGCCCGCGACGTCGAAACCGACGACATCTTCGAGCAGCACCTCGACGTTCGTCTGGCGTCCGAAGACAGAACGGAGAGGTGTGGCGATGTTTGCCGGCGATAGCATTCCCGTCGCCACCTGATAAAGAAGAGGCTGGAACACGTGATGGTTGCGGCGGTCGAGGAGAGTCACCTGGACCGCGGCGCCACTGAGCGACTTCGCGACCCGAAGGCCCGCGAAGCCCCCGCCGACGATCACAACTCGATGGACCCCGTTCGTGCTCATCGCCTACCTCCCGCGGCCGCGGAGAGGCCTCCCGGCCGACTCGTCCCATTCGGATCTCCCCAGCGCTGGGCGATGCCCGTAGTAGCAGGTCTACGCTCCCTGAATGTCACATCTTTATACTGACACCGGCAGCGATGTGGGCTCGTACCGACCGCCATTCAACCCTCGGGACCACGCGCAAGCCAATCCGCGATGGTCAGCATCGTCTGGTGCGCGGACGAGGCTCGGATCGCCCGGTACAACTCGCCATACGTCGACTCGTCCTTCGCGTGGAGCCTTTCGACCCCCCGGCGCGACAGGGCTACGAGGTCCTCGGCCCGCCGCCTACGCTCCGACTCGTAGCGGAGCAAGGCGTCGACCACATCGGTCGTGCTACTCTCCAGGCACCGGACAAGGACGACCACATCCTCGAGCGCCTGGCACGCGCCCTGGCCGACCGTGGGTGTCGTCGCATGGGCAGCATCACCCAGCAAGGTCGCCCGCCCGGCGCTCCATCGGCTGAGGTGGTGTATGTCGCTGATCTCCAGGTAAATCGGCTCGCGGCCTTCAAGGCGTCGGAGCACGGCCTGGATCTGCGGGGGCCAGCCTGCGAACAATCGCTCGACGACCTCGGTCCAGCCCGATGTGGGCCGGGGCTGACTCCTCTCCCACGCAGCCGTGAAGTTGAAGTACACGCGGTTGTTCGACAGCGGCAGGAGGCCGCATCGCTTCCCCTCACCCACAAATTCCGTCACGGCGCTCACCGGGTGAAGCCCGTCATTCGGCACGATCCCGACCCAGCTCGCGATGCCGGCGTAGGAGGGCTCGCCCCCTGGGGCCACGGTGTTCCGGACGGCGGAGTGAATGCCGTCCGCCCCAACGGCGATATCGCCCTTCACGTCCAGTCCTCCCTCGAGGCGGACCACGACACCGGCATTGTCCTGATCGAGCCCCACGCACCGCGCCCCGGTGCGGACACGCCAGGCCCCCACAGCCTCGAGGAGGATGCTTTGAAGGTCCGTGCGGCTGACGACATAGCCCGGGGCGCCGGTCCGGTCCCAGATCTCCCCCAACGGAAGCTCCGAGAGCATCCGATCGTCAGGGTCGCGGAGCTCCAGGATGTCCGGTCGATTTCCGATGTTGTCGATCCGCTCGCCGAGCCCGAGCGATTGGAGGACCTTGACTCCGTCCGGCCAGACAACTATCCCCGCCCCGGCGGCGCCGAGATGGGACTGCCGCTCGCAGTGCTCGACATCGAAGCCGGCACGGGCGCAGGCGAGGTGCGCCGACAGGCCCCCGATCCCAGCCCCGACGATCACCACCTTCAGTCGATCCCGCGACATACCTCTCACCCCCCCATCATAACGAAGATCAATCTATGAGTTTCATCAACGCGAGATGGGCATCAGTATAGGGCGGGTAGCGGACGGGGAAGTCGAGATGGGTCGTCCGGGATAGTACTCCCTTCCGGTGCGTGAAGGTCTCGAAGCTCCACTGGCCGTGGTAGCGTCCCATGCCGCTCGCACCGACGCCTCCGAAGGGGAGCTCGGGAACGACCATGTGCATGATGACGTCGTTGATGCAGGCGTTGCCCGAGGTTGTCTCGTCGACGACCTTACGCTGCGTCGCCTCGTTGTTCGAGAACAGGTAGAGCGCGAGCGGCTTGGGACGGTCCGTCACGAACTCGATCGCCGCGTCCATGCTCGGGACGGTGAGCACCGGCAGGATAGGCCCGAATATCTCATCCTGCATGACCGGCGCTTCGGGCGACACTCCCCGGAGGATCGTCGGCGCGATGTATCGCTCCCTGGCCTCGGCCTTCCCCCCGCAGACGACCTCGCCGTTGTGGAGCAGCTTCGACAGCCTCTCAAAGTTGCGGTCGTTGACGATCCGGCAGTAGTCCGGGCTGACTCGGGGCTCATCACCGTAGAAGGTTGTCACCGCCGCCCGCAAGTGTGCGAGGAGCTCGAGCTCGACCGCCTCGTGCACCAAGATGTAGTCGGGTGCCACACAGGTCTGGCCGGCGTTGCTGAACCGGCCCCAGGCGATCCGCCGGGCGGCGACCTCGAGCGATGCGTCGCGGTCCACCAGGCAAGGCGACTTCCCGCCGAGTTCGAGGACGACGGGGGTGAGATGCTTGGCGGCCTTCTCGAGCACGATCTGGCCGACTCGGCTGCCGCCCGTGAAGAAGATGAGGTCGAATCGCTCGTCCAGGAGCGCCTGAGTCTCATCGGCCCCCCCTTCGACCACCGAGACGGCCTCCGGATCGAGGTAGCGCGGCACCAGCTCCGCGATGAGGGCGGAGGTGTGGGCCGCAATCTCCGATGGCTTCAGGACCGCCGCATTGCCCCCCGCCAGCGCGCCCACCAGGGGCGCCAGGAGCAGGTTGATGGGATAGTTCCAGGCGCCGATGACGAGGACCACGCCGAGGGGGTCGTGGGTGGTCCAGGACCGCCCGGGCTGGGCCAGGAGCGAAGTGTGCTTCCACTCCGGCCTCATCCAGCTTTCGAGGTGGTGGAGCGCGTCGTCGATCTCACTGATCACGAAGCCGACCTCGGTGAGATACCCTTCGAGCCGGGGCTTCCGCAGGTCGGTCCAAAGCGCCTCGAAGATGGCCGACTCTTCCTTCTTCAGGAGCGCCTTCAGGGCCTCGAGCTGTGCACGGCGCCAGGAGCCAGGGCGCGTCCGCCCGAGGCGGAAGGACGCACGCGCCTCCGCCACCTTCTCCACGATTCCCGCCCCGCTGCTTGTTGTTGCCGTTGCCAATGCCCACCTCCTTCTCGAATTGGAGAACGTCTATTTCGCCTTCGCCTTGACGACGACCGTCCCGCTCATGGTCTTGCCGTGAACCTTGCAGTGGTACTTGAATTCCCCGGCCTTCTCGAACCTGACGGGCTTCGTGGTCTCGCCGGGCTTGAATTCCTTGGTGTCGAAGGTCTTGCCGTCGTCGGAAGTGGCCGTGTGAGCGGTGCGGGCCTCGTTGACCCAGACGACCGACTCTCCCTCCGTGATCTCGACCTTCTTCGGATCGAATTTCAGGCTCTTGGCGACGACGCGTTTCGGCTCGGCCTTCTTGCCGGGGTCGTCGCGTCCCGCAGGGCCGGCACCTGTCGCGCCGGACGCCAAGAAGATGACAAACGGTATGAGCATCGGAGCAAGTCTCATGAGCGTCTCCTCGTGTGTCGCGAGCTGGCCCCACAGCCTTCCGGGTCTCGCCCTGCCGAAGCGGCCTCAGCCGGGCTCCGCTACGTCCCAGGTTCAGAAGTGTTTCATGTACTCGATGAGCGCACGCTTGTCTGCGTCGCCGAGTTCACGCCCGTAGGTGTGACCGCGATCCTCGATGAAATCCGGGCACATGTTCACCTCCAGAAGTTTTTCCATTAACTTCCGACGGCCCAGGGGGTGGTTCTCGCTTCGCAGCTCGGCGAACTTCTCTGCGGGCTGGCCCTGCAAGACACCATCCACGTACGCTTGCAACACTACCTTCACGTCCTTCACGTGCAGGTTCATGATGAGGTTGACGGGTGTACCCTTGGGGACGTCGATGAGATCGAGGTCCAGGCCCTGCAACCCCGCGAACTCCGGCATCTCTTTTTGAAGGATTGCGAAGAAGTCTGGGAGCTTGCTGTCCTGAGTGGTGACCAACATCGACCCGACACCTCGCCTGCGCTCGGGCGACAGTAACTTGGTCATGCCATCCTCATAGGCGGCCATGCGGGCGGCCAGTGACGGATCACCGTTGTAAATCCCGACCGAGTTGTTGTGCAGGTACGGCGCGGTCGCCCAGACGCTCACCAGCGTCGGCGTGCGATAGAAGAGCTTCTTGGCCTTGAAGGTGACGTCGTGTTTGCTGGTCAGCGGGTTATAAAGTGGGATCGGCTTTCCGTCTTTGTCATGGTCGAATACTTGCTCGGTGCCTGCCTGGTTCAGCTTGAACCCGAGGCTCGACATCTGCCCGTAGCCGCCGCCTGCATCCCAGTTCGGGCTCAAGGCCCGCGCGATGTGCGTACCCAACTCGGAGCAGGGGTAGCGCTCGTCGTCGGACAGGTAGTTGTTCTTGAGGAAATCGTCACGCAGGACTAGGCCTCGCCACGCCTTCTTACGGCCCTCGACATCCTGGGGGTCCTTCGGAAGATCCTCCGGCTTCTTGCTGCTGTGGCAGCTCGCGCAGTGGTCGGCGAAGGCGATCTTGCCCTTGCGGAGAACGTCCGCGTCCGTGGCGAGATAACTCTTGCCGTTCTTGCTCCCCTTTCCCTCGGCCTCGACGGCATCCCGAAGCGGAAAGCCCTCATGAGTGCTCAGGTAGAGTGCCATGTTCGGCATGCGGACTTCCGTCTTCATCCACGGGCTGTCGGGGTCCTGGCGTATCTTGCCGAGGATGTCGAACTCGCTTTGCTTGAAGCCGCGCTCGCGACTCCCCTTGAAGTCGTATGGGTTAAGAGCCCAAGTCGGGAACCAGTCCTTGTAACCCGATCCCTCGTTGACGTAGACGCGGGTTGCGGCGACCACCAGTCCCATCGAGTCGCCCCCGGTGGACAGGACCCTTGGAGACCTGTAAGTCGGCTCGGCGTCGGTCCCGCCGATACCGTCGTCTTCGGGCAGGCCGACATGACGGTTGATCGATTGCATCATGACCTTCTGCTGGGACGTGATCCGCTCCGCGTGAGCCAGCTTGAGCCGATCGTTCAGCCGGTAGATCGAGTTGATCAGAACCGGGCCGTTGATGAAGTCGGACGGGAACCGAGTCGTCTCACTCGTGCCCGGCGGCTGGTTGTGCAGGTATTGCCAGGCAAACGAATCTTTCGGCATGTCGTAACCGAACAGCATTCCTTCGCGGAAGTACTGACTGCCGATGTGAGAATCGATGTTTTCCCACTTCGGCTCGGCCGGATTCCTCGGAGGCCGGTTTGGGTTGAAGGCCGTGTGGCACACGGCACAGGCCATCCCGACGTTGTACGGCGGCTCCACGCTGCTCGCGTCATCGAGGTATTTATCGATCGACCATTTCTTGGCGTCGAACTTCTTGTTCTTGAAGAGCTGCAGGCCGACGACGCCGCTGGAAAAGCCGAAGACTTCGGGATCCCAGGTGAGCGCACCGTCCTTCAAGCGATCGATCTTCAGGCCGTACTGGTCGGGCCCGTCGGCGGCCACACAGTCGGGGTCGTTGATGACCCCGATCTTTTCCCACCGCTCAGAACGCGGCACGGTATGCAGCATCCGCAAGAGGTCGATTCTGGCCGTGAGCACGTTCCCTTTCTTGCTCGTGAGCTTGGCCGTCTCTCGCCAGTAGCCCGGGTTATCGACACCGCACCACCAGTGCCAGCTGTCCATGCCGTCGCCGACCTTCTTGGGGTCCACGCCGTAACGCCTGGCCGCCTCGTCGGCGTGTGACTTCCTGTGGCCCTCATATGTTTGCTCGCCGTCCTTCACGGGGCGACCGAAGGTGTATTCGACCTCGTCGCCTTCTGCGGTCAGCGCGGTGGCGCGATCCCCGCCGATGCTCCACAAGGCCGCCAGGGCCAATGCTCCCACGACGCCCTTCCCGAGAAGTCGCTGTCTACTAGTGCTCATGCTTATTCCTTTCGATGTGGTCTCTCGTGAGTCCGACGTCGGAGAGCCGCTCGGCGTCGGGTCGATGGACAAGATACCGCGGACCACCGATGAGTCGATGGACAAGATACCGCGGACCACGGATGAGTCTGCTGCTGTGCCGCCGGCGATTCACGCTCGGAGACCGCGACCGGCTGCCCCTCTCGACGCTTTCGGCTTGGAGGATGGGCGGCCACGGCGCGATCTACTTGAACCCTCGCACCCCTTCTGTTCCCGCCGGTTGTACTAAGCGTGAGATATGGACAGCTGGCCGATGTAACGCGCCGGTCGTGCAGGGCGCCGCGGACTGCGGTGCTCATCCCCACACTACGTAATTCGGCCGAGAGGAATGCCCGGCTGTTCGAGACTAGGGACGGCTGACACGGCAGGCGGCGCAGGCCATCTCGACCAGGTACGGTGGCTCCATAGAGCCGGGGTCGCCCAGCCACTTTTTCACCGACCAGTGCTTTGCGTCGAATTTCTCGTTGGTGAACATCTGGATGCTGAAGACGCCGGATGAGTAGCCGAACACCTCGGGGTCCCAGGTGGGGGCACCATCATTCCTTCGGTCGATCATCAGGCCATATTGGTCGGGCCACTTGGCGGCGACCGTATCAACGCCGACATCGCCGGCACGATCAAGAAAGATTCACGGCTCCTCATCGGTCATTCCCTCCTGGGGTGGCCTCGTCGCCGGCCGTGTGTGACCGGCGGCCATTGGGCTGGCACTCCCCCTGGACCGGTCGAGAACACAAGAAGGTGCGGGGCCGGCTGCGTCGGCCCTGGCGCGCGCCTCGGTGGAGTGCCGGACCGCCGCGTCGGCCAATGCGAGCGTGGCCGCGGCCCGCTCGATCGCGACGGCCGCGCGAGCCTCGGCACGATCCGCCCGGGACTGGAGGCGGGCTTGCCTCCACCTGACCGCAAAGCCGGACATCATCGCGCCTCGCGAAGGGACGTCCGTCCCGAAAGCGTGTCTACAGCGGCCGTCGTCCCGGCGTGAGGCTCCCTCGACCCGCGCGAAGAAGGTTTCGAAGGTCGCGTTTAGGATCCACAGCCTTCGGTGCAGAGCCCGAAGCCGGATAAGGAGAGCGCCGGGGGAGGAGGCTCGACGCTCGGCGAATTGTTCTCCCTTCGACAACACAGAACGGTCCCAAAAGGGGTTGCCCCCGACCTGCCAAATCATCGGCCGGACCTCCATGAAACGCTTATTCATGACGTTAAATCATTTTGGCGCCTTGGCGCTGTCGGGGGCAGACAGGCAAATGGACTCGACAGTGGCCCCATTCTCGCTCGCAACTCACGTTGTGCCGGAGATCGGCCGAGAGGTCACGGCACAGCGATTGCCTGCTTACGCACGCCGCGTGCCGCTCGCTTACTGGAGATGCAAGTCGAATATGAATCAGAGCTTGTGGAGACGATGAGAATTCGAAATCCGGCGACGTGGATCGAGAAGTGCCAGGCCAGAGGACACGTTCGTGCCGACCTGGAAAGAAACTATCATAGTCCGTCTGGCGACGGGCGCGAGCGGCTCAGGTCGCGCCACCTTCGCCCGGCTCGATGGAGCGATGGACCGTCAGGTTACTGTCGCGCAGCCGCTCCCTCAGCGTCTTGCGCGCGATGCCCAGGATCTCGGCCGCCTGCCTCTGATTGCCTCCCGTGTGCTCGAGCACCATGGTCAGGAGCAGGCGATCGACCCAACGATGCGTATCTTCATACACTCCGCCCGCGCCGGACGAGAGCTTGCGACGGACGAACGCCCCCAGCTCGTCTCCACGCTGCGTCGAGGGCGCGACGCATCCCGACCCCGCAGCGTTGAGATCGAGTTCGGGAACGAAGTTGGCGAGAAGGATCGGGCCCCGGGACCGGAGTAGACACTGACGCAGCACGTTCTGCAACTCCCGGACGTTTCCGGGCCACGAATAACCGCGGAGCCGATCCATCGCCTCTGGCGCGACCTCATCTATGTGCCGCCCGAGCTCACGCCCGAAACGTCGCAAGAAGTGATGCACGAGGAGATCGAGATCCTCTCCTCGCTCGCGGAGTGGCGGCAGGTCGATCTAGTACCCGCCGATCCGGTGATAGAGGTCCGGGCGGAACCGCCCCTCGGCGGACCACCGCTTGAGGTCACGGTGTGTCGCCGCGATCAGCCTCACGTTAGTCCGGATGGCCTCGCTGCCGCCGACGCGCACGAACTCCTGGTTCTGCAGGACCCGCAGGACTTTCGCCTGGGTCGCCAGCGGCATGTCGCCGACCTCGTCGAGGAATAGCGTGCCCCCGTTGCACTGCTCGAACTTGCCCACATGCCGGCGGTCGGCTCCGGTGAAGGCGCCCTTCTCGTGACCGAACAGCTCGCTCTCGAGTAGATGCTCGGGGATCGCGGCGCAATTGAGCGCGAGGAAGGGCGAGCCGGACCTCGTCCCGTGCTGATAGATGGCGCGGGCGACGAGCTCCTTGCCCGTGCCACTCTCCCCGCAGATTAGGACCGGCAAGTCGAACGGTACCACGCGGCCGATCGCCTTGTAGACCTCCTGCATGGCCAGACAGGTGCCGAGGATGGAGTCGCCAGCCAGGTCGTCGTCTTCCGGAATTTGGACGACCCGCGCCGGCACGCGACTCAGCGTCCCGATCCGGATCGCCTCGTCCACGACCGCCTCCAGGCGAGCCATGTCGAGCGGCTTGAGAAGGTAGTCGTAGGCCCCCTGCTTCATGATCTCTATGGCATCGTCCGCCGACCTGGCCACGGTGATGAACACGACCGGGATCCGGGCGTCGATCTCGCGGATCCTGCGGAACACTTCAAGGCCGGGGACGTCGGGAAGCCGGAGGTCGAGGAGGACGACGTCTGGCGGCCCGAGACCGACTCGTTCAATCCCCTCGGCCCCGCTCGTCGCGTGGTCCACGTGGTACTCCGGATCGGGAAAGGCATGCCTGATCTGCTGTGGTATGATGTCCAGATCGTCATCAACCAGGAGGATGTGAGGCACGGTGTCAGGGCTCCTTGTCCTGGGCATTTTCGACTGTTCGCATTCCATATCGGGTATTTCAGACCTCAATTGTCCATGCTTCCCGGTTCGTGTATAGACCGGGGAAAAATCGCGGCTGGTTCGCCGATGTACACCGCCCGAGGAGGCGCTCGAGCCAGGAGTGACTATATGCGGGTAGACAGTGATCGACCGAAGGTGACGAGGGACGCGGCGTACCTGCTCGATCTCGCAACGCGGTTGACTGGACTGCGGTGCACCGCAGTCGACCTGACGACGGGCGAAGTCGCTGCGCGGGACGACTGGGACATCCTGATCGGGAACCCGCCGGGAACCTCCTGCCTGAGCTTCGCGGCAATTGAATCGTGGATCCACCCCGATGACCGGTCTGAGCACGACCGGTGCTTCCGTGAGTGCCTGAGCGGCGCCTCGACCGAGTACGCCGCAGAATATCGAGTGAAGCGGCACGACGGCGAATGGGTCTGGGTCCAATGCCGCGGCGAGGTCTCCGATCGGGACGCGACGGGGCGGCCAACGAGGCTGCTCCTCGCGGCATGGAACGTCGACCGCGCCAGGAGGGAGGAGGAGGGCGCTCGTCAGCGGGAGCGGCTTCGCCGCGAAATCGGCGGCTTCCTCCCGGCCATCATGTACCGCTGCCTCGACGACCCGAGCTGGACTGCAATCTACGTAACGGAGGGGATGCTCGCCCTTACTGGCTATGCGCACGACGATTTCCTCTCGGGCCGCGTCCATTACAGCGACATCATGCTGCCCGACGACCTCGAGCGGACGCGGAGCGAGATCCGGGCCGCTCTAAGCGAGCGCCGCGTCTACGAGGGCGAGCACCGCATCCGCCACCGCGACGGATCGCTCCGCTGGATCTGGTGCCGCCTGAAGGGCGTCCTCGGCCCCGATGGCGGGGTCGAGTGCCTCGAAGGGATGAACCTGGACATCACCGAGCGAAAGCGCCACGAGAAGGAGCTCGCAGAGGCCAGGAGCGCAGCCGAGGCAGCCAGCCACGCCAAGAGCGAGTTCCTCGCGAACGTGAGCCACGAGATCCGGACACCAATGAACGCCATCCTCGGCATGAGTGAGCTGGTGTTGGAGACCCCGCTCACCCCCTATCAGCGACGCTACCTCGTGACGTTAAAATCGGCAGCAGACTCTCTGCTGGCCATCATCGAGGACCTCCTCGACCTGTCCAGGGCCGAGGCCGGGCGGATCGAGTTGACGCCTGCACCCTTCGCGCTCCGCCAGATGCTCGGGGAAACCTTGAAGGCCCTGGCGCAGCGGGCTTACAGGAAGGGCCTCGAGGTGGCTTGCGACCTCCGCGGTGACGTGCCGGACGCCCTGGTCGGCGACGTGGGCCGGCTCCGCCAGGTGCTCATCAATTTGATCGGCAACGCGATCAAGTTCACCGCAGCCGGCGAGGTTGCGGTCGAAGTCGCCGTCGCAGACGCCGCCGGGATCGCAGGGGCAGAGGCCGGCGGCGAAGTCTTCCTGTCGTTCACCGTCCGCGACACCGGCCTCGGCATCGCCCCGGAGCAGCGGGAGAAGATCTTCGAGGCGTTCGAGCAGGGGGACGCCTCAACCACCCGGAGCTTCGGCGGGACGGGGCTAGGCCTGACGATCGCGGCCCGGCTCGTGGGACTCATGGGTGGGCGGATCCTCGTCGAGAGTGAGCCCGGGCGGGGGAGCTCCTTCCAGTTCTCGGTCCGGCTCGCGACTGATCCGGCCCGGTCCGTGTCAGGAACACAGATCACCCCCGAGCCGCTCGCGGGCCAGCCGGTGCTCATCGTCGAGAAAAACGCGACCACCCGGGGCACTCTGGAACGTTGGCTGCGCGACTGGGGCATGGATCCCACCGCGGCATGTGACGCCGAGACCGCCGTGGAATGTCTGCGTCTCGGCTCCGGCGCGGGCGCCCGTTCGAGTTCGTGATCGTTGATGGCCGTATGAGTAGCCAAGGCGGTCTCGACGCGGTGGAGGAGATCGCGACCCACCCGGCCTCGCCTCGCCGGAGGGTCCTGGTCCTTGGGTCGGGGGACACTTACGACCCGGCGCGGGCGCAGCGGCTCGGCATCGCGACTCGCCTGCTCAAGCCGGTCATGGAGGAGGAGCTCCGGGACGCCATCAGCCGGGCCATAGACGGCCTCGACGAGGAGCAGCCCGCCGTCATCGTGCCGTTGCAGACACCCGGCGCCGTGACCGGCGGAGGGCGGAGGTTGCGGATACTCGTCGTCGAAGACAACGAGTTCAATCAGGACGTCCTTGCCCATCTACTCACGAGCCGGCGGCACGCGGTCTCCATCGCCAGGGACGGCCACGAGGCGATCTCGCTGCTCGGACGCGAGGCGTTCGACCTCGTGTTCCTCGACGTCCACCTGCCCGGACTTGACGGGTTCGAGGTCGCCCGTAGGCTGAGGAAGGACGAGCTACGGATGGGCCGGTCGGGCCGCCTGCCCGTCATCGCGCTCACTGCTCGGGCTAGGCCGGGCGACCGCGAACGATGTCTCGAGAGTGGCATGGACGACTACCTGACGAAGCCGCTCCGAGCCGCGGAGCTCTGGTCCGCCATTGATCGCGCGCTCCCGCGACGAGACCCTGACGAGCCGGCTTCGGCGGGGGGCTCCACGCCTTTCAGCCGGTCCGTGCTCATCGCCGCCTGCGGCGACGACGACACGATGCTCGGTAGTATGTGCAACTCACTCGCGGCGCGGGCCCCAGAGCACCTCGAGCGGGCCGAAGCCGCCTTGCAGACGAGGGACGCGGAGACATTACGCGAGGTCGCCCACAAGATGAACGGGCTCGTCTCGGCCTTCTCAACGACGGCCGCGAACCTGGCGGGGGAACTGGAAGAGGTCGCTGAAACATCCCAGTGGGAGGAGGCCCGCGACGCGATGGCTCGGCTCCCAGTGGTGGTCACCGCGCTCCTCCACGAGACCTAGGGCCTGACGATCAATGGCCTGCACTCTGGGAGACCCGGCGTGCTCCGCGACCGATACGATACGTAGGTCTCAGTCGTTCACGAGACTTCGCAGAAAGATGGATCGTTTCTCGGTAGTTGTTCGTGGTTTCGATCGCCGAGGCTCAGAGCGTTCTTAAACGTTCGGCGATGTAAGAGGTTAAAGCACAGTCTCGATCTCGATGCTCAGGCTCCGGGGAGGTCGCGTCGAGCGGCCGCACCCGACGCCTCGGCCTCGTCGGCATGGAGGTCGAAAACCCGCTCCACTCGGCAGATACGCAGCATTTCGCGGAGGACCGGGGCGAGGCCGGAGATTGCCAACCAGCGCGATGGCTTCTCCAGTCGTCAGTGGAGCGCGGCTAGCATGCCCAGCACGTCGCTCGACATCGTGTGGACCTCGCGGAAGTTCAGCACCAGCCGGGTGTGCCCGTCCTCGGCCAGGCGAAGGAGCTGGTCGGTCAGGTGGGAGATGTCCTCTTCGGCATAGAGGCTCTCCGCGTTGATGATGTCGACGACGGCGGTCCCGTCGACGGCCCAGACCCGGAGGGCAGGCCGCCGGTGCTGGCGATCGGATCGGGATGCGCCGCCCGGCGGCAAGGTGGCACCATCCCATGGATTGAGGGCTTGGTCTGCTGACATGTCTCCTTTGTCCTAACCATTCCCGTACAGGGCGTCGAGGCGCTGATGGGCCATGGCGAGTCCAGCCGGGAGGTCCATCCTGCCTCCGACGACCTCGATGTAGCTCGCCGATTCGCCCGTGGCGGCGCTGGCCAGCGCGGCGTCGAACTCGCCGAGCGTGGTGACCCTCGCCGTGAACCAGCCCCGACATCCCAGGGCGGCGGGCAGGGCGTGGTAGTTCCAGGGGGTGAGATCGTTGTAGACCCAATCCGGGTTCGCCTCGAGCGCCCGCTCGACCAGGTAGCCCTCGTTGTTGAGGACGAAGATGACCGGCTTCAACCCGTTTCGCGCCATGGTGCCGACTTCGGCGGCGGTCATCTGGTGCGAGCCTTCCCCGGTGAAGAGCACGGTCCGCCGCGACGGGTCGGCCAGCGCGATGCCCAGCGTGGCTCCGGTGGCCCAACCGATGGAGCCCCAAAGAGGTTGAAATTGGACCTCTGCCCCCTTAGGCAGAGGAACCGGCGTCATCCCAGAAGACATGCTGCCGCTCTCGAGGACTATTCGGTCCGATGGCTTCAGGAAGTCCCGAAATCGGGGATACATGTTCACTGCGGTCATGGGGTCGTCCGGCTTGCCGTCAGGCTTTCCCGGCACCTCCCTCGGCTGCGCCTTGTAACCGAAGTTCTTCTTGGCCGCTCCGGCCAGTCCGTCGAAGACGTCGCCCATCCGGACGGGGTTGTATATCTGGTCGCCGATGCGGACGTGATCCAGCCCGATCGTGACGAGCTTCGCGGGCTCGATGTGGCTCGTATAGGCGGCGGTGTTGATCTCGTTGAAACTCACGCCCCCAGCGTCGATGATAAGATCGGCCCCTTCGACTGCATCTAGGACGGCGCGGGACGAGCCGCCACCCATATACATCCCCACGAACTGCGGATGTGTCTCGCACAGAATGCCCTTGTCCATTGCCATAGCGGCGAATGGGCAGCCCAGAGTCTCGATCAATGCCTGGAGACTATCCTGGAGCTTGAGCCGCGAGACCGTGAATGCGGGAAGGACGGCAACCGATCGAGCGGCCTGAATCCGCTCGGCGATCGCCGCGACCGCCTTGGCAAGGTCGGGACCGCTTTCTGGCTTCGGATACGGTGCCGGCGCTGGTCCGGTGACCGGCGTGACGGCATAGTCGGCGGCGACGAGGATGTAAGCGGGCCGGCTCTCCGCCCGCGCCGTGGCGATCAGCCGCTCCATCTCTTGAGCGCAGTTGTCGGGGGTGATCACCGCCGAGACGCATGCCGCCTGCGCCGAGATGTTCGCGAAGTTCTGGAACACCCCGTCGCCGAGCGTGTGGTGGACGATCTGGCGGACCCGCTGCTTGCGCATCGTCGGCATGCCGACGAGGTGGAAGACGCACGACCGCTCGGCCTTGGCCCCCATCACGCCGTTGAGCGCGGACAACTCGCCCACGGCGTAAGTGGTCAAGAGCATCGAACAGCCCCGCACACGGGCGTAGCCGTCGGCCGCGTACGCGGCGCCAAGCTCGTTGGAGCAGCCGATCCAGCGGATCGCCTCACTCCGCGCGACCGCGTCGTTGAGTCTGAAGGCGAAGTCTCCCGCAACGCCGAAACAGTCGGTGATCCCCTCGCGTGCGAGCCGCCGAACGATGTAGTCGGCGACAGTCGGTTGCTTACTCATCCAAAATCTCCTTTCGCCTCTGGATAACAAAGCGTGGCCGGTGGTCATCGAATCCGTTACTTGCAGATAGAATAGTATAACCGATATCATCACACAATGAATGTTATTATAATGATAAGAAGCTACTTCAACAATTAAGGGGAGGACCAAAGCAACAACTGTGCCGGAGGTTGGATGTCGTCTTGCCCGGGGATTGAAGAATCGCAGGATCGTTGGGGACATTCGCCGCGATTCCATGAGAGTGGGGCAGCCACTCGACGGGGTTCACAAAAGAGCAGCGGGTGACCGGCCAATCAATGTGATTTGGCGACTTTCTTGCCCGGTCGATGGGAACATTTGCCCATTCCGCGGATGCCATTTGAATGTATGGTTGCTGCCCGACGCCTGGGCTGGGAAGTCTCAGCCAGGGTCACCCTTCGCTCCGCCGCGCGCGGGCATCGATCCCTGTGGAAGCAAAGCTGGTTTTCGAGGTCATCATGCGAAGCGATTGGAGACCGCGGTGGGCACATCGCATTGGGCCTCTCCATTCCCCCGGAACTTCCAAGCGACGTACCTTGTGAGAAGATCAACCGTGAACAGGTCTTCAATCCGGTTCAGCCGACGGTCGCGCTCCAACGCCGTCAAGTCCGCGTAGGGCATTTGCGAGCGCAATGCGGCAAGGCCCTCGTCCGTCACCTGGCCATCGTGGACGATCTCCGCGGATAATTCCAAAACCCGTTCTGGAAACAGCTCACCACGCGGAATCCTGATGCCAAACTCGCGCTCGAGTCGGAAGACGATGTCCAGAAAGTCGATGGATTCTGCTCCCAGATCGGCTTGCAGTTTTGTCGATCGCTTGACGTCGTCTTCCTCCACTCCCAGTGCTTCCACGAGCACCTTGGTTACCTTCGTATGGACTTCGTTCGACGATGCCATGGAAGAACTCCTCCAAAGGGGGTTGAAGATGAAAGGTAGGTGGTGATCGATGGTACCGGCTCAGGCAGGTCGCGCGAGCTTGGCCCACGACGGCCATTCGATCGAAGGCAACGTCCGTGCCATCGGGATCGAGGACTCCACGCGCGTGCCGCAGCAAGTGGGCCAAGCAGGAAATCGAGTCCCCACTCGTGTGGCGATCGATCCAAAATTGAAACCTGTTTCGGAGTGCAGGGGCGGCCTCGAGGTCCTCGATCATTCGGTTCCAATTACGCGGGCTGCCCCAGAGACCATGGATAAAGACAACAAGGGTGGTTGTGCCTCACTTCGAGGCTCTCATCGGGCTGCTAGATAACGAAGCGTGGCCGGTGGACATCGTGTCTGGTATCTTCGAAGGACGCCGCCGGAACGAACTTTTGAATCGGGGTTGTTGCTTGCACTCGGTCCGTACGACATCGAGGACGCCGCCGCGTCGGTGGTGAGCTTCTCATGAGTGAAGAACAGACCACATTGGCAGTGCAGCGCTACCTCAACGCGCTGTCTGGGGACGACCCCGCCGAGCCGATCGTACGGGCGCTCCTGGATCGCTCGGTTCATCGACTCCAGGTACTCTGCGCCAACCTCCTCTATCGGGGTTACCCACGCCTGATGCAACCTCCAATGAATCTAAAGCCCGACGAGCTCTTGGGCGCTGTGGTTGAGCGGCTGCTCAAAGCATTGCGGGCGGCCCGCCCCGAGACCGTGCGCGAGTTCTTCGCCCTGGCCAACCAGCACATGCGATGGGAGCTGAATGACCTGGCCCGACGCTTAGATAATCAGCCAGCCTTCGGGGAGCTGTACGAGGGAATCGCACTGTCGACGCCCAGCAGCGTGTCGAAACTTTCCCCCGACGGGCTGCGCATGCTCCGGGCGATCGATGTTTTGCCGGATGACGAACGAGAAGCCTTTGACTTGGTGCGGATCCAGGGAATGACGCAGGTCGAGGCCGCGGAGGTGCTGGGCGTGTCGAAAAAGACGGTGCAGCGACGCGTGGATCGTGCGCTGCTGATACTGTCGGAGACGCTGGATGACCTGCGGCCAGATCGCGAGTCACCAGGCGAATCGTAGCGATCAGTGCCGACTCATTTCGACATTACGCATCCGAGGGAAAGACGGAACGGCGGCGGGAGAAGCCCGTGATGTCGCGCGATCCACGAGTGCGAGGTCTGGTCGAAGAAATCCTTGCGACGCATCGCACGCCAGAGGAAGTCTGTCAGACCTGCCGGGAATTGCTGCCCGAGGTCCGCGATCGCTTGAGGCGCGTTCGCGAGCTCGAGGCACAGGTCAACTCGTGGTTCCCGACGCCGGGATCAGCTACGGGGCCGGTTGAGCCGCCGGACGGCAGGTTTCCCCAGATTCCCGGCTACGAAATCCAGGAGATCCTCGGGCGAGGCGGGATGGGGATCGTCTACAGGGCGCGGCACTTACGACTGAGCCGTGTCGTGGCTCTCAAAATGCTGCAAGCTGGGGCTTACGCAGGATCGCACGAACGGGCGCGATTTCAGCGCGAAGCGCAGGTAGTAGCGGGGCTGCGCCACGCGAACATCGTGCAGGTTTACGATGTGGACGACCATGATGGCTGCCCATTTTTCACGATGGAGCTGCTGGAAGGTGGCAGCCTGGTGCAGGCTCTCGCGGGCACGCCGCAGCCGGCGCGACAGGTGGCCGCGTTCGTGGTCATGCTGGCCGAGGCCGTCCAGGTGGCGCACCAGGCTGGTATCGTGCATCGGGACCTGAAGCCGGGAAACATCCTGCTCACGGCCGAGGGCACGCCGAAGGTCGCCGATTTCGGTCTGGCCCGGCACTTTGAGGGAGGGGCGGCTCTGACACTGAGCGGTACTCGGATGGGCACTCCGAGCTACATGGCTCCCGAGCAGGTCGTCGGGAAGGCGGGAACGACCGGGCCGGCGACGGACATCTATGCCCTCGGTGCCGTCCTCTATGAGATGCTTACCGGCCGGCCGCCGTTTCGAGGAGAGACTTCGGCCGAAACCGAGCGGCAGGTGATCCATGAAGAGCCGGTCTCCCCCTCGCGATTGAACACGAAAGTGCCGCGCGACATCGAGACGATCTGCCTTAAGTGCCTGTCCAAGGAGCCCGGGCGTCGCTACGCCAGCGCCGCGGAGCTGGCTGACGAACTGGGACGGTTCGCCGAGGGCCGGCCGATCCAGGCCCGGCCCGTGGGCTGGGGCGAGCGTTCCTGGCGCTGGTGCCGGCGCAATCCTACCGCGGTGGCGCTGCTGGTCACGGCGCTGGCCTTGGCCGGGCTGGCCATAAGCGGCGGGTTCTGGCTACAACACCAGCAGGCCGAGCGCCGCGCGGAGACGGCACGTTATGAAGGGCGGCAGTCGAAGGCCGCGGAGGCCGTGCTGGAGCAGGCAGAGGCTCTGCAGAGGAAGGGCCGGTGGCCGGAGGCGCGAGCGGTGCTGGAGGAGGCACCGAGCCTGGTGGACACCCCGGCCCTGGCAGATCTTCACCAGCGCGTGGTCCAGGCACTCACCGACGCGCGGATGGTGAGCAGGTTGGAGGAGATCCGGCTCAACCTGCTGGAACGCAGAGCGCTCTCGGGGAATCCACTCTATGCCGCGGCCTTCCGGGAGTACGGGATTGCCCTGGCGGCACCGGACGCAGCCGTGGCGCAAATCCGCAACTCGGCCATCCGCGAAACGCTGCTGGCGTTCCTCCACGACTGGCTGTTCTTCTGGGTACCGGATGCAGAGAGAGTCAAATGGCGGGCCGTGCTCGACCGGGCGGACGATGATGACTGGCGGCGACGCCTCCGGGAGACGCTGCAAGGGGCCTACAATCCTGGCGAGCGGCACGACCTGTTGCGGGCCCGGGAAGCTCTCGACCAGCCGCCGCTGATCCTCGGCGGACTGGCTTACCAGGTCCTGAACCGCGGCACTGAGGGGGAAGAATCTCGGGCCCTCGTTCGCGCGGCCCAGCAGCGCCACCCCGAGGATTTCTGGATCAATCTCCACCTGGGTTACATCCTGCTAGCGGATCGCCCCGTCGAGGCCGTCGGCTACTTTCGGGCGGCGGTGGCCAGCCGTCCCGAGAGTAGTCAGGCCCATATCATGGTCGGCCGAGCACTGCACGACGCCGGCGACACGGACGGGGCCATCGCTGCCTTCCGGAAGGCCATCCCACTCAATTCCGATCTCGCCGGCGCCAGGGACCTGGCCAGGGCCCTGGCCCGAAAGGGCGGCCTGGAAGAGGCCCGTGCCCTCTGGGCGAAGCAGTTGGAGACGTCTCCTCGGGCTTACGACCCGTGGGACGGCTACGCTCCGCTTTGCGCATACCTCGGCAACGAGAAGGCGTACCATTGGGCCCGCAAGGCCCTCCTCGAACGCCCCAGAGACAGCACCGACCACTGGGCCATGGCCGAGCGCGACGGCCTGGCCTGCCTGCTCCTGCCGGCTGACGGGGAGGAGCTCCGATGCACGGTCGCGCTCGTGGACCGGGCCGTGACCACATCACCGAAGTTCTTTCCTGACAATCCTTACACTCTGCTCATCAGCGGGCTGGCGAAGTATCGTCAGGGCCGACCTCAGCAAGCCGTGCCTTTGCTGGAAGAGTCGGCGGCGCTCCTCCCCAACCGCGCCGGTCCCCGCTTGGCGCTGGCCATGGCCCAGTTCCGATCGGGCTGCCCGGCGGAAGCACGCAAAACACTGGCGGCCGCAGTCCGGGCCTACAACTGGATGGAATCTCAGGCGGACCACCCCACGGCTTGGGTCTGCCATGTCCTCCGCCGCGAGGCCGAGGCCTTGATCCTGCCGGACCTGCCGGCGTTCCTTCGGGGGGAGTGTGAGCCACGAGACAACGACGAGCGCCTGGCGCTCGCGGGGACCTGTCAGGCCCAGGGCCGCTACCTTACCGCGGCGCAATTATACGCCGGTGCCTTCGCGGCCGATCCGGGCCTGGCCGACGAGTTGACCACCGAATGCCGCTACCGGTCGACGCGAGAGGAACCCCACTATGAGCGGGTCGAGTCGATCGACACGGAAGCCCGCTACGTCGCGGCCCGCTGCGCCGCGCTGACCGGCAGTGGGCAGGGAAGGGATGGTGCCGGACTCACCCGGCCCGAGCGGGCGCGATGGCGCAAGCAGGCGAGCGCGTGGTTGCGGGCCGACCTTGCCACGTGGGGGAAAACGCTAGACAGAGGTTCCGAGCTGGACCTCAGCCTGGCCAAGAGAATGTTAACGCACTGGCGGGTCGAGCGCGACCTGACCGGAATACGTGACGGGAATGCGCTCGATGAAGCGTCCGCGGAAGAGTGCGACGACTGCTTCGCGCTGTGGGACCAAGTCAGTGCCGTGCTCCGACGAGTCCACGTCCAGGAGCGGACCCTCGCTATCGACCCGAAACACGCGGACCCGCGACGGGCCGTGCCGACCGAGCTGCTGCGACAGGGACGGCTGGAAGAGGCGCGGGTCGCCTGGCGGACCGCTCTCGAGGGCAATCCGCTGGATCACAATGCCTGGTTCGGTTATGCCGAGCTCTGCCTGTTCCTCGGCCGGCAGGACGAGTACCGCCGCGCCCGGCGGGACTTGCTCGCGAGATTCTTCATCACCGACAATCCGTACTTCGCGGAGCGCACCGGCCGGGCCTGTCTGCTCCTGCCCGCGACGGGGGACGAGCTGCGGCAGGCCGTCGCCCTCACCCGGCGCGGCGGCGTCCGACCCCTCAGTTCACTCAGAAGCCTACCCCTGGTTCCTGTTCGCACGGGGCCTGGGGGAATACCGTGAGGGGAAGTTTGACCAGGCCATCGCCACGATGCGTGGCAGTGCGTCCCGCGTGGGCGGACCCATCGCCCAACTCGTCCTCGCCATGGCCTTGCACCAGGATGGACAGTTGGCGGCAGCCCGGAAAACGCTCGCAACGGCGATCTTGTCGTACGACTGGAACGCGACTCTGGCACGTGACCACCACCCCTGGATTTGCCATGTGCTCCGTCGCGAGGCCGAGGGCCTGATTCTCCCGGTGACCGTGCCCAAGTAATCCCTGCGAGCCGTTGATGGCTGCGGGACTGATCCTTGCATTATCAACTGAGCACACGACTCATCGTCGCGCGTTTTCCAGGTAGTCTGGAGCCAGGCGCAAACGGGCTCTTCACAGAGAGCCGGATGGACTGGCCTGCCGAACGCTCGCGCGTTTCGGTCTGATCGACCCACGGATTCGGGTGGCATCCTCTCGGGTCAATCTGTTTCTGAAAGCTTGTCACCCAAGGCGAACCTCTATACCCGGACAAATTGAAATGCCTTTATCAATTCAAGATGGCCGGGCTCGAGGAGCCGGGGGCCGCGTAACCAGGATGAAGCTGGCATATCGATTCCAACTACTTTCTCTGCTCGTCGTTCCTGTCGGCCGACCTCGACAGAGCGGACTGAATCAACTCGGCGCGCTGAACATCCACGTTGGTCTTCAGCACCGTTCCGCCCAGCCCTTGTATCGCGTGCAGGATCACTTGCATATCTCCGCCGTGATCCTGGACGAACAGGGCGGAAGTGCCCGGCTTCATCAGCGCCTCCACGTCGCGGATGAAGTCCTCGTTGATCACTGGGTGAGTAGCTTCGGCAACGGAGGCAGTGCTGCCAAGCAACGCGCCGACGGTCGCTCCTGATAGCGGGGCGGCCATGACCAGGCCTGCGAGATACCCCACACCGGCACAGGCCAGGATGTTAGGAGCGCCCGGGAAAGGCTCTCGATCAATCGTGAAAGACCCATCGGGATGCCGCTCAACCACCGCGATGTCCAGAAGGGCGAGAGAGCTCCCTACTATGCCGGGACCCCACCCCAGTCCCTTGATAACGTCCAGAACCCGATCGGCCCGGTCCATGTTGTCGTACCCGATGGCCCACAGATGCGCGGTTGTCGTCATGGTCAGTACTCCGCCTGGACGTGTTACAGTCACTGGGCTCTGCCTGGTTCCGCACTCTGGAGTTGTCCACTCAGCCTGTCCGCGGCTTCCGCGATCTCGGCACAACGGGCTCCACGAATCGCCCTGGAAACGTGCGTAAGCAACGCGATGTAAGTTCCGAAGCAGAGGATTATCACTAATTCAACGGGCACCGAGGACGCAATGCCGGCGTGACCTACGGCGTCGGGAGCAGCCACTGCCAGCGGCGCGATGTGCTCGATAAGGATCTGATGGACTGCCTGGATGACTGCGGGATGCTCGAGGCAGAGGTGGTGTGTACGGACAAGTACTTCGGACTGTGCGCCGGCCAGCCGGGCACTTGTGATGGGCACAACACCGTCGGTCGCCCCGTCGGCCGATGGATCCCGGAGGGCCGCGATGATCGAGTGAAACGGGGCACCCTCCGAGGCGCGCGCTCGCTCCAGCTCCGCCAGGAGCGGGTGCTCCCAGGCGAGCTGATCGACACTCGACGGCTGCGTCCCATTGGTTGCGGAGGGGGGACTGAGGTTCCGCGCCAGCCAGCTGCCGAAGGAACGAATCACGCCACGGTCGATCGGTGCTCCCCTGTGGGGGGTGGCGATGAAGACGTACCGTCCGACCTTCGCAGCGGATGTCGGCCCGACTCTGTCTGACGAAGTAAGGAGTGAATCGGGGTACCGGCGATCGAGGGCGCCGAATGCCGCCTTGGCGACCAAGCCGCCCATGCTGTGTCCCACCACCACGACCTGGTCGAAGGAGTGGTCTCGCGCCCCGGGGTCGAACCGCTGACTCGCCTCGTCCAGCGCCTGGGCGAGGAGGGCACCCGATTCCGCGATCGACCGGAGGCTGTCGTAACGGAACGTGAGGAACTGGTATCGGGCGCGGATCGCAGGTTCTTCCGAGAGGCGATCCAGCATGACCGACCACTGGCCAGGGGCGCCCAACAGCCCGTGGATGAACACGACCGGCACCTTCCCCGCCTCGTACTGCGCCGGTAAATCGCAGTTTGGATGCTCCTCTCCGGACAGTTGGCCCGGCGTCCTGCCCGGCCGAGGCGGTCGAGGTTGAGCCCAGGACTGCCGCGGCCCAAAGGAGTGCGAGACACCCGGCTTTCCAGCCCCTGCGGGGGGCGATCGCTGTCGAGCTGGACATCTTTGTGTCCACCTGAGTTAAGTGTTCATATTAACATTTGTGAGATGCAACGTTAAATCCGCTCCACATGGCCATATTCGGCGCGTCCTCATCGGGAACGGCGCTCGCGGGAATCTTCACGCCCGCGCGTCCGCTGTCGGTACGGGCGTCGCCGCACTGCCGTCAGCGTTGGGCCCAGCGAGCTTCCATCCCACGTACCGGGCCACGAGATCAACGGTGAACAGATCTGTAACGGCGCCGAGTCTCCGTCCGCCTTCGAGGCCATCGAGATCTGCATAGGGCATACGTGAGCGCAGCAGGCGCAGGCCCTCTTCGGTCACGCACTCATCGCGCACGAGGTTAGGGTCGTTGCCAAAGATCGACTCAGGGAAGAGCTCTCCCCGCGGGATATGGATCCCGAACTCCCGCTCCAGGCGGAACACAATGTCCAGGAAGTCGATCGACTCCGCGCCCAGTTCCTCCTGAAGTCTGGCCGCCGGCGTGATCTCGTCCTCGTCCACTCCGAGGGCCTCCGCCAGAAACGCGCCCCACTTTGCCGTAAATGTCCACAGACTGTGTCATTGATCTGCTCCTCGATGAAGTCAGCTCGAGATGAAGTGATACAAGGATCGAGAAAGATTCGATGTCCGAACCGGAACACTGCTTGATGGCGAAGGCACTTCTGACGACGACAATCGGAGAGGCCGATAGTCATAGCGGAAAGTCGCGATGCACCGACCTACCGTTTCCGGGACCGGACTCGAAATCGTAATCGTCTCCGATGTGCGTCTTCTGGCTGAACTACTGAGCGTTGGAGGTGGACACTGCAAGTCAGAGTGCTCGACGGCGACCAATGCGTTGAATGGGACGCGCCGCCTTTTCACGGCCGGCCGTGGTCGTCGAGCACTTCCCGCGTGGCCCGTACCGCGAGGCGAAGAGGAAGCCACGGACCGCAGCTCGATCGACGACCGCCGCGATCAGCAGATTGAACCCGTGGACCAGAGAGGAATCGGCTGCTTTCCTGATCGGCCAGAACGTCACTCGATGGTCTGTGTGCGCCGGATCAGGGCTTCGATTTCGCCCCACAGCACGCGGCATTCCTGGCGTTCGCCCGGGGGCAGCTCATCGAGCGATTCCTGGTCCAGCATTCCGGCGATGTCAGGGTCGGCCCAGAGATGCGCCAGCTTCTGCGCGATCAGGACGCGATCCGCGGGCGGACCGTGGTCCAGCACCCTGGTCCAGAGTGTGATTTCGGCTCGGAGCCACTCGCGGGCCCTCTCGCGCCACCGCGCCCGCTCCGCTTGGCTGAGCCCGACCTCGGCGCGACCGAAGCCGGCCAGCGCGGCGGCGCAGGCGGCCCGGTAGCGGTGGTCGGCATGGAGGTCCCCGGCCAGTTGCGGTGACTCCGCGAGGGCGTTGGCGTACAGGCGCGTGGCGGCGACTGGTTGCCCCAGGAGGCCGCAGACCTCGGCGAGTTCAAGCGTCTCGGCCGCATCGACGGGCTTGTCCTTCCCCTTGAGGACCTCGGGGAGCCGATCCTGCAGGGCGACTAATCGCTCGCATCGCCGGAGCTGGGCCAGGACGTTGGATCGCCGCTCATGACCTTGGGGGAGCCGGTCGAGGCAACGGCGTGTCGAGGCCTCGGCCTCGCGGAATCGGCCCAGGGCCAGTAGCGCCTGGCCCAGCGCCGCGTGCGCTACGACTAGCCCTGGTTCAAGCCGAAGGGCGATCTCGTAGTGGCTGATCGCCTCATTCAGCCGATCCGCGTCTCGCGAGGTGATGCCGAGGCCGTTGAGAGTGAGGCGGAGCTCCGGGTCGATCCAGAGGGTCTGATGGTAGTGGATAATCCCCATGGCCACCGCAAGACCTCGGGTCTTCACATAGGCCTTGGCACCCTCGGGGTCGTTCTGGAGGGCCCGCCGATTGCGGTCGTTGGCCTCGTCCAGGCGGCCCCGGCCTGCCAGCGCGACACCGAGCATGTACTCGGCCCGGGCGAACTCGGGGTCGATTCGCAGGGCCTGCCGGTAGTGGGTGATCGCCTCGTCCAGCCCACCTTGGAAGGCCCGGATCTCGGCGAGGTTGTAGTGAGCCGGGGCAAGTTCGGTGTCGAGCCGGACGGCCTCCCGGAAGTGGTGAACCGCTTCAGGCCACTTGCCCTCGCCTTTCAAGGCCAGGCCGAAGTTGTTGTAGGCCGGGGACAAAGTCCGGGGTCGATCTCGAGGGCCTTCTGGTAGTAATCATAGGCCTCGTGCCAATCGCGACGTGCAAATGGGATGAGGCCGAGGTTGTTGTAGATGGTGGCCAGGTCCCTGCGGAGTTCCAGAGCCTTCCGGTAGGGGGTGATCGCGGCCTCAAGGTCCGAGCCCTCCTGCAGCCTGCGAGCCAGAGTCATGGCGGCCCAGAAGTCGTTCGGATGGGCCTGCAGCACTCGCGCCAGGAAGGCGATCCCGTCGCCACCGAGGTCCTGCAACCGCTCTCCTAGCGCCACCAGGACAGGCACGGGCTGCGCCGCCACCGGCGCGGTTCGGGCCAATGTGGCCAGGGCGGTGCGATCGACCCACATCCTGGGATCGCGGACGCGGTCGCGCCAGGCCTCCGGGTCGGCTTGCCGCGCCACCCCCAGGACCCACGCCCGGCGACGCTCCCCTCTGGCGCAGACCGCCCAGTCGTCTAGCCCGGCCACCAGGGGCTGGCGCGCGGGCGAGGCCGCGACCCGCGCCGCCACCTCCCCCGGGTCGTCGCCTATCGCGCCGAGCCCCGCATCGCGGAACGCCGTTTCATAGTCGCGGTCCGCCCGAGCGTTGTTAAAGCGCCGCTCGCCCGCGGGGTTGAAGCGCCCCTCGGCGAGCGTCTCGCGCTTCAAGTGGATGGCATCCGCTCGGGCCACCAGGCCTTGCTCTCGGCGGGCCCGGTCCAGGACGCGCCGGATTCCCGCCTCACGTGCCGCCCAGAGCCACATGCCGCCAGCGACCAGCCCGATCCCCAAGAAGGTCCCCAACCAGAAGACCGCCACCTGGACCCTCCGGCGTCGCAGCCACCGAGCCGACCGCTCCAGCCGGCCTGTCGGGCGGGCCATGATCGCCTCGCCCCGCTGGTAGCGGCGGAGGTCCTCCGCCAGCGCGGCCGCGCTCGGGAAGCGCCGGTGCACCTCCTTGCGCAGGCACTTCAGGCAAATGACCTCCAGGTCGCGCGGCACCTCGGCGTTACGGCGCGAGGGCGGCAGCGGCTCCTGTTCGACGACTTGCCGCAGTGTCTCCGCCGACGTGTCCGCCCGGAATGGAGGCTGTCCCGTCAGCGTCTCGTACAGGATCGCCCCGAGCGCGTACACGTCCGCAGCCGTTCCGATCGCGTGTGTCTCGCCCTGGGCCTGCTCGGGGGCCATGTAGCACGGCGTCCCCAGCGTGGACGCCGGTACGGGTGAGTCCCGACGCGTCGTCCAGCCACCGGGCTAACCCGAAGTCGGTGATCTTGGGGGTACCGTCGGCGGTGAGCAGGACGTTGGCCGGCTTCAGGTCGCGGTGGACGATCCCGCGGTCGTGGGCCGCCTGAACGGCCTCCGCCAACGTGGCTATGAGGGCGGCGGCCTGCACGGCGGGACGAGGGGCGCCTGCGAGCGTCTCTGCGAGGCTCCCCCCCTCGACGAACTCCATGGTGAAGTACATCCGCCGGTCGTGCTCACCAACATCGTAGACTTGCACGATGTTGACATGGCGCAGGCCCGCCGCGGCCTCGGCCTCCCGTCTGAATCGCTGCCGTTCCTCCGGGCGGGCATAGGCGCCGGCCAGCAGCATCTTGACGGCGACCGGGCGGTGGAGGCGCTGATCCCACGCCCGGTACACGACGCCCATGCCGCCATGGCCTAACTCGGCCTGCACCTCGTAGCCGCTGAGGTGAGGTGGTTCTGCGGACCACGGCTGGGAGGCGTCGGCGCCGCCGACCATGTGCGAGGATGGGGGGAGCAACGACGTCCAGCTGGGCCTCGACCCTGCGCAGATGCCGGAGGCGCGCTGGACCTGGGCCAGCAATTCCGGATCGCCCTGGCACACCTCCTCCGGGGTGAGGCCGGAATCGAGGATCTCCTCGAGCAGTTTTCGTACGTCATGTTCGCCCGCCATCGTTGGGATCTCCACCGACCGTCCCTACCCCAAGCCGACAAGACTCGCCAGCAGGACTCGGGCGCTTCGGACTGCATCTCACCCCGGCCCCATGGTCCGCGGGCGGTCATTCAGCCCCTCCGCCAGGAGCACCACGAGAATCTACCTCCGCAAACTCCGATGCGGAGTCCCTTCGGCCGATCGGGGGCCGTGGCGGGCCATCGGCGTGTTGGCGAGCGGCGGCCGGATGTCTCGGGATGCCGTGCGGTTTGGCGAACTTCTGATCCATCTTCGTCGAGATCGACGTTCCCTCCGCCATTGAACAACCAATGCTTGGCCGACGGACATCGAACTCGGTATACTCGGCGCGAGCACTGCCATTAATCTAAAGCGTTGCGGGTGGACATCTACCCCGGTGGCCGCGGCGAGCAAGACGTCATTTCCTTGCGAGTCTGTGCCGAAATTCCGTCCGGTGCTGGCATTGCAGGTGTGGTGGCAAACCTCAGAGCTGTGCAGCCTTGACCATCGGCAAATCCACTGCCCTGCCGCGATCGGCCTCGATCCGTCCGAGAGAGGCTCCGAGGGACCTCCCATGAATGGTGAACAGACCACCGCGATCGTGCAGCGATACCTTGACGCACTGGCCGGGGATGTGCCCGCCGAGCCGATCATCCGGGCGCTGCTGGACGGGTCCGTGAGTCGGCTGCGGCTGCTCTGCACCAACCTCCTGTACCGCGGCTACCCTCGCCTGATGCGCCCCCCGCTGAACCTGGAGCCCGACGAACTGCTCGGTGCTGTGGTGGAGCGGCTCCTCAAGGCCTTGCGGGGAACCCGCCCCAGGACCGTGCGCGAGTTCTTTGCCCTGGCTAACCAGCACATGCGATGGGAGCTCAATGACCTGGCCCGCCACCTGGATGAGCAGCCGGGCATGGTCGAGTTGCACGAAGGCCTGGCGCCGGCGCCACTGCAGCAGCGCCTCCGGTGTGAGCTCGGAGGGCCGCCGCATCCTGGAGGCGATCGACGGCCTGCCGGAGGAGGAACGCGAGGTGTTAAGCCTAGTCCGGATCCAGGGATTGACCCATAGCGAGGCTGCCGAGGTGTTAGGCATCGCGACCAAGACGGTACAGCGGAGGCTCAATCGAGCCCTGCTACTGCTGTCGGAGCGACTGGACGACTTGCGCCCGGGCTAGGCGAGCAGCAACCGGTCCGGACGAGCGACCAAATGGGGAGGCCCTTCGATGGCCAGTGATCCGCGCGTGCATCAACTCCTCGAGGAGGCCTGCCGCGACTGCCCCGACGTACTCCTCGGCTGGCAGCGACTCCGGTCCAACCAGGACCGTATCGGCGCTGCTCCCCGAGCCGGTGTCCGGCTCGGGGGCCGACTCTACGCCGGCCGCTCATCAAGGCGACGATCCGACGCACATTGCCGGCTACCAGGTGGAGGAAGTGCTCGGCCACGGCGGGATGGGGTCGTCTACCGGGCCCGCGACTCCCGCCTCCACCGGCCCGTCGCGCTCAAGATGCTCCTGGCCGGCCCCTACGCTCGCCCGGGGGGCGGGCAATTGCTCCAGGAGGCCGCGGCGACCGCCGGCCTGCGCCACCCGAACATAGTGCGGCTCTGGGACGCCCACGCCTATCGGGAGATGGCGCTCTTGCCGCAGGGAATCGGGTGTACGGCCTGGCGTTCAGCCCTGACGGCACCCCCCTGGCGACGGGCTGCGGCGACACCATCCGGTTATGGGACCTCGTCACCGGACAGAAGTCGGCGAGCTGCGGGGGCACGAGTCCTTCGTCAACGCTGTCAGTTTCAGCCCGGACGGTACCCGGCTGGCCACCGGTTCCGGCGACACGACGTTGCGAATCTGGGACACGGTTCCGCCGACGGCGCGGGCGGAGCCGCCGGACGGCACCTTCCAGCCACCCGACCCGGGCTGGATAACAAGCCACCGGAAGCCGGCCCTGTCCGTCGCTCCCCCGCGGCGAGGCCCGCCGGCTAGTCCGCGCCATTCCGATGGCGGGATCGCTCGCGTTCGTGCGTGCCAGTCCGAGGTCTATCCCGCCTGAGGGTGTCCAGCCGCCACGCTCAGTAAGACAGCGGGGGAGAAAGGTGATCGACGAGATCGCCCTGGCCTCCGGATTTAGGGCCGATTCGAACCGCCGGACGGGGCCACCTCCCCGTCCGGTTGGATCCCGGCCGGTCCGGGACTGCATCCACTCCACCCTTGCTGGACCGCCCCCGGAAAAGCACCGGGGTACCTGCGATCCCCCGATCGGACGCCCGGTTCCGAGTCGTCCCCCAGTCCCGTTCATGTTCGGTGAAGCGAAAGTGAGGGCCATCCAGGCCCGCTTGCCGCGCCGCCCCGGCCAACCCGCGCACGGGCAGGCCACGTTCAACGTCAGACTTCAATTCTCATCGGGAAAGCTCGAGGGCTCACAAATAGGAGGGAGGTAAACCGTGGATGGGACGCGAGCGCGGCGGACACGCGACAAGGCCCGCCAGGCCTGGTATGCACGACAACGACAATGGCGGTTCGCCCGCTTCCTGGGATTCGATCACCGGGTCCGTGGCCAGGATCCGGGGCCTCCAGCGTCGACCGGAGGCGCGCGGGCCTGAGCCGCATGACGACGCGAGACCTACTCATCCTTGCTGATCGACGGCGGTAACGACTCGGCCCGGGCGCAGGCTTTCTTGCGTCCCGGGCAATCGAATCCTCCTACTCAGTGAACCGACGACACCAACCCCCTCGCTCAAAGGATCACCATGTCCGGAGTCATCATGACGACACGAGGCTCTCCCGCCTCGCGCTACCGACCCGATTTCGCTCGGGTCTACCGCTTCTCGGGAGGGGAGGTGACAGGGCCCGAGTGCCTCCCCGGACCGGCCGCGCCATCGGGACGGGGTGGGCAGGCCACGGGACGGCCGACTGGGCCGAGTATCCTGTCGAAGTCCCGGGGGGCTGGGGAAGCCGGCAGCGAGCGTATTCGCCGCCTCCTCGCCGCGGATCTGGCCTATGTCTCCCATCCCAGCTTCGAAGACCCTGGCGCCCGCGACGCGATCCTCGCCCCGGTGCCGGGGTACGAGACACCCTGGCCGGATCGCGCCGAAGCTCCCCTCGGCGCCGGCGCGGTCTCCCCGTCCGTGGACGGGTTCCCGTCTCGCGAGCAGGAAACCCACATGTTCCGCCGGTTGAACTACCTGAAGCACCTCGCTTGCCGGATCCGCGACCGCATCGATCCGGATGCGCCGGCCCCTATCGACCTGGACGAGTTCGAACGACTTCGGACCGAGGCCGTGAGGCTGAGGAACCGACTCGCCGAGACTCACCTGCGGCTGGTCGTGATGGTCGCCGAGAGGCACGTCAAGGACGGCCACGACCTGGCGGAGCGGGTCAGCGACGGCTGCCTGGCCCTGGTGAGGGCCGCGGACCGGTTCGACTTTTCCAGGGGCTACCGATTCAGCACCTACGCCACCTGGGCGATCTTCAACCAGGTCGTGCAATGCGAACGGAAGGAACGGCGCTGTACCCAGTTGTTCGCCATGTACCGAGACTCCCTCGCGGCGCTCCATCCCGCGAGCGATCAAGATGGGCTGGATGAGGCTCCGGACGGGCGCGGGCCGAAGGTCGAGCAGCTTTTGCGGCGACTGGACCGCCACGAGCGCCGCATCATCGTACATCGCAATGGGATCCGGGGCATGCCCGAACTGACACTCAGGCAGATCGGCCTGGACCTGGGGATCAGCAAGGAACGGGTCCGACAGATCGAGGCACGCGCCCATGACAAGCTCCGGAGATTCGCCCTACTGGAGGGAATGGCTCCTTCGGATCTCTCGCAGCCAACGGGGATCGAGGCACCATGAACATGAGAAGTACCGTCCCTGGCGTCGATTGCCGCCAGGTGGAAATGCCGGCGGGCGGGGCCTCGGCTTCTCGCGATCAGCACGAGCCCTCGGCCCTACGAGAGCCGCCGGCCCGTGTCCCGGCGGTCATCGATGGCGAGGCCGACTCCACGGCATCCCTGCCGCACCGCCGGCGCACCGCCGTCCTGATCCGCCGGCTCGTCGGCCGCACCGAGGCCGAGCTGCGTCGTGAGCTCGACCGTTTCTTCGCAGCCCGCCCCGATCTGGGCACTGCGGACCGGGCACAGATCACTCGCACCATGACGCGGTTCCGCAACCAGCTCCTCCACCTCCCCCGGAGCGGCCTCCGCGCGGCGGCTGATGACGACCCCACCCTGCTCGACGGCGTCGGCCGCCTCTACGGGCTGGCCGAGGCCCCGCACGACCGCCACACTGGACTCTGCACGCTCGCGGATCGTCCGACGAGGTCATCAACCAGCTCGGCTGTTTCCTGATCGGTCGCACGTCGAGGAAACCGCATGGATTGATCCTGGAAGGGGGCAACCCAGTATCAGGTCTCCTCGGCACTTCCCCGGCGCCACCATGGTATCGATCAGCCGACCGCGCCGAGAGCGCCATTGGGCACGAGTATCCGGGGCCGCACAGTGAGGTTGGAGCTGGGCAATGCCCTATTCGGGCGTCAGGACAGCCGGATTCGGGCCACTGGTACCGGATCGAGGCCCGAGCCGCCACGACGAGCGTATCCATGATAAACTCTATGGGCTGGCCGACCTGCCTAACCGCTCTCGCGCTTTGGTTTCAGCCATTCGGCGGCCCAATCCAATACGAGGCTGCCCCGGGACTCGTGCGATTCATTATAGAATCGGTGCCAGTGGAACCGATACATCCCGCAAGTGCGGATGGGGACTGGAACCACGATCATGGATGCCGGAGCGCTCGTTCGATGCCTCGATCAGACGCCGGTCATGCCTTGAGGTCGATCGGCCGCCAGTTCTGGTTGATCGGGCTCGTCTTCACGGTCGGCTGTGCTTATTCGAAGTCCGAGCTCCAGGGTCGCCTGGCTCGACGAGTTGTGCCGATCGAAGCCGATAGCGGTCAGTCGGCGAGTCCACCGGAACCGAGGACCAGCGACCGGGCGACGAGCGACACGAAGGTGCGGCTCGCCGCCTCGCAACCCGGTCAACTGACCGAAGTCCGTACCGATAACGAACGATCCAGCCCGCTACCACCGGCGATCGAAGGCCCGCCACGTCGCCCCGACTCTGCTGCGACGCCTTCGCTATCGACGTCTCTTCCGACCGATTCCGACGAGGCAACCCTCGATGCGCTCGCCGCCAGCGGCAAGCCCCTGGCACTCCCCGAGGCAATCGATCTGGCGTTCCACACTCAGCCGCGATTGCGCGCACAGCTCGAGAGCATCTCCCAAGCCCACGGGCAGCAGCAGATAGCGTTCTCGACGTTCCTGCCCATGGTCGCCGGCCGTTACGACGCGGGGGGATTCGGCCTCGGAGTGGGGGGCCAACCCATTCAACTGCCGAATGGCCTACCCGGATTTAACTTCCTGCCCGGCGTCGGGGCCGTCCCCTTTGGCCTCAACCTCGGGACGACCTTCGAGCTGGCCGAGCTCAAGGTCCAATGGCTGCTCCTCGACTTCGGCCGTCGGCTCGGCCTCCACGAGCAGGCACGATTGGCGGGTGACATCGCTCGTCTCCAGACGGAACGAGCCCACCAGACGGTGGCCAACGAGGTCGCGGTCGCCTACTTCAACGTCCTCCGGAGCCAGGCCCTGCGACGGACGGCCCAGGATGCCCTCCGTCGCGCCGAGGAGGAGCTGGCGGATGCCCGCAAACGCCAACGCGAGGGCGTCATCGAGCGCGAGCTCGTCCTGCGGTCCGAGGTGCAGACCGCCGAGTTCCGCCAGGCGCTCCACGCCGCCACGGAGGCGGAGTTCGTGGCCCTGGCCGGGTTGAACTTGGCGATCGGGCTCAAGTGCAATGAGCCGCTCCGTTTGGTTGAGCCGACCGAGATCCCGCCGTTGGCTTCCTCGCTCGCCGATTGCCTGCAGACAGCCGTCCGGGAGCGCCGCGAGTTCTACGTCGTCCAGCGCACGGTCGAGGTCGCCGTGGAAGGGGGCCGCGTCGCCCGGGCCCAGTTCGCGCCAAAGGTTGTCGCGGATGGGACCCTGCTGAACTTCCAGCAGCAAGAGCTGAAGGGTCACGCCGACTTGCGGCTGGGGTTCATCCGGCTCGAGTGGACGCTCTTCGAGGGAGGGCGGAAGATCGCCGCGGCACGCGTGGCGGACTCGCAGGTGCGCCAGGCCATGGCTCACGCCGAGTCGATCGCGGATAATATCGCGTTCCAGGTCAACGAGGCCTACCGGAACGCCGTCACCGCCCGGGTCGGCATCGACGATGCCCGCCCGGCGGTCGACCAAGCGAGCGAGAACTACCGGCTAGTGCAACTGCGGCTTCGCGAAGGCGCGGCCACCTCGACCGAGATCGCCGACGCGCAAGCGTCGCTGACCCGTGCACAGCAGAATTATCTGAACGCCCGTTATGGATACTTGATCGCGATGGACCGCCTGGCTTATGCCATGGGAGTTGGCCAGACACCGATGCCAAATGCACCCGGGCATCACTAGCCCCGACGAAGTCGAACCACATGGAGCACCCCATGAGCACCATCCAGTCGCCCCAGGCTCCTCCGAACAGCCCGGCCCAGGCCGCGGCCGCGACCCCGTCGACTCCGCCGGCCGATCGCCGAAGGCGTTTCCGTCCGGGCCATCTGTTCGCGCTGATCGCGCTGATCGCGCTCACCACCGTCGGCCTGCCGCTCGTGATGAGCTGGGTCGAATACCGCCGGAGCCACTCGATCACCGACGACGCTTTCGTCGAGGCCCACCTCGTCAACATCGCCCCGCAACTAGTGTCCGGGCGGATCATCCGGTTCCTGGCCGACGAGAACGACCGCGTCGCCCGAGGTCAGGTCGTTGCGGAAATCGACCCGATTCCGTACCGCGACAAGGTCAACGTGGCGCAGGCCCAACTCAACTCCACGCTCGCCGAGTTGAACCGCCAGCGTGCCGACCTTGACCGCATCCGCAAGGAGGTCCCGATCCAGATCGAGATCGCCCGACGGACAGCCGCCGCCGCCCTGGCCGACCGGGTGAGGGCCGAGAAGTCGCTGAGGCTGACCGAGGATGATGTCGAGAAAGGGATCGACGAAGCCCGTGCGGGAGTGAAGGCGTCCCGGGCCTCCCTTACGCTGGCTGAACTCGAGTACGCACGCTTCACCCGGCTCGAGCAGCAGGGGGCCAGCCCGGTGCGGCAGCAGCAGCAAGTCACGCAGTCCCGCGATTCGGCCTCCGCGCAGGTCGACCTGTCCAATGCCCGGCTGGCCAAGGCCCTGGCCTCCCGGACCCAGATCGACGTCGCCCGCAGCGCGCTGGAGGCAGCGCAGAAGTCGGAGCAGAAGGCGGCCAAGGGTATTAACCTCGCGGAACTCGGCTACGACCAGATCCACGAGGTCGAGCTGCTGGTCAAGGTCAAGGAACAGACCGTCCAGCAGGCCCGGCGCGCGCTGGAGGCCGCCGAGAGCGACCTGGCATATACCAAGGTCAAGGCCCCATTCCCCGGTGTGGTGGTCAAGCGGTACCGTAACCTGGGCGACTTCGCGTCGGCGGGCTCCCCTCTGTTGAGCATGTACGACCCGGACCTGCTCTACGTCGAGGCCAATCTGGAAGAGGACCGCCTGCCTGGCATCGAGCCGGGCAACCTGGTCCGGATCGACCTCTACGCCTTCGCCGAGCCCTTTCGGGGACGGGTCGTCTGGGTCAACAAGGCCACGGGAGCCCAGTTTGCGCTGATGCCGCGCAACGTTGTCTCGGGCGAGTTCACCCGCGTGGTGCAGCGGGTGCCGGTGCGAATCCAGATCGAGCGCGACGACCGCTGGCCGCGGCTTCGCGCAGGGCTGATGGCGACGGTTGCCATCGCACATGGCCCCGGCGATGCCGCCTGGGCCGCCGAGGCGTCGCGGGCAATGGGTGAGCTCGAGACGCGCTATAACGCGGCCGCCACACTCGAGGAAACCGCACTTGATGGGAATTCCACAGATACGTCCGGGGCCGTGACGCCATGACCGCTCTCGCCGCCCCACTTCCGAGCACGACGGCGACGCCGCCACCCGACTCGCCGATGAGGCTCGGGCGCCAGCACTGGCTGGCCGCCCTGGCGATCCTCTTCGTCCTCTTTGCGCCATACCAGACTCTGGTCCAGACGGTCATCACCGACGATGCCGTCCGCAAGGGCATCGAGGCCGACGAGTACGACATGACCTGGGTCACCGTCGCCTATGGCGTCGGCGTGCTCTACGGCGTCTTCGCCGGGCTGTCGCTCTCGGCCCGCATCGGCAAGCGTTACACGCTGGTCCTGGCGATGTTCGTGTTCTCCGCCGGTAACATCCTCTGCGGCGCGGCGACCGGGCTTGTCACCCTGGCGATCGCGCGATTTGTCGAGGGGTTCGGCAAGATGTTGGCGATGGCGGTTGGCCGCGTCACGCTCTACAAGCAATTCGACCGCGCGCTACTGGTGGCAATCGGCTTCTATGGAATCTTCGCCTACTCGACGCGGCATATCACACCGCTCGTCAACGCCTACCTCGACGTGTATTTCTCGTGGCGATGGATGTACTGGGCTTACGTGCCGGTCGGCCTCGCCGCGGCGCTGCTGGTCTGGCGTTACATCCGCCCGGACCGGCCGCCGCGGCCGATGGTCGTGCCGATCGACTGGCTGGCGATCACGACCTTTGTGGCCTGGGTCGTGGCGGTCGTGTTCGCCTTCTCCTGGTACCGCAAGTGGGGCGGCTGGTCCTCCAACGCCTTCGCCGCGACCGTCGCCCTCTGCATCACTCTGCCGATGGTGCTGGTCGCCTGGCTGGGTTCGGGCCTCAGCCCCGATGAGCACCTCAAGCGGATCCTCCGCACGCGAGTCTACGTCCTCTCGCTGACGACGCGTGGCCTGATGCTGCTGCACATGGTGGCCGTGCTCACGATCGTGGGAATGTACTGTACGGAGCTTCGAGGTTACACGCGGATCACGGCGGGTTGGCTGATGGTGCCGTCCTCTCTGGCGATGGCGGCGACGACGTTTCTCACGACGCGGTTCCCCCGCCGCTCGCTACGGCACGTCTGGCTGGTCGTCGGGTTCGTGGGGACAGCAGCCTGTGTGTGGTGGCTGTCGTCGATCGACAACTTCACGCCCAAGGAACACATACCGGTCATGCTGGCTTGCTGGGGGGCGTTTCTCGGTCTGCTCCCGCCGGTGTTCCTGACCGACGAGATCGAGGGGCTAGACCCGAAGGATATGCTCTATGCCGGCGCCCTCGGCATCGTTTGCCTGGTCGTGCCGATCATCACCGTGCCGACCGCGACCGGGACCGTCGTGAAGGAATGGTCCGACAGGGCACTCGACGTCTATCGCCACAATCTTCGCGACAACCGGCCGGCGTTCGAGCAGGCCTCGGCCCGGGTCGCCGACTACTTCCACCAACGAGGGCTAAGCGGGGCCGGTCTCCAGCAGGAAACGAGCCGGGTCCTCGGCGGCTTCGTGACGGTCGAGAGCGTTGCGCATGGGTTCCGCAGCGGCCTGCGGTTCCTCAGCCTGATGATGCTCGGCATCGGTCTGGTGGTCGCCTTCTCGCTCGCCTGGTCCGCGCGAGGATTGCGAGCGCCGCCCGGGTCGGGCTACGCGTGACTTTCGAACCGAGAGGACAACATCGTGTCGCATGCATCATTTGCGACAGTTGCGGCAACGTTGATCGTGGCGATGTCTGCCTGGGCTCAGGCCCCGTCTAGGATCGAAGGCTCACGTGAGGCACCAGGCCGGTCGCCAGCGAAGGCGGATGCGGACGTCGCTGGCCTCTTCCGGTTCGAGCCGACGGGGCTCTCGCTCCTCCGACCCTACCGGCGTGGCAAGGTTCCCGTGGTCCTGATCCACGGACTGTGGTCGAACCCGTGGTCGTGGGCCCGGATGATTGAGGTACTGGAGGCCGATGCGGCCCTCCGCAACCGCTATCAGTTCTGGACATTCGGTTATTCGACGGGTGATCCGCTCCCATATTCGGCGTCCCTGCTGCGACGCGACCTGGATGAGGTGCGACGGAAGTTGGACCCCGATCGAGCGGACGGGGCTTTCGACCGAATGGTCGTCGTCGGCCACAGTATGGGCGGCCTCCTAGCCAAGATGATGGTGCAGGAAAGCGGGACACGGCTCTGGCAGCTCTTCAGCGAACGCCCCGCTGAGGACCTTGCGGGCGACCCGGCCGATTGCGAACTCTTTCGCTCCGCCCTGATCTACAAGCCGCGTCCGGAGGTCCGCCGCGTGATCTTCATCGCCACGCCGCACCGAGGGAGTCGCGTCGACCGCGGCGGCCTGGAGCGCATCGGCTCGCGGCTCGTCCGCCTGCCCGACCCGCTCCGGGCGACGCACGACCGGCTCCTGGCCCGCAACGGCCCGGACTTCTTCACCGAGCGCTTCCGCAAGGGTCTGCCCACCAGCATCGATGAGCTTGAGTGGCATTCACCGATCCTCATGCGCCTGGATGAGCTCGGACTCGCGCCGACGATCAAGGCCCATTCCATCATCGCGGACCGGCACCACCCACCTGGTGCGGGAGGGAACGACGGCCTGGTCCCGTATGAGAGTGCCCATCTCCAAGGGATCGCGTCCGAGTCGCTCGTCGCGTCCGGCCACCTGTGCCAGGACCACTCCGACGTCATCCGCGAGGTCGGGCGAATCCTCGCGGAGCACGCGACGCCGTGAGGCACTCGGCATTCCGGACACCGGGTTTGAGTTCCTGACGATCAGGCCCCTTTTACTCGCCACCCGCTCGTTACTACCACTTTCCTAGCCAGACGCGCTGCGTGCTTCGGTCGGATCGACCGAAGCCATTCTCCGCGATGGCCTCGGGTCTCTTTTCAAGAGCCATTTTGGGGCCCTCATGACCCAAGCACTCTGGGTAGAACGTGGAACAGCGGACTGGCTGTGGCCAGCGATCTCTGGTTCCGGTCCGCTTGTTCTAGCAACGCCTTGTGCCCAGGTGACAGGGCGTTATGCTGGACTGAGCAACTTCAAGAGCCGTGTTGCGCACCGGTGGAGTTGGGACATCGGCCCATCAACCAGCACGGCCAAGACGTCGTTGAACATCGTCCATAGCGGTCGGAAAGCCCGGCCTTTCGGCTTGAGCACGAAATTGGGGCGTCAGGAAAACGGCCGACCATCCCCAAACGGAACGGCGCTAGGGCCAAGGTCTCGTTCAATCGGCTAACGAACCACGGGCAGCGTGTCATTTCAAAGGAGCGAGTAACATGAAGTAAATCAACAATCTTAGATTCGCCTGGCGCGTGACCAGGCAGAGCGCGTCAACGTCCGGAGCGGGTGTTCTCGTGGAAGGGAACGGCATTCGGCGTATATGGCAGGGATGTCCAGCCCAACTTTGGACCAGCCAAGCCATCATGCAGAGCGGTTCAAGTGGCCGGTTCCTCAAGCGGGCTCGCCTTGACCTCAAGCTCCGATCCGGTCCCCTCAAGCACCTCCCGGTGAGGAGCTTCGTCCTGACGGCTTGGTCATCCTGTAGCGGCCCGTCGTGGTCTGCTGCGAGTGAATTGGCTGTGGCCCCGTCCAGTACACCCCGGCTTACCGAACTCGAACGCCTGGTCGGCCCGTCAGCGCGCTACGGCGTCACGCCACAGACTGCCTCCGACGTTGCCCCGCGCACCTCACGGCGTGCCGGGCCAGTTTGATGTACGCGCTCACCTTGTTGCACATGGTTCGGTCGATTTGAGTGACGCTGCTCATGCGATCGAAACTCGCACTGATTTCGGGTTCTCCCGCACTTTTGATGAAGACAGCCCTCCTCTGGCCCAGAAGTACCGAGAATCCCCTGGAGATTTAAGGTCGCCGCTCAACTTGATGGCAGTCGATCATCGAAAGTGCAGGAGAACCTGATTCCGCGATCGGTCCCACCCTCTTGTAAACGTACAGAATTGCGCCTCTGTCGAACCAATCTGGCTGAAAGCGGGCTAGCGCATCGCTCGCAGTGAATGACATCGATGGCAAACCTGAGCCGCCAGGCGATCGTGGCCGTGCCGACAATGTAGACTTGGAGACGACGGGAACCGTCCCATGGGAGCCTAAGCCCCCCGACTGCCAAGCATCGCATCGACCCGGAGTGGTTGAAGCAGCCACACTCTCCCCGAGACTACAGCGTAGAGAAGCTTGGGTCATGGGACAGCGCGGTGCGGCTTCTGTGCGCGGGATATCTCACCCTTGGGGCCCTGGCCAACATGAGGTTGGAGGAGTTCCGCCGTTTAGGGTTCAATCCTCCCGATTACCGCGCGATCCAAAGGCAACTCGTCCAACACGGTCTCACGACGTCCTTCAAGCTATTCCCGGACGATCGCATGGCATGGTCACCTAAACGTCGCTCTGCCTGATCAGGGCAGCCCGGACCATCGCCAGGATGCCGGCCTTGATTGCCTCGGGCAGGTCGGGCCATGCTTCCACCACGGCAGCCAGACCGGTGTCAGCCTTACAGTTGTCGGTGGGCAAATAATGGGCATCTGAGGGAGGGGCTTGACGTAAGTTGTCTAGCGGCTCATCTTTAGTGGTTGATCGGGACGGTCTTGAAAACCGTTGACAGGTTCCGCCTGTCCGTGGGTTTGAATCCCACCCCCTCCGTTTGTCATGATCAAGGGAAGTTGTCGAGCATCCGAGAAGATCGCTTCAGAGCGCGTTGCAACACTCGCAAGGTGAGAACAATTTTCGGGACAGCCGCGCGATTCACCTCGGCGGATTCTCTCGGCAACATGGCCCGGTTTCCGCAGGAGAGCGAGAGACCCTGCGGGGCGGTACTTCAGGCCGAATTAGCTCTACCTAGACCCGTGATGGAACCTCGGTGGTCCTGCGCGCCGGTCTGGCCCGGTTGCGTTTTGTCGACCCGGCGTGGAGAGTCACTCGGTTAACTCCACGTCGGGCCTGGAATTGCGAGCTAAGGTTGATGTATCGGTTCAGTCTTTCACCACGGCCGGCTTTATCTTACTCAGGCATTTCCCGGTGCATGCGCGGATGGGCCTGATGGTCATCGATTTGAACTCTGCGAAGATTGAAACGGGCATAGAAGTCAGAGAATTGCCCAGGTCCAGAATTCGAGGTCGCGGTACCACCTTCCTGTGACGAAAAGGGCTATTCGATGTCTTCGGTCAACCTCACATCTCCGGTGAACTTGACTCATCGGGGAACGGGCCAAGGAAACGCCCGCAGCGGCTTTCTCGTCGACTCGCTGGTTGAGCTCGTCAGGAAGATGAAACACTCGAACGGCGAATTGAACACCGCCTCCTGGGCGGATCACGACTATGAATACCTGGAAGTCACTCTGCCCGGCGACTTGAATCTCGATCTGGACCTCAATGTCCTCGGGTCAAAAGTATTCATCAGGTTGAATCGAAGGAATGACCCGGAAGAGACATACCGTTAAGTCTGCGGAGTCTGGTATGTGATCGATGCACGGACGCTGGAGGCTGACTGTCGTATTCCGCGACAAGCTTTTGCTCGGACGGTCAGAGGCGGATCCCGTGGACAACATGATCCGTCCTTCAGGGACTCGAGATTGGGGACAATGCATGGAATTCCTGGTGGCAGAACCGAGCCATCGCAACACGATCCATGGATTAGAGAAGTTTGGAACGTGTCGCCTGGCTGGCCTGAGCGTTCTCAGCGAGGCGGGCAAAGAATTGGAACCCGAGTCGCTACCATCGATTCTGCTCGTCGACGATCAACCGATCGGCCTGAGGGCGCTGGCCTCGGTCTTCGAGGATCAAGGATACGAGCTGGCACTCGCCTCGGACGGAGTCGAGGCAATCGCCAGTATCAAGAGTCATCGGCCCGACCTGATCTTGCTGGATGTGATGATGCCGGGAATGGACGGGTTTCAGGTTTGTCGAGCGATCCGTTCCACTCCGACAGTTTCCGCGGTGCCGGTCGTTCTGGTCACGGCTTACGATGATGGCGACGCACGCATCGAGGCACGCCGATCCGGCGCGAACGGCCTTGTTGCCAAGCCCGTCGACCGTGCTGCGCTCCGGGCGATGGTTCGCAACATCATCAGGCGGTGCCAATCGCAACCGCGAGGTCTTGAAGTGCCCCCGACCGATTGGATGGAGATCCCGCACCCGGGGGCCTGAGCGCGTCGGGATGTCGTGCTGTTCGACGATGTCTTCGCGGCCCTTCTCCGCCACGGTGCCGACCTGGTCGGAAAGGGTCGTTTGAGCCCACGAATCGCCGCCAGGCTGGTTTTCGACAGTATACGGCCACAACCCATTGTAGTGTAGGTATTTGCAAATCTACAAAGGCGGCGTGGCACCAGGGTCCGGCTCCATAGACGCAGGGGCCGGTAGAGCCTGCCGTACCGTGGGCGGCACGGCCACCCCGGCCGCGCGGATGACCGCCCCACAGGTGCCCTGCAACTCGCTCCGCAGCAAGAACTGTTTGCCATCCTGCTCGACTTCCACCACCCGCAACCGGTCCAGATCCTGGATCACGTCGGCCCACTCAAACTCGTGACCGTCGGCGGCCAGCCGCGATTCCAACTCTTGCCGCAGCACCAAGGCCAGGAACGAGCAGAACACGTGGCCCCGGATCGTCTCGTCGCAACGGTGGAAGATCGGCCGCGTCTGCAGCAACGACTTACATGAGCGGAACCAAGCCTCCACCATCCAGAGCCGCTTGTACTGCAACGCCACTTCGGCTGCGTCCAAGTCCGTGTTGGTCCGCAGCACCCACTTGCCGTCGTAGCGGGCCTCTTCCTTGATCTTCGCCTCGTCGATCCGGAAGTGATCGGGCCCTGTCGCGGCGAGGTAGCGGCGATAGCCCTTGTTGCCCACCAGCGACTTCTCTCCGGCTTCGAGCTTCTCTCGTAGCGACGCCACGATCGCCTCCCGGTCGGCCGCATCCTTGCGGGCCTCGTCCTCGTTGAGGCAAACCACGTAGCGGCGGTCATCGACGCGCACTTCCTTGACCTTCAGCGGCGACGGATCGTCGCTCGTCTGCCGCTCGGGGTGCACAACCCGGTAGCGGCCGGCCCGGGCCAGGACATCGTCCTTGACCGGGTGCACGTCAGCTTTTGCGCGTATCGGTGGAGGGGTGAAATCGTCAATGGGGGAATTCCAGAATCTTTGGTAATGTGCGACGGCTCTGGAGCTTTGGAGAACGATATTTGCCAGGGAGGGACACGCTCATGGATGGGACGACAGCCGCGCTGAAGGTGAAATTGAACCGACTGCTCAAAGAAGCCGCCCAGTTGTCGGTGGCCCTCGATCGTGGCGACGGTACGATCAACGGGGTTCCCCATTATTCCGTGATCGAAGGGCGGGCTCATGAACTCGGTCAGCAGCTCAGTCGTGAGATCCAAGCCCGACAGATGGGGGAACTGGTCGCGGGGCGAACGGCCACAGCCCCCTGTCCGAAGTGCCGAGCCCGTTGCGAGCTCGAGTTCAAGGAACGCACGGTGACCTCGATCGACGGCCCTGTCGAGATTCAAGAGCTGCAAGGTTACTGCCCGGACTGCCGCCGGGCCTTTTTCCCCCGACAGGGAGACGTTGGGGTTTGATGCCCGCGAACTGACGCCTTTGCTGATCAAGCGGATGACATTCGCGGCGGCGGAAACGCGTTCGTTCGAGCGGGCTATGTTGGTGATGAGAAACGTGGGTGACCAGCCGGTCTCGGCCAAGACGATCGAGCGTGTGGTGCACGATGTTGGTTGGGAGCTGGCCGAGCGTCGTGACGCCGATCCCAAGACTGCCGATGCCTTGGCCCAACGTCCCGAGAGTCCCCCGGACTTGGCCGTCGTTGAGTGCGATGGGGGACGGATTCGCACCCGCGAGCCAGGGCATGGTCCCGGCGTGCACCGCACCACAGAGGGCTGGCGCGAAACCAAGAACGCCTGTCTGATCCGTGCCCAGCGCAAGACATTCGACCACGATCCACAGCCAGAGCCGCCGGATTGTTTCTGCGATCCCAAGCACGTGGCCAAGATCGCCGAGACCGAGGCCTTGTCGGTCGCTGCGCCGCGTTCCGCTTCGTCCCGCGAAGTGACCGTCGATGAGAGCGTCGATACAGCGTTGCCACTGGACGCCGCCGACTGGCGTCCCAAGCGACTGGTGCGTACGGTTCTCAGTAGCCTGGCCGCTTCCAAAGATTTCGGCAAGCAAATGGCGCGGGAAGCGAAACAGCGACGGTTCTTCGAGGCCCAGGCGAGAGCTTTCTTGGGCGACGGTCTGCCCTGGAACTGGTCGATCTGGAAAGCGCACTTCCCTGACTTCACAGAGATCCTCGATTTCATTCATGTGCTGAGTTACTTATTCGTAGCAGCGAAGGCGGTGCACCAGAAACCCGAGGAGGCCTGGAGCCAGTACGTGGTGTGGATGCGCGGCTGCTGGCAAGGCGAGGTGGCGCAGGCGCTGGAGGAATTGCGGCACTGGCAGACCAGACTGGGTGAGCCTCCCCCAAAAGCACCCGACACCGACCGCGCTCGATCGTCGCCACGACGATCACCTACTTGGAGAACAACCAGAAGCGGATGCATTACCCGGAGTATCGTCGACAGGGCCTGCCCGTGACCACGGCATGGATGGAATCACTGGTGAAGGAAGTCAATTACCGGGTGAAAGGGACGGAGATGTTCTGGAACGACCCCGAGGGGCTGAGGCAATCCTCCAGGTGCGGGCCGCTGCACTGTGCGACGACGAACGCCTGGCCAAACATCTACGCACTCGTCCTGGGCACCCTTTCACCCGTCGCCCCAAAATCCGCAAAGTGACAGCAGAAAAAAACAAAAGCTGACGTGCACCCTCCTTGACCTCGTTCTGAGCGCGCATCCGAGCCCCCAGGATGTACTTCCAGCCCCGCTCCTCCTTCTCCAGGTCCTCGATCGTCTCCTTGCTGATCATGCCCCGGTCGGCCACGATGCACACCTTGGTGACACCGAACCGGGCGCGAAGCCGGTCCACGACCGGGGTAAGCGTCGTGACGTCGGCCGTGTTGCCGGGCCAGAGCTCACAGCAGATGGGCCGTCCCTGACCGTCGAGCACCGCCCCGACGATCATCTGCTTGAGGTCCGGCCGGTGGTCCTTGCTGTGGCCGCGCTGGCCGAGTGTATCTCCGCCTTCGCCTTCGAAGTAGATGGAGGTCGTGTCGAAGAAGACCAGTTGGAGCTCGGTGAACAGGTCACGCCGCCGAGCGAAGAGCCCCTCTTCGATGAGGTCCTTGGTGCAGCGGGGTGCGAACCGTGTCCTGTCGGCCTGCTCCTTCCTGGGCAGCTCGTCGCCGAGCCAGGCCATGGCCCGATACAGATGATGGAGTTGGAGATTGTCGCATCCGTCGATCTCATAGTCTCCCCGCCACTTCTCGGCGGCGCGGTCACTGCCGGGGTCGAAGAGCCGGTGCAGGACGGTGAAGAAGACGGCCCGCTCGACGGCGAACTCGAAACGCCGACCTTTCAGCAACTGCCCGATGACGTGCCGGCAGCCGGTGAGCTCCCAAAGCCGCTGGAACACCAAGGCCGGGCCGATGTGCCGGACCGAGATGGTAGGGAGCTTGCCCTGGGCATGCTCGGAGAGCACGAGCACCGAGCGAGCCAGACGAGCTCCGGAGACAAGCAAGGCGTCAAGCTGGCCGGACTGCTGGAGCTGGTCGAGCCGCCCAAGTGTAGCGACGACACGTTGGCGTGAGCGCCCGCTCTCCCAGTGGTTCTCGACGACCTGGAGGTAGGTGCGCGGTCCGGAAGTCTTGGTGCGGAAGAACATGGTGCCCTCCGATGCGGGACACCATGAATATACCGAGATGACCTAAGATTTCAAGGGCAAATCTGGAGTCGACGTGGCACCAGGAATTCACGTCGGCGACGAATCTCGCCCCATCGCGAAAGGACTTGCGGCGAAAATCGACGAACTACTGTTTAAAACCAGCCAGGCTTGCCGAGCCTGCGACCGGTCTGCGCTGGCGCTTGCGCCGGCAAGTCGGGTGGGTCTGTTGCAAGCGACTCCCGAGGCCGTTAGATTAAATGCACGAGCAGAATGCCTCGGTAACGATGGTGTCGCGTTTGCCAGTCGAGGATTCGAGTCCACCCACCGGTTCGATCCATAGTGTCTCGTACCCCCATCGATCGCGAACCTGCCCCGCCGGCCGAACTCTATCCTATCGTGGCAGTTCCTGCCCGGTGCCCCTCGACAACTGCCGGCGTGGCGGAATGGCAGACGCTGAGGACTTAAAATCCTCTGGGCGGAAACGCCCGTGTGGGTTCAAATCCCACCGCCGGTACTCTGAAGCACCCCGAAAGATCCCGTCCGCCCCTCTCATTTCCAGGGCCAAACCCTCCATAATCGCTGGCTCATCGGCTTGCCTCGACTGCGCACACGAATACGGATGACCCCGGGCTCCCGTGTCCCCAGTTGACGGTGCAGTACGCCCCGTCCGCCCCATCGCCATCGACGAATCAAACCGGAAGCGCCTGGCATACGAATCGAGAATGCGGGCCAATCTCCAGGCAGTAAGCCTTATGCGCCCGCTCTGGGAACGATCTCATCCGTACCCACTTGCGCAGGCGTTCCTCCCACGCGACCAGGCTGCTCGAATCCTCGCCGAAGATCCACCGGGTGACATCCTCGGCCCGCACCGGTAAGAAACGGCTGCGCGGCACAGCGAGATACGTGCCGTCGGGACCGAGTTGTTCGATGGACACTGCCTTGTTCCGTACACGCCAGAATTCCGGCACTTGCAGCGCGGCGTAGATTCCCGGCCGATCGATCCTGGGCGGTGAGATATCGACCTCGGCGGCAAGGTCGGGGTTGGGATAAAGGTCGACATCATCCGAGTGTGCCGCGGCTGCGGCTGCGGCCAGCTTGGCGGGATCGAAGGAATAACAGACATCGGACTCGATCGCACGCTTGAGCTTCTTCCGCTTCCAGGTCGTTGAGCCCATGGATTGGCGCTCGACCTTCAGTTCGCCGGCGACGATCATGATGAACCAGTCAAGAAGCGACTTCTGCCGTTCGTGGAACGGCCCCAGAGTCATCATCTCGATGTCCTTACCGTCAAAGGCGACGCGGCAGTTTCTGCTCTCACCGATTTGCTCGACAAGGCTTTCAAAGTCGTCCCAGGTGACGTCAATGATGACGACGCGTTTGTCGGGCGGAACACCGTCGAGCAGATGCATTGCCGGTGGCTTGAGGCTCAGTAACTGACATGATCAATGCTCCCTGATTCGGGTCACCGGAGCTCAGAATCGGCCGCCTGCCAGGATGATCGGGGCGAGCCGCGGCGTCGGTCCTCCTCGCGATCATATACCCCCGATTAGTGCACCGGTACACCTCCTTGCGGCCGAGACGCGGCTATCCACGTTCATGACACTTGACGGCGCGATGGAGCCTTTACTGTCATAATGGCGAAAGGGCTATCCAGGTTTCACAGGGCGACACATCCACCCATGTATCCCTCTGACTGAAATTGGGTAGGCCCATTCACGTCGTGAGGTCCCCGCCGGGCAAAGACCTGAAAGGTTCTCGATTATCGCCGGTATGTACTGGAAGGAGACTGAACTTCATGATCCAGACCGACGCGACTCGACCGAGCTTGCTGGTGAGGATCAAGGATCATCGCGATCGGCGGGCGTGGGGACAGTTCGTGGAGATCTATGCTCCCCTGGTCTATGAAACGGCACGCCGGCGCGGACTCCAGGACTCGGATGCGGCCGACCTCACGCAGGAGGTCTTGCGTTCGGTCGCGGGAGCCGTCGCCCGGCTCGATTACGATCCGGGCAAGGGCTCGTTCCGGGGCTGGCTCTATACCGTGACCCGCAATGCTCTGAACACCTACTTCGAAACGCAGCGGCGCGTTCCGCGGGGAACCGGTGATTCGGCCGTGCAGGCCTGGCTGGAGGATCAACCAGCTCGCGACGACGGGTCGGCTACCTGGGATCAAGATTATGAGCGGCGATTGCTTGCCTATGCGGCCGAGCAGGTGCGAGCGTCGTTCGAAGACGCGACGTGGCAGGCTTTCTGGCAGACAGCCGTCGAGGGGAAGCCAGGTAAAACGGTCGCGGCCAGCCTGGGGATGACCGTGGGCGCCGTGTATATCGCCAAGAGCCGCGTGCTCGGCCGGATCAAGGAACAGGTCCGCCAGTTGCTGGACGAGTGACCCTGGGGAGCGAACCATCATGAGCCGAGCTACCACCTGTCCCGACAAGGCCGTCCTCGAACGGCTGCGCGACGGTTCCCTCGCCAAGCAGGAGCAAAGAGCCGTCGAGAAGCACTGTGGCGGCTGCGACACCTGCCAGGCTACGCTCGAGGAACTGGCCTACGATGCACAGGGCAACCCAAGTCCGATCGCCTGCCCTCGGCCCGAGGTCTTGAAACAGCTTCTCGACGGATCCCTTGGCGATTATGCTGCCGAGGCCGTCGAGCACCACGTCTCCATGTGCAGGAACTGTGAGGCCCACTTCTCGGCTCTTTGCAGCGGCTTCGAGCTCGAGTCCCGGTCGGCCGGCTGCCCTCGGCCCGAGGTCCTGAAACGGTATCTCGACGGCTCCCTTGCCCCTCACGCCGCCGAGGCCGTCGAGCACCACATGTCCACTTGCAAGTCGTGTAAGTCCCACTTCTCGGCTCTCTGCTGGGGCTTCGAGCTTGCGTCCCGGTCGATTGCTTGCCCCCGGCCCGAGGACTTGAAGCGGTTTCTCGACGGCTCGCTCGACCAGTACGAGCACGCAGATGTCGAGGGCCACCTCGAGACCTGTGAATCGTGTCAGGCGAGACTCGACGAGGTCGCGAGTGGCGGTCTGAACTTGCAAGGACAGATGCGCAACCTGCGATCCGATGCGGCCGCCGATGCTCCGGGATTGAAGCGAGTCATCGGCGTCCTCAAAGAGGAGCTCGAGCCCGACATGGACACGACCCGCTCGACCGTGTCGGTTTCCTCGGACGACCTCGAGTTTCTCGACCCCGCCGACGCGCCCGGCGATCTCGGCAAGCTCGGGCCTTATCGCGTGCAGGAGGTGCTGGGCCAGGGTGGCATGGGCATCGTCATGAAGGCTTTCGATCCCACGTTGCACCGGGCCGTGGCGATCAAGATCCTGGCGCCCCAGCTTGCGGCCAGCAGTCCGGCCCGGCAGCGGTTTGCCCGCGAGGCGAGGGCGGCGGCGGGGATTCGCAATGAACACGTCGTGGCGATCCATTCGGTCGATGAGTGGAAGGGACTTCCCTACCTGGTCATGGAGTACATCCCGGGCAGCTCGCTCCAGGCGCGCATCGACCGGACGGCCTCGCTGGATCTGAACTCGATCTTGCGGATCGGCATGCAAGCCGCCACCGGCCTGGCCGCGGCGCACGCCCAAGGGCTGGTCCATCGCGACATCAAACCGTCGAATATCCTGCTCGAGAACTGCGTCGAGCGGGTCAAGATCACCGACTTTGGCCTGGCCCGGGCCGTGGATGACGCCAGCCTCACGCAGAGCGGAGTCGTCGCCGGCACCCCGCTGTTCATGGCCCCCGAGCAGGCGCGATGCGAGGCGATCGACCACCGCGCCGACCTGTTCAGCCTGGGCGCTGTGCTGTATGCCATGTGCACCGGCCGCTCGCCTTTCCGGGCCTCAACCACGCTGGGCGTTCTGAGACGCGTCTGCGACGACACGCACCGGCCGATCCAGGAAGTGAACCCGGACGTTCCCAACTGGCTTTCGCAGATTGTCGATAAACTGCTCGCCAAGGACCGAGAGAATCGCTACCAAACCGCCGAGGAGGTGGTCGATGTGCTGGGCAGACACCTGGCGCGCCGCCAGCGGGGACTCGCCGGGAGCCCGGACTCCCCGCCCGTACCGCCGCCACACGTGGTGCAAGTGGCGGCTGCCGGAGACGATGTCGGGCCGGCCAAGGATCACCGCCCGCGCCGGAGGTGGATCAAAATCATCGGGGCCCTGATCGTGCTCCTTGCCGGGCTGTTCGTGATCGCGGAAGTGATCTGGGTCAAGTGGTCCCTGCCGCCGATTCCCTACCTCCTGGGTCTCCGAAAGCCGGTCGGCTTGGTCATCATCCACATGCCTCACCCGGAGTTCCGGGTCTTCTTGAACGGCCATCGTCTGGTACCCGACGTCAGGATGCAAACCAAGGAAAAGGTCTCTGGCGGCTATCTCGTGGATGTTTACCGGGAAGACACGCGAATCACCCGGAAATGGTTTGATCTCGACCCGGGGATGATGGTCGAGCTGGAAGTTCTCAAAGACGGCTCGCTCGAATTCCAGTATGAGGGTCCGGTTCGTTCGCCGGCTCTGAGACTGCCAGCGCCGAAGGCGAGTGCAGAACGGGAAAAGCCAGGAGGTTCGCGCCTCGCCAATCCCATTCCCGAATCATTGGGACTCACGCAAACGAAAGGACTGATCGTCGTCCACCTGTCGAACCCGGAACTGAGTGTCGTGGTGAATGATAAGCTGCTGATTCCGCGCATTGGTACTCATTGTCTAACCACGGAGCCACCCGGCCACGGAACCGGTTACTCGGTCGAGGTGTTCAAGGAGGGCATCAAGATCGCGAACGAATACTACAAGCTCAAGCCAGGTATGATGGTCGAGCTGGAAGTCTTGAAGGACGGCAGTATCATCTACGGATACGTCGGTCCAATCCGCTCGCCGCTGCTCGGGGCGAAACCTGAGTTCGACCCCAGGCCATTAGGCCCCGATGGTCGGCCGATCGGACGCAGATCCCCGTGGCAGTGGCAGCCCGACCAGGCCAGAACCCCACAGCTCTTGGATGCTGCTCCGGAAACGGGAGCACACCAACGGCTCATCGACCGGATCAATCAAGCGATCCGGGACGATCCTCTGGCCATGTCCCTCGCGAAGCAGATCAAGTCGACCAAGGAGGATCTCTTCAACAGGGCAGTTGTGCGACGAGGTTTCATTCCGGCGGCCACCGTCGAGCTCCAGAAACGTCTGGAGAAGCTGAGTGAGGATTACACGAAACGAGTCCAGTTGATCAGCGACCAGATCCGTGAGCAAGCACCGGGGCAATAGACCTTGCCGGGCGGCCATCCATCGCAATGAGACGATGAGTTCACACAAGCCTGCACCAGACGGGGCGTACGACGATGGCGCGGTGGAATTGCGCGGAGGACGTCGGAGAGGCCGTGATCGGGGTCAATCAACGTATCGAGTGGGTCGTCCGGCGGGCCTTCTTCTGCGGCTCGATCGCCTCTTGTCGGACTCGTTCGATCATCGCCACAACTGGATTCGCGATCTCCTGAAGGCCCTCGCCGGGCTCATCGGGGAGGAGATCGCCGCGGTTGCCTTGATGTCCAAGTATGCGAATGAAATATGGAGAAACTGTATCCGCGTGGTCCCGACGATCGAATCCGGACGACTCGATTGGTCGCTATGGTCGTTCGGGGTTGTTCATCCTCTGAGAAGAGAAAGCCAGGAGTTTTTGCCAGATTCGCCCATTCGTGCTAGACCCTTTGAGTTTCTTGGGCAACGCGGGAAGCCGGGATGCCGGCTGATTGTGCCAGAAGGCGGGGCAGAGACGCGCCTTGAGGTCATCTCGTGGAGCTTCCTGATCGGACAAAACTACGTGCGCCGGTGTGCGAGCCAAAGCTGGTGCAGTTCCTTCAAACCCGCAACTATTAGATCCGCTTCCGGAGGCAACGGCGTGCCATTTCGGTCGTCCAGCCAGATTGTCAGCATGCCGGCGGCCCGGCCTCCTGCGATATCCGAGGGGAGATTATCGCCGACCATGGCGGTCGCCGCCGCTTCATGGCCCAGGCGTGCGATGGTGACCTCGAACAAGGGCTGCTGGGGCTTGCCAAAGGAAATCGGCCGGACTCCCGACGCCACGGCGACTGCCTCGGCCAGAGCGCCGCAGCCGGGATCAAACTGGTCTTCGGCCACCGGAAAGCGTGCATCCATATTCACCGCGAAAAACGCCGCGCCGGCCGCGACCGCGCGTGAGGCAGCGCGAAGGCGGCCGAAATCGAAGGCGGGGTCGTTGCCGACAACCACGGCCTGCGCGTTCGCCCACTCATTGATCGGCACGACCTCGTGCCCGGCCGATTCCAGCAGTTCGGCCAGCTCTTTCGTTCCTAAAGGCATGGCTCGCACGGCTCCCAGACGACGGTGGATCTCGTCGCCGACCAGGTCGAAAGCCGCGACCACATCTTCCTTTTCCGCCGGGATGCCCATCTCTGTCAGCCGGTGCGCCAGGATCGCCGAGCCATATCGTGAGGAATTCGATGCGAAAACCACGCTCAGCCCGGCACCTCGTAAACTGGCCACCAGCTCTGCCGCGCCGGGAAGCAATGTTGGTCCAGCCCAGATCGTACCATCGAGGTCAAACGCGAATCCCCGAACTCTGTCCAACGAGGAGAGGTGCTCGCCGGTTCGCCTTTCCTCCATCCCCGCCTCCAATCGGGCTGTCACCGGTTGGCTCGAATTCGTGAACGCGCTGCATAGTCTAACACGTTGTCGATGGTTTTTGAGCACTGGTCCCGGGGGAACTTCAGAGACACGTCTTCTTCGCCTGAGCGACTTCGGATTCGCAGGATGCCGTCCGACCCGGGGGCATCGATTGGCTCCCGATTTCATGATCCAGAGACGACTGCCTCCCGGAGCATTCCAGAAGGTGGCGACGTTGGTCCAGACGTTGCTAGAATAACTAGCGTGAAGTCGTGGCAAGCCCAAAGCCGGCGGTTTCATGCAAGCACAAGAGCGACGTGGAATGCCTGCAGGACCTGGATTGAGCATTTTTGAAGGAGTTTCCGATGAACCTGCTGGAACAGTTGCGTTCGATGACTGTGGTCGTGGCCGACACGGGGGATATCGAATCCATCGCCCAGTACCGGCCTCGAGACTCGACAACCAATCCTTCGCTCTTGCTCAAGGCCGCCCAGATGCCCCACTACAAGCCACTGCTGGAGCAAGCCATTGGCCATGCTCAATCGGTGGCCAACGACCGTGACGCTCAGGTCCGTGCCTGCACCGACATGCTGGCAGTCGGTTTCGGCAAGGAGATTCTCAAGATCATTCCGGGGCGAGTATCCACCGAGGTGGATGCCCGGTTATCGTTCGATACGGAAGCCACGATCGGTAAAGCCCATCATCTGATTGATCTTTACGAGGCAGACGGCATCGACCGGAAGCGGATCTTGATCAAAATCGCTTCGACCTGGGAAGGGATCTGTGCAGCGGAGAAGCTCGAGCGCGAAGGCATTCACTGCAACCTGACGTTACTCTTTAGCTTTCCGCAGGCCGTGGCGTGTGCCCACGCCAAGGTCACGCTGATCTCACCCTTCGTCGGCCGCATTTACGACTGGTACGTGAAGGAAAGGGGGGTCAAGCAGATCCCGGCCACCGAGGATCCCGGCGTACACTCAGTTCAAAAGATCTACAGTTATTTCAAAAAATTCGATTACAAGACCGAGGTCATGGGCGCGAGCTTCCGCAACACCGGCGAGATCGTCGAGCTGGCGGGCTGCGATCTCTTGACCATCTCGCCGGAACTGCTGGGAGAGTTGCAGAAAGCCGAGGGCAAGCTCGACCGCAAGCTGTCTGCTGAAGCTGCCAAGGCCCAGGACATCCCGGAAGTCGAGATGAACGAGAAGACGTTCCGGTGGATGCTCAACGAAGATCCCATGGCCACCGAGAAGCTCGCCGACGGCATTCGTCGGTTTGCGGCCGATCTTGTCAAGCTTGAGGAATACATCGGCAAGAACCTGAAGCAGCCGGTTGCTGTCTGAGCCGGGTTGAAGCTCACGCCCGCGGCGAACGGTCACCGCGGGTTGAACTTCAGCCTCCGGAGACGGAACCTGCGGCTGAGCGGGGCGGTCCGCCCATCGGCTCGCTGGCCGCTAGCTCCTGGCTGACCAGCAATTTTCTGCCGGCGATGCGGAGCGAAGGTAGCCTCGAGCCAAATGCGAAGGCGCCACAATGCAGACCACACCGCCGGCCGCAACCGCAACAGGCGCTCCCAGTCGGCCCGCGAGCAGACCCGCGAGCAGGGCACCGAACGGGGCCATACCCATGAACATCATGGAATAGCAGGCCATCACCCGGCCCCGGAGCGCATCGGGAACCATCGCCTGGATCAAGGTATTCGATGCGGCCGCCTGAACGATCATCGCAAACCCGGCCGGGACCATAAGGGCTGTGGATAGCCAGAACGAGCGGGAGGCGGAAAAAGCGATCAGGCTGGCTCCGAACATTGCCGTCGCCCAGGCGATCCATCGGCCCAGCCCGCGAAGTTCGCTCCGGGTCGCCAGAACAAGGGCCCCCAGCAAGGCACCGAACCCGGAAGCACCCATCAAGGTACCGAGTCCCCGGGCGCCGGTGTGCAGTATCTGGTCGGCGAAGATCGGCATCAATACCGCGTACGGCATGCCCGCCAAGCTCACCAGACCCAGCAAGAGCAAGAGGGCCCGGATCGGCTCCGTTCGCGCCGCGTAGCGCAGACCTTCGAGGATGCGGCCCAGGGGAGTACCGCCGTTCGGCCGTTGCACGATTGGCCTGGGACTCATCATCAACAAACCGGCCAGAACCGCGATGTAGCTGATACCGTTCATGAAGAAACACCAACCTTCACCGATGGCCGCCACCAGGATGCCGGCGAGCGCCGGGCCGATAATTCTGGCGCCATTGAACATTGATGAGTTCAGGGCGATGGCATTCATCAAGTCGGCACGGCCCACAAGCTCGACGAGGAACGCCTGCCGCGCCGGGATGTCAAAGGCGTTGACCAGACCGAGGATCGCAGCCAAGGTGAAGACATGCCAGAGTTGCACCCGCCCCGTGAGCGTCAGACCGGCCAGCACGAAAGCCAGGACCATCGCCGCGGCCTGGGTGCCGACGATGATCTTGTGCCGGCTGTGCGTATCCGCCACGATGCCGCCGGCAGGCGCCAGCAAAAAGACCGGAATTTGACCTGCGAAGCCGACCAGCCCGAGCAGCACGGCCGAGCCGCTGAGCCGGTAGACAAGCCAGGCCTGAGCGACCGATTGCATCCAGGTGCCGATCAGCGAGATGAGCTGTCCGCCGAAGAAGAGGCGATAATCGCGATGTGCGAACGCCCTGAGCATCGATTGCCGTTCTGCCCTCGTGACGGCTGCCGCGCCGACGCGGGCAACCTGCGCACCCGCCTGGCTCTCCGCATCGTCTCGTGGCGATTGCGTTTTCGCGTCCCCGTCAGTCGACGACATCGGCTCTCCTGCATCGTGGGCCGGAGGCAATCAGCTTGATCAAAAAAGACCATTGCGTGGCCGCCGCAAGAATCGTCCCTCTACATGCCTGGACCAAAGCTATATTACTTAACTTATTACTAACAGGACACGCGATTCTAGCCGTGGGACTGAAAGACTTCGAGCACGGTTCGCGGTGATCCACCGGTAGAGCCAAGAGCTATCGAAAAGAAGTCCGGGTTGACCGTTTTTTCAATGGTTCGTATGCTGCAAAAATGGTTCGACCGCGCGTGCACGTCAGATCCTCTCAATCGGCACCCCGATTTTCCTTCACCGTGAGCGGGTCGTTTCCCATCACTCTGTTCCTTCCAGAATAGATGGGTTCTCCGATGCTCAAGATGCTGACCAAGCGGCTCATCAGGACGGGATCCTTTCTGGGAGTCTGCATTTCGATTCCGTCGGCGATCTGGTTCTCCTTGACCTACCAACCCACTTATTATCGCGATATCGTCAGCCTTCCCCGCGAGCAGTCCGAGATCAAGGCCAAGCACTTCGTCGCCCAGAGCCTGCAACTGCGCAACGACATCTGCAATGAGCCCCTTTGGGAGGCGGTTTTTTCGGATCAAGAGGTGAACGCATGGCTGGCCGAGGATCTGGTCACCCACTTCGCCGATCAGTTGCCGCCCGAGGTTCATGATCCCCGCGTCCTCTTCGAGACGAACCGCGTGATCCTGGCGTTTCAACTGGAAAAGGGCGGAATTCAATCCGTCATCTCGGTGGTGGCCCGTCCCCGGGTTCCTGAAGGGAACACGGTCGAATTGACCCTCGAAAAGATTCGCGCGGGAATCCTCCCCGTGCCGGCCGACAATGTCCTCGATCAGATCATCGATCATGCCCGGCGCCATGGGATTGACGTCCAGTGGCAAAAGCGCGATGGCTATCCCGTGGTCCTTTTGCGATACACGCCGAATCTCAGTCGTGACGACGTGCAACTGGAGGAGATGGATATTCGCAACGGCCAGATCCGGCTGGCCGGCCGTTCCGATCGGACCAAGGGGGCGTTCGATCTGCCTAGGCTGCCCACCCGCAAGTTTCTTCAGTCCACATTCCCGAGAAGAAACGTCCAGGTGGTCGACCCGCCCTTCGAATCGGTGCCAGAAGCCGATCGGTTCAGGACGACCTCGCCTACTAGTTGATCGCCCGAAAGCAAGACGCGGACATGCTCCGCTCTCCATTCAATGGTCTGGTACGCTCCCTCGGCAACACGACGCACGCTCCCCCTGTCGCCGGAGATCGGCCCCTCATAGGTGAGATAGACCGGCCGGTGGTCGGGTAGCGCGCGAGCCACTAGCACGACACCAGGGACGATCGGCCCGACGACCGCCCACGTTTTCAGGCTGTTACCAGCCTCGAGCATGAAATCCCAGTGCACACCGTCCCGGTCGTGCTCGAGGACGACAAATCGACCTGCCGATGAACCTGCCATGGCCCTATGCCTCGACCCAATCCCTCATTCGTCGTAAACTTGTGCAATCGGCCAGCTCACCCCACGACGCGTTTTGCAGGCACAAGCAACCAAGGAGCGACCCCGCGTGACTCCCAAAGAAGTACTGGCTCAGATCAGGCAGCGAGAGGTGACCACAGTTGATCTGAGATTCATGGATTTTCCCGGGGTCTGGCAACATTTCTCGATACCGGCCGACGCTTTGACCGAGGACACCTTCGAGGAAGGCATTGCGTTTGACGGCTCAAGCGTGGTCGGCTGGCGTGCCATCAACGAGGCCGATCTGCTGGTTGTTCCCCAGCCTGAAACGGCCCTGGTTGATCCGTTCATGGCCCAGCCCACGCTGACGATGATCTGCAATATCCACGATCCGATCACGCACCAGGATTATACACGAGACCCCAGGAATATTGCCCGCAAGGCTGTGAGCTACATGCGCAGCACCGGACTGGCCGAAACCTGCTTGCTGGCCCCCGAACTCGAGTTTTTCATCTTTGACGACGTGCGGTTCGAACAGCGAGAACACGAGGCGTTTTATCACGTCGATTCCACGGAAGGTGCCTGGAATCGAGGCCGCATCGAGTGTCCTAACCTCGGCTACAAGGCAGGATCGGGACTGGGCTACTTTCCCTGTCCGCCCACCGACAGCCTGGTGAATCTGCGGTCCGAGATGGCCCAGCGCATGGCCGAATGCGGGATCAAGACTTCGGCACATTTCCATGAGGTCGCTACCGGCGGCCAGTGCGAGATCGACCTCAATCCGCAGGATCTTGTGGAAAGCGCCGACCAGGTCATGCTGGCGCGCTACATCATCCGCAACGTGGCTCGCAACAGCGGCAAGACGGCCACATTCATGCCCAAGCCTCTCTATGGAGACAATGGCTCGGGCATGCACACGCACCTGACTCTATGGAAAGGCGACGAACCACTCCTCGCCGGTCATAGCTACGCCGGCATGAGCGACCTTGGTCTGCACGCGATCGGCGGTCTGCTCAAGCACGCCCCGGCGCTCTGTGCATTCGCCAATCCCACGACCAACAGCTACAAGCGTCTGATCGAGGGTTTCGAGGCCCCGACCAAGTTCTCGTACAGCCGCCGCAACCGGGCCGCCATCATCCGGATTCCGGTCAGCGGTGCCAGCCCCAGAAGCCGGAGGATCGAATATCGCTGTCCTGACAGTGCGGCCAATCCCTATTTGCTCTTCTCCGCCATGCTGATGGCCGTACTTGACGGGATCCAGAACAAGATCCGTCCTGGCGACCCGCTTGATAAGGACATCTACGATCTGGAACCCGAAGAACTGGAGAAGGTGCCGACCACTCCCCACTCACTCGACGCCTCGCTCGACGCCCTCCGCGCAGACCACGACTTCCTGCTTCGCGGCGACGTCTTCACCTCTGACGTGATCGACACCTGGATCTGGTACAAGCAAACCTACGAGATCGAGGCACTTCGCGTCCGTCCCCATCCCTATGAGTTCTCGCTCTATTACGATGTCTGAGCGGTAGAGATGAACCCATGCCAGGTGAACCGGCCGCCTGCTGGACAAGGCCGGGCATCTTCGGGTTCTGTTGAACGCAAACCGCCGATTCAGGCAGGACGGATGGACTCGACGGATTCAGGCCTTAGTGGCGAGGAAGCTTGACCCTTGGCGACATGGCCGGAATCGGCTGCAGGTGCTTCCGGTCGCAAGGCGAACAGTACGAGGATCACCGCGCCGAGCACTAGCATGTTGTCGGCGAAGTTGAAAATCGCACATTCGAAGCCGATGGAATCGACATGAAATCGCACGAAGTCGCGGACGTGGCCGTACACCAGGCGGTCATAGCAGTTGCCGAGGGCACCCGCCATGATCAGCCCGAGGGCGACGGTCAGTGCCAGACTGGCAGCGGCGCCCCGGACAAAAAGCCAGTAGCAGATCGCAATACCGGCAACGATCGAAAGTCCCGCGAAAATCTGACTGCTGTAGGGAAGCGTCCGACCAAACCCCCACAATGCACCGGGATTCAGGCTGGTCTGGAACTCGAGAATCCCGCGGAGAATTGGGGACGGGGGAGCCGGTGGCTCGCCGACCCTGGCGAAGACCAACGACTTTGTGCCCAGATCAAAGGCCGCACCGCCCAGAGCAATCGCCCAGAAAAGTAACCACCGACCCAGCCCGACTCGTTGCGTCATCCGCCGTTCTCCACGATCCGGGCACAGCCGATGCAGTGCCGGGCGTACGGAATCGCCTGCAGCCGGGGCTTGGCGATCGGTTCTCCGCACTCCACGCATAATCCAAATTTATCAATCTCGAGACGTTGCAGCGCCTCGTTCACCATCTCCAGAGTACCCTGCTCGTTTTGGATCAGTTCCAGGGTAAACTCCTGATCATAATTTTCTGTGCCTACATCCGCCATGTGAATTGGCACGTTTGACAGGTTGCCCGAGCCGTTGACGAGATTTCGCCTGAGGGCTTCATCGGTCATCTGGTCCAGGTCACCCCGCAGCCTGGCCTTGAGGCTCAGAAGCGCCAGGCGATAGAACTCGAGCTCATCGTTTTTCAGGACTCCGGCCATGTCGACCCAACCCTTCTAATCCCTCGTCGACACCTCGAAAGAGCCAGGGACAGGGACGAGAAATCCTAGACCCTCTCCCTTGATACGTCAATCCGAAGACTCACCGGCCAGCGGAGGCAAAGATCGCTGGGCCCCTGACGTTAATGAATCGCACACAAATCCAGCCTACACCGGGCGGCGACAGGAAAACCAGACCCAATTCTCATTTCGTCTCAAGGCTCGTGGAAAACCAGCCCGAGAACGACTTCCACTCCCGCATCCTTGCTCGATCGGGTAGGATTCCAGGTCGAGGATTCGTCAGCCTGGAAGCCGCTGGTCGGCAGCATCCAGCGCTGGTTGTGACGGGTCGGGAAAGTGCGAAGTCGTGGCCCGCTCGGCCTGGGATGCCGCTTCGCTCCGGTCCCGCTCGCTGGAGACTGCTCGAGAACCAATATTCATGGACACGACCGCGCCGAAAACGATTTTCATCACGGGAGCGACGGGGCTGGTTGGCGGCCACGCCGCCGAGGAAGCTGTGACTCGCGGGCATCGCGTTCGGGCGCTTGTTCGAGGCAGCAGCGACACCCGCTGGCTCGATCAACTTGGGGTCGAGAAGGTCACAGGTGACCTGGAAGATCCCGGATCGCTGAGGAGGGGAGCCAACGGGGCGGACTGGATCTTGAACTGTGCGGCCAAGGTCGGCGACTGGGGCACGCTTGCCGATTTCCGCCGCCTCAACGTCGACGCCCTTCGGTTGCTCCTCGACGCCGCCTGCGATGCTCAAGTCAAGCGGTTGGTCCACGTCAGCTCGCTGGGCGTTTACGAGGGACGCGACCATCACGGCACCGACGAGTCCGTTCCTCCGGCGGCGAACTCCCTGGATGCTTACACGCGCTCCAAGACCGAGGCCGAGGCCCTGGTCTTGAAGTACCACAAAGAACGGGGATTGCTCGCGGCCGTCGTGCGCCCCGGTTTCATCTACGGCGAACGCGACCGCACTGTCCTGCCCAAGCTTCTGCTGAACCTGCGGCGAGGGACTTTCGCCTATTTCGGGTCGGGCGAACAGGCTCTGAATTGCATCTACGTCAAGAACCTGGTTCACGGCATCTTTCTGGCCGCGGAGAACCCGGCCGCCGTGGGTGAGGTTTTCAATCTGACCGACGGCGAGCCGGTGAGCAAGATGCGGTTCGTGAGCCGGGTGGCCGAGCTGGCCGGCCTGCAACCTCCCACCCGCCATATTCCGCTCGGCCTGGCCCGAGTGCTGGCCACGGTGGTCGAGGGGGCCGCGAAGCTGCGCAGAGCACGGACTGCGCCCATCATCAACAAGGCACGCTACAAGTTTTTGGGCCTACACCTTGATTACTCGATTGCCAAGGCCCGCAAGATCCTGGGCTATCAGCCACCGTACAGCTTTGATGAGGCGATGGAGCGCGCCATGGCCGAGTATCGACCGCGAGCCCATCCCGAAACTCCTGCCCACGCCGGTTCCACAACTTGAAAACAGCAGGGGTGGCTCTCCAAGAACGAGACGTCTTCCCGCCATCCGAGAGGAGCATCGTGATGAGTAATCTGAAAGGCAAACGCGTTGCCGTCCTGGTCGAGAAGTTCTACGAAGACCTTGAGCTCTGGTATCCGGTGCTGCGGCTGCGCGAGGCCGGGGCCGATGTCACGATCGTCGGACCGAGGGCAGGTGAAACCTATCTGTCCAAACACGGTTACCCCGCGATCCGATGCCGCGGCCGATGAGATCAAGGCCCAAGACCTGGACGCCGTGATCATCCCCGGCGGCTATTCTCCCGACCACATGAGGCGCCATCCCGCGATGGTCGATCTCGTCACCCAGGCGGGCCAGATGGGCAAGGTCCTGGCGGCGATCTGCCACGGTCCCTGGATGCTCTGCTCGGCACGTTGCCTGCACGGCAGAAAGGTCACGGGCTTCTTCGCTATCCGCGACGACGTGGTGAACGCAGGCGGAATCTGGCAGGACGCTGCGTGCGTTCGCGACGGTAACCTCGTGACCAGCCGGACCCCCGATGACCTGCCTGCCTTCATGCAGGGCATCTTCGCGGCGCTTGTGGAAGCGTCCTGAACGAATCGCCGTCACCGACGAAAATGGCGAACTCTCTGGCCGGGTACAGCTCGGCCAGAGAGTTCGTTCGTCAGATGAAATCGTTGAACAGGTTCTCGAGCATTTCCTGACGGCCGCTGACATTTCTGGCAGCATCGCCCTTGGGCAGGATATAGGCTTCGAGATCGCCGAAGTTGCACTGGCCGGACTCAACGCGCTTGCCGAGTTCGCAATCCCAGCTCTGGTAGCGGCTCTTGACGAAATCGGCCAGACGGCCGTCCGCGAGGATCGCCTGAGCGGTCTTCAGGCCGCGGGCAAAGGCGTCCATACCGCCGATGTGGGCGTAAAACAGGTCGATCGGTTCAAAGCTCTCGCGCCGGACCTTGGCGTCGAAATTGACGCCCCCGGTCGTGAAGCCGCCCATATTGAGGATGCAGAGCATGCACTGCGTTGTCAGGTAGATGTTGGTGGGGAACTGGTCGGTATCCCACCCCAGGAGGTAGTCACCGGTATTGGCGTCGATCGAGCCCAAAGCCCCCGCGCCGATGGCCACTTCCATCTCGTGCATCATCTCGTGACCGGCGAGAGTGGCGTGGTTGGTCTCGAGGTTGAGCTTGAAATGCGGCAACAAGTTGTAGGTTCGCAAGAAATTCAGGCACGCGGCGGCGTCTGAATCATATTGATGCTTGGTTGGCTCTCGCGGTTTCGGCTCGATGTAGAAGGTGCCTTGAAAACCGATCTGTTTCTTGTAATTGACCGCCATGTTGAGAAACTGGCCGAGGTGGTCGAGTTCCCGCTTCATGTCGGTGTTGAGAAGCGTTGAGTATCCTTCGCGGCCGCCCCAGAACGTATAGCCCGCACCGCCTAGCTCGAGGGTGATCTCCATCGCCTTCTTGACCTGCGCGGCGGCGAAGGCAAAAACATCGAAGTTCGAGCTGGTCGCGGCACCGTGCATGTAGCGGGGATTGGTGAACAGGTTGGCCGTACCCCAAAGCAGCTTGACCCCGGTCCTGGCCTGCTCGTCCTTGAGCACTTTGACTACCTCGTCGAGGTTGGCATGGCTCTCTTTGAGCGTCGAGCCCTCGGGTGCGATGTCCCGGTCATGGAAGGCGTAGAACGGTGCTCCGAGCTTCTCGAAAAACTCGAAGGCCATCTTGGCCTTGCGCTGAGCGTTGGGCACCGAGTTGCTGCCATCGTCCCAGGGACGATGGGCCGTGCCGACTCCGAATGGATCGGAAAGCACATTACAAAACGTATGCCAGTAGACGACCGAGAACCGGAGGTGCTCCTTCATCGTCTTGCCACCGACGACCTCGTCGGGATTGTAATGCTTGAACTCCAGGGGATTACGCGACTTGGGACCCCCGTATTGAACCTTCGGCACATCCGGGAAAAAGGCGGTCATCGGCTCGTTTCACCCCTCGCAACTCAGAGATCATGTGCACGACAGAGGAACATTCTAATTTACTGGTCACCAGGAGGTTGGAGCAATCCCCCACCGCAACGGCCGAGCCACTTTTCTCGATTGCCATCAGCGAATCAGCAAACTTGCAAGCTCATGGAGTCTGAAAGATGGGTGGCGAGGAATTTCACTATTCCATCAGCGAGACTGCCAGCCGGCCTGGTTGAATCAGGCAGTCCTCCCGGGCCGGCTTGCCGTTGGATAGGGAAGTCGCTAGAGTAAATGCCGTACTGTAAAGGCCACGGACCTTCACATACAACTCACTCGGGCGGCTAACTCAGCGGTTAGAGTGCCATCCTCACACGGTGGAAGTCGCAGGTTCGAATCCTGCGCCGCCCATTAGACTCACGTCGGATCCCTGGCCGCTGGGCAGTTTTCGTTTTGCTTCCCGCGGCGGCCGTCCGAGGGCTATTCGGCCGCTGATCGCTGCTCGCATTCCGCGACGGTCCATCTCGGAATCTGCCTCCTGCCCAGGGGTCTATCCTGCGCACGCAGAAGGCCCAAGCTGTTCATGTCGTGCTTGAAACTCCGGACGCGAGCAATTGCCCGAGCGCAGATTCGTCTTGAGCGGACGACTCGAAGCGATCGAATCGCGCCACAGCGAGCGGCGGAACCTTTTTCCGATTTCGCGCGCCCAACTTCTCAACTGCCGGCGCCTAGTACCCCTCGGGCTCATTTCTTCGGCTCTCATCTCAATAGAGGAAATCACCTATGCGCCTCGAAAACTTGCGGCGTTTCCTTCAGCGTCGATCTCAGCAGGGCGAAACCTCCAGACATCGTTCGTCCCGGTTCCGATACGTGCCCCGAGCGGACGCGCTCGAGGGCAGGACGCTCTTGAGCACGATCACGGTGACGAATACCAACGACAGTGGGGCCGGCTCGCTGCGCCAGGCACTCATCAACGCCAAGGACGGCGCGACAATCCAGTTTTCTTCAAAGCTGGACGGCCACACGATCACACTCACAAGCGGCGCGCTCGACATCAGCAAGAACCTCCAAATCGTCGGCCCGGGCGCGGGCGAGCTGACCGTCAGCGGCGGGGGTACCAGCGGGGTATTCGCGATCACAACGAATGGCCTCAATGTGACAATTTCTGGCCTGACGGTTGCCAATGCGAGGCGCAGCAAGCGGGGCGGGAATCACGAATGGAAATGGAACGCTAACCGTCACGAACGACACGTTCAGCAGCGACCAGGCGAACGGCTCGGCAACGGGCGTGGCTGGCCTGGGCGGGGCGATCTACAGTCCTGGCGGCTCGCTGACGGTAACCGGCAGCACATTCACGTTTGACCAAGCAGTCGGCGCCGCAGGTGCACCGGGGGCAGACGGTACGCCATTCGGCCAGGGAGGAAACGGCAGTGACGGGTTGCCCGCGTACGGCGGAGCCATTTACGTGGCAGGCGGCCTGGCGCAGATCAACGGCAGCTTCTTCGTCGATGATCAAGCCGTCGGCGGCGCAGGGGGAGTTGGCGGCCAAGGTGGATCTGGCGGCAACGGCGGCACCGGCGGTAATGGCGGCGATGCCCAGGGCGGCGCGCTCTATCTTGCTGGCAGCGCCAGCGTCGTGTCGGTCAGTGGTAGCTATTTCGTCGGTAACACGGCCACCGGCGGCGCGGGCGGGGTCGGGGGTAGTGCCATTTTTGACGCCGGAGGGAATGGCGGGAATGGGGGTGACGGCTCCGGCGGTGGGATCTTGAGCGCCAGCGGCGTTGTCCAGGTGACGGCGAGCACTTTCTCCGCCGATCAAGTGATCGGCGGCGCGGGCGGCGTGGGGGGGGCGGGTGGCTTCGAGGACCCGGGCACTGGCGGCAACGGCGGCACTGCCTCCGGCGGCGGCATGGCGATCCCGAGCGCCAATGACGTTGTCGACGGAACTTTCGTCGGCGACACAGCCACCGGCGGCGCGGGCGGGGCGGGCGTTGGCGGAGGGTTCTTCGGCGCCAATTCACCCGGCGGCAACGGCGGCGACGCCACCGGCGGCGGTATCTCGATCGCCGCCGGCAATCTGATCGTTCCGACCGCCCAGTTTATCGGCAACGGGGCCATCGGGGGCGCCGGTGGAATCGGCGGTTACGGTAGTGACGGGACTCCAGCGGCACCCAACGGGAGTGCCGGCACCGGCATCGGCGGCGGCGTCTACATCGGCGGGTCGAGCATCGTGGTGATCGAAACGATCACCCTGGCCGGCAACGTCGCTTCCACCAGTAACCCGAACATCTACGGCAGCTACTTCAGCTAGTCTGCATCGAACTCGCGGCCAAGCAATATCGCCTCCACCTGATACTGCCAGGGAGCCTTGGTCGATTTCATTCGGGCCGCGAGCCACTTCGAATCCATATTGGGTGATGCAACTTCTTGGATATGCGCCTTGGCTGCATGCCCATTATCCGAGCGGGCCGTGAAGGATCGTATTGTGAGTTCCCGCAGCGCTTCGATCAGTGGGATGTAAGTGCCGCGGGGACTCACCTTGGCAGCCTCGTCAAACTTCGTGATGGCCTCTTCAAAACGGCCGGCACGCCGCAGGGCTGTTCCGAGAGTGAATAGAGTCCAGCCGTCCGCGGGCTTGGCCCGGACAGCCTGTTCAGCTAGCGCGATGATGTCCTCGACGCGCACATTGCACTCGGGTTCCAGAGAACAAGCATGAGCCAGGAGCGCCGCGACGAAGGGATCTGTGGTCTTCCTTAAACGTTCCCACATGGCCGCGCAGGCCTGCCGATAGCCGGGCTGGTCGTTCGTGTAAGCTCGAAGAAGCGTATGGAAATACCAAGGAATCGCGGACGACTCGCCGCCTAGTGCGAACCACCGTTCAAAGTGCCTAGCCGCCTCGTCCCAGCGCCCTTTGATGCCCAGGATCTCCGCCCGCGCCCCCCAGCCGATCGCCGCGGTTGGTTCCATCGCAACACTCCGTGCAAGGTCGTCCAGCGCGGGTTCGAACTTGTTCTGGCGCTTGCGAGCCAGCCCGCGACCGAGCCAGCTCCAGCCATCGTCCGGCGTGGCATGAATGGCCTTGTCGAAGTCCGCCTCCGCCTGGTCAGGATGCCCCATCTTGATCTGGAGATGGCCGAGCGCACGCCGGAACCACCAGTTCTCGGGGTGGTGTTCCGCGAGCAGAGACAGTTGCGTGGCCGCGGCGTTCCATTGCACCATGCGCGGCTCGTCGTCGTGGAGCACTCGCCGCCATTGCTCGTTGGCCTCGGACTGTTCTCCCAATTCAGCCGCTGTCAGGAACAGGCCCAGGCGGAAAGCCCCCGATTCTGGTTCCCGCTCGAGAGCCTTGCGGAAATCGGCCGCGGCCTCGGCCGGCCGGCCCATCTGGATCTGGGCCCAGCCTCGTTGAACGAACCTTTCCGCGTCGTCCGAGCCGGCCGCGATCGCCAGCGACGCCGCCCGTACGACATTCGTCCAATCGCGCGCCATTTCGTACGCGGCGGCCAGTTCAACGGCGATCTTAGAATCCTCGGGATTGAGCTCGGCCAGCCGGCCGAGATGCCAGGCGGCCGCCAGGCCATGCCGGCTTATCGTGAGCCGCCGGGCCTCGCGCCGATGCCACTGCCCGAGCAACACGCTCGATGCCCGGGACGTCGCATCGCCTGGCATGTCGGGGCGAATCTTCGCCCATCCGCTTGCGAGCTCGCGGTCGTTCAAGGGGACCTCGCCTCCTGTCTGATCGATGCGCCTGCCGGCGCGTGCCTGTGAGTCCAGAATCAGCGCATCGACCGAGCGGTCGTCCAGCGGCAAGGCCCAGATCCGGGCAGTGCCATCCTGGCCGCTGGTCAAGATCGCTCCTCCGTCGGGGCGAAACTTGACGCTATTGATCGTCGTCTCGTCCCGGTGGGGAAGGGGCGGGGACAGCGGTTCGCCGGTTGTGGCGTCCCAGACCCGAGCGGTACCGTCCCGGCTGCAAGTCGCCAGTCGTCGGCCATCGGGACTGAAGTCGAGAAAAACCACCTGGTGCCGATGTTGCAGGGGCGGCGTGGCTGGTTCGCCGGTTGTGGCGTCCCAGATCCGGGCTGTTCGGTCCTCGCTGGCCGTCGCCACGCGCGAGCCATCCGGACTGTAGGCCGCCCAGAGCACACCGTCAGAGTGATTCAAGGGAGGACCAAGTCGCTGGCCGGTCTCGATTTCCCATTGCTGCGCCGCTCGCTCCTCGAACGAGTGATCGGAAGATGCGGTCAAAAGCACGTGTCCGCCGGGATGAAACGCCACGCAAGTCACTTCGGTCTCAAGGTGTAGCGGCGGGATCCGCAACAAGCCAGTGGTCGTATCCCACACTCGTGCCGTGCCGTCCTTGCTGGCACTGGCCAGCAAACGCCCATCGGGGCTATACGCGAGATGAAGTACCTCGTTATCGTGTTTCTTCGGCGCAAGGGCAAGCCTTCCCGTGGCCACATCCCAGCTTCGGACCATTCCGTCCACGGAGGCGGTCGCCAGGCGCGAGCCATCCGGGCTGAACTCGACCCAGGTAACCGTCGAAGCATGCACCAGCGGAGGGGTGACAGGCGCGCCTGTCCGTGCGTCCCAGATCCGTGCTGTCCCGTCGAAGCTCGCGGTGGCCAGCAAGCGGCCGTCGCGGCGGAATGCGACACGGAGAACCCCGCGCCGGTGAGACATAACAGGCGTGAGCGGTTGGCCCGTCGCCGCGTCCCACACCCGGGCAGTGCCATCACTGCAAGCTGTCGCGAATCGTTTGCCACCGGGATCGAACGTGGCGTGATTGGCCCCCCCTGCGACTTCAACCGTCACGGCAGAGCTCCCGACTGAGGCCACGTTCCAGATTCGAGCGGTCGAGTCGGAGCCGACGGTCAGCACGCGCGACCCATCCGGGGTAAACCGCACGCGCTGCAACACTCCGCCATGAACGAGCGGAGGAGAGAGCGGCTTTCCTGTATACGCATCCCAAACTCGAGCCATGCCGTCGAAGCCCGCCGTCGCGATACGACCGCCATCGGGACTGAAGCAGGCATCGCTGACTGCGACCGAGTGACGCATCGGTCCTGATGCCGGTGTGATGGGGCGACCCGTCTGCGCGTCCCAGACACGTGCCGTGCCGTCGTAACTGGCGGTCACCACGCGCTTGCCATCGGGACTGAATTCCGCGTGGAAGACCCAGAGGCCGTGCTTGAGCTCGGGCGTAATAGGTGATCCGGTCTCGACGTCCCAGACACGCGCCGTGCCGTCGCGGCTCGCTGTGAGTAAACGCTTGCCATCGGGACTGAATGCGACATCGCGAACCGTTGACCGATGCGTCCACTTGCCGAGGAGGCGCAGGCCTGGGTCGCTGACCTGCCAGAGCGACGCGATGCCGTCGCGCGCACCAATCGCCACTCTTCGGCCGTCTGGGCTGTACGCCAGGCAGTACAGTTCCGTGCGCAGTCTCAGGGGCGTGCCCAAGGATGTCCCGGTGTCGGCGTCCCAGAGCCAGACGGTCCCATCGAATCCTCCCGAAACCACGCGCCGACCGTCGGGACTGAACCGAGCGAACTTCACTGGCGACGCGTGAGTCAACCAGTGTCCGCCGGTGGGCCGGCCATCGGCGGCATTCCAGATCCGGATCGTACCATCGCTCGATGCGGTCAAAAGAGAGGTCCCGTCGTTGCGAAACTCGACCCAGTTGACCGGACCATCGTGAGACAGAGCCGGCGAGACCGCCTTGCCCGTAGCAACGTCCCAGATCCTGGCAGTGTGGTCGGCCGAGCCGGTGGCCAGCCGCCGGCCCGTGGGATCGAGCGTCGCCCAGAGAATCGTCTTGTCGTGAGCGAAGATTCCATCGAGCACAGGACACTGACTCAGAAGGGTTCCCAGCCGCAGGCGATGCGCCGCCGCCGCGTCGGGATTGTCGCGGTCGAGCCGGAGCGCTTCGGCGAACCAGGGTAGCGCACCCGTGAGGTCGCCTTGGTCCACGATGCGGACCCCGTTCTCAACGTTCATTCGTACAAGCCGCCAGCGGATTTCCCGGGCCTGGGCCTCGGAAAGAAGACGTTGTTCGTGCTCGCTGGCGGCTGCCGCTTTTTCGCGCGAGGCAGACGTTCGCGCGGCTTCGGCCAAAGCATGCTGGCGGAACGAGTTGAACGTCGCGATGGTCGCGATCACCACGAGTAACGCGGCTACGCTCGCCGCGAGTGCGGCGACCAGGCGGTTGCGCAGGCACCATCGCCACGTGCGCTGAAACTGGCCGATCGGACGCGCGACGACTGATTCGCCAGAGAGCCGGCGCTCAAGGTCGGCCGCCACGCTTTCGGCCGATGGATAACGCCGTCGCGGGTCCTTTTCCAAGCACTTGAGACAGATGGCCTCGAGGTCACGATCGACGCGATGGCCCCGTGCGCCGGGAGGCACTGGCTCTTGTTCTCGAACCTGGCGCAATGTCTCATAGACCGATGGGCTGTGAAACGGCGGCCGGCCTGTGAGCAGCTTGTAGAGGACGGCGCCGAGTCCGTAAACGTCGACTGCGGTAGTGACCTCGCTGCGCTGACCCAACACCTGCTCGGGGGCCATGTACGAGGGCGTTCCGAGAATGAGGCCGGTATGCGTCAAGCCGCTTTCGGTCTCGACGCACTTGGCAAGCCCGAAATCGGTGACGTGGGGCTGGTCCTGCTCATCGAGCAGGATGTTTGAGGGCTTCAGATCGCGATGCAGGACGCCGCGAAGGTGTGCGTAGTGCACGGCTCGAGCGACCTCCTTCAGCAGACGCGCGATGGCTCGTGGATTGTCCTTGAACCGAGCGGCGTGCCGCTCAAGATCGCCGCCGCCGATCAGCTTGAGGCTGATGAACGGGAAGCCGTCGTACTCGCCCATTTCATAGACAGGCACAATATGGGGATGATCGAGCCTGGCCACTGCCTCGGCTTCGATGCGAAACCGGTTTATTGCGTCGGGATCGTGCTTGAGAGCCGCGGGCCGGATCGTCTTCAGAGCCACGATCCGGCCCAGTTTTTTCTGCTTGGCTTTGAAAACGATCCCCATCCCGCCTTTGGCGATCTCTTCGATCAGCTCGTAAGGGCCGAAATCCGCGCCGGGGTTGAGCTGGCGATCCGCGCCGGTTTTTTCGGTCGCGTGAGCTAACATGTCCTGGCCGCCGCTGCTTGGCCGCGCCGTCATCGATCCGGCCAGACCCAGCAGTCGATCTTCGTCGGCGAAGAACGACGCGAGATCTGCGGCGAGATCGGAATGGCGGACCAGGATGCCGGCTCGATCCGTCGGGCGCCCGGCACGGACGTCCTCGAGGTACTCGGCAATAGCGAGATCGAGTCTCCGCTCGCGATCGGAGTGAGCCAGGCCAGATTGCGACACTTGCGAAATCGGGCGCGTCGTCATGCGTGGCTCCCTTCAGGCCCGGCCGTCGAGCTCCGTTCGGAGGTTCTTCAGGCCGCGTTTGAGAAGACCGGCGACCGAGGTTGTACTGCGGTCGAGAGACGAAGCGATCTCGGCGAGGGAGCAGCCCTGCCAGTAATGGAGGATGACTGCTTCGCGCTGAAGGTCAGGCAGGTGCGCCAGCGCGTCGGCAAGCAAGATCGCCCGCTCGTGCAGCCGCGCTTGCTCGCTGGGGCTTGGCTGCTCGGCCGCGAGCCAGCGCCCCAGGTGGGCGGACGACGCATCCAGGTCTGCATCGAGCGACCTTACCCGAGTCACGTCGCGCTTGAGGCGTCCTTGTGCTCGGATCACGTCGGCGACATTCCGCGCCAGGATCATCCGCAGCCAAGCCGCCTGCTCGGCGTCCGAATTGCCACGAAACTGGGCGAGCTTTTCAAACGCCTCCATGAGTGTTTGCTGCACTACGTCAGATGGGTCAATGCGACCGTTGGGACGGAAACCGACTTGCAGACGCACCAGGAGTTTCAGGTAGTCGCGAAACCGCTCCAGTTGCTGCGCGTGCGGAAAAACAGGTGAATCCATCTCAGGCCCCTGGCCGGCGTGTCGACCCCGTGCGCCAGGTGAGGCGCAAAGCAAGCCGCTCAGATTGCCCTGGCCCATCCGTTAAAATCCCGTCGCGGCGATTCGCGAGATGCTCAAATGATCGCACGGATTCTTCCGCGGTATCAAGACGTCCTCTGCTCGCATGGACGTTGCCGGGCCCGTTGATCCCCTCCAGACGCCACGGTGCATGTGCCGGTCGGCACCGACGTCAACCCTTCCGAGTAACGCTCTAGCGCGGCGAAGTCACTGATCGACTGCTTGGCCCTGGCCTTTTGTCCCGCCGGTGTAGGTCACCGTCCATAACCGCCGATTCGTTGTGAATCTTAAAGGGAGGGATAGACGTTTCGATTCCACGAGAGCCGAAAGCTCGTTTCAACCAACCGGCGGATCGAATCGAAAACACCGGGCGGGTTAGACAGCTATGTCCTCGAAGTGGAAAGTGGAGGCAGACGCGTACTTGCGGAAGAGTGCCTTCGTCGATTGACAGTCCGAGGGCGATCGCGAACCTCCTGCGACAATCTGGTGTGCCAGCGGTGTCAGGCCTCACGAATCGAATCGGCGCGGTCCGGATGTCCCTCAAGGCAGTTTCAACGTCGGGTCCGGGAGGCGGACGAAAGTCGTTCAGTGCCGCCAGATCGCCCAGACAAACAGGCTGCTAATCGCGACGAAGAGAAAAGGCAGAGTCCATTTGTCGAAAAACTGCTGAAGCGTGAAGGAACGCTTCTTTGCCGGCGCAGCCGTTACCGCAGCTTTCCTGGCTGGATTGGTTTTCATGAAATGAACTCGACTGTCCGCGGGCTTGCCGCATCAAGTGTCGAAGAGTTGACGAGACAGGTTCACAATGACTGATTCTACCACTCGATTGCAGCTTGGCCAAGTCTATAAATTTGGGTATTTTGATTTCTTTCGCTTATAGGGCTGTTGAATTTTGGAGAACGAAGGCGATCGCGCTTGCGCAGCCGTGGTCCGAGCGAGTGCCGTGGCCCGATGAAAATGCCCGCAGGGTGAAGCGATTGGATCGCGCTTGCGGTAGAGTGAAGGTGGCGACCAGAATGCGAACCAGGGAATCAGACGATCAAGGCGACTAGGAGGACCCCGATGGCGGACACGGGAAGCACGTTCGTTCCAGCCGAGTTGAAGGGTGAACACTACCGAATGATCGGAGGGAGCTACGACTCGTTCGAGAAGGCCCTGCAAGCGATGGAGCAACATTTTCGGAACAAGCACGGCGGTGCCGGCTCATTCCACATCTTCAAGCCTGAACTGGCTCACGGTACTGCCGCGCTCATCGAGGCGGGATCGACCAACAACGATCCAATGGCAATTCGCGCAATTTACAAGGTATTCGAACAGCGCACCGGGGAGTGAGGACGAAAGGGACGAGATCTCCATTCCGAGTTCGAATCATCAAGGCTGGCATCTCAGCCAACCGAACGGACAGTCCCAACCCGCGTAAAACTTTGCTCGTCGAGCTTCCGCACTTCGCATTGCCCGCATGAACATGCGCAACTGGTTTACGGGAAGCGGAAGCATCTACCTCGAGTCGCTGAACCGTTGAGCTGCGCCTTGTAGGTTCCCTGTGACTCAGGTGGCCGTTCCGCGATCACTTGCTTTCCGCAGACCTACGAATCTGACTGTTTGGTCATTTCTTTTATTCTTCGAGCTTGTTATACTTCGATTGGTTGGTCGGACGATTGAGCAAGCACCTTGGGTTCTTATTGAATCACTTTTTGCTTTCCCCTCTCGCCTTTCCCGCCTCCCGGGCTCCTTCGTGTGCCCCTTTCTCATCGATCCCAAATGCCGTCGATCGATCGAACGGTTATCACCACCCGGAGCTATCTAATGGGAAAGAAGCTGTACGTGGGAAACTTGTCCCCTTCAGTCGCCTCGTCGGATCTGCGCGAGTGGTTCTCCCCGTACGGGACCGTGCTCAGCGCCAGGGTCGTCCTGAATCGTGACACGGACCTCAGCAAGGGCTTCGGTTTTGTCGAAATGGACACCGATGACCAGGCCCGAGCGGCAATTCAGGGCCTCAACGAGCACGAGCATGAAGGGCAGCGGATCACCGTCGATGCCGCCAAACCTCGGCTTGCCCGCACCAGCGGCACTCGAAATGAAAACGACGGTGGTCGACGATATTGATCAATTCCGCATGCTGGCGGGATTCGAGGCAGGCGATCATGCGTCTTCTGGGTTCTGGCTCGCGATGCTCAGGTCGGGTCTGTCCTGGTTTTCCGGAGGTGCCATGGCCGAGTTTCTTGAAGTGCCTGTCCGGAGGGAGGACGGGTCGAAGGGTCTGCAGTATATCAATATCGACGCCATCTCGTATGTTGAGCCGGAAACCGACGCCCATGAGGCCTCAACAGGTTTGAAGGTCTACTTGAATAACGGCTACTGGTTCACTGTCGTGGGTCCGCAGGCGGCAGAGTTACTCAGCCTGATCAAAAGTTGTGCAACCGTGCAATTCAAGAAAAGGGTAGGGGACAATTAACCGGAGCCGCCACGGGACAGCCATCTGGTCGAATCTTGCATGGAAAGAGTATTCGTCCGGTAGTCCCAGAGACTCGTGGCGCACAAGGGCACCAATGACCTGAGGGTCGGAAAGAGGAGCGCGCCGTGTCGAAGACAGTGGAGATCATGGCTTCGGCCATCGAGCAGAAGGCCCATAGTTTTCAGTTCATCAGGGAAGCAACTGGACTCAGGTTGACCGACCAGGAGTTCATGGCCATGGCCAAGAGCGACCTCGCCAGGTTCAAGCTGGTCAGGTTCTTGAAGCGGAACAACGAGGGTGTGCGGGTTCTCCCTGGACGGCTTGGAGTGGCACTCAGGAAGGTCCATAAGATCTGACCTGGAACCCCATCGTTTGACGATGACGACGGCTCGTGAGCAAGCAAACTTTCACGGGTTTTCTGAAATCGAGAAAGTCTGTCCAGTTACTCATTTCTTTTTTTATTGACCCTGGATATGCTTCGATTGGTTGGATTGACGATTGAGCAAGCACTTTGGATTCTCGGCGAATCAATGACGGCTTTCCCCTCTCGGCTCTCCCACCTTCAGGGTTCTTCAGTGTGCCCCTTTCTCACCGGCCCGGAAAGCAACCAGCGGGTCGGGACGTCTTTGCCACCGGGAGAATATACGTGGGAAAGAAACTGTATGTCGGCAATTTGACCTATTCGGTCACACACGCCAACCTGGAAGAATGGTTCGGCCAGTACGGGACCGTGCAGAGCGCCCAGGTGATCACAGACCGTGACACCGGCCGCAGCAAGGGGTTCGGCTTCGTCGAGATGGATACGGACGCCCAGGCCCAGGCCGCGATTCAGGGCCTCAACGATCAAGAACATGACGGGCGGCGACTCACGGTCAACGAGGCCAAGCCGCGGGAACCTCGCAGTGGTGGCTACTCAGGAGGTCGCGGCGGTGGTGGTGGCGGCGGGGGTTATGGAGGCGGTGGCGGTCGGCGGTATTGATGATCGCCCACCCACGGCAGCGGGTATGAGGCGCGGGCAGATGCGCCTCATCGATCTCTCCGTGGAACGGATGAATCAAGCTCCGGGACTCGAACACAGACTTCTGAGCAGACAATCCGGCACACGCGAGGTAGTTCAACTGCGGTCCGAATCGACAACGGAAAGCATTGTCAATACTGAGCGATCACCACGATCCTGCCACTCTGTCCTTGAAGCTGGATCAACTCTCGCTCGATGTCGACGTTCTTCCACTCGGCTCCGTTGACCTTGACCGCTTTGATTCGTGCGGCTCTGGGATGGCGGAGCCGCAAGTGGACCGTTCCGGGAGGACGGCGCAACGACAGGTCGACCGTCGCGGTGATCTTGCCGGCATTCACATCCGATAGGATCTCATAGCTGACGATCCCGAAATCACTGGGCGCCCGCCTCACCACGATGTTCTGGCCCTGTTCCAGCCAGGCACGTGGGGTGGCCCGCGCCAGCCAGAGCGTATCCTCGTCTTCCATGACCATCATGTTGCGGAGCCGTTCCAGAAAGCACGACTCCTCAAAGATCTTGTCCGGCGGGCCTCCTGTCGTGTGTTCCCGAAACGTGTACTCTCCAGGCATGATGTCCGCGGCATACTGATTGAAGAAGGACCGGAGGAAGTTCGGCACGTCATCGGCCTGCAGGTGAATGCTGGCGTGCCGCTCGAGACCGCACTGGTATTGCCAGCTCGCGTGGGAGAACCAGTCCTGGTCCGGATCGTACCCCCTGGTTCGTTCGTTGACCTTGGAGTTCTCGAGCAGCAACCGATCCTCAAGAACTTCGAGATGCCCCTGCACGCGCGGGTCTTGGGCTACGAGCAGACCGGCCGGGCTGATCAGCGGATCGGCCGATTGCACCGTATCCCAGTAGATTGCACCAACGTGCCCCTGGCAGCGGCGCCAGCCCCAAGCACCTGACGCAAACCCCCGGACATAGGGGGCGAATGGGATGAACGAACGATAGGTTCCATCCCGAACGGGAACGACCGGTGAGAGGAGAATCGACCGGTCGATCGCCGCAAGAAGGTCGTTTCGGTAGGCTTCGGCCTCTCTCTCCAGCCTGTCGCTTTCGGCCCGATCAATCATGGCGAAGGCGTCGGCCAGCCGCTTCACGGCTAGCCAGTCATAGGCCTCGGTCTCGTAATACTGCATGTACATACGTTCGCTGTCGGGCGTGACCACGTGGGCCGGTTGAAGTCCCTTGCTCCAGAGCCGCTCTCCGCCGGGAACGAGGCTGGACAGCAGCCGGCGCTGACGCAAAATCCACCCGGCGTTGGCCTTCATTCGAGGGGCGTTGGCCTTGAGCCAGTCGAGGTCTCCGGTCGACCGGAAATGCTCGAGCAAGCTGAACATGATCGCTCCCGGCCCCATGCCGTGAACGCCGTCCATGTGCCCGCCGACGCCGGGCAAGCCCTCGGCGTGGGTCAGACACCCACTGCCATCGGAGAAGTGGCCCAAGGGGCGGTCCGGAAGTGCCCAGGGATGATGGCCGCCGGCACCGGGTACAACTCTCGGCTCGATCGGCAAGGAGAGCCATTGATCGAGTCCATCCGCGGCTTCCCGATGCATTCCCTGAAGGTCCAGCGCGTGCAGAATCATGTAGGTTTCCGACGCGAGGATTCCGAAGGGAAAATCGTTGAAGTGCCACTTGCCCGCGGCATCCTTCTGGGATCTGCGCAGAATGTGCCAGGCTCCCAGCCTCCACTGGTCCGTCAGCCGCGTGGAGGGAACATTGATCTCCATCACCGGCTCGAATGGAGGCCGGGGATGGGCAGGTTGTGCTCCAGCACCGTGGAGGGCGGCCACGGCCTCTTCCCAGTTCTGCTCGCCATGTTCGCGAGTGCGCTGGCGGACGGTCTTGAGCTGTCGCCTCGAGAGCTCCGCGATGAACTCGCGTGCGTTCGTGGCGGAAGAATCCTGGACGTAGGGCGGTTGCGACGCCGCTGGTGGCTTCGATACAACGGGAGATCGGCCGTCATCAGGCGGTGCCACGACGCGGACGAAAAAGCCAGACTCCGGCGCCAGGATCGGCCCTTGCTCCAGGTCGGAGACCTGGAACGAAAAACCGCCGGATCGCGTTCGAACCGTCAGCAGAGTCCGAGGCACATCCTCCGGCTGCGCATGATAGGGCCAGACTTTGCGCCAGCGTGAGGCGCCCATGTACAGCATGCTCAGCCGCAAGCCATGGCGACCATCGCTTCGGCCCGGTGAACGCCACGAAGACGGTCCGGTCAGCGCCGTGGCCGCATCACCCGGCAGGGGGTTCAAGTCGGCGATGACCCCGTCATAGGTCTCGATGTTTCCGTCGTGGTCGAGCTTTGCCGTTGCCGTGTCGAATCCCCACTCGATCTCGATTTCCAGCCGCTTCCACAGGTCCGGCACCTCGGCTCGCATCGTCGGACAAGCATAGTGGGACGCCCTCTCCGGCCCATTCACGCTGACCACCACGCCCCATGTATCGACGGGAAGCGTGTAACTGAAGGTGCGGCCGTTCGGAGAAACCTCGGGCTTCCCCGCTCGCTTGATGGTCCTCGGGTTCCACCAGGTATGTGCCGTCGAGTCGGTGGCGTCGAAATAGACCAGAGCCAGGTCGTCGGGTGAAGGCCGCGGGCCTTGGTCGTCAGTCCACGACAGTTCCACCTTTCGCACGGGATGTACTTCTTCCCAGAGCAACCCGCAGAGCACTTGCCCCAGCGCGGGATTCTTCACGTCGACCGGCTGATTCATCGGCAGATTGGCGTACTGCATCAGCAGGATCCAGCTCTCCGGCGGATTCTGTTCGGGTGATCGATCCGCTCGATAGACATAGGCGCTCCGTGCGATATCGGCGGGCTTGCCCACCAGAGCCGCGAGATCTGCGGGAGGCTGCTCGGCCAGGGCCATGCGCATCGTACTGAACAGTGCTGCGCCAAGAATCCCCGCGGCAATGATCTGCACTTTCATGCGAGCCTTCCTTTCCGTGCGAATGTCGGAGCTTGCTTCGAGCCTATTCCCCCCTTCGCGCGCGATCCAGGGGGTTGCGCGCAAGTTCCAGCCGCTTGGTTCTTGACTTGGCTCAAGAACTGAGCGCGAATACGGGGGAGGGGCAGCGATCCGGGATCAACGGCGATCCTCGCTGGTGCACTCTGATAACGGCCCCGATCCACACCCACCCGCCAGAGCGCTTCCGCGCTTTCTTACCGGCGACTCCTTACCCGGGGAGCAAAACGATGACGAGTCCAGGTCCTTCCCGACGCGGCTTCCTCAAAACTTCAACGACCATAGTGGCAGGTGCTGCCGCGGCCCAGCAGTCGTCGATCCCGACGCTGGAGGGGGCGCCGGCAAAGATCCTCAATCATCATCCCAGAATGGGCTACAGGAAGCTTGGCAAAACGGGGTTCATGATCTCCGAGATCTCTCTGGGCGGTCACGGAGGATCGAGCGTCGAGGATCGCGTCGCCGTCTTGAACAAGGCGGTTGAACTGGGGATCAACTATGTTGACAACAACATCGACACCGAATGCGAGCTCTACGGTGCGGCGATGGCCCGCTGCAAACAAGCCGGCCGCGATCGCTGGTTCATCGGCTTCGCATCCTGGCCCGAGAAGGTCACGGAGGAGTACGAGAAGGAGCTGACGCCTGAGGGCATGATGAAGAACATCGAGGCGCGGCTCCGCTCCTACCGCACCGACATGCTCGATATGTGGCGTCCCGTGGGAGCAACCTGGGGTCCGGGGCAGAACCGCATCAACAGCCTGCTCATGGTCAGCCCCAAGGCCCTGGACATGGTCGTGCAGGTTTTCGAGAAGGCGCGACAGCAAGGCAAGGTTCGTTATCTCGGCATCTCGGCGCACAATCCCAAGGTCTTTCGCCGGGTTCTCGACAACTATCCCCAGTTCGCGGTGATCATCTTCCCCTATCTCTTCCTGACGCGGGAACTCGGCGGCGACAGCCTGCTTGAACTGGCGCACAAGAAGGATGTGGGAGTGATCGGGCTCAAACCCTTCGGCGCGGGCACGACGTTCGGCATCAAGCCGCAGCAGATCACCGGCAAGGTCGACTCGAGGGCCCCCGTACTCCTGCGGGAAATGCTCCAGGAGCTGCGAATCTCCGCCGTGATCCCTGGGGTCAACATCCCCGAGCAGCTGCAGGAAAACGTCAAGGGCTCGTACGAACGCGACCATCCCCGAACCACGGCAGACGCGGAGATCCTCGAACAATGCCGGCAAAATTATCTGGCCCACCTGACACCGGGGTATCAATGGCTGCGCGCCTGGGAAACCGTCTGATCGTTCGGACTCTCTTGGCGCTGGCGGTCCTGGCCACCGGTCTTGGTCTGCCGGAAATCGACGTATCTCGGTTGAGCACGGCGAGTACGCCCCCGACCTCCTCCAGCCAGCCCCCTGGCGACTCGGATGCTACCGACGTGCTCGGCGCGAATGCCGCCTGCCTCGTCTGTCACCTGACCTTCGTCAAGGAGACGCTGGCCCGGAGCCACCAGCTCAAGGGAGTTTCGTGGCACAAGTGCCACGGTGCAAGTGTCGCTCACGTCAACGACGAGCACATTGGTGCGACCCGGCCCGATATCACGTTTCCTCGCGAGCAGGTGGATAAGGCTTGCGACGTCTGTCACGATGGGCACGACGTCCCCGCAACCAAGGTGATCGCGCGGTTCCTGGAACGGAAACTCCCCTCCAGACCTGACACCATCTGCACGGATTGTCACGGCTCGCACCGGATCGAGAAAGCGGCCAGCTCGCCCGCGGGGCATCGTTGAGGAACTGTCACCTGGTGGTCTCGGCCCGCTGGACGGGAACCTCCTTCTTCGCTTGCGGCCGGCTTTTACAGTCAGGCAAGAGTGGTGGCCGGCCGATCGCCCGGAGCAGCCGGAACTGAGACCGATTGTACGCCAGCACGGCGTTGAGGTAATCCGCGCGGGCCTGGGCCAGCGCCTGGATCGGTTGGAGGACCTCGATGGGCCGTGTTGCGCCAGGCAGACCGGCTCCGCGGCGGATGTTGGTCAGGTTGAGCCCGAGCGATTCGACCGCCTCGGTAACGGAGAGTCGAGACTCCTCCATCCAGCCTGCTGCAGCGGCGCGGGATTTGTAAGCTGCCACCACGTCATTCGCGACCTGCGCCTGGACGCGCGTCACGTCAATATCCGCTGTCTGCCGCTGGGCCGCCGCGCTGCGTCGGGCGCCGCGGTCGCTCAGTCCCAGCCCGCGCAGCTCCCAGAACAAGCTCATCGACGCATCGCCCCGGGTGTTGAAGCTGCCGAAGGACGCATTCTGGCCGCCCCCGAAGCCTCCCCCCGAATACGAGAGTGCGAGACTCGGGACGAACGGCCTGAGCGTCGCCTGCTTGAGACGCAAGACGGACGCCTCGACCAGCTCTCGTGCGCGCTTCAGCTCAGGCCGGCACCGCCAGCCCTGACAGATCAAGTCATCGAGCGGGATATCGTCGGCGACGAGCCGGATGGCCGTCTCGGCAGGCTCCACCGGCGCGATCACGACGTGAGGGTCAAGCAGGAGCAGGCGAACCAGGTTCGCGGAAGCGACCTCCAGTTCACCGACAGCCGCCCGGGTGGCTCCACGTCGGGTCCGCAACTCGGCAAGCGTGCGCCGGTGGTCGGCCTCCAGGCCCGCGCGGGATCTGGCGTAAGTTCCCGTGATGCCGGAGAGCACCTCGGCATTGCCGACGGCCTCGCGGGCGATGGCCAGTCTGCCGGCGGCAAGCTGGAGATCAAAATACGCCTCCGACGCCGCCAGCAGGGCATTGTTGGTTGCGACACCCACGCCGGCCTCGTTCGCTGCAATGAGCCGCCGCGCGGTCCTCGTTCCATAAATCGCATCCGAAAGCCGCAGCACGCCGCTCAACGTGTTGAGGGGAGGGAAACCGCTGCCCGGAGGAGCGGCAGGGTAGCTGTTGGCCAGGCTGGCTGTGGTGCCGAGAAAGAGCGAGCCGCGGTCGACCGTCATGATCTTGCCGTTGATTGCCTGCACTTGACCGTCAAGACGATAGTACGTCGGCCCGGTGAAGAGGCTGGGTAGCCAGAGACCGCGCGCTTCATCGAGATCGCCCAGTGCCTGCATCACCTGCTGCCGGGCCGTGGCAATGTCGAGGTCTCTCGCCCCCGCCAGCCGCAAGGCGGTTGCCAGGTCGATCGGCTGGATCTCTTCCCCGGGAACGAGTGTCTCGGTCGGGGCAGGCGACCGCACTGGCGGCTTCGACATACTGCCACTCGTGGCGCGGTCGCGGTCAGGCAACGGGGACGGCAGCGCCGCATCGCCAGACGACTTCAAAGCCTGCGTCTGGGAATCGCTCGGCCGCGATAGTGGCAGCACATCTGCCTGACGATTGATGGTTTGCGCGGCGACGAGATTGGTGATGACCGACGGCACCAGTAAGACCATGGCCGCCAGCGGCAGCCATCTCGCGCACGTCGACCGGTTTCCCCGGACCATGTGCAGACTCTCCTTGGGCGCGAATCGATAGTATTGGCTCTCGCTGCCGTCGGGACATTTCACATTGCCGACACAACCGACCTTGGCCAAGTATCGACCATAATGCGCTCGGCCCTTCAGAACGTCACATCGCGGACACGAGGTATGGTCTGCGGAACCGGTACAATCGTTACGATTTGACCTTTGTCACTTCGGGCACGACGACTTCGACGGGTTGTCCATCGTTGAGCGAAGCGGCGTAGGCCTTCACGATGGTTTCATTGCCCTCGAGGCCGGAAACGATCTCCGTCGCGGTTCCTTCCCCCAGGCCCAGAGTGACCGGCTTGCGAACGGCCTTCCCGTTGGCCACGGCGACACAGTAGGTCTGAGTATCCTGCCGGACAACTGCCGATGACGGAACAGTCAGGGCGCCGGCGTGCTCCTCGACGATGATCGTGGCATAGGCATAAAGACCAGGGCGGAGCGTGCCTTTGGGGTTGGGAACGTCGATCTCGGTGCGCAGCGTCCGGTTCTTCACGTCGAGCGTCCAGGAGGTCCTGGCAACCTTGCCCTCGAAGTTCTTGCCGGGGGTCGCCTGGAGGCGAATCAGTACCCGATCGCCGGGGTCAACCTCGGTGGCGTACATCTCGGGGACGCCGACGCTGATCCGCACGATGTCGTCCCGAGCGACAGTGAAGAGTGCCTGGCCCTGAGGTCCCGGCGTGGTCAGTTCGCCGACATCGACGTTTCGCCGCGTGATCACACCGTTATAGGGAGCCACGATCGTGGTGTATTCCCGCATGGCCTGCAAGCGCCGGGCTTCCAGGCGGGCAACCTTGATGGTGGCGGCGGCGGTTGTCACGTCCGAGCGGGCCTTGTCAATCATGGCTTCGCATTGCCGGACGGCGGCCTGGGCCGTCTTGACCTGGGCAAGCACCTCGTCGCGCGCCGACCCGGCCGCTTCGAGCTTGCTGCGAGTCTCTTCGAGCAGGCTTCCCGTCTGCGCACGTTCATTGAACAGTTGCTCGACGCGCTGGAATTCGGCCCGCCAGCGAGCAAGATCGGCGGTGGCCCGCTTGATGCCGGCCTGGACCTCAGCCAGCTTGGCCTGCGAGCTGAAGAGGTTCGCCCGGGCGACCTCCTCAGACGCCTTGGCCTGCGCCAGCTTCCCCTCGGATTCCTCGACGAGGGCCTGTTTCTGCTCGGACTCGGCATCAAGTTCGGGGTCATCGAGAACCGCCAGGACTTGTCCCTTGCTGACCTTGGCACCGATATCGACATTCCACTTCTGCACGTAGCCGGAAACCTTGGCATGAATGTCGGTCACTTCGTAGGCCTCGATCTGCCCGGGTTGTTCCGTGGACCGGCGGATCATTGTACGTTCGGGTTTCACGACCTCGACTCGGGTGACCTTAGCACGAGCACTGGAATCGGCCTTGATCGTGGGCGACTCTCCGCAACCTGTACTCGCCGCTGCGAGTAAAAGGATGAGGACAGGGCCGCAGAGTATTCGAGAGGTCGCCTGAAACATGGCCCGACTCCGATCGAAGAAATGATGCCGCTGTCGACAATGTAGTTTGCTAAAAGCGTTCGTCACTGGGTTTCGGGTCCCGTGGTCGTGGTGATTTCCTGAGGTGGACCCAGTGGACCAGCCCCGGCCCATTTCGCTGGCCCGTTGGTGGGGGCGATTACGTGGAGGGCCTCGGCCCACAACCGGGGATCGTAATTGGCGCTCTCGGGGTCGGCGGGATCGATCGAGGGCGATTCGCGTCCCGCGCCGCTCTGGATCAACGTAAAAACGGTCGGAAGCACAACGAGCGTCGCCAGGGTCGCCGCCGCCAGGCCGCCGATGACGGCTCGTCCCAGGGGTGCGACCTGCTCGCCGCCTTCGCTCCAGCCCAGCGCCATGGGCACCATTCCGGCGGTCATGGCGCAGCTCGTCATCAGGATCGGCCGGAGCCGGCCCGTCGCGCCGAGGACAGCCGCCTCGGCGGGATTCGTTGCCTCCTCACGGCGATGGCGCTCGGCGAAGGTGACTAGCAAGATGGCGTTGGCCACCGCGACACCGATCGCCATGATCGCCCCCATGAACGACTGAATGTTGATGGTCGTTCCGGTAATCCAGAGGGCGAGAACGACGCCCGCCACCACAGCCGGCATGGTCGAGATGACCACCACCGCGAGACGGACGGACTGGAAGTTCGCCGTCAACAGCAGCAGGATGATGATGATGGCCATCCCCAGGCCGATGGCCAGGCCTCGGAGCATCTCGTTCATGGGAGCGATCTGACCGCGAATTTCGACAGTTGCCCCCTTTGGCGGCTCACCGGCGCGGGCGATCGCACGTTGGACGTGGCCGGCGACACGCCCCAGGTCCTCGCCGGCGATGTTCGCGGTCAGGCTCACGACCCGCTTCATGTTGTAACGGTCGAATTCCCCAGGCATGGTGCCGGGGCTGACGGTGGCGACGTCGCGGAGCAAGAGCGGGGCACCGCCGGCCTTCTGGATCGGGATGGTCTCGACCTCGGTAATCGAGTTCATGACCTGGTAGGGAATCTCGACCTGAATCTGGTAGCCGATGCCCGACTTGGGGTCGGGCCAGTAGTTCGGCACGACAAAGCGGCTTGACGAGGTCGCCGCCACCAGCGAACGCGCGATTTCGGCGACGGAAACGCCGCTCAGGCCCGCCTTCCGGCGGTCTACCTGCACCGCGGCAGTCGGGTAATCAAGGGCTTGAACGAAGTGAAGATCACGAAGCGACGCAATACTCGCCAGCTCGTCACGAACTTTCCCGGCATACGCCCGATTCTCCGCCAGGTTGGGACCGTTCACCGTGAACTCGACGGGAGTCGGCGAACCGAAGCTCATCACCTCGCTGACAATGTCGGCGGGCTCGAACGAGAACCGCACCTCGGGCATCTTCCGCTCGAGCTCCGCGCGAAGCCGCTCCTTCAGCCCTTCGAGGGCGATGGTTGTCTCCCCCTTCAGTGCGACTCGCAGCAGCACTTCCTCCGGGCCGCCAGTCCACTGAAAAATGGCGTTGATCGGATAACTCGAGGGGATCAGGCCGATGTAACCGACCGAGATCTCGACGTTGTTTGCCCCCACCTCATCACGGATCGTGTCGAGCGCACTCAGTGCCAGCTTTTCGGTCTCCTCGATGCGCATTCCCGTGGGCCCGCGCATCCGAAGCTGGAACCGCCCTGCATCCACTTTCGGGAAGATCTCCAGTCCAAGACTCCGGCCGACGCCCACGATCAATATTGCCGCCAAGATCAGGTAGGCCGGGACAACCAACCAGCGCCAGCCGACGAAGTGAGCGAGCAACCTGCCATACGCGGCTTGCCCTCTGGCGAAGAAAGAATGATGCTCCGGTATCCCGGCCACGTGTCGATGTTGCAGCAGCCAGGTCGAAACCACTGGCACGAACATGCTCGAGAGCAGGTAAGAGGAGACCATCGCGAAGCCGACCGCCAGCGACAACGGCACGAACAGCGCCTGGGCGGCCCCCTGCATGAAGAACGAAGGCAGGAACACCGCCAGAATGCAGAGCATGGCCAGCAGCCGGGGAACCGCCGTATCCATGTTCCCCAGCCGCACGGCCGAGGCAACCGAGCGTGTTCCTTCCATCTTGTGGTGAATGTTCTCGATCTCGACGGTCGCCTCGTCGACCAGGATGCCGATCGAAAGGGCCAGGCCGCCCAGGGTCATCAGGTTGATCGACTGCCCGGCAAACCACAGGGCGACAAGCGCTCCGCAGATGGCGAACGGAATATTCAGGACGACGACGATGACACTTCGCCAGTCGCGGAGAAAAACCAGCACCATCAGGCCGGTCAGGAGGGCGCCCAGGGCGCCTTCAATCGCCAGGCTCTTGACCGAGTTGGTCACGGTCGGCGACTGGTCGAATTCGAAGCTGACCCGGATGTCATCGGGGAGAACTGCTTGCATCTTTGGCAGCGCTGCTTTGACATTCCTGACCACCGAGAGCGTCGAGGCGTCGGCCCGCTTGGTCACAAGGATGTAAACGGCACGCCGGCCGTTTACTAGCGCGTAACCGGCGGGAATGTCGCTGGCGTCCTGCACGGTAGCCACATCGCCGACGTAAACTGAGGGATTGGCGCCGACGCGGATCGGGATGGTCTCCAGCTCCTTGACATCGGAAACCAGCGAGTTGATCGGCACGATCGGCATCATCTTGTCAATGCGCACGTTTCCCGAAGGACTGATGGTATTGCCGTTGGTCAAGGCCGTGATCAACTCGTCGGGAGAGATGGAATACGACCGCAGCCGCTCTGGGTCGGCCCGGACGACAACCGTGCGCTGGTTGCCGCCAAAGGGGGGTGGTGCCGAAACGCCGGGCAGGCTGGCGAACATCGGCCGGACCTTGAACAGCGCCTGGTCCTGGATCTCGCCGATCGACCGGGTTTCGCTGGACAGCACGAGAAAGCCGACGGGGACACTGCCGGCATCGAACCGGGTCACAAACGGCGAGACCGTCCCGGGTGGCATGAAGGCGCGGGCACGGGTGACGTAGCCGATCGTCTCGGCCATCGCCTGCGCCATGTTGGTTCCGGGATGGAACGACAGCTTCATCACGGCCATGCCCTGAACGTTCCGGCTTTCAACGTGGTGGATGCCGGAAATATAGAGGAAGTGATACTCGTAATAGTTGGTGATCAGCCCCTCCATCTGCGCCGGATCCATTCCGCCGTAGGGCTGAGCCACATAAACGACGGGGAGGTTGAGGTTGGGAAAGATGTCGATCGACATCCGGGTGACGGCGAGAACGCTCCCTAGCGCGACAGCGGCGACAAGCACCATCACAGTCAGCGGCCGCCGCATGGCAAAGGCGATCGGGTTCATGGGCTCGTTCCGTTGGGACAGAAGACGAAGGGGGCAAGCGTCCCCGGCTCTGGCGACAAGAACTTCCGGCTCAGAGCGATCCGTTGGCCTGGGGATCGAAGTTGACGATATGCGATGCGGGCTCGGTCGGAATCTGGAGCCGCAGGTAAGGCTTGTCGGCCGCCTTGTGGCACGAGTAGCAGACCGTCAGGCTTTCGGTGTAGGTTCGCTCGAATCCGGGCTTGTTCTTCTGCGCAATGACCTGCTTGAGCTGCGCGAGCTGAGAGTTCTCGAAAGCCGTGAGAATGTGGTCGAGGTTCACGTCATGCCCGGCATTGTCCTTGCGGACGGGAATCCGGCGCACGGCCCAGCGCAGGTGGGATCTCGTCTCGGACAGGTAAAAGTCGGCGAGCGGCCAGTTTTCCGCCTTGCCGGCGAACCACAAATTCGTGAAATGCTCGCTGACATCCGCCATCATGTGCGATTGCGACGGAATCAGGTCGTCCAGCGCCTTGACCCGCGCGGCCAGGCTCTCCAGCGAGGGCTGCGCCGGGGCGGCGGGCGAAGTCTGCTCGCAACCGCTGCCGGCCGCCATGAGACAGAGGCAGAAAAGAGCCAAGATCAGACGGTCTCGCATCATGTCCACACCTCAAATTGATGAATTTCGATCATTGCTCGTGCTGCGATGATTTCGCCGCGACCGTTCGGAGTTGATCGATTGCGCGGGAGTCTGGTCGTGGAGAACTTCAGAGACCAGCTCCCTGAGTTTCACCTTGGCCGCCTCCAGGGCGGCCGCACCTTCGGGTGTTGCCTGGTAGTACTTGCGCCGCTTGCCCTCCACAACCTCCACGTGCACCGACAGATGACCGGCTGCCTCGAGCTGGTGGAGAATCGGGTAGAGCGTGCCCGCCCCGACGTCATAGCCGTGGCGACCCAGCTCCTCCATCATCGCAACGCCGAAGATCGGCTCCTTCACGGCATGATAGAGGATGTGCATCCGCACGAACCCGCCAAAGAACATTTTCGAAAGCAACTCGCTCATTCTTGTCGTGCCTCGATATCGAGCGCCAATATTATGCAATCAGCTCTTACGGGGCAAGCCTTTGAAATGATTCGAGCTGGCAGACTGGCGGTGAAACTTGGACCGTTGACCTACTCCGGCTTGGTCGCCGCGATCACCGCGCCGAGCGTCCCAAAAACCTCCATGGCGATCAACTCCGCCCCGGCCTCATTCGGGTGCAGCTCGTCGGCGAAATGCTCGTGATGCAAGGTCGAGGCGATATCAACGAGAGGGATCTGGCTTTCCAGGCAATACGAGGTCAAGCGCACATTGTAGTACTCCCTCATCCTGCGCAAGTCGCTTAAGATCCGCTGTGGGAACATCGAGCCATTCGCAGGTGGTACCTTCAGCAGGATGGGCTGCCTGCCTCCGTCCCGGATCGACTCTACCATTTGAGCGAGGTTCGCGATGATTCGTGGGCTGCTCTGCTCGACATCGGGCCACATGCCGAGGTCGTTCGTGCCGTAGCCCACCACGAAATAGCGGGCGTTGGGGAACAGCTCCAGGTAGTCGCGGACCTGGCCGACGCCGTTGGGGCTGACTTCCCCGGCGATCCCACCGTTGGCAATGGTGAGATTGAGCGGCTCGCAAAGCTCCTGGAGGATTTCCGGGTAAGTGCGGTACGGCCAGAGGCTCACGACACCGAAGTTGTTCCAGCCGGTGATGCTGTCCCCCGCGCAGACGACATCCGCGGAGAAGCGTGCCTCCTGAAACGCGTGCCGGCCTCGTTCGGCCACGTAAAGTACGAAACCCATACTCGTCCTCCGCCGCAGAGGGACGCCACGGTCTTTGCCCGCTCCGGTCTAGGGCAGTTCCAGGACAAGCTTCGGACTTTTCTCCTTGTCATTCTCGCTGGCTCCGAAATAAGTCGCCGCCACGGCCGGGTCTGCCGGAACGATGATCAGGCAAACCTTGCCGCCCGCGACCATCCGCTGCGCGCGGGCTCATCGGCGGTCAGTGAGAACGATTCCAGCTTCCCTGTCTCGATCTTCTTGAAGTTGCCGGAGCCTAGCGCAAGCATGGGTTTGATATGGTCGCCGATTCCGTCGGCAGCCTTCATGTCAAACGTGAGATCGTCCGTGGCAACCCGCTCGGGCGCGAGGAAGAAACGGATTGCCCCATCGCTGGCGAACTTCGGGACGCTCTGGACCAGCGTCAATGTGATGCTCTTGACTTGCTTGCCCTTCACCTCCGCGGGAATCTCGAACACGAGCACCCCAAAGCTGGCATACTTGTCGTTCCCCTTGCCCTCAACATTGAGATACTTGCTCCCCGCTTCTCCCGTGCGCGGACCGGTGGGCTGGACGGTGAAGCTCTTGGAGGCGACGACCTCCACGGCCGCACGGGCGGGGACGACCAGTAAACAGGCAAGTAGACTGCAAGTCGGCAGAAACAAAAGCCTCTTCATGGTGGCGCGCCTCGAAGGATGGTCTGGATTCTCGAGCGAACCCATACTACCAGAAGCGGCCTCCGTTCACGGCGAAAGTGATCGTCATCTCCTCGAACAACAGGATGGAGGCAGCCGATCCGCTCGCAGAGTGCATGCCTGGAACAATTCATCGATTCGGACTTTTCCGACTTTAGCAAAGAGGGTACGCTGCCGCCGTCTTGCTTACCCCTTGCAGAATGTTCATCAGCGCTTACCTTCACGAACGAATACTGGTCAAGGACGGAGTGAAGACCGCCACGGTGCAGGTGGACGCCGCCAAAATCGCCGAAAATCAGGGTCCGACCCCGACATCCGTGGTGAGTTTGCTGCTTTCGGTCCCTTCGATTCGTTCTCTTCCGCGGCCGATCGGTTCGCGAGATCATCGCTGCGACAACCCAGGAACACTCACAGAAGATCCCGGTCACGACGAAAACCTCGGGGTCGTACCATTGTCGAGAACGGCCGGACGCGCCTAGCATAGACCATGTGGCTCTTGGGTTTGAGGGGATTACCGCCATGCCTCCGCGACTCGTCTCGCTGGCGATTCTGGTCTACTGGTGTATCGCCACCTTTTGCTTGCTTTCCTGGGAAGTCTTGCCCGAGCTGACGCTGGGTTATCCTCCTGACCTGCAGGCCATCGCAGCCGCCGGTGAGTCAGCCAGGCCGACGACATGGAGCATTCAGATCATCGATGATCCCAAGACACCGGAGCTCCGGCGCACGGTCGGTTCGGCGGTCACGGCGTCCAAGCGGCTGCCGGATGGATGGTTTGAGCTCTCCAGCCAGTTGAACTTCGACGCCGAAGGTGTGCTCAAGGGAACCCCGTGGCGGACCATGACCAGCGTTCGTCTCGAGCTGAACAGTATTTACCGCGTGGACCCCACGGGCAACCTCCGCTCGTTCGACATGAGGGTAACTCCGGTTGATTCCAGAGAGACTCTATTCACGGTCGAGGGGCGGCTTCGAGCCGGCAGGATGGAAGTTGCTTCGAAGGGCCCTTTGCCAGTCTTGAACCAGAATCTCAGTTTTGTCTATGAGCCTCGCAGTGTCGTCCACGATTCACTCGGACCGCTCGACCGGCTGCCAAACCTGCACATCGGCCAGCGCTGGAACACGCGCGTGGTGAGTCCGTTCACGGGACAGGTGGAGGAGGTCCGCGTCGAGGTCGTGACGCGCGACCTCATTCACTGGAACGGTCAGCCCGTGAGCGCAGTTCGAGGTCGTCCACCGTTCGGGTCCGCTGACCGCACGAACGTGGGTTCGGTCCGACGGGTTGATCCTGCGTCAGGAAGTTCCCATCCCACTCGTCAGGCTGGTGCTGGAGCGGCAGGCGGAGGGAGACTCATCGACACCCAGCGAGGGACCGTCCCGATGATCGAGCTCCAAGGGGTCACCAAGGTCTTCGGCAGTAAACGTGCCGTCGATGAGCTTGATCTGAAAGTGCGCGCAGGCGAGCTTTTCGCCTTCCTTGGACCCAATGGCGCGGGCAAGACCACGACGATCAAGATGATCTGCGGCTTGCTGGCCCCGACCAAGGGGAGCGTCCGTGTCGGCGGCCACGATGCCTCCTCGCGGGAAGCTCGCCAGTTGCTCGGATACGTGCCCGACCAGCCGTATCTGTACGATAAGCTGACTGGCCGTGAGTTTCTCCGGTTCGTGGTCGAGATGTACGGGCTGGACAAAGCCCGCGCGCTGGCGAGGATCGACGAGCTGATCGACACCTTCGACATGAGCGACTTCATCGACGAGCTGTGCGAGAATTACTCGCAGGGCATGAAGCAGCGCGTGGTCTTTGCCTCGGCCCTGGTGCACGAGCCCAAGGTGCTTGTCGTGGACGAGCCGCTTGTCGGCCTCGATCCCCGCAGTGCGCGGATCGTCAAGAACCTGTTCGTATCCCAGGCCAGGTCGGGAGCGGCCGTTTTGATGTCTATTCACCTCCTGGCCATCGCCGAAGAGCTGGCGGACCGGATCGGCATCGTGGACCATGGCCGGATGCTGACCGTGGGCACTCTCGCCGAACTCCGCGAGCGCGCCCAGCACGACGGTTCGCTCGAAGATCTGTTCCTGAAGCTGACCGGCAACGACGTCAACCCCATGCCGGGGCAATCACTACTGGAGCGAACCCAGGCCTGACATGAGCATTGCCATTCCGGAACCGATCAGGCTGCCTGAGCTGGCCCCCGACCACACGGCGCGGGCTCTGCGCCGGCTGCGCTGGTGGCAAATTCGAAACACCGCCTCGACCGTTGTGAAAGGCTCGCGGCTGCGGATCGGGATGATCTTGTTTTGTAGCACGGTGTTCTGGGCGGGGTTGTTCATCCTCTTCCTGGGCGGCTTCCAGTTCATCAGCCTCTACGTCGACCTGGCCAACACGATCGTCGAATATCTTTTCAGCATGTTCTTCCTCTCGCTGCTGGTCATGCTTTTCTTTTCTAGCGGAATCATTCTCTACACCGCGCTCTTCCACTCACGCGAGGCCGCGTACTTGCTGACCACTCCGGCCTCAACCGATCGGATCTTCGCCTACAAGTTCGCCGAGGCCATCGGATTCTCGAGCTGGGGTTTCTTCCTGCTGGGCAGCCCGCTGATGGTCGCCTACGGATTGACCGTGCGGGCGCCGACGGCGTTTTACGGAATGTTCCTGCTTTACCTGCTGTCGTTCGTGCTGATCCCCGGAAGTGTGGGAGCCCTGGCCGCGATCACGGTGGCCAACATTTTCCCGAGGCGGCAGAAGACGGTGCTGACCCTCTCCGTCGTAACCGTTCTCGGGTTGATGGTCCTGCTGGCAGTCCGGCTCTGGCGAACTCCAGGAGACACGCTCTCCAGCAACTGGCTGGGAAGCATGCTCAACCGCCTCGCGTTCTGCCAGAACCCTCTCTGGCCCAGCCGCTGGATGTCGGCCGGACTGCTCGCCGCGGCCAAGGGGGAATGGCGGCAGGCCGGCTATCACCTGATGTTCCTGTCGGCCCACGCCGGGCTGCTCTACCTGGCTGCGGCTGTCGTCGCGCACGACCTCTACCGCCGCGGCTACAGCCGAGTGCAGGGGGGCCGGACATCGCGGCGCCGCCGCGGACTCTTCTTCCTTGACGCCATCGTCCACCGGCTCTTTTTTTTCCTGTCTCATCCCGTGCGTCTGCTGATCCTTAAGGACCTGCGAACGTTCTTGCGTGATCCAACCCAGTGGTCGCAGTTCCTGATCTTCTTCGGGCTGCTCGCCTTCTACTTCTTGAACATCCCACAGCTTGGCTACGGTGCCCAGACGCCCTACTGGAGGAACCTTGTCAGCTTCCTGAACCTGTCGGTCACCGCACTTATCTTGTCCACATTCACCAGCCGATTCATCTTCCCATTACTCTCGCTGGAGGGCCGCAACTTCTGGATTCTCGGGCTCTTGCCGTTGCAGCGCGAGCAGATCCTCTGGAGCAAGTTTGTCTTCTCGGCGGGAATCTCGCTGGTCGCCACCGAGGCCCTGGTGGTGCTGAGCGACCTGATGCTGAGGATGAGCCCCGTGATGATCGCGCTGCACGTCGGGATGATCGCCGTGCTCTGCCTGGGCCTCTCCGGAATCAGCGTCGGCCTGGGAGCTCGGCTGCCCAACCTGCGCGAGACCGACCCCTCGAAGATCGCCGCCGGATTCGGGGGGACGCTCAATCTGCTGGTCAGCCTGGTGTTCATCTTCGCCATCGTGACGGCGCTGGCGCTACCCTGTCATCTCTATTTCGCGGGCCAGGAGCATCCCGAATCGACGAGCATCGCCCTCTCGCACAGCGGCTTCCGGTTCTGGCTTTCGATCGCGATTGTTGCCAGCCTGGTGGTCGGCATCCTGGGCACGCTGATTCCCTTGCGCATCGGCATCAAGGCGTTCCGGCGGATGGAGTTCTGATTGTCTTCGACATGTCAGCCGGGGATAGCCCCTTGCCAGTTGCCGGCAAGCGAGTAACCTGTTTCCTTGAGGAACGCTCATCATCGGACGCCGTGCGTCCTGGCCAGCCTGCGGATGCTTCACGGACGGGGCTCTCCCGGAGGGTCACGCGCCGCGGTGTATCTTGCCTGTCTTCGATCTGCTTCAGGGAAATCAGCATGAGTAACACCAGGAGATTAATTGTCGGAACCGCGGTAACACTGGCCCTTTTGGGTCTGTCTCGCACAGTCGCGACCGCTCAGCATGCCCCGCAAACCAAGGAAGGGGCGTCGATCGTCGTGGATGGGACCGTGCGCGAGGTCTTTCGCAGCCCCAGGCAAACCGTGGTGGATTCCGTGATCCAGGTCGAGGTCTCGAGGTCGGAATACGGCCGATCGCCGGCTGACCCCAAGCGTGTTCAGGCGCCGGCACCCGGCGACCAGATTTACATTCACGTTTTCCAGCCTCTGGACAATCAGCGAAGGCCTGGCGTCAGCGGCCATAGCGCCATCCCCACCGAGGGAAGCCAGATTCGCGCCTATCTCTATCCCCGGCCGCAGGGTGGCTGGGACGGAGCGTTCCCAAACTGGTTCGACCAGACGGGTGCGGTTGCCGGCAATCCCGTTCCCAGCCTTCCCGAGCCGCCGGCCGGGGCGGCTCCTGGCCAGGCGCCGGGCGTGCCCCCTTCGGCCGAAGCACCAGCGGCGGCCGGCTCGATCGTCCAGCGGCTGGGAATCCGGGCCGAGCAGGTCCAGGTCAGCGGCCGGATGGTGTTGAAAGTCATCGACGTCGCGCCCGAAAGCCCGGCCGGTAAGGCGGGAGTTGAGCCAGGCGACGCCATCATCGGCGTCAACGGCGGCTTCATCACCGATCTCGATGCGCTGACGGCGACCATCCTCAAAGGTGGCCCCACCGCGACCCTGGCAGTCCTCGACATTCGCAGCGGCAAGCAGGCCGCCGTCAAGGTCGACGTGAGCAGCCTGATTGCCGAGGAAGTCGCCCAGCACAAGCCCGAGCCGGCGCCTGCTCCCGTACCCACGCGGGTGCTGGGTGTCAAAACCGAACAGGTTCGCATCGGTCTCCGCGCCACCGCCGTGCGCGTGACAGAGGTCCAGGAAGGCAGCCCGGCCGCGAAGGCGGGAATCGAAAAAGGCGACGTGATCCTTGGCGCTGATGATGCAACGGCGTCCGACCCCACACAGCTTGAAGCCGCTGTTCAGAAGGGCGGTCCAGTCATGACTCTGAAAGTCTTCGATCCCCGCAGCCGCAGAGAAGTCCCCGTTCAGGTTCACTTTGGGACAACCGTCGCTCAAGGAGCCAATCCGGCCCCCGGAACCATCCCGCAGCCCGCCCCGGTTCCTGGTCCCGTTCCAGGCGGCGGGGCGTCGTCGGCCCGGGCGATCGGCATCATCGCCGAGGCCGGCACGGCGGATCTCCTCCCAGTGGTCAAGGTCGTGCAGGTCGTACCCGGCAGCCCGGCGGAAAAAGCCGGCATCGAGCCCGGAGACGCGATCGTTGGCCTCAACGACAAGGTGATCTTTGCCCCCGACCTGCTTGACGAAGCCCTCAAGACCGCGGGCAACGCGTTCACCTTGAATGTACTGGACGTCAAGACCGGCAAGAAAACCCCGGTGAAGATCAACGTGCCATAGAATCACCGGCATGTCGCCTCATCATTCCAGGGTGCCCACGGCCTGTCAGCGCCTGGCACCTTGGGCTTACCATCTGCCTTTTCCCTTTTCCCTTTTGCCTTATCCCATCGCCTCGAGGCCGTCCCATGGATCCCCAATCGCGACAGTCACTTACCCAGCTTGTTCGAGAACAACGAACCGCTTCGCTGGGGACGCTCTTTCACGGCGCGCCCCTCGTCTCCATGGTTCTGTTCTCGGCGGCCGAAGACCTCTCGGCGATCGATATCCACGTGAGCCGGCTGGCGCAGCATACGCAGGGATTGCTCGAGTCGCCCCGGGTGGGCGTGATGATCGCCGAACCCGATCGCGATTCGCGCAATCCCCAGACGCTTGCCCGGCTCTCCATCCAGGGCGAAGCGCACCCCATTCCCACCAGCGACCCCGAGTACGATGAGGCCCGATCGCTCTACCTGAGCAAGTTCCCGACGGCCGCCCTGAACTTCCAGCTCGGAGACTTCCTGCTGGTCCGGATTCGCCCGCACTCCGCACGCCTCGTGACCGGTTTCGGCCGGATCTTCGACCTCAAACCCTATGACCTCGAGAAGGCTCTCGGCGAGTGAGGCCGTGCCCAGGCCGTGGCGGCGAGGCAGATTTCGATCTCGGATGATCACGCATCAAGCCAGGCGTCCCAGACTGCCCCTTTGGATTTCGCCGGCGCAGGGGTCTTTTGCTTGGTTCCGGCTCGCTTGACCGCACCGACCGCACTTCGGAGCCCGGCCAGAGCCCGCTTGACAGTCCGTCCCAGCCGGTAAGCCGTGCTCGCGTGCCGCCGTGAAACCGTGGCGAGCAGCCTGCGGGCTCGATTGCCGGGCCAGAGCAGGTGGCCGCAACGGGGGCAGGGGGCGTCCCCGATGGTCATTGTGGGCTCGACCCAGGAGAGCGCCGCGCAGATGGGACATCGGCGCGGCTCTCCTCCACCCCATGTCCGCGATGAAATCATGGTTGGCATGGATCCCTCCTATCACGGTAAACCGACGCACGCTCAGAAACTGTTCGCCCGTCGCGTGCCTTTATTCTCGAGGCTTTGCTCCAGTACTGAAACGTCCGCCGCTATCGAGTTCCCGGTACTCGCATCCATCGGACTTGCGATCCCGCCGTTTCTGTCTACAATTTCAAAACTAACTGAATATCCGGCACGGAAATAGGATTCATCCGTGACGACCCAGTCGCAACGCAGCCGCCGCGTGGCGACCAGCCGTAACCGGAGGGTGTTGATGTCCAGCTCGATCCGCGTGGGGGCCGTCAGTTATCTCAATGCAAAGCCTTTATATTATAAACTTTATGATTTTGCTCCCAAGATCCGCCTGAGCATGGAAGTTCCCAGTCGCCTGGCCCAGCAACTGGCGGCGGGTGAGCTGGACATTGCGCTCATCCCGTCGATCGAGTATCTCCGCGGCGCCCAGAAAGGCTATGAGATTTTGCCGGGCTTCTCGATCGCGGCGAAGGGCCCGGTGCGAAGTGTCAAGCTGTTTAGCAGAGTTCCTTTCCCGCAGATCGAGAGGCTGGCGCTCGACGAAGGCTCACGGACTAGCCAGGCGCTTTCCCTGGTCTGGCTAGATGCCTGCCACGGTGTCCGGCCGGAACGTATCGAATCGCTGCCTTTGGGTGTTCCGGTGCTCGAAAGCACGGCCGACGCGGTCCTGGTGATTGGCGACCGGTCGATGAAGGTCCCGCACGAGCCATTCTGCGAGGTGGTCGACCTGGGCGAAGCCTGGAATCGGATGACCGGCTTGCCGTTCGTGTTTGCGCTCTGGGTCACGCGCAAGGGCGTGGATCTGGGCGATCTGCCCCGCGCCTGGCTCGTAGCCGTAGTGAAGGCCTGGCGCATGCCGACCTGCTGGCCAGGCTCCACGGTCCCCGGCTAGGACTCGATTTCTCGTCGTGTTACGATTACCTGACTCGGATTTTGTCGTACGAGCTCGGTGAGCTGGAGCTGGCCGGGTTGCGGCGGTTCGCCGAGATGGCCGCCCGCCTGAAGCTGGTCCCGGAAGGAGTGAACCTTGTCTTCCACCGTCCCCGCGATCTTGCAGCGCACCGTTAGCGGCCGCCGCCTGACCTTCGAGGAAGGCGTTACCCTGTTTCAAGAGGCAAGCCTGCTCGACCTTGGCCGCGCGGCCCAGACCGTCAGTCAGCGGCTCCATCCCGAGCCTTACCGCACGTACAACATCGACCGCAACATCAACTACACCAACGTCTGCACCGCCGTCTGCGACTTCTGTGCCTTCTACCGCAAGGTCGGCGACACCGAGGCCTACGTGCTCGACCGCGAGGTGGTGCTGGAGAAAATTCGCGAGACCGTCGAGCTGGGCGGAGAGCAAATTCTCATGCAAGGTGGGCTCCATCCGCATCTGAGCCTGGAGTGGTATGAAGATTTGCTCCGCGACATCAAGCAGCATTTTCCCCAGGTCAATGTCCACGGCTTCAGCGCCCCGAAATTTACCACTTCACCAAGGTGTGCAAGCTGCCGTTGCAAACAGTCTTGCAGAGGCTGAAGGCGGCGGGGTTGGGAAGCCTTCCCGGCGGCGGCGCCGAGATCCTGGTCGATCGCGTGCGCAAGGCAATCACGCGGGGCAAGGTACTGACCGACAACTGGCTGGAAGTGCACAAAGTCTGGCATGAGCTTGGCGGCCGATCGACGGCAACCATGATGTTCGGCCATGTCGAGACCGTCGCCGAGCGCATCGAACACTTCGAGCGGGTCCGCCAGCTTCAAGACGAGACAGGTGGCTTCACCGCGTTCATCTCCTGGACATTTCAGCCCGAGCATACCGACATGGCCGACGTGCCCGCGGCGGGCGCCTTCGAGTACCTCAAGACCCAGGCGATCTCGCGGCTCTATCTCGACAACTTGCCCAACATCCAGTCGTCGTGGGTGACCCAGGGCGCGAAGATCGGTCAACTAGGCCTGTACTTCGGCGCCAACGACATGGGAAGCTTGATGATCGAGGAGAACGTCGTCTCCTCGGCGGGAACCGTGCATCACCTGACGATCGACGAGATCCGGCGGTGCATTCGTGAGGCCGGCTATATTCCACGGCAACGTAACGTATACTACGAGTACATTGACACCGTTCCCGGGTGCGAGCCCGAACCCGCGCTTGCCGGATAAGCCGGCTGTGGCTGGGATGAAGTTGTTGCCGTTTCCAGTTCCCGGCAAACCGAGCGTCCGGGTGTCTCGGTTCGATGACGATCGAGCGTATCGCATCGGGCAAAACGCAAATTGAGCAGCCGCGTGATTCACGTTGAAAACCTGAGCAAATCTTTCCTTGATTATGAGCGGGGCTGGGTTTTCGCCGTTCGCGATGTCTCGTTTGACTGCCGGCCAGGCGAAATTTTCGGCCTGCTGGGACCAAACGGGGCCGGCAAGACCACGACCTTGCGGGTGCTTTCCACCGTCCTCAAGCCCACGGGCGGCCGCGCGATCGTGGCCGGTCACGATGTCGTGACCGAAGCCCAGGCGGTGCGGTCGAGCATCGGCTACATGTCGGCCAGCACCGGCATCTACGACCGGATGTCGGCCTGGGAGCTGGTCGAGTACTTCGGCCGGCTCTACGGCATGCAGCCACAGGCGCTCCGGGAACGGATGGAGACGATCTTCGACTGGCTCAAGATGAATGATTTCCGCGAGACCCTGGGCTCGAAGATGTCCACCGGAATGAAGCAGAAGGTGTCGATCGCGCGGACGATCGTCCATGACCCGCCCGTCTTGATCTTTGACGAGCCCACCTCGGGACTCGACGTGCTGGTCCAGCGGGTGGTCTTGCAGAAGATTCTCGAGCTCCGCGACATGGGCAAGACAATCCTCTTTTCCACGCACTCGATGCACGAGGTCGAAAAGCTCTGCCAGCGCGTGGCGATCATCCACAAGGGAAAGCTCCAGGTTGCCGGCGAGCCCCACGAACTGCTCCAGCGGTTTGACCAGCCCGATCTCGAAGAGCTATTCTTCCATCTTGTCGATCGGGCCGACCTGGAAGCCCAGGTCGCACAAACAGGTGGCGACCGCCCCGCGGCCGCGGGGAATCTCGGCTCCGCCGCTCAGCCCGATCACTCTGCTCTCCCTCACTGAAGACGAGACCGATTCATGAGCTGGTCCAACCTGTACGTGATTTTCCGCCGCGAGGTCCTCGACCAGCTCCGCGACCGGCGCACCTTGTTCATGGTTTTCGTCTTTCCGATCCTGCTCTACCCGCTCCTGGGATACGGCATCATCCAGGCCACCGCCGCGCGGGAGAGCAAGCCCCGGATCGTGGTCGTGGTGGGGGCCGAGTACCTGCCCACCGAAGAGCCGCTGCTGAACCCCGGGGGAGACGGATTCAATCCTCGGCTCATCGATCCGCTCCGCGAGATCAGCCCGCTCCGGGCTCAGCCTGTATCCGCCCAGGGGGAATGGGGCACGTCCGAACGCCGTGAGCTGGCCATTCGCAACGGCTCGGCCTCCGCGGTGATGATCATCCCGCCCGATCTTCCGCGCCAGTTTCGCGAGAAAAAGGATGTGGAAATTCCGATCCTTTACCGGAGCGTGGACGAGACCAGCCAGAACACCTATTTTCGGCTCCGTGAGGTGCTCGACCGCTGGAAGCGCGGAATCGTCGAGGATCGGACCCGCAAGGACAAACTGCCTGAGGGATACGCGCAGCCAATTGAAGTAAAAGGCCGCGACGTGGCGACCGTTCAGGAAGTGCAAGGCAACACCTGGAGCCTGATCTTCCCGTTCCTGCTGGTCATGATGTCACTGACGGGCGCGTTTTACCCGGCCGTCGATCTCTGCGCCGGCGAGAAGGAGCGGGGAACGATGGAGACCCTGCTGATCAGCCCCGCGACGCGTGCCGAGATCGTCCTCGGTAAATTCCTGACCGTCATGCTCGCCAGCGTCACAACCGCCATCTTGAATCTCATCAGCATGGGTTTGACCGGTTTCGTCCTCGCCCGAAACGGTGCCGGCATGGCGATGGAGACAGCCCACCGCGCCACAGCGCCGACCGCCGCCCTCGCGCCGCCGAGTCTCTCGTCGGCAATCTGGATGGTCCTTCTGCTGATTCCCCTGGCGGCCTTCTTCAGCGCGGTTTGCGTGGCGCTGGCCGTGCTGGCGCGAAGCATGAAGGAGGGCCAGTACTACATGACGCCGCTCTACCTGGTCTGCCTCCCCTTGATCTTCCTGACGCTCATTCCCGAGACCAAGCTCAACCTGTTCTACAGCCTGGTTCCGATCACGGGGGTCGCCCTGCTGCTCCGCGCCCTGATCATGGGAGATTACGCCACGGGTGCCCGTTTTTTCCTGCCCGTGATGGTGCCGACGGTCGTTTACGCCTGGATGGCGCTGCGCTGGGCCATCGACCAGTTTCAGCGTGAAGAAGTGCTCTTCCGCGAAGCCGAGCGGTTCAACATCGGCGTCTGGCTCAAGCACCTGATCCGTGACCGCCAGCCCATGCCCACCAGCGGCCAGGCGGTGCTCTGCTTTTCGCTGATCCTGTCGGCCTCGTGGTTTCTGATGGAGTACATGGCCATTCAAGGAATCGGAGCCAACATTGCCGCCGTGGCGGCCGGCCAGTTCTTGATCCTCTTTCCGCCCTTGATCATGGCGGTGATGCTGACCTCGTCGCCCCGCCGGACGCTGCGTCTGAACTGGCCGGCCCCGCGCTATTTTCTCCTGGCGATCGCCTTTCCGGTGGCCCTCAATCCCCTGGTCAACCAGCTTGGACACCTCGTCGAGCAGTGGTTCCCGATCTCCTCGATCATCAAGCAATCACTCAGTCAGATCATGTCGGAATCCACCAGCCTGGCCGTCAGCGTGGGCGTCTTCGCCCTCTTGCCCGCCCTCTGCGAGGAGCTTGCTTTCCGCGGCTTCATTCTCTCGGGGCTGGAATACCGCCGGGGAACTCGGTCGGCGATCTTGCTCTCGGCGCTCATGTTCGGCTTTCTTCATGTACTGCTCAGCCTGTTCCAGCAGCTCTTCAACGCCACCTTGCTGGGCATCGTCCTGGGATTGCTGGCCGTTCGCAGCCGCAGCCTTTTGCCCGGTATTCTCTTTCATTTCCTGAACAACGCGCTCGCCGTGACCCAGGCCCACTGGGTTCAGGGATTGGAGGCCGCGGGACTGGCCTCTTGGCTCTATCGCAATCCGCAGGAAGGTCTTTATCATGGGTTCTGGATCGTGACGAGCTTTCTGGTCTCGACCGTCCTCTTCCTGTACCTCTGGAAGTGGGATCGTCCCGATCCAACGGCGGAAGCGCAGCGAGTCGCGCCCGTCTTCTAAAGGACTGTGATCGAACCGGAACCATCGTTGCAAATTCAGGTTCAGAGGTTCTCTCCATCGCGTCACACGCGCACGATCGGGTCGTGCGTCGTTCGCAAGACGGCTGCCACGGGACACGAGCGATGCGGCGAGACACGCTGACCCTCCAGGCGCGGTACGTTTTCCCCGTCGAGAACCCGCCCATCGAGGACGGAGTCGTATGCATCCAGCAAGGCCGGATCGGCTGGGTCGGACCGGCCAGCGAGCGAGCCGGCGATCTCGATCTCGGGAACGTGGCGATCGTTCCTGGCTTCGTCAACGCCCACACGCACCTCGAGCTGGCCAGCCTGTATGGTCGGAAGACTCAAGGCGAGCGGGAACCGGACCGGCACTCCGGCTCGGAGGACGAAGTCGCCTGGCTGCGCAGGGTGATGGAGCAACGTCGCGACGGCTCGAGAGCAACGCTCACGGCAGCGATCGGTCGTAATCTCAGGGCCAGCATCGAAGCCGGAACGACCTTGCTGGCCGATACCACGACCGCCGGGCTGAGCTGGGACCAGGTTGCGGCCGCGCCGCTCCGGGCCGTCGTCTTCGCCGAGCTGATCGGCCTTAAGCGCTATCGCGGACTGCAAACCAGCGATGCCGCATGGGACTGGCTGGCAACCATTCGCCCCGAAAACCAGGTTGCCGCGTGCGCGCGGCCGGGCCTGAGCCCGCACGCCCCGTACAGCACATCCGACTGGCTTTACCATAAGGCGGCCGGCAGCCATCTGCCGCTCTCCACACACCTCGCCGAGATGCCCGAAGAGCTACGTTTGCTTGAGCATCGCGACGGCCCTCTGCGTCAATTCCTCGAGGACCTGGGCGCCTGGGACGACGATTGGGAGCCGATCGGCCCGCGCCCTGCCGACTACGTCCGCCGCGGCGAGCTCCGTAACGCCGACTGGCTGATCGCCCACGGCACCTACCTCGACCCATCCGACTTCTGGCAACTCCGTCCCGCGGCGGCCCCCGATGACCACCGCGTCGCCGTCGCCTTCTGTCCGCGGACCCATGCTCGATTCGGCCATGCGCCCCATCCCTACCGGGCCATGCTCGAGAAGGGCATCGTCGTCTGCTTGGGCACCGACAGCCTGGCCTCGAGCCCGAGCCTGAGCATCCTCGACGAGATCCGCTTTCTGCATGAGCGCGACCCGTCCCTTTCGGGCGAGCTGCTCATGACCATGGCCACCCTGTTCGGTGCCTGGGCCCTCCGCGCCGAGACCACCACCGGCAGCCTCCGCCCAGGCAAGTCTGCCGACCTCGCCATCATCCCGCTCCCCGACCGCTCCACGACCGACCCCTACTGCCTGATCCTCGATTCCGACGAGCCCGTCCTCGCCACCATCTTCGAAGGCGACTTCATCACCGGGCCGTGGATGGACATCTGAGCCCGCGAAATCGCCAGATCGCCATTGACGGAACCCGGCGATCCGCTAGATTTGGGAAAACAAATTTGAAAAACCAAATTCCTCATTCTGACTGAAGCGCGAAAGGACCACGGATGGGACGGCCACCGGCCAGGGACCTGACGGAGCGGGAGCTCGAGGTCATGCACATCTTCTGGAAGCAGGGCGAGGCCACCGCGGCTGAAGCGCGCGACCGTCTGGCCGCTACGGGCCTGGACCGGACGTATACCACCATCGCCAACCTGGTGCGGACGCTGGAGGACAAGGGCTTTCTGCACCAGGTCAACACCGAGCGGCCGTTCGTTTACCGGCCGGCCCGGTCGTATGAGGAAGTCACCGGGCGACTTGCTCGGCGACCTGCTCCAGCGCGTCTTTCGAGGTTCACGATCCCAGTTGCTCTACCGTCTCGTCGAGCAACGCAAGCTGACGGCCGAGGAACGCGCTGTGCTGAAGCAGATCCTGGAGGAGCAAGACTCATGAACCAGCTCGGAATCGCAGTCGGCTGGCTGGCCATTCAGGTTACCCTGGCAATGCTGCCCGCGGTCGTTCTCCACCTGCTCGCATCGCGGCGCGGACCGACGGCAGGTTCGTGGCTGGCCGCGGCGTGTCTCGCCATGATCGTCGGCATCAGCGTGCTGGCATTTGTTCCTCGGCCAGAGCTTCGAGGCGATCCGGCGATGCTCGCAAGCCAATCGCCGGCGAGCAAGGCCGTTCCGGTATTGGACGAACCGGACGATCGCCAGGTGTCTGTCGCGGATGCTCCGGCAGCCGGTCACTTTCTGAGTCGGGCACAAGTTCACGCGATCTGGCAGCGGGTTGGATCGCGACTGACACTGCCCGAGGCGACGAGCTCTCCTTGGCTAGGGGGCCTGGCCTGGGCCGCGTTGATCGGAATGGGATGGGGGCTGTGCCGCCTGCTGCTCGGGCTCTGGGCTGTGCACGAGTGCCGGCGTCGAGCGATCTTGATTGACGACGCCAATGCGATGCATCTGCTCGAATCTCTCAAGACCGCCATGCACTGCGATGCGGCCATCGAGCTCCGCGTGTTGTCCGACGTGGCCACGCCGGCAACGGCCGGCTGGCGGCGGCCGATGGTGTTCTTGCCGGACGACTGGCGTTCCTGGAGTGAAAACGATCTTCGCGCTGTCCTTGCGCATGAGCTGGCTCATATCCAGCGGTCTGATTATCTCATGGGGTTGATGGCCCGGCTGGCTCTGGCACTACATTTCTACCATCCCCTGGTGCGGTGGATGGCCGGGCGGCTTCAGGCTCAGCAAGAACTGGCGGCCGATGCCGTAGGAGCGCGGTACGTAGGCGGGCGAGTCCCTTATCTCACGGTCCTTTCGCGGATGGCCCTGCGTCAGGACAGGGAGAACACTTGGTGGCCGGCGCGAGCGTTCTCGCCGGCACGAGGAACCTTGATCAGGAGGATCAGGATGTTGAGAACTCATGAAGAATCGGTGGATCGTGGCTGGGCACCGGCGAGGCGCGTCTGCGCGCGGCGCTGCTCGCGGGCATCGGACTGGGCGTCTGGATTCTGCCCGCGCCTGTGCAAGGGGGTGACGAGAAAACGTCCCCTGAGGTTGCGCAAGCGACAAAGCCCGCGCCGACCGTACGCAACGACACACCGGCCTTCGACCTGTCGTACATCCCCGACAATGCCATGGGAGTAGTCGCCTTCCACCCCGCGGCCACGTTTCGACGGCAGGGCATGGCTCAATACGCGAGCCAGTTGAATGCGCTCACTGCGATGAAAGGATTGGACAAGGCGCTCGAAATCCCGATCTCGAAATGCCCGCTCAAGGTCGAGCAGATCGAGCAGGTCACCGCGGGAGTAACTTTCGATCAGAAAGTGATCAAGGGCAAGGAGGTGGATCGCTTCATGATTCATGGACTTGCCATTCGGACGGTCGAGCCCTTTGACTGGCTCGCGCTGTTGCGCTCCTGGTGGCCAAACGCCACCGAGGTGAAAGTGGGCACGAGAGTCTACTACAAGATCCATTATCCGCCGCTCGGACCGAATGGATGCTTCTTCATTCCCGACCGCCGGACCTTGGTCTGCGATGAGGAAAAGTTCATCCTTCCCATGATTCGACGCCCTGTCCCTGCCGCACCTGAATATGCCCGAGGAGATGACTGGAAGAGGGTGGAGCAGGATCTGCTCGCGGTCATCCTCGACAATTATAACGGACGGATCAGCCGTGTAATAAAGAAGACAGCCCCAGATGAAGACGAGGCTTACTATTACGAATTCCTTGAGCGCTCCGATCGCTGGACCATGGGCCTGGCCGATACGGATGACTTCCTTCCCCAGTTCATCGCGACCTGCAGCGATCCGCGTTCAACGCAGACGATCTACGGGGTGGTCAAGAAAAGCGCGAGATACTTACCTCGAGGTGCTACGTAATACGGCCAAGGATAAAAAGCCCGATGACCCTTGGAATGATCTTTGGATGGGCGAACATATGCACCAGATAGTTAAAAGCCTTCGGGTCGAGGTCGGTCCAACATCCGTCCGCGTCGAGACGAGCGGAGCTGTCAAGCTGGCCGACCTGCTGCCTCTGATCGCCAAGAGCCTCTGAGTCGGGGTTTGCGGGTTCAACTTCACCCGCTCTTTCCCTTCCACTCGAGGTCAACAAACCGATCCATCAGCCGGAACCCTTGCTCGAGAAACGGTCCCCCTCCCTCTCTTGCGGCGAACTCATCGTAGGCAAGGCCTGAAGGGGGCAACCCCGTGCCCGCCATGGTCCAGGCGACGGGGGCGCGATCGTGGGCGCGGGTGCGAAGGAGGGTTGAATGGTCGGGGGAGACCAGGATACGCCATTGGTCGTATTGCTGGAGTGCCTGAAAAATCGGGGCGACGATATCGCGGTCGATGCTCTCGATGGCCTCGACCTTGGCGTCGCCCCGGCCTTCGTGGCTGGCCTCGTCGGGGGCTTCGACGTGAACGCAGACAATGTCGTGATCGGACAAAGATTTGATGGCGTGAGCACCCTTGGCTGCGTAATCGGTGTCGCAGATAGCCCGTCGCGCCGGGCACGTCGATCCGGTTCCAGCCGGCCAGAACGGCCACGCCGCGCACCAGGTCGACCGCCGAGATGATCGCGCCTTTCAGACCGCGGAACTCGGCAAACCTGGGCACGCTGGGCGCCTTGCCTTGGCCCCAGAGCCAGATGGCATTGGCCGGCGGCTTGCCCGATCGAAACCGCTCGCGATTGACGGGATGATGGGCAAGAAGCGGCGTCACCGCGGTCATCAGCGCGCGCAGCAGTTCCGAACCCGGCCCGCGAGGCAGGTGTTCGTCGGCAGTCTGGCCGGGATGGTCGTGCGGCGGGTCGGTGATCGTCTGGTCGTCGAAGCGAGCCTCGCCAGGGCGGCCGCGATAGATCATCAGGTTGCGATAGGAGACGCCCGGCAGGAACTCGACCTCGGGCCGGCCCAGCGCGGAGTGCAGCGACTCAATCAGCGTCACGACCCTCCTCGCTGGTGATGTGCCCCGCGGTGAAGTCGGTGAGCCGGCCTTCCTGAATCGTCATGAGATTGCAGCGGATGGCCCAGTCGTCGGGCCCCAGCACAACGCCCATGGCGGCAGCCTCGAGCGGAGCCCGGCCGGTGTAGTACTTCTCGGGGTCGTAGCCGAAGAGGCTCAGGGTGGCCACGTCGCTGGCCGGGAAGGAACCGGTCGGGCACGTTCCGGGAACGGCCCACGATCCCTTCGCGTGCCAGCCGGTCCATCGCCGGAATGTTCGCGGCCTGGAGCGCCGTCTTGCCGCCGAGCGATTCATGAGGCTCATCGGCCGCACCGTCCGGAATCACGATCACGTATTTCGCAGCCATCGTGAACTCTCCCTCCAGAAAACCAGGAGGATCGGGTTATTCCTCCACACCGAGGCAAAGGCTCGGCGGCGTGACGACCTCGAGCTGATCGATCTCCCCGATCGCGGCGTGCAGCTCGGCCTCGACGGCCAGGTGCGTCATGATCACCAGCGGCACGGTCTTGTAGTCCGGCGCGTCGTTGCCGGTGTCATGCTGGATGACACTTGCGATGCTGATTCCATGATTGCCCAGAATCCGCGCCAGTGCCGCCAGCACCCCGGGCGAGTCGGCAATGGTGAACCGCAAGTAATACCGGCTCCTGATCTCGTGAGGCGATGTGCGATTTACCGTCGTCCCGGCCTCGGACCAGAGATCGAGCACCCGCGAGGTCAGGATCGCCCGGCCCGTCACGACGTCGATCAGGTCGCCCACCATCGCCGACGCCGTGGGCATCATGCCGGCCCCGCGCCCGTAAAAGAACGTGTCGCCCACGGCATCGCCCACTACCCGAACCGCGTTGTACGGCCCGCGGACCTCCGCCAGCGGCGTTCCGCGTTTGACCAGGGTGGGCGCCACCCGGAGCTCCAGGCCGGCGGCCGTCAGCTTGGCCAGCGCCAGCAGCTTGACTGCGTAGCCCAGCTCGCCGGCATATCTGAGGTCGGCCAGTTGCAGCCGGTCGATGCCCTGACGCGGAATGTCATCGGTCTTCACGGTGGCCTTGAAGGCGAGCTGGGCGAGGATCGCCAGCTTGTGCGCGGTGTCGGTGCCGTCCACATCGAGCGTCGGGTCGGCCTCGGCGTAACCCAGCTTCTGCGCCTGGGCGAGCGCATCGTCGTAGGCTAGCCCTTCGTCCACCATTTTCGTGAGGATGTAATTGCACGTGCCGTTGAGGATCGCGGCGATGTTCGAGACCTGGTTCGCGGCCAGCGAGACGCCCAGCGCCTGGATAATCGGAATTCCGCCGCCGACGCTCGCCTCGAACGCGACCGCGCGCCCCGAGGCGCGGGCCTGCGCGAAGATTTCCGGCCCCTGCTCCGCGAGCAGGGCCTTGTTGGCCGTCACCACATGTTTTCCCGCGGCCAGGCACCGGAGAACCACGCTCAGGGCCGGGTTGATCCCGCCCATCGCCTCCGCCACGATCTCGACTTCCGGATCGTCGATCAACCGGGCGGGATCGGTGGTCACGCGCACGCCGTCAAGCTTGACGTTCCGGCTCTTCGTGGGATCGCGGACGACGGCCCATTTCCAGCGGACCCGCTTCCCCGCGCGCTCGGCGATGCGGTCGGCGTGCTCGGTCAAGATCCGGGCCACGCCCGTTCCCACGGTGCCCAGCCCGATCAATCCAATGGTGACGTGTTCCATGTCCTTCGCCGGACCTATTCGAGGCTGCTCACGTAGGGTGGGCGGTGCGAAGCGACGCCCTCCAGAACAGGCTTGGCGTGCGGTGGGCGTCGCTTCGCTCTACCCACCCTTACACCTCAAATTAAGGCCTGGGACGCTCGATCGCAAGCGTCCCTTGTCCAGGTTCAAGACTCCGTGCGAGCGAGAATGCGCTTCTTGTTGGTGCCGACCAGGATGATGCCCAGCTCGTACAGGAGAACCATCGGCACGGCCAGGAGGGTCATGCTGAAGGGGTCCTGCCCGGGCGTGAGAATCGCCGCGGCAATGGTGATGATCAGGATCGAGATCTTCCGCTTGGCCCGGAAATCGGCGGCCGTGAAGATGCCGATCCGCTCGAGGAAGAGCATGATCAGGGGAGTCTGGAAGGCAATGCCGAACACCAGAGGAAGGATCGTCGCGAAACTCATCCACTCGCTCAGCCGCAAGGTCGGTGCCACCCCCAGCCAGACGTTGAACTCGAGCAAGAAACTCAGCGTGAGGGGCAGCACGAACAGAAAGCAGAGGAAGACGCCCGTCAGAAACAGGCCCAGCGAGATCGGCAGGTATTTCTTCACATAGTGTCGTTCGTGACGATAAAGCCCCGCCGCGACAAACGCCCAGCCCTGGTAAAAGACCCAGGGACTGACAAGCACCAGCCCGGTCACCAGGCACACGAGGAAGTAAATCGTGATCGTTTCCAGCGGGCCCAGCGAGATCAGCGTCTTGTCGATCATGTAGGTGGAGCTCTGGGTCGCCTTGATCAAGGTGGACTGGTTGTACTGGAGCGGGAAGTTCAAGGTCTTGCCCTTGAGCTCCTCGACCGGAGGAATCTCGATCTTGGGTGCGACATCCTTCAGGGCCTGGAAAAACGTGTCGGCGGGGATCACCGCCTGGAGGGTCGGTGAAATCTCCTTGGCCTCCTCGGCCAGCTTGGCCTTCTTCTCGTATTCATTGCGGTAGAAGCGCTCGAGGGCCTCCGCCGCCGGGGCCTGCATGCTCTGCATGACCCGCTTTCCCAGGTTGAGGTAGGGAATGAACGCGATGACTACCCCCACGCACAGGCCTGCCAGGGCCAGGATCAGGCGGACGCGCAATTCCTCGATGTGCTCGCCGAAGCTCATCGTGGTCATTGTCTGTTCTTCGGTGAAGAGATCTCGTTCGCTGGGCATGGAAGTGAACCAACCGCGCAGGGCCGGAAAAGGATCGCCGAGAAGGCGAGTTGAGGAGGAGACGCGGGTCGCGACGGCCAGTCCCGAGGCCGGAACCCTTGCATGCGGCACCGCGCGCCGGCCTCACCGGGACAGCCAGGCAGAGCGGGGGCGTTCCTGAATTCAATCTACCACGAAGCTGTAAGAGGATGCCAGGGGGAACTGAAGCGGAAAGAGCCGAGGAGCGCATCCGGCTCTTGGCTTGCCAACATTCGGCACAAATCTGCAGAATTCGCTTGATGCCCGATCCCGGGTCTGCCGAGGCTGGGCCGGGAAACCTTCAGCCGAGCCGGTCGCAAGGACCGCGACCCTGCCACCAGGTGGCGGCCAGATCATTCCCCTCAAGTGCTCGAATATCTTTCTGTTTGATGTCAGTCGTTGCAATCCAGATCCTCGAACTGTGTGATCCGCACTGCCTGGCCCGGAAAACGAGCGATGATCTCGAGCTCTCCCCCCATCGCTTCGATGTAGCCGCGCAGTGTGCTAAGGTACATGTCGGTACGGCGCTCTAGCTTGGAGACCGCAGCCTGTTTGATGCACAACTTGACGGCAAGTTCTTCCTGCGAGCGCTGGCGGGCCGCTCGTAGCTGCCGCAGGGTCGCCTCTTTGGTGATTAACTCCGACGCTCGCCTGGCAATCGCCTGCTGCCTTTTCTTGGGCAGCTTTGCCATATAATCATCAAGTTTGGTAGGCATTGATCTCCCTCACTGATCCAATCGATCCAGGTGCTCACGGAATCGGTGGTCGGCAACCGGCACGTGTTTCTTGTACCAGCGTTTATCACCCCGCTTGTTTCCTCCCACCAGCAAAATGGCTGCGCGATTCGTGTCGAAGGCGAAGAGAATACGCCATGGATCACCCTGAAACTGCACACGCAACTCTTTCATGTTGGTAAATAAGGAATCTTGGACAGTGTCAACATGGGGCCGACCAAGTTGCGGGCCGAACTGTCTCAAGAGCGCTAGATGAGCAAGGATTTCGTCCTGCAACTTCTCACCCAGGTTTTCGAACCAGGGAGTGAATGCGTCATCGAAGAGGACTTCCCATTCCATATCCAGAATTTATTCCATCAAAGGAATATTGTCAACGTCACGATCGCCGTCGCTCCGGGGAGGCAGCGAAAGAGACAGTGTACGAGCCACGATTTCAAGAACTCCGTTTTGTGGTTTGGAAAAAAGGCGTACCCGGATACGTTGCTGGAATGGGATGCCAGTGAGAACTCGCGACGATTCAGTCCATTCCGTTTTCGGATCCTTCCGGAGAGAGATCGCACCCTTCAATCCCCCGCGCGAATCCAGGCTTCGTTGATCATCACATGCTTGATCCCTTTGAGCTCGACGTTCCGCGCCGTGCCGGCCGAGGCCTTCGCGGGATCGCTGTCGGCGGCGATGAAGCAACTGTAGATGGCGTGAATCTTGGCGTCGCCGCCCTGAATGATCGCGGGATAATGATAGCGGCCGGCCCGGTGCCGCTCGAGGTGTCTCGTCCACTTCCAGTTCTGTCCCTCGTCTTCCGAGAGCGACACAGCCAGGCTGGCTCGCGAATCCGTTGCGTCATTGTAGATCAGAACCCAGAGGCCGTTGGCCAGCCGGACGGCGTCGATGCCGCTCCCCGGGTTCGGCAACCCGGTCTCCTCGACCGAACTCCAGGTCACTCCCTCATCCTTTGACGTCGCGACGCGAATATGTTTCAACGCGCCGTTTTCCCGCATGTAGGCCACAAGAGTTCCGTTGTCTCGGCGGAGCACGGTGGGCTGGATATTCCCGAACCCGATCAGCGGCTTGCTGGCATACCAGGTGGCCCCCTCATCATCGCTCAGGGCCATGATCGAGATGGAAAACGTGTCCGAATACAGCGGTAGAATCATCCGCCCGCCGGGCAAGATCGTCGGCTTGCACCGTGTAGCCCAGCCCATTCGCTGGAAGAGCGGGTCAGTCATTTTGGCTTTTTGACCGCCCGGCCCCACGATGGCGCCACGAGGCGGCGCGATCTCGCGGTTGCCGAGCAGCCCGAGTGCCTCCTTGCTGAAATCAGCCGGGCGCAGCAGGATCAGCCCCTCGCGATTCCACTTCGGGGGACCGGGCTGCAAATAGTCACTGCCAACCTGATAATTGAGGATCGCCGACTCCCACGAACCGCCCACGATCGTCGGCCAGAACAGCCAGAGACGGCCGCGGCCATCGATGCTCATGGCCGTATTGCAGTCCGGGAACCGAGGCCGATCGGCCATGACAAACGGCCGGCTCCAGACCGTTTCGCCTTGCCGCTTCCTGGCGCCAAACACCGCGGAATCACCCGGACTCACATCCCCGTACCAGGATGCGATCAGATCGCCATTCGAACATTCCACGATCCCGGGTGCATGAGTCTGCTCTTCGACCGGCGGAAAGATCTGCTCGGCTTCGTGAACCGGCACGTCGGACCTCGAAAACGAAATCGCGGTCAGTGCGATCAGGACAAACGAATTCATGATGAGCATTCCAAAGGAGGATCCAATCCCAGACCGCACCACATCGCGGCTCTGGGGCACTCTACAAGAGGTGCGTGGCAAGATCAAGCCGCGCAGACCCCACAGCGCGCGGCATCTCCCCCCGGCTTCACGCACCCTCGGTCATTCCATGACGGTGCGTGCCGAAATGCCAGAGATGTCCCTCCAGACCCCGCTTGCACATGCTCTTGTCCGCTTTTCCTTGTACAATCGTAAGAGGTTTACCTACCTCGTATCCAGGAGACTCATCCCGTGCGGCTTCGATCCAGATTTCTCGCCAATGCCCGACCGATCGTCATCCTCTGTTGTGGCATGTGCGCCGTGGGGGCACTGGCCTCGGTCTTCATCATCCTCGTCCGTATTCCTGCCTTGTCGACCACGAAGCTCGAAGACTTGGTCGGAACTCTTCAGGGTGTGGCGGTCGCCCTGCTGTTCTGCATCCTGGCGATCATGATCAACCTGACGTACATGGTCCATCGTGCGAGTACTCCCGCTGCGGGAGATAAACAACCCGTGGCGTGATTGGCTTTCCGCGAAGCTAGACGCCTTCTTCGACGACCTAGATGCGAAGCAACACGAAGGCCAGCAAGAATTCTCAAGGCCATTCCCGCTGAAAGAACCAAGCTGATGCAGGAAATGCGCGCATGGTCCCTCGAGCATCTGAACAAGATCCCCAAGCCCGAGCAGTTCAAGCGTTTGGAGCAGGTCGAGTGAATCTTGATTGGTACGGTCTGGGAACACCCCCCAGCCAATGTTAGATTTAGGCCATACAGTTCGTGACTCCCGATGCTCCGGGCAAACGATAAGGCCGACGCACATGAGCACCGTGCCCGTCTCGCTCAGTTATCCGACCAATTTCCCTCTGGCCAGGTGCGAGGGATTGTTGCGCATCGAAGATGGAGACCTCTTCCTGGAGTACCAGACCAAGGACGCGATCCTGGGAATACTCAAGTCCGCCGTTCGCGAGGTGCGAATCCCACGCGACGTGCTCGAATCGGTCCAGATTCGCAAGAAAGGCCTGTTTGGCTTCGGTACCAAGGTGGTCATCCACAGCACGCGTCTGCAGCCCGTTCCAGGCACGGATATCCCGGGGATGACGCACGGAAAACTTGTTCTGGACGTCGCGCGACCGAACACACCCGCCGCCGAGCGACTCGTGGCCGAACTGGGCCTTGACAGTTCCCGGTCCGCGAAGCCAGCTTGGGCCGACACCGGTCTTGACTGATGAGACGGCGCGGCAGGACGAGCGTGAGAACAATCGGGAGAACAAGTCCTCCCGATCCACCGCGGCTGAGCGAGGCGCGAACTCGTCATGGGGCGAGGAAGAGGAACACCGCCCCGATGGCGACCGCCCCGCCCACAACGACGAGCAGCCCGGAAACCCGCTTGCGCTTCAGGTAGAACAGCAGCACGAGGCCGGTCAGTGAGATGATCGTCAGGCCAATGGCCGAAACGTCGATCGCCGCTGACCAGGCCTTGCCGGTGTCGCGCCCTTGTGCAGGTCGTTGATCACGGCGACGAGGCCATGGATGGTCTGCGTCAGGTCATAATGCCCCGATTCTCGGTCGATGAAAGCGTCGGCGGCGTAGCCGGGCCCCTTGAAAGTGACGGTACACTCGCGTTCGTCGACCCGGAACTCGGAGATGGCCCCACAGACGCCGTGCGTGCTCCTCAGGTATTCGACGATCTCCAGCCTCGCCACCTGCTGCGGCTCATCCGGCTCCGCCGCGGATGAGCGAACCGGTAGGCCCGGGCGCAGCCACTCGGGCGTCATCTGGCCTTCAGCCGACAGGCGACGTTCCAGCTCGCCGAACTAGTCCGGGTGATTGAGCGTCAGGCCCGTCACGCTGAAGAACAGAACGGCCGCCAGACCGAACAGGGACACGTAGATATGAAGCCAGCGCATCACGGCGGCGGTGCGCACGGCCAGCCGGCGACGGATCGGCAGTGATCGCTCCGCGCTCCGGCCAGCCAGATCACTATCGCTCCGTACCCCTTCGTCGATACTCGATCGAGGCGGACTTGATCTCGACATTGCCCTTGAGCTCCTCGGCGAACGGATTGTCGGCGATGGTGACTTCCTTGCGGATGATCTGATACGTGCCGTGCTCGCGTGCGGCCTCGATGCAGACCGTGTAAGCGCCCGGGCCCAGCGGCTTGCCGTGGTCGTCCTTACCGTCCCAGGAGAGTGTGTACTTTCCCGGTGGGCGGGTGGCGCGCGAGACTGTGTCGATCAGGTCGGTGTCGTCGGCGAGCCGGCGCACCTGGTCGTCGCGATACCACCGCTTCAGGTCGGCGTGCCAGCGAGGGCCGGGCTGCCGGCTCATGAGCCAGAGGGCCAGCGTCCGGGCGGTGAGACCGTCCTTGTCCTCGATCCAGACGGCGACGTAAGGGCGCCGGTAGCGCCCTGCGTTTCCCGCGGGCCCGCCAATCTCCAGGTTCACGCGCATCTCGTAGGCGTCGCCCCACGAACCGCCCTCGGGTGCCTTCGGACCCTGGGCCAGGGCGACCGGCGTTGCAGTCGCGGTCAACGGCCGCTCGTAGCGGGCCCAGCCGTCACTTTTGCGGACCTGCCCGTCGGCCGTGACGATCAGGCACTCGACCTGCGGGACGGACGCAACCAGGCGCAGGCCCTCCTCGACCGGAAGCACGTTGAGCGTGGTGGCCAGCGCGTTCGCGTCGGCGGCCCGCTCGGCAATGACCGTCGCGCCGACCACCCGCCCGGCGGGCTGCCCCGTGCGGGGATCGAAGATGTGCGAATACCAGGCACCGCGGACGCTGAACCCTCGCTGGGAATTGCCGCTGGTGGCGACCGACCGGTCGCGGACTTCGACGCGGGCGATCGGCTCGGCTGTCTCGGAGTCGCCGACCGGAGGTGCAACCCCGACCATCCGGGCGACGTCGCCAACGACCCGGACGTCGCCGCCGATGTTCAGCAGAATGCCCCGAACGCCTTTGTCGCGATCGAGCGCGACGTCACAGGCGCGGCCGATGATGTATCCCTTAGCGATCGAGTTGAGACTCAGTGGGCAGGCCGTCAGATGCTCGGCCGTGCCCGCGGCGGAGTCGAGCCGCCAGGCGGGCCGGGCCATCAGCGCCTTGGCCCTGGCTTGCTCGTCGGCCGTCGGCAGCCGGTCGAGCCGCGCACAGCGCGACCAGAGCTCGCTCAGCGCCTGGACCCGCGGATCGAACGCTCCACCGCTCCGCTCCCGCCATCGATCGCTGGCACCGAGCAACTCGAACAGCTCCCGGGAAACGGTTACCGGTTCGGACATGGTCTTCTGCCAGCGGCGGAACTCGCTCGCCGCATCGTAGCCGCTGAAGATGGCGGCGAGGCGGTCGATCTCGCCGAGCACCCGAGCCTCCGCCGACCGCGCGGCGTCCTCGGTGTCGGCCCGGACGCACAGCTCCATCGAGGTCCCCAGCACATTCTCGTGGCGAAACTCGTGGTCCCGGGCAGCCGGAGCCGCTCCGGCGGCCAGAGCGCACAGCAGCATCATCATGCCCGCGAACCGGGCGCCGAAGGGCGTGGAACACATCGACATTGTCTTGTTGGCTCCCTTGATGATCATAAGATTCGTCGTCGGCCGGCTCTCACCGGGGCCGATCGTCCCCGCCCTCGTCACGTTCTTCACCGGGTCCACGCCCCCCGTCCCTTGGCCCGTCCTTGGGGAAGAACTCGCCCCGGCCTGCGCCCGGCCCGCGGCCCTGGCCCTGGCCTCGCCCGGCCTGCCGCTGTGCGAGCCTGGTCAGCTCGTCCTTGTCAACGAACCCGTCCTTGTTCGCGTCGGCCCGCTCCATCAGGCCCCGCATCCGTTCGGGCAGCTCGTCCTTGCTCAGCTTGCCGTCGCCGTTCTTGTCGAAGGCCATCATCCGCTCGACCAGCTCCGCGGCGTTTGGCCCGGCCGGGCCGCCCTCCCGAAACGCGGGAAGCAGCTCGTCGCGCGTGAGCTTGCCGTCCTTGTTCTTGTCCAGGGTGCGGAGCGCCGCGGCCGCGTTGTCGATCTCCCTGGCCGACAGCTCTCCGTCGCCATCGGCGTCCAGGGCAGTGAGCACGGGCATCTGGCGTAACCCGCCGCCGGGCGGGCCATCCCGTCCCGGTCGCCCTCGCTGCTGTGCCAGCACCGATCGGGCCAGCAGGGCCGCCCCGACGATCAAGCACATCGCCCAGACTGATCGCTTCATCGGAATCTCACTTTCAAAAAAACGAAGGTTCGCGATCGCCGCCGCGGCTGCCGCCCCGCGCCACGGGTTGCCTACCCGGGTCATGCCGTCGGGCCCCTCACCCGGCTCAGGCTTCGGGGGTATATCCCAGGACGATCTCCCAGCGCGCGGCCAGCTCGCCGATCCTCGACCCCTTGAGGGGCGCGAAGTCCAGGCAGAGCGTCTGGTGCCCCTTCGGGTCGCGTTTCTGGATCTGCCGGAACTGTCCGTCCCGCTCGTTGCCCGCGAACCCCTTGATGAAGCACTCGGTCGTCAGCAGTTTCTTTTCCCCCTTCCAGACCCTGGCGTGAATATGCGCCGCGGGTCGGCCCTGGTAGGGGACCGGCTTGATCGTCCGGAAGTAGTACTCGCCGGTTGAGCTCGTGAGGAAGCGGCCGTAGCCCTGAAAATTCGTGTCGAAATTCTCCTCGCCTTGCAGGTGCTGCTTGAGGTAAGTGCCATCCCGGTCGCACTGCCAGATTTCGATGACGGCGTTGCGCAGCGGGTCGCCCTTGGTGTCGAGCAGTCGGCCGCTGAGGTGCGTGACCTCGCCGACGGCCGGGGTGATCGCGTCGTTGATCCTCAGCAGGTCGTTGTCGGTGTCGAGCGGCAGCTTCCTCGGATAAAACGGCCCCTCGTTGGTGGTCGGAGTCCGGGTCAGCTCCTCGGCGAAGGCGCCCCGGGACGTGAAGAGCGGGGCGGCGGAAGCGGTCGCACCGAGTGCGAGCGTGCCGAGGAACGCGCGGCGGCTGGTTCGAGACTGTGTCATGCTCATACGATTTCCACTCTGGTCGGGAATGTGAATGTGAATATCTCGGGGAATCGGTCCGTTGAGGACTACGGGACGACCGTGATCCGTGAAATCTTAGCGTTCCTGGTGCTCGTCCCAGCGCAGAGAAACTCTAAATTCCCCTTCATCGTCGCATCCCATCTCCGCCCACCCGCCGCGGGCTTCGCGGGTCAGTGGTCAGTGGCCAGTTTCGATGCGGCACCTGCCATCGGGCTTTTGCCTTTTCCTTTCCCTCCGTCCCGCTCATGTGATGTCATTTCCTGGGCTTCTTGTGCTTGGGAGGTTTGGGTGACGGCGACGCCGACGGCGGCGGCTTCTGCTCGATGGCATTCTGCTCGGCTTCCAGGCGATTGGCATTCTCCACCATCCGATCGAAGTCGCTGGTGGGGGTGGTCGCCTCGATGCGCCTGCGCTCCACCTCGAACTTCTCGAACTCCCGGTGGGTGTGGTCCAGGGCGAGTTGCTGCGAGACCTTCCCCGCGTGCGTCAGAATGTTCCGGTCGGTGAATCGGAGGAAATCGTCGAGCTTGCGAACCCAATCGGTCATGTGCATCGGCTTGCGACGCTGCGCCTGGTCATCGGCGTGGTCCAGGTACATCGTCACGACCCGGTTAAGGGCCCGCAGTTCCTCTTCCGACAGGTAGTTCTTGGCGACAGACACATCCGCCTTGCGGACCTTGCCCTTGGGGGCGTTCTTCCATGTTGTCAGCCCCATGTGCGGCTTCTGTGCGTCGGCACGCTCGACGACGACCTCGGCGGCGGTGTGCCCATGAATCGCCCAGTGGAGCTTGTTCTGGACGGTGGCGAAGAAGGTGAGCGTGATCTCGGCTTTGGGATCGTAGTCGATGCTGGTGGCGTAGATGTCGGTGATCTTCTGGTAAAACCGCCGCTCCGACGCCCGGATGTCCCTGATGCGTTCAAGCAGTTCCTCGAAGTAGTCGCCAAGCTGGATCGGCCCCCCCTTGAGCTTCTCGTCGTCGAGCACGAAGCCCTTGACCAGTAATTCCCGGAGCTGGGTCGTCGCCCACTGGCGGAACTGTGTTCCCCTGATCGACCGCACCCGATAACCGACCGCCAGGATGGCATCAAGGTTGTAGTGGTCGATAAGGCGTCGAACCTGCCGCCCGCCCTCCGACTGAACCGTCAAGTATTGCTTGACAGTTGCCTCGGGGCGCAACTCCTCTTCCTCAAAGATGTTCTGGAGGTGCAGGCTGACGTTCTGCTTGGTAGTCTGGAACAGTCCAGCAATCGCCGCCTGTGAGAGCCAGACGGTGCCGTCCTCGACCCTGACCGCGAGGCGGACCCGCCCGTCGTCACTCGTATAAAGCAAGAACTCGCCGCCGGGCACAGGCATGTTGTCACTCATCGTCAAACGGCCTCCATCGACTTACAGACACATGCCGGCACCGGCTCGCCCACGTCGACGTCCATGTGCAACACGTCCCTTTTGTGTTTTGCCTTCCGCAATCTGCTTCTTACCTTTTGCCTCTGGCCTTCCGGCCCCAGAGCCGACCTTCACCAGTCGATAATAGCCGGCTTGTGCTTGGGTATCTCTGTATGGACCGTCCCTCCGAGGCGTTTCCTCAACAGCTCTCGCGTGGCGGGCGAGATGGCTTCGTTGCCGACGAGCCAGAGCGTCCAGAGCTGCGGAGCGTACCGCGCCCCCGCGAGCGCCAGGGCACCCGCATCTCCCACTCCTGACATGCTCAGGACCAATCTGCGCAGCCGGGTCGGACCTCGGTACGCGGCCAGTACCGCCGCCCCCGCGTCGCCGATCGTGTACGATGCGTGGAGGTTCAGTGACTTGAGCCGAGGGAACCATCCCGCGCCGAGGATTGCTTGAACCGAACGCTCGGTCAGGCAATTCCGGTCGATCCCCAGCTCCTTCAGTCCCCGCCACGCAGGTGAGCGGCAGAATCGCTCAACGCCATCGTCCGTCACGCTCGTTTCGGAGAGCTCGAGCGACTTCAAATCCCCGAGCCATGGCGAGGTCGCCAGGATCTCGAGTTGCTCGTCGCTCAGCCCGCTCAGAACGAAGCTCAGCCGGTCCAGACGGGCCAGACCTGGCCACCGTGTCAGCCGGCGGAGTGCCGCCGTATCGATCGACCAGCTATCGCCAAACCTGAACGCCTTCATGGACCCGAGGGAATCCGACTGCACGACGGCTTCGACAAGCTCGCCATCAATTGCGCCATCCAGGTCGACCCGTCCAACTCGGGCCAGGACGGGCGAACGGAGCATGCGCGCGTACACCTCCTGGCCGATCTCGTGATTCAAGGAGAAGTTGAGCTCGGTGAGCCCCAGGCGGGCGAGCGTCGGAGATTCGGCAAGCGCGCGGGCACCAGCCGAACCGAGCCCGCTGTTCGAGAGGTCCAGGCGTCGGAGGTCGTCAAGGCGGTCGGTCGACGCAATAAGCGCGGCCCCTTCGTCGCCCACCGCCGTCCAGCAAAAGCCGAGGAATTCGAGCTGGCGACACCACGAAGCGTTGAGAATTGCCTCGACGCTCCTCGGCCCGAGTTGCCTGTTGAATCGCAGGTCGATGCCGCGGATATGACGTGGCCGGTCGCTCGCGGCCAGTTCCTCCACGTCCCCGTCGGCTAGTTCCTCGCACGATGACTGGGCCAGCCCTTGACACTGAGCTTCCCTTGGCTCTGGTTCGCGCAGCGATAGGTACTCAATGCGGTCCATCCAGGGACTGGCAAGCAGCTCACCCATCCGGCCGGGGACACCACGGATGGCGACGGAGCGGACCGGGAACCGGCCGAAAATCTCGGCACCACGAGTGAGATAGGTGTCAAGGTCGAGAACAACCGCCCCGACCAGCCCGCGTTCGAAGCGAACCGATTCCGCAATCCCCGCCAGCGGAGCAAGCCACGCTTCACGGTGAGCCGCGAGCAAACCACGCCGGCGGTCCTGAAGTTCGAGAACGTCGTCCTCATCGTCTGACGTGCGATCAAGCTGACATTCCAGGCGGATGAACTCCCCGAGCGGGTCATGGCAGGCATCAAGGGCACTCGCGTAAGCCAGCCGCGCCGCGACGTCGCCAGGATGCTCGAGCACCGCGCTCAAGGCGTTTTCGTGTTCGCACATGGGACCGTCTGGTGGTAGAGGGGTAGTTGGGCCAGGTGGATGGAATTGACGGGGATCGAGGAAACGTCAGGGCACCTTATCAGACGGTCGCTTTCAGCATAGGGGCTACCGATTGTCCAGTGCCATCGGAAGCTGAGTGGCCCCATTGGCTCGCCGGGGCCGATGACCAAGAACGGCTGAACTGATCCCATGGTCCTCGATTCTTCGTTACCTCCTGTTCCAGGCTCGGCCTGTCCTTGCCTTTCCCTTTCCAACGAAAACTGCCTGCAACAGTCCGGCGCACTGCAATTGTGAGCGGCACTGATCGACCCGGATCAACTGATCCTCTCGAGCCAGTCGTCGATCTGCTCATCAGTCTCGTCACCCGGCCATTTGCCGAGGATCGCGGCGAGCCCGCGCTTGTCTCCTTGCTCTCGCAGGACCCTGCGTCGATCGAACGGCTGGGCATTCGGTCTAGGGACTTTCGCGAAGAACCGGTCGCTTGCGGCGGCCTCGCGGACGGATGCGGCTTCGATGCGCAGGAGCCGGCCCGAGGCGCGAAAGACGGCCCGGCCCGAAACGGCCACACTTTGCTGGAACAGAGGGGTAAGGCACGCGACGTCGGCCTCGAGCATCACGCACCGAACTCCCTGCCCATCGTCCATGGTCAGCGCGAAGGTCTGGGTGCTACGCCGGATGTTTTCGAGCTTACCGACGATGATGGCGGACTGTGGCCGAGGAGTCGCGTCGAGAAGTTGCCTGGCCGTCCTGAGCGTGGCCAGGTTCAGGAGGGCCGGGCCGTCCGCAGCTCGGCGGTCGCTGATGATCGCCAGCTCGGAGTCAGAGCCCTTGAAAATCTTGCGCATTCCAAGAGCCGCTCCAGGAGCCGCGCGTCGAATCGGTCGCTCTCGGCATTCCCCCTTCCGACGTCCCCCAGCACATCGCCGAGAATGTCGAATCCCGTGTCTGCCTCGTCAGGGCGGCTTGACCACGGGAATTCGCCCTGCCGCAAGACCTCCGGCGCTGCCTCGCCGAGGGTGGGAGCCTCGAAGGTCAGAACCGAATCCGCGCCACCGGAGACTCCCACGAGCGCAACATCCGAAGCCGCCATGAGCCAGGACGGGCGCCTTCCCTGAATTGTGCTCTGGCCTCGAAACGCCATGTTCACCGACTGCCGCACCAGGGCGGAAATGGCGACAATCGCCCGTCCAATCGCAGAGGCGGGAAGCCGGCGGCCATACGGGTTCGGACTGGACAATACCACCTGATGGGTGACATGGCGCATGACGTCCCTCCCTTCCATGACGATCTCATTCTCGGCTCAAATCGCAGTATATCCAATAATGCACCGCCTGATCGATGTTGACGAGCGACCCGTCGGGTTTCGTTGCCTGCGGTCCCGGCTACCTGCATTTACTATCCGACGCGTAGGGGTTCACGGGGCAGTCGAACTACGAAGATTCGCGGATTGTAGAAAGAGCCGCCCATCGTCCAATGATCCCGGAAGGTGGGTGGCCCCATTGGCTTCCCGTCATGCCGATGACCGAAGGGGAGTTTAAGCGGTAGTTGCTGGATTCCGGCCTGATGTCCAGCTTGCCTACCCCTTCCGATCTGGGCTCCAGACCGGCTTTCCAGCCGATTACCCGCGAAGGCGAACCCCTCTCGCAAACGATCATCCGCGAGCGGCGCTGACATGGTCGCTTTTATCTTTGATGCCAGCGGGATCGTTAAGCGTTACCCTCGGCTCCGAGATTTCCTTGGACTCAGGAAGTCCCCTTCCCCCAACCGATCCCGGACTGCTACCCGGCCCGGGTTTTCAGGCAGTCTGCCTGAACTCCCGGTTGACGATCGTCCATCGTCCCGGAAGCTCCTGCTTGGCGATCCGCAGCGTCCAGACCGCCAGGCCGTTCTCGTCATGGGTGCGGCGAATCAGTCCTCGGGTCAGACCGGTCCCTTGGGTGATACCGAATTCCAATTTCAATTCGAACTCGGTCTGAAAACGCAGGCCAAGGTTTACGTATGGTGTCGCCGAAATTCAGCGGCCCGTGGCAGCCCTGGGTCTCCTCGAAGTAAATTCTTACTCGGTCTGACCCCGAGGGCTCCCAAACGCGGCGGCCGATCAGTGCCGCCGAGGAGACGACTTGGCCTTGGCCGCCTTGATGTCGGCGGCTGAGGACCGCGGGCTCTTCACCTCGATCGAGCCGGCTGGCCGGCCCTCGCTCGAGGGCTCGCAGCCCGGGATCGCCATCGCCGCGGCCCCCAGGCCGAGCGCGACGGTCATGCAGACAGCGGCAGAGAGGAGGCGGGGACGATTCATGGGTGATGCGGGCTCCTGGGACAGGACTTCGCCGACGCGAGATCGCCAGCGATCGATCGACGCGGGGTTCAGCACCCCACGATGACTGAGTTCGGGAGGTTGCATCCGTGTTTTGTTTTATCGGATCCGATTCGGCTGTCCTGAAATCACAGGGTCGGTGCTCTCAATATCTTATGCACTGCGCCAGTGTTTCGGGCTCTCGGAAAACCGGGCGCAATAACTTCTTACGTCTGTTCCGTTACGTTCGTCGAGCCTTAGCCCGACGAAGATCGGCGAGGGCCGAACGCTTCGGATCAATACTGGTCCGCGCTGATGACCTCGCCGCCGTTGCGGGTGGCGAGCTGCTGGTAGACGCCGAGCCGGGCCCCGACCCCGACGGTCAGACCGTACGTCCCGATCGAGGGGTACGTCGGGTTGGCCGGCGTCGTCCCGACGGGAATGCCGTTCATCTGCGGCGGCGGGATAACCCACGAGTCGATCGAGTTCTTGATGAACTTGACCGAGCCGTCGCAGAAGCCGACGTTCACGCCGCCGGGGTGGAAGCTGATGGCGTTGTACGGCCCCCAGTTTCCCAGCGCGTTGTTATTCGGGTCGTTGACCGGGTCGCTGTAGAACCGAGCCCAGTTCGGCGGGAAGCGGGCCTCGATCGGCCAATCGGAGATCTGGCCGTCGTTCCAGTAGTGCATGCCCGCCTGGGACGACGCCGAGAACAGACCGTTGCCGTTCTCGAGGAACATCATCGTGTTGCTCGTGCCGTCGGTGACCGAGGCGATGCTAATGTTCCCGAGCTGGTTGAACGCCCCGCGGCTCTGCCCGGCCCCGGCCGGGTCGGGGCCGAGCCCGAGGGGGACTATTGTGAACGAGTAGACGTACCACGGGCCGTCGTTGGCCGAGTAATGGTTGTGGAACTGGTTGGGGTTGCTCGACGGCGAGTACTGGAACGGCGTTGGCTGAAGGTAGGACGGGTCGCTCGGACAGTTCAGGAACGAGATCGAGACGCCGGCCAGCGTGTAATTGGAGGGGTGCAGGCTGAACAGGCTGAAGTTGTACGCGTTGTAGGCTGCGTTCTGCTCCATGTACTGGGCCATCCGCATGAACATCGACGGGCCGAACAGCCCGGCGTTGTAGAGCATTCCGGGCGGGTAGACGCTGTTGGACGACTCGTAGTTCGCAGAGGCCAGCCCGAGCTGCTTGAGGTTATTGACACACTGGGCGCGGCGTGCGGCCTCGCGCGCGGACTGGACTGCCGGCAGCAAGAGTGAGATCAATACGGCGATGATGGCAATCACGACCAGGAGCTCGATCAGGGTAAAACCATGTCGTGGGCTGGTCGAGCCGTTCAAGCGCTTTAGCGTCATGTTTGTTATTTCCTCAGCGGAGTTTCGGATGCGAGCTCGGCCGGTCAAGGTTCGTGTCAAAGGGCGTGTCTTCCCGTGAACGTAACAGCTTGCTGGCATGATCGTTGACCGGCGTGACGCCCGCCTGACGCCGTGTAAAAGACCGCGCAGGCACTCCCGTGCGCCCCATAAGTGAAGAGACGTCTCGAATCGGCGGAACTCACGCGGAATTCCAAAAAATTTCAAAGCGCGGCCAGGAGGTCTGTCGCCTCCTTCTGCAAGCGGACCCACGCCAGGCTGCCTAGATCGCCCGGTGTCGCGACGCGGCAGGCGTGTTCGAGGGAGGTCCGCGCCTTGGCTTCCTCGCCGACATGGTGGTATGCCATCGCGAGAATCAACAGGTCCGCGGTTCGCGCGAGGTCGTCGTGCTGTCTCGGATCGCGCAGGGCGGCGATGGCGCCCTGCCAGTCTCCGGCGCAATACCGCGCGAGCCCGAGGGCACTTCTCACCAGTCCATGTTGGGAAAAGTTGGCGGCTGCCCGGGTCGCGACGTCGACAGCGGAGGCCGGGTCGCGAAATCGCTCGAGCGAACACGAGATGAGACCACGCACGCATCGTTCGGCAAGTTCGGGATCGGTGGCGGCCTGGGGGGCCAGGCCCTGGAAAAGGCATAGCCCTCGCGCCAGGGCCTTCTCGGCCTCGTCCCGGTGACCGGCGCCAAGCTCTAGCTGGCCCAGCGACATCAGGGCCTCTCCCAGAGTCTGCTGGCATTCGGGCACGTCGGGACAGTCGCGGCTGACCGATTCCATGGTCGCGACGGCTCGAGAAAGGAAGACCTTGCCCTCGTCTGGGCGGCCCGATCCGTTCAAGTAATCGGCCAGGAGGAGCTGCGCGGATCCGAGGCGCAGCCGGGGATAGACTCCAGACTGCTCGAGCGCGACAAGCTGTTCCGCCGAGGCCAGCGCGCGGCGGTAGGCTGGCTCTAACTCGGACGGCTTGACCCCAAGGGCGGCGAATCGCCCCAGGCGCGTCAGTGCCGCCAGCAGCGCACGCCGGCAATTGACCAGCTCGGGATAAGCCGCGCACAGCCGTTCCATGCGATCGGCTTCCTGGCTCGCCCGGTCAAGGGCGGCCGGCAGGCGGCCCGTTTCCCGCATGACGTCCGCGCTGCCGAGCTGCGCTTCCGCGACGTCGACCTGGTATAGAGGCAGATCAGGATAATCGGCCGCCAGGCCCTGGAAGAGCTCGCTCGCGTGGGCGTACACCGCCTCGGCCTCTCGCCACCGGCCCACCCGGCCCAGCAGATGGCCGAGGTCGTTGTTGATATGTCCTCTGCGATGGCGCAGGTCTTGATGCGCAATGACCTGGTCCGGAAGCCGCTCGGCGATCGCGATTGACCGGCGCAGGGCGGTCTCGGCCTGCGCGAACTGTCGATTATCGATCAGTATGCAACCGACGTCCTCGAGGATGCGCATCCGGGTCGAAAGGTCGAGAGGGTCGGCTCTCGTGGGAAACTCGCCTTGCAAGCTGTCGAGCGTTGCCAGACTGCGCGCACCAGAGTCTGGGCCTCGCGGCTGCGACCGGCGGACTGGTACTGGATGCCAAGCTGGGCCTGGTTGGTGGCGAGGTCGATCCGGTAGCGAGCCTCGCCGGGGAAGCGTTTGACGAGCTTTTCGTATACCGCGAGCGCACTTTCCCGGGCCGGATTGGCAAGGTTCCAGCGCTTCTGTTCCGAGAATCGCGAGGCCAGGGTCGCGTGCACACGGCCCAGTTCAGCCAGATAGCCCGGGCGATCGGGATACTGGTCCACGAGGGACTCGAGAATCTCGACGGGCTTGTAAAGCGTCGCCACGGCATCTTGAGGTCGTCCCAGCCGGAGCTGGAGCCATGCCAGACGGGAGAGTGCCTTGGCGCGCTCGATCGCGACTTCCGGATCATTGCCCTCGTCACGGGAGAGCTGTTCGTAGAACGCCAGCGCTTTCTCCAGGAAGTCTCGCTGAACTTGCGAGAGCCGGGGCTGGTCGTACAGCCATTTCTCCGCGACCTCGGTGTACATCTCATCGACGGCCCGCCGGGCCTGCCGGGAACGTTCCGATGCGCGCTGGCGCTCGACCTCGGCGTGCCGGGACTCGTCAATGGCGATCTGGCGCTGAGTACGCGCCAGATCGCGCTCCCGGCTGATGATCACGTTGCTGACGACCAGGCCGGCTACGGCGAGCACCGAGAGGCCGACGAGAGCAACGGCCAGTCCCGCTGAGAGCGGCTCGCGGCGCGCCCAGCGCCAGGCGCGCTCGCCATGGCCGACCGGTCTGGCAGCGATCGGCTCGCCCGCGATCCAGCGGTCGAGGTCGTCCGCCAGCGCCGCCGCCGACCCATAACGATTGTTCGGCTCCTTGCGCAGACAGGTCAGGCAGATTGTCTCGAGATCGCGATCGGGTCGACCCGAGATCGTTGTGGGGGGCGCAGGCTCACGCAGACGGACCTGCTCGATCGTCTCAAGAATCGTATCGCCTCGGAACGGCGGCCGTCCCGTCAGCAGGCTGTAAAGCAAAGCGCCCAGGCCGTAAACGTCGGTCGCGGTCGTGACCGCCTCGCGCTTGCCGGCCGCCTGTTCTGGCGCCATGTAACTCGGCGTGCCGATGATCAGCCCGGTCTGGGTCGCGTCGCTGTGTCCACCGAGCCGCTTGGCCAGCCCGAAATCCGCGACGTGCCCGTTCCCCTCGCTGTCGATCAAGATATTCGATGGCTTCAAGTCGCGATGCAAGACCCCGCGCTGGTGGGCGTGATGAACGGCCCGCGCCACCATGGCCACCAGCCGGGCAGTGGCGCGGGGATTTTCGGCATAGGCATCCAGTTGCCGATCAAGGCTTCCTCCTTCGATCAGCTTCATCACGTAGAAGCAGTGGCCGAGGTGCTCGCCGACCTCGTAAATGGGGACGATGTTGGGATGGTCAAGCTGAGCGCTGGCACCAGCCTCGAGCCGGAATCGACGCAGTTCTTCGGCCGAAGCAAGGTCGCCTCCGCGAATCATCTTGAGCGCGACATGGCGATCGAGCTCTTTATGCCGGGCTAGAAACACGACCCCCATCCCGCCCGAGCCGATCACCTCGAGCAGTTCGTAGTCGCCGAAGTCGCGCGCGACGCGATCCAGGACGGTTTCGCCGGACCGAGCGCCGTCCTGAGATGGCCGGTCTCGGCCTGATGGGTCGCTGGGCGAAGCGTCGCGGCCGGTCGCCGCAGCGTCACGGTTGCCGGCGCCAGCGGCTCGGTCAGGTGTTGCAGCCGCACTTCTTCGTCGAGGAACTCGGCCAGCTCGGCGGCGAAGTCGGGATGGCTTGCGAGAAACTCGCGGCGCTCCGGAGCGCGACCCGACTCGGCAGCCTGGAGATAGGCTGTCAGGATCTCGAAAAGCCGGGCCTCGCGCTCGGGATCGGCGGCTGCATGATCGGCCGGGCGATCCTGCCAGCCTTCGGCCTGGGGCTGGTCGGGCGAAAGCCATCGGAGCGATCCCGAGTCGCCGACCATCTTCACCTCATGGGCACTCATTCAAGAGCGCCCGCAACGCCCGCGTACCTCGGTACAGTAGTCCAGTAACCGACGCCGGCGCACGCCCCATCTGCTCGGCCGCCGCGGCCACTGACATTCCGTGCAAATAGCGCAGCTCGAGGGCCATCCGCTGGTCGTCCGGCAACCGGCACAAGCATGCGCTGAGCTCGACCAGTCGTTCCCGCCGCATTACCTTCTGGCTCGGGCTCGACTGTTCCGTAACGAGCAGTCCTTCCAGCCGGGCGGACGACTGGTCGAGCGCCGCCTCAAGCGAACGGACGGCTTCGCCTCGCCGCCGGCGGTAGCCGCGCACCGCATCGACCAAGTTGCGTGCAAGGATGGCACGGAGCCAGCCACGCAATTCCAGATCGGTGCTGCCTCGAAACTGATCGTGCTTTTCGTGGGCCTTCAGGAGCGTTTGCTGCACGATGTCCGAAGGGTCAAGCTGGCCCTTCAACCGGGGATGAAGTTGGAGGCCAGCGAGCACGCGCAGATAGCCGCGGTGCTCTTCCAGCGAACGGATCGCGTGCTGAGAGACGTTGACCACCGCCCTTCTCCTCACGAAAACGCCCCGCGACGCATTGACGAGCACGCAAAACAAACGGCCCAGAACCGCGACACTGCGAGTGCCATTGCATGGTAGGCCGACCGGGATACCCAGTGGAGAGATGGGAGCCCACTTCAATTATCATTCGAACGGCTTCGTCAATGCAAGGCACCCACAAAACCTCGCACCACGCCCCGGCTCGGGTCCTGCGGCATTTTCGATCCAGATCTGCCCATCACCGGAGCTCGCCCCGAGTCTCATGTGGCATCACGCAAATCGTTGCGGCTCTCGGAAAGAGTGAAGTTAAGGAGAATGGGATATTGTTGCATCCGAGAGCGCTTTAAGCGAATCCAGGAAAGAGTCATCCAGTATTTCATGAGTCAGTAAGTGGGCTCGATGATTACCTGAATCTCCCATTCCGCGCTGGATATTAAGAACGTTCCCTTAACTTCCCCAGTCAGACTGACGGATTGGCGAGACCCGCGTGCCGATCCCCGCGACCAAGGAGCACTCTGAACGCGTCGACTACGAATTCGAGCGCAAGGGGACGGCGAGCATCTTCATGTTTGCCGAACCGCTGTCAGGCTTCCGGCAAGCGACGGCACGACCGCACCGTACCAAAGACGATTGGGCTCACGAGGTTGCCCAATGACTCGACACACGGTATGCGAATGCGCCGCGAATCACTCTGGTCTGCGACAACCTGAACACGCATACGAAAGGGGCGTTCAACGAAGCATTCCCTCCCGAGAAAGCCCGCGAGTACATGCGACGGATCAACTTCGTCTACACCCCCAAGCGCGGCAGTTGGCTCAACGTAGCGGAGTGCGAACTGAGTTGCCTGACCAGCCACTGCTTGTCCGACCGCCGCATTGGCCACATTGTGACCCTGCGATCGGAGATCGCCGCTTGGGCCTCTCGAACAAACAACAAACAACGGGCGGTCGACTGGCAATTCACCATTGAGAAGGCCCGCATCAAACTGTAGTGGCTTTACCCGCAAATTTAGGTTGGACGGGGCACTAGAGCGAGGTCGAGTCGAGGGTAGGTACTCCCTTGCCGCGAACTCTCCTCCAGCGTGCGAGGTGAAAAATGCCGGCACTACACGCCACTAACGCAACGATCATGGCCGACGAGGGTTCCGGAGTGTTGATGGTTGCAATGACCCATTCTGGCCCGAATCCTTGAGGGTCCCAGTTATCCCACGCCGTGATTCGAGAGAAACTCGCCGAGTAGTTTTCGTAGTTTTCGAAGCCCTGCCTATCCCAGTTAAGGATACTGCCATCAAAGTACCCACCCGCTCCGTAGTTGTAAAACACGTCCTCAAGCCTGAACAGGCTCGATGTGTCTGGGAGAATGATCTGTGTTGAGGTTGCGATGACGTTGTTCAGGATGACTTCAGGATTATCCCAGGGATAACTATCACCAACGTCATAATAAGGACCCAAATTGAAATTCCAAGCGAGTATGTCGCTGGCGGTAAGTTGACCAATCGTGCCGTCTGTTGTGATGCTGCCTGAAAGTGTGTATCCAGCCTGGTCGATGGGATCGTTAACCAGATTGTAAGTCAAGTCGGCGCTCGCTGGTCTTACCATCGCGCATGCCAGCCAAACAACCGCCGTAGCCGTGACCAGGCGCTTCATGAAGCACCGCATGGGTCGCCGCTCCTTTCCTCCTGCATGGCGGGAGGTTTGAGGCACGGAAAATCGAGAGACCACAATCCCGATTCTCCAATCCGTACCACGATGAACCAAACCAGTCAAGCATGATCTTCTCCATGCTATTCTTCTCCGACACGAACCGAGAGCCATCAGCGAAGATTCGGGCTAGCTCGGTTCGTAATAGCTTGGCCAGCATCGACGGGTGAGCGGCCAGCAACCGGCTCCGAGATTTCCTTGGACACAGGAATACCCTTCCCCAACCGATCGCGGACTGCTACCCGGCCCGGGTTTTCAGGTAGTCTGCCTGAACTCCCGGTCGACGATCGTCCATCGTCCCGGAGGCTCCTGCTTGGCGATCCGCAGCGTCCCGACCGCCAGGCCGTTCTCGTCATGCGTGCGGCATCATGCTTCGCCGATGGGTATGAGCTTGTCGAGCGCTTCGAGAACGCCGATCGAGCCGGGTACTTCCCATCACTTGATCTTTCCCTAGAGGAAGAAACAGAACATATCAGGAACCGAAAATAGACGAATTAGCCAAACAAGCCGTTTTTTGTTCCAGGCACATTTTCCAGCCCGCTAACTTTCCCGAGTTGGTGTGGTGTCCCCGGAACTTGGTCGTGATCTTACTTTCTTGCCCACTGCTAAGCAGTAGTTTCCACGAAAAACTGTATTAATTCTGAACGGGTGTACCGTATTGAAATGCAGCGTCTCCTGGTCGGAACCTGCCAGGTGGTGAGAAAACCGCAACTGGCCCCGGCACAGGAGACGCATGATGACCGAAGCTAAGCTCACTTGGTCCATCTGGCAAGCCCTGCTCAACGCCTTTGCGTGGGCCTTTACTTGCCGCGGCTTCCATCGCTTCGCCGAGTGGATCACCGCCATGGCAATCAACGTCGAGGAACACACCATCACCCAGTCGGTCCTGGCCCTGGAGCGGGCCGCCGACTGGAAGGCTTTGGAATCCTTCGCCGAATACGGCGCCTGGCACGACAACCGCGTCACTCAGGGCCTCACTCATCTGATCGCGACCGCCCCGGGCTGGGACTGGCATGGCTACCATATCTCGGCCGTCGATGACACCAAGGTCCATCGCTCCAGTTCCCACGTCTGGGGTACCTGCACCTTCCACGAGTACACCGCGCTGTCCCAATCGGGCCACCACGGTTCGCGCCCACAACTGGGTCGTCCTCGGTTCGTTGCTTCACGAACCCGAGAAGCCCGCTTGGTTCCTGCCGATCTCCGGTCGGCTTTACTTCCGCAAGTCGCAGTTGCCGGTCGGGCCCGACGGCATCGTGAAGTTCCGGACCAAGTGCGAGTTGGCCGTCGAACTGCTCCGCGAGCAGGCGCGCATAACCAAGGGCAAGCACCTGGCCGTTTTCGATGGCGGCTACGCCTTGAGGAGCGTGGTCCGGCCACTGGTACTGCCTGACTTGTTTTAGACAGTATACAGTAGCATCTTCTTACAGAACCGTAGGTTGCGCGATCACAGGGGCGGCGTGGCACCAGGCGCAGTATCCCCTACGGGAGCCATTGGCTCGATTTGTTGAACCGTCGGCGGCAGGGCCACGCCGGCCGCCTGGAAGACGGCGCCGCACGTGCCCTCGACCTCACTTCGCAGCGCGAATCGCTTGCCATCCTGCTCCACATCGGTCATCACCAAGTTGTCCAGGTCCAGGATGATGTCCCCCCATTCCAGATCATGTCCCCTGTGCTCTAGCCGTGCCTCTAGCTCCTGACGCATTACCAGAGCCAGGAACGAGCAGAACACGTGGCCCACGATCGTCGCGTCGCACCGGTGATAGATCGGGCGAGTGCCCAGCAACGACTTGCACGAGCGGAACCACGCCTCGACCATCCACAGCCGCTTGTACTGGAGGGCCACCTCGGCGGTATCCAACTCGGTGTTGGTCCGCAACACCCACTTGCCATCGTAGCGGGCATCCTCGGCGATCTTGGCCTCGTCGATCCCGAAGCCTCCAGGCCCGGTCTGGCTCACGTACCGCCGATAGCCCTTGTTGCCGATCAACGACTTGTCCCCCTGCCGCAACTGCTCCCGCAGCGCGGCCACGATCGCTTCTCGATCGGCCGCGTCCTTGCGGGCCTCGTCCTGGTTGCGACAGACGATGTACCGCCGGCCCTCGACGTGGACCTCCTTGACATCCAAGGGTGAAGGCGCGTCACTCTCATCGCGCTTGGGATGCACGACCCGATACCGACCGGCCCGGGAGAGCACCTCGTCCCGCACCTCGCTCTGGGTCCGCATCCGGGCCCCCAGGATGTACTGCCATCCCCGCTGGTCCTGCTCCAACGCCTCGATCGTCTCCTTGCTGATCATGCCGCGATCGGCCACGATACAGATCCGGCCGATCCCGAAGCGGGCTCGGAGGCGATCGGCCACGGGGATCAGCGTCGTCACGTCGGTCGTGTTGCCGGGCCAGAGCTCGCAGCAGATCGGCCGGCCCCGCCCGTCTAGCACGGCCCCCACGATCATTTGCCGCAAGTCGGGCCGGTGGTCCTTGTTGTAGCCCCGCTGCCCCAGGCTCTCGCCACCCTGGCCCTCGAAGTAGATGCTGGTGGTGTCGAAGAAGACCAGTTGCAACTCGCTGAAGAGGTCGCGTCGATGCTCGAAGAGCGCCTCCTCGATCCGGTCCTTGGTGCAGCGGGGAGCGAACGGCGTTGCGTCCTTCTGCTGGTTCTTGGGCAGTTCCTGCCCCAGCCAGGCCATGGCCCGGTAGACCGTTCAGTCCCCCAGCAGGTCGCAACAGGAACCTACACCAGATTGTCCGCAGATGGACGCAGATGAAGAAACCCGTCTTCCGAATTCCCCATTCCGAATTGGAAGGTCTCTTCCCCGCGATGTCCGGCGGATCAGGAACAGTCAGTGTCGGGTCGTTTTCCGTCAGAAGCGGACGCCGAATCCCACGTTCACAAGCACGCCTCGCGACTGTTCATTGATCCCGAAGGCCACGACGGTGCCGACCTCAAAACTCGGCGTGATGAAATAGTGCAGGCCCGTGTCGATGAACTGCTTTGAGAAATCGGGCGCCTTGCCCTGCGTCATGATCCCGAAGTACTCGAGGTGCGTGAACCATCGCTTCTCCCGGCCAAGTGGAATCCGGAGCACTGTGGAGGGCGCCCAGAGGGTGTAGCTATCATGGCCCTCGCGGTCGGTCCCGAACCGGAACGCCTGGTCCAGCGTCCAGCCGTTGGACAGGAACCAGCCCCAGGCACCGCCCAGCCTGATCTGGGTCTGGCCCTCCACCGAGCCCATGGGTGTGTGAGCCTGTGCGAGAAACGCACTGTGGGGCATCAGGCGATATTCCGGCCTCTGCGCGTGACCGCATACTTGAAGCCGTAAAAGATCTGCTGCTCCGCGTTGATGCCGAAGTTTCCCGCGATGTCGCCCTCGGCGACCTCGGAAGCTCGGCCAGTCTCGAAGTTGTAGCCGAGTCGCAGCTCGAGCCGATCGCCGATCCCGTAGCGGAAGACTGTCTCGGGAAAGCTGTGCTTGGCCCCTTCATTGCCAATACTGATGTAGGAATACGCCGACTCGACAATCAGCCGGCCGTTTCCGGGAGTGAACGGCGCGAAGGTGAACGAGTTGCGGTCGGTCTCGATGAACTCTTCCCGCTCCTCCACATCGGTGCCTCCTTCACCCTCACCCTCGGCTTCCTTCTGGGTCTCGGGCCATCGAAGCATCATGTCTGCGAAGGATCGAGTCTCCTGAGCCTGAGCCGGCATTCCCAGCAGTGCGAACAGGCAGAAACCCAGGGTCCACGGCCCATGAGCGGTCCTGATCTGTCGAGGGCGGGGCATCAACGTCGATGTTCCTCCTCGAGAATTTCAGAGCCCGAGCGACGGGTCCCAGGACCGGCCCGCCTTTTTTCTGGACTCAAGGAGCCTTGCTCCACCCAGGGCAGACATTGCCCGCAGACCTATCCCATTATGTCGGATGTCCTCGGGATACGGTTCAGGAGAAATCCGAACGGCGGGTGAAATCGCGGGCAGACTGCCAGCGGTCTTCCGGCCAGGGAATTGAGGAATCCACGACTGCCGAGAATGCAAGCATGGTTCAAAGAATTGTTCCGAATCCTCGGTTTCGATCCGATTTCTGGAGGCTGGGACAGGCGATCGATCGTGAATTCATCATCGCGAGCGGGGACGAGCTCGCTGGGCGGGGCGCCTTTCTGGTCGGCGACGAGGGTATGGCCCTCTAGGCGGACGGTCACGGATTGGCCGGCGAAGTCGTAGCCGCCAGCGAACCGCTTCAGGCCGGCCGGGTCGAAGAGCTTCCGGTCGGGCTACTGGGTGAGGATGATCGGCTTGACGCATGGCTCGAGGGGGTCACGAGGCCGTCGACGCGGCCTCTAAAGGTGGTCTGGAACTGGAGCATACAATCCAGGTCGGGTAGCGCTGGGGAGTGATCGGCCGAGGGGGCGTTGAAGACCGCGAAGAGCCGGTTGTCGATGTGTTCTCGTCATGCTGGTCGTGGGGTGTGACCAGGGAGGCGTGCCGCGAGCCGGGTGTTTCCTGCTTCATCGTGCCGAGGCACCCGGCAGTCCGATCAAGCGTCGTGCATCCCGATTCCCAGGTTCCCGTTGCGGGTCCGGCAACGTGAAGCGATCCGCGATGCCCGAGGGTCGCATGCCAGACGCGACGACTCGAACGGGTCAAACTTGATCCACCCAACCGCTGTCCGAGGCAAGGAAGCCGACGCTTGCGACCGGTGGTCGCTCGGCGACCTGGCGAGCCCCACCTGCACTTGAAAACACAAAGTATTTAGCAGACATAGTTTATGGCATATCACGGAGAGCCGGCGGGTGTGTCCTTCGCGTGCAAAGGTCCCGCAACCTCAACTTTTCTGAACCGGTTTCGGGCACAGGCCGACTTTCGGCGAATCTCCCGCAACTGCTCATTACATTGAGACTTAAGGAGAAAGCCCGCGAGACGATGGTGAGGCGATTGGGGCCCGGTTCTTGAGGAATAGTCGAGAAACCAACCGGTCCGCGATCATGGTCGTTGAAAACCGGTTCCGGTCGTGGTGTGGCCACGCGGATTGGGCATTGCCGGGGGGCTGCGGGCGCACCTTGTCTTCGTCCGCGTCTGGAAAAGGGCATCCCGGGTCATTCCGGAGTGGACAGCCGCCGACGCATGGCGTTACAACAGGCTCCACGCATTGAGTTCACCGGGAAGAGGAGCCGGGCAGTCCGCGACCCTCCCGCGTCAGGAGTTCTTGACATGCCCGCCGCCTCGCTGCATCCCCTACGGTTCGAACCGATCCTCCGGCAGCTCATCTGGGGAGGAAGGCGGCTGGGGACGGTGTTGCACAAGCCGATCGGCGACGGGAACGACTATGCCGAGAGCTGGGAACTGGCCGACTATCGGGACGTCGTGAGCATCGTGAATGAAGGGACACTTGCCGGGACCACCTTGCGCGACCTGGTGCGCCAGCGAGCGTCGGAAGTGCTGGGCCCGGAGCTGTCGGCACTCAGGGAGTTTCCGCTCCTGGTGAAGTTCATCGACGCCCGCGAGGACTTGTCGGTTCAGGTTCACCCCGATGATGAGAAGGGCAAAAGGCTGGTGGGAGATAACGGCAAGACTGAAACCTGGGTGATCGTGGACGCCACGCCCGGGAGCTTGATTTATGCTGGCCTGAAGCCGGGCGTGCCCCGCGGTGAGCTCGAGGCGGCCATCAAGGATGGCCAGGTTGAGCCCCTGCTGCATCGCTTCCCGGCAAGGCCTGGCGACTGCATCATGATCGAGGCGGGCACCGTCCACGCCATCGGTGCCGGGGTGTTGCTGGCGGAGATCCAGCAGATGTCCGACGCGACGTTCCGCGTGTTCGATTGGGGACGTGTGGGCACCGATGGCCGGCCTCGCGAGCTGCATATCGCCGAGGCGCTTGAGGCGACCGATTTCGATCGCGGCCCGGTCAATCCGCTCGTTCCCGCGAAAGTGCAGGCTGGCGATGGCAACTGGTGCGAGAGACTCTCGAGTTGCCAGTATTTTGCACTCGAGCGATGGAGACTGACGCAGCCTGCCGTCTTGGGCCGCACCGATCGGTTCACGATCTTGATAGGATTGCAGGGCTCGGCGGTGGTCCGGCACGAAAGGCAGGGGACGCGGCTCGCGTTCGGCCAGACTTTGTTGCTGCCGGCCGCAGCAGGTCGTTGCGAGATCATTCCCGACGGCGAGGCCGTGGTCCTGACCTGCGTGGTTCCCTGAAGCCAACGAACAGAGCGTCAAGGAGGAATTGAAGTATGCTCACGGATGAGGCAAGCACGCGAACCACGACAAACCCGCAGATCGCCATCGGCTGGCTAAGACTGCTCCGCGCCGGACGGGCCGCCTTTGATTTCAGCAAGGTGGCACTGGCGGCGGTTGGCTTGATCGTGCTGCAAGTCGGCTGGGCCGCCCTGGACCGCCTATTTCCGGAGTCGTCGGCCGTGACGCCGGCGGTTCATGTTTTGACTGTTCTGCCTGGGGTTGCTAGCGCGGGCGAGGCAGCGACTCTTGACACTCTTTCCTGGCAGTTCATCCGCTCGGCCGGCTGGCGGCTGATCGAGCCGGTGGAGGTGTTTGCGACTCCCTTGTTGTCGCTCTTCGCGCGAGGCCAGACGGCCGGCTGGTACTTGCACGCGGCACTGGCGATTCTATGGGTCCTGATCGTGGGAGGGATCGTCGGCGGAGCCATCGCCCGGATTGCGGTGCTTGAAGTGGCTCGGATGGAAAAACCCGGAGCTTTGCGCGATTCGATTCGCATTGCGGTTTGCCTTGCCCCTGATCGCGACCCCGCTCTTCCCATTACTGTTGACCAGCCTGTGTGCCCTGATCTGTGGAGGGGTTGGGCTGCTCTTCCGGCTACCGGCGGGTGTTGGGTCGTTCGTGGGAGGAATACTGCTCTTCATCCCGTTGACACTTGGCCTCGTCATGGCCTTCTTGCTGTTCGGGATGGCGGCTGGCTGGCCGCTCGTGCACGCGTCGGTGGCGGCCGAGGCCGAGGATCTGCTGGACGCTCTGAGCCGATCGTTCAGTTATCTCAATCAGCGGCTGGGCAAGTTCGCCCTCTGCGTGGTGGTTGCCTGGCTGATCGCGATACCGGGCCTGGTCGGCGTTGAACTGCTCGCCACCGCGGTGACCCACCTGGCCGCCTGGGGGACGGCATTGTCGGCTCCCACCTCGAGCCTGACCGGACTGACGGATCATGGTGCTGCTGAAGGCGCGCTCACACAGATCGTCACAACCTGGCCGATCTTCTGGAGAGGAGTTGTCGCCCTTCTTGTGCACGGCTGGATCTACGCCTACTTCTGGACGGCTGCCTCGTTCATCTATCTGATGCTTCGCCGTGATGTCGATGGAACGCCGTGGACCGACGTGAAAAACGCCTGACCACGGTCAAGTGGGGGCCGGCTGCTTCACATAATTGTTTCCCGGTGAAGATCATCGGGACGAATGGCTCTCGGGCAAGGCGGCATGGCAGCGGTAGAGCGATGCAAGCAAATCGGCTTCAACCTGGACGTCAAAACGGGCACGTGCCGCTGTCTGGCGCGAGAGCCCATCACGCTGGCTCGATCGGGGTGGTCGAGGTACTCGGTGATGGCCGCGGCCAGAGATTCCGGACTGCCCGGAGGTACAATCAGGCCGGTCGCCCCGTGGTCGAGCAGGCCGCGCAATCCTTTCACCTGGGTCGCGATCGATGGCACCCCTTCGTTGAGTGCCAGAGCCAGAGTTCGTCCCGTGGCGGCCACCAGGGAGGGCTGACAGAAGATGTCGAGCACGGTCCAGAACCGCGGGCCGATCGCCGCGAAATCCGTCACGCTGACGCGATCGGCGATCCGTAACGACTGGGCATGCCGGCGCAGATCCAGAGCGCCGTTGCCCTGGCTGGCGATGAGAAACTCGGCATCGCGTCCCGTCGTCAGGATCTGTCGCGCGGCCTCCAGGAAAACGGCAAATCCAGACTCCTGACGCGATGGACCGGCCGTGCCAATCACGGGGATCTTGCTCTCGGTCGGTCGGGAAGCAACCGCGGTGGGTGCCAGGCCTGGAGCGATGAGCGCGATCTGCTCGGCCGGAAAGCCAAGATCCTGGGTCAACTCGCGTGCAATTTCTGGACACGTGGCAATCAGTCCCCGAAACCAGCGTCGGCTCAGCTTCAGCCCCCGTTCCAGGATTCCGAAATCATCGACAGTCTGGAGATAAGGAAGCCGCCAAGACTCGGCCAGCGCGAGCGCGGCGGCGGCCATTGTTTCGTGGAGAACGTGGAGCACACAGGGGTGTTCAATCGCGGCCTCCACGGGAAGCCGGCGGATGGTGAGCGTCTTGAGCCAGCGATTTCCCAGGGTGGGAAACTCAAGGATGCGAGAGTCGCTGACAGCAGAGCTGCCCCGAGACAGGCAAATGACGCGAGCCAGCACGCCGCGCTGTTTGAGGCAATCGAGGAGTACCGACAACGGCCAGCCGTCATCATCCAGGCCCAGCCGCCCCGCAAGTAACAGTACCTCGATCAGGTCATTCACGATTCCGTACGGCCGCGGTACAGATGGCCGCGGTCTCGCCTCCCCGATGCGATCGGCGTGGGAACTGCATTTCTCAAGGCGTTGGCATCGATGCCATCATGGTTTATAATGATCCGCTTGGATTTCCTCGCCCAGGTTTGTGGCAACAAGGCTCGAGCACGACGCATGAATTCATCCCCGACGATCCAACCGCCGACAACGACGCACGATGATCTGCTGAACCTGTCGAACCGCCTGGTCGACAACGTCGGGCAAGTGGTTCTGGGCAAGAGCGATGTTATCAAGCTGGCGGTCGTTGCGCTTTTGGCCGAAGGGCACATCTTGATCGAGGACGTGCCGGGGGTGGGCAAGACCCTGCTGGCTCGCGCCCTGGCTGCCAGTATCGACTGTTCGTTCCGGCGAATCCAGTTCACTCCGGATCTTCTCCCTTCCGACGTGATAGGTTCGAGCATTTATCACGCTCCCAGCGGCGAGTTCGTCTTCAAGCCAGGTCCGCTTTTTTCCAACGTCATCCTGGCCGATGAGATTAACCGGACCACTCCTCGCACCCAGAGCGCCTTGCTCGAGGCGATGAGTGATCGCCAGGTCTCCGTCGAGGGCAAGACCTATCCCCTGGATCCACCTTTCATCGTCCTGGCCACGCAGAACCCGTACGAGTTCGAGGGGACCTACGTGCTACCAGAGAGCCAGCTCGACCGGTTCATGATCCGGCTGCGGATGGGATATCCGACGCGCACCGAAGAGCGCAAGCTGCTGGTCAATCATCGTGACGGCGAACCCGTGGAGACCTTGAGCCCGGTTTTGACGGCCGAGGATGTGCTGCGTCTCCAGCAAGGTGTGCGGCAGATCCGGGTTGATGACACGATTACGGAGTACCTGCTGGATATCGTCCACATGTCCCGGCGCAGCGAAGATCTGCACGTCGGTGTGAGCACGCGCGGTGCGCTGACGCTTTATCGTGCGGCCCAAAGCCTGGCGCTGGTCTCGGGGCGCGACTTCGTCATTCCCGACGACATCAAAACACTGGCCGTGCCAATTCTGGCTCACCGGGTGCTGGGCAAGTCGTTTCTTCAGGCGGGTGAGTTCGGAGCGGCCGAGTCGATCATCCGCGACATCGTGGATCGCGTGCGCGTGCCCGTCTAAGGGCAAGGGCGGTCGGTCCCGGCCGTGCTACTGTACCATTCGTCCTTGGTGCCTGCTTGAGGGTCCGGGCTGATGAGCATCAATGAGAAAGCCCGCTCGACGAAGTCACGCGGTCTGGTAGGTCGAATTGCCCGGGGCGTGGCGAACGCACTGGTTCCCACCGAACGAACCATCCTGACCCGTGAAGGCTCCTTTTACTTCATCATGTTGATCGTCTTGATGGGTGCCGGCATCTACCAGCAGGTCAACCTGATTCTGCTGGTAACGACGCTTGCCGCCGGCCCCTTCCTGACCTCCTGGATCGGCAGCCGGACGCTCTTGCGGCGTTTGATCGTGGTTCGTCGGGCACCGGCGTACGTTTTCTCTGGAGACCCGCTGTCGGTCCATTACATGCTCGAGAACGACCGCCGCTGGACTCCCGCGCTGGCGATGTTCATGGAAGACTCGCTGGTTCCCGTGGAGGGACCGGCGCCCAGCACAGCCATTTCGCCAACGGTGTTCTTTGCCAGAGTGCCGGGCCGCGACCGCGTCAGGACGGGCTGGGAGACCGCCAGTCCCCGCCGGGGCAAGTACTGCTTCTGCGACCTGACCCTGGGCACGCGCGCCCCCTTCGGACTGGTCGAGCGGAGGGTCTCAATTCCGCTGTCTGAAGAGATTATCGTCTATCCCAAGATCGGACAGCTCACGCGGCGGTGGTTTCAGCTTCAGCGCCAGGCCAGCGAGAACCGGATGGGCAAGCGCCACGATCGCTCGTCCCAGCAGGAAGAATATCACGGCCTGCGCGACTACCGCTCGAGCGACAGCCCAAGGTGGATCCACTGGCGCACTTCGGCCCGCCGCGGTGAGCTGATGGTCAAGGAATTCGAGCAACAGAACGAGCAAGACCTCGCCATTCTGATCGACCCCTGGTTACCGCGGACCAAGGTCGCCCCAGAGCTGCGCGATGCGATGGAGCAGGCAATCTCGTTCGCGGCCACGGTCTGCCTGGAAACCTGTCGCCGCCAGGGACGGCGGTTGACGGTTGGCTGGACCGGAGCCACTCCGGAAGTCTGTCAGGGCCAGGCCTCGGTCAAGCTCCTGCACGAACTGCTGGAGCGGCTGGCGGTGCTTCGTCCCGCCACGGAGGGGACTCTGGCTGAACTCATCGACGCGCTGCCGGCCACGGCGCTGAGAAACTCGCTGCTGATCATCGTCTCCTCACGGCCGGTCAACCTGGTCGAGGAGGCGGAACGATCGTCGCGGCTGGCGGGATCGTCATCCCGAAACTTGCTGTCTCGGGCGATCGTGTTGAACGCGGCCCAGGGAGAACTCTCCGAATTGTTCCACGATGCCAGCTCGACCTCGCGTAGGCTGCTCGAGCAACGGTTCTCGACTGCGGAGGAGGACCGGCTATCCAGCCAGGAAGATTGGCGGCGAAATGTGCAATCCACGGATGGCCAGGTGGCAGCTCCGCAAGACCGCGCATCCGGTGACGAAAGGGTTCCATGATGAGCAGCAGCCTGATCTACAGAGCCAGCTTCTACGTCATGATGACCGTCGCCACGACCATTCTCTGCGGCGATGCCACCGATTCCCGCCTCGATTGGTTCCTGCCCGTGGTCGTTTCGGTCGCTGGTGCATTGGCGTTTTTCACGGTCGACCAGCCCGGGTCATGGGGGCTGCAGCGGGATCTGGCCAACATCCTGGCGGTGGGAACCCTGGGCTTGCTCTACGTGGAATACAACTCGGACGACGCCCAGACGCTCCGCTGCCTCGGTCACTGGCTGGTCTATCTGCAACTGATCAAGTACCTCCTTCCCAAGACTGTCGAGGACGACTGGTTTCTCTTTCTGCTGGGACTGACCCAGGTGCTGATCGGCTCGGTGATCAACTCGGGCGACATGGTCGGGCTGTGGCTTTTTTTCTGGGCCATGCTGGCCGTCTGGGTCTTGGGGCAGTTCTTTCTGCAACGCGAAAGTCGCCGATTCCAGTCGGAGAAGGGGGCTCTGCCGCCGGCGGGCCCAGCGGCCGGAGATCCTTATCATGGCCTCTTCGATTTTCCGTATGTCGGTACGACGTTACGCGGCCTGCTGCTGACCTTGCTCCTTGGCGGGCTCGTTTTTCTGTTGCTGCCGCGGCAGGGAGGTGTGACCCGGGCTCGAACGGCCAACACGATGGCCAAGCACCTGACCGGCTTCGATGACGAGGTCAAGCTCGGTCAGCTCGGTGAGATCCTCGAGAACGACAGCGTCGTCATGACGGTCGAGTTCTCCGACGAAAACCGGGCGCCCATGCAGGTGACCGGAGAGCCGCTTTTCCGGGGTGTCACGCTGATTCAATATGACAAAGGCCGATGGCGACGCCAGCTTCGTCACCCTCTCCAGACGATTGTCAGCCTTCCCTATTTCATCAACAACGACACCGTCAAGCGCCCCGTGATCCGCCAGAACATCAAGCTCGAACCCAACGACTCCATGACGCTGTTCGCGATCCGGCCGATTCTCGAGCTGGCGGCGCCTACGCGCTTGTCCCCGTACCTCAACCCGGTCGACGGCACAATTATTCGGCCCGAATCGCGGGGAGGGTACGATTACGAAGTCCTCTCGGACGCCACTCCGGACGCCACGCAGGAGGGCGAAGACCAGGTCATTCCGGAGCGGCTCCAAACCCTGCTGGAAATGCCGCCGAGCTTGAAAGCTCGGTTCCGGAAGATCGCTCTCGAGCAGGTGACAGATTTGACGGACAAGGGCACCGAGGCTCTGACTGCGCGTGCGCGTGCCATGGAGCATTACCTCCGCGATTCGGGCGAGTTCGGCTATACGCTGCAGATGAACATCACCGATTCCCGGCTCGACCCGGTGGAAGATTTCCTCGTCAATCGCAAGAAGGGCCATTGCGAGTACTTCGCCAGCGCCCTTGCGCTCTTGCTTCGTTCCATTGACATCCCCGCGCGGATGGTTAATGGATTCAAGGGGGGTGACTGGAACAACCTGACGCAGTCGATGTACGTTCGCCAGAAGCATGCCCATAGCTGGGTTGAAGCCTATGTGGGACTGGACCGCAAGGACCGCCCGCTCTGGATCACCCTCGACGCCACCCCGGTGATGGATCGTGATGAGTCGGTCGCGCAGGTTGGCGGCGTCTCCAGCAGCTTCCGTCCCATTACCGACCTGATCCGCTATGTCTGGGTTTTCTACATCCTGGGTTATGACTCGTCGCGGCAGAACCGGCTGCTCTACACGCCCATCAAGATGACCATCCGCAACGTGCGCCTGGGCTATGCGATGCTCTGGACCTGGACCAAGAAAGCGTTTGCCCTGCTGTTCAATTTTCAAAGCCTCGGCGCGTTCATCAGCTTCAAGGGATTCCTGGTCTCGTTCATCGTGCTTTCGCTTCTGGTCTTGATCGTCAAGCTGGCCGTCTCGGTGGGCAAGCGGTTGGCCATGTGGCTACGCGGTCCCGCCGACGACGCGTCCGGGCTGACGGCGGGAATCTTGTTTTATCGCCGCCTGGCACAACTGCTGGCCCGGTATGACCTGGAACGAACTCCGGCCGAGACGCAAAACGAGTTCGCCCTGCGTGCCGCCCGTTTCCTCACCGGGCAGCCGGCCCAGATCCAGGCGGTCGCCGACGTGCCCCAGAAAATTGTCGAGGCCTTTTACTCTGTCCGGTTCGGTCACCGCGTTCTCGATCCGGACACGCTGAATGAACTCGAGCAGAGCCTCGATCTGCTCGAGACCCGGTTGAACACAAACCCAGATCAATAAAAGGATCGGCCTGGTATGCGCGTGGGACTTGTCGGATTTGCTGGCAGCGGAAAAAGCACACTCTTTGAACTTCTCACGGGAACGACTTCCGATCCGGGGAAGGTCCACTCGGGACAGGTCGGCGTCGCCGTGCTGGCCGACCCGCGGCTCGACTTCCTGGCGTCATTACATTCGCCCAAGAAGGTCACGCCGGCCACCGTCGAGTTTCTCGACACGCCCGGACTGATCCCGGGAACGCACGGCGATAACCCCCAGCGCCTGGCCGTCATTCGCGAAGGTGACGCTCTGCTGATCGTCTTGAACGGCTTCTCCGGCAGTGATCCCACCGCCGAACTCGCTTCGTTCCGCGAGGAAATGCTGTTTGCCGACCTGGGCGTGGTCACCAATCGCGTTGAGCGGCTCGAGGCCAGCGTCAAGAAACGTCGACCCGACTGGGAAGTCCAGGAGAAAGAGCTGACCATCGTCAAGCGCGTGCAGGCGACTCTCGAGGATGGCAAGTTCGTGACCACCCTCGGCTTGTCGGCCGACGAGAAGAAGCCGCTTCGCTCGTTCGGCCTGCTCACCGACAAGCCCCAGGTCGTCGTTCTCAACGCCGCCCAGGGTGAGGAGATCCCCGCCTCGCTTCGCGCACTTGCCGCCGATTCTCTGACCATCGACGCCAAGCTCGAGCTCGACCTCGCACAACTCGAGAACGAAGAGCGAGCCGCGTTCATGACCGACCTCGGGGTCACCGAACTGGGCCGCGACCGGATCATCCGCGCGGCCTACGACGCTGTCGGCATCATCACGTTCTTCACAGCCGGCGAACCCGAGGTTCGGGGCTGGAACCTGGAACGTGACGCTACCGCCGTCGAGGCCGCCGGCAAGATTCACACCGACCTCGCCAAAGGCTTCATTCGCGCCGAGGTCACCGCCTTCGCCGAAATGCATGCCGCAGGTTCGCTCAAGGAGGCCAAGGCGAAGCACCTGCAACGGCTCGAAGGCAAAGACTACATCGTGAAAGACGGCGACATCATCTACTTCCGAAGCGCGGTCTGATGCCATGTGAGTTCGACTAACATCGCCTGGCCCGGCGGCCGACGCACGAAAAGCGGTCATGGCTTGGGCGTGCGGAGGACCATTCCGGCCAGGAGTCGGGAGTTCTTCTGCGGCAAGATATCGCGATTGGCCTTCCAGATCAGGTCGAGCTGGTCGGTCGAGCCGTAGATGCGTATCGTCACGTCTTCCAGCGTCTCCCCATCCTTCGCAGTCGTGAACGCAGATCGGTGGGCAATCCGTTCCGGCGGTGAGCTGGCAGAGGGGCTTGCGGGTTTGGCCTGGGGCTCCGTGGCTTGATCACCCGGGTGGTTCGCCGCCTGGCCCGGCGCAGGTTGCGGAGCCTCCTTGGCCACCGTCGCCGGAGCAGCAGGTTTCTGAGCCTCGGGAGCCCCACCGGCTTTCTCGGCAGGCCCTGCAGGCGGAGTCGGGACAGGTGACTCAGCCGGGACAGGCGGTTCGGCCGGGACAGGCGGTTCGGCCGGGACAGAGGGTTTGGCGGTGGGTTCCGGCGAGACGACTGGTCTTGCCGGCTCCTTGCTGTCTCCTTGCGGCGTTCCCTCACTCGCCTTCGGCCCATCCGGGGAATTGGAGACTGGAGCCGGCGGAGCCTCCGTGTGTTCTTCACTTCGGGCGGCCGACTCTGGACTTCCCTCTGGCGCTGCATTATCCGGCGCTGACGCGGGGTTAGCCGCCGCCTGGGCGATCCGCGTCGGCTTGTCCGACTCGTGGAGCACGATCGAGAAGAAGCAAACGATCAGCACGCTCAAGATCATGCTCGGAATGACCTGGCGATTCATGGTGTTCAGCTCGTGATGATGGTTCGTGGTTGCATCGATCGAATTCTTCCTCATCCTCATCGGCTTATCAGTACCTGGAACTTGAGCCCTGACTACCGACAAACTTTTCTTTTGGACCCTGTTGTTCGGTGTTTGCTTTTCTATGCTGGGCGGACGTGGCACGGAAATGGTGGCCGATCGCCAGGACTGTTGCGGCACCGGCCCTGGCATGGGTTGGTGGTATGGCGTCTCGTCGGCCTCGAGGCCCGAGCCCGAGACGCCCCCGCCCGCCATGACGCTCAAGCGGCCCCCTTGCGGCGCCTCCAGGCGACCACCAGGCCGATCGAGCCGGCGAGCACGCAGAGAGCTAGCGACGACGGCTCGGGCACGGAGTTGATCGAGGCGTTGACGCCGCCGGATTCGTAGGGGTAGTAAGTCAGAGTGAGTGTCCCGGCGACGGTCGACAACGTCGTTACATTCCCCTGGTCGTCCGCCGCCAGGTAGCCGGAAAAGACTGTGGGAGTGGGGTTCGCTGCGCTCAACGAGGGTGTTGCCGTGGAGTATGCCGGTCCAAAACCCGTGAAATTCGAGCTGTTGTAGATTTCAGGCGAATAGACGCCGGGAAAAACAGTGTTCGTGGCGTCGATGAGGTAAACGGAAAGGTTGCTCAGCGGGGTCGTCACCGAATACGACGTGCCGCCGACGGAAACGCCGATCGCCGTCACCGCGTACTCCACGACTCCTTGCTGCAGGATGGTCCCGGTTGTGGAATCGAAGTCAGCGTAAAGGGTGAAACTGTCGCCAAGAAGCGACTTGCCGTCGAGCGAGCTGCCGCCCCAGGCGACCCCCTGGAATTCAACCGCGAACTGGCCGGCGTGGGCCGGGGCCGTGGTCGCGGCGAGGAGCAGGACCTGGGTGATCGTGGCGAGGCGGAGTAATTGACGCATCGGTCGTGATCTCCAAAAGGGGGATGTCCATCGCATTGAATGGATGCAAACTTCTCGAAACGGTGATCTCGTCACTGCGTGGGACATGAGTTAAGGTCGTGGATCGAAACTTCCACTGGCGGCCCCGGCGTCTTCGGTCATGGTCCATACTCCAGAGCCGTGGCCAGCCAGGAGCGGGCGTAGGCCCACTCGCGGAACGCCGTGGCGCGGGAGAGGCCCAGCGCCTCGGCGGTCTCCTCGATCGACAGGCCGGCGAAGAGCCGATGGCGGGCGACCTCGGCGGAGGAAGGGTCCTCACGCGCCAGCCGCTCCAATGCCGCGTCGACGTCGAGGATCAGGTCGGGGTCGGCGCCCAAGGCGGGGGAATCGCCGTCGAGGGCGATCGTCTGGGCCCCGCCGCCGCGGCGAACGGCCTTGCGGCGGCGGGCGTGGTCGACCAGGATCCGCTGCATGGCGACGGCCGCGGCGCGGAAGAAGCCGCTGCGGTCGGCGAACGTCGCTTCGCCCAGGCGGAGGTACGCCTCGTGCACCAGGGCCGTGGCGTCGAGCGAATGCCCGGCGCGCTCCGCGGCCAGCCGCGCGGCGGCCAGCCGCTTCAGCTCGTCGTAGACCACCGGGAAGAAGCCGCCGGCCCGCTCGGGAGATCCCGCCCCGCCGGACTCGGTCATGGCTTCGGTCCTCCGGTGGCGAGCTTCGACCCGCTCGGCCTTCCACGCCGCGAGTTCCGCCTTCGTCCCGGCCGCGTCGCCGGCCGCGATCAGGCGGTCGAGCGCCTCGGCCAGCCGGGGCCGGTCGACCAGCGGGATCGCGGCGGCCGATCGGGCCATCCCCTCGTAGCCCGAGCGGAGCAGCGGCGCGGCCTCGGCGGTCTTCTTCTGGCCCATGCAGGGCCCCGCCCAGGAGCGAGCGGACCTCGGCGGTCAGCCAGTGCCGGGGCTTCTCCGTCTCGCGGATTGCCAGGGCTTCGCGGAGCTGCGCCTCGGCCGTACTCCAGTCGCCGGCCCCGAGCCGCGACCGGCCCGATTCCGCCAGGGCCGCGGCCAGCGTCTCGCGGTCGCTCGGGTTCTTGCGGGCCGATTCCAGCGCGGCGCGGTACAGCGGCGCGGCCGCATCGCGATCGCCTCGCGCCTGTCGCACCCGGGCCAGGGCGAGCCCGGCGGAGATCGTGGCCCCGTCGTCGGCGCCGAGCCGCGCCCGGCATTCGTCCAGGATCGCCCGATCGGCCGCAAGGGCGGCGTCGAGCCGGCCGCAGGGCCAGGTCGAGCTCGGCGCGGGTCAGCCGGGCTCGGAGCGTATCGGGGTGGCCGTCGCCCACGGCCTTCCGACGCGACGCAATGACCCGGTCGAAGATGGCACCGGCGCGGTCGAGCTGCCCGAGATTCGCCAGGCATCGGGCCTGAACTTCGAGACATCTCAACGTGTCGGGATGGTCGGCGCCGAGCTTCGCCCTGGTGCAGTGCCAGTGTCTCTTCGGCGAGCTTCAACGCCCGGTCGTTCTGGCCGGCGCGGGCATAGCTGACGGCGAGGTTGCTCATGCTCATGAGCGTGTCGGGGTGGTCGGGTCCGAGCTTCGCCTTCTGCAACGCCAGTGTCTCCTCGCGGAGTTTCAGCGCCCGATCGTTCTGGCCGGCGTCGGCGTAGCTGACGGCGAGGTTCACATGGTTCGGAGCGTGTCGGGGTGGTCGGGGCCCAGCTTCGCCTTCTGTAGTGCCAGGGTCTCCTCGTAGAGCTTCAGCGCCCGGTCGGTCTGGCCACTGCTGGTATAGCCGATGGCAAGATTATTCATGCTCATGAGCGTGTCGGGGTGGTCGGGTCCGAGCTTCGCCTGCTTCAACGCCAGGGTTTGCTCGAAGAGCTTCACCGCCCGACTGATCTGGCCGGCTCGCCAGTAGCCGCTGGCGAGGTTCTGCATGCTCGCAAGTATGTTGGGGTGGTCAGGACCGAGTTTTGCTTTCAGAGCGCGAGGGTCTCCTCGCAGAGCTTCAGCGCCCGGTCGTTCTGGCCGGCGTCGGCATAGCTGTTGGCAAGGTTGTTCATGCTCATGAGCGTGTCGGGGTGGTCGGGACCAAGCTTTGCCTTCTGCAATGCCAGCGTCTCCTCGCGGAGCTCGATCGCCCGGTCGTTTCGGCCGGCGGCGGCATAAGTACTGGCGAGGTTGGCCATGCTCCGGAGCGTGTCGGGGTGGTCGGGTCCGAGCTTCGCCTTCTGCAATGCCAGCGTCTCCTCGAGGAGCTTCAGCGCCTGGTCGTTCTGGCCGGCGACGGCATAGCTGACGGCGAGGCTGACCATGCTCCGGAGCGTGTCGGGGTGGTCGGGTCCGAGCTCGGCGGTGAAGGTGGTGCGGGCCTTGGTGAACAGCTTGATCGCCCGCTCCGGGTAACCCAGGCCGCGCTGCGGACTCACCCAGGGTCATCTGCATCCGGGCCACCGCCAGCGGATCGCCGGTCGCCTCCCCCTCGATCTCCTCCGTCGCCCGATCCAGCCGCTCGCCCAGGACCGCCGTCAGCGGCTTCCCCTCCTTCGCGGCGTTCCTCGGGTCGAGGTCCTCGAAGATCGACCCGAGGATGCCGTTCATCTTCGTCACCTGCGCCAGCCGCTTCTCGGCCTGATGGCGCTGCTCCTCGGCGACCCGCCGCTGCTCCGCCTCGGCGTGGCGAGCCTCCTCCTTCTCCCTGGCCTCTCGGATCGCGATCGCCTCCTGCCTCCGCGCCTCGATCAGGCCCAGCGTCGTCCCGACGACGCCCAGCACCAGCGCCAGCAGCACCACCGCCGCCGCCGCGACCTGAACGCGGTTTCGCCGCACGAATTTGCTCAGCCGGTAGGCCGCCGTCGGCGGGCCGGCCAGGACCGGCTCGTGGTTGAGATGGCGCTCGAGGTCGTCGGCCAGGCCGACGGCCGACGCGTACCGCCGCTCCCGCTCCTTGGCCAGGGCCTTCATCACGATCCAGTCCAGGTCGCCGCGGACCAGCCGCGACAGCCGCGCCGGCTCGACCTGCCGGGTGGCCGCCAGCGACGGCAGCGACTGCGACGTGCTGATCCGGCTCGACGGAGTCGGCGGCTCGTCTTCGCGGATCACCCGCAGCATCTCGTCGATCGCCGCACGCTTCAGCGTGTCTCGCTGGATCGGCGTCGAGCCGGTCAGGAGCTCGTAGAGGATCACGCCCAGGGCGTAGATGTCGGCGCGGGTGTCGACGTCCAGCGCGTTGAAGCGCGGCCTGCTCGGGGGCCATGTACAGCGGCGTGCCGGCGACGCTGCCGAAGGCGGTGAAGAGGCTGTGCTCGGAGAGCCGCATGCCGCTGGTGGCCTTGGCCAGACCGAAGTCGATGACCTTGGGAACGGGCTTGTCGTCATGGCTTTCGACCAGGATGTTGGAGGGCTTGAGGTCGCGGTGGATGATCCCCTTCTGGTGCGCGTGCTGCACCGCCGAGCACACCTGGCGGAATAGCGCCAGCCGGGCGTTCAGGTCGAGGCGGTGGGCGTCGCAATACTCGTTGATCGGGAATGCCCTTGACCAGCTCCATGACAAAGAACGGCCGGCCGTCGTCCGTCGTACCGGCGTCGAGGACCCGCGCGATATGGGGGTGATCCATCAGGGCCAGGGCCTGGCGTTCCGACTCGAAACGGGCCAGGACGTTGCGCGAGTCCATCCCCCGCTTGATCAGCTTCAGAGCCACCTGGCGGCGGACCGGGCGGAGCTGCTCGGCAAGGAAGACGGTGCCCATCCCTCCCTCGCCGATCTCCTGGCGGATCTTGTAACGATCGGCGATGATCGTATCGACGAGCACCGGGCCGTTGTCATTCGTTCCGCTGTCGGTCAGGCCGTTGTCCGGGGTTAACACTGGAGGCGGCGAGGAGCCGGATGGGGTCGCTTCAAGCCCATCCGTGACTTCGGGTTCGGCGCCGAGCGGCCGATCCAGGGCGCCGGGCGGTTGGTCGTAGGCGGCGAGCAGGGCGTCGAGGCGGTCGCGCAGCTCGGTATCGTCGCCAGCCTCGGCGTCGAGGAACGCCCGGCGGTCGGCAGGGTCGCCTCGCTCGATGGATGCCAGGAACAGGACTTTGACTCGCTCGGGATCGATCGCCATGCGAGAGCCTCCGGGATAGGACGTTTCCCCACATAGCGTAATCCGACCGCGGAGAGTCTCAATCGCGCGAAAAATATTTCTGAGGGCGGCCGAGGACGGGTGAGTGGCTGACGCGTCTGCCCACGTCCGTCCGGCCAGGTGCCGGGACGTGATGTCGCTCCCGTGGCCGGAATAGCGGATGCCCGGGATGCCGCAGACCTGCCAGCCAACTCGGCCCTTGCGCCAGATCGCCTGCCGCAGCGCCAGGGCCGATCGGATCGCCGACGGGTCCGAGAACGACAACACATATCCGGTAATGGCCCGGCCGTCGTCATCGATCTCCGAAAGGCCGTTGAGTCGGGCCTGCGACATCGTCGGAAACGCTCCTCTGGCACAGCGAAGGTGGCGGGTCAACTGCCCCGCCGGTGGAGGAACCGTTGATCAGCAAATCGCGCCAGATCGCTTCGAGGAAACCACGCCAGATACCGGTTCTCCCGCATTCTCGGTGCAGCGGGGTCGTAGTAAGGCATATCGCGTCGTCACATGAACCCGTCTCAAAGAACGTCCCCGGAGCCTCGCGTTGCTTCCGCTCGAGTTGCTGGGCGCTCCCGAAGGGAGCAGCCTCGTCCGCGCCTGTCTTGATGTTGAGCAGCTCACCGTCCATCTGGCGATCACCGCTCCCACGGCGGCCTGCCCCGTCTGCGGCTCCGACGCCCGCCGCGTGCGCAGCCGGTACACCCGCCGGCTCGAGGACCTGCCCTGCCTCGCCTCGGCCGGCGAGTGCGGCTCCGCGTCGCTGTCCGCCGCTTCGTCTGCCCCCGGTCTGACTGCCCCCGACGCATCTTCGCCGAGCGACTCCCGGGGTTCGCCGCGCCGCGGGCCAGGACCACTGACCGGCTCCGCCAGACCCAGACGGACATCGGCTCGTCGCTGGGTGGCGAGGCCGGCTCACGCCTCGCTTCACGCATGGGGATGGCCGCCAGCCCCGACACCCTGCTGCGGCGGGTCAAGCGGCTCAAGAACGAGCCGGCAGAGCCCCCTCGCGTTGTGGGCATCGACGACTGGGCGTGGCGCAAGGGACAGCGCTACGGCACCATCGTCGTGGACCTGGAACGTAGCGACGTCATCGACCTGTTGCCCGACCGCGACGCGGACACCGTGGCGGCGTGGCTGAGGGCCCACCCCGGCGTCGAGGTGGTCAGCCGGGACCGCTCGGCCGCCTACGCCCAGGCGGCGACCGAAGGTGCCACGCAGGCCGGGCAGGTCGCGGACCGCTGGCACCTGCTGAAGAACCTGCGCGAGGCCGTCGAGCAAGTGCTCGAGCGGCACTCCGCGGCCATCAAGGCCCTGGAAACTCCACCGGGGCCGGACCGCGATGCGACAGCCCCCCAGACCGACGCAGCGGTACCGGCTGCCGAACCGCCCCTACCCGGTCCCCCGGTCGAGCCGGTTCCGGCATCACCACGACTCCAGGCCAAGCGGGCGAAGCGGCGGAAGCTGGCCGAGCGGTTCGATCGGGTCCACGAACTCCATAAACGAGGCTACCCGGCCGCCCGGATCGCCCGCGAACTGGGCCTGTCACGGAGGTCCGTGTTCCGGTACCTCCAGCGCGAGACATGCCCCGCCTGGCATCTCCGGGGGTCGCAACGATCGCGGCTGGAAGGGTACCGGGAGTGGATCGACGCCCGGATCGCCGAGGGCTTCATCAACATCGCCGACTTGCACCGGCGGCTAACGGAACGCGGGTTCAAGGGGTCCTACGGCAGCGTCTACGCGTTCGTCACGAAGCGACTCGGCGCGGTCGGCAAGAAGCGGGCGCGGCTCAACGCGGCCACTCCGCCGGTCCCGAGACCATCATCGGCAAGGCAGCTCTCCTTCGAGTGGGTCCGACGACCCGAGAAACGCAAGCCTCCCGAACAGGCTCGGCTCGACGCCATCCGAGGAAGCAGCGTCGAGCTCGCCGAGGCGAAGGACCTGGCGGACGGGTTCGCGAATCTGATCCGTAAGCAGTCGACCGGGACGTTGAGCGAGTGGCTAACCCGTGGCGAGGCCTCCCCGGACCCGGCCCTGCGTCGGTTCGCCGAGGGCATCCGCAGCGACGAGGCGTCCGTGCAAGCAGCGGTGACGCAGAAATGGAGCAACGGCCCCGTGGAGGGACACGTGAATCGTCTGAAGACGATCAAGCGGCAGATGTATGGCCGGGCGGGGTTTGTCTTACTGCGGGCGCGGGTCCTGAACGCCGCCTGAAGAAGAGGGGCGGCGACGATACCGCCGGAACTCGCACGGCCGCTGCACCCAAATACCGGGTGTGACCTCGGATTGATGTCTTCGAAGTCGTCTCAAGCCGTCGGAGCCCCGACCGTCCCGGATGCTGTGGTTAGCGTGGCATTGCGGCGGGAGGGGGCCGACCGCATAATTGATAGCGTTGGCCGCGGGTCCAGCGATCGGATGGACCGGTTCGAATCGACCGTCACGGGGGGGGGAGCCATGTCGATCCCGCGTCTCATGAGGGCCGGGCAGCCCTTGGTCCTGCTGTTCGCCGTCTTCGCGACGCTTGTCAGCGCGGCCGACCTCTGGCTCGGTCTCCTCGGGCCCGAGCGGATCAAGGCGGCCCTGATCGCCTACACCGGCTGGGTGCCCAGTTCGACGTACCTGTTCGCCGCGATCATGGCGTGGTTGCTGGTGGCGACGGGGGACCGTCGCCGAGTGATGCGCCTCTGGCTGGTCGTGCCGCTGCTGATCGGCGTGGTGTCCGGCTACCGCTCCTACGCATCGCGCGGCGAGGACTTCGGCAACCCCTACCTGCGAGTCAGCCGGTGGCAACCGGTCTGGACGATGCTCATCCCCACGGTATGGGCGGCCTTGCTGCTCCTGTCGCCTGGGCCGGTCCGCCCCCCGCGCCGCCCTACGCGGGTGGAAGGCGCCGTGGACGACTTCGGATCGACGGACGTCGGTCACCCCATTCCTTGAGGCCGTTTCTCGCCGCGGCTCATGCCGCTCAGCCACATCAATCCGAGGTCACACCCGGGGGAACGCTGACGACGCTGCCGGGACTTCCGCGGCTGGCAGCACCGAGAATGCGGGAGAGCCCAGATACCGGGGAACTTAACATTCCTCGGGCCCGTCGCCTCCGGCCCGATTGACTGCTCTATTTGCCCCGCTGATAATCCACTTTTCGCGGTCGTGAACCCCGACATCCCAAGGAGTAGCGCCATGGCACGTTTCGCCTTCCTGCTTTCAGCCGTCTGGCTTGGCAGCAGCGCCGCGGTGGCGGCCGCGACCCCGGAGAGAATCGAGCTTGGCGACGGCTGGGCCATTCAGTCCTCGCCCAAGATTCACGCGCAGGGCGAAACGATCTCCACGCTCGAATTCAAGCCGACCGACTGGTACAAGGCGACAGTCCCTTCGACGGTTGCCGGCAACCTGGTTGACAACCAGGTTTACAAGGACCCGTTTGTCGGCATGAATCTCAGGTCCATCCCCGGCGTGGATTATGCCGTGGGCACCAATTTTTCCAACGAACCGATGTCCGCCACCAGCCCGTTCAAAGTGTCGTGGTGGTACCGGAAGGAATTCCGACTGACCCCGGAACCCAATGGACAGGTTTGGCTGCACTTTGACGGTATCAACGATCGCGCCAACATCTGGCTCAACGGAAAACGGATCGCGGACACTCATCGGGTCGCCGGCGCCTACCGAACGTATACCTTCAACGTCACCAGCTCCGTCCGGCCCAACAAGCCGAACGTCCTGGCCGTCGAGGTCTTTCCTCCCGACGTGAAGAGCCTTGCCATCACCTGGGTGGACTGGAACCCGATGCCGCCGGACAAGAACATGGGTTTGTGGCGTGATGTGTATCTCACGGCCACCGGCCCCGTCGCCTTGCGTGACCCGCAGGTCCTCACCAAGGTTGATCTGCCGGCGCTCGACAAGGCACATCTGATCGTCTCTGCCGAGGTCGAGAATCCCGGCGACAAGCCGCTGAGGGCCACCCTCAAGGGCACGATCGAAGAAATCATGTTCGAGCAAACCGTGGAGCTGGCCGCGCACGAGCGGAGGCGCGTGGAATTCACACCAGAGCGTTTCGCTCAATTGAACCTGGGACAGCCGCGGCTCTGGTGGCCCGTCCATGTCGGCCCGCAAAACCTTTACGACCTGAACCTGGAAGTGAGCGTGGACGGCAAGTCTTCCGACCACGACCTGATTCGATTCGGCATTCGCGAGGCCACGTCCGAGCTGAACGAAAAAGGCTATCGCGTGTTCAAGATCAATGGCCGGCCAATCCTGGTGCGCGGAGGCGGTTGGGCGACTGACATGTTCCTGCGTTCGTCGGCAGAGCGTGAAGCCGCAGGGATTCGCTACGTCAAGGACATGAACCTGAATGCCATCCGCTTCGAGGGGAAAACCGAGCGCGGGCGGTTTCTGGAAATGTGCGACCGCGAAGGCATCATGGTCATTGCCGGCTGGTGCTGCTGCGATTTCTGGGAACGCTGGAGCCAGTGGAAGGACGGCGATTACGACATCGCCACCGAATCACTCCGCGACCAGATCCGGCGGATTCGCAATCACCCCTGTCTCATCACCTTCTGGTACGGCAGCGATAACCCACCCAATGCCCGGGCGGAACGCAACTATCTGGCGGTCCTCAAGGAGCTGAACTGGCCGAACTCGGCCCAGGCCTCGGCCACGGGCCGCAAGCCGGCGGTTGGCGAGCCCACCGGCATCAGGATGACCGGTCCCTACGAATACGTCCCGCCCGTGTACTGGTACGTTGACAAGAGCGCCGGAGGCGCGTACTGCTTCAACACCGAGACCAGCCCCGGGCCCGCCGTTCCGCCGATCGAAAGTTTGCGGCGGATGCTGCCCGGGGATCATCTCTGGCCGATCGACGAATTCTGGAATTTCCACGCTGGGGGCGGCCCGTTCAAGAACCTGGAAATCTTCACCGAAGCCTTGAACAACCGACTGGGCACGGCGCGGAACGTCGAGGAATACGCCATGAAAGCCCAGGTCATGGCCTATGACGGCGAGCGCGCCATGTTCGAGGCCTACGCCCGCAACAAGTACGATTCCACGGGCGTCATCCAGTGGATGCTCAACAACGCCTGGCCGTCGATGATCTGGCACCTCTACGACTATTACCTGAGACCCGGCGGCGGCTACTTCGGCACCAAGAAGGCTTGTGAGCCCTTGCACATCCAGTATTCCTACGATGACCGGTCGGTCGTGGTGATCAACGGCTACCGCGCGAGTTCAAGGGACTGGTTGCCTCGGCGGAGCTCTATAATCTCGACATGACCAGGACGTTTTCCAGGGAAGCGCGGGTGGATCTCGCTCCGGACGGTAAGGAGCGCGTTCTTGAGCTACCGGAACCGGCCGGCCTGAGCTCGACGTACTTTGTGAAGCTCGCGCTCAAGGAAGCCTCGGGGAAGCTCGTCAGCTCGAACTTTTACTGGCTCTCGACCAAACCCGACACGCTGGGGGAGCCCAAAGAAAACTCGAGCTGGTACTACACGCCGACCGCACAGTTTGCCGATTTCCACGCCCTGAATACCTTGCCGCCAGTCGACCTGAAGCTCTCGGCCAGGTCCGAACGACGCGGCAAGGAAGACTTTGTGCGCGTGACGGTCGAGAATCCTGGGAAATCTCTGGCGTTCTTCATACGTCTCAAAGTCAACCGGGCCGATGGCGAAGAAATCCTGCCGGTGATCTGGGAAGACAATTATTTCTCCCTGCTGCCGGGCGAGAAACGCGACCTCAGCGCCTCCTTCGCTACCCTCCCCGCGCACGCCGGCAAACCCGTGGTCGAAGTGCAGGGTTGGAACGTGAAACCGAACATCATCCCGACAGAATGAGCCCCAACGGGTAGTCATCCCAATCGAGGAGTCGCTCTGATGGAGATCGCAACGCTGATCGTTCTTGTGGCTCTGGGGCAAAAGGCAGAGTCCTCGAACGACGCGGCCGCCCTGGTGGAGAAGCTCGGCTCGGCGAGCTATGCCGAGCGTGAGGCCACGCGATCGTTGGAGAATCTTGGCAGCAAGGCATTGCCCGCGCTTCGGCCGGTGCTCAAGTCGAGAGATCCCGAAGTCCGGACGCGGGCCAGGTCGCTTATCAATAAGATCGAAGGCAATCTGCTCACTCAGGCATCACTCGTTCGTCTTGATTTCAAGGACGCGACGCTCGATCAGGTTGTCAAGTCACTCAGCAAAGAGGCGGGCTTTGAGGTGGGGCTGAACCGCATGGCGATCCCTCAAGACAGAACGGGGCTCGGGTCCCGGCGTGTCACGCTCGTCGAGTCTCAACCCGTTCCCTTCTGGAACGCCATCGACCGGCTGTGCGAGGTCGGCCAGCTTACTCGCCAGTACCAGGGGGTCAATCTGCCGGGACAGCTTCGAGGGCAACCGGGCGTTTTCCTGGCAAACCTGCCGGAGCCTTCGACCAGGCCAGGATTTAACCATGGTCCCTTTCACATCGACGTCGTATCGCTCACCTACACGAGCCGTATTTTGTTCAACATGCCCAATCGACCGTCGATCACTCAGATGCGCAGTCCAATGCGAAGAGCCGGTGATCTGGCAAATCCGGCGGGTGCCCGTCCACCTGGAGAAACCCTCCCCGGAGGTGTGCCAGGATCGAGCGATGCGAAGACCGCCGGCTCGGGGCCGGCCCGCACAGTCCAGTTCCAGGTGCAGTTGCAGATTATTCCCGAGCCGCGAATGACAATCAGCCGGACCGGCAGTTTCCAGCTTCTCGAAGCCGTCGACGAGCTCGGGCAATCGCTCTTGCCCGTTGCCAGGAACGACGAGCGGTCCCCCGTTCAGATGGGCATGATGGGCAGCGCCGGCATGGCGGGAATGGTCCCGGTTCTTAGCGTGCAACTCCGCCGACCCGACGCACCGGGTAAGCTGATCAAAAAGCTCCGCGGAACGGTCGACGTGTCTGTCTCCGCGGCACGATCCAATCCCCTCGTCATCTCACTGGAAGGCACTCGGGCAAGACTTTCCAGAATGACGACCGGCGCGTCGTCGTCGCATCGATCGACCGCGATCCGATGACGAATCAGGATGTGATTGTACTTGAGATCGATGACCTGAACGAGCTGTTTCCCTCCGATCCGAACAGCCCGGGAGTCGGACCGCGGCCCGGGATGATGGCACCAGATCTGGTAACGCGTCCCGGCGGCAATGCGGCCCATTCCGCAATTCAGATAGTCTCAACAAGAGGACAGAATCTCTTCGCCCAAACATCCATTGACTGGGATGCCGGACGAGTGACCCTGCGCACGCCGCTGATCCTGCAGGCAGGAGAGCCCAGGGAAGTCCGGATTTCGGGCACCATTCGAGCCTCGACCCGGATCGCTTTCGAATTCCATGACCTCCCCATGCCATGACGAAATCGGCTCAAATCGAAATGCACGATCAAACCCCTGAAAAAACAGGGTGCCTAGCGATGCAGCCAAGCAGGATTTGTCGTCAGGAGCGAGCACAATGAGCATTCCAGAATCTGCCCTGTCGCCACAGTTCAAGGGGCTGTCGACCGACCAGAAGGTGACGGTGCTCAAGAGTGCGGTCAGTCATCTCTCTGATGCGGAGAAAATCGAGGTCGCCAAGGGCTTGAGTCCCGTGCTCCCTCTGCCAAGCGATCCGATGAGAGATCGAGTCTGGCTGATCATCGTGAGTTCCTTTGCATTCGTGATGGTCGCAGCCGCCGTTGTCCTCGGGGTCGGCGTGTTTGTCGGCTCGACGGATACAAGCAAGCAGCTCACAAGAACCGACTCCATGCTCACGGTGTTCATGACGGTCGTCGGCTTTCTCGCCGGGTTACTCTCTCCCAGCCCACTTGGCAACAAGAACGGCTAGGGCAGACGTTATCTTGTGCTTGGCGAGTATTGCCAATCTATGAGAACCGCACCACGAGGAAGGAGTTACCCTGGCCATGTCGATCTCAAGCATGGAAGTTCTCGTCGTTCCGGGCAGTTCTTGGGATGAGGCAACTGCCGTGCACGGATTCACAGGTCCGGGAGTGGCAAGTCCAAGGTTTTCTTTGCAAAGCTCTCGTCCCTCGAGCCGCAAAGCCAAGGATCTGCCCGGCATCATGATCCGGGGGATCACGTGGCTGACGCTTTTTTTCGCGGTATCGGCACTGGCGGCAGACAGCATCGCGGCGGGAGATGCCGAAACACTTCCGCAAGTCTTTGGTAAGCCCAGACTGACCCAGGGCCATCCCCGCACATTGTGGGACCAGGAAGACATCGCCCATTATCAGCAACTGCTCAAGACGACTCCTGAACTCAAGGCCGCCTATGATCAGCTCAGGGCGTCTGGAGATCAACGAATTCAAGAACCGCTGAAGGTGCCGGCACACGTGCAGGAACCTGACGGGAAATGGTCCTTTCCCGCCTTCAGGCGCGGCTACCAGGATGGTCAGGGCAAGTGGATCTGGGAATGGAAATTCAATGGCGAGCTGCAACACAGGTCGGCCGACGTCGCCAACCTCGGAATCTTGTATGCGTTATCGGGGGATGCAAAATACGCTGCCTTTGCCCGAAAACTCCTCCTTGCGCTTACCGATGCCTATGGATATGACCGGGACAATTCTTTAATCGACAAGAATGGACATGATCGCTTCGAGGCCTATGGTTTTGACGGTGGCGATGCCGCCATGGTTCTGATCAAGGCATGCTTCGGCTACGATTTGATCTACAATTCCCCATCCTTCACACCCGAGGAACGCAGACGCATCGCGGACGATCTCTTTCGCCCGATGGCCGAACATTTGAAGCAGGGGAAGTGGATGTTCACCGGACATGACAAGTGGGGAATGATCTGCCTGTACGGCATTTTCATCTCCGGCGTGACGGTCGAGGATCAGGCCCTGGTCAATGCCACCCTTTATGGACCTGGCGGCAATCCAGGGAAGCCCGATGGAGGTTTCTTGAGTTGTTTCGACCCGTCGTGCATGAGACCCGATGGACGGTGGGGACCGAATCGCGATGACGCAGATCGCTTTGCGCCGCTCTCCGTCTTGACCAGCGTTGCCGAGGTGATGTGGCACCATGGCATGGATCTTTACAGCCACCAGAATCTGGCTTTGAAACGACCCTTTGACCTCGCGCTGCCGCTCACGACGTCCGCCACGTCCACCTCGTCCACTTCCGCACTGAAGGATGTTGATTACAGCAAGCTCGTGGTCCTGTCCGGGATCAATGCCTATGAATACGCCTATCGGAGATATCACGATTCACGCTACTTGCCACTCATCAGAATGTTGAGGCCGAGCCTTGTTGTGAAGGAGCCTGGCGAGCTGCCGTCTTTGTTTGATAAACAAAACGAGCCCGACTGAACGTCGAGCTCGCTGCGGCTTCCACTGTCGTGAGCGGCTCGGCTTGCCGACGAGCCGGTTCGCTCAGCGCAGTTTTCTCAAGGTCAGGAGCTTACCGCCGTTATCGGAGGTGACCAGGGTATCTTCGCCGATTGACTGAACCCGGCCGACGAAGCCATAGCCCAGCATGTCGCGGTCGGTGGTGCCGGTGACCCGTGCCGCGAGGACACCCTGGCTGTAGGTCCATGAGCCGTTGCTGGTGGTTGTGTCGGGCTCGAAAAGACGCCGCTTGGCGAAGGTGCGTGTCGAAGCGAACAAACCGTCAGGACGGAAAACTGCGACGAAGTTCCCCTTCTTGTCGGTCATTGACCACGAACCAACGAGCATCTCGCGGATTTGCTGCTCTTTGCGCCGGTCGAGCTCGGCAGCCGACGGCTGAGGCGGAGCCGCTGGGGCCTGAGGTTTGGCGGCCGGCAGTGCCGGGGTGGAGCTCTCTTTGACCATCTTCAGCCGGTAGAGCATCTGGTCCGAGCCGCTCGGAGCCTCGAATGCCGTGGGCCTGGGATCGTCCTCGGTCTTGCCCACACAGACGAGCAGACGGTCTCCATCAAACGTATAAATACCCTTCAGGACCGTATCGAACTGGGTCGTGATATCCATCTGCTTGGGCGATTGCGCCGGGTCGATCCTGTACGCCCATAGCCGCTTGGTATCGTCCCGGGGCGACACAGCCGACACGCCACGCACGCCGACCTTGATAAGGCCATTTTGCGCGATCTTGGCACGGATGATGTCGGAAGAGAGTGTCTCGCCGTCATCAACGATCGATTGAATTTGCCAGGTGCCGCCCAGCAGGTCTCGGTCGCGAGTGAGCTGTGCCTGCGTGGGTTTGCGTTCGTTGTAGGTCTTGACCGGGCTGGTGAGCGAGGCCGTCCTGGTCCGGCTGACAGTCGTGGTTTCGTCGCGTGCTGCTGGCGCTTCGGGCTTCACAGTGACTGCGGGTGAGCTCGCGCCGCCACCCACCTTCAGACGCATGAGCGTCCGGAACGAGTCGCTGGTCGACTCGAATTCGTCGGGTCGAGCCCGACCCTCGCGGCTCGAAAAGCAGACCACCAGGTCATCGCCCTCGAACTTGTAGATTCCGGGCAGTACCCGCTCCTCGGGCGTGATCAGATCGATCTCTTTCGGAGACTTGATCGGATTGATCATGTAACCGGTGGTCCGGGTCTCACCGCTTTCCGGGTTGACATGCGTGATCACGCGATTGCCGATGCTGATCTTGGAGTTCTGAACAATCTTCCTACGGACGAGTTCGGGGCCGATCGGATCGCCGTTGTCCGTTACCGCAACGACTTGCCAGACGCCAGAGAGCATCTGGTGCGCGCTTCGGAATTCGCTTTCCGTCGGTTTCCGATCGCCATCCTGGACAAGCCCCATACTCAAGAGCACGATAAATGGCAGCATGATCCCAAGTTCCTTCTTGGCGTCTTCCTCGAAGTGACCGATCCACACAGACCCGGTCCATCCAAGAGCGATTGATGAGCCTTATTCCAGATCGAGGTTGAAATGGCAAGTGCAACATACGATCGCTTGACTGGCGGCAGGACAAAAATCCGGCGGATACTCAGCCTCGTGACGGTCGCGATCCTGGGCAACATGCTGCTTTGGCCGGTACCGGCGAGGGGCCAGTCGACCGGGGCGGCCGATTCGTCCCCCTGGTTTCGCAAGGTACTGGTCGGCATGGAGGTTGGGCCGACAGGTGCGCAGTTCGGCAGCGACCCCAGCGACATCGGATACGCCGCGCAATTTGACGGCCAGGCCATCGTCAAAGACTGTGTCGCGGCCGGCTGCGAATACGTGGTCATCTGGGCGCGAGACGGCGAATACGCCTATTACAACTCGAAGATCATGCCCAAGTGTCCCGGCCTGGGCTCGCGGGACGTGCTCCGCGAGACGGTGGTGGAAGCGCGCCGCCATGCTCTGCCGGTCATCGCCTACTGCGTGGTGCAGCAGGGAGGGCATTTCCTCGACGCGCATCCCGAAATGGCCATGCGCGGGCCTGATGGCAAGCTGCTGCAAAGGTACTGTTACAATTCGGGCTATCTGGCGATCATGGAGCAGCTCACCAGCGAGATGCTGGCATACGGGATCGACGGCTTTCACATCGACATGATCGACCAGGGATTCGGGCCGCCCTACGGCTGCTGGTGCGACAAATGTCGGCGCAAGTTCGAGGCCGCTCACCACAGCCCGATGCCCAGGGGTGTGACCTGGGACGCCGACTGGGAGCGAATGCTCGAATTTCGCTACGCATCGAGCCAGCAATTCGAGCGGGCGCTGCGGGACCACATCCGCAGGGTAGCGCCGAAGGCCACGGTCGATTACAACTATCATGGTAACCCGCCGTTCTCCTGGGAGGTTGGCCAGCGCCCCGTCCAGCATGCCGGCAACGGTGACTTCGTGACCGGAGAGACGGGCGTCTGGGGCTTCAGTGCGCTGGGCGTTGGCCTGAACGCCGAATTCTATCGCTCAGCCACTCCCGGCTTGCCGTTTCAGATTGCCATGCAGCGCGGAGTGCGCATGTACCACGACCAGACGACGCGGCCGCTTAATGACCTGCGCTGGGAACTCCTGACCTTGCTGGCACATGGCGCGTTTGTGACCATTGTTGACAAGACCGCCTATGACGGCTGGCTCGACCACGTCGCATACCGCCATATTCGCGAGGCCTTCCGCGATGCCAGGGCCCGGCGTGCGTCGTTTCTCGGGCGGCCGGTTCAGGACGTGGGGATCTATTTTTCCAGCCGCACTCGCGACTGGTTCGGTCGCGAGGAGCCCGCGAAGTATTTTCAGGCATTTCAGGGTGCTCACCAGGCGTTGGTGCTCGAGCATATTCCCTGGGGCGTGATTCTCGATGAAAATGCGACCTTGGAGCGACTGAAGACGTTCCCGGTTGTCCTGCTGGCGAACGTGGCTATTCTCTCGGATCGTGAGATCGCCATGTTCCGGCAGTACGTCGAGGAGGGCGGTTCCCTGATCGTCACCGGCTGGACAGGAGTTTTCGGCCAGCGGGGTGAGGCCCTGGAACACTCGGCGATCGAATCGTTGATCGGCGCCCGCTTCGTGCGCCGTCTCGAATCACGCGATAATCACTTTCGATTTCCGTCCCCGCTCCTCTCTCAGCCGGTAGAATCCGCGGAATCGACAGCAATGCGTCACGAGATCGAGCCCGACTGGCCGTTCCTGGTCGAGGGACCGGCCGTCGTCTACGATTCGCCAAGCGCGACTACGATCGGCTGGCTGATGGAGCCGCATCGCACCGTTCGCCAGCGGCAAGGCAAGGAAGGAACCGACTGGCCAATCGAGCGCCCGGCGGCTGGGTCGGCCCGGCCGTGCTGCTGAATGTCGTGGGCAAGGGCCGGGTGCTCACCTTTACCGGTTCGCCCGACGTGGCCACGGCAGGCGAGCATCGCATCGTGGAGGCCAGAAAGTTACTGGCGCATGCCGTTCGTATTCTCCAGCCTCGTCCCTCGCTCCGAATCGATGCTCCGGCGTTCGTCGAAGCGGTGGCGACCGACGACCCAGTAGCGCGACGATATCGTGTTCACTTGATTGCCTACGCTCCCTCGGCGACGAGCACGCCTCCCAAGAACCGTCCCTACGTGCTGCCAGGGCTGATCGAGGATTCACCGATGTACAGAGCGAGAATCCATCTGGCGGCTGTTCCCAAGCAAGTGCGGGCATGGAATCAGGACACACCGGTCAAGTTGGATGGAACAACCGTCGAGGTACTGGTGAATGATATCCACGAGACGTTGACGATTGAGTACTGAAAAGGAGTCCTTCGCCTCGAACGCCGGCAATCGTCTCCCAGTCTCACGACGCGGACCCGGGGCCCTGATATCCAGTGATGTAAGCCGGCGGAACAGCGTCGGGTGCGAGTCTCGGGTCAGCTATCGGGTCAGACGCCACGAGCTTCAAAGGGAGAACTCCTGCCCAGACCGGCAGGCTGTAATCGTCGTCCTCGTCAAGTGGCGGTCCGGTGCGAACCTTGGCCGAGGCCTCGCTGATCGGCAGCGACAGGACGAGCGTCCCCCGGAGTTCGCTGGCGGAGGGTTGCCGGACCTCCTCCCAGCGGCCCTTGACCAGGTGATCGGTGAGGGCATGAAGAACGCGGAGTTTTTCTTCGGAACTCTCCACGGGCGTCGCTGTTCCGAAAACCATCACCGACCGGTAGTTCATGGAGTGATGAAACGCCGACCGGGCAAGCACCAGGCCGTCAACAAGGGTCACCGTCACGCAAACCTCAACTCCCCGCTCTAGCGTCCTGAGCATCCGGCTGGCTGGCGAGCCGTGGAAGTAGAGCTTGTCTCGCACGCGGACATGGATTGTCGGGATCACAAAAGGCTGGCCGTCGGCCACAAACCCCAGATGGCAAATCAGACTCTCGTCCAGGATTGCTTCGACAGCGGCACGGTCGTAAACCCCGCGCTTGGGGAGACGGTGCAGAGTCGTTCGCTCAGTGCGCGAGAATTCTTCCATCGAAGGGGGCTCCTGGTCAGAATCGTAACAGTCGGTGATGCAGCCCGGAAAGCCTGGAGTCGGCGGGACTCATGGAGAACCCATCTGTAAGGACACGCCGCTCAAGGGGATGTTCGCCGTTGTGAGTTACAATTTCAATGAGCTCGATGGAACGGTGGGCCGGCTGAAATGTGAGCCCAATCGGGACGACCTCGCCCATCCGGATCATCGTCACGGTCAACCCAATTGATCAATTTTCTGAAGAATTCGAGAACCCCAGGGCTCGTTGGTACGAAACTAAGAAGGTATTCCAGACGCGGACGACTGGGGGCCGTGACCCCATGCATAACTGAGTCTTTACGGCGGGCTGTCGTTTCGACCGATCCCGGTCCTCGACGGACGGCCTTGTCCAACAAGGGTTTCACGGCTAATATGACTTCAATGGACCAGTTCGTCCATCCTGACCTCAGCCACTTCAATTCAGGAACCGAACCTCATGCCACGGTTAGCATTACGTCCCTTGACTTTGGTTGCCATCCTGGCCCTCATGGCGGTCGTCGTGGGGCGCAGGCGCCGGTCCCGACCAACGAGGACCAGGAAACGGCCAAGACCGTGGTGGATTTGCTGGAACGCGGACACATGGCCCGGCCGGTGATCGACGACGAGATTGCCGTGAAATGGTGCAATAATTTTCTGAAGGATCTTGATCCGCAGAAGTTTTACTTCCTGAAGGCGGATATCGAGGACTTCAAACACGACGCCAAGAATCTCGACGACCAGATTCGCGAAGGCAATATTGACTTCGCGCGGCGTGTTTTCGAGCGGTTCCTGAAGCGGAATGACGAGCGGTATCAGACCGTCCAGGAGCTTCTCAAGCAGAAGTTCGACTTCAATGCCGACGAATATCTCAACGACGACCCAGACAAGATTGACTACCCGGTCGACAAGAAGGAAGCCGATGAGCGCTGGCGGAAGAAGATCAAGCTCGACCTGCTCCAACTCCGGGCCGACAAGACTGAAGAGGCCGAGGCGATCCGCAAGCTTTCGGTTCGGTACAAGGACCGCAACCGGATGTTCCACCAGTTTGATTCGAGCGAGCTGCTCGAAGTTTACCTGTCGAGCCTGACCCGCACCTTCGACCCGCATTCTTCCTACCTCAGCGCCAAGAATCTCGAGGACATGCTCAACCAGCAGCTTCATCTCTCGCTGGAAGGTATTGGCGCGTTGCTGCGATCCGAGGATGGCTATGCGGTCGTTGCCGAAGTTGTGCCGGGCATGGCGGCTGACAAGGACGGCCGGATCCAGCCCGAGGACAAGATCGTCGGCATCCAGAAGGAAAACGGGGAGGAAATCGACCTGGTCGAGAAGAAGCTCAGCGACGTGGTTCGCTATATCCGCGGACCACGGGGCACCAAGGTGCGACTCATCGTCCAGCCGGCAGGAACCAAGGAACGCAAGGTCTACGAGCTGACCCGTGAGCGTATCGAGCTCAAAGAGCAGCACGCCAAGGGCAAGGTCCTCGAGACCAAGATCAATGGCAAGGAACTCAAGATCGGTGTCATCAACCTGCCGGCCTTCTACGGCGACACGATGGCGATTTTGCGAGGCGATCCCAACGCCGTGAGTGCCACGGCCGACTGCCGGAAGCTGCTGACCGACTTCAAGGGTGCCGGGGTGGACGCAGTCGTCGTTGACCTCCGCGATAACGGCGGCGGACTGCTCGAGGAAGCCAAGACCCTCTCCGGCCTGTTCATTGACACCGGACCGGTCGTGCAAGTCAAGGAAGTTTTCGGAGTCAAGCACCTTGATGACGACGATCAAGGCACCGCCTGGGACGGACCGCTGGTTGTGCTCATCAACAAGCTGAGCGCCAGTGCCTCCGAGATCTTCGCCGGCGTGATCAAGGATTACGGCCGCGGCCTGATCATCGGTGACACTAGCACGTTCGGTAAAGGCACCGTGCAGAGCATCGTCCAGATCAGCGATCATACGCGGCGTCGCGACCGCAAGAACCACGGCGCTCTCAAGCTCACGATCCAGCAGTTCTTCCGGGCCAACGGCGACAGCACCCAGATTCACGGGGTGACTCCGGACGTTCACCTGCCCTCGATCCGCGACTTCATGGACTTCGGCGAAGGCAAGATGGACAACGCTCTCAAGTTCGAAAAAGTGCCCGAACTGCCGCACGACAATTACAACAAGCTCTCCCCCGAGCTCGTAACGCTGCTCAACGAGCGATCCAGCTCGCGGCGCAGGGCCGATCCGAAATTCCAGAAGCTGGACGAGCGTATCAAGCAATTCCTCGACCGCAAGGCGCGTCACTCGATCGCGCTCAACGAAGCCAAGTTCAAAGCGGAGTACGCCCCTGACGAGGACGACCCCGAACATGCCGATGAGTTGAAGCTCAAGAAGGACAACAAGAAAAAGAAATTCATCGAGCGCGAAGTCTGGTCGACGGATTTCTACAACGACGAGGTCATCCGGATCGTCGGGGACTACCTGACTCTCGGCTCCAAGGTTCTGGCTGCCAACCCGATCAAGGCCGCGGTTGCCAATCCTTGATGATCCGGCAGCGGCAGGCCGCTCTTATGCCGCGGCCAGGTTTGGTAACGATTGCAAACGAAGGAAGGCCGGTTTTTGATCCGGCCTTCTTTCATTTCGAATACGACACGGTAACGTCGAGACGAAACGGTCGAGCCTTATTGGCTCACGGGTCGCGGCGGAGCGGCAGTCGCGGGGATTGACCTCAGAAAGGCAATCAAGTCGGCAAGGTCCTGGGGGCTCTCACCTTTCTCCAGACCCTCGGGCATGAGCGACAGCCCCGTCGAGGACACCGCCTCGATCTGTTCCCTGGGAACCACATCGGTCACCCCTTGGGCGCGTTTCAGCGTCAGTGCCGTGGCCGACTCGGACGTGATGATACCGGAGATTGTTCTGCCATCCGTTGTCGCTACATTGTAGTTGACATAGTTGGGAGCGACCTCCCGATTGGGCTCAAGGATGTGCAAGAGCAAATTATCCGCGGATCGTCCGGCAACCGTCGCCAGGTCGGGGCCAACTTCCACACCCTCGCCGAGGAGGCGATGGCACGTGGAGCATACCTTGAGATAAACGGCATGCCCTCTCTCCGGACGGCCAGAGAGCGTGAGGACGACTTGAAATGCCTCAAGCGCCGCCTTCCGGCCCTGCGCGGTCAATGATGCTTTTTCGATGATCCTGATCGCACGCGCCCGGAGCAGCGCATCCTTGTGATTTCGCAATTGTTTGAGCCGGTCGGGGTCAATTTCCGATGCCGCCAGCGTTCCGGATTCCAGGGCACCAAGTAAGTATTCGAGCCGATCGCGGCGGCTGAACAGCAGCTCGGCCGCCTCGCGACGCGTCCCGGGGCTCATCGCCTTCCAGTGTGATACCACCAGCCGACCGACCACGGGATCGTTGACCTGAGCCAATGCTTGCAGCGCAGCGAGCTGAACCGCGGCGGGCTGGCGGGCGTCGAGGAGTCCGCTCAGAGCATCGAGCGCCCGCGGCGTTCCGCTGATGCCCAGGAAGGCGATGGCCGGAAGCCTACGATCCGGGGACGCGTCGGACAGGGCAGTTTCCGCGGCCTGCACGCCGAGAGGATTACTTAACTTCGCCCAGTCCGCTTGCAGAAGTTTGGACACCGAGGTTCCCGAGCGACGCGCTCCCCGATCGACCGCAACCAGGACCCGGAGCTTGAGATCAGGTTCGTGACGAGAACCGATCGGCAGCGCGACAAGTCGCCTGATCTGCTCCGGATCACGCGCGGCCCCGATGAGGCTGGCAAGCTCATCGAGCCAGAGTTGCCCGGATGTCGTCTCGAAGAATTGATCCTTCCCCGCCAGTATTCCGATGAGGGCCGGAGCACCTTTACCGACCGAGCTCAATATCGCCGTGCGCGTCCAGGCATCGCCGCCGTCGCGCACAACGAGGCTGCCCAGCGCCTCGAGGATCCGGCGGTCGCCGCTCGCCTCGCCCAGGGTGAGTGCGACCTGGAACCGAACCATCGAATCGGGGTCATCGGCCATCGGCAAGACCGCGGCCAGCAGATCGGAATCGTGGGCAACCTTTCGTTCCGCCAGTTGGACCGCCTGCTCGCGAACACGGGCCTCCGGATCACGCATGCCCATGGCCAGCAATGCGGTGGGCAGTTTCCCCAGGACATTGAGCGTCCAGAGCGCGTGCAGTCGCCCCAGAGCGGTTGGCCGCCTGGCCGCGAGATCCTTGAGCAGGGGCACGGCCGACACGTCGCGACGCTCGAGCAGCAGTCTCTGGGCAGTCTCGCGCCACCAGGCGTCGGGGTCGGCAAGCAACGCAACCAGGTTCGCCGTCGGCGCGTGGCCAAGTCTGGGATGGCGTCGAGGATGCTGGGGCTCACCGTCGGATACCAAGGTATAGAGTCGACCTCGATCTTTCCCACTCGTCAGGTCAAGGTGCTTCTTGATCGGCTCGGGGATGGACCACGGGTGCTCGATCGTTTCGCGGTACATGTCCAGGATCAAGAGCGTGCCGTCGGGCGTATTGGCGAAATTGACGGGCCGGAACCAGTTATCGGTGGAGGCCAGGAACTCGACGTTGCTGTCGGCTCGCGCAGCCAGATAGGTCGCCCCCTGCACAGAGAGGGATTTTCGGTGTACGAGGTTCCCCCCCACATCGCCCACGAAAGCATTGCCGCGATAGGCCTCGGGGTAAGCCGAGCCGCGATAGATCGTGATTCCGGTCGCCGAGGTGAAGAAACCGGCCGCCACCAGCTCCGTCGCCGGCAGGTGTTTCCTCATCTCGGGATCGGCCGCGCGCTCGCGGGTGCGGACCAGTCGCCAGGGCTCGGGAGGGCTGATCCGGTAGACCGGGGCAGCCGGCCCTTCGGCTGCGATGTCCAGGACCACGCTCGTCGGCGTGAGCGCCGGATTGCGCTCCAGATCATGGGCCGGAACGACGATCTGGCGGATGTGGTTGCTGTTGCTGCAAGTGAACCGATGCCCCCAGTCGTCAAAGCTGTGGCCGAACTGGCCGCCCCCGGAAACTGCCTCGAAGGCCGAGCCGTCAGGCAGAAACCGGAAATCCCGACCGCGAACCGGTACCGCCTGCGCACCCGGCCGCGACAGGCTCCTGATCTCGCCCCCGTTGCTGCTCGTCACCCCGTAGATCCAGCCGTCGGGACCCCAGAGCAAGCCGTTGAACAGGCCCTGGACATTCTCCTTTCCGAATCCTGTGAACATGACCTTCTTGACGTCGGCCACGCCGTCTCCGCTGGTATCCTTCGCATACAGAAGATCGGTGCGACAGCAACGAAGACTCCATCGCCATAGGGCACGACGCCCGTCGGCCAGGAGAGCCCGTCCAGAAACACCGTCCGGGTGTCGAACCGTCCGTCACTGTCACGGTCCTCAAGCCGAGCCACGCGTCCCGTGGGCTTTTGCTCGGGATAGGGATAACCGCACATCTCGACGACGTAGAGCCGGCCGTCGGCATCGTAGCAGGCGCTCACGGGGTTGATCACCATCGACTCGGCGGCGACTTGCTCGAGGTGAAAACCGGGATGGACCCGGAACGACTGTAGAGCCGCCGCCGGCTCGATCGGCTTGATCCGCGGCAGTTCGCTCGCCAGCTTGTCCTGTGCCGAGGTTACTTGACCCAGCAAAAGAAGCAGGCCGCCGAGTTTTCCCAGGATCGCGTGGTTCATTCTCCCTCCGGCGCACCGTCTCATCGTGCTCAACCCAATCATGTCAGAAGTCTCGAGCGAGACCGTGAGGTCCAGTCGAGGAACCGGCGACCCGCTCGAACTGTCGGCGGGTGGGACCACCTGTTCCAATGGTTCAAGCTGCAGGCCGCCTTCTCATCCCTGGATTGCGTTTGTTCGGCCCAGCGCGATGTCGAAGTCGCCAACGGCCGGAACCAGCATGGCCAGAAGCCCAAAGCCGTAGACCCCCACACTGAAGAGGAATGCGGCGAGGAAATCGCCGTGGATCAGGCTGATGATGCAGTAGAACGTCCAGAATGGAGTCAGCAGCGAGACCAGGGCAATCGCCCGCGACGGGTTCTTGGCGCCGAGGGAGCCAAAGAGCGCGACACTTCCGGCCCCGATGAAGATCAGGAAGCTGAGAAGTTGCCGCCCGAATTCGCGGTCGCTGAGGACGATCAGGTAGGCACAGAGCAGGATACCCACCATCAAAAAGAAGATCGTGCCCAGGCTGTTGGCGATGGCCGTGCGACTGCTCGTGAAGCTGATCGCTGAGTGGAGGCCGAGCATGGCGGAAAAGTGGCAGAGCAGCAGGTAATCGACCACGAAGAAAACGAGGTTCTCGGTGGTGAGCCAGTCCGACCACCAGATGTACAAGGCGCCGAGGATCGGCAGCAATACCATTTCCTTGGCGTTGTACAGGATTCCGAAGAGCTTGCCGTAGATGAAGTCGCCCGGCGAAAGCTCGGTCACGAGCAATAAATCGAGCGCACCGGTATCGCGCTCGCTGGTCAGAGCCGTTACACCCTGGGCATTGATCAAGACCAGGCTCAGGATGGCCAGACCCACGGGGATGAGGCTGAGCATGCCGCCAAGAGGATTTTCCATGCCTCTAGCCAGGGTCAGAAAAAACCCAGCTCCCAGGGCGAACAGCAGGGCGTAACACCCTTTGATAATCAGTGGCTTGGTTCCGTAGGCCCGGGTCATGAGCTCACGCCAGAGGATCGGGTTGGCCCAGGGCCGGCGGTAGGCTCCCTGACGGCCGGCCACGCGCCTGTGGGTACGCCTCGGGACATGGAGACCCGTGGTCGGGCCGGGCGACTGCTCGCGCGCGCCCTTCACTTTGCCATCTCCATTGCCGGATTCCCCGAGCGGTCCATCACGGCCCGTGGCGGCACGGGGCAGAGGTTGCGAGCCACGAGCCATCGGCGTCTCGGTCCCGATCGCCGCCGCGCCCACGGCGACTGGCTGCTCGGCGTGCTCACGCGATTCGCTGACCTCGGTGAGCGACTCGATCGCCTCGACTTCGGTCTCCTCGCCTTGTTCCCGCGGCTCGCTTCGCCCCGGATTCCAGGTGCGCAGCTTCCAGGTGCCGAAACTCACGATGAGTGCGGCGAACGTCAGTCGGACGCCGATGTAAACCAGGCTCGATGCCCGCACGACCCCTGTAATCTCGGCTCGGGGGTACAACAGCGCGAGCATCGCTCGGTAAGGATTGAGCACTTCTTTCACCGGCACGCCCAGAAACTCCAGGTTGGGAAAAGCGACCGAGAAGAGCTCGACACCGGTCACCGAGAAAACGACCATCAGGATTGTCAGCGAAATCGACTGAAAGGTTCGATCGCGCCAGAGGGCGATCAGCAACCCCATTGCGCCGCCGGCAACGCCTGATGCCGCCGTCACGGCAAAAAGATTCACAACCTGTCCGAAGGAAATTCCTCCCAGGAGAGCACAAAGCGATATGAGACCCACGCTGGCACCCAGGATGATCAGGATGTTCAGCAGGCCTGCGATCAGCTTGCCCAGGACAATCTCGGTGTCCGTGAGACTGGTCATGAGCAGCAGGTTAAACGTGCGGCGATCTTTCTCGTAAGCCACTGCGGCGGCGGTTGATAACGGAGCGAAGAAAAGCATGAGCGTGAGCTGGAGCAACGCGAACATGACGTAGAGGACGCCGCCAAACCGCGCCATCACGCCAACCTCGCGCACATCTTGCCAGCCGATGATGGACTGCCAAGCGGTCCAGAGGAGAATAAAGAGAGCACACGAAAACGAGGCTCGCCACAAATAATAGCGCCAGGGCCGCGGCGTGGTCACCAGCTCCCGGGCAATGATCGGTCCAGCGAACAAAGGTTCAACCTCCCAGCGTCGGCATGCACTCAGGCGGGAACATTCAAAAGAAGCGGCAGTGGCGGGATGCAACAGCACAGCCTCGAACGCAGACTGTTACGCTCAAGACACTTCCAGGGTTCAATATGCGAGCCGCCGCTCGCCGGGCGCACTCGGCTCGAAAATCGATACGAACCCTTGCCGCTCATTCTGAGGCACGGACTCATCCAGTCTAACAGTCGAGGGAACCACCGACCAAGTGGAGTTCCGACCGGCGGCCAGCAAGCGACGCCGGACGCACTGGTTCAATCGGCCACCGGTTCTGGCCGATGCACGATCCAGTCGAATGGGAATGGGCCAGGGTTGAATCAGCTCAAGACCACAACGCCTTGCGTCTCCGGAGGGTCCATTCGCCGTCCGAGAGCTTGAATCTACTCGGAGCAACACCCATATAAAGGCGCGATGATTACCTGATCCAGCGTCAGATCGATGACCTCGTAAAGCCGGGCTTTCCATTGCGTCAGGTCCGTCGCCGTCAACCTGCAGACGAAAACCGGAGACTGGCTGCGATAACCAAAGTCCCCGCAGGTGCTGGCGACCGTACGCATTCGCTCGGAATCGCTGATGTCATAAGCGACAAGAAGAGTTTCCATGAGTGGCTCGGGATCGGTGACAGAACAGATTGGCGACGGATTGGTGGTCAGTGGTGCTTTGTTTCGTAGTTTCGTTTGACAGCTTTCAGCTCAGCGAGCAGCATGGTGATCAGCTCCTGGGGTTGTTGAGATGGGTTCGGGCCCAACCGAGTGCCGGGATGGATGTCTTGCTATTGGCGAGACTTCAGGCGACGATCGGGGGCACGAGATGACCTGTCCGAAAAATTGCTGTGAAAGTGGACAATTGTCTTCATGTCCGAGATGAGCGACCGAACAACAAGCCGGCTGGAGCCAGTAACCGGATGGACGATTGTCACCGAATCTCCGCTTAAAGGCCTGGCCTTTGCTCGCGAGGCGGGACGGGTGCTTGCCTGGGATGAGGGAAATCAGCTTTATCTGCTGAACTCCCAAGGAGAAACGCTGTCCTATTCCCGCGTTCCGCAGAAGATCGTGGCGGGGGCGATCAGCGATGAAGGGTCATTGATCGCATTGCTAGGTGAAGGCGATGATCCCGGTCTGGTGTTGCTCAATGCCGACTTCGACGTGACCTTCGAGCGAACCGCACCCAGCGAGTCGTCGTTCTTGACAATCGACCACCACGGCCGTTATATCGCGGTCGGTAGCCGGTTGGGCGCGGTGAACTTCGTCAACCGCTACGGCCGGGCAGCCGGTCGACTCGAGACGATCCAGCCGGTGGCACACCTCTGCTTCCTGGCGGACCAGCCTTTCCTGGTGGGTGCCGCGGCGTTCGGGATGCTGGTCGGGGTCGAAGTGCTGGGGTCCCAAAGTTCGGGACGACTCGACCCGGAAATCGTCTGGCAAGATCGGTTGATGTCCAATGTCGGGCGGCTGACGGCCAACGGCGATGGAGCGATGATCCTGGCCAGTTGCTTCACGCACGGGATCCAGCGATTTGATCTCAAGGGACGCAACGAGGGTTCGTACCACCTGGGGGGGACCGTTTCTCATGCGGTTCCCGATTTCCCGGGCCGGACGATCGTGGCGGCGACCCTGGAGGGCGAGTTGGTGATCATGAACTCGGCGGGCAACGTGCGCTGGCGAACTCAGCTCTCCCGGCCGGCCATCGCACTCGAGGTTGACCCGTTGGGCCGCTACGTCATTTACGGGTATTCCACGGGCGAGATCATCCGACTGGACCTGTTTGGACCTGGTCCGGCGCAGCAACGGGGGAAAGTGCGGGCTCCGCGAAGGCGGCGAGCGGCCGCAAGACGCCTGGGGGACAGCGAACAGCAACCGGTTCGGTGCGACGCCCCGATTGGGCGGTTCCGGCCGTCCGGACGGAAGACCAGGCGGAGACCGCCGTACTCGCGGTGACCGAAGATCCACCATGCGTGGCGTGCTTCACCAGTCCCCAGCGGCTCGAACTGTTCACGATCGCTGGTGAAAAACTTGGTCAAGGGCCACAGATGGCAGGCGTGGGACGCATCTTACGAACCGCGCCTGGCTGGCTAGCGGCAGCATCGGACCGTCAGATCGTGCTCTACGATTTGCGACGCAACATGCAACGACTGCTCGATTTGAGCCTGGTCGAGCTGACCCACTTGGTGATCCGCCCCGATTCGTTTGGGCTCATTCTGGTGCAGGAACGCGACCGGATCGGGCGAGTGACGCCGTCGTCTCGCTGGGTCTGGAAGCGTGAGTTGCGTAGTCCCGTCGAAGATCTGGCCATCGGTCCAGAGGGATTCGCAGCGGCAACCACGAATGAGGGCGAACTCATGATCTTTGACCCCGTCGGTGAGCCCAATGTCGGTGCCCGGTTCGATCCGACTGATGCCCCGCTGCTCATCGAAGCACCCGACAAATCACCTCTCGGAATAGCCTGGCTCGCATTGTGCCGCCGTCAGCAGACGCTCACGGGACACGACCTGCGTGGCAAGCTGGTCTGGAACCGCCAGCTCCCCTGGGAAGGTTGGTCGATGATCAAACTCGGCCGGTTCGCAATCGTGTCCGCAGCGGACGGGCGTGTCCTGGCCCTCGACGGTGCCGGGAAAACGCTGCTCCAGGGGGCCTCCAGCGGGAACTCCAACGACATCTACAGCAATGATGAGAATGGTGAGCCTATCAGGATCAGCCGGCGCAGTGTTCACCTGATCTGCACGGCGCTCGATGGACGTGTGCGCTGGCGAACTGTGGGCGACGAAGTTCTGGGCCCGTACGCCGCCGGCTCGGCAGGCGTCGTGGTCATGATTGGCCGATCTCTGGCCTGGTTCAAGAATGGTGAAGCGGCCGAACCTTTAAGTGTCGACGCGACTTGAAGCGCGCCGGGTGGATGATTCGATGCTCACTCTGGAGAAGTCGGTGTACCATAAGTTCACCTTTATGTCGTATACTTCACACAGTAGATAACGTGGTTGCAACATCGCAGATCATAAGCTAGGCTAAGCCAATTCATCTATTCTGGAAAAATCCTCCACACCCCTGACGCACAGGGTCGAGATTGAGTAAAAAAGATTCATGGCATGCTGTTTGAAGAGACATAGGTTCACGAGGATCGAGAAATCGACAGCCAGCCTCGTATGATCAGAGACTGGAGCCGTTTTCTTGCCTGGAGGCCTCGATGCTTTCCACGATGTCTGGGCAATATCTAGAAACGTTTCCTGAAGCCGAAATGAGCTTGCAGCGTTGTGGGCAGGAGGAGGCCCAGCGTTTCAAGTGGATACAGAGTGAAAAGGAAGGTCGCGACCTGGGGGACCACGCGATCAAGCTGTGGATTCTTCAGCACTGGAATGGTTTCCTCCGTCAGCGCTGGATCGAGCATCTTCAGGGTAAGACGTGCTGGATCGAGCTTCAGAAAGAAGACTTCGGCCTGCTCCAGCGGAGATTTCGGACCTCCCCTGTAATTAACCCGATCCTTGATCGTCTCAAGGTTCTCAAGGAAAACCTCGATATCATCCTCTGGGCGCAGGACGTGTTCCCGAGGAACGAGATGGAAGAAGTTTTAAGTATACTCGAAGAACTCGATGTGAACAGTTGCCGCATCCGGTGCGACTTTGATCCGAGGAAGGATCTAAACGGTTCGCGAGGAAGCTGATCTCGTTAATCAGACGGTTTGCTGCTCCAGCAGTGCCACCAAGGTTCGCACGAAGCAACCAGTTCCGCCCGCGTCACGCGATGAATTCTCGGAATCGCTCCAGCTCGGGCCAGCAATGTCGAGGTGAATCCATGGTTTACCATCGACGAACTGCTCCAGAAACTTGGCGGCCGTGATTGCCCCGCCCCACTTCCCCCCGACATTCTTCAAGTCGGCCACGTTGCTCTTGAGCTGCTCTTTGTAGTCGTCATCCAGTGGCAACCGCCAGACGCGTTCGCCAGTCAGCTTGCATGCGGAGATCAAGCTCGCGGCGAAATTGTCATCGGTAGAGAATAGACCGGCGACCTTCTGGCCCAAGGCAACCATGCAAGCGCCCGTCAATGTCGCAAGATCGAGAATCTTGGCAGGCCGATTCTCTGCGGCGAAGCTGAGGGCGTCGGCCAGAATCAGCCGGCCTTCCGCGTCGGTGTTCAGAACTTCGACTGTCTTGCCGTTGCGCATGGTCAGAACGTCGCCGAGTTTCAGCGCCCTGCCGCCGGTCATGTTCTCGGTGAGCGCAAGATATCCGGTGACGTTGACGGGGATGCCGAGCCGTGCCACGGCCTGCATGGTCGCCACCACGACCGCTGCGCCTGTCATGTCGCTTTTCATATCTTCCATCGAGGCGCTTGGCTTGAGGCTGAGACCTCCGGAATCGAAGGTCACGCCTTTCCCGACCAAGGCGATCGGGGGCGTATCGCCGCCTTTGTGATAGTCGAGAATGACAAACGAGGGGGGGTTCTCTGAACCCGCGGCCACACCGAGCAAGCCGCCGAAGCGTTCCTGACGAATACGAGTCTCATCCCACACCTGGACAGCGATACCCGCGTCCGAGGCCACGGTCCGGATCTGCTCGGCCAGCCGACCCGGGCACTTGTCGGATGGGGGCGTGTTGGCCAGGTCGCGGGCAAGGTTGATCGCCTGGCCCACGATCTCACCCCGTCGCACCTGGTCTTCGATCCGGCGTGTCGCGTCTTCACTCGTTCCGGGAGCCACGATGACGTTCAACGTCTCAAAGGAATGCCGATTCGGGTCTGACTTACGCAAGCCGGGGCCGCGCGTGCCGGCGACAACCCCCGAGACGAGTGCGGAGATCCAGCCGGAAATGGACGGATCGATCGAATCGTCGGGAATTGCCAATGCCACCGTGTCGCGGGGTTTCCCGGCAAGCCGTTTGGCCAGAGCGAAGCCCGCCCCATAAGCCGTGCCCGCATCAAACTTGCTGACCGAGCCAAGCCCCACGATGAGCAGCGAGCCCGCGGCGAATCCAGCCGGGCCATGGATGACAGTCAGCTCACCTGCCGATCCGGTAAGGTCCTTCTGGCCAGCCAGCCGGTTTAGTAAGCCTGCCAGGGGTGAGTCGCGAATCTCAGCAGGTAGGCCAGCTTGCCCTTCCTGAACAAATACTACAAGCCAGGGAGATTGAACTTCGCCAAGGGTCTGTCGAACTATGTGAATAATCATTGGCTGACATCGCCGCAAGATTGGATGGATGGATTCAATGAAGGAAAACCGGCCGCGAGGGAAATTCATGATGGCAGCCGGTCCGCGACGCGCCAAGCCGACTTGTCCATTCCGGCACTCGGCGTTACAATCCCGCCGCTCGCTGTTCTGACGCTTCGAGTCAGCGAGTTAGGAGTGCCAAGGATGGTCAAGTCGCTTGGATGGCAACGCCGGTCGGCGGCATGGCCGATCGTCATAATTATTGCGCTGTGCTCGGGGTGCGTGGAACGCCGGTACACCTTGAGGACCGAGCCACCGGGGGCACTCGCGATCGTCAACGGCGAGGAAATCGGGCCGACGCCGGTGTCGCGTTCCTTCTATTACTACGGCGAGCGAGAAATCACTTTCATTCTCGACGGTTACGAGACGAAAACGCTGATCCAGCCAATCAAGGCTCCCTGGTGGGACAACTTATTCTTCGAATTCTTCACAGAGAATCTCGTCCCCTTCAACCTCCGCGACGAGCGGGAGTTCAAGTATCAGCTCACACCCGCAACGATGCCCCGGGCTGGTGATCTACGCGGCCGAGCCGAACAGCTACGCAGCGAGGCACAGGTCGTGCCCAAACCTCGCCGTGGCGGTTTTCTGGGCTGGCTGGGGTGGGTTGACTGAAACACCTCCTGAATCATGGACACAAGGATGGCGTGGATGACGCCTTTGGCCTGCCTGAGCCTGTCCACAGAGAAAAACTCTTAGATTTCAAGCGGACCCTGCCGATGAGTCGATGAAGGAGAGCTGGATACTTAATCCGGTTCTCTGGATTGCAGGAGTTCTGCTTTCCCTGCACGGCCAGTTAGCCATGGCCCGAGGCGTTAGCGATCGCGATCGGGTCAGAACCTTGAACCCAGTTCGCCATCCTCACGGAGGCGGAGGTGAACTCGCATGAAAATCCAGGCCGCCGCCATTCAGATGCCATGCGTGATTCTCGATCTTCCAACCAACCTCCAGCGCGCCGATGAATTGATCCGGTCAGCGCGTGACTCCGGAGCGGAGTTGGTGGTTTTGCCCGAACTTTTCAATACCGGGTATAGTCTCTGCCCGGATTTTGGCCCCAGCAGCGAAACTGCAGACGGTCCGACGCTGTCGTACCTGAGACAGCGAAGTCAGCGGTGGAAAATGGCGATCGCCGCAGGCTTCGTGGAGCGCGAAGGCAGGCACCTTTTTGATTCCTTGGCATTCTGTACTCCTGACGGCCAGATGCAGATCTATCGCAAGCGCAACCTGGTCTTCTGGGAGCGCTTCCGGTTTCACCCCGGTCGGGCGCCACTCGTGGTCTCGACACACTTCGGCCGCATTGGTTTCGGGATCTGCGCGGACATGATTTACCGCCGGGTCTGGGACGATTACCGCGGGCGGATCGACCTGGCCGTGGTCTCGGCGGCATGGCCCGACTTTGCCAATCGCCATACCGGACGCCGCCACTGGCTGCTTGGACATGTCGGCCCTCTTTCCAACGCCATCCCCGAGAAGGTCGCTCTCGACCTCGGAATCCCGGTGATCTTCGCCAATCAATGTGGCGAGACCCAGACCACCATTCCGGTCCTCCGAACGACGATCTCGGACCAGTTCGCCGGCCAGAGCAGCATCTGCGATGGTCGTCACGGTACCCCCGTCCGCGCTGACCGCGAACTCTCGGTTCTGGTCGCACCCATAACCCTCCACTCGAAGCGAGGTTTGAAATCGTGGAGTTTTACGTCCCACTCGGCGTCCGCGGGTTCCTTCTGCGGGTCGGAACGTTCGTGATCGGCATTCTCGGTGGCGTGGTCTACCGCAAAGCTGCCCGCCGCCGCGCACAAATTCCGTCCAATCCCTCCCTCTCCAGCGCCCTTGCCGAGATCCTTGCGACCGAGTGATCATTGCGACAACGACTCCTGGTCCTGCCACGGATCGGTTCGCGGTCTTTCGTCTCCCCTGCCATTTGACGAGGTCACCCCATGTGTGGTATCGCAGGCGCTGTGGACCTGACAGGCAGCCGGGAATTCGCCACGCGACGACTTCTCACCATGACGGCTGCGATCGCACACCGCGGCCCGGATGACGAGCAGGTTCACATCGAGCCGGGCGTTGCCTTGGGCGCCAGGCGGCTGTCAATCATCGACCTGGCCGGCGGCCGGCAGCCGCTTGCTAATGAGGATGGTTCGATCTGGGTCGCCTTCAACGGCGAGCTGTTCGAGTATCCCGAACTGCGGCAACAACTTCTGTCGCGTGGACATCGCCTCGCAACTCGCTGCGACACCGAAGCGTGGGTCCATCTCTACGAAGACTTACACGAAGGGATGTTCGAAAAAGCCAGGGGTCAATTTGCCGTGTCGCTCTGGGACCGCTCAAGCCGGACCCTGATTCTGGGGCGCGACCGTGTGGGCATCTGCCCGCTCTACTACACCGAGGCTGACGGCTGGCTGCTCTGGAGTTCGGAGATCAAAGGACTTCTGGCCTCGGGCTTGATCGCAGCAAAGCCGGATGTACGCGGAATCGATCATCTGTTCACCTTTTTTTGCGCGGGAACAAGCCGGACTTTCTTCGAGGGCATACATTCGCTGCCGCCGGGACACTTCTTGAAAGTTCGCGACGGACGTGTCAGCAAGCATAAGTACTGGGATCTCGATTTTCCGGACGCCGGTCAGGAGCGCCGGCTCCCGGACCCAGCACCCCTGGTCGATGAGTTAGAGTCACTGTTGCAGCAGGCGGTCGAGCGGCGGCTGCGCAGTGACGTGCCGGTTGTCACCTACATCAGCGGCGGGCTTGATTCGACGGTTGTCCTGGGCCTCTGCGGCCGCCACCGAGGTGAGCCGATTCCCGCGTTCACGATCGGTTTCGAGGGTGCGGGGCCCGACGAGCGCACTCATGCGACGGAAGCCGCGACGGTCATGAAATCTCCTTTGACCACCGTCGTCATGGACAAGTCGAAGATTGGTGCGACCTTTCCCGAACTCGTCCGCGCCGCCGAGGGGCCGGTGCTGGACACCTCGTGTGCGGCACTCTTGCGTCTGGCCCAGGCGGTACACCATCAGGGATACAAGGTCGCCCTGACAGGCGAGGGCGCCGACGAGGCCCTCGCGGGCTATGTCTGGTACAAGACTCAGAAGTTCCGGGATGGCGTCTATCGCACAGTCGGGAAGTCGGCCCCGCGCGTTTTGCGCAATCTTGTTGCGCGCTCGGTCGCCGGCAGCCGCATGGTCATCCCCCCCGAGCAAGCGATCGGCGGGGTTCGCCCAGCCCAGCAAGACCTGTACGAGATGATTTCGCAGTCCAAGCCGATCCTCTATTCCGAGGCGATGTGGCAGCAGCTCGGCGATCACAGCCCGTATTCCGATCTCGACATCACCACCGACCGGATGAGCCGGTGGCACCCGCTGAACCAGTCTCTCTACGTCGGCTACAAGGTGATGCTGGCGGGCCTGCTGATGATCTCCAAGGGAGATCGAATCGCCATGAACGCATCGGTCGAAACTCGCTATCCGTATCTCGACGACGATGTGATCAGCTTTTGCGCGGGTATTGCGCCGGAGTACAAGCTGCACGGCATGACCGAGAAATGGATCCTCCGTCAGGTGGCCCAGAAGATCCTTCCCAGGCAGATTGCCAACCGCCCCAAGACGATGTTTCGCGCCAGCCTCGCCCAGACCTTCCTCGGCCCGCAACGTCCCGCGTGGGTCGACCAGCTCCTCAGCCCTGAATCACTGCGTGCCACCGGCTATTTCGACGTGGCCTCGGTGCTCAAGCAGCGATCACTTCAGACCGTGCTTCCTCGGCTCACTCCGGCACGGTTCATCTTCGACGTCGCCCTGACATGCGTGGCCTCAACCCAGCTCTGGCACCACATCTACTTCGGCGGGGGCCTTTGCGACTTGCCGACCTGGGAACCTCCAGTAGTCGAAAACGCGGGTATAGCCGTTTGAGTACTGGCCTCTTGAGTTAGCCTTGCTTGCTGGATCGCCAGGCATCGGCCACCGCAAGCAGATCGGCCAAGGGAAGCTCGAAGCCGGGGAGGAGAGGAGTCCTGTAGGTTCCGTCGTGCGGCACGACAACGTCAGGTCCGTCGCTGCGACATGCGGTCAATATTCGGGTGAAGCGGTCGATAATCCAGTATTCGCGAACGCCGAGTGCAAGGTACTCGGCGCAGTTTTTCGTGGTAATCGCGGAAGCGGTTTTTTTTGCCCTCGGAGACGAACTCGACTACGATCGTTGGAAGGTCCTTGAGTGGGTTCGGAGAACGACCTAACCCAGTCCAGACGACGCGATCGGCTCGGCGGATATTATTTGAGGTAGTGATAAGTTGTTCTGAAAGCGTGTCATCAAGTGCGCTGCCTTGGGGATGCTGCATTCGATAGAGATACAGCAGCACCCCGAGCCTTTCATTCGGACCACGCTCTTCTTCGAGGGGCGGAGGCGTCACAACCAGCACTCCGTGAATCAGCTCGTAGCAGAAGCGTTCATCGATATCGTCGGCTATGCGGAACTCGTCGAGAGTCATCAAGGTACCGGCCAACTCAGGACCGAGTATCAACCTGGTCTGCTCGGGCCCCTCGATCTCGACAACGCTCATGAGCTGGCTCGTTTGCGTCTGGGGAATCTTGCCCAGGAAGTCAAGCTCAACAGCCTGTGGCTATTGATCATTTCCGAAGTGGAGGTCTTGAAGTATTCTACCTCCTCATTCCGTTTCGATAAAGTCGCCTGGCGGTCATTCTGGCAAGAGAGCACGGAGCAAGAGATCATGCAGCCGATTCATGGGCAGGCGGGCCGCATCGTCGGGCTTCGGGCCGTCTGCGATGAGTAACGGCTTATCTTCATTGAACCTCGCAGCCAGGCCATGGCTGCCGCGCACCAGCCCAGCATTGAGCGGTACGACATCGAAAAGCGTACGAAAGCCAAGTTTTTTCTGGATCAAGCGGCGAATCGCTCGACCCTTGGGCCAGAATAGTTCAGGATCGAAAAAGAGCTCGCACGGGTCATAACCCGGTTTGCGGTGGATATCGACCGTGCGGGCGAAATCGGGAGCCAGAGCGTCATCCAGCCAGTAGGGATAGGCAAACCAGGAGTCGGGCCGGGAGAGAACCACAAGTTCTCCCGATCGGGGATGATCGAGACCAAGCTCATGGCGCTCTTGACCGCGAAGCACACGCATCACCCCCTCGCGTTCGGCCAGTAGATTTTGGACCTTTGAGATATCCTGTTCCTGGGAAACGTAGACATGGGCGACCTGGTGATCGCAGACCGCAAAGGCCTGGCTGGTGAACGTGTCGAGCTGTTCGCCGAAAGGTCCGCGTCGAACGCTCAGCAGGTTCGCCTCGCGCAGGATGCGATTGAGCGGAACCGCGTTCTTGACATCGCAATGACCGTACTCACTGACCACCCAGACCCGAGCCCCCGCCGAGCGAGCGAGATCCAGCAAGGGAGCACAGGCCGCGTCAAGTTCACCGACCAGCCGGGCCATATCGCAGCCTCCTGGTCCGAACCGCTGCGGGTCGTAATCGAGGTGGGGCAAATACACGAGGGTCAACTCGGGACGCTCCCGTCTCAAGATCTCAGCAGCCGCCCGAGAAATCCAATCCGTGCAGGCAAGTCCGGCATTTGGTCCCCAGAAGGTGTGGAACGGAAACTTTCCCAGTTCACGTTCGAGCCGGTCGGTCAGACCTTCGGGAGTGCCTGTGATGCCGAAGACCTTGTTGCCGTCGGCCCCATAATAAGGCTTGGGTGTCACACTGATGTCGACGGGCGCGCCCTGGTTGAACCACCAGAAGAGCTTGGCGACCCGGAACGAACTGCCCCGCTGGTGAGCCAGTCGTCGGGCCGTCACGTAAACAGGTTCGGCCTGGAGAAGAGCATGAGATTGTTGCCAGAATCGAATCTCTCCGGTATCCCGGTAGAGCCACCCGTTGCCCACGATGCCATGCTCTTCGGGGATCTTGCCGGTGAGCAAGGTCGCCTGAGCCGTGCAAGTCACGGCCGGTACGACTTCCTCCAGAGGACACGACCAGCCGGCTCGCGCCAGTGCTCCCAGTCGGGGTGCGAGCGCTAACAGTCGATGAGTCAGGCCAACAGCGTTGACCACTAGAATTGGTGGAACTTCCATGAAGCTGCCTGCCGGAAGAATCGTAAGGATGTTCTCGGTCGTCCGACAACCAGAACTACCATAACAAGAGAGTGCGATTGCATGTCCAGTCGACTGCCGCTTCCGCCCTACGCATACGTGCCCGGTGGCCCCTGGCCACATCCGACTCGATCGCCGGACGGGCATTCGTGGGGACAGCAGCATCCCGTCGTCGACCCCATCAGCGGCGATCAATGGCAAACGTCGCCCACGTACCTGCGCGGAATTGCACTGTTCAACGCGGGGTTCTACTGGGAGGCTCACGAAAGCTGGGAATCGCTCTGGCACGCACACGGTCGTCGCGGCCCGACCGCGGAGTTGCTCCAGGGGCTCATCAAGCTCGCGGCCGCCGGGGTCAAAGTTCGTGAAGGCCGTGTTGCCGGAGTTCGCACCCACGCAGTCGGGGCTGCTGAATTATTCAAGAAATCACGCGCGGAAGCGGGACCATTCCAGCTCGGACTCGACGTGGATGAATGCGCCAAGCAAGCCCTCAATATTGCGCTAAAGCCACCCATGAATCTCACCATGCCACAATGCTCGGTTGCATGTGTCTTTGGCTTCGAGCTACTGCCTCGCCCAGTGGATGAGAAAGCTCCGACCCAGCCGCTGAAAAATGAACCGTGCGCCACTGGCCAATGGAAGTAAACCAGAGTTCAGGTTAAGATTCGCTCCGCATCAAGACCTGGTCTTTCGCAAGCGATGAGAACGGTTGTTTTCCGCTGATCCGTTCGTATCGTGCATCCCACCGCGCTGCGATTCACGCTGCCAACACCGCCAGTAAAACCAACCAAGCGTGTGAACTCCATGTGGTTTTTCGCGATGGCAGTGTCGACATGCTCCATCATTTATCAATATACCAAGAAAACGAAAGTGTCTCGGGCATGTTCATGTCAGAGGAACAACCATTCTGGAGCGATCGGCGAGACCATGAATTCCGAAATAATCCAGGTCGACAAAACAAGACCGATGTTGGTGCTTCCGCTCCTCGGGCCACTCCCGGCCGCGTCTGGCATTTCGCCTTCATTGCGGTGTTGACAGCCGCCTCGATTGGCTGGATTGCCGGGGAAGCGGCGAACCAAGCTGCTCATTGGGAATCGTACGTTCAAGCCGTGCTGGTCAGGCGGCCAGACCTGCGCAATCAGTTGCCATCAGAATTACTCCTGGAGCCGCGCCACATCGTCCAGGTGAAGAGCGCTTCGCTTTCGATGGGAACATTCGGGGCCGCGATTGGCCTGTCGTTGGGTGCGGCGGGGGGTCTCGCGCGGAGGTCGACTCGCGCCACGATAGCTTGCGGCTTGATTGGGTTCTTGTCAGGGGCGGCGGTTGGCACAACCACCCCGTTACAGCTTATACCATTCTTTTACAGGTCTGCCGCCAAACCACCGAATCCGGTATTTCCCTTGCTTGTCCAGACAGCACTGTACGGGCCGATCGGGATCGTGGGCGGAGTGGCATTTGGCTTCGCCCTGACGGGTCCAGGCGGGGCCGGCAGGGGGGCGATCGCAGGCGTCTTGGGGGCCATCCTTGGCGTGACAACTTTCAATATTACGCATACGATCGCCTGGCCGCTGGAGTGGGACCTTGCGCCACTGCCCGGTAAGAGCATCACCCGATTGCTGGCCCATCTTAGTGTGGCCCTCACCTTCACCACCTGCATTCTCCTGGCCACGGACGAGCGTGTGCCGATCATCCGACGTCGTAAAACTGTTCCGAAAGAGAATGCAGACCGCGCTGATTGAGCGGGAGACTGGGGCGTAAAAGATCCCGTCTTAATTGAGGGCTCCTCATTATTCAAGCCTGCACGCCCGTGATAACTACCCGCCCTTTGGGACGACCGACTTATGCAAGATGCCGGGTGACCTCGGGCAAAAGCCGGGTGAAGTCGAGCCGGTTCGGGCAGGCAAGACGAGCGGCTTCAAGGTCCGCGTCGGTCCAGTCGCGTTCTTCAGGAGCGAGTCTGGCATACTGCCGGCGCGCCTCCGCGCGGTCACCATGGTGCTGGTGATAAGTCAAGAATCGCGTGAGATTTCCCAGCTCGGCTTTGGTACCCGCCGCGATCGAACAGCGTCCATCGCAATCGGCACACATCATCGGCCCGGCAGCGATCAAGACATCGCGAAGCTGCTCGATCTCGGCGGCCTTGACTGGCTCGTAGCGACGAGCGGCGTCAATATTCTGACGAATCTGGTCGGTGTTCTTCATCGAGGTGCAAACACAGGATATCCGCTCGTCGGTCCAGATCGCGTGTAGCAGACCCTGGAATGGCGAAAGCTTCCGCTCCTTGAGCAATGGTACTTTCTGGACAACCTCCTTGAGGATGTCTCCCTTGGGTGTATCCCCGAAGTAATGGCTGGCGATTTGCTTCATCGAGATCAGGCCAATTCCCTTCTTCCAGCAGGCGTCGACGGCCTTGTTCAGCGGCGAATCCTTGTCGAGCCAGGGGTGGTACTGGAGCATGATGGCGTCGACAATTCCACCCTCGGCGGCCGCCTGCAGAATCGGGGCCCGGTTCTTGTGGTGTGTCGAGAAGCCGATGAATTTCGCCTTGCCTGACTTGCGTAGCGCCTCCGCGACCTCTTTCAGCTCCTGGCTCTTGACAAGGTTCATCGCGTCATCGAGCGAATGTTCGTCGCCGAGCCCGTGAATGAAGTAGAGATCGATGTAATCGGTTCCCAGTGCAGCGAGCCGCTCGTCCACCATTTTGAGCATTTGCGCGGGAGTGCGCACCATGTCCTTGGTGACCAGGATGATTTGCTTGCGCACCTCGGGAACCTGTTCGAACCATTTCTTGAACAGGCCCTCGGAACGATACACCTTGGCGGTATCGAAGACACGCACCCCGCCCGCGTAGGAGAGACGCATGATCCGGTCAAAACCAGGTCCCAGCACTGTCCCTTGCTCGAGCATCGTCACTTGCACGCCGGTCTTGCCCAGAGTGCGCCTGGGAATGTCCACCGGTTTGGCCGGCTGCTGCTGGGCGGTTGCCGCGGGGATCGATCCCAGCGCGGCGGCCGTGGTCAGAGCGCTGGCCTGGAGGAACGTGCGACGATCGGTTCTCGGCGTTTCAGGTTCAGACATCCGTTACGGCTCCTTGTTGAGTCGAAGACACGGGCGGGACGTGATGGGTGGGTGAATCCGATCCAGACAATGGTTCTCAATGCGTCGCGGGAGCCTACCCGCGATCAAGATGCGAGATCACCGATTATGATCCGCGTGTGACCACCGTGTCATCGCAGAAATCGGTGAAAAGCCGAAAAACTCGACGTGATCGTCTGCACAGAAACGATAATCGGGTGGTGAGATCGGCAGAGCTGGAGTATTACCGCGTAGCCTGGCTACGGCTCTTGGCTGCACGGATGGCTGCGGCGAGAACCTGGTCAAGCCGGGGATCGCCGACGACGGACTCATCAAGCGGCGCGTCATCCCCACCATCGGCCGCAGGTTTGGCGGCAATGCGCGTCTTGATCGGCACGTCGGGAGTGACTCCTTGCTCGCTATAGGGCCGGTTCCGCGGAGAATAGAATTTTGCAGTTGTCAGCTTGAGCCCGGCAGGAGCGGAACGAAGCGAGAAGATGCTCTGCACCGAGCCCTTGCCGTAGGTCCGCTCGCCGATGATGGTCGCGCGGTGATGATCTTGAAGTGCGCCGGCAAGGATCTCGCTGGCGCTCGCGCTGTCATGGTCCACAAGCAGGTACATGGGCATTCTCCAGCGTGCCCGGCCACTGGCCCGGAGTACCTGGCTTTGGCCGCTGGCCCGTCCGCGGGTGGAGACGATCACACCCTCGTCGATGAACCGCTCGGCGATCTCCACAGCCACATTCAGCAGACCGCCCGGATTGCCGCGAAGATCCAGGACCAGTGTTCTCATGCCCAGCGCCTGAAGTCCAGAAATGGCCTGGTCGAGTTCCTCAGTCGACGTCTTCTGGAAACCTGCCAGACGGACGTAACCAATACCCTCAGCCGTATCGACGATTTTGGCGCGAGTGATGCTTTCCACATCGACATGGCGACGGATCAGCCGAACATCGCGAAGGTCGCCATTGCGTTTGAGGATCTCCAGATCGATACTTGTGCCCTCCGTCCCTTGAAGCCGGTTCGCGGCCTCATCGAGACTGAGACCCTTGACGGACTGGCCCGCGACCTTGACGATGCGGTCGCCGCTGACGATCCCTGCCTCCCAGGCGGGGCCGCCGCGAATCACGCCGACCAAGCGCAAACCCAGGGGATCGTTCTTGAGCTCGATTCCCAGGCCGACAAAGTTGCCGTCGATCATGGCATACAGGTCTTCGAGCTTGTCGGGGGTGAGATAACTGGTGAAGTCATCGAGGGCATCGCAGGCGCCGCAGGTGAACTCGAGCAATACGGGCGTCGGCGGCATTTCGAGGCTGCGGCGAGCGATCTCGCAAGCCGAAAGGACCACCTCGATCGCCCCGCTCCGATCAGCAACCGCGAGCTGGCTTCTCATGTTGCGAAGCTGTTCGCGAAGCCAGGTCACGCGTTCCGGAGCGGCTGCGGGGGCGTTTGTCTTCAAAAACAAGGGATCGCGAAGGGCCACTTCCATGTTGTCGAGCCCGTGACGGACCAGCGGCTCGAAGGGTACGGGATCGACATAATGCGTCTGGATTCGGTCCAGGACCTCGGCGTAGAGATCGGTCGCCTGCTCGCGCGGCAGACGCAGGAGAACACCGCGAAAGCTCACGTCCTGATAGCGCCTGTTGAGCTTGAAGTGCAACTCGCAGAGCCGCAGCCGGCGACTGAAATCGGTCCGGCTCGGCCACCGCTCCAGCGCCTTCCGATAGGATTCGATGGCAGCGGCCCAGTTGTGCTGCCGCTCGTGGTTCAGCCCTAGCTCCATCAAGGCCTGAACCTCGTCCGCCGAACTCTTCGCATCGGTCGGCGAAGACGTCTGAGCGGGCGGTCCTGAGCCGAGCGGCCTGGCCCATGTGGTTGGGCTGGTCATCCATGCCAGCATCGCCAAGAACGTCCAGGTTGCGGACCACTTCACCAGGCGACGCATGGTCGACCATCCTCCCGCTGCGGAAGGGTGCGTCAGAGTGTGCGAGCCTCAGGTATTCGCGTGGGGCCGTTTCAAGCAGGCAGGGCGAACCGAGCGATGGCCGGTCTTGGCAGTCGGGTGTTCGTCCAGGAAGCGGGAAACCCAGTTGATCAGAAGACTCACGCCTGCGCGCACCGCTCCGTCGTTGCCGTTCAATGATGAATAAAGCGTCAAAAGCGGTCACGATGGATCGTCAGGTTCGGTTCTTCGAACCTACTCCCGTCCGTATCGCTCCCAAGCAGGGCACGGCCTCCGCCGAGCGCCCCGTTCGATGGCAATTATATCACACGGGGAAAGGGGTCACGGTCTACAAAAAAGCAGCACGTCGATTGCCACTATTCCGACTCAATGCGGCAAACCTGGTTGACTTTGAGATCTTTGAGCGTTGTGATTTTCCCCGAAGGCCAGGTGATCGTCAATTCGTCAACCTTTTCCGCCTTCCCCAGGCCGAAGGTCAGCGGCAACTCGACGGACGACAGATAGCTCTTGGAGGGGAAGAGCTGGCGGCGACACGTCTGGTCTCCCACTCTGAGCTCGACCTTGGCGCCGATTGCGTCGCGGTTGACGGTTTTCCCGTTCCCCTTTAAATTCAAACGAAACCAGTGATTGGCGTTCCCGCCGTCGTTCCGAAAGAGACGAGCCGGGCCGTTATTGACCGCGATGGCGACATCCAGGTCGCCGTCACCGTCAATATCGGCATAGGCGCTTCCCCGGCCGACGATCGGGCGGAACATGTCGGGGCCGGCCGCCTCCGGGCCGACCTTGACATACAGATTGCGGCCGCTCTTACCCGAGTTCCAGAACAGTTGCACGGGCTGCTCGTACCTCTCGCTCGCCTGCACCTTGGAAATGTCGGGCTCGAGATGGCCGTTGGCCGAGATCAGATCGAGACGACCGTCGAGGTCGTAATCGAAGAAGAACAGCCCGAACTTGAGCGGCGGCTGCGTGGGCGCACCAAGGCCGTAGAGGTTGGCCAGATCCGAGAACTGGAGGCTGGACGGCTGATCGCTCACATACAGCGCCGTCATCTCATTGGCGAAGTTGCCGATCGCCAGGCCAAGCCGCTCGTCGTTGCCAAAGCAGGCCCAGTCGCAGCCCATGCCCCCGCGCGGTGAGCCCGTCTGGTCGAAGGCAACACCGGAGAGAATCGCAACCTCCTCGAACTTGCCATGTCCCAAGTTATGGAAAAGAAAGTTCTGCACCGTATCGTTGGCCACTGCGATGTCCACCAGACCGTCGCCGTCCATATCAAAAGGAGCCACTCCAAGCGCCTTGGCCAGCGGGACTTTCAAATCGGGCGTGCGGACCTGGATGCCCGACTCCTCGCTGATGTCGGTGAACCGGCCCGAATCATTGCGTAAGAGGGCACAGAGCGAACCGGGGAACGAGGTCGGAGGTCCGTAAGCCCGCCCCAGGCCGCTGATCTGGAAGCCCTGAACCTTGTCGATCGCGGGCGTCCAGGTGACATAATTGCAGATGAACAGATCAAGGTCGCCGTCGTTATCGATATCCAGGAACGCCGCCCCTGTGAGCCAGCCGTTCGGGCCTTTGGCGTGCGCCGACTCAGTCACATCTTCAAACCGGCCTTTGCCGTCGTTCCGGAACAGATGCCCTCCGCCGATGGCCGTGAAGTAAATGTCAACGTGGCCATCGTTGTCGTAATCACCCACGGCGACCCCCTGGCCGTAGAACGTCTTGTCGAGCCCGGCCTGCCTGGTGACATCCTCGAAGCGGCCCTTGCCGTCGTTGCGGTAGAGACACTGCGTGGGCGCGGGCTTGGTCTCGTGCCCCGGCCAGGGACACGAGTTGACGAACAGCAAGTCCTGATCGCCGTCGTTGTCGTAATCGAGAAAGGCCACGCCCGCGCCCATCGTCTCGGGGAGCAGCTTGTCGCCAAAAGCCCCGTTCGAATGGACGAACTGGATTCCCGCCTCCTTCGTGATGTCCACGAACTTGACGGGCGGAAGCGTCTCGACCTTGACTTCGGCGGGACGCACGGGGGCCACTGGCTCGGCAATGACGGCCTTCTCGGCTTGCGTGCCGCAGCCAGTGAGCACAATGGGCAAGAGTATCGCTCCCAGCAGGCCCAGGAGCCTGGCGCTGTGAACCTGGTGATCTCTAATCATTCTCCACTCTCCTGAGCCTGAAGCAGGGTTGATCTGGGCGGAACGATTGTCGTGGTGCGCGCTGCGGCCGCTACAGGGACTGTATCAATCCCCGGGGCTCCGGGCCGATGCATGGGGTGGACCACGATGGACTGGGCATTCATGTTGGCCGCCGGGTCGTTCTTGCGGGCGATCGAAAACACCCGGCCCTCGGCCGTCTCGTCGGGCTTGAGCCGCTCGTGGAGCGTCTTGTGTGTGATCTCGAGCGCCCGGCCAATCGCCGCCTGGAGCTCACCATCGGACTCCTGCTCCCAGGTCGGGCCGAGCGTCGCGGCCAGATCGTGGAGCGGTTCGAGCCTCGCCTGGAACTGAGGGCGAAGGTTCTTCATGTACCGGACAACCAGGCGGGCAAGCTTCAAAGCGCGGTCCTTTCGCTGGACTGATGATGATTTGCGGTCGGCCACGAAGGCCGTCAGCTTCGTCAACTCGTCAGGATCGACCGCCTCGGCATCACCCCCGGGTGCCACAATGTCACCCAGAGTTCTGGCTCCCCACGCCGGATCTCCAAAAGCCAGACCGAGACCATAGTGCGCAGTGACATCCTCGGAGTCGATGGCCAGCGTACGGCGATAGGCCGCGATTGCCTTCTTGAGCCATTCCTTGCGCTCTGGGCTCTTGACGGGCAAGGGCCGTGCCATCGTGTAGAGGGATGCGGCCATCTCATCGATGACGACGAAGTCGAGGCCGAAGTCGAATTTCCGTTCCGGGATCCGGGTTTTCAGGACCGCCTCGAAACTGGCGACCGATTCTTCCAGTTGATTGTTGGAGGCGTTGATCTCTCCGGTCAGCCAGTTGATTACCCAGGGGGCGGCAGGCTCCTTGTGCGCCGCGGCCTTTTCGAGGGCCGAGAGAGCCTCGGGGATCCGGCCTTCGCGCTGATAGACCCTCGCCAGGTTCACCCAACCATCGGCTCGTCCCAGCTCGGCGACCTTTCGAAACACCTCCTCAGCCTGCTTGAGCTCGCCCTTCTGGCCCCCCTTGGTGGTACCCTCGAGCAGCAGGCCGATGCCGTAGTCATTCCAGCGCTGCCATTCATCCTTGATCGGCGAGGGCTCATTGCGAACATTCGAACTTCCTGCGACGGGAAGCTCGACCTTGTCGACGGCCATCTCGACCACGGGGATGGCTGGCCCTTGTCCCTTGCCAAAGATGAAGTCCATGTATTTGCGGTCGAACTTGCGATAATTGACCTTCGCCTCGAGGTTGATCGCGCCGGTCTGGCCTCCGGGAAGTTCCAGAGAGAAGTGAACGACCTGTCCGGCGCCAGGCGGGATCTGCTTGTTGTAGAGCGGCACGAAGATGTCTTGGGCGTTTCGACGGTCGATCCGGTTGCCGTACCGATCGAGCATGTAGACGTTGATGAAGTGCGCGTAGGGATCGACGGTACCGTCGGAACCGATGCCTCCCGACCGGCCGACCACACGGTCGCCCTGACGGGCAATCAGCTCGACCCAGATCTCGTTGGAATCGACGGTCCCCTGGGTCAGGGGATGCCCCACGCCCAGCGTGCGCACAACAACCTCCACCAGGTATTTCTGCCCCGGCTGAAGCGTGGGAACCTCGGGCCGGAGCGGACCCAGGAACTTCCCTTCGATCACTCCGCCTTCGCGGAGCGCGAAGACATCGACCCGAACCTGCCTGTCCTTGAGGAACTTCGCCTGTGCCTGCGCGGCCGGTTCATCATCCAGGAAGGTCGGCAGAGCCGTGTTGCCTCCCGGAAAGAGGTGATTGTGAATCTGCCGCACGCCCTTGCCGTCAAAGTCCCTGGCGCCAAAGTCGTTCGAGGCCTGCAAATCCATGTGGCACTCGTTGCAGTTCGACTTCGCCACCGGCGGATAATAGAAGCTCCGCGCTCCATGCCCGGACACGCCCGAAAGCAAATAGGTGTTGTAATGATCCTGTCCGCGCACGAAGTCCTTGTAATGATTGACGGGATACGGTATCCCGACCTTGTGGCACACCGAGCAAAACTCGGCGCTCTTGATGATCGGCTTCATGAACTCCTTCTTGTGCATCTCGGGCTTGGCCTTCACCAGAGTTCGGTTGACCCATTTCAGCACCGGATTGTCACTGAAGGCGAACGGATAATGCTGGGGCTCGGTGATCGTGTAGGCGCTGTTGCCCCGGGTGTTGTTGACCGCGGTGATCACGTGGCAAACCGTGCAGGTGATGCCCGCCTGCCCGGTCGGGTTGTGCACGTCGTCGTAATTGGGATCGTCAAACTCGCCCGAGAAAAACGGCACGGGATCGTGGCAGCCGGCGCACCAGCGGGACGCCTGGGTTGAACTGTCGCGTTCGAGCGCCACCTTCCGGGTCTCACGCACGCTTGCCAGATAGGCCGGGTTGTTGAACGAGCTGCGCCGGTGCGCCGAGTGAAACCAGCCGTTGTAGGCGTCCTTGTGGCACTCGAGGCAGTACTCGTCCATCATCAGCGTCTTCGCAGGTATGAACTTGCCGTTGGCGGTGACTGACTCGGAAGGAAAGAAGTATTGCTTTCCTTCCTTCGGTCCTTTTACCCCGAATGACGTGGGGTCCTGCGAGTGCAGCAATCCCATGATCGCCACGAAGCCGACCACCGGAATCGCCAGCCGCCGCGCCCATTCCCAGCGAATCCGCGGACCGGCGAGGCGGTGCTTGACATACAGTGCGACCGCGAGGATCGGTGCGGCCACGTGCAACCAGTAGCCGACATTGCGAATCCGCGTGTCGCGGACCTCGAATCCGCCGATGCGAACCAGGATGAACCCCGATACCAGTGTGACCAGAGCGACACCCAGCAAGATTACGCCATAGCGAATGGCCGACTTGTTGGGCCGCTTCCACGAGGTTGCCAGATGCGTGAAACCGAAGATCAGGAAAGGAATGACCAGGACAAGGCCAAGGAATAAATGCAAGGCAACCATGATCATGTAGAAAAACGTCTGCTGGGTCGTCCCCAGGTACCACGTCAGCGCGGTGACGGTGGAGAGGTAGAACCCGTTGGCCGCGAGTAATGCGAACCCGATGAGGATGACCCAGAGCAAGGGGCGCAGCCGCGATCCGATGGCGGGCTTGTAAACCCGACCGGTGCGGTCTCGCGCTGGCAGGACCGGTGTCGACATAGGCAAGCTCCCGCGCACGCCTCCGGAGAACCCGGCGGCACGATATAACTGGAAATTGAAACACGATGGATGATTGATGAATTGCGAACAGACCGGCTTGTGTCGATAGGATATTAGTCACTTGTTCGAGTGACCGCACCAACCAACCGACACGGCCGAGTTCGAGATCGGGCAAAGCCGAAGAAGCGGATCAATCGCAGCGGGGCGGCCGATCCAGACGGGAGGCTATGGTGAATAGTGGCTGCGATGGCGACTCGAATGCCGTGTGTCTCTCTTCGGCCACCGGCACAAGAATGATTACTGGGGTGATATCCGCAGTCACCAGGCCGCTGGCGAACGATTGGAGCGTCGGCGTTTCGCCATGGCAAGGCAACGGGAAGATTGCCGGCGGCGCCTGGGCAAGGACCCGGTCTGCCGGCGTGTATCCGCCGTGTTGCCATCGTTCCCATGACAGCGAGCGAGCCAGCGCGGGCCGATCGGTCACATGGCATCCCGCCGCTCGCGCGCTCGGTGAACCGATGACCAGGTACAACGTCCCCGTCAGGGTCAGAATCCACAGATGATTCTCAAGCTTACGTCCGGACTCTGCCACGACCGATCTGCTCGGAAATTCACCGGAATCGAATTACGATAGGATGCCACTTCATTAAAGAATCTAGCCAGAAGATTGTCAATGGCCCCCACGCGACCAAGCGGAGACGCGTACGCGATTCACCTGGAGCGGAGTGCTCTTGCGGTGAAGCCGGCAAAACCAAAGTCGGGGTTTGTCCCGCGGCCTTGACCGTTGGGGCATGCGAGGAATTCCCCGATACCGGGATTGCCTGTCTTGAAGGTGTTGTCGGTCGCCTCGGCTTTCTTCACGCCGTTGATGAAGACGCTGATCACGTTGCCCACGATCGAGGCCTTCAGGGTGTCGCCATTCTTGAGTCCGTAATCCTTGCCGTTCTTTCTGGCGAGGTAGGTGAACTTGCCCACCGGGCCGTCCCAGCGAACGATTTCCAGATAGGATGAGCTGTCGTCGGTGCACCTGGCCAGGCACTCATACCCCGTCGTGCGATGAGGCGAACTCGTGAACCGGAGCAAGATCTCGACCTCTTGATTGCATCTGGAGTCGGGTTTCCCAATGTGTGCTTCCCCCCAAGCCTCCTGATCCGGTGGAAACCCGGAGAGCAGGGCGTACGAGTCGTTGTATGCGAACTTGCCGGTTTCGGTGCCGCTCTGCGTGGAGTAGGCAAGTCCGTTCGCTTTCCGGATGTTCGTCCAATCCAGGCCGTCGTTCGACCATCGTCCCCGCTCGGACAGCGGGTTTTCTGTGCCGGCGAAGTTGGTGCTGTACGTCTGGCAGAAGCAGTTGGGTGATCCAGCCGCCAACGCAAACAAAACGACACTCACTGCCAGAAATGCCGCGGCTACCCGCTGCCAAGTTCCCGATACAAGGGAGCTTTGCGATCCCACGGGCGTCTGGCGCGTGAGCATGGTCTTGTCTCCCTGGTCGCGTGCCGACGCGGTAATGGATTGTTCAGCACCACTAAAGTTGCTTGGATTCTTGTAGATCCGAGTTCAGGCCACGAGTTCATGATCGCGCAACTGGTCGCCCTTGATGATATCCACGCCGGCGTCGAGTTACAGCACCACGTCGCTGATGGTCTGCTTCATGGCTCGGGTACTTGCGGGCAAACACGAAGTAAGCCCGCCCCAGCGCCCTGAGCCGCTCGACCGGGTCGGAGATTTCGTCCGACGTCTTTCCAAATGATTGATTGAACAGAAGAAAGTCGGTGTCGCAGAGCTCGCGGAGAAGTGCTTCCTTGTCCTTGAAGTAGTCATAGAGGGCCGTCGCGGAGTATCCAATCTTCTTGGCGAACTTCCGCATCGACGTTGCCTCGACTCCTTCTTCGACAAATAGCTCCCGCGCCGCGTCGAGAATCTTGTCCCGGTGCACTTCACGCTTCTGGCTTCGCCTGACATTCGAGTCCATCAAGCACCTGTTTTGGTTAACGCCGTTATCTTAGTTAACCCTGCTAGGAAATCATGTCGCGAGCCGCAGATTTTCACGAACTTCCCCTCTTTTTGCGCCTCAACATCCATCGTCATCACGCCACAGTATCTGATAAAACCCAGCGGCGGTCGATCGCGGGATCTTCTGATCGGCAAGTGAAGAGGCCAATAAAACCTCCTCTCTTGCGAAAGATTCAACAACTGCTTGAGCCACTAGAATGCCGCTCAGTGAGCGAGCTGGTCGGAATTGCAAGATGTTTGTCGAACGCCGTGCTTGAAATCTGCAAGGTTGCGATCACAATACGGCCTTACGCCCAACCTGATTGTAGAGTTCTACTTTTGACATGCCAAACGATCTAAGGTCCGCCTGTCGCATCGTACTGATCCTCCTTTGTGCCCTGGCCGGCTACCCATCGACCCGGGCCCAGGAGGCGCCCGGTCGCAAGCTTACAGCTCAGCAAGTTCAGCGCAACATGGAGTCGTTTGACCTGGTCTGGACAACGATTCGCGAGAAGCACTTCGACCCCAAGCTCAACGGCGTCGACTGGTCCGAGGTCCGCGCTGAACTTCGACCCAAGATCGAGCAGGCCGGCTCGATCGCCGAGGCTCGCAAGATCCTCCAGGAGATGATTGAAAGACTCAAGCAGTCGCATTTCTCGATCATTCCAAGCGACGCCTATGGCGCGCTCGGGATCGAGAACCAGAATGACAAACACGGCTCGGGCCAGTCTGGCCTCCAGGTCCGGGTGATCGAGGGCCGTCCTCTTGTGGCCGCGGTGGAACCGGGTTCTCCCGCCGCCAGCGCGGGAGTCAGGCCGGGTTGGGTCATCGTCAAGGTCGGCGGGGAGTTGCTCGAGCCTGCCATAACCAAGGTCGATAAAGCCTACAAAACGTCCACGCAACGTGAATTCCGCCTGGCACTCGCCGCCAGCTCCCACCTCAGGGGTAAGGTCGGCGACCAGGTGACAGTCGAGCTGCTTGACGCCGACGATCGGCCGGTCAAAGCCAACCTCAAACTCGCAGCGCCCAGGGGCGTGCCCGCCCGGTTCGGCAACCTGCCCACATTTTACGTCGACTTCGAAGCCCGGCCGATCGATCAGACCATTCTTTACGCCAAGCTCAACGCGTTCTTTGATCCTGTCGGCGTACTCAAGAGTTTCGGAGAGGCAATCAAGGCCCATTCCGATGCCGAGGGGTTGGTACTCGACTTGCGGGGCAACCCCGGCGGCATCGGCGGGATGGCGATGGGGATGGGCGGCTGGCTCGTTTCGAGCGCGAACTTGAAGCTGGGCACAATGGTCACGCGCGACTCGCGTGTCAATTTCGTCCTGAATCCCAGGCCTGCGGCGTATCGCGGACCGGTGGCCATCTTGATTGACGGCTGTTCGATGTCGACCTCGGAGATCCTTGCCGGTGGTCTCCGCGATATGGGCCGTGCCCGGACCTTTGGAACGCGTACCGGCGGCGCGGCCTTGCCGTCGATCGTCATCAAGCTGCCCGATGGAGATGCCTTTCAGCATGCCTTCGCTAACTACATCAGCGTGGGTGGCAGGCCGCTGGAAGGGGAAGGTGTGACGGCTGACGTGGAGATTCCGCTCACGCGAAGAGCTCTGCTCGAAGGCCGCGACCCCACGCTCGAGGCTGCTCTCGCCTGGATTCATTCTCAGAAACACGCGTCTTGACAATCGCTCACCCGCTTTGATCGTGGTACCATTTTTACAGAAAGGAGCATCGATGACTTCACAATCACGCCGGAACGTATTGCGGTGGCTCTCGTCCGCCCTGGCTTCGACATCTTTCTTGCTGGGGCTGCCGCAGTCACAAGCTGCCCAGGAACAGCCCAAGGGCGAAACCATACTCGACAAGTATGTCGAAGCGACCGGAGGTAAGGCCGCCTACGAAAAGGTAAAGACACGCATATCCACCGGAACGGTGGAAATCACGGGTGCCGGGGTGAAAGGCAAGATCACGATCATTCAAAGCCTCCCGGATCTGGGCCTGATGAAGATGGAACTCGGCCAGCTCGGATTGACCCAGCAAGGTTACTCCAGCAGTACGGCCTGGGAAGTAAGCCCGATCACGGGAGCCCGCTTGCTCGAGGGCGACGAGAAGGCGAGCGCCGTTCGTTCCTCGAGTCTTGAAAGTGATTACAACTGGCGAAAGTTTTTCACGAAGGCCGAGACCGCGGGAATCGAGGATGTCGAGGGCAAGCCTGCCTATAAGGTGATCCTCACCCCCAAGGAGGGCAACCCGACCACCAGCTTCTACGACAAGGCCAGCGGCCTCCTGGTCCGGTCCGACACAACGGTCAAGAGCCCGATGGGCGAAATCTCCGTCAGTGCGATTGTCTCCGACTACAAGGACTTTGACGGAGTGAAGGTCCCACTCAAGGTCAAGCAAAAAGTGCTCACGCAAGAAATGGTGATTACCATCGAAAAGGTCGAGCAAAATGTCGACTTACCCGCCGGGACGTTCGACCTGCCGGCCGAAGTGAAGGCTTTGACGGAGAAGAAAAACTGATTTCGGTCCGGATCACGTCTCAGCGCGAGCAGTCTCAGAATCGTTTCTCACTACGATTGGTCCCATTACCCTGCCAACCAAGGATCTCATCATGACAACAGTTCCCTCCTGCATCCGCGCCTTATCGATCGTGACAACGACCTTTGCACTCGCCGCAACCGCAGCGCGCGGCGACGAACCGCTGCGATGGAAGTTCGCGAAGGATAAAGCAATTCATTACACAATGAGTCAGAAGACCCTGAGCAAGACCGAGGCCGGCGGTCAGAAGGTCGAGTTCCAGCAAAATCAGAACACCGACATGACCTGGAAAATCACCAAAGTCGATGCCTCTGGCAACGCCGAGATGGACCAGACCATTGACCGGATCGTCCTCACGACCTCGGGACCCATGGGCGAGACAAAGGTGGACACCAAGACCGAGCCGGCGGCTGAAGAGGATGGCCCGGCGGGCGCGGCTGCCAAGATTCTACGGGGCATGGTGGGAAGCCCGTTCCACATGAAGATGAGCACCCAGGGCGATATCAGCGACGTCACCGTACCGCCAAAGGTGCTTGATGCCCTGAAAGGTCTTGGCCCTGCCGGTGGCGCGATGTTCTCGGAGGAAGGGATCAAGCGGATGACGGGCCAGGCCACCATCGTCTTGCCCGAGAAGGCCGTCGCCAAGGGATACACCTGGAAGTCGACCAAGAGCCTGCCGATGCCTTTCGGCACAATGTTGCTCGACAGTACCTACACCTACGAAGGCGCGGAGGGAGCCAACGACCGGATCGGGGTCGTCGTCAAGAGCGAGATCAAGCCGGGCGATGGGCCGATGTCGGTCAAGATGGTATCGTCCGATGGTAAAGGTGGTTACCGTTTCGACCCGAAGGCGGGAATTCTTCGGGGCTCTGAGCTGAACATGAAGATGACCATGCAAATCAAGGTCGGCCCGCAGGAAATGGTCACCGAAGTCGAGACGATAACGCAGATGCAAGAGGGTGATAAAGCAACCAAGTGACGCCTTCAGGTCGTTGTTCGTGTCGTCACGGGAGTTTCGCCGCCACCAGCCCAGAGCGGAATGGCCGGCGATTATCGAAAAAGGGCGAGTGAACGGCGGTCGTTTCGTACGCGAGACCGCATCACTCGCCCTCCTCATTTCCGTTCATCCTGACTCGAAATAGCACCCCATCTTGCCCCCTCACCAAGCTTCTCCGTATCCGCATCGTGGTCGCTTGTTCTCCATTGCGTGCTGTGGAAGCGGATCCATCGCGGATATCGTGGCCAGGCACGGCATGGTGATACAATGTCGTTTTGAGTCATTCCAACCGCGCGAGGCGAAAGTGCGCGTCGACGGCGTCATGCCCGCACCCATACCGCAAGCCCCCAAAGAATCACACAAACGCCATGAGACCAAACACAGTCATCCTGTCATTGCTCCTGATCTTCGGCCCGACCGCGGCCCCGGTGCCGGGGCGTACAGAAGAACCGAGCCTGCCGGCGGGGTTGGCTTCCAGGAGCGGCGCCCTGGCGTCTGCCGCAGCGGTACAAACCGATGAGCATGCCTCGGTCGTACCGAAAGATCTCCGCTGCGAATATCGGGAAAACCCGCTGGGCATCGACGCTCGCCAGCCACGGCTGAGCTGGATCATCACCGCAAGTGATCCGGCAGAAGGTCCGCAATCTTCCCGAGGCCTGAGGCAAACGGCGTATCAAGTTCTCGTTGCCTCATCGTCCGATCTGCTGGCCAAGGATCAAGGCGACCTCTGGAACAGCGGCAAGGTCGCTACCGACCAGAGTATCCAGGTGGAATACGCCGGTAAGCCACTCGTCTCTCGCCAGCAAGGCTTCTGGAAAGTCCGTGTTTGGGATCAAAACGGTAAGCAATCCCCGTGGAGCGAGGACGCATCGTGGACGATGGGCATTCTTGATCCAGCCGACTGGAAAGGCCAATGGATCACGGAAGCGCAAGCCAATGTCCCGCGTTTGCCCCTCTTCCGCAAGGGATTCAGCGTCACCAAGCCGTTGCGCCGGGCCGAGCTCTTCATCTGCGGCCTGGGCTGCATGGAGGTGCATGTCAACGGAGCGTTGGCGGATGACTCGGTATTCGAACCCGGCTGGACACTTTATTCCAAAACCTGCCTCTACCGTGTCTACGACCTCACCAACCGTCTCGCCGGCGGCGAGAACGTGCTCGGGGTCATGCTTGGCAACGGAATGTATAACGTCAAGGGAGGGCGATATACCAAGTTCACAGGGACTTTTGGACCCCCTAAACTCATAGCCCAGCTCCACCTGAACTACACCGACGGTACCGGCGAGGTGGTCGTCAGCGACCCGAGCTGGCTCACCGCTCCGGGCCCTACCACGTTTTCCTGCGTGTATGGGGGCGAGGATTACGACGCGCGTCTGGCAGTTGCTCACTGGGACAAGCCAGGTTTTCCCGTGGGCGCGACTGGAAGTCGACCGCGGTCACCGCTGGACCTGGCGGAAAGCTTGTCTGCTCGACTCAAGCCGCCCCGCCCGTGAAAGTGATCAAGGAATTGCCCGTGGTCAACAAAATCCGGCTCAGGCCGGGTGTTTGGGTCTACGATCTCGGACAGAACTGTTCCATGCAACCGAATATCACAGTCAAGGGCCCGGCGGGCTCCAGGATCACCATACGCACCGGCGAGCGGTTCGAGCACGGCGAATTCATCGGCGCATGCGATAAGCTCATGAGCTTTAACTATACGCTTCGAGGCGACGAGGCCGCGGAGACATGGGCTCCGCGGTTCTGTTATGCCGGTGCACGTTTTCTACAGATCGAAGGAGCCAGGGCGGCGGGCGAGACATCAGACGGCCAGATGCCAGTGGTGCTGGCTGTCGAGGGACGTTTCGTCTGCGGATCGGCTCGGCCTGCCGGCGAGTTCGCCTGTTCCAACGAGACGTTCAACCGCACCCTGGAGATCATCCACTGGGCGATCCGCAGCAACATGATGAGCATCCTCACCGACTGCCCTCACCGGGAGAAACTCGGCTGGCTCGAGCAGGTTCACCTCGTGGGGCCTTCCCTGATGTATGGATACGACCTCTCGACGCTACTTTCAAAGATGACTGCCGATATGGCCGATTCCCAGGAGGCGAGCGGTCTGGTGCCCGACATCGCGCCCGAATATGTCAAATTCGAGGGCGGTTTTCGCGATTCGCCCGAGTGGGGCAGCGCCTTCGTGCTGGTGCCGTGGAACTGTTACCAATGGTACGGCGACGTCGAAATCTTGCGGCGGCATTATCCGGGAATGCAGCGCTACGTGGCCTATCTGGGCAGCAAAGCAAAAGACCACATCCTCTCGCACGGACTGGCCGACTGGTTCGCGCTCGATCCCACCAGCGCGGAGTCGACGGCCACCGCCTTCTATTACCTCGACCTTCGCGTTCTGGAGAAGACAGCTCGCCTGCTGGGCAAGCCCGCGGATGCCAACCGATACGCCCAGCTCGCGGCCGATGTCCAGGCCGCGTACAACGCCAGGCTGTTCAAGAATGGCTCCTATGGCAGCCAGACCGCCAATGCTTTGCCACTGGCCATGGGGATGACCCCGCCCGCGAATGTGCCTGGCGTCCTGGAGGCGATCGTCACCGACATCCGCAAGCGGGGCAATTCACTGACCAGTGGCGATGTCGGCTATCGTTACCTGCTTCGCGGCTGGCGGGCAACGGCCGCTCGGACGTGATTTTCGATATGAACAGCCGCAGCGACAAACCTGGTTACGCGATGATTCTCGCCAAAGGCAACACAAGCCTGACCGAACCGTGGGACGGTGGCCCCAGCGCATCCTCGAACCATTTCATGCTCGGCCATGTCATGGAGTGGTTCTTCGCCGATCTGGCCGGCATCCAGTACGACGCGACCGCACCGGCCTACCGGCGGATCTGCATCAAACCGCAGGTCGTCGGCGACCTCACCTGGGTGAGATCGCATTATGACTGTCCCTACGGCCGGATCGTTAGCAGTTGGAAGCGGGATGGGGGCAAACTGATGATGGATCTGGTCATCCCACCCAACACGACTGCGAAAGTCTTCGTCCCGGCAAGGAATGAAGCCGCCGTGACCGAAAGCGGAAAACCGGCCGGCGAAGCTGTTGGTGTCCGATTCTTGAAAATCGAAAACGATCGAGCGATTTTTGAGATTGGATCTGGCGAGTACCATTTTGCGTCGTAGACCACGATGCGGCACGGGCCCGCAGTGCAGAGCAGTCTCCGCCTCAATACCCCATGCAGCACTCCGGCTCCCCCGCGGCCCCACTTCCACCGCCTCGCCTCGCTCGCGGATGTTTGGCTTCCTCGGCGCGGTCGTAGACCAGGCGGCCGCCAAGGACGACATGAGTGACGTGGGTGGTGTACTCGAACGGATCGCCATCGTAAAGGACGACGTCGGCGACCTTGCCCAGGTCGAGGCTGCCGTAGTCGGAGTCGATCTTGAGGATGCGGGCGGCGTCGAGCGTGATTGCCCGGATCGCGCGGTCATAGCCGAGGCCGTTGACCATCGCGACGGCTGCCTCATAGAGGGGAACGCGGGTCTTGGGAACGTACGACTCATAGGCCGAGACGATCGCCAGCGGGATCTTCTTGTCAGCAAGGATCGCAGCGTTGTTCACGGTGGTATTGTAGGTCTCCGGTGAGCTCGGCCGCTGCATCGAGGGATGGACAAGAATTGAGACCTTCGCAGCGGCCACGGTGTCTGCCATCAAGTAAGCTTCGGACGCCAGGCTGAGCTGTGCTTCCAGCCCAAACTCCTGGGCCAGACGGAGGGCCGTCGCCAGGTCGTCCGCGCGGTGGGCCCCGAAGATGGCGGGGACCTTGCGATCCAGAATGAGGCCGAGGGCCTCGAGCCTCAGGTTGCGGTCGGGCGGGGAATCGGGCTTCGCCGCTTTGCGCTTGTTGCGATTATTGGACGCGGCGACCAGAGCGTTGCGAATCAGGGCGGCGGTTCCCATCCGCGTGCCGGGCGGCTTGCCGGGATAGGTTTGCTTGGGCACCTCTCCCAGGTGAAAGACGATTGCCGAAGGGAAACGCACCATCATGCCTTCGGCTGTGGTACCTAAAGTGCGAAAGATGCCCGCCTGGCCACCGATCACGTTGATCGGGCCCGGGCAGGCCTGGATGATCGTCACCCCGTGCCGCAGGGCAAACTCCAGTAGCGGCTCGTTGGGATTGAAGCTGTCAAGAATCCGGGCGTCGGCCTGGTTCGGGTCGCTCCGCTCGTCCTGATCCTGGTCGGCCGGGACGTTGAGCCGGCCCGACACGCCCACGACCGTGTGCGCGTCGATCAATCCGGGCGTGACGACTGGGGCTTTGATTACCGGGATTCCCTCGGGTAGTTGAACGTCCTCGGCCTTGCCGGCACCGCGAATCTTGCCGTTCTCGACAATCACGACTCCGTTCTTGATCGGCGGCCCGCTTACGGTGTGGAGCAGCCCGGCACGGATGACAAAGCGGGTGGCATCTTGCGGAAGCTGCTTGTTGTCGCCGGCAGGGGTCTCGACCTTCAGGGGAGACATCATTGTCGGCGCCGGTTTAGGTCGGGCGATGTGGTCGGGCAACGCGAACCCACCGACAGCATAACTGGCCTGGTTGTCGTCGCCGCGATCATAGCGCTTCTGGCCTTCAATGTAGGTCTGCAAGACCTGCGAATAGACGCTGAACGGACGGCCCGAAAGGACGACGAAGTCGGCGTCCTTGCCGGGCTCGATCGAGCCGATTCGCTTCTCCAGGTGGAGCATCTCGGCCGGGTTGAGCGTCAGGGCCTTCAGAGCACTCGCTTCGGAAAGTCCCCCGCGCATGGCGAGGCTGGCGGTGCGCAGGAGAAACCGCGACTCGGTGATGAAGTCGTCGGTATTGATGGCCAGTTTCACTCCGGCCCGCTCCAGGATGGCGGCGTTCTGTTCGATCAGGTCGTCCACCTCGGGCTTGCCCCCGGGACTGTCGGGGATGGTCAGTGAAACTGGGATTTTTCGTTTCGCTAGCTCGTCGGCGACCTTGTAACCCTCGGTGCCGTGCTGGAGGACCACCTCGAACCCGAACTCTTCGGCCAGGCGGACGACGGTCATGAGGTCGTCGGCCCGGTGCGAATGGAAATGGACCGTTCGCTTGCGATCGAGCACCTCGACCAGAGATTCGAGCGCCAGGTCATGTTCGGGCTCGGCAGGTTCCTTGGACTGGGCGTCGGTCTTGGCCTCTTTGTCCTTGACGAGCGGATTGGCTTTTGCCTTTTCCAACTCCTTGCGATAAGCCTGCCACTTGCGGCGATAGTCAAGAGCTTTCATGAACTGCTCGCGCTGGATCGCGGCCAGGCGCATCCGGGTGCCTGGTGCCTGGTTCTTGCCGCCGTACGCCCGCTTGGGGTTCTCGCCGTTGGCCATCTTGAGGCCGCCTTCGGGCGTGCCGGGCCGGACCATCATGTTGGTGATCGGCCCTGGCCGGAGCTTGACGTAAAGGGTCTGGCCGCCGATCACGTTGCCGCTGCCGGGCATGATGTTGGCGGTGGTGACGCCGCCCGCCAGAGCCATGCGGATGCCGGGATCGTCGGGCCAGATCGCGTCGAGCGCCGGATTCCCGCCTGCACCGGGCCCGTCATCTCGTTGCCGTCCTGGTGAGCCTCGACTGCCGGCC
>CAWCPP010000008.1:0-149328 GCA_963797295.1 uncultured Planctomycetaceae bacterium
CCCCCGGGAATCGCACGCCCGGAAGTGGGCCGTCACGTCGCGGTTGACAGGCGGGCGGGTCCCCCAGCCCGGTGCTCTTCCCGCGCCCGGTCGATCAGGGCATCGAGTCGCCCCGCCCGCTCGTCGCGCTCGATCTGCTGGTCCCAGGGTCGCTCGGCGAACTCCGCCACCAGGACCCCGGACGCGGCACGACGTCATCGGCGGAGAGTTGCTGGATCGCCGCGGTGATCTCCTCGACTGTGCTCATCGGCTCCTCGCATTCCCGGGGGAGAACGACCCGGTTCCCAGCGTATCACCGCTTCGCCCCCCGGCAACCGAACCCGAGGCCGGGAACGCCGACGGATGCGTGAATTCCGCGGCCCGGTCCGGCCGCGGAATTATCGGTGCCGGTGTGCCGGCCGATAGGAGTGTGGGCTGATCGGCCGGCGGATCCGGTGCCGGGTCGGTCCGGCCCGTAGGCGGCTCGGCCGGGCTACTTGAACAGGGGATCGGAGGTCGGGATAGGTCGCCCCCGATCCCCGATCGTTAGCCGTCACGGACCCGTCGGCGGCTTCAGCAAGGCGACGACCGCCGAGAGCAGCCGGCCCAGCGCGGCCGGCGAGAGGATGCCGACGGACTTGACCATCAGGCCGGCAGTGGCGGTGAAGAGCTTGCCCGGCCGGGCGAAGCTCGCCACGAGCAGTCCGCCCGTCGCGAAGTCCGCCGCGTCCAGCGGTACGGCCAGCGGATCGCCGTAGGGGCTGCTGGTGACCTGGCAGAGCACCCAGTCGCCCCGGCCGGCGTCCGCCAGGCAGACCGCCGGCCGCAGTTTGGACTGCGACAGGTCCGAGAACGGGAACGGGACCAGGACTACTTCGCCGGCTGAAGGTGCGACCACGCCGCATCCTCCTCCGGCCTCGACCAGTCGGCCGCCAGGGCCGCCTCGGCGAGCAGTGCCGCCTCGCCGGGGATGGCGGCCGGCTCTTCGAGCACGGTCACCAACGCCCGGCGGGGTGCGTCGACTCGCACCTCGCCGAGTAATCGGACGCGGCCATCCGCGTCGACCACCGCTTCCACCGTCTGGATCATGGGCACCTCCGCCGCCATTATACCGCGGTCGGAACGACCAGCAACGAGAACGGAGGCCAGGGTGCCCCTGTGCCGGCTGTCCCACGGATGGTGCGGCCTGGTATCGGAGCCGGGCCGAGCCGCCCGGACGATGCGGGACGGAGGCATTCCCCGGTCAGCGGGTCCGGCGCGGCCCGGCCGGGCGGCTTGCACGGGCGTTCGGCGGTCGGTCTTGCGCAGACTCCGATCCTTGATCGTCAATCCGATCCGATCGTGTGCCCTGTCAGAACGCCCGGCGGCGATAGGCGACGACCGAACCGGCGCGGTCGATCCCGACGACCGACCCCGGCCCGACATACCATTCCGAGATCCCCTCCGCCCGCTCCGCCCCCGGGACGACATCCAGCCAGGCGCGATCGGCGGAGGCCAGGGGCGTCACCCCGGCGGGCACCCACGTGCCAGCTCCCCGGGCGGGACGACGGCCACGACGCGGATATCGCACTCCGACGGCCCGGGCCGCCGCCCCCCGCCCCCATTGTGGTAGACGATGTGGAGGCCCAGATCGCGATAGCCGCGGCGGAATGTGACGTATCGCTGGAGGAACTCGACCCGATCGGCCACCGTGGCGAACGACTCGCTGGACGTGTCCGTGGACACCGGCCCTCGCGAGCCGCCGCAGCCCGCGAGGGAAGTAACCAGGAGGACGATGACCCCCCACGCATGCCGTAGGCCCCGAATTCGCCACGCCTGGCCCCAGCGTAAGCGGCCCGCCGGCGGGCCCTCCGGATCGACGCGTCGAGCCGGCCGCGGGGTGCCGGTGATCAATGCATCGCGGCCGACGAGCCGAGCCGAGACGAGCGGAAGGCGTGGCCGTCGGATTCTCAGAGGCTGTGAATCTTTCGGGTGAAGGCCAGGAAACGACCCTCTGGCCAACCATGAAATAAGGACTTACGTCAACGTCCGCCGAATGATTCACAGCCTCTCAGGGAGGCGGGATCCGGAGGTCCCGGCAATATTTCGAGCCAGGAATTCGTAAATCTCGGTGTGTCGAGGCACCGCCGATGTCGCGTTCGTGGCCGGATTAACATGGATGCTGTGCCGCCCGCCCTCGCGGAGCAGCCGGCAGCCGTGTGCCTCCAGGTGACCGATGAGGTCGCGGCGCTTCATACCGCCAACTCGAGCGGCTCTCGGGCACGGCTTGACCCGGAGCGACTGCTCGGCGATTTGACGATTGGTCTCGATGATCAGGGCGACAGCCTCCCGGAGGTTCTCTCGGCCTGGTCGAGCGTCGCGCCTGGGTATTGGCCCGGGCAACTCCTCGACGAAGGCGAGTAGCCCCCCTCCGGGACCTGGACGAAGACGGCAGTCAACTGCATTGAGCCTCCCGGCCTCACGGGAAGCGGCGTCGTCCCGCGGAGACCTCGACCCATCATCGCCTCACCGTGGGGCCATGGCAACGGGTCTTCGCCTTGACCGGCCGACGGCCCGGCTCGGCGGTCCGAGCGGCGGTGCGACCGCAACCGGACATCCGGTCAGCCACCGGCGCGGTAGGCCCGTGGGCCTGCGGACGCGGACCGCGAGGCCGCGCCCGGTCATCGCCTGACCGGTCATCGCCTGACCGCTGCTTCGAGTCGCGATCGGACGGCATCCGTGCGAGGCGGTGTCGGGACCCCGGAGCCGATACGGCGGCCGACAGGGTCCGGCGGTCGGGTCCGGCGAGCCGCTCCGCGCCCGGGCGTGGACCTCGCGGAGCGTCTGGATCTCCTCGTCGGTCAATTCCTGAAAGCGGACCAGCCGCCCCTCTCGATCGATGGTGATCACGGGGGTCCTGGTCCGGGATTCCCGCCGCGACGGGTCGCTCATAAGGGATCTCCTGATGGGATACCGGTTCGAAAACGCCGCCGAACGCGGCCGAGCCGCAATCCGCGGCTCCTCCAACCCCGTACCGGCTGATACGCAGAAGGGCGGAGCGGCGAAAAGAACACAGAGAACAAGCGGGACGAACCAAAAACCCCTCCTCCTCCACCCCCCCCTGCCTACGCCTCCTCCCCCTATCTCCCCCTGCGTCAAATCCTCCCTCCCGATCCACGCACGGAGCAGGGGGGCAAGCCGGGGCAGAATTTAAGCCATCCGGCGGTTCCTCGCGTCCCCGCCGGACGGACCCGCCACCGGACCGGGACGGTGGGCGGACCGAATCGAAGCGACCCGGCCGGGGACGGTCCCGAGAGGCCTTCACGATCGAAATCGAGCAGCGCGCCTGTCTCCGCGGCCGGGACGGTCTCCGGGGGTCGCTGTGGGTCGAGGGGTTGAACGCCCCGACGGCCGACGTCGAGCGGGAGGCGGTGCGGGAGTCGATCCGCCGCGACCGCCGATGGGTTGGTGGTATGTGTTCGGCAGCGCTTCGATGACTCTGCTCATGATCCAGGTCATCACCGGCGTCGGGCTAGCTCTCGTATTCGTCCCTTCGGCCGATAAGGCATATGATAGTTTGCTCTACCTGAACTACGAACAGCCAGCGGGCTGGTTTCTCCGGGCGCTCCACTATTACGCCGGGTCCGGTATGGTCGTGATGGTGCTGGCCCATCTGACCCAGGTCTTCCTTCATGGAGCCTATAAGTACCCACGCGAGCTGACCTGGATCATCGGGGTTCTGCTACTACTTTTCACCTTGGGCATGTTTTTCTCCGGCCAGATTCTCCGTTGGGACCCAGACGCATATTGGGGCCTGGCGGTTGCAGGCTCCATGGCTGGCCGAACGCCAGTCATGGGACCGGAAGTCGTTCGTCTGGTGTTAGGGGGACCAGTCATCGGCGGCGACGCACTGAGCCGGTTCTTCACGCTACACGTGTTTGTCATCCCCGGTTTGCTTCTGTCATTCTTGGCCGTCCACCTTTGGCTGGTACTGAGGCGTGGGATCAGCGAACCACCATCGCCTGGCCGGGTAGTCGACCCCAAGACTTATGAGATGGCTTATGAAAAGGAACTGAAGGAAGGAGAACCTTTTCTGGGTGATGCCATGATGAAGGATGTGTTCTTCTCGGCGATCATGGTCATCCTCGTGGTGGCCTTGGCGGCCATGATTGGGCCGAAGGGTCCGTCCAGCCCACCCGACCCGGCCCTGGGCGGCGCGAATCCTCGCCCTGAGTGGCCCTTTCTGTGGCTATTCGCTTTGCTGTCACTCAGCCCTGCCGGAGCGGAAACTTTCATCATCCTAGTTTTCCCTGTTATCCTGATTTGTGCCCTGTTATTCGTCCCCTTCGTCAGTAACCGAGGCGAGCGCGCCCCGAGCCGCCGTCCAGTCGCTGTGCTGGCGGTAATTGTGATCTACTCAGTACTCGGCGTCTTGACATACCAGGGCGTTACCGCGCGATGGTCGCCTCAGATGACCGCCTGGAGTAGTGACGCCATTCCTACGTCGGTCGTCCGTGAGAGCACGCCGCTGCAGTTGCAGGGAGCTCTTGTATTCCAGAACAAGAATTGCAGGAATTGCCACGCCCTCGAAGGTATTGGCGGTCAGCGCGGGCCTGACCTGACAACAGTCGGCACCCGGCTAACCCGTGACCAGCTTATTGATCAAGTCAGCAATGGAACGCCAGGGGGAGGCAACATGCCGGCCTATGGCAAGCAACTAAATCCAGCCGAAATGACCACGTTGGCTGAATTCTTGGTCAGCCTGCGGCCCTCTGGCCAGTCTCCCGCCCAATCGGCGGCAGATGGTCCCTAGCAACGGGTTGAGCCAGGTCGGCGAGCAGCCGCTTGGTAGTTGTCTCACACTGATGTACCCATTTCGACGATGCCATGGATCCCACGCTCGACGCATTCCTCAGGTCCTGGCCTTCCAATCCCTGGCTCACAGCTTCTCTTCTGCTATCCGCCGGTATCTATGGCCGTGGCTGGCTCATTCTGCGACACCGTGACGTCAAGCGATGGCGACCATCGCAGCTTGCGGCGTTCCTGAGTGGACTGACAGCGATCTTCGTAGCTCTAGCCTCTCCGATCGAGCCGTTCGCGTCGCTGCTTCTCCAAGTCCATATGACGCAGCACCTGCTGCTTACAATGGTCGCTCCGCCGCTCTTGTGGCTGGGCTCGCCCTTGGTGCCAATGCTTCGGGGATTGCCCACGCCGGTCCGCGCTTATTGGGTCGCACCGCTGATTCGCTCGCGGTTGACTCGCCGGTGCTTCTGTAGATTGACACACCCTTTCTTGGCACTACCTCTCTTCGTTGCTGCTACTTGGTTTTGGCATATCCCAGTGTTCTACAACATCGCCCTGCGCTCAACAGGTTGGCATTATTTGCAGCACACTTGTTTCCTGGGCACGGCGTTACTGTTCTGGTATCCGGTTGTCCGCCCGTATCCTGCCCAGCCACGCTGGTCGCACTGGCTCCTTTTCCCTTACCTGATTCTGGCCGACGTACAAAACACCGTCTTGTCGGCTCTCCTGACATTTTCCGACCGCGTATTGTACGCTCCCTATGCGGAAATGCCTCGCCTAGGCGGGCTATCTGCCCTGGATGACCAATCAGCAGCCGGTGTTCTCATGTGGGTGCCTGGATCCTTGGTATACCTGCTGCCTCTGTTTGGAATTGGCATCCGGCTCCTATCCGGCAATTCCGAACGACCTCGAGTGTCACGACCGCCAGCCGACATCTCGTATCGCCTTCCCATTCTTACCAGTAATTCGGCTGAGCCCGATCAATCAGCTCTGACATCGAAACGTGCTGGCTTCGATGTCATGCGGATGCCTGTTGTGGGAGATTTTTGAGATGGAAACACGCCCGACTTACCTTGCAACTGCCCATGGGCGCCTTGGCCGGCATTCTCATCTATGACGGTCTACGCGGCCCACAATTGGCCCCCATGAACCTCGCCGGCGTGTTGCCGTGGATCCATTGGCGCGGCATCGTCATTCTGGGGTTACTTGTTGCTGGAAACGTCTCGTGTATGGCGTGCCCGTTCACCTTACCCAAGTCGCTCGCTCGTAGACTGCTCCCTCCTGGATACGAATGGCCTTCGTGGCTGAGAAGCAAATGGCTTGCAGTGATCCTCGTCGCTGTTTTTCTATGGGCCTATGACACGTTCTCCCTGTGGAATAGCCCAGTTTGGACCGCATGGATCGCGCTCGGGTACTTCATCGCGGCTTTTGTCGTTGATGGATTTTTTCGCGGTGCAAGCTTCTGTAAATATATTTGCCCGATTGGCCAGTTCAACTTCGTGCAATCACTGGTCTCGCCACTCGAAGTCACAGTTCGAAGTCATGCAGTCTGTACAACGTGCCGGACCCGAGACTGCATCCATGGCCGAGACGGTATTCGCGGCTGCGAGATGGAGCTCTTTCAGCCGCGGAAGTCGAGCAACCTTGACTGTACGTTCTGCCTTGATTGTGTACATGCCTGTCCCCATGAGAACGTCGGAATTCTGGCTGGACTTCCGGGGAAGGATCTATGGAGTGATCCCGTTCGATCTGGCATTGGCCGGTTTGGCAAACGTCCGGACCTGGCGGTTCTTGCACTAGTTTTGGTCTTCGGCGCGTTCGCCAACGCGGCCGGGATGGTCGGATTGATAGTGGAGTGGCAAGAAACTCTGCGGTTGGCATTCGGGCATCGGTCTATGTTTTTTGTGACGAGCCTTTACTACACGTTCGGTCTGGTCCTATTGCCTTCCCTCAGTGTTGGCGTTGCTGCCGGGCTCAGCCGAGTTTTAGGCCGGGTCGACGGAAATTCGTTAGCGGTTGCAACGCGATTTTCCTATTCGTTGCTTCCCCTGGGATTCGGGATGTGGCTGTCTCATTACAGTTTTCACTTTTTTGGGAGCTATGAGACAGTGATTCCGGCAGTGCAGCGGTTTGTTGGTGACCGTGGATTGCACATCCTCGGCGAGCCGGCGTGGGGCCTCGCCTGCTGTCGTCCCGTGGCGGAATGGCTCCCCCGGCTGGAGATTGTTTCCTTGGATCTCGGTCTGCTGATCTCGCTATACACCGGCTACCGCATCGCTCTGGCCCAGACACCTAGGCGATCGCGAGCCATCAAGGCATTTCTACCCTGGGCAGCACTGATCGTGTTGTTATTTGCCGCGGGAGTCTGGATCGTCCTTCAACCAATGCAAATGCGAGGCACGATTTCGGGAGGGTGACATCAGGCGTGAAGATTCGGCTGTTCAAAATCGGTATGGCCCTGGGATTTATACTGGTGGGCATGGGTAGTGAAGCCGCGCGAGGAGACGGTGGGACCGTGCCGCCTGTCGAAGTGTGAGGGCAGCTACCAGATTACCGTATTTACCACACCGACTCCTTTTCGAGCGGGTCCAGTCGACATCAGTGTGCTTGTTCAGGACGCCGCTACGGGTGAGCTGGACTCCAAGGCTCGAGTCACAGTCGGTCTGACGCCTCGTGACCGGTATGGCCAGCCGATGCGCCTTGCCGCCGCCACTGAAGCGGCAACAAACAAGCTCTTTCGGGCAGCCATCTTTGATTTACCCGAGGCGGGTCAGTGGGAGGTAGAGGTTGCCATCGAGGGTGGGCAGGGGAGTGCCCAGGTCCGTTTTGACGTGGCAGCCGCAAGACGACTGCCACAGTGGCCGGCGATGTGGCCATGGATCGGCTGGCCGCTTGTGGTCGTCGTATTCTTTTCGATTCACCAATTCTTGATTTGGCGGAAGGCACTCCAATCCTGATCCAAAGCGCGTCGCCCGATGTATCATGGTTTGTCGGACGCCGCCCTTGTTATTTACGCTCTTCCAGCCACCGTTTCGCGCTACGGTAAAGAGGTGAGGCGTAGTCTTTCTCGACGATCTCTCGGTACTTACCAAAGCCCTCATCTTGTTTGCCGTTTTGAAACAACTGGCGGGCTTCACCGAATGCCCTCCTGGCTGGCTCGACATGCTTCACGCGGAGCTCGGCGAAAGCCGTCATGACTTCATGTGCAACGTCGGCGAACTCGAAATCGTCGCGGAACGCGAGGAAGCCATCGATCCATGAGCCATCCTTGTTTTGGCGGATCAACCCCAGGTACTTGGTCGCATCGGACGATGCTCGGGCGTCAATCGAACGCCTCAACTCCAGAGCGCGAAGCTTCTGGCTCTCATTCAGATCCAACGTCCCTGCGCGGCGGAGGGCGGCAATCGTATCGCGATACCCTTTTTGTGCAAACCGGCTCGTGGCGAAGTCAAGCAAGCGATCCGGGTCGTCTGAGGCATGCGACTCGAGCCATCGGATCGCCGGATCAATTGGTAGCCTGGCAAACATATGACCCGCGGTATCGTCCGTGAAAAATCGAAACGCAGGCCATCCCGCCTCACTGAAGAGTGTCGCCGCGTACTGCCCCATACCGAAATTCACTGCCGGGTCGTTCTTCCCATGGACGATAGCCAGAGGGATAGCTCGCTCAGCCTGGCGTAATGCCGCATCAGCATAGGCATCCGGCTCGCACTGGAAGATCACGCCGCACGAGATCGGGAATGCCCCGGCAATCGACTCGGGGAAGTTCATCAGCAGGCTGTAGGTCAAAAACCCTCCCTGGGAGTGGCCTCCTACGAGGTAATGCAAGATCGGGTAGCTTTTCTTGAGCTCGGTCATTGCCTCGCTCACCAGGACCGGGCTCTCGCGGTCGGTGCCTGGAAACCCTTTATACGTGCTTCGGCCGACGTAGTTGACGTAACTGTAGTTGAACTGCGGATCGTCACCAAGCTTCGACGGCGTCTCCCCGTTGATTCCCAGAAGAATGAAATCGTGCGCGATGTCAGGCCAAGCCGCCGCGATGGTGCCCACATAGTTTTTGCCGTTCATATTTGATCCATGTAGGATCAGGATCGTCGGCCACTTGCGAGATGAGCTCGGCTGGTAATCCTCTGGAGCACGGACCGAGTAGGTGAGTAGGTTCTCAGTCGATCCGTCGACAATCTTGCCCGGAACAAGCGGCGCATGACGTTGGAATCCTGGAGCCGGCTGCCCCTTCCAGGCAAACCAGCCGCCAAAGCCGTCAGCATTGGCGGCGCCGGCGAACGATTTGCCATCTCGGGCAACGTCGAACCACCCCTGTCCGTCCCGAAAACTATGAAAGCGAAAGTCGAGATGACGACCGCTGACTTTCCCGTCGATCTGGGACGTACCCCGCGCGGCATCGCGCCCCTCAACCTTCGCACCATTTTGTGTCAATTCCATCAATCCGAGATCAGTCAGCCAGATCCCGTCGTAGGTGGCCGCCTTATCAGTAAGGGCCTTCGGATCGGACCGCCAGCCATTCCAGTACCCACTCCGCCCGTTCTGGATTTGGAAGCCGCCTGTGAACGCGTTACCCGACGCTTCGAGAGTAAACCGGCCATTTCCCTTGACCTGACCTTCCTCGTAATCGAACGTGAGCACGTTTCCCTTCATGGTGCCCTTCAAGGGAAACCGGTTGCCCGGTCCGTAGCTTCCCGTGATCGCGCTCCCGTTCTGCTCAAGCTTAAGCTGACCAATTGTTGTACGCCATTCACCCTGGAATGAAGCGACCGGTTCATCGGCGGTCGCGCTGGCCGTCAAGATGCCGATGACAGAGGCCAGCAAGCCAAGAATAAATTGCATTGTGATGCTCCGTCTAGCCGCCGCTGTGGAGCTCGAACGTCTTGGTGTTAAGCCTTCATTCGGTTGCGAACAGCCGTCAATTGGGCGATGAAATCGGTATGCTCGGGTGAACTCAAGCCGCGGCTGAGAGTTGCGATCACGCGGTCCAAGTCTTTGTTCAAGAGCGCCTCAAGGTCGAGCCATAGTCCCGGAAAAACCGTCGATCGGTAAAGCCCGTCAGGGTCTGGAGGGATGCGCATCAACTTGTCGCCATGGCGGGCATGCCAGACAACCTCTTGGGGATCGAGAATAATCACCAGATATTCCCGGACGTCCGTGCGTTCATAGTCAATGCGCTTTTCATCGAGGTGGCAACAATTTGTCGCGAAGAATGCTTCGCACGATCTTGGGCCACTTACTGCCTGGGAACAGGGGTGCCGCATTCGCGGCAGACTGCCGAACCCAGATGAACGGGCTTTTTGCAACGAGGACAGACTCGTAGTCCGGTCTCAAACACGACTGCGGAGGGAGGGGGCATGAGAGGAACTGCAAACCCCAGATTCGCGTCGGCGTTAGCACCGCCGGCCTCGAACGACGGAAGGCCGCTCGATGTGGAAAGCGGCCCTTGGGGCCGGCTGGGATTGGCTGCGTGTCGTGCCTCCCATTTTTCGAGTCGTGCCAAGTCGCTAGCGTCCAGTTCTTCCGTACGTGCCTCCGGGTCACTTTTCAGGACTCGTTTCGAACCTGCCGGAATCGATTCAGCGATTGAAGTGACAGGGACTGGGACAACCCGCCCACAGTCAGGGCATTTACCCGCCTCGGGTCGACCGGCGGCCGGAACCTTCAGCCGGCGCCCGCAGGGACAATGAAATCGCAGGAAACCATCGCCGGACTCGTCCGTAGCCTGCGTCGTCGTCGACCGGCGCAGGCGGATCTTCGCCCCGCATTTGAGGCAATCGATCCGTTCAGGACCATTGGGTTGCACCTTCAGTTTTTCGCCGCACCGGCAGGTCACGCGAGGCATGACAAAAGCTTGGTTGTTAGTGGTTTGGGGCGAAAAGAGACGAATGCATTCAATTGACGGTCGTCGGTCGGTCTAAGCCCGAGATACTTGCATTACATTTTGACTGACCCCGCGAAGCAAGCTTTCCACAGGTATCACGCTATTCATGCTGCCCGAGCGAAATCCTTCTAGGTCGAGTGTAACGAACTTGAAGCCAAGGTCGCGAAAAGCCTTAATCAGCTCGCCGCGGAGCTCGAGCTCGATAAAGCGAGGAAGGTCGTCCGGTGAGACCTCGATACGAGCCAGGTCTCCTTTATGGTAACGCACGCGAAGAATACGTAACCCGCGCTGGCGGAGCCACTGCTCGGCCTGGTCAATCATTTCGAACTCGTTCTGGAGTCGCGTCTTCGCCATAGGCAACCCGGCTAGAAAGGCAAGGTGTAGCGGGCTTATCCCAGGTGGGTAAGCCCCAGGCGAGTGCCAAGGCCCGCACGTCAGCCTTGCTGAGCCCACATTCTTGAAGCGGGTGTCGGACACCGTGTTCGCTGGCTGCGCGCAGGCCAGGACGGTAGTCGCCCATGTCGTCGGTATTGGCGCCTGAGGCGATGATTTCAACACCCAACTCACCCAGCATCGCCGACAACCGGCCGTATAGCTCGCTCTTGCAGAAATAGCAACGATTGGAGTCATTGCGCCGGTAATTAGGGTCGGCGAACTCCTCAGTGCGGATGATGCGATGGCGGATGCCGATTTTCCGAGCCAGTTCTTGAGCCTCTTCGAGCTCGCCGGACGCCAGGCTTTCAGAGACCGCCGTTACGGCTATGACAGCGTTGCCGAGGGCTTCATATGCCGCCTGGGCGACGACCGTGCTGTCGATCCCCCCCGAGTAGGCGACGGCGACACGACCGTAGCTGCGCAGCGTTTCAATCAGCATTTCACGCTGGTTATTCCGTTTCGGGTCGGTTTCGGTCCATGTGCTGCCGCTCACGAGTCACCTCCAGAGCACCTGGTCGTACAGGCCTCGGTATTGATGTCCGAGGTTATAAGATTGTACAAGGCCACAGGGCCTTTCCTCAACTCCCCCGATTGGTGGAAGTCGATCGATCGGCTGATTTCCGGCTCGATCAAGCGTCGAGGTCGTAGGCGAATCGTAGCCAGTGCTTGACTACTCCGTCGATTTCATCGGGAGATGAGATGGCGATACGGTGCGTGATCCGATCTTTCTTGGCTAGACCGCCGGTGTCGATCAACCGCTCGGGAACAGGTGTGTCTTCTAGAGCCAATCCCAGGTCGATGCGTGTGGCTGTCGCCGGCTTTACCTGAGCGAATACGTGCCGGCGATAAAATGGGATCATCGTCTTACACGGGCAAACCTTCACGTCGCGGCCCAAGGCCGTGACGAGCTTCAGCAGTCCGTTGTAGATCGGCCGCATGCCTGCTTTCTTGCCGCCGAACATGATCGAGACATAGCCTTCAGCGGCTTTTAAGTAGGCATTGGGGTCTTCGTCTTCCAGGCTCCTGCCAACGGCCCGCTCGGCGATCCACCAGGCCGTGTTGGTACCGAGGCCATGGTTGGCCTTCAGCCAGTCGCGTCGCTCCTTATCCGAAGATGGCCCTTCAGACTGGACCAACTGGATCCACTCATCCAGCGACCGCCCTGTCTTTTTTGGCAGACTGACGATCCAAGACTGCACCATTACGATGCTTGGATGGACGCTATAAGGGGTGGTCGCCTTTGCGCGCCATGAGAACAACTCCTTGTCGAGAGACGAGACGGTCCTTCTTTTCGCCCTGCCCCGATTCGCCCTGCCCAAGAGCCAAGTATACACATTTTCTGAACATTCATCAATGAAACGAGTAGGACTGGATAGTGCGAATGCAGGCTCACCAGCGTGGTTTTTCGAGTCACACTGGTGATTCATGGCTTGCGAGCGGAACTGATCTGGCGGTTGGGTGAGGTGATGTGATCCGTGGCGCCGCCGGGGAAAGACTCGAGTTTCTCGAGCCGATGCTCAAGCTTCTCGAGCCGTTCGACAATCGCGCGGGGGAGGGTAATGCGTAGTTCTCCACCCTGTGGTGGCGGCAACTGAGTATCAACGCGAGTTTGCGCTTGCGGCCTCTCCGATGGCGAACCAATAGCGCCCTCCGACCCTGACGGAGAGTCTGGGAGAGGGCGCGAGGCGGTCGTATTTGCGGACACCGTTACTGCCGGCGCAGGCAGTGAGCCGTGCTGCATTTCCGGGCGGCTGGCTGTCTGCAATGAAAGGGAAATTCGCGTTTGATGCGGACCGCGGTCACGAACAACGACCAGCAAAATAGTCGTGCGCGCCGGGATGCGATCGAGCCGGTCGGTCAAGTCGTGAGCGGAACGAATCGGCTGTCCATCAAGCTCGACAATGCCGTCACCACGCCGCAGCCCCGCCTGCGACGCGGGTGTGTTCGTCAAAACTTCTTGAAGGATTGCTCCCTCTTCAGCGGCGGTCGGTGCTCCTTCTAACCCTGGGACGATTGCTCCCGCTATTTCGGGCGCCGTTTTTAACGCTCCTGGGTTTCGGTCCGAGGAGCCGGCGACTGTCAAGGGCTCAAGCCGAACACCCAGGTAGGCGCGATCGACGCGTCCGCAGGTTCGGAGTTGATCGGCGACCCAGAGCACGTCGCGGACCGGGATCGCGAAGCCAAAATCGGTGACGCGCTCAGGCCGATCGGTCAGGATGTCCGCGGAAGCCGGCGGGGACGAGAGTCCAGACCCAACGGCTGCACTAGGAGTGTACACATTTCGAGTGGCTTCCGACCCAGGTATCGCCAGACCGCTCCGGATCAGGCCGAGCCAATCTCCTTGTAGGTTGACCACGGCCGCACCGCTGTCGCCGGGATAAATCGGCGCCTGGATTTGAATAAGGCCGCCGAGCTGTCGAGTGCCCAACTCCAGCGCTCTATCGAGGCCGGCCACATGCCCGCGGCTGACCGAGTGGCCCATTCCGAACGGGTTACCTACGACAAACACCTGGCTCCCCAAGTTCGGGCCGCCGGCCGCCATTCGAATCGGCCTCACAACTCGCGGCGGGAGTCGTAACAGCGTCAATCCACTCTCCGAATCGGTGGCCACCCAGTGCACGGAGTGGCGGCGCCCCTCGACATCGCGAGCCACAATTAGTGACGAATTCCTCGCCGCCGTTACCTGCGGTGTGGGCGGCTGGTCGATGCGGACCGAGAGCACTTCGCCCCGATGGTTGATCACCACTCCCGTTGCGACCCGGCGTGTGCCAGGTGGTGAATCTGGGGCGGTGTACTCGAGAGCCACGACCGATTCGCGTGCCCTTGCGATGGCCGCGGCCATTCGCCGCTCTAGCTTCTCCAAAGCCAAGAACAACGTCTCGTCGTCGTCTTTACTTGTGTTGGCCCGGCTATTTACGGAGTCCCGATCACCGGCATCTTGGCCCGGTTGCGTCTCTGCCCCTAACGCGACCCGCCCACGGGCGGTCTTTTCTGATCCCACCCTTGATCGTCGTTGGCGAACTCGACCGGTCGGATCAATCGATTTCGACGTCTCGGCAATCGGTGGCTGATTCGTCGTCTCCCCGTATTTGTCGTACCAATTTGAGCTCAATCGCAAACCACCTGGGATCACCGCAAAAACGGTGGACACCAATGCGATAATGCTCCCAACCGTCAACCAGACGAGCGAGCGATTCTCACGGAGATGATTACCTGTAAAGACTATCATGTATAAGCGACCGAGGCGATTTGTTTAATACACAGGCTTGGCTTCTCGCGAGTCGCGAGGCATGGGAGTGCCGTGCTCGAGATCGAAGCCGAAGCGAGTATTATGCAGCCCGGTTTTGGCGCCGCCGCGCTGTCGAGTCCGGATGCGGGAGGTTCCACGAGGACGTGCGGATTCAGCCTCGGCCAACTGATTCGCGGGAACATCGTCAGGGTCGCCTTTCGAGACTTCCAGGAGGGGCTCATCAACCACTGCCGGCGAAGCGACAGGATCAGCCAGGGGTGTCGAATTGACAAGGGTCGCCGACCGGGGATTTTTTGACTGTCGGAGCATGTCAGTAATCCCGACGAGCGCAACCAGGATCGTCGCCGCCACGCCGATCTTGACGATCATGCCAAATAGCCGTTTTGATTCAGGCTTCTGTTTGTTTCGGCCATCCATCGCCTCGGCAATGCCGTCTTCTGCCCAGGCGTCGCTGAGCGGACGGGTCTCATCAAGATCGCCCCACGGTCGAACCGAGCGGTCGGCCAAGGCGCGCGCAGCCTTCGGCTGACGCAAAATAGCATTTGCGTCGCGATTTGCGATTCGGGTCTCGAGCAAAGGCCAGAGCGAGGGCGATTCCACCGAAACCGGCAAGCCGTTTGCGGCGACCGCCAGTGCACCGAGAGCGTGCTCGAGGGCCGCCGCGTGATTACGGCACGTGTCGCAAGTCGCCAGATGCTGCTCGATTTGGCGACGCTCCCTGGCGCTCAAGTCTCCCCCTTCGCCATGAGCCTCGGGCCCATCGGCGCATTCGCCATTGTCCACCCAGAGTGGCAGGCGTACACTTACCCAGTTACATTCGCGATTACTCATCGGCTTGCTCATGTCTTGTTTTGCCATCCCTGGCTCCTCCACGCACATCGTTCTGGCGGCGTTCCCAGATTTCACGGAACTTCTCTCGGGCCTTGGACAACCGCCATCTTACTGTCGCCTCGCGTCGCCCCACGATCGCCGCCACTTCCGACGAAGAGAAACCTTCCAGATCTCGCAGTACGAGGATCGTCCGGTAGGAAACTGGCATGAGTGCCAGAACAAACTGAACTTCTTGCACTAAATCTGCTTGAATTCGCGGGTCCGGGTCGGGCAGCTCAAATTTCGCCTTGCCGTCACGGCCTGTTCGGTCAATCGAGGCAGCGGGTGGGGCACGCTTTTAATGCTGCGAAGCCAGTCCAGCCCCAGGTTAACTCCAACCCGAAACAGCCAGGGACCAAACCGCCGAGCGGTATCAAAGCGATCAAGACGGACGTACACACGCCAAAACGTTTCTTGTGCCAGGTCGCGAGCTTGTTCTGGCTCGCGAACCAGGCGGACCAGGACACGGATCAATTTACGTTCATAGCGACGGACAAGTACGGCAAAAGCTTGGTGGTCGCCACGCCGCGCGAGATCGACCAGCCAGGCATCATGGAGGTTGGTCTCATCGGCAGAGCCCTCCAGTTTTATTACTCCAAGCTTTCCCTTGCCATGCGCTCTCCGATCATCGCGCGACGCGTCTCGAGGACGCACGCTGCTGACAACGTCGAGCCTGACGTCAGGGTCGGACCCAGGGCTGGTCGGCTTCCGCATCGCGTGACCTCCTCACGCTCCATATAATACGTTGAAGTAACCGTGGAGCGCTGGATAATTTTCCGAACATGTTCACTGCCAAAGACGTTGGCATGCCACTTCAAGCGACACTGGCATTTTTTGGCCACCAGCCCCCGTGTTGGTGCCAACACCGCTCACGGGCTGGTTACGTCGTCTTTTGGCAATAAACGACCGCACCGCCTCAGCCTTTGATCTAAAACCTGTCCGCCGTGAGTGTAATCCTTATAATGGCTTACGGTGGCTTTCGCTTTAATTGAGCAAGGCCGGCGGATAAAAACATCTTCCTGATCGCCGAGGTCTGAGGACAATGGCGGGATTCGGTCCTCAAATCACGCCATGTCCGCCAGAGGCCCGCGTGGGGGCGTTTGAAGTCCTCTACCGGCGGGTGCCTGAAGCGCTCAGGAACCGGCTGATCATTGAGGTTCAGGACGAGGCGGCGCGAGGCGAGATTGACCTGTCAGGGTTATGGATTGCGCGGGAACGAGCTCGGGCGGATCGTCGGGGCACTTTTGACGCAACCGTTAGCCGGTAAGGCGGCGGCGGTATGGGCTCCCGAGGTCAAACCATCGTGGCGCCGGCCCGTCTGGCTAGGGCTAATCAAAGCGGCATTGGCCAACTTAAAAGCGCGCGGATTCCGGTTGGCGCAGGCGGTGCTTGACGAATCAGCAGGCCTCCGCGCAGCCCATGATCTCACAAGGGGCGGAATGCCTCGTATCACGGAACTACTTTATCTCGAACGAGATACTACTCTCCCATTGCCCGTGCTCCGGGAAGATAGGTCCAATCTCAGTCCACGAGAAAAGCGTGCCGCTTCGCCCCAGTTTGAGTGGCGGTCTTTTGAGCCTTCCCTGGCGACTGAGTTCCGCTCGGTTTTGCAGGCGACTTATGAGGGAAGTTTGGATATGCCCGAGCTTGAGGGAGCCCGTGCGCTCGAGGATATCATGGCAAGCCATCGCGCCGCGGGCCGTTTCGATCCCGAACGTTGGCAAATGGGTTACATTCCCGGCAAACCAGGGGCTGCGTCTGTCCTTCTTATGTCCGAAGTACCCAGCCATGACGTCTGGGAGATTGTCTACTTGGGTTTGACGCCAGCGGCGCGGGGCATGGGCTTGGGCCGGGCCGTCTTGCGTCACGCACTCGAGCTGGCAAGATGCCATGTTGCACAAATTGAGCTAGCCGTTGATTGCCGGAACACCCCGGCTACCCGCCTCTATCACTCTACCGGCTTCATTGCCCGCGACCGCCGCGCGGTCCACCTGGCAATACTCGGCCAAAGCTTCGAATGACGCATCAGGAGCACGCTAACCCCGGATGACTTTACGGGGGAGAATGCGTCATTTGCGTCATCACATCCAGTTGGCTCATCTTCGATCGACCCAAGTCGCGCAATACAGAGGCTCTCTATCACCGCACGGGTCGAATGAGATATTTCGCCGTGTGTCCATGGCATGAATCAAGCTGGCTGTCATCGAGTGAACACGTTCAGAAAATAAAGACCGACATCAAGTAGCAAGAGTGCCACGATGGCTAGTTCGAGCACGAGCTGGAAGGCCAGAGCTTGGAGATGATTGTGCGACTCGGCGAGTGAATCGTAAACCGCCTCGATTACTTCGACACGCTCATCAATCGCTCGTCGTCGTCGACCGAGGCCAAGCTGTCGCGCAGGGCGCGATAGATCCGCACTGGACGGCCCGGCACCAGTCGGTCTCGGGGATTCGTCAGGAACACTTCAAAATCTGGTAAATCAAGAATAAGTGCCTGCAGCACACGCCTCTGCATGCTAAGCTCCCGCGATCGGCGCCCGCGGATGTGGTTAATGAAACCGCGCGTCGAGAAATCGGCACGCCCCAATCAGCGAGCCCATCAAGTGTGCGATCGATGGCGAGAAACCGCCAGAACAGGGCAACGACAATGAGAACTGGCTCGGACACACTCGACCAGCAGTCAGGGGCAACCTTAACGCGAGCCGTCGTTGGGTCGATCTCGATCAAGAGCGGTGTCGAATCGGATCGAGCCCGAGTTGGCCTTAGCCTGATCCGGGCACGAAACGAGCGGCACCACGAGCGAGACATTGCGAGATTTACCATTGCCGCTATGATCCCGGACGTCTTGCTCGCCCAGATCGCGAACTTCGACACGTAGTGGTGCCACGACCGACCCCCACGAGCCGGCTGCGGCGAACCAGAATCCCAGGGGTGAGGCAAAGCCATCGGTGGGGAGACATAGGCGGTTTTCCTCAGGACGCTTAGCCTCAGCTCGTACTCTCCAAAGGTCGTCGGCTCCCGGGAGATCCGTCAGATCGAGGGCATAGAGCGTCTGCATGAGCGTGCTGCCTCGTTACCGCACGTCGGGGACCGTCCGCCCATTTTGGCTTGATGCCGAGCCTGCGCGAGCTGCCCGCTGGCCAGATCGTGCAAGGCCGCGGCGGCGGCGCACGACTTCCGACACCGGGGTTGGCAGGATCGGCCGGCGCACCGAGTCGAGCGCCAGGCCCGACTTCATGGCACAAAGTACGCCGACGGCTTCCAGGTAATTCTCAACCGAGCAAAACTGGCCTGCTGCCCAGGGCAACGCCGCAAGGTCATTGCACATCAGGTGGCTCGGGTCGCGCACAGCGACAACCGGGATTCCCTGTTCCAGGGCCGCCAGTACCGGCAACCCCAGACATCCATCGGGAATGACCAGGCAGGAGATGTCGCGTGCGGTCAAGCACGAGGGAGATTGCATCGCCGTCGGGTCGGTCTCGATCCGGGGACTGCGCTTTAGCCCCTTGAGGATCGACTGCAGGAAGGTCAGCGAGACGGCCTCGGCGGCCATCCGCGGGTCGACGACCCCTGGGTCGATCGACTCGATTTCCTCGGACTCGATCATCGGCGAGTGGGCCGATGGTTGGCCCAACAAGAGCGAAGGGCGTGGGTGAAGATGGCTTCGACGCCACCCCAGGGGTTGACCATGCCACCGGCGCTGTCGAAATAATCTTGATGGAACTCGGGAGGGACGGTGATCACCGACGAGACGGCGATCGCGTCGGCCTCGGAGAGATAACGGGCGAATCCCGTCGAGGAAATCGGCGAGATTGTCAACTCGCCCCGCTGCCCGCCCCGTTGACGTGTATTCGGAAACCAGCTTGACGGCGGGTCGAGAACGACGATCCGCGGGCAATCGAACCCATAACAGGCCCGCGCGGCATTGACGGCGTTGATGGCGGCGTTGGAGTAGGCAACCTCGTCGTGCCGATCGATCACCACCAGCACGCGGTTGTTCCGAACACGTCGTAGGCCGGCAGTGCCCATCAAGCAGCCGGCAGATCACGCTTCCCTCGACATAGAGGCGCATTGTCCGGCATCTCGTTGATGTCGGACGCATTAACGACGTTCGGGATGCAGAATCAGCGTGTCGCATACGCTGGCGAGCAAGCCGCGCCACCGGCCCGGCATCGCCGGCGTGGCCGCCGATCGTGGCGTTGATTCCGGTGGGAACGAGGAAGACAACATTGAAATCCTCGGCGTTCTCGAACGGCCGCTTGTGGAACTCGAAGATCGAAGGGATCGAGCAATGCTCGTGTCGAGACCCGTCTCGGATGAAGTCGAGAGAATGCCAACCTCGCAATGGCAAGTCTCGCTGGCCGCGTCGGTCGAGCAGACGACGAATCGAACCGGATGTTCTCCGTCTTTAAGGCGCTCGCCGACCATCCGGGTGAAATGACCCAGGAGGTCATGAGGGTCACGCGGCCAGGGAATGTCCCACTCATGCTCAAACAGCCGCATCACGGCAAGCCCCAAATCGAGAGAGGAAGTCTTCGTAGTTATAGCGCCGACGGAGGACAAGCTCACCGGCCGGCGTCACGGAGTAAATCGTCGGGAGATTGATCCCATTGAACATGTGCGCCTTGACCATCGCATAGGCGCCGACGTCGGTCAACACGATACGCGAGCCAATGCTGCAAGCGGCCGGCTGAAAGCATAGACGCCGAGCAGGTCACCGGCCAGGCATGAGCTGCCCGCGAGATGATATTCATAGTCGGCGTCGTCGTCATGGCCCATGACGTCAGGCTCGAACTGGTACTCAAAGACTTCGGGTACATGGTTGACCGTGGTATCGAGCACCGCGATCGATTTTCCCTCGCCCCGGAACAAGTCGATGACTGTCGCCACCAGGTAGCCAGCCTTTCTCACGATTGCGGCGCCCGGTTCAACGTACACCTCCAAACCATGACGCGTACGCAAGAGCCTGGCCGCTTCGATGAGCAGATCGGCCCGCTCCCCCTGATCAAACAGATAACCGCCCCCCAGGTTAATCCATTTCACATGAGAGAGCAGGTCGCCCAGCTTTTCGTTCAGGTGAACGACAGTACGATAGAGCGGCTCGAAGTCACTCGAGTCGCAATTGGTGTGAAACTGTAACCCACCAAGGCCGTCGAAAAGGTCTCGCCGCCGCCGCCAGCCGCTCCTGAAGCTGATCGACACCGACTCCCAACTTCGAATGACGCCGGCACGGATCATACCTCGAGTCGTCGACAAGTGAGAGCTGCGGATTAACGCGCAAACCGACTTGATTCGGGCGATCGAGCTTGCCCGCCAGCCGGTGCAACTGTGATAGCGAATTGAACGCCACCGAGTTGCATAGCCGGCCAAGCTCCCTCAACTCTTCCGGCCGGAAGCCTGGGGTTGTGATGTGAACCGTCCCCTTCTCGCCAATCACCTTACGCGCCAGCCGCGACTCAAAGAGCGAGCTGGTCGCAAAGCCATCAACCCAGCTCGTCATCAGGTCCAGGACAAACTCGAACGTCAGCGGCTTCAGTGCGTACAAGAGCTTGAAACCGCAATCGTCGCGCAGCCGGGCGGCTGTCTTCAACGCGCGAACCACACGTCGCTCGTCAATCACGAACGCGGGAGTCTCGACCTTCCTGACCCAGTCGGGCATCAACGGCAACCTCTTGCCAGGCATATGTTGCACTCAGGTGATCTTGCCTATCATAACGACCTTGTCGGAACGTCACCTATCGTGCAACAAAAGTTCGCGTGTCACCAGCCCGTTGCTGTGCGGAAACGGGTGGTCCAACCAGCGGGGGGGCTGTTATCACGAGCGATGGACTTGCGATCTTTCGGCTAGCATGGCTAATTTAAACTCATGCGTCGGACGATCCAAACGTGTTTGGTTCGGAGGGACGATCCGGATGAAATGTGCGTGCGCCGTTCGAGTCGCGGTGAGCATTCTCTCGCTAGTGGTGTCGGCCCAGCCCGGTGATGGTGCGGCGCAGACCACGATCGCCCTGTTGCGGGCTGGGAACGCCCCAGCCCCGGCCCTGGGTGGTAAAGCTCAGCAGGGATCAAATCCGCTTCGTTACCGGGTCAATTATCGTCCGGCGGACAGCGATCCGTGGCAGCTCTACTCCGAGACTCGTAGCCTGGACAAGGCGAACGCGATCGCCGCCGAGGTGAAGGAATCGGGCTACCAGTCGCAGGTCATCGACGACCTGACGCCGGCTGCGCAGCCTTATCCCGATGCCTCAGAGACCAGTGCATCGGGTTACTACCCCACGTCAAACTGGGCCTCCGATTACAACTATTACGTCGTGCCGGGCCAGCGCAATAACTATGGCTGGTACGGCGGCTGGAACCCCAGCTATGGCTACCGCTCGTATCCCAATTACTGGTGGAACGGCGGTAACTCGTGGAACAGTGGATATTGGCCCGGCCATTACTGGAATAGCGGCTGGCGGCGCGGTGAGGGGTTGTATAGCAGTCATCGCAACTGGAACAACAGTACCGCGGAACGCGGGACGCACTACGCGAACCATGAGCGACACAGCCAGAATGCTCATCACATGTATCATGCCCAGCACGTCTCGGCTGGCCACCGTTCCCCTGGGCATCATGCCGCGGCCCGGCATGCAAGCCATGCGTCGTACGCGCACCGCGGAACCGGCCACCGCGGCGCCCGCCGAGCCGGGGCTCGCACGGCCGGACATCGTGCAACAGCTCATCACGCGGCGGGGCATGCCAGTCGCGGACGAGCCGGCGGACATCGTGGCTCGCCCGGTCGAAATGCCGGGGCACATCACGGTCGCCATCTCGATCCATGAAGACGCGGTCACGACGAATTGGGCAACGGCTTCTCTCAACCAGATTCTGTTTGATGGATAAGACGATGAACGACAAAAAAGTCCCCGCAGGCATTCCGCAGATCGTTCTTTGTGTGCTGTTGGTTCTGTCGGCACGGCGGCTTGCGCCGGCTCAAGACCCACAGTCACGAACGCTTGAGCAATGCCTGGTTCAGCTTGGCGACGCCGACGCAACAAAGCGCCGCCAGGCGATCGTGGCTCTGGGCTCCTTTGGACCCGACCTCACCAAGGCGATGATTCAACAGGTCGGCGCGACCCTCAAGGACTCCGATGTGGGTGTTCGTCACGCAGCCGCGCTTTCACTGGGTAATTTTGGCCCGGCCTCGAAAGCGGCATTGCCTGAAATCCGCGTGGCGGTCAAGGATTCTTCGCCACTTGTCCGTCGCGCAGCAGTATTCGCACTGGGAAATCTGGGCACCGCAGCCAAGCCCGCCGTGCCCGAGCTGACCGGCGCGCTGAGCGATACCAACGAAACCGTCCGCCACGCTGCGGCATATGCTCTGGGCAGCGTGGGAGAAGAGGCCAAGATTGCGGCTGACGCCTTGGGCAAGGTGCTGGTTAACGACCCGGACCCCGACGTTCGCCAGGCGGCGGCTTTTGCACTGGGCGAGATCGGTTCCGATGCCGCCGACGCAGTCCCCGCCTTGACCCAGGCACTCGTGGATGCCGACGACTCCGTCCGTAAATCAGTCATCGAAGCACTGGGCTCAATGGGGCCCGAGGCGAAACCGGCGATTGCCGCCCTGGCCAAAGTTTTGCTCGAGGACGATGACTTTGCCCTGCGGCGATCGGCTGCTTTCGTCCTCGGCGAGATCGGGCCGGAAGCGAGGAGCGCTGCTCCGGCGCTGGGGAGGGCACTCAAGGACAAGGATGCCTCTGTCCGCTACGATGCCGCGCAATCCCTGTCGGTATTCGGTCCCGACGCCAAAGCTGCGTTGCCGGCCTTGATCGACGCGCTCGAGGAAGAAGATGTGGAAGTCCTCAAGAAAGTTGTCTACACCCTCGGCGAAATGGGCCCTTCCGCCGACCCTGCCGCCGCCGCCTTGGGCAAGTCGCTTGCAAATCAGGATGAGGATGTCCGCAAAGCCGCCGCGTATGCTCTGGCCGCCATGGGGCCAGGTGCCAGGCCCGCGATCCCGTCACTCATCAAAGCGCTACACGACGAGGTCACCAGCGTTCGACTCGCCACGGCCTATGCGATGGGTGAGCTTGGTCCCAACCATCCCAAGGTACTCGCCGCTCTCGTTGCCGCGATCAAGGATCCCGACGATGATGTTCGCGAGGAGGTCGTCTTCGCCATCGGCGAGATTGGAACCGACCAGAAGCCCGTTCTCGACGCGCTACAGCAGGCTCTTCAAGATAGCTCACCCGTCGTACGCGAGGCTGCTCAGGAGGCTATCGACAAATTCCAGAGTGACGACGACGACGATGACGACAAGAAAAAGACGGCACCAAAGCCCTGAGAGCAGGTCGATCTCGCGGGAGCGCGATTCAGCGCGACGGCGATGATCGCATCAGGAACCTTATTGCCGTCACCGCCAGAACGATCGTCGCGGCGGCCAGAGCACTCAGCGTGACCGCTGTTGCTCGAACCAGCCCGGTGGGCCGGTAGTGCACTGAAACGCGGCTGGTTCCCGATCCGGCAAGCCATGCCCCTTGTAAACCGCCGTCAACCTTGAGAACAGGCACCTCAGGACCACCATCGACCTGGCAGACCCACCCGGGGTAATACGTCCGCCTCATGATGAGTAAGCAAGCTCCATCGTGCTCGACGATCGCCGTCTGGCCATCCCAGCTCTGTACATTGGCTCTCTGCGTGCCCTTGCCGCGGCAACAGGCGGCAGATTGTCTTCGGCGAGGAACCACGCTTCATTGGGGTCGCCAGAGCGAGAAAGCTCAGTGTAGAGCTGCCCCCAGCTCGAGGCCGTACGGACGTGGCGCGAAATCCAGGCCGGGGGAAATGCGCCGCGAGTTCTGCGCACCAGTTTCCAGCGGCCAGGGCCGCCAGCAGGATGCGGACCACGGGAGCCCGGCACCATTTGATCAAGGGCTGGATCGGCGACTTCGGCAACGACCTCGGCATCGCGGATGTCGTCACCCGCCGCCCAAACGCCATGTGTGACGCCGAAGCGCCGCTGCCAGTGCCGATCGGCCTCTGTGTTTTGCCCCGGAGGAACGGTCGCCGGCTCGAGTAAGTAGTTGGGCGGCGGCGCTGCAATTCCCAGATTGGGATACGCCGCCGTTTGGCCGCCGTCCACCGGTAAATTGAGCAACCGACCGGCGACAAGACCGACGTCGGGCAGCACGGCCAGACGCTCGAGCAATGGGCTCGCTTCTGGCAAACGCATCATCTGGTGCCACGCAACCGGTCCGGTGAAAAAGAGACCCCCAAGCTCAAGCGCTGTGAGTAAGAGAGGCGCCCATGCGCCGACCAGGTTCCGGCGCCAGCCGATGATCGCGAGTAGGCCGAGCACCCAGGCCGCTCCAGCCACGAAAAACCGGGCATCAAGTGTGTCGGCCCCCATCCCGGCCCGAAAGTTCGCGTCCTGTGCGAGATGGGTCGACCAGACCCACGCGGCCGTCCCGAAACATACTGCTAACATCAGTCCCGTCCAGAAACGCCAGGCTGCGATGGCATGATCAAATCCGCGGCCAGCGAAGAGCACCAGTGCCAGACTGGTTAAAAGGGTATAGCGTGCGGGGGCACGAAACCAACCGAGGCCGGGGAGCTGTAGAATCATATAGAAAGCGTCGGGTGCCCATTCCACCATGGTTGCCAGAGCCAGGGCTAGCGGCAAGATTAGCCGCCATGGGGCCAGAGCCCGGTCCCGACGGACGGCGATCAAACCGACACCGGCCAACATCAAAGGCACGATCCCCACATAAGCAGTTGCTTCGCCTGACGTTGTCTGGTGAAGCTTCCAGTAGACCCCGCCGCCCGTCCGAGGAGTGTCCCGCAAATACCTCAGGCAGGGCAAACTGTGCCCAGTGCGAAATCGGAAACGAGTAATTAGCGAGAAACTTCGCGGGACGCAAAAATGTGGTGACGCTCGTCAACTCCCAGGTCAGTCTAGTTGCGCACATGCGATCGCCGCTCCCCAGACTAATCCCACGAAGAGGCCGAAAGGGCGGCCCGAGCTTCAGTGGCAAACTTCCGACTGCGGTCAACACCCGCCAGCCGCCGGTCATCACCACTAACCCACCGGTCCACATCTGGATCTGGAAATGCCCGAGTGTGAGCTGAGCTCCCCAGGCCAGTGCCAGTCCCGCAAGGTATCCCATCCGGCCCGTGATCGCATAGCGATCGGCCAGATACATACAAAGGGGAAAATATGGCATCAAATGATAGAATGGTTCATGAGCAACATGCACCGCCTGAAAGCCGCACAGGCAGAAACTAATTGCCGCCAGCGCGGATCCGGCGTGGCTGATCGCCAGAGCGCAAGCATAGAGGTACGTCGTCGCCGCGAGTGCGATCCAATGAATCCACATCGTCAGTCGGAAGGCAGTCGCGACATCCCAGAATCGGTAGAACAGCCAGTTCAACGGATAGTAGGCCGCGACATGACTCTCTGCGACCAGGGGAACTCCCAGGCCGAGGCGATTGCTCCAGAATGGAAGCCGGCCGTCCGAAAGGGCTCGTGACAGTTCAACCTTGAGAGGTCGATAAAGCAGTTCCGGATCACCGCCGAACGGAATAAAGCCAGCCAGCACGGGGCTCAGTACAACCCCCACGACGCAAACGGTGAAGAGCAGCCAGGGCACAGGGATCGTTCGGAGCACAGCCAAAGTCCAGGGCCAAAGATGGGGACAAGCTCAAAGTTTTCCCAGAGGTACATAGAGAACGTCGCAATCTTTGAGAAGCGCCCATATGGTGTGTGCAAGCTGTGTTCACCGCGCTGAAAAAGCCCCACTGAATCGATCAAGGAAAAGATTTGCGGAAGGTTTCGCGTATATCTTCCTTGATCGAGCCAGCGCATGAGTTTTTGCGACCAACCATCCGTCTCCTGCCGGACCAGATCAAATATATGGATCACCCCATCGGGCTTCAAACAGTAGTGCAATTCCTTGAGCAATCGCAACAACGTGTCATCATCAACATGATGAATGGTACAAGCGAAGAGAATTTCGTCGAATTCATCTGCGGGAAAGTGTCGAGTAGAGAAGTCCGCTGCCATAAAATGCATGTTCGGTTGATTGCGAAAGCGCCGTTTTGCCGCTTCAATTGCCACAGGGTCGATGTCCACGCCCTGGTAATCGAACTTCAGAAACGCATCGGCTATATGACCATTTGCACAGCCGAAATCGAGCAATCTGCCCGGCGGGTGCAGCTTCGAAAGGTAAAGCTCTTTTTTGAATCTGGTCGCGCCAAATACAAGCTGGACGTTGTCCCAGAAAACAGAATGAGTCAGGAGTCTCTTAATGACCGCCATCGAAGACATCACCCCGGAGATGACTAACGACCATTGAGTTCAACGTGTAAACCGTGCTCTATGGCCATTTGCAAAAGTGACCATTGCGAAAACAGGTAGTTCCTTATCGGTGAGCAATGACCGTATAGCCGAGACAATCATCTCCTCCATCGAACAAGAAAGAGAGATTTGCAATCAATGCTAGCACGGCCAGGATCGGAAGCGTCAGAATGCCAAGTGCCCGGAGCGTAATGCGCGTCCAGGTCGATTCGCTTTGCGGCATCACCAATCGCAACAATAATGCCATGACCTTGTAACACGCGACCGTCACGGCATTCCCCCGTGCAAAAACAGCGATCTCCTTGAAGCCGGCGTCCGAGAGCACACGTCGTAGACCTGACGGCGTAAAGCGCCAATAGTCGTGTGGAATGAAGTGCCAGCGGGCCGCGAATGGGACTGTGAGGATCAACCGTCCGCCGGGCCTCAGGCAACGGAAAGCCTGAGCCAAGTAGACTCGGGCATCGGGAACGTGCTCCAGCGTTTCGGTGCTCAAAACGACATCGGCCATCGCGTCGGCGAATGGCCAGATATCTCCTTCGTAATAGGTCGTGTCGGGCATCGAATATCCGAAGTGCTTTTGAGCATCGGCGTGATCGATTCCATGGTAGGTTGCGCTGGGATTGACTAATGATCGGTATGGCTGGGCGCCACAGCCAACGTCGAGAACAACGCCTCGCCTCGCTGGGAGCAGCAGTCTGAGGTCTCTCCAGATTGAACCTGCTTGCAAGTCAAGGAAGCGGCGAACTGTGGCGAGCCAGCGATCGGCAAGAGTAACTTCCGGCCGGAACAGGGGGGGGCGCCAATTTTCGGCTGCGCGGTCCAGTTGATTGCGGCGGTGAGGAAGTGCGTCTGGCATGGTTTTCCTATCGCCCGGCCTTTCCTTGATCTTCAAATGCCGAGCGAACCTCTCCATCGCGGATCTCGCTACGCCGGATAAAATGGGGGCGCTGCTTCACCTCGACGAAGACCTTTGCGAGGTACTCGCCGAGAATGCTGATTCCGAAGAAATTGAGCGAACCGAAGAACAAGGTGAGGACAAGGCTCGTCGTGAAGCCAGGAGGGACGAGATCTGGATTTAGAATCCGTCCCGCGATTTGCAAGAATGCCAGAATTCCGGAGATTCCAAGCAAAGCCACTCCGGCAAAAGTCATGATATTGAGCGGAGTGTTGCTGAAGCTGAGAATCCCCTTCTTCGCCCAATCGAGGTTTTTGATCAGGCTATTAGTGGTACGGCCAAACTTACGCTCGGGACGTATGTAATCGACTCCGGTCTGCTTGAAACCCGCAAACGCTCGGACGCCTCGAAGGAACAGATCGCGCTCGGGAAACTGGAGGATCGCCTTGACCACTCGCTTCTCCATGAGCGAGAAATCGCCGGCGTCATGCGGGATCGGGATGTAGGAAAAGTAATCGAATACACGGTAGAAGGCTTTGTAGGCGAACTGCATGAACAAGGTCGCCTCACGCTTGACCCGGCGACCATATATCACGTCGTAACCCTGGCGCCAGAGATCGACGAACTTCTCGATCAACTCCGGCGGGTCCTGAAGGTCGCCGTCGAGCAGCACGCAGGCGTTCTTGGTGGCAATCTCCATCCCGCTTCGAAAGGCGAACTGTGAGCCGAAATTCCGGGAATGGCTGATTCCGATCACCCGCCGATCGTCGCGGGAAATCTTACGGATCACCTCTTCAGTATCATCCGGGCTGCAATCGTTGACGAAGAGAATTTCGAAGTCGATGTTCAGCTTCCTGAACGTGGCCGTGAGTCGCTCGTACATGATCGGAATCGCCAAGTTGTCACGATAACAGGCGACGATTGCGCTCACACTGTACACGGTGTCCAGCCCAAATTTCTTGGACGATTGTTCGTAGCGACGCTTATCGGGAATGGCCTGGTACCAGGCCGTTGTCTTTCGCAAGCCGTCCTCAAACGAGGTGTGCGCGCTCCCAGTACAAGCGTTGACGGGCCTTTTCGACATTACCGTACCAGTCCTGAACATCCCACCCCCGCTCGGGCATCGTGAAGACGGGCTCGGCCGTGATGTTAAACATCTTGCGGGCCGTCGCGGCGACCTCGCCGATCGTGGTCTTTCGTCCCGTGCCGATGTTGAACGATTCGCCGTAATCATCCGGGCTCAGATTGAGGGCGGTATCGACAAACGACTCGGTGACGTCGTCCGCATAGACGAAATCGCGAGAAACGGCCGGATTGACGAACTCAGGATATTCCGCCTCCAGTCCGCGTCGAATCAAGCTTGGAATCAGCCGGGATGCGTCTTCGAGTGGGCCGAAGACTGAGTAAAGGCGAAGATTCGCGCACGGAAAACGTTTGCGCTTGCCGTAGAAGTAGACCAGATTGGCCGCGGCAACCTTTGATACGGCATAGTCGCTATTGGGAGCTGTCGGACCGTCCTCGGGCGGTCCGGCCGCGTTGTCACCGTATTCCGACGAACTGCCCGCGTGGACATAGCAGGCAATCGATCTCGCTTCCAGGCGGGGCAGCAGGCGGGTGACGAACTGGAAGTTGGTGCGATAGATGAGCTGGCTGTCGGTCTCAAACGAGTACGCACCGTAGGCAACGCAGTTAAACACGGTGCGCGGGCCGGATTGCGTTCGAGAGCGCATCGAGGTTGGAGTCGATCATGAGGTCGACAGTGCTGATCTTTTCCGGTGGCAAGTCCTCAAGCCGCCATGCCGGCATTCGCGTGGTGGTACCGTGGACATCGTGCCGCAGGCCAAGAATTGTCCGCATGAGGTTGGCCCCGACGAAACCGCTGGCACCGAGAATCAGGATGGGGCCCTGAAGCCGTCGAGTTTTCTCGGCTAGTACGGACGGGGGCCTCGCTGAGGGCTCGGGCATCGCTAACGGTCCTGGGTTGCGAGAAAGTCGATAATGGAGGCCGGGTCGAGCCCACATTCGCGGCGATGAAACTGCTGCGATCCGTACAGGCCCGAAAGATACCCGTGGGCCGATCGTGAGGCGAACCGCTTCGGTGCCTGGCCTCGATGCCAGCAGAAGCGACGCCAAACTCTCGGCTACGCCGCCGTGTGCGACGTGCTCCTCGACAACCAAAAGATGCCCGGAGCGGAGCAGGTCAGCACGGAATTCCTCGGGAAGCTCTCGTACGGGCAACTCGCCAAGCAGCCAGAGTGCGGGCCGCTCCGGCGTGTTTCAGATCGCGCACCGCTCCCCACAGGCTCCCCACCAGTGAACCCGTCACCAGGATCACCCAGCCGGGACCATCCTGAAGCTTTGCGCCAGGCTGCGTAGGGAGGAACGGACGCATCCTTCGGCTCCTCGGAGAGCCCCAGCCGAAGGTATGCCGGGTGCGACACGGAGAAAAGTTCGCGAATCACGGGCTTGATATCGGCATCGAAGGCCGGGACATAAGCGCGCAGGTGAGGCAGACAAAGCAATGCACCATAATCTTCCAGGGCGTGGTGGGTCGCTCCCATCACGCCGTAGCCATAGCCGCCGCCGTTGCCAACCAGTACGACCGGAAGGTTGTGCAGGCAAATGTCGTTTCGTATCTGCTCAAAAGGCCGGGCGTAAACGAAGGGAGCAATGCTATAAACCCAGGGGCGCATCCCCGATTTTGCCAGGCCAGCGGCGACCGACACCATGTTTTGCTCGGCCACGCCGGCATTGATGAACCGAGTCCCCATTGCTTCACGCAGTGGCTCGAGCGCTTTGTAGCCCAGGTCACCCGTCAGGAACACGAATTCGGGTCGGCTGGCAGCCTCGATCAAGGACTGGCGGAAAGCGTCGCGCATGCTCCCTCAATTTCCCGGACCGCCTGCCGATACTGAGTTTCGGTCATGGGGAGATAGTGCCATTCCATCTGGTCTTCCATGAAGGAGACCCCACGGCCCTTGTTTGTATGTGCGACGATGACCTGTGGTCCGCCGTCATGCGATTTCAGGGCTTGCTCCAGGGCACCGGGATCGTGCCCGTCGACTTCCAGCGTCGACAGGCCGAAGGTGCGAAATTTCAGTGCCAAAGGTTCGAGGTCAGCAACTTCGCGCGTTGTACCAAACCCCTGAAGACCATTGAGGTCGACCAGCAGTGTCAGGTTGTTGAGCCCGTGGTGTCGTGCGAAGATCAAGGCCTCCCAACACGAGCCTTCATTCCATTCGCCATCAGAGGTCAGGCAGAATACCCGGCCGGGCTCTCCTTTGAAACGCTTGGCCAGGGCAAGCCCGGCCGCCAGGGAGAGTCCATGACCCAGACTCCCTGTGGCGAAGAGGATATCATCGATGCCCGATGCCGGCGGATGACCGCTGAGCCGCGTGCCATTCCCGTGAAAAAGTCTTAAATCTTGCTCGGTTAGCTTGCCCAGCGACCAGAGCGTCACATAATACGCCCCGGCAGCATGACCCTTCGATAGAACAAACTGGTCCGAGGGACCAAGCACCCGATGATGCAGCGCCAGCAGGATGTCAAGGCACGAAAGATTGCCACCGATATGCCCGACCCGGCTCTCATAATGCATTCTGAGCAGACGAAGTTTGGCAGAAACGTTTAATTCGTCCCAAGATCGGCTCGCATTGGTCATGGTTAATGAGGCGGCCCCAGGTGGAATCGAGCGAGGTTTTGAATCGCGCGACCCTTGAGAGAGAGCTTTCGTCAGCGTACCTTAGAAGAGACGACTAGAGTCTTACTTGCATGCCGCCGCCGCGGACAATCGATTCCACTCTAATTGAATCGAGACGGCATCGTCAACGTTCTCGACCTTCCCCGGAAATATGACCAACTCGACAACGACTCGACCTTCGCTGGGGGATGGCCCGGTAATGCTACCGGTGGATCGGATCAATGAGCCCGGGTGTGGCTTGTTCGTCCTCGGAGCATGGCTGCTCCTGACCGCGGTGGCACTCGGTTTCGTGACTCTTTACGGAAATCGCACTCCACGCTGGGAGGATTGGCTTCTTGTCCCCGCCCTGACAGGCACCCAAAAAATTGATCTCTCGTGGCTCTGGGAAGACGTCCAGGGGCATAGGGTGCCAATTCTCAAACTCGTCCTGATCGCATGCTATTCCCTCTTCGGCTTCGACTCGAAGCCAATTCTCTACCTGAACGTCCTTCTGTTTTCAGCGCTGTCTCTCGGGCTGCTCTGGGCGATCCATAGGGCCCGCGGTCGCTGGCATTTTGCCGATGCGTTTTTCCCAATCATTTTTCTCAACCTCGGTCAAGCTGAGGCATTTTGCTGGGCACAAACATTTGCATATGTTAGCGCTAACGTGCCTGGAGACGGTTTTGCTCATCGTGATCGTGACGCCTCGTGGAGCTTTGCGGCGGACGAGCATCGTCCTGGCAGGCACGAGCGTTGTTCTTCTACCCTTTACTTTCGGAGGTGGCGTCGTCTTCGCGGCATTGATGGTACCCTGGCTGGTCTACCAAGGATGGGTCGGTACTGGAACCATCGGCCCGTCCCGCCGTCAAGTCGCAACGATCGCGTTAATCGCGGCGAGTGTTACGGTCATGACCATCGGGCTCTATTTTGTCGGTTATCGACCATTAAACGCCGCACCAGGAGAGCAATACGTGCAGCCGGGGTTCCGCGCTTACGCGGAGACAGCGCTGAAATATTTGGCGACTGGGTTTGGCGGAGCCGCCCGCCACCCTTGGTGGCAGTTGCCCGGCTTTCTCGTCGCCGTGATCTTGTTGACGACCTCACTCTGCCTGATACAGGTACTCGTTCGGTGCCGGCTAACACACGATCCCAGAGCTGTTGGACTCTCTTCTTATCTGGTCTCATGCCTGGGAGTTGCCTGGGTGGTCGGAATGGGCCGCTATGCTTGGGGCGATACGATCCTCGACAGTCGCTATGCGGCGTCATCCATCGTCGCGCTCGCCGGATCTTACTTCGTTTGGGAATTCTATGGTTTACTCCCCCTTATTCCTCTGGGCCGTATGGTCTTTTTCACTGCGGCCGCCGGCTTCCTCGCTGCCAACCTTCAACTTGGGGTTAACCAGGGAATACGACTAAGAGACGCCGAACGCGCGTACTTGCGAGATTTGCGAGCTGCCCAGGCGATCCCACGGCTCATCGCGCATCATTCCTGGGTCACCTACTACGATCATAACCGCCTGGAAGGATATCTGCGCCAGCTTCGTGATGCCGGAGTCGCACCCTATGATCGGCTGCCTCCCGACCCATCATTTCCGGTGGCTACCCTGTCGGCACCGCCCACGCTGGTCCATGAGATCGACTGGCAAGGAGATGGCGGCAGGGTCCTCGGCCCCGATGCGTATCTGCAATTCGACCTGGATAAGCCGGAATTCGTCGTTGGCTTGCGATTTCGGTTTTCACTGGTCGACCCCGGCGGCATGCTGCCCGCCACGAAAGTCCGATGGTACGGTGAATCCTCGCGAGAGTTTCGCCAATATAATCGCCATTACGGATCCGCAACGGGCGAAGAACAGGAATTCGTCATCTATATCGACGACAAGATTTCGCGAGTGCTGATTCTTCCGAATAATCGCGTCTCATCATTCCGCATGTCGAAGATCGAGCTTCTATTGCCCGAATCAAATCAAAAAAGTGGACGGGCCTCAGAAAAATATTCGCCACATGACCATTTGCAGAGGTGAAATCACTGCTGCGACGCGGTCGATTTCTGATAGCAAGCCCTTGAAATCCTCGAACCTGGCTGGGAAGCTTAAGCGGTGTTCACATTCGGTTTGTTACTCCGATGCGCCGGCGCTTTCATGGGCCTGATGCTTGTTCACGTCATAGTCTGGCGGCTGTTCAAGGTCCGTAAACAGATTCTGTGGTTGTTCGTTATCTTCATTGGCCTACCGATCTTGGGCCTGTTTGCTGGCCTGGCCCAGGGGGCCGATCCGATCGAGTGCGGACTTGTATACTTACTGATGTTCACGTTCTGCTCCTGTTACATCCTTTTTTTCCCGGCAGTTCAAAACGAAAGCCCAACCCTGGCCATGGTGTGGCATCTCGACCGTAATAAACACGCCGGTGGCCTCAGCCGCGACGAAATCATGGAGGCGATGAGTTCGGACCGGCCGTTCCAAGACCGGTTGCGGGACCTCGAGAATAATGGCCTCGTACGGGGATCAATGGGGCCGCAACGTCTCAGCACTGCCGGCCGCTTGATCGCCGCCTTCTTTTATTACTACAGGCGGGTGTTGGGGCTCCCATGTGGGGAGGGATAGAAGTGATAGTCCTCTTGCTAGGGATCTCCGCTCCCATCGCCATGATGTTATTGCACCTGGTGGTGCAGCGGACCGTCTGCTCAGCCGCCGAGCCGAGGGCGCGTCTGAGGCTTGTTATCCGGATCGTGATGAGCGTGACGATGATTTGGGGGGTGCTGGCCACCGCCGTGCTTTCGTGGTTGCCGTTGCCGCTGCTCCTACTCAACGCGGGTTATGTGATAGTCGTGAGCTTCGGGCTGGGGTTGTGTTACTTCAATGTCTTCCGCGCTCAGCGAGACCGCCCTGCGGATTCGCATCCTGATGGAGTCGTACCTCGCTGGTCAGGGCAGCGAGACGGACTGGGGCCCCGGAACCCTCCAATCGTACAGCGCCGCGGCCATGATCCGTATCAGGATCGACCGACTAGTCGCCATGCGGGCGGCGCTGGAACGAGATGGAAAGATCGTCATGATCAGTCTCCCCATGGTCCTGATCGCGAAACTCTTCCACACGACCAGATCAGTTTGGTGCAGGGTACTCTTTGGGCCCACGCCGGACGACCGAACCGGCGACGTCTGGCAGGGCCGGTAGCGAAGCACACCACGACCATTCTACTTTCGCGGCGGTTCTGGCCTTTCATCGACCTCTCGTTGACTAACGAACGGGATATCTCCCGGCTGGCGCGGCAGCTTCAGGTCGAGCAGAATCGTGTTGCCATCGTCGAAAACGGCGTGACGATCCCGCGCAAGATTAAGAAGATTCTCATGGGCTAATTTTATGAAGATGTGTGACATCACTTCGAGGTTTGTAAAGCGATCATGGTGGGCTGGAACGTCGAGATCAAGGTAATATACAGCCTTCGGGTCGCGCTCGAAGATGAGATAATCGACTCCAGAACGTATGAGAAAGTCACGGAAGTCCGCAACCGGCCCCACCGGCGGCAGGTCCGTGCTCCTGCGGTCGAGAGCCACTTCGATCCCCTTCCATTCACGCGTGAGCGGCAGGCCCGGCGCGGGCTCGATGAGACCGAGCATGTCGAAATTCCAGATTGGGTTGCGACGAAAATCGAAGTAAAACCCGCTGGTGACGCCCGCCAGAATTCGCTTACCAGGCTCGATCAACGACTGGACATGCCGGATTTTTGCGGCATAGGCGGGATCGGGCGACGCATCGTAGTAGGAAGACTCCGGCGCCTTTGTCCCCTGAATTCGCGCCCAAGGACACGAAGTAAGAACAATTTTTCATCCTGCCAGTGATAGCCCAGGGCCATGAAAAAAGCAGCACGCAAGTGCCAGTCCGCCGCGGTCTCCGCGGGTTGCGAGCGTGAACCCGAACAGGCCCGAAGCGCACACATGACGTACAGCATCGTCGAAGTATAGCGGTAAGTTGCACCACTCCCCGCGACCATGAAACCGATTAGCAAGGATCCAACGACTCCGCTTGCCGAGGCCGCCAGAAGTGCCCGTGAGAGGGCGGTTGGCGACCTCGAGAAATAAAGCGCCGCCGCGATCAGCGCCAGCAGGGGAGGGAAGACGGCGCCATTCATCACGTATGCGACCAGGAATTTAAACCGCTTGAGCAGATTCTCTTCGTGAAGTTCGAAAGGGAACCCGTGATTTGTGAACGCGTGCCCTTGGCCCAGGATGGGATAAAGCAGCGTCCCCGATGACAGATATTGCTGGATCATCCATGGTGACATGAACAGGCCAATGAGCAATACCACGGGAAATGCCTGGGTAGCGGTCGCAAATATCTTCCGCCGTGGCGCCAGCAACGTCCAGAAAGCGAAAAACACACCAGCATACAAAATATTCGTCGACTTCAGGGACGAGAGAGACCCTAGCACCAGTCCGACCAGAACGAGCCGGCCCAGGGTCGGCGCGGTGGAAGCGGTGATTCCCGTGAACATCAGCCGAACGGCCGTCGCCATGAGAACGGGCCCGGCCAACTGGCCCCCAAGGTTCGTTTGTTGAATTCGAGCGAATAGGCTGATCGTGACCAGCAGACAGGAAAGCGAAACCGGCATCCCGAGATCGCGCCGGAGGAAGGCATAGATCAGGCCGCCTAACATGATCCAGCAGATCCCGGGATCGACCAGGTGGGCGTATTCCGGAGGCGCCACACAGCAGCCTAGAGCCGAGAGGAAGGTGTGACCGTTTAGGCTCTGCATTTGTCGGAAGAGGTAGGGTTCAACGCCCAGACTACCTGTCTGGAGGAGCTTGACGATCTGCGGGAGGTAGAACGTCAGGTCATCGGTTTTGTGGATCGGGTAGCCCAGGCTCAAAACATAGCGGAGTGCCACGGTCACGAGCAAAAGGCCAATCGCGGCGACCGCCGCGAAACCTCGATCGCCTGCGCAGGCGGCCACCTCACTCGCTACGGGTTCGCTCGGGGCCTGCCTGCCTAAGTTCCAGTAGGAGACCGGTCCCTCGAGCGCGATCAGCGCCATCGTCAGCGCCATCAGAACGCCCGAGGTTGCCAAGTGTGCCAGGTTGAGCAGCCCGCCGATGAAGATCATCCCGGCCATTCCGAGTCCGGCCGCCAGCGACGCATCGCCGAGCAAAGTCGGGTCCAAGGCACGGGTAAGCAGACGCCCAAGTGTCACGAACGAGCCCAGCACGACCAGACCCCATAGGAGAGTGAGCAACAATTGCCCCATCATGCTCCCTTCCGGTTGAAGCAGAAGTTTCCGCCGAAAGAATCCAGACGGTACCCACGCGGCAATTGCGTTGTCAAACTGAACTAGGCTGAGTGCGCGGGTCCTGTAGCATGCGCCCGCGGACATTTTCGGAATGCATAACGGTTGTTGCCACTCGGGAGCCGGCTCTCCTATAATCTCGCCAGTCGCATTGAAGAGACACGCACGTGCGTTCGCGTTCCGGCCGGAGATGAGCGGTCGTGAATCAGGCCTTCCAGCCTGGCTCTGAATTAACAACGCTAAAGCGGCTTCAGGAACGGTGTACATGGACCACGATGATGGTGTCGCCAACTACACCGAGCGGATGGTACCCGAGGAAGCTCACGCCCGAATATTCTGGGAACACGTCGCGCGGTACCGCTTCGCGAAAGATTTCGTGAGCGGCAAACGCGTGTTGGATATCGCGTGTGGCGAGGGCTATGGGGCCGCTGCTTTCGTCAAGGCTGGCGCATCGAGCGTGATTGGGGTCGATATCTCCTCTGAAGCCTGCCAGCAAGCGCGTCGCAAGTATGGTCTTGATGCCCGTGTTGGCGACGCCCAGGCGATCCCGCTGCCGGATCGATCGATTGATGTGATCGTCTCGTTCGAGACAATTGAGCATGTTGACGATCCTGCGACTTTCCTGCGCGAATGCGCTCGCGTGCTTGTTCCCGAGGGCGTGCTGATCGTGTCGACCCCCAACCGGCCCGTCTACACCGGCGAAGGCAAACAGAACCCATTTCACCGGCTGGAGTTTAACGAGGAAGAATTCGTTGAACTGTTGAAAACCCGGTTCAAGTCCAGTCGGCTCTACACTCAGTACGCGCGGTCGGCCGCCTGGTGGAGTTTTCGATCGATAGCCGCCGAACAATCGCCCTGGCTTCGGATCAAGGGATTCTGGCGACTTTCCTCCTGGTTTTGTCCGGCGATCCGCACCCATGTCAATCAGACGATCCGCTCGTCGGCCGACCAAATCATCTTGGCCCGTGACACCTTTCCTTCTTCGCTGTTTAACCCTTATATCGTCCGGCCGCGCTCCGGAGCGCAAGAGCAGCCATACATCTTCATCGCCGTGGCTGAGGGAGTCATAACCGTTTGACGTGTCGTTCCATCACCGGGAGATCCTCATTTTCATTTTTCCCTTCGCGTTTCAAAAACGCGAATGGGAAGCCATGCCGGGTTCCCGGTCCAGACCAAAATCACACGATCCGGATAACGCTCTACGTACTGCGTGAGCGGGCTCGAGGTCGCGTTCACGTAGCGGTCCTCGTCGATCAAGAGGTAGGCGACGCCCAGGCGATCAATCAGCCGGTCGATCGCGTCGGGATCGGATGAATCAGGCTCGACCGCCGGGCGCCTGGTCTGCCAGAACACTTCACCGGGGTGGCGGGTCAGAACGGGGCCGGGGCGCGTGCGTGGCTGGCGATCCACTGGCAGGCGGCGTCGAAATCGGCGTGAATCGAGGCGCTGGGCTTCGGCACGGCCATTCACGATGGAGTAAGCCGCATAGGGAACCGAAGCGACCAGGATCAATCATAGCCGCCCAGCCCCGAGGCCGTCTCAGCCCTGCCCGCGCCATCGCATCCGCGAGTCCTTCCGTCAAACCCACCAGCAAGAATGGCACGAGCGGGATCAGGAAACGGCCGGCCTCCGTGAACGGCCAGACCAAGAGCAGCGCAAGCGTCGTAAAGGCGATGATTCCAGCCAGCCGCCGGCGCGAGGTTCGCAAGGCCCTGACCCAGCCCCAGATCATGATGCCCGTCGCCGCGACCGCCCAGATATTAGCCGCCACAGCGACGGCCGGAGAGCGGTGTAACACCGTCGCGACCTCGACGAAAGGACCAGTGACTTGATCGGGAAGCCTCTGAAGGTAAAACAGCGCCTGTCTGGCAATTCGTGCTCGCCAGACCACCTTGTCGCGAGCAGGCCGATCTGTGTGCGGTGATGAACCATCGCCAGCCAGGCGACCCAGGGGATGACCAGCACCGCCGACGGTCAGCACCAGCTGGCAGCAACGTCTTCCATCGCCCGCGGAACGCAAGATCAATCGACGACCGCCACGGCGAGGCAAACCCCGACGTGCCGAACCAGCATGCTCGCGGCGAGGGCCACTCCCAGAACAATCCCGACGCCAACGCTGCCGCGGCGCCCGGCCTCGACCGCGACGAGCACCGCGAGTAGTTCCCAGAGCATGTAACAACGGCTCGGACTGAATCGACCCGCCAACCCGGCCCCAGGTCCAGTTGATCGCCAGGGCCAGGCCCAGGATCAGGGCCTATCTTGGCGAATAGATCGTCCGAAACCATCGCCAGGCCAAGGAGGACCGCAGCTACCGTGCAGGAGACGGAAAAGACGTGAGCCGCCACGACCGAGCGGCCGGTGAACCACCAGAGGCAGAGCAAGAGCGGCGGGATATCCGGGCGGGAAGTGGTCATGCCGGGGTGATCCTGGTTCGCCGATTTCGCGATAGCCAGCGCCCGATGCGAGTGCCTCGCCCAGAACGGCATAACCCGCACCGTCAAACCGAGGAGGGGCCGATAGTTCGGTATTCAGCCCGACCGAGGCCGTCGCCACAACCGCCAGGAACATAGATGGGCCAAGGGTCGACGCAATCCACTCGCGAATCTATTCTCATCGGTCTCGCCTGTCAGAAATCTGGCCCCAATCATTCTCCAGGAAGTGAAGCCTGGTGAAAATCGACCCTCATCAGGCGAAGCCTTGAGAAGTCGATAACCTCTCGGATGAGTTTGTGATTCGTGAGTTCGGCCGGGCAACATCACTCATGGGTTGACCATCTCTGGAGGCCGATCGAAACCCAGACCGAGTTCTGCCGGCTCGTCAAGTCACCCGGCTCGATCTGGCCAGGGAATCACGACCCGGCCGGGTCCAAAGTAATAGCGGGCGGTCTCCAACTCCGTATTGCCGGAGGGATCCGCCGAGATCAAGACAACCACCGCCTCGGCGTCGCGCCGGTCGAGATAAGCGGCGACCGTCCTTCCAGTCGGCTTTCAGGTCGGGACGATACACATCGTTCCGCAACATGAACCGGAAAGGATCGCGCCTGCCGACGCGGCTGCCAGGGCCAGGGGCCAGGGCAGCTTTTCCAGCCCTCGGGCTACCAAAAGCAGGTAGGCCGGCCCGACAAACACTGTGTAGCGAGCTGGTCCGAAGATTGGGTGTGCAACTCGGGAATAGGTATATAAAAGCAACGGAGGAACCAGGAGCCAGATCAACAGGGAAATTGACGGGGCCGGGTTTTTCAGATCAAACCGCCTCTCCCCTTGTTCTCGGCGTTGAACCCTACATAAACCGAAGGCGATCAACACCAAACAAACGAACAAAACCGCAGAGTTCCCTCCGATGAATCCGATTGGCATTCCCAGCAAATATCGAAGAGGAAGCAGACCGCTGGTTGATTCCGGCGCGTGATCGAGATACTGGCATACCCACGGCGCGACGGCCAACACCGCCGCCAGATGAGTGTACAACCAGGCACGCCACGAAATCTGAAATGCTTCGCGAAAAAACACGGATGCCATGCCAAGTGAGCCCACCATCAACAAGCCCAGCGGATGAGAGTAACTGATGGCGATCAGAGAGAGCCCATAAAGCACAAGTCTCCAGGGTCGTGGTGAGCGTGCGTGCGAGAAAAGAAGGCCCCAGGCGAGACAAGTGACCAAGACCAACCACATGTACATGCGTGCTTCGCGCGAATAGTACACCAAGGGGGGGCTAAGTACGCAGAGCCAGGAGGCCCAGACTGCCGTCGCCACGTCAAATGCCCGCAGGCCGATCCAGAAGACCAGCGCCACGGTGATGACTCCGCAAAGAACGCTGAATGCGCGGCCTGATTCGTCGGAGTGCCCAAACAGCGCCATCCAACGTTGAAGTAACAACGGATGGAGAGGGGCTCGCGTTGCATCGATTTGATGGAGAAGCCGCAAGAGCGCAGCCGGGCTTTCGGTCCGTGCCAATCGCATCGTCACGACTTCATCGTACCAGAGGCTACTTTCGCCCAGGTGAAACAGTCGTATGACCGCGGCAACCAATAAGATGGCGATAAGGAGAATGGTGGCTCGATTGTATCCGGACATGGCTATGGCATTCGTCACCTGGTCAGTGGCATCATCAGAGGTCGAGGTCTCTGCCAAATTCAAAAACACCTCCCTCTGACCGGCGAAGCAAGCTAAGCTTGGCGGCACGCCCATGTCGGGATGCCGGTGACATAACGGCAAGTCGCAGAAACAGGATACGCCATTTCTCGATTCTGGTCCAACATCTGTGGTAAGGGCGTGAAGATTCGCTCCAAGACTTCCAATGTCGCTTTGCCAACGTTTTTTCTGAAAAATCGTTCCCACCACGGCGTCATGACAGATAGGAGCGAAACTCGGAACGCGAGAGGCGAATGGGACGGATCAATCCGGATGTCCTCGGTCGGCTGTTCGATGAACACGCCGGTGCACTGGTGCTTTTTGCCCGGCAGTGGTGCGAGGCGCCTGACGATATCGTCCAGGACGCGTTCGTGGCGCTTGCCCGCCAAAGCACGGTCCCGGACCGGGTTGTTCCCTGGCTGTATCGCGTAGTGCGGAATGGCGCGATTGGTGCGGTGCGGCAATCGAGACGCCGCCGAAGACGTGAAGAGCGCGCCGCCGGAGCGGAGGCCATGCCGAGTGAGCCATGGTTTGCCTCTACCGACGACCAAATTGACGCCGAACGCGCATCGCAGCTCCTGGTTGATCTGGACGGCGAGACTCGTGAAGCGATTGTTGCACGGCTCTGGGGCGGACTGACCTTTGAGGAAATCGCCCAGCTTCAGGGCTGCTCGTTGAGTACGACCTACCGCCGCTACCAGGCCGGGCTTGCCCGGCTGCAAGCGAGGCTCGAACCCCGATGGACATTGACAAACCAAACATTGATCACGAAAACGACTTGACCAACCTGGAACGCCGGCTAGCTGCCTGGCGTCCAGCCGTTGGGGTGCTCGACCGCGACCGTATGCTATTCAATTCGGGCCGGGCCAGTGCGCAGGCCGAAGGCCGGCTCTGGTCTTGGCGGTTGGCCACGGGAGCGATGTTTCTGGTGAGTGCCGTGCTTGGCGGTTTCTTGGTCCGCGAACGATCACAACGGGTTGCTATTGAGACGGCACTCGCGAGCCGCAGCGGACCGTCGGAACTATTTTCCGCATCCGTACTCACGCAGTTGCCAATTGATTCACTTGGGCCGAGTACTTACCGGGTGTTAACGGCTCGCGTCACATCTGGTTTGCTGGAAATGTCAGCACAGACTGTCGAGATCAGGGACGAGCGTCCCGAACCGACGTCGCCGTGCCACTCATCACCGTTGCGGGTCCGCGACTTCCAGCGCGTTTTCGATCTCTGAACCGCTGGTGCTCGTTGAAGTTTTATCTCGACCTTTCAGGGCGTCGAGCTCGTTCGCCGTTCGTACTTTTTGGCTTCCACCAGATTTTCAAAAGAGGATTTCGTGATGATAAGAATCCCGCAGCCTGGACTTCCGTGGATTTCGCTGCTCGCCGCAGTGACGGCGCTGATCGTACCCCGGCTGGCGTCAGCCCAACCCGCGACCAAATCCGCAGAACTACCTCAGCCCAAGGTATTGGTTCTTAGCCCCATGGCGGCGCCTGTTCCGGCGTTGAAATTTAGACTGCTGCCGAGCTCGGCGGAGCTAAACCCAGGAGACGCGGCCCCTATTTATCTGCGTGCCCATGGCTATGAGGACTCGACGCTGGACGCTGCCTGGAGCCAGATCGGTGAGAATTCAGCAAAATGGCTGGATTTGCCACTCAAAGATTTGCCGACTGCGGATGTTCGGGCGTTCGTCAACCTGTGGAGTGGCAAGCTCAAGCAGATTGAATTCGGAACTCGGCGCAAGACGTGCGATTGGAACTACACCTTGCCTGAGGAACGGCTCAACGCGGTCGCGATTCTCCTTCCCGACGCTCAGTCGATGCGGCAATGGAACCGCGTACTGGCACTCAAAGCTCGCGTCGAGATCGCCGAAGGAAAGTGCGATGAGGCGGTCCGTACCATCGAGACTGGCTTGGCCTTCGCTCGACATCTCGCAGAGGGACCGTTTCTGATCAATGGGCTGATCGGAATCGCTGGCGCAAACAACATGTTGGCCCCGCTCGACGACCTGATCGCCCAACCCGGAACGCCTAACTTTTACTGGGCCCTGACCGCGTTACCTCGGCCGTTTATCAGTTTGCGGAATTCACTGGAGCTCGAGCAAATCCTCGCCGAAAATTTAATCCCGGAGCTGACCGAAAACGAGTTGAAGCAACCACGGACCAGCGCAGAATGGTCGTCGTTACTGTCGCGAATGCACGAAGGAATTACGAAGTGGTGCCGCAGCTTGAGTGGTTTCGGTGATGGCACGCCCGGCATGAAGGTGCTCATGGAGTGGGATTTCGCCAAGTTCAAGGCCGAGGCACTCCCAGCGGCGCGAGACTACGTAAAGATGTCCCGCACGTTGACTCACCAACAAGTCGCCGAAATGTCGAACGACCAAATTGTGGCTTTGCATCTCGCCGAAGCGTATCGTTCGCTACGAGACGACCATTTCAAGGCAACCTATCTGCCGGCACGCGAGGCTTTGCCGCGACTTGCCGATACTGAACGGCGGCTTCAGGCCGTTAAGCCCGGCACTCTTTCACTGTTTGCCGGGATACATCCAAAGCTTCGCCCTGCGATAACGGCCGAGCTACGGCTTGACCGCCAGATCGCCATTTTGCGCGTCATCGAGGCAGTGCGGATCCATGCCGCGGCATCTGGCCAAACGCTGCCCGAGACGTTAGATCAGATCACTGAAGTGGCCGTGCCCGATGACCCGGCGACCGGTAAACCATTTGAGTACCGTAGGACCGGCAACTCCGCGCTGTCTGTCTGGGCCCGCAGCCGGCCTGCCGGTACCGCCGGCGTACCGCATCACGGTCCGTCGCTAAATGGCGGTCTGAAAAAGGGGGCATTCACGGTCACGGCCCCCCAGGCGACTCGGATCCCAATGGTTCCAGGCTGACGTCGTCAATCCACATCTCGCCGACTTCAGTATCGCCAACGATCTTGAACTCGAGCGTCAAGGTCGTGGCTTCCGGCTCGGTTTGAATCATGCGTTCGACCTTCGTCCAGCGCCCGACGGTCTTCAAGCATTGCTCGAAGCCGCCGCTGTTGAGCATGCCGCCAGGAGACGGGTGTTTCCTTGTATTGCCCCACCTTCACCTTGCATTCTCCCTCGGTACCAGCGGCGATCAGGTACCAGAACCGGAAGCGCATCTTGGTGCTGTAACGAACAGGTCGCTCATGATAGCGATAATACTGGTGGCCTGGTACATGGGCCTCCAGGTGCAAGCTGTCGGGCCCAGAAACGGCGTGCCGTGTGTCGCGTCGCTCCTCAGGTGGCTCGGGCCAGGCAAATCTTGGGCTGTGCCAGATATTGCTCGCGATCCAGGGGAACGACGTCGCGACGGATGCCGAGCCCAGGGAAAACGTGACGGCGCGCACAGCCAGGAGCGGGTCATACTCACCATACAGGATGTGCTGATGTTCAAGCCGGAGCCGGACGCGCACGATGGCGTCGGGTCCCAGGCTCAAGCGGCGACCAGGTTGCTGCCTCGGCTGGACAATGGCCGGCCGGCGTCGGCTTCGGCCTCGGCGCTGGCGCAGCCTGCGCCGGAACAGCCCTGGACGGATCTTGGTCCTCGGTCCAAACGGAAACGATCAGCCGTTCGCGGCACCGATGCGCCTCATCGGACGCCGCGACCACCTCGGAGATGGCCGACAAATCGGGGCCGTGGGGTACAAACAGCGATGACCACCGTGGTAACGCGTGGCTCGCCACTCGCGAGTTTGATACCCATCCCTCAACCTTCACGGCAATCTTCTCCGGTGTGACAATCACTCCGGTTTTGCCCGTGTAGCGGACGCGGTAATCGACAACCCACGCCCCCTGGTCCTGGGTGACACTACGATTGACCAGAGACAGAGCACCTCTCACGCTACTCACATCAATGGCAAGTGACGGCGAGGCGGCGAGGACCCATGTCAGGGCCGCGATCGCCAAGGAATGCCCAGTCCGCCGTACCCGTGAAAATGCCAGGCCCACAATTCGTCCGCATTTCCACCGGTCGCGACCAGACCACGGCAACCGGGAGGATGACTTGAATTGAGCAATGAAATGAAGACATGAGCCAAACAATCCTTCCTTGGGAACGAACATGCGTCGCCGTCCTGGCGTCACCTTTTCCCATCTCACGGTCGCCACACCTCTTCCCTCTACCAGACTTACACGGTCCGGTCGCCGATCAATTCGTGTCTCTAGCCAGCAGCCGGCCACTGGCGATCGGCAAGGTCCCGATCGATCAATCACGGAAGGGCTCTCTATTAACCAATAGGTCATGATCGACGGCGATCTCGCTTCTTTGGTCAATCGTCGTCGTTGTCATCGTCGTCGTCGTCGGTCGCAGGTCCGGACTCGTTGTCGCCATCGAGCGAGGAGAGGTGTGCGGTACTTGTGGCGCAGCGTTCCAGGAACCTTGGCAGGAATCGATCGAGGAACACGGAAACGGCGATCTGTGTCGTGTCGTTGTCCATACCCCAGACGCTGGCGCGAGATCTCGGCTCAGATCGGGGTCCATCTGGATGAAGTACCGTTCGCTATAAGCCAGCGAGACGGGGACCTCTTCCAGCCATCGATGAGCCAGAGCGTTGACACCCGGCCCACCCAGCGAAATTGTCGGCAGGCTTTGCAGCGGCTCATCGTGCATCCAGCGAAAGTCGGCCACGACTCGGACAATATAGTCTTCCAAGCCATGACGTCCGGCCGAGGTGGCTTCGTTCAGGGATTGTTCGATCCGCTGCTTGAGGTAATACCCAAGCGGACGATCCATCTCCTCGGCCCGCAAGGTACTGCCGGTCACGATCAACAGCAAGCGAAACGGCGATCCCTTGGCCATTCGAGGCTCTTTTCTTGCGAACGGCCGTGCCGTGCGATTCAGTAACCACACCGAAGCGACAGAGTGCCTTCACCTCCGGCTGGCCGCAATCCGTTCTCGCCTGCGCGGTCCGCAAAAGTCCGATCGCATTATAGTTCACTCGGTACGAGCGATGACTCCTTTTCAAGTTCAAGTCAGCCGCCGTCAGACATCTGTCCACCGAGGTGTCGATACTTTGTTAAGCGTGAGATTGCCGTCCTTTCATGGCGACGATGACTGGGTGGCCCGCCAAAGTGCGATCCGACGCAGCGCGGCCTGTGCCGCATGAATCATATCCTCCCCCTCGGCCTCGAAGCGCTGCGCGACGGCTTGTCGTCCAGCCAAAGGGATCAAGCAAGAGAAGACAACGCGACCGCCTGGCTCTCCATCTATCGTGTACTGGCTTACGCCCAAGCTTTGCATTTTACGCTCGAGGATCGCCCAGTTGTCGCTTCCACCAGCGACTCGGCTTCGAGAGCGGGTGTCATGTGGCGGCGGCGACGAAGATGGCAGGGAGAATGGAAGATGGGGATTTGAAGGCAACAAAGCCGCTAACGAGTCGATAATGGCTGGTGCAGTGTCGAGGCTGAGTCGGGAAGGCGCTCGTCGGAGGCGTGAAAAGATGCCCCACTAGCCGGTGTGACACCAGGATCCGAGGGGACGGGCTCCCGGCCGGGAAACTGGGCTAGTGCCCGTGCACGGGCTTGCTTTGGCGACGATGGAGAGGCTGAGGGCTGGGAATGAGATGACGGCTGATGCCACTGGCGGCGGACTTTCCTCGAGCCTGAAAAACCGAAAGGCGATCGGACGTATCATCTTTGCTAGCTTCGTTTTCCGTGAGAAGCGATGGCATCGGAGCGAGTGACCCCTGCGTGGCGTCTGCTGCCGGCTTGGCCGATACCGGTCCGTCTATACGTGCCTCGGAGCTTGCCGTCGACTTGAGGTCGACCGAGGTGATTTCACCCCCATTATTCAACCCGAGGGACCGGAGTACCTTGGTCTGTACCCATTGCAAACCAGGACCGTTGACGAACGCCCCTCCCAAAAAGGAGGCAGCCACAAGAACAACGACCAGAATGAGTTGACGCACGGTCGCGGCCTCCTTGCCTTGGCCCATGCAATCGCGAGGTTTGCCTTGTCAAACCCGGATCGGCGGCGATAATCCATTAACGCGATAAGGGATTGCTCACAGTGGCGAATACCCTGGGGGCGGTGTGGGATCCGATCCGAGCGGCGCATATTAACAAGCACGTAATTTACCGTGACGGCAGAATGAAGCAAGCCCAGTCCGAGACAACCCGGTACCGTACATCTGCCCACATGGTGGGCTGGCGAGCCGGCGCGTTCCGCAGCTCGGCGCCGGACCGACAGGCCGTTTGCCTGCGGTGTCAAGAACGATCGAGCGATCAAGCTCATGGTCGGTGGGGCAGATGTTTGTGGCATCTGTTCGCCGGAATTTGGTTCATGGCCGCGCTGCCATTTCGTCTGATTTTCTGGATCATCGCCTGGATGGGACGAGTGACTGCCGTCGTGCTCGGGTTTTCGCTAATGGTCGTGGGCATCGCACTTTGGGCCGGTCCGTTGTTTTTCATCGGCATTCCGCTATTTTTGGTCGGGCTGGTGGTCACGCTCCGCTGCCTGGACTGACCTCTCATGACCTATCCGATCCCAGTCCATGAATCTCCGCACCGATCTACCTGGATCATAACGCGACGACCCCCTTGGATCCCGAGGTGCTCGACGCGATGCGGCCGTATTTTCTCACGGCCGGCAACGCCGAGAGCCGCCACGCTTTTGGACGATCGGCCCGTCGCGCCTGGGATCTATCCAGGGAAACGGTGGCGCATATCCTGGGGGCTCTACCCGCCGAGGTGATCTTTACTTCGGGCGGGACAGAGGCCAACAACCTGGCTATTTTCGGCCTGGCCGGTGCCGAGGCGTCGCCGGGGCATGTCGTCTCGAGCCCGATCGAACACCCGGCGATCGCCGAGCCAGTGGCCCGGCTCGAAGCAGCCGGCTTCGCCATCGACCGAGTGCCGGTTGATGGTCAAGGACTCGCCGATGCGTCACGAATGGCTGAGGCGTTTCGTGACGACACGCGATTCGCCACATTGATGCTTGCCAATAACGAGACGGGTGCAATCCAGCCCGTTGGCGAGCTGGCCAGCCTTGGCACGAGCACAGGTATCGCGGTTCACACCGACGCCGTGCAGGCTGTCGGTCGCATTCCGGTCCACTTCCACGACCTGGGCGTGACAACCCTGGCGGCCAGCGCACACAAGTTTCACGGTCCGGTGGGCATTGGTCTCCTCTTGGTACGTGAGCGGTGTCCAGCTAGGCTCGCGGCTCTTCGGTGGCGGCCAGCAGCAAGGCCGCCGACCCGGGACGATCGCGGTCCCCCTGGTGGTAGGGTTGGCAACGGCCCTTCAGAGGTGGCATGACCAGTCCCAGGCGCGAGGTCAAGCGCTGGAATCGCTACGCAACCGCCTTGAATCGGGCCTGATCTCTGCCCTTGGGGCCTCAGCGAGTGATTCGCAACGGTCCGGTTGAAGAGGAACAGCGGCTTCCTCAAACCCTCAACGTCGGTTTTCCCGGTCTCGACGGCGATGCCCTCTTGATGCAGCTCGACATGGTAGGCATTGCGGCCTCACTGGGCTCGGCCTGCGCCAGCGGCTCGACGCGGCCCTCGCCCACCCTGCTGGCCATGCGTATCCCTGATGATCGCGCTGCGCTCATCGGTCCGCTTCAGCTTCGGGGCCACGACCACCGAGGCCGAGATCGATGAAGCGATCAAACGCATCGCCGACGTGATTGCCCGTATTGAGCCAATCGACCTCGGCACCATTTAGTTCGCTACCGTTGGAATTTCACCTCAATGTGCGCACGAGATACGGTTCGATGAGGCACCGGGGCAAGCCAATATCGATAACCGCGACCTCGCCCGTGTAATCGGCGGCGCCGGGGGCGGCAAAGCCAAGCTTGGCCGCCACAAACGTGGCGGTCGCGGTGGCGCGGACGGCCACGCCCAACGGCGGGCCGGTATCGGCGTCCAAGCCTGAGGGAAGGTCAAGCGCGAAGATCGGCTTGCCCGAGCGGTTCATCGCCTCGATCACCGTGGCAAGTGGGCCTTCGACCGGGCGCGACAACCCTGTGCCCAGCAGGCCGTCCACCAGCCAATCGGCATCTCCCAGGATCCCGGCGAATCGAGAGACGTCAGATCGGAATCAAGGGGATATTCATCGAACCAGGCGGACTGGTCGAACCCTGGATTTTCGAGAATCGCCCACTGAAGGGCGGCATCGCCACGGAGCTGATCGCTTCGGGCAAACCAGATCACACGAACGGGAAACCCCCAGCCGTTCAGATGCCGCGCAACGACCCCGCCGTCGCCGCCATTGTTCCCGGGTCCGCAGAGAATGAGCACTTTCGGCAACCCAGGCCCACGTGGCACGTCTTGCGCTTCCGGCTGATGGCGCCGGTGAGAAGGGGCGTCCTCCAGCGCCTGGCGGCATGGCCCCGACCAGCTCTGCCAGCCAGCCGGCCGCACCCCGGCCGGCATTCTCCATCAAGATCGAGGTTGGCAGCGCCAGTTCCTCAACCGCCTGCACATCAAGCCGGCGAACCTCCGCACGTGAGAGCGGCCGAAGGCGAACGGTCATGCTCGGTTCTCCCTTCCATTCCTCTGATTCAACCGGCGATCCTGTCCACAAGTTGACCCCATCCTCGCGGCATTGACAACCCTGAGCCTGCCTTCGAGAATACTCAAATGAACCATGCACGTGCCGCCGGCTGGGCGTTCGTGGTTTCGGCACGATGCGCCCCCGGCTTCAGTGATGGAGGAATCATTCCGGCCATGCCACTTTATGAGTATCAATGTGAGCCTTGCGACCATACTTTCGAGACCTTGATCCGTGGCAGCGGTGACGCGCCCCACTGTCCGAAATGCGGCAGTGTCGAGGTTGCCAAGCTGCTGAGCGTTCCCGCGGCTGCGCAGACAGGTCATGGCCGCACTGGCGAATTGCCGATCAGCGGATAGTCCCTCCTTTGGCTGCGGCCGTCCCCAGTGCGGATCGGGAATGTGCGCTGCGGCACTTGATTGACGCGGGCGAGACTCGACGTCTGAGATGCTCCTGACCATCGCGACAAACCGAACCTGGTCGCTGCTTACAGGCCACACATTCGACAAGGACGGTCTCCCCCTAGAGGATTCGATCAACTCTCTCATCTCCGTCTTTGACAATCCCCCTCGCGGAGTGCATAACCCTCTAGCTGGTGGAACGCGCCGGTGTGTCAGCCACTCGATCATGATCGGCGTGTTCGGATGAATCGACACCTTCGAGCGATGCATTCCGTCGGGTTGATCCGCCCCAGTCCTCTTGAGGGCAATGGCGAGGCACCATTTCGCTGTGCGCACCGTTGGCGGGGAGAGCAGCCGTGGCGGTACACCCTGAGCAGCAGCAGATCGAGACGGCAGCGCGAGCTTCGGTCCAAGGGCCGACGGTCGTGGAATCAGCGTTGCGCGCGGCCGTTTCCGAGCGTTTGGGCGCGACGCGGTTTGGTCTCTGGTTCGGCGAGTCGGTCCGGCTAGGACTCAGCGGAAGAGGCGATTCGCTGGAAGTCCGCGTGCCTGATCCTTTCTTCCGTGAGTGGATCCAGAGTCACTACACCACCAGCCTGCTCGAAGCAGCCGAGGCGGTTCTCGGCCGGCCAATGCAGTTATCAATTCGAATTCACGATGAGGCCGAACCGCCGCTAGGTGACGTGGTCGAGCCGGCACCGCCTGGCCCGGAGTCCGAACCTGAGCAGCGGACCAGCGTCACGATCCCGCTGCCGGGTAACCCCAAGGCACCCCTTTCCTTGCCGGACCCGGACCTGCCGGGAACGTCCACTCCTTCCGGGCCATTTCCGCTCCCCCGACGGATCGTCCCCAGCCTCCCAAGCGGTTGCAGGCGACAGCGCCGTCCGGCAGTTTCTCATCCACGTCTGGGTCATCGAGCCGGCCCGTGCGGCGGCTCGAAGACTTCGTGACGGGACCGGGCAACCGGCTGGCTCATGCCGCGGCACGAGAGATGGCGCAGTCGGCAGGCATCGGCCTTCAATCCGCTGGTAATCCACAGTGCCATCGGACTGGGCAAGACACACTTGCTGGAAGGAATCGGCCATGCCCTTCGACAGTCGCACCCCAACCTGAACGTCGCTCAGTTCACCGCCGAAGCGTTCACCAACAGCTTCCTGGATGCGATGCGAACCGGAGGCCTGAGCAACTTTCGCGCTCGCTACCGAAGCGCCGGCGGGTTGATCGTCGATGACGTCCACTTCCTGGCGGCCAAAGCGAGCCACCCAGGATGAATTTCTCCACACATTCAACGCGCTTGATCGACAAGGGAGCACCCATCGTCTCTGGCGGCTGACCAGCATCCTCGGCTGATCTCCCGACTGACCGATGAGCTGGTGACGCGCTTCCTGGGCGGCATGGTTGTCAAGATCGAGCAGCCCGATCTGGCGACCCGGCAGGCGATTCTTCAGGCCCGAGCCGCGGACCGAGGGGTCAACGTTCCCGAAACTGTGGTCGCCTACATCGCCGAGCATTTGCGATCCAGCGTTCGCGAGCTCGAGGGAGCCTTGCATACGGTGATCGCCCAGGCGGTGCTTACGGGTAAGCGGCTCGACTTGAACCTCGCCAAGACCGCGCTGCGGGACACGATCCGCCACACGTCGCAAACCGTCGGACTGCGCGACGTCGAACGGGCCGTCTGCCAGCTCTTTCAGATCAGTCGCGGAGGCACTGAAGTCCGACAGTCGCGCCCGTGCGTTGGCCTATCCCGCGCATGATGGCCATGTACTTGGCCCGTAAGCACGTCGGCGCAGCATACAGCGAAATCGGCCGCTACTTCGGCGGCCGCAATCACTCGACGGTCATTTCCGCTGAGAAGAAAGTTCAGAGTTGGCTCCGCGCCGAGGAGCAAAGTGCGGTTTTGCCGGGTTTTGAGACGGTGGCGGATCTTCTGGCGGATCTGGAGCGCACGTTGGGAACATGACCTGATGCGTGTGTACTGCCGCCTTCTCAGTACTTGGGCACGAACTGTGAGCGTTCGACGTACTTCGGGTTATGGTGCCATTCGTTGAATTGCACCGACAAGCCACGGTTGATGGCATCTTGCGCAGGTCGGCCCAGGGAGTTTTGGGATGGCGGGTGATGACTTCCTTGAGCAGCCGCTCGGCTTCGGCGTATTTTTTGGCGGTCTCGTTTCGGGCGGCCAGAGGCTTTTCGAGTGATCGACGACCCAGGTGATCATCGAATCGGGCCCCGGCTGGCGTTTGGGAATCGGCGGGGCCTTGACGATCGACGCCATCAAGGCGCGGTACTCATATGCCTTCACCTGGAAAGCGACGGTCTGGGCGAGCATCAGGTCATAATGTGCTTGCCACCGCTTTTCGGGCTCGCGGTCGCGAACCTTGGCAAGCCCTTCCAGACGCTTCTGGATGTCCAGGAGGAAGTTGAGTTTTAAGGCCGGCCTTTTCTCCCTCTTCGAGCGCCGCTTTGACCAGCTCTTCCGATTCGATGGGAAAGTCGCGGCGGTAGATGAAGTTCTTGCCCTCCATGACGATCGCGTGCAACAACTGACGGAGCGGAGAGCTATTGCGCTTCTCGACGTAAGTCAGCCGATTGTCGTATTCGGGAAGGTATTCCTTGAGCTGGGTGATCGAGTACGCCTGCTCGCGCTGGCGGGCCCGCATGAACTCTTCGCTGGGCAGGACGAAGTAGATGCCGCCGGAGTCCTTGGTCAAGCGGGCGAGTTCGTAAGGTGCAAATCCCGAGGGCTGCTCATCCCAGCGGTCGTAAAGGCCGTCCCACTGGTAGAGCTCGAGGTCGGCGGTCTCGGGCCCACGACGGATCAAGGGGTGATAGACGTCTTTGGTCACCGGGTCGATATATCGGTGGTGAGCATAGGGATAGCCGAAGAGCGACTGCCGGCCGATGACAAAGAGGGGAACCTTGTATTTCTTGAGTGCCTGCCGCGCCTCCTCGACGTCAGCACCGTCGTCTCCCGACTCGTCGGTCACCAGCACGATCAGCAGCCTGCGGTCCTTCTTGATCAGAGGCAGTAGTGCTCGACAACATCGCGGATCGCTCCTCATGGTGTTCTCGATGCCCGTCTGGTCGATCTTCAGATGCTTGATGGCACGGCCGATCTGGTCGATGTCCTCGCGGGGCTTTTCGAGCACATAGTCGATTCCCTGGCCGAACCCGACGATCGCGTGGTTGAGCGCACCGGCCGACTTCTTGTTGGGCTCGATGTTGATCTTCAGCTCGCTGGAGACGCGATCAAACTTCTCGAGAATAGTCCGCTGGTCGTCCTGCATGCTGGTTGACTCGTCGAAGAGCCAGACGACGGTGAGCTTGTGGTCCTTCAGATGGCGGAGAATCTCGCGGGCCAGTTGGTCCAGGGCGACGCCGATCTCCTTGACGTCGAAGGTCGGGTCGCCGGCGATTTTGCCGCCGCCGCTCAAGTCGGCGGCGGGTGCGGCCGGAATCAATGACAAGGGTGATCCTCCCAGCCCGTCGATCTTGATGCCGGGCAGGCTCGACCCCTCATTGATCCGTCCCTTGCCCACACCGCGGACCCTCGGCGTATTCGAGGGGCGGCCCGAGCCGACGCCGCCGGCAACGATCATTCCTCCGCTGTCCTCACCCTCGCCGTCATTGCCGCCATCATCGAGCACGACCGGCGCGGCCTCGCCAGGGGTGGTCGCGTGCTCATCGCCGATTGCGCGATCGCGTGGGACGTTGTCCGGGTCGGCGTAAATCGGCAGCACTTCGGGCTCGCCGTTGCTGAATGAAGCCAGCGCCGAGTCAAAGTTGATGATCTTCTTGATGGTGTCTTCCGACGTGAAGGTCGCCGCGGCCAGTGCCGACAAGATCACCACATGAACCACCAACGAAACTCCCCACGCTTGCATCAGATAACGCACGCGGACTCGTTTGCGCCGCCTGGCCGCGGCGTTTGGTGGCCTGAGGGCGGGCGACCGGCTAGCGACATGCCTGGCTCGGCCCTGTCGCCGGCACTGCCGCTGCATCCGCAGCTGCTTTGATTCGCCGTGGTCCCGCGACCTGACCGTCGGTTGCTGATCGGCACAGCATCTGAACTCGGATCGCTAGTCCGAGCCAGTGAGAGAGACGATGACGGGGTCGGAGATCATGTCTGAGGCGTCAACCCCGCGGGCGTCGGCGTCGAGGCAACATCGCGTCGCCATTTTTTGCTCGTGATCCGGAGCTGGCGGATGCGGCGCTGTCGGCTGCGACGATTTCCAGCGAAATGATAAATGTCATCGTCGGACAAAGGAGCAGGAGTGCGCAGTTCCATATCTTGCGTTCCCCGTCTCTGAGAAGAGTGTCTGACACCGGCGTTCTCGTACCTGTCAACCAGTCACCACGTCGACCGCCAGGCACGCTCGAAACTCACCCTGTCGCCCATCAAATCGAGCCGCAACACTACTACTATAGCTTAGGCACTTCCGGCGGCTTGCGGTTGATTCATGTTCTTGTTCTTGTTGCGCTTCGCCGCTTCATCATCGTTGTTCGCGGACGGGGGAGGCACATAGGTCTCCGTCCACTTGAAACCCAGCGGGTTTTCCAGCTCGCGCTGTGCGAGCAGGGCCCAAGGCGTAGCCGGATGATCCTCGACGACGCGGCGAAGCAGCGATTCGGCCTCTCGGCCGGCGACCGCCGCCTTCTCACTATACTGGATTGCCTGGTCAGGAACGAGCCGCCATGCGTTGGACTTGGGGTTGCTGAACTTTGGGGGATCTTTCTTCATCCGGCACAGGCCCAGTTGTATTCGTAACAACGTACCTTCATGGCCAGCAGCCGCCCTCGAATCAGGTCGTAGTGTGCCTGCCAGCGCCGAGATTTCTCGCGGTCGCGAAGCTTGGCCACCGCGTTGATCGGGCCCAAAGCCTCGTCGACGGTGTAGGCCGTCCGCTCGGCGATGGCCTGATTGATCGCCATCGCTCTTTGAACTCGGGACCGTCCGCGGCCGGAAAGTACAGCGTGGGCATCCCCGGCAGCTTTTGCTGCGTGATCTGCGCAGCGGTGAGCACCGCCTGTCGCAGCGACGAATGATTGACCTGCTTTTCGTACTCGTCGCGCCGCACCCAGTCGGGCTTGTACTCACGCATGCGGGCCGGATCAAACCCCATGCGGCGCGTGTCGAACCGGGTGATGAAATAAATCCCGCCGGTGGCCGAGGCCAGACGACTGAGAGCAAACGGCCCAAAGCCGGCCTCGACGATCTCGTACTGCGGACCACCATACCAGAACGGTAAGTCGGATCTGTTCGAGAGCACCACGCTTTCCGGCCCTTGTCGGACCTCCACGTTGTGGAAGAGATGTTTGGTCTTGGGGTCGACATAATCCACGTACACTTCGGTGCGCCCAAAGATCGCCTGCGAGCCCAAGCACATAGACGGGCACCTTGGCTTTCTGGGCCAGGCGATGGCATCCTCGAGTCGCTCGTTCGTCGTCGCCGACCTCGTCGGTCACGACGATGACCATCGTGCGATAGAATTGGTTGTGTCGATCTTTGTAGTGGCCCCAGTGATGAACAATATCGGCGACCGTCGTGAAAGTCGTCTCGATCACCAGTCGTATCCAGGGGAACGCTCTTGATCGCCTCGATGATCTCGGATCGCTCGGCCGTTGGCTTGGCGAGCAGTGCCCGGTGGTCATGTCCGAACGCGCACGACCATCGTCAACAGCCCGTCGTCGGACGAAAGATGGTTTTCATCGAGCTGATTGATGTGGGTGTAGATCGTCTCGATGTGCTTTACCAGCCGCTGCCGCTCGGCCTGAAGGCTTCCCGAGGCGTCGAATGCCCATACGACCAGCGTCCGCCCTTGCTCGAGCCGCCGTACGATCTCGGTCGCGATCCGATCGACGGCCCCTTCGACACCACCGACCATCTCGGCGCCGTTGCCCCGTATCGACACGGTCTGCCCGAGCAAGGTCGCCGTGGGAACCACGACCTCGGTCGCTCGCCTGACGTCGAGCTTGACCAGCTCCGGCGCGATGCCATGGGACGTGTCCGGCGACGGCGTCGAGATTGGAATTCCCCCCGCCGAGCTAGGATGCGAGTGACGTGACGTGGCGAGCGTCGGGGCAAACGAGCCAGCCGCAGGCTTCAGGCGGCGGTGGATTGTCCGATTGGTCCAGATCCTGAAACGTCGACTCCGACGTCGTCACGAGTTATCAACGACTGTCGCTCGTTGAATCTCGCGCTGAACCTCTTTGTGCACGCTATACCCAACAAAAGCGAGACTGACAAGCAAGAGCCCGTGCACGGTCAGGCTCACCAGAAACGCGGGTAGCTCGACGTCAAGCCGGTCCCCGAACCACGAGGACAACCAGGGAAACCGTGCCTCAAATCCCCTTGCCACGTCCCCCGCCACGGTTCGGTACTCCTCACAGATTCAACGCTGACTGTCGCCGTTGCGTGCGCATTCGCCATTTTCAAGCCAAGCGCACTCACGACCTCTTCTAGTTTACTCCCGCAACCGCACTAAAGTGACAGCTTACTTGCAGGCATTCGGTGATGAAACCAATCGTTCGGCTGGGAGGAGGCAATTCTGGTGCAATTCAAGCCCTGGAACGAAGTTGGCATTGTGCGGCGGATTCTTTCTCCATCGGCCGTTTGACAGATGTCGAGATCGCCTGAAAGAATTCAAGGGGTCGAAACGGCGGAATCAGAGAGCTTGGAATGCTCTTTCCGGGAGTCATCGCGTGCGCGCTAGGGCCTGGACCGGTCTTTGCTCTACGAGTGGCTGACGACCACGCGGCGGTGGCAGCTCTACGCGCTGCGAGCCGCGTTCGTCGGGGCGATCTTGATCGGGATGATCGTCGTCTGGCAAAACTCGAATCGATTTGCCATACCCGGCCAGACCGTCTCGATCCAGACGCTGGCACGTACGGCGAGAACCTCTACGAGACAGTCGTCTCGATCGAGCTAACCCTGGTGCTTCTGGCGGCGCCGGCGGCCACCGCCGGGGCGATTTGCCTTGACAAGGCCCGGGGCACGCTCGATCACATGCTGGCCACCGATCTATCCAATGCCGAGATTGTCCTGGGCAAGATCGGCGTCCGGCTTGTGCCCGTGCTGGGCTTGATCGTCTGCGTCTTGCCGTTCACGGCATTGACCAGCTTGCTGGGAGGAATCGATCCGACCGCGCTCTGTCGGCTCGTTCATGACGGCGATCGCCTGCGCGGTTCTTGGGTGCTCACTGGCGTTGACCCTGTCGGTCTGGGGCCGAAAAACGCACGAAGTGCTGATGATTACTTATTTGATATTGATTCTCTGGCTGATCAGCCCGTTGCTACTGCTGATCGTGGCGGATGCTTTCGGATTTTCCTTTTTGACAAGTTCGGTACCGGCACTTTGGCAATGGATCGAGTGCTCGAATCCTTACTACCTTGCCTTCGCACCCTATTCGGATCCCGGCAAGGTCGGACCAACGACCTATCTGGGGTTCCTGGTAGTTTGTCTTTTGGTCTCCGCATTGCTCCTGGGCCTGGCGACGATTCGAATTCGAGGCGTGGCACTTAAAGCAGGCCGGCCGACCTCAAAGACTGGCCACCGAGGCCGGTTCGTTCCACGTTGTCCGCGAGTTTCAAGGTGGCTGGCTCTTCCCGGCCCCTCGATCGACGGCAATCCTGTATTGTGGCGCGAGTGGCACCGATCGAAGCCATCACGGTGGCTGCGCGTCGTCTGGCTGCTGTACACGGGCCTGGGGATTCTCTGGATTGTGTTATCGCTTAAGGCGGTGACCGCCACGCAGGGCAACCAGGAAATCATCGCGATCATGAACATGTTTCAGGTTTCACTGGGACTGTTGCTCTTGAGCGTGAATGCTGCCAACAGCCTGGCCGAGGAGCGGCTGCGCGGCAGCCTTGACGCATTGCTTTGCACTCCGCTCTCGACGCAGTCGATCCTGGTTGGCAAGTGGTTGGGATCATTTCAACAGGCTGGTCACGTCCTGGTTTGGCCGGCCGTTTTGGCCGGAATCCTTCTTATGGATAGCGGGCACGGGATCAGTTATTTCATGCTGCTGGGGCTCATCGCTGCATATTGCGCGGTGATTACCAGCCTGGGGCTTGTCCTGGCAACCTGGATCAGCCGATCAGGGCGTGCGGTCGCGTTATGCGTGTCGGCATATGTCGTATTCTCGATTGGCTGGCTGGTGCTTGTCGCTCTCCTGTGCAACGCAGCTTTGGTCGGGCCGGCCCTGATCGTGGGAAGCCCGCTCTACGGAACGGCCGCAGCAACGTTCGCCGTCGCGAAGGGAAGTTATTTTTCAAACAACGCCGGCGAGGTCGGCTTCAGTGTTTTCATCTGGATATTGATCGATGGCGTGACCTCGGCGCTTCTATTCATCGCCGCTCTGGCGACTTTCGACCGCTGCCTGGGACGAATCTCGGAGACGCCCGGCTCACCGCCGCCCGATCGAAAGAAAAAGGCCGCCACCGACGATCCAGACTTTGGCGAGTGGCTTGGCGAGAACTCCGCGGAGGTCCCTGGTCGGGGTTGATGACGATCAATCTGCCGACGCTTAGACAGCCGATCGAATACTCTTACTTCGCTGCCTTTTTCGTTTGGGCCTTCGGGACATTGCCGTAGGCCTCCCTGGGAATCTTCGCGGGAACTTTGAGCTCGGTGCGCAGCCGGTCGAGCTCGCGCTTCAGGTCCACCTCGACCGTCGCGTAGGCGGGGTCGCCATAGACACTACGCAGCTCACGTGGGTCTTTTTCCAGGTCGAAGAGCTCCCAGGTGTTGTTATCGGGCCAGTCGAAGTGAACAAGTTTGTAACGGTCCGTCACAACTCCAAAGTGGGGACAGACGTGGTGAGGATCGGGGTATTCGAAGTACTGGTAATAAAAGCTCGATCGCCAATCCCGTGGTGCTTGGCCTTTTAGCACGGGGACAAGGCTTTTGCCCTGCATTTCGGCTGGAACCGGCAAGCCGGCCGCATCGAGAAAGGTCTCGGCGAAGTCAATGTTGGATACGAGATTCGCATTTGTACTACCAGGTTTGACGACGCCCGGCCAGCGAACGAGCAGGGGGGCCCGCAATGATTCTTCGTAAATCCAGCGCTTATCAAACCAACCGTGTTCGCCGAGATAGAAGCCCTGGTCGGCTGAATAAACGACGATCGTGTCGCCAGCCAGGCCTTCGTCGTCAAGGTACTTGAGCAGCCGCCCGACGTTCTCGTCGACCGCTTTGACGCAGCCCAGGTAATCGTGCATATAGCGCTGATACTTCCAGCTCACGAGCTCTTTGCCCTCGAGCTTGGCGGCCCGGAATGCGGCGTTGCGTGGCTCATAATAGGCATTCCACGCTCGAAGGTCTTCCGCCGATAAATCCTTCCGAGGCGTCAGCTTGAGGTCGCCCGAGGTCATCGTCTTGGCAATGGTCATCGCCTGATCGCGTTCCGCCTTGCCGCGCCCGGAATAGTCGTCGAACAGAGTCGCAGGCTCGGGATAGCGGCGATCGTGATCATGGCCCAGGTGACGGATCGCGGGCAACCAGTCGCGGTGCGGCGCCTTGTGCTGACACATAAGCAGAAACGGCTTGGACTTGTCGCGTTTCTTCAGCCAATCGAGAGAGAGGTCGGTGATGATGTCGGTCGTGTATCCCTTATGCTCCACTCGCTGGCCGTTGTGAATCATGGGAGGGTTGTAGTACGCCCCCTGGCCGGGCAAGATGTGCCAGAGGTCGAAGCCGGTCGGGTCGGTAACCAGGTGCCACTTGCCAACAACGGCCGTCTGGTAACCGGCCCCCCGGAGCAGCTTGGCAAAGGTCATCTGCGAGCCGTCGAATCGACTATTGGTATTGTTGTAAAAACCATTCAAGTGCGAATACTTACCTGTCAAAACCGTCGCGCGACTGGGCCCGCAGATCGAATTCGGCACGACGCATCGATCGAACCGCATGCCTTCCTTGGCCAGGCGATCGATATGGGGCGTCTCGAGAAGCTGACGCGGATCGTTGTAGGCACTGATGGCCTGGTACGCATGGTCGTCGCTGAAGATGAAGACGATGTTAGGGGGCTTTGTGGCCTTGAGTTGCGCGGACGCTTCCGCGCCGCGAACAGCCGCGGTCACATCAAGGTCGCAGAAGATGGCGATCACCAGTAACGTCGCGCACGCGGCCAATCGGTTCATTCTTAACTCCTTCGTAATGGCTCTCGAAGCCACTTAGAATGAAGGATGGCACGGGTCAAATCAACGGGCTTCTCCCCCTGATCATTGCCGCAAATGAAGGTCAACGGCAATCATGGCGCGCTGCCGTGCATCTATCGACATGAGGTAAGGAAGCTGGAGGAGCGATTGGCGATTTTTCGCGCCCGTTGGCGCTTTTAGCGAGGGCCTCACCTCCTAACTTGAATTAATTGAATGACTTAAGACAAGCTGGCCATGAAGGGGCGCCACGCATGTTAAATTGATGGACAAACGAACAAAATATTGCCGCGCAATGCTCGTTACAGATCAAACTCCGTGGACAGACAGCTCGGAAGACGTGGGGACTCATGCTCATTGAACAGAACAACGACCGTAGAGGGGGGCCAGTCAAAGGGAGCGGAGCACGTCCAGCATGCGGTTGCTGTAGGTAGAGGTTTTCGGCCTCGCTCCGCGAAAGGTCGGGCTGGAAAGCCCAACGTACGCAGAAATGCGCCCGCCCGTCGCGTAGTCGACAGGAAGTCGAGGTTGCGATCAGATCATCTGTCGGATGATACGCTTCGTGCTTTTACCGACCGAGCCGCAGCTCGACGATGGATGGCGATTGCGCATCTTTCCTGTATTCTCTATAGTGTAATATGCGCCAGTTTACGGATTTCATTAATGCACCTATTCCAGAATTCGCAAAAAACTAGATGGAACACTTTGGTGTAAATGGACTTAAATTTTTGATCGGAAATCTTTTTTGCGCAATTTTTGCGCACTGCCGTCATCAATTAGCGGCGTCGAACGCCCCCGGTAGGGTGTGGCATTGCCCACCGTTATTTGGTTGCTGAGGCACGCATCGGTGGACAGTGTCCATCTCTTACGAGAACGCCTTATGGCGAGCCCATGAAAGGATCGCCGGAGCTGAGCTCGCTTCATCCGACTTCTTTTTTCGGAATCCTCGTAACGAAATCGGTCTCAATCGTATCATCCCTTCGAAGCGACAATCCCGGTGAGTGGAAGTCTGCCCGTGTCTGCTGAGCACGTCCCGCTGGCCATGGCCTGATTCGGAGGGCGGTGCCCACCTTACAGGTACTTGGCCATCGTCGCCTTCCCGTTCCGTTCCGCATTCATGAACCCGCTCCTTAACTGGTTCGAAGACGTCTCCGATCGACCGGTGTCGGTGCGGATCAAACTGCACGATGGCACAATCGTGGAGTCGACAGCATGGGTGATCGTGGGACCGCCCGACTTCGCGCCCGGCGTCAAAATAAGGTCATGCAAGCCTGGGCCGAGGGCGAATTCATCAACGATCTCGGGCAAATCTTGGCCAACGACGAGCTTCTCGCGGACGCGCTCACGCGGATGGCTCTGGAGTCGTGCGTGGGAGGCGCACTCGACCCGGGCTTCGAGGTTTCGATGGCGGTGCTTTTTGATGGTGTGAACTATTTGGAGGGCGAGCCGTTGCGCCTCTCGCACGCGGCAGTCCGGCCCGGCGATGTGACGCACTTTAACGCTGTGCCCTGGCAGGCCGATTTCCTCGCGTGCCGCTGGGAAGAGCTCGACGGCCCCTGGCCAAGGTGGCTGGGCTGGTGGCCCGCCCATGCGCCCGACGACGTCTATCCCACCCTGGGGGCCGCCGAGATGGTGCCCTGGGCCCGCGGCATGAGCGACGACTTTCAAGACATGATCGACAAGTGGGACCGGCTCGGATTCGTCATCGATCGCGGCGGCCGACCGGAGCGCCGTTCTTCGTCGAGCAAGAGCGCGACAAGGAGGCCCTCGGTGCCTAATCACAACGCGGGCATAAGTTCGGGCCCACCGTTGCGCCCCGATCTCCTCCCCCCGTCGCGCCGTCGCGGGGGAGGATTAAGGTGGGGGGGCGAGAGCCGTGACCATCCCCAAGCCCAATGCCTGTGGCAAGCACCGTCAGCGCAAGCAGATCCAATCTCCTCCCCCCGTCGCGGGGGAGGATTAAGGTGGGGGGGGGCGAGAGCCGTGACCATCCCCCAAGCCCAATGCCGACAGCAACCACCTCCAGCCACAGATCCAATCTCCTCCCCCCGTCGCGGGGGAGGATTAAGGTGGGGGGGCGAGAGCCATGACCATCTCCCAAGCCCAATGCCGACAGCAACCACCTCCAGCCACAGATCCAATCTCCTCCCCCCGTCGCGGGGGAGGATTAAGGTGGGGGGGCGAGAGCCATGACCATCTCCCAAGCCCAATGCCGACAGCAACCACCTCCAGCCACAGATCCAATCTCCTCCCCCCGCCGCGGGGGAGGATTAAGATGGGGGGGCAAAGCCATTAGCCTCCCCCCAGACCAACAGGCTATCACTTGTACCAGCGACATCCCATCCGATCGTCCGGTCGACGTCATCGTCCTCGGCGGCGGCCCAGCGGGCACGGCGACCGCAATCGCCCTGGCTCGACTGGGCTGGTCCGTCACCATCCTGGAGCGGTCCCACTACGAGTCGGCCCGCATTGGCGAAACCTTGCCCCCGGACATCAAGCATCCGCTGATTGCGCTCGGCGTATGGGATCGGTTCCTGGCCGACAACCCGTTAGAGTCGCCAGGAATCTCATCGGCCTGGGGCCAGGCCGAGCTGTACGACAACGGCTTCATCGTCAACCCCCACGGCCCCGGCTGGCATGTCGACAGAAGATGCTTCGACGCGATGCTGGCCCGCGCCACCGAGGAATTGGGCGTCGAGGTGATGCGCGGTGCGCGGGGGATCTCGGTCAAGCGAGAGGCGCCGATCGAGCCGGCCAGCGCGTTCAGCCCTGAGGGACGAATTTGGGAGGGCGAGGCTCCGACCGAGCTGGCAACCGCGCGGGCCGTGGCCGATACCGGCTCGGTACGTCCCTGGCCAGATTCCGGGAGGGCGAGCCTCGGCTCGACTGAGCTCGTCGAAGTCCGTGCGAGCCGGCTTCCCCGCGAGCCTTGGTCGATACAAGCTCGGACGGAGCCTCGCCCTCCCACATCGGCACACGTCGCTTCACCCACCCGCCATCCTGCTAATTGGCACGTGACCACATTCATCGACGGCCAGCCGCATCGAACGCCGGGCAGCCATCATCGTAGACGCCGCCGGCCGCTCCGCATCGCCGATCCGGCACCTCGCCGGCCATCGGATCGTCTACGACAGACTCGTCGGTCATGCGTGCGCTGTCACAGCAAGTGGAACTCGGCCAGAAGGCGACGGATGCTGACTATCTCAATTTTCAAAGAACAGTGAACGCCAATGTGAAAACAGGCGTGTTTGAACGACATTCCATTTTGCTTCGAAAGCTGCTCTCGTACGATCCCGGGTTTTCCGCTTTGTTTGATCCAAGCGTCGTGGCACAGAGCGGTATCGAACAACAAATTCAACGACTTGGAGATTCTATCACTAACCTTATTCATGAAATAAACACTGTCTACGCCGCAAAGAATGGGGACGATCTGATCAAAGCCACCAACAAGACAGCAAAGTCTTTGACAAAAATTCGCTGGGAATTTCGATGCGGCTCGTAACGGTTTAGGGACCGCGCTGGCGATTGATGAGTCGTGCCGGCGGCGCAGGCTTAATCTGGAATTGCTGGTCAATCGGCTCGCGGGGTTCCAATGGGTTTCAGACAGAGAGGACGATGCAGGTCGGACCGGAAGGGATTGCAGCGAGTCTGTCGGAGCGGATTCGGTGATCCCGGCCTCGGCGTGGGCAGAGGTTTCGACGGCTCAGCAGGAGCTTCGCCCTCCCGGGACGGCGGACGCCGTGATTGCGGACGGGCGCGTGGCAACGCTCTTGGTGGGTGCAGAGGTCTCGGCGGCTCAGCAGGAGCTTCGCCCTCCCGGGACGGCAGACGATCGCGCACCGCTGGGCGTGGATCTCACGACCCCGCGTGCAACGCGAAGGCAGGTCGATAGGTTGGCCCCTCGATCCGTGCTACATTGAAAATCAACGGTAAGTGGCGTATCTTCTTTTGCCACCTAATCAAGAGGTTTTCTCCGATCAGAAATCGTTGCCTGAGGCACGTTCCGTCGGGGGTAGCGGTCACGAGGAGACACGATGGGCGACTGTGAGCGCAATCGAGAAATAGCGGTAGATTCGTGGGTCGGCCGGCACAATCGACGTACAGGTGCCATGAATCGTGGGATCGATCATCGGCTGGCTTTGATCTTCGTCATCGCCTCCGTAGTTCTGGCTGCCGGTTCCGCGCAGTCGGCCGAGCCGGGCGTGTGGCCAGTCGAGAAGGCCAAGGCGTGGTCGCGCTCGCATCCCTGGCTGGTCGGCTGCAACTTCGCCCCCAGCACGGCGATCAACCAGCTCGAAATGTGGCAGGCCGATACCTTTGACCTGCTGACCATCGATCGGGAGCTGGGCTGGGCTGAGGAATTGGGATTTAACAGCTTCGTGTCTTCCTACATCACCTGCTCTGGCAAGAAAACGAAACAGGATTTCTCACCCGACTAGAGCAATTTCTCGCGGCGGCCGATCGGCACAAGATCGGCGTGGTATTCGTTCTCTTCGACGGAGTCTGGGACCCTTTTCCTCAACTGGGCAAACAGCGATCGCCCAGGCCCGGGGTGCACAACTCGGGGTGGGTTCAAAGCCCTGGCGCAGATGCGCTTCAAGATCCCAGTCAGCACGAAGTCGTGAAGGGGTATGTGAAGGGGATTGTCGGCTACTTCAAGGCCGATCGGCGCATTCATGCCTGGGATTTGTTCAACGAACCCGACAATCCCAATCGCTCGAGCTACGGAAAGGTTGAGCTCACCAACAAGGCCGACCTGGCGCTCGCTTTTCTTGAGAAGACATTCGACTGGGCGCGTGAGGAAGGCCCGTCGCAGCCGCTCACAGCCGGCGTCTGGTCCGGCGACTGGTCCAGTGACGAGAAACTTTCGCCGATCAATCGCTCGATGCTCGATGCAGTCCGACGTGATCAGCTTCCATAGCTATCGCCCGCTGGCGGAACTGAAGAAAGACGTCGAGTCGCTCAAGCGATATCGGCGGCCGATGCTTTGCACCGAGTACATGGCCCGGCCCGCCGGAAGCACATTCGACCCGGTTCTGGCCTATCTCAAGGATCGAACACATCGGGGCTTATAACTGGGGCTTCGTCGCGGGTAAGACCCAGACGATCTACCCGTGGGATTCCTGGGAAAAAGCTTATTCGGCTGAACCCTCCGATTTGGTTCCACGACATTTTTCGCCCCGATGGCAAGCCCTATGACGCCGGGGAAGTCGCGTTTATCCGCAAGGTTACGGGGAAGTCAGTCCCGGCAAGGTGACCATGGTCCTCGCGAGATTCTGCCGCTTACCGCGGACGGACATTCCGGAGCTGAGCCGGTTTCTGACGGCCGGGTTTCACACACCGCCAGAGGCCGACTACGCCGCCCCCGAAGTTTTGCGCTGGAAGTACCTCGATCCGTCATGAGCCGGACAACGCTGCAGAGTGGCGATGGCGGCCCCGTCGGCCCCGTGCAGTTATATCGCGCGTGATGAGAACAGGCGCAGATCATCGGCCATCTGGGGCTCTGCCGCACGTCGTTCGAGGGTCAGGCACTGGCGGCCCATGGCGGGCAGGCGTCGACGATCCACATCATCGACTGGCTGGGCTCGCCCGACCATCGCGCGGTGGGAACCAGCTTGATGCGAAAGGCCCATGAAGGGGTGGCGACCCAGTTTGGCCTGGGGGTCAGCCAGGCGGCCCTGGTCGTGGGTGAGCGTATTGGCTACGAGCTGCGAAGCCTCGTGCCGGTGTATGTTCGTGTCCTCCGCGCGGGCTACTGGATGCGGACGGGCGGATCAAGTGCTTTTTCGCGTGGACTGCGGCTGGCGCGGGACATCGCCAGCCGGTGGGTTCAACGTTCGACCGCCCGACGAGCAACCATCGTGCTCGAGACGCGTGTCCGAGTTCGGTCCCGAGATCGGCCCGATCGTCGAAAAGGCCAAGGCTCATGCCATCCTCACTCGGCGGGACCCGACGCGGCTCAATACGATGCTTCGTTTTCCGCGGCAAGTCGATGACAGGCTGGCATCTTCTGGACGACGCAGGCACGCTTCGCGGGCTGGCCGTGCTCAACATTGTTCCGACCGATCAGGGACGTACGCGAACGGGCAAGATCGTCGATTGCCTGCTCGACGACACCGACGTCGACACTTGGCAGGCCGCGATGCTGGCGCTGACGACCGAACTGTACACGGCAGGGGGCCGACCTGGCGCAAGCCTACGCCAGCACGCCCTGGACGGCCGAGGCCCTTCGCCAAAGCGGCTATCAAGTCGCGGTTCGCGGTGAAGTTTCACATCACGGGACCGCCAGGCATTGATCCCGCGTGAGGCGATATTTCACCTCACGCCGCTTGAGGGTGATTATGCCTACACTTGATCGAATTTATTCAAAGAGCGTCATCCGCCGGTCCTTGAGAATCGCCCGGCAATGGCGGAAGTGTTCGGCCTGGTGCGCGTGTGTATTTCGCCTCGCGGAGGTCGACCAGGTAGAAGTCGACGTCTTCGATATTGGCCCCGCGCAGGTCGGCGCCCCGGAGGTTGGCCTTGCGGATTTCTTCGGCGGGATTTGATATCTTGGTCGTCATAATCGTCGGTGTAGAAACCGGTGCGGCTTCCCTCGCAGGCGATCGGGCTGCCCACCAGGCCGCTACGAGACGACCCGAGGTGGAAGCTCGCCCAGCGCAGGTCGGCATCGTGCAGGTCGGCACCTGGCCAGTCGATCTCGGCCAGCCCCGCGCCGCGCAGGTTGGCACCGACGAAGTTGGCTTCCTGCATCCGCGAGCCGGTCAATAACGCGCCGCGGAGGTCGGCGTCGTGGAAGTCGGGAACCGTCAGCACCATCTCTTCCAGGTCGCAGTCGCGGAGGTCGGCACCACCGAAGCGGGCACAGTCGAACCGGGCGAGCCGTAATTTCAGACCATTCAAGCGGGCGTCTTCAAGATTTGCTCCCGTGAAGTCGGCATCCTCGATATTGGCTCCTTGAAGGTTGGCTCTCCAGAGATTGGCCTCGATCAAACAAGCGCCGGCAAGGTTGGCCTGATCGAAGTTCAGCACGAACCGCGCGGACCGACCGAAGATTCGGCGCCGCTCAGATCGGCACCGACGGCCACCCAGGAATCGAGCAAGCCCCCTGGAGATTGGCGCGATGAAATCGGGCTCGGCTCGCGCGCGAGTGTTTCAGGTTCGCCGAGCTCAGGTCGGCCTCGTTCAAGTCGGCCGATTCAAGGTTAAGCCCAGCAAGGTTCAAGCCCGACCAGGCTGCTCGAGCGAGATAGGCCCCGCTCAACCGGGGTCGGCACTCCGGGCCGGGCCGCCAGCCTGGCGTCATGCGGCATGGAGCAGGCTCGCCGCCATGGGATGAACGGCATCATGCTGCGTGCCGATTCAGCCAGTCGTTCAGATGTTGCAGTGCCAGCGGTGTTCCCCGCGATCGCCAGCGCGGCCTCCTGGACGAGATCACGGGGGAACCGCGAGGCAAAAGCCGATCCCACCTGCGCCGCGCTCGGCGATATCCTTGATCCGGTCGGCGGCCAGCAAGAGGCCTACCGGACGGTGCCGGACCAGGCGAAGTAAATCCGACGCGTGCTGCTCAGGCTTTGGCATTGCGTGAGACAGAGCAGAAAGCGGAAAGTTCAAAACCGGGTTGTCATTATTTCCGACACCGGTCAGACAGAAGTTCTCAATGATCGACCTCGCGCCGGGATGTTTCGTGAACCATTCCGCCAGCTCACATCGTATTGCCGAACGGACGTCGGCAATCGATTCATCGCGAGCCATCCGATCGAGCACGACGGTCCAGAGCTCGGGAATTCCCTTGAGGAAGCCCCGATCGTCAGACACCTTCAATCGCGCCATCACCGAGGCACAGCGATCCCAATGGGCCGATAGTAAATACTCAATAGCATCATCGCGGCTCCAGGAAGCGAGAGTATAAGTAACCTGGTGGGGAGCTTGGGGCAGCACGCCTCCGACGGAAATGACGAACTTGCTGTCTTTCTTAAACAGAGCGACGATCTCCGCATGCCCCTGGACATCGTCGACCAGCCGCACTTGAGCCATTGCCCAGGGTGGCAGTACGGCTGCCAGGTGCCGCAGCGCCGTGGTTTTGCCCGAGCCCGCTCCGCCAACAATCCTGACGAGCTTACGTCGGCCCTCCTGGATGATCGCGCCGATTTCATTTTCGAGTGGAATCGCCTCGCCGGTCACGGGTGAGATGACCCGTGGGCGAACGCGTGCTTGCTCGGCCGGAAAACTGCCGACTGTCTCAACCAGAGCCGATGGTTCCTCTTGCCCGGCCCAGAGTGCTGCCTCCGGCCGCCTCTCTTCTACGTCGCGGCCGCAGTCGAGCCAAGGATCCCAAAGCTGATCCGGTGCAGACACTGGTTGCCTCAGGCGCGGCGTAGGCCCGGAATGCCAGACACCACGACTCAGGCCCACAAATAGACCCAGGATCGCACCCAAGCCGGCACTGAGTGCTCCCGGCACGAGCCGGCTACCACCGCCATGTCCCAGCAGTTCGCCGATCAACACTGAGGTGGTTATGCCCAGCACCAGTCCGCTGCTGATAAATATTCCCATCGCAGGGAAGATGTGGCCTCGATGGTCGTCGAGAGACTCGCGTTGGACACCGTGCCTGACCGTGGCCATTGTGCCACCTCCGAGCGATCGATGTGCCTGAGTTTCGTGAGGTGCCCGATGCTTTTCCAGCGTAGCCAGGCGATCTGACAAGAATCAAGCGCTGAGAATGCCAGGACGTGTGGCACAATGCCTCAATAGCGGTCGGTCGTAGACACTCGAGCAAGGTTGAAATGATGTTTCAAAGCATTCCCAATAAACGTGAGTTTTTGGCGAGGGCGTTTGGTCGCCTGGGGATACTCAGTCTGCTAGAACGCACGATCGCGAGGCGGCGGCCGGGGCTGGTCGTTTTGACCTATCACCGCATTGCTGAACCAAGCGCGGACTTGTTTTACGCGCCAGTGATTTCGGCAACACCTGAATCGTTTCGCGCCCAGGTCGAGTGGCTTCACAATCGCGTTCGGCTCCTGACACTCGACGAATTGGTCGACCAGGTCAAGTCTGACTCACCCTGGCGTGAGCCGGCCATGTTGATAACTTTCGACGATGGTTACCGCGACAATTTCGAGCTGGCTGTCCCGATTTTGCGGCAACGAAACATTCCAGCGACCTTCTTTATCCCCACTGCGTTCCTTGACGCGCCCCGGCTGCCATGGTGGGATCACGTCGCCTACGCGATCAAAAGGGCACAGGTCCGGCAGTTCGTCGTGGAAACCAGCGCCAGATGGCGCCGTCCCGCCTGTGACGATTGATCTGCAAACCATGACGCAAACCGCCGCGATCATGACGATCATCCGCGCATTTCTTGACGGGAGAATTACGAACGAGCGTTGGTTTTTTGATCAGCTCGCAGCCCGTTGCGAGGTTGAGGTTGACTCCGCGGGCCTGGGCAGCGAGCTATTCATGACGTGGAACCAGGCGCGGCAACTGGTCGACTCAGGTGCGGGACTGACGATCGGCTCGCATGCGCACAGCCATCGTAAGCTGGCTGGGCTCGACGACGATGCCCAGCGCGATGAACTAACCGGCTCGAAGCAGATCCTGGAAGCCCGTCTTGGTCGACAGATTAAGGCATTAGCGTATCCTTTCGGCTGGCCGGGCACTTATGCCGCTACAACTAAAGCGTTAGCCGCCGAGTCTGGCTATCGCGTAGCGTTTTCTTCTCGTGAGGGAATCAATCGACGCGGTGAATTCGATCGATACGAAATCAGCCGACTGGGAGTTGGCTCGGCCGACTCGGCGGCGCTACTGCGGGCCCGTAGCGCCCTCCACGGCGCATTCGGTCAATCATTCCTGTAAGCGGTTCAACCTTGGGCTGTCTGAATTAATGCCGCTCGATCGTTGCAGGTGGCATTGGACCGTCCTCCCTGACGATGTTCTCGCCGTCGAGCCGCCAGACGCTGAGCTTCATGCAATCGGCGTCTTGGAACATCGCGACGAGGTTGCGCCCGTTTGGCGAGATGTCAAAGGATGGCGGCAAACGTGATGGAAGCGAGAGCTGGTGGGACAGGGAACCGTCCGCCGTGTCCCACATGTCAATGCGGTGCGGCACAGCCATCCCTGGTACTTGCGTGTTGTTGTCGCACGCGACAAGCACTCGCCCGCCTTACGAGTAGGCCATTTGCGGGACGTTCATCTCGCGCTTCGCGCTGTTGCTGAGCGTCTGCACGACCTTTCGCGTTTCCACGTCACAAATCTGGATGTTCTCACCTGCCGTTGGCCCCACCGCAACGAACCTGCCGTCTGGTGAAAAAACTAGCGAGCCGATGTGCCTGCCGAGGTCGATTCGCTCGTGCGTGTTCGCCTCCCATCGCCAAAGGACCAGTTCATTACGATCGGAGAATGCGAGCATTTGGCCGTTGGGTGAGAAGCTGGCTGCGACGACCTGCGTGTGTTGAAAGGGAGCCGCTTTTAGTTTCGCCGTGGTTCCGGTGTCCCACAATTCGACCATCTGCTCGCGAACAACGCCTCGCCTGGATCTTGCCGTCCCTAATGCTGCGAAAGTCGATCGCACCTTCTTTCGCGACTGGCATGAGAATCGAGACGTTGTCGAGGACGATGAAGCTCATGGAGCTGCCCTCTGGCAACTTCTCGATGAACACGTGCCTTGGCGGCGGTTGGGCGTTTGGTTCCTCTGACCGTTCCCACACGCGGACCTTGCCAATGAGTTCGCCCAGGTTGCTCAACCATCTTTTGTCGCCTGCGCAGCCCGCGAGTTTCTCGCCGTCCGGTGAAAATGAAAGGCTCGCAAAAGCCGTCAAGCCGCCGAAGTCGCCCAGTTCGGTGTGAATCGGCTTTAACGTGTCCATCGGCTTCGCGGTCTCCCACACGTACACCTCGGCCTGTTTGCGAAGAACATAGGCGGCCGTGCGCATGCCGTCGTTTGAAATTGCCAGAGCCGCTACGCGACCGCCAAGTTCGACGCGACGGGTTTCCCGCATCTTCTTCGCGTCCCAGACGATCACGCGGCCGGAGGCGTCGCCGGTGACAGCCGTACCGCCCTCCTTTGCCCATGCCGCGGATACCACGGTCGCCGTATGGCCAACCATCATGCGGTTGCCGGGGCTGCCGTTCTCGTAGTCGCCGCATAGGTAGGCCCACAGCACGTTTTTCCCCTTCACACCGCCCGATGAATCCGTCGCGTGGATGGGGCCGATCATGATCGCGCTACGGCCACTCGGATCGACCGCCAGTGGCACGGCTGCTTCGTCCACCGGACGTGCGCCATTCGCTACGATATTGGTTCTGATGGTACCGACGCCGCCGGGCGGCTCGCCCTCGGCCTTGATCCATGACTTGACGGAGTATCCGCGCGGGTTACCGAACACGATTTTGAGGCTGGTTAAATTCTCGGCGATCTTCTGATTCGGGAAGACACCAATGGCGATCGGGTTGCTACCATGTTCTTCAATGCGACCCTCGCTCTTGCCTGACGCGGCATTGAGAACTCGAATCCCATGCTCGGTTGTCGCGTAAACCTTCTTCTCGTCCGCGGAAAACGCAACTGCTGCGTGCGATCCCTCGACTTTGGACTTCCATCGCAATTGAAGGTCATCGCCTGCAAAGGTCAGGGCCATGATTTCGCCGCCTGTATCGCCGGTGAGCAACGTCTATACCGGGGTACTCGCCCGTATAATTCTCCTTCCATACTCCGTGCGCGTTCTCGGCCGAGATGGCACTAGGGATTTCCTTCGACGGATTCGCGATCACCGTGCGCGTTGTCAGCGCGACCCCGCCCATCGCACCGCAAACAATGCTCACAACGCACGGCAGGATGACGGCATATCGCCAGCCGACAGGGTCACGGCGGCGCTCGGGATCCAGGATCGCCTGCACTCGTCGGTCAAGGCGCGGAGAATGCGCCATCGCGACTCCCATCTCGGACCGAATGGGACGGTAGCATCGCAAAGTGCGGAGTAGTTCCTCTGCATAGTCGCTTGCTGTTTGTCCCGCCAGCAAGACGCAGTCGTCGGACGCAAGTTCTCGTTCCGCTCGCAGTTGCCTGACAGCATGCCAGATCAGCGGATTGAACCAATACGCGAGCAATGCGAGACGTCCCAGCAACTGGGTCGAAACGTCGCGACGTTTTACATGTGCAAGTTCGTGAAGCAAAATACAGCGCCGCTGAGTCGGGCTCCACGTTCGCCAATTCGAAGGAACAACAAGTCGAGGAATGAGAGCTCCTACCACTGTGGGGATGCACGCTGCATCGGACTCAAACGCGACAATCGGCCGCCGGAGCCCGAGTATTTGTGCCGCAGTCGCCACGGAATTCACCCAGTTGTCATCATCGATTCGCCGCAGTTGCCGCAGCCACGCCGACTGCCTCGCGAGCGAAATTAACAACAGCGTCGTACTGATCATCGTTCCGATCAGCCAACACAGGACGAACATTTGCTCCAGCCCACGATTTCGGGCGAGATGTGACGGGAATTCCGCTAACTTCGGAATAGCTTGCGGTGTATCCGCGGAAATCGCGGTGTTCGATCTCGTGTCTAACTCAGGTTTCGGAGAGCGGCTTTTGGCGGTCATTTCTCCAGCCGAACCAGGCAATGACGAAGCCGCGGTACGCACTGGAGTTGACGGCCTGGAATCTCGCGTCGTCATTAACCGAAAGACCGCAATGTTGCTCGGCAGCAGAGGGATTCTGAACTGCGGCAAGAACAAGCACGCCATTGGCACAAGAAGGGACGCCGCGAGGCCACACACCCAAACGCGATGACGCAGCGCCGCTGAATGCCGATGCAGCAATCTACAGGCGAATGCGGCCAGTCCGATCACAATCGTCGACTTGACGACGATTTCCCAGGACCGGAAGTCGTTCAATGCAAAACTGGACGCCGAAAGGTCGGCGAGTTCGCTCATCTAACGGCCCTCCCGTCGAGCTTTATCGATCAGAGTTTGCAACTTGGCTAGTTCCTCGTCGCTGAGGTCGTCAGACTTCAAATCGAGTGCCGCCGCCATCGTGTCGGCGACCGAGTTTTCAAAGAACGTCGCCATCAAATGCGACAGAGCCGACTTGCTGGCAGTCGATCTCGATTGGGTCGGCCGATAGACGTACTTCGTCCCGTCCTGTCGATGCTTCACGAATCCCTTTCGTTCCAGCAGTCGCAGCATCGTTCGCACGGAATCGTAAGCAGGCGGGTCAGCCATATGTTCCATCACGTCGCCGACAGAGGCTTGTTCCAGTCGGAAAACGATGTCCAGAATCTCGCGCTCTCGCCGTCCCAACTGCGACGAATCCTTTTTCTCGGCCATGAATCGCTTTCCCTCAATGACGATCGTCCGGTAATCGATTACCAGTGGTAATACGTTACCAGACTCGAACCGGGAGTCAACGGAACATGCCCGTTATTTTGAATCAGTGAAGTGTCACGTACTCGTAATTCCCGGTTGCCGCCGGTCGCGCCGCTGGAGTGCACTCAATCGAGGGTTTTGACGGACCGTTTGGGTAGGGGTAACGGGCAGGTGGAACAAAATCGGGAATGAAGCAGTGTGGCGGCCAGTTCAGATCGCTCATAGCCGGGGAAAGTGGATGTGGCTGACCAAGTGCCGCGTCAGACGCGGCAGTCGCGCACTGATACCAACGGCAGACAGACGGGTCAATCTGCTCTAAACCAGGGTGATCAGTACAACCTCCGGCCGGCAAAGGAACCGAACCGGCGGAGTGACAGTCCCGACACCGCGAGTGACGCAAACCTGGCAGGATGGGCTTTGAACGACTCCATAAAGATATTTTTGTCCGTATCGCGACGGGACCACGGGGGCGCCGTAACCGGGCAAGACGATCTGACCGCCGTGGGTATGGCCGCTTAAAACAAGGCCGACGCGGCGGTCGCGGATGATCTCGACAAAGTCGGGATTGTGCGACAAGAGAAGCACGGCGTCGCTCTCGGTGGCGTCACCCAGTGCGCCGTCCAGGTCTTGCTGATCGGTCCACAGGTCGCCGACACCGCAGACCCGTAGCCGGGCACCGCTTCGCTCGATCCAGGTTCCGGTATTGTTCAGGTCGGGCAGCTTGGCGTCGGCAAGTGCGGCTAGTGAGAGTGGCCGGAAGCTTCGCGTGCCATGGTAATCTTGGTTGTCGTGGTTGCCACGCACTGCGAACCGCCCGTACGTTCCCTTGAGCTTACCTAACTCGTTCACCCCCGGGGCGATGTAGGTGTCATGGCGATGTACAAAATCACCGACCAAGGCCACGATGTCAGGCTTGAGGGCGTTGGTCGTCGAAACAATATGCCGGATATAGGCCAGCGGCACGAACGGGCCGTGATGGACATCGGCGAGAAGTGCAACGGTCGTCCCGCGAAATGGTGAGGGCAGGTTCGGCAGCGCGATCGTTCGACGCACGACCCGGCACCATTTGGCCTCGAGGAACGGATAAACCAAACCCGCCCCAATTGCTCCCAATGTAGCCAATCCGGCGGTTTTCACGAACTTACGTCGATCCATCGCTTTTGCTCCGATTCGGCTGGCAGAAAAACAAGCATCCTACTTGCGGCACCTTGCCAGGAAGCCAGTCGAAAGACCTCTGTTGGCCGCGACATTGATCACTCCATGCTAGTATAGTTCGTAGACATGTTCGCCGCCGTGCGCGGGGTTGCCGATGAGCGTCCTTGATCGTAGGTCGACGACGAAGTCGAGGTGTTCGAGAGGTAGCTGCCCGATCAAGACTGGGACGTCATTGGGAACTTCCATGACATCCATCGTGCAGGTTCGGCCCAGGATTGTCAGGCGCACAGCGTCGTAGACGGCGGCCTCGGCAACGCCAATGCTGCTCCGGACTCGTTTCTTGTACTGTTCGGTGAGCCCGAGCTGTCGGATCAGGTACGTTGGCAACGAGAGCAGCGTGGCCCCCGTATCCACCAAGGCATCAACAACGGTGACTGCGCCGAACCTGATCGGCAGGCTTGAATCCTTGTTCGGTGGCCCAAAGATCCTTCAGGCTCTCGATCGTCGCTTCCGTGAGGACACGCCCCAATGTTTCGCTCTCCATGGCGTGACACTCCTCAAAGATGAATGTCCAGATCTAGCCCCAAACCATTATCTCCCATGGGGCGACCGCAAGCCAGGCAAGTCGGCCGCATTACGGACGGATGAGCCGCCGCGCTGGTTGACGGTGATCGGCTCGTCCCGTTACGATCGGCGAAGCTGGCCCACACGAGTGAACGACCACGAACCCGAGACACGAAACCGTATCAATGCAAATCCTTCTGACCAATGATGACGGCGTATTCGCCCCTGGCTTGCGAGCCCTTCGTAAAGAGCTCATGCGATTAGGGGAGGTGACAGTCGTGGCTCCGGCCATGGAGCAGAGCGGCGTGGCGCACTCGATCACGCTGCTCTCGCCCCTGGTCGTCAAGCAGGTGGAGGACGTCGACGGCACGACATTGGGCTGGAAGGTCGAGGGAAGCCCGGCCGACAGCGTCAAGCTGGGGATCTGCGAACTGATGTCGCGGCCGCCGGATTTGATCGTCTCGGGAATCAATTCCGGCTCCAATGCCGGGATCAACGTGCTCTACTCGGGGACCGTTGCCGCGGCGATCGAGGGGGCCTTCTTCAAGATCACGAGCATCGCCGTCTCCCTGGAGCTGTCCGAACACTTCGATTTTCCCCACGCGGCCAAGCATGCCGTTCGCGTCATCGAGAAGATCCTGGCGAATCGGCCGCCGAATGGTCGCTATTTAACGTCAATCTGCCGGCGCACTCGCGGGGCGAGCCGCGAGGCATTCGCGTCGTTCCCATGGGACTGGGCCGCTATGGCGAGGGCTTCGAGTGCCGGAAAGACCCGCGTGGGCGGACCTATTACTGGATGACTTACAACCCCCCTTTTCATCTCGAGGGGCCCGAGACCGACGTCACCAGCCTCTGCGAAGGCTATATCACCGTCACACCGCTGCACTTCGATTTGACCCGCTACGACGCGATCCCCGAAGTGAGCGCCTGGAAATGGGAAGATTGAACCATTCATTAACAGGAGCGATTCATGCGCCCGCGATCATCTGCAGACTGGTTTTCCAGGAAATCACCGCGACTGGCCGCGATCGTTCAACATGGCTGATCATCGCCATCTGCGCCTTGCTCGACCGGGCTGCGAGGAAGAAACTCGCAACGTGGGAAAACGGCCCGAAACCAGGGCCCTTGATCAGACAGGAGTCTCCGTCGGCGTCGATGAGACAGCCCGCGCGAATCAGCCCCAGGCCAGGCCCCGCGCAACACAGTCCGGGCCGATCATCGGCCAGCGCACGACAGACATTCGCGACGCCGAGCAAGGAGTTGAAGCAGGGAGGAGCGCACAGGTCGCTTCACCGAAGATCGTCGCCAAAGACCCGATCACGCTGCAGGGAAATGCCTACGTTTCGATTATCGGCCGGCATCTGTCGACTCCAGATCCAGCAAGCCGATGGACCTTTACCGCGCCAACAACGATCGTTATCCCAAGGACTCGAAGAGTTCATGACCGAGATCATCAAGGCCAACAACATCGCTCTGCCCCAACTCCCGCCGTACCAGAAATACGGCTACGACGAGAAGGAGCACAAGCTCATCATACTGGAATACGCGGACCTCAAGAATGACCGTCACAGTGCCCAGCGATGCTCCATCACCCGGCTCGTGTACGTCCGCGTGGGGACACCGCAGGGATACTTGCGGCGGCTGCGGATACCTGCCGCGACTCGATGGACCAAGTCTCTTGGGCCTGGGAAAGCCGATTCCGTCGTTGTGGCCAAGTTGAGATCCGTCTGTCGGCGGTAATCCGCCGGGAAGAGCCAGGATTCCCTGGGGCATCGAGACGGGACTGATCCGGTTCACCTTCCAGACGCCCGGCTGGGTCTCCTGAAAACCCAGCGACCAGGTGGTAAGGCCATCAAGCATCACCGGCGACGTGTTCGAATGCCCCCGCGTGAAAACCCGAAATTCGGCCTTCCCCCGCCGCGATTGCTGGCCGGCACTGGTCTGCAATTCGCTGACTCGAACGAACTCGAATCGCGTCTGGCTCAGATTGGCCTGGATCAGGGCCCGCGTCGCATGCCTCCGAAAGCGCGGTCTCTCCCTGCAAGTACTGGACGTTCGGCGCCATATGCGCCAGCACTCCCTCAACATCCGAGCTTTGCACCGCCCGGCGTAGGTCGTAAACCACCTGCTCGATCCGCTCGTTGTCGGTTACCCAGAACCATTCAATCGCCACCACCATAAGCGCCAGTCCAAAGGCTATCCCTGCCCGAATCAGGTATTTGCCTTGCTGCGTGACATTGAGTGCGACCACGAATGCCCCGGCCAACAGCAGCAACCCCCCGCCAGGTACGTTGGGTCCTCCGAAAGATTCGTCATAGGGATCGGCTCCTCAGGCCCGTGAAAGACGTCATATCGACTCGCGACACGAATCAATCGACAGGCACACGCCATCACGGTCTATGACATGTGTCAGATGCATCCTTTGGATTCTATGAGGGCATTTCGGTTTGGGAAAGGGAGAGGCGAAAAAAAACATCTCACACTGGCAAGACGACGTTATCGGCCCGTTGGCGCGGGATTCAGTCTCGATTGCTTGGGCTGCGTTGGCACGGGAACGCCCGGCTTGGGGGGCGGTTGTTCTCCTTCGCCTTCATCTCCTTCGCCCTTTTGGGCATTGTCGGCCTTCGGCCTGGCAGCAGCGGGGGCGGCGTTCTGCGCCTGGTCTTTGGTATTGGACTGGTCTTTTCGGGCGTCGCGCCGGTTTGCGGTTAAGAACCATCTGAGGGTCGAGAAAGTTACGGGCGTAAGATTATATTGAGGCTCCCATTCGACGGGACGGTTCTTGAGGGTGGTATCGAGGAACTGAAAGACGGTCGAGGTGACCTTGGGCTCAAGTCGCAGGAACTTGTAGCCATGCAGCGACGAGGGGAAGAGCTCGACCTTATTGAGCCGCGTACGCTGCAGGATTTGCTGGACGGATTGCACGGCATTCTTTGACGGATTATCGCGGTCACCTGCCAGGAGCAGTAGGGGAACTCGAGGAGCGAGCGAAGCCAGGACGTGGCCTAGCACGTAACCATAGCCCTCGGGCTTGGGCGAGATCAGCACGAGGGCACTCAAGTCGCTGGGCCGACCCTCGGTGGTGACCGCAGCGCCGGGCTGGAATGCCCAGGCGGCGACCAGGTTGGCCCCGTCACCCAGGGCGATCACACCGAGCTTCGATAGGTTCAAGTCGCCTCGATTATGGCGGTCGACCAGGAAAAAGTAGCCGGCTTGCAGATCCTCGATCATTTGTTGGGTATCGTGCCGCTGTCCACGCGGGTTTTGACCTTGTCCACGCAAGTCCATGCTGAAAACGGCGTAACCAAGCTCCTGGAGATGCTCGGCAAACCCCTTTCCTTTGAGATCGAGAACGGCGTCTTCGAAGTCTTTACGCGACCGGCCTATCTCGTGGATGAGCATGACGACCGAGGCGGACGAAGCCAGCTTCGATGGGTAATAGGTGGCGGCCAGCGGTGCCCCGTCAAATGAGCGGAGCCGCAACGTATAGTGGAAGGTCCCGATCGCGGGCTTCGCAGGCTGGACAGCGACCTTGGCCAGTGGGTCGGCCGCCTCCGGGCGGGCTTTTTTCAACGGGACGCCCCCCTGGTTGCGGACTTGACCGCGGGCACCCCGTGTCGGACGTTGTCCCTGGGGGTGCACCACTCCAACCAACACCAGTACCACAGCCGGCACCATCCACGGCTTTCTCGCTAACACCCCACGTTGATTTTGCGTCATCTCGCCCCCCCGCGTTCCATCGTTTCAACGGGAACTTCTCCATCTTTCATCGTAAGTTCCAGCAAAACAATGAACAAGCGCAAAGCACCACAAGATGGGAAGATAAAACGGCGTCGTGGTGAGAGAATCGAGCTCACGGAGGCAGCGGCGATTAGCGCATCGGACCGGTAGAAGCCGGTTCGCTCCGACAACTTGCAGCTTGCTTCTGGCCGGGATTAGATCCATGCTCCGTAAGACAGCCGGGGACTGTAATCATCCCCATGTCGAACTAATGGATCGATCAATGGCATCAACCTGGGAGCCGATTCCATGATCGAGTCCTTTTTTTCACCCTTCTCGGGGCGGTCGACGCGTCGTCAGTTCGGGTGGGCGGCCGTCGCAAGCTCAGCCTTGGGGACAATCACGGTGCCGGCGATCGTGCGCGGTCGAAACCTCAACGAAAAGCTCAACATCGCCGTGATCGGTGTCGGTGGCCGGGGCGCGGCCAATTTGAGCGGGGTCACTTCGGAAAACATCGCGGCTCTTTGCGACGTATACGAGCCAGCAGTCGACAGGGCCGCCGTACACCATCCGCATGCACGCCGCTGGCGTGACTTTCGTAAGCTCTACGGTGGGATTCAGCCAAGCTCTACGCCCCCAATGCACCCGAGGCCGTGTCGTTCATTCGCCGCGATTACCGCAAGCGACGGACGCTGGGCTGAAACTGGCCGGGCCAGGTTCTAAAACGGCGGTCGAGCGGCCGATTCACTCGCGGCCGTCGGCGTTCCGCCGCCGTCTTTATTGTTCGGCATGCTCTGCCGAACCACGGACTGGTCGAGAACGCGTTCGCTCGCCTGGCTAAGGCTGTTGATCTCCCGATACAGTTGCTCCATCCGCGCATCCGACACGAGCCGCTGGGCCTTCTTTTTCACCTGCGCCTCCGCACGCTCGGCCGCCGCCGCGGCGCGGGCCGCTTCCTCTCGTTCGAAAGCCGTTAGCCGCAAGCGTTGCTGTTCGATCGACTTGTACTGCCGGATATTCCAGATCCCGGATGCCACCAGCAAGGTGACCAGGGGGATGATGACAGTCAGCGATTGGCCCGAAACGTGGAACTTTCGTGCTCCTCCAACGTCCATGTTTACACTCCCGTGGAACTGCTGATGAGGTGAGACGCCCTGCCAGCCAAACCAGTACTCCTCGGCCATCCCTGAGTCGCGAGTGAGCCGACCGGTCAGAGCCGATGAACGGAACGCAAAATGCCGCGTAATTTTATTCGGATCGCCAAGATGGCTCTACCTCAGATTTGATATTGGTCGTTTGAATTCCCCCGAGTTCCCTCGAAGCACCATTTCGTTGCCTCGTGTTTCGGTGAGTGTGATTGAAGTGTACTGGCTGGCTGACTACGCCCTGTCCATGGTATGTTTTCCTCTGGTCGCGAGGCTGCCCCTTCGTGTTACTTTGCCAGCGCCAATCTTCACGGAGTCAATCATCATGAGCATGCCAGCTGATGCCCGCCTGGCCCGAAGGGTTTTGCGTCACGAGCTGGAAGCGATCCGGGCACACTGGGTTGGGTTCCTTTCGCTGGGGATCATCCTCATCGTTGTCGGGGACAATCGCGGTAGGAATGCCGTTCGCGGCTTCGCTGGCCACTGCCGTGGCTTTCGGGGCGTTACTTCTGGTCGGCGGTATTGCCCAGCTCGTCGGTGCTTTCTGGACCCGAGACTGGAGCGGTTTTTTCCTGAGCCTGCTGATGGGCATCCTTTATGTTGTCCTGGGGCTTTTCTTCCTGCGCGACCCGGGCGAGGGCTTGCTGGCCATGACGTTGCTCTTGGCCTGTGTACTGATGGTCGGCGGTTTGTTCCGTATCATTGGTTCGCTCATGTATCGGTTTCCCCACTGGGGCTGGACGCTCGTGGGCGGCATCATCAACCTGGTTCTGGGCATCATGATCTGGCAGCAGTGGCCGGTATCCGGTCTTTGGGTGATCGGTCTATTTGTCGGAATCGACTTGATTTTCACCGGCTGGACATGGGTGATGCTCGCCTTGGCGGTGAAGAAGGCGCGGCCGTTGGCCAAGGTGAGCTAATCTGCGCAAGGGCTTGGATCTCTTCGAGGATTTGGCTGCATGGACATTCAGCTAATCGTCGGGGGCAACGTGGCCTGTCGGTGATCTCAATTCTAGCCGCTAGGCGCAGGGGGAAGCGAAACAAGGCTTGAATCACTTGCCGCTGGATCGGCGGGCCGGTGCCGGAGGATCTCTCCCTGTTTGAGGTAGATCACCGACTCGGCGATCTTGGCGGCATGGTCGGCGATCCGCTCCAGGTTGCGAGCGGTGTTAACCAGCCGAAGCCACGTATCGATCCGTTCGGGATTGCTGACAATCTCGGCCTTGAGCTGCTTCTGGACAGCCCGATAGTCGCGGTCGACCCTTCTGTCGGCGGCGATGACGGCCTGGGCGCGTGACACGTTGGACTGGGTCAGGGCGTCAAGACTGTCATGAATCTGCGACAGGGCTTCCAGGGCGAGGTTCTCAAGAGTCTGGGGAATCGGAAAGGCCTGAGGATCGGTCGCCAGTTTCTTGACCCGTTTGGCGATGTGCCGGGCCAGATCGCAAAGACGCTCGAGGTCGCCATTGATCTTGAGAATTGCGGCGACCCGCCGCAGGTCTGAGGCAACCGGCTGGTGCAGTGCCAGAACACGAACACACTCGCGCTCGATCTGGATCTCCCACCGATCCACCGCTCGCTTTCGTCCCTTGAGCTCGTTGGCCAGCTCGACCCGGCCGTCGCATAGCCCGTGGATGCTCTGGTTGAGCGCATCTTCAACCACCGCCGCCAGCTTCAGCACCTCGGACCAGAGCCCCTCCATGTCTCTGAGAAAATGCGGCCCACCGTGACCCGTTCATTGTCCCAGTCCGAATTCAGTGCAGTGCTGTTCCTGTGGCATCGGCGCGATCCTCGTCGTCGTTGACCCTGTTGGCTTGGCTCGAACCTCGTTCTGGCTCCATCTCGTTATATGATGCGACTTGGCTGATTTACCGCTCTCATCGGGTCGATCATCGTCTCGCACCGGAACGATTGCGGCATAACAACTTCAGCTTATGTCATCGAGCCTCGGCCAACAACCGCGAATCCGACAAATACACGAGAAATTCACGATCGCTGTGATTCGCGTGGGTCTCTTGATCGGTGAGATGCCAAAAGGATTCGCAATACACGCGGCTCGATCTAGGACGTCGTGAACACTTTTCACTGGCGTCAGGTGAAATTCGCCATTGCGAGCCGGCAAAAGCAAAACCCCGGAGCAGTTGCTCCGGGGTCGCGTCGTTCGGTTTCGATATTAATGCCGGCCGGCGAGTCCGCAGGCCGATATCAAGCCGCCCCGGCCTTGGCGGCCGAAGCGGGATCAGGCTCAGTAATTGCTTCCGCGCAGGGGTGGGCCGTAGCCGTGTAACGGAAGCCAGTACGTGTCGGTTGGAATATTGTCGCCGGGCCGGTAATAACCCAGGTCGTATTGAGCTTCCCAGGGGGGATCCATGATGAGGTTGTAAGGCCAAGCAATGATCTGCAAGCCCATCAGACCGGCGGAGAAGAATGGTTGGAGCATCTGATTGCGCTGGGTGGACTGGGTGGGGTCGTCGACCGGATAGGTCAAGAAGCGTCCGAGCGGTCCGACGAACTGTTCGACACTGTGTCCATAGCGCTCCAGAACAGGGTCCTGGAAGTAAAGCGGCAGATGGCAAGTGGCGGCGGCGGCCCAGTATTTGCGCTGAGGTGCCCAGTTCCGCGGGGCCAGGGGAACCCAGTCTTCGGGGACGGGAATGGCTTTGATCGGCCGGGCCTCGGCCGGGCTGGGTGCGCGGCTGATGTCCAGTTGCGTCTGGGTTCGGAGATCCGAAGACGTCGTGTCGCGTGGAGCAGCCGTCGGAGGAGGCACGGGTTTTGCATCCGACTGTTTAGTTCGTCTTCCTGGCGGCGAGCGATTCTCTCGACCTCACGCTTTAGCTCCGGTCGAAGCGTCGAGGGTGGCAAAGGGCGTTCTGGAATGGCGTCGTCTAGCGGTCCTGGGCGCAACCGGCCGGTCGAGCGCCGGCGGCAGCGTCGAAGCGTCTGGCGCTGGTTCGGCGACGGCCGCAGCGGTTGCTGCCGGTTCTGGTTGCAGGTTGGGATTCGTGGTTGGGAACGGCTGGGTTGCCGGGGCGATCGGTCCGGCATTCGTGTCTGACGCCAGGAAGCGGTGGAAGCTCGGCGCCGGTCGGATCTGGCGCCGCGGCCGCTGGACCGTTGGTGGCCAAGACGCCCGTTGCGACTGGGGCGGCGGTCGGGGACGAACCTGCGTCAGCCTTGGGGGCTGCCCCATCGATGCCCGTTACGCGCGGGATGTGAATCTCCACCTACCGGGAGAGGTGCCGACGACTCTTGTCTGGCTTCACCGCTAGCGATCTCCCCTGGCTGAGCGGGCTGTTCATTGCCTGTTGAAGCCGGAGCCGGCAACGAGGTCGGCGAATCGAGCGCGTGGCGCTGGTGTCGCCGACGCAGGGCTGGCCGAGTCGGAGCGACCGAGATTGGCCGGCAGCGGAGGGAGGTCATCGTCGTGCGCTGACGTCTGCTGAACCGGCGAAGAGGCCGGTTGTGCCGCAGGTTCGTTCGCGACGGTGGCAGACGGGTTAGTACGACCGAGACTAGCGGGCAGCGGAGGTAATCTCGTCGCCCTCGCCCGCCGAGGCCGGCACGGGTTCGGGTGTGGCGGCTGGTTTGGGTGACGGTGACTCTTGTGGGGCGGTGGCCGTCAAGGATGGCATGGACTCAGGCGTGGCGGCCGGTTGTGGTTGTGGTGATGGTAACTCTTGTGCGGCGCTGGGTATCAAGGTCGGCGCGGACTCTTCACTTTCCTTATGGCCGAGGTTGCTGGGATCAACCGCATGAGCAGCCTCGCCAGCCGTTGTCGACGATGGGATCGTCATCGGATCTTACGACTGAGCTGTTCTGGGTCGTCTTTGGTGCCGGACTCTGGTCGGCCGGGCCGGTAAGTCCGGCCGTTGTCTCCGCGGGCGTTGCCGCCGCGGTAATGGCCGGAGTCGGCGCCGTGGTGCTGTTGGCGACGGGCGCATTCACGGGTGAGGCCGGCGAAAGCGGGGCCTGCTGCGCAGCGGGCGATCGACGGCCGGCGCCGCTACGGGGGTCTGGTCGCTGGTCGGCGTTGGCATCGCGGAAACGGGGACCACCGCCGGCTTTGGAGTCGCGGTGCTCGAATTCTCGGCCCCAACCAACTGCCCCGATCCGTTTGCTTCTGTTAGATCGGGGAGCTGTGAAACTGTGGGGATCTGCGGAGTCTCGGGTCCATTTGTCGGTCGATCGGGTTCGGAATTGCGAGGAGCGCGAGCGATCTCTGTACCAGGCGGCCGGACGCCGAAGTTCCTTTCAATGGGAATATCGTTAGTCGGATTATTAGGCGCGTTGACGCTGGCCGGCCGGACCTCCTCGACGCTGGCCAGCCGGATTGGCTCACCCTGTTCATCGCCGTCACTTCCCAGCAGGCTTGGTTGGGACGGCGTCGATTTGCTTGCCTGCGAGCTGGCGGGTTGACCTGATCGGTATTGCGGTGATCGCGATCTCGGGGTTGGCCGGAGCAAACCGTTCGCCCGGGGCGAGCCGGTCGCTCAGGGCGTAGGGAGATTCCGTGTCGGACGCTCTGCGCAGGCCGCGCTGGGCGGTCTCGATGCCCTGCTTGAGCGCGAGTCTTCTCAGCGTCGTTGAGTTCCTTCTGACGACGCTTCCGCCTCGCGAAGAAACTTGAGGGCCCGGTCGTATTGCTGATAGCTGAGATAATCAAGCCCGTTGCGCAGCAGGTACCGGGCACCTCGCGAGACCGACATGCCGTAGAGCTGCGAGTTCGCGGCATCGCCGTTGCGGATTCGGGCGTCCGCTGTCGGTTGGCGCGGCGATCGGTCTGGCGGTGCATTGTCCGAAGCGGGCAACTGCTGGGCCGAGACCATTGAGGCCGTCAAGACGGCCCCAAGGACCGCCGTGGTCAATGCCGAAGTAGTGCGACGCAAGCCACGCCTCCTTGCTTTCCTGGGACCTGCCTGGATCAACGGCGATTCGTGCGAACAACTAACGACAATCAAACTTCCCAAGTTCCCGACCCGAACTGCTCGCATTTTCTCGAGAATTGTTACCGAGCACCGACCTTTCTCGCGGCGACAAACGTGTCGCGATCGACTTTTAAACCGATCCGCGACCGACTTCGTTTTCGTTGCTGAAGCTCGAATAATTCGGGGCTTCCTGCGTGATCACGATGTCATGGGGATGGCTTTCCTGGACCGAGGCGGACGTGACCTGGATGAACCGAGTTCGGGTGCGGAGCTCCTCGATGGTCCGGGCACCGCAATAGCCCATACCGGCCCGCAGGCCGCCGACCAACTGGAAGACATAACTCCGCCAGCGGTCCTTTATAGGGGACTCGCCCCTCGACCCCTTCGGGAACGAGCTTCTGGTTTGCGGGTGTTTTGCCGTCTTTGTCCTGAATTCGCGAGCTGGGCTCCTGGCGATAACGCTCGTGAGAGCCTTTGGCCATGGCTCCGATCGATCCCATGCCGCGATAGGTCTTGAAGCTGCGCCCGCGGTAAATGATCGTGTCGCCAGGGCTTTCGGCGAGCCCGGCGAATAGGCCCCCGATCATGACGGCGTGAGCACCGGCCGCGATGGCCTTGGTGATATCGCCGGAGTAGCGAATTCCGCCATCGGCAATGATCGGGACCTTGCCGGCGGCCGCCTTGGCTGACTGGTAAATCGCGGTAATCTGGGGTACTCCCACGCCCGAGACCACTCGCGTCGTGCAGATCGATCCCGGCCCGATCCCCACCTTCACCGCGTCGGCACCCGCTTCGATCAACGCCCGCGTTCCCTCACCCGTGGCCACGTTGCCGGCCACAACCTGGATGTCATAGTTGTTCTTGATCCGCCGCACGGTCTCGATCACGTTCTTGCTGTGACCATGTGCCGAGTCGACAACCAGCACATCAACCCCCGCGTTCAAGAGCGAGCTGATCCGCTCGTAATCGAGCACCCCGACCGCGGCACCGACGCGTAACCGCCCTCGAGCGTCCTTGCACGCATGAGGATAGCGATGCAGCTTGTCGATATCCTTGATCGTAATCAGCCCTTTCAGTCGATATTCATCGTCAACCAGCAAAAGTTTCTCGACCTTATTTTTCGTTAAAATCCGATCAGCTTCCTCCAGGCTCGTATCCGCCGGCGCCGTGACCAGGTTATCCTTGGTCATGACTTCCTCGATCCGCAGGTCGTTGGATTCGAGGAAACGCAGGTCTCGACGGGTGAGGATTCCCCGCAGATAGCCGTCGACCGTGATCGGCACGCCGGAGATGTTGTGGCCCGCTCATGATCTTGCGCGCCTCGCCGACCATGGCGTCCGGCGGCAAGGTGATCGGGTCGACAATGATGCCGTTTTCCGACCGCTTGACCATATCGACTTCGCGGGTCTGGTCCTCGATCGACATGTTCTTGTGAATAACGCCGAGGCCCCCTTCCTGCGCCAGCGCGATCGCCAGCTCGGCCTCGGTGACGGTGTCCATCGGCGAGGAAAGGATCGGTATGTTGAGCGCCGATCCGGGCGGTCAGTTGCGACCTGGTATCGACCTGGTGAGGAAGCAGATCGGAATAGCCCGGCTCGAGCAGAACGTCGTCGAAGGTGATGCCTTGGTAGGCGATGCGGTCGTGCATCGGGAAAAGCTCCATTCCGACCCGGAAATGATGCCGGCACGACGTGACGCTCGATCTGACTGGCGATAGGACAGACAGGATCGAAAGGACCGCGGCGCGGGATCAATCGGGTGTGGTTAGAGTTCAGGGGCCTTTCCCTAAACATTAAACCCGCCGCGGCGATCGCTGACAAGGGCAATCACGCGAGCGGCGGAAGCAAGTGGCTCAATCGCGAAGCCGATGAGAAAAGCCTTATCGAATTAGTCGCCCGTACGTCAGGACATGGCGTTGCCAAACGTGGCGACTCCGGTGCCCTACGAGTTATCCAACGAAATTCATGATGGAATCGTCTAGTTCAGAAAGAACTCAAAGCTCGCGCACACACCCGCCCTACGGCGAAAAACTCCCATATGGTCATATCTATTGACCTGCCATTACCTTACGTGTGACGGCTGAATAATCGGAGGGATCGTCCCAAAATGATCGAATGAGGCTGTTCGCAAGTTGACAGTTGGTAGGAATTTACCAGCAGAGACTTGATGTTTGAGGGGGTGGATCTCAAGTGTGTGGTTGTCAACTACTCCAACACACCAAAGAGTCCACCCCCATGCGCACCCTATCGATCGGTCAACGGATTGCCAATGCCGCCGTTGGTTTGACGGGCACCTACGGCGCTGTTACCAACCAGGCCAAGCAGACCGGCTGCAGCCGCCAGTGCATCTACGACCATACCCAAAAGGTCGTGGAAGCTGTCGAAGCCCAACACCGTGGCGGGCCGACCCTCGAGGAAGCGGTCTGCGAGAACAATATCCTTCGCCGGGAGAACGCCGAACTGTGGAACTGGTTATTCCAGACCATCGAGTTTCCGCTGCTCACGCAACAGAGATTCACAGCCGTAGCGCGGAGCATGGGTATCAGCCTCAATCAAACCCTCGTCTTACTGGGCATCCTTCTGGGTGCTCGGGCAGTGCCGAGCCGGTCGACGATTCATCGCTGGGCCCAAGCCGCCGATGCAGCCGCGGGCGTGGTTCTCAAGCGACTGGATCGCGCCTGTCAGACGTTGGTCCTGGTGGGCTGTCTCGATGAGATTTTCTTCCGGCGCCAACCGGTCTTGGTGGGGATCGAGCCCATGAGCATGGTGTGGTTTCTGGGGAAAAAGGTGGCCAGTCATAATGGTTTGACCTGGTTTGCGGAATTGCAGCCCTGGACGTCATTGAGCTATGTGACATCCGACGCGGGCGCCGGACTCAAGGCGGGAATCGCCCGGATGCAAAAGCTCCGAGACCAGACCAACCAAGTTTCTCTGGAGAAGGGGCTGGATGTCTTCCACACCAAGCGGGAAGGCCAACGGGCATTGAGAGTGGTATGGATGCGGGTGGAACAGGCATGGAACCGGGCCGATGCAGCCGATCGAGCCCTCAAGCAGGCCCGATGGCAGGGCCGTGGCGAGCGAAAGTTAACGCAGCAGGTTCATGAGGCTTGGACGAAGGCGTTTAGTGCTTTCAAACTGTATGAGAAGAGAGAAGCGGTTTGGATAGGGGCCCACTCGGCGTTGGATGTCTTTCGTCCCGATGGTCAACTCAACGATCGCGCTCGGCGCAAGAGCAAGTCACGTGGGCGTTGTCGCGGCTTCCGGGATCGGAATGGTCCAAGGTCCGCAGGCTTCTTCAGAATAAGGAGTCATTCACATTCTTGGATCGCTTGCACGACCAGTTGGATCAACTGTCGCTGCCCGAAACGTCGCGTGACGCCTTTGTACGGTTATGGTGGTTGCGGCGGCAAGTGCCCAGGAAATCGTCCGAGACGGCGGTCGGAGGTTATGGCCAAGCGGCTGCTGTGGTGCAGCAAGTTCTCTGTGCCAAGTTGGACCCGAACTGGCGTGAATCGTATCGTCAACTCGCGACCGTATTGCGTCAGACGGTGCGGGCCAGCAGCGCGGTGGAGTGCATGAACAGCGTCGTGCGAATGCATCAGTCGCGGCATCGGACACTGACGCAAGAGATGCTCGACCTGAAACGCCTGTACTGGAACACTCGCGTGTTTCGCGCGGGGAAGCGAAAAGGCCTCTGTCCTTATGAACACTTAGGCATTATGCTGCCGAGCTACGACTTCTGGGACTTGCTCCAGCCTGAGCTAGCCTCAGCGTTCGCGAGCACCAAAGCCAAGGCAAAAAGCCAAGCCCTCGCAGCTTGACATAAACAGTGTCAAGTTAGGATTTTGCGATTTGGGACGATCCCTAATCGGAACAATAACTTATGCCGCAACCCCAGGCGACACAAGGAGTTCCGTGTGACGCCTGATTAATCGGCACAGTTTGTCGTGTCGACGTATACCTTGAACTTTCAATAAGTTATGGCGTGACGCCGTAACACCTCAATAACCGCGGGCAATGACGTCGTCCGGCTCTTCGGCGCGCACGGATGGCGCAGAAGAAATCGTGGAATGATTGCTTCGGCGTTCATCCCACCGCGTCGCCATCCGCCTACGCCTGCGACGCGGCCACGGCCTTCCTGGCCGCCATCTCCTTGGCCTTCTGGCGGATCAGGTCCGCCAAGCGGGGGATTTGGCCTTCGCCCCGCACTCGGTCTTGCAGATAGTCCCAGAAGTTGACTCCCAATCGCCGACACGTCTTTTTTAGGCTCGCGAACGTGTCTCGAGCCGCGCGCCCCAAGTCACTCCGGGTGCTACCGCTAATCTTCCGCTTTTTGACGTAGTCTCGGAGATGGCCTTCGCTCAGGTTGTTGTGCAGCGGGACCTCGGGTCGGTCAAGGACCAGCAGCAAAGCGGCCCGGTGCGAGCGCATCGTCTTGAGCACGCCGTCAATGCTTGGAAAACCGGTCCGCTGCGCACACAACGCGTCGAAGCGGGCTTCGAGATCGGATCGCCGGGACGGCTCGGGCCCTTGCCGATACTCCTTCAGGTCCTGATACAGTTCCCAGATTTGCCCTCGCACTTTCGCGATGGCCGCCGCGTGTTCGTCACTGTATGCAATCAAGCGCACCAAGGGGCGTTCCGCGTGCAGCCAGCAGGCCGCATGCACCAAGACATCGTACTGCTCGGCGCCATCGCTGAGGATCACCAACTCAGGAGACACCCCATGAGCGATCAGGCTTCCCAGCAACGCTCCCTCGGTGGCGATTTGGATATGCCGCGGTTGGGTGATCCCTAACTGCCGCAATCGGCTTCGCCAAGCGGTCGAGTCCGCGAACGCTTTTGGGCCCCGGCGGAGCTTGTGAATCACCTTTGCCGGCAGCCTCTGCCGCTGCCAATGAGCTACCGCTTGCTTGTTGATCCGGTAGTCCGTGTGCGGGCGCCGGAGGATATCCAAGAAGTTGACCCGGCTCTTGCTCTGGGTGCTGGCGAAGAAGGCGAACAACTCGTTTCCGATGTGGGTGCAAGAACCATTATGCCCCTGATGCCGCGCCCCGGTGTCGTCCACCTGAACGTAACTCGAGACCGCCAAGCCTGTCGGCAAGAGTTCGGCCTTCTCCTGGTGAAAGGTGTCCTTTCCCTCCGTCAGGATGCGGCTGAGTTCGCCAGCCGATATATCAATGCCCAGTTGTCGCAACTGTTCCAGCAGCAACGGTTGAGTTACGTGCTGGTTGTGGTATTGGTGCAAGACGTAACAAATCAGGTCCGGTCCAAAGTGGCTACCGGGGAGAACATCAGCGGGGAGGGGAGCTACCACGTTTTGCCCATCGGGCGTCAACCAGCGTTCGCGGCGGTAGCGGGTGACGCAGGGCTTGAGCTCCAGGTCCTGAACAACGAAGTCCTCGTAGCCCCTGAAGATTGACCCGGGTGGCTTGTCGACGAGGGGAATGATTTTCTCGGCCGTGATAATCAATTCAGCAGTCTTGGATCGCTTGGCAGAGCCAGGCCGTTTCGCATTGGAGTCGCGCGGTGGGCGGGGCCTCGTCTCCAGCGTACTGGGGGCGATCCGAGGGCGGGCCTTGAGGCCCTTGAGGCGGGCAATCTCGTCTTCCAGTTGATGAACACGGTCTTCGAGCTGCTCGATGCGCTCATGCTGGAGATAGATGATCTCCAATAACTGCCGCACCAAGGGCGTGCATTCAGCGTCAGGAATGTCGGGCAAAACCAGGCGCATGGTCTGATTCTACCAACTGGCCAGACCTTTTGCCCGGTGTTTTGGAGATGATTCGTGACGCCTGAGTAATCGGTACAGTTTAAACGAAACGGCATATCTTATTTATATACAGAAACTTACAGCGTGACGCCTGACTAACCGGCATAACTTGTTCGAGGGATCGTCCCAAAATGATCGAATGAGGCTGTTCGCAAGTTGACAGTTGGTAGGAATTTACCAGCAGAGACTTGATGTTTGAGGGGGTGGATCTCAAGTGTGTGGTTGTCAACTACTCCAACACACCAAAGAGTCCACCCCCATGCGCACCCTATCGATCGGTCAACGGATTGCCAATGCCGCCGTTGGTTTGACGGGCACCTACGGCGCTGTTACCAACCAGGCCAAGCAGACCGGCTGGCAGCCGCCAGTGCATCTACGACCATACCCAAAAGGTCGTGGAAGCTGTCGAAGCCCAACACCGTGGCGGGCCGACCCTCGAGGAAGCGGTCTGCGAGAACAATATCCTTCGCCGGGAGAACGCCGAACTGTGGAACTGGTTATTCCAGACCATCGAGTTTCCGCTGCTCACGCAACAGAGATTCACAGCCGTAGCGCGGAGCATGGGTATCAGCCTCAATCAAACCCTCGTCTTACTGGGCATCCTTCTGGGTGCTCGGGCAGTGCCGAGCCGGTCGACGATTCATCGCTGGGCCCAAGCCGCCGATGCAGCCGCGGGCGTGGTTCTCAAGCGACTGGATCGCGCCTGTCAGACGTTGGTCCTGGTGGGCTGTCTCGATGAGATTTTCTTCCGGCGCCAACCGGTCTTGGTGGGGATCGAGCCCATGAGCATGGTGTGGTTTCTGGGGAAAAAGGTGGCCAGTCATAATGGTTTGACCTGGTTTGCGGAATTGCAGCCCTGGACGTCATTGAGCTATGTGACATCCGACGCGGGCGCCGGACTCAAGGCGGGAATCGCCCGGATGCAAAAGCTCCGAGACCAGACCAACCAAGTTTCTCTGGAGAAGGGGCTGGATGTCTTCCACACCAAGCGGGAAGGCCAACGTGCATTGAGAGTGGTATGGATGCGGGTGGAACAGGCATGGAACCGGGCCGATGCAGCCGATCGAGCCCTCAAGCAGGCCCGATGGCAGGGCCGTGGCGAGCGAAAGTTAACGCAGCAGGTTCATGAGGCTTGGACGAAGGCGTTTAGTGCTTTCAAACTGTATGAGAAGAGAGAAGCGGTTTGGATACGGGCCCACTCGGCGTTGGATGTCTTTCGTCCCGATGGTCAACTCAACGATCGCGCTTGGCGCAAGAGCAAGTCACGTGGGCGTTGTCGCGGCTTCCGGGATCGGAATGGTCCAAGGTCCGCAGGCTTCTTCAGAATAAGGAGTCATTCACATTCTTGGATCGCTTGCACGACCAGTTGGATCGACTGTCGCTGCCCGAAACGTCGCGTGACGCCTTGGTACGGTTATGGTGGTTGCGGCGGCAAGTGCCCAGGAAATCGTCCGAGACGGCGGTCGGAGGTTATGGCCAAGCGGCTGCTGTGGTGCAGCAAGTTCTCTGTGCCAAGTTGGACCCGAACTGGCGTGAATCGTATCGTCAACTCGCGACCGTATTGCGTCAGACGGTGCGGGCCAGCAGCGCGGTGGAGTGCATGAACAGCGTCGTGCGAATGCATCAGTCGCGGCATCGGACACTGACGCAAGAGATGCTCGACCTGAAACGCCTGTACTGGAACACTCGCGTGTTTGCGCGGGGAAGCGAAAAGGCCTCTGTCCTTATGAACACTTAGGCCTTATGCTGCCGAGCTACGACTTCTGGGACTTGCTCCAGCCTGAGCTAGCCTCAGCGTTCGCGAGCGCCAAAGCCAAGGCAAAAAGCCAAGCCCTCGCAGCTTGACATAAACAGTGTCAAGTTAGGATTTTGCGATTTGGGACGATCCCTTGTTCGAGAGACTGAATACGCCGCAAGTGATTTGTTGCTAAGAGTTTCGCGCGTGACGCCTGAAGAATAGGAGCGATGCGTTACAAGCCCCCGGGGGCCAAGGCGGTACTCCTCTCGACTTGATGGCACAATGGTGTGACGCTCACAAGGTTGAGGTTTTGGCATACCGTCTGATGCCGAATCATGTCCATCTGATAGCAGTTCCTGAAACTTCGGACGGTTTGAGACGGGCGATTGGAGAGGTCCACCGCCGTTACACTCGGATGGTCAACTTTCGCGAGGGCTGTGCGGACATCTCTGGCGGGGTCGGTTTGCCTCATTCGTGCTCGACGAGCCTTATTTGCTGACCGTTGCGCGATGCCCAACCACTTTGCCTGGCTCTTGGCCACGCGAGAATGGGGATTCTGAGCCGCTGAATGCACTGGCTGAGTCTGCCGCTGTTTCAGATCAACTCCGATCGCCAACGCGGCTCAAGAACCGCGCGTCCCTCCGTCCGCGACGTGCTTTGCGGTCCCCGGTTCTCGTCAATCGTTCTGCTTTTGTTGTGGCTGAGGCTTCGTGAATCAGTCTCATCCGATGGTCGGGACAGATCGCCGCTCGATCCGAATGCGCAGCCGTACTCAGAAAGGTCGCGTTTAATCGAAGCCACCGCAGGACCTCCCTGGCCACATCACCTGTCAACCACAAATCTCCTTCATGGTCGGCGCCGCAATTGGCAAACCCGAGGCGGAGCCGGGGCTCGACGGTTCCTTGCTCAAGAACGGCGTAGGTCAACAACTCCGGGTTGATCAAATAGTCACCCACTGCCAGGAATTGCTTCGCCATCGATTGTCTCCCAGTTGGATGTCGCAATGTGTTCGCTTGCGGGCCAACTCCCGCGGCGACCGGAGAGGAACGAACGAAGCTGCAAGACGACAGAGACTCGCTTTCCGTGCGAGCTCCGATCACAAATCCAGGACTTATTGCCTAAAATCGGCCGGAACCGGTGATCGTTTTTCGCCTCGATGACCCTTGATCGGCCTACATCTCGCAACCGCCGGATGCACCGGCTTGTCCGCTGATCGTGTCCCCAACAATATGAAACTCACCAGAGATCCGTCAACCTCGAAATCGATTATTCCAATCAACTTAATAGAGTATTGATCAAATCAACGTGGGAATTTCGCCCATCCTTCTTTGTATCAAAGAGTTGGGCTTCACGAATTAGAAATCAACGGGCAAGCAGTCCGGCGTCGAGGATGAATTCCGAGCCGGTGATCGCGCGTGCCTTGGACGAGGCCAGAAAGACGACGGCGCCGGCGACGTCCTCGGGCTCGATCCAGGGCATGGGGAGGAGGTTGCCGGCGGAGCGTTCGGCGATCTCGCGCGGCGTTTTCCCTTCGAGCATGGCCAGGCCGTCGTTCATCGGCGTATTGACGCCCGTCGGGCAGAGGGCGATGACGCGGATATTGTAGGGGGCCAGCTCGATGGCCCACGACCGTGGTCAGGCCGACGAGCCCCCATTTCGATGCGGCGTAATGCGAGAGCCGGGCCATGCCGCGCAGGCCGGCCACCGACGAGTTGTTGATGATCACGCCGCGGCGGCGCTCGATCATGATCGGGATGACCCGGCGAGCGACCATCCAGGGGCCCTTCAGGTTGATGTCGATCATGGAATCCCAGGCGTCCTCGGTCAACTCGTGGGCCAGGCCGTAACCGCAGATGCCCGCGTTGTTGAACAGGATGTCGATGCCGCCGAAATGGTCGACCGTGGCACGTACGGCGGCGCTGACGGCCGCATCGTCGCGAACATCGGCGGCGAAGGTCAGGCATTCGACTCCCAGCGCGCGGCACTCTTGGGCCAGGTGTCGAGATCGTCGGCCGAGCCCATCGGATAGCCGGGATAGGTCATCGGCCGGGCGACATCGAGGGCGGCGATCCGGACGCCCTCGCGGGCCAGGGCCAGGGCCGACGCTCGGCCTTGACCGTGCGCGGCGCCGGTGATCAGGGCGACCTGCCCGGCCAGGTCGGATGTCGTTCGACGGCCTGCCGCCGGGTCCGTGCTCATCACTGGTCTCCCTTGCGGTACGAGATGCAAGTAATCGTCCAGATCGACCTTGAGCGCGTTGTTGAACAGGTTGGTCGCGACCATCAGCCCGCCGAACGCGGTCAACGCCACGATTTGGTCGGGCTCGAGTCGAGCTGCCAGACGGCCGAAGAGCTCATCGGAAACGCCGTGCGGGTCGACAGCGAGTTGCCGGCCGATAGGCGACGATGGTTTGCTCCCAATCGTCAAGCCGCAGGGACTCGGGGTTTTCGCCGGCATCGATCAGGAGCCGGCGGAAGAACGTCGAGCAGACCAGGCAATCGGTTCCCGCCGAGATCGAATGGGCGAAGAGCGTGGTGAGCCGCTCGCCCAGGAACGGGACGACCTCGTCGCGGAGGTCATACCAGGTCATGAGCGCAGTGCAGGGCGACCGGCGAGCGGGCCAGCGTGCGCTTCATGTTGGTGACCCGGCCGTGGGCCGCGCGGATTTCGTCGAGGGCGAGGCGGGACTCGGGACGAGGCATCGGCGTCTTGCAGAGGTGGGATTCGGGCCATGATGTTATTCGACCGCTGCCAGGGGGTCTGTCGGCGTTCGCCACGATTGTATCATCGTTCTCGGTACGTGGTCATTCCAGACGGCCCGAGTAAACGTGCAGCATGTCGTTCTCAAGTCGAGTATGATGAGATCGTCGCCGCCGGAATCACCGGCTCCGCCGACGCCGTCTGGAAACGACGGCCCGAATACCCCGCGATCGATCGACTGCCAGGACAGGAACCACGCCGATGTCATCAACGACCACTCGCGTGACCCGGCGCACCGCAATGAAACAGTGGGCCGCCGCCGGCTTCGCCTTTCCCGCCGTGATGCGCGACCCACGCGACCGCCGCACCGAGCGAAACCCTTTACCACGCGAGCTTTGGGGCCGCGGGCATGGCGGCCGCCGACATCGGCTCGCTCACCGCGAGCCCCCACGTCAAGCTGGTCGCGGTCGCCGACGTCGATCTCGGAAACCTGGGCCAGATCAAGAAGCGATTCCCCGATGTGAAGGTCTACCAGGACTGGCGCGAGCTGCTCGACAAGGAGAAAAACCTCAACTCGGTCAACGTCTCCACTCCCGACCACATGCACGCGCCCGATCACCATGCGGGCGATGCAGCAAGGGCTGCACGTCTACACCCAGAAACCCCTGACGCAGACGATCTACGAGGCCCGGCAGTTGACCCGCGTGGCGCGCGAGAAAAAGCTCGTCACCCAGATGGGAATCCAGATCCATTCCCACGAAGTTCATCGGACCATCGTCGCGACCATCCAGGCCGGGACGATCGGCAAGGTCAAAGAGGTTCATAGCTGGAGCGGAAAGCACTGGGGCGACAGCAAGCCCAGGCCGAGCCGCGTGGACAAGGTCCCCAAGGATCTCAACTGGAATCTCCTGGCTGGGCGTCGCCGCCGAGCGCCCGTTCCTGGCCCATTACTATCATCCCGGGCGAGTGGCGCAAGCGGCTCGATTTCGGCACCGGCACGTTTGGCGACATGGGGTGCCACATCCTCGATCCGGTTTACACATCGCTCGGCCCTGACGGCCCCGAGCTCGATCCGATCCGAGGGAGGCGCGCCCAACGCGCGACAACTGGGGCCTCGATTCCCAGGTGCGTTATATCTTCCCGGCGACGAAGCACACGACCGAGACACTCACGCTCTTCTGGTACGACGGCGACAAACGGCCCCCCGCGGCGAGTCAAGTCGCTGATCGGCAAGCGAAACCTCGCGGACCAGGGGTCGATCTACATCGGCGACCGAGGGCGTTCTTGTACGCGCCTTATATCGACCCGCCCGTGCTGCTGCCGGCCGAAAAGTTCAAGGACGTCAAGCTGCCCAATCCCGGTGGAAACGACCATTATCTTCAGTTCGTCGAAGCGTGCCGGGGCAACGGCAAGACGTCCGCCCCGTTCGATTACTCGGGACCACTCACCGAGTCGGTCTTGCTGGGCTGCCTGGCGACCCGGTTTCCCCAGACGACGCTCGAATGGGACCCGGCGGAGTCTGAAGGTAACCAATGTCAGCGAGGCCAACGAGTTTGTTCGCCGCCGCTATCGCAAAGGCTGGGAGGTCGACGGGCTTTGAGCACGCCAGCTGGCCACTGCTGCGATTCACTGCGCTTCCGATCTCGACCGTCCCCGGTACAATATCCGCGTGACCAAAAACCACCGGGCCGGAGTCGATTGCGACCATGACTTCACTCACCACGATGGCGACCAAAGGAAAAATCTGGGCGATATGGGTCTCTTGAAGGGCGACTGGCAAGAGCGATTGGCCTATATCGTCGACGCGATGCGCGAAATGAGCCTGCAAACCGATGCTCAGGAGATGGTGCGCTCGTACGGCACGCGGGTGCGCAAGTTACTGCCGGCTGCCCGCTGGCTTTCGCGTGAGCCGGCGGGGGCTCGAAGCGCCCTGGTACCGGATCACTCGGTCCAGCACCTGGACCGAAGCCGATCGACCCCTGGAAGCAGAAAGACCGGTTGCCGCTCTTGAAAGGGGGGTTGCTGGCCGACTTGATCTACGGCGACGAGCCCCGGCTGATCGACGATATCACGCCGCTTCTCGCTGCCGACGATCCGGCCATCGAGTATCTGGCCGGTTTCCGCTCATTGATGGCGGCGCCCCACTTTGATCAGGGCGTCGCACTCAACATGGTCATCACGCTGCAGCCGGAGGCGGCCGCGTTCGATCCCGGAAACATTTCCCGAATGGTACTGGGTCAGCAGCCTGTTCGGCCGCGTGACGCACAACCTGGTCTTGCGGGATGAACTGAAAGACGCCTACGAGATCGTCGAGCGCGAGCTCAAGGTGGTCGCCGACATTCAGCGGTCGCTCTTGCCGCAGGTGTTGCCCAAGATTCCCACGCTCGAGCTGGCGGCGTACTACCGCACGTCGCGGTGGGCCGGCGGCGATTATTACGACTTTTTCCCGTTGCCGGACGGGCGCTGGGGAATCTTGATCGCGGATGTCAGCGGCCATGGAACGCCCGCGGCCGTCATGATGGCGATCACCCACAGCCTGGCCCACAGCCTCCCGGGCCCGGCGGACCCGCCGGCCGCGCTCCTGGGCCATGTCAACCGGCAGCTCTCGCATCGTTACACCGACGTCCAACGAGGTGTTCGTCACGGCGTTTTACGGCGTTTACGACCCGACGACCGCACGCTCACCTATTCGAGTGCCGGCCACAACCCGCCACGCCTGAAGCGGTGCGGCGACGGCTCGGTCAATTCGCTCGAAGAGATCGGCGGCCCGCCGCTGGGGCTCTTTGACGAGCTCGAATACGAGCAGACGACGCTCGCCTTCAAGCCTGGCGACATCCTGGCGTTTTACACCGATGGAATCACCGAAGCCATGGATGCGAAGAACGTTCAGTTCGGCGTGCACGCGGCTCGACGAGGTCTTGCGGCGATGCGGCCTCGACGCGACCGAGATCATCCGCGCCACGATCGAGGCCGTCGACCAATTTACCGGCGGACAGCCCCCCGAGGACGACCGGACCTTGCTGGTCGCCAGGGTATCATGATATTCAATGAGTAAGTGGCCCGATCAGTCGGAATCCTAATCCTGGCCCCGATCTAGAGCCGTGCTGCGGCAAGTGCGATTCTTTTTCACTGACGCCACGGACGCTTGGGCGTCGATGGCGAGCAAGGGAGCTTGACTCTCATGAGTATATTTCCCGACGGCATCAAGCTCGCCCCATCGATCCTGGCGGCCGACATGGCCCATCTGGCCGACCAGGTGGCCGAGGCCGTCGCGGCCGGCGCCGACCGGATTCACGTCGACGTCATGGACGGGCACTTCGTCCCCAATATCTCGTTCGGGCCCGTGGTCGTGCGCTGGCTCAGGCCCGTGACGTCGGTTCCCCTGGAAGTTCACCTGATGATCTCGGAGCCCGACCGGTACCTGGCGGCGTTCGCCGAGGCCGGGGCCGACACGCTGATCGTCCACGAGGAAGGGGCGATCCACTTGAACCGGACGGTGCAAGAGATCCACCGGCTGGGCTTGCGGGCCGGCGTGGCGATCAACCCGGCGACGCCCGCGGCGTGTCCTCGAAGAGATCTTGCCCGACCTCGAGCTGGTGCTGGTGATGACCGTCAACCCGGGTTTCGGCGGCCAGGAGTTCCTGGCCGGCATGCTGCCCAAGATCCGCCGCGTCCGGCGGATGATCGACGAGGCTCGCACCGATTGCGAGCTGGAGGTCGACGGTGGAATCGAGCCGCACACGGCCCCACTGGTCGTCGAGGCGGGCGCCCGGGTCCTGGTGGCCGGCTCGGCGGTTTTCCGCGCTCCGGGCGGAGCGGCGGCCGGCATCGGCCGGCTCAAGGAAGAGCTCGGCCGCCGGCCCGACCGATCGTCTAGCCCGGCAACATTGTTCGGCACGTCGCCAACCTCGCAGTCGCCGGACATGCCGTCTCGGAACCTCGTCGGCACATCGCGGACATTGATTCAATGAATTCATATTATCCGATCCAGGACTACGGCCCGCTCATGAAGGGGATGGTCATCGGCGGGCTGGGGATCTTCCATGTTTTCCTGGCCCAGATGGCGATCGGCGGCGGAATGCTGCTTTGCTACTTCGAGTGGCTCCGGCGCACCGGCCGCAGCCGTAACGCGGGCCGGTTCATCAACGGCTACTTTCAGGCCCTGGTGCTCGTCAGCTTCGTGCTGGGGGCCTTGACGGGCGTGGCGATGTGGTTCACGTCGATCCAGGTCAGCCCGCGCACGATCGGCGTGCTGGTCGACGAATTCCACTGGCTCTGGGCCACCGAATGGACGTTTTTCTGCGTCGAGGTGGTCTCGGGCTACGCGTTTCTGCAGGTACAAGGACCGGCTGAGCGGCCGAGGCCGGATGCTGCTGCTGGTGATTTACTCGGTGGCCGCCTGGTTCAGCCTGTTCTGGATCAACGGAATCTTGTCGTTCCAGTTGACGCCCGGCCGCTGGCTCGACACGCACAACGTCTGGTCGGGCTTCTTCAACCCCAGCTTCTGGCCGTCGCTCTTGTACCGGACCGTCGCGGCGATGGCGATCGCGGCCCTGGCGGCCTGCGTGGTGATCAACATCGCGAGCCCCGCCGAGCGCGAGGCGCGGCGCGAGCTGATCGGCCGCGCCTCGCTGTTTCTGGCCCCCATGGTCTTGATGCCGTTCCTGGGGCTCTGGTTCCTGGCGAGCATGCCCGCCGACAGCCGCTCGTGGGTGCTGGGAGGAAGCGTGACGATGACCATGTTCATGGGGATCGGCGTCGGTGCGTCGCTCTTGATCGGCGCCTATGCCCTGGGTGCGTTCTGGTACTGAGGCTTTACATCAACGGCTTCACGGCGGCGCTCTTGTGCGCGATCGCGTTCGCGGCGACGGCCGGGGGCGAGTTTGTGCGCGAAGGCGTTCGCAAGCCCTACTCGATTCGCCAGGTCCTCTATTCCAATTCGCTGCGTCCGGACGAGCTCGAGCGACTTCGCAAGACCGGCTCGGTCGCCGATGATCCTTACCCGCTGCGCGACGGCCTGAACTATCCCAACGACCAGCTCGAGACTGGGTGCCAAGGTTTACCGCTTCCAGTGCAGCGTCTGCCATACCTATGACGGGGCCAACGGCTTGCTCGAATTGACCGGGACCTGGAGCTCTCGACCAGAAGCGGCTGAATATCGCGCAGTTGCAGCGGACCAAGCCGTTCATGCCTCCCTTCGCGGGAACCGCCGCCGAGCTGGAAGCGCTCGTGCAGCTATTGAGCTGGCGACGCGCGGGGATGCCGCGTGACTGGCCGGCCTCGAACGATCCCGCCACGCTGGCCAAGATCCAGGCCTGGCTCGACGAGGTCGGCACCAGGCCCGGCGCCGAGCTGACGGGGCAGGGGGCCTCGCCATGCAGCCGACGGCGCCGACCGGCGACCGGCCGGCGCGACCTCGAAGGAGCGGCGGTGATGAATACCCTCTTCCCGTTCGGCTTTCCCTGGCCGACGGCCATGTATCTGACGCTGTTCGTCGTCACCGCGGCGATCTACATGGTCTTCATGAATTACGTGTTGGCCGGATCGATCGTGCTTTTGATCGGCTATCTGGCGCCCGGCGCACGACGGCGAGTTGAGGCGGGAACCGGCGGCCCGGCTCGATCGGGCTTGGGGTTGATCTTGAAGATCGTTCGCGACTGGCTGCCGGCCATCCTCGGCCTGGCGATCACCACCGGGATCGCGCCTCTGCTCTTTCTGCAAATCCTTTACAAGCGCCAGTTCTATACGGCCAACCTGCTGTTATTCAACCGCTTCATGCTGCTGTTGCCGGCGCTCATCGTGGCCTATTACATGCTTTATCTGATCAAGAGCCACGCCCTGGCCGGGCGATGGGCGCGTCTTGCGCGGGCCGGTGACGATCGTGGCTTTCGTCTGCTTCTTCTACACAGCATGGGCCTGGACCGAGAATCATGTCTTGAGCCTGCATGAAGAAGCCTGGAAAGACCATTATACGTCTCGCAATTACATCTATCGCAACGCGGAGATCTGGCCGCGGCTGGGATACTGGATCACGGCGTCGTTTGCGACGCTGGCGGTCGCGCTGGCGCTGGCAGCTTCACTGGGGCCGGCGGTTTTACGATCCGGTCAACCTGGATCTCGCGAGCCGGCGGCTGCGGTCGCTGGCGATCCTCGGGCTGGCAACGTCGGCCGCCGAAGCGTGGCTCTGGCTGCTCTGGCTCGATACGTCGGCCCGCGGCGCGGTGCTGAGCATCCTGGCGCTCCCGTACGGTCTGGCGGCGCTCTGGCGGGCATGGGAATCCAGATTGCCGGCTGGCTGCCGGTCGAGAGCGGGGCGAATCTCACGACCCGTTCGGCTCGCGCTTCATCTCGGCCGGCGAGGTCATGACAATCGTGGGTACCCTGGTTGTCCGCGAGGCGAGGCGGCTGGCCGCGATCGATATCACGACCCTCTTCGACGCACATCGCCAGGCGGCTCAAGTGGGTGGGATGGGGGTGTTTCTCGTCTTTTTCGTGGTCAATGCCGCGGTGATCACCGCCTGCGTCTTGATCGTCAGACGTGCGCTTCGGCCGCTCAATTGAAGCCGGTCCGCGGTCCCTATCTCAATATTCTCTGGCCACGCCGAAAAACATGTTAAATTCTGCCCTCATCGACCACTTGGCCGGCAGGGCGAGCTCCGCCGGCTTTTCGACCCGATTCAAGGATGGCTTGACGATGTCGCTCGAGTTCAGTCAGAGCCGAACTGGACCGAACTACTGGTCGCGAGCCGGCCTGCTCGGAGCGAGCCAGGTACTGGGTCGGAGAGCGCGTCGGCGTGAAAAAGCGCGCCGAGCCGGTTTCGGCCGGCGAGCGATTTTTCGCGGTGGATGTGCTGCGCGGGTTCGCGCTCTGGGCATTCTGGCGATGAACATCGTCGGTTTCGGCTGGCCGTTGCCGGCATATGACAACCCGTTCCGGGGCGGAGGGTTCGAGGGGCTCGACCGCGGGGTCTGGTTCTTCAACCACATGTTCTTCGAAGCCAAGATGATGACCATCTTCTCCATGCTCTTTGGCGCGGGCTTGGTCTTGATGGATCAGCGGGCGGAGGCGCGCGGAGCCAAGATTCGCGGGGTCTATTTTCGCCGCATCCTCTGGCTGCTGGTGATCGGTCTGATTCACTCCTACTTGATCTGGGAGGGCGATATTCTCGTACTCTACGCCCAGACCGGGCTCTTTCTTTACTTCTTTCGCAATTTGACCCCCAGGACGCTGATCATCCTGGGCATTTCGGCCATGCTGATACTGGTGCCCATTGGTCCTGGGCTTTGGCGCCGGCATCGATTACATGAAGGCCGCGACGGCCCGGGTCGAGGCCCAGACCAAGGCGGGCGAAAAGCCGACCTGGTCTCGATCGGCTGCTCCGCGAAATCTGGACCAAGCATATCCGCGACGAGATCGTGCCCAGCCCGAGCGAAAAGCGGCCAAGGAATGGGACGAAGAGATGGCGGCCTATCGCGGCAGCTACCCGGGAATCGTCAAGTATCAAGGCCTTCGAGGTGTTGATGGCGCAATCTTCGGGTTCCTCTTCGGGGGCGGGTTCTTCGCGGCCAGCCGGATGTTGGTGGGCATGGGCCTGATGAAGCTGGGCGTCTTCTCGGCCCAGCGGTCTCGCCGGTTTTACTTGTGGATGGTCGGCCTGGGTTACGGTCTGGGCCTGCCGCTGATGATCTTCGACGCGATCGAGTTGATCCGGCACACGAGTTCTCGATTGACTATTTCATGCACGGCGGCATCTTCTACAACGTGTTCGGCAGCCTGATCGTGGCCCTGGGTCACGTGGGGCTGCTGATGCTGATCGTGCAGGGCGGCGCGATTCGGCTGGCTCACCACCCGGCTGGCCGCGGTGGGCCGCATGGCCCTGAGCAACTACCTTTTCGACTCGATCGTTTGCACGACGCTCTTCTACGGTTATGGCTTCGGGCTGTTCGGCCACATCAACCGAACCGGTCTGGCCGCGATCGTGCTGACGTTCTGGATCATCCAGCTTCTCGTCAGCCCGATCTGGCTCGAGTACTTCCGCTACGGCCCCGCCGAGTGGCTCTGGCGTTCGTTGACGTACTGGCGGATTCAGCCGATGTGGCAGAGGCCGGGGGAACGGGCGGCGGTTGCTTTGTGAATGATGCTTTCCAAAGCGGGCCGAGGCTCGTGGCTCGCCTGGCTCGCGCTTGTCATCGTCGGCTCGCCGGGATCATCACGTTACCCAGGTCTTGGGTCTGGCCTGAGCGGAGACCGTCGCCGCCGAAGAGGAGATATCGCCGGAATTCCCTTCAGGCTCGTACAGGCGGAACTTGTATCCAGTTAACAGCGATTCAACGCGGAACCTTCCCTGCCGACCTGTGATGATTCCCTCAGGATCTGAATAACGACTCCAGGCATCGCGCTTCGGCTGGATCCACACTTCCAGTGCGACGCCGACTCGTGGCCGCTGATTCGTATCAATCAGCCGGCCTGTGACGGTTGCGCCGAGTTTCATATGCACGGTAACCGTGCGCGCCATTTTCTATCGGCAGCTCTGCACCACCTACGAGCCCCTGCGTCGGGTACTGAAAAAAAACCGCTCGCGGCCGGCGCGGATTGAACGCGTGCACGGTGAATTCCGCGGATTTCATGGAATTGTACCGCGAATCGCGGTCGGTCAGACCAAAGCTGAGTGCCCCGATGAAGGGCTTACCGTCTGGCCCGAGGATCGTGCCCGTAAAGTCCAGCCTGGGTCGAGCGTTACGTCCCGCTTCACCGATTCGACACCCTTGGCCGGATCGATCCGGGCGAGGGCGGTATAGTTGATCAGGGGCCCGAGTTGGCGGGGAGACGTATAAAGGTCGGGCTCCTTGGTTCCGTACTCGTCGTCCCGATCGGGCGCCAGCAGATGTTGGCCTGTATAGAACACGGCGATCAGGCCTGGCCCTGGCAGACCAACGACCCGGAAGGGAACCGTCTGTTTCGTCCGGATGCCCCAGTAAGGCGGAATCGTGCCGTCGAAACCGGGGTGGTCGCGAACATTCGGATTGGTTTTCAGCGCGAAATAGTCCACGGACCCCTGCACCGGCTCGCCCGTCACCTTATCGGTGACCTTGCCCTCGATCCAGATGCCGCGCTTCAGCCCGAAATCGATCGGTAACCGGGTCCAGGCCAGGGCTTTCGGGCACGATGGCATGGACGCTCGGATACGGCTGGTCGTCGCGCGGCACGAGCCGAATTTTGTTGCCGGTCGCCCTTTGGCATCCCCGTGAGCCGGTAGCGGCCCTGCGGCGTCGGTCGTGGTCTGGACGATGTCGTTGCCGGGTACGGGGTCGTTGGCCAGCTTGTTACTCTCGATTGTCACTCCCGCCAGCGGTTTCCCGGTGTCTTTGTCGCGGACGACGCCGACGATCGGCTTGGTCGGTGCGGCCACGTGCAGGAAACTGGCCCCGTAATAGGTGGTCAAGGTCGTGCTGGCTTTCTCGTATTCCAGCACCTCAATGGCCTCTTCCCGGGCGCGTTAGAATATTGAGATATTGGCTGACGATGGTCGGACCATCGAGTTGCAGCGTGGCAAGGCGGTTGCGACCGATGCCGGTGAGCCGGAAGCGGCCGTCGGCATCCGTCGTGACCTTTAGCGATCGAGCACGATCGTGACCCGCGAGAAATCTTGGTTCGAGTCGGTCGTTCTTGCCCCTGTCTTTCCCTTGGCGGCTTCGAGCCATGGGCCGAGGTCTTCTCCGGCCGCCGCGCGGATTTCCAGCACTCGGAGGGTTGCGCCCCGGAACCGGCCTCCCTTCGAGATCGACGATCTGGCCGGTGATCGGCTGGTCGTCCACCAGTTGAAGCGTCAAGTCGTCACTCTGCCCGTCCGCCGGGACCTCCGCCCAGGCGACCCCGTAGTTTCGCCAGCCGTCGCGGCAACGACGGACTTGTCATAAAGCGTATTCTCGTCCCCGAGTGTAAGCCGTGCCTGTCTATCGTCAAGGAAATGGAAGCGGCCGTCTGGTCCGGTCGTCGCAATCTCGTGCGGCATGGTACGGCCGTCTACGGTAGTAACCGGTTAACGGCGTCCGGTAGACTTCGCACCGGGCACGGGCCGTCCGTCCGGTCCCGAGTACTCGTCCGGCAAAGGTGACTTTGCCAGGGTGTCGGGCGAATTCGGAGCGGGCTGCGGTGCGGTCGTCCCGGCTTTTCGTTGGACCGGGTGAAAACGGCTTCGCGGCCGTCTTCCTTGGAAGCTCCTGTGAGAGCGATATCCGGGCGGCCGACGCTCCCCAGGCGATCAGGCCCAGTGCCAGGAGAGTGGCTGAGGCCAATATGAGTTTTTGGAGCAGCATGATTCTGAGCAATTCCTGTGTCAATTCCTTTGCCGCCGCCGAGACGATCCCGACGGTTATCGCGTGATCCACAGTGGCCAGGGCCGCCCGGACGGTCGCCTCGCTCCAGGCTGCCGGTACCGCGGCGCGGGCCTCGCGGAGGAACACCGCCCCCAGCATTCCGTCCTCCGGCCAGGCCCCGGCGAATCAGTCGGGCCTTGAGCCGCTTGCGTCCCTCGCTCAGTCGGCGCTGTAAGGTGCGCTCGCTCAACCGCAACTCCCCGGCGGCCCGATGCTGAGGAATGCGCTGTAGGTCGCAGAGAACGATCGCCCGGCGGAACTTCTCGGGCAGCCGGGCGATCTCTTCGTGGAGAGCCTGTAACTGCTCGTCCGGCGCCGCCGGCCCGAGTGTTGAGCATGCCGCGGCCATCTGTCCCGCCAGCCTTTCGCATGCCCGCCGCCGGGCGGCAGCGACGTTGGCCCGGATCGCCACGCGGTGTGCCACCTGATAGAGCCAGGGTCCCAGGGCAACGTGGCCGCGGAAAGTCGCCGATTTCTTGACCAGGATGAGGAACGTTGCCTGGAAGGCGTCCTCGGCGTCGTTCGGATCGTTCAAGATGCCCCGGCAGACGCTCAGGACCATCGGACCATGCCGCGCCACCAAGGCCTCGAACGCCGCGGCATCATGCTCCGGAGACGAAGCGCTCGAGCAGTTGCGCATCGGAGAACCCCGTGACGGTTCCATCCGCCAAGAGGCGTTTGATCTGCCGTAGTGCAGCCCCGAGCGTCTCGATGGCCATTGCTCCTGTTCACCTCCAATCGTCGCCTCATTATCTAAAAGACCTGAGCGATGACCGAGCCGCCACTTTTTTTGCGAGCCATTCGCGCGGCACGCCGCCGGCATGTCGTTGCATCGATCCCGGGATCAGGATTTTCGCGATTCCAAGGCTTGGTCTATTATCAAGTTGAGTATTTGTTAGCGTCCGGGAGAGGATCCTTGTGGCGACCGTACCGAACGAGCCAGTTTCGTGAAGTCACATGGTATCGACCAGAGGAAACTCCAGGGTCGTGATGCCTCATTTTACCGCCTGTCCCTGGTGTAGGACTCTCATCGTAGACTGGTTTCACGAGTGGTACCCCAAACCGCAATATGATCAGATCAAACTTGGTCAAACGGCCATGGATTGTCCTAATCATCAATGTCGGCAACTGTGCACCTTGAATAAAGGGAAGCTCGTTCCAGCCCAAAACCTGGCAATCGCTCAACGGAGCCTGGCTCAAGCAGAACTTTGGGCTGTGCAACAACAAGGATACCCGACTCTCGAAGCATTTCTGACGCACCCCTGACGAACAACCCCGAGCCAGGTACTTTCGCTCTGGGTATTGGTTCAAAATCAATATTTAAATGTACGAGAATCCAATGAGAAACTCTTTCATCCTGACCACCGCCGAGCTCGAGTTTCTGCACCACTTCAATCACGAATCCGTCACTGCTGTCCCGGGACCAGCGACTCTCTGGCTCCGGCAGCACGAGATTTTTCCGACCGTCATGCAGTCCTTCCAGTACGCCGAGCAGCAATCCAACCCCCGCTATATCGATCGAATCATGGAAGATCCTCTACCTCTTTTTCAGCCCGCGTGGTCGTCCCGCGAGGAATTCAACGCAAGAGCCTCTGAAATTGTGGCCGGCTTTCCAGAACTGAAGCAGTTACGCTCGGTTCTCCCCAATTTCCAACCGAATCTCACGTCCGCGCCGGAAAAGGCCTTTTCTCGAGAATCATGTCCACAGACATGAAACGACTCTTGGAAACCGCCCTTGCATTACCCGCCACCGATCGAGCCGTGATCGTGGAGTCGCTGCTGGCGAGTCTAGACCAACCTGATGCCATCATTGACGAACGTTGGGCGGCCGAGGCCGAACGGCGACTTACCGCATTCGAAACCGGTCAGATGAAAGCAATCTCCGCCGCCGCCGTCTTCGAGGAGTTCGACTGTCTGTGACCGTCCGATTCTTTGTTAGAGAATTGCTTAACACCGCCCTTTCAAACCCCTCGCTAGCTTCGTATAGTAGATAGGGCATTCAGTATCTTGCATGCACCGCGATGGCGCAGTGCTAAACTGACGGCCACCCACCGCGGATTGGGATCCGAAAGCCTGGTCCCATCAGACCTTACAACACCACAACTTCGAGATGAGTTTGGACGTACGGAGGGGAAACCGTGTCATTTCGGTGCACCCTGACCTACCGGCTGGTGATACTTCAGGTTCTGGACATCGGCTCGATTTTCGAAAAGAGTGGCGGCCTGACCACTCGGGTTCATCCGACGAGCCGCGGTTGAACCCAACTGACGCAAGGGGGAAGGCATGGCGTCTTGTCTGCGAACTGGGATTATGTTCTTGACGCTTGGGGTCGGCGCCTCGGTCCGCGCGGAAGGGGAATCGGCGGCTTCTGCCAATGAGATTAAACCGCGTCCGGTTAATTTTTCGCGATATCCGGCCGATTCTTTCGGACAATTGCTTCGCCTGCCACGGTCCCGATGACAAAGCCCGTAAAGCCGGCCTGCGGCTCGACACGAAGGAAGGGGCGTTTGCCAAGCTCGAGAGCGGCGGCACTGACGATCGTGCCCGCCAAGCCGGATGAGAGCGACCTGATATTTCGGGTCGAGAGCGACGACCCCGAGCTGCACATGCCCCCCAAAAAGAGTGGCAAGCAACTGACAGCCGACCAGGTTGCCATGCTGCGCCGCTGGATCGAGCAGGGGGGGACGTGGTCGACGCACTGGGCCTTCCAGGCGCCCAGGAAGCCCGGCGCTGCCTTCGCTCAAAAACGCTGGCGGCGTCATCAATGAGATCGATCGGTTCATTCTGGCCCGGCTTGAGGCCGAGGGGCTTTCGCCATCGCCCGATGGCCGCCAAAACGACGTTGATTCGCCGCGTCACGCTCGACCTGACCGGCCTGCCTCCGACCCTTCGGGAGGTCGACGCGTTCCTGGCCGACTCCTCCCAGGAAGCTTATGAGAAGGTCGTCGACCGCTTGCTCGACTCGCCTCGCTATGGTGAGCATATGGCGCGGTTCTGGCTCGACGCCGCCCGCTACGGCGACACCCATGGCCTGCACCTCGACAACTATCGCGAGGCGTGGCCCTACCGCGACTGGGTCATCAATGCCTTCAACGCGAATAAGCCCTTCGACCGGTTCATCGTCGAGCAACTGGCTGGCGACCTGCTGCCCGGAGCGACTCCCGACCAGATCGTCGCCACCGGCTACAACCGCTGCCACGTTTCAACCAATGAAGGAGGCTCGATCGAAGAGGAAGTTTACGTCCGCAACATCGTCGATCAGGTCGATACCAACGGGACCGTGTTCCTGGGATTGACCACCGGCTGCGCCCGCTGCCACGACCATAAGTACGACCCGATCCGCGCGAAGGATTACTACCAGCTCTTCGCCTTCTTCAACAACATCGACGGCCCCGCGATGGACGGTAATTCTGCCAAATGGGCGCCGATCGCGCAGGTGCCAAGCGCCAAGCAAGCTGCGGCCCTGCGTGCCGTCGATGCCGAGATCGCCGAGCTGAAAAAGACGATCGCGGCCGAGGTGACCAAGGCGAAGGCCGCATATGACACCAAGGTCAGATGCCTCAGAAAGTGAGGCGGCCCAGCATCAGACTTCGTCTGGATCGACGACGCCTTCCCACGGGCGCCAGCCCACAGGGAAACGGTCCGTGGAACTTCGTCGGCAAGCCCGATCACCCTGTATACAGCGGCGGCCTCGCTTTGCGCAATACGGCCCAGGGGCTCGATCAGCGCTTTTTCGACAACGCCGGGCGCAAGCTCAAGGTCGGCGCGGACGACACGCTTGTTTGCTTATGTTTATATCGATCCCAGTCAATCCCCCGCGAGAGCTCATGCTCCAGTGGCACACGAACGGCGGCTGGTCCCACCGCGCGTACTGGGGCGAGAACTGATCGACGTGGGGAGCCGATGGCACTCCCGAGCGGCTCAAGATCGGCGGCCTGCCCGCCTCAAAAAAGTGGGTGCGGCTGGAAGTGCCTGCTGCCAAGCTCAAGCTCAAGCCCGGCACAATCATCGACGGCTGGGCATTTACCCAGTACGGCGGGACCATCTACTGGGACAAGGCCGGCATCGAAACTGAGACTCCCAAGACGGCCAGGTTTATGAGTCCCTCACGGCCTGGGTTCGGGCCCAGCATGCCAGTGGCAACGCAGGCCTGCCCAAGAACCTGAAGGAAATCGTCGCTCTCGACCGGTCCAAACGAACCGAGGCCCAGACCAACGAACTCCGCCACTACTTCATTGAACACGCATATGCCAAGACCAGTGCGGTGTTGGAACCGCTCCGATTGAAGCTCGAGCAAGCCGAGCAAAACACGAAAGCAACTCGATGACCAGATCCCGACGACCCTGGTCTTTCGCGAGAAGGCCGGCGAGCCGAAGCCGGCATTTCTGCTGAAGAGAGGCGAATACGACCAGCGGGGTGACAAGGTGGGCCGTGCGGTACCCGCGTTCTTGCCACCGCTTCCCCCGGGTGCACCGGTCAACCGTCTGGGCCTTGCCCAGTGGCTGATTGCGCCTAACCACCCTCTGACGGCCCGGGTGGCTGTCAATCGTTTCTGGCTCCAGGTCTTCGGCACCGGCATCGTCAAGACAGCCGAGGATTTCGGCGCCAGGGCGAGCCGCCCAGCCATCCTGAACTTCTCGATTGGTTGGCGGTCCAGTTCCGGGAAGACGGCTGGGACGTCAAGCGGTTCATGAAGCGGCTGGTGATGTCGGCCACATATCGCCAGTCTTCGCGTGTGACGCCCGAATCACTGGCGAAAGACCCGGCCAACCGATTGCTGGCCCGGGGGCCGCGGTTCCGGCTCGATGCCGAGACGCTGCGCGACCAGGCATTTTTCGCGGGTGGCCTCCTGGTCGAGACAGTAGGCGGACCGAGCGTCAAGCCGCCCCAGCCGTCCGGCCTGTGGGAAGCCGTCGCCTATACCGATAGCAACACAGCGCATTTCAAGGCCGACACCGGCGTGGAAAAGATCCATCGCCGCAGCTTTTATACCTTCTGGAAGCGGACCTCGCCGCCACCGCAGATGACGACGTTCGACGCTCCCTCTCGCGAGTCATGCCAGGTGCGCCGCGAGCGAACCAACACGCCGCTCCAGGCCCTTGCTCATGAACGAGCCGCAATTCGTCGAGGCCGCTCGTGCGCTGGCCGAGCGCGACCTTGCGCGAGGCGAGTGCGACGGCCGACGACCGCCTGGCCTACATGTTCCGGCTGGTGACCTCGCGCTGCTCCGGATGCAAAAGATCTGGCCGAGCTGAGATCGGCATTCGACGACTTGACGGCCCACTACACCAAAGAGCCCGAAGCCGCGAAACAGTTGATCACGACCGGCGAGACCAAGCCCGACCCGCACTTGAGCCCCAGCCGAGCTGGCCGCCTGGACGATGATCGGCAACGTGATCTTGAACCTCGACGAGGTGATCACCAAGGGGTGATCGATTTCCCGGAGTGCCGTCCATGGACCCGATTCGCGAACAGATTGAACTGATGACGCGCCGGCACTTCTTCGGCCGCACGGGCCTGGGCCTGGGGACGGCGGCCCTGTCGACGCTGCTGGCGGAGAACGCCCGTAGTGCGGCAACGCCTGCCGGCGGCCTCGACCCGAGTCCCACGCTCACCGGCGGCCTGCCCGGCCTGCCTCACTTTCCCCCCAAGGCCAAGCGGGCTATTTATCTGTTCATGAACGGCGGCCCGTCGCAGATGGACTTGTTTGACTACAAGCCCAAGATGGACGCGATGTACGACAAGGACCTGCCCGAGTCGATCCGCAAGGGCCAGCGCCTGACCACGATGACCAGCGGCCAGGCCCGGTTCCCGATCGCGCCGTCGAAGTACAAGTTCGCGCAGCACGGCCAGTCGGGCATGTGGGTCAGCGAGCTCTTGCCCTGGACGGCCCGGCTCGCCGACGAGATCGCTCTCGTCAAGACGGTCTGGACCGAGGCGATCAACCACGACCCGGCGGTGACTTATATTTGCACCGGCAACCAGCTCCCGGGGCGGCCCAGCCTGGGCTCGTGGCTCAGTTACGGCCTGGGGACGATGAACCAGAACCTGCCGGCCTTCGTGGTGATGACCGCCTCGTGGTCGAGCAAGCGGCCCGCGCAGGCGATCTACAACCGGCTCTGGGGAGCCGGCTATCTGCCCACCAAGCACCAGGGGGTCGCTCTCCGCTCGACCGGCGACCCGGTCCTGTTCCTCTCCAACCCCAAGGGCGTCGACGCTCCGACCCGCCGCCGCGCGCTCGATGCCATCAACCGGCTTGAACCACCACGAATTCGACCAGTTCGCCGACCCCGAGACCCAGGCGCGGATCGCCCAGTACGAGATGGCGTTCCGGATGCAGACGTCGGTCCCCGAGCTGGCCGACATCTCGAACGAGCCCAAGAACATCCTCGACATGTACGGCCCCGACGTGCACAAGCCGGGCACGTTCGCTCGCTGCTGCCTGCTTGCCCGCCGCCTGGCCGAGCGCGACGTGCGGTTCGTGCAGATCTTCCACCGCGGCTGGGACCAGCACGGCAACCTGCCCGGCGACCTGCCGCGCCAGTGCCAGGACGTCGACCAGGCAAGCTTCGCGCTCGTCACCGACCTCAAGCAGCGCGGGCTTCTGGACGATACGCTGGTGATCTGGGGCGGCGAGTTCGGCCGGACGGTCTACTGCCAGGGCAAGCTCACCCGCGACAACTACGGCCGCGACCATCATCCCAAGTGCTTCCCCATCTGGATGGCCGGCGCCGGCATCAAGCCGGGCGTGGTCTACGGCGAGACCGACGACTTCAGCTACAACATCGTCGCCGACCCGGTTCACATCCACGACTTGAACGCCACGATCCTTCACTGCCTGGGCATCGACCACCGCCGCTTGAGCCTCAAGTTCCAGGGGCTGGACGTGCGGCTGACGGGCGTCGAGGAGCATCATCCGGTCAAGGGGATCTTGGCGTGAGCTCAGTCATTGCGTTCACGCCAGCAACTCCTTGCGGATCTTGGCTTCCCCTTCCGGGCCGATCAGCTTCTGATTCAGGCCCTGATAGGCGTAATTGAGCTTCCAGGCGTCGAGGCCCAGCAGGTGCAGGATCGTGGCCTGGAGGTCGTGAATGCTCACGGGATTGTCGGTGATGGTGTAGCCCAGGTCGTCGGTGGCACCAACGGTGATGCCCGGCTTGATGCCGCCGCCGGCCATCCAGATCGTGAAACAGTGCGGATGATGGTCGCGGCCCAGGAATGTCGAGCCGCCACGGGCCTCGTTCATCGAGGTGCGGCCGAATTCGCCTCCCCAGATCACCAGCGTCTCGTCGAGCAGCCCGCGCCGCTTGAGGTCGACCAAGAAGGGCCGCGATTGGCCGGTCGACTTCCTGGCATTTTTGCGGGCAAGTGCTTGACGATGTCGTCGCCGGCACCAGTGCCGTGGCAGTCCCAGCCCCAGTCGAAGAGCTGGACGTAGCGCACGCCTCGCTCGACCAGACGGCGAGCCAAAAGGCAGTTGTTGGCGAACGACGCCGCCCCTGGTTTCGCTCCGTACTGTTCGAGGATCGGCGCCGGCTCCTGGCGGATGTCCATGACGTCGGGAACGGCCATCTGCATCCGAAAGGCCAGCTCGTACTGGCTGATTCGCGTCAGAGTTTCGGGATCGCCGAACTCGGCAAGCTCATACTCGTTGAGCTGCTTGAGCGCGTCGAGCGTGCGGCGCCGATCGGTCCGGTCCATTCCCTTGGGATCGCTGACATAGAGAATCGGGTCGCCGACGGTCCGGCATTGGACCCCCTGATACACGCTGGGCAGAAAGCCGGTGCTCCAGAGGGCCTTGCCGCCGGTGGGGTCGGTGCCGCCGCTGATCAGGACGACGAAACCGGGCAGGTCCTGGTTCTCCGAGCCCAGCCCGTAGGTGATCCACGAGCCCATCGCGGCACCGCCGTTGCGCGACGAGCCGGTGTAGAGAAACAGCTCGGCCGGTGCATGGTTAAACTGATCGGTATACATCGACTTGATGATCGCGATGTCGTCGACCGCGCCGCGCAAGGTGAGGCAAAAGCTCGCTCACCATCGCGCCGCTCTGGCCGCATTTTTGAAAGCGATAGGGCGAGCCGAGCAGCTTGGGATGCCCCTTGATGAAGGCGAACTTCTGGTTCTTGAGCAGCTCATCGGGGCAAGGCTGCAAGGTGATGCTTGACCAGCTCGGGCTTGTAATCGAACAGGTCTTGCTGAGGAGGCCCTCCCGACATATGCAGGTAGATGACTCGCTTGGCCTTCGGCGCGAAGTGAGGCGGCCGGGGCTGTCATCGGGTTGTCGGTCGAGGCGGCGCTGACAGCGCGGCATCCCGCTTTGGCTGTTGGCTCGCACCGGCCATGCTGAAGCTCTCTGCGATCCAGGAGCGTACCGCAGGGCGATCGTGCCCAGTCCGGCCTGCGATGTCTTCAGGAACTGGCGGCGGGTCTGCGCCCGCGCCAGCTGCAGTTTCCAGGGCAGATCCGGATCCATGAGACATCAGCCTTTGGTCAAGACGCCAGTCGAGATTCAAGAGTACGTTTGCGACCGCGGTCCACGCAGCCAGATCGGCCGGTTCCATGCCGGGCGGGAGCGGCCCGAGCGGCTCGGTGGCCAGGGCCAGGGCGGCCGCGTCGGTCTTTGCAGTATCGCTCGTATTCCGTGACGATAGAGGTCGACCAGTGGCTCGACCTGCTCGGGCCGCGGCGGCCGGCACAGGCAGAGCCGCAAGCCGTGGCGAACGCGTGATGCGACGTTGGTGCCCCCTTCGCGAACGATCCGCCGCGCCAGAGCCTGGGCGGCCTCGACATAGACCGGGTCATTCAAGGTGACGAACGACTGGAGCGGCGTATTGGTCCGGATGCGGCGGATCGCGCAGATCTCGCGGCTGGGGGCGTCGAAGACGGCCATCGAGGGATACGGCACGGTCCGCCGCCAGAACGTGTAGAGGCCGCGGCGATAACGGTCTTCGCCCTGGCTCGTCGACCAGGTGCGTTCGCCGTTGAACGCCGCTTGCCACAGCCCGTCTGGCTGCGGCGGGAAACACGCTCGGGCCACCGATCCTGCTGGCTCAAAAGCCCGCTCAAGGCCAGGGCCTGGTCGCGGACCATCTCGGCCTCAAGGCGAACGCGAGGCGCACTGCGCCAGCAGGCGGTTGCGCGGATCTTTCTCCAGCAGCTCGGGCTGACCTTCGACGACTGGCGGTAAGTCGCCGAAGTGACGATCAGCCGCAACAGCGACTTCGTGTCCCAGCCCGAATTCACGATACGCGATGGCCAGCCAGTCGAGCAGCTCGGGATGGCTGGGCGGCTCGCCCTGAGTGCCGAAGTCTTCCTCGGTCTCGACGAGTCCGACGCCGAAGATCTGGGCCCAGTAGCGATTGACGGCCACGCGTGCCGTCAGCGGGTTGCCGGGATCGACCAGCCACCGTGCCAGCCCGAGCCGATTCCTGGGTCGCCGTCCGGCGAGACGGTGCAACGACTGTGGCACGCCCGGCTCGACCACGTCGCCGGGGTCGAGGAAGTTGCCCTTGCGAAGAACGTGGGTCACCCGATGCTGGTCCGGGCGCAGTTCGACCATCACTGGCAGATTCGGGATCGCCGGTTTCGACTTTTCGAGCGCGGCGATCTTGTCGCGCAGCGGTTTCAACTCCGGCGTGATCGAACGAAAGTACTTGCGTCAGTGCCTCGGTCTGGGGCTTGGTCCGCTTGTCGGCCGGTGTGTCGAGGATCGTCTGGATTTCCTTGGGCAGGTCTTTGCGTGACGGCCGCGCCGGCGAGCTGCCAGGCCCGATTCCCATTTGGCCTGGGCAGCGGCCAAGTGCGGCCGTGGGCGTCTCCAGCGTTTTGCGCAAGTGGGGCGATCTGTTCGTCGATCTTCTGGATGCGTGCCGGAATCCTGCGCGTTGGCGCGGGAATGACCGGGTCCTCGGTCGGCAGATCGTGGTCGGCGGTCTGATTGAAGATCGCGTAAAACTTGATAATATTCATCATGCGTGATCGGATCGAACTTGTGGCTGTGACACTTGGCGCAGCCCATCGTCAAACCCATCCAGACCTGCATCGTTGTGTCGACCCGGTCTTTGATCGCGGCCACGCGAAACTCTTCGTCGTCGGTTCCCCCTTCGGTGTTGGTCATGGTGTTGCGGTGAAATGCCGTGGCGATTCGCTCGTTCGAGGGACGGATCTGGGAGCAAGTCGCCGGCGATCTGCTCGAGGGTGAACTCGGTCAAACGGGAGGTTGCGGTTGAAGGCTTCGATAACCCAGTCGCGATACCGCCAGATCGTGGGCCGGAGCGGGTCGGAGCCGTAGCCCGCCGAGTCGGCGTAGCGCGCCTGGTCGAGCCACATCCGCGCCCACCGTTCGCCGTAAGCCGGGTCGTCAAGGAAACGGTCGACAGCCTTCTCGTAGGCGTTCGGGGCCGTGTCGTGGATGAACTGTTCGACTTCATCGGGCGTGGGAGGCAAACCGCGAAGATCGAGGCTGACGCGCCGCAAGAGCGTCATCGATCTGCTTCCGGCGAGGGTTTCAGCCCTTCGGCCTCCAGGCGGGCCAGAATCCAGAAGTCGATGCCGTTACGTGGCCACGTCTTTCGGACAGTTGGGATAGCGAGAGCGACCTGGGAGCGATCAACGCCCAGTGCGGGGCGTATTCGGCCCCTTGCTCGATCCAGCAGCTGAAGACATCGATCTCGGCAGAGGTGAGCCGGTTGCCAGCTTTTCTGGGGGGCATGCGGAGCGTCTCGTCCTCTTCGGTGACTCGCAGGATCAGCGCGCTGGAATCGGGGTCGCCCGGGACAATCGCCGTTTCGCCGCTCTTGAGAGGCTTGATGGCCGATCACGCGGTCGAGCCGTAGATCCTTTGGCCCGTTTCGCTTCGTCTTGACCGTGGCAAGCGAAACAGTTTTTGGCAAGGATCGGCCGAACTTCGCGATTGAAATCGACCTGCGGGCTTTGGGCAAACTCTGGCTCGGCCGCCATGCGAAGCTCGAGCCGCAGTCAATCGTACGATCAAGACCACAGAGCAATCCCCATACCACGGGCTGGCAAGATCGGTGACCGACGATGCAAGCTGCTAAGGATATGTGAATCGATCGCATTCGGCTCGCTTCGGCAACGGTTCGGCGTCGGTCGGTTGCATATGCGTGAATCGAGTGGGTCTCTGGCGGGTCGCGGCGTGTCGCGTTTCTATGCGGGCGAGGGTTTGATTTCAGTGCACTAGCTTCACGCCATGTCGGCTACTTGCTGTCTCGAACTCAAGCTGATTAACGCACTCGTTCAAACTGACGAAGCGAAGAACATCCCGTGCCTAGAGGGTCCTGAGGAAAGCAACCAGATCAGCGATCTCCTGGGATTTCAGCTCGAGGCCCCGCGGATGCCGTTCTTTCTGAAAGACATCTTCGAGCGAATGCGGCGCGGCCGTCGTGCAGCAGCGCGTCACGCCGGCTCACGCCACGGAGCGAAGGAGGGTTAAATTCGCGATTTCCCACTTCGTCGGTGAGCCCACATCGAAACGATCCGGCGACGTAAATTCGGGGGCGGACATGACAACTCGCGCATTTGCGAATGCTGAATATCTCCCGGCCACGCGCAATCGCAGATGCATCAATGGAATCGATGTCGATTGCTGCTGCAAGCATGGAGGCGTTAGCGAGTTGAGATACGCAGCCAGGTCGGCCACTTGCTCGTCGGTCGGCTTGGTCCCATGCATGGTCGTGACGATCGACTTGCGGATTTGGTCTTCGAGTCGGGCAATCGAGCCCGTCCAGGTCCACGGGCCGGTCGTCGCGACTCCCAGGAGCGAGGGAACTCGCTTGGGTGCACCATAGGACCCATCGCCGAGCGTGTCGCTCAAGAGGTTGTTGGTGTGGCCGTCGGTGTGGCAGCTATGGCAGCTCATCCAGCCATCGTGCGACAGCTTGGCACTCGAAAACAGCCGCTCGCCACGGTCGGCCGCGGTGGGTTCGGGTCGCGGTCCCAGAGCAGATCGTCGCGGGTCGGAGTCCTGTCGCGATCTCGACGACGGAAATCGTGTCGTCCAGACTGTCGGCGACATACGCCCATAACCCATCAGGGCTCGGCAACACGGCCATCGGCCGGCGGCCCACGACAATGCGCCGGGGGCCTTGTTCGGGGCTGGCTGTGATCGCGACCTCGTCGACGCCTGCCAAGGCGACCAGCAGGTTGCCGCGGGCGTCGAAGGCGACATCTGCCGGGATCACCCGCCGCGTAGCCGACGTCGCCCAGGTCGAATAGTTGACTCCCATCCAGCAGCGCGCCGTCAGGACCGGGCTTCAGCAACGCATCCGTTCGCAAGACGCGCAGATTGATTGCGAATCAAAAGGCCCCAGTGGACGTCGTCAAGGCTGGTCTGCGCAAGGCGGCTGAGCGTTTGATGCACGACCACTAACGTTTGGCCGTTCGGTGCGAAAGCAAGCCCGCGAATATTATGCGCCGGCAGCGATCGGATCGAGTCGATCGATCGCCGCCAACATATCGACCATGGCTAACCGGCCGCCGAAAGCATCAGCGACAATTAACTTGCGACCAGTTGGCATGCAGAGCCAGCTCGCGCGGACAGAACGGTAAATCAAGGCTGCCGACGATCGTGATCGTGGGCAGTTTTCTGGTAGAGATCCGTGGTGCCAGGGCAAGAAACGTCAGCTCGCGCGACCAAAGTGAGGCCACGATACAACGAGACCCGTCGTTTGAGACGACCATCCGAACCGGGTCGGGGCTGACCTTACGCCGGTCGACAACGCGTATCGCGCGGTCTTGATAACCAATCAACAAAACCTCATTCGCCCCCTGTTCGACGGCGAATAGAAAAGGACTGCCGGGAATATCGGCAAGATCGGCCAGACCTCGGCCGACCTTGTGCTCGGCCACAATCTTTCGTGCGGCCAAGTCGATCAACGAAAGGCTGCCGCTACGACGGTTCGCCACGAGCATCGTCTTGCCGGCATCTATCCAAAGCAGGGCAACCGGCTGGCGCAACTGCCGCTCAAGTGGGACGGAGGGTTGGGGCTCGCCGCCGGATGCAGTACCGGGTGAAGCGAACAGGGAGAAGAACAGTAATACTGATCCAAACACTGTTACAGGTGATCTTATTGTTCTTTTCGCCGTTTTCATGCACCACTCGATTCAATGCTGTCTTGAGCGACTCTCGCAATAGCTCGACCGCCTTTTCAATCGCCAAATCGGCCGAGTTCTCACGTTGTGCTGGTGGGACGCGCGTTATGAACAGTGCTGGCCTCGCCCGGGTGTTCCGTATTGCGATGGGATAATCGGGCATGATGCCGGTCTTGATCTCCGCGGGCCGTCCGTCCGCCGCGAGCTTCGTCTCCGATTCAATAATCGCGGCGTCCGCAGGGCTCAGCGGCCGGCCGTCGCCACGCTCTAGCCGGGCCGTTGCCAGCTCGATCGACCACGAGCCGTCGCCGACGGGCACTCGTGACCGGATGACCGATGACTGCTCGACCGCCTGACCTTCCGCTGGCATCGTTCTCATGGCGCCAAACGTTGGCGTTCCGACGATCACGGCCCGCCGATTGTCTTGGAGTGCGGCCGCTAACCACTCAGCCGCACCGGAGGTCGAACGGTCCACGAGAACGGCGATCGGCCAGCCCCGGAACAAGGCATCGGCGTCGGCCTTGTAGGTTGTCTCGCCCTGAGCCGTCCGGACGCGCCCGATCAGCCCAAGCTCGAGCAGGCAGTCGGCAAGCAGCACAGCCGGATGAATGGCCATCCGCTGCATGATTGGACCTCGCAGGTCGAGCACCAGTGCCCGAGCGCCCTGGTTCTCGAGGTGGCTGGCCATTTTACGAAGCTCGTGCGGAGTACTGGCGGCGATCTCGTTAATCTTCAGGTAGCCAATTGGGTCGACTCCACCGAGTCGGACCTCCCAATTTCCTGACGGCTGCTTGCGGACACCGCTGATCGTCGGGTGCGCGAGCTGACCTCGGGTGATTGTCATCGTCCGTGACGTCGATTCCGTGGGCTGCCGGAGTGTTATCGTGACCGGTGTCCCTTCCTCGCCTCTCAGCCGGTCGATCACATCGAAGACCGTCATGCCCTTGGTGACGGCGCCATCGATCTGCTCGATCAAGTCATCTTTCATGACCCCCGCTCGAGCGGCCGGCCCTCCCTCGATGACGCCTTGAATCGACGCACATTTTTCCTGGGCGTTCGTCCCCACGTGGATGTGAAGGCCGACATAGCGATTACCCTCGAATTGTTCCTCGACTTTGCTCTCCTTGGCCGAGAGGAGACGAGCACCGCCAAGGAGACTACCGAGCAAGCCGTCGAGTACAGCCTTCTCCAGGTCGACTGTCTTCAGAGTCTTGGCCGACGTGGTCGGCCAGATTTCGGCGAGAAATGCCGCAAACTGTTCAGGCGTCGCCAGCCCTGAAACTCGGCGGCTCAGGCCGGGCGGGACGGGCGTTCCTGAGGCTTTGTGCAGAGCCTTGATTCCATCCAGAATCATCTGCTGCCGAGTCGGTGGATCGATGTGGTGCTTCAGAGCGGCTTCTGTGATTTCGCCGATGCGCCTGGCCAGGTTGGGCGGGGTCTTGGGCGAAGCGGATGACTGTGTCGGCGAAGCCTCATCCGCGATCGTCGCACCCGAGCCCACGAGGGCAGTCATAAAAATAGTAGTTACGGAATAGGCCAGAATCCATATAAGTCTACCGCGGTTGTCGCCATGCGTTGTTTCACGGTTTCGGCTCCTTCTTGATCAACCACACTTCCGATATTTGACAACCCCGCCCATTGCCGCCACGGTTCGGCTCGGCTGTCCAGGTAAGCGTCAGTTTCCCATCTCGTGTTGCTTCGGCTGGCAAGTCAAACTCGAGCGGCCTCATGTCTTTGGGCCGGAGCAAGGGCGGATGCACTTCGGTCGAGTCGTTGGCTTTCAATCCGATCTTTACCTGGAACATGTCGCCGCCGTAAATGATGCGCAACCGATACGACGCGCCGCGGTCGAGCCCCTCGTAGTGCATCGACAGCGGCTGGCCAAAGATCGTGCCGGCGTGGCGGCACCAAGAACGCCGCCATGTCGGTTCCTGATCAAAGGCGGTCATCGGACCGTGGAACGATGCAGGGTCTTGGTCATACGGCGTCGGGTTTGGAACCAGGTGGGGCCGGCGGCGCGGGTCGCCAAGGTCGTCGTAAAAACCGCCTGGGCCGGGATTGGTCCAGTTCACGATCGCGTCGATCTCCTTCAGTCGTGCCGGCTCGCCGCCGAGCTTGCGGATCGACTCGAACCGGCCCTTGAGCCAGAGCCGGTTATTCAACACCTGGTCGATGGTGTCGAGATTGGCGCCGCGGCCGACATCGATCGCCTGATAACGGGGCACGCTCAACTGCATGCGAATGCTCTGAAATAATGCCTCGGCCAGCTCGAACACCCTGGCTCGCAACTCGGTGGCGACCGGCTGGATGACGTGCCCGGTCGAGAATGCTCTGGGCCTGACCCATGGCCACGAGTGACCCGATCGTTCGGGGCTCGCGCAGGCGATCCAAGCGCACTGCTCTTCGAGATCGGTTTCGTAGATCAGGCGACTGCGCACGTAAGCGTCGTAGTAGGCGCGGTACAGCGCCTGCTGGAACCGCCAGTTGGCCAGCACGTGCGGGCGACACTTGCCGCTCGAGGGTCCGGAACTGCTGGAGCGTCGTTTCGACCGAACCGTTGGAAAGAAGCGGCCCGCGCCAGTTTTGTTCCAGTGCGAAGAGGCCGTGCGCAAAGTCGTCGGCCTCGCGAGCATTCAGGCCGACCAGACAGCGGCCGAAGTCTGCGCAAAACGTCGAGCACGTTGGCCTCCGGGTCCCAGCCCAGCGCGCTCCAGATGATTTTGTTGACGTCGTCGTTGCAACCTTCCGAATAGGTGATGAAGCCGATCGTCTGATCAGCGAATGCGTGAAATATTGCCGCTTCATCGCGAGGGCGAGGGTTGATCACTTCACGCGCTTCGGTGAGGGAATAGGCAACGTCCCAGTCAGGAACCGGGTACTGGCACCGCAGGCTGTGCGTGATGTCCGGGTAATCGCGGATGGGGTATCTGGCGGGCAGTGCCTTTCGCAACTCGGGCAAGCTCACTGCGCACCTGCGGACCGAACACGACGCCGGCGAGCCAGGCCGGCTCGGCTTTCATGAGCGAGAGAAATTCGTCGAACCATTCTCGAGTAAAGCTTTGCGGCGACATCCAAATCGCGGCTTTGGGATGATAGCGCCTGCAGGTTTTCGGCCTGTTTTTCCAGGAGGTCCATCAGGAACTTGGGACGCGTGTGACCAGGGTCGCCGCCGGGCACGAAAACAGCATCAATCCGCGGCAGCTTCTTGAACACTTCTGCCCACTCGGCCAGTGCGTGCTCGACGGTCTTGGGATCGGCATAATCAGGGTCCATCGCCGGATACCAGATCCAGACGTCCATGCCATAGTCGTCGCAAATCTGGGACATGCCGGCCATCATCTCAAGAGGAGGCAGGGGGAAATGCGGGCTGTCGGCTGCGTCATCCGAGCGGGGCGGGATCAGCTCAATGGCATTGGTACCGAAGATAGCCAGCTCGCGAATGTAGCGATCCCACTGCGCCAGGTCCCAGGCGTCGTACGAGTTGGTCTTGGGACGATAGCCGAGCTGGTGCCCGCGGATCCGATACTTGGGCGCCGATGCCAGGTTGAGCGCCTCCGGCAATAGGACTTGCCCGGGGGCCATTCTTAACTCACGCAAGAGACGACCGACGCCAAAGAGGACGCCACGGGCGTCGTTGCCCACGATAGACACGACCGGCGCGGCGTCGGCGCTGACTACGGTCTGAATGCGAAAGCCTTCTTCAGCCTTACCAGGGGGTTGAGAGCGAACGAGTTGACCGTACTGGCTCGGCAACGATTCGAGCATGGCGGCCGGCCCGACCGCGATGACGGGTACGCGCTTCGTCGGCCAGCGAATCATTGTATTCCAGCCGATGCGCGATCGACGGCGAACTTCTTCGACCAGGAGCCGTACCGCCTTGGCTTCGGTGCCCGAGAGCCCGTCGGGAACGACGACGACCGCGTTGGCCAGGTCGATCTCGGCGGCTCTTAGACCGGCACGGCTTCCACCGATGCTGGACAGGACTAACGCGAGCAGCAGGCGTTGACCGGTAGAATTCAAGCCGAGCATCCGGGCATCTCTCCTTTTCAAGGCTGGTCCCAGTTCAGCCACGCGGCCGGATCAGCGTCCGAAGGCATTCGCCAGTCGCCGCGCGGCGAAAGGCTGACAGTGCCGACCTTGGGCCCATCGGGAATGCACGACCGCTTGTATTGCTGATGGAAGAATCGGTTGAAAAACGTGCGGATCGTCCGCTCGATGAGCTCGCGAGGATAGTGCTGAGTGAAGGTGGCAAACTGGCTCAAGAACAAGATCTTCGCCGGGCGAATATCCGCAGCGAACCGCGTGATAAAGGATGAAGTCGAGCACCTCATAAGGGCCGAGAGTCGCTTCGGTCGATTGCTCGATCTCGCCCGCCGCCCCGGCCGGCAAAAGCTCCGGCGAGATCGTCGTCTCCACGATCGATAGCAACGTCTGCCGGACTGCTCCCTCCGGGAACTGGTTGAGCGCCACATACCGGACCAGGAACTTGACCAGCGTCTTGGGGATCGAGCAATTTGGATTATACATGCTCATGTGATCGCCATTATAGGTCGACCAGCCCAGCGCCAGCTCGGAGAGGTCGCCGGTGCCGACGACGAACCCCTTCGACATGAGCAGGAACGTTCGAAGCCGGGCCTGTACGTTTTCAAACGTGAGGTCGCTCAGGGCTTCGCGCGGCACGCGGGCCAGGGCGGCGCAGAATGCCTCCATGTCGAGGCCATCGCAGTCGATCCCGAACGGAGCGTGGCCGATTTCCTTGAATGTCTGAAGCGCCAGCGCCCTGATATCGATCGTTTCGGCGGCGACGCCCAGGTGTTCCATCAGTGCCAGCGCATTGGTCCGGGTTCGCTGGGTGGTGCCGAAGCCGGGCATGGTGAGGCCGTGGATCAGCCGGCGGTCAAGGCCGAGCATGTCGCACGTCGCTACCGTGACCAGGAGCGCGAGCGTGGAATCGAGGCCTCCGGAGACTCCGAGGTTAAGTGGCGTGTGCCGGGGGAAGCTGTTCGATTCGCTTGGCCAGGCCCGCGCACTGGATGCCGAAGATCTCGGCGCAGCGGCGGTGGAGCTCGGGCCCTTCCACCGGTACGAACGGCGTGCCCGGTACGTCGCGCTTCAAGCCGTCCATGGTTCGCGAAAGGGAAAACGGAACCAGACGGAATGGCTTCACGACCGGCGAGCCGTCATCGAAGCTGGTCGTGACGCGGCGATCGCTCAGCAGTTTGGCGACATCGACGTCACGAGTGATCGTGTAAGAGTCGCGGCGGATCGGCTGGCCGTCTCCGACCCGCGGCGATTCGGCCAGCAGGCGGCCGTTTTCGGCGATCAGGCAATGGCCGCCGAAAACAACGTCGGTGGTGGATTCGGAAGGCCCGCTGCCAGCCATCGCGTAGGCGGAAATCGTGCGGCCCGATTGACCCACGACAAGATCCGTCCGATACCGGCTCTTGCCGATCGTCTCGTTGCTGGCCGAAAGGTTGAGCAAGATCGTCGCCCCGGCCATGGCCTGAAAGGCACTCGGCGGTACGGGCACCCACAGGTCTTCGCAGATCTCGACGCCCACGAGAACGCTGCCGTTTCCTGGTAGGCCTCCGTCGCCTTTCGCCTCGAAAAGGAGGTCGATTCCCAAGGGGACGGAGCTGGCCGCCCAGCTCGATCTCGGCGGGGAGCGTTGGCCGTGGCCGGGCTGAACCAGCGCAGCTCGTAGAATTCCTTGTAGTTCGGGATATACTGTTTGGCGACGATTCCCCGGATCACGCCGTCGCTCAATACAACAGCACAATTGAACAGACTGTTGCCGGCGGGGATCGGCGCCCCGACGACGACGAGCTGCTTGCGGCCGACTGTCGCCCGGGCGATCCGCAGGATGGCCCGATTCGCGGCGTCCAGGAGCGTCGACTGTCCAAAGAGATCGGCGCAGGTGTAGCCCGTGACGCACAGTTCCGGGTAGAGGACGATGTCGCTGTCGGGCACTTGCTCGAGGATGCGAACGATCTCGGCCGCGTTGGCGGCCGGGTTGGCGACCGTCGTCCGCGGCGAGGCGCAGGTGATACGGACAAACCCATATTGGTTCATTTGAATCGTTCATTTGATCGGCGGCCATCGTGTTGACGCCGGGACGGGTTGACCCAGATTTCTTCGAGAGTGACAGATTCTTCAGGCGAGGCTCGGTTGCGGCCGACCATTCATATCTGCTATTGGGTTGAACGGAATGCAGACCTCGCAATCGATTCATTCCCCACTCTCCATACCCGATCAGGAAACACCATGTCAGCCGATTCGCATCTTCGGAATTTGGCTCATCCTGTCAGCCTTCGATCTCGAGCGTGAACGCCCGGGCCCAAAGCTCCGATTCCGCAACCCGGCATGCCCCCAAGCGGCGACCGTTCGCCAAGGCCGGTACTCCCCGGCGAATCGAGCGCATCCGGTTCTTCGATGTCAAGCATATCAAGGCTGAGCTCACGATTGACACCCGAAAGCGCGAAGTTCGGGGCGTGGTCACGCACTCGTTGTCTCCACTTCATCCGTACCTCACCCGGATCGAGCTCGACTGTGGTCCCAAGCTCAGGGTGAGCAAGGTGACCGACCGGTGACAGGTCGAAACCCTGCGAATTCAGCCACAAAAGACGGCAAGCTGTCGGTCACGCTCGACAAAGCCTATGGGAAGCGGCGACACCGATCGAGCTGGCGATCGAGTACGCCGGCTCGCCCGACCGCGGGCTCTACTTCGTCATGCCCGAGGCGCCTTACCCCGAGAAGCGGCTCTCGTTCTGGACGCAGGGTGAGTCCGAGGAAACGCACGACTGGCTCCCCTGCTACGACTACCCCAACGAGCGCGCCACATCCGAGATGATCATCACGGCGGAAAAGCCCCTTTTTGTCGTTTCCAACGGCGCCCTGGTCGAGACCAGGGAAAACGCGGACAACACGACGACTTATCACTGGAAGATGAACATACCGCATGTCAGTTACTTGATTTCGCTGGCCGCGTCTGATTTCGCTGTTTACCACGATCGCGCCGGTGACCTGCCGGTTGACTATTACGTGGCCAAGCACGTCGACGAGGCGACGGCCAGGCGGTTCATGGGCAAGACTCCCCAGATGATCCGTTTCTATGGCGAACAGCTCGGCCAGCCCTATCCTTACGCCAAGTACGCCCAGGTGTGCGTGCCCGACTTCATCGCCGGCGGCATGGAAAACATCACCGCCACGACGATGACCGACACAGCTGCTCCACGACGAAATCGCCGAGCTCTGAGAGCGACGAAGACGGCCTGGTCTCGCACGAGCTCGCCCACCAGTGGTTCGGCGATCTCCTGACCTGTAAGGATTGGTCGCACATCTGGTTGAACGAGGGGTTTGCCTCCTACTTCGGCCCTCTCTTCACCGAGCACGACCGCGGCGACGATGAATTCCGGCTCGAAATGAAAGGATCGCTCGACGGCTATCTGGGGAGCGATCGGGATTATCGGCGGCCAATCGTCGAGTAGCAGATACGAAACATTCTGATGACATGTTTGACGGCGTGACTTATTCAAAAGGGGCCTGTGTGCTGCACGCGTTGCGGGGCCTGCTGGGCGACGAGGTCTGGTGGCAAGGGATCCGTGCCTACGTGGCCGCGCACAAGCTTCAGGTCGTCGAGACCGATGATTTCCGGAAGGCGATGGAAACGGCGTCGGGCAAGGACCTGAAGTGGTTCTTCGATCAGTGGGTTTACAAGGCCGGCCATCCCGAGCTCAAGGTTCGCTGGCACTTCGAAGACGCCGACAAGACCGTGCGCGTTCGCGTCCAGCAGACCCAGACGGTCGACGAGCAGACGCCGCTTTTCCGGCTGCCGACGACGCTCGAGATCAGCGACGACGTGGGGAAGACGCGCGTCGTCGCCGATCGTGATCGACGGGGTCTCGCACGAGTTTGTGATCCCGGCCGCCGCCCGGCCCAAGATGGTCGAGATCGACCCCCAGGGCTGGTTGATCAAGGAGCTCGATTTCGAGAAAACGGACGACGAAAACCTGTTCCAGCTCGAACACGCCGCGTGCGTGCTGGGCCGGCTCGACGCCGCTCGGGCACTGGTCAAGGCGGCGAAAGACCAGCCCGAGGTTGCCAAGGCCCTGGCCGTCGGCCTGGAAGCGCGAGAAATCGGCGCTGACCCAACGAGAGATGTGCGAGATCATTTGTAATGGCGACGAAACCTTTCGCGCTGCGCTTGATCGAGGCTGTCAAGCGCTCGGAGGCTCGCGTCCGCGTTGCCGCGGTCGACGGCCTGGCCAAGCTCGAGTCGCGACGACGAGGCCGAGAAGACTCCTCCGCGCCGTCTGGGCCAATCCCAAGGAAGCCTATGGAGCACGCAAGAACGCGTTGCGGGGATTGGTTGCGCTGGAAAGTGAAAGACGCCGACGATCTGCTCGCCGACGCGCTCAAGGTCTCCGCCGATCATCACTCGATCGCCGCGACGGCGCTCGGGCTCATGCTGGAAGCCCCCGGAGCGCAAATCCCGGGAGCTGGCCGCGATCTACAGCAAGTACGGTCAACCGGAATCGCTGCGATCTACGGCTATCGGGGCATTCCCACGCCTGGCCAAAGACGACCCATCTCTTCAGGACGTTCTGGTCGAGCTGGCCGACGATCGCAACCGTTCGGTGCGGTATCAGGCCTGGAACGCGGTGCGCGAACTGCGGGTCAAAGAAAGCCCTGCCGGTGCTTGAGGCTCGGCTCGCTCGTGAAAGTGCCGACTTCGGCGGCTCCGCTCGTCAGAATCTCAAAGATGCGATCGCCGCACTCAAGGGGCAGGGAGGCGAACCCAAGAACGAAGGACCCGCTAGTGCCGAGCAAGCCAAGGCCATCGCCGCATCTCGAGCGTCAGGCCGCCGACCTCGAGCTCAAGACCAAGGAGCTGAGAAACCAGATCTCGGCCCTCAAGCACGTGCCGGAGCAGGGGGGTGCGGCTGCCAAGAGCACGGCTGCAGCGACGCCATCGAACGCTTCCCAATGATCGCAAGGCAGTCTCGCCGCTCAAGGCCGTTTACCATGAAAGAGTTGTTGAATTTGTTTCGCGACGATACGGTGCTCGTCGTCACGCAGAGTCCATACCGCCACCCTTAACCCTCGTTCGCCTTCTCCCAGAACCGCGATCGGCGGATCACCTTCGCGGAGCCGGCGGACAACATCCGCGCCTGTCAACGCGGAGTGCCACTGACTCCATTCGAGCACGACGTGGGGCGAATGATTGGCGATTTCAGGCACGTCAAGCCGCGCGGTCATACCCGGGATTTCGGCGAGTATCTCGATCATCTCGGTCGACTCGCGTTTCCCAGGCTCGCCACTCCGCGGCATGATCGAGCTTGACGAATCGTTCGACGGCCGCCAGCAAGCCAACAGTCTCCTCTTTGCCGACCTTCATCCCTCGGCCAATGCCCATGTGCTGGGCTGATCGCCAGCCGGCCTGCCGCGATCAGGTCAGGGCGACCCACGAGCAGACCCGAGCTTTGCGGTCCGCGAATGCGCTTTCCCTCCCGAGAAGGCCACCAGGTCAAATCCCTGGTGGACGTATTCGGAAAGCCGGCCGGCCGGCGGCACGTCCGCAGCCGCGTCGTTGAATGACGGCACTCCGTGCTCCTTGCCGACCCGAATCCACTCGTCGCGTTTGATCTGACCGAGTGGCTCATAGCGGTTCAAAAAGAACGTCATCGCCGTGCGCGGGTGAGTGCGCGTTCGAGTTCCGCCCGCGTTTCGACCCAGACCAGGCTGGCGCCGGCGAGCTTGATCTGCGGCTCATAGCCACAATGGTGGGCCTTCTGGATGATGACCTCGTTTTTCAGGCCCTGGGTATCGGGAAGGCGATCCATTGCTGACGGATCTTTGTAGGTCATGCAAGCGGCAGTCGCGACGGTAATCGCCGAGGCTGCTCCGGCCGTTACCAGCGCGGCCGGAACCCCCACCAGGCTGGCAATCCGGGCGCCGACTTTCTCTTGAAGCTCGGGGATCGACACGAAGGAGCCGGCGGCCTCGGCCATTGCCTGTACGACTTCAGTGGGCATCAGCGAGCCTCCGAGCGTCGTGTAAGTCCCCTGGCCGTTGATCACGGTCTTGATGCCCAGGCGGGCGTAGATATTCGGTACGGAAGTCATGGTGCAAGATCCGTTATCGGTCGAGGCTTGTGATCGGCCAGCGCGACCGTGGCCACGCTCTTTCATGCGAGATCGTTCACGATCGCTGCGAGCCGGCGATGCCGAGAACATCGGCGTGCGGCTTCAGTGCGTCAATCACAAGCTGAATCTGTTCATCCAGATCGACGCCAAGCCGTTCGGCCCCCTGATAGACATCATCGCGGTTGACCTTCGCGGCGAAACCTTTGTCTTTCAGCTTCTTTTTGACGCTCGACGGGGCGAGCGAGTGAATGCCGTCGGGTCGAACCATGCAGCATGCCATCACGAAGCCGGTCAATTCGTCGCAGGCCAGAAGCGCCTTGTCGAGCGTTGTGAGAGCAGGAATCGCCGAGGCGTCGAAGTGCGCCTCAACAGCCTGGGCGATCTCAGGCTCACCGTGCTCGCGCAGCCATGCAACGATCAACCGCGGATGCTCATCGGGCCAGCGGTCGTAGTCGGCGTCGTGCAAAAGTCCCGTCATGGCCCACCGCGGCTCGTCATCGCCGCCCGAGCCGTAACGATGAGCCGCCCGGCGCATTGCAGCCTCGACTGCGCGGGCGTGGTTGCGAAGCGCCGGACTTTCCGTCCACTCGTTCAGCTTCTCGACCGCTTGTTCGTAGCTGATGGCCATGGGTGCCTCCTCGGGTTTCTCCCATTCTAATCGCATCCCGGCGGGGACGCGATTAGAATGATGTGGGCTGAGCAATGCCGTCCACACCTTCGATTCGATGTCGCTAATTCTGCTGATGGCAATTTGTGCACTCGATCGACGAGTTGGGCAGATTGTTCGTGCTAAATGGCCTTGCGTGATTCTGGGACGCGCTGTTTACGCATGGCCCTGTCGCCAACCAGCTCGCTCGGAGGCTCGCGCTCCCGGATTCACGCAAGGTCATTTGGTACCCTAGTTCTGCGTCGTTCCAGCTCAGTGATCAATGAAGCCCTGCACGAGATCGGCCAGGATTTTCCCGCCGTGACTATTTGAGTGGATGCCGTGGGTATGCACGTGCTAGCCATTCAAGCGGGAGCTCTCATCGAGATCCTTGCGAAGGACGAGACGGCGGAATGCGTCGCGATAGAAAGGAAAGACTCGGAAATCGGTCAGTGCCGGACCGGAGAACGCCGTGATCTCTATCAGCTTCCGACTCACGCCAAACACGCGACGATCGTCTCGATCACTCGTTTCGTATCCTCCGGATCCCGAACACAGATCGAAATGACACCCGCCTCCTTGGCCGGATAGTCGTTGCCGCCGGGGAACAATGCATCGCCGACGAATATCATTTCTTCGGTGGCGATACCGAGAATATCTCGCAATTTTCTGATGCCGTATGCCTTGTCGATGCCGGGCTTCGTGATGTCGATGGACGTCGAGCCCCCCAGTCGGACCGAAAAATCGCCGATTAAAGGCTCAACAAGAGCCTTGATTTTCTTACGTTTGCTGAAATCAGGGTCCCATTTCTCTTTTTGGTCGAGCGGCGCTTGCTGGCCAAGCGCGGAATACGTGATTTGACTGCCTCGGTCTTCAATTACCTCGCCCCAGACCTTTTGCGCCTTCAGGCCCGACTGGTCAAGCGCCGTGTTCAGCGCTTTGATGATCGTTTCTTTTTGGTCGCCGGTGAAATCCTCGGCGTATACCTTCTGCCATTCTTTGTCATATTTGTAGAACTTGGTTCCACACGTAGGAAGGATTGAAAGCTCCTCGAGTTTGGCGTTGTTGCCCAAATGGCTGAGCACCTGCTTTTCGAACTGCGGCCAGTCTCCTCCGGAGATAATTGCGGCTTTGACAGTGTCGAGCAGCTTGCCGAGCAGTTCCGCCATCTCGGGATCAATGGCTGCCTTGCTCTGGGCGAGCGTTCCATCGAGGTCGAACACGACAAGCTTTTTCACGAGATTGCTCCCTGATTTGATTCGATTCATCCCAGTGTCTAGCCTCGACGTAGCTATTCCGGCAGCGCGACTTCCAGGATACTAACGGATTGGTCATGAGGCTGAAACGAACACTCGCCTACCTCAGCCGGCAGAAGTACAACGTCGCCTCGACTGACGTGATAACGCGTTCCATTGTGGTCGAGTTCACCCTCGCCGGCGAGTGACACCAAGACCCGGGGGATATCAACAGCGCCGAGTGTGAATGGCGATTCTCCGCCTACCCGCCACGTCGTAAACTGTGCACACCGAAATAATCGTTCACGAAGCGCCGGGGTTGTTGTCTCAACCACGGGAGTCACCGGGCCGACCGCGACTTGCTCGAGATCGATGCAGGCCATGGCTTGCTCGACCTGCAATGGGCGCGGCTTGCCTGTGTTAGGGTCAACGTGGTCCCAGTCGTACAGACGAAAAGTGACATCGCTATTCTCTTGCACCTCGAAAACCACGACATCGGAAAGAGTATGAACCGTTCCGGCCTGTACGAAGATCGCGTCACCCACGTTGGGCACGAATCCGGACAGCAGGTCACCCACCTGTTCGTTCGCGAGTGCCCGCTCGAGATCGTCTCGCGTCGTGCCAGGTTTCAGTCCCGCGTAAATGCGACTTTTGGGACCGGCCTCGAGCACGACCCACGCTTCAGACTTGCCGCTCTCGCCGGCGGGTATGTAATCCGTCTGGCCATCCTTGGGATGCACCTGGACCGAGAGCACGTTGCGCGCGTCGAGGAACTTCAAGAGGATGGGAAACCTGCGGAAACGCCCCGCCAGTTTTCCGAGCATCGCGTGCGGCGACTGCTCGAGCAATTGCTGGATGGTTAGTCCCTTCAACGGTCCATCAGCAACCGTGCTGGGGTGGTCATCGCGGTCGCTGAGGAGCCAGGCTTCGCCGACCGGTCCGTCCGGCAGCGGTGCCTTGAGCAATCCGGCCAGGCGCCGGCCGCCCCAGATGCGATACTGATAGATCGGTTCAAAGCGTAAGGGATACATTGGTGCCGAGCCCATGTGACTACCTTCCTTGTATTGCTTGAAAACGCCGCCGGGAAACGGCATGCCAGGCTGCGGGCGTTGAATACTCGTGTCTGCAACAACCAATCCAAAAGCTAGAAATAAAGCGCTATCGTCCAGCCTGCTATAATATAATCGAGGCGGCCAAGACATAGGAGCCGACAACGGACCACCCTGTCAAGTTACCGAGCGAGACCGAGGTTATCGCCGAAGATATGGCGAGAGTTCTGACGATTTCGCGGATGGGTCCGTATCCGGGTGTCGACGCGCTCGCGGGCGACTCCCCCTTTGCGTGGCGCTAACAGTCCATATATTTCCAGTTTCTTGGCTTCCCCTCGGCCATCCATTCGATCGCCGTTTCTAGCCGTCTGGTGCGAGTGGCTTCGGTTTTGGCCTCGGCGATCCACTCGATATATTCTCGCTTGTGGCTGGGAGGGAATTTCTCGAACGTCGCCAGTGCCTTCTTGTTCTTGTGAAGGGCTTTGGTCAATTCTGCGGGAACGACCACTTCCTTGGGTGACTTGGGCTTCGTTCGCGTCGGTGCCTTGACTCCAGCGTCATTGAGTTTCATTGCTTCCCTAATATAGCCGCTCAGTACTTTTTTCGAGGGTAAGTCCGAGAGCCTGGTGATCCGTCCGAATTGGCCCATTCCCTTCTCGGCGGCTTCCTCCGTTTTTTGAACAATCAGCGAACTTTTCCAGAAGCCGAACGAGCAATGTTCCTTAAACGAGGCCATGCTGCAAAGCATGCCCTTGTACATGAAGTGGGGAAAGCTCCATTTCATGGTTTCTTCCACGTCCGGACACACGACGTGCACAATATCGCGAAGGTGGGTGAGGATCGGCCTGGCAAATTCCGCTGATTTGCTGATGTAAGCATCGACCCGATCATCGCGCGTTCCCATGATATGGTCTCCAACGGGGACAATGGATTTCTATCCTTGCTCCCCAGCCGCCCACTGACTGCGAGCTCTTCTCCCATCCGGCCGATGATTTTCCGCGACCGATCGAAATCGATCAAGATCCATGACCCAAATCGTGTGTCGTTTGGGCACGGTCGAAATCCTGACGTGCGGTGTTCCCGCCGGACGTTCGCCTCGTGTGGATATTTTTCCTGGTGATATTACTCAGGCGGCACGCGAGATGCAGACTGGAAAACGCTGACAAGCCGATTGAGGCACCCTGCGAGAATGAGGGGAGAGTGCGTGTGAGTGCACGAGCCATTTGGCAAGGAACGCTGATCGTTCAGAAACGGGAAATTGCTGTAAAGTTTTATTCCGCGGTGGAAGATCGGCAGACTCATTTTCACTTGCTTCACAAGCGCGATCGTACGCGTGTCGAACAACGGATGGTGGATGCCGAAACGGGCGAGCCAATCCCGCTGGAAACTGCTCGAAAGGCGTATCAGGCAGAGCCGGGACTGTACGTCGTAGTTACCCCTGAAGAAATTGACCGAAGTGCACCACGGCCTCGACGCGAGGTGACCATTAATCGCTGCGTTCCTGTCAGCGCGATGAGCCCCAATTATTTGACCGCCCTTATCATCTCGGACCAGGCGCAGAGGCCGCGACCGACTACTTTGCACTAACGCAAGCGCTAGAGGCAAAGAAAGCCGCCAGTATTGCGTCGTGGGTCATGCGCAAACACACCTATGTCGGTGCGCTGATTCCTCAGCAAGGTTACTTGATGATGATCACTCTCCGTCATGCTGATGAGGTCATTCCAGTCGGTGAGCTGGATGCGCCGAAAGGCCGTGCCTTGGAGCCCAAGGAACGAATCTGGCCGGCAAGCTCATCGAGGCGCTTTCCGGTCAATTCGATTCCCAAGCTTATCGCGATGAGTACCAAGAGCGAATTCGTGAACTGATCGATGCCAAGCGACATGGTAAAAAAGTGAAGCGGAAACGGTTGCCTCGTCGTCATTCCGAGGGCACATTGGCGGAGTCTCTACAATCAAGCTTGAAGAGTGTCGCGACGCGCCAAAGGGCTTGAAAACGGGGCAGGGAAGACTCATGGCACGCACCCAAAAGCGAACACGGTCGAAACCCAAACAGTCCAGCGAGAAAGACGCGTCATTCCACGCGTTTTGGTCAGGCTCGTTGAGTTTTGGCCTCGTGAACGTACCCGTGCTCGTCTTTCCGGCCACCCGGCATTCCGGTGTCCGCCTACGAATGATCGGCCCGCATAACACGCCGCTCGAACGCCGATTTTATTGCCCGCGGGACGGTAACGAAGTGGTTGGTGATGACATCGTGCGCGGCTTTGAGCTTGACGATGGTTCGTACATCATTGTTAGCGATGAGGAACTGGCTGACCTCGAGCCGCAAAAAACTCGTGAAATCGATCTCAGAGCGTTCGTGGATCTCAGCGAAATTGCCCCCGCCTTTCTGGAACGAGGGTATTACCTGACACCGACCAAAGACGCGACAAAAGCCTACCGCCTGTTGGCGGAGGTCATGGAAAAAACCGGCCGTGCCGGCATCGCGACGTTTGTCATGCGCGACCGGGAATACCTGGTAGCGATCTTTGCGAAGAACGGTATACTTCTGCCGAAACGTTACGTTTCCACGACGAAGTTCGTGATTCGCGCGATCGGCTTGCCCGAAGTTATCACTGCCCCCCGCGAGCGCATCGCGGCCTTCGAACGTTCCATAAACGTGCTCCATGCTAAGACGATATCGCGTGCAGAGCTTGTCGATCAGGACGCGAAGAGGCTGCTCGCGCTCATTGAGAAAAAGAAACGCGGCGCGAAAGGCTTGATCCGCACCGACGAGGACCGCACGGTCGGCGATTCGCAAGCCGACGATGAAGTCGATCTTCTGGCAACCATCCGGCAAAGCCTGCGTCATGTCGCTAAGAGCCATGCTCTTCGGAGCACGCATTTGGAGCCGTCGCGAAACAGTGGGCAAGGCACGAGAAAGGCGGCGCGCCGAGCACGGACGTCGAAAACGGTCAAGTCTCACCGCACCAAGTGATTTTTACCCGTTACTCGATCCGCGCATCGCCCAGGTCTTTTGTCTCACCCGGTCCGACCGTGAAGAAAGGCTCGGACGAGTTCGGGTATTTCAAGTCGCTCGGCTGATAGGGCTGGCCCGGTACGAGCCCGTCGACTCGGAAGACACCCCTTTCGTCCGTCCGGGCTGAGTATCCATCCCCGCCAATGTACATGTAACGGTGGATCACGAGGCCATGGTTTTTCACCGGTTGACCCGCCGTATCCAGGATTCGGCCGAAGGCGGCCCCGCAGGGCTGAAGACGGATCGTCAGCGGTTCGGATTGATCGCCACGGATCTCAGTAGAGAATCCCAGTTTCCGGGCCGCGTCGAACAAATTTAACCGTCGCTTGCCCGTCGGCTCGAGGGCCGTGATCGAGAATCCTCCATGCTTGTTCGAAGAAGATTCCTCGAACTGGTGCGACGTTCCGCCGAAGATCCGCACGCCAGCAACCGGTTTCCCGTCCGGTCCCTCGACACGTCCGGTGATGGACCGGCCCACGCGCAAGACGATATCCTGATTCATTGGTTGCGCCGCTCCGTCTAACGGACTGATCAGCTTCAGCTCGTTGTAATTGTTCAGGAGGAGCGGACCGCCGACCTCAACCGGGGCGAAGGTGTCGATGTTCGAGACCGGCGCGTGCGGCGCGATCCGCCTCAGCTCCTGCAAATTGATCCGGGCGGTTAGGTATCGATTCCATCGTCCGTCCCAGGCCGCTACCGCAAGCGCACCAGGACCAGGAAGGACCACCACGGCGTAGTTCCCTTCTGCGTCCGTCGTTGACTTGGAGCTAGGCTGGACGAAGAGAGGATCGCCGAGTTTGGAAACATTCGGATTTGGCGACAGCGGGTAATACTCTACATCACCTTTCACCGCCTGTCTGGTCACCAAGTCAGTTAACCGTCCTCGAACCACGATTTCCCGAACCAGCTCGAACTCGACCCTGACTGGCTCGAGGCCGGCGGTATCGGAGACCCTGTGCTTCATGGAAAAGTAAGGTTGTCCTTCGGCTGCAGTCGCGATGACGTGATACTCGGATGATTTGGGATAGCCCAGCAGCTCGAACCGTCCCAGCGCATCAGTCTTGGTCCGGGCGAGTGTCGCACCCTGGTCGGACGAGATGACCGCACCGGCGATAGGACGGCCTGTTCCTTTCTCACGGACGGTCCCTCTGATCGGCCGCGAGGGATTGGCTGTGTAATCGAAGTGGCGCAGTATATCTCCGATTGGCTCGTCGGCTTGGCCAAAACCACTTCGGCTACGGTCGCTGGCCTTCGAGTGGCTGCAAAGATATTCCAGGCCTGAATTCCAGGTCCTTCGACCTGGAACCGGACGAGGCGCTCGCGACCTACGGCGGCCAGGTGGAAGCGGCCCCGTTCATCGGTCGTGATCGGATCCGGTCGCCCGGGTGGCCCGCGGAACCAGGTCCTTGTAGAATCTTCATAGCCCAGTCCGCTTCGAACACCCTCGATATAGGACGAGATGTCCTCGCCAGGAAATGCTTTGATGAAGTCGACCGTGAGGCGGGCACCGGCGACGGGTTTCCCCTCGAGGTTGAGGATGCGTTCTTCAATCGGGACGTCCTTCACGAGACGCAACGTCAGCTCGGCTTCTGCACTGAACTTGGCGTCACGGCCCGAGATACTGTCCCAGCCGAGTCCAAAGCCATCCGCCGAGGCGGCGACGCGGATCTCACGGAAAGGGTCATATGAACAATCCAGAAACTCACGTCGCGTCAGGCCGAACCGAAATCGGCCGTCGGGTCCGCTGCGTTCTTTCGAGAGAAAGGCATTGCCTCGGCTGTTCTCAAACGGCACCGACAACAGCGCACCTTCAAACGGGCGGCCGTCCGGGTCGATAACGCGGCCGTGCAGAAATCGGGACTCGGATGGGCTCTCGTTCGCCGTGCGGACTGTCTGCGGCTGTGGTATTTCAGCCTGTGCCGCTGGTGCGGCATCGACGCGGTGCTGGATCTGAATTGCTGCGATCCCTGGCACGATCAGCGCGGCCATTACGGCGAACGCCGCGAGCTGGGTCCGTTGCATGGGCCGCGAGAGAGGCCGCTGCCGATCCAGAATCGCTCCAATCCGAGAGGCAAGTCGCCACCGTCGGCCATCGACAAGCCTGCTAGCACGCCACGCCCCCGACCCTCGGCCATCGACCTGGCGAACTCAAGCAAGTAGCGAGCGTACTGGGCACGCTGGCCGGTCCAGGTCATGGCCAGATCGTCACAGGCTCGTTCCGCGAGCGCTGCCAGTCTGCCCGCAACAGCCAGGCCAGAGGGTGGAACCAGTAGATACACAGATTCACCGCTGCCACCAACGTGAGTAACGTGTCGCGCCGCTCGATGTGCGCCGACTCATCGGCGAGCGCCGCATCCAGCTTTGCTGCGTTCCACGTTCGCCATCCCTCGGGCAAGATGATCCTGGGATAAAGCCAGCCAAGCGTTAGCGGTACGCGGACCGCTCCACCTGTACCAACGACGACCCGCCCACGCCGATGCCGTTCGCGCAACTCGGGTGAGCAGCGACCGAGCGGCAGCGAAGACAGTTGATCGGAGAAGTCGCTCGATGACTTCGGAGTGGTCAAGCGGCGCGTCAATTTTCAGACGTTCCGATCACAGAGTTTCAGTCGTAACCACGAAATGTCTACGCCGCCGTATCTCGGTCATTCGTGAAGCGAGCTCGGGAATGGCCGCCGCGAGGACATCTTCGATTCGATCGGCCAAGTGTGAATTCCATGTCCCTGGCGCACCGATTCCGGCAGCTCACTCAGGTCTTTCTCGTTGGCTTTGGGAATGATGACGCGGCGGATGCCGGCGCGGTGGGCCGCCAGCATTTTTTCCTTGATTCCGCCGACAGGCAGTACCAGGCCGGTGAGGGTGATCTCGCCGGTCATGGCCGTGTGGCTGCGCACAGGCAGGCCGGTGTAAAGCGATGTCAATGCGGTTGCCATCGTCACCCCGGCCGACGGGACCGTCCTTGGGGACAGCACCAGCCGGGACGTGAATATGAAGCCCGGCCTGACGGAACTTCTTCGGGTTGACGCCAAGCTTTTCGGCGTGCGACCAGACATAGGTCTGGGCCGCCCTGGCCGACTCACGCATCACGGCACCAAGCTGGCCGGTCAAGCGCAGGCCGCGCGTGCCGGGCAGTAGGCTGGCCTCGACGTAGAGCACGTCTCCGCCGGCTTCGGTCCAGGCCAGCCCCGTCGCCACGCCTGGCTCGAGGACTCGACGGGCTTGCTCGAGGAAGAACCGTTCCGGGCCGAGCATCTCGGCCACGTTTCCCGGGTCGACCAGCGATCGGTTGAGTTTCGCCCTGGGCGACTTTTCGCGCGACCTTCCGCGCCACCCGGGCGAGCATCCGCTCGAGGTCGCGCACGCCGGCCTCTCGTGTATAGCCGGTGATGATCCGGCGAATGGCCTCCGCGTTGATCGAGAGCTGAATCGGCGACAGACCAGCCTGCGTCAGTTGGCGCGGGACAAGGTAGCGCATGGCGATGTGCAGCTTCTCGTCCTCGCTGTATCCGGAGAGCCGGAGGACTTCCATGCGATCCAGAAGCGCGGCCGGGATCACATCGAGCGCATTGGCCGTTGCGATGAAGAATACTTTCGACAGGTCGAACGGCATGTCGAGGTAGTTGTCGCGGAAGGTCGAGTTCTGGGCCGGGTCGAGGACTTCCAGAAGCGCGGCCGTTGGATCGCCGCGGAAGTCCCGGCCGAGCTTGTCGATCTCGTCGAGCATCAACACGGGGTTGTTCACGCCGGCGCGACGGATCGCCTGGATGATGCGGCCGGGCATGGCGCCGATGTACGTTCGCCGGTGGCCTCGCAGCTCGGACTCATCATGCAGGCCGCCCAGGCTCATGCGTTCAAACTGACGCCCCAGCGAACGAGCGATCGATTGGCCGAGCGAGGTCTTGCCCACACCCGGCGGCCCGACAAAGCACAAGATCGGCGCCTTCGCCTGCGGGTTGAGCTTCAAGACCGCCAGGTGCTCGAGAATCCGCTCCTTGATCTTCTCGAGGTCGAAGTGATCTTCGTCGAGCACCCGCTGGGCCTTGTCGAGATCCAGGTCGTCTTCGGTCGACTTGCGCCAGGGGAGCTCGAGGACGAGCTCGAGATAGGTGCGGGTGATCTGGTAGTCGGGGGCGGCTGGCGGGCATGCGCTCCATCCGGCCCAGCTCGCGCTCGAATTCCTTGTGCACTTCCTCTGGAAGGTCGGCGGCGATCAGGCGGTCGCGCAGCTCCTGTACCTCGGCCCTTTCGGGGTTGGTCTCGCCCAGCTCTCCCTGAATGGCCCGGAGCTGCTGGCGGAGCATGTACTCCCGCTGTTCCTTGCCCATTTCGGTTTGAGCCTGGCTCGCGATCTTCTGCCGCAGCTCGAGCACCTGCAGCTCTTGAGTCAGGTAGCCATGAACCAGCCTGAGGGCGTCAGCGCGAGTGGTGGCCTCGAGCAGCGCCTGCTCCTTCGGCCACGTCCAGGCTCATCATCGACCCGACAAGAAAGGCCAGTATCAAGGGATCGGGTGCCTGGGCCGCAAGCTGGTCGACATTGAATCCACCTTCGGGATGCGCCAGCTCGAGTGCCCTGGCCGTCAACTCGAGGACGGCGCGGCGAAGCGCCTCGACTTCGGTTCCTTGTCTGTCCGGCAGCGGCAGGGGCGGACACTGTGCCCTGAGATAAGGCTCGGTCTGCTCCAGGCCAGACAATGGCCACACGCTCCACGCCCTGAACCAACAGCTCGATCCCGCTCCCGGAGCGGGCCATCTTCTTGATGACGGCCTTGGTGCCGACGGCGTAGAGATCGTCGGCCGTTGGATGTTCGACCTCGGGGTTCTTCAGGGCTACCGCCAGAAATGTCTTGTCCTCCGTGGCCAGAATCGCCTCTACCGCCGCCAGCGAAACGGGCCGGCCCGCCGAGAGGGGCATGAACAAGTGAGGAAAGAGGACAGAATTCTTCAGAGGCAGAACCGGCAAAGATTCCGGCGATTCCGGCTTTCGCCTCGACCATCAACTGCATTTTCACTCGTCACGATCTGCCCCCCGTCTTGATCCTGTACCAGCAGCATCCCGTCGACGTACGACGTCGCGATCTCGGCGGTTCCCGAAAGCCCGGGCAATTCCAGGACTCGCTGGAAGCGACTGTAGGCGATCTCCATGCAGTGACAGCCCGTCCCTTGATAGCAGTGCTCATCGCGCCGGGACCCCTCGCACTAGCAGTGTAGGCCCGTCGGCAACGAGACCGAATTTCGTCCGGTCTGACGCCAGCCAGCTCGACCTTGATTAGCCAGCCATCCTGGGTGCGATGAACGTCAACTCGCGGCTGCCAGGCGTCGTCGGCTTGCCTGAGATCCGGCAGAAAGAACATGTGCGGAAAATTAAATTTGTCTACCGACATTGCCTCTCCTCTCTCGTCGCTCCCAAAGACCGAGCCCGCCATCCCATACCGCGTGCGACGAGGTCTGCGAGAACGGACGCCGCTTCGATTCCCGTTTTAGAAGATTGGAGGAACGGCAAACAACGATTGACCACTCGCTAGCTCTTCTTCCCCTTCGTTCCCATGGTACTCGGCGCACTCAACCTTGGCGTTCGGTCGGGAGAAGCCTGGTTCTCCATCATACCGATAATCCCCCCCAGCCCGGTTCGTTGCAAGCATTTGCCAGTCCCGACAATTGCTCAAAACTGGCACAAATTGGCAGCGTTGAGACGCGTCTTGTGCCGCTTTGCGTCGCTCGTAGCCGATTCCAACCGAGGATTCTTTGGTGAGTCACCCGGCAAGGCTTCGTGATTTGCAAATGCCTGATGGATAAATGGTTGCGCCCACTCGGCATCCCACGCCTTTGCGCTCATCCGAAATCCCTCGGAGCGGCTCGTGAACGTGGCGTGAATGCAGACCTTATGTCATCGCCTCGGCGCTGGTGCTCGGATCGGCGCTTTGCTGGTTCTGCCATATTCGGCGGACTTGTCGAGAGTTTCTTAGAGGCAACCACAATGGGACGACGAAAGGAGCCGATCAACGATGGGCCGATCACAGACGCCCACCGAACGTGGTTGATCACCGGCACCCACCGAAAGCGGGCTGATCGCAGGCAATCACACTTCGGGGCCGATCTCGCACGAGCCCGACGAAACAAACTGAATTCTCCCGAGGCACCGGTCAGCTCGGCGAGCAATCAGATCCGTCGATCTCGTTCCACGCCCCTCGTGGAAACGGATCGGAGGGCTCTTGCGGCACGCCAGTGGCTCGACTCGAACGCGAAATGAAGTCGACTCGAGCCACTCGCCCGCGGCTTCCGTCAATCGGGATAGTTGGCGAGCCGGAGAAGCTCGGCGATCGCCGGGCCAGGCTCGCCGTTCGCGAGTTCATCGGGGATGATCACAAGATTTGCATGCGAGTAATCGGCAACTTGGTGACTTGTCGCGTTCCCCTGGATCACGTCCAGGACGGCGAGGAATTCTGGTCGTTTCCAGGGGAGATCGTGTGGACGACAATAACTGGCCGCTTCCAGGACCTTGCCGTCTGATTGAAATACACGACAGTTCAGGGCGTACCATGCCTTCTCGAGTCCGCGCTGATGCAAATACTTCGTGATGTCGTCGTGCGATTCAAGTGTAGCGACTTCCGACGGGTGCGCGGTCAACTCGATAAAGGCTTTTGGAACGAAGATACTAAGCACTTCGATGTGGTCGATACCGATCCGTTCGAGGCGATCCTCCGCGGAGATGGCACGATCGGGGGACGTTACGCGAAAGGAAAACCACGTCAAGCCAATGACGCCCGCGATCATCACAGTTGCCATGCTCGCCAAGTCGCGGCGCCACGCGGACGGCATCCTATTTTCCGGACGTCTTCGGTCCATTGAATCGTCGCTATTCATGGCAATGCTCCATTGAGTCGTTGACAAAAAAGGATTGTCAACACTCTGCGGCGCCTTGCAGAGCGTTGCGTTGGGAAGTCGAGGCAGAGCCTTCGCGTCTTCCTCTCTTTAAGACGTTCGGCCTGACAAGAACTTGCGCGCTTCATCCCGCAGTGCGTTCAGGTACCCGATTTCAAAGGATTTGACCTGAGCGATCATTGTCGATAACATCGTCCTACCTCCCCAAAACGGTAATAATTCGTCGTCGACCAAAGACGATGTATTGGTATTTCAGTTCCTGTGGCTTCAACTTCACAAATGATTGCCCGGGAATCACGACGCCGGGATTTCCCAAGCGGCGAGGACGATTGTATGGAGCGCAGACAGTTCATTTGCTGGATCATCCCTGTGGTCCTGGCTCCCTGGACATCGGGTTGCGGGGCTGGGAACGCGGACAGTGCGAGCGAAGGGCCGCCTCCCGCCAAGAGTCACGTCGGCCGGATCACCGACCTGATCGCGAAGAAGGGTGCGAAGCCCGAGGCGAAGAAGGCTCCGAAGCGGTAGTTAGCAAACGCAAACCACGCAATATCGTCGATTTGAGTTTTGTCATCTTGATAGGCAGTTATCATCAAGGAGTTTTCATGAGGTATCAAAGTCGTTTCCGAGCAGGTTTCACGCTGATCGAGCTCTTGGTCGTCATCGCCATCATCGCGGTCTTGATCGGTCTCTTACTTCCCGCGGTGCAGGCGGCCCGCGAGGCGGCCCGACGCATGCAGTGCACCAACAACCTTAAGCAGGTCTCCCTGGCCATGCACAACTATCACGACATCAATCTCCAATTCCCCATCGGCTCGCCTCTGATGTACGACATTCGGATGTTCGGATACACTCAGAATCAAAGCGTGTTCGTATCAGCGCTTGCGCAATTCGAGCAGCAGCCGCTCTTCAACGCTGTCAACTTCAGCAGGAGCATCTATACCGCCCCGAACCTCACCATCTTCGCCACCGGGCTCTCCACTCTGTGGTGTCCCAGCGATGCGGGGATCAGCCGCGTCTTCGACGAAGGTGTTGTCACGGACCCGCCCCTTCACTTGCTCGTCCGGTTCAGCAGTTACTGCGGAAATTTCGGAACCTCTTATCCAGATTCTTATGAATATGGTGGATATACGAATCCCAATGCGGCCTCGATGCAGGCTGTTTATGCCGGAATCAATGGTGTGTTCACGTACAATAAAGGATTCGGCATACCCAGCATCACTGACGGCACGAGCAACACCTTCTTCTTCGCCGAACACGCCAACGGGAAGTTGCCTGCCAGTCAACAAAACTACTACTGCCAGTGGGCGGACGGGGCGCGGGAGGACACGCTGTTCACGACAGAGTATCCGCTTAACCCGTTCAACAAGATCGCAGACATCGCCGAGCAGCAATCGTACTCGTGGGCGGATGCGGCTTCGTCTTTTCACCCTGGAGGAGCGTGCTTTTCCATGGCCGATGGCTCGGTGAGATTCATCAAAGACACGATCAGCACCTGGCAAGTTAATGCGACAACTGGTGTTCCGAACGGAGTGACGATTAGTAACGGCGTGATGACCGTAAACACGGGCACGCAGATTGGCGTTTACCAGGCCCTCTCCACGCGGGCCGGTGGTGAGGTGATCGGTTCAGACCAGTATTGATCGGTCGGTCCCGGCTGGCAACTCGGGAGGTCATCCTCCCGGGCATGCCAGTCGTCGTCGTTCGTTTGGCGCTACGTATGAGGAAATTTGCGATGAGCAGGTTCGTGTTACTTATCATCTCGACATTGCTGGTTTGGGCCGGCGAGGTCCACGGGGATGGTCTACAGAACGAAAAGGCACCCAACGCCAACGACACGACCACTGCCAGGCGCTACAAGGAAGTCCTGAAGGAATTCGAAGACGCCAAGCGAGCACGGTTTCGGGCCGACACCGAGGCGACGAGCGAGCGAGAGCGTAAGGAACTCTTGAAACGGCCTTTTGATTACGCGGTTTTTGCGGAGAAGATGGATCGGATCGCCCGTGAAGCACCGGGCGATCCGGCATCGCTCGGTCCTCTTGTCTGGGTCGCCGTTTACACACGCGGCCCGCTCGCGGCCCGGGCGATCGAGACGATCATGCAGAGTCATGTCCTCGATCCCGGTATCGGCTCGTTTGCGGTCCAGATCGGGTACATCGCACCGCCGGGTGGAGACGCGATTCTGCGGGCAGTCTTGGGGAAGAATCCCAATCGCGAGGCAAGAGGACAGGCCTGCCTCTCGCTGGCCCGCAAGCTGAAGCTCGAGGCCGAGCACACTGGCTCGAACGAGAAGGCCGCGCCGCTCGATAATGAAGCCGCAACCTTGTTCGAGCGGGTCATGAAGGAGTTTTCCGACATCGAGGGCGAGAACGGTCCGCTCGGTGAAATCGCCAAGAACGGCCTTTTTGAGCTGCGCCACCTCAGCGTGGGCAAAGAGGCACCCGAGATTTCCGGCGAAGACAACGAGGGCCGGGCGATGAAGCTCAGTGAGTTCCGGGGCAAGGTCGTCGTGCTCGACTTCTGGGGAGAATGGTGCGGCCCTTGCCGGGGACTGTATCCCTTCGAGCGCGCGTTGATCAAGCGGATGGAAGGAAAACCGTTCGTGTTCCTGGGGATCAATAGTGATCCGGAGGACGCGCGCGACCGGGTCCGAAGCCGAATGAAGCAAGAGCAGAACAACTGGCGATACTGGGTTGATGGGGCCTGGCCGGGAGCCATTGGCAGCACTTGGAGCGTCCAGAGCTGGCCGACCCTTTACGTCATTGACGCGCAAGGGATCATCCGCCACAAGCTCGTCGGCTCAACGGATGTGGCCGGTCTGGATGCCGTGGTCGAGACGCTTGTCGCGCAGACTTCAGCCGCTGCGGGCATTCGCCCGGCCGGGTTGAAGCTCGGCGAACGTGTCGTGTTACGATACAGCGCAGCGCTGCAGGACGGGAGCCCAGGCGTGGACGGTGCCAAGACCGCCGAGTTGCCGATTGGCCGCGACTATCGGTCGGCCAGAGTCTATCGAGTGGAGCGTGCGGAAGGCAGCAAGGTTTGGCTCGTAAGTGAGCGGATCCCAGAGCACGGATGGGCGGACGTCGCGGGCATTGTTCCCATCGAGCAGGCGGCCGACTATTATTCCGGCGAGATCCTGGCGAAGCCTACCGCCAAGACGTTCACGGATCGAGGCATGATCTGGAAGGGTAAAGGAGACGACGACAGGGCCGTTGCCGACGCCGATGAGGCGATCCGGCTCGATCCCGCCTATGCGCCGGCGTACCGCTTACGGGGCAATGCCTTATTCGGAAAAAAAGATTATGACAAGGCTCTCGCGAATTATGAGAAAGCCGTCCGCCTTGATCCGAAATCCGCCCCGAACCGTTACAGCCGGGGCAACGCCTGGTTATTCAAGAAGAAGTTCGGGAAAGCTCTGGCAGACTATCAGGAATCAGCCCGGCTCGATCCCGGGTTCTCCCTGGCCTACAACGGGATTGCCTGGGTTTCGGCGACATGCCCCGACGCGACCCATCGCAATGGCAAGCGGGCCGTCGCAGCCGCGACGAAGGCGGTCGAGCTAACCGGTGGGAACGAGTCGTTCACCCTTGACACCCTCGCGGCCTCCCAGGCGGAAGCCGGCGACTTCGATGCAGCGGTGGCGCTGGGGGAGAAAGTGATTGCCCTCCTTGCCGACGATAAGGCCAAGGCCGAATGCCGGGCTCGCATCGATCTTTACCGCGCCAAGAAGCCTTACCGCCTGTCAGAAACGCCTTGACCCTTCGCTTCGGCACGACGTCGACGTCCTTAATCAACTCCATTTGAACTGCGAGAAACGAAGCCGTCTTTTGAATAATCAAATCAACTGTTCGAACACGCAGCCTGGCGAACATTGTTGCGCTTGGGCCGATCTCACCTTGGTTTACCTGCGTTCCCTGGCGCTCGTGAAGTAGTACCAGGTCAGGACGCCGATGAAGACAATCGGCGCGGCGCCGACCGTTGTGCTGAGCCAGGTCCGGCTCAGAAAGAAGAACAGGTAACCAAAGTATACCAATACCAGCAGCAGCACCGAAGTGCCTCCGCATCCCCGAAGGTTTGGGGACTTGCTAGCTTTCGCCTGGCCATTGCGTTTGGAAGACCTGCGAGCCACAGATTCGGCCTCGGTTCGAACGTTGAGGAATTTCGTCGCCACTACTGTCGCTGGAGCGAAGCGGATTCGCCTCTGATCGCGCATTTGCAACCGTGGCGATGACGGTTCACACAGACGGCGCGTAGCCTTACGACCGCCGAAACGCGACACGGCGAGCATGGTCGACCTGAAGAATGCGTGAGCAGCCCTCACTCGCGTCCACGAGTAGCGGAATGAAGCCAAATGGAGAGATTCAGCAGGTCCGGCGGCAGAGGAGGGAAAGCGCGTCGCCACCGAGCAGGTGGCGGCCGTGACAAGCTGAACTGTGCCGAATTCTAGCTCCGACTATTTCTTCACCAGTACACGCCGGTAGTATTTCGCAGCGCAATCGAAATCCGACTTGGCGTCGAGGGGTCGTGAGCGGGAATCAGCGCCGAGGCAAGCTCCATCAGGCATCTCAGCGGAATCGTGATCCGGCAATGGTGCAGCGTCTTCGTAAGCGCCTGCGATTCAGCCGACCCTGAGACAAAGATTCGCAAGAGCGAGTTGGATGAGACATTGCGGACGTCCGGCGTCAGCTCCGAGATCATCAGGGTGATCAACAGAACGTGCAAGCAGATTGTTGGAATTATCCGGTCTTTGGCCATGACCGCGTATTCCACCCTTGTGAAACGGAGCGTCCTCGAAACCTTATTCGACTTTCTCAATTATCGGCAAAGTCGGCCCGCGACAATGCCTCAAATCTTTGTGAAACAGTAAAGTTTCGTTAATCGTCGTAGTGCATGGATCATTTGGGTGCGGAGCAGGGGGTTACTTTCCGGAACGCGCCGAGTGACGACCGCGACACTGCCGCGAGTGTTCAGAACTTGTTGCGATTTCTGCTTGAAACTCCGGCTGTGACAGCGTTAATGTGTGCCGGGCTCGCACTCGAGCAAGTAGGAGTGAACCGCGGAGCCTACGTGAAGCGACTTTCGGCCAGAATGCCTTGCGAGTTCGGCCAATGTTGAGATCGATGATCTCAAAGGGAAGTATAAACTATGCGCACCGTGGCTATTTTCGTGGCCTGCTGTCTTGCACGCTGATGCTGATGGGGCAACTTTTAACATCTTTTAACTCCCTTTAAAGTTTTATAAAAATAATTATAAGTTATTATTGTTTTTTCGTCAATAATTAAATAAAATTTTCTTTAATTATACAACATATTGATATACAGCGAGTTATAAAGTTTGAGTTTTCAGGCCTACCCAATGCAAAATTTGATAGATAGAGCTCAAGTTTGACCTATCCCTTTGAAACGGAAGGGGTATAGGTCGCCCTGTTCTGTATACTCTCGGCAAGATTCCACTCGGCTCTTTTCAAAACAATCGAGGCCTCATTTTTAAAGTATCTATTCACATTTCTAGACTTGTTCTTGTGTTGAAGGAGTGATGTCATCTTTTCAGCAGTAAGAATATTCCTGTTTTGCTTAGTGTAAGTTGTAATTATAGGTAGCAATGTATGACTGTCGCTTATACTTAAAAGAACGTATTTTTCTTGAATTGCTAAAACCTTTCAGAAAAGATTCTCTATTTACAGACAATTCGGTCTCTTCTCGATTAAGATTCTTTAATTCAGCTCAAAGTTTTTTAAGAAAGCGATTATTTGTTTTTCCTCCTCAAAACTTTAATTGTTAGAAAACGTGTGGTGCTTGCGGTTGTATTTCCATGAAATGGGTGAAAAATGCCAGATATAAATAAGAAGTCTCATGTATTTCTTTAACTTCTTTTTCTGATTTTGTTACAAAGGGTGACTTGAGCTCTTCTGGCTTAAGTGCTTCTTGATTTTTAGGTTGAGCAGTATTTTCACAGCTTAACATAAATGTGGCTCCAAAAATTGCAATTGCAGTTGAGGCAATCATTAAATTTGTGGTTGGAGCTGGAAGGTATTCATTTGCAAAAGGAACAATTTCGACCTCACTATTTAATCGACGGATGACTTCCGCAGCGATTACACCAATGGATGTGACGCCACAGGCTAGACGAGTAAATGTTGTCAATTTTGATGGGGAGCTCTGCTCAATGCTCGGCGTAGTTGTTGCAGTTGTTGTTGATCCTACAGTACTCATATTTATCCTCCTTAGGGTTTTAATGTAATAATTATATTCAAAAAAGCAATTATAGTCAATTAAAAATTCAATGCACATGTTCTTGATTATCAGCGTATTCCGCGAGATTTTTTTTAATAAAGGGGCTGCAGAAGTCGTAGTAGGCTGCGGGCCTTTTAGCAGCTGCACGAGCAACGTTCCCAAATAAAGGGTGTACACTCCGAAAGCAAGGGCTCTTTGTAGGATGCTTACCTCTTCTGAGGCTAGGATTACGCAGTCGATGATGAAGGCTTGGGAAAGCAGATAGATCTGTAGTGCGATGATCCATCCCACCGATTTTTTTATGCTTATGCGGTTACAGATGAAGGCGTAGATGAGGCTTAATGTCGCTGTGCCGAATGCTGCCATCGCAATTGTATCACTGAGAAAGAGAACTCCAAGCACGGTAAAGATCCAGGAGAACTGTTGGAAGCGGTTTGAGTGAGAAACTGAGCGGATCTTCACTTTTATTTTTGCGGAGGAAAAAGTAGATCAGAGGCCATAGGATGAGTGCGGCGGCTAAATGGGTCCAGGAGGGGAATAAACCGCTCTCGTAGACGGTATTGTCGACGATGGTTATGTTGGGAAGGCCCTGATTGTGAATCTCACCTACGGTCTTCCAATAGTCTTTAATCGCCTCGAAGGGCACATGATCCTGGAGATGGCGCAGTTCAATGTTAAAATCGGCGTGATGCCCTTCGATGCGAGTTGTGAGGGTATAGGCGAGCGAGGGATGCTCTTGCTTATAGTCCTGAGATCACTGTCTCCCATTCAAGAAGGGGGTTTTCAACATGGATATGCTCTTTGACCCAGAGGGGATAGGAGAGGGCGTGTGGGGCTGTCCGCTCGGGGTTGATGTGTGTATCCAAGTATTTTGCAGGGTGTGGGAATAGACCTCTAAAATGGTTGAATCGGTGAGTTTTGAGGTGTTGAGAACGCGGAAGACTGAGGAATAGGTGAAGATATTTGTTTGGGCGGTCGTCGTGGGCCTCGAGAGGTGTGACGATGGTCACTGTGCCATAGGTTTTTTGCAGATCGATCAGATTCTCTTCTGCGACTTTTTTAAGTCCTGTCCTGTATGAGTGAGCGGCGGCATAGATCAGCGCGGAAGCCATAGAAGGTCATTTTCAGTTTAACGAGCGCAGATTCTTCTGATTCGACGAGGATGGAAGCGTCGATTTCGGTGGGATGAGGCAGTGTCAGCTCTGGCAGGGCGATTAGGTCCTTGGTCTCGTGCGAGAGAATCAGGCCATAGCTGTACTCTGGGAAGGTGTTGGAGTGCAAAGTGCCCCCTTGCATTCCAAGGGTGGAATCGACCCAATAGGCGCGGCCATCTAGTGTTAGCTGCAAGAACCACATGGTTGAAAAGCTGCGGCAGAGGCAGGACGTGCTGTAGTCTTTTTCCGCGGCTTCGTGGACGAGCATCTGGTTGGAATCGATGTCCAGTAGCTTGAGGAGTGCGTGCAGGAGTTGGGTCTTGTCTTTGCAATCGCCAAAGCGCCTTTGGAAGGTCAGGCGGGGGTCTACAGGTTTAATGGCACCGATATTTTCTTCTATGCCAAGGTACCGAACTTCGTCTTGGACAAAACGGATCGCCAGCAGGGCTCGCTCGGCTAAAATGGGGGTAGAGGCTTTCCACCTGTCAACGAGTGCCTGCATTTCGGAAAGGGATTATTTCTGGGAAATCATAAAAGGCAGGACATAGAGGGGAGCTATTTTTTGCGCCAGATGACCCCAAGTTTTGTATTGGCTCAGTTCGATGTGAGCGGGAGGGTTGTGCCAAGCAGGCTGGTCATCTTTCAAATTTGTAGACGGGGGGATGGATACACATTTCCCAGACCCAGTTCGCGCAAAGAGGGGGATAGATAGGTCACTTGAGGACATGAGGTTGGTATTGACCGGTTTGATATCAAAAGCGAGATCAGGGCTCGCTAAAAGACGATAGAGGATCTTCTCGACGGCAAAATCTCTTTGCAAATAGGCAAATTCGGTGAA
>CAWCPP010000009.1:0-38892 GCA_963797295.1 uncultured Planctomycetaceae bacterium
GGTCGAACACGGGCGCGATGCCGTCTTGACGTGCCTGCTCGTCCGCGCGGCCGTCGAAAGTCAGAGCGTGGCCACGATGGACCGGCTGACCTCCTGATTTCTGCAAGGTCTGCAAGGGGGCTCCTTGAAATGAGCGCAGCGAGGCCGTAGGTTGTGGGCAAGGTCGACGACTTGACACCTGGATTCTCCGTCCCGAATTGTGCTCGACAACCCGATTGCCTCGGAGCCCGCCATGTCGTTTCAAACGAGTACCCGGTCTCTTGGTCCCGTTCTACTGGCCGCCGGTCTTGGCGCGCTCGTGGTCACCGCCGCGCTGCCACTCCGATCACGCGGTCAACAGGATGGAGCCACCCGGTCATCGGCCTCTGACGGCAGCCGGCTGCCGCGACCTGACCCGCCGTTCGGGGGCGTGGCCGGTCGGACGCTCTCGGGCTCGAAGCCCGGTACCCGGCCCGTCGCCGCGCCGAAGGTGCGCCGAACGTGCTGCTGGTTCTCGTGGACGATGCCGGCTTCGGCAACCCCTCGACGTTCGGCGGCCCATGCCAGACGCCGACGTCTCGGCGCTAGCCAAAGGGACTGCACTACAACCGGTTCCACGTCACGGCGCTCTGCTCGCCGACCCGTGCCGCACTGCTGTCGGGCCGGAACCACCACGCCGTCGGCTTCGGCTCGATCGCGGAGTTTCGGGCGGCTGGCCGGGCTACAACGCGACCTGGCCAAGAGCGCCGCCGGCATCGGCAGATCCTTCAGGGCAACGGGTATTCGACCGCAGCCTTCGGCAAGTGGCACCTCACGCCCGACGACCAGCAAGGCCCGCCGGCCCGTTCGACCGCTGGCCCAACGGCCTGGGGTTCGATTACTTCTGGGGCTTCCTCGGCGGCGCGTCCGGCCAATACGACACGGTCTGACCGAGAACAACACGATCGTCGGCGTGCCCAAGGAAGGACTATTACTTCCCGACCGACATGGCCGACCGCGATCCAATGGATCCGCGACCAGAAAGCGCAGTCGCCCGACAAGCCGTTCTTCATGTATTACGCCCGGCGCCAGCCATTCGCCGCATCACGTCCCCAAGGAGTGGGCCGACCGTTACAAGGGCAAGTTCGACCAGGGCTGGGACAAGCTCCGTGAAGAGACCTTCGCCCGCCAGAAGCGCTCGGCGTAATCCCGGCCGACGCCAAGCTCACGCCCCGCGACCCGGCGTTCCCCGCTTGGGATTCGTTGCCCGCCGAGAAAAAACTCTACGCCCGCCAGATGGAGGTGTTTGCGGGCTTCCAGGAGAACTGCGACCACGAGATCGGCCGAGTCGTCCAGGCGATCGAGGACTGGGGCTTGGGGGACAAACGATGATCATTTACATCTGGGGCGACAACGGCGCGAGCATGGAAGGGACCGAGACCGGCTCGTTCAACGAGATGACCACGCTGAACGGCGTCCCCCTGACCCCCCAGCAGCATCATGCTGATCGACGCTTACGGCGGCATCCATGCCTGGGGCGGCCCCCACACGCAGCCCCACTACGCCTGCGCCTGGGCCTGGGCCGGCAACACCCGTTCCAGTGGGGCAAACAGGTCGCCTCGCACCTCGGCGGCACGCGCGACCCGATGGTCGTCTCCTGGCCCGCGACGATCAAGGACAAGGGGGGGCTGCGCACCCAGTTCACCCACGTCATCGACGTCGCTCCGACCATCCTCGAAGCGGCCGGGATTCCGGTGCCGAGAGAGGTGAACGGCATCGCCCAAATGCCGATGCACGGAATGAGCTTCGCTTACACGTTTGACGACGCCGGCGGCCAAGAGCCGGCACACCCAGCAATACTTCGAGATTTTCGGCAACCGGGCGATGTACAAGGACGGCTGGATCGCCTGCGCTCGGCTTGATCGAATTCCCTGGAAGCTGGATCCCAAAAGATCGGCAAGTACGCCCCGGGGCGGTGGGATCCGGACAAGGACAAGTGGGAGCTTTACAATCTCGACGAAGACTTCTCGCAGGCGGACGACCTCGCCGCCCAGCACCCCGAAAAGCTCGGCGAGCTGAAAAGCCTGTTCTGGGAGGACGCGGAGAAGTACCACGTCACTCCGCTGCTGGCGGGGTTCGCCGCTTCTTCGGCTTCCTCCGCCGTCCGCGCCGCGAACGCATTTCACCTACTATCCCGGCGCCGAGAACATCGGCGCGGGGATGATCCCGCAGATCTATAACCAATCGTTCACAATCACCGCCGACCTGGACATTCCCGCCGCCGGCGCCGAGGGCGTCATGGTGGCCGAGGCGGACGTCATGGGAGGCTTCTCGCTTTACGTCCAGGACGGCAAGCTGCACTACACTTACAGCTTTCTCGGCATCAAGGTTGAGACGCTGACCGGTCGAGAAGATGCCGGCGGGCAAGGTCCAGGTGCGTTACGAGTTCACCGCCGACGAGCTCGGCAAGCCGGCCACCGGGGGCCGCGGCCGGCTCTTCATGGACGGCAGGCAGGTCGGCGAGAACCACCTGAAGCATACCGTGCCTGCCCGGTTCACCACCTATGCCGGCATGGACATCGGCAAAGACAACGGCGACCCGGTCTCTCCCTCTTATGCGACGAAATCACCATTCGCGTTCACCGGGAAGATTCTCAAGATTGATTTCGACGTGATCTCGCAGCCGGCGCCTCATTGATGTTGCGGCGGTCTCCCGATTCAGTGCTTACCTCGTCCTCATCGCTTCAACCAGCTCATCATCGTCCGGGTGACCAGGTCGGCGGCGTCTTGCTGGACGAAGTGACCCGAGTTGGGGATGGTCACGAGGGTCAGGTCGCTCTTGATCCAGTTCCAGGTGTCGTTCAGAGCGCCTGGGAGAAGCGCCTGGTCACCGAGCCCGTGGATCAAGAGAACCGGGCAGGTCACTGGCGGTGAGGCTGCCGCGGCAAGGGCCCGGCCAGCCGCTTCGCCAGGGCCGCGCGGGTAGTTGGCCTTGTAATAGTTCAGCATGCCTTCCATTGATGATCGGGACAGGGCCTCGCGGTAGACCTTGCGGGCCTCCGGGTCCTTGACCCAGCTCGTCAGCGCTTCGACTGTCACTGTGTGGGCCGCGTCGGGCTTCTGGAAGTTGCGCGCGTACTGACTGTTTCGCTGTTGTTGCGGGTTGGTCGCCAGTTCGCGGATCAGGCCGCGGGGATGGGGCAGGTTCAGAACGATGAGCCGGTCGGTCAACTCGGGGTGTGTCATGGCGAACGTCCACGCGACGAGCCCACCCCAATCATGACCGACGATCACGGCCTTACCGGGTCCAAAATGTTTGACCACGGACAGGAGATCGCCGACCAGCTTGTTGATCGTGTAGTTCTCGACGCCTTCCGGCTGGCCGCTCAGGTTATAACCGCGCTGGTCGATGGCCACGACGTGAAAGTCGTGCGCCAGGGCCGGCATCTGGGCCCGCCACGAGTACCAGAAGTCGGGAAATCCGTGAACCAGCACGACAAGCGGGGCATCACTCCGGCCCAGGCTCACGCAATGGATCCGGACGCCGGTCGAATCGACGTTGATGTCGCGTGCCGCCTGGCAGCAACGTGGAGGCGGCGGGCGTGGCGGCGTGATCCTGGGCGTAGCCATTCGACCCCAGCATCACGCTCAAGCCAAGCCAGACCGCCAGAGCAGGGTTCGGAATCCATCTCCCGACGCACACCGGGCGCCGGTTGGGGTTGCGGTTCATCGCCGTTTCTCCCTCAGAGTAAGCTACTCGGACTGCTCAAGAGCGACTCATTGTCCCTCTTCAGCAATAGCCGGGCCAGTTCCATCTTCTGGAGAAACAGCTCGCGGTCGTGTCGAAGTGCAAACTCAGGCCGCAGGAGGAGTGGTTGGTGGTGTTGGAGTTGGAGGTGGATTTCCGATGGTAGGGCGGTGATGGTGGTGATGGTGGTGGAAGTTACCCGGGAAGTTGTGGGAGTCCACGGTAACCGGGGCTGGAGGGATCACGTGCGGTAACACGCTGACCGGACCGATGCCCGGGGTGGAGAGGAGCGATCTTTCCTCCATTCGCTCGACATTCAGGGCCGCTTTTCGCGACTTCGTCAGTCCATTGATTCGCGGTAGCTCGAACATGGTTTTCCCTCAATGTTATCCACGAACCAGGATCAGGAGCACGGGAAGACACGATGGCCTTCCTGACAAACGGCTCCGAGGGAAAACTAAACCACGGTCTTTCATTCCGCAATTTAGCGGTGCGAAAGTCTGGCATTGCTGCTTATATTGAACAATGATTGTGCTGAATCGAGAGTTGAGGCGCTTTTCAGAAACGATGAAATGAAGGGGCGGAGAAGGCGATGGGTTATCTTCTGATCGCCTTGGTGCTGCTGGTTTTCATCGCGGCAAGCGTGGTGGCCGTGCCCTGGTTTCGCGCCAGCCGCGAGCTCGGCCGAGGTCTCGAAGCCCTTGGCTCGGGCCGGCGCACGCGCCAGATCTTGATCAATGTATGGGGACCGATGAGCCGTCTCATCGGTGCTTTCAACGAAGCGGCGCCGACGATCCAGGGCCGCATCGACCGGCTCGAGGAAGACCGCCAGCAATTGCGCGTCGTGCTCGGGGCCATGGCCGAGGCGGTGATCGCGGTCGACGCGCGGCGGCGGCTCCTTTTTGCCAACACCAGCGCCGATGCGCTGTTCGGCCTCGATGCCACGTCGGTCAGCCGGCTGGTGCCGGAGTTGATTCGCAGCCCCCAGGTTCAGGGTGCCGTCGAGGAGACCCTACGGCTCTACCATCCTGATGCCTACCAGGGCGAGGTGGCGTTTCCGCTTCGCGACCCCGCGACCCGCGGCTTGTCTCGCATTCTTTCGGTGCGCGGAACACCCTTGCCCGGGAACCCTCCCTCAGGCGCTGTGCTGGTCTTCCACGACGTGACAGACCTCCGCCGGCTTGAGCGGATGCGGCAAGACTTCGTCGCCAACGCATCGCATGAGCTCAAGACTCCGCTTGCCTCCATCAAGGCGTACACCGAGACTCTGATCGACTGGGCTCTCCATGACGAGGCGGTGAACCGCCGCTTCCTGGAGCGGATCGACGAGCAGGTTGAACGGCTCAACCAGTTGATCATGGACATGCTCAGCCTGGCCCGGCTCGATTCGAGCCAGGAGTTCTTCGAGCATGGACCGCTGAACCTGGTCCCCGCGCTCGAGTCGTGCGTCGAGGGACACAGGGGGCGCGCGGAAGCCAAGGAGCTCACGCTCACTTTTGATCCCGGCGAACTCGATGAAGAAACCCTGGTTCTCGCCGACGAGGAAGCGATCCGGCAGATTTTTGACAACCTGATCGACAACGCGATCAAGTACACGCCGCCGGCAGGCAAGGTCCGCGTGGCCTGCTCGCTGTCGGCCGAGGCGGTGAGCGTCGAGGTGGCCGACACGGGCATCGGCATCCCCCGCGACGAGCTGCCGCGCATTTTCGAGCGGTTCTACCGGGTGGACAAGGCACGCAGCCGCGAGCTGGGAGGCACCGGCCTGGGGCTGTCGATCGTCCGGCATCTCATCTCGTCGATCCGCGGCCAGATCTCGGTGACCAGCCGCCCCGGCTCGGGCTCGCGGTTCACGGTCAAGATCCCTCGCTGCACCACCGCGACACCTCAGGAGCACGAAGCCCGGGGTGTGGGGAGTGCGGAGTAGATTTTGTTACCATGGAACAGAGTGGCGAGCGGATCGAGATCAAGGAGTAACCATGGACGAAATTCTGACGATCGCTGAAATTCAATCGCTTTTCCCCTCCGAGTGGGTCTTGCTCGGAGACCCCCGGACCGACTCCAGCCAGAGGCTGCTCGAGGGGCGAGTCCTTTTCCACAGTCATGATCGGAGCGATGTTGACCGCAAGCTTCTGGAGCTTCGTCCCGGCCGATTCGCATTTCGATTCATGGGAGACCTGCCCGAACACACGGCGATGATCTTATGAGTTTCCCGTTTGCGCCCTCAACGGGCCCGATCGCCGTGGATGCGAGTCTCTCCGGGCCTCATGGCCAGGCCGATGTGAGGCTGATTCTCGACACGGGCGCCACGATTAGCCTGATTCGGTCCACGATCCTGATCGCCGTCGGTTACGATCCGGATGCTTCCCAGGACCAGGTCCAGGTCACGATGGGAAGCGGGATCCAGTCGCTTCCTCGAATCGTGTTGAACCGCTTCTCGGCTCTGGGTCGGCATCGTCTCGGATTTCGCGTTCTGTCACATCCGATCCTGCCCGCCGCAGGAGTTGACGGTTTGCTCGGGCTCGACTTTCTTCGAGGGACGGTCCTGACAATTGATTTTCTGGCAGGACAGATTGCCCTCGTTTGACCGTCGCTCAGTCGTTCCAAAATCGCACCGTCTAATTCAATGTCCAGCGCCCGTGGCTTCGAGCCATTTCTCGCAATCCATGGCGGCGGAGCATCCGGAGCCGGCGGCGGTGATGGCCTGGCGGTAGTGAGTGTCGACCACATCGCCGCACGCGAAGACTCCCTCCACGCTGGTCGCCGTTCCGTAGTTGAGCATCGCGTCGAGCAGCCCGGCGGGGGCCTCGATGCCCTTCCAGGCCAGGGCGGTGCGGTTCAGCAGATAGCCTTCCGGGGTCATGGCAAGCTTGGCCTTGAAGATCGACGTGTTGGGAATATGGCCGATGGCCAGGAACAGGCCGTCGATCTTGAGGTCGTGCGTCGTGCCGTCCTTCGTCGACCTGAGCCGCACGCCGCTCAGGACGTCAAGTCCGCCGTGCTTCTCGCCGAGAATCGCGTCGACTACCGAGTTCCAGGCGTTCTCGATCTTGACGTTGCTCTTGAGCCGGTCCTGCATCACCTTCGAGGCCCGCAAGGTGTCGCGGCGATGGATCAAGGTGACCTTGCTCGCGAACCGGGTCAGGAATGTCGCCTCCTCAACGGCGGAATCGCCGCCGCCCACCACGGCAATTTCCTTGCCCCGATAAAGTGCACCATCGCAAGTGGCACACGTGCTGACGCCGTTACCGCGATAGGGGCCCTCGATGCCCAGCCACCGTGCCGAGGCCCCCGTGGCGACGATCAGGGCATTCGCCGTGTAGTCTTTCAGTGCGCCACTGGTGGGATCGCCGCTGGGATCGTCGGTCGTCCGCACGCGGAACGGCCGCCGGCTGAGATCCACCTCGAAGACCGTCTCCCACCTGGTCTGCGCCCCGAATCGCTGTGCCTGCGTGCGCATCAACTCCATCAACTGCGGCCCTTCCACGCCCTCGGGAAAACCGGGGAAATTATCGACCGTGGTTGTGAGCGTGAGCTGACCGCCCGGCTCCTTGCCCTCGAAGACAAGTGGGGCCAGGCTTGCCCTGGCCGCGTAGAGCGCGGCGGTCAAACCGGCCGACCCGGACCCGATAATCACCACGGGAGCATGAGAATCAGACATCAGTCCCTCAAAAGATCAGAAACTGCGGCTTGAACTCAGCTTGGAGCAATCGCCGCCGTCGTTGAATGGGTTCCCTCGCACCGCCGGCTGGGCCGGGATTCAGTATACAATCGATCGCCACCTGGAAGCGAGTGATCGGCAGTCCAGCAGCGGTGGCGGAGACTATCAAACAAGTTACGGACAGGAAAGCGGACGGGAACCGGGACATTGGCCGGAGTTGTAACCTAGAATCCTTTCAGAGCCCCGCGCGACCGCGGATTGAGGGCTCGGTGGAGGCGGGCCCGTAACAAGTCAAATCGGATCCCAGGGGTGCTTGAAGGAAGGGTGCCATGCTGGTACTGACGAGGAAGTTGATGGAGAAGCTCTATATCGGGGACGACATCTGCGTGACGGTCGTCCGTCTCGAAGGAGGACAGGTTCGCCTGGGAATCGAGGCCCCGCGCGAGGTGGCCGTGGTTCGCGCGGAGCTTGTTTCCGGGCACAGCCCGACAGGGGAACGCACCCCTCATCATCGGCCGATCCCGATTGTTAAAACCGAACTCAGGCCCCGACCAGCCGCGGTTCATGAAACCGATAACCGACGCCGCGGACGGTTTCGATGAGCTCGCCCGCCTCACGAAGTTTCTTCCGCAGGCTCTTGATGTGCACGTCGATCGTCCGCTCCAGAACGATCGCGTCCTCGCCGATCGCGGCGTCCATCAGCTCATAGCGGGTGAACGCGCGACCCGCCTGGCGGATCAAGACTTCCAGCAGCCGAAACTCGGTGGGCGTCAACAGGAGCTCCTGGCCACGGTAAAGCACCTTGTGACTGTGCCGGTCGATGATCACGCCCTGGCTTTCGATCACCGTCCCCGCCGGCGCCTCTTCCTGGAGCTGGATCCGCCGCAGCTCCTTCTTGATCCGCTGGATCAGCACTTTCATGCTGTACGGTTTGGTCACGTAATCATCGGCGCCGGTCGCAAAACCCACCAGCTCGTCCGATTCTTCCGCCTTGGCCGTCACCATCACGATCGGGATCTCGCGCGTTCGAGGGCCCATTCTCAGTTCCCGGCAAACTTCGAGGCCCGGCTTCAACGGCAACATCAGGTCCAGCACGACCAGGTCGGGCAGCTTTAACTGGGCTTGCCTCAGGCCCTCCTGGCCATCGTGCGCGACCAGCACCTCGAAGCCCTCGCGTTCCAGGTTGTAACTCAAGACTTCTGCCAGTGCTCGTTCGTCTTCAATCACCAGGATCTTGGGTTTCGGCATGAGAGAGGTTATCCCAGATTGATTTCCAAACTCGCGTAACGCGTCATCGTCAGTTCAAGAATTGATTTTAGGGAATCTGGTGTCTCGAATGTGAAGACGGCGAGAAGAAACCATGAAGACTGGTCATGCACGCGCGGTCTCACGGTTGCTCGCGTGCGTTTCGCTGGGAGTGTTCTCAAGCTGACTCAGAGTGAGCATTCGCCGGATGACCTCGCGCAGGTCGCCAGTCTGCTGGTACGTTTCCACTTGCAAAACCGAGCCGGTCGGGCGGTCGGCCAGCTCGCGAACAATCTGGAGCTGCTGTGAACAGCCCAGCCCCATGGCCCGGTCCTCGAGTCGATCGACCAGCCGGTGCACGACTTTGCGAACGGGAACGGACTCGAAGGTCTGAGGATCGACCAGGCTGGCTTCCATTCCATACCGGCAGGCACGCCACTTGTTCTGGCGGATCAGGTATGGGTGGCAATTATGCTGGTAGGTTCCGCGATCCACCTCCTCGGATAGCTCGTGAACCAGGCACTGAACCAGCGCCGTCAGCCCCAGGACGTGGTGCAGGCTGGGGGGCATGTCGCAGATCCGGGTTTCGATCGTGCCAAAGTTATGATGCGGGCGTACGTCCCACCAGATTTCACGGATGGTTTTGATGAAGCCCGTCTCGATCATCTGGTTGAGTAGCCATGTGTACTCGCTCCAGTTCCGCAAGAGCGGAGGCAGGCCGGCGGTTGGCAGGGTTTCCATGATCTTGATCCGGTGCGAGTGCAGGCCGGTGTTGCGCCCTTGCCAGAATGGGCTGTTGACGGAGAGGGCCAGCAGAACCGGCAAGTGCGGCAGGATGCGATCGCAGATCATGATCGCCTTGTCGCCCGAATCGAGACCCACGTGGACGTGCAGTCCGAACGTCACCAGCCGGCGGGCCGTCTCCTGCAAGAGGTCGACCAGTCCCTCGTAACGCGCATCGGGGGTCACCTCCTGTTCTTCCCAGCGCGAGAACGGATGCGTGCCGCCCCAGTAGAGCCGCAAACCCTGATTCTCGGCCAGTTGCTCGACCACGTTGATCTTCGCCGCCAGGTCGCGTTCGACCTCGGCCACGTCGCGGCAGATGGCGGTGTTAATTTCCAGATAGCACTGGAAGAGCTCCGGCTTCACCGAGCCGTGCAGCTCCGGCGGCAAGTTGGCCAGGATCGCCGCGACGCCGCTGCGCAGGGCCAGGGTCTGCGCGTCGATCAGATTGAGCTCGATCTCGACACCGAGCGTGGGCCCGGGGCTGGAGACGAAGGTGTAGGGAGTCACGATCGCTTGCTCCTGACGGATTCCGAGAGCAGGACGACGCTGTGGGCCAGGACCTTGGCCCCCAGCGTCAGGGCCTTTTCCTCGATGTCGAAGTGCGGTGAATGCAGGAAATGACAAGGGCGATCCGGCGTTCCCACGCCGAGACGGAGCAGACAGCCGGGCGCATGCTTGAGATAACCCGAGAAATCTTCCCCACCCATACTGGGAAGCGCGATCTCCTGGAGGTTCGCCGGCCCGACGATTTCTTCCGCGGCCCGGACGCAGGTGCGCGTGATCTCGGGATCATTCACGACGGCGTCGGTCCCGCGGCGGAACTCAACCTGGATCGTCCCGCCGCTGGCCTCGGAAAGACCGAAGGCGATCTGGCGGATCCGCTCATCCACCCGAGCCGCCGCCGCGGCGCTCAAGGTCCGGATTGTCCCCGTGAGAAGCACCCGCTCGGGAATGATATTGGCACTTGTGCCCCCCTGGATGCTGCCGAATGTGACCACCACCGGATCACGCGAATCGATCGCGCGGGGCACGAACTGGTAAACGCTGGTGATGAACTGCGAGGCGATACCGATCGGATCGACCGATTGGTGCGGCCGCGCTGCGTGCCCACCCAGCCCGTGAATCTCGACCTGAAGCTCCTGACAAAAGGCCGTGAGCACTCCCTGACGATAGCCGACCCGACCCGCCGCCGTCTCGGGATCGACGTGCAGGGCGATGACGGCCCGCACATTGGTCATGGCCCCGGCGGCGATCATCTCGAAGGCCCCTTCGCCCACCTCCTCCGAAGGCTGAAACACGGCCCGCCAGCCCAGACCCGGGGGCAACGCCTCGCGTGCTTGCCAGAGCGTAACTGCAGCGCCCAGGGCCATCGCCGCATGGGCATCGTGTCCGCAAGCGTGCATCACACCGTCACGCGTCGATCGGTAAGGAACCGACTTGGCGTCGTGAATCCGCAAGGCGTCGATATCCGCCCGGAACGCGACCACGGGCTCGCCATCGGCGTCCGGTGGACCGGCCACCAGTCCCCGCCCGGTGGGTGCGATTGCAATCGACATTCCCGCTTTCTCGAGCTCCTCGGCAAGAAACCGAGTCGTCTGATACTCCTCGCGGCTCGGTTCGGGGTTAGCATGCAGCCGGCGGCGGACCTCGCGAAGCATCTCCCGCCGCTCGTCCACCAGCTCGTCTATCAGCGTGCGCCAACCAGCCATCGTCGATATTGTCTCCAAATCCTGCCAGAGTGCGAGCGTTGATTCGATTCTACAGAGACCCTCCGCACTTCGGGAAGCAAACGCAACTTGCTCATGTGAGCGATCGCCCGAAAGCTGGGAACGATCCGCCTTGCGAGATGTTTCAGGCTTCTGGTAACGAAGGTGTCGGCCAAGCTCTGCCAGGTGTTTCATTCGATCCGTTCAGGTGGCTTTCCGGGGCCAATGTGTAACTGGCTTACCGGGTGACTCGCGATGCAGACGAGATATCCATGGAGAGTAGGGGGCCAAAGGCAGGATCACAGTAGACGGGAGCCAGGAGAGGCGAGTGCCAGGCCGAGACGGGCGCGCAAAAAAAGCCGTGGTGGTTTGCCCAAAGAGGTTGGCGCTCCCGAAACCGGGATCCGTCGCATCGCGACCTTCTGACGCCCCAGGGCAAAGACCTCAGTCCCTGGTACTTGAAGCCGGGCTAAACCCCCACGGCATCAGGAATTTTGACGCGCTTTTGGCGATAGTCAAGTCCCTTTTTTTGTTTTTTTTGATACCCCGGCAGTGAGGAGTCAAAAGCCATCAAGTCTGGACATTCACGTGACACGGGTACGAGTTTCATCGGGGTCGAAAGCCAGGGTCGCTACGAGATCGCCCAGGATGCGGAGACGACGAGCATTCGTGTTCGCGGGGACGTAGCTCTCTCCGCGTAATCCTCCAGGAGGCCAGCATGATCGGTTCGCCAAGGAATTGAACAGCGGGGGTAAACTCTGTGAAATCTAATCCAAAAGGTTGTCTATACCGTTGGAGGATTTCTTGAAACATGGAGGGGGTCACAATTTCGCCGAAGTCGTTCAACGGAGGGGGGAAAGTTGCGGGACGATGTGCTACCTGTGCTGCTCCTTGAACAGGCCCGCGGAGGCAATGATGTTGCCCTGGGAAAGCTGCTGGAGCTTTACCGGAACTACCTTCGGCTGGTGGCTCGTTCAGTCATCAGTGCTGCGTTGCGTATCAAATTCGAGCCTTCCGACCTGGTTCAGGAGACCTTTCTCAAAGCCCATCGTGAATTCGGCCAGTTCCAGGGAAAGACGGAGCCGGAACTGGTCACCTGGCTGCGGCGGATCCTGATTCGCAGCCTGTCCAACCAGGTCAAGCACCACCGCCGGATGGCGCGCGACTTTCATCGCCAGGAATCGCTCGATCAGCTTCTCGATCGCTCAGCCATGACGATTCAGCAAGCACTGGCCACGTCGCTCAGCTCTCCGAGTGAACAGGCAATCCGGCGCGAGCAAGCCGTGCTCCTGGCCGACGGATTGGATCGTCTGCCGGAGGACTATCGCGAGGTCTTCATCCGGCGTACCCTGGAGCACATTCCTTTCGAGACGATAGCCGCCGACATGGGCCGTTCGGTCGGTGCAGTGCGGATGCTCTGGGCTCGGGCCGTAAAGCGGCTTACCCAGATTCTGGAGGAGAACGCATGAATCTCAATGGACATGCAGTTCCCGATGGGGCGAAGCACCAAGAATCGCTGGATTCCGAGCTCGCCGGGGCCCTCGAATCGTACCTGGCCGCAATTGAGCAGGGGCATCCGGTCGACCTGGAGCGGTTGGCAGCCCAGCATCCGAAGATCGCAGAAGAGTTTCGTGCGTGCCTCGGCGTTCTGAGGCTGGCCAGTCAGGTCGAGCGAAATGAAGAAGCAGATTTCTCGGGCCACACCGAGCTTGAGCATCAACAAGGGCTGCCGAATCTGCTGGGAGATTTCCGGATTCTCCGTGCGATTGGCCGGGGAGGTATGGGCATCGTCTACGAAGCCGAGCAGCTTTCGCTCCATCGCCGGGTGGCACTCAAGGTCTTGCCGTTTGCTGCCGCGCTCGATCCACAGTTGATGCAAAGATTCAAGACCGAGGCTCAGGCGGCCGCGAGGTTGCATCACACGAATATTGTTCCGGTCTTCTCGGTGGGGTGCGAACGAGGCGTTCACTACTATGCAATGCAACTGATCGAGGGTCAGACCTTGGCTGCCCTGATTAGCGATCTGCGCAAGCTGGAGGGACAAGAGCCAACCAACTGCACTCCTACCACCACCGCAGCTTTGAGCCTGGCCGACGATCTGATCTCAGGCCGCCTGGAAGCCGGCTCACCCGTTTCTCGCACCCCCTGAATGGAATGCTGATCAGTCGCCAAGCTCGATGACAACGAAGCCGGCTTCCTATTCTACACCTTCGACTCGAAGCCGAGCTTTTTTCCGTACAGTCGCTCAGCTCGGAATCCAGGCGGCCAAGGCGCTCGACTACGCACATGGCATGGGAATCGTGCATCGCGACATCAAGCCAGCCAACATTCTGCTTGATGTCCGCGGCAACCTGTGGATTGCCGACTTTGGCCTGGCGCGGATGTCTCAGGTAGACAGTTTGACGCTTACTGGCGACGTGCTTGGAACCTTGAGATACATGAGCCCCGAACAAGCGCTCGCGCGACGAGATGCCGTTGATCATCGCACAGATATTTACTCCCTGGGAGTGACGCTCTACGAAGTGCTTGCTCTTCGGCCAGCGTTTAACGGACACGATCGCCATGAGTTATTACACCAGCTTGCTCTCGAGGATCCGCGCTCAATCAGGAAAATCAAGCCAGAGGTGCCAGCCGACCTGGAAACAATCCTCAACAAGGCAATGAACAAGCAGCCGAGGTCACGCTATCCCACGGCAAGGGGCCTGGCGGATGACTTGCGGCGATTCCTCGAGCTGAAGCCCATTCAAGCCCGGCGGCCCAGCCATTGGGACCGATTCGCCAAGTGGGCTCGCCGGCACACGGCTTCGGTGATCTCATCAGTGATTCTCCTTTTCATGGCGGTCGTCGGGCTCGCTGTCAGCACGGCCCTGATTGCGGCCAAGCAGGCGGAGATCGTGCGGCAGCGCGATCTCGCCCGCCGTCAAGGTGAGCAGGCTCGTCACATCGTCGACGAAATGTACACCCGCCTCTCCGAACGATGGCTCACTCAGGACCCCGGGGATGCACAGCTAAGACGTGAGTTTCTATTGAAAGCCGCCACTTACTATGAGCAGTTTGCGACGGCTCCGGTCACAGACGAAGCCGTCAGAATGCAGGCTGCGCATGCCTGGCTTCGGGTCGGCTTGATCGGCTGGACTCTTAGACGCACTTCCGAAGCGGAAGCCGCCTATAACCGCGCGATCGATTTGTTTGCTTCATTAGCCAGCGTCCGTCATGGGGCGTCACTCGAAGCGATCGATGGACAAGTGGTATCCTTGACAAAGTTGGGCGACCTGCTCTTTGTTGCAGGGCGAAATTCAGACGCAGAACGTTCGTACTGGCGAGCCATGACACTCGCCAAGAACATTACTGCTCAGCACCCCGAGCATTTCTCGGGTTGGCTCAACCTCGGCGACGCACTCGTCAGCCTGGGGGACTTGAAAGACGATGTCGCGCTGCTTCAAGAGGCAGAAGCAACATATCGAAAAATCGTGAAGGACCTGATCGAGGGCCGAGCCGATGTGCAAACGATCGTCGAACGGCTTTTGAATCATCAGGAGATCGTGTCCCTGGGTAATCCCTGGTCGATTGCCAGTGCAATCGAAATGGGTGCGGATCCACGCCAGGCCATTCTTCCGGAAGTTTACTGGTTCCTCGGATTCACGCTTCGGCACCTCAATCGACATTCGGAGGCCATTGAATGCTTGCGTCTGGCCCTCGCCATACCATATCAAAAACGGTACGCGCCTCCAAGAATCTCAAAGCGCTCGCCGAGTCGCTGTACATGGAACATCAGTACCAGGAAGCCGTGGAAACATTCCGAGAGGCCCTGGCACTTGTCCCGAACTCTCCCAAAACACTTGAGCGTATGGCGGCAAGTCTGCTCCGCTGCCCTGATCCTCGTGTTTACGATCCGCGTGAGGCGGAACGCCTGGCAAGGCAAGCCGCCGAACTCTCACCGCAAGACCGGGATGTCTGGCGAGTCCTGGCGCTGGCCAGTTTTCGCAATGGGAACTGGCAAGCTGCGGCCGATGAGATCGAAAGATCGACGAATCTCGGCGTGAGCGGTCCGTTTGATTGGTTACTCTTCGCGATGGCACATTACCGAATGGGGCACAGGGAACTAGCGCATAACTCTTTTGATCGTGCCGCCGTCTGGATCAAGAAAAACAAGCCATCGGATGACAGTCTCGCTTCCATTCTGGCCGAGGCCATAGCGCTCATGGAGCCTGGTCCTCCTGTGAACTCGGCGAGTGTTGCTGAAAGCACGCTCAAACCTCATTGAAAGGTTTGATTATTGCCCTGCCTCTCTCTCGTCTTGAAGGCTTCACCGGTTCATAGAAGTGTCCGTGCATCGAGTGACGAGGTTTCCACGCGAGCGGCTGCCTCATCACGGTGTCTCATCGAGATCTCCACGGTGCTCTTTGCCGCGATGTCTCAAGTCGTTCGCTCAGAGCAGCTTCCGAAAAAAAGGAAAAAAAACCGCTGAGAATTGTGCTTTTTGCACGACAAGGTTGTCTATTAAAGGGAAGCATGTCACAAGTCACTCGGATTGCCCTGTTGTGAACGGAGCTACTCCCGGATTCCATGATGAGAGCTGGCGCATAGAGCAGTCACGTCGGGTGCAGTAGCCCCGGGCAAGCGAATCACGTTGATCGCCGAACCTGAGCGACCAATTCGAAGGTCCTCTGTTTGTTCACTTCGTCAAGAAGTAAAACCTTCAGATCCACATAGGGTTCACATCAAGCAGCAGTGTTCTGAGTGCTTCTTCGGCCTGTCGCCGAACGGCGGGAGCAATACGCGCGGAATTCTTCGCTTTCATGCTCGGCAATTTGCGCTGCTTGTATCTCGATATTGCATGGGCGCAGCAACCCTCAGAGCTCTTGAGCATTCGCGACTGCTGGAGGAGATTTTCATGGGTAATATCCGTGTATCAAGAGTGGTCGTTGTGTTGTTTGCTTTGACAGGACTGACTGTCGACTGTTTCGTGGTGGCCCGGGAAGACGCCTCGACGGTTGGATCGATAGATAGGTCCATGAGTTCGGGAGCGGACCCGGCGAACAGCTTCGATCTGGAAAAGCCGCTACGTGAGTTTGTCGGCTTGCCCGCTGATGTCGCGGCCGGCAAGTCCCACGCCGTGCGGACAAAGCTGTTCGATCGCCTGAGGGCATATGAACCGAAGGTCCTGATCGCCACGCTGCCTGATCCGGTGGACTCAACGGTCGGATACCGATTTGACCTGCTCTACAGCGCGATTCAGACAGCGATCGAAGAAGCGGGCTTCACTCCGGATCGTTATCATGTTCCCTGGGTTTTGACGGATTCCCGGCCGAGGCGAAACGAGTCCGGCAATCCAGTTCAAGAACACCCCAAGGATGCCTCCCCGGGCGCACAGACCAACTGGCCGGGGATCGCTCTGTTCCGTCGGGTCAGCGGCGACACGAACCGGAGCCTGCGGTCGGTTGCATCGAAGATCGCTCAGGACCCCGTTCAGGCGGACATCCGCGAGCCCGAGAAAGGATCACTTTTGATCCTTCTACTGGTCGGTGAGACGTCAACCTGGGGGATCCACAAAAATGCTTTCTGGGAAGCACTTCGTTTAAGGAAACAACTCCAATTCAGGAGCAGTGATACTTCTCCGTCCACTCTAGTCCTTGGCCCATACTTCACGGGGTCCATGCCTTCGATGCAAGCAGCGATTGCCTTGTGGCACTCGGGTTTTACTGGCAAGCAAGGCGCGAACTCCAACAGCGATCAATTTGTTATCCTTTCGGGAAGCGTGACCGGCGTCAAGAAACACACGGTCGAACAGCCCTTCGGGGGGCTGGTCCACTTCAGCACCACGGTCCACAATGACGAATCGCGTTTGCGTGCCATAATTCATTACATTCGCATTCGCTCACCTCTGTCAGCGACTTCAGCTAAAATTGCCTTGCTCGGTCCAATTGACACGGCATTCGGACAAAAGATACAGGACATGGACATCATCCGTGAAGAACACATTTTATGTTTGCCGTTACCGATTCACATCGCAAACGCACGCAGCGTACTTGCGGACGGCGACGACACTTTTGCCAGGTTAGCAACAGGCAAGACCAACTCAAAATCAGCCAACATGCCGCCTCTTCCTTTCGACGATAACCAAGAAACGAGCGATGTCCTGCCTCCCTTTCACGGCCAGGTTTCCGCCAAGGCGGAATATCTGCTGTTGGCGAAGACGCTCGCAACTCTTTCCCGTGAAGACGCACGTTACGTCGGCATCGTGTCGAGCGATGCGCGAGACAAGATGTTTCTCATGAAACTCGTCGCGAAGTACTGCCCCGATGTCCAAGTTTTCTTCACGGACAACGACGTTCTTCTCACGTTTCCGGAGATGAGCCGCTACATGGAGGGAGCACTTGCGGTCTCCAGCTACCCCATGTTCAGCGCCAGTCAGGGGTGGGATTTTCCCAACAAGGGAGAACGCCGGAGGTTGCTGTTTTCGAACGAGTTCGACCAGGGATACTACAACGCCTCACTTCTGCTTCTGGGCAATGCATTCGGCAAGACCAATGCGGGCGATGCTGTCACCGATCTGTTACTTGACTACGGATATCCGACAGTGACTTCGGTCTACAGGCCGGCAACATCCTATCCACCACTCTGGATCAGCATTATCGGCAAATACGGACCCTGGCCAGTGACCGTGATGAACGATGTCAACGAAGGCGATCGAACAATTTCGATCCACGAGAATCTCGCCTTGGTTCGGCCTTCAGAGAATCAAGCAGACGATCAGGATAACCAGCAACGCGCGTCTGGGGACAATTCGCAGGCCGAGAAGGGCGGTCGTCGAGCCAGTCTTTCGGGCGAGATGCCGTTGCGTTTCACGGTCCCCTGGATCCTCGAATTCACAGTGGCAACCCTGATCTGTCTGCTTCTTTGCCATGCCTATATCAGGGCCTTCCCCGCGCCCGCCAGGACAGAATCGGAATCTGACAGGTCAAAATGGAATCGCGCCTACATTGCGTTGATCGAGTACTTCCGGCCCGTGCACGGGAAAGCCGATCTGGCGTTGGAGCAGCGTGTGCACATCACATTCCTCTTCATCGTCCTCATCGTGTTTTATGCCCTGGCAGTATGGGCAGGGTTTCTGCCGTTGCTTTACATGCTCACGAGGAACTGGCATTCGCTCATACCGGGAAGTCTCACCCTCGCGCTCCTGGCGGTCGGGATCGCGGGTGTACTGTCGTCCGCGGAGAACAAGCCTACCGCTCGCGATTCCGACAATCCGACTTCTGCGCAAGCCACGCAACCAGGGATCCTGAGCGAAGAACAGATTCAAGTCGCGGCGTACTTCCTCTGGCGGAAAGACGTGAGATCCACGGGTCCGGAAAGGTCCTCGGCGGATTACTGGTTTCAAGCAATAAGAAGCCTTGAATCAGGTGAGCGAGAGAGCGCTGAAGCAGGTCAGTCTCTCCTGGCACGCTTGTTCAACGCCGCCGTCGCCAAGCTTGCCGGATTGATCAGCGCCACGCCTCGGGCATCCCGGAGAATATTCCAATTGGCTAGTTCGGCATACGTTCTCATCGGTCTCGGATTCGTCGTGTTCGCATGCGATCAGTTCATGGCGGTTGCCGTTCCGGTTGTGACGGCGTTCACCCTGGGCTCATTGCTGGTGTTCCTTGGAATCAACTGGTCGGGATATAGACCAGACTCTTCCCGACACATTCCCTTCTGGTTCTATCGCGTGAGCAACGCGTGGCTGGCGCCAGGATGCGTGGCAATTCTACTGCTCGGGTTCACCCCCTTGCCTGGCTATCTCTCGCAGTTGGCTTTCCAGGAATTGGACGTGCTTCGCCGTATTACCCGGTCCGTCCCGTTTTTTGCCTCCGAGAGCTCACAGGGCATCGCTTACGGCATCTTGCTGTCCATTGCGGCGGTCCTGTTTTTGATCTCGATCAAGTCATTGCGCTGGGTATTCTTGGGCTTCGCGGCCGTTGCTTATCTTCCGGCAGCCATCTATTTCGAGCCGAGCTCCAGATTTCAACTGCTGAACGGCTACTTCGATTTTCAGCGTACGGTGCAACTCAGCAGCAGCATCTCGCCGACGAACCCGGCGCTGTTGGTTGGCGCGGCACTCGCGTGCTGGCCACTGTACCATCTGCGGCGATGTCAATTGATTCACGCGTTTCATCGAATGCCTTCATTTGGCCAGGGCAACGGGTCCCGAGGAATCCCCGAACTGGAGCGCCTGGGGGTCATAGACAATGATCTCAGAGCAACGATCATGCGGCCGTGCCAGGCGGCGTTCATGCGGCCCTTACCTCTGGCAGTCGCGATCGGCTTAATCGCTCTTCTTGTACAGATCGTCGCGCGAAGAATTCCGACGGTCGAGAACGTGTTTTTCAATGTGGCGACGACCGTGGCACTGACCGGTGGGGCATTCTTGTATCTTTTCGTGTTGCTGCATACTTACCGGCTCTACGGCCAGTATCGTGAGTTCCTGCGTCGACTGGCCATGCTCCCCATGGCCGGCGACTTACGATCGCCTTCCCAACAAGGTCTCATTCACTTACGGCAGGTATCTCAGTGGTTTCGACCCGCGGCTTCCCAACTTGCAGATGTCTATCCAGCAGGTCGAGTCACTGACTACTGACAAACCTTTGATCATCAGCGACACCACCAGGACGGATGACGAGCTCGAAGAAAAGGTGCGCCTCGCGCTCGGCAGTATCACCAGTGAGCATCTCCCTGCCGCGTTTGCAGAGGAAATGTCTCGTGAGGATCGCAATCCTTCCACGGCCGATGGAATCATGGTCTATTGCTCCGAAACCCAGCAAAAGCTTGATCAAGCCGTTGCAATTTGCATGGATCCGCTCAGCCTGTACTGGAAATCGCGTACCTCTTCAGATGCTTACCATGATCCTGAATCCAGTCACCTGCGAAATACCGTGGACAACGGAAGGCCGAGCCGGAATGGACACAATGGGCTACCCCGGGGGCGCCTGGCTCACCCACCGGCAAGGCCGAAGCCGGCTCTCAGCGCAGACATGAAGTCATGGCTCGACCGAGCGGAAGAGTTCGTGGCCCTCTCGGCTGTCAACTACGTCAGCCAGTATTCCATCCACCTCCGATGCAATGCGAAGTTCCTGACAGCTTTTCCAATCTTGCTACTCATGGCAGTCAATGCTTATCCCTTTCAGCCGCATCGGCTTTTGTCGTTGTTCTTCTGGGCTCTGTCGCTGGCGACCGTGGTCGCGATGCTGGTCATGCTGCTTGTGCTCGATCGAGACGAGTTTCTCAGCCGGATCTCGAAATCACGGCCGGCATCTTTTGATTGGTCGGCACTGCCGGTGATTTTCGGCTACCTGATTCCTCTTCTCGGTGTTCTGGTGTCTCAGTATCCCGATGTCTCAGACTACCTTTCCACCAGTCTCGGGCCGTTCTTCCGGGTCTTCGAGAAGTAGCTGCCTTTTGAGCGTGAGATCTCGACTCACGTGAATGAACATCGCAGATCAGATGATCGATCTCCGTCCCTTGACCCATATCGTCTCCGGAGCGGTCATGCCTCGCTCAATTCATCTCCCTGTCTGAAAGGAGAATCTGAGATGGCTGAAACGATGAAATCGCTTGCGGATCTGGTGAGCCAGTTGCAACAGCGGATTAGTTCGCTGGAGACCGAAAAGAACGGCTCGGCGTATCGGACCACTCGGAGATCGGAAACGAAAGACGGGGTCCATCGCTACTGCACGCTGAGACCGGTGCCTGAACGAGTACTGGCGCCGACCTGACTCCTGGTCGGGCACGGATGATCGAGCAGATCCGCAAGAAGTGGGTGAATGTCACGAAACTGCGTTTTGCGTTCTTCCAGGGTGGACCGTGGAGTACGAACTCTGAGCCAGAGAAAGACCTGGTCGCGAGGCATTTGAGACCTGGCGGGATGTGGGAATCGGCATCTCCTTCGAGGAAGTTCAGAGCTTGAGCGAGGCGGAAATCCGGATCGGTTTTCTACGCGGTGATGGGTCATGGTCTTACATCGGCCGTGACATCATCACTATTCCGAAGCAAGGCGAACGGACGATGAACTTCGGCTGGGACCTTACAACCGACCCGAGGACCGTGGATGTCCCGGTGCATGAGATCGGCCATACTCTGGGATTTCCTCATGAACATCAAAACCCGTTTGCGGGTATTGTCTGGAACGAGCAGGCTGTCTACTCCTCCTTTCAGGGTCCACCCAATAACTGGGATCGGGATACGATTTTCTATAATATCCTCCGCAAGCTTTCTCCCAGCGAAGTCGATGGTTCTACCTGGGATCCTGATTCGATCATGGAATATGCGTTTGCCAGGAATCTGATTGTCAGTCCGGCGGGCTACCAGAACGGTCTGAACCCCGCCGGCGGCCTTTCCTCGATTGATAAGCAAAAAGCTCTTGAATTCTATCCGCTTGCTCAGCCTCCCAGCTCGTACCCCGAGTTGAGACCCTTTCGGTCCGAGACCCTTAACCTGCAGCCTAAACAGCAGGCCGACTATGTGATCGCACCCCCTGCCAGCCGAGACTACACCATCCAAACGTTCGGAGGCTCCGATAATCTCATGGTTCTCTTCGAGGACCATGATGGAGATCTGAGACACATCGTTGGCGATGATGACAGCGGTACCGATCGCAACGCGACGCTCAAGGTTCGCCTGAGCAAGGGTCGCAAGTACGTCCTTCGGATTCGCCATTACATGAATTATTCGGGTTCGGAATCCGCCGTGATGATCTGGTGATTCCACCGGCAAACTGAGACCTCGTGAGACAACCCGATCAACCCGGAAACCGACCAAGGCCGCTTCCGAATGAACCGCACCATGCATCGAACTGGGCCCATCGTGTCCAGGTATTTCATGCGGAACTTGATCTCGTCGGCTTACATGCTGATGTCGATTCTGCCAGGGATACTGGCGTTCGTCCGGGAGCTCTCAAAGCTCATGGAGCTTTGAGGGTGACGATCTGCATCATCCCGATCTATTAGCCGTGGCCCCGGAAATGGCTGCTTCCTACGGGACCATCGTCGACCCACATGACGATTCAACTCAGTACACGCACATCTTGGTGTTGCCAGTAATCGCTCAGAGTGTCGATAATCTCTGCGGCAATTCCAAGTCCGCGGACAAGATGTGTAACAGTCGGTCGCCGATGTCGTCTGCTTTCATGAGGTGGCGAACGTCCGTAAGCAAGGCCGGGGGGGTGCCGCGCCTGGCTATCACAGGCTGGGTTCCGGTCTATGCGCCGGAGCGTCGAGCCCGCGACCGCACCGAGTTCTCCCTGTCACCTGCGGTTGAAGCTCCTGGTCCCGAGACCAGGAGTCGCGATGTCGCAGGCTGGCGCGATCCCCGACCGGCTGATGGCCGAGGCTCGCGCCGGGGATGGCGCGGCTTTGGGGCAGCGCTTCGAGCTTTACCGCAACGATCTCCGGCTGATTGCGCGGTCGATGCTCGACCAGGCGTTACGGCTGCAACTTGATGCCTCCGACCTGGTGCAAGAAACCTTCCTCAAGGCACATCGCCAGTTCGCGGGCTTTGCCGGCTGCAACGAGCCCCAACTGATCGCCTGGCTGCGGCAGATCCTGGTTCGCACCCTTGCCGACCAGGCCCATTACCATCGCCGCCGGTCGCGCAACGTGCGCCGTCAGGTCTCACTGGAGGAGTTGCTGGAGCAGGCCGGCGGTGCCGCGCAGCGGCGCTGGCCGATTCGCTCCCGTCGGCCAGCTCGCTGGCCATTCGCCGCGAGCGCGCGGTCCTGCTGGCCGACGCGCTGGAGCAACTGCCGGCCGACTACCGCGAGATCTTCGTGCTCCGCAACATCGAGCATATCCCATTCAACGAGATCGCCGTCCGCATGAACCGCTCGCCCGGCGCTGCGGCGTGCTCTGGACCCGCGCCATGCGTCGGCTAGGCCGGTTGCTGGAGGAAATCGAACCATGAGCGCCGAGGGATCCCTGTCGGTCAATGGCAACACCGGGGCCACCTCCGAGACGTCCGTCCCCGTCACCCCCAATGCCTCACGGTCCGACCAGATCATCGAGCAGGACGACGGGCAGCATTGGGATGCGTCGAAATGCGGTGTCATTCGTGAGCACAAGCGTGCAACCGCAAGAACGGGCGGAGGCGGCATGAAGGGCGTCGGGTGTCCGCAAACTGCTCAAGGTCGCGCAGCAGTTGTGCTCCCTCGTGGAGGATCGACTGTGTGATGGGAATCAGGCGGATGCCCGAGCAGAGGAAGATGTTCTCATAATCCAGTTTGAGCGCAGAGTTACCCGTTTTCAGTGGCCCGACCAGCGTCTCCATAAGGGTCAACTCGCTGCTGACGACTTCGAGATCGCCCCTTGCCACCGACGCCCACAATGGCCGCAAGAGTGGTGCGTAGATGGGATGCTTCTCCACACTGTAGATGAAGATCTGGGCATCGGCGTAGACGGGACCAGTGGAAGGCAGGGTCAACGATCCCATGCGTTCCGTTCCTCCTGGAACAGTCGCTCGGCCTCCTGCCAGGTCGGCGGCACTCCGCGGCCCCGGAGGCAAGGAATCCAAGAATTCCAGGACGGAGCGACCCGCGTGGGTTTCCGAGGTACGTGGGATCAGGAAGACATCAACGTCTTCGCCCTCTCTCAACTCTGGCGCCGTGATCTCAATCTTATTGCCCGGCTGGACGCGCGCTGTCGTATGGAGAGCCGTTCGAAGCCTGTCGGCTGCCGTCGCCAAGGTACACTCCCCTTTCTCGAAGATGGATTGTCTCAAATTGCTCGATGCCATGTCCACATCGGGCCGTGAGGCAAGTCACATCGAGCACATTCCCTTCAACGAGATCGCCGTCCGCATGAACCGCTCGCCCGGCGCCGCCCGTGTGCTGTGGACCCGCACCATGCGGCGGCTAGGCCAGTTGCTGGAGGAAATTGAACCATGAGCGCACGAGAACTCCCTGTCGGTAGATGGTAACACCGGTGCCACCTCAGAAGACGCCGCGCTGGCTGAGGTGCTGGAGTCTTACCTGGCCCGGCTCGAGGCCGGCGACCCGGCCGACCCCGAGGGGCTGATCGCCGCCCATCCCGAGCTCGCCGGGCCGTTGCGACCTGTCTGCGGGCCATGCACCTGGCCCAGGGACTGAACGATCAAGCGGAGCCGCGGTGGCAGGCGGACCCGACCTCCGTTCCGTTCCCGGATGGCCCGGCTCGCTTCACGCCCGGTTCCCCGATCGACTTCAGTGCCTTGACGGCGATCTGGCCGGGCAGCGACCCGCCTCCGCAGTTGCTTCTTCCCGAGCCGGTCGAGGATGACCCGCCGATCGTCTGGACGCGATCCGAGGCCTTGGCGGCCGCGCCGGGCGGATCAGTCGGGCGCTACCAGGTGCTGGGCGAGATTGCCCGCGGCGGCATGGGCGTCGTGCTCAAGGCCCGCGACGCCGACCTGGGCCGTGACCTGGCAGTGAAGGTGCTGCTGGAGCGGCACCGCGATGACGAAGGAGTGATCCGCCGCTTCGTCGAGGAAGCGCAGATCGGCGGCCAGCTCCAGCACCCGGGAATCGTGCCGGTCCACGAGGTGGGCGCAATGCCCGACCGGCGGCCGTTCTTCACCATGAAGCTGGTCAAGGGCCGCACCCTGTCAGCCTTGCTGGCAACGCGTTGCGTCTCCGCTCCAATCGACAAGCCTGAAGCGCCAGCGAAGGTCCGGACAGGGGAGCCTCGTCCAATAAACAAGCCTGAAGCGCGAGCGAAGGTCCGGACGGGGGGACCTTCGCTGGCGCTTCAGGCTTGTGAAGAACCGGCCGCGGATCTGCCGCGCTTTCTCGCCATCTTCGAGGCGGTCTGTCAGACGGTGGCCTACGCCCACGCCAGGTGCGTGATTCATCGCGACCTGAAGCCGGCCAACGTGATGGTGGGCAGCTTCGGCGAAGTCCAGGTGATGGACTGGGGCCTGGCCAAGGTATTACCCGAAGGGGGCATCGCCGATGAACAGCGGGCGTTCGCCGCAGCGCAGACAGAATCGCTCATCAAGACGGTTGCGGAGCGGTCCTGGAGGCAGCGGCAGCGAGTCGCAGGCGGGCAGCGTGATGGGCACCCCGGCCTACATGGCCCCCGAGCAGGGCGCGGCGAGGTCGAGCGGCTGGACGAGCGGTGCGACGTCTTCGGCCTGGGGGCGATCCTCTGCGAGATCCTGACCGGAAAGCCCCCGTTCGTGGGCCAGACGCGTGATGAGATCCGCGGCAAAGCCGCCCGGGGCGACCTGGCCGACGCCATGCACCGGCTCGACACCAGCGCCGCCGACCCCGAGCTGATCGCCCTGGCCCGCGATTGCCTGTCCGCCGACCGCCAGCAGCGGCCACGCGATGCCGGCATGGGCGTCCGCTCGAATCACGGCCTACCTATCCGGAGTCCAGGATCGCTTGCGCAAAGCCGAGCTGGCGCGTGTGGAAGCCCAGGCCCGCGCGGAAGAGGAACGGAAACGACAGCGAGTCACCGTCGCTCTGGCGGCGTCGGTGTTGCTCACAGCGGGCATCGTGGCGCCGGCTGGTCCTACCTGGCACGTGAGCAGCAACGCCGCGCCGTACAGGTCGACCTTGCTCTCCGCGAGGCCGAGTTGCGGCGTGATGATGCCCAGCGAACGGGTGATGATCTGTCCCGCTGGCTCGCCGCCCGCGACGCCGCGCAGGCAGTCGCGCGGCTGGTGGCCGACGCTCGAGACGTGGCGACGGGCGATCGCGTGACAGCGCTCCTGAAGCAGGTTGAGGAGGCGGCAAGAACAGCGCAGGCCGATCACATGCTCCTAGAAAAGCTGGTGGAGATTCGCTCGGCCGAGGGCGATGATCCCGACGGATCTGTGAGCGACTCAGCCTATGCCGATGCCTTCCGCGAAGCCGGGATCGATGTCGACACTCTCCAGCCTGGCGAGTGGGGCGCAAGGATAAGGAACCGACCGCTCTCCGTATGGCTCGATCTCGTGGCGGCGATTGACGACTGGGCCATGCAACGCCGCAAAGTGCGGCCCAGACCGCAGGACGCCTGGAGGCGCCTGGTGGCAGCCGCTCGCGCCGCCGACCCCGAACCCGTCCGCGATCGGCTGCGCCAACTTTGGTCAAAACCCGACCGAAAGGCCTGGCTCGAGCCCCTGCGCAAGCTGGCACAGGAGGCCGATCCAATGACATGGCCCGCACAGAGCCTGCGCTACTGGCTGGGGCTTTGGTCGATGCGGGTGACCGCGATGCGGCGGCAGGTTTGCTTCGCCGCGCCCAGTTGCGGTATCCAAGGGATATCTGGATCAATCACGTCTTGGGAGCAACCTTGGAACATGTTCATCCGACGCGGACCGAGGATGCGATCCGGTTCTACACTGCTGCACGAGTCCTGCGGCCTGAAACGGCGCACGAGCTGGCACATGCCCTTCAAAACAGCGGCCGAGTGGATGAAGCGGTTGCTATCTTCCAAGATCTTGTCCGGGTTCGTCCACATAATGGCCGACATTGGATGTGCTATGCGAAGCTGCTCAAAAAGCGCGGCATGGAGACGCCTTGCAAGGAAGCAATTAACCGTGCAATTTCCGAACTAGGAGTTCTCATTCAAGAAAAGCCACATTCTCCCGCGGCCCACTTTTGGCTCGGCCTTGCCTTATACAACCAGGGCAACTTGAAGGAGGCAGTCTTTCAATACCGCGAGGCGCTTCGACTCGAGCCCGAATCCTCCGAAACTCACATCGATTTAGGCGACGCCCTAATCGGGCAGGGGGAGCTTAGCGAGGCAATCGACGAGTATCGACAGGCTATTAGGCTCAAACCAGAAGACGCCCGAGCCCACACTAATCTTGGATTCGCCATTTATAATCAAGTGCTGAACGACGAGATCTCCGAGGATCACAAGGCGCTGCAGCTCAAGCCCCAATCCGCTGAAGCTCACCAGGTCCTTCGCGACACCCTGTGCAGGCAGGCGAAGTTGCGCGAGGTGGTCGAGGAGTGCCGCGAGGCGCTGAGGCTCGATCCTAAGGACGCCGCAGCCCACGACAACCTTGGCCTCGCATTGCACATGCAGGGAAAGCTAAGCGAGGCAATCGCCGAGTTTCGCGAGGAGCTGAGGCTCAAGCATGGAGACGCTCAAACCCACCACAACCTTGGCTTCGCTCTGCGCGATCAAGGAAAGCTGGACGAGGCGATCGCCGAGTTCCGCGAGGCACTGCGGCTGAAGCCCGACTCCTCCGACGCCCACGACGCCCTAGGCATCGCTCTGTGCGACCGGGGAAAGTTGAGCGAGGCGATCGCCGAGTTTCACGAGGCGTTAAGGCTCAATCCTAAGAACGCCGCTGCCCACAACAATTTTGGAGTCGCCCTTTACCGTCAAAGAAAGTTAAGCGAGGCGATCGTAGAGTACCGTGAGGCGCTGCGACTCAAGCCCGAACTAGCCAATGCACACCACAACCTGGGGCTATCCCTGCGCGATCACGGGAAGCCGGACGAGGCGATCGCCGAATTCCGTATCGCCATTAGCCTGAAGCCTGACTCCGCCGAGATCCACCTCGACCTCGGAACTGCCCTATCGGATCAGGGGAAGTTGGATGAAGCGATCGCCGAATACTCTGAGTCCATCCGCCTCAAGCCCAATTTGGCCGTGGCCCGCTATGGCCTGGGCAATGCCTTTCGCGTCCAAGGCAGGGTGACTGCGGCCATTGCAGAGTATCGTGAAGCGGTTCACCTCAATCCCAACTATGCCGAAAGCCACTGCAACCTGGGATTGATCCTCCAGAAGCAGGGGCAATTCCGCGAGGGGCTTGGAGAACTCCGACGCGGACACGAGTTGGGCTCCAAACAACCGAGATGGTCTTACCCATCAAACCAGTGGGTGCTCAAAGCGGAACGTCTGGTTGAACTGGAAAACGGACTGCCCAAAATCCTGGATGGAAGGGACAAACCCTCCAGTGCGACGGAAGGGGTTCAACTCGGCTACATGAGCTACACCAAGAAGTACTTCTCCGGTTCAGCCCACTTATTCGCCAGTGCGTTTCAGGCCGAGCCCAAGCTGTCCGACGACATGCAAGTCCAGAACCGCTACAACGCCGCCTGCGCCGCGGCGCTGGCGGGCTGCGGACAGGGCAAGGATGAGCCGCTGCTGGATGAGGCTGCCCAGGCCCGATGGCGCAAGCAAGCGATCGAATGGCTCAAGGCCGACCTGGCGTTCTGGACCAAACAAGTCGAAGCCGGTCCTCAGCAGGCTCGGGCCTTCGTGATGCAGACACTCGAGCACTGGAAGGCCGATACGGACCTGGCGGGCATTCGAGAGCGAACTGCTCTAGCCAAGCTTCCCGAGGACGAGCAGAAAGCATGGAGCGCGCTCTGGGCCGCGGTCGATGGACTGCTGGCGAAGGCTCGCGTCTCCAAGCCATGAGTGACACCGGCTGAAAGGTCGCCAGGCTGGCCGAGCACGGCCGAAGTGTCTATCGGGAACTCCGTGCCATTGCTCGGGTCCACATTCACACCCCACCCTCATCTCACTTTCTTGCTCCACATTGATCGGGGTAGAGCACCTGCGCCGGGAGGATCGCCCTTACCGTGACCTCCGGGCGAAGTATAATGGTGCAGGAGGTTAACCATGCTCGAAGCAACCGACTACATCCATCTTGCTCCTCGCGAGGGGTCGCATTATCAGCAGTATTTCCTCAAAGGTCGTAACCTTCGAGCTGAAACTCTTTACCGGGCCACCGTGGGCCCGGAGGCCATGACTGCCGAGGAGGTCGCGAGGGATTACGATGTGCCGGTTGAGGCTGTCCAGGAAGCCATTGACTACTGCATCCACAACGCCGCGCTGCTCCAGCGGGAACGCGAGGAAGATTGGGACGAAAGCCAGTCCCGAGGCCTGGTCTCTGCTTCGCAACGAGCGTCCAGTTCTCGAGTCGAGCCATGACGATATACCTTGACGATGATTCCGCTTCACGATAGCTTTCTCTGGGGCTCCGTAAGGCTGGAAACCATGTCTCGACCCCGGCGGACCTCGGGACGTCTGGAGCACCCGATGCCTATCCATCTGACCCGAGCAATCCAGGACAGCCGAGTTTTCTTGACGCGCAATGCTCGCGATTTCACCTTGCTTCACGACCTCGTTCGAGCGTCGGGAGGCCGCCATCCCGGGATCCTCGTGCTCCACTTCGATAACGACCCAACGCGCGATCTGACCCCCAGGGGCATCGTGGCGGCGATCGCCAGGATCGAAGCTTCCGGTTTACCGATCTCCAACGAACTTCATCTGCTGAATCACTGGCGGTGAGCGCCTAGGATCGTTCTCAGAGTGAGGGGCAGAAGTTGGTCCGCGATCCTCCGCCAAGGTTAGCGAGATTTCCCGTCCAGGAGGGACACGAGCCAGGGGGATGGGTATCATGAGCGATGTTGAATCCGTGTGAAAATCAAGGGAAGGTCGCGGAGGCGGAAGTGGAATTTGTGATAAGCACTCAGTCTGATTCGGAAACAATCACCTTCGAACTGCCAGCGCGATTGCTGGCCGATTACCCGGGTCTCGGAGACTGTAGCAAAGCTACCGGGTGGACCTGTACTTCAGCCCCGACGGGGTGGTCGTGAATAGCCAGTGGGCGTAAGCCCCTGGTATGAGGCGAGTCCCACCTCCCTTCGGCCAGCCCCGACGGAGGGTCAGTCATACGGTCACTGCCACCCCGTTGGGGCTTGTGAGGTTCGCTGGCCCCGTGCTTTCCAGGGTCTCGCGACCCTGGCTATTCACGACCACCCCTCCGGGGCTCGAAGAGAACCCGGTAAGTCCAGTCCCCAGGGCGTTCCCCTGGGCTTTACTGTTTCGGCCCCTACAGGGCATCTGAAATCGCAACATCAATCATGACGCTTCAGGCTTGTTACAAGCGACTTCGCCGGCATCATTTGAAATCGCGACGGCGATCGGACTGACACTTCAGCCCCGCTTGCCCAGCAGGCGTCTGAGCGATTCGTTTTCCTCGCGCAATCGAACCAGCTCGGCCTCGATTCGTGTCCGCTCGGCTTTTTCGCGCCTCGGCACGCTCACGTTCGGCGTCGGCGCGCTCACGTTCGGCATCGACACGCTCACGTTCGGCATCGGCGCGCTCACGTTCGGCTTCGGCGCGCTCACGTGGAGTCGGCAGCCACTTTCCCGTAGTGGGGTCGAAGAGCCTCAGGTCCACTCCCGAGCGTTCCAGGTGCAGTCCCAGGACGCTACTGGGAAGACGGCCTTGCACGGGCTCGATAGGAACGTACTCGCCCTCGACGAACCGGAATCCCTGGAACGCCGGCTTGAGGTAATCTTCGGTGGGATCAAAGAGAAAATACTCGGCGACTTTCAGGACATCGCGATAGAGGATCGGTTTCTTTGTCTGGTCCTCCCGGCGGGTCGACTTCGATGTCAGCTCGATCACGAGCTCCGGAGCTTTTCCCTCGCGCCAGATCAGGTAATGATCCCGCAATGGCTTCTTGGCCACTCCGCGGACCACGAACACGTCCGGCGAGATATGCTTTCGCCGGTTACCGCGTTCGTAGAACACCAGAAGATTGCCAGAGATGTAAATGTTCGGGGTCCCCGGCAAAATGATCCTCCAAGCTGCCGATTAGGTCGAACATCTTGTTGCGATGCAAGTCGGTTTCACCCATCGGTCTGCCATCCCGCGTCGGATAAGCAATGTCCTGATCCTGGTCGGTCGCCGTCCGAGGAACTGTCGCCATGATCGTCTCCTGTGCAGTCGCTCCGAGGCCGCGGTTCGCTCGCATGATGTTGCTGAACCGGCCTAACTCTAACATGAATTGTGCCAGGGAGAGCGGTAGACGCCACCGATATTCCGGCACCGCGGACACGTGCCCTGCTAGAAAGCCTGACCTACGTTCTCGCCGGCGTATCAAGGCGGGTCTCGGCAAGTTAAGAGGTCGTGGGCGGACACTCTGTGGCAGACTATTGAGGTCCTGCCGTTGGCCCGGGTTTGTCGTAGTGCCCAATGTGTGGATAGAGATATCTCTCCGGCCCGCGTGCCAACCGGACAGAGCCGCGATCACAGCAGCCGGATCGCTGCTCGCGGGTGTGCAACCGCCTTTCTTGTCCGACATTGATGCGAGAGATTCCAAGAGCTTTTCATTTTTTTCCTCCGGCCGTGTAACACTCGAGTGCCGATGTCGTCTTGCTTCTCCAGGAGGGCCTACCTGGAATACATCTGTTGCTATCAGAAAGCCCTCCCTTGCCCGCTGTGCCTAGGCGGTGGCCCAGTCGGGCATGACCGACGATCAGAAGTCGACCGGCGAGAAGGAGCAAAACGCCACGTGACAAACTCCGCCATGAATAGGGGGCTCATAGCCGAGCCCTTCTATGGAATCGTTAGCCGGCACAACGGCCTTAGGAAGCCGATTCGCCGGCCACGCTGAGGTCGCAACGCCCTCTGAAGAATAGGACTCCGAGAGGTCCGGGTGTTCGTTCTGCGCGCCCCTTCGAACGATCCCCGAGTTTCATCCCTGATCCGTGTCTGCAAACCAGGAGAAGCACCAATGCGCCGCAGGTTTCACCGCTCATTAGAGACGTCATTCCCCTCGCCCCGCAGCGTACTGCGGCCGGCGGTAATCCGGCTCGAGGATCGGACACTGCTCTCGCTTCTTAACTGGACGGGCAGCGCGGGTGACAACAACTGGAACACGCCGGCCAACTGGAGTAGCGACGCCGTGCCCACAGCCGCCGATGATGTCGTCATCAGCAGCTCGTTCAGCGACATAACCATCCTGCACTCCGCGTCCTCCTCCGACTCGGTCAACAGCATCAACAGTCAGGCCGCGATCGACATCACCGGCGGGAGTTTGTCAATCGCCGGTGTTTCCACGAGCGATGATCCGTCGGGCGCGTCCACAATCAATAACGCGCTGACCCTGACCTCGACGCTGACGATTTCCGGAGACATGGCGGTCAACGGCCCGTTCACCTGGGAAAACGGCAGCACGCTCAGCGGTTCGGGCACGATCGACGCCTACGGGGGAATGACGATCGACACCGCAGGCATCTCCTATCTCAGTGGCGTGACCCTTAACAATCACGGCACCGCCACCTGGACCGGCTCCAGCGGCATTTACGCTTCCAACGGCGCCACGATCAACAACCTGGCCGGGGCCACGTTCAATGCACAGGCCGACGACTCCCTGACCTGGGACCCGGCGTACGCCGGTGGCCCGGCTCCTCCGGTCTTCAACAACGCCGGCTCGTTCATCCGCTCCGGCGATACGAACGAGACGGACATCAACATCCCCTTCAACAACACCGGCTCGGTCAGCGTGCAGGCGGGCTTCCTGCATCTCGGCGAGTCGGACTACCCGATCTTGAGCACCAGCACCGGCTCGTTCACTGGGGCCGCCGGGACAACCCTCTACCTGACCTCCGAAGACCTGACGGCTTCCTCCAGCATCGCAGGCGATACGGTATGGCTGGGGGGCGTGAACGATGCCGGCAGCTATGACGCCGGCACGGCGACAGTCGCCTTCAGCACCACCTTCACGGGAGCGATCATCGGCCTGGGCAACTCGCTCGACGTCGGCGGGCTGGGTTCCTTCCAAGCTGGCGGCACCGTGGGCTTCAGCCCCTCCTCCGGCGGCCCGGTGACGCTCACCACGGGCACCCTGACAGTTCACTCAGGCACACTGACCGGAATTGACAGCTTCGTTGCCACCGGCATGTTCACCTGGGAAAACGGCAGCACGCTCAGCGGTTCGGGCACGATCGACGCCTACGGGGGAATGACGATCGACACCGCAGGCATCTCCTATCTCAGTGGCGTGACCCTTAACAATCACGGCACCGCCACCTGGACCGGCTCCAGCGGCATTTACGCTTCCAACGGCGCCACGATCAACAACCTGGCCGGTGCCACGTTCAATGCACAGGCCGACGACTCCTCTGACCTTGGACCCGGCGTACGCCGGTGGCCCGGCTCCTCCGGTCTTCAACAACGCCGGCTCGTTCATCCGCTCCGGCGATACGAACGAGACGGACATCAACATCCCCTTCAACAACACCGGCTCGGTCAGCGTGCAGGCGGGCTTCCTGCGTCTCGGCGAGTCGGACTACCCGATCTTGAGCACCAGCACCGGCTCGTTCACTGGGGCCGCCGGGACAACCCTCTACCTGACCTCCGAAGACCTGACGGCTTCCTCCAGCATCGCAGGCGATACGGTATGGCTGGGGGGCGTGAACGATGCCGGCAGCTATGACGCCGGCACGGCGACAGTCGCCTTCAGCACCACCTTCACTGGAGCGATCATCGGCCTGGGCAACTCGCTCGACGTCGGCGGGCTGGGTTCCTTCCAAGCTGGCGGCACCGTGGGCTTCAGCCCCTCCTCCGGCGGCCCGGTGACGCTCACCACGGGCACCCTGACAGTTCACTCAGGCACACTGACCGGAATTGACAGCTTCGTTGCCACCGGCATGTTCACCTGGGAAAACGGCAGCACGCTCAGCGGTTCGGGCACGATCGACGCCTACGGGGGAATGACGATCGACACCGCAGGCATCTCCTATCTCAGTGGTGTTACCCTTAACAATCACGGCACCGCCACCTGGACCGGCTCCAGCGGCATTTACGCTTCCAACGGCGCCACGATCAACAACCTGGCCGGGGCCACGTTCAATGCACAGGCCGACGACTCCCTGACCTGGTACCTGGCGTACGCCGAGGCCCGGCTCCTCCGGTCTTCAACAACGCCGGCTCGTTGATCCGCTCCGGCGATACGAACGAGACGGACATCAACATCCCCTTCAACAACACCGGCTCGGTCAGCGTGCAGGCGGGCTTCCTGCATCTCGGCGAGTCGGACTACCCGATCTTGAGCACCAGCACCGGCTCGTTCACTGGGGCCGCCGGGACAACCCTCTACCTGACCTCCGAAGACCTGACGGCTTCCTCCAGCATCGCAGGCGATACGGTATGGCTGGGGGGCGTGAACGATGCCGGCAGCTATCAGGCGGTCAGCGACACCGGCGCCAATGATGTCACCTTCACCGGCCCGATTTTGGGCGTGGGCAAGGAGCTCGACGTCTCCGGCACGGTCAGCTTCAGCCCGACTTCCGGCCCGGTGACCGTGACGACCGGCACACTGACGGTCGAACCCGGCGCCACCCGGAGCGGCAGTGATAGCTTCACCGCCACCGGCATGTTCACCTTGAACGACGGCGATACGCTCAGCGGTCCCTTCGCCGTCGACGCCTATGGCGGAATGACGCTGAACCAATCCGCCTACTTCCTCCACCTGGACGGGTAACGCTGAACAACCACGGCACGGCCACCTGGACCGGGGGGCCCGGCATCTTCGCCTCGGATGGTGCCGCGATCAACAACATGGCCGGAGCGACTTTCAACGCTGAGGCAGAGGGGGAATTCGTCTGGGACACCACGCAGCCCGGCCCGGTGCCAGCGTTCACCAATGCGGGAACGTTTATCCGGTCGGGCGACACGATGCTACTGATATCCAGACCACGTTCGACAATACAGGTATTGTGGAGGTCCAGGATGGGACACTTGACATGGGGAGCGGCCTGGGTGACGGCACGATCAATGCAGGTACTATCGTAGTTTCCGCGGGGACGATGATTTATTCGGGACTGTACACACAGAATGGCGGTGCGACAGAGCTTAATGGGTGGCATGCTTGTCAACGGCCCATACATTATTAAACGGCAGGCACCCTGTCGGGTTCGGGCACGATCGAGGGCAATGTCACCAACGCCGGCCAGGTCATCCCCCGCAGACCCGCGTTGCCGGGCTACTCTCGATCAGCGGGAAATACACTCAGACCGCGACCGGCAGCCTCAACGTCGAACTCGGCGGCACGACGGCCGGCAGCCAGTACGACGAGCTCGTCGTCTCGGGAACAGCCATGCTCGGCGGCACGGTCAACGTCTCACTGATCAACGGCTTCCAGCCCGCTCCGGCAACACGTTCCAGCCCCTGACCTTCGCTTCGTCCTCCGGGAACTTCGGGTTCTACAACGGGATCGTCCTCGGCAACCGCCTGATCCTCGATCCCGCACTGAATCCGACAACCTGACTCTCACCGTCCAGCCAGCCGTCACCACGACAACGCTGTCCACCCCGCCTTCGCCCTCCGTCTCCGGCCAGAGCGTGACCTTCACGGCCACCGTGACCGTCGCGCTGCCACCCACCACGATCGATCCGATCCCACCGGCACGGTAACCTTCTACAACAACGGTACCTCGATCGGTACCGGGACGCTCAGCGTGGTCAATGGCCAGGAGCAGGCGAGCTTCACGCACCAGCACGCTCAGCACGGCCAGCCACTCGATCACCGCGGCTTACACCAGCGGCGATGCCAACTTCGTTCCCAGTCCGGCCTCGACGGCCGTCACGCAGGTCGTCAGCAAGGCAAATACGAACGCACGGTGGCGACCTCTCTGAGCCCACAGTGCACGGCCAAGCCGTGACATTCACCGCCACGGTGAGCGTCGTCGGCCCCGGAAGCACCGCCGTGGCCTGCCCCACCGGCACGGTGACTTTCTACGACGGCGGGGCCGGCGATCGGCACGGGCACGACTGGCGTTGTCAGCGGCCACGACCAGGCGACCTTCACCACCAGCACACTCGAGCACCGCCACGCACTCGATCACCGCGGCGTACACCAGCGGCGATGCCAATTTCAACGCGAGCCGCCGTCTCGGCGGCGTCACCCAAGTCGTCAACAAGGACAGCACGACAACGACCGCCAGCGCCTCGCCGAGCTCCGCGAACGTCGGCCAGAGCCGTAACTTTCACGGCGACGGTCACCGCCAGCTCGCCGGGATCGGGCACCCCGACCGGGACCGTCGACTTCTTCGACACGACGACCAGCACCGACCTGACGCCCGGCGGCGTCGCGCTCGTGTCGGGCACGGCCACGTTCTCCACAACGAGCCTCGCGGCCGGCACCCACACGATCAAGGCGACCTACTCCGGCGACACCAACTTCCTCACCAGCAGCGGCACGGCCGGCACGGTCACGATCGGCCAGTCGATCATCGTCCTCGATCCCTCGGCCGGCGGGGCACTCAGCCTCTCGGGCAACGCGAGCATCAACATCTCGGGCGGCGTCTATGTCGATTCCAGCTCGTCGACGGCCCTGTCGGCCAGCGGCAATGCCTCGATCAAGGCGTCTGTGATCGACGTACACGGCGGGGTTCAAAAGAGCGGCAACGCCATCGTTCAGCCCGACGCCGGTCACCGGCCCGGCCATGGTCGCCGACCCGCTCGCATCGCTGCCGCTGCCCGAGCACGTCGGGCCTGACCAACTATGGTCCGAGAGCCTTAGCCGGGAACTCCTCCGCGACGATCCAGCCGGGTATCTATCGTCGATCAGCGTCTCGGGAAGCGCACCCTCACCATGAACGGCGGCACCTACATCATCGAGGGAGGCGGGTTCTCGGTCTCCGGTGCACGCATGACAGGCTCGGGCGTGACCATCGTTAACGCCGGCAGCAACTACCCAGCACGGGCGGCAGCTACGGCAGCATCAGGCTGAGCGGCAACGGTACTTACAAGCTGACCCCGCCCACCACCGGTACCTATGCGGGAATCGTGATCTTCCAGACGCGAGACAACACCAAGGCCATGACCTTCGGGGGCAACGCCTCGGGAATGACCGGCACGATCTACGCGTCGGCGGCCGCGCTCGCCATCAGCGGCAACGCGGCAGCTCAACGCGGCACTCGACGTCGACACGCTGACGCTCAGTGGCAACGGCCATCGACAACGCCGTCACGCTGGATCACCCTCCGGTACCGTCGCCTATACGCCGGCCCAGATCCGGGCAGCCTACGGGATCAGCTCACTCGCACAGGACGGCACCGGCCAGACCATCGCGATCGTCGATGCCTACGATGACCCCGGCATCTTACAACGCGCTCGATGCGTTCGACTCCCAGTTCGGTCTGACCACTTCAGGGCCAACACTCTACAATCAATATGGCCCGGCCTCGTCGTTCTTGACCGTCCTCAACCAGTACGGCCAGGCGACATCTCTGCCCGACACCGATCCCAGCGGGCCCGGCACCGACAACTGGGAGGTCGAGGAAGCGCTCGACGTCGAGTGGGCTCATGCCATCGCCCCCGGGCCCAGATCATCCTGGTCGAGGCCAACAGTCAGTCGCTTTCGGACCTGATGGCCAGCGTGGCCACGGCCGCCAGCCAGCCGGGCGTATCGGTCGTGTCAATGAGCTGGGGTTTCGCCGAGGGCCAGAGCCGTCTTCGCCAGCGATGAGGCAACGTACGACAGCGTTTTCAACGTCCCCGGCGTGACCTTCGTCGCCAGCACGGGCGACTATGGCGCCGCTGATCCCGAGTACCCCGCGTATTCGCCCAACGTGGTGGCCGTCGGCGGCACGAGCCTGACACTAAACGGAGACGACTCGTACAACAGCGAGACGGGATGGGGCTATTAGTCGGATTCGGTCGGGCGCCTTCATCGGCTCTGGCGGCGGCCTCAGCCTGTACGAGCCCGAACCGGCGTATAAGAGGGCGTCCAGTCCACGGGCTATCGGACCACGCCCGACGTTTCGCTGGTCGCCGATCCGGCGACCGGCGCCTGGATCGCCGATCCTTACAAGCTAGATCCCAGCAATCCGTTCGAGATCGTGGGCGGCACCAGTTGTCGGCGCCGGCCTGGGCGGCCTAGTGGCGTTCGTCAATCAAGGCGGGCGGCCGCGGGCGAGTCGACTTTGAACAGCACCAGTCCGACCGATACGCAGCAAGCCCTCTACATGCTGCCCCAGAGCGATTTTAACGTGATCTCAAGCGGCAATAACGGCTATACGCCGGGGCCGGTTACAACTTGGTCACTGGCCTCGAAACTCCCGTAGCCAATTTGCTGGTGCCGGACTTGATCGCCTATCAGGGGCCCGGTATGTCGTACTCGTGTCCGAGCGTGGGTCCGCTTCAGGACGCGACCCTGGTTGATCCGATAACAGCGACCGGGGGGACGATCGATGTGTTCAGCGTTTTCGATGCGTTGCCCGTGGAAAGCCATGGATTCCAATCGGATCGAAGTCCGGCTACCGGCTCGGTCACTCCTGCCACGGTTTCCGCACCGAGCCAGGCTCCAGCGACCACGAACCAAAACCTCATGGCGCTGGACAGCGTGATAGGCAACTGGACGCCGCAGGGCAACCTCTCGCTGGCGCGGCTCACTCGTCCGAAGGCTTCAGCCACGGTCGCACTCGAGGTTGTCACTGGGAGTGTTCTGCCCACGATCCATGTCGGCTCAAATAGTCCGGTCATTCAGGTAGGGACCATGGACGCCCATGTCGCCGGTTCCTTTGACATCCCGTCCTTGTTCACCAGCAAGGGCTGCCGGACTGGGTCTCAGAGGGTCAAGACGCAAGCGTGGCTTATGCGATTGTGAGTGTCCATGGAACCTCTGCGCGAAGCACCCGGGGCCTTGAGCCAAGGCGAGGTCGCCGCTGCGCGGTCGGGATCGGGTGGGGGAAGGCGTCAGGGCATGAACCTGAGGCTGTGGTCGAGAGCATGAGGACAGCACCGAGGACCTTGGGATTCTGGACTCACGTCTTCGCAGGCAACAGCAGCCGGAAGCGGAGCCGGCCGCGCGGCCGTCGCGGTGTCCGAGAGGCTTCGAGCAAACGCTCGCGGCGCTGTCTGACTTGGTCTGTCAGAATCGAGCTCTGCCCCCAGTTGAGCGACGGCTGCGACCAGTTCTCGAAAGCGGTTGGCCCACCGGGCCACTGGACTCTGCTTAATGGAAATGCGTAAGTTATTACTATGAAATAACTTATGGGTTCATTGAATGGGGCGTGACTTGGTTGCTGCCACGCG
>CAWCPP010000010.1:0-368605 GCA_963797295.1 uncultured Planctomycetaceae bacterium
ACCAGGCAGCCGACAATAGCACGAATACGCCGTTCAAACACAGAGACTTTCCACCTTATGGAACGGACTCGTGGACGGAATACTGGCTGCCGGTCAAGGGAACTCAAGGCTTTGTCAGTGCCAGCCCCTGGGCGCGCTCAATATCAGCGGGCAGGGAACCGACCGGCTGTTAATTCGGATCTCGCCAGTCCGGCCGCTGCGCGACAAGTTGCAAGTGTTCGATGGCAACCACCTCTTGCAAGAGCGGGAAGTCGATTTAAAACCGATGCAGCCGGTGGAAGAAGTCATACAGCTTGCCGTCGCGCCGAGGGAACTCCGTGTCTCCATCGGCGGCGACAAGCTCCAGTACCTTGCCGGCGACGGCGACGTTCTGAGCCGGCCCAGAGAGGCCCCCTCCCGCTTCGATTGGAAGTCTACCCAGGGGCTCTATCTCCGGGGTAAGGAACGCATGCGCAAGCGCGATTATGTGCAGGCGACAAAAGCATTTCGTGCCTGCCTGTCGATAGACGCCAACTACTTGCCAGCGCTTGTGGAGATGGCCTCGCTGGCCAACCGCCGGGGCGACCCGGCCGCGGCGCGTGACTTCGCCAGGCAGGCCCTGAGTATCGATACCTATGACCCTGCCGCCAATTATCAGTTCGGTACGGCAAGCGTTGCCTTGAGCCGGTTGGCGGACGCGAAAGAGGCCTTCAGCATCGCTGCGCTCGCGATGGGATGGCGCAGCGCCGCCGACACCGCGCTTGCCAAGGTGTACCTCCGCGAGCGGCGCTATGATCGCGCCCTGACATTCGCTGAGAGTAGCCTCGACAATAACCGCCGCAATCTGGATGCCCTGCAACTTCAAGCAGTGATTCAACGGCTCCGAGGCGACGCCAGGGCGGCCGATGCTGCCTTGTCGGCGCTGCTCGCCCTCGATCCGCTCAACCACTGTGCCCGGCTTGAGAAGTATCTGAGCGGGCAGGCGAGCCGGGAAGATTTCAGCGGGCTGATTCGCAATGAAATGCCGCATGAGACGTATCTGGAACTCGCTGTGTGGTATCACGGCCTGGGGCTGGACGATGCCGCCGCCAAGGTGCTCGAACTCGCACCACCGACTCCCGAAGTGCTCTTCTGGCTGGCGTTCCTGCACCATGATTCCCGTCTTCTGGTTCGGGCCGAGGCGGCATCGCCGGAGTTTGTCTTCCCATTCCGGTCCGAGTCGATCCCGGTTTTCGAGTGGGCCTGCGGCCACAGCCGGGCCTGGCAACCCCGGTATTATCTGGCTCTGATCCGCTGGTATCAGGGCGAGCTGGAGAAAGCACGAGACCTGCTGGCCGCTTGCGGTGATGAGCCACGCTTCGGCCCGTTTTATGCCGCCCGGCGCAGGTCAACAGTGACAACGCCACACGAGACCTGCAACGGGCCGTGCAAATCGATCCTGACCAGTGGCGTTACGGTGCGATGCAAGTGAAGGAGCAGCTCAGCAACGGTCACGCCACTGAGGCCTTGGCGGTGGCGGCCGACGCTGCGCTGCGGTTCCCCGCCAATAACGCCTTGGCCTTGCTGCATGCCAAGTCGCTGGTCTCGACCGGCCATTACCAGGAAGCGGCCGCCCTGCTGTCTTCTCTGGACTTGCTGCCCAGCGAGGGCGTCACCGTTGCGCGCGCCTTGTTCCATGAAGCGCATCTGATGGTGGCGGTGGAACGCATGAGGGAGAAGTCCTTCGAACAGGCGTTGCGATTGATCGAGACGGCACGGCAATGGCCGGAAAAACTGGGGTCCGGCAAACCCTACGCTGAGGACGTTGACGAGCGCCTCGAGGACTGGCTCGTCTACCAATGTCATCTTGGGCTCAAGTCACCGGATGATGGCCGGCGAGCGCTCGACAAGATTCTCGCCTTTCAGCCCCGTCAGCGAACGAACAACACCGGGCAGGTTCTTCGGGCACTGGCTCTTCAGCAGGTCGGGCGCACCGCCGAGAGCAAGGCTTTGTTGCAGGATATGCTCGAGCACAACCCGGATGACAATCTGGCCAGGTGGGGTGCGAGCATTCTCGCAGGAATGCCAGCCCCATTCCCAGCCGGGTTGCAAGACCTTGATGCTCGGGTTCTCGCGGCACTCTTGCGGTGAGACACCCGGATATCGGGAAAGGCTACGGGCGAACAAAGTCGAAGGCAGCAAAACATTAGAGTTCCGTTGCCCTTGTTCTTGTCCCCCAGCGTTCCTCTGATCACGTCCAGGAGCCTTCGAAGAGAGGCTTGATGGTTCGCTCGGTGAGATTCAGTCGCAATTCCTCAATCAGTTCCGCGCTTCGCTCCTCTTCCGTCTCCGGCTCAAGGTCGAGCTCGAGGTCTGTGCCCAGATCGTCGCCTGCGACGAGCAAGAGCTCGGCACCCTCGTGGTTCAGAAATTCGGGCATGGCACCAATCCATTTTCGATTCCCGAACTGCTCCTGCAACTCCTCCGGAAACTCAGCCTGCCGGTCTGTTTCGAGACCCACGCCCGCGGGAGAGCCTGCCCTGGGATTCTTGAGGATCAAACTCAACCGGCCCTGGTGACTGATATTGAAGGTGCGCTGAACCTCGCCGGGTTCTTCAGGAAGCTCGAGCTCATAAGCGAGCAAGCTGGTGCGCCCCTGCCGCACCAGCGCGTAGACACCTCCACCCGCGGGCACGGCTCCGGCACGATCTGCCGTGACGCCGCCGAGCTGGTCATCGCCGTGACCCACAAGAGCTTGCCTCAGGCTGTCGGCGTCTTCGTAAACGCCATCAACAAACGCCCAGAATCGGTTGTCGGCCTTGCCCGACGGAAGTTTCTTCTTGCCGACAGTGATGTAACGCAACACTTCCTTGCCCTCGGGCCGCAAGACGACATGAAACCGGTTGACATCAATCAGCCCACTGGGCGGAGAGTTTTCGTCTCGCGGGCGATAGAAGAAGAAAATGTCGCCTCGTTCCATGATGTTCGGCTCATCAGGTTGCGGCTTGCCTTGTGATTCCTTCCTGTTCATGCCAGCTTCAGGTTCCCGCTTATCTTCAAACTTCGGCTTGCGAGGTGTCGAAACCTTGCCGCGTGATTCGCTCTTCCTCGTCATGTTAGTCCTCACTGTTTGGTGGGTTGTCACTTCAACACCAGGTATCTGAACGTATGTACCAAGCAGTTGGCGTGCCAACGACCCTCGCCTGTTCGCGACGCCTGGCGATGTCGGAGTACTATCACTCGCACTCGCGATCTTCTTTGTCTGACGGATTACAAGCGGAGGAACGAACTCCGATGGGACCTGGACCGTAATTCCTTAGGAGCAGGCCGCGAATAACTTACCGATTTAGCGTTTTCCAACGTAGCGGTCTACGACTTCGCATTTCACTGGTTACGGCACACGGCGTGTGCCTGCTACAATGATTCGCCCGGATTCGAAATCGGGAAGATGATTCAGGCGCGTTTCTAAGAGTAAAGCGAATGGCGGCACCGATTTCAGTCGCCCCCATCCCCAAGGTGCTGTCGCCCGATACTAACATGTTCATCACCGACGGGCCGTTCCTGGAGACCAAGGAGCACATCGGCGGTTTTTGGATTCTGGAAGCTGCTGACATGGACGAGGCGCTGGCGTAGGGGCACAAGGCCGTCGTCGCCTGTGGGGCGCCGGTTGAGGTGCCCCCGTTCCACTGACGATAGATTACAAGTTATGCAGCTTCCTCATTGCTTTTCTTGCGGCTCTGCATCGAAAAAGTCGTTCACCATCGGGACGATGACGTCCATGCGCTGCGTCAGGGTGACGTGTGTCGTCTGGGGCAATATGGCCAACCTCGATTCTGAGCGCGGCCGCATGTCGCCCATAATCTCGCCGCCCTTCAAGCGGAACATTTCGGCGATGTGGTCGAGCCGTATGCCGTCTGCATCGCCATGGATGAAAAACATCGGCGCCTTGGTGGCCTTGAGCTTATCGGCACCGAGGTCGTCCGGTTTCGCTTCCGCCGCGAGGAGGTGCTTGACGAGATTGGGGAATTCGTTCGGCGTCGGGCTCAGCTTCTTGTATTCGGTTTCGATGGGCGAGCCTTTGAATGCTTCGGCCGTGAGTTGCGGCAAAGCGTCGAGTGCTTCCTTGACCCTGCCGTCGTGGCGGAACACGGACGAAATGCTGACGACCTTGCGCACTTTTTCGGGATGGCGGATCGCACACTGCATGGCGACGCCACCGCCCATGCTGTAGCCGATCACGTCGGCGCGTGGGACCTTGAGATGATCGAGCAGCGCCGCCACATCGTCGGCGAGGTTTGCGGAGGTGATATCGCGGTCGATATCGGCCGTGCGCCCGTGGCCCTGGAGCTCGACTGCAATCACTTTCCGCGTTTTGGAAAGTTCGCCGATCCACCCGGTCCAGTTGTTGGTGATGGTCATGAACGCGCCGTGCAGCAACACCACAGGATCGCCGCTGCCGTGCACCTCATAGTACATTTTCAGTCCGTTGACCGGCGCGTAGCCCGTCGTTGGTGTTTGCTGCGCGGATGCGAACATCGTCAGGACAAAAGCGATTGTCGTCATGTGTGATTCCTACGCAACTGTTTGGTGGCGACTCTCAAGTGAATCGAATGGAGCTCGTTGCAATCGACAACTAGACTAGTGTTGGCCGTTCTGTCGAAAGCGAGCGAAGGTGCGTGAGCAATGCAACGCGACCTAACCCGCCAGTACTCCGTCGAGCTGCTTGTAGCTCATTTCCATGCCGTCGGTCATGCCTGTTGAGAACGCGGCGTCTCGGTCGGCTTGCGAGCCGAACTTGATTGAGGTCGCCACGTTTGTCATTCCGTTGGCCTCATTGAATGTGACGGTGACGATATATGGTTCAGCTCCCATCGATCCACCCAAATCGCCCGGGTCGTAGATCTGCGTATGCACGATCTTCGAATGCAACGCGACCTCCAGCATCTCTCCCGTGAACCCAAACTCCTGGCCATTCTCGTTATCTCGCCAGAGCCAGCGATACTTCCCACCCACATGAGTAGCCATCTCGCACACCGGCATCGACCATCCGGGCATGGCCGTTAGCCAACGACGCATCAACGCGGGTTCCGTATACGCCTGCCACACCAGATTGACCGGCACATCAAAGCTCCGTTTCACCAGCACTTCTCGATCTGACGGCGTGCTCACTTCAGCAGGTTTCATTTCTTTCGCTCCTCTTTCTGTGCTTGCTTCAACTCGGCGAGTAACGCGTCGAGTCGCTTGTAATTGCCTTCCCAAATCTCTTGCACTTGCTCCAACCAATCCGTGACCGCCTTCAATTGCTCCGTCTCCAGCTTGCAGGGCCGCAACTGGGCCACTCGACTACGCGAAATCAGCCCCGCCGATTCCAACACCTTCAGGTGCGACGAGATCGTAGGTTGCGTCAACGAGAAGAGGCCGACCAAGTCGGATACGGATGCCTCGCCGCGAGCCAGATGCACCACGATTCCACGTCGAGTGGGGTCGGCAAGAGCGGCAAATGCTTGGTCCAGTCGGTTCATCTACTATAGAATATCGTCTATATAGATCGTCGTCAATATACGAATCTCGAATTCGCTGGAAATTAGGAACTGCCGGGAATAAACTCCCGGCGTGCTTTTGATATATTATCCGGCCGGACTAACGGAGTGTAACATCAGGAGGATGGCATGGACGCCTACGGGACGGAGGTCGAGCGCGTGATGAAGCGATTGTTCGATTCCTTGGCTGAGATGGATCGGCGGCGCTATGCGGCAGTTGAGGCTACGAAGCTGGGCCACGGTGGGGTTGAGTACATCGCCAGTCTCTTCGGCTGCGACCCCAAGACAATCCGCCAAGGGCAGGCGGAGTTGGAGGGCACGGACGACCTGGACACTGGTCGCGTCCGAAAAAAGGGGGCGGACGGAAACGGCGGATCGTCATCGAGCCGGCCCTAGCCGAGAACTTCCTGAAGGTTATCGAGAACCACACCGCAGGTGATCCCATGCGGGGCGACATCAAGTGGACCAATCTGTCGCGGCGCCAGATCGCCTAGCGGATGGGCGCCCTAGGTACTCCGGTGAGCCGCGACGTAGTGTCCCAGCTCCTTCGGCAGCACGGCTACCGCCGGCGCAAGGCACAGAAGAAGAAGACCATGGGCCATCATCGCGATCGTAACGCGCAGTTCGAGAAGATCGCCCGCCTGAGGAAGAAGTACCTGAAGGCTGGATTGCCGGTGATCAGCATCGACACAAAGAAGAAGGAATTGCTCGGGGATTTCTACCGCGAGGGCCGGATCGATGCGCAGGCGACGATCGAGACGAACGACCACGACTTCAGCAGCACGGGTTCGGGTGTGGTGATTCCACACGGGGTCTATGACGTAGGCAGGAACCGTGGCTTCTTGCATCTCAACACCAGCCACGACACCAGCGAATTAGCATGCGACAGCATCGCGGCCTGGTGAGATGAACACGGCCGGTCCGAGTACCCCGGAGCTAAGAAGATCCTGGTGTTGTGCGACGGCGGTGGCAGCAACAGTGCGACGCGGTATGTTTTCAAGGAGGAACTCCAGAAGTTGGCCCTCCGACTTGGGGTCGAGATTCGAGTGGCGCACTATCCTCCCTACTGCTCAAAGTACAACCCGATAGAACACCGGCTGTTCCCGCACGTGACGCGTGCCTGCCGCGGCGTTGATATTTCGAACACTGGAAACAGCACGTTACTACATGGCGAAGGCAAGCACGCAAGCCGGTTTGACCGTGACGGTGACGATGCTTGAGAAGGTCTACGAGACGGGCCGCAAGTGCGCGGAGGGATTCAAGGAGTCAATGACGATCGCCTTCGACAAGGTGTTGCCAAAATGGAACTACCGCGCGATCCCCAGCAAATCATGAAACCGGGAAGTTATTCCCGGCAGGTTCCTTAACGCATGCCGCGAGGAGGATAAGACTCGAGTTCCGGCAGTGAAGTTTGCCGCCGGATATTGGTCGCCCCCACGTAGTGGCGGTCGAGATAGCCGCAGTCCATCACCGTGTTCGATTCCCAGACCATTTGCCGCGTCTTGGCGTCGTAAGCAAACAAAGCGAGCTTGACGACAGCATCTTGCCAGTTCTTGTGGATCAGTCCACCGGTCGTCGAAGCTCCTGTCGAGACCGGCAACAATCCCACTGGAAATGTGCTGGGCATTGAGATTCGACTATCGACCTCGTCTGTTCCATAAGCACCCACGGCTGCCTCGATCAGCGTCTGCGCTTCCTTCTTGTCGCTGACCAGGAGTAGTCCTTGCCGGGCCATTTCGCGGCGAAGCGTGAAGATCATCCACCCTGAATCGGCCGCGCTGAGTTGCGCGGTCTCAAGGTAGACGCGGTGGCCCGCTAGCGGTCGGAAGTCGATCGAACCAACTGCTCGATCGGAGATCCCCGTCAGCAAGAGTTGCTCGGCCCCGGCTCTCGAGGAACCCGTGATCTTCGTGGTCACGCTGGCACAGCCACTCGATGCGAGGGCAAGCGCGATCCAGAGAATGCTCAAGTGCCGTGTGATGGCCAGTGCTCCTTGGCCTGAAGGCAGATCCGGTCCCCTCGCTGTTATCGGCAGATCCGGAAAACTCCCTTGAGACTGAACCTTGGGCCGAGTTCGCCTCACTCCAGCCACATCCACTCACGAAGCACCGATCATAAAAGTCCTCCGTTCCACCTAATTTTGTGGTCACGACTCAGAATCCTGAGTATAATCATTGCAGGAGTGCTGCAAATCATACATCACGCAAGTCATGAAGAGAGGCCACTCATGGGTGAGTCCCGCAACTTCGAGCGCCTGCTAGAGGCGGCGGGTCTGATCGTCCGGCATGCTGATTTCCCGGGCAAGCGACAGGTTCTCGAGAAATGTCGAGAAGAAGTTGAGGACCTGACAAGCGTTGGATCGCTCACGTCCGACCAGAGTGCCATGCTCAGGCAGGTCCTCGTCTCCGCAAGTCTTGATGCAGGAAGCTGAACCGGCAAGACCGGCCAAGTTTACAGGGTCGGCCCATTTTCCAGGTGATGCTGATCCACGGTCGGCAGATCGGTCCTTGCCCCCCACTCGTTCCACGAGCCGTCGTAATTGGCGAGATCTGAGTGCCCCAGACGGGCCAAATTGAAGAGGACGACTGTGGCGGCGACTCCGCCGTTGCAGTAGGTCACTGTGGGCCGGTCGGCTGCGATCCGGGCCTCGTCGATGCGCCGTCGAAGGTCATCCAGGGGAAGAAAGCCCCCTCTTGGGTCAAAGAAAAGCTCACGCGGCAGGTTCATGGCGCCGGGGATGTGTCCGCCGCGTGGACCGCGACGGCGAGCACCCGTGTACTGGCCGGCGTCGCGAGCGTCGATGAGTTGCAGATCAGGCTGGCCCAGCCGGGCCGCGAGTTGCTCGGCGGTGAGCCGGAGTTGCGGACGTGCCCGCGGCGTGAAGACGGCATGGGGATGGCTGACTGGACCGGATTCGACCGGGTTGCCCCCCTCGACCCAGCGGTTCCAGCCACCCTGGAGTACGCTGACGGAATCGTGACCATAGAATTTCAAGGCCCACCAGAGCCGGGTCGCAAACTGACCGCCCACGTGGTCCACGGCAACCACATGAGTCTGGTCGCCGATCCCGCGCTCCGTCATGGCGTCCGCGAATCGCTCCGGGGAAGCGATCTGCGCGGGGATCGGGTCGTCAAGGTCGACGATGTCGCGCGTCCAGTCGATGTAAACCGCACCAGGGATATGCGCTGCCAGATACTCTTCCCGTGCGCCTCGGTAGTCGGCATGCTCGACGCCCGGCTCGAGCGGGCGAGTGACAACGTACCCGCGAATATCGACAACCCGGACCGCGGGGTCATCGAGATGGGCCTTGAGCCATTCGGTTGAGACGAGGAGATCGTTGGTCGTGGACATCGGAGTGTTCCCGGTAGGTTTGGCATTGGGTTCCCATTAAGATAACTCACATCGAAATGTTGCCCAAGAGCGTCGGAGTTCGCCGTCGCCGACTGGGTGTCGTCTGGTCCGAGCGAGACACAGGGAATGAAAGCTGCCGTCTTCGATCGATTTGGTGATCCGTCCGAGGTTCTGGGTGTACGCGACGTGGCTCTCCCTGAGCCGGGGCCAGGCCAGGTTCGAGTCCGGATGATCGCCAGCCCGGTCAATCCGTCCGATTTGCTTGTGGTCCGGGGGCGATATGGCGTCCTTCCCCGTCTGCCCGCCACGCCGGGGTTTGAGGGCGTGGGTATCGTTGACAAGGCCGGGCCGGGATTGCTCGGCCACTGGGTAGAGGGCAAGCGGGTGGCAGCGATCAACTCGGCCGGGGGCAATTGGGCTGAATATGCCGTGATTCCAGCCCGTCAGGCTCGCCCTGTACCGGCCGATATTCCCGATGAGCAGGCAGCGACCTTTTTTGTCAACCCGGCGACCGTGCTGGCATTGGTCCGGCATGTTCTCAGCGTCCCCAAAGGCGAATGGCTGCTTCAATCGGCAGCCGGTTCAACCCTTGGCAGAATGATCATCAAGCTAGGCCGGCACGATGGCTTCAAAACTATCAACGTGGTCCGCCGCACCGAGGCCAAGGAGGAACTGATCCGCCTCGGCGGCGATGCCGTGATCAGCTCGTCGGAAGGGCCCATCGACGAACAGGTCAAGCAGGTCACCGGCGGCGATGGAGTGCGGTACGCGCTTGACCCGATCGGGGGAGAAACCGGCACCGCCGTATTTCGATCGCTGGCCTCCGGAGGACGCCTCGTGGTCTATGGGACGCTGTCGGGAGATCCGATCCAGCTCGATCCCCGGCACTTGATTTCCGGACGCAAGATCGTTCAGGGCTTCTGGCTGGGTCACTGGATGCGTGACCGGTCGATCCCATCGAGCCTGCTGCTCTTCCGCGAAATCGCCGCGCTCATTCGCCAGGGTGTCCTCAGCTCCGAGATCGGTTCGTCATTCGGTCTGGCTGAAGTTCAGGAGGCATCCCATCGCGCAGAAGCCGTCGCGCGAGGAGGCAAGGTCCTGCTCAGAATTGCACCCACAGTCGCAAATCCCTGATAAATAAGGTTTTGAAACTGCTGACGCTGCCTCCTGAGTTGCGTTTCTCATGTTGTTGCGTGAGAATCAAAGTTCTTCCTGCGGGTGGCGTCGAATTAACCCAAACCAAAGATCACACGGAATCTTTCGCAGAATTTTCGTAATTTCGTTCGCCGTCGCTTCTCGAAAACGCTACAATTCCATAGTTGATGATGGGGGAGCGGTTTGGGTGGGGAACTGCCGCTCGCCGCACAGGACGAGCCGTTGTCGCCTTGCCCTGTCTCCTGCATTGCGATATGCCCGCCTTCGTGTTTTTCTCTCAAATGACCGTGTTGTTTGGGCGGACCTGAACGCTCGGCCACCAGGCCGTGTCGTGGCTTGTTTTACGTTCAGGTTGGGGACAAGAGTTGCAAGGGAACCAGGCTCGTATGAAACGAACGCAGGATGCGATCGAGTTGGTTTTGGACAGTCTTCCGAATGACCAAGACCCGGTACCACGTGGATACTGAGATTCAGGACACGGTGGGCTGAGCACGCGAGTGCCGGGCGGGGATGAACAGCTATGAGCAGTGGAACGAGTGGTGCCCAGGATTGGCGGGCCGTGGCTTGTTTGGCACCCAATGGCGAGCGCTTATTGTGTGTCGGTGAAAGCTCGTCCCAGGTCCGCGCCGCCTATGCCGGAGCCTGGGGGGAAGTGATCCGCGATGAGGATCGTCCGACCGTTCGCGCGATCTCGCTGCAACGCTGGGCAGGTCAATTCTGGTCCGGCCAATGGGAACACCAGATGTACTTGACCGTTCCGACCACGCCGCACGGGCAAGGCAACTCTGGGCGAAGCGACTGATGTGGACGCCGACGCGGAACCCGAGGTTGACGACGAGATCGCCGAGACGAACGGGTCGAAGGCGAACTAAACTGCTCCAGCCGGAATCCCGCTCATCGGGATCACCCTCGCTTTTCAGTCCCGACGTACAAGCACTGCTATGTCTTTCCCCCGGGCTTTCCCGGGGGTTTTTGTTGCGCGAGCAGCGATCGAGGCGACAAACTATCTGTTCGTTTTCACGAGTCCGGATCGGTCCCGGCTTCGCCGTGGGGTAGTTCACCGCCAGGAATGAACTGCAAGGGATCGCGTTCTCGCAGGCTGGGCCAGACCGTCAGGTCAGGAAAGGCGCGCGCGACCCGTTCGGCCAGCTCCTCGACGCCCGGGCGCTCGGTGGCGTGGTGGCCGGCGAGGACGAGGGCGATGTCGAGGGACTCCGCTTCGAGTGCGCGATGGAAGCGAGCCTCGCCGGTCAGCAGCACGTCGGCCCCGGCTTGCACCGCATCACCCAGAAAGTCGTCACCGGCACCGCAAGCCACGGCCACCCGGCGGATCGGCTTTCGGGCGTCGCCGACAATTTGCAGCGGAATATGGCCAAGCGCCTGCGAGACGAAGACCGCGAACTCTTGAAGACTCCGGGCCTCTCCGTAGTTGCCAATGCGGCCGGAACCGGAGCCCGACGACGGATTGTGAAGCGGATAGACATCGATGGCCGGTTCTTCGTACGAGTGATGCGTCCGGATGGCCTCGAGAACACTCTCCACCCGCGGTGCCGGGCAGACGACCTCCAGCCGGACCTCCGCGACGGTCTCCCGTCGACCCTTCTGCCCGACTGCGGGGTTAGCCGCTTCGGTGCCATGGAACGTCCCCTGGCCAGGAATGGCGAATGAGCATTCCGTATAGTCGCCAATCCGTCCCGCCCCTGCTTCGAAAGCCCCGGCGAGCACTGCCTGGCGATCGGATTCGGGAGTGAAAACGACGATCTTGTACGAGATCGGTGCCGCGGCCTGCCGGATCGGCGCGACATCCACCAGGCCGATCCGGCGGCAGAGACCGTCGTTGATGCCACCAACGGTATTGTCGAATGCCGTGTGTGGGCTAGCCACGGCAACCCCCGCTCGAGCCAGAATCCAGAGTGGAGCGGTGGCGGGGAGATCAGCGCGAACTTGCTTCACGCCCCGAAAGAGCACCGGGTGGTGGCTGATAATCAGCCCGGCCTCCTCGGCCACCGCCTCCTCGGCCGTGGCCTTAGTGACGGTCAAACAGGTCATCACGCGTTCCACGCTGGCGGCGGGATCGCCCCAGAGCAAGCCGACGTTATCCCACGATTCGGCCAGGCGCAAAGGTGCAAAATTGTCGAGCCATTGAACCAGTTCGGCCACGGTCCTCACGTGATGGTGCCTCCCGATTCGAGCCAGGACAGAATGTCATCCCAGAGCCGCCGGGTGACTGCCCCGGGCGCGGGATAGCTCGCCTCGCCCCACTGGCTCACGGGCATGATCCCCCGCACCGAGTTGCTCATGAAGACTTCCTCCGGACGCAGCAGCCGGTCGAGCAAGCTCAGTGGCGATTCCCGGATCTCCAGTCCCAGTCTGGTTCCTCGCTCCAGAATCAAGCCCCGCATGATTCCGGGCAAGACCTTCCCTCCACACGGAGGGGTCAAGACCTGGTCCTCCATCACGACGAACAGGTTTGATCGGCTTCCCTCCCAGAGATGGCCGTCCGGCGAGATGGCCACGCATTCGTCGAACCCGCCGCATCGCGCGTTTTCGTAGAGGATGCGGTTGGGCCAGTAATTGAGCGTCTTGTGGCCGGCAAGCACGTCGACTCGCGCCGGACCGGCCGGGCCAAGCACGATTCCGGAACTGGCCGTGGATGGCAGTGCGAACGAACGCATCCAGAGAGTGGAGCCGGAAGATTCCGACATTCCTCCACTGAGAGTGATCCGGACCATCGCGTCGGACTCTCGTCCGTCAGCCGCGAGCAAGGTTCGCACGGCATCGCGATCCGGCAGATCTTGCCGGTCCAGCGGCAGGCCGAGTTCGGCGGCCGAGTGAGTCAACCGTTCCAGGTGGCGGGGCAAGAGTGTCGGGTGGCCGTTCCAGGTGCGAAAGGTTTCAAACAGCCCCAGACCGTGCTCGAACGTGCGGTCGAGAACGCTGATCGTCAGACAATCGTCGGGCACGATCCGGCCGCGGACCCAGATCATGAGGAATCGTCCTTTCGCTCGATCACCAGGCGCAGTCCTCGACCCTTATGAAGAGTCTCGTCGTATTCCCCCTGAGGATGAGAATCGGCCACGATGCCGCCCCCAACCTGGTAACTCACCCGGTTCCCGTCCACGACCATCGTGCGGATCGCGATGTTGAAGGCACTCCTGCCTCCCCGGCCCAGGTAACCGATCGCCCCAGTGTAGAGGTTGCGGCGGTTCGGCTCCAGTTCGTCGATGATCTCCATCGCGCGAATCTTGGGAGCACCCGTGATCGAGCCGCCGGGGAAAACGGCCCGGACCACATCGACCGGGCCAATCGCGGGGCGAAGACTGCCGTCGACCGTCGCCACCAGATGGTGGACCTGCGCAAACGACTCGACTGCCTGGTGATCGACGACCCGCACCGTCCCATACTGACAAACTCTACCCAGGTCATTGCGTTCGAGGTCCACGATCATGGTCAGCTCGGCGCGGTCCTTGGCCGAAGACGCGAGCTCGGCGGCCAGGAGTTTATCCAGTTCGGCATTGAGGCCCCTGGGCCGGGTGCCCTTGATCGGCCGTGTCACGACCTTGCTCCCTGTGGTCTCGTAGAATAGTTCCGGGCTTGCCGAGATCACGGCCATGTCGCCCCAGCTCAGAAAGGCCGAGAACGGCGCGGGGCTGGTGCTGCTCAGTCTCAGGAAAAGGTCAAGTGGCTCAATCGTGCCGTGGGCCGTGAACCGTTGCGAGAGGTTGATCTGAAATGCGTCTCCGGCCGCGATGTAGGCGATCGCCCGGCGCACGCCCGCGAGGTAGCCGGCCTGATCGAAATTGCCGGTCAGCGGACCAAGCCGCGAAGCACGGATCGGCAGAGGGTTTCTCAGATCGTTGCGGATCGCCCGCCACCAGAAACAGCCTCGCCGCTCGGTCGCCTCGCGACCCTCGCCCGTCAGGTCCCAGGGCGCAGCACCACTTCGCCCGTCTGATGGTCCACCGTGACGGCCGTGTCGTAGAGCGCGAACCGGAGATCGGGCAGTCGAGAATCGCGCGGCATTCGCCGGGGTAGCCGCTCCAGGAGCGGCGCCAGGTCGTATCCCAGGAAACCGATCATGCCGCCCTGGAAGGGACACGAGTCCAAGGCCACAGTGTCGCAGTCAGCCGTACTCGAGCTGGCGGCCAGGCCGAACTGTCGAGCCAACCGTGCCAGTTCGGCCAGCGGGTCGCCTTCGCCTGCCCGGGTGAGTCCCTGGCCGTCGCGAAGCCGCCAGCGTCGGTCCGTAGCCTCGAAGACCAGCCGGGGGTACCCAGCGAAAACGCTCCAGCGGCCGGCTTCGCCAAAGCCTGGTCCACTGGCCAGAATCGCCGGCTCGGGCCAGCTTCCGATCACCGCGGCCAGCCGATCAGCCGGCACATCCAGGACCTGGTGAACGATCGAAGGCAACACCGGCGCCGTCATGGTGTTCAAACGAATCTCTCAGGCCGTACGGTAAGAACGCGACAATCGCCAATTCTCGATCATCGTCGATGTCCCGGATTGCTTCAACCCGGGCTCTCGCGAGACAATCTCTCAAAAGAATCGCCCAAGCTTCAACCCGATGCTGAAGAAGGACCGACCTGCGATGATTCGTCATCCTTTGGGGCTACGGCTCGACTCCAATCGCCCCGTTCGCGATCAGATTCACCAGGCAGTACGGATGGGGGCACGCGGAGTCGTGCTTGAAGCCATCGGCGATCTCTCACCCCAGCGTCTCGGCGAGACCGGCCGCCGCGATCTCCGCCACCTGCTGCGGACGACCGAGCTCTTCCTGGTGGCCATTGGTCTTCCCACCCGGAGAAGCTTCGATACGATCGATCAGCTCGATGATCGCATCCGTCGCGCCGATCAGGCGTTTGCCATGGCCTACGAGCTGGGGACAAACCTCGTGCTGGCTCGGGTCGGACAGATTCCGCCCGAAGCGGATCAAGAGCGCAATCAGGTATTCACGGGCGCCATTCTGGCGCTCGGCCAGCGAGCCGATTATCGGGGTGTCCGCCTGGCCGTCGAGACCGGCACGGAAACGGGCCAGCGGCTCAAGACCTTTCTCGATCCGCTGGGATTGCCCGGTGTTGCCGCGAGCATCGATCCCGGTAGCATGCTCCGCTCGGGAATCGATCCGGTGGCGGCATGCCGGGAACTGGGCACCTTGGTGGCCCACGCCTATGCCGGTGATGCGACGGGATCAAATGTCAAGGCAGCCCCGAACCCCCGCGGTCTGGGCTTTCCCGCCGGAGCACTCGCCTGGGAAGAATACCTGGGAGCTCTCGAAGAGATCGGCTACCGCGGCTTCCTCACAGTCTGGCCTGACCCCCTTCAAGATCCACGCGCTGTGTTCACCGCGCTCTCCCACCACTTGAACCGCTTGGGCTGATACATCACGGCGATCGATTCGCTCCTGGCCCTGCCGCCCGGTCACGCCGTACCTGGTGAGAGCTTGAACGCTTCTCGCCGTAAGGGCTAGGATGATTCCTTGTCCCGCAACGGAGGTCGGGTCCCGCTGGAGGCACCTCGCGACGCGAGGGAGTCGGGCCCAGACCCACGGAACAGTCCGGCCGAGCCACCAAGAGGACAGAATCATGGCGATCGTCAGCTACGTACCGACCGCACAAGCCGCCGAGAAGATCCGGCCGCACTTTGAGAAGGTCGAGAGCCGGGGCCACCAGGTGCCCAACTTCCTGAGGGTGCTTGCTCATAGCCCCGGATTGCTCGAGGGCTTCATCGCGATCAACGGTGCCATGGGGCACATGAAGCTCGACCCCAAGCTCCGCGAACTGGCCTACCTGCGCGCTTCCGAGATCAACAGTTGCGGCTATTGCCTGTCGCATCACAAGAAGGCGGGCAAGAAAGCCGGCCTCGACGAGCGGCAGGTCAACGAGACCGAAAGTTCCTCCAGCGAAGAGCTCTATGATGAGCTCCAGCGGGATGTGCTCCAGTACGCCGAGGAGGCCACCAGCAACGTCATCGTCTCTGACGACCTGTTTGATCGGCTCAAGCAGAAGCTGTCCGAACAGGAGCTCGTCGAGCTGGCCGTGACGGTGGCCCTGGCGAATTTCACGAACCGGATCAGCGAGACCCTCCGGCTCGAGCTCCCCTGAGGCCGTGCCTCGCATCGGGCGGCCGGACCACTGAATCGCGGTGAGCACGAGGATCGATTGACCATGAGCCAGACCGAATCGACGGGCGGGCCAGGTGCTGCCTGGGTTCCGCTGAATCCCCGGGAACGCCGGGTCGTGGGGGTACTCGCCGAGAAAGGGCAGACCACGCCCGAGTACTACCCGCTCACGGTCGCCGCCGTCGTGGCCGGCTGCAACCAGAAATCGAACCGCGACCCGATCACCAACTACGACCCGGACGACGTCGAGGACACCCTCCAGAGCCTTCGCAAGAAAGGCGTGACGATCATGGTCGAGTCGAGCAGCGGCCGGGTGCCGCGGTGGAGGCACACCCTTTATGACTGGCTCAAGGTCAGCAAGGCCGAGCTTGCAGTGATCATCGAGCTGCTCTTACGCGGACCGCAGACAGAGGGCGAGCTGAGGTCGCACGCCAACCGCATGGCGCCCTTTCCCGACCTGGCCGCATTGCAAACGGTCCTCGACGCGCTCACGCCACGCGGTCTGGTGGTTTACCTTTCGCCCCCGGGCCAGAAGCGTGGCGTCATGCTGACCCACGGGCTCTATCCGCCAGATGAGCTCGAAAAGGTTCGCCTCGCATTCGCAGCCTCTGGAGCGGCCGGCGGCGATGACGACGTACCGGCACGTATCTCAACGGCACGCGGAGAGCTTCTCGCCGCGACGACCGCGCCGGCATGGGCCGCCGAGCTCGCCGCGGTCCGCTCCGAGGTCGATGAACTTCGCAAGAGCCTCGCAACCCTCGCCGCCGAACTTCGCGAGCTCAAGACCTCGCTGGGAGCCTGATCGCATGAGCATGCCTTACCTGGACCCCCGGGAACCGGAGCCGCCGCCGACTCCGCCCACCCCCTACGAGCCGGAATCGACATCCGCCGTGGCGGACCCTGAATCGCCAGATCATCCCCAGCCCGTCAGCGAGCCCGAAGTGCTGCCCCCGCGAAGCGGCTGGAAGCTTCTTGCCCTGATTCCGCACGACGCCAAGGAGCCGCCCGTAAACGTTGATGACAACCTGGCCCAGGCCGCCTGGTGTGCCGCGACGGCGCTCTGGCATCCCTCGCTGCTGGCCCGGGCGATGGAACTGCCCATCCTCGAGCCCGTGGAAACGCCCTCGCCGCCTGGCCCCAAGGAGATTCGCGTCGTGGCCGCCGGTGCACTCGACCGGCTCCCCTCAGGCTATCGCACCCAGGTTGAGGATGCCGGGGCAGTGCTGCTGGAGTCGAGCACCGATCGCCCGGCACTCATCCGCCAGATCCAGGAGCGGCTCGGTGCGGTGGGCACGCCCGAGACTTCCGACGATCCCGGAATGAGCGACGCCGCCAGCGACTTCCTGGCCCTGGGGGCGGCCCGCTGGCTGCTTCGCGACCTGGCAAGCGCGATGGGGCACGAGGGGGCGATCAATCTCGAGGCGCTCACGCGTGAGGTCCTCACGGGGGCCGATGCCTGGCAGGCCTGCGACCGGTCCACCGCGATCAACCGGCTGCGTGCAGGGTTCGAGGTCTTGACCCAGGCCCGCGAGCGGTTCTATCCGGTCGATGCCTATCTCATCGACCTTTGTTTGCTCGACCCGGCGATGCCCGGCGGGGTGCTCGCCGGCCCGCTCGGCACACATGCGGCCATCTCGTTCATTGCGCCCGGGCAGGCTATCGAGAACCAGGCCAGTCGTGATCCCGAGGCGATGGAACGGCTTCGTCAGGCGATCAACGACGGCTGGGTGGACGTCGCCGGCGGTCAGTACACCGAGGCCGAAAATCTGCTGCTGCCGCTGGAGTCGAATCTCTGGCAGTTCCGCCGCGGCGGCGATGCCTATCGGGCGCACCTGGAAGAGCGCAACGTCGAGACCGTGGCCCGGCGGCGGTTCGGGTTGTTCACGCAGCTTCCGCAGATCGCCCGCCGGTTTGGCTTCCGCTACGCCATCCACATGGGCTTCGACGCCGGCCGCTTCCCGATCCGCACCGAGGTGAAACGGCTCTGGGAGAGCCCCGACGGCAGCAGCCTGGAAACGCTGCTCCGGCCGCCGCTGGCCGCCGACCGCCCCTCTCAAGGGCTGCTCGCCGCCTGGCGGCTGGCCGCGACCATGCGGAACGACCACGTCGCTGTGCTTCCCCTGGTGCACTGGCCCAGCCCGGTTGCCCTCTGGTATGGAGACCTCCGGCGAGGGGCCACCTATTCGCCAGTGCTCGGCCGCTGGGTCACGCTCAACGATTTCTTCCACCTGACCGACCGTCCCTACGAGACCTTCCGGCCCGATCCCGACTCGTACATCTCGCCCTTCCTTGCCCAGGCTGCGGCTAGCCGCGACCCCGGTCCGATCTCCCGCCTGGCTCGCCACCATCACCTGCGCGCCCGCTTCGCCGCGATGGAATGGACCCGGGCCACGGCCCTGGCCATCGCCTCGGCCAGCGGCTCGCCGGCGGTTGCCGATCCGGAATGCGCCGGGAAGGACGTTGATGCCGCCGGCGTCGAGAACCTCATCGAGACCAACCAGCACAGCGCGGCCGCCCTGGAGCTCGAGACTCTGGAGCCGTTCTGGGCAAAACAGCTCGCGCAGGGCATCCTGACTCCCCGTGCGAGCAGCGGCGATTCCGAATCCCAGCCCGCGACAGGCGCTCAGATGGCACCTGCCAGGGCGGGATACCTGGTAATCAACCCCTTGGGCGTGCCTCGCCGCGTGGCGGTGATCTTGCCCGACGCGGCCCTGGATCTTCGTCCCGAGGGCGCCTTGCGGGCGGCCCAGTTCATCGAGGAGGGCGTGGCGGCGGTGGTCGACCTGCCGGCTTATGGCTATGCCTGGGTGCCGGCCGAGGCCAACCTCGAGCAGCCGGTGGCCGAGCCGGGGGGCCTTTCCGCACGCGGCCGGACACTCAAGAACGAGACCGTCGAGCTCGAGATCGACGAGGCAACGGGTGGAATCCGCGGCGTGATGGCCGTGGGCGAAACGACGCCCCGCGTGGGCCAGCAGCTTGTGCTCACCGGGCTGGGCGAGGCGGCAGGGAAGGCGCTGGTCAGCCAGATGAAGGCGGATCGATTCGACGTGGACTACGCCGGGCCCGCCCTTGTGCAGGCCACGGCTTCGGGCAAGCTCATGGACCCGAGGACCGGGGCCAAGCTCGCGGGCTTCACGCAGCGGTACCGACTCTGGACCGGCCGGCCGGTGCTCGAAGTGGATGTGACGCTCGACGCGATCGACCCGGCCTGGCTCGTCAAGGCGGTCGCGGGCGACCCCTGGTCGATCTGCCTTGCCAGCCGCTGGGCCTGGCCGGATACCGCGTCGATGCTTCGCCGGACGGTGATGCTGGCGCCCGAGATGACCGAGCTGAGCCGCCCCGAAACTCCCGATGCCTTCGACATCTCGACCCGCCGTCAGCGGACGGCCCTGCTCTTCGGCGGCCTGCCCTATCACCAGAAGCACGGAGCCCGGATGCTCGACACGCTGCTGGTGGCCGGCTCGGAGACGGGCCGGTCGTTCCGCATGGGCGTCGTGCTCGACCAGGAGTATCCGTTCCAGGCGGCTCTCGACCTGATCACGCCCGCCGCCGTCGTGCCCACCGCTGCCGGACCGCCGGCCTCGGGCGATCGTGGATGGCTGATCCACGTCGACCGCAAATCGGTCGCTGTCACCCACGTCGGCTTCGTCGAATCGACCGGCGAGGGCCGGGGCTGGGGCCTGGTCCTCCATCTTCTGGAAACCGCCGGCCAGTCTTCGCGATGCCGCGTCCGGTTTTTCCGCAACCCGACCTGGGCCCGCCAGATTGACTTCCAGGGCGAGCTGATCATTGACCTGACCCTGGACTCCGACGCCTTGCTCATCGACCTGACCGCCAACGAGTTGGCCCGGATCGAGGTGACGTTGTAGCTATACTCCGAGCGGTAGTCATCGACACATTCGAGATTCCCGGAATCGGGCTGGACGCCGAGCCCTGTCGGTAAAGCTGTTCAGTGGGCTGTGGGTTACACTTCCAGGCAGCAGAAGTGATCCGGGCGAGGGCGATCATGCTGAACCTCTGGACGGTAAAATGTCTAGGTTTGTCTAGGCTACGGGCTTTTCAGCAGACAAAATGTCCAGGTTCCGGGCTGGGCCAGCAGAAAATAGTGTACACGCGATCAGATTTCGCGTGAAGAAGCAGGGTCGTGAAAGACTCCACGCCACCTGACTGAAGCATGAGGCTCACCCAAAGACTTTGACGCTATCTCATACCTGGCCGCGCAAGGTATAACACCCGAGCGAATTGAAGCTATGAGAGGGAAGGTCAACGCGAGAATTTGAGGAAACCCTGAGCTTGTGGAAGATTTGAGGAATTCTCCCAGTTCCCCTGTTTCCCAGACTCGAGGCCTTGCCATGAACTTCATCGGCGTCGACATCCACAAGAGGAGTTTCACTGAATGCGTGATGGATCAAAACCTCAAGATCCTGGCCCATAAGACCCTCTACTGCGATCAGCCCGAGCCGATTGTCGAATTCCTCCGACCGTTCCGCCCTTTCAAGGTGGTCGTCGAGGCCACCGCCAGCTATCTCTGGTTTGTGGAACTCGTGGAGCCCTTGGCCGAGGAGTTTGTGCAGGCCAACCCCAACCAAGAAGCTCCGGGTCATCGCCGAATCGACCAAGAAGACCGACCGCCTCAACGCCCAGGTGCTGGCCGAGTTCTTGACCCGCGACATGATCCCCGAGTCGCACATGCCCACAGCCAGGCAGCGTGAACAATGTGGGTTCGTCGCTCAAAACAGCGCACGTTTGACAACCACTGAGCCAACTTCTGGGAGGCTCAGAAGTGTAAAGATAGCATGAAGGCTGGGGTCGGAAGCGAAACTGGAGATAGTGACTCGCTTGTCTCCTTTTGGAGGTACCGACCATGTCAGCTCCACGAACGACCAAGACCGATCGCACACGTACTGAACCGATCCGACCGGCCAAGGGAGAAATGATTCACGTTGGCATCGATGTTCACAAGAAAACCTATCACATTGCCCTGCACAGCGTGCACGCCGTCCCCTGACCACCTGGGTCCAGCCCGCGAGCCCGGAGGTGGTCCTGGAGTGGCTAAGGCCCATCCGTGAGCACATCGCCGGCGTCGTGTACGAGGCGGGGCCTACGGGGTTCGACCTGGTGCGTCGTCTGCAGGCTGAGAAGATGCCCGTCAAGGTCGTGGCCGCTTCCAAGCTGCCGGTTGCCCGCTCCGTCGACTCCAAGAGCGACCGGCTGGACTGCCGCAAGCTGGCCCTCTACTCCGCCAAGGGGCTCGTGCACCCCGTGCGAATCCCCACGGCCCAGGAGGAAACGGACCGCCAGATACTGCGGATCCGTGACCAGATGATCCGCAAGGCCCGTACGGTCCAGCAGCAGATCAAGAGCTTTCTGCTGCAACACAGCCTGGCAGAGCCCAAGGGGCTGCGGTACTGGTCGGGCGCGGCGATCGAAGCGCTGCGAGGCCTCGAGCTGTTGCCCGAACTGCGTTTCTGTCTGGACCTGCTCCTGGACGAGCTGTGCAGCCCAGGAGCAGGTCGAGCGGGCGACGCGGCGGCTGCGGGAGCTATCGCGGACCGAGCGGCATCGCAAGGCGGACGTGAGGCTCCAGAGTGTCCCCGGGGTCGGGCTGGTGACGGCCATGAGTTTCCGCCTGGAGCTACCGGAGCCAGAGCGGTTCAATGATCAGTGCCAGGTGGCCAAGATGATCGGGCTGGCACCACAGGTGCGTCAGAGCGGCGAGACGCGGCACGAGGGGGGCATCTTGAAGTCAGGCAACGCTCGACTTCGCACCGTGCTGGTGGAAGCGGCCTGGAGGTGGGTGGCCGGCGACGAGGCGGCGCGTGAGCGTTACAAACGCCTGGTGGCCAAGACGGGCAACAGCAACAAGGCGACCGTGGGCATGGCCCGCCGCCTGGGCGTGCTATTATGGCGGCTGAGCGTCCGCGAGGAGGAGTATCGTATGGCAATATAAGCTAATAAACGATCAATCATTCCCTTGAGAGAGATCCGGCCTGCAAGGCGGGTCGGTGCCGCGAGGGCAAAGCGAGGAGCCAATGAGGGATCTGCGAGCGAGGCTGACCGCGTTATTCACCCGGCGATTCATCGGGTCGTGCTGTTAAAGATAGCGGCGCCTGCTTGTGATCGAATAACCTGACTGGTGCCCCAGAGCACGAATAGCCGGCTGATCTCCCAATAACTCCGAGCTCGATCGACACGGCACTTGAATCCCGGCCTCATAGCAGGGTCATTATCCCCGACGGATCAACGAATTTCGTTCCATCGAATAACAACTTACGTCGAATAATCATATATAAATGGTGAACTAGTAACGATACGTTGCACCTGGCCTTGGCCCGGATGGATCTTGTGACAGGTGAGTTAGAGACACGTGGTTGCTGATTCCCATCGAACATTCGGCCCGGAGATTGCGCATGACTTGCCGAACTTGGCCACGTTCTCTATGGCAACAATTCTTCTCGATCCTCATGGTGATCCTCGTCGCGACGGGGTATCGACAGTGGCTATGCCACCCTGGCAATGGTCGCTGAGAGACTACCTGGTCATCGTTGCCGTCTGCGCAGCGGGGCTGGTGCTGTCCGGCTCCCCGGTCGCCCATCGATCATCTTTTTCACAATCCTCGCCGGGGCAGTGTACGCCTGCCTCGGCCTTGTCCAGGCACGGCTTCAGGCTTGCCGACATTGCGACCCTCTTGGCGATCATCTTGCTCACCGCCGCGATCGTGCTTTCGGCGATGGAGCGGACGAGAAACCGCACGCTCGGAAAGCGGTTTTTCCCATCCGTCGTTCCCGCTAGGTACATCAGTCTGTTTTCTGGCTCAGAATGAGGGTCATCCGTCCAAAGACTGCGCAGCCTGGTGAGATAGGTGGAGATTGAAGACTTGGTCGTCCGGCGAAGCAAGAGATGGGTCTGCATAATGAAACGTCTCGGTCGTAGTTGAAACTTTCCACTCGGGCCTTGACTCAGCAGAAAAGTGTAACGTCGCGAACTAGAAAAGAGGCTTGACACTTCCAGCCTAACGAGGGTTATACCATGCACCCGCCCCACCTTCGAGTTCGTACGCTAATGATCGTCGTGGCGGTCGTAGCCATCGACTTCACAGCAATACGTGTGATCTTCACCAATGCAACGACCTTCGGGCTCGGGGTTCAGGCCCTAATCAACACGGCGCCAATCGGGCTCGCTCTGAACATCGGCCTGCTCCGCATATTCCACACACGAGGCCAGACCCGCGCGTTCTGGGTGGGGTTTCTCGTCTGTGGTGCGATTGCGATGATGTCCTCCGCTTGGGCAGCCCTAACCCCAGCCGGCTCGGTCCGCTCCCCGACAGGGGGTCGGAACACGATTCTTCATGGGTCGACGGTGTGGGTCCTGTGGAACTCCTACTTCGGGTTTACGGTGAATTGCCTGGAGACCCTCCACGTTGACGTCCGGTCGTTCTTCAGTCCGCTTTCGCTCGATGAGCCAGGGATCGGATATATAGCGATTGTGGGCCTTCTGGCGTTCATACCACAGTTGGCCATCGCGCTGGTCGGCGGCCTGGTCGCTCGCTCAACTTTTCTAAGGCTCAGCGTCCTGCCCGACGCGTTGTCGCCCGAGTAATTCACACCTCTTTTTTGAGTGCAAAGCCCGAAGTATTGTTGGAACTTTACACTCGGGCCTCGGCCCGACAGAAAAGCGCAAAGGGTGAACTAGAAATCAGAGTTGACAGACTGTCGCGAGAGAGCGTTGCTCGAGCAATGTGCACGGCTTGGGGGAATGGAGTGCAGGGGTTTCTGAGAGTCTTCATCCTCGTCCTGCTTCCAGTGTTCGCTTTTGTTTCCCTGCGCATCTGGAAGCGTGCATCTCCTCCGAAAATCGGGAGGTCGGTCCCCGATCGCCTCGCCTGGACATTGTTCGACTTAGGCATCTGCTTGATGTTTAACATGGTCCTGTGGGCCGCCTTGTCGGAGGACGGGGCCTACCGTTCCTTGGAGACGATCCGCCTACATAAGAGACTGTTCCTTGGGTTCGGAGTAATCGCAGTAATCGGCCCGTTGATTCTCTTTTCGTTGCAGACCAGGAAGCTGCATACCTTCGAACCGCCGTGCAAGAATCTCCCTGGAGAAGACTTCGACTTTTCCGTCTCTCCAGAAGACTGAAATGAGTGGTCCATAACTGAAACCTCACACACCTCTTGTGACCGGAAGGGGAACCGATGCCTGAGACGACGATCAAGGACGAAGCCCGCCGCTTGGTGGAGCGTCTGCCGGAGGATGCGACCTGGGAAGACCTCCAGTATGAGATCTATTTCCGCCAGGCGGTCGAAGCGGGGCTCAAGGATTCTCGCGACGGGCGCACGGTGTCGCTCGAAGAGGCCCGGCGCCGGTTCGGGATTGACCGGACATGAATGTCCGCTGGACCGAGGCCTGCGCTGGCCGACCTGCAAGCCGCGGAGGCATACATCGCCCGGCGTTCGGGACATTACGCCAGTGTGATGGTCGAGCGGATCTTCGATCGGAGCGAACTCCTGGCCTCGCAGCCCCGGCTCGGACCCGTCGTCCCCGAGTACGAGGATGAGACGCTCCGGGAGTTGTTCGTGGACCCGTATCGGATCGACTATCGGCTGCTTGACGACCAGGTGGACATCGTGACAGTGGTGGACGGGGCGAGGCGGATGCCTCGCAACTCTGAGCCCGATTGGATCCCGCCTTTCAGGCTGTAAACGGTGGTTGCTAGTTGAAACTTTACACTCGGGCCTTGGCCCGGCACAGAAGCGCAACGGGTGGATTAGAAACGAAGCTTTCCAGAAACCTGGCGGGGTTTGCCCATGTTCCGCTCTGCCACTCAAGACGACACGGCCGCGTTGATCGACTTGGCAGCCTCCACGGGAGTCTTTCTGCCGCAGGAGGCCGAGGCCCTGCTGGGAGGGGTATTGGACGATTTCCATGCCGGCCGGCTGGGGGAAGGCCACCGGGTCGAAGTGTGGGCCGATAGCCATGCCGGGCTGCCGGCCGCGTGGGTGTACTTCGCCCCGACCCCGAACGCCAACGGCGTGTGGGACCTCTGGTGGATCGGGGTCGCGCCGAGTCACCAAGGGCGGGGCGTCGGCGGCGAGTTGCTTCGGTTCGTCGAGACTCAGGTCCGGGCGTCCGACGGCCGACTTTTGGTTATCGAGACGAGTTCCCAGCCGAAGTTTGACCGTACCCGGCGGTTCTACGCCAGGCACGGATACGCAGAATGTGGTCGGGTGCCAGATTTCTACGCTGACGGGGACGGCAAGGTGATCTACGCGAAGCGGTTGGCAAGAAGGGCTAACGAGGATATGGCCCACAGACATGTGTAACATCTGATTTATAGTTGAAGCTTTACACTCGGGCCTTGTACCGGCAGAAAAGCGCAACGGGCGAACTAGAAACGGGCGGCGCTGCTTGTGGCGACCGTTGAATCAAAAGTGAGCTGGCGGAGAGCTACCAATCGGGCATGACCTACCTTCGTCTCAATCTCGCGAGCGGTCGTCGCTCCTGTGGCTCTGGCTTATCGCCGCGGTTTCTTGGTGTGGCTTCATCGCAGGCTCATCGAGCACCGTTATCCTGCCTCATGACTTCTTCGCCTGGGTCGCCACCTATATCTTCGTGAATGACGCGTCTTTCCAGAGATTTGCGATCTTCTGGGGATACAGTTGGTTTGCAATTGTCAAGAGTTGGCATGGCGCCGAGTTTGCGATCCTCTTTGTGCTCGCGCTCGTGGTTCTCGATAGACTCACGGGGTCATGTCCTCGGCGAAATGTCGCTCTGGCCGCGGCCTTTTGCCTTTTCTTCGCGGTCTTGGACGAGTACCACCAGACGTTCGTGCCAGGGCGGGGCGGGACGTGGACCGATGTCGCGATCGACGGATTGGGTGCCTCCGTGGCAGCTCTGATCGCGTGGCACCGGCGACCCGTTTGAATATCGCTACTGGCCGCGGCACTTGAGGGCATGGACTTGAACGACATCAAGGGCCACGCGCAAATAAAACGCTGGACGAGCCATAAACGCAGCCCCAATCTCCAAACTTGGCAAGCGATCCTATAGCGAGATAAGGACGTGAGACCGGAGCAATAAGGTTGGCGAGGATCGCAGTCAGTTTTCCCCTGCATGCCCTCCTGTCTCGCGAAGCATGACAAACACCTCATCACGAGTCCTTCCAAGATCCACACCCAGGTTTGTCAGAACTCTAGCTGCAATGCCGGCATCGTCATGCAAGAGCCCGAGTAGAAGATGCCAGGTGCCGACGTAGTCATGACCAAGCCGTTTCGATTCCTCGGCTGCGAAGGTCAACACCTTCTTGGAATCCGACAATGACGGTATGTACCCGGTGATCGCTCTGTCGGGGGTGGGTCTGCTGATCTTGAGGACTTCGGCTTGAATTGACTCGGGTGTGATCCCCAACCTCTCCAGGACAAGCATCCGGAACTTGTGGTCCTCCTTGATGAAGGCGAGGAGGATATGCTCCGTCTCAATCGAGTCGAAGCCCGACCGCCTCGCCTCCTCGTGGGCGAGCTGAATAACCTTGCGAGCAGAATCGGTGAATCGTACAAACATCCAATGGTCCGCCCGATCATCTGGTGCAGTGCTTGCGGTCTAATTGGAAGGAGCAGAACCGACCATCCCCCAAGACAGTGTACCGGTGCGAATGAACATGCGGCTATCGAACTCAGAGCAGAATGCACTCTGCGGCGACCCATGTGCATCCATGAGGTTCTCTGCCTCAAAGGCAATCTCGCGGATCTCTCGGGAGGAGCGTCCCGCCGTCCAGGTCGGAACTGAACTCAACAGGAGCTACGCTTCGTTCGATAGCATGCAGTGAATAGTATAATGCGATATGTTGAAACAGAGTTGCGAGAGTTCCGGAAACACCATACGCAATTCCGAAGAATGAAAAAGTGTATATTCGTAGGGTCGCTGATTTCGTGGGACTTCCCGACTGCCTTACCGGCCCGTACTACGGTCAGCCCGGCCTGCGATCTTGAGTTCCGGATTGGGCTCGGGTTCAATATGCGTCGTGCTTCGTCTGTCAAACCAACGGAACGCCCCAAGGAGACCTTTCATGACCACCGTCCACGCCTATGCTGCGACCGAGCACGGCAAACCCCTCGAACCCTTTGAATACTCCCTGGGCGACCTCGGGGCCGACCAGGTGGAAATCGTGGTGGAGTCGTGTGGGATCTGCCACTCCGACCTGGCGATGATCGACAATGAGTGGGGGATGAGCCGGTACCCTCTCGTCCCGGGCCATGAGGTGGTGGGCACGATCGCCGCGATGGGGAGCCATGTCAAGAACTTGAAGATCGGGCAACGGGTCGGCCTGGGATGGTACAGCGGCAGTTGTATGCACTGTCGCAATTGCATGCGCGGCGACCACAACCTGTGTGCAACCGCGGAGATGACGATCGTCGGCCGGTATGGCGGCTTTGCCGACCGCGTTCGCTGCAACGCGGAATGGGCAGCGGTCCTGCCCGGGTCCCTCGACGCCACGGAGGCCGGGCCGCTCTTCTGCGGCGGAATCACGGTATTCCATCCCCTGGTCCAGTTCGACGTGCGGCCAACTCACCGGGTTGGCGTGATCGGCATCGGCGGCCTGGGCCACCTGGCCCTCCAGTTCCTGAGCAAGTGGGGCTGCGAGGTGACCGCGTTCTCGTCGTCGCCCGGCAAGCAGGCGGAAGCGAAGCGGCTGGGCGCCCATCACGTGGTCAACTCAAAGGATAACAAGGCGATGGGGGCGCTCGCGGGGCAGTTCGATTTCGTGTTGAACACCACCAATGCGAACCTCGACTGGCAAGGCTATGTGAACGCCCTGGCTCCTCGCGGCCGGCTGCACACCGTGGGTGTGATGTCCGACCCGATTGGGGCCAGCGCCTTCACCCTGATCGTCGGCCAGCGAAGCGTCTCCGGCTCACCGATGGGTAGTCCCGCGACCACCCAGGATATGCTCGAGTTCGCCGCTCGCCACCATATCCAGCCGGTCACCGAGCACTTCCCCATGGCCGACGTCAACAAAGCCCTCGACCACCTGCGTTCGGGCCACGCCCGGTACCGTATCATTCTTGACAGGTAAGCGAGAAATCGCGGGATCTACGCGTCACCGCAAAGGCCAGTGGGTGTGGGCAATTCGACGCATGGAGTGGCGGGCTAGGCCCGGATAGCCCCCACTTGTGACGCCCGCACTACGGTCTTGCCGAGATTGTCTTCCACCCCGTCATCGAGCGGGAGAGGTTGTCGCGGCGGTCACCAGTGAGGCCGTAGCCCTGGAGTCCGATTGGGCCGGTGAAATGGAGCCGACGCAAGGTTCGCAGGACGATTGCCACGTCGTAGGTGCCTCGATCGAGCGTCTGGATCAACCGGTTCCACTGCGGTCCCTTGACCGCGGAGTCGGCTCCGTTCAGAGTCACCGTGTAGAGCAACGGGCCGGCGTCTTCGAGTAACGGGGGAATCTTCGCCTCGTCGCCGGTGGCCAGTGCGTGGCAGAGGTTGAAGGTCACGCCGAAGTTGGGACGATCGACCAGCCGGGCCACCCGGACGGCGTCGGCGAAATGCTCGGTCCAGTCGCCGATGTGCGGGTAGATCGCAAGCTTCAGCCCGTTGCGATCGGCGGTCGCGGCGAGCGTGCGTAAGCCGGCAATGACGGGCGAATCGGCGGTCAGGGTGGCGATCCTCGGTGCCTTGCCACCGCTGTTACCCAGGTGCAGCCAGACGAGCGTGCCGTGGCCGCGAAGGGTGTCCATGATCGGGCCGATCGGACCGGACGGCTTGAGCTCGCCGTCGGCGGTCACGGTCGCTCCGCAGTAGATCGCAAACATCTTCAGGCCCCGCGACTCGGCCTCGGCCGCCGCCGAGCTGACTTGCTCGGGAGCTTCCTCGGTCCAGGCGATTCCCGCATAGCCCAGCTCCTTGAGCAGGTCAAACTGCCGGGCCGGCGTGATGTCGTTCCTGGGATAAGTCTGCTTCGTGCAGGTGTCCATCGCGTAAAAGGCGTTGGGCAGGCCCGGCGGGTCGGCCATGAGCCGGGCGGTCATGGGTGGGGCGGCGACCGTGATTGCGGCGGTCAGGACCATGAGGCCGAAAAGCTGTGGGGAAATGCGCATCGGCGTGCTCCTATCTCGGCGTGATCATATCCAGGTGTCGATATTTTCAATCGTCCAGGGTGACCGCTGGGGCCGGGTGAGCATGGCGGAGGCCTCGGAATCGGCGACGAAGTCCTCGGCGTCGGGGTTCCACCGCAGTTTCCGGCCGAGCATCATGGCGATGTTGCCGATGTGGGCGATGGTGATCGTCCGATGGCCGACCTCGGCGGGAGCGTAGGTCGGCTGGCGTGACTTCACGCAATCGTAGAAGTTGCGATGCTCGCCTCCCTTGGCGCCGGCACTGGCGGCCTCGATTTCGTTGGGGTGATAGACCTTGACCTTGGCCGCGTCAACCTTGGTCTGAAGGATGGCCGGGTCGCTGGCTTGAAGGGCCCCTCGCCAGCCGGGGGAGGCGAGCCAGCCGCTCGAGCCGTGGAACCGGATATAGGGGCCGTCGCTCTTGACGATCAGCTTCACGCCATCGGCGTACTCGTAGGTGATGTCGAAGGTGGGGGTCGTATTGAAAACGGCGTCACGGGGCGGAAAGTCGCCCTTGCCGGCGACCGTGACGGGCCCGGTGTGTTCGGTGTTGTGGCCCCACTGGGCGAGGTCGATCATGTGGGCACCCCAGTCGCAGAGCACGCCGCCGGAGAAGGCGAGATTCCAGCGATAGGCTCCGTGCAGCCTGGCCGGGATGTAGGGAAGTTTCGGGGCCTGGCCCAGCCAGGTATCATAATCGAGATCCGGTGGCACCGGCTGGGGCTCTCGCTGCTGGTACGTGGCCTTCGACTGCGGGCCGAGCCGGAGGTCGTTGTTCCCCTCGGGCAGGCCGACTTCGATCGTTTCGAGCTTGCCCAGCACACCGCTGCGGACAAGTTCGGCCAGGCGAATATAGACATCGATCGACCGGTTCTCGGAGGCGGTCTGGAAGACCCGCTTGTGCTCGGCGATGGTCTTGCAAAGCGCGACGCCCTCGGCGTGGAAGAGCGTCAGCGGCTTCTCGCAGATCACATCCTTGCCGCACTTGGCCGCCATGATCGCGGGAATGATGTGCCAGTGGTCGGGCGTATGGTTGGAGACGACATCGACGTCCTTGTTGAGGATCAGCTTGCGGAAGTCGCCGTAGGTCGCACAGGGCGTGTAGCTCTTGCCGAGGATCGGCCCGTAGTGCTCATCGACGTGCTTCTGCCCATCGGCCAGGTGGTTCCTGTCCACGTCGCAGACGGCGACGATCTGGACGTCCGGGCAGCGAAAGATCTGGGGCATGTTCCAGTAAACCCCATGATTGCCGCAGCCGATCAGCCCGACCCGGATCCGTTCGCTGGGCGCCGAGAGGCCTTCTGCTCCCCGGCCCAGGGCCGATGCCGGGATCAGTGTGGGAAAGCCGAATGCCGCCGTGGCCGCCGCGGTGCTCGACAAGAAACCTCGCCGCGAGACGCGAAGCGTGCTGGACACGTCAGTAGCTCCTCGAGGAGGGAGAGGCCGGTATCATCCGGCCAGGGGGGGGATCACTCAAACTGCATTGGACACCATCCCAGGCCGCGATTCCAGCGGGCACTCACGATGCGAGATAAGCGTGACCGACCGGGACACCACGCGGCGGGGTCTGTCCTCGCGCTCCTGTCGTAATCTTCATCCTCATCTTCATCCTCATCTTCATCCTCATCTTCATCCTCATCTTCATCCTCATCTTCATCCTCATCTTCATCCTCATCTTCATCCTCATCTTCATCCTCATCTTCATCCTCATCTTCATCTTCATCCTCATCTTCATCCTCATCTTCATCCTCATCTTCATCCTCATCTTCATCCTCATCTTCATCCTCATCTTCATCCTACTCGAATGCGCCACGAGGACCCATCGGGTGAGGTTTCTCCCCGGCTTGTGCTGTCAGCATCCGCGTCGCGGTTCGTTATAGTGGGAGAGTGCTTTTCCTGAGTTCAGGGCGGCTCTCGCCGGAGGCCGTCGATACGAGGAAGCGAGGCAATCTCATGTCCACCATGGAATTCCCCCAGGCAATCAGCCCGTCCGGCGATGACGGCTGGATTCCCTCGCCGCTCTACCGGCTGACCGTGGAACAATACGAGGCCATAGTGGCCTCGGGGGCCTTTTCAACGAAGGAGCGGTTTCATCTCATCAAAGGGTACCTGGTGGCCAAGATGACTCACAATCCCCCCCACTGGGTTGCTGACGAGCTGTGCGGAGTAGAGCTGACCCGGATTGTTCCCGCGGATCGTTACCTTGTCGCCGGGGGCAAGCCGGTCCGACTGCCCGGTCAAGCGAGCGAGCCCGGGCCCGACAGGTGCGTGGTGCGGGGGACGATTCGCGACTACGAGCGGCGTCATCCCGGGTCGGAGGACATTGCTCTGATCGTCGAAGTCGCCGACTCGAGCCTGGCGGCAAGACCGTCGGATGGGGGCCGAAGTCTACGGGCCGTCCGGGATCCCGGTTTACTGGATTGTCGATCTAGTCCATCGCCGGGTCGAGGTTTACACCGAGCCGGGCCCTGAAGGTTATCGCGCGTGCGAGACCTTCGCCGAGGGGCAATTCGTCCCTGTGGTCATCGAGGGGCAGCCGATCGGGCAGATCGCCGTCACTGATCTTCTGCCGTCGCAGCCGGCGACATCCTAAGAAACCGCCTCCCGGTTCGTTATATTGGGAGGCATGCCATTCCTGGCTCACTGTTCTGATACCGGAAGAGTCCGACGGAAGCGAGGCCGCGATGAAGACGATCGTCCTGGCGATGCTGGGGAGTTCGGGGCTCTTAATTGTTCTGGCCGGGGCGGTTGCGGCCGTGGGAATGATGGAGGCCAGGCCGCCGCAGTCGCGGGAGCAATGCGAGAAGCTCGTCCAGCAAGGCAACTTCAAGGAAGCTTACGAGGGATACCGTGCCCTCGCCCTTGCTTCCAATGACGATCCCAAGCTCGTCGGCCGCGACTTGCAACAGGCGGTGATGTGCTTGACCCAGCTTGGCCGGGTGGATGAGATCGACGCCTTTCGCGAGGCGGTCATCGCTGTCCATAAGGACAACTGGCGGCTGCTTCAGGCCGCGGCCATGTCGTACATGAACGACGCGGTCCACTTCGGTTTCATCGTTGCCGGCGAGTTTCACCGGGGCCAGCATCGAGGGGGCGGCCAGTACGCCGGCAGCTACGAACGCGACCGGAGCCGTGCGTTGCAGCTCCTCCTCCAGGGACTGGAACGAGCACGCAAGGACCCCGATCGGCCGGGAGCGGGCAGCTATCTTCTGAGCCTTGCCGACACCTTGCTCCAGAACCGCATCGAGGGCGGTGCTTACCAGCTCCAGCGGCTGACACCGGTCGACACCCTGCCCGATTACGATGAGCCCGGAACGGGAGCATGGGGCGGTGGACAGACGGGCGCTCCCGTGGAGGCCGACGGCGCCCCGGTCTATTACCACACTCCCCGCGACTTCTCGCAGGCCAGGAATGACGGTGAACGCTGGCGCTGGGCGCTGGCCCAGGCCGCCGAGCTTGACCCCAATCTTCTCAACCAGACACGGTTCCACCTGGCAAGCTTCCTGCTCGGCCAGTTCGGCACCCAGACGTTTGACGATAGCATAACGCGGTGGAACTCGTGGTGGGCCGGAGATCGCTCGACCCTGCCGACCGACCCGCACCTGCTGAAATCGCTCAAGGACGAGGAGACGATGGCCCGACTGGCCACGGGCGTCAAGCGGTTCACGTTGCCCGACGAGTTCAACCCGATCAAGATCTTCCAGAAAATCGCCGACGACAGGGCGACGGGCCTGGGCGCGGAATCCCTCGGTGCGCTTGTGTCGATCTTCGAGAACCGCCGCCAGTACGACCGGGCCGCTTCCTACCTGACACGGAGCAAGCAGGAATATGGCGATCCCGGAAACGGCAAGGAGCAGCAGTTGCGGCAGATCCTCGGCGCCTGGGGCCAGTTCGAGCCGGTGATGAGCCAGCCGGCCGGCAAGGGAGCCACCGTCGACTTTCGCTTCCGCAACGGCCGCCGCGTTCGCTTCGAGGCTCACGAGGTCTTGCTGCCCAAGCTCTTGAGCGATGTCAAGGAATACCTCAGCTCCCGTACGTTCCAGCAGATCGACTGGCAGCGGATCGACCTCAACCGCATCGGCTTCCAGTTGGTCACGCAGAACGGGCAGCAATACCTGGGCCGGCTGGTCGCCCGCTGGGAGCTCGACCTGGAGCCTCCCTCCGGGCACTTCGACAAGCAGATCACCGTGAGTACCCCGTTGCAGCAGGCCGGGGCCTACTTCGTGACTGCCCGGATGGACAACGGCAACACCAGCAACATCGTGCTCTGCCTCGACGACACGGTGATCGTCGAGAAGTCGGTCGCGCGCGACTCGACAGGGAATGCTTACTACTTCGTCGCCGATTCCCGCTCCGGCCAGCCGGTACCCGAAGCCGATGTCGAGCTTTTCGGCTGGCGGTCGGTGCAGGTTCAAGGCAAGAACGACTTCCGATTCGAGACCAGGACGTTGAAGTCGCGGACCGACGGATTCGGCCAGGCCTTCATTCCGACCACGAAGCTGGCTGATGACGACAAGGGGGCCTACCAGTGGCTGTCCACCGCGACAACACCGCAGGGCCGATTTGCTCATCTCGGGTTCGCCCCCATCTGGACCGCGGCCTATAACGACCAGGCGTACGACCAGGTGAGGGTGTACACGATCACGGACCGGCCCGTCTATCGTCCCGGCCAGCCGGTCCGGTTCAAGTTCTGGGTCGCTCGATCGCGGTACGATCAGCCCAACGCCACCGATCTCGCCCACAAGACCTTCTCCGTCGAGATCGACAATCCGAAGGGTGAGAAGGTCCTGACGAAAAGCTTCGAGACCGACGCTTTCGGCGGCTTCGATGGAACCTTCGAGCTGCCGTCGGACGCCGCGCTTGGTGCCTACCAGCTCATGCTCCCCAACTACGGCGGCGGGACCTTCCGCGTCGAGGAGTACAAAAAGCCCGAGTTCGAGGTGAACGTCGACGCCCCCACCGGGCCGGTGATGCTCGGCGAAAAGGTCGCGGCGACGATCAAGGCGAAGTACTACTTCGGCTCGCCGGTTGGTCAGGCCCGGGTCAAGTACAAGATCACGCGGGCGTCGACCGATCAGAGGTGGTATCCCGCGGCCCGCTGGGACTGGCTCTTCGGCCCCGGTTACTGGTGGTTCGCCGTCGATTCGTCGTGGTACCCCGGCTGGTCGCGGTGGGGCGTTCATCGGCCGCTGCCCTGGTGGTGGAACCGTGGTTCCGTCCCGCCCGAAATCATCTCCGAGGCCGAGGTGCCGATTCGCACTGACGGCACGTTTCCCGTCGAGATCGACACCGCGGTCGCCAGGGACGCCCACCCCGACGAGGACCAGCGGTACGAGATCACGGCCGAGGTCACCGACGAGTCTCGCCGTACCATCGTCGGCACGGGCACCGTGCTGGTCGCCCGCAAGCCGTTCACCGTTTGCACCTGGGTCGATCGCGGCCATTACCGCACCGGCGACACGATCGAGGCCGCCATTCACGCCCACACGCTGGATCACAAGCCGGTGGCCGGCAAGGGAACGCTCAAACTGCTTCAGGTCAGCTATGATCCGGACGGCAAGCCCGTCGAGACTCCCGTCGAGAGCTGGGACCTCGCCCTGAACGCAGACGGCCACGCCACCCAGGCCATCAAGGCCTCTGCGCCCGGGCAGTACCGGCTCTCGGCCACCGTCAACGACGGCCACGGGCACTCCATCGAGGGCGGCTACTTGCTGACGATTTCGGGCGAGGGTTTCGATGGCGCCTCGTTCCGGTTCAATGACCTGGAGATCATCCCCGACCGCAAGGAGTATCACCCCGGCGACACCGTCCGGTTGCTGATCAACACCAACCAGGTGAATTCGACGGTGCTCCTCTTCGTTCGACCGACCAATGGCGTTTACCTGCCGCCCAGGATCGTCCGCCTCCGCGGCAAGAGCACCATCGAGGATATCGACATCGTCACGCGGGACATGCCGAACATCTTCGTGGAGGCACTCACCGTCGCCGGCGGCAAGGTTCATTCCGAGGCCCGCGAGATTGCCATCCCGCCCGAGTCACGGGTTGTCAACGTGGCTGTCGAACCGTCTCAGCCAACTTACAAGCCTGGCCAGAAAGCGACGACCAGGATCAAGCTGACAGGCCCCGATGGCAAACCCTTTGTCGGTTCGACCGTGCTGACGGTCTACGACAAGGCCGTCGAGGCCATTGCCGGCGGTTCAAACGTGGGCGATATCAAGGCCAACTTCTGGTCGTGGAAGCGAACCCATCAGCCCCAAACCATTTCCAGCATCGATGGCTTGTTTGTGAACGTCGTGAAACCCGACGAGATGCCCATGCACATACTGGGAGACACGGGCGGGCCCGTTTCCAGGCCTGGCGGCTATGGCTGGAGCCGAAGGAGGATGGGCGGCATGGGCGGCATGGGCGGCGGCATCGGGGCGATGACATTAGACATGCCGATGGAGGAGACGGCCTCCCGATCATCCATGTTGGCCGCAGCCCCGGCTAAAGCTAAGTTCGCAGCCCCTTTTCCTGAGGGCTCCAGGGACAAGGAAGACGAGGTCGTCTCCTCCGACTCGTTCGACGGTGCGGAGGCGAGTTCGGCGGGTCCTGCCGTTCAGCCCGTTGTCCGGACCAACTTTGCCGATACCGCTTTTTGGGCCGCGGCGCTCACCACGGCCGCCGACGGCACCGCCGAGGTGGAAATCCCGATGCCCGAGAGCTTGACCACGTGGAAGGTCAAGACCTGGACCCTGGGACCGGGAACCCGCGTCGGCCAGGGCGAGGCTGAGATCATCACCACCAAGGACCTTCTGGTCCGGCTCCAGGCCCCGCGGTTCTTCGTCCAGAAGGATGAGGTCGTGCTCTCGGCCAACGTGCACAACAAGCTGAAGCACAACAAGTCGGTGCAGGTCGTGCTCGAATGCGCGGGGAGCGTGCTCGAGCTGCTCGACTCGCCGTCACACACCGTGGACATCGCGGCCGGAGGCGAGCACCGGGTCGACTGGCGGGTGAAGGTCGCCCACGAGGGTCAGGCGGTCATCCGGATGAAGGCACTCACCGACGAAGAATCGGACGCGGCCCAGATGACCTTCCCTGCTCATGTGCACGGGATGCTCAAGATGGAGGCCGTCGCCGGGACGATCCGTCCCGATCAGGACAAGGCCCAGTTCGTTCTGCGGGTTCCCGAAGAGCGCCGAGTGGAGTTGTCGCGGCTCGAGGTGCGGTACTCGCCGACTCTTGCCGGGGCCCTGGTCGACGCCCTGCCCTATCTGGCCGACTATCCCTACGGCTGCACCGAGCAAACGCTCAACCGGTTCCTGCCCACGGTCATCGCTCAGAAAACACTGATCAACCTGGGCGTGGATCTGAAAGCGATCCACGACAAGCCAACCAACCTCAACGCCCAGGAACTGGGCAATATCCATGAGCGGGCCGCCCGGTGGAAGGGCTACGAGCACAACCCGGTGTTCGACCAGGCAGAGGTGACGAAGATGGCCGCCGCGGGCATCGCTCGCCTGGCCGACATGCAGCTCTCCGACGGCGGCTGGGGCTGGTTCTCGGGCAACGGCGAGTACGCCTCTCCGCACACCACGGCGCAGGTCGTCCACGGCCTGCAACTGGCCCGCCAGAACGACCTGGCTCTGCCGGCGAACATGCTTGAGCGTGGCGTCGCCTGGCTCGCCGGCTACCAGGCCAAGCAGGTCCAATGGCTCCAGAATGGAATCAGCGAGGTCAAACCGTACAAGAAGAGCGCCGATGACACCGATGCGCTGGTGTTCATGATTCTGACCGACAGCGGCGTGCACAACGACGCCATGCTGGGCTTCCTCGACCGCGATCGCACGCATCTGTCAGTCTATGCCAAGGCGCTCTTCGGCCTGGCACTGGAGCGGCTGGGCGAGAAGGACAAGCTGGCGATGGTGTTGCGGAACATCGGCCAGTACGTCATGCAGGACGATGAGAACCAGACCGCCTATCTCAAGCTGCCCAACGAGGGCTACTGGTGGTCGTGGTACGGCAGCGAGGTCGAGACCGACGCCTTCTACTTGAAGCTGCTGGCCCGCACCGATCCCAAAGGCGAGCTGGCCCCGAAGATGGTGAAGTACGTCCTCAACAACCGCAAGCACGGCAGCTACTGGAACTCGACCCGCGACACGGCATTCTGCATCGAGGCGCTTGCCGAATATCTCAAGGCGAGCGGCGAGGACCGGCCCGACATGACCGTGTCGATTGCCCTCGACGGCCAGACCCGCAAAGAGGTGAAGATCACGCCGGCCGACCTGTTCCGGTTCGACAATGCTTTCGTGCTCGAAGGCAAGGAGGTCACTGCGGGCCCGCACACGGTCGCGTTCACCAGGACGGGCAAGGGCCCGCTCTATTTCAACGCTTACCTGAGCAATTTCACGCTCGAAGATCCGATCACCCGGACCGGCCTGGAGATCAAGGTCAATCGCAAGGTCTATCGGCTGCACAGCGATGACAAGTCCGTGAGCGTGGCCGGCGTCCGCGGTCAGCCGGCCGATCAGAAGGTCGAGCACTACCGTCGCGAGCTACTCTCCGAAGGAGCCACATTGAAGAGCGGCGAGCTGGTCGAGGTCGAGCTCGAGATCGATAGCAAGAACGACTACGAATACCTGGTCTTCGAGGATTACAAGGCGGCCGGATTCGAGCCCGTGGAGGTTCGTAGCGGCTACAACGGCAACAGCCTGGGCGCCTACGTCGAGTTCCGCGACGACCGGGTGGCGTTCTTCGCAAGGACGATCGCTCGCGGCAAGCACAGCGTGGCGTACCGACTCCGCGCCGAGATCCCCGGGAAGTTCCACGCCCTGCCCGCCCGGGCCGAGGCGATGTACGCACCGGAGCTGAAGGCCAATTCGGATGAGATCCAGCTCAAGATCGTCGATTGAGCGGTTGGGTTTCTCGCTCAGGGATCACGCCAGCGGAGTACCGTAGGGCGCTTTCCACTCGGGCGTGGCGGCAAGCTCCAGCCCGACCTTCGCCAGTTCGAGGCTCTCCTCGGGCGAAAGGGGCTGGGCGTTGGCCACGACCGAGGCGGCTTTTTCGAGCTCGGAAATATTCTCCAGGCCGATCACTGCGACAGCGATGCCGGGAACCGACAGGGCATAGCGAATGGCTTGCTCGTAGTGCTTGTCGTTGACCCGGAAACCAGCGTCCTGGTTGACTGCGCCCCCGAGCACCTTCATTGCCACCAGGCCGACATTCAGACTCTGAGCTCGGCTCCAGACCTTATGCTCGAAGTCATAGGTGTGCCGGACCACGAAGTTGACCGCGTTCATCAAGACGTCGATCTCGCCGCTGTCGAGAGCCTCGTGAAACCGGGTCGGGTGGACGTGGCCGCTGGCGCCGATGAACCGTACGACGCCTTGCTTCTTGGCCTCGCGGAGAGCACCCATGGCCCCACGATCGCCGAAGACGAGCTTGCGGTCGCCCCAACTCTGCTCGTCACCGAAGTTGTGCAGGTGCACCAGGTCGATCCGGTCAGTCTGCATCCGCTTCAGGCTTTGCCTGAGCAGCTTCCAGGTTCCCTCGTAGGTGTGCTCTTCGGTCTTGCTGACGAGAAAGACCTGGTCGCGAATCTCGCGAATTGCCGGCCCCATCTTCTCCTCGGCGAAGCCCGTTTCCGGGTTGCCGTAATTGGGTGCTGTGTCGAGGTAATTCACGCCCAGTTCGAGGGCGCGGTGCAAGGTGGAAGTGACATCGTCCGGGGTGACCCGCTTTCTTTGAAAATAGGCACAGCCGATGCCCAGACGCGACACTTTTGCTCCGGTTCGTCCCAGGACGACCTGGGGAACCGTGGCCCGGGACGTCGCCCCGACGGTTCGGGATGTTGCGCTCATGGCCAGGGCCACACCTCCAATCGCCGCGGACCCTGTTTTCACGAAATCCCGGCGTGAGACAGCCAACATCGATGGATCCATGCCAGAAATCCTTCAGGAAAGAAGAGTTGCCTGGACCGTGTCCGCAGGCAAAAAGCGATGAGCCGAAACGACGGTATCAGCCACCTGATCTTGGGCTTTTGCCCTCAGCAACCCAGGTCACGCCCTGGACGATCAGCCGGCTCAGGTTGGGATTGGCGCGGGGTCATCCTTGCCGGGGCCGAAGTCACGATGGCCGAGCACCAGATGAAAGACGCGACCGGTGCCGTAGGTTCGCGTCCAGGCGACCGGCCAGGCCGTGCCGTCGTGTTCGATGGTCGCCAGCGGCTCGACTCCCGGTTCCATCTGGACGTTGTAGTAGAGCTCGTCATTCAGTGGAAAGTCGCTGATGCCTTGAGTGATCGGGCTCGATTGATTGGTAATCTTGACCACGTAAGAACCTTTGCGGTACTTGCCGTCGGGCTTTCCGACGTGCGAATAGACGCCGCCGAGCATCTGCCTCCACTCCGGCAGCCAGTCGGGCGCAGCGTTGTCGGCGGCATGGATCGAGACATAGCCCCCGCCGTTATGCACATATTCCAGCAGGGCTTGCTGCTGGTCTTTGGTGTACTTGAACTCGGGATCGCGGCGGTCCGCGTTGGCGATGACGAGCGCGTACTTACGGATGGCTGGAGTCTCCAGGATGGCGGCGTCTTCGCCCAGTGTCACCTCGAAATGACCGGTGTTCTCCAGCAACTCGGCAAGGTAGAATGCCTGATCGCGGTAACCGTGGTGCTGCCGCTGGCCACCGGAGAGCAGATAGACCTTTGCCCCGCTGGGCGACTTTTTCTGAGCCAGTGCGGGGCCGGCCAGGCATCCGCAAAGAACCAGACAAACGCAGGCGATCCGAGCTTGATTCACCGTGGGGCTCCTGTGACTGTGCCAGATTGGCTCCAGAACGCAACCCGGTCAGGCTGGTTTTCGATTCCGCGGACCGATACCGATTCCAGTCGTAACTTAGTCAGCCCGCTGCTTACCTGCAAGCGGTGGTCCAATTTTGAAGTGCAACAGGAGATGTGACGCGATGAACAATACGATGAACCCGCGACGCTGGATGGGAGCATTGGCCGGTGCGGCCGCATTGATGCTGGTACTTGGCGCCGATGAGCCCACCAAGACCGTGGATGCGGGCGGGCTCAGCTTCAAGGCCCCGGAGTCCTGGAAATCGGTTCCAACACGGTCTCAAATGCGGCGGGCCCAGCTCCAGGTCGACCCGACCGCGGGAGATGATTACCCGGCCATGCTCGTGGTCTATGCGTTTCCGGGCGGGGCCGGCTCGATCGAGGCGAATCTCGCCCGCTGGCAGGGGCAGTTCAAGGATGGAGACGGCAATCCTCCCAAGATCATGAGCAAGACGGTCAAGGGTAAGAATACCGAGGTCACGCGGGTCGAAACTGCAGGTCATTACAAGCCTGGCGCGATCCCAGGCATGGCTCCCGAACCCGAACGCGAGAACGCGCGCATGCTGGTCGCCGTCGTCGCGACCGGCGGGGTCAGCTATTACTTGAAGATGGTCGGACCCGACAAGACGATGACCGCGCTGAAGCCGACATTCGATGCGCTCATCGCCTCGCTCGAGGTGAAAGCAAATTGATCAACGGGCATCGATCACGGGGGCAGCGGCGTGTCCGTCCGGTCTCCTACCGACCGGCGGGAACTCGACTGCCCTGCGGACTTGCCGAAAGCTCCTACCCACGGGTCTCGCACCATGCCGCACATCACGATTGTCTGTGCCCGCTGCACGCTGGCCAACCTGGAATCGGACCGATTCTGCGCAATTTGTGGTTTGCCCTTGGGGGGCGTGCAGGCGGATGCCGGCGTTGGCGTCGAAGCCTTGGGAACCTATGAGGCCCCTGAGCCCGCCGACCCCGACGTCGAGCGCCTGATCCGTGATTTCGTGTCCCGCTCGGGGTTTGACGTTCTCACATCCGGCCATGGTTGGCGCGTGACCGTTCCGTCCCGGCTCGACCGCAAGCAAGCGGTCTATATCGGACCAGCCGGGACCGATGCCGAGGGGCTGGCGCTGTTATCCCTTGTTTCGATTTGCGGGCCGGCGAATGACCGCGACTGCCGGATTCTGCTCAAGCACAATGCCCGGATGACCGACGGCCACTTCGCGATCCGGGTCCTCCGCGGCGAGGAATACTTCGTGGTGATCGAGAACCTGTCCGTCGAATCCGCCGCCGCCGCGGATCCGCAGTCCATCATCCGCCGCGTGGCCGCGATGGCCGATGGACTGGAAGACCGGCTCTCTCGCGGCCGCGACCTCTATTGAAGCGTCGCCGGGGGAATACCGATCAGGTTCATTTCTGCGAGCCGGTGCCTGTCACACTGTCTGTCTTGATATCGGCCGTCCGGTAGATCGCGATCGTTGTATCCCCGGTCATCCTTGCCGGCGCGATCGCGTCCAGCCGTTGAAAAAAACCAGCCGGTCCCCACGGCCCCCACTGGAGTGAAGCGGAAACCGCCAGGTATCGGGTTGTAATGGAATCGATTCCCGGGAGCCGCGGCTGATCGTCGACGGCGTTGATCACGTATGCCGGCCCCTCAACTCCATAATGGATCGGTTCGGTGTCACCGAAATAGTAGAGCGTGAGATCGCGGAATTCGGGCTCGGATCGCTGCAGCCGAGCGAGTTCCTTGAGCCCCTGGCCCCAGTCCAGGTTCGAGTCCGACAGAATATGCCGCCCGCCCAGCGGACCACCCGCCAGAACGTTGAAGTAAGTCAGTTCAAAGGGATGTACGGCCGCGATGGCCGTCGCCTGTCCCGCCAGACCCAGGCCCACCAGGCAGCTCGGTAGAGCGGAGGCGATGCCCGGCCTGAAGGCCACTTCCTCGGCGATCCGGGAAATCCAGATGATCGTCAGCGGTGCAAGAGGAAGCAGATAGCGCAGTCCGTAATTTCGTGTCGAACCAACCGCGGTGATGGCCAGGAAGAGACCGATCGCCAAGGGGAGGAAAAGGTCATGCCGCTGGTCTCTTTTCTCACACCTCCAAGTCATCCCGACCCGTGCCGCCAGCAACAGCCAGAATGTGAGCGGCAGCTTCACGGCCAGCGCGACGAAGTAGTAGTACCGCCAACCGGTCATCCGCCGTTCCCCCAGAAGATAGCTGGGCCCTCCCGACCTCTGATGATGAATCTGTGTGGCCAGCCCTACCCATTCCTGAGGGACGGGAGTCTCGTAGAGATGGGCAATCCAGCCTGCGAGAATTCCTCCGAAGTGCCTGTTGATGGTCGGGTGATCGCCCGTTGATCGGCTCGGCGGCAGCACAGCGAACCCGGTGATCGCAAAATCCGCCAGCAGTAGCACAAGTACATAGCCGGCCATGCCCAGGGCGACCTCGCGAGTCTTGCGGGCCAGGCCACGCGAACCGTTGCATCTCCAGCCGTCAATCCACCAGATTATTCCCAGTATCGGAGGAAAGAGCACCGTGGTGAACTTGCACGAGAACGCCAGCCCTCCCAGCATGGCAGAGGCCCAGAACCATTGTCGTCGGCCCGTCTCGAGGAAGTTCCAGAACAGAAAGAGCATGGCGGTCGAGCACGCCACCAGAGGCAGCTCCATCGTGGCGAGTCCACCATGGGCGATCAGGTTGGGGCTCAGAGCAAGAAGCCAGGCGGAAAAGGCCATGGCCCTGGGGCCGTAGAGCCGCCGGCTCCACCAAGCACAGAGCAAGAGCGATGCGAGCCAGATCCAAAGCCCTCCGACGCGAACCAGTGGAAGCAGTTCCCGCTGATGGGTCATCGGGTCGTCGATCAGCTCGCCGCGGCCTAGAAGGTCGAGTATCCAGAATGCCGGTGCCTGCTGCAGCTTCCAGAATGTGAGCGGCGAGCCCATGCGGGTGATTGTGGTCTGCTCGCCAGTGCGCCACCAGTGGGCCGCCACGCGCAAGTAGGCAACCTCGTCATAGGTGGCGGAGCTCCAACGCACCGAATCCAGCAGCAATGTCAATCCGACCACGGCGGCCGCACCAACCAGGCACATCCAGACGATCGAGGTCTGTCTTGCTGCCGGGGGTTCCGGGGGTGAGGGCATCCTACCCGTCTTCATACTGTGCCTCGTGGAACGGAATCGACCCCGTTCCTCAGATTGTTGCTCATTCTGACGCGGGCGATTGTCGGCTGCCGTGCTCCTGGTTCCGCTTGATCTCCTGCACGAGCCGGGCGATACCCAGGGAGTCATGGATTGTGGGAGCGAGCGATTGGCCCTTGTGCACCAGGCGGTGGAACTGGTCATTCAGGACATCACCGATGGTGGGTTCCAGCGGGAGCCTCTCTTCATGTGTGCCGCTCGAATCCCACCACTGAATCCGTTCCGGCATCTCCAGCCAGGCCGCTCCGCGCTCCGCGTAAACCTGAAATCCCGAGGCCGGCAAGAAGCGGGTCGCCTCTCCCCAGCGCGTCTGGTAATAGCGGCCAAAGCCGATCTGGGCCGTTGCGCCGTCGGGAAACGTCGCCATAAAACTCTCGAAGTCGGGCTCGGCATTGGTGCCCGCCTCGGACGGTAGCACCAGGCACCGCGCTCCCCGGATTGACGTCGGCAGCCCCTGCATCAGAAATGCACACCAGTCGATGAGGTAGCTTCCCGGATCAATCAACAGCGGCGCGGGTGCGATCTGGGTTGTCGGGCCGGGGACCGCATAGCGATCGAAACCAAACAGTCGCGAAAAGCCGAGAACCAGCCGAGGCGGTCCAAGCGAGGTCGCCAGCAACTCCTTGAGCCGGAGTGTTGCTGGATAACAGCGGCGGGCAAACTCGGGCATGAAAGCAATGCCGGTCTCATCGACCCGCTGGATGAGTGTTTCCAGTTCGGCCACGTCTCCGGCTAAAGGCAGCCCACAGTAAACGGCCTTCCCCGCCGCACACGCAAGATGCGCGGGATGCAGCCCGAACCACTGGGGCGACAACAGGTAGATGACGTCGACATCGGGCCGTTCCACCAGCGCCGCAAGGCCCTCGCACGCGGTGCAATTGAGCTGGGTGGCCTCGATCTCGGCCCGGCGGTAAACCTGGTCATAGACCGCCGTGATCCTGAACCGGTCATGCAACCGTGCCATGGACGGCTTGTGCCGGGTCTCCCAGAGCCGACCCAGGCCGATGACACCCACCCGGAGCCGAACGTGTTTCGACTCGCCCAAATTTGCCTCCTCGCGTTCCCTGGCCGCCACTCCCTGCGTGCCGCGGATCGGCCGATCATAAGACTCCACAAGGTTAGCAGTTTACTCCGAGATCAGCTACCCAGAACAACACCCGGGCGATCGTTCCCGCGGCGGGTTATGATGTTTCAGTGCCATCGCCGCGTTCAGGCCAGAGATCCGATCCATGCGTGCAGTTGTTCAGAGAGTCTGCGAGGCTTCGGTGAGCGTCGACGGAGCGACCGTCGGCGAGATCGGTACGGGCTGGCTGGTGCTTCTGGGCGTGGCCCGCGATGACGGTGAGGACGATGCCGCCTGGCTGGCCGACAAGCTGCTCAATCTTCGGGCCTTCGAGGACGATCAGGGCAAGATGAACCAGAGCGTGCTGGACGTCCGGGCGCCATTCTCGTGGTCAGCCAGTTCACACTGCTGGCCGACTGCCGGGCAGGCCGCCGCCCCAGTTTTACTGCCGCCGCCGAGCCGGCCCTTGCCGAGCGGCTCTATGAGCGGTTTACTGACCTGCTAAAGACTACTGGTCTGGAAATCGCCACCGGCGTCTTCCGTGCGATGATGAAGGTCGCGCTCGTCAACGACGGCCCCGTGACGTTCCTCCTGGATAGCCGCAAGCCGACGTGAAATCAATGGCTTCCGGTGCGTTGCCGTTCCGAGGACGCACCTTCACCGCGATGCGTCTCGATGAACTGAATCCGAGGTCCTCTCTCATGAACACGACACTGGCGGAAGAACGGTTTGTTCTCGGACTCGACGTCGGCACCCAAAGCCTGCGTGCCGCGCTCTTTGATCTTCAGGGCCGGTCGGTGGCGTTCGGCGTTGCGCCTATCGACACCACCTATCCCCGTCCCACCTGGGCCGAGCAGGACCCCGAACAGTGGTGGAGCGCGGCCCGCGCCGCGGTCCAGAAGGCACTCGCGCAGGCGAGTGCCGCACCCGAGCAGGTCATCGCGATCGGCCTCGATTGCACGGCGTGCACGGTACTGGCTTGCGATCTGGAGGGAAAGCCGCTACGTCCCGCCTTGCTCTGGATGGATCAACGCTCCTTCCAGGAGGCCGAGGCCATCAGCCAAACGAACCACCCGGTCCTCCGCTACGTCTCCGGCAGGGTCTCTCCCGAGTGGATGCTGCCCAAGGCGCTCTGGCTCAAGAACCATGAGCCCGAGACCTTCCGTCGGGCCGGCAGGATCGTCGAATGCACCGACTGGATGATGTACCGGTTGACCGGTCAGTGGACCCTTTCGCTGAATCATGTCGCGGTCAAGTGGAACTACGCGCGGCCCGACGGCGGCTGGCCTCTTGCCTTGATGACGGCCGTGGGCCTTGGCGACTTGCCAGCCAAGTGGCCCGAGCAGATCGTGCCGCTGGGCAGGGGCGAAGCGCGGCTCGATGCGGCGGCCGCTCTTGACCTGGGACTCAACGCGGGAACACCCGTGGCCCAGGGGGGGGTCGACGCTTATCTCGGCATGCTCGGACTGGGAGCCACGAACGATGGCGACGTCGCCGTGATCGTGGGGTCGAGTACCTGCCATCTAGCACAGTCGCGTGCTGGAGTCTTCGGCTCGGGAGCCGCCGGCTGCTACCCCGATGCCACCGTCGAGGGGCTGTACACGATCGAGGCCGGCCAGACCGCCACCGGCTCCATCCTTGACTGGTATCGCCGCCATTTCGCCGGCCGGGAACAGGCCGAGGCCGAACGCCGGGGCGTCAACGTCTACCAGGTGCTCGACGAGGAAGCCGCACAGGTCCCCGCTGGCGCCGAGGGCCTTGTGGTTCGCGACGACTGGCAAGGCAACCGCTCTCCCTACAAGAACCCGCGGGCTCGCGGGGCCATCGTGGGGCTGTCGCTGGCCCATGGCCCCGGCCACGTCTTTCGGGCCCTCTACGAAGCCACGGCTTGCGGCACCCGGCACATTCTCGAGGACGCAGCCGCCCACGGCCTCAGCGTCGAACGTGTCTTCATCGGCGGCGGCGGAGCCCGTTCCAGCCTCTGGCTCCAGATCCATGCCGACATCTTGAAGAAGACCGTCCACCTGACCCGCGAGAGCGAGTCCTGTGCTCTTGGCTCCGCGATGGCCGCCGCGCTGGCCGCCGGAGCCTACCGCGACTTCGATGAAGCCGCCCGCGCCATGGTTGCCATCGAGAAGACCGTCGAGCCCAACCCGGCCAACGCAGGTGTCTACGACGATCTCTTCGGCCATTACGTCGATCTCTACAAGAAGCTCAATGCGGGCTGACAAGGGCCACTCGTGGAGATCGGTCGGTCCAATCACGGTTTGCGACCAGAATGATCGCGAACCGGTTGCGGCCAGGGTAAAAACACCCAGAATCGCGCCCTATCCGGCTCCCGCCCGCCTGCCTTGGATTCTTTCCAAGCCCCTTGCAAAAGGCGACTTACGATGAATCGACCGGAAGCAGCTTGAAATCTCGAAGCGGTTCAGAAAAGTTGAGGTTTTCGAAGATTCAGAACGGGCGACTGTGCCGTGATGGCGTGTTGCCTGTGATCGCAAGTATTTTTTGTAAAAAGACTTACGTTATTTCCACAGCAGCGAATACTGAGCCTTGACGGCCAACCGGTCGCCGACATCGGTTGCAAACCGCCGGTAGCCGAGCGGGACGAGGAACTGTCGCTCCGGCCTTACCGTCGGTTCGTCCGGCCCGCTCAGGCTAATTTGAGCAGCAGCACCGGATCCCCTGATTGGGACACCGACCGGTCTTCCAGGTTGCGTGCGCGTACCCATTAATCCCGCAAACGAATGCACAATTCTCGTGAGTTTGATGATAGTAGGCCTGGGTCACGCAGTACGATGTGCTACAGCCGTCATCCTGCGGGAGGATTCCCGCACGAACCGTGGAGACCGCCGAACGCCGTGCGACCGTCTGGGAAACAGCAGGGATGCGCATGGAAAGACCTCCTTCAAGTCAGATAAGTACCCACTCACGCCAAAGTCTAGTGCCGATCTGATGCAGGCCGTGGAATGGTCCCGGATCAGCCGATGTGGCAGCAGTCCGAAATACAGTCGATGAAACTCCCGTACTGTTCTAGACAGACTCTGTCCCAGCTCGGTCCGGAATCGCTCTGAAAACAGTTGCAGATGGTTCCTTGCTGATACCCCGACCATCCCTGGGGAGAGACGCGGGGCTCGACCGCCATCCGCTTCCCGGAATGTGCATTCCGGCGAGAGGCTCGCTGCACATCGACGCGTTGCGTGGGAATTCGCTCTGTAAGCTCCTCATAGAAAAGGGTTGCACGAGTCGCCTTTGCCGATCCACCGGACTGCTAGCTCAACGCGACGTTCGAGGTGCACGACACGGACCCGTCCCGGCAGTAGCAGTTACCCGGGCAGCACGCGGATTCGTCGCGGCAAGCAAGCTTGTCTCGGTCTTGATGGATCCATTGAGTCACACGGTCAAACTCCCCACCACCTGATGTGGTCGCATTACTTGCGCCGGCGACGTGGCTGATACCGGGGGGCGGGGCTGCTGGGTGGAGATCGGCGACACAAAGCGTATCATCGAAAAGATCGGCGCGGCTCGCGTCGCGGTCGCGCAGGGCTTGTGGCTGGTCTGTCTTGCACCGGAGGAACCTGTCCGATGAGATTCGCGTGTCGCTTCAGCATGTTGGCCGGGCTTCTGATCGCCTTGCACGCTTCGCCCACGCTTGCCGGCCTGCCGCCGGAGCTGGAGGATCCCGGCTGCCTGGGTGTCTACAAGGAGCCTGCGCACGCGACGCTCATGCCCTACGCCTCGATGAAGGAGGCGCTGGCTGCCCGCCGCGCGGATTCGTCGTATGCGCGGAGTCTCAACGGTACCTGGAAATTCCACTACGTGCCCCACCCCGACCAGCGGCCCGTCGACTTCTACAAGCATGAGTTCGACGTCTCGAAATGGGATGACATTCCTGTTCCTTCTTGCTGGCAACTCCTCGGCTACGGCACGCCCTATTACAGCAACATCAGCTACATCTTCCAGAAGGACTGGCCGCGGGTGATGACCGACCCGCCGAAGGACTGGACGGCGTACAAGGAGCGCAACCCGGTCGGCAGCTATCGCCGCACCTTCGAGGTTCCGGCCGAGTGGAAGGGGCGGCGGATCTTCATCACGTTTGACGGTGTCGACTCGGCCTTTTACCTCTGGGTCAACGGCCAGAAGGTGGGCTACAGCGTCAACAGCCGGAATGCCGCCGAGTTCGACATCACCAGGTATGTAAAACCGGGTGAAAACCTGCTGGCCGTCGAGGTCTACCGTTTCAGCGTGGGCAGCTACCTCGAGGACCAGGACATGTGGCGGCTCTCGGGGATCTTTCGGAACGTGACACTCTGGAGTGCGCCCCAGGTCCACATCCGCGACTTCTTCGTCAAGACCGATCTCGACAAGGAGTATCGCGATGGCGCGGTGATGCTCGTCGTGAAACTGAGAAACTACGGCGCCACGCCGGAACACCAACGGCCCTTGAGCGCCGGGCTTTACGATCGAGCTGGAAAGCTGGTCGAGAACCGGTTAACGGCCGTGAATACCGGGCAGATCAAGCCGGGCGAGACTGAGCTCACTTTCGCGCCGCTTCGCATCTCCAACCCCGACAAGTGGACTGCGGAGACTCCCAACCTCTACACCCTGGTCGTTCAGAATCAAGGAGGCACGGGGATCGGCGGAGCCGAGGAGATCGTCTCGGCCCGCGTCGGCTTCCGCAAGGTCGAGATCGACGGCCGCGTGTTCAAGATCAACGGCGTGCCCGTGAAGCTCAAGGGTGCCAATCGTCACGAGAACTGGCCCGATACGGGGCATTATGTCTCCGAGGAGCGGATGATCAGGGACATCGAGGTCCTCAAACAGTGCAATTGCAATCATGTGCGCACTTGTCACTACTCGGATGACCCGCGGTGGTACGAGCTCTGTGACGAGTATGGCCTCTATCTCAACGCCGAGGCCAACATCGAGTCGCACGGATATGGCTACGGGCCGGAGTCCCTTTCGAACCCGCCCGAGTGGAAGGCAGCACATGTCGACCGGGTGGTGGCGAACGTCGAGAACTTCAAGAACCATCCGTCGGTCGTGATGTGGTCGCTCGGCAACGAGGCGGGCAGCGGCCCGAATTTTCATGCCGCACTTTCCGCGGCGCGGAACATCGACACCAGCCGGCCCTATCACTACGAGCGCTTCGGCATCGGACGCGACAATCCGGCCGACGTCGACAGCGAGATGTACACCCAGCCCTCGCAGGTAGAGCGCATCGCACAGGACCCCACCCTAACGAAGCCGTTTTACATGTGCGAATACGCGCACGCGATGTTTAACTCGATGGGATCGATCGGCGAATACAACGACGTCTTCGACAGGTATCCCGCACTCATGGGCGGCGCGATCTGGGAGTGGGAGGACCAGGGAATCTGGAACCGCCGCGACCCGAAGCGGCAATTCCTCGCTTACGGCGGCGGCTTCGGCGAGGTGCCCAACGATCATTACTTCATCCACAAGGGAGTCGTCTTCTCCGACCGCTCGCCCAAGCCGCACTATCCCGAGGCCAAGCACGCCTACCAGTGGGTGAGCGTCGAGCCGGTCGACCTCAAGGATGGGAAGATCCGGATCAAGAATCGCTATGCATTCACAAACTTGAACGCGCTCGCCGGCTCGTGGACGGTGACGAGCGACGGCAAGGTGATCGACCAGGGTTCGCTCGGCCGGCTCGGCCTCGCCCCCGGCGCCGACTCGGTGGTCACGCTGCCCGTGAAGCCGCTGCCGGCGGGTGAGGAGTGCTTCCTGCGCGTGGCGTTCACGTTGCCGGAGAAGGCCGCGTGGGCGCCGGCGGGGTTCGAGGTGGCGTCGCAACAGCTCGCGCTACCGCAGGTGCCGATGATGGGTGGGGGTATGTCCAGCGCGAAGCCGCTCGAATTGACCCGCAGAGCCGAGCGAATCACGGTCGCCGGCGACGGCTTCACGGTCGTCTTTGATCGGTCGGAGGGCACGATCACGAAGCTCGAGCGGAATGGCAGGAACCTGCTCGCCCGCGGCGGCGGCCCGAAGCTGCACCTCTGGCGCTCGCCGCACCGGAATGACGACATGTGGGCCTACGACAATTGGATACGCACGGGGCTCATGGACCTGAAGCGCGAGACCGTTCGGTTCGACGCCGAGGAGATCGACGCCAGCGCGGTGCGCGTCGAGGTCGGCGTGATGGCGACCGGCCGGAACGGCTTCCGCGTGCTCCATTCGGCGATGTACACGGTCGAGCGCGAGGGGGCGATCACCGTCGACAACGCCGTCATGCCGCAGGGCCGCCGGATCCCGATCGCCCGGCTTGGCGTGCGGCTGCTGCTCGACAAGCAGCTCGACCAGTTCACATACCTCGGCCGCGGTCCGATGGAAAACTATCCCGACCGCAAGCGCGGGTTCGACGTGGGGCTCTACACCAGCACGGTGCGCGAGAACATGACGCCCTACGCCAAGCCGATGGAATGCGGCAACCATGAAGACGTGCGCTGGGCAGCGCTCACGGGCAAGGAGGTTCCCGGCCTGATTGCCCAGGCCGATCCCGACCGCGGCTTGCTCGCCGTCTCGGCGCTGCCGTACACCGACGAGGTGATGACGCCGATCGAGTATACGGTCGACCTGCCGCCGAGCGAGTCGACCGTGGTCACGCTTGCCACGAAGACCCTGGGCGTCGGCTCCAATGGCTGTGGCCCGCGCCGCTCGACGAGTACACCGTCTGGTCCGACCCGGCGACGTTCACCTACGTGCTCCACGCGATCCCGCCGGGTCCCGCCAGCGACCTGCCCGCCCTTGGGCGGAGCATCCTGCCGCAGGATCGCGTCGAGCCGGTGCTCGCGCACCGCGGGCGTGGCGGCCGCGTCGAGCTCTCGAGCGCGACCAGGGCGCACGCATCGAATACGCTCTCGATGGCACCACGTGGACCCCGTATGCAAAGCCCTTCGAGCACCCCGCTGCCGGGACCTTACCGGTGCGTGCCCGGGCCGAGCACCTGCAAGCCTACGAGGGCGTGGTTGCCGTTGGTGAGGTTGACTTGCGAACCGGCTGGAAGGTGTCGGCGGTGAGCAGCTACGAGCCCGACGAGGGTGAGCCAGCGCAGGCGCGCTCGACGGCAGCCTCGACACCTTCTGGCATAGCCGCTGGAGCCCCACGCTGGCCCAGCCGCCCCACTTCCTGGCAATCGACTTCGGCAAGCCGCTGGCGATTGCGGGAGTGGTGTACGAGGCCCGCCGCGACATGGACCATGGCCACGTAAAAGACTACGAAATCTACTTCAGCGGCGACGGCAAAACCTGGGGCCAGCCGGCCGCGAAGGGCGCGTTTCGCAAGGGCGCTTTCACGCAGACAGTGCGCCTGCCGCGCATCGTCACGGCCCGCTACCTCAAGTTCGTCGCCCTCAGCGAGCAGTCTGGCCAGGCCTTCGCCACGGCCGCCGAGATCAGTGTGATCGAGGCGAGGAGATAATTGAATCAGGTATGATTGATGATGATTGATGCCTGAACATCAAAGAGAACTGCATAAAAAGCCATCGACCCTCGAGCCGGCTCGCGGCGCCGGCTTCGGCTCGCTCTGGTCGATCCCGACCATGCACGCCTTCAGAGCATTCGGATTCTCCTCCACGGTTTACACGCTAAGCTGGCGCAAACCCGCTGCCAGGTCGAAGATCCCGGCGAGATCGGGCCGGTCGAGATGACATCGGGGTTGTACAGGTCGATCCTCTCGCTCGGGACTGCTTGGCGATCCAATCCTCACCTTGCGGCCGCCGCACGATCACCATCCCTCGCCTGGGGCAATGCGGTCCTGATGTCCTGAATACGCTTGTAACTGGGCGGGTCCTCGATATCGAGAGAATCCGCCCTCATCCGCCGCGATGCTTCAGAGGCCGCCTTCTACCCGGGTCAAGAGAACGACGGTGAATTATGCCGAGGCGAGAATACGGCGGCTTGCACCACAGAAGGCAGGTGGTCACGCCGCCTCACGGATGGCTGGCGCCTCGGGCCATGCCGTCCGGTTCGCCCCGACGTGCGTCGGTGGATTGAACAATCCGCCGAGCTCCGCCACGGTGTCCGGGATGTCGAGTGCCTCACGGCGCCGCGTGCTCCGCGAGGATTCGCCCGACCTCGCGGATGACGGCGGGGTGCTCCTGGCACAGGTGGCCGGACGTGACGAGCGACTCGGACGCGATCCCTTGGAGATGGGCGCTCTCATACGGGACCAGGCCGTCGCTCCCTCCCGCACCGGGAGGGCGGCGGCGGTCCGCGATGATGGAATGGGCCTTGACCGTCGGGACTACGCCGAGGTCATCGAGACTCATGAGGATCGGCGATCGCCACTCCAACTCGTCGATGCTGGTGGGCAGACCCTTGCGGAAGCACTCGGTGAAGAATTCCGGGCCGTTGCGGGCCAGGAGCCGGTCGTGCGTCGCCCGGAGCGGGTCGGGCAGGCGGACGAGCCGCGAGCCCAGGCGCTCCAGGCCGCCCCGGTCGACGCGGCTCCCGCGGTGCGGCGTGGCGATGAAGACGACGCGGCGGACCTCCGGACGCGGCTTGTAGATCAGGGCGGAGCGAAAGAGTTCGCAATCGGCCGGGTCGCCTGCAAGGTCCCCAGCGGGGCGTTCGCTGAAGAGCTGCCAGAGCCGTAACCCGCTTTCCTGCACCATCATCTTGGCCAGCAGGCCACCCATGCTGTGGCCGACGACGACCATCCGGTCGAAGGCCGCATCCGCGCGATCGGGGTCTAACTTCCGTCGCGCCACATCCAGGTCGTGTCGCAGCAGGGACGCCGAATATGGGAGCGGATCACCCGTCGAATAGCCGAATGTCCAGAACTGATAGCGGTTGCGGAGGGCCGCATCGGCCTCCAGTTCCCCAATCATCCGGGCCCACGAACACGGGTTCGACCACAGTCCGTGGATCAGGACCACGGGAATCTTGCCACGCCGGTACGGTCGGAGGAGCGAGAGCCCCGTCGGCTCGAACCGGAAGAGCCCAGCAACGTCCACATCCGCCTTCGCCGGCGACGGGCCTGGTGACTCACGTGAGGCTTCGATCCTCGACGGGGCCTGGGCCCAGGCCGAAATCGCCACGATCATTATTGCCGCGACTGCCGCCGATGACTCATGTAACATGATTTTGTCCTCTCGATGCGAAAGTCACGCATAGCCCGACCCGGGCGGGGCCCTCAATCCCCGGGCAGACCAGGCGAGCGAGATGGCGACCACCAGACCCATGCTGAGCATCATCAGGCTGAGGAATTGCAGGCCACTGCGGAACCCGCGGGCAACGCTCTCGAGCGTCGCGAAGGGAAGCAGTCCAAAGTAGACCGCCAGCCGCCGCTGGCAGCGATTGTACCCATGCCGCGACCGACTGTCAGGCCTATGAGCGCCGAGACGGGGCAACTCGCAGCAATCGCGCGTCGCGTTGGGACTTTCTCAGTCGCTCAACCTTGCGAGAAGAGTTTGAACAACTTAATCAGGCTTGGCCTTGGAGCGGTCTTGCGCACGTCGATCCGACGAACCGAAGTCAATTCGGTCGATCCGACCGACGCGCATTTCGCTGAACTGAACTGAATTCTCTGGATTCGGCCGGAGTCCGTCGAGCGCTGGAAAAACCGGCCGGCCAGGCTAGCGCAGAATCAGAACGGAGCGGCAACAATTGCACCCGAAACCTGATCTCCGCAAGCCCTCTCTCGCAATGACACTTGCGTCGGGCATGGGTGCCGCTCGCTGCAGTCTGGCTGCACGGACGCGGTACTGACCGAACTCCTTGCCCGTTGGCCGACTCTGCGAGTTCACATTGCCCAGCCAATCATGACCCGCGTGAGGACTTTTCAGGGATAGTCGATGCGACACGTCTCCAACTTGCGTCGTGAGGAAGTTTCGACCGGTCGTACAAGGTTCTAAGTTCGGCGCTATCTGGCCTGCTCCGCGCTCCCAATGAACCGGCTCCTCCGGTCGACGCGGCAGTCCTACTGCTTCCCCGGATATTTCGCCACTGGTTTCGAGTAGGAGGTGGCCGCCGTCATCCAGACCGCTGCAGAGCCGCTACTTGGAATCACGAGACGAATCTCGTTGGCGTCATCCAACGAGTCGCATATCGGCTAGACAGGGAATCCCGCTCGGGATTCAGGGGAGAGACTTGAAGTCGTCGAACACGGCGAGCAGGGCGTGATAGTTGTCAACGAGCAGGCCCTCGTAGCCGTGGCAGTCTCCGTGCCAGTCGCGCAGTCGCGCCAGTCGCGCGACATACCGTTCGTTCCGAATCCTTGGAACTCGCCGCGTGCGTACCCACCAAGCAGAGGACGGAAGATGCGCCGGGCGTCCTCGTGACGGCCGAGCCTGTGGAGTGCCTTGACGGTATAGTATACCCAGCAGCCCGTCGCGCCGCCGTTCTCGTAGAAGGTGAAACCGTCAGTCCCGTCGTCTAGACGCGGCTCGCCGTAACGTTCCGGCGGGCTGTCCTCCAGGACGTAATCGCCCTTCTTGACCGGTACGAGGTTGCCGGGCAGGCCAAGGTCGAACCGCGTGTAGCCGACCTCCTTCATCTTTGCCAGTAGACGATCCATAACGCTGTTCGCGGTCCTGTCGTCGAGCAGGCCGAAGGTAATTGCCATGCCTTGCACATACGTGAACCAGTAGTCGTGTAGCTGGCCGTCGGCACTCCTCCAACCCGCCAGCACCCCCGTCGCGGGGTTTAGCAGCGTCGGCGCGTAGGCGGCACAAAGCTTTGCGGCTCGGTCGCTGAAGAACTTGGCGTCATCCGCGTGGTTCAACTTGCGAGCCAGTTCAGCGAACATCGTGGCCCCGCGGTAAGCCAGCGCGTTAGCAAATGCGTCCTCGTGGCCGAAGTTGATCGTGTCCCACCAGTTTGCGGGGCGCCGGTCGCTTGTGGGTCGGTCACCAAGATTGCCAGTCCCCGGATACTCGATCAAGCCGTTGCCGTCCTTGTCGGAAGCGAACATCTCGCGGCCCCAGGCGCTGAGCTTGTCGTAATTGGCCCGCGCCACTTGAGGTCGCCTGATCCGTTTACATAATTACAAGCTGAGATGAGGAAAGAGGGCAATGTGTCGAGTGTGGTCCAAGCTGTTTTCGTCGGGAGGAGATCGGCGTCATTCGGGGTGCCGCCAAACCCGGATTGGCCATAGCCCAGAGCGCCCTTGAGATAGCGGTCCAGCGTCATGCGGATCAAGTCGTTGGCTGTCAAGCCGTCAACCAGCGGCGGCGTGTGCACGGCCAGGTCCGAATACTCGAAAAGAGTGAACGCGCACGGAGCACTGGCCGCGTTATTCGCGAGCATCTGGAGCCGCGGATTGACCTGGAAGATGTTCAGCCAGTCGTGCCGGAAGCCATCGTAGAGTGGATCGTTCTCGAGACCCGGAATCTCGGGGTGGATTGCCGCGACCTCAAGGCGGTATCCCACATGCGGGTGCTGAGCGGTCGCCGCCGGAAATGCCACGTGCACGTACGGTGTCTTCGCCTTCCGACCACACGCGTCATAGTCGAGCTTGGCGCCCGGCAGGTTGCAGGTGATGCGCAGCGAACCCATGTCAGGAAGGTGCAGAACGCAGGGCAGGCCCGTGCGCTGCTCGCCCGGTGTCATCAGGCCCAGTAGCGTCGCATGATTCAGCTTCTGGTCGAGAGTGAGTGTGAACGGCGGCGTTACGACACCCGCGACGTGGTCCGAGCTTAGAATCAGCGTCCGCTCGGTCCACGTGACGCTCCATACTGGTTTGCCGTAGAGCTTGTATGCCGATCCCTCAAGCACTAGACCAGCGACGCTGCTGGTCCTTGCAAGCACAGGATTGGGGGCACCTTTGCCTTGGCCCAGCGAATCAACCGTGAGCACGGTAAACGCCGGTGCGGAACGCGAGAGGCCCACAGTGAGAAACCTCGAATGGAAGTCCGGTTCAGCAGCGGACACCGCTGACGAAAACAGGATTACGATAAGACGCCATCCTTTAAACTCCATCACACCTCTCCGTTTAGCAATCGCCTGACCTCGTCGGCGTTCCTTCGCCTTCTTATGGGTTCCTCCAGGACTTAATCTACCCGGAGAGTCCCAATTCGGCTGGATCAATTCTTGGGTGGCAGCCCAACACCAGACCAGCAGCGAGCAGCCGCCGACTACCTCGGCGACCGCTATAGGGCTTCGCAACGGCGGATCTGCCGCGTCATGGGCCGGTCGCGCTCGGTGCTGCGATACCGCCCCAGCCGGCGGCCTAACGAAGCGCCGCTGACTCGGGAGATCAAACGACTGGCGCGGCGCCATCCGCGCTACGGCTATCGCCGGATTCACGCTTTGTTGATCCGTGGAGGCTGGACGGTAAACATCAAGCGGGTCCGCAGGCTCTGGAACAGCCTGGGACTGCGACGGTCCTTGAGGTTGAGAAAACCCAGGAAATTAGGCCCGAAACGCGGGACCAGCGCCAATAACTGTGTGCTGCAGCCGGCAGTTCAAGAACGACATCTGGACCTGCGATTTCATTCACGACAGAACGATCAGCGGTCGTCCACTCAAGTGGCTGACCTTGGTGGACGAATATACTCGGGAGTGCTTGGTGCTGCATGCCGACGCTTCGATCACGGGAGCCGATGTTCGCCGGATCGTGGCCCGAGTGATTGGTCGTCGCGGAGCACCGAGCCGGATCCGGAGTGACAACGGGTCGGAGTTCATTTGCGAGGCCTTGGTCAACTGGTTGCCGGGTGTGTGGGCGTTGTCGATCCCGGTCGCCGCAGGAAGCCCCTGGGAGAATGGATATATAGAATCGTTTCACAGTCGACTGCGTGACGAGTTCCTGGAGCGTGTCGAATTCGAGGATGTGGCGGATGCCCGAGCAAAGGCGTCTTGGTACCGGCGAGAATATAACGCAGTCCGGCCTCACAGCTCACTGGGATATGCGACACCGAAAGAGTTCAGCGCTGCCTGTGATCAAGGGGCAATTAATCAATCAACTTGCATTCGTTTATAGGGTCGTATTTAGATTCTTACTGAGGCCTCCCATTTCAAGTGGACCAAGAAACGGGGAGCAGCCCATTGTGTTCGTTTCGAGTTAGCAGGCCCCTTGATCCCTGTCCCTTTTGATCCCTGCATGACTTGGCTCAACGAGGGGACTGGACTCGGGCCACCCGGAAGCCCAGGTCGGAAGCCGCGTGACTGGGCTTGCCCCTGCCGCGGCCTCCGGAATAGCCGGAATGCGGGTGACAGAACCAACCCCCGCCGCGGAACACGCGCAACGCCGCCTGGGCAGCCCCGGGCGGATCTTCCTTCGGCGATCGCTTATAATATTCCCCGTCAAACCCATCGCGGCACCATTCCCAGACATTTCCATGCATATCGAACAACCCAAACGCGTTCGGCCGAAACTGAGCGACAGGCGCTGTGTAGACAAACCCATCTCTCGCGAAGATTGCCCAGGTCCAGTTCGGATACTTCGTCTTTGCCGTCCCATCCGCGACGTTCGCGACCGCTGCGAGTGACTCCTCGTCATCGCCGCTGAAATATTTCGTTGTCGTCCCAGCTCGGCAGGCGTATTCCCATTCCGCCTCGGTTGGCAACCGGTAGGTTCGGCCCTCGACCCGCGTGAGCCACTCGCAGAACGCCACCGCGTCGTTCCAGCTCACGTTCACCACAGGGTGCTCGTCGGTCTGCTCGAATCCCGGGTTGAGCCAGGTGAATTTCGGGTCTTGCTCGAGGCTGTTCCCTTCTTCCTTCCAGCCCCATCCACCATTGCCGTGCCTTTCCGCCTCGGTCCTGTATTTGGTCTCCTGAACGAACTGGCGGAACTGGCCCCGGGTGACCTCGGTCACGCCAAGATAGAATGCGCTGATTCGCACTTCGTGCTGGGGCTTGTGCTCGTCGTCGGCGTCCTTATCGGGCAAGCCCATCCGGAACGTGCCGGTCGGGACAAGAGTGAGTCGGATTCCGGCGGCCCGCGTTTTGATGAGGTCGGGCAACGTTCGGCGTTGGCCCAGGACCACCTGAGGTAGGACTTCGCCCACGATCGAAATTTGGTAAGAATTGTTTTGGTCGGCCCGGATGGCATAGTCGGTCGCCTTCTGGTTCGCGTGGATGCCGTCGCCCTCAGTCGCGAACAACCAGCCGGGGGGGGGCGGAAAGTCCTTCGTCGCCTGCTCTGGCTTATCTGTTGCGAGAAGTAGAGCGGCCGCCACGACGATTGGCATACAGGATGTCATCAATAAGTCCTTTGTATTATGCTTCTCACATATTTGTCACTGTGACGACAGTTGGCCACTCAGGAGCTTGGCTGTCCACCTCGTCGCTGTCATAAACCCGACATCCATTCGGATGTCCGATCTGCCGCGACATCCGGAGCTGGCCCAAAACCAACATTCTAACCACCAGCCTCAAGCGAAACGGATAGACTATTGATTCCACCAAAAACCACGGGGAATCGATTCCTCCAAATCGCGTCGGTCCGACGACACGAATGGCACAAGCTTAGTCACAAGCCCTTATTCCATATAAGTTTACGTCGCAAACCACTGCCTTTTCATCTAAGTTCACTCAACTGAGCAAAAGCTCATGTAACTGAAGATCGTCTTTTTCAAGACCAAGTGCAGCACTTCACATGTCAGCATGTTAGCAAGAGTGGGTTCCAAGAAGAAGTCGCAACTCATATCACAATAAGTGGTTGCGCTTGCACTAGTGCCATTCGTCCGACGACACCGAAGTCAATTCGGTCGATCGCACCGAAGCAGGATAGGGCAGCAGGTAGACGGCCACGCGCGGTTCAAATCCAGTCGCCCCGATTTATGTTGCAATGGCGTTGGCTTGTCGGCAAGAAGCCGCAGAAGGCACGTTTCCCAGCCCCTGACCCCGACCAGAAAAAGTTCTAACGGTGTCTTGTCGCCCCGAGTCCGGAAACAACAGCTCTTCGCCGGACTTCGGCGGAGAGCTGTTTCTGGTTTCGCGGTTGGTCCGCGCGCGCTCGGCTACGTTTAATCAGGCAGCTGAGCTCGGATCCGCGGAGCCCCAAATGGCGATAGCTAATTTTTGAGTGGCGAGTTACGGAGTTCAAATCTACTTTCTTGTCGTTGGAGCGTCTGCGGAAATCGTATCATGGTCAGTGCCAACTTCCCCGCAGCCTCCCGAGGGTCCGATGAGATATGTGACCGCTTGCCTGACCGTCGTCGCCCTGGCCGGCTCGCTCCCTGTCCGAGCCGAAGACGCGCCCGCGAAGTCGCTGGCCATCACCGGCGTCACCGTCATCGACGCCACCGGGGCGCCGGCCCGTCTGGACATGACGGTCGTCGTCACCGGCGACCGGATCACGGCCATCGGCAAGCCCGGCGAGGTCGGGGTGCCGGAGGGGGCCCATGTCGTGGACGTCAAAGGGAAGTACCTCATCCCCGGCCTGTGGGACATGCACGTCCACACCGCCAGCCCGTCCTTCCTGCCGCTCTACCTTGCCAACGGCGTCACCGGCGTCCGCGACATGCACGCCTTGGACCCCGACGCGATCTTCGGCCTGCGCAAGCAGGTTCAGGAGGGCAAACAGCCCGGCCCGCGCGTCTTCGCCGCGGGGCCGCTCGTGGACGGGCCCAAACCCCTCGTGCCCAGCTCGCTCGTCGCCGCCAACGCCACGGAAGCGCGCGAGGCCGTCCGCAAGCTCAAGAAGATGGGGGAGGACTTCGTCAAGGTCTACACCAAACTGCCTCGCGAGGCGTACCTGTCCATCGCCGACGAGGCGAAGAAGCAGGGCATCCCCTTCGTTGGCCACGTCCCCGAGTCGGTTAGCGCGGCCGAGGCGTCCGACCTGGGCCAGTAGAGCATCGAACACCTCACCGGGGTCGAGCTGGCCTGCTCGGACAGAGAGGACGAGCTGCGCCGCGAGGCGGTCGCGGCCCTGGCCAAGGCGGACAACCAGGCGGCGTGGGAACTGCTGGGGCGCATCGGCGTCCGGGCCGCGGACAGCTTCAGCGACAAGAAGGCCCGCGCCCTCTACGCCCGCTTCGTCCGCAACGGCACCTGGCACGTCCCCACCCTGACCGTCCTGCGGTCCCTGGTCAGCCTCGACGACCCGAAGTTCATTGCCGACCCGCGCGTCAAGTACATGCCCCCGTCCTTCCGCTCGTACTGGTCGCTGATGAAGCCGTCGCCGGAGACGGTCGCCTGGCTGAAGCGGAGGTACAAGCAGGCGCCGGGTCTGGTGCGAGCGATGCACCAGGCCGGCGTGCCGTTCCTGGCCGGCACCGACACGCCTGGCGTGCCGTGCGTCTTCCCCGGCTTCAGCCTGCACGACGAGCTGGCCCTGCTCGTCGCCGAGGGCGGGTTCACACCCCTGGAGGCGCTCCAGGCCGCCACCCGCGACCCGGCGCGGTTTTTGGGCCAGGAGAAAGACCTGGGCACCGTAGAGCCGGGCAAGGTGGCCGATCTGGTCCTGCTCGACGCCGACCCGCTGGCCGACATCCATAACACCACGAAGATCGCCGCCGTCGTCGCCAACGGTCGGCTGCTGGCGCGCCAGGAGCTAGACCGGATGCTGGCGGACGTCGAGGCCTCCAACAAGAAGAAATGAGGGCAAACGCTTCTCACCGGGAGCGCACATTCTGGGCCGTTGGCACATTGTCGGCATTGCCCAGTTCTAAGAAGGCCGCTTCGCCGGCCTGGGCCGCCCGCAGCAACTCCGTGACGGGTTGGACCGAAGCCTTCGTGATGAAGAAGATGGCGCCGGGCGCCAATCGCAGCGGTGCTGACCGAGCGAGTGAAAGACATCGTGAATCGCTAAGCCGCGTGCTCGACAGATCGCCCCGAACTATCTCGCTTCTCTCCGACGACATTGACGCTGCCCGGTGCGGACCCCAACGGAGTTCCAGGCATCAATCGGCTCCAGGATCGGTTGGCGCTGCTAGCACCGGGGAGCTGTCAATCAAACCAGCGTTTTCTTTACAGCGCCGGTTGCTTAACGACTTCATCTCAAGAAACCCACTCCGACAGGTTTTTTTACTCCAGCGGCTAGCCGTTGGAGGTTGATCATCGGCTATGCGAGGGTTTCGACGACGGAGCAAAATCTTGGCATGCGGCATGATGACGTGAAGCCCGCATTCGACGCTTCGGTCGGTCGATCCGACCGAAGCTCAATGCCGGTTCGGCCGGCGGAGTCCTATGATCCGCGGCGTGACTGAGGTGATGGACCGGCCCTGGATGTTATTTTAAGCATCACTCAGGGGCGTTAGCCGGTCCCTATCTTCCCTTCCTCTTGCCTTTGGTCGCCTCGTTTTGGTATGAACGAAGGCATTCGGAAAATGGTTCATGTCCGGAGGCTTGCCTAAAATCAACAAGCCAACGCTATTCCATTGAGGGGCGCTGCGACGGTACGCATGGGCGTTCCTGCCAGGCTCGATGGGGTGCATATTACTACTGTACAACGGCGCCCGTTCATCGTTTCAGGAGACTATGAACGTGACCGCCGTTGCTGAAAAGCCTGTTGCTGAAAAGTCTGTTGCTGCCAAAGATTACCACGTCGCCGACATCGTGCTTGCTCCCTGGGGGCGCCGCGAGATCGCCATCGCCGAGACAGAGATGCCTGGCCTCATGGCCATCCGCGAGGAATATGCCTCGCGCCAGCCTCTCAAGGGCGCCCGGATCACCGGCTCGCTCCACATGACCATCCAGACGGCCGTCCTGATCGAGACGCTGAAAGACCTCGGCGCCGAGATCCGCTGGGCCTCGTGCAACATCTTCTCGACCCAGGATCATGCCGCCGCCGCCATCGCTGATGCCGGCATCCCCGTGTTTGCCTATAAGGGCGAGTCCCTCGCGGAGTACTGGGAATACACCCACAAGATTTTCGAGTGGGCCGACGGCGGGCACTCGAACATGATCCTCGACGACGGCGGGGATGCCACCCTGCTCCTCCACCTCGGCGCCCGCGCCGAGGCCGACAGCTCCGTCCTCGACAAGCCCTCCAGCGAGGAGGAACGCATCCTCTTCGCCGCCATCAAGAGGCGAATCGCCTCGCAGCCCGGCTGGTACGCCAAGAACCTCGCCGCCGTCAAGGGAGTCACCGAGGAGACCACCACCGGCGTCCACCGCCTCTATCAGATGCACAAGCGTGGCGAGCTGAAGTTCCCCGCCATCAACGTCAACGACTCGGTCACCAAGTCCAAGTTCGACAACCTGTACGGATGCCGCGAGTCTCTGGTGGACGGCATCAAACGCGCCACCGACGTGATGATCGCCGGCAAGGTCGCCGTCGTCGCCGGCTACGGCGACGTGGGCAAGGGTTCGGCCCAGGCCCTGCGCGCCCTCTCGGCCCAGGTGTGGGTCACCGAGATCGACCCGATCTGCGCGTTGCAGGCCGCGATGGAAGGGTACCGCGTCGTCACCATGGACTACGCCTGCGACAAGGCCGACATCTTCGTGACAACCACCGGCAACTACAGGGTCATCACGCATGGCCACATGGCCAAGATGAAGAATCAGGCCATCGTCTGCAACATCGGCCACTTCGACAACGAGATCGACGTGCAGTCGCTCGAGAAATACACCTGGGAGGAGATCAAGCCGCAGGTCGATCACATCATCTTCCCCGACGGGAAGCGGATCATCCTGCTGGCCAAGGGCCGCCTGGTCAATCTCGGCTGCGGCACCGGCCACCCCTCGTACGTGATGAGCTCGTCCTTCGCGAACCAGACCCTCGCCCAGATCGAACTGTGGCTGCACAACGAAAAGTACCCGGTCGGCGTCTACGTCCTGCCCAAGAAGCTGGACGAGCACGTCGCCCGTTTGCAGCTCAAGAAGCTGAACGTCGAGTTGACCGAACTGACGCCAGAGCAGGCCGCCTACATCCACGTCCCAAAGGAAGGGCCCTACAAATCCGACCATTACCGCTATTGATCGGTTTTCCAGGGCGGCAGGGGGCTACGTCCCCCCGCCGCCTCCAGTTCCAGGTACGCTACGTTTCTTCGAGTCCCGCGGGGATCGGATCAACATATCGTTGTGCGATTCGATCCGACACCTCACGTTCGATATGACGAAGCGCGCACAGCCGATGGATCTGGCTCCGGACGCTTGCCCTGTTCGCCATGGTAGGACGTCCAACACCGATCCGGTCGGCGAAACGGGGCGGCTCACCGGCTTCTTCGACGCCGACGGGCTTGCCTCGCGCGTCCTCGAGGTCCAGCGTGATTTCCGCCTACCTGGGGATCTGCGGCTCGATCGCCGGAGGGCGCTGCGGCGCGCGGGTTTTCTCGCATTTGCGGCCAACGCCCGCGGCCTGCCCCCGGCGTGATCATCCTCCAGGTCCCGAATCGCGCGAACCGGCCAGAGACCGAATCGTTGACATCTGTAATATGACAGATGTAAAATTCCTGGCCAGGATGCCCGACCCCGGCGCGATGGCCCCGATCGGCCGCGACGCGGTGGGGATGGAGGTCAGGTCGGATCGGGGCGGCCGGAACGGAGGGCTAGCGCCGTGGGCAAGATGACGTCGCGGAAGCGCCGGGGGAAGGGGCGTGGGGGCCTTGGCCGGGTGATGGCGATCGTGGCGTTGGCGGCGGTCGGGCTGGCACTGACGCGAGGGATGAACCCGATGCACCTGGGGGCATTCGGGCCGCTCGTAGTGATTCTGCTCTGGCTATTCTACACGGGCGTGATCAAGCGGTGGCGGCTCGAGGGCTTCCACTACGCCACGGCGGTCGTCGCCGTCCTGGCCTCGGGTTTCCTGGCGCAGCAGATCGCCCTGGGGAACTTCCGGCCGCTCGGCCAGTTCGCGGCGGGCTCACATGGGGCGGCCGTGGTCGAGCCGCTTGATCGGAGCTGTGTTGAGCCTGGTTCTGGGGCTGGCAGCGGGCGTCGCGGTCCGGCGGCTGGAGGAGGCCCGGGGTTGGGACCTCGCGCCGTTCTTTCGGGGGGCGGTGGTCGGGTCGTTCATCGCGGTGCCGATCCTGCTCGCTGCCCTCGACCAAGAGTCGCTGACGAACCCGAACTCCGGCGACCGTCTCACTCGCCTTGGGCGTCCTGGGGGCTGGGTTCGCGATCGGAGGGGTCGTCGAGGTCCTTCGATCGTGACCGGCGCAACGCCTTGGTGCCGTCGATTCCGAGGTTCCCGATCTTGCCGCAAAAGAATGGGCCCCGGAAGGTAGTCAAACGGAGGGCTGATCGGCTCAAGGTGCCGTGAAGAGGACCCAGGTCCGGCCCCGGGCGGGGATCGTGACCTTCAGCGGGACCGATTCGGCGGCGTCGAGCCTCACGCTTGCCGGGGGCTGGCCGGCGATCGACGCCAGGGCCGAACCCGAGAGGCCGGCGTAATGGAGAGGGAAGCGGATCTCGCGCTCGATCGGCTCGGTGAGGGGGTTGTAGAGAAAGGCCAAGGCTTTCTCCGGGCCTTGCGGGTCGACGTGGAGCCAGCCGTCCCAGTCGCGGCCGTTGGCGCGGCGGAGGTGGATCAGATCGCTATCGAGGATCCTCCGGTGGGCCTTGTAGAAGTCGACCCAGCGCTTGACGACGGCCCGAGTCGCATCCGTGTCGTAGAGCCGGGGGCCGCGGTAGCAGGCCTGAACCCCCGCGCCGAGAAGGTTCGCCAGGCGGGCCTCGTAATGGTCGCGGTTGGCGTCGAGCGGCTCGATCGTGGCGGCCGCGCCGCCCCCCTGGTACTCGGTGAGCGGGACAAACATCCAGCCCATCGATGGGGTCTTGGTCCACGTTCCGTCGTAGATGTTCTGACGCTCGATGATCTCCTGCTCAGCGCGGGGCAGCGACCAGTTGGTCTCGCGGTAGCCCATCCCGGTCTTGTTCGAGCCGGTGAGGAAGTACCAATCGGGGACGTTGAGGAACACCCCCTCAGAACGGCACCATTTGTAAAGATTGGTGATCGCGCGCCACTGGGACCACTGGGAGTCGGCCAGCCCCGCATGCCCGGGATGGTTGGTCGCGTTGCAAAGGTCGCCGGGATACGACCCGTCGTGCTCCAGCACCACCAGACCGGCCTCGCCGATGAACGACCGGAGCTGGGCCAGATAGTCGATCCCCCACCTGGCCCCGAGGCAGGGCATCACGCCGAACCGTGCGAGCGAGCCCTGGGTGTTGTCGGCGGGAGTCGCCGCGCTGCGCGAAGCCAATAACGAGTAGCCGCCCAGCGACAGGCCAAGCGTACGTGCCTCGCGGGCGAGCTGTGTGTACGTGGCCCGATATGCAGGGTCGCGGCTCTCAAAATCGAAACCACTGCCGAAGGTCATGATCAGCAATTCGAAGCCGACGTCCGAAGCTTGCTTGATTGCGGCACGAAGATCGTTCGGACGGGCGCTCCGGACGTGGAACATGAGAGGATTCTCGGAGGACCAGGGGGCGAGGGTCCTGTACATGCGGCGGATGGCCAGGCCCCGGCGTTCGCGGTCGGTGCCGCCGGGGAGCAACTCGAAGACGCGAAAGGACTCGAAGGAGTCGCCCGGGGCGACCACCTGATTCGGGCCGATCGTGGGCGCTGCCCGGAGCAGGCAACGGGTGGTGCGGCTGTAGTTGACCTGGGTCGGATAATCCGGGTCGGGGACCAGAGCGACGCTCTGTCGGGCGGCATGGGCGCCATTCATGGCCAGGAAGGCGTAGTCGGTCTCGACCCAGATGTTGGGACGCTCCTGATCGGGCGTGTCATCCACCGCCGACTCGGGCTCGACGATCCGCAGTTCCTCGGCTGTGAATCCCGTCACGCGGACGGACTTCTCGGTCGTATTGCGGACGACGAGCCACTTCGAGAAGAGCGGCATGCCGTCGTAGATCTCGTAATGGACGTCAACTTCCGGCAAGTCCGGCCTGGGAGGCGCGTAGGTCATGCGGACGTGACGGCCGGGAGGCGGCCACGGCAAGTCACGCGAGAGCCATTCGGGGTGCTTCTTCCAGACGAACCTGGCCTCGATCGGGCCCTCCGACCAGGAGACGAACCGATATGCCTTGGGGTCAGGCTTCAGAGCGGCGAGCCACTCGTCTTTGAGGTAATTCTTCACAGGCTGCCCCATCAGCCCGCCGATAGGCAACTGGCTGCCATCGAGCTCGATCCGCGCCTCAGGGCCAACGGCCCGTAAGAGGTGCTCTCCAGTCGTCAGGTCTTCGATCGCGACCGTGGCTGCTGCCGGCGCCAGCCGGATCGTCCGCCTCGCCAGGCCATTGGATAGGACCAGTTCCCGTCGCGAGGGATCTTCCTTTACCTCAGCCTTGAAGGAGGAGGGATCGACCAGCCAGTCCGGCGAGCCCGCGATGGCGGGAATCTCGAGAAAGATCAATGCGAGGAGCGTGATGGCGCTGCGGTGCATGGTAAGTCGGTGGCGGGGGGGATGAGTCTCGGTGCCAGTTGAGCCTGCCATTTTGGGCGCAAGTGAAACCACGTGTCCATCCCCGTATTGTCGGGCTTACCGATGCCACGGCCGATGCGGTCATTGCACTCGCCATGAAACAGAACCGCAGGCTCGAGTTCACCGCCGACTGGTTCGACTACAGGTCCAACGAGACCCCCGAAGGCACCCTGCCATCGCCGGGCGAACGTGAGACATCGGAGAGAAGGAGCTCTTCCCATCGCGTTGGTCCAACATCGCCTCGGGCCTGCCGACCTTGGACGTTGACTCTTACTGGATGAGTTCCGTGAGTGCGACTAGGCTGATCGCTATCGCCACGAGCAGCCGGCCGATTGAGCCGGAGACTCTGTCGGCAGCACCCTCCTCCTGTATTGGTGAGTACTCTGCTGAGGTAGAAGCACCGGCTTGGAGGGGACGCCTGGCGGAGCGAACGGCATCGGTCGATCCGACCGACGGCATTCCTCTTCCATCCGAGCGGGAATATGATATCGCCACTTCAGAAGGAGAAACGCCGTGGACGCATTCCTCCGCAAGCTCGGAATCGAGTCGCCCATCATCCAGGCACCGATGGCTGGCGTGTCGACACCGGAAATGGCCGCAGTGGTATCGAACGCCGGTGGGGTCGGCTCCATCGGGGTCGGCTCGGTTGACGCCGACGCCACTCGCCAGATGATCGCCGCAGTTCGGGCCAGGACCGGGCGCCCGTTCCAGGTCAACGTGTTCTGCCACAAGCCGGCCGTCGCGGATGCCGCCCGAGAGGCATCGTGGCTCGCCCGGCTGGGACCCGATTTCGCCCGCTACGGCGCGAAACCGCCAGCCCGCCTGAGAGAGATCTACCAGTCCTTCCTGACCGACGACGCCAAGCTCGCAGTCCTGTTGGCAGAACGCCCCCCGATCGTCAGTTTCCACTTCGGCGTGCCCTCGCGTGATCGGATCGAGGCCCTCCGCGCCGCCGGGATTGTGCTCCTCGCGACGGCGACGAATCTCGAGGAGGGGAAGGTCATCGCCGCAGCCGGGATCGATGCCGTGGTCGCTCAGGGATATGAAGCGGGTGGACATCGCGGTGTGTTCGACCCCGACGGCGCGGACGATCGGCTCGGGACGGTCGCCTTGACCCGGCTGCTGGTGAGCAAGCTCGACATCCCGGTGATCGCGGCCGGCGGGATCATGGACGGCGCCGGGATCGCCGCGTCACTGGCGCTGGGAGCGGCTGCCGCACAGCTTGGCACCGCCTTCGTCGCCTGTCCGGAATCTGCTGCCGACGCAGGCTACCGCGCCGCGCTCCTCGGCCCGCCGGCGGAGCATACCGTGATGACGGCCGCGATCTCGGGCCGCCCCGCCCGCTGCCTCGCCAACCGCCTCACCGCCCTGGCCCAGGGCATCGAACCGGAAGCCATCCCGAATTACCCGATCGCTTACGACGCGGCGAAGGAACTCCATGCCGTCGCGAAGGCTGCCGGGGAATTCGGTTACGGGGCCCAGTGGGCTGGGCAAGGCGCCCCGCTCGCTCGCGCGCTACCTGCGGCCGAACTGGTCGCCCGCCTCCGCAGCGAGATGGAGGAGGCATTCTCCGACTGGTTAACCCGTTGATCCGGCCTCGGCGCGACGTCGGTACCCTCCGACTGGCAAGCCCCCGACGCCCCGGTCCTCCATCTCCACCTCCTGTATCACCACGAATGTCAATCCCGGCGGCTTGTTCAGCTCGTCCACCAGCAGATCGGTCGCCCCCTTGATGAGCGCGGCCTTCTGCTCGGGCGTTGTCCCCTCGCGGGTAATCTGGATCGTCACGATGGGCATGGTCGTCTCCTTTCGGTCTTACCAGTGGCCGGCGTGCGCGCCGCCATCGACGTGCAAGGTCTCGCCGGTCACGAATGCGGCCGACTCCAGGTACAGCACCGCCTCGACGATCTCCTGGATCTCGCCCATCCGCCCCACTGGATGCAGCCCGGCGAGGGAGGCATGCGTCTCTTGCGGGTGCATCGGCGTCTTGATGACTCCCGGCGCCACCGCGTTGACACGGATGCCCCGGTCCGCGTACTCGATCGCCAGCGACCTCGTCACCGCGTCCAGTCCACCCTTGGTGAGTGACGCCAGCGCCGACGGCACCCCCTTGACAGGCTGACCCACAAGCGTCGTCGTCAGGTTCACGATGTGTCCGCCGCCCTGGGTGAGCATTTGCCGGACGGCCCGTTGCGATACGTGGAAGAAGCCGGCCAGATTCACCGAGATCTTGGCGGTGAAGTCGGCTTCGGTGTAATCGGTGAACGGCTTGGCGATGAAGATCCCGGCATTGTTGATCAGCGTATCGACGCGGCCGAACGTCTGGACCGCAATGTTGATCACCCGGTCCGCGACCGCCGGATCGGCGATGTCGCCGGCGACGGCCAGCATGTCGGCCGAGTCAACCGGCGCGATGGATCGCGAATTGGCCACAACGCGCCAGCCACGATCGAGGAACCCCTGGACCAGTCCCGCACCGATGCCCTGCGACGCGCCGGTGATGACGGCGACTTTGCGTGTGCTACTCATGAAGGATTTCCTCTATCCGAGAAAGAATTTCCGTGCCGTGGCCGCGTCTCACGCGCGTTTCCAGGATGGCCGTCCGTGAGACCCGGCGAGCGCAGCTCACGGACTATGATGGCCGATGCTCGACAGCTTTGAAAGCTTCGGTCCGACGACACCGAAGTCGGCAACCCGGGCCAAAGTGCGACGCGTCACAAACGGCAAAGGCGTCAGACGCGCATCACTCGTAGGAGTGTGACCGGATTACCGCGGCAGTCTGGCCCGAAGTGCTCCGACGGATCAAACCCTGAGAAATCCGCTGAAAACTCTGTTTCAAACGCTTCGACCAACTCCCAACCATCAGCACCATCGGTCCCTAGATCCTGCGAAAGGTCTGTTCATCCGATGCGATAAGCGATTCACGAAACATGGCGAAGAGGTCGATGAACAGCAAATAATTGTAACTGTACCGCTGCCAGCGGACCGGGTTAATCTCGCCCCGCAGTTCCGGAAACAACGCCAAAGCTCTTCGACGCCATGCAGCCACTACAACGTATCAAGATTTACTTGAATGTATGCGAAACGCATAGGACAGGCTCAACCATTCTCGCTCAGACCAATTCTCCCATCACGGCCCGTTCCCGCAACCCCGCTTCCTCTCCAGCTCATCAATTGCAGCCTTCCAGCCTTCGATCTTTCCGAAGCGGATTACCCTGTCGATCCCGGGGTTCTCCAACAGCATTCCAAGCACGTGGAGCCGCTCTCGATCGCTGCCGAAGATGCCATTGACATACTCGATCTTCTCCGGTGCCTGGTAGATCCGTTGGTCGAATTCTTCATGCGGCCAGAGCCGCCCCTTGCGGCGAATGTCCCAGTCGATACGTTTCATGGTATTGCTCCAATTGCGGCGATTGTGTGTCACGCTGGATTTCTCGCGATTGTCCTGCGATCGTCCTCGGGCTTCAATCGAAGAGCGAACCTGAGATAATGAGCAAGTTGATCTTCAGAGTCGAACAGCGTGGCTTGGACGCCGGTTGGGCTGGGAAACATACGACGATGAGTCTCAACTTGACCGTGAGACGGACACTTTGCGTGATGATCGCCCTGACCTTGGTCCTGTCCGTCAAGGTATTCGGAGACGACAAGCTCTGCCGGGATTACTTTGTTGGCAATGATTGTCCGACTTTCTGAGCAATGGGTCGTAACGCTGTATGGAGGCTATTCGATGATGAATCGCAGCATCTTATGTCTGCTCTTGGTTTTCCTCGGCATCAACCTGTCCACAACCGCCAGTGACGACGAGCCGGGCAAGGTCGAGAAAAAGTATGCCCCTATGCCCTGGCATCTGGTGGATACATGGTGGGACATCGAGAAGGAGACAGCCTTCGAGAGCCTGGCGGTAGACGTGACGATCAGCGACGACGTGCCGTCCTCGGTTAACCTCTACATCGCCCCCATCGGGCTCGGCCACCTCAGCAAGTCACCCTTTTACGGCGGGATTCAGACCCATGCGGACGGATACACCAAGAAGGATCAGAACCTCCGTCAGATCGGACCAGGCTTTCTGTTCTCGATGTGGGGCGAGCGAAGCCACGAGGCCATTCGTCCCTCGGAAGGCGGCTTCTTTCAGAGTTCGGGACACGAAGGGGATTTTGTCAGCGTGCGCCGCCCGTTCGGGTGGAAGAAGGGCAAGTACACCTACCGGCTGAATCGGCTGGACCAGGAGACGATCGACGGCAAGCCTTACACCTGGGTCGGGGCGTTCGTTTATTCCCACGAGAGCGACGAGAACCTATTCGTTGGGGCGCTCCGTTTCAAGGGGGAGAGGCTGATCCTCGACGACAAGGTGGCGAATTTCATTGAGGTTTACGGGAGGCGAAGACCGGTGACAGACATCCCGCAAGTGACCGTGACGTTCAGCCCGCCCATTGTCAATGGGATCGTCGCCAAGAATCCCGCGGCGAAGGCACTCTACCCGAAGGGTGTTCCCGACTACGCCGAGGCCGTGGCGAAGGAGGGCTCCCTGGTCATCACCGTGGGTCACCCGGTCAATGGTAGGGAGAAGCGAGAAGCGATCCTGATCGGATCGAAGAGGTCGCCGATTCAACGTGGCGACAGACCACGATGACCTTCTTACTTGAGCAACTCGTACACGACGACCCCGCCGCCTTTATCTGTTTTGTCCTTGAGCTTCCCACCCAGGGCCTTCATGTGGGGCGTCTTGCCGTGGGCAGCCAGATCCTCCTTGCTGGCCCATTGTTCATAGAACAGGAACTGGGTCGGGTCGGCCTTCGACTGGTGGAGGTTGTAGCACAGACAGCCAGGTTCCTTCCGGGTCGGCTCTACCAGGGAGAGAAGGGCTTCCTTCACCTCATCCTCCTGTCCCGGCTTGGCCTTCACCATAGCCGTGAGGATGACTGCATCTTTCGGAACCTCGGCAGTTCCCGCTCTTTGTGCCATCGTCTCGCCACTCAAGACGGACAATCCCGCCAGAGTCGTTCCACTCGCCAGCAACGCGCAGTCGATTGATGTCCATGATGGTTTGCCTCCAGGGACGTGAGGTCGTTCGTAGTTCGGACGGGCTGAGCATACATTGGGTCAGCACGAGCCGCAAGTTCCTGGGGCAAGGTTGGGCCATGCCCGAGGGAACGGTACTTTGGGGCCACCCGATCATGTCCCGATAAGCGTTCCGCACTGTCCCGTAGGCCGCAACAGGCAAGGCTGGGCGGCCCCCAACGTCGGGCACGACGATCGAATCCGGGGTCGATACCGAGACCGGGGCGACGGCCACGACGCGCGTCTTGATCCGCACGACGAATCCTCCGAATCTTGACGGATTGTCTCATCCGTTCGGCAAGAATCGAAATTCGCCAGTGCGGTGGCCGGTTTTGGAATGCTCCTGCGCGAGTCGCCCCATAAGGATAGCCTGACGTACGACGCCGTCCTGGAGCTGGCTTCCTCAGCCACCAGCAGGGATGCGCAAGGGTATCGGCGCGAGTTCCTTTCCCTGGTGTGCAAAGCGCAGATGCTCAGCAAGTGAGCGAACTGGCGGGGAGGTTGTAGTACGAAAGAAGAGGCGGAAGTTCCCCGTAGTGAGGGCTTGTCTGCGAGACCACGGAACTCGCACCCGAGGATTCTTATCAAGCCGTAGTCGTTCCCGATCCGCAGGTGAAAGCCGCGAATGATGGAACGGTGCCACGCGGATAATTCCTGGGTGCGTTGGTCCGACACACGAATGGCACTAGCTTAAGCTTAAGCCCTTATTTAATATAGGCTTACGTCGAGAACCACGGTCTTTGCAGCAACGTTCGCTCAAATGCGCCAAAGTACATGCAACCAAGGGTCGTCCTTTTCAAGCCCAAATGTAGCATTTTACATGTCCGCATGTTACTAAAAATGGGTGCCATATTTAAGTCGCAACTCGCATCGGAATAATGGTTTGCGTTTTATGCTAGTGCCATTCGTCCGACACACCGAAGCATCGAACAAGCGTCTTGCGCAAATTGATCCACCGGACAAGCGCGGCTGTGAGGCGGGGGTTGCTTCACCTCCGCCTCAAGTCATTCTACTCGCGTGCGCCATGCCCGAGTAGCTGCGCTACAACGACGAGATGTTTCGATCGCGCAGCCACTCGTTGATGTTCGCAATACTCTCCTACACCGAGGCGACCACTGCGAGTTCCGGCGTGGCCTCTTCGATCGCCTCAGCCGGAACGACTTCCTCTCCGGCCGGCGCGACGTGCTCGACGGCTTCGGACGGAATGACTTCGTCCATGACCGGCGCGACTTGCTCTAAGCTCTCGGTCAGCACGACCTCTTCCGATTCCGGCACGGCCTGCTCTAACACCTCAGTCGGAACGGCGTCAGCGACGACCAGCGCGACGTGCTCGACGGCTTCGGAGGGAATGACTTCATCCTGGATCGGCGCGGCCTGCTCGACGGCGTCGGTCGGAAGGACCTCGTCCTGCACCGGCTCCAGGATCTCTATTACTGGCGGAGCATCGATAGATTCAACGTTTTCGTCAACGTCGGTAACCTCTTCGGTAGCTTGCGCAATCTGTTCTGCCGACACTTCGTTCATGGCGTTTTACTCCGGGCTGCGAGTCGAAGGGAAAGGTGAAAGGGTAACCACCTTTAATATTGCCAATGGAATTCGTTTTGGCATCTGGCTTTTTAAAATTTCTCGAAAGTTCGATGCAAGCGATGCCAGGTGATACCGGCCCGGCGTGTGCAAAGTTGACGCGAAGCGCCAATCGCAAGTCGTGCAAGGTCCGTTCGCTCGAGCCGGGGTCCGCGGGACCTGATTCGGAGTGCTCGGTCACCGATCGTCGGGGTAATCCGGTTGGTCCACAGTGATGGTCTGCCACAGTGCGGCTCGGGCATACAGGTGAGCACCTATGCCGGGAAGGTGATAGGAGTTCGCCGGGTCGCGGGCCGAGATCCCTACTGTATGACTCCGAGCGGTCAGCTCATCGGAAATCTGGGGGTGGCAGGGCACCGCAAGAAGCGGGGATGCCAGAGGAGCTGTGCTTCGTCACCACGGGGTAGACCCTGTTGGCTGTCGTCCTTGCCAGTTACCAGAGCGGTCCGACTTGTACCACGTCAGATACTCGATCGAATCGCGGGACGGTATGCACCTGGGCCAATGCGTCTCGGTTGACGAGCAGGAGGTCGGCACGCTCTGGGCCAAGGGGCATACCCACCTGTACTGCTTTGTTCAGGATGACGTCTTCACGACCCGTTTTCGTCCGTTGCATCGACCCATGAGCACGGCCCAAGGAGCCGCTTCGCAGATAAGTCGAATTATACGTCGAGTTGGGGAGGGAATGGGTTCTTGAAGATTCGCGACGGCTGCCGCAAGTCCCTCGAACTGCACCGCCGGGTGTGGGATGTCTACCGCGCCGCCACCGCGGACGAGTTTCGACGCCTGATGAACGAATTTCAGCAGGGGTGTGCCACGCAAATCTGGACCGCCTCGGTGCGAGAGATGCTGACAAAACTGCGCAACAAAACGGAGTCCTATGCAGTGGCCTATGATCATCCGGGATGTCATCGCACAAGCAACGCGGTGGATCGTCCGATGAACCGGTTGTGCCGGCTGATGTATGCAGTCGGGGGTTTGCACGGCCATCAAGGCTCGTCCGAGCTACGGCTACGGGGCTGGGGCTTGTTGCTGAACTTTCGCCCCTACGCCCCGCGGAGCAACCGCCCCCGCGCCCACGAAAGTCCCGCCCATCGACTCAACGGCAAACGCTACCATGAACGCTGGCTCCATAACCTGATGGCGTCTACCTCGCTGATGGGCTTCAGAAACCCCAAGCCTGCAATCCGATGGAGTCAGGAACTTTGCCTTGGGCTGATCGACTGGGATAGGAGAGTTTGGCTGCGTTTGAGTGATCGTAAGTCATTATAGCACGGTGGGTTGGAACCTTGACTGACATCGTATCGCAGCGGTTTTGGTGTTGCGCGATGTCAAGTTTTCTTACAGACAAACTCGACAACAGATAATTCAAATGACCGGGACTCAAATCCTCGGAGAGGCCCGCCGAGTCTCCTCCCGTGGCTTCGCCACCAGGATAATCGAGTCGCCCTGGACACCCGCGCTGTTGACGATGCGATCTACGCTGTAACAGCGCCCGTCTGGTATGATGGAATAGAACGGTGTTTCCGCTGACGGGGGGAAGACAAAATGCCGGACGAAGAAACTCCTATATCACCAAAGACTTTCGAGGCTGCAGGAAGGAAGCCCTTGCTCAGCTTTCGGGACTTTTTGAAGACCAAGGCCGACGAGACAGGCGTAAAGGATCGGCATCTTCGGCGACGAGAGTGGCTCGAGGCAATCAATCACTTGCTTGATCAGATTCGAGACTGGCTTCGCGAGTCCGACCCCGAAGGGGTTCTCGATGTGGAACCGTACCAGGTCTCTCGAACCGAGCACGACTTGGGGACATATGATGCTCCCGCACTAAAGATTCGACTGGGCGCGGGGGAGGTGAGCGTTCTGCCGATGGGTCGAGACGTCCCATTTATGGCTATCCGTGGAGCATCGGGCGCGGCAACTACGTTTGTGGGCAGGGTGGATATCTCGGATGGATTTCGGAAATACAACCTCTATCGTGAGATGAGCGAAGGGGGAGATTTGTGGCAAGTCAGGGATGATCGCAATAGGTTCACATATTTGGATAAAGAGTCCCTCGGGCAAATCCTTCAGGACCTCCTCTCGTGATAAGGTCACTTGAGGATGCTTGGAGTTGGTACGCAGCCGTCCAGAAACTCGTCGGGTGGATGGACCGCATGGGCAGACGCTATTGGACCGAGGAGGTCGAGGAATCAACTCTGAAAGAAACCCTTCATAAGGACAATGTGTTCAGGAATGTAGAATCGGCGACCATTCAAGACCTTGCAAAAGAAGTCTCCGAGGATCTCGACGACCTGGCAGTACTCCTTCTGTTCTCAGTCTTCGAAGCCACGGTTCGGGAGCGGACCATTGAGGAGATGGATCGAGAGCTCGAAACTCCTCCTCGACATCTTGTGCTCAAGAAAGCAGTTGAGGACGCTAGAGATACGATTAGCCATGGAAGTTTCGGGCGTCTTACTGAGTCCTTCAAGGATCTTGATCCTGATGCTAGAACTTTGGTGGACCAGGTAAGACACTATCGAAATTGGGTTGCTCACGGCCGTCGCGGGACGGTGAAGAATAACGTCGATCCAGACTCAGCGATCAAGAGACTCAAGAAGTTCCTGGATCTATTAGACATTGAGTCCATAGCGAAGGCGACTGCAGGCTTGATTGAGTCGGTGGATGTTTTGCCAGAAGCTTCTCATGAGACTCCCCCAACCGAGGTTTAATGAAGGTTCGTGCATTTCAATTCTGCAAAGCGTCAGCAGCGGGGCGACAGGACGAAGTGCGATCCCGAATTAAAGCCCAACACCACCCCAACGTCACACCATTGCGACTGCAATACTCGGGGCGACAGGACGGCTATTGAACTTTTCTTGGGTGGGCTAGACGGCTGGGACTTGGGTCTGGGGTGGCGACTGTTCTCCCGTAAGGACCGCAACGTGAATGCCATGAGTCGGGGCGACGGGATTTGAACCGAACGTACGCACATCCTCGGGCGCTACAGCTCCCACGTCGGTCGCCTCGCGCTGCGGGTCTTTTTGCGTGCGTCGTCCGACACACCGAAGCATCGAGCCCGCGATCGGGCGCGTCGATCGATGTGACCGACGCGTGTTGTGTTGCTGGCTCTGGTGAGGACGATTCCGTCCTCCGCCCCGGTGGGAGTTTTGCAAGGGGCTCGAGTTGAGGTGCGTTCTTGGGATCGGACGCACCAGGGCCGCCGTCATGGCTCGGCGACTTCCTCGACCTCACGACGGCATACGCGCCGAATCGTCTGGTGGCTCCCAATCGGCTCCCTGCCCAAGGTCCGATGCAGGGACTCGCGGACTTGCGTGCGGTCCCGCCGCCGACCACACCTTCAGCACCGGCCGGTCCGGCGAGCTCGGCGAGCATGTGACCGTGGCCTGGTCCCAACGCCGCTCGCCGCTGACGAACGGATCGATCAGTATGTGTCCCTAGACCGCAGGGTCGCTCGAGGTCGCATGACCTGCATGGCACTCTGCACCGGCCGCCTCTCGCGAGTTCCGATCCGATCGAGGGACGCAACGCGGGTCAGTCCCTCACTCGCCTCGCGGTGAAGGTAACGCTGCGCACGTCGCCGACATTGAGGCCCCTGCCCGCGTCCCAGATGATCGTCTCTCCCGGCAAGACCACCTTCGTGAAGTCGGTCGTCTCCACCTTCGCGTCGGTCACCTGGTACGGCAGGAGGTAACAGAAGATCCGCCACCCGTCGAATTTCTCGGCCGTTCTCTTGTTCCCCTCGCCGACGAAGTTCACCTCCACCTTGTAGGTCATCCGCACGACGTCCTTGTCCCCGGTCTCGCGGATGTCGAGCGTCTCGGTAAGGGCCGGCTCGCGGGTCTTCTCCACCCGACCCTCCAGGGCGGGGTCCCCGTAGAGGACGAAGATCCCGTCCGTGAACTCCGTCCCTTCCCGGTCCCGGCCGGAGACGATGTTCTCGGCGAGCAGGTAATTCGACCACTGGCGGAGGAGAAACAGCGACTCGGAGAACGTCCACCTCCCCTCCTGCTTCAGAAACCAGTCGGCCATGTTCCAGTTGAGCTCGTACCAGGTGGACTGGACCGCGCCGAGGTACTGCTTGGCCCCGTTTTTCATCCAGGCCAGGGCGTACGAGTCCTTGAAGTTGTTGCGGCTCGTGTTCACCACGCCGGTCAAGCAGTTGCCGACCGCCCAGTAGATCTTCGGCCTTGCCGCGGCGAGGGGCAGGTTCACGCCCGGGGCGGTCATGGTGAGCCGGCCGTCCCTGGCGGTCAAGTAGCCCTTGCCACTGGGGTACATGAGCATCCAGTTGTGGTGGCCACCGTGTCCGGACCCGATGATCAGGTCGAACTTGTCCTCGGAAAGGAGCCCATGGACGTACCGGGAGTCGTCCGCGTCGCTGCCTGGCCCGCCGGACTTCAACGTGAAGCGCTCGCCCGCTTTCTTCTCTCCCAGCTCGCCCCGGTCGCGGGTCCACTCGGTCACGTAGTCCCCCTCCGGCACCCAGTTCAGCCACTCGCCAAGGGTTTTGGTGAACGCCCGCCGGATCACGACCGGCTCTGCTTTCGCGAGCTCCAGCGCGTGCTCCACGTCGAACCCGGTCAGGATGCCCCAGATGGCGTCGACGTACGGGTCGTCGTCGAGCGTGCGGCAGAACTTGTTGGCCACCAGGGCGAAGTCCGGGAAGTTTTCAGTCGGCTGGCAGACGAAGCAGACGTAGCGGGGATGGTACGCCGCGACGTCTCGGCGGACGTCGTCGAGGGACTTGTCGTACGCGAAGGTCTTCCCCTTGTACTTCGCTTCGAGAGACCGGACGACCTTGCCCCACGGGCCGGCTGCGACATCGTTCCTGACGACGATCGCGTACCGTCCGTCCGGCTCGGCGGCGTTGGCCATCCCGTCCGACGCGACGATACCGGCCACCGCCACCAACCCCGCGATGAACATCCGAGTCATGGCACCTCTCCCAAAGGAAAAACACGGCCCCAATCGGCCGATCGTACGCGCTCGCCCGGACAGGCTTCACGAAATCATCGACAGGATTCTATCAAACCGCGACCACTGAGGTCGATGTGACAGTCCGACACACTGAAGCGCCGGGGACAGGGGTAAACGCGCGTAGAGTCGAGCCCCAAATCTGATCACGATATGCGAGGCAATTCCGACAATAAGTATCAGCAATGGTGCTCACAACTCGCCGGATCCGGATCGATTATCTTGGCCGTTCACATTATCGCGTGATCATCGTCAGCGGATTTCTCCTGGCCTGCCGGAGTCCGAGAGGAAAGCGGGCTCTTCACGTCACGGCCGCGAAGATTTACGATCAGGCAGAGCGACCGGGCTGACAGGACCCAGGCCGGTTGAGTGATTGTGCACGAGACGACCAGGACCGAGCCATGACCAGCCGTAGCAACCCCTCCGCCAAGCTGTGCTTCCCGCCGGGAATGAAGTTGTCAGTTGCCGTCTTTGCCATTATCTGGATCGCCGCCTTGGGCACGGCCGGAGATCCGGCCCGCGCTGGCAACGTACCCGCGAGGGTCGAATTCAATCGCGACGTACGGCCGATCCTGTCGGACAACTGCTTCCTCTGCCACGGTCCGGATCAGAACCGTCGCAAGGCCGAACTGAGGCTTGACGTGCGGGCTGACGCGATCAAGTCCGGGGCTGTCGTCCCGGGAAAGCCCGGGGAGAGTTCCCTGGTGGAGCGGATCCTCAGCGACGACGTCGACGAGCAGATGCCGCCTCCGAAGTCAAACAAGAAGCTGACCAGCCGCCAGAAGGAGATCCTGAAGCGCTGGCTCGAGCAGGGGGCCGAATATCAGCAACACTGGTCGTTCGAGCGGCCCGTCAAGGCCGAGATTCCCGCCGGGCAGAACGCCGTGGACGTGCTCGTGCGGCGAAGGCTCGCGGATGTCGGGCTGAAACCCTCGCCCGAGGCCGACCGTCGGACCTTGATCCGCCGCCTGGGATACGACCTGGTCGGCCTGCCCCCGTCGCCCGAGGAGGTCCGAGCGTTCGTCGACGATCCCTCACCCCGGGCCTACGAGCGGCTGGTCGAACGCTTGCTGGCGAGCCCCCATTACGGCGAACGTCTGGCGATCGGCTGGCTCGACGTCGTGCGGTTTGCCGACACGATCGGCTACCACAGCGATAACCCTCGCAACATCTGGCCGTATCGCGACTGGGTCATCAAGAGCTTCAACGACAACAAGCCGTTCGACCGCTTCACCGTGGAGCAAGTGGCCGGCGACCTGCTGCCGGAGGCGACCGTCGAGACCCGCGTCGGCTCGGCGTTCAACCGGCTGCTGCTCTCCACCGAGGAAGGCGGTGCTCAGGCAAAAGATTACGAGGCCCGCATGCTCAACGACCGCGTCCGGGCTGTCGGGGCCGTGTGGCTGGGGCAGACCACCGGCTGCGCCCAGTGCCACGACCACAAGTTCGACCCGTTCACGATGCGCGATTTTTACTCCCTTGGTGCCTTTTTCGCGGACATCGAAGAGCCGATCATCGGCCACCGCGAGGATGGTATGACCGTCGCCTCGCCGGAGGACGTGAAGACCCTGGCCAAACTCGACGCGGCGCTGGTGGAGGCCAGGTCGCGGCTCGACGCTCTCACCCCGCAATTGAACGCGGCGCAGGATCAATGGGCGGCCGACGTCGTCCGCTATTCGATCACGCTGCCCGAACTGGCGGCCGGTTCCCGGGCAGCCGAAGCGGAAAAGGTAGCTGCCCGATCCGTGACCGAGACCTTGAAAAAACCGGCCGCCTCTCGTGACGCAAAGGAACGCGAGTCGATCCGTGCCTACTTCCTCTCAAAGGCAACGACGTTATTCCAGGCCGAACGCGAGGCAGTCGCCCGGGCCGTGCGTGAGCGCCAGGCGTTTCACGATGCGTTGCCGAAGTGCCTGGTGAGTGTCAGCAGTCCGACGAAGCGCACCGTCCGGATCTTGCCGCGTGGTAACTGGATGGACGAGAGCGGCGAGATCGTCAAGCCCGCACTGCCGCACTATCTGCCGCGTCCGGACGTGAAGGACCGCGAGCTGACTCGGCTGGATCTGGCCCGATGGCTCGTCTCGCGCGACAACCCGCTGACGGCCCGTACGGTGATGAACCGGCTCTGGAAGCAGCTCTTCGGCGCGGGGCTCAGCAAGCAGTTAGACGACCTCGGCGCCCAGGGTGAACCCCCCTCCAACCCGGCCTTGCTGGACTGGCTGGCCTGCGAGTTCATGGACAATGGCTGGGATATGAAACACATGGCACGCACGATCGTCACGAGCGCGACCTACAAGCAGACCTCGGTGGCGTCGCCCGAGTCGCTCGCCGCCGATCCGCTCAACCGGGAATTCGCGCGCCAGAGTCCGTATCGGGTCGACGCGGAGCTTGTCCGCGATAATGCCCTGACCGTCGCCGGGCTCCTGGTGCCAACGATCGGCGGCCCGAGCGTGAAGCCCTATCAGCCCGAAGGGTACTGGGAAAACCTCAATTTCCCGACCCGCGAGTACGCCGGGGACAAGGGAGCTGCCCAGTATCGGCGTGGTCTCTACACCTGGTGGCAACGCAGTTTCCTGCACCCGAGCCTGCTCGCCTTCGACGCTCCCAGCCGCGAGGAATGTTGTGCCGAGAGGAACCGCTCGAACATCCCTCAGCAGGCCCTGGTGCTTCTGAACGACCCGACCTACGTCGAGGCCGCCCGCGCCTTCGCCGCGCGCGTCCTTCGTGAAGTCCGGGGCGGTCTCGAATCGCGCCTGAACCGGGCCTGGCAGCTTGCGCTCCAGCGCGACCCTCGCCCCGAGGAGGTGAAGACAGTCCGTGAGCTACTCGCCAAAGACCTCGAGGCATACCGGGCGAACCCGGCTGCGGCGCGGGCTCTGCTCGGGGTCGGCCTGGGGCCGCTCCCCGACGATCTGGGCCCGGCGGAGGTCGCGGCCTGGACTCACGTCGCTCGCGTGCTGCTCAACCTCCACGAGACAGTCACGAGGCCATGAGATGAGACGGACTGATGATACATTCCAACCGAACTGCCGTATTCGAGGATCGCACGATGATGGGATCTGATCGCTTTGCATTCCACACACGACGCGGCTTTGTCGGCAAGACCGCGCAGGGTCTCGGCGCCGTCGCCCTGGCCGCGCTACTCCGTCCGTCGCTGCTTCGGGCCGCGGCATCCCGTGGCGTGCTCGGCACGTTGCCGCTGCCTCAAAAAGCCAGCCGGGTGATCTGGCTGACGATGGCGGGCGGCCCGTCGCATCTGGAGACCTTCGACCCGAAGCCAAGGCTCGCCGCGATGCACGGCAAGCCGATGCCGGAAAGCTTCACCAAGGGCCAGCAGCTCGCCCAGCTCCAGGGACAGAAGCTGCTTTGTTTCGGCCCTCAACACCCGTTCCAGGCCTTTGGCAAGCAGCGGACCGAGATCTGTGCGCTGTTCCCGCACATCGGGTCGGTGATCGACGAGATCTGCCTCATCCGGTCGATGACCACCGAGGCGATCAACCACGACCCCGCCCACATGTTCATGAATACCGGATCGCAGATCGCCGGACGGCCCAGCATGGGCGCCTGGGTCACTTACGGGCTAGGGAGCGAGTCTGCTGACCTGCCCGGCTTCGTCGTTCTCACGTCGCTGGGAAGGGGCGGGCAGAATCAGCCGATCGCCGGACGGCAATGGAGTAGCGGCTTCCTGCCCAGCCGCTACCAGGGCGTCCAGCTTCGCGCGAAGGGCGACCCGGTCCTCTACCTCACGACCCCCCCGGGCATCTCGCGCGAGCAGCAAGGCGCCGATGTCGCCGCCATCAACGCCCTCAACACCCGGTACAACGCACTGGTGCACGACCCGGAAGTTGCCACGCGGGTCGTCCAGTACGAGATGGCGTTCCGGATGCAGGCCAGTGTCCCGGAGCTGATGGACGTTCACGGTGAGAGTAAACAGACGCTCGAGCTCTACGGCTGCCGGCCGGGCGACGGCTCGTTCGCCTCCAATTGCCTGCTCGCTCGACGACTCGCCGAGCGTGGTGTGCGTTTCATCCAGCTTTACCATAAGGACTGGGATCATCATGGCGGGGTCAAGGAGGGGATCGCCTTCAAGGCCCAGGAGATCGACCGGGCCTGCATGGCCCTGATCGTCGATTTCAAGCAACGAGGGATGCTGGACGATACGCTGATCGTGTGGGCCGGCGAGTTCGGCCGCACCCCGATGTCTCAGGGGGGCGACGGACGCGACCACCATAACAAGGCCATGTCCGTCTGGCTGGCCGGGGCAGGCATCCGCGGAGGCCTCGTCCACGGCGCTTCGGACGAGCTGGGCTACGCCGCCGTCGAGGACGTGTGCACCGTTCACGACCTGCACGCGACGATGCTCCACCAACTCGGAATCGACCACGAGGCTTTCAGCGTCAAGTTTCAGGGTCTCGACGCCAGGCTCACCGGTGTAGAGAAGCCCCAAGTCCTCAAGAAGATCCTTGTGTGAGATCGTCTCCTCCGGCGACCCAGCAACCTGTCAGATAACTCCGTGATACCGCCGGAAAAAACGGCGCAACCCGTCAATTCGGTGCAATTTCACGCGCGAAGGGCAGATTTTTCGTGACGGGACCGTACCGAATGTCTATAGTATCATAATTGAACACCTGAAACCGGCATCGCCGCATTGAGATTTCCATGCCCGCTGGAGGGCGCTCGGCGGCTGATGTTGATGACAGCCCTGGTGAGTCCAGGGCCAAAACGATTCACGGAAGATCTCCCTGGTTCCGCTCCGGAGCGGCAGGGGGCTCGTGCTGGATGCCGTGTCCCGTCTATCCCCGCACGAGGAGACTTCCCTTGGCCTGGTTTTTCTGCTGGATGATCGCACTATCGGCCTCTGAGCGGAGCGCTACCGAGGCCACAGACCAGATGACGCCCGCCGGCTGGACCGGCAATCCCTGGGGCCCCGCAGCCACCCGTGCGCGACTCAACGGCGAGTTGCCCCCGATTGTGATGACTCCCCGGATGAAGCAATGGCACCAGTGGGGCAACAAGGTCTTCCGCGATGGTGACATCGTGTTCCGGCTGGGCGATGCCCGGACCATGCTCGGTTGTTTTCCGCTCAGCTATCTCATCGCCCAGGCCACGGCCAGTCCGTTTTCGCACACCGGAATCATTGCCATCGAGGACGGCGCAGCGGTCGTGTATGACTGCTCGTCTTCGGGAATTCAGCGTCAGCCGTTCGCTGTCTGGATGCTCGATTGCGTTGGTCCTGTCGGCGTAAAGAGACTGAAGCCTGCGCATCGCGGCCGGATTCCGGGCGTGCTCGGGTTTTGCCGCAAGCTCTTCGAGCAGCAGGTGCCGTTCGACTTCGAGTTCCGCATGGACGACTCCAAGCTCTATTGTCTCGAGCTCACCGAGAAGGCATTTCGCTCCCAGGGGCTCGCCTTGTCAGAACCGGTGCGGATCGGCGACTGGGAGGCGCTGGTGAATTACCCACTGACCGTATTCGCGTTCCTCCGCTTGTCGGGACTGACCCTCGATCAACCAATCACCCTCGATCAGCCGGTCTACCTTCCGGGTAACGACCACAGTGGGATCTGGGCCTCTCCCCTGCTGGACACCGTTTTCTCCTCTGCCCCGAAATCCGGCAAGAACACTGCTGCCGGCCAGGCTGGCGGCCTGAATTTCCGCGGTGATCTGGCTCTTTTCAGGTTCGTCGGAGCCGAGCTCCGCAGGTCGTACTCGGAGTTGCCCGTCCGCTGGCTGTGCGATCTGGTGCGGATGCCCTGGACCCGCGCGGTGGCCGGCACCGCGGCTTCCCCCACCCAGGCCAGCACCACCGTCAGCAATGGGCCTGGCACCCGCTCGATGTGATGCGCCACGACAAGCTCTGGCCTTTCGCCGGGACGCGGATCGCAAACAAGCCATGCGCGGGCCGCCTGACCGTGCCACGGACCGATTGTCGCGGGCTCGAAACTCCCCTCCCAATCGCCGCCTGAGGGTCCTGTCTCTCTTGCGGTATCTGGTCGAACGCATCAGGGTGCCGGCAGCTCTGCCAGGTCGACCACGTGGCCAGAGTCTTCCGCCTGGCGAGCCAGTTCCCAGACCGACTCAATATACTCTCCCGCTCGATGGTATCTGCCCGTCTGTCGCCAGAGATGGAGAACATTCTTGGCTGTTTCCCGCCGAGCCGCAGCGGTCATCTTGCCCGCTTCCCAGCAGAGTTCTAACTCCCGGATCTGATGGATCGCCCCATGGAACCGATAGTGAGGCGAATAGTGGAGGCCTGGTGAGAGGGTGACCACAGGCTGCCAGTCGGCCTTGGAACCACTGCCCGTTTCAGGTGCCACGGCCTTGGTCAGGGCCGAGTCCGTGACCGACCTTTGAACGGGCACCCAGAGCAGGTAAAAGGTTTTCCGGATACGCCCGCTGTTGATGTCGATTTCATCTTCCAAGCAATTTACACCGGACCAGGGGAAGAACCCGAGGAAAGAAAGGACCAGCAAGCCGGGCGGGATGGCGGCGAGCGTGATCAGACTCCGGTTCAAGAATCTTCGTGGAGATGATCGATAGCTGGCAACGAGTGGGCGCATGAAACGGGCCGGGCTCAGCCATCGCAGCGGGAACACGAGCACCGAGGCAGATGCCACGAGAGCCAGAACCGTCGCCACGGCGAGTTTCCAGGGAAGGTCGAGAGTCGAGGAGGTGTTCGAAAGACCGGAGAACCCGACGTCCCATTTCTTGAGTCGGCTCGGCCCTTGATCACGGAGATATGCGTCGGTCACAGCCTGGGCGATGGCGATGGCCTCTTCCTCCGAATCGGATTCCGCATAGATGCTGAACAGACCGCCCTCCACCGAGGTCACGTAGGCAGACGCCATCCGCTGTAATTCCGCTTGTGGATTCTTTGCGTGCTGCAACCGAGGCAAGCCCGATAGACGCCGATCGGCCAGGGCGGCCGCCAGGATCGCGGGCGCAATCGATTGCTGAGCAAGGGTTTTCAAAGCGATTTCGGTGCGATCGTCCGGATCCACCACCTCGAGTACAATGTCCTGTCTGTATGTGCGGTGCTTGTACGATCTGTAGATCATGACGAGGAGGCTGGCGAGAACCACGAAGGCAACCATCAGCCTGATAATTGATAAACGTGACTTGATGCCGGACGCTGTCATGGCTTGTTCCTCTGGAGGATGGTTCATGACGCATCGTTTGGTCTCGTTTTCGAGGCGGCGTGCGCGGCCTTGGGCAATGCGGCGAAAAGGAACTCCCATGTCCCGTCAGGTAAGAATTGCCGCATGCGTTCCTGGGCCCTGCACCACGCCGGGCCGGCCTGCTCGAGTTTTTCTTTTCCAGCCTGGGTGATCGCGACCAGCCTCTCCCTGCGGTCGCCGCCGGCGCGGATCGTGACCCAGCCGCTCTCTTCCAGGAGACGGAGGTTTCGTGTCAGCGTCGTGGCATCGATCGGGCCCATCTCGGCCAGGTGACCTTGTCGTACCTCGCCCACTCGGCGGATTGGTGGTTGACCTTCCCCATATAAGTTGTCTATGCAGCTAGAGTTCGCCGGTCAATGGGTGGCCGGAACGATCGGTGTACCGGAGTCGCATGGACACATCAAATCAAGGAGCACCTCTCATGGCAGCACAGAAGGTTGCGTTGATCACCGGGGCGAACAAGGGGATCGGTTTTGAGACGGCGCGGGGGCTTGGCAAGCTAGGCATCGCGGTCATCGTCGGCAGCCGCGACGAGGCGAAAGGCCGCGCCTCGGTCGACAAGCTTCGAACCGAAGGCGTCGAGAAAGCAGAGGCGGTCCGGTTCGACGTCACCCGGTATGAGGACCACCAGGAAGTTGCCCGGCACATCGAAGCTCGCCACGGCAAGCTCGACATCCTCGTCAACAACGCAGGCGTCGCGCTGGAGGAGGTGGACTTCGGCGCACCCGGGGGGTTCAACACGACCCCGACGGTAACGCCAAAGATCTTGAAGCAGGTTTTCGAGACGAACTTCTTTGCCGTGGTCGCTTTGACGCAGACGTTACTGCCGCTGATCCGCAAGGCTTCGGCTGGCCGTATCGTGAATCTGTCGAGCATCCTCGGCTCGCTCACACTCCATTCCGACCCATCTTCGGAGATCTACGACAAGAAGGCCTTCGCCTACGACAGTTCAAAGACGGCGCTCAACGCCTTCACGGTTCATCTTGCCCAAGCTTTGCACGGGACACCGATCAAGGTCAACTCGGCTCACCCCGGCTGGGTACAAACCGACATGGGCGGCCCGTCGGCCCCGATGGAACTCTCCGAGGGAGGGAAGACCAGCGTGCAACTGGCCACCTTGCCCGCAGACGGCCCGACGGGCGGCTATTTCCATCTCGGCGAGCTGCTCCCCTGGTAAAACGTGGGCAGGCTTCCGCCGCGGAGGGCCGTGCTCTGAGCCGAGCGCGCGACGGCGAGACCGCCGACGCGGAGCCGACGCGGCGGAAGATCATGCGACAGTTATCGTAAGCCAGTATTTACCAGCCCTGATCTTCTTGGTTTTTTGGAAACCCGATTGCTTCGATCGATCAGGCATGTAAGATAATGACGTTCATGACGCTCATTCACACGAATTGGCGTTGCATTTCGGCATGTTGACGGGAGACTCATCGGCAGCAGGGTGAGCCAACCGGTTCCGGACTGATCCACGTTCAGACCACTCGCGGAGGATCCAAATGACCGGAGAATATGGCCGATATGGCCGGCGGGAGCTCATTCGAGCGTTCGGCGCGGCCTGTTTACTTGGCGAGATTGCCTGGGCGGATGAGCCCGCGAAGTCCGTCCCCGAGCAGATCGTCGACACGATGAACAAGATCTTCGGCAAGCATCCCGGGTTCCGTGCGGCTCACGCCAAGGGCGTTGTCTGCGAGGGGGAGTTCACGCCCGTGCCCGCGGCGTCCACCCTGTCGCGAGCCCCTCACCTTGCGGGCAAGCCTGTACGCGTGACCGTCCGGTTCTCCGACAGCACGGGCATCCCCGACATCCCGGACGGAATTCCGGATGCCAGCCCTCATGGCATGGCGATCCGGTTTCATCTGGACGATGGCAGCACCGACATTGTGACCAACGCGTACAACGGCTTCGCGGTCGCGACAGCCGAGGACTTCCTGGCCTTCCTTCACGCCGTCTCGGAGACCGCCCCGAACGCGCCGAAGCCCACGCCGGTCGAGAAGTTTCTCGGCGCTCACCCCAAGGCGCTGAAGGTTGTCCAGGCCCCAAAGCCGACGCCGGCCAGCTTCGCGACCGAGCCCTATTTCGGTGTCAACGCCTTCGTCTTCACGAACAAGGAAGGCAAGGTCCGATCCGGGCGTTACCAGGTTCGCCCCGAGGCGGCAGAACAGTTTCTCGCCACCGCGGAGGCCGCCAAGAAGCCGCCCAACTTCCTCATCGACGAGTTTGGCGAGCGGCTGGCCAAAGGCCCGGTGAAGTTCCGCGTCATCGTCCAGCTCGCGGCCGAGGGCGATCCCGTCAATGACGCGACGGCCGTCTGGCCCGATGACCGGCCGACAGTCGAGCTGGGTATTCTCACCTTGACCAGGCTCGCTGCCAACAATGACGCCGCCCAGCGAGCACTCGCCTTCGACCCGTTGCACCTTGTTGAAGGTATCGAAGCATCCGACGATCCCCTCCTCGAGGCCCGCTCGGAAATCTATGCCATTTCCCGGCGGCGGAGGAGATGATTTGATATGAATCGATTCATCAGATATTCAAGCGATATGAGTCTTCAGTAAACTCGATAACCTTGGACCATTCTATCCTTATCACGGACTCGATGGTTTTTGTTGTGGCTTGGAGTGATGAGCGGCCCGCTTCGCGAGATCCTTCGCCCATTCGATCAGGAGTGCCCGTTTTCCGGTCGAGAGATCGCGAGTCGGGGGCATATAATGGGTGCTTCCCCGTTGGCTGGGGTCTGTCACGGCTACAAGATCTTGAGCGGCCCGCTCCATGGTCGCCTTGTCTTTCAGGTCGAGCAGCTTGGACATCGCAGGGTGGATGACGTAATAGAAACGCCAGATCGTCTTGTACTGAAAGTCCCAGCTTTTTCGCACGTTCTCGTCGATCGCGCTATAGTCATCGTGGGGCATCACGCGCACGCCCGCGTAGGCGGCGGTGGGCCAGGGATAATCGCCGGCCAAGGGTTGCCCGTCGAGAGTGAGCGCCAGGGCCACGGAGCCGGGACGTAGTCCCATTACGGGGATCTTGAGCGGATCCGTCCGCTTGCGGGGGAAAACGACCGAGGAAGGGAAGCAGATTCTCGGGAGCAGGCCGCTCTGCGACCCGACCAAGGTGAGCGTGGCGCCCGCTCGCGTCTGGGAATCGCCCGGATCGAGCACATACTGATATTCCCAGAGCGAGACTGTCACATCCGTGCTCGGTGGGCCCTCCTTCTCACGAACCAGTATGAAGACATCGCCGGGTTGCCCCACGTCGAGGTAAACGCCCCGGTTATCGGTCTCGACCGTGACCGTCGAACTCGCCTCGGTCATCAGCGTGATCGGCGCGGCCGGCGGAGACAGGTCGCAAAGGAACACCAGCGTGCCAGCCTCGAGGTCGGCACGCGACACGACGTTCGGGTCGTAAGCGACGTCAAGAATTCCACTCGTACCCTCGTAGGTTGGGTAGTCGTAAGCGATCGGGCTGGTGAACGCGACCGCTGAGCCGCCCGAGGCCTTGATGATCCCCAGCCGCACCTGGCCGAAGTCGTATTTTGCCGGAGGCTGAAGGTAGTCCGACTCAGGGAAGGTGGAAATGAGGTTCAGGGAGACGATGTTCGCGTCGCTCTGAACTCGTGCGACCGCCGGTCCAAGGACGGTCGGAATCGCCGGCAGCAAGAGCCGGCCCGCCGGCGCGGTCTCCAACTCGTTGTCCTCCCAGACGCCGATCGTGCCGAGCAGGAAGCTCTTGACCGGGTTGGCGTGGAACTGCTTGAGCCGGAAGTCCACCATGAGTTGTTCATCGGTGAACTCGGGTATTGGGAAGTAGAGGCAAAACTGAACGACGATTCCCCGGGCGGACCCGGCATGCTGAAGTTCCGCGAGTGCCGGTGAGGCTGTGGCGCCATCGAACTCGATTGCTGTGTGAGGCATGGCGAATTGCCAGGTCGCTCCACAGGCGGGGAAATTCTGTTCGCCCTCGTAAATCGCCGTGTTCCGCCAGAGGACCCAGCGACTGAAGGCACGCGTGTTCCGGGTCGCGACAAGCCTCAAAGGGGACTCGCCCACCAGGAACTGCCCGAGGAAAAGCTGGGTGAGCGCGGAACCCTGGGGATCCACGTCGCAGAGCACTGGCAAAGGCCGCCCGAATTCGTGGACGGTTTCCGCCGAGCCGAGGAGATGAACCGGCTTGCCGACGATTGGATCGCTGGTGTTCGTCCGGCCGTTCTTGAGCGTCACCGCGGTGACAGCGGCGTCCGAGAACTGGAAGCTCATGTCGCCGTAGTAATTCCAGCCGCTCTTGAGGTACCAGTGGAGTTTCTTGTTGGTCGGGTGGATGGCCTGGACTCCCTCCATCATCCAGCCCCGTGCTTCCTCGTCGCTCAGGTTCTGAAACTGCGCCGAGAGGGCGACGTTGACGTCGTCGAGATTGATCTGAACGTCGTTGTTGTTCCCGGTGGCCGGATTGATGGAGCACTTGCCTTTGAAGTGAATTCGCGGGTACGCCAGTACGCTCATGGGGGCGGCCTCCGAGATGACGAGGAGGTTGGGGTGAGCACAACGCTGGACGGGACCGGGATCGCCGTGCTCGGCACAGGCGAGACGTGGATCTCGAAGATCCGGTTGCTGGCATCGCTCGTACCGCCGTTGGCTTTGGTTGCGGCGATGCCGCCGAGGATGTGGCCCACCACGGTGTCGGCTCTTAGCGTTTCGACGTCGAGCACGCCGTCGTGAAAGGTCCGCGCGTCGAGCGCGGCTGGGATGAATCGCGAGGATGTGCCCAGAAGTGCCGGCAGTCGAAGCGGAGATGGGGTGGAGTTGGCCCCGCCCGCACAAACCAGAAACTCGGTCGATGTGCCGTCCGCCCGCCGAGTGATGCAGCCGATGTGATCGACGAACGGAAGATTCACGTCCCGCGTGAACCCGCCGGAAGTTGCGTAGACGACCTCGGAGATTCCACCAAAGAACAGCGTGGTCATGGACTGGGAGGAGGCACTGTAGACAGGCAACGTGGCGCAGTTGTACTGGCAGAGGCGTTGCTGGAACCACGTACCGTCAAGGCTGACATTGGGGGCGCCGCTGGCCGGATCAATGTAGATCGGCTGGGTCCACGATCCCTGATCTGGGAAGGGCCGGAAAACACCGCCGTAGACGGTCAGTCCGGGGTGCCCGCCTGGGCGGATGGCCGCGACGAGGTTCAAGTCGCGGCGACGGTACTGGGGCTGATCCCGGGCCGAACCGGCGGCCGTGCACTTGGCGATCGTGACGCCGCTGGCGGCATCGTTGACCTGAAACGGCCGCACTTGGTAGGTGTAAAACCCATTGGCATTGGGATCGTAGTTGAAGTCGAATCTCTGTCCGAAGACGAGATAGAATGTGCCGTCGATGCAATTAAGCTCGCCGCCGGTGACTTGAAGGTAGTTATCGGGCGGCGCTTGCCGGATGTGGTTCCCCACAGCACCGCCGGAGACGACCGCGTCGGCGATTTCCGCGACATCGAGCAGCGTCAGGGTGTTGTAGGTTGTCATCGTCGTCACGCCGGTGGGCAGTCCGTACCCGCCGACGACGTAGAGCGTGTTGTTGACTTGAAAGTACTCGGGGTGGACGACGGTCAGCGAGTCGGCGACGCTTTGCGGCACGAGATCGCTCAGGGCTCGCGAGGCGACCCGTTGGTGAGGCAGGTCGATGACCCAGACGCGGTCGTTGATCCGGTCAAAATTCGCCTGGAGTCCTGAACTGGCCGCGTTCGACTTCTGCCCATGCAGGCCCGCCCGGCGCCCGCAGATGCAAAGCCAGCGTCCGTCCGCCGTTCTGGCAGCCGCGAACGACTGCAAGCCGGGCACGCCGCAGTACGACACCTCGTTGATGGACACGGTGAAGGGGAACGCGTCGGCGATCCCGATTTCGGATTGTAGAATCAGCACCACCGGAAGAAGCAGCGTGATCGTCAACGGCTTCATGAGGCTCTCCTGCGAAGGCATCGACGTTTCCACATGTTTTCACTTGTTCGAACGCCGAGCATTCAGGTTGCGGTAGAACTGGGCCGGCCGGCGTTCATCAGGGCATCCATCCGTTCGCAAACGACCCGATCGACGGTCGGCGCCCGCGAAGGGGGGATGTAGAGCGTGGAGGCCGACGACAAGGCGGCCTGGTGGAGCTGCTCCAGCGGCGTGGGCCTGATTGACGGAGCGGCTCCCGGAAGCACCGCGGCCTCATAGACGGAAGCCACGTGGCCGGGTGGATAAAACTGGCCGAGACGTTCGATCAGCAGCGGCATGATCGACAGGTCGTAGCCTCCCGAGCGGTAGAGCGGGTCACCCACAACGCCGATCTGCCAGAGGACCACGGCGGCCGTGGGATCAATCGTCCGGCCGTGGAGCAGGAAATCGGTCGCATCGTACGACTGGCAGCCGTGCCGCGCGGGGTCAATTTCCATGTCAGCGAAAAGGCAGTCCTCGGCAGAGATTGCGGGGAGAATCCGCGCGGGGTATCCCTCGGCATGGACACGACGGATCGCCTCGTGGATCGGCAGCGCGAAGACGCCGGGATGTCCGTAGGTGACCGCGCAGGTGACCAGGCCGGCGCGGACGCAGTCGACGATTCGTCCGGCCATCGCCTGGTAAGACTCCAGCCGGGGCATGCCCTCGCCGTAGAGTTTCATGAGCGATTCCGCGCCCTGAGGGTTCAACTGCCGGATGACCGTTTCGGCGACGGGGTCAGCCAAAATGTAGAGGAGACGATCAGCCCGGCGCATCCAGGCGATGGCCTCCGTGGTCAACTGGCCGACGACCCGGATTCCCGTGCCGACCGCGATCAGCTCGCCGCCGTGCACGGCTGTCGATTCAAGCATGAAGAATGCCCTTGGTGCTGATGGTATAGGGTGGCTTGCGCGGAAACGCCAGCGCCGGGGTCGATCCGCAAAGTTGGAACGCTGGGTGCATCCCCGATGTTCCGTTTCAATGCGACGGCGGATTTTTCGGAGCCTTCGGAGTGGATGACGGAGTCTCGCTGGTATCGGGAGTCGGCACGTGATGAGTGACAGGCTGTGGGGAAGTCGGCGTTGGTGTCTGGTGAGTGACAGGCTGTGGGGACGTCGGCGTTGGTGTCTGGTGAGTGACCGGATGCGGGGGCGGTGGAGTTGGCGTCACGTAATGAGTGACCGGATGCGGGGACGGTGGAGTTGGCGTCACGTGGTGAGTGACAGGATGCGGGGGCGGCGGGGGTACGGATCCGCATGTGCCGGGCGCACCGAGAGGAACGGGCAGGTAGCCCGGCGTCGAGAGGAAGTAGCCGCCCGGCACGGTGAAATGCGTCACGTGATTCATCGGAGGCGGAGGCGGAACCAGTCCGGCCGGGTAGTGGGTCGGGAATGGGTAGGAACATGGAGAAGGCATGGGCAGCGGGATGGGAATGTACGTCGTGGCGTAGGCCGGATAGAAGACCGGGTAATAGACGATGGTGGACGATCCCGCGGGAGGTGTGGCGTTGCCCTGGACCGCACCCTCGATGCCCTTGACATGTTTGCCAAGAACCAGCGCCACGTCCTGGTCTGACAGACCGAAGGAGTGCATGACCCCGCTCGGATCCTTGATGAACCGTTCCATCAGTTGCGTGTCCGTTGCCAGGGTCGCGAGGAAGTGTATCAAAGTGGGATGCATCTTCGCCTCCGGACGGGAGATTTGAGAGAGCCCCAGGGGTCTATTCAGCCTGATGCACGATGGGTGATGAGAGGTCTAGCTACTTTTATCCGATCGCCGCTGACGTGCAAGTGAATTTCTTCGAGATTTTGCAAAATGATATGAACGCCTCAAGATCAGGTCGGGGGACCGAGCGGGAACAGCTCAGCGGGTCGCTGCCGGTTCCTTGAGTCCGGCCACGAACCGTTGAAAATCCTGGCGCCCCCGGATCGGGGCGAGGTCAGGGTCGTCGGACTTGAGGCCGGTATACTGGTGGGGCTGAAGAAAGAGTCCAGTCTCGGCGGCGGCGTGGAGCAATTCCACGGCACGGGCCTGGTACTGCTCAACGCATCGCAGCTTCTCATCAGGAGGCATCGGCGAGAAATGCGCCACGGCATCCGACGCGAGCGAAAAGCAACATGCGACGTAGAACAGGGCCAGCCCGGAATGAGGCAATCGCGCCAGCGCCTGCTCTGCCGTGGCGGTGGTGCGCTGGTGTTCGCCGGACTGGGCGAGCTGGATCGAGTACAACGTCTCGATGAGGCAGCGATTCTCCGCGAACTCGCGAACGTCGGGATGCTCGTTGGCCAAGCGATCCCCAATTTGGCGCACCTTATCGTAAAGGAGCGGCACCTGGCCGGAGATCCGGGCGTTTGAGAAAATCCCGGCGATCAGCACGCACGTATCCAGCAGTTTCGCACTGGGCTCGAACTGATCGGGATAGTCTGCGGAGAGCCGTTCGCGCAGGGCGAGCGCCTGGTCCAAAAACGGTCGCGCTTTCGCGAGGTCCGATAGGGCCCAGGAATACCCGAGCAGGACTGTCGCCTCCGCCTGATCATCGAGCCGTTCGGCGGTTTGCGTGCCGTCGCGCAGCATCTGTTCGCAGGCGGCCAGGGACCGGCCGAGGATTTCGCACGCGCCTGGCTGATCGTGCAATACCAGGGAAAGCAACCGTCCGAGACGGTTCATGCTAACCAAGTGACGGTGGCTGAATTCCGGCGAGGAAGGATACTCGCGCATGAGCCTTTCCCACGCGGCGACCGCCTGGTCGAGACTCTTTTTAGCTTCTTCGGGCTGATGATCACCCCAGTAATGACTACCTAGGGAATCGAGCGCCCGGGCGATGCCTTGGCGATGTTTTAGCCTTGCCGGTTCCTTTCGGGCAAGATCTTCGAAAGTCGCGAGAGCTCGTCGTGCCAGGCGAATGGCCTCACGCGATTCGCCGAGCTCCTCGCTGATCTTCGCCAGGTTGAGGTCGTTCCATCCCTGCTCGACCAGGACGCGTGCCCCAGACCGCTCCTGGGCCGGAAACTGCTCGTAGAAATCCCTCGCATCGGACAGCAGCGATTGCCGAAACTTCTCGAGGCCGTGGGCCTTCAACTGCTGGTCATCACTGACCTTGCTGAAAAACCGGTTCACGGCGTTCAGGGCGAGCCCTAGGTTCATCTCCGCGCGAGAGCGTTGCGGCCTCACGGTCATTGGCGAGCTTCAAGAGCATCGTGGCGATGGCCAGGCAGATGGTCGCGACCACAAGCGTGGCTACCGCGGCCGCGGTCGAGGTGCGGTGGCGGTCCATCCAGCGCCTCAAGCGGCCCGTCCAGGGCTCGGCGTATGCTTTGACGGGCTCGTCGGAGAGATACCGCTGCACCTCACGCGCTAGCTCGGCGGCGGAAGTGTAGCGCTGGCTCGGGACCTTCGCCAAGCATTTCAGACAAACGGCCTCGAGTGCCGGAGTGACCTCGCTCACCCTCTGTCGGGGCGGTTTTGGAGCCTCGTGGACCACCTGCCGGAGCACTTCCTTCCGCGGCCCTCGGAAAGGAGGTTCGCCTGTCAAGATTTCGTAGAGGATCGCACCGAGGCCATAAACGTCGCTCCGCGCATCCACAAGTTCCAGCTGGCCGAGTGCTTGCTCGGGCGGCATGTAGCTCGGTGTTCCGAGGATCGATCCGTCGCCCGTCACGTCCCAGATGCCCTCGAAGCGGTCGCTCGCGCCGAGCGGCCCGGCGCCGGTTGAGTCATTCTGAAATGGCTGCTCGGTATCTGGCTCCCGCTCGCCGGCAACTTTGGCCATGCCCCAATCAAGGACCATCACCTCGCCGTAGTCGCCCAGCGCGATGTTCTGCCCTTTCAGGTCGCGGTGGATAATCCCGCGGCTGTGGGCGTAAGCCATCACCTGGCAGATGCTCACGAAGGCTCCCAGCAGCTCACGCAACTCGAGAGGACGGGCGATCCCCTGTTCCCGCCGACTGTGGTATTCCTTGGCCGACTCGGTGAGCGTTCGGCCCTTGATGAACCTCATGGTGTAGTAGTCTTGGCCCTCCCCCGTGCTCCGCGCGAGTTCAAAAACAGGCACGATGCCGGGGTGCTGAAGCTGGCCCGTGATCCAGGCTTCGCGAAGAAAACGGGCTCGCAATGCCGGGTCACCCGCCTTCACAGGCTGAAGCCGCTTCAATGCGACGTCGCGGTCCAGGTCGTTGTCGCGCGCCAGCCAAACCTCTCCAACGCCACCTTGGGCGTGCTTCTTGACCAGGCTGTACCGGACCAGATCTTCTGTCTGAACGCCGCTTGGATGCGCGTCGAGGCCTGGACCCGCGTCCAGGGTTGACCATGCTGAGATCTTGTCACCGGTGCCGTCTTCCTGGCCGACTTGCGTTGCCGGGCCATCGTCAGCCGGCGGGGAGTCGCAGGTCGACGAGACGGTTCTGGGTGGTTCGACACACAGCGACGAGGCGAGAACGGTCGCTTGTCGAAACGGCTCGTTCGGACCCGCGGCCAGTCCACGTCCGGTTCCGGGCCGACGGGCCGATTGACCTGCCAGGTTTCTGTCGAACACCGCGTTGACCACGGTCGGGCTGTTCATGAACCGGGCTCGGTAGTCGTCGGGCGTGACGAGTTCCCCTGCTTCCTTGCGAAGATCCAGCTCGATCAAGAGCAGCCGTTCGAGCAAGGCTTCGCGGTCGTCGATCGCCGTGAGGAACGACTCGATCCTGGGCCTGTCGCCCTGTCGCCAGGCGTGCTCGAAGCGGTCGCACAGGCTGACGATCCGCTCGAGTTGCGTGCACTGCAGGGATTCCCGGTCGTCAGCTTCCTGGCTCACCGGACTTCTCCCTCCCAGGTCCTGCGGATGACCTCGAGGCGGTCGGCGATGGTCCGTGTCGAACAGTTCAACCGTTTGCCGATCTCTTCGCGCGTGAATCCTTCCATCTTCCAGATCGCGACGTTGCGGTAGGTCTCGTCCTTGAGCATGCCGAGAAGTCGGCGGTACTCATCGGCGCACATCGCGGCAAACTCGGGGGAGGGTTCGCGGGCTTCGGCCGTATGGAGCCGCGCCGGCGAGGCCACCCAACCCCCGCCACGCTTCTGCGCAGTGCGTCGCTGTATCTGGTCGCAAACCTTCCGGGCCGTGACCACCACCAGGATCTGCCAGAGGTCCTCGCGGTCGGATAATTGCGGGAACCTCCCCTGCTTCGCTCCCTGGCACACACTCTCAATGGCGCTCAGAGCCGCGGATTCCTCTCCGTCAACGGCGGATGTGCCAGGCGCATTCCGAAGCCGTGCGGCCGCCATTCGGACCAGCTTGTTGAAATACCGCTCCCAAAGGGCCTGCGCGGCGCTCGAGTCTCCGGCTTTCAAGGAGTCGATCCACTCAGTAATTGATCCCACATCGCTATCGCCATCGGACGCGGTTTCTGAGCCAGCCCCCTCGACCATCGGTCAATCCTCCACGGCTCTTCAGATGGATCGGGCGTCGATCGACAACAACTTCCGCCAGGCGTCACATCGCGCGCCTCCAGGCTGAGGCAACCACATCCGCTCATTGTTTGCGTGATCAATTCGTGCACCAGGTGAAACACAACTTATGATAACAAAGCCACGGTCGTCGCGACCAATCTTTATGAAGCCGCATGAGTGGTTCGCCGTTTTTGCCGCAACCTTTTTGGGATTCGAGACGCTTGATCGTGTCTTTGAAAAAAAATCGCGAGCGGTTGCACGCGCGGTGGGGCGTTTCCGGAGTGATCTGCGGCGGGGGCATCAGTGGCTTGTAGCTCTAAAGCAAGCCAGAGCCCCGCAGCGAACACGGGACCGGGAGGAAGCGCGAGGACAGGTCGTTCTCATCGCCGGCTTTCCGCTCTCGCGCTCAGCAACCGCAGTTCGCGTTCTCGATGTTGACGAAGCCCGACAACCCTTTGCAGCAGGACATTCACAATGATCCGAACACATCGACGGTTCCAGGCAAGTCTCGAATCCCTGGAAGGCAAGACGTTGCTCTCGGCAGTTCCGTTTCTTTCCCAGGCCACCTTTGATCGTGTGCTCACCCAGATTGGTCAGGCGGCGGGCACCTACGCCAAGACCCACAACCCGAACACGTTCAACGCCGCTCTATCGCGCATCAGTTACGAGATTCCCTACGGGCACTCGCAGCTCTATCCGACGTGGCAAGCGGACGAGAGCATCTATGATTCGACCGTGCCTGGCTCGGGCGTCCAGATGGTCCAGCAAATCAAGGCCGACCTGAAGGGCTATGCTCAGTCTGCCGTCGCCGACGGCTCCATCTTCGTGCGAGGGAACTGGCTCGGCGACCCGCCCGGCTCCTCGTTCGGCACGACGGTTCTGCCGGTGCTGTCGCAGAAGACCTTCAACCAGGTGGTCAGCCAGATCAACAAGGCGGCGGGCACATTCGCGAAGACTCACAATGAAAACGTCTTCATCGCCAGCCTCTCACAGATCAGTTCCAAGATTCCGTACGGCCATTCCCAGCTCTTCCCGACCTGGCAGGCAGACACGGGACTCTACAGCCCGAGCGTTCCCGGGTCTGGCGTCGCCATGGTCCAGCAACTCAAATCGGACCTTCTGAGCTATGTCCAGACATCGGTCGCCGATGGCAGCTTCCGTTACGCCTGAGGTTGAGTTTCATCCGCGGGATTGAAACTGGCCACGACCGGCGTTGCCCTGGGGACTTCCCACCCGGGGCTCGCCGGCGTGCGCCCTCAGGTGCTTCTTCAGATTTAGCCCAGCATTCCCATGGCGGTCCACACCAGGCCGGCGGCGCCGGCGAGTAGGCTCAGGTAATAGAGGGCGCGGATGCGGACGAGGATGGAGACCGAGGAGAGGACGATGCCGACCTGGAAGCACGCAATGCCCAGCGCGAACTGGTGATGCTTGTGGAATTCGTGTTGACTCTCGGCTTCCAGTTGCTCGGCCTCTTTCTTGACCTCTTCTTTTTCACGATCGTAACGCTCGGCTTCCGCCTGGAAACGCTTCAGGGATGCAGCATGGGGATCATCGGTGCCCGAGTTCTGCGTCAGAGATAGGGCTTTGATGAGCTCTCCACCAACCAGGTACACGTGCCCCTTGGTACTCTTGGCCTGATAATAGGCCCAATGGTCGGTAGCCTTGGTCTGGCTGAGGATCGCCTGGTTGACCGCATGGCCCGAAAGTAATGACCCGATGGAGGCAAGCACGGCCAGTATCGCGGCGGTGATCGCCGAGACGGTCATCTCGTTACCGCGGCTATCCGTACCGTGAGAGTGGCCGTGATGATGCTCCTCGGCGGCGCGTTCGACCCATTCGTGAGGTTCCGGACCTTCTTCCATGGATTCTGGCTCCGCGGATTTGAGACTTCGCCCTTGTCCAGACAATAGAGACCGGCAGCAAGCACGGCTTATCTAACGGCTGTCGTCCTTTTCGGAAAGCGAGCGGGCGGGAACTCCGACGACCGTGTCACCGCTCTTGATCCGCTTACCGCGTGTGATCACGGCACCGGCGCCGATGACGGCATCTTGCTCGATCTCCACAGGAGCGACCATCACGGCGCCTGCGCCGATGCGCACCCGATCGCCGATCCGGGTCTCGCTTTTGCGGGTTCCGTCGAAATTTGCGGTGATCGTACCTGCGCCCACATTCACGTCACGACCCACGGTGGCATTGCCCAGGTAGGCCAGGTGGCGAGCGATCGTGCCGGAATCGATGTGCGACCGGCTGATTTCGACGAAAGCGCCGACCTCGACCTTGTCTTCGAGCACGGTACCATCGCGGAGGTGAGTAAAGGGTCCGACCTGGCAACCGGCACCGATCTCGACCTTTCCCGAGATCACGGTGAACGGGTGAATCACCGTGTCCCGCCCGATGGTGGCCCGGCCGTCGATGTAGGTGTTATGGGGATCGACAATCGTGACACCCTCGGTCATCCAGTGGTCCTGAATCCGAGTCTGCATCACGGTGGCGGCATGCGCGAGGTGCTGGCGGGTGTTGACGCCGAGAATGTCGTCGGGTCGCAGCACGTTCAGGGCGACGACCTTGTGGCCCATGGCAATCAAACGATCGGGAGCGTCGGTCAGATAGTATTCATGCTGGGCATTGCTGGTACCGATCTGTTCGAGGGCGTCCCAGAGCAAGGGAAGCTGGAAGACGTAGCAACTCGGGTTCACCTCGCGGATGGCCTTCTCCTCGGGGGTACAGTCGCGCTCCTCCACAATCCGCAGGAAGCGGCCGGCGGAGTCGCGGAGGATCCGGCCAAATCCCATGGCATCATGCACCTTGGCGGTGCCTAGCAGGCAGGCTGCCTCATCGTGATCCTGGCGGGCCAGCAGGTCGGCCAGGGGCTCAGGTCGCAACAGCGGTTCGTCGCCGACCAGAACCAGCACGGGGCCCTGATAGCCGCAGAGCAGGTCGCGGCACATCTTCACCGCGTGGCCGGTTCCAAGCTGATCGGTCTGGGTCACGAACCGGATGTCGTGTTCGCCACTCAGGCTGTCATGGACCTGGTCGGCAGCATAGCCGACGACAACGATGATGGTTCGCGCCCCTGCCCCACGCGCGGCGTCAACCACGTAGCTGATCATCGGGCGGCCGCAAACCTCGTGCAGCACCTTGGCCTTGTCCGACTTCATCCGCTTACCCTGGCCGGCGGCAAGGATGATCGCAACTGGTCCGTTCAGGCTCATGGAGACCACCCCCGCTCCGGAAATCTATCGTAAGCGCTTCCGCTGATCAGGAGCCAGAATAGCGGAAATGACGCCAAATCATAGAATAGTCGGACCGCGGTCGTCAAACACCGGGCGCTTTCGCCAGCCGTCGGACGCCGTGCTGTACGTCAGACCCAAGCCGTTGGTGGGCAGCAACGAATTGAGCGCTGCGAGCCATCCGCGCTCTCGCATCGCCGGGGCCTGACGCCTCCGGCCTTCTCTCCCGTGCCCCGACCCGCGCTGTCCTGCGGGCCGCCGCCCTCCCTCTGCCGTTGTCCAGGAATTTGCCTTCAGACAACCCGCGAAATTGGGTTCGTTTTGCATTAACAACGCTAAATATGTCGCGCTTAACCACTTAGCAATGTTCGAGTAACGGCTTTTTCGAATTGGCTTCGTTTAGCACCTTATCACTGTCCTCGATCACCTGTTCGTCTACTGGCCACTGACCGGTTGCCACTTTGACCGCGTTGCCTTATGGATACGCAGGATCGGGTCGTCCAGCCCCTCGATGACCTCTCCTGGAACGGAGGAAATTGGGTTTGTTTCGCACAAGCATTGCCGTATATGTTGCCTTTAAGTCCCTGAAGATAGACGTTTAACGGCAAATTGCAGTTGGCTTCGTTTCGGCGCTTTTTCCGAAGTGCCAGCCCTCTTCCATCTCGCTGGGCACTCAGCACCGCCCCCCGTCGGACGCGCCTGAATGGTAAATTCCTCGAGATTGGCACGACCGGCACATCCAGCGCGTCAATTGGCATCGCTGAACTTCCATTCCCCGCGCGCCGCCGCTGCTCCAGGGCGGCGCGCGGACGTAAGTATCTCACCAAGTTGCCAAAGAGCTGCCACAGTGTCCCGGCATACTGAGAATACGACACGATCGCCCGCGTCTTGAAAGGATTTCCCGAACCTGTTTTCTTCTTGGTGGCACAAGCGCAACGGGAACTCATTCGTTCTGCCGAAGGTGACGATTGTAGGAACCTCTGATCACCGACTCTTGCCCCAGGTGTCCCATGCGCCTGCTCTTCTCCTCGATCCATTGTTACCTGGACCCCTCCAGCGGCGCCGGCTTGTGCACCCGCGAGCTGCTCGAACTGCTGGCCGCGCGAGGGATGGATTGCCGGGTGCTGACGACGGGAATCCTCGACCCCGAGCGGGAGACAACGCTCGACGAAGTGCTCGCGACCCTGGAATTGCCGTGCCAGCGGTTCCAGGCGGAGCTGACAACAGGCAGTCCGGCCGAGGTCATCGACCTGAGCGTGAACGGTGTGCGGGTGACGGTCATGCCGACGGCCTCCAGCCGCGCCGAGCGGTCGCCCGACAGGCGAGAGGCGGACGTCTTCCTCGAACTGGCCGGGCAGGTCCTCGACCGCTTCCGGCCCGACGTGCTGCTGACCTACGGCGGCCATCTGTGGCCAGCCATGACCTGATGTAGCGGGCGCGGCAGCGGGGCATTGCCGTCGTCTGCCACCTTTTCAGGCACGGGCAGGCTATAGCTACCCGCATCTTCCTTTCCGTGATTCTCCCCATCTGCTTTGCAAACCCGCAGATCCTTGCTTTCTCAACAAGTTTTTCAGGCTGGGATTCGCGTAACGTCAAACTCCCTAATCTTTACGCGCCGTGGTCATCGCCTGATGTCCCTTGGTGGTGATTCGGTATCGTTGGGTCGTTGGAACCTTCCGAATCAGACCGTGCGCGCGCAACAGCCCTAGGTAGCGCGTGATGCGACTGATGACCGCGCGGCCCTGTATCGATCGGGGTTTGATCCCCGGCGCGATTGCCTGGCAGATGTCCCGGTTGCGAAATCCATCGAGCAGGTGTTCCCCTCGCATAACCGCTGCGAACAGTTCGTTGTCCTCCGGCGCGATCGGCCGCAACGGGCGGTACGACCGACCTTCCTTTCGCACCTGCCGGCTTAACGGATCAAGTACCCCCTTGGTGGGTGACGGTTCACCCACTACCGCCAGCGCCTCCAGGTAACGCTGATTCGCGGCGCGACAGATCTCCACGCGCCGGGCTATGTCGGCCAGCCCCTTTCGCATTGGCAACCACTCCAAACGAGGCTGGCCATCGCGGATCATGTCCCGACAGGCCCGAAACGGCCGCGGGTTGTTGATCGTCGTCTCGATCCGCAGTACGCTTCCTTGTTTATCATACATCTTGATTGAATTCTCACCGACGTGGTGCTTGATGCGCACTCCCTCAACGAGTTTCCTCAACTCGCTGGACACCTCCTCGGTCTTCGCCGACGTCAATCGACGTCCCAGAAACCGCAGCACGTCCTCGCAGCGGAACTGTTCGATCGCGTGCGTGACCAGTCGCGGGTAAATCGCCTCCAGGGCCGAGGCGTCCCGGAACATCACGTCAGTCGCAACCTCCGATTGCCGGATTGTCCAGTAGTAACCGTGCAGTTCCAGGCCACTGTCCGCATCAAGCAACGGGTTGACGCGCCGAGCCAACGCGTTCAAGAACCGCTCCCACTTGCGGCTCACCAAAGCGTCGAGCATCTCTTGAGCGCGTTTCACGTCGTCGATCCGGGTGAAGCAATTGTCCCGCTTCTCGAAGCTGATCCCGGCCTTCTCCAACCGTCGCGCCAGGTACTCGCGACCGTTGACGCAAACCTGAATCGAGAACGGCGCCAGGACTCCAACCGCACGTGCATCAGTCCGAACTCACGATCGATGTAGTAGAAAGTAGTAGTGGAGGCATTTCCTTCTGGCGGGGACCAGTTTCAACGTCTTGGTCTCGGCGTTCTTGCGGATCGAGAAGCTCTGGCAAGGCTCGACGCAGCCCAAGATGCAGATCAGTCCGTCGGTGATCCTGTCCCGTTGCGCGACCCCTTGAGCGACCGACTCTTTGGACCGAGCCGACGATTCGAGGTAAATGTAGGGACGGCCCGACTGCTCGGTGATCCGAGCGACACGATCCTTGACCCGTTGCGAAAGCCCTTGGGCGAACTGGCCGAAGTCCTTGTAAAGAACGCCGTGGTATTGCAAGGCTTTCTCCAACCCATCACGATAGCTGATCGATCAGAGCGTGCTCCGAAAGAGGATCCGGTCGAAACCCGTCAAGACGCCAGTTACGCGGTTTTGATGCCACTCCAAGAAACGCTCCATGTCGCACCTCCGGAGATAGGATTCAGCAATGCCATCATTCGAAATACGAGATGGAGCGTTACTCTTCTTTTGGTTGCGGCCGATAGGCTGCGCTAGGTTCATCTGCGAAATCTGCGGACAAGAATCTTCGAGTCATCCTTGAAGGATACTGTCTTGCCCCGATACAGGGCTCAATGGCGCTGAGATTCCGGAAGCCGGAAGCGTTCAGCCGGCCGACACGCCTGGTCCCAAGTTCGACAGGAGAGGGAATCTCAAACTTGGTCCGAAGATTTCGCAGATGAACGCAGATCAACTCTGGTGAAAGAGACCGAATGGAAGCGATAGCAACAACGATTGCAGGGCTTTCACGCATCTGTCGGCTGTGATCTTCCCATCAGTGTCTCCCTGCTGGCGTCATACCCGTCTGGCGGGTCTGGATGACCCGCCATCGGCAACGCGATCCCGGATCGCAATCTGTCGCGCGAAGAAGCTCAGCGGTGGGAACCAGGGCGGGTCGCCGAGCAGTTCCCGCCGCTATTCCAGCGTTTTCCAGAGTTAGCCGGGTCCATCTGGTCGGAACCGTCCCCAGACTGCGGTATCGGCTCGATTTAGGGTAGATCGAGCGCAACGAGGCTCACCGCGTGGAAGCCGTCGCCCGGTCAGCAGTTGGGAGTGCGAAGGGCGGCCGCTGACACCGATGCGTCCCCACCGGTTTTTCAGCGTTGAGCAGGGCAACGGCAGCCGCCTGATCCTGCGCAAGCTCGACGCCCCGGCCAGGCTCAGCGGTCATGCGGAGCGGTTCAGGTTTTACCTCGACAGAATCCCGCGTGAGATGGCGGACGGATCGCGCGAGACGCGCTCGGCGAACGCACGAAACGAGGTCAGGACGGTCTTGAGCTGGTTCAGCGTCTGAGAGGCATTCAAGGCCAGGGCGTTGAAGTTGTCGTGGAGGTCCGACTGGGTCAGCAATTTCTGGAGCGAGCCATCGGTATTGAGCGTCCCCTTGCGGGTGCGCAGGGTCGCGGAGAGGAGCTCGATGTCGGCGACCACGCGGTGAAAGCGACGGACGCTCTGGCCGAAATCGGTGGTCGGCGTATGGCTGACGGGCGATCCCAGGTCTTTGAGCAAAGGGCCGATATCCGCGAGCTGCGCATCGAGGCGAGCCGTGGCGGAGGAGAGCCTGGAGATTCCGGTCTTGAGCGAGTCCTGGGTTTCGGGGGTCAGGGTGTTATTGATCTTTTCGCCCACCTTCTGGAGGTTGACGATGGTGGTGCGAAGGTCGTTCTCGTTGGTCTTGATGAACTCGTTGATCCCCTGTGAGGCCGCCGAGACGTCCTTGCCGGTCTTGGTCCAGGTGTTGATGAAGTCGTCGATGTGCTCCGCGTTCTTGGAGAGCTTGGCCAGCCCGTCTGCTGCCGCGTTGATCGTCTTGAGCGTCTCGCCGACCATGTCGAAGGCCTGGGTAGCGGCGGCCAGGGCCTTGGCGGGGTCGGGCGCGACCTCGCCCTCGACAATTGGAGCTTCGGGAGGTGTGCGGCCAAGTTTCAAATCGTCCTTGCCGGTTCCGGGAAGCAGGTCGATGGTCACATCGCCGATCAAGGATCGCGAAAGCCTGGGTACCGACCCCTTGCGGATCGAGTACTTATGTTCGATGGCCATGGTCACAAGCACACCGTCGGGTTGGTTGGGCCGATGGTCGAACTGGATCGCGGCCACTTCGCCGATCCGGATGCCGCTTTTCCGCACAGCCACTCCCTCGAGCACTCCGGGCGCGTCGGCGTAGCGGGCCCTGAGGAAGACCTGGTCGCGGAGCAGCGCGGGAGATTCGCCAAACCAGACGATCAGCATGGTCAAGACCAGTCCGGCCACGATGACGAACATGCCGATCCGGAACTGCATGACGCGTTCGTTCATATTCCAGCGATCCCTTGGCACGACGTGTTTGGTCGTTGGTTGATTGGAAGGGTCGTCACACTCAATTGGAATTGGCGCGAAGCTGCGCAAGTTCACGAAGCCGCTCGCCGGCCTCGCCGCGGACAAACTGGCGAACGCGCGGGTCCGCGTTTTCTTCGATGTGCTCGGGCGTACCGTCGTAAATGATCTGGGACTCACCCGGCGCAAGCCGGGCGAGCGGGTAGAGCATGACGACGCGATCGGCCACCTTGGTCACGGTTTTCATGTCGTGCGTCACAACCACGCCGGTGGTCTTCTTGGTTTGCTGCGTTTGGAGAATCAGCTCGTTAATGACATCGCTCATGATCGGGTCGAGACCGGTCGTGGGTTCGTCGTAAAGCATGACCTCGGGATTGAGTGCCAGGGCCCGCGCTAGCCCCACGCGCTTGCGCTGGCCGCCGGAGAGCTCGGCAGGCTTTTTCCGCTCCAGGCCCGGCGGCAGGCCAACCTCTTGAAGGCGGTCGGCAACCAGGCTTCGGATCTGGTCTTCCCCGCAAATATGGTGCTCGCGCAGGCCGAACGCCACATTATCGTAAATCGTCAGGCTGTCGAAAAGCGCGGCCATCTGAAACAGGAAGCCGAAACGAAGGCGTAGCTTGACAAGTTGCTTGCCGCCCAGGCGGTTAACGTCCGCGCCGTCAAACCAGACGCTGCCCTCCGTGGGATGAAGCAATCCGATGATTAACTTCAGCATGACCGTCTTGCCACAGCCGCTCTCGCCGATGATGCATACCGTTTCGCCTCGGTGGATCGTCAAGTTGATATTACGGAGAACGCTCTGCGTGCGAAACCGCATGCAGACATCGCGGATCTCGATCAGATCCTTGCGTTCGGTTGCATCGCGTACGGTCGCCACGACGGCTGCCCCATTACTCATAGCAACCCCTGGGCCTGCGGCCAGAGCGATCGGTAGACGGTGTTCCAGCCCAGGCCGAGCACGAAGTCGAGAAACAGGATGGCGATGAACGAAAAGACAAAAGCCTCGGTCGCGGCCTTGCCCACGCCTTCCGCCCCCGCGCTCGAGTTGAAACCGCGATGGCAACTGATCAGTGCGATTGCGGCGCCGAAGAAGTAGCTCTTGAAGACGCCGGCGAAGATATCGAGGCTTTCGACGAAGTCGCGCGAATGTTTCCAGTAGGCGAACGAGTCGACTCCCAGGATCTGGGTCGCCACGACCGCACCTCCAATCACACCCATGAAATCGGCCATGAGCGTCAACAGCGGAATCAAGAGCAGGCAGGCCAGGAACCGGGGCGTGACCAGATAATAAACCGGGTTGGTCCCCAGTGCCGTCAGCGCGTCGATTTGCTCGGTGACGCGCATCGTGCCGAGCTCGGCGGCCATCGACGAACCGACTCGCCCCGCCAGCATGGTCGCCGCGAGGACCGGGCCCAGTTCCTTGACGATCGAGATATTGATCACCGAGCCCAGGCGCGTGGCCAGTCCCATCAACTGGAAGGAATGATAGGCCTGGACAGCGAGCACCATGCCGATGAAGGTTCCCGTGATCGCCACGACCGAGACGCTCTGAACGCCGATGGCGTAGAAGATCGGCACCAGTACGGACCATCGCGGCCGCCTGCGAAAGATCCAGATCAGAGTCAGGATCGAGAACTGGCCGACGTCGCCGACCTCGGCAACCGTATCAAAGACCTGCTCCCCCAGCCGATGGACGGGTGTTGCCGGGGGAAGCTCGACATGCGCCTCTGGACTCGCTTGGGCAACGGCCATCCCGCGACAACTCCCACGAGCCATCTTCCGGCCGGCGGAATGTCGCCAGACGGGCGTGACCGCGTTTGAGTAAACGCAGCCATCCAGGCCAGGGGATGAACAAGAATCTCACCCTGGCCCTGTCCATTCTTGGCATTACCGGGCAATTTAACAAGGCCGACTGCAACGGCCTTGACACGAACGTCCTGGCTCGACGCATCCCCTTGAAGAACATCAGCTTCTGGTTGTAAGGCCAGCGATGGTCCGAGGTCGGCCTGGGATCTTCACGAATTTGCCGGCTCGCGAGCGGAGAGACCCTCAAAGGCCCAGTTGCTTGAGCCGCTGTTCGAGCATCTGCTCGATCATCTGGGCGGTCTGCCGGTAGTTGTGATGGTCCGAGCCGATCGGGTCGGGCACATCTCCGCCTTCCGGGTCGAGGAGGTAGGTGTACGATTGGACTTCCGGAACGTGATCCAGGAGAGCGTCAAGATGGTCGGCTGTCATGGCGAAGATGCAGTCGGCCTGACGCACCAGTTCGAGCGTCACCCGACGGCTGCGGTGGCCGTCCAGCGAGCCGCCCATCGCGCGAAGCACGTCGATCGCATGCGTGGCCGCCGGGGACCCGCTTGCCGCCGCCACTCCCGCCGATCGGACAACATAGCCACGCTCTTCGAGCTGCTCGGCGGCACACTTCAGCCGCCGGGCCAGGATCAGCTTGCAGATAGCCTCGGCCATAGGGCTGCGGCAGGTGTTGCCGGTGCAGATGAAAAGGAGAATCAATCCCGACATCTGCGTGAGGGTCCTCGAATTGATAGCCCCCTCGCGCTCGATCGCCCAGCGATCGGCTTCGATTCGCACATGAGTGGAAAACTGCCCGCATTGCGTTGGCCCCGAGTCGATCACCATGTCGAGCCCGGCAAGACCACGTAGTGGGTCGGCTGTGATCGCGGGCGCACCGCCTGACAGGCAGACAGGCGCGAGCACAAGGGGTGCCGGTGTCAACTCGATGACATCGCGCACGAAAGGTTCATTCGAGCTGCACAACGCGAGTTCCCCCGACGGAGCGATGACCTGGCGCACGTCGCGGGGCAAACGGCCGAATAATCCATCGGTCAATGCCGGCGGAAAAACCAGGGTAAGCGGCCCCGGCCAGAGCCGCCAGGCGAGTCGGCGGCCAACCTGGGAGACTCCCGGCACCCAGTCAGCGCACTCCTCGGGCGCCCTTGACCATGATGGTGAGCGGCTGCGTGTCGGCGATAGCGGCCAGCCGCCGCAAGCGTACCAAGCTCTCGGCATGCACGGCGCTGGCGGCCAGCGTGTAAACCGTCTCCGTCGCCAGGCCAATGACTCCCCCTTGAGCCAGGGAAGCGACTGCTCGATGGACCACGTTGCGCGGATCGTCGCAGTGGAGAAGGTCGATCCACTGGGCGGTTGAAGTGGCGTCAGTCATCAAAATCCATCATCGCGGGCGGAAGGGAAATACGACCGTCATTCCAGCTCGTGATTGCATGAACGGAAATCGGCTGAGCGTACGAACAATTGTCGCGTATCATACCTGCGCTCGCCCCGTGTGGAAACGCCATCGTGGCTTTCCCACATCTTCCTTGCCAGCCGGGAGTGCTGGGGCGGGGCAACGTGGCGGCAAAGAGCGGTCAGAACAGCAGGGTCAAGCCCTCAATCTCGCGAACTTCCGCATAGATGGCCCGCACCTGCTCGGCGGTCTGCACCGTGATGTCAAGCGTCAGCGCGACGTGACGGCCGCCAGGCGTCGTCCGCACGGAATAATCCAGATCCGACCGCGCAGGAAGCTGGGAAACCACCGTCTCCACCACCCGCCGTTCGAAGTCGTCCGCCGCCCGACCGATGGCTTTGATCCGGTAGACGCCAGGAAAAGGATGGGTCGACTCGAGGAGCTCGACGGAGGGGCGGTGATCGACGTGAGGTCGCATCGAAGGTCGAGCATTGGCGCTCGGTTCCATGGCTCGCTCCGTGCCGGTTTCGGAAGACCATGATGAGAGGGACTACACATCAATCATACCGGATCAAGGCGGCTCCGGACAAATGCCACAGAGGCTTTTTTCCGATCTGCGACCAGAATGATCGTCACCTGGTTGGTTTTGGGGACGATTCTAAGAAGAACCAGCCCAGCCTGGTTCCCAGCGCAAGCCAGGTTCCTATGTTATTGCCCTAAGTCGCTATGCTAAAAATACTTACACTACATCAGCGGATTTGACTGGTTGCAGCAGGGCCTCGGGGATGAGCATCACTCCGCCTTCGGTGCCAGCATTGTTTGAGTTGACTTGCGGCGCTACGATACTTCAAGGCCCAGGCGGAGGATCGAAGACTCCTATGCATGCGTGTGATGGGTGCGCTTCCAATGATGGACCGGAGTGGGATCACGGCGACCTTGCGGCTCTGCGCCGATTGTCGAAGGAACGGCGGAGTCTACTGGAGAGGCGTTTTTTCAATCGCTGGTGAAGCATCTCGCCGCGGCAATCGGGGTGAGTCACGTCCTGGTTGCCGAATTCGCGGGACTCGCAACCCGCGTCCGGACGCTCGCCTACTGGCAGGTTGATCGGCCAGGTCCGAACATCGAATATGAGCTGGAAGGCACGCCCTGCCAGGACGTCGTCCGGGGAAATCTCTGCCACCATCCCGCCGGCGTGGCCAGGAAGTTCCCGGCCGATCCGATCGTCGAGCAACTCGGCATCGAGAGCTATCTCGGCGTGCCTTTGATCGCGCCCGATGGTCGACATCTCGGTCATCTTGCCGTCTTCGATACGAAGGCGATGCCGGCCGAACCCAGGAATCTGCTGATCTTCAAGATCTTCGCGGCTCGGGCGGCGGCCGAGCTGACCCGCCTGCACCTCGAGCGCACCCTGATCGAGAGCGAGGAACGGCTTCGCGACCTTTATGACGAGGCGCCGATCGCCTATGTCAAGGAGGATCTCGATTCGCGATTTCTCAGCGCCAATCGCGCCGCGATGCGCATCCTGGGCATCACGCCGGAAGAAGTTCCCAACACTTTCGGGACTTCCTTCGTCCCAGATACGCCCGATGCGCAGCGTCGAGTCACCGAGGCGTTTGCGTCGGTGGCCCGGGGGACCGACACCAGCGGCCAGATTCTCGAACTTCGCCGCAAGGATAACGGCAAGCCGATCTGGGTCCAGTGGTGGTCGAAGCCCGAGCCCGGCGGCAAGTACACCCGGACCATGTTCGTCGACATCACCGACCGGGTCTTGATGGAGCAGGAAAAGGCCCGGCTCTCGGACCAGAACACCTACCTCCAGGAAGAACTGAAGTCGGTCCACAATTTCGAGGAGATCATCGGCCGCAGTCCGGCGCTGCTGCAGGCGCTCGACAAGGTCAATCGCGTGGCCAGGACCGATGCCACCGTGCTCATTACCGGCGAGACCGGCACCGGGAAGGAACTCTTCGCGCGAGCCGTCCACTCCGCAAGCCGTCGCCGCGACAAGCCGTTGATCAAGCTCAACTGTGCGGCACTGCCGCCCAGCCTGGTCGAGTCGGAACTCTTCGGACATGAGAAAGGTGCGTTCTCGGGCGCGATCCAGCGTCGGCTGGGACGATTCGAACTTGCTCAGGGCGGCACGATCTTCCTCGACGAGATCGGCGAAGTGCCCCCGGACGTCCAGGTCAAACTCCTGCGCGTGCTCCAGGAACGCGAGTTCGAGAGAGTTGGCGGGTCGGAGCCTATCAAGGTCGACGTGCGGGTCATCGCCGCGACCAATCGCGACCTGCCCAGGGCCGTCCGTGAGGGTACGTTTCGCGAGGATTTGTTTTACCGCCTCAATGTGTTTCCCATCGAGCTGCCCCCGCTCCGCGATCGGATTGGCGACGTCCCGCTGCTCGTCCAGTTTCTCTTGCCAGCGTTCTCGATGCGTGCCGGTGTGCGGGTCGAGTCGGTCGGCCCGGCGACCATGCGGCGGCTTGCGAGCTATCGCTGGCCGGGCAATATTCGAGAGCTGGAAAACGTCCTCGAGCGGGCGATCATCCTGTCGAACGGCCCGACGCTGGAGATCGATCCCGCCGTCTTCGGCACGCCCTTGCAAGCAGGAGCAACCGGCTCCGAACAGCAGGAGCCGGCGGCTCACGGCGCAAGGCCTCCGTCCAGCGGCGACGAGACCGCCAGCAGCTCACTCGAAAGCCTCGAACAGAAGGAGCGCGGCCACATCCTGACCGTGCTCGAGCAGACAGGCTGGATCATCGAGGGTGCACGAGGGGCCGCGACCATTCTCGCCATCCACCCCAACACCCTGCGCAGCCGGATGAAGAAGCTCGGCATATCTCGTCCCCGTCACGGGCCGCGTCCGGCACGCTGAATCGCCGATACCCTGCTGCCGACCACGAGATAGCCGCTTGCTCCCACGATGACTCGTGGCCCCCACGACATCTCGTGGTCGCCTTGGTTTGGAAGTTGATCGACCGGGCGCGTGGGTCGGCCCGGACGAAAAGAATCAAGCCGATGCGACCACTCCCTTTGCGCCGTCGGATCGACCGCGTTTCGGAGCTTGGCATCGCGATCGCAATACAGGGCAACGGCAAGCCGGGAGTCTTCCATGCTGATGATCAAGCGAGTCGAAGCGACTGGCGCACGGCCAACCTTGAAGCTGGAAGGGAAGCTCCAGGGTCCGTGGGTCGAGGTCCTGAAGAACCTGTGTGAGGAAGGGACGCCTACGCCTGATGGCCTTCGTCTCGACCTTTCGGCTGTCACTTTCGTTGACGCGGCCGGCCTCGATTACTTGAAGGAGCTACTTCGCGGAGGCATCTCGGTTGTCGCCAGCTCGGCGTTCGTGGCGGCCTTGCTCGAACTCGACGATCCCTGATCGGGGGCCGGTTCCAGCGAATCGCGCTCCCTGGCGAGGCAACGATCTGCCGCCCAACGCAAGCGCCGCCCCGACATTCACCCAACGGGCCGTCTTTCAATTCGGCCTCTGTTTGCCCTGGAAGGGCTGCGGACGTTCCGCGCCCTCGACCCTTGATGTCCGACATGATTGGAGATCACCGATGCGTCAACACGTACAGCACGTCGCTCTCGCCTCAGCACTCTCGATTCTGCTCCTCGCCTTCCCGGGCTGTTCCCCTGAAGAGCAATCGAAAGGCAAGATGGATGGTGCCACGGGGAGCGGCTCGATGAGCGGCAGCATGGGAACCGGCAAGATGCAGGATGGAATGAAAGATAAGACAGACGGCATGGACAAGGGCCCGATGAGCGGCAAGATGGAAACTGGCAAGATGCAGGATGGAATGAAAACCAAGACGGACTGATCCTGCACGCCGGGAAGGGCGCTGTGATGAGCGGACTGAAACCAATTCTCTCGAGCGAGATCACACCGCTGGCGGAGTATCTCAACCGCCGGGCGCTCATGAAGCTGGGCCTGGCGGCGGCCAGCGTGGTCACGACCGGATGGGTCTACCGCCGCCTCAACCGACCCGGTTCGGCCCCGGTCGACACGCCCTCGTTGGCGGGACTGCGCCCCTCGCCGGACCAGGCCACGGGCCTGGCGAGCGGCTTTCGCGTGGACGAGCCGATGACCCCGCTGGCGAGGATCAGCAACTACAACAACTTTTACGAGTTCTCGACCAACAAGGAAAGCGTTGCGGCGGCCGCCTCCGGGTTCTTGGCGAAACCCTGGCAAGTCGCGGTCGGCGGGATGGTGCACAGGCCGCGAATGTTCGACCTCGATGAGCTCTTGACGTCGTTTCCGCTCGAAGAGCGGGTGTACCGCATGCGTTGCGTCGAGGCCTGGTCGATGGTCATTCCGTGGTCGGGATTCCCGCTGGCCAAGCTCCTGGAGCGTGTCGAACCGATGGGTGGCGCCGCGTATGTCGCGTTCGAGACCTTGCTCGACCCCGAACGCATGCCCGGGCAGAAGGGAGACGTCCTTCCCTGGCCATACATCGAGGGCCTGCGGATTGACGAGGCAATGCACCCGCTGACGCTCCTGGCGGTCGGCTTTTACGGGCATGAGCTGCCGGCCCAGAACGGTGCGCCGGTCCGGCTGGTGGTGCCCTGGAAATACGGTTTCAAGGGAATCAAGTCGATCGTCAAGATCACGCTCCAGGCTACGCGACCGGCGACGACCTGGAACCGCAGTGCGCCGGGCGAGTACGGCTTCTTCGCCAACGTCAACCCCGAGGTCGACCACCCGCGATGGAGTCAGGCGACCGAGCAGCGGATTGGCGAATCGGGTCGTCGGCCCACGCTCCTGTTCAACGGCTACGGCTCACAGATGGCCCATCTCTACTCGGGCATGGACCTGCGGGCAAACTTCTGAGGCGGGCGGCAAGGATGAAGGTCACTCCATTCGCCAGATTCACCGTGCTGCTCAACTGTGCCGTGCCGGCGATTCTCCTCGGCTGGGATGCCTCGAGAGGAGAACTCGGCGCCAATCCGGTCAACTTCGCGATCCGGACGACCGGGCTGCTGACGCTGATTTTCCTGATGCTCACGCTTCTGATCACTCCGGTGAGTCGAATCACTCGCTGGAGCTGGCTGGGCCAGTTCCGGCGCATCCTGGGGCTGTACGCGTTCTTTCACGCTTGCCTGCATTTCTTGATCTTCTTCGGGTTCGACCGCGGGGCGAGCGCCGGCGACACCGTGTCCGAGATCATCAAGCGTCCCTACCTGATGGTGGGCACGGTCGGCCTGGTACTGATGGTGCCGCTGGCGGCGACCTCGACCGACGGCATGATCAGGCGGCTGGGCGGCAAGCCCTGGAAGGCGTTGCACCGGCTGGTTTACGTTGTCGCGGTCGCGGCGGTGATCCACTATTACATGCTTGTGAAGGCGGACATCATGCAGCCGGTCGCGTTCGCGATCGTGCTGGCGATTCTCCTGGCCTACCGGCTGGTTGCCCACTATGTGCAGCTCCGAACGGCCTACTGGAAACTGCGGTCGGCCCCCGCCCTGCCGCTGGCCCACGCTGCCAGCTCCACATCTGCGGTTCGACCGCAGTTCTGGACCGGGCAACTGAGGGTCGCGCGGGTTTTCGACGAGACGCCCGAGGTCCGCACGTTCCGACTCGTGCCGACCGCAGGCACTCGTCTGCCGTTCGACTTCTTGCCCGGCCAGTATCTGAACCTGTCGCTCATCGTCGACGGCAAGAAAGTGCACCGGTCCTACACCATCGCCTCGCCGCCCAGCCGCGTCGGGTATTGCGAATTGACGGTCAAACGCGAGGCTCGTGGCGTGGCGTCGCGGCACCTGCACGACGCTGTCGGCGAGGGGTGCCTGCTCGACATCTCCGCGCCCGCCGGCCGATTCACATTCACCGGGACCGAGGCCGGGAGCATCGTGCTGATCGGCGGCGGAGTCGGCATCACGCCGCTGATGGCCAAGATCCGCCATCTGACGGACATGGGCTGGTCCGGGGAGATCCACCTCGTGTTTGCCGTGAAGACCGAGAATGACATCATCTTCCGCGACGAGCTCGACTACCTGGGGCGACGGTTTACCAACCTGCATGTTACGACGACCCTTACCCGCGCTCACGGGGCGAGCTGGCAAGGGGAGCGCGGCAGGATCTCGTCCGAATTCTTGAACAGGGTCATCCCGCGGCTCTCGGATCGACTTGTCCATATCTGCGGACCCGACGCAATGACGGCCTCGGTCATCGCAATCCTCCGCGGGCTGGGAGTGCCCGACGAGCGGATCAGGATTGAATCGTTCACTCCGGCCGGCCGGTCCGAGCGGTCCCGATCGGAATTGGCTGTTGACGAGCACGCGGGCCTTATCGTAACGGCTTCCGGGGCGGAGCTGGCGGCAAGATTGTCCGCCCCCGGGGCTGAAGCCTCGGTGACATTCGCCCGCGCCGGAAAGTCGAAGCAAGTCACCGCGCGCGAAACGGTGCTCGAAGCATCGGAAGATTTGGGCGTGGACATTGCGTATGATTGCCGGGCCGGCATCTGCGGCCAGTGCAAGACCAGGCTCCTAGCCGGGCGCGTTGTGATGGACGTGCAGGATGCCCTCGACACCGTCGATCGGGTTAACAACGTGATACTCAGTTGCCAGGCACGCTGCGTCGATCAAGTCGTTGTGGAGGCTTGAGTCACAGAGGAACAGCGGCCTGGCCGTCGTCCCCAGCCTGGTACTGAAGTGAGCGCAAGTCGTGTTTCGATCGGATCAAGAAGTCCATTCCTGAAAGGAAGACGTCCATGAACCGCGGTCCTGTCTGTCGAGTTTCGGTATTCCGGTTGACCCTGGGTGCATCTTTCTTTGTACTCGTGGGCGGCCTGTCCTTGCGTGCGCAGGAGTCGTCGAAGGTGCCGGGTGATGCCCCCGTGCGCCAGGAGCTCGAGGAGTTTCGCGCCAGGTCGTCAAAGACGGCACCGCCAGATCGGCTACGGGCTTATGAGCAGGGCATTGAGGAGGTGCGCAAGTCGGGCATTACCGACAAGGCCCTGAAGGTTGGCGACCATGCGCCGGAGTTCCAGCTACCGAGCGCCGCGGGAAAAAAGGTCAAGCTGTCGGAGCTGATCAGCCGCGGGCCCGTGGTCGTGACCTGGTACCGCGGGGGCTGGTGCCCTTACTGCAACATTGCCCTCCGCGGCTTCCACAAGGCGCTGCCGGAGATCCGGGCCGAGGGTGCCACCCTGGTCGCGATCTCGCCCGAGACTCCCGACAATAGCCTGACCACCGTGGAGAAGAACCACCTCGACTTCGAGGTTCTGAGCGACCGGGGAAACAAGACCGCGCACGCTTACGGGGTGGCCTACAAGATTCCCACGGTCATCGCCGAGCAGTTCAAGGGACGCCTCGACCTGGCCAAGCATAACGGCGACGGCTCCGGCGAGCTCCCCCTGGGCGCCACCTACGTCATCGACCGCGACGGGATCGTACGCTACGCGTTCGTCGACGCCGACTACCGGAAACGAGCCGAGCCCTCGGCCGTGCTCGAGGTGCTGCGCGGGTTGAACAAGAAGCCTTGAAATACCTTGTTCCGCTTTGCGCCGCCGCGATTGTACCCGGGGCGAAGCCTGCGGCCAGACCGCGACCGTTCGCTCACCGTTCCGGCTCGCCGCCCGTCGGAGCGTGGGCAACTTGAACCAGGCGTCGCTCCATGATCGCCACACGGTGCCTGATCCAGGCCGTTGCCGTGATTGATCCGGATTCCAGGTTGTCGGAAACCCGAGAGAACTTCAAATGCGAAACCGCAACTGCCTGGTCATTCTGGCCCTTGTTCTGGGCTTCGTCGCGAACTGTGCCTCCGGACAGGACACCGATCGGAACGCACTGAAACGGACCGTGCTGGTCGAGCTTTACACGTCCCAGGGCTGCGACATGTGCCCGGCGGCCGAGAAGATCCTCGGCGCGCTGGCCGCGAAGAACCACGCTATCGTGCCCATCGCCTTCCATGTCGATTATTTCAACAAGCCCTGGAAGGATGTGTTTTCCGACTCGTTGTACAGCCAGCGGCAGATGGTCTACAACCAGCTTTACACCAGAACCAAGAACGCCGAGTACGGTCTTTACTACACGCCGATGCTCATGATCGACGGTGAGCAGTCCGTCAACGGCCGGGACGCCGCCTCGGCCGAGGCGGCGATCCGTCGGGCCCTGGCCAAGAAACCGGGAGTGGGTCTGGACGTCGGCCTCGACCTCAAGAGCGACGGGCTTTCGGGTACGGCCACAATCAAAGTGACGAGCCGGTCGGCCCGGGCCGAGAAGTCGCCGCTTCTGGTCTGCGCCGTGCTCCGCGAAGACGGCGTCGTCACAAGGATTCGTGCGGGTGAGAATGCAGGCAAGACGCTCGTCGCGCGGTTCCCCGCGAGGCAGACAAAGTACGAGGTCATCGAGCTGGACGGCAAGTCGCCCGTGACGCAACGGTTCCGGTTCGAGATCGAGCCGACCTTGAAACGTACCAACCTCCGACTGGCCGTGTTCGTGCAAGATCAGCGCACCGGTGCGATTCACCAGGCAGTCGACCTCCCGTGGCGATAGAATGCGCACCGGGCGTCATGCCGTGAATCGAGCCGGTGGGTCGGCCGATCATTTGCGAGCACCGGCCGCACCGGCTCAACGGGAGATAGAACATGCTCGATGTGCTCGCTCGGATCGAGCAGGCACTTCCCCGGTTGCTCCAGGACGAGACGGCCTGGCACAGCCTGCTGGTCGACTATCATCCCCCGACCGTCGAGCGGTTGTGGACGCCCTGGCGAGAGTTCCGCGTCTACCTGCACCGGATTCATCCCTGCGAGCGAGGAGAGGCCTCGTTTCACCCCCATCCGTGGCCGTCGGCCATGCGCCTGCTGGAGGGTGACTACGAGATGGCCGTCGGCTTCGGTGCCGGGCTGGAGCCTCCGCCGGTCGCGGCGCTCATCATCGTCCGGTCAGATTCGCGGTACGAGATGACGCACCCGGATAGCTGGCATTATGTGCGCCCGCTGTCCCGGCCGACGTTGTCGGTCATGGTCACGGGAGCGCCCTGGTCCAGGGAAACCTCCGGCAGCACCAAACGGCTGCGGCCCTTGCCGGTGGAGCAGGCCGCAGATCTCTTGCGCTGCTTTCGGTCTCGGTTTCCCCTGGACGCTGGATCGAGCGAACCGTGAAGCAAAACTGCCCCGGCGCCTGGTTGCGGCCGGCGGCGGGGCTCCTGGAGCGGCTGATCAGCAATCCCGACCAGCCGCGGGCGTCCTCGATCGGCCGGCGCGGCGGGAATCTGGCGGACTGCGGTGGGGCTAGGATGGCGGGCGAGTTTTACTTCTTGCGATGGCGGATCCGACTGCGCATCCGGCGTTTCTTGCGGCCGACCTTGCGGCGGCCTTTACCTCGGCGACGACTGGCCATGCGTTCTCCTCAGGCTTTCGAAATCGTTTACGTGCACGACGCTCCCGCGAAGTCATCGATTCTCTTGTGCGGAAACCCTAATCTATAACCGATCGCTGGCCTGATCTCAAGAGCTTTCCTGGCTCAGAGAATCCCGCGAAAGCGGAACACTTGAGCAGTGAAAAACTCGAACACGAAACAAATTCGCAGGAATCTAGGCCGTAGCCTTCTTTGGCCCGAAGCAGAATCCTGGCAAGTTCAGGTTGCGCAGACACCGGGAATCCCGTCATACATATACAGACCGTGAAATGATATCGGGCTCCGGAGGGTCACGTGAGGGACCTGCTCGACTTTCTCGATACCAGCGGACCGTACTTGTTGCGACTGCTTTATCGGGCAACGTTGCGTGAAGACGTGGCCGAAGACCTGTTGCAGGAATTGTTCTTGAGGTTGCAGGCGTCGGATGGGTTCCATTCGGCCGCGAACCGCGCGGCGTACGCGCGCGGTGCAGCGCTGCACCTCGCTTTCGACTGGCGTCGCAACCAACGCCGCCGCCCCATCGCGACAGTTCCACTCGACGAGGCGGTGGCCACTGATCCATCGCCTCTCCAACATCTGATCGAAATCGAAGAAATCCAAGCCGTGCTGGATCTGATGGCCGAGCTTCCTATGCCCAGTGTCGAACTGCTGACCATGCGTTACCTGCAGCAAGATTCGTACGAGACGATCGCGCACCAACTCGGTAAGACGTCCCATCAGGCTCGCGCCCTGTGCCACAAGGCTCTGATTCAGTTGCGCGATCTGGTGAGGGAGAAACAGCATGTGGATCTCGAAAGGGAACATCCATGAACGATCACCAATCAGAACGTCTTGCCCGCTTGCTGGAGCAACTGTCTGCAATCGAACCACGGCCGGAAGCGATCGATCGGGCGCTCGAACGCACCCGGAAAGCGTTGGGGGACGTGTCCGAAGATAGCCAGCTCGTCGAGTCGCCTGGCCCAAGGCGCAGTATCTTGCGGTCTTCGCGCTGGGCGGCCGCTGCCGCGATCCTCATGATGCTTGCGCTCGCGTTGGCCGGTCCGCTGACCTGCTCGCATATCGGGTCGCAAAGCACGTTTGCCAAGGCGCAATCCGCGCTCAAGGACGTGCCTTCCGTTGCCTATTCCGTGGAGGTACTGGAGGCTGCCCCACAGACTGACACCAAGAAGACCAGGACCATCTTCGACTTCTCACGCAAGCGCATTCGCCAGGAGACAGTCGACGGCGAGGAAATCTTCATCACGGACCTGAAGTCCGGCACCATGACGCAGCTCTTCCCGCGTCAGAAAACCGCGATCTTGACGACTGGCATGCAGGAAAACGACCAACCGTCCGATTTCGGTGGTTTTGTCGAGAAACTGCGGAATGCCGATCCCAGGGCCGTGCAACACCTACCCGATCGTCAACTGGATGGACGCCAGGTCAATCAGTATCGCATTCCGCCGAACTCGCCCCTGGCAAAGGGCGCGGAATGGCTGTACTTTGTCGACCTGCACACTCAATTGCCAGTGCGTGTCGAATGCGTCGTCAGAGACAAGAGCGGCCGTATTTGCGTTCGCCTGGCTTGCACCGCCTTCTCGTTTCGAGAGTGCGATGCGTCACTTTTTGAGCTGAGACCGCCAGCGGATTATCGCGTGCAGAAAGTCGGGGCTGCCCGCCCTGAACCCGTCGCGATTGCACCGCTTTCCGGCCAAAACGCGCCGGTTGATTTTCAACTCCGGCTCGCGGAATCGACTGCCGGCGACGGCCTGACCGAAGCGCTGGTCGGCAAGACCGATCAGAAGGTGTACCTTCACTCGCAGCCGGTGATTACTCGTCAAGACATCCAGGAAGCCCGCCTGCTGAAAGACGAGACGAGCGGGTACGAGATCGAACTCACGTTCACCGCGAAGGGTGCCGAGCGACTGTCCGAGGCAACCTCCAAGAACCGTAACAAGGTGCTGGCCGTCCTGATCAACGGCCGGGTCGTTTTCGCGCCGCGAATTTTTGCGACCATCTCGAACTCCGCCAGAATCTTGGGAAGCTTCACGGCCGAGGAGGCGTCGGACATTGTGCGGGGATGCGCACCGCGACCGAATGAGCGAAAACCGCCTCGAACCGCTGATCGCTGGTGTAAATACCTTTCATGAAGGGAGTTGCTCCGCCTTGTTTGCTCAAGACCCGTCCTCGGCCCGCTTTCCCACGACCTGCTGGGGCCAGATTCTGTCGGCCGGCAATGGTGCTTCGCCGGAGGCTCGAGCCGCGCTCGAGGAGCTTTGCCGCGACTACTGGTATCCGCTCTATGCGTTTGCTCGGCGCAAGGGGCACGATCCCGAGACCGCCCAGGACCTGGTGCAGAGCGTTTTCACGAGCCTCCTGGAGCGCCATGACCTGCGCGGGCTGGCGCCGGAGCGGGGACGGTTCCGTTCCTTCTTGATGGCGTGCTGTGCGCACTACGCGGCCAGGCAGAACGACCGGGAACGTGCGATCAAACGGGGCGGCGGCCGGAGTGTGATCCGCATCGATGCGCTGAGTGCGGAATCTCGGTTCGGCGGCGAGCCGGCGCATGAGCTGACGGCCGAGCGGATCTTCGACCGGCGGTGGGCCTTGACGCTCCTCGACCGCGTTCTTGCCGGGCTAGACGCCGAGATGGCCGGGCCCGACAGGCGCCCGCTCTACGAGCGACTGCGGCCGAGCCTGCTGGGCCAGGACGAAGCCCCTTCCTACCGGAGCATCGCCCGCGAGCTCGGGCTGACCGAAGGCGCGGTCAAGATGGCCGCTCACCGGCTCCGCGCCCGCTACCGCGAACGGCTCCGCGAAGAGATCGCCCGCACAGTCGCCGACCCGGCCGATGTCGATGACGAGATCAAATCGCTTCTGGGTTCGCTAGGCCGGTAGCGCTTGCGGCATCCTCGATTGGCCGGTGAGGCATGTCAATGCACGCTCCCCCAGCGACGAACTGGCGCTGATTCGAGAATCCGCAACTTTTTCTCGTGACCTCGCCGGGAAAACCAATCTCTATGGTGTAGAGGACTCGAAAGCCGCTTCCCTGGAGTGCCGTCCATGGCTGCTATTCGCCGCTGCCCTCGATGTGGAAACCCGCTCGCTGCGGACGTACGCCAGGGCCTTTGCCCTGCCTGCTTGCTGAGTGCCGGGCTGGAGCCGGGCTTCGAACGGCCTTCGGGCGCGGAAGTGATCTTCGGCTTCGAGCCCACGCATCTGGGCCATGTGCTGGAGGGCCTGGCGCGGTCGATCGTGTCGATACCCCGGGTGTTGCTGCCCGACACGACGGGCGACGACGCGGGCGTGGCCGTGATCAAGCCGTCCTTCGACGACGCCAGGAATCCATACGTCGGGATGTTCAAATGGACAATCCGGTCTGGGAGTGATAGTATTGCCGCTGTCGCCTCTGCTGGAGGATATGATGCCCGACCTCACCGTTCCGGAAGACACATTTCGGCGTCTGGCCGCAAGAGCGGCGAGTCTCAACATCTCGGTCGAAGACCTGGTCCAGCCGGTTCTTGACCGCCTTGCCGCGACGGGCAGTTTGCTACCGGCGCCGCTGCCCCCGCTGACCGGCGACGCATGGCGCGCCGAGCTCGATGCCTGGAAGCGAGACGCCGAGAGCCGGGCCGGTCGATACCCGCCCGATTTCGTGGTGGACGACAACCGGGAAACCCTCTATCGCGAGCGGGAAGACGCCCAACTTTGATTCTCCTGGACAGCAACATCCTCATTCGGCACGCCAGCACCAAAGAGCCGGCTTTTTCCACGGTCGACAGAGCACTCAACATGTTGCACACCAGCGGCGAAGTGCTCTGCGTGGTCCCCCAGAACGTCTACGAGTTCTGGGCCGCCGCCAGCCGGCCGATCGACTCGAATGGACTTGGGTTGTCCATTCAGGAGTGTCAGGTTCAGATCGGTCGGATCGTTCGCTTGTTCCGCTTCCTCTCGGATCTGCCGAATCTGTTTGCCGAGTGGGAATCGCTCGTCGGGCTCCATAGTTGTCACGGTCGCGTGTCCTACGACGCCCGGCTCGTCGCAGCCATGCGAACTCATGGTCTCACCCGACTCCTGACCTTCAACGGGTCGGATTTCGCCCGGTTCCCCGGGGTCACCATTCTCGACCCAACTTCTCTTGCTGCACCAGCCTCACCGCCGGATGCCCCTCACTGACCAGTCGCACGCGCAACTCGCATGTTCGAGCCGGTCATCGAGGATTTTCACGGTCAGTCCCAGACCAAGAGGCACCCTTCGCCATGATCGCGCCGGCGTGTGCCGGAACCATTTTTTTCTCGTGACCTCGTCGAGAGAACCCATCTCTATAGGATAGAGAACTTGAAAACCGCTTCCCTGGAGTGCCGTCCATGGCTGCTATTCGCCGCTGCCCTCGATGTGGAAACCCGCTCGCTGCGGACGTACGCCAGGGCCTTTGCCCTGCCTGCTTGCTGAGTGCCGGGTTGGAGCCGGGATTCGAACGGTCTTCGGGTGCGGAGGTGACGTTTGGCTTCGAGCCCACGCATCCCGGGCATGTGCTGGAGGGCCTGGCGCGGTCGATCGGCTCGATACCCAGGGTCCTGCTTCCCGACACCGCTTCCGACGATGCCGGCGTCGCCGTGATCAAGCCGTCGTCTGACGCGATGCCCTCACCGTCGGATCGTGGCGACCGCTACCAGCTTTTCGGCGAGATCGCGCGGGGCGGGATGGGGGCGGTGCTCAAGGGCCGCGATCCCGACCTGGGCCGCGACCTGGCGGTCAAGGTCTTGCTTGAGAGCCACCAACAGAAGCCTGAGCTGGTGCGGCGATTCGTTGAGGAAGCGCAGATCGGCGGTCAGCTCCAGCATCCCGGCATCGTGCCGGTGTACGAGCTGGGCACCTTCGCCGATCGTCGGCCGTATTTCACGATGAAGCTGGTGAAGGGCCGAACGCTGGCGTCGCTGCTGGCGGAGCGCCGGTCGCCCGCGCACGACCTGCCGCGCTTCCTGTCGATTTTCGAGGCCGTCTGTCAGACGATGGCCTACGCCCACGCCCGGGGGGTGATCCACCGCGACCTGAAAGCGTCGAACGTGATGATCGGCTCGTTCGGCGAGGTGCAGGTGATGGACTGGGGCCTGGCCAAGGTCTTGAAGGAAGGGGGCGTTGCCGATGAGTCGAACGCCCTGCCCACGTCTGCACCCGCGTTGAGCGTGATCGCGACGGTGCGGAGCGGTTCGGACGTGGACGACTCGCAGCCTGGCAAGGTGATGGGCACGCCCGCTTACATGGCGCCCGAGCAGGCCGCCGGCGAGGTCGAACGCGTGGACCGGCGGGTCGACGTCTTCGGCCTGGGCTCGATCCTCTGCGAGATCCTGAGTGGCCAGCCGGCCTACACGGGTAAGAGCCAGCTTGAACTGATCCGCAAGGCGATGCGGGGTGATACGTGCGATGCACTGGAGCGGCTGGACGGCTGCGGTGCCGAGACCGAACTCGTTTCCCTGGCGAAGGACTGCTTGGCGGTCGAGCCGGAGGACCGGCCGCTCGACGCGGGGATTGTCGCGGGGCGAATCACGGCGTACCTGACCGGAGTTCAGGCGCGGCTGCAGGCAGCCGAGCGGGAGCGCGCGGTGGCCGTGGCACGGGCGATCGAGGAACGCCGCCGACGCAAACTTCAGCTTGGCCTGGCAGCGTCGGTGCTGGCCCTGACATGCTTGGGAGGGCTGAGCACGACGTATTATCTTCAGCAGCGTCAGACGCAGGCCGCGGCCATCGACAAAATTCTCGGTCAGGCAGTGACGCTCCGTGATCAGGCACTTGTCAAGCCCGAAGACGTGGCGCGGTGGCAGGTGGCCCTGGCCGCCGTGACGCAGGCCGATGCCGTCGGCGATCCGCGGGCCGGCGATCGTTTGCTGGCTCTGCGCACGGAGATCAAGTCCGGGCTGGACGCAGCCCAGCGCGATCAAACGCTGATCGATCGCCTGGTCGATATCCGCTCGGCCGAGGCCGACGACCCGGACGGCTCGGCCATCGACGCCGCCTACGCCGACGCTTTTCGTGAGGCCGGACTCGATCTAGCGAGCTTGCAACCCGCCGAGGCGGGGGCCAGGATCCGGGCTCACTCACCGTCGGTGGCACTGGCCATTGCCGGAGCGCTCGACGACTGGGCGGCGATCCGCCGCGAACGGCGGAAGGACGCCGCCGGATCAACAAGACTGAGCGAAGCCGCCCGCGTTGCCGACCCCGAATCCTGGCGGAACGAGCTCCGCGCCACTCTGGATCAATCCGATAAGGCGGCCCGGTTGACGGAACTGCGAACACTGGCGAAGACCGCAAAGTACGATGAGCTGGACGCGATCAGCCTCCATTTACTCGGGACAGGTCTGAGCGGTGTCGGCGACAGCACTCTGGCCGAGTCGGTGCTGCGGTCCGCCCAGCACCGGCATCCCCGTGACCTCTGGGTCAACTACGCTTTGGGGGTGGTGCTCGAGAAGCTATCGCGCCGCGACGAGGCCATCCGGTTCTACACCGCCGCGCGGTCGCTACGCCCCGAGACGGCCCACGCGCTGGCCCATGCATTGGAGAAGCGGGGCGATTCCAACGAGGCCATCGCTGTGTTCCACGATCTCAAGGAACTGCGACCCGGCTGGGCCTGGCACCTGGGCTGTCTGGGCCGGTTGCTTAAGCAGAAAGGGCAGTTACGGGAAGCCGGCGAAGCGCTCGAAGCCGCCGTGGCGCTGGGCCGCAAATTGATCCGGGTCGAGCCCGACAACGCCGGAGCTCACAACAACCTTGGCCTAGCCCTGATCGACCAGGCCAAGTACGACGAGGCCATCGCCGAGTGCCGCACGTCGATCCGGCTCAAGCCCGACGACGCCGCAGCCCACAACAACCTCGGTCAGGCCCTGTCGGGTCTGGGCAGGCTCGGCGAGGCCATCGCCGAATATCGCACGGCGATCCGGCTCGAGCCCGACAACGCTCAATTCCACGTCAACCTCGGCTATTCCCATGAGAAGGAGGGTAAGGTCGACGAGGCCATCGCCGAATACCGCGAGGCGATCCGGCTCAAGCCCGACGACGCCATAGCCCACAACGACCTCGGAGCGATGCTCTGCAACGCGAAGCACGATGCTACCGCTGCTGAGGCCGCTTTCCGCGAAGCGATCCGGCTCAAGCCCGACTACGTCGGAGCCCACTCCAACCTGGGCACTGCCCTGACGATTCAGGGCAGGAGTGACGAGGCCATCGCCGAATATCGCACGGCGATCCGGCTCGAGCCCGACTACGCCGCAGCCCACTGCGGCCTGGGTAACGCCCTGACGATTCAGGGCAAGAGTGACGAGGCCATCGCCGAATATCGCACAGCAATCCGGGTTGAGCCCGATAACGCCGCGGCCCGATACAACTTCGCCAACGCCCTGTGGAGCCAGGGCAAGAGTGACGAGGCCATCGCTGAATACCGCGAGGCGATCCGGCTGAAGCCCGACTTCGCCGAAGTACACTGCAACCTTGGCAATCTGCTTCAACAGAAAGGAGATTATGCAGGGGCCCTGGAGGTGTTCCGAAAAGGGCACGAATTGGGCTCCCGGAGGCCGGACTGGCGGTACCCCTCGGCGGAATGGGTTGCCCAGGCCGAACTTAGTTTGGCTCTGTCGAACCGGTTTCCGGCTATGCTTCGAGGTGAGGACAAACCGAAAGATAACGCCGAGCGCCTGGGTTTTGCCCAGATGTCCTACGACCGCAAGTACTTCGTCGTTGCCGCCCGTCTCTGGGCCGAGGCGCTCGCAAGCGAACTCAAGCTCGGCGAAGACCGCCAGGCCCAGCACCGGTACAGCGCCGCCTGCGCCGCGGTTCTGGCCGCCGCCGGACGAGGCACGGATGACCCGAAGCCTGATGACGCAGCCAGGGCGAAGCTCCGTCAGCAGGCCCTGGACTGGTTGAAGGCCGAGCTGGCAGCGTTGGGAAAATTCCTCGAATCCGGCCCGTCCCAGGAGCGTTCCGCGATCATCAAGACCTTGGAGCACTGGAAGCAGGACACGGACCTGGCGGGAATCCGCGACGCCGACGGCCTGGCGAAGCTGCCGGTGGACCAGCAGCAGGCGTGGCGGGCCTTGTGGGCGGATGTGGATTCGCTTTTGAAACGCGCCGAGGGTTCACGGCAGCGGTAGGTTCGTCTAGCCCGCGATCGGTCGCCAAATCGTCGTCGACTCAATGCGACTTGAGCCGCGGCGATTGTGACTTGCCGTCCTGAAGAGCCACGATTTCCCGATACTGCTTCGAGAACACGACGCTCGACCTGGGGGAAAACAAGGTCAGCAGTACGAGAGTGGACACGGCAAGACCCGGTACCGAGATCATGATGAGCCAGGCCAGCGGTTTGTGGTTGATCAGCACGTCGCCGGCGTACACCAGGAAAATGAACAGGAAGACGATCGCCAGGAACCCGTCGGCCCACCGCGCCCACGGTCGAAATCTCCGTAATTCACGCCAGATGACGATGTTGAGCACCAGGCAGCCGACATGAAAGCCAGTCAAGGCAAGCAAGCCGATTCCCGGCGGCGTGTCTTTGGGGAATTGGTAATTCACAGGATCAATTCCGACCGCCCGCAGCAGCATCAGCCCCGACATCAGCAGCGTGCCAATCGCGGCGGGCATCCAGACCAGTGCCAGGGTGAAGTTTAGCCACGAGACCCGCCGGATCGCCGTCTCCTGGTCAAGATACGCGCGCCTGAGACGATCGAGATCAGCGTCCTGGCTCAAGCGGCTCTGCGCATGTTCTAGCTCGGTCCGGGGCGGAGCATAGGGGTCGTCCGAGGTCCCGAGACCTGGCGACAAGGGCTCGACAGGGTTCATGTCTGAATCATCCTCTAACCCGGATGCGGGTTTCTCGGGCGGACAGCGGCCCTGTAGCTTGCGGACGACGGCGTACCCGGGGTTCATTACTTGGTCTTGGGTTCCTGGTCTGCTCACCTGTTAACGCCGGTGGTTTGCTCGATCTTCTTCCTCGCGGCGACATACTCACGCGAAAGCTGGGTCGTCAAGGTCGCCATGTTTTCCATCACCTCCGTGAGCCGGTCGAGCGAGGAGATGTAGCTCTTGTCTGGCTCACTGAGACAAATCGCTATCGCCTTCTGCACGTTGAGCCTGGCATCTTCCAGCGCTTGCCCCCACGCGCCGTCCTTCTGAGCGGTCTGGACCGCAGTGTTGACCGCGCTCATGAGAGTGTTGAGCCGCCCATCGACCTTCTCGAAACTGGCAGTAATCTCTGCCATCGCGGGGTCGAAATCCTCGGCTTTCGTGCCGATCCGAGTCCTCATCTCGTGGTATTGCCGCAAGGTCACGTCCGCCAGATCCCTGGTCTTCTTGAGGTCGTCTCGGGCCTGCTTGAGAGCCCTTCGCTCGAATTCGAGGTTCGCCGTAACGGTTGCCGCGTTGGAATAAAGAAAATACGATGTGACCATCAGGATCGTAGAGAGCGAAATGAACGCCGCGAGTGCGATCTTCAGCCCCTGCGAATCATTGGCTTCGTCCATGGTTGATCCTTTCACTCACGCGGGACGACCTCAAGGTGCGTATGCAATAGATTCCCATGGCCGCTCAGGGCGATGCCGCTTTGCGATAGATCCGGGCCAGCTCGACCATGATGGTCTCAAGCTGTGCGTAATAGGCGTCCTCGGAGATCTGGCCCTTCTTCGCCCGCAGGGCTGCGGCGGAACGTTCGAGCTGGTCCCGGCGCTGACGTTGCTCGGCGGACATGCGTTGCTCGCGGGCGTTGAGAATGAGGTGGAACTGGTGGGCACGGACGCCGTCGGCCTCGGCCCCGTTCTTGGCGCGCTTCGTGGCGTGGACGCCACGGAACCAATCGGCGGGAGTGCCCAGGCGGTCGCCGTTATCGTCGAGCAGGGGATGCTCGGTCGCCAGTCGCGCATGGCTGCGGTAGAACTCGGCAACCCGGGCGCTGGCCGCGAGAAACGCCTCGAGAAGGGAAACCTCGCCGTCCTTGTCGAGGTCGGCTTGGGGGTCTGCGACGAGCTCCGCGAAGTACTGGCCGAACCGCGCGAAGTTCTGCTCGTCGCCGCTTCGGGTGGCAGTCACGACGACCCGGTTGGGTGCCGACAGGCGGCTCAGGAACGGGCCGCTCGCGGAGGCGAAGTTCAAGATCGCGACGGGCCGCTTGATCGGCTTGATCCACTCGAGCAATTCGGCGTCCGTCACGTCGGGCCCGCGGAGGTTGAACTTGGCCTCGCGGCCGTCGAACGTCCCATGGCCGATCATCACGAGCCAGAGCGGCTCCAGGCCGACCGACGCGTGATCGGCCAGGGCCGCGTGGAGCCGATCGCGATCGGTGGGCTTCGCGCCCTCCCCTTCGCCGATCTCGACGTATTCGGCAGAAGCTTTCTCGGCGGCTGCTCTCCAGAGCGAAGCCCAGCGGCGGAACTCCGACTCGTATTCGGCGGAGCCCGGAGTGCCGACCACCACGAGCACGACCGGACGGTCCTTGGGGGCATCATTGGCCAGGCAGAAGGTGAGGGCGAGCAAGGTCAACATGGATGGCTAATTAGAAGAGTGGGCATCGTCCCAATGTGGGGTCAACGTGGGCTTGTCTCGCTTGACACTGGGCGGGCCGTTCATACTAACCCGATGCGTGAGCGAGGGTCGACACAACTCAAATTCACGTGGGGGATAGGCAAGCCCCTCGCTGACGCTTCGGGTTAGTGTATCGCGCTCGCCTGCCACTTCGTCAACGCAAGAAACGAGGATCTTGCGACAATGCCGTAGAGTGTTGCAACACATTCCATCAAGCCAGGCCGTTCACCCGGCGCAAACCCCATTCGGCCGCGAGGCAAACGACGGCGATCAGGAAGTAAAACGGATTGTGCCACAGCGGCGACGACCACTGCTCGGTGATGGGTGCCTTGCGGGCGGGCAGGCTGGCGGCGAACGCGTCGAGACGGTCGCCGTCCACGACCTCGCCCCCGGTCTTCGAGGCAAGGGACGCCAGGAAGTCGCGGTCGGGCGTGAGCCGGGCAAACTCGTCGGCGGCGGGCTGGGCGGCCCAGCCAGACTCACGCTCGCCAACGGCGGCTCCGTCGGGAGCGGTGGCGGTCGCCACAACGCGATGGGCACCGGCCTGCCTGCTCACGAATGTCGTCGCGTACAGGCCAGACTCACGGCCGTCGGGCTCGGCCTCCAGCGTGATTATGCTTTGATCCGGCAGAGTGAGCTTGAGGGCAACCTTGGAGTTGTCGAGCGGGCGGTACTCGGGGTCTCGCACACGGACCGAAAGCTCGACGGCCGGTGCCGAGGACTCGGCCTTGGGGCGGACCGAAATTTCGACCCGGCTGGGCACGTCGCTCACCAGCCACCGGGCGGTCTGGCGCCAGCACCGTTCGAGGTCGCTCTCCTCGGGATTGGCACGTTGCAAGTCCCATCGCCACATATCGCCAATCAGAAGTGCGGCGACATGGCCCTTGCCGAAGGTCTGCGAGACCAGAGCGGGCACGGTGTTGCCATCGTCGTCGCTGACCTCGGCCAGCGTCACGGCACCCGGCTTGATCCGGCCGACATGGCTGAGCGTCTGGAAGTGGGGCATCGCGGCCAGCCGTTTCCGTTCCTCGTCCTCGGTTTTCCGCGTCCGCACCCAGGGTTGCAGCCAGCCTTCGCGGGTGAGCACCATCTGGTGAGCACCGACGCTGGGAACCGCAGGCACTCCGGTCAGGTAGACCGGCAGCAGGTCGCCGACCGGCGTGCGATCGTATTTCCCGTCGGCAAACGAGTCGGGCCCACCAAGCATCAGCAGGCCGCCGCCGCGGGTGCCCACGAAATTGCGCACCAGGCCGAGCTGATCCTGAGTGAAGAAGGCGGCTTCCAGATCGTCGATGATGATCGCGTGATAGCGGTAGAGGCTCTCGGCGGTCTTCGGGAACCCGTCCCGCAGCTCAACCTCGTCGAGGGTGCCGAGCCGCACCAGCACCGGCTGATCGGCCCGCTCGGCCGTGTCGGGGTCGGCGTTGTTGAAGCCGTCGAACAGCGGACTGATCGTCCGGTTCCTTGCACTGCTCTGGAAGTCGAACTTGGGTTGCCGGCGGGCGATCCGCAGCAAGCCGACGAGCTGCACCTGCTGGTCGTCGTCCAGGGCGCGGCGGAGAAACTTGAACTCCCAGTTGGTCCGGCCGCTGACATAGAGCACCCGATAAGGCCCACCCCCCTGGTCGACGACGACGAGCCGGCTGTTGTTGGCGAGGGTCTGCTCGCTGGACCCCGCCGGCAGCTTTCCCCCTTCGGTCTTGACGTCCTCCGAAGCCGGGAAGGCACGGACCGTGTAGAAGTTCACTCCTTTATGTTCAGGCCGGAACTGAAAACGGAAGCTCAGCGGCCTGGCATTCCCGGCCGATGTCGCCTGCTGACGCTCGACGACCTTGCCGGCCTCATCGATCACGGCGGCGACGATCGGCTCGCCCGGGAAGCCGGCCGAATCGACGTCGGCTCGGATCACAACCGGGGCCGACTCGAAGTTCGTCTGGCTGACCGAGACTTCCCTGACGCCGACATCGCGGATGACCCCTTGCGCAGGGGGCACGACCGGGTAGACCGGCGGCAGCGACGACCAGTCGAGATCTTCCAGGTCCGTGCGGTTGCCGTCGCTGAACAGGAGAACGCCGGCCAGGGGCAGGCCGCGGAACCGCTTCGCGAGGGCCGTGAGCGAAGTCCCGAGCGCGGACCCGTACCGTCAAAGGCCAGGCTGTCGAAATTCTCGGTGGAGCGAAGGTGCGAGTCAAAGACGTAATCGCGGACGTCGAAGTCTTGCCCCAGCCGCGTCTGCCAGGAAGAGCCCTGACGGAGGTGCTCGCGGACCCAGTCGCCGCGCAACTGCGCGGCGTTGTCGTCGTGGATTAACAAGCTCTGGCTATTGTCCGCCAGCACGGCAAAGGCATTGGCCCCGCGGCGGGGGCGCGAGCTGATCAAAAGCGGCTCGAGCAGGATGAGCGCGAGCGACGCCACAGCCAGCGTCTTGAGCGCTACGCACGCCAACCGCACCGTGGCCTTCGTCCGGGCGCGGGCGTAACTCCAGACGATCAGGACCGACGCGACTGCCATCAGGGCGGCGGCGACGCTCCACCAGCGAGGGGCACTGAGGATCAGCGACGGCAAGGTCATCGGCCGCTCCCCAGCCGCTCGAAGTACCGCTTGAGCCCCTCGGCGAACTTCGGCGGGACCGGGTCGCGATCAATCGGGACCAGGGAATCAGGCGACTCGCGGCGGCGAACCTCCTCGGCGATCCGGTCGCGCAGCTCGCCGATCGGGTCGGCCACGAGGCCCTGCATCTTGGTCCAGTCGGGCACCGTTGCGTGCCGCTTGAACTCTTCGCGGGCGCCGCGGACGCGGTCACGAATCCGCGCCGCCTCGGCCCGCAACGCGGGGTCTTCCAGGAGTTCTTCGACATCGCGCATCCGGTCGGACCACTCGCGGAAGCCGTCCCCGGTGATCGGGCCTCCCCGTCGGTTCGGGTTCCCTCCCAGACGGTCGATCATCTGGTCGGCACCCGACCGCGGGCCTCCACTGCGAGGATTGCCCCCCGGACCGCCGCCGCCCTGCGAATCGGGGCGGCCCTCAGCGTCGTCCTGAGGCGTGTCCGAGCCGCGCAGCGAGCGGGACCTTTGCCCTCTGCCCTGACCTCGGTTGCCCTGACCCTGGTTCTGACCAGAGTTCCCTTGACCCTGTGCGTCGCCCTGGGGATCTTGGCCTTGCCCTTGCCCTTGCCCTTGCCCTTGCCCTGCTTGCTCACCAGGCTGTTGTTGCTGGCCGCCCTGAGCCCCCTGCTCGCCTTGTTGTCCCGGCTGCCGGCCTTGCCCCGGCTGCTGCCCTCGCTGCTGTCCGCGCTGTGACCGGGCTGCTATCCTGACCGGTCCTTGGCCTTGCTGCTGTCCCTGACCTTGTTGCCCTTGCTGGGCTTGTTGCCCTTGCTGGCCGCGTTCTCCGGGCTGGTTGGCCTGTCCGGCTTGCTGGCTATCCTGGGGTTGCTCGCCTTGCCGACCCTGGCCGGGTTGCCCGGGTTTTTCCGGATTGTCGCTTCGAGGCCGCGCGGGCTTTTTCCCGGTCGCCTGGGCAATCTCGCGATTGATCTGGCTGGCCAGGTCTTCCACTTCGCCCTGCGCCCGCCGCAGCGCGGCGATCTCGTCCCCGAGGACGCTTCGAGCCGCGCGTTCGACACCGTCACGAAGCTGATCGATCCCCTCCCCGGCGCGGTGGGAAGACTTGGACGCCTCCTCGACGAAACCGGCATCGGCGAGCTTTTCGGTCTGCTTGAGGGCGTCGGGAATCGCCTGCTCGTCCGCCTTGCGGACGGTGTCGAAGAGGTTCTTGGCCAGCAGCGGCTCGGTCTCCTCGGCCTCGACCACCGTACGTCGCATCCGGTCGACGAGTTCCTCCGTTTTCTTCCCCTGCTGTTCGAGCTCTTGCTTGACCTGCTGGCGATTCTCGGGTTCGCGCAGGCTCTGCCGGGGGGTGTCTTTCCAGGCATCGAGCTTCTCGGAGAGGCGGTCCTGGTTCTCGTCAAGCTGTCTGGCCTGGTTGCGCATCTCGGTCAGGTCGTCGGCGAACTGGTTGGACGACTTCTTGCGGAGGTCGTCCCGGACGTTGTTCAGTTGCTGGCCGGCCCGCGTGCCCTCGGTCAGCGCCTGGGAGACGCGCCCTTGCTCCAGGGCCTCGGACGCCTGGCGGGCGTGGTCGCGTCCCTCCTGCACCTGCTGGCGCGACTCGGCCATCCGCTCGCGGTTCTGCTCGTTCTCCATCCGCTCTTGGAGCTCATCGACGTCGCGGAGGATCTCCTGCTGCTGTTCGCGAAGCCGCTTGAGCTGGCGTTCGATCTCCTGCTTGGCCGGCTGGTCTTTCGCGGCCTCGAGGGCCGATTGCAGCTCTTTCAGACGATTGTTCAGGTCGGCCTGGCGCTGGGCCAGCTCCTTGAGACGGTTGACGACCTGCCTGGTCTCGCGCTGCTCTTGCTCTTTCTGCGTGAGCTGCTTTCGCGCCTTGCTCTGCTCCTCGAAGCGGTTTTCCTTGTCCGTGAGCTCGAGCTGATTGAGCTGGCGCTGCGATGCCGAGGCTCCCGAGCTCCGGCCGCGGCGCTGGCGGGAACGATTGCGGACAACCTCGAACTCGCGCGCTCTCAGCTTGAGCAGCGCCTGGTAGGCGACCTGCTCGGCCACGAGGGCCGGGTGCAGTGAGCCGACCGCCGGCTTGTCGGAGGCCTCGCCCAGGAGACGGATGGCAGTTTTCATGGATGTGACGGCCCTGTCGAGGCTGGCCTTGGATGCCGCGTCTTGCAACCGCCCGCGAAGCCCCTCCGCCTTGGTGACGGCCGACTCCTGCGACTCGCGGAGAATCTTCGTGTCGGGGACGAACTGGTCCGTGGGCTGGCTGCCGGTCTCGCGGCGGATGACCTTCCAGGTGCCGTTGATGATCTCTTTCTGAAGCTCCGCAAGTTGCTCGGCCTGCTGGGCGTTGCCACCCCCCTGCTCCTCTTGCTCGTCCTCTTCCGAGGCGCTGGAGGGCTGTTCGCCCTGCCGGAAGATCTCCTCGAAGTGGCGGACCTCGGCGAAGTACATGTCTCCTTCGGTCCGCCGCGGCTTGCCATCAGGGCCGTAGTCCTCGGCCCAGATGAAATAGGTGACGAGCTGGTCGGGAACGGCGTTGAGCGCCTCGAAGTCGATCATGTGCTCGAGCTGCACCCGCTTGGGCCGGGGCTTTGCCTCGTCGCTCAAAACCATGTCGCGCGGGTCCATGCCGGCCGTCGTGAAGTTGACGCCGTGACGGACCACGCCGAAATCGTCGCTGACCTGCGACTTGAGACGCAGCTCTTCCACCGGCGAGACGCGCACGTCATGCCCCGGCTGGCTCATCGCGATGGTCGGCGGACGGTTCCTGGTCACGTTCACGGCGAAATCGGCGGAAAGCTTGTTCTTCCGGCCCTCGCGATCGACAAGCTGAAGCTTGTAACGGTGCGAATCGCTGAGTGCGAACGCCGCGCTGTAGACGTGTGGCCCCGCGGCGGACGGTGGTGCCAGTACGATCTCCTGTCCCTTTTCGTCAACCAGCTTCGCCGTGGCCACTTCCTTGTTGAGTCGGAAGAGCAGCGTCAGATTGGTCCCCTCGACGGCCGTCACGTGGCGGACGTCCTCGGCGGTCTTGGGTTCGATCGACGTGTAGGCGGGAAAGTCGAGCTTCGCGTCCGTCCTGATCAGCTCTGGGTTCTCGAACACGCGCACCCGGTAACTCGGGCTGTGCTCTCCCGCGAACTCGATGTGATAGGACAGGTCGTTGACGACCGATTCGACGCGTCCGGCGAACGTCGGATCTTCCAGGCTTCTTGACATCGCGTGTGCCGCCTGGGACGCGTCGCCGCCCTCGACGACGAGCTTCGCGTCGGGCGGCACGGCGCCCGGGAAGCGGGCGACCACGAGCAGCGACGTACCCTTCTCGATCTCGGTGTCGCCGGGCGTGACCTCGATTTCCGAAGCCTGGGCCTCCAGTGCGGCGGCGGGAGCGGCATCGCGACTCAGGTCGGGGCGGGCCCTCTGTACGAGCACAACCGAGACCGCGACAAGCCCGCACAGGGCCGCCAGGTGGGCAAGCCGGGCCCCACGGATGGCGTTCTGGTGTACGATGCCGCCCCAATCGTGGGAACGGTGATGGTCGACAGCCCGGGTGACGACGGCCTGTTGCAGGAAGCCCAGCCGGCCCGGGGCGGCGGGCAAGCCCTCTTCAACGGCAGTCAAGAGCCCGGCGTCAAGGTCGGGATGCGCGGCCTCGATGCGCCGGGCGACGTCGCGCAGATCGCGTGCCGAACGCAACGCGAAGGCGACGCAACCAAGGGCAGACGCCAGCACAAGCGCCGCGATTCCGTAAAGGACGACAATGGACCGCACTCCGGCCGCGACAAGCAGACCGCCAATCAAAGCCCAGGCCAACCAGCAGAGGGCCAGGCTGCTCCAGAGGCGAACCACGCGGACCCGCCGCGCCACCCGTTCCAGCGCCTGCCTCAGTTCCCAGGTTCTCATTCCTTGGGCTCCTTTCGATTCAGACGGCGTTGGCCGAGCCAGCCCGCCAGCCAGGTCTCGACGATCAGGACCGAGATTGCAGCCAGGATCAGCGGCCGCCAGAGCTTTTGACGGCCCTCCAGCTCCGCAATTTGCATCTGCCGCTGGACCTCTCGCTCGCCCTCGGTGTGCGACGCACTCTTGGCCAGGCGGCAGCCGAATTGCTCCAGCGTCTCGACATTGAGGGGAGCCGTCTTGCTTTCGAGTGGGTCGAGATTCACGGCGAACTCGCGGGGGCCCTTGGCGGTTTCGATGGCGTAGATGCCGGGCGCGTCAGTCTCGGAGAATGTCGAGGTCCCTCGCGTGAGCTGGGTCGTCGACCCGTCCGGCTTGCGGACGGCGACAGCCCCCTCGGGCAACGGCACACGTTCGCCCACGAGCCAGTTGGCCGAAAGATCCGGGCCGGCATTGGGACCATCGAGCAGGGCCGACATCAGCGGCATGAACTTGGACGAACGCGCGAGCTGGCTGTCGGCCGGACTCCACCCGCTGGCCAGGATGATGAGCCGGCCCTTCCCGATGGACTTCTCGATCACGGCCGGGTCTCGATTCTCGAACCGGGCCAGAATGCGGACGTCGCCAAGTGTGCCTGTCGGAATGCGCCGGTGTTTCCAGAACTTGATCTTCGTGAAATCATTGAATTGCGGTGCCGCGAACGGAGCGAAGAGCGGATGATCGAAGGCGATCTCCGAGAGCATCGCATCGCCCCGGCCAGGTGAGTCATCCACGTCAAAGGCCTGTGCGTTCGCAAGCGTCGAGAGTGACTGCGCCTTCCCAGGCACCGTGACCACGTCCACCACGGTCCCGCCCTCCTTCGCGTATTGCCGCAAGAAGGCAACGTTGCCGGCCGAAGTCTCGGCTGCCAGCACGATCAGCGGAACCGAACGGCCCGGCTCGATCGTCAGGGGGGCATCCGGAGCTCTCGACTCGACCTTGACGATACGGCGGGGCGTGTCCTCGAAGACGCGGTTGAGGTAATAGGACAGACCCGCAGGGTCATCCGCGGCGTCACGTCCGACGTAGAGAACGGTGGCCGACTCCTTGGCTTCGGATGCCAGGAACAGCACGTTGTCGAACTCCTGCGTGTCCCCTTGTAGCCGCAAGGATTGCCTTGATGGAGCGCCCGAGGGCCGGGGCACGCGCACGACGCGGCTCTCGCCGGGGGGAACGTAGACGGGAATCGGCGGGGCCTTGTCATCATCCCAGGTCAGGCCGAACGACTCTCTTCTCGACGTCGCGTCATTCGAGACACGCACCCGCAGGGCGCTCGCTCCGGCGGTGGCGGACGGCTCGCTGTCGTCGGGACCGGCAAGCCACTGGAGCCCGGCGTTGGAACCTTCCGTGGCCACCGTCCGCAAGTCGAGCACCACGTCCGAGGGCCATTCGAATTGCTCCAGGAGCTCGAGCCGGCTCCCCTGCTGAAGATCGCTGATCAGGACAATCCGGCGCTGGATGTTTGAGGCTTTACGCGATGTGTCTCCAACTTTTTCGATCGCCCCGGCGGCGTCAACGAGCGCCTGTCCCAGGTGCGTGGCCCCCCAGCCCGGATTGAGCCGCTCCACGAGCGATTTCGCGATTGCCTGCCGTCGCGCCGGGTCGAGCGTGGCCGATTCCTCGAAGCCGAGCACGGGGCGCCAGGCAACGTCGAACGCAAAGACGGCCAGTTGATCGCCGGGTCCGCACGCCTCGATGGCCTCGATGGCCCGGGCCTTCGCCTGGGTCCAGAGATCGCCCCGGCGCATGCTGGCGCTGGTGTCGATCAGTACGGCGATCCGCCGCTGCTCGGTGTCGCCGAGGCTCAGACCGGCCGCCTCGCGGAGGAACGGCCGGGCGAACGCCAGGGCCAGAAGGACCAGGGCCGTCGCCCGCAGAAGCAGCAGCAACCACTGGTCAAGACGGCTCCGCCGCGTCAGGCGGGGCGGCGATGGGGAGAGGAAGAGCAGCGAGCTGAACGGCACCTCGCCCTTGGTGGTGCGGCGGATCAGGTGGAACAAGATCGGGGCCGCGACCGTCAATGCCCCCAGGATGTAAAGCGGCGTGAGGAAGCTCACCGCGCACCTCCCCAGCCCGCGGCTCCCGCGCGGCGGCCAGGCTTGCCGGCCCGCCGCAGTCTCGCTCTCAAGAGGTCGAAGAGCATCAGTTCCAGCGGGGAATCGGTGGTGATTGACTGGAAGGCGATCGACAGGTCGGCACAGGCGCGTTCGATCTCGGTGGCGTGAACGGCGAACCGGGCAAGGTAGCCGGCCCGGGCGGCTGCCGGGTCGATGTAGAACTCCCGCCCCGATTCCACATCCTGGAACATGGCCGGCGTGGCGAACGAGAACGCCACCTCGGCCGGGTCGAGCACGCGGAGTACGACCACCTCATGACCTCGAGACCGCAGGTACCCAAGCTTCGAACGAAGGGTGTCGGCCGGTGCCAGCAGGTCCGAGAGCAGGACGATCAGCCCGCGCTTCTTGACGGTCGCCGCGATCTCCTCGAGAGGTCCCGCGAGGTCGGTCGCGCGCCCCTTCGGCTCGCGGTCGAGCATCGCCAGGAGGCGGCGGAAGTGGCCCGGGCGATGGCGCGGAGGGAGGTAGTCGGTGATCTTATCCTCGAATGTGACCAGACCGACCGCGTCGCGCTGGAGCGTCAGGAAGTAGGCAATGGTGGCCGCCGCGGTGCGGGCATATTCGCTCTTGCTGTACTCGCCGGAGCGATAATTCATCGACCGGCTGGTGTCCAGCACGAGGTGGCAGCGGAGGTTCGTCTCGTCCTCGAACCGCTTGATGTAGTAGCGGTCGGTGCGGGCGAAGAGGCGCCAGTCGAGATAGCGGGGATCATCGCCCGGGGTGTACTGGCGATACTCGCTGAACTCGACAGAGAAGCCATGGTACGTGCTGCGGTGAATGCCCGTGATGAACCCCTCGACGGCCGCCTTGGCCCGGAGCTGCAAGCTCTTGATGCGGAGCAAAGCCCTCGGGTCGATGAGCGAGGTGGGCCGCGCGGCGGCTGTGGATGGGGAACGCGAGCGGCCGAGGGCGGTCATGACTGGGAGGGCCCCTTGACGTGTTCCAGCAGGCGATCGATCACGGAATCCGCGGTCACGCCGTCCGCCTCGGCCCGGTAGCCGAGCAGCACCCGGTGCCGCAAAGTGGGGTGGGCCAGCGCGCGGATGTCGTCGGGCGAGACGTGGAACCGGCCGCCGAGCAGGGCGCGGGCCTTTGCTCCCAGGACCAGCGACTGGGCAGCCCGGAGGCCCGCTCCCCAACTGACCCAATCGGTCACGAAGCTTGGAGCCTCGGGGCCGGGCCGGCTGGCCGCGGCCAGCCGCACGGCATAGCGAACCACGTCCTCGGCAACCGGCACCTTGCGGACAACCTCGTGAAACTCGAGCACGTCGCGGCCGGTGAACAAGGGCTCGACCTTCTCCGGGCGACGCGATGTGGTCTGCTGGACAACGGCCACCTCATCGTCTTCAGGCAAGTAGTCGACGATCACGTTGAACAAGAACCGGTCGAGCTGAGCTTCGGGGAGCGGGTAAGTCCCCTCCATCTCGATCGGGTTTTGCGTGGCCAGGACGAAGAATGGCTCCTCCAGCGGGTAACGGACGCCGGCCGCTGTCACCTGATGCTCCTGCATCGCTTCCAGCAGGGCGGCCTGGGTCTTGGGCGGCGTGCGATTGATCTCGTCGGCGAGGATCACGTTGGCGAAGATCGCCCCCTTGACAAACTGCATGCGCCGGCCGTCTTTGGTCTCCTCAAGGATCTCCGTCCCGGTGATGTCCGCCGGCATGAGATCGGGTGTGAACTGGATTCTCTGGAACTTGAGGTGAAAGACCTGGGCGATGGTGCGGACCAGGAGCGTCTTGGCCAACCCCGGAGCGCCCGTGATCAGACAGTGGCCGCCGGCGAAGAGGCTGATCAAGAGCTGGTGGGTCGCCTCTTTCTGGCCGACGATGACCTTGCGTAGCTCGTGCTCGATCCGGCCGCGGCTCTCGTGGACCTTCTCGACAACCCGCCGCTCATTCTCGTAAGCATCTGCGTCTGCCGTCACGATGGCTCCTCTTCGAAGTCAAAAGCCTCGTTGCTCCGCGGACTACGTTCGCGAGGGTTGCGGGTCGAAGCCTGGCGCGGTCAGTGGGTCATGGCGTAGGTCACGATGTTGATGCCCATCGGGTAAGACTTCTTCTCGGAGAACTCACGGAAATAGCCGGGGTCCTCGCCTTCCCGCTCCCAGCCGTCGCCAAGGTCGGTGTTATGGCAAATGATGACCATCAGCCGCTCCTTGTCATCCGAGATCCCCCGGAAGTGGACCTCGCGCGAGCCGGGGCCGTGATCTTCCCAGGTCACGTTCGAGCCGGGCCACCAGGATTGGATACCGGGGACCTGCGGCTTCTCCTTCAACCTGTAAACGCACTGAAAGATCTCGTGCGAAAGCGGCAACTCGACAGGCTCTCGGTCAGGGAAGACGCGCTTGATCTCCTGGTAGAAGTTCTCGTACTGCCTGTCGCCCCAGAAGTCGTCGACCATGAGGAAGCCACCGTTGAGCAAATAGCGCCGCAGCGCCACGACTTCCTCATCCGAGAATGAGAGTGCCCCCGGCTCGATGATGTAGATAAACGGGTAATCAAACAAAGCCTCGTCGGTCAGCTTGAGTATGATCGGGACGGGGTTGACCTTGAGCGAGGTGAGTTGCTGGAGGCGGTAGGAGAAATTGAGGTCGCTGTCGGGCCAGTCGGTCGTCCAGCCCCCACCCCAACCACGGCCCCGACGTCCCATGCCCCGGTACGAACCGTACTGAATCCGGACGAAGGTGAAGACGTCGTCCTTGAAGCGTTCGTCGATCTTCCAGTCCGGAACGCCGGCGCGGTCGGCGGGAAGCCCGTCGAGCGGGGACTGGCGACGCCATTGCCACTGTCCCTGCCAGTTCGGCTGCGCCAGGGCCAGGCTGCCGACGGCCGCAAGAAGGCAAGGGATCACCCCCACGATCAGGCGTCTCCGAGTCATGGACGTGCCTCCTTGGGGGTGGCACCGAGAGGCTGGGAGGTGCCCGATGCCGGCGCCGTCACCGTGTCAGGACCGATCAGATCGAGCAAAAGCTGGTGCGATTCGAGGAACCGCGGGGCCTCATCCAACGACTTGAGGACCTCGCGGCGGGCCTCATCCTTCTTGCCGGCCTGGTTCAGCAACTTCGCCAGGCGATAGTGCACCTCGGCCGGGTCGGTGTCGTCCAGCAGAGCCAGGGCGCGATACGCGGCGATCGCCTCGTCGCGACGGTCGAGATGCTCGGCGGCGTGGGCGAGATGGCGGTGCGGCGCGGGGATGAGCGGGTTCACTGCCAGGAGGCGATTGGCGTTCTTGGCGACACCTTCCCAGTTCCCGGCTGCCTCGTCCATCTCCATGAGCCGAAGGTAGGCCGGCGCGGCGTCGCCGTCGCGCCCTGCCAGTTCCTCGAGAACCGCATGTTCCGCGGCGGTGTCGTTCGTCTGCTTGTAAACGTAAGCCAGCAGCACGTAGGCGTTCTCCGGTCCAACGTATTCCGGGTAGAGTGCCTTCAATTCGAGCAGGACTGCCTTGCCCTCTGGCCATTTTCGTTCGGCGAGGAGCCGCGACGCCAGTCGTTGACGGCCCGAGAAATTCTTGGGATGGTTCTTGAGCCAGGCCGCGATGGCCTCCGAGTTCGCGTCTTCGGCCAGCTCAATTTCCTCCCAGGTGGCCCCGCGGGCCACGTTCTGAGCTTTCGCTCGAGCGTACCTGGCGAACGCTACATCCAACTGATCTAGCGTCATCCGGGTCCGCGCTGGCAGTGCTTCGTTGAGCGACTTGCCTGCGCCGAGGTCTTCGAGAATCTCCTTCAAACCTGGCAGACCGGCTGTTTGCACGAGGAATTCCACCGCCAAGGCCGACTCCAGGTAGGCGAACTGGACGTGGAGCGCCGACTTGGGTGCCAGGAATGCCGCGCTGAGCTGGCTGAGCGGGGTCAGGTCGTCACCCAGGATCATGGCGCGGAAATGCGGGTTGATAGCGGTTCGCCACGAGGGATCTTGATTCCCCTCCTCGTAAACGGAGATTCCCTCGCTGAGCCAGCGCGGCATGGTGTTGTGGGTCTTGAACAGGGTCACGCTATGGCAAAACTCGTGCCAGAGCACGGCCTCCCAGTTTGAGGGGTGTTCGCCCTGGGACGCGGGACTGTTGGCCGTGATCACGGGGCCGAAGCAAACGCCCAGGAGGCCATCAGCGCCCGGCAGGCCGAAGGTCCGGACGGCGAACTCTTTCTTCTCCGGGAAGATCTCGACGATCACCGGGCCTGGCAACGTCACTCCATACTTGGCGCACAGCGCAGCCCTGCGCGCTTCAGCAGGGTCATCACGCGGGGGCCATACAGGTCGGCCTCGCGCGGTTCCATCTTCACGACCAGGCCGTCTTCCTTGAGCATTCGGAATGTGGCCAGACGGTCGCGCAGGTTCATCAGGTTGAAGGCGACCACGTTGTAGCCATCCTTCGCGAAGATCTCGTCGACCAGGCGCCAACCCTCCGCCTCCTCGCCCAGCCGCAGCAAGGTCTGCGAGAGCTGGATCTTGGCGGGCATGTAGTGGCCATCCAATTCGAGCGCCTTCCTCTGGTATGCGGCTCCCTCGGCGAACCGATATTTCTGCGAGAGCTTGCGGCCCACGAGCGAATCCACCTCGGGATTGCTGGCCCAAGGCGCCAGTGCCGATCGCCGCGCCGAAGCCTCCCCGTCGCGATCGCCGCGAAGATGGGCCAGCACCGCGCGGTACGCCCAGGCACGAGGCTCGAACGGGTTCACCGCGATGACCTGGTCGATCAGCTTCGCCGCGTCCGCATAACGCTCGGAGTCGACCAGCCCGTCGATCTTCAGCAGCAAGCTATCGATGTGGAGCGGGTTGATCTTGAGAGCCTCATCAAGCGACTTCGCCGCCTGGGCGCGGTCGCTGTCAGCGAACGCCAGGGCCATCAGGTAGTGAAACCGCGGGTCCGCCGCGGCTTCCTTCGGGGCCTTGCGCAGGGTTTCCGACGCGAGCCCATAATCCTGCTTGTCGAGAGCGAGCTCGGCCGAAGCGAGGTAGGCGTCAACGAAATCGGGTTCTCGCTTGATCACGGCGTCATAGAACTGGGTGAGTACTTTTTTTGGGTCAGCGCCGCGGAGCAGGAAGAACCGCCCGAGAGCGAGCTGCCCTTCCGGCGTGGCATACTGCTCGGGCGCGGACAAGACTTCTTGCTCCATCCGCTTCATCGCCTCCTCCTCACGGGCGAGCGGCTCTTTGAACCGGCGAACGTCGCGTCCGATCAGGAACAGCGACAGGCTTGAGGGATAGTGTCGAGTCGCCTCTTTGAGCGAATGCATGGCCTCGTCATACTTGCCCCGCGCCATCTCGGCGCGAATCCTCAACACATCCCACGCTTCGTCCCGCTCCCCGCCCTCGAGGGCTGCAATTGCCTGCTTCTCACACTCGTCATAGCGTCCGGTGCGGAGGAGCTTGGCTGCCTCCTCCAGGTCGGCTGCGACGGCGCCGGCGGCGAAGCCCGCCATGGCCATACAGCCCCAGACAACCGCCCGCAGGAAGGTGCGGCGAAGCCGTCTCGGCGCGCGATCGTTGGTCAAATAGCTACGCATGATCCGTGCGATCATAAAACTGCCCCCGCCGGTATTGCCCGTCGCTTATGATAGTGCCCCGGCCGCTTGGTCCGCCACCGCTAATCTGGGACATCAGCTTCGTGCGCGGCGGATCGAGGCAATCCAGGCAGGACCAACGGACGGCCAGAGCAGTTCTCCTCTGTCCCGTGCCAGGTTCCGGCAGACCTGCCCGCGCGAGGCTCCGGACGGAGCTTGGGCGTCCACGGGACCTTTTTCAACGGTCGAAAAAGTTCCTGGGCGCAAGGCGAGCGGCGCCAGTCGCACGGAGAATCTTCGCGGTGGCAGCCCAGCCTGAGTTTCCTGGGGCAACAGCCGGGTCAGGTCAAAGCCAAACGCGTGCCAACCTTCCGAGCGACTGTCCGAAGCCCTCACGACCCGGCGTTGAGCTTGCCATCGAGGAGCTCCTTGATCGTCGCTTGACTGACAGGCTTGACGAGATGATGGTTGAAACCCACGGCACGCGAGATTGCACGGTCCTTATCTTGGCCCCAGCCGGTGACCGCCACGAGCATGCACCCTTCAAACCAGGGTTTTCGGCGCATCTGTTCCGCAACTTCATGACCACTCATTCCAGGCAGGCCGATATCCAGCAGCACAATTTGTGGATGGAACGACTCGGCCGTTTCCAGGGCTGATGGACCATCGTGTGCCGTTGCGACCTTTTGCCCATGGAGCAGCGTCAAGACCTTCGCCAGGCTTCTGGCTGCATCGATATTGTCGTCAACAACCAGAATCCGCCGACATTCAGGCTTGCAGGAGATTGCTTGCTGGGAGGCTTCAGGCAAGGGCGAGCCTGCTACCACCTCAGTTTGGGTTGCCTGGCTTGGTAGGTGCTCAGAAAGATCTCGCGAACCCTCATCGCAGGTCGCCATCGTACCACCTGACGTTTCAAGATTGCGTCCAGGCATGCAGTTCCATGTGTTTAGCCTGTGTTATTTGGGGTCACGATCTCGGTCAGGGATTCATGCAGAAATTGAACACCTCAACGCGTCCCATTCCGCCCTCAAACGACCGGCCCGGTGTCGATGCTTCAGCGGTTTCGACGTGGTATCGGGGGCAATGATTGATTTCCTGAATCCCGCCCTGACTATAGTGTGCCCTGATTTCTTGTTGCAAGACGGACGCGCACAAAAGATATTCCAGCACAGCACGATTACGGACTCCCGGGCCTACACCGTCTCTGAGATCGTTGGCCACGGCGAGTACAGTCCGCTATGATGAAAACCAAAGAGTGGACTCAAAGCTTGCCGGCGCGGCGAAGACACGCCGCGCTGAGTCAGTAGGAGCGGACGTACAAGCCATGAGCACAACGCGCTGTCTCGACCTGTTCGTTTTCCGGGGTTCGCCATGAATCAAGCCGTGCGGATCTTATCGGCCTGCCTGTATTTTTTTCCGGGATTGCTTTTCGAGGCCGGCGCACAGGAGGCCAAACCAACCGCCGCTCAGGCTGCGCAAGCCAGTCTGGTCAAATTCACGCGCGACGTCCGGCCGATCCTGGCTCGACATTGCTTCGCCTGTCATGGTCCGGACGAGAACCAGCGGAAGGGCAAGCTCCGGCTCGATCTCAAGGAAAGCGCCTTTGCCGATCGCCAGGGAGCGCGACCGTTCGCGCCCGGCAGTGTTGACGACAGCGAGGCCATCCGGCGCATCCAGTCCGACGATCCCACGGAGCAGATGCCTCCCGGCGGCAAGGACAAGGGGTTAACCGCCGAGCAGACCCAGGTGCTCGTCCAATGGGTCGAACAGGGGGCCGCGTGGGGGACGCACTGGGCGTTCGAGAAGCCAGTTCGTGCTCCACTCCCCGAGGTTCGCGATCCGAAGTGGCCCAAGAATCCGATCGACTGGTTCGTGCTGGCGCGGCTGGATCGCGAGGGGCTCAAACCTGCTCCGGAGGCAGATCGGGCGACGTTGCTCCGGCGCGTCTGCCTGGATTTGACCGGTCTGCCGCCGACCCCGGAGATGGCTGACCGGTTCGTTCGCGATTCCGCGCCCGACGCTTACGAGCGACTCGTCGACCGGTTGCTCCAGTCGCCTGCCTATGGTGAGCGATGGGCCAGAATGTGGCTAGATCTCGCGCGTTATGCCGATTCCAAGGGGTACGAAAAAGACCTTACCCGGTCGATCTGGCGCTATCGCGACTGGGTCATCGACGCCTTCAATTCCGACATGCCATACGATCGGTTCACGACCCTTCAACTTGCCGGTGACCTGGTCGGTGGTGCCGGACCCGACGAGCTTCTGGCGACGGCCTTTCACCGCAACACGTTGACCAACGACGAGGGCGGCACGGACGACGAGGAATTTCGGATCGCCGCCGTCAAGGACCGGGTCGATACGACGGTCCAGGTGTGGATGGGGTTGACGATGGGCTGCGCCAAGTGCCACACTCACAAGTACGACCCGATCTCCAACCGCGAGTATTACCAGTTCTTCGCGTTCTTCAACCAGACCGCGGACAGCGACCGCTACGACGACGGCCCCGTTGAGTCATTCCCCTCCGCCAGTCAGCAAAGCCAGATGACTGCCTTGCGCAGCCGGGTTGACGCGATCGAGTCTACATTATTCACGACGACACCGGAGCGGATGGCCGCGGCCGCCCGCTGGGAAGAATCGCAGCGAACGGTACCGGCCTGGGTCGCGCTCAGACCAGGGCGGATGAACGCCGCCAGCGGCTCGACACTGGTCGTTCAAGCCGATGGCTCGATCAAGGTTGAAGGCGCGGGACCGGCAAAGGAATCGTACCGGCTCGAATGTGACGCCCCACTTGATCAGATCACGGGGCTACGGCTGGAGGCATTGCCTGACCCGTCACTGCCGCGGGGTGGCGCCGGACGCTCGCCCGGCGACGGCAACTTCGTGCTCTCCGGGATATCGATCGCCCTCGAGACGAAGGACGGCCACGCCCGCGAGTTGCCACTGGCGAGTGCCCGGGCCGATTTCGCTCAGGACGGGTATCCAGTCGAGCATGTGCTCAAGAACCCGGACCTCAAGAAGCACGGCTGGGCGGTGGCCCCCCGTCAGGCCGAGGCCCACCAGGCCGTGTTCACCCTGGCCCAGGCGGCGAAGATTGAGGCCCGGTCAAAACTTGTTGTCAAGCTGGATCACCAGTTTGAGCACAGCTATCCCGGATTGAGCATGGGACGGTTTCGGATCTCACTGACCGCCGACCGCGACCCGAAACTGAGCTCCCCACTACCCAAGGACCTTGCCGAGATCCTGGCGATCCCCGCCGAAAAGCGTTCCAAGGACCAGACGGCGAAGCTGCTGAAGCATTACCTGGAGTCCACGCCCGAGGTCCGGTCCAAGCGCGAAGAGGTGGCCCGTCTGAGAGCCGAGATCGACGCCCTACTCGCCGCTTCGCGAACGCCGATCTTCCGCGAGCTGCCAGATGGCAAGAAGCGCGTCACCCGGGTTCATCGGCGGGGCAACTTTCTGGATCAAGGCGACCCCGTCGATCCCGCAACGCCCTCCTTCTTTCCGCCCTTGCCCAAGGATGCTCCGCGGAACCGGCTGGGGGTTGCACGCTGGCTGCTGGCGCCCGACAATCCGCTCACGGCGCGGGTCGAGGTCAACCGCCATTGGGCTCAGTTTTTCGGCCGGGGACTGGTCGAAACTCAGGAAGACTTCGGTGCCCAGGGGCAGCCGCCCAGCCATCCCGAGCTACTCGACTGGCTGGCTTGCGAGTTCCGTGACGGCGGCTGGTCGATGAAGCGGCTCTGCCGGCTGATCGTGACATCGGCCACGTACCGGCAGTCATCGCGGGTCACACCCGAACTGATCCATAAGGACCGAGACAACCGCCTGCTGCGCGCGGGCCGCGATTTCGCCTCGAGGCCGAGATGATTCGCGACAGCGCTCTGCAAACCGCCGGACTCCTCAGTTCCAAGATGCACGGTCCCTCGGTCATGCCCCACCAGCCCGAAGGAATCTGGCGCAGCACTTACAACACCGACAGTTGGGTTTTGAGTCCGGGTGAAGATCGCCATCGCCGGGGCCTTTATACCTTCGTCAAGCGGACCTCGCCCTACCCCGCGCTGACGACTTTCGATGCCCCCAGCCGCGAGGTCTGCACGATCCGACGGATCAGCACCAACACCCCCTTGCAAGCCCTGGTCACCCTCAACGACCCAGCCTTCATCGAGGCGGCGCAGGCCCTGGCCCGGCGGCTGATTCGCGAGAGTGGGCCATCGGTGAGAGCGCGTCTCCACCATGGATTGCAACTGGCGCTGATCCGCACGCCGGAAACCCGCGAAATCGATGCCCTCGAGGGCCTCTACCAGCGCCGGCTGACCTATTACCGCGCTCACCGCGACGAGGCCGTCAAGCTGGCAACCCACCCGCTGGGCTCGTTGCCTGAGGGCTGGGACTGCGTCGAGGCCGCGGCGCTGACATCAGTCGCCAACGTGATTCTCAATCTCGATGAGTTCGTGACCAGGAACTGATGAAAATCGCTGAGAATGCGGGGCCTTTGCCAGAGCAAGCCGAGGAGTTTCTGATGAACCTGGAACACGAGCTGGTGCGGGCGATCAATCGCCGTTATTTCTTCGGCCGCTGTGGGGCGGGTCTGGGCCTGGGTGCCATTGCCCTGGCCAGCTTGCTGGGCAAGGAGATTCGAGGCCTGGGAGCGGAGGATCATGCACCCGAGGGCACGGTGGCAGATGGATCACTCGCGTCTCGGCGGTTCACGATTCCGCCCAGGGCAAAGCACGTCATCTACTTGCACATGGCCGGCTCGCCCAGCCAGCTTGACCTGTTCGATGACAAGCCGGCCCTTCGCAAGTACAGCGGCAAGCCTTGCCCGGCCGAGCTGCTCAAAGGGAAACGGTTCGCATTCATCTCCGGCGTGCCCAACATGCTGGGCTCGCCCTTCACGTTTGCCAGGCATGGCCAGGCGGGCATCGAGCTGAGCCGACTCTGGACCCATCTGCCCCGCGTGATCGACGACTTCGCAGTGGTCAAATCGGTGCAGACCGACCAGTTCAACCACGCCCCTGCGCAGCTCTACCTGCACACGGGTACGAGCCAGTTTGGCGGTGCCTCTTTAGGAGCCTGGGCGACTTACGGGCTGGGGACAGAAAACCAGGATCTGCCGGGCTTCGTCGTCCTCACTAGCGGCGGCAAGACACCAGACGCCGGCAAGAGTGTCTGGGGCTCGGGCTTCCTTCCCTCGGTGCACCAGGGAGTGCAGTGCCGTTCTCCCGGCGATCCGGTGCTCTTTCTCTCCAATCCCGAGGGGATGGACCGGGCAGGCCGGCGCGAGACTCTCGACACCCTGAATCAGCTCAATGCCTGGCAGGCCGAGGCGGTCGGCGACCCGGAGACGCTGACTCGTATCTCGCAGTACGAGCTCGCCTTTCGCATGCAGCTCTCCGCGCCCGAGATCATGGACATCTCGCGTGAGCCGCAACATATCCTTGACATGTATGGTGCCCGGCCCGGGTTCGTGCCCGATTCCGACACGGCGGCCGATCCTCGCGTCGCCTACAAGGGAACCGATGCGGCTTTCGCCAACAACTGCCTGCTCGCACGGCGGCTGGTCGAGGCGGGCGTACGGTTTGTCCAGCTTTACGACTGGGGCTGGGACCATCATGGCGTCAGCCCCGGAGAGGACATTGTCAATACCCTGCCGATCAAGGTCCAGCAGGTTGATCGCGCGCTCAGCGGCCTGATCCGCGACCTCAAGCAACGCGGGCTGTTCGACGAAACGCTCATTGTCTGGGGCGGCGAGTTCGGCCGCACGCCGATGGCCCAGAACAGCCCCAGCCAGCCATTCGTGGGCCGCGACCATCATCCCTACGCGTTCACGGTCTTGCTGGCCGGTGGCGGAATCAAGGGAGGCCAGACGTTCGGACAGACTGACGACATCGGCTACTACGTCACCGAACACCCCGTCGATGTCCGTGATCTCCAGGCGCTCGTGCTGCACCTGCTTGGCCTCGACCCCTGGAAGTTAACATACCTTTATCAGGGATTGCAGCAGCGGTTGATCGGCGTGGAGGGGAAGGCCAGGGTCCATAGAGAGTTGCTGGCATAATCAGAAAAGATTATCTTGCTGGCGACGGCAGCGTGTCGAGTTTCAGCGGTGTCCACCCGGGCTCACTCTGAACGCGGGCGATCCGGCCATTTTCACCCACGGCCCAACCGGCGTCCTGTGGTGCAAAACTCAAGGCATGAAAGCCGGAACCGGACAAGGCTGTCCAGCTTTCACCGTCGTCATTCGAGATATCGGCACCGGCCGGTCCCACGGCGATCAGCGTGGGTGTTTTCGCTCCAGGTACGTATGCAACGGCGGATCGGAAACTGCGCGGGCCGGGGCCCCGGGGTGACGCCCAAGTGCGGCCGCCGTCCTGGGTCCTGGCCACGATTTGCCCGCCCTGTTCCGGCCGCTTGTAATCCCCGCCGACGGCGACACCGTGCTCTGCGTCGCGAAACGCCAGCGAGAAAATCCCGGCCGCGGGAGTTCCTGCCGCGATGGGCGTCTCCGCGACACTCCATGTCCGGCCTCGATCGGTGGAGTGGAACACACGAGCCGTCTTCGCGCCACCGGTCCCGAACCAGGCATCGCGATCGCCCTTTACGACCAAACAGGTTCCGCCGGCGGCAAAGGCCCCTTCGCCCTCGAGCGCAGGGGGCATCCCCGATGGCAGAGCTGGGTGCCAGCTCGTTCCGCCGTCCTCGGTCGTCAGAATCAGGAACCGTTGATCGACCGGATCACCCTGGGCGATGCCGTGAGATCCGTCCCAGAACGCGAGGGCATCAAGAAAACCGCGCGGGTCGTGGTTCTGAAAAGAAACGTTCCAGCGATCGCCGCCGTCGGTGGTCTTGTAGATCCGGGAGAGCTCGCCGGGGCCGATCGAGAGGATGAAAGCTGCCCGATCGCTGAAAGCATGAACATCGCGGAAATCGAGAGACTCACCGCCAGGCACGGCGATCTTGTTCCAGCGCGTGCCGGCGTCCGTGGTGCGAAGCACCGTCCCTCCTGCGCCGGTGGCCCAGCAGACCCGGTCGCTCACCGCACAGACTCCGCGGAGACGCGACTCCGAGCCGCTGACTTGTTGCACCCACTGGGCGCGCGAAGGCGGCACCTCCATCACAACAAAAGACCACCAACATACCAACGCCATGGTGTATGACCGAGGCAGACAACCTGACAACACGAGGCGACTCCTCTGGTTGACTGAAGTCCGTTCATCACGATATTAGATCCTGGCTCGTCTCCCGGCCTGACAGGCTATTGTTGTATGCGAGCCGATGGCCGCCATTTTCCGAGCAACATTGCCGGATTTCCAGTGAGCCTCAATGCCTCCCTCCAGCGATGCCGGATCTTCCGGAAAAACCGGGAATGACACCGGAATCCGGACCATCCCCACAAATGGGAAAGCCTTCGCTTGCAATCTCTGAAGCCTTTCGGCACCATGGAATCGCGGGCAAGTCCAACGGAGAACGAAATCGCGGCCGGCGTTCGCCGGTTGCGTGCCAGGGACGAGTATCACGCCCGGCGGAAGGGCTATCCTTGATTCTTCCGCCTCGAGCCGGGCTTTCAGTTCGTGGGAGGGCTTCATGAGTCGCATCGGGCACTTGGGGTGGGCCGCGGCGCTGGCCGCGGCTGTCGTCGCGGCATACCCGCGGGCGAAGGCACAAGATCCTCAGCCGCCGGTCAACATCGATTTCGAGGAAGTTGTCGCGGCAGCCCGCAACGCCGGGCCGCACCGCAGCCCCGGAAACAACTTTCGTGACTTCAACGAAGTCACACGCACCGCAGAGAAGACCGACGGACTATTTACTTTGTACAAAACAGGCGACCACCTCTACGCCGAGATCCGGCCCGATCAGTTCAATCAACCCTTGCTCACTCCGGTAACGATCGCCCGCGGCATGGCCCAGGCCGGCATGCCGGTCGGCGACGACGACCGGGTCCTGATCTTCCGACGGGTCGACGATCGTATCCAGATCGTGCAACGGAACATTCATTACAAGGCCCCGACGGGCACGCCGATCGAGAAGGCCGTCAAGCAGAACTATACCGACTCGGTACTCCTTGCATTGCCGATCGTCACTGTCAATCCGATGCGCGGAGGTGCTGCGCTGGTTGATCTTTCGGACCTTTTCATGTCCGACTTTGCCGAGATCGGCATGGGCTCGATCGATCGCAGCCGCAGCCACTGGTCCAAGATCAAGGGCTTCCAAAACAACATGGAGCTCGAGCTCGAGGCCACCTACAACGGCGGCTATCGCCGCATGAACTCGGGTTCCGGGGGCGGCGGAAGCCCGCGGGGGATCACTCTGGTGCTCCACTACAGCATCATGAAGGCCCCGGACATGGGCTATCGGCCCCGCATCGCCGATGATCGCGTGGGACATTTCCTGAGTGCGACCAAGGACTTTGGGATCAACGACTCGGACACCAATTTCGTCCGGTTCATCGACCGTTGGCGGCTCGAAAAGGCAGAGCACCACGCCAAGCTCTCGCCCCCCAGGAAGCAGATCGTCTGGTACGTCGAGGATACGGTGCCGACGGAATATCGCCCGTACGTCGAAGAGGGTATTAGCGAGTGGAACAAGGCGTTTGAGAAGATCGGCTTCCGCAACGCGATCGCCGTGCGCTGGCAAGAAGACGGACGCGACGTGTTCGACCCCGAAGACACGAACTATTGCACGTTTCGCTGGGTGGCCAGCGAGGCCGGTTTCGCGATGTCGTGCCTGCGGGCCAACCCAATGACGGGCGAGATGATCGACGGGGACGTCATCTTTGATGCGAGTTTCATTCGCTACTGGAAACAGTCGTACGCCCTGCTGATTGGCAGCACGACTACCTCGGCCGGCCAGCCGCAGGCCGCCCCGATTGCGTTCGGTGAGGTGATCAGCCCGATCCTGGCATCGAAGATGGGCTTTGGCCAGCCGGCAGGCAAGTCCCCACTGGGCATGGGAGGCGCTCGATCGGCCCAACGGACAGATGATTCCCGAGGTCGTCCCGGCCGATCAGAACTACTTGCAATGGCAGCTCGCCAAGAACCTGGCGCGGAAACCGTGGCTTCTGCCAGTTCCAGACTGGCTTCCAGCATGATTTCGGCCTGGCCGCCATCGCGCTGGCCGACACCCCCAAGCCGGAACTGCCCAAGACCGACAAGGACAAGGACAAGGAAAAAGACAAGACCCCGAAGAAGCCTGAGCCCAAGCCGGAGCTGCCCGAAGAGTTCATTGGCCAGGCCATCAAGCATATCGTGATGCACGAGGTGGGTCATTCGCTGGGATTGCGACATAACTTCAAGGCAAGCACGATGCTGACCCAGGATCAGCTCAACGACACTGCGCTCACACGCTCCAAGGGGCTGGTCGGCAGTGTCATGGACTACAGCCCGATCAACATCGCGCCCAAGGGCAAGAAGCAGGGCGACTATTACTCGACCACAATTGGTCCCTACGACTACTGGGCCATCGAGTATGCCTACAAACCGATCGACGGCGACGAGGCAAGCGAGCTGAAGAAGATCGCCGCCCGGGCACCGGAGCACGACCTGATCTATGCCACCGATGAGGATGTGCTCCTCAATGACGATCCGTACGTGAACCGGTTTGACCTCGGTTCCGACCCCTGCCAGTTCGGCAAGGATCGGATCGCCCTGGCGTCCGAACTGCTCAAGGATCTGGACGGAAGGGTGGTCAAGGACGGCGACTCCTGGGCCCGGACCCGACGCGCGTTCGGCATCCTGATCAGCCAGTTCGGCGACGGCGCCACGCTCGCCTCGCAGTACATCGGCGGCCAGTCGGTCTCGCGCGATCATAAGGCCGACAAGGACGCTCGCGACCCGATCGTGCCCGTGCCAGGGGCCAAGCAGCGCGAGTGCCTGAAGTTCCTGGCCGACAACATTCTCAGCGATCAGGCGTTTCAGTTCTCGCCAACCTTGCTGCGGCGGCTGGGCGCGGAGCGGTGGATGCACTGGGGCAACGATAGTTTCAACGGGCCGGGAATCGATATCTCGGTGCTGGAGCGAACCCTCGGCATCCAGAAGATTGTGCTGGGACACTGTCTGAGCGCGGGAACCCTGGCCCGGATCGAAAACCAGCAGCTCCAGGCCAATCCGGGCACCGACCCGCTCCGCATGGAGGAAGTCTTCCGGGCCTTGACCGATGGGATCTGGTCCGACCTCGACAAGCTGCCCGACCAGAAAGATCCAAAGGCCGCCAAGATTGCTCTCTCGACCATGCGCCGGAACCTTCAGCGTGAGTACCTCCGTCGGCTGGGCAACATGATTCTTGGAGATCGTTCCAATCCTTACGGCGAGATGTTCAGCTACATCGTGATCATCGGGGGCGGCAGCTCGTCGGTTCCGGCCGACGCCCGAGCCCTGGCGCGGTTGCATCTCAAGGAGATCGCTGGCAAGATCGGCGTGGTCCTCGAGACGCGCAGCAACAGCCTCGACGACACGAGCCGGGCCCACCTCGAAGAGAGCCGGCACCGGATCGCCAAGGTGCTCGAGGCCAATCTCGACATCAAGGAACCTTGAGCCGAGCTCGAGCCAGGGCAGCTACCCTCCGTCCCGCCGAGGATTTTTCACTTCGGCGGGACGATATGTTTCTAGGCCGGGAGGAAAAACATGAGCCGCAAGCTGCGAGTGTTCGCACTGATCGTCTCTGCGCTGGGGGTGGTCAGCGCCGGCGCCTGGGCCGTCGCGCAGGGGACGCCGACTCCTCGCCCCGGACTGACCGCCCAGCAGACAGGTGAAGCCGTGAAGATCGCCCGCACGGGCCTTGTCGAGCTTCGCAAGAAATCCGAAGCGGCCGCCAAGCCCGGAGGCGATCGCCGTGAATACGTTGTCGGGGTCGAGCTGCTTGACGCGAAGGCGCCGGAGAGTCCATCACAGGCCGGAGAGTCGAAAGCCAGGCCTGATGCTGCCGGGGCGGGCGCGGAAAAGACATCGAAAAACGGGGAGAGCGAGAAACCCGCGACCAAACCTTCCGCCACTATGAAGGGGCCGCTGGCGCTGGTGACCTCCTACCGCTACTTCGACGATATCACTGTCTTCGCCACGGTTGATCTGGGGGCGCGGCGGATCGTGAATCTGGAAGCCGCCCAGCACCTGCGCACCGCGCTCTCGGACGAGGAATTCGAGGAGGCCAAGACACTGGCTCGCGAGCGCAACGATGAGGTCAAGGCGCTCTACCAGAAGTTCGGCGACAAGCTTTCAGTCAATACCCAGTTCAGCCAGTTCACGCTCAAGGACGATCCGCGAATCCACCGGGTGCTCCATTTCACCTACCGGGTGGGCACACGAGACCTGAGCTATCCCAGGCCGATCGTCGACCTGACCACGCGCGAGGTCACCGTGCCCGCTCCTGAGGTCTTCCCGAAGCCCCGCCGGACGGCGCCCTGAGCGTCGGTTGCACTTTCACTCTCACTTTCTCAACTCTGCGTCCCCACGACCTGTTCGAGACGAAGGAGCCTCGCATGGATTTTTCGGCGGTTCGATCGGCAGGGATCGTCGTGTTTCTTGCCTGGACTGTCGCTCCACCCGCCGCGCCGGCGCAACCGTACTTCCGTCGCTCTGTTGTTGACCCGCCCGCACAGGAGGTGACCGCCGAGTTCCTGGTCGGCGAGTCGGGCGGCCTGGAGCCGCGCAAGGGGACAGCCTGGAAGGTGCATTTCGCCCGCGGCCTGCACAAAGGGCTGTACATCACAGGAGCCTGGTACAAGCGTAACCTCGCCGAGGACTGGATTAAGATCCTGGCCGACGCCCGGATTGCCGAATTGTTCGTTCCCTACCACCAGTCGGGCTACATCCGCTATTTCGACCTCACGGGCTTTTCTTTTCCCATGGCCCAGGTGCGCGAGGAAGATGCCGGGCCGAACGGCAACCTCATGCCCCCCTTCCAGGGCGACACCTATCCGACCGTGGTGCGTGAGTTTCGCGACCGCGGCGTGGTCTGGAAGGACTTCTCCCACGGTGTTCGGCGCGGCAAGGAGCTGGTGATCTGGGGAGCCATCGAGGCCGCCAATTACATGTACCTGATCTCGTACAGTTTTCACGACGATGGCACCATCAGCTTCCGCGTCGGCGCCACCGGGCAAAACTTGCCCGGACACCGCAAAGAGTCGCACATGCACAATGCTCACTGGCGCATTGACATTGATCTGATTGACGGCAGCAAGAATTCGGCCATGGTGATGCGTCACGTCGAGGACACCGCCAGCCTGTCCGCCGAGGACATCGAGGAACCGTTCAACCGCGGCTTCGAGGGGGGCATCGACTGGGACCCCAGGGAGTTCGCAATGCTGCGGATCGAGACCAACCGCAAGAACGCCAACGGCAAGACGATCGGCTACGATCTGATGCCCATCCGCATGGGTTCAGCCCGGCACAATGAGGCCTTCACACAGCACGACTTCTGGGTGACCAAGGCGCACCCGGAACGCCCCCTGGAATACATCTACTCAAACCTCCCCAACATGGTGAAGGACGAGGAGCCCGTCGAGGGAACCGACATCGTCCTCTGGACCACGTCGTCGTCGCACCATGAGCCCCGCGACGAGGATGGCAAGCCTGACTCGGCTCCCAAGATCTGGCCCGGCGACGACGCCTGGGAAGGCTCGGCGCTGGTGATGTGGAGCGGATTCGATCTCCGCCCCAGAAACTTCTTCGACCGAACACCTTTCTACCCCTATCCGCCCATCCCGCCGGCTGCTGGCCCGAACCACGCCATCGATGTCGGCCAGACGATCGAAACGACAATCCGGTCGAGTCGCTGAGCGCGGTCGAGCATCAGTCTGACAATCGTCGTTGACCGCGTGCCCGCGCGACGCTACGATTGGCAAAGCACAAGTAACTGATGCCGTATATCGTGCAGCAGGTGATTGGCGATGACCAGGTTCCAGACTTGCATCGGGCTGGGGATTCTTGCGGGACTCGGGCTGATTTCGGGCGCCCTCGGAGGCGATGACCCAGCCAAGGAGAAGGCCCAGCCCATGAGGTTTGTCGACCGGTTCAAGGACGAGCCGATCCGGCCCAAGGCCAAAGATTCGATCCGGTTCCTCGACTCGCTCGAGAAAGCCAGGCGCGAGGCCGCCGTGGACAACCGGCGGATTCTAGTATACTTCACCGGGCCGGGATGTGCCTGGTGCCGCGTGCTCGAGGCGCGCACGTTCACCGATGCCGAGGTCGTCTCGCTCAGCCGCAAGTACGTTTGCGTCGAGCTCCATACCGACCGCGACGGAGCCATCGCCGATCAGTTGCACATCGACTCGATCCCGCGCTCGCTCGTGCTGCAATCCGATGAAACAACGGTCGAGGAACGCGTGGGCTATATTCCTGCCGCCGATTATGCCGCATGGCTGTCGGCCGCGTTGCTCAAAAAGCCCGACGACAAATCAAAGACCTCTGATGAAATTCCTCCTCCTGCCGTTGGGGCCAGCGAGGCTGACGCGAACTTCACGATCTGGTTCGTCGACAATGACCGCGTCACGGCAAACTGGGCCGATCAAGACGCTTTCCGACACCCTCTGCTCGTCCAGCTTTTGTTCGCAAGCGGCCTGAAGCCGCGGATCGAGCACATGGATCGAGCCCAGTTTACCGCCCGCTGGAGCCAGGCCGACGCGATGCATCGGCTGCCTGATCTGCTCTGCCCGACGAACTGGGCGGGTACCATCCGAGAGCTGGAGAAGGCGGGGCGCGTACGCGGAGTCGGCTCGGAACGACTGACCGCACATACCGACAACGCTTCGTGCCAGGATTTCGCCAGGCGATTTCTGTTTCTGGTGCGCGGGTCTGCTCATGAATCGAATGGCCGCAAGGCCGTCGAGCTGCTCTTGATGCCCGGCCCCGAAATCGAACTGCCAGGCTCGCGGCTCACGGAATCCGCGGGACGTGAAGACGCAGAAACCACGGCACAACGGGCGGTGGTCGCCTACATGTCCGGCGATCCGGCAGGGCTGAAGACCGTCGCGTCTTACCGATCGTCGCAACTTGCGGAATGCACGCGTCCCCCCTCGTGGATGAGCAAGAAAGCGTGGGTCGGTGCCGTCGAAACGCGGGGCAATGAGCGGCTGGCGGTGGCCCTCGTCGAGTCCACTTTCGAGGGCGACCGATTTCTCGGCGGCGACCCGATCGCGGTTGTCCTGGTGCGTGAGGACGGGCAGTGGAAAGCGCTGATCATCTGCCGCGATGTCGTTACTGTGCGAGATGCTGTTCCCGCGTTCTGCACCATCCTGGCCCGTATGGACGGCCCGACCGCAGGACCGCCCGAACCGCGATTGGTCGAACCACGCGAAGGGCAAAATGTCGGCGAGGAGCATCCTTATCTGAGGTGGACGGTCGATCCAGCGGGAGGACCGCTGCTGGGCCAGGTTTTTGCCTATCAGTACGGCGACCTCGGCGAGAAGGAGTCAAGCTGGCCGGACGCCAGGTTGAAAATGTTCCCCGCCGAGCCTCGGCAAGGCAAGGTCGCGGTCCTGGCGGATGTCGTCGGCTCCCACATGAGCTGGTCCGTCTGGACAATCGGCCGGGGCGGGCAGATCGCGGTGGCACCCCCGGCACATTTCGGCATTACCCCGTTAAAAATCAAGTAATGCCAATAAATGCAAAGCGACCCGTGCAGCGCTGAGAGAATCGCTCCACGGGTCGATGATTTGACGAGAGCAAGTTTGCCACCTCAGCCAAGCAGGCGATCGACCTCGGGCAGAAGCTGGGCGAAGTTGAGCTTGCTGGGACAGGCTTCGCGGGCCGCTTCGAGGTTGGCGTCACGCCAGTTCCGCTCTTCCTCGGTGAGTTCGGCGTAGCTCTCGTGTGCGAGCGTCCGCGAGCCATGGTGCTCATGGTAGGTCAAGAACCGGGCCAGGTCACCGAGCCGGGCGTTGGTGCCCGCGGCGCGGCCGCAACGGCCGTCGCAGTCAGCACACATCATCGGTCCAGCGGCCAGAACGCTGTCACGCAGGGCGTGGATATCGGCCTCTTTCAAGGGCTTGAACTTCCGAGCGGCGTCGGTGTTCTGATTGACCTGGTCGGTGTTCATCATCGTGACACAGGTCGCCGAAATTCGCTCGTCTGACCAGATGGCGGTGAGCAGGCCCTGGTGCGTGTTCAGGCCGCGATCCAGGAGCGCTGGGACGTTGTCCTTGACCTTGGTGTGGCCGGCCATTTGCTTCATCGACACGAGCCCGATACCCTTCTTGTGGGCCGCGTCGAGGGCGCGATTGATCGGGTCGTCCTTCGCCAGGAAGGGGCTGAAAGCGAGCATGATGACGTCGATGAAACCGCCTTCCGCGGCCGCCTGGATCTGCTCGGCTTTGAGCCGGTCATGCGTGGAGAAGCCGACGAACTTGACCTTGCCCGTTTTCTTGATCGCCTCGACGGCTTCCTTCATCTCCTTGCTCTTCGGCCAGTTCACCTGGTTGCTACCCAAGCCGTGGAAGAAGAGAAGGTCAATGTAGTCGGTACCGAGGGATGCAAGCCGCTGATCGATCTTCTTGACCATATCACCGGGTTTGCCGACTCCGTCCTTGGTTGCCAGGAAGATTTGCTTGCGAACCTCGGGCATTGCCGCAAACCACTTCTTGAAGGCAGGCTCGGTACGGTAGGCCGCGGCGGTGTCAAAATAACGGACGCCACGTAAAAAAGAATAACGCAGCAAGCGGTCGAGCGCATCGGGCTGGCGAACGGTTCCCTGGTTGACGAGTGTCACTTCCACGCCCGACTTGCCCAGCATCCGCCGGGGCAGTTCGGGCTGCTTGTTCGGCGCACCGGCTTGCTCGCCAGGAGCTTGGGCCGCGAGGGCTCCTTGCGTCAGCGCGGTCGCGGCCGTGGCAGCCGCACCAGCCTGGATAAATTCGCGACGATGGATGGAATTGCAACAATCCTCGGACATCGATCCGTCCTCCGGGTGAAAGGGGGCGGGAGAGGCGCAGTGAGAGATTGGGAATGACAATACTGAAGATAGCCTTACGGACGTGGCATGTCGAGTCTCTTCGGCACGGCTTGCGAGCGTCGTGGCACCGTACCGAAGAGGGCATGGATCAGCTCAGCAGGCGATCGACTTCAGGCAGGAGCCGGGCAAAGTCGAGCTTGCTGTGGCAGGCTTCGCGGGCGGCCTCGAGATCAGCGTCTCGCCAGTTCCGCTCGTCCTCGGTCAGAGCGGCATACTCCTCGCGGGCCTGGCGGCGGGCGCCATGGTGCTCATGATAGGTCAGGTAGCGGGTGAGATCGCCAAGGCGGGCATTGGTGCCGGCGGCACGGCTGCAACTGCCGTCGCAGTTGGCGCACATCATCGGTCCGGCGGCAAGAATCGCGTCGTGCAGGGCGTCGATGTCGGCCTTCTTGAGCGGCTCGAATCGTCTGGCGGCGTCGGTGTTCTGGTTGACCTGGTCGGTGTTCGTCATGGTGACGCAGGTGCAGGTGATGCGGGAGTCGGACCAGATAGCGGTGAGCAGCCCTTGGTGGGTATTGAGCCCGCGCTCCAGGAGCGCCGGGATATTCTTGGCCACCTTGGTATGGCCGGCCATCTGCTTCATCGAAACGAGGCCGATGTTTGCCTTGTGGGCCGCATCGAGGGCGCGGTTGACCGGGTCATCCGGCTTGAGAAACGGATCGAAGGCCAGCATGATCACATCAACGAATCCGCCTTCAGCGGCCGCCTGGATTTGCTCGGCCTTGAGCCGGTCATGGGTCGAAAAGCCGACGAACCGAACCTTGCCGGTCTTCTTGACCGCCTCAATGGCTGCCTTCATCTCCTTGCTCTTGGGCCACTTCACCTGGTCGCTGCCCAGACCGTGGAAGAAAAGGAGGTCGATGTAATCGGTTTCAAGTGCCGCCAGCCGCTTGTCAACCTGGTTAACCATCTGGCCCGGTTCGCGGACGTGATCCTTGGTGGCCAGGAAGATCTGCTTGCGCACTTCAGGCTGGGCGGCAAACCAGGCTTTGAACCGGTCCTCAGTATGGTACCCCGCGGCCGTGTCGAAATAACGAACGCCGCGGAGGAACGAGTAACGCAACAGACGGTCGAGCGAATCGGGTGCCCGCCACGTTCCCGCGTTGACGATCGTCACTTCCGCGCCCGTCTTGCCGAGGACGCGGCGGGGCAGATCGGTCTTCTTTTTCGCGTCAGCGGCCTTGTCGCCCGCAACCTGGGCTGCGACAGATCCCTGAGTGAGTGTACCCACGGCGGCCGTGGCGGCCGCCCCGACCTGGATGAACTCTCGCCGATGCATGGAATTGCTGCAATTCTCGGACATCGATCCGTCCTTCAACTGGAAAGGGGCGGCAGGGGCGCAACAAAACATCAAATGAAGAAGCGTCATTTCCCGGCTCATCGGCCTGAGATTTCCGGCCCCGTACCGCAGATTCAGCAATGGCCGCGCTATACATTGGCTGTTTCCGGCTGGTTCGTCAAGGCGGCGTGGCCGAGGAAGCAGGGTGGTTTCAATCTTACGCGGCTCAGGCGGTTGCGGGAAGTTCCGCGAATCACGGCGATTTATTCGAGCCCAGAAGGGCCTCGGCGCGGTCTGAAGGGCCGTCGAGGACCATCCTCTGAACAAACGGATGCCGCATGCTCGACCGGCTCAGCGGGCCAGCGCAAGTGCATAATTGGAGTTTGTTCCGGACAGGACGGGAGACTGCATCGCGTGCAATGCAGCGTATCGACCTCGGATTGCGATCAATTCTTCATGGGTACCTTGCTCGAGCACCCGCCCCCCCTCGAAGTAAAGAATCAGATCCGCGCGTGCGGCGACGCGCAGGTCGTGAGTGATCCAGATCGTGGTGCGTCCCCGGGACAGTCGAATCAGGGCCTCGAGAACCATTTGTTCGTTCTCCTCATCGAGGCCCGTGGTGGGCTCGTCAAGAATCAGGAAGCTAGCGTTACGGATGGCGGCGCGGGCAATCGAGATCCGCTGCCGCTGGCCGCCGGAGAGGGTCACTCCCCGCTCTCCGACCCAGGTGTCGTAACCCTGGGGAAGCCCCTCGACGAACTGGTGAGCGTTGGCGAGCCGGGCCGCGAACTCGAGGTCCTCAGGGGTTGACGCCGGCGAGCCCATGGCGATGTTTTCCCTGATGGTCCCCGCGAACAGAAGCGTGTCCTGGAGCACCACGCCGATCTGGGCTCGCAGCGAGGACAAGGTGTACTCACGGATGTCGCGGCCATCGATCCGCACCCGCCCGCGGGTGGGGTCGTAGAGTCGGAGTATCAAACTGGCGAGAGTGGATTTGCCGATACCGGAGGGCCCGACCAGGGCCACGTGCTGACCCGGTTCCACCGTGAACGTGATCTGGTTCAATACGCGTCGGCCGGGCTCATACTCGAAATCGACTTCCTCGAATCGCAACGCCCCTCGAAATTGCGGAGCCGACGACGCACCGGGACGGTCGCAAACCTCGGGCGTCTGCTCGAGCAGCAGGATCACGCGCTCACCGGCGGCCGTCGCCTTGACCAGCCGTCCCGTGTACTTAGCCAGGTCTCGCACCGGCCGAAAGGCATTCTTGAGGTACGTCATGAACACCAGGAGTTCCCCGGGCGTGAGTTCCCGGCGAATCACTTGCCGCGCACCAAACCACAACACCACGGCCGTTGAGGTGGCGACCAGAAAGCTCACGCTGCGACCCAGCGCGGCCGTCAAGCGTGCTGTTTTCACATCCTCAGCCTGGCTTTCCTGGTTGCGCCTCAGGAAACTTCCGGCGAACCGGCTCTCGAGGGAGAGCGCCTGAATTACCTTGATGGCTCCAATGGTTTCGGCCGCGGTGGCGGCCATGGCCGATTCCCTCTGCCGTTGATTCCGCGCGGACTTTTGGATTCGCCGGGTGAGTCGAACCGTCCACAACCAGAAAAGCGGCAGCATCAGCAGCGCCAGTGCCGTCAGCTTCCAGTCGAGCCAGATCATGACTCCGATCATGCCGCACAGCACGAGCGCATCGGCCACCAGGGGCAAGAAGGCGGTCACGGCGACATCACGAAGCTGGTTCACGTCGTTCATGATCCGCAGGAGCAGGTCGCCGCTCCGTGCCTTGTTGTGGAACGACAGGGACAAGCTTTGAAGATGGCGATAGAGATCGGCGCGCAGCTCCGTCAGCACACGGTTGGCAATCCGAGCAAAACCGATGGTGCTGCCGTAATCGGCGAGCGCCCGCAACCCGGAGATCATGATGATTGCCAGCGCCGAGAAGGCGATGATGGTGGAGCTCTCAAGCGACTCGAACGCGAGAAAGCCGGACGAGCGTCCCCGGTGCCTGGCCCCGAGTACGTGATCGAAGATGAATTTCAGGGGCCAGGGTTCCAGAGTTCCCAGTACCACCTCCGCGAGGATCGCCGCCACAGAGACCGTGACCAGACGATGTTCCCCTCGCAAACGAGGCCAGAAGAACCTGAGCATCTTCCGAAGGCCCGGCAGGCTCTCTTGGAGCCTTCGCGGACGTGTCATGAAATGCCTCCAAGGCCGGCACCCGGCCACCCTGGGGTGCCATCCCCACCACTTTGAGAATGCGGAGCACGGTCGCGTCCCATGTGTGCGACCCTCGCATGCTCGCTCGCGCGGCACGCCCCAGCCGCGCACGCAAAGCGGGATCGGAACGCAGCCGAACCAGAGCTGCGGCCAGTTCCAGAGGGTTTCCCGGCGCGCAGAGTAAACCCGTTACATCGTGCTCGATCAATTCGTTCATTTGACCGATCCGGCTGGCCACCACGGCGAAACCCGCGGCCATGTACTCGTAGACCTTGAGTGGTGAAAAGTAAAAGTGCCCAGGTACGAGTAAGGTGCGACAGCGACGTCCATCGAGGCCAGCAGGCCGGGGATCTCGGCGGGGTCGACCGAGCCCGTGAAGTGGACCGCATCCCGCAGGCCTCGAGTGGACAGGTCCGCTTCAAGCTGAGATCGCTGCGGGCCTTCGCCGACAATCAGTAATCGCACTGTCGGATCGATGGTATACAGCCGATCGAACGCCTGGACCAGGGTTTGCAGACCATGCCAGGGTTTCAACGTTCCCACGAAGCCGACGGTAAACGTCCCCGGAGCAGCGGCAGAGCTGGGGAGCACGTCGTTGCGAAAGCGGTCGGGATTCACACCGTTGGGGGTGACGTGAACGCGACCCTCGGTATTCTGAAACTCCCCCAGGTATTTGGCGACCTCCAGGGAGACGGCGATGAGCCCCGCGGCGTTGCCAAAGGCGCGGTGGGCCACCCATTCGGCTCGTGCGCGATCGACCAGAACGCGATGCTCAGCCTGTTCGGCGATGAGCGGGGCGTTGATTTCGAGCAGGCCTGGTACTTGCACCGACTGAGCGTACTCCATTCCCGCATAGCTCCAGAGCGCGTAACGTTCATAGACCAGATCGAATGGGCCCTCTTCCTTCAAGGCGTGGCAGAGGTCAGCATTCGCTCGAAAGGCCGCCTTTTCCCGAGCAGCGGGGAGCTTCTCGCCAGCCACCGGAAGGGGATGCAGCCGCACCGACTGGAGATCGGGGGGAGGGCTCCCCTCGGAGCGGGGCGTGAACAGGTCGATCTCAGCCCCATGTCGAATCAGACTCCTGATGACTTCTTGCACGTGGATGGAACAGCCCTTGCGACCGAAGACCGGTATCCCCTGGTCCGTGCATACGTAGGCGATGCGCATCAGTGAACCCCCACGAGGTTCTCACGGGCCGCGCGATTTCCCCCCCGGAAGAGGTCGCGGCGACGCGCAGTATTGCGCCGGATATCGAACTCGGCCTCGATCAAACTTCGGGCCTTCCGGGCCAGCCGGACGCGAAGGTCCGGATCGGCCAGCAGACGCTCGAGCGCGTGGGCCAGGGCGGCTGGATCATTCTGGGGGACTTGCAGCCCGGTCTGCTCATCCCGGACCACCTCGGGAATTCCGGTCACGTCCGTCGAGATCACCGGGGTACCCAACGCCAAGGCCTCCTGGATGACGTTCGGCAAGCCGTCACGGTCGCCATCGGCGGCGACGATGCAGGGCATGGCCAGGACGGCGGCGTTCCGCATCTCCTGGATGACCTCGTTCTGAGGGCGTGGGCCGACGAGCTCGACCGAGTCTTCCAATCCCAGGTCCTCGATCCGCGCCTCAAGATCGGGTTTCAACGCACCGGCTCCGATGATCCGGCACCGAAATGGTCGGCCCCGTTCGGCCAGCAAGGCGCAGGCCTGAATCAGATCAGCGAATCCTTTCTTCTCAACCAGCCGGCCAACCGCCAGGATGACCGGAGCCCGGTGCCGTGGCTCGGTGTAGGGATACTCCACGAGGTCCAGGCCGTTGTAAACGCGGATCACGCGGTCGGCCAGGTGACCGTAGGTCTCGCGGAGGTAAGCGAGATGGTAGTCGCTGATCGTGACCACGCCGGAGGCATCCCTGAGCTTTCGTCTGAGGTCCTCCGATTGAACACTTTCATGGAAGATGTCCTTGGCGCGGGCGGTGAAGCTGTAAGGGACTCCGGCGAGCCGCGATGCCAGCCGCGTCACGGTCGCGGCCTCGCTGGCGAAAGGGGCATGAAGGTGATCGATCTTGGATCGCCGCACGGCGCAGGCCAGGGCCATTGCCTGATAAACATACCGGGCTTCCTCGTTCACGATCTCACCCAGATTCGACCAGACGTCCGGCAGCTCCGAGGCGGCCTCGCCTGCCGCCGCCCAGAAGTGACTGGCGGTCAGGGAGGCGGCCGATAACGCTTCGGGGAGCAGACCATCGGCGGGAAAGTAGAGATAGTTGACCCGGCCTCGCACTCGAGCGATCAGATCCTGAAAATGGCCATCGTTGGAAGGCCGCAGGGAGAAGATCTCGATGTCCATCCCGGCCTGCTCATGCCAGAATCTCGCGCACGATGAAGGTTTCCGAATAGCGGGGATACCGCTTTACAACGTAACCGATACGGAAGGAGTCAGCGCGTGGCATGGGGAATCCTCAAGATAATCAGAATCGATGTGCCCCACCTTCCAAGGCGGAGCGACGAGAAGTTCATCCAACAACCGAGGCAGGTTCGCCAGTCCGTTCCAGTTGAAACGGTCGCGAACCGAGGGAGGTGACGGGAGGTCGCGTGCCAGCCATTGGCTGATTGCGCGAGGGGTCAGGTCATGAGGATGGAGCACGTCCAGGAAACCGTGATCGCGCAGCCGCTCCGCACGGATCAATTGCTCGCGCCGGGGGTGGATTCGGGGGACAATGAGTGCGGGTTTCCCAAACGAGAGAACCTCGCAGACACCGTTGTAGCCACCCATGGCGATCACCCGATCGGCGGATCGAAGCAACCGGCTTGGTTCGCTGACGAAGTCGACGATCCGGAGCCGGGGCTGGTCCACGGCGACGCGGCGGAGATGCGCCCGCGCTTCGGCGGGCAGGTAAGGTCCGGTCAAGAGCACGCCGACAGTCCCCTCGGGGAGCTGGGAGTGAACGAAGGCCTTGGCCAGGCCAGCGCCGTCCTGGCCGCCGCCCAGTTGGCACAGAATGAGTCTCCCGGGAGGAAGTCCGAGAGCGCTCAGCGGATCATCGCTGTTGGGCCCTTCGTCGGTCAGTCGCATCCGCTGGTCGAGGTATCCTGTGTACCTGACCTTGGCGGCCACCTCGGCGGAGAAGCCGTACTCACGCACCGGGTCGTAAAGGGCGGGATCTCCATAGACCCAGACTGCGTCATAATAGGTGCCGATGGCTTCCTCGGAGGCCGACTCGCACCACTCGCGACGTACGACATGCGGATCGTCCAGAACATCGCGAAGGCCAAGAATACAGCGGCTCGTGCCCCGCGCCTTGAGCGTCTTCAGGGTCAGGTCCAGCTCACCAGAAGCACCCCGAGGCACCTTGTCGACGATCAGCGCGTCGGGCTCGAATGCTTCAAGTGCCGCGGCAAGAGACCGGGACCGCAGATGAGTCATTTCGTGCAGGGTCAAGTCCAGGTCGCGGGCTCGGGGTCGGCCCTCCCTGTCCTTGGTCAGTGCGGGCAGGGTCAGACAATCGACACCCGGCGGCAATGGCAGCGTACCCGCCTCGCGTGCCCCCGTTACCATCAAGATGACTGGTGGAGCATCACACCGGCTCAGGGTCTGAGCGATCAAGAGGTTGCGCCGCATGTGGCCTAGACCCATCGTGTCGTGCGAGTAGAGTGCGACTCGCCACCTTCGCGACCGCGGCTCGAAATGCGGCACCGAGGGGAACCCGTGGTTCTGGGAGACGCTCAAGTCCTGTCGGTTTTTCATGGTTTCGGCCCCGCACTTGTCAAGGTCTCGCGTTCTTGCCCGGACTCACGCATTTCCGAAGGGAGAGCGGTCGGGACTGCCGCAAGGGCCACCTCCTCTCCCTCGCTGACTCCCCCAGTGACTTCCCACAAGGCGTCGGTTGCCGCCCCCAGGGTAACTGTTCGCCGTTCCAGCCCTGCTCGACCCAGGACGAAACACACATCGTGGCCGTTCTCGCGGCGAGGGGCTTCGGCAGGTAGGACCAGGACGTCCTGCAAACTGGCCGTCGCGATCTCGACCTCGGCCGTCATCCCCGGGAATAAACCCCTAGTCGTGTCGTCGAGCTGGACCCGTCCCAAGTAATTCTTGACTTCGCCGCTGGACCACTTTCCCCTGTCGATCACGGGCAACGGATCGATGGCCGACAGCTTGCCCTCCAGGAAACCAGGTGAGCTTTCCAGACGGACCCTGGCGCGCATTCCCGTATGGACCCGCTGAACCACGGTCTCGTGGAGCAGCACTTGCACTTCCATCCGGGAAAGATCGGGAAGGTAAAGCAGTTCTTGATTCTGACGGACCCACACCCCGACCTCGATCCTCACTTCTCGTTTGGGTTTATGAGCATAGATCAACAGGCCGTTGTGAGGCGCCCGGATCGTACACGCGGATATCTGGCGCTGGAGTCCGGTCAGCCGTTCTTCCTGCGCCCGCAGCCGCAGGGATTCATAGCTCAGTTTCGACCGCGCTGATGCGATATCGCTTTCGAGCACCCGGATGATTCTGGGGATCTCATGATCCTGAAAGTTGCGGAACCTCGTCTGCTCCTGAGACAGGGCAAACTCGGCCCGCTGCAGCGCAGCGGCTTCGGAGGAAACCTGAGCCTTGGAAATGTAGCCTTTGGCAAGCATTCGACGCGACCAGCTCAGACGATCGGACCGCAGGGCGACCTGTGACTTCGCCAGCGCGATCCGCCCCTCGATCCCCTGGATCTCCAGCCGGCAAGCCCCTTGTCGATATTCATCCAAAGCGGCTTTTGCTACCTCCAGGTCGAGTTCGGCCCGCCGCAGATCCGCGCGAGCCCGAGCAAGGGAAATCAGTTGCAGCCGTTTGAGTTCTTCATGTTCTGACGCATCAAGGTGACAGAGCACGTCGCCCTTGGACACGATCGAGCCCTCGGGGAGGAGGTCAAGAATCGTCGTTGCCGAGCGCCGGTCGCCGGGGTTCTCGAGCTCGCATCGAATCACCGTTCGCAACGAGCTCTCCACCTGTCCCCCCGCCCGCAAGACCACTCTCAGGTCGGCCCGCCGTACCGCGGTGTGAGGAACCCTGTCGAGGTCGATGCTGGATCTCCGCGTGGTTGCCAATCCTGTGGACATGAAAAGCAGAACTGGCAGAGCCGCGAAGACCTTGCCTCGGCAGACTTGACGCATGGTTTCGCGAATCACGAGTTGACGACCACCCATGGTGTAAAACCCTTCCTCCAAACCTCATCGCGCGGTTGATCCCGGCGCGGGTTCTCCAAAGGAATCCATTTCTTGTCCTTCTCTATCGTGGAATTGAGCGACGAAGGGGCTCGTACGTGGGTCTATTCCGACCCTGAAATCTCACTGATTTGTTGTCGAATCAGCGCGCTTCGTCTCGTTGTTGGTCGTATCCGGGCTGGTGGTCTTGTCCGGGCTGACGGTCTCGATTCCCTTGGCGTCGACACGCTTGTCGGTGGCGGATTTGACCTCGGGAGTTTCTCGCTTGTCGGTGCTCTGAGTGACGCTGAGGTGACTCAAGTGCGCCGCGGCGTGGACCTGGTGAACAGCCACGGCGGCGTGCGCCATCACACCGAAGCTCGATGGTGCGTTCCGGACCTCGAGGGACTCAAGCCGAAAGACCTTGCGATTGCGGATCGGTCGGGTGTTCATCTTGCATGCTCCATGTGAACGGTTTGCAGGAGTGTTTTGCTTCCACATGGCCATCGCGCGAAGTCGCTAGCGGTGTGCGCATTTTTTTCGGGCCTCGACCCGGGGCAAGATTTGACCTACACCGTCATGCACTCCGCGAATCGCGGCCAGCCCGAGCCCGAGGATGACCCAGGTCTATTTCACCTGGCATGAGACAAGTGGCACGAGGCACGAACCCACGAGAAATGGCCCGACCACCTGCCGTCTTGACTTATCAGATTGAGTTTGTAACTCTCAGTCTTGTTCTTCGCGCGAGCGGGAGGGATTTGCTGCCGCGGCAGCTCTCATAACTTCTGGCTTGCGTGTTCCATCCGGGCGAGGCAGCTTATTGCCCGGTGAAATCAACGCGATTGCAGCGATAGTCAGTGAAGGTCTCGGGCGAGGCCCACGGTGACGAGGTACAGCTTTCACCGGTGTTGCATGTGCCATGGGTGATCGGAGCCTCGGCCTCGAAGTCACAGGCGCGTCGATGGCCGGTATGAGGATGAGTCCGCGAAATCAAGAGTCGGCCGGTCCCACAATCACACGATTGTGATGGGTTGACTGTCTGGGAGACAGCATTCATGAGATCTCGGCGAGGTCTGGCCTTCCGCCCCTCGTGGGCGGCGGTGGTCGAGGTTTTGACCCTGGAAGACCGGAGGCTCCTGAGTATCCTGGGGGTTAGTTCCGAATCGGAAGCTCTGCCGGCCAGCGACGGCAATCCGGCTGTGGCGAATCCCGCGGTCGTGATGACGGCGAACACTACCGCTTCTCAGGCCGCGGCCGGTAGCACTGACTCCTCGGGCGATTCGCGTTCAGTCGCGGTGAGTGTCGTCTATTCGACTGTGACTGTGAACGACGGCGAATCGTTTGCATCCCCAACTCAAGTTAAAGAATCGGCCTCCAATTTGGCTGGCCCAGCACCGCCTGCGAGCGCCAGCTCTGTCAGCGACCCTGGAGAAATCGCCGCAAGTCCAATCGCAGGCGCTTCTCCCGCCCAGTCAGCTACATCTGATGACGGCACCACGGCGGTGAGCAAGGCCGTGAACACCGGCCTTGGAGCCACCATCCCGGGTCCGAGCACGTCGCTGCCGCAGACGACTCCGACTGCCAATGCGAATCGGCTATCCGGCCCTGCGTCGTCAGGCGCAGGTGACGATTCCTCCGCCAATGAGGCGCGGACAAATCAGAGTTCCGGCACCAGCCCTTCGATCCAGTCTGAGCTGACTCCTTTTGACGATCGAGTCAGCACCGCGGCAGCTAGTGGATCTGCGCCCGACGCCTTCTCGAGTCCGGCGCTTTCGAGTGGAACGGGGACTGCCCCAAGCGACGCCGACTCGACCTTGGCGGGAGCCGTCTCCGCCAGGCTTGCGACCGCACCCGGCACTACGGTCGGACTTACTGCCAATGCTGGTCCGGTCTTTGACAGTCCCACGGAGCACGCGACCCAGACAGAGGGCCTTTACGCGTCACCCGCAAAGGCTGCCGTCTCTCCAGTCACGGTCGCCGCGAATCATCCCCTGTCTGCTGAGGAGCACGGTCGCCTTGAAGCTGGACCATTGCCGGAAGCCGAACCGCTGGAAATGGATACTGCCGCTGGAAACGTGGAAATGCCCTCGCCGCGGTATGCCGATTTGCTCACCGAGTTCCTGCCCTTCGACCGCGCGTGCGTTGAGCACGCCATCGATGGATTCCTCGATCGGTTTGAGAGCCTGGGAGCCGAGCTGACCGATCTCCGCGAGACGACGAACCTGGTTCCCCTGGCCGCGGCCACTGCGGTGACATGCCTCGCGGTCGAAGTCGCACTGCGCCGGCGGCGGTGCGCGATGAGGCCCGCGGCGAAGCCGCGGAGGAGCGAGACGAAGAGGAACGTGCGCGATTCACCGGTTTTCCGATCCTCTGGAATCTGGGAGAAGTATGAACACCGCTTCGCTGGATACGCTCCTCGAGAAGCTGGCCAACGGTGAGGATGAGGCTGCCGAGCGGGTGTTCCGCACTTATGAGCCGTTCTTGCGGTCGATGGTCAGGCGGCGGCTCAACCCGTCCCTACGTGCCAAGTTCGACTCGATGGACGTCGTCCAGTCGGTCTGGACCGATGTTCTGGAAGGGCTCCGCGAGGCCGAGCATCAGTTCAACGACAGGGAGCACCTCAGGGCCTTCCTCGCGCGCGTAACGCACAACCATTTCGTCAATCACTGCCGGCGCAATGGTGCCGCACTGGAGCGGGAGCAGCCGTTCCTGGAGGACGAAGCGTCCGCCTTGGCTGCCACCGGACAGCCGCGGCCGAGCCAGGTGGTTCAGGCCGATGAGCTCTGGGAGACCTTGACCGAGCTTTGTCCCCCGGCCCATCGCGGGCTGCTCGAGCTCAAGCGGCAGGGCTTGCCTCTGGCCGAGATCGCGGCCCGCACCGGGCTGCACGAGTCGAGTGTGCGCCGTATCCTCTACGAGCTGGCGAAGCGGTTGGCAGTCACGCAAGAGAGGGAATGCTCGTCCGGCTTGTGAGCGGTTGCCACAAGGCGAGAGAAGGCCATGTCAACTCACCCGCCCGATTCGAGGGAAATGCGGGCCAGTCCCGGTGCGGCACGGTCAGTCGAGGCTGTTCTCAGCTTCGATACGTCCGGCTCGATGGCGACCCAGCAAGTCGAGGCGATGGTTGCGGCCTGGCGCCGGGGCGAACGACCGCTGGCAGAGGAAATTCTGGCAAGTCATCCCGATCTCGGCGACGAAGCGGCGATCCGGTTGATCTACGAGGAGGTGGCACTTCGCCAGGAGACGGGGCTGCCAGTGGACCTCGCAGAGATTGTCCGGCGGTTCCCGCAATGGCGAGACGAGCTGGCGATCCTGCTCAATTGCCAGCGCCTCCTGGATTCCGCCCCGCTCGCTATCAACTTTCCGAGAATCGGGGAGGTCCTGGCTGGCTTCCGTCTCCTGGCCGAACTCGGCCGGGGCGCGACAGGACGGGTCTTCCTGGCCGCGCAGCCTTCCCTGGCAGACCGGCCCGTGGTCTTGAAGGTCACTCCGCGCGGACGCGAGGAGCACCTCTCGCTGGCGCGGCTACAGCACATGAACATAGTACCGCTCTACTCCGAGCATGTGCTCCAGGCCCGCAACCTGCAATTCCTCTGCATGCCCTTCCTGGGAGGTGCCACGCTGGCCCAGGTCTTGGAGTTGCTGAACGAGACTCAGCCGCCCGCCCAGCGGACCGGGAAGCAACTCATCGATTTGCTCGACCAGGTCCAGTCCCGACTGCCGATCACACTGCCGAGTTGGGGACCATTCCGGCATTTTTTAACGCGCTGCACCTACGTCGATGCGATCATCTCGATCGGGGCCTGCCTTGCCGACGGCTTGCAGTACGCACACGATCGCGGTCTGGTTCACATGGACGTCAAACCGTCGAACGTGTTGCTGGCCGGAGATGGCCAACCGATGCTCCTGGATTTCCATCTGCCGGGGGCCGGTCACAGCGGGAGGGACGGCTCCCGCCTGGTTGGGCGGGACACCCGAGTTCATGTCCCCCGAACAGGAAGAGGCGCTGGCCGCGGTACGGGAAGGGCGGGCAGTCCGGCAGACCGTCGACGGCCGCGCCGACATTTACTCGCTGGGCGTGATGCTGTACCAAGCACTGGGCGGGCCCAGCCGTGAGTCGGCAGCCGCAGCCTTACCGCCGTTGCACCGTTGCAACCCACGAGTTTCTGTCGGCGCGTCGGACATCATCCAAAAGTGTCTCACTCGAGATCCGCGCGACCGTTATCCGGAAGCTGCGCGTCTGGCGAGCGACCTGCGGCGGCACCTGACTAACCTGCCGTTGCGCGGAGTCGCCAACCGGAGTTGGGCTGAGCGCTGGCGGAAATGGCGGCGCAGGCGGCCGGCCGCGCTGTCCCGCGGGTTGATCCTGGCCGTCTTAGCACTATCGCTTGCTGCTGCCGCGGGATCCGGCTGGATCGTCTACCGCCAACGAGTCAACAACCTCGTGGCCGCATTGGTGCAGGGCCGGGCGAACCTGAAGAGCCATCATCCTCTGGAAGCCGCCCAGGTCTTGAGGCAGGGGCTGGCGCTCGCTGGCGATCTTCCAGGGGTGCATTCGTTGAGACTCGCCCTGGATGAAGAACTCGCCCTGGCCGTCAGCGAGGCGAAGGCCGATGAGCTTCACAGTCTGGCCGAACTCGTCCGGCTCCGATACGGCATTGCGGCGCCGCCCGCCGAGGAAGCGCAGTCGCTGATTCGCCTCGTACCAGCAATCTGGAAGGCTCGCAACTCACTCATGCTCTACGCGACAAGCCAGAGCGAGACCGAGGCCGATCACGATGTTCGGACGGATCTGCTGGATCTGGCCGTCGTCTGGGCCGCTTTTCGCGTGCGTTACGCGACCGGACCGGACGCCGAGAACGCGAACAGGGAGGCGATCAAGATACTTGACGAGGCGGAAGCCCTGCTAGGACCCAGTCCCGCGCTCAAACGCGACCGTCGCGTCTACTCCAAGGCGCTCGGGCTGGCCAACCCTGACCCGCTCCCCAGAGTCGAGCCCCGGTCGGCCCGGGAGCAATATGATCTGGGCAGGTCCTACCTGCGATCTGGAAAGATCATCCGCGCTGCCGAGCGGTTCCAGCTCGGTCTGAATCTTCGGCCCCAGGACTTCTGGCTCAACTTCTACCAGGGATTGTGCGCCTATCGCCTCAAGCAATACGACCCGGCGGTCAATGCGTTTCGCGTCTGTATTGCGCTCTCTCCCGAAACGGCCGAATGTTACTATAACCGGGCCTTGGCTTACCAAGCACTTGGCCAGCTTGACCAGTCCCTTGCCGACTACAGCTGGGCGTTGACTCTCAATCCGCAGTTGACGGATGCCGCCCTCAACCGAGGCCTCATCCACTACCACCAGCGCCATTACAGCGACGCCGTCGCCGATCTGGAACTGGCCCGGTCGCACACCTCCAACCGGACGACCCTGGGAGTGATCCACCTCAATTTGGCCCTCGTTCACCAGGCTCGCGGCGATCGCCAGGCGGCCGTCTCAAACACCAAGGCGGCACTGGAGTTGGGGAACCAGGATGCCCAAGAGCTCAGCCGCCGCCTGGGCCAAGGGCATGCACGATGAGAACATCGGGCGGAGCTTCAGCGAGGGAAAAGCCGGGATCTCGCCTGAATTGTTCAGGATCCTGGAGCCGCTTGCTCCATGGACAGGCGGCGGATGCGAAGGTCGGACACCCATTCCATCGTCGAGGCGTGCTGGCTCCTGAGCCCGGACGGATTCAGGAGGATGTCACCGTGCCGCTCTCTGACGGCTTCTCGACTGCTTCTGGCTGCGGAGATGACTGGCCGGTATAAAGCAGCCAGTACGTCACCGGGATGACGAAAAGCGTGAAGATGGTCGAGGCGACGAGCCCGAATATCAGCGACCAGGCCAGGCCGGAGAAGATGGGGTCGAGCGTGATAGGAATGCTCGAGAGCATGGCCGCGCCGGCGGTCAAAAGGATCGGGCGCAGCCGGACGACGCGGCTCTCCATGATGGCATCGAAGAGTGATCGCCCTCGGGCAACGGACTGATGGATGAAATCGACAAGAATGATCGAGTCGCGGGTGACGATTCCCGCAAGGGCGATCATGCCGATCATCGCCGTGGCCGTGAAGAAGACCGGGTCGGGAAAACCGCCTACTGTTTGTCCGGCAAGCCGGTTCAAGAGCCAGAATCCCGGCATGACTCCGAGCACCGTCAAGGGAATGGCCATCATGACCACGAGCGGAACCACGAATGAGTTGGTCTGGGCAACGAGGATCACGTAGATCATCAGCATTGCAGCACCGAAGGCCAGGCCAAGATCGCGGAAGACATCGATGGTGATCTTCCACTCGCCTTCGCCGGCAAACTCCACGCGGGTTCCCTCGGGTACCGACCAGGCAATGCCGCTGCCGTTCCGGAAGTAATTCCGCTCCGCAAGAGGACGCGGCTGGGAGTCGGCCACCCAGCCATGAGACCGGGTCCCATCCGGCTTGCGGTCAAAAGTCACGTCGAGCACGCACTCGGCGGGCGGGCGTCCGGCGGTTTCGGCGAAGACATAGACGACGCGTTCCAGGTTCTTGTGATAGATCGTCTGATCCACCGGCTTAGTCTCCCAGCGGCCAATCTCGGCAAGCGCGACCTGGTGGCCAGTCCGGCCCTTGACGCGGATACCTGAGAGGTCCTGTGGACTCGACCGGATCGCGCGGGGCAGGCGCAGTTCGATGGCCAGCGGGTTACGTTCCCCGGCCAGACGGACTGTGCCCACGTTGGCTCCGTTGAGGGTGAGCTGAAGCGTTCGGGCAATCTGGTCGACGGACACACCATTCAGCGCTGCTTTCTCCTGATCGGCGAGAAAGACCAGCGTGGGGGCGGGTGCCTCAACCGTATCATCGACCTCGATCACGCCGGGTTCCTTGCGCAACCGGTCGGCGACAGTGCCCGCGGCCGAGATCAGCTCGGGGTATGAATGGTCAAGGCGTCCATAGACCTCGGCCACCACCGACGACAGCACCGGAGGCCCCGGCGGCAGCTCGACGATCTTGATCCGCGCCTTGTGCTTCTCGGCGATCCGGGTCAGGGTGTCATGGAGCCTGAGCGCCAGGGCATGGCTCTGGGCCTCCCTCTGCTTCTTGCCAACCAGATTGATCCGGATCTCCGCCTGATGGGGCATCTGTCTGAGATAGTAATGGCGCACCAGTCCGTTGAAATCAATCGGGCTGGAGACACCCACATAGCTGGTGTAATTGGTCACCTCGGGAACGGTTCCCAGAACCGACTCGATCTCTTGCACAGCGACGTTCGAGCGTTCCAGCGTCGTCCCTTCGTCGGAATCAAGCACCAGGAGCAATTCGTTCTTGTTATCGAACGGCAGCATCTTGAGCGGTACGGCCCTCATCGCTGCTAGCCCCATCGCCGCGACCGTCAACACTCCAATTAACAGGAGGAAGGCGGCGGCCGTCAGGCGGGAATGGAGCAAGGGCCGCATCAAGGGATAGAAAATCTTGTAGAGCCGCGTCTGGCGGATCGCGTCCGGGTCGTCAGGATCATGACCGCCATGGCCGCTTCCGCCGCCCGATTGGAACTTCCGGTGCAACACCTGGTACGACATCCAGGGCGTGATCGTGAAGGCGACGACCATCGACATGAGCATGGCAACCGGCACGTTGAGCGCCATGGGGGCCATATACGGACCCATCATGCCGGTGATGAAGAACATCGGCAAGAAGCTGACGATCACCGCCAGCGTCGCGCTGATCAGCGGCGGCCGGATCTCGGCCACGGCCTCGAGCACGATGTCTCGGGTCGCCTTGCCGCGCATCGCGAAATGCCTGGCGATGTTCTCGACGTCCACGATCGGATCGTCAACCAGCAATCCCAGTGAGAGGATCAGCGCGAACAGGGTTACGCGGTTGATCGTGTAGCCGAAGAGGAGATTGACACCCAGGGTCAAGCCGAAGACCACCGGTACTGCCACAGCCACGATGAACGCTTCGCGCCAGCCCAGGCTCAAGGTCAGAAGGGCGACGACGATCAGGATGGCTACCCAGAGCGCCTCGACCAGCTCATTAACCTTGTCATCAGCGGTCAGGCCGGAATTGCGGGTGATGACCATGTCAACGTCGCCGGGTACGACTTCTTGCTGCAGGTCCCCGGCGGCCTTGAGCACCGTCTTGGCGACGGCTACTGCGTTGGTTCCCTTTTGCTTGGCGATGGCGATGGTCACGGCCGGTTGCGAGACGCTTGCTCCCTGGCCGCGCGGACCGGCCTCGCGGCGCGGGCCGATCACGGTTCCCGTTGACCCCGGTTCCGCTTCCATTCCGCGAGCCGGCCCCCATCCATGCCGGACATAGGTCGCCACCTCGGCGGGTCCGTCACGAACCGTGGCGACATCCTTGAGAAAGACGGGCCGATCCTGGAAGACGCCCACGACCAGTTGTGGAAGCTGCTCGGGACGATCGATCACCATACCCGCCTGGACCCGAAAAACTGCGTCATTGCGGGTGAAGCTGCCGGCGGGCAAAAGGATGTTGGCTCCCTGGAGCGCCTGCTGAACCTCGAGCGCGCTCACGCCGAAAGCTTGAAGCCTCTCGGGATCGAGATCAACACGGACAGTCCTTGGTTCGCCACCCACGATGTAGGCACGCGAAACATTTGACAGCGAGGAGAGGCGCTGAACCACTTCCTCGCCGACCCGCCGCAGGGTATGGCTGTCATCGGTCGCGCTGGTGAGCGTGAGCGTGACAACGGGAACGTCGTCGATTTCCACCGGCTTGACGACCCAGCCGGTCACGCCCGGGGGAACAATATCCTGGTGCTCATCGAGCCGTTTGAAGAGCTTGACGAGGCTTCGCTCCCGATCTTGACCGACGTAGAACCGGACGGTGATGATCGCCTGGTTCTCGCGTGCCATGCTATAAACGTACTCGACGCCGTCGATCTGGTAGAGGATCTTCTCCAGAGGCGTGGCGACAAGCTGCTCGACCTGATCGGCCGAGAGACCAGGCGCACTGACCAGGACGTCCGCCATCGGCACCACGATCTGCGGGTCTTCCTCGCGCGGGGTGACGAAGAGAGCCGCCAGCCCGATCAGCAGTGAGACGATGATCAGGATGATCGAAAAGTTGGAGCCGAGGAACTGATGAACGATCCCATTGAGAAAATCGTGCTTGCCGTGGTCATGGCCCGGCTCTGGATGGCTCATGGTCGGCCCTCCCGGCCGTTTGAGGTTCGCGGCACCATCACGTGCTCGCCGGCCTGGAGTCCGGCGAGGACCTCCCGGCCCTCGGGCAAGGTCCGTCCAAGCTGGACGACGTGTCGGCACGCTGTTCCGTTTTCGACGACCTCGACCTCCTCAAGCTGCCCGACTCTGCGCACGGCCCGCGGCGGAATGACCAGGACTTCTTCGTCACCGAGGGGGATGAAGATTCGCCCGAACATGCCGCTGTAGACGTTGGGCGGACAGGGGCCGGTCACCTTCACCTGGAATGACCGGCTTTCGCCCTGTGCTTCGGGGACAATCTCGGAGATCGTGGCCTTGCAATTGAGATCGAGGGCATCGAGCCGCGCGGCCACTTTCTGCCCGACTTCCAGTCCCATCGCCAGCGACTCGCGGACCGTGGCCACCATCTGCATCCGCTCCCGGTCGTACATTGTCAGGAGCGCCTGGCCCGGGCTGACCGTGTCGCCCGGATTCACCTTCTTGTCGACGATCACGCCGCCGATCGGCGCGTGAATCGAGGCGTAGCCCTGGAGAATCTGGGCTTCCTTGACCGCTTGCTCGGCCCGTTCAAGCTCTGCCTTGGCGGCAAGATAAGCGGTGTTCGACTGCTCGACCTCTTGTTGCGCGATCGAGTTGACCGCATTCAGCCGCTTCGAGCGTTCCACGTCGATGTGTGCCTGGTTCAGTTTGGCCCTGGCTCCCGATTCCGCGGCGAGGGCCTGCTGGAGCCGGGCATGCAGATCGGCATCGTCGAGGACGACGAGTTCGTCGCCGGCCTTCACGGTCTGCCCGGCCTTGACCTTGACCTCCTTGACCCGCGCCAGAATTTTGGAAGCCACAACGGCCTCGTGCAGCGCGCGGATTGTGCCCACGGCCGATTCCGTCCTCGGCCGCTTGACCAGCCTGACCTCGACCAGGCTCCCGTCCGCCAGCTCCGGCTCATTCCGGGCTTCCATCTTCCCTGGCTTGACCTTGGTCTCGAAACGGCCGGCCAGAGCCATCATCATATAGGTGATTCCCGCCGTGAAGAGAGCGGCCATTCCTAGTGTCCCGATCGCTCGCAGCCACCTGCGTGATCGCCTGGTCCCCTGCCCCGCGGGCACCGAGATCGCGGTGGTCATGTGCCGACTCCTTCAATGGCTGCCGAGAACGATCCCTCGAGTCGCGAAAATTTAATTAACATTACATGCATTCCTGTCATGTGTCGACCTGTCCATGCGGCGAGATCGTGATCTTCACGATGACGTCGTTATCGCTCACTTCTGACTCTTGGGAAAACCCGCTCCCAGCAAGTCGCGATAGCCTTCGCGAAGCGGACGGGCATCAAAGCCGAGCCGCCGGAGGACCTCTCCGGCCGGGACGGAGCGGCCCCCGGCAGCACAATGGCAATAGAGAATGGCACCCTTGGGAATGGCCTTATCAACTTCAGCCCGCCTGGCCGGTGGAATTCCGTCGCGTTCCCAGACCGTGAGCTCGCTGAGCGGAATCAACAATGCCCCCTGAAGATGACCCCGGTTCCACTCAGCCTGCTCGCGGACATCGATCAGCACGGCCTTCTTCTCCTTGATGCGAGACTTGACCTGCTCCAGTGTGTCGGTCGTGTGCTGTGCTGCCCGTGCCGCCAAGACGCCCAGGACCAGAATCGAGATCGCAGGCCAAATAAAGTCGTTCGCTTTCATATATGACTCTCTGTCAGGAACACCAAATCAACCGCCCTCAACCCGCCCCGCCTGATTCCAGGGCATTTTGGCGATCACCCACCCGAGCGGACAAAAGCCGGTCGCTCCGGCGAACATCAGCCCGCAACCCACGAATCCCGCGAGCAAGAACCAGTTCGGGTTGATCAGCCCACCGAACGCAAATCCAGACAGCGCCATGGTTCCCGCCGCGATCTGCACCTGTCGGTCAAGCGCGAGCATCTTCTTCCCGCTTGTCCCCGCGTGCCGGATGTTCTTTTGTCCAGGATCTGAATCTCGACGACCCTTTCATCCCGTACATGAAATATCGATCGTCCTACCATATTCCTTTACAGTTATAAAGTCAATAGTCATTCGAGACGGCCGATCAGAAAACTATCACGCCCGTCATTGCGGTCAACTGGAAGCCCGTTTCCTGCCAGGGGGTTTGCGATAGGCAGGGGAACTCTGACTCGCTTGACCGGTTCGTTGGTGGTGGATTACGAAGTGTCGCCCTATTTTGCGCTGGCCTGGAATCGCGCCATGAGCCTGGCAAATTCGGGCCGAGAGCGGAGCATTTTCAGGTCGGGATCGGTTACAGCGAACTGGCTGGGCAAGCCCGCCTTGAACGCAAGTTCGAGAAGCTGGACTGAGCGTTCAAGGGGTCGCGGGTCGCGGGTGGTTTCGGCGTAGAGCGCCAGAGCGCAGGCCGCATTGTAGAAGCGTTGGGCGGTTGGCGTCTTGACCAGCAAATCGACATCGTCGACCACGGCTCGATCGCCCGCCCGGCCGCGCACCAGGGCGCGGAGCTGAATGGCGTCGATCAGGTTGGGGTCCGATTCCAGCGCCATGTTCAAATGATCGACGGCCTGACGCAGGTCACTTTTTCGGACCAGCCGTGCCATCCCATAGTGGGCCATGGCATTTCCTGGATTGATTCTCAGTACTTCTAAGAAATCCTGGCGTGCGGTGGCCGAATCGCGATCAATGAGTGTCATGCCGCGAGCAATACGGACAACGGCATCATCGGGATGATTCACAATCAGGTCGCGAAACAACGCGTCGGCCTCATCCCTGCGATTCAGGCGGGCCAAAGTCTCGCCGAGGGCGGAAAGAACCCCGGCGTCGCGGTAACCCGCGGCGACGGCCGCTCGCAGGTCCTTCAGTGCGTCATCAGCCTGGTTCAACTCCAGTTCCACCAGAGCGCGGTCGGCCCGCGCCTCGACAAGCTCGGGATCGAGCTCGATCGCCCGGTTGTACGACAGCTTGGCGTCGAGCAGCCGCCCGGCCCGGGCCAGCGCCAGAGCGCGATTGAAGTGGCTCCAGGCGTACTGGGGCCCGCACGCCACGCACGCGTTGAAATCACCGGCGGCTTCGAGGAAGCGGCCCTGCTCGAAGTGGCAATGCCCCATGGCGAACCACGACCAGATCGAAGTGGGCTCCTGCGCGATCGCGGCCCGCAGTGCAGCCTCCGCCGCCGCGGTGTCACCGCGGGCCAGCAGCGACGTGCCGAGGAGGGTCAGGTCACGGCTCTGGGTCGGCTGGGATTGAGCGGCCCGGTCGCGGTCGCGGGCAGCCAGGTCGGCATTCCCGAGCGCAGCATGGTAACCCGCACGCTCGGCGAACAGCACCGAAGGCGCTTCGCTGTCCAGCCGCTCGGCGTGATCGAGGCGAGCAATCGCGCGTCCGATCGCCCGACGCCGGTCATCCTGAGAACCATCATGCCTGGCGATGGTCACACCCGCGCGAGCCTCCAGGATCAGCAGCTCAATGATCTGCCGCCGCACCCGGCGGGCCTCGTCGGGCTTGAGCCGCTGAAGCCACCGCCCGGCCAGGTTCTCCCCGGCGTTTCGTGCTCGCCCGCCCGCATTGCGGCCAAGCGCGATCTCGTCCACAATTCCAACCTGTCCGAGAAGCCTCCGAGCCGTCTGCGTTCCTCTCCTGAGAAACTCATCGTTCCGCCCAGCCACATTGAGCAGAAACTGGCTCTCGACGAAACTATGATCAAAAGCTTGCAACTTCATCCGCGCCGCCAGATCGAGCATGCCGTCATAGACCAGCACGATGGAAGCGGTCATCAGCGCGAGCAAGACCAACGCGACCATGGCAATCGAGGTGGAACCACACAGGCCGGGATGCCGCCGCGCCCATTTCCCCAGGCGCTCCCGCAGGCTTGGCTCCGGGCAATGTTTCATTGGCAGATCTTCGAGAAACCGCCGCAAGTCATCGGCCAGGTCGCGCGCGCTTTGAAAGCGACGATTCGAGTCGGGATCAAGGCACTGGGACACCAGGGCATCCAGGCTCCAGGGAACCTCGGCACAGCGGCTCCTCAGCGAAGGGGTAGGCCGCTGACTGCGGCTCTCCTTCATGCAGCGGATGGTCGCCACCGGAGTGAGCCCCGGAGGAGGTTCGGGAAACGGATGGTGACCACTGATCATCTCGAAGAGGATGAGGCCTAGCGAATAGATGTCCGATCGCTCGTTGACGGCCTCTGGGCTCGTCGACCCTTCGGGGTCAAGGGCGTCGAGGTGCTCGGGGGCCATGTAGGGCAAAGTTCCACCCAGCAAGGCCCGTTGCACCACGGGCTCCCCCTTATGATCTTGAGAATCCGTCTCGATGGCCAGCTCGCTCGGAGCGGCCAGATTGAAATCGAGCAGCATGGGCGTACCATCGGCCGCAATCAGGATGTTTGCCGGCTTCAGGTCACGGTGCAACAGGCCCCGGGAATGCGCATGGTCAAGCCCCTCGGCCAGCCTGGCAACGATCCAGACCGCGGCCTGGATGCCGCTCGCCCCGCGCAGAAACTGTCGCGAAGGCTGACCGTGATCCTCATTTTCAATGATTGAGCCGGCTTCTCGCCTCAAGTTAACGAGCCGAGTCAGAATCGAATAAAATCTTCCGGCACGAGACGTTTCGATCTCGGCTTGCAAACTTGGAACCGAGGACACGACTGCGGCCGGCTCGGCAACGCTCTGGATGGACGCCGACGGCAGCGACCGCAACCGCGAGCCTTGGGGGCGGCCGAGTCCGAGCGAAGGGTCCTTGAACGCCACGACCGGCAACCGTTGGCTGAACTGGTCGAGCGCTTCCACAAGGCTTCGACCCGTGGCCTGGGCGTGCGTCAAGCCCCAAGCCTCCTGAAGCAATTGAGCCAGGTTGGCACCGCCGAAGAAAGGCATGCACAGGAGCCGCAGGCCGGTCGACGGCTCATCCTGGACCGAATGGACAGGAACGATGTGAGCGTGCTGGAGCCGAGCCAGGATCTTCGGTTCATCACCCTCGGCACGGGAGATTTTCAGGGCGACCAGGCGACGCCCCAGGTTCATCTCCTCCGCAAGGAATACGCGCGCGAATGCCCCCCGACCCAGCTCGACCACAAGCCGGAACCCCCCCACCTCGTCCCCAGCTCGTGGCAACACTCTCCGGGTATCCTTGCTGACCCGCGCAATTCTGCCGCTAGCCAAGGCTTTCGAGGAGGCAGCAGGTTCCGCGCCCTGCGCGGAGTTGTCTCGACGGCCGGATGCTGATTGCGATACGGAACCGGCTGCTCTTCCGGACATCGGGGTGAACGCCTGGTAGAGCATGGTCGGGCCTCCCGGAAAGGAATCATCCGGCCGTGGCTCAGACGACACGCTCTGTCCGCACTCGCGCGCGAGCACAGGCGATCGGGGCAGCTTCCTATCTGGAGTTTCATGGAAAGACTGCGGCTCTTCCTCCTCCAGGTTCCAGCCCTCCATGAGCTCACGGGCGGAATCTTGCCATGAACTGTCGGAATCCCGCATGATTCACATCCGTTTTCGAAAGCATCTGCCGCCTGACGAACGAAGGTCGACTAAAGTTCTATAGGTCTGGACCCGCAAGCTGTCCAAGAAGACCTTCGCGCCTGTGCGAGACCGGAAGTTCGTTCAGATCAGGTTTGCCGGGTCACTCGACGAACCGTGTACTAAGTTTGAGGATAGGAGGTCCGTAGCCGGAACTACGGATTGCACTTAGCAACGAACTCGAAGCCGTTTTACCACGTGCCGATCATCGGGTGACCGGCATCGACCTGCGCGCCTCTCGTCGGTTCTTGCGGTTCACCGATTACCGGCGACCGGGAAGGGGAGAAGGTCTAGTCCATGATCAGCAGCAGGATCGACTACACCGACATGAAGGGACTCCACACTCACAGAGATCCCGATGTACTTTCCGGAGTGACCGGCAACGGTCTTCGCTTTCTGGGAGAGAGCCTCGTCCGCGAGTTCTCGGCACCGGTGGGTATTCTTGATCCCGATCATCGCGCCTGGAAGATCCTTCTAGGAGGTGAGAAAGACCAGTTCCCCGAACTCGAAAGCCGGCTTCTGGAGGTGGCAAGCTCACAGGGCTTGCGTCTGGGCCGGGTCGCGATCTGGCGTCATGACAATGATCCCGAGCGGATCTGGCTCTTGCTTCCCTTACCTTCGGCCGAATCCGCCGATCTGGTGGGGTTTGTCGGCTTCCTGGCACCGATTCCGCCTGGCGATCTGTCGCCGCGCCCGAGTGCAACGGGTCTGGCTGATTCGAGAAAGCCGATCGTCTTGGGACCGCCGTGTCCCGATCCGGCCCTGCGCGCCTGGGGCCAGCAGTTTGTCAACCGACTCCAGAGCAACCACGAAACACGGGTTTTCCCTGTGCAGCCGACTGCCGACGATGGTGAGGAAGGCGAGCACGTGGTCATCGGCCGCCTCATCCTGCGGATGAAAATCTCCGACCCCCCGGCAAAGTTTCAGTCGCTGGCGGCCAATGTTCTGAAAACTTCGATGAATATGGCCGCGGTGGCCTGGGTTCCCAATGATACCCGTGAACCTGTTGTGGTGTGCGGTGAAATTGAAGGCCTGCGTAGTTCATCCTACCGCAGTTTTGTTCCACTCGTTCCACGAGAAACAGCCTTCGTAGTGAATGACCTTAGTCAACCCCCCGTGGGAGTGTCCGCGCCGCCCTTGTATCGCTTCGCCAGCGTGCCAGCCGGCACGGCCGGATGGCTCGTCGCGGTCAAACCATTACTCGATCGCCCGATTGAGACCCCCGAAATTGAGCGAATGCAGTACGTCGCCTCGCTCATCGCAGCCCAGTCAAGCAATGCCCGAAGCTACGGCGAGCTAAAGGAATTACTCTTCGGCATCATTCGTGCGTTGACCGCGGCGATCGATGCGAAAGATCCCAACACGTCCGGGCATTCCGAGCGCGTGGCGCGGATTGCTGTCCGCCTGGCGGAAGAGCTGGAGATGCCTCCCCAGAAGCGGAGCGACCTCTACCTCGCCGGGTTGCTGCACGATGTGGGCAAGATCGGTATTGACGACCAGGTTCTCAAGAAGTGCGGGCCGCTGACGTCCGAAGAGTACCGCAGAATTCAATCGCATGTCGAGATCGGGGTCACAATCCTCAAGGATCTGAAGAAGCTCAGCCACATCCTTCCCGGCGTCCGACACCATCACGAAAGCCTGGACGGCTCGGGATATCCCGACCACCTCTCGGGCGAAAATATTCCGTTTGAAGCGCGGATTCTTGCCGTAGCCGACTCATTTGACGCCATGTCCAGCGACCGCCATTACCGCAAGCGGCTCACGCCCATGCAGATCGATGACGTTTTTCAGAAGGGCCGCGGACAGCAGTGGGACAGGCGAGTCGTCGATGCGCTTTTCGCATGTCGAAGAGATCTCGAAGCCATTCGTCAGAAGGGTCTCGGCGAAAGCCTCATCGGTGCAGTCAACGTCACACTTGGTCGGACCTGACAGGTCAAGTATCCGCCCACCGTTCGATCCTTCGGACCTCGCCAGCCGCGATGCGTTTCACTACAATGGGGGATGTGAATGTCGCGGTCCTTTCTCCCTCGAGGTCGTTTCATGAAAAGCCCGTTTCCCGGAATGGATCCATACCTGGAAGACCAGGGCCGCTGGCCGGATTTTCATAGTCGCCTGATCACCTATAGCTGCGATGTCATCAGTCAAACGCTCCCTGGTGGTTACATCGCGCAAATGGGCGAGGAGGTGCGAGTTGTTACCTGGCGAGAAGGCCATGATCGAATCATGCGGCCCGACGTGGCGATCGCACGGCGGAGTGGTCCGCGCGGTATCGAACCGGCCGGTACCGGTGCGGTGGCCACGCTCGAACCGGTCGCGATGGGGTTCGCAGTGGCCGTCGATGAGGTTCGTGAGACCTGGATTGAGATCCGTCGCCTACCCGACGATCACCTGGTGACGGCAATCGAGATTCTTTCGCCGACGAACAAGGGCTCAAGCGGGCTGCCGGAGTATCTCGACAAACGCCAGCGTCTGCGTGAGCAGGGAGTCAACCTCGTCGAGATCGATCTCCTGATCGCCGGCCGCCGGTTGCCGATGGCACGACCACTGCCGCCAGGCCATTTCTTCGCCATTGTCGCCCGCGCAAGCAAGAGCGCTATCGGCCACGTCTACGCGTGGTCCCTTGACCAATCATTGCCGAGAATACCCATCCCGCTGGAAGACCCCGACCCCGATGTCTTCCTTGACCTGGCCGATCTCTTCGCCCTGGCCTACCAGCGTGGACGTTACGCGCGCCTGATCAACTACGACAAGCCGCTTGGTATTCCGCTGCACCCCCAGGATCGGGAAAGGGCAGAGCAGGTGGCACGCGGTCACGCCACAAACCAGACTTGAGCACTGGTGATCACTTCATTGCGCTATAGTCCGTCGGCTCCAGGAAAACCGACTCCACCTTCTTGACCAGCACGCCGTTCTGGTGGCTTTCCGCGTAGACTTTCTTCCACTCGGGATCGTCACTGAACTCTTTCCATGTCTTCTTCGCGGTCTCGCGGTCTGGAAAGGCCACGAGATAGACGAGCTTCGAGCCCTTGCCATCCTTCTCATCGAGCGGTGTCCAGAATCCGATCAACTCGGCGCCGTGCTTCTTGAGTAATGCGCACGTATGGTCGCGAAACCGCTTGTGCAAATCGACGAGCTTGCCATCATTAGTGTAATAGGTTCGCAGCTCGAAAACGCGGTGGTCGGCCGAGGCTGGTGGATCACTTTTTGCCTTGTCATCGCCAATCGCGATGCTGGTAAGTCCGGACAAGACGAGTGCGGCGATCAAAACGCGAATCATCGTGAAGAGCTCCCAGGTGGGGGTGCGGAGGGCATGTCGGAACGCGGCATGACCCATTCATAACCCACGCACCCGGAGGGCTCAAGGGCTTGCTCGTTATGTCTGTCGCCGATCCTTCACTTTGCCTCAACGGAACTGCGCGGCCGGTGCACCCTTGGGTTTGTCGCTCTGCGGACTCTTGTAGCGCTCCTGGAGCCGCTGGATCTGCCTCAGATTGTTGCTCGTATTCTGCAACCTCAGATTGGCATCGAGTGCCTGATTCTGGGCCGGCGCCGCAGGCGGCTGGGCCGCTTGCCCTGCCGGTGCGTTGGCCGCGGGCTGCGGGACCGGCGGCTGACCGACGTAGCTGGTTCCGCGGTAGAAGGCGTATCCTGTCGCTTCTTTCCGCACCACGGCGGTCACCTGGCCTTGCACGCCTTCGGCGACGAACACGCCCCGCAAATCGGTGGCACCAGAGAAGAACTGGGGATTGCCGCTGCCGATCACCTTGACCTGCACCTTGGGCACCAGCTCCTTGGTGCGCGCGTCACGTACGCTGATCCGCACCCGGCCGCTCGCGGCTTCCTCGAGCACCTCGAGCTCCAGCGGAGAGACCAGAACAATTCCCGAGGCGTAGAGGTTGTCACCCCGGATCATGACGAGATACGCGCCATCCTTGGTAAGAGGCAGGTCGATCATTCGCGAGCGGTCGTCGTAATCCGAGCCGTCGCCCAGCGCAACGCTTTTCTCCACCAACGGGGTGATTCCGGCCAGGTCGATGCCGGCGATGCCATTCAGATTGCGCCGCGTCAGGTAAAGCTGCATCAGGTCGACGGGATAAACCGTGACGTCGGCCTTGGCGATGTTTCGGTAATCCAGCTTGATACCTGGGCTGGCCAGCGGGGCCTTTGTACTGGTCGAGTTCGGGACCGGCCGCAGAACGCTCACGGCACGCAATCCGGCTGGGAATCCGTGCGCATCGGGGCGATCGGTCTCACCGGCCTGGGCCACCGCCGGCTTGATCTGGGGACGAACCACCGAGACCTCGGGGACCCTCAAGTCTTTGCGGGTGTAGAACTCGATCGCGCTCGATGCGTCGGTGAACCGGTCGGCGACCTGGCGATAGTACTCCAGCGCCTTGCCTGGCACGCGCCGGGCGTCGAAGATCTGGCCCAGAATGTAGACCGCCTGCCACTTGTTGGGACTGGGTTGCTCCACTCCGCTGGCGTCCTTGTAAACCGACCGGGCAATCTTCTCGGCGACTTCGACTGCCCTGTCATACTTGCCCAGGTAGAAGTTGGCCAGGGCCTCGCTGTACTGGAAGCTGTCCAGGAAGTTGCTCCTGGGATAGAGCCCGGCGAACCGCCCCGCGAGCTTCACAACCGAGTCGTAATTCTCCAGTTCGAGGAACGCACCCACTAGCGCAAGGCTCGCCTCATCGGCCATGGGATTCGTCGGCGACTGGGAAAGGAAAATCTGGATCATCCGGATGCTCTGGAGCAGCAGCTCTGACCGGGTCACTCCCGCTGACGCCAGCTCTCGACGGAGGCCCGCGTCGTTGAATGCGCTCGAAGCCGCTTGCGTCAAAACCTGGGAAAGGCCAAAGAAATCGCTCTCGATCGAAGGCGTGTTGGGATAACCCCTCCAGAGGTCGATGAGGTAGGTCATGGCTTCCAGGGTCTTGCCGCGCTGGCGCAGCAGTTCGCCGACCCGCGCGTCCTCCAGGTAACTCGCCTCGATCAATCCCCGCCAGACGATGAAGGCGCGCTCGTACTCGTTGATGTCGCGATACGCTCGACCGATGACCAGCAACTGCTCGAAGGTGAGTATTTGCTCTGGCGCCTTTTCCTTGACCACCTCGAAATACTGCACCACCTTGCGGGGCTCATAATCTTTGATACTGATCAGCAGCAGCATTCGCGCGGCATCCTTGGCCACGTCGTCGCGGAGGGTGTAGCCGGCAAACAGCGGCTCGAGCCCCGCGGCCGCCTCGGCGAATCGGCCGGCGTCGAAATGGAGCTTACCGCGTGCATAGAGCTCGTCGGGCGTCTGGCGATACGGATCGGTGTTCTTCTCTCCGGGCGCCAGGACCTTGAGTTCTCCTGGCTGGCTCAGATGATAGCGCCCGGGCTCGTAGACGCTCCGGACCGCTGCCGGCAGCGTGCGGTACTTGCCGGGAAGGTAGCCGTAGACATCGTAGTAGATGTCGCCAGGGTTCTGGTCCGGGTGAAAATAGAAAGTGAGCACACCGTCGGCCAGGGTGTAGGAACTGGCCGTGGTCTGAACCGAACCTTCGATCAGTGTCGTCCCCGCGGGCAAATGCTCCTCGACGACCAGAAAATCACGGTCCCATTCCGGGGTCGCGGAAGAAAAAATCCGCCAGGCCGTGAGCGCCACGCGAGCCCTGCCACCGAGTGCGACCTGGCTGGCAAAATTCTCGAATGGGACCGGTCGTTCGGCAACGCTGAACCCGGAGGGCAAGACCCGGCCGTCGAGCTCCGCGGGTGAAGGCCAGAAGACGTGGCGGCAATCCAGGCTGTCCGGTTCTTCTGGTCCTGGTCGGGGCCGAATTCGCGTGTGAACCCGGTCATCGTCACGGCGTAGCTGAATGTACCGCGTCCTTCCATGGTTATGCCGATGCGATTGGAATCACCGGCCTTGAGAATTCTCATCGGCACGGGGAAACCGCGGCTGTCCGACGCACCTTGAACTGCCAGTTCGCCGACCTGGTTGTCGTTGACCGTGATCTTCAACCGGTAGCGATCCTCGGCACCTTTCGCCCGGCCGTGGTAGAGCGCCAGGGCGGCGAGCGCCGGGCCTTTTGCCCGATGCGGATTCCAGCTATTGCCGAAACGGTGAGCGTGCAGCCAGTCGATGGCGCGAGTGAGCTCCGCGGCCTCGGGCCGGACCCGGCCGAATGCCAGGCAGACCAGGGCGGTCGTTTCGACGGTACTGCGTGCGTCGGCCGACTGATTCGAACCCTCCCAGTACAACCTTGCGGGCCGTCCGGGGGCGACCGGCTCGAACCTGCCGCGAGGAGCCAAGATCCCCAGAATCTCACTGGCCAGTTCTGGACGTTTCAGATTCGCGAACGTCAACGCCAGGTAAGCGAGCGCCGTGCTTGATAGACGCTGTCGTTCGCGATTGAGACTGTTGGCCATCTCGAAGCTGGCGCCACGTCGCGTGCTCAGGGCATGCAACAGAGTGGCACGCGCATCCAGATCGCGAGAGTTGGTACCGCTCGTCATGGACTGCGTCAGCCAGGTAACACCCTTGTCGAGCACTTTCGGATCCGGTACCAGCCCCGCTTGTTCAGCCACGGCCAGGGACCAGAGAGCCGACGCCGATGTCAGCCGGTCGCTGGCTAGAGCAGCCCCCTGATTGGGACTGATGGCACTTCCCAGTCCACGGTGCACCCAGGGCCAGCCGCCGTCCTCATTCTGGCCGGCGATCAGTTCCGCGACCAAGCCTGAGATCCGTTCCGAGATGCGCTGCGCGTCGGGTGAGCCGGCCGAACGCGCCGTGCTCAGATAGGACAAGGCCGACGTTGCCGCCAGCAGGTCGGCCGCGCGATCGATCATCGTATCCGGGTGACGGGGCATGATCCGGGAATGCGCGGTTCCGGCTAGTTCCCAGAAGTCCCGTCCCAGCGCCAGCTCGACGATCATCTGCTCGAGGGTCGGTGAGATGACAATCATCATCTCAGGGCTTTCATAGGTTCTCCCCTTGGGCAGGCCGACGAACACGGATGTTCCGTCGCTACTGGTCCCCGACGCCGAGGCGTATGCCTGAACGCCCCACGGCCGGATGGGCACCTCGGTCGTCAGTTCGTCTGATAAATCGCCGACGACCCCGGTAAGGGTTAGTCGGACTGACTCGGCATCGGGAATCTCGAACGGCTCAAAAATTACTTCGGCGACACCGTCACCCTTGATCTCGACCATCTTGGGATACACATCGTCCCGTCCACCGGCGTAGATCGCCAGCTTCAAGCTCACCGCGCCCTGAACCCCAAGGTGGTGCACCTGGGCAATAAACTGCGGCTTGTCGCCCTGGGTAAGCGCGCTGGGAGCTTTCAGATCGACGAAAAAGTTCTTACGCACGGTCAGCGGGGCGGTGGTCTGCCCGACCAGGGTGTCCGCCCCGGTCACTCCCCGGGCCATGATCCGATATTCAGAGAGCGCTGAGGGCGCCTTGAACGTGACCCGGGTCTTACCGTCCGCGCCGGTCACCACGCTGGGATTCCAGTAAGCCGTCTCGGCAAACCGCTGGCGCGCGGCGATCCCCTCGCCCAGTCGACTGGTGAGTGGAGAGCGCATCCCCCGTCCCAATTCGAGCCGACGTTCCGCCTTTTCGTCCTTGGCGTCATCGTCCTTAAGCTCTGCCCATCGAATCATTCAGATCTTCCTTAGCGGCCGGTGACTTGGCTACTGCCAGTGCGTTATACATACCTGGGGCCCTCCGAGTTCTCCTCGCCTGTCCGTTTCTTCCTCCGCCCCCGCCTCCCCCCATTCCTCCCATCATCATGCCCATCATCGGGGGCTGGCCGTTTATTTAAGGGTCGTGCCTGCTCAGGGCTGGGAACTGGCGCGAGTTGGGAGCCGCCGAGGTGGCGGTAATGGGGCACCCGGCTCGACCGTAAAGGTATCTCGATTGACTTGCCGGTGAAGCTGCTCCCACACGGCGGACTTCATGGCCTGATTCGCCGCCACGGCCGCAGCGCGTTCGGCCTCGTCAACGACCGCCTGGGCCACGGCCATGGTGGCTGGCGTATAGTGAAACGTGTTCGTCGCCTCGGTGGAGAACGCTCCGGTGCGAGTCTGGCTGTAGAAAAACGTGCCGATCGGCGGCATTCGGTCACCATAGAGCCGCAGCAGCGAGCGGTCGATCATCGCGATCGAGAGTTCCGCCTGGGCCGGCCGCCCGAGTTGGTCGATCGCCGTGACATCCAGCTCGACATTCTCGCCCGGGCCAACCGTCGTCTTGACGGGCGCGACGGTCACTTTCAGATCCCGCTCGACCTCGATATCGAGCTTCGTTTCGTCGAACTTGTTTTCCCACATCCGCGCCGCGGTCAGCGTGAAGTTGGGGAACTGAGGACCCGCGACGGCCCAGCCGATCGGATTATCGCCATCGGCCAGGGTCATGAGCCTGTAGCTGAGTATCCGGTCGGCTTCCCAGGTCAAGAGCGCCGTGCCGGCACGGCCGCGGCTGTGCAGGTTTACGCTGGCCTCCTCGCCAACCTTGTAGTGCTGGCGTTCGGCCAGGATGCGTAGCTTGGTCTCGTCTTGCTTGCCGGAGATAAATATGGCCCGGTCGGTGACAATGGCGTTGTGGAACTGGTCGATGCCGGCGACGCGCACGGCGTAGTTACCCCCTTGTGCGTCATCGGCCCGCAAGGTCACTGTCCCCTGTCCCGCCTTGGCGTCGGTCTCGACAGACTTGCGCTGGACTTCGCGCTCGGTGATCCGGCCCGCCTGATTGACCATTTTGATTAGAGTGGCGCTCAGCCGCTGGCCGGTCGGCTCGCCGCGAGCGTCGCTGGCGCTCACGCGCACCGCGAACGATTCGCCGTCGAGATAGACGGTGCGATTGGTCTGCACGCCGATATTGAAGCCACGAATCGCAAGCATGACGGAAGCCGCGGCTGCGACATTATCCTGTGGCAGCCGGGCAACCAAACGCAAGCTTTGTTCCTCGGCAAACCCGTCGGTGGGAAAAGTGACGTGAAACTTGCCCGTTCCATCGGTCGCGGCTTTGACGACGCGCTGGTCGGGAAGGGTGACCTCGATCGGCCGATTGGCTACCGGCGCTCCGTACTGGTACCTGGCGACGATATCGGCCTCGACCGTTTCCCCCCGGTAGTAAACTCTCTGCTTGAGTTCAAAGCCCAGATCGATCGGTTCGAGCTGATACGACTGCACCTCGAACACTCCAGCGAAATCACTCCTGCCGGGTTGATAGACGCGCACCCGGTAGGTGCCCTCCGGGGCGCCGCGTTCCAGGTTCAAGACCTGGTGAAAGGTTCCAAAGCCCGAGAGCTTGACGGTCCGGGCGATGAGCTGCCTGCCCCGGCTATCCGTGACATCAAACCGATACTCGGCGCCTTGCAAGTTCGCGTACTGGCCGCCCTGCACCTCGCGGATCACACCACGTACGGCAACCTGCTGCCCTGGACGGTATGCTGGGCGGTCCGTGTAAAGGTAGGCGCGGGGCATGAGCCCCTGAGCCACCTTGCCCGGGACCCCCAAACCCGACCCGGCCGCGTGGGCTCCGTCGAGAACCAGGTAGGTCAAGCGGCGGTTCGATTCCCGCGGTGGCGACCAGTCATGAAGCAGCACACCGTCCGGTCCGGTCGCACCCTCGAGAACCACGGATCCGCCATCGGTGACCAGCACCCGTGCCCCGGGGCGGCCTTTCCCGGTCTTCATATCCTGGGCAAAAATGAGCATCTGTTCGCGCGATGTCTTGACGATAGTTTCGAGATCGCTGGCGAGCACCAGCGTGGTGGCCTGGAGATATTTCTGGTCGGTCACCTTCACCACGTAGACGCCCGGCGTTTCGAGCTTTTTCAGCTCATAGGCGGTTTCGATCGGTTTGTACCGGGCATAGCCGGGCACGTCCACGGTCCATTCCGCGTCCGGCGCCACCAGCCCGATATCCAGCGATTCCACGTTCTCGAGCCCGTGTTTCTTGCGAAAATAGGCTTCGGCGTTGAGCTTGTAACCAGTGAAGGTGAGCTTCTCCAGGTTTCTCGTCATGATCTTCAGGCTGGGCACCTCGCCGGTGCGGAACGTGCGCACCGTTTGCACGGTGAGTGCCCTGGCTTCCATGACGGCAACGCGCTGGAGAGCCTGGGATCGCCAGGGCTCGATGGCGATTTTCTTGAATCGTTCAATCGCCGCGGCCGGGTCGCCCTTCTCGGTCTCGAAGAAGGATGCGGTCAGAAACTGAGCGTGACCGGCCGGCTCACTGGCAGGAAACTTGCTGGTGAGCGGCCCCCAGGCGGCTATTGCCGCATCGTTTTTCCTCTCGTTCAGGAAGCTCTCGCCGATCTGAAAAAGGATGGCCGGCACCCGCGAATCGAGCGGATTTTGAGCGACGAACTCGCTCCAGGCCGCGCGGGCCTCGATGTAGCGGGCCCGATTCAAGTGTTCGGCCGCGGTCAGAAGCTGCGTATCGAGAATGGCGCGCTGGGCATCGGCACTCTGGGGTCCGTTCGGGAAGTTGGCCAGATATCCCTTCCACGCAGCGACGGCCTCGGTGAACTTCTGCTGCCCTTGAAGGATCTGCGCATACTGAAAGGTTGCGGTCATCGCCAGTTCGGCCTGATCGCGGCGGGCCTGGGCGGTCTCGACCCTGAAGCCTTCCTCCTTGAGGAATTGGGAAAACGCCGCCAGCGCCAGGTCGCTCTTACCGCGAGCTAAATAGCTGGCGCCGATCTGGTAAGCGGCATGCACCGCCCGATGATCCGCGGGGAATGCCGAGAGAAACCGCTGTACCGCGGCCACGCCAAGATTCATGCTGGTGTCGTCCGGCGGGTTGGGAATGCCGAAGGTGGTTGGAATCTCGAACAGGGCGTCGGCCCTGATGCTCTGGGCGGCTTTGTCGCCGACGGCCGGCTTCAGACGCTCGACGTCGCGCACCAGGTCGGTCCATGTCAGACGGGCCTGGAGCGGTTGACCGGCCTGGCGTTGCGCCTCTCCCAGGTGAAACCGAGCGGCCAGGTGATCGGCGCCGCTGGGATATTCCTTGAGATAGCTCTGGAAATGTTCGATCGCTCTGGGAAAGTTCGAGACCGTCTGGCTGGCGCGGCCCATGGAGAAGAGCAGCCGGGCGCGGAGCACGGGGCTCTTGGCAAGGTCACGCGCCTGCGAGAGCAGCTCCCAGGCTGCGTTGGGATCGGGCTGGACCACTGGGTCATCGGGCTCGAGAAGGCGCCGTGCGTAGGCGTGGTAAACCTCGGCCAGTCGGTCCTTGCGATCGTCGGCCAGGAGGCGGATGGCCTCCGAGCGGGCCAACTCCTCGGCCACGGCGAGATTCCCCGCGGCCAGCTCGATGGCCGCAAGTTCGAACCGGATCTTGGGAAGCCAGCGACCGTTTGCGTTCTCAGCGGCAGCCGCGTGAAGTGTTGCTCGTGCCGCCTCGCCGTGGCCGGCCAGATGCTCTGCGATTCCCTGAAGATATCCGAAGTACGCCCGGTCATCGCGATCCTTGGCCGCTTCGCGCAGCTTGGCCAGACCCTCGCGAGCAGCTTCGTATCTCGCTTCCTGGAGCGCTGCAACGATCTCTCCGGGCACGACGGGCGCCGCGGGGCTTATCGTCTCACGCGCGGCAACCGGCTGTGGCAGCACCGTGGGAGGATCGGCTGCCCGCGCCGCCGTAAGCAGGCAGGTGATCAATCCCGCTGCCAATCCAAAGAAAAGAACTCTGAATCGCAAGAAATTCCGGTCGGTCCGGGAATTTCTGAACACGATCGTCCGGCCATTTCCTGGTGCCACGAGAAGACCCTCCCGATGCATGGGGCCTGGACGTTTGTGACTGAACCAAGAGAAATCAAGCACAACCGTCAAGGACGAAGAGCAGCCAGTTCGACGGGGTGGAAATCCGCAGTGTGTGCCGCCACTTTGGACGCGTTCACGACCGGGTTGGTTCCCCGGCACGTGGCCGCCCACGATGGAGCAGGCGCTTCCGAACAGACAGCGAGGTCGTGTCCACGCGCGGATTGTCCCTGAAGAATAACGTCCGCACTACGATTTTCTTAGAGCTTTTGATTCTGTGGATCGTTATGATCACGGGGTCTGTCGCGCAGTTTCTGAAAAGCCGCTGCGCTGTCCCGTTCTGATCGCAGGTACGTCACGATTGCCAGGTACCGTGCGATTTGGCGACGAGGCCCGCAACTCGCAATCGGCCACATTTTCGGGCGCAACTCTTGCTCGCGTCAGCGGTTCAAAGCCGCAAAAAGTGCACGTGGACACGGAACAGGAAGTTCGATGTCGCTCCGATTGTTGCCATTACGATGAACTCACAATGCATCATGGAGGGGGATGAGTCGTCTCCACCACGATCCAGGCTGGAGAGATCGTGGCCCGGTCTGCTGGAGGACGGCACCACGGATCAGGAGAAGCAACGTGGCAACACCCGTGCAAAGCCCATGGCTTTCGACACCTAGAAAGAAACGGCCTCGATGGGCCGCCAGCCGGTGGTCGAACGGACACTGGCTATTTCACCCGCGGGTGGAGGCCCTGGAGAGCCGGATGCTCCTCTCGGCAGGCCATCAGTTGCTCGGTCTCTCAAAGCTCCCCGAGGCTCTCAGTTCGATGGCATCACCGGGACTCGCCAAGCCCCATGCCGGCTCCGAAGTCCAGCTCGTCGCCTCGACGCATCAGACGGCCAACGCGAGCTCAACCGGTATCCTGCGGGTGACGGCCAATGGCATGATCGGATCCCCGATCGAGTCACAACCCGTCGTGATTGTCGCGTCTGTGACGAACCACACGACGAGTCTCAATTTTTCCCCCTACGGGTCGATGAGTTCCTTCGCTCCCGCGCCCGTATCGAGTCCCGGCTCGGCCTCGATCTCTCCCGGCGAGGTCCACGTAACAGCGAACCAGCAGGTGACAGTTCCCGCACCGCTGATCGCCGCACAGTCGCAAGTGACAGTTCCCGGCGTATCGGTTGGTCCCCTGGTTTCACTGGGCTCCGCGCCGTTGCGTCCTCCGCTCGGCACGACAGCGGGAAACCCCACGCCGGCCATCAATCGCGCCGAGCGGGCCTTTGACCTCATCACGGTGGAAACGGCTGACGGGTCGAACGCCGAATTCTTGCTCGGGCTAACGACCAATGGAAGCGATGGCCCACGTGAGGATACGGCGACCGTACAGTCCACCCGAAGCAGTGGGCCATTGATCACGTCGCGTGGACCGGGCGGTCAACTCGCCATGGTCAGCTCACTTCGCACGGGGCAGTATCTCAGCGATCCCACCGCCGTGCTGGCTACTCTTCCATCAGAAGACCATTCGGCCCTCGCCCAGCAGCAAGCAACCGCGCCTGTTCCTCCAGCCGAACTCGATACTGGTGCCTTGGCGTGCAGCGAGGAGCCGTCCGGCACCGACTTCGTCAGGGCGGCATGCGGCCTGATGCTGGGCATCGGACTGACCACCGGCCCGCTGTACCCCGACCTGATGCCGCTGGTGCGCAAGTTACTGCCACGCCGGGTTTGTCCGTCGAGTCCGACGGGGCGAGGTTCGACCGGGCAAAAGACACCACTCCGCAGCCTCAAGCGATGGCTGGGGCTTTGTTGAGCCCGTTGCGCAAGCTGCCCCGATCGGGCTGGGAATCTGCCTTGAAACATCCGCTTTCCTTGGTCACCAGCGTTTGTAGGGTAAAAACTTGCCCGACATCGTGATCTTCACCCGGTCGCCCTTGGGATCCTCCTCCTTTTCGACGTTGAGCGTGAAGTCGATGGCACTCATGATCCCGTCGCCAAACTGCTCTTGAATCACATCCTTGAGCGGAATGCCATAGACCTGGAGAATCTCGTGGAAGCGGTAGAGCAGCGGGTCCACCGGGACCGTGGGCATGAGGCCTCCCTTCACGGGAAAACTCGTAAGCTCCGGCAGACATTCCAAGCTCAACCCCAGCGCCTCCAGCAGTTTCTCGGCTTGCTCGCGCGTGGCGCTTGCCTGGCGATAGCAGACCGCCGCGAGGAAGACGGGGTTGCAGCCAACGATCTTGGCAAGATCCGCGAATGTCAGACCCCTGATTGCCTTGGCCTGGAGAATTGCCTCGGTCAACTCTGGTATCACGAGCGCGGCTCCTTCAATGGGGCGTCTCCTGCTCCTCCGACCCCGTGTAGCTCCTACAGTCGAGCCCGATGACATTGAGCTTTCGCCATCAAGAAAACGAAAGCCCTAAAGTAGGATCGTAGCAGGATGCAGGCAACGGAGCCGCATGGAAAGTGAGAGGTCGTAAAGCAAGCGAGGCCCGGCACCCCGGGCCTCGCGCGTCGCCTTATCGCCTGGCGGACTCAATAGATGGTGGTGTTGACGAAACCGATCGGCACGCCATCCGAAGGGTTCGGGAATTGGGGAACCGGGCTGAGTGGCGTGCTCACGACGCCCGCCGCGGGCAATCCGGAGGTGTTCGGGCCAACCGTGCGAATCAGCTCGAGGCGATTGGCCGGCAGCGCGAGCTGGTGGAGTGTATTGTACGGATCCACCACCACTCCGAGGTAATATGTGGACGGGCTGGTGGGCAAGGTCACAGCCGCTCCGGTATAGGTCACCACGTTGTTCAAGGGCGTCACGTTATTGGTGTAAGGTTTGGACCTGTAGAGTCGCGCGTGATGCGTCGCGCTGTTGCTCACCGGTGCGTCAGACTGCCCCGGAATTCCCGTCGGCAACGTATACAGCCCCACGATCGAGCTACCCAGGTTGAAGTCGGGTGTTGTCGAGGCCACGAGCGCCACCACAACCGCGCCCTGGGTATCCGTGTTGGCGGTGCCTAGGTTGGTAATCTGGAACGTCGGCGCCACCGTGTCGCCAGGCTGCAAGTTGGCCGGCAGGTCGAGCGCGGTGGCCTGGAGCTGCGGCAACGCCTGGGAGATGAACCGGACCGGGATCGGCGGGCTTGCGTTGTTCGAGTAGTTTGACTCGGCGACCGTTTTATTGATATTCGCCACTAACCGGATGTAATAAACCCCCGAGGCATGGAAGCCAGCCGGCTGTGAAGGCAGCGTGAGCGAGACGTTGAAGCGCTGGAGATCGTTTTGAGTGAGCGCCGGTGCCTGGACAGTCTCGAGCTCGATGGCGCCGGTGAGCGAGCGAGGCCGAGGTGCCAGATAGATGGCGACCTGGCTGTCTGCCGCGTCGGCCGAGCTCGGCTCATAATACGGCGGCACGAGTGAGCCGTCAGGCGCCACGGCAACCTGACTGGCGGGGGTCAGCGAGAGCGGTTCGACCATGGTGCTCGAACCGGTGTTCTGAAGCTGCACCGTGAGCGAGTAGGTGCTTCCCCACGAGGCGACCGAACCGGCCTGACCCGATACCTTGAGGTCGGCAAGCGAATACCCGAGCGAGGTATACGCCAGCAGTTGCCGCCCCTCGAGCAGCTCCAGGTTGGCCAGATTGGTCCGGCGTCGGGCGCGGCGATTGTCACGGACGCGAAGGGTTTCCCAAGGCAACACCGAACACCTCCCTGCGGCCGAGGGCCCACGGTCTCTCCGCGCGAATGGGAAAGCCGGCCTGATCCCCCAACCATTACACGGTTGAAACGTCGCGAGACATTTGACACGGCCATACGCGATCGCTCGCCCCGCGGACCCTCGGGTCATCCATTCCCTGCGCGGGATCGGCGAACTCTGATCTAGGTTTCGTCTTCCGGGCTCGGCAGGTTGGAGCCAATTCCCCTTTATCCGTGTCCAAAAGTCTTGATGTGAAAGTCCTTACGCCCGGAACAAACAACCGGCCTGAAACGGCTGTATCGATTGCATTGGTTCCCCGATACTCGACGAGTCTTGCGCGGTGCAGCAGAATTCGGGAATGAAGTTCGTTTGCCGTATTCAATTCACATCATGCCGCCCTGATTCCCGATCGATCCGAACCAGGAACCGGGCATCCCGCCCCCCATCATCCCGCCCATGCCACCCCCGCCCATGCCACCCCCGCCCATGCCACCGGTGGAGACGGGGATGCCGGCGCGGAGCTCCAGCAACTTGTAGACCAGGGTGTCGACCTCGGTTCGTGTTTCCTCCACCTCCGCCCGCAGCCGCGCGATCATCTTTTTGAGATCGGCGCGAGGGGCCAGCCGGCGAAGCTGTTCGCGTTGCTGAGCCGTGGGATCCTTCGGCAATGCACTGCCGAGGCCGTAAAAGAGGTCGGAACGTATCCCCATCATCGGCCCCTGCCCTTGCGTGGGAGTCGTCTTCTTGTCTTGATTCATTTGCTGTCCATAGAACACGGGGTCGGAACTGTAGATGCCCTGGGCAGCGAGGTCGCCGCGCAGGTCGGCGATGGCCGCGGCGAGTTCGTAGCGCAAGTCGATCAACTCGTGCAGTTCCGCCCGGAGCTTGTCGATCTCTTTGCGCCCTTGCTCGATCTCCTTTTCGATCCGAGCCGTGTAACTTTGGATCAGTTCGTCGGCCTTCTTCGCCGCCGCTCCGGTTGGTTTCGCAATCTGGCGATTCTGCGTATTGTCGGCGCCGAATCCTTGAGCCACGGCCAGTCGTCCAGTTGTCAGGAAAAGCGCGACGACCAGACCAGAGCGGAGAAGTTGTCGTGACATGATGGGGGCTCTCCTGAAGTTCATTCGAGGAAGCAGGGAACTCTCTGCCCTATGACTGTAAGGACTCGCGCGAACCATGCCCACCCGGTCTCCCGCAATTATCAGGATTCATGAAAAGGTGTCGGGGGTCGTATGGCGCGGCAACCGATCTGGCCGACCAAGTCGGTGTTTGGGTAAACTAATGGATCTCGACCCGGCGCGATTCGCCAGGTTTTCCATCTGGGGACCGTGGACGACCACGGCTTCCCCGATCCATTGAGCTTCCTGCCAGCTAGCGAGGTGCATCGTGGCTCTACGCCCCCGGAAGAACAAATCGCGTCAGACCAAATTTCATCGTTGTCCACGTTGTGGCGGTCAGGTCCGTAAGCGCTCGTTGCGCTGCAAGAAGTGCTCCGAGGCCCAGCGCTGACACGCCAAGAGCGGAATGCAGCCTTCGCGACGCCTTGGCGTTCCGCATTTCTCGATCCTGCCCATCAGCTCCGGTAATCACCCATGAAACGGCTGCTTTACGCACTCGTGTACGCCTACTTATCATCCACCGGGGCCCTGGGCGGAGGTTCCGAGTCGAAGGCCGACCCGGTTCCCGAAGCGGTCAAGAGCATTACCGGGAAAGAAATCGGCGGCCATCTTCGGTTCCTGGCCTCGGACATGATGAGAGGGCGCGATACGGCCTCCCCGGAGACCCGGGTGGCTGGCGAGTATCTGGCGGCTCACCTGTTCGGCGCCGGGGCGGAACCGCTGGGCGACTACGACGGCAACGGACGCACGTTCTTCCAGAGTTTTCTCCTCGAGGTTGTAACCCCGCTGGAGGCAGGCACCGAGCTTGATCTTATCCTCGAATTCAACGGCTCGAAGCGGGTCATCTCCTGTAAGCTGGGCAATGAGTTCGTCGTGCAACCGCACGGCCTCGTCCCCGGCGAGGTTGAGGCACCGGTGGTCTTCGCCGGTTTCGGCCGGGTCAATTCCGAGGAGAAGATTGACGACTACGCGGGGCTGAACGTCAAGAATCAGTTTGTTCTCGTCTACGATGGCCGGCCCGACGACCCCGCTCAGCACAACGGCCAACATGCCGTACCCTTCTTCAACACGTACTCAAAGATCTCCGGGCGCAAAAGAACGGCGCGCTCGGCGTGATCGTGATCCAGGCGCCGGACGCCAGTCTCCCAGTCCACGAGTTCCGTTCAACAGCTCGAACCTCGGGTTCTCGCGTCCGGCAATGACCCTGGGGCCTGGGCACCCAAGCCTGCCTGCCCTCATGCTGTCCGACCCGATTCGGGATATTCTTGTCAAAGCCATTGGCCTTGCCGCCGATAGCACGCCGCACGCCATAATCGGCGGCAGCGTCCGTGCCCGGTTTCGCCACGCGGCCCGAAAAGAGCTCAAGAACGACCGCAACGTTCTTGGGTACTTTCCCGGTACCGACCCGAAAAAGAAGAAAGAAGTGATTTTCTTTAGCGCCCATTATGACCACGTGGGAGTGGATGACAAGGGGGAGATCTTCAATGGATCCGACGATAACGCGTCGGGCACGAGCTCGCTCCTTGAAATCGCCCAGGCGTTCGGGCAAAGTCCAAGGCCGGCGCGGAGCGTGGCCTTCCTCTGGGTTTCGGGCGAGGAAAAAGGGCTCCTGGGCAGCGAATGGTTCGCCAACCATCAGACTCTGCCCGCCGAGTCGCGGATCGTTGCCGACATCAATCTCGATATGGTCAGCCGCAATGATCCGAAAAAGATCGGCATCACTCCATCGCCCCGGCACCGCCAGTACAATTCGCTGATCCCCGCCGCGCAATCCTCGTGTAAGGCCGAAGGCATGGAAGCGGTATTTGACGCCGACCAGTATTATCAGCGGACCGATAGCTACAACTTCTCCAGCAAGGGCATTCCCGTCATCTTTTTCTTCGCCGGCATCCACGCCGACTACCATCGGCCGACGGACGACTTCGACAAGGCCGACGTGGAAAAAGCCGCTCGCGTGGCGCGCTCCGCCTACCGCCTCGGCTGGCAGATCGCCCAGAGCCCTGATCCCCCCCAGAAAATCGACTCCGAGTCGAGCTCAAAGCCTGAGCCCGCCGTGACCAGGAAGTGATTTGCGCCAAAGCAATTTGCCGAGGAAGGGACGACGGAACAGCCGCGGAGAAAGGGCAACAAAAGTCGACGGATCGTCGCGTTTCTGGAGTCTCTCGATGAGTGTTGCCACGATCGGGCCCCAGCCGTCGAGACCCTTGCCGATCTGCTCGCCTCGCTCGGTGACATCCCGCCAGAGCGGGTCCGAATGCGCCCACCACCGGGAACGGCCACGGAAGAAGATGTCCTTGCGATTCATGCCCGTGAGGAACGCCTTTGCGAACTCGTCGACGGTGTGCTCGTGGAGAAGCCGATGGGCTTCGACGAATCTCGCCTGGCTTCAGAAATCGTCATTCCTCAGATCGGATTGCTCCGCCAGAATGATCTCGGGACTGTGACGGGCGAGGCCGGCATGATGAGATTGCTCTCTGGCCTGGTCCGGATTCCCGACGTTTCTTTCGTACTCTGGGAACATCTCCCGGAGTATCTCGGAGCAATTCACCCCGTCGCTCCGGGCCTGGCTGTCGAGGCGCTGAGCGGGTCAAACCCCCCCCAGGGAGATGGAACGCAAGCTCCGCGAATACTTTGCTGCGGGGACGCAACTGGTCTGGTTCTTCGATCCGAAGACCAGAACCGTCACCGTCTATACAAGCCCCGATCAGTTCACAACCCTGAATGAATCGCAAGTCCTCGATGGTGGCAAGATGCTCTCTAGCAATGAGATCCCGCTCAAGGCCTTATTCGAAATCTACCAGCCGGCGCGGCTGATTCCCCCGACGTCACGCAGGAAAGTTGTATCAAGCACTGTTCGAATCAGACTCGCGCGTCATCATCGACTGCCTCGGCGTCAGCCCAGAGCTCGGCAACGGTCGTCGCCAGGCCGGGCAAAACGAGGCTGACGATGACCTGCTGATCGCGAAAGACTGTCTCGTCCCAGGCATCGCCGCGCCGGGTCAGGATGGTGACCTGGTGTTTCATCGGATCGACAATCCAGTATTCGAGCAATCCATAAGCCAGGTACTCTTCGCGCTTGATCTCGTAGTCGCGCTCGATGCTGCCGCGGGAGACGACCTCGGCGGCCAGCGCGGGAATTCTGCGTCCCCGCCAATCCCTGGGAGCGCCCCGAAGAACGACGCCCAGGTCGGGGTTCCGACCGGAGATCATCCGCGGGAGCCAGAACCGGAACTCGCTGCCGCCGCCGTAGCGAAGAATGAGACCGTCATGCTGTTGATCATAACGACCGACCATGCGATAAAGATTGCACACGACCACGCCATGAGGATCATTGGGAACTTCGGTCACCTCGAGTACTCCCCGGGCCAGTTCGTAGCGGTACCCGTCGAGTTCCTCGGCCTCGCGGAATTCCTCGAGGGTCATTGCGCGGCCATGGTCGGCGGGGCCGATGCGGAGACTCGGTGCAACGGTGGCCATGACGGATTTTTCCTTGCAGATCAGGAAGAATCGACACGCGGCGATCTCGGGAAGGGCCTGCGAAAAAAGCGCGATTACAATTCGCCGCTATCAGAATCAAATGTGGGGAGTTCGCTCGAATCGGCCAGCGAAGCGTCGATGGGGTTTCGTAGATGCCTGGGCTCGAAACTGATGATGCCCCGGCGCACGGCGCAACTCAAACAGAGCCGCTCGTCGCCATGATAGAGGAAGAGCTCGCCATCTTGCAGGCGGTGATAATAATCCTGCCCGGGCGCCATCATGTAACAAAACTCGCGATGACTGCCCCGCTTGATGCTCACGCGCCAGCCTGGCTCGTAAACGTAAAGTCGAGAGGCGCGCGACAGGGCATTTTCGGTTGGTGGGAAGACGGTCGGCACACCGTTGTTGCTGCTCATGATGATTTTTTATCCTCGGTGCTCACGCGGGCTGGCGCTGATCGAGCAGTGAGCGGATCGTACTTTCCTGGTCTGGTGGTACGCGTGGGAGGATGGAGCCCGCAAACGTCATCAGTACAGGGTAGATCCCTCGGCCGGGTCATCGCCAGGTAATTATACACACGCCGCCCCACCCAGGCGACCCCTGGGAACCAGGCAACCAGGGCCATTGGCCAGTACAGCGGCAACCAGGAACCGATGGACCGCACCGCATCGAAGCCAGCCGTCAAGCGTCCTTTGCTTGAGATGACGTGCATTGACTCCATGCAAGCCTGCTTTGTCAATGAGGGATGCAGAGTCTGTACGTCGACCGCAGTCAGATCGATCGGATCCAGAACGCGGTCCGGGTCGGCCGCCGTCAGAAGTGCCATCGAGGCCCGGCAGCGTGGACAGGCACCGTCAAACAGGATGCGCAAGGCCGGCTGATTCCGGCCGCTGGCAAGGCTGCGCATCCAGGTGCCGGAGCAAAACGCCAGGTTGGCCGTGATCATCGCCAGGCCGAACTCGGTCAGTCCCGGGGCCACGATCGCGATGCCCAGGTGCAGCAACACCGCCCCCGCAATCATCAAGGGTCGAAGGGCCGGAATCCAGATCAGCATGGGATAAAGGAGCTCGAAAGCCAGACTCGCATGGGTCAACAGGTTCACAATCATGGGCCAGCCGGCCAGGGGCGTGAAATCGCGGCTCACGAACTCGCCAGCGGTCATCGTTCCCCAGAGAGCCATGCCGTTCCACCAGGAAGGCCCCTGGAGCTTGGCCAGCCCCGCCATGGCGTAGATAAAGACCAGGTGAAGCTGAATCAGACGCACGGCCAGATTGGCGGCAATCGTCGGTCGAGGAACGCCGGGCTCACGGGGGGCGACCTGCTGTCCAACCGTTGAGCCGGTGGACCTGGGCACCCGGGCAGAGGCCCGTGCCTCGGCCCATCGCCGCAAGAATCGGTCCAGCGAAACGGCCTGACCGCTCGAGAAAGTCGCTCCCAGGTAAAGCGCCAGCGTCGAGACAACCTGGTCGAATCCAAAGAGGGCGATGGGAACTCGTCGAACCGTCGATACGATGATGATCCAGGCGAGAATTCCGGTGACCCGGCTGAACAGCCCCACCGTGTACAGCCCCAGAATGAACAGACAGGCGACCCATACCGGCCGCAGTAGCGTATCCGGGACGAGGAACCAGAATGACCACGCCAGCGGCTGCCGCTGGCGCTGAGTCTGCCAGATCACAGCGGGGTCGGCCCAACCATACTGTCCGAAATAATCCTGAAGATCGAGCCCCAGAACCAGCAGACTCCAGAGCGCCAGCAAGCCGACCGCCACGCGAATCAAGCCCGGCACAGTGGGATCAGCCGGAGTGAAGAAGAAACCGCTCCAGCCACGGCGTGTGACCGTGATCAAGTTGCCCAGGTAACCGGCAAGGTCGTTCAGGAGCCGTCGCACGCGAAGTCTCCTATCCATTCCGGGGTGGTGAAGAGAGATTCGTCGAAGAGATCAAAACCGGAGGATCCCGGCGCGGAAAGCCGTTCTCGAAGATGGTCGGGGTCGGGTATCAAGTGCTGCTGCGCGAACAGGGTAACGCTCATGCATCCCGGGTGAATCTTGCACAAATGACGCGCATAAGATACCGCAAGCCGGCTGTGGCCTCCGGGAGCTCCCATTTGCCTGGAATCTTGAAAGTCGGCAAACAAGGCATTCGCCAGGGCAAGCTGTCGCTGGTGTCGCATTCTCGGGCCTGCAAGATCCCGTTCTGGTAATCGCACAGCCTCATCGGGGTGCCCCTTGCCGAAGCGGAGTGTCGCCGTGATCACGGGCGTGGGGGGCGGCTCGGCATAGTAGCGGTATGCGTAACCTTGATCGACTAGATCATGATACGGCGTGAAGAGGTCGGCGATATGCCGCTCGAGCTCGGAGGACGGTGGAACGCCCATCGCGCCGGCAATCACAGCGGTTATATGATAAAGCAGCGCGAGCGTCACCAACGCGCGTGCCCATCCTGGCCAGGAAGCTCGTATCTCTGGCTCCACCAAGGGCGACAGAGTCCCCATCCCACTTGGTCGATCCGTGCCGACTTGCGAGTGCATGACGGCTGGAACCTCGGTTCTTGCATCCCGGCCTTGTTCTCGAAGTCGCTTGCTCATTCTTCAACCATAACCGCTAGGGCCTAAACAGACCAGAAACTCAGGGCGACCATCTCGCTTCATCCGACACAACACGCAGGAACAGCTTATCCATCCCTTCTGTTCCATCCATTTTACGAGGTTCAGTTGCATGGCCATGGCGTGGGCATTAGAATTTGACCAGCCTGAGCAGAGAATATGGATCAGGGCGACTTGGTGGGCAACAACGAGTGCATAGGCCAGCACGGCCGACTTGCACTCCGGGAGGCCTTGCCGGTTTCAAGGTGCACCAGGGTGGGCATAGGTGCCGGTCGTGCGCAGCGGTTCAGAAAAGTCACGCAACCTGGAGAATTGACATGCAAGGTACGATCGTGATGTTGATGGCCCTCAGCGGACTGGGCTGTCACCACAAGTCGTGCGACGCGACCTACGTCCCGTCGTACTACGGCACCGGTGCTTGCTATGGCGGCTGTTATAGTGGCGGCTATGCGACAGTCGTTGAGCCGTCGTGCTATAGCGGCTGCTACTCGAGCGGCTACAGTGGATGCTATTCTGGCTGCTACGACGGTGGCTACAGTGGAGCCTATGATGGTTGCTACGGCGGCTGCTATGGCGGTCAGCGACGTGGCTGCTTCCTGAGCAATCTTTTCCATTGCTTCGGCGGATGGGGAGGAAGCTGGAAGCAGGGCTGCGGTCTCTTTGGTCGCCGTGGCGGCGGCTGCGGTTCTGGCTGTGACTACGGCTATGGCGACGGTGGCTGGGGTGGCGACTACTACTCGACGAGCTACTCCGAATACTCTCCGGCCGTTTTTGGCTCGAGCATCCCTATCTACTCGACCCCGCTGACTTCGGGTCAAGGCGGTGCCGCTCCTTCGACATCGTACGAAGCACCGGCTACCCCGGCCCCCGAGACTCCTGCGACGGGAGTAACTGGCGCTGGAACCACGGGCTCGGCGCCCACGCCTCCCACGCCAACCCCCGCGGCCGGTGCCTCGCCGACCACCCCGCCGGTACCGGCACCGCCGACCCCGGCCCCCTCGGTCCCGGCACCGCCCACGATCAAGCCCAAGATCTGAGCTGACATCAGGATTCTGACCGGGGCTTCGACCAGGCAAGTGGTTCAGGCCCGGTTCAGAACACCCTCTGATCCTGAAATTGGAATCTCAGTTCACTTCTTGCTCGGCTCACTCCTTCAAGAGATTCGTTTTCGGAAAGTACACTGACGCCGGAGGTTTCGCAGCCTCCGGCGGTTTTTTTGCGCCGCGGCCGGGCCCGCGACGGCCCATAGACCCTCTTGCCTGGTTCAGCAATTCATGCCCAGGAACACTTTCCGGCCTTGGTCACGCAGTCCACAGGGAAGCGAGCCAGCGGAACGCGCACTCGTCCCCGAAGTGACGCGGATAACTTACCCGCTGGTTATTTCGTAACTTTGGTGGCAGGTGTTCACTTCACGCACCAGGCTTTCCCTTTCCATGCCGGTTTGCGTATTCTGGAACGACATCCGTCTCCCTTTTGGGATGTGGGCCGACTACGGCATCGGCTTCGGCGTCATGGGTGCGCCGGCCTTGCCGACGGTTCTGAATGCGAGCCTCGAGGTTTTTCACACAATGCATGACCCGTTACTTCCACTCCAGTCGCTGTCCGTCTCTCAGTTCGACTCATTGCCGGCAGCACCGAACCTGGCATCTTTCGCCACCGACCATGAGCGCAGGGAATGGCTGATCGGAACCCTGGGAGAAGCAGTCTGCCGGAAGATCGGCGTTTATCGCATTCCCGAAGACCTGGTGCTGTCGGTGGTGATTCCGGCTTACAACGAGGAAGGGACCATCCGCGAGATCCTCGACCGGGTTCGCGCGGTACCGATCAGCAAGCAGATCATCGTCGTTGACGATTGCTCCAAGGACGGCACCCGCGCCGTCCTCCGCGAGATCGCCGAGAACGACCCCGGAATCACGCTCGTCTTTCACGAGGCCAACCAGGGGAAGGGTGCCGCCCTGCGGACGGGTTTCCGGCACGCCACCGGCGATGTGGTGATTGTTCAGGACGCCGACCTGGAGTACGAACCGGAACAGTATCTCGAGCTCTTGCAACCGATCGTCGAGGGCAAGGCAGACGTTGTTTTCGGGTCAAGGTTCATCGGTGAGACGCATCGCGTGCTTTACTTCTGGCATTCGGTGGCCAACAAAGGATTGACGTTGCTATCGAACATGTTTACCAACTTGAATCTTACCGACATGGAAGTTTGCTACAAGCTATTCCGCCGCGAGATTATTCAGGGGATCACCTTGAAGAGCGACCGGTTCGGCTTCGAGCCGGAAGTGACGGCCAAGGTGGCCCGGTTCATGATGACCGATGAACACGGACGCCGACGGCGGTGCCGGATTTACGAGATACCGGTCTCCTACCATGGGCGAACCTATCTCGAGGGTAAGAAGATCGGGATCAAGGACGGCTTTCAAGCGCTTTACTGCATCATTCGCTATGCGTTGGGCGATTGAGGATGACGAACACGGGCGAGCCCGGACTGTTCCGTTCGAGGCTTGCCGCGGAATTCGGGGTGTTTGCCATGTCGAGGACTCGAGCGCGATCCTGCATCTGCCAGACATCGCTCATGCTTGTGGTCCTGCTCGTTTCCTCACAAAAAATTTGCGCCAGCAAGCCGGCAGCCCCTCGCCTGCCGGATCGAAGGAGAATGCGGCGTCTGACAATGCCGCCTCCAAGAAAACCCGGACCGCGCCCCGGCCCAAACCCCGGCGCGATCGACCGGGGTTCTACATGGGCCGGCCCATCGCCGACGTCATGTCCTGGCAGGGAGCCGACTGGCTGTTCCGGGAAACCAGGATCGAGGAAGAGCAGCCCGAAGCCATGCTCGATGCCCTCAAGATCCCCGCTGGCTCCACGGTTGCGGACGTCGGAGCGGGTGCGGGCTATCACAGTATTCGCCTGGCCAGGCGTGTCGGGCCTCGAGGAACCGTCCTGGCCACCGACCTGCAGCCCGAGATGATCCAGATGCTCAAGCAGAACGCACAGGCCGCGGGCGTGACCAACATCAAGCCGCTGCTCTGCACACCAGTCAATACCATGCTGCCCGACGGGAAGGTCGACCTGATCCTGATGGTCGACGTCTACCACGAATGCTCGGACCCGGAGCTGACACTCGGGAATCTAAAAAAAGCGCTCCGGCCCGGGGGACGGCTCGTGCTCGTGGAGTTTCGTGGTGAAGACCCCGACGTTCCCATAAAGCCCGAGCACAAGATGACGCTCAAACAGGTTCGCCGCGAGGTTGAGCCCCAGGGGTTTGGCTTCGTGAACTCGCTGGAATTCCTTCCCTGGCAGCACGTCATCATCTTTGCCAAGCCTGCCGACAAGGAAGACAAGAAGGCCGCCAAGACTGCCACCGTGGGGCCAGAAAAGAGCACCCAACAGCCCCAGTGATGGGTTCGGCTGAACGCCCTGGCCATCACACATATCTGTCATCTTGATTGCGACGAATGCCGCGGGCCCGGATCACGAAGAAGAGAAGCTGAAGGATGCTGGTCAGTGTCGCGGCCACGTAAGTCATGGCCGCCGCGCCGAGTACCTTGCCGACGACCTCGTCTTCCTCGGGAGTGATCAGCCCCGTGAGCTGCAATTGCTTGCGCGCCCGGCGGCTGGCATCGAACTCGACCGGCAGATTGACAAGCTGAAACACGACCACCGTCGAAAACAGCAAGATCCCGGTCCAGATCAAGGTCATGGACTGGAAGAAGACACCGGCCAGAAGCGCCGTGAACGAGATGTTCGACCCGATGCCCGCTAGCGGCACGATGAGGTTGCGGATCACGAGGAGTGGATAATGGCTGGCATCCTGGATGGCGTGCCCCGCCTCGTGAGCGGCGACACCCACCGCGGCGAGGGAATTATCCTGGTAGTTGGGGGCCGACAGCCTCAAGATCTTCTTGGACGGATCATAATGGTCTGTCAACTGGCCGGCGACCGGCTCGATCGGGACGTTGCCGACTCCTGCCGTGCGCATGATCGTCGCGGCCGCCGTAGCGCCCGTGGCTCCCGACGAGGCGCGATAGCGCGATCCCTCGCGGTAGGCCGTCGCGATTCGGGTCTGAGCCCAGCCTGCGATGGCCATTCCCGGGAGCATGAGCAGGAGATAGAGCGGATCGAACGGCATCGGCGGACTCCTCACCATGATCGATAAAATCTGGTCTCGTTCATTCAGGATAGACAGTGAGGAGTCTGCTTCAAGCGGGAAGCCGGAACGGAACGGATTTCTTGGTTCAAGACGAGAAGGGGACATTCTACGGAGCTTGGAGCCTGTGCTCGACGGTCGCTCGATGGGCCTTCCAGGACGAGGCGTCGAGCACGTGAACGACGTTATCGTCGCCCAGCTCCATCCCGGTCATGATCTCCATTTGTTCGGCGATCTCACCGGCGGGGTGCGTGAGCATCGAGGGAACCTTCCAGAGCCGCGCGGTCTTGTCTGCCGAGACCGTGGCGATAAGCGGCCTGCCCGGCACGAATGCGGCTTGGTGAACGGCACCATGATGGCCCAGAGGCATGCCCAGCGGGCGCGATGTCGAGGCGTCCCAGAGCCTGCCCAGGGGAGAGCGTCCATAGGACAGCACCATCATCCCATCCGGGCTGAACCTCGCTCCATACACCAGCTCGCCATGATTCATGGGCTCGCCAAGGGCTCGGCCGGTCGACGCATCCCAGAGTTGAGCGGTTGCGTCGAAGCTGCCCGTCAGCACCCGCCGGCCGTCGGGGTGAAACTGGACCGACCAGACATACCCGCGATGCCGCATGGGCTCGCCGATCGGCTTCTGGGTTTCCACATTCCAGAGTCGCGCCGTCATGTCGTAGCTGGCGGTAGCCAGCCGCTGACCTTCCGGGCTGAAGACTGCGGATTGAATTGAACCCGAGTGTCGGATCGGATCGCCGATCGGCTTGAAATTCGTCATGTCCCAGATCTGTCCGTCGCCCTGGGAGTCGCCGACGAAGAGGCGGGTGCCGTCGTGATTGAAAGCCAGTGCGGTCACGGCACGAGCCAGAGGAGTCGGGCTGGCGAGGACGCGGCCGGTGCGCAAGTCCCAGAACCCGAAGTGGCCGAGCTGGTCTCCCGCGGCCAGCATCGCGCCGTCTGGACTGAGGACAACCCTGCGCACCCGATGAGTCAACTTGATGGGGGTACCGATTGGCTCGAGTGTCTTGCCATTCCATCGCCGCACCTGCCCATCCTGGCCGGCTGTAACCAAAAGGTCATTGCCGCTGAACTGCAGATCCTGGAGTCGGTCGCTCCCCATCACGGCCGTCTGTCGTGCGATCAGGCGTGTGGTCGTGGCATCCCAGAGGCGGAGAATCCCGTTGCTGGTGCCGGTAGCAACAGCAAGCCCGTCCGGACGCACGGCCAGAACGCGGACCTCGGCGTGATGGTCCATTGGCAGGCCAACCGAAAGGCCACGGCCCAGCTCCCAGATTCGCGCGACGCCGTCGTCGCAGCCCGTCACGATGGTCCGGCCATCGGCGCCGAAGGCGACCGCGCGAACCGGCTGGGAATGCGGCAGCATGTCCCCGACCTTCTCGTAGCTCGCGGTGTCCCATATCTGTGCCTGTTTATCGTCCGTCGCCACGGCGAGCATCGAGCCATCCGGGCTGAACGCGATCGCCCAGACGTGACCGCGATGCTTCAGTGGCGAAGCGAGTGGCTCGAGATCGGGAACGCGGAAGATCCGGCTCGAAGTGTCATAACTGCCGGTTCCCAGCCTGCTGCCATCCGGGCTGAACGCGAGGTCGAGAATCGCTTCGCCGTGAACCGGCTCCTTGGATGTAGCTAGCAGTTCTCCGTCGTCGACCCGCCAGAGCCGCAGACGGCGGTCGTCCGTGGCCGTGGCCAGCAGCGTGCCGTCCGGGCTCAGGGCGATGACCCGCACTGAGCCTCTGAGCCCCGGCAAGGAGCTGCGAGGCTGCGGATCACCGACATTCCAGAGCCGAACCGAGCCCGCCTCTCCCCCACTAATCACGGTCTTGCCATTGGCAGTAATTAGAATCTTCTCGACGGGTTGACCATGGCTCCATGGTGGGCCCTCGAGCTGACTGGTCATTGTGCTCCAGACTCGGATCATGCCGTCCGAGCTGCCCGTGATGAGCGACCGCCCATTGGGGGTAAACGCCAGGCTGGTGACCGGCCCCCGATGTCGCATGGGCTCACCGCGAGCCAGGCCCGTAGCTGGATTCCAGAACCGCGCCGTCTGATCCTCGCAGCCGGTTGCCAGAATCGTGCCATCGGGACTGAAGGCCAGAAGGCGGACCGGCCCTGGATGGACCATCACCGGCGACAATGGTGAACCGGTAACGGGATCCCAGAGCTGAACCTGGCCAGCTTCATTGCCGGTCGCGAAGCAGCCGCCCGTCGGGCTCGTCACGACCACGCCCACGCGTCCCTGCTGCTCGATACAGGCGCGGAGGCGGTGGACCGCATGGCTCCAGCCTTCGAGATTCATGCGGATGACACGCTCGATCGCTCCCCCCTGGTCCAATCGGTTAACCGTCTTCAGTCCGCGAACCAGCCAGAGCAGCCCCGCGCGGTGTTCTCCGGCTTCCAGCAGAGCCAGTGCGCGATCAAGGGTCAAACGTGTCGACAACCGCTGGGCCTCGTCGCGTTGGATGGCCGCTAGTTGCCGCTGAGTCTCGGCCGCCTCTCCCAGCACGATGGCACGCAGCCGCCGCTCCTCGGCGCGCTGGCGAGCCGAGTTGATCCCGATGGCTGCCGCAATCGAGACGAGCGTCACAGCCGCCATCGCCAGGCCGCCGACGCGGATCAGTGTTCGATGCTTACGCTCCCACCGCCCCAGTCGGTTGCCGACCGATTCGCTCACACCCCGCGGCGGCTCATCGGCCAGCCAGTGCTCGACGTCATCGGCAAGCGCCTGCGCAGACTCGTACCGGTCCTCGGGATGAACGGCCATGGCCTTGCGACAGATCTCACACAGCGTTACGGGCACCCACGGGACGACTTGCGAAGCGAATGCTATCTCACCCCGCGCGACCCGCTCGAGAATCTCACCGACGTTATCCACGCCCGACAGCGGAGCCTTTCGCGTCAGAATGCAGTAAAGCGTCGCTCCCAGCCCGTAAATGTCTGTTCTGAAACTGATCTTGTCGACCTGCCCCAAAGCCTGCTCCGGGCTCATGAACTTGGGAGTTCCCATGGCCTTACCACGGATTGTCGCGTTCAAGCTGCTTCCGGAGGCCGGTTTCAGCTTCGCCTCGCCGGCAGTGCCGACGTGTTCCTGTTCGGGCTGATCAATGGATTTGGCAAGCCCCCAGTCGACGACCAGCGTCTCGCCGTACTTGCCGAGCATGATATTTGCCGGTTTCAGATCGCGATGTAAAACTCCCCGGCTATGCGCGTAAGCCACGATCTCACAGACACGAACGAAATGATTGAGCTGTTGATGGAATTCCAGTGACGTCGGGCGAGGCGACCCGGATCGACGCGATCCGCGGATCTGCTCCTCGAGTGTCATGCCCTTGACCAGCCGCATCGTGTAATACGGTCTGCCGTCGGAATTCCGACCGAGTGCGTAAATGGGCACGATTCCAGGATGCTCCAAGCCTCCGGTGATCTCCGCCTCCTGAAGAAAGCGGGCCATTTCCTGGGCATTCGCGGCCACCGATGACTGGATGATCTTGAGCGCGACCTCGCGGTTCAACTTCGTATCCTGTGCGACGAATACCTCTCCAAGCCCTCCCCGCGCCAGCGGTCTGAGGATCTGGTACGCCGTGCCGTTGGATGGAAGCTCGTCGAGGGGGACCGTGGTCTCGCCCTGATCGGGTGGCTCGCTGTCGGCCACCGTAGCCGGGAGATCGATCGCCCCGGCGATCGGACCTCCCGCTGACTCGCCGTGCTGAGTTCCGGTCATGCCGGGAACCTGGTCCGTGGGGACCGCCAGAGTCCGGCCCAACCACTCGAGCCATGCTTCAAGCTCACCGGTTGCAAGGCTCTCGAGGCACCGCCTGCTGTCGCCGTCGCACTTCTGAAGTTGATGCTTCACGGCCGCGTCAATCAGCGAGAGGGCGCTTTCGTCGAGCATCCCCTCGGCTTGCAAGTATTGACGAAGCGAAGAGGAAGGGAGGTCAAGACAAGATTGAAGAGCTCCTGAAAGCTCGCTTTCGCTGAGCAAATTGAGCCGGTTCGCCATCACTGCGAACAGAAGCTGATGATCGGGGTCAGACTCGGACTGAAACATGACAGTACTTGCCAGCATTCCCCTATCGGAACCCGACCGGGGAACGATTCCTTCAAGATGAACGGGCCGGAAAGTGATGCCTGATCCCCGACTATTGCGAAAAGTGAACAATCATTTATAAAATATTGTGGCCCGGGACCGCCGAGCCTGGTCGGTATTCCCGGGCCAAAGTTCTCGCGGCTCACGCCACTCCGTGGGCCTTGAACCATTCAAGCAGCCGCTTCCACCCGTCGGCCGCCTCCTTCTGGTGATAGCTCGGACGATAATCGGCAAAGAATGCATGCGGGGTGTCAGGGTAGAGCACGATCTCGGCCGGCTTGCCCGCTTCCTTGAGCGCAGTACGCATCTTCTCGACGGAAGCGACCGGAATCCCCTGATCGGCCTCTCCATAGAGCCCCAGGACCGGGGCATGCAACGATCCGACCAGGTCGATGGGGTTCTTGGGATGGAGCTCGTCGGGCTCGCCGACCAGCCGCCCGTACCAGGCGACGCCCGCCTTCAGGTTGGGATTGTGGGCCGAGTACAGCCAGACGATCCGCCCGCCCCAGCAATACCCGGTAATGCCCAGCCTTGCGGTATCTCCCTTGCCCTGCTGCTTGATCCATGCCACCGTGGCGTCAAGGTCCGACATCACCTGGGCATCAGGCACCTTGGAAACCACCTTCGAGATGATCTGGCGGAAATCTTGAATCTTCGACACATCGCCCTGCCGAGCATACATTTCGGTGGCCACGGCCAGGTAACCAAGCTTCGCAAAACGGCGGCAGATATCCTTGATATGCTCATGAACACCGAAGATCTCTTGCACCACGAGAACCACGGGAAACGGCCCGCCGGTCGCCGGCATCGCGCGATAGGCCGGAATCTGGCCATCGGTCACGGGAATCTTCACCTCGCCCGCTTCCAGCCCCGCAGTATCGGTCGCGATGGTCTGGGCCGAGACTGGCAACGTCGCCGCGGCAAAACCTGTGGCAAGCGAGGTCACGACAAACCCCCGTCTCGTGCAGTCAACACCGGGTAGCAAGCTTTGTCGATCGTCATCCATCGGTCGGTCTCCGTGAGTCAGGTGGTGGCGAATCAAGAACCGCGAACCGGTTTCCAGAAACAGACAAACACTCATGCCTCAATGCCGTGATGGCCACCCTGTCCGGGCCCGCCGGGATCGGATGGCAGATTGGCTGGGCACCGCGAGGTGCCGGCACCTCGGCTCCCGCTCCGACCGGCTTGCCTTTTCTTTTCCGCCACGACATACGGTCTGTCATGATAGCGTCACCTGCCGGCCCGAGCGAAGGGCTTTCTTCGGCTCTTGAACAGGAAGCCTGCCAGGTGAACAATTGAGGAACGCACTCGTTATCGAAGCACAGGCTCGACGAAGAAGAGTGACTTGACCGCATCACCAATCGCTGGTCCCAGACACTTTGTTTCATGGTATATAGTCATGTGCTTACTGTCAATAATTGATAAAAAGGGTACCATTACCCTGGATGTCCTGCTCTCTGCAATTCTGGCCGTGGTGGTTGGTTTCCTCGTTTTCCTGCTTCAGCCCTTCGGCGATCGGTTCCCGATCTTTCTGTGTGCCGCGGGTGTGCTGGCCCGCCTTCAGTTTCCGTGTCGTCGGAGCCCGGTCTCGATGATCCTGAGAGATTCGCTTCCAGCCGTGCGCGGCAGATTCGGCCCCAGGCTGCTCCGAACATTATTGACGCTTTTCATGCTGGGCTGGCTGGGACTCATCGCGTGGGCCGAAATGAGTCCTGGTGGGCAGCCACCGGCGCTGAAGGGGGACGCGGAGTGGGTTCGGGTAGTCACCTGGAACATTCTCCGTGGCGGCGATGGAAAACTGCCCTGGTCGAGTGGGAGCTGGCCGGTCCGGAAAGACGCCCTGGCCTCCGCGCTGCGATCGGTTCGCCCGGATATCCTTTGCGTGCAAGAGGCGCGCCAGGAGCAGCTCGGTTTCCTGGAAAGCACGATGCCGGGCTATCTCCGGGTCGGTGTCGGCCGCGATGATGGTGCGGCCGGCGGCGAACACTGCGCAATCTTCTTCGATCGCGACCGGTTCCGGGAAATCGACCAGGGCACGTTCTGGCTCGAGGAGCCAACCGATCGCCCGGCGGGCTCGAAACTCTGGCGGCTCTCGGGTCCCAAACGCATCTGCACGTGGGTCCGCCTGGGCGATCGGCGCACCGGCTGCACGTTCCGGGTCTACAATACACACCTTTATCTGACGGAGAGGAGCCGCCGACGGGCAGTCCAGATCATTCTCAACCAGATCGCGCAGGCTGATCCCACCGAGCCGATACTGCTCGCCGGTGACTTCAACGCCACCGAGAAGTCTCTCAGTCGTCGCCTCTTTTCCAAGGCCAGCCTGGAATCGACGGCTGCCCTGGCGACACAGCGATCCCGGCCGACCTACCAGTTTTACGGGATCCCGTTGCGGAGTATCGACGAGATTCTCGCCAGCCCTCACTGGAAGGTCCACTCGCACGAGGTCATTGATGTCAAGCCTGGCAACAGCTACCCCTCCGACCACTACGGCGTCCTGGCGGATTTGAGCTTGCAGACTCCCATTGCGGACAACCAGCCTTCCAGCTCAGGACCCCGCGCTGACCGGTCACGGCCCAGGCCAGTTGTATTCGGACCGGAGGTCCTGGAGTATCTCATCGACCAGGGCCGAGCCCCCGGCGGCGTTGGTCATGACGACAGCGCCTTGACTGCCTTCCACAGAGCCGGTGAACCCGCATTCGAAACCGAGGTTCACACCATTATGAGAGAACCACGTGGACTGGCCCTTTCCGCTCAAAAATACGCCGAGCCCCGCGTTCTCTTTCTGGCTATGGAGCATTTCATCCACCAGTCCGGTCGAAAGAACCGGCTCCTTGCCACCCTGCTTTGCTTTCTGAAGAGCCATGACGAACCGCGCCAGATCGGTCGGTGTTGTCCAGAGGCCGGCTGCCGCCATTTCGGGATAGACGTGCCGTCCGCCGGCGACTGGTTTGCCATCGACGTGCGCCACTGCCTCCAGGTTGACCAGGCCTCGTGAGAGTGGTTGCTCATACGTACTATCCCGCATGCCCACGGGGTCTAGGGCGAGCGTGCGCATTGCCAGGGGAAAGGGCCTGCCGGTGACGTCTGTGATCGACTGCTGGAGGACGGTGTACCCGCCGCCGGAATACTGGACCTTGCTACCAGGGAGCAGCTCCACCCGGATTGGCGCCGAGTTTGCCGGCGGCTTGCCGTCGAGGATTTGCCGGAGCGTGGGCAACGTCGCGTCCGGCGGATAGCCGGCAAACCCGTGGACCGAGAAACCACCGCTGTGGCTCAGGATCTCACGGAGGGTCGGCGGCTTCTGCCGGGTCAATGCATTCTCGGGAACCTTCCAGGAAACCAGCTCTTTGTTGATCGGTTCATCCAGCACGAGCTTTCCTTGCTGGACCAGCCGTAAAGCGGCGAGAGCCGTAATTGGCTTGCTTATGGACGCTGCCTGGAAACGGGTCCGCGTGGTTACTGGCGCGGAAGACCCTGCTCGCACGACTCCATAGCCGCGCGCCCATGCCAGACGGCCGTCCTTGATCACAGCAATACTCAGTCCGGGGACCTTGTGCGCGGCCATGCGTTCGAGGACGTGTGCGCGCGTGGCCTGGTCGTCCGAGGAGAGCCGGATCAACGCACTCGGGAGGAAGTTCAGCGACTTCAGCTCCGCGCCTTGCTTGGCGAACTCGCCGAGTTTCTGGAACGCGTCGTCGGGGATGTTCCGCGCGAAGTAGCTGTTTCGTCCCGCAAGGATGACCCAGCCGCCGTCGGGAGCGAATGTGATGGACTTCAGCTCCGTCCCCTGCCTGGCGAATTCGCCAAGTATCCGGAAAGCCTCATCAGGGATGTTTCGAGCAAGGTGGTCGTTTCGATTCGCGAGGATCACCCAGCCGCCATTGGAGGCGAATGCGATCGACTTCAACTCCGCGCCTTGCTTGGCGAACTCACCGAGTCTCTGGAAGGCTTCACCCGGAATACTCCGCGCCAAGTAGCCGTTCCGGTCAAATAGAATGACCCAGCCGCCGTTGGGGGCGAACGCAATCGACTTCAATTCCACTCCCTGCTTGGCGAGCGATTGAAGCTTCTGAAAAGTCTCATTGGGGATGTTCCGCGCGAAATGGGAATTCTTATCGAGGAGAATCACCCAGCCGCCATTGGGAGCAAACGCGATCGACTTGATCGCCGAACCCTGCTTGGCGAACTCGGCGAGTTTCTGGGAGGCCTCTTCTGGGATATTTCGGCAGAAGTGACCGCTCCGGTCGGCAAGGATCGCCCATTGTGCGCTCGCCGAGGGCCTCAGCGCAAGGCAAGCTGTGGAACCCAGAGCAACGATGAGCACGGCAGCCGTCGCTCGGCGTACACTGTCGTTCATCGGAACAGCTCGCGCTCTCAAGACCTGGGCCCGGGACCAGCGGGCCTTAGATCGTCGCGGGGTGACCCGAACGCGGCCCGAGTACCATGCTGTCAGAATACCATCAGGCCTCGTCGAAGCAAAACAGCTTATCGACGATCGCGTGCCGCCTGCTCGCGAACGACTTTGCGGAAATACTGCTTGGCGAGGATGTCGAACAGGTCGTCCCTCGCGCCGGGTTGCGTCAGATCCTGGCCCTTCTTGATGACGCCAATGTAGCCCACGCACATTTCATCGGTAACTTCCGGGCCACAGGTTACGAGCTTGGGTGGATGGTGGGGATTGCGGGGGTGCTCGGAGTTGTCGTAGTGGGCAACGATCTTCACCGTCGAGCCTTTAGGCAGCGAAATCCGCTTCTCGAAGAAGTAGGTGTTTTGCCAGTTGGGGTCCCAGGCGTCGATATGCAGCAGGTCCTGGCTGCGGCCGCCGGGGTAGGCCACGGTCATCCGGAAGTCTCGTCCGAGCTGGTGCATGTGCGGCGTGACCGCCAGCGCCTCCAGGTCCACCGGCACATTCCAGCTCGCCTTGACCTCGATGTTGGCCTGGCCGGGCGTGAGCCGGAACTTGTCATTGGTGGCATTGGCCCAGTGCAGCGTCTGCCGAACGGGCGTGTGGCAAAAGTAGATTCCCAGCTTCGTACGGTCAACCTCGGGCTTGCCGTTGGGATGGTAATGCACCTGCACGAGCGCATCGGAGTGCGCTTGCACCAGCCTTCCGATGCCGGCTGGCAGGAGGTGGGGAACATTCCCGGCCGCCCAGCCGCCGAGGTCGCCTTCGACCTCGACCCCGGCACCCGAGTACGAGGTGTACCCGGGCCCCGCGTCGGCGGCGTCGAGCTCCCGCCCCGCGCCCGTACTGTCCAGAAACGCCATGAGGTGGTGGACGACCCGCCGGTTGCCCGGCCGGTATTCGACGGCCGAAATATACGTATCGCGCCTCAGGTTGGTGGGAATGACGAAGCAGCGGTAAATGTCCGGCCCGGTCGCCGGAACGTGAAAATCCTCGGTCATCTCGAGCACCAGGTCCGGTGTTCCCAGCGCCCAGCCGTCCGAGAAGTTGGCCGGCGTGGGACTGTCTTTCTCCAGACCTCGCGGTGCCCCCGCCTCCGCCCAGGCGTCAAGCAAGGCGACCGCTTGCTTGGTCAGAGACGGATCATGCTTCAGCTTGGGCCCGAAGCCTGAAACCGGCTTCCACGGCGGCATCGACCGGTCGCCGGCAACCCCGGCAATATCGAAAGCCCGCTTCCGCGCCTGCTCGTAAGTATCCAGCGCGAACGGCCCCACGTGGTCGCGCCGATGGCAGTTCTGGCAGCTCTTTTGAAGGATCGGCAAAACGTCCTTGGTGTACGTGGGCCTCGAACTCTTCGGAACCGGCTCCTGGCCTTGAGCCGAGAATCCGCAGAACATCATTACAAAGACATAAAGCGCAAACCGAAACGCCCAGTCGGGCCTCCAGGCCCTCTGGCTCAGTCGTAGCCTCATACTTTTTGCTATCCTTGGTCGAAGAAGAGCGCGTCGCAAAGCCGGGCAGGTGAAATCACGGCATGCTAGAGGCGGAGAACCACCTCCAGCACTTCTTTCGATTCCCCGAACATATCACGAGAGCGGAGAGTGACCCGCCCGCGCACTGTCGCAAGTCCCCATGAGGCAAGTCGAAGCCGGTAACAACCACAGAAGCTCGATCGTTGAATTCAATCGTGCTTCAGGCCACGATTGGACATTCCAGATCCGCGATGCTTATGGTCTGGCCTGATTCGATTCGCTTGAGAGAATGTCGGACAAAGATTCGAAGCATCAAAGGAATGAGTTGACAATATCAACAAGACGTCGGAAAAACAAGTGATCGGGTAATTTATTCTGCTTTTCTTACCGCTGGGTCGCATTGCCTCAAGCCAGATTGCACGACGCGATTTCGATCACCGGAATCGTCGAGCCCTGCTATAATCAACCGCACGGTCACGAGGTGAACGGGTTCTGGGAGCCAACGGTCATGGCGATGCCTCTCAGTCTGGAAACGGCGGAGTACGAGTTTCTGGTGAGCCCACTGTCGTCAGTGGATGTCCCGGCCATGGAGCCTCCTACTCAGTCAGTCAAGGTCCGCTTCGGCGCCGTGTCCGACCCAGGCAGCGTCCGCAGCCGCAACGAGGACCATTACATGGTGGCCCGCGTGCGCCGGACCTTGAACGTGCTGGCGCACAACCTGCCCAAGGAGGAATTGCCCACGTTCCTGGGAGAAGACGCCTACGCTATCGTTGTGGCGGACGGCATGGGTGGGATGAACGCCGGTGACGTCGCAAGCATGCTGGCCATCAGCACCGGGGTGAAGCTGGCCGACAAATCGGTCAAGTGGGGGTTCAAGATCAACGAGCGAGAAGCGCACGACCTGCTCTCCCGCATGAGTAGCTACTTTCGCGAGATCGACCGGAGGATCACCAGGAAAAGCGAGTCGGACCGGCGGCTCTTCGGCATGGGCACCACCATGACTCTGGCATATAGCGTGGGCATCCACCTGTTCATCATCCATGTGGGTGACTCGCGGGCCTATCTCTTTCGAAAGGGGCATCTCCAGCAACTGACCCGCGATCACACCGTCGCCCAGGCCCTGGCAGATGCCGGCGAGATCACTCAGCAAGACGTGCGCAAGCACCGGAGGCGGAACACCCTCACCAACTACTTGGGCGGTCATAGCGGCAAGGTCAAGGCCGACGTGCGCTGGCTGCAGCTCGAGGACGGCGACAGGGTCGTTCTTTGCAGCGACGGCCTCAGCGACATGGTTGACGATGACGACATCGCCGATTGTTTAGCCGCCAACCCGGAACCCGACGCAGCAGCCGTCGCGCTGACCCGGAAGGCCCTTCACAACGGCGGCAAGGATAACGTCACCGTCGTTGTGGCCCAGTACAACATTCCCCGACCGGGCGAGGCGCGTCCGCCCCTGGAAGACACCGCCGATCAGCCCAAACCCATGGTGATCGACTCGACCTCGGATCTCCCCCTCTCCACGGAAGACTTTTCCACGCGGAAATGAGCCGTATGACCCGAGTCAGGTGCTCCGGGAGTTCGTCGATTCGTGCGACACCGAGCCGAATCGGTCTCGGAGTTGACTGAGCAGTCCCATCATATCGTCCGGCAATGGAGCCTGTGTTTCAATGGTTTCATGGCTGAAGGGGTGCACGAACCTCAGACTCTGCGCATGCAGCGCTTGCCGGCTGAAAGGGACAGAGAATCGGGGAACGGAACGATCCTTGTAGACCCGATCACCGATCACCGGGTGACCGATCTCTGCCAGATGAATGCGTATCTGATGGGTACGACCAGTCTCCAGACGGCACTCCACCATGCTGGCGGCTTGGCCGAAGGACTCCAGCACCCGAAAATGAGTCACCGCGCGTACTCCGATCGACGGATCTCGGGAAACTCCGCGTCGGCCGTCGCCTCGGTCGCCGACCAAGGGCAGGTCAATCCGGCCTGTGGGGACAAGAAAGACGCCCTCGACGATCCCCACATACGCGCCGTTCGGCGGTATGAGCTCGAAAGATGGCCTGGAACGGCCGCAGCGCCTGGGCCTTAATGACCAGTAAGATAGCACCCGTCGTGTCCTGGTCCAGCCGATGCACGATGCCCACGTAAGGTCTTTTCTGGCCATGTTTTCGGGCGAGATAACGGCTGGCTCTCTCGAGCAGCGTGTCGCGTTGGCGTGCCTGGGCGGGGTGGGTCAGCACTCCCGCTGGCTTGTTGACGATAAGGATCTGCGGATCCTCGTACAGGACATCCAGCCGGCGCGCAGCCTTCTGGGCACGCGGCCGATTGGCGTGGTAGACGATCTGTGCGCCAACCTCAACCTCCAGTCCCGGTTCGAGACAGGGCTGACCATCGACGTCCACCTGGCCCTGCCGGACAACATCCAGGGCAGCCCGGCGTGAGAGGCCGAACAGTTCCGCGATCCGCTTGTCCAGCCGCATTGGGTTCAATTCTTCCCGGTTTCGTGGTGATACTGCCGTCTCGATTCCTTGGAATCACCAGAAGATACGTCAACGTGGCAGCCCCGGTCAAAGGGCCAGCGACAACTCCGCGGGGGTCGATTCTTGGACCCGCGCGTAGATGCTTTGTTGCGCGATTCATGTAATTTGCCAGGGCCGGCCGATGCCTGTCCTGGAATCTCCGGAATCCCTCGACCAGAGACGATCGCGGCGTCCGTCAAGACGCATTTTGTCGAAACTGGCGGAATCATTGGGCTTGAGCGGCCAATCCGACCGATTTGATAACCAAGTAAGAAGCCCGACGACCGCACCTTGCGGCCGAGAAGGCCTGGCCCGCGACGAATCACGCGAACGGCCATGCCGCTTGGACAGATAGTCGCATCCGGTTGGGCGGGATTGAAAACAGGACTCCCCACGGCGGTCAAGCTCCCTTCAGGAATGGGTCAGAGGGACCGTCGAAGACGCCAAGGAGGGTGGAAGCAATGGGGTTGCCCCGCATGGGATCGCCGCGAGGTGCCACGAGTCGCCGGGTGGCGCTCTGGTCGGCGCTGGCGGTGGGCGGTATCTTGCCCTCGGTCGGCTGCCAGGTGGAATATGCGGGCATGACCTTGCCCTCGGGCAAGTACATGCACGATGACGTTCAATACTTCCCGTCCGGACCGGATTTCCCCTGGGCCAACACCCAGGCGGCGACACAGCGGGCACGGATGAGGGCCATGGGAATCGAGCCGCCGGCACCGCCAGGCGCGTTCGTTCAGCCCCAGGGTGCGGGTACCATCAACCCGCTCCAGAACCAGATGGGCCGACCGACCGACATCAACGCCAGCCCGCTGGACATCGGTCCCGCCCTGGGACCTGGCGGTGCGCCGGCACCACCGCAGCCTGGTCTAGCTCCAGGCGTTGTGCCTCCGGGCAATCTGGCTCCAGGGGTCGGCGGCGCACCCGGCGCCGGTGCCGCACCAGGGGCAGGAGCGGGTCCGGCCGCTGGCGGACGCGTGCCGCCACCGCCTCCGCCGGGTGGAAACCCCGAGCCGTAAAAGGAGCATTCCACAAATCGAGCTCCCTTCTCTGCCATCGGCGAAGGGGAATTCGAGATCGAGTCAAGCGGAACGGGACGATCCTGTTGAGCGAGCCGGCCGTCACGGCCTCGGCCCCGAGAGGATCGATCCCGTTCCGTTTTTTTTTTCACGCCTCACATATCGAGACACCTTTGTCCTGAGCTCAAGGCGACGCAGGACTCGCAGTTTTCGCCGCCGCGGCAGGCTTGATCGGGATCTGAACTTCCCACCGCCGGTCGGCTGTCGGCGTCATGGGCCCATGATAACCAAGCCTCCGCGCTGGACCCGCTTCGATCCACTGCTTCTTGTGCTCCTCCTTATCGAGCCACACGTGGAGCTTGTTCACGCCGTCGCGCAAGGTCGATTCGTCCATCCGCCCCACCAGTCCCAGGCAAACGAACGACTGGGCGGGATGGTCCTTGACCACCACCGTGCCAACGCCCTTGCCCGCCTCACCCTGGTGCGTGCTGCGATAAAGAAACTCCATGGTCATCTCGCCCTTGCCTCGGGGCGTCTCGATCATGGTCGGCGATAAATACGTGTTCACCACCGGTGCCGTCATCTCGATGTGGCTTCTGCTGATGTGGTTGAACAGTGAAAAGAACAGCCCGGTGTCAGAGCGAACCGAAGCCCCCTTGGCCTCGGCCACGGCACTGCGATAAGCGGGGTAGTTCTTGATTTCGATTTTTCCCGGAATCGTCGCGTCCGGCCATCCTTCGGGAAGCGGCGAATCACTGTCTGCCGAGCGCAACGGCCGTTCCGATGTACGCGCACCGCGTCCGTTGTTTTTCCTGGAGTCCTGGGCCTGTGCTCGGTACGCCAGCGCGCCGACGGTGGCCAGTCCAAACAGCAGCGCCGGTATCGCGAATCGTGTCAGCAACATGAGTCATGCCTCGAAAGCCAGGGGGCTGCAAAGGCCGATGGAACGTGGATCGCCTCGATTCTGACGCTGATGCGACGGCCTTCTTATCCTCTGCCTTAGGCGCACAGGGGTCTTCCGTCAACCGGCGCAGTTGCAGAATCGATAGACTCGCCACGGGCCAGGCAAAACTCAGCCTGCAGTTTCGTTTCTTCCGTTCCTTCTTGTTGACGGGGCCGGCACACGCCCCTACATTGAGACGAAACTTCACTCCGAGAGGAATCGACGACATGCTCAGCCTGGTCGCAGGTCAAATCGCGTTAGGAGTTTACGCTGTTCTGTTGGCAGTGGGCGGCGTGATCGGCTTCACCAAAGCCGGCAGCAAGCCCTCGCTGATTGCCGGCCTGGGTAGTGCGGTAGCCGCTTTGATCGCGCTCATACTGACGTCTCAAAACCCAAGCTTGGGAATGGGTCTGGGAGCTCTCGTCGCGATCCTTCTCGCTGGTTTCTTCGGTTATCGCTTTGCGGTGAAGACGCGCAAGTTCATGCCGGCCGGACTGCTCGCCGTTGTCAGTCTGATCGTCCTCGTGGTTGATCTGCTGGTCTTGGTTTAATCGTGCGCCGTAAGATGAGTTTGTCGTCAGTCACCAAGCCGAACGGAGCCTGTCCCACCATCACCATAATTGACGAGCGAGAAGCCTCTACCCCCGCCGGCTCACGAACGAGAGAGCTGGTCGGGGTAGTGTGGTGCAACGCGAAGGCAGTCTCAGTGCAAGTCGATAGTTCCGCCCAGGAACCAGGAAAACGCCCACGCCGGGTCCTCGAAAGTGAACGGATCATTGAGGGCGATGACTTGCAACGGTTTGCGGCCCGGCTCCACGTTGGCGAATCGACCTGTTCCGCCCACGACCACGAACTCGCCTGTCCAGATTGCTGTGAACGTCGTCATCGTCTGATCGAGCGGGATCAACTGAACCTGGCCGGACGAGGTGAAGTCGATCGTGTCGCCGTTTGCGGCGACAGTCATCTGTGGCACCGTGCTCTTGAAGTTGAACACCAGCGGATTGGCCGTCGGCGATGTCGCCACGTATCCCACAAAGGTATGTCTGCCCAGGGGCGTTCCCAGGCCCGAACCCGTGTACTCGCCAGTCAGCGGCGAGTAAACGCCCGTCCCTATGGCCTCGTAGGGGACGATCTGCGCGGGATTCGCGAGCGGCCGCCCCGAGAACCGCAACGGTCAAGATGGCCATGGCCAGTTGCTTCAAGGAACTCATGCTGAATTCTCCTGTCATTGGGAAGTTCGATGCTGATCGTCAGTCGCGAAGTCCATTCACCTCGAGTCGCGGGCAGGCTCACTTGCTGAAATTCAACGAGCCCTTGCCTTCCCACCAGTACACGATGGGGTCGGAGGAGCCGAGCTGAAACGGTGCGGATTGCGCATACATGATCCAGCCGCCTGTAACTCCCGCGAACTTGCCCGTGCAGTCGGGATCGTACGGGTCGAACTCGGCGATCCAGTAAGCGACGTACCAGCCGGCTTTCCCATGTACTGGAACTAGTGTGAACGTACCTGGATTCTTCGCGCCGAAGTCAGTCCGTCCGTAATAGCAGGCCAGGACGTCCCCGTCCTCGCTAGTAAACGCGAACGGCACGGCGCTTCCAAACTGACCGGTGATGGTCCCGTCGGCGTTGAACGTGGCCGAGTCGGTCTCGACTTCGCCCTGGCCGCAATAGATGCCAAGAAAAGTGCCCGCGCCTACCGCCCAGTGGGCCCGCGGGGCTTCGCCAGGAAGCGGAAGTCCGGTCGGACCTTCGCCCCACCCCACGATGCTGAAGGGCCTGACCTGGGCCTCCGCCTGTCCCTGTACAAGAGCCAGCGTGAGGGCGCAAATCGCAATGCGGGCCATCATGGAACAGCGTGTCATACCGTTTCTCCCGTGTTGAGGATCAAAGTCAAGGGAATCGAAACGCGAATCTCAGTGAAAGGTGTTGCCGCCCAGGTCGGTGTAACCGCCATCGACGTTGTCCGGGGTGTTTCTGCTGAAGTCGCTGGTGCCGATGGACAGGATCCCCTGGTCGTTATCGATGGCGCCGCCGCTGACGCCCGCGGTGTTCCCGGTCAGCACGCTGCCTGTCACTGTTGCCGTGCTGAGGTTCCAGATGCCGCCCCCGGAACTGCCGGCTGAGTTTCCAGACAGCAAGCAATCGCCCAGGGTCAGCGTTCCCTGGTTGGCGATGCCGCCTCCGTCGTACGCTGAAGAGTTGCCGCACAGTGTGCTGCCTGTCACCGTCGCCGTGCCGAAGTTCCAGATACCGCCGCCATAGGCGTTCGAGTAGGTTGCGGAATTGTCCGACAAGATGCTGTCGCTGAACGTCAGTGTTCCATCGTTTTCGATCCCACCCGCAAAGAGGGAGGAGTTACCGGTCAAAGTACTGCCTGAGACTGTGACCATGCTGCCGTAAAAGCAGTAAATCCCGCCGGCGGTATTCCCGCTTGTGTTGTATGACACAATGCTGTCTGTGACCGTGGCGGTCCCGTAGTAGTCGATCAACAGGCCACCTCCCAGATAGCTGGAGTTGCCGGTGAGCTTGCCACAGTTAACAGTTAGACTGCCCGAACTGTAGATCGCTCCACCACCGAAGGAAGCCACGTTGTTGGAAAGCTTGCTGCCGGTAATCGTCGCCGCAGCTCCGGAGCTGCTGTAGATCCCGCCGCCGTCGTAGGCAGAATTGGCCGTTAGTGATCCGCCGGTGACCGTCAGCGAGTTGAAGTTGGCGATTCCTCCGCCGTCCTGACTGGCGGTATTCTGGGACAGCTTGCTGTCGCAGACCGTGAGCATGCCGCCACTGGAAATGCCCCCGCCGTCCTGGCTCGCCGTATTCTGGATCAGCACCGTGTCGCTCACCGTGAGCGTGCCGCCACTGGAAATGCCCCCGCCGTCCAGACTTGCCGTATTCTGGATCAGCACTGTGTCGCTCACCGCGAGCGTGCCGCCACTGGAAATGCCCCCGCCGTCCTGGCTCGCGGAATTCTGGGACAGCTTGCTGTTTGACACCGTAAGCATGCCACCACTGGAAATGCCGCCGCCGTAGACAGCAGTGTTACCAGTCAGAACACTCTCGTTAACGTTCACGGGACCGCTGCTGGAGATGCCGCCGCCGAAGGTCGCCGTATTGCCGGACAGATTACTCCAGCCTAGTTGTAGCGAACCGACATTAGAGATGGCTCCGCCGAAGGGGGAGGAGTTATCGGATAACAAGCTAGCCCCGATCATGGCCGTGCCCGCGGAGTCGTTGAAGATGCCGCCGCCGCTCGCGCCTGCGGTATTGCCAGAGAGGAAGCTTCCAATGACCGTCAGCGTGCCGTTGCCGTAGATGCCGCCGCCAATACCGTTGCCGTACCCATCGGCTGCGGTGTTGCCGGAAAGCTTGCTTCCGATCACTGTTAAAGTGCCTGAGAAGAAGAAGATTCCACCGCCGACGTAAGCAGTGGAGTTTCCTGTGAATGTGCTACCCGTCACAGTGACGGTGCCAGAGACGGTGATTCCGCCGCCGACCTGGGTGCCGATATCGTTCAGGAATGTGCAGCCGATCACCGTGACAGCCCCGAACTCCGAGATGCCGCCGCCGTTGACCGCTGTGTTGCCCGACAGAGTGCTGCCTATGATCGTAAGATTGCCGTTATTGCTGAAGATCGCGCCGCCGAAATCGTAGTAACCGTTCGCGGCGTTAGCCATTGCCGAGTTGCCCGACAAGGTGCAACCGCTGACGGTCAGTGTGCCGTAGTTGAGGATGCCTCCGCCATTACCCTCATCGTAGGGGGAACCGGCGGCGTTATTGCCGATGCCATTGCCGTCGATGATGTTGAGGTTGATCAGGCTGACCGTCGCGCCGTCGGCGATCTCGAACACTCGCGAGAGGCCGTCGCCGCTGATGGTTGGCGTCTTGCCCGGCACGCTCTCGATGGTAACGTTCTGGCTCAAGAGCAGTTCGCCATTGGTCAGTACGATCGGACTCTTGATGGCGGCAGTGAGCAAGATCGTGTCGCCGCTTCGCGCGTGGGCCACGGCATAGCGGAGCGTGTGATTCTGGGTCACGTCGTCAGCGCTGCTCGTCACTGTGAGGGTCGAGAGGACCAAACGGTCCTCGAGAACGGCCAGGCCGGGACGGAAAGCGCGACGGACTTTCGGCGGCCTTCGCTTCTTCCGGTTGGAAGTTACGATACACTGCCGCGAGTTGGAGAGGTCAGAAAACAAGGTCGTTTCTCCCTGATGAAATTTTCATTGAAATCGGACGTGCTCAGAATATGTGAATCAAGGTAGGGACGGCGTCGTGCCGCTCAACTCCACCGACGGCGCGTGATCACGGCTCCTACGAGCAAGGCGGCAACGCCCGCCAGAGCCAGCGACGTGGGTTCGGGAACCGAGGAGACCGTCAGTATTCGGTTTTCCCCCACGGCAACCGGTGTATCCGGTCCGCCCTGAAGATAGACATCGAATGGATCGAGTCCGGACAGAACGGTGCCGACGGCGAAGGGAAGTGATGTGATCGCCCCATCGAAAGGGAGGCCGACCTGCGTGTAGAGCGTCAAGGCGGGAGACACCAGGTCCCACCTCATCGACAGATCGGAAACATCGGCCGAGATCACATTGCCGCTGCTGTCCCGGACGATGTTCGTCAACTCCCCGCCGAGAAACTGAAGATCCGGGCTGATCGTGTAAGGAAGGAAACCCGCGGGGAGGACTCCGGTCAGCGTTCCGGTGACGCTGGTGAACGGAACGGTGGTCTTCGTGGGATCGTTGAGCGAAGGGTCGAGCACAAAGGTCAGGCTACCGATGGCCTCGAAAGGAATGAACGGCGTGGCGGGACCGGGATTGATGACCGTTCCCCCCAGCAGTTGGAAGTCAAAATTCGCGACGAATTGCTCGGTGAATGAGAGGCTCTCGGCTCGAACCAGACCGGGAAGCAACAACACGGCCGCAGCGCAAATCATGAACCGATGACGCATCATGGAGGCTCCTGCTCAGAAAGGTGAAATCCAGTCGTTCCATCCCTGATGTTTCGCGATTGCAACGGGCTTGAAGATGTCAGGATCCATGACGTCGGACCCGAAGATTCCACGTGCCATGCCTCGCGCGGACGAAGAACGGATCGCCTCGCCCCTAGTGTCCATCCAGAGTCATGTCCTGCGAACGGGCTCAATCCGTTACACGGAAACGTACTTTTTTCATCGCCCGTGCAATCTCCTTCCAGCCAGACCTCGGGTACTGGCAAGGACGGGAGCAGCTCACGTCAGGCCCAACAGCGGAAGAACCGCCTTGAGCACAACATCGGCAACGCCGTGTGCGACCATTGAGGCCACCAGACCGCGCCGCCAGTAGAGCCAGCCGAAGATGACCCCGGGAATCGCGTTCAGCAGCAGAGTGTAGGCCGCTATCGGGGCACTGAACCCGTAAAACAGCGCCGCTTGAGGTAGGTGGGCCGCACCGAATAGCAACGCCGCCAGCAGGTTACTCGCCCATACCACCCAAGCCGGCGGAGGAAAGCGTTTCACGTCGCGCGCGCCCATCCAGACCAGGAAAGTCATGAGCCCGAGCCGAAACACGATTTCTTCGGTGACGCCGGCGCCGACTGATGCGAGCAACCCCGACCAGGCCGGCGGGGCAGTGATCGCAAAGCGAGGCGATGGCAGCCAGGGACTAGCCGCCCGCTCAGCGATCGCGTCCAGAACCCCGATCCCAACCCCGAGTGCGGCCGCCAAAACCAACGTGTTCCTCACGCGCCGCTTGCTGCTCTCGTCGACAGGCGGCCAGCCGACGAGAAGCGGCGATCCCAGACCGACCGGCTTGCCCAGACGAATCCCGAATGCAACGGCTCCGAGCGCAAGAAAAATGTCGGTCGCCAGGTGTTCGCATAGTATCGATACCGGATCTCTGGCCTGCTCGCCGATCCATCCAGCTTGCTTGAGAACTGACAAGGTGTAGGGGAATGTCGCCAGGGAGCCAAGCAGTGCGGCGAGTAGCAGCCACCAGCCGGCGCACCGACGTCCTCGTGCATCATTAGCCTCTCGGCCAGAATCCCGGCCCGCGTCGAGACTTTCCAAACGACCTCCAATCGGCCGCAAGAGCCAGGTCGAACGACCATGGACCGCTCGGACAAACCTCTCGCCGAACCCCACCGCAGAGGATCACGGTCCACTTTCCACGGCATGCCCTGAGCACGAGACGAACCGATCAGCCCACGACCGGATGACTCGCAAAATGTCTAGGTTTGTCTAGGTATCGCGAGATTCATCTGACAGATGGCAATTGATTCGATGCCTGCATCCATGCATTCGACATAGCGAACAGCGGTTGGCCCGAAGCTTCCTATGCTTTTGGGCAGGGTCGCTCTCAGGGGGAAACCCCGGACAGAGCAACCCGGTCCACAGCGGATAAACCAGTGTCGCATCATTTTGGCAATGAACTCGCTTCCACTGAGTCGGTCGTTGAAGCACGGGGTAATGCCGGCGGCACCATCGAGCAACACCGTGAACGACGAGTCGGAGGAGCCGGGGCTATCCAGGGCTGGTCCGGACAGGGTCAGAGTGAAGGAGAAGCCCGCTCCGCACGAAAACTCCCGAAATACTTTGCTGTCGACCGTGCTTTTAATCAGCGTCAACGTGGGGACGTTGGGTCAGGCCGAGTTTCAAGCTAAATTGAAACTCGGCCTGACCCCGAAAGCGCCGCAAAGCGCCGTGACAGACCATCGCGGCGACCAGTCCGCGCTTCCGGTAAAGCCAGCCGAAAACGAGCCCGGCAACGGCGTTGTCCAGCAGCGTGAATGCCACGACGGGCCAGTGTACAACGGCAGGGTCAACCTTTTCTCGCGACGCCGCGACCTGAAACTACAGCAATTCCTGTGACTGCCGCACACCCGAACCCCAGCAGAATCAAGCTCCTGGGTTCGGGAACAGCAGCGGCTGACAACCGAAAATTGTCAACCAAGACACCCGAGCTAATAAATGTATCGCCGACGTCAACGACGCCAACGCCCAAGGAGTACGTTCCCTGCGTCGCGAACGTATAACTGAACGTCTCATAACCCGTTTCAGAGGTGAAGGGTGTGTTTGAAGTGAACAGCGGAGAGAACGTATTGGCCAGCGTAAAGACTCGATTCTGGGAAAGAGTCACGAATGCGAAATCGTTGGTGTCCGAACTCGAAGGGAATTCGTTGGTCAGAAAGTCCCACGAGAAAGAGAGTCTTTCGCCAGCGCTGACAGTGATGGCCTGCACGATCGCGCTTCCTTGCGTGACGGGGCCATTTCCCAAGCTGTCGAGAGTGCCGCTCGTGAGACCGAGGAAGGATTCGACTTGGGCGGTCGGTATCCCTGTTCCAAGTAGCGATTCGTTCGTTATGAGAGCTTGGTAATTGCCTTCAGCAGGAATTACGCCAAAGCCAGCGTTCTGGGTGCTCGTTGTTCCCAGTGTTTGCCATCCTGTGAAATCACCGGTCTCGAACCCACCATTGACGATCTGAGCACGTGCACTGCCGCCAAAATAAATCGTCAGCCCCACGCAGAAGAACGTCACCGCCGCTTGAGTTCTATGAAGCATGTCTCTCGTACTCCTGTTCTGGTCGTCCTCTTGTACCGGCAGGTCATCGCTTTGAGCACCGACGTCGTCGGATGTCGTCTAAACTTACATCGACGTATATTTATTACTTAACATTCAATGAATGCTCACAATGCAATCAGTTCCCATGCGGGTAGGATTGGTCAGCCTGGGATGTCAGTAGTTTGGAACCGGCCCGATCGCTTCAATCGGGTGTGGTGCCTGGTCGCACCCAGACGTTTTTTTGATTAGCCGTTGTAGATTCCCAAGATTGTATCGACATAGGGATTGGGCTGGAGCACCAAGTGAATTGTGCCGGTGCCATCTCCATTCGGCGTCACGACATAATCTCCGTCTCCGTCCTTTTGAAGTTCATAATAATAATGCGAGTTTGGTCCGAACAAACTTATCGCACTTAAGATATACTGATCTGCAGTGAGCGCTTGTACGTTCACGCTGGTAAGATCATTTTCAGTGGCGAGCGACCGGAGCGTCGCGGCCGTCAAGCTGAGATGCCGCCTCGTTTGCGCCATGTTGCCGACGAGCAGGGTGAAGCCGTCAGTGATGTTTGTATGCCAATTCCAAATATCATTATTAGTTCTATGATATGTGATTTGCATGAAACCAACGCCGCCGTCGCCATGAGAGTTGAAGTGAGGCTGGCCGTCCACAAACTGCTGGTCGGAACTTTCCTGGGTTATGATGCTCTCAACGATTTCACCAAAATTATAAGTGGAATTAGCGGCAAGCGCCGGCGTTCCCAGAGATTTTACGTAGGCATTGACCGTATCCTCGGTGGGATTGTCAGCCACGACCATCAGGGTGTCCCCGGTGGTCGGATCTTTCGAGAGGGAAAGTGTTATGCTCTGGCCGTTGATCGTGAACTTCGCGGTAAGCGTGAGACGGCCGCCCTGGACCTGTCCGCCGGGCATGTCGGCCTGTGCAAACGTCACGGAGGTGCCGCTCATTGTCTTGGGGGCGGTAGTCACGGTGTTCGCGCTGCTGGCCGGGGCATTGTCAGCATCCTCCGGCATGAATTTGACTTGAAGTGTCCAGGTCACAGATAGAGACGTAGAAACGGACGGATCAAGTCCTGAGATCTCTGCCTGGATCGTTGGCATTGCTGGTTGAGTGGTAATATGAAACTGATCGTCGGAAGGAAGATTGTCGATCTTGATCTGGACGGGCGTCACGCTGACATCGTCGACGGCGTCGTAGGACGGATCATTGCGGCTGTCAAACTTAATTGACGTGGAGCTGCCCGTCGCCATCACGTAAAAATCATGTTCTACATAACCGTGGGCCGAGCTGTTCGCTTCATCGTAAATATCCGTGCCATTCCAGAACACATGCAGGTCGCTCGGTGTGCCACCATCCCGCAGGTAGAAGAATTGAAATTGATACAACTGCCCAGGCATAGTCGTGAGTGCCTGGGAGAGCGTGTCGTCAGATCCGACAGCACCCAACTGCGCGGCGAAATTGCCGCTATGTGGGGGGTTAGGACTGGAATCTACATAGGTATTGCCATCAATGTTGCCGCCCTCGGTCCAGCCCGTGAAATCCCCAGTCTCAAAGCCGCCATTCGTCACGAGATTGGAAGCCAGCATGGTCCGGCTTTCGAGAACGTCAAGCGACAGGTTGCGGCACGAGCGCCTTCGGTTTGGTGCCTTGGTGGCCTGTTTGCCAGGGTGACGAAGGAAGCGACTGGCTGTGGTCAAAACGTTTAATGCCATTTTCGTGACCCCTTACCAGAATCAAATTGAAAACACCATCACCGCGGTGCAATCCCTCGGAGAATGCGAGCCGGCGACGTTGGGGGGTCGGACAGAATTTCACCGGGGCTCAGAGCTCGGTCTGACCTGAAGGTGTCGCCCTGAAAGCGTTCGTTGAAGTTCCCGTTCGACGGATTCCCGAGACCTCTGCATGATGCGGTTCTGAAAGCAGATCCTGCGAACTGGCCTGCGCGGTTACAGCGCAGACCGTCTTTTTTTGGCGGCCCTGTTTGCACGATTCTATCTCCACTCGCGAACTCGATACCCGCCGAGAACATCGGTCGCACGCCTGCCGCGATTCGGTTATCATGTAATCCTCGTAAGGTGATTCGCAGGATCTGATGTAGCGGATTGATTGTGACAAAGGGCCAGGAAGACCCCGAGACCGAAGAGTTGCTTAGCAAGGTAGGCGGCGGTGGCCCGGAGCTTCAGCACCTGCTGGAGCGGCACCGCGACCGGCTGCGGCGGATGATTGCGGTACGCCTTGACAGTCGGCTGACACCGGTCATCGATCCGTCCGATGTGGTCCAGGAGGCACTTGCTGATGCCAGCCGCAAGCTTGAGAGCTACCTTCGCGACCGGCCCCTGCCCTTCTATCCGTGGCTTCGCCGGCTGGCGGAAGAGCGGATTATCCAGCTTCATCGTCATCACCTCGGAACTCAGAAACGGAGCGCCACCCGCGAGCACCGGCTTGATCTCGCCCTGCCGGACGACTCGGCCAGCCGGCTGGCCGACTGCCTCGTGGCCAGCGGCACCAGTCCCAGCCAGCAGGTCCTCCGCGACGAGCAAGCCCAACGGCTCCGCGAGGTCCTCGACAAGTTGAGCCCCAACGATCGGGAGATCCTGGTCATGTGCTACCTGGAGGAACTTGACTTCCGCGAGATCGCCGCGGCGCTGGGGATCACCGACAACGCCGCCAAGGTCCGCCATTTCCGAGCCATGAAGCGGGTTCGCGAGCTGCTTGCCGGCCACGATCTCGGTGAGTCCGGTCGATGAGCGCTGGACTCGATGACGACTGCCCTGACGACGACGCACTAGAGGACCCGATCCTGGTCGAATGGGCCGCCGAGTTGGCTGAGCGCGTGCGCAATGGTCAGGCCGTGGATTGGGAAGCGCTCTCCACCCAGCATCCCGAGCAGGCTGAAGCCCTGCGGGATTTGCTGCCGGCCTTCGACCTCATGTCAGGCATCGGCAGGGCTTCGCGGCTCGAAGCCACCGAGGCCGAGCCATTTCCCGAGCCGCTCACCGAGCTCGGCTCGTTGGGCGACTTCCGGCTGATCCGCGAGGTCGGCCGCGGAGGCATGGGCGTTGTTTATGAGGCACGGCAAATTTCGCTGGGCCGCCGCGTGGCACTAAAGATCTTGCCCCAGGCCCTGGCCCTCGACCGTAAGCGGTTACGGCGATTCCAGCTCGAGGCCCAGGCCGCGGCGCTTCTGTACCATCCGCATATCGTGCCCGTGCACGCCGTCGGCAGCGACCGCGGAGTGCAGTTCTACGCGATGCAGTTCATCGACGGCCGTACCCTGGCCGATCTGATCCGCGAGCTGAAGTGGAGTGAAGGCATTGAAACCGAGCCGGATGGGCAGGATCATCTGGCATCTGTTCTGGCAACGCAATTGATAACCAGCAACAAGGACGCGACCGCAACCGCGGAGTTCCCCCCCGTCACGAATGTACCACTTAATCGGTCTCCCCGCGGCAGCGTCTACTTTTCTAATGTGGCGCAAACGGGCCTGCAGGTGGCAGAGGCCCTCGAGCACGCACATCAACATGGCGTGCTGCACCGTGACATCAAGCCCGGCAACTTGATGATCGACCAGCGCGGCCACGTCTGGATCACTGATTTCGGATTGGCCAGGCTCACGGACGATCCCGGCCTGACGATGACCAATGACCTCATGGGCACGATTCGTTACATGAGCCCCGAGCACGTCATAGGACGGCCGGCCGTCGTCGATCACCGGTCGGATATTTATTCGCTGGCGGTGACGCTTTACGAGCTGGTGGCGCTCCAGCCGGCTTACCCGGGCTCGGATCGAGCCGAGGTCTTGCGACAAATCCTCGAGCAGGAGCCGACGCCGTTGCGGCGGCTCAATGCGGCAGTCCCACTGGATCTCGAGACGATCATCCATAAAGCGATCGACAAGGATCCGACACGGCGATACCCGACGGCCGGCGCGATGGCCGACGACCTGGGGCGCTATCTCGAGCACCTTCCCATCCAGGCTCGCAGACCAACGATGCTCGACCGCGCGGCCAAGTGGGCGCGGCGGAATCGGTCACTAGCAGCACTTGCGGTCGGCTTGCTGCTGCTAGTGGTCGCCGGGCTCGTTGCCGAGCTGTCATGGTCGAACCGCTGGCTCCGGTCGCACAACGATCGGCTCGCTCAGGCCCTTGCTCAAGCCGATACGAATGCACGCGAGGCCCAGCGCCAGCGCGGCATTGCCCAGGCCCAGCTCGACCTGGCGCGACGGCACCAGCACGCTGAAAACCTTCGTCGGGCACGCCAGGCCCTGGACGCCCGGCAGCTCGATCTGGCCCAGGAAATCCTCCATGACGATGAGCCCGAAGCCGGGGAGCTCGATCAGCGCGGCTTTGTCTGGCACTATTTGTGGCGGCAATCCAGGCGCGAGTATCGCCTATCCTGGGGCCACGAGGGTCGCATTCGTGGAAGTTGCCTCACAGCCGACGGACGACTCCTAGCGATCTTCGATTTCTCGGGCAAGATTCTTGTTTCGAGCCTGGAACATGGGGAAATCGCCGATCGGCCCAGCGCGGTGTTCACGACGCGCTACACCGATTTCAACACCGCCTTACTCTCATCAAACGGCCGCTATCTGGCAGTCGGGGTCATTCAGCAAGATGGTCCGTCCGGAGGTTTCGACGTTTTCGACTGCCGGACTGTCCAACGCGTCTTGCATTTCTCCCTTCCTTCCGGAACGAGGCTCACGTCCGTGGCGTTTCACGAGGACTCGAAGCAATTCGTTGTAGTCACGAAGTTGCTCGAGCAGTATTCCATCATCTTTTACGACCTTGCGGAGAGCTCCGCCTCTGCACATAGGAGAGAGTTGCCCAGGAACGTGATCTTTGCGATCCTGTCTCCTGACGCGAAGCAACTCAGCGTACAAACTTCGGGCGGAATCTCTCTGACCAATCCGGTCACCGGGCAACTCACAGTCCGCCTAATCGGACCGCAAGCCAAAGCCGCCTGGGGTGGCGGTTTTTCGCAGGACGGTCGATTCTTGAGCATCGCCATCGATCAGGAAATGCTCGTCTGGCAGACCGAACCGGGCCGCCTGGTCAAGCGGCTAGCGATGGCTGAGCCGATGGCCGGCTTTGGCTGGAGCGCCCGGGGCCGCTACTTGAGCTGGGGGGAAAACAGTGGTCGAGTGGCTCTCCTCGAAACTGCCGGAGCAACTGTCCGCGAGTTGATTCCGCGATCCCGGGACTTCAAGGTCATCGGGTTCGATGCCTCTTACTCCTCGGACGAAAAGCTCTTCACCTACAATCAGCGGCGGATTCCGGGGGGCATGCCGCCTCCGAAGATCTGGAACCTGGAAACGGGCCAGCTCATGGCCAGGTTTCCCGACCGCAACGAGGCCAGAGGGGCCACCTTCTTCCCAGGCGGACGTGACATCCTCTTGTGCGGGGCCGGTCGATTTGGCATCTGGAAGCTCGATCCGCCGGCCGAAACCGAAGTGCTGCCGGGTCATCGCGCCGAGGCCTGGGCGGCCGCATTCTGCCCCGACGGCAAGTTCCTGGCGACCGCGAGCGACGATATCGGAGAACGTGCGACGATCCGGTTCTGGGATCCGGCCTCGGGGAAGCAACTGGCTGGCTGGAAGGGGCATGCGTCGATGGTCTCGGCCCTGGCCTTCAGTCCCGACGGACGTACCCTGGCCTCGGCCAGCCTCGACTCCCGGCAACCCGGTCCTCCCAACCTCATCCTCTGGGATTCAGCGACCCAGAAGCCTCGGGCGAATCTCATCGGACATCTCGGGGGTATTCGAGCCATCACCTTCAGCCCGGATGGGCGAATCCTGGCCTCGGCCGGCGACGATGGACGCGTGCGGCTCTGGGACGTGGCCGCCAGTTCGGTAGGAGCCACACTGACTGGCCATACCGGCAAGATCAACTCGCTGGCGTTCAGTCCCGATGGCAAGTGGCTTGCGTCCGCCTCGAACGACGCGACCTTGCCGCCTCTGGGACGTTTCTTCCGGCGAGGCGGAGGCCCTTCTCCAAGATGTACGCGAAGTCTTCGCGGTCCGGTTTGCACCGATGGGTCGATCCTCGCCTCGGTCAACGAACAAGGAGAATTGAAGCTCTGGAACCCGACGCAAAATCGACTTCTGCGGACCATCCCCGGCGACCCGCTGGAACTCCGCACGCTCGCGTTCACGCCCGACTCGCAGACCATTGCCGCGGCCGGCAAAGGCAAGAGCATTCATATCTGGGATATCGCCACCGGCCAGGAAAGCTTGACTCTCGAAGGTCACTCGGCGAGGATCAATGCGCTCGCTTTCTCGCCCGACGGATCGCTGCTCGCATCGTGCAGCCACGACGGAGCCGTGCGGCTGTGGAGGGCGGATGCGGCCGGATCGCTTCCCGGAAAATGAGTGGAAGCACGCCACTCGCGGGTATGGTATGGAATATTACGCGTTAGCGCCTACCCCACTCTCTCCTTACAAGAATCTTGTCGAGCAATATAGCACTTCAAGGCCGGATGTCACTCATGGGGTCAATGGGCAGAGCTGACAACGTAGAAATTGTCATTGGACCCGACGAAGGCGGTCGCCCTGGTGCCCGACGTGGACGTGCCCACAGTCCCCTGCCGGCCCGTTGGCCGGCCTTCCTGGTCATAACATGCCCACTTCACGGCAGCTTTGCCGGTTGTGGACATTGGGCCCACCTGCCAGACCAGAAGAACCAACCCAGCGCGATTGACCACGGCAGCCGGGTAGATCTCGTTGTTCTCCGGCGAAGGCGTGGAGACGTGCAACCGAAAGTCCGTGACATCCGCGTTGGAGACGGCCCAGTAGACGTGGTGTCGACTCATGAAGGCGACGTACTGGCGGCCGTCCGGGCCGAGAGTCAGCTCCGGGCCGCACATCGGGCACGATTTTAGCAGCCAATTATCCCGGTTCACCCGGACTGCCGTGAATCTGTTTTCGGTGATCCGAGATCTGAGGACGTAGAAGTCGCGGACGTTTTGCTCGGCCGATCGAAACGCCAGGAAAACATCGCCGTTGGTGCCGACGCGGGCCCGCATCATGCACATCGAACAGGCCAGAGTGCCAAGGTTGTGAACCCGAACCTGTTCGTCGTGCTCGAAGTTTTTCCCGTCGTCGTCTGAGCGCGCGACATGCAGCCGCGTGGCGCTGGGGATTTCTGACTGGGCCGGCACGTTGACGTGCCAGAAGGCAAGCACATGACCGCCCGGGTCGGCGGTGACGGTCACGCCGTCGACCCCGGGCATTGACGACACGGTCGTCCTGGAGCTGAACGATGCCCCAAGATCGCGGCTGGAGGCGTGTCGCGCGTACGTTTTGACCCCAGGCGCCCAGCAATCAACCCACACAACGTGAATTGTCCGACCGCGCCCGATGGCCAGCTTCGGACCGCGTTCCCCCATCTTGAACTCGACAGTTCCCTCGGAGTTCACGATCACAGGTCTCGTCCAGGTCGCGCCATTGTCACTGGAGCGGACGTACTCGGCGTTCTGGTTCCTGGCGTAGACCATATGCAGCACGTTCTCGCCGTCCATCACGACATCGGGCACGAAGCGATCGCCAGGCACGGGTAAGACGTGAACCTGAGGTCCCTCACGCTCGGGCTCAGCAGAGTGGGCCGCACCAGGAAAGATGGTCAGGTACGCCGCAAAGCAGACCGAAGCAAGTCTTGGCAGTCTGGCCCTGAAAATGCGGCCCTGGCGTTCGGATTTCTTCGACATGGACAATCCCCTCGAAGCCTGAATGGCAATTGCGAATCAGCGAGATTTGGGCTAAGGAAAACTGACGGCGGCGGGAATGAGCGGCACGGCATCGGGGAGTCCGACATTCGGCAGCCCCACCGCTTCAGGTTGAGCTCCGGCCGCGATGCGGTCCAGAGCCTTGCCAAAAGCATCTTGCTTCGACAAGCGCTCGCTTGGGTCATACCTTGCCCCGGCGGTGAGATCGTAGAACATGATTCCAAAATTGCAGATCTTCTGCCATGCCCACGGGGTCAAACCGAAGTGCGCCGAGCACCGGGCCGGATCGAGGACCGGCACCGAGACTGAAACAGGCCAGCCAAAAGCTCTGCGTTCACGCAAAGCCAGGAGTACCGCCTGTGCCAGGGCAAGCTGACCACGCAAGGACGGGTGAAAGCCGTCGTGGAACAGGTGATCGTCGAGCAATCCATGATTTCCAATCTTATGAAAATACGCTTGTCCATCGATCAGAGGGCAATGATGTCGCGCGGCAACCGACCTGTAAGAGTCCTGAAAGCGGGTTGGACAACGATGTGGCAGGCCGTCCAGGTCACGCGCCTCGATATCGTGGCAATAGGCTTCATTCCAGCGTCCAGAGCGTTGAAGCAGCCGCGCCATGCGGTAGTGGAGTTCGGCAAAGCCAGCCTGACGCTCCAGGAGGCTCTCATAGCGATTCAGGCTTGCAGCAGGGTCGCGTTGCTCGAGAGCTCGGGCCGAGAGAAACTCGTTAGCAAATCGATCTCGTTGGGCTCGCGTCGTACGAGCGGGCAGATAAGATCGATTTGGCTCGTACGCGGAATCGTTCGCGGGTGGTGAGATCAAGATCGGTAGCGCACCAGCCTGCTTCGCAAAGGCGACCATGGAGTCGAGCCGTCGCTCGAAATCATTGAGCAACACACCGAATTCCGCCTGCGTGTACGCCGGTTCGTCAACGAGGCTACGGTATCCTGAAGGCGGTGGGGGCAAGGCAACATGGCACTTCTCGATCCCTTCGCGGATCAGCCGGCAGACCGATGAGCTTGCTTCGGCCTGATGTACGACGATCTCCCATGGCCCGGGAACCTTGCTATCATCGTAATGATGAATTTCTCGAGACCAGGGAAACCGCGCGCTGAATTCGTTATGTCCGGCGTAGATGATCAGTACGTCCGGGCGAAACGTCATCGACATCAGTTTGCCGTACTGTCCTTCAAGGGTGTCGCCAGATTTCGCCAGGACATGGCAGCGATATTCTCGGCCCGGCATGAGTTCGCCGAGTTGCCAGCTCACGATATGGCCGACGGATAGCCACCAATCATAGGGCACTCCCGCCGCGCTCGACTCGCCGATCACGACCAGATCGATGACCTTGTCTGCTTTTTCGGGAAAGCTCGCACGAGGTTCGGCAAGCTCGAGAGCCTCCGGCATCCTGGGTCGCAGTTCCTTACGGTCAGCCTCTTCCCAGCCGCCTATCGGCAGGGCTGACGACCGGTGCGTTCGCTTCCACCAGACCGCTGCTGTTCCCTCGGCCAGGACAATCCCCAGCAACAGGGAGACGCAAAGCAACAAGCATCGCCCATAAGCCAGCCGCTTCTCAGGTCGTCTGTGCCTCCGGTAAACGAGGATACCCAATAACGGCAAGGCCAATCCTAAAGCCACGGCCATGATGCCATACGCCAGTTCCAGAACGATCAAAGAAATCAGTCTTGCACGCCAGAGAGTCGCCCGTGAAAGATGATCCTCAAGCCAGAAGAAAAGAGCCACAACGGCTGTGATGCCCAGCGATACTCCCAGTGCTAACAAGACGAGGCGTAAAGTGCGACGCGTATCGATGCTTTGCCACATAGGATCGACGGTCTCGCATTGCGTGATTTGGTTGCCAGCGACCCGCAACGGGCATCGGCTCGCGAATCGCAGGTCACGGATCGCAGTCATTCTTAACAGATATCTCCCCGCCCAACAACCAAGACAGCGGCAAGCAGAGATTGTCGGGGAAGGCCATCGAGCTCGGTTCTTGAGGGTGCTTGGCAGTCTGCTGATGCTGGCGACCACTGATCTGGCCGCAGGAGCATCGCCCGCGCGTCCCAATGTATTGCTCGTCATCACCGACGATCAGGGTTATGGCGACCTGGGCTTCCATGGCAATCCCAGGGTCCGCACGCCGAACCTCGATCGCCTGGCGCGGCAGAGCACGCGACTGGGCTCGTTCTATGTCTCGCCCGTCTGCTCGCCAACCCGCTCCAGCCTCATGACCGGCCGGTACAATTACCGCACGGGTGTTGTTGATACCTACCTTGGCCGATCGCTGATGGACCCCGACGAGGTGACTCTTGCCGAAATGCTGGCCGCGGCGGGATATCGCACCGGGATCTTCGGCAAGTGGCACCTGGGTGATAACGCTCCGCTCAGGGCCATCGACCAGGGGTTTCAGGAAGCTCTCGTCATCAAGGGTGGCGGCATCAGCCAAGCGTCCGACCCGCCCGGCGGCAGCAGTTACTTTGATCCCGTTTTGCAGCACAATGGCCAGGAGGGGAAGTATCCCGGTTATTGCAGCGATGTTTATACCACGGCGGCAATCGATTTCCTGACCGCGGCCGATGACCGGCCCTTCTTCGCTTACCTGGCATTTAACTGTCCCCACAGCCCGTACCAGGCACCGCCGGCCGAGCTGGCGTATTACCGCTCGCTGAACCTTGGCGCCAAGGACTTTCCGCAAGTGGGCTATCCCATAGCACCCGGGCGGATGATCTCGGCCGAGAACCTGGCGCGTGTCTATGCGATGATCACCAACATCGACACCAATGTCGGACGCGTCCTGAGCACACTGCAAGCGAAAGGACTGGAACGGAACACCATCGTCATCTTCCTCACCGACAATGGTCCTCCGGATCTCCGTTTCAACGCAGGACTGCGCGGTTTGAAGGGCACCGTCTATGAGGGTGGCATACACGTCCCGTGTTTCATCCGCTGGCCCGGCCAGCTCGCGGCGGACCGCGTGATCGACCGGATTGCCGCCCACATCGACCTGGCTCCCACCATCCTGGGAGCCTGCGGAGTCGCTCCGCCAGCCGGCATGCAGCTCGATGGAAAGAGCCTCATGCCGCTATTACGCGGTGGGCCGGACCAGCCGTGGCCCGATCGGACGCTCTTCTTCCAGTGGCACCGGAGCGACCGCCCCGAGCCCGACCGCGCCTTTGCCGCCCGGTCGCAGAAATACAAGCTGCTCCGTCCCGAGCCGGCGAACTCAGGCGGCACGGCTCCTCCTCTGGAACTCTACGATATCGAGCACGATCCTTATGAGCAGCACGATCTCGCCGCCGACCAGGCGGCGATCGTCCAGCGCTTGCACGCGGAGTATCTGGCCTGGTTCCAGGACGTGGCGTCGACCCGCGGCTTTGCCCCGATCCGGATCGACATCGGCGACCCGCGCGAGAACCCGACGGTCCTGACCCGCCAGGACTGGCGCGGCCCGCGCCGGCTGGGGCACCGACAGCCTGGGTTACTGGGAGGTGGAGGTCGCCCGGGCCGGACGATTCGACATCACCGCGCACCTCAATCCCCGGTCCGTGCCGAGGGTTGCCCACGTCGCACTTCGTGGCGTGAGCCGCGAGCTCAAGCTCGCCCCGAACGCGGCCGAATGCACATTCGCCGACCTCCCGCTCACCGCCGGCTCGGGGAGGCTCGAGGTTTGGGTCGAGAGCGATGGGCCGCCCGGCGGAGTGCTCGACTTGAGGGTGGAGCGTGGAAAAGAAGAACGGTAAGGAGGATCAACCATTTGAGCAAGCCGGAGCACGGTGAAGATTTCTGGTTACGCTCGAGCTGGCTCTGGCTTCTATGGCCTCCGGTCAGGCGTTCTCGATGACCCTCGACGATCACTCCGGATCACCAGACAGCACGAATGCGGCCCAGAAATGCGGGGCCGCATAGGGGCGATCGCTGTCATCGCCGACCGGAATCGCCGCGGCGGGCTGACGGGCCTTGGAGCCTTTCGAACGGTCGGCGCCACCGGAGAGTTCGGCGATCAACGACAGCGCCTCGGCGCGCGGTAATTCCCGCAGCCAGGCCTTGGCCTCGCGGAGGGCCTCGGCTTTGGGCATTGGCGAGGTGAGGCCTTGGCGGCGGCCCAGCAGGTTGGCGTAGAACCGCTGCATCAAGAGGGCCGTGGCCGTGTCGTCGACCTTCCAGAGCGACAGGCAAACGCTCCGCGCGCCAGACATCAAGAGCGCCTGCGTGAAGCCGACAAAGCCCTCGCCGCCAGCCTCGCGGCCCAGGGCGGTCTCGCATGCCGACAGAGTGACCAGCTCGGCCTTGAGGTCCCAGCCGTGCTGGATCTCGCGAACCAGGAGCCGGCCGTCGAAGACCGGCTTGTGGTTCAAGACCTGCTCGAGCGGGTCGGGCAAGCCGGTCTGGGTCAAGATCACCGCCGAGCGCATCGGGACCGCCTCGTCGATCACTCCGTGCGTCGCCAGGTGGATGAAGCCGAAACGGCTCAGTCCGCCCGAGGCAGCTAGCTGGTCCATCTCTGACTCGCTGGCGTCGGCCCCGAGCAAGATCCGAGTCGGCCGGTCGTCGGACTTGAAGAGCCGTGCGAGCGCTTCGACCTCGTACCGGGTGGCGGGCAAAGGAGCGAAGTCTTCGCCGCCTGACCGCGCCGCCACAAGTACCTGTTGCAGCTTGCGGTTTTCCAAGATCGCGACGGGCGCCGGCCGGAGGTCGAGTACGACGCCGAGGTCGCCGGTGGCGAGTTCCCGTCGAAATGACCGCCCGTCGCGCCAGAGCTCAATACCAATCAGCTTGCCGCCCGCGGGCACGACCTTGAGGTCGTCCTTCTTGTTCAACGCCTGGCCATCGTAAGTGAGCACGACATCCCCGGGCTGGAGGCCGTGAGTCGCGGCGTTGGAGCCGGGCACGACGACGTTGACGAGCAAGCCGTGCTCAGGCAGCGGATGGGGCTCACTCGATCTGTCGGGCTGAACGTAGACGGGGTCTCCCAGTGCCAGCAGGCCGGAATGGAGCGCGGGCCGAGGCTGCTTGCGCAAGCACGTCAGTAACGTGGCCGAGGGAGCATAGCTGACTATGCGCGGGTCGTCGGCAGGGAGCAGCGCCTCGATCGGAATGCCCGCCATGGCACGGGAGGGCAAGACAATCAGTTTCCGCGCCGGGGGAAGTCCATTGTCTGAGGCGCCAAGCACTTTGGCGAGCGGATCGAGCCGCTGGCCGCGCAGCCTCTCCGTCAGGCGATGCAGGTCTGCCGAGAAAGCTTTGGGCCGGCGCCTCAACTCATTCCCGAGTTGCGTGGCGAGGCCGTCGTCGTCGTTGGTCCAGAGCCCGCCACCTCCTGTCCCCGCGAGCGAGACCCAGGCTGGAATGCCCCGCGAACGGACGACCAGGGCCCAGTGCTCGCCGTCCGGATCCCTGGCGTTTGGTCCCGCGGGCGGAATATCGACCCAGGCGATCAGGGCGCCATCTTCCGGCAACACGGCTTGGACTTCCTTCAGCTTGGAAACCTCGCCTGCGATCGCCCCGTGATCCTTGACCAGCTTGGTCTGAAACTCGCCCAGGGCAATACTGGCGAGGTCGCGCTGGCGCTTCAGTTCCTCGAATCGCTTCGCCCGTTCAGCCTGCTCGAGGCCCTTGGGCGCGCTATCCGCCAGCTTGTCGAGCTGCTCCAGCGCGTCGGTCAATTCATGCAGTCGGTCTTGCTCGGCACGGGGGAGCCGCCAGTCCCGGCGTTCGGCCAGCTCGTCGAGCAGTCCGCGACCCATGTCTTCCTCCAGCGTCTGCCACGCTTCCGCCGGTTGGCCGAGCCGAGCCAGCACGGCGGCCAGCTCGGGGCGCGGTGACGCTTTGTTCCCACCGGCGCGTTCCATGCCCGTGAAGGCGATCCGGAGCCGGGCCTTATTCAGGCTCATCACCGCACCAAACCACATGTCCCGCGCCTCACGGTACATCCCCTGGGCGTTCAGGTTAGTGGCCAAGTATTGGTAGCTGATAGCGGTCCTGAGGTGGTCGTCCGTGAGGAGTCGGCGGTTGATCTCCAGAGCCTTCTCGTAGAGCGGTCGGGCCTCTGCGTACCGACCCTGGGCGTCCAGGTTGATTGCCAGGCTGCTGTAGCTGCTGGCTATGTAAGGGTGGTCGTCCGTGAGGAGTCGGCGGTTGATCTCCAGCGCCTTCTCGAAGAGCGGTTGCGCCTGGGCGTAGTGATGCTGGGCGTTCAGGTTCATTGCCAGGCTGCTGTAGCTGAGGACCGTGTAACGGTGGCTTTCGCCGAGCTGCCCGCGACAGATCTCCAGTGCCTTCTCGTAGAGCGGCTGGGCCTCTGCGTACTTCCTTTGATCAAACAAGTTGGCCGCCAGGTTGTGGTAGCAGTTGGCAGTTTGAGGGTGGTTGTCGGTAAGGAGTCGGCGGTCAATCTCCAGCGCCTTTTCGTAGAGCGGCTGGGCCTCGGCGTACTTACCCTGGGCCTGTAAGTTGTACGCCAGGGTGACATAGCTGATGGCGGTGTTTGGGCTGTTGTCGGTGAGCAGACGGCGCTTGATCTCCAGTGCCTTTTCGTAGAGCGGCTGGGCCAATGCGTGCTTCCCCTGGGCAACGAGGTTAGTCCCCAGGTTGCCGTAGCTCATTGCGGTTTGGCGGGCGTCGTCGGTGAGCAAAGCCCGGTAGATCTCCAGCGTCTTCTCGTACAGTGGCTGGGCGAGTGCGTACTTCCCTTGGTAGTAAAGGTTGCCCGCCACGTTGTTGTAACTGTTCGCGGTGTCGGGGTGGTACTCGGTGAACAGATGGCGGCGGATCTTCAGAGCTTTCTCAAGCAGTGGCTGGGCCTCGGCGTGCTTTCCGAGTTCGTCGAGGTTCTGCCCCCCGAAATTGTAATTCCTGGCGGTTTCGGGGTGATCGTCCGTGAGCAGCCGACGGCGGATCTCCAGCGTCTTCTCGTACAGTGGCTGGGCGAGTGCGTACTTCCCCTGCTCGTAGAAAGCTTTCTTTTGATCATCCATGGTCAACGCTGATCTGTAGGCTGCTCGATCTTCCTCGGGCATCGGGCCCACCCGGCGAATCGTCTTGAGGAGCCACTCCGCGTCCACGGTATCAAAGTGCTTCGGACCCTGAACCCGAGTTCGCAAGGTGAGCAGATCCTGACCCTTCGCAATCGCCTCCTCCCAGCGGTCGGTCATCACCGCCTCATCGATCGCTTTTTCCAGCTCTTCCGCCTTCTTGGCGTCGTCGCCGGTCAGCTTGCGCAGTCCCGGCGCTGGGGGCTGGGTTTGCCCCGCAGATGTGGTCTGCGCAGTTGTTGGCACCACTGCCAGTTCGATCAGCAAACCGCTGAGCAGCCCGACTTGAAACACAAGGCGAGGAGCTCTCATGATGGTGTTGATCCCTTCTCTGGGCAGGTTTATGGTTCGATGGGAAGGGGGAAACGGGATCAATTCCGTTCCACGACTTATCAATCAAACGGGGCCGCCGGAGAGTACAAACGCGGCCCAGTAGTGGAGCGGTGCATAGGGATGTTCGCTGTCATCGCCGACCGGTATCGCCGCGGCGGGCTGACGGGCCTTGATACCTTTGGAACGGTCGACGCCACCGGAGAGTTCGGTAATCAAGGAGAGGACCTCGCCGCGACCGAGCTGCCGCAGCCAGACCTTGGCCTCACGGAGAGCCTCGGCCTTGGGCATCGGCAACGTGAGGCCTTCGCGCTTGCCCAGCAGGTTGGCGTAGAACCGCTGCATCAAAAGGGCCGTGGCGGTGTCGTCCACCTTCCAGAGCGACAGACAGACGCTCCGCGCGCCCGACATCAAGAGCGCCTGGGTGAACCCCACAAAGCCCTCGCCGCCAGCCTCGCGGCCCAGGGCGGTCTCGCATGCCGACAGAGTGACCAGCTCGGCCTTGAGGTCCCAGCCATGCTGGATCTCGCGAACCAGGAGCCGGCCGTCGAAGACCGGCTTGTGGTTCAAGACCTGCTCGAGCGGGTCGGGCAAGCCGGTCTGGGTCAAGATCACCGCCGAGCGCATCGGGACCGCCTCGTCGATCACTCCGTGCGTCGCCAGGTGGATGAAGCCGAAACGGCTCAGTCCGCCCGAGGCAGCTAGCTGGTCCATCTCTGACTCGCTGGCGTCGGCCCCGAGCAAGATCCGAGTCGGCCGGTCGTCGGACTTGAAGAGCCGTGCGAGCGCTTCGACCTCGTACCGGGTGGCGGGCAAAGGAGCGAAGTCTTCGCCGCCTGACCGCGCCGCCACAAGTACCTGTTGCAGCTTGCGGTTTTCCGAAATGGCGACCGGAGCCGGCCGGGGGTCGAACACGACGCCGGGCTTACCGCGGGCCAGTTCGCGCCGGCTCGACCGGCCGGCTCTCCAGACGTCGACGCCGATCGGCTTGTCGCCGTCGACCACGACCTTGAGGTCGTCCTTTTTATTGAGGGGTTGACCGTTGTAAGTGAGCAAGACGTCACCAGACTCGACACCATGAGTCGCGGCGTTGGAGCCGGGTACGACCGCGGTGACGAGCAGACCATGGTCGGGCACCGACTGCGGCTCGCTCGATTTGTCGGCCTGCGCGTAGACCGGGTCACCCAGGGCGAGCAGCCCGGAATGTTGATCGGGACGTGGTTGTTTGCGCAAGTATCTGAGCACGGTGGCCGAAGGAGCGTAGCTGACGGTACGCGGGTCGTCGGCGGTGAGCAGGGCCTCGATCGGAATGCCCGCCATGGCACGGGACGGCAGCACGATGAGGTTCCGCGCCGCCGGTAGACCATCGTCACGAGCGCCCAGGACCTTGGCGAGCGGATCGAGCCGCTGGCCACGCAGCTTTGGCACCATTCCTGGCAAATCTTCCGAGACAGCATTGGGCCGACACCGAAGCTCTTTGCGGACACGCATGGCGAGCGAGTTGTCGTCCGCGGTCCAGAGCCTGTCCCGGCCGGTCCCCGCCAGCGAGACCCAGGCCGGAGTGCCCCGCGACCGAACGACCACGCCCCAGTGCTCGCCGTCCGGGTCCCTGGCATTTGGTCCCGCCGGCGGAATATCGACCCAGGCGATCAGCGCGGTATCAGGGGGCAGTGCGGCCTGGATTTCCCTGAGGCTCGCGACTTCGCCCGCCAGCGGTCCCTGGCTCCTGAGCAGCTTGGATTGAAACTCTCCCAGGGCGACGCTCGCCAGCTCGCGCTGGCGCTTCAGGTCTTCGAAACGCCTGGCACGCTCCTCCTGGTCAAGATTCTTGGGCGTGGTTTCGGCCAGCTTATCGAGGCTTTCCAGCTCGGTGGTCAGCTCGCGAAGGCGAGCTCTCTCCGTAGGCGTGAGCCGCGAGTTCTGTCGGGCCGCCAGCTCATCGAGGAGGCCCCGGCCCAGGTCCTCCTCCAGCGCTTGCCATGCCGCCACCGGATCATCCAGTCGGGCCAGTACGGCGGCCAGGGCGGGCCGCACGGAGCTGGAGGCACTGGACCGTTCAAGGCCGGTGAAGGCAGCGCGGAGTCGAGCTTTATCCAGACTTCTGGCAGCGCTCAGCCAGAGGTCTCGCGCTTCCTGGTAGCGACCCTGGGCGTTCAGGTTCGACGCCAGGCTGTGATAGCTCAAGGCCGTGAGCGGATGATCGTCGGAGAGCCGTTGGTTGCGGATCTCGAGCGCTTTCCGGATCAGCGGCTCGCCCTGGGCGTACTTTCCCTGCGCCGCCAGGTTCATCGCCAGATTATTGTAGCTCCTGGCCGTGTCAGGATGCTCGTCCGTGAGCAGTTGCCGCTCGATGCCCAGCGCCTTCTCATACAACGGCTGGGCCTCGGCGTACTTGCCTTGCTCGTTCAGGTTCAATGCCAGGTTGTTATAGATCTTGGCCGTATTCGGGTGGTTGTCGGAGAGAAGCCGGCGGTGGATCTCCAGAGCCTTCTCGAAGAGCGGCTGGGCCTCGGCAAACTTCTCCTGAGCCCTCAAGTTGAGTGCCAGGTTGTTGTAGCTTCTCGCCGTGTTCGGGTGATTCTCGGTCAGCAACTCGCGGTAAATCTTCAGGGCCGTTTCGTAGAAAGCCTGGGCCTGGGCGTACTTGCCCTGGGAGTCCATGTTGACTGCCAGGCTGTTGTACGTATTGGCGGTATATGGGTGATTGTCAGTCAGGGCGCGGCGGTGGATCTCCAGCGCCTTTTCCAGCAGCGGCTGTGCCTGGGCGTATTCCCCCTGGGCGTGCAGATTCAGGGCCAGGTTGTTGTAGCTGTTGGCGGTGTGGGGGTGATCGTCCGTGAGCAATCGGCGGCGGATCTCCAATGCCTTCTCGAGCAGCGGCTGCGCCTGGGCGTGCTTCGCCTGCGCCGCCAAGCTTCCCGCCAGGTTGCCGTAGCTGACCGCGGTGAAGGGGTGGTTGTCGGAGAGGAGCCGGCGAAAAATTTCCAGGGCCTTCTCGAGCAACAGTTGCGCCTGCGCGTGCTTCCCTTGAGCATTGAGGCTCAACCCCAGGTAGGTGTAGCTGATCGCCGTATCGGGGTGGTCGTCGGTCAGAGCTCGGCGCTGGATCTGGAGCGCCTTCTCGTACAGCGGTTGGGCCGCGGCGTACTTCCCCTGTCCTTTGAGGCTCTCCCCCACGTCGTCGTAGCTGCTGGCAGTCTCCGGATGGTCGTCGGTGAGCAGCCGACGGCGGATCTCCAGCGCCTTCTCGAACACCGGCTGAGCCGCGGCGTACTTTCCCTGGTCATACAACCGCTGTCCTTGATCCTTCATGGTGGTTGCAGAGAGGTAAGCGATACGATCGTCGCGTGGCATCGCCGCCACTCGTCGTAGCGTCTTGAGTCGCCATTCCGCACTGATGGTCTCGAAGTGCTTCGGTCCCTGGACCCGGGTCCGCAAGGCTAGTAGTTCCTCTGCCTTGGCAATCGCCTCATCCCAGCGATCGGTCTTCACCGCCGCATCGATGGTTTTGTCCAGCGCCGCCTCCCGCCTGGCGTCGTCGCCGGTCAACTTGCGCGGCTCCGACGCTGTGGGCTGCGCTTGATTCTGAGATCCGGTCTGTGCGGTCGTGGACTCGACTGCGAGCGCGATCCCCAGCCAGGTCAGCAGCCCGACCTGAAACACGAGGCGAAGTGATTTCATGATGTGCCTCTCTGAACAGTGGCCAGTGGTCAGTGAATCCGAACGAAAATCGTTGCTGGATGCTTGTGAATCCGCATGATCTGATTGCTTGCCAACTGCCTGGTACTTGCTGGCCACTGGTCACTGGCCACCACGCAACCCTCACGGCCGGGAGGCCGGCTCGATAGGAAAGGCTTCAAGAGTAGCGGCATCAACGCCCGGCAGGCCGCGCAGCCAGCGTGCCAGACTTGCGGCCGGTCCGCCGGATCCGCGGGCCTTGACGCCTTTGCCGCGAGTGCCGGCGGAATCGTCCGCCACCAGGAGTTGAAGACCTTGATGGTCAACAAGCCAGACGACCCCCGGCTCGCAAGGCAGCTTCGCAGCCCAGGGCATCGCCCCGTGCTTACCCTTCCAGTCGCGATACGGCGGCAAAGGCTGGCGCGAGACCACCAGCGCAAGGCGCACAGGCCGGCACCCTCGCTCAGGCGGTAGCGCTCGTCGCTTTTCGCGGCTGGAGGATAGAGGGGCTGCTGCTTGCGGGGGGGCGGCATGTTCTCGTCGTCGGGGTCGCAAAGCTCGTCGCTGCCGTCGGGGCGGAAGGCGATCAGGTACGAATAAGCCGGCTCGGAGAGCTCGCCATGCACGGTCACCTCGTCGTCCTCGCGGGCCGCGAACGACGTCCGGCCCAGGGTGCCGACGCGCCTGGGGTCGAAATGATCCGCGTCGAGCTTGGGGAAGTGAGCAATATCGAAACGGGTCACGCGGAGGTCAGCCTGAGCGACGGGCTCCGGCTCCGGCTTCGAGACGATAGGCGAGCGCCTTCGCGAGAATCCCCAGAGGGTCACGATAAAGGCGAGCAAAACGGCGAAGACTCCGAGCGCCGGCGTGGCCTGCCGCACCAGCAGGTAGCGCCTCAGGGCGCGGCCGAGGGTGTCAGCCGACGGGAATCGTGACTTCGGGTCAGCGGCCAGAGCCTTCAGGCAAATCCGCTCGAGGCCGCGGGGGATCCGGCGATTGATCTGGCGGGGCGGGACGACGGGGGCACCGCGGGCCTGCTCGAGGGCCTCGATCAACGTCTTGCCGTAATGAGGCGGTTGCCCGGTCAGCAGGTAGTAAAGCACGGCGCCCAGGCCGAACACGTCGGTGCGGGCGTCGATGCGATCGCCCTGGCCACGGGCCTGTTCAGGAGCCATGTAGGGAGGCGAACCTGCGACTGCATGCAATCCCTGGCTCGCGACCGTCGCCGCCAGGCCGAAATCGACCAGCCGGGGCACGCCGTCGTCGCCCAGAATGATGTTCTGCGGCTTGATGTCGCGGTGCAACAGGCCGCAGGCGTGGACCTCTGACAGGCCCTCGGCAACCTGCTCGATTAGCCGGGCGTGGCGCCTGGTGTCGACCCGTTCGCTGGCAGTCAGCTCGGTCATCGGCCGGCCGGGCACGTACTCGACAATCAGGTCGATCTCATCGCCCCGGGTTTCGACGCCATGGCAGGGCGCGACATAGGGACTACGAATCCGCGCCAGCGCCCGGCCCTCATTGAGCACCGCCTCGCGCCGGCCGGACGAGGCGACGCCGTGGTAGCGCTTGAGCACGACCAGGCGATGCAAGGCGCGGTCGCGTGCCAGGTAGGTCGTGGCCTGGCCGCCTCTTCCGAGTTCCCTGAGCAGTTCGTAGCCCTCGTGCGAAGTGCCCGGCTCCGTGATCGACCCGGGCTCCGTGGCTTCGGGGAATGGTCTGGTTACCATCTCGCAGCCAAAAACCTCGCGTACTTGGTTGGCCTGGTACGGAAACCGGGAAAGGTAGTCGTCAAGGTTCGCCGGCCGGCCGTCTTGACGCTTCAACTCATACTCTAGCGCCAGCAACTCGCGAAACAGCCGCGAGCGGATCGGTTCATCAACCTCGGCAAGCTCCTCCTCGATCAGCCGCCTCCGTCCAGCCTTCCACTCGGCCTCGAACCGGTCGCACCGATCGATGACGCGAACCAGGTCGTCCGGCGGCAGGGAATCGTCCCGAGTCAGGTTCGGCAAGGACATGCACTGAACTCCGCGGTCGCGGCCCGTCGATTGACGATCTGAATGGTACGTCCACCATCGTACTGACCAAACCAGTTGCGATCCAGTTTTCATTTTTCTTGACAAACGCGCCCTTTCGAGGAATTGCATGGGGCCGTGAAGCAGATCGACCAGGTTTGCGGCAACCTCCGCGAGCCGCAATGAGTAGACCGACACATCCGGCCAGAATGCGCAAAACTCGTTCGAAGTACCGTCGGTCCAGCAGCCCGAGCGAGCGCCGGCACGGATCTCCTGGACGAGTGGACGTGATAAACTGGGTGGAATCAACCCGACCGAGTATCTTGCTCAGGAGGACGCCCGTGGACGAGTCGGAATCCACCGCGGACGATGCGGCCGGATCTGTCACGCGCTGGATCGGCGATCTGAAAACCGGCAACGGGGAAGCGCTACAGCGGCTTTGGGAGCGGTATTACATGCTCCTGGTCGAGCGGGCCCGGGCGAAGCTCGGCGCACTGCACAGCAAGAAGGCGGTCAACGATGAGGAGGACGTGGCCTCCAGTGCCTTCCATTCACTCTACCAGGGCCTCCGCGAGGGCCGGTTTCCGAGGCTCGAGGACCGTGACGACCTCTGGCGGCTGCTGGTCCACCTGGCCGCCTGCAAGGCCGTCGATCGGCAACGCGCCGAGAATCGCCGCAAACGCGGTGGCGGTAAAGTGTCCACCGAGGCCGACCTGGTTGCGACTGGCTCCGAAGTTCACGAACTCGACCGGATGATCGGTTCCGAGCCCAGCCCCGAATTCGCCGCGACCGTGGCTGAAGAATATCGGCGCCGGCTCGAGGAACTGGGAGATGACACCTTGCGGCGGATCGCCGAGCTCAAGCTGGCGTGCCACGTCAATGAAGAAATCCGCCGTCAGCTCGGCTGCTCGCTACGTAGCGTGACATTGAAGCTCGAGCTGATTCGCAAGAAATGGCGGCAGGTCGACGGCCCGTAGTGAATCACCCTGGAAGTCACTGCGAATGCGTGCATAATGAATTCGATCTGCACCGCCATGCGCCACACATCTTACCGCGTCCACACGTCTAGATAGACCTCCGCTTACAAGCGGGGGACGCGGGGTTGGCGTGGCACAACCAAGCGCCGTATCCGCGCGTCTGCCGCACCCGCGAACCTGCTATTTTGCGGCCCGTTGTGGCAAGGTCTCCCGACTCTATGTTGTGCAAGGGCTCTCGACCTTGCCACAGGAGCCGACCGCAGGTCGCTTGGATTCATACACTCTTTTCTCTCCCTCTATGTTGTGGCAAGGACTCCCGACCTCCGCGAGTGCGTTCGGAGGAAACATGTTATGTATCGTACAATAGGTCTGCATTCCGGTCCCGATTTGGCGGAGGTTTGATGCGCACTGTATGCACAGAGAGGCTTCGCGCACGACTGTGCCGCCGGAATCAGCAATCCGGCCAAAAGCGCGATAATGCTGATCGCAACCGGCAACTCGATAATGGTGAACCCTTGGCGATGGAGCGAGATCCGCGACCTCGAACTGCACAAGTCGCGATTTGACGCCTGTCTCATGCATGTGCCTCCCTTATGATAGAGTGACCTCGGCACTATATATGGAAGCAATATATGCAATATAATTTATAATATGATTCATTTACCACGTCCGTGAGAAGAAATCAAGCATGTTACGAACCCGGCGTTGAGGTGGTCAGTTGGGACCGTTCCTCGGCGTATACCCAGTCGGCGGCAGAAGGCGCGGCCAGTGCCTCGCAGGTCGCAGAATGCTGGCACCTGTTGACGAACATTCGCGCGGCCGTCGAGCATCTGTTCGAGCGTCATTCGTCAGTCATCGCTGAGGCGGTCAAGAGCATCACGCCTGCATCGGAGCCGACGACCACCGCAGTGGCGGCGACGCCCGCAGCACCGGAGCAGGTCAGCAGTCCATCGTAGCCTTAGCCGCTGGGCGAGACAGTCCCGGGGCGCCGCGCCGTTCGGGCCAGCGGGCACGGTGCGAGCCACGCATCGCGAGGATCGAGCAGGTTCGTGAGCGTTACCGCCAGGGGCATTCGGCCCGACAAATCGCGCAGGGCATGGGCCTGTGGCGCTCCACGGTGCGGCGATACCTGCGGAGTGCAACGTGCCCGGACTGGGAACCAGGACGGGTCCGCGTCTCCCGGCTCGACGAGCACCGGGAGTGGATCGACGCCCGCTTAGCCGAGGAGAACGAGAACGCGGCCGACCTGCACCGACGCCTGGCCGCGCGCGGGTATCGGGGTTCCTACGGTATTGTACGGCGTAACGTCACCATACGGTTGGGTGCTGCTGGGAGGACGCGTGCCCGCGTCAATGCGGCGGGCCCCCGGCCGCTCCACCTCTCCCCGAAGCGACCGTCATTTGAGTGGGTGCGGCGCCCGAGGACCTCGAGCCGGACCAGCAGGCGCGGCCCGACAAGATTTGTGGCGGCAGTGCCGAGGTCGCTTCGGGGTTGGACCTGGCGGACGAGTTCGCGGGCTTGATCCGAAGTCGATCAGGCGGGGACTTGGCCGCCTGGCTGGCGAAAGGCGAGGCGTCTGTCTGCCCGTGGTTGCTCCAGTTCGCGACGGGCGACCGGCGTGATGAGGTAGCAGTGACAGATGCGTTGAGTCAGAGTTGGAGCAATGGACCTGTCGAGGGGCACGTGATCCGTCTGAAGGTGATAAAACGGCAGATGTATGGCAGGGCCGGCTTCGTGCTGTTACGAGCGCGGATCCTCCGGGCCGCATGAGCCAGACGAGGGCGGACTACGTCGGCTCCGAAATGCTTGCCATCACCGAGATTGCGGGAGAACCACTCTCGCAATGCGGTTCCACACCGCGAGGCCGGCCAGCCGGCCGGGGCCATCGACCGAGGCGTGGATTTGCACGGTGCTGTCCGTTGACGAAACGGGTTGCACAGAGAATGATGAAGTCGTATTTTACTTCAAATGATCGCGGTTGATGTGCCGTCGAGCGAGCCTGCCGCCGGCACCGGTCGGGGCGCGGAACGCTCCGGTTGCTCGGCAAGAGCGAAGCTGGGCGAAGGACTGCCCGAGGGGTCATGGTCGGCCCACGTTGACGATTTCACCAGATCCATGTCTCGGCGACGAGGCAAACTCAGGCACCGGAGTGATTCATGAAGAAGATCATTGAGATCGAGGGCGTGGGCGAGGTCTACGCGCAAAGGCTTCAAGACGCGGGCATCAAGACCGTGGAAGAACTTCTTGAGCAAGGTGCCAACCCCAAGGGACGCGATCAGATTGCCGAAAAAACAGGCATCTCCGGCGCCCTGATCCTCCGCTGGGTCAATCATGCCGACCTGATCCGGATCGTGGGCGTCGCCGAGCAATATGCCGAACTGCTGGAGGCCTCGGGCGTTGACTCGATTCCCGAGCTGTCGCACCGCATTGCCGAAAACTTGCACGCCAAGATGGTCGAGGTCAACGACCACAAGCACCTGGTCAAGCGGCTGCCGGCAGTGAGCCAGGTCGCGGGCTGGATCGAGCAGTGCAAGAACCTGCCTCGCGCCGTGTTTCATTGATCGTCGGGGAACTTTGAAACGCGCAAATCGCGACCTTCGACTGATCTTCAGAACTCGGCGAAGTCAGTGCAGACTTGTAGCCACCACGAATGAGAGAGTTCCAGGTCGGGTGGGATGCGGATCGAAGATCCGGGTCTGCCTGGCAGCCGCAGCGCGTCCTTGCCAGGGCAAACCCACGCGAGTTCAGGCCGCTTCCTGAGAACCGCTTTATTATCTTTTGCAGTCGACATTTCAGTCCTCGCAACGGAATTTTCCGAGGTGGAGTGACTCTCCGGTCTGGCGGCTGCAATACGATTCTCGCGGAATGCTTTCGGCACCGCGTCGTCTTATGTTTAATGAACGCTCCGGACTTTGCCCGACTGATCGACATTCATGCAGCGCCGCTGGTGCTTTATGCACGCCAGTGGTGCGGCACGCCCGAAGATATCGTCCAGGACGCGTTCATGAAGCTCGTCCGCCAGCGACGGCAACCGGCGGACGTCGTCGCCTGGCTCTACCGTGTGGTCCGCAACGGTGCGCTTGACGCTGCGAAGACCACTCGGCGGCGGCTACGACGTGAGTCACTGGTTTCGCGGCCGGTCAGGTGGTTCGTCGAGACCGAGGTGGACGGACTCGACGCAAGAACCGCCGTGGCCGCTCTCGAGCAGCTTGTGCCCGAGCATCGCGAGGCCATCGTGGCCCATCATTGGGGTGGGTTAAGTTTTGATCAAATCGCAACGGTCGTCGGCTGTTCGTCCAGCACGGCGTTCCGGTGCTACACAGCTGGCATTGAAGAGCTGCGCAAGCAACTCGGGGTGGAGGTGTCATGTCCGAAGCATTCCTCGAACGCCTGAGTCGTTTCACGCCGGATGCCAGCGGGTTGAACCGCGACGTCTTGCTGGTCGCCGCCGGCCGGAATTCCGTCCGCCCGAATCGCGGCTGGGTGACAGTGGCCTCTTTGCTGGCAGCCAGTCAGGCATTGTCTCTGGCTGTTCTGTGGCAGCGCCCGCACCCGACGACTGGCCCATCAACGAGGTCCATCGCGGCTGAACACCTGGAGCCGGCGATCGAGCAACCAGGCTTCGTGCCGTTTCCGAGCGCCCCTTTCTTGTTATCGACCCACCACGGCCTGCTCGATGCGGACCTCGAAACTCGGCCCGCCGATGACGTCACCTTCATTGATCAAGGGCCTCCCTTGCGGGCGGTTGCGCCGCAACCTGCCCTTCTGGCAGGCGGAAACGGTGGGCGGCCAGTACAAGCAGACTAAAGAGCCTGCCCTCTTTGCCGATTCTTTCGTGCCAGCGGTGGACACGGTCCTCCGGGTGCGAGGCAGGCTGGACCAGCGGATCGGCCTTTTGCGACTGGTCGAAGCACTCCGCCTCCACGCCGCGGAAAACGACGGCACACTTCCCACGAAACTGTCGGAGATCTCTCTGCCGCTGCCCCTCGACCCGTTCACCGGCAAGCCCTTCCGCTACGAGGCCGCCGGCAATACCGCCCATCTCCGTGGCACTCCGCCGCCGGGCATGGAAGAAGACGCCTCCTACAATGTCCATTACGAGGTGATAATTCGGAGATGAACTATGCCCCGCGACTTTGTCATGACGCTGCGTGCCGTACTTTGAGATTTCGCATTGGGCTTCTGCATCTCGCGGCCGAATGCACCTTCCCAACGAAGTCGCGGGTGATTGCAACAAAGGCGTGAACGAGCAACCCCGAGATCTCCCCTTCCGAGTTCTTGACACCTCAGGGCCTTGCCCTCGAGCCACCATTCTCAGCCTCATAGGTCCCGGCCAGGTTCCGAAGGGGGAGGCGACGACTCATTCGCTCATGATCCGCGTGCAGACGGGCTCTGCCCGGGTGTACCCTGCTGACGGTCATGGAACGCCCTGCCGAGCAGGCCCCCCAGCAAGGCGAAACCAATCGACAGGGCCATACGACTGATCTGTACGAAATTGCCAACTCGGATCTGCCGCGCGGCCAGAATGTGCGATGGAACAGCGATCGGAGCGCCGGTAGCGCTGGCCGGCGTGGCGATGAGCGGATAGGGGATGATCGAGTCGGCCAGGTCGCCAAGCCCCGAGGTCAAGTCGTGGCCGATCTGGCCGCCGATCCAGTCCCACTCCACGAGCACGAAAAAGACCACGCCGAAGAGGGCGAAACCAAGGCAAAACGTGCGCTCCCCATAGTGCAGCAGGATCGCGCCGAGAACCGCGCCAAGCAAGAGTGCCAGAGTCACGGCGGCCGCGACGGCGGTCCAGAATCTCGATGAGGAGTTGAGCCCCGCCAGGCCGAGCGCAAGGAGTGCGACCAGGCCCATCAGGCTCGCGAGCGTGAGTCGGGGCCGACCCATGTCTTGAGTGCTCCTCGCGCGTATCGGATTTGGTGTCAGACACGACGCGTTCGTTGCCGCCGTTGCACTGTCGCATTGGCGATTCTTGGGTCAGGCGTCGACGGAATCGCCGTTTGGCGATTCGGCCGCGGGCAGGCCTTTGTAAAGCCGCCGGCCGAGGCTCTGCTGAAACGGCGTCCAGTTCGAGTCGCGGCTGGGATCGTCGCGGATCTCGCGGCTGTAGGCATGAATCTTGGCGTCGAAGTTATCGAGGTAATGGAGCGCGACGGCTTCCAGCGTCATCGGCAGCTTGGGACTGCCGAATTCGTACGTGCCATGGTGGCTGACGATCATGTGCTTGAGCCGCAGCAGGAGCTCGGGAGGAAACGCTTCTCCGGTCAGCTTCTCCGAGCTGTTGACCTTCTCGCGGAGCATCTCCACGCCCATGACCAGGTGGCCCACGAGCTGGCCCTCGTCGGTATAGGCAAACGCCCTGTCATAAGACAATTCGTCAACCTTGCCGATGTCGTGGAGAAAGATGCCGGTCAGGAGAAGGTCTCGATCGATCTCGGGATAGAGGTCGAGGATGCGGTCGGCGATGTTGAGCAAGGCGACGACGTGCTCGAGCAAACCCCCCTGGTAGGCATGGTGATTCTTGATTCCCCCAGGCGCCGAGTTGAACTTGCGAACGAAATCGTCATCGATAAGAAAACACTCGATGAGTGCGCGAAGATGGGGGTTGTTCATCGTCAGCAAGACTTCGCGCAGCCGGGCCATCAGCTTGGCGGCGTTCTGCGAACTCTGCGGCAGAAAATCCTCGGCCTCGACCCGGTTGGGGTCGAGCACGTCGATATGAGTCAGGATGACCTGGAGCGACCCCTGGAAGATCTGGGTCTTGCCGCGTACCCGCAGGTAGTCGCCGGGCTCGAATGACCGGGCAAGCTCTTCCGAGGCATTCCAGAGCCGGGCCCCGACGCTGCCGGTCTTGTCCCTGAGCTCGAGTTGAAGATAGAGGTTGCCCTGGCGGTTGGCTCGGAGCTGTTTGTCAGCAACCAGGTAAGACTCGTCGATCGAGTCTCCATGCGATAGCTGGTTCACGTAACGGCGGCTCATGCTGCGATCGATTCGGTGCAAGGTTCCAGGAGAGGATCCGGGCTCAAGGCCCTCAGGCGGTCGATTGTAGGGAGATGTCAAGTCCGGGGTCAAGGGAGCGCCGGGGGAATGGAGGCGCGCGCCAATGGGACCAACCCGTGCCCGCTCAGTACACACCTTGAAGCTCATCGCGGTTCAAAGAGCCGGGTTTGTTCCGTTTGACTGCCTCGGATATCGATCGCCGCGTTTCACCGATAGAGCCCCGAGGATAGGGATGTCCAGTTCATGACATCCCAGCCCTGGCGAAAGGTTCGGGCCAGGAGCAGGAACCAGCGGCTGACATGATCGGGACGCTCCTGGAGGCATTTGGCGTAGGTCAGCATGATTCCGGTTTGCAGACGAAGATCGCCATGGGCCCAGGCAGCGGCCTGCTCAAGATCGGCCAGTGCACGATCCCAGATCGACAGCTCGATGTAGCACCGCGCACGGTTGAGATAGGCTTGCGGCAGTTCCGGATCGCGCTTCAGGGCCAGGGTGCACTGGTAGACGGCTTCCTCGAAATGGTTTGTGGCCAGAAGCGTCGTCGCTTTGTGCAAATAAGCAAAGTGGTTGGGCGACAGGGAGATCGCCTCGTCGAGGGAAGTCTGACCTTTTGCGGCCTCGCCGGCTTCGCTGAGGATGACTCCGCGCAGTTCGAGCAGGCCGGGGTGATCGGATTTGAGCTGTAACCCCAGATCGATCTCTTCGAGGGCGTGCTTCGCCTTACCCGCCCGATGGAGCACCCGGGCGCGGATGAGATGCGATTCCGTCGAAAGCGGAGCGATGGCCACGGCGGAATCCGAAGCGGCGATAGCTTCACGATGATCGTTCAGCGCGGAGAGGATCACCGCGCGATTCAGGAACGCTCGATAAGCCATGGGCGCCGGCTCCGGGGCTCGTCGGGCGAGTTCCGCCACCGCGACGCGAAGGTCGGCGGTCAGCGAGGCACCGGCCGCGGGCAAGAGGAGCAGCTCCTCGGGACGGCCGAGTTGCAGCGCGTCGAAGCGGCGGGCGGCGAGCAGCGTCCGCTGGACCAGCCGCTCGTGCGCCGGGCAAGGCCGCAGACGCTGGGCGTTGAAGGCATCGTCGACCGCCTCGGTGGGTCTGTTCGAGAGCAGGAGAGCGATCGCGCGGGTCGCCAGGATTTCCTCGGAATCGCCAGGCTCCACTCCCGACTTCAAGAGCACGTTCAAATCATCGAGGGCGGCCTCGGCTCGCCCCTGCCGCAAGCTAAGGCTGGCCCGGTTCAGACGGGCCGTGCGGTTGTCGGTATGCTTCTTGAGGACTGTATCGTACGTGGCCCTCGCACTCTCTTCTCGACCCGACTCGGCATCGATGATGGCGAGGTTGAGACGGGCGGCGCACGCATAGGCCCTTTCCGGGGCGTCGGCGATGATCTGCTTGTATTCGGCGGCGGCCTGTGAAAAGTTCCCCAGGGACCAGTGCAACACGCCAATTTCGAGGGCCACCTGGAGGGCCTCAGGCCGGTCTCCCATCAGCCTTCGCGCGGTGAGTAGATCATCGAGAGCCCACGACCATCTGCCTTTGGTTCGATAGATGCGGGCGCGATTGAACCGCACCCAAGGCGCAGTCCGGCTGGCATGCGACCGCGGTGCTGTAATGGTTCAGCGCGTCGTCGGACAGGCCGTCCTCGTTGAGCAGATCGGCGAGGTAAAACTGGTACCAGTAGTTGCTCCAGTCGAGCCAGACGGCGCGTTGCAACCACTCGATGGCCCGCTTGGTCCGGCCGTGGGAGCTGCAGAGCAGCCCCCACTGGAAACATGCCAGAGCCGATTTTTCGTTACCGACGTGGACGGGCTCGCCCTTCAATGCCGACGGCGCCCGCGACGTCTTGCCCGAGGTACCGGGATCGAATCTGCCCCGTGTGGGATCCACGCCCCGCTCTTCTAATAATGATCGCAAGGCGATCCAAGGCTCATTCGGTTCGGCGAAGGAGATGGCTCGATCGCATACATTCAGCGCGTTGTCGACAGCCGCAAAATCTCCGGCCGATTCGTCGAGCTTCGAAAGCGAGGTGTCGACCTGGACCATCCACAGAAAGAGCAGCTCGTTGACCTCGCGTCGCAGTCGGTGCTGCCGATTCGCGTCGAGCATCCTCCAGATGTAGTCGAGCTTGTTCCAGTCGTCCTTGGATGTCAGAACGCGGAACGGCTGGAGCAGCCCCTTCAGATCTTTGATGGCGCCGGGCAGGTTCTCTCCCAGGCCGATCAGCCGGAACCGGAGATTCTCGGACTCTTCATGCAAATGGTCGGCCTGATCCCGGACGTAGACGATCTCCTTGGACATCCCGGCCTTGATCCGGATGTCGTCTTCGAGGTCCTCCAGGCTGGGGTTCAGCCAGATCTGATCGAGCTTCCGCCGGAGCTTGCCGCCGAAGCCCCAGAATGTTTCCCATTTCAGCAAGTGGCGAATCGTGCCGATCTCGGAATGGCTGGCTCTTTGCAAGGCGTTGTCGAGCAAGATTTGCGCTTTGGCGAAATCGTCCTGGTCGATCGCGGCGCTGGCTGTTTGATAGAGATCCCTGACCTCCTCGAATCGTTCGTAGCGCTCGAATTGATAGTTCGCAGCGGCACCGAGAATTGCGAGTCCAGCCAGCAGAATCACCGCGGCGCCGGCGAGCCGGCGGCGGTTGCGGCGCAGCCGCCGATTGAGCCGGCTGACGATTGGCTCACGAGCGTAACTGAGCGGAAGGTCGTCGGCGATGGCTTGCAGGTCAGTCGCCAGTTCGGCGGCCCGCTGGTAGCGGTCCTTGGGGTCGGGCTCGAGGCAGCGGCGGATGACTGCCCGCATCGGCGCGGGAACGATCGGCGCGTCATCCAGAAGAAGGCCCGGATCGCCGCGGCGCTCGTCGGCCGCTGTGAGCAACGAGTCAATGACCGATTGTGATTTCCGGGGCGGCTGGAACGGTCTCTTGCCAACGACCGATTCGTAGAGCAGAACCCCGAGCCCGTAAATGTCCGACCGCCGGTCAACCCGGCCCGATAGCCCTTCGGCCAACGACTCGAGGTGCTCCGGGGCCATGTAATCCACGGTTCCACCCAGCGTGGCGTCGGCCGCCTTTCCCAGCTCGTCCCCGGGATGAACCGATTCCCGGGCGAGATTGAAATCCAGGAGCATCGGCATGCCGTCGTCGATCACCAGCACGTTGCTGGGCTTGATGTCGCGGTGCAAAATGCCCCGTTCATGGGCATGCTCCAGAGCCTCCGCGAGCCGTGCACCCCACCAGGCGATGGCCCGGGCGAAACTCCGCTCCGCGAGCGTTTCCCGGCAAGCCGATCGACGGGTTGACGCACTTTCAGCCGGATTAGCCAGCCGGTCAAGCGCCGCGACCAAGGCAAATCCTGAGCTCAGATCGTCTTCCTTGCGGAGCTCGGCAAGGACGCGAGCCAGGGTGATCCGGCCAAAGTAGGGCATGCACAGCAAATGCAGTCCGGTGGCGGGATCCACGCTGTGAGAGTGCACCGGGACGATGTGGGTGTGCTGGAGCCGGGCGAGTGCCTGCGGTTCTCGCGAACCTCGGCGGCTGACCTTCAGTGCTACCGGTCGATCGGCCAGTTGCCGCTCGCGAGCCAGAAAAACGCGGGCGAAGGCACCGCGGCCCAGCTCCTCAACCAGGTAAAACCCCCCGATGGTCTGGCCGGCTTCGGGAAATGCGACGTGAGTCGCGGATTCGGAGCCAGGTGAAAAAGAGAGCGACGAGTCGGCGGGAAGGATCGACTGCGAGACGGTCGCCGAGCCGATCAGATTGTGAATCTCGAGCACACGCCGCAAGGGCTCGGCAAGTGTGCTATAACGCGTCAGAAACGCGGCAGTCTCGGGTGCCTGCCCGTTCTCCTCGAACAGGCAAAACTCTTCGTAGATCAGTGCAACCAGCGATTCTTCGGTGAGATCGGGAAACCGATTCAGATACCAGTCGGCGCTGACCCGGTCGCCCACATCCCAGCGCAATGACAGGTCGCTCCTGAGGATCGCCAGGCGCGCTCCGGGCAGCTTGCCGTCGGCACCCAGTTTCGAGAGGAACTCGGCGGGATCAAGCCGCGATCCGGATTTCAGGGCACGCTGCCAGGCCGCCTCGTACCCGCGCGTCAGACGGACGGCGTCAGGGGAAGACGCCTCCTCCCAGGTTCGCCCCGAAGCGGCCACACTCATTCCCGCGACTCCCACTCGGCCTCCATCCGCCGCCGTAACTCTTCAAGAACCCGTTGCACAGTCCGCTCGCTGATTCCCAGCCGCTCACCGATGTCTTTGCTTGAAAGCCCCTCTGCCTTCAACTCGAGAATCGATCGCCGCTCCTCGGGCAATAAGTTGCGAAGTCGTCCCAGCACTTCACGGGCCTGAGCCAGTTCGCTGGGCGAATCGATCGGGTCGGCGACTTCCTTCGGGCGCCTGCCATCACCCCAGAGCGGCTCCTCGCGATGCATATCCTGCTTCAAGCTCGCGGCCCGGCGATACTCGTCAATCACTTTATTCTTCGCAGCCCGAGCCAGGAACGCGACAAGATGTCGCGAATCTTCAAAGTCGGTGGGGGCATCCCGCATGCGCCGGAAAAAACTTCCCCAAACGCTTTGCAGGAAATCCAGCGAATCAAATCGGGAACGCAGCAACCTGGGCAACTGGCGGCGGACCACAAGCCGTACTTCCGGCTCATAGCGCTGCAAAAGTTCCCTCGCCGCGCTCTCGTCTCCAGACTGAATCCGCCGCAGGAATCCAGGGAGATCGTTCTCCTCCTGCAACGGACCATCGCCGATTGCCATTATACGCCTCCTCGCCTCGACCAGGTCCGGCCACCCTGGTCCGTCGTCTCTTCCCTGACGAATGAGCTTCTTCAAAGCCCGTGCTGTGCGGAGTCGCAAAAAAATGCACCTCCCTGAGCCTAACCCAAATGTTGCCCTCTTGCCAAGGGACCCGACCACTCGTCCTTCCTCTTACTTATTAGGAATTAGCAATTCTAATACCGTAAAATAGCCACTCTTTTTGTAGTGGACAAAATTACATGATTGCGGTATCATGAGAAGCCAAAGGTAGCCGGTTCGTGATCTTCTGAGCATTGCCTTCAAGCCGTTTTTGAGGAGCCCTGACGATGACTCAGCCGACGGCAGAGACGCCGGATGTCGCACGGCCATCCTGGCCGCGCACGCGTCGCCGCGAGGGTGACTGCGCTCTCCTGAATGTCGGCGCCCTGGTCGACGAACGCTACGAGATCGTCAAGCTGGTTGGCCACGGCGGCATGGGGCGGGTCGTTGAGGTCGTCCGGTTGGACGATCACCAGCGGCTTGCGCTCAAGTACTGCGAGGGCAATGTTTTGGGCAAGCGGCGTCTAGTCCGCGAGGCCAGGATCTTGGGCAGCATCAAGCACCCTCATGTCCTGAGCGTCGTGGATGTCAACCTGGTTCACAACCCGCCATATTACGTGATGCCACTCGCCGCCGAGACGCTGGAAGCCGAGTTGCATGTCCACTGCGGCGACCTGGTCTGGTCGATCCGGGTCTTTCGCGAGATTTGCCTGGGTGTGCAGAGCCTCCACGAGGCCGGCGTGATTCACCGCGACCTCAAGCCTGCGAACGTCTTGCGGTTGGTCGATAACCGCCATGTCGTCGCTGATCTGGGGACGGCCAAGCGCGAGCCCAGGAATTCCACCATCCTGACCCGTACGTGTGCCATTCTGGGCACCCTGAGTTACCTCGCCCCGGAACAACTCATGCCGGGAGGCAGCCGCCAGGCCGATGCGCGGACCGACGTTTTTCAGCTTGGCAAGATGCTTTACCAGATGATCACCGGGCGGTCTCCCGTGGTCATCGAGTCAGCCGCCATGCCCGTTGGGCTGGCCCACATCATCCTCCGCGCCACCGCCACGCGTCCCGCCGACCGATACGACGATGTGGCGAAACTGCTTGACGCCGTTGAGAGCTACCAGAACTCAACGGCGAAAGCTGCTTGCCGCGACCCTCGCGATGTTCTGGAGGAACTCGTTGGTTGCATCGACAGCCTTTCCTCAAGGGGGCGGATGTGTGGAGAGCAGCGGAATGCCATGCTCGACGCTCTTGCCGACCTGGACAGGTTAACCGATGACGAGCTGATCGACGCCCTGGACCGTGTTCCCATTCATGTTCTGGTCGGGCTGGCCCGCGAAAGTCCGACGCTCTTACTGCCGACGCTCGCCAGCTACGCGCGGAGCCTCGAGCGCACGGTGGCGCGACGCCACTTCGACTACGCCGACCTCGTCGCCCGGCGTATGCAAGCGATTTTCCAGGGAACGCGTCATCCCGACATCAGAGCCCTTGCTCTCCAGGCTCTGCTGATCGCCGCCGTCGCGCTCAATCGCTACGCCGCCATGGCTGTTTTCAAGAAACTTCTCTACCAGATCGACGGCGCGGAGCTCGCGCTTCGAATCGCCGAAATGCTCCGCGATCACCCCGACTATTTCCAGGAGGTTGCCCCCAGCCTTCATGCCGACCGGCTCCATCCCATCCTCCGCTGCGTGATCAACGACCTGGTCTGGATCGAGACGATCTCGTTTTAACCAGTTGCGGATCAACCTCGAAAGACCCGACAGGCCAGGCGGCCGAGGCGCCCGGTTGTGGCCGCGTGGCGGCCGCGTGATAATCAACCTGCCATCGTTGATCACGCGGCGATCGAGGTTACCACCATGCTTCCCATTTCACGCATGCCAGGGGTACAGCTCGGGTACTTCGCTCTCCTGGTCCTTGCGGCAGTCAGCCAGGCCTCGGCCGGAGAGGCGGTTTCCGGCGGACATGCCGCGGGCGAAACGCAAGATGCCATTCGCAACCTGCTGGTGGACGAGCTGACCATGCGCTGGTACCCGCGCGATCGACCGCGAGCATGGCGGGTTTCATGAGAATTTCGCGCACGACTGGTCGCCACGTCGAGACGACAGTAAATCGCTGGTTTACCAGTCCAGGATGACCTGGACAGCGGCTGCCTACGCGGAGTTTGACAAGAGCCGCCGCGAAGAGTTTCTCGGTTATGCGCGGCACGGCCTGAAGTGTCTGGACACGGTCATGCGCGACCGTGAGCACGGCGGCTTTCACTGGATCGTCGGCCTCGATGGCAAGGTCGACCCGCGGCTCGGCGACGACAAGCACGTCTACGGGATCTCGTTTGTGATCTACTCGGCGAGCAAGCTGCGGGCCGTTGCGGGTGACGACCTTGCGCTCACGGTAGCAAGAGACGCGTTCGACTGGCTCGAAGCGCATTCTCACGACACCCAGCATGGAGGCTATTTCGAGGCCCTCAAGCGGGACGGAACCCCGATCATCGCCTGGGATGAGAAGCTGCCGGTTGCCCGCCGTCAGGATCGCCTGAGCGTCTATTACGGGTTCAAGACCATGAACTCGCATATCCACATGCTTGAAGCACTCGCCGAGCTTTCGCGGGTTGATTCCCGGCCCATCGTCCGGGAGCGGCTCCGTGAAGTTTTCCATCTCGTCCGCGACAAGATCGCCATCGAGCCAGGGCGCTTAACCTTTACCTCACACGCGACTGGCGCAATCCCGGCATGATTCCTTCGGACACGACATCGAAACCGCCTATTTGCTGGTGGAAGCCGCTGAAGCGCTCGGTATCCCCGACGACGAGCACACCTGGACCGTCGCCCGCGGGCTCGTCGACCATGCGCTGGATTGGGGCTGGGATGAGCAGTACGGCGGGTTCTACGACAAGGGCGACTGCTTCGCCGTCTCGGCTTACGATACGACCAAGGTGTGGTGGACCGAGGCCGAGGGACTCAACGCCTTGCTGGTCATGGATCGGAAATTCGGCCGCAAGACCGACAGATACGCCCGGGCGTTCCGCAAGCAGTGGGAGTTCATCCGGGCTCACATGATCGACCCATCCCACGGCGGCTGGTTCGCCGAAACCCTGCGCGATGGGACGCTCCGCGGCGACGGAGCCAAGGCCAACCCCTGGAAAGCCAACTATCATACATCGAGAGCAATGATCAATGTGATCCACCTCTTGACGACCTCGAGCAGCAGGCCATGATAGCTTCTGGAGCAGGGTGATTCGTCTTGGCTTTCATCCGGGGGGCGCGAGCCTTGAGCCTGCGCGAGTCGCGGAAAGACTACAGCCGCTTGAGCCTCACCGAAGACGAGATCGATCCCGACCCGATCCGCCAGTTCCGCCGCTGGTTCGAAGCCGCAGCGCTCAGCGAGGTTCCCGAGCCCAACGCGATGGTGCTCGCGACCGCGACTGCCGATGGCCGTCCGTCCGCTCGGGTCGTCCTGCTGCGCGGATATGACGAACGGGGCTTTGTATTCTTCACGAATTACCAGAGCCGCAAAGGCCTGGATCTCGAAACCAACCCGTTTGCCGCCCTGGTCTTTCACTGGCACGACCTGGAGCGGCAAGTTCGGGTGGAGGGGCCGGTGGAGCGAACCCCGGTCGAGGAGTCTGACGCCTATTTTCAGAGCCGCCCCGTCGGGTCTCGTCTAGCGCCTGGGCATCGTGCCAGAGCGAAGTGATTGCCGATCGCACGTTTCTGGATGACCGGTTTCGCGCCCTCGAACGACAGTACGTCGAAGGTGACATTCCCCGTCCCGAACACTGGGGCGGCTACCGTGTTTTCCCGGCGGTCATCGAGTTCTGGCAAGGCCGGCCGAGCCGGCTCCACGATCGCCTGCGGTACACGCGAAGCGAACACGGCTGGCTCATCGAGCGGTTGTCGCCGTGATTCTGATCATACCGCGGGTACATGCCAGCAATTCCAGCATTTTTTAAAGTGTCACACCGCGCGATGCCAAGGGGGTATGGATGACGGTCAGACCTCGACCTTGGCGAGAGGCGTGCCGGGCAACTCGTTGGTTGACATCCGTCGAGCCCGAGTACAAACTACCTCGTTCGATCAGGCGCACCGCCGGGACGTTCCCGGGTGCCGTGGTCGAGCCACTCACGGCCGTTTGATAACCAGGGGATGATCCAGATGAAGATCAAGTTCACCGCGATGGGACTGGTTCTGACCGGCATGCTGGCGACCACCCCAGCGATACGGGCGGACGACGCGGCAATCGAAAAAGAGCTGAAGGTGCTCGAAGGCGAATGGACCGTCAAATCGCAAGGTGGGGACGATGTTTCCTACAAATTCAAAGGCAACAAGCTCGAGGTGACCGCGCCTAGCCGCTCGTACAAGATGACCGTGAAGATCGATCCCACCGCCAAGCCCGAAAAGACGATCGACTTCCACATCGATGACGCCCCGGACGACGCCAAGGGCAAGACTTCGAAGGGTATCTACAAGCTCGAGGACGATAATAATACGTTCGTGTTCTGCTTCCGCGCCGAGGGCGACCGCCCCGACAAGTACGAACAGATCGGCTTCGAGCAGATCCTTTCCAAGCTCAAGCGGAAGAAGTCGTGATGACCTCGCTAGAGGCAACATGGGCGAATCCGTGTCGCACTGTCACTACCTCTCCTTGTGCAGCGTGTTTGCCACTGCGATGCCCTCGATCGCCACATTCTTCTTGTCACCCAGGTCAATCCCTCGCAGCCGCGCCACTGACTCGAAGAGGTGCGGCCGGGGGTCACCGTGTTGCGCCACGATCCGCCCGGCGGATTGGTCGTACCGGAAGTCACTCCAGGGCTGGCCGTCGCGGAGAAGCTGCCTGGGCTTGGATAGCAAGCCTGCGGACCAGCTTCCGTCAGCCTCCCGTCTCCAGCCCTCGATCAGGTCCGCTCCGCTGATCACGACGGTCTCACCTTGCATGGCCCGGATCGTCACGCCATCGCTGCGTGGCCGCAGCGTCTCGCGATAAACCCCGCCGCGGAGGACGATGGTCTCGCCAGGCTGAGCGATCGCGCACGCCCTCTTCAGAGTGGCCAGCGGCACGGCCGGGTAGCCCCACGCCGGCTCATCTGCCGCGGCGGGATGACGGGGGTCCACGTAATACACGTTGGGAAACTCGAGCGCTCCGATTGTCACTCCGCCCTTCCCCGCACCGATTGCCGGGCTGCCCTTCCGGAGACGGAAGTTCCGCCTGGCCGCATCCACGAACAGCGGATCTTTGCCATTGATGTTCGTTTCACCCGGCGCCGACCATGTCGCATGGGTCAGGTTGTACTCGATCACCGGGTTTGCGGCCGAGAAGTCTCCGTCACCATGAATCACGGCGCGATCCGCGTTGCACAGGATGTTGTTGCGGATCTGCCCGTTGGTTGACTCCTTGCCCCGCAGGCCGATAGCGGCCCAGCGCACCGTCGCGATGGTGTTGTTCTCGATCGTCACATCGGGTGTCTGAATGATGTCCGGCCCCCAGCCTCCGCTCATTGTCGGCGAATTGGTCGATACGATGTTGCCCCGGAACGTCCAGCCGCTGACGCTGCCGATGTGCGGCGCAGCTTTCCACCATGCACATCTGGTGGAAGTCGAAGCAGGTGTTGTACTCGAATACCAGATCCTGAGCGATTTCGCCGTTGACGGTGAAGGTTTGCAGGCAATCGACGTGAGCGATCCGGATCTCCGAGGAAGTGCTGCCGTGATAGTAATTGAATCGCTCAACGCAGCGCTTGCCGAAGAAGCGTGAGTAATCGCAGTCGTCATACCGGTTGCCCGGGGTGTACATGAACAGCCGGTTCACCTCGTTGTTCTCCACCAGCCAGTCCTCGCCTCCCAGCATGAAGCCGTACTGGCTGTGGTACACCTTGTTGTAGGCGATCCGGTTGTGGGCCACCTTGGAGTAGTCGCGCGTCTTGCCGTCGGCACTCGGCTCGCCGACTGTGCCGGCGACACCGACCATCATGTCGTGCACATGATTATCGAGTATATCGCAGTGGCTTCCATCCAGTTGCACCGCTGTTGCCGGCTTATCGGCCGTGATCTCGAAGCCCTCGACACGGATGTAACTGGCTTGAACATCGAAACCCTGCACGACGGCCGACCGCCGCGGCACCGCTCGAAGCGTGATCGGCTGACCCTCCGCGCCGCTGGTCCGGACCTTCACTCGCTCGGCATACTTGCCCGCCATCACCAGGATCGTGTCGCCCGGTTTGACCAAGTCGGCGGCATGCTGGACGGTCCGGAACGGCTTTTCCTCCGTGCCGGAGTTGGTGTCTGCCGCACCGGGCGCGCTCTGGTCCACGACAAAGGTGGCAGCATGCGACTTGCCTGCCGCACCGCCAGCCAGCGCCAACCCAGGAAGAATCAGGCCCACGGTTACGATGACGCGTTTTGTTGTGACCATCGGCGTTCGACTTTCGTCTGGAAGTCTACCGAAACCACGAGCTGGATCGGTCAATCAACCGATCAAGCGGCAGACGCACCGCTGGTGCTTGACCCGAGCCTACCACACTCGCGAGCCGATCGCACGGGATGGAAACGAGCAAAGCCCGGGCGATGTACTCACCCGGGCTTTCGAAAGCACTTCGGCTCGTCGATGGGTAGCCGCTAGCTCACGACTTCTGTCTCCGCTTTCGCCGCCAGGCCATTCCCAGGCCAACGAGGACCGCGGTTGCGCCTGGGTCAGTGCCCCGGGCTCGGGGATCGCTGCTATGACAGTGATCGAGCCTTCGCTGATCCCGACCGGAATTGCGGTGCCATCCAGCGTTGTCAGTAAAGTCGGCTGGAAGATAGCGAAGTTGATTATGTCCGTGCCAATCGGAGTCGAGCTACTGACCGTATAGGACACGTGAGCGAGTCCGAAGGTGTCGCCCGGATCCACCGTTCGGTAACCCAGGCAGCGCGAACTCGGCGTCGGTCCGCTGTGAAGGAGGTATTCGGGAATGTGTCTGCGGAAAGCGGCGGTCCCCCCGGCAGCGTTGTCCCCGACGTCACGAAGATGTAGGGCGCAGCGGACCGTGTCGATCGAGACACCCGTGAATGTGATGCCCAGCCGGCCCCGACAGCGAACAGCACGAACTGGTCACTCGAAACCTCGTAGCTGGTGCCGCCTATCGGATTGGTGTTCACCAGCAGCAGGTCGAACGAACCGCTTGAACCTGCGGCGACCGTCAGGTTGGGTGCCTCGATGACCAGTCCCCCGGCAAATCCGGGCACCGCTCCGCCGGCAATTGCGGCCAGGGCAACCGCGATCGCACAAACCACGCTGCGACTGCTCCTCCGATGTGAGCCGCACGAGCACGACCGCCGGCCAGATTCGGGACCGCTGGTTCTTGGATTCATGGTTTTCACTCTCCTTGATGCCATGGATAACAAGCATATGCTTGTTCGGGCTGCACCTTAGCCTCTTTTGCTTCCTCAATGCCACCGTGTTGCCAGATAACAACATTGCCACACCGTGTGGGATTGAGTGCAATCCTGCGTGTTGCGTGGATTGGACCGGGGCTCACAGTTGCGTGCCAATGAGCTTGCGCACCGCGGTGTAATCGAGGATGTCGACCTTGCCGTCGCCGTTGATGTCGCCGAAGCTCGTCGGCACGGCACCCAGCAGGCCGAGCATCTGGTTGCGGATCGCCACCATGTCCTGGACATTGACCACGCCGTCGTCGTTGACATCGCCGGGGAGGACGTCCAGTTGACGCATAAAAGTGTAGACATTCGGGACGACGATGGCTATCGAGACCCGATCAGCCGCATTGATCGGCCGGGCCAATGTGATCGTGTAGCTCGTCCCCGAGCCGGTAACAATGACCGGCCCGTAGTTGACGCCGGTGGCGCTGGTGACCGTGACATCACTGGTGGTCAGCGTGGCGGACTGGGCGAAATTGATCTGCAACTGATCGATGCCGAGCCAGGGCAGGTCGGTGGTGCGGCCCGCTGGCAGCAGGCGAATCCCGTCTGCGGCCGTCTGGAGCGCGGCGGTCTGTGTGCCCCAACCGACGCCGACCGCTGAGATGTAGTTTTGGAGCGATTGGACTTCGTATGCACCTATATCGACCTTTCCGTAGGTGATCCGCGCGAAACCGGCGCCGCGCTGGTCGGTGGTCAAGGGTTGGCCCGTACTGGGATCAACGGCCAGTGCGTTGCTGCCCTTGTTGATGGCGGGGCTGCCAGGCAGCAGGTGCGATGGTCTGGGTCGGCCCACCGTTATACGCCAGCGGGCCGAGCCCGGGGTTGGCCACGCCGACCTGGTTGCCGTCTGACGCCGTTGACCAGGCCGCCGGAACCGCCGGTACCGATCAGATTGTAGCGCGCTGGCTGAGGAGACCGTGCCGGCGATGTCGCCGGATGTTATGCCAGCGTCCGTAACGTGTCGTGCGCCGACTGGTGTTGAGGGCGATGATGGTGTTGTCGAGAACGTCTGTGTAGGGTTGCACCTGTAATAACTGAAGATACCGCCGCCGGAGCCGAGGAGCCGGTCGATTGTCGGCGTTGGGAGTTGCCGACGATGGTGGAATTAATGACCGTCAGCGTGCCTGAGAAGTTCCAATGCCGCCGCTGGCAGCCGTATGCCGACCAAGTTGTCGTGCGATGGTGGAGTTGGTGATGGTCATCTGCCAGCTGTTGTAAGATGCCGCCGCCGGACAATCGGCCGTAGGCGACGTTGTCGGCGATGGTGGAGTTGGTGACCGTCAGCGTTCCACGATTGTAGATGCCGCCGCCGTAGCTGTACGAGCCGCCGTGGTTGCTGAGTGATGGACGAGTTAATAATCGACCTTACTGATCGCTGGCGGGTCCACCGTTGTAATTGCCGTCGCCGTTGCTCATAGCTAAGGTTGTGAGACGGTGGAGTTGGTGATCGACAGCGTGCCCGCGTTGTAGATCCGCCGCCTCCGCTCGGCGAAGCCAGTGGCCGTAAGTTGTTCCGGTGATGGTGGAGCTGTGCATCGTCAGCGCATGCCAGAATTGTCGATACCACCGCCTTGACGGCCGTGAGTTCTTCATGGTGCACGGTCGTTGGCTGGTACCATGAGGGAATGCCCGCGAGTTGACGATACCGGCGTCGTCGCCAGTAGTGCCGGAACCGCCGCCGTTCGTCTCGCCCCCCGTGATCGTGAGTCCGACAAGCTGAGCCTGGACATTGGCATCCACTGTGAAAATGCTGAAATCGGGCGTTCCGGACGCGCTGCTGCGCGCCACGGTCAGGCTCGAGCCCCCGGTCCCTCGATGTCCATCAAGCCCGTGGTGTTGCTCAGGTCCGGCAGGGCCGAGTTGAGTGTGATCGTGCCGGTGACCGAGAAGTTGATCGTGTTGTTCCCCGCGGTCTTGTCGGCCTGGGTGATGACGTAGCGGAGGTCGCCCGAGGTCCCGGAGCCGGTGCCCGCATCACCCAGGCTGTTGACGGTCCAGGTGGTCAGCGACAGCAGGGACCGACATTCGAGGGGTTCGAGCGTCAATCTCCGCCGGTGCGAGTGCTTAAGCCGCAGCGCGGATGTGTTGCGGTCGGTCTGGCGTGTGAGCCAGGTAGAACGAGACCGATGAATGACGTGCATGGTTCGTCTCTCCTTGTGGTTACGGCCGGGTGAGGAGGCCGGTCATCAATCAGAGTGCCGAGAACCACGCTAGCACACATGGGGCACAGGGGCACCCGAAATCGCAGCATGTATTTTTATTCATATTAGCGTGCCGATCAGCCTGCTCACCGCGGTGTAATCGAGGATGTCGACCTTGCTGTCGCCGTTGATGTCGCCGAAGCTCGTCGGCACGGCACCCAGCAGGCCGAGCATCTGGTTGCGGATGGCCACCATGTCCTGGGCCGACTCGAGGCGGCGAGCACTGATCTTCCCTGAACTCGACGCCTTCGGAGAGGCGGGCCAATGGACTGGCCCAACGACTCACCGTTTTCTCCCCGGCGAACTATACGTCTTTCTGACCCAAGCTCGCATCCGTCTCGTCCATACCGCAAAGTCGGAGCTGTCTTCATCGACGACCCACCGCCGGAGATGCTCGACCCGGACTGGCAGCCACGAGCTGGCCTCCACCCCCTTGTACCGGCCGTCGGGACCGAGTCGTTCGATGACGGGCGTGTCCTGGTCAAAGCGCCAAAGTTCGCTAACCTCCATCACAGCATAGATGCCGGGACGGTCGACTTTAGGTCGCGAGATGTCGACCTCGATGGCCAGGTCCGGGGTGGGGTAGCCAGACTCGTCCTTCGATTTCGCGGCCCTGAGCTTTTTGACAAGCGCGATCTTCGCGGGCTCCAGCAGGTAGCACTCATCGGCCTCGATCCCTCGCTCGGCCTCGGGCTTTTGCCAGGTAGCGCGGCCGCAGGGTACGAACTTGATTCCGATTCTGTCGATGACCGCTTCGGCGAAGCGGGCCATCAGCCAGCCGACCTGGTCGTGGTCTCTGCTGGTCACCATCATCTCGATGTGCTTCCCGTCGAAAGCAAGGCGGAACGACGCCGGCAGCCGCTCGGCCAGCTCGACGTAGTCGTCCCAGCTCGCGTCCCGGACTGCCCACCGCAGCTCACCGGTGAGCCCGCTGGGCACGGGCGTTTGCTTGTGCACTGAGATGGTGCCCACGATCGCTCTCCTGCATCATGACCCGTTCGGCGCTTGAACCACCCCCGGTTGGCATAGCCGGTCAATTTTGGGCGGTTCGATCCAGGCATCGCCATGAGCACCCAGGAACCTCATTCGTTGACTGTCGCAAACCGTGACAATGACATTCATGAGGCCTATTGTAACCAAAGGCGCGCCGAGTTCCAGGCTCGGGGCGAGGGTTGCTATGGAGAGCCATGCGGTCGCGTTCGCTCAGGAGATCGGCGGTAGGGTCGTGCGGATTCGCATGCGCACCGCGGTGTAATCGAGGATGTCGACCTTGCTGTCGCCGTTGATGTCGCCGAAGCTCGTCGGCACCGCTCCCAGCAAGCCAAGCATCTGGTTGCGGATGGCCACCATGTCCTGCGCTTTGACCATTCCGTCGCCGTTGACATCGCCCGGCAGCACGTCGAACTTGATGCCATCAGAGGTGTCGAGGTGGTCGATGCCTGGCGACATCCGTTTTTCTCACTGAATGCTTCGCATTGACTCCGACCGGCGTGCCGCATCTCACAATGGCCTGGGTCTGGGCTGGCATTGGCAGGAACCGCGTTCTTGAGTTAATCTGACTCAATCCCACAACGACGCGATGAGAATCCCGATCACCGGGCGATCCAACGACTTCGGAGAAGTGGCCGACGATGCTCCAGATCAAGCTGACGGATGGTTCGATCAAGGAATACCCCGACGGGGCGAGACCGCGCGAGGTGGCCGCGCAGATCGGCAAGCGGCTGGCCGAGGCGGCCGTGGCCGCGGTGGCCAACGGCACGATCGTGGACCTTGACCGGCCGCTCGAAAATGGCACGGACGTGAGCGAGCCGATCGAGCTGCGGATCCTCACGCCCAGGGACCGCGAGGCGCTCGACGTGCTCCGCCACTCGACCGCCCACATCATGGCCCGTGCCATCATGCGGCTTTTTCCAGGTGTCCGGCTCGCGTTTGGACCGACTACCGCCAGCGGATTCTATTACGACGTCGAGATCGACGGCCATAGCCTTTCCGAGACCGACTTTCCCGCCATCGAGGCCGAGATGGCGCGCATCCTCAAGGACGCGGAGCCATTCGAGCGGTTCTCGCTGCCCGTGGACGAGGCCCGCCAGTTCGTCGCTGATCTCGGCCAGACCCTCAAGGTTGAGCATATCGACGGTGAACTTCACAAGTTCGGCGTCCTCAGCTTCTATCGCCAGGGCGAGTTCGTCGATCTCTGCCGCGGCCCGCACATTCCCCACGCCGGCAAGGTCGGGGCGTTCAAGCTGCTCTCCATCGCCGGCGCCTACTGGAAGGGCCAGACCGACCGCAAGATGCTCCAGCGGGTCTACGGCACGGCCTTCTTCGACAAGAAAGAACTCGACGCCCATCTCGCCTGGCTCGAGGAAGCCAAGAAGCGCGATCACCGCAAGATCGGCAAGGAGCTGGGCCTGTTCACGATCTCGCCGCTGGTGGGCAAGGGACTCATCCTCTGGATGCCCAAGGGCGCCGTGGTCCGCGGTATCCTCGAGACCTTCATGAAGTCTGAGCTGCTGAAGCGCGGATATGAGCCGGTGTATACTCCGCACATTGGCAAGATCGATCTCTACAAGACCAGCGGCCACTATCCCAAGTACCGCGACGGCCAGTTCCCGCCGCTCAAGATGCTGTCGGACGACGCTGCCAAGGAGCTACTTGACGGCTTGATCGCCGGCACCCTGGATGACGACACCCAGCGCCTGCTGCTAGGCAAGGCCGGTATCCCCGAGCGTCTGCCCGAACTCCAGGCTGGTCCCGACGGCCAGAAGTCGACCGGCATGTCTCGATCGTACTTCGCGCTCAGCGTACCCGAGCGGATCGCCTACCTCGAGCAGAACTGCGATTATGAGGAATACCTGCTCAAGCCGATGAACTGTCCGCACCACATCCAGATCTACGCTGCGCAGCCGCGAAGTTATCGCGATCTGCCCCTGCGGCTGGCCGAGTTCGGCACGGTTTACCGCTACGAGCAGTCGGGCGAGCTTTCCGGTATGACCCGGGTCCGTGGTTTCACCCAGGACGATGCCCATCTCTTTTGCACTCACGACCAGGTGCGCAAGGAATTCCAGGCGACGATGGAACTGACCCAGCACGTGCTGGGCTCGCTGGGGCTGACCGACTATCGGATGCGGCTGTCCAAGCACGACCCTTCCGACCCCAAGTTTCAGGGCGTGGACGGCGACATCTGGCGCAGGGCGGAGGAAGAGATCGAAGCTGTGCTTCAAGAGATGGGCCTGCCCTTCTTCGTAGGCACAGGCGAGGCTGCCTTTTACGGGCCGAAGGTCGATTTCATGGTCCGCGACTGCATGGGCCGAGAGTGGCAGCTTGGGACGGTTCAACTCGACTACGTCTTGCCCGAGCGGTTCGAGCTCGAGTACATCGGACAGGATAATCACACCCATCGTCCCGTGATGATTCACCGGGCGCCGTTCGGCAGCCTCGAGCGGTTCCTGGCGATCCTGATCGAGCATTTCGGCGGGGCTTTCCCGCTCTGGCTGGCTCCCGAGCAAGTGCGCGTGCTGCCGATCTCGGACAAGGTGGCCGATTACGCCGCGACCGTCCTTCAGGCGCTTACGGGTGCTGGTTTTCGGGCCACGCTCGACCAGAGGCCGGAAAAGATCAATGCCAAGATTCGCGACGCGCAGCTCGAGAAGATCCCGGCGATGCTGGTCGTGGGCGTCAAGGAAGCCGAGCAGCAGGCTGTCTCCTATCGCGATCGGACCGCCGGAGATCTTGGAGCCATGCCGCTGACGCAGGCGATTGCACGGCTCAAGGAAGAGGTTGACGCCCGAACTGTGCCCGCGGTCGCTCCGCCGCTGGCTCCCGCCGTCGTCGACGAAGGTGGCGAACAGCACGCGTACTGAGACTTCGCGCGGCACGCCGGCAACGACCCGCCGGTGTCTGTACGACGACGACCGCGTCATGTATATTCACCACGTCGTTGGTCTCGAAGTGTCGATGTTCGACCCTGGAAAAGTCCGTCGCGAGAGGCGGACAACGGCCGGTCAGCATCTCCGAAAACACCGCACGCTTCCGAATTCGCAACCCGGAGTTATGCCCATGCCTTTGCGTCGAGTTCTGCCGGGCCTGATTCTCCACGTCGCGTCTTGTCTGGCTGGTTCCGAAGCGTTCGGGCAGACGAGCCGATTGCAACCCGCTGCCGCGGCTACCGACACAGAGCAAGCAGCCGGCGCCCAGCTTCCTCGGCCAGACCCCGCGTTCCAGGGCAGAATCGCCGAGAGCTACAAGGACTCCACGCCGAGCTATCCCCAGCCGGTTCGCGCGGCCAAGGGTTCGCCCAACGTGCTGATCGTCCTGCTCGACGACGTCGGTTTCGGCATGGCGGGCACGTTCGGCGGTCCGGTGCCCACCCCGAACATGGACAAGCTGGCCGGCAATGGCCTCAAGTACACGCGGTTTCACACCACTGCACTATGCAGCCCCACCCGCGCCGCTCTGCTCTGCGGCCGCAATCATCACAGCGTCGGAACCGGGGTGATCACCGAGTGCGGTACGGGCTATCCTGGTTACACCGGAATCATTCCCCGGAGCACCGCCATGGTTTCCGAGATTCTGCGGGACAATGGCTATGCCACCGCGATCTTCGGCAAGTGGCACAACACCCCGGAGCCCGACATCAGCCCGGCCGGCCCGTTCGAGCGGTGGCCGACCGGCCTGGGATTTGACTATTTCTATGGCTTCAATCAGGGTGAGACCAATCAGTACTACCCCACGCTCTATCGCAACACTGTCCCAGTCGCCGCGCCGAAGAGTCCGGAACAAGGTTATCATTTTACGGCCGACATGACCGACGAGGCCATTGCCTGGACCCACAACGTCCGTGCTGCCGATCGAGACAAGCCGTGGTTCGTTTACTTCAGTACCGGCGCCGTTCATGCCCCGCACCAGGTGCCCAAGGAATGGCGTGAGAAGTACGCCGGCAAGTTCGACCACGGCTGGGACAAGCAGCGCGAGATCACTTACGCGAAGCAACTCGAGATGGGCATCATCCCCCAGGGAACGAAGTTAACCCCTCGTCCCAAGGAAATTCCCGCTTGGGGAGACCAATCCTCGGACGCCCGGAAGGTGTACTGCCGGTTGATGGAGAACTATGCCGCGTACATGGCGCATACCGACTATCACGTCGGGCGGTTGATCGATAGCCTGGAGCAATCGGGAGAGCTCAATAACACGCTGATCATGTACATCGTAGGCGATAACGGCCCGAGCGCCGAGGGGGGGCTCGAAGGCACGTTCAGCGAGATCGCCAGCCTGATGGGCATCCAGCTTGGCTTGCAGAGCACGATCAAGCGAATCGACGAGATCGGCGGGCCGGAAAGTGAGCCCCACGTTCCCGTGGGCTGGGCCTGGGCGATGGCCGCGCCGTTCCAGTGGACCAAGCAGGTGGCCAGCCACTTCGGCGGCACGCGCAATCCGCTCATCGTCCACTGGCCCAATGGCATCAAGTCAAAAGGTGAGACTCGCACCCAGTTCCAACACGTGATCGACGTGGTTCCCACCATTCTCGAGGCCTGCAAGATCGCCGAGCCGACGCAGGTTAACGGTATCCCGCAAAAGCCGATCGAAGGCGTGAGCATGCTCTACTCGTTTGACGACTCGGCCGCGAAGGAGCGGCGGACGACTCAGTATTTTGAGATGTTCACCAACCGCGCGATCTACCACGAAGGCTGGGTGGCGTGCAGTCGGTTCGGTTTACCCTGGGAGTCAGGCGGGCGACAGGGCGACTTTACCAAGGCCCCGTGGGAGCTGTACCGCGTGGATCAGGATTTCAGCCAGGCCGACGACCTCGCGGCCGCGAACCCCGAAAAGCTGAAGGAGCTTCAAGCGCGCTTCCTCCAGGAGGCGGCAAAGTACGACGTCCTGCCGCTCGACCCCCGATCGACTGAGCGGCTTGACCCCAGGAACCGGATCGCCGGCCAGCCGCGAACGAGCTGGACGTATTTCGGCAACAATGTCCGCTTGCCCGAGCCGATCGGCCCCCTGATCTTCTCGCGAGGCCACACCATCACGGCCGACGTCGTCATTCCGCCAGAGGGTGCCGAGGGCGTCATCTCCTGCGCGGCGCGTTCTCGGCCGGCTGGTCGCTGTACGTCCTGGGGGGAAAGGTCCATTTCGCGTACACGTTATTCGACATCGCCAACGTGCACATCGCCGGCAAAGAACCACTACCCGCGGGCAAGGTGACGATCAAGACTGAGTTCACGCCGGATGGCAAGCCCACCGGCGGAGGGGTCTTAAAGCTATTCGTGAACGGCAAGGCTGTGGGCGAGGTGACGCTCAGCCGATCGGTCATCCGTCACGGACTGGAACCCTTCGAGGTCGGCCGCGACTCAATCACCCCGGTGTCGGCTGACTATCACGGCAAGGGAGCGTTCCCGTTCTCCGGCAAGATCGACAAGATCCAGTTCGAGTTGACCGCCAACAAGTGAAGGACAAGGTTGCAAGCGAGACACATCTTTTCTTGAATTGCCCAGGACAGAGTGATTCCCACACTCCAGGAGTGATTCCTTCATGAAGACCACTAGCCATCGAAGCCTGCTGATTATAGCATGCTGGTTCGGCGTGGGCCTGCTCACGACCGACGCAATCGCCCAGCCCGCGAAGAAGCCGAACATCGTGATCATCTGGGGCGATGACATCGGTCAAACGAACGTCAGCGCCTACTCCGACGGCCTGATGGGCTATCGCACGCCGAACATCGACCGTATCGCCAGGGAGGGAATGAAATTCACCGACTATTACGGCGAGCAAAGCTGCACGGCCGGCCGGGCCGCGTTCATTACCGGCCAGCATGGCATTCGCACGGGGCTGACCAAGGTGGGGCTCCCGGGGGCGGATCTCGGACTGAAAAAGGAAGACCCGACGATTGCCGACCTGCTCAAGCCGCTCGGCTACGCGACGGGCCAGTTCGGCAAGAACCACCTGGGCGACCGCGACGAGCATCTGCCGACGATGCACGGCTTCGATGAGTTTTACGGCAATCTCTACCATCTCAACGCCGAGGAAGAGCCGGAGCTCCCCGACTATCCCAAGGATCCCGAATTCCGCAAGCGATTCGGCCCGCGCGGAGTGCTCGATTGCAAGTCTGACGGCAAGGGCGGCCAGACGATCGTCAACACCGGTCCGCTTACCAGGAAGCGGATGGAGACCATTGACGACGACGTCGCGGCGCGGGCCATCGACTTCATCGAGCGGCAGCACAAGGCCGACAAGCCCTTCTTCGTCTGGGTCAATTTCACGCACATGCACTTCCGGACCCACGCCAAGCCCGAGAGCCGCGGCCAGTCCGGCCGGTGGATGAGCGAGTACGCCGACGTGATGATCGACCATGACAAGAATGTGGGCTCGGTACTTGATGCGCTCGACAAGCTGGGACTGACTGAGAACACGTTCGTGATGTACAGTACCGACAACGGCCCCCACGCCAATAGCTGGCCCGATGGCGGCACGACGCCATTCCGCAGCGAGAAGAACACCAACTGGGAGGGTGCTTACAGGGTTCCGTCCATGATCCGCTGGCCGGGCAAGATCAAGCCGGGATCGGTCTCGAATCAGATCGTTTCTCACCTCGACTGGGCCCCCACTCTCGCCGCCATCGCCGGCGATCCGGATGTCAAGGACAAGCTGCTCAAGGGATACGAAATCGGCGGGAACACGTTCAAGGTTCATCTCGACGGCCTAGATCTCTCTCCTTACCTGACGGGCCAGACCAACAAGGGCCCGCGCGACTCGTTCATCTACTGCAACGATGACGGACAACTCGTGGCGCTGCGGTACGACAACTGGAAGCTCGTCTTCCTCGAGCAGCGCGCTGAAGGAACATTGAGAGTCTGGGCCGAGCCGTTCACTCAGCTTCGCGTGCCCAAGATCTTCAACCTGCGGCTTGACCCTTACGAGCGTGCCGATGTCACATCGAACACTTACTACGACTGGCTGCTCGACCATGCTTTCTTGCTGGTCCCGGCGCAGGCGTACGTCGGCAAGTTCCTGGCCACTTTCAAAGAGTTTCCCCCTCGGCAAAAGGCGTCCAGCTTCAACCTCGACGATGTGCTGAAGAAGCTATCGGAAGGCGGAGGGCATTGAACATGGCATCCCGTGATCGGTGGAGTTGACAACCCCGGACGTTTCAGGGACGAGCGGTCCGGGGGCAGTATCGCTGCAAGTTCACCATCCCATTGCTGGAGTCGTTCTCAAGGGGTCGATCATGATCCGACGAAGGTTGATCGTCATTCTGGCAGTTCTGGGATGGTTTCTTCCCTCCGCACAGTGCCAGACCGACCCCCTTCCCTCCTGGCATGAAGGGATCTCGAAACAGGCAATCCTCCAATTTGTGGACCGCGTGACCCGCGAGGGAGCTCCGGAGTTTGTGCCGGCCGCCGTCCGGATCGCCGTGTTCGACAACGACGGCACGCTCTGGTGCGAACAGCCCTTCTACGTGCAGGCCGTGTTCATGCGCGACCGCGTTCATGCCCTGGCCGGCCTGCATCCCGAATGGCGCCAAACCCAGCCCTTCAAAGCCATCCTCGAAAACGATCCGAACGTTGTCGCCCAGCTTCACGGCAAGAAATTGCTCGATCTGTTGAACGCGACGCACGCCGGGATGACCCAGGACGACTTCCGGAAAGTGGTCAGCGACTGGATCACGACAGCGCGGCATTCTCGTTTTCAACGGCCTCATACCTATTGCGTCTACCAGCCCATGCTCGAGCTCCTGGCCTTCATGCGCTCGAGATCGTTCAAGACCTACATCGTCTCCGGTGGTGGAGTTGAGTTCATGCGAGTGTGGTCGGAACGGGTTTATGGCATCCCCCCCGAGCAGGTCATCGGCAGCACGATCAAGACAAAATATGAGCTTCTCAATGATCAACCGGTCATCATGCGTCTGCCGGAGATCGACTTTGTCGACGATCAGGCCGGCAAGCCGGTTGCGATCGAGAAGTTCATCGGCCGTCGCCCGCTCGCGGCCTTTGGCAATTCTGACGGCGATTACGAGATGCTTCGCTACGTCACGGCGGGCAAGGGACCCCGGTTGGGACTGATTGTGCATCATACCGACGCGGCACGCGAGTACGCTTATGATCGACAATCGCCGGTTGGCCGGCTGAGTCGCGCACTTGACGAGGCGCCCGCCCAAGGATGGTTTGTGGTGGACATGAAGACCGACTGGAAGACGGTGTTTCCGGATTCGCCTTCCCTTGAGCGGTCCCCAGCGGTTCCGGGCTCGTCGCAACGGCCTGGCCAGCCGTAGTCTCGACCGGGCGAGTGTGTAAATCGTAGGTCGCGCCAACCACCTTCAGCTCGCCGGTCCGCGCATACCTGGCCAGGAAATGTCCTTGCGCTGAGAATTGTGTCGCGTAAGATCGATTGTAGCTGTCGTGAAGTTGCCATAGAATAACACGCCGCCAAGTTTGGTCGAGGCCGCGACGGCCTTTTTCTGGACCATCATGAAAAACACAACGGGCAAGGCGCGTTTCACCATCCTGATGCGAGGAAACAACATGAGTCGGCTAACTCGATTGGCGATCGCTTATGGCTGCGCGATCTGGGCGATGCAAAGTGGTCTTGCGCAGGCCCAGTGGGGCTACCCCGGCGGGTTCGGCGGCTGCGGCTGGATGGGCTGGGGCGTCGGGACAGCCGAGGGTGACATTGCCAGAGGCATGGGGTCGTTCTTGATGGGCGCCGGCTTTTACAACGAGTCGACGGCTGTTGCCGATTCCATCAACACCGACACGATTATGCGGTGGAATGAATATGTCCATGAAGCGCAAGAGAACCTGAACCGGAAACGCGCTCTCAGGACGGCCCAGGCGAGGGAGCGAACTAGCAACCTGAACGACGCCATCATGACACGACTTCGCGACACCCCCGAGCCACGCGAGATTTTTCAGGGCTCCGCGCTCAACGTGGCCCTCGAGGATCTCAATGATCCCCGGATTTACATCAAGGCCCTGCAGGGAGCGAAGGTAAAGATCGGCGGCGAGAAGATCCGGATCATTCCCTTCCGGTACAATCCCGCCGCGCTCACCCTGAGCCTCCACCAGCTTGCCACCAGCACCTTCCCGCCCGCCCTGAGCACGCCCGAGTTCGCGGCCGAGCGCGAAGCCCTCAAGGCGCTTGACCAGCAGATTACCGATCAGGTTGCCGACGACAAGGAACCCGACCCCGCAACCGTCAAGAAGCTTCTCGGCACGATCTACGCGGCCGAGGAGAAGCTTGCCAAAACTCCGCCGGCAAATGCTCTGCAACGCAAGCAAGCCGAGACGTTTCTCAAGGCCATGCACGGCCTGGTTGTCATGCTCAAGGCCCCTTCGCTTGACCCGGTGCTCGCCGGGGTCGAGAAACGCCCGAATGCGACTCTGGGAGAGCTCCTGAGCTTCATGTCGGCTTTCAATCTACGGTTCGGCCCCGCGTCGACTCCCCAGCAACGCGAGCTCTACCGCGAGCTTCACGCGCTTCTCGTGCAACTGCGCAACCAGGTCGCTCCCGCCCTGGCCTCCACGGCGGCCCCCAAGTTGAACGGCCACGAGACCGAAGATTTCTTCTCGCCGATGAGCCTGGAAGACCTCAAGAAGAAGGCCCCCAAACCGTGAGCCCTCGGCGGCCGGCCTGAACCAGGGCCGGCCGCACAAATTCCGGCTTTTTAACAAGTGGTTCTAGACTTTCGTCTGTTCGCGCGTCGACCCTAAAGGGCGGCGACATTCCAGCCCAGGGAACCGTCCTGGGAATCCTTTTTCCAGCCCGATCGACGACCTTGCCGGCATCGTGGCAAAGCTCGCTTTCGGGAGGATGGACCAACATGAGATCGGCTCGTTTCGCTGGCATGATGGGACTGTTCCTGGTGGCCGCCGCCTCTCCTGGCCTGGTGCCGGCGGCTTTCGGGCAAGAAACCAACCAGGAGAAGGCCAAGGCGCAAGACCCTCAGGCCGCGGCACCCGCCGGGGCCGATGCAAGCGTCCAGGCCATCGACGACGCCTACAACCGGCAATTGATCCAATTGGAAAAGCGCCGGCTCGAGCAGCTTGGCGAGCTGGCGGCACGGCAGCAGCCGGCAGAGGCCGCTGCCACCTACGAGCGGCTGTTCCGTCTGGCAATAGCCAGTGACCTGTTCCCCGACGCCGAAGCCGCCGCCGCCAGGATCGTCCAGCACGGGAGTCCGTCACCGGCGACCGATGCCCTGGCCCATCTGGTCCAGATCATTGCCCAGGTGGAGCGTGGGGCGTTTGATCAATCGCTGCAAAGCCTGCGCAACGCGATCGCCGAGAGTACGCAAGACAAGGCGGCGACGGCCGCACGGGCCGCGCTGGCCCCCGCGGAGGTGATTGAAATCTGCGAGCTGTATTATCAGCGCCTGGTGGAAGCCAATCAGTTTGCTATTGCCCGTGAGGCGTTCCGGCTCGTCCACGAACGGCCTTACAATCCCGCAGTCAAGGAGTTCCTGGCGGGTCGACTGAAACGGATCGAGCTTGTGGGCAAGCCGGCCCCTCCGATTCAGGGAACGGATCTGGACGGCAAGCCCTTCAACCTGGCTGATGAGAAAGGCAAGGTCGTTCTCGTGATTTTCTGGGCAACCTGGAACTTACCTGGTGCTGCCCAGGTCTCATGGCTCGAGCAGGTGGATAATGCCTACCAGAAACGCGGATTGCGGGTGGTGGGCATCAATCTCGATGCCCATCCCGACGGGGGCCAGAAGCTGGAAACCGTCTTACCCAATATCCGCCGGTTCCTGCTCGACTTCAACATTCCCTGGCCCACCCTGATCAACGGCTCCGGAGACCAGGACTTCGCCAAAGCGTATGGAATCGCCGACATCCCTGCCAACGTCCTGATCGGCCGCGATGGGTCGGTGGTTCAGGTCGATCTCTCGCGCAGGAATCTCGAGACGGTCATCGCCAGACAGCTCGCTCAGTGAGCCGAAACCAAGCACTGCGCGGGATCATGTTCAGTCAGGGCGTGGGATTCGCGGCCGAAGCGTAGGCCGTCGGGTTGGCCGCGGCATCGAGCGAGTCGTACAGCGATAGCAGAAACTGGTGGAACGTCTCGGCGATCCGCGGCGTCGTCTTGCTGCGCATGAATTGCAGCGCGGGCTGACCATACTCCAGCAGCCGATTTCGTGCGGTCGTGACCGTCGTGATTGGCGCTGACTTGAATTTCTCGACCAGGTCCGCCACCACCAGGCAGGCCTGATCCGAGATCTCGCGCTTGGTGATCAGGTCTCCTTCCACGGGTGAATCGCTGGGCCACACCAGAATCCGCGACGCGTCAAAAAAGCTGCCGATCGGCACCACCAGCTTCCGCGCGGAAGCGACCGCGGCGACGGCCGCGGCTGCACCGGGACTGGTCAACGCAGGCGATGTCGGGGGCCGGCTGACGATCGCCTGCCCCTGGCTGTTAAGTTGCATGCGGCTGGCCTGGTAGCCGGGCGTCCGTCGATCCACGATGCCGGAGTGCGGGACGAAACCGTTGTCGCGAATGCGATTGATGTACGCGTTGGGATTGCCGGCGTAAACATTATTCGATGCAGGCGGGCCGGCGCGACTGGCGTTGAGCAGTGAATGGGAATTCAAGAAATCGGTCGGCGAGGGCACGTAATTGAACCCCCCGATGACGCCCATGCCGCCAAAGCCGATGGCATGTGCCGGGCTTCCAGCGAGCGCGAGTGCGGCCATTGCGACCAACGGCACAAGCAAGCGGCCCAATCGCGGATTCTTCCTCGTCATCGCACTCTCCTCGAATACCCGGACAAAGCACGTCAAGTTCGGCGGGGGCTTGCTCTGCTCCCGCGTCGGTAGGTTCGCCAGCGAACTCTAAGCAGGACGGTGACAGATTGTACTGAATCTCCCCTTCGGGAAACAGCGCCGAAGACTTCCGCGGAGTTTTCTTGCTCGGGCGCTCGGGCATCTTCATACCTTGCCTCGACCGCGTCGGGAAAATCGGGTCGTCAGAAATGTGCCGATTGTAGGGGTTGAACTGATTGTATCGACCCGTTTCGCCGATAAAGATTCAGGCGAACACGTGGAGCCCCCGTGGGCCGTTCGCGCTGGACCAACCTATGATCACGGCAATGACTCGCCGCATGGCAGTTTGAGCTACCTGGAGGACGAAGATGTCTCGCCTTCCGATTGCCGTCGTTATGCTTTTGACTGCCGCGACTGGTTCATTCGCGCAGGGGATCATCGCGCCCACGGCCGGGCCGATCAATAGCTCGATGGCAGGCGCCTCGGTCGCGGCCCCGGTGGATTTCGGCGGCAGCTACTGGAACCCGGCAATCCTCAGTGGCTTACCGCGCAACGAGTTCCTGCTCGGCTCGCAGTTGTTGATTCCCAGCTTCCATTTGACTTCGGATCTTCCGGCCGGGGCAATCGGCGGTGTCTTTCCCTCGACAAACCGGTACGGCGTGGCCCGGAGCGATAGCGGTGTCGCCTCGAACCTGGCCACAGGTGTGTCATTCCGACTCCGCGACGATTCCAAGACCACCTTCGGCATCGGCGTGTTCGGACTGGTGGGAGGCGGTGTGAACTATGCCGGCAGTAACTCAACGCCGATCTTGACGCCCAGGCAGCCCCCTAATTATTTCGGGGTCGGACCGATCTATTCGAGCACATCGTTTCTTGCAATCATGCTGACGGGGTCGCAGCAGGTGACGGATAAGCTTGCGATTGGCGGCGGGCCGATGATCGTGACGGGCCCCGCTTCGTTCAGCCCGGCTTTTTTTGCCCCGGGGCCGAAGGACCAGTACGGCTTGCCCACATTCCCGTCGGCCACCAACGCCAGGCCGTTCTGGGGGGCGGGTTTCCAGCTCGGGCTGCTTTACAACCTGAGCGACAACTGGAACATCGGCTTTTCGTACAAGAGCCCGATCTGGCAAGAACGGTACGGTTTTAATGCCTCGACGCCCGACCTGGCCGCGCGACGGATCGGTATCCAGTCGCAGGTGCCTGAGATCCTGTCGTGGGGCATCGCTTACAAGGGCTTCGAGCGGGCGCTCATCGACGTCGACCTGCGCTACCTCGATTACAAGAATACCACTTTGTACGGCACCAAGCCGATCGACGGCGGCCTGGGCTGGAACAGTATCTTTGCCGTGGCGGTCGGCGGTCAGTACGAGGTTACCGACAAGTTGACACTGCGGTCAGGCTATCTCTACAACACAAATCCGATCAAGGGGACGTACACGCTTTTCAACATCCAGGCCCCCGGATTCTTAACGCAAATGATGGCGATTGGTGCCTCTTACAAGCTCACCGACGACATCGTTTTCTCAGCCGCCTGGACCCATCAGTTCCGCAATTCGATCTCGGGCGATGTGCTTCAGATCCCGGGTGAGCATCTCAAGCTCGACGGCCAGATCGATTCGATCGTCGTGGGCCTGAACGTCCGGTTCGGCGGGTCGAAGAAGCATGTGGACAACTCGGTCTTGGGTGGCGACGGTTACCTGCCCACACTGCCGGCGGGCTTGACGCCGCCGGAGCTGCCACCGCCCAACGTGACAGTTCCGCCACCAGCGGACGCTGCCGTCCCACCGCCGCCCGTGGTCGCCGATGGACCGGCGGTACCCGCGACACTTCACCCGGCGACGAATGCAATTTCCGAATGATCGCGAACCCTCGCGGTCGCACTGTTCTCCGCAATAACGTAGGTCAGGCTTTCCATAACAATATAAATAATTATATATTGCTATGATGATATTCTGGCTTCCCGGCCGACGCGGTTCCGGTTGATGTGAGGTGATGGTGGGGTTTCCGAGCGTAGGCATCCGGGGACTGGTGTTCTGGCTCTGCGGGCTCGGCCTGGCAGGTATGTTCTCAGGGTGCGCCTTTGGCCCGAAGGTCCTCGAGAAGACCCACGGCCGCTATCAGGAGTCGGTCCGGCTGGTCGATGAGGAACAGTTGTTGCGGAACCTCGTCCATCTGAGGTACAGCGAGGTCCCGCTCGAGCTCAATGTCTCGTCAATCGCCACCCAGTACGAACTGACCGGATCGGCGGAAGCCCGGCCCTTCTTCATCGCGCCCAATCCCAGCAACAGCAACATCGTTTTCAAGACGTTCACATCGATCTTGCCCGACCTTGCCGTGAGCGGGGCCAATCGTCCGACCATTACTTTGGTGCCTGGCGACACTGGCGAGACAGTCCAGCGCTTCCTGACACCGATCCCGACCGAAACCCTGATCTTCCTGAGCGAGTCGAGCTGGCCGATCGGGGTCATCATGCGGTTATGGGTCGAACGGCTCAACGGAGTACCCAATGCCGTGTCAGCCAGCGGCCCTGCGCCGGGAGTCATCACCGAGTATGAGCGGTTCCGCCGGCTTGCCGGCCTGATCCAGTACATGCAGGATCATGAGATGGCCTCGATTCGCACCGAACTGCGCGACAAGGAACTGAGCGGGCCGGTCCCCGCGACGAGCGTCACGGCCGCCACGGTCGTCGACGCGGCCAAGGCCGGCATGGAGTATCGTCCGCGCGAAGACGGGCGAGGCTGGGTGCTGGTCCGCAAGGAAAACAAGCTGATGGTCCGGGTTAATCCCGAGGCGCTCGACAGCCCCGAGATGGAAGAGACGACCCGGCTGGCGAACCTCAAGCCGAATCAGTATTACTACGACATCGTCGTCGCGCCCGGCCACGTTCCCGATCCGCTCCTTTATCCGCGTACGCCATCCGCCGAGTTGCGGATCTCACCACGATCGACGGCCCAGGTCTTCTTCTACCTCTCCAACGGCGTCGAGGTGCCTTGCGGCCATGTCGAACGCGGACTGGTCAAGCCGACCTCGGACTCCGAGGGAAAGCCCATCGACAGCCGGGAGCTCACCCGCGGCCTGTTCGAGGTCCATTGCTGCGAGGGCCACAAACCGCCGCCCACGGCCTACATCGCGATCAAGTACCGGGGCTACTGGTACTACATCGATGACCGCGACCAGGCCAGCAAGTCGACCCTCTCCCTTGTCCTCCAGCTCAGCCGCCTGGACTTCGGCACCCAGAAGGCCACCGGCCCGATCTTGACCTTGCCGGTCGGACGATGATTTTGCCACGACGTTCCAAGCTGAGGCGGGCTACCTGGTGTAACGGGTGACATGGCTCGACCTTGAGCGAGTTGTTACAATTTAACTTTGGAGGTGTCCATGACTCTCACACCCGAATTGAAGCAGGCGGTCGAAGACGCTGGAGGCGAGCCTGTCCGGCTGGAAGATCCGGAGACGCATACCGCTTACGTTGTTATCAAGGAAAACCTGTACCGCAAGCTCAGCGAGACAGTCCCGGAAAGTGATTCAACTCTCCAGGAATTCGAAGAACTGATCCCCCTCGAATGAAGATCCTCGATCGGCTCCCCATCTACAAAGAACCGGCGCTGATTGAAGTTCAGGGTGAGGCGTATCAAGTCTAGAAGAATCAGGCCATCGTCTGGGTAAGTCTGGCCGAAGCGCTGGCACCGTTCCCGTCCATCCTCGATACCGGCCACTCGCACAACCTGTCGATTGCCCGGCGCCACATCGAACGGTGGGGCCCGCGGGATCTGAAGCCACTGGGCCATGCGAGAATTGCCGGCCACTTGGTGCCGCGTTACTCCGCGGAACTGTTCGTGCGCAAGAATAAGCGGGGAAGGCGGGACTTCGTTGGCACTCATCGCTTGAAGATGGATGGTGGGATCGCTGTGGTCCCAGACGAGTTGCCGATTGCCCCTCGTTTGCCTCTGATGGGAATCCAGACAATTCTATGCAACAGGCTCCGGCTCCTGATCGACGGCGATCGTATGCAGGTCACACTCGAGACCAAGGGCTGGTTCTGAACTCAGTGAGGCGTGAGAAGTAGTTCCTCCACAGGTTCATTTTTCCTACGTCGCCTCATCAGCGCCCGATGGTACGAAATTGACGATCGCGACCAGGCCAGCAAGTCGACCCTCTCTCTCGTCCTCCAGCTCAGCCGCCTCGATTTCGGCACCCAGAAAGCCACCGGCCCGATCCTGACTTTGCCAGTCGGGCGCTGAGGATTCTCGAGGCTCATCTGGCTCTCAACCTGTCTCTACCGGTGACGTTCCCTTTTGCCTGGTTGGCTCCAAAACGGCGAGCTCTGCGTCCAGGGGCACGCCCTTGGCCAGGTCGTCGGCCACCGCTTCCGGTTGCTCGGCCAGCGCCGGAGATCCCGCTGCCAGCACAGCCCGGGCACGTTCCAGGTCGAGTGCCCCCTCCCATCGGGCGACTACCATGGTCGCGACCCCGTTGCCGATCAGGTTCGTGATCGCCCGTGCCTCCGACATGAACCGGTCGATTCCCAGGATCAACGCCAGGCCCGCGACGGGGACCGTCCCCGTGGTCGAGAGCGTCGCGGCCAGGGTGATGAATCCGCCTCCGGTGACGGCCGCAGCGCCCTTCGAGGTGAGCAACAGCACGCCCAGGATCGAGAGCTGCTGCCAGAGGTTCAAGGGTACATTCGTGGCCTGCGCGATGAACATCGCCGCCATGGTCAGGTAGATCGAGGTGCCGTCCAGGTTGAACGAGTAACCGGTCGGGATCACCAGCCCGACGACGGGCCTGGCGCAGCCAAGGTTCTCCATCTTGACGATCATCCGCGGCAGCGCGGCCTCGGAGGATGAGGTGCCCAGCACGATCAAGATCTCTTCCTTGATGTACTTCAAGAACGGCCAGAGGCGAAAGCCCGCGAGTCGGGCGATTGTACCCAGGACGACGGCCACGAAGAGCGCGCAGGTGAGATAAACGCAGGCCATCAGCTTGGCCAGATCGGCAAGCGTGCCGACCCCGTACTTGCCGATCGTGAACGCCATCGCGCCGAAGGCGCCCGAGGGCGCGACCCGCATGATAATCCCGATCACGTCAAAGAGGACGTGCGAGAGCTGATCGATCAGATCGACTAGCTTTCTGCCATTCTCCCCGAACCGCGCCAGCGCCAGGCCGAACAGGACCGAGAAGAGCAAGACCTGAAGGATCTCGCCGCTGGCGAACGCACCCACCGCGGAATCGGGTATAATGTGCAGCAGCATGTCCACCGTCGAGAGCGATCGGGCACTCGTGGCATAGCTTTCGATGGCCTTGGTGTCGAGCGTGCTCACGTCGGCGTTGATCCCGTCGCCCGGCCGCACCAGGTTGACAACGACCAGGCCGATCCCGAGTGCCAGCGACGAGACCAGCTCGAAGTAGATCAGCGCCTTCAGCCCGACCCGGCCGACCTCCTTCATGTCGCCCATCCTGGCAATGCCGACCACGACCGTAGTGAAGATGATCGGCGCGATCATCATCTTGATCAGCTTGATGAAGCCGTTGCCCAGCGGCTTCATCGTTTCCGCTGTCTTCGGAAAAAAGAAGCCGAGCGCCACCCCGAGCGCGATGGCGATAAGCACCTGGAAGTACAGGTGCGAGTACAGCGGCTTGCGTTGGGACTTGGCTGGCATGGCTCGATTCACGAGTATGTGGTGTTTCACCATTGAATTCGACGTCGCGACGTGAACCGCGTTCCTCCTGGACATGCCGACCAAGGGAATTGTCTATTTCAGCGCGGCCTTGACGTCTCCCTTGAGATTCTCGACCGACGTCCTGGGGTACTCGGCGACCCAGGCGTACCACTTGACCATCACGCCCGGCAGCCACTTCAGCGTCTGGCCCTTGAGAGTGCCGGAAACCGCACGGCCGGCGATCGACCATCGTGACCCGGTCTCCTGATCGACCCAAGGCGATTGAGGGTTGGCCGGGTCCACGGTCAGCGTCACCGCCCGCGGCAATGGTCCCTCGGTCTCGAGCGCATAGGCCGACGCCGTTCGCGTGCCGCTGTCCCAGAGGATTACCGCCTGCTTGCCGCCGTGGTCGAATACCCGCGCCTGGGGGCCTGCGCCGAAGGTCTTCAGCGGCCAGGCCCGGCTTGCGCCCGAATCGGTCTCGGCCAGGCCGAAGACGCGTTCCTCCGCCTCGAGTCGCGGGTCGGGATCGCGTCGAGTTCGTCGGGACTCCGGAAGCAGGGAACCGGGCGCGGATCGCGGCTGAAATTTCGGGACCATCGCATAGGCCACCGTGCCGGGGTTGGCCTTCAGCCACGGGCCCCAATCCGACTCGATCGTGGGGATGGGCGCCAGCCGCGTCCCTTTGCGAGGGCCGTCGAAGGCGAGACCCGTCAAGCAGTCGAAGAGCGTGCCGTCGGCGTGCTTCATCACCATCACGCCGTTCCGCCAGCCGTGGAAACGATAGTCGAGCGAGGCCGGATAGCCCCGCACGAAGCCGGCATCGGCGTCATAGACGAACACTCCGTAGGTGTCGCTGATCACCCGGTACGGCACAAGGAACCAGCGGTAGGGGATCGCCCCGCCGTCGTACTTGCCGCGAATCCACGACAGCACGCGGTCGTCGTCGCGAAGCTCGCCGGCCTTCCGCCGCGCCTCGTCAACGCAGTGCGAGCAGGCGGGGTTGATCAGGGTTTGAAACATGTCGGGCTGGAAGACGACCTTGGCGCCCTGGTCGTCATCGCCGGGCCAGACGCCAATCGCCGCGAGCAGAAGTGTGAGCGCGAACATGGCCGATGATCTCCGAAAGGAGGCGAGGTTTCCACGACCCGTCACGATACCAGTTTCCCAGGATCGTGTCGTCCTCACCGCGGCACAGGCACTACGCGAGGTTCCCACGACTGGTCGATCGGATCGATCGCCAGAACCCATCCCGAGGGCGCCTTCACCAGGTTGGTCAGGGCCATCACGCCCGTCTCGGGCTTGCCCCATGCCTGGATCACGGCGATCGAGCTGGCCGGGCTCAGCGCGGCGCCGCGCGGAGGCTTCTGGAAGAGGGCGAGGTCGGATTCGATCCACGAGGCCGGATCGCGCTGGAATGTCTCGGACCAGAGCCCCAGCGCGATCGGTCCGCGGGTTGCCTTGAGCAGGGGGTTCCACTGCTGCGCGTACGTGGGCCAGCACGTGCCGGTGGCGCAGGGGACGCTGCCGCAGAGCCTGGTCCCGGGCCGGGCGTCGGGCAAATCCACGCGCTCGCATTCGGTCACCCAGACCGGAATGATGGTCTTGTCAGGATGGCGTTCGGCAAGTTCGGCCACGAGCCTGGCCGCGGAGTCGTCGCCCGGTCGCCTCGCCGCCGTCGCGGGCGAGCCGTAGTCGAGCGCCCAGCGGCACTGGTCATTGCCGCACCCGCACGACGAGGGTCCGGCTTGCAGGTCGTTCAGGAACACTCCTGACCACGATCCGGGGAGGTCGGTCAAGAGTCGTTTCAGGCGATCCCGATGTGCTTCAAACGCCGGGGCATAGCCGATGGGAACCCAGGGCCACGCCTTGATCACCACGCCAGGGCGTGACGCCGGAGCGCTCGGGAATCGCCTCCGCCAATCGTCGTGGTGAGCGCCGATCGCTGCCATCCACGCGGGGTGAGCGTCGGCCATCCCTGAGTTCCGGCCCACCTCAACCCAGGGCCAAAGCGTCATTCCCGCTTGCTCGACATCCCGGGCAATCGATCCCCAGCGCCGTCGCGACGCTTCGTCGAGCGTCACGACGATCGCCGTCACCCCCTTGGCTTTCCAGGTCGCGAGAAACTCCGGCGTCACGCGCTCGGAGCTGACGAGGACGCCCCGCACCTGGGCCTTCGCCTCGTCCGCTCGAGCTGCGTACCCAAGAAAGAGCAGCAGAGTGGTACATCCCGCAATCACGGCGGCAGTCCGAAACATTGGGGCAATCACGAGAAAACCTATCGAAAAGGACCCCTGGCGATGCGAAGATCAACGCCGCGGATCACCGGCGAACGTGCTCGGAACAGTGACCGGATTGTTGATCTTACCTTCGATCGTTCCAGGATTCACTCGCCATCAACTCAAAGCCCTGGTTTCTTGCGTTGACGAATTGACAGGCCGGCGCGGCATAGTAACCCGAAGCGTGAGCGAGGGCTTTCGCTTTTCTCCTCACGGATTTGTGTCGACCCTCGCTAGCGAGGTGTTTTCGCCTTTCCCCGCGACGATTTGCGTCGACCCTCGTTGACACTTCGGGTTAGTATGAGCGGCCCGCCAGGTGTCAACTGACACACGTCCACATGACCCACCTTCGGGACGAGGCCATTCACTCTCATCGCCCGAGGAGTCGACCACTTCGAACGCTTGGCGGAAGGAACGAACCGAGAAACTGTGGCAACCTTATCTCGGGCGCGGAGGCTCGCTTGATCCCGAACCCGATACGCAAAGTGCTTTCTACAATGCGAGCGAATCGGTTCAAAGCCCTGCTCATGGGCGGGCAGGCCTGCGTGTTCTACGGCGCAGCCGAGTTTAGCCGCGATACGGATTTCGCCATCCTTACCGATGCCGCGAACCTGACAATGTTGCGTGCAGCGCTTGCGGAGCTACAGGCCCAGCCTAGCGTCGTTCCATTTTTGAATGGAAATACCTCCGCCGCGGTCACGCCATCGGCTTTCGCTGCGAGCATCCCGAAGCCTTTCAACTGCGCGGGGACGAGATGCCGACCGCGGGAAGCGCGGAGTCGATCAGTGCCTGGAGTCTGCTCAGGTCGAGCGGCTTGGTGATGTGAAAGTCGCATCCTGCCTCATCGGCAAGGCGCTTGTCATCGTCTTTGCCGTAGCCGCTCATGGCCACGACCAGCGGCCGTTTGCTTGCATGTTCCCTGGATATATGTCTCGCGACGTCATAGCCGTTCATCCCCGGTAGCCCAATATCGAGCAAAATGACATCGGGCTGGTAGGTCCGGGTCAACGCCAGGGCGGCGGGCCCATCGTGCACGACGTGCACATCATGCCCGGAGAGTTGCAGCAAGATCCTGAGGGATTCCGCCACGTCCAGGGAGTCATCGACCACCAGCACCCTGACAGTCCTGCCGGGCACCTGGCTGGATGCACAGGGCGCCGGGCGCTCGTCGGCCGATCGTGGCAACGACGGCAGCCGCACGGTGAATTCGCTCCCTTTACCCGAGCCTTCGCTCCGGGCCTCGACGCCGCCGCCGTGCATCTCCACGAGCTTCCGTACCAGCGCCAGCCCGATTCCCAGACCGCCTCGGGTGCGGTCAAGGCTGCGATCGGCCTGGGTGAACAATTCAAACACATGCGGCAGGAACTCGGCGGGGATACCGATACCAGTATCCCGGACCCGGATCACGGCCTCGCCGTTGGTTTCCTCCACAGAGAGAACGATTCTGCCGCCCGGTTCGGTGTACTTGGCGGCATTGTTCAGGAGGTTGAGCAGGACCTGCTCGAGACGGGTCGGGTCGGCCTCAAGATTCATGGTGTGTGGGGGTAGAGAGACGGTGAGGTTGTGGCCGTGACGATCGACCAGCGGGCGCACGGCCTCGATGGAGTTCTTCACGGCCGTCGCCAGCTCCACCCTTTCTTTGCGGAGCCGGATCTTGCCCTGGGTGATGCGGCTCACATCGAGCAGGTCGTCAACCAGCCGGGTCAGGTGACCGACCTGCTTCTCCATCATCAGTCGGATGTCCACGACATCGGCGTCCTTGACATCGTTCAGGGAGAGGATTTGAACGCCGTTGTAAATGACGGCCAGCGGATTCCGCAACTCGTGCCCCAGCAGGGCAAGGAATTCGTCTTTGCGGTGATCGGCCTGCCGCAAGGCCTCGGCTTGCTGGCGGAGCCGGCTCTCCATCTCATGCCGCTGGGTCATATCGATGTTGACGCCGACCCATCGATGAAAGCCATCGGGGGTCCGGGAAAGCTTGCCGTGCGTCGAGATCGTCCGCCTGGAGCCATCGCCCAGATGAACCGTATACTCCACGTGAAATGGCTCGCCGGTCTCGAGGCACCGCGCCCACTCCCGCTCGACCGCGCAACGGGCCTCGGGCGGCAGGGAGTGGAACTGTCCTTGCTCTCGCATCTCCCTCAGATCGGTGTGCAGCAACGCGAGGAAAGCGGGCGTGACGTACCGCAGCCGACCGTCGCGATCGGCCAGCCAAACCCCATAAGGAAAGCATTCTTCGACCACGCTCCGGTAAGCGGCATCGAAGCGCTGGAGGGCGTAGATTCTCTCCTGGCCGTCTTCCTCCACCACCACCGCGTCAACCTCTCCCTGCCGGAGAGCACGGATGATATCTTGTGGTTCGGCCAGCTTCGACCGGGTTTCATCAAGGGCCAGAAGGAGATGAGCGTTTTGCTCACGCAGACGCTGGTTCTCCTTGATCAGCATGTCAGAATTCATCACCGTGTTCCGTGAGTGAATTGCTCGCGGCCGTGGCCACGGGGTCGGCCGGGAGATTACCTCGATTTCAGGTCAAGGCCGACCGCATGCGATCCGTGTCGCTGAGGTTGCCGATAATCTTTCGCAAGGGCTCGGGCCGCCTCCGCACCAGCGTCGGGATGGCAATGATCTGGTCGTCCTTGGCCAGATAGGGATTTTCCAGCAGATCCACCACCTCGATTTCATATCGCCCGGCCAACTGCTCCTCGCAGAATCGCTCAAGGTTTCTCAGTGCCGTGATACACCGGGGCGTACGGCCTGCCACGTACAACCGCAGGCACCACTTCTCGCCTTGCTCGGTGGTCCGAGGTTCGCTGGCCAGAAGCTGCGTCGTGTCGGTCATTGACTATTGATCCTTCCCGTCGGCATCCGCCTTGCGCTTGCTGGCCAGTTCCGCGCGGTCCCGCGTGCGTCGCTCTTCCCGCTCCGTTGCCTGGGTGCAATCCTGCAGGAGTTCTTCCTCTTCTGCTTCGAGAGCGGATCGCAGGGCGACGATCTGGGCTTCGACGGCCTGACGCTTCCGGTTCAATTCCTGCTGCTTCCGCTCGATCTCTTGCTCACGCGCGAGCGCCGCGGACCGTTCCTTGGCCTCCTGGGCCAGCCGGGCCGAGCCGGTCAGCACACCCTCCATCCCGGTGTACACGTCCACGAGATCGAGGCCCCGGTCGGTGATCAGGAACTCCCGTACCTGGTTGGAGTGAGCCATGCCTCTCGACTTGATCAGGTACAGTACCCGGTTCCGCTCACCGTCCACTTCCATGTCCCGCAGCACGAGCCAGGTGTCGATCAGCGACGATACTCCGACGTCGGTCTGCTCGATGATGACGTTGCCGTGGGCCAGGCTGGTGAACAGGCCGGTGATCTGCTCGGCCTTGACGAAATCGATCAACCTCATGAACATCGATTTGATCTCGTCATAATTGCCAACCGAGATGAAGTTCGTGATGGGGTCGACGGTCACGACCCGCGGATGATGGTCACGCATGAGCTTGTACATCGTCGCCAGATGCATCTCCAGACCCTGCGTCGTGGGCCGCGCGGCGTGAAATTGCAGGAGGCTCTTGCGGACATGAGGCTCCAGGTCGATGCCGAAGGAACGCATGTTGCGGACGATCTGGTTCTGGGACTCTTCGAAGGCGAAGTAGATCACACTCTCGCCCCGGCGACAGGCGGCATCGGCGAAGGTGGCGGCGAGGCTGGTCTTACCGGTCCCCGCCGTGCCGGAGACGAGCACGCTGCTGCCCCGGTAGTAGCCCTTGCCCCCCAGCATGGCGTCGAGCCGCTCCAGCCCGGAGGAGATGCGCTCGTCGCTCACTTCATGATCGAGGCCGACCGAGGTAATCGGCAAAACGTCCAGTCCCCCTTCCTCGATCAGGAAGGGGTACTCGTTGGTGCCGTGCTTCGACCCGCGGTACTTGACGACGCGCAAGCGGCGGGTGGAAACCTGCTCGGTAATCCGGTGGTCGAGCACGATGACACAGTCAGACACATACTCTTCGAGGCCATGCCGGGTGAATGCGCCATCACCCCGCTCGGCGGTGATGATGGCCGTGACCCCCTTCTGCTTGAGCCAGCCAAACAGGCGGTGGAGTTCGGCCCGCACGATGGCGGTGTTGGCCAGCGAGGAGAACAGGGTTTCGATCGTATCGAGCACGACCCGCCTGGCCCCGATGGTGTCGATCGCGTGCCCGAGCCGGATGAAGAGCGCTTCCAAGTCGTACTCGCCGGCGTCCTCGATCTCGCTCCGTTCCACGTCAACGTAGTCAACGGCAAGCTTTCCCTGCTCAACCAACTGGTCGAGGTCGAAACCGAGCGAGCGGACGTTTCTGGTGAGCTCCTCGGCCGTCTCCTCGAAGGCCATGAACACTCCCGGCTCGTCGTACTTCATCGCCCCTTTGACGAGGAATTCCGCAGCGATCAGGGTCTTGCCGCAGCCCGGGCCGCCACAGATCAGCGTGGGCCTGCCCTTCGGCAAGCCGCCGCCGGTGATCTCATCGAGACCGCTGATCCCGGTTGGGGACTTTTCCAGTCCCTGAACGACGGTTGCCAGAGGAATCATCGTCGCCTCTTTTACGGCGAGGGTACGGAGCGATTCTTTGACTTCGAATCAAGAGCCGCCTGGCAGGTCCAATCCAGCAAGCGATCATGCATCAGATGCAAAGGTCGTCGACGACCGCGAGTGACGAGTTAGAGGAAGATAATTGCTATCCTACATATCGTTGGGCCGAGAATGCAACAAGCAAGAGAAGCCGTCCCCAGGTTTCCAGATCGAAAACAGCGATCCCGCGTGTCGTGTGTTTCTCGGCCCCTCCGGGCAGTCGCCGCCGTAAGTTAAGAAGACGACTCCAGTCCCCTCACCGGCCTGCGAGCACGAAGCAATCGTGCTTGTAGAGGTCGATCCGCTGGACGGTCGTTGAACCGTACGGGTTCGGGAACGAGACGGCCCGTTCCAAGACGTAGGCATTCTTCTCGTCGTCCGGACCCGCGGGATCGGGCCTGGGGACATCGAGGACATCACACAGCTCGTTCAGGAACATCGAGTAGTCGGCACGCTCGGCCGCACCCGAGGCTTCCCAACGCCGGAAGAATCCGTCCATCGTGGAATCGGAGACCGCCAAGTCCGCCATAATTCGTCGTCTCGACAGTCGGCGTTGACCTGAACTGAATGGAGCGTACGCGACGAAATCGCTCCATGCAAGCACCGAGCGGAGGGAAATCGAGGGGGTGGCGGGATCCAGTGATCCGTAGAAAAGCGGTTCGTGCTCGTAGCAATAGACCAGCGAGAAAGTAGGTCGAGCTTTCCAGCCTGATCTACAGGAATTTTTTCATTGCCAGCGGGATACTTCGGCTCGATGTGAAACCTGGGTGTATCTGCTCTCCGCCAACCCAAAATAAAGAGCGATGATGATTAAGATTATGATGAGGATTAAGAGGAGAATTAGGGTAGGAGCAAGAGTACGATAAGGATGGGGATCGATCTGGGCCGTCACTCAACTCGGCTCGAACCTCAGGCTGGAGGCCGGTGGCCCGCCGATCGCCGAGGGAGGCCTGTATCATGCGACTTACAGCGTCCCGGCACGCCAAACACGAGCTGAGCCGTCGCCCCGCTGACCTGTCATAATCCTAATCCTCATCATGCTCGTAATCCTCTTCCTGATCTTAATCCTCATCCTATTCCTGATCGCCCTGATCCCAGCCGTTTCTCGGCCACGGCACTTGATAATGTGTCACTCAAATGCCTTTCTAGATCGATTTCGCCTCGCCGTCGTCCCGCGAACGGCATGCCCCGCTGATCCGTCACGAGACTTCCCGGATGTTGTCCGCACCGAGATATCGCGTGCCGTCCCATCCATAGTGATTGCGGCTTTGCTCGCTCGGCGTCGGCTCGTAGTAGTCTGGTTCGACCTGCCAGTCCGGGTCGATCACCTCGAAGGTGCAGACGGCGATCTCGGTGGGCTGGTCCAGAAGAGTGGCGAGCAAGAGATTCGTCAGGCTCTCGAACTGGGTCGGTTCGCTGACCTCGCCAAGCAGGTCCACCCCGTTCATTCCACCTTGCAATTGCAGCCAGGCCACGGGGTCCTCACCGCGCAGCACATAAAAATCGAACGAATAACCACCTCCGTCAGAGACGATCAGCGAGCGGTCGGAGACGTACCCTGGTGCAATCCGACGCAAGCGTGCGAGGACCCATGAGGCGACTGGGACGCCGGGGCCGGCTTCCGGTAACCACCCTGACTCGATCAGCGACTCTGCCAGATCCGCCTGCATCGTGTGCGGAAAGTAGTAGATGTAGTCCCACGTTTCCTTGGCGTCGCCCGCCGTATATCGCCGCATGATCTCGTTCGCCGCCGAGGCGCGAGCCTCGATAAACCGATCGCCTCGCAGTAGGCGAAAGCCACCAACCTCAAAGAGTTGTGCATCGTCGGTCACGCTCATGATCACTTCCGTGGGTCAAGACGACCGATTCAAAGCTGAGACGCTCGCAATAAGTTCGTCAGGTCACCGCTCCGGGCAATCCCACTGTTTCAGCGGAGTCGGCATCATTGGCCACCATGTCCAATCAAGATACAGAATATGCATCCGTCATGCCCACCAAGTTTGGCCGCCCGGCCTGCACTCGGCGTGAGCATCCCCAGCTCGATTTGACAGGCGTCCGAGATGCCGAGAAGATGCGCGGAACCCGGCGGAAGGCTATCAACGGGGGCTTGCGCGGGACGACCCAAGAGGAAACAGATCGGGAGCCGATCCGGGAGACGTTCCTGAGAGATCACCAGATCGGCCGAATGGGCGAAAGTTGTTTGCTGGTTTCAAGTTGCGTCGGAAACCGCCGCTCTCTGTAGCCAGTTTAGAAATTGTCGTAAGTGTAAATTTTACAAAGGTTTGCGATGACATGCGGCCATTTCCTAGACTCGCTTACCCCCCCGAATCGTAGCATTCCGTAGCATGTTGCCTCCCGGCAATTGAGAAACGCATACAAATACTGTACTGGATTCGCGAGTGGTTGTCCCGGCTCTGGGTCGACCTGTGGCAGGGCGCGAAGGGGTGGCATCTCTGGTAAGATTTCAGCCGGGGAACTCGCCGATGACGGCTCGTCCTGGCGGGCCTGGCCTGATCGACAGCAGACTTCGAGAACCTTGGTGGAGCGACCGGATGATGACCTCAACGCCAGGCGACCCGGCGGAAATTGCGATCGGCATCGAAGACCTCATTGCGGCCGCAAGGCGGCTCGAGCCCTGGGCGCATCGCACGCCAGTCTTGACGTCGCGAACACTTGATGAGCGAGCGGGGGCTCGTGTGTTCGTCAAGTGCGAGAACTTTCAGCGCGTGGGGGCCTTCAAGTTTCGGGGAGCCATGAACGCGCTCTTGTTGCTGGACGAAGGTCAAAGGGCGGCGGGGGTCGTCACTCACTCCTCGGGTAACCACGCCCAGGCGCTGGCGCTGGCGGGCCAGTTGCTTGGCGTGCCGGTGACGATCGTGATGCCCCGGACAGCACCGGCGGTCAAGCGCGCGGCCACCGAGGGCTACGGAGCGCGGATCGTGCTGTGCGAGCCGACGCTCCAGTCACGGGAATCGACGGTGGCCGCGGAGAGCGAGAAGCATGGACTGTCGCTCGTCCATCCGTTCAATGACTGGAACGTGATTGCCGGCCAGGGAACCGCTGCGCTCGAGCTGTTCGACCAGGCCGGTCCGCTGGATGTCGTGATCGCCCCCGTCGGCGGGGGCGGCCTGCTTGCGGGCACGGCAATCGCCTGTGGCGGGCGCTCAACGGGCACGGTGGTGATTGGAGCCGAGCCGGCAAACGCGGACGACGCTCGGCGGTCGCTCGAGATCGGAACGATCCAGCCGTCGCCTGATCCGCGAACGATCGCCGATGGATTGCGAACCTCGCTGGGCACGCGGACCTTTGCCGTCATTCGCAAGCACGTGAGCGCGATCGTCACTGCCACGGAGGCCGAGATCATCGACGCGACCCGATTCGTGTGGGAGCGGCTGAAGATTGTGATCGAACCCTCGAGTGCCGTCGTCGTGGCGCCTTTGCTGGCGGGCAAGCTGAAAGATCGAGGGCGGGTCGGCGTGATCATCAGCGGTGGCAATGTCGATGTCGAGTCGTTCTTCGCTAGCCTCGCGGCAAAGTGGCTGTGAGTGTCTGCACCAGGGCCGAACTCGGCTCGCATTTCAGACGACTCATGAGCCCTGGCCGCTGACGTGGCCATCTGGTTGAGGCCGGTCCCCGAAGCGTCTTCCCGCCTGGTCCGCCCAGTCGCCCGCCCGTTTTCATACATCCCTTGCCAAGACTCACGTTGGACGATGGAATATTGCTCGGCTAGCTTGATAATCTTGATCCCGTCCGTCGCGGGTTGGTGATGATCTACCGGAGTCTCCGTCGTGGCCGATAATCACGCATTCGATGTTGTTAGCGAGATCAATCACGCCGAGATGCACAACGCGGTCGTCCAGGCCCAGCATGAGATCGCCGTGCGCTACGACTTCAAAGGGACCAAGGCCTCGATCGAGTTCAAGAAGCAGGAGAACAGCCTGACCCTGCTGGCCGACCACAAGGGTCAGCTCGAGACGGTGATTCAGGTGCTCAAGGAAAAGATGGCACGACGGGGAGTGCCGGTCAACGCCCTGATACGCGGCAAGCTTGAGGAGGCCTCGCACGACTCGGTCCGCGAGACCCTGACGCTGCACACTGGTATCGATTCCGAAGACGCCCGCAAAATCGTCAAGGACATCAAGCAACTCAAGATCAAGGTGCAGGCGCAGATCATGGAAGACAAGGTCCGCGTGACCGGCAAGAAGATCGACGACCTCCAGGCCGTGATCGCGCACCTCAAGGAGAACGGACCGGAGTACCCGCTTCAGTTCGTCAACTTCTCCTGACCGGAACCAGGCGGCTCACTGGCAAGGTCGATATCACAACCTGCCCCAAGACGGTGCAGAGCTCGCACCGGTCCGCCGATCTACAAGGAGGCCTGCCTGGCTGACGGGCTCGTTTCGTGTTGGTCGAAAGACCCGGGCGAACTTGAGGAGGAATTCGATCATGGGCTTCTTGAATGGACGCGTCACGTTCACCCGCTATCTCGTGAGCGGTACATCCCCTCTGCCCTTCGCCGACGATCTGCTCGCCCTGGTCGAGCAGCATGCCGCCGGCCGCCATGGAGCGGCCGACCCGACCGACGGCGTATCCACGGGCTGGTCCGGCGGCGACCACGTGCTCGATCTGGCGTTCGATCGCACCAAGAACGTGGTGAACGACGCCCTGCATCTCGCCATCCGGGTCGAGACCGAGAAGATCCCAGGAACCTTGCTGAAGGCGTATACCCAGATCGAGACCGAGGCCAGGGCCAAGCTGAACCCCAGTGGCCACCCGACGAAAGCCCAGCGCCAGGAGGCCAAGGAGGCGGCTCGCCTTCGCGCTGAGGCCGAGGCCGCCGATGGCCGTTTCCGCAGGCTGAACCATTATCCGGTCCTCTGGGATGGCCAGGCGGGAGTGTTGTACGCGGGTACCACCAGCACCAATGTGCTTGAACGACTGGGAACGCTTTTCCGCGAAACCTTCGACCGCAATCTGGAGCCGATCACCGCAGGCAGCCTGGCCACCAGCCTGGCCGGACCGGACGCCGACGACCGCAGTCAGGATAGACTCGCCGAGGGGACTCTCAGCCTGTTCGGCGGCGACGAAGCCGAGCTGGCCACGGTCGCCTGGGCCGAGAACGCACCCAACATGCTCGACCACCTGGGTAACGAGTTCATGGTCTGGCTCTGGCACACGCTTCAAAATGACAGTGACACGGTCCAGCTTGCCGATGGGTCTGAAGTCGCGGTGATGCTCGCCAAGACACTGACGCTCGACTGCCCGCGCGGCGAGACTGGTCGCGATAACCTTACCGATGACGCGCCGACCCGGCTTCCCGAGGCGTTCCGGGCGTTACAGTCGGGCAAGCTGCCGCGCAAGGCCGGTCTCATCCTGGTTCGCCACGGCGCCCAGTATGAGTTCACGTTGCAGGCCGAAACCCTGGCCGTTTCGGGGGCCCTACTTCCCAAGCCGGAGGAGGGAAAGCTCGACGCCAATGAAACCAGGATCGCCCGGATCGATGGCCTGCGTCATCTGACCGAAACGATTGACCTCCTGTTTGACGCCTACCGCCGTCGCCGCGTGGGGTCTGGATGGTCGCACGAGGTCAGCCGGATCAAGCGGTGGCTGACCGCGGCTTGAACATCTCAACATCGGGACCGTGAAATCAATCGATGCCGCGGGGCAGAATGGACCCGGACACTGCCCCGCGGCTCGAATGCGCAAGACTCAAGTTTCTCAGCGGTTTCCTTCGGTGTGACCCGTTCTCACGGCCGAAGAATCTTCATTCTTTTCCTTCTCTTTTTCATACCTCATCGCAATCGGCTTGATCGTCTTGAGGTGCTCTTTGATGATCGGCAATGCCGATGCGGCAAGGGCTTTGATGTCGGGGTCCTGACCGCGCTGGGCTTCAGCCTCGAACATCGCCACGGCATCCATGTGTATGACCAGTTGCGCCTTGGCATAGCACTCATCGAACTTCTCGCCCGAGAGACCTGCGAGACTTTCGGCGCAGAACTCGGCGCGGGCGTCAATCGCTTCGGGAATCCGGATTCCCTTGCGTGTGACCACGTTCGTCATTTGCTGGTTGAGCTTCGAGTGATCATCGATCATCCGCCGACTGAATTGCTTCAACTGCGGATCGGTTGCTCGTTGCACACCGATCTGGCTGACGTTGAGCTCGGCCAGTCCGCCACTACCGGCCGCGGCGGCAAACAGGGCATCAGGCACCGCGCTCTGTGCCTGGGGGGTACCAGGCAGAGCGGCAGGTTGTCGTGTGGGTGATTGCGCGCGTGCCGGCAACACGGCAAAAAAAACGACCAGGGAAGCAAGTGTCAAGCTGCGAATCATGGGGCGTTCTCCGGGGACAAGTGGTGGGTGTTGAGGGCGAGACTTCCTTGGCCTTCCGACGCACCAAGGACGTTTCTACGACCCAGACGCTAAACTGACTCTGGGGCGGAAAAACCTGTATTTTTCGCTGCAAACCACGCGCCACCGCTTCGATCATGAATCGATCAACATCAGCCCCGTACAGGCATCATTCGCCCCGCGGCCGATCCGGTCGACCTGTTACCCCACGCACTCACGCACCGTGCAGCCAGGGCTCGCGAGGCCGAATCGAAGATTATCGGCTAACTCGCGCGGCGGGCTTGAGCAAATTTCGTATAATCGCTAGAAGTTGTCTGACCAGTAGCCCTTGCTGATGAGGTCAAGGAGCGGGTCGCATCCCATCCATGGATCTCGGGCATGCTTGACAAGGACCAAACTCGAGACGGAGATCTGTTCGATGCGCAGCAGAGCCCAGGCTGGATTGTTGTCGGTGTTCTTCTTGGCGCTGAGCGCAGGGACTGGCGGGATTCGCGCCCAGACTGAGCCGGCTGCTCCGGCCGGCCCCACCGCGCGTGTACCGGCCGGCCGCGCAGCGGTGATCCCTGGTGCCAACGATGTCGTGGCCACGGTCGCCGATGAAAACGCCAAGGATCAGGTCACGAAGGGAGAGGTGATCAACTTCCTGAGCCGTTACCCCATTCCGGCCAACGAAAATCGTGATCAAGTGTATCACGATGCGGTTGACTCGCTGGTCAACACGAAACTTCTGACCATCTTCCTGAACCGGCAGCGGATTGCCGTGCCGCCCGCCAGGATCGATGAAGAGCTCGCCCGCCTGGAGCAGCAACTCAAGGCGGACGGCCGAGACCTGGCGACCGCCCTGCTCGAGGACAACACCTCGCTGGATACTGTTCGCAAGGAACTGGAAAACCGGATTCGCTGGTCCGAGTATGTCAAGTCCAAGGCGACCGATGCCGAGCTCAAGCGTTATGTGGCGGCCAATCACGACCTCTTTTCCGGCACCCAAGTCCGCGCCAGCCATATCTTGCTGAAGGTCGAGTCCGATGCCCCGGTCGCCGAGAAAGATAAGGTCAAGCAGAAGCTGCTGAGCATCAAGAGCCAGATTGACTCGAACACGGTGACCTTTGCTCAGGCCGCCAACAAGTACTCCGAAGACCCCGCCAACTCCGGCGGAGCCGGCGGCGACCTTGACTACTTCACTCTCAGCAGTGGCTTCATCCCCGAGTTCACCGACGTCGCGTTCAAGCTCAAGAAGGGCTCGGTCTCCGAACCCGTCGAGACGCCCTACGGTTACCACCTGATCCAGGTGACCGACCGCAAGGAGGGACGGCCCGTCGACTTCGAGCAGAACAAGCCCTACATCATCAATGCCTATGCCGGAGAGCTTCAGAAGAACCTTCTGACCGAGGAGCGAAAGCGCGCCAAGGTCGAGATCAAGCCCATGCCCAAGGATCTCTTCCCCCCGGGCGCTCCGACCGCTCCCGCCGCGCCAGCCACGACCAAGGCCGCCGCGCCCGCGGCCAAGCCCGGCTTGTGACCGAAAACCCGGCGACAAGCTCGCCAACCACTCCGTGGGGCGGGACCTACAACTCGTCCCACGTGTGTGGCTTCTCAGCTCAGGTCACTCAGGTCCAACCTATCGTCGTCGCGGAGTTGCAAGAAACGGCGGTAGGTCGCGGCAATGCCGTCGCTTAGACTCGTGCGCGGAATCGGGCCGAGTTGCTGTTGCAGTCGCGAATCGTCCAGGTCAAACGCGATCGGCAATTGCCGGTCGCCGTGCGTGATCAAATCCTTCGCCGCGGCAGCAACATCGCGGAGCGCAGCCACGAAGGCCTCGATGGGCTCGACCGCGCCTCGTAAGTTAAACGCCTCGGATCCCTGAAACGGATGCTCGAGCGCCCGGACGAAGGTAGCCGCCACGTCGCCGACATATTGCAGATCCTGCAAACCGCCATAGCTGATGTGGTACCGCTGGCCGGCTGCCACGGCCTTGATGGCCTTGGTCGGCTCGCTGGTCATGCCGAAGTCGCGTCCCACGCCGTACACCGTCCACGGACGCAGCCCGATACTCGTGATTCCCTGGTCGAGCCAGTAAACCCGGGCGTTCAGCTCGTTGCAGACCTTGTACGCACCATAGTGGCTCAAGGGCGACAGCCGGACCTCGTCGGCGACACTGCCTGTGCTTTCCAGACGCGGACCGTGGACCGCGGCCGAGCTGGCATAGACCACGCGCTCGACGTGATTCTTGCACGCCACGGCGGCCTGGAAGACCGCGAGCGTGCCGATCACGTTGACTCTTGCCCCAAGGATGGGATCGGCGCGGCAGGTGGGCGTTTGCAGCCCGGCCAGGTGCAGGATGTGCGAGGCTCCGATGCGGTCCACCGCGCCCCGGACCGCTTCCAGGTCAGAAACGTCTCCCTCGATGAAATGCACCTTGACCCGGTCTTCTGGATCAAGCACCAGGTCCAGACGATGCGTATCTTGCCTGAGGTCGAAGATCCAGACCTCGTGGCCTTGCTCGAGAAGCTGCTTGGCCACCCAGGAGCCAATGCAGCCATATCCACCTGTCATCAGCACGCGCACGCAACTGCCTCCCCTTATTATTCCAGGTACCAGAGCCGTTTCTCACCAGCCTGAAGGCAGTCCCCACAGCCCCGGTGTGATCAGTTCGACGGAATTACCAGCCGGATCGCGAAAATAGAGCGAATGCCCGCCTCTGGGCCAGGACTCCTCGTGTTCAATGGAAACATTCTGGCCCACGAGATGAGACCGCCAGGCATCAAGATCCTCGCTGCGAATCCCCATCGCCAGGTGCCCTGGCCCATGGCACCCGTGCGCGGGCAGGTGATCTCCCTTGCGTGTCGATTCAGCCCGGAAAACCAGCAGCATGCTACGGTCGCCCACCCGGAAGAACACATGCCGGCCCTCTTCGCGGGCCGTCAGCTCCATACCAAGGATGTCGCGATAGAATTGTTCGGCCAGAACGAGATCGCTGGCGTAGATGGCCGTTTCGATAATTGCCTGGATAGGCTTCATGGCCGCGACCCTTCCTCGCCACCGCGTTTCTTGCGTTTCAATGTTGTCGCCGCAGGAGAGGAGCTCTGAAGGTCGGCTTGGTAGTTCAGCCGCGAGAGCAAACTCCCAACAAGACTGCGGAGATTGTCGATCGCGGCCGTGCTGGCGGCGAGTTGCTTGTCGATGTCCTCGAGGCGATCTTCCTGGGTAGTGAAGGTTCGGACAAACCGTTCTTTCAACTCCTTCTCTGATGCCCGGTCGCCCAGCGACTTCAGGTTCTCGCGGATTCTCGACTGCTCGGCGTGAATTGTCTTGCGCTCGGCTTCCATGCGTTTCACTTGTTCTTCAACCTCGGACAGTTGCTGGCGAAATAGGAGAGCCTGGCGAATGATCTCGGCGGTCGAATCGTCGAGGAAAAGCTGGTCGATCCAGAGCTCGAGCTGTCTGGCCGAAGTGTCCCCCAGAACATGACGTTGAGATACCAGTCGTTGCGTGCGTACTCGAAAGTGCGTTTGCCCCCTCGGGGCCAGCTCGAACCGGAATCGCCAGAACGACTCGGTGATTTCGTGGGCCGTACCAGGCTCGACGAGCTTCCAGTCGGCGTCCTCGCGCCGATGTTCCAGATACACGACCGCAGGGCCTTCTCCCTTGTTGTCGAACGCATAGGTCGTGGTCTTGACCTGAGCGTGCCGGGTTTGCAAGGTTCCGTTGTGAATGACGACGCGGGAAATATGCTCGTCCTGACTGGCCACGTTGTCGAGCACCTTGACTCCCAGCTCGACGGCGAATGGAATCAACCGGGTCTCGTCGGGCTTGATTGTCTCGAGCATGGCCTCGCCGACATAACTGCCGTCTTCCTGAACGGTCACGGGACCGCCTTCGAGAGTCAGCCCCGTCGTGTTCTCGAACTCGACGCAGCGCAGTGGGTTCTGGGCGCGGGTTTCCTTGTTGTAGAGTAACACGGGACGGCCCTTGAACTCGCGGAGTACGATCGGCACGAGCGCGGCCTGGTTGCGGCGAATCGTCACCGGGTGCTCGATCTCGTAGGCGAACAGGTCACCGAGCTTGCGCTCTCGGACCTGGGCAGGCGCCGAGCTGAAGGGCGGCGTGGCAATCGCCACGAGATGATCTCTTGAGGCGGCATAGCGATTTCGAGAGCCTGACCGTGTGCCCCTCTCTGCCGCTCCAGCGTCATACTCCGGCATGCTTGCCGCCAGCCCGAGATCGAACATCTCCATCCCGGACTCGACCTCCGGCGGCAGGACACCGGTTGTCTCCCGCACCTCGACAGTCGGCCGCCTGATGTAACGCGGGGTGTACAGGTCATGGATGAAGGAGACCGGTAAGCCGGAGACCAGCGAGAGCGAAATATTCTCCCAGTCCTCGTCCTGCGTGTTATCGACAACAGCCCAGCCCTGAATCTGGGGCGGCTGCTCGGGTCCACCCAGCATCAGGCGGTAGGTGGCCTTCCAGACCGGGGCCGCGACATTGTAGGCGAGCCGGATCCGCCGCTCGCCTTCGCCACGGGCAAAGATCGAGAATGTGCGCGCGTCCTTCTTCTTGGCCGAGAGCTGCGTCTTGAGATAATAGTCGAGGTCTGCCCGGACGGCCTCGTCAAGGATCTGGATTGCGGTCAGATCCGGCAGCTCGAATGAGCGAATCGCCCCGTCGTCCACGAGGAGCGAAAGAACCGGAACGACAATCACGGTCTCCGAGACCTTCTTGCGCGAACTGTCCAGTCCCAGGATCATCCCTTCGATGGGCTCGGCCCCCGCCTGGGTGATCCGGACCCTTGCCCCCTTCAACTGCGGGAGTAAGCCGGTCAGTCCCTTGTCCTCGGGAATCGACAACGAGACCTCGGCGAGCAATTGCTCGATGGGCTTGGTCGAATCATAAGAGACCGAAGCGATGTGGCCGCCATCGAGGTCCAGGACGATCAGCGACTTGAGAACATCGCTGACCTCGGCCTGCTTGAACGCCAGGGCGATCGACTCATCTCCCCGCGCAGTTCCCTCACGCTCGAAATAACCGACTCCATGCTTGTACAGGACGACGCGGGTGATCGGCATGGCCGCCATGGATTGAGGTGTCCTGGATCAAAGAACGATATTCCCGGCCGCTAGCCCACATGTTCCGCACCCTGTGGGTGCGACGACAGTCGACAGTCGAATGACGTTGCCGCAGCATTGCGGACGGGTCGAGTCAGTGTATTGATTGTCAAGCCGCCCGCCGGCCAACGCAAGCGACCGGCGTTCCCGGATGCTCCGCGCCCGTCCACTTCCGGAATAGACCATCCCGATTGACTCGTCATTCGCGTTGCCGCGAACTGTCACTGACCTCTGCCGCCCGCTGGGTGGGGCGGAAGTCGTCAGCTTGATCCAGCCCCTGACCGGCACTGTGACGACCCCGACCCGCACGATAAAGCCACAAGATCTTGACATCCCGCGTTCTTGCAAGTAAATGTTTAGGTTGCCTCGCGGCGACCGGCAGACTGACTGTGGGGGTCAGTCGCGGGATCGTCCGGGTTTGTATTCCCGCCCGACTGGGCGGAAATGGCCCGTAGTGACGAGGCGATACTAGTTTCGTCCCCGGGGAGGACGTCATCGGACCGATTGAGCGTGGTTTGAGGGTCAACGAACAGATCCGCATTTCACCCGTGCGGGTTATCAATGCCGAGGGAGCGATGCTAGGCGTCATGCCCACCAGCAAAGCCCTCGAAGCCGCCCGCGAGGCAGGCATGGACCTGGTCGAGGTCGCTCCCAACGAGCGGCCCCCCGTCTGCAAGGTCATCGACTACGGCAAGTTTAAGTACACCCAGAAGAAGAAGCTCTCGAAGCAGAAGCAGCACCAGATCCAGGTCAAGGAGATCCGGGTTCGACCGAAGACCGGAGACCATGACATCGAGGTGAAGGTCAAGCGTGCTCGCGAGTTTCTCGAGCACAAGGACAAGGTCCTGGTGAACGTGCTCTTCCGGGGTCGCGAGCTCGCGCACATCGACGAGGGCCGCAGGGTCATGGAAGAAGTGCTCCAGGCTCTCGAAGAAGTGGGAAAGCTCGAGAAGAACCCGTCGATGGAAGGGCGCCGGATGACCGCCATCCTTGCCCCGAAAACCTGAGCCGGCGGCTCGCGGTTCGCCAGCCCGGGAACCGCCGCCGATGCTCGGAAGGTCATGCGCGGGATTGAACGGCCCGATCCTTACATCTTGGCTCGGTCTTTTTCCTGGGCGTGTGAGACCGGGCTCGGGACCGCCGGCTTTCCGGGTTGAAGAGGGAGCCGAGCGACCGGGCCGCGGTGTCTGACGAAAAAGTCTGTCTATCCATGACTGGACGGCGAGCAATCGCATGTGATAGCATACAAGGCTTCCCAGCGTTGCGGCGCCGGAGCATACCCAGAGCGATCGGCTCGCACTGCGGCGAATCGCCACGGGTGCCGACGGCCATGAGACCTGCATGAAGTTGCTGGAGCCCGGCCGGCCGGCTCGATCCGGCTGGGTCATCCGCTTGGTGGCGGTTGGCGCCGCGAGAATCGCCGCGGAATTTTCAACCAAGATCCGAGATCCGGTCGAGTCGACGTGAGTGCCCAGATCGCACGGTGATGCCAGGGCCTCCATCGAACCGACCGTGAGCCAGGACAGGACGTATCGATTATGCCCAAGATGAAAACCCACAAGGGGATGAAGAAGCGGTTCAAGGTATCAGCCAATGGCAAGGTTCAGCACAAGCGGTGCGGGTCGTCGCACCTGATGAGCCACAAGAATGGCAAGCAAGTTCGCCGGCTGAGGAAGAAATCGACGCTCCTGGTCGCGGCCGAAACCCGGCGGGTTCGCCTGGCCTTGCAGAATCGCCCTCGCGTTAACCCGCTTGATGTCGAAGCCGCCAAGCTCAAGGCTCTGGCCGAGCATGCCGATACCTCGTCTGCCGCTCCGGGCACCGGTGAACCGGCGCCAGCAGCGCACTGATCGTCCACTGAATTCCGGCCGCTCCGGCGGATCTACCGGCCTGGAATCGAGGCGGGTGGCTCGCATCCCGGAGTTGCCCTTGTCAATCAACCCGAATTTCCCCAGGAACCGGGTGCCATGCGGCGCACCCCATGCTTGAGATGAGACCCGAACGATGCGTTCCAAGAGCGGTGCGGCCCGAAATCAGGCGAAAAAGCGGATCTTCAAGGCCACCAAGGGATTTGTCGGAGGCCGCCGGCGGCTCCTGAAATCGGCCAAAGAAACTTTGTTGCGGGCCGGAATGTTCGCGTTTCGCGACCGCCGGGCCAAGAAGCGAGACTTTCGCAGGCTCTTCATCACTCGCCTGAGCGCGGCCGCCGAGATGCGCGGCCTACGCTACAGCCGGCTGATCCACGGGCTCAAGCTGGCCAAGATCGGGCTCGACCGCAAGAGCCTTTCGGAACTGGCGATCCACGACCCTGAATCGTTCGATGCGATCCTCGCCGTCGCCCGCAAGCAACTCGATCAGCACGATGAGGCGGTCAAGTCGAGGTCCCGTCAACCGGCCGCCGCCGCCCATTGACCGGCACCCTCACGATGAGCTCCAGTCACTCTTCGGAAACCGCCCTGCGCGATCTAGAAGAACTCGAGCAACGAGGAATCGCAGCGCTGGATGCGGCCTCGAGCCCCGAGGCACTCGAGGCTGCGCGCATCGAGTTTCTCGGTCAAAAGCAAGGCAAGCTGAAGACCGCCCAGGAACGGCTTCGCACGCTTGATCCGGCCGACAAACGCGTCTACGGCCAGCGATTCAACGGCGTCAAACAGTCTCTTGAAGCCGCCCTGGGAGCCGCCCGATCGCGACTGGAACGCCGCTCCGTGGCTGCCGGGGCGATCGATGTCACACTGCCGGGCATCCGCACCCGATTGGGCCATCGCCATCCGCTCACCCAGACGGCCGACGAGTTGATCGAGCTCTTTGGCCGGTTCGGCTTCCGTGTCGCGCGGGGGCCCGAGGTCGAGGACATCCACCACAATTTCGACGCCCTCAACATCCCCCCCGCGCACCCGGCGCGAGATCCTCTGGATAATTTTTATCTCTCCGAGGCGACCATGCTGCGCAGCCAGACCAGCACGGTCCAGATCCGGGTCATGGAAACGCAGCCGCCACCCGTAAGAGTCATTGCCATTGGCAGGGTTTATCGGCCGGATACGGTGGACGCGACCCATTCCTTCATGTTCCATCAGATCGAAGGCTTGATGGTCGATCGCGGCGTGACGATGGCCGACCTCAAGACCGTGCTTCGCCTGTTTGCTCGAAGTTATCTGGGCCACGACGTGCAGATTCGGTTCCGGCCATCCTTCTTTCCATTCACCGAACCGAGTGTCGAGGTGGATATGCTCTGGCACGGCGGTGACAGATGGGTTGAAATGGGTGGAGCGGGCATGGTCGATCCCAACGTATTTCCGCGGTGGGTTACGACCCCGAGGAAGTGACCGGTTTCGCGTTCGGTCTGGGGATCGAGCGGCTCTGCATGCGAAGGCATGGAATCGATGACATTCGACTGCTCTATCAGAACGACGTCCGGTTCCTTGGCCAGTTCTGACCACGCGCCGACCTTGCCGTCCTCAAGCACTTCCCATCTCCCTGACGCAATGAAACATCAACCGCTGTGATCGGATGGGATCCGAACCGTCCCGACCATCGACTGAAGCCTCTTCCCTGTCGACGGAGTCTCTCATGGAAATCGACCACAACCGCGTGATTGTCAGCGAGGGCGCCACAGCGCACACCACGCAGGTGCATCATCGCGATTTTTCCGAAATTCGCGCAGACGGCGGGTCTGCCAAGGAAGCCGCCTCTCACCTCGCCAACAAGCTGGCCCTTGCTCTCGACACAGCCCTCACCGACTGGCGTCGCGAGACCCTCGGCCAGGCGATCGCTGATGTCCAGGCCTTCGTGAATAAAGCAAACTGATCCCTGCGAGTCGTGACAATATCGGATCCTGGCTTGCCGCGAGCCCCGAGCCGAGACTCCCCCTCCGCGGACCGCCCGTGAAATTACGCCAGATTTCGAGGAGCCACTCCGTCGATGACGAATCCGGAAGCCGTCAAGCACCCCAAGTCCGCGAAAGCGGGCGCTTTGCATCGCGACATCGGGGTGCTAGACGCCACGATGCTCGTCATGGGCGCGATGATCGGCTCGGGGATCTTCATCACCTCGGCCGAGTCATCGCGGCTGGTCGGGGCACCCGGCTGGCTCTTGCTGGCCTGGGGGCTGGCGGGTGTGATGACGGTGTCTGGCGCCATCGCCTCGGCCGAGCTCGCTGCCATGATGCCTCGGGCCGGCGGGCAGTACGTATTTCTCCGGGTGGCTTACGGTCCGATGTTCGGCTTCCTCTTCGGCTGGTCGCTCTTCCTGGTCGTTCAGACAGGAACCATCGCCGCCGTGTCCGTGGCGTTCGCGAAATTCCTGGGCGTGTTCTGGCCCGCGATCTCGGCCGAGAATCATCCGCTCTTCCCGCCCGTGGTCCTCGGCCACTATGCTGTTAGCCTGTCCAGCCAGCAGCTCATTGCCGTGGCCCTTATCGTCATCTTGACGATCACGAACGCGCAGGGACTCAAGCTCGGAACCCTGATCCAAAACACGTTCACATTTGCCAAGACTGCCGCGCTCGCCGCGCTCATCGTGATCGGTCTGACTCTGGGCTGGAGTGGAAAGGCGGGCGCGTGGACGTCGTCATGGTGGAATTCCACGGCCAACGGATGGAGCTCGCAAACTGCGTATGACGGTCGTCTCCCGGTCGACGGCACGGCCGCACTTCTCTTTCTGCTCGGGCTGGCCATGATCGGGCCGCTTTTCTCGCAATCTGCCTGGAACAACGTGACCTTCACGGGCGGCGAAACTCGGGATCCCGGGCGGACATTGCCGCGGGCTCTGTTTCTGGGCACGATCAGCGTGGTCGCGCTCTATCTGCTGGCAAATGTCGCTTATCTGGTGTCGCTGCCCTTCGCCGAGATTCAGCATGCTCCCCAGGATCGGGTGGGAACCGCGGCCATGGAAGCCGCGCTGGGACCGCGCCCGCTACGCAATGGCGGCTGCGATTCTGGTCTCGACGTTCGGCTGCGTGAACGGACTCGTTCTGGCAGGCGCCCGGGTCTACTACGCCATGGCGCGCGATGGGCTCTTTTTCAAGAAAGTGGGCACGACAAACTCCCACCACGTGCCGGCGATTGCCCTGGCCGCGCAGGGCATCTGGGCGGCCTTGCTGACCTTGCCGGTGACCGTGACCAGTGACCCGACCGCTCAGACAGTCAAGTACGGCAATGTCTATAATGACCTGCTCGAATATATTATCCCGGTCGATGTCAGCTTCTACACGCTCATGGTGGGTGCGGTGATTGCCCTGCGGATCAAGGCGCCATTTCTCAATCGGCCGTACCGGACGATCGCCTATCCGCTCCCGGCCTTGATTTACATCGCTCTGGCCGTCTTTCTCGTCGTTGACTTCATATACCTCAAACCCAAGACCTCGGGAATCGGCTTCCTGATTGTGCTGACGGGTATTCCGGTCTACCTGATCTGGAACAATCTCAGCGCCCGCAAAGGGGTTGTTTCCAGGGCCGAAGGTCCAACCTGATGCGTGCTGAAAGATGATTGTAAGCTGGAACTGGCTAACTGATTACGTCCGGCTAGATATGCCGGTTGAGATTCTTGCCGAGCGGCTCGCTCTTGCCGGGTTGAACCACGAGTCAACGTCCGACGTCGAGGGCGACCTGGCAATCGACCTGGAAGTGACAAGCAATCGATCGGATTGCCTGGGACACATCGGCGTCGCCCGCGAGATTGGCGTCCTCTTCGACAGGGCTTTGCGTGTGCCGGCCGCCCGGGCCGCGAGCTCGGGCCCGGGCGTCGATTCGTGCACGGCCGTGGCGGTCGAAGCGGGGAATCTTTGCCCCCGATTCACGGCCCGCGTGGTCTCTGGATCGCGGGTGGGTGAGAGCCCCTGGTGGTTGAAAAAGCGTCTGGAGACGATCGGTGTCCGGCCTATTTCCAACATTGTCGACGTGACCAACTACGTCATGTTCGAGTGCGGACAGCCCCTCCACGCTTACGACCTGGATCGCCTGGCCGAGCGCCGGCTGGTGGTCCGGAAGGCCCGCAAGAAAGAGACCCTCACGGCCATCAATAACCGGGTTTATGAGCTCGAGCCCGAGATGCTGGTGATCGCCGACGCGGCCCGCCCGGTCGGCCTCGCCGGAGTGATGGGGGGGCTGGAGACCGAGATCGGCTTCGACACGACGAACATCCTGATCGAAGCCGCGCGGTTCGATGCCATGTCGGTCCGGCGCACCTCTCGGGCACTGGGGCTGTTCAGTCCGTCCAGCTTCCGTTTCGAGCGGCCGCTCGACCCCGAAATCACCGAGTGGGCCAGCCGCCGCTGCGCCGAGCTGATCCTGGAAGTGGCCGGCGGCATGCTTCATCCCGGTATGATCGATGTCGGTGGCCCCCCTGCCCGGCGTGATCCAATCTCACTCCGTTTCGCGCAGATTCAGCGGGTGCTGGGCATCGCGATCGATCCCGTCGAAGTGAAAGAGATTCTGATCGCCCTGGGACTGGAATGGATCGGGCAGACCGAGAATTCGGGCACTGTTCGTCCGCCGAGCTGGAGGCCGGACCTGGAGCGTGAGATCGACCTCATCGAGGAAGTGGCACGGATTCACGGCTACCATCACATCCCCGAGGACCGGGCTGTCCCGGTCACCAGCGCGCCTCGCGGACTACGCGAGCGGGTGGAATCGGAGGCTCGCGGCTTGCTGACCGGTTCGGGGCTGAACGAAGCTGCGACATTCAGCCTGGTCGATGAGTCACTAAGTCAGCCGGTGGCTCCGGGCGGGGGATCTCCGCCGTTGCGAATTGAACATTCCAGCCGGAAGCGGGAAGTCGCACTCCGGCAAAGCCTGATACCGAGCCTGCTGGCAGTCCGCCGGCACAACGAGGCGCACGGCAACCTTGATGCGGAGCTGTTCGAGATTGCCCATGTTTATCTCCCTCGTCCTGACCAGACCCTCCCTGACGAGCCGACCCGGCTGGCCTTGGTTTGCGGCCGCGATTTCCGGCAAGCCAAGGGATTGCTCGAATCTTTGCTGAGCCGGCTTCACGTCGCCTTGCCTCTCCGCGCTCTACCGGCCGAGATCGCGCTCTTCACACCCGGCCGCAGTGCGGAACTCTTGCTGGGCGATATCCATCTTGGCTATGTGGGCGAAATCGATCCCGACCGGCTCGCGGCAATGGAGCTGCGCGGCGCCTGCTCGGCGGCCGAGATCGAGGTTGCCGTCTTGATGCAGCAGGCGCAACTCGTTCCTCTGTATCGACCGCTTCCCGCGTTCCCCACGGTTGTCCGCGACCTCTCGCTGGTGGTTTCCCGGTCAATGAGCTGGTCCGACCTGGAGACCGCCGTCGTCGCGGCGGGCGGCTTGACTCTTGCGGCGGTCGAGTACCTCGATACCTTTCAGGGTGGTAATCTTGCGGCGGACGAACAGAGCGTCCATTTCGGCATGACCTTTCGCCATCCCGATCGAACCTTGACGGGCGATGAAGTTGATCAGGTTGTCAAGGTAATCATCGAGGCCTGCACGGCTCGCCTGGGGGCCAAGCTGCGGGTTTGATAAGCCTCCAATCGACAGACGCGATTCTCAAACCCCCTGGCCCACGGTCACGACAGGACATAGGCAAACCCGAGGGCAATAAACACGGTCAGCGCCGCGAGGATGGCAATGATATGACCCGCGCTCGGCTCGCTTAAAAAGTCGCCCAGTTGTTCGCCGAAGCGTTCCATCCAACGCTCGGACACAGAATCTTGGTCTTCCTCCGGATCCTGCGATCGCTGCTCGACCAGCGCGCGGTTGAGCTGGATCACTTCCTTGCGGTATTCCTGCTGAACACGCTTGCCCGATTCGACGCCCTCGTCTTCAAGGTTTTTGCGGTGAGCGTCGATGCGCCTGGGTGCCGGTTTGGGCTGCGGGTTTTCCAGGGCGGCGAGCCTGCTCGCGCCGGCGGTCTCTCGGGTTTGATGCCTCGTGGATTGCAGGGCCGATTCGATGCGCGACCAGTCCAGAGGTGTTTCGGGTTCGGCAGTTGTGGACGACGCTTGGGTTCGATGCTGATGTCCCGAAGAGGTTGTCCGGGTGGCGCGATTGCGGCGTTCCGCAATCGGCACCAGGATGTCCAGTTCCTCCGCGACCTCGGCAGCCGAGGAAAAGCGATCTTCGGGGCGCGGTGCGAGCAGGCGATCAAGCGTTGCGACCAGGGGTACGGGCAAATCCTTTCGTACGTCCGTGATCGGAACGTGCCGATCATGAATTCGTTTGACCATCCGATCCATCTTGGTCGCACCCGGGAAAGCAAATTTTCCGGTGAGCAGCCGGTACATGGCGCAACCGAGGCTAAAGAGGTCCGTCCGCGCGTCAACTTCCTGTCCGTTGAGTTGCTCGGGCGACATGTAATCGGACGTTCCAACCACGAAGCCTTCATCGGTGTCGTGAGCGTCAACGCCTTCGCTGGAGACCCCGACGAATGCGCCCAGACCGAGGTCGAGGACCTTGACGACGCCTGAGTTATCCAGGAACAGATTCGTGGGCTTGACGTCGCGGTGCACAACCCCTCTTTCGTGTGCGTGTGCAAGGCCTCTCGCCACCTGGATCATCCAGTCGACAACTTCATCCGGGGGGAGTATTCCGCGCCGGCGAAGGACCTTCTCAAGGTCCTCACCCTCCAGATACTCCATGACGATGTAAGGAGAGTCCTCATGCTGGTCGGCGTCGAAGGCGCGCACCACGTTCGGGTGATCGAGCACTCCGACGATCTTCATTTCACGGAAAAACCGCGGGAGGGCATTCTTCGATGTAGAACATACCGGCAAAAGTACCTTGAGCGCGACCAGTCGATCCATCAGCCGATGTCGAGCCTTGAAGACCCGCCCCATCGCCCCGATGCCGAGACGATCGATCAGCAGGTAACGCCCGAACATGAGGCTCTTGCCCTTCCCAACGAGCAAGCGGCGAGCCTGAAACTCGGTGAGCTTACCCTGCTCGACGAGCTGGTCGGCGAGTGCTCTGAGGTCCGCCAACTGCGGGTTTTCGGCCAGGCAAGGGCGGACTTCCTGCAAGACGCTCTCGGACAGTATGCCCGACTCTTCCAATGTTGAAAGGAAGTTCGTCGCCGCGACGCTGCGCTGAGTGGCGTCCGAATCGTTTCGCACTGCGCAATGGCTCCAGGACAGACGTATCATGTCCAGACCGACGGAAAGCTTTTCTAGCTTCCGCGACCGACACGACCATTCACTTGATGCCCATCATCTATCACGGTTTCTCGCAATGCCAGTGCAACTTGATTGCGTGAGCCCCGATGCGAGCATGATTCTCGCCTTCGTTTGTTGCAAGCTCTTGAAGCGATGCAGGTTCCGTGCCGCTACTGAAAGGCTCTCACTTTTCAGATTTCTGGGTATCAGGACAGTGAAATCCACAGGTACCATTAATGATCAGACGCCCAATCACTCAGGCATTCATACTCACATCTCGCGGTGTCTCTAAATTTCTTAATGCAATCATGCCGGGCCCTACTATGTTCAAGGCGTGCCCATTGCAGTTCGCTCATGGAATACGGAGCGCGTAGTCATTAAACGGCCGTCTAAGTTAGGCTGAGTACGATGCAACTGATCCCGCCATCAGAACAACCTGGCGGGCTCAGTTCGAGGTTCCCCACGCGACTGGAAGACGCCACTGTTTATTTCAATGATTTACTCGAGGCTAGTTTCCCATGCTCAATGCTGCACGGTCTGCAAGCGTTTCTCTGGCATTCGCCGCCCTTTTCGCGCTCCATCCGGAACCAGTCGCGATCGCAGAAGCCGATGGATCGCGTCCGGTCGACAGCACACTGACAGGGAAAGCTGCGCTGGGTGACTGGACAACGGACGCGCCGGGCGTGCGTCGCAAGCTCACGATCGCCGACCTGGCCATCCCCTACGACACTCCGTCGGCGAACAACCATCCCAGGATTGTCCGTCGGCCCGACGGCGCATGGCCCAAGGCTCCCGAGGGCTTCGCGGTGACTCAGTTCGCCGATGGGTTGATCGAACCACGGGTCATTGTGCGGGCACCCAACAATGACCTGTTCGTGGCCGAGAGCCGGGCTGGCCGGCTGCGGGTTTTGCGGGATGGCGACGGCGATGGCAAGCCGGAGCTCATTGAGATATTCGCCACCCGGCTGGAGCGTCCGTTTGGAATCGCCTTCTTCCCTCCGGGCCCGGAACCACAATTCGTCTACGTTGGCAACACAGGCTCGGTGGTGCGTTTTCCTTATCACAACGGCGAGATCAAGGCGCGGGGAGAGGCCGAGATGATCGTCGCCAATATACCGACCGGACGCGAGCAGGTCGGAGGCGGCGGACACTGGACGCGCGACCTGCAATTCTCCGCCGACGGCAAGACCTTGTTCGTCTCCGTTGGATCGCGGTCGAATGTCGACGACGATGCCGCGGAGAAGCGCAGGGCCATGATTCTCGCCTTCGACCCTGATGGCAAGAACGAGCGGACCTTTGCCTCCGGCATTCGCAACCCGGTGGGGCTGACGATTCACCCGCGGACGGGACAACTCTGGACTTCGGCCAATGAACGTGACGGGCTGGGTGATAACCTTGTGCCCGACTACATCACGCACGTCGAGGAAGGAGGCTTCTACGGCTGGCCGTGGTACTACCTGGGCACGCACGAAGATCCTCGGCACAAGGGCAAACACCCCGAGCTCAAAGCGAAGGCCATAGTTCCCGACGTTCTGGTCCAGTCGCATTCGGCGTCACTCGACCTGGTTTTCTATGACGGTAAACAGTTCCCGGAAGAGTACCAGCTCGACGCCTTTGCCGCGGAGCACGGCTCGTGGAACAGAGCTCGGCGGACCGGCTACAAGTTGATCCGAATTCCCATGAAGGACGGCAAGGCCACTGGAGAGTACGAAGACTTTCTTGTCGGCTTCGTCACGCCGGAAGGTAATGTTTGGGGACGACCGGTAGGGGTTGCGGTCGCTGGTGACGGCGCGTTGCTTGTAACTGATGACGGCTCGGGCTCGATCTGGAGGGTCACATACACCGGCAAGAAATGATCGTCCATGATTCCTCGTCCAATGGTCGTTTGGTTGCAAGGCCGTACATCGGTCCACGCGGGGGATGATTCCTGAACCCCGGCGATCTCCGCGTGGGTCGGTGTCCGCTTTCCTTAGGGATCCGGGTGCCGTTGCGGTATGGACGTCGAATGCGCATCGTCTGGTTGATCCGCCAGATCGATTCGCGGTGAGGTCGGCCGGACTTTGCGGCTTGTTCCGGGGCGAAGGTTTCCATGATAAGCATCCTGAAGCAATGGCGAGTGCTGGTGCTGGCCGTGCTCCTGATCGGTCCGGTACTGGCCTACGTGGCTTTCGGCACGATCTGGCTCTGGGAGCGCGGCTGGTTGTGGGTCGCCGCTCTATTGTGGATTGCCGCAGGTACGGCATTTTCGATCCTGGCGGCCCGCTGGACCAGGAGCGTCCATGCGATCATGCCGCCCCTCGACTGGGATTCGCCCTCCACGTTTTCCCCGCGCGATCGCGAGGCGTGGAAAATCATCGAGCAGACTTCGGACACGGGAGAGACTCTGGCAATGGAGGCTCTCGTGGAGCCCGATCTTTATATCGAAACCGGGCGCAAGCTCCTCCGTGAGCTGGCCGAATTCTACCACCCCACTGCGAAGAACCCACTGGACGAGGTCCCCCTCATCGAGCTGCTCACGGCGCTTGAGCTCGCTTCCGAGGATCTGACCCACCTCTCCAGGCAGGTTCCCGGAGGGGACATGATCACCCTCTCGCACTGGAGGCGTGCCGTTCAGATCAGCGGTTACATTTCCCGGGCCAATGACCTTTACTCGATGATCTCGCCCATCTTGAACCCGCTATCGGGCCTGGCCCGGTTGGGGACGCGGGAGCTTCTGGTCAAGCCGGCCTGGAAGAACATGCAGCAGAACATTCTGCGCTGGTTCTACCAGGCCTATGTGAACCGCCTTGGAGTGCATCTGATCGAGTTGATGAGCGGACGGCTCGCCATCGGTGCCGATCAGTATCGCCGGCTGACCCGCCGGGCGGCACTGCCTGCGCTCACCACAACGGGCGAGCAAGAGCCCCTGGTCGCGGCGATCGTCGGCGCGCGCGGATCGGGCAAGTCGCGTCTGATCGAGTCGCTCAAACAGGCTGTCGATGGCGACCCGAGCCTGATCACCGCGCGGATGCAAGGGATTGGATTGGACACTTCGCTCGTCGAACGGTTGCGCAGGGTTCGCTGGGTCGAGGTACCTGGCTACCCTGCCGCGACGGCGAGCGAGTCGCGCCGGGATCGGTCATTGCGGCAAATGGCGGTGAATGCGGCCATTGATTGCGACCTTCTGATCCTGGTGATCGACGGTCGCAAGGGTCTCCTGCCCGCGGACGTCGCTCTGGCGCAGGCATGGGACCGCTATTTCATTGAGCATCCCCAGCGTGAGGTGCCACCAACACTCGTGGTGATCACGGGCGTTGATCACGCGGATTTCGGTGCTGTCTGGCGCCTCCGTACGACTGGTCGGCGGGGAAGGGAATGCGCGAGGCCGCGGTCCGATCGCTCTTCGAGTCGCTGCGAGCCACACTGCCGCCGGCCTTCAGTATCTACACGGCGGCCGGACTCCCCGGCGAAACGGCGTTTGGCGTGGCCGAGAATGTCCTGCCCGCGCTGGCTTCCCAGTTGCACCGAGCCGAGCGCTCGGCATTGATCCGCCAGCTCCACGCGTTCTCCAGCCGGTCCAAGGTCGGGCGAGTCATGGGGCAGATCGGCCAGCATGGTCGCCAGGTCTGGACCAGTATCAAGTCCCGCCACAAGTCGGCGCGTCGCGTCACGTGAACAACTCGCCGCGTCATGCCACACCGGGAGATCGCCGCCACGACCTTCCATCGCCGTGTCGTGCGCCGAATCGGGCCGCCACTTTTGATTGATCCGGTCCATGTGCGCGGCACCGCTTTTGCTTGGGGAACTCTCCTTCAGAACGGCGCGGTGGACGCCGACACTTTGCCGGCCTTGATTTTGTGCCAACAGGGGCTTTCACATGAGCATGGGTCCAGGGGGATTGTTCGGCGGCGGCGGGGGCTGGTATCAGCCAAGAGGGCCTTATGGAGCCTATCCAGGTTGCGGCTGCAGCGGGATCGTGATGATCATGGCGGGCATGCTGTTGGTCCTGGCTGGTTTGATGCGCGGCTGCAACATGTGAATTGTTTTTCTCAGTTTGCGCGGCCCAGCTTCCCATCCGGATCGGGCCAGTTCTCAACTATGCGAGGAGTTCGGCTATGCGGGCGCTTTGTGGTTCGATCATGACCGCGGGAGCCCTGATTGGACTGGGGCTTTCGTCCCTGGGGCTGGGCACACGATATCAGCACCTGGCCTCGAATGACCCGGCCACGATTACGTACCTCAAGTGGGGGCAGCTTGACACGCCCATGATGCTGATCATCGTGGTTCTTCTGAGCGCGCTGATCGTCGGGCTGGCCACGGCTTTCATTGGCCTGGCCTACCATCACGAGCGACGGCATTACGAGCGGAGTCGCGGACTGTCCGAGGCAATGTCACCGGCAGCCCGATAATTGACATCTCATCGGGCCTGGGCAGCTTCCGAGCCGGTGGGGTTCGACACTTCCAGACCCATGTTCTCGCCGGGATCGCCGCACTTCGCGGGTCCCAGAACCACGAAAGGAACTCAATTTATGATCAGGTGGGCTGTAGTTTTTGCCGTTCTCGCCTTGGTTGCCGGATTGCTCGGGTTTGTTGGCCTTCAGGGCGACTTTGCGTACATCGCCAAGATTCTGCTTTTTGTCTTCATCGTGCTCTTCGTCATCTCACTCATCTTCGGGCGCGGTAGTCCGGCGGTCTGAGAGGGCAGAGTCAATATCTCCCGTGTAGAAGACCTGCGAGCTTCATCTTGATTGCTCGCAGGTCTTATTGCTTGCGCAGTTCCGGAGATTACAAACGGCCAGGCTTGCTTTCGCTGAGCCAGCGAGAGAACTGATCAGACGGCCAGATGACTTTGAGAAAACCCTCTGGCCTCTTTGTCGACTCTCTCTTACAATCCACCACAATGTCGGGGAAATGCCTCGGCAAGCAGCCGCGCGACGGAGAAGAGTGCGCGGTCGAGATAGGGCTTCATGGAGGAAAACGTCATGCTTCGCCGTTTTGCTGAGCGACTCACGCGGGACTGGACCCTTCGCCGCCATTTGCCCCAGGACTTCGGCAACGTCCCGATTCTCGTGACCTCCTCGGCGGGCCTACGTTATCTGTCGAAGTCGATGGATGACGTCGATCCGGTTCTTCTCCGCCTGGTCAAAGAACTGGTCAAGCCAGGCTCAATTGTCTGGGACATCGGCGCGAATGTGGGCCTTTTCACCTTTGCCGCGGCGAGCCTCGCCGGGCCTCAAGGCCAGGTGGTGGCTTTGGAGCCGGATGCCTGGCTCGTCCAGCTTCTCCGCCGGTCCGCTCGATTGCAACCTTCCGGTTCAGCCCCGATCACGATTGTGCCGGCGGCTGTCGCCTCGGGGGTCTCGCTCCGCTCGCTCTGCCTGGCCGAACGCTCCAGGGCGGCCAATTATCTTGCGGAATTCGGCACGATCCAGACCGGCGGATTCAGGGAAAAGCAAACCATCGTGGCACTGACGCTTGACTGGCTCCTTGAGTTCGCTCCGGCCCCCACTCTGGTCAAGATCGACGTGGAAGGCGCCGAGATGGAAGTCTTGAATGGCGCCAGCAAGTTGTTTGAAACCTGCCGTCCCACGGTGATTTGTGAGGTCATCCCAGACACGGCCCCTGCGGTTACCGAGTTCTTCTCGGCTCACAAATACCGGATATTCGACGGCGAACAGCCCCTGGCTCAACGCCAGCCGCAACAATCCGCCGCCTGGTGTACGCTGGCGATCCCCATGTGACGCCCCTTGGCGCAATATCAACAAGCGTCGGACCAAGAAAGTATTGAGCAGTCTCGGAATGGGGACGTTGCGAGTTTCCCGAGCCAGGCTCTCGATGCGCAGAGCTGTGCCTGGGGAGCAGCACGGGAGACTGGAAAAGGAAGTCCTTGATGAACGTCGAGACGAAGAGCCGCCCCGTACACGAGGCTGAGAGTCCGGGGTGCTCGTCCGATCCCACGCGCAAGGCCATGGCCGTTGCGCTGGCGATAAGCCTGGTTTTCGTTTTTCTTACCCGGCTTCCGGTGGCGCGGCCGTGGCCGATGGATACGGACGAGATTGGCTTCCTGGAACAGATCCAGGCTCATTGGTTCCCCATGCATCATACCTTGTTCATGACCGCGGGACGCATGATGAGCATGCTGACAGGCGATGCTTACCGTGGACTCTTGATACTCGACATGTTGATGAGTGCCCTGGCGCTGGTGAGCCTTTGGTGGTGGTTGCGTGTCCTGGTCGCCCCCCCGGCCGCCGCGGCCGGGGTGCTGGTGGTTGCCGTGGCACCCATCTTTTGGGGCTATGGAGCCATCGCCGGCAATTATACAGCCATTCTTGCTGTTGGCGCGTTCTTGCTCGGAGTGGCCTGTCGGACGTGGGCGCATCCGCAGACCTGGCATCCCGACGCCGCCGCGATCGTTCTGGCCCTGGGCACCGGCTATCGTCCCGACATCGGTACGCTCTGGCTCCCGGTCTTCCTCGTGATTCTCTGGAAACATCGCTGGCGGCCTGCGTTTCGGTCGAGTTTGATTTTCATCGCACTCAACCTTGCCTGGCTGGTGCCCATGCTGCACGAAGCCGGCGGATGGTCCCGCTATCGTGCCCAGACGAGAGACTTTGCGTACCACGCGGGGTACCTCAACTCGATCTGGAATCTGGGCGTGATGAATGCGCCGGTGCGGTATGCCGTCAAGCTGGGCATGGCACTTCTCTGGACTCTTGGACCCTGCCTTTTATTCGTTCCTCGTGGAATTCGCCGTCTCGTTGGGCGAGAGAATGGCCGATTTGTGCTGCTGATTTTGTTTCTCAGTGTCATTCCGGCTCTTGCCTCGCACATGCTGGTGCACTTCGGTGTCCCAGGCTACGCCTTCCATTATGTGCCGGCCTTGCTGGCTCTCTCGGTTCTGGGGATTGGTTCGAGGGAGCCCCAAATCACTGAAACCGCACAGTTTCGAGGAATGAGCACCTGGTTCAGCACTACGGCTTCTCGACTGGCTGTCGCGGCGGCACTCCTTGCCGCACTCTTCCTGCTGTATCCCACCGACTACCACCGTGCCGGCTGGCGTGGGAGTTTTGATCTGTCATTTGCGCGACTCACGCGGGTGGGCCTGCGAACCCCGGCGGAAAACCGCCAGCCCACGCTCTGGCGAACCGCCAATTCGCCGGCTGCCGTAGAGAGCAGTGTCCGCAGGCGATGAGACTGAATGACTGGAACCAATGATCGGCGATCGATCCCAGCCCGCAAAACGCATGAGTCCGCTGTTATTCGCTCTTCTGCTTGAACCGCACTGGCCGTCCGCCGGCATCGACGATCCGAACGCAAAACTCCCATCCCTGCGAGTTCTGATAGAGCTTGAGCAAGATCGTGTTGGTTCCGGCCGTGAGGTGAACAGGCACGTGATCCTGGTCCACTTGCAGAGGCCGGCCCGTGAACTGCTCGAAGACTTTTTTCCCGTTCAGCCAGATTTTCTCGCTGTCGTCGACGCCGAGCAGGAGCACGGCCTCGACAGGCTTCTCGAGTTCGATCTCGGTGTAGGCATAGCCGATGCAGTTGTCGCGGTTGGCGATGGATTCACGAAGATCGATCCTGCCCTGAGAATCCTGGGAATCCACGCGCTTCCACTGCCGTCGAGTCTTGCCGGACATGTAGCGGGCGACCACGTTCACGTTGGGTTCGCCGATATAGTTCTTCTCCCACCCCTCGTTTTTCTCACCGAGGTCGAACGGCCCGACGACCCACCAGCGGCCGATGATGCCTAGCAGGCCCAGGAGATCTGTATCCTGACTGCCCGGAGCAAGATTGCGCTGGCGGCGCTCGATTTCTCTGAGGTTGTGACGAGTGATGATGTCTTGAATTTTCACCCGCTGGGTCGCGTCGCCGTGCTCTGCTGCGGTGGAAAGAAGAGTCATCGCCTGGGGCAGATCCGAATCTCCGAGTGCCTCGTAAACGGCGAGCCGGGTTTCCGGACGATCCGATCGCGCAAGCTGTTCCAGAATTGGCAAGACCCTGGAGTCGCATCGTGCGCCCAGCACAGGGATCATGGCATATTGCAGCCGCACCGACTGCTTCGGATACGCTTCGACCAGAGCTTTCGTGACGTCTTCTCCTGGCAGTCTTCGAAGGGCCTCCATCCCCACTTGGAGAGTCGGAGCGTTGGCATCGTACACAGCCTGCAGGATCACGGCGACAGACGAGGCGTCGCCGATGCGGCCCAGTCCCGCAAGCGCCCCGTCCTGCACAGAATCCTTGGCCGTTGTCAGAAGTTCGCGATAGCCGGTCAAAGCCTCAGCACGGTGCGGGCGATGACTCTCCATGCTGTTGAGCAACCGTAGATTCGCATCCAGAGCGTCGACCCGCGTCGCCGCATCCGCGGCAGCGACGACCGACCGAACCGTCCTGAGATAGGACGGGTCGCCCGTCCACGACAGTGCGCGTGCCGCGGCGGCACGGACCTTGGAGCTCACGTTTTCTGCGAGCGGCATGATTATCTTGAGGCTTTCCCGGTCATGAAGTCGGCCAAGCGTGTCAAGTAGCGCGCAGACGAACTCAGGATCAAGGTCCTTCATGGCCAGGTGTTGCCGTAGAGCCGTCTTGCTTGCGGCGTTCGCCGTTTCCTCCAGTGCCGCGCGGGCGCGTTCGCGTAGTTCCTTGTCCCTCAAGAGGACTGCGATCGGGCTGACGTCGCCGTCACTGGGAATCACGATCGGCAAGAGCCGCAATGCTCGAAGCTTGACTTCAGCAGGCTGATCCTGCTTGAGGAGTGTCATGATCTGGGCTGTTACCGCGACGCGATCAGCCTCTCGTCCAGGGGCCGAGGCCTCATTGGCAATGTCGGCCAGTACCTGGAACGACGCCTCTCGAACCGCGGGGCTCTCTTCGTGCAACAGCGGCAAGAGCTTCGGAACCGCCTGCACCCCCTCGCGCGGCAGCAGTTGGCGGGCCAGCGCCGCGCATGATCATTATTGCCGGTCAAGGCCGCGACAAGATCGTCCAGTCGTGATGCTCGGGAAGTCCCGGGCATCAGCCCTAGAACCACCACGGATAGGAGCCACATTCGTTGCCATCGAGTCATGGGAGTCGCTCCGTCCGATTAGAGGTGCCAGGGTGCGCGGTAGGCTCTGGTCAGGTACCGATTGGCGGCTTCGTCGCCGATGAATGTCTCTGTCTCACCATCCCAGTTCAGCTTGCGCCTGGTCTTCAGCGCGATGCCCGCCAGCAGCAGCGGCGTGGTGGAACGGTGGCCCTGCTCGATCTCCGCCGCGGGCGGCTTCCTCGTCCTCACGCTTTCAAAAAAATTGTTATGGTGAGGGGGATGGGCCCAGCTTCGCTCGGGCTCGCCGACGTACTTGGGAATGCCCAGGCTTTCGGGCAGGACGTCGAACGTGTTGCGATCGACGAGAAGCTGGCCCTCGGTGCCCTGGAACTTGATTCCGTAGGAATGGCCTCGATACTCGTTCTGGTGCCGCTGCTCCCAGGTCACCGTGCAGCCGGGATACTCCCAGAGCACGTCGACGTTCTCGTAATTTTGCGACCCGGCCTTGCCGCGGTAGCTACCGCCCACCGCCTGCACGCTCAGCGGGCGATCCTGGCGAATGCCCCAGTGCACGATGTCCATCAGGTGCACGCCCCAGTTGGTGAGTTCGCCCCCGCGCACGTAATCGTGGCTACCCATGAATCCGAACTGGCGGTCCGGCGAGTAGGGTTCCCACGGCGCCGGGCCGAGCCACAGATCCCAGTCGAGTCCTTCCGGGACGGGAGCGGAGCTGAACCCGACGTGTTGCCCGTTGACGCCGATCCAGCAGGTTGCCGATGTGATCTGTCCCAGTCTTCCAGAATGGATGAGCTTGATTGCCTCCTGGAAGATCGTCATCGACCGCTGCTGAGTGCCCAGTTGAACGATCCGGCCATACCGCCGAGCCGCGTCCACCATGGCCCGGCCCTCGGCGACTGTTGGCGACGCCGGCTTCTCCACGTAGACGTCCTTCCCCGCCTGGCACCCGAGGATTGCCATGAGCGGGTGCCAGTGGTCGGGCGTGGGCGCGAATATCGCGTCGATGTCTGACCGATCGAGCACGCGGCGAAAGTCTTGATAACCATCGGGAGCCTTGCCGGAGAACTTCTTGACCACCGCGATAGCGTTCTCGTAGCGCGGTGTGAAGCAATCGCAAACGGCGGCCACCTCGCAATGGGGATTGACCGCCAGCGCCTCGAGATGCCTCGTGCCCATCCCGCCGCAGCCGATCACGCCCAGGCGGACGCGGTCATTCACGTTAATGGTCGTCGGCGACCTTTCGTCCGAATGCGCGAAGTTGCCGCTTGCCGCCACTACGGCACCAGTACCGGCCAGCCTGAGCACCTGGCGCCGGTTCATTCCATTTTTCGAATTCATGATCGTCTCCCGGCGGCTTACCGCCATCTGCTCAACGTAGAGGGGAGACGTCGGTCAATCAAGTCCCTGCCGCCTGAAGGAGATGATCACCGATGCCTGTTCCAGTCCAGTGTCAGGGGCGCCAGCGCGAATCGGCCGAGGGGGAGTATGCAAAGCGTAGACGCCAGGCAGGCCCATCGCGGGGCGGGTAATTCGCTCTGAGGCATCGCCAGTTGGCCCAATGTGATTGTCGCGGCGGCCAGGACCAGCCAGAATACGCAGAGCCGGAGGACTGACTTCTCAGTGAGCAGCCCCCTTCTCAAGGCCAGCCGAAAAGCCAAGAGAGCCACAACGATCTTGATCAGGACCCAGATCGCGCTCAGCCAGATCAATGGCGGAATAATCTGGGGAATCATCTCCAGGTGGGTTCCGCACCAAAGCGCCGCGGCCAGCAGGCCCATCAGGAGAGCCACACTGCCCAGGACCGCGGCGTCGGCGATCCAGCGCCGGCCTGTGACCGCCAGGACGAGATTGTCAGTGAGCAGCTTCCACGACATCACCGGCACCAACGCGATCGATAAGGCAATAATCGCCCCTCCCTTCCATCCAGGATAAGCACTGAAAAATAGCCTGATCAACCAGGCCATGTCGGCGGTATACCCCTTCAGGAACAGCCAGCTCGTCGTTAACGCCAGGGACAAGAGCAGCACATGGAGAACACAACGGGCCGCCAGCCGATAAATCGCGGTGATGAAATCGCCCGTGACGATGGGCCTGGTCGCCAGGAACGTCATAGGGTTTCGTTTTTTGACCCATGCGGGTTGCATTCGCCCCAAGTTCGAGCCAAACATATTCAGCATGAAAATGGGTGTGCCAAGCAAGGAACACAGGTTTACAAGGAAGGTAAACTTGTTCCCTGGTCGGCTCGGACTGGTCATGGCCAGGCCATAGACCGTGAAGATCAAAGAGTAGTACATCCCTTTGAGTATCCAGGCGTGGCATCGATCTTCGTACCAGATCTGGGCCTGTGCCGCTGAGCGCAAGTGCTCCGGTTGCCGGGTGAGACGATCCAAGGCCGCCCGGAACGCGTCCGAAAGGTCTTGCAAGCCCAGCGATAGATGATCCCCGCGTCGAGCCCGTACCAGGCCGAAGAATGCCAACGGGCAGATCGATGCGAGTTCGGCGAATCCCAAGAGGATGACAGCATTTGACGACAGCCGTTCGCTAGTCAGCAACCAGGCAGGAGTTCCCAGCAGAATGTACAGGCCGATGATGATGGATTCGGCATGTACGAAAGGGCTCTTGAATACAAACCAACTCACGGCCTGGCACCAGGCCACCAGCACGGCGAGTGCGATCGCGGGCAGAATGAGCGGGGGCCGATACCCTCCGCGCTGGTAGATCAGCACAGCGATGATCAGCCAGAGCCCGACGACCGCGACGATGGCAAAGAGCATGGGCCAGAGCGCGAGTGTTCCTGTTCTCACCGGCAGGGTGAACATTCTCCGCGGATAGCCGGAGCTGAGATTTCCCGGTTCATCGGCGAAGACCAAGCTATTGGTCAAGTAGGCTGCGACCAGTACGACGGGAATGGATGCAAGTACGAAAACCGCGCGGGAGTCAAACGCTCTGAGGATCGGCGGCCAGAGCAGCACCATGAGCAATAGGCTTACCGCTGAGATTTTGAGCCCCAAACGATGCTGGGTCCAGATCTGCCAGGCCACGGCGAATGCGGGTGAGTTCATCGGGCTATTGCTCCTGTGTCACGGTCACGAGCTGGCGTGAGCGTACGCGGGCCACGAAGATCTCGTCGAGCGAGGGGATCTCTTCATCAATGACCTGTGCGCCGAGGACCGACGCCTCCCCGGCGAGCGCCTCCGCAGGTGCGCCGCAAACCGTTGTCCAGTCTCGGCCGAAGCCCTCGCACGAGAGCGCCGGCCAGACGGGGCGGCTGGCTCCGCGGTTCTTCAAAGCGGAAAGTGAGCCGCCGGTGGGCCGCCTTGACCTGATCCAGCGGACCGCAGAGCACGATCTTGCCGCGATCGATCATCGCCACCCAGTCGGCCATCCGCTCGACCTCGTCCAGCAGGTGCGACGAGAAAAGCACGGTACGGCCTTCCTCGGCGACCGTCCGGATGATGGCTGCGAGGATCTCGCGGCGGACGATCGGGTCGAGACCCGTGGAGGGCTCGTCCAGGATGAGCAGTTCAGGCCGGTAGGCCATCGCCGCGAGCAGGCAAGTGCGCGCTCGCTGCCCCTGCGATAACCCCTTGATCCGCGCATTCGGATCGAGCTCGAATCGTTCCCTCAATCCGTTGGCGAACCCGTCGTCCCAGCCGGGATAAAACGCCCGCAGGTAACGCAAGAGCTCGCTGATCGTCATCCAGTCGGGAAGATCGCGGTCCTCGCTGAGGTAGCCGACCCGGCTCAGCACGCTCACGGGGTCGCGCACGGGGTCGCGGCCGAAGAGACGCACCGTGCCCGACTGGGCCTTCAAGAGGCCGAGCATGTGCTTGATCAGCGTCGTCTTCCCCGCCCCATTCTCGCCGACCAGGCCGAACACGGCCCCCCGCGGAATCTTCAGATCGACACCGTCAAGAGCCAGAGTCCGGCCGAACCGGCGGGACAGCCCATGAACTTCAACCACGCTCTCAGCCTGATCTTGACTCATGGTGCTTCGCCTCCCCTTGGACCTTGCATTGCCTCGTTCCGCCGATGGAGCAGTTCGACGACCTCCGCCACGGAGATATCGAGCTGGCGAGCCTCGGCGAGCAACGTATCGATGCGCTGGGTCAGGATCTTCACCCGCTCGCGCCGGCTCAGCCGCGGCCCCGCGCCGGAGATGTACGTGCCGGCCGTCCGCCGCTTCTCGACGATCCCCTCGGTCTCGAGCTCGCGGTAAGCCCGCGCGACGGTGTTCGGATTGACCACCAACTGCTCCGCCAGGGTGCGGATTGGCGGTAACTCCTCCCCTGGCGCAAGTTGCCCCGCCGCCGCCAGGTACTTCACCTGGTTGACGATCTGGAGGTAGATCGGCACGCCATCGCTGGTCGAGATGTGAATCCGCACTGTGAAGTCATCCCCGGTCCCAATGGCATCTTGTATTAGTACAATAATACAAGAGGGACACGGAGATTTCAAGACCCAAGTGATCTTGGCCCAAGCGATTCCAGGCGGGAGGCATTGCCGGCCTTGTCGCTACGGTCGGCGTTCGAGGGGGCGGGCAGCGATGGCCCGCACAGGGCCGGGGACCGTCTGGATCTTGGCGAGGCCGGGATTGGAAGGCTCGGTGAGGCCAAGAATGGCGAAGGATGTCGCCGCGTCACGCATGAACTTACCGACATTTTCTTGAGGGTCGCGTTGCTTGTTGAGGTAATTCGCCGGCCAGGTTCCCTCTTTCTGGTGGCTGGCGAGCCAGATCACGGCCTTCCGCAAGTTGGGATCGTCCGCCGCGACCCCCGCGCGTTTGAGTGCCAGGACGACGAGCCCCGTGGCGTAGCCATCGCTGACGAAGCCTGCCGGGTAAACGCCTTGCGACTTCCATTCGCCCTTGCCGTGCGGCTGGGTGCCCAGCTTCATCAGGCTCCAGCCGCCATCGGCTTCCTGGGCGTTCCGCAGCTCGCTGATGAGCTGCTGCTGCTCTTGCAGGGTCAGAACGCCGGGCAGTCCAGCCGATGCCCAGAGGCTCAGCACGCGATGGTGCAGCGGCTGCTTGGCGGATTCCGTCTTGAGATAGTTCTTGAGGGCAGCGAGCTTGGTCTGGATATCAGCCTGACTGTAGTAGTTCTTGCCGGCCGAGCCAACGGCGACCGCGGCAAGGCAAGCGCCGAAGTAGGCTCCGTCTTTCTCCCACGGGTTCAGGCCAAAATCGAGCCACGGCCACGATCCGTTCTCTTGCTGCTGTTCCCAGAGATGGCTCAGTGCCTTTTTGGTGGTCGCAGTCAATGCGCCTTTCTCGCGGCGGGCGTCGTGATTGACCAGGATCAGGGCATTCAGCACCGACTCGGTCGCGAGAGACTCTTCTTCCTTGTCGGAGTAGTAGGCCACGAAGGGGTCTTTTTTGGAAGCCGAGCCGGCAACGATCTGTTCCCAGTTCTCCACTCGCTTTTTCATGTTGTCGAGCAGTCGGTTCTCGGGTGCGCTGGCGGCCGTTTCGCCGATAGGCTGGCTCAAGGCTGAACGGGCCAGCGCGAGCGGTAAGGAGGTGTGGCAGGAGGCGCAAGCCGTCCCCTGCCCTCGCGCCGCTCCACGCCACTTGAGCCACCACTCGGTGCGTTCATCGAGGTAATTCGCGGCCGCCTTCGGGCTCCACGAGGGCGCGGCGGCATCCTCGCTCCGCGCGGTATTGGTTGACAGAGCACCCAGCAAGACGAAACCCAGAAGCCAGAGACCCGAACCCGGATGACGCCTCATTGGTATTCCTCCTCGTGTTCTCGAGACCGCCTTTTCAGTGTAACAGGTCACCGCCCTGTATGGGACGCCCGATCCTGATCTTTCCGCGTCGGGTAAGCTCGCTCGGACAACGAACCACGCCGGCGGGCGAGCGAGCCTGAGCCCGGGCCGCTCCGGAAGGCATCCTTGAGCGAGCCGAGACTTTCCAGAACGTCAATGGGCACGGCCAGGACGACGGTATTCGAGGCGGTTGGGCCCAGGCCGTCGATTGTCTGGAGCGTACGGAGCTGCATGGCGCCCGGGCTCTCGGCCATGGTTCTGGCGGCCAGCGCAAGGTTGACGGCGGCTTCCTTGTCGCCTTCCGCCTTTGTGATCGTGGCCCGCTTCTCGCGTTCAGCCGAGGCCTGCCGCGACATCATCTTCTTGAGCTCCTCGGGCATGTCTACATCCTGGATGCGCAAGCCGGTGACTTCCAGGCCCCACCCCTTGGTGTCGTTCTCGACGTGATGCTCGATCGATTTGGCGATTTCTTCGCGCTCGGTCAGAAGCTGGTCGAGCGTCATCTGGCCGATCACGTCGCGGAGCGATGTCTGGGCGTATTGCGAGATCACATAACGATAATCCTGCACCATGATAATCGCCTCGGCGGCGTTCTCCACGCGGAAGAAAAGGACGCCGTCGATCGTCACGGGAACATTATCGCGGGTGATCACCTGTTGCTTGGGAATGCTCACGGCCAGCACGCGCGTGTCGACCATGCGAATCTGGTCGATCAGCGGGATGACCATGAACAGACCCGGCCCCTTGATCGTGTGGAACTTGCCCAGACGAAAGACCACTGCCTTCTCCCACTGCGCGGCCAGTCGGATCGCCGACGAGACCACCACATCCAGGAACAACCAGCCGAGCGCGAACAAGAAAGCCAGAGGACCACTCTGCTGCCCGAGCAGGATGGTGCCCAGCCCGCCCAGCAAAAGCAGCACGACGAACACGAGCCCCGAAATGTAGTTGATCATGACCCAGCCTCAGACACGGAGTGTGAGCCGCTAGTCCGGAAGCGACGATGCGAACGGTGCGGCCCGGGATCAGGGTTTCAGGGGCATTCGCCCGCGGCGATCGGATATTCGAGAGGGCCCGCTGAGCCGGGAATCAGGCTACTTCGACACAGGGCTTGCCGAGGATATCCAGTTTCGGTGCCACCCCCAGTCCCGGCGCGGTCGAGGCCGCCATCCGACCATGCCGGCGTCGCGGAGCACCGTCGGCCGTGCTCACTGTCACGTAACTATTGAAATCGGTCGCGGTGAAAAGGAACTCGGGCGGTGTGCTGTGAGCCAGATGGGAAATGGCCGCCGTGACGATGTCGCCGCCCCAGCTATCCTCGATGGTCATGGCGATGCCCAGCGACACGCACAAGTCACGTGCCTGACGAAGCTTGGTGATTCCACCCAGCTTGCTGATCTTCAAATTCACCACGTCCATGGCTCGATCGGCATGGCCGCGGAGCAGTACGTCAATGCCGTCGATACACTCGTCCATGACGAACGGGTGATCGGTCCGACGGCGGATTGACAGGCATTCCTCGTAGCTCAAGCAGGGCTGCTCGATGTAAACGTCGATATCGCGAACGGCCCGAACCACGCGGGCTGCGTCGTGCATCAGCCAGCCTGTGTTGGCATCGGCTATCAGGCGATCGCCGGGCTCGAGTACGCCAGCCACCGCGCGAATCCGTGCGATATCCGTGGCGGGTTCGCCCCCCACCTTGAGCTGGAATCGCCGGTAGCCCTGTGCGCGGTAACCAGCGACCTTGCCGGCCATCTCTTCAGGCGACTCCTGAGAGATTGCCCGGTAGAGTACGAAATCTTCGCCGTACCGACCCCCTAGCAGCGTGCAAAGCGGCAATCCCGCGGCTTGCCCGAGAATATCCCAGCAAGCCATGTCGATGCCCGATTTGACGTAGGGATGGCCCTTGAGCGCAGCGTCCATTCGGCGGTTGAGCCGTCCCACCTCGGTCGGGTCTTCACCGATCAGATGGGGCCCCAGTTCGGCGATCCCCGCGCGAACACCGGCTGCGTACGCAGGAAGGTAGAACGGCCCGAGGGGACAAACTTCTCCATGCCCGATGATTCCCGAGTCGGTCTCAACCCCCACGATGGTGCTATCGAACACGGTGACGGACTTTCCGCCCGACCAGCGATATGATCCCTCGTGGAGGGGTAAATCCACCTGGTAGACGGCGATCCGACGAATCTTCATTGGAATGTCCCGAGTGCTTTACAGGCTTTCAGAAGGGTTGTGAGCCTTGGCTGGGTGCCGGCGCGACAACGGGTGCGGGCTGGCCAGGGGCGAGTCTCGGAGGCCGCGATCGCACGCCGCTCGAGGGCGGTACCGCCGGCTGCGCGGCCGTTGCTCCCGGTTGAGAAATGCCCGCTTCGACACCGCGGCGGGAGGGATCGGGCGTGGTTCCCTCGACCACCTGACCTGGAGTCTGTGCAAACCGGACGAGCGTGCCCGCCAGCAAAGGGACCGAGGAGGAGACGATCAGCGCATCGGTTGATCGAAATCCTCCGGACACCTGGAGCCGCTCGGGCCCCATCTTGCCAAGCACATCCACCGGGACGTTCGTCACGTACTCGTTCCGGAGAACCTGAACCATCGAGGCTTCGGTGCCCGCCGTACCCTCCCCTGTCTTGAGCGAGCTCTTGGGTACCGTGGCAATGGGCGTGATCGGCAAATTGGCACTGCGGACCCTCAGCCCCGGCTGAAGCTCTCCCGTCGTGTTGGGGATCACGACCCAGGCCGCTGCAAACGGTGCGGCGAGCTCACGGAGCGACGAGTAGCTCTCCGGCAGCGCCAGGATCGACTGGACCTTCGCGGTCTGCTCCTGCTCCTCGACAAAGACCTTCAGTTCGGCCCGATTGGAAGCTGTCTTGCGATCCACGGGCACGAGCGACTTCAGGCTGGTGATGTCGGCCAGTTCGGCGATCACGGTACCTTTCAGCACGTACTGGCCGGAGCTGACGGGAATGGCCACGATCTTGCCCGCAAACGGAGCCCGGAGAGTCAGGCGATCGAGCTCGAGCTGGGCAAGCTCGGCACGAGCCTGGGCGGCCTCGAGCTGGGCCGTGTAGACTTCCCTGTAGTTCGGAGTCGTCTTGCTCAGAACTTGTTTTTCCTTGACTTCGGCCTGGGCAGCCTTGAACCGGGCGAGTGCCTCTGCCCGGTCAAGTTGTGCGATTTCCGCGTTGGCCCGCACAACGGTTCCCAACGGAGATTCGAGGCCGCGCACCATTCCATCGGCCGGTGCAATCAAAGAAATCCGCCGTACAGGCTCGAGAACGGCCGTCACACGATACCGCTCCGGCATCGTGAGCTCGAGAGGAATCGATTCGATCGTGGCCGATGTTGGCATGGCTTGCGCCGGGCCGCAGCCGCGCTCAGCAGGCAGAGACCCAGTGCCAGCAACTCATTTCGGAGCACCATCGCGCACCTCATTCACTGGCCGAGTTGTTCGTAGCCGACTCGTCCGACCCCATCACCCTAATTCGGCTCTCGCTGGCGGTCAACGCCCGCGCGAGCCACCCCGCCGTGGCGGACGCCGATTTTTACTGCCGTCCAGACTCTTGCTTGCTCCTGCCGCTGACAGCAGGCGATGGGCTGCCGCATTATCGGGAGTAGGAAAACGAAATCCCCAGCCCGGGCTTCCGGGCTGGAGATAGATGGTTCTATCGTCACCGGGAACAGATTGGTCAGGGGTCGCCAGTCGCCGGTGGGGGCGGATTGTTGCCACCCGTATCGCGACCTCCGGTGCCCCAGTACCGCCGGTGTCCGTTCCGCCACCACCCCTGGTGCCCACGCCGCTCGTTCCGCTTGTGCCGTTGGTGTCGAACCGTCGCGGGTTGGCCTTGCACTTACTGCGGAATCGCTACTCAGGTGGGCCAGCTGGCTCGTGTCGGAGACAGAGGCACTTTGCAGTGTCACCGAAGCCAGCGAAGCTTCGTTACCTTTGCATGCTCGCCTCGCAAAACTTGCAAAAGCCGCGGGTAGCTCACGTGCTTGCTCGGCATGGATCTCGTAATATATTGTTGATATAAGACTTCACCATTATCATGAAAGAAGTCGTCATGCACGCCACATGCCTGAAAGGAATGCCCGGATAAGCAGGTATAGCAGACACTTATGGTGAGCAGTCCAGGCTGAACCAAGCCGGCGTCCCGTGCTTGACGACGCATGCAGGCTGTCCGTATCCAAGGATGAAGAAGCAGATAGCAGGCGGCAACCAAGGCGGCACGGCGCCGTCAATGTTTGCCGTCCCTGGAAAGCGAAACGAACGCAGAAACGACAAAACCCCGGCCCATCGCGAACGGTTGCCGGGGTCTGTCGGTTTCAGCATAGCGGTCAGGCGGCTTCCCGGGGCTTACATGCCGCTTATGCCGGTACCCGAGAGGCCGGTGCTTGCACCGGCTGTGCCGACGCCCGTCGAATTACCGGCCCCCGTATCGACGGTCCCAATTCCGGTGCTCGTGCCCGTGGTGCCTAGACCCGTGATGGTACTGCCGGTGCCCGTGGTTCCAATGCCCGTCGTGCCGGTTCCGGTGGTTGTCCCGGTGCCGGTGGTGGTGCCAGTACCGGTGATTCCGGTGCCGGTCGTGCCAGTGCCGGTGGTCGTCCCAGTTCCGGTGGTGGTGCCAGTACCGGTGGTCTTCGGCGAGGAGTGTCAAGATTACGTCCCCAAAGCAGGCCGGGACACGGCCGTTCATTCGCGGATCCGATCTCGAGACCCGCGATGTTTCCTCCGAGGACGCAACTGGTCACCAGGGTACCGGTCGCGCCGTCGAGAATCTGCACGCCGACTCCATTCCGCCGTCGTCACCCTGCACCGTGTTGTTGCCGCTCCCGTCGATCGATAAGGATACCATCGCCAAGGTTGCCGAAATCACGTTGCGCGCCGCGGCGTTGGTTCCACCGATCGTGTTGGCCGCAGCTCCGCCGGAGATCAAGACGCCAATAAAGTACCGGAGATTGCGCATCTGGACGACAATCAGACGCGCCGCCCGAAGTTTTCTCGGGGGGCCGCAAGTGGAGCAACCCGCAGATGGCGTGTTCTCTCTTTGAACAACGGCAGGTTGCGAGAGCCGTTCCCGCGGGTTAAGTTCAGTCCATTGTCGGCGGGTGGAGACTACGAAATTATCTGGCGCGTCCCCGGGCCCTTAACGAGAGGAACCGACCATGAAGGTTTGCTGCATCTTGCTCGTGCTGATCATGGCCGTTCGCGTGACTGGCTCGGCTGACGGGCAGACGCCCTACAAGGTGCCGCCCAGGGACGTGGTCGCGATGATTGACGCACCACAGCCGCCGATCCCCGTTGTCAGCCCGACCCGTGACTCCATGCTTCTGGTCGATGTTCAGTACTACCCGCCGATCGCGACGCTGGCCGAGCCCGTGCTCCGGCTGGCGGGAGTGCGCATCAATCCGCGGGTCGGCTGCACGCAACGTCGGAGCGTGCTTACGGGGCTCACGATCAAACCGCTGGATAATAGCCCCGCGCGGCGAATCGAGATCCCCGAGAAAGCATCGATCAGCCTGCCAAGCTGGTCGCACGATGGCAAGAAGATCGCGTTCTCGCGCGACCTCGACGATTCCGTCGAGCTCTGGACAGCCGATGTGGCGACGGGCAAGGCGAAAGCGATCTCCGGGGTTCGCCTCAACGACGTGCTCGAGGTCAAGCTCGTCTGGCTGGGGGATAACCGGCACATTCTCGCCGTGCTGGTGCCCGAGGGCCGCGGCCCCGCGCCGGCGGCTCCCAAGGCTCCCATTGGACCCAACGTTCAGGAAAGCACCGGCCGGCTCAGCCAGATGGCCACGTTCCAGGACATGCTCGCCAGCCCGCACGATGAGTATCTCTTCGAGCACTTCGCCCGGGGGCAGGTCGCCCGGATCGATACCGAGACGGGCCAGGTCGAGCGAATCGGTCCCCCGGCGCTGATCACCGAAGTCGATCCCTCGCCCGACGAGAAATACCTGCTGGTCAGCACCGTCCGCCGGCCGTTCTCGTATCGCGTTCCCTACGAGTACTTCACGCGCAAGACCGAGGTCTGGGACGCCAGGGGCCAGACCGTGGCCACGCCCGCCGACCTGCCGATCTCCGACGACGTCCCCCGCCAGGGCGTACCCACCGGCCCTCGCCATTTGCAGTGGCAGCCGCTGCACGACGCCCGACTGCTCTGGACCGAAGCGCTCGACGGCGGCGATCCCCAAACCAAAGTCCCTCATCGCGACAAGATCATGGCGCTCGATGCCCCCTTCGACGGCAAGAGCCACAAAGTCATGGAAGTCCAGCATCGGTTCATGAGCTTCGGGTGGCTTCCCGAAAAGGATCAAGCCCTGGTCACCGAGTTCGACCGCGACCGCCGCTGGCGAACCACGGCGCTGGTCGACCTGGCAAGGCCGGTGGATTCACGCAAGGTCCTCTTCGACCTGAGCATCAATGACGCTTACCACGACCCGGGCACTCCCGTGACCGTCACGCGGCCTGATGGTACGCGGACAATCGTCAAGGACGGCGATTCGATCTATCTCGTGGGCCAGGGCGCCGCACCCGAAGGGTCGCGGCCCTTTCTCGACCGGCTCGACCTGAAGAGCGGAGCCAGAAAGCGTCTCTTCCACAGCGGGGAGCGGACTTACGAGAGACCGCTCGTCTTCGTGGGCGAATCGCGGTCGCTGATCGTGATCAGCCACGAGACCAAGACCGAGCCGGCGAACTACTTCACGGTCGACCTCAGGTCCGACGCGCGGACCAGGCTCACCGATTTCCGCGATCCGGCCCCTCAGCTCACGAACATGAAGAAAGAGCTGATCAAGTACCAGCGCGACGACGGCGTGCCGCTCTCGGGGACCCTTTACCTGCCCCCGGACTACAAGGAAGGCACCCGCCTCCCGTTGATGGTCTGGGCGTACCCTCTGGAGTACAGCGACCCCGCCACGGCAGGGCAGGTACGATCGTCGCCCTACATGTTCACCCGATTCCTGGGTCCCTCGGAACTGTTCTTCGTCACCCAAGGGTATGCCGTGCTACACAACGCGACAATGCCCGTCGTGGGCGACCCCGAGACGATGAACAACACCTACGTCGAGCAGATCACAGCGGCCGCCCGGGCGGCCATCGAAGTGCTCGACAAGAAGGGAATCATCGATCCCCGGCGCGTCGGCGTCGGTGGGCATAGCTATGGCGCGTTCATGACGGCCAACCTGCTCGCCCACACCGACCTGTTCGCCGCGGGGATCGCCCGCAGCGGAGCTTACAACCGCTCGCTCACGCCATTCGGCTTCCAGTCGGAGCGACGCAGTTACTGGGAGGCGATCGACATCTACATCAAGATGTCGCCATTCACCTATGCCAACAAGATCAACGAGCCCATCCTGCTGATCCACGGTGAGGCCGACAACAATTCGGGCACCTTCCCGATCCAGTCGGAGCGGCTCTTCCAGGCAATCAAGGGCAATGGCGGAATTGCCCGCCTTGTCATGTTGCCCCATGAGAGCCACGGCTATCTCGCCCGCGAATCGGTCCTGCACGTGCTGGCCGAGATGTTCGACTGGGCCGACCGGTACGTGAAGCACCGTCCCACGTCGAGCGGCACAGCGGCCGCCGGGGCGGCAAAGCCTGTGCGTGGTTCGATCTCACAGTGAATGGGCGTGATGTTGCCCTGGACGAACGGGCAAGTAAGGGCAGAAGGTGGTAGGAGTGAACGCGGGAAAAGGCTGTGACGCCCGTCTCGCGGAACCCAGAGCCGACTCGAGCACGTATGGCTTTCCTCGCAAGCAGATCGTGGCTGATGAGACTGGCGGCAGCGGTCTGGATGGCCTGGCTGGGGCTTATCGGGCTGATGTTCGGGATGCTCCGCCTGGGCGTATGGCACCCGCATTTCTTGCCGATCACCGCCTTGCACGTCGTTCTGCTGGCGTCCGGATTTGCACTACTCATTCTGGGAATCTGGCGGCTCGTCCGCGGCCCTCGAAGAGCTCATACTCTGGCGATCTTGCTGCTCGGCCTGCCGCCCCTCGGCTTCCTGGCAGGGCACCTGATGTACGGCTTTGGCACGGCTTACGGCCGCCAGCTTGAGCTCAATCTGCCGCTCAGGGTCCTGGTGCCCCTAGGTGAATCCCTCCTCGACCTTGCTGTCAGGTTTCCGTATCCGAGGCGAACCGAGGGCGACCGCGTCGTGATGATCTCGAAGCCGGTGGAAAACGCCAACGCCCAGGTTGCCGCGATGGACCGGCACATCCGGGCTCTCGAAGCGCGGCTGGGGCGGACGGGCACCAGGCGGGTTCACTGGGTGCGTGGTCCGGTTCTGGGCTTGCAGGGCAGAGCGATTCTTGGAATGTGCATGGGGAGCCCGTCCGAAGGGAGCTGGGAAACGCCCGACGAGGAAGGGTTAAGGACGCTCGACCGCCATGAGGTCGCTCACGTCGTGCTCAACCAGTTCTGCACGCCCGATTTTGAACCACCCGCCGTGCTGATGGAAGGTTGGGCCGAAGTCGCTTCGCAGACGGACCTGACTGCTCACCGTCTCCGCGCCTGGACCGAGCGCGAGGCCGGTCAGACGCTCTCACTGGAGGAACTGGTCGGCCCGCGCTGGTATGGGCGTCACGAAGCAGCGGCCTACATGCAAGGGGCCGTGCTGGTGGATTACATTCTCCGGCAGTTCGGCCCGGAGCGATTCGTGGACCTCTATGCCCATAGCCACCCCGCGACCTTTGCCGCTGACTGCGGGCGCATCCTGGGAGTCACGGTCAACCAGCTTGACGCAGACTGCTGGGCCGACCTCGAGAGATGGATTGGCCCGGGGGGATACCATGGCCGCTGGCTGGCGTCGCTCCCGCTTGGACCGGGAGTTGACCGCGCTCAGTGGGAACGATTTTGTGCAGACTACCTGGCCGCCGCAAAGCGGCTGCTCGCCCCGTATCAGCACGCCCGATTGACTGCGGAGCGAGTTCACACAAGTACGGATGAGCAAGGGAAGATCTCTACTTTCCCGTGGCGGTACGAGTTCCGGCAGTCCGGTCCACTGCGCACTTTCCGCGAGTGGAACAAGAATCGCGAGGAAGTCTACCTGGCCCGCCCCGAGCACTCGTTTCGCGCCGAGCGAGAATCCGCCGCGGAAGCCTGGCGGATTCGCGAAAACCCGAATGCCAAGCCGGAACAGACCTATCGCTGGATCGCCCGGGAAATCGATCAGATGCAGCCTGTCTACCAGGAGACGGTTCCCCTTCTCTCACTGGCTGAGATCGCAACCAGCCTGGTGAGCCCGCTCACATTGAAGATTACCCGATTCGAACGGTTCACCGAGAACGGCCACCGGCTCATCCGGATCGAGTTCGAGGACTGCCCACCCGGACATCCGATCTATCGCAAGGCCACCCTGCAATTGTCTGCCGATGATTATTCGGCGGTCCATGATGAATCCGTGAACCGCTCAGGAAAGACGTGGCGAGGCGACTTGAGCTATGAATCCGACGGCGGCGTGCCGCTCCTCAAGTCAATGCGGGGCGAGGGCGAGTCGGAAGCGGGCAATCACGCGACCAACGTGCTGACCGTGGTTGACCGCAAGTTCGGTCCCATTGCCGAAGACGAGTTCACCGAGGCGAGCTTGCTGGGCACCGACCCGGTCCATCGCATCACGCAAAAGGCCGATCCCGATGAGGTCTCGTGGCTCTTGAAAATGTGCTGGGTACCACTGGTTGCTGGGGCATTCTCGCTCGTGGCCGGCATCGGCTTGCTCGCCACGAGCCGTCAGGACAGTGGCAACCAGCAGAGTTACGCCCGGCCTTGATCGCTGTTCAGCTCCGGAGCTTTCTTGTCCGGCGGGCCGTCAGGCGGCTATAAAGGACTTGGACATCCAGTTTTGACGGGTGATCGGGTCCGCGGCCGCGAAGCGGCGTCCAGGGCGGCTCGCGCGATCGATCCATGATGGGAAACTGGCACTGATGGCAATCGGCGATTCCGGCGCGGGTGCTGTTTATTGCGAGCTCGAAGATCTGGTCTTGCGCGTCAACGACCACCCGGAGGTGCGTCTCAAGCTTTTGACCGAGGTGTCGCGGGCCCTGGAAGACTGCGCGCGACTGGTGCCCACGGAGCGAGCGAGCCTGGCCGAGAAGGTCGAGCGCTGGAGATACCAGTTGCTCAACCACAACGCGGGCCATCTCAATGACGAGCAGTCCGAGCTGACACAGCGCCTCGACCTGCTGATGAACCAGTTGAGCGGATCGGAGCCACGACCGCCGCGTTTCCTGGCTTCCTACCTCGCGACACTCCGGGCACAGCCTTTGAGCGAGGAAATCGAAGGTTGTCTCGACCCGCGACGCTCTCTCCATGCCGTGGAGGACGCATCGCGCGCTGTCACCGAACGCCACTTCGCTCCGGCGGGCATCTCCCAGAGCCGCACGATGCTGCTCTACGCGCCCTTGTATGTTTCGAACCACTGTATCAACCATTGCCTGTACTGCGGCTTTCGCTATCCCAACCCGATGGATCGTGAGCAACTCGATGTCACTCAGGCACTCGCCGAGGCCCAAGTGCTGGGCAGTCGAGGGTTCCGGCACTTGCTCGTGGTGGCGGGCGAGTATCCCCGCCTGATCAGCGTCGAGTATCTCGCCAGCGTGGTCACGGCACTTGGCGGGCGAGGTTTCGAAGTGGCGATCGAGGTGGCGCCGCAGAGCACGCTGGGATACACTCAGCTTGCCGCGGCGGGAACACTGGGAGTGACGCTCTACCAGGAGACCTACGACCCCGAGCGTTACTCTGCCTTTCACCCCAAGGGAACCAAAGCCTGGTACGACTGGCGGCTGGAAGGTTCCGAGCGTGCCGCTGAGGCGGGCATCCGGCGCATCGGGCTGGGCATCCTGCTCGGCCTGGGCGATCCCCGCGAGGATCTGGCGGCCCTGATTGCCCATGGCAACTACCTGCTCCAGCGTTTTCCCGATCTCAAGCTCTCGTTGAGCCTTCCTCGAATTCACGACGCCCCGGCCGGTTTCCAGGCGCCTTATCGCGTGGACGACGAGACATTCATCCGGTTCTACTGCGCCCTCCGACTGGCGATTCCCCACGCCAACCTGGTCCTCTCGACCCGGGAGCCGGCCCACCTGAGAAATCGATTGGCCCGAAGCTGCATCACTCAGATGAGCGCCGGCAGCTCCACGTCGCCCGGAGGGTACCAGGAACATGAGCGAGACGGTACCAGCCGCGAGCAGTTTCCCGTCGTTGATCAGCGGAGCCCCGATGAGGTGGTTCGCCATCTGACCGAAGACGGATTTCGGGTCGTCTGGAACCTCAACGCGTTGCAAGCCCGTTGAAGTTTCCGGAGAATCGAAACTACGATCCGAATTTCGTCATTTCGGTCAAGCAGGCGGTGTGCGCATCGAAGGGAAGGCGACCGTGGCAAACGGTGAGACCTCGAGTCGTATCCTGGTGCGCACCGCCCAGGTATGCGGCCTGGCCTGTTCCACGATCGGTGCCGTCGCCCTCGTCGGATCGGCGACGAGGCAGCCTTTCCTGACCGGAATTCGCCAGAGCTACATCCCGATGGCGCCCAACACGGCAATCGGCTTTCTGGCTCTGGGGGCGGGTGTTTTCGTGATCGCGGCGGACCAAACACGGCAGGTCGCGCCTTCGCATGCTCGGCATAATCCCGATTTGCCCCTTGCCCGCATCCTGTCCTCGTTGCCGTGGCTTCGCGATCTGGCCGGAGCTGGGGCCGTTCTGGTGGCCTTGATCTGCATCCTCAGGCTGGTCGAGTTCACGACGGCCGCGAGCTTCGGCGTCGACTCCTGGTTCTTGCGGGTACCCGAGGGAAAACTGGGAGCAGCGCCTCTTGGGAAAATGGCTTTGTTCACGGGCATCGCGTTTCTGGGAGCCAGTGTGTCTCTGGCCATCCTTGCCTGGAACAGGCAGCCGACCGACAAGCAGGCGGAAAACATGGCCGGGGCAGGAGCCACGATCACCGGCGCGATCGGGCTGGTCTTCGCGCTGGGCTACCTGTTCAGCCCGGACACTCCCCTGCTGTACGGAGGCGAATCGATTCCGATGGCGCTCAACACGGCCATCGGGTTTGTGCTGCTGGGAACCGGGCTGGCCGCTGGGGCGGGTTCTTCCTCGTTTCCGCTTCACCGCCTGTGCGGACCGTCGATCCGCGCACGACTGCTCCGGGTTTTCCTGCCGCTGGTTGTTGGCACGGTGGTCACGGTCGCCTGGTTGACTCATCTGGTTTCCATGACGGCTGGCGGTTCGTCGGCCGCCATCTCATCGGCTGCGCTGGCGACGACCGCCATCTTCGTCTTCGGGTTTTCGCTGGAACGGATTGCCGGCCGGGTCGGACAGCAGATCGAACAAGCTGAAGCGGCACTCCAGCAAGCACATGATCAGCTCGAACTCAAAGTTGAGGAGCGAACCCAGGCGCTCCGGAAGGCCAACGACGATCTGGCCGGAATGTTCCAGAATCTGAACGCCGCTCACGGGGCGCTTCAGAAGAGTCACGAAGAGCTCAAGCAGACGCAAGGGCGGATGCTCCAGCAGGCCAAGCTCGCCAGCCTGGGCCAGACTGCGGCCGGCGTCGCTCACGAGATCAACAATCCCCTGGCCTTCGTCACCAATAACATCACGGTTCTCAAGCGCGAGGTGACCGACCTGCACGATATTCTGAGACTTTACCAGCAGGCGGAAGCCACCCTGGCCGCTTACCAGATTGACCTGCTCGAGCGCATCCACACGCTGAGTGACGAGGTGGATCTTCCCTTCGTTCAGGCCAATCTGGACAGCCTGCTCGACCGATCGCGCGAGGGCCTCAAGCGGATCCAGAAGATCGTTGAAAACCTGCGCGACTTTGCCCACCTGGACGAGGCCGAATCGCAGGAGGCCGATTTGAGTGCGGGCGTGACCGCGACGGTGAACATCCTTCATGAGCTCGCTGCGAGGAGGCATATCTCCATCGAGACAGAGCTCCAGCAGGTTCCCCGACTGGAGTGCTATCCGGCCAAGATCAACATGGTCGTGCAGAACCTGGTGCTCAATGCCATCGATGCCTGCTCGGCCGGCGGTAAGGTGGTTGTGCGTACGCGTGCCCGCGACGAGAGTATTGAGCTCGAAGTCGCGGACGACGGTTGCGGGATTGATCCGGCCATTCAAGGCAAAGTTTTCGACCCTTTTTTCACGACCAAGCCGGTCGGACAGGGAACGGGTCTCGGTCTGTCGATGAGTTACGGAATCATCAAGGATCACGGGGGAACGATCGACTTCGATTCCTCACCCGGACTGGGGACGCGATTCACCGTGGTGCTTCCCGTCCGCGCAAAACACAGGCTCGCACTGCCGGGTGATCCTCGTTCGCTGGTCTCGACTCCGAGCCCGATCCATAGGTGAGCGGGCGGATTCCTGCCATCCGTTCGCTGTCGGCCATCGCCTTCCGCCAGTCCCGTTGACCTGGGAGAGGCCAATGCCGATAATTTGGACAACTGTCATTTCCTGGCGACACGAATTCACGACCGAATGCCCCGGGGAATCCCGGTTTGCGGTTTGGAGACCGCGGGGGCTGGCCGGAAGAGGTGCTTCTTGGATCTACTTGGCCGGGCTCGTGGCTTGTTCAAGGGGCTTGCGACATCCCCCGTCGCGAAGGTTCAGTACTACAGCGTGGTCTGTCCGCTGGGTCATAGATTGCGAGGCCAGAGGACCGGGGGATATCAGGCCTTGCGCTGTCCGTCTTGCGGCGAAGGCATCTTTGTCTTGCCCGCCAGTCCGCTACCGGAACCTCTGGTGCCCGAGCGGTCGGCCAGGACCCGCACGTTCAGCGCAGCGAGACCTGAGGTGGACGAAGGTCCGATCGAGCTCAAAGATCCGGCTCAGGTGACAGTCGATATTGTAGAGCCCGACGACATGGCGAACGTCGAGATCGAGTGGGAAGACGAGGTGGCGGCTCCCTCTCCCTCGACGCCCGACGACAGCGATCAGCACGATGTTGATCGGCCCGAGCCAGCGAAGCCTGCCCAGCGGCCGGATCAAGACGCAAATCGTCGCGCTCAACCGGCTCGATCGAAATCCAAACCGTCGAGTTCCGGTGTGCGGGCTGCATCCGCTGCGGCCGGATCGACTTCCAGGGCGAGTCCCGCCTCCGGCCGGCAACAATCCGACCGCACAAGACAGGCGGGCTCGGTTGATACCAGAAGGGCTGCCCGGGCGATGGAGTCGGCAGCTTCGGGCGAGGCCGTCGACCTGGCGCAGCCACTCACGATCAGCAGATTCGCCAGCCGTCCGGTTGTTGTTCTGGCGTGCGTTGCCCTGCTCGGAATGGGCGCCTTCGGCTGGCGAACCTGGCGGCATCACCGGCAGAATCTTCCCCAGTTAGCCCGCATCGGCCAGACGGAAGGAATTGCCGCTCTTGAGGAAGGTAAGTTCGATCATGCGCATCAACTGCTCTCCGAGGCCAAGGCAGCCGTCGATGGTCTGGGAGGTGCTGTCGACGGAGCCGAAGAGATTCGCCACGCGGCCGACGAGGCCGCGATCTTCGTGAGCCTGCTGACGGACCCTCTTGAAAACTTGCTGGACGAGGCCGCCCGGATAGCTCCACAGGCCTGGGCCGACCGATTTGACACGTTGTACAGAGCTCGGGCGGTCATCATTGATGCCACGATCACGGCTACGCCAGACACTCCGGGATCGAGCCGTTATGAGCTCGATTATCTTGTTTTCGCACCCGGCCAGGGGGCTCGGGAACAGCGCTACGCCCGGATCGACCTGACCGGATTCGAGGCGATCACCCTGGCCGGTCTCAAGGAGGGAGACCAGGTGGTTTTCGGAGCCCGTCTGGCCTCATTTCAGTACGATGCCGACGTCAAGGAGTGGTTGATTCGGTTCGAGCCCAAGAGCGGTGTTTCGATCAGTCATTTCAAAGCTCTCGAGGCGCTGGGCTGGCCGGGTGCCTCGGACGCTGCCACCGAGAGCGCTGAGGGGGCGGACCAACCATGAGAACCTTGGTGATCGCAGTGCTTTTGGGGGTGCTTGTTTGCTGGCTAGGGTTTTCCGGCCGGGCGGCCGTGGGTCAGACCGAGCAGAGCGTAGTGGTTGATGCCGCGGAACTGGATCGGCGGGCGGACCTGGTGGGAAAGGTCGTGGTTGTTGACGACCGTGTGCGGTTTTACCAGTACCATGATGGCCGGGGATATGACGAACTGTACCTCAAACGCACGAGCGTGATTTTCCGGCTGCCGACTTCGTTGCGGCCCCGCGGCTCTCCTCGCCCCATGCCGGTCGTGGTTCAGGGACGACTCGCTCGGGACGGCGGTCAGCTTGTATGCGACGTGAGTGGACTGAAAGCGATGCCGAACGATATCGATCGCCTGGACCAGGCGGTTGCTGCCCTGTCGGCGCGGGATTATGAGAAACGCAAGGCGTGGGCGGCCTGGGCCGAGGCGCGAGGCAAGGCGTTCAAGGACAATGTGCTCTTGCAGCGGGCCCGGACGCTCGAAGCCGAAGCCCTGAGCGTGGAGGGCGAACAAGTACGTGCGACGGTCGATGCACCGAAGGAATGGCTCGCCCTGGCCGAGGAGGCGCGACGTCGGAAAACGCCCGAGCCCTTACCCTCGACCTTGGCACACAAGGCGCTGCGAGCCAGGCTCGCCTCCGCCGCCAAGATCGACTCGCTCAAGGAAGTCCTGGCTCAAATCGAGCACTTCTTTCCCGAGGCCTCCAGGGACCATGTGTCCGGGCAGACCGATCTGGGACGCTGGGATCAGGCGTACACAAACGAACCGGGCGCCGCTTATCGCTCGGCACCCGCCGATATACGCAAGGCTCTGGACCGCAAGCTCTGGGCCGACGCCGTCTCGAAATTGCTGGAAACCCAGGCCACCGCTGACCCGCGCTCGGCGATCGAACTGGCTACGAGTGCGGAATCTGAACTCCCGGACCGGCCACAACTTGCTGTAAAACTTCTGAATACGGGGCTGGACCAGGGCCGGCAGAACCTCGCTACGTTGCGGCTGGCCGAGGTGAAGGCGCTGGCACAGGCCTATCGCGACCGGCTCAAGAATCCCCAGTCGGCGGTCGAGATTTATCGCGACTGGCTGAAAATACAGCGCGACAAGCTGAGCGAGACCGACGCCGAGGGGCCCGTCTCCCTGGCCGCGCTCTACGAAGAATTGCTCGAAGATCGGGCTGCGGCGAAGGCGTTGCTGGAGCGGGCATGGAAGATCGACCCCGGGTCCAAGGAAGTGGCCGAGGCATTCCGGACTCGAGGCTACCGTCGTGTGAAGGACCAGTGGGTCGAAGACGCTCCCACCACGGCGAACGGACGAGGTAATCCGTCTGGCGCCGATTCTCCGAGGTCCGAGGCGTCTGCTTCCGGGGGTTTGCGGGGCAAGACGCCGGATGAGGTCCGCCAGCTCATGGCGTCCAAGCCCGAGGCCAAGGTCATCTCCGGGACGAAAGGCCAGATTATCGAGCAGTGGATCTTTCTGGTTCCCAATCAAACCCAGGTCCGGTTTGTCAATTTCCTGCACACCCCGGGCGAACTTCTCCCCCGGGTAGTGTCCGATTACTTCTTACCGCGGAATGTTCTGAAAGGACATTTGAAGCCGAGTGCACTGACCTCAGGTCTGAATGCAAAATCTTTCGTTCCTGAATTTTTTTTCGTTGATTTTTTGGAAATCGCACGCAGAATGTGACTGCTTTCCCACCCCGGTAGCCTACCTGTTCTGACGTCGCGGTGTGACCGCCCACGCGTCCTTCAGAGCCGTTACGCTCACTGAAATAGAGTGAGTCGTCCGATAATCCAAGGTGGCCAAAGTGGCGCAGGAAAATCCGAAGAATTTCGTCAAACCTTTGGTGGGCTCGGACGTATTATTGCTGTGGATCGGAAAGTCGGGCGCCTCGACTTGTCGGTGGCGCATAATGTGCTTGAGGGATTTGCTCACCAAGGAGCTGAGGGATTTGCCAGAAGAGCTTCTTACAAGATTTGCTTCGCCGGTTCAGCGTCGGACGATGTGTGTGCTATCATCCTAATGAATTTGAGTTCATTCATTCGGTCGACGAGGGAAATTGTGGCGACGCGGGTCGATAAGTGCAATCCCCGCAACCAGTGAACTGCGAAGAAAGACACCAGGAGGTGTTCCATGGCCCGCAAAGATGCTTTGCTCAGACTCACCTCACGTTTGGTTTCGCGCCGCGACGCGCTGCGGAAAGCCATAAATGGCGATCTCGATAGCTTCCGGAAGTTTTCGGAAGTTAGCGGCGGGGTCGGCGATAACGTGGACGCCGCGGTTGACTCGGCCAACGATGAGATCAGTTCCCAGCTCGTCGAGATCGAGAGTCGTGAACTCAGCCAGATTGAACATGCTCTCCAGCGAATCGCCGCCGGCGTGTATGGCCGCTGTGAGTTCTGCGGCGGAAAGATCTCCGAAGCCCGGCTCAACGCTCTGCCGTATACGAACAGTTGCATTGACTGCCAGCGCGAGAACGAGCGGCTTGGCCAGAACCGGCTCGACGGCGACAACAGCCGGTGGGCCAAGGTTTTCGAAAAGCCGGACGACAGCGATGGCGACGCAAAGATCAACCTCAGCGACTTCGAGATGGATTTTAGCGAGACTGGCCGCTGAGAAGCGCAAACCAGACTTCATGCCCGCATGGGCTGAACTGATCAAGCCGCCTGACACTCGTCAGGCGGCTTTTTTTTGAGATGTGGGCAAGCGAAGCCTCAAAATCGGGGGACTGAGGTCGTTTCCTCGGGATAGGAACCGCTCGGTCCCTCGGTGGCTTGGCTATGTTGCCGTTCCGCGTGACTTTTCGGGGAGGCGGCCAGCAAGCGCACTCGATCAATGCGCCAGCCCGTCAGCACCGAAAGCCCGATCGCCTGCCATCATGGGCAACTCGAACAGGCCGGTATTTTGACCCAGAGGCCGCATTTCGGGCCTCACAAGAGCGATCTGTAGACGGTCAGATGTTCAATAGCGATCCCGGTCGCGGTCTCGCCCGCCGCCACCGTAGCCGCCACGCCGCCACCGCCACCGCCGTAGCCGCCACCGCCGCCGGCACGAGGCTCGCGGGGCCGTGCTTCGTTCACGGTCAGCCGCCGCCCGTTGTGATCTTGATCGTGCAGACCGCGAATTGCCTCTTGCGCCTCGGCATCGGTGTCCATCTCGACAAAACCGAAGCCCTTGCTGCGTCCTGTGTCACGGTCGGTGATGACCTGAGCACTCTGGACCGTTCCGAATTGAGAAAAGAGTTGCTCAAGCTCCGAACTGCTGACCTTGTAGGTCAAGTTCCCGACGTACAGTTTCTTACCCACCATCAATCTCCTGAGCGAAATCAACGACGGCCCTCGAGTGACTTTCCGGGCCGAGAGGAAAGGGATCTCGTCAAGATCCAAAGAGCGGAAGGGCGACAGAAGAGGCGAGAGGTGATTCCAGAAAGGATCGACATCGCGAACTCAACTCGTTCCCAACCAAACGGGAATTATACGATACAGCCCACGGCGCGATAGACCGATTTTCGTTTTTTCACAAGATTTGAAAGTTTTAACAGTAGATAGACGGATGAAGCGTTCATTGCTTTCAAAAGGCCATGAGATGACCAGGAGATGCCCTAACCGCCGACGTCAATTGCCAGCAAGATCAGAGAGTCACCATCGCTCAGTGGTGTTGCAGGATCGGTTGCGAAACGCTGGCCGTTGATATTTAACGTATAAGCCGGCGACAGCGGACCATCCGCGCTGAGCACGGTGTTCACCAAGGCGGGGCAGGCGCGAGCCAAAGCGTGGAGGGCCTCGCCGATGCTGGCCGCCTGGACAGTGACTTGACCAGTCCCGGCACGCAATCGAGGCACTCCATAGAGTTCGACATGCACCTGTGGACGTCCGAAGTCCTGTTTGCCGGTATCGGCACCTGGCAGATCGTGGCCAGCCAGTGTCAAGGCCGATGTGTAATCTGCCAGTGTATTGAGGTTCCGCAAAGTCAGGAACTCCGGGTCGACGTCGGCAAGCTCGCTGGCGGCAACAACTCGTGCACGCAGGAGTTCGGCCAGGTATGCGGGGCGAAGTCTCCCCTGCTGAAGCAGGGTAATACAGGCGGGAAGGACCGAGGCTCGGCGATAAAGAGCAGCGAGGGGATGGCGAAATCCGTCACAATCGGGAATGGCCAGATCGTGATCGCCGATCAGTGCCACCAGCCGGTTGATCCAGTCCGGTTGAAGAAATGGGACGTCGGTGGCTGTCGCATAGACAAGTTCAATTTCATCAGGGAGGGCGGAAAGTCCGGCCGCCAGCCCTTGCAGGGGGCCCTGGCCTCGCAGGGGGTCGCGGGCAATCACGACCGACTCCGGGAGCGCGGGGAGTTGCTGATCGGGGGCCGCAACGACCGCGATCGGATCGGCAACCGAGGACACCAGACGGACGACGCGCTGGAGCATCCGCTCTGGACCGAAGGGAAGCCAGGCTTTGGGGCGACCCATTCGCCGACTTTCGCCGCCACACAGAACCACAGCTCCCACAATCATGACCTGCCCTCATCTTGGTCAGTCAGGAAGCCGAGTTCGGACAGTTTTCGTCGCGACCGGGGCTCGTCCCAAAGCCCCCGGAATGCCGCGACCGCGGGTCGATCCCAGCGGTCGGCCGGAATGGCGAAGTCGTAGTGTTCGGCCCTCAGCGGCAGGAATGCCAGACCGTAGGCGCGGGCAACCGGCTCGATGGCGACGCCCCAATCGGCTCGACCCTGGCTGATCGCCGCGGCCACGGCGTTGTGGGAGCGGACCTCCACGGCGAAACCGGGCGGCCGACGGCCGGCGAGCAGCCGGTCCAACAGGTATCGTGTACCGCTGCCCCGATTGCGATTGACCATCAGGCAAGAGGTTTGCGCCAGGACGCGGTCTACTGCCCGTGCGGCCGTGCAACCTACGAACAGCGGATCGCCCGGCCGGTAGACCAGTCCCTGCATCCGGCAATAGCCGTGAAAGAGACGAACTCCGCCGGCAAGGAACGGCAAGTTATAAGTATCACTTTCGGGATCCAGCAGGTGGATGCCGGCAAGGTCGCATTCGCCGCGGGCCGTGGCGTCCAGGCCTCCCTGCGATCCAACCCAGAGAGACCGGGATCGAATTCCTCGTTCGGCCAGGAGGCTCAGAAGCATGTCGAGCCCGATACAGTGTGAGCCAATGACCACAAGGTCCGCGGGCTCGATCCCCCGGCCCAGCAAATGCACCTGCACCCGCTCGCCTCGCTCCAAAAACTCCTGCAACCTGGGAATGACGACAAACCCATCTGCCCGGCTGAACGTGGTGACGGAGCCCGAGCCCTTGCCCATGGGATAGGCCGCCAGTTCCTCTCCACCGGGTAAGAGGCCCACCAGAAGGTATTCGGTGCGGCCTCGTTCACTGTTGCACCGCACGGCCATCCGAGCCGTGAGTTCCCCTCGATTTTCTGGCCGCAGCCCCGCCATCCGCAAGAGCACAGGGGCAATGAACTCGTGGAATGTGAAGATTGCCGACGTCGGAAAGCCGGGCAGAATCGCGACCGGCGTCGAACTCACGGCCCCCAGGCATATCGGTTTGCCCGGCTTGAGGGCGACGCCGTGCACGACGATGCCCGGAGTCCGGCGGGCCAGCACGCGATAGGACAGATCTCCCCCACCCTTGCTGGTCCCGCCGCTGAGCAGCACCAGGTCGGCCAGTGTCAGGGCTCGCTCGAGCACCTCCTCGAGGGCCGTTTCGTCGTCGGGGACGATCCCCAAAGGCACCGGGTCGCAGCCGAGTTCCCGCACGGCATCGGCCAGGAGCGTCGCATTGGCGTCATAAACGGCGGCCGGGCGCGGCGGCGATCCAGGCGCGATCAACTCGCCGCCCGTCGAGATGATGGCCACGCGCGGTCGGCGGAGCACGGGAATCTCATCCTGGCCTATAGCCGCGAGCAGTCCGGTCTCGCGGGCCGAAAGCTGTGTACCGCGACGGAGAACCAGCTCGCCACGAGCCACGTCGGTGCCGGCAAAGCTCAAGTTGCGCCGGGGGCCACCGGGCGGAGGACCTCGAGAAGCTCTCCATCAATTCGCGTGTGCTCGACCATCAACACGGCATCGGCGCCGCGGGGCAGCATCCCGCCCGTGGCAATGGCACTCGTCTTGCCCGGCTCGATCACCAGGCTCGGGACGGTTCCCGTGGCAATCTCCTCGCCATTGAGCCGCAGCAACCGAGGTGATTCCTCGGACGCACCATAAGTGTCCTCGGCGCGGAGCGCATAGCCGTCCATGTTGGATCGGTCGAACGCAGGAACATCGACCTCGGACGCCAGGTCCGCGGCGAGCACCCGGCCCAGAGCGGCCGCGAGGCAGACGGTCTCGACGCCCAGCGGTGCTGGCATTACTGCTTGCCACCATCGACACCTGGCCGTGTCGCTGTCGACGACATCAAGAAACTGCTCCTGCTCCCGGGCCATCGTCGTCTTCCAGCCTCTCATCCACGGTTCGGTGACAAGGACATTGTAACTCCGCGGTACGACCGACCCGCGCTTCCTTAGACGTGCATTCGCAGGCCGAGGCGAGCAATGAGCCCCGTCGCGGCGCAAACGAGGAGCGCCATTCCCAGAGAACCGGCGATCACGATCCAGGAATTGTGCGAGCTCTTGTAGGAGAGCAAGCTATTCCACGAGCCGGCCAGGGAGACCAGACCGAGGACCACAGGGTGCAAGAAGTAGGCGATCAGCGGATTGGCACCGGCGGGCCGCACCACGACCGACCACGCGCGAAACCCGGCGACGTCAATCACCTGGTAAAGCACGATCCAAAGCGCACATGCCAGGGCCGCACACCAGAGGCACCAGGTCGGGGTCGCGGCGATCTTGTTGATTCCCTCGAAAGTGTCGGTCACCAGGCCGGCCACGAACAGGCCGGCGACAAAGGTCCAGGCCCAGCGAATTCGTCCGCGGTGATCGACGATGTCGCTGTCGCGGCGGAGGATCGAGCCCAGCAGGCATCCGGCCATCGTGATGGCGGCGAGTGAACCGACCGCGTCGCCCAGGCCGATGTAGTCGCCGACGGTATCGATCACTCGCGCCCCGGAGTGCAGGAATGGAAGCGCAGGGCCCAGCCAGGGTTTGTGATCCAGTCGGGTAAAGAGGCCGCCGTGCTGCATCGCGAGGTGCAGCAGAATCAGGATTCCCAGTCCGCCCATCAGCCACTCGCGCCGTCGTCCCAGCAGCAGTGTCACAAGGGCAACGGTCAGGTACGCCCAGCCAATCAGGCCGAGAATGCCCCACCAGCCAATTCTCAGCCAGACCCAGTTCGCGACACTTCCCAGAAACGGCACCTCCGCGGTGTGCGGCTGGCGCCGGTAGATCGCCAGCAAGACAATCAGCCCGAGAATGCCCACGGTCTTGAGCGTCAGCAATACCCCGCGTTTCCATCCTGCCACACGCGGGATCACACACCACGCCAGAATGACGCAGATGGCCGCGAAAGTGCCCCAGCGGCCCGGCCCGAGCGTGCGGTCCTCGTCGCTGTTCAGCTCGATGACTCCAAGTAGCAAGAGAGCGGCGGATCGAACAAGGATATGCAGAAGCTGCCGCCACCGCGATGTTCCCAGGCCCTCCCCCCGCTCAAGCGCCAGCGGGATCGAGACACCGACGATGAACAGGAAGAACGGAAAGACGATGTCGGCCAGAGTCATCCCATCGGCATGGGGAGGCTGGATATGGTGCATCCAGGACGGAGCTCCGTGGCCAAGATCATTGACAAAGACCATCAATAGAATCGTCAGCCCGCGCAGAGTGTCGACCGAGATGACGCGAGATCCTGCGTGCGGCGGGCCGGCGCTCGGCGAATTCTGAGGGGAGTTCTGAATGTGGTCGTTCCCTCCGATGGCGTCGTCTTCCAGGCTCAAGCTCATGCAACAGACTCCCCGGACACGCGGCAAAGAGATAAGGACTTTCGGGTTTCATTTCGCAAGTTCACGGTCGCTATCAAGAACGGCAAGCGTCAGTGCAAGTGAATTAAGGCGGGTCTGGGAACTGTCGGCGCGTGACATGAAAACTACGGGGGCCGCGGTGCCGGCAAGAATGCCCCCGAACCGGCAGTCCGCAGTGTACATGATGGCCTTGACGGTGAGATTGGCCGAGAGGAGGTCGGGAAAAATCATGACGTCAGCGGTACCCACGACGGTGCCGCCGATCCGCTTCTTGGCCCCGGCGTCATGGGCGTAGGCAAGATCGAACGAGAGCGGGCCCTGGATCGTGCAGCAAGCGAATTTGGATTGATCATGGCGGCGCGTCAATTCCTCGGCGTCGATGGTTTCCGGCATGGCCTGTTTGACGGTCTCGGTGGCGGCCATGAGCGCCACGCGCGGTTGGGCAACGCCGAGGGCGTGGGCCACATGGACCGCGCTTATCAGAATATCCAGCTTCTGTTCCAGGCTGGGCTTGACCGTGATTCCCGTGTCGGCCATCAGAAACCGACGGTTGTCGCGGGGAATCTCCATCAGCACAACCTGGCAGATCACCCGATCCATGCGCAAACCGTGCCTCGCGTCAAGCACGGCTTTCATCAGTGTAGGCGTGGCGATCTGTCCTTTCATGAGCGCCCTGGCTCGCCCCGAGCGGACCTCGGCCACGGCGGCCGGCGCGATCGCATCCGAATCGGTTTCCAGAATGCGCATGCCATCCAGGTTGACGTCGGCCGAGCGCGCCGTGGATCGAATGGCCGCTTCCGGACCGATCAGCACCGGTGCAATCCAGCCCCGCTTTCGCGCAACGCCCAGGGCCTCGAGCACCGTGGGATCGTCGGCACCGGCGACGGCAATGGAAGCCGGACGGGCACACCTGTCGGCACGGTTGCGGAGTTCGTCGAAGCTTGGAAGAGATCGCATGAGGGTGAGAATACCAGATCGGAGATGGCAGATGGGAGACGGCACGTCGTCCGGTGGCCGAAGGGCCTCTCATTGCCAGTGCGGTGGACGCTTTTGCAAGAAGGCCGAGATGCCTTCCTGGGCGTCATGTTGGAGAGCGTTCTCGACCATGATGTCGGTGGCTTGTGCGTAGGCTGCTGGTTCGTCCAGGCATTGAAGTTGATAGAAGGCGCACTTTCCCAGCGCCAGGACGCGGGGGCTCAAGGCGAGGATACTCTCAACGAGCCACTGGACCGTTTCGTCGAGCTCATCACCCGGAACGACGCGATTGACGAGCCCGAGCTCGAGTGCCCTGTCCGCCGAGATGGGCTGAGCGGTCATCAGCATTTCGAGTGCGGCACGCGGCGGAATCACGCGGACCAGCGGGATCATCGGCGTGGTGCAGAAGAGGCCGATCTTGACGCCGGGAGTGGCGAAAGCAGCCTGTTCCGAAGCCACGGCCAGGTCGCACGACGCGACAAGCTGACAGCCTGCGGCAGTGGCCAGGCCGTGCACTCGCGCGATCACGGGCTGCTCGAGTTCGCGGAAGCCAAGCATGACCCGGCTACACAGAGCGAACAGACTGCGATATTCGTCTTCCGAGCGACCCACGAGCTCACCGAGATCATGCCCCGAGGAGAAAACGGGACCGTTGCCGGCGAGGACAACCACCCGGGCCGAGCGGTCCGATCGAATCGCACGCATAGACTCTTCCAGTCGCAAGAGCAGCTCACGCGAGAGTGCATTGCGCCGCTCGGGTCGGTTGAGGGTGATCCGGATTACACCTTCACGCGAATCGTGCAACAGGCAGTCAGCCATCACGCTTTCCTCGCCACCTTCAGACCCAGGTGGCAGACGTCTCGGGATTCTGGACGGGCAGCGGCCAGGAGAGGATCGAAAGCCGGTCGAAGACCGATTGATCAACGCCCGTTGATCGTGCCCCCAGGGTACGCCTGGCGAATCCGACGACCGGTATCCGGCCAGGCACCGGTGGCCTGACTCCCACGGCGCTACCTGACTGGAATAACCGGTCTCACGTCGCGGAGCAATGCAAATCTGCATTATGGCAGCCGGATTGCATGATTACCGGTTTTCGACGATGCGCGACACGACGCGACCGAGGCCGGCCGCGGAGAGATGGGGGATCAGGTCGGTCCAGCTTAGCACACCCTGCAGAAGGCCAGATCCGTCAACAACCATGAGCCGGCGGATTCCCTGGTCACCAAGTTTTTCCATGGCGGCGTCGAGAGTTTCGTCGAGGTCGATGGTCACGACATCCTTGCTCATGAGTTCGCCCACGGGCAATCGCCCCAGGTCCGATTGGTGGGTGGAGATTGCGAGTGCAACATCACGGTCGGTGAGCAGGCCGATCGGTTTACCGGTGTCGGTGATGGGGATGGCGCCGCAATCGGCGTCGCGAAAGATCATCACCGCTTCCAGAACAGTGCTGACCGGCGAGCACGTTCTGGGAGCCGATGTCATCGCTTCGGCGACCGTGAGCGTCCGGTCCACGAGGACCGCATCATCTCCGGAGAAGGTGGAGTCCGAGAGAGCGTCCGCCGAGGACTCGAGTCGGCCAGACGTGTCGTTTCCTTGCGCCATGATAGCTCCTCGTTTCATTTGCAAATAGGTTGGCCGTCAAGCCCGTGTTCGCGGGCTAGCTCGAAAAAGCTGCACGGGCCGGGAACCACCGGTCTCCTCGCGGAGGGCGGGATTCCCGACCCGAGGCGGTTTGATTGACTGATCAAACGCACCACAAACTTAGCGCTGGGGCGGAACGACCGTGCTCGGGGCCACGCCCGGTGTCGGCTGAACCGGAGTCGACGCCGGCCGCGGGGTGATTGTGCCCGGAGCCGAGGTCTGCTGCGAATTGTTCAGACGCTCGATCTGATTGGAGAGCGAATTCGATGGCTCGGGAACCTGCATGGAACGGAGCTCCCGGGCCACCACTTGCATCCCGCTTCGCATCTCGTCAGCCGAGATCTGACCATCATTGTTGGCGTCGAAGATCTTGAACAGCACGTGGGCCGGGTTCATGATCGCCTTGTCGAACTCAGCCTGGCTCACTGCGCCATTCTTGTCCTGGTCGGCGGTGTTGAAAGCCGTCTGTACCGCGGTCTTGCTCAGGTCGAGGACCGCCTGATTCAATTCGGCGGGATCAAGCTGTCCATCACCGTTACGATCTGCTGACATGAACAGGGTTTGCACGCCAGTCTGGACTGCCTGACGCAGTTCTGCGGCCGAGAAGTTGCCGTCGTGATTAGCGTCCAGCAGGTTCATGACGTTCATCTTGCCCTGGTTGACGGCATTGCCACCGGCCTCCTGGTTGATGGCTGACTCGCTCTTCTGGAACAGGAACCGCAGCAAAGGCCTCTGATTGAACAGGGCTTCGCGAGCCGCCTGCGCTTCTTGCGGAGTCACGGTGCCGTCGCCATTGGCATCGGCCCGGAAGAAAAATCCCCCGACGAGTAAATTGCCTGCGTCAATGGCTTCTTTCTGAGAGATCCGGTTGTCATTGTTGGTGTCGGCGAGCTTGAACAGGAACTTGCCAACGTCTTGCAAGTCTTGAGCTGTGGCGATCGGGCGCGGATCATCGGCCCGGACGCCCGTAGCCAGGAGCATGCTCAGCACTCCGGCTCCGATGGCGATCAAGGAAAACTCTCTCTTACGCATTGAATTGTTCCTCCTCTTGCTGTGTCTCATTTTCATCCGCTTTCCTCTTGAACCGGCCTGGCCCGAACTCATTACTCAAGGGAATAGTCCAGACCCGGCGCTGGTTCACGTGTCACGTCGTGAGTGGCTCTTGCAATCTCGATACCAACGCGCACGATCCGGCTGAATAATGCCTTTTTTGAAATCTTCGAGAAAACGCATCCTCTTACGGGAAAATGAAGAGAATCGAATCAGCAAATGTCGGAATCCTGGGTATTTGAATCACTGTGTTTGTGAAAGCCGCGAAGTCCTGGCGAAGTGTGAGGCGGTACCGTAGTTGACGAACCTGGCTCGTGAGCACCAGGCTTCCGGCTGACGCGAATGGGTCTGCGCACCAGCATCCATGAGCACCTCGATTCTTGTTCGCGACGTCTCGAGAACAAAACATCGGCAGGTCACAGATGCAGCAGACAGAACGAAGTCGGTTCGCAGTCTCTTGTATGGGGTCTGAGCTTGAAGATCAGTCGGGCCTGGGAGGAACGAAGGTCACGCCGCTGGCATCGGCCCGTGCGGGTTGATCGACATAGCGCCCGTGCGAGGGCACGGCGATCCGGTCGAACTCGCGTGCCAGCGCGTGTAGTGCGGATCGCATCTCGGGCCCTTGCATCGCCCGGCCGTGCCCGGTCACGACGAGTTCGGGCTCGAGTCGGGCCAGTTTCCGAACGGAATCGCGTGCGCTGTCCCAGTCGGGCGTGTAGTACTTGGGCGGACCATGAATCTCGGGTTGCTGGGAGGCGACGGCGTAGGCAGATTCTTGCGCGGTCGTGATGAAAGCGTCACCTGCGACGAGGATTCTGTCCGCGGCGCTCCAGAATGAGACGTGGCCCGGAGAGTGGCCAGGTGTGGCGATCCATCTCCAGGCCGGCATGCCCGGGACGCTGCCGTCTTCCGGCAAGGCTAGCAGGCGCCGGCTGACGTCGATTGGGCCACGCGGATAAAGCGGAGCGAGTAGCGACATCATGCCTCCGCCGACGGTCGGGTCCGGTGGAGGATACGCCGAACTTCCATCGAGATAGGGATGCTCGAGCGGGTGGGCATAAATGGGAGCGTCCCAGTGATCGGCCAGCTCTTCGAGCGCTCCCACGTGGTCAAAATGGCCGTGGGTGAGGATGATGGCCGAAGGTCGCGAATCGCGGCCGAAAAGTTGACGAGCCGCACCGCGGATGAAAGCGGTCGTGCCCATGACCCCCGCGTCGATGAGCACCCACTGACGATCCGGAGCGCCGGGACGCCCGTAGAAGACAACATTGACGATCGCTAGCCGCTGATAAGAAAGGGAGGCGGCAATTTCGTGGACCGAACCATGTGTGGTCTCACGGGCTTCCGCGTCCAACCCGATCGGGACTTGCTGAGCCATTGGGGCGTCCTCCGCAAAAGCGTGTTCAAGTTTTGCGGGAGAATATTCCAGCAACACACATACCGGGGATGGTGCAGTTAGACGGCCATCTTTCCGACGCGTCCGGCGGAACTTGTCCGGTTCAACGTCTCAGGCGACGGAAATCGCAGGCGGCAGGGTGGAATCTGTCGGTGTGATTGTGGCGGTGTGCACGATGCTCGACGCAAGGAAGCATCCAAGAAGGAATGTCGGGAGTCCAATCCACGATTGCATCCCAAGATCATCAATATCTCTAATTGCGAGCTCGAGATTGAAGTAAGACAACCATCCAAAGTAGCTGGCTAAAGCGATCCAGACTAAGATCGTTTCACGTATCGGCCGTCGGTCCCTCACCATCCAGTAAGACACAAGCACGAAAAGCACCATGTGATACTGGGCAAATCCCACCTGGTAGAACATCAGGGTCACCAGGATGGCCAGCACGGTCGCGGGAGCCGGTTCAAACATTCGCCTGCGTACCAGCCGCCAGGCCCAGAAGAGCGCGATCGCCAGGAAGAAGGGAGCGGCCGGGTCAAGGTTGTCGACGATGTCCAGCCAGCGGAGCGGCGAATACGGCCCCTTGAGGAACCTGTAAATCGACAGATGGTGCGACGAGCGTTCCGCCGCGAAGATCAGAGGGCGAAACGTCGAAGGGCCCCAGATTAGCAGGCTTGCCCCCAATCCCAGAACGATGGTCAGGATTGCGGCAGCCGGCAAGCGTAGCCGAAACCTTCGTCCGTCGATCATCAAGAACGGAAGCAGCACAACCGGCATGAACTTGAGCAGCGCGCCTAAGCCAAGAAATACGCCGGAACCGATATCACGCTGGCGGATACGTGCCTCGAGAGCGGCCACGCAGAACAGGCCGACGATTGACTCAAAGTGGCCGAAGTTGGCGATCTCGACCCAGCAATACGGCATCCAGAACCAGGCGACCAGCAGCGGCCAGGGCAGGCTCCTCGCCTTCGAGTCGCTGGCGCGGTTCTTGACCAGCCAGATGGCAAACCCGAGGTAAGCCGTGGCGAAGAGCAGCTTGGGCAGAAGCGGATTGAGCAACGCGGGGAACGCGAACAGGTTGAACAGCGGGCCGTAGGCGTTCATCGGATACTTGCCAAAAGTGCCGAAAATGTAAAACCAGGGGTCGTGACCGCGTTGAATCTCCTGCCACATCTGGATGTAAAAGTAGTAGTCCTGAATGCACCCGCGGGCGACGGTCATGGCCAGGTAGGCAAATGACAGCACGATGAGCACCGGGTTGGTCCAGCCTTCCGGGGCTCGCCGCGGCGACAACCGTGGATCGCCAGTCGGCGGACCGAGCCTGACAATGAACACGACGATCGCCAGGTGAAGCAGACCGGCGAACAGCACGGCCTCGGAGACGTGATGCCAGTACTCCAGCGGCGTTGCAGCAAACGGTGACAGAAGCTTCCTGTCGCGGAACGCGCGGTTCAGCAGCGAGTTCGCGTATCCCTGCGCTGCGCCGTTGAGAATTGCGGGGACCACCCAGCGGGCGAATGTGAACCAGGCCGCCAGGACCGCCCCGTAGAGGGTGACCAGAATCCAGATTCGGCGACGGTCGGCAGCAGTCATGGCAGGTTCGCTTTCCCGGGCTGTTTTGTTCCTCGACTTTGCGGCGGCACACCTCCTCAGCGTGTGAGCGATTTGTACTTGATACGGTGGGGCTGGTCGGCGTCGGTGCCCAGGCGCTCGTGGCGCTGGAGCTCGTAGGCCTGGTAGTTGCCGTCACACCAGACCACGCGGCTGTCGCCCTCGAAGGCCAGGATGTGCGTGGCAACCCGGTCGAGGAACCAGCGGTCGTGGCTGATGACGACGGCACAGCCGCCGAAGTCGACGAGGGCCTCCTCGAGCGCACGCAGCATGTCCACGTCCAGGTCGTTGGTCGGCTCGTCGAGCAGCAGCAGGTTGCCCCCGCTCTTGAGCAGCTTGGCCAGGTGGACGCGATTGCGCTCGCCGCCGGAGAGCTTGCCCACGAGCTTCTCCTGGTCGGGGCCTTTGAAATTGAACGTGGCCACGTAGGCCCGAGCGGGCAGTTTCCGTTTGCCCAGGACGATGGGGTCAATTCCGCCGGTGATCTCCTGGAAAACCGTGTTCTGAGGGTTGAGGGCATCGCGGTTCTGGTCGACGTACGAGTTCACCACCGAGTCGCCCACCCGGAGTGTGCCGCGATCGGGCGTCTCCTGGCCGACGATCATCCGGAAGAGCGTGGTCTTGCCCACGCCGTTGGCACCGATGACGCCGATGATTCCGCCGGGAGGAAGCCGGAAGTCCATCTCTTCAAACAGGAGCCGCTCGCCGTAGGCCTTGGCTAGGCCATCGGCCTCGACGACCAGCGAGCCCAGGTGCGGCCCCGGCGGGATCTGGAGCACGATGGCCTCGTCGCGCTTGTCGGCTTCCTGGGCGGCAAGTTGCTCGTATCGCTGGAGCCTGGCCCGGTTCTTGGCCACGCGGGCGCGGGGCGACATTCGGACCCACTCGAGCTCGCGAGCCAGTTGCTTGCGGCGGGTGCTCTCCTGCTTCTCTTCGAGCGCTAGCCGGGCCTGCTTCTGTTCCAGCCACGAAGAGTAGTTTCCTTCCCAGGGGATACCCTGGCCCCGGTCGAGTTCGAGAATCCACTTCACCACGTTGTCGAGGAAGTAGCGGTCGTGGGTGACGAGGATAACGGTTCCCGGGTACTCCGCCAGGTGTCGCTCCAGCCAGGCCACGCTCTCGGCGTCGAGGTGGTTGGTGGGCTCGTCGAGCAGAAGAATGTCGGGACGCTCAAGCAAGACCCGGCAAAGTGCCACTCTGCGCCGCTCGCCGCCGGAGAGAGTGCTGACATCAGCCTCGCCAGGCGGCAAGCGCATGGCATCCATGGCGATCTCGATCCGGCGGTCAAGGTCCCAGCCGTTGGCCGCCTCGATGGCATCTTGCACGCTGGCCTGTTCCTCGAGTAGGGCGTCCATCTCGTCGGCATCGGGCCCCTCGCCCAGCCGGGCGTTGATCTCGTCGAACCGGGTGAGGTGGCCGCGCAAAACAGCCACCGCCTGTTCGACGTTGCCCCGAACATCCAGATCGGGGTCGAGCGTCGGCTCCTGGGGCACGTAACCGATCGTGACCCCAGACGCCGGTCGGGCCGTGCCGACAAAGTCCTGGTCGAGCCCCGCCATGATCCGCAGCAGTGTGCTCTTGCCCGATCCGTTCCCGCCGATGACGCCGATCTTGGCCCCCGGGTAGAACGACAGCCAGATGTTCTTGAGCACTTCCTTTTTGACGTAAGCCTTCGACAGTTTCTCGATCGTGAAAATATATTGTGGCGGCATGGCGCAAACTTATCCTGATTGTGTGAACCGACATTGCGGCGTCTGGATGGCCCGGACAGGCCCTTCGAGTTTCGTCATAAAGAAGTAGAATCGATCTCCCCCCGTCCTGAGAAGGCCGGTTCCGCTTCGCATCCGTTTCGCTTGAACTCAAGCGGCCGGTCTGGTAGTTTAACTTATGACCAGTGCGATGGTTGGGGAGCACTCCCCGGCCGTATCCACGCCCTGCCGGGGTAGCTCAGTTGGTCAGAGCGGCGGTCTCATAATCCGCAGGTCTGGGGTTCGAGTCCCCACCCCGGTATTCACGAATCTGACCGAACATGCCCGTCCAATCCTGAAGTTCGCAACGAGTTACGTCAAACCCATCAAGTTCCATCATCCCGTACCACCCCGACCCTCCCTGGCCCTTCCCGAAGCCTGCGCGCTACCGGTGGCGCTACCAGGGTTCGCGTGGTAGAGCTTACCCCCGAGGATAAACCCCGACCTGGCCGCCGTGGTCGAAGCATGGCCCGAACTTCCCGAGGCCCTGAAGGCCGGCATCGTGGCGATGGTCAAGGCCGCCTTGGGAAAAGAGGCTCCGAGCTATCGCTTGTAAGGATCGGGTACCGTCGGCAAGGGCCATCGCTTCTCCCGCCCCTCGCTCACGATCCGATCGATGTGTGTGTTGTCGAGTTTGAACTTGTTATACTTTGCGATGAGCGTCGCTCGACCTTTTTTTTCCAGATCAGCGATGATGGCGTCGCGCTTGACATGGGATTCATGGGCTGTAAGTAGGTTAGCATCAGTTTGAATAGCCGGAATCTGATGGAATCCTTCGTCTTCGGCCAACTCGCCGATGCCCTGTTCTTCGGCGTAAATTTCGCGTCGCTCGGTCAACGCAATGCCCTCGTCGACATCCTTTCAGCGCTTCCTCTGGTGTCGGCCTTAACCGGACTTCGTCAGGCGAAGTCCACCCGGTCTCATCTTTCAAATGACCTTCAAGTATTTTGACTTGCAGTCTGTCCCCCTTGGCCGCCAAGACTCTGGCCCGAATCGAGAAGCCCATAGGTGAGAAAATCTCTTCGCCAAGGACGAATTTTCTGGTCTTCGATATGTAATCGGTGAAAATCGCTTCATCGGCACAGAGCTTAACAGGTCTATCCTTCGTGCCGACCAATTCTACTTCGTCACCCGGTCGAAACTTCGACGGCGGACCGGGGGCGAGAGTGACGACTAGCCCAACAAACAACGCGAACCATGTCAGGCAGCCCAGCCCGCTCCGTCGGGCAGTTTGGCGGCTACGGTGCCCAGCCGGTTGACGAGGATGTGGGATTGTGCCGGGTGTTCGCTCCGTCACCGGTCGAGAAGCAACCTGTTCGGCCCGCAAGACGGTGTCGAGGATTTCCCCTCAATGACGGCACTTCTTCGCCTCAATTTTGATGTCTTCCGCGCAGTAGGGACACGGCCTGGTAGCTGATGGGACAACTGGCGGGACAACCGATGGGACATTCGGCAGGACAACCGATGGGACATTCTGCGGGAGATCCGGCGGGATAGCCGGTGCAATCTGGCGAGGGATTCCCATTGGGGCAACGGCCGGCCTGGGCACGGGGACCAGCGGTGAGATTTGAGCCTCTCGTGTAGGCTGGGACGGAATTCGCGTCGCCCCGCTGCACTTCGAACATTTCGCTCGCTTGCCGGCGTGCTCATTCTTCGCCGTTAATCTCTTGCCGCACGATTCACACGAGAACTCGATCGCCATCGATCTGCCCCCTCGCAATTCGCGGACGGTGCATCTATCCATTCATAATAGCTTGGGCCGCTCGCGACGCAAGACCCGGCTCCACATATCCAGCGAGGCGACAAGGCCAGCTTTCTGGCGGTGGTCAGGGATGGGGGCATCGGGACAGGGCGTAGGTGTATCAATCTATTTTCGAGATCTTGACCCTTCTTGTTGGAGGTGGCTTGGATTGCCTTGCCGGTGAAATCACTTTATCGAAGTCTATTCTTATAAAACTTGAGCAAGTATAATACAATGAAGTTCATGGATCTGACAGGTTCCGCGTTATCTCGCGAAAACGGGCTTGCGGAGCGCACCAACCGCTGGATCGCCCTGGTTGACCGATCATCGGCCTGCGAAAACGACTCGGTGGTATTTCTAAGTGGTTTCCTACAATGAGCTTACGGCCGACGAAGATGCAAAGCTCGGCGGCCGGGCGGCGCGCGCAAAAAACCGCCAACCTCAACTTTTCTGAACCACTTTCCAACCGGTCTTCCGGACCGTTTTGCCCGGCCATCGCAGCCTGGTGCACAGGGACGACCCCGACCGCTGGCCCTTCCTCGGCTGCGAATCAGACCGCCCGGAGGTGAGCCCATGTGCGTCTCGACGTGTCGTTGCACCGAGCCGCCCGGAAGCATGCCGGAGCTCAGGCCCCGGCTAAAGGACTGGATGCAGGCGAAGAACGGGTTCGGCTCGAGGCACGCCCGCAATGTCGCCGCTCGCGGACAGCCCGGCTTGACTTGAGATTCAACCAGGCGGAAGTCCACAACAGAGGTTCGCCACGACGTGGGGTGCCTTTGATATAATGGATTAGCGGACGCAGGCGCATGGAGAGGCCCCGCGCCGATCGAGTCGATCATCCTCCTGAGGAAGGGCATCCCTCATGTGCCTTGCCGTGCCAGGTCGAGTTCAAGAGATTTACGAGTCGCGCGGTCTACGAACGGGCCGTATGGACTTCGGCGGTGTCGTCAAGGAGGTTTGTTTGGCATACGTCCCCGAGGTCGAGGTCGGCGACTACGCGATCGTCCACGTGGGCGTCGCCATCAGCAAGATTGACGAGGATTCCGCGTTGGAGACCCTCAGGCTCCTCGAGGAGACTGGAATCCTTCAGGACGAGCTCGGCGGAAAACCCATGACCCCGCGCGATGTCGATGGTGCCTCCGCGTCTCGTTCCGAGGATTCGACTTCACCATCTCTCGGCTCGCCATGAGATACCTCACCGAGTTTCGGAACGGAGAGGTGGCACAGCGGATGATCCGGGACATCCACCGGATCACGAAGGGGCGGTGGCGGATCATGGAGGTCTGCGGCGGGCAGACCCATTCCATCATCCGTAACGGCATCGACCAGTTGCTACCGGAGGGCGTCGAGCTCATTCATGGTCCCGGCTGCCCGGTCTGCGTAACGCCCGTCGAAGTCATCGACAAAGCACTTGCCATCGCCTCCCAGCCGGGGATCATGTTCTGTTCCTTTGGTGATATGTTGCGCGTCCCCGGAAGCCACAGGGACCTGTTCGCGGTCAAGGGCCAAGGGGCCGACGTACGGGTCGTCTATTCGCCGCTTGACGCTCTGGAGCTGGCTCGCCGAAATCCCGCCCGGCAAGTCGTCTTCTTCGGGATCGGCTTCGAGACGACCGCCCCGGCCAATGCGCTGGCGGTCCACCTGGCGAGGCGGGAGGGGCTCGCGAACTTCTCGATGCTGGTCTCCCATGTACTCGTTCCCCCTGCGATCGAGGCGATCATGAGTTCGCCCGCGAATCGGGTCCAGGCCTTCCTCGCCGCCGGGCACGTTTGTAGCGTGATGGGATTCTGGCAGTACCCGCGGCTCGTCGAGCGGTATCGGGTTCCGATCGTGATCACTGGATTCGAACCGCTGGACGTGCTGGAGGGGATTCGCCGGGCGGTGCAGCAGCTCGAACGGGGCGAGTCGTTCGTGGACAATGCCTACGCGCGTGTGGTCACGCGCGAAGGGAACCGTCACGCGCAGGCCCTGCTGGAGCAGGTCTTCGAGCAAACCGACCGCGGCTGGCGAGGCATCGGCGTCATCCCGGCCAGCGGCTGGCGGCTGAGCTCAGCGTACCGAGACTACGATGCGGAAACCCGATTTGACGTGGGAAGCATCGAATCACGAGACTCGGGTATCTGTCGCGCGGGCGAGGTGCTCCAAGGCGCCATCAAGCCGCACCAGTGCGAGGCGTTCGGCAGGAAGTGCACTCCGCGTACCCCGCTGGGCGCCACGATGGTCTCCAGCGAGGGGGCGTGTGCCGCTTATTATACCTACGGTCGAATGAAGGAATCGCCCTGATCGCCGCCAGACGGAAGGACCAGTGCATGGACATCGACAAGATCGTCTGCCCTCTCACCTTGCGTGATTATCCGCACATCGTGATGGGCCATGGCGCAGGGGGCAAGCTCACGGCCGAACTCGTCGAGTACCTGTTCCT
>CAWCPP010000011.1:0-62844 GCA_963797295.1 uncultured Planctomycetaceae bacterium
ACGCCCACTGGCTATTCACTAGCGTTACCAACAGAGTGGGACATCGCCATCTGATCCCTGATACTGTCATTTCCGTGACTACGCTGCGAGCGCATCGTCGCCGCCCTTGAAGCATGGTTGATTCCTTGTTTGGAGGTGCAGTCTCGATCAATGTCCTATCAAGGAGAGCGGACATGCCTCGCCTTCCTCACCGAGGATTCTCTGTCCTCTGATCCATCGCAGTTTCGCCCCATCGCGGCTCGAGCGTCACTCCTAACCTCGCCTTCGCAAGGCCCTTCCTGTTGTCCGGAGACAGCTCCCAAGAGATTCTCAATATCATGTCATTTCATGCGATGATATCGCCATCTCTAAATCACAGTGTGCTTCAGGAGGTAGATCATGAAAGACCAGGATCGCAACCACACCAGTCTCTACGCCAGGGTTTCCTCGGAACACCAGGTCGTTCTGGAGACTTATGCCGGCCGGCTGGATCTCCTCAACCGCCGCATTCTGGCCGACGGTCGCTTCGTGGCACCCGAACTCCGCTTCATCGACGACGGCTACAGCGGTGAAACCCTCAGACGCCCCGGCTTGGAACGCTTGCCGGACACTGCTCTGCCGGAGCAATCGATCTGCTTTACGTCGAGTCCCCCGACCGCCTCGCACATGATTATCCTTATCAGATGGTCCTGATGGACGAACTGAATTCCCACGGGGTTGAGATCATCTTCTCGACTTCAATCTCGATGCGACACCAGAAGGCCGATTATTACTCCAAGTCCAGGGCATGATCGCCGAATATGAACGGACCAAAATCCGCGAACGCTGTCGCCGTGGCCGGCTCTTCGCTGCTCGGTCCGGACGGGTCTCAGGCCTCTGCGCCGCGCCCTCCGGATACCGCTACGTCACGAAAAGTGAAGGAGGCGGGGAAGCCCGGTATATCGTCGTTTTGGCAGAAGCTGCGGTCGTTCGCGAAATTTTTCTTTGGATCGGAATAGAAGGATGTTCATTAACTCAGGTGTGCAGGCGATTGAAAGAGCAAGGAGTTCTCGCACGGAAGGGGCGATCCGATTGGGATCGTGCGACTCTCGTAGGGATGTTACGGAATCCGGCCTACATGGGGGAAGCCCGATTCGGCAAGGAGAGGGTCGTTCCGGCTCAACCCCGGCTTCGTCCCCGCCGTGGCGTGCCGGAGTATCCCCGGCGTCATTCTGCGCTGCAGTCAACTGACCCAAAGGAGCAGATTCCCATCGCGGTACCGGCGATCATCGAGTCCGATTCGTTCGCGACCGTCCAGGAATGGCTGGCAGAGCACAAGAGGCACCCTGGTCAAACCGCTCCACGGCCAGCACGTCTGTTATCGGGATTGGTAGTATTCCAGAATTGCGGCTACGCTTACGTCGCCCATCGGTCTGGACCGAAGGGAGCGGGAAAGCTCTACTACTGTTGTCTGGGTGTCGACGCCGGGCGGTTCCATGGTCAAAAGGTCTGATCCAATCCGTCGCTACAGGCACCGCTTCTCGAGGAGGCGGTCTGGAACGATGTCAGAGCATTGCTGCTGGAACCGGAGCGGTTAGCACAGGAATTCGAGCGACGATTCCATGGGGATGCGAAGACAACCACTGTGGCACGAACCGTTCAAGCCCTGGACCGACAGATGAGCCAACTGAAGCGGCGGATGGCGCGGTTGGTGGAGATGTATCCCGACGGACACATAGACAAAGACAAGTTTCCAAAAGATGTGCATTTCTTTAAGAGACGGCTGTCCGAGTTCGAGCAGGCGAATCAGATGGAGAGGGGGAAAAACGGAGAGAAAGCGAATTGCGACTCCTGATTGGTGAGATGAGAAGATCGCAAAGAGGACCGGAAAGGGATAGATGCCGGTGACATGGCGACCCGAAGGCGAATCGTTAGTACACTCGTCAAACAGATCGAGGTTGGTGCTGACGAGGTCAACATCGTGTACAAGGTAACCCCCAGCCCTTTTGTCCAACCCCCAACAGAGCCTAATGTCCCACTCTGCGGGGCCCTGCCGCCCCGTCGGGGCTGAAGTCCAAGTCCACCAGGTAGCTTTGCTACAGTCTCATTTCGCGGGTTGTTTTGACTCAAATTCTTGGACGCGGCAGAGGAAGGGCGGCGACCAGCCGGACACGCGGGTCGGGGCACGGGAGAGAAGGCCGGAGGCCCTGATCCCGGCTATGCGAGAGGCGCGGATGGCTCGCAGTGCTCAGTTCCTTCCGGCCCTCCAGCGGCTTGGGTCTGAACTATAGCTATCGCGGTCGAGGAGGCCGATCTCCCAGGGTTCGACGGCCGAGCCGCACCCGCGTTCGCTGGTTTCTGAAAACGAGTGTCCAGACGATGATCATCAGCATCCGAGTTGCCTTGCCGTGGGTCAACTCGGCCTCGACCTGGGCTTCCTGTTGACCCGGCGTCGCCGAATTTTGATTTGCCGCGGGGCCAGCGGCTGAAGCGGCCGAGAAGGGTGAAAAGGCCGACGCGGTCGCCTGGGCGGCGAGTGCGTTCTGCATGCCACCGGCCGCAGACGACGAGTTGCCCTGAAGCAGCGCGAGCAACTCTTGCAAACTACGTCCGAACGATTTGCCGGGCGATCGCCTCGGTCCGCCCGGCATCGATTTAAGACCGCCAAAACCTTGCCCCTGGTTCGGCAAGAACAGCGTGGCGCCCGGGACCTGGGGGCTGGCCAGGTTCGGGCTCGCCTTGGAGGTTGAGGAATTGAAGAATGCCAGGGTCGTGATCTCGGGTGTGGTCGTGGGCGGATTGAACGTCGGCGCGCTGAGCACCTGTTGGGGCGCAACCACGAGGACCGCCGCCCTGCCAACGGCTTGACCGTCGCCGTGATCGGTGATCGTGACCGTCACCGTGTCTTTTCCCGCGGCGGCGTAGGGATGACTGGTCGCAAATGACCTCATGCCGACTCCGAGGTCGGCGAACGTCGAACTGTGGTCTCCCCACTGAATCAGCAAACGAAAGGTGTCCAGACGACCGGGGTCCGAGAAGGTCAGAAACAGGTCAGAGGCCTGGTCGATCTTGACCGGCGATGTGACCGACAGAATGTCGATCGTCGGCGGTACGTTCTGGACCGTCACCTCAAACGTTCGCGTGGACGACGCTCCCAGGCTGTCAGTGACTTCAACGCTGACAGTGTCTGAACCGTCCAGGCCATACGTATGAGCTAACGAACCGAGACTACCCGTGTGGTCGACCTTGTAGGTCTCGGGCGACGACCCATCACCCCAGTTGACCTGGATGGTCCAGGGAGAATCGTCGCCGGGATCAGAAAAGCTCCCGAGTGTGAACGACTTCGGCGAGCCCTCGACGGCGGTCTGGTTGCCGGCAATTGCGATGCTGGGCGCAACGTTGAGAATGTCGATGCGGGCCTGCCCCAGCGCAAAACTTCCCGACGTCGTGACCACCCGGACGGGAACATCAAACAGTCCGGGCCGTGGGAAGCTGACGGAAACCAGGCCGGACTGATTGGAAACCGAATAAACCCCGTTATTGCTGAGATCGAACTGGTAGGTGAGTGTGCTCGGCAGCGATCCGCTCTGGGAACCGACCTCGGCGGTCACTGCGATACTGGCTGTGCCCCCCTCGTCGATGGGACTGTTGGTCGTGATGCTTTCGATCACCGGCGAATTGAATGCCAGGATCACCGGCTGCACCGGGTTGGCCAGGGCATGGTCAAGTCCATCCCGGAAATCGAGCACTTGATCCATCGGCTGGCGATACTGGAGCGCGTAAGTGACCTGGCCGGTCTGGACAATCGACTGGTAGAGGCTAGCGAGCAGGGTGGGGTTGGTGGAGCTGAAAAATCCGGTGTCCAGCGAGTCGGTGCGGAAACCTCCGGCCGAATTGACGGAGAGCGTGGTCTGTCCCGTGGTATCGGTCTGCTCGGTGGCGACATCGCTCAGATCGCCAAACGACATCCCGTTGAGCAGCAGAAAATCGCTGTGTTGTTGCGACTCACCCGGCCCGGTTGCCCCCTGGAGCATGGTCAGCCGCACACCTACCGCCGATAGTCCTCCACCCAGGGTTTGCAATGTTTGAGCGTTCAGGTCGGGCTGTGATCCTAGCACCAGCGGATTTTTGGAGCTTTCACTCACGACGCCCTGGAAGAGATGGTTCGGCCCGAGGTCGGCCTCGATCCTTCCCCCGTTCGTCCCGATCAGGTCCAGGACGATGCCACCCGCGGGCGGAATCGACGGGCTGAGCGGCGCCAGGCCGACCGGCGAGTTCATGGTGAACGCGGTGAGCACAACCCGGGACTCGAGCGATTGCACCCCCGGGAAAATACGCGTACCGGTACGGGTGCGTACACTGGAGCCTGACGTGGGGGTGCGTCGCCCGAGCCCGCGTCTAGCCGCCCATCCCACTCCACCATTACTGCGAGATGAGTACCATCCTGCCCCGCATTGATGGCGGGGGGGATTCTGCATCGGCGGGATGGCTACTGGCTCGTGGAGATAACTCATCGCGCGCGATCGTCAGGCCTGCGGCGGATCGAGACCCCGGGTGGAGAACAATCGCCGCGTCAGGCGGTCCAGGAGTCGCTTTTCCTGGGTCGCTTTGACCGGCTTTGTTGGGGCCTCGACAACTTGGGCAATCCTCGCCCGGAAACTTGTTCCCCACCCCACAGGATAATGCTTCGTCAAGTATCATCCGTAAAGCGAGATCAAGAATGTTCTCTAACAGAATACATCGATCGGGATTTTTGGACAGGTTAAATAGATTGCGAGGCTTTTTTGGGACATCTTTCCGCTGCGTCCGGAACACTTGTGTCCTGCCCGCTGCGCTGAACGATCGCCGCCGTTTGCCCGGTCAGGCGGCGCAAGAATTCGGAGAGATGTGTCTGAATAGCGCCCGTGGCATTCTGGTCTCACCAGAACCCACCGAACCCACCGACGCCGAAACCGAACCCCATAGCAGGGCGAGCATAATTGTCGATGTGATTCTGAATGGAATTGTACCGTGAGATGCCGATTCGCTGGGCTTCCATCTGCTCACCGCGACTCGGATAACCGCCAACACCGAACTGGGCAACCTTCACGGGATCGCCCTGGACCTGGAACTGGTTGCCCGGAGGATAGTACTCCGCATACTTGCCCACGCCACCAGGGTTGCGGAACCCGGCGGTTTCGTCGTTGTTGTAGTAGCCCGGATAGGGATACTGATAGTGATGGATGATACTACGGCGACGTTGGGGCGCGAAAGCCTGCGGTCGGACGTGCTCGGGTACGCCTGGATAGACCGACCGGTACTGCGAATAGGAGATCTGGTTGCCGTCCGGCGGTACATTCTGGCCTTCGGGCTGCTGACCGCTGGCTGGAGCGAGATTCCAGCAGAGAATGCCCACCGCCAGAGATGCCATCAGAGGTGCTATAGCGTGCCTGACTTGCGCGGACATGGGTTGCGGGTCCTGAAAAGTTGATCGTTCGCACCGCAATTGTGAACTCCGGGGACTTACCTGCAAGCCTCATTCCAGCTTACAACACAAAGGCTGGATGACGCGACTTGCATCGCTCGGGAATTTGCAGAAGTTGAGCCGGGCAATCAGTTGCCACCCACGAGCTCAGGCCGGCTCGTATGCTAGATTGGGGGCCAGCCAGCGTTCGGCCACGGTGATCGGCAGACGTTTCCGGGCCGAGTAACTCTCCACCTGGTCCTTCGTGATCATGTCGACGGCGAAGTAGCGGGCCTTGGGATGGGCAAAGTAAAGACCGCTGACCGAGGCGGCGGGATACATCGCGAAACTTTCGGTGAGTCGAATACCGGTCGAATTCTCCACTTCGAGCAAGCTCCAGAGCGTTTGCTTCTCCGTGTGGTCCGGGCATGCGGGGTATCCGGCGGCGGGACGGATGCCCCGGTACTTCTCGGCTATCAGGTCGTCCGTCGTCAGGGCCTCGTTGCGTCCATAGCCCCAGCTCTTGCGGACGCGCTGGTGAAGCATCTCGGCAAAGGCTTCCGCCAGACGATCGGCGAGCGATTCGACCATGATGGCGTTGTAATCGTCGTGGTCGGCCTTGAACGCGGCGACCAGACTCTCGATCCCGCAGCCCGCGGTCACGGCGAAAGCGCCCAGGTAATCAGCGCGGCCCGAGCTGGCTGGAGCGATGTAATCGGCCAGGCAGCGAAAGTCCGTCTGGCCCTGCCGTTCCCACTGCTGGCGAAGGAAGTGGAATCGGCACCGTTCGGCCGTGCGCGATTCGTCGGTGTAGACGATCACGTCGTCGCCATCGGAGTTCGCCGGGAAGAAGCCATGGACCCCATGGGCTTTCAAAACGTGGTCGCCGACCAGCCGCGCGAGCATGGCCCTGGCCTTGTCGAAGAGGTCGCGAGCCTCGGCGCCGACGGCGCGATCTTCAAGGATGGCCGGATACTTCCCCTTCAGCTCCCAGCTCATGAAGAAGGGAGACCAGTCGATATAGGGGACGATTTCCGAGATCGGCAGGTCCTTGAGCACCCGCGTTCCCACGAACTCGGGAACGGCGATTTCCGAGGCGGACCAGTCGATCGCGAACCTCCGCCGGCGTGCCTCTTCATAGGGCACCAGCTTGCGCTCCCGGCGCACCGCGAACGACTTCCGCTCCTGCTCCTGCATGGCCCGGTTTTGCACGTCGAACTCGGGCCGTGACTCGGGCCGGATCAAGCGATCGACCACGCCAACGCTCCGGGAGGCGTCCTTGACGTGGACGACCGGACCGTGATAATGCGGCGCGATCTTGACCGCCGTGTGCTTGGAGCTTGTGGTGGCGCCGCCGATCAAGAGCGGGATCGCGAAGCCCTCGCGCTCCATCTCCTTGGCCACGTGCACCATCTCATCGAGCGACGGAGTGATCAGACCCGATAGCCCGATGATGCCAACCCGATGCTCCCGAGCCTTGTGCAGCACATCCTCGCAGGGGATCATCACGCCCAGGTCGATGACGTCGTAGTCGTTGCAGGCGAGGACCACACCGACGATGTTCTTGCCGATGTCGTGCACGTCTCCCTTGACCGTGGCCATGAGAATCTTGCCGCGCGACTGGTGCTCCGCCACGTCCACGCCCGCGGCACGGGCCTTCGCCTTCTCGGCTTCCATGAACGGGGTCAGGTAGGCCACGGCCTTCTTCATGACCCGGGCGCTCTTGACGACCTGGGGCAGGAACATCTTGCCGGCCCCGAAGAGATCACCGACGACATTCATGCCCTCCATGAGCGGGCCCTCGATGATCGAGAGAGGGCGCTCGTAGAGCTGGCGGGCTTCCTCGACGTCCCGTTCGACGTGATCCAGAGTTCCGGTGATGAGCGCGTGCTTGAGCCGTTCATCGACGGGTGCCTCGCGCCAGGCCAGTTCCTTGGTCTTGTCTTTCTTCTGAGACGATTTGACGGTCTCGGCAAACTCGGTCAGGCGGTCCGCGGCGTCCGGTCGGCGGTTCAGGAGCACGTCCTCGACGCGTTCGAGAAGATCCCGGGGGATCTCTTCGTAGACCTCGAGTTGGCCGGGGTTGACGATTCCCATGTCGAGCCCGGCATGGATCGCGTGGTACAGGAAGGCGGCGTTCATGGCCTCGCGGACGACGTCGTTGCCGCGGTACGAGAACGACACGTTGCTCACGCCGCCGGACGTCTTGCAATCGGGAAGGATCCGCTTCAGCTCGCGTACCGCCTCGATAAACTCGACGGCGTAGTTGTTGTGCTCCTCGATCCCGGTGCCCACCGTCAGGATATTGACATCGAAGATGATGTCCTCGGGTGCAAAGCCAACCTCCCCGGTGAGCAACTTGTAGGCCCGTTGGCAGATAGCCACCTTGGCGTCCCGCGCGACCGCCTGGCCGGTTTCATCGAAGGCCATCACCACCACCGCCGCCCCATAACGGTGCACCAGCCTGGCTTGTTCAAGGAATTTCGCCTCGCCCTCTTTCAAGCTGATCGAGTTGACTATCGACTTGCCCTGGACGCACTTGAGCCCGGCCTCGATGACGCTCCACTTGGAGCTGTCGATCATGATCGGCACCTTGGCGATGGCGGGGTCGGCCGAGACCAGGTTGAGAAACCGGGTCATCGCCTTCTCGCCGTCGATCAGACCCTCGTCCATGTTGACGTCGATGATGTTGGCGCCGTTCTCGACCTGCTCGCGGGCCACGGTCAGGGCCGACTCGTAATTGCCGCTCTTGATCAGCCGGGCGAACTTCTTGGACCCGGTGATGTTGGTCCGCTCGCCGATCATGACGAAGTTGGTCTCGGGCCGGATCAGCAGCGGTTCCATCCCGCTATAGTTGGACCAGTGCGGCAGGTCGGGGACCTGGCGGGGCGGCACGCCATCGACAGCCCTGGCGATGGCCGTGATCCACTCCGGCGTCGTCCCGCAGCAACCGCCGACGATATTCAGCCAGCCATTGCGGGCGAACTCGCCGAGCACCTGCGCCGTATGGTCGCGGTCGCCCAGAAACCCGCCGAAACCATCGGGCATGCCGGCGTTGGGGTAGCAACTGACCCGCGTCCGGCAGATGGCCGCCAGACTTTCGACCGAGTCGCGCATCTGCTCGACACCCACGGCACAGTTGAGCCCCACGCTCAGTGCGTCGAAGTGCGCGACAGAATAATAAAAGGCCTCGATCGGCTGGGCCGAAAGCGTCCGATGATTGTCGAAGATCGTCCCCGAGATCATGACCGGGAGCCGCGTGCCGGTCTCCTCGAAGAATTCATCGATGGCGAACAGGCAGGCTTTCAGCACCAGCGTGTCGAACGAGGTCTCCGGCAGCAGCAGGTCGACGCCGCCCTCGACCAGGGCGCGAATCTGCGTCTTGTAGTTCGCCACCATCTCGTCAAACGTCACGTCGCGGCGGCCCGGGTCCTCGACGTGAATCCCCATCGAGAGCTGCTTCTTGGTCGGTCCCATGCTGCCCGCGACGAATCGGGGCTTATCCGGATTCCTGCGGGTATAATCGTCGGCCGCGTGCCGGGCCAGCTCAGCGGCTGCCCGATTCAGTTCGTGAACATGCTCTTGAAGCCCGAACTCCTCGAGGGACACCGCTGTGCCATTGAAGGTGTCGGTTTCGATGATGTCGGCGCCGGCCTCCAAGTAGGCGCGATGGATTTCCTCGATCAGCCTGGGCTGCGTTGCGACCAGCACCTCGGTGCAGTTCTTCAGATGGCACGGGTGGTGGGCAAACCGGCTGCCGCGCACGTCTTCCTCGGTCAGCTTGTATGTGTAGATCAATGCCCCCATCGATCCGTCAAGGATCATGATTCTGCGGGACAGGATCTCCTCGAGCCGCGAGGATGCGGAGTTCGCGCGTCTAATCACCATCACCTACCCGGGTTGGAAGAAAGGGCAATCCGCTCGTTCCGACCGACCTCGACGCCCGAAGCGACGATTTGCTGAGCCGAAACCAGGCCTGGTCATTCTGTCGTAAAGTCAAGTGGGGATTGATTATCGTGTCACTGGGGCAGGCCTGTCAAGCATTCCTGCGCTGGCGTCCGCGGCGAATCCCCTGCAGCTTGGGTCACGGTTATTCTAGAATGAAGGGGAAGCCCCTGGGACGCAGCGGTCGAGATCTGCGGCGGGGGCATCCCAGGTGAAACGGTCGCGACGTGGACAACGATACAAGCTCGTCGGTGTATGATCCCGTGCTCGACACCTCGCTCGAGTTAACCCGCTCGCGCCAACCCGCCGTACCCGTCGAGTTTGTCGGCCAGCATCAGCAACTCGTGGTCAACCCTCTGGTGGCCATGCTCTCTGGCGTGTCCGCGGCGGTCCTGATCCGCCATGGTCTGCACACGCGAAATGTCCTGCTCTTCTGTGCCGGGCTGGGTGTGCTCTTCTTGTCGTTTCTGTTGATCCAGTTTCACTGTCGCGACTGCGGGTCAACCGGCTGGTACCTTCACGCCAGCCGCCACGCCTGTGCCGCGGTCGTGGCGCGATGGCGGCAGAATGTCGTGCCCCGCTACAGTCTGACCGCCAAGAGGCAGCTTCACATCTGGTCTTACGCCTTGGTCTTCGGACTTCTCGGTTACGCGGTGTTCCTGCTTTCGCGGATGTGAGTCGGACCGGCGGCGCCCCGAACTCGGGGGATTGATGCCGCTCATCAGCCGCGTTCACGCGGGGACGTTTGTCGATCACATTGGCCCGACCAGTGTCACGGCGCCTCCCGAAGCTTCTCTGGGTCAACCACGACATGACGGATCTTCTTGCGGTGCCAGGTGTAGGTGATATGGACCAGTCCGTCGGCCGATTGGATCACGGCGGGGTAGGAGTATTCGCCGGGCTGGTCTTCGAGCACCAGTACGTTCTTCCAGGAGTTGCCGTCAGGCGAGATCGCGACGGTAAGCGGGCTGCGGCCCTTGGTGGTGGGATTGTAGACGAGCAAGTGACGGCCGTCGGCGAGCGTGACGGCGTCGATGCCGGAATCCGGGTTGGGGAGCGCGGTGGCGACCAGCTTCGACCAGGTCTTGCCGCCGTCGGCCGACCAGCATTCGACGATTTTCGACTGCTGGCTCCGGCAAAGGGCCTGGATGCGGCCGTCAGGATGGGTGAGCAGCGTCGGCTGAATGGCCTCCCATGTCTTGTCATCGTCAACGGGCCCAATGGTCTGCCAGGTCTGGCCAAGGTCGGTGGTGCGTTCAAAGTGGATTCGCCAGCCGCGATCTTCGAAGCTCGTGGGGGCGAGGATCGAGCCGTCTTTCAGCATAATGGGCTTGTTCTTGACCGGGCCGAGGAAGCCATCGGGCAGGCGTCTGGGGCTCGACCAGGTCTTGCCGTCGTCACTTGACGAGATCAGCATACCCCACCAATTGGCGGGGGTTGGCCCGGCCTTGTAGAACAGCCAGAGCAGCCCGTCCCTGGGCTGAAACAGGACGGGGTTCCAGCAGGGTAGCCGCTTCCCGGCTTCGTTCCAGCGCGCCACTTCCACGGGCGGGGTCCACCCGTCGCCGGGGTCCCGAGACAACCAGATGCCGACATCGGGATTCCCTTCGTCCGTTCCGCCGAACCATGCGGCGACCAGGCCGGACTTGGTTGCGATGATCGTCGAGGCATGCGCCGAGGGGAATGGTGCCTTTTCAAAGATGAACTTGCTGGAGATCAGGCCGGGCTGCGGCGAAGGGCCGTCGCTCACCGTCGCGCTGGCCGCGAGGGTCGCGGCGAGCAGAGTGATCAGGAGACCTGATGGTGCCATCGTCTGCGTGCTCCATTCGGCGTGGAAAGCGTATCGAGTTCAAAGCTCGGGACGGATTCTAACCCAGGGGCTGACGATCGGGTAGACAGCCGATGGAGGTGGGCCGAGGTTTCCACGTCATCGCCGCGTGTCAGCGCGCCAGTTCATCGAGAGCTTCAATCCCAGCCACGTTGATGAATCGGTCGGAAGATCTTTCGGGCTTCTCGGCGAGGATGCGGATGCGGATCTTATGACGGCCGGGAGCCAGGCCACGGTGCGACCAATCAAAGGGGAGGTCCCTCTCCGGCCCGTACTGGTTCACGATGCCGGCAACCCGGCCGTCGATCGAGACCTCGGCGGTTCCGGCGTCGTCAAACCGCCTGCCCAGCCACCTCACCCCCGTCCCCTCGAACTGGCCCTCGGCTACTGCGCCGACCTCGTTGCTGAAGCGGAACACCCCGGCGTTATTCCAGCGGCCGGTGAACGTCAGGTCGCCGTGCGGAATGCGGCTGCCCATGCTCGGGTCGACGTAAACGAAGTACCGCTGGGCGGGACCGTACGAGGCGAACGGCCGGGCCACGACGCTCGGGTTACCGGCCAGACGATAGTGCTGCGGTTCCCTCAGGACAGGCACCAGCACGTTCTCCAGGTGAGTGTGATCCACCCTCCGGAGCACCTCTGCGCTCGGAGCCTCGAATGCAAGCAAGACGGGGCCGATAAGCACGGCCGCGGGCGTCGAACGATGGGGCTCGAGCCGGGACGTCCAGAGCTTCATCGGCAGGCGAAGAGCGATCACGTCGCCGTTCCGCCAGAGACGACGCAACCCCGTCCAGTGCCGATTCTCCGGCTGGAGCTCGGTCATTTTGCCGTTGACCGTGGCCTCGATAGGTCCGGCCAGCCAGCCGGGAGTGCGAACCTGGATGGCGAACTCCACGGGGTTCTTGAGCTTGAGCGTGAGCCGCACCGCGTCGCTCGCCGGGAAGGCGGTCGTCTGGGTCAACTCGACCGGTGAACCGCTCACATCCCACACGACCTTCGAGGGCGTGAACAGGTTCACGAAAAGTGTATTGGCATCCCGGAAATAGACGAGATCCGCGCAGTCGGCAACCGCCTGGGGCCGGGTGCCCGTGCAGCACGACCAGCCGAAATCCGTGTTCCGCTTGGTCCCGCCGTGGAGGTTGTAGTCCGAATAATAGAAGACCCGTCCGTCGGGCGTCATGGGGATGCCCGCACCGATGCCGTTGAAGATCAGACGCTCGACCCAGTCGCCATACGAGGCATCCCCCGAGAACGAGATCAGGTACTTGGCGAGCTTGAACGCCGCCCACGACCCACACTGAGTCTCGAAGGTGTTGTGCGTGTCACCAAGCTTCTCCCGGAGCTGGTCTCGTGATAGTAACTGCTCGTCGGGCCCGAACCCTCCGCTGGCAAGGCACTGGTTCTCCTGCAGAAACACGTAAGCATGCCGGAGGATGTCGAGGTAACGCGGATCGCCCCACACCAGATAGCCAGCGCCCGCTCCACCCAGGGTGTTGACATGGCTGTAGGCGTGGTAAGAAGAGTTGCGGCCGCCATCCGGCCGACGCGCGAAGATGTCGCCGTTTCGGGCGTAGATGTCCCAGTAGGCGTGGTATTCCCAGACCCGGGCAAACTCGCGGTACTTCGCATCATCTGTCGCCAGGAAGGCGCGGTAGAGGTTCTCGCTCAGCGTGTACCATTCGGTGGCAGTGTCGTTGACGCGCCGGCTGCGGTCAAGGTTTTTGATTGCCCAGTCCGTGATCTGTCCGAGGTGAATGAACGCTTCCTGATTTCCGCAGTACGCCTGGGCGTCGAGCAGCCCCCAGAGCATCTTGTCATAGATGTAATGCGGGGCGTTGGGCTTGCGTGACGCATAAAAGTAACCGTCCGGCTCGATGCACTTCGCCCACTCGGCGATCAGGCGGTTGGCCTTGTCGCGACAGGCCGGATCGCCCGTGGCGGCATGAAGCCGAGCCAGGCCCGAGACGATCTGTCCAAAGACCATGAAAGTGTCGGAGCTATACCAGCCTCCGAGGTCTCTACCAGGCGCCGGTTTTCCCGCTCTTGTCCGGAAGCCCTTCAAGAGGTCGTCATCGGGGATCGCGAGATAAAACGACCGCACCTCGTCGACCTGATTCCTCAGCGGCCCGGGGTCAAGCGTCACGCCGCGATAATTGAAAGTTTCGATGATGCGACGCCCGGCGGGTTCCGGAGCAATCCAGACCGGAGCCTCTCCGGTGAAAGCGACGACAAGGGAAGATGCGATCAGGACGATGAATGAGTTCATGGGAAGTTCTTCCGGTTGATCGACTGCGTCTCATGTTGCGGTTGAGAATTCGATGATCGGCTGAAGCCAATACCGTTGAATGAGCCGTAAAGCCCTGATAGGTGGCGACTTAATTCACCCTCTCCCCTTGCGGGAGAGGGCAGGGAGAGGGGTGATTGATTCGGCCGCAGCCCGTGAACCAAGCCATCCGTGGTGCCCAGTCCCCCTCTCCCCAACCCTCTCCCGCAAGGGGAGAGGGAGCCAGAAATGCCACCAGCATCGTGACTTGTGGCCCATTCAACGATATTGCGGCTAAAGCCGCGGCCTACAGCCCCTCACGAGACGATTTCTTGCGGACCCCTGCCAGCGGGTGCTTGCTCACCACGGTCCAGACTGCATCCTGGATCGCTGCCGCCAGCTTCGGGTCGATCGGGCGGTCCTTCTTCGGATCGAGCTTTTCATTGTAGGGCTCGACGGTCATGCCCTTGGGATCATCACGGAACAGTGTGGCGTAGAACGTCGTGCCCACAATGCACGAGCCGACATTGTTGAAGTGGATGGCGTCCACATAGATCTCGCCGATGTCGCGGAAGCCGGGCACCTGACCCGCCCTCATCCGCTCGTGCATTTCGAGCAGCACATCGCCTACAGGGACCAAGAGCGCCGGTCTGGATTTGCCTTCGTAGGCCGTTCGCAGCCCGGCAACCACCTTCTCGAAGTAATCTCTTGTCTCCTCGGTGCCGTCCCATCCATCGGTGTAATTCCTTAGCCACTTGGTTTTGTAGTCGAGGACGAGCGACCCGTCCTTCGCCTTGTCTTTCCGGGGCCAGCGCGAATAGACATAAACCTGCACCTCAGGACTGCGCTTCAAAGCCTGGTTGATGAAGTTCCCGGCCATCGCCAGATCACCATCCTTGCCGTCGAGATGGCGGTCGAAAGGCTCCAAGCTCAGCACGTTCCAGGGATACTCTGGAAGAGCCCTGGGATACAGCCCGAACGGCTCCTGCCCGAAGCCGTCCTTGGGATGCTCCCAGATCCAGGACAGCGGGGCGCCGGGAATCATGTGACGCCCCCACGTCAGAGCGTGTCCCCGGCTCTGGGCGAACCGGGCAAGACTGGGATAACGAATCGTGTCGGTCACGCTGTTGCCCACGAAGTAAGAGCGCAGGGGGCTGTCATCGCCGTCTGCCGCGCCAGAGAGGAACAGGACCGGGGCGATCAGCAGGACCAGGACGGTCCGCCTCGACGCGTGAAAACCCGTCTTCTTCGTTCCTTGCAGTTTCGTCATCCTCATCGTCCCTCGCTGCCTCTCGCATCATCGAATGGCTTTGTGCCGGATTCGAGCAAGCCATGGCGATCCGCTTCCGCGGGCATGGTGAGTGAGTTTCGTTCTGGATGGCCCGCGCACGGCCCTCATGGGAGCACGACCGCCATCTATTATCTCAGCTTCGCTCAGCGATTGAAGCACGCGGTAAATTGGGGACAGCCTGCTTGATCGCGCAGCTTGGGCCCTGGCCTTCTCCGCAATGTAGCGAGGGAGTCCGGAGGGCGGATGCAGCGGTGGAGTTCTGGGCAATAGACATAGAAAACATTAAATAAACTAAATAAATCGATAATCGAAACAGAGTGTTGTAGGGAATTCCGCGAAGGGTAAAATCGGGTCTAACTAGAAGGGATGAATAGAATGCGACAATTAGGTTGAGGTGGCCGGCGGAATACTTCTAAACTTACATCCATCAAGACACTTATCACCCGGGAGTTGCATCGATGATTCGCCTCTCTCAGCGGACAATGCGTCGCTACGGGCGCTTGGACTTGCACGCAGGCCGAAGTCGCCGCGGAAGGGTTCTCTTGCATCGTTCGCGGCCAGGCATCGAGGCACTGGAGGTCCGCACGCTGCTATCGCTGGATCTGAATAATATTCAGAACCTCAAAGCAGTGGCAGTCTCCGCTGTCCGGAACGCGTCGACCACGCAGGAAGTCGCCACGTTCAACGATACTGATTCCACCGCCACAGCCTCGGACTTCACCGCGACGATCAACTGGGGTGATGGCAGCGCCCCAACGGCCGGCACGATCACCGAAGACGCGTCGGGCATTTTTTACGTCACCGGCACTCACACCTTCACACAGCCCGGCGCGTTCCCCGTGACGGTCACGATCAAGGACATGATCAACGGTACCCTATATGCAACCAACGCGTTCAATCAGACCAACGTGGTCTCGAGCGTGGCGGGCATGGCGGGCGTGACCGACTCCAGCCTCATCAACCCGTGGGGCGCGTCCTCGAGCACGACCAGTCCGATTTGGGTCTCTGACCAGGGGTCGGGTCTATCGACGCTCTACAACCCCAACGGCAGCCCGATCAAGGAAGCTCTTACTGTCACGATCCCGGCGGTCGGCACCCCGTCCGGTCCGACCGGGCAGGTTTTCAACTCCGATACCACCACGACCGACTTCACCATTCCGGGACCGGGTGGTCCAGTCCGCTCCCTCTTCCTCTTCTCCACGCTCAGCGGCACGATCGCGGGGTGGAACCCCGGATCCAACGGAGGCAGTTCCGCGGCGCTGACGGCCGCGACGGTGACGGGCGCGGCATTCACAGGGCTGGCCCAGGCGACCGCCGGCTCGAGCACTTATCTCTACGCCACCGACTTCACGGGGACCACAGGCACCAACGGCATCGACGTATTTGACTCCTCCTTCGCGAATGTCTCCGGCACCACGTTCGCCGGCAAGTTTACCGACCCGAATGCCGTGGCCGGCTACCTTCCCTACAACATTGCGTTGCTCAATGGGAACCTCTTTGTCGCCTACGCCCAGCCTTCGGGGATCGTGACCACCGGCGGCGGCTACATCGACGAGTTCGACACCAGCGGCACCTTCATCAGTCGGATCTATACCGACACCGCGGGTACCGACCTCAAAGGACCCTGGGGGATGGCCATCGCTCCCAGTGGATTCGGCTCGTACGGCGGCGACCTTCTCATAGGCAGCTTCGGCAATGCGACGGCGACCTCCGGCAACGGGACGATCAGCGTCATCAGCCTTGCTTCCACGCCAGGCCCGTTCGTGGGCACATTGAGCAGCCCCAACGGGACAATTGCCAACGCTGGCCTGTGGAGTCTCATCCTGGGCAATGGCGGCTCGGGCGGCACCTCGGGCACGATCTACTTCACCGCCGGGATCGACGGCCAGACGCAAGGACTCCTGGGGGCGATCGCCTTCTCGCCAGGCGCCACGGCGACCGTCGCGGGGCTGATCCCCTCCACCACCCAGCCAACCGTTCCCACGATCGAAGGCGTTGCCTTCTCCGGTCCCGTCGCATCGTTCACCAACCCTGACCCCACTTCCGCCGTCAGCCAGTACAGTTATGTCACGATCGACTGGGGTGATGGCACGCCCGCATCGGCCGGCATCGTCTCGCAGCCCGGCGGACCGGGTACCGCGTTCCTCGTCAGCGGGACGCACACCTACGCCGACGCCGGAGTCAACGGCGGCACCGGTCATTATCCGGTAACCATAGACATCACGAATCAGAATGGATTGACCCTGAGGATCGCCAACACCGCGAATGTCGCCGACGTAACGCTCATGGTCGCCGGCCAGCTCAACCCGGCCAGCGACTCGGGATCATCAAACTCTGACAATATCACCAATGTCGTCCAGCCGGACTTCATCGGTACGACCAACCAGCCAGGCGCCACGGTCACGCTCTACGCCCAGGCGGCCGGTAGCGTCACGCCGGTCGTCATTGGCCGGGGTGTCTCCAACGCCAACGATGCCTGGAGCATCACCGCCAACCAGGCTCTGGCCGATGGCAGCTACGCGATCACGGCCATCGCCGTCGATTCTTCCGGCCAGACGATCAGCAGCACGACGACGATCGTCCCAGCGCTCGTCATCGATACGGTCGGACCGAAGATCACCAATGTCTCCTTCGGTCGGATTACCGGTCAAATCCTGGTCACGTTCCAGGACTACGGCGGGCACGGGAATGCCGGTGTGGGCCTGAACCCCTCATCGCTGATCGATGCCAACAACTATTCGTTGATGAAGTACAATCCGCACGGTCCGGCCGCTTACCTGGCGACTTCCATCAGCGTGACCCCCGGCGCTGTCGCAGGATCTGAGCTCGTCACTTTACGGTTCAACGGCGGGAAATACCTGCGCGGCGGCCATTATTACTTCACCGTGCGCTCCGTCAGCCCCACCGACCTGACGGGTGTCCGCGACATCGCCGGCAATGCGCTCGATGGTGAATTCTACGGCTATTTCCCCTCGGGCAATAATGCACCTGGCGGCAATTTCGTTGCCGAACTCGACGCCGTGCACCACATCACCTACGCGCCCAAGACCGTGATCGGAACGGCGACCCCGGTCAGCCCGCCTGGCACCGTGCCGACCAACACCACCATTCCCACCTATCATCCCGGCGACCCCGCCACCAAGACCCACAAGCAGCCCACGACCGCGAAGAAGGCTGTGCCTGTGACCGTTACCAAAAAAGGTGTGGCCCGGACCGACCGATCGCAGGCCGTCAAGGTAATCATGACGAGTCGAAATCCACCATCCTCCCCCAAGCACGGCCGCTCGTGATCCGACGACTCCAAGGCGCCGCTCAGCTTCCGTTACCCCGGTCACTTGAGTGGCGCCTTGCGTCGTGCCTCTTTTCTCACGATTGAGTCTCACCCATCAGGGCTTCTACCAGCGAGTTCCTTCCGGCTCATCGGAATTCCAACCGAGAGAACGGAGACGGGAGCTTACGGGCAGGAGGACGATTCCGTTGAGGATTACTTACGATTGCGCAAGAATGTTCTGACCGGCATCAAGATTGGTCGTACCTTGGTGTACGCGAATCGGTAGGGGCGAAGCTTACGGGAAATCTTTCGCATCGCGCCGGGATCGGGCTGACGTTCGCGAAGAAAATCGACAACCGCGAGCCACTGCCGGAACTGGGTGTCTCGGGTTGTCTTGAGCATTGCGTTGATTTCACGGCCGTGCCGGCGTTCGGCCTCGGGAATCTGCATGATGAAATCCTCGACCGCCTGCTTCCATGCCTCGAAAGTATTCGGGACGACGCGAAAATTGCTCATGCCCTGCTGGTTCGAAAAGCGGCGATACGGGGCGATGTCGCTGGCGACTGTAGACATCCGTTGCGAGAGAAACTCGATTGCCTTGATGGCCGATTTGCAGTCAGCATATCGCGATTGCTCTACCGGTATGAGCCCGAGGCGGAACTGTGCATTGGCCAGCGAACGTAAGTACGAGACGTAATCCGTCGTGGGTAAGGAGTGGACAACGATGTCCGAGCATGCGTCCAGCAGGTTGTCGTTTTGACCAAAAAGCTGAATCGACAGGCCATGCTGATAGATCACCCGCAGCAAATCGACGAACCAGCTTATCTGGCCGCCACTCATTTTGAAGGCGTCCAGGTTCGCAATCAGCACGCCGAATCTGGGTGCGACCCAGGCCGGTGGAGAGTTCTCGACGAGGAAAACGGTTTTCGACGGGAACCGTCGTTTGATGTTTTCTTCCAGCTCGGGCGTCGAAACAGTGATGGCGGACGCCCCGGAGATCAAGAGCTCCGGGAACTCGGTAAGATACGCTGGTGGAAGCCGGTACTGGGTCGAGAATTCGGGCAGTTCCCAGATCAGATCGTCGAGGTCGAACAGGTAAGGGACACCAGCCGCAAGGCAAAAGGAATGCAGCTTCCGAAAATAAAACCCAGTTTCGTGCCGATCGAAGACAGGGATTCCCGCCCCGTGTTCCTCCTGGCGGAACATGGCTCTTGCGGTGATCTTGTGTTGACGGGCCGCGGGTGAATAAAGCGAGCTATTTCTCACCCAGTGAAATGCCTGATCCCTGGCCGGGAAATAGAGCTCCATTTCCTCTTTGTCTGTACTCTTCATTGAGGGGCACACCGTGAACGCGGAAGGCCTCACTCGCATACCACAACATGGTTGCGGAGTAAGCAAGGAGGCTCCAGGGATCTCATGAAAAGAGAATCGTCACAGAGTTCTGTCGCCCGGCCTGACGGGATTCCGCAGTCCTGGAAACAACCCACCGGCGCAACGTGCACATCGATGTGCACCACCATTTCCACCTATCCAGAGACCGTGGCGGCATCGGATGAATATCTCGCATCGCCTGCTGTTTTCTCATTGAGAAGGTGATTTCCGGGATCACCTGTCCCCTGCGGAGATGGATCAGCGCTTCGGCAGACTCCGCGTTGGGCAGCACCTCGAAGTGGACGACCTGAAAGATATGGTCTTCCATCCCTCGATCCGAGCGCAAGCCCAGGTCAAGAATGTACTTGCCGGTGTTGAGCTTGAGGCTCGGCATGGAAAGTTCGAGCACATAATGCCCGGGTTCCATGGCCGCGGGTGCCATGACATCGCGGCTCATGGGTGATGCGAACTCGGCGCCAGATGCATTGCAAAGAGCAAATCCGAACTCGAGTTCGGGAATCGGCCGGTGCACGACGAACTGAACCTCGAGGGAAAAATAGCTTCCATAGGGTATGGCCCAGGGCCCGGCCTTGTCTTCCGTATTCATCCGGGCGGAAATGAGCTTGGCACGACCACTCAAGAGTGGCGAGCGTGGACAGCTTCCGAAGTCGATCTGATCTTCCTGCTCGCCCTGGCCCTCGGTCAGGTAAGTCTGGACAACGCTTTCCGAGTCGCCGTCCAGGGCAAGCTTGCCACGCCGGAACAACAGGGCCCGACTGCAAAGTTGAACGACTGTTGCCATATTGTGGCTTACAAACAGCACCGTTCGGCCTGCCCCGGAGACCTCCTGCATCTTGCCCAGGCATTTCTTCTGAAAGGCGAAATCGCCAACCGCGAGCACCTCGTCAACGATGAGGATTTCGGGATCCAGGTGGGCTGCGACGGCGAAAGCCAGGCGGACGTACATACCGCTACTATAGCGCTTTACCGGAGTATCGAGAAAATTCTCCACCTCCGCGAAAGCCACGATCTCGTCGAACTTGTTCTTGATCTCCCGCCGCGACATGCCCAGGATGCTGCCGTTCAGAAAAATGTTTTCCCGGCCAGTAAGCTCGGCGTGGAAACCGGTCCCAACCTCCAGGAGGCTGGCGACACGACCGTAAATGTCGAGGGCACCCTTGGTCGGATAGGTGATACGTGAAAGAATTTTCAGTAAGGTACTTTTGCCCGCCCCATTGCGGCCAATGATACCGACCGATTCGCCCCTATGGATCTCAAAGTCAACGTCATTGAGTGCCCAGAACGTCTCTCGTTGCTGGCCTTCGGTCCTGAGCGGGTGCTTGATCCGTTCAACGATCGCCTCCCTCAGCGTCGTTGGCCGGTTCGCGTTGTGGGCGATGACGTAGGACTTGCTGAGACCGCGGACTGAGACGGCAATGTCTTTAGATGACATCGGCGAAGCTTCGCTCCTGTTTTTTGAAGACCATCACTCCCATCCAGAAGACCACAGCCGAAACGATGGCCGAGTAAGCCAACGCAGGCAAAGAGAGGTCGCCTTCACCCAGGAATGACCAACGGACTGCTTCGATTAGACTACAAAGCGGGTTCAACCGGAGAAACCAGCGATATTTTTCGCTCAGGTTGGGATTGGACAGCGACCAGGCCACCGGACTGATGAACATGCCGAGAGAGAGGACAAGAGGAATGATATGCACCACGTCGCGATAGGTAACCATCCACGAAGCGGTTATCAGTCCGATACCGAGTGCCAGAGCGAGCAGAATCAGCAGCCAGACCGGCAAAAACACGATACCCCAGCTTGGCCAGACCCGGTAGAGCACCAGCATCACAACCATTAGACCCAGAGAAAAAGCCGAGTCGACGAGGGCCGAGATCGAGGCAGAAAGCGGCAGAATCAATCTGGGGAAGTAAATTTTCGAGAGCATTTGAGCATTGGTGAGCAAGCAGCCACTCACCCGAGTGAGAACGTTCGAGAACAGATTCCAGGCGGTCATCCCAGCAAACGCAAAGAGCAGGTACGGTTTCCCGTCGCTCGGCATCGCCGCGATGACTCCAAAAACAAATGCGAAAATCAAGGAAGACATCAACGGCTGGAGGACAACCCAGATGACACCGAGTGCCGTTTGCTTGTAACGGACTCTCAGATCCCGTTCCGCAAGCGTCCAGAGTAGATCGCGGAAGCGGAGCACCTCGGGAATATCGATCAGCGGCCCTGGTTCTCCAGCACGGACCTGGACATGAGTGAGTTCAGTAAGCGAGGTAGCGTTTGACATGGCGGGTCGCGTTAGCAATTCTCCTCGGTTGAGATGGCTTGATTTGCGCCACGATTGCTCGATCTTGTAGTCTGGTAATCAGTGAAGCGGCAGGCTGCTGCGGGGGGAGAATTCCTCAGTCTCAGCAAGCGGATCCGGATGACGCAAATGGCTCGATTCGCAAGTGACTCAGCCAGCCGGCGGGCGTCTTGAGAGCATGCGGATTGCCTGTGATTCAATCATGGTCGGATGAGCGTGGCACCGGACTATTATAGAACAAACCTGCTGTTCGCCACAAGCAATCCCGGCACGATTCCCGTCATGCCGTTGCCATGTTGATTCTCCCAATCACAACTGAAGGAAAGTCAACTCAGGACGGTTGGGAGACCTAGAAAGCTCCAGCCCATGGGTGTGAGCTCGACGCGCGGCTTCTTCCGCATCAATCCCTCGCGTCGCACATCCAATTCATTGATTTACTGAACAGGAACTCATTACCTCGGTGGTTGCCTGGGATAGCGGGGTCCAACTTTTTCAGAGCGGGCTTTCTGGCGGGAGTCCTGCCCGCGTATGATTCAGGTCAGAGCCACTCGTGGTCATCTCGAAAGTCTTGCGGCACCGGTGTGATGGAACGGAAGCGAGGCACCGTTCCAGACAGGTGAGCCGGTCGCTGGTCAACCACAAACCCGATGGAGAATCACCGATGAGTGAGCGACTTCCGCGCCGTCAGTTTGTACAAACGGCCACAGCTCTGGGTCTGGGTGCCGGACTCGGCTCATGGGATGTGCTCGGGGCAATTACACCCGCCACGGTCGATGATACGAAGCTGGATCCCGAGCTGGTCCGCTACCGCTCCAGCATCGAGCCGGTCGTCCGGTGGATTGAGCAGACCCCACGGGAGCACGTTTTCGAGAAGGCCGTGGCTGAGCTCAAGGAAGGGCTGTCGTATCGCTCGCTCCTGGCCGGGCTCTTCCTTGCGGGAATCCGGAATATCAAACCGCGTCCGGTCGGGTTCAAATTCCATGCGGTGATGGTGATCAACTCGGCGCATCTGCTTGGCCAAACATCGGCTGTTTCGGAGCGGCTGTTACCGATGTTCTGGGCACTTGACAACTTCAAGTCGTCACAGGAAGCGGACGTCCGGGAGGGCGACTGGGCCTTGCGGCACGTTGACGAGTCGAGGGTGCCTGCACCTCATCGGTCAAGAGCCGCCTATACAGAAGCCATGGAAGCCTGGGATGCCGATGCCGCCGACACGGCGATCGCGGGGCTCTGCAGAAGTACAGGGGCGGCCGAAACCATGGAGCCTATCTGGCGGATGGCCGTCCGCGATCAGCGGAATATCGGCCACAAGCCGATCTTCGCGGCCCAGAGCTGGCGAACCTTGCAAGCCATCGGATGGGAACATGCCGAGCCGGTGCTCCGCTCGTTGACCTTCGGCCTGCTCGATCTTCAGGGAGACCGACCCAGGCCCTTGGGTCCGTACCAGGCCAACCTCGAAAACGCTCGGAAGATTCGCGAGGACTGGCAGGTCGGGCGTCTCGATCCAGGTGCGACGCGATCGTTGCTGCAGGCGATTCGCCAGGCGAGCCCGGAGGCCGCCTCGGCTGAGGTGGTCAGGCTGATCAATCAAGGAGTCGATCCGGGGTCTCTCTGGGACGCCGTCGTACTCTCCGCGAGTGAGTTGATGATGTCCAATCCAGGAATCGTCAGTATCCACGCGACGACCGCCACGAATTCGCTCCATTACATCTTCCATGCCAGCGGCGACGATCTCACGCGCCGGCTGGCCCTTCTGCAGGCCGCGGGCTGGCAACCGCTCTACCGCGATCGAAGCAAGGCCCCCAGGCCACTTGAGATCGATAAACTCGAAGGTTCCGAGCACATCAGCGCAGGCGATGAGGCGATCGGTGAGATCTTCACCACGATCAATGAAAATCGCGGCAAGGCTGCGAACAAGACGATGGCGTATCTCGGCCGTGGCGGTTCGACCGATCGGCTCTTCGACGCCGCGCGGCGAATGATCTTCCACAAAGGAACGGACAGTCACGACTACAAGTACGGCGCGGCGATCTGGGAAGAGTGTCTTGCGGTCGCGGATCCCCGCTGGCATGCTCCGCTTGCCGCCGCTGCGATGTACAACCTACCGGGGCTGAAGTCAAACGACAGTCCGCTCATGATCCGGGCTCGCGAGGCTATCGCCAATGTGATGGGCTGAGTCGTCGATTGCGGCGGCGTTGGAACCTGTCGGAGTCTACAAAGAAGAGCCTTGATAAGCTCACCTGCTCCTTATTGCGGCAGGTCTTTCAAGAGCGCTGCGGCCATCCCCCGCTCGGAGTCTCTTGCGAGGTTCTGAAACCTGGTGAGCCAGGTTCTTACTCTGGGAATAAAGGACATGTGCCGCGTCTGGATTTCCCGGATGATCCACTGCGCCCGGTCCTCATGTTTGGTTCGGATGGCCGCCTCAAGAAAAACCAGAAACTCTGAAGGATCTCCGGGAGTGATCTGTCTGCTGTAAACCTCCGACAACAACCTCTCAAGCTCGGCGGAATCATCGAGCTGCCGCGCCAGCTCGGCTCGTTGAAAGAACCAGGTCCAGGTGTGTCCGGGTTCTTCCCCCAAGAGCCGGCTGGTCGGGACACCAAGAGGACCGGCGCTTTTGATCAGGCTGACGCGTGCCGCTTTGGTCAGCGCGCTGAGGGGAGGGGGAAGCCCTGGCAATTCATCCAAATGATCGACGTCGACGACACGCAGGGTGGCGCTGGGATAACTGAGGTAACAGAGCAGAAGTCCCTTGGGCTCCCAGAATTGCATGACAGGAAGATAATCGATGTTACGCAGAATGTTGGTGCGTACGAATTTGAGAACCTCCTCGTGCCTCTCGCTTGAGAATGACTCCGCGAATTCGCTGACTTCCTCGATCGGCAGAATGCCGATGAGTGGTGTTTCTGAGTTCGTGTAGTGCAGATTTAAGACCGCATGGATGTCGTGGTAGACTGCAAAATCATCAAGCCAAAAATGCAGGCGCGGCCTTGCAATCACTACCACGGTTCCGGGTTCGATATCCGGCGCTCGCCAGGTCAGTTGCCAGTTCAGCGAACGCTCCATGTCCCAAAATCTTTTGTACATATAAGAGTGACTAAAATTCGAAAAGATCGAGAGCCCGATGAGGAAGGTCGTGAAGGCAGGCATCGCTCTTGCCCCGAGCGTCAGCCGGGAGAGTCCGATCACTAGGAAAATCACCGCCGCGCTGGATGCGTAGGCGAAACGGTTTGATTCGTCAGTCAAGCAGATGTTTTTGGTAACGAAACACTGAAAGGCGCTCGCCGAAAGTAACGAGATGCCGCCAACGAGGGTGAATTCCTTGAACCACGATTTGGGCCCATCGTCGTCGGACCATCGGCGGAGCCGCAGGTATGCAAGCGCGGCTCCAAAGACGCCGACACACAGTCCGCCCATCAGTATCCTGTCGTTGTAGTAGGCCGCTTCCCTCGCCTGCACCGGCCAGGCGAAGATGGAACTCTCGAGGATATTCTTGAGTATATCGCTGGGCACCTTCATCGCGAGTGAACCGAAAGATAGCGCCCGCCAGCTCTTCATGATCGTGGAGAAATTGACGTCTGTTCTTGTTGCTTTTACAAAGAACCCGCGCCACAAAACGAAACCCATGGCCGACAGGGCAAATGGTGAAACCTTCAGCAGGCTCGCCGCGAATGCGGCCCTGATTGAACGGGCCTGCCGAAGCGCCAGTACAAGAAGCAAGCCCCAGCGCATCGCTTCCCAGGAAATCATGCCGTCGATGGTCAGAAGATAGCCGATCTCGAGCAACATTGACGCCAGTATCAAGAGACGCCTGAGATGCAGCCGCTCGCCGAGATATCCTTGGAGCATCAAGAGGACAGACAGCAAGAACAATAGAAAACAGACATGATAATTTTCATAAGTTAGCGGTATTGATTGCTGGGTAAATCCCGGATAAACCAAGAATAGCGCTGAAGACGCGAACGCCACACTATGACAACCGGGCCATCCGAGACGTATAATTTGCCAAAAGGTCAGCCCGATCGTCAGGCGCATTGCCAGGGCCAGGCAATGGGCCAGGCGGAAATTCGTGCCGACCAGACGGCTCAAGCACTGGAAAAGCCAGGCAGTACCCGGACGGTAAGCGTAGTTTTGCAAAAGGTCAGTGGATGAGTGCCCCGACCCAATCCAGAGGATGCGCCAATCATCCCAGTAGTAGCCTAGTGCTCCGCCCAATCTAAACCTTCGGGTAAAGCCGCTTCAGTTTGATGCGGGCCTTCTCGATGGTGAATTGCCAGTCGACGGCCCGTTGCTTGGTGTTTGTTCGTGCGGCCCAGGCAGCGATTTCCGCTTTCAGAGTCGCCATGTCGGCGATGCGGCGGTCAGACAGGCACTGGCTGGTCAGGCAGCTCAATTCGCATTCCGCCACGTTGAGCCAACTGCCGTGCTTGGGAGTGTAGATGAAGTGGATCCGCCTCACGTATTCGCGGGCTTTCTCGGGTGGAAATGCTTCGTAGAACGCACCCTTCGTATGCGTGTTTAGGTTGTCGCAGACCAAAGTGATTCGCGGCGTCTCCGCGTACCGGGTGTCCAGCAACTGGGCGACTTCATGAGCCCAATCGACTTTGGTGCGGTGCGGCCGAGCCGTCGTTTGCCGGTAGCCTGACAGCGGTTCGGCGAACATGAAGATGCTCGCCGTTCCCTTTGCGTTCGTATTCGTAGTCGACGCGCTCGGGGTGCTCCTTGGTCGCGGGGATCGGCACGCGGGTCTCGCCAATCAGTTGCACGGGCTGCTCGTCCATGCACACCACCGGGCAGTCGGGATCGTAAGCTTTTTCGTAGGTCTCCAGCACTTCCTCCATGTGCGCAACGAACTCGCCGTCCGCATCGGGAGGGATCACCCAATACTCGATCTTTCGCTTCGTCATACCGTTTTTTTTAGTGTCTGCCGGACCGTTTCGGGACTGATGGATTCCACGATCTCCAGTTCCACCAGTTGGTCGGCGAGCAATCGTAGCGACCAATGGCCGTAGCCGGCCGGCGGCTTACCCAACCGCATGGCGATCCGTTTCGCTTCCGCGGCTCCGTCGAGCAACTTGGGAGTGGGAGGTGTCGTCCGTTTCTTGCGTACCAGGGCGGCCTCGAAGCCTTCCAGAACGAACTCCCGCCGCACGTTCTCTACGGTCCGAACGCGGCAGCCCACGGCCTCGCTGATCCGCTCGTCATTCCAACCGGGACCGTCGATGTCCGTCTTGAGCAGGATCGCCGCTCTCCGAAGTTTTTCCGACTTGCCTTTTTCCTTCTTGACCGTCGCTTCGCAGACGGCGCGTTCCTCGTCAGTGAGCCGCACGATATACTTCTTGTTCATCGGAACCTCCTTGTAACCGCGGAGGTTCGCCTAAAACGACGCCCTTGGCAACCCCAAGATAAAGATTGGACGGAGCACTAGCCACGGGATGAGCAACCCATGGGATATGATGCCAATCGCTATCAAAAGCCCGAATTCGGCCGCTAAATTCGACCGAGCTTTGTCATAACCCCCTGGGTCAACTTGGTGATGCAACACGGCTTCAATTCGATGCGAAGAGGCCGAGTTCATGTCACAGTCCTGGGAAACATCCGAAACAGTTTTGAAAGCATAAGGTGAGAGTTACTGTAAGAGGGGGGCTCGTGTGGGACTGAGAAGCCTGCTTTGTTCAAGGCGAGAGATTATCAGGGTGTAGATTCTATATTACAAATCTCCGTCGGTTTCAACCTGCATTTGCATGATGCGTTCCTCGCCGGCAACATCAACCAGACTGCAGGCAAGGACGCTGAGGCTGCCGTCTTGAAAGGCAGTCACTCACCGCGCACCGGGGATGAGCCTCCACGCTGGCGATACCATCCGGACGATTCTGAGATCGACTGCCCCGCCCCTTAATGGGAACTGCGTTTTCGATCTCTCAGGGACTTGTATGCTTCAACGGCCAGCCGGTCGCAGGCTTCGTTCTCCGGGTGGCCGCGATGGCCGAGGACGTGTGTGACATGAACCTCGTGCTGGGTGAGTAACTCGTCGAGCCGTTTCCAGAGATCGGCATTCATGACCGGCTTGAGCCTGCCTCCCTCCTTGCGCTGCCAGCCTTGCCGTTTCCAGTTCGGAAGCCACTCGCGAATCCCCTTGGCCACGTACTGGCTGTCGGTGACGAGTTCCACGCGGCACCGCCGCTTGAGCGACGCCAAGCCCTCGATCACGCCGGCAAGCTCCATCCGGTTGTTGGTCGTCTCGTGTTCCGCTCCCGAGGCGTTGCGTTCGCTTCCCGATGCCGGATGCTGCATGATGTAGGCCCAGCCGCCCGGCCCCGGATTGCCGCTACAGGCACCATCCGTGAAGAGCTTGACCAGGTCGGCGGAGTCCGACGCTTCTGGTTCCATGACTTGATCTTTCAACTTCAGAGTGATCAGGGCAGGTCGCATTCGCCCCCGGAACCGGCCCGTCCGAGTGGTTACTCGTCGGAATCAGCCGGGGTCGAACATTGGCTGCCCATGATCGGCCTCTTGCACGGAACGGTCAAGCGCCAGTCTCAGTATTTCCGGACCACACCCACGAGAACGCCGAGAACATTCACGTGGTCGCGGAAAATCGGCTTCATGGTGCGATTGGCCGGCTCCAGCCGGAACCGGTTCTTGTCTCGATAGAGTTTCTTGAGAGTGGCCTCGCCATCTTCATCGCGGACCGCGACAATCTGGCCGTCGCGCGCTTGCTCTTGTTTCTTGATGATCACGAAGTCGCCATCGGCGATGTGCTCCTCGATCATCGAATCGCCAGAGACCTTGAGAGCAAACTTGTCTCCGTTCTCCGTCCATTCGCCGAAGGTGAGCTCGTCCTGCTGTTCGATCGCCTCGATCGGCTGGCCTGCGGCGATCCGCCCCACCATCTTGACGCCGAGGGGGTGACCGGTCGGTGAGTCCTCAAGCAACTGGATCGCTCGCGACATGTTCGGTTCGCGGTGAATCAGCCCTTTCTTCTGCAAAGCCTTGAGGTGGCACATCACGCCGTTGGGACTTTTGATCTGAAAATTCAAGCCGATTTCGCGGACCGTGGGCCCGTAACCTCGCCCTTGAATCTTGCTGCGAATGAAATTGTAGATTTCACGCTGCCTGGGTGTCAGAGAGTCCATGTCGGCCATTGCATACAATCCTTCCAGCACGGGTTTTCGTCCGCGGTGAGCTGTGAATGCTGTCCGTCTGTCTCGCCAGGCACACGGACGAACAGTACCTGGCAGTTTGATTGCTAATGTACACAGGTTGTCTAGCGCACGCGAGAACATTTTTTTGCGCTAATCAGATTTTTTTTCGGGACCCGCTGGCAAGAACCGCTCAGGTGTCACGTCCATCTTGAGTCGTGACCCGATAGGCAGTACACCTGGGATTCTTAATGCAATGCCTTCTTCGACGTGGAGCATCATGACCATGTCTGCGACGATTCGTGTCCTGGCCATTCATGCGCATCCGGACGATGTCGAGTTTCAGTGTGCGGGCACGCTTGCCTTGCTCCGCGAGAAGGGAGTCGAGGTGACGATCGCAACAATGACCCCGGGAGATTGCGGCAGCGCCGAGCATGACTGTGCGACGATTGCCGAGATCCGACGCGGTGAGGCTCGATCGGCCGCCGCGATCATCGACTCGGACTATGTCTGCCTGGAGTTTCGCGACCTGGCGATTTTCAACGACGACGAGTCCCGCAGGCGCGTGGTCGAGGCTCTGCGTCGAGCCCGGCCGGATCTGGTTCTGACCGCCCCGCCGATCGACTATCATTGCGATCACGAAATGACCAGCCGACTGGTACGGGACGCATGCTTCGGGGCCTCTTGTCCCAACTACGCCACCCGGCAGTGGGACCCTGCCCCGCCGTTGCCGGCGATTCCCCATCTTTATTATGTCGATTGCATGGAAGGCAGGGACCCTCACGGCGGCCCAATCCCTGTCGATTTCCACGTCGACGTGAGCCGTGTGTTTCAAACCAAAGCGCGTATGCTTGCATGCCACGCCAGTCAGCGGTCATGGCTACAGCGCCAGCATGGGATGGACGAGTACCTGGAGAGTCAGGCTCGTTGGTCAACCAAGAGAGGTCGAGAGATCGGTGTTGACAAGGCCGAGGCATTCCGCCAGTACAAGGGGCATCCTTACCCTCAGGAAAACTTGCTGTTACGACTCATCGGGCAGGACGGTGGCGGCCAGTCGCACTGAGCGGGGTGGCCGGGCTCAGGGCGTGGCATAATCGATAATCTGGGCGATTGTGCTCCTCAGGTCGCGACGGTGCACGATCCGGTCAATGAAGCCATGCTCCAGCAAGAACTCACTGGTCTGGAAGCCTTGGGGCAACTGAACGCGGACCGTCTGTTCGATGACCCGGGGGCCGGCGAATCCAATCAGAGCTTTCGGTTCCGCGACAATGATGTCACCCAGCGAGGCGAAACTGGCGGCAACTCCTCCCATCGTCGGGTGAGTCAATATGCTGATGAACAGGCCGCCTTGCCGACGGTAACGGCCCAATGCTGTCGAGATCTTGGCCATTTGCATCAGCGAGTATATGCCTTCATGCATCCTGGCTCCGCCCCCTGAACCCGAGACGATCACCAGGGGAAGTTGTTGCCTGGTGGCCGCCTCGACGGCACGAGTCAACTTCTCGCCCACGACCGAGCCCATGGAGCCCATGATAAAATTACTATCAGTGATCCCAAAGACGATCCGGATACCTTTGATGAACCCTTGACCGACCAGTGCAGCCTCCTTCAAGCCGGTCCGCTTCTGCTCGGCCTTCACTCGCTCGGGATAGGGACGCCTGTCATCAAACTGAAGAGGGTCGGCCGGTTGGAGGTTGGAGAACCAGTCTTCGTAGGTATCTTGATCCAGAAGCTGGTTGATTCTCTCGAGGGCCGTCAAGGGGAAGTGGTGGTTGCACTCGGGGCAGACCTTGTCGTTTTGCTCCACTTGCTTGCGAAAGAGCGTGGCGCCGCAGCCGTCGCAGCGCATCCAGACTCCTTCGGGAACTCGCTTGGATTCCGAGTGCCCATGCCAGGAATTGAGCGTTTCTCCGCCTCTTTTGGCCATGGGCTGGCTCCTTCTTCGCGGTTACGAGCAATCGCTCGCCTTTTCCTGGCCGGTGCCGGCTTTCTTCAAGCGGAAAGTCGACCAGCTTTCCAGCCGCTGAAATGCTATTTGCGCTGACACAGTCCGGTTCTTGCCCGGGATTGTCAAGAGAATCCGTTCGCCAGCCAGTCCGGCGGGATGTCGATTCGCTCAAAACCACAACCGGGCGAACGCTCGTCCAATTGCGGACGCGAGCCGCGTTTGAGAATGCAGGAGATCAGGCGGGCGAGCGGTTCGCCCACGACCAGACCGAACGACTCTCCATCCTGGTGTCTGCGAACCAGTGGTTTGAATGCTGCCTTGACTCGATCAAGAGCGTCTGCAACGGACTCGCCCTGGGGAGGGCAGATCGTTCGTGGGTCCTCGATCCACTGGCGGAACAGCTTGGTGTTACGGCGCTTGATCTCTTCGATCTGGAGACCCTGCCAGAGGCCTTGATCGAGGTTTCGCAGTTCATCGATGCGCCTGGGCGCAAGCCTAGTGACTTGCCGATAATTTCCGCGGTGCGGACGACGCTCTCGCCCGGTCCGCAATAGAGGGCCGAAAGCGGAGCATTCTCATGGGTCGCCGCAAGTGACTCGGCCAGGCGGGCCACCTCGTCGCGCCCTCGGTCGCTCAAGGGAAGATCAAGAATGCCTTGAACCCGGTTCTGCTCATCGTAGAGTGTCGCCCCGGGCCGGATCAGTGTGACTTGTACCATCGAAAGGGACATCAAGCTCCCAAGACTCCGCAGACCCGTGAAAACCACCCCTGGCTTGAGAATCGGTTCGGTCGGGCTCCACGGCCAGTTCTCTATCATCCCAAACAACCCCGAGTTCGACAACGGCCAACCTTGCCGGCTTCCTTCCTCAGGCCCTTTCAGCCGCTCGCGAACCAACCACAAACCAACGGCAGAGGATTGGGTCTGTCCGACCTACCGAGTAGAATCAGGAACCGCGTGAGCAGTCGCGGGCTTGCATGCATTCGATTGAGCGGACCTTCCCGAGGAGCGGTCGATTGATGAGGTTTCGACGATCTGGCGTGGTACTCGGGGGCATTCTCATGGTGTGTCTGACGGCGAGTGCCGCCGAGGAACGTCGCCAGAGCGACGAGGATGCCAAGCTCAACGCCGTCTTCCACGACTATCTCAAAGAGCTCTTCCGTCGTGAGCCGCTAACAGCCACCCGGTTTGGTGAACACGCATTCGACGATCAGCTCGATGACCTGTCGCGCACGGCGCGGAATGCCACACTGGAGTTCAAACGCCAGGTACTCAAGAAATTGCCGGAGCAGATCGCCAGCGACAAGCTTTCACGTGACGGCAAGATCGACCAGGACATCTTTCGGAACTATCTCGAGCGCGAAATCTGGCTTGCCGAAAACTTTCAGACATTTGAGGATGATCCCCGCATCTATGGTGATTACATCTCGGAGAGCGTCTACCTGCTCCTGACGCAGTCTTCGTTGCCACGGTCGGCGAACTTGAAGAATTCTCTCGCCCGGATGGACAAGATCCCCGAGATCATTGCGGTCGCACGACGGACCATTGGCCGTTCCCCTCGTGTGAAGGTTGAGACAGCCATCAGTCAGACCGAGGGAGCGATCGGCTTTTACACCCGTGAACTCTTCGAGCTCGCCGGGACGGTACCCGGTATCGGGGAGCTGGACGCGAAGGCCGGAGTCATCGTCAAGGCGCTGAGGGATTACCTGCAATTCCTCAAGAACGACGTCCTTCCGCGATCGACCGATACCTGGAGAATCGGCCGCGACCGGTTCGTCAAGAAGCTTGATCTCGAACTCGATGCGGGGATCTCTGCCGATGAAGTGCTCGCGGAAGCCCACCGCGAAGCCGTCAGGGTTGAGAACGAGATGGGTGTGATCGCCCGTCAATTGTGGGGAACGATATTTGGCGGCATGCCGATTCCGCCCGACGACAATCAGGGCCGTCGCGAGCTGATTCGCCGGGTCCTCGATCACCTGGCCGCCGACCACGGCGGGGCCGGGACCCTGGTGAGCGACGTACGGGCCACGGCGGTCGCAATCAAAGAGTTCATCCGCGCGCGTAAGATCGTTCCTCTCCCTGAGCCCGATCAATGCCGGATCATCGAGATGCCCGAGTTCATGCGCGGCAATTCGGTTGCCTACCTCAACTCCGCGCCACCGCTCGATACTCGGGGATCGAGCGAGTATTCCATCAGTCCTCCACCGGCGAACTGGTCCAGGGAGCGGGCCGACAGTTTGCTGCGTGAATACAACCGATCGATGCTCAAGATTCTGACCATCCACGAAGCCTACCCGGGCCATTACGTCCAGCTCGAGTACAGTAACCGTTGCCCCTCATTGATTCGTAGAATCCTTGCTTCGGGAACCTTCGCCGAGGGCTGGGCGGTCTACACAGAGCAGATGATGCTCGACCAGGGGTTTGGCCAGGGCGACCTGGGCCTGCGGCTCCATCAGCTCAAGTTCTACCTTCGGGCGGTGGTCAACGCCATTCTCGATCACGAGATGCACGCCGGGGCGATGACCGACGCTCAGGCCCTCGACTTGCTGATGAATCGGGCTTTTCAGACCGAGGGTGAAGCGGTCGGGAAAATCATCCGGGCCAAGCAGACGGCTTGCCAGCTCTCCACGTACTTCATCGGTCGGATGGCCTTCTACCGGCTCCGCCAGTCAACCCAGCGAAGGCTCGGCGACGGCTTTGATCTGGCTCGCTATCACCAGGCAGTGCTGGCCCATGGCACCATCCCCGTGAAGTACCTGCCTGAACTGGTTCAGAGGTCGCTCGAACCAGCACCCCGGGAAACCCAGATCGGCTCTGGCCCGTGATCTCAAACTTCGTACACCGTGAACTTGTGTAGGAAGCGTTCCCGTGGCACACGTTCAATACGATGACATCGTGGTCGGGGCTGGCGTTCTCGGGCTGGCTCACGCCTACCACCTGGCCCGTCGAGGGCGACGCGTGGCCGTTCTCGAACGGAATCCGGTGGCGGTGGGCGCCTCGGTGCGCAACTTCGGCATGCTCTGGCCCGTCGGACAGCCCCTGGGAATTCCGAGGGCGCTGGCTCTACGCAGTCTCGAAATCTGGCTGGAGGTTCTTCGTGCCGCGGGTTTGCCTCATGAATGTTGCGGTTCGCTGCACCTGGCCTACCACGAGGACGAAGCTCAGATTCTGCGGGAGTATGCGGAACTTTCAGGTGCAGCCGGTGAGCCAGTCGAGCTCCTGGACGCTGCCAGCATCACGCAGCGCAGCACCTCGGTGAAAAAGGAAGGACTTCAGGCCGCGCTCTGGAGTGCACAGGAAACGTGTATTGATCCTCGAGCCGTCATTGCAGGGCTGCCGCGGTGGCTGGATCGGCAACACGGTGTGAGCTTCCACTTCGGCACGGCGGTCACCGAGATCGACATTCCCACTGTCCGGGCCGGAGGGATGACCTGGCAGGCAAGTCGCGCCTGGATTTGTAGCGGTCAAGACTTCGAGTCGCTTTTTCCCGAACAGCTCGCCGCCAGCGGGATGGTTCGGTGCAAACTCCAGATGATGCGATCCGGGCCCGTCGCTCATCGCTGGCGTCTTGGTCCCATGCTGGCCGCGGGCTTGACCCTCAGGCATTATCGCTCCTTCGAGACATGTCCCACGCTGCCCGCCTTGAGGCAGCGCATCTCCAGAGAATCGCCCTGGTTCGACCGCTATGGGATCCATGTCCTGGTTTCGCAGAATCGCGCCGGGGAGTTGACACTTGGAGACTCTCACGAGTATGACAATTCCGTAGATCCGTTCGACAAAACCGAGATCGACGATCTGATTCTCGGCTATCTTGGAACATTCCTGAATGCGCCCGAACTACGAATCGCTTCACGCTGGCACGGCGTCTATGCGAAGCACCCGGAACTTCCGGCCGTGGTTCTTCATCCTCTGCCGGGTGCCACTGTCGTCACGGGCGTGGGTGGTGCCGGGATGACGCTTTCGTTCGGTCTCGCGGACCAGGTCGTGAGCCAGGAACTTGGCGAAACAGCGAGTTGAATTCTGCGCCTCAAGAGTCGACTTTGACAGGAACCCACCATGCCCATCGAGCTCGTTGTCTTTGACATGGCTGGAACGACGGTGAACGATGAAGACTCGGTCAGCCGGTGCGTTCAGGGCGCGCTCGGGTCCAGGGGTCTGAAGGTCACGGTCGCCGACGTGAACCGGGTCATGGGTCTTCCCAAACCCGAGGCCTTGCGCATTCTGATCAGTGAGTCGTCGAGCCACTCGTCGCTGATTGACCATGTGGACGAGATCTTCCGCGACTTCGTCGAACGGTCGATCCGTTTTTATCAGACGGATGGTTCGGTACGAGAGGTCCCCGGGGCTGAGCGAACATTCCGAAATCTACACAAGTCCGGGATCAAGGTGGCGCTGAACACCGGTTTCAATCGAGCCATCACACAGACCATCCTGGATCGGCTGGGATGGTCAAACAGCCCGCTCGTGGACGCCACGGTTTGCAGTGACGAAGTACCACGTGGACGTCCTCACCCTGATATGATCCGGAAGTTGATGGAGCAGTATGGGATCGAGGATCCCGCCAGGGTCGCCAAGGTCGGGGATACGCCCGCGGATCTCCTCGAGGGAAGAAACGCCGGATGCGGAATGCTCGTCGGCGTTACCGAGGGTACGCACACGAGGGAACAGCTAGAGCCGTACCCACACACGCACCTGATCGCGTCGGTGCGCGAGTTGCCTGCGGTCTTGCACCTCGAAGGTGATTGAATCGTCGAGGCTGCCGTCCGGGAGAATCGCGTGAATCACGAGGGGCCGATCGAGGAAGCTCAAAGACCATCGGGCAGGAGTAACGGCCCCGCGATTCAGCGTCACGCATCATGGCTGTGCCGGTGGAGGAGGCGTGGGGACCTTCTTCCTGCCTTCAATCTGATCGAGATCCATGGCGGAGAAGAAGTCGTTGACTTTCGCCTTTCCGGATGAGGCAGTTCCGGGGTTATCCAGCTTTGCCTGGCCGACGATTCGATCGCGGGTCTCAGCGAGGACCGGGTAAAGCTCTTTATAGACGGTCCGCTGGCGAGGCGTCGTCGCGGGAGCGAACCGAAGATTGAAGGTATGCATGAAGGCCAATAGATTACCCACCGTGGTCTTTTCGATCTTCCTGAGTTCGTTCAAGACTTCGTCGATCTCTGGCTTCTCCAGGAGCCGGGCCAGGGCGGTCACGGTCTTGACAAACTTGAGCGCCTCCTGGTTCTCGGCGGTGTCTTCCAGCGGCATGACGGTGAGCTTGTCCTTGAGGCGAGAAATCACGGCACGCAGCCTGGTCAGAGTCCGAGGCGCGATCTGGCCGCTGTCGTTATTTTCCTTGCGGATTTCGTCAACCACGTTCTCGAAGTCGGTTCGTTCGTCCGCGAACCGAGGTTCCAGCAAAACCGCGGGCCATTGCGAAGAAGCCTTGAGCTGCGAGAGGCTGAAGGTCATAGCCTCCGCAGCATTGCGAAACGGGATGTCGCGAATTTCTCTGGCGGCGATCGGTGAATCGGCCGTACGGAGCGCCGAGGGATGGATTCGAGGGTCCGAGAGCTGGTCAAGTGCGGCGTTGAGCGCGTCACCATTTTCCACCTCATGGGCAGTCGGATTTTCCTGGATCCGCTTGATGAGCGTGTCATAAGCGTTTCTATCTTTGGCGATCGACGCGTTGCGGCGGGCGAAGTATTCGCGTGTGGCTTCCTGTTGAGAGAGGTAAACGTACTGGTTCCAACGAATCATGGTATCGACGTTGATTGAGCGAGCAATCGCGGTGTCGACGTTATAGATACCGGCACCCATATTGAAGTAACCAAGACCCCTTGCGATGTCTCCCTGAGCGGTTCCGCCCCACCCGCCCCAACCATAGCCACCGTAACCGTAGGGATAATACCCATAACCCCACTGACCACGGGTTATGCTGGGAAGTGAGCCCAACGCCAGGGCCAAGCAGAACGCCAAGGTCGCTTTAAGGTGCATCGTCTTGCTCCCCAGGATGTTGTCACACAAAGGCGAATACGAAGGCTGATCCGTCGATTGAGCGGCTCGTGATCCCTATTTATCACGTTCCGTACCGGTCAAAAGTCCCTCTTGCTTTGCTTATCATAAATAATCATAGGGATCGACAGCGCGGAGATTAAGGGGCGATAGGCCCGAAATCCACGATTCGTCAATCGAGTTTGCGCTGTCTCCGGATTGCGCCGTTGATCAGTCGGCTCGATCACGCCATGTGCCAGCGCGGTTCATAGATCATCAAGCGGAACCAGGTCGACATCGTCCGCTCTCCTTGGCGAGTCTGCGGAGAATGGCTGAGCACCCGGTCGCGGGGCAGCGGCAGGCCCCGGCGCTGCCGAGGGACGGGGTCCGCCGGCGATCGGCTGTGCTGGAGTTGTCGTCTCGGCGACCAGTCGATAGATCAATGGGCCGATGGCGACCTCATCGCCCGCATGGAGCAACTCTTCCTCGACGACGCGACCGTTGACTCGCACGCCGTTGCGGCTGCCCAGATCACGAACAAAAATTCTATCATACGCGAGTGCCACGCAGCAGTGGCGACGGGAGATCTTGGGCAAATCGATCCGGAAGTCACATTCGGGATGACGGCCGATGAGTAAGACGGGACGCTGGACGGGGATCGGGGGACTGCTTGATTTGTCGGTAGGAATCAACTGATAGATCATTCCACGACATTCTCCGATGCTCTAACCTGGGATGCCGAAACGGGGGATTCGCCGTTGGCCTCCTTGTCGCCGGTCATTTGCACGATCACCTGAATCTGACATTTCTCGGCAACGCCTGACGGCAAAATCTTACGCACTGCGGCAGCCAAGGCGTTTTCATCTGCCGGGAATGGTCCGAGTGGAGGTTTATCCGGCGAATATGGCTCGTTCTTCGGTTCCAGAGGAAAAGGTCGCGGTGGATTACCGGGCAGGATGCCCGGATTCGGAGGCAATCCGGCAGGATCGGCGAGGGTCTGGTCGTGCCCCTGCCCATTATCAAGACGGTAGCGAATGTGAGCTATAGAAAGCTCGTCTCCCGGCTTTAATCGACCCATCTCGACGCGCTGTCCGTTGATCCGGATCCCATTTGTGCTCCCCAGGTCGCGCACGACGACTTCACCGTTCTCTTGCATCATACAGCAGTGATGCCGCGAGACACGGAGTGAGTCAAGTCGGGCATCACAGGCCGGATGACGGCCCACGACGACCATGGCTCGGTCCAGCACGATGTCTCCACCTTCGTCAAGGGCCACCAGTCGTGCGGTCATGGAGACGAGTCCCGTGGACGAAACCAGTGGCAGCCTCTTGGTTTAGATGCACTGCCGGACTGAAGATTCATTATAGTCAAGGCCGCTCCGATGATTCAAACACTAAATTCTCGGTTCCTTGACACGACTTGTGCATCCCGTGAACCGTGATTTTTGAGTAAAAAGATGATCATATCTTTTATTAAAGCAAGCGTGTTTTTCGAGCTTGCTCACACTCTGAATTATAATATGGAGAATCTATGGAAGAGGTCGTTATCTTAGGAATTGCGTTCATTAAGCCTGCTTCGACCGCAGAGGCTGTCATCCACGTCCAGATTCATGGTTCCTGGCGATCATCACTGGTCACGTGGTTGCACAGCACCCGATATCTCATAGAAAAAATACTCCTCCCGCTAAGGACTTCTGAAGACCAAACGCGCTGTGCGGAGCCGCAAGGATTAGCTCCCAAGTCGACTGCTCGCCTAAATACGCCTGAGAACTTCGGAACGAGAATTGCTCAGCGAGTCATGGACCTTTCCAATGATGTCTCATTAACCACCCGATCGAGGCGGTTTCCGAGGAATGCTGCGGCAGGGAACTTAGTTTCATCGGAGGCATACGCGCTTCGAATCGAGTCCCCTGCGAGTGATGGGGAATACCCGTCTTTCCGACTGCATTGAACGTGAATCGGCTCAGATCCGGGCTGTTCCGCCACTCCTTGCAGGAGCAATGGCCGGCTGCGACGGAGTTGGCGCATAACGACCTACGAGAGCTCGGTACGAAGCCAAGTCAAGGGCAACCGGACCCCACCTTCAGATTTCATGCCTAAGTAGCATGATCTTGCGATAATAGCAAACGGAAAACCGATGATACAATCATTCCCGCACAATATCGTTCACTATCTCACGACCGGCTTCTGAGGTCTATTTGACAGCCGAGATCGAGGAGTCCGACCGAGTCTTGATGGAGGGATCGTGAATCCCTTACTTGATTGTCAACTGCGCCCGTAATCCGTCAAAGAATTCGCAAGTTGGGGAAGTCTCGTCACCGAACGTCTTGCGACTGAATCTTTCCGGTCGTTGAACCTGGCAGGAATCAGCCGAGCGGTGTTTAGACGATCTGTCCTGACTGCCGTAACCAGGACACCGAATCCACGAGGGCCTCACGAATCGGCCGCGGCGAGAATTTCAGTTCGGCCCGAGTGTGCGAAGTATCGAAGTGCATGATTCGACGAGCCAGCCGAACGCCTGTCACGGTAGCTTTGGGAGGAACTCCGCTCATATGATCGGACCAGAATTCGCTGATGTGAGCCACGGCCAGCCCCGCAATATAGGGCACGCGCCACCGCGGTACCGGGACGCCGCAGAGTTCTGAAAGCACTTCCAGAAGGCTGGCCAGCGTGAGGTTTTCGCCGCCCAGCAGGTAGCGATGACCGGGCCGGCCGTGCTCGAGCACTTGAATCAGGCCGGTGGCCACGTCGCGTACGTCAATCAAGTTCAGCGTACAGTCCATGAGCGCAGGCAGCTTTCCGCGACAGAAGTCTCGGATCAAGCGGGTTGGGGGCGAGAGTCCGCGATCACCCGGCCCGACCGGCATGGTCGGGTTGGCGATCACGACAGGCCGTCCCGCCCTCGCCAGCTCCATTGCAGCAGTCTCGGCTCGCAATTTCGACAGGCAATACGGACCCACGGCATCGGCTTCGGAAATGACAACGTTCTCGTCGATAGCTTCTGTCGCGTTCGATCGGGTGAGGATGCTCTCGGTGCTGGTGTGGAGAATGCGCTCGGCACCTGCCTCAAGGGCAGATTCCAGAACGTGCACGGTGCCGTGGTGGTTAACCAACTCGAACTCTTTGCGGTCGCTGACCCATAGATTTGGGTTCGCGGCCAGGTGGTACACCCAACGACCGTTCTTCATCGCCGCGGTGGTTGTCTTGCGGTCGCGAATGTCCGCGAAGACCATCTCGACCGCGGACGGCAGGTGGTCCACCTTGGCTCCGGGACGTTCCACGACGCGGACCTGGTGTCCGCCATCAACCAACTGCCGCACGAGATGGCTGCCGATGAATCCCGCTCCACCGGTCACGATCACCAGTCCGTTGATTCCTTTGTCCATGCTGGGCTCTTCGTTGCGCCACGCCTGGCGAGCGGCATCAACCGTGCAGGGTCGAATTCAGGTCGGCTTGAATTCGCGTGGCGAGATCATGTTCCTGCTTGGTCCTCCGGCAGGATAGAGGCGACCTTTCCAGGTCGAAGGTCGGCCAGCAGTTTTACAAAAAAAGGCATACCACTGGATAGCCAGCAAAACGAGAATTCCTGAAGCGTGCAGGCAAGCGCCAAAAGAGACTGGCGATATCGCCTGGCGGCGGCAAGGCGAGGATACATCGAAGCAATCGTCGCGCCCAGGGCCAGGCACAATTGCCAGTTGGGCCAGGGAACAGGCCAGGAGCAAAGCCCCAGAAACAGCAGGACGATCGGCAAGACCTGACCGCCCAGAAGGATGGCCGTCATCGGGCCGATCATGGCCGGCGCAGCAAGCGCTTCACTGGCATTCTTGGCCAGACCAAACCAGACTTCTCCAGCAGTTCGATACATGCGGCAAGAGGCAATATCGGTCGCATCAAAGAGGTCGGTCTTCAAACCCGCGGCGCGGAAGACACGGGGAAGCTTGAGACCGTCGTGAAGCGTGTCGCGGATCATCGAGTGGCCGCCACTCTGGCGATAGGCCGACGCTCGAGCGATGAAGAGCTGGCCGCAGCCCGCCGCGAATGCCGGCTTGGCGCTGCTCCGCATCCGTTGAATCGGTAAAAAGCAGAGCAAGATAAAATGAATCAAGGGTATGAGCATCTTTTCGAGAAGGCAAACAGTCTCTTGATGCGGGATTCCGCTGCCGAGATCGGCGCCGGAGGTAGAGAGAAACGCGGCCATGCGGGTGAGGGCATCAGGCGCAAGTCGAACGTCGGCATCGATGAACAAGAGCAGCGGATGGCGCGCTTCCTGGGCAAGAACCCAGCACGCGTGTTGCTTGCCGCACCAGCCGGCTGGCAGCACGGGTTTTGAAATCAGGCGGACCCTCTTGTCCCTTGCCGTCCAGTGTTCGACGATTGCGGCCGTCCGGTCTTCGGAATGGTCGTCCAGTACGATCACCTCGAGCTCGATCCCCTCGTTTGCCAGGGCGGCACGCACCGCCTCGCCGATCGCTTGCTCTTCATTCCGCGCCGGAATCAGTACGGAAATCGCCGGAAATCGCTGTCCTGCCGCAGGATGGGGAGGCGGGGCGTAGGCACGCAGATTGGCCCGGAACAACAAGGCCGGCAGCAAGGCCAACAGGACTGAGACGATGATCAAAGGCAGAAACATGTGCGATCTTTTGGGTCCGGTAAGGTCGGAGTGGCCATCATGAGCGTTGGTTTACCAGGTTGCGGCAGTCTCACACACCTTGCGTCAGCCGGCTCTGATCAGGGGCCGGTTCCTTTCCGAGCTGATGCTCGGGATGAAACCGTTCCCCACGAAGCATGGCCCGGAAACGACGCCATGATTCGTAGATTCCGCCCACGCCAGAAGTCCCCCCTACGATCGTTACGAACGCGGTTGGATCTCGGCGCTGCGCTTCCCGGGCCAGGCGATCTTGAGTTTCTTCCAATGCCCGTTCGATCTTTCTGGTCCAGATCTGGGGTGATTCACTCTTCCTGGTGGTGACGGTGACTGGCTCTCCAAAGCCGACCAGAATTTCCGGGCAGCGGTCGTTCCAGAACGGATACTCGAGTGCCAAGGGAACGATCGTCAGGACCGACTGACGAAAGGCAAGGTGGCCGATCCCTTCCTTGAGGACGATGGGCCTTTCTCGAGGATCAACAAATCCACCCTGAGGTGTGATCCAGAGAACCGATTCCGGGTGAGCCAGGATCGCCTGGCACTGACGCAGGAATGCGAAACTTCCACGTTTCGTCCCGAGTTCAACGCCAAAAAAACCGAGCCGTTCCAGGAACGGATACTGTCTCAAGCCATTGATATCTATCGGACTGTAGTGCACGAGATTCGCATTCATGAACTCAGTGAGAACCAGACCCACGAGCGGGTCCCACCATGATGGATGGTTCGCGACGACGACCAGGGGACCGGACTGCACGTCGGGTACAGGTCCATCCCGCAGTACGCGGACTGCGTGAAAGTGACGTTTCAGATAGCGTCTTGCATACTTGCGAAAAAGGGCGAAAAGCCGGGCAGACCGGCGCGGTAAAGAGATCGGGTTTTCGCGCATCTCGAGTCCGCCAGATTCTCTCATATACAGAAAGCCGCCAGTCCACAGATTCTTCCCGAGATACTTGCCGGGAATGCGGTCTGCGGGCAAGCGGCCGAGGCGGCCAGGAATTATACCATTCCGATGGCTTTCGCGGTCGAACTGGGATGGAGGAGCGGTTCTCGGACCGGTTCCACGAGTCCGTCCCGGTCAAGCGAATCGGCTGCGATCCAGCCCGACATCATGACCATGGGCATGCCCGGGCCAGGATGGGCGGCACCTCCAGCCAGGTAGAGCCGCTCCATGTCCGGGCTGCGGTTGGCCGGCTTGAAAGCACCATTCAACCGACCGTGACTGGCCAGACCGTAGATGGCGCCATCGAGCACGCGGTAGCGATCGTGTATGTCCTGGGGAGTCAGCCAACGCTCGACCCTGATCCGCGACTCGATGTCGTGAAGGCCGGCCGTGGTCTTGAGCTTTTCGATAATGGTCTGGCGATAGCGTGGAAAAAGTGTTCCCCAGTCGTGATGCTTTCGCAAATACGGGGTGTGAACGAGCACATAAAGCGCCTCGCCGCCAGCGGGTGCGACCTCGGGTTCGGTGTCGGCGGGGGCACACACGTAGCACGTCGGGTCGGGTGCCGGTTCACCCTTGCGGTAGATCGTGTCGAACTCTTCGTGGGGATCACGCGAGAAAACGAAATTGTGATGCAGTAGCTGCTCGTATCGGCGGTCCAATCCCAGATAGAGGACAACGCCGGAGCAAGCCGCCTCATAGCCGCGGCGTTTCTCGAACCGTTCTGAAGCCGGTGTTCCGGAGAGCAGTTCGCGATGGGTTCGCACCGAATCGCAATTGGAGACGACGGCCGCGAGCGGCACCTGTTCGCCGTTCTTCAGCGTGACCCCTGACACGGCGCCGTCCGTTCCGGTCAGAATACTCTGGACTCCGGTTCCGCAGTGCAGTTCCACACCAAGTTCCGCGGCCAGATTGCTCAAGGCATCGGCCACCTCGCGGGTGCCACCGCGGGGATACCATACACCTTCACCAGTCTGCATGTGGGCGATGCCGCAGAGAACTGCCGGTGAATGATCGGGCGCTGATCCGACATATTGAGTGAAATGGTCAAGCATCTGGGCCACGCGACGGTCCTTGACGAACGTCCGGATGGTCGCACCCACAGTGCTCCACGGACGCATCCTCATCACATCGCTCAGGGTCGCCAGACTGGCCGCTGTTGTCGGATCGAACATGTCGCGAACCGAACCGATCGATCGCCAGAAGAAGTAACGCTCAGAGATATCGTCCAGCCGCGCTGAGAGGTCAAGAAAGGCGCGGTAACCATTGCTGGCTTTTCCATCGGGAGCCAGCGCATCGATCGCGGAGGTCATCCGCTGGCTGTTCGCGTGCAAATCGAGGACCGAGCCGTCGTCGAAGAACGATCGCCATTGCGGATCGAGCCGGATCAGGTCCAGCTCATCATTCAGGTCACGTCCCGCCTCGTCAAAGATCCGCTTCAGTACTGATGGCATGAGAAGAATGGTCGGGCCCATGTCGAAACGGTACCCGCCCTCCGCAAGCACGGCTGCTTTACCACCGAGCCACGAGTTCTCCTCGAAGAGCACGATGTCATAGCCACGCGCCGCGAGCGTACACGCAGCGGCCAAACCACCCAGACCACCACCGATCACACCGACCCGACCCGACCTGACTTTTGCCATTCTGTCTCGTTTCCCTTTTCCCTGACGCGCCTGTCTCGCGCTTACAATACTTCAATGAGTTCCTTACCGCGCACAACGTCCATTTGCCAGGGGCTCTCGACTGGGACGTTTGCGTTTGACCCGGCGACGGGAACCCGAGATCCCAGGTCCTCGCCGAGCAGTCGCGAAGTGATCCGGGCAGACTCATAAATCACCGGCAAGCCGCTACCGGGATGGGTTCCACCGCCCACAAGGTAGACCGATTCGAGATCCTCAAATCGATTGCGTGGCCTTAGATGGAGCATCTGGGATAGATTATGAGCCAAATTGAATGTTGCACCGCGGTGAATTTGATAACCCTGATCCCAATCGGCCGGTGTGATCATCTGCTCGTACTCAATCCGCGACTCTACGTCATGCAAACCCACCTTGGCAAGCTGCACAGCGCCAGCGCGCGGAACCTGGGAGCTTCCCTGGTCCAGTTCACGTTGGGATGCTGATTCGTCACGGGTAGTAATACGTAAAGTGTGCTCTTGCCGGGTGGCGCCAGCGCGGGATCGGTCACACAAGCGTTTTGCACATAGAATGAGGGATCGCGGGACAGAACATGGCGCCGTTCGATGTCCTGCAGATTCTCCAAGTAGTCACCCGCCAGGTAGATTGTGTGGTGGGCCAGATCATCGTACCGCCCATCAATTCCCAGGTAGAGCATGAAAGTTGAACAAGAGAACTTCTTACGTTCGATGTTCTGATCGCTCCAGCGGCGGCGCAGATGGTTGGGTACGAGCCGGGTCATCGCACGCGCAAAATCGGCATTGATCACCAGCGCATCGGCACGATGGACCCCGGACCGCGAGCGCACGCCCACGGCGCGGCGGCCCTTGAAGAGAATCTCCTGGACTTCGTCATCGAGAGAAATTGTCGCTCCTTGTTCCTCAGCCGCCCGCGCCATCACCGTCGAGACCGTTCCGCAGCCTCCCAGCGGATGGAAAACGCCGTATTCGTACTCGAGGAACGAGAGGATGGAGAAGAGGCTGGGGCAATTGAAGGGAGACATCCCCAGGTACTTCGATTGAAAGGTCATGGCGAGCCGGATCCGCGGGTCCGCGAAGTAACGACGTAGCTCACCATCCAGCGACAACCAGGGCCGAAGGAGCGGAAGAACTTTCAAGAGCTGGGGAGAGAGCAGATCGCGCCAGCCTAGAAATGGCGACTCGAGGATGCTCCGGAACTCATGCAGCTTGATGCGATTGTCGGCAAGAAATCTTTGAAGCTGGCTGGCATCGGCAGGCGAAATTGCTGCGATCGCCTGTTCCATCCGCGCGATGTCGGGTGTCGCCTTGAGATCACCCCCGCTACCGAAGATGAGATGATACTGCGGATCAAGCCGTACCATGGGCACTTCGTCGTGAAGATTCCGTCCCACGGCCGCGAAGATCGACTCGAGAACCCGGGGATAGAGAAAGAACGTCGGACCCAGGTCGAAACGAAAGCCGTTCCCGCCAATCGTCGTTGTCCGGCCGCCGACCCGAGACTGGCGCTCTAGTACGGTGACATCGTAACCCGCACCGGCCAGCAACATCGCGCTGGCGAGGCCGCCGGGGCCCGCACCGATGATGACGACTCGTTTCGTACCGGACATGATGGGAGTCGAGCTCCGATGGCCTGACGCGGACTTGTAAACGTCTTTTCCTTCCGGAGGACGTTGTAGAGCAAGCCCTGGCAAGCGTCAAGGTTTGGCGGAAAAACCCTACCCAGGTTCCTGCTCGGACCGATCGGTTTGCCTCTCGCCTTCGAGTCAGGCTGTATGCCTCAGGGGAATGCTGGATCAGCGCTTCCCCTGGCTTTCTTCATCTTCGGAAATCAGAAGCGCCAGCGGACGGGTCGCGGGCGTATGCTCGAGAATGATCTTGAAAATCACGGTCATGGGCACGGCGAGCACCATGCCGACAAACCCCCAGAGCAGGCTCCAGAATGCCAGCCCGATGAGCACGACCAGCGGACTGATCCCCAGCGCCTTGCCGGTCATCGTCGGCTCGATCAGGTTCGCCGTCACTCCGTGGATCAAAAGCAGAATCACGATGAAGACCAGCGGCGGCCCGAGCGTGGGGAACTCCAGGAAGGCCAGGACCGCGGGCGGAACGATGGCCACCAGAGCTCCGAGATAAGGGAGGAAATTGCCGAAAAACGTTATCACGCCCCATGTGACCGCACCCGTGATCCCGAAGGCCCAGCAGGCCAGCCCCACCGGGATGCCCACCAGCAGGCTCGCCTTGACCTTGACCGCCAGATATTCAGAGACGGCCCGGTTGATCGACTGCGTGACCTGCAGTATGCCCACGGCACGCTCGGACGAAAAACTCGCACGGATCCGTTCGGGTAAACGTGAGGCCGACTGAAGCAAGAAGATCATGTAGAATGCGACCACGATGGATTCGAGGAAAACCGTCATGAACACCGAGGCCGCGCTGCGGAGAATTCGCTGGGAAAGCTCCGTGGTCAGGGAATCTTCCGAGTCCCCCGCGGATTCCACGGATCGTGATCGTTGGAACCAGGGCAAGACCGACTTGGAAAGCTGCCGTACGTGGCCTTCCAGCTCTGCTTCGCACGTCAGGTAGCGCGGCAGGTTATGGTTGATCAAGACCACGTCCCGATAGACCATTCTGGCCAGCCCCTGAAGGCCCAGGGCAAAGCCCACGGCAATGATTAAGAACGAAAAAACCGGCCGCACATGCTGCCGCAGCCGGGTGTAGACCGGTAGGAACAGATAGGAGAGAAGGCCCGCGATCAGCAGCGGCCGCAGGACGGGTTCCAGTTGCTGAAGCAGATAAAGGCTGGTGGCCGCGATAAGCAGCACGAAAGTCACGGTGCGCAACTGGCGACATTCGAAGCCCGGCGCAAGATAGGCCCGGCCGATTCAGTCGCAGACTCCGCTACGTTGGCGTCCATGAGCGCACCTGTAACCCCAGCGTCGGGACCTGGAATTCGTTCCTTGCAAGAAATCGTCGCTCCGGACGACGTGTGCGTCGCTCCGGACGACGTGTCTCAACCTTCACGCCGAGATCCGGCGACCGGAAATCCTGGAACCTGTTCGACCCATGACCCGAGATCCGGATCGAGCAGCGTCTCGCGAAACGCCATGAGAGCTGCCTCCAGGGGCCGCATGACTCCCGGATGGGCGGCGTCGAGACGGCCCGTCTTGAGTCCGCCGTTCAAGGGCCGGGGCGCTCCCTGACCCAGTTCGGCCGTGGTCTTGCCCACAATCAAGCTGGTGTCGTGCCCGAACGCGCGGGCGATGGCCTCTGCAAACTGGACCCGGTCGATGACTTCAGGACCCACCACGTGAATCAAGCCGCTGGCTTGTTCTTCAGCCAGGAGCACCGCGGCCCTGGCAACGTCGGGCCCGTAGCTGGGATTGGAAATCTGGTCCGAAGGACACACCGTCGGCTTCTTCTCGGACTGGTTCCGGAGCAACTGGTACGCAAAGTTCTTGCCCTGCCGCTCGGGCCCGAAAACCCATGAAGTGCGGATCGTGAGCTGGCTGGAGCCTAGCTCGCTCTGAAGCGCGAGTTCCGCATCGCGCTTGGCTTGCCCGTACACGGACAGCGGACTGGTCGGAAAGTCTTCAGCGTAAGGGCCCTTCTTGCCGTCGAAGACGTAGTCGGTGGAAAAGTAAATGAACCGGGAACCCGCTCTGGCCGCCGCCCGGGCCAGGTTGAGTGGCTGCTCGAGGTTGGCCGCGTAGGCACGCGCTGGGTCGCGTTCGCAACCGTCTACCCAGGTGAAGCCGGCCGGATAGAAGACGACATCCGCGGCTTGCTCGGTGATCCAGTCGGCCGCCGGCTGCAAATTGCCGGCATCAAGCTGGACCAGGCCGGGGTACGGCACAGTCGCGAAGGTTCCGGATGCCGAATGCCCGCGCCTGGCCAGTATCCAGAGCAGCCAGCTCCCGATCTGGCCGGAACCCCCGATCACCACTGCGCGGAGCGGCTTCGCGGGCTGCCCGAAGGCCGTGGCCCAGGTCGCGGCTGGCTGTTTCGGTTCCTCTGTGCCTGGCATCATCTCAGTGAAACCCCCGTCGCCTGTTTTCGCTGTATCGCTGGAGCGAATCTTCAATGATCGGAAGCGCCTTGGCCGCGGGCTCGATCTCGTCGACCTCGACCGACTTGCCTTCAAGCAACTTGTAATCCTGAAAGAAGCGGCGGAGCATCATCAGTCGGTGGGCCGGCAGCTCGGCCGCCTCGCGAAAGCTGTTGAATTCGGGATCGTCAACCGCGACTGCCAGGATCTTGTGGTCGTGCTTGCCGCTGTCAACCATCGTCATCAGCCCGATCGCCCGGGCGGTCACCAGGGTCAACGGGTAGAGAGGTTCCTGGCACAAGACCATGACATCCAGCGGGTCATCGTCCTCGGCGTACGTCTGCGGGATGAAGCCGTAGTTCGCCGGATAGTAAACGGCCGAGTAAAGCACCCGGTCAAGTCGCAGCAAGCCCGTCTTCTTGTCCAGTTCGTACTTGTTGCTCGACCCCATCGGGATCTCGACGAGCGCATTGAACTCCAGTGGCAGGCGATGGCCCGGAGTCACGTCATGCCAGGGATGGATCATAAATATCGATTCGCTTCCGGTCGGGGTTCGTCCAGGCTCGTTCCACAGATTTCACAGCATAGCAAAAACGCCAACATGTCGAAACCGGCGGGTACTGAAGAGGATGCAGCTCTCCTGACCGTCCAGCGACCGGCTCGCAACGGGTTTGCGACCAGAATCAAGGCAAACTGGTTGGGACTCGGGCAGACTCGGGGAATCAAGGGCCAAAGCTCGATCTCTTCGCGCTCGGGCTTTCTCACCAAACTACGCAGAGATAACCCTTTGCGACAAATTGTCCGGAAGACCGTCAGAAACTGCACCTGGTTCAGAATAGTTGAGGTTTTCGAAGATCGGCGCAGTGAGACCTTGCTCGTCAAGCGTACTCAATAATGCCATAAATCACTTGTTTCTAATGATTTACGTCAATAACCATGGGTGGGTTTGGCCCCTCCTGGCGCCAACCGCCCGCGTAAACCGGTTGGCGCGGGGGTCGCAGTGTTCGACAATTGCAAGTCGTCTTCCCCGCGACCGCGAACCCGGGTCGGCACGGGTTGCCCGGGCGTGCGTGAATATTCCCGGCAACGCTCGATGTTCCCGATCCCCCTTCCACCAGAGGGCCGCTGCAAACGGCTTGACCAGTTTTCCGGCAAGGCGATAAGATTTTCTCGTTTGCTGATGTTCACACACGACACGCCATTACCGAATCCGTTGACGCACAGACTGGGATCATGGGACTCACGCGAATCTTCACCGAATTGCGCGACCGGCTAAAGCCCCATCCGGGGCATTTTCGATCGCTTCTGACAAGCCTGCTCCGCAACGCCCTGGCGCTTTCCGGCTTGCGGGTGCGCGCGTGGCTGACCGGCAGCAAGCTCATTGTCATCGGCTTGCCGGAACGCCTGGGAGACATCGTGGCCTGCACGCCGTTTGCCACGCGGCTCCGCCAGCAGCATCCGCGTTCATTGATTGTCTGGGTCGCCCGCTCGCCGTTTCGCGAGGTCCTCGTCGGCAATCCCGATATTGACGTGGTCTTGTCGCCCTTCTGCATCACCGAGTGGGTCTGGCTGAAGAAGTTTGAGCCGGTGTGCGACGGCCTCTACGATCTCCTGATCGCGCCGCGAAGCTGCATGAAGTGTCATCACGGGCTCTTCAAGGAAGGCGAGGCCGGCAAGGTCAGCATGACCAACTACTTTGATTACGGTTCCCTCCTCAGCGCCCATTCCCAATCCGCCGGCTTTCCGCTCGACGAGGGAGATCCCGTGGTCCCGTTTCACCGCGAGTTTGCCGCCAAGGTGGACCAGCTCAAGCTGCCTGACCGCTACGTCTGCATCCACACCAGCTCCGAAGACGGTCACAAGGACTGGCTGCCCACGCACTGGAACCGGCTGATCGACCATCTCAACGGCGTCCACGGCGATCTGCGTCGTCGAACTCGGTCTGCATTCTCAGCTCGACCGCGAGGACCACGAGAAATATCGCAACCTCTGCGGCCGCACCGGCATCATGGAATCGGCCGAGGTCCTCCGCCGCGCCACGCTCTTCATCGGCATTGATAGCGGGCCCTCCCACTTGGCCAACGCGGTCAAGACGCCGGGGATCATCCTCATGGGGCGTCTCTTGCACTGGGACTCGTACATGCCCTACACGGGATTTTACGCGGATCCGGGCAACTGCCGTCCCCTCCGTCATGCCGGTCCGGTCAGCGACTTGCCGCTCGAGGTTTGCCTGAATGCAGTCGACGACGTCCTGCCCCCACTCCTGGAACCCGCCCGCGACCGGCTCCATGCCTGAAGTCTCTCTGTACCCGAACCGAATCCCCACGCTCAGCGTAGGTCCGCCATGTTGACGCCATCCCACGATTCTTGGATTGGAGTTGCGTGAGCTCTCCATAACAATGACAAAAATACCGGGCAAAATCCGCCAGTTCGTGAAGAAGTCTCCACTCGGCCCACACCTCCGGAAAGCCTTGAGCCAGCTCCGCAACACCGCCCGCCGCCCACCGCGATGGACGCCGCCCACAATACCGATCGAACAGCTCAAGGCTCAGGTCACGCAGCATGCCCTCTGTCGGTTGGAAGATTTTTTGCTCTCGGGCGCGAACCTGCATTTTCCCGCGGCCGAGCAGCCGATCCTCTCGATCATCCTGGTCCTGTACAACCGGTCCGAGCTGACCTTCGGCTGCCTCCGCAGCCTGCAAGCCTTCACCCACATCCCGAGCGAGATCATAGTCGTCGACAATCAGTCCACCGACTGGACCGATAAGCTGTTTCGCCAGGTCAGTGGCGTGCGCTATATCCGGAATTCCGAGAATGTGCACTTCTTGCGCGGGACGAATCAAGGTGCCCGACTTGCCCGGGGAAAGTACCTGCTGCTCCTGAACAGTGACACCGAACCGGTTCCGGGCTCGATCGATGTCGCCCTCGAGGCGATCGAGGCCGACCCGTCGCTGGGCGCCGTGGGCGCCCGCCTGATCTTGCCCGATGGCACTTTGCAGGAGGCCGGCAGCCTCGTCTGGCCGGACGGAATTTGCCAGGGATATGGCCGGGGTGACAACCCGACGTCCGGTCCCTACATGTTCCCGCGCCTGGTCGATTTCTGCTCGGGCGCCTTTCTGCTCACGCCGCGAGCGCTCTGGGAGCAACTTGGCGGCCTCGATGAGGCGTTCGCGCCCGCGTACTACGAGGAAGCCGACTACTGCATGCGGCTCTGGAAAGCGGGCCGGTCGGTGCTTTACGAGCCCCGGGCCGCCGTCTGGCACTTCGAGTTTGCCAGCTCGAAGTCAGCGGCATCTCCGGCGCAACTGATGCGCGAACACCAGAACATCTTCGCCTCGCGGCATGCCGACGTTCTGGCGACCCGGCCCGTCCAGGGGAGCGTCGATCTGACGATCGTGCGGTCGCGATCGCTGGACCCATTGCGCCAGCCCCGGGTGCTGATCTGTGATGAGCAGTTGCCGCATGTGAAAACCGGAGCGGGCTACCCGCGCGCCAATCGCATGGTCCGCGCGCTGCTTGACCTGGGCTGTGAAGTGGCATGCCTGCCGGCCGGTGAAGTTCATCACAACGAGAACTGGCTCACCGTCGCCGAGGACATCCCGCCCGCCGTGGAGATTCTTGCCTTTGACCCTTACGGGCCACGCGGGCTTGCCCGGGTCTTCGCCGAGCGAAAGGGCTACTACGATTACCTCGTGGTCAGCCGGCCTTCAACCATGCGCAAGCTGCGTCCCATGATGGCCAGCCATCCCGATTGGTTTGCAGGGATGAAATTGGTTTACGATGCCGAGGCCGTCTACGCGCTCCGCGATGTGCGCGAGAAGCAGCGAGAAGGCAAACCACTCTCGCAGCCGGCGATTGACAAGCGGGTGCGCAGCGAACTCTCACTCTGTGACGGGTTCGAGAAGATCTTAACGGTCTCCCGGGATGAGGCCGAACTGTTCACTCAGTATGGGGTGAACGCATCGATTGTGGGCCACGCCACGAGCGTTGAAGCGACCCCGGCGCCCTGGGATTCGCGCCACGACATCCTCTTCGTGGGCGCTATCCAGGCGGACGACACTCCCAACGCGGTGGCCGTTTTCTGGTTTCTCGATGAGGTCTGGCCTGACCTGAGCCGCCGCCTGCCCTGGGCGCGGTTTGTCCTCATCGGGCCCAATTACTCGCCCCGACTGACCCGTGACCCCCTGCCGGAGCGCGTCGTGCTGGCGGGCGTGGTTGACGATCTTTCCTCCTGGTACAACAAAGCACGCGTGTTCGTGGCTCCCACCCAGGCCTCCGCGGGCATTCCGCTCAAGGTCGTCGAGGCCGCCGGCCAAGGGCTGCCGGTCGTGGCGACCGATCTTCTCGCCGCGCAGCTCCACTGGAAGAGTCCCGAGGAGATCCTCACCGCCGATACGGGTCCTGCATTTGCCGATGCCTGCTACACGCTTTGCACGGAGGAAGCCGCGTGGCAGCAGCAACGCGACGCGGCCCTGGCTCGCGTCACTGCGGAATACTCCCCGGCCGTCTTCGCCGAGCAACTGCGATCGGCCCTGGACCTGTAAGGAATGGGCAGGCAATGAATTCCCGCATTTTTCGAGACTGTAGCAAAGCTACCTGGTGGACTTGTACGTCAGCCCCGACGGGGCGGCAGTGAATGGCCGGTGGGCGTAAGCCCTTGGTATGAGGCGAGTCCCACCTCCCTTCGGCCAGCCCCCGACGGGGGGGCAGTCCTACGGTCACTGCCACCCCGTTGGGGCTTGTGAGGTTCGCTGTCCCCGGGCTTTCCAGGGTCTCACGATCCTGGCTATTCACGACCACCTCTCCGGGGCTCGAAGATAACCCGGTAAGCTTGCTATAGACTCCATTTTTCTGTCAACAGTTTGGCGCGGGCCAGGACACCCGCGCCGAACAGCCACGGCGACCAGGAAGCTGCGTGAGTCCATTCGCAGCAGCCAATGACGGGCTGCTTATGATGAAAGGGCATTCCCAGTCATGGACCGGCATGAGTCTCACCTCGAGTCGAGTGCATCGCAGAAGGTTCTCTGGCCGGTCCTGGGGATGCTCGGCGGGCTGTTACTGGGCGGCCTTCGCGCATGGGTTGGCGGCGGCGACGAACTCGCTGCCACGTTTCTCGTGATCGCCGGTGGACTCATCGGCTCCGTTCTCGGCATGACCGCGATCCTGGCCATGTCATACCGGTTCCGGAAGACCGATCTCAACTCGGTGAAAGGGCTGATGACCATCGTACTGGTCGCGGCCCTTGTGCTCTGGTTCATTCTCAACTACGTGAAGGCGGTGCTGAACGCTGGTTGATGCTGCGGCGCTCAGGAGTCAGGGTGACTCGGACGATCAATCGGAAGGAAGGGGAAAGTCGAGCAAGCTCTGACCTGTACGATCAGGAAAGCCTGGTAATCTCAGAGGTTCCCAAGATTTGGATGGGACATGAGGGCAACAAGGAGGGAGCTGCTCGACTTTGAGAAAAAGTTGAAGACCGGGCGGGGAAAGTCGTCCGATGAACAACAGCGGCGACCAGGGAATCGGTCGAGCTATTGCGTAGGGATGCGACATGCCCGCGACTTCGACGACACCAACCTCACGCCCGAGCTGGCTTTCGGCGGAGCCGCCAGGCGGCTGCACCGGACATGAGAGCCCATGCCAGCCAGGTGGTGGGTTCGGGAATGTTCTGGTCGGCATACGTCGGGACCTTGGTCCAGCCGAGATTGGTCTGGCCCACATAGCGGTCTTGCGACGAGCCCGCGAAGCCTTCAATCCAGAATCCGTTGGCCGGGTTGATGACCGTATTGAAGTTCTTGATCGTGAACTCGAGCTGGGGATGCGCCGGCGACGGATCGTAGGCCAGGTTCCCCGTAAGCTGCTTCAGCGTCGTGCCGAAGAGATACGCCGGACCGCCGCTGGCCTGGGCGGTGTTGATCGACGAGACCGTGAATCCATCGGTTCCCGGGCCGTTCTTGGTCTTGTCCGCCGGAACCCCCGCGACGATTACCGGAGTGCCCGGCACCGTCGGGTTGGTGGGATTGCTGGGCGCGAAGACCAGCGCGACCGATTTGTCGCTGCTGGGGGTGCCGTAGCCCAGGTGGGCCGGGTCCGACGCGGTCGGGGTGCCCGACGGGTCGCCGTTGGCCTGCCCGAAGGGGGCAATCTGACCTTTGCTGTTGGCCCAGTTGTCGATCCCCACGTAGAGCGTTCCCGTGGACTTGTCGTAACTGAGGTAGATGTCCTTGACGTTCCAGCCCGAGACCCAGTTGCCGTTGGCCGTTTGCGCCGACGACTGACCCAGGCTGTTGGGCGAGGAGTTGACCGGGATGACCTCGGTGGTCAGGTGATTGGGATCGGCCGAACTGAAATCCTGCGCGACGTTGCCGGTGAAGCTGATCGCCGCGCCGCGGACCGGCGCATGGCTCAAGCCGGCGATCATCAGCACTGCCAGGCAGGTTTGGCCCAGGTGGCCTCGAAACATGACGTGTCTCCTTCCACGTTTGGTGAGTTCGTCCCACGGATGCCGGTCGGGGCATGACATGGACGTCGTCAGGCGGGACGATCTTGCCAGAGAGTCGGGCGACCAACGCGTGGCGAGCCTAAACACGCCGCGACATGGTCAAGATGACGGTTCATTTCGCACCCCCGGACCGGCTCGAACGCTCGTGGCTCCGCCAGGCTCGTTTGAGGCCGCCTTCCCAGTGTTCCCTCTCCTTTGGGGAGGGGGATTTCCAGAAAGGACGATGGCGCGATGTCGCTATTCGCAAGACTGCTGCAAGCTGTTGGCTCGTGGCGCCGCCGTCGGGGTGGCCGCAAGACCGTCCGATACGCCGGCATCGCCATGGAACAACTTGATCATCGGCAATTACTGAGCGTCAACTTCACGGGAAACGTTCCAATCGATTTTCCCGCTACACAGATTCCAGGCGTTGTGACTCTCACGCCGAACCTTTCCAATCCAGACACTTCCCAACCCGCCTTTGCCAATGACCCCCAGGGCCAGGCCCTGCAGAATCTGATCAAGGTTTCCGGGTTCAATATTCAAGACATCCGGGTGACCTACACGCCCTATAACGACACTCTGAGCTTTGGCATCAACCAGCCCCAGAGCCAGAATCATCCGGGCGAGGTCATCGCAAGCGATTCAGACAATAATGGAAACTGGGGAACTGTCAATCCCGCTGTGCTTGCAGTCGCCCCGGGGTTCCAGGACCCGCCCGACTGGGGCGGCACCAAGAACATGGGCGTGTTCCTCAATTTCAACACACCCGGAGACACCGGCCAGATTGCCGCGGGCTTCAGCGCCGATCCGCCGATCGGCACCGCCGCGAAGGCCTATGAGGTCTATGTTCCCTCGTCGCCGGCAACCCCGCAGACGATCGGATCGACGGGCACGATACTCCCCCAGTACACCGGCACCGTGTACACGCAGAACAGCCTGGCCGGCCCCAACCTCGAGTTCTCGATCGCCCACTTCTCGCAGCTTTACCTGCAAGAGACCGGGCATGCACTGACGCCCAACTCGGTGATCTACGTGGGTGGATTCGCGGGCTCGACGCTCGACTACACCACGAGCAAGGCGTTCATCCCGTCGCAGGGGGTCGACATCGGCCTGGCGACCTCGCCCAACTCGTGCCCGCCGGCTTCACCGCCGATCGTGATCAACCCGCACGAGCACCGGGTGGTGGATACCTCGCACCGCGACCTGGTGCGGGTCACGGTACAGGGCACGTCGGGCTTCAGCGTGACCTCGATCAACCCGGCGACGGTGTCGCTGAATGGTGCGTTGCCGATCGCCGAGTTCACCAAGCACTTCCCGCACAGCGAGTTCTTGAACGAGACGTTCGTGTTCGTCGCCAAGGACATGAATCTGCCGGCCGGGTACACGACGGCGACGTTCACGGCGCAGACCTACAGCGGGCAGCAGATCACCTCGTCGAAGCAGGTCTTGAACATCCCGTACTCGGCGAAGGTACCGGGCCGCTTGCATTTCCTGATGGACAAGGGATCGACCTATCCCAACCTCAAGCGGCTCGAGAAGGTCTCGCCGGGCTCGGCCAATCTGGGTAACACGACCCAGCCGCTAGCGGCCTCGGTCAAGGTCAACCTGACATCGCGAGAGGCAGCTCAGCAGCTTCGTGTCAGCTATCGGGATCAGGTGAAAACGACCGGTACCACGACTCCTGTCGCCTTGCCCAGAACCGTCGTTTCGCTCGGCGACAGCCGCCGGAAAGCGAAGTGAGCCACCCAGGGCGTGACAGATCGCCGACGTGCCTGCTTCTTTCCAGCCTCCGTGTCTGGCTTTGCCAGAGCGGAGTGTCGGGAAGAAGCAGGTTTTGGCTTTGGTATGCGATCAGCGCTTCGAGAACTGGAAGCTCTTGCGGGCCTTCTTGTGGCCGAATTTCTTGCGCTCGACCATGCGGGCATCGCGGGTGAGGTAGCCGCCGTCGCGCAAGGCCGAATCGAGGTCGGGGCGGAATTCCTTGAGGGCCCGGGCCAGACCCTGCATGACCGCGCCGGACTGGCTGGGCTTGCTGCTCCCCTTCACGTTCACAATCACGTCCACCCGCTCACCCATCTCGGTGGATTTGAGCGGGGCGCGGATATCGGTCTGCTGAACCTCAAGCGGGAAGTAGGTGTTGGCGTCGAGCCCGTTCACCTGGTACTGGCCCGTGCCTTCGCAGATGCGCACCCGCGCCACCGCGGTCTTGCGCCTGCCCGTGCCCCAGGTGTAGACTTTCTTTTCAGTCGCAACTGCCATGATCTATCTTTCTCTGGCTCCAGGTAAACCTGATCAGCTTGGGTGAGTTCAATCGTCTCATTCAGCGGCGGAGTCGGTGTTCTCTGAGCCGCCCGCGGACTCGGCCGATGCCGCATCATGACCCTCGGCGACATGCTCGTGAGTCGTCGGGGCAGGCACGGCAGGCTCGCCGTGTTCATGCTCGGGAGCCAAAACCTCACTAGAGGCAGCCGCGGCGTGCGCTTCGCTGGCCGGCTTCGGCTCTTCTTCGTGATGCTTGTGCATCTCGGCCGCGGGTTTTTCTGTTTTCTTTCTGGCTTCCCTGGGCACAGGCGGCGGTGCGAACAGAGCGCCGGCGGGTGCCGGACGCCCGGATAGAGGCGTCAGAGGCATCGGCTGCTGAGCCTGGTGCGGGTGCTCCGCCCCGACCTGAAGCTTGAGCTTGTCCATCATCTTGCGGCCGAGCTTGCTCTTGGGCAGCATCCGCTGGATCGCCAGTTCGAGAATTCGCTCGGGCCGGCGCTGGAACAGCTTCCAGGCGGCCTCGTCGCGCTGGCCGCCGGGGTAGCCCGAGTAGCGCTGGTAGGATTTCTCCTGCCATTTGTTCCCGGTAAAGACCACCTTGTCCACGTTCGTGACAATCACGTAGTCGCCGGTGTCAATGTGGGGCGTGTAAGTGGGGCGGTGTTTGCCCATCAGGATCGGGGCAATCTGGGCGGCGAGGCGGCCGACGACCTGGTCCGAGGCGTCGATCACATACCACTGCCGCGTCAACTCCCCGGTCTTGGCTTGGTAACAGTTCATGGAAAGATGCGCCTGACTCTTTGATTACGGTCTAATTGAGGCTTCATCGCAGGGAAAAATATCATCGTATCGTGCGCTCCACGGGCGTCAAGACCGATCCGGAGCGGACTTGGCATCATTCAATGTTTCGTTCGCCATTCACCAGGTCACATTCCTCATAGGATGACCGTTCAGTGAGAGTGCCTTCAGGGTTGGAGTCATTGATGATCTTCCTCAAAGCTGAGCAGCCTCGAGGTGCTGGCTGGCTGCAAGCGTGCACGCCCCATCCTTGCAATACCCTTTGATCTTTCACGAAATGACGGTCGCGTTTTCCCTCCCGAAGGGTTGTGGTCGTTTTCGGGCACAGATTTTGAACCCCTATCTTTTGGTTTTTCCTTCATCGCCTTCGAGGTTGATTGCTGCATCTGTCTTGCTTGTTCTTCAACGGCATCCACCACAACTCAGAGGCCTTCGCCATGATTCGCAAGCCACTGCCTCGTAAACGCCCGATGTCATGGGAACGTCTCGAAGACCGCCAGCTCCTATCCGGACTCACCTACAACATCACGAGCGACCAGTCGTCGTACCAGGTCGGCCAGCCAATCCAGCTCACATTCACGGAAACCAATACCAGCACCCAGCCGGTCACGGTCGGTCTCGGTGCCGTGACGACGGGTTTCGATGTCGTTCAGAACGGCGTCGAGGTCTGGGCGTCCCATGCCGGTATTCAGCCTCAGTCGATTGCTCTGGAAATCCTGCAACCGGGGCAGGCGGTGACCTTGCACGCGACCTGGAGCGGGATACCCAATCAGGTTCCACCTTCGATATTGACCGGGAACTTCACCGTCACGAACCAGCAGGCGTCCACGTCCGCGTCCGCGACGTTCAACATCGTTCCACCCACCGGAACAAAGCTCGCAGCCTCCGTGGCGACCGACAAGGCTGTCTATCAGGTTGGCCTGCCAATCCAGATGACCTTCACCGAGACCAACGTCGGTACCCAGCCGGTCCAGGTGATTTCGGGCAATGGTGCCTTTGACGTGAGTCAGAACGGGATGGTGCTCTGGAATTCGAAATGATCCAGCCCCCGACATCTGGGCCAATCTCTCCTGGCAGACCCTTCGACCAGGCCAGACGCTCACGGAACAGGCAACCTGGAACGGGGTGGTGCCCAACCAATCTCCCGGGGCAGTTGCGGGAACATTCACTCTGACCAATGAGCTCTCACCTTCCGCTTCCGCAACCTTCGTGATCCAGCCCCCGCCCACGCCCGTCACCCCGGTTTCCCCGCAGCCGCCTGTCACCCCGCAACCGCCCGCTGGTCCGGCGCTTGTGGCCAAGCTCGTGACGCCGGCGACGGCCTATCGGCATGGCCAGTCGGTCTCAATGACGCTCGAGCTTTCCAACACGTCCGACAAGTCCGTTACCTTGAGCCAGAGCACTCAGGTAATGGATTTTCGATCAGCCGTGGAAGCCGGGTCATCTGGCATCAGCCGGCAACCGTCAAGACGGGGAACTCCCTGACCATTGCCCCCGGCCAGGCCATCGCAATTAGCGCCACCTGGAACGGACGACCGAACCAGCCCGGCATCAGACAACTTTCGACGGGCACCTACACGGTGAGCGCCGAAGAGGGAAGCCTGAGTGCGACGACGACCATCCAGATTGGCCAGGTTCGAACACGAACCGTGGCAGCAGCCGTGGCCAGGCGGTCGCAGACTCGGAAGTGAACGCGGATTGTGCCGGGCTTCCAGCCTCGTGCCATTTCATTCAGAGTTTAGCCTTGATCGCCTTGATAGCCTGCTCCAGCGCCTCGGAAACCTTCTCGGGTTTCTTGCCGCCGGCCTGAGCGAGGTCGGGTCTGCCGCCGCCACCGCCGCCGACAATCGGGGCGACTTCCTTGAGCCAGTTACCGGCATGCAGCCCGCGCTCGACCAGGTCTTTCGACAGGCCAGCCACGAGCTGCACCTTGCCTTCGGCCGTGCTGATCAGGAGCGCCGCCAGCCCTCGTCCAACCTTTTGCCGCAAGCCGTCGATCAACACGCGCAGCTCATCGGGTGAATGGTTCTCGATGGTCTTGACAACGACGGTCGCACTACCGATCAAAGTCGCTCCGGCGACCAGCTCATCGGCCGAGACCTTGTCCGTGGTTTCGGGACGCCGCTGAGAGACCTGCTTTTTCAAGGTCTTGATCTCGTCCTGCAAGGCCGCAATCCTGCCCGCGAGCTGGGTCTGGGGCACTCGCAAGCTTCCCGCCACCTGGGAGAGGATGTCTTCCTCCTGGCGGACATGGTCGAGGGCCGCCTGGCCGGTCAAGGCGGTGATTCGCCGCGTGCCCGCCGCCACCGACTCCTCGCCGATGATCTTGAACAGGCCGACCTGGCCGACGTTATCCAGGTGTGTGCCGCCGCAGAGTTCCCGAGAGAAGTCGCCCATCCGCACGACCCGAACGATCTCCGGGTACTTCTCGCCGAAAAGCGCCATGGCGCCGAGCGCCTTGGCCTCGGCGATGGGCATCTGGGTCCAGCTCACGCTCGAGCCGGTCATCACCAGGCCGTTGACCGTGTTCTCGATCAGCTCGAGGCGTTCCTTGCCGATCGCGTCGGGGTTGGAAAAGTCGAACCGCAGCCGGTCGGGCTCGACCTTGCTGCCGGCTTGCTGGGCGTGCTTGCCCAGGTGCCTGTGCAGGGCATGATGCAGCAGGTGGGTCGCCGAGTGGGCGCGGCGGATCGCCTGCCGGCGCGGGGAGTCCACCGTGGCCGTCGCCTGGGCGTTGAGGCTGATGGTTCCCTCGACCACCCGGCCGACATGCAGGATGAAGTCGTGATCGCGGCGCGTGTCCTGGACATCAAACAGGAACCCCGCGCCGCGGATCTTGCCGATGTCGCCGATTTGCCCTCCCGCCTCGGCGTAGAACGGAGTCTTATCGAGAACCAGGGAGATCGGCGGCCCGGCGTCGGGCGACGCCGTAGCAGACTCGGCGAGCTGACCCTGCTCCAGGATCCCAATCACCGTTCCGGTGGCTTCAGTCGTCTGGTAGCCGAGGAACTCTGACCCATGGTGATACGCCTGGCGAAGCACGTCGAGCGGGCCGGTGGCGAAGACATCGGCGGCCTCGGTGGTTCCCCGCGCGATCTTGCGGGCCTCCTCCTGGGCCTCCTTGAAGCTGGTCATATCGACCCGCAAGTTCTGATCGGCGGCCAGGCTTTCGGTGATCTCGATGGGGATGCCGTAGGTGTCGTGGAGCTTGAACGCCTCGCGGCCGTCGATCGTGTCGGACCCACCCGCCTTGGTCCGGCGGAACGTGTCGTTGATCATCCGCATGCCGTTTTCCAGGTTGCGGAGGAATCGATCTTCTTCTTCGCGGATCACGTGTTGAATTCGCGGCACGCTGTCGCGAAGCTCGGGGTAGCCGCCTTTCATCGCCTCCGCGATGACCGGAGGCAGCTTGTGCAAGAACGGCTCGCGCTGGCCCATCTGGTAGGCATCGAGCACGGCGCGGCGAAGCAGGCGGCGGATGACATAGCCCTGCTTTTCGGGCCCCGGCCGAACATTTTCATGAATGCAAAAGGTCAAAGCGCGGGCATGATCGCTGGCCCGGCGGATGCGCACGCCGTCGAGCGATTGCTGGACCTTGGCGTCATAGTTCACGCCGAGCGCCTCGGCCGTGGCGGCGACGATCGGTTTGAAGATGTCGATCTCGAAGTTGGATCGTACACCCTGCAAGGCGGCCGCTGCGCGTTCCAGGCCCATTCCGGTATCGATATTCTTGTTGGGCAGGGGCTCGAGCTGGCCGGGACCGAGACGGTTGAACTGGGTGAAGACGAGGTTCCAGATCTCGACCTCTTCGACGCCCTCGCCGTGGTAGAAGATCTCGGAGCAGGGGCCGCAGACGCCATTGGGGCCGTGCGTGGGAGCGCCTGCCGGCCAGAAGTTGTCGTCCTCGCCCATCCGGGTGATCCGGTCCGCGGCCAGGCCGACCTCCTTGTGCCAGATATCGAAGGCCTCGTCGTCATCGAGGTAGACGGTGATGGTCAACCGGGCGGGCTCGATCTCGAGCACGCGGGTCAGGAACTCCCAGGCCCAGTGAATGGCCTCGCGCTTGAAGTAGTCGCCGAAGCTGAAGTTGCCGAGCATCTCGAAGAAGGTCATGTGCCGCGGCGTCTTGCCCACATTTTCGATATCGCCCGTGCGAATGCATTTCTGGCAAGTCGTGGCCCGTTTGAAATCCGGGTCGCCCAGCCCCATGAACTCGCGCTTGAACTGATTCATGCCGGCCGGCGTGAACAGGACCGTCGGATCATTGGGAACGAGCACGTCGCTGGGTCGGCGGACACAGCCCTTGGAGGCAAAATAGTCGAGATAGGCTTCGCGAAGGTCGTCGGTTTTCATGGAAATCCAGGCATGGTTTGCCGGGTCAACTGGGTCGCCGCGGATCGCCGCCCGGTTTCTTCGTGATGCGATCATTTCTGGTAGGCCCGCGCCGGCCGCGGCAAGGCAAGACGCAAATGGACAAGGACCGTGTTCGCCATTGTGCAAGACGGAGCACCTGTCGGCAACCCGGGTTCGCTTTCTGGCCAGGCTCCTCACCGCCTGGCCGTACGAATTTTGCAGCTCCGGCTACGTGCCAGCGGCGACCTCTCGAGCAAAGCGGCGTCACCGTCGCCTCACCTCGGTCCGGTCGAAGAAGCTCAGGTTCCACACATTCAGCCACTCGATGAACGGTGTGCCGTCCTTGAACTGGATCGGCAGCCAGAGATGTCGGCCGTCGATCGCGTTCCTGGGCTGCCACCGGTCTGCCATGAAAATGAACGCCCCCGGCTTGCCCGGCAGCGGCAGGACGTGCGTGCTCTGGCCATGGAAGGTCAAGCCCGCATCGGTGCCGACACACGGATTACCCAGGGCTTTCCATGGTCCCCAGATCGAATCGGCCACGGCCAGGCGTGCCGTGTTCGGGGCCCAGCCGGTGCATCCAGACATGATCATGTAATACTTCTTTGTATGCTTGAAGAGGACCGGGGCTTCGTTGAAGCCGCCGGGGAACACGCGGACGTACTTGCCCGCGGGCCGCTGGTAATCCTCCGCGAGCTGGGAGATTTGCAGGGTGCCGTTGTCTTCGGACGCATAGACGTGGAACGCGGTGCCGTCATCGTCCACGAAAAGCGTCATGTCGCGGGCCATCTGTCCTCCCGCGTGGTCGCGGCGAAAGATCAGCTTCACAGGAAAATCGGGCACCGGCCCCCCTCCCAGGTGCAGCTTGCGAACATGGGCTTCCTCATCGGCCAACAACGGCTGCTTCAGTTCGGT
>CAWCPP010000012.1:0-14434 GCA_963797295.1 uncultured Planctomycetaceae bacterium
GCCATCCCTTGGGCTTTTGACGATCGAGCATGACGGCTTCTCCTTGGTCGCTTCTGGAATGGCTATCGACTTCTCCTGAGCACGGCGGCTGCTCATTCCAGCCCGTCGAGCGAGACCACTTTCCTGCGTGCTGGGATGCGCCGTGTCGAAGATCGCAATCGCGATCGTTTTTTGATGGTGCGATTGTAAACGGCTACGTCGCCGTTTGCGAATCGGACTTCGTGCCGACGCCTGCCGGATTCTGATGGTGTCGATCTCGGGCCATCCGAAGTTCCTGAACAACCCGACCAACGCGGACGACAGAGTGGAGCCGCTGGCCGACTGTACGACACCTCGCCCAGTGTCGAGTTAAACCGCTCTGAGGAAATTGATCCGATTATTCCTGAGAACAAGGGACCTCACGGCTTTCTCGGAGAATCCGAGTTCCTCGAGAACCACAATCTTGATGAGCAGGCGAATCTTCAGCGACGCGTGCAGGAGATCCTTACCTTCGATATGGCTGCGTTTCCAGTCGGACCTACACCGGAAGAAACCTAAGGTGTCGCACACCAACCTCACAAATCTTGGAATATCATCAATAAAATATCTCATTACATCTGCATGTTCTTGAAGAAGGCCGAGCAGGTGATAAGGCATCTCGATCTCGGCACCGGTCGGGATGATCGGCTCGAGGAATTCCCGGTCCTCGTCACTGAAGCGCGCTTTCAGCGCCGTCTCGACGTCTCTGACAAACAGCTTGGCCCGCTCGGAGACCTCCTTCGTTGTCGTTGTGAGGAGCGTGAACGCCAGCAAGAGGTTTGAAAACTGATCATTCAGGTACCTCGGCTCTGAATATAAGTTGGCAAAGTAAACGGTGCAGAATGCCTGGTTCTTTTCTGTGAAATCAAGCCATTTCTGAAATATATTGAGATTCTGATCCAGAGCATCGCGACGAGTGAACAGCATGTCGCTTGTACAAAGCGGTTTCTTATCGTCTTGCAGGCGGAAGATCGGATCGAAGAGGAGATGGTATTCGTTATTCAATCCCTGCTCGTCCTCAGGACCATAGTAAGTTACTTCCTCAATCGCATTAGGTGTATCCGTTGCAAAGGTAAGGAGATTTTGCAATGACCGAATGCCGTCGCCACCCAGTTCCGTCGGTCTTCGGTCACCGACTGGCCGAACGAGAATCGCGATCTCTTCGTCTATTCAGTAGTTTCCACGAAAAACCGCACAATCGTGTCTCTGCGCAGACCAGCCCCGTGGCTCTCGTGGCCCCGCTTCGCCACCGAGCGTTTTTCGCTCCTCCACCAGCTGCGGGAGCACCTCTCGATGCCCGCTGAGCACCCTCTTACACCCCGTTCATGCCGCGTCTCCCTTGCGAATTCCCTCACTTCTTGCCCACTTCGAGAGAAATCGCTGAATTTGCACCCGATGTCGCCGCATCAGCCGCAGCCCGTCCAACACACTGGGATGATCCTTCTTCTTGTTCCACGGTGGCCGGAACCACCAGCCCTCCTTCCCAGACGCCGTCAGCCGGAATTGCAACAACCGTAGCAGGCTCATCGTCACCCACTGCACCTGGCTGGTCCGCTCGATCGGGTTCTTGGTCCACGCCCGGCACTCCTCCCAGCCCAGCCGCTGCTTCAGATCGCGGAAGCCGTCCTCTTGCCGAAACCGAGCCGCGAACAGTTCCACCATCTGCAGCCCTGTCAGCTCGATCGCCGAGGTCACCAGGGTGAACCGTTCTTTGTACCCCTCGACGAAGGCAACGATCGCTTTGACCGGCACCTCCCAGCCCAAGACCCGCCACAGGCAGTCGATCTCCTTCCATCGGATTGTCCGCTGCCGTCCGTAGACGAAGGCGGTCCCGAGTTGCCACTTCGCTTTCCACCCACTGGCCCGGCGAGGCGGCTCCAGGTGCGGACCCCAGTGAGGCTTTGGTCCCCGCTTCCCCTTGGGCCGCTGCTCGGCGGGCAGGGGCAAGGCAAACAGCCGAGCGTCGCACCGCAACCGGGTGAGGAACTCGATCCGGGGAGCTCCAACTTCAGGCAGTACCAGTGGCCGGACCACGCTCCTCAAGGCGTAGCCGCCATCGAAAACGGCCAGCTGCTTGCCCTTGGTTATGCGCCTGCTCGCGGAGCAGTTCGACGGCCAACTCGCACTTGGTCCGGAACTTCACGATGCCGTCGGGCCCGACCGGCAACTGCGACTTGCGGAAGTAAAGCCGACCGGAGATCGGCAGGAACCAAGCGGGCTTCTCGGGTTCGTGAAGCAACGAACCGAGGACGACCCAGTTGTGGGCGCGAACCGTGGTGGCCCGATTGGGACAGCGCGGTGTACTCGTGGAAGGTGCAGGTACCCCAGACGTGGGAACTGGAGCGATGGACCTTGGTGTCATCGACGGCCGAGATATGGTAGCCATGCCAGTCCCAGCCCGGGGCGGTCGCGATCAGATGAGTGAGGCCCTGAGTGACGCGGTTGTCGTGCCAGGCGCCGTATTCGGCGAAGGATTCCAAAGCCTTCCAGTCGGCGGCCCGCTCCAGGGCCAGGACCGACTGGGTGATGGTGTGTTCCTCGACGTTGATTGCCATGGCGGTGATCCACTCGGCGAAGCGATGGAAGCCGCGGCGAGTAAAGGCCCACGCAAAGGCGTTGAGCAGGGCTTGCCAGATGGACCAAGTGAGCTTAGCTTCGGTCATCATGCGTCTCCTGTGCCGGGGCCAGTTGCGGTTTTCTCACCACCTGGCAGGTTCCGACCAGGAGACGCTGCATTTCAATACGGTACACCCGTTCAGAATTAATACAGTTTTTCGTGGAAACTACTGTCTAATGCGGCATGATGAGCCCCCTTCGTGAAGACTCAAAGAGGAATACAGTTCCAGTTCTTTCTCGCCGAACGGGAAGGACAGTAATTCCGGTGTGGTATGAATTCACTGAGTAGGTGCGTCTCCGGTGATGTCAGACTTGATACCCGTGAATCCTGCCCAGTCCTTCAAGTAGGAAAAGAGAAGTCTTAAGGGACTCAAAGTGGGATGCTCCATCGGGTCAAATGGTGCAGTCCCGATGATTGCCTTCCCGCACCTGACCGTCTCTGATGCTACGCCAGCCGAATTGAAAAAAGAACTCTGCCTGAGGCAGTCGATCAGAGTGACAAACGTCCCATAAGGATTGGCACCTACGACTCCACGGATGGTAGGGTAGCGTTCCGGACCAGCAGCCCAGTCCGCCTTGAAGCCTTCCAACAGTTTCAGGTTCAACCCCTGGTTGTCATAGACCAGCGTGCCTCCAAGATAGAAGTCGAGAAATCGTCTTCAGAGCGACCAGCGGCCGCCTGATTCAAAATGCTTCATGGCATTTATCCCTTTCTAAGCAGCGGGAAGTGATAGCTCGCAGTCGGGATCCATGCTCATAAAATCCTTAGATACGAGTGTCCGAGGACTGGCAAGTAGGCTAGGGGTATAAACGCGATCGGCAGAAAGCCGTTGGTTGAAATCAAGCCGGCATCGGAAAGGTCGAAGGAGAAGCCCTTACCCTCAACCCAGGGGATCATTAACGAACAGGCAACTCTGGCAGCTACATCCGATAGTGCACAGGAGATGACGAGCTCATGAATGGCCTGCGGATCGAATGCCGATCCGCCGAATGTGTCGAGATAAGCCAAGAACTCCATCCCTTTCTCGGTTCGGTCTTCGGATTGGATGACGCGAATTCCTCTTCTCAGCCGGAGCGAGACAGCACTGAAGATTGGGTTCCCCTCACTAATCGATGGTGGCAAAGGTTGGAACCAGGGATGTCGCCATCCTTTGGAATGTCGCGTCCCGGCATCTATTTGGTTCCAAAGATCGGCCCAATAGCGCTCGGCATCATGGTAAACCAGTTCGTCTTTAAGGAAATCCGAGTAGAGATGCTCAACCATACGCTTACTCCTTGATATCAAACAAATGCCCTGCCACGGATAATCTCGGTGTCCACCCTGCGTTGGTCCTTTCGGGAGGGCTTCGGCCAGGTCCACTTGGTAAGGACCGTGACCCCTGTTCTCCGCAATACGATCAATCAGATCGTGTGTCTTGACAAATGCCGCCGCTTGTTCAAGGATCTCGCAGTCCTTACGATGGCTCTCTCGTACCCTCGAATGGAGGGCACTTAGAAACTATCTCAGAACCAAAGGTCATCCTGTTTCGTACCTGGTAGTATGAGACCACCTGTGGCCTCGGCCACGCTATGCGCTAGGAGCAACACGGATGGGACGGCCCCAAAAACAGGAAAGGCCCCTTGATACAATCTGGGAGATCGACGACGAGCTTTGGCAGCGTATTGAGCCGATCCTCTGGGAGGATGCTCCGGCAACGCCCGCAGCTCATGGCGGTCGCCCGCGAATCGACTGGCGATCGGCCATCAACGGCGTCATCTTCCGCCTCCGATCGGGATGTCAGTGGAACAAACTTCCGAAGCATTTCGGCGACGATAGCTCGGTCCATCGCTGGTTCCAGCGGTGGAGCCGCAACGGGATCTTCGAGCGGGTTTGGGCTGTTTTGGTGGAGGAGTGCGGCGAGTTCGGAGCCGTACATTGGCGCTGGCAAGCAGCAGACGGTCGACTGGGCAAAGCTCGATTCGGCGGCCAAAACGTGGGGAAAAACCCCACCGACCGCGGCAAGAACGGCACCAAGCAGTCGGTCCTGGTCGAGCGTGACGGGGGACCACTCGCGGTAGTGATCGCTGGAGCCAACGTAGTAGATCAGAAACTGCTCGAGGCCACGATCGAGGCAATCGTGGTCGAACGCCCCGACCCCAAGAAGCTTGAGCAGAACCTGTGCCTCGACAAGGGGTATGACAACCCGACCGGACATGAAGTAACCCAACGGCATGGCTATGTGGCCCACATCCGGCCCATCGGGGAGGATCGTCGCGACAAGCGTCGACCAGGCCGAAGAAAGCCCCGCCGCTGGGTGGTGGAACGAACCCTGGCCTGGTTGTCGAAATGCCGAGCATTGTTGATCCGCTACGACAAGAATGACTTTAACTACCTGGGATTAATACAGCTGGCCTGTGCGTTGTTATGGTATCGCCGGGTGAACAAACTACAGGCCGCGTAGCAGTATTGAGATAGTTACTTAGTAAGAGATGTGCCTTGTCTGCGGGCAAAGGCTTTTCTTCAATCCAGCTCTCAGAATCTAGTAGTATGCTCCTGTTCCCATGAACTTGAAATCGCCCCTGGTGATTCATGGACGTTGTGCCAGCGTTGATTCGAGCCGCATAGGTTTGGACCACAGCTACCCTACATTAGACCATTCCGGCACGATTTTGAAGGAGAAGATTGTCAGTCTATGCGTCCAGGGCCTTGGGAGATGTCGCGGAAGGTCACTGCAGAGAAGTTACTCGAGCCGTTCCTCTGGGCTTCACGGCCGCGGTTGCGTTTCGCAAGGTCCAGTTGTCCGATGGCCGTGATTCTCGCCTGGGCAATTCCCCATGCCGGACTTCGGGGCGATGTCGGCTACTTTGCGGGGGCGAGGGCTGGGAGACCGGTTTGGAGCACCCGCTACTTGATCGCCGCGCTTTCAAGGCGCAACGCCCTCGGCTTGCGATACCTCGATCTCGACGCGCTGGCCGAGTTTGAGTGGGGTCGGCTCGCCGAAGGCGATCTTGACGGGGAGCACACGGGAATCGATCGGACGGCCGGGGTCCTCGGGGCGGAGACGACGGCCGACGACCGTGTCGGGAATCTCTTCGACCGAGCCACGCCAGCTCGCCCCGGGGAATCCCTCCGCGACGATCGAAACCGGGGCTCTCAGGGCCACGCGGCCGGTGTCGTACTCGTCGACCTCGGCCTCGATCCGGACTCGCGACAGGTCGGCGATGGTGACAATCCGGGCATTGACCTCGACCGTCTCGCCGGGCTGGACGTGGCGCGCCGTGACCACGCCGTCGATCGGGGCCGTGATCCGGGTCTTGGCAATCAGGGCCTCGTAACGGTCGCGGCTGGCGATCGCCGCGGCCCGCCGGGCGCGGGCGGCGTCCAGCCCCCGGCGCTGGGAGTCGAGGTTCTGGGGCGTCCCGGCGCGGCGGGCGATCAATGCCTCTTCGCGTCGTGACTCGCGCTCGAAGTAGCGAACGTCGGCCTCGGCTTCGGCAATCTGCGCCGCTGCCTCGTCGCGTGAGGCTCGCAGGTCCGCCGCGTTCAGCTCGGCGATCAAGTCACCCTTGTGAACCGCCGTCTTCTCGTCCACGGTGAGCTTGACGATGCGGCCGGTGGCTTCGGTGCCGACGATGACCTCGGCGCCCGGGTAGGCGACCACTCGCCCCTCGGCGACGACGCGTGGCGGGCTGGATGGTGCCGGCGCCGCGGGGCGGCCAGTCAGGGCGGCCTCCCCGCGTGACACCGGCACCCAGTCTCCCAGCCGGCCCTTGACCGTTGGCGACCCTATGACGGCTCCCGCGAGGAGCAACACGCCCACCGTGGGGAGCCAGAGTTTCTGGACGATCAAACCGAGCATGTGTAGCTCCTCATCTGGAAGACTTCAGTTCAAAATGACCCCGTCGCGGATCTGCGCCACGCGATCAGCGACAGCCCGGACCTTCAGGTCGTGGGTCACGATCAGTAACGCCCGGCTCTCTTCCTTGGCCAGCCGGCGGAAGAGTTCGAGGACCTGCGTGCCGACCTGCGTGTCAAGGTTGGCGGTCGGCTCGTCGGCCAGCAGGATCGGTGCCGCGCCGGCCAGCGCCCGGGCGATCGCCACGCGTTGTTTCTGCCCCCCGGACAGGTCGGATGGCAGATAGCGGGACCGGTCGGCAAGGCCGACCGCATCGAGCAGGCGCACGGCCTCGCGACGGGCGGAGGCTCCCCTCATGCCCTTGATGTTCAGGGCATATTCGACGTTCTCGGCCGCCGTCAGCGCCGGGAACAGGTTGAACTGCTGGAACACGAAGCCGATCGAGGCGCGGCGGAACGCGGGAAGCCGGTCCGGCCGCGCGGGATCCACTTCACGCCCTTCGATGACGACCCGGCCCGAAGTGGGCGTCAGCATGCAGCCCAGGATTGTCAGGAATGTCGTCTTACCCGATCCCGACGGTCCCTCCAGGGCGACGATCTCGCCCCGATCGAGGCGGAGCGTGGCACCCTTCAAGACGGCGACCGACTCGGTCCCCTCGCGATAGACCTTGGTCACCTCGGACGCTTCCAGCACACTCATGGCCATCAATCCTCCGTCAAAGACGTCAAGGCGCACCATCTCCGCCGTGGTCGGCGGATACGCGACCACCGGGCAAATTGCCATTGATTTCCTATGCGGCGAGAACCTGATCAACCGCCGCGGAAGACCATCGCAGGGTCGATGTTGGCCACCTTGCGGAACGAGAGTACCGAGGCCCCCACGCAAAGAGTCAGTGTGCCCACGAACACATAACCCGCGAAGCTAGGCGTGAGGATCAGCTTGAGGTCGATCGCCGCCATAGCGGGCCGCAGCCCCAAGGTCATGACGGCGCCCAAGGCAAACCCGACAACCGCCGCGATGGCTGCTTGCTTACCGATAATCACGAAGATGTCGGCGTTTCCGCCGCCGATAGCCTTGACCGTGGCGAACTCCTTGATGTGCTCCATCGTTGAGGTGTAGAGCGTTTGCGCCACAACCACCACGCCGACCAGGCAACCCAGGAACACCGTCATCATCATGTTGAGCCCGAGCCCGGTGCTGGTCGTCCAGTAGTCGCGCGAGCGAGCAGCCCACTCGCTCCGGGTGTGCACGTCGTTATAGGGCAGCCGGCGGCGGATCTCGGCCTGGACGGCCTCGGAATCGGCCCCCGGCGCGAGCTTGACCAGGATGTAGGTTGTCCGGTTGTGCAGTTCCTGCCGGTTCATCGACTGTGCGACCCGGTAGTCGACGAACGCGATCGGGTTGGTGGTGAATGAGCGGGCCTCGTGGGTCTTGCCGATGATCTTGAGCCGCTGGCCAAAAACCTCTCGATAGTCACCCACGGAGAACTGGCCGAACCGCTTCGTCGCCGAGTCGTCGAGAATCACATACTTGCCGCGCCTCAGATCGCGGGGGTCGCCCGACCTGATCGACCAGGGAAGCCCCCAACGGTCGAAATGCTCCAGGGCATAGAGGACGGCGTTCTCGTTGGCGCCGGTCGGCAGCGCAACGCGGCCGAACCAGACGATCAAGTTATCAGCACGGGCCACGCCGGCGATCGAACGAACGCGCTGGACGAAGGTCTCGGGGAACGTGTTCGAGAAGTCGACGTTGGGGGTGTTCCGCGCAGTCACCCAGAGGTCGGCATCGATCTTCTCGATCGTGACCGAGGCATTGGCCAGAAGTCCCTCGAAGAGCCCGACCTGGACGAAGACCAGCGTGACCGCGAAGGCCACGCCCGACACAGTAATGAAGAACCGCATCTTGTCGTGCAGCAGGATCTTCCGTGCCAGGTCCACCACGCCGTCACCTCGCCTTCTTTTGCCGCAGCATCCCTCTCAGGGTCACATCGATCAACGCCTCGGCCGCCTTGTCAAATGGGTGCCAGTTGAACCACTGGTCACACGCCTTGATCATGTGCAGGGCAACCAGGCCGTGCGCACCGCTCCAGATAATCTGGGCGACCAGGTCGGCGTCCTGGAATTCCTCGCGGAACAGCCCGGCCGCAAGTGCCTCGGCAACTGTTGAACGCAGGTAGGCGTAAGCATCCTGGTCGGGGTTCCCCCGCTCGATCCCGACCACCGCCGGGTCGCGTTCCAACTGTGGTGTCATGAACATCAGCCGGTAGTGGCTGGGGTACTGGCGGGCGAACGCAAAGTAAGCCCGCCCGATCGCTCTGAGCCGCTCGACCGGGTCGGCGATCGCTCCGGCCGTACTGCCCAGTGATTGATTGAACCGGAGGAAGTCGGTATCGCAAAGCTCACGCAAAAGTGCCTCCTTGTCTTCGAAGTAGTCATAGAGGGCCGTCGCGGAATATCCGATCTTTTTCGCGATCTTCCGCATCGAGGCCGCCTCGACTCCTTCCGCGACGAACAGCTCTCGCGCCGCGTCAAGGATCTTTTCCCGGAGCATCTCCCGCTCCTTGCTTCGTCTGACTTTGGAGTCCATCAGCCACCTGTCTGTTAACACCGTTATCTTAGCTAACACTGTTAGCGAGTCAAGCTCCGAGCCGGAGATTCTCATTGATTGCCAGTCTTGCGTCCGACCTCTGCTACCGTCATCCTGCCACAAAGCCAAACGCGACCCTAGCACCGGGCGATGCCGAGAGTCGCTGGTCAGCAGGTGCAGAGCTCAATAAAGCTCCCCCTTTTCCAGAAATGATCAACAAATACTTGAGTCACCGTACGCCCGCATCGACCGACCTGATACGATTGGAGGGGAACATTCAGAACGCCGAGCTTGAAATCGGCGAAGTTACGATCACAATACGGCCTTACACCCAAGCTGCGTGGAGACTTTAGCTTTCGTCATGCCAAACGATGTAGCTAGCCGCTGGCGTATTTTGCTGGCAATCTTTTTTGCCCTGGCCGCTTGCCCCTTGACCCGCTCCCAGGAGGCGCCGAAGCCCACACTGACGCACCAGCAGGTCGAGCGGAACGTGGAGTCATTTGACCTGGTCTGGACAACGATTCGCGAGAAGCACTTCGACCCCAAGCTCAACGGCGTCGACTGGTCCGAGGTCCGCGCTGAACTTCGACCCAAGATCGAGCAGGCCGGCTCGATCGCCGAGGCTCGCAAGATCCTCCAGGAGATGATTGAAAGACTCAAGCAGTCGCATTTCTCGATCATTCCAAGCGACGCCTATGGCGCGCTCGGGATCGAGAACCAGAATGACAAACACGGCTCGGGCCAGTCTGGCCTCCAGGTCCGGGTGATCGAGGGCCGTCCTCTTGTGGCCGCGGTGGAACCGGGTTCTCCCGCCGCCAGCGCGGGAGTCAGGCCGGGTTGGGTCATCGTCAAGGTCGGCGGGGAGTTGCTCGAGCCTGCCATAACCAAGGTCGATAAAGCCTACAAAACGTCCACGCAACGTGAATTCCGCCTGGCACTCGCCGCCAGCTCCCACCTCAGGGGTAAGGTCGGCGACCAGGTGACAGTCGAGCTGCTTGACGCCGACGATCGGCCGGTCAAAGCCAACCTCAAACTCGCAGCGCCCAGGGGCGTGCCCGCCCGGTTCGGCAACCTGCCCACATTTTACGTCGACTTCGAAGCCCGGCCGATCGATCAGACCATTCTCTACGCCAAGCTCAACGCGTTCTTTGATCCTGTCGGCGTACTCAAGAGTTTTGGAGAGGCAATCAAGGCCCATTCCGAGGCCGAGGGATTGGTACTCGACTTGCGGGGCAACCCCGGCGGCATCGGCGGGATGGCGATGGGGATGGGCGGCTGGCTCGTTTCGAGCGCGAACTTGAAGCTGGGCACAATGGTCACGCGCGACTCGCGTGTCAATTTCGTCCTGAATCCCAGGCCCGAGGCGTATCGCGGACCGGTGGCCATCTTGATTGACGGCTGTTCGATGTCGACCTCGGAGATCCTTGCCGGTGGTCTCCGCGATATGGGCCGTGCCCGGACCTTTGGAACGCGTACCGGCGGCGCGGCCTTGCCGTCGATCGTCATCAAGCTGCCCGATGGAGATGCCTTTCAGTATGCCTTCGCTAACTACATCAGCGTGGGTGGCAGGCCGCTGGAAGGGGAAGGCGTGACGGCTGACGTGGAGATTCCGCTCACGCGAAAAGCTCTGCTCGAAGGCCGCGACCCCACGCTCGAGGCCGCTCTCGCCTGGATTCATTCTCAGAAACACGCCTCTTGACAATCGCTCACCCGCTTTGATCGTGGTACCATTTTTACAGAAAGGAGCATCGATGACTTCACAATCACGCCGGAACGTATTGCGGTGGCTCTCGTCCGCACTGGCTTCGACATCTTTCTTGCTGGGGCTGCCGCAGTCACAAGCTGCCCAGGAACAGCCCAAGGGCGAAACCATACTCGACAAGTATGTCGAAGCGACCGGAGGTAAGGCCGCCTACGAAAAGGTAAAGACACGCATATCCACCGGAACGGTGGAAATCACGGGTGCCGGGGTGAAAGGCAAGATCACGATCATTCAAAGCCTCCCGGATCTGGGCCTGATGAAGATGGAACTCGGCCAGCTCGGATTGACCCAGCAAGGTTACTCCAGCAGTACGGCCTGGGAAGTAAGCCCGATCACGGGAGCCCGCTTGCTCGAGGGCGACGAGAAGGCGAGCGCCGTTCGTTCCTCGAGTCTTGAAAGTGATTACAACTGGCGAAAGTTTTTCACGAAGGCCGAGACCGCGGGAATCGAGGATGTCGAGGGCAAGCCTGCCTATAAGGTGATCCTCACCCCCAAGGAGGGCAACCCGACCACCAGCTTCTACGACAAGGCCAGCGGCCTCCTGGTCCGGTCCGACACAACGGTCAAGAGCCCGATGGGCGAAATCTCCGTCAGTGCGATTGTCTCCGACTACAAGGACTTTGACGGAGTGAAGGTCCCACTCAAGGTCAAGCAAAAAGTGCTCACGCAAGAAATGGTGATTACCATCGAAAAGGTCGAGCAAAATGTCGACTTACCCGCCGGGACGTTCGACCTGCCGGCCGAAGTGAAGGCTTTGACGGAGAAGAAAAACTGATTTCGGTCCGGATCACGTCTCAGCGCGAGCAGTCTCAGAATCGTTTCTCACTACGATTGGTCCCATTACCCTGCCAACCAAGGATCTCATCATGACAACAGTTCCCTCCTGCATCCGCGCCTTATCGATCGTGACAACGACCTTTGCACTCGCCGCAACCGCAGCGCGCGGCGACGAACCGCTGCGATGGAAGTTCGCGAAGGATAAAGCAATTCATTACACAATGAGTCAGAAGACCCTGAGCAAGACCGAGGCCGGCGGTCAGAAGGTCGAGTTCCAGCAAAATCAGAACACCGACATGACCTGGAAAATCACCAAAGTCGATGCCTCTGGCAACGCCGAGATGGACCAGACCATTGACCGGATCGTCCTCACGACCTCGGGACCCATGGGCGAGACAAAGGTGGACACCAAGACCGAGCCGGCGGCTGAAGAGGATGGCCCGGCGGGCGCGGCTGCCAAGATTCTACGGGGCATGGTGGGAAGCCCGTTCCACATGAAGATGAGCACCCAGGGCGATATCAGCGACGTCACCGTACCGCCAAAGGTGCTTGATGCCCTGAAAGGTCTTGGCCCTGCCGGTGGCGCGATGTTCTCGGAGGAAGGGATCAAGCGGATGACGGGCCAGGCCACCATCGTCTTGCCCGAGAAGGCCGTCGCCAAGGGATACACCTGGAAGTCGACCAAGAGCCTGCCGATGCCTTTCGGCACAATGTTGCTCGACAGTACCTACACCTACGAAGGCGCGGAGGGAGCCAACGACCGGATCGGGGTCGTCGTCAAGAGCGAGATCAAGCCGGGCGATGGGCCGATGTCGGTCAAGATGGTATCGTCCGATGGTAAAGGTGGTTACCGTTTCGACCCGAAGGCGGGAATTCTTCGGGGCTCTGAGCTGAACATGAAGATGACCATGCAAATCAAGGTCGGCCCGCAGGAAATGGTCACCGAAGTCGAGACGATAACGCAGATGCAAGAGGGTGATAAAGCAACCAAGTGACGCCTTCAGGTCGTTGTTCGTGTCGTCACGGGAGTTTCGCCGCCACCAGCCCAGAGCGGAATGGCCGGCGATTATCGAAAAAGGGCGAGTGAACGGCGGTCGTTTCGTCCGCGAGACCGCATCACTCGCCCTCCTCATTTCCGTTCATCCTGACTAGAAATAGCACCCCATCTTGCCCCCTCACCAAGCTTCTCCGTATCCGCATCGTGGTCGCTTGTTCTCCATTGCGTGCTGTGGAAGCGGATCCATCGCGGATATCGTGGCCAGGCACGGCATGGTGATACAATGTCGTTTTGAGTCATTCCGACCACGAAGGCGAAAGTGCGCATAGACGGCGTCATGCCCGCACCCATACCGCAAGCCCCCCAAAGATCACACAAACGCCATGAGACCAAACACAGTCATCCTGTCATTGCTCCTGATCTTCGGCCCGACCGCGGCCCCGGTGCCGGGGCGTACAGAAGAACCGAGCCTGCCGGCGGGGTTCGCACCCAGGAGCGGCGCCCTGGCGTCTGCCGCAGCGGTACAAACCGATGAGCATGCCTCGGTCGTACCGAAAGATCTCCGCTGCGAATATCGGGAAAACCCGCTGGGCATCGACGCTCGCCAGCCACGGCTGAGCTGGATCATCACCGCAAGTGATCCGGCAGAAGGTTCGCAATCTTCCCGAGGCCTGAGGCAAACGGCGTATCAAGTTCTCGTTCCTCATCGTCCGATCTGCTGGCCAAGGATCAAGGCGACCTCTGGAACAGCGGCAAGGTCGCTACCGACCAGGATATCCAGGTGGAATACGCCGGTAAGCCACTCGTCTCTCGCCAGCAAGGCTTCTGGAAAGTCCGTGTTTGGGATCAAAACGGTAAGCAATCCCCGTCGGAGCGAGGACGCATCGTGGACGATGGGCATTCTTGATCCAGCCGACTGGAAAGGCCAATGGATCACCGAAGCGCAAGCCAATGTCCCGCGTTTGCCCCTCTTCCGCAAGGCATTCAGCGTCACCGAGCCGTTTCCCGGGCTGAGCTCTTCATCTGCGGCCTGGGCTGCATGGAGGTGCATGTCAACGGAGCGTTGGCGGATGACTCGGTATTCGAACCCGGCTGGACGCTTTATTCCAAAACCTGCCTCTACCGTGTCTACGACCTCACCAACCGTCTCGCCGGCGGCGAGAACATCTCGGGGTCATGCTTGGCAACGGAATGTATAACGTCAAGGGAGGACGATATACCAAGTTCACAGGGACTTTTGGACCCCCTAAACTCATAGCCCAACTCCACCTGGACTACACCGACGGTACCGGCGAGGTGGTAGTCAGCGACCCGACTGGCTAGCCGCTCCGGACCCTACCACGTTTTCCTGCGTCTATGGGGGCGAGGATTACGACGCGCGTCTGGCAGTTGCTCACTGGGACAAGCCAGGTTTTCCCGTCGGCACAAACTGGAAGGCGACCGCGGTCACCGCTGGACCTGGCGGAAAGCTTGCTGCTCGACTCAAGCCGCCCCGCCCGTGAAAGTGATCAAGCAATTGCCCGTGGTCAACAAAATCCGGCTCAGGCCGGGTGTTTGGGTCTACGATCTCGGACGGAACTATTCCATGCAACCGAAGATCACAGTCCAGGGCCCGGCGGGCTCCAGGATCACCATACGCACCGGCGAGCGGTTCGAGCACGGCGAATTCATGGCGAGGTGCGGCGATAAGCTCATGAGCTTTAACTATACGCTTCGAGGCGACGAGGCCGCGGAGACATGGGCTCCGCGGTTCTGTTATGCCGGTGCACGTTTTCTACAGATCGAAGGAGCCAGGGCGGCGGGCAAGACATCAGACGGCCAGATGCCAGTGGTGCTGGCTGT
>CAWCPP010000013.1:0-112115 GCA_963797295.1 uncultured Planctomycetaceae bacterium
GGGTCTGGGCGTGACCGTGGGTATCGACGTCGGGAAGTTTGATCTGTGGGTGATTTGTCGCTGGGCCGATGGGCGGTTCGAGCGTCCCTGGCGGGTCAAGAATCCCTGGGAGATCCCGACGTTGGTGGGTGTCCTGAAGCAGGTCAAGGCGGACCGGAAGCTGGTGGTGGCTTTGGAGCCCTCGGGGACCTATGGAGAGGCCTTACGACAGGCGCTGGGGGACAACGGGATCGAAGTCCTACGCGTCGGTACCAAGGCGTCCCATGATTATGCGGAGATCTTCGACGGCGTGCCCTCGCAACACGACGGCAAAGATGCCGCGGTGGTTGCCGAGCTGGCGGAGTTGGGTAAGGCCAAGCCTTGGGCGTACGAGGCCGCCGATTCCTGGGAGGAGGAACTGGCGTATTGGGTGGAAGAGATGGTGGCCCAGCGACAGATGCTCATGCCCTGGCAGGGACGCTTGGAGGGTCTCTTGGCGCGGCATTGGCCGGAAGCCTCGCAGGTCTTGAAACTCTCCTCAGGGACGTTGCTGCGGATCTTGAAGCGTTATGGGAGTCCCCAGGCGTTGGCCGCGGACGGGGACGCCGCGACACAATTGGCCCGCTGGGGTCGTTCGCTGTTGTCGCCAGCGAAGATCGAGGAGTTGCTGACCGGTGCGCGGTCGAGTGTCGGCGTTCGCCCAGGTCCCTGGCAGCAGCGTCAGATCCAGGAGTACGCCGAGCGGGCGTTGGCCGCCCGGCAGCAGGCGAATCGGGCGCAACGGCGGTTGCGTCAATTGGCCGCGGGGCATCCGGTGCTCCAGCCGCAAGGCAAGGTGGTGGGTGTGCCGACGGCGTGTGTCTTGTGGGTGAGCACAGGTGACCCACGCGACTTTGATTCGGCGGGCGCCTACCGCAAGGCGATGGGGTTGAACTTGGCGGAGCGGAGCAGCGGGACGTACCAAGGGCGGTTGCGGATTAGCAAGCGGGGCAGCGCGCGGACGCGGCAATGGCTCTATTTTGCGGTTTTGCGGCTGGTGCAGCGGTGCGGCGTACGTCCTTGGTACGAGGCCAAGAAGGCCCGCCATGAAGGTGAGGCACGGCGGGTCCTGGTGGCCGTGATGCGGAAGCTGGCCGTGGCGCTGTATCACGTCGGGGTGCGGAACGAGGAATTCCAACCGCGGCGGTTATTCGGCCGGATCGGCCAGCCGGCCCAGCACTCCGGCGCGAGCAAGCAGCGTGCGTAAGGAGGAGGGATCAGCTCCCGAGGGGAGAAAACGTCGCGTGAGCGGATGGCACAGGGAAGGTGGTGAGATCGTGACTGTTGGAGAACTGTTAATGGATTTATCGCATTGGGGCCAATCCCGGGATGCCGAGGGGCGGCATCATGCCGCCCGCCCCGGTCTTGGCCCCTGGGTCGGCGCTCAGGTCGCGTCCCCGCGTTGCCCTATCCTCCGCCCAAGCTCCTACAGTGTATCGGGGACCACGGCCACCGGGCAATGCCGGGGCTGGGTCAGCCGCGCACGACGGGTCAGGAGACCCCACCTGGAACCGCGGGCCAGGATCAGGAGAAAGTTCCAGGACCCTGGCCACGAAGAGGATTGTTGAGGCGGTGTGGGGTTGGGCGTGTGTTGTTATAGAGTTATCATGTAATTGATCTATACTAGAAGGAGGATTGTCCGCGACGGGATTGCGAACATCTGAGGCCACCGATCTGTCCTGCCACCTTTCGCAAGTTGTCTTCGCGCCCTGCGGGGAGCGCCCAGCGTAGTTTCGAGGGGCACGGACAGAGGTGCTCGGTACAATCTCCCATACGGCCAATTCGGCGATCGTGCTTTGAGCACGATACGCTCGAGGTGACAGACTTGAGTTACCCGATTGGCTCTGTCCCAGATCGGCCCTGAAAGACACGCGATCCCCGAAGATAAGCAGCACTAGTGGACAAACGATCATACCAATGGATAGTATCCATATGGTCACCGATCGAATTGTCCAAAGAGGCCGCCAGCAACCCCCAAAAAAAGTCGAAAAACTGCCCTTGAATTCTCAAGGACAGACAGCTAGATCAAACGCCGTGTGATTGAGCCTCGAAATGTCCTTGCCGTGAGCCTTCGTCTTGGTCAGTCGCGGGGGCCGCGCCGGGCAACTCACCCCTGGTCCACTCAGCCTGCCTGGTCACGCCGGGGTCGAAGAGCAGGGCGAATGATCACGGGGGATCCTCTGGGAACTTGGGAGACCCTGCCATCTCCAGCGAGCAGGGCGGCCGGAGCTACCGCCAAACAACTCCAGGATGATCCCCGGTTCCGCGTCCGGAACCGAAGGGGACGAACGACGGACGCAGCGCTGGTATTGCCAAGCGAAGGAAACGAAGTGCGGCGAAACGGACGGCAGGGAGTCGGAGCGTCTCGTAGTACCGTTGAGCCGGGGGAACTATCCCGAATGGACCCCGGGGAGGGAAGGGGACGCCGTTTCATGAACCGTCGGAGGGAAACATGACAGGTACGCCGAGACCTGACACCGTGTATACAAAACGACGACGAATCGCGAAGCTCGCGAAGGACTGCCCGGATCTGTCCTTCACGAACCTGGCGCATCACATCGACATCGACTGGCTGCACGAGGCTTATGTCAAGACTCGCAAGGACGGGGCTGTCGGCGTGGACGGACAGACCGCGGACGAATACGAGGCCGATCTGTGGGGCAACCTACAGCGCCTCCTCGACCGCGCCAAGTCCGGCACGTACGTGGCACCGCCAGTGCGGCGGGTGCACATTCCCAAGGCAGGCTCGCCCGACGAGACCCGCCCACTGGGAATTCCGATCCTTCTTTCATACTGCACCTCTTTGCAACGGCATTGGGGATTGACGGAACACGATCTTGCCCAAAAATGAGCCCTATTTCTCTGAAGAGGCCGATTGCCTGGACCATGTGCGACGGGTTGGTTTTCGCAAGTTATCGACGATCTCCGGCGTGAGCTTGATCCACCAGGGAGCGTAAGGGGCGGACTGGATCCCGTCCAGGGTGCCCGAGTGGCACCAATCCGCGATTGTGGACACATTTACATTGAGCATTTCCGCTGCGGTCTTCGCGGAACATCGTCCATCGGCCCGGTAATCCCCGTCGCACGCCGACGGTGCCTCGGGACAACAACTTTTGATTGAATAACTATATCTTAGTTGGGCAACGGTTTTCTGAGTGAATCGACTTCCGGTGCCTGACCGGAAACCCTGCTGGTCCAGTAAGGCGGCGATCTGGCGATCGGTATGCTCCAGCACCAGAACTTTGACTCGAGCAACGATCGCCGGATCAGTTCGGCGCACCTCGTAAGAACGCTTGGGGCGAGGTACCTCGAGCTCTGTGCAAGCCTCGGTCTGCCACCGGATGGCTACCTGGATGATCGTCTCTCCTCGGGTGAGAGTCACATCCTTGATCAAATATACCAGCAATTGTTTTCTAGCGGTCTGAGGCGTTGTCGCAGCATGCCAGACCTTCGAGAGATCTTGAGCCAGCGCCAAGACTCGACGTCGCTCCTCTGGATCGACCAACCGGCTCGCTAATTGAGGGCGGAGCGTTTCGTCGCGCTCCATACGCTCAATCTCCGCCAATTTCTCGTTCCACTCTCGCTCCAGAGTGCGCGCTACCAACCGGTTCTCCGGCTCCACGGCCACGAACCGGCGACGGGCCAACTCGGCCTCGTAACGGGCGCGTTCCAGAGTCAGTTGCCATTGGCGATGGAGTTGACGGGCCCTGGCCGCAACTTGATCGAAGGCGGCCATCGAGACCTCGAGCTGCGCCGGTTGCATGGCTTCCAGAAGGGCACGCGCAACCGCTGCGTCAATCTCATCACCACGGATCGACTGGCAGGTCTTGCCCCCGAAACGAGTGTGATCCGAATTGCACTCATATGATGGAACATAAGCGTTATTGATGTAACGGACGGACATCCGCCGCCCGCATCGTCCGCACCGAACGATCCCCTGGAGCAAGGCGAATCCTTCTCGCGGGGCCCCGCGGCGATCCTGGTCGGGTAACGTCCGGTTGTCATCAAGCCGCCGTTGGTTCCGCTGGAACTGGTCCCAACTAATGTAACCGGGATGGTGCCCGGGTATGATGAACGGCCAGTCCTCGGCCCGGACCTGGCGTGTTCGGCCCTTGACCCTCGGTTCTTCACCAGGCAAGCATAGAAGGCGGGTCTTGGTGCGGCCATACACATAGGCGCCCGCGTATTCTGGATTGTGCAGGATGCCGAGGACACGAGCATGGCTCAGCGGTCTCCAAATTACTTGACCATGTCGGCTGCCACCCCAGAACCGCGTGGGGCACTGAAGGTGATGGTCCGCGAAGTGTTTGACGACGGCCAAGGCTGAAGGCAAATGATCGAACAAGTCGAAGATCAGCCGGACTGCCTGCTGGACCTGTTCGTCGGGATCAAAGACGATCTGGCGCTCGAGATCGTAGACCAGCCCCGTGGGCAGTCGGAACCGGAGTTGGCCGTCCGATGCCTTCTTCAGTTTGCCGCCCAGAAGCCGCGAACGAATCAAGTGTAGTTCGGCCTCGCTCATGGTTCCCAGGAATCCCAGGAGAAGACGGTCAGAGTATTGAGTGGGGTCGTAGACTCCGTCTTCGTCGATGACCAAGGTACTGGTCAGGGCACAGATCTCGATGAGACGATACCAATCACTGCAAGATCGTGCCAGGCGGGAGGCTTCCAGGCTCAAGACGGCCCCGGTCCGGCCCAGGCCAACCTGGGCGACAAGGTGCTGAAACCCATCGCGACCAGTTGTCGACGCTCCCGAGAGCCCCTGATCCTGATCAATAACTTGGATCCGCTCTGGGGGCCATCCCAGGTCACGCGCGCGGCCGGCTAGATCATATTGGCGGGCGGTGCTGGCTGTGTTTTCGCGCACCTGAATCATGGTGGATTGGCGGACGTAGACCTGGGCCAGCCGATCGAGATGATCCGGCCGGATTTTCTGGGCAAAGGACTGCCTCATCATTGGGAGACCTCTTTGGGGTTGGGATCGACTCCTCGGTCACGAGATTGGACGCGAGGTGTGCCAGGAACTGAATGACATAGGTCTGGCATTCGGGGGTGAGACCGGACCAGACCTCGGTGGGTGAGATGGAATTGCCATTATGCGTAATCCGTACGCTCATAGAAGCAGCTCCTTACTTCAGGCGCCCGTCGTGCGGGGCTGGTAAGGTGATGCTACCTCGGTTCGGAATGCTGCGTCTGGACGCGATCGCCAATGGTTGAGGCGGCGTGCTCTGCTTGAGCCAGACGATCGAGCAGTTGGATGACCCGACGCAAACCATCGAGGTCAAGCAAATGCTTCGCTGTCACCGTGGGCGGGATCTCAGGATTTGAATCGTAGTCGGTGCTGCTCAGGGCGATGGCGGTGTGACGCCCGTCAGGAAGCACGACGATTAGGTCAGGATCGTTCCCTCGGCGAATTTGGACGATCTCGACCCGCTGGCCCAGAAGGGGATGATGTGGATGGGTGACGGTCACAAATCCCGAAGGCGGTCGGGATGAGGGGGTAGTGCGCTGTGGGTATTCCGACGATCCGGGATCGCGTGGTGCAAATGGCGGCGGTCTTGCTTCTGGAACCCATTCTCGAAGCCGACCTGGCGCCTGAGCAGTACGCTTACCGGCCCGACCGAAGCGCCCTGGACGCGGTCCAACGCGTGCAGGATCTGCTGAGGAGCGGGTATACCGAAGTGGTCGACGCGGATTTGAGCGGATACTTCGAGATGGCATCTTGATGCCCTCCTAAAAATTCAAGGAGTTGAGTTTTCCCGCCCGTAGTTGCCGAAACCGGGCGAGAGTTTCAGGCGTGTCCGGGAACAGATATAGCTTTCGTTCGGCGTCCAGCGCGACTTGAATCGTGCCGTTGTGGATTCGGTCGTAGATCCAGTTCCGTTCGGCTCCCAGCTTCGCGGTGAGCTGTGAGACCGTCAGGAAGCCCGAGATCCGCCGTGGATGCGACTGTCTGCGGTCACGCATCAGCCTGTGACGGAGCCGGACGATCTGCACGGAGCTGCCCAGGACCGTCGCGTGACGCGGAGAGTGGTGTCCCTGATCGGTCAAATATCGGGCGATCTCTTCATCGGTTCTCCCCTGCCGCGCCAGCTCCAGGATCGATTGTTCGATCTCCTTGCCCGTCGAGAGGCGTGACCATGAGCCGACGGTCACCGCGATGTCGGCGTCCGTCGTCTCGGCTCCTTTCCAGACCACCCGGCAATGCACGCGATCCGGGGCGATGCGATCGACGACGACCTTATCGATCAGGCATCGGAGCAGCGCTTTCTTCTGCTCGCGCGAGAATCGATCAGCTCGCCACCACTCCGGGATCCGCTGCCCGGCTTCTGTGAGCACCCGCCGTGTCTCGGGGTCGAGTTGAGATACTATTGTCCGTTCATGTTGTTCTCGATCGAATTCCTCCTCGGCTTGCTTCAGATCCCGCAAAGCAGACTCCCAGCGTCTCTCAAGTTCGGCCGCCACGAGGCGGTTGTCAGGGTCGGTCTTGTGGTACTGACGCTCGGCCAGACTCGCCTGATAGCGAAGCCGTTCGATCTGCTGCCGTCGTGCCCGGCGGATCTGCTCGCGTTCCTCGGAGACTGAGGCCATGACGCGGTCGAAGATATCGAGTTCCGCCGGGGCCAGCGCCTCGAAGAAGAGGCCTACCACGTGGTCGTCGATCGGGTCACCGGGGATTCTCTGACAGACCGGAACCTGGCTTTGTTGCCGGAGCGAATTGCATAGGTATTGCGTACCGCCCTTGTACTGGACGACCAACTTGCGGCCGCACTCGCCGCAGTGGACGAGACCGTGCAGCAGGGCCTTTCCCGGCCGCGGGACGCCCCGAGTCTTGTTCCGGTCGTACTCGCTGTGGTTGTCGCCGATCATGACCTGGATTTTCTCATACGTGGCCCAGTCGATGTAGGGGGGATATAGGTTCCGGATGTGAATTCGCCACTCGGAAACCGGCCGGGGTTTCTGAACTGGATTGTGTTCGGGGCCGGTCCTCTCGGTCCGGGTCCGGCCATAGACGAACGACCCAGCGTACGCGGGGTTCTTGAGGATCGCGCCGACGGAGGAGACGGTCGGGCGTCGCCAGGCGACGTCGCCGAACTTATCACGTCGTGGAACGAACATAGACTCGGTATTGAATGAACGGACAACCGCGGCGAGTGACCGGACCCGCAAGAAGGTGGTGAAGACGAGGTCGATGCGATCTTGCACTTCACGGTCGGGCCGCTTGACGACGCAGCCCAGCGCGTCGCGTGAGAGCCCCACCGGCAAGGTCAACGCGAGTTCGCCGCGCTGGGCTTTATTGAGCAGGCCGGCAGTCAGCCGGGCCTTGATCGTGTGGAGTTCCAGCTCGGAGATCTGGCCCTTCAAGCCGAGCAAGAGACGGCCGTTGATCGTCGCCGGATCGTAGATTCCGTCCCGGTCGCCGATGAGGCAACGGCGATAACCGCACAAGTCGAGCACCTGGTACCAGTCGGTGCAATTGCGTGACAGCCGTGTGACATCGTAGGAGAAGATGATGCCGACCTGGTCGAGGGTGACCCGGGCGACGATCTCCTTGAATCCCTGCCGGCCCTGGGTGGTGCTGGCAGTCCGTCCAAGGTCGGTATCGATCACTTCAACGGCGTCGTCCGCCCAGCCGCACTCCCGGGCCCTTTGCTGGAGGGCGTACTGGAGACGTTGACTCTCCTGATTGGTGAGCACCTGATGCGGGTTCGATTGGCGGATGTAGATGAGGGCCTTGCGGCCGAGGTGGAACGGAGTAATGAGTTCGGAAGTGCTCATAGATAATCTCCGCGCAAATGACCGTGATGTCGTCGATCGCCTGTTGCCTCAAGCGTTGCGAGAGTGCTGACCAGATGTGCCTTGGCTGTGGCATGACGTGTCACCCTCCGTGACCAGGGAAAGAAGCTCCTGGATGGCATCTCGGGTCCATTTTGTGCGGAAGATCCGGATTTGGCTCGGCGCCAGGCTGGTCGAGGAGATGGGGATGCGGAGCCGCATCGCGTCGCGATAGGCCACGAACACAAACGCGTTGTGGCGAGGTTGACGACTGATCGAGATGATGGGGAAGCGGCGTCCGAAGAGAGGGTGTGTCGGATCGGTTACCTCGACCTCCTCAGGAGAGGGCTCGGACGGGTTGTTGACAGGGGTATCAAGGGACGGCTTCGTTTGATACGATCGACCATCGCCATCTCCGGGCCTTTCTGCGGCGTCGGGTACGAGACGGAGTGCTGCTTCGACTGATTGACAAATGGCTCAAAGCGGGAGTCCTGGAAGACGGATGCATTACGCATCCCGAAACCGGCAGTCCGCAAGGCGGGGTGATCAGCCCTTTACTTTCGAATCTGTTCTTGCATTACGTGCTCGACCAGTGGTTCGCGAGCGAAGTGCAACCGCGCCTGAAGGGGCAATCGCACTTGATCCGCTACGCGGATGACTTCGTCATGGGGTTCTCTCATGAGGAAGACGCCCGCAGGGTCATGGCGGTTCTTCCCAAGCGATTTGCCAAATATGGATTGACGATCCATCCCGACAAGACACGGTTGGTGCCGTTCGAGCGGCCCGACCGTGCCCCCAAACAGTCTGATGCGGATCGGCGGGAACCACCCGGGACATTCGACCTGCTGGGGTTCACGCACTTCTGGTCCCGGTCACTGCGAGGAAAGCCGGTGGTGAAGCGCAAGACATCGCGCAGTCGATTCAGCCGGGGATTGAAGTCGATCGCGGACTGGTGCCGGCTCAACCGACATCTGCCGCTAGCGACTCAACACCAGACACTGAGCCAGAAACTGATCGGCCACTACGCCTACTACGGAATCACCGGCAACTCCGTTGCTCTGTGCGGTTTTCGGTGGGCGGTGGTCGGGATCTGGAGGAAATGGCTCTCGCGGCGTCGCCGCAGGGGGACCATTGCCTGGGACCAGTTCACCCGGATGCTGGAACGGTTTCCGCTCCCGCCTCCCAGAGTGGTCCACTCGGTGTACCGTCCTGTAGCGAATTCATGATGTGACGAGCCGTATGCCCGAGAGGGCACGTACGGATCTGTGGGAGCCCCGGGGGAGCAATCCCCTGGGGCCACCCGGCCCGGATCTATGGCCCCGGATCTATGTCAGGCGCCTCACAGGGAGTGCCACGGGGCCCAGTCGGATTGGGAAGTCAAGAACCGCTCCTTGTCGTCATATGTCTCGTGAACTGCGGCGAAGTTATCATCGACGTTCCAGGCGTTGCGGCCTTCGGCGTCGGTGCCGTGCTCGTGATTCACGTCTCGGAGCAAGGTGTACGACCAGATCGACCAGATCACCCAGGGCTGTAAATCCATCTCCGAGACGTTGCGACTCCGCCGGGTAGGCATTTTATCGCACTCGGCGAGCATTCGGGGTTTGTTGTAATCCTTCAGGGTGTCGAAGAATTGCTGCGTGTATGGCGGGTCTCCGCTGTAAAGATCGATCGCAACGATGTCCGGCCCGCCGTCGGGGTAGAAGTCCCACGGCTCACGGGCGTTGCCATCCCAGGCATACGGTGACCAAACCCAGATCAGGTTATCGAGCCCGGCGCCAACGGCCAGCCGATTGACCGCGAAGTCCCAGAGCCGCTTGTAGTCGGCATGCGGACGGTCCGCCCACCAGAACGGACCGTTCGTCTTGTTCATCTCGTGGAAGGGTCGGAAGAGGACCGGCACGTCGGCATCCCTCAGTGGCCGTAGCATCCGTGCCGCCCAGTCTAGGTCCGAGGCCAGAGCCGCGTTCTCGGCAGTGCCGAGGGTCGAGACCCGGGCAAACCAGTCGTCACCGAGTTCGATGTCCGGTTGCCTGCGCGAGACATGGTCGAAATCCTTCGTCGGACTTCCAGGGTATGGCAGGTGGAAGCTAAACGCGACCAGGCCAACTTGCGTCTCCCACAACTGCCGGGCCCGCTCGACCGAGTCCTGAACATATCCAAAATCGGCGACCGAGTCATTGAACTCCCGAGCACCGTTCCCTGGGCCCAGATCGAACTCCACAAAGCCCGGGAAGATGCCCCCTGTAATCTCGCCGACCTTGTCGCGATAGTAGTCCGCAGGGCGGCCAGCCAGCACGTCCTTGTGGGCTTCGCAATGGTGCCCGATGATCGTACGCTTCGTCCCCCGGCGGGACTCCTCCTCTAGCCATACGAGCTGATCGTAAACGCGGCGGGCCGCCTGTGAGCGGGCGGCCGATGTGGACGTTGCCACGCGTGGGACTCCTTCAGATTAGTCGACAACCAGGGAAGGGATCAGAGAATGGTCTTGTCGTGCTGATCGGTGAGGACGTGAATCGGGCCGTTCAGGTTGTAATTCCCGTCGCGGGCGATTTGTCGGAAGGCATCGACCCGATCCACGGAATCCCTCCAGACGTCGTTCGCAGCCAGGACCTCACGCCGGATCCGCAGGAACACGTCTAGCCACGCCTTTTCGTCGATGCCGGTTCCCGGCGTGCCACCGGATTCATCGCTTGCGCGCCTCAGCATAGCAGGCAACCCCTCGTCGTCTTGTCCAAGTCCGTGCTGGATCGCTGTGTCGTAGAGAACGGCCTCGGCCAAAGCCGTGGCAATCCCCGACTCACGAGCGGCGGCTTGGGACGGTAGGTAGTACAGTTCGTCACTGACCTGATCCTGCACGTCGCAAAACACCGGGTCCTTGGCCGCCTTGCTCCAAGCCTCGAGGTACCCCTCTAGACCGCTCGTATCGTCGCTCTGCTCGTCGGCCAGGCGCACGAGTTCGGAGACGAATCCGGCGAGCGGGTTCTCCGGCTGCTTCTCGGTGTAGCGCCTGACGACGTCCAGCGCGTCGCCGTCGCGTGTCGTGAAGCCCGCCCGTCCCGCGGTGATTCCGCGGTGGTCTTGGATGTCTTTCGCGTAACCGTACTGGAGTTCGGTCGTGTCGTTCTCGAAGATGCTCGTGAACTGCTCCGCACGTCGTTTTTGTTCCGGATTCATGTCTGGTCCTTGAGGAGTCGTGGTTGTGTCGGAAGTTCGAGGTCACACGCTAAAACCGGCTTTGACGCCGACGAGTGATGCACGGTGGTCCTTTCGTGCAGGGGCGTCACTCCTCAATGGACTTGCCACCAGTTATCCTTCATGAGATAGATACGGTACTTGGCGTCCTCGAAGTCGAAGCCGAGAACCTCGCCGAGATACCATTTTTTCTTGCCCTCGTACTCCGCGCGGACGTCGGCCTCGGGGGTATTGGCGTCCCGACGTATTTCTTCGCCGAATACGTTGTAGTCCCACCAGCTTTCTGCCCACCCCCCAGGATTATGTATTCTCACTTCGCGCTTGGGCTCCCGAAATTTTTTTCCGAACTCGTCTTTGATCCGGTCGAACTCCTTCATGTAAGTGACCAGAAAGTTATCCATGACCAACTGGCTTTGAGGGAGATTCGAGCCATCGCTGGTGGCGAGGTAAACATTGAGAAGAGTCGAATGGAGCGCAACGCCCACAAGCCACGACTTGACGCCACTCCAGAGAAACTGGCTGTTGTCCGCGATTCTCTGAATGATCTGGCTGATTTCGAGTTGACTATTCCACGCCTGATCGTGGCTGAGCACCCCGAAGCCCGGCGAGCTGTTGCTGAGGGCGGTGATTGAGGACATGTCCTGTCCAAGAAACGCGCGGTCAACGCCCTGCAAGACCTCCGCCACGATGTCCCTTGTACCCGTAGGGAAAAAGATCTCCAGGAACGTCTTGGCGAGGTCGAGGCCTGCGAGGCCGGAATCCTTGTACTTGCCCGAAAAGTTCGCTGCGGAGCGAAACACATCGAAAAGAACTGTTGGGACAGGCATAAGAGAACCTATTCAGTAAAGATGATGATCCGTGTACGGCAGAATTCGCTGATTTGGCGGTACCGCAAGGCAAAGTCAGTATCGACTTTGACAAACTGACCGGTGGATAATGGAACGCGAGTGGCCACGCTGGTCCTGGGGAGTGGTTATCGAGATGAAGGAAATCGTTACGGAGCCTCACAATTTCCGGGCGAGCCATTTCATGAGGCAAGCTCACGGTTCTTCGGCGTCTCTAAGCCCAAGGGTCTTCTGCGTAGCCCCGAAGCCCTCTAGAAAGTATGCGCTCCAAGGGCATTCCTGGCTCGATAACTGCTTCACTCCGGCGGGAGGTTCGTCGGGTTCCCGACCGCTTAGACGACAGCTTCGTGATCAGGCTCCCATCTTGGTTCACAGAGACTCTTCGGAGCAACTTTGGCTCCTTGCCGACTCTCGTTTCCGGCTGAGGGCCGTACGCCCTTCGCTGTGTCAGGAGCCGAAAATCCTCTGGGCGTGGCTCTCGACGTCGTAGACCGGCTGATACGTCGCGGAGTCCTCGAGCGACCAGGTCATGACTCCCAAAAGACCGCGGTCTTTGAGCTTTTTCATCACGTCATAAATGTGCGGCGGCTGCAACCCCCGAGTCATTGCCTGGCTGGTTGCGATACCCAGAGTAAGCTGGTCGTATCCCCCCACCTCGTTAGCCAGCTTCTCGTACTGCTGAAGGTAGCCGTTAACGTCCAAGTTATCCCCGTAGGACTGGTAGTTGATCCAGTCCAGCGGCGACTCGTCGTCAGCCATTCCGTACTTCTTCCACATCGCAAGGTACTGCTTCCAAGTAGCACCGAAAGGTGTAATGCACGCCACCAAGTCATGGCGTTTCTTCTTGACATTGGCGATGACAGTTCCCAGCAAGTCGGCGAAGCTGTCATCAAGGCCCGATTCGTAGTTGAGGTCGATCCCGTCGAGTTCGTACCGGTCGATCAATTCGATCAGAGTCTTGGTCGCGTTCTGGCTCCATGCAGCTGGGTCGGCGGGCTTTTGCCAGGGAAACCCGTCGCCCGCCAGGCTTACGAGGAACAATCGGTTGTCGTTGTCTTCCTTGAGCTTGTGAATTAGGTCCGGGGTGATCGCCTCATCCCAAACCGGCACGAAACGACCATCGCGCTCCTTGTCCCGCGCAAACGCCAGCGCAAAATAGCAACGGCAGTCGTCGCTGATAGGCACCCTCGCCAGGTCCGGCGCCCGGCGGCCAGCCGGTCTCCCACCGACAAATGCCACAATCACACTGGAATCTTCATCATCATCGAGCTTGCTCTGAGCCCAAGTCGGCCTCGTCGCGAGCCCCAAGGCACCGGCGGCCAAGGTCTTGTTCAAGAAGGCTCGACGGTTTGTCTTCATGATTCGGCTCTCCCTGCAAATGGCTCAGTTGGAGCGACCAACGTTCTGAAGCACGACCGGACAGGGATCCGAGGAAATGAGTAGATCAAAGAGATGCGATCGCAGAATGACCTGCCATTGACTTTTCGAGATGAAGGACCAGTCGCACACTGCAGGCCATCGACGAACCCCAAATAGGTGTCTCTCGATGACGACCGGTGCCTCGTTGGATCTTCACCCGGGTCCGATGACCCAGGGGAACGCACTACAACATGCCACCTCGCCAAAAGCAATGACAAAATCAAAGAAGAATTGCCTTTTCACAGAATCTGCACTTTCCGCGATTTGCTTCGGTGATCGCAAGTCGGCAACTCAGGTAGACGAATGCCAGCCTCTACGGGACGATGGCGGTGACCAAACCTGCAATTCAACCCCGGACTGAGCCGGCCATGACATCTACGAGAAAGCCAAAGACAGCCATGTGGGAGTCGGCCAGATGCATTATGCACAACAAGAAAGGGGACATCACTGATTGTTGAGGCTCGGCGCCAGGGGCTTTGGCAGGGGCCATTCACGTTCTGGCGCCTGGGAAACGTGGGTAGCCCCCTATTCGTCGTCTCACAATTCAGCCCAACGTGATCCGTCCGTCAGGTCCGCTCGACTCAGCTCACAATGACATCGGGGGCCATCCACGTGTTCAGTTGCCGGAGAGTGGGTGGCCCTTCCGCTCCTTCAATCAATGGGTGGCCCCGACTGCCATGGGTGGCCCCGACTGCCGCGACTGCCCGGTTTCTACCTGTAGAAGCCGGAGGGCGGCCCAGTACTCCTTCACGGAGCAAGCGTGAAACAGCCCTGAACAGCGTGACGTCAGGCCCGGTCACCACGTTGGGCTTCCTTGTCCCGGCCCATGCGGTCAATCGAGCAACGGGTGTCGTTGACGAGCGCGACGATCCCCGACATCAATCCTTCTCCCTTCAGCCCCCCTTCGGCAAAGTCGTTCAGGGCCCGGCTTTTCAGGTCGAGCACGCAGTTTTCGAGATAGGCCCGTCGCGCAAGCGGCTCGACGGGGGCGTCGGGATCGTCCTCCTGGCCCCGGGCCACAAGCTCGAGCCGGCGCAGATCCTGGTAATAGGACTCGAACCTGCGAAGTTGCCGGAGCCGAAGGAAGCCGTAAAAGGCCACCATTCCCGACGCAAACGCCCCGATCCCGCCGGCGACCTTTCCAAAGTTGCCGATCAATTCGGGTGTGAGAACCGGGTCGTTCTGGCGCATGTAAGCGATCGTCCCACGGTGCAGCGGAAAAAGCGGGGTCAGGCTCTGGAGCGGTCTCGCGTCGAGCAGGCCCGCAAGCTGGCTGTCGTAGATGGTCTCGAGCAGGCGGGAGATGGCTTCGGGCTCTGTCGGCGCGTAGCCGATCAGGATCAGTCGCGTGGCGATGGTCCGACACGGAACGGTTGGGACAGCCGGGTCGATTCCGTACGTATAAGCCGGAATTTCATAGGACGCGAGGATCGACCGGTCGATCGTGACGTCGCCGAGCGGCGTGGCGCTGATCCGGTCGAGGCAGTAGGCATCCGCAAAAGCCACGGGGATCAGGCGGAACCCGGCCGCGCTGACAAGGTCGTGTGCCAGCGTCGACGGAACCGGGGCCAGAAGGAATACGGCGTCGGGCAGCTCGGCCAGGATTCGTTCGCGGTCGGTGGATTTCACGCCGTGAAGCCGAGCCAGCAAGCTCTCCAGCTCCTGGGGTGTCCGGTTCTCGGCGATGTAGTTGCCGCCGTCCCTCGAGCCCTGCGGCGGATCATTCAGCCCCGCGAACTGGAGCAGGTCGCGGGCCAGCGCGTCGTTGACCGACCGGGTCGGCCCGAGATTGATTCGCTTTCCGCGGAGACCGGCCAGGCCCTTCACGCTCAGCTCGGCTCGGACCAGCAAATGCATCGGTTCGAGCGCCAGCTCTGTGATCTGCCGCGTGTTCGGGTATTCGCGCTCCCTGACACCCCCGGGCACGAGTGCCACATCGATCGGATTGGGCTTGTCGATCAGGTCCAGGGCATCGAGAGAGGTGACCGGTCGCTTTTCCAGGTCGACGACCAATCCATGCCGGCCCGCGTTCGCAGCGATCCGCCGGGCCATGAGCGCGGGAGTGGGCATGACGTCGGTGAGCATGCGTACGTGGTAAACACGGGGCCTCCATGCCCGGATTGCCAGATATCCACTGAGCAGGAGCAATGCAAGCCCCGCCAGCGGCAGTGCGACCAGCATCAGCCGGTTCCCCCTGCTCCAGTTGCCGGCTGATTGGCCTGAGCGGTTCATTATCGGTCCCTCGCAGAACACGCAGACGCCCGAGCCAGGGCCCGGGCCACCGCACGCATCATCATCACGAAGTTCAGTATAGTCTCGCCCACTCATCCGGGCGATCACCCGCCGCACATCGCCGGTAACCGGCGGGTCGATACGGAGTCGCGCAAACAGGACCTAGGGGGCCATCCACGTTTTCAGTTGCCAGAGAGTGGGTGACCCCTTCCGCTCGCCCCTTCCGCTTCTTCACCTCCACCGTAATGCCGGGGTCTTGAAGAGGTCGGGATACGGTGTGCCCCAATTGAGTGACATTTATCTGTTCGAGGTCGCACCGGTCGTCTTCCCCAACCTGTTGACGGTGGCCGGGGAGTGGGCTGGGTTCGACGAAGAATGGCTGTTCACTGAGGCAACCAAACGAGCGAGGAGACGGAGTTTGTGCCTGCGGGCGTTGGTGAGGATGGGCATCGGGAAGTGACTCATGACTTGGGCCACCGAGCGGCACTGGGATACGCTCATCAAGATGCTGGAAACGGAGACCTCACCCAGATCCGGTCCCAGGTGACGGCGAGGTGAAAAGATGCCTTTGCTACACTGCGAACGCTGCTCGAAGGAGGTCCATCCGGGTCGGGGCGATTACTACCTCGTCAGGATCTATGCCGTTGCTGATCCCCAGCCACCCATCATTACCCAGGAGGATCTGGATCAGGATGTCGAGGCTGAGATCAAGCGGCTGATCAGGATGATGAACAGCATGAGCGAGCGGCAGTTGGAGCGCCATGTTTTCGCAAGAAGGTGATCTATCTCTGCGTGCAGTGCTTCAACCACTGGATCGAGAATCCGATAAGCCCATGATGGGCTGACACGGGTGGCTTTGCCATCCCGATGACTGAGGCCCTTTGGGCTAGCGGCAGGGAGCGAGGTCACTATAGTGCAAGGGGCCACCCATATAGTGCAAGGGGCCACCAACGTTCCGGAGTCCGGGAAAAGCGGGGCGAGCCCATGGGCCCTACGCCATTCGGCCAGACAGTGAGTGGCCGCTTCTGCCCTCATTGGCGTTCTTTTTCATATACTAAGGATGGTTAACCCATGATAATACTTATTCATGGGGCAGGAATAGCAGGATTGACGCTAGCCCGCGAAATAAAAAATCGCGGCATAGATTATGCACTTGGGGCCAGACCCCAAGGGCCAATTCTCCCGACCCTGGGTACAACCTGTTGGCGCAGGTTCAGCACGCGCAGCGCTACTCATACAAGTGTTTTCATGGACCGGATTATAAAAACGAACTCCACCCCTTTATTGCCTTAAATACTGGCTTGTCAGCGAACCCTTTGCCGACAGCAGTGCCTGCGGTGTCCCCTCAAAGATCACGCTGCCGCCCTTGTTCCCGCCCTCGGGACCCATATCAATAATCCAGTCCGCGGTCGAAATCACGTCGAGATTGTGCTCGATCACTATCACCGTGTTCCCGCCCTCCACCAGCCGGTTCAAGATTTCCAGAAGGTGCGTGATGTCCGACATGTGCAGCCCCGTCGTCGGTTCGTCCAGCACATAGACGCTCCCTTCCTTGTGCAGCTCGCTCGCGAGCTTGATGCGCTGGCATTCTCCGCCTGACAGCGTGCTCAGCGGCTGCCCCAGCGTCAAGTAGCCCAGCCCCACGTCGCTCAGCGCCTGGCTTTTCGTCTTGACCGCCGGAAGCGTGAAGAATTCCAGTGCCTGCCGCACCGTCATGTCGAGCACATCCACTATGGACTTGCCGTTCAAGCGGTAAGCCAGCACATCGTCCTTGAACCGCTTGCCGTGACAGACTTCGCAGGGCAGTGCCACCTCCTGCAAAAACGCGAGGTCGGCATAAATCACGCCCGCCCCCTGGCAGTTCTCGCACGCGCCTTTGGAATTGAAACTGAACAGCCCCGCGTCCACCTTGTTCGCCGCGGCAAACGCCTTCCGTACGTCGTCCATGATTCCGGTATAGGTCGCCGGGTTCGAACGGCTCGAGACGCCAATCGGCGACTGGTCAATCACCACCGCGTCGGGATGCTGCTGCAAGAACGCTTCGTTAATCAGCGAACTCTTGCCTGACCCCGCCACGCCGGTAATCACCGTCAGCACGCCCACCGGAATATCCACGCTCACATCTTGCAGATTGTTTACCTTTGCGTGCTGGATCGGCAGCTTACCGTTTGCCTTTCGGAACTCGTCCTTGATTGAAACATTTCGCTGCAAGAACTGCGCGGTCAGCGTCTTGCTCTTGCCCAGTCCCGCATACGTCCCTTCATAAACCACGCTGCCGCCTTCGCTGCCTGCGCGGTCCCATATCCACGATATGGTCTGCCACTTTCATCACCGCCGGGTCGTGCTCCACCACAATCACCGTGTTCCCCTTATCACGCAGCGATTGGAGCAGCTCGTTCATCCGGTGCACATCGCGTGGGTGCAGTCCCACGCTCGGCTCGTCAAAGATATACATCGCGTCCACGAGCCCACTCGTCAGATGCTTGACCATCTTCACGCGCTGCGATTCTCCGCCCGAGAGCGTATCGGTCTCGCGGTCCAAACTCAGATACTCTAACCCGATATTCACCAGTTGTTGCAGCCGGTTCGTCAGCTCCTTCACCAGCGGCGACGCGACGGTCGTCGTGATCTCTTTGATGACCGGAATCAGCTCGTCCACCTCCATCGCCGACAATTGCATGATGTTTCGCCCGTTGATTTTGCAGCCCAGTGCCGCCTGGCTCAGCCGTGCGCCCTTGCAGAGCGGGCACGTCGTCATCGTCAAGTACGGTCCCACCTGCTTGCGTTTCCGCTCGGACAGCGTTTTGATATCGCGCTGGATATACGCGCGACTGATCTTTTCCACAATGCCCGCATACGTCGCGTTGATCGTCCCGCCGCCAACCTGCAGCTTGAACGTGCGGTCCTTACCATGCAGCAGCAGGTCCATCTCTGCGGGCGTGTATTCCGACAATTTTTTGTCGTTATCAAAAAAGCCCGTCGTCTTGTACGCCGCATTGTCCCATTTCGAGAAGAACGGCACCTGCACCGCGTCTTGGTTCAGCGATTTCGTCTTGTCAATAAAACTGTCCGCAATCACCCCCAGCTTGCGTCCCACGCCCTTGCATTCGGGGCACATCCCTTGCGGGTCGTTGAACGAGAACGCGTTCGCGTAGCCCAGATACGGTTTTCCCACGCGCGAAAACAGCAGCCGCAGCAGCGTCGCAATATCCGTCACCGTTCCCACCGTCGAATGCGAACCCCCGCCCAGTCGCTTTTGGTCCACGATCACTGCCATGCTGATATTCTCTATCGCGTCCGCATCCGGCTGCGGATAACGCGGCAGAAAATTGCGCACGAAGAAGCTCAAATTCTCATACAGCCGCCGCTGTGCTTCCGACGCGAGCGTGTCAAACACCAGCGAAGACTTGCCCGACCCGGACACGCCCGTAAAGATGGTGATTTTGCGTTTTGGCAACTGGAGCGACACATCCTTCAGATTATTCGCCCTCGCCCCGCGCACCTCGATGAACTCTTGTGCCATCCTATCTCCTTCCGTCCGTATTGTGGATAAATTGGATTCAAGATGCCTGCACGGGATTTAAACCTACAAACGTCTTCAGGGGCTTCTCGGAGAGTCCGCGGTGTCGGAATTGGATTCTTGTTTCCGCCTTGTATGTCGAGTGGCCGGATATACTCAACTGGCTGGTGCACTCGCCCGGTTCACGATTTCAGTCAGATCTTCGCATACCTCTGATGATGCCCCTGGGCCGCGTATCAAGCCGACGCGTCAGATCATCATGAACCGTTGGTAGCTGCTCACTCACCTTGATCTGGCCTGAGACTGCAAGGCATCTCGGTTCCTTCCGATTGATGGATTCTGAGACAGTTCTAGGTTAAGGTAATTCCCCGTTAATAGGGTACGCAACCCCCTATTCAGGCTGGCACATTTTGGACCTATCCTTGAATGATAGGAGACATCGGGGGCCATCCACGTTTTCAGTTGCCAGAGACATCGGGGGCCATCCACGTTTTCAGTTGCCAGAGAGTGGGTGGCCCCTTCTGCTCGCCCCATCGTCAATCGCGGCAACGGCACTTTCACTCTCTTCCTCGTGGTGACAGGGCGTGGCTCGCCGCATGTCAGTTTCTATCCGTCCGAGGGTGGCGGCTCTTTCGGAGGGACCTATTTTGGAACAGGAGATTCGGTCTTGAAGGCTTGGTGGGGAGCCAAGAAGACCGATCAAAAGGCGAGTGAGCCGAGGGACCCGATCAAACAACCCACGACATCGTTGATCACGGAGCCCGATGCGCTGAAGTCTTCGGGATACCCCCACGCAGTCCGATTCGAGCAGGGGCCAACTCGCTTCTCTGAGGGTGACAACATCACCATCGTCGAAGTCCGGGGGACCGCCGGAACATTCGAGCCCGAGAATAGCTATCTGATCAAGGGCACTTACAGGCTGGCTTCGCACCGCCGGGCCATGCTGGCCGCCTACGTCACCGCCATGGATGCCGCCAACGGAATTGGCGTCCCGCACCCCATGCAGTCGACTGTCGTCGGGCATGGCAACGGGGATTTCACGCTCTACTTGCCAATGTCCTGTCGTGGTTGGCCGCAGGTCAGTTTCTCTCCGGCCGATGGAGGGGAATCTTTAGGGGGCAACTATTTCGGGACGGATAATTCGGTTCTGAAGCGGTGGTGGGGGTCGAAAGAGACCGACTCGAAGTAGTGCCGAGTGCCCAGGTCTTCTTTCAGAGCCAGGCTTGGTAAAGGCGGCCCCCCGCCTGGTCAGTGCCGTGGCGATGGAAATCAGCGACGAGTGGGAGACGAGTCGAAAGTACCTGACGATGGAACCGGAGTGACCCGCCGCCGGACCGGGATTTAAAGAAACGGCCCTGCACTATCCGGATCCGTAACGGATCCGAGGCGTTTGTACGCTCTCCATGAAGTTCTCGTCGCTATCCACTTGACAATTTCGGAAACGATAATCCATAGTTTACCGATAGCACTAACTTCAGACCGGTACGATGGTCATATCAACAGGACCCTTCTGCTTTGAAGTGTGGACGTTGGCTGCTCACCTTGGCTTATCTGGCCGCCAGCCTGCTGGCCCAGGGCGTGCACGTCCACGGTCCAGGGAGCGATCGCAGCTCCATCGAAGACAGGGGAGACTGCGACGAGAGCGGTCCGTACGTCGCCGACCAAGAGGTCGCCGATCATGGTGACCTACCGACGGTTTGCCCTTCATGCCAGTTGAAGAGCCAGGCGTCCATCCTGACGCTGACCGTTCGGCGAGTCCCGGGCCAGATCATCCTCATCCCCGTCACGCGATCGACTCCGTCGACCCTCCCGGGTTCTCCGCTCCGGACGCGCTGCCGGGCCCCACCTCTCGCTTGATCGATCGTATTTCGCCGGCACTTGGTGCCTGGCTCCATGTCATGCCGCCTCTCGATCGTCGGGATGGCGCATCCATTGGCATCGATTCACGCGTGTCTTCAGCTCATTTTTTCGAGGAAGAGCGACACCACTCGCGGTGCGTCACGCTCTCAATGCGTGCGCCGATGGTGTCGCAGATCAGAAAGGTTCAGACTTCAATGATGATCTCTGCTTCTCGTCGGCCGATCGGCCGACTCACCGGCTTCACGCTCATCGAGCTGCTGGTCGTGATTTCCATCATCGGTGTATTGGTCTCCCTACTCTTGCCCGCCGTGCAGTCGGCTCGCGAGGCGGCCAGACGCGCCCAGTGCGTCAACAACATGAAGCAGATCGGGATCGCGCTGTTCAATTACGAGAACACTATCGGCGTATTCCCTCCCGGCTACATCGATTACCAAAACATCTCCACCAATACTCCAGACCTGGACATGGGACCGGGCTGGGGCTGGGCGGCCCTCTCGCTGCCCTTAATGGATCAGCAGCCCCTGTATAACGCGATCAATTTCAACCTGGGAATAAGAAGCCCAAGCAACAGCACGGCCGTGGTGACGACGTTGAGCGTCTTCCAGTGTCCTTCGGATGGTTACAACCCGCAGGCCTGCATCCTCTACGACAACTCGTTCACCAACCCCATCATCACGGTGGCGCACTCCAACTACGTCGCTATCTGCGGCTGGGAGGAATGCTTCATGAACGCCGGCGGGAACCCCCAACCCTTCTACCTCAACAACAACGACCCCAACGACAGTCCGATTACAGCCGGAGACCCGACGGACGGCATCTATGGCATGGGCGTTCAATGTGGGTTTGGCCCGGCCGGCATCGGCATGTTTTGGCGTAACAGTAACACGCGCATCGCCGCTGTCACTGACGGACTGAGCAACACATTCGCCATCGGCGAGCGCTGCACCGCCCACTCCCCAACTACCTGGGTCGGCGCAGTGACGGGAGCGAGGGTCCCCGCGTGGATGGCTACCCAACCCTGGACAACCCCCAATACTCCTCCGTCCGCGGCCCAGAATCAAGGAAATGGCACCGCTTACGACAATGCGGACTTCGGCGAAGCCTTGTGCCTCGGCCACGGCGACTTCACGCACAAGCCCAACAGCGACAACCCGGTGTGGGATCCCGATGTGCTTTGGAGCATGCACACAGGAGGATGCAATCTGCTGTTCGGCGACGGCTCGGTGCACTTCATCAAAAGCACCATCTACGGGGGTACGTATCAATACATGATGACTAGATCAGGCGGTGAGATCATCTCGGGTGATTCGTATTGATTGCGGCTGTCCGGGTCCACCAGCAGGTGGACGCGGGCCATTCGCCTCGTACTTCGCCCCTTCTCGTACGTAGGACATGAGTTATGCGCTTACAGACAGGTATGGTTCTGCTGCTGCCTTGCTTGCTGGCGTGCGGCGGCTGCAGCAAGGGGAAATCGACCGACGAGCTAATAGCGGATCTGAAGTCGGGCAAAGAAAAAGAGGGGGTTATCGCGGCGCGCACCCTGCCGCAGGGCGACGCGGAAAAGGTCGTTCCGGCGCTGATCGAAGTCCTCAGGCATAGGAGCCAAGACATCCGCCGCAGCGCCGCCGTCAAACTTGGCGGGTTTGGCGAACAAGCCAAAGATGCCATCCCCGCGCTCCAGAAGGCGGAGGAGCACGACGGTGACGCGAGGGTTCGCGAAGCTGCCGGCCTCGCCCTGTCACGCATCGATCCGGAACGATTTCCCTACTCGCCCAAGGCAGCCAAGGTAGGGATTCCCACCACGCCCAAGGGAGGTCGGCAGCCCAAGGCAGGTCGGCGGTAGCTTCTCAAAACCCTTGATTCAAGGGGCGTCTGTGCCAGCTCGCAACTTCATCCTGACCGCGAGACTGGAAGCTTTTATCGTATGTGAAATGTGCTCGCTGATCTTTCAGTTGCTGGGCACGACGTGGCGGTTGGAAGGCGGTGCTCTGCCGTGCTTTCTGGCGGATCAAGTCCGCGAGGCGGGGGATCTTGCCCAGCCCGCCAACTTGATCTTGCAGATAGTCTCAGAAGCGCCCCCCAGCTTGCGGCAGGTCTTCTTCAAGAACTGTCGGTAACCGGTCGAGCACTGTGATCCGGACTGAAACGGCGAGGCATGTTTTTATCTTCACTCATTTGCGATTAATCAATCGATTCTGAGATAGTTTCCTAAGGTAATTCCCTGTCCATGGGGTAGGAAGTTCCTTGCTCAGGCTGGCACATTTTGGACCTATCGTGGAGTGATAGGGTGGTCGCGACCCAGGATGATGCCGCGTTCATGTGGCCGCTGATCACGCACCTTTCTCCGAATCACAACGCAGGCGAGTCAAGCCTCGAAAGCTGGACCCCGATCGAGATCGGGCTTCGAGAACATGACCGTCTGGCGCAACGAGCTTTGATCATGCACCCGTTACGGTGTATCCGACACGAAACCCACGTCTCTGATGAGTTTTTCCAGCGGACCCTGGATTCGCTGCTTGCGCACATTGCGATCCTGACAGAAGACGGGACCATTGTTGCCGTGAATTCGGCCTGGAACGAGTTTGCGCGATCAAACCAGCTTGATCACCGTCACTGGGGGCCCGGCGCGAATTACCTGGAGGTTTGCAGATACGCGACCGGGGAATGCGCCGAGGAGGCACCGGCGATGGTCGAAGGAATCGAGGCTGTGATTGGCCGTAAACAATCGCACTTCTACCTGGAGTATCCGTGTCATTCGCCGATTGCGCAACGATGGTTCGGTGTGCGGGCAACCCGATTCGAGGAAAGTGGCCGGGTATTTGCGGTTGTCGCGCATGAGAACATCACGCAACGCGTGATCGCCGAGCAGCGCGTGCTCGAGGCGAGCCGCTTGCTGGAATTGCAAGCGACGACGGATGCGCTGACCGGGATTGGCAACCGCCGGTCTCTTGATGAACGATTAGACTGCGAATGGAAGCGCCATGAACGGGCGGGTCGCCCTCTTTCCGTTCTGCTGTTAGACGTCGACTGTTTCAAGCTGTTCAACGACACCCGGGGCCACCTTGCAGGCGATGAGTGCCTCAAGAAGATTGCCCTGGCGGTTCAGTCCGGGTTCGACCGCGCCGTGGACTTCGTTGCGCGCTATGGGGGTGAGGAATTCGCAGTGATCCTGCCGGAGACGGCCGAGCCGGGTGCAATGAAGGTCTGCGAGCGAATCCTGGCTGCCGTCCGCGGCCTGGCAATTCCACATGCCGCGACTCGTGCGCGATCCGGAGTCGTCACAGTCAGCATCGGCTCGGCGACAACCGTCCCGACACCATCGTCGTCGCCCTTTGAGCTTCTTCATCGCGCGGATACGGCTCTCTACGATGCCAAGAGACAGGGAAGAGACTGCGCAATCAGCGACACGGCACGGGGCTTCGTCCCTGCCGTCTGAACTCGCACCGAAGTGTCCGTAAGCGCGGTCTGGTTCCCGAATCCACCATTATCGCTTGCCGAGCACAGGCCATTGATTCGGATCGTCGCAAACTTCGGACGATGACTTGATCCGCTTCATCAAGAGCTGTCTGGACCGCCGACCAACTTTCGCCTGTCTGTAGCAATGGGCGAAGCTCTACGATAAGTTACTTACTGATCAATCAGGCAAGAAGCGGTGAGAATGATCATGAGCACCTCTTACACTCACATCCTCAATCTTGCCGAGGTGGCAGAGCCGCCAGCCGATGGTATCCTGAGCCGCACAGTCTTCCAGGATGACCAGGTCAAAGTCATGACCTTCGGCTTCAGCCAGGGACAGGAGCTTTCGGAACACACTTCGGCAAAACCAGCCATGCTCTTCTTCGTGAAGGGCGAGGCGTGTGTCGGACTCGGTGACGATGTTCAAGAGGCAAAAGCCGGGACATGGATTCACATGCCGGCAAACTTGAAACACTCGATCAAGGCGACGAAGCCTACCGTCATGGTGCTTGTCTTGCTCAAGTGACTCAAGCCAGGACCGCCCAATTCCCGCACCCATATCTCTCATTCCGTTCCTGCAGGTATCAGCGATCGCGTGGTTTCTTCACTCACGCAAGTCGCGGGTTCTGAGTGCTTTTAGACACGAAGCGTCGCGAAAAACAACCGCGCGAGGTTGCCTGAACGCAGCCGGTCGCTCTTTTGACCTAGGGTTTCCTTGGCGGCTTTCCCCGATGAAATGCCAGCGATCGGGGCACTGGGCTGGTTGTTCATCGCGGCAGGGTGACCGTCGAAGGAGAGACGTTCAAGAGCTCCTCCCGGATTCTGCTTCCCGAGCAGGAGACGTGGCCGATTGCCGTCGACAACCCCGAACGGGAATCATCCCCCGAGATGCCCGTCCACGGCGGCTCCAGGTCGATGTGGCATTCAACCAACAATCCTGGAGGGCCGTTTAGTCGATCGATACGCTCAGAAATCTCATGAACCGCACCCGAGGATGTTGACTCCCGTCGAACCTCGACGGTGCCCGCCTTTCAATCAGGACGTAGCACTCCACTCGACGAGAGTCGGTGCCCAAGAATACCTACCGTCTGACGACCTCCTTGAGTTTCCTCCGCCGCATCTGCCTCCGGTGCAGTGCGCTGGGTTTTGCAGGATATCGGCATGAAACGCAAGTTGACCCTCGAGCAGCTTGAATCCAGACAACTGCTCAGCGGCGCGAATCCACTTGGCTGCATCCGCTGCTATCCGTTCGACACGGTGGTCGCGAATACCAGGGCACCGAGTGGACTTTCGCCTGCGACAATCCGATCGGCATACGGCATCACCGCGATCAGCTTCAACGGGATCGTCGGTGACGGTACGGGTCAAACTATCGCGATCGTTGATGCGGGAGATGATCCCAATCTCGCCAGCGACCTGGGCGCCTTCGACGCTCAGTTTGGGCTGCCCGCACCTCCAAGCTTCACCAAGCTCAACGAGTATGGCAACTCCAGTCCACTGCCCAGCAATCAGGGCTGGGGGGTCGAGGAGTCTCTGGACGTGGAATGGGCACACGCGATCGCGCCAGGTGCCAGCATCGTGCTTGTGGAAGCGAATAGCTCTTCGCTCAGCGACCTCGTTTCCACGGCCGTACCTACCGCGGCGAAACTACCCGGAGTTTCGGTGGTCTCGATGAGTTTCGGGACCGAGGGTGAATTAGACGGTGAAAACTTCTATGACTCGGCGTTCCAGACACCGGCGGGCCATAACGGAGTGACCTTCGTGGCGTCGACCGGCGACAGTGGGGCTGCCTACTCCGGCTATCCGGCGTTCTCACCCGATGTGGTGGCTGCTGGAGGTACGACCCTGAAAACGTCCAGCGGCTCGTATGTCTCCGAGTCGGGGTGGTCAGACGGTGGGGGCGGCACAAGCCTCTACGAGGCCAAGCCCAGTTACCAGAGCGGACTGCCGTACTCCGGGCGGAGCATACCGGATGTCTCTTTCGATGCGGATCCCAATTCCGGGGTCGCTGTGTACGACAGCTACGATTCTCCGAGTTCCCCCTGGATTCAGGTTGGCGGCACATCCCTGGCCGCCCCATGCTGGGCCGCACTGGTGGCCATCGCCGATCAAGGACGAGCGATCAACAACCTCGGCACTCTGGATGGACAGAGTCAGACATTGCCTGACCTGTATGGACTTTACAATAGCCCAGCAACGTACAAGGCCGACTTCCATGACGTCACCAACGGCAACAATGGGAATCCGGCCGGTGTCGGTTACGACCTGGCGACCGGCATCGGTTCGCCGATCGCCAACCAACTGGCACCCGCGCTGGGGCTGGGTTCCACGCCAAGGCCGACCACCTACACAGTGACGAACCTCGACAGTAGCGGGCCCGGGTCGTTACCCGAGGCTGTTGCCGAGGCGAACAGCCAGGCATCTAACCCGGCCGGCAGCCTGATCGAGTTCGCCGCGGGTGTCTCCGGCCAGATCACCCTGTCCTCGACCCTGGCGCTCGCGGAGACCGACGGGCCGGAGGTCATCGTCGGGCCGGGTGCCAGCATCGTGACGGTCAGTGGTAATAACGCCGTGGAGGTGTTTCAGGTCAACGACACGGCCAGCCTCTCAGGGTTGACGATTTCCGGAGGGTCGTCAGGCGACATAGCCGAGGGCTGCGGCGGCGGCATCACCAATAACGGTACACTGACGATTACCAACTGCACCATCTCCGGCAACACGGCGGAGAGCGAAGGCGGCGGCATCTATAACGGCTATAAGAGCACACTGGCCATCACCGGCTGCACCATCTCCGGCAACTCGGCTGGTGACGGTGGCGGCATACTCAATTCCGATCAGAGCACCCTGACGATCACCGACTCGACCATCGCCTATAACGCGGCGGGGAATGGCGGCGGTCTTTATAACGGCGAGGATTGCACGCTGACGGTCACCAGCTCGACAGTCTCGGGTAACTCGGCCTCCAGCTACGCCGGGGGCATCTACAATAGCGCCACGTGCTGGTTGACGGTCATCAATTCGACGATCGCAGGTAACGCTGCGGGCGATCTCGGCAGTGGTATCAGTAACGTTGGCAACATGTTGGTCGTCAATGGGACGATCGCCTACAACAGCGACGGCGGCCTCGACAATTACGGTACCCCAGGCTCGAGCCTTGTCACGCTGAACAACACGATCGTGGCACGGAACTCGGCGATTTCCGATGGTTCGGCGAGCGACATCACCGGAGTCGTGTCCCCGACCAGTGCTTACAACCTGATTGGAACGGGTGGAACGGGTGAGTTGGTCAACGGGGTGAACGGAAACATCGTGGGAGTGGCTAACCCGGAGCTGGGCACGCTCGCCGACAATGGTGGTCCAACGCAAACGATCGCACTGCTCACGGGGAGTCCCGCGATCAACTCCGGCAGCAACGCGTTGGCTCTTGACGCGAGCGGGAACGCTCTGAGCTGCGACCAGCGCGGCGCGAGCTATCCGAGGATCCTTTACGACACCGTGGATATCGGAGCATTCGAATCCATGGCAGCGACGCCGGTCATCGCGTGGGCGAACCCGGCGAACATCAGCTACGGCACCGCATTGAGCTCACGGCTTGACGCGACTGCATCTTACGAGGGCGTGCCCGTATCAGGCACGTTTGTCTACACGGCAAGCGACGGTACGATTCTGGATGTCGGAGCGATTCTCAATGCCGGTCAAGACCAGGTATTGACCGTCACCTTCACCCCGACCGACACGGTCGACTACACCATCGCGAGCATGTCGGTCACGATCAATGTGAGCAAGGCCAATCCCACGATCATCGTCAATGGGTACACAGTTGCCTACGACGGTCAACCCCACACCGCGACCGGGACCGCCACGGGGATCGGCGGAGTTGCTCTGAGCGGCCTGGTACTCAGCGGCACCACGCACACTATTGCCGCGTCTTATTCGGACGACTGGTCGTTCGTCGATGCCACCGGGAACTACAACAATGCCACCGGCGCGGTTGCTGACACGATCAACAAGACTGAGCCGAACCTTGCCGTGACCGATGCCGGGGGCACCTACAACGGCTCGGCCTACCCGGCGATCGCCAACTTCGCGACGATCGAGGGCGTACCCGTGACGCTCGATTACAAGCAAAACGGAAATGACCTCGGGGCGACCGCACCCGTCAATGCCGGGACATATCAGGTATCCGCGAGCTTCGCCGGCAGTCCGGACTATGCCGCAAGCAGTAGTCCTCCCGTTCAGTTCAAGATCGCGCAGGCGACGCCCGTGCTTTCCGTGACCGATGCGGGAGGTGTCTACATCGGCATGGCTTACGCGGCGACCCCAAATGCGCCGAGCATTGAAGGCGTTGCTGTCACACTGGACTACCAGCAGAACGGCAACGATCTTGGTTCAATCGCCCCGATCCACGCCGGGACCTATATGGTCACAGCCAACTTTGGCGGCAGCACCAATTATGCCCCGTCCAGCAGTCAACCCCTCCCGTTTTCCATCAGTGCGGCGAGGCTAACCATCACGGCCAACGCGGCATCCATGGTCTACGGCGCAGGCCTGCCAGCGCTCGCGGCAAGTTACTCAGGATTCGTGGGCGGCGACACATCGGCCAGCCTTGAGATTTCTCCCGCCGTGAGCACTTCCGCAACGACCGCCATCCACGTGGGGTCCTACCCGATCACCGTGTCGGGGGCGAGCGACCCGGACTACACGATCACTTACAAGCCAGGCACGTTGACCATTACCCCTGCGATCTTGGTCATCACGGCCACGAATGCCACGAAGGTTTACGGCGCAGGTCTGCCGGCACTCACGGTAGGTTACCAAGGATTTGTCAACGGCGACACGGCGGCGAGCCTGACAAAGCCGCCTCTTCTAAGGACGGCGACAGCCTCGAGCCACGTGTTGCTATCGGGCACTCCGATCGTCGCGTCCGGGGCCGTCGACCCCGACTACACGATGAAGTACGTCTCCGGCACGCTGCTGATCACGCCGGCCGCACTGAAAATCAAGGCCAGTAACGCGACCAAGGTGTATGGCGCGAGTATGCCCGTGCTGACGGTGAGTTATGGCGGCCTGGTCAACGGCGACACGGCGGCGAGCCTCTCGGTGGGGCCGGCTCTGACGACGTCAGCACTGGCCTCGAGCCCGGTGCTTCCCGGGGGCTATGTCATGAGTGTGTCCGGGGCGAGCGACCCGGACTACGCCATTCAGTACCAGCCTGGCACGCTGTTCATCACTCCCGCTCCACTGACCATAACCGCCAACAGCATCACCATGGTCCAAGGCACGAACGTGCCCCCGTTGTCGGCCAGCTACGCCGGGCTGGTCAACGGCGATTCCGCCGCGAGTCTCACGACACAGCCGACATTGACGACACCAGCTACAGCCGCCAGCCCACCAGGGACCTATCCGATCCTGGTTAAAGGGGCAAGCTCTCCCAACTACATGATCAACTATGCCAGCGGTATTGTTGTCGTCATGCCGTTACCGGTCAGCTTGATCGGCGTTTCGGTCCAATCCATCCGGCTCGGCAAGAGCACCAAGGCCACACAGGTCATCGTCTTGCAGTTTTCCGGTTCGCTCAGCCCCGGGGATGCCCAGGCCACGAGCAGCTACAACCTGACCACAATATCGACCAGCAAGAAGCATCCAGCTCGGGCCGTGGCAATCGCCCAGGCAGAGTACAACGCCGCGTCGAAAACCGTGACGCTGATCACCCGCAAGCCGCTCGTGCTGAATCCCCCGCTGAAGATCACGTACGACCTGCTCAACTCTTACGGTGGCCTCATCGCTGGCCAGGCTACCCTCGGCAAGAGCGGCATCACTTTCCATGCTGGCCCGAAAGCTTGATCTCGCTGTTCAGTTTCCCGCAAGGCTCTTTCGGAGGCAGTCTGAAGTGGGCGTTTCTCTGCCCAGCCACGACACGCGATTCTGATGATGAGGGCACGATCAGTGCTGTGATTCAATGGCCAGATAATCCGCAAACCAGAACCCATCCCGCTCGAGGATTTCTCCGGCGTACACCGGGATGTCTGTGTTGAACTCCGGGCAACGGTGGCAGAACGTGTGGAACTCGCCGCGTTCGCCGCAGGGATCGACGCTGGCGGGCAGTTCGGTCAGGAATTGCTCATCAAATTGCCGACCCACGAACCGCCCATCCAACTGCTTGGGGTCCACGCAGGTCAAGGCCGCACCAAGTCCTGACGCGAGCATCCGGCGTGCCAGCGCGGGCGTGTCCTCCGAGGTTGTCCAGATGGGAAAGAGCGGCTCGAGGCCGGTTCCCTGGAGCAATCGAATGCGGTACGCCCGGATGTCTTCGAGGAACAGGTCGCCAAAGGCGATGCCCGTGATACCGGCTTCCTTTGCGTCGGCGATCGCCGCCTTCATGCGCTCTTCGTAGACCTCATTGGTGCAGGGATAGGGAAGCATGATGGGGACAAGCGGCAGTTCCGCCGCGGCCGCCTGGGCTTCGACCAGCTCACGTCGCACGGCGTGCATCGCCACCCGATCGAACGCTTCGTTAAACGTGGTCAAGAGGCCGACCACTTCGAGGTCGGGCTGCCGGCGGATCATATGAAGCGCCCACGCGCTATCCTTGCCGGAACTCCAGGAAAGCAGGACTTTGGATCGGGGCACGGACATGGGCACCTCTGGGAACGCGGATCCTGATTGAATCACGGCGCAAAGATCAAGTGGCCCGGGAACTTCCGGAGCCGGTTAATTATAGCGGTCCTTCCGCCACTCTTGTGCTGGTAGACGCCACCCCGATCCCACGCAAGGCATCGAGATGCCGCCGGAGAACGTGTATTTCGCCAGTTCAGGCCCCCGTTGCCTTTTCAGAAAAGAGACGCGCGTTGGCAAGACAATTGCAATGTTCACTGTCTTGGGTCGCATGTCGCGTTTGGCCTGCCGCTTGTACTTATGCTTCCGAGGAACCATGCCTTGACCGCTCGAAGTCAGAATTCTCCGCTGGCTGATCCCTTCAAGCTCACCCTATTGATCTTCGCCATCATCGGTTTCATGTATTTCGCGGGCGAGGTTCTCAAACCGCTGGCACTCTCGGTGTTGTTGAGTTTTGCCCTGGCGCCGGGGGCCCGAGTGCTTGAGCGACTGCGTCTGCCAAGGGCTGCGTCGGTTGCGCTGACCGTTCTCATGACCTTGGTGCTCCTGGGGGGAATTGGCTACATCGTCGGGCAGCAGTTGACCTCACTGGCCAATCGTCTTCCCGATTACCAGGAAAACATCGAAACCAAGCTCAGCAGCCTGTTCAAGCCGGGGCAGCACTCGATGACCGAACGGCTCAAGACTATGGCCGAGCGCGTGACGGCGAAGATCGAGGAACCGCCCAGTCCGGATACACGCGAAGAAGCCCCCATCCAGAAGGTGGAGGTTGTCACGGAGCCGCAGTTTCAGGATCGGCTAAGGTCATCCATTGGGCCCTACCTGGAGTTCTTGGGCGTTGCCAGCTTCGTGCTTATCCTGGTGCTGTTCATGCTCATGGGCCGCGAGCAGCTCAGCGACCGGATCATCTCTCTTTTCGGCCACCACCAGGTCAGCTTGACAACCAGGACGATGCAGGAAATCGGGCAGCGGATCAGCCGCTATCTTGCGATGTTCGCACTGGTCAACGCGTGTTTTGGGCTCGTCATCGGGCTGGGGCTGGGGTTAATCGGCGTGCCGTTTGCGACGCTCTGGGGGTGTCTGGCGGCGATGCTCCGGTTCATCCCCTATGTCGGGCCCGGCGTGGCCTTCGTGCTGCCGGTCATCTTCTCGTTCGCACACTTCCCGGGCTGGGTGCAGCCGCTGGAAGCCATTGCGCTCTTCGGGGCGGTGGAGATCGCGCTCAACAGCTTTCTGGAGCCAGTGATTTACGGCAAGACGACCGGTGTCTCGGCCCTGGGGCTCCTGGTCGCGGCCATGTTCTGGACATGGCTCTGGGGCACGATGGGATTGCTCCTCTCGACCCCGCTGACGGTCTGCCTGGCGGTGCTTGGAAAGTATGTGCCCAGCCTCTGGTTCTTCGCCACGCTTCTCGGTGAGGAGGTGGAGCTTGAGCCGGACGTTCAGCTTTACCAGCGTCTGGTCGCGCTTGATCACGACAAGGCGGTCGAGGTTGTGGAATCCGCGCTCAAACAGCGACCGCGGGCCGATGTTTTTGATCAGGTACTCGTGCCCGTCCTGCGCGGGCCGAGCGCGATGTGGCGCGATCCGAGCTGGACGATGCGGGGCGTGAATTCGTCTGGCGAATCGTCAAGGAGATCCTTGATGACCTCGAGGACAAGCCAGAACTCACCCTGGCGACCCTGGCTGTACCAACCCAGCCGGCTAACGGTTTCGAATGGCGCGGAATCCGCCGCACCAGAGCCCGTACGGCTCGTGGGCCTGGCCGTGCAGGATACGTCCGACACGCTCGTGCTGCGGATGCTCGGGCAACTTCTTTCTCCATCAGGATGCGCCCTGGAGATCATCACCGACACCGAATCGTCGCTGCAGGTTGCCGAGCGGGTCGCCGAGCACTCTCCCAGGCTTGTCGTCGTGTCGCACTTCCCACGTGAGGGACTTGCGCTGACCCGCTACCTGCTGCGCCGGCTGCGAACTCGGTTTCCCGAGATGTCGATTCTGGTAGGCCGGTGGGGTCAGAACGACGCCGACTCGGCCGATGAGGGTCTCCTTTCCATCGGGGCCTCAGAGCTGGTTTTCACGCTGGCCGACGCACGCGATCGGATCCGGGGACTTGTCATGATGGATCAGACCGCAGCACGGATCAAGTCTGCGGTTTGAGCAGTCCTCAAACAACGTTCGGGTCTCGTTTCGTGAGGCAAGGTCAACGCGAATCCTGGACCCGCATCTGGTCGGCGGCATATCTTTTGCGTTGTCCTCCGGGTGGGTCGTCGAAATTGCGATGTGGTATTCCGCCACGCGTCGCTGTCCCAACATCGGAGTGGTAACGTCATGGCACAAACGGCTTCAGCCGACCGCACCAGGATTTCCGCGGAGTTTGTGAAACGGATTGATTTCGAGCGGGCGCTGGAAGCCAACGCCAAGGCCAGGGCGGAATCGCCGCCCGATCCGGCGATGGGCGTTCTCTATCACGAAATTGCGGTGGCCGATGAACGTCACGCAATGGTCCTGGAAACCATCGCGACGCGCTATGGCCATACTCCTACACGAGGAAGTGGCGGCGGAGTCGGCCGCGCCTGGGAGCAGCTCAAGGATAAGGTGGGGAAACTGAACTCGAATCCCCTGGAACAGTTGAGCGGCGACCTGGCCGCGAAGTCTCAGTCCGTGCAATGGTACACCGCCTGGATTCATGCTTTCGGCGCCATTGGCGAGCTGGACAGTGCCCGTGAACTCTCGGCCGTTCTGGCCGAAGAGCAGGCACATGTTGATGCGCTTCAGCAGGGCCTCAACCGGATGGTCGAACAGCAGGCGCGGGGCGAAGACAATGACAGCTAGCAAGCCAACAACGCACTCGGTCGGGACGCCTTCGATTCCACGATGAGTGCCGACTGAATGTGGAATCGCTAGATGCTGCTTGAGTCCGATTGCCCGGTGGGCGGCGCGCGGGAGCGCCGCCGATCAGGCTCCAGACATGCGAAGTGCTTCCGAAGCCCTTGCCCGGAATGACCGCCTGTCTTATGATAGCCAAATAGGACCATGGTTGGTGAAACAGGCATCCGTGACTTACGCAAGTTGGGCAAGCACGGCTGGCGATGCCGCCGTTCCTCCGACGATAGGCGCCCCGCGGATACTTGCCCTGCAAGGATGGCGATGAAGCCCGTAAAAATATAAACATTAATAAATGTATTTATCGGTTGGGTCCGCACTTTCCCAGCACCAAGCCTCCGAGGAAGCCGAGGCGGCGCGGAAGTCGCTGGAGGATGGCAACCGGATGTTCGCCGGTGGATGTCAAGCTGCCGCTCGGGCACCTTCACCAAGGGCGAGAATTCGCGTCACGTGGTCCAGCGCAAGGGCCTGGTAGTGGGCATGGTGCGGAAGGCAGGGGGAGTTCCCAAGCAGGCTCCGTTTGCCGTGATGTTTGGCTGCTCGGGCACCCGGGTGCCGACCGAGACGCTTTTCGCGTAGGGCTTCAACGATCTGTTCGTCATTTGGGTCGCCGGCAATGTGCTGGGCGACGTCTGCTTGGGCAGAGTGGATTTCGCGGTCGAGGCGATGAGCGAGAGCGTGACGGTTCTGGGCGTCCTGTGCCAGAGTGGTTGCGGCGCCATGACCGGCGCGGTCGACGCGTCCCTACGGCCGCTGAAGTACTGGTCCAGGACCACGACTCCGACGTTGCGGTCGATCCTTCAGAAAAACTTTGTGTCGGTCCGCGAAGGGCGTGTTGAGGTTCCGTGGCAAACATGCAAACAACGACAGTCCGCGATGAAGCGTTGCTGGAAACTGCGGCTCTTTCTCCCGAGCTGCAGGCGCTCAGCGACCTGATCGACCAAGCCGCTCATCTCTTGCCGGCCCAGGGCCCTATCACCGTTTTCATCCATCACAACACGCTCCATGGCTTCGAGGATCTGCCGTTCAACGAGGCCGTCATGAAAGGCGCGCACCTGTTCGGGTGCCAGCCTTACCTGAGCGAAGATCGATATCGACAGGAGCTGATGCGCGGGCGGATCCGGTTCGCCGAGTTGAAGGAAACACTGGAGAACGACCTGGGCGACCGCGCGGGTGAGAAAATCCCCTGTTTTGGCACCCGGCTCGATCTGCGTCTGGCGATGCTTCAGAATCCCTTGCGCACGGGCCCGACAGCCGAGCTGGTCTGGCATGTCGCCGAGGCACAAGTACTTCGGCGCGTTCGCCAGGACGTATCCGCCGCGGACCGCGCGCAGTTGATCGCGGAGACCCGGCGGTGGGTGATCCGAGACCTGCGCGCTTTCGGTGATGCCATCCACAACGGTTCGCCGAGCAGCAGCGCCGGACGGCGCATTCCCGAAAGTCTCGCCGAGCTGCTATTCCGGTTCGGCAAGTCGAAGATGGAGAACTGGACGGACGAGGATTGGGAGAGTCTCACGCTCCAGGCACTCTGGCGTGTTTGTTGCGATGGGGTGCGCGACATACCGTCGGAGAGCAGTTCGCCCCCGCTGGCGGTCCGGCACCGGGATGTATTGCTCGAGGCCACCGGTGTCGACACCGACCTCCTGGTCGATGATCATCTGATCCCGTTTTGCGCGGCGTTTCTGGACCAGGGATTTGCCCACTGGGAGCTACCCCATCGTGACGATGGGTTTTACCGCTCGTTTTGCTTGCTCTACCGCCAGCCCTGGGGGCCGCCGGATTTCTGGATGAGCGGGCTTGCCGTCGAGGTTGGCCGGTTGCTGGACGAGCAGGTCGGGCCGCTGGAATCGATCATGGAATCGCTCCGTATTCTCGGGGTCGCCAGGCAGGAATGGGAACGATACGTCTCGGCCACGTTACTGGTACTGCGGGGCTGGGCGGGCATGGTCCGCCAGATCGAGTCGCTCGGCGACCGCGTGGTTCACCCGGTTCCCCAAGGTAGCCTGGTTGAGTTCCTGGCTGTCCGGCTCTTGCTAGATCGCTTCGCGACGGCCTATACGGCCCGTACTGCTTTGGGAATCGAGACGCCGGTCGGGGAGTTCTGGCGCCTCGCCCGCGGGTGGGTCGAACCGCACTGGCAGCACAGCGTGGAGCAGCGGGCGTTTCCCGTATTCCAACTCGCGCAGAGTTTCGGGCTTTCGCCCGATGTGCTCTATCGCCTGAACCCGCAGGAGTGGAGGACGATTCTCGAGGAGATCGATTCGTTCACCAGTCTCGAGCGGCGGCGGGTTTTCCACCTGGCTTACGAACGGCGGTTTTACACTCAGACGGCCGACGCGATCGCGCTGCATGTCCAGAACCCGGCCCCGACTCCGAGCCAGCCGCGATTCCAGGCCATCTTCTGCATCGATGAGCGCGAAGAGTCGATCCGCCGCCACATCGAGGAGCTGGCGCCCGATGCGACCACCTTCGGCACGGCCGGCTTCTTTTCGGTGGCCATGTACTACCGGGGCGTGGCCGATGCACACTTCATTCCGCTTTGTCCGGGAGCGATCCGTCCGTCGCACTGGGTGGTCGAGCAGGTCGTCGACAGAGATGATCAGGCCGACAAGCGGCGCCGCAAGACCCGGCACGCCCTGGGCATGGCCTCGTATCGGTTTAACGTGGGCAGCCGGTCGCTGACGGCCGGTGCGCTGCTCACAGGCGCGGTCGGCGTGCTGGCCTCGATCCCCCTGGTCGCGCGCACACTTTTCCCTCGCCTGACCTCGCGGTTCAACCGCACGCTGGGCCGTTTTGTCGATTCTGCCCCGCTGACGCGTCTCCAGCTCGTACGCAACGACGTCGAGGCCGGACCCGAGCCTGGGCATCTTGGCTTCACGGTCGAGGAGATGGCGAACATCGCCGAAAAGGTGCTTCGCGAGATCGGCATGACTTCGGTCTTTTCCCACCTGGTGTTCGTCTTCGGTCACGGTTCGACCAGCCTGAACAACCCACATGAATCGGCCCACGACTGCGGCGCCTGCGGCGGCGCGGGGTGGTCCCAATGCGCGAGCGTTGGCGCAGATGCTCAACGATGCGCGGATTCGCGAGCGGCTGGCGCGGAGCGGCCTGATGATCCCCTCGGAAACTTTCTTCATCGGCGGCATGCGGAACACGAGCTCCGAAGTGCTCTCGTTCTACGATCTTGACCTCTTGCCCGAGTCGCATCGCGGCGAGTTCGAATCGGTCCGGCGCGTTCTCGAAGAGGCCTCCGATCGGAACGCGCACGAGCGGAGCCGGCGGTTCCAGTCGGCCCCGCTGGCGCTCTCGTTCACCGGGGCTAGACGGCACGTGGAGACCAGGGCGGAAGACCTGGCGCAGGTCCGTCCCGAATGGGGCCACGCTACCAACGCCATCTGCATCGTGGGCCGGAGAGAGCGGACGCGCGGGCTGTTTCTGGACCGTCGTGCGTTCTTGTCGTCCTACGACCCGACCCAGGACGATGCCGATCACTCCATCTTGACGCGGGTGCTCCAGGCGGCATTCCCGGTCTGCGCGGGGATCAACCTGGAGTATTACTTTTCCTATGTCGACAACGTCGGCTGGGGCAGCGGTACGAAGCTGCCGCACAATGTCTCGGCCCTGCTGGGCGTGATGGATGGTGCGGCCAGCGATCTGCGCACCGGTTTGCCATGGCAGATGGTCGAGATCCACGAACCCGTGCGAATCTTCTTCATCATCGAGACGACGCCCGAGGCAATGTTTCAGATCATGGACCGCAACCCCGGCATCGGCAAGCTGTGCCGCAATCGCTGGGTCCGTCTGGCCCTGCTCGATCCCGCCACCGGCGCCTTTTCCGTCTTCCAAGCGGGCGAGTTCCGGCCGTACCAGCCCCGGTCCGGCGTCTTGCCCAGGGCTAATTCGTCGGTCGACTGGTATCGCGGCTGGCGCGACCACCTCGAGTTCGCGGAAATTGCAACCGAGCCCTGAACCAGAACTCTCAGTCAGGCCAGGATATGATGACTGTTGAACACCTTATGACATTTCTGGGGGCGATTGTGATCGCCGCACCGGTTCTGCTGGTCTTGATCCTGGGAATCAGTTCGCTGCTGGACCGAAAGCTATCGGAGCAATCGACGACGAGGATCCTTCAGGCGGGGACGATCGCGGGGCTGCTGGCGGCGCTGGCGGTCTTGCTGGCGATGCTCATGCTGGGCACCCGGCACGTGCCGATCGAGCTGGGCGACTGGGCGGTGATTCCCGGCCAGTACCACTTTTCGATCAAGTTTGTGTTCGACCGGTTGTCGATTCCGATGGCCATTCTCTCGTTCACTTTATCCGGGACCATAGGCGCCTTCGCCAGCCGCTACATGCACAGGGATGCCGGTTACAACCGGTTTTTTGTGTTGTACACACTGTTCGTGCTGGGCATGGTCGCCACGTCACTGGCGGGAACCATCGAGACTTTGTTCGCCGGCTGGGAGCTGGTCGGGCTCTCCTCGGCGCTTCTGGTCGCCTTCTTCCAGGAACGGCGCAATCCGGCGCGGAACGGTCTCTGGGTATGGACGATCTATCGATTCTCTGACGCCGCGCTCTTGCTGGCCGCGGTGGCCATGCACCACCTTCGCGGCGAGGGAGATTTCGACAAGCTGCTGGGCACGGGCCTCTGGCCCGAAGTCGTGCCCAGCTTGACCAGCCACCAAGGGCTTCTCGTGGGGCTGCTGGTGCTGGTGGCGGCCGCCGGGAAATCGGCGCTGGTGCCGTTTTCGGGATGGCTGCCGCGTGCGATGGAAGGACCGACGCCCTCGAGCGCCGTCTTTTACGGCGCGCTCTCGGTTCACCTGGGAGCGTTCTTGCTCTTGCGGGTGAGCCCGCTGCTGGATTCGTCGCCCCTGCTTTCGGGGATCGTGGCGCTGGTGGGCCTGACGACCGCGGTATTCGCGTATTTCGCGGGGAGCGTGCAGACCGACATCAAGTCGGCTCTCTCATTCGCCTCGATGACCCAGGTAGGAATCATCGTGACCGAGATTGGCCTGGGTTTCCGCTACATCGCCCTGATCCACATTCTCGGCCATGCCTGCCTGCGGGCGCTCCAGTTCGTGCGGGCTCCCACGATCCTGCACGATTACCACACGATGGAGAATGCCATCGGCGGTCACCTGCCCCGCGCGGAGCCGGCGTGGTCGGGTGCCAGGCACAGGCACCGCGACTGGCTTTATCGTTTAGCTCTCGAGCGCGGCTATCTCGATGCGTTCTTGCGCGACTACGTGGCCGGTCCGATCGTGCGGCTGCTGCGCTGGTTCGACGGCATCGAGCGCAGGTGGACGGACTTCCTGGCGGGAGAGTCGTCGCGTGAGTCCGAAGCCCACAAGCCCCACTTCGGGACGTTCGAGGAGTTTTCATGAAGTTTTTGGAAGTCCCCTGGCTCGAGTTTGCTATAGCGGCGGCCTTGATCGGTGCCCTCTGGGTCAGCCGGATCCGGCAGCCGTATCACGCGGCAAGGACCGGCCTGATCTTCACCGGGATCGCTTTCGTCTGTACGTTCCTGGCCTCGCTGGGATACTACGTCGGCGCCGATGCCGACGCGATCAGCCGGTCCAGTCTTGGGCTGTATCTGTTCGGTCGCGAGGTGTTTGTCCTGGATGAGTTGAGCGCCCCGCTGGTGCCCGCGGTGGCCTTGGTTCACTTCTTGACGGCGCTGGCGACGCCCCGGAACAAGATGAGACGGTTCTCGAACTCCTGGTCGCTGGTCTCCGAATCAATCCGGCTGGCAATGTTCAGTTGCAAAGCATCGTGGCTGCTGGTTGGCCTGCTCACGCTCTGCACGGTGCCGCCTGTCTTCGAACTCCGCAACCGGCGGCGGCCGACGCGGGTTTACCTGCTGCACATGGGGCTATTCGTGGTCCTGATGATTGCCGGGTGGACGGGAGTGGCGGCGAGCGCGGGGCGGTCCGCGCCGACCTGGGCCACGGTGCTGCTGATGGCGGCCATCCTGGTGCGCTGCGGCACGGTGCCGGCCCATTGCTGGGTAACCGACTGGTTCGAGCATACGTCCTTCGGCATTGCCATGCTGTTTGTCACTCCACTGACCGGGGTTTACGCCGCGGTCCGGCTGGTCTTGCCGATCGCTCCCGACTGGGTGCTTCAAAGCATCGGACTGATCTCACTGGTAACGGCCGTGTACGCGGCGGGCATGGCGGTGATTCAGCGCGATTGCAATCGCTTTTTTGCCAACCTGTTCTTGAGCCATGCGTCGCTCGTTCTAGTGGGCCTGGAGCTGCACACCGAGCTCTCGCTGACGGGTTCGCTTTGCCTCTGGTTTTCGGTCATTCTCTCGCTCGGGGGCTTCGGGCTGACCATCCGTGCCATGGAGGCGCGGTTCGGGCGGCTCTCGCTCACCGAGTACCAGGGCCTGTATCCGCACTCCCCTGCCCTGGCGGTTTGCTTTCTGCTCACGGGCCTGGCCTGTGTCGGGTTCCCCGGTACGCTGGGGTTCATTTCGACCGAGTTGCTGGTGGATAGCGCGGTCGAGGTCAGTCCCTACGTGGGAATCGCCGTGGTGACGGCGGCCGCGCTCAACGGGATTGCCGTGGTTCGGGCCTACCTTTTGATCTTCACCGGCGCGCGGCACCACTCGACGGTCTTGCTGGGCATCGGCGACCGGGAACGGTTCGCCGTGCTGACCTTCTCGGCCTTGATTCTGGGAGGCGGCTTTTTCCCTCAGCCCGGGGTCAGCACGCGGCACCGCGCCGCGGCGGCGATTCTGGCGGAGCGGCGCGAATTGTCCAGGCCAGCGGCCTTGAGTGGGGCGATGGTGCCGGCAGGCCGGCGGCATGCAGGTGCAAAGCCGCCCCCGGTTACGGCGGTTGCCGCTGCTCGCACCGTCTCGCACGCCAGGTTGGAGGGAGTGTTTCAGGCCGTCTCGCCGAGACTTGAATCACGACCGTAACGGCTGGGGCCAGTCCTTATGTGGCGGACTGCAACGTCAGCGTCGATGCGCAAGACAATCCCACCGGCATGCTCCCCGACGTCGCCTGATTTGCGTTGATACCAGTGAGCCGAGAGGGAAAGAACCTACGGTCGCAAAACCGAAGGAGTGCATTGAGGTGTATGTGATTCGTTTTCCGAAGATCGCCCTGATGGCCGGTATGGCCTTGCTGGTGATCGGCCTGCCGGTCCTTGCCGAGGAACTGCGGGGAACCGTCAAGTCGGTCGACGTCGACACTTCAAGGATGATCGTGTACGACGAGCTGGCCCAGCGCGACGTGGTGGTGAATCTGAACAAGCTCACGGCGCTGAAATCCGCTGACCCCAGCCAGTCGAGCTTCAAGGACGTCAAACCGGGCACACACGTTTCGATCCTCGATTCGCTCACCGCTTCCAAGGTCACAATCGACGAGCTCAAGACGGCTCCAGCGGAGAATGGAAAGGGCCGCTCGATCCTCGGTGAGTTCTGGTACAACTTCAGGCACAACCTGTTCAAGCCACTGCTGCTCTTCTTCTACCTTGGATTTCTCGTTCCCATTCTGAGGGTGCACCTCGAGTTTCCCTACGTCATGTACCAGGCGCTGACGATCTACCTCCTGATCGCCATCGGCTGGCATGGAGGCGAAGAGCTTGCTCATCTCGAGGCGGGCAGCATCCGGTCGATTGCCGGTTTCATGGTGCTGGGATTCTTCACCAATTTCGTGATCGGCACTCTTTCCTACTCGATCCTCAGGGCTGCGACCCGGATGCGGCGAATTGATCAGGCCACGGTGGCCGGCTACTACGGTTCGGATTCCGCGGGTACGTTCGTGACGGCCCTGGGCGTGCTGACCACGGCGCACATCCGCTATGGCGCCTACATGCCGGTCATGCTGGCGATCATGGAGGTTCCTGGGTGCCTGGTCGCCCTGTTCCTGGTCGCCCGGTTGCGCAGCCAGGGGCTGGACGCGCTGGGTAACATGCCGGACGAGCCCGGCTATGACCCAGGCGCCATTGCCCCCAAGATACTTGCTGGCCTGCCCGGTCATCATGCCGAGACCAAGGAAGAGGCCGCAGTCGAGTCGGAGATCGAGATGGCGCTCGAGCGAATGGAGCACCCCGATAACGACGACAAGGCAACGGCAACGGCAAGAAGAAACCGCCGATATTCAGCGGCAAGCTGCTCCACGAAGTCTTTCTGAACACGGGCCTTTACCTGCTCTTCGGAGGCATCTTCATCGGGTTGATCAGCGGTTTGCAAGGTCCGGAAGTGACGCGCGCCGACGACAGCTTTTTCGTGACGCTTTTCCAGGGCGTGCTCTGCCTGTTCCTGCTCGAAATGGGCATGACGGCATCCCGCAAGCTGAAAGATCTGAGATCAGCCGGATGGCCTTTCGTCCTCTATGGCATCCTGGCTCCCAACTTGTTCGCCACTATGGGGATCATCATTGCCCATACCTATTCCTGGATGACGGGCAGTCCGTTCGAGTTGGGTACGTACGTACTCTTCTCGGTTCTCTGCGGGGCGGCCTCGTACATCGCCGTGCCCGCGGTTCAGCGGCTGGCCATTCCGGAAGCAAGTCCGACACTGCCCCTGGCCGCCTCGCTGGGACTCACCTTCTCTTACAACGTGACGATCGGCATTCCGGTTTACATGGAGATCGCCAAGGCGGTGATGCGAACCTTCCCGGTGGCCTGACCGCTGTCTCGAGGACGATGCGGAACTTGCCCTCTGACGGACGCCGCGACAAGATTACGGAAGGCCTGCCGAATCTCACTACAGGCGGTAGGCAGGCAAACCCGTAAAGCCATCGATGGCGGCTCGATGAGGGTGCAGCTCATGAAGAAAATCATCGACGGCGTCCTCTCGTTTCAGCAGCACGGCTTCAAGAAGAACCAGGAGCTATTCCAGGTTCTCGCGGAAGGGCAGAGTCCCCGTTATCTCGTGATTGCGTGCTCGGATTCTCGCGTTGTTCCGCACATGATCACCGGGCTGGGCCCTGGCGAGATTTTCGTGATCCGCAACGCCGGCAACATCGTGCCTCCCCCGACCGCTGGAGCGTCCGGCGAGGCGGCTTCGATCGAGTTTGCCGTTGTCGAGCTGAAGATCAAGCACATCATCGTATGCGGCCATTCGCATTGCGGGGCGATGACTTCGCTGATCCATCCCGAGGGCCTGGAGCGGTTGCCGGCCGTCGCCGGTTTTCTCCAGTTCGCCGAGCCGGCGCGAAGAATCGTCAAGAGTAGGTATCCCCGGCTTGAAGGAAATGATCAAATTAACCAGGTGGTGAGAGAGAACGTTCTGGTCCAGCTCGAGCATCTCCGGAGCATGAGGGCGGTCTCCGCCGCGATCCGCCGCCGCGAGCTCCAGGTCCATGGCTGGGTCTTCATGATCGAGACCGGCGAAGTTCTGGCCTTTGACTCGACTTCCAAGCAATTCATCCCGGTGGAAAAATGGCTCCAGGAACGAAGCCGAAGCTGATTGACCAGGATTTGATGAACCCACCCTGTCCTCCTCTTGCTCATTCGATCCTTGATGTGATCGGCCGGACTCCGCTGGTCGAGCTGACGCACAGTGTCGCCAGCCGCGGACTGTCGGGAAGATTGCTCGTGAAGCTGGAGTTTCTGAGCCCCGGCGGCAGCAAGAAAGATAGGATCGCGCTGGAGATCATCCGCGAAGCGCGGGCATCGGGAGAGTTGCGTCCCGGGCAGACGGTCGCCGAACTGACCAGCGGCAACACGGGGACGGGGCTGGCGATTGTTTGCAAGGCGATGGGACATCCGTTCGTCGCCTTGATCTCGCGCGGGAATTCCGTCGAGCGGATCCGCCAGATGGAGGCCTTCGGCGCCGAGGTGATCGTCGTGGATCAAGCCGAGGGCTCGGTGGACGGCCAGGTTTCCGGCGAGGATCTGGCGCTCGTCGAGCAGCATGCCGCCGAGATCGTGGCGCGCCGCGGGGCGTTCCGCGTCGACCAGTTCCGCCGTGAAGCGAACGTCATGGCTCACGAACGGCACACGGGGCCCGAGCTCTGGGAACAGTCCCGCGGCGAGATCGACGTCTTCGTGGACATGGTCGGCACAAGTGGTTCGTTCACCGGCGTAGCCCGCGCGCTCCGGCGGTTCAGGCCTGGACTGCGATCCTACGCCGTGGAACCGGCCGGCGCGGCGGTGCTGGCGGGCAGCCCCGTGAGCAACCCGCGGCACCGGATTCAAGGCGCGGGTTATGCACGAGCGGAGCTCGATCTCTTCGACAAGACCCTGGCGACCGGCTATGTGGCGGTGACCGATGAAGAAGCGATCGCGGCAGCCCGCCACCTGGCGGCCGAGGAGGGCATCTTCGCCGGCTTCTCGACGGGTGCGCAGCTTGCCGCGGCCTGGAAACTGCTCGCCGAGCAGGAGGCGGGCGCGACCATCGCCTTCCTAGCCTGCGACAGCGGGCTCAAGTACTTGAGCACGGATCTTTTCCCCTGAGACGAAGTTTCTGAAGAAAAGACTGGCGTGGCTTTCGTGCCATCGCCGGTGTTCGAAATGGAGGTCGTCTCCGTGCCTCTTTTCGATCGCCTGGGAGAACCATTCTCATGAAATCGCACACCGAATACCTGACCTTCAACATCCCCGCCCGGATGGACTTCCTGAATATCACGCCGAAGATCGAGGAAATCGTTCGCCAGAGTGGCGTGCAGGAGGGCCTTGTCCTGGTCAACGCGATGCACATCACCGCATCGGTATTCATCAACGACGACGAGTCGGGCCTCCACGAGGACTACAAGAAATGGCTTGAAGGCATCGCCCCCTTCGACGCCTCGCCTCAGCGCTACAGGCACAACCGCACCGGTGAAGACAACGCCGACGCCCATATGAAGCGCCAGGTCATGGGCCGCGAGGTGGTCGTGGCCATCACGAAGGGGAAGCTCGACTTCGGGCCGTGGGAGCAGGTCTTTTACGGCGAGTTTGATGGGCGAAGAGCCAAGAGGGTACTGGTCAAGGTGATCGGGGAATAGCGAGCACGTGGAACCGCCCGATCCGACAACCACCATGCCCTATTGTTTGACCCCGACTGACGATGAGACAATGGCTCCACCTGGAAGCCGTGAATCAGATCGGTCGTCGTCAGAGATCGAACAATGGATGAGACGAAGTACCTTTCCGAAACCGAAGGCTCGCAATCGCCCAAAGGGGGCTCTACTAGCCCCTTGGACGGCGATGTCAAAAAGATCGGCCGCTACACAATCCTCGGGATCTTGGGCGAGGGCGGGTTCGGAAGAGTCTATCTGGCTCATGACGATGATCTCAACCGACCCGTTGCGATCAAAGTCCCACGCCCCGAACGAGTCTCACGTCCCGAGGATGTCGAGGCGTACCTGAACGAAGCCCGGATCCTCGCCAAACTGGACCATCCAAATATCGTTCACGTTTATGACTTAGGGCGTACCGACGACGGTCTTTGCTTCGTAGTGTCCAAGTTCATCGAGGGATGCGACCTTGCAAAGATCATCAAGGAAAGGCATTCCGATTTTCACGAGTCGGGTAGATTGGTGGCCACGATCGCCGAAGCCCTGCATTTTGCTCATACAAAGGGGCTTGTCCACCGGGACATCAAGCCCGCCAACATCCTGATCGATGCCTCGGGAAACGCCTTTCTTGCCGACTTCGGACTGGCGCTCAAGGAAGAGGAATTTGGGAGTGGTGCCAGGATCGCAGGAACTCCAGCCTACATGAGTCCAGAGCAAGCCAGGCGTGAAGGTCACCGGGTCGATGGGCGTTCCGACATCTTCAGTCTGGGGGTAGTTCTTTACGAGTTGTTGGCCGGAAGAAGACCATTCATAGCCAAAGCCCAGGACAAAGATGAAGCCCTCATCGAAGTAATGGACCTGATCGCCACGACGGAAGCCCGCCCACCTCGCCAGATTAATGACACAATCCCCAAGGAACTCGAACGAATATGCTTGAAGGCGATGAGCAAGCGAGCGTCCGACAGGTACACCACCGGACGGGACATGGCTGAGGATCTCATCGCCTTTCTCCAAACCTTTGCGGGAACCACCTCGCCCGTGGTTACACCGGGCATGGCCAGTCCTCCCCCCGGCTCGACCCAGGAGGCCACACCCCAGCCGATCACTCCAAGGATTGCCGATTCTGACCAGCCCCACATCAAGGTGATTCCCAAAGGTCTCCGATCTTTCGATCAACACGATGCCGACTTCTTCCTCGAATTGCTACCGGGACCACGAGATCGAGAAGGTCTGCCTGACAGCATCCGGTTCTGGAAGGATCGCATCGAAGAGCCCGACCCTGATCAGACCTTCCGAGTGGGGCTAATCTATGGACCCTCGGGGTGTGGCAAGTCGTCGCTGGTGAAGGCAGGACTCTTACCCCGCCTGGGCAAGCACATCTTTTCGGTTTACGTCGAGGCTACCCCGGATGAGACAGAGGCACGGCTCTTGCGGACGTTGCGCAAGGTCTGCGCTGAACTGCCGACCGGGTTGGGGCTGGTGGACTCACTGGCGGCGGTACGAAAAGGTAGGGTTTTGCGATCCGGTCAGAAGGTGCTACTGGTCTTGGACCAGTTCGAGCAGTGGTTGCACGCCCGCCGAGGTGAGGAGAACACGGAACTTGTCAATGCCCTGCGACAGTGCGATGGCGAGCATGTTCAAGCGGTCGTGATGGTAAGGGACGACTTCTGGATGGCGGCGACCCGGTTCATGGATAACGTGGAAGTGGAACTGCTCAAGGGGCAGAACACCGCTGTGGTCGATCTCTTCGACCTACGCCACGCCCGCAAGGTACTGGCGGCCTTCGGTACCGCTTATGGAACCATCCCGGAGCGGACGGGCGACATCTCCAGGGACCAGAACGCCTTCCTGGATCAAGCGATCACCGAGCTTGCTCAGGACGGCAAGGTCATCTCAGTACGCCTGGCCTTGTTCGCCGAGATGATGAAGGGCAAGCCCTGGAGCCCGGAGACCTTGCGGCAAGTTGGCGGCACCGAGGGGGTGGGTGTGACGTTTCTGGAGGAGACGTTCAGTGCCCCGCAGGCAAACCCCAAGCACCGCCTCCACCAGAAAGCGGCTCAGGCGGTTCTGAAATCCCTGCTGCCCGAGAGCGGCACCGACATCAAGGGACAGATGCGGTCGGAAGGAGAATTGCAGCAGGCTGCCGCCTATAACGACCGCCCTCGTGACTTCACAGACCTGACCCACATTCTCGACAACGAGCTTCGCCTCATCACACCGACCGATCCGGAGGGCACAGGTGACGAGCGACCGTCCCCGCTCCCGGGCGGGCGTTATTATCAGCTCACCCACGACTACCTCGTCCACTCCCTGCGCGACTGGCTGACCCGCAAGCAGAAGGAAACCCGGCGTGGGCGTGCGGAACTGCGGCTGGCGGAAAGATCGTCGCTCTGGAACTCCAGGCCCGAGAACCGTCACTTGCCGTCTCCCCTGGAGTGGGCGAACATCCGGCTGCTGACCAGAAGGCGGGACTGGTCAGACCCGCAACGGCGAATGATGATGCGTGCGGGGCGGGTGCATGGGCTGCGGACGCTGGGCGTGGTTGCGAGTCTGGTTACCCTCGTACTGCTCGGGCTCGACATTCGCCATCGAGTCGTCGAGGCCAACCGAGAAACGGTCGCCAGAGGGCTTGTGGATCAGGTCGTCAGGGCGAACATCGCCCAGGTGCCGAGCATCGTGAGGTCGATGGGGGGATACCGCCGCTGGGTCGATCCCGCCCTACGTCACGTGGTCGAGCGATCTTCGGAACGCAGTTCAGAGAGGCTTCACGCCGGTCTCGCCCTGCTGCCGGTGGATGACGGACAGGTCGAGTATCTCTTCCAGCGTCTCCAGGACGCTACGGCCGACGAACTCCCGGTCTTACGTGACGCCCTGAGAGCCGCACCAGACCGGCCTGACCCCAAGGCTCTGGTCTGTCCTCGACTCCGCCAAGCCAGGCGACCCAAGCCTTCTCCCGGCGGCGAGCTGCCTGGCCCTCTACGATCCCCAAAATCGTCGCTGGAACGAGGTTGCTGCCAAGGTGGCTCAAGGACTGGTCACCACCAATCTGGTCTATCTGAGGACATGGCTCGATGCCCTCCGCCCAGTGCGAGGCAAGCTCAACGCTCCCCTGGCTACGATCCTCCAGGACAGGAACCGCCCCGATAGCGAACGCACCCTGGCGACCAACATCCTGACCAACTATGCCAGCGACGACCCGAACCTGATCGCCAACCTTCTGATGGACGCCGACCACAAGGCGTATAGGGAATTCTTTCCCATTGCCCAGCGGCAGGAGGCGAAGACCGTACCCTTGTTGCAGGCGGAGATTGCCAGGACACTGGCACCGACATGGAACGACCCGCCGCTCGACACGTCCTGGGCCAAGCCGGATGCCACTCTCACCGCCAAGATCGAATCGGCTCGGGGCATGCTCACCGAACACTTTGCCTTCTGCCAGACAATGCCCCAGGACGAGTTCCTCAAAACCGCCGAGGCTCTCCGCCCCTCCGGCTATCGTCCCACCCGGTTCCGCCCCTACGCCGAGGGCAAGACCCTCCTGGTGGCGGCGGTGTGGACCCGAGATAAGCGAGCGTGGCGGATGGCTCACGATCAGTCCACCGCGGATTTTCGCCAGACCGACGAGCGAAACCGCAAGGAGGGATACCTACCGGTCGATGTCGCCGGTTACCTTGCCGCGGGTGGCGAGGGGGGCAAGCCTACCACCCGCTTCGCCGCCCTGTGGGCGCAGCCAAACCGGCCAGACGACGACGCCCGCCTGGTTCTGGCGTCATCCGCCGCCGAACTCACGAAAGTGCAGGAACAACTCAAGAAAGCCGGGCTGGTTCCCCTGGCCTTACATGCCTGGCGGCAAGCGGATGACAAGTTGAGCTACTCCGGCGTCTGGCACAAGACGGTCAGCGGAGTCTCCGACACGGCTTCCTCCCTGAATGGTCTCTTGGAAGCGCAACTCCCCGGCGTGGTCGCTCAGCAGTCTGGCTCCCTGATCGACCTTGATCTCGCTGCGGCACCTCCGCCACCCAGCACGAAGGAGCGTTCCACCTCGGCTCTGCAAGTGGCGGAAGCGGCCCTCAAGGCGAAACCGGACAACCTCAACGCCCGGTTCGCTCGGGCGGATGCTTACTTTCAGCTTGGAGAGAATCCGAAAGCAATCGACGACCTCAACGCCGTCATAAAGAAGGCCCCGCAGACCACCGTGGCCTATCAGTCCCGTGCCCTCGCCCATGCCCGCCTCGGTCACAAGGATGAGGCCCTGGCTGATCTGGCGCGGTTCCAGAAGGGCGACTCCACCGAGAGCACCAGGCTCTACCTGGCGGTCATCGTGGCAGCGGAACTGGGCGAGGGAACCGACCAGGCGTTCGAGAGGCTGGACGCCGCACTCCAAAAAAAGCCGCAGGACGCTGGATTGCACTACGATGCAGCCTGTGCCTACGCCCTGGCCTCGCAGCCGCTCTCCAAGAAAGACCCGGCAAAAGGTCGTGACCGTGCGGAGCGAGCCATCCACCTGCTCCAGATGGCGATCCAGAACGGCTACTCCGACTACAACCACATGCAGGAGGACGCCGACCTTGACCCCATCCGTGATCTTCCCGCATTCAACGCGATCATGAAAGCGGGGAACCTGGATCGCCGTTATGCCGCAGTCTGGAGCGGCCATGCAGGCGACGAGGCGATCACGAGCGTTGGGCTCGATCCTGTCGCCCATCTCCTGCGGTGTCGGGAACTGGGCTCGCAAGGCTACCGCCTGGTCGCCACGTCGGTCGCCAGCACGAGCCAGGAGGGTCCGCTGGTCTCCACTTCGGTCTGGCACCGCCCGCTGATCACGGAAGAGACGAGGGACCGACTCGCCGAACGCCAGGCCCGTGCGGCCGTGGCCCTGGTCCGTCTGGGCAAAACCGAGGCAGTCTGGCCTCTACTGCGGCACAGCGCCGATCCGCGGCTCCGTAGTTTCATCGTCAACTGGCTGAATCCCCTGGGTGCCGATCCGAAGCTGATTGCCACTGAGCTCGATCGTATCGCCACCAACACCAGGCCCACACCCGCCGAAGGGCAACAGTTGATGGACGCCATCCTCTTCCAACCCGAGACCTCGCAGCGGCGGGCGTTGATCCTGGCGCTGGGGACGTACGGTACGGATGGGCTGTCTCCCGGCGAGCGAGAGCCATTGCTCGGCAAGCTGCTCGATCTGTACCGCAACGACCCCGACAGTGGCATCCACGGGGCGGCGGAATGGACCCTGCGCCAATGGAAGCAGCAGGAGAAGCTCAAGGAACTGGATTTCGAGTTGATGAAGCTCAAGGACCGGGGCGAGCGACGGTGGTACGTCAACGGGCAGGGGCAGACCTTCGCCGTGATCGAGGGTCCGGTCGAGTTCGACATGGGCTCGCCGCCAACAGAGCCGAACCGTAATGTCACCATGGAAACTCCACGCCGCCTGGTCATCCCCCGCCGCTTCGCCATCGCCGCCAAGGAGGTAACGCTCGATCAGTGGCGGAGGTTTGAGCAGACCAACACCCAGCTCGGATTGCCCCCGAGCTTCGTGAACCAGTACAGTCCTGACCCCGGCGGTCCCATGATCGGGTTCACCTGGTACATTGCCGCAAACTACTGCAACTGGTTAAGCGAACAGGAGGGATTGCCCAAGGACCAGTGGTGCTACCTCCCCAACGCGGCCGGGGCTTACGACGAGGGCATGACGATTCCCGGCGACGTGCTCTGGCGCACTGGCTACCGGCTGCCCACCGAGGCGGAATGGGAATTCACCTGCCGCTCGGGTGCCGGCACCAGCCGATACTTCGGTCACTGTCGCTCGAGCTGCTCGGCAAGTATGCCTCGGTATCAAGCCAACAGCAAGGAACATGCCTGGTCGTGCGGCAGCCTATTCCCAAACGACCTGGGATTGTTTGATATGCTGGGAAACATGTTTGAATGGTGCCAGGACAGTACGAATGCTTCCAAGCCAGCAAACAAGGGAATATCCAATGATGTCAATAAACATATCTGAATCTATTGTTGAAAAAATCCCTCGTATCCTGCGGGGCGGGGCGTTCCTCAATCATCCGGCGCTCGTCCGCTCGGCGGTCCGTCTCGGGCACGCCCCGGCGAGCCGTTACGCCAGCTACGGCTTCCGCCCCTCCAGGACTTACCACTGATTCACTTTACTTCTTTACCGCTCCGGTTGTGATTATTATATGAACATGTAATACTCTGAGTGCATTCTTTAAAACAGCCACCCGGCGCAGCCGGGTCGGACCGGAAAAATCGCTTGGCACAGCCAATTTGGCAGTAGATCATACGTTGAATCACTGATAGAAACTGGATTTCGAGCATGGTGAATCAGGTCGCAGGGAGACACTCTAAGAGAACCAACCTTTTCATCACATTATATCATTGCTCTTGAAGAAGTCAATGAAAAAGGACCAGGAATTGACCGTGATCACCAAGACTTACGACCTGATTCTCTGGTCTTGCAACCACACGACTAAGTTCCCCCGCAACCACCGCTTCGTGCTTGGCGAGCGGATCGAGCGCAATCATCAACCGGCGAACGTCCGCTCGGCGAATCTTAACAGGAACGCCCCGGCGAACCGTAACACCAACAACGGTTTCCGCCCCTCCAGCACTTGGCAACAGGATGCGCATCCTGTTCCGCCGGAATTCGAGAGCTTTTTCCTCTCTCGGAGCGTGCAGCCAAGTCCAGGTCGCCGTCCCGTGCCGGGTGGCCTCGGTTGCTCGGACGAATGAAACCCAGGTCCGGCGGGTCTGGTAGGTCTTCGGACTCGAACGCCCCGCCGGGCTCATCTCATCGGTCCCCACGGCCCGTGCCTTTCTCGACCCCTGGGAGCAGATCTTCTGCGGCGAGTACGTGGGAGAAGCGCCAAGCGGGTGCTGGTCAAGGTGATGGGCGGCTCGATCGAAACGCCTTGATTCGCTCTTCAACCCAGGCTTGCTCGTCGGCAGACAGAGGCGGGTCGCACGGCCGGTCATAGCGGACCCGGCGCGCGTAGCGTCCGTCGATGTAAACCTGCTCGAAGGCGGCCTGCAAATCGAGCACGACGTCGGGGTCGCCCTCTTCCAGCGGAATGTTCAACCGCGGCAAGCGTTCGCGCAGCTTGCGGGGGTAAAGTTCATAACGATTCCGGTGCGGCCAGCGGCTGACACAGCACAATGAGTCGTAAGGTCTGAGTTCCTGCAGACGCCAGTCCGGAATTGCGAGAACATGGCGGCCCCGTCGCAGCAAGTCGATTTCAATGAGGTGACATTCGCGCGCCATGATCTCATGTTGTTTAGCCTCATAAGAGATGCGTCCCGGTCCCGCCGCCTTGTTGATCGGACTCACGACCTCGATCAAGGCCACAACTTTCATCTCATTGTAGGAATCAAGAATCTCGACGCGTGTTTGGTGGATCTCCAGCTCCTCGACCTCGACGATCACCGCCGAATCGGACTCCAACCTCTCGGTCGCTACCCTCTGACCCTGCTCCGGATTAAGAAGTCGCCGAATCCAAACGTCGGGAATCCGCCGTTGCGGCCCCTCGATGAACACTCGCTCTTCGATCGTGGCGATATACCGCGGATCGAGTCTGGGCTGAAGCTGATCCGCGATCGTGATGATCAGCCGAGCGTGGACGCTCTCCCAGAGGACGGGATGTTCAAGGAACGGATCCATTCCGGGAAATGGGCAGATCATTGGCGTTGCCTCGACTCGCGTCCAGCTTCTACCGATCATCCATCCTACCGAAAATCCGTTGTCGCGACGAAATGAAGTCTCACCTTTCTTGCGTCTGCCGCAACTTCGACTCGCGCCTGGAAAATCAGGCGCGCTTTCCTGCGGGATTTCCGTTGATCTCAATGCTTACCCCAAGCTTACCAACGGGACGAGGAAGAGGAGTTCCTGGAGTATAACCCCGGGAATGCGTACCTCTTCACACATGATTGATCACAAGATTAACACCTGAATTCCTGGAGACCATGAGATGACACATTGGTGGTTCACGGTGTCGGATCGGCTTGTCGGCCACAGGATGCCCCGCGTTTCGATACCTCGGAGCGCCAGGCGGGCCGAGCTTTCTTGCCAACCGCTCGAAGAACGCGTGACTCCTTCACATTTCGCCGCGGCTCACCACCTTGTCGCCGCGGTGAATGTCCATCACGAGGTGGCTCGCCATTCGGGCGAGTCGACGGGTACCGCGACGATCACGGCCCCCGCGCCCACGGAGACCGCTCCGTTGCGCACCGGCCTGCTCGGAAACACGGGGCTGCCAGACACGGCGGCAGGCAGGCACGAGGGACGTGGTAGCAGCTCAACGAACACCGCGTTGCAAACAGCTCTCCAGAACCTCGCCAAGCAAGTTCAGACGATCGAACTGGCGTCCGGCACGACCGTTGGCGAGCTGACAGCCATTCGTGTCGCGAACCAGACACTTGCCACCGACAAGCTGACTCCGAGCAGCTACTCGGCGCTGCAGTCGTTTGAGAACAGTCTCGTGACCACGAACGCGACGACTCCAGGGTCTCTGACTGGCAATTCCACGCTTCAGGCCCAGTTCGCGGCACTTTACACAAGTACGCCCACCACGCAGCAAACGACCGATCTCAACACGGCCTACAACGCCCTGGCAGCCGCGGTGACCTCCGCCGGCATCACCTCGGCGGATATCACGGCCATCAATACTGCCTGGTCGGCTGTTCTGACGGCCTCGAACAGCACCAGCACCGCGACGTTCCCCTATTTCACTCTGGCAACAGGTCAGGGTGCGGGTGCCTGTATGGGCGCCATGGCCTTCTGATCGTCTTCGGGGACGATTCAAGCTCGGTGGGTTCGTTCCTCCAAGTCCTCGCGGAAGCTCTGAACCAGCGCCGCGGTGCGCTGGTTCTCCTGCGGGACAATGACAGGATGCAGACGCCGCCAACGCCACCGGCGAATCGCATAAAAGAGGACGGGGATCAGCAGGTCCACCACCTCGTCGGCGACGAGGATTCCGCCCAGTACGGGCGCGGCCATGGGCCGGATGATTTCGGAGCCGACTCCGCTGGCCCAGAGCATCGGGGCCAGGCCAATGACCACCGTACCTTCGGTCAACAGCTTGGGTCGCAGCCGGTGAACTGCCCCGTCAAGGATGGCCTGGCGCAAATCCGGCAGCGTGACCTGCTCCAGGCCGCCTGAGCGGGCCAGTGCTTCACGAAGGTAAACGAGCATGATGATCCCGGTCGAAGTCGCCATACCGAAACAGGCGATATAGCCGACCCAGACTGTTACCGAGAGAGCCTCGCCGAGCAACCACTGGAAAAAAAGGCCGCCGGCAATTGCGCCGGGAACGGTCAGGAGCATGAGTGCGGCGTCGGCGAGATCATGATAGGTCATGTACAGGATCAGGAAAATGAGGACGACGACGATCGGAATGACGATCGCCAGCGTTTGCCGGGCCCGAAGCTGGTGTTCGAACTGGCCGGTCCACTCGAGAAAGACGCCTTCCGGCAGCTTGACCTCGCGGGCCACAAGCTCCTGGGCTTCCACCGCGAAATCGATCGCGTCGCGGTCCCGAACATTCAGTCGCACGTAGTTTCGCAGCAGGCCATTCTCTCCCTTGATCGTGGCCGGCCCCTCGATGATCTGGACGTCGGCAACCCCCGAGAGCTGCACCTGAGGGACTCCCGCTGTGCCAGGACCGCGGGCTCTTGCACTGGCGGGGACCAGGAGTTCGCGAACCGACTCTTCATCCTGGCGGAAGTCACGGGCGTAACGCACCACCACGGGATGCCGCTCTCGGCCTTCCATGGCGAAGGTTGCCGGCTTGCCCGCAAGGCGCTGCTTCGATCACCTCGTTGGCCTCGCCGACGCTCACGCCAAGCCGGGCGGCACGCTCGCGGTCGAACCGGATCTCGAGGTAGGGCTTGCCCCGGATGGGATCGGCGATGACATCCTCAGCGCCCTTGATCCGCTTGACCCTCTCGGCTATCTGTTCGGAAGCGCGAACCACCTGATCCAGGTCACGACCCAAAACGCGGATGCCGATCGTCGTGTTCACCCCGGTGGCAAGCATGTCCACCCGATTCTGGATCGGCATGGTCCAGACGTTCGTCCAGCCCGGCATTTGCACCGCGCGGTCGAGCTCGCCACCAAAGCCCGCAAGCTCGCCGTGGTCGATCCTCCAGAGAAGAACTCGTTGACTGAACGAACCGGACAGTCGCTTGTGCAGCCCGTCGAGCGCGGGGAAGGGCTCGATCATGAGCTGTGGCCCGGCAGTAGCCCCGTGATGGTGCTCGCTCGTGGGCGCTGTCTGATGCAATCGCGAAACCAGAGCCAGGCCTCGCGCGCGGAGACTTTTCAGCCTCACGATGTAAGCGGCAACTTCTGGAGCAACGGCCGGCGCTCGATCGAGAAGCTGTTCGATCACGATCCGGGTAAAGATTGGACCAGCGCGGTCGAGCAGCTCGCCGTCGAGCGTCGCGACATGCGCCCGCCAGATCGGAACGAGCCGGGCCTCGGCGGGATCGGCGGGATGGATCGACGAGGGTGAAGGCCCCATGTCACGAACAACCTCCTGGTTCCGCTGATAGGCAAACTCACGCATCGTTGCGTCGAACAGGGCCAGGGCGGCTTCCGTCGCGTCATGGATCAGGACCTCGCGCCGGTCAGAGCTGTCGGGCGGGTCTATCAGATGGTCGGCCAGCAAGGCATCGAGGACGGCTGTGGTTTGCCGCTGCGCTTCTTGGAATGGCAGCTTGCGCCGGGGCCAGAACTCGCGAGGACGAAAATTGACCATGGTCTCGATCATATCCGGCGGCGCCGGGTCGGTCGGTGTTTCCGCGCGTCCCGCCTTGCCGACGACCATGTCCACCTCGGGGAAGCGGCAGAGCACCATATTCCGCGCCTTCAAGTCGTCCAGCGATTCGGTCATGGAAGCTCGGGGCACGGTGATCGGCATGTCCATCACCATTCCCTCGTCCAGCGGCTCCAGGAACTTGCGCGGCAAGGGTTTCATCGTCTGGTCGGCGACGAGGGCCACGACCAACAAGCCCAGTGGAGCCAGTATCCGGCCCGAACGACGCCGCGCCAGCAGGGCCGTGGCGACCAATCCCAGGAAGAGAAAGGTCAGAAAGAGCGGCCGGATCGCCAGCGGGGCGAAGCCCACGAGAAAGGTCACGCTCACGATCCACGCCAGCGCGGCCGGATTCTCCATGAGGTAGGAGAGCACCGGGCGGTAAACTTCGATCACGCCCCGCACCAGCGGGTTCTCCGTTTCCGACCTCAGCCGGCCGCGGATCAAAAGGGAACAGAGCGCCGGGACCGCGGTGATGGCGAGCACGGCGACGGCCAGCAGGGCGAACGACTTCGTGAAGGCGAGCGGATGGAACATCTTCCCCTCGATTCCCCCCAGCGCGAAGACCGGCAAGAACGAGAGCAGCATGATTGCCACCGAGAAGACGATCGGCCGGCCAACAGCCAGGCAGGCGGGAAGTACCACGTCGCTCACATCGCCCACCACGGGACGATTGCCAAACCGCTCCCGGAGCCGGTGCATCACGTTCTCCGCCATCACGATCGACGAGTCGACCAGGACGCCGATCGAGATGGCAATGCCCGCTAGCGACATGGCGTTGGCCTGAATATCCACGATGCCCAGCCAGCGCAGGGCAGCCATCATCAGAAACGAAGCAAGCGCCGCGAGCGGAAGCGTGATCACGACTATGAACGATGTGCGAACGTGGAGCAGGATCACCAGAACACAAAGACTTGCCGAGACCATGGCCTCGACGACCGTTCCGGTCACGGTGCCGATCACGCCCTCGATCAGCGGCGTTCGATCATAGAAGGCTACGATCTTGACGCCACGGGGAAGGCCACCCTGAATCTCCCGGATCTTTGCCTTGAGCCGACGGGTCACCTCGAGCGGATTCTCGCCGTGGGACATCAGCACGACGCCGCCGGTTACCTCGTTGCCATCCTTCTCGAGGACCCCGCGGCGATAACCCGGCGTGATCGTCACCCGGGCCAGGTCAGAGATACGAGCGATTCCAGATGAGGCGGTCGACAGGGGAACTTGCTCGAGGTCGGCGGCGGCCTTCTTGACATCGAAGCCCGTATCGCCCGCCTTGCCGGATGCGCCGAGCCAGCCGACGCCGCGAACCACGTACTCGGCCTGGCCCTTGGTGATGACATGGCCGCCGGCGGCCGAGTTTGATGAAGCCACGGCATCGATGACTTCCTTGAGCGTGACCCCGAGCGCCTTGAGGCGCCGGGGATCGACGGCGACCTCATACTCATAGGGGTAACCTCCCACGCTCGAGACCTCGGCCACGCCAGCGACCGCGCCAAGCTGGGGACGGACGAACCAATCCTGAATGGCCCGGAGCCGGCCCAGGTCCTGGCCAGGCCCCTCGACGGTGTACCAGAAGATCTGGCCTGTCGCGAGGCAGTCGGGAGCGACCGCCGCAACGGCTCCCGCAGGGAGCTGGACCTGGACCCTGGCCAACCGCTCGGCGATCCGCCGGCGCGCCTCGTCGAATGCCAGCCCGTCCTCGAAGATCACGTTGATCATCGAGAATCCGACATCACTCGACGACCGCACCACCCGAACGCCGCTAACCCCCTGGAGGCCAAGCGCGAGGGGATAGGTCACCTGGTCCTCGATCTCGCGCGGGCTATGTCCTTTCCAGTCGGTGAAGACGATGACCTGGTTCTCGGAGAGGTCAGGAATCGCATCGACCGGAGTGCGCCAGGCCGCCCAGATGCCGAGAACGGCCAGGGCAAAACAGGCAGCGATCACGGGACCGCGGTGACGTATCGAGAAAGTGATGATCGCATCGATCATGGGCTTGGCTGTGCCGGAAGTTCGGCAAGGTATCGGACAGGTTCCGCTTCGAGTGCGTCCTTGCAGCCGCCGCAGCAGAGGAAGATGACGCGACCGGCGACGACCACGCGTGTCGGAGTTCCCATGGACCCCAAAGCCTTTCGGGTCACGGGGCAAATCTTCTGACGCTCGGCGAGCAGTCGATCAGGGCCGTCGAGCTTCGTCAGCGGCGAGCGGCCCTCGGTGGAGCCAGCGACAGTGACCGCGCTGGATGGCGCTGCGGTCGGGTCCCGGCTGGCCGCCCCGAAATAGCTCGATGCAAGGCTCGGGTTGAGGCGCGTCTCGGCGTCCAGCAAGAATGCGCCAGACATGGCCACCCTCTGACCCTGCTCGAGCCCTCTGACAACCGGGTAGCAATCGCCACACCGCGGGCCGAGCGTCACTTCGACGCCCTCGAACATGCCCTGCATGGTTTCGATGAACACCACGGTTCGGGTTCCGGTGTCGATGACCGCGGATTCCGGTACGGCCAGGACCATGCCTGGGGGCTGGTAAGAGAGAATCCTCGGCTTGAGGATCATGCCGCCACATTGCGCGCACCGCTCTCCCTGATGATCGGCAACGACCGAGGGGTGCATCGGGCACCACCAGCGAACTCGCTGAGTCTCGGCCAGCGGCCTGGCATCCAGTTCGTTGCCATCGATGGTGCACCGGCCAGGTTGTGTGCTGATTGGATCGGGATGCTCAGGGCAGGTGTAGAACCGGAGCGGTTCGCCGGCCTTTGGTGGAGGTGGGTCGGTGGGCAGCGAGCGAAACGGCTCGAGCCCGGAAACCGGGACCTGGCAGGTGACATCGACGATCATGCCGGGATGAAAAACGTGTCCTGGATCGGTGAAGGAAACCGTCGCCTTGACTCCCTGTTCTCCCTGGCTTGACGGCCCATCGTGCATGTGCAGCCGCCCCGCCGCCGGGCGTGAGTCGGCTCCTTGCTTGCACTGGATTGTGACCTCCGCCCACGACTTCAACCAGGAGGCCTGGCGCGGCGGGATCTCCAGCGGCACCGACAGACCATCACCCTCTTTGCGTACGATTCCGGCCGCGCGGTATGTCCGCATCAGAGCCTGATAACTGAGTGGCTCCGTCCGGATTCCCGCAAGCTGAACCCGGTACGGACTGATCTGCATGCGGGCCACGACGCCATCGGGCAGCGCGGTGGCTTCTCCGCGTTTCCGGCGGACCAGGTCCATGTTGCAGATCCCGCACTTGCCGGGCCAGTTGGAGACGACGCCGGGATCCATTGGACAGAAATATTCGGTGTCATTGGAGACGGGGCTTGCCGCGGAATTCTGTCGCAGGGCCACATGCGTCAGCCGGTCCCAGTAATTGTGGATGGCATCCCAGCGACCGACGACGATTGCCGAGATGAGGAGGATTATTGGAATCCGGAGGCGAACCTCGGCCAGTCTCAGGCCGGACCGGACCGTCTGGCGCAGCGTTCGTGATGATTGCGAGGCCGCGCGTTCTTCGATCCCCGTCGAAGTATCGGAATGCATGACCAATCTCGATTCTCGGGAGCGTCGCAAACCCTGAGCGATCGTTACCTGCGTCTTCGTTGCTGGCTTGCCGGTTTGGACAGCTTGGGGCCATCTTCCATGTTGATATTCCGGTTGTAGTCTTCATCTCGAAATACCATGACAGGGCCCAGGCCGAGCACGTAGTACTGCACTTCCTGCACGCCCGCCGGCTTGGCGAGAGAAAGCCGTACAGTGAATCGCTTCTCCGCGCCGCTTGTTTCTGCCTGGAGGATCTCGAACGACTCCAGCTTCGCCCCTGGGCCCAGGGCGTGTCGTGCACGACGACCGGTGGTTGCGTTCCCGCCAGAGTGCCGGGTTTCCCGCCGCCTTGCCAGGCTTTGAGCGCGGATTCGAGAGCCGTGCGGGCAACCTCGTCGGAAGGGAGCGCGGCACGGCCGCTGCCACATCCTCCTCCACCAAGGAGCAGCAGACGCGTACAGAAGACCAACGCGGCAGGCGTCGCGAGCCTCTGGACATGAGCATGAGCCGATACCTCATCAGTAAGCATCCGAGGAAAGGACCTCGCCGCCATTCCGCGTGCCCAGGGCCCGCCAGGTCTGAAGCGCAACGCTGTCCTTTATGAATTTCACGCTGCCGTCGCCGAACAGAGTGTTCACGCCACTCGGGTGCCGGCTGGAGGGGGGAACCTGCATCGGCATGTTGGCCATGCTGTTGTTGGCGAAGCCCAGCCCGGCGCAGGTCCCCTTGTTCGGCGTCGAAACGTGGTTGTACTGGGTGCAGCACATTTCGCCCATCACCCAGCTTGCTCCTTGAACGTGTGTCAGCCGCGTGGCGGTCTGGGGATTCGTGGCCAGGCAGGTCAGGTATGTATCATCCAGGCTCGTGGGGGACGTGGTGATCATGGAGTCGGATCGGGCATCCGGGTCGCGCATTCCGTTGCCCCTGATCTTTTCGCTGAAGAAGGCGGTGTTGCTCGTTCCGTCCGTGATTGACGCGAGCTTGACCGAGCTCTGGTAGTAGAAGACGCCCCGGGGCGCGTCCGAGGGGGAAACCGTCGACGGGTTGTTGTCTCCCAGGTCGCACGCCCATGTCTGCATATTGCCAAGGTAGCTGTTGGCTCCAGGCCAGCCGGCGACAAAGTCACTGGCGTCGGAGGGGCAAAGGAATGCGGCCACCTGGGTTCTCGAGGCGGTCGCGTTCTCACGATTCGCATTCTGGAACGGCGGCATGAACGCGACGTCACCCGCCATGCCAGGCGTCTCCGGAGCGAGGATGAAGTTGATACTGTTGAACAGGTTTCCCTGCTCAATGTACATGAGAAGCTGGCTGTGCGTGGACCAGCGCGCGTAGGCCACAGTGCCGGGCACAGTCACGTTGTAGCTCGCGCCTTTGCCGAACGGCAGCATCTGAAAAGTTGACAAGTAATTATGGCACGCGAGGCCGATCTGCTTGAGGTTGTTGGTGCACTGGGCACGCCGGGACGCTTCGCGTGCCGACTGTACCGCGGGCAGCAGCAATGAAATCAATACGGCGATGATGGCGATGACAACTAGCAGTTCGATCAATGTAAAACCGCGTTGGCGCATGCGTCGTCCTTTCGTAAGGGAAAAAAGTATTGGAGCTGATGATCGAGCGGCTCAAAGTTTCAAGACCTGGCGGACCGTGTGGCGGTGCTACCGTCAGTTCGATGGTGCTTGATCGAGTCCTTTTCAGCCCTGTGTTCGAGCCCCGCAATCACTGTGAAACGTGATATGGCACCCCGTCGAGGTCGCTCGCGAAGCGATCACGACGCCGACCGGACGTCGGTCTTCAGAAGCTGTTTAAGCTGCACCAGAATCGCAACCGATGGGCTCGCATTCGAAACTCGTGTGCAAGACGTCAGCGTGGGGGCCGTGAGAGTCGTTCGGCCCGATCTAGCGAAGAAGCTAGGTGGTCAAGAAAGGAAAAGGGCAAGGATCTGTCCTGCGGTGCGAGTGCGCAGAGATCATGGCGGTTCCAGGCATCAAAACGCGGCGAAGCCTGGGGCACGCTCATGGGGGCGATGGGGATCGAGTTGCCAGCGCATCGAAACCCGGAACAAGGCGGGGTGGAAGGCACATCGAAAGGCGAGTACGGCGTGGAAGATCCGGCTGCCCCTTCCAGCACCAGCCGATCGAGATGCGCAGATTGGAAGGGCGGGTGATTCGCCTTCGTCGTCACGGAGTGCGAACAACCTGCCTGTGCGGCAGTCGACGTGAACCAGCCAGCCATTGCAAACAGGAGCGTTGCGATCCGCCAACCGCGTGCTCGTCGCTCCGGGAACTGTGGCCTCACGCAGATCGTTCCTTGAGATCTTGACTGCTGCATTCAAGTAGAAGCGGGAGTTGACCGTCGATCTAGGCCCGTAACCGGGCATGTGATCCTTTCAATCTACCCTTGTACGTCCATGACCGCAAGGGTTATGTTCGGAGGTAAAGGCGGGCCACACACAAAGCGTCACGCCCGCACACTGAGGGGAAGGGCCGGTGAGCAGAAGCCGTCTACCTGGTTCTTGCCGGGTTTTGCATTTCGGTGCCTTGTTGCTCATTGCCTGTTGCTCGTGCGGGACCGGTTCGTCTTCAAAATCACCCGGTCACATCCCGGATTCAGCGCTTGCGCGAAAAGCCCTCGAGTCATCCTTGAGGAAGTGGCATGACTCTCCCGAACTGCCGACGACCTCGAATCCGTCGCCGAAGGTCATGTTCGTGGATCAACAGCGGCGGCCCGGGCAGCGATTGCGAGCTTATACGGTCCTGGGTGAGTCTGAGACTGAGAGTGGCCGCCGTCTCTTGGTGAAACTCTCCCTCGCCGAGCCTGACGAGTTGATCATGGTTGCGTACTACGTCTTCGGCCAGGATCCAACCTGGGTGTATCGTAGTGAAGATTTCGAGATGATCATGCACTGGGAGATGCCGGCCGGTACCACGGTGCCAGCCGAGACGTCAAAGCCCGAGGTCACATCCGACACGGGGCTCGAACAGCCTGAGCGGGCGACCGGAAAGTGAATCATTGAGAGATCCGCGAACAAGAACACAGGACCATAATACTTAACGCGAGCTCTCTTTGACCGCATCTTCGTTACTCATCAGCAATCCGAGACGTCTGGCAACCGCTTGCGCCAGACCTCGCAGCCCAAGGGCGAGAAGTGGCCGTCGCCGAGCGAGCCGTTAAACAAAGGATTGGGCGAGGTTGGCTTGCCTTCGCGTCGTAACTGGTTGGTGCGCTCGAGGAACTCGTTGGTGAAGTCCTCGATCGGGTCCAGGTAGAGCAGGCTGGACTGTTCCAGAATGTTCGATATCTTCCCTGGATAGAACCCCGACTTTCGCGGACCATCGACCTGGTTGACCCAGGGCGCGGGAACCGTCAGGCACATGAGCTGATGTGCCCGGCAATACTGGTGAATTTGCCCGATCCAGTACTTGCCCTCGTCCCAGTCGCCGTTTCCCTCGAGCACCTCGAACAGATCGCCAAAGTCGTTGGCGAAAAGGCTCAGCACGACGAACCGCGGACGGAACCGCTCCGCGTATTCCTTGAGCGTGTAATACTCCTGTTCGGGCGAATAGCCGAGGTGGCCGGTATTGAGGATCTCGACCCGGGTTTTGAACGCGCGGGAAAGGTATCGCTTGAGACACTCGCTGGGTGTTTGGTCGTCACCGACGAACAGGCCCTGCATGTAAGAATCGCCGAGGATGATGCCCCGCAGGGGCGCCTGGGTGTCGGGCTCGGGTCCGCGCAGGCCCCAGGAATTGATCGTCTGCACCGAGCTGGCGACGAGCATGGCTCCAGTGCCCTCGACAGCGCGATCGAGCTCGGGTCCCAGCGGGATCGGGAAATACGCCAGGATACCTCCCTTGAGGCGCAGGTTGCGTAACCAGATGGACCGCGTGCCGGGCCGGAAGCGGTAGGACCGGCCCGAATCATCGAGCAGGAAAACCGTGGAAGGAAGGTAGAGGGTCCGATCAAAGTTACCCCAGCGCAAGAGAGCGTGATCGGGGTCGAGGCCGGCGTAATCGAGCAACTTGCGCATTGGCGGATCGTACTCGGCGTAGGTCGATCGCAGCTTGCCCCGGGTCTGTTCGATGTCGTGAAGCCGCCTGCGCTGCCAGTCGGCGTCGATCTCGGCACGCGCGGGCGGAAGGCCCACTACTTGAAGTGCGGCCCAGCGCGAGCGGGTAGCCAGCCAGCGGGCCAGGTTCCGTCCCGATGACGACGCGGACAGGGTCCCGCCGATGATCAGCACCGTGCCGACCAGAATTGTGGCCTTGAATCGCCTCGCCAGCCGCTGGGAACGCTCCAGAAAGCCAAAGGTTCGCTGGGTCGGTCGGGCGTGACGCGGCCTGGCAAGAATCCCTCGCGGGAGCCTGAAAAAATGGCCGAAGCGTGACGCGGATCGCCGCGAAATCATCTGCTGCACGATGCAGTCCCGGTCACGAGGATTGATACGGCCGAGCTTTTTCGAGCAACAGCACAAGCCGCTGGCCCACCAGCTTGCCCCACAGTTCCGAGCCGATCGCCGAGAAGTGCCCATCGCGGATCGCGCCGTTGTAGAGCGGGCTGGTTTGAGGGCGGTTCCCCGCACGCACTCCCGCGAGCAGCAGGGCCAGGTGCTCGTTGACGAAAGCGTCGATCGGGTTGAGATACTCAAAGCTGGAGGAGTCCAGGAGGTTCGAGATCTGTCCCGGATAGTTGCCGCCGTGCCGACGTGCGGTGAGCTGGGGCTCCGTCGGGGCCGGGACCGTGAGCGTCACGATGTTTCGGCTGCGGCAATACTGCGTGATCAGGTCAATCCAGTACTTACCTTCTCCCCATTCGCCTTTGCCGAGGCTGGCATCGTTGCTGTCACCGAAGTCGTTGGAGCAGAGACCGAGCACGACGAACCGCGGCCGGAATCGACCCGCGTACTCGAGGAACGTGAAATACTCCTGTTCGGGGGAATAGCCGAGATGGCCGGTGTTGAGAATCGAGACCTTGGTCTTCAGTTGCTTTTCAAGATAGTGCCTCAGGCATTCCGGCGGTGTCTGGTCGTCGCCGATGAAGAGGCCTTGCATGAAGGAATCTCCCAGCACGATGCCGCGTACAGGCGCCGAGGGATCGGGTTCGGGTCCGCGCAGGCCCCAGGAATTGGTCGTCTGCTCTGAGCCTGCCACGCGCAAGGCCGTCGTACCTTTCATGGCCTCGCTCAGACCGGGACCATCGGGGACCAAGAAAAACGTCAGTGGAAGGTACTTGATCGTCAAATTGCGAAGCCAGACCGAGCGCGTGTTGGGCGCAGCCGATAGGACCGGCCCGTGTCGTCGATCTGGAAGACTTTTGAGGGCAAGAGCAGAGTCTGGGAGAAATTGCCCCACCTCAGGAGGCCTGTCTCCAGGTCATTGCCGGCATATTTCATCAGATTTCGGGTGGGAGGATCGATCTCGGAATAGACGCTCTCGAATCCCCGACGCGTATCGGCAATTCCAATCTGTCGATACCTGGCCCACCTGGCGTCGATTTCCGAGCGGTCGGGCTCGATGCCGATGGCCTGCCTGGCGACCTGGCGCGATCGATCGGCCAGGCTCGCCACCAGGTAACGTCCCCGAGGCGCGGCGGCCACCAAAATCGCGACCGTCGCGACGGTCATCCCGGTAATGGCCGTCTTGAACGCTCGCTCGCGGCGGCGCGACGACTCAAGAAATGGGAACGATGCCTGGCGCAAGGGGACGACTCGTTTCCAAAGAAAATGCCGCGACATCATTGCCTCGCACGAGTATGCTGCCAATATCCACTGTCTTATTGTCCGTGACCTTGCTTTGCCTTTCAACACGGGCTTTCCCGGACCCGCTCACCTCGAGATAGAATCATGTTGGGTCGTCCTGCTGGATTCTGACGAAACAAGGGGGCGCGATGACGGAAGATCTGTTTCGCCGTCTTGGACTCGCCGAAGTCAACAGCGGCGCCTACGATGGATCATGGCTCAAGGACGCCAGCGGCCAGGACTTTGCCTCGATCAACCCGGCAACCGGGCTGCCGCTGGGACGGGTCGTCATGGCAACGACAAAGTTCTACGATCGGATCGTCAACCGCGCGGTCGAGACTTACGAGTGCTGGCGGACCGTTCCTCCACCGATCCGGGGCGAGTTGGTGCGAAAAATCGGTCTGGCTCTGCGCGAACATAAGGCTGACCTTGGCCTGTTGATCACATTGGAAACCGGCAAGATTCGATCGGAGGGCGAGGGTGAGGTCCAGGAGATGATCGACATGTGCGACTTCTCCTTGGGCCTGTCGCGCCAGCTTCACGGCTTGACGATCGCCAGCGAGCGGCCCCGCCACCGGATGATCGAGCAGTGGCAGCCGCTGGGGCCGATCGGCATTATCACCGCGTTCAACTTTCCGGCCGCGGTCTGGGCGTGGAACGCGATGATCGCGGCGGTCTGCGGCGACACCCTGATCTGGAAGCCTTCTCCCCTGGCGCCGTTGACGGCCGTTGCCATCCAGAGGATTGCCGGACAAGTGGCCGGGGAACATGGCTTTCCCGGTGTGTTCAGCCTCTGCGTTGGCGATGCCGAGGAGGTCGGCGAACGGATGGCTGCCGACATCCGGCTGCCCTTGATCTCGGCGACGGGAAGCTGCCGGATGGGCCGCCGGGTTGCCGAGGTCGTCGGCAGGCGACTGGGACGGACGCTCCTGGAACTGGGAGGCAACAACGCCATCATCATCACGCCGAGTGCTGACCTGGAGATGGCCGTGCGCGGTACTGTCTTCGCGGCAGTGGGCACCGCCGGCCAGCGGTGCACGACAGCCAGGCGTCTGATCGTGCACGAATCGCTTCACGACCGTTTCCTCGACCGCTTGATCGCGGCGTACCGCAGCCTGACCATCGGCGATCCGTGGGAGGACGGTGTGCTCGTCGGCCCCCTGATTCATGAATCCGCAGTTGACCAGATGCTCGCCGCGCTCGATGCCGCAAAAGCTCAGGGAGGTGAAGTCGTCTGCGGCGGGCGCCGGATTGATCGGCCCGGCTATTTCGTGGAACCCGCGATCGTGACGGCCGATCCCGGAATGCCCATCATGGCCCAGGAAACCTTCGCTCCCATTCTGTACGTGATGAAATACACCGACCTCCACGAAGCGATCGCCATTCAAAACAGCGTCGAGCAAGGTCTATCCTCGGCCGTCTTCACGCGCGACCTGCGCGAGGCCGAGCTGTTTCTCTCGCCCGAGGGGTCCGATTGCGGCATTGCCAACGTGAACATCGGCACGTCGGGTGCCGAGATTGGCGGGGCTTTTGGTGGCGAGAAAGCGACCGGCGGAGGTCGCGAGGCGGGCTCGGACGCCTGGAAAGTCTACATGCGCAGACAGACCTGCACCATCAACTACGGGACGGAGATACCCCTCGCCCAGGGCGTGAGATTCGACGTTGGCTCGTGATTTCAGGGAAGCTGGCTCACCAGGCGAGCCAGTTCTCCGACTCGCTCGGGATCGATGCGCGACCGGCGATTTCCATCGACACACGCCGCGCCTCGTACGGCCACGATGTCCGGAGCGAACGGGTTGAGCGACGCGATTGCAGAGCGGTCGAGACCACCGGCCAGGGCCAACAGCTTGCCGGCCTGTCGGACACGCGCTAAGAATGGATTCCAGCGATCATCAAGATCGGCCGCCCGGGCCTTGTCCCAGGTATCCACCAGAACGCCGGCCACTCCATCAGTCCGGATCGCCGTCTCCAGAATCGATTCCGGTTCCGGTGCCCGAGCGGCAAGCCAGTCGGCGTAGATCACCGCGATCCACGCTGGCCCCTGGTCATCCCCGAACCGGCAGCGAACGGATTGCCATTGGCTCTGCCAGTCGGGACCGGCTCCGGCCAGCCCCAGCTTGCGATACGAGATCCCGGCCCACGCCTGCGTGGGGAGTGTTGTGCCACGGAGAGCAAGCCACTCCGGGAGCTCTCCGAGTGCCACGCTGATGGGGGCTGCCGCCGGCAAGGCTGCGTGGACATCGCTCCAGACAGACCACGGCGCCATTCCGAGCGAGCCGTGGTCGGGTTCCTTGATATCGATGATCGAGGCACCGGCCGCAAAAGCCGATCGAGCTTCTTCGGCCGATCGGACGCTGACGAGTAGCCGTGCCAAGGGGTTGTTCTCAGGCGGCGACAGAGTTTTCGATCGGCTGGAGAGAACCTGTTCGAGCCGGGAGCAGGCGCCTTGCTCGCACCAGGAGGGCTTCCAGTCCGAACAGGGCGGAAGTGCCCGCCAGGTCGGCAAGAATCGTCTGGTGGATGAACGGGATCGCAGCGATGTAGCAGGCGATCAAGCCGCCAAAGGTCCGGGGGTAGTTCATTTCAGGAATCAGCCAGGCTCCGAAATTGCTGACCAGGAAGAAAAGCAACGAGGCGGAAACCGACAGGACGGGCAGCAGCCAGGGGCCGATTTTCGGGCGTCTGGCCAAGGGGCCCATCAGCGTTGCCAGTGCGAAGCTGCCGTAGATGAGCCAGCGCGACGGGTCGCTGAAGGGGCGGCCGGTGGCGTAATCGAGGAAAAAGTCCGAGATCCCCATGGCGGCGACAGGCACAATCCAGGCCCAGCGCCGGGGAATGCTGGCACCCGCGTAAATTGCGAGAGCGCCCATTGGCACGAGGTTCCAGGGATGAGGAACCAGTCGATACACTGCACCAACCGCGATCAAGAGAAGAACCTTACGCATTTCATCCACCTCGTTGTAGCCTGCAATGACCGTTCGCCTCGTAGTCTATCGGTTCATGGGTTCTGGATCAACACCGGCGCCCGGCAGTTTTGGCCCCGCAGACGAACTCGCAATTCCGGATCCGATCGAGTCGTAACGACTTTTTCAGCAGATTTAGATATCAATATGTGATAATGTATGTGGCTTCCCCGTTTGCTGGAACCAGAGCGGCGTGATCGACCGCGGATCGAATTCGTGCGTGCCCTTGTCGCGGGGGAAAGCAGGATGACCGGGGAAACCCAAAAATCTTGCCGGATCCGCCTAGTCGCTAATCCCTTGTGCCGCGGCATGTCCGGACTTTTCAGCTACCGAAAAAGCCGACCCGGGGCCGGTTTGTCGAGTATGCTCAAATACATCATCGTGGGTTTGTCGCGGGATAAGAGCAGGGACGGCTGATTCCCGTTGGGAAAGGATGGAAGAAATGTGCGCACAACGTGCTGGAAAGATTGTGGGAATCCTGATGGTTGCCGCCGCGGTCGCGGGCTGTCACGGCACAGGATCACGCCGATCGACCGCCGAACCTGGACTTTCCGGTACAACCGATCCCAATGGAACTGTCGCGGAAGCAACACCTCCCAAGACGGTGAGTTATGTTGATCGCCATCCGCTGCTCTCGACGCCGCGAGAGTACTGGGAGACATCTGGCGATAACAAGATTGTGAAGACGGCTGCCGCCACCTTCGTCGGCGTGCCTGTTGGCTTCTACAAGGAGATGAAGCAGATCGTGGTGGGCACTCCGCCGGAAACACGATGAGCCCTTGGGGCCTGTGCAAGGCGCACAGCAGCCATGAGTCAGTCCGTCGCTGAGCTTATAAACTGCCCGGAGACGGTCTGCCCACCCTGTAAGGGCTCGCTCAGACGTCGGGGATGACCTTTAGCGAGTTGAACGACTTGCCTTCGAGCGACTCGAGGAAGGCTCCGCCGCCCGTGGAGACATGGCTGACCTTATCGGCCAATCCGAATTTCTCGACGGCCTCCGCGGATTCTCCGCCACCCACGGCGGTCACTCCGTTAGAGCCAGCAAGGGCCTGAGCGACTGCCTTGGTTCCGGTGGCAAAGGCCGGCACCTCAAACTTGCCCATCGGCCCGTTCCAGACCACGGTCCCCGCATTCTTGATGATGCCCGCATAGAGCTCGATCGTCTTGGGGCCGATATCCATTCCGAACCAGCCGTCGGGGATCGTGGGGCCTTCCACGACCTTGGTTTCGGCTCCGGCCTCGGGCTTGTTCGCAATCAGGTGATCGACCGGCAAGATGAGCTTCGAGCCGGCGAGCTGGAGCACATGCTTTGCCACATCGAGCTTGTCGGCCTCGACCTTGCTCTGGCCTACCGAGTGTCCCTGGGCCTTGAGGAAAGTGTAGGTCATCGCGCCTCCGACCAGGAGCGTGTCGACTTTCTTGAGCAGACTTTCGATGACCAGGATCTTGTCGGAAACCTTGGCTCCCCCCATGACGGCCACGTAAGGACTCTTGGGGTGGCTCAGGAGCGTATCGAGGATCCGGAGTTCCTTCTCGACAAGGAAGCCGATGCCACGACGGTCGGGTGGGAACTGTTCCGGCACGGCGACCATGGAGGCTTCGTCGCGGTGGCAGGTGCCGAAGGCGTCATTGACATAGGCGTCGGCCAAGGCGGCCATCTGCTTGGCGAAGGCGGGATCGCCCTTCTTCTCACCCTTGTTGAACCGGACATTCTCGAGGACCACGATACCGCCCGGTGAGAGCTCTGCGCACGCGGCCTGGGCGAGCGGCCCGACGGTGTCGTCGACTTTCTTGACCTCACGGCCGATCAACTCAGCGAGGCGAGCGGCCACAGTTCCCAGGCGGAACGGGGCATCGGCGGCCGGGTCACCGGAGGGCCGGCCTAGATGGCTGACCAGAATCAAGCTGCCGCCCCGCTTCAGAACATCGTTGAGCGTGGGCAGCGCGGCGCGGATGCGGCGATCATCGGCGACGCCGCCTGAATCAGTCTGCGGGACATTGAAATCGACGCGGACGAGAACTTTCTTGCCCTGGACATCCAGGTCGCGAACCGTTCGTTTTGCCATTAGTATTCCCCTGAATCATGGCGAAACAGCCCAGGCGGTCCGGCCATCGAGGTCGGGCCGCTCCGGGCCGTATTGGCGAATCCGTTTGATGAAGGGACGATTCAGAAAGCGCCCAGCTTGCCGATGAGCTCGGCGGTGCGCACCGAGTAGCCCCATTCGTTGTCGTACCAGCCGATGACCTTGACCAGATTCCCCTCGATCACCAGGGTCTGGTCGGGCACGAAGATGCAGGAATGCGGGTTGCCGATGATATCGCCAGAGACGATCGGGTCGGTGTTGTATTCGAGGATGCCCTTGAGCGGGCCCTCGGACGCCGTCTTCATCGCCCCGTTGATTTCTTCCTTGGTCACGCTCTTCTTCAAGAGTGCGGTCAGGTCGGTCATCGAGCCATCGGGCACCGGAACCCGAACCGCGAATCCGGTCAACTTACCGTTCAGCTCGGGGATCACCTCACCCACGGCCTTGGCGGCACCCGTCTTGGTGGGAATCATGTTGATCGCCGCCGCGCGGGAGCGGTACATGTCTTCGTGGATCTGGTCGGCGACTCGCTGATCGTTCGTGTAGGCATGGATCGTGGTCATCAGTCCTTTTTCGATGCCGAACGTTTCATGCAGGACCTTGGCCATCGGTGCCAGGCAGTTTGTAGTGCAAGAGGCGTTGGACACGATCTTCATGGTCGACTTGAGGACGTTATCGTTGACGCCGAGCACGATGGTCGCGTCAAGCTTGTCCTTGGCTGGAGCGCTCAGGATGACCCGCTCAGCGCCGGCGTCGATGTGCTTTTGAAGTTTTTCGCGGCTGGTGAAGAAGCCCGTCGATTCGAGGGCAACCTGGCAACCCAGGCTCTTCCACGGCAGATTCACGGGGTCCCGCTCGGTGAGAATGGGAATCGACTTGCCGTTGACCACGAGGGCCTTCTCGGCGGCCTCGACGGTTCCATCAAACCTTCCATGGACGCTGTCATATTTCAGCAGCATCGCAAGGTGCTTGGGGTCTGCAAGATCATTGATGGCCACCACCTCATATTTCGAGGGGTGCTGAGCTAACACGCGGAAGACAAGACGACCGATCCGGCCGAAGCCGTTGATCCCAACTCGAACTGCCATGACTGAACTCCTGGTACACTGGGCGCATTCACGAAAAAAGGTGTGCCCGATCCATCAATGCTTTCCTGATAATTTCCGCCGGAGCGACCCTGTTGGCGTCGCACTGCCTTCGATCAGCACGGATCGAGGCCCGGAACATGCACATCGAGATCATCTCGTCGCTGTTCCGCGTTCTCGGACCTATCTAGCTGATCAGACCGAGTTTTTCGTCGGTTCGCAAGGGTTTGGACCCACACGGGCCCGACACCCATGACGGTTGCCGGACTCAATTTGTCGGGCTGTTGCCACAGTCGTTGAGATCGGTGTGTTGACGCAAACTATCGGTGGCTAATTGCTTGCGAAAGAATAAAACCGTGAGAATGCGACAATCTGGAGTACTGAAAAGCGATCAGAAACGCTATCGCCACCATACGGGAATTCCCCAGAAATTCTTGTAACAATTGCCCCGAGTGCAGCTCTGGAGGAATCGCACGGACTGAGGAATCTTTTGTCCGAGCGTGGATGGGAGGGTGGAGAATTTACGGAACGACTTTTCAACTCCAGGTTCAGCCACCAGCCAGGCAATGCGTCCATCGGTCATTCAGCATTGGTACGAGACACCATCGTTTGCTCACTTCCGAATGGAGGAGATACTGGCTGACCCTTACCAGTCTCTTTAATCTTTGTGAAATGTTCCGACCGACGATAGTCGATCATGACCAGGTATGTTGACTCGATATGAGCCACGGGCAGCCCCGCACTTGCCAGCTCGGAGAGATAACTGACCACATCATAATGGACGTAATCAAAATCATGCCAGACCAGGGTAGCCCGCTCACCAGCGGCTCCTGCACAGCGAATCGTGTCATTTCGGATGTAGCCATAAGTGTGTGAACCGTCAATAAATGCAAAATCCAAATCTTGCACCGGTGCGAAATCCCAGGTAGCGGAATCGCCGTAGTGCTGAGTGATGTTCGTGATCGAGCGGTCAGAACCGTAAGCTTCACCAACGCGACGGTTCGCGATCAGGTGAAAGTCATCCTTGCGCAGATCCGAGTGGTGCAGTTCCTCCTCGCTCACTTCCTGAGGAAGATCCAGGGTATGTATCTTCGCTTTCGGCAAGTTGGAGGCCATGAGCCGAGTCGTCGCACCATTGAAAGTGCCTATCTCCAGAACAACTTCCGGACTCCGATCAAGCAGCAAACTCATGAGCGCAACCTGATCTTGCAGACCCAGAGATCCATCAGCGTGAGCAAGAGTACCATCAACGGTGACAAACCGCTTGGCCGCCACAGCATCCGTGAGGCGAATTCTGGGGAAACTTGCCAGGAGTCTCCAAACCCTGGGATCGACACGAGGATTGTCCCATGGTTGGCATTCGCTCTGTCGCGACAGGGGATCGACGAGATCGTAGGCATGAATCGCCCTACGTAGTGCAGACCTCGGGCCAAATCGGAGTGCTCGATACATGACGGCCAAGTTCGCGCCAAATGCAGCCTTGGCTAGCTTCTCAGTATTCAGCTTATTTCACCAAAATCTCTTGCTTGCTCTCGCAATCGTTGCGAACGTCTCTTCGACCTTCCGACGTCGTTACACTTTTACAGATTCTATGCAACAAATATTATCAAGGAACGACCAGGATGGCCAACGTGGGACGGCCTGGTTAAAGGGCTCCAATCTGAGGCGGACCCACGGCTGTCGGCGGTGAATCTCCTGAAGGCTTTGTCGTTTCCGGCGTGAATTTGGTCATACCGCCGGCTCTGCCGGGGGGTTGCTGATTCTGCTGGGTCACAGAAGTTAACGTTGGAGCTTGCCACCGGGGCTTATGAAAACGTGCTGGCTAATGTCGTCGGGCGTTGAACAACGTATATTGCACTAACCTCTTCTGCTTTGTCTTGGTCGAGAGACGCTACTGCTGTCCGCGCCATGGTATGCAGTGCATCAGTGTTTTACCGGCTCTTCGCGGGCCGTGCGAACCCACTGTGTTGGCCGCTTGCCGAACATCGCTGGCAGCTTCCAGATTGCGTAGACGGGCAGGTAAAGCAAGGTTAACGCGTAAGACCAGGAAAGGTGATAGACCACAAAGGGGCAGAGCGCGTGCACGATAAACGCCAACGTCATGAGCAAACTTGATCCGATCAAGAACGCCGAGAGCCAGCCCGCGTGGGTCGTTCCGATCAGGATCGCGAGGTTGACGGCGGTGACGGCAAGATAGTAGACCAGAAGCAGCACCATCGGCGGCATGGTCAGCTCGATCAGAGAGGCGATTTTTTCGATCAGGTTCAGGTGCCTGGATCGAACCAAGGGCATAACCATCCGCCGGCTGAGTTCGCGACGGCCGAACTCCCACCGCTTGCGCTGCGAGGCGGCCGCCCTGCCCCCCTGCCCCAGCATGACCCCGAGGACTCGGACGTCGGGCCGGAAGCCGATCTTTCCGCCTGCGATCCGCACGTTCCACGAGTATTCCATATCCTCGACCAGCCCGAAGCTCTGGAAGGGCACACGCTCCAGACCGCGGGTGGAAAAGCACATGCCGTTTCCCCGGAACCCCGCTCAGGCCCAGCAGCGACTGACCCAAAGGAGTGACGCCATTGAACAGGCTGAACGCATAGGCCATCAGCCGGGTACGCCATGAAGTATCCGGATTGGCCACGGAATAGAAGCACTGGATCCAGTCTGCGCCGGCTTCCATCGAGCCGGCGAAGGCTTGGAGCAGGTTGGGGTCGACTGTCGTGTCGGCGTCGATCACGACCAGTGCATCAAGCCTGGCAAGTCGCCCGGACTCCTGGAGCCAATCGATCAGGTACTGGATCGCGTGGCCCTTGCTCTTCTTGGCGGGATCGTTCCGCTCGACAACCGTCGCACCGTCTCCCCGGGCGACCGAGGCGGTCTCGTCGGAGCAATTGTCGGCGATGACCAGCACTTCAAAGAGGTCGCGGGGATACGCAATCGCCAGGCAGCTTCGAATGGTCGCACTGATTCCCGGTTCCTCGTCATGAGCAGGAATCACAACCAGGAAGCGAGTGCCGGGAGCAGCAGGCGTGCGATCGACACGCCGGGAGATGAGTGCGGTGACCGCCGCGACCAGAATCAAGCCCAGATACGGCAGCAGAATCAGGTTGATTGCGAGGACGACTGGTTCGATCCAGAGCGGTAAGACCATGCAACTTCCGTAGTCTGAAGACTCCGCCAGGATGAGTCGGCGAGAATCGCCCTGGCGCGGTAGTCTGAACGCGAGCGACCGACGAATGCTTGGGGAAACCTCGCGACGCCCGGCATGCCGGTTTGACGGCACAGTCCAAGTGTATCAATCGGCAATGCCCACGAACACACGTGGACCTAAAAGCAGCAGCGGTGCCGACGAGGAACGGGAACTGCCATCGCCAATCAGATTGTCTGCTTCCGCGACATGCGGATTGAAGGCTGGGCCTTTTCGAGAGGCAATCGCTCACGCCCGTACAGTAAGTGTGCTTGCCCGAGCAGGCTTCCGAACGGTGGGCCCACCGATGGGTCTTTGGGTCGTATACTGGATTGATCAGGAATCGTGGCACCCCCGCCCTGGCTTCCGCGGGTTGCGGAACGCTGGGCCAGTGCCTCGAGGAGAATCTCCTGACGTTTCGCGTGCATTGCGCGGTGAGTAGCTTTGAGGGCTCGTTGCAGCGCAGCCATTCCCATCGTCCGTAGTTCGGCCCGGTTCTGGCTTGCCCACATGATTGCCTGTGCCAGGGCAGCCACGTCGCCCGGCGGCACGAGCATGCCGTTGACACCCGATTCGATGAGATCACAGAGTCCTCCCGTTGCTGTTCCGATCACTGGAACCGCCTGGGAGAAAGCATCGTAGAGCACTCTGGGCTGCTCCGCCGAAACCGAGGGGAGCAGGATGGCATCCTGCCCGCGCAGAGTCGTCAGGAACGGTTCACCGTAGGGCACCGGATCAAGAAAGCGCACTCGGGCCGAGCCTCGGTTCGATTGAACGGCCCGGACGCATTGGTCGCGCAGGGTACCTTCCCCCATGATTGTGATCTCTACATCCACAGCCTGCTCGATCGCCTGGAGCAAGAGTTCCACGCCCTTGGGCTCCACCAGGCGTCCCGCGAAAATCAGTCGCGTCACTCCAACCTTGTCATCCCAAGCAGCCTCGGCCCGCTCGTCGCTCAGGATCCACTCTTCGTCGATCCAGGTGGCCGGCACCACGTAGGAACGCGGGGCGTCCTTCGAGAGAAATTCCGCGGCATAAGCCCGGGATGTGAAGAAACGCAGATCCGCGATTCGCACCGCAAACCGCGTGAGCTGATCCTTGAGGAACGATTGAAGCCGCTTGGGCCATGCGACGCCGGGGCCGCTCTGTTGCCAGAAAGACGATTCCAGGTTGGTCACGACAAGTTTTTTCTGAAGCTTGCCGATCGGAGTGAGAATCCAGCCTTCCGCAAACGGCCAACCACCGAAGCCGGAGTGGACGATCGTTGCCCGTTTCGTCGCTCTCCAGAGCTTGATTATATACTCGAAAAAAGCCCCAGCCGCCGCGAGATGAGTTCTCGGATAGGGAAGGTCGATGAATTTCAGTCTGTCGAATGGCGGTTGATTCAGCGAAACATCGGTCTCACCGGGCTCCTTCTGAATCACCGGGCAAGCCAGCGTCAGATCATCGAGATACGCGAGATGAAGGAGCAGGTCTTTCGCCCAGAGTGCATCGATCCATCGTTGCCCCGCACCGTCGATGAAGGCGGGAACGCAAACACAAAGAAGATAAGGTTCCTGGATGGGAGACATGAAGGTACCCCTGTAGCGAATCCGTGCTGTTCAGAATCTTTGCAATTCCTCGCAGGCGGCTTGCCTCGACTAGCCGTCTAGTTCAAACCAGCCATCAAAAGCGTATGGAGTTGCTTTGTTCTGACTGGTGAAAAAACCGAAAGCTCCAACTAAAGTCTGACCGCTCATTAAAAACCTTTCAAGATGTTAGGCTGTATGAAATGCGCCGGCAATGCAAGTTGGTACAAATCCGAAAAAATTCACAGTCGCTTAACAGTTGGGCCAATTTGGCTCATCAGTCCTTTGCGGACCGATTCTCGAACCGAGACCGCTCGGCCGAGGGGGAAGGCGGGTGCTCGCGCAATTACCGACCAATCAGAGAACGCCAGCAGTGATCTCGGTGAGAGCCTCAAGAAAGCGGTCGATTTGCTGGCGGGTTGTGAAGGGCCCGGGACTCAGCCGGAGGGTGCCGTCGGGAAAGGTCCCGAGCGCACGATGGATATACGGCGCAATGCAGTCCCGGCCGGACCGCGATATCAAAGCTGACATCAAGAATGGAGCCCAGGTCCTGAGGCGTGAGCCCCTCGGGAACGACCAAAGAAAGCGCCCCGACATGGGTCGACGGATCCCACCGGCCCGCGATTCGCCAGGTTTCGGACCGCGCCACCCAGTCCACGACGCACTGCAGAAGGCCCACCTCATGCGTCCTCAGGTTCTCTGGCCCTTGTTGCATGACCCAGTCGATCCCGGCGGCAAGCCCGGAGGCGCCCAGGACGTTGGGCGTGCCGCCTTCCAGCAGATAAGGGAGCGACGTCGGCTGGACCTCGCTCGACGAATCGCCGCCGGTTCCCCCCTCGCGCCAGGGCCGGAACTTGCCGTCAGTCCTCGGTCCGACGTAAAGTGCTCCCGTGCCGGTCGGTCCGTAAAGCGCCTTGTGACCAGGAAAGGCCAGAAGATCGATGGGCGTCGCTTCCAGGTCGATCGTAACCACACCCGCAGATTGCGCCGCGTCGACAAGGAAGAGCGCGCCTGCGGCGCGGACCAGAGGCGCGATCGTCTCGATCGGCTGCACCGTGCCCAGGACGTTCGAGGCGTGAGTCATGACCACGAGCGACGTTTTCGGGCCGACCGCGGAGTGGATCGCAGCCGGATCAACGTATCCCTGTTCGGAAGCCACCCGGGTCAAGGAGATCAGTCCGCTCTTCTCGAGTGCCCGCAATGGCCGGCTTACCGAGTTGTGCTCCAGGTCGGTGGTGACCACATGATCTCCAGGCTGAAGCAAGCCCTTGATCGCGAGATTCAGCCCATCGGTGCAGTTATGCGTGAGAATCCACCGTTCAGGCCCTTTGCCGCCAAAAAGCTGATTGAGCCGGTGCCGGGTGTCATCGAGCATCTTCTCCGCCGCCAAGGCCATGCGGTGCCCCGCCCGACCGGGATTGGCCAGGCTTGTGCGAGCGAATCGGTCGAGCGCCTGATAGACGGGCTCAGGCTTGGGAAAACTGGTGGCAGCGTTGTCGAGGTAAATCATGGTCGAATCCAATGCGCAGCGGCGGGGTCATGGGTGTAGGGATGGAAGATGGCAGAACGCCATCTGTCCTTTTCCATTTTGCATTCGGTCATTCACTCCCCGCCCTAGCTCCCCACAAACTGAGCATACAGCGTTCTTGCCTTGGCAATGTCATTGGTCCCCTTGATGATCGCCCGGCCGTCCGGAAAGACGGTGAATTCATACCCCTCCGTGGCGAACTTGAGCATGAACGCGTTGTGCCGGACCTCGCCTAGAGGTTGCAGTCGCTGGGAAAGCTCGGCGAAGTTTAACGGTTCGGGACGGCGTGCTGCGACCTGCACCGCATTGCGGCCGCAAAGCGTGGTCGTGTGCGAGCCCATGGCGCCCTCGAGCCACTCGAATCGGTGGTGTTTGCAGCACGGGCAATCGACCTTGCCGAGCAGCCCGGCGACCTTGAGCTGACGGAAGGTCCAGTCCCAGATGTCGACCATGATCAGGTCGCGATTCAAGGCCTCGGTTGCGCCTGAGAGCAGCTTGATCGCCTCCACGGCCTCGAGCGAGGCGATCACCGCGACCGCCGGCCCGAGCACGCCGGCCGTTTCACAGGTCGGCGTCATTCCGGGCGGCGGAGCCGTTTCAATCAGGCAGCGCAGGCATGGCGTCTTGCCCGGAACGATCGTCATCGTTTGCCCCTCGCTGCCGATGACTCCGCCGTACACCCAGGGCTTGCCCAGCTTGATCGCAGCGTCGTTGATCAGGTAACGGGTTTCAAAATTGTCGGTGCCGTCAAGGATCAGGTCGGCATCGCCCACCAGGTCGAGAATGTTGGTGTGATCGATGTCCGTGACCACCGGCTCGATCTCGATGGTGCTGTTGATCAACCGCAGCTTCCGCGCGGCGGCCTCGGCCTTGGGCAAGTTCTCCCGGACATCTTGCTCGTCAAAAAGGATCTGCCGTTGCAAGTTGTGGGTCTCGATGAAATCACGATCGATGATCCGCAATCGGCCCACCCCGGCGCGAGCCAGGTGGTTGGCCAGCACGGTTCCGAGCGCACCGCAACCGCAGAGCGTGACCCTGCTGGCCAGCAGGGCGCGCTGGCCGGCCTGGCCGAGCGCGGGGAAACGGACCTGTCGCGAGTAGCGCTCGAGCGGATCGGGGGGCGTCTCGGGCATGTGTTCCTCGATGGTGTGATAGCGACGGAATCGGCCTGCATACCTGGGATCGGAATCCTCTCAGCCGCCTGCGACTGCGGGAATAATGCTGAGTTCATCTTTTTCGGCCACGGGAGTGGCCAGGTCGTCGAGATAGCGGATGTCTTCGTTGTTCAAATAAACATTCACAAATCTGCGGAGTTCATCGCCCTCGAAGAGCCGCTCGCGAAGCGCGGGGAATGCGGTCCCCAGGTTGCCGAGTATCTCGCCCACCGTCGAGCCTGCCGTCTCAACCTTGTCCTGTCCTCCCGCGTGAGGGCGCAGGGGTGTGGGAATGCGTACTGTTGCCATGATGTCTTTCTCCATCGTGACTCGATCGGGTCACATGACTTCAAGAGCCGCCGGCCGCCTCGGGTCGGCTCGCCTCACACGTCGCTGCCCACCAGGGCTCCGGCATTGCTGGGCAGTTGGGAAGCAGTGGCCGAGTAAGACTCGAACAGGTTTTCGAAGGCTTCCAGCGTTGGCTCGATCACCACCGGGCGGGCGAGCTTGCCAAGAAGCGCTTCCTGGGTTTTCAGGCCATTGCCGGTGATGCAGAGCACGGTGGATCCGTCGCGATCGATTTTGCCTTGTTCGATCAGCTTCATGGCCACGGCAAGCGTGACGCCGCCGGCGGTCTCGGCCCAGATCCCCTCGGTCTCAGCGAGTAGGGTCATGGCGGAAACGATGGCTTCGTCGTCAACATCTTCGCACCAGCCGCCGGTTTCGTGGACCAGCTTCGAGGCGAAGTAGCCGTCGGCGGGGTCGCCGATCGCCAGGCTCTTGGCGATCGTGTTGGGGTGACGGATTGGCTTGACCTTGCTGGCGCCCGATTTCACGGTTGCCGAGATCGGGTTGCAGCCGGTCGCCTGGGCGCCAAACATACGCGTGCGGACCGGCGCGTCGAGCAGGTCGAGCCGCTCGAATTCGCGGAACGCCTTGTAGATCTTACCGATCAGGCTGCCGCCGGCCATGGGCGCGACGACGTGATCGGGAGCGACCCAGCCCAGGTCCTCGGCGATCTCGAAACCCATCGTCTTCGACCCCTCGGCGTAATAGGGCCGGAGGTTGACGTTGACGAAGCCCCAGCCGTAACGAAAGGCGATCTGCGAACAAAGACGGTTGACATGATCGTAGTTGCCCTGGACGGCAATGACCTTGGCCCCGTAGATGGTCGCCCCCAGAACTTTGCCCTGCTCCAGGCCGTCGGGAATGAGGACGTACGCCTCCAGGCCAGCGGCCGCGGCGTTGGCCGCGACACTACCCGCGAGGTTCCCGGTCGAGGCGCAGCCCACGGTCTGGTAGCCCAGTTCGACCGCCTTGGACAGGGCCACGGCGACGACGCGATCCTTGAACGAGAGCGACGGGTGATTGACGGCATCGTTCTTCAGATAGAGCTCACGCACTCCCAGTACCCGGGCCAGGCGGTCGGCCCGGATCAGCGGGGTACCACCCACGTGCAAGCCCACCGTGGGCTCACCGTCGATGGGCAAGAGTTCATGATAGCGCCACATCGTCCGCGGACGCGACGCCAGTGCGGAACGCGTCAGCGACCGGGCAGCGGCCTCATAGTCGTAAGTGACTTCCAGGGGGCCGAAGTCCTCGGTACAGAAATTCAAGGCTTCCTTGGGGTAACACTTGCCGCACAAGCGACATTGAAGGCCGGTCACTAGTTCTCCGGACACTGGCTTGGCTCCTGGGTGAGGTCCCGTGATGAGGCAGTCTCCCGATCACTCGTCTCGGCAAAGAGCGAGCACGGAGATCGATCGGGTGCGCGGGTATCCGGAGTCGTTCGAGGAAGGGTGAATAGGACGGGACAAGCCAGGCTCGAGGTGAAAGCCGGGGGGCTGTTCAGCATCGGCCATCTTATCTGTCCCACGGTGTGATTGACCGGACTTGGGGGTCACAAACTACCCCGGCCGGCAAACCCACACTGGGCAGGAATTAGCACCAGCATCTGCCTTGTCGGCAGACCGGTTGCTGTGGCGTCACAGGGCCCTTCCCTCAGCCACTCTGGATAAGATGCGCACCAAATTATGAAGAATGAAGTCTAAGCAGGACAACTTGAGGGCGTCAAGCCCACAGCCTTCGCCCTGAATGAGATTCCTGCGCCTCTGCTGGAGGGCATTCCGATGAGACACGATGTTGACCGCATGAGCGGATTCAAGAGATCCGCGCACGGTCGCCGGGGTCGCTTCATGTGGCTCCCGGTACCCTCATGCCGCGCAGAGCCGCCCCTCATCGAATGCCGGCGCGATCTTACTTCCGCCCTACGGCTCGATTAAGATTGTGCTTGTTCGGAGACACGCACGTCGCCGCGGGCGAATCGCGCTCTCCAGGAATTCCAGGACCGTAATGATGCTCCCCTCCAGGGAACAGATCGAGCGAGCGGCTTACGAACGCTGGGAGCGCCGGGGCCGTTTCCACGGAGCCCACCAAGAGGACTGGAACGCGGCCGAGATGGACACGGTCTTCGAGCTCAACTACCAGACCGTCATCGAGCTCTCACTCGCCGAGCCGGATCAACGGATCCTCGGCGACGTGCGTCGTCCGCACTGTCGGTTCTGTGAGCAGTCGCCGCCCCGGGCCGCGTTTTCCTACGTCCGTCCCACCATCCCGGAACTGGTCGGAAATTCCTCCCTGTTCACCCGCGAATTGTGCGACGAATTCGCCAAGCAGTTCGCCGAGACGATCGACGCGGAATTTGCGAGCTTCTGGGAGTCACTCGCGGCATTGAGAACCGGCACCGCGTCGTTCCGCGAGCTGCGGCTGCCGACGGCTGTGCCGATCGCCGCGTACAAGGCACTCATCCGCATGGCCCTCTCACTCATGCCCGAGCAAGAGCTCTCGCATTTCACCGACACGATGGAATGGGTCAGCAACCCGGACCACGCGTTTGACCGCAACCTCTTTGAGAACGGCGGTAGTCTGGTTTACCAGGTCCATGTGCCCTATAGCGCGTCCTGGGTCGCTCTGAGCTCTCGGATCGAAGATGATGCCCCGTTCCCTTATATGCTCTTCTTCCTGGGAGCGGACCGACTGATCCTTCAGACCCACTTACCGCTCTGTGCGCTCGATGAGGATCTCGACGGCACAGAGGTGCGCATGCCCCAGCGTTCGTTTTCCACCGGCACGGGGCCGGACCTCAAAACCAGCACCTGCCTGGCCCTCCCTCTGAAGTCTGTCGCCGAACCCGCCCGAACGCGCCGGTTCCGGCTGTTCTGGTGAAGAGCGACCGTATCGTGACTACCGTGATTGGTCGACGCAGGCCCGACGGGAGCCCCGCGTTCAGTGACCCGCCCGGCTTTCCCCCCGCTTGAACCTGGTGATCAGCTCGAGAGCGCTTTCGAGCAAGGCGCGGGCCGGCGTTGAGGGCAGGCGGAGCAGCAGCAAGGCGATGTCCTCGTTGGACAGTCGGGTTGCGAACTCGCGCGAGAGCGGATCACTCCAGAACCGGCGCGGCCAGTCGACCGCCAGTCTCCTCAAGAAGAGTGCCGGCAAGAGCTCGTCGAGACAGACCTGCGCGGAGACGTCTCCGAGGACACCCTCGAGAGTCAGCAGTGCCTTACGGAACATGATCAAGTCGGTCGCGGTTCGCAGTCTTGCCTGCACCACGGCGTCGTCGAGCATTCCCATGAGCCAGGAGAAGCCGGGGAACATGCCCTGCCGAACGCGCCTCAGCCAGTCCTGAATCACGCGGTTCAGCGCGGCCTCATCCACTTGCTGCCGGAGGGCCAGGCTGAGAAGCCCCGACCGGACCTGCCCTGCGCTCAAGCTCAGCCCGCCGAGCACCAGTTGCGTCATGGCGACCCGTTCGTTCTCGCCCAGCGAGCCCGTCAGGCTCCAATCGAGGATCGCCAGGCGCCGGTCCGGGGTCACGAAGAGGTTTCCGGCATGGGGGTCGGCGTGAAACGTCGCCCGGCTTGCAGGCGACCAGATCGGCCCGGCAATCATGGCTTCCACGATCAGCTCGGCGAGCCGCCGGCGGTCCCACAGGTCGTGTTCTCCGGGCTCGGTTACCTTGTGGCCATCGATCCGCTCCATGGCCGTGATGCGGGCGGAACAGAACGGGTAGAGCCGGGGGATCAGAACTTCGGGCTCCCTCGCGTATGTCTCGGCGGCCTGTTCCAGGTGATGCTGTTCTCCATTGAGATTGACCTCGGTCGCCAGCTTTTCTCGGACCTGATCGAAGACCCCGCGATACGCGAGCTGAGGAATTCCGAACGCATCGCACCGTTCATCGAGCAACCCGCCGACATCTTGGAGCACGTTGAGCTCGAGCTCCAGGCGATCCTCGATGCCGGGCTTGAGAACTTTGAAAACCCCGCGGCCGGCAAGATCATCCTGACTTCCGGTGTACCGAAACGGTATCACGACGGCCACGCTAGCCTCGGCGAGCGCCGGGGGTTCGAGCACGACACCCAGACGCTCCAGAGGGCCAAGCTCGCTGTTCAGTGTTTGCTCGATCAGGTCTAACGGTGTGACGGGCGGCAACGATTCAAGCCGCTGGAGATGCCGCCTAAGGTCCAGGGCAAGCCGACGATCACGGGCAAGAATCTGCCCCAGCTTGTGCAGTGCGGGGCAGCGCTCGGCAAGGGCGACCAGTCGCACCTCGGCAGATGCGTCGGCGGCAAGCGCAGCCTGATCGGCGAGGATCTGGGCCACGCTAGGGCCGGGAAGCCGGCTCAGGAAGAGACGCAGCCCTTCGACGATCGGGCGGCGATAGTGAGCATACGCCTCGGGCAAGAGCGCCGATCACGGAATCACCGATCAGCCATTCCCAGTCGAGCATATCCAGCCTCGCGGTCCGGCGGATCGCGACCAGTGGAGCACAGGTCGAGCGTCGCTCAACGACGCGGGGGAATACCGGCTCCAGGGGCGTCGTGCGGCGAATGACGAAGACCTCGGAGCCGGTCTCTAACCTTTTAGTTTAGCAGTTGAAACGGACGTGAACTACTTCCTTCTCGAGCCCACGAACAAAGTGACTCGAGGACCTTCATCTTCGACCGAATGCGACCAGGGTGATGTCGTCAAACTGGGCACGGCCGGCGGCATGGGCGCGGACTTGCTGGACGAGCATTTCGCCCGCCGCTGCCGGATTCGCGGGCGCCTTGGCCAGCATGGTCCGCACCCCTACGTCGCCAAATCGCTCGTTCTGAGGGTTGAACGCATCGGTCACCCCGTCGGTATAGAGGATCACCACGTCGCCCGCTTGAAGGGTGGTTTCCGAGGTTTCATAAGTCCAGTCTCCCTGGATTGCCAGGGGCAGCCCCGATTGCTCCTTACCAAACTCCTCGATACGGCCCTCCTGGCGGCGAATCAGCGGACACGGATGGCCGGCATTGCAAACGAGCAGCCGGTGGTTGGTGATGTCGAGAATGGCCAGCAAGAACGTGATGTACATATCGAGCACGCCGTTCTCACAGAGCTGTTGATTCAGCCGGGTGACCACGCGGGCCGGGTCGGTCTCGCCCTGGAGAAAGAGCCGGATCTCCGCGGAGAGCTTGGCGGTCAAAAGCGCCGCCGGAAGCCCCTTGCCGACAACGTCACCCACGGCGATGGCCCAGCGCCGGGCGGATGCGCCGGTTTTCTCGTGGGAATCGAGAAGCGGGATGAAGCCGTAGTAGTCTCCTCCGACGTGCCGTGCCGGCTCGTAGCAATCCCAGAATTCATAACCAACAACACTTGCAGGCCGCTCGGGCAAGAGCGCCTGCATCACTTGGCGGGCAAATTGCAGTTCCCGTTCCAGTTCGTGCTGCTTCAGCGCGTCCTGGTGTAGCTGGGCGTTCTGAACGGCCACGCTGATCTGGTTGGCCACCGAAACCAGAAGATCGAGATCTTCCTGGTCAAATCGGGCTCGTCCGTCCTTGGTATCGATCTGGACAATCCCGATCGGCTGTTGTTTCTGGTCCAGAATGGGGACGCACATCAGCGACCGGATCAGGCTGTCGGATACGCTTTCGCTGTTGGGAAATTCGGAGGAGAGGTCTTTGCTCAGTACGGCCTGGCCATTGTGAAGCACTCGCTTGAGGATGGACCTGCTGATTTTCAGATCGCCCGAGGGCCCGCTGCGGGTATGTATGGCCTCCGGGGCCAGTATTCCCTTCTCTCGGTCCTTGAGCAGCACGAAACCGCGCTCGGCCGATGGGAAAATCTCGAACAAGGTGGTCAGAACATTCTCCAGAATCTCGCTGAGCACGAGGGTGCTGCCGAACGCCTGGCTGATCCGTTGCATCGCCCGCAACTTGACTTCCGGCTTGACGACCGGCAAGTACCGATCGCTCGGTGTGGTCATGTCGATCGAGGCAAAGACGGTCGATTGATCCTGATCACCCTCCTGAATTTGAACCGACTGAGCCTTGAAGGCAAACTGAACTTCGCCGATCTGAAGAATGTGGCCGTTCCTCAGGATCACGGGTTGCGTGAGCCGGAGCCCATTGACGTAGGTTCCCCGCGTGCTGCCAAGATCCTTGAGAACGTATTCTCCATTGGTATGCACCAGCGCGGCATGCCGGCGAGAGACCGACTTCGGCTCCAGCACCAGGTCGCACTCGGGGTTGCGTCCGATGATCATCACATCGCGATCGATCTTGTACACGCGTCCAGAGAGCGGACCGGCAACGACTTGAAGGAGGGGAACGATTTTTTGATCGGGTTCCATGACGGGTACCTATTCCTGGTCAAACCCGTGATCCAGCCAGGGCCACACGCTGTGCTGATCTCGCCGCACGCGACGCCTGTGGAACGCCTGAAGTTGATCACTTGAATGATACATTGTATTCGTCCAACCAGGGAAAAGTCTCTCTTATTCCGTTTCGGATCTTCCGTGCAAACTCCATGCAAGAGGGCTCCGCCACGCTCGGCCTCCGCGCGATCGGTGCTATTGCTGAAGCATTTGCCTCGTCAGATGATAGAGCAGGATTCCGGTCGCCACCGACACGTTCAGCGAGCTGGCCCCGAGCCGCATCGGGATCGTGATTGACTGCCGGCATCGAGCCAGCCAGTCAGGCGAGACCCCTTCATCTTCCTCGCCCACAACCAGCGCGACGCGATCGGGCCGGGAAATCTGCTCGAAGGAATCAGCGAGGGGATCGGCCACGGCCGCCCAGAATTCGATCTGAAAACTGCCAGCTAGTTGATCGGCGAGCTGATCAAGCCGGTCAACGATGACCACGGGCAACCTCAGTGCAGCACCCATGGAAACTCGGAGGACTCTCCGCGACAGCGGATCCGGGCAGCTTGGACCGGCCAGAATCGCGTCGATTCCAAAGACGTCGCCGATCCGGGCGATCGCTCCCAGGTTTTCGGGATTGCTCAGCCTGGGACAGACGGCCAGCGTACAATATCGGCCGCCCTGGCCGACGATTTCCTCGGCTGGCGGCCAGGCCATTCTCTGTCCGCAGGCCAGGACACCGCGGTGAAACGGAAAACCGACCACCGCATGAATCCGGTCGTGGCTGACCACATAGACCGGCACGTCCTCCGGCAGGCGTCCCTGGAGGCGGGTGACATACCGGTCCGTGGCAAGAATGGAAACGAGCGGAAACCGGCTGGCCTGCAGTCTCTCGACCAGCTTTTCTCCTTCGACCACAAACTGGTCAAGTCCGCGCGTCAGGTTCGTGGCCTTGAGCGCGCGGTAGATGGCGATCCGCGGGTCGTCGAGATCGGTGACCAGCTCACGAGTCATGTCAGGCATCGCGCCAAGGGTTGCCGTGCGTCCTGGGTCAAACCTGGAAGGGTCTGAAACAGCGAGTTTGCCAGACAACCCCCGGGAACTCTTACTGGGCAAGCTGCGAGCTATACGACTGGATGGTCTTGACGTAATTGGCACGCTCGAAGGCGGCCGGGTCAGGGCTGTTGCGCTGGCTCATCGAGCCTTTCATCTGCTCGACCGAGACATACTCTTTTTCTTCGAGCCAGGTTCGCAGCCCGACCAGCAAGTCGGAGATCAGGCCCGGCCCGTGCTTGAGCAAGGCCGAGGTGGTCATGGCCACGTCGGCTCCCGCCAGCAGCAGCTTGATCACGTCTTCCGGAGCATGCACGCCGCTTGTGGCAGCGAGCGACTGCTCGAAGTAGCGACCGGAGGATGGCGATCCAGCGGAGGGGAAGCCGCAGCTCGTCGCTGCTGCTGAGCACCAGCCGTGGCTCGACAGACAGCGACTCGAGATCGATATCGGGCTGCAGGAACCGGTTGAACAGGACCAGGCCGTCGGCCCCCGTGCCGAACAGCTTCTTGGCCATGTTGGCCATCGAGCTGAAAAAAGGACCGATCTTCACCGCCAGCGGGATGGAGACCGCTCCTCGGACGCCGGAGACCAGCTCGAGATACTGGTTTTCGACCTGGAGCGCCGTCGTGTCCGGGTCCGTGGCCAGATAATAAATGTTGAGCTCGAGAGCATCGGCGCCGGCTTCCTCGATCATCTTACCGTAATGGATCCAGCCGCCGTTGGAGGTGCCGTTGAGACTGGCGATCACCGGGATCGTCAGCGACTGCTTGGCCTGGCGGACCAGCCGGAGATAGGTGTCGGGCCCGGTGTGGTAGTTCTCCATCTCAGGTAGGTACGACTGGGCCTCGGCGAAGCCTTCATTATTGAAGTCGTACAGCAGCGCGATCTCGACTTCCTCACGGGTGATCTGCTCCTCGAACAGCGAGGGAAGAACGACAGCCGCGGCCCCGGCCTCTTCCAGCTTCATGAGCGTGTCGATTCGCCCCGTGAGCGGGCCGGCCGACGCGACCAGGGGATTCTTCAAGTCCAAACCCAGGTACTTGGTGCCTAAGGAAATACTCATCGGGCTGCCTCCTCCATCGGACTGACTGTGCGCTCAATTCCGGCCATCTGCTCGTAGAAATGCCAGCGGTCGTTGATGTCTTTCTGGGCCAGCTCGAGAAGCCTTTCGGCGTGGGCCGGGTTCGCCCGGGCCAGCATGGCGTAACGTCCTTCCTTCAAAGCAAACTCCTTGAAGGCCGTGGTCGGCTTGCGGCTGTCGAGATGGAACGGCTTCGATCCGTCGTAAGCAGCGCGGGGGTCGTAGCGATAGAGCGGCCAGTAGCCCGATGTGATCGCTTCCTTCTGGTGATTCATCGACGTGGTCATGTCGATGCCATGCGCGATGCACGTGCTGTAGGCGATCAAGAGCGAGGTGCCCCGGTAGGCCTCCGCCTCGCGGAAGGCCTTGAGCGTTTGGAGCGGATTGGCGCCCATGGCCACCGTGGCCACGTAAACGTTGCCGTAGTCGACAGCCATCATGCCCAGGTCCTTCTTGCCCACGGCCTTGCCACCGGAGGCGTACTTCGCCACGGCAGCCCGCGGGGTCGACTTGGAGGCCTGTCCGCCGGTGTTCGAGTAAACCTCGGTGTCCAGCACCAGGATGTTGACATCGCGGCCCGAGGCCAGCACGTGATCGAGCCCTCCGAAGCCGATGTCGTACGCCCAGCCGTCGCCGCCCACGATCCAGACGCTGCGGCGGATCAGCGTGTCGGCCACGCCTTGCAGCAGGCGCGCCTCGGGTGTGCCCATTGCCGAGAGCTTTTGACCGAGAGCGGCGACCCGGGCCCGCTGGGCCTCGATCTCGGCCTCGTTCACTTGACGCGATTCGAGAATGGCCGTCACCAGGTCGTTGCCCAGATCGGACGACATCCGCCGCAAGAGCTCGCGGGCATACGATTCTTGCTGATCGACGGCCAACCGCAATCCCAGGCCGAACTCGGCGTTATCCTCGAACAGCGAGTTGCACCAGGTCGGGCCTTTGCCCTGCTTGTTCTGGGCATAAGGGGTCGTGGGCAAGTTGCCGCCGTAAATCGAGGAGCAGCCGGTGGCGTTGGCGATCATGGCGCGATCGCCGAAGAGCTGGCTCATCAGCTTGAGGTACGGGGTCTCGCCGCAGCCGGGGCACGCCCCGGAATACTCGAAGAGCGGTTGCAGCAGTTGGGAGCCCTTGACCACCTCGAACTTGACCTGTTTGCGGTCGATCTCGGGAATCTCGAGGAAGAAGTCGAAGTTTGCCCGCTCGACCTCAAGATGATCCAGCTTCGGCTCCATGTTGATGGCCTTGTGCTTGACCATCTCCTTGCTGCGTGCCGGGCAGACGTCCACGCAGACCCCGCAGCCGGTGCAATCATCGGGCGCCACCTGGATGGAGAGATGGAAACCGGGAAACTCCTTGCCACTGTAAGGCTCGGACTTGAAATCAGCCGGCTTGCTCTGCAGAGCCGTCGTGGGGAAGACCTTGGAGCGGATCGCCGCGTGCGGGCAGACCAGTGCACAGAGGCCGCACTGGATGCAGATGTCGGGGTCCCAGATCGGGATCGACAGCGCGATGCTTCGCTTTTCATAACGCGCGGTCGCGGTCGGGAAGGTTCCATCGACCGGCATGGCGCTCACCGGCAGCAGGTCGCCCTTGCCCTCGATCATCATCGCCGTGACGCGCTTGACAAAGTCTGGAGCATAGGCCGGCACCGGCGGCAGTCGGCGCAGGTCGCCCGATGTCGCCGCCGGAACCTTGACCTCGAAGAGCTCGGCGACGGCCGTATCGACGCCGGTATAGTTCTGTTGCAGCACGGTTTCCCCGCGCTTGCCGTAGGTTTTCTTGATGGTGTACTTGATCTCGGCGATCGCCTCGTCGCGGGGCAGAACGCCCGAGATCGCGAAGAAGCAGGTTTGCATGATGGTGTTGATACGCCGGCCCAGCCCCGCTTTCTGGGCCACGCTCTCGGCGTCGATCACGTAGAACTTCAGCTTCTTGTCGATGATCTGTTTCTGGGTCTCGATCGGGATCTTGTTCCAGACGTCCTCCGGGCCGTATGGGCTGTTAAGCAGGAAGGTCGCACCCGGATCGGCGAACTCCAGGACGTCCATCTTCTCGAGGAAATTGAACTGGTGGCAGGCCACGAAGTTGGCGTTGCGGCAGAGATAGGCCGAGTCGATCGGCCGAGGGCTGAACCGCAGGTGTGAGACGGTGACCGATCCCGATTTCTTGGAGTCGTAGACGAAGTAACCCTGGGCGAAGAGCGGCGTGTTCTCTCCGATGATCTTGACCGTGTTCTTGTTGGCGCCGACGGTGCCGTCGCTGCCCAGACCGTAAAAGACAGCCCGGTGCGTATCGGCCGCCTCGGTCGTGAATGAGGGATCCCACTTCAGGCTCAGGTGGGTGACGTCGTCGACGATGCCGACGGTGAAGTGCTTCTTCGGCTTCGCGGCCACCAGCTCGTCGAAGACGCCGGCCACCATCGACGGGGTAAACTCCTTGGAAGACAGGCCATACCGGCCGCCGATGACCGAGGGCATCGGTGCATCGCCGGCCCGCTCGCTCCAGCCCTCGACGAGCGCGGTGACTATGTCCTGGTAAAGCGGCTCGCCGATCGCGCCGGGCTCTTTGGTCCGGTCGAGTGCGGCGATGCGCCGGGTGGTTGCCGGCAGGGCCGCCAGGAAGCTCGGCACGTCGAACGGACGGTAGAGCCGGACCTTGACCAGACCAAGCTTCCGCCCCTGCCCGTTGAGCTTCGCGACGGTTTCTTCAATGCCCCCGCAGCCCGAGCCCATGGCGACGATCACCTCTTGCGCATCGGGGGCGCCGACGTAATCGAAGAGGTGATACTGCCGGCCGATGAGACCCGCGAACTTGTCCATGGTTTTCTGGACGATACCCGGCACAGCAAGGTAGAACGGGTTGCACGCCTCGCGCGCCTGGAAGAAGACGTCGGGGTTCTGGGCGCTGCCGCGGAGGATGGGCCGTTCGGGATTGAGAGCCCGGTCGCGGTGGGCCTTCACCAGCTCGTCCGGAATCATGGCCCGCAGGTCGTCCGGGGTCAGTTGCTCGATCTTGTTGACCTCGTGCGAGGTCCGGAAGCCGTCGAAAAAGTGGAGGAAAGGCACTCTTGCCTGGAGGGTGGCCGCCTGAGAGATCAGGGCAAAGTCTTGCACTTCTTGAACGGTGTTCGAGCAGAGCATGGCCCAGCCGGTGGACCGTGCGGCCATGACGTCGCTCTGATCACCGAAGATCGACAGGCAGTGGGTGGCCAGTGTTCGCGCGGCGATGTGGAAGACCGCCGAGGTCAGCTCACCGGCGATCTTGTACATGTTGGGGATCATCAAAAGCAGACCCTGCGACGCCGTGAACGTCGTCGTGAGCGCTCCTCCCTGAAGCGCGCCATGGCAGGCGCCGGCCGCCCCACCTTCGTGCTGCATCTCGATGACCGTCGGTACGACGCCGTAAATATTCTTCTGGCCCGCGGCCGACCAGGAGTCTGCGAACTCGCCCATCGGCGAGGACGGGGTGATCGGGTAGATCGCAATAACCTCGTTGGTCTGATGCGCCACGTAGGCTGCCGCCTCGTTGCCATCAACCGTCACGAATTGCCGTTTCAAGTGAAACCTCCTGAGAAGGATGGTTGCTTCCGAGGGTGCGACCTCGCCCCTGTCTGACCACGCAGCCCTGCGTGCTCGGAATCGCGCCATGCCGGATCGATGAAGAGTGCCGAACTGGCCGTGTTCGCTTCATCGCATATTCATTCAAATGGGCATGAGAACACGCCCCTCTGGCACGCCGAGAAGACGCCTTCGAGGGGCTCTCGTAGCCAGTTGCAATCCTGCCCGCCATGAGCAGTATCATCGTAATCTCTTAAGTAACCGACCGGACGGATGAAGTCAATGAGCAGACGGACCGAGCGACCGCCCGGCGCGAAAAACGTTAGCAGGATCCACGCCCCGGTTGCCTTCGAGGCGTGTTCCGGCCTTTCCAACTCCGCGATTGCATGGCGCTCGGGATCCGGGGGTCCACGACGGCGGTTTCGATCGTCGCAGGTGTGGGGCCGGAGACAACGAGGTCGGTGTTCCTCACGAAAGAGGGCCGAGAACCGGCGACCAAGGGCCGATGAAATTTGTGGACAAACATGATGCTATATACATTATTAAAATATATTAACTAGTTGTGTTTGGCTCGTCGGCATGACCCCGGCATTGTGCATTTCGGCAGTGGCTGAGTTCAGACAATCGGGCAAACCACCGAATGCATGGAGCCCGCCCCCAGACTGGTAGCCGATTGTGTGAGGATGCAGGGCCTTCGTAGTGACCCCTTTGATCAGCGTGCTGCAATGAGCAAGACGGCATCGGCGATGAAACGGTTCCACCCCTGGTGACTAGCCGGTTGTCGCCACGGGTTCGTGTCGGATATTGTTAGAGGTCCAGCGTTTACCTTCCTTCCTTTTCTGCCTGCAAGGATGGCACCGTCGCCAAGCTTGGATTGGCGGTCGCGGGGGAGTCTTTTCGGTATGGTTGGCCTTGCTGCCCGGATGTTGCCGTACGCACTGGCGTTTTTCAGCAGTCTCTGCATCATGATCCTGGAACTAGTTTCCAGCCGCCTGGTGGCCCGGCACGTCGGGTCGTCGCTGACGGTCTGGACCAGCGTGATCGGCATCATCCTGGGCGGAATCTGCCTGGGGAACGTGCTGGGAGGCAGGCTGGCCGACCGGGTCGACCCACGGCGGGCCGTGGGCCCTCTCTTCGCGCTGGGATCGCTTCTGGTGGTCGGCTGCCTCTGGGTCAACTCCCAGATTGGCCATATCTTGCCGGCGGCCGAATCGCTCAACTGGGAGCTGCGCACGGTGATCGTGGTGATTCTCGACTTCCTCGTACCGGCGACCGTTCTGGGCATGGTGGGGCCGGTCGTGGCCAAGATGGCGGTCGAGCAATCGCGGCGGACCGGCAGCGCGATCGGCGACGTCTACTTTTTCGGGGCGATCGGTTCGATCGTCGGAACCTTCCTGGCCGGCTTCGTTCTGATGTACCTGGCGCCCAGTTCGACTATCGTCCTGGTGGTCGCCGCGGCCCTGGCGCTGCTGGCCGGGGCACTCTTCGGTCAGCTTGGCGGGCTGGTTCTGGGCGTAATCACCGCACTGTTGCTGGGGCTGGGATCGATCGGCCCGCTGGTCCGCTCGCTCGGACTCGGGGCCATCTCTCTAGGCTCATACCAGATCAACTATCTCGCGCTGGCCGGCAATGTCACGGCCTTGTTGCTGGGTCTGCTGGGGCTCTACACTCTGTTCACGGCACGGCGGCAAGATCTGGCCCTGGACGAACAGACCGGCGAGGGCGTTGGCGCGGTCGATTCCTCCGCACCGCGGCCCAGCCTTTCCGACCTGGCCGTCCTCGCCTTTCTCGCAAGCCTAGGCTTCATGGCCCTGGAGATGGTGGCCGGCCGGATGGTGACGCGCCACCTCGGGTCGAGCATCTACGGCTGGACGAGCGTCATCGCGGTTCTACTTGCCGGCCTCAGCCTGGGCAATTTTCTGGGCGGACAGGTTGCCAACCTGATCAAGAACGAGAAGCAGGCTAGCTGGCTTTTCCTGGCTGCATCCGTCCTGGTTCTCAGCATCTTGCTCCTGGAGGCGCCCCGCGCTGGCTCCGCGAAGGTTTCAATCAGATTGGACCCCAGCGCAGCGTGCTGAGCGCGGCGATTTCCTGGTCGGAGCTCAAGCTGCCGTTCGTGCCGGCGATTCCCCTGTCGTGGCCTTACCGGGTCCTTCTCGTCACGTCCCTGGTGTTTTTCCTGCCCGCGGTTTCGATGGGCACAGTCAGCCCGGTCGTGGCGAAGCTGGCGGTCGATCGGCTGAAGCGGTACAAGCGAACCGGTACGGCCATCGGGCAGGTCTACGCGTGGGGCATGGTCGGCAGCATCCTGGGCACGTTCCTCACCGGTTTTGTGCTGATTGATGTGATTGGCACCAAAGGTGTGCTCTTGCTGCTGGGCACCACCATGGCCTTTGCCGCAACCGTGCTGGGCTCGGTCTGGCACGCAATCTGGGCGGGCGTGCCACTGGGGCTGTGCGTGGTCGCCTTCACACCCTTGAACACGTTCCAGAAGATGGGCGAAGAATGGGGGATACGCGAGGAGAAAGGGAACCCGGCAACCACGGAAGACGCTTTTGCCTGGATCGATGAGAGCAACTATTACTTCATCAAAGTGACGAACGAGCCCGAACCGGAGATTGAATCTCAGCGCCGCACCCTGGTCCTTGATAACCTGATTCACGGCTATTTCATCCTGGGTCATCCCGAGCGGCTGGATTACGACTACGAACACATCTACGCCCTTGTGGCCTACCGCGCTGCCAAGGCCGGCGGCAAGATTACTCTTGCCCCGGATAGCCCCCCCACGACGAGAAAAGCGGCTGCCAGGAAAGCCAGCGTATTACCCGAGCAAGTTTTCGCTAGCGAGACGCAAGAAAAAGGGTCCGGCACGCCCGAATCGAAGTCCTCGGAGAAAACAATCAACCCCGCCAAGGGCAACGACCAGGAGAAAGATAAAGCCAAGGACAAGAAAGAGATTCCCGACCCATCCGACAAGAACAAGAAGGTTGAGGAAGATGACGACGAAGACACGAAAACACCAGTTCTGCCCAAGGTTGAACGGTCGACGTTGAAAACCTTGTTTCTGGGCGGCGGGGCATACACCTTCCAGCGGCACATGCAATATGCCTATCCCGGCACTGATGTCGACGTCGCCGAGATCGATCGGGCGGTGACCAATGCCAACTTCCAGGCGACGGGATTGCCCCGGGACACGACGATCCAGACCCACTGGGGAGACGCGCGTCAATTTGTCGATCGCAACCAGGACAAGAAGCAGTACGACCTGATCTTCGGCGACGCCTTCAACGATTTCTCGGTGCCCTGGCATCTCACGACGCATGAGTTCAACGACAAGATCGCCAAGATGATGAGCCCCACCGGGGTTTATATGATCAATATTATCGACGTCTACGAGTCGGACGCGGTCGCCCTCAAGAAGGCCGAGAAGATCATCGACAAGAAGAAGATCACCGACCCCGCCGAGCAAGAGAAGATCCGCAAGCAGGAACTCGAACGGGCGCACGGCTATGGCGGATTCCTCGGCGCCTGGGCCAAGACCGCGGCCCTGACATTTCCCCATCTTTACATCTTCGGGACCGACCGCAATCCGGGCTCGGGCCTGCGCGAGACCTTTGTAGTGGTGGCATCGCGGCAGCCGCTTGACCTTACCGACCTGGGCCTTCGCGACGATGATCCCCAGTTCTTCCACAACGACCGCCGGACCGAGCCGAAACCCTACACCCCCGAGGACGAGAAAGCGGTTTTCGAGAGCCGGTCTCGCAACATCATCCTGACCGATGACTACGCCCCGGTCGAAAACCTGCTTGCTCCCGTGGCAGAGACACGGGCTGACGACTGAGTGGTTTCTTCCGCTTCACGCGGTTTTATACCAGGAGGGAATTCCATGGCCGATGGCAAACCGGCGACAGATCGGACCTGGATCTACATCGCCCTGGCTTTCCTGGGTTTCTGGGTTCTCTACCTGGGATTTTTCGCACCGGGGAACCGCAAGCCCCTGGAGGATTCGGCCATCGACATCCCGGCCGATTACAACTGGGCGCTCGACGATCTCAGCAACCAACCCGTGCCGTTTTCGCGGTTCAAGGGCAAGACGGTGTTCCTGAACATCTGGGCCACCTGGTGCGGCCCTTGCGTGGCTGAGATGCCCTCGATCGCGCGGCTGGCGGCGAACTCCGGTCTCCAGGGCAAGAATATCGAGTTCGTCTGTGTTTCCGTCGACGACTCCGTCGACAAGGTCGTCCAGTTCGTCAGCGGCAAGAACTGGCCCATGACCGTCTTGCACGCACGATCGATGCCCCGGGTCTACGAGACCGAGGGCATCCCGGCAACGTTCATCATCACTCCCGATGGACGGATCGCGGCCGCCGAGGTCGGATCGAACGACTGGGACAAGCCGGAGGTGGTGGCGTTTCTGGAAAAGGCAGCGGCCGGGACGGCCGAACGTCTCGAGGCACCTGTAAAACCCCAAACAGTCCCCGGTCGTTGAACGGGCCGAACCGATCCGAAAAACCGCCCTCTGGTCAGTCGCCCTCGAAAGCGATTTCGTCCCACGATCCCTGCTCGCTCTTTCCGCCGCCCACCGGCAGACCCGTCATTGACAGGTACGTCACGGCGAGCACCAGGGTGCTGTAGGGTATGGTGAAGATCAATCCCACGAAGCAGGCCAGCAAGCCCGCCAGATTGATCACGAGCAGCATGGCGTAAACCAGAGCCAGTGTACCGGATCGGCCACGCGTCGCTTCCCACGACCCACGCAGCGAATCGAGCGCACTCGCGTTTTGATCGACAATCATGTAAGGAAACTGTGAGAAACGCACCGAGACGTAGAGCACAGCGACGACACTGATCGCCATTGACAGCGCAGAGATTGCCAAGGGAGCGCCGCTAGCGCGGAACAGCCTTGCGAAAATTGACGCCCAGATCATGTTCACGACGAAAATCGTCCCGATGGCCAGCATGAAAACAATCGCGGCCAGAATCGACCGCAGGACAAAACGGCCGCCCTGGATGAGCCGTGCCAGCACCGCGGGTTCGCGCCGTGATACGGCCAGCATGGCCAGATTCTGGCCTGCGCCCAACCAGGCGTTGAACACGTAAGCCCCGAAGAGCACGCCAAATTGAAGCAAAGCCCCCTTGCTCCAGTCGCCGGGCGTTACGCCGAGCGCACGAAGCAACCGTGGCTGGCCGAACTGGATGAGCCAGATGAAGACGCCCACGATGCAGCAAACCAGAATGCAAGGGCCAGGCCGTTCCTTGTAAATCGCCCAGGACGCACTTGCAATGCAGCCGACGTCGAAAGGAACCTCGACCGGCTTCCCGCCTCTGGGACGCATCCCGAACTGGCTTCGAGGCGGTGCATAGGGGTTGCTCTCGTGGCCGGGGAAATCCGGATCCAGGCCGCTTGTCATCGCTGAGACCTTGGTGAAAAGCTGGAAGAGGAGCCCTCGGGACGGAATCGGTGGACCGGATCGATTTACCTCAAAGCAAATGTCGAGCCTTGATCTCGAGGTAACGACTGACGAGGTCGCCGGTCAGCTCGTCGGGGAAGACGTCGAGCGTCAGGACCCCGCGCCGGCGCAGTCCCGCGAGTACCCGTTCGCGCCAGTTCAAAAGGTCGGCGGCGGCCGCCCCGCGATAGAGCGTTGGACCGTCTGTCCCCAGCATGGTCGGCCAGGGCGAAGAGATCGTGATCGCGAAGGAAGACGCCCAGAGGCAAATGCCGGCCGGTCAGGTTGCCCAGGTACTCTGAAACGATCTGGGCATTGACCTCGTCGAACAGGTTCGTGAGCAAAACCACCAGCGACCGTTTCCGGCATCTTTCCTCGAGTTCCAGGAAGGCCCGATCATACCGCGGCTCGACTGGTTCGGGGAACACGTTGTGGACAGCATGCACCAGCCGACGGATTCGCCGCGGTCCTCCGCCGGGAGGAATGTAGGCGCGCGTCCGGTCGGAAAAGGCCAGCAGCCCGACCTGGTCGTTGCCGATCAGGGCGACGTGCGCCAGCAACAGCATGGCGTTGAGCGCGTGGTCCAGGGGTGAGAGCCCGCCGCCGGTGTCGCCGGCCATCATCCGGCCGCAATCGACCAGAAAAAGTATGCGCTGGCTCTGGTTGTGCTGGTGCGCGCGGACTGTCAACTTGCGGCGGCGAGCGGTGGCCCGCCAGTCCAGGTGCCGAGGATCATCACCTTCGATATAGTCCCTCAATCGTTCGAACTCGTTGTCCGTTCCCAACCGGCGCGAGGCCGCAGGCCCAGGACGCTGAGCCGGTCGCGGCGTGCCAGCATCGTGTACCGGGAAATCTGCCGGACGTCGGGATAGACGCGGACGACCGTCTGGGACGGCCAGGCAAGCGACCTCTGCCAGAGCCCGAGCCGGCTGAGCACCAGGGCATCGACCTGCTCGAACGCGTACGTTCCCCGCTTGCCTGGAACCAGGCGGTATTCCAGCTCAACCCGGCTGCGAGCGGGCACATCCACGCGAAACTCGGCCGGGTCGGCGGTGAAGACGGCCGGCACGTCGTCACACAACCGGAGCCGGCGGTCCCGGCGCGTCGTGTTCTCGAGCGTAAGTATGACCTGTTGCGGTTCCCCCAGCGAGCAGGTGGTCTCGCACTCCCGGACAACGCGGAACCGGCCGGCCCCGCGCAAGCTTGCCAGGTCGGCGATCGCCACCATCCCAACCAGCAAATCGAGCACAATCACCACCGGCTGAACGGCGTCGCTGACGAAGATGAGCAGCGAAAGGATCGCTGGCAGCAGGAGCGCTCGAGCCAGTGCGGGACCAGGCCAGATCCTGGGAATCTTCATCGCAGCGGAACCTCGACCGAGCGAATCAGCTCTGTCAAGAGATCGTCCGGCGACCGCCCCTCGATCTCGGACTCGGGCGTCAGCATGACCCGGTGCCGCAGCGCGGGGAGGACGACCTCTTGCACGTCGTCGGGAACCATGTATTCCCGCCCTTCCAGCGCAGCCACGGCGCGTGCCCCACGCAAGATCGCCACCCCCGCCCTCGGTGACACTCCTAGCGAAAACGCAGGCCATCGCCGGGTTGCCCGCACCAGGGCAGCGATGTAATGCAGAACATGCTCGTCGACCAGCACCTCGCTGCACCTGCGCTGCATTTCCAGCACCTCGGCCGGATTTGTCACTGCCGCAAGCTGTTCCGCCAGGTTGCGGTCGGGCGGAACGCCGCGTGTGTGCAAGCGCAGGATCTCGATCTCCTCGCGCTCGTCCGGATAACCGACAACCAACTTGAACAGAGAATCGATCGAGCTGGGCCTCGGGCAGATTATAAGTTCCCTCCGATTCGATCGGGTTCTGGGTCGCCAGCACCAGAAATGGCGGCTCGATCGGATAGTTCACACCGTCGATCGTGACGCGAGTCTCTTGCATGATCTCGAGCAGGGCCGAGTGCGTCTTGGCCGGTGCCCGGTTGATCTCGTCGGCCAGCAGCAACTGGGTGAAGACGGGCCCAGGGCGGAACCGGAAATCGTGGATTCGCTCGTCGAAGATGGGCGAACCCGTCACGTCCGAAGGCATCAGGTCGGGGGTGAACTGAATGCGGTTGAACCCGCAGCCAAGCACCCGACCCATCGCCCGGACCAGAAGGGTCTTCCCCAGCCCCGGCACGCTCTCGATCAGCACGTGCCCATCGGCCAGGAGCGCGAGCAAGACCCCGCGAACTAGCCGGTCCTGGCCGATGAAGACCTTGTTGATCTCGTCCAGCACCCGCTTCGCCCACTCCGCGACCGGACTTGACGGCTCTGCCGGCTGTGATGGAGCCGCGGTTTCAGACTCAGGATCAGGATCGCTCATCTGCGAGTAACCCCCCGGACCGTTGCAATAACACGCCACCCCATAAGATCAAATGCAAGCGTGGAAAGGAAGGAACCAGCGGGAGATTCGGTTGCTGAGCGACTCCCGGATCCAGGTCCAATCCGGCTGCGACTCCGATTTCGCGATTTGTGCCGCTCATGCCGATGAAGGGCACGGAAGCACAGCTTTTTTGTAAACAGCTCGCCCCGCTCTGGCCGATGGCATGAACGGATCTCCGTGGATCCGCACCGTCAGAGTCCGCGCAACGACTGAACGACAACCGATGATTCGCAACGCCTGCCCGGCCGGGTTGCCCTGGTCGGGCTTACTCTCCGAAGTTTCCACCGACCGCGGCGTGAGACGGACCGCCAGGGCGGGCACGCGCCTTGTCTTGGCACTGATGATCGCACTCACCCTCGCTCTGTCCGGATGCCGGCAGACCGAACCTTACTTGAGCTCCGGGATCCGCTTTCCGTCGTTCTCGTCGGCCGGTTCGCAGTCGCTTCTGCCTCGAGCCCGCGCGGCACTCGGCGCGGGACACCGGCTGGAACACAAGGGATCGGATGCCAGCGTCGATCAGTTTTATCAGGCGGCCGTCTTCTCGTACGCCGCCATCACCGTGACCGCGGCCACCGTGGGCGTCGATGATCCCGATGCGCTGGAGGCGCGGGAGATTTACAACGAGGGCCTGCGCGACTGCCTGCGCGCCGCCCAGGAATATGGACGCGTTGATGCCCGGTCACACTTGATCATCAACACGCCAGCGGGCACCCATAACGTACCGATTACCCATCGCGGCTTTGTCTGGAAGCCCGAAGACTTTGGCCGTTTGGCCGACCCCACCCGGCTGGATCGGAACCCCAACGAGCACGGAAGCGACACCCGGCGGCCGGGCGTGGGCGCCGACCTTGCCATCGGCCGAGTGAACCCCAATGTCTCGCCCTCGGACAAGTTCCTGCCGCGTGAGGCGGCGTTCAATGCCACCGCTCTGCTCCGCCCGGACCTCAATGCCTGGCTTGGACCGCAACCGGAAAGTGTACCCGCCGACGTCCTCGAGTTTCACGACCCGCTGCGGGTGAGCGCCATTGCCATTGAAGGTCGGACCTACCCGCTGACCGCAAACTTCGGCGCGGCCAACGCTCTGGCCAACCAGATCTCGGGCGCACGCGGCCCATTCGCCCTGGCGGGCTTCGCGATGCCTTCGACCGTGCTCGACAAGGCCGATATCCGCATGCTCGAGCCCTACCAGCCGGGCAAGATTCCGCTTTTGCTGGTCCACGGCCTGATCGATGACCCGTTCATGTATAACGACATGATGGTGGCTCTGAACCGTACGCCGGGCTTCCTGGACCGCTACCAGATCTGGGTTTTCCGGTACCCGACGGGCATCACGTTCCTGCGGTCAGCGGCCTTCCTGCGTACCGATCTCCGCGACATTACCGCCACGCTGGACCCTCGGAAAGGAGACCCCGCGCTTGGGAACATGGTGCTCGTCGGCTACAGCATGGGCGGTTTGCTCTGCAAGCTCCAGGTGACCTCGAGCGGAGACCGCATCTGGAACGTGGGTGCAACGCGACCGCTCGAGAGCCTGGTCACTTCCGAGGAAACCCGCACGCGGCTCCGCCGGATGTTCTTCTTCGAGCCCATGCCCATGATCCGCCGGGTCATCTTCATCGCGACCCCCCACGACGGCTCACCTGTCGCCAGCACCTTGATCGGCAAATTCGCCACCCGGGTCATCCAGCGCCCATCCGACACGGAACAGACCATCGCCCAGCTCAACCGCGATAACCCCGGTGCCCTGAAGCCGTTCCTGCTGGGCCGGGTGCCCAGCAGCATCGACGTTCTGGACGTGAAGAACCCCCTTCTTCCCGCCATGCGCCAGCTTCCGTACGCCCCCGGAGTAACCTTGCACACGATCGCCGGCCACGGCATCCATTCTCCCGAATACGCCAAGGGCGACCTCGTCGTTCCGCTCTCCAGCTCTCATCTCGATGAGGCCGTCAGCGAGCTCTGGGTTCCGGCAACCCACACCACCATCTATTACCAGCCCGAGACAATCACCGAGGTCCAGCGCATTCTCGCCGAACATGCTGCAATTGCGATTACGACAACGCCTGCTGGCGGTTCTGAACCAAGATAGCCTCTCCAGGGATTGCGGCTTACAAAGGAAAATCGAGAGCCACGGAAATTCTGTGTAATGTATCGCCGGGTTCTCAGTATCATCATGCGAATCCATCACACATCGGCGCATCGGATGCTCCAGGCCACTTCCAGGACACGCATCGATGATACCGGATACATGCCCAGACGCGGAGCAACTACAGCGTCTCCTGAGCGAACGGCTTGATCCGCGCGAGGAGAACGACCTTGCGGCCCACATCGAGCAGTGCGAGCACTGCCATCAAGAGCTTGAAAGGCTGACGAGTAGCCGTGACTACTGTGGCACGGACACGGGCGTGAGCGGCCCCGCCACGATTGATCCCGGCGCGACCGCGAGCCACGGCTGGGCTCCCCGTCCTGAGTCGTCTGCACAACGCACAGCAGTCAATCCAAATGCACTGCCCGCGATTCCCGGTTACGAACTCCTCGACAAGCTGGGAGAGGGAGGCATGGGCGTGGTCTACCTGGCGCGGCAGCCGGGCCTCAACCGGCGGGTCGCAGTCAAAATGATTCGCGGCGGCAGCCAGGCGCGGCCCGATCACTTCGCCCGGTTTCGGATCGAAGCAGAGGCTGTGGCCCGGCTCCGCCACCCCAACATCATTCAGATCCATGAGATCGGCGAGGTCGACGGCTTGCCGTTCGTGTCGCTCGAATTGCTGGAAGGCGGATCGCTGGCCGACCGCCTGGAAGGCACTCCCCAGCCGGCAAGGCCAACCGCCGAGCTCTTGTTGACCCTGGCAAGCGCCATCCAGGTCGCTCACGACGCAGGAATTGTCCATCGCGATCTCAAGCCGTCGAACGTGCTCTTCACCGAGGATGGCACGCCCATCATCACCGACTTTGGCCTGGCCAAGCGGATTGATTCCGACAGTAGGCAGACCGAGACCGGCCAGATCATGGGTTCGCCCAGCTACATGGCGCCCGAGCAGGCCCGGGGCCACACCCGCGACGTCGGGCCGACCGCGGACGTCTACGCCCTGGGCGCGATCCTCTACGAGATGCTCACCGGGCGACCGCCCTTCAAGGGCGAGACCCCCATGGAGACGGTCCGCCAGGTGGTCGACGATGAGGTGGTTCCCCCCTCGCGTCTGGTCCCCAAAGTGGACCGGGACCTGGAGACCATCGCACTCAAGTGCCTGAATAAGGAAGCCTCGAGACGCTATGCCTCGGCAAGTGCCCTGGCTGAAGACCTGGATCGCCACCGCAAGGGTGAGTCGATTCACGCCCGCCGCGCCTCGCCCGTCGAGCGCTCGGCCAAGTGGGTGCGCCGTCGTCCGGCGGCGGCCGCGCTGATCGTCCTCGGCCTCGCGGGCTTTCTGGTCCTGACTGTTGGCGGAGCTCTCTACGAACACAATCGACGCGTCATCGCGGAGCAACGGAGCCAGCATGTCGTTGATGAGCACAAGGCCATCGGTCGACTTGCCGTGGAAGCGCGCGAAGCGGACACGGTAGACCAGCTTTCACGGGTTCAGAACGAGCTTTCGAGCCGTCTTGGCAGCCTCAGCAATGAGGACGACCTGCGGCTCAAGACGCTGTCAGACACCATCAAGGAGTCGATCGGGGAAGTGGAGCGGAAGCTGCGCGCGCTGCGCAACCGCGAGGAAAAAGAGAAGCAAGATCTGGCCGACAGGCGACAGTTTCAAAGCTTCCTCGACCTCCAGACCCAGGCGCAGTTCCGCGCGGCCGACTTCGAGCTCGATGCCGCCGACTCCCGAATCCGGCTGCGCGACGCGGCCCGGGCGGGACTGGCGATCTATGCAAGCGACCCGAAGGCCGGCGAGGAACGCTGGAGCCTGGCCGGAACACTCCCTGAGGTTCTGACGGTCGGCGAGAAGACCCGGATCGCCACGGGCTGTTTTGACTTGCTGCTCTTGCTCTCCGACGCCGTGGAGCCTGCCAGCGGACTGAAGATCCTCGACCGGGCCGCGCGGCTGCGTCCCCAGCCGACCGCGGCTTATCACCTGCGCCGGGCCGGCTGCCTCGCCAGGCTTGGCGATGTCGCGGGCCAGCAGCGCGAACGCCAGCTCGCCGGCAAGCGGCCGGCCGTCACCCCGCTCGATCACTTCCTGATCGGCCGCGAACAGCTCGTCTCGGGGAATTGGGGCGAGGCCATCACCTCGCTCGAGGCGTCGCTGCGGCTCGACCCCGACCAGACCCCGGCGCACCTGCTGCTGGCCCGCGCCTATTTCAATGTGAACCCCAAGCGGCTGCACGAAGCCGAGAACAGCCTGACAATTTGCATCAAGAGCCACCGCGACATCCTGGGGCTGTACCTGATGCGCGCCCTGGTCGAGGGCGCCGAGGGGAACCAGACGCTCGCTCAGGTAGATACCCGGCACCCAGCCGAACAATCCAGGCTCCGGAAGCAAGCCGGCCTGGCGTTCGAGGCTGCCGAGCAGGACTACGCCGCCGCACTGGAACGTCGGCCAACCGCCGACTTCCGCTACGTGCTGCTGGTGAACCGGGGCGGCATGTATTTGCAGACCGGCAACTACGCCGCATCAGTGATGGATCTCGAAGCGGCCATCCGGCTCAAGCCGCAGCCGTACCAGGCCCATGTGACCCTGGCCCAGCTCCACCAGCGGCGCGGGCAGCTTGACCTGGCGGCACAGGCGTTTGGCGAGGCGATCGAGCGGGCGGCCGATCCCGCCATCCGGGCCGCGATTCACCGAAGCCGGGCCCTGCTGCACTCCGGCCGCCGCGACGCGACTCCTCGGGAGCGCGCGGCCGCGGTTCACGATCTCGAGGAGGCGATCCGGCTCGAGCCGGGCGATCCGAATCTGAGGGCCAGCGACCATGTCGAATGGCGCGGCTGTACTTCGGCGACGGCCAGCATGAAAAGGCGCTGGCTGACTGCGGCCAGGCGCTCGCGCTGGTTGCCGGTCATCCCTCGGCCCATCAGTTGCGGATCTCTGCGCTGATGGCTCTGAAGCGGTACGACGCGGTTATCGACTCGTGCGATGCCTACCTGGCTGGCGAGCAGCCGACGATCGAGGTTCTGGAGATCCGCGGCCTGGCCCGGGTCGATCGGCAAAACTACTCCGGCGCGATCGCCGACTATACCCATGCCATCGAGTTGAAGACCGACCTCGACCCGGAGAGCAAAGCCCGCCTGCTCGACCATCGCGGCTGGGCACATCACCTTGCCGATGCGCCCCGGCTGGCTCTCGACGACTTCGCTGAAGCGCTCAAACTGACCGGCGATCAATCCGACGCCATGGCCGGACGCGGCCTGGCCCGGATCCGACTGGGCGACTGGCGTGCCGCCGTGGCCGACGCCGAGGCGTCCGTCCACCTGGCGAAAGCGTCGTCGCAACAACCGGTCGATCCGGAAACCCTGCGCCAGGCCTACCTCGATGCCGCCCGAATCTATGCCTTGGCCGTCGATTTCGCCGCGGACGAGGTCAGTCGCGAAGGCGAGCGCGCCGTCAGCCGCTATCGCGCCTATCGCGCCCGAGCACTCGACCTGCTCCAGCAGGTGCTGAGGCAAGTCTCCGACTCCGACCGTGCCCGGCTACTGTCCGACCCGGCGCTGAGCCCTCTTGGCCGGGTGGGTGAAACCATACAAAGCATGCGTTCAGCTATAAAATTCGGTGGATTATAGCCGCCCTACGAGGAAACCCGACATCGGGAGAAACCTATGAGTCCCCCGGTTTCGCAAGCCTCTCGCCGACCCCGTTCCCGAGTTCACGCCAGGACCGGTCAGCCAGCCCGACTCCTCGGCCGGGAGGCACGCCGGAACCGGCTGCGGTTCGAGTGGCTGGAGAACCGCACCCTGCTGGCGAGCTTCGTCGTCTCCAGCACCAGCGACAGCGGCCCCGGCTCGCTCCGCCAGGCGATCCTCGATTCCAACGCCGCCACCGGCCAGACGAACTCGATCGACTTCGCGATCCCCGGCGCAGGTGTCCAGACGATCGCACCGCCCTCCGCGTTGCCCGCGATCACACAGGCGGCACTAATCGATGGCTGGTCGCAGCCCGGTTTCGCCGGTACACCCTTGGTCCAGATCGACGGCGTCCAGGCGGGTTATGCGGGCGGGCTGATGATCACGGGATCGAACGTCACCGTCCGCGGGCTGGATATCCGCGACTTCGCCCGGAGTGCAGCCATTCATATCACCGGACCCAATGCCAGGAATAACTGGATTTACGGCGACTTCCTGGGCACCGATCCGACCGGTACCCAGGCATTGCCGAACAATGAGGGCGTCGAGATTGACGGCGGTGCCACGAACAATCTCGTCGGGACCAATGGCGACGGAGTCAATGATACGGCCGAGCGGAACCTGCTCAGCGGCAACCTGTTCGCCGGCGTCTGGATTACCGGGCAGGGCACCACGGGAAACGCCGTGGCGGGCAACTTTATCGGCACCGACGTCACGGGATCGGTCGCGCTCGACAATGGTACCCAGCCGGTGGTCGACTCCCTCGGTAACTACTTCGGCGGCGGCGTGGCGATCTCGGCTGGCGCTTCGGGCAACCGGATCGGCACTGACGGCAATAGCCTTGACGACGTCGGCGAACGGAACGTGGTTGCGGGCAGCGACAACGATGCCATCGATATCTACGGCACCGGGACTGAAGACAATGTTGTCGCGGGGAACTTCATCGGGACGGACGTCACCGGAACGTATTGGCTGGGTGTCGCTGGCGACGGCGTCTTCCTCGCCGAGGGCGCCTCGTCGAACTGGATTGGGGTCAACCCGTCGGGTGGTCAGGCGTTTCATGACGAGGGCAATCTCATTTCCGGGAATGGCGAAGGCGTGCAAATATTCGACAGCGCCAGTTTCAACGTCGTCGCCGGGAACAAGATCGGAACGGACGTCTCGGGCACCGTCGCACTCGGCAACTGGTACATCGGAGTCGAGATCTATACCGGGTGCATCGGTAATACCATCGGCGGGACGACCTCGGGCGCTTGCAACGTAATCTCGGCAAACTACAGCTACGGCGTCCACATCACGGGGGCGGGCACGACGGGCAACCTTGTCCAGGGCAATCACATCGGCACCGACATCACCGGGACTGCCGCGCTCGGAAACGAACTCTCCGGCGTCCAGATTGACGGTGGCACGGTGAATAATACGATTGGCGGAACGGGATCCGGTGCTGGCAACATCATCTCGGGAAATAACAACGACGGCGTCCACATCACGGGGGCGGGCACGACGGGCAACCTTGTCCAGGGCAATACGATCGGCACCGATATCACGCGGACCCTCGCCCTCGACAACAAGCAAGCAGGCGACCAGGTCGATAACGGTGCGACGAACAATACGGTTGGCGGTCTGACCGCTAGTGACGGCGTCTTTCACGGCTTCGATTTCACGTCTGCAACATCGCCGGCCGCCTCGTCCTTCCAGGGGAACCTTACCGGCCCGCCGCAAGGGCAAACCAGCGGTGGCCCGACCGCGGTCTACCGGATCGATGTTGAGGCGAGCGGAGAACTTATGGCGATCGTGCAAGCCCAGGGCTTCACGGCCCGACTCCTCATTCTGGACTCGCAAGGCCGGGTGCTCGTCCAGAGCGATGGACTCTCGACCAGCGATCCGGACTCGGTGATCGATCAGTATCTCGCCGCCGGGAGTTATTCTCTTGTGGTCGAGAGCACGGGCCGTGCAGGAACCTACGCGTTGACGACGACGCTAATGCCGGCGTCTGCTCCCTTTCAGCCCATCCCGGTGGGGGGGTGGGCATTATCCATCGTCTCAGGCGACTTCAACGGCGACGGCCGCACCGACCTCGCCGTCGCAAACGGCAGTTCCGACACCATCTCGGTGTTGCTGGGCAACGGCGATGGCACGTTCCTGCCCCAGGTCACCTACACGACGGGAGGGCAGCCGTGGTCGATCGTGGCCGGTGACTTCAGCGGCGACGGCCGCATCGATCTGGCCGTCGCAAACGCATATGACAACACCGTCTCGGTATTGCTAGGTAACGGCGACGGCACGTTCCAGCCCCAGGTCACCTACGCGGTGGGGTTACCCTATGCACATCGTTGCGGGTGACTTCAACGGCGACGGCCGCACCGATCTGGCCGTCGCAAACGCATATGGCAACACCGTCTCGGTATTACTGGGTAACGGCGACGGCACGTTCCAGCCCCAGGTCACCTATACGGTGGGGTCGAACCCCGAGGCGATCGTTGCGGGTGACTTCAACGGCGACCGTCGCACCGACCTCGCCGTCGCAAACTCGAACAGCGGTACTGTCTCGGTATTACTGAGTTCGAGTTTCGCACTTTTGACGGGGGCGACTGATCAGAAAAACACGTCGGCTTCCCCGCTGATTCCTGGCATCCTGTCTTGGTTCACAGGTCGCAACAAGACACCAAGGCAAGGAAGCCGACCCATGGAACTTACCGACTCCTTCCTCACCGTGCTACAGAACTTCACTCCGGTTTTCACGGCCCCGACCTACCAGACATTCGTGGTGATCGTCACAGGCTGGATTCTCTCCCAGCGTCACCGCTACGTCACCGAACTCATCTTCTCCAGTGGCCATGTCGGCGACGGACACTGGTCGCGGTTTCACCGTTTCTTTAGCCATGCCGCCTGGGATCTCGACTGCTTCTCCATGTTCCTGGCAATGCTGGTCGTTACGATTCTTGCTCCAGGCGCGACCCTCCTCTGGGCCGTTGACGACACCCTCTGCCGCAAACGAGGCCTGACCCTCTATGGCGCTGGCATGCATTACGATCCGCTCATCTCCAGTCGTGCCAAGTCTCTGGTCAGTTGGGGACATGACTGGGTTGTGCTGACTCTGATCGTCGCCTTTCCCTTCTGGGCCCCCAGCAAGGTTTTTGCCTTGCCCATCGCCGTGCGTCTGTACCGCAACCGCCAAGGCCTGACCAAGGGGAAAAAGAATCCAAAGGGCAAGAAAGGCCAGAAGAAATCCCCCAAGCCAAAGCACGATCCGAATCATCGCACCCGGCCTGAATTGGCCCTGGAACTCATCAATTTGATCGCCCAATGGTTCCCCAAGGACGAGCACTTCGTCACCGGCGATAGCGCCTATGGCGGCAAGAGCATCCTCTCTCATCTCCCTTCCAATGTTCATCTCATCAGTCACGTTCACCCCAAGGGAGCACTCTACAAACCGGCACCTCCCAAGGAAGGAAAAACGAAAGGACCGGCCCGCAAGAAAGGGGACCGCTTACCTGGCATGAAGCAATGGGCCGATGATCCGAACCAACCCTGGACGGAACTGAAGTTTAACCAATTCGGTTTGCATGCTACCTTGGCGGTCAAGACGACCCAAGCCCTGTACTACAAGGCGGGAAAGGATCGACTCTTGACCATCGTCTTGACCCGCGACCTGGATGGTAAACGTCCCGATCAGATGTTCTATTGTACCAAGCTTGATTGGACGGCGCGGCAAATCCTCTCGGCGTACGCGTGTCGCTGGGCCATTGAATGCGCCTTTGAGAACTGCAAGCAGTTCTTGGGTCTGGAGGACCCCGCCAATCGTCTTCCCAAGGCCGTCGCGCGAACCGCGCCGATGGCGTTGTTCATCTACAGCTTGGTCGTGGTTTGGTTTCACCAGACGGGACATCAACTGGTACGTTTTCCCTTCCGGCCCTGGTACACCAAGAAGGACGAATCATCGTTCGCCGACATGTTAACGACCCTGAGGCGGGTCAGCTACGAGCAGAAAAGCCCACAACCGCATCCAAAACAGACTCAACTGAAAACCTGGATCGCCCAACTCACCGAGCTTCTCAGCCGAACAGGGTGAGTGCCACTTTGGCCGGATGTTCCGGCCTTCAGCACCTCTTCATGGATGACTCAACGGGGGGAAATTTACCCGCCGGCCCGTTCGCGAACCGCCTCGTAATCTGCGAAACTAGAACAAAGTTCCCGGACTGGACCGCGCCTGGCTTTACCGTACGGCCGCCGCGACGGGGTTTCGAGCCAACGAGCTGCGATCCCTGACGCCGGAATCGTTCGACCTGGATTCTGACTTGCCCGCCGTAACGGTGGCCGCCGCCTACTCCAAGCGCCGCCGGGACGATCACCAGCCCTTGCCCCCGGCGATGGTTCCCGCCCTTCGTTCCTGGATCAATTTCAAGGCCCCAGGACAACCACTCTGGGGAGACCTGACCAAACACACGGCCGACATGCTGCGCCATGATCTGGCCGCCGCTGGCATCGCCTACCGCGATGATAACGGCCGGGTGGCCGACTTCCATTCGTTGCGAGGAACCTACATCAGCCTGATCGTCTCGGGTGGAGCCTCGGTCAAGACAGCTCAAACCCTGGCCCGACATTCTACCCCAAGTCTGACGATCGGCATTTATGCCAAGGCGTCAGTTCACGACCTGGTGGGCCCGTCGAGTCGCTGCCTGACCTGACCGGGGATCGTCCCCAATCGGAGGCCGTTACCCTCGCCGCGACCGGGACCACCGGCAGCGATCTGACAGCGCAGACAGCGATCTGGCAGCGCAGGGACAGCGCAGGTGACGCGGGATGTCGCATCGAGCCGTTGGCTGACTCGATTGAAGACATCAGGGCGATACTCCCGATCGGTCGTATGTCCAAGGCAGATAGCAGGTTTGACGCATCACGTCGCGGCTTGTCGTTGAAAATCAGCGGAGGGGGTGGGATTCGAACCCACGGACAGGCGGAACCTGTCAACGGTTTTCAAGACCGTCCCGATCAACCACTCTGGCACCCCTCCGGAATCGCGGACAGAAGACAAATGGCAAAAGGCAGGGACAAATGGATGGCGAATAACAAATTAACAAATGGCACAGGCGCTAATGACAAAAGGCGGATGAAAAGAGCAAGAAGCCGGCCGGGCGAGTGGATCGTGCTGGGGCAGGAGCGGTCACTGGCCAACCTCGTCGATGATGTCTTCGGCCACGTAGATCGGCACGTCAACCGTCACGGCCAGGGCGATGGCATCGCTGGGACGCGAATCGACCTCGATGAGCTCGCCATCATGGCGGATTCGCAACTTGGCAAAATAGGTGTGTTCGCGCAGCTCGTTGATGTAGATGTCCTGCAGCTCCCCTCCCAGGAGCTCAACCGTGTTCGCCAGCAGGTCGTGAGTCAGCGGTCGCTGGGTCGGCTGGTTCTTGACACGCCGGTCAATACTCGACGCCTCGAAGATGCCGATCACGATCGGGAACATGCGATCGCCTTCAACTTCCTTGAGGAATATGATGTGCTGATCGCTATTCTCGTTGATAATGATCCGCATGAGTTCCATCTGGACCGGCACGGCAAGATACCTCTTTGAGCTTGCTGGAAACGACCCATCGCCCGAATCATCTCTGAATGGTAAACGCGAGGCTGTTCGCGGCAGCCTCCGGGTTCACCGCGCCGGGATCATTTCTGGAACGTAACAACTCGATCATAAAGGGGCTACGCTGCGCCGTAACGCCGGCAGAGGACTCAGACGGGGCCGTCCTTGGCGATCAGGGCGGCAACCGCGGCACGCTGGGTTTCCAGCTCGGCCAGACGGGCACGCTGACCCTCAACCACGTCGGCCGGACGCGGGAGACGAAGCCCTCGTTGGCCAGTTTGGCCTTGAGGGGTCCGATCTGGCGGTCCAGGTCGGCCAGGCTTTTCCGCAGTCTGGCGAGCTCGACTTCCTTGTCAATCAAACCCTCCAGGGGAAGGATGACCTCGGCGTCGCCCAGGACGGCGATGGCCGAGTCCGGGGGCCGCTCTGCCGTCGTTGTGATCGTGATGGCCGACGCGTTTGTCAGGCTCTTGAGAAAGGCCTCGCCCAGGCGCAGGCGGTCGGCGACGGCCCCCTCGGCGATGATAATGGGTGCGATCCTGGCCTCTTTGGGGACGTTCCGTTCGGCCTTGAGGTTGCGCAGGGCCTGAATTTTCTCCTGCCACTGGGTGACTGTCGAGCGGGCTTCCGGATCGGTCCAGCCGGAGGGCCGGGGCCAGATGGCGATACACACACTCGTCTCGGCGGGGCTCGATCGGGGATGCCGCGAAGCGGGGCAAGCTGACCCAGAGGCTGCCAGATCTGCTCGGTCAGGAATGGCATCACGGGATGGAGCAACCGGCAGAGAGTATCCAGGATAGCAGCCACCACGCGCTGGGCGATCGGGCGGGAGCCTGGATCGCGGAGCCGCGTCTTGGCGAACTCGACGTACCAGTCGCAGAACTCGCCCCAGGTGAATTCGCGGATCCGCCTGGTGGCCTCGGCGAACCGGAATGCCTCCAGGTCGGCCGTGGTCTCGGCGATCGTCTCGTCGAGCCCGGCGAGAATCCAGCGGTCTTCAATGGGCAGCTCGTCGAGAACAGGGGAGCAGGAGAGTAACTCTCCAGGTTCATCATGGCGAACCGGGCGACGTTCCAGAACTTGTTGGCGAAGTTGCGTCCCTGCTCGAAGCGCTCGGACGTGTTGACTTCTTGCCGTCGGGCAGCTGAGCTTCTCCCCCTTTCGACCGGCATTCGTAGTCTTGGGTCTCGGTGGCAGCCGCGCCATCATGTAACGGAGCGCGTCGGTCCCGTAGAACTCGATGATGTCGAGCGGGTCCACGCCGTTGCCCTTCGACTTCGACATGCGTTTCGCCTGACCGTCCTTGATCTGGGGTGATATACACATCATGAAACGGGACATCGCCCATGTTGTACTGGCCCAAGATCACCATCCGGCCCACCCATAGCGTGATGATGTCGCGGCTCGTCACGGGACACTCGTCGGATAGAACTAGGCAAGAGCCGGCGTCTGCTCGGGCCAGCCCAAGGTCGAATGGGGCCAGAGCTGGGACTGAACCATGTGTCGAGGACGTCGGGATCGCGAACGAAGCCCAGGTTTTCGAGGTACTCGACGATGTCCCGGTTCTCGTCCGGGTTCTCGATACACGCATAGGCCACATCGTCCTCGATCTTGTACCAGACCTCGTCGCGGGTGTTCGGGTCGGCATCGGAACCGGTCTTCAGATCCCTGAGCCGCCTGGAAAGTTCGCCGGGATTGTCCAGTCGCCAGATCGGAATCTGGTGCCCCCACCAGAGCTGGCGGCTGATGCACCAGTCGCGCTTTTTCACCCAGCCAGTCCAGATAGCTCTTGGCGTAGCGCTCGGGATGAATCCGCACCCGGCCCGCGGTCACGGCGTTCATGGCCTGCTGGGCGAAGCCGGGACTGCCATCCCGCGCCCCGTCACCCATCTGGATGAACCACTGATCGGACCGTATGGGCTCAATCGGGGTCTTGGAACGATCGGAGTGCCCCTGGCGCAGGACATGCGGGTCCGCGCCGGTTTCCAGCAACCCTTGTTGCTTCAGGTCTTCCACCACGCGCTTGCGCCACGATGTAACGATCGACCCCAGCGTACGGACCGGCTGCCTCGTTGAAGGTGCCATCGGGTTTCATCAGGTCGA
>CAWCPP010000014.1:0-12795 GCA_963797295.1 uncultured Planctomycetaceae bacterium
GTAATGCCGGCCGTGCTCGGTGAGCACCAGCCGGAACCGCGACCCCGGTATCAGCCTGGCCAGCGCCGCGTAGAAGAACGGCGTGTACTGATGGGCGTGAATCAGCTCGATCCCACGTTGCCGGATCAGCCGGCTCATCCGCCAGGCCGTGCGGTAGTCGAGGCCGGGCCGGCGGTTCAGGTCGATCACCTCGACGCCTTCGCCGCGAAGCTGCTCGCCCAGGGGACCGATGCCGTCGAGGCAGAAGATCGTGGGCTCGAGCCGGCCGCGGGTTCGCCGGACGATCTCGGTGACCAGCATCTCGGCGCCCGCCACCTGCATGATGTGCAGGACAAAGCCGATGCGGAGCCTGGAGTCCAGGTTCGCTCCGCCTGGCGCCGCCGTCCGGGGCTGCGAGAAGGTCAGGTCGCAAACCGAAGCTGGGGCATCGGGCATGAGCAAACTCTCTGGGAAGAAGACAACGTAGAACAGGCTTCCCGGCCTGACAGAACCGGACGGTCAGGCTGGACAGCCCGACCTACGAGCTTGCCGGCGTTCCTGCTCGAACCGCAGGGTGCGCCGTCTGCATGGCCATCCGGGCCAGCGCGGCGCGTTCGGCGCCGGCTTGCTCCTCGGCCTGCTTGCCCTTCACCAGGGCGGCGAGCTGCGACCCCAGCAGCAGCATGAGGAAGGGGAGCTCGAAGTTCTCGAGCGAGAGGAAGGCGCCACCGAAGCAAAAGATCGCCATCGAGGTTTCGACACCGGTCGCCACCAGGTAGATCCGCCGCGACTGGAGGTCGTCCTTCCCCTTCACGGCGCGGCGGCAGAACCGCGTGTCGACCCAGACCGAGGCGATCATCACCAGGTAGAGCCCCAGGCCAACAAACCCATTGTCGGCGGCGATTTGCAGATACTGGCTATGAATGGTACGCCCCTCCATGTCGGCACCATACTGGTAGGAAAACAGGTTCGCGTTGCGGATCCCCACTCCGAAGATCGGGTTGTCTTTCGCCATGTTCCAGGCGGCCGCCCAGCTCATCCGCCGCGAGTTGGCACTTTCATCGACCTCATTATTCTCGAGCGTGAGGAAGCGTGCCTGGATCTCAGGGCCGGCCAGTAAGGGAATCGCGCCCAGGAAGAGGACCGCGCTAAACGCGGCCATCTGCACACGCCGCCGACTTCGGACGGCGACGAGGGGGCATTACCACCAGCGAGCGAGAGCATCGCACCCCGGGAATAGGTCATCAGGACCGCATGGACAATCATCGGAGCCAGGGCCAGGAAAAACCACCGCCAGCGGTCCCGGATCCCGTCCCAGAGCAGAATACAGACTGGCACTCCCATGGCGAGCATCAACCCGGCGCCGTTGTTGTCCAGCCCGCCATAACCGTTCTTCGCGATCGCCGATGTAACCGGTGCTCAGGTAGAGGACATTGATCTCGTAGGCGATGTAAGCCAGGGTCGTGGCAGCGATCAGCAACAGGCAGTAAAGCTGGTCAAGGTGGCCAGCAACACCATGGAAACTGCCATCATGGCGAAGATCTTGATGTATTCGACGAAGGCAATTGAACGCCTGATCCTGATTTCGTGCCGTGAAATACGTGACGAAGATCCACGAGGCGAAAAGTCCGATCAGGATTTGCGATCGGCCGAACCTGGCCGGAACGCGTTCAACTCCCGGGGGTACGACAGGGATGATGCCGAAGGAAGCAGCGAAAGTCGCCGCGATGGTGGCGATGGCGACGTAGCGCGACCATCGCAGTTCCGGTAGCGGCACCCATTGCCAGAGGAATTCCGGCCTGAGCACGGCGAACAGGTAGTAAACAGCGACTCCCCAGAACGGCTGGTAGACCACACCGAACGTGCCGAACAGCGTGGCGACGATCATGAAGAGGGTCTGTTTCATCAGCTCAGTTTTCCAGCCCGGCGCAGCGCCAAGCTCTGCCGCCGTGGCTCCAGGAATGGTTCCGGGTCACCCAGTCGCGGGCCTGCTGACCGAGACGGTGCCGCTGGTCCGGGTCGCGTCCAGAGATCGAGGATGCCGCGGACCCAGGCCGACTCGCCGTCGGCAGCGGACCCAGGGAGGTTGCTCGGGCGGGTTGAGGCCGTTCATGGCGGTGGCCGAGCCGACGATCGGCCTGCCCAGGCTGGCCGCCTCGAGCAGCTTGTTCTTGATGCCGCCGCCGCTCACGAACGGCAAGACCACCACGGCATGCCGGGCGATCTCGTCGCGGAGGTCGGGCAGGTCGGCGAATCAGCAGGATGCCGTCGCGGCCGGCCAGGGCCTGCACCGGCTCGGTCGGGTTGAACCCGTAGATGGTGAAGGTGGCGTCGGGCACCGTCGGTTCTGAGGGCAGGCCAGACCCGGCGGCAGAACCACTCGATCGCCTGGATGTTGGGGCCGAAATCGAGGCGGCCCCAGAAAACGCAACTGCGTTCCGTCTCGGCGACAGTGCGCGGGCTGTAAGAACTCGCTGTCCACGCCGTTGGGAACCACGATCGACCTTGCCGCCACCGACGACCCGGCGCATCGCCCGGCCGTCCGATTCGGAGACCACCCAGACCCGATCCACGAGCGGTGCGTAGGCGCGCTCGTAAAGCCCCTTCACGGCCGCCTCGCGGAGGTTGCTCCAGGTCGAGCGGTCGCCCAGCCGCACCTGGGAAAGATGGTGCCAGACCCACTCGTCGCCCGCGTACCAGATGCGCCTGGGCCCGCGCACGCCGCCCAGGTAGGGAAGGACGTCGAGCCCGACGACCACGACGGCATCGGCCCGGAACTCGCCGGCGAGCTCGGCGACGGCCGCGATCCGGCCGGGCGGGATTCCCCAGTACGACCGGAACCGTTCGGCCAGGCCCGTGAGCGGCGACGCGGCCTGGTCCCTATCGTGCGTCGCCGAGCGTGCGGTGCAGCTCCAGGGGCAGGCCCGCGACGGCCTCGGGCGGCGACTCCGCCACGGTGGCCAGGCCGAGCGCATGGCCTTGCTCGGCCAGGGCCTTCATCAGGTGGTAGCAATGCACGTCGTGGCCGCTGGAGCGCGGCCAGGCCAGCCTAGGCTTGACGAACAGGAACCGCATGGGGCTGATCGTGTCTCCCGGCCGGCCGCCCCGCAGGGCGTGGCCGGTCCGGAATACATGTCGCAGAATGGCGAGGGCGGCCCGCGGCGGCGGCCCTTGGGGACCGAACCTGCCGGCCAGGGCGTCGCAGAGGCCGATGAGCACGGCGTCGGCCGCCTTCTCCTGCCCCTGCTCGCGCTCGATCGAGAACCGGTAGTAGACGTACTTCAGGTACTCCAGCCACGAGGCGAAGCGCGCCGGCCGCCGGGGTGGGTTGCCCGGTGATTGCGGAGCAGCAAGTAGAGGTTGCGGGCATCGTAGTAGCGCTGGAGGCTCATGCCGGCGCGGGCAAAGGCGGCGGAATGCTTGTGCCAGACCAGCGGCTCGGCCACGATCCCGCAGGCGAAGCCGGCCCGGCGCGCCCGCAGGCAAAAGTCGGCTTCCTCGTGGATCAGGAAGAATCGCTCGTCGATCAGGCCGATCTGCTCGAAGACCGGCCTGGCGATCATCATGCAGCAGCCGTTGACGATCTCGACGGGATCGACCCGCGGCGGGTCGGCGGCCTCGATGGGGACGACGATCCGCTCGAAGAAGCCGGGCGATTCCGGGATGGTTGAACCGGCAGCCGTCGGTGAGCACGGTTTCCGGCTCGTCCATGGCGCAGATGACCGGGCCGAGGATGCCGCAGTCGGGATGGTGCCGGGCCGCCGCCAGCAGGCGGTCGACGATCCGGGGGGCGACGGTCGTGTCGTTGTTGAGCAGCAGCACCCAGTCGGCGCCATGCTCCAGCGCGTGGCGAATGCCGGTGTTGTTCCCCCCGGCCCAGCCGCCGTTGTCGTCGCGGCGGATGACGGTTGCCCAGGGATAGGTCTGGGTGAACTGGCTCGTGGGGTCGGGCGTCGAGGCGTTATCGACGACGATCGTGAAGGCGGTTTCCGGGTTGACGGCCTTGAGCGAATCGAGGCATTTCAGCGTGTCGCTGGTGCCGTGGTAATTGAGTACCACGATGCCGACTTTCGGTGCCTGAATTGCGTTTTCAGTGGTGCTTGTCATTTGCCTTGTGCGTTTTGCCTGTTCGAGTTTACCAGGCCCCGACGGGGCGACCGTCAATAGCCAGGGGCGTGAGCCCCTGGAATGTATACCGGGTGGATTCGCGATTCAAGCCCGACGGGGCGACCGTCAATAGCCAGGGCGTGAGCCCCTGGAATGCATTGTTTCAGATGACGTGCCCGGGTCACGACGCCGGGTGGAAACTGGCAGGCCATCCAGTACAGGAACGGCTTCCAGGCGAAGCCATCGCGCAGGCAACCCCGGAACCGGGCCGCCGCGGTCTGGAAATCCGCCTGATCGTAGGCGGAATATGCGTGGTAAAACCTGGCTCGGCCGAATTGCCTGGTCGCGGCCACGCGGTCATCGCCCCGCAACTCCGGGTCCGCGAGCAATCGCTCGAGCGCCTTGCGGAAGCCCTCGTTCATCCGTTCCCCGTCCTTCGTCATGTTCGAGGAGTGTTGCAGGTAAGTCGCGACTATGAGCCCTTCGCGGTAACAATACTCGTGGCGGAGCGCGAGCCGCAGAAAGAAATGCCAGTCCTCCGCGCCCCAAGGATACGCGTCGAATGGACCCACCTGTTCCATGACCTCGCGGCGCATCACGAGGCTGCCCAGGAAGACCACGTTCCGCCGCACGAGCTGCCGGAAGAACGGCCCACGATCGAGCCGGCGAACGCCTGGTTCGACTTCACGTGACGGCAAGTTCCGGAACGCAGCGCCGCCGAACGTCCCGACAAAGCTGACAAAGCCTGTAGCCGGCGATCCCATCGAGGCATCGCCGAAAATGAACGGTATATCTGGGTGATCATCAAGCAGCCGAGTCATGGCGGGAACCGTGCCGGGAAGCCAGAGATCGTCCGAGTCGAGAAAAGCGACATACTTGCCGCAACTCGCTTTGAATCCATTGTTGCGGGCCGCGGCAAGTCCCTGGTTGTCTTGCCGGAGATACCGGACAGGCGGACCCAGCGGGAGAACGACGTCCGATGTCTGGTCGGTTGATCCATCATCAACGACCACGATCTCCAGCTCGTCCTGCCCGCAATTCAGGATCGAGTCAATCGTGCCCCGGATCAGGTCGGCGCGATTATACGCAGGGATGATGACGCTCAGTTTCACGTGTTTCACACTCAAAGCGAGAAGGAACTGTTGACTGGTTTCGCGTATCAATGCCTTGCCCGGTTGGATCAGGCTGATTTCACGATTTGATGGACGCTGCAACAGTCATGCCGAGTGGAGCATTGACCATCGAGATCCTGATTGATCGCGGCGCTTCTGATTGCGATAGCGGACGACCCTGGCCGGAACGCCGACAGCGATCGCGTAATCCGGGATAGGCTCCGTCACGACGGAACCAGCGCCGATCACGCAGTGACGGCCCACGTCGGCAAGGACCACGGCCCGGTCGCCAATCCACGAGTCTCGGCCAATCGTCACGCGGGACCAGATCCCCGATTGCTCCCGGATTGGCAGGTCCAATTGGTCGATTCCATGCTGCTTCCCGCCGCTGGGAATCGAGACATGCGAGCTGATCAACACGTCGTCCTCAAGAGTGACGGTGCCCAGACAGCAATAGCGCCCACATAGACATCCCGGCCAACTTCGCGCGGTCGGATGGGCGAAAACAGTACCAAAGCTAATGCAACACCCCGGATCACAACGTGGCAGGACCAGGCGATAGAATGCCCGCCGTAGATAGGCCCCAGTCAACCCCGGGATCAGGGAAAAGGCCTGAGACCATCCCGGAAACGCCTTCTCGGCCCCGATCACACAGGCCGCGAGCCTGTAAAACAGGAATGCGGGCAATACCAGGAGCAAGGCGAACCCATTCGTGGCCCACTTGACGAGCGCCTTCATTGTCTTGCCTTTTCCGGGCTCGAGAGCGAGCCTGATCAGACTGGCTTTCGGTCGCTACCAGCCTTGCCAGAGCAATTCGAGATCGGCCGTCACTTCCCAGGCAGCGCCTTGGAAAGACGCTGGAGACGTGAACAAATCCGCTGCAACAAGGAAGGCTTTCGCACATCACGCCGGCCGGACCTGATCTCGATTTCCGTCATCACTCCCTTCCACAGAATACTGAATTCGGGTTCGAACTGTTTGAGTGAATCCAGCCGTCCATCAACATCTTTGGTAAACAGATATAAGTTTTGACGATACCACCACTCGATCGAAGAGTCATTCCAGATCATTGGTCGAATCACATCGTACTTGCGCATGCCTTGCTCCGCGAAAAGCCGTTCCCAGTAGGTCGGCCACTGCTCGTTGATATGGTGCACGCCTCCCTGCCCGGGCAGTGCTGCCGAGAAGAGGACAACCGGAGCGGCGGCGACGAGCGATTCGACGAGAATCGGCGCAGAGCGCGCTGGTAAATGCTCGGCCACTTCGAGGCATAGGGCCAGATCGAACCGGCGATTCAAGCGTACGGGACGACTCAGATCAGAAGCACGAAACTGATCCCGGTCAACCAGCAGCTTCTCCCGATTGACGTAGTCTCCGTCGAGACCAAGGACGGTCTCCATTCCATTCTCGAGGCACGCTTTGAGCCAGGCACCCTGCCCGCAGCCGAAGTCGACAACGCTGCTTGCCGGGTACAGATCGAGAACCAATGGCAGAACGACCCGCGCCGATGAATGCGCTCCATCGACGAGGCGGTCGAAGAATGTCTCGTTGTAAGGAGTGCTCATTGGAGCTTTCATTTCGGGCTCTTCTCGATTGAGGGCTTATGCCAACTCGGCTGTGCCAATGCTCATTGCAGTGATAGCCAGCCTGCACACGTCAGGTGACTGAACAGAGGTTTATCGCAACGGCCCCGGGTGGGGAGTTTAACCGTGTCACAGATCTCGCCGAACTGTTCTTGAACGCGCTGGCACGTTGCACTGCGTGCTCGGTTGCGGCTCTCCCGCGCTAAAAACGTGGTGGCGCACGTCTTAATCGTCTTTCTTCGCAAGAGCCCAGACCACGATTGGGAAGTCAGGTTCATTCACGAGAGAATGACGCGAGGGTCGATAGATTTGCCAGCGCGCGAAGTTGGCCCAGATGCAACTCCGGTTTCCCCAGGAATAGACCTGAATTTTCTCGAACGTGAACCCGCAGTCGGCGAGAAAATACCGCATTCCCGTCGGAGTCCACCGAGTGCAATCGAGCGGGAAATTCGTGGAGCTTGAGCAAGAAGGGGGTCGTGACTAGAAATGCACCGCCTGGATTTAGCATCTGGAAGATGTTTCTGACCGCCCGAGAGGGCCAGGGTATGTGCTCCAAGACTTGTTCGGCGATGATCAGGTCGAATGTATCGGGCAACGGCTCCAAGGTCACGTCATAGTCGGGATAAGAAACGGTGTGGTACTCTCTGAAGCCGCATCGGTCTTTCCAAAATGATCCTGAGATTTCCAGGACCTTGAGCCTCTCAGGCCCGCGGCTTTGAATCAGAGAGAGGGTCTCACGGTTCATGACGATCCGCGCCCACTGGTTTTGGGGGCCGCCACTCCCACTATTTGATCTCAGGGACCGCAAAAGTCTCTGTTTACATCGCGTTACGAGCGACATGACTCAGTTCGAACTCCTCTTGAAATGAACTATTCCACGAATTCAAACCGCACCAGATGAGGATGGGAGTCGATTCCGATTCAACTGTAGGTCGAAAGTCCCTGGCCAGAAAATCGGCCCTGTGGCGGGCGGGGGAAGCTTCCCGGAGGCAAACACGTCGGCGGCGACCACATTAAAGGCAATCGCCTCATGAACCACGTCCAGGTTGCGATCATTATACCCTAAACTATGAGAGGTAAAATAAAGGTCGACCAGATACGTTCCTGGCATTAATGGCAAGTCTTCAAAATGACAGGAGATCGTGGCGCTCCCTTGAACCTTGCCGAATTGGAAGCCCGGAATGAACAAGTTGTTGACTCCGAAAAGGGGCGTCCCGAGATCTGTCTTGATCACCACGCCCAGGGCGGGTTCAATAGGGAATTCTCGGAAGTCGAAATCTACATGGATCGACAGGGACGATCCCATCCGGAGCTGAGAAATGGGACTTTGAGTGCCGTCGCTCAAGGTCACCTGGGACATGATCGGCTTCGAGTTTCGGGTCCGGCCGAGGTGTTCCGTCAAGTCCCGGCGCCCCAAATCACGGTCCTCATCATCCTCGTAATAGCGGGCGAGGATCGACCGCGTGTCGCCATCGGCTTTGACCTGGCCTTGACGGATCAGGATACAGCGTTCGCATAGTGATTCCAGCGCCGCGGTATTGTGGCTGACGAAGAGGACAGTCCGGCCGGATCGCGCCACCTCGCGCATTTTCCCCAGACATTTCTTCTGGAACTTCTGGTCGCCCACGGCAAGAACTTCATCGACGAGCAGGATCTCCGGATTGAGATGCGCGGCCACTCCGAAAGCCAGTCTCACATACATGCCACTCGAGTAGCGCTTGACCGGCGTGTCCAGGAATCTGTCAACCTCGGCGAACTCGACGATCTCGTCAAACTTGCGGTCGATCTCGCGCCGGCTCATGCCGAGGATGCTGCCGTTCAGGTAGATGTTCTCGCGGCCGGTCAGCTCGGGGTGGAAGCCGGTGCCGACCTCGAGCAGGCTGCCGATCCGGCCGCGGAGCTTGCACCGGCCGGCGGTGGGTTCGGTGATCCGGCTGAGGATCTTCAGCAGGGTCGACTTGCCGGCGCCGTTGCGGCCGATGATGCCGACGACCTCGCCGGGCTCGACCTCGAAATTCACGTCCTTCAGGGCCCAGAAGCGATCCGATCCGTTGCCGCCTGATCGGGGCGCCGCCGCTTCGCCATTGCCGCCCCGCAGCCGCCGCTCGATCGGGTTCCAGATCGCCGCCGCTTGCTCGGTGAGGGCCTCGCGGAGCGTCTGGTAGCTCGCCCGTGGAGCGGGCGCCGATGCGGTACTCTTTGGACAGGTTTTCGACGCGAATCGCAAAATCCATCAGATCGATCAACCTCTGCTAGATGATGTCGGCAAAGCGGTTCTCGACGCGGCGGAAATACAGGCAGCCCAGCAGCAGCAGGGCCGCGCCGACGGCCGACGAGACCGCCAGCGAGTAAACGTCAAACGGCTGTCCCAGCATGGCCGCGCGAAAATTGGCGATCAGGCCGTAGGCCGGGTTCAGCGGCAGCAAGAGCCGGGCCCGCGGTCCGACCGCGTCTTCCTGCTGCAGGTAGATGCAGGGCGTGGCGAACATCCAGAACTGGACCATGAAGGGCACGACGTGGCGAAAGTCGCGATAGGCGACCGTGAGGGCCGAGAGCAGCACCCCCACGCCGAGCGCGGCGATGACCAGGCCCAGGACGATCGCCGGGGCCGCCAGCAGGCCGAAGGTCCAGCTCACGCCGAAGTAGACCATCATCGCCAGCAGCATGGCCGAGGCGATGGCGAAATCGACCAGCCCGGCGGCCACCGAGCCCATCGGGATCATCAGCCGGGGAAAGTAGACCTTGCTGACCAGGTTCTGATTGCCCACCACGCTCTGGCCCGCCTGGGCGATCGCGTTCGAGAAGAACATCCAGGGGACCAGGCCGGAGAGGACGAACAGGGAATACGGCACCGTGCTCGTGGCGCTGGCCGCCGCCTTGCGAAAGAAGAGGCTGAAGACCAGCATCGTCGCCAGGGGCTGCAAGATCGCCCACGCCGCGCCCAGAACCGTCTGCTTGTAACGCACCTTGACGTCGCGCCAGGTCAGGAAGAACAGGAGCTCGCGGTACCGCCAGAGCTCCCCGAGATCGAGGAACTGCCAGCCATGCCGCCGCTCGATGACCGTCACCGGCAAATCCGCCGCCGCACCGTGCGGCGCCGGCGCCGGCACCGCGGCCGCGACGAGCGCGCCCACGGACCCTTCCTGACCTCGACCAATCTCTTCGGCTGCGATACTCACAACACCTCCGCCTTCAGTGCACGTTGCCGTCTGGTTTCCCGCGAATGTACGCCAGTCTACGTTGCGCGGTCATCCGCCGCGGCGGATCGTTGAACTCTCGAGGTGAGCCTCATGGCTCAGTCCCGTCGCATGGAGTGCTTCACGACCCGGTCCGTTCGCCCGCTTACTGATCGCATGAACACTGTTTCTGGCCGGTCCAGCCGCTGACCTGGACATTGTCCGTGACCGTTCGCATGGTACCTAGACAAACCTAGACATTTTACGGTCCGGACGTTCAGCATGCTCGTGAATCTCGGGACGGGTTCCGCCCGGCCTGTTCCTCGTGACGATTTCCAGCACTTTATCGAGCCTTGTGAGCTGATAATCCCAGTGGTAACTGGCTTCCACGCAGGCCCGAGCGGCCGTTCCGGTACGCTCCCGCAGGTCGTCCTCGCGAAGCAGCCGAAGAGTTTTCGCGGCGAAATCGTGCGGATCGTCGGCCACGAACAGGTCGCGACCGGGAACGGCCTCGACCCCGCTGGCGGCCGCCGAGCATGCGACCGCCGGCAACCCCATCGCCATGGCCTCGAGCAGCTTGTTCTGGATCCCCCGGGCAATCCGCAACGGTACCACCGCGACGTTCGCTCGTGCCATGTAGGGACGCACTTCCCCCACGCCCGGTGACCGTCACGCCCGGAATTGCGGCCAGGGCCTGCACATTCGCGTCGGGACGGGCACCGCAAATCGTCAAGGTCGCGTCGGGAATCTCGAGGCGAATCAGCGGCAGCACCTCCCGGCAAAACCAGACGACGCCCTCGACATTGGGATAATAGTCCATCACTCCCGTGAAGACCATGTCGCCGGGAACCTTCTCAACGGCCTGGGGACAAAAAACCTCAAGATCGACCCCATTGCAAACGCAACTTGCCGCCGCGCCCGGCACCAGCCGCCTAAGATCTTCCAGCTCGCGCGGAGTGCAGACCAGCGAATGCGAGAACGTCGTCGCCAGCTTCCGCTCGTATTCCTGAAGACAATGAAACTCGCGGCGATAAACCCACGAGCGAGGCAGCCGGAAACTCTCGGCCTACTGTTTCCACTTGAGCGAATCGAGATCCACGAACTGCATGATCCGCGGCAGGTCGCAATAGGGCTCGACGAACTGAGCCATCTGCGAGCTGTTCACCAGGATGGCGTCAAAATGCTCGTTGCGGACCGCCGGGCGACCTGGTCATGAAGTTCACGTTCGTTAAAGTACGCCACGGTGCAGGGGGTGTGACCGCCCAGCCCGCCAGAGCTCTTGCCCTGGCGTGCCAGGGGCGAACGGCCACGGCATCAATGCTGGCCGCCAGCGGCCGAACCCCTTCAAGATTCTCCAGGTCTTCCTTGCCGTCCGCCAGACAGGCCACGGCAACCTCGTGCGTTGCCGCCAGGTGCCGCAGGTGATTGTACGTATGGATCTTGTCGCCCCGGTCCGGGGGAAAAGGAACGCGCCGGGCAAAGAAAAAGTATGCGCATGGCCTTCGGAAGAAATTACCTCTTCGATAGCTTCAGATCACGGGAAGTGACGTCGAACCAGCCTGGGACGCGACCCGCTCAAAGCATCCTGCATCCACTCGACCAGCACCATCCATCCCCTGGGGCCGCACTGTTTCATGAAGCTGGCGTTTCACGGCCTGACGGACCATGTCCGGTCCTGATGATATCCATGCAGTTGGGCTTGAAGTCGCACGTTCCCTTGTAGCAGACAAGGCAGTCCATTTGGGGGACCACCTTCTCTCCCAGTCCGTAGAGCTCGATCTCCGCAGCACTTGTCGGCCCGAACAGGGCCACGACGCGGCGGTTCAGCGCGGGTGCGATGTGCATGGCCAGGGTGTCACCAGAGACCAGTACCGAACAGTGGCCGACGAGGCCGGCGAAATGGCGAAGAGAGTTCGCGTTCCCTGAGTCGAACACCGGGACTGCAGCGTTCCGGGTCAGGTACTCGTGACGGCTGCCTTCTGCTGGACCGCCCAGGAGTAGCACCTGTACGCCCAGCTCATCGTGCAGTTTGCGGATCAAGTCGCAGTAACCGTCGAGCCGCCATTGCTTCAGGTCCCACCTCTCCCGCGCCCGTATTGAGCCCGATAATTGGTCGCCCCAGATCGATTCGAGCCGTACGAGGTGTGCCTTAGATTGCTTCCATTCGTTCTCTGTAAGCCTCAGCACATAACGGCTTCGCATCAGGGATAGACCGAGGATTTCCGCCATCCAGAACTGGTACGTGCGCGTGTTGTTCTTCTTCAGGTCGTCAAAAAGCCCCATTTCCAGCCAGGACCGCGTTCTCTCATTGGTCGGGACGACGGTACCTGTGGGGCCGATCAGAAAGCCATCCTTTCGTGCGGCTTTCGCCAGGGTTGCAAGCTCGGCGCTGAGCTTCCCGGCGTCAAGGTTGATAACGCGGTCGAACGCCTGAGTCATCAGCATGACAGAGCCTCAACGCCGAGGGGGACCGCACGGGAAATGTAAGGATTGTGCGCAGCAAGGGGAGCGATTCGGGTCGAGTGATCCAGGTCAGTAGCCGCCGCCGGGATGAGCTTCCGCCAGATCGGGAAGCATAGTGGTAGTACGAAGTACGTCACCCATGGCGTCGAGCTTCACGATGAGAATCCGTTCTCGGCTCGGAGCGTAATGGTCACAGGTGCAAAGTGCCCCATCCTGTTTATGCCAGGAGCAGGGTCGATCCCCAAGAAAATGACGACAGTCAAAAGCAATCTCACGCTGCATCGTGTCTCTCCGAATAATCTGCAGCTCGCGGTGGGTTGACGTGCGAGAAGCCGGATCAATCAAGGTGATCTTCTGGTCTTCGAGGACGAGGGG
>CAWCPP010000015.1:0-30927 GCA_963797295.1 uncultured Planctomycetaceae bacterium
GAAGATCTCGAGCGAGGACTCGCAGGCGGTCAGGGAGGCGGACGGCTCGGGCGAGAACCGGATCGCGCCGGCGCGGTATCGTGCGGCAGGGCCACGGTCAGGGCCGCATCGCGCAGATAGACCGAGCCCGCGTCGCCGAGGCTCCAGCAGTTGCCGGGATGCCCGGCCCGGCGCGGGTTGTGCAGGGTCAGATCGATCCGGACCGCCGCCAGTCCCGCGTAGAAATGGAGCCAGCCGAAGAGCCGGCAGAGCGGCTGGCCGCCCGGGCGCACCGGTTCCAGCCGGCCCTCGATCGCGACCGCCACGCGCAACGGCCCCTGCTCCGCCAGCTCGACACGCTCCAGCTTGGGCTGGAACGCCTGGCCCGCTTCATCGATCACCGTCAACCCGGTCCGGCCCGCGTCGATCGCCGGCCGGTCCCCGGCGACCGTGACCGCCTCGAACGGAAAAGCTCCCCCGGCGCCGAGCGCGAACCGGGCCGCACCGGTGTCGAGGACCAGGTTTGACCCGTCCCGGCGCACCTGAACTCTGGGCGATCCCGCGTCTGGCGAAGTTTTCTTGCCGATCTCGACCCGGTAGCGGGCCGCGGACTCGGCCGCGACGTCCGCCTGCCAGTCGAGCAGAACCCACCGCGCCGAGCCGTCGGGCCAGCTCTCCAGGATCCGCGTCTGGAGCGGCACTTGGCGGCCCTGCTCGCAACGCAGGACCAGGCCGGCGGGATCCGCAAGGCCCCCCGCGGCCACGGTATCCCGCAGGTGACCGGCTCGCGCCGGTGCGCGGTCCGGTCGGGGGAATCGACTTCAATGGGAACCGAGAACTGCGAGGAGTCAGGCATTCCTGGAAAACTCCGGGATGAACGTTTGATGGACGAAACCGCCTCTCCCCACGAAACCACCCTCCTGGTCTTCTCGGATGACTGGGGACGGCATCCGTCGAGCTGTCAGCACCTCACGAGCCGGCTGCTGCGGCAGGGGCAGCACCCGGTGATCTGGGTCAACACCATCGGCACGCGGGCGCCCCGGATCGATCTGGCCACCGTGCGCCGGGTGGTCCAGAAGCTCGGCGACTGGTTCCGCGGTCGCGAGCCGGCCGCGCCGCTGCCTCCCGGGCTGACGGTCTTGAATCCGCGCATGTGGCCGTGGTTTCGCACCAACCTCGATCGGCGGCTCAATCGTGCGTTGCTCCAGCGCCAGCTTGAACCGGTTCTCAAAAACTGCCGCACACCCGTCGTGGCGGTGACGACCATACCGATCGTCGCGGACCTCATCGGCACGCTGCCGGTCCGGCGCTGGGTTTATTACTGTGTTGACGATTTCAGCAAATGGCCCGGCCTGGATCAAGAGCCGCTCGGCCGGATGGAGCGGCAACTCGTGGCCCGGGCCGACGAGGTCATCGCCGTGAGCGACAATCTCCAGGAGCGGCTGGCCGGCCTGGGCCGGCAGTCGCACCTGCTCACCCACGGCGTCGACCTCGAGCACTGGGCCCGGACCGACATCCCGCCGCCGCCCGACCTCGAGCCGCTGCGCCGGCCCCTGGTCGTCTTCTGGGGCGTGACCGACCGGCGGCTCGACACGGCCTTCTTGAAGCGGCTGGCCGACGACTTGCCCGGGGGCACGATCGTGCTGGTAGGCCCCGAGCAAGATCCCGACCCGGCGATCCGGGCGCTGGGGTGCGTCGTCCGGATGCCCGCTTTGAGCTTCGACGCGCTTCCCGCCCTGGCCCGGGAGGCGTCGGTACTGATCATGCCCTATGCCGACCTGCCCGTGACGCGGGCCATGCAGCCGCTCAAGCTCAAGGAGTACCTGGCCACCGACCGCCCCGTCGTCGTCGCCGATCTCCCCGCGACCCGCCCCTGGTCGGAAGCCCTCGACCTCGCAGCGACGCCCGAAGCCTTCTCCGCCGCCGTCCTCCACCGCCTCCACACCGGCCTCCCCCCGTCGCAGCGTCAGGCGCGCGTCGCCCTCGGCTCCGAAAGCTGGACCGCCAAGGCCGCGGAGTTCGAGCGCATGATTTTCGGCCGCGAACATCATCCTCTCCAAGCCCATGCCCGAGTCACCTTTCCCACGTCTGTTGATTCACCCTCTCCCCTTGCGGGAGAGGGCCAGGAGCAATACCGTTGAATGAGCCACAAGTCACGATGCTGGTGGCATTTCTGGCTCCCTCTCCCCTTTGCGGGAGAGGGTTGGGGAGAGGGGGACGGGGCACCACCGATGGCTTGGTTCACGGGCTGTGGCCGAATCAATCACCCCTCTCCCTGCCCTCTCCCGCAAGGGGAGAGGGTGAATTAAGTCTCGACCTATCAGGGCTTTACGGCTCATTCAACGGTATTGGGGCCAGGCGAGGGGGCATGATGACCAGTGACTTCGCACGTCAGCTTCGTCGGGACATGACCGACGCCGAGCGATGCTTGTGGAAACACCTCCGCGCCCGCCGGTTCGCCGGCGAGAAATTCCGCCGCCAGCAACCCATGGGCCCATACATCGTGGATTTTGTCTCCCATCGATCCCGGTTGATCGTCGAGATCGACGGTGGACAGCATGCCGAGCAGGTAGAACACGATCGAGAGCGAACGCAATGGCTTGAGAGTCGCGGATATCGCGTCATCCGCTTCTGGAACAACCAGGTGCTGACCGAGACCGAGCCAGTTCTGGAGGGCATCGCCCTGGCACTCGCCCCACAATGAGGTCTCCCTCTCCCGCAAGAGGAGAGGGTGACACAGACACCATCTTTTCTCACCCTTTTCCGTGAATGCACAAAACTTCAGACATTGATCAACCTGAGGCTCCCGTCCCCGTCGTCCTCGATGTTCGCGTGGTCACCGGCACGGGTGGTGGTCCCGACAAGACCATCCTCAACGCGCCTCGGTTTCTGGCGGCGGCCGGCTATCACAACATCTGCGCCTACCTGCATCCGCCCGACGATCCGGGTTTCGAGCGGATCCGCGAGCGGGCCAATGCCCTGGCGGCACCCCTGGTGTCGATCGCCGATCGCGGCCCGATCGACATGAAGGCCGTGAAGGAGCTGCTCGCACTTTGCCGCCGCGAGCGGGTGGCCATCTGGCACGGGCACGACTACAAGAGCAACGCGATCGGCCTGATGTTGCGCGCCGTTCTGGCCGATGCGGCTGGTGACCACGGTGCACGGCTGGGTCCATCACACCCGGCGCACGCCGCTCTACTACGCGATCGATCGCGTATGCCTGCCGTTTTACGAGCGGGTCGTCTGCGTCTCCGAGGATCTCGAGCAGGCGTGCCGCAAGCGGGGCGTCCGCGCGAGCCGTTGCCGGCTCATCGAAAACGCCATCGATACCGACCAGTACACGCGCCGGACCGGACGCGACGAGGCAAAGCGGCGGCTCGGTCTGGACGCCGGGGTCTTCACGATCGGGGCCGTCGGCCGGCTGGCCGAGGAGAAGGGGTTCGACCTGTTGATCCGGGCCGTCGACCGGCTGCTCAAAGACGGCCGCGACCTGACCCTGCTGATCGCCGGCGAGGGACCGAGCAAGCTCGCCCTTCGAGGCTTGATCGACGAGCTGGGACGCGGCGACCGCATCCGGCTGCTCGGGTTTCAGAGTGAGGTCATCCCGTTCTACGAGGCGATGGACGTGTTCGTGCTCAGCAGCCTGCGCGAGGGTTTGCCCAACGTGGTGCTCGAGGCCATGGCGCTCGAGGTTGCCGTGGTCTCGACGCGGATCGCCGGGATCCCCAGGCTGATCGACGACGGCCGCAACGGGCTGCTCGTGGAGCCTGGCTCCGTCGACGCCCTCGCCGCGGCGATCGCCCGGACCATCGATGACCCCGCGCTCCGGCATGAGCTCGAGCGGGAAGGCCGCGCGACCGTCGAGGCGAACCACAGTTTCGCGGTCCGGATGGACAAGTTCCGGGCGATTTATGACGAGCTTCTCAAACGCGATCCCGAGCCGGTCACGGCGAGAAAGGTTGCCTCGGCATGACGATTTCCGCGACCACGACACCACGCGGTCCGTGTCTTTCGAGAAAACGACCTGGCCTCCCGCCTGGCCGCCTGGGAGAGCTATGTCAAGGGCCGTGGGATTCATCGCCTGAGCGATCATCCCGCCTGGCCGTCGGTCCTGCGGCGCGGGCTTGGCCAGATCCCCTACGTGCTGGAGGCCGCGGAAGGCGACGACATCCGCGGGCTGCTGCCGCTGGTTTTCCTGAAGAGCCCGCTCTTCGGCCGGTTCCTGGTGGGCCTGTCGTACCTCAACTATGGCGGGGTCATCAGCAGCGACGACGAGACGGCCCGGCTGCTGATCGATCGGGCCGTGGAGCTGGCCGACGAGCTCGACGTCCGCCACCTGGAGCTGCGGCACGAGCGGTCGGTCGACCATCCCCGGCTGATCGCGCGCCCGGGCCTGAAGGTCCACATGCGGCTGGCCCTGCCGCGCACGGGCGACGAGCTCTGGAAGCAGCTTGGCACGAAGGTCCGCAACCAGATTCGCAAGGGCGAGAAGAACGGCTTCAGCGTCCACTGGGGCGGCGCGGAGCTGCTCGCCGACTTCTACGCGGTCTTCAGCCGCAACATGCGCGACCTGGGTACGCCCGTCTTCCCGCAAAAGCTGTTCGCGGCGATTGCCGGTCAATTCCCCGACCGCGCGGAGTTCTGCGTCGTCCGCCAGGGCACGCAACCCCTGGCCGCGGCGTTGCTGCTGCACGGCTGGGGCACGACCGAGGTCCCCAGCGCCAGCTCGCTGCGCGAGTTCAACTCGACCTGCGTGAACATGCTGATGTACTGGCACCTGCTCCAGCGAGCGATCGAGCGCGGGCAGGAGACCTTCGACTTCGGCCGCTCCAGCCCCGACGGGCCGACCCACAAGTTCAAGGCGCAGTGGGGTGCTTTACCCGCGCCGGCCGAATGGCAATACTACGTGCGTTCGGGCGATGTGTCGGCCATGCGGCCCGACAACCCGCGGTACGAGCGGATGATCCGGGTCTGGAAGCGGCTGCCGGTCTGGCTGACGCGAAGGCTTGGGCCGATGATTGTGCGAGGTATACCTTAGAACGCGATGGCAGTCTTCAGGCTCCGTTCTCCTGTTCGGGGAAGAAACACAAAAGGGTGGCCCAAAGCTCGCCCGAGCGTTTGGGCCACCCGAAATTGCGCCGATTACCAGGGCGACAAAAGATTGAAAACTCTATCAGGCATTACCCCCAGGTCCGAACTTCTCGAACGAGGCCAGGCCACGCTGGTTAACGGCCTGCGTGACGCGCGATTTCTCTCATACCCAGCCCGAGGATGGTATTGGTCCTCGGCATGATCGAGTCCTGGGCGGGAAGCTGTTTCGTGATCGAGACGGAACTCGTGGTCGAGGACACCGATTTGGGATCGGTTACGACGCTCGAACTTGACTGAAGCGTGGTGACGGCGGCAGTCGAGGCGCTCGGAGTCGCCACCACGACTCGGAAGGGCTTCGACAGAGTTCGTAGTTGCAGGAGACCATGGAAGACGTTGCCGTGCTGGGTAGGAGAGCCGCATTCGTGGTGCTTCCTCCGCCCGATCCACCTGTGGTCGAGTTCAGCGTGAGCTGGTAGACTTGGACCACGGGTAGGAAATTGTAATTCCCGGTTTGCCCTCCATCTTCCACGACGTACAACCTGTTCGTTGAAGGATCAAAGGTCACACCACCGAGCATGGCTTCCGGGTTGCTCTGCGGAAAATCCAGGTTCCACGTGGCATATGGCTGCACTTGCCAGGGCTGCATCTGCCCGTCCTTCACAGCCAGCAAATCATTTGCGTTATATGCCCAAACCTGGTAAGCGTAGTCGCCGTTAATCGAGTGCGGTCCTTTACCACCTCCTCGCATGGTCGTATCATTGGCCGCAGAACCAGTCCCATACGTGAATGTATTGGTTCCGACCGAGCCAAAGAACAAGACCGTACTCGAGCCGGGTGCGAAAAAGACACCGGAAATCTCGGTCGTTCCGTTGAACAAAGGATTCGTTACGGTGTATCCGTTGACAAGAGGATAACCTAGTGGCGTTGTATACGGGTAGTAGACGTAAGGGATTGTTGTCGAGGGCGTTGAGGTACTGAGAGTGCTGGGGTTAAATCCGAAGGCGGCTGGCCCGTTCGACGTCCTGCTTACGATATTCTGCGTCACGCTTCCCGTAATGTAAGGTGCCCCCAACGCGGATTGCCATGCCGCCGGGATCGCTCCCATGTACCCGTCATAAAAACCAGCGTTCAAGCCATTCGTGCCGACCTGGAACATACCCTCCACCGTGGCCGTTGAAAGATTGAGCGAGTCGAACCGGAAGTGAGTGGCAGTCGTCGCTCCAGTGGTGTCATAGTAGTCCCACAAGGTGCCGATCAATTGACCGTTGACGACCTGTAATCCACCAATGCAAACACCTGAACTGTCTCCAGGGACAAGATTGGAGACATTGGGAATCATGGTGAATACATTGTTTTCCGGTTGCTGCAAGATCGAAGCCGTTGCCAGGTCATTGATGTTGGTGCTGTTAACGATCGAGCTTGGGATTCCAATCTCACCGATGTTGGTGCTCCACCCAAACCCTGAAAGAAACAGAGAGTTATTTGCGGGGTTGTATGCAACCCCTTCATTGTTGTAATTGAATGAATTTTGATCCTCCGTACCTCCGTGTGGGACAAGGAAGGCTCCTACGTACTGAAGGTTGGACTGATACAGCAATGGCAACTGTGTATAGGTTTGACTGCCGCTGGCGGTCGTAAATGACCAGGAGTACGGGCCGGCCATTGTGTTGCCGGCAGCGTCCTTGACTCCGCCGATCGTCGCCGTGTAAGTCGTCGAGTATGCCAGCGCCGACGTTGGTGTCAGCGTCGCGGTGTGCAGCGTATTGAGATCGCTATAACTGATGGTGGCCGGAACCGCAACTCCTGACGCGTTGACCAGTGCGAAGTTGGCTGCCGTGATCGAACTCGCCTGAACGGCCTCGTTGAAATTGACGGCGATCGGTGTCCCGACGTCCACACTCGAGCCATTGTAGTCCGGGCTGACGCTGCTCACGGTTGGTATGGTCGCCGCGGTTGCAGGACCCGTGGTGAACGTCCAGGAGAACGGACTCATCACCTTGCCCGCCGTATCCGTCGCGCCGCTCACAGTCACAGTGTAAGTCGTCGAGCTTTCCAGCAACGTATATCCAGCAGGTGCCGACGTCGTTCCGGGACTGCCTGGAGTCCAGATTGCATTGGCGTTAGGCCATGCCGTGATTGTGTTGGTGGCATCCGAGTAATTCGTGGTGATGGCAACCGGAGTGCCAGAACTATTGGTCAACGTCATGACAATTGTGCCGGACTGAACCGGCTCGCTGAACGTCGCAGACAGAGAAAACAGGAGTATGGCGCTTGGAACCGCGACTCCTGAAGCACCCGATGCCGGGCTCACGCCGATAACCGTGGGCACAGTCCCCTTGGGTGCGGTGGTGAAGGACCACGAGACCGCCGCGGGCATGGCAGCCCCCGCCGTGTCCTCTGCCCCGCTGACGGTCGCGACATAAGTCGTCCCGTACGCCAGGGCGGCGGATGGGGTCAAGGTGGCAATGTCCGTGGAGGAGTTGTAGGCGACTGTCGCCGCCACGCCGGTGCCTGAGGAGGTCTTCAGTGTGAAGCTGATCGTGCTGGCCTGCATGGCCTGAGTGAAGTCGGCGGTGACGCTTGAAGTCACTGCAACGTTCGTGGCGCCAGAAGCCGGTGATTCTGCGCCCACCGTCGGCAGCGCCGCGCCGACGACCGTGATCGTCTCCGAGGCTGTTCCCGTCATGCCGTACTCGTCCTTGGCCGTCACCGTCGCGGTGTAAGTCCCCGTCTTCGTATAGGTATGACTCGGCGTTGCGCCAGTGCTGGTGCCGCCGTCGCCAAAAGTCCAGGCGTAAGTAAAGCCCGCGGTCTCCACCGCTGGGCTCAGGCTGGTTGCGGTTGCCGAAAAGCTCACCGGCGTCCCTACCGTCGCGGTGGGATCCGCGATGGTCACGGTCGGCGCCACGTCGTTGACCGTCACCGCAAGTGAGCTAGTGCTGGTCAGTTTGTTGGCGTCGGTGACCGCCACCGCCGCCGTGTAGCTGCCCGGGTTCATGTAGGTGTGCGATGGGTTCAGACTTCCGGTTGCTGTCGTCCCGTCACCGAAATTCCAGCTATAAGCGAACGGCGCAGTACCGCCGGTTTCCGTCGCCTGGCTAAACGTGACAGAAGTATCTGCATTATCGGTGATCGGCGAGCCAGCGCTGACGATGGGAGCCGAAGTTCCGGTGCCGTTCACCGAGACGCTCACCGTGCTGGTAACCGGGATTCCGAGTGCGTCGGTGACGGTTAACTGGGCCGAGTATGTGCCCGCGGTCGCGTACGTGTGCGAGGGGTTCAGCGTGCCCGTCGCCGTTGTGCCGTCGCCGAAGCTCCAAGCGTACTTCAATGGGCCGGTTCCCGTGGCGGTTGCCTGATTGAAACTGACTGCTGAACCGGCATTGGCCGTCAGCGCGGAGCCTGCGGCGGCGGTATCGGGCTGGATACTGGTTGTCGTCACCGACACGTTAGAGAAGGAGTCGGTGGAGTATCCCGAACCACCGTTGAGCGATGGGGCGCCTCCCGTGCGATCCGTCCATCCCGCCTGCTGGAACATCCATGTCTGGGGCTCGGCAGTGCCTGCCGCCCACACCTTCCCTTCGAGAGTCCCGTTGATTTCCGCGAGCTGGAACCAGTACGAGGTACCCACCTGCCAGTTGAACGAATAGGTGTTGCCCCATGCGTTTCCGTCATCCAGGAACTGAACCTGGTTGGTTCCGTGGAAGATGAGGTTATATCCGTCTCCGTTACTGGTGTTTGTGTAGAGTCCTACTCCAGCACGCGACGTATCCCCTGCCATCCAGGAATTGACCTGAACCTCGGCGGTGATCATGACGTTGCTGGGATACGTCTGGTTGGTGATCATCGCCTTCGTGGGATCGCCGCTAGTGGTGCTGGTCTGGCTGAGAGTGCCGTTGCTCACCTGCCATGTCCCGCTCACGAACGACCAGGCCGAGCTGGGCGCGGTGCCGCTGAACGTGTCGTGGAAGAGTACGGCGGAACTCGACGCGACGACCATCGACTCGGTCGCCGTTCCGGTCTTGCCGTACTCGTCTTTCGCGGTCACGGTCACGGTGTAGGTTCCGGCCGTCGCGTAGGTGTGGCTGGGGGTGGCGCCCGTTCCGGTGCCGCCGTCGCCGAAGGTCCAGGCATAGGTGAAGCCTGCCGCCTGGACCACGGGGCACACGTCCGTCGCGGCCGCCGTGAAACTCTGCGCGGTCCCCGCCGTCGCCGACGTTGAGCCGGCCAGGGTGACCGTGGGGGCCACGTCGTTGACCGTCACCACCACCGAGCTGGTGCTCGTCAGCTTGTTGGCGTCGGTGACCGTCACACCCGCCGTGTAGCAGCCCGGGTTCGCGTACGTGTGCGCGGGGTTCAGGCTGCACGTCGCCGTCGTACCGTCGCCAAAGCTCCAGCTATACGCGAACGGCGCCGTGCCGCCCGTCTCCGTCGCCTGGCTGAACGTCAGCGACGACTCCGCGTTCACCGACTGCGCCGAACCCGCGTTGACGGCAGGCGGACTGTAGATCGTGACCGTCCCGCTCGCCGTTCCCGTCTTGCCGTACTCGTCCTTGGCCGTCACCGTCACGGTGTACGTCCCGGCCGTCGCGTACGTATGGGTGAGGGTCGCGCCGGTTCCGGTGCCCCCATCCCCGAACGTCCAGGCATACGTATAGCCCGCGGATTGCACCGCCGGGCTCACATTCGTCGCGCTGGCCGTGAAACTCACCGGCGATCCAGGCGCTGCCGGGGGATCCGTATAGGTCACCGTCGGCGCCACGTCGTTGACGGTTGTGCTCACGGTGCTGGTGGCCGGAATCCCGAGGGCATCGGTCACGGTCAACTGCGCCGAGTACGTGCCCGGATTCGCGTACGTGTGCGATGGGTTCAGAGTGCCCGCGGGCGTGGTGCCGTCGCCGAAGGTCCAGGCATACGTCAGCGGTCCGGTTCCCGTCGCCGCCGCCTGGCTGAAGCTGACGGCCGAGCCGGCGTTGCCCGTGACCGCCGCGCCCGCGCTTGCGGTATCGGGCTGAACGCTGGTCGCCGTCACGGAGACGTTCGCAAACGACACCGTGGCACTGCCAGCACCCGAGTTGGCCGCGCCGCCGTTCAGCGCCGGGGCTCCGCCTTTCAGACTGGTCCACCCCGTCTGCTGGAACATCCAGGTCTGCGGCTCGGCCGATCCCGCCGCCCAGACCTTCCCTTCCAATACACCCTGGACATCCTCGAGCTGGAACCAGTACCACGTGCCGACTTTCCAACTGAACGAGTAGGCATTACCCCAGGCGACTCCGTCGTTCAAGAACTGAACCTGGTTGGTACCGTGGAAGACGAGGTTGTATCCGTTTCCATTACTCGTGTTCGTGTACAGCCCCACCCCGGCGCGAGCCATGTCGCCCGGGGTCCAGGAATTGACCTCGACCTCGGACGTGATCATCACATTGCTGGGGTACGTCTGGTTGGTGATCATCGCCTTCTTGGGATCGGCGGCAGCAGTGCTCGTCTGGCTCAGCGTACCGTTACTGACGTGCCATGTCCCATTCTTGAACGACCAGGCCGAGCTGGGCGCCGTGCCGCTGAACGTGTCGTGGTAAAGGACCGGCGATACGGTCGTCGGTGGGTCAAGGAACAAGCCGCTGAGGACCGCATTCGCACCCGCGACATGAGTCAGTGTGATGTTAATGTTGCCGCTGACGGCATAATCGAGATACACACCCGAGTGGAATGCACTCACTGTTTCCGTATCGAGCACCGCACCCGTCGAAGCGTTGCTAATTGTCACTGTCTCACTACGGCTGGTACTGTCCCAGTCAACGAAGTACAGCTCCATGTCGTGGAGCTGGCTATCGGTCAGATTCAGGTTGACCGTGAAGCTCGTCGCCGAGTACCAGGATGCTGCAATCCGTCCGGAACCGCCCGCCGTTTGCAGCCCCCGCGTATCGGTCGTGCTCGCGGCCCACGTGCTGCTCGACTGGCCCGTTGCCCTAAGAGTGGCATAACTAGGCAAGCTGGTCGCGTTACCGATGACGTCGTAACCCTGCGACCCGTACGTGTTGATCCAGTTCCCCGCCGTTGTTGGGTTCTGCTTGATGAACGACACCGAGGGACCGCTCAAGAGCTGACGATCTTCCAATCGCTCGAGTTGAAGGTCAATCCGCAGCCTGCGTTCACGGCGACGCCTCGGACGCGTGGAATTCAGAGTGCGAAAGGCGCGGGGATCGGAATAGGTATGACGCCACATGGATGCATACTCCGTTGAGAATCCGATGTATTAGTTTGCGGCAGGTGCGTAGTGGGATCGTTCGACAGTCGGCGGGATCTCGACTACCCGGTAAACTGCTGGAGGGATTCACACTCTCTCAGGAAAACCTAGGTCCGCCTGATGAGGGTGCAAACACTCGCCAAATTTTGCCAATCCATCGAGGATCGGCTGCATCGCGTGGTGATCGCATTGTCGACGACCACAAGTCTGTCCCTCGTCGGACCAGCCCTATCTGAGCATGTCTTTCATTCAATCACCTGAACATCCATAGTTGCGCAGATATCGTAAATCAGTGTGCATGTTTGCACGTGAAGCGATATCACGATGAAGATTAGAAGAGCTCACTGGGATAGTCAGCTAGACTAACTGCCTGTACCACATTCTCAAGGCACCTGTGACCTGCGCGAATCGGAATCGGCATCCAGGCTTTTCTGTCTGACGGATTGGGATATTACATGAGTCAATGATATCGCAAGGTGATCTATACGGTACGATCCGGAGATCCGAATTTGCAGGCAGGAAGCCAAGAATCTTGCCATCTGCCCTATGGATCATGGCCAGCTTCTCATGTATTTTCTACTTATGCGTCACCGATGGTTTAAGGATTCTTTTTATAAACCGACCATTTTCCTTAGTAGCCACCGCAGGAAGTTTTATTTGGACGCCGCGCCTTTGTCGGCGCCCCAAGGACGGATCCCATCACCCTCCGATGGGGTTGGATTTCGTCCCTCACGAGCCAGGTTACGAAGTGAGAAGTGGGACGGGCTTACGGTCGTCGCGCTATATTGAGTATTGGCCGGGCAGCAGGTGAAGCACCTGAACTCGAATCACAACCTGGCCGATGTGGCAATTAATAAACATTCTGGCTCGTCACGCATGGGATAATGGCCTGCCCGATCCGCTCTCGGAAGGGATTTGATTGAGCAAGTATGCAGTCTGCTATATTGGCACATGAAGCATCCGCGGGCCATCCAGAGCAATCGCTCATGAATTGCTCGAAGATCTCCCTAAGCAAGGCTTTCCCCGGAGACAAGCGTATCGCCTTTAACAGCACCCCGGACCGGCAGAGCCTCCCAGGGTCGCACGGCCAGAGGCCGTGGGTTTATCTCGTACTAAATGTTGCACGGTTTCCGCGCAAAGAACGACCGCCAGGCATCGTGGGCCGGTCTGCGGAATCTCCCCCCGGAGGTGCTGTTTGCGGAATTTGTGCAGCTTCTAGAGGCTGTAGAGAACTTCCGATCCACGCCCACGCTCTTTGGAGTTCACAACGCTGAAACCATTGTGATAAAAGGAATTGCAAAGGCTACTCAAATTAAGTATCGACTCTTGGAGGTAGTATCCGCCCTTCCGGGAGATTTGTCGGCTGAGAATGTTGAGTGTGATCCCTACCGGCGACCATAAAACCGCTGCTCGCACGTTCCCCGCTGGGACGGTCGCCTCGAGACAACTCTGTCTCACCGACGGATGCCCGCGCAGTACGCCTTGAGAGAAATTGAGGGCATGGTGCTGCTATGGCCGCCTACCAACCCAGGTTCAGGGGGCCCTCGACGGATCAGGCTGACTTGCGACGGGATCTGTTCGGATAAAACTGAGCTCTGGCGTGCCAGTACAGGTGACCTCCAATGTCGAACTTGGCCCGTCGTTGAGAGTCTGCTCGAAGAAGCTTACCAGGCACTGGTTCAGGAGTTTCGTTGCTCGCGTTGCGTCAATCGGGCCAGCCCCAGTGCGCCACTTGAGAGGTGTGAGCAGGGGAGTGTCACAGAAATTCGGATGCTCCGTTCCACGGACCATGACCCAGTACCCTCCATGCTCCGCGTTGGTGCGCAGCATGGTCTGCTCACATTTCCAGTAGAGCAATGCCCTGCGTCGATCCGCGTCGTTCCCTACCTGAAGGCTTGCCTCGCTGGTCAAGGGCTGAGATGTGGTCAGGAACAGGAAGGGCTTTTCCACACCGATCTCGGCTGACTTGCCGAACAGAAGGTTGTCGAGGGCGCCACCCGCTCGGAATCGCGATTCGGCGTGGCAAGCCTCCATGGCGACAGCACCTCCGAATGAGTAGCCGTAGACGCCCGCGCGAGTCAGATCCAGGTGGCCGGTGAAGAGCCTATCGGGATCGTCCGCATCAAGCCGATCGAGTTCGTTGAGAACAAATCGGACATCTGCAACACGAATCTGTAACTGTGAACAGACTTCTGTGAGCGTACGCTCGTAAGTGAGGCTTGAAGAAAAGTCCAGGAAGCTCCCGATGTTTGAGAGCGTGACCCGTCCATCAGGAAAAACGGTTCTATCCGTGCCGTAGGTATGGTCGATGCCTGCAACGACAAACCCGCGACTTGCAAGCTCCTCAACCTGCGCCACATTCTCATGGCGGCTACCTTGCCAGCCTGGTGAATAGAGGATGACAGGATACCGAGGCCTCGCATCCGAGACGGGAACTCCGAGGGCTGAGTGGGTCTTGATCAGGGCCAGGCGATCGCGTCTCAAAGTTGTTTCCGAGGGCATGCGGTAAGGGCTGGGTGCACCGGAACGCGACGCGGGATACCAGAATTGCACCATGATCTCCCGGCAACGTTCTGGCGAGGGCCCCTGTGTCTCCTTCCGGCCCTGGTCGACAAAGTGCCGGGTGACTGTTCCCACCGGAAAACTGCCTGTTGGTCTCGGCAAGGTGGCGACAGGGAGAACCGTACAGAGGCCGCCAGCTCCGAACAGAAGTAGTATCCCTAGCGTTACGGTCAAAGGGCCGAGCTGGCGAGGCCACTGGATGGCACACGCCACGAAGAGCATGACCGCGACGAGGTAAGCAGGAAATATCTGCCACCGGTGTCCTTCAATGACGATCTGACAAATCGTCAATACCAATGAGCTCAGAGCCAAGAGGCGTATCCAGATCCCATGAGTCGTTGAGAGAAGGGAGCCACTCAGGCAAGTGGTTCCGATTACGAGGATTCCCATCTCCAAGAACCTCATTGACACCTCCACGCCCATGCCAGGACAGAGGCTGACCGACCGGAAACCCTGGGTTTCCGTCCTTCTCTACCTGGTTGCAAAGAGAACCGAACTCGAAGATGTCGAGCTTATTGAGATTGTGTGCAAACCGAAAGAGCTCCCGATCGAACGATCGTCGGAATTCCCCTTGGTCCAGATCCAGGTGTGCCTGAGCAAAAAAGCGTTGCCACTTGGCGACTCCTCGAACGGCGAATGCACCCGTCAATGAGTGTCAATCGACGCGCTCGATCCCGGCAAGAGAGTGCTTAGATCTGCTGCGCGAGTCGGCCCGGTTGCGACTGAGGGACTGGACTGCTCTGCGAGCGTTTCGGGATTGTACTCGTTTATTCTTGGATCGCTGGCATCAGCGACATGTCTGAGACGAAAAAAAAAACCCCTGTAAGCCGGGATCGAATACTCCGGGTAAAAAGGAATGTTCAAGGAGAGATCGGGGACGGTCCAGGAACCGGCGCAGTCGTAGTTTAGCGATTCGAATCCTCGCACGATTTCGTCGATATTATAAATCTTACAGACAACCAAAAAGGTTCGTGCGTCCTGAATCGTGACGACCGGGGACCTATCGGTCAACGGAGAGCGGTTAAGAATGACATATCTCGGCTTCCGCTTCAGAGATCGGAGTAATTCCGGGAGTGGGGATTCGAAGTAATGACTCGATCCTGACGCGAGAAGGACGTCGGCACCATCCGCATCCTGAAGCGAGTCAGTGAAGCTGAGCCTGTGCTCATGGCGTTCGATGGCAAGCTCTTTGCCGATTTCAATCATCTTGGGCACATCGCAGACCGTCCACTTCAACTCCTGAGGAAAGTCGAGATACTGTGCGAAGCAGTAGAAGAGGTTGCCAGCGTTACCTCCCAGGTCGAAAATTGACGAAGAATCTGGCAACAATTGATTCAGATAGAATAACGTGGCGTAGTCACTCGGTCGAGCGACCCTCGTGTGGTCAAGATGAGTACGCGCATTGTCGATCGAGTCGTGCCCAGCTTGAAAATAGAATCTGGCCACAGCCTCGGCCTGTGCGAAGGAAGGGAACACCCGACGATAGCCAGCCAGACTGTCGAAGACAGAGCGGAAGCCCGGCCAGGAACGCAACCGACACACCAGCGCGCTGAAGCGACCAAACCGATTCAGCAGGGACAGAACTCTAACGATCCATCGGATCTGTGCGATCCTGGCTGCCAACATCGCTTTCTTAATTCCTGGAGTAATGAACCTCATCCCAGATGAACCTCCCCTCACACTTGAGCCTTGGCCAAGCAACGGTCCATGACGTCTCAATATTCCGGATCCTTCTGGGCCTGACGGAGATGATCCAGGCCCCGGCATTCACGATGCGGTCGATTCATTTCAGGGCAGACACCTTGCAGCAGGGAACCTGGAAGGATCCGCGACTACTCCCCCTCGTGAACAAGGGGGCTTCTTGGGACAGCCGCCGTTGTAGCCTGGTCCGGTTTCCCGGCTGCTCGTCCCACTGGTCCCGTCTATACCAGCCGCCTCCGAGGGCAGGAGCAGATTCGAGTGCCTCACCGCGTGTAGGGTTGTCGGCCCCTGGTCTTGGTCGAGTGGTTACGCCGGAGGTTGCCAGAGCGTCGCGACGATTCGAGGACTGTACCAAGTCTCACGGAAGAGTTCGGCTAACGTTCACTCCTTTCAACTCGGGATGACGGGCGATTCCCCTGCCGCCTGACCAGGCAGTCCCGTCGCATGGAATTCATGGAGCTGATGGCTCCTGAACCTTCAATCGGGACCCGGGAGATAGAGCGAGAGGTCTCGGGCCAGGATCTCCACGGCGGGAGCATGGAACATGTCCTGGTGTCCCCCGGGGATTTCGTGAACCGTGAGTCCTCCACGGACCAGTTTTCCCCAACCCATCTCCGGGTCGCGGAACCGTCCCGTCTGGTGCCGCTCGCTGCGGAACAGCACCACGGGTCCGTCATAAGTCTCGGGATCGTAGGCGGCGACGACCCAGTTCTGCAGTGCCAAGGAAACGATTGCTTCGTCTTGCATGAATTCGTCGTTGCCTTCATCGTCCGATTTTGGATATGTGCGCTTCCAGCCGCTGGGGACAACCCTGGCAAGCTTGCGGAAAGACGCCACAATCTTCTCTGCCAAGACGCCTGGTCTGTTCCGCAGAGTGTAGATCAGTTTCGCGAGCAGAAGGTAGATCCTGACCGGGAGTTTTCTCCAGCCTCGGAAGCCACGTAAGTAGGACGGGGTATTGGTATCAAAGAGAGCCAGCAGCGGCACTTCTTCGCCTTGTGCCCGGAGTTGCCGCGCCATGACATAGACCACCAGCCCCGACATACACCAGCCGGCCAGATAATACGGACCCCGCGGGTGGACGGTGCGGAGGGCGCGGACCAAACGGGCGGCAATATCGTGGACGGTAAATCCGGCTGGCAAGTGCGCTCAATTCCGGCCAGGCCAGGCCAAACACAGGCTGTTCGGTCCCGAGCTTCCGGGTCAGGAGCCGGTACAGAGGCGGCTGGCTGGTCACGACAAAGAAGGGCGTCCTGTCACCGTCGGGCTGGATGGCATGAACCAGATCTCCGGGTGTTTCCTGTTGGTTCACTTTCAGCCGGGCCGCCAGGCCCCGGAGCGACGGCGATTGAAGGAAGGCGGCAAGCGGAATCCTCTTGCCGAACTCCTTCTCGGTCAGTGCCAGAAGCCGGGCCGCAAGCAAAGAATGCCCGCCCTCATCGAAAAAATCGGCGTCGATACTGCTTGGCCTGGTACCGAGCAGTTGCACCCAGAGCGTATTCAAGCGAGCCTCATCGCTCTGTCCGGAAAGCGCCGAGCCGGTTCGGCTAACGACTGCGACATGATTGACTTGCGGGCTTTGACCATGGCCCGGGGCGCTTTTATTCGGCAAGGCTCGTTCCCGATCAGAGGCCGCCAGCAGAGAGATCGCCGAGATTCGCTGCTCCGGGTTGGCGGCGATGCCTTCGAGCAGTCTTTGAAACTGCTGGAGCATCCGAACGATCGTCGCGGGCTCGTAGAGGTCGGTGTTGTACTCGCACGACGCTCTCCAGCCGTCGGCTCGTTCGACCATGAAAAAATTGAGGTCGTAGATTGCACCCGGGGACCGCGAAGGGATCGCCGTGAGCGTGAGCCCGGAGACATGAAGCGGCCGGACAAAATCCCTCTGGAAAATGAAGTTCGTCTGGAAGACGGGATGGCGGCTTCGATCACGCCGGGGGTGGATGAGCGCGACGATCCGCTCGAACGGGCAATCCTGGTGCCCAAGGCCTTCAAGGACCGATTCGCGCACCCGGGCAAGCAGCTCCGGAAACAGGGGGTCGCCCGCCAGATCCGTACGAAAGACGATGGGGTTGATGAACATCCCGATCAGGGGCTCGAGCTGGACGCGGGAACGTCCTGCCACCAGGGACCCGACGTAGACATCCTCGTTCCCGGTGGCCTGCCGGAGGAGGATCTTGAGGGCGGCCAGGGCGACCATGAAGAACGTGCATCCCTGGCGGTTACCCAGTTCGATGAGGCGGCGGCTGAGTTGCCGCGGCAGCACGAGTGACTCGATATGGCCGTTCGAGGTCTGCACTGGCGGCCGCAGCTTGTCGGTGGGGACTTCCAGAAGGGGTAAAGCGGCCAGTTTGCGAGTCCAGTAGGCGAGCTGATCCGTGAGCTTGCTGCTCTCGAGCCACTGTTTCTGCCAGATCGCGAAATCGCCGTACTGGAGCGTCAGATCGGGGAGCGAAGCTCGGTTTCCTCGACAGAAGGACTCGTAAAGGGCTCCCAGCTCCTCGGTGATCACGCCGATCGACCAGCCATCGGAGATGACGTGGTGGACCGTGATCAGAAGAACGTGGTCCTCCTCCTCATGCCGCAGCAGACGCGCTCGGATCAGCGGACCGGTGCCCAGGTCGAACCGCCGGCGTGCCTCTTCGACCGTCAAGAACTCGGCTCGAGCGTCACGATCCGCCCGCGGGATGCTCCGCAGATCGTCCACTGGCAACGAAATCGTCAGTTCGGGAGCGACCAGCTGGACCGGCACCCCGTCCTCGCTGCCGATGATCGTGCGTAGCGATTCGTGCCGCCTGACGAGTTCGTTGAGGGCACGCACCAGGGCATCCGAGTTCAACGGTCCTTCCAGCCGGAAACGTACCGCGATGTTGTAAGCAGGATTTCCCGGGTCCACCTGGTCGAGGTACCAGAAGCCCTGCTGCCCGATGGTGGTCGGAAAGACAAAGACCTCGCCCGCCCAGGGATCAACATCCCCTGTCTCTCGTCGCGGCGGATTGGCGAGCGGGTGACCGGTCATCTGGCAATTCTCGTACTCGAGTTCCAAGCTCACGATAGCCATGAACGATGAATCCTATGTTTCTGACGTGAGACAGGAGCTAAGTGGGGTTCATGATCGTCGGTTCTTCTATTTTCCTTTGCCGAAAGCTGCTCGCAGATCGCCGCGATCGTTCGTCCCGACAGGATCTGGGTCGGCGCAAGCTTCAGTCCCAGGTCCTCGGCTCGGGCCGCAATCTGGAACAGATGGATGGAATCCGCACCCAGGTCGAACAGGCTTTCCTCGACATCGATCTGATCCAGCTTGAGCACATCAGCACAGATCTTGGCAAGCGTGGCTTCGGTCGGATTCCGCGGGGGGGTGATGCTCGCGGTCCGCTGGCGCTCCTTGTTTCCAGGAGCCGGCAGCCCCTTGCGGTTCACCTTGCCGTTGGGCGTGAGGGGCAGGGCGGCCAGCTCCACGAAGAGCGAAGGGACCATGTAATCGGGAAGCCGGCCGGCGATGAAACGCCGGAGCTCCCCCGGGGGCGGAGCCGGACCCGCGCCAACAAAGTAAGCAACCAGACGCTTATCGCCCGTATCGAGTTCGCGAGCGTCGACAACACATTCGCGGATCCCCGGGAACTGGCGGAGCACAGACTCCACCTCGGCCGTCTCGATCCGGAATCCCCGGACCTTCACCTGTGTATCCGAGCGGCCCAGGAATTCGAGCCGGCCGTCGGGCAAGTAGCGAACGAGGTCCCCGGTCCGATAGAAGCGTTCCTGGGCATCGGTCGCGCATGGGCTGGTCACGAATTTTTCGGCGGTCTGCCGAAGGTCCTGCCAGTAGCCGCGAGCCACGCCCTCGCCGCCGATCCAGAGTTCCCCGGGCACGCCGATCGGTACGAACTGCCGATTGGCGTCCAGAACCAGAAACTGGGTATTCGCGATCGGGGGACCGATCGGAACGATTCGTGCGCCGGCTCGACGCGCGTCGTGGATGACCAGATGGTGGTTTCGGTCGGGCCGTACATGTTCCAGAGCGAGCCGGCGCGGGGGATCAACTGGTCGGCAAGCTCACGGGAGAGGGCCTCGCCGCCACAAAGAATCTTAAGGTTCTCCTGGCCGGTCCAGCCGGCTTCCAGCAACAGCCTCCACGTGGCCGGAGTCGCCTGAAGTACCGTGGTTCCCGAAGACTTCATCAAGGAGAGCAGGTGATACCCGTCGGCCGCGGTCATCCGGGAAGCCAGGATCACCCGTGCTCCCGTTACCAGCGGTAGGAAAAGCTCCAGGGCGGCGATATCGAACGACACGGTCGTGACAGCCAGCAACCGATCCTGGTCGTTCAAACCAGGTTCCCGAGCCATCGAGCAGAGCAGATTCACCACATTGCGATGCGTCACCTCGACACCCTTGGGCCGCCCCGTGGAACCCGAAGTGTAGATCAGGTAGGCGAGATTCTCGGCTGTCGCCGTGTCGGGTAGGTTGGTCCCATCATGGCGACCGATCTCGGGCCAGAGCGTCTCCAGGCAGAGGACCCTGGCCGCTGCCTCCTGCCCCGCCGCCAGCGCCGCATGACCGATCAACAGGCTGGACTTCGAGTCGTCGAGAACACTTTGAATCCGGGCCGCCGGATAGCCGGGATCGAGCGGAACGTAAGCTCCACCCGCCTTGAGAACCCCGAGCAGAGCAACGACCAGATCGAGCGAGCGGTCAAGGCAGACGGCGACCGTGGTATCCGGTCCGATGCCGAGTTCCCGGAGATGCCTTGCCAGTTGATTGGCGCGGCAATTGAGTTCCCGGTAAGTGAGCGAGGCTCCGTCGAAGACGGCCGCGATGGCCTGTGGGTTCCGGTCGGCCTGATCCTCGAAGAGCTGGTGGACGCATTTCTCGCGCGGAAACTCGACCCGCGTCTGATTCCAGTCGACCACCAGGCGATGGCGCTCGGCCTCATCGAGCAGGGAAAGCCGCGAGACCGCCCGCTTCGGATCAGCCGCCATTTCCTCGAGAAGCGTCACGTAGTGATGGAGCCAGCGATCGAGAGTCTCGGGATCGAACAGATCGCGGTTGTAGTCACAGTCGATTTTCAGTCCCTCTTCCGATTCCACGATATTGAGGAAGAGATCGAAATTGACAAAGCTCTTGGGGTTGGGGTCGATCTTGACCGCGAGTCCTCGAAGTTCGGATCCAGCCCCCACGCGTTCCAGATTGAACTGGGTCTCGACCAGTGGCAAGCGGCTGGGATCGCGCGGCAATGCCAGCTTGCGGACCAGGCTTCCATACGTGTAGTTCTGGTGCTCGTAGGCATCCAGCAAGGTGGACTTGATCTGTGCCAGCACTTGCGCGACCGTCGGGTCGCCCGCAAGCGACGATCGCAGGGGCAGAAAATTCACGCAGTGACCGACAAGCGTCTGGCCCTCGAGCAGCGACTGGCCGGCGGCCGGGATCCCGACCGCGAGATCCTCTTGCCCTGTGAACCGGTGCAGCAGGATCTTGAACCCGGCGAGCAAGGTGGCGAACAGCGTGCACCCCTGCTGCGCTCCGAACCGCTTGATCCGCCTATACGGTTCGACGCCGATCGTGGTCCGGGCGGTTGCACCGCGGAACGACTTGAGAGCAGGCCGGGGCCGATCCGTCGGCAGCTCGAGTGGCGGGACCGGGATCTTGAACCGCTCGCACCACCAGGTTTCGATGGCCTGTCGTTCAGAAGTTTGCAGGCCGCGAGCCTGTTCCTCGGCATAGGCGACGAACGATCGGGGAGCCGGCAAGCTCCAGGCGCGACCCTCGCTCCTGGCGTTGTAAATCGTGCTCAGCTCATCGATCAGGACGTTCGTCGACCAGCCGTCGCAGACGATGTGATGCGTGGTGATGACCAGCCAGTGGTTCTGGTCCTCGATGCGCAGCAACATGGTCCTGACAAGCGGGCCAGTGGCCAGGTCGAAGGGACGGCCAGCATCCTCTCGAATCCGCTCCTCCGCCTGCCGTTCACGCTGCTCGGCGGGAACTTGAGTGAGGTCGATCACGGGGATTTCCAGCAGCAGCCGTTCTTGCGCGTGTAGCCGATCCGACCTGGTGTCAAATGTGATTCTCAAGGCGTCGTGACGGTCGACCAGTTCCTGAATCGATTCCTCAAGCGCTATCTGGTTGAGTTTGCCCTTCAGCCTGATCGTGAACGATTCGTTGTACGCACAGTTCGCCTCGTCGCTGAGCCTGGCGGAGAGCCAGATCTCCATCTGGGACTCGGTCAGCGGCGCGTCGACGGGGACGGCAGTTTGGGCATGGTCGTCGCCGTTTCGGGACGCCGGATTGATAGCAGCACCTGCTCCCTTGAGCTGGGGAAGCAAGCCAACCGATTGCATTTCGAGAATGCTCTCCTGGAATGCCTGGATAACCTGCTCGATGTCCACGTCGGAATGTGCTGTCGTGAGGAAGCAGGGGAAACCCTCCTGGATATGAATCCCCTTCTCTCTCATGTGATAGTAGAAGAGACTGCCAAACCGGATATCAGCCGGGAAGCCGAGGTAGAAGATGGACCCGAAGTGCTCGACCTTCGCCGGGACCTCGCGATCCTCGAGGAACCGATTGAGCCTCTGGACCAGACCGGAGGTCCTGTCGTTCAGCGCCTGCTGCAAGCCCGGGCCCTGTTCCTTCAGATGCTGCAGGACCGCCCGGGTCGCGGCCAGAGCCAGCGGATGACGAACGAACGTTCCGGCAAAGAAGGTGACACCGGTTTCGGGGTAGGAATCGTCCCCATACTGCCAGGGACCCCCGTCCAGCGCATCCATGAACCGGGCAGAGCCCGTGAGCACGCCGATCGGCAGGCCTCCGCCGATCACCTTGCCGTAGGTCGCCAGATCGGCGCGGATACCGAAAACGGCTTGTGCGCCACCGGGATGAACCCGAAAACCCGTGACGACCTCATCGAAGATGAAGGCCGTGTCGGAAGCCGCGGTGATCTTCCGGGTCTCGCGCAGGAATTCCACCGGCTGCAAGGCGGGGTGCCGGCTCTGAACCGGCTCCACGATCACGGCGGCCAGTTCGTGAGCATGAGCGCGGATGTACTCGAGGGATTCCTCGGTACCGTAGTCGAGGATGGTGACCTGTCCTGCGTTTTGCAGCGGAATACCGGGCGCGACCGGGACGGCATGGGGGGATCCGCCTTTCCGGATCCCTTTCATGAGGACCTCGTCGAAGGTGCCGTGGTAATCGCCCGAGAAGAACACGAATCGGTTCCGCCCCGTGACCGTGCGTGCCACCCGGATCGCCGCCATGACCGCTTCCGAGCCGGTATTGCAGAAGGTCACGCGCTCCATTCCCGTGAGCTCGCAAATCAATCCGGCCACCTCTCCGGCCAGGGGCGACTGGGGACCGATCTCGAATCCTTGCTCCAGCTGCGCCGCGACCGCCCGCGTGACGAACTCGGGAGCATGACCGAACATGATGGGACCGTAGCCGTTCAGGATGTCGATGTACTCGTTGCCATCCAGGTCCCAGAATCGCGAACCGCGCGACCGCGCACTGACCGTGGGATAAACCATCTCCTTCCACTGAGACCGGAATCCGGACGCGGCCCGGGGATCCGCCAGTACGGGCCGATGCGACTGGGTGTAAGCCTTGGACCGGGGTGTGCGCGCGTTGTAGCGGGCAACCAGTTTCTCCACGTGGTGCGCCTGTTCCTCGCTTAGCTCGCCAACGAGACCTTTCTGGATCGGCTTGAAGGGGCCAAAGGACTTGTTGCCCGGCGCCGGTTCTCCGGTTACCATACCTCCGAGATCCCTGGCTAGCACTGACGAAACGACTGCCTTTGCTTCCTGCGTGGGTACCGGAGAAGCGGGGGCAACCGGAAAAGTCTGAGCGATACCACTCGCGGCCGGGATGCCACCGGTTCCGCGCAGCAGATCGATCTGCCTGGCCATGAGCTGGAGCTGTTCCCGAACGATCGCCTCCAATCCGCCGGTCGCAACAGCCGAGGACGATGGCAGCGAAGCCTCTGCTGGCATCGACACACTCGGCATCGGCTCGGATGAAGGAGAGGGGGCAGACGGTACCGCAACGGCAGCCCGCGATGGCCCGGCGGAAATCGTTTCAGGAGGCAGCTTGTATTCGATATAGCTTCCCAGTGCTTCCAGCGACGAAACCTGGTCAAGCAACTGGCGAAAGGTGATCTTGAAACCGTACTTGGATTGCAGAGACTGAGTCACCTGGGTCAGGAAAAGAGAATCGAAACCCAGTTCCAGGAATGACGTCGATGGATCGCTCTGGCCGAGATCGATTCCCGAAAGATCCTGGAAAATCTCGGCCAGCTCCGCCCGGATTCGACCTGTTCGATCGGGCGTCGACAATTCCGCAGGCTTCACTTCGTTCATGGCAGCCACCGCAACATCGTGATTCGTGAGGGGGATCATTGCAGAATTTGCCGGCTGATCGTCCCCGGCAGGACCTGGACTGGCGGCAGTCGCCGGATCGATCCAGTGTCGCTTGCGCTCGAAGGGATACGTGGGCAGAGAGACGCGTCGAGGCCTGACCTCGTGTATCTTCTCCCAGTCGATGGTCTGTCCAGTCAGCCACAGTCGACCTACGGAGCCGAGGATCGAAAGTACGTCTCCACTCTCGTCGGGAGCGTCACCGAGCGAGTTGATCGTGTGTGGGTCCGAGGAACTCTCGCGGTGTTGACGCACAAATGTACAGAGAGTTCGCCCGGGGCCCACTTCAAGAAACACGTTTTCCGGCGTGGAAGTTAACTGGCGAACTCCCGCCGAGAATCGAACCGGTTCTCGCACGTGTCTTGCCCAGTAGTGAGGATCGGTTGCCTCCTCCTCCTTGATCCAATCTCCGCTGACTCCGGAGACAAAGGGCAATTCCGGCGGCCGCAGCCGGTATCGGCCAAGCTGGGCGGTGAACGGCTCGATCACCGGGTCCATCATCCGCGAGTGGAAGGCATGGCTCGTGGCCAGTCGCCTGCCCGGCACACCTTTTCGCTCCAGCTCCTGAGCCAGTCGCTCGACCGCACTCTCAGGTCCCGAGACCACACACAATGAGGGACCATTGACGGCAGCGAGTGAAAGCTCGTCATCGAGCAGGCTGGCAACCTGTTCCTCGGGCAATCGAACCGCAAGCATCACTCCCGGAGGTAGTTGCTGGACCAGCCGGCCCCTGGCCGCAACGATTGCAAGTGCGTCCTGGAGTGTGAAGACTCGTGCCAGGCAGGCAGCCACCAGCTCGCCCACGCTGTGGCCGATCATCGCTCGAGGCTGGACTCCCCACCTCATCCAGAGCCTGGCCAGAGCGTACTCGATGACGAATAAAGCCGGTTGCGCAAACGCGGTCTGCCGGAGCTCATGGACGGGGTCGGACTCCCCTGCCATGCCTGGAAAGAGTGTTGACCGGATGTCGAAACCGAGATGGGATTTCAAGATCTCGGCGCAGGCGTCAACGTCAGCTCGGTACCGGCGGTCCCACCGGTAGAGCCCCAGGCTCATTCCAGGATACTGGGCTCCCTGGCCTGGAAACATGAAGACGACGCGGGGGTCGCGGCCGTCTTGAACGCTGGTCATGAGGCGCTTCGAGTCCCGCATCTCGAGCGCGCTGATCGCATCATCCCGACCCAGGCAGGCAATCGCTCGTCGATGGTCGAACCGCCGCCGCCCTGCCTGGAGGGTAAAGGCGACCGAGTCCATGTTGACTCCGGGATTCGCCTTCAGGTGCTCCACAAGATTCGTCGTGGCCTGCTCGAGAGCCGTCGCGGTACGCGCCGAGAGCACCAGGAGATGACCGGGACGACTTGGAGCGGCCGGTTCGATCTGGGGCGACTCCTCGAGCACGACATGCGCATTGGTTCCCCCCACGCCGAAGGCACTCACACCGGCACGACGGGGAGTGGAACCTCTTTCCCAGGGGCTCAGCTTGGTATTCACGTAGAACGGGCTATTCGCCAGATCGATCCGCGGGTTGGGGCTCTGGAAATGGATCGCCGGGGGAAGTTGCTTGTGGACGAGCGCCTGAGCGGCATTGATCAGGCCGGTAACTCCCGCCGCGATGTCCAGATGACCCAGGTTCATCTTGGCCGTACCAAGCGCGCAGAAGTTCTTGGCTCTGGTCTGGGCCTGGAACACGCGATTCAAGGCCGCGAACTCGATCGGGTCGCCGATCGGTGTGGCCGTTCCGTGCAGTTCGATGTACGAGATCGATTCGGGAAGCACCCCGGCAACGGCGTGCGCCGTGGCGATGACGTTGGCCTGGCCGTCGACCCCCGGCGCGGTGTAGCCCACTTTCGCGGAGCCGTCGTTATTCGTCGCGAAGCCCTTGATCACCGCATAGATATGGTCGCCGTCGGCAACCGCATCCTCGAGCCGCTTGAGCAGGACGACAGCACACCCGCTGCCAAAGACCGTCCCCCGGGCATCGCGATCGAGCGTCCGGCAATGACCATCAGGCGAGACCATTCCTCCCTCGTCGTAGAGATATCCGCGCTTCTGAGGGAAGGTGATCGATACCCCTCCGGCCAGGGCCATATCACTCTGGTAGGTGAGCAGCCCCTGGCACGCCTGGCACACGGCGACGAGCGAGGTCGAGCAGCCACACTGCATTGTGTAGCTCGGTCCTCGGAGGTTGAGCTTGTAGGAGATCCGGGTCGACAGGAAATCGTGGCTCGCACCGAGCAGTGTGGGGTACTGGCCGACCTGGTAGGCACCCGTGAATTGCTCGATGAAGTCGCGATCGACACATAGAGTTCGCAGAAAATACGTGTTCAGGCTGCAACCGGCATGAACCGAAATCGCCCCGGGATAATCCTGAGGGTCGTAGCCCGCGTCCTCGATGGCCTGCCAGCAGCATTCCAGGAAGATGCGCTGCTGCGGGTCGATGAGATCGGCCTCCCTGGGCAGAATCCCGAAGAACGATGCGTCAAACAGATCGACGTCTTCGAGGATCGAGCGGGCCCGGACATAGGCGGGATTCCGGGCGAGCTCGGCCGCATTCCGCACCTCCAGCTCCTCGACCGAGAACCTGGAAATGCACTCCACCCCGTCTCTGATGTTCTCCCAGAAATCTTCAACGTTCCGCGCGCGCGGGAATCTTCCGGCCATGCCGACGATCGCGACCCCATCCAGCGGAGACGAGCCCCCGTCGTCGGTCATGGGCAACTCCCCCGGGCGTACCTTTGCCGTGAGAGCATCTCCTTCTGCTTTCGTCCCCGTTCTTGAGCCACGGAAAGCGCCGGGAGCCTGGCTCCGATCCCGGTCAGATGACTGGCCAGGGTCCGGATGGTTGTGAATTCAAACAGATCCATCATTGAGAGCTCCAGCCCCAGCTTCTCCTGCAGCTCGGCATGGACCTCGATCACCTGCAAGGAATCACCACCAAGATCGAAGAAGTTGTCGTCCAGCCCCACGGTGCAATTCAGGACTCCGCTCCAGGTCTTGGCGATCTCCTCTTCGAGCTCAGTCGCACGCGAGGGTGGGCGCGGCCTTGCTGGATTCGCCCGTCCCTTGAGTGCCAGCGCAGCTCGGTCGACCTTGCCGTTGGGTGAGAGTGGCAACTGATCGACTTCAGCAAATGTCGAGGGGACCATGAAAGTCGGTAAGCGCCCTGCGAGAAACCGTCTCATCTCCTCGCCGTCCAGACAGCCGTGATCGGACAGCGTGTAGAAGGCATGAAGCCGCTTTTGTCCGCCTGCTTCCTCGGACGCCACAACGACTGACTGCTTGATTCGCTCATGCTGCCGCAAGGTCGCTTCAATTTCCTCGAGCTCGATGCGGTGCCCGGAAATCTTGACCTGGTGATCGATCCGGCCAAGAAACTCAATATTCCTGTCCGGACGCACACGTACTCGATCGCCCGTGCGGTAAAGTCTCGCGCTGGGATCGCCGTGGAAGGGATGCGCAATGAAGCGCTCGCGAGTCAGTTCAGGCTGGTTCAGGTACCCCAGTGCCAGCCCGGCGCCGCCGATGAAAAGTTCTCCCGTGACACCCGGCGGTACGGGCTGAAGTTTCTCGTCGAGCACGTACAGCGAAGTGTTCGCGATGGGCCGACCGATGGGGACCGAGCCATCGATCGCAGATCCTCTGGCCATCCTGTAGCAGCAGGCGAAGGTCGTGCTTTCCGTGGGACCGTAACCGTTGATCACCACGCCTGCTTCGAGCGCGGAGAGTGCCCTGCGAACATGTTCCGGTGAAAGAACATCGCCCCCGGCCACGAGCTGGCGCAAGGTACTCAGATCTTCGGGACGCCGGTCGACCATGAGATGGAAGAGACCGGCGGTCAGCCAGAGCGTCGTCACACCATGACGACGGATGGCCGATCCGATCTCGTCGAGCGCCGGTGCGCCAGGAGCCATGATGGCCAGACGCCCTCCACCGAGCAGTGGCCCCCAGATCTCGAATGTGGAGGCGTCGAAGGAGATCGGAGCCATGAGGAGAAACGTCTGGTCGGGACCGAAATCGCAGTAGTCGGTGTCCCGGACGAGACGTACTATGCCCCGGTGAGGGATCATGACTCCCTTGGGTTGGCCCGTCGATCCGGAGGTGTAAATCACGTAAGCCAGGTCGTCTCCGGAAACCTCGATTCCGAGATCCTCCGCACTTTCGTCCCGGGGTCCCGCTTCGGTGTCGAGCCGTAGTTCCTGGATTTGCTCCCGGAAAGGGTCGAGCCTCTCGGAGGTAGATCCTTGCGAAAGAACCAGGCGAATACCCGAGTCCGCGATCATGAAGGCAAGTCGCATCTCGGGATACTCGGGATCCAGCGGAACATAGGCTGCCCCCGCCTTGAGTATCGCCAGCAGTCCAGCCAGCAGATCCGGTCCCCGATCCACGCACAACCCGACGAGCGAACCGCGACCGATGCCCAGGCGTTGCAGGTGTCTTGCAAGCCGGTTGGCGCGCTGGTTCAACGCGTGGTAGGTCAGGTCACCGCCATCGAAAACCAGAGCAAGCGATTCGGGCGAATCTCGAACTTGGTCCTCGAAAAGTCCGGGAACCGATCGGGATAGCAGGTTGCCAGTGCTCATGCCCTGTCCATCGCTCATGACGACAGCTCTTCTTTTGGATAGCGTGACCTTGATGAACCGAGTTGCCCGAACTTGACGCCCTCAAGCACCAATAAAGTACTAGCTCAGAAAGATTTCCTTTTCACCGAACAGTCGTTCGGCGGTGATTCCCCGTTCATGGCAGGCCTGGATCAAGCGGTTTGACTGGACGATCGGATGCGATTCCTGGGTGTACTTGACCTTCATCACGTGATTCAGCCAGGGCTCCTGACCCATGGCGTAAACATAGACTTCCTTGCAACCGAACACATCCACCAGATGCATGCCGCGTTCGTGATTCGAGCCCGCAAGCCGGCGCGAATGGTCGAGGTTGCGTTCCAGCTTTTGGGTCAAGAGAGCTCCGTAAATCCAGCTCAGGGGCGCTCCATCACACTCCATTCCCAGGAAAAGTACGTCCACGTCGCCAATCAGGTCGTGCACATGGTCGTATACGCTGGGACTGATATTGCAGGAGTCGGCCGCAAAAAAAAGGCTATGCCCGTTCACTCTGAGCAGATAGGCGGCCTTGCTCGCGATGTTGAGGTCTCCATGCTCACCCAGGAAGGGGATGGCCGTGATCGAGACCCCGTCAACAACCAGTTCGTCCAGATCCGAGACTTCGATGACATTGCGAAAACCGCAGTTTTCCAGGATCAGTTTCAGCGAGGGATCCTGCAGCGCGCCGGGATTGTTGCGAGGCACGACGATCGTCTCGATCCGCGTGCGCAACCGGAGCAAGGTCTCGAAGAGGATGTGATCCTGGTGGTTGTGGGTGATCAGAGCGAAGTCGATTTTCTCGGGCAGGTCGTCATAAGTGTATCTCGAGATCTGGCTCTCGAACGTATAGCTCAGGACCGGATCAAGAAGAATGCTCTGACCACGGGTTTCCAGAAGAATGCAGGCATGACCGAAATACCGCCACCTGGCACCCTGGCCGCGGTAATCTCCATAAGCAGGTGGGGGTTGTTCGGTGAAGAGCCCGGAGACGAAAGCCTCCTTCTGGGTCGAGACGCCCAGAAGTCCCGAGATTTCGGAGCGACGGGCCGGGGCTGTTCTCATCGCGAACAGGCGATCCACGTCCGGACTCTCGAACGGAACCTGCCAGTCGATGTGCGAATCATCCGGCAGTCTCGGTGTACTCAGCACGAAAGGACGATCATCGCCGCCGATCCTTGACAGATGAAAGCTTTGTAGCGAGCGGTCGTAGTACTTGCTGCGATAGAGCAATCGTTCCAGGAGCCGGTAGGACGGGTGATTGTTAAGATCGTATACCAGTTCGACATACCCCTTTAGAGGCTCAGGGATTTCACCATAAAGTGCTTCCAGGGATTGCCCGAGACCCTTCTCTCGAAGCATCGTATCCAGATCAGTGATGGCTTGCGAAAGAGCGAGCAGGTGGGTTCTCTCAGTCAGGGTTCGGCTCAACAGTGATTGAACTTCCTCAACCCGGTTTCGACCCAGGTCCACGAATGGCCCCCCCTGCAGCTTGGGGTTCTTGACAGCGGAGGCATGCGAAGACGGAGCATTGACGTAGGAACGCATGATGCGGACATGTCGTTCCGCGATATTCCTTGCGGCCGTTGCGGGGGGAATAAGATATGCCCATGCGTACCACCCATCGATCAGGGGCTCGACGAGGGCATCCCCACGTAAGTAGTAATGTGGATCGTTCATGAGCTTGGTTTCGGCCACTCTTGGTCGTCAGAGGCCCATCGCTATCACCTGGGGAGTGATGCCTTGGGGAAACACCGGCGTCTATGACAGTCTTGCCGCGTCCCGATCTTCAGTCCCGAATCGACAACGAGTTCGAGGCTCGCCATGCCGCGAGGACGAGAGCATTCCTGTCTAAACTTGATTGCAAGACTGATTAACAGGGTCAGTCATTAGGTGATTACAACACTGCAATCACCTGTGTGTCAAGATGAAGATGTAACTGACAGTAACTCAAGTTCTCAAAAGAAACTCTTGGAGATCATTTATCGCAACAAACGCCATCTTAAGCTAGAGTTTTGTGCCGTGCATATTCCTTCTTGCGACGTCTTGCCTCTCCTATCCAGAGAGTACTTCTCAGGGAAGGGGTGGCTGCCAGTTTCCGCCCTTTCGAGCTCTTGCGACCGCAGCTCCACTGGACCGCGCACAGCATGAGCAAGGTCAAGCGATTGGTGAAACGAAGAACGGGAACACACAAACCAATCACGCATGCACGATCGAAGCCTTTGCCCCCTTAACGTCCTTCATGGCGTTACGCGTGTCGACGATCAATGAGGCATGTTCTGCAATCCAGGACCAGTCGTAGGACGAATGATCGGTGACAATGAGTACACAATCCTGAGACTCGAGAAACTCGGGGGTC
>CAWCPP010000016.1:0-30235 GCA_963797295.1 uncultured Planctomycetaceae bacterium
GCAACCAGGCGATCAAACCCAACGATCCCAAACTATGAACCCCGTCCGACAGTCCGACCGTCTTGTCCGAATCCTGGCACAATTGGCTCTCATCATGAGCTCGCGTCAGGGGCTGACATCGCACCAGGTCACGTCAGCCTGGATTGCGAGCAGAGCACTGTCCACGGTATATTAGGGGCGTACCGCAGCTCCAGGAAACACGAAACTCGCTGCGGTGCGGGCCACGAACGTGTCATCAGCGACCACACGATAGAGCAGGACGTTCTCGCACGAGCCGATGGAGCGACTTCCATGTCTTGCCGTACTGAAAGCGCACACGCGTTTAGGTTCGCGATACTCCTTCTTGTCTTCAGCGTTGGGGGCGAATGCCAGGCGTTTGCTCAGCGCGAGGCCGAGTCGCTGTCCGCAAGCTTCCGCAAGGCGTCTGAGAAGATCCTGCCGGCGGTCGTGGCCATCCGTCCCATTGGACTGCTGGGACGCGGCATCCCGCTTGGCATTCCCGGCAGAACACTTGTTCCGGGTGGACCGCTCGATATGCCAGCGCGTATGCCCGATCCCGATCGATTGCCGGGCGGTTCTGGCGTGATTGTCGATGCCGCGCGAGGCTTGATTCTGACTTCGGAGCAAGCAATCGCAAGCTCGCCCCGGGCTATCGTGATTTATGAGGACGGTCGCGAAGTGGAAAGTGATCGACTCGCTCGCGACCCGCAAACTGAGCTGGTCTTGCTCACGGTCGATCCCAAGAGCGTGCGAGTGAAGGAGGCTGAATGGGGTGACTCCCAGGCCTTGCAGCTTGGCGACTGGGTTCTGGCCATCGGCCGTTCCGCGGGCCATACGGGGACAGTCTCGGCCGGGATCGTCAGCAGCCGGGCCGCGAGTGTTCAGGACGATGTGTTGCGGACCGACGCGGTCGTCGGCATCTCGGGGTCGGGAGGTCCACTGATCAATCTCGAAGGCCGGATCGTCGGAATCAACTGGGCCCGACTGGATTCTCGCGGTTGGCCCGAAGGGTTCGGATTGGCGATGCCGGCGGAACGCGCCCGCCGGTGCGTCAGCGACCTGGCCGAGTTTGGACGGGTGCGTCGGGGCTACCTTGGAGTCATGGTCGAGTCGGCGGGCGGACTGGCGACTGACCCCATCGGTCTGGGTAGCGGCCTGGTGATCACGGGGGTGACCGGGGGAAGCCCGGCCGCCCAGGCGGGTTTACGGGCGGGTGATCGGATCATCGCGCTCGACGGCCGCCCCGTCACTTCCCGGGAGGGATTCTCGAAGGCGATCGACGAGTCGCCGGTGGGCCAGGAGTTTCGAATCACGATTGAGCGGGCGGGTAAGCGGCAAGACGTGACGATCGCGACCCGGCCGAGACCTGAAGGCCCGACCGGCCCACTCGGCAACCTGTCGCCTGCCGTCAGACCGCGGAATCGCTCGGCCGCGAGGGTACTACGTCCCGTTCCTCGCCGCCAGAACGCGCCGGTTCTTCGCTCGGAGAGTACCGAGAATGAGGCTCCAGCCCAGCCCTCAATGCAACCGATGCCGGTCGCGCCCACACCAAAAACCAGAGCGGAGAACCCGCCGCATGCAGAGCCCGGACCGCGCAACCGGCCCCCGAACTACCTCTACCGCTCGACCGCGGGCCCGGCAACACGGCCTCGTCCGGCGCTCAACCCCTTTTGCAGTGACGGAGAGTCCGGGTGTTTCCCGGAGTTAAGGCGCCGCTCAGGCCGAACCCGCGGCGCGCCATTTCGCTAGGAGCTGGTTGACTTTCGGGGATGATTCTTCAAAGGACGGAAGTGCCCGATGAGCAAACACATACTCGTCGTCGATGACATGGAGTTCAACCGCGACCACATCCGGAAGGTTCTCGAAGTCGACGGGCATGAGGTGGAGACGGCGGCGGATGGCCACACGGCTCTGGATCGGCTGCGCGGCAAATCGTTTCATCTGGTGATTACCGATTTGCGCATGCCCGACATGAGCGGGTTCGATCTTCTTCAGAAGCTTCGCGAGGAAAGAATCCCGGTCGGGGTGATCGTCCTGACCGCCTATGGCGATACCGACGACGCGCTCTGCACCATGAAAGCCGGCGCCGATGACTTCCTGACCAAGCCTTATGGTCCCGATCATCTTCGCCTTGCGGTCAAGCGAACCCTGGAGCGGCGGCAGCTCATCGATGAGCTCGAAGAACTACGGGTAGAGCTGCGCGAAGACTACAGCTTTCATACCATGGTCTCGAAGAGCTCAAAGATGCGGCGAATCTTCGACCTCATCAAGCAGGTCGGTCCGCTGGGGTCGACCGTCCTGCTGCTGGGCGAGACCGGAACCGGCAAGGAGCTCGTCGCCCAGGCGCTTCATGCGGCCAGCAGCCGCCGGACTCGCCCGTTCGTCGCCCTCAATTGCGCCGTGCTTAACGATTCGCTTCTGGAAAGCGAGCTCTTCGGCCACGAACGAGGGTCGTTTACCGGCGCCGACCGGCGCAAGTGCGGCCGGTTTGAACAGGCCGACGGGGGAACGTTGCTCCTCGACGAAATCGGCGACGTGGCCCCGACGATGCAAGCCAAGTTGCTTCGCGTTCTCCAGTCCGGAGTCTTCGAGCGTGTGGGTGGAACCGAATCCATCAAGGTGGATGTCCGAATTATCGCGGCCACGCACAAGCGCCTCGAGGACGAGGTGGAAGCCGGACGGTTCCGGAAGGATCTCTTTTACCGGCTGAATGTGATCCGCCTCGAGCTGCCCACGCTGCGCGAGCGCAAGGAAGACATCCCGCTCCTGGCGACTCACTTTGTGGAGCGGTACCGGTCGATCTCGGCGAACCCGGTGACCGAGATCGATCCCGATGCAATGCAGGCCTTGCTCCAACATGACTGGCCCGGCAACGTCCGCGAGCTCGAAAACGCCATCAAGTCGGCGATCGCCTTCACCGAGGGTCCGATCATCCGCCGTTCGAGCCTTCCGGAAACCCTGGCACCCAAGTTGCCGCAAAAACCGGCCGGTTGCGCTCTCATCGACATTGAAAGGCGGCTGCCGGAACTCACGGAAGATCTGGTCGGCCAGGTCGAGCGCGAATACTTTCTGCGTATCCTCACCGAGTTTCGTGGCAACGTGGCGCGGTGCGCACGCCACAGCGGTCTATCGCGGCGAAGCGTGACCCAGAAGATACAGAAATACAGGCTCGATCGGGTACAGTTCAAACGCCTGGCCGGCAACCCGGGCAGAGCCCGCTGCGACACTGGCGAGTGACGCTGACGAGCCTTTCTCTCTGTCGCGGCGTGATCAGATCAGGTGTTGACCAGCCGCGATTCGCCCCGGACCATTTGCCGCGTCATGATCGCGAAATGAGTATGCGTGATGCACTTCCAGGCAAACTGGAACAGGTAGCGCGGAGGACGGCCGGAGAGAACGAGCTTCTTGAGGTGCCGCGCATAGGCTGCGCGGTAGGGACGCGTTCGGGGGTCGCGCAGATTCTTGCGAGCAGTACAAGCGCTCCAAGGATGGTCAGAAACTGGATCTTGAGATAGTTCAGCGGCCGATGCCGGCGCAGCCATTTCATCCGGTAGGAAGCCAGAGGGATGCGGCCCTCGACGAACAGGTCGTCGAACCGGCCAAAAAAGTTGTCCACCTGGTACAAGCGGTCCATGAGGTCAAGCCATCCATCCCTGAGCGTCTCGCGGGTCATCAACAGGGGAATGATGTTGGTGGCGATCTCGGGATCATCGATGGCCGGGTTATCCAGCCGGCCCTCGGCTTCGAGTCGGTCGTACAGGGGGGTCTTGGGAATGGCGGAGAGCATGCCGGCCATCGCGGCCACGACCCGCGCCTGCTTCAGAAACTCATACTGCCGTTTGAACACGGTTTCGTCGTCACTATCAAAGCCGACGATCATGCCGGCATAGACTTCCAGGCCGTGTGCCTGGATCCGATGCACGCGGTCGAGCAAGCTGCCCCGGACGTTCTGATACTTTTTCGTCTCCCGCAGTGCCTCCTCGTCGGGGCTTTCGATGCCAATGAAGACGGCGACAAGCCCGGCCTCGGTCATCAGCCGCATCAATTCATCGTCCTCGGCCAGGTCAAGTGAGGCCTCAGTGAAGAACGTGAGCGGATAGCCGTTTTGCTGCTGCCAAGCAATGATGGCGCGGAGGATTTCTTTGGCAGCCTTCTTGTTGCCGATAAAATTGTCGTCGACCAGGAAGATCACCCGGGTTCCCAGGCGATGCTGCGCCTCGATTTCGGCAACGACCTGGGCGGGCCGCTTGATCCGCGGTCGTCTTCCGAAAATGACGATGATGTCACAGAACTCACACTGGTAGGGACAGCCGCGCGACGTCTGAATGCAACCCATGGCGTATTCGCGAAACCGGACCAGGTCGTAACGCGGCAGCGGGACTTTTGTCATGTCGGTCTTTTCCGACTGCTCGTAACGCGTCGCGTGTTCGCCCCGTGCCCACTCCTCGAGGAAGCGAGGCCAGGTCTCTTCGGCCTCTCCCACGAAGATCACGTCGACCAGGCCGTCGAACCAGTTCTCGGCCACGCTGATCCATGGGCCCCCGACAATCGTGAAGATTTGCCGACCAGCGAGCTCGACAAGGATCTCACGCATCCGATCTCGCTGGACCGTCATTCCGGTAAGTCCGACAATGTCGAACGATTCGAGAGCATCAAAGTCGATCTCTTCGATATTCTCATCGATAAGGACGACTTCGTGCTCGGACGGCGTCAAGCCGGCTAGCACCGGAAGGGCCAGCACGGGCATGTTGGCCCGCTTGCCGAGCAACGGTAAACCGTGATTCAGGCCCCAAAACGAGACCGGAAAGCGAGGGTTAATCAGACAGATACGTGCCATGTTTGGGTCTTGTCTGCGAGGTATGGATTTCAAACGAAGGCCATGCCAGCGTTTGGGACGACTTTCGTAGCAGCAGTATCGTGAAGATCCAGTGAGTCGGAACAGCAAAAAAAAGACAAGACCCCAAAAAGTTTGGAATTCCTATAACGATTGTATGAATGCTTCACGCGTCACACCAGCCCGGAAGGTGCCAGAATCGGGAGTCATCTGGGATGGAGCAGCATTTTCGGTAGCGGTCGATGGAGGCGGTCCGCACCGAGTCGGATGAGCGGCAATGCTCTTGCGTCCGTACTTTCGATGGGCCTGTGCAAATGTACCGGAGACTACTGCGGCCATAAGCGAGAGCTCGAGGGCCGCGGATGACGCGGCGATGATCTCGGCGAGCTTGCGAGACGCGTACGGTCCTTCGGCGCAACCGAGCAGCTCCAGATTGCGTCGCTGTGCGGGCAATCCCGTTCCTCCACCGACTGTGCCGACCGTGAGGGAAGGAAGCGTGATCCGGAAAGTGAGGCCCTCGTCTTCACTTGACATCGCGGCCTCGCTGAAGCCCAGGGCGTTTTCGGCCACGCAGGCCGTGTCCTGTCCCGTGGCGAGATAAAGTGCGGTGAGAGCATTGGAAAGGTGCAGGTTGTTGCCGAGCATGCCAATAGTCTGCGCCGAGGTCACAGCCAGACGCTGAAAGTCGAGAATCTGCGTTCCAGTCACTCCCAGGAATTCGAGGATCTGGTCCGTAAGCGTGAATTCCACGACCACCGAGTGGCCTCGACCTGACATCAGGTTGCGGCGCGACGGCTTCTTATCGCTGTTGAATCCCGATTCCAGATAAAAACGGTGGCCGGTCTCCTCCCGGATGTACTGGCAGGCGGCTTCGGTGGCCAGCGTGACCATGTTCTGGCCCGCCGCATTACCGGTGTTATAAACGAAGTCCAGAACCACCCAGTTTTGCACGACCGTCGGGTCGACGCGGAGCAAGCGCCCATACCGGGTAGTGCTTTCCGCGGCTGCCCGGATCGGTTCGAGATGGCTGTGAACCCACTTCAGGAACGCGGAGATTTCCGTGATCGATGGAAGCACGTATGCGGGACTGCGGCTGAGTTCCTGTTTCAGGTGCACCGTCCTGCACCCTCCGGCCATCGCCAGGGCCAGAAATCCTCGATTCATCGACAGGGTCAGCGTGCCTTCCAGAGTGCAGAGCGGAACCACGAATTCGCCGACCGCATGATCCCCCTTGATCACGAGCGGGGCGGCAATCGACATGGGCATCGGAATATAGCCTACATGATTCTCGATGATGCCCTGAAGCTCCTCGGGAAGTGGTCCCGGACCAGACATCAGCGAAATGCCGGTAACTCGCTCCACCCACTGCCGACGACGGTCTGTGTCTTCGGTTTGATACCCTCCCGGCGGCTTGCCGGGCACCCTCGTCGCCAAAGTCATATGCCCCCCCCGGGCGACCGGCTGGGGCGGTCGCCTGAATCCTCGGTTATAAAGTATCAGGAGCTTTCGACATCCCCACGGCTGTAGCAGGTTAAATACATGCGAAACCCAAGCCGGATATCGACAATTCGCTCCGTGTACGTCCTGGAAATCGAGTGCGGGGAAGGCGGCGCGTACGAAGAACGATTGCCGGAGAACGAGGACAGATTGATAATTCTTCATCGAATCGGGCGAATACGGGAGGTCCGACGCGATCGCGACCTGACGTCAGGGGCTCTTGCCCGGCACAATCGAACCATCGGCCTTGCCGAGCCGTATCCGATAGCTAAAGTTGAAGCTGTTATCTTCGATTGTCGACCAGGACCAAGCCGATTGATGGCTCTCTGAAATGACGACAAGACCGCTTGGGTTGCTCCGGGGTTGGCTGTAGAATCATGCCTGACTGAGCGCGGCAACGAGAACACTCCGGTCCGCCATCGTGGGCAGAAGACATGCGATCAAAGCCAGTTGCTCTCCATGTCGTGACTCACGAAAACACAGTCAACAAGTCTGAGACGACGGGCCTCTCAACCGTTGATCGTGCATAGATTGTTGCAGCGACATGGGGTCGTGACACGAATCTCGGATGCCGCACTCGACAGCAGCAAGGATTGGCCTACTCAAGAACGGAATGCTCCTTTTGGGGGGTTAGATGTCGCAAACGTCGACCGACGGACCAGAGCGATCTGACGGGCTCGTCGTCCCGGCTCCCGCTCTGGTGGTGGGAATCGGGGCCTCCGCGGGTGGGCTGGAAGCGCTCCGATTGTTTTGCTCTGCACTGCCCCGCGAAACAGGCCTGGCCTTCGTGATCGTCCAGCACCTTGACGACACGACGCCCAATGGCCTGCCCGAGTTCCTGAGCGATGTCTGCGGGCTCCCGGCGGAGCTTGCCGCCGATGGAACGACCCTGGCCGCCGACCGCATCTACGTTGCGCCCGGCCAGTCGATCGTGCGTCTGCGGGGTGGGGAGTTTCAGGTAACCAGAGCGGCAAATGCCGAGGAGCGCCGCGGGGTAATCGACGCGTTCTTTCATTCACTGGCCGAAGAACGGCAAGCTGGGGCCATCGGAGTCATCCTATCGGGAAGCGGCACCGATGGTGCGCTCGGGCTGAAGGCCATCAGCGACAACGGCGGGATGACCATCGTGCAGGAGCCGGCAACAGCGAGGTACGACAGCATGCCCCGGAGCGGAGCGACGCTTGGCGTTGCCGATCGCGTGTTGCCACCGGACAAGATGGCAAGCGAGATCGTGGCTTACGCGAAGCACGTCCAGTCGCTGCTTGCCGGCGAGGACGGCACCGCCGTTTGTGAGCAGATCGGTGGCGCGTAGGAAACATTTGCGATGTCCTTGCGCGGCAAACCGAACACGATTTCAAGCATTACAAGACCAGTACGCTGATCCGCCGCATCAGCCGGCGCATGCATGTCTTGAGGATTGGCTCGGCGGCCGATTATGTCGCACGGATCGAGCAGGATGTCGCCGAGGTCGAGGCTCTGTTCCGGGAACTGCTCATCGGGGTGACCTGCTTCTTTCGCGACCCGGCCGCCTTCGAATCGCTCCGCCAGCTCGTGGTCAGCAAGATCTTCGAGAACCGGGGACATCAGGACCCTGTCCGGGCCTGGGTTCCCGGATGCGCCACGGGTGAGGAAGCGTACACACTGGCCATGCTCTTTCGGGAGGAAATGGATCGGCTGGACAATCCTCCGGAAGTGCAGATCTTCGCAACCGACATCAACGAAAAGGCTCTGAGCGCGGCCCGTCAGGGCGTTTATTCCCCGAGCATCGTCGAGGAACTGACACCCGAGCGGCTGCAGCGGTTCTTCGTCAGCCAGGGAAAGCGGTTCGCCGCCGCCAAGGAAATCCGCGAGATGTGCCTGTTCTCGCTCCACGACCTGATTCGCGATCCGCCGTTCTCCCGTCTTGATCTGATCTCGTGCAGGAACCTGCTGATCTATCTGGGGCCGCACCTTCAGAAGAAACTGATCCCGACCTTCCACTACGCTTTGCGCCCGGGAGGCTACCTCTTCCTGGGCCCGTCCGAAAGTGCGGCGGCACATCAGGAACTCTTCAAGGCAGTGGACGTCAAGCACCGTATCGCGCAGCGTCTGCCAACGACAGTCCGCTCGCCGGCGGTACCCTCACGCCAGGACCCCCAGCGTCCGGGGCACCGCGCGGCCGGTAACACCGCACCAGTCACGCAATCAGATATCCACCTTGTGATGCAACGCATTGTCCTCGACGAGTTCGCCCCCAAGTCGGTCGTGGTCAACGGCGAAGGGCAGATTCAGTGCGCATCGGGGGGCATGGAGCAATTTCTTGGTATCGGCGGGGGACTGTTCCAGAACAACATCACCAAGCTGGCGCGAAGCGGTCTGCGAGTGGGAATTCGCACCACCCTGGGCGAGGCGATGGAGAACCGGCGCACCGTCAGGAACGACAACCTTGTCGTCAATACCGAGAAGGGGGTTAATCGCGTCCGGCTGACCGTCCAGCCCATGCCTCAGCTTGGCGAGGGGAGCGGACTTTACCTTCTGGTTTTTGAGGATCTGGGGCTCATCGTGGAGCGCGACGAGGCCGGGCTGAACCAATCGGACGACAAAGCCGATGCGCTGATCGAACATCTCGAACACGAATTGCAGACCACCCGCGACGATCTCGAGCGGACCATCCGGGACATCGAGGCGGCCAACCAGGAGCTAAAGTCGTCAAACGAAGAATTGCTGTCGATGAACGAGGAACTCCAGTCGGCCAACGAGGAGCTCGAAACGTCGCGCGAGGAGATTCAATCAGGCAACGACGCCTTGATGCGCGCCAACACGGATCTTGAGAATCTGCTCGCGAGCACGCCGGTGGCCACCATATTTCTCGATGAGCAACTGAACATTCAGCGGTTCACTCCGGCGGTCCCCGAGATTTTCAACTTGATTCCAGGAGATATCGGCCGTCCCCTCGCTCATATCACGCATCGAGCGATCTCTATGCCCCGACTGCCGTTGCGTGACGCGCCGGAAACGGACTGGGGCGAGCACGAAATCGAGACCGAGAACGGCAAATGGTATATTCGCCGGGTCCTGCCATATCGCGATTCCGAAGGCCGCCCGCAAGGGCTGGTGGTCACGTTCGTCGATGTGACGGATCTCAAGCGCGCGCAAGCTTCCTTGAGCGACAGAGAGGCGCGGCTGGCGCTGGCGCTCGATGCCGGCGGCATGGGAACCTGGCAGTGGGACATCCAGACCGACGCCATCCGCTGGGACGAGCGGATGATCGCGCTCTTCGACGTCGAATCTGGCAATCCGCCATCCTCCGCTCGAGTATTCTTCGACCTCGTGCATCCCGAAGATCTTACCTCCGTTCGCGAGACGATCCGCCAGTCGATCGAGGAAGACGGCCTTTACAATGCGGAATTCCGGATTGTCCTCCGCGACGGGTCGGTACGCTGGGTGGCTGGCCGGGGTCGTGTGATTCGCGACGCGTCGGGGCGTGCGCTGCAGATGCATGGAGTTAATTTCGACATCACCAAGCGGAAGTTCGCCGAGGAAAGTTTGCGACAGAGCGAGAGCCAGTTCCGGGCACTCGCCGAATCGATCCCTCAGCTTGCCTGGATGGCCGATCCGGATGGTTCCATTTTCTGGTACAACAGGCGATGGTTCGACTACACCGGTACGAAGCCCGAGGAAATGAAAGGGTGGGGGTGGCAGTCTGTCCACGATCCCAACATTCTTCCCGATGTCATGGAACGTTGGAAAGCTTCCATCGCTCAGGCAACTCCCTTTGAGATGGTCTTTCCCCTGAGAGGTTCGGATGGTCGCTATCGTCCCTTCCTGACCAGGATCTTGCCGGTCAGGGACGAGCACGGTGACGTGGTGCGGTGGTTCGGCACCAATACCGACATCGAAGCCCAGAAGCAGGCGGAGGATGAGCTGAAACGAGCCAATCGCCACAAGGACGAGTTTCTGGCGATGCTGGCTCACGAGCTGCGAAACCCGCTTTCACCGATTCGCAACGCCGTTCACCTGCTCAAGTTCGCAAGTACAAACGATCCCAAGCTCATCGGAGCGCGAGATATGATCGACCGCCAGGTGAACCACCTGGTGCGGCTGGTGGACGATCTGCTGGACGTGAGCCGGATCACCCTGGGCAAGATCGAGCTCCGCCAGGAGCGCGCGGATCTAACCGCCATCGTGGATTCGGCCGTCGAAGGCGCCCGGCACCTGATCGACGCGCGACGCCATCACCTGGAGGTTTCCTTCCCTGATCAGCCAATCGCCATCGTGGCCGACCCGACGCGGATGGCCCAGGTGGTCTTGAACCTCTTGAACAACAGCGCGAAATACACCGAGGAAGGTGGACGGATCTCACTTGTCGTTGAGCAAGAAAATGATCAAGCCGTCATCCAGATCCGCGACAACGGCATGGGCATCGCACCCGAATTATTGCCCAGAGTTTTTGAACTGTTCACTCAGGCCGAGCGTACGCTCGATCGATCGCTGGGCGGACTCGGCATCGGCCTGACCATCGTTCGCCGGCTGGTCGAGATGCAAGGCGGCAGCGTGGAGGCGCACAGCGACGGGCCCGGTCGGGGTAGCGAATTCGTGCTCAGGATCCCGGTTGCCACGGCGCAGCTCGCTACACAATCGCCGCCGCACCAGGAAGCGCAGGGCCGACAACCGCCGGGTTCGCGCGTGTTGGTGGTGGACGATCATGCCGACTCGGCGGACAGTCTGTCGCTCATCCTCACCCACCTGGGTCACAACGTGCAGACGGCCTACGAAGGCAGAACGGCCATCGCCATCGCGCACGGATTCCGCCCCGGCGTTGTCTTCTGCGATCTGGGACTTCCTGTCATGGACGGATACGAAGTCGCCCGCCAGCTTCGCGACTTTCCCGAAACCCGCCAGGCCGTGCTCGTCGCCCTCACGGGCTACGGCCAGGAGGAAGATAAGAAGCGGTCAGTCACCGCGGGCTTCGATTACCACCTTGTGAAACCCGTCAGTCCCGAATCACTGCAAGACGTGCTCAACCATACGTCCACCCACGCAAACCTGCGTCGTTCAGTCGCGGAATGAGCGCACCGACGCGATTTCTCGGATCAAACGGTCTGGCTCTGCTGGTTTTATAATATGCTCATCAAATCCGCATTCAATTGCCATGGCGCGATCGTCGGGCGTGCCATAGGCCGTCTGCGCGATCAGAACGGCTCGGTAGGGAAGCGAGGACCGAATGGCGCGTGCCACGTCGTACCCGGTCATGCCGGGCATGGCGATATCAATGAAGATCACGTCGGGTTTTCGCTCCAGGGCCTTACGTAGGCCTTCATACCCGTCTCGAGCCACCTCGACGCGGCATCCATAGTACTCGAGCAGGCAGCTCAACGACTCCACCAGGTCGGGATTGTCGTCGATAATCAAGACATCACGGCAGAGCGGGTGCACAATCTCTCCTTGCATGCCTTTGCCCCCCTTTAGAACGACTCATGTTCTGCCTAGCAACAACAATGCCCAGCGAGCACCACGTTGCCGGTGCATCGCCACCAAGATCACGAATGGTGTCCGGGCACGGCGTGCGAGGGGGTTTCGGCACCCTATGGAGAGTTTGGCACCGCACTCAGTGCAGCAAGCTGGCCAAATCTGTGATCGAGGTTGCGTGGCGTGGAGACCGGCGCTGCACAGCTTTTGCCTATTGCCAGCGCTGATCCGCGATTGAGAACATGAACCAGCAAGCGCATGAGCAAGATCTGCAGCCTTGCATACCTCGACGGACGTCAATCAATGCAGGGCCGGTCAATTTGCTGCCGCCTGAGGATCGAGTTGCACCAGCGATGCGGTTGCCTCGGCATGCTTGCGGATGTCTTCGCTGATGCGCATCGAACAGAACTTGGGCCCGCACATGCTGCAGAAGGCCGCGGTCTTGAAGGCATCCTGGGGCAGAGTTTCGTCGTGCATCCGGCGAGCGGTTTCCGGGTCGAGAGAAAGACGGAACTGGTCTTCCCAGTTAAAACTGTATCGAGCGCGACTGAGGGCGTCGTCACGATCGCGAGCTCCCGGACGGTGCCGGGCCAGGTCGGCCGCATGCGCCGCGATCTTGTAGGCAATCACGCCCTGGCGTACATCTTCAACCTCGGGCAGCCCCAGGTGCTCTTTGGGCGTCACGTAGCACAGCATGCTCGCACCGTGCCAGCCGGCAAGAGCCGCACCGATGGCCGAAGTGATGTGGTCATACCCCGGAGCGATATCGGTGACCAGCGGGCCGAGCACGTAAAAGGGCGCCTCACTGCACTCGATTGCCTGCTTCTCCATGTTCATGGCAATCTGGTCCATCGGCACGTGGCCTGGACCTTCCACCATCACCTGGCAACCCCGCACCTGCACCGGCGCGTCAGCTCGCCCAGGGTTCGCAACTCGGCGAACTGAGCCGCGTCCGAGGCATCGGCGATGCAGCCGGGGCGCAAACTATCACCCAGACTGAACGACACATCGTATTGCCGCATGATGTCACACAGGTCGTCAAAATGCGTGTATAAGGGGTTTTCCATGTTGTGCGCAATCATCCACTGGGCCATGAGGGATCCGCCCCGCGACACGATACCGGTGATCCGGTGGGCCGTGAGCGGGATATAGTCGCGGAGGATTCCCACGTGCAGGGTCATGTAATCGACGCCCTGCCTGGCCTGATGCTCGACGACATCGAGCAGGTTTTGAGCCGTCAGTTCTTCCACCTTTTTCACACCCTGAATGGCCTGATACATCGGCACGGTACCGACCGGGACGGTGCTGGCTTCGACGATCGACTGACGGATCGCGTCGATGTTCCCGCCGGTTGATAGATCCATGACCGTATCGGCGCCCAGGTCCACGGCCAATTTCAGCTTGGCGAGCTCGTTCTCGACATTCGAGGTCACCGCGGAGTTGCCAATATTGGCGTTGATCTTGCATCGGGCCTTGATGCCGATGCCCATGGGCTGCAATCCCAGCCGCAAATGAACGGTATTCGCCGGAATGATCATTCGTCCGCGTGCGACTTCGGACCGGACCAGTTCGGGATTGAGATTCTCGCGCCGGGCGACATACTCCATCTCCGCCGAAATCACACCCTGACGCGCCAGTTCAATCTGTGTCATGATTCATCGTCCTCACCAAGCCGGCCGTTTTTCACAAGCCCTGGCTGCCGGGCTTGTTGGGATTCGGATCGTAAGCAGAGTCCTATCCTAGACCGGCGATTGCAGTGCGGTCAATTCAACTCGACAAACCGAGAGCGCATCGTACGCTGAGGGCGGCGAATCACGGTAGAGGCAAAAGCCCCCGGTGAGGAGCGGACGGCCCGGCAAAACTGACCTGATGTCGGATCAGGATCTGTCCATGATATGGAAAAGTGCAGGTTCACAGTTGCGGCCGGGACGATAAGATGGGGGTGCGTTCCCCTGGGTACGGATACCTCGGCTCGTACTGCCTGGTGCCCCCCGGTATGTATGAGCAGAGGGGCCTCGGTCGAGGGTTTCCGGTCATGACGCGCTGGATTCGACGTGACGCATTGCTGCCCGCCTCGCGTATCTGGCAGTGGGTGATAGGCGCCTGCTGCCTGCTCGGAGGCTTGGTGTTCGGTGCGAGCTGGTACTTCACCGCGGCTCTGGAAAAGCCGGGCAGGGGGGATGCTGACCGGCCGTCAGATGAGGCGGCGCGGGCCTCAGCTCCGATCCCATCCGTCGAACGCTCGACTCCGGACGCGGGGAATACGTATCCCCAGACCAACGATTTCCATCAGGCGTTGGCCTGGCCCGAGACACGCCTTGAAGGCCAGCCGGCGAAAGAGCTTGTGCTGCGGATGATGCAGCAGATTGACCATTCATTTCGCGGCGTTCTTGGCTATACACTGACCTTTCGCAAGCAAGAACGCATCAATGGCAAACTGCTCCCCGAACAAACCTACTTCCTCAAGGTTCGTCAGCAGCCGTTCGCCATTTACATGAGGTGCATTCAGCCGGTCGCGGGACGAGAGTTGATCTACGCCGAGGGCCATTACGATAACCACGTCATCGGCCACCCGGTAGGGATGGCGCACTACCTGGTCCCGCGCCTCAAGGTTCCACCCGATCACCCGATGATCATGGCCGAGAGCCGGCATCCCATGAACCATGCCGGCCTGGGAAACCTGATTCGTAAGCTGGTCGGCTTTCGCGAGATGGACCTGAAAGAACCTGAAGAGATTACCATCCTCGATCGCACGACGTCCGACGGCAAGCAATGGCTTCGCTCGACCCACATCCATCCCCTGCAGCGGCCCGGGCGGCCGCTTGCCCGATCCGAGATCCTCTACGACCCCGAATCGCACCTGCCCCTTCGCTTCACCGGCTTCGACTGGCCCGCCAACGGCAGCACGGAAGAGCCGCTGGGCGAGCGTTATGGTTATGATGATCTGAAGCTCGATGCCGTGCTAACCGCCAAGGATTTTGATCCCGCGAATCCCGAATACGAGTTCCACCGCTTCTGATGTGCAGACATGCAAAAATTCAAGATTGCCGTTGTGGCCGGTGATGGAATCGGTCCCGAGGTCGTCACTTGCGGCATCTCGGTGATGGACGCGGCCGCCGCGCTTTCGGGCGCCTTCACTCTCGAGTACATCTCCGCGCCCGCGGGTGCAACAGCTTATCTCGAAAGTGGCGAAGACCTGCCCACGTCATCACTGGCGGTCTGCCGCGGTGCCGATGCCATCCTGCTGGGCGCCTGTGGCTTGCCGGACGTCCGGCGACCCGATGGAACGGAGCTGACTCCCCAGATCACCCTCCGCCGCGCTCTCGATCTGTACGCCGGAATCCGGCCGGCTCGTCGCCTTGCGGGGGTGGCTGGTCCACTCGCCGGCTCGCCGGCAATCGACCTGGTCATCGTCCGCGAAAGCACCGAGGGACTGTTCGCGTCGCTGGGCGCGGGGACCGTGCTGGCCGACGAGGTCGCGATCGATAATCAGGTGATCACGCGCCGGGGTACCGAGCGGGTGGTCCGGGCCGCATTCGAGCTGGCCCGACGGCGGAAGAAGCCCGATCCGACGGTCACCTGCGTGGACAAGGCCAACGTCCTGCGGTCATTCGCTTTTTTTCGCAAGGTCTTTGACGAGGTCGCGGCGCTCTACCCCGACGTCGCGGCCAATCATCTTTACGTCGATGCCGCCGCGCTGGAATTAGTCCGCCGACCCCAGCGTTTTGATGTGATCGTGACAGAGAACCTGCTGGGCGACATCCTCTCCGACCTGGCCGCCGGTCTGGTCGGCGGAATGGGCGTCGCCCCCTCGGCCGACCTGGGCGATCATCACGCCGTGTTCCAGCCTTGCCACGGCACGGCGCCGGACATTGCAGGGCAGGGGGTGGCCAACCCGGTGGCGGCCATTCTCTCGTGCGCCCTGCTGCTAGACCACCTGGGCCGCACAAAAGGCGACGACGCTCCCTCGAAGGCCGCCCGCCAGATCGAGTCGGCCGTGGCTCACGCGCTTGCCGACCGTCGCTGCCGGACGCCAGACCTCGGGGGAGGCGCGTCGACCAGGGAAGTCACGAAGGCGATCCTGGATCATCTTGGCTGACGCGGATTCTGGCGACGATCAGCGTCCCAGCTCCAACTGACTCGCTACCAACCTTGATGAACTCGACGCTTTCGGACCGAGCGATGGAGGTCGCGGTCGCGGCTCCCGGGCGTAACAGGAAGGGCCCATCGAAAAAAATATGTTCTGGCGAGCCTGTCGCATCCCGGGTTCAGGTGAAGATATCCCACCGTTTCGCGAACCTCAGCAGACCGTCAGCGAGCGCCTGGTGCTGGCCCACCCAGAGATCGTCGAAGATGATCCACTGATGGTGGACATCCTGGCCAAAACATTCCCCGGCGTGCAGGCACAACTGAAGAATGTGGTCGGACGTGGCAACCAGCGACTTCGAGGCGTCGTGATCGAAGACGCCCGCAAGCGCGCTCACGGTGTTCGCGTAGTAATCTCGGGCTTCATCGATGTTTGCCTGACCTGGTTGGGGCCGGGAGTTCATCTCACCCAACCGGATGACAGGCAAGCGGGCCACCCGCTCAAGCGCGGATTTGAGTTGAAACTCGGACGGGTCCTGGGCACGGATCTGGGAGCGGAATATTGTCAGCTCGATCGGCCAATCCTCCCCACCCGCCGTTGCTTGCAAATAGTCGCTCAACTGCGGGAGACGCACGCCCTGGATCCGGCAAGGACCGCCGACCTCATCAAGCTCGGACAGCCCGGACGAATCATAAGCAGCGAGGAACACAAGATAAGTTACACCAGAGCTTGAGCCCCGCGGCAGTACAGTCTTGACAGTAATGCTCGGTTTTGCCGGATTTTCCCTGCTTGTCGTCGGCAACCTCCAGCCTTCGTGGAGCAGGTAGGCTGCCTTGCCCGGATGCTCTTCCAAGTAATGATCATCGAAGAGGTAGTAGGCCAGTTCCAGTTCGTCGTCATCGGTGAGCACCTGCAAGGCATGAGGCTTGTACTTGAGATCTCCCTCGACGTAGAGGTTCTCCTCCAGGCATGTCCTGAGTTGCCGGTCACTCGTGGGCGGGGGCAAGGATTGCTCGCGTGCGGCCTCGAAGATCGAAGCAAAACCATAAACGTCAGCGCCGATCTCGGTCTTGACCCACTCGGAGACGTCATCGGCCTGTTTGGCCCGCTCCCAGGCCCCCTGAAACCAGCCGAGGACCGAATCGGCCTCAAGCCTTCGGACATGCTTGCCCGACGGTCCTGCGTACTCGCTCCGATAGATGAAATAGACGCTCATCGCCAGACACCTCCGCGGTGAATCTTGCGGTCGAAAGGTTCAGTTCACGCGAATCGCTGGGTTTTCTGGCGGGGCCGGGTCCGCATGAGATCAAGAATAACCGACAGGAGGAAGACCGGCAAACAGGGTATTTGATATGTATGATCAAAGATAGGACAACCAGCCTCCGGGATGGCGAGCCTTGACCCTGGCGAACCAGCGGCAAGGCACATAGACGACGGCCAGCACCACGCCCAGGCTGCGTAAACGCCCGGGAGACTCAGCGACCAGCCGACGGGAGGCTGGCCGAGAGCCGCCGGTGAAAACAGCCATGCGACCGGCATTCCCCGCACCAGGCCCAGCAGCACGGCGAGCCCGTGAATGACGTAAAAGTGCACATGGAAACGGAAGAGCGGGACGCGGCCGAGCGTCACGAGGACGCGGCCGACCGGACCGGGAATGCCCAAGCGGTCAATCACCGCCAGGGCCGCGATCGCCGGCCCGAGTGACATCAGCACGAAGAGCAGCGAAGGCGGCTGTTTCGTGCGGTTGAGAAGCGAGAGCCCGGTCAACAACGGAGTCGCCTGCGCCGTCCACGGGCGCGGTTCGCCATAAATGCCCCAGGCCCGCAGGATCACGAAGACGGTCGTCATCGTCACGCCCGTGATGAACATTACCCGCAACCTTCGCCCGGGCTCGAGCCGGATGACCTCGCCGAAACCGTAGCCCGCGGCGACTACCCCGAGCCAGGGGATGAGTGGATAGCCGATAACTACGTTCACGCCGCCGGACAGCGGCAAGAACCCGGGCCGGAGCAGCAGCACTCCGGCCACCCGCAGCGCGACGGGAGCCCCGGACCCTGGTGACAATCCGCCGGCCAGGCCGTGGGTCGCGATCAGAAGAACCCCGAGGGCACCGACCCCCCGGCTCGGCAGGAAGATCAGCCCCGCCAGCACGACGAACGACGCCCCGATCGACCACAGGACCGTCAAGATCACCGGGGCGGACACTGGATCGAAAAAAAAGGCCGAGCCGGACGACCGTCAGGTCAAGGAAGATCAGCCAGATCCCTAGGGAGGCGAGGTACGCCGCAAGCCCGCGCCATGGCCGACCCCGAGAGCCAGCCAGATAGGCGCCCGTCCCCGCGAGGAAGGCAAACACCGGCGCAAAAGTGAGTGACCCACCGCGTCAGAAATAGCCCTGGGCTCGCCAGAGACAGGTCGGCGGGATCGATCGCCGCATTACCGAAGAAGTCGCGGGTATGATCGATCACCATCAACACCATCACGGCCCCGCGGAGGATGTCGACGGCCTCGACTCGTCGACTGGGCGGTGCCGGTGATCGCGACTGGGTCCTGAGGGGAGTTGCATTGTCCGGTGACCCTGCCGGCTCGATCGACATGATAGGGCTCCTTTCCATCGGATCATCGCCGAATGGATCGCTTGCGGCAGTCAGACCGCCGCGCCGGGCTCGCACATCAGAGTCGCCGGGTTGATGCTAACCTGACGAGACCCCGTGCGCCCACAGTGATGGGCCCGCCAACACTGTCTCTCGCTGGGCGCCTGTCCGGCGTGCCGTAGGTCACATCAACCACCCAAGAAATGCTCGATCGATTCGCGCAAGGGATCCAACCTGATTCCGCTCCCGAATTCTGGTTGACAGCCGCAAATGGTCGGCTAACCTGTTTATGGTTCGTTCAGAAGAACACAGGTCACGCGCATCAATGAAACCTATGAAACTTACTGTCCTCCCTCTCACGCCCGACCGCTGGCCGGACCTCGAAGCGATCTTCAATGCCAGGGGCTGCTCGATCGCTCGTGGCTGCTGGTGCATGGCCTACCGTCTCAGTGGGTCCCAAGAATCATTGCGGTCGGGAATGACCCGTTCTCAAGCAAATCGCGCCGCCCTGAAGGGACTTGTCGACGCCGGCAATCCGCCAGGCCTCATCGCTTATCACGGCAAGGTTCCCGTTGGCTGGGTGTCGATCGGCCCACGCGAAGAGTACGCCAGACTGAAGCGTTCACCCGTGATGAAGGCCGTTGATGACCAACCCGTCTGGTCGGTCATCTGCTTCGTCGTACCGCCTGAATACCGCGGCCGGGGAGTCGCCCGGGCGCTCCTCAAGGCAGCCGTGGCCTACGCCAAGAAACAGGGCGCCACCCTGGTTGAGGCCTACCCCGTCGACAAGTCTGATCGTTCCAACGACGATGACATGTGGTTCGGAGCGAAGACCATGTACGACAACGCGGGTTTCCGGGAAGTCGCCCGGCGCAGGCCGCACAGGCCGATCGTTCGCATCAAACCGGTCTGAGTAGCGGCATTGCATGATGCAAAGGTGAAGCTACCGGTCAAAGGCAACTCATTCTCCGAGTGCCCGCAGACAGTCATTCCAGATGGCTCCCTCCTTGTTCAATCCATTCTTGGAGCAGAAGTCGCGCAGGCTTCGCAGCCAGGAGACAGGATCTGTCCCAGTGGCCCACCACAGCTTCGCGGTGCACTCGGGACAGAACGCGAACGGGGCTGCGTCTGCCTCCGGCAAGTGGTTCGAACCGTTCATCCCGCACTGGAAAGAGACGCAGTGAGGAATGCTGAACATGTGCCCGGTTTCGTGGGTTGCCACCTTCAAGGCGCGGAGCAGATAACGACGGTAATCGGCGTCGCTCCGCTCGGGATCGCCATATCGGTAGAGCGACCAGACGCCGATCCGGTCTCGTAACGATGCCTGGCCAAACACGAAGTTCCAGCCTTCACCCGGCCACAGGTCGGTCGCGGTCAGGCCCAGAACGGCGACGGCATCCTCGGGCCGCCGAGGAAGGATGGCTTCGTAGAGCAAGTAATCCGCGAGCAGTTGCGGGTCTTTCCATTGCGGGTGGACGCGTTTCGCTCGGGCGGGAATCGAGCTCGCTGCGATGACGGGTAACGTCTTGACGGGGGTGCCAAACCAGAGCGCGAGCAATTCCTGAGTTGCGGTCATCACTCGCTCCTGTGTGGCGGTCAGGCTTCCCACGGGCTGGAGATACAGCGTGGTTCGCTGAGAGTTCGGCCGGTTCGGCTTGCTGGCGACGTACTGGTCCAGCGACTGCGCCAATTCCTCGGGGTGCGCCTTGCTCCAGTCGGTGGGAACAAACGCCGAGAAGACGGGGGCGATCCGCTGCGCCAGGCCACGAACCTGAGCGAGACGATCTGGTTGCGGGTCCCTGGAGGGCTCGGGGCTAACGAATTCGATCCGCTTCCCGGCCAGCCATACCCCCGCCGCGACGACCGCGAGACTCAGAGCGCAGCGTGAGAACCTGATCGCGTTCGTCAAATCGCGGCGATCTTGCATCGATTGTCTCCCAGCAACGGCGGTAGTGAGAACCGGGCCTTCCAACATTCTGATAGCCGGGCACCTTGAATGCGAACGAGGCCGGCGAGATTCAAGGTACGTTGTTTCACGCAAACGGACGCTGCCCTGGATCAACGGGATTGTCCGAGTCGTGGTTGCCCTCCGTAAATGCTATGAAGAGCGCGGAGCAACGATTTGCCCGCTCTGAACTCAGGCTTTTCCACATTGCGAGCAGGAGCTGCTGCCATGACGCTGATCGCCGAGAAGGAAGGTCATGAAGTCGCAAAGATTCAAGGTCCGTACAGGACAACGTTCGTCCTGGAGTACCAGAGCCCCGAGGACGGCCAGGCGATCCGGATCAGTCGAAGCAACCTCCACGTGCTCCGGACCATCGCGGAACGGGTGTTTCCAGAACTGGTGTGGAAGGACTGATGGTGCGGGCCTCTGCAGATCGCCAGGGTGGAAAACTCACTGACGATCGGCGACGCTGCCCTGTTGTCATTACGACATCCCGCTCGAACATTCACAAATCTCTGCGGCGAGGGAAAAGCAATGCCACAGCAAAAGTTATACGAGGTGCCTCTGACTCTTTGCGAGAAGAAACGCTACAGCTCGATCGGTGAAGCCGAGCGGCAAAGATTTGTGCTCGCTTCCATTGCAAACCGTCTTTGCCCTTATGCTCCAGCCCTCAAAGTCCATTACTGTGTGCGATGCAATTCCTACCACGTGGGACCGACCAGCTAAAGATTGATCGCCTGATCGCAACTGGCCAGGACCGAATGCTTGGTTTACCCGTTCACAAGGTGAATGCCGGGTTGCTCACGGACTACCTCGTGTTCTTCGCAAGTCCGCTGGTCAGGCTCCTTCCACTAACCGCCGCAGTTTGCGAGCGAGAGGCGCAGATTCGCGCAGCCTCGGCATTCAAACTGAAGGTGCCGGACTACCTCCATCTTGCTGCCGCCACCGAGAACGGCTGTGGTCTGTTCTAGACCAACGATGGTGGCCTGGCAGCGTGCCCTCAGATCTCGGTCGAGATCCTGGCCTGACGGACAATTCGAGCATGACGCCCTTTCCATTCCCGCAGCGAACGAGCCCATCCAGTTCCTTCCATTTCTTGACAACGACCCGACGTACGGCGAGAAAGCCCGCTGAACAGAACTGGCTCCGACACGATCTGTCGTAGCGGAACGGGATGGGGTCGGGGAGATGCCCTGTATGCCTGCGATGCGAAGCGCGGCAACTGCACTGACTTTCATGCCCTGCTGATCTGCATAGCTCGCTCGGTCAACATCCCTGCTCGGTTCGCCATCGGTCTGCCGCTTCCGGAATCTCGCCGCTCAGGTGAAATCTCGGGCTATCACTGCTGGGCCGAGATGTACGTCCGGGGGCGGGGCTGGGTGCCGGTGGACAGCAGCGAGGCGTCGAAAAACCCCGCGAAACGCGATTACTTCTTCGGCCGCCACGACGAGAATCGGCTCGAGTTCAGCCGTGGCCGCCATCGGACCCTGGCCCCGGCACAGCAGGGTCCACCCCTGAACTTCTTTGTGTACAAATACGCTGAAGTCGACGGCCGATCACACGAAGCAATCGACCGAAAACTCACGTTCACCGACCAGCGGCAGCCCTTGAGCGAGTTCGGAGCCCGCCCATGATCCGTCGCGCGGAGTCCGAACGGGGCTGGCGCTGCCCTGCCTGCCGGCTTTCCCATCAAGCCTGAGAACGTGGATGGCCCCATAGCCCCGCCCATCATATCTCCTGGTGCTACGCTACCAAGAATGGGCTTGGGAATCCCCTCTTGAGGGCGAGCCAGCACTTCGTACGGGTCAGCACAGAGCCTCGCCCTCCCGATCACGATCCTCACTTCCGTGAAACCGTACTCATTAATCGCGTCAGCCCGGTCTGTGCGGCGGTCGGTCTCTTGGCACACCGGTTGCTAAATTTCTCAAAGAGATGTCAGGACGCCGTATGCGATGCTTTCGAGAAGATCGAGTTGATGCCGTCGGCTGCCCGATTAGCGACCTTCTGGGAGCTTTCACCTGCCCGGTGCGCCCGGAGCACCCCTCCCACTTCCGGTTCGGGCATTCTCAAGGTCCTTCCTTTGCACGACGACGCGATCGAGACCTGAGTCCGGGTAGACCGAGGGGTAAACCATGGCTGAGCAGAACGGGTCGGCCCAGAAAGGCACCGGCCAGGAGACAGACCCTGCGCACGAAGGCCATAATTCGGCCTGGAGGGATCGGTATCACGTCGGTGGCAACGGGTCGATGATATCCCCAATCGATTCCCAGGTGGTCGCCGACCTTGGCGGAACGAGGCTGATGAGCGAGGGTCATCCCGCGTTCCCCAAGCCCGAGAAGCCGAAGCGGCACTGGGGACGCTGGATCGTCATCGGCGTGATCATCGCCGCGATCCTCGGCGCCGGCTGGTACTGGGTGGTGCCCTGGGCCAGATACGAGCTCGAGTCGGTCTCCACCGACGACGCCTTCGTCCAGGGCCACATCACCTACGTCAGCCCACGGGTCGAGACCGTGATCACCGCGGTGCTGGTCGACCAGAACGATCGAGTCGAGCCCGGCGACCTCCTGGTCAAGCTCGATCGCGAGCCATTCGAGGTGGCCGCAGCGCAGGCCAGGGCGGGGCTGCGCGAGGCCGAGGCCAACGTGACCCAGTCGCAGGCCCAGGTCCGTTCGCAGATCGCCCAGGCGCGTGGAGCCTACTACCGCCGCAAGAATGCGCAGGAGACCCTGCGGCGGCAGATCGCCACTCTGAAAGCCCAGTTCGCCACGCTCAAGGCCCAGCAGTCGAGCCGTTGGCTCGCCGAGGTCGATCAGCGGCGGATCGACGGACTCGTGAAGCGAGGTTCGGCCACCCAGTCCGAACTCGACCAGCGGAACAACACCCTGAAGGTGGCCGACGAGAGGGTGAAGGAGGCCTGGGAGGCGCTCCAGGAGACCCGCGCCCAGCTCGGCCTGCCGCCGGATTATAAGGATCCCCTGAATATCCCCAAAGAGCTGGAGACCCAGCAGTCGACCGTCCAGTCAGCGGTGAGCGACATCGCCTCGAGCCTGGCGCAGGCCGGCATTCCGTTCGACCCGAAGGACGCGGCCCAGGCCAAGGCTTTCGACGACTTCCTGCGCCCCGAGGGGGACCGGTCGGCCGGCGAGGGCCTGGAGAAAGTCATCGATGCGGCCCCGGCGGTCAAAGTAGCAACCGCCTCCGTGACCCGCGCTCGGGAGCAGCTCGATAACGCCTTGTTGCAGCTCCGGTGGACCGAGATTCGATCGGAGGTCGCCGGATACGTCCAGGACCGCCAGGCCAATCCGGGGAACCGCGTCGAGCCGGGGCAGACGCTGCTTTCGATCCGGCCCACCTATGTCTGGGTCGCCGCCAATTACAAGGAGACGCAGATCGACGATATCCGGATCGGCATGCCCGTTGACCTCCACGTCGACGCCTACCCGCACCGGACCTTCCACGGGCGGGTCGCGGGCTTCAGCCCTGGCACGGGGCTGTCTCAATCGCTGCTGCCTCCTGAAAACGCCACGGGGAACTATGTGAAGGTCACCCAGCGCCTGCCGGTGCGGATCGAGCTCACCGAACCGAACCCCGACGACACGCCACTTTTCGCCGGGCTGTCGGTCGTGCCCCACGTCCGGATCAAGGAACGGCCGACCGGCCCGGGTGCCGGGGATCGGCTTCGTACCTACGGGAGGCTGAGGCCAGCCGACACGGGCGGCGGTCCGGCCGGCTCGCAGCCGAGGAACCGGGAGCAAGCCGAGGAGTCGCCCCGGTCATGAGCGAGTCATCCGGCGACTCCCATGGCAGCGGGCAGGGGCCCAAGATCCAGGCGCCCGTCAACCATTGGTTCGTCGCCTTGACGGTCACCCTGGCAACTTTTATGGAGGTGCTCGACACTTCGATCGCCAACGTTGCACTGCCGTACATCTCCGGCGGACTCTCCGTCGGCCGGAGCCAGGCGACCTGGGTGCTGACCAGCTACCTCGTGGCCAATGCGATCGTGTTGCCGCTTTCCGGATGGCTGATGGGGCTGCTCGGCCGCAAGCGGTTCTACATGACCTGCGTGCTGCTGTTCACGATCAGCTCCGCCCTCTGCGGCGCCGCGCCCAACATCGAATTGCTGATCCTCTTCCGGATCCTCCAAGGGCTCGGCGGCGGCGGGCTTCAACCTTCCGAACAGGGCATCCTGGTCGATACTTTCCCACAGAAACAACTGGGCATGGCGATGGCCATCTACGGCGTTGCGGTCGTCGTCGCGCCGATCCTCGGCCCCGTGCTGGGCGGATACATCAGTGACAACTACTCCTGGCGCTGGATCTTCTACATCAACGTCCCCATCGGCATCTGCTCGCTCGTTCTAACCAGCTTCATCGTCCGGGATCCGCCGGGTATGGATGAGGAGGTCCGGAAGAACTGGAGGCACGGCCTCAAGGTCGACTATGTCGGCTTGATCCTGGTCTCGATCGGGCTCGGCTCGTTCGAGGTACTCTCCGCCAAGGGCCAGGAATGGGACTGGTTCGGCGACCCCTTCTGGCGGGTCCAGCCCTTCTTCGTCGCGATGGTCATCGGGCTGGTCGCCTTCGTCATCTGGGAGCTGCGGCACCCCAACCCCATGGTGAACCTTCGCCTTCTGGGCGAGCGCAACTTCCTCGCTTGCGGGTTGATCATTTACATCTCATTCGCCGTGCTCTACGGGTCGAATGTCGACACGCCGCAGATGCTCCAGGAACTCTTCGGGTACGACGCATTCCGCGCCGGGCTGATCCTTTCGCCGTCCGCGTTCTTCACCATGCTGATGATGCCGATCGTCGGGTTCCTGCTGGGCCGCAAAGTGGATGCCCGCTATATCATCCCGTTCGGCCTGATCTGCCTGGCCGTCGCATCTTACTGGCAGGCGCACCTGGATCTCTACACCTCGCCGACCATGTTCATCGCGCCGCGGTGTGTGCAGATGGCAGGAGTCGGCATGCTGTTTGTGCCCCTGAATAATGCCGCCTATCAATATCTCGCCAAGAACCAGGTGAACAATGCGACCGGGATCTTCAACATGCTCCGCAACGAGGGGAGCAGCCTGGGCATCGCGATCGTCACCGTGATGGTCGACCGGCGCACCCAGTTCCACCAGTTGCGACTGGCCGAGCGCGTCACGCCGCTTAACCCGTATGTCAACCAGTGGACCGACTACTTCTCGCAGACCCGGATGGTCCGCGGCGGGGTCACGAAGGCCGTCGCCGACCAGCAAGGCATGGGCATGGTGACGCAGATGGTCCACAACCAGTCCCGGGAGATGGCGTACCTCGACATCTTCTACATTTTCGCGCTCATGGCACTGGCCGCGCTGCCGCTGGTGTTCCTCATGAAGAAATCGGTCACCAAGGGCGGGGTGTCGGTTCATTGAGAGTAAACGTACAGTAGTTCGCGCGCCGATCGATCGACTTTCGTGCCACCCACAAATCTCGATTACTATTAGACCCACGCGGACAATCGGAATCGCGGAATCGTCGCCACCCACAAATCCCGTCGCTCCGATTGATGGTGGGCCCCACCACTCCTCTCCGATCGATGGATGGCCCCTATTACCCTGAACTTCTTCGTGTGCCCATACGCCGAAGCAGACGGCAGACCACACGGAGCAATCGATCGCAAACTCTATGACCGACCCGTGGCGACCCTTGACCGATGTCGAAGTCCGCCGATGACCAGCCGCAAAGGATCTGATTGCGGCCAACCGGCCTCCGCTAAATGGGCGGCCGAACGGGGCCACCGACATCACGAAATCCTCATCCCTGAACGCTGCAGAACCTGAAGCCGTGGCGTCTGGATGGTCCCGCCGTGTTGTCAAGTCTGGCAGCCCTGTGTACCAGGAGTTTCGCACTTGGCTCGAGTAAATGGATGGCCCCGTCTAATCCCTTTTTTCTTTCTTTTCAGAGTTCGGTGCGGCAACTGTAGCGATGGAGGACGAACGCCGACTCGCTCTGAAGCCAGTTGTCCTTTATCTGGCTGTTGTTTTGCCCTGCTCCCGGCTCTTTTCATTGCTTCTTTGGTGAAAGCGGGGAGGCTTCCTCGTAATTCGCCCGTTCTGCCTGCCACTTCTTCAGGTCGTCCGGCTTGTCGGTCACGGTCGACAACTCGATCAGCCGATCGAGGGCCGCGAGGAGTCGAACCTTGCTCTGTGGCGGGATGGTCTTCTGCCGCTGCTTCATCCCCTCGTAGCCGGCCAGCAGCAGCGGTTCGGCCTCGGCGTACTTCTTCTGGCCCAATAGCGCCCCGCCCAGCAGCGACTTTGTGTCGAAGGTCTTCCAGTAGTCGGGTTCTTTCTTCTCACGGATGGGCAGGGACTCGCGGAGAAGCGGTTCGGCTACGGCAAAGGCTTTGGCCTCGAGCCGCGACAGGCCAAGCGAGGCCAATTGCTGGGCCAGTTGCGGGCTGTCCTTGGGAAGCCTCTCGCGAGCCTCGGCCAACCGTTCCCGAAACAATTCCGCTGCTTTGGCGTCCTCGCCCGCCTTCGCGTAAGCCTCCTGCAACGCCTCTCCCACCCAGGCCGCAGGTTGGGATGCTTCTGCACGGCCCGATAGGCTTCTTCGAGCAGCGCAATCGCTTCCTTGAGGCGGCCCGCGTCCCTGTAGTTCACTCCCAGGTTCGCCACGATCAAGAGCGTGCTCGGGTGGTCCCGGCCGAGCTTGCTCTCCATTTTTCTTAGCGACTCCTCGAAGAGAGGAATCGACTTCTCAAGTTTGTTCGCGCTCCAGTACGTCCCGGCAAGATTGTTCATGCTCATGAGCGTGTCGGGATGGTCGGGGCCCAGTTTGGCTCTCTTGAGCCCGAGCGTCTCCTCATCGAGCGCCAGGGCCAGGTCGAACTTGCCGGCCCGGTTGTAGGCCACAGCGAGGTTACTCATGCCCATGAGCGTATCGGGATGGTCGGGGCCGAGCTTGACTTTCTGGAACTTGAGGGTTTCCTCGAAAAGCGGCAGGGCCAGGTCGAGCTTGCCGGCATCGACGTAGGCCGAGGCGAGGTGGCCCATGCCCCTGAGCGTCTGGGGATCGTCGGGGCCTAGCGTAACTTTCCAGAGTTTGAGCACTTCCTCGAAAAGCGGCAACGCCAAGTCGAGCTTGCCGACATCAAAGTAGGCCATGGCAAGGATGCTTTTGCTATTGAGCGTTTCCGGGTGTTCGGCGCCGAGGTGTTGGCGGCGAAGCGTTTCGGAGCGTTTCAAGAAGTCGATCGCAGTTTGTGGCTCGCCGATATTGCGATAGGTAGCGCCAACCGTTTGCAGAATCGCGGCCTGGATCAGGGGCTGCTTCGGAAGGTTCGCTTCGATACGGTCCGGTGCCAGTGTCTTGGCGGCACGATCGAGCAGTTCGCGAATGGTCGGGTTCAGCGTCGCCCCGGAAGAGGACTCGCCGGCTTTCAACAATGTGTAGGCCTGAGTCCGCGTATCTGTTTGCGCCAGCAGCGTGTTTTGCAGGAAGTTGCGCACCGTCTGGGCGATCTTCTTCTCCTCCTCGACTTTCTTTTTCTCGGAAACGACCTCCACGAGCCGATCGCCCGAGAGCTGTTCTCCGGCCTCGGCGCGAAACTGTGCCCGCTTGGCCTCGATCAGCCCCCATGTCGTCCCGGCCATTCCCGCAACCAAAGCGAGAAGCACCAGACTTGCGGCGAGTACGGCGCCCCGGTTCTTCCGCACGAACTTCCTCAGCCGGTAAGCGCGGCTTGGCGGGGCGGCCACCACCGGCTCGTTCGCCAGGTGCCGCAGGACGTCGGCCGCGAATCCGTTGGCCGTCTCGTAACGCCGGCTGCGGTCCTTCTCCAGCGCCCTCATCACGATCCAGTCGAGATCCCCGGTGAGCGCGCGCTTCAGTGCGCAGGGTCGACGTTGCGACTGGCCGCGATGCTCGGCAAGGCCTCCGCCGTACTGACCTTGGTGCTCGGTTTCGGCGGGTCGACCTCCCGTACCATCCGAAGCATCTCCAGGAGCGCGCCCCGCTTGAACTGCTTCGCGTCAATCGGGGGCGAACCCGCCAGCAACTCGTAGAGGATCACGCCGAGCGAATAGACGTCGGTCCGGGTGTCGATGTCCATCGACGAGGGGTTGGCCTGCTCGGGCGACATATACGTCGGTGTGCCGACGATCGCCCCGGTGTCTCCCAGGCTCTGGTCGGTGAGGCTGAATTCCGTCGCCTTGGCGACCCCAAAGTCGATGACCTTCGGCGTTGGTCGTCCGTCCACCTCGGTGACCAGCACGTTACTCGGCTTCAGGTCGCGGTGGATGATCCCTTTCTGGTGGGCGTGCTGCACGGCCTGGCAGACGGCGACGAACAACTCCAGCCGGGCCCGCACCGGAAGTCGAAGGCGGTCGCAATACTCGGTGATCGGCTCACCACGGACCAGCTCCATCACAAAGAATGGTTTGCCGCTCTCGGTCGTGCCGCCGTCGTACACGCGGGCGATGTTGGAGTGGTCCATCAGAGCCAGCGCCTGCCGCTCCGCATCGAACCGTGCCAGAACCGCACGAGAGTCCATCCCGACCTTGATCAGCTTGAGCGCCACCTGGCGCTGACCGGCGAGTCTGGCCGGCCCGGTAAACGGTACCCATCCCTCCCTCGCCGAGGACTTCGAGCAGCGCGTACCGGCCGGCGATGACCTGGCCCAGACCGGATTCGCCCGCGCGCTCGGAGCTTGAGGTAACGGTGACTGTGCAGCCGACGCCGGCCGATCGGGCTTCCGCAGTCGCCAGCTCCGCGTCCAGACGCGGTTCTGCGTCGGTTGCCGCGGTCGTTGCCACGGCTTCGGGCGAGGTGGCATCGGCAACGCCGGTGGGGTCGCCTTCCAGGAACCGCCCCGCCCCGTCGTGGGCTGCAAGCAGCGCTTCGACCCGGCGACGGAGGCCGGCGTCATCCCCACAGGCGCCCTCGAGGAAGGCGGCCCGCGCGGCCGGGTCGGACCTTTCGAGGGCATCGGCGAAGACTGTCATCAGACGGGGGTCGGTATCGGGCATTGGTTCGTCTCCTGTGAGAGGGGCCACCGTCTCAATGCCCCGTTCGGCCCCTGAGTACGCCAACGAACCTAAAAAAAAACCTTTCGGCTTACCCGCCAGCCAGCGCGTCGGCGAGCCAGGCCCGGGCGAAAGCCCATTGCCGGTCGGCAGTGCGGCGCGACAGACCGAGGGCGTCGGCCGCGTCGCCGAGCGTCATGCCGGAGAAGAACCGCAGCTTCACCAGCTCGGCTGCGACGGGAAACTCGACGGCCAGTCGGTTGAGGGCGTCGTCGAGCTCGACGAGGTCGTCTTCGGAGGCGGCAGCCGGGCAGTTGAGCCGGTCGAGATCGACCCGGTTTCGCCTGCCACCTCGCTTCAGCCGGGTCCGATCGCGGGCGTGGTTGACCAGCACACGCCGCATCGCTTCGGCCGCGGCCGCGAAGAAGTGCCCTCTGCCGGAGAATTGCTGGTCGCCGATCAGCCGCATGTAGGCTTCATGCACCAGGGCGGTCGCGTCCAGAGTGTGCCCGGGCTTCTCAGCGGACATCTTCGCGGCGGCGAGTTTTCGCAACTCGTCGTAAACGAGCGGAAGTAAGTCGGCCGCCGCTTGGCGGTCGCCGGCCGCTGCGGCTTCCAGGAGGTGGGAGAGTTCGGACATAAAAGAAAAGTCTACCGGTCACCTGTGGCCGAGACGACACCCCGGTGAATGGATAAGATCCATCTATCAGGGCCATCGATCAACACTTTTGGGATCGCCTACAAATCTCGCTTGCTACCAGACCTACGCGGACGATCGGAATCGCGGAATTGGCGCCACGACAGATTTCTTCGCTCCGATCGATGGATGGCCCCT
>CAWCPP010000017.1:0-153122 GCA_963797295.1 uncultured Planctomycetaceae bacterium
GCAACAGTTCAGCGCCAATCTTGAGCATCAAGGCGGGGCCATTTAGACGGACTGTGAATCCCCATTGAGGTTGGCGCGTGGTCCAGCACCGCTCGGCACGCTGCGAACAACGCGGAGCCAGATCGGGCCAGGAGTAGGTCGTGGCAAAGCTGGGCACGGACGGGCCGGCCAGGCGTTCGCGCTTGTTGAGTCCGGCGTGGTGGACAGGGCCACCGCCAATTTCTCGCCGCGGACCGCCACGGGCCACAAACAGGTTGACCAGACCGCCAAGACGAAGCCCCCGCAGGAAGCTGCTCGCGGTGTCTGGATCAGAGCCTGGGGTCAACGCGAGCCCGCTCTTCAAGGAACCGGCCGCTCGAATGACCCGGCACGATTGCCGGGCCCACTCGAGGGTGGGCTGGACGATCCCCGCCACTCACGCCAAAACCAACTCACTTCGCATCGAACACCCGATCCGGACGTTGATGTACTGCGCTCTGGTCACTCATCGGTCGAATCGGAACCTTTGTCTTTCATGCGAAAACTGTCTCCTTGAATAACGATCCCTTCCCCGTGATGCATCAGCCGGTCGATCAAGGCCGTGGCCAGGGTGTTGTCCACGTCAAAGAGTTTGCCCCATTCCCGGAAGGGTCGATTCGTGGTGATCACGATCGATCCCACTTCATAGCGGGCGGCGACAACCTGGAACAACAAATCGGCACCACGCTTGTCGATGGGCAGATAGCCCAGCTCATCGAGGAGGAGAAGACTGGGACGGACATAACTTCTGAGCGTCTTGCCTAACGACCCATTGAGCTGGGCCGCGGTGAGATGATTGATCATGTCCACGACACGCGTATGGCGAACCGAATGGCCACGCTCAACGGCCGTGTAACCGAGTGCCGTGAGAAGATGCGACTTGCCCGTTCCGGTGGGCCCAATCAGAACGGCACAGCCGTGCTGCTCGATGAAGTCACAGTCGAACAAGCGTACGATCGCGGCCTTGGGGACCCGCTTGGGGAACTTGAAGTCGTATTCAGCCAGGGTCTTTTGCTTGGGAAGCCGTGCTTCACGCAGCCGCCGCTCGAGAGCGCGTTGTTCACGGGCGGCCTGTTCGAGCCCGATCAGGATCGCCAGAACCTCCAAGAAGGAGCTCCCTTTGCGAGCGGCTTCATCGAGAACCTCGCGGTAGCTCTTGGCGATCTCCAGAAGCTTCAAGTCGGCCAGGTCACGGTCGAGCCGTGCCTGCAGGTTGTCATCACGCCGTGCCATCTTGGTCCTCGTCGGTGGTGTTACAGAAACGGTCGTAAACGGCGGGATCGGCGGCCTCCAGTTCGATCTCGTCAATCAATTCACGCCGCTTGGGAGTGGGTAGAGTTGGCGTGGGAAGTGCTCGCCGCCGGCGTTCCGCCAATAAGAGGTTCTCGACATACGCGGCGTCGTGGGTCGCCAGCTCCAGAGCCCGGGAGATGGTGCCGAGCAGCTCGGCCGGGCCATAAAGTTGCGCCAGGTTGAGGAGTCGACGGAGGTGGACGCCGGTCTTGACCGGCTGCCTTCTGAGCTGGAGGTGGAATTGCCGTGCCTCGGGGCCCAGAGCGTCAAAGGCCTGTTCCAACGCGGAGCTGCGAGATCGCCGGGAAAGCGTTAGCGCCGCCAAGCGGTGGTCCGGCAGCACGATCCGTTGGCCTCGCTGGTAGCAGCGAATGTGCTGGGCTGCGAGACGGCCCTCGTGCAGGATGCGAACTTCATCACGGTCGGCGCGAATGGTGACGGGCCGGCGTGCCAAGGTTGGTGGTACCGAGTAACGATTGCCGTCGAACTTGATCCTGCGCGTGGGGAGTGACAACCACCGGCGCGATCTCATCGGTATCGAAGGGGATTGTCGGCAGCGCACGCAGCAGCGATCGCTCTTTCTGGAAGCGATCCACAGGTCGTTCTCGGGTTGTTTCGTGGATCCGCACATTGGCGACCTGGTCACGCCACAGGGGTGCGAATGCCAGGTAGTCCTCAAAGCGGATGAGCTCATCGGCGCGTCCGGCCAGGGCATTGCGCTTGATGTAGCGCACGCTCGCCTCGACGATTCCTTTTGACTCTGGGTTGTGCCGTTCGCAGGCGATCGGCTGCAAGCAAAAGTAGCCACACAGCGCCAAGAACTCGGGATGGAAACAGGCTGACCGACCCGAGCCGTTGATCACGCCTGCCTTCAAGTTGTCGAAGATGATGGCACGGGGCCGGCCACCAAAGAATGTGAGAGCATTCACAATCCCGCGGTAGAACTCCGCTTTGCGCTGCGAGAGCGTGAATTCGATGAACATCAATCGGCTATAGCAGAGCACGGCCACGAACACCGAGACCTTGCGTGTCGTGTCGCCGACTTGCACGCGGCCGCACTCGCCCCAATCGACCTGCATCGCCTGGGCCGGTTCGTAGTGGACTTCCTGGTAGACCCGTCCGCGTGCCGGCCGAACCGTGCGCAGATAGCGGCGAACCGTGTATGCGCTGCCGGTATAGCCATCGGGGCCGCGAGCGATCTCTTCGCGGACACGCACCGCCGAGAGTTCGGGATACTTGGCCAGGAGTGCATCGATCTTGGACCGGTGCGGGTCCAAGAGGCTGGCGCGGCGTGCAGCCTGCCGCGCCGGGGGTTGGTCCAACGTCAGCGCCGCGGCCACGGTGTGCCGCGAGCAGTGGAGTCGTCGCGAAATGGCCCAGCCAGAGAGCTTTTCGATCTCGGCCAGGCGGCGAATCTCAGCCCACAAGGCGACGTTCATGGCGAGCTCCTTTCCTCTTGAGCACGTGCCGCCATGATGGCCTGGCGCAAGACTTCGCCCAGTGGTGTCGGACCTTGGGCAGGCTCGCAGCGACGGGTCTGGGTCTGGCCGGGCGGCGGCAGCGAGAGCACCTGGGTAAAGCGAACCTCATGGGCGATCAGATCGCGGGCCAACAATTCGTGCCGGGCCTCGATCAAGGCCGGCAGGGGCATCCGCAGCAGGGCAGCCAGCGTGCCGTCGCCGTAAAACGACAATCCGTGTCTGTCGGCCACGGCCGAAAGGAAGAAGTACAACAGCACGGCGTCGCGAGAGAGATACGCGGCATGCTCGCGCACGAAGCGGCGGTCCACCCAGGACCAGCCGGTGGCGGGAGGACGCCGCAGACGAGCAGGGACCAAAATGGGCTTGGGGGTCATGCCTGGGCTCCTGTGGGTAAACAGGCTGCCCAAGCTAACCGGCCTCCAGGAGCATCACGATAATTGACGACCGGCGCTCCCGGAGGAATCATCATTCCGGAGGTGCCCGCAACGGCGCCGGGGCGGAGGTGTTGGCGTGCCGCGGGGAGCGGCGTCTGTGCGCGGCTTGGTATTCTATGGCCCGCTTCTTGCGGCCATCCAAGGTGCCGCGCGAGAGCCACTTACGTTCACGGTCTTGGACATTGCGAACCGCCTGACGGCAGGCGGCGCAGCAACAGTGCGCCGGGTTGCGCGGTGAGGTTACGGGCGGTTCGTAGCAGCCTGGCCGATCACATAAGGGAGAAGAAAAAAAGCTTCTGCTGCGTGACCACGCGGCGGCGCAACCTCTGGACGTTCAACGGCCTGGGATGCAGTCTTGGCCCGCTCACGGCGCTCGCGTTCTACTTGGGCATGCCGGACTTTGGCCTCGGCATCCTGGCGGTGTTTGGCCTGTCGCCTCGCCGCCTGCCAGCGGCGAACCTCTCGCCGGCATTCCGGCTCCTGGCAATATCGCTGGTTCCAGCACCGCGGCTGGTACTCGTGGCCACACCCTTTGCGCATGCAGCTGCCGTGGACGCGGTCGACGTCTTCTGGCCGGGCATTGAGACTTTCGCTTATTGTGGAGAGTGCCCACGGGAGGCTCGATCTCCCAAGGGAAACGCTCGAGGAGAATGTGACAGCATTCTCCTCGGGCAATTCCAAGACGCGAACAAGACGGTTAACCTCCAAACTAACGTCTTCCGGGCGAAGAAGACAAAGAAGAAAACAGATTTAGCGGTGCGCCTTGGAAGAAGACATGAGGATCGATGCCGCGTCTCGTAGCGCTGCACTGAATGCTCAAAAACGGCGCCTGCTTTCCCGCGGTCCCATTTCTCAACTTCAATCTCGATGCGACACCAGAAGGCCGATTACTACTCCAAGTCCAGGGCATGATCGCCGAATATGAACGGACCAAAATCCGCGAACGCTGTCGCCGTGGCCGGCTCTTCGCTGCTCGGTCCGGACGGGTCTCAGCCCTCTGCGCCGCGCCCTACGGATACCGCTACGTCACGAAAAGTGAAGGAGGCGGGGAAGCCCGGTATATCGTCGTTTTGGCAGAAGCTGCGGTCGTTCGCGAAATTTTTCTTTGGATCGGAATCGAAGGATGTTCATTAACTCAGGTGTGCAGGCGATTGAAAGAGCAAGGAGTTCTCACACGGAAGGGGCGATCCAATTGGGATCGTGCGACTCTCGTAGGGATGTTACGGAATCCGGCCTACATGGGGGAAGCCCGATTCGGCAAGGAGAGGGTCGTTCCGGCTCAACCCCGGCTTCGTCCCCGCCGTGGCGTGCCGGAGTATCCCCGGCGTCATTCTGCGCTGCAGTCAACTGACCCAAAGGAGCAGATTCCCATCGCGGTACCGGCGATCATCGAGTCCGATTTGTTCGCGACCGTCCAGGAATGTCTGGCAGAGCACAAGAGGCACCCTGGTCAAACCGCTCCACGGCCAGCACATCTGTTATCGGGATTGGTAGTCTGCAAGAAGTGCGGCTACGCTTACGTCGCCCATCGGTCTGGACCGAAGGGAGCGGGAAAGCTCTACTACTGTTGTCTGGGTGTCGACGCCGGGCGGTTCCATGGTCAAAAGGTGTGCTCCAATCCGTCGCTACAGGCACCGCTTCTCGAGGAGGCGGTCTGGAACGATGTCAGAGCATTGCTGCTGGAACCGGAGCGGTTAGCACAGGAATTCGAGCGACGATTCCATGGGGATGCGAAGACAACCACTGTGGCACGAACCGTTCAAGCCCTGGACCGACAGATCAGCCAACTGAAGCGGCGGGTGGCGCGGTTGGTGGAGATGTATGCCGACGGACACATAGACAAAGACAAGTTTCAGAAAGATGTGCATTTCTCTAAGAGACGGCTGTCCGAGTTCGAGCAGGCGCGTCAGATCGAGATGGAGAAAGACGGAGAGCAAAGAGAATTGCGACTCCTGATTGGTGAGATCGAGGAGTTCGCAAAGAGCGCCCGGGAGGGGCTAGATGCCGGTGACATGGCGACCCGAAGGCGAATCATTAGTACACTCGTCAAACAGATCGAGGTTGGTGCTGACGAGGTCAACATAGTGTACAAGGTAACCCCCAGCCCTTTTGTCCAACCCCCAACAGAGCCTAATGTCCCACTCTGTTGGGGACGTGCTGCCGCCCCGTCGGGGCTGACGTCCAAGTCCATCCGGTAGCTTTGCTACAGTGTCAAAAGAGATCAGTAATTCAGTGAATGCAAATTGGGACACTCCTCGCCGAAGACCACCGTGGACGATACCGTACTCGTTCCCACGGTCCCCGTGGGAATGCCGTCCTCCACGCTCTGCGTGGGCGGCGGGACGCGGGAGCGTCCACGACGACATTCCCACGCAGAGCGCTTGTCATTCCCGAGAATTTGTTATCATGGTTGGCTGAACTCTACCAGCACGCTCATGGATGGAGCCAACTATGTTCACATGGAAGTCAATTCACCAGGCCCCGCCAGCCCAATGGGCTCGGACACAGTTCGATGGAGTCAGGCTCGGCAACTGCGCGAGGAGAAAGCGCATCATGGCGTATGCGGAGGCGCTCGCTGAGCAGCCCGGCAAGATGATCCCCGAGTTGTTCACCCGTAAGTACGACATCAACGCGACCTATGACCTCCTCGACGAACGCGAGGTTGTCCCGGATGCGATCCAGGCGACTCACCGCCGACTGGTGATGGCCGAGCCCCGCAAACCCGGTCGATATCTCCTCGTCGAGGACACCACGTTTCCCTCGTTCTCTCATCGCAAGGAGCCAATACCCGGGCTCGGGCCGATTGGGGACTCGGAGCCGGGGCAGCAGGGCTTCCTCCTGCACTCGATCCTTGCGGTGCGTGCCGACTCATTGCCTGTACCTGATGCGAGCGGGCGTCGCCCCCCGGTCACGATCTTAGGACTGGCCGACCAGCAATACCTCATCCGTACCCCCCGAGATCCCGACACGCCGAAACAGGCCGGATCGCGGCAACGGCAGATCCGGGATCGAGAGTCGGACCGCTGGCTCGAGTCGGGCAAGCGGATCGGCCGGGCACCAAACAACCCGGAGGTCCGCTGGGTGCGAGTCGCCGATCGAGAAGCAGATATCTATGAGTATATGGAGTCCTGTCGAGCAGCGGGCCACGGTTTCGTGATCCGGGTCAGTCAAAATCGCATCCTGCTCAATCCGGCCGATGGTAAGCGGCTCGGGCTGGTCTTCGAGCACGTTGCGGGCATGGCGCCGGTGGGGGGAATGTATCTGGACCTGCGTGGCCGCGATGGTAAGGCGGCGCGTCGAGCGAAGCTCCTGATCAGTTGTGGTCCGGTGCGCGTTCGGGCGCCCGAGCGCGCGGGACGTGCGGCCGGGACGGGCGAGCCGATCGACTGCTGGTTCGTCCGGATTTGGGAGGAAGACCCGCCTGAAGGCGTCGAGCCGCTGGAATGGGTGCTCTATACAGACTGGCCGACCGAGAGTTTCAGCGATGCGATCACGGTAGTGATGGACTACGGCACACGCTTTCTGATCGAGGAGTTTCACAAGGGTATCAAGACTGGCATGAAGGCTGAGGATTTGCAGTTGGAGCGGGGCAACCGTTTGTTCGCAGCGATTGCCGTGATGAGCGTGGTGGCGCTGCGGCTGCTCGACCTGCGCGAGCTCGGCAAAGGCTTCCCGGAAGCTCCCGCGGCATCCACTGGCCTGGACAAGCTCGAGCTGGAGGTACTCGGTCTGGCGGTCAAGCGTGAACTCAAGTCAGTGACAGACGTATTGCTTGCCCTGGGGCGGCTCGGTGGTCATATGAACCGGCGACGAGACGGACTGCCCGGCTGGATCACGCTATGGCGAGGCATGAAGGTGCTCCGGCTGCTCGTGAAGGGAGCGAAGATTGAGCGTGAGAGAATCAATGCACATGTGCACTACTAATAACAAAAGCCTGCATGCAGTTTTCAGGGAATGACAAGCGCAGAGCGTGGGAAGGAGATGAATTCGTTGCGCCCTTTCGGCTTGCGGCAAAGGCCTGGTGGTGTTGAGCGAGTAGTGTCCAAATTGGTCTTCCTTTCGTGTGTTTCGTGTATTTCGTGGTTCCTGGTTTTAGTCTTTCCATGGAGCCCTATGCCGCACTTTGCCGAAGAACTCGGCATAGATCGGCCGCAGCCAGTCCGGGTGCCAGCGCAGGGCTTCCTGCCGGGCCAGGCGGCTTTGCTCTTCGTACAGCGCTTGATTATCCCAGAGCCGGATGATGGTTTCGACCCAGGGTTCGACCTCCTCGGCCGTCGGCACGATCTGGCTGGCCGGCGTGAGCCGATCGGGCAGGGGCAGGCAGAAGCCGGCGGCGCCGAGCGTCTCGGGGATGCCGCCACGGTCGGAGCCGATGACCGGGATGCCGTTGATCATCGCCTCGATGCCCACCAGCGGCTGGTTCTCCCACCACAGCGAGGGCATCAGTGCCATCCGGGTGAGGCACCAGAAATGTCGCGGGTCCGTGGTGTTGGCCATGATCCGGACGCTCACCTTGCCGTCGCGTCCCAGCCCGCAGGCCGCCAGCATCGCGCGCGTGCCGCGGCTCTCGACCACCAGCAGCGGGATATCGGGCCGGCACGGCCCAGCTCGTGGGCGATCCGGACGAACGGATAGACGCCCTTCTCCGGCAGCGGATTGACGAACGTCACGAACCGCGGGTCACGATCGTGCACTTGCACTCGATCCCAATCGACCGGATTGGGCAAGGCCCGGCAGTCCAGTCCGAGGCGGTCGCGGTAGTACCGGCAGGCAAACTCGGATGGCGCGACGCAGCAATCGACGCCGCCGAACGCCGCCAGCCCGGTGTAAGCAAAGTTATGGATCGCGAACACGACGGGGATGCCGCAGCGCTTTGCCAGGGCGATCATCCCCTGCGTGACGGGGTCGCCGCCATAGGTGAGCATCACGTCGGGCCGGTACACCTCCAGGTACGTACGGAACAAGTCCAGCACGGTGCGCACTTCCTCGATCGACTGCTCCCCCTTGCGTGTCGATTCGAGCCTGACGATGGTAATCGGCACCTGGTGCCTGCGCGTATAAATCAACCGCGCCTGCCCCTAGCCGCAGCGCGAAGCCCGGACCTGGTGCGGTTCGCCCGCCTCGGCGAGGATCGTCTCGAGGCAGACCTCCTGATGGAAATCAAGCCTGGACGTGCAGAACGCCTGGCAAGCGAACCCGCCCATCGCCAGCCCCCGCAGCACGTCCAGCGTGGCCACCGCGGCGCCGTTGGAGAAGTCAACGATCGAGTGGGCCGAGGCGAAGAGGAGCTTTCGCGGCGGATCGGAGCGGGTGGTGGTCGGGGTGGGTTGGGTGCAATTCTGTGTGGGCGGTTTGCTCATTACTTTTGTTGTGAGAACGAATTGGAGACGAGAAAAAAGTTCTTTCCCGCGGGGGCGAGGCAACGGTCGCGCGCACGAAATGGGGATGTGTGGCGATCCTGGCTGATGGGAGAATCGTGCCAGTCGCAGGCTAGCCCAGACTACGCAACCATCAAAGTAATTGAGGGATGTCCCCTGGTATGTGGTTTCCTTGAGAGAATTTCTTCTTTGAATTGCCAAAGTAATTGAGGGATGTCCCCTTTGAATTGCTAATGTGAGAACAGCCATGAGCCATGCGCAACTCATCGCCGAGTACCTTGCTGGTCCCCAGAAGCTCCGTGCCGCCGTGACGGGATGACCGCCGAGCAACTCGATGCAAAGCCCATCCCCGGCAAGTGGTCCACGAAGCAAGTAATCTGCCACATCGCCGATTTCGAGCCCGTCTACGCTGACCGCATGAAACGAGTGATTGCCGAGAACGAGCCCAAGTTGATGAGCGGCGACCCGGACCTGTTCGCCGCTCGATTGGCTTACGACCAGCGAGACGTGGAAGTGGAACTCGCCTTCATTGAGGCCACACGCAAGCACATGGGGGCGATTCTGCGATCCCTGGCAGCCTCAGAATTCCAGCGCCAGGGCAATCACTCGGAAGATGGGCTGCTCACGCTGGAAACCCTGTTGACCAGAATCACCAACCACATCCCGCACCATCTGAAGTTCATCGAAGAGAAGCGGGCAGCGTTAACATGACGTGATCTGCTGCGATCACAAACCGATGAAATGCCCGACCTTCCAGTTCTCAACCCGAAACACCTGGCGATTCGCTCAAGTGAGCGAGTTGGATTTTGCCCATATCATCAGCCTGTGACGGTCGATTGGAACGACATCGACACGGCTAATCTCACAATCAATGCTGTGGAGACGCCTTGGCCCTCGTTCCTCTCTTCGGTGCTATCCCTCGAAGCTCAGATGAAATCGGCTGTCCTGTTGCTTGGCATAATCAAGTTCCGAAGCCAGGCTTTTCAAGACAACAAGTGGCCCTTCCAGGGCTTTGTCCTCATCGGCAAGTAATCCGTCGATGTGTTGAATCAAGCACTGTACAGTTCGTATTCCCTCCTCGGGGTCGTACCACGGCCCACTGCCCCCGAGTCCCATGATGGCTTCCTCAACGTCCTCAATGTCCTCATCGACAAGGATATCTTCTATCTGCTCGGTGTAGTCCACCACGAAGTCGTTGAGTGGTCTCAAACTGAGGTCACGAGCCATTTCATCGAGAGTGTCCAGGTAAGAAGCGAGAGACTTCCCGATGCTTGGCCCACCGGAAAGTGACTCGGGAAGCTCTCCGTGCTCTAGAACAAGCGCAATGAACATTGACATCGACAGCGCCTCCGGGTCGATTTGGATGGCCCGAACCTGTCATAACATTTTACTCACGACCTGAGTTTGACGGAAATTGTCAGGGCAAGGAACCTGAATACGCCGCAGCAGTAAGTAGTCGCCTCCTCATAGATCTGGTTTGTGCAGGGATAGGGCAGCATGACCGGGGTGAGGGGTAATCCCGCCACTGGTGCCTGGGCTTCGACAAGCTGCGTGGCTTCGTGGTCGGCATAGAGCGTTTCACCAGTCGTCATTCGAGCCCGAGGATTGCATCGATCACCCAGCAGCCCCGCACATGGCCGGTCGGCATCCGACAATGTGAGAGTACCTCATCGTCACGGCAGCCTGTCCCTTCCAGGGCATCCGACAGGCTTGGCATTCGGTCGAAGGACTGCTGTTCGTAAATCTCAGAAGCAAGGGCCACCACCTCGGGCGTCCTCCATGCCGGGTCGAAGGTAATGGGGCGGAAGGGATTGCCAAAGATGTCCCGGACCCATTCAGCAATGTCACGGCGGTGGGCGTACAAGACAGGCTCGTCCCACTTGGTCTTCGAGCCCGTCCAGCCGAACGCTTGCGGTGCCGTTTGGGCTATCATGGCAGCGTTGTCGGCGTACCAGATCTCTGGGAATCGCCGGTCCCTGGCCAGTTGGACGAGCCGGTAGGCGCAGTAGTCGGCATAGTGGGTCTGAAGATTGATCGCCTCGTCCATCGAAGTTCCCGAGGCATCGAACGCCTCCTCTCGCTCGTCTTCGGTCGCCCTCCCGGCTACGAACCGCTCCGCAACATCGACCGCTTTGAGGCCATCGGGGCTCATCACGCTCGCCACCCGGTGTGAGCAGGCGAGCGAGAGCAGGAACCGCTTGCGCCAGGCCCCGATGCCGTTGGCCCGCAGGTACTCCAGCATCGGCGTTGAGAACTGGCAGGACAGCCACTCCACTTCATTCATGGTCTTTTCTCCAACCATGATCTTACCGGGATCGGCCTGTGATTGTCGTTAACACCTGATGTCGCCCAAGGTCTCGATCGGATTCGGAAGGGAAGATCGACGGAGGTTTCTGGCTCGCCTCTCTCACGATCATGATCGAGAACGGTTCGGCTGCCCACGAGCCTTAAGGGCGTGTATCGTGATCCTGGGAGTATCGCACCCCTGGAGCACACCATGCCGAACCTGTTCGCTGTCGTCCGCTCAGTGATCCTGTTTCTCGTCGCCGGTGTCTGTGAGATCGGCGGGGGCTGGCTCGTCTGGAAGTGGTTGCGGGAACATAAGTAACTATCTCAATACTGCTACGCGGCCTGTAGTTTGTTCACCCGGCGATACCATAACAACGCACAGTCCAGCTGTATTAATCCCAGGTAGTTAAAGTCATTCTTGTCGTAGCGGATCAACAATGCTCGGCATTTCGACAACCAGGCCAGGGTTCGTTCCACCACCCAGCGGCGGGGCTTTCTTCGGCCTGGTCGACGCTTGTCGCGACGATCCTCCCCAATGGGCCGGATGTGGGCCACATAGCCATGCCGTTGGGTTACTTCATGTCCGGTCGGGTTGTCATACCCCTTGTCGAGGCACAGGTTCTGCTCAAGCTTCTTGGGGTCGGGGCGTTCGACCACGATTGCCTCGATCGTGGCCTCGAGCAGTTTCTGATCTACTACGTTGGCTCCAGCGATCACTACCGCGAGTGGTCCCCCGTCACGCTCGACCAGGACCGACTGCTTGGTGCCGTTCTTGCCGCGGTCGGTGGGGTTTTTCCCCACGTTTTGGCCGCCGAATCGAGCTTTGCCCAGTCGACCGTCTGCTGCTTGCCAGCGCCAATGTACGGCTCCGAACTCGCCGCACTCCTCCACCAAAACAGCCCAAACCCGCTCGAAGATCCCGTTGCGGCTCCACCGCTGGAACCAGCGATGGACCGAGCTATCGTCGCCGAAATGCTTCGGAAGTTTGTTCCACTGACATCCCGATCGGAGGCGGAAGATGACGCCGTTGATGGCCGCTCGCCAGTCGATTCGCGGGCGACCGCCATGAGCTGCGGGCGTTGCCGGAGCATCCTCCCAGAGGATCGGCTCAATACGCTGCCAAAGCTCGTCGTCGATCTCCCAGATTGTATCAAGGGGCCTTTCCTGTTTTTGGGGCCGTCCCATCCGTGTTGCTCCTAGCGCATAGCGTGGCCGAGGCCACAGGTGGTCTTATACTACCAGGTACGAAACAGGATGACCTTTGGTTCTGAGATAGTTTCTAAGGCGGAAAAGAGAACTTGAGCTTTCCTTTCTTTTCCAAGAATCGAAGTTGTGCCTTCCCCTTCTCATCGACGCCTAACACAGTCAGGGGCTCTTCGTCCCCGCCGAAGAATGTCACATCGGCGGCCCCGTCCTTTTCCGAGTGAATGGACGCATGGTTAAGGTTGTCGCGCAAAGAGGTCGATCCCGCAGCCATCAGAGCGGGCACTTATTTCGATTTGGTTCCTCTCTGTACTCCCCAGGCTTATCTCTGCAAAGTCGTCGGGCTTCTTGGATGCCGTAAGCATGATGGTTTTCCCGTCTTGGGCTCGTACCTCGAGGTTCGATGACCCAAACCGGCTGACGTCCAATACGATCGCCCCTCCCTCTTTATTCGCCTCACAAATCATGAGCCCATGCCCCCCCTGCCCGTCCATTCCCAAGCCCAGCTCTATCCTCACACGTCCAGATTCGTCGTAGAAGTCGAGCTTTGGAAATCCATCCTCCGCCGTGTACAGCTTGGCGCTTACTGCACCCTTGCTGGTTCGCAACACGAACTGTTCCGATTCCACGGTTTTTGCCTGGTCACCGGGCCAAGCGGCTGAAAGAAAAAAGATCGACAGTAAGACGACCACGACAAAACCGCTCCGTCTTAGCCGACGATTCTCCTGTTGTAGAGCGCGAATATCACTCACGAGCTCGCCCAACGAGTCCGCATTCATGTTTCGTTCTCCAGAGTACTGGAAAAAAGACACCGCAGAGCCCGCCTTCCCCTTCTAGTGTGAGAGCCTCTCTCAAGCCCCGTCCGAATCAATCTAACAGCGCCACGCATTTGCTATGGAGTGCGCTTGGATGTCTGAAAAAAGCAATTTGTTTCACCGGCCCTTTCAATTCGGAGCCAAAAAAGGGGACGCTGGTAATTTTCCTGACGATCTACACAATATAGGGAAGTTGCAAGCGTGGAACCTTGAGCCCGATCGATCGGGAGCCTTACCATGCCACGTGCCTCTCGTGTTGCCGCCGGGGGCCTCTGCTACCACGTCCTGAACCGCGGTAATGCCCGCGCCGAAGTCTTTCACAAGGACGGGGACTACGACGCTTTCGTGAGAATCATTGCCGAGGCGTCCCTCCGCAACCCCATGCGAGTACTGGCCTATTGTCTGATGCCTAATCATTTCCACTTGGCCCTCTGGCCTGTCAAGGATGGAGACCTGAGCCGCTGGATGCACTGGCTTCTGACCACCCATGTCCGGCGCTACCAGCAGCATTACCATTCCAGCGGACACATCTGGCAGGGCAGGTTCAAAGCCTTTCCTGTCCAAGAGGACGAACACCTCCGAGTGGTGCTGCGATACATCGAGCGGAATCCGCTGCGTGCGGCTCTTGTGGAACGGGCCGAAGATTGGCGCTGGTCCAGCCTTCACGGTGCAGCGCTTGGGGATGCGGCCTTGATCCACTTGGATGCCGGGCCTGCGCCACGGGGTGACGGTTGGGTGGAGGCTGTCAATTCTCCGATGTTTGAGACTGAGGTTGATCGGGTCCGTGAATCGATCCGTCGTGACCGACCCCTGGGAGACGAGATCTGGACGCTGGCGACCGCCAAGGACTTAGGCTTGGAGTACAGCCTCCACCCACGCGGCCGACCGCCGAAGTCGAATCGCGATTGACACGGTCACCACACGAAACGGGTCCCGTTGAGGCACTTGGCACGAGACTGAGCAACAATTTTACCCATGCTACCTAAACCACTAAGAAATTTAGCAGCGTCCCCTTATCCTTCTCGACGACCTGCTGGAGCCGGATTCTCCAGGCCGGCGACCCCGCCGCACACGAGGCCCGCGCGGCGCTGGAAGGACTCTGCTGTGACTACTGGTATCCCCTTTATGCGTTCATCAGGCGCAAGGGGCACGACCCCGAGACAGCGCAAGACCTCGTCCAGGGTCTCTTCGCCGAGTTGCTGAAACGTGACGACCTCCGCGGGCTGGAGCCGGAGCGGGGACGGTTTCGCTCTTTCCTGATGGCCTGCTGCTCCCATTACCTGACCAGACACCACGACCGGGAGAGGGCCGTCAAACGTGGCGGTGGCCGGACCTTGATCCCGATCGACACTCTGATGGCGGAATCGCGTTTGGGCGGCGAGCCAAGCCACGACCTGACCGCAGAGCGCCAATTCGAACGGCGGTGGGCCTTGACCCTGCTCGACCACGTCCAGGCCGGCCTTGATGGGGAGATGCGCCGATCGAACAAGCGGATGCTCTACGAGCGGCTCCGGCCGGCTCTCCTGGGCCACGAGAGAGCCCCATCGAATCAGAGCATCGCCGAGGAGTTGGGCATGACGGAGGGGGCCGTGAAGATGGCGGCCCTCAGGCTGCGAATGCGATACCGCGAACGGCTCCGAGAGGAGATCGCCCGCACCGTTGCAGAACCGTCCGAGATCGACGCCGAGATCCAGGCCCTGCTGGTTACCCTGAGTGAGTGAACTGAACATCACGGACTTTTCTTGTGACCCGGTCGGGTATTTCCGTCTATTGAGTGTAGAACCCCAAACTCCGCCGTTTCAGGAGCATTGACGATGGCCGACGACCGACACTGCCCTCGCTGTGGTCAACCTCTGCCCCCGTATGTCCCCACCGGCACCTGCCCTGCCTGCCGGCTCCGCACCGGGCTGGAGACGGGAGCCCGGGCCGCGCCCCTGGACGACTCGAACGACGAGGAGGTCAACTTCGACTTCGAGCCCACCAGCTCTGGCCGGGTGCTGGAGACCCTGGCACGGTCGATCGGCTTCGTCCCCCGCGTCCTCCTGGCCGACACGGTACCTGACGATCGGGATGTCGCCCTGATCAAACCGTCGTCGGCCGAGATGCCTACTCCCGGCCAGCGCGGCGAGCGCTACCAGCTCTTCGGAGAGATCGCACGCGGCGGCATGGGCGCTGTCCTCAAGGGACGGGATGCTGACCTCGGGCGCGACCTCGCCGTCAAGGTCCTGCTAGAGGCCCACCTCGAGAAGCCCGAGCTACTCCGTCGCTTCGTCGAGGAGGCGCAGATCGGCGGACAGCTCCAGCATCCGGGGATTGTCCCGGTCTATGAGTTGGGGACCTTCGCCGACAGCCGGCCCTACTTCACCATGAAGCTGGTCAAGGGCCGCACCCTGGCGGCGCTCTTGCATGAGCGGGGCAACCCGCAGGACGACCTGCCCCGCTTCCTGGGCGTCTTCGAGCAGGTTTGCCAGACCGTCGCCTATGCCCACGCCCGTGGTGTGATCCACCGCGACCTCAAGCCGGCGAACGTGATGGTTGGCTCCTTCGGCGAGGTACAGGTGATGGACTGGGGCCTGGCCAAGGTGCTCAAAGAAGGGGGCATTGCCGACGAGCCGCGGGCCGCACCCGAGCCGCGGCCGGCTGTGAGCGTGATCCAGACCTTGCGGAGCGGCTCGGACTTCGACGACTCGCAAGCCGGCAGCCTGATGGGTACGCCGGCCTATATGGCTCCCGAGCAGGCCGGCGGCGAGACCGAGCGCATCGACCGCCGGGCCGATGTGTTCGGCCTGGGTTCGATTCTCTGCGAAGTTCTCACTGGCCACCCGGCGTACTCCGGGCGGAGCGTACAGGAGGTTGTCCGCAAGGCGATGCGCGGTGACACGGCTGACGCGATGGCCCGGCTCGACGCGTGCGGGGCGGAGCCGGAGCTGATCGCGCTGGCGAGGGATTGCCTTGCTGCCGAGCCGGAGGACCGGCCGCGCGCGGCGGGGCCAGTCGCGGACCGAGTCACGGCCTACCTAGCGGGCGTTCAGTCGCGGGTGCGCGCGGCCGAACGTGAGCGAGCAGTGGCGGTGGCCCGGGCGATCGAGGAGCGGCGGCGGCGCAAGGTGCAATTCGCGCTCGCGGCGTCGGTCCTGGCGTTTACAACGCTGGGCGGGCTGAGCACCACGTATTACCTTCAGCAGCGAGCGGCGCGGGCCGCGGCCATCGACCGGGTCGTTGGCCAGGTGGTCACGCTCCTTGACCAGGCCAAAACGAACTCCGGCGACCTCTCGCGATGGCAGGTGGCGCTGGCCGCGGTGGAGCAGGCGGAGGCAGCCGGCGATGCGGGCGCCCGGGAGCGTTTGCTGGCCCTGCGTACCGAGATCCAGGGCGGGCTCGACACGGCCGAGCGTGATCAGAAGTTGCTCGATCGCCTGGTCGACATCCGTTCGGCCGAGGCCGACGACCCGAACGGCTCGGCCAGCGACACGGCCTACGCGGGGGCGTTCCGCGACGCCGGGCTCGACCTCGACGCGCTGGGGCCGGAGGTCGCCGCGGCCAGGATTCGGGCTCGGCCGGCGGGGTTGGCCATGGCCCTGGCCGCGGCCCTGGATGACTGGGCGAATGAGCGCCGCAAGGCCCGGCCCAAGGACAGCGAGGGCTGGCGCCGATTGATCGCCGCCGCCCGCGCCGCCGACCCCGACAAGATACGCGACCGACTGCGGGACGTCTGGTCGCAACCCGATGCCAAGGCTCGACGAGGGCCGTTGCTCGAACTGGCGGAGCAGGCCGATCCCCGGACCTGGCCGCCGGCGAGCCTGACGCTCCTGGGCGACGCTTTGGCCGAGGCGGAAGAGCACGAGGCCGCCGCCGGCTTGTTCCGCCGCGCCCAGGCACACTACCCGGGCGACGTCTGGCTCAACTACGACCTGGGACGCGAGCTGGAAGCGGTCCATCCGCCGCGGACCGAGGAGGCGATCGGCTACTATACGGCGGCCCGCGCTCTCCGCCCCGAGACCGGCCACGAGCTGGCGCATGCGCTGGAGGGCCGAGGCCGCGGCCCCGAGGCGATCGCGGTGTTCCAGGACCTGGTCGTGCTTCGCCCCCGTAACGGCCGGCACTGGAGCTGCCTGGGTAACCTCTTGAAGATGCGCGGGGATCGCGGCGGGTCCGATGCGGCACTGGACAAGGCCGTCGAGGCCTTGCGCGAGGCAATCCGCCTCCAGCCCGACTCCGCCTACGCCCACTCCAACCTCGGCCTCGCCCTGATGCGCCAGGGGAAACTGGACGAGGCCATCGCCGAGGACCGCGCGGCGATCCGGCTGAGGCCCGACGACGGCACGACCCGCTTCAATCTCGGCACCGCCCTGGGACGTCAGGGGAAGCTGGACGAGGCGATCGCCGAGTACCGTGAGGCGATCCGGCTCCAGCCCGACTACGCCTACGCCCACTCCAACCTCGGCCTCGCCCTGCTGGCTCAGGGGAAGGTGGATGAGGCGATCGTAGAGTTTCGCAAGGCGATCCGGCTCAAGCCCGACTTCGCCCACGCCAACCTCGGTAACGCCCTGAGACGTCAGGGGAAGCTGGACGAGGCGATCGCCGAATACCGCGAGGGGATCCGGCTCCAGCCCGACGACCACATCAACCACTACAACCTCGGCGACATCATGAGGAGCCAGGGGAAGCTGGGCGAGGCGATCGCCGAGTACCGTGAGGCGATCCGGCTCCAGCCCGACTACGCCTACGCCCACTCCAACCTCGGCCTCGCCCTGCTGGCTCAGTGGAAGGTGGATGAGGCGATCGCCGCCCACCGCGAGGCGCTGCGTCTCAACCCCGATTACCACAACATCCCCAATAACCTGGCCTGGGCCCTGGCCCTGACACCCGATCGCCCGTCCCGCGATTACCACGAGGCTGCCGCCCTCGCCGGCAAAGCGATCGATCTCGCGCCGAAGGAGGGCGGCAATTACAACACGCTGGCGCTGGCGGAATACCGTCGCGACCGGTGGGACGAAGCGATCGCCGCCGCCGAGCAGTCCGACAAGCTGATCAAGGGCGTTGACGCCTCGAACTGGTTCTTCCTGGCCATGGCGCACGCCCGCAAGGGGGCGAGAGACAAGGCGACCACCTGGTTCGACAAGGCGGTCGCGTGGACCAAGGAGAAGGCTCCCAAGGACCCGGAATTGCTCCGGTTCTGGGCGGAGGCGGCCAAGTTGCTGGGCCGGCCTGGGCCAGCGGAGGAAGGGCGCTGAACGGGCGACGATGTTCAGACCGACCCGTCCACCAGGTTGAGCCCCGGGAGCCGGGAGGCATGCCCTCACTTGGCAGTTCATGTACATCCCGACGGCACCTTCGAGATCGGGGCGACTGAACTGGGTGCCGCGATTGGCTGCCCCTTAGTTGGAGACTCTACCCGAGGAACAGAGACGGCTGAATTGCTCACCTCCCGATACCTTGTCAATCGACAGAAGGAACGACCAGACACTCCCACTCCGATGCAACTCATGCCCCATCATGGTGTGCTCCTTGGACTGACGCCATTGAGGGAGGACACGCCATGCGAAGGCTCTCGCTCGATCACGCTAATTGATGGTGGTTATCGCCAAAACTTCGAATAAGTTGCTCAGAATCCGCGAGTCTCACATCGATTATGTTGGCCACGCTCAGGGGTGCACCACCTGGCGAACCTGGACGGTTGCGAGGCGCGATGACTCAGCGCCGAAGGCCGCATTCCTGGCTCGGCTCCCTTTTTCTTCAACGGCCCGACACAGGGCTAGCACGAGGATCGGGAGACGGAGCTCCCTCGTTCAGATCGAGCGGATCGGGAGACGGAGCTCCTGCCTACAGATCGTCTAGGAGGCGGCTCGGCCCGGCGACCTTTCCAGCGTGTATCGGGTCATTGTTTTTTCACATTCGGGGTCGACGATCCTCGTCGCAAGGACCCGGCAATCCGCCCTCGGCACCGCCGGCAGTTCGAGCAGCTCTCGCATTCACAGCGCCGCGCCGCTGAAGCGGTCCAGGGCACAGTGGGTCGAGGTGAAGAGGATGCGCATGGGACAGCGCAGAGGAAGGCGGCCATGGAAAGTCTTGATGGTCGGTTCCGGCGAGGAGACCAAGTTCGTGAGATTCTTTTCAAGATCCGGGAAATCTTCTCGTACAATCAATATGTCGGGTTGGTGTAACCGCTTTTTCTAAGGATCGTGGAGAGCGTCTTGTCTGCGCTCCGCCCGAGCGGAACGACGCCACGCAGCGGGTGTACGTCGCGGCATGGAGCGTGACGCGTAGAAACTGCCAGTTGCGAGAGCTTTGTCGATCAAGAGGAACAGTGCGGAGCGACGAGGGAAACACGGCCAGCGGTCAATCGAGCGGAAGGGGAAGCGAGTCTTGAGAAAAGCGCCGAACGAAGCGGCATCGTCCCAAAGTGGGGTCAACGGGGATTTGTCTCGCTTGACACTTGGCGGGCCGTTCATATTAACCCAAAGCGTGAGCGAGGGTCGACACAAATCCAGGCAGGGAAAGGGGAAACCCCTCGCTGACGCTTCGGGTTAATATGTCGCGCCGACCTATCACTTCGTCAACGCCAGAAACGGAGGCTTTGGGACGGTGCCCGAAGACAATCGCAAAATGGCATTAGGCAATCAGAATTCAGGACGTAACAGCAACATATTCGGAAATGTCGATATCAAACGAAGCCAATTTTCCCCTGGTCAGGAACGAGAACTCGACGGCCGTACGATCATGCCTGTCCGTTGATTGCGGTACCCAGGTGGCGATTGGTGAATGGCAAGTAGTCGGCTGTTCACAAAGCGACCCAGGCCAGGAGAGTGCGAACCGGGAAGACGGCGAATGGAGCCACAAAAGCGCCGAACGAACCCAATTTGAAACGGCCCATAAGTCTTTTTTTAGTTTGGAGTTAACACCGATACATCCGGGGTTACTGATGGCAAACGAACCCAATTCCCGGTCGCACCTGATGGCTTGTGCAAGCCGAAGGCGCCGCGTGAGTTCCTGGTTGCTGATCGAGCCGAGAGACACTCCGCGTCGTGCGACGTTGCTGGCACACACCGTTTGATCTTTGCGGACCTATCGCTCGCGTACACTGGCTGCTTCATCATGATGCGGGGGCAGTCGGGCGGCGGAGGTCGTGGCGAGTGCATCCAGGCTGTCCATTTGCGGGCGCTTTTCAGGCTGACTGCCATGAGGCCCATTGCGACAAAACAACGTCTCCGTGTGCTGCTGCTGGTTGGACTGGTTGTGCTCGAGTCCACGGGATCGTCGGTCGGCCAGACTCCTCCCAGCGCAAGGTCCGACACGCCGGACCGGCCCGATCATGGCGTGATCGCGGCCGGCGAATTCCGTCTTGGATACCGGATCGAGGGAAAGGGTCAATCGGCTGTCGTGATCGGCAGCGCGGTCTATTATCCTCGGATTTTCTCCCGCAATCTTCGCGATCACTTGCGGCTGGTTTTCCTCGATCATCGAGGCTTTGCGCCAGTTCCCGGAGTAGTCGCGGCGAGCGAGTTTGACCTCGACAAGATCATTGATGACGTGGAACGAGCCCGGCAGACGCTCGGGCTCGGGCAGATCGCCGTGATCGGCCACTCGGGACACGCCCTCATGGCACTCGAGTACGCCAAGAAGTATCCGAAGAACGTCTCCCACGTGGTCATGATCGGAATCTCGCCCGACCTGGGCGTCGCCAGTTGGGTCGCCGCCCAGCGGCACTGGCAAGAATCGGTCGATCCTCCGCGCAAGGCCGCCTGGACTGCCAACCTGAAACGCCTGCCAGACATGGAGCTGGAGAAGCTGTCCCCGCGCGATCGCTTCGTCCAGAGTTATGTCCGCGAAGGGCCTTGGGCCTGGTATGACTTCCGCTTCGACGCAACGCCGCTCTGGACCGGCGTGGACGTGAACGTTCCGATGTTCGACCACGTCTGGGGAAAGGTGTTCCGTAAGATCGACATCACTCGGGGCTTAACGACCCTTGACCGGCCGGTCTTGCTGGCCTTGGGCCGGTACGATTTCATCGTGGCTCCACCTGCTTCGTGGGACCCGATCAGGCCAAAGTTCCGCAACCTGACGGTGCGCGTGTTTGAACGCAGTGGTCACACCCCGCCGTTCGAAGAGCCAGAGCTGTTTGATGCCGAGCTGATCAAATGGATGGTCCAGAATCGCTAGACAGCGAGAAGTTCTTGCACCGCGGGAAACCTGAATTGTCACGTTCACGGGCCATGGTAACGAGAAGTAAACGGTCAGGCGAACGCGATGGCCGGTCTTGACCTCAAGACCGGGGACTGATTCGATAGAAAAGAGCGACCAGCGCCGAAGGCTGTCGACGTAGCGCCTGCCTGTCCCTCCCCGCGAGCGATTCATGAGCTGTTGGGTCCTCTTCTTCTTGACGATTCTTGTGCTTCTGCTGCCCCACATACTCCTGCTCGCGCGGCAGAGGCTGACAGCAGCCCAGGATCAGCCCGAAATCCATGGCGCCCTTCGCCCGATGCACTGGATGGTCGTCGCGTACTGCGCGGTTTTCCATCGGTTGCGGAGTAACGGGTGGGCGCCGCTTCCGGAGAGCGGTCCGGCCCTTCTAATTGCCAACCATACTTGCGGCATCGATCACTTGATCTTGCAGGCCGGCTGTCGCCGCGTACTCGGCTTCGTGATCGCCAAGGAATACTATGACTGGCCGCTGATTCACTGGTTCTGCAAGCGCGTAGGCTGCATTCCGGTGAATCGGGACGGTCGCGATCTGCCGGCAATCCGTGCTGCGTTACGGGCACTTGCGGACGGGCATGTCGTCACCACGTTTCCCGAAGGCCGGATCACTCCCAGTTCGGGACGCGAATTCGGCCCGATCCTTCCCGGAGCGGCGTTCCTCGCGGTCCGGGCGGGTGTCCCCGTGATCCCGGCCTACATCCGGGGAACTCCGGAGACCAACCAGATCGGCGAATCGCTGATCACCACGTCGCGAGCCGTCGTGACCTTCGGCAGGCCGATTGACCTTACCGACCTCAAACCCAACCAGGCCGGCGACAAGAGTGTGCAGGCCGAGGTTTCCCGTCGGTTTCTTCAAGCCTGGCTCGATCTCAAACAAAGTTCAATGCAGCAGGCGACATGGCCTGTTGCCAGCTCTGATGAGCTGGCGGGTTCCAAGCAAGATTCATCTTCCGACAGATGCCGCAAGACGTCGTGAACCTCATCCTGAGGCGCTATCCGCCCCACCTCCGGCCCGTCACTCCCATCCAGGCACTGGGAAACGCGGGGGGCTCCAGCGGCGCCACGCTCTGGCGTTACCGGGCGGAGACTGGCGAGCTGGCTCTCCGCGCCTGGCCCAGGCAGGGTCCGACTCAGCCGGGCCTGGAACTCATTCATGGCTGGCTCAAAGAGCTGGCCGAGCCCGGTCTGGTTCCTGTTCCCGTGCCCGTGCCGGCGTCCGATGGCCGTACGATCCAGCAGAATGAGGGCCGATTCTGGGAGCTCACACCCTGGCTACCCGGCGAGCCCGTGGCCGAGCGTCCGCCGCCGACGCATTGTGTTGATGCTGCGTTCGCGGCTCTCGGATCGGTGCATCGTCGACTCTCCAAGCACGCTCAGCGCGGAACCAGCCCCGGCCTGCGCGTCCGCGTCGGCGAGCTCGAAGATCTGGCCAGCGGCCGACTTGAACTGATCGCGTCGGCCCTGGGGCAGTCGCAAACCGATCCGAACACCGTGAGCGGTCTGCGCTGGGTCTTGCTGGCCAGGGCGGCCATTCCCCGACTCTTGCCACCGCTCCGCGATACAGCTCAATTGACGCTCGCGCTCCAGCCGTGTTTGCGCGATGCCCGCCCGGAGCACTTCCTCTTCCAGGCGGACCGGGTTTCCGGCCTGATCGATTTCGGGGCCATGGCCATGGAGACCGTGGCCGCCGACCTGGCTCGGCTGATCGGTGAGTGGTTTCCCGGCGATCGGACCCTGACGCGCTGCTGGCTCTGTCCGCGTACCAGCAGGTGCGCCCGCTTGATGAGTCCGAGACCGCTCTGATCGATGCGTTCGAGGCTGCCGCCGATGTGCTGATCACAGGGCACTGGCTGACCTGGCACTACCTGGAACATCGCCTGTTTGACGATCCCCGCGCAGTCGCGCGGGGAGTTGCCCGCGGGCTGCAGCGGCTGGAGCGGCGTGTGGAACGTCTCGATTCGAGCGAACTCATCGTCTGAGCGTGAGCCCAACCGATCGTCCGCTCAGCCGTGCAAGGGAGCACTCGACCGCGCCGCCGGGCGCGTTTCGTCGGCCGATTCCGTGAGCAAGCGTTGTGCTTCCTCCTGGTTGATGCTCACTCGCTGAATCGATTGCGCGGTTCCAGTCTCGGGATCGACCGACACCAGGGTTGCACTGAGACGAGGGTCTCCGGTGGCGACATCGAAGTAAGCGGGAACAAACGTGAGAGCGGTGCTCAGCACCCGATCGTAACGGCGGCCGATGATCGAATCGTGGGGCCCGGTCATGCCGACGTCGGTCTGATAGGCGGTGCCCTGCTTGAGGATCTGCTCGTCGGCGGTGGTGACGTGCGTGTGTGTTCCCAGCACCGCCGAGACGCGGCCGTCGAGATAGCGGCCCAGAAGCTGCTTGTCGCTGGTGGCCTCGGCATGGATATCGACCACCACGACGCGCGCGTTCCCACGAATTTGCTCGATGAGGCGATCGGACGCCCGGAACGGACAGTCGATCGGACGCATGAAGGTGCGGCCGAGCACCGTGAACACCGCGGCCGCAGTCCCATCGCGGGCCTGGACCAGGGCCAGTTCGTGTCCTGGCGCATCGGGCGGAAAGTTGGCAGGACGGAGAACCCGGTCGGAGGCGCTCGAAGATCTTGAAGATCTCGTCCTTGCGGTAGACATGATCGCCCATCGTCATCGCGTCGACGCCGGCATCGATCAGTTCCTCAAAGCAACGGACAGTCAGTCCCGAACCGCCGGCGGCGTTCTCCGCGTTGCATACGACCAGGCCGATCTGCCAGCGGGGAATGAGCCTGGGAAGGGCCTGGCAAACGATCTTGCGACCTGGCGAACCCACGACATCGCCGATGAATAAAATCTTGAGTGGCATGCAAGGCTCGCTCTCTGGATCAAGCGTCGGATCATCTGCCCCGTCCGGTAGGTATCGGAGGCGGGGCAGGGCAGGTGCTCCGGCTGGCTCAGCGGGCAAATTCGACCGCGCGGGTCTCCCGGAGCACGGTCACCTTCACTTCGCCGGGATAGTTCAACTGGTTCTGGATGGCCCGCGCAACGTCGCGGCAAAGGGACGCGGAAGCGGCATCGTCAAGAAGCTGGCTGTCAACCAGCACGCGAACCTCGCGACCCGCCTGGATCGCGTACGCATGCTCCACACCCGGGAAGCCCAGCGCAAGGGCCTCGAGCTCCTCGAGACGGCGGACATATTTTTCGAGCGTTTCGCGCCGGGCGCCGGACGGCTGGCGCTGATGGCGTCGGCCGCCGCCACGAGCACGGTATACGGTCTATCGACGCGGAGATCATCGTGATGCCCGAGCGCGGCGTGGACAACCTCCGGGCTCTCTCCGTAGCGCTTGGCCAGCTCGGCGCCGACCGCGGGATGGCCGCCCTCCATCTCATGATCGGCCGCCTTTCCGATATCGTGCAAGAGGCCGCATCTCCGCCCCAGCGCACCGCTGAGACCAATTTCCTCGGCCATCATCCCGGTCAAGAATGCCACCTCGATGGAATGGCGGAGCACGTTCTGAGAGTAACTGGTGCGGAACTTGAGCCGGCCCAGATAGTCCATCAACTTTTCATGCAGGTTGGTGATCTCGACTTCCTGCGCGGCTTCTTGACCAAGCCTGCGGATGTGCTGTTCCATCTCCTCCTGGGTTTCCTTGACAATCTCCTCGATCCGCGTGGGGTGGATCCGCCCATCCTGGATCAGCTTCTCGAGCGCGATCTTGGCAATCTCTCGCCGAACACTGTCAAAACCTGTCACGACCACGACTCCGGGCGTGTCGTCCACGATCACGTCCACGCCCGTAGCCTTCTCGAACGCCCGGATATTCCGTCCCTCGCGACCGATGATCCGGCCTTTCATCTCGTCGCTCGGAATATCGATGGTGCTGACCGTGACCTCGGCGGTGTGGGAGGCTGCGTAGCGCTGGATGGTCGTCGTCAGAACTTCGCGCGCTCGCTGCTGGCAGGTTTCGCGAACCGAGGCCTCGTGCCGCATGACCAGCCCGCCGATCTCACCTCTCAACTCTTCCTGCACCCGCGTCAGTAACACGTTTCGCGCCTCATCGGGCGACAGACGGCCGATCTTGGAAAGCAGCTCGCGCTGTTCGGCGTGTGTCTGCTTGAGCTCAGCCTGGCGTTTTTGAAGCTCCTCTTGCTGCTCCGTCAGGTAGTGCTGGATCGACTCGAAATCGCGTTCCTTGCGGTTGATCAGCTCGAGCTTCTGGTCCAGCAAGTCGCCCCGCTTCTCGAGCTTCCGCTCCAGCTCGCGGAGATCCTTGCGAGTTTCCTCCATTTCGCGGTCGAGTTCATCGCGGCGAATAAGAGCTTCTTGCCGGGCATGGAGATCCGCCTGAATGCGAATGGTCTCCGCTTCACGGTTGGCATTGGCGAGGATCTGGTCGGCCAGCCCCCGTGCAGTCTGGGCTCGCAACCGCGCCATCAAGTAGGCCCCGGAGATGCCCCCCAGCATTCCCAGGAAAAGCCCGATCAATCCCCCGGTCATCGATCCTTCCACGGCGCCGCCCGGCCTTTCCAGATCAGTCTTCCGGCGCGTCCTGGTTCGGGGCCTGTCCGCTGCGTCGCTCGGAACCGATTCCGAGCCAGTTCAGCGGTTGGAAGGCGAGCGGTCGAGTTGGAACGGAAGCTGGAGCCACGAACAACCCACACGCGAAGATCGCGTCGGGTTCGGGCGCGAAAGGACGGGGACGCCGGCTCAACAACTCACACGCCAATTCCCAGGATGCGATGACCGAACAGGCTGCCGTCCGATGCGATCAGAACAGCAACAGTCGAGTAACCTGCCTGATCACCGCGGGCGAACGGGACACCTCGCGGGAAATGAACGCGCAGCAATGCACCCGGGGACATGGCGTTAACTGGCAAACTGGCGGCTGTCACACGCCGCCCGCGGCCTGCTCTGGAGGAGCCGCCTGCCTGGCGAACGCCGGAACGCTTGCACCAAACCGGAGCGTCCGTGCTTGACAAGCAAAAACCTCGCTCGCAAGCCAGAAACACCAGTCCGACGAAAGCCAGAGAAATCCAGGCCAGTGCCAGATTCAGGCAGAGCCATCCACTCGCCACCGGGTCACCTCTGTCGTCGCGCTAATAGCGGTTGTCAGTTCATTGTTTCGGCATTTGCCATCCGCGCCGGCCGGGGGTCCATTCGAGACCGATCACAATACCCAGAAGCCAGGCGGTCGAAAACCAAAGAATCTTCGTCTCTCATTCGCAAGCGGTGCCGCTCCTGAAGCCCAGTTGACCCCGGGAAAACCCCACCCCTTGTGAATTAACCCTCACGCCGGTCAGGGCATGAGGATGATGATCTACTTTATCAGAAGGGCGGCGGGGGTCAATTACCTGGACACCGGTAGAGATCCAGGGACAGACAATCCCCATTCTTCCCTCATCACGGCGCGGGAGCAAAGTGCACGACCGCACCGCCGGCCGGGGCCAGCTTGAGTGGCAGGCTCTCGGAGGAGCGGACGATCCGCTCCGCTCCGAGCTCAGCCGGGTACAAGAAAGGCCCTCAGAAATTGTCCGCGACCTTTCCATTTTCCTGGATGGTTATCTCTTTCCCTGGCCTTTACCAGGGCCGACCGCCGATTCTCAAAGCGGACGTTGATTCGGCGATCAGGTCTTCGGCAGCTCGGCGACAGGATTGGAAATCGATGCTTTCTTCCGGTCGAGGACACCCGCCGCGGCTCCGGCGGAAGTGAAGATGGAGATAGCAAGCCGGGCAAAGAGGCGGGCGGAAGCTGTCTCCGGGATCGGGCTACCGCTCTGGATCAGCGGAAATACCAGGGCGCTGATCAATCCATAAACCAGAGCTCCCGCGGCGCCGCCCAGGAGGCCGCCCAGAGCGGCTCGGCCCGCGCGGCTCAAATTGCCAGGTGCGGCACCGAATGCCGCCCCCGCGGAGGCGCCGATTGTCGAGGCCATAACCAGGTAGAACTGAAGCCCGGTCAGAAGACTAGCTGGATCGAGCGCAGTCTGTCTGACGTAAATCGGCAGCATGATCCTGATCATCGCGAGGCCGACCGTCGCGGCGAGAATTGATCCGCCAATCGCCGCGGCCCAGGTTCCTGCTCGGCTCGCCCTCCGGGAGAGCCCACCGGCCAAGCCCAGAGCCAGGCCAAGAACCGCGCCGAGCGATCCAAAGACCAGGGTCGCATCCAGTGTCTCCGCGGCCTTCAGAGCGTTTGCCCGACTTTGAGTTTCCGCGGGACTTGGAAGCATAGTTGCTGAGCCGCTCGTCGAGACGATTGTCTGCGGCCCATAGCGGCCATGAATCCGTTCCCCGACGACCCATGAAACAAATCCCGCGATCAGGCCGGCCGCGAGAGCCAGAATCCAAACTCTTGCCCGCGGAATGGACCGGTCTTTGCTCATACCATCGGAAGGCAATGCGGCAGGCGGAGGAATATCGCTGTGTGACATCGGCCAGGCCCTCGTCTCAGAAGAGTGTCTCAACGAAAAGCCGCCCGGGTTCCGGTTTCGCCGGAGGGGCTGGCGCCTTTGCTGCACTCTAATCGTTTCCGGGATCTCGAAACAGACTGCCGGGTCCCCCGATTTACTTATAGGGATTGTCAATTTGACGCGAGAAGAGCTTTAGGCTCAACGAACTAGCGGGCTCGTCGAGCTGAGGGAAGGTAGCTCATTCGCTGCTCGCCGCATCGTGCGAGATGCAACGTCCCTGGGTTGCAAGTCGCACAGAAACGCCCGGGCAGAGCCCGCTATTTGAACGGATGAAATGCCATAAGTCGCGATGGCAGATCAGCGAGCGGCTTGGGCGAGTTCCATTGGACTGTAACTTGCTATAGCAAACGAGCGATGGGGATTGCGACGGCCATCAATTCCAACGCATTTTGTCCGTGGATCGCTGACAAGCCAGGAGAGTGTTGGGTGAGCCAATCAGACGAGCCCGCGAACCAATCCAGTCCCAGCCGCGGGGGCGAGTTGCTACCTTCCTCCACGAATCCTCCGAGCCCGCTCAATCCTGGCCCCACTGCACAGCCACTCACATCCTGGCGCGATCATCTGCGCCCCATCCTGCTTTCCGTTCCGCTGCTGGCAATTTTGACGGGTCTTATTTTTCCCATCGCCTTGGCCGTGCCGGCCCGTCTGCTCTTCCCGGATCAGTCGCGGGGAAGCCTGATCGTGGAGAACGGCCAGGTTGTCGGCTCGCGGCTGATCGGTCAGAGCAGTCGTCGTACGGGTGACTTTCAGGCACGGCGATCCGCGGCTGGCCGCGGCTATGACGCCCTGGCTTCAGGCGGCACCAACCTCGGGCCCACGAACCCGAAGCTCCGGGATGGAGCCAGCGACGACCCTGCCACTCCCGCCCAGGACGAGTCGTTCGCGGGTGTCCGCCAACTTGCCATGCGATTCCGTCTCGAGAACGGCCTTACGACGGCTCACGAGGTCCCGATCGACGCCGTGACGCGCTCGGGAAGCGGGCTCGACCCACACATCAGCGCGGCTAATGCCGAATTGCAGATACCCCGGGTCGCGCGGGAACGGAATCTGAGCCAGGAACAGGTCCGGCAAGTCGTGCGTAAATTTGCCTCAAGACCGCAACTTGGCTTCCTGGGCTCAGCGCGGGTCTCGGTGCTCGAGCTCAATCTGGCGCTCGATGCGCTTGCGGCCTCCTCCCCCTCGCAGGAAACACCCTGAGCTTTCTGATGGGAGTCCCGCCAGTATGCGCTGGATCGAATATGCCGCGTTTCTCGCGATCGTTGTCTTGCTCGCAAAACCGGTCAGCCTGTACCTGATGCGCGTATTCGACGGTCAGAGGACTTTTCTCGATCCGCTGTGCCGACCCGTCGAGACCTGGATCTATCGCGCTGGGCGTCGATCCCCGCCGCGAGATGACTTCGGCCGAGTATTTCGTGTGCTTTCTGGCCTTCAGCCTGGTCTGCACGCTCTTCCTCTACTTGATCCTGGTCTTCCAGCGATGGCTGCCTGGGGATCCCGACCCCACCTACCTCACGACGCCGATGACAGCCGACCTGGCAGCCAACACGGCCGTCAGCTTTTCGACGACCACCACGTGGCAGGCCTATGCCGGCGAATCGACACTGAAGTACTGGACCCAGGTCTTTGGTCTGGCCGTTCAAAATTTCCTTGCCGGAGCCGCTGGCCTGGCAATCGGCCTGGCGTTTATTCGCGGCTTCGCGCGTGAGAACTGTGAAAAGCTCGGCAACTTCTGGGTTGACCTGGTGCGTTCCCTGCTCTGGGTGTTGATCCCACTTTCTTGGGTCGGCGGGCTGATTCTGGTCTGGCAGGGCGTGCCCCTCAATTTCAACGCTTACATTCAGGCCCACGCACGCGATGGCTCGATCCAGACCATCGCCCAGGGACCCGTGGCTGTCCTGGAGCTGATCAAGAACCTGGGAACCAACGGCGGGGGCTTTTTCAACGCCAACGGCGCCCATCCCTACGAGAACCCGACGCCGCTGACGAACTTCATCGAGATGCTGTCCATTGCGATCATTCCCGCGGCGTTCCCCGTCCTCTTCGGCCGGATGATCGGCCGGCCGCGCTCCGGCTGGCTCTTGCTGGCGGTCATGGTCATTCTCTTTGTCGCGGGACTGGTCGTCTGCGACCGTGCCGAGACCGCCGTGCCCAGGAGCGCGGCCGAGTTCGCAGTGAGCGGGGGCAACATGGAGGGTAAGGAGACGCGATTCGGCGTGGGCGGTTCCGTGCTGACCGCGGTGGTCACCTCGAACTGCGCGACGGGCTCTTACAACTCGATGCACGGCTCGTATCACCCGATCGGGGTGCTCGTCCTGCTCGTCAACATGCTACTCGGCGAACTGACCTTTGGCGGCCTGGGAACCGGCTTCTACAGCCTCATGATGATCGCTCTCGTGGCCGTGTTTCTGGGTGGCCTGATGGTCGGCCGATCGCCGGAATACGTGGGCAAGACCGTTGGACCAAGCGAAGCAAAACTGGTTGCCTTTTATGCCCTGATCACTCCGCTCGTCGTTCTGCCGCTCGCGGGATGGGCCGTCGCCTCGTCCGCGGGACGCGCGGGGCTGGTCACCAACGACGGCGTCCGCGGCTTCACCGAGATCATCTTCGCCTACGCCTCGTGCATGGCCAACAACGGCCAGAACATGGCGGGCCTGAATGCCAACAGCCCCTTCTATAACATCACGACCATCATCGCCATGCTGGCCGGGCGATTCGTCCTCGCCGCGCTGGCGCTCGAGCTCGCGGGCCGATTCGCCAGGCAGGGGCGCAAGGCGATCACCACTGGTACTCTCCCGGGCGATACACCCACATTTGGAGTGCTGGTGCTTGGAACCGTCTTGCTCATCGGCGCGCTCTCATTCCTGCCGGTGCTCGCCCTGGGTCCGATTGCCGAATATCTCAAGGCGGCAGCGGTCAGGTGATGATTCGTGTCCGTGAATCTGGCGCGGGGGCATGAGACGGACCGCCATGAGCCATCGCCGGACTTGCGGACACTCTGGGGCCTTGTTATCTGTAGGATCCCGGTGTGTGGATTCTCGATGTATGCGAGCGGTGCCATACGGCTCGCGCGGCACGGACCGGTTGTCGAGGTGTGAGACTCTTGGAGGCGAACGGAATTCATGGCCCACGCGGGATCAGATCCCGATGTTCAGGAAGTGGTCTCGACCCACGCGAAACGCCCTTGCTCCTGCCTGATCTTGCATGGCCTGGGGGGCGGGCCCTATGAGCTCGAGCCGCTGATCGCGGCTATCAAGAACGCTGGACTGGTCGTCAAGGTTCCCGTCTTGCCCGGACACGAGGGACCGGGCCCGACGATGCCCTCCTCGAAATGGACCGACTGGGTAGCAACGGCTGATGCGGCGTTCGATGAGCTGAACGCGGCGGGCGAGCCCGTGGCCGTGATCGGGTTTTCGACCGGAGCCACCTTGGCGCTCGAGCTTGCCAGCCGCAGAGCGGTCTTGCGGCAAGTGCTGCTGGCGCCCTTCCTGGCGATCCGTTACACGGGGCTGATTCCCCTGCGGCCCGCCTCGTACCTCCGGCACGTGGCACAACTGATCCCCGACCTGCCTCGCCGGCCTCCGGCCGTTCGGGACCCGGAAATGAAACGATGGGCGGCCGGAACTGACCGTTTCCGCACTTTCAACCTCCCCGCGGCCCTGAGTGCCCTGGAGCTGATCGACAAGGTCAAGCCGCTCGTTCCCGCGATCAAAACCCCTACCTTGATCATTCAAGGCAAGCTCGACACTGTTGTCGAGCCGGCTAACGCAAACTGGCTTTTCAAGCACCTGGGCGCCGCCAAGAAGACGATCATCAGTCTGCCGAAATCCGACCATCTCGTCGCCCTCGATCGCGAACGCGACCAGGTGAATCGTGCGGTGCTCGAGTTCTTGCTTGGCAACCAAAGTTGACCGGACCGGAAGGGATATTTCTCGGATGGGCCAGGCCGCGAACACGAAGATGTCGGGCTTCGAACAGCGAATCGAGCAGCAGTTCGGGCTGAGGCGGGGAATCTTGCTGGCAGTCGGCGTCGCCTGCCTGGCGCTTGGCGGGCTTTCCATCGCCTTGCCGTTTACGCTCTTCGGATCGGTCTTGCGGCTCATCGGCCTGGTGCTTCTGGCCTCGGGCGCGTTCAAGGCGGTTCAGTTGCTGCTGGGCCGGCGATCGGCATCGGCCCGCCTGCGCGGCTGGCCGGCGATTCTGGTGCAGGTGGCCATCGATCTGGCGATGGGATTCTTGCTGCTCAGTCACTGGCAGGGTTCGGTTCGGCTGGTGACTCTCGCTTTCGGGGCCCTGTTTCTCATCGAAGGACTGGTGCTGGCAGACATCGCGTTCCGCTCGCCGACGCGGCAGAGCTGGCGACTACTGCTCGTTTCAAGCCTGGTGACATTGGTCATTGGTGCGGTCATTTTGCTCAACCTGGTGGCCGACCCGCTCCGCTGGGCCGGCGTCTTCGTCGGCCTGAAGCTGCTCATGTTTGGCGCGACGTTAACCTGGATCGCCCTGAAAGCGTTGCGATCGGACTCGTCCCTACTTTACGAGGCCGACATGCCCGAGCCTGAAACGGGCGAACTCTACGCGGTCTACTTCGGTACCGCGTTTCACCTGGGCGTGTACATCGGCAACGGCGAGATTGTCCATTATCTCAACGACAACCATGTCTACCGGGTGAGCTGGGAACGATTCCTCGAGAATCGGACTCCCCAGCACTGGACGTACCCGGATCTGCTCCCGGAGCCTGTGCCGACCATCGTGGCCACGGCGATTTCCGAGGTCGGCAAGACATACCCGTACAGCTTGCTGAGCTTCAACTGCGAGAACTTCGCGATCTACTGCAAATCGGGGGGAGCGACCAGGACCTCAAAGTACGCCCAGGTCGCCAGCGGGCTCGAGACCGTGCAAGCTCACCCCTTGCTCGGCCTGGTCGCCGAGCTCAACACCCGGGCCGTCGAGTGGCTTGCCTTTCACTTCGGCGGCCCGGCCGGCAAGCAGCTCTCGCTGACGATCCGTCGGATTGGCGCCGCGGTGACGAACTGGTTGCTGGCCGCGGGGCGAGCGACGGCATCCGGCGGCTCGAAGTGAAGCCACCACTTCGAGTTTTCGCGGATGGAATCGAGTAGCACCGCGCGGGACATTTTTTCAGTCCGGCCGCTTGTTATACGTGATCTCCACGAACTTCACGAACTGGCCCCTTGGTCTGCGAATTCTTCACGAACATCATGTAGAGACGCAGGTCTTTATCGGTGAAGATGCTGGTCATCTTGGCCTCGTACGGCTTTCCGGTCGCATGTTCGGTGCCGCTTGTGGTCATGGTCAGCGACTTGGTCTTGGTATCGAAATCTCCTTCCATCACCAGCAGCGCGGGAGACATCGAATCGACCCAACTCCCCACATACCTGGCTTTCTTGGGGTCATAACCGGTCACGCCCAGAGCGTGGAAAGGGATCTCGCCGACCTTGCCATGATACTCGGTCTGCAACCAGAGGCCCCCAGGCATCAGCTTGACGACCTCCGTTCCTTTCGAGACGATCGGATCCGCGTCCGGGCCGCGGGCCCAGGTTTTCATCTCGGCATCCCAGGTTCCCACGGCGCGGGACAGCCGCACATGCTCGATCGTCGGCTTGACCGCCGGCGGTTCCTGGGCATCGCCCCGCGTAGCAAGATCCGAGAAGCCCATCCCGATCACAATCCCCAGCAAGACTCGTCCAGTTCCAATCATGGGCGACCCCCGTAGTCGTCTCGAGGTTCTTTGAAGTTCTCCATGAGCAGGTCACGCAGCTTTTCCGACAGAGCCTCCATCGCGTGTATGCGTCAAGGTGATGCTTGCTGGAAACCTTGCATAAAGCAAGCCAGCTATCCAGGACGATCGCTCCATCGTCGGGGAGCGGTCCAATGGGAGCAATGTCAGGAGGCCTCGATTCGAATCTTCAGCGTGGACGCCGACCGGGATTGACCAGACTTGTCTTGGACGTCATCATTCCCGCGTCCGCGGACGCCAGATCGGGCGGCAGGGACGTGCGTTCAGCAGCAAATATGGAAAAGAATCGGACTCTGGGTCGAGGGAGTGACCCGATATGGCAACCGCACACGTGGTCGTTCTTTTTTCTGTGCTGCTGGGCTGGTCGGATATCACCATCCAACCTAGCCGTGGCGATCGTGGGTCTTCGTCGTTCCAGCACAGCGCCGCGGCGATTGACCGCCCGGGCGACCGAACTGTCGAAACACTCAAACGTTACGAGCTCACACGGGCATATCGGCGAGACCCCAATAACGCGATCCTGAGCCTCGAGAAGATCGCACGCAAGCAACCAGATGCCGAGCTCGTTTATGCCCTTGCCGAGCTCTCGTGGGTCGACGGACTGAAGCAGGACCGGTGGCGCAAGGCCCAGGCGATCGACCGATTTCTGGACGCGGTGGCTTATGCCCATGACTACCTGTTTGACCCCGAACTGGCCGATCGGCCGCGGACCCTCCGACCCGAGGTTTCTCCTGGCTTGCAACATTTACAACGGTGGGTTGGAGCGGCTGATCCGCGCGGCTCAGTCGAAAGATCCGATCGATCCCCAAGGAGTCATCAAGCTCAAGGTCCACGGCCACGAGCAGGTGCTCCAGGTGGTGCTGCGCGACTCTCCCTGGGCTGCGCCCGACATTCACAAGCTGATCCTGGCATCCGATTACGAGGTCTCCGGGCTGGCCACCAGCCATAACCAGTACGGGCTGGGAGTTCCCCTGATCGGCGTCCGCGAGACCGACTCCAAGAAGGAGAATCGCTCCCCGCAGGAACGTTTCTTTCCGGATGAGATGGCCTTCCCGCTCACGGCGTTCCTGGTTCCCAACTCGCGGCTGCGAGATCCGGGTGAGACGGTTGACGAGGCCCGCAGGTGCACACTCGAGCTCAAGGATCCGGTGCGCAAGGCGCAGTCGGACAGGCGCCCAACTTGATCGCGCTCGACACTGACCTGACCACGCCACTGGCCTACATGTGGTCGCGGTCCGACCTGGACAGGTTCCGCTGGTCGGGCTTGCGTCATCCTGAGCAGGGCATGCAGCGGGCCAACCTGCTGATGATCCGGCCCTACGAACCGAGAAAGATTCCCGTGGTCATGGTGCACGGCCTGATCTCCACTCCGCTGGCCTGGATTCCCATGCTCAACGAATTGCAGCGCGATCCGGCGATCCAGGAACATTACCAGTTCCTGCTCTACATGTATCCCACCGGCGTGCCGTTGCCGATTGCCGCGGCGAGCCTGCGCGATTCGCTCAGCCAGGCGAAGCTGCTGTTCAACCCGGACGGCCGCGATCCCGCTTTCGACCGGATGGTGCTGGTCGGGCATAGCATGGGCGGCTTGCTCAGCCATTTCATGACCGTCTCCAGCGGCGATCAGCTCTGGAGGCTGAATTCTGACAAGACTTTTGATGAGATCATCGGTCCCAAGAACGTGCTCGACGAACTTCAGCGCCTGCTCTTCTTCGAGCCCTTGCCGTTCGTCGCCCGCGCTGTGTTCCTGGGCACGCCGCACCGCGGGTCGGATCTGTCCCGCGGTGTCGTGGGCCGCGTGGGAGCGGGGCTGATCAGCGATCCGGACTACATCGCCAAGCTGCTCTACCAGCTCGTAAAAGACAACCCGGACGCATTCGACCGCCGCCGGTTCCGGCGGTTCCCGACGAGCATCGAGACACTCGAGCCCGACTCGCCCATCCTCATGGCACTGCGGGCCATGAAGCCGGGGCCGGGCGTGGTCTACCACTCGATCATCGGCTCACTGCGACCCGGTCCCGCCGACCAGACGACCGACGGAGTCGTACCCTATCGCAGTGCCCACCTCGACGGAGTCGCGTCCGAAAAGGTCGCCTCCGAAAAGGTCGTGCGTTCGGATCACGGCGTTCAGAAGGATGGCGAGGCGATCCGCGAGGTGCGCCGCATTCTCCGCGAGCACATTGGCCTGGCGAGTGAAACCGCACGGGCCACGCGCGAGGACGCCGCTCGACGCGGTACGCCGGCACGTGCCACTGCAACGGCCCCGCAGCCCGAATTGCTGCCTTCCCTACCACGATGAGTCGGCCGAGGCATTGCCTGGCGGCTCGAGCAACGGGCTGCTAAACTCCGGGAAGCCGCGCGGAACCGTGCCCGACCATGTTGTCGGCACCGATGCGGCTGGCCCCGCGAGCTCATCGCGATGAGTGTGTCCCTGGCGGATCGGCTGGCAACCTTCGCCCTCGATATTCGATTCGAAGATCTTCCCGCCGAGGTGGTCGTCGAGGCAAAGCGGCGGCTGCTCGACACGTGTGGCTGCGCGATCGCCGCGATCGACGAGCCCGCGCCGCGGATCGCCCGCGGTCTCGCCGAGCGGATCCAGGGCACTCCTTCAGCGACGCTGATTGGCGGCGGCCATTCCGCGCCCGACTGGGCCGCGTTCGCCAATGGCGTCCATATCCGCTACCTCGACTGCAACGACACCTATCTGTCGCTCGAACCGGCGCATCCGAGCGACAACTGGGCGGCGGTGATGGCCGCGGGAGAAGCGGCCGGGGCCAGCGGCGCCGAGTGGATTGCAGCGGCGGCCATCGCCTACGAGGTTCAGTGCCGGCTCTGCGACGCGGCTTGCCTTCGCGTCCGGGGCTGGGACCACACGACCTACGGCGCGATCTCGGCAACGCTGGCCGCGGCCAGGCTGGGGCGTCTGGATCACCAGCAAACCCGGCATGCCCTGGGAATCGCCGGCACGACCGGCACGGCCCTGCGCGTCACCCGCGCCGGGGAACTGTCGATGTGGAAGGGCTGCGCGCTTCGCCTTCGCCGCCCGGAACGGCGTCTTTGCCGCCCAGCTCGCCTCGCTCGGAATGACCGGCCCTTCTCCCCTGTTCGAGGGCGAGATGGGCTTCATCCAGCAAGTTTCCGGCCCGCTCGACCTTCCCGATTTGGGAGGACCTCGCGCCGCCGACTGGATGCTGCCGCAAACCTCGATCAAGTTCGTTCCGGCCGAGTATCACAGCCAGTCGGCCATCGCCGCGGCATTCGATCTTCGGCGCGAGATCGGCGACCCGCGTCGCATCCGCTCGATCGAGATCGCCACCATCCGCACGGCCGTCGAGATCATCGCCAACGACCCGGAGAAGTGGCGTCCCGCAACCCGCGAGACGGCGGACCATAGCCTCCCCTACTGCACCGTCGTCGCACTCATGGACGGCGAAGTGTCGGCCGCCCAGTTCACCGCCGAACGTTTGCATGACCCCCAGATTCAGGAGCTCATGAGCCGCACGCGAGTCGTCGAGGACCCCGCGCTCTCCGCCCGCTATCCCGCGGAAGTGCCCAACCGCCTGACGGTGACTCTTGCCGATGGTGCCACGCTCGTTCGCGAACTGTCACATCCCCCTGGCCATGCGCGAAGGCCCCTTTGCGATGCCGAGCTTGACGCCAAGTTTCACGGCATGGTCGATCCAATTCTGGGCAATGAGCGCGCACTTCACATCCGGGCACGCATCGACGAGCTCGAAGCTGACCATTCACCACATGAGACGTTCGAGCTGATGCGCCGGTGAGATTGCTACGAGTTGGGACGGCGGAAATCGTCAAGTCGGGGATCATCATTGCGGCCGCGATTCCAAGCAGTACAATCGGGCCGTCGCCCCTCGATTCTCAACGTGCGAGCTACTCCTGGAGGTGCATCATGTCCCAATTCCGCCTGGGCGTTTCGACCTGCTTGCTTTTTCTGTGTGGCTTGCGTCCGTGGGGGATCAAGGCCGAGGATGGCTTTGTCGACCTGTTTCCCCACGACGGCACGCCTAAAGGCTGGTCGGTGCGCGAGTGGAACGACCTGTCCAAGGTGAAGCTGGCGGAATGGTCCGTCAAGGACGGCATTCTTAGATCGGATCTGCGGAGGGATGCCTGGCTGGTCAGCGACAAGGAGTACGGCGACTTCATCCTCGAGTTCGAGATCAAGCTGGGAGAGCTCGGCAATAGCGGCGTGGCGCTGCGGTCGCCGATGCGTGGCGACCCCGCCTTCGACGGGATGGAGATGCAGGTTGCCGATTACCGCTACAACACGAGCGCCAAGGATTCGGAATTGACCGGCGGCATCTACCGTGCCATCGCTCCCACCAGGCAGGTTTACAAGCCGACGGAATGGAACAGGTTTCGAATCGAGCTGAAGGGAGATCAGCTCAAGGTCACGGCCAATGGAGAGGTCATCCAGGACGTGGATCTGAGCAAGCAGGAGCAACCTGTCAAACGTCACGACGGCAGCCCCGCCGCGCCGATCAAGGACAGACCGCGGAGCGGGCACATCGCGTTCCAGTACCTCAGCCGCGACGGTGTGCCGGTTCAGATCCGTGGGGCTCGCATCAAGGAATAAGTAGCTGGAATCAAGGCTGTCTGCCGCCTGGTTCCCCTCATCGTTTGCGGACGATCGTGCGGGCGTGGACGAAGTTGGCAACCTGGCCGTCAAGGTAGACAGTCAGCGGGTCGCGAGGAAGAGGGCCGCCGAGGTTCATTTGGGGCGATGGCCCCAGATCCCGGATGACCGCCTCCTCATCGGCCACGATCTGCGCATGCCCGGCCGACGTGACTCCGGCTTCGCGGGCAACCAGTTGCATCTGCGAGTACGTGTCCTGCACCAGTGCATTGGAAACAACGCCATTGGGCATGGTCGCCGCGACAGTGGACTCACTGAACACGTAGTTGACGATCACGCCGGAGAGGTTGGCGGCAACCTTTTTCTCGAGCTGATTCCATCCACTTCCCCGGTTGCCGGCCGCCAGAAAAGACTGGTCAAGCGTATTCTGCAAGGCGTACATCTGGATTGAAGCCTGTTTCGTGGTGATCGCAGACGACGACTTGATAGCCAGGTCGAGCGTCGTGGCGTCAGACTCCAGCACGGCAAACTGCCCCGGCCTGACCTTCGAACCTTGCTCGAGTTTTTGCAGGTCGATGGCCAGCTTCTGAAAATCCTGCCCGGCCCGCGATTCAAGAACCGTCATCGCATTGGCCACTTCGACGGCTGGCGGCGTGAGGAGATCGGCGTGAGTGGCGTGCGGGGCTGCCTTGGAGAGAAGCAGGCGGCCCTCCAGGCACTCGGTTTGAGGCCCAGCCCAACTCCTTTTCGCTCGTCGAATCCGACGCGCATGACACGGCATGCCCACTCTCCCTGTCCGTCCTGGCAACGAGAGTCCCATCAATCGCTCCGAGGTCGTGAGGAAGATGCCGGCGCGCGTGTCATCTGAGGGGGCCGCGCCGTCACCGCGCAGCGTCCCGTTCGATCAGATCTTCCCTCTAGGAATCGGCCGTTTTATTGCGCCACTTTAATGGTTCGTACGAATTTAGCGGTTGGATTGGTGATTTCGACAATGTGGTGAAGGCAGGGGTTGCCGGTAAATGGTAGACAGTGACAAGACGGCGAGAATAGCCGATCGGGGAAGTTTTGACGGTCCTCTATTCGGCTTGAGTGTCCAGGGCACGCCGCTTAATCTGGAGGATGGCTTTGACTGGCATCGTCCCAAAGTGGGGTCAACGTGGACTTGTCTCGCTTGACACTTGGCGGGCCGTTCATACTAGCCCGAAGCGTCAGCGAGGGTCGACACAAATCCATGCGGGGAAATGGGTAACCCCTCGCTGACGCTTCGGGTTGGTATGTCGTGCCGGCCTGTCAGTTCGTCAACGCAAGAGAGGAGGGTTTTGGGACGATGCCCTTTGACTGTATGGATTCAAGATGAAAGGGAGCCGGGATGATGAGAGACAGGGCCATCCTCGGGTTCGCGATCAGTGGACTTGTCGCGATCCTCGGCCCGGCGACCGCGCAATCCCCAGCACGACCGGCACAGGGCCCCGCCATGACCGCCCACGATGTGAATACCGACGAGCGCGACCTGGTCGAAGCGATTTGGCTATCTCAACTGGGTAAGCTGGAGGACGCTGAACCGATTCTGGCCAGGATTGCGCAGAGGGACGGGGACTCGCCGCGGCGAGCTTGCCCAATATCACCTTGCCGAAACTCAGTTCCGGCTCAAGAAGTACAAACAGGCCAACGCCAGTTTTGAATCGCTCGTCACTCAGTATCCGGGCACCGATTTTCTCAAGAAGCTAGTCGCTCGCCAGTACGCGATCGCACTGCAATGGCTGACCTCCGACGAGGCTTCCGCTCTGCGAACGCTGGATAAAATCCGTCAGCATGACCCGGACGGCCCGACCGCCACTGCGGCCTTGATCCAGATGACCGTGCACGAGATGAAACGCGGGAATGAAGATGGCGCCGCGATCTATTATAGACAACTGGTTTCGGATCGCCCCCTTTGGCTCATTGACATGGTTCTGCTTCAGAACTTGCAACACGAAGAGAGGCAAAGGCAGGCCGCGCCTGGTGGCTTACCGCATGAGGGTCCACCCGAAATCGATAGCTGGGTCTCTTCGGGTAAGGCCGGCAAGGATCGATTTCGCGATCCGCTCGAGCGCCTGCTCATGAAAAAAATCAAGGAGGTCGATCAATTGTTCGAGTTGAAGGCCGAGCAGCGTCAGAAGCTGAGGCTGGCGGGACATGGCGACATCAAGCGCATCCTCGAGGCAGTCGAGGACTCGCGGAGAAACTTCGACCTCACAAAGAAAGACGCCGATCTCCCAGTCCCCCAGCGTCAAGATTTGCGGACCCTCGAGCTCCTCGTGAACTCCGGTCCGTTCGAATTCGGATCGCTTTTCCACAAGACGCTCAGAAAGATGTTCGTCGAGCAACAGCTCAAGCGTAGGCCCGCCGGCGCGAAAAAGTTTCCGGTGGGGGCATGATGCGCGGTTCGAGCTTGGTCGGGATTGTTTCTTCCATTTGCCTTCTCGTTGAGCCCCGGCTGCTGTTGTCCCAGGACAGGCCAGCGAAGCCGTCCCCGTCGGTGGGCAGGACGGCTCGTCCGATCGCCCCGGCGCTCGACCTGACACGGCGCGATCCCCGAGCTACCCGGTTGGTTCGAGACCAGATCTTCGAACAGCTCGAGGAGGCACCCGCTGAGCCGCCGGTCGATGTGGTTCGGTTGCGTCTCCTGCGCAACGAGATCCGCAGATGGATTCGTGAAGCCACCATCCCCGACGACGATTCGTTCGATGACTGGGCGTTTGGCGACGAGCAAGGCGAGAACCGTTTCCGCCAGCAGCTCGACAAGCTTCTCTTGAGCAAGCTCGAGAAGATCGATCGCGTCTTCCAGCTCACCGAGCCGCAGCGCCGGAAGGTCAAGCTGGCCGGGCATGGCGACATCAAGCACCTACTCACGCTGGTCGATCAATCGCGGCTCGAGTTTCAACGGGCGGTCCTGGAAATCGGCCGCTTGCCCGAACTTCAGAAGCTCCTCCTCCAGATTGACCTTCGCGTAAGCAACGGTCCGTTCGAAGCGGGGTCGATCCTGGCGAAGACTTTGCGGAAGATGTTCGATGAGGAAGGCATCAAAACGCGGCCCGCGACCACGGCCCGCTGATTCCGCCCTTCCGCGCGGGAGTCGATCACGAAGCGGGCTCTCCCGGCGCTGCAGGGACCTCGGTAACTTGGCGCTCAAGAATTCGTTGGCACACCACCGACGCGCTTCCACATAAGAAGGTCAGAGAGCGCGTCAGCATGCCCGGGCGTCTCGAGGGGACCCACCGCTCGAAGAGCCCCGCCGCTCTGTTCCATTCCTGGTCATCACGATGGAGGCCGACACCATGGGTATCCCCTGGAAACCACTCCTGTTCTGGACGCCGCGAATTCTCTGCCTGCTCTTCGCCGTGTTCCTTAGCATGTTCGCCTTGGACGTTTTTAACGAGGGCCTTGGGTTCTGGAAGACAATCCTGGCCCTCCTGATCCACTTGATACCGACGTGGATTGTCCTGGTAGTGCTTGCAATCTCGTGGCGCTGGGAGTGGGTTGGCGCGTTGGCTTTTGCAGGCGTTGGCACGTGGTATGTGGTCAGCACTTGGGGCCGGATGCACTGGTCCGCCTATGCCCTGATCTCAGGTCCGCTGTTCCTGCTAGCGGCCATGTTCCTCATCGACTGGGCCTATCGGATGAGGCTGGCGATGAAGTGAGGCAAGAAAAGAGAGTGAGCGGAGGAACACTTCAGCTCGCCTTCGCCGCATGAGTCGAGGCGAGATACTCCTCGATGATCGGCTCGATGGGTCCGTCGGCCACAAGCTGGCCTTGTCGCATCCAGAGGCCCCGGGTGCAAACCTGGCGCAAGGTATTCATGTCGTGGGATACCAGGATCACCGCGTGCGAGCGGCCCAGGAGGGCGTGGATTCGGTCCATTGCCTTGGCTTGAAACGCCGCGTCGCCGACTCCGAGTGCCTCGTCGATGAGCAGGATTTCCGGATCGATCTCCGTTGCAATGGCGAAGGCGAGCCGCATGTACATACCGCTGGAATAGTACTTCAGCGGCAGGTCGGCGAATTCGCGGAGCTCGGTGAACTCGTGGATTCGATCGACCTTGGCGAGCATCTCCCGCCGGGTGAAACCGAGCATCGCTCCGTTGTAGAGGATGTTGTCCAACCCGGAGAGCTCGATATTGAACCCGGCACCCATTTCGATCAGCGGAGCAACGTTGCCCCGGATCTCGACCGTCCCAGAAGTTGGCGGATAGATCCGCGCCAGCAGGCGCAGCAGCGTGCTCTTGCCGGCTCCGTTGCCGCCGACGATGCCGATGCGCTCGCCGTGGTGGATCATCAGGTTGATGTTCCGCAGCGCCCAGAACTCGGAGACCGGGACGGGCGATTCGCGACGCAGCACGAGGTCGATCACCGCGCGCTTGAACGAGTGCCCCTTGTCGGTGTAGTTGATGAACCGCAAGGACACGTCGCGCAGCTCGACCAGCGGCATCGCGGAGGCCGCGAAGGTGGGCGCCCCCGGGCAGTGCGGCTCAGAGTCGGAATACCATTTTGTCTTCTTGCGACTTGAATATGGCATACCCGGTTCCCAGGCTCGCCAGCGCGATCACGGTGGCGAGAAGCCAAGAGCTGAACAGCGGCCACGTGCCGTAATAGATCAGGTCGTGAAACAGCTCGATGAAGTAGTAGGCCGGATTGATCCGGAATCGCCACTGGGTCGTCGCCGGGAAATCGACCGCGCGATAAAGGATCGGCGTGGCGAAATACCAGGCCTGGAAGAAAACGGCAACCAGGTGCCCGCAGTCGCGGAAAAACGTATTCGCCGTCGCGACAATCAGGCTCAGCCCGAGCGTGAAAGCCATGAACAAAACAATGGCCAGGGGCAGCAGAAGCATCGGCAGCGACGGCCGTGCACCGAGCGGCCAAAGGAGCAAGAAAAGCGAGACCATGGAGAGCAGCAGCGTCACCATGTTGATCAAGATTCGAGACAGCGGGAAAACCAGCTTGGGAACGAAGATTTTCCGGATCAAACTCTCGTTCGCAATGATGCACCCGGCGCACTCGTTCACGCTGCCACTGAAAAAGCCCCAGGGAACCATCCCCGCGAACAGATACACCGGATAGTTCTTGATCCCGCGAAACAGCACCGAAAACACCAGCGACAGGATCGCCATCATCAACAGCGGATTGAGCAACGTCCAGAAAAAGCCCAGGACCGAACGCTGATAGCGGACCCGCAGTTCCTGGCTCACAAGGTTCTGTATGACCGGCCAGAACCGGGGCAACTGCGCGCGATCCTCGAGCAGCCGCTTTTTCCAGACGCTCGGCGGCCGGGCGCAGGCGCGGAGGGAAACATCTCGGTCTGCGCCGTCGCGGAACTCGTGCAAACATCCATGTTTCGAGTCTTCCCACCCACTCCGCCAGATCATTCCATGACCTTGGACCGGAAGCGGCGGTATCTTACGCATATCGCCCGGTTCGCGAAAGACCAACCCAAGATCTCGCCACACCGTTTTGTCACGCGGGCGCTCGTGCCCTTGCATTTCCGAATCTGGACGATGAATGACCTTCAGAGTATCATCCGGCCCGTTTGCTCGGCCGAAGCCATTCGCAGGACGATCTTCTGGTCCCTGGCGGAAACCTATGCTCACGATCACCCAAACCTTCGACCTCGCGGTGCTGCATCATCAAGGCGGCCGGCTACCCCAGGCGGAACAGTTCTACCGCCAGACTTTGCAGGCTGATTCTCAACATGTCGGTGCGCTCCACTTGATGGGGCTGCTCGCGCACCAGGTGGGGCGTAACGATCTCGCCGTCGAGTACATCCGCCAGGCTCTGAACCTTCGACCCGACTATGCCGAGGCACATAGCAACCTCGGGATGGCATTTGCCGAGCAGAACAAGCTGATGGAAGCGATCGATAGCTACCAGCAGGCGCTGCGGCTCAAGCCCGACCTTGCCGAAACCCACAACAACCTGGCGAATATCCTTCGACAACAGGGGAGATTGACGGAGGCCGTGGCTGGCTATCACCAAGCCTTACGCATCAAACCGGGCTATGCCGAGGCATACAGCAACCTCGGCGTGGCAATGCTCGAGCAGGGAAAGCCAGCGGAAGCGGAAGCCTGCCATCGGCAGGCCCTGCGTCTCAAACCGGAGATTCCCGAAGCGCATAACAACCTCGGGATGGCCTTTCAGGAACAGGGCAAGTTGGCCGAGGCCGTTGCCTGCTACCAGCAGGCTTTGCGCTCAGACCGGACTATGCGGAATTCCATAACAACCTTGGCGTGGCGATCGCGGAGCAGGGCCGACTGACCGAGGCGGCGGCTTGCTACGAACAGGCCATCCGCCTCAAACCCGACTACGCCGACGCTCATCTGAACCTGGCCTATTCCCGCTTCTTTCGGGGCGACCTGGACGCGGCCTGGCCCGAATACGAGTGGCGCTGGAGGCGCCGGGGATTTTCGCCGCCTTCGTTCCGTCAACCGCTATGGGACGGCTCGCGCCTGGACGGCCAGACCATTTTCCTGTTCGCCGAACAGGGCCTGGGAGACACGCTTCAGTTCATTCGCTACGCCTCACCGGTCAGGCAGCTCGGCGGTAAGCTGATCGTCCAGTGCCAGAAGCCATTGCTGCGAATGCTGGCGAGGTGTGCCGGCATCGACCGGCTGGTGCCCGCGGGTGCGACCCCGCCCCCGTTCGACTGTTATGCACCGCTCCTGAGCCTGCCGCGGATTCTCGGCACGAACCTGGCGAACATCCCGGCAATGGTCCCCTACTTCAGCGTGGACTCCACCCTGATTACAAACTGGCGACAACGGCTGAGTGGCATCAAAGGCTTCAAGGTCGGCATCGCCTGGCAGGGCAATCCCGAGCACGCACGCGATCGCCGCCGTTCTGTGCTCTTGCAAAGCTTTGCACCGCTGTCCCGCGTTCCTGGGATTCAACTGGTGAGCTTGCAAAAAGGCCCGGGCCAGGAGCAACTTCCCGAACTGGCTAGCCAACTGGGCGTGCTTGACCCGACTGATCGGCTGGATGACTTCCTGGACACCGCGGCGCTGATGCTCAACCTCGACCTGGTCATCACCGTGGACACCGCGGTGGCTCACCTCGCCGGGCGCTCGGGATTCCAGTATGGGTCGCCTTGGCGATCGATCCGGACTGGCGCTGGCTGCTGGAGCGCGAGGATAGCCCGTGGTATCCCACCATGCGCTTGTTCCGGCAATCCGCCTGGGGCGACTGGACCGGCGTTTTCGAGCGAATGGCCAAGGCCCTCCAGGAGCAAGGTTCCGAAGGGTCCGTGGCAACAAACGAAGGCCGACCACGTAGTCGCACGCGCGGCGCAGAGATGGCCGGTCCGGCTGCCGTCAAATCGCCGGCAATTTCCAGGGGTCGCGGCGCTCGCGGTCGAGCCAGGTATTCGCCTCGGGGTCGCCGATGAACTGCCAGTTCTTGGGATCCCAGTGCAAGAGCCGGTGATGCCAGTAGGCGAGGTTTCCCAGATGGCAGACCGTGACCGAGTGGGCCCCGGCGCCGACGTGGGCGATCGGCGGCTTTCTCGTCTTGATGCAGTCGAGCCAGTTCTGGTGATGGTTCTTGGCGGTGGGCAGGTGGACGTCGTTCTTGCCCAGCGGTTTCTTCAGGATGTCACCGGGCACACTCAAGATCTCGCCGCGATCCACGTAGATCAGACCGCCGGTGCCGATGAAGGTGTCGCCGCTCGGTCCGCCGTGGTACAGGACGACGCCGTCGTCATAGACGTAGCGAAGGCCCTGGGTTGCGTTCGAGTCGTCGGGAGGAACGATCTGGACCGGGCCTGAGTCGTCGCGATTCAGACCCCACTGGGCAATGTCGAAGTGGTGGGCGCCGAAGTCGGTCATGCCGCCGCCGGAATACTCGATATAGCTCCGCCAGTTGGGGAAATGCTTATGCACACCGCGGGGACTGAGAACCGAATTGTACGGGCGCTTCGGCGCCGGGCCGAGCCAGAGGTCCCAGTCGAGGCCCGGCTCCATCGGCTCTTCGGGAAGGTCGCAGGGACGGCTTGGCCCGCCGACGCCCGCATGGACTGTTTGAATCTTGCCGATCCGACCGCTGCGAACGTACTCGCAGGCCTTGCGAAATCGCCCGTCGAATTCGGTGCGCTGCTGGCTGCCCGTCTGGAGCACACGGTTGTGCTTCTTCACCGCGTCGATCACGGTCCTGGCCTCGAGGATCGTCAAGGTGAGCGGCTTCTCGCAATAGATGTCCTTGCCGGCCTTGCACGCCTCGATGATCTGGATGGCATGCCAGTGATCGGGTGTGGCGATCACGACGGCGTCGATGTCGGATCGCTTGAGCAGGTCGCGGAAGTCATTGTAGCCTTTGCAATCATGAGATGCGGACCCCTTGGTTTTCTCCTTGGCGTAATGCTCATCGACGCGCTTCTTGGCATGGTCGCGGCGGGTCGTGTCGCAATCGCAGACGGCCAGCACCTGGGTTTCCTTCTTCCCCAGAAACGCCCCCAGGTGACCGCTGTTCATGGTCCCCATGCCAATGAACCCCAGCGTCAACCGCTCGCTGGCCGCGGCCTTGCCGTCGCGCCCAGCGCTCGTGCCGGCACGAGCGTCGGCATCCCCAGGGTCAAGGCCGCTGTGCCCGCGGCTGTCACGAACGATCGGCGAGAAACCTCGGCGTGGTCCTTCATGGGGAGTACCCTCTGCTTTGTGGCATCATGGGGGGAACTCGGTCTGCTTCGATCCGAGCTTGATTTCGCGAGTTTACCGCGCGCCGGAGCGGGGCGGAAGCAGGCTGGCCTCGGCCTTCCCCTACCGGCCCTGGAGGTTCAGGGGTTTGGAGACGAGAACGAGACCAACCTCAAGACTGCGCTCAAAGGCCTCGGAATCACGGTGGATTGACCCTTTGCCGGTGGCCGATCAATCGCTATCCGCGCTCGGCGTCACGGTGCGGACGCCGATGCGGGCGGCCAGTCGCACCTTCTGCCTCGAGCTCAGGCTGTCAATATAATGTGAGCGCAGGGCGCTCAGCCAGCGGATCTCGCGGCCGTCGTAATTGACAATCACATGGGTGAGGATCGGGCCGGCAAGTCCCAGGGTGCGCTGGATGCCGGGTGGAACGTCGGCGTTGCTGGCAATCTGGTTGTAGCCCAGGCCGACTCCCCGGGCGAACGCCTCGAAGTCGATGCGGGCGATCTCGGTGGCCGTGGTGCGGCGGAAAACCGGCTCCTGAAGCATTTGCATATAATGATACGCACCGTCGTCAAACACGAAGACCTTCACCGGCAGACCGGCGCGAGCGGCCGAGGAAAGCTCCATCGCCGACATCAGAAAGCAGCCGTCGCCCGTGACGCAGACGACCTGGCGGTCGGGACGGACGGCCTGGGCCCCGATCGAGGCGGGGATGGCCCAGCCCATGCTCTGGTTATCCGCCGGGGTGAAGAACCGGCGCGACGCTTGCACCTCGATCGACTCGGCGGCCCAGTGGGTCGACGCCGTCACGTCCACGAAGATCAGCTCCTCCGATCCGAGCGCCGCACGGAGCTGGCCGAGAAAGTACATGGGGTCGACGCACTGCGGAACTCGCACGGCCCGGGCCTCGCAGCGATCGATCTGGCGGTAGCGCTGGATGTTCTGCCAGAGCTGCGGACAGGGAGCCCGCCGGATCGTTGGCGCATCGGCCAGAAGCCGGTCGAGAAAGACCCGCGAATCGGAACAGAGGCAGACGTGAGCCGGGACGTTCTTGCCCAGGTTTTGCGGATTGATATCCACATGAATAAGCGTGTCGTGCTTGGGAATCGCGTAGTTCGCTGTTGAGACCTCGCTGTAGCGGACGCCGATGGCCAGGACGAGGTCCACATCCTTGAACGCAGCCTCGGCGGCGCGCGTGCCTTGCTTGCCGTAGCCCCAGCCCACGGCCAGAGGATGGCTGTCGGGAATGCAGCCCTTGCCGCTGACCGAGGTGGCCACGGGAGCCTGGAGCATCTCGGCCACGGCCGTCAGCGAGGGGCCCGCATCGGCGCACCCCAGCCCGGCGTAGATGCCGACGCGCTGGCGGCGGTCTTGCAGGTGGCAGACCACGCGGCGATAGGCATCCTCGTCAAACGGGACGGGGTAGGGGGGCGGGGCCGGCTGATCGTAGTCCCAGGCTTCCATGAACAGAGGGAAAGGGATCAGCACGGCCGCGGGTCCAGGCTCACCGGCGCGGGCGATCCGGAACGCTTCAAAGATCGAGCCGGGGATCTCCGCCTGGTGACGAACCGTGATGACAGCTTTGGTCAGCGGCCGGAGGAGAGCCTCGTTGGGCAGTCCGTGAACCTGACCGATGGGCGCGCCCGGGCTGCGGTTGATGTCGGTGACGATGCCGACAATCGGCACGCTGTCGTAAAGGGCTTCGCCGATGCCGCTCATCGCGTTGGTGAGACCCGGTCCGGGCACCACGCAGAAGACGCCGACCTCGCCAGTCACCCGGGCGGAGGCGTCTGCCATGACGCTAGCCGAGGCTTCGTGGGCGACCAGGAAATAGGGCTGGCCATAGGCTTTGAAGGCGTCCCAGAGCTCATTGTTCTGTGCGCCGGGGACACCGAAGACGGTGCGTACCTGCTCGCACCGAAGCGCCGCCGCCGCCGCCTGGGCCCCGGTCATCCGGCCGTGCACCCCCTCGCGCCGGGCGAACCGCCCGAGCTCGACATGACTGGCCCGCGCTGGTGACGGCGTTGCTGCCGCCGTCACGGCGGCAGCGGCCCCGACCAAGCCGAGCGCCTCCCAATGCCTCGCGGCGATTGACCCTGGGTGTCACGGTCCGTACCCTCCTGGCTGGGACACGCCGGTCGATCCCCTGACCGGACAGCGATCTCATTCGCGGCTTGCTGACCTCGCGTTCCTCGAGTTCGTATCGGCATCGCACTCCACGTGCCTTCGGGGCACGAGAACCCGATCCTGCCTGGGACGAGGACCAACCGGCGTATTCCCTACAACCAGCGAGTTACGCCAGCCCACTCGAGCAAGCAAACCGGGCGAGTGGGGCAAGGACTTCGGGGCGGTACAGACCCGGATTCTCGCGAAGCTGGCGAATACACTCGAGCATGATCGGCCCTTGATAATCGATACGATCCAGCTCGCTTGCCCATCCGGCCCAGTCGATCGTGCCCCGTCCTGGAGCGTCGTGCGAGTCGCGGCGTCCGTCATTATCGTGGACGTGCGTCGTGGCCAGGAGTCCGCCGGCAGCCGCGGTCTCGGCGACCAGGTCGGCCGAGATGTGAGCGTGGCCCGTATCGAGCGTAAGGGCCAGTTCGGGCCGACCGAGTTCGGTGACCAGCTCGAAAAGCTCGCTCATCAAGCTGCCGGGATGGACGCCGGGAGGCATGTTCTCGACGCAGATGATCACCCGGCCTCCCCGGGCATGGTCGGCCAGCTCGGTCAGGCCGCGAGCCAGGCAATCGCGTCGGGCGGCCCGGTTCTCGACCAGGGAAAGCCCACCGGGATGAACAACGAGGCAAGCTCCGCCTGCTTCGTCAAGCCAGTCGATGCATCGCTTCAGATCATCGGCCGACTCGCGATAGACCGAGTCATCCCCGAGATCGACGCGCGATGCCTGAATGGCCCGCCCGCCCCAGCAGCCATGGGCACTATGAATCGACAGACCTCGTTCCGTAGCGGCCCGCCGCACGAGCCTGGCATCCGGCAAGATCCGCCAGTCGGGCAAGATTTCCAGCACGGCTACTCCCAGCCGCTGAGCCAGGTCGAGCTCGGCGTCCAGGGGAACGCCGTCGAAGCCGTACGTGATCATGGTGCCGAGCAGTCGGTGCGACACGGGTTTGCCCTTGATCGGTAAGCGTTTGCGGCAACGGACGGCAATGGCCGTGAAACCTCTTGTCGAACGGGCGGAGGATGGTCATGATAACAACAAATCGTCAGCGGATCACGGCTTTCCGCCACGATGCACACTCCAGAGGCCGCGGAGCTCCTCGACAAGACCTCCGGAATTCCCCGACCTATCCGCGAACCTGCAGTCGAGCCAGGTCCGGGGCCCGGTTTCTGTTCCGTTGATGATCAGAAAGGATGTATCGCGCATGCCGCCAGTCGCCCTGGTCGACCCCTCCACGATTGACACCTCGCGTGTCCTCATCGACCGGGAAGGAATACACCGTTACAACCCCCAACGGTTCGAGATGGAGCAGTTGACCGCGATCACCCTGATCGACCTAAAAGCCAAGCTGATCATCGGTTACAAGGATGTCGGGGACGACGAATTCTGGGTCCGTGGGCACATGCCCAACTACCCGCTGATGCCCGGCGTCTTGATTTGCGAGGCCGCTGCCCAGCTATCCAGTTACTATTCCAAAGCCGCCGGGATGTTCGAGTCGGGTTTTGTCGGTTTCGGGGGAATGGAAGATGTCCGCTTCCGGGGCCAGGTGAGACCTGGCGACCGGCTGGTGCTGGTGGGCAAGGGGATACGCGTCCATCGCCGCCATTCGATCTTCGAAGTTCAGGGCTTCGTCGAAGGGAACATGGTTTTTCATGGCAAGGTGATCGGCGTCATGCTTACCGAGGAACAGCAGACGCCGGGCTGAGCCCGCCATGACCCTCGAGTTTTATTGCCTGCGGACAAGCCGATCCGCGTCCAGCCTCAATCCACACCCAATGACCCGAGCGCGACCGAATCTTGACGTTTCCGGTTGTTTGATCGACCCGGAACTCTGCCCGACCGACCAGCCAATGAAATGGGCAACTCTGTTCGGCGATGAGCGGCCGATCGAGCTCGAGATCGGCTCCGGCAAGGGGCTCTTCCTGGTCAATGCCGCGAGCGTTCGTCCCGAGCATGGTTTCGTGGGCGTGGAGCTCTCTCGAAAATACGCCCGTCTGGCGGCCGAGCGAATCGTCAAACGGGGAGTTGCCAATGTTCGGATCTGGCCCGGCGACGCCGGTGCCGTCATGAAGCGGCTCGTGGCCGATGCTAGCCTGAGAAGCGTTCACGTCTACTTCCCGGACCCTTGGTGGAAGAAACGCCACAAGAAGCGCAGGGTTTTCACCCAGTCACTCGTTGCCGAGATCGTTCGCAGTCTCGAGCCTTGTGGACGGCTCGAGGTCGCCACCGACGTCGAGGAGTATTTCGAGGTGATCCGCGGGCTCGTCGCCAATGAGCCCCGCCTGGTCGAGTTGCCGCCTCCACCGTCCAGGGACCCCGAGCACGACCTCGACTACCTGACTAACTTCGAGCGCAAGTTCCGGATCGAAGGACGAATGATCCACCGCGCGTCCTACCAGAAGGCAACCGACGCAGGCTCGCTGTCTTGATGAGACCCGGATGCAATGAGGCCGTCCCGTACGGCAATTGTCCGATCAAATCAAGGCGACGCGCTCGTAGACGCGCTTGGCCTCGGCGCTATTTCCGGGAACAACACCGCGCGTGACGCGCGGCTCGACCTGATAGAGTTGTTGACCGGTGTCGGTCGGATATTGCCCGGTGATGCAGGCGCGGCAGAGCCGTTCGGGAGAGAGCGTGACCGACCGGGCAATGGCATCGACGGGAAGATACCGCAGGCTGTCGGCACCCAGCTCCCTGGCCATTTTTTGCTGGGCTTCCTCGGAGATTCCGCCATTGGGCAAGTCGGCAAATCGCGTGGCAAACAGCTCGTCACTGCTTGACATATCGATGCCGTAATAACACGGGGCGATGATGGGCGGGCAGGCCACGCGGAGGTGAATCTCGCGAGCCCCGCCGCGGTCGCGGATCTCATGCACCAAGGCTCGCATGGTGGTAGATCGAACGATGCTGTCCTCGACGAGCAAGACGCGCTTGCCCTTGAGAACTTCGGGCAGCGGCGTGTACTTGAGCCGGGCCTTGGCGGCGCGGTCGGCCGTGCCCTCGATGAAGGTCCGCCCCACGTAGCGATTACGCATCAGGCCCTCGACCGAAGGAATCTTCAGCGAGAACGCCATGGCGTCCGCCGCGGCCTTGGCCGTGTCGGGCACCGGAACGACGATCGTGTCGGCGTCAAGCGGCACCGTTTCCAGGCGGGCCAGCTCTTTTCCGAGTTCCGACCGGCTGAGGTAAACCGAGCGATCGTCCAGCGTGCTGGCGACGTTGGCGAAGTAAATCCATTCGAAGAAGCAATGGGCCTGTCTCGGCGATGGCGCGTAGCGTTCGATGTGTACGCCCTTCTGACTGGCGATGGCCACTGTTCCCGGCTCGAGCGAGCGAATATTCCGGAAGCCGAGATTGGCCAGCGGTACGCTTTCGCTGGCGGCACCAAAGAGCGGCCCATGCTCGGCAATGCAAAGCGGCCGGAAGCCCAGTGGGTCGCGGGCCACGACCAGCTCTCCATAGGCCGTGATCAGGACGATGTTATAAGCCCCGTCAAACTTCTCGGCCAGCCGCCGGAAGATCCCGACCCAGTCGGGCTGCTGATCCTCGGTTTGCAGCTCGTAGGCCAGCGAGTGCATGATGATCTCGGTGTCGGTATCGCGCTTCAGGTGGTAGTCGCCTTTGGAAAGGAGTTCTTCCTTCAGCTCCCCATAGTTCGCAAGCTGACCGTTGAAGGCAAAGGCGAACCACTTGGTTTTGCGGCCGTGGTCGCGCTCGAACGGCTGCGCGTTATAGCGGTCATCACCGCCGCAGGTGGCGTAGCGGACGTGGCCAATGGCTGCCGGGCCGTCCATGCCCTGCATGATCGTCTCGAATTCGGCGCGATGATTCAGGCGAAACGCCTCGGCGACGGTTCCCAGTTCCTTGTGAACCCGGATCAGTGCGCTGCGGTCCTCACGGTAGCTCGCCATGCCCGCAGCGAGCTGGCCGCGATTCTGCATGTCGAGCAGCATCCGCGGAACGAGACGGGCCACGCTGTTGACATCGCCGGCAAGTGGTGCCAGCTTGGAGACCGCCTGACCCTGAGCATGAAAGACGGCCGCAACGCCGCACTCGTGGTGAAGTTCACCCATGTTCCGGGGTTCCCCTAGGTTGAGCCCCCCCGCACGGGCCGGGGAGGTGGTGAGGAGGTTCGCCCTGGTTGGCCACGAGTCGAGTTCCTCTAGGCCCCCCCGCTGATTCAATTATAATATCGTTGTAATCTACCTACAACCTTCATGGTTCAAACCGCTTCAATTTTCGTGTAGCGTATTGTCACAAGATCACTAAAGCGTGCGTTGACGTAGCTTTAGGGCGGCGGCCCAATTCCTCGGCGAGCGCCCGTCGTGCGTGAGGCTGACATTTGAACAACGAATTGGATGTCCCAACCGTCGCCGGCGCGGAGATGGCAGATCGGTCCGCCGCGGCCCACCCCGAGGCGGCCGTCAACTCGCTACGCGATCTCGTGCGTGACGAGGTCGTGCTGTCCGCGGGAATCTGGATCGTCAAGGTTGGCACGGCTGTCTTGACTGGCCGCGAAGGAACCCTCGATCCCGCCCGCATTCATCATCTTGCCGAACAGATCTGCACCGTGATGGACTCGGGCCGCAAGGTCGCGCTGGTCAGCTCGGGTGCCGTGGGCGCCGGAATCGGGCAACTTAACCTCAAGCGCCGGCCCGATAATCTGCGGCAACTCCAGGCCGCCGCCGCGATCGGCCAGTCTTACCTGATCCGGGCGTACGACGAGGGTTTGCGCAAGCACGGCCGGCACGCCGCACAGCTCTTGCTGACGCATGAAGATTTCGACAGCCGTCCCCGTTATCTCAACATGCGAAACACGCTCAACGCCCTGTTCGAATACAACGCCGTGCCGATCATCAACGAGAACGACACGATCAGTGTCGACGAGATCAAGTTCGGCGACAACGACCGCCTTGCGGCCATGGTCACCAACTTGCTGCAGGCACCTTTGCTCGTGATCCTCAGTGTGGTCGACGGCCTCTGTGAAACCGATCCGGTGACCCATAACCGCACCCAGGTCATTCCACTCGTCCCCCAGATCGACGAGTCGGTGCTCAACCTGGCCGGCTCGAGCCGCAGCGCGCTGGGTACCGGAGGCATGCAGAGCAAGCTCGCCGCAGCGCGCCAGGTGACCCAGGCCGGCGGCTCGGTGATCATCGCCTCGGGTACGCGGCCCAACCCGCTGACGCGAATCCTCGCCGGTGAGCCGGTCGGCACACTGTTCCTGGCCCACGGCCAGACCCACCGCGCCCGCAGGCGCTGGATCGGCCTGACCGCCCGGACCCGGGGCCATTTCATCGTCGACGCCGGGGCTCGACGAGCCATCGAATCCGGCGGCAAGAGTCTGCTGGCGATCGGCATCGTTGAAGTTGTCGGCGATTTCGACAAGGGCGATGTGGTCGGCATTCGCGACACCGCCGGCCAGGAGTTTGCCCGCGGTCTGAGTAACTACGCAACGTCCGACGCACGCACCATCCGCGGACTGCACACCGACCAGGCTCGTGCCACGCTCGGCTCGGCACTCTATGATGAAGTCATCCATCGCGACAATCTGGTCCTGATTCTCTAGCCTCGACAGGCGCCAGCACTCCGAGGAACTGCCATGGCCAGTGCAACCATCGCGAAATACGACACGATCGCCGATCTTCTGCACCGCCTCGGTGGAATCCCCGCTTCCCGTGTTCGCCTTATCCCCACTCCCGGTACGGCCACCGAAAAGGATGTCATCGCCGTTCACGACCGCACCAACCGGCTCTGCGAGCTCGTCGATGGCGTGCTGGTGGAGAAAGTCATGGGATTCGATGAGTCCATCTACACGCGACTTCTTGCCGGGGCCTTGCTCAAATACCTGGAGCGACACGATCTCGGCAAGCTCGTCGATGCTGACGGGATGGTGCGACTCTTCCCCGGCCTCGTGCGCATTGCCGATGTCGCGTTCATCTCCTGGAAACGCTTTCCCAAGAAGACGCGGAAGCGCGGCGAAATCCCAACCGTGGCGCCGGACCTGGTTGTGGAAGTACTGAGTAAGGGCAACACCCGGCGTGAGATGAAGCGTAAGCTCGACGAGTACTTTCGCGCCGGCGTCCTTATGGTCTGGTACGTCGATCCCAAGCGTCGCACTGTGACCGTCTTCACCGACCGCGGGCATTCGATATTGCTGGAAGAGGACGATCAGCTCGAAGGCGGCGACATCCTACCCGGCTTTACTATATCGATCAAAGATTGGTTCGCCGAGGCAGAGCGAACCGGGCCGCGTTGATTTTCGGGGGCGAGACCATACTCGCCCACACCTTGCTTTTTTATCTAGATTTTTTTTGACATATCCGTTCTGCACGCCTAATATCTTCAGATTGCACAAGTCAAGAAACCCTCGATACCACTTATGCCGCACTTCCGTTCATGGAGGTCTCAGGTGGGACGTGCCTGCAGCATCATCCTGATCTTGCTTGCGGCCGGTGGTTGCTCCCGGTCAGCCCCGCCGCTGGACCTCTCAGCCATCCTTGATGATTCCGCGAACTCATCGCGGGGGGGAGAAGTCCTGGAGGAGCATAATTTCGGACCAGTGTTGGTGCGCGGTCAAACGCTGAGCCATGAGTTCGTGTTCATTAACACGACAGGTCGCCTGGTTCATCTCCGCGAAGCCACAGCACTTACCCCTTGTTGCTCGGCGATTGGACCCGTATCGCCGAAAGCGATCGACCCCGGGGGTCGGTGTCAAATTCCCGTCATTCTGAAGGCCGTGGCGAACGAGCCTGAGAGAAAACGCGTCGGTTTCGCGATTCAGACGGACAGCAAGGCCTGTCCCAAGCTGGTGTACGCACTGAGTGCCACGATTTACCCTGAGTGGGAGATCCGGTCGGTCGGGGAACTTACCAGAGAGCTCGTCATCGGCCGGAAGGGTCGAGATATCCTGCGGTTTATCTGCCATCGTCTCGCGGGAGATGAAGGTAGCCTGCCCACGAGCGTGGAGATCGAGCCGCCAGTGACGGCGGCATTCCTCGGAGAGGCGATAGAGCAGACAGACGCCGATGGGGTAACGTCAACTTCACGCGATCTGGAAATTGTCTTGCCGCCGTCAAGCAAGCTGGGACCGCAACAGGCCGATCTCGTTTACTCGTGGGCCGACGGCCGCAAGGATTCGCGCAGCATTTTCTGGGAGGTCGTGCCTTCAGTCCGCGTCACGCCCTCGAGAATAATCCTGAAACGGTCCGAGGGGGAGGTTACGTACACGGTCGTCGCCAAGACAGAGGATGCACCATTTGTCGTGACCGCCATCGGTCCCGCGCCACTCGTTCTAGGATCCGAATTCAGCCGGGAGCCAAATCGAAGCCATACGATTCATCTTCGGGTCAATACGGACCGCATCGCCCGGGAAGAGGAACCCGCGATCACGATTCATACCGACCGCGCGGATCAACCGACTCTTTCCTTGAGCGTCTTCTTACTGCCCGAGGGGGTGTGAGTGCCATGACGCTCCGGCTCAGACGTCCGGGATTCACCGTCATCGAGATGCTGGTCGTGATCGGCGTGATGTCGATTCTGACGGCGCTGCTGCTCCCGGCCGTTCAGTCGGTGCGAGGCGGCAAGGCGGGCGCACTGCCAGAACAACCTGCACCAGATCGGGGTCGCACTGCACTCATACGAAGCGGATTACCAGTGCTATCCGGTTTGCAACACGAATGTCGCCATTCGCACCAAGGTACCGACCGTCACCTTGGTAACCTATTGGGGCGAGTTCGCTGGCGGCCGGTGGTGGTTCTGGGACGGCCGGGAGTGGACTGAATACACCCACACCCAGCAACCCAACGGCCGCGTACCAGACTGTCTCATACCGCACATGATCGGCTGTTTCGGCATGGCGACGGCCCGGAGCCGGCACCTTGGCGGCGTGAATGCGCGATGGGCGACGGCTCAACGCGGTTCGTCAAGGAGACCATCGACCTGTCCGTCTGGCGTTCCCTCGGGAATGCGCAACGGCGCTGAGTTGGTTGACTGAGAGGCTGTGAATAATTCGTCATTCGTACACTAGACCATATGAACACTGTCGACGCAACTGATTGCCACAAATAGACTTAATCCATCAGTAATGTCGCATGTGTTCTCCAATTGCGATTGATTCACACACTCTGAGTCATGATTTGTGTAATTGAGTATCCTCTTGTACCCCAATCCACCGGAGTGACCCCATGGATTTTCCCAAGGCTGTCCGCGAGAAAGACCTGGCCTCGCTCATGCTGTTGGCTCTCGTCTTGCGTGCATCATTGATCAACAGTCTTTCCTGCAAGGGGCTGGACATGACCTCGATCGTACTTCTTGCGGCTCTCACGGCCCTTTCTCAGAATGATCCCTCGATCGACGGCAAGACGCTCTTCGCCGTCTTCGAGAAGTACCACTCCGCCTTTCACGATATCACATTCTTATACGATGTCAGGTTCTCAAAGGCGGACAAGGTGGGCGACAAGGAGCTTGACCCCGGGAGCGTGCGAACCATGCAGGGTCTCTACGCGTACCGAAGCGATGGGGCGACCCTGCGCGACGATTTCGCCATGGGAACCGGGGTTCGGCCCATAGGCAGGACCATCACGTGCATTCTGCACAACCGCATGGAGGGCATGGATGCTTCGCCCGATCTCCTACCCGCCGTGCGTGATCGCATTCCCGAGACCGGTCCTGGGGGCCCCGGCGTGCTTGCCGGCCCATGTAGCCCGGAGCGGATCTTCCTGGCGTATTACTATCCAACGCTGGGTGACCCGGCCGAGCATGAAATCGAATTCCAGGGGTGGGAAGATGTCGACAGCCATCGCTGCCTGAAAGTGCGCATGCTTCAGCAGGCACGGCCGCTGCTGAAAGGCTGGGTCGGCGGGCTGCACTTCATCAAGCTCTGGGTCGACCTGAAGCGGGACGGCTGCCCGCTTCGTTATGAACTTTACCGCGGCGACGACCTGGAAGTCCGCTCGGAAATCTCGCGACTGGAGCATCTACCCCTTCCAGGCGGCCGAGCCTTCTGGCTGCCCGTCGCCGGAAAAACGGTGACTTTCCTGGGGCAGTTGGGACCAGGGCAGATTGTCCACACCAAGGAACCCTACACCCTGGAGGAAATCAGGATTCTGGCGGAGAGCGTCAAGTTCGATCAAGGACTGGGCGACAGCTTCTTCTCGGTCAAGAAGCAAGCCCTCGTTGCCAGCGACGAGGACTTGCGGAAACTACAGCGGCAACTTGAAGAAGCACCCAAGCCCGAGGTGAAGAGACAGCCAGCCGCCCCCGAGAGCTGACAGAAACGGCTCGACGTGGCTCTGGACGAGGCCGACCGCCAGGCGAAGCGCCTGGAGGCATCCTCCGCGGCCCGCGAAGGCGCCGGCTGGTTCGAGGTTCTTTATGGGAGTTTGGGAGTGTTCGGCGTCCTGGCGATCGGGGGTGTCGCGTTCTGGTACTGGAGGAGACAATGACAGTGCGCCGGGTGGCCCTGCTCCATTGGATCATCCTTTTCAGTGTCGCCGCGGGAGCTTTCGCCGACGACAACCGGTCCGAGTCCGGTGCCGGTGCCTGGGACTGCGGCACCTACGCACTCTATCACCTGCTTCACCTGGAGGGGCTATCGCATCGCCTCGACCAGGTCCGGTCGGCCCTGGACACGCCTGCAGCAACGGGCGGTCATACCCTCAAAGAGCTTCGCCAGGCGGCAGGGCGGCTTGGGCTGTCCCTGGACGCCATCGCGATTCCCAAGTCTTTCCCGGCGATCGACCGACCGGGCTTGGCGTTCGTCAAGAGCGGCCCGGAGGGCCATTTTCTTGTGATCCGACCGGTTGGTCACACCGGCCGCCTGATCCAGTTGCTCGACGGGGAGCGGCCGCCGGTTGTCGTCGATTGGGATCGCCTGTTCGCCTCACCCTCGTGGACTGGTCTGGTCTTGGTTCCACGTAGGCCGAATAATTTCCGCCGCGCCCTGCTTTTCTGTGGTATCGGCTGTATAACCCTGGCCTTGCTGCGACATGGGATGCACCTCCGCGATAGAGCGGCACCTGGGAGCGAATGACGGAACGACAACCATGCCCCCGGCGCACGGGGGAGCCCGTGAAAACGAACCGGTCCGTTCACCGATCCTCCTGGGGGAGAACCGGGAACGGACCGGAGCCGTTGCTCAGACGCGGCTGTCACTTCTTGCTCTGAGTGCTCGCGCCGACCTTGATCTGCCGGGGCCTGGCGGACTCGGACTTGGGGAGCCGTAGCGTCAGCACGCCGTGCTCGAACTCGGCCTGGGCCTTGTCGGAATCAACGGGAGCCGAGAGGGTCAAGGACCGCTGGAAGACTCCCGTACGCCGTTCGCGGAAGTGCCAGTGCTCGCCCTTCTTTTCTTCCTCCAATTTCGACTCGCCCTTGATCGTGAGCGTGTCGCCGTGGACCGTGATCTGCACATCGTCCGGCTTGACGCCGGGCAGGCCCGCCTTGACCACGAACTCGCTTTCGGTTTCGCCGACGTCAAGGGCCAGAGCGCTGACGCCGTTCTGCGCGGGCGTTCCGCCCGGTCGGACAAAACTGTCCTGGAGCAGAGAATTCATCGCTTCGCGAAGACTGACTGCCTCACGGAACGGGTCCCAACGATCAATCGACATGGTAAATCTCCTTGGCTTGGACATGAATGTTACCAGGAATTTCCTCCTGGCTCTCAATGGGTTCCACCAGACTTGAGCGTGATCTTCTTGGGCTTGGCTTCGGGACTCTTGGGCATTGTGATGCAAAGCATCCCATTGCTCAGCGTCGCTTCCACCGCATCGGTGTTGACCGCCTCGGGTAACGTCACAACCCGCTCGAACCGGCCGAAGGTCTGGCCGTTGTAAAGATACTTGCGGTCCTCCGCCGGTCGGCGTTCGCCCCGGATGAACAGCGAGCCATTATGGAAAGTCACTTCGACGTCGTTCTCCGACACGCCGGGCAACTCGGCTTCGATGTAAAGATGGTCGTCGTCCTCCCACATCGCCAGCGGCATGCTGGGCCACGATTGCCTCATGAACCCGCCGTCATCGCCGAAAACGCGATCGAACAACGAGTCCAGCCGGTTGATCTGGCCGGAAAAGAACGAGGCCGGGGTCAGGTTGCTGCGAAGTACAGGGAGCATGGTAAACCTCCTCTCAAAAGCTCATAGGCAACCGGGTTGAAAGGAAAATCTCGAATTTCACTGGACTTGAGGCTATCGGGACACGCCCCGACAGCCCCTTTCACTCTCTGGATTACAATGGGAAGCAAGGGGCGTGCCGTTTCCCGTGTATCGACACAAGTCACATCATATAAAGGTTTTATAAAAAACCATTTGAAACTGCCCTGGCCTGGTTGCGCCAAATTGGCAGCCACAGGACAACGCCTTTCACGCCAAAACGGCAGGCTCAAATACTTCTTCTTCTGGACTGCCGAAAAGGCTAAGCCAGATGCCGGCAGGAGAAAAATGTACACACCCACGGTGCCCCGTCGACCAATTCCTGGATCCGCAGCCTTGCGCAATCGCTGGAGGGGGAAGGCAGCGAAGCCGGCACCTTCCATCCCAATGCCGCCGGTCAGGCGGACATCGCCAAGCACGCGCTTGAAACCTATCTGAAGAATCTCGCCAAGTCTCAGAAGAAGACGTCATCCCTACCTCTCTCAATGGCGCGGAGCTCAAATGCTTTTTGAATCACTCGATCCAGCAGGATGAGCCAAGTGGCCGCCGCGGAAACTGCCCCCGGCCTCTCGCCAGCAGATCGGGGCCATGGCAGAATAACGATTCGTCCCCGCGAATGTCGGCCGCTTCAAGACACGCGATGATCCGCGAAACCAGCCTCGAGCCCTCCATCATTCCGATAGCGAGCAAACGATCTCTCGGAGAGCGAAAAATGCAAGTACGCCGTGTGCTCGGGCAGGCGGCCCTGGCCTTCGTTGCCTTTGCCAATCCAGGACAATTGGCCCTCGCTCAGAAGCCTGCGCCCGTGCAAGATGTCTCGACATTCCCGCATCGCACTCCGGACGAAGAGCGGAAGGCGCTTCATGTTCCGCCCGGTTTCGAGGTCCAGCTTGTGGCGGCAGAGCCGGAGATTCAGAAGCCGCTCAACCTGGCTTTTGACGATCGAGGGCGGCTCTGGGTCACCGATACGGTGGAATATCCCTATCCGGCCAAGGAGGGAACCAGGCCCCGGGATACGGTGAAGATCCTGTCCGACTTCGGCTCCGATGGCAAAGCCCGCTCGATCACGACGTTCGCCGATGGGCTGAATATCCCGATCGGTTTGCTTCCGCTGCCCTCAACGGCCGCTGCGCTCGTTCACAGCATCCCCGACATTTTTCTGCTACGCGATACCAACGGCGACGGTCGCGCCGATACACGCGAGGTCCTTTATGGTGTGTTCGGGCACAGAGATACTCACGGCATGACGAATGCCTTTACCTGGGGCTTTGATGGCTGGATTTACGCTTGCCACGGCTACTCCAATGACTCGACCGTGCAGGGAAACGACAAGCGGCCGATTTCCATGAGCTCCGGTAATACCTACCGGATGAAGCCCGACGGGTCGCACGCCGAGTATGTCACGCATGGGCAAGTCAACCCGTTTGGCCTGGCGTTCGATCCGCTCGGCAACCTCTATTCCTGCGACTGCCACAGCCGGCCGGTTTACCAGCTTCTCCGGGGTGCGTGGTACCCGAGCTTCGGCAAGCCCCACGACGGACTGGGATTCGGCCCCGAGATGGTGAGCCACGACCACGGTTCAACGGGGATTGCCGGGATCTCGTTCTACGCGGCGGACCAGTTTCCCGAGGCCTATCGCGGCACAACCTTCGTTGGCAACGTGGTCACCAACCGGATCAACCACGACAGAATCGAGTGGCACGGATCGACGCCCAGGGGGATCGAGCAACCCGACTTCGTCTGGAGCGAAGACAACTGGTTCCGCCCCGTTGACATCGAACTAGGGCCCGACGGTGCGCTCTACGTCGCCGACTTCTACAACCGGATCATCGGCCACTACGAGGTCCCCTTGACCCATCCCGGCCGCGACCGCTCCAGCGGCAGGATCTGGCGAATCGTTTACCGGGGGCCCGATGGCAAGCTCCCCCCACCTCCGGGCCAGGTCGACCGGACCAGAAGCTCGATCCAGTCGCTGGTCAGCGATCTCGGTCATCCCAACCTGGCTGTGCGAATGACGGCCGCCAATCAACTCGTTGAGCGGGAAGCGAAGGACGCGCTGCCCGCGCTGCTTTCCGTACTCAAGTCGCCCGACACACCGCGTCGCCAGGTCCACGTTCTCTGGGTGCTGCACCGCCTCGGTTTGCTGAATGATGAGACGCTCCTGGCCTGCGCCCGAGGAGCGACCGACAGAGAAGTACAGGTCCATGTCTTGAAGATCCTTTGCGAGCGGCCAGGCCTCTCACCAGCGCAGCACCAGCTCGCCATCGATGAATTGACGGATCAAGATCCATTCGTGCGCCGAGCGGCTGCCGAAGCACTCGGTGCTCACCCGGCCCCACACAATATCCGGCCTCTCCTGACTACCAGGCAAACTTCCTCGGGGGACGATACCCATTTGATCCACGTCGTTCGGATGGCCCTCCGCGACCAGTTGAAGACACCCGAGGCCTGGCCGCACCTGAAAACCCTGGTTCTGACAGGGCGCGATCGTAGCGACCTGGCCGACGTGGCCACCGGTGTTGCGACGCCCGGATCCGCGGCATTCTTGCTCGATCACATCCGCAATGATCCGGAGAACCAGGAAAACCTGCTGAGGTATGTTCACCATATCGCGCGGTATGGAGGCAAGGGAACAACCGCGGAGCTCGTCGCGGTGGTTCAATCGCATGATCGTAGCCCGTCCGCTCGACTGGCCATGTTACGGATGATCCAGCAGGGAAGCCAGGAACGCGGGGACGCTTTGAACGCAGATGTCCGCAAGCTCGCCGGTGATCTGTGCCGGCAGTTGCTGGCATCGCGCAGTCCTGATGAAGTTGGCCTGGGAATCGATGCCACCCGGGATTTTGCATTCGCCGAGTTGCTCCCCGCCCTCAGGGAGGCTGCCGGTCGCGATGATCTGACCGAGACCCGGCGGGGCGAGGCTCTTCAAGCGATTGCGGTGGTCGATCCGTCCAGGGCCTTGATTTTGCTACGCGATCTTCTGGCGAGCAGCCAGGCGGCTCTTGCCCTTCGAGAAACTGCCGCGATCACCCTGTCGAACCTCGAACGGCCCGAGGCGCAAGCCGCGGTGCTGGACACCTTGCCCACTGCGCCCGAGAAGCTTCAGTCAACGATCGCCGCGGCCGTGGTCCGCCGCCGCGAAGGGGCTCAGGCGTTGCTGAGAGCGATCGAGTCTGGCAAAGCTTCGGCCCGTCTGCTCCAGGAACGGCGCGTGGTGATCGGCCTCGAGAACGCGGAGATCCCCCGCCTCGGCAAACGAATCGCCGCTCTTCTGAAAGGCCTGCCGCCCGCCGATCAGAAGCTCAAGGAGCTGATGACGAAGCGCCAGGCGGAGTTTCATCACACTGCCGGCGATGCGTCCCGCGGTGCCCGAGTGTTCGAGAAGAATTGTGCGAACTGTCATCAACTCGAGGGCAAGGGCGGCAAGGTTGGTCCCCAGCTTGACGGCATCGGCAGCCGCGGACTCGAGCGGCTGCTGGAGGACGTCCTGGACCCCAATCGCAACGTGGACCAGAGCTTTCGCGTCACCAATCTCGCCCTTCAGAGCGGCCAGGTGGTCTCCGGCCTGCTACTTCGCGAAGAAGGAGAGGTGTTGATCGTCGCGGATTCACAAGGCAAGGAAATCCGGGTGCCGAAGTCGAGCGTCGAGGAACGCTCGACGGCCCAGCTCTCTCCCATGCCCGCCAACATGGCCGATCAGATTGCCCTTCCCGACTTCAATGACCTGATGAGCTATTTGCTCAAACATCGCGAGGAAAAGGCGCCGAGGTGACTGAGGTCCTCAACGCGTCAGCGTCGGCAGTACATAAGGCCCCTTGGGAATGACGGCGATGGTGGCTTCGGGGCCGTACTCGGCCAGCGAGCTGGCGACCGCTTGCTCCACGCTCGGTGCGTGCTCGACGAAGCAGCGGGCGAGAATCTCGGGGGAAAGACCGTCGCTGACAACCTTAACGCGCGCCTTCCTCCGCACCTTGGCCAGTTCCTCGACTTGCCACTGATCCATCACGAAGTAGTCCTTGCCGAGGATCCGTTCCATGAAGAATTCGAGCGATGGGATTTCGCGAAAGATGGATTGCAGCTCGGGGCTGCCGATGCCTTCGGAGAGGCTGGCCGCCATGATGATGGTTCCCCCCTGCTTGACGATCGGCAAGCAGCCGCTGAGGCCCTTCACGGACTGGTAAAAAGTCGTGTCGAGGGGATATCCGGCGGAGCTCGTGACCACGATGTCGACCGGACTGGTCACCGGCGCGCGAACGATGTTCTCGATGAACCGGACGGCTGCCAAAAACGCCTGCTCCATGTCGCCGGCCGCCACCGAGGTCACATTGCGGTGGCTGTCGATGGTGACGTTGACGATGAAGTCGCAGCCGGCCATGCGGGCGATACGCGTGTTTTCCTCGTGCACCGGATTGCCGTCAAGAATGCCGCAATCCGCATTGGGATGCTCCAGGAGCTCGGGACTGTGCCACCGCTTGACCGTCTCGATCGACGCGATGCCAGGGCAAATCAGCTTGCGGCCGCCGGAGTAGCCGGCCATGAGGTGAGGCTCGACCAGCCCCGTGGTGATTTTCAGATCGGCGGCCAGATAGCGCGAGTCGATCCACGCCGGAATCCCCCGGGGAGTCGTGCCGATCAGCGTGTGTTCCTCCAGCCTTGTCCCGTAGTGGTCCTCGACGCGATACGACGCGGCGATCTCAGCGCCCAGCATCTCGACCTTCTCGGCCTGCGTGCTGGGCCTGTGCAACCCGGTCGCAATCAGGATCAAGATCTGTTGCCGAGAGATTCCCGCCTCATGCAAGACCTTGAGCATCGGCCTCAGGATGGTGCGATTGGGTACCGGACGCGTGATGTCGCAGACGAGAATACACGCGCTCTTACGGCCCCGGGCCAGCTCGCGCAGCGGCTGCGTGCCGATCGGACTCTCGATCGCCGCGGCAATCGCCTTCTCTGGCTCATTCAGTGGGGAGACAGCGCGGATGGTCAAGGGTCCGACGACACGGTCCGCGGGCAATTCCACCGGCAGTCCGGTCCGGCCGTAGTCGAGAGTGACTTTGAGTGTTTTCATGATAATCCTTACTCTTGCTGTTTCTTCAAAACCACGTCCACCCGCTGGGCGGCTCCGTCCCGGATCAATTCGACAACGACCTGATCCCCCACCACTTTGCTTCGAATGATCTGAGCAAGATTTTGCAGATCCCGGACGGGTTCCCCGTCGACCGCGGTGATCACATCTCCGACCCGCAACCCTGCCGTCTCGGCAGCGCTTGCGGGTGCCACCACTGTCACCTTGCAGCCACGCTCATCCGTCTCACCGACAACGCCGAGCCTCGGGGCTGCCGCGACGGCCCAGAACATCATCACTATCCACAGAACGTTGACCATGGAATGCAGGAGCATGGGAGCCAGAAGCGTTTTCCGCCACTCGTAGAGCAAGGCGCATGCGAGGCCTACCAGCGCGACTAATGCCGAGTCAACAAGGGCAAAGGGATGGAGCAGGCCGAAGACGATGGCCTGCAGAGGGGCGGCCACGGCCGCATGAAGTCTCTGCCTGAGCGCATTGTAGAGCATTCCGCGGAAGAACAACTCCTCGGCGACCGGTGCAACAAACACGGCCGCCACTACAAAGGCCGTGTATTCAACCCGGTTGAACAGCTGGACACTTGGGGTCAGGGGCGACCTCTCCACGATTCTCGGACCGAATAGCTGGGCCAGCAACAGGAAGATCAGGTTGACTGTCACGAGAAGCCCCACCAATGCGAAAAGGGCGCAGAGACCCTCGATGAAAACCGAGCGCGGACGCGGCAGGCGCGGCAGCCTGGCCTGGCGGCTGATGATGACTGTCGGGACAGCAAACATCCAGGCCTCGGCGAGCAGGAGGTCCGGAATCCAGAGGATGCGCGGGGCGATGACGAGCAATGCCGGACCGAACAAGGCTATGGACGAGCGGATCAGTACCAGCGGGCAGAGACCGATGAGCACAGCCCTCAATGGCCACTGAACTTCGCGGAAAACCGATGTGCGAGGGAGTCGCGATGCCTTGGCCGGTGCTCCGGGCGCGGGTGGAATGATTGGCTCGGTGGCATCCGCAAGGTCGCTCATGGCAAGCTTGATACCCTTGAACCAGGCTATTCGTTGAAAGACGATTGTCGATCCGATGGGTTGGTTGTCGTCCCAACAGCTACTGGCTGATCCGCCGGATGTAAAGGTTCCGAAAAGCCACCGGTCCGTGATCGCCCTGGAGGAGGATCGGGCCCGGCCGGTCGGGTCCGTCGAGGCTCGATCGCGTTCCTCCCTCGCCGAAATATCCGAGATACTTGCCGTTCTCGTGGCGGAGCTTGACTCGCAAAGTCTCCGGCTTACCGCGGTTTTCCTGGTTCAACCGCTCAAAGGCTTCGCGGTCGGTCTCGCCATAGCGAACGTCCATATCCTTGTAGACAGGCTTGCCGTTCCAGATCAATGAGAGCTTCTTGCCGCTCATCGTGATGTCATACGACTGCCAGTGGCCTGGCGGCCGGGCATGGTTTTCGTCCGGAATTGCTCGTTCGTAAAGTGCGCCGCAATCATGAAACGCGAGCTTGGGAGCACCAAAGCTATCGAAGATCTGCACTTCGAACAGGCCCCTGTTGTAGACGCCCGAATTGCTCCCCTTGGGCACTGTGAATTCGAGATGGAGCTGGTAATCCGCGAATGACTCTTCGGTCATGATGTCCGAGCCCCGGCCGTCATCGCCACAGAGAAGGACAGCGGAAGCGGAGCCGCCCGAACCAACGGGGACAAGCCGAGCGGGATTAGCTGGGTCCAATTGAACCTCGTCGCAGACGACCCACACCTTCTTGGCATCGGGATTGCGGAATTTCCAGCCTGCGAGCGAGTGTCCGTCGAAGAGCGGCTTCCAGCCGTCTTTGCTGGCAAATGGCTGACTCTGTGGCTGAGGAGGGGCAGCCAGGGCGACCACCGTGCCGGCAAGCGCCATGAGCAAACCGAGCAGTAAGCCGTGGATGTTCCTGGAGCCGTATCCCATGGGGAATTCCTTCGGGAACTGAGGAAACAAGTCGGGGGTGACGAATTCTGTACCCCTCTACCGAGCATACCAGCCGATGGATTCGTTGTCCCGACGGTACTGATCCTTCAGAAGTGGAGTCCGACGCGATGAGCGACCCGAACCAGAATCCCAGCCGCAGAGACTTCCTGCAAACGAGCGCTGCGGCCGTGACGGCTGCATCACTGCTCGGTACGGCGCGGGGCGACGAGAAGAACGAGGGTGGCATTCCGCTCCGTCCGCTGGGCCGCTTCGGCCAGATGGTCACGATGATCGCCCTGGGAGGCCATCACAGTACCCGCCACGAACAGGAGAAGGAAAGCATTCGACTGATTCAGCGGGCTGTCGATGAGGGCATCCACTTCATGGATAACTGCTGGGATTACCACGACGGGATCGCCGAGGAACGGATGGGCAAAGCTCTCGCCGAGGGCGGCCGTCGCGACAAGGTCTTTCTGATGACCAAGGTCTGCGGGCGAAGCGCCAAGGAGGCCCAGTCGAACCTGGAGGATAGTCTGCGCCGGCTGAAGACCGATCATATCGACCTTTGGCAGTTTCACGAGATCGTCTATGACAACGATCCCGACTGGATCTTCGCCGACGACGGAGCAATTCATCCCGGGCTCAAAGCAGTCAAGGAGGGCAAGGTCCGCTATCTCGGGTTCACGGGCCACAAGGATCCGTCGATCCACTTGAAGATGCTGAGTAAACCGTATGAATGGGCCAGTGTGCAGATGCCCCTGAACGTCATGGACGCGCATTTTCGCAGCTTCCAGCACCGGGTTCTGCCAGAGCTGGTCAAGCGTGGAATCGCGCCGATCGGCATGAAGAGCCTGGGTGGCGCGGGGAAGATTGTCAGCGAGGCCAACATCCCTGTTCAAGATGCTCTGCGCTACGTTCTCTCGCTGCCGATCGCGACGCTGGTCTCGGGCATCGACTCGGAACAGGTGCTCGAGCAGAACCTCAAGATCGTTCGAGGGTTTCAGCCCCTCACGGAAGAAGAGAAGGTGAGGATCGAATCCCTTTCACTCAGTCTCGCCGGTGATGGCCGATATGAGCTGTTCAAGAGCTCGAAGTTCTACGACGGTCCGGTTCATCGTAAGCAGCATGGCTTCGACACCGACACGAAGGCCGTTTGAGCTTCCGCGGTCGAACCGGCTTGCGGGTATCATTTCTGCCGAGCCGCCGGGATCGGGGTGCTTTCGGGCCGACTCCAGCGTACCATCGATGCGAGGTCATTCGACGTTGCGACGGTTCTTGAACTTTTGGAGGAACCCCGATGACATTACCTGCTCCGAACCTGAATCGACGGACGTTTCTTCAAGCAGGAACGGCTGGCCTGGCCGCTGCCTCACTGGTCACATCAGCTCATGCGGCGCAAGACAAGAGTCCCGGCGGAATTCCTTTGCGCCCGCTGGGACGCACTGCCGAGAAAGTGACCATGATCGGGCTGGGTGGCTTTCACGCCGCGGTTCCCGAGCCCGAATCCGAGAGCCTGCGCCTGATCCAGCGTGCCGTCGACGAGGGAATCACCTTCCTGGACAACGCCTGGGACTATATGGACGGCAAGGCCGAGGATCGCATGGGTAAGGCGATCTCGCAGGGAGGCAGACGCGACAAGGTTTTCTTGATGACAAAATGCTGCGGCCGGACCGCCAAGGATGCCCAATCGAACCTGGAAGACAGCCTGCGCAGGCTGCGCACGGATCATCTCGATCTTTGGCAGTTCCATGAGATCAATTACGACAACGACCCCGAGTGGATCTTTGAATCCGGCGGTGCCCTCGAGTTTGCTCTCAAGGCCAAGGAGCAAGGCAAGGTGCGCCACATCGGGTTCACCGGCCACAAGCACCCGGAGATCCACCTCAAGATGCTGGCAAAACCCTACGAATGGGTCAGCGTCCAGATGCCTCTGAATGTGCTGGACAGCCAGTTCAGAAGCTTTCAGCATCACGTTCTGCCCGAGCTCAACAAGCGGGGCATTGCTCCCATCGGAATGAAGAGCCTGGGTGGACGCGGCGGGTTCGTCACCGCGGCCGGCATCCCGGTCGAGGACGCGCTGCGTTATGTTCTGTCGCTGCCGATCAGCACACTCGTGTGCGGAATTGACTCGGAGAAGATCCTCGACCAGAACCTGAAGATCGCGCGCGAATTCCAGCCGATGACGAAGGACGAGATGGCGGCCGTCGAAGCCCGGCATAAGACCATAGCCGGCGATGGCCGGTATGAACTGTTCAAGACGGCCCAGAATTTTGACGGCGTCGCGCACCGCAGGCAGCACGGTTTCGCGACCTGAGAATCCGGCAGGTGCGATCACGCGTAGAGTTGTGCCACGAGGCCAAGCCGGCTCCTGGCACGGCTCGCGTAGCCGGCGCGGTGCATTCGAATTTCTGCTAGTCAGCAACGAGGGAAGCTGTCCCGTCACCATCCCTTGCGAGTATGCTCACAAGCAGCGTCAATGGGCCGCGTCGATCTGGAAAAATCAGTTGCATCTCCCATTTCTCGTGCGATACTGGGGGCGTTCAAGACCTTTTCATCTATCGGGCTCATGGATAGACGGCGATCGTCTGACGTTCAAGTAGACGGCCTTCTGTATGGCAAAGTCGCTGGCTCAGAAAGCTTCCGCAGGCTGAATGACGCTGCCCGATGTCTCCGCCATGCCGGGCGGTTTTGCGTTGAATGGAGTGAACCCTCCTCGGGTGCAAATGGCGAGGCATTGTCGCAACCGGTGGCGTGGCCGGCACAAATCGTAAGCAGTTCTTCGATTCATTTCGGGGACAAGTCCATGAATCAAGACACCAGGGAGCTGTATGACTCGCAGCACGCCCGGTCTATGATTGATCCGGAGGGTTTCTGGGGCGAAGCTGCTGAAACGATCTGCTGGCACCGGCGCTGGGATCGCGTGCTCGACGGATCCCGTGCTCCGTTCTATCGCTGGTTCCCGGGAGCGCAGATCAATACTTGCTACAACGCGGTTGATCGCCATGTCGAGGCCGGACGCGGCGAGCAGGCGGCGATTATTCATGACAGCCCGATGACAGGCAGCGTGCAAACGATCAGCTATCGATCCCTCCACGGTCAGGTGGCCCTTCTGGCCGGTGCACTGCGAGGGCTCGGCGTGGAGAAGGGTGACCGGGTCGTGATTTACATGCCGATGATTCCACAAACGCTGATGGCCATGCTTGCCTGCGCCCGACTCGGCGCCGTGCACTCCGTGGTTTTTGGCGGGTTCGCACCCCATGAGCTGGCGACCCGCATTGGCGATGCGAAGCCGAGAGTGATCATCTCAGCATCCTGCGGGCTGGAACCGAATCGGGTGGTCAAATACAAGCCCATGCTCGATGCCGCAATCGACCTGTCGCCGCACAAGCCCGAGCATTGCATTCTCTTGCAGCGTCCCATGGAGCCTGCACCGCTGCTGGCTGGCCGAGACATCGACTGGAACGACGCCATTGCCAACACCAGCCCCGCGGACCCGGTCTTTGTTGCAGCCACCGACCCCTTGTACATCCTCTACACCTCGGGAACGACGGGTAAGCCAAAAGGTGTGGTTCGCGACAACGGGGGACACGCCGTTGCGCTCGCTTGGACAATGAAGTACCTTTACAACGTGAAACCGGGGGAAGTGTTCTGGTCGGCGTCGGACGTGGGCTGGGTCGTCGGTCATTCCTACATCGTCTATGCCCCGCTCTTGCACGGCTGCACAACGCTTGTCTTCGAAGGCAAGCCCGTGGGCACACCGGATGCCGGAACCTTCTGGCGAGTCATCGAGCAGCACCAGGTCCCGACGCTATTCACCGCACCGACCGCCCTGCGGGCGATCAAGCGCGAAGATCCTCGTGCCGAGTTGCTCAAGAACTACGATCTGGGCCATTTCCGTGCGCTCTTCCTGGCCGGTGAGCGTGCCGATCCCGACACGGTGCACTGGGCCGAAGACCATCTGGGTGTTCCGGTGATCGACCACTGGTGGCAAACGGAGACCGGATGGGCGATCGCCGGGAATCCTCTGGGCACGCATCTCTTCCCGGTCAAACATGGCTCAGCCACACGAGCAATGCCCGGTTATGACCTGCGTGTGCTCGGCGCCGGTCTGAAAGAATTGCCGCGAGGAGAGACCGGCGCGATCTATGCCCGGCTGCCATTGCCACCCGGCACGTTGACCACGCTCTGGAATGCGGAGGACAATTGCCGGAAATCGTACTTCAGCACGTGCGCCGGGCATTATCAAACTGGCGATGCCGGTTTCATCGACGAGGACGGCTACGTGTTCGTCATGGCCAGGACCGACGACATCATCAACGTCGCAGGCCATCGGCTCTCTACGGGAGAAATGGAAGGGATTCTCGCGGCGCATCCCGACGTGGCCGAGTGTGCCGTGATCGGTGCATCTGATCCGATCAAGGGGCAGGTGCCGCTGGGGTTCCTCGTGCTCAAGTCGGGAGTGAACCGTAGTGCCGAGACGATCGTGCGCGAGGTCGTACAGATGGTGCGCGAACAGATTGGCCCGGTTGCTGACTTCAAGCGCGCAGTCGTGGTCGACCGCTTGCCCAAAACACGCTCCGGCAAAGTGTTGCGGAGCACCATGCAAAGAATTGCCGATCACCAGGACTACAAATTGCCACCAACAATTGACGATCCCGCCACGCTGATGGAACTTGCCGAAGTCTTGAAGAGTCCGGCACGGATGCTTCCCTGGGGTGCCGCGAATCCATCGGATGTCCACAGTCCGGGTCTGGAGAAACTTGGTCAATCCGAACACGCGACCAGGGGGCGAAACTGATCTCAGCGAGCAGCGTCGGGGTGGACGAACTCGCTGTAACTGGGAAGTAGCACGGAGTCTTGCTCGTCAACGCCGGGTTGCAGTTGTTGCTGGTTGTTCAGGTAAAGATCCGGATCATTGGGACCGATCCGCCGGCTGCCATGCCAGCGCACGCTTCCGTCGCTATACAGTACATTCTGGCCACGTCGCGCATGATTCGGGCTGTTGCCCTCGAGGATCCGAACGTAATTCTCGTGAGCGGGTTGGTCGGCTACCACGGGAATGGCCACCGGCAGCCTCGACTCCAGCGGCCCGGGTACGCCCGAGGCTTGGTAATGTCCGGCATTGTAAGCGTAGTCCCAGCACATCATGTGGCGATATCGCTCTGGATCGGAGCGGCGGATCTGCTTGAGCTGGTCGAAGCTGGGAAGGTCCTTGTGCCGATAAGGGCAGGGACCGTTGCAGGGACAATCCAGGATCGACATGTCGTCAAGGACGCCGGCATCGTGAAGGACGGCAGCAAAGGTGCCCGCGTGTGCATCGGCCTGATGACTCGGCGGGTAGGGATAGAACGGATTCAAAGACGCGTACTGAGCAAGGCTGTGGCCCAGTTGCTGAAGGTTGTAAACACAACCTGCCTGTCGCATCCGCAATCTGGAGCCCTGAATAGCCGGCAGTAACGTCAGCACACCGGCAATAAAAATACTGGCGGCCACGGCAAAGTCAGCCCACTGAAAAGGGACTCGTACCGGCACATAGTCGAAAATGGACCGCGGCTTGAGTCGCGATTGAGCAACCAGTGCCAGGGTGTGGCGCGCCAGAGCCGCGGGAGGTTCGATTGTCTCGCCGTCATCGAGCAGCATGTGAATCGCCCGACCCAGCCGGTCCACTTTCCGAGCCACATCGGGATCGGTTTCGACGGCCTGTTCGATCTGCTTGCGATCCGTGCCGTCCAGTTGGCCCAGCACAAAATCGATCAATTGGTCGGCGTTCATGGCGTCACTCTTTCCCATCGCGATTTGCAGTCCGCGCCATTTCCTGGAGTTTGGAAAGCGCAGCATGCAATCTCGACTTGACGGTACCGACAGGAATCTTAAGGATTTCTGCGATCTCGCGATACTTCAGGTCTTGGTGATACGCAAGGATCAATGTCTGGCGGAGGGAGTCGGGAAGGCGCTCGATGCTGTCACGAACCCATTGCTGCCGCTCTTGCTCCTGCAATTCCGCGAGCGGCCCATTGCCGTCGTTGACAAGGAGATCGAGCAGAGATCCCGCCTCGGACTCGCGCTGGCTGGCGGTAACCCGCTGATCCAGGCTCACGGTCGGGTGCCTTCCTGCCTTTCGCAACGCATCGACCGCCTGGTGGGTGGCAATGGCATAAAGCCAGGGCCGGAACGGGCGGCCGTCCTCGTACAATCCGCGCTTCAGGTGGATTTGAAGAAACGTGTTTTGAAACACGTCATCCGCCAAGGTTGGATCGCCAAGGTAGCGGGCGAGATAGCGGTAAAGCTCGCGTTCGTAGCGGTGAACCAGCTCAGTGAATACATCTTCAGGCCCATGGTCCCGATACCGACCCATGAGTTGCTCGTCCGTCAATTGGGCGAGATCGTGTGTCGAATCGGACCCGATGGCCTTGACCATGTTACGTACCGCCGACGCTGAAAGTTCAACTCGTGGCCAGGATCCGACAATTGCGCTGGTTCGCAGGCCCGAAGGAGAGCCGAATTATTTGCGTAAAAGAAAGTCTATGAAGATCTTCGGGCGAGTCAAGGCCTTCCAGGAACGGCCCCGTCAACTCCAGGCAACCCGAAACGCACGCAACTTGCGGCTCGGGGGACTCTGGTGGAAGAAAACCAAGAATAACAGACAGAGACGCTCGAGAGCGAGACGTTCGACGTTTCGCCAATCGTCACGCCCAGAAGTGCCCTACGGGAGCAGTCGGACTGAGAATTCGGGCGATCCCGTGCTAAGATGAGAGTGTCAACAAACTGGTTATGAGGGCATTCGGGAACTCATCATGCGACTTCGCGTCGTTGCGGCCGTCCTCTGGACGCTCATCATTCTGGTGCTCTGCTGGACCCCTCAGGTTTACCTTCCCGTGAGCGAGGGTGAAGGTTCGCTGACTCACCAGCTTCATCTCGACAAGTTTGTACACGCGGGAATATTCAGCCTGTTTGCAATACTTTGGTTGAGGACACGGTATTCCGGCAAGCCTCTATACTTTTGGGTGCTGCTGGCGGGAACCGCGCTTGCCGCCATCACCGAGATCGTACAAAACCTGCCGATCATCAATCGCGAAGGCGAGTTTGAGGACTTCCTGGCGGATTTCGCAGGCCTGCTTCTTGGTTTTCCCCTCTACCCCTGGGTTGAACGGATGCTGAAGGATCGGAGGATGGCGAAAGAGGACGAACCGCCCGCTCCCCAGGAGCCCCCGATCGGCCCGATTTCATGAAAAGGACAGCAGCACGATGAGACACACCGCGCAATGGAGATTGTGCTGCCTGCTGTCGACCATCGCGATCCTGGCAAGCCAGCCGACGCGAAGTGCCGAGGATCGTCCGCTCTCATTGTCGTGGTCCGAGGAGATGCTCCTCATACGCGGTGCGCAGCTTCGCGGGGCCGAGATCTCGATTCACTACCTGGAAGCGTTCTGCCGTCCTGGCTCGACCCGGCGCGACTGGAACGAGACTGTGATTCCACACCGGACCCATCTGGTCGAGGCGAGCGCCGATGGCACCGCGCTGAAGCTTCGTTCCGAGCTCGATGACGGCGTGGTCGTCGATCACGAAATCCGCGCGGGGGGCGACTCGGTGGATTTTCGCGTGGTTGCCAGGAATCAGGGACCGACCGAGTCTCAGGCCCACTGGGCGCAGCCGTGCATCCGGGTAGATCGCTTCGTTGGTGTGAAAGCGGAACCCAACTCCGAGAAGTATCTGGCCCAATCCTTCATCTTTGTGAACGGCAAACTGACGAGAATGCCGACCGAGCCTTGGGCTCGCGACGCGCACTACACTCCCGGGCAAGTCTGGTGTCCGCGGCATGTGAGCCGGAGCGACGTCAACCCCAGGCCGCTCAGCTCGCTCGTTCCTTCGAATGGACTGATCGGCTGTTTCTCCGGCGATGGAAAACAGCTCATGGCCACAGCCTGGGAGCCCTTTCAGGAACTCTTTCAGGGAGTTCTTGTTTGCCTGCACTCCGATTTCCGGATCGGTGGGCTGAAACCGGGCCAGGTCAAGTCCATCCGGGGCAAACTCTATGTGTTACCAGCCGACGTGAACGGCCTGCTAGCTCGATACCAGGCAGATTTTCCGGAACACTTCCAGCGTGTCGGTTCGGCTCAGAACGGTGCTCACGCCCGCAAGCTGATCGAGTTCGGGTGGGACGAGCCCGATCTGGAATTCCTCCTGGAAAACCGAGCGGTGATGAAGCGTTCACCGTTCGACGGCTGCGTTTTTCACGTCAATACTTCGGTCCCGGGAAAGAGCCCGGAAAGTCTCACCTGGCTCGGCTGGGGCCGAAGAGAATTCCGGACCGAAGAGTTCGCACGCCTCCTGTTTCCGCCGAAGTTGCGCGGATCCTCGGACCCCTCGCGCGAGGTATTCACTCACAACTTCCTGCGGTTCAACGTGACGCCCGGCGATCTCGACTGGTTTGAAGATCATCGAGCCGTGGTGGCAAACGCCCGGCTGGCGGGTTTGATCTCAAAGCAGAGTGAATGTGACGGAATTCTTCTGGATACTGAACAGTATGAAGGCCAGCTTTTCGATTTCTCCAAGCAACGCGATGCGGCCCTCCGGGGATGGCCCGAATATGCGGCCCAAGCTCGTCAACGAGGCCGAGAAATCATGTCAGCCTTCCAGGAAAGTCATCCCGACCTGACACTCATGCTCACCTTCGGGCCCAGCCTCTCATGGCGTCAGACCCAGGGCGGAAAAATGCCGCTCGAGAAATGCCATTATGGTCTGCTGGTTCCCTTCGTGAACGGTTTGATCGAAGCGGCGAAAGGGAAAACCAGAATCGTTGATGGCTTCGAGCAATCATACGGATATCGCGAGGCAGCCGATTTCGAGAAGGCTCACGATCTCATGATCGTACAGGCGGCTGGACTGATGGCCGACCCCGCGGCCTATCGGCGCGTAATCTCGGCAGGCTTTGGACTCTGGCTCGACTACGACTGGCGCAAGCGAGGCTGGAAGCCCGACTTTCCCGAATCCAATTACTTCTCCCCCGGCCGGTTCCATGACGCCTTGAGCTCGGCCCTGGAGTGGTCGGACGAGTATGTCTGGATCTACACCGAGAAACCGCGCTGGTGGTCGAGAGATGGGAAAGCCGTGGACCTCCCGGAGGTCTACATCCAGAGTGTTCGCACAGCAAGAGAGAAATTTCACAAGAACTGAGCCGATCCCGATCGGGCCTGTTCGCGACGTTCACCGTATCGGCGGTTTGACTCAGTAACTCGTATCGATCTGGCAGGTCGTGATTTTGACGAACCCGGGCGCGACCATCCGGCACCACCGCGCCGGTGATTTGATTGATTGAGAGCCCATCCATTCCTCGGCCCTGGCGATCAGGGCTCGGCCTTCGTCGCCGCCTTGGATCTGGCCGATCCGGTACCTCATGACCCAACCGGAGAGCGGCATATCGGCAGACTCGAACAGGTCGGCGGCAAGACTCAGGTGGTGTAATGCGGTCGCGGAATCCTCGCGGCAAGCAGCAATCGCCGCCGCACTGTAATGCGACAAGGCAATCGCCCAGGACTGGCCTTCGCGCTTCAGCTTGCGCAACCTGCTCGGCCGATCTGAGCATGGAATCGGTGTTCTTGCCTTGCTCTGCAAGGGCCAGGGCGGAGCGAGCGCAAAGTTCGAGCATCTGGATCCGAACCATCTGGATTCGCAGCAGCATGGAACGAGAATACTCAGGCCAGATGGCGTTGAGGCGGTCCCTGGCCGCATCCACCCGACCGCGATAAAGGTCCAGGTGCATGAGCGACCGAAATGCCGTGGAATGCTGGATGTAGAAACCCCGGCGGGGCCACTGGTTCATCACCTCTTCGAGCTCTTCCTCGATGCCGATCGAATCGTCGTCCGCGAGCCGGATCATGGCCATGTAAAAGGTGGTCAGTGTGGTTGCCGCATAGAGGTCTCCACACTCCTGGGCCTCCCTGATCAAACCGGACCACCGCCGCTTGAGCTCGGCGATCTGGCCCATGTGCATGAGTGCCCAGAGAGCGAGGCTATGGACGGTGTCGCGTTCCCAGGTCACGCCGGTGCAATGGTTGCGGAACAGTGTCTCGGCACTGTCAAACGACAACTGGGCTTGCTTCCACTGACCAATCATCAATCCACTGACGCCCCGCACCATATCGACCATGCCCCGGGCGTGAGGGGAATCCAACTGAAGCGCCAGGTTTTCGGCCCTCCGAATCAACGCTGCGACGCGTCGAACCGACCGATTGCCTGCCGTGGATCGATGGGCGGCTTCCATGGCAAGAGCGCGGGAGACCCGAACTGGCTCGCCTGCGCGAAGAGCAAGGAGCAGTCCGCGGGTCTGGAAGTCGGCTCCCAGAATCGGGTCGATCACGCTCAACCCCGCAACAGCCGACCAGCAGAGATCGATGCGGGTGAGATCCTCGGCCGAAACCTGGGTTTCGTCGCGAGGCCGAAACCGGAGACCACGGAACCGGAGCATGGCGCGATGGCGGATCAACGACAAGAATGCCGCCCGGGGAGTCGAGGGCATGCTCAACCCGAGTGGGCCAAGGATGGTTCGCAGCAGCGCCAGTCCCTCATCCACGTGGCCGCTGATGAGGAGTTGCGTCGAGGCCTGTCGCTTCAACTCCAAGGCTTCCGCCGCGGGCGCGCCTGCGGCGGCTTGCAGGCAGACCTGCGCGGCCTCGGCCCCTCGTCCGCCGTTGGACAGCGCATCGCCCAGTTTCTTGCCAAGTCGACGCTGGCCGGCAGGTGGATGACAATCGAGTTCGAGAGCCACGCGGTAAAGCCGGGCAGCGTGATCGAACGCCAGAATGCCGGCAGCTTTGTCAGCGGCCTGCTCATAGAATTCGCAGGCGCGCAGGCGATGTCCGGATCCCAGGAAATGATCCGCCAGGACTTCGGGCTCGGCCTGTTCGGAGACTTCCATGCTGTGGGCGAGCCGCTCGTGACAGCCTCGGCGCTCTGCCTGCGAGAGATGTGCCAGTACGCTCTTGCGTACCCGGTCGTGATAGATCTCGATCTGATCGAGCCGCGCCGGTCCGACACCCCGGATCAGCCGCGCGGAGCGAAGCGTGACCAGCGCAACCCGACCGCCCGCGCCCAGTTCGGCAGTCCGGAAGGCGAGTGATTCGTGAATCGGACGTCCGGCGACCGCGACCACCTCGAGTAGCCGCTGGGCGTCCTCGGGCAGAGCCTGGATCCGGTTCCAGAGCACGGTATCAAGCTCGATGCTCGCGGCGCCATCCCAATCAGCCGAGGGCGCCACCACCTGGACGTGCTTCACCAGTTCGTCGATGAAAAGCGGATTGCCCATCGACTCGCGGGCTATGATATGCGCATGCGCCGCGAAACGCTGTCATCGCGGTCCAGTAACGCCAGTGCGAGTTCTCGAGACTCGGCCTGAGTGAGCGCCTCCACGGCCAGGTCGCGATGCTGCACGAATCCGGGGTTCTTGTCTCGGGCTTGACCCAGGATCTGCAAGAACCGGTTCTGGTCAGCGTCCTCCAGCCGATAACTACCCACGAACAGCATGATCGGCGGGTCAGGCGCGTAGATCAGATCGGCCAGGAGGACCGCGCTATCCAGGTCACCCCATTGAAGATCATCGATGCTCAGTACGAGATTGGTTTCCCGGCCCAGCCGCACGAGAAGTTCGCGAAGGCAGGCGAAAATACGCAAACGCAATTCTTGCGGATCGGGTAACTCCGCAACCGGCTCGCGTCTCGAGAGCACGCCATTCACGCTCCGGATGACCGGAAAAACGCGAGCCAGCAACCCGATGTCCAACGGCAGCAAACGGGCCAGCTCGCTCGGAGAAAGCTGCTTCAGGTGTCTAACCAGAGCATCGATCAGGCTATCCACAGCCTTGAATGGAAACCACTCGTGCTCATAGCATCGTCCAGAGAGAACGAGCGTGTCTTCCCTGGTTACAAGGTCTTCCAGGAATGACCGGATCAGTGTCGTCTTGCCGGTGCCAGTGCGGCCGAAGACAAAAACACTCGCGGTCTGACGGTTCAGGACCGAGAGATAACTCGAATCAAGCACGTGGCGATGCCACGATCTTCCGTAGAGCGGATGGGTCTGCCTGCGCCGCGACAGCTCATCCCTTGACTCGGAACGCCCTCGCAGCCGATTGAGAATCTCCTGGCCTCGTGGTCGGTCGGCCGGGTCGCGAGCAAGAAGTTCCTGGCAGAGCTTAACCAGGTCTTCCGGAAGGCCCGAGACGAAGGCGCTGGGAGACTCTGGCGCAGTGCTCTGCTTGAGCAGCATCACCTCATCAAAGGCGCCGTCGAAGGGGAGTCGGCCGGAAAGTGCCTGATAGAGGATCACACCGATGCTGTACCAGTCGCTGGCGGCGGAAACCGGCAGCCCGAGGGCCTGCTCTGGAGACATGTGAGCCAGCGTACCGACGACCTGCCGTGCGACCGGATGATGTTGTCCCGTGGGCTCCAGATCAGCCATCAATCCAAAATCGAGCAGGACAACCCGGCCGTCCCTGGTTACCAGCACGTTGGTTGGTTTGATATCACGGTGTAACTTACCCGCCAAGTGCAGAGCATGTACTCCCTCGGCAAGCTGGATCAGCGCATCCTGCAATCGGGTTTCCAGCGCGCCGAAGCCAGGCGCCGGTCCCGCCGCGGTGACGGCCGGGCGAGGCTCGCCGCTCTGCCATCGCTGCCCGGAACTCACGTAAGACAGGAAGTCGCAGCCGTCCACCAGTTCCATCGTGAAGAACCAACGGTCCTCGACCGCGAAGAGCTGGTACAGGTTCACAAGATTGGGATGCGTGATGTCGCAGAGTGCCCGGAACTCCTGCTTGAAGCGGACCAGCGAGCCGGGATCCACACGACGCATCGTCTTCAATGCGACAAGTTCTCCACGCTCCTCATCGTAGGCTTCGAAAACCACCCCCATCCCGCCGGCCCCAAGCCGCCGCAGCAAGGTGAAGCGGACATCCTGAAGCATCGGCCGAAGTGTCTCGGCCTCGGACAGCATTTCTAGCGAGCTGTCCAGCAGAAAGCCGAGAGTGTCACTGGCTCGCGTGGGCGGACCAGCGTTGTCGCGCGAGTGAGCCGGTGCTGCCGTCGGAGCCTGAAAAGAGACCGTCGAGGCTGGCGGAGCTGGGGTGGGAAGATCTTGGGCAATCGTCGCCCGATGATCCCTACTGGTGATTACCTGGGTCAGCGCGTGCGAGGGATCAACCTCCTGCATCCCATCGGTGAGGCGAAGCCGTTGAGCTCCGGAATTCCGCCGGCTGTCCTGGTCACCCGCGACAAGCAGCCGTACAAGGTCCGGGCGGACGGCGATCTCGGGAAACTCTCTGAGGTAAGATTGCAGAGGTCTGGGCTCACCTCGTTGCCATCGGAATTGCTGATCGATGCAAAGAAGATCAAGCCGCTCACGTGGGGCGGTATGAGGCCGGTTCTCTAGAAACTGGAGGATGTCGGGAGGCGCAGAACTTGTTTCCCAGAGTTCCCTGAACTCCGCCACCAGTGTGTCGTTGTGCTCGACTGGCTGGTTACTATCCATTGTCGCATGGACCTCGACCAAGTCGAAGGGCGTCGGGCTGACTTCTCCGAAGCTACCCGGTTGCTAGTTGCTGGTTGCCGCGATCGGCAAGAAGCAAGCATGCTACGTTGCCCGACGATCCGCGGGGCTACCGCAAGAGATCCGGCCTGAGACGGAGTTCCGCCCCTGCGTATCTAGGTGGCGTCAGGCTTTCCGGAGTCCAAACAATCGAGTCAAACGCGAACAGCCAACGCCAGCATAACCAGGGACCTGGCACCAATCAATTCTGCACCCATGGGCCCTGGGCCGCGGGTGGGGTACCGGATTGGACCGACGCCTCAGGCGATGCGGGAGGCGCATGATTCACAGCGGCCAAGGCGGCCGCTCGTGAAGCCTGGGCGATCGGGGCGGGGAAAAGCCCCAAGATCAAGGAAAGCGAGGCACAGGCACCCACGGCGATCGCGACAGGCCAACCACCTCGGGGCACGACGGTTTGCCTTGCCGGACGGAGGTACATCGTGACAACAATTCGCAAATAATAGTACGCGCCTACGGCGGCGTTCAAGACGCCGATCACAGCCAGCAAGTTCAGGGGCCCGGAGTTCTCTTCCGGGTTCGCGGAGAAAGCCGCGGCGAAGATTTCAAACTTGCCCCAGAAGCCGGCCAGGGGTGGAATACCGCTGAGACTCAGCAGGCAGATGGCCAGCCCCAGAGCAGGCAGCGGTTGCGTTGAGCCCAACCCCGCAAGATCCTCAACGGTTTCCACGGGCCGATCGGCTGTCCGCAGGCCGATGATCGCACCGAAGGCCCCCAGAGTCATCAGCGCATAGGCCACCAGGTAGAAGAAAATGCTCTCGCACCCGTAATAAAACTTGCCGCTGTTGGAACCGTTGGCAAAGGCGACCGTGACGCCGATCATCAGGTAGCCGGCGTGCGCGATCGACGAGTACGCCAGCAATCGCTTCAGGTTGTTCTGCAAAAGCGCCAGTGTGTTGCCCAGGATCATGGTCGCCGCCGCGATCACCCAGGAGATCATGACGGCCTTCTGCACCAGCGGGTCTTCAGAGCCTTTTACCGAGATCACCGCGGTCAGTGCTCGGACCATCGCCACAAAGCCAACAGCCTTCGGCACCCAGGACAGAAGAGCGGCCAGCACCGTGGAAGATCCCTGGTAGACATCGGGGGCATAGAAGTGAAATGGTACCGCCGCAACCCGAAAACAGAGCCCTGCAAGCACGAAGACCACGGCGATCAAGGCCAGTTGCGGGTGCGGAATCGAAGGCATGAACCAGGATACCGTGGCAAGCGCCTTGAGATTGCTGATTCCGGCGACTCCATAAAGGAACGCCAGACCGTAGAGCAGCAAACCCGATGAGAAGATGCTCAGGTAAAAGTACTTGGTCGCGCTTTCCTGGGTCGTGGTTGTCCGGCGCGTGAGGTAAAGCAGCATGTAAGTCGGAATACTCACCAGTTCGAGCCCCACGAACAGAAAGATCAACTCGTTCGCGGTTGTCACCAGCATCGCGCCGGCGTTGATCAGCAGCAGAGCCCCGAAGAACTCACCGGCGGTGTCATCGGCTGGCTCGTCATGCGCCAGAGCAATCAGAACCAATCCGCTCAGCAGAACGACGAGACATCCATAAAAACCGAGCGCGTCGTTGAGAGCCACCGCGGCATAGATGTTGGTCTGGAACCGCGCCACGGCCAGAAGCGCCAGCAAGGCCAAGGCCAGAGCACCAGCGCCGATCGCGCACCACGTTCTTCGCGGCCAGCGGAAGAACGGTGCCGCGGTCATCATGGCGACGCCTGCCGCCAGCAGGATGAACTCCGGGATCAGGATGCGGAGCGTCTGCTGTACCGATTCGTATGCGATCTGAGGGTTCATGGAGTTTTACTCTGGGAAGGTACAACCGGACGCCGAGCCGATGGGGCGCCTTTTCGCGAGGCCGACGTGATGTTAGGTGGCGGGCGCGTGCTCGTCCCGGCAGGCAACATCGATTTGCGTTGCCTTTGCAGATTCTTGTCAATCTCTCCGGCGGCAGGTCGGATGCGGTCGAGGAAGGGGCCGGGAACCAGTCCGATCAGGACAATCATGACCATCAACGGTGTCAGCCCGGCGACCTCATGCCAGCCCAGAGGGCGAATGGTCAGATGGCCGTCGCTGCCGCTGCCGTGGGCATGATCTACGGGCTCACGGAGAGGGCCGAAGACCACCTTGCGAAGCATCCAGAGCAGGTAGCAGGCTCCAAGAATCATCCCCGTCGCGCCCAGCACGGCGGCACGGCGGCTTTCGGCAAACATCCCCACCAGAATCGGGAACTCGCCAACAAACCCATTTAAGCCCGGCAGGGCCGCCGATCCGAGCGCCGAGAAGATGAAGAAAAATGCGAGCAGCGGCAGCCTGTTCCAGATGCCGCCGACGTCGCCCATCTCGCGCGTATGATAACGCTCGTAAAGCACGCCAACACAGGCAAAGAGCGCCCCGGTCGTGAGCCCATGATTGACCATCTGGATCACCGAACCGTCGAGGCCCGTGCTGTTCAGAGCAAACATTCCCAGGACGATGAAACCCATGTGGCTGACCGAACTGTACGCGACCAACCGTTTCATGTCCGTCTGAGCCAGCGCGACCAGGGCGCCATAGATGATGCCGATGACCGCAAGGGTCGCAAGCAGAGGGAAAAGAGTCACAGCACCCAGCGGTGTCATTCCCATGTTGAACCGCAAGAGTCCGTAGCTGCCCACCTTGAGCAGAACTCCCGCCAGGATGATTGACCCGGCCGTCGGTGCTTCCACGTGCGCCAGCGGCAGCCAGGTGTGAAACGGGAACATCGGAACCTTGATGGCAAACCCGGCCAGGAGCAGCAAGAAAATCAAGGTTTGCGGGCTCGACCAGGAACCGACCTCGTGCCATTTCGGCCACGGCAGCGTGGCCAGCCCTCGTGTAAGCTCCGGAATCGAGAAGGTCAGGACGTTTCCTGGTGAGTACTGGTAGTGAACGACCACGAGCGCGATCACGCCCAGCAGCGTAAGCAGGCTACCCGCCAGGGTGTAGAGAAAGAACGTGATCGACGCCCGCTCCCGTTGCGGACCACCCCATAGCCCGATCAGAAAGAAGAGCGGAATCAGCGTAAACTCGAAGAAGATGTAGAAGAGCACCACGTCCAGACTGGCGAAGAGGCCCAGTAGTCCCGTTTCCAGAGCGAGCAAGAAGGCATAGTACAGGGGCGCTCGGTTCTCAATGGCTTCCCAGGACGATAATACGGCCGTGATCATCAGCAGGGCTGTGAGCAGGAACAGCCAGAGGCTCAAACCATCCAGGCCCAGCGCAAACCGGATGTCGGGCCGTGAGAACCACTGCAGCCCGTATGGTCCCTCCGGGAGCCCATAGGCAAATTGCGGAGTCAGCACCCCGGTATGAAAGGAAAACAGCACGATCAGGCTAAAAGCCATCGTGACCAGCGTGCAGCCGAGGGCGATGCTCCGTGCGACTGCCTTGTCCAGACCCGGCACAGAATCAAGACGACGCTACCGAGCAGGGGAAGCAGGACCGTGATCACCAGGAGTGTCGCCATCAATCATTCCTCGTCAGCGTTGCGGTTTCCACAGGATCAACGATCAGAACAGCAGCAAGATGAACAGCAGCACGGTCACACCCAGCGCCGAGACCGCCGCGTAAAACTGGATCAAGCCGTTCTGATAACCTGCCAGAAGATCCTTGCCGAGCTTGCGGGGCAGCTTCGCGATGCCGAGCACAAGCTGGTCCACCAGGTAAACATCCAGGAATTCCGACACAACGGCCAGCGCCTTCGTGGTCTTGACCACCACCCAGTCGTACACCTCATCCACGTAAAATTTGTTCAATGAGGCCTCGTAGAGCGGCCGGAACTGATCGGCCAGCCGCCCGGGAACAGGGCTATCCGCGGCGTAGAACCGATAAGCCAGACCGATACCAAGCAGGCCCACCACCGTGCTGATGAGCGCGGTCGCCAGGTCAAAACCGTGCTCGCCGTGCCCGAGCAATTCCCAGCCCAGCGTCTTGTCCAGATGATGCTCGAACAGCTTGGTCGGTCCGAAGAAGATGCCCGCCATCACGGCACATCCGGCCAGGATCAAGAGCGGATAGGTCATGACCGGCGGTGATTCCTCTCCCACGTGGGAGTGGCCGTGATCGTGTCCATGCCCATGCGCTTCGTCCTGGCCGGCTCTGTGCGGTTCATGATCGCCGTGTCCGGAACCCGGCTCTGCCGGCGGGGCCTCGGGATCGTCAGGGCTGGGCAGCTTCTCCATGCCCCAGAAGGTCATGAAGTACGCCCGCGCCGTGTAAAAGGCGGTCATGAACACAACCAGGGAGGCCACCCAGTAGATCAGCGTGTAGACCCATCCCCAGCCGTGTCCGGTCGTCGAATGCGCGGCCGACTTGAGGGCCAGGAGAATCTCGTCTTTGCTGAAAAAGCCGGCAAATGGAAAGATCCCGGCAAGCGCCAGCCCGCCAACGGCAAACGTCAGATGCGTGTAAGGCAGCCGATGACGCAGACCGCCAAACCGGCGCATGTCGATCACGTCGCCCATCGCGTGCATCACGCTGCCCGAAGCCAGGAAGAGCAAAGCCTTGAAGAACGCGTGCGTGAACAGGTGAAACATTGCCGCCGTCAGGGCAAGCTGTGCCACGTCGTCCACGCCGGCTCCCAGGGCCATGAACATGTAGCCAAGCTGACTGACTGTGGAGTAGGCCATGACCCGCTTCAGATCATTCTGCGTGAGCGCGATCGAAGCCGACAGCAGCGCCGTGGCGCAGCCCGTGATTGCGATCAGCAACTGAACTCCCGGAGCCAGGGCAAACAGGGGCATCGACCGGGCGATCAGATAAACACCCGCCGTGACCATCGTGGCGGCGTGGATCAGGGCCGAAACCGGCGTCGGGCCTTCCATCGCATCGGGCAGCCAGACATAGAGGGGAATCTGCGCACTCTTGGCGGTGGCGGCCCAGAACAGGAGCAACGGGATGCCGAGTTTCGCCGCCGCGGGAAGCGCGGTCAGGGTCGCCTCATTCAAAATGTTGCCGTAGCTCAGATCGTGGCCGGGCACCACGGCCCAGAGCCAGAAAATGGCGATCGCGAAACCGAAATCACCGATCCGGTTCACCAGGAACGCCTTCATCGCCGCGGTCGCGGCCGCCGGCCGGGTGTGCCAGTAACCGATCAGCAAATAACTGCAAACGCCCACGCCTTCCCAGAACGCATACGTGAGCAGATAGTTATTCGACAGGACAAGACCGGTCATCGAGAAGACGAAGAGGCCGATCAGGGCGAAGAATCGAGGATATCCTGAATCTCCGGCCATGTAGCCCACGGCGAAGACCGCCACGAGTGAGGAGACGAATGTGACCATCGCCAGCATCATCGTCGTCAGCCCGTCGACCCTGAACTCGACGGGGACCTCGAGGTTGCTGATGGACAGCCATCGTCCAACCAGCGTGGTCGTCTCGGCACCTGCTGAAAACAGTGCGCCGCAGGAAAACAAGAACGCCAGGCCGATCCCCGCGACGACGGGAATATGAGAGCTCGATCCCAGACGGCGTCCGCCGATGGCGGCTATCAGTGCTCCCAGCAGCGGCAAGCACGGGATCATCCAGACATTCTGTACGAAGAATCCGGACACGTCGCCGCTCCTTTATTTACGTCGTTCGAGCCAGGGCTGCACCGGGTGGGCTGGTTCGATTCCCGCGGGAGTCAGGATGGGATACGACTCGGGACCGGGAGCAGGCTCGATGCCTTCGGCTTCGGCTTCCTCCAGCGAGGGAGGGCTCGCCGCCACGCCTTCCTCCCTGATGTCCTGCCAGAGCGTCACATCAAGCGACGATCGCCGGTTGTAAAGAACCACCACCAGCGCCAGGGCAATCGACGCCTCACATGCCGCCACGGTCAAAATCACGATCGTGAAGACCTGGCCGGTGAAATTGCCGTGATAACGCCCGAATGCGACCAGGCTCAATGCCGTCCCCTGGAGCATCATCTCGGCCGACAAGAACATCACGATGAGATTCCGTCGCGAAAGAAAGCCGAGCATTCCCAGGATGAACAGGGCCGCGCCCGTGAGCAGGTAGTTCCTCAGCAAATCAAGTGTGAACGCGTCAGTCATGGTGAAACTCAATCAGAACCGAGTCGGGTTGTCGCTCAATCAGGACAGTCGTGGCGTCTTGAGTCATTACGTTTTCAGGGTTGCGGAGAGCACCGTCTCTCCGGCACGGACCGGACGCTTGGGACCTGTGATCGCGACCGCCGCGATCAGGGCGACAAAGAGGAGTGTACCAGCCAGTTCCACGGTCACCAGGTGGTCCGAGTAGAGCGACTCGCCAAGTCCGGCGACGCCGGGTTTCTCGGCTCCGCTGGCATCGTTTATGGCCGAGGTCCTGCGCTGGGCCTCCGTCAGTATTCTTGCCGTGGGGTTCAAGGGATTCAGCCGGTAGTACTCGGCAATGTTCTTGCCGCGAACCAGCATCCTTTCATCGTGCCGCTGGTTGTCTACCGAGGCCGAGAAGTTACTCGGGCCCTCCTGGGGATGAAGCGGACCGAGTGTGTAAAGAAGACACCAGAATAGCAGAAAACAGGTAAACGTTGCGCTGGCTGGAGCACGCAAGGCGCGATCATACAGGGCTTTCCCTTCCATCTGGGCCAGCATGATGACAAACAGGAAGGTGACAATGATAGCCCCGGCGTAGACGATCACCGTTCCCGCGGCAAGGAAGGCAGCCCCCGCCAGCAGAAAAAGACCGGCCGTCGAGAGGACCACCGAGGCGAACCAAAGAGCGCTATAGATCGGATTGCGGCTTGTCACCGTCAGCAACCCGCCGACGATCGCTCCGATGCTGAACAGGTAGAAAAAGAGCCCCGCCAGGAACGGGCTGGGAGGGCTGAAGAAGGTGAGGAAGATAATAAGCCCCAAACTCGCCAGCACCGCGCCGGCCGCATGAACCGTCCGCGACTTCCCTGCGCCATGACGATGGGGGAGCAGAAGGTAGCTGCCACCCGATCCCAGCAGGATCACCAGCGTGGCAAGGACAATTTGGCCAGTGGACATGGTGTTTGACGATTCCAGGTTGGAAGGTTCCAGGTGCGGGCTCAAGTTTCCATGTCGATGAGTGGGCATACAACTGCCCGCCCAGCGAGGGCCCGTGCACGAGCACAGTCGATCAGTCCAGCGGTGAAGGCAGCATCTTGGTTTCCGAGGTAGGGTTGGCAGGAGAGGCCGCGTATTTCATCGGCTCGGCGTCTCTGGTCGCATCGAAGACCGACAGCAACTTGGTCTTGTCGAAGATCATCTGCTCGCGGGATAGCCCGGTCAAGTCATAAAGGCCGGTCAGCTCGATAGCCTCCACCGGGCAAGCCTCCTCGCACATTCCGCAGTAGATGCAGCGAAGCTCGTCGATGACAAAGCTCTCAGGATATTTCTCTCGATCGGGCCAGGCCGTCGGAGCCGTCGCCCCGACGATATCAATACAATGCGCCGGGCAGGCCGTGGCGCAGAGCATGCAGGCCACGCACTTGACCCGGCCATGCTCGTCCTTGTTGAGCCGGTGCACACCCCGGTAGTTGGGACTCGGGACGTGCTGTTCCTCGGGATACTGTATGGTGATGGCCTTATTCTGAAAGGCCACGCCCAGCACGTGCCGCCCGGTCACACCCAGTCCCGCGACAATTTGCGGCAGGAAAAAACGCTCGGCCAGCGTGAGCTTCGGCGGCTCGATTCGCATCAGTTTCGGGTCGTCGGCTCGCACCTGTTGAACTCCTTGGAGAACCCGGTTCGCTCTCTGAGAATTCTTTATGTTGATGAATAGACAAGCTGAACGATCGCGGCGGTGGCCACCAGGTTCACGAGGCCCAGAGGGATGAGCGACTTCCAGGCAAGGTCCATGAGCTGGTCGTAGCGGAACCGTGGCAAGGTCCAGCGAACCCACATGATGAACAGGATCATCACGGCGACCTTGAACAGCAGAACAAGCACCTTGAATACCGCGCTGAGGAACCCGGTCTGGTTCTGGTCGAGCACAAAGGGCAAGTCCCAGCCTCCGAAGAACAGGATCACCGTCAGGTAGCTGACCGTGATGACATGGAGATACTCGCCCAGAAAGAACATGCCGAACTTCATGGCCGAGTATTCGGTGTGGAAGCCGCCGACCAGCTCTTGTTCCGATTCGGGCAAGTCGAACGGAAGCCGGTTGGTCTCTGCAAACGCGCTCACCAGAAAGAGCAAGAACCCGATCGGTTGCACGAAGACGCCCCAGACCCGTCGGTCCTGCCAGTTGACGATCTGGTTCAGATCGAGTGAGCCGACAATGAGCACCATCCCCAGGATCGACATTCCCAGGGGAATCTCATAGCTGATCAACTGGGCGCTCGAGCGTAGAGCACCGATGAAGGCGTACTTGTTGTTCGAGGCCCAGCCGGCGAGGATAATCCCATAGACGGCCAGGCTACCGATCGCGAAGACGTAAATGATCCCGATATTGACGTTGGGCGCAATCTGGAAATTCATGATCTGGTTGGGTCCGACCGGTCCGAAAGGAATGACCGCGAAGCCGATCATGGCGGCGACGATGGCGATCACGGGGGCCAGAATGTAGATCGGCCGGGACACGTACCCCGGGATCACGTCCTCCTTCAGCAACATCTTGGCACCGTCGGCCAAAGGCTGAAGCAAGCCGAAGGGGATTCCCAGTTCCTTGCCCGCCCGGTTGGGTCCAACACGGTCCTGGGCGTAGGCCGCGACCTTGCGCTCGACATAGATCAGGTAGGCCACCGTGCCCATGGCGATGTTGACCACGACCAAGATCTTCACCAGGATACCGATCGCCACCCAAAGCATGAGTTCAACCCTTCCCCGAATGGGCTCGGCGGCCCACACCTTCAACCAAATAGCAAGTCTTGACGGCAAACCATCTTATCAGGCCCGTTATCTCGTTCCAGCGCCCTGGCGAGCGCGGGCCGCTCCCTGGGGAACATACCAGGCATCGGTAAAGGCCGGGGCCCGGGCTGCTCCGTCGGCCGGGGCCGGTGCGCCGAGTACGGCTCCCAGCGCGGGGACAGTTCCTCCGCGGGCCACCGCAAACGCCGGAACGGCCTCGGCCAGCTCCGCCAGGATCTCCGCCGATTGGACCGGGCCGCCCGGACGATGCAGCAGAATGGCGAAGATATCAAGATCCGGCAGCGCACCCTCGCGTGGGGGCAAAGCCGCTTCGGAGTACTGCAGCCGTCCCTCCGCGTTGACGTAGCAGCCAGCCTTTTCAGCGAAGGTCGCTCCGGCCAGCACCACGTCGGCCAACTGTGCCAGCGGCGTCACGTTGGTGTCTTGCACGACCAGGAATCCGACCCCTGACCTGAGCTCGCGACTGACGGCCTCATCAATCCAGGCGTCGATCGAGTCCGACGCCACGTACATCCCCTGGATCTCGCCGGCTTTGACTTTCCGCGAAAGCTCTTCATAGGTGACGAGATCGCCCTGATATTGGTTCAGGACCGCCTCAACACCCTTGCGATTGGGGCATTTCTCGGCATGGATGGTGAATGGTCGCGAGACCACGAAGCTGGTATCGCCGGTTCTGCCCTTCGTCTGATCGGGCTTGAATGTGACGTCCAACCCACTCGAAGGGACGGGCCCCATCGCCAGCAAGTTCGCCGGGTTCAGCCCCTTGATATACCTGGCCATCAAGTAGGCTTCCTCGACCGTCAGGAACGGCGAAAGCACCGCGGCCACATGACCGCCCCGCTCAAGAACCTGACGCAGACCACGGTCCACAGCCGCCAGCGCCTCATCGACGGGCACCGTCTGGAGATCGTTGTCCTTGCGCAGGAACATGGAGGCCAGGAGGTCCGGGTCATTGGCGGCCTTGTAACTGTACCGGCCCTCGTCGCACATCCAGTAATCGTTGACGTGCGGATTGGACCGCGGCTTGAACCGCCAGAGCCGCCCCTTGTTTTCCTCTGCGCTGATGTTGCAGCCGGTCGAGCAACGCGTGCAAATCGTGTCGTGCTTGGTGAGAAACCAGACGCGTTGCTTGTGCAGAAAGTCCTTGTCAAGAAGGGCACCGACAGGGCAGATATCGGCCACGTTGCCGGCCAGCGGGTTGGCGTCGAGTGTAATTCCGGGGAAGACCGCGATCTCCGCGTGGTTGCCCCGACGCGTCACCTCGAGCTCGCCGGTCTGGGTGATCTCGCGGGTGAACCGCACGCACCGCGTGCACATGATGCAGCGGTCCTGGTTGAGCTGGATCTTATCCGATACATCCTTGCGCGGGTTGACCAGCCGCTCTTCCACGAATCGGTGATTGGCCTGGCCGTAGTGATAACTGTAGTCTTGCAGTCCGCACTCCCCAGCCTGATCGCAAACCGGGCAGTCGAGCGGGTGGTTCAGCAGCAAGTACTCCATGATCATCCGCTGGTGTTCCTTCACCTTGGGACTGTTGGTGATGAGGACGGTCATGTCTTTCGCGGGGGTCTGGCAGCCCGGCACGAGCTTGGGCATCATCTTGATCTCGCCCGTCTTGGAATCCTTGGTGCCGGTCTCGATCTCGCACATCCGGCAATTGGCCACAACTGACAATGCGGGGTGCCAGCAGTAGTACGGAATATCGATCCCGACCCGCCGTGCCATCTGGATCGCGTTGAGCTTCTCCCCCTCGGGGATAGGATACTCGCTGCCGTTGATGATGATCGTCGCCATCGTAGTTCCTGTTCCCTCGAATAGTTCAGACCGGTCGAGCGCCGGATGCTATCGGCGGCCCGTTCGGTGCCGGCAGCGGGCCGCTAAGAACGGGCAGTCGGGCGTAGCCGTCCGCCCGCCTGCCGTGGGCGATCTCCTCCTGGAGTCGACTGACTTCATGAGCCGGCGACTGGTGCGTGCGGATGTGATCCTCGAGCTCGCCGCGGAACTTGGCGATCGCGTTCTTGATCGGCCAGGCGGCACCGTCGGCCAGACCGCAGATCGTCGTGCCCGGCATGATGCCCATGTTATTGGCCATGTTGAGCATCAGGTCGAGATCCTCGAGCCGTCCGCCTCCCGAGCGAATGCGTTTGACGATCTTGTTGAGCCATCCGGTACCCTCGCGACAGGGCGTGCACTGACCGCAGCTTTCGTGGGCAAAGAAACGGCAGGTGTTGTGGAGGTAGTCGATGATCCGGGTCTGATCGTCGAGCACCGTGACCGCGGCTGTGCCCAGACCCAGGCAGCCGGGCTTGCGCAGGCTCTCGAAGTCGAGCGGCGTGTCCAGTTCGCTGGCCGAGAGCAGTCCCATGCTGATACCGCCAGGCACCGCGGCCTTGGCCTTCCGGCCTTTCCAGACGCCCCCGCCGTGTTCCTCGATCAGCGCCCGGCAGGTGACGCCCAGGGGCAACTCCACGCAGACCTGGCGATTGACATGGCCCGAGATGGTGTAGAGCTTCGGCCCGTAGCTCTTGGGCGTGCCGATCGATTTGAACCAGCTCGCTCCGCGTTCCAGGATATGCGGAACGCAGCAGAGGGTCTCGACGTTGTTGACGACCGTGGGCTTTCGAAACGCGCCTTCGATCGCCGGGAACGGCGGCTTGATGCGAGGCCAGCCGCGCTTGCCTTCCAGGCTTTCGATGAGTCCCGTCTCCTCACCACAGATGTAGGCACCCGCTCCGCGGTGAACCCAGACATCGAGATCGAAACCCGAGCCGTAGATGTTCTTTCCCAGGTGCCCCGCGGCGCGGGCCTCCTCGATGGCCGCCTCAAGAATGCGGTAGGCCCGGATGTACTCGAAGCGAAGGTAAATGTAAGCGGTGCTGGCCCGGGTGGCGAAGCACGAGATGAGTATCCCTTCGAGCAACTGGTGAGGATCGCGCTCCATCAGATAACGATTGTTGAACGTCGCCGGCTCGCTCTCGTCGGCGTTCACGCACATCAGTGTTTCTTTCCGATCCTTGGGAAGAAACGTCCACTTCAAACCGCAAGGGAACCCCGCTCCGCCACGGCCCCGAAGCTCGGAATCCTTGACCAAGGTGACGACAGCGTCCGGCGCCATGGTCGAGAGCGCCTCCGCGCGGACTGGTAACCGCCGTGCGATTCATAAAACTTCAGCGTGTGGCTGTCCGCAATGTTGAAGTTGCGGCTCAGGACGGGTTCAAAGGTGGACACGGCCGGTAAGTCTCCTGCGCGAGGGCGGGCGGGTGGTCGGAACATACGGCGACGGGCCGAACTGCTTGGTGGTCATGACAGGTCGTCCCGAGGGCCCAGCTTGAGCTCGTCGAGCATGGACTCTACTGTGCCTTCATCGAGCGGACCGTACACCCTGCCGTCGTCCGCCAGCGCGGCGGGGGCGTAATCGCAAATTCCCAGGCATTCGGCGTACTCGACGGTGAGCTTGCCGTCGCTGGTGGTTTCCCCCGGCTCGATGCCCAGCCGCTTGCAGGCGTGCTCTAGAAGCTCGTCGCCGCCGCGAAGCATGCACGAGAGCGAGCGGCAGATCCAGACCCGGACATCGCCGATTGGTGCCTGCGGAAAGAAGCCGTAGAAGCTCATCGTGTCGTGCACTTCGGCCGGCGTGATCTCCAGCAACTCGGCAATCTCGGCCATTGCCTGATAAGGCACGCACCGCAGGTGCTCTTGAACGATGTGCAGCGCAGGCAGCGTCACGGCGCGCTTGCTGGGATATCTCGGGAATAGCGCGGCGACCTTCTGCTTGAGCGTCTCGCTCAAGATCGGGATGCGCGTCCTGGATGTTGTCGTCACTTCGGCTGGCATCGAACGAAGATCCTCGGTAGTGTTTTCATCTCTGATGGCGTGGGCAGGCTAGAATTCTAGCGGTCGAGTTCCGCGGCAATAATGTTCAAGCTTCCCAGCACGGCCACCACGTCGGCGAGCAGGTGGTTCTTGATGATGTGCGGGAAGATGGCAAAGTGAATGAATGACGGTGGACGGGTGCGAACTCGCCAGGCAAACTCGCCGCCGTCGGCCACAAGGTAATAACCGAGCTCGCCGTTGGGGCTCTCGACCGCGGAGTAGACTTCATCGCGTGGGGTCTCGAATCCCCGGTTGGGCATGATCAGCTCGAAGTGCTGAATCAGACCTTCCATGCTGTTGTACGCGGTCAGCTTGTCGGGAAGGGGAAGCTTCTCGGCAATCGGCACATTGACCGGGCCCGAAGGCAGCTTGCGGAGGGCTTGTTCAATGATTCGGTGGCTCTGCCGCATCTCTTCCATGCGGACGATGAACCGGGCCCAGCAATCGCCTTCCTCGGTGTAGGGGACCTGAAAATCGAAGTCGGGATAGGCCAGGTAGGGCTCGTCCTTGCGAATGTCGTACGTCACGCCACTGGCCCGCGCGATCGGTCCGGTGCACGAGAGTGCAATCGCGTCTTGCTTGCTCAGTCGGCCCACGCCGCGCAGCCGGTCGAGAAAAATCCGGTTGCGGAAGAGCAGCTTCTCGACATCAGAGTAAACGCTTTGGAAGCTGGCCTGGAACTTGGCGACCCGGTCGAGCACGCGGTCGTTGAAGTCTTGCAGTACGCCGCCAACCCGGGTGTATCCCGGATGGAAGCGATAGCCCGACATTTCCTCATAGATATCGTAGATCTGCTCGCGGAGGTTGAACGCGTAGAGGAAGGCGGTGAATGCCCCCAGGTCGAGTGCCGCGGCGCCGGTGCAGAGCAGATGGTCGCTGATCCGCGACAGTTCCGAGATGATCACCCGGATGTACTGGCACCGCGGTGTCAGTTCAATACCCATCAGCTTCTCGACCGCGCCATGCCAGGCCACTTCATTGAGTGGTGGGCTGATGTAATTTTTGCGGTCGGCAATCGTCACATACTGGTTGAAGTTGAGGTGCTCGCCGAGTTTTTCGAACCCCGAATGGAGGTAACCGATATCCGGGGTCGCCTTGATGATCCGCTCGCCGTCGAGTTCGAGAATCAGGCGCAGGGTCGTATGCGTCGCGGGATGCTGGGGCCCGAAATTGAGAGTCCAGGTGGCCTGCTTGGCCTCGGCCTCGGTTTCGGGTTCGTCAAGCAGATTGGCCGACATCAGTTCAAACCCTCTTCGATGGCCGCTTGCCAGAATGCGTCAGGATTCGCCCCGCGTCAGGCGCGGGAAGTTGTGCCGCTCGCCGCGTCCTCGCAAGGGATAGTCCTTGCGCAGGGGGTAGGCAGTGAATTCCTCGGGCATCAGAATTCGCCGCAGGTCGGGATGGCCGCGGAACCGGATGCCGAACATATCGAAAACCTCACGCTCCATCCAGTCGGCACCGGGCCAGAGCGGCACGGCGGACGGCAGCGACGGGTCGGGGTCATCGACGCCTACCTTGACGACCAGGCGCTCGTTCGACTCGAGATTCCGGACGATGTAATGGACCTCGAAGCGACTGCGCGTCCATCCCGGATAGCCAAGATAGTCAGTTCCGCCCAGTTCGGCGAGCAGGTCGAAACCGCATCGCTCCTTGAGAACGGTCAACAGCTCGATCAGTCGGGATGGCGGCACGAAGATTCGAAAATTGTCGCGAAACTGCGAGGTGGTGAAGACCCCGTCGCCGAACACCGTGGAGAGTGTCGCCAGAGTCGACGCATGCGGTTCTGTCTTGGTGCTCATCAGGCGAGTATCCAACAATCCCGGCGGTCGTTCCGTCGGAGGCCGGGAGGAGGTGTGCTAACGGGTTTCCTCGATGCCCAGCCGGCCCGGCCCGCCAGGCAAGCGATAGCCGAAGCGGTCTTCGTCGCCCCGCTCCTGCGAGATTCCAAAGCCCGCCGGAGCATTTCGCTTCTCCTCGAGAAACTTTTGCCGCTCTTCCATCTCGGGCAGGCCGGTGCCGAAGAGCGAGCCCCCCTTCTGGATCTTCCCTTGAAGATCGATGAGAGCTCGCAAAATCTGTTCTGGTCGGGGCGGGCAGCCGGGAATATAAACATCCACGGGTATGAACCGGTCGACGCCCTGCACGACGGCGTAAGTGTCGAAGACGCCGCCCGTCGAGGCACACGCGCCCATGCTGATGCACCACTTGGGTTCGGGCATCTGGAGCCAGATGCGCTGGAGCACGGGCATCATCTTCATGGCGACCCGCCCGGCCACGATCATCAGGTCGCACTGGCGCGGGCTGAACCGCATCACCTCGGCGCCGAATCGCGCGATATCGAACCGGCTGGCGCCCACGGCCATCAACTCAATTCCGCAACAGGCCGTGGCGAAGGGCATCGGCCAGAGGCTGTATTTGCGGCACCAGTTCACCACCGAGTCGATGGTGGTCAGGATCGTGTTTTCGGGGACATCCACTGCGCTGGCCGGCTTAACCGACAGGTTGGAACCAGCGCCGGACGGCCCCGTTACCATGGCGCCGGTGGGATCGCTCGGATTCAACGCCATTCGAAAACTCCCCTTTTCCATGCATACGCCAGAGCCGCCGCCAGAATGACGATGAAGACCTGGATGTCCCAGAAAACCAGGGACCGGAATTCGGGGGCAATTCCGGCGATCCCCGACAAGCTGCCGGCCGCCGCGGGGGCATCGGCCGGCACACCAGCGCTCCACTGGGCCACGGCCCACGGGTAAAGAAAAAGTAGCTCGACATCGAACAGCAAGAACACAATCGCAATTAGATAGTAACGGACGTCAAATCGCTGGCGAGCATCACCGAAGGGATTCATCCCCGACTCATAGGGCATTTGCTTGACCGTGGTCAGCTTGCGGGGACCGAGCACCGCGCTGCCGATCAGCATACTGAGTGCGATCGCGATCGCCACGAGCAGAAACAAGAAGATGGGAGTGAATTCCGTGCTCATCGCTCAGCAAGACTCCGACTTTGCAGCGAAAGATCGTGTTTGTGAAGGGTTTCACAAAGTCGATCCAGAAAAAACCCAGCAAGTCGCCGGGCTTTGATGCAAAAGCACTTTCTAGCTGCCGCTGGTGTGGGGTCGCTCGAAGCTTGACGAGCAGAGAAACCCGAGCACTTGGTCTCGAATTCTTGATCGCGGGTCACATACCTCGAGCAAGCCTATTGTAGGGACCAATTTTTTGGCGTCAACGAGCAAGCGGATCGAGCTTGGTGGTTCGCGGAATTGTTGGCGCGGAACCGGATGGCCGCTGGAGTCGCCACCGAGCCCCGCTGACCTTGCCAAAACGGCGATGACATTCCTTGCTCAGGGAGTGGGGGGCTTTTCCAGATCCACAGCGGGAACGCGAGGGCGCGGCGTGAGCCGCGAGCGATCGCTACGCAGGGCCCGGTCCAGAACCTGAGAGGGCGAGGCTCCACTACCGGAACCATTCAATCCGCGCGAACCTCCCAGTGGTGATGGGGCCGGACCGAATGAGGAATCGGTACCAGAACGGCTCGATCGTGCACGGGGACGCGTGGTGTCGGTGCCGAGGGGAGGGGCGCTCAGCAGATCTCGGTCCTTCGACCGTATGGCGGTGTCGGTCGCTGCCGATCGGCCTTCGCGGCGGCCAGAACGTGCGGCAGAGGGTGTCGCCAGACCGGCACGCGGTGAAGCGAGGTCGCGATCGGCGCGGGACCGTGCTCGGTTGTAGCTCCGGAAGATCTCGGCGCGCTTCTTGGGGTCTTTCTCCCGGAGGTAGTCGAAATACAACCGATTGACGCTGGTCTGGTTGTCCTCGAATCGCTGGTCCGCGTTCTTGTTGGGCTGGTAAACGCGGCCAAATTCCTGGTCGTAGGCGCGATTAGACGCGTAATAGGGAACTCCCACGCCCGCGCCGCCCGCCCGTGCACCCGCGGCACTCGTTTGGAGTGTTTCAAGGTAATCCTGGAATTGATTGGCACCCCGAACTCCTCGGCCCGGTCCGTTGTAATATCCGTAGTCTAGCGGCCCGGGGGCTACTGGTGTGACAAAAGGAGCATACTGGGAATTGTAAGGCTGAAAGGGATCGGGACCGAAGCCTTGGGCCTGTGCTGCTGTTGATGAAAGCACGCCGAGCAAGAGCGGCAGTGCCGCGTGCTTGAGCAGGCTCGAACTGCTCAACCAAGATGCTGGAACCCACGACCGAATCATGGTTGCGCTCCCCGTCTCTATTGGGCCCATCTTCGCCGTCTGCTCGAGCAGACGAGAAGCCGGATTATCCCATTGCTCAGGTTGAGCGTCGATGAGGACGCGCCGGCTGCATTAGCCGCTCACACGTCGCGCACCGCTCACGCTTTCTATCCCTAATCGCCATCTTATCAACTAGATCGTCTGGCGTCACTCACCAATATCAACTGTCAAGAGCAAATTAACAACGGCCGCTCGGGATCATTGCGATTGTGACGACGTGAGACAACAACCGCGGGCAAAGAATCCACCAGTCGGGAGGACTGTGCGGACCGGGAAAGACAATCCGGACAGGGACTCGTCGCGATCGATGGAATCCTCGATGCGATCGGCTATGATGATTTATCTGGGGAAAATGTGCTGCGTGGATCGAGTGCCGGCGTTTGACCCTGGTCGTCGAAGAGAAAGGTGCGAGATGATCGGTGCGAGTCTCCTGGTGCTGCAATTTCTAACGCAGTCGTCGTCGATAGAACCCCACGCTCTGATCGAGCAGCTCGGCGCCGTTCGGTATGCCGACCGTGAGGCCGCGGCCAGGGCACTCGAAAAGCTCGGTCGCGAGGCGATCCCGGTGCTCGAGCTTGCTCGTGAGTCGCGCGACATGGAAATCCGCACCCGCGGTGCCGCGCTCTTGCAGAAAATCGAAGGTTCGCTCCTCACCACCCCAACCGCCGTCTGGCTGAATTTCAAGGATATTCCCCTCGTCGAAGCCGTCCAGACACTGAGCCGGCAAACGGGGATGAAAATCGCACTTGTGCCTGAAAACCTGCCCCGCTGGGAGCAGGATCACCTGACCCTCCAGGAGACCGAGCCGCTGCCGTTCTGGAAGGCCATCGATCGCCTTGCCGCCGCCGCGTCGCTTCAGGCCGAACTCGAACCACAGGGTATTGCCGCACGCATTCAGCCGGCAGTCGTCCTGACCGATCGGATCAGGCGTCCCGTCTATCCTACGTCCGATCATGGCCCGTTCCGGATCAGCCTGGTCAAGCTCGAGTTCCAGCGTTCTCTGGAATTTGCTCCCACTCTGCGGTTTCGTGCAAATCCTGCTCAGCCGCCAGGAGGTCCCGCGGCGCGACCCGCGTTCACCCCGCCGCAGCCCCGACCCATCACGAACGACCAGTTTTCAGTACAGTTTCAAATCACGGCCGAGCCGCGGATGTCCATCAGCCAGAGCGGAGCCGTCCAGATTCTCGAGGCCAGTGATAACCTGGGCAACTCGTTGCGGATGCTCAATCCCGGATCACAGATCTTTCGCACTTCCGGAGAGTTGCTGGGCGGCGCTTGCAGCTCTGTCTTGCACCTGGGAGCAGCCTTGAACCGGCCCGAACACCCCGGCCGCACGATCAAGGTCCTCCGCGGTTCGGTTCCCTTGCGAATCACGGCCCGACATCCCGGCCCCCTGATCGTGCCGCTGGCCGCCTCGACCGGTAAAACAGCGGAAAATGGTGACCTCCACCTGCAGGTTCATGAGATCCGTTTCGATCCCAATACCCACCAACGGCAGATCGATCTGACCATTCGTGAATCACGTTCCGGAGGCATTCCCACCGCGGATGAGGAACCGGTCGTGGACCTCGGCGCGCGGTTCGATCCGCACCAGCAAAATATCGAGATTCTCGATGCCCATGGCCAGTTGGTCCCCTGGTTCCAGACCACTACTGACCTCGAGTCTTCCCGGATCACCTTGAGCCTCCCGGGATCGGTCAGAACCGAGCCCAAGGAGCTGCGCTATTACCGGCTCAGCGAGACCTCGATCAACGTGCCGTTCTCGTTCTCGAACGTGCCCATGCCTTGACTCTTTCGACTGAACCGGCGGGGCGAACGACTCCCTCAAAGCGCCTGCTCGACCGCTTGCCCGATCCGCCGAGCACTCAGGCCGGACCCTGCCCGTACAGGTGCTGAACCGGGGTCTTGTGACCCCAGGCGATCTGGTCGCGGACCAGTCCGAAACACGCGGCGATGCCGTCGCGCTCCTGAGGACTGGGCGTCCACCGGCCCAGGATGATCGCGGCGACCCTCTGCTCGTCAAGGCCCGAGCGTTCCGCCAGTTGCCGGCCGTCGATCCCGGTATCGACGCACAACTGCTCAACGGTCTTGATGACGTCGTTCATGGTGACTTCCTCCGCACACTGACTCAATACCAAACCAGCCCCATAGCTTGAGACCAACTCTGGGCGATAGACCCTGCTCCGGCACCATTGCGTTCCCCCAATATCGCAGCTTTGATGATTCCTCAACATGCTACGATATGCTACGTTTCCGGGGAATCAGAACCAGCTCCTCAAGCCAGCATATCGACCTAAATCTTTATATGATATTGATTTAGGCTCATTCCCTTGTGGCAACGCGGTCCGGTTGACTTGCACTTAACTCTATGACTTGTAAGCGGTTGCGCCAAAAGCGCCAATATGGCCGATTGCCGCCAAGATGCCTCCTCGACCGCCGCGAGCGTGGTGAGGCTCAGTGCCCGCCGCTTCCGGCCTTTTTCAGCAGCCCATCGATCTCGAGCCACAGCAATTCCCAGTCCTTCCGCTCGGTCTCGGGTAATTTGGCCAGGTGCTCGGCTTCGCGAATTCCGGCCAGGTCCAGGTCGATCTTCCAGTGCTGGAGCGTCCGGGCAACCTGCGCGACCGAATCCGAGTTACCTTCGTCGAATCGCCTTTCTAAGGCGGCTCGATCGGCGTTGAGCCAGGCAAGGGCCTGGCCACGAAGCTTTGTCTTCGTCCTGTCGTCGGGCACGGGCTCATCCTTGCCCGCCCCTGAGGCCGCCAGAGCGGCGGCGCACGAGGCGCTGTAGCGATGCTGCGTCTGGAAGTCATCGCCGAGCTTGGGATCGGCCTGAAACGCTTCGTCCCAGAGGCGGGCCGCGGTGGCAAACCGCTTCGTCTCGTGGCACATCTGGGCGAAGGCCAGTCGCTCGGCGTTGTCTTTCGGCCTGTACTCGCCATGAAGCATGGCCGGAAACCGTTTGGCCTGGTCCAGCTTGTGCTCGGCGTCGGCAACCCACTGCGCCGAGGGATACCGCCAGTCTGGTCGCCGTGAGCCCAGTTCGTGACCCTTTCGATACATCGCCAGCGCACGGCCAGGTCGCCTTGCTGCTGCAAGACACTCGCAAGATTGCAATAGGCTTCTGCAAAGTCGGGCTGGAGCCGGATGGTCAACCGCCATTCGGCCGCCGCCTCATCCGGCTTTCTCTGCGCGTTCAGCGTTCTGCCGAGATTGTAGTGGGCCGGAGCGAACTCAGGCCGGAGCCGGATCGCCTCGCGAAATGCGGCCGCGGCGTCGTTGAGCTTCCCCTGAAAATGCAGGGCACTACCGAGGTTGGTGTGAGCTTCGATGTAATCGGGTTTGATCGCGATGGCCGCGCGGTATTCCTCGATGGACGCATCAGGTTTGTTCTGGACCCAGAGGGCGCCGCCCATGTTGTAATGGGCCTGAGCATCGCGGGGATTGAGCCGGATCGCTTCGCGCCACTCGGCGACCGCTTCCTCATGCTTTCCCTGGCGATTCAACAAATTGCCAAGGTTGGAGTGGCCCGCGGAGTCGTCGGGTTTGAGCCGGGTGACAGCGCGGTACTCGGCGATCGCCGCGTCGAACTGCCTCTGGTCCTGCAGGATCGCGCCAAGGTTATTGTGGGCCGCGGAGTCATCGGGATTGAGCCGGATGGCTGCGCGATACTCAGCCACCGCCTCGTCGAGCTTTCCCACGTCCCTCAAGGCATTGCCGATGCTGTAATGGGGGGCGGCATAGTTTGGATTCAGGTGGATCGCCTCGCGCCATTGAGCGACGGCCTGTTCCCACTTCTTCTGCCCGAACAAGGCGATGCCAAGGTTGCAGTGAAGCGCGACGTCATCGGGATTGAGCCGGATCGCCTGAAGGAATGCGTCCTCCGCGCCTGAGTAGTCGTGCTTCACGTCGCAGAGGATGAGCCCGAGGATGGAGTAAGGCGAGTCGTCGTCGGGATTGTCGCGGATCTCCTCGCGCGCCGCGGCGATGGCCTGGTCGAGGATTGGTGCAACCTCGGCCGCGCGACCGCTACGCTCCAGGATACTTCCCAGGCACCCCAGGTGCCTCGGGCTGTTGGGCCGGCGTCTGGTCAGATCACGGAAGATCGCCACGGCCTCGTCGCCACGGCCCATCCGATCAAGCAGGTGGGCCAGCTCATGGGCCGTCTCGGGACGAATGGCGCGGGCGGCCGTGTAGTACCGCGCGGCGTCCTCGCGGGCGGACGGCCGGAGACGGTCGAGGGTCAAGGCCAGGTGGTAGTTGACCCAGAGGTCACCGGGGCTGCGGGCGACCACGGAACGCAGCAAGGCGACGGCCGTCTGGGTTTCCCCGAGACCCGCCAGGGCGCGACCCAGCAAGACCGCCGTGGGAGCAGGCAGCTCGGCTGCCTCGGGAACCACGGCCAGGGCCTTCAGCGTCTCCGACGCGGGCCGCCAATCCTCGGCCAGCAGGATCGTGCGGAGGCGATTGCGATAGGCGTCCGGATCGGCCAGCCGGGCCGCTTCGATCGGCTTGCGCCAGGCGGCTATGGTACGCCCTGCGTCGCGCCGCACCGCGGACCAGTCATCGAGGAAGGCCGCAAGTTCGATCATGACCGGCTCGGCCTGGTTCCTCAGCCCCAGGGCAAACTCAGCGGGTTCCAGGACGTTCAGGTCCATCCCCGCGGCGCGGAAGGCGGCGGCGTAGGCCTCATCGCTGCTGATCACGCCGGCTTCTTCCTTGTTCGCCCGGATCTCGATGAGCTGCTGCCTGAGCTTGACACCGCGCTCGGCAGAGTTCAGGCCGCCTTCGATCTCGTCCCGCAGCGCGTCGGCCCGGGTGTCCGTCCCAAGAACCTCGACACGCTGCAACGCGGCCAGAGCCTCGCGCCAGAGGCCGGGATCACCGGACCCGCGGCGGGCCTTGCCGAGCAGGACTGTGGTCTCGGCCAGGGCCTGAGCGCGCCTCGAATCACGCTCCAAACGGTGCTGGAGCACGTAAGTGAAGCTCAAGCCGCCGACCGTCGTCATGACCAGCAGAGAGGCCGCCAGGCCGACCTGGAACCGCCGGGCCCTACGCTCCGCGCGGGTCCGCTCGTTGGCCTCGGCGGCGGTACGCACAGCCTCCTCGGCGCGTGCCGCTTCGGCCCCGCGGGCAATCTCGGCGGTACGCAATCGCTCCTGGACGCCAGACAAATAGGCCGTGATCCGTTCGGCGACGGCACTCGCATGGTGCGGGCGTTCCTCCGGTCCGGCCGCCAGACAATCCTTCGCGAGGGCGACCAGTTCGACCTCGGCTTCGCACTGTTCGAGCCGGACCAGGGCTTCTGCCATGTCGCCCTGGGCCGTCTTGCGATGGATCTCGCCAGTCGATCGTCCCAGAATCGCCGGATCACCGGTGAGGATCTCGCAGAGGATCGATCCCAGCGCAAAGACATCGGCCCGCTCGTCAATCCGCTCGATCTCGCCGCGTGCCTGCTCCGGGGCCATGTAGCCAGGGGTGCCCATCACGGAACCGGCCTGCGACAGAGCCGGATTGGCAGAGCCGCTGCGTGCGGTGGCGATCACCGTCTCCCGGCGATCGGGCATGCCCGCCTGGTCCTCGTCGTCGTACTCGACACCGCCGCGGTTCAAGACCTTGGCCAGCCCCCAATCCATCACCTGCACTTCGCCAAAGGCGCCGACCATCACATTCGCTGGCTTGAGATCGCGGTGAATCACGCCCCGGGCATGAGCATAGGCGGCCGTCTGGCAGACAGCCTCGAAGATCGAAAGTAAGCGCGGCAGATCCGCGGTCGATCCTCCAGGAGCATGAGTCGCCGGCAAAGTCTCATTGTTTGGGCGCTTCGCTGGCGCTTCAGGCTTGTCGACCCTTGCGGTCGGTTCCAGATGGCCCGCGGCTGGTTCTTCACAAGCCTGAAGCGCCAGCGACAGGTCCTCATTCGAGGCCCGTTCTTTACAAGCCTGATGCGCCAGCGAAGGGTCCCCATTCGACGCCCACGCTTGCCCGCCATGCGTCCGGGTTGAACCCGTTTTATTTCGCTCGAGGAGAATCGCCGCCAGCGTCCGGCCCTTGACAAGCTTCATGGTGAAGAACGGCCTGCGGTCGGCAAATGCGCCCAGCTCGTAGATCGGCACGATTCCCGGATGCTGAAGCTGGCCGCCGATCTGGGCCTCTTCGACGAATCGTCGGACCATGTCGCGGTTATTGGTGTGATCGTCGCGGAGGACCTTGAGCGCGACCTCGCGTCCGAGATCAGGGTCGTGGCCCTTGAAGATGGCGCCCATCCCACCGCGAGCGATCTCGCCGTCGATCCGGTAGCGAATCGAGCGATCCGTACCATCGCCGCTTGATGGCCGGACCGGCGGCACAAACTCGTCTCCTGACGCGGTGTCGCGGAGCAGGACGTGGGGAACGTGTCCCATCGTGGCGGCGATCATCTCCAGGACGCTCGTCGCCGCGCCGCTCGCCGCGAAGCCGCCGCTGTCGGCGACGCTCACCGAGTCAGCCCGCAAACCAGCACGCAACAGACACTTTGGGCACATCGTGTGTGGCGCAGTCCTGGGGCAGTTCGGCACCGCAGGTCGGGCAGGTCAAGCGTTCGGACATGACATCGAACTCCGGTCGTTCAGGGCGGGGGATGTGCTCGTGTATTCCGTTGTAGGCATGCGGCCACGAATGCGGATAGCCCCGAGTGGCGAGCAGTCACCATGCGCTGGCCCTTGCGTGGACGTGACAGGGAGAGAGTGCGGGGCGAAGAGATCAAGCCCGGCGCAACCTCCGCGTCCCATTCATTCCCCATCCGAGCGCCTCTCCGCCGGGCAGACGGACGAGATTATTACCGCGGCGACATAAGTCGAACCACGGGACGGCCTCGAACTTTCGCCCGTGATCCAACGAGAATAGGGGCGGGGCCGGCAGGCCGAAACAGCGTCCTGGCCGATTTCGCTTAACCGAACTCGCGCTCACTCCTCACCGCGCGAATCCCTGCCGCCACGCACGGGGAGACCGAGCATCCCAGCTTTCCGTCTTGCCAAGAAAGTGGGTAGCCCCGGTTTCCCTTGCGGCCGGCAGGAGACGTTGTGCCCGAATGGTCGCCAGGAGGGCTCTCTGAGTCTTCTTCGCGCAATCGTGGTGGTGAAGGCTCGCCGTTCTGGACCTGGATCCGCCCTGGTGATCAGTTGTGCGGGCACCGTCTCAAAGTCGGGCCAAAGGTCTGATGCAGAGTGGGTAAAGCGAAGCGTGACCCACTGAGGGACATAGACTTGCACTTGGTGGGTTGCACCCACCCTGCCGGAACCTGGGAATGTGCCGTTGTGCGGAAGCGAGGTTGCCAGGCGCACATCCTTCGGAGCCTTCTCCTCAGATGCTAGCGGACCACCCGCGTGCATGCAATGGCAGCTATTCCAGGAAGAGACTTTGGCCCGAGGTCCGTCCTTGATGAAATCAACATGGAGATGTTCGACGGGGATGCAACAAGACTTCTGGCGCGGTATCTTACTGGGTGGCCTCGGGCACACCCGTATACGCCTGGCAACCGGCCAAAGAGTCTCCAAAACGGTCCCAAAAGTGTAAAGGGTGAATATGTCGCACGGATCAAGGAAATCTGATCCATCGAACAAGAACTTACGTCGAATCGCGGGTGTAAAGGGTGAACTAGAGACGAGACTTTACATGAGTGTAGGGGCATCTGTGTAAACCTTGATGGACGGTCTAAAGATCGTCATTTAGCCTGTACAATCGTTCGGTGCGTGAGGGAGTTGACCTTGCAGACAATCCCGAACGAGGAGTTGCAACTCGACAAGCTGCCATTGCCGGAGGACGACTGGATCTCGATTTGGAGGCTTGCAGACACTTTCAACGGGTACAAGCACTGGGCGTCGTTTGAGCGGTGCGCGGAGATAGCCAATCAGAGGCGGGCATCGACACTGACCGAGTTGCGAACATGCCTGTTCTTCGAATGCCGTCGCTGGCACCACTACGGGGACGAGCCAGACGATGAGGATGCGCCCTACCTGCGGGGATTGGTTGCGAACATTAGAGACAGGTCGCCAATCACTGCGTCGAGTGACGACAAATTGTGGAAGTCTTGATCTATAGCTGAAACTTTACACTCTGGCCTTGGCCCGGCAGAGAAGCGCAACGGGTGAGCTAGAGATCATGATTTACGGATTGAGGACAAGGACCGACAGGACTACCTGACTCCAGTGGGAGCGCACCGATGAGCAAGCCTTTTTCACTGGCTTTGATTAGCCTTGTCGCACTTTTCGGGAGCGAACGACACCTTTCCTCCGGCCAGGAGCCCGCGAAACTCGGTAAGGCGGACGATCCGAGTGAGTGGTTTTTCAGCCGCGACCACTTGAGGGTCATGAAGGAACCATCTCTGCGTAAACTGGCCCAGACGGACCGCAACGTAACCGCCTATCGGTTCCTCTGGCTACCATCGTTTGATAACCCCATCTCCGTGCGCTTCGTCAAGTGTGATGAGGGGGTTGCATTGTATGCAGTGAGGCTCGACGGCAAAGCTGGTTACGAGCCAGGGCACATCCTGGTGAACAAGAGTGCCAAACTCAGTCGGGCACACTGGGAACGCATCATGGGCCAGTTGGTGAAGGCTAAGTTCTGGACACTCCCGACGAGAAAGCGTCCACCCTTTGGAAGAGAGACCATGGATGGAGACTTTTTGATCGTTGAGGGAGTGAGCGAAGGCAAGTACCACGTCGTTATACGGGAAAGCCCCCCAGGTGGCGATTTTGTGGACCTCTGCCGAGCCATGCTCTTCATGTCCGGCATTGACGTGCGAAAGCTCTGGTTTGAGTACCGCAAATGAAGTCTGGTTGGCTCGATGCGACAGGCGCATCTCTCTACGCCACGATCCGCGCCAAGTGTGATTCATGGTTGGAACTTTACACTCGGACCTTGGCCCCGCAGAAAAGCGCAACGGGTGAACTAGAATTGAGACCTGCCATTACGGCCTATTGAAGCTCAGCCATGCAACAGACCCGACTGACGACGCGAGGGCTGGGTGATCAAGGATCGCGAGGGTTATGGTCAATCGTCGGATACGCGGTCTCGGTGATCTTGCTCATGTGGTTCCTCAACTTGGTCGGTTTCTTGGACTTCAGACGGTATCAACCACCTCGTGGCACCGCCACGCTCGATCAACTCGTGGCCAGCCTTCCGGAGACGCTCAAGTTCGCCTTGGTGGAGCAAGGAGGAAGGTCATACGTCGTCTGGATCGGCAGGTCACGCGGGGTGATCGTTTCCGGTCCACCCATGTATGTGTTCGACAGCTTCGGAACCCTTGTTGATTACGTGGGTGATTCAGGTGAGTCGGATAACAAACTCGTCCTCGGGCTCTACGTAGCAGCCATTCAAGCACCAGGAATCACTGCTGAGGAGGCAGTAACCTTATGCCGCCAGAGGCGAACGGGCCCTCTCGGATCGCCTTAAAGCGCAACGGGTGAAGTATAGTTGAAACTTTACACTCCGGGCTCGTCCCGGCAGAAAAGTGCAACGGGTGCACCAGAAATCACCGTTTCCAGATGGTCGGCGAGTGGAGCCGCTAAGCGGGTCGTGATGCTGCGGAGGGGCAATGTTTTGGTGTAGGTTTGGAATCCTGGTCCTCGTCGTCCTGCCGATGCTCATGGCGTTCACAGGCACGATTCTGCACTCGATCCTGGACCCCTCGTGGATGCTGTGGGAGGGTTTCCAGGTACGGATGTGGCTGTATCTGATACTCCCATCTGCCTCAGCGGTTTCTTATGCAGTGAGCATCTACGCTAGGTTTCGAGGAAGTTCTCGGTCGGGGCTTGCAAAGGGACTCGCCCTGCTTGTCATAGTACCTAGCCTGTTATCATTTTACTTGGAACTCACGATTCTGCTGATCATCGTCGCCCATGGTGGTTCACCGATGGTATACATGTGAATAACAACGATGTCCGATCCGGCAATCGGAGGACGGCCTGTTTGTCGTATCGGGACCACGCCTAACCTGTCGCTACGGCAGACCGAGCCCGCTGCGTCAACTGGCGTGTATCCTATTCGCGGCTGTCCGGCAGCACGAATTCTATCTAGGCACATCGCCCCGCCGATAGCCTACGCGGGAGAGAACCTACTTGGTATGCCCTGGAAGTGGAAAACCCGGTCCATAGTTGGCGAGGACAATCTCGGCGGCACAGTGATGGAAAGTGGAACGGGTGAACCAGAGTCGAACGCAGCAGCTTTCGGTGAACGTAATCACGCAATTTGTACACGGGTCGAGTAGTCATCAGCATTGCTAGTCCTGAGGGTCGGTATCATCCACCAATTTTGGTAACTGGAGAAGCATTGGTGGGTAGTACCCACCTGTGATTCAACCTCCGGTGTTAACGTGCTCAACCCATGAATCGAGGGGCCGATGACTGGTGGGTTTTTGAACTGGACCGGTGATGGCGATGGAGGCGGTATTAGCATGTGGCTAGCATTGTTGATGCTAGCCCTTCCTTTGTTATTGGGTTTCGCTGGGCTCTTTGCCATCATACGCTTTTTCGTCATTGTGCTAGTTGAGTCGTTCGTCAAGAACCCATTCCGGTCCTCGCTTTCTCACAAGGACACGCGTGCCTGGCACGTCACGGATGAACTATAGTTGAAACTTTACATTCGGGCCTTGCCCGGACAGAAAAGCGCAACAGGTGAACTAGAATTCACACTTTCCAGGTAATTGTCGGGCGGGTCCGTAGACGGAGGATGGACGACCTAGGTTGGTCGGCCGTTGTGGAGGGCCAAGCAGTGCGATTACCGCGAGTAAGGCTCAAGCTCCGATGGCTGATGGTCACAATTGCCTTGATTGCACTATCCCTCTGGGCCGAGAGGATGTGGCGATTGAGGGCGTTCTACCTGGAGCACGCGGCGCCACACGCGCACCTCGAGGCCTTCTTCTCGGATCTCGCATTGGACCTAGGCGGCGTGCCACGACAACCGCCATCCAAGATCGATGCATTTACGTTGCCCGACGGCAACGCCGTCAGATTCTTGGGCCGCGGCCGAGATCGACTGATATTTTACCCCGCGGTGAGCGATGACCTTGCGGATGAGGCGACAGTCAAACGGCTTATCGCGATGTGTCGTCAGGAAGTGGCGATGCAAAGCGCCATCAGGCGGATGTTCGAGCGGCATGCATCCCATCCTTGGGTCTCGTTCGATCCCAACGATCTCGAACAATTTGCACCTTGAGGGCGTCGCCTGGAACGAGTGAACTATAATTGAAACTTTCCACTCGGGCGTCGGCCAGGCAGAAAAGCGCGAAGCATGAACTAGTATCCAGGCGCGCCAGTTAGACAGAGAGTGTCCGCGTGTTCAATCTCGTCTTAATATTCCCGGTCCTCACGCTCTCCGGTTTCGCCTTCGGGTGCCAGCCTCGGCGTCAGGATCGGCCCGCCCCCTTGACTCTGCTGACCACCGGTTCGGTCGTCGTCCTTTTGGTGGCGTGGGTGCTCGTGAGCGAAGGCTGGTTTCGTCGGCTAAAAGCGTGGGGTGTTGACGAACTCGACATGCTCGCGATCTACGCTGCGCTCTCCTTGCTCTGTTTCGCCGGGAGCCTTGTTCTGTTCCCGGCGTGGGGCTATGTCATTGGTCGAACTGTCAGCAGGCAACGGGTGCAAAGGACACGCAAAGCGCAATCGTTAGCCAGTCTCGATGGCTGGTAGGACTCGGCCTGACAACCGCCGATAGGACCTCTCGGCGCAAACGGTGATTCATCGTTGGCGCGGAGAGTCGGGCGCGGGACTCTGCGGAAGAGGGAACGTCTCAGACCGATACGATCCTCGTCAATCGTTGCAGCGAGGTCGCGGATGCAAACCACATCATGGCGGACGACGGCCGCGGTTGTCTCTGCGCTCGGCATGCCTTTCGTTTTCGTTGGCATACTATTCGTTTGGTTCAAGATCGACGAGTCGCTTGGTTGGCGCGAGGTATCGCAATATATTCGCGACCATCAGTCGATCGTTGCGCAGCGCCTCAAGAACCCAAGTGTTCATTCGTTGTCGCTCTCGCATCTCCCATCGCAGACGGAAACGCTCCTGATTCAATTTGATGTTGATGACCAAGCAACGTATGAAATGCTTGAATCCGACTTGGATGACACCTGGCACATGCGATTTCCTCCGCAATGGAAAACCAACCTCCGCAGCAGAGAGAAACTCTCGAGGAATTACAGTCATGCAGGTTTGGCCTTTCGAGAGCTCGGGGAAGGGATGAAACGTATGTTGATTGCGGGCATCGCGTCGCTTGCTCCGGTGACCTTTTTCACCCTCCTAGCCCTATGTCACGCGCTTCAGACCCGTCCTGCCCACCCAATCAAACTGTGACGATTGCGTTATCGTTGAAACTTTCCACTCGGGCATTGCCCCTGCAGAAAGGCGCAACGGGTGAAGTCGAGTCGAGGTCTTACGTGAATACTTTGGCTCGATCAGGCGATCTGACCCCCATGAGTTCGCCCCTGGTAGCATAAGCCCCCACGGAGACGCGTCGGTGTCCCGAACCATGCATGTCGCGTGCGGCGAGTACGCCCTGGCCCCGCTGGTCAAGAGCGGCTCGATCGCTTCGAGGTGTGCTATCTACTTGCGCGATGACCTATCATGCGGCCCGCTGGCCCCGATGAAGGATCTCGATAGTTGGTGGTCGATGCGACAGACGTACTGGGAGCGCCCTGCCGGCGAGAGTTACCGTATCGTCGGGCGACGCCGACGTTCCAAGTACGCGAGCGCCGATTTCGTTCGTGGCAGCCTCGATCGCGTGGCGAGCGCAGACGAAGTGATCATGTGGCTCGGTACGGGCCTGGCAGAACAGCTCGCTTTGGCCTGGATTCCACAGCTTCTGGACGCTATTGGGGGCTGTCGCGGCGCCTTGCGCGTTGTGCAGTTCGAGAGCACGAGTCGCGGGAGAGCGGTCGTGAAGATCAGCCACCTTGGCGATGAGCATTCTCAGCACTGCCCCGCTCCGCGTCCGATTGATGCAGAAGGGTTAGCTTATCTCGACGAAGCCTGGAAGACCGTGATTACTCCCGATCCGGCTGCGCTTATCGCTTTCCTCGACCAAGTCCCTTGCCCCTTTCCGCACTTGAAAACGGCATTCCGGAGGCTGATCTGGCGGTATCCGTATATCGACTCTGGAATCAACCATTTCGAGCATGACCTCCTTGCGAATGTGCGAGACGCCGGGCCCATCGCCGCGAGAGTGATCGCGCTTTCCATGAGAGCAGCTCTCGATGAAGACGAAGACTGTGTCGGTGACAACTGGCTGTTCTGGCGTTTGCAGCGGCTTGCCGATCCAGGACTTCCACATCCCGCCGTGGCACTCACCGGGGAGCGAAACACCATCCGCGGCACCGATGTCCGTTTGACGCCCGACGGCGAGCGGTTCCTCGGGGGCGACTTGAATTTCGTCAAATTGAATGGCATCGATGACTGGGTAGGTGGGGTCCATCTCCACTCGCGGAGCGGAGCCGTGTGGTTTCAGCACGAGAACCAGATAGTGCGCGATTCAGCGTAGGCGTCAGCCTATGCTCACGGTGTATTGCCTCATTTATTACCGAGACCTTGTAACTGGGCTTCGCGTTCGCAAAAGGAGCTCTATCGGGACGGGGGTCGTACTGTCGTCATGCTGGAACTGCCGTTGCCACCCTTTTATAACCGATATGGCGCGGCGCAACGCCGGCTGGCCAGGCATCACGGCGTTCTTCTCATCCCGAAGCGGCTGCTACTGGCGGTCTTGACGTCCGAGGGGGCGACGCTCGACACGGTCCACCTCTCTCATCGCGGGCATGCACTGATGGCCGATGCGATCTGGGGCGTCATCCACGGAGCATTTGGACCGCGGTAGCTTACGACGACCGCTTGCAGAGCTTCTTCAAAACGCATCGGGTGAAGTATAGCTGGCACGGACAGTCGGGCGCGACGGTGACGGAAAGGCGGGAGCGTGATCCAGGAATGAGATATTTCATAATTGAACAGTCCGCTGTGCGGGGCGAGGCGTGGGACGGGACGGGAACCCTTTCTTCGGATCGCAGGGGATTGAGCTGGTCGATCACCAAGGACTCGATCATGTGGCGATGACCTGGCTCAGGGCGTGAGCCAGTCCTCCCGACGAAGAGCGGGGATGTTTCGAAAATCGGTCGTGTTGTGCGTGACCGGCGTCAGGTTGTGGACGAGGGCTGCTGAGGCGATCATCAGATCGGCTGTCGGCACGGAGATTCCTTGTCGCAGTAGAGTGCCCCGCACCTGACCGAACCTCTCCGCGCAAACCCGATCGAAATCGATGACATCGACCTCCTGGAGCAGGTCGCCGATCAAGCCCAGAAGCCGGTTCATCTGCGAGTGCTTGTAGGCGCCGGCGTACAGCTCCCCAGGGTGACGGCGGAGATTGCTGTCTGGCCAGTGTACTGGATGAACCGGTGGGCCAACTGGGTGGGACGCCGCATGTGGGCCGAGCACGTATCCGTATCGAGCAATAAGTTCATGGTTGGCCCAGGTCGGGAGCTTGAGGTCGTCGTTCGAGTTTTCGGGCCTGGTGAATCTCCTCCATGATGAAGTCCCATTCCTGGTCGTCGGCGAGGGCTCCTTCAGTGCGCAGAAAGCGCTCGCCCGTCTTGCGGGCTGGCTTCGAGCTCACCCTGATCGGAATCTCGACCTCCAGGCCGTCGGCCACACCGGGGTCTTCGTCCAGTTCGATGGTCCTCCCGTGTACCTTGCCGTGAATCGTTTTCGTCATGACGGGTTGCTCCTATTCGTCGTCGGCCCATTTCGTCCTACGCTCACGCCCAGGCTTGGCCACTTCATCATTGCCACGGCGACCGCAGGTTCGGTAGTCGTCCTCAGCCTCGATCTATGGCTCGTCGGTGAGGTGAGCCAGGTTCAGCTTGCCCTTCTCGTGGATCGCCTTGCACTGCTCGTAGAGACCGGCACGACGGCATTGCGGTAGCCGGTCGAGCTGGTCTACGCCACTGCCTGGACAATCCTTGTTACTCAAGAGAGCACACACCAAGAGGGCAAGAGACAGCAAGGACATGCACCGCAGCCTGTACACGTCGCACGCCTGCACCTGCTCTTTACGACGCGGCGGGCAGTGCCTTGACCATGGCTTGCCCGCTTGCGTGGAGCTGCTTCAGCCGTTCTCGACTGCACAAATCAGAGCCGAGCTGGCTATGCGTTCCTGAAGCGAGCCGTCGCACCGGATCGGCCACAGGGGCATGCTGAACACGCTCGCAGTGCAGGTTCTGGCGGCTTCTGGTCCCGATCCCCTCACGGTGCAGGGTCGGCGATCGCTCGCAGGGCTCTCACGCCTCCGACTCCGCCTCGCGGTCGCTCGCGTCGGCATCTTGCCACCATCGGGTGGCACGAGCCTGGTCCCAATCTCCCGCGCAGGCGCACGCGCCCAGGGCATGCTCCAGGGCCTCGTCGTCGGGGAAACGCTCGTCAGGGAGCTTGGCCAGACATCGGAGCACGACGCGCTCCAGGTCCTCGGGAATTCCAGGGCGAACTCGCGACGGCGGTTCGACCGGGTCGCGGGCGTGGGCGATCAGCACGGCGGATCTCCCTTTGGCCTGGAATGGCGGCCGGCCTGTCAGCAAGTGGTAAGCCACCGCTCCCAGCGCGTAGAGGTCGCTGCGCTCATCGAGATCATGGCCGCCCCTGGCCTGCTCCGGCGACATGTAAAGCGGTGTGCCCAGGATCTGACCTTCCTGGGTCAAGGTTGCCTCGCCGAGCGACGCCGCGGGCAGGACGAACCCGAAGTCGAGTAGCTTGGCCACATCCCCAAGCCCACCCTGGCGCGCGGCGAAGAGGTTCGACGGCTTGATGTCGCGGTGGATCAGGCCGGCGTCGTGCAATTCGCGTAACGCCCCGCAAACTTGCCGCAGCAGGTAGACCAACCGGCCCGGCGGTAGCGGGCCGTGGCGTTTCAGTAGCTTGGCCAGGTTCAGACCCTTGAGGTACTCCATGACGTAGTAGTACTTTCCGTCCTCGGTCCGTCCGTAGTCGTAGATCTCGACGGTGTTCGGATGCGAGAGCCGGGCGGTGAGGCGAACCTCGCGCTCGAACCGCTGCAAGGTCCGCGGGTCGGTAACACCTGGACGGATCAACTTCACGGCGCAGGGACGTTTCAGAAGCTGATGCTCGGCCAGGTAAACCTCCGACATTCCGCCGGCGCCGATCAGTTCTTTGAGGTGATACTGGCCCAACTGCCGCGCCTCGGCGACCTCCCGGCGGAGCCCGAAAATCGTCCGGGCCCCGTAGGCCGAGCCAACGGCCAGGATCGCGAGGATCAGCGCGTCGAAGCCGAACAGGAGGGCCCGCGGGGTTTGGCTATCCAGCCGCCCCTCCCAGAGCCACGCCATCGCCGCCGGGTGACGCAGCGCCAGTACCGCGAGGGTCGCGAAGGGCAACAGCGCCAGCGGCCAGGTCATCAGCGAGGCGCGGCGCGAGGTCTTGGGAACGTAGAACCCGCAGGTAAGGATCAGGACGGCGGTCAGCAGCACGACATTCTTGAGAACCATCTGCGCCGTCATCATGTCACCAAGGAGCGAGAATCTCAGAATCAGCCGGTATTCGACGAAGGCGACGCGGCCGGCAAGCAGGCCGACCGCGCCGAGCTCCAGGGCCTGGAGAATATCGAGAGGGATCGGGTACCGGCTCCGGAGCAGGGCGATGAGGCCCACGAGGGCCAGGATGATCATCACGTCCAGTCGAGCGCTCGTTGCGTCCTCCCGACCAAGGACGCCGCGACTCCAGAGGGTCGCGGCCGCCAGGATGAGGATGTAGACGATCGACAGCTCGGCCAGTCGTGCCCGGACGGCGTCCGTGAGCTCGGAGATCGACTGGTGCTCATCCTGCGGAGCGATCGCCCGCCTGGTCGTCAAGCCCGCGCTCTCGTTGGCCGGTGCGTCCCCGGGGCCAGCGGACGGCCCCGGCCGTTGTGAGGGGGCTTCGACACGGGACGCCTCACTCACCGTCCGATCCGAGGGCGGAGCCGCCGCCTGGGGGGGCGTCTGGAACCCGCTCCGGTTCGCCCGCTCGTGTAGGGTCAGGAGCCGGCCAACCTCACTCTGCAGCTCGTCGTCCCCTCCGCAGGTGGTGCGCAGCCAGGCCTCCCGCCCGGCGGGGTCGATCTGGACGGCAGCCTCGAACAGCTCGCCAATCCGTTGCCAGCGTTCCGGCGTCATCTGTCCCACTCCCCGTGCTGACCGGCGAGACAGGCCCGCGCCAGTCGCCAGCCGTGCTCGACCGTCACCACCGAGACTCCCAGCGCAAGGGCCATCAGGACCCCGGTATTCTCGAGGTGGGTCGCTAGCGGTGCGACCGCGTCAGATGACCGTCCCTGGAGCACTGCATCGACAGCCGCGAGCAGTCTATCGATCGCGGCCCGTCCCACCGCCGCCAGGAGATCGACTTGGGTCGGGCAGTCGAAGGTCAGGTGGCTCTGCCGCAGGCCCGCGCCCGCAGCAACTCGAGGTTGTGAGAAACCGGAGTCGCCAAATTCGCGGAGCGTGGCGAGCACGGTTTCGATGATTCTCCATCCGCGGTCGGGCACACTACCTCCTTGGTTGGTTGAAGTACACAACATGACGCGGTCGGGCCCAAGTGTCAACGACCGAGAAGACCGGCGCTGCCGCGGCGTGAGCTGCCAGGTAGGCACCGGCCAGCAAGGTACTCCACAGGACCAGGTACCTACGAGTTCCGCAGCGACTTCGTCTTTTCTTGGTTGCTCTCTCGAGGGTCTTCATCCATCCTGGACCGACCGGTTCAAGACGTTGATCGAGAAGACCATTCTCGTGAATGTCGGTCGTGTCCAAGGATCATGGAATGAGGACTGGGGCGCCGAGATTTCGGCAATGTCGAGGCCATTGAACCAACAAGGCCACCGATCTACTGGACCAGGCGAAGCAGAGGGCCACGCATCTCCTGGATCTGGCGATTTCCCGTGGGGAGGGGAAGCAGCGGCTCAAGCAGCTTCTCGAGCAGGTTCTGGCCGGGATCGAAGCCAGCGACCAGGACAGCGACGCCTCTGCCAGATCGGGCTTTACCGGCCGTTGAAGAATCCGCCAAGATCGCCATCATGAGCGGCCAAGGGAGATCCCTCGCGGTCCCCTGATCGGGTAAGTCTTGAGCGTTGCCATGACCCCGGCGTTCTTGCTGTGTTCCTGAAGGAAAGTCCACGGTCGGGCCGCGGCCGGGCGACGGTCGTTACGGTCGTTACGGTCGTTTCCTATATATATCTCACACAGTACTACGGTGTTCCTATGGAACTTACGTTCCTATTATAAAAATTAAGAAAGTACCGTCGCAACGGTCGCACGTGTTCCAAGTCTTTGCGGGACATCGGGATAACTTGCGACGGTCGAGGCGGTTTTGAACGTCGCTGACCGTCGCTTAATAGAACCTGGATGGAGTCCCCTTGGCGTGGGACGTCCAGGGCGGGGATCACCGGGCCATGGGCCGCACTTTGGGGCGTGCTATCGGTCTGGTCGCGTTTTCGCCCCCTCCTCGTCCTCTTTCACGGCTGCTTCGCCGTACTTCTTCAACACATCGGCCTTGCGTCGTGCGACCTGGTCGCGGAGCGCCGGGGTTCGGGCTAACGTCCTGGCGTGGGCCTTTTGCAGTTGAGCGAGGAGTCTGGGGTGAAGTTCGAGGGCGCCGGGGGGCGGGCCGCTCAGGACATCCAGGCCGGTGATCGGATGGATTTCCCAGCAGGTTGCCCGCACGTTGTGCTCACCGCCCGGGTTGGTGTTCTCGGCGACATCGACGTGAACCTCGTCGAAGAAGAGCCAGCCGGTGATTCGTACCCACTTTCCCACGATGCTCGCGGCCCCGTTCTGACCCGAAAGTGCGGCGGTGGACCAGTCGACGCCGACGGCCTTCATCTGCTTACGGAGTCGCGGGGTCACTTCCACAACGACCCGCTGGGTGGCTGGCGCTCCCGCGGAAAGGGCCAGCTCGATGTGCGTGTCCTGGTCGACCTGATCCCTGGCGTGGCAATTGCAACTCTCAACCGAGCCCGCCTTGACGCGGATTACGATCCCTTCGACGGACGCTCCCTTCGTCGCGTCGAACCGGCTGCTGTCATCACCCGGAGAAAGCATCGCGGCCAGCGTGACATCCAGGTCGATGTCGTCCGCCGTCGGCGCGGTTGGGCGGTTCTTCTGGAGGTCGAGGGCGATGATTGACGGATTGCTATCATCGCCTTGCGGTTGACACATCGTCCCGTTAGATAGAGTGTACACATTGTCACCTGTGGGAGTCTGCCCTATCACCAGGGCCGTGAGAGCGGTCACAATCCACACGAACTGTCTCATAGCGAACTCCTCTTGAACTTCTTTGAGAGCACAACAGAGAGTGGCATCGTCCCAAAGTGGGGACCACGTGGTGTTGTCGCGATTGACACCTGGCGCGGCGTTCATAGCAACCCGAAGCGTTGGCGAGGGTCGACATAAATTAATGCTGGTAAAGAGGAAGCCCCTCGCTCACGCTTCGGGTTACTCGCCGCGCCGGCCTGTCGCCTGGCAAAACTGCTCCCGGGATCTGTCAACTCGCGGAACCGTGAATATAGCGAGAACGTGAGGAGACTTTGTGAAGAGCGGAGGTAAAAGTTACGTACCAGCGGTGTGAACCGGGGCCCTGGATGCAGTGTCGTTGACCACGGACAGGAGCGAAAGGGCCAAGGGTTGCCGTTGACCCCGATCGCCGGATCACTACAATTTGCCTCAAGTTGTCGATTCTCAAGAGTTTTGAACGATCAAGGCGGGGCGATGGCGGAAGAGCCGCGGGAGAGCCTGGAAGCTGTTCGGATGGAGAAGTTACGGCGAATCGCCGACCTCGGGCTTGACCCCTGGGGAGCGCGATTCGACGGCCATCAGGCTATTGCCACAGTCCGCGAACTGACCGTACCCAAGGCCCAAGAGGGCGAGCCAGCCGAGCCCGGGCCCACCGTGCGAGTCGCCGGCCGGATCGTGCTCAGGCGAGGGCAGGGGAAGGTCGTCTTCCTCGATGTCCGCGACTGGACCGAGCGTATCCAGATCTTTGTCGGCAAGAAGCAGGTGGGCGACCTGGGCTGGAACCTCGTGGAACTGCTCGACCTGGGCGATCTGATCGGCGTGGACGGGACGCTCGGGTACACCAAGACCGGTGAGTTGACGGTCTTTGCATCGCACCTGACCTTCCTGTCCAAGAGCCTCTTGCCCCCGCCGGAGAAGTGGCACGGCCTGACCGACCTGGAACAGAGATATCGTCGGCGGTATGTCGACCTGTTCACCAACCCCGAATCACTCCAGACCTTCCTGGGCCGGTCCAGGATCATCACGACCTTCCGCAATGTGATGGCGGAGAAGGGATTCGTGGAGGTCGAGACGCCCACCATGCAGGCCATCGCCGGAGGCGCGGCGGCCCGGCCGTTCATCACTCATCACAACACGCTCGACATCGACCTGTTCTTGCGGATTGCCCCCGAGCTCTATCTCAAGCGGTTGTTGGTCGGGGGCATGGAGCGGGTCTTCGAGATCGGGCGGGTCTACCGCAACGAAGGCATCAGCCCCAAGCACAACCCCGAATTCACCATGCTTGAGGCCTACCAGGCCTACGGCGACTACCATGCGATGATGGACCTGACCGAGGCCCTCATTTGCGGGTCGATCGAAGCGATCGGCGGGGGATTTCAACGCCCCTGGGGCGAGACCACGATCGACTTCACCCCGCCGTGGCCGCGCCGCACCTACGCCGAGCTGCTGGCCGAGTACGCGGGCATTGATCCGGCCGATTTCGCGAGCGTGAAGGCACGCGCCGAGGAGCAGGGGATTTCCACGGCGGGCAAGGATCGCGACGTGGTCACAAGTGAGCTGTTCGAGGCGGTGGTGGAGGACCGGCTGACCGGTCCGATCTTCGTGATCGACTATCCGGCCGCGATCTGTCCATTGACCAAGCGGAAGACCTCGAACCCGGCCGTGGCCGAGCGATTCGAGCTTTTCATCGAGGGCATGGAGCTGGCCAACGCGTACACCGAGCTCAATGACCCGGTCTTGCAGGAGCAGCTTTTCCGGAGCCAGCTCGCGGGACTCCCCGAGGACGAGTCCATGGCCAAGATGGACGACGACTTCGTCCGGGCTCTCAAGCATGCCATGCCACCGGCCGGCGGCTTGGGCATCGGCATCGACCGCCTGTGCATGATCTTGATGAACCGGCCGAGCATACGCGACGTGATCCTGTTTCCGCTCATGCGGCCGCAGTCGCTCGGTGCCGCGGACCAGGGCGATTCCGCTGCCGAGCCAGTTCCCGGCTGACCACGCAAGACCGACGGCCCCAGTCGCTAGACCAATCCAGGGAAGGGGAGGTTGACGTGTACAAGTATCTGCTCTGCTGGCGTTATCTGCGTACCCGCTACATCGCGCTCGCCAGCGTGATCAGCGTCATGCTCGGGGTCGCCACGATGATCGTGGTCAACTCGGTGATGGCCGGCTTCTCCGACAAGATGCGCGACCGGCTGCACGGGGTGCTGGCCGATCTCGTGGTCGAATCGGCCTCGATGGACGGCTTCGATAAGTTTGACGAGGTGATCGCCCGGCTCAGCGAGGCCGGGGGTGACGACATTTATGCCATGGCCCCGACGATGGAAACGCCCGGTATCCTCAAGTATCGGGCGGCGAGTGGTCCGCGAACCGTCGAGATCATAGGCGTACGGCCCACGGAACGGGCCAAGACCGGAGACTTTGCGGAGTTCCTTTTCGACGACAAGGGTGAGAAGGTTCCGCCGTCATTCGAGGTGCCCGAACGGCTCAAGCAGCTCTCGCCGGCCGGCGCCCGGCTCAAGGAACTCGAGGGTGAGCCCGAAGATGCGTTCACAAAGGCCGTGAAGGAACAGCTCGAGATCCAGAGGAACCAGCAAGTTCCCAATCAGGGTGTGATCATCGGCTACGCGCTGGGCACGTGGCATCCCGGCAAAGGCCAGCCCGACATGTATCTGGCACATCTTGGAACCAAGATCAGCCTGGCCTTTCCCAAGTCGGGGCGCAAGCCCGAGGCGGGGTTTGACGAGTTCACGGTCGTCGGGTTTTTCAAGAGTGGCATGAGCGAGTATGACTCGACGCACGTTTATGTTCCTCTCGAGTCGTTGCAGAAGGCGCGCGAGCTCAACGGCGCAGTCAACCAGATTCAGATCAAGGTGCGTCCGGGAACGAATCTCGACCAGCTTGCCGACCGCTTGCAACTTTCACTCGACCGGCTGCACCCGATGTTCTTCAAGGTCTGGACGTGGGAACAGAAGCAGGGGCCGCTGCTCGGCGCGGTGTCGATCGAGCAGAGCATCCTCAACATCTTGCTATTCATGATCATCGCCGTCGCCGGCTTCGGCATCCTGGCGATCTTCTCGATGATCGTGGTCGAGAAGACGCGCGACATCGGTGTCATGAAAGCGCTGGGGGCTTCCACGAGCGGCATTCGCGGGATCTTTCTGGGCTACGGGCTGTTGCTGGGCGCCGTGGGCAGCGGGGTCGGCATGATCGGTGGCCTGCTCTTCGTCCGCTACATCAACGAGATCGAACGGGTTTTGAGTATGATCGTGGGGCGCAAGGTCTTTGACGACTCGATCTATTATTTCGACAAGATTCCGACCCTGGTCGAGCCCCATACCGTGATCGCGATCGTGATTGGCGCACTGGTGATCGCGGTTCTTGCCAGTGTCTGGCCGGCTCAGCGCGCGGCCCGGCTGCACCCCGTGAAAGCCTTGCGATTCGAATGATTTGCGCGCTGGATCAGCCACGGGGCACGGTTTCTTCGGCGACACTTTTCCAACATTCATTCTTCGCAGGGAAGGCGGGGGACGATGGCAGCTCATATCGCGGCGGTCGGGCTGGGCAAGAGCTACTGGAAGGGACCGAACGAGGTGCCGGTCCTCCGCGGGGTTGACGTGGAGGCCGAACATGGAGAGCTGGTCGCCGTCGTGGGAGCCAGTGGGTCCGGCAAGAGCACCCTCTTGCACATCCTGGGATTGCTCGACGTGCCCGACCAGGGGGCGATCCTGGTGGACTCTCAGCGCATTGATAACCGTCCGGAACGCCATCGTGATTCGATGCGGAACCGCCTTTTCGGGTTCATCTTCCAGTTTTATCACCTGCTTCCCGAGCTGACCGCGCTGGAGAACGTGATGATGCCCGACCTGATCCGCCATGGCGCGTGGTCGTACTGGAAGGAGCGGCGGCGAATCCGTCATGACGCGGCGGAGTTGCTGCACCGCGTGGGGCTGGGCCACCGGCTCGATCACCTGCCCGGAGAGCTCTCCGGGGGCGAGATGCAGCGGGCCGCGATCGCGCGGGCACTGGCCGGCCGGCCTTCGATCCTGCTAGCCGACGAACCGACGGGAAACCTTGATGCCATCAGCGGTCAGGGAGTGCTCGACCTGCTCCGCGACTTGAACCGGGAGCGTGAGCTGACTATGATGTTGGTCACGCACGACCACCATATAGCCCAGCAGGCCGACAGGGTCGTTCGGCTTGCCGAGGGCCGAATTGAAGAGTGGGTTCCCGCGCTTTTGTGAACCGGGGTCCAGGACGCGGCTTCACGGCGATGGCTGGGCGTGCACGCAGGAGAACCGCCGGTGAGCCCGAAAGTCTATATCAGCGGAAAACTCTACGCGAAGAACGACGCCAAGATCAGCGTGTTCGACCATGGCCTGCTGTATGGCGACGGCGTCTTCGAAGGCATCCGGTCATACTCGGGCAGGGTCTTCCGGCTCCAGCAGCATGTGGACCGGCTTTATGACTCGGCCGCGGCCATCTTTCTGCAGATTCCCATGGACCGGGAAGACTTGGCCCGGGCGATCGTCGATACGCTGGCGGCGAATGAGCTGGTCGACGCCTATATTCGCGTCATCGTCACCCGGGCGCCGGGAGTCTGGGTCTCGATCCCAGGAAGACGACCGATCCTCAGGTGATCATCATCACCGATCAGATCAGCCTCTATCCCGAAGAGCTTTACGAGCACGGCCTGAAGATCGTCACCGCGGGCACGACGCGCAACCATCCCAACGCTCTGAACCCCCGCATCAAGTCGCTCAACTACCTGAACAACATCCTGGCCAAGATCGAGGGGACAAACTCCGGCTGCCTGGAAGCGTTGATGCTCAATCACAAGGGGGAAGTCGCCGAGTGCACGGGCGATAACATCTTCGTCGTCAGTCGGGGCATCGTCCACACGCCCTCGGTGGACGCGGGCATACTCCAGGGGATCACGCGCGACGCCGTGATCGAGCTGGCACGCTTGGCCGGCCTCACGGTCCTTGAACGGACCATGGATCGTTACGATGTTTACACTGCCGACGAATGCTTCTTGACTGGCACTGCCGCCGAGCTGATTCCCGTGGTCGAGTGCGACGGACGGACGCTGGGCTCGGGCCGGCCAGGACCGATCACCCGGGACCTTCGCCAGCGCTTTGTGAGCCTGGTCCGCGAGGAACGCTAGCCACTCTGCACCAGGAGTCTTCCGCGTGATCGACATCAAACGGGTGCTTGCCCCGACCGACTTCAGCGCTCACTCGGAACGAGCCGTGCGCTTTGCCTGCTCTCTCGCGGAACGGTTTGGCGCTGAGCTGCACCTCGTCAATGTGCTCTCCGAGATCATTCCGGCGGGCCCAGATCCGCTGCTCATGCCGGTCATGCCGCCGCAGTTCTATCAAGAGAACGAGGACCGAGCCAAGGAAACCCTCCGCAGCCTGGTCCAGCCGAGCTGGGGTAAACCCACCAAGATCGTCACGTCGGTGCACTGGGGCAGCCCGGTCGAAGCGATCGTCGATTACGCGAGGGAGCATCAGGTTGACATGATCGTCATCGCGACTCACGGCCGGACAGGCCTCAGTCACGTCTTGCTGGGCTCGGTGGCCGAACGGATCGTTCGCGAGGCAGATTGCCCCGTCCTCACCCTCCGCGATTCACACCGCGTCGCGAAAGACCGCTGAGGAGCCTGAATCCTGTGCCTTCCACCCAACCACAGCCAGCGCGTCGCATTGTCTTTCGCGGTGCCAAGATCGACCTGGCCTTGCAGAGCGTCGCGCTCGCCGACGGTACCATGGCCGACCGCGAGGTCGTGATTCACCGTGGCGCAGTGGCCCTGGTTCCGATGGTCGACGAGAACCATGTTTGCCTGGTCAAGAATGATCGCTATGCCGTGGGCGAGACACTGCTGGAAGTCCCGGCCGGGACCATTGACCATGGCGAATCCCCCGATCAGACGGCCGAACGCGAGCTTGCCGAGGAAACCGGCTACCGAGCCGGCCGGATCACCCGCCTTCGCGACTGGTTTGTCTCGCCGGGCGTCATGACCGAACGCATGTTCCTTTACCTCTGCGAGGATCTCCAGCCTGGCCCGACCGACCACCAGCTTGATGAACGCTTGCAAACTGTGATTCTCCCCTGGCAAGACGCGATGGCCATGGCCCTTGACGGCTCGATCAAGGATGCCAAGTCGATCCTCTCCCTCTTCCTTTGCGACCGCCTCAGATCGTCACTCACGGGTCGCTGACCCGACCGGTTTGCCAGGACTTTCGCCCCGATCTCGCACCTTCAGCAATTCCCAGAAAGGTCAAGGTTTACTGATGAAACGCTCTTCCATGGCAATGCTTCTGGCCGCGGCCCTTTGCGCCGGGGGTACTTCGGCCCGAGCCGATGACGCCCAGGTGACCCAGGTTCTCGATAAGGCCATCAAGGCCCTGGGCGGTGAGGAAAAGCTCGGCAAGATTCACGCTTTCACCTGGAAAGCCAAGGGCAAGATCACGATCCAGGGAAATGACAACGACATGACTACCGAGGCGACAGTACAGGGGCTCGATCACTTCCACTCGCGCTTCGAGGGCGAGTTCAACGGCAACAAGATGGAAGGGCACGCGGTCCTGAGCGGCGATAAAGGCTGGAGGAAGTTTGGCGACCAGTCCTTCGACCTGGACGGTGACGCCCTCAAGAACGAAAAGCGGACCGTGTACCTGCTGGTCGTTCCATTGACGATCTTGCCGTTGAAGTCGAAAGACTTCAAGGTTGAGACCGCCCCCGATGAAACGATCAAAGGCAAGCCGGCCGCGGGACTGAAGATCACCCCGCCAGAGGGCAAGGATTTCACCCTCTATTTCGACAAGGAAAGCGGATTGCCCGCGCGGCTGGTTGCCAAGGTGCTGGACTGGAGGGGTGAGGAGTTCACGCAGGAGACGACATACGGCGACTACAAGGATTTCGGCGGAATCAAGCTGGCCTCGAAGGTCACGACCAAACGTGACGGCGAAGATTTCGTGCGGTCGGAAATCACCGATTTCAAGGTTCTCGACAAGGCGCCCGCCGACGCCTTTGCCGAGCCGAAGTGACGGCGGCAAACGCACGACAGCTCACGCCAGCAACCCGGTCAGCACGTGGCCCGCGACGTCGGTCAACCGCTCGTCGCGGCCACTGTGCAAGAATGTCAACCGCTTGTCGTCCAGCCCCATCAAGTGCAAGATCGTGGCGTGGATGTCATTGACGTGGGCTCGATCGGCGATCGCCTTCATGCCGATCTCGTCGGTCGCGCCAACGACCGTTCCTCCGGCAACTCCGCCGCCGGCCATCCACATGGTGAACCCGGTCGCGTTGTGATCTCGACCCCGGCCGCCTTGCTGACGCACCGGCGTACGGCCGAACTCGCCACCCCAGACCACGAGAGTCTCGTCGAGCATGCCAGTCCGCTTGAGGTCGGTCAGAAGTGCGGCGATGGGCTTGTCGGTCAACCCGCACATCTTCTCGTGGTTGGCGTCGATGTCGTCGTGGGCATCCCACTGCATGGCAACCGGCCCGCCTCCCGAATAAAGCTGGACGAACCGCACTCCGCGCTCAACCAGCCGCCGGGCCAATAGACAGCGGGTTCCGAACTCGGCGGTCCTCGGATTGTCGAGCCCATACATGTCTTTCGTGCGCTGCGATTCCGTCGCCAGGTCGACCGCCTCGGGGGCCGCGCTCTGCATGCGGAAGGCCAGCTCGTAGGTCGCGATCCGCGCCGAGAGCTCGGTATCGGCCGGGTCAAGATCTTGCTCGTTCATCGAGCGAACCAGGTCGATGATCTTGCGCCGCTGGGTCAAGGAGAGCTCGGCCGGCGGCTTGAGGTTGACGATCGGCGCCGGCCCGCTCCGGAACAGTGTTCCCTGATAATGAGCCGGCAAGTAGCCAGCGCCCCAGCACGGAGCGCCACCCTCGGGGGTGCCTTCCGGCTGCGTCATGACCACGTAGGCGGGCAAGTTCTCGGCTTCCGAGCCCAGCCCATAGATGACCCAGCTTCCCAGACTGGGATGACCCATGAAGATTCGCCCGGTCATCATCTGGTACATGGCCGGGGCGTGGATCACGCTATCGGCAACGCACGAGCGCACCAGCGCGATGTCGTCGGCATGCTTGTGCAAGTGCGGGACCAGGTCGGACATGTCGAGGCCCGCCTGCCCATACTTGCCCCACTTGCGGTGGGACCCCATGCAGAGCGGATTGCTCTCGAGGAACTGGCTGTGAATCTTGCCGAAGCTGGGCGGCAGCGGCTGACCCTCGAGCCGGTTCAAGAGCGGCTTGGGATCGAACATGTCCACCTGGCTGGGCCCGCCCGTCATGAACAGAAAGATGCACCGCTTGGCCTTCGCGGCGATCTGCGGAGCCTTAGCCGCCAGCGGGTTGACGGCGCGAGCCACGACACGATCCGCGGCCTTCGCCTCGCCTTGCAGCAAGGACGAGAGAGCCAGCAGCCCGAAGCCGTTGCCCGTTCGCGCCAGAAATTCGCGCCGGTTCAACGGGTTGATCGGCGGAGCGATCGAGCAGGGGCCCGGGCAGCGGGAGGGAACAGAGCCTTCGATCTTTGATGAATGCTTGATCGTCATTTCGTTGCTCCTGCCGACCGGTCCAGCTCTGAAAAGAGGCTCGGCAGCACCAGTTGAAAGCCCGTCAGAGAGTACTGGCCCTCGATCGTGTGCGTGCGATCATAGGTCCGCGGCTGATCCTGACCTTTCTCGTACACCGCAACGGTTCGCTCTTCGGGATCGACCTCCCAGACAACGTCAACTCCCGCCGCGAAGAAATCCCGCCGCTTCCGCCGCATCTCCGCCTTGGTATTACTCTCACTGAGAACCTCGATGGCCAGGTCGGGTGCGAGCTGCGGAATGGGTTCTTGCGGAACCCGTCCCCCAGGGATGCGACTCCAGGAAACGAAAGCCACGTCGGGAACGCGGACCAGGCCGGGGAAAAGCCGTAACTGTTCCATCAGCTCCTGTGACGAGGCCCAGATTGCGCGGGACGACGAACTCCCTGAGCATGCCTGCGATGACAACAGCCAGAAGTGACTCGCGGAAACCCATGGCTTTCTCCACGAGAGTTCCATCTACCAGCTCGCACAGCCGCCTGTTGCCGCCATTCTCACGGATCAGATCCGCCTCGGTTGCCGTACCCGGCGCCGGTCTGGCCAGAATCCGCGACAACGGGATTCCTCCCAGACGATCCACCAGGTCCTGAAGTGTTGGCGTCTCGACCGTTGCTGGTGATTCGAGAACCGCAGTGGCCATGGCCCTTCCTCCCGATCACGGAACATACAAGAACTCATTGCAATTGAGCATCGCCAGGGCATAGTCAACCAGCGCCGCCGCTGCGGCGGGATCGGTCGATTTGTCGACGCCGCCGCTCGGCTGGTTCAAGGGGCGGCCCGCTTCCTTCTGCCGGCGGAGCAGCGTGGTCTGCGAGGCGAGGAACTGCCGTACCCTCTCAAGCTCGGCAGGTGCCGGCTCGCGGCAAAGTACAAGCAGATAAGCCCGACGGATCGGGCCATCGGTACCTCTGGAGGCTTCGCGGAGGATGCGGCCCGCCAGAGCCTTGGCCCGCGCCAGAGCAAAGTCGCTGTTCAGCAGGTTAAGCGCCTGCAACGCGTGGGTGCTGGTCTCGCGGCGAGGGCAGGGAAACTGGGTGTCCGGCGAATCGAACGACTCGAGCAGCGGGTACCGGACGTTTCGCTTGCGATAGAGATAGAGCGACCGCCGCAGGTGCTCGCGTGGGTCGCGGTCCTCGGGCCAGATATCGACCACCTCGGCCTCGGTGAAGATCAGGTCCTCAACTTCCTTCTCCAGCGGAGCCAGCACGCCGGGCCCGCCCATCTTCGGGTTGAGCTCGCCGGAGACGGCAAGCATGGCGTCGCGCATACCCTCGGCGTCGAGCCGGCGGCGGTTCATCCGACCGAGCAGATTATTGTCGGCGTCTTGCTCGGTCAGCCTGGCAATCGGCTTGCTCGACTGGCGATAGGTGGCCGAGTTCACGATCAGCCGGTGGATCGGCTTGAGCCGCCAGCCCGCGGAGACCAGCTCGGTCGCCAGCCAATCGAGAAGCTCGGGGTGGGAAGGCAACTCGCCCCGCACGCCGAAATCGCTGGCCGTCGTCACGATTCCCCGGGAGAAATGATACTGCCAGAGCCGGTTGACAATCACCCGGGGCGTCAGCGGATTGTCGGGGTCGGTCAGCCACCTCGCGAGAGCGGCTCTTCGGCCCGTGGTCGCGGTCGCCGGCACGATCCCGTCCAGAGGAAACCTGTCCCGTTTCTGACTCGCCAGTACGACTCCGAGCGGACGGGGCGACACTTTCGGTCCCTTGTTGCGGTAATCGCCACGGCGGAACACGAAGGTATCGGGAGCTTTCTTGTCCTGGTCCACCAGTGCCATCGCATGAGCCGGCGGGCGGGGGAGCGTCCGTTCGATCTCGGCGACCTCTTTCTTGAGTTCCTCACGCTTGGCGTGATCGGCCCGGTTGGTCGCGACAGCCGCGGCCACGTCCTCCCAGGTCACCCGCAACGACGATTCCAGTCCCTGGATGATGCGTTTCTGTTCGGTCGAACGTTTGGCCTCGGGAATCGCCATCACGGCGCGCTCCTCGGCGGTCAGCATCGCGTGCTTCTGGTCGGTGAGCCGCTTGCGATACGGGGCTTCCAGCGCGGCAAGCTTTGCACGGAGCGGTGCGAACTTCTCCTCGATCGATTTCTTGGCAGCCTCGAACGCCTTGATCTCGGCCTTGTCGGCAATCGGTAGATCGACCAGCTCGGATGCCGCGAAGAACGATTGAAGGCGGTAATAGTCAGTGGTGGGAATCGCGTCAAACTTGTGATCGTGGCACCGCGCACAGCCGATGGTCAGACCCAGGAAGACCGAACCGACCGTCCCGGTGATCTCGGTCAGCTCGCTCTGCCGCTTGACTTCGGGGATGACGTTGCCGCCAACAACCTCTCGCGGCCCGCAACGGCCAAAGCCCGTGGCGATCAATGCCTCGTGGTCGCCGGGCTTGACCTCGTCGCCGGCGATCTGCAAGGTGATGAACCGGTCATAGGGCAGATCGGCGTTGAGTGCTCGGACCACCCAATCCCGATAGCGCCAGGCGTCGGGCCGATCGGCATCGAGCTCGAAGCCGTTCGAATCGGCATAATGAGCCAGGTCGAGCCAGTGCTGGGCCCAGCGCTCGCCATATTGAGGGCTCTCCAGCAGCCGATCGACCAACCGTTCATACGCGTCGGGCCGCCGGTCCCCCAGGAAGGCGGCGACCTCGTCGGGGGAAGGTGGCAAGCCGGTCAGGTCGAACGTCAGGCGCCGGAGCAGGGCAATTCGATCGGCCACCGGTGCGTGCGGCAGTTCCACGCTCTCCAGATCTGCGAGGATGAACCGATCGATCGGATTGCGGACCCACCTCATGTTGCGGACTGCCGGCAGCTCGGGCCGCTTCAAGGGCTGGTAAGCCCAGTGTTCCTTCTGCTCGTCCGTATAACTCTCGATCAGGGCCTCGACGCTCCGAACTTCTTTCGCGCCGGCCTGATCCGCGGGCTTCTCGGCCCCGGCCGCCGAGAACCCGGAAGATCCAGCGACGATCAGAAAGAGAACACAATTGCAATGCAATCGGCGCATGGAGGAGACATCCTCGGGTGGGACGAGAGCGCAGGGGAGGGCTGCGGTCGGGAATCGGGATGGCCCTATTGTGCGAAAATAGGGCCCATGGGACAAGATGGTCTGAACCAAACGCCATGACTCGGTTATGGTAAGATCGTCGTCAAGTCTCCAGACCGAGAGGAAGTGCATCGCGGAGGACGCTTGTCGGAAATACAGCTTCACCATGTCACGAAGTCGTTCGCTTCGGGTAAGTCAGCCCTGGACGCGATCGACCTGGTTATCCGCGAGGGCGAGCGCGTGGCCGTGCTGGGGCCTTCGGGTTCCGGCAAGACGACCCTGTTACGCCTCATTGCGGGCCTCGAAACGCTTACAAGCGGCATGATCCGGATCGACGGCCGCGATATGGACGGCGTTCCTCCCTATCGCCGCGACGTGGCGATGGTGTTTCAAAGCCCTGCCCTGTATCCGCATCTCAACGTCTTTGCCAACATGGCCTTCTCGCTCAAACCGCGAAGAGTGCCCAGAAGCGAGCGGCAAACCCGGGTGGCCGCCGTCGCCACCATGCTTGGAGTCCAGGACTTGTTGAATCGCCGGCCGGCGGGACTCTCCGGCGGCGAGCGGCAGCGGGTCGCCCTCGGTCGTGCCGTGGTGCGGCGACCGCGCATCTTGCTGCTGGACGAACCGTTCTCCGGCCTCGACCTGCCCTTGCGGACAGCCCTTCGCGAGGAGGTCCTGGAGCTTCACCAGCGGTTCGGATCGACCCTCGTGCATGTCACCCACGATCAGGGCGAAGCCCTCAGCCTGGGCCAGCGGATCGCCGTGCTCGACCAGGGCCGGCTGATCCAGTTCGGGCCGCCCCGCGAGATTTACGAAAGCCCGGCCAACCGCTTCGTGGCCTCGTTCGTGGGCAACCCCGGAATGAACCTGCTGCCCTGCGAGGTCGTCGTCGACCAGTCCCGGTTGTGCATCCGCCCTCTTGGTGCTGACCAGGGTGAAGCGCCGCTCTGCGTGGTTGATGGCCCGACCGCGGAAACTCAGGGGGCGGATCGGCCGCTTCGGATCGAGCTGGGCATCCGGCCCGAGTCGGTCACGGTGGTTGATGAGGACGAGGTCCCTTCGGATGCTCCCGCACGAAATGGGTCGCACACCCACGCGACGGTTCGCCGACTGGAGTTTCAGGGCGACTCACTCCTGGCCACGCTGTCCCTCGGCGCATCCGCATTGATCGCCCGTTTGCCGACCGCGACCACTCTTCGCGAGGGCCAGCGCTGTGGTGTCCAGTTCGATCTCCCCCGCGCCTCCTGGTTCGACCCCGCAACCGGTCGCCGCCTGGAGCTGGCCATCAGGCGAGTATGCTGATGGCCGTCTCCAGTTCTCTTACGAGTGTCCAGGCGTGGTCGCGGTACTGTTGTTCCGTGGTGAGACTTCCCACTGTGTGAATAACAATCCCCATTGTTGCTCTCCGGCTGAGCCTACTGCGGTAAGATGGAAAATGAATGGCACCGGGGTAAATCGAACCCTGAACGGCTGGCAGGACTGATCAGAATGAACATCGCTTTCACAGAGAATCTTCAACGGCTAATACGTCAGAGGGTAGAGCAGGGTCAATTCCCGAATGAGGAGGCCGTCGTCGAAGAAGCGTTGAAGCAGTTCCTCGTCGAGGAGCCGTTCCAGGGAAGCCCACCAGCGATTTCCGCAATCGACCTTCGGGAAAAGCGTCTTCCAGGTCCCTTCATCGAAGACGAGATTTGTGTTGCACCGGTTGACCTCACGAGGCCCGGCAAGGAGATCGGTTGCTCCTATCTTCACGGCTCGACGCGGCAGCCGACACTCTTCCCCGGTGAGTGACGCCATGTACAAGTCCGCCGCGGAGCTTCATGCTGAGCTACTCCCCGATCAACGAACAATTCCCTTGTCACAGGGTGACATTCTCGATGGCTGCCCTCTCGTTTTCTGGGCGGATCAAACGCGCGAAGTTGGCGAAGGAGACAAGCCGCGAAGCGTTCAGGCCCGTGTGATCGTCCTTACCCAGGCGTGCGACCTGGCAAACGACAAGGCGGTTCGCGCTACCGTCGCCGTGGTCCACGATGCGGCTGACCTCGTGCAAACCGGCCGCGTCAAGGAGAAGTTCATTCGCGACAACGTTCGCAAGGGACAAGTTTATGGCTGGTACTTCCTTCCAGCCCACGCGTCGTGCCCGGGGTTCCCCGAGTCTTTGATCGATCTCAGAGACATTCACACCGTGCCGCGAACCCTGCTGGAAGGACTTCGAGATCAAGGCAAACTCGTCTGCCGGCTGATCACTCCTTATCGCGAGCATCTCGCTCAGCATTTCTCGGTGACCTATTCACGCATCGGTCTGCCAGAGCCCTACGGGACTGCAGAGGATTGATCGTTCCGCATAGGAACTTGCACCCACGTTTTGGAAGATCTCTGAAGTTGCCACTAGGTTGATCGAAGGTCTTCAATACCGGTCCTCTCGCGAGAGTTCTGCGGTCGGGTGGGTGGCAGGGTCAGGAGACGCACTGCACGCAGAGATCTCTCCCGCGCCTCCTGGTTCGACCCCGCAACCGGTCGCCGCCTGGAGCTGACGACTCCACGAGTTCACTGATCATTAGCCCACGTTGACGCAGAATGACCCGGGCCGGGCATTCAAGCCGTGGCCTGTGACGGTCGAGACGGTCGAGACGACGGTCACAAGGGACCTACCGTCGCCACTTATCCTATTACGCCTCAAAGATTTGGAGCGAGATACGACGATAGCTACGCTGCTATATATTAAAATTATTAGAGTAAATAGATAATAAGTGGATCGATGCGCAATATGTAGGAGGAGCACATAGGGGGGGACTGTCACCACTGTCACCACCGTCGCGTCACTTGCCGCACTCCGCAGCCCGGTGGGACGGTTCTGGAACGCTCGGCGTTGAAACTTACCACCTGCGCCCTGGATCGAAAGACTTGCCCATCTGACCATTTCCAGTTCAAGATGACTAACGGGCCGCGTGGGACGTGCCGGTGAATCCGAGCACGGAGCTCCGGTCGCGTCCAATCCGGCCGGCCCATCCAGCGCTTTCTGCGGTGTACGATGAGCGAACAGGCGGGAATCTATGTCGAGATCCGGATGTCGGGGTCGCTTGAGGCGCTCTGGCAACGCACTCAGAACCCGGAGCTTCACGAGCGCTGGGATCTCCGGTTCAGCGACATCCAATACTTGCCGCGACCGGATGCAACACAGCCTCAGCGATTCTCTTACGCCACCCGAATTGGCTTCGGGATGCGCATCGCTGGCGTGGGAGAGACGGTCGGTTCCCGGGACGGCCTGCTCGGTGAAAGGACCTCGGCGCTCCGCTTTTGGTCAGACGACCCGAAGTCGCTGATCCGGGAGGGGAGCGGCTACTGGAAATACATCCCCACCGGGGATGGCCTCCGGTTCATCACCTGGTACGACTACGAGACCCGCTTTGGGATGCTGGGACGGATCGTCGACGTGATCGTCTTCCGACCTCTCATCGGGTGGGCGACCGCCTGGAGTTTCGACCGCCTGCGCCTCTGGATCGACCGCGAGATCGACCCTCACGTGGCACTCGAACGAAGCCTCGTGCATGCGATCGCCCGGATCGCCCTGGTTCTGATCTTCGCTTATCAAGGGCTCGTACCCAAGTTGCTCTTTCGGCATCACGATGAGCTGGCGATGCTGGCCGGTTCGGGTGTCCCGTCACATCTGCTCGGCCCCGCGATCACTCTCGTGGGGGTGGCGGAGATCGCCTGGGCCGTGCTTCTTGCCTTCTTCGGGCAAGCGCGCTGGCTGCTGTCGCTGACGTCGATCGCAATGATCGTGGCCGTGCTCATGGTCGCGGTGCGAACTCCGGCGTACTTGATCTCGGCGTTCAACCCCGTCACCCTGAACCTGGCGGTGATTGCGCTTTGCGTCGTGGCCTGGCTGACGGCGACGGATCGGCCCTCGGCCGCTCGGTGCTTGCGGAAGCGGTCGGACGAAGAAAAATGACTTCCATCTACCAGCGCGCCCTCGGTTCCGATTTCCAGCGGCTGCACCCGCAGATCCAGCGGAGATTCGGCTTCAGCAGCAGCGACGGAATCGCCTCGATCGGGCGAGGGACGATGGACGAGGTCTGGCATGGGGCCGCGTACACCTTGCCCTTCCTCTACATCGGCACGTGGCGGCGGATCATGTTTCCGGAGCGGCTCCGCGATGTGCCGTTCCAGGTCGAGAACTATGCGTACGTGGACCCTCTCGGCCGCGAGACAGTGACCTGGATTCGCACGTTCTTCGGCCCGCGCACGCGGCGGTTCGATGCCTACATGATCTACAGCGAGCAGCGAGGTCGCATCGTCGACTACCTCGGGACTCACCAGCACCTTGCCGTGGACATCGAGCTTTCGGTCGATGAGAGAGGCGGCTTGCGGTTGCTCTCGGGCGAACAGCGATTTTACGAGGGGCCGATCGCGTTTCGTTTCCCCTTGCTCTTCAGTGGGGTCGCTGAAGTCTGTGAGTGGTACGATGACGCGACCGAGCGATTTCAGATCGAGGTCAACGTGCGGAACCGAACCTGGGGCCCTCTCTTCGGTTACCGAGGATCGTTCACCGTCGACTGGGTGAGTGCCAAGGAGGCAGAGGTTCCGGAGCATGTCAAACCAGTTCGGGTCGAGCGTCGGGAGTAGGCATGCCATCGAGGCTTATGCAAGATCAAATCAACGTCCGCGTGCCAGAATCTCAAGGCTCTGGATTTTTCTTACGGAACCGAACGAGCGAGGCCATGAAACCCTTGGGACTTCTGGTTGCCGTCCTTCTTGTCGGCATTCCCATGGCCTGGCTCGTGGCGGAGTTCCAGGGGCGGCGCTGGCTACGGCTCTTACTCGGGTCGCTGGCGATCCTTCTCAGCTTTGTCCTCGCCGCGGTCATTGGCTGGGCCGAGCGATTCAACTCGAACGCCTGGTTCGGCGTAGCGAGCAAGAGGCTGGTCGATACGACCATCGCGGAGTTGGAAGCTGGTAACCGGGAGGGCGTCCTGAAGTCCCTGAAAACCTTACAGGAGAAGTATTCGCCCACATACGAAAACCGAGCCAGCTATGACATCCTGATCGAGGAAACGGTGAACCAGATGCACACTACCGGGCGACAGTTACCTTGACGACTGAGTCGTCCGGTCAACTGCCCAGGGTATCCTCGACGTCTCTCTGCCAGGGTTGACTCGGCCGGCGAATCGGCCTCCGCTCGAAACATGGAGCTGATCGCGCCGAAGGCATGGCTGACGGTCCGAAGTCGCTCTCCGCGATGCGAGAGACCCTTGCTCACAACTGACGCAAGAACGCCACCAGTTGCGTCTTCTCCTCACTGGTCAATCGTGTTTCCAGGATCAAGTTGAAGAACTCGACCGTGTCTTCCAGTGTCAACAGGCGGCCATCGTGGAAGTAGGGCGGCGATTCCCTGATTCCGCGCAGGGTAAAGGTCTTGATTGGCCCCTGTGAGGTGGCCACCACGCCGTTGATGGTTTGCGTCTTGTAGAATCGTTCGACCTGCAGGTCGTGCATCGAGTTGTCAATGTAATAAGGGGCCGGGTGGCAACTGGCGCACTGGGCCTTGCCGAAGAACAACTGCTGACCGCGCATCTCGGTCGAATCCGGAGCGAACTTCCGCGGATCAAGCCTGCCGTCAATTCCCAGTGGCGCCGGGGGAAATGTGAGTAACTCCTGAAGTTCCGCCATGAAATGGACCTGGCTGCCCCGCTCGAGCGGATTGACTCCCTTGGCAGCCGCCGAGACCTGGTCGCCATCAAAATACGCCGCGCGCTGTTCGAACTCTGTGAAGTCCTCCACGGTTTTTAGAGCCCGCTGCGAGCCGAACAGGCGCTGGATGTTGACGCCGCGCAGGCTCGTGGTGTCCAGACGACGACGGTGCGATTGCGGCCTGATGTCGCCGACGAGGTGGGTCGCCCCGGACGTGTGGCCGTTGACGTGGCAGTCGAAACAAGACACCCCGCGCATGCCGTCGAGCGTCTCCGTTTTCCGATCTGCCGACGCATTGAACTGCTGCTGAGGGAACTGCGTGACCAGCAGGCGCAGGCCCTCCAGGTCTTTGGAATTGAGAATGCCGGCGAAGAGTTCCTGAAAGTTGTCTTCGGTCACGACCTTCCCCTGGGAGACATCTCCCAGATCCATCCGCGTGGTCAAGTAGATCGCCGGCGGAAACTCGGGGAGGAAATGCTCGGGCAGGTCGAAATCGACGTCGAACCGTTGCAGACGGCTGAACTGCTTGATCTCCATCTGTGGAAAGACCATGCCCCCGACGTCGTGCTTGGGATGGGGCAGGGGCAAAAACCCTATGGGGAAGACTCCCTTTTCACGAATCTCGTCGCAGGGCATCGCGGCCAGATGTTCCCAGGTCATCCCCTCGCGTAGCTTTGCTGTTGGGCCAACCTGGATCGGTTTGCCGCGTGACATCCGCACTGTTCCATCGGGCCGCGCGGCGAGGTTGTAGCGTTCTTCCAGCAGCTTCTGCTGGCGGGCCATGACCGATTCCTTGTCGGCCTTGTCCCTGGCCATGACGGCGTGGAGATTCTCCTTGCCCAGCAAGACAGGGGTAATCTGGTCGTAGCTCGAAGGTGTGTTTTCCCTGGGAGGGGATTCCTGAGCCTTGTCTCGGTCTGCCACAGACTGCGTCTGAGACCGGGCCAGTGGAGCGGCGATCGTGAATAAGAGGAGAGCAAAAGCAAAAATCCCAGTCTGCCGGCGCCCGGTTTGCCCTTTGTGGATAGATTGCATGGGATGGTCCTCAAATGGGTGCGATGCGCTCATGCTCTCTTCTGATCGTCGGTTCCCTTGCATGACAGGTTCCTGAAGGCGGCAGGTGGCGACCTGCCTGCCCGAAGCATCGCCATCGCCAGCAATCTTAGCGTTGCGGGCGAATTAATCAACTTGCAGCTACGCAGTAGTTTCCACGAAAAACCGCACAATCGTGTCTCTGCGCAGACCAGCCCCGTGGCTCTCGTGGCCCCGCTTCGCCACCGAGCGTTTTTCGCTCCTCCACCAGCTGCGGGAGCACCTCTCGATGCCCGCTGAGCACCCTCTTACACCCCGTTCATGCCGCGTCTCCCTTGCGAATTCCCTCACTTCTTGCCCACTTCGAGAGAAATCGCTGAATTTGCACCCGATGTCGCCGCATCAGCCGCAGCCCGTCCAACACACTGGGATGATCCTTCTTCTTGTTCCACGGTGGCCGGAACCACCAGCCCTCCTTCCCAGACGCCGTCAGCCGGAATTGCAACAACCGTAGCAGGCTCATCGTCACCCACTGCGCCTGGCTGGTCCGCTCGATCGGGTTCTTGGTCCACGCCCGGCACTCCTCCCAGCCCAGCCGCTGCTTCAGATCGCGGAAGCCGTCCTCTTGCCGAAACCGAGCCGCGAACAGTTCCACCATCTGCAGCCCTGTCAGCTCGATCGCCGAGGTCACCAGGGTGAACCGTTCTTTGTACCCCTCGACGAAGGCAACGATCGCTTTGACCGGCACCTCCCAGCCCAAGACCCGCCACAGGCAGTCGATCTCCTTCCATCGGATTGTCCGCTGCCGTCCGTAGACGAAGGCGGTCCCGAGTTGCCACTTCGCTTTCCACCCACTGGCCCGGCGAGGCGGCTCCAGGTGCGGACCCCAGTGAGGCTTTGGTCCCCGCTTCCCCTTGGGCCGCTGCTCGGCGGGCAGGGGCAAGGCAAACAGCCGAGCGTCGCACCGCAACCGGGTGAGGAACTCGATCCGGGGAGCTCCAACTTCAGGCAGTACCAGTGGCCGGACCACGCTCCTCAAGGCGTAGCCGCCATCGAAAACGGCCAGCTGCTTGCCCTTGGTTATCGCGCCTGCTCGCGGAGCAGTTCGACGGCCAACTCGCACTTGGTCCGGAACTTCACGATGCCGTCGGGCCCGACCGGCAACTGCGATTTGCGGAAGTAAAGCCGACCGGAGATCGGCAGGAACCAAGCGGGCTTCTCGGGTTCGTGAAGCAACGAACCGAGGACGACCCAGTTGTGGGCGCGAACCGTGGTGGCCCGATTGGGACAGGCGCGGTGTACTCGTGGAAGGTGCAGGTACCCCAGACGTGGGAACTGGAGCGATGGACCTTGGTGTCATCGACGGCCGAGATATGGTAGCCATGCCAGTCCCAGCCCGGGGCGGTCGCGATCAGATGAGTGAGGCCCTGAGTGACGCGGTTGTCGTGCCAGGCGCCGTATTCGGCGAAGGATTCCAAAGCCTTCCAGTCGGCGGCCCGCTCCAGGGCCAGGACCGACTGGGTGATGGTGTGTTCCTCGACGTTGATTGCCATGGCGGTGATCCACTCGGCGAAGCGATGGAAGCCGCGGCGAGTAAAGGCCCACGCAAAGGCGTTGAGCAGGGCTTGCCAGATGGACCAAGTGAGCTTAGCTTCGGTCATCATGCGTCTCCTGTGCCGGGGCCAGTTGCGGTTTTCTCACCACCTGGCAGGTTCCGACCAGGAGACGCTGCATTTCAATACGGTACACCCGTTCAGAATTAATACAGTTTTTCGTGGAAACTACTGGATATTGGGAATTGGCTCCATTGCTGGCGGCGTATTCCTCGTTCGATGGATGGCGCTCACTTACTTCCTTGCGAGCCTGTGTGGCGGCTAACGGATTGTCTCTGACTCAAAAGGGCCAGACTCGAGTCATCGCGTGGTCAGACATCGTTTCGGTTCAGGAAACGCACCTTTATGAACCCATGGCGAGGAGGGGTGTGGCAAAGCATGTCTTGCCCGAGGTGATGAGTGAAAGTTACGTCGTCAAACTGAAAGCGATTGAACCCTTCGTATTTGACGTGAATACGATCAGAGAACATGTGGTTCTCGCTCACATGATTAAAACTGAGACAGATAAGCGGAACATTCCTTGGGAGATAGTGGAAAAGCATGAATGATGATGCATGCCTAACCTCTCGCGTACGAAGGAAATACGATTGTTGATCGCTCGTGCCGACAATTTGGCTGTTCTTCAGGCAGACATAGAGAAATAAACCCGCCAATGGAGACATGAGCGTCAGGCATCGACGGGATCTCCCGAACGCGACAAGGGCCACACACATTGCTTGGGACCAACAGAGATAATCTCGCTCCAGAGCTACCGCGAAAAGTGGATGGCCCCATCTAGCCTGACTTGGGCTCCTGCTCGCTATTTCTCACCCGGGAACTCGACCAGTGTCCGCCGCATGGCCTCGGGTGGCTCGGGCGCGAATACTCGGCCGCCGGCAGTGTTGATGATGTGGGTGATCTCGCTACCCTTCTGGCCGTCTAGCCAGACCGTCGTCAGGTGGTGGAACCTGACGCCGGGGACGTCGGGAGCCTCGATGGCGCTGTGGGCCTTCACGGGTGTGTCGCGGAAGTAGCAGTACACGCCCACGCCCCACGCCTCGTGAGTGGTCACGCCGTCGGCGACCTTGTACGACGCGAATCCGTTGCTCTTGCCGTTCATCCAGGACTTCTGGTCGGGCACGTCGTAAGGCATCTCCGATTGATACATGTACACGCGTCCTCCGTTGCCGTTCCAGAGCGTCTGGTGTTCCTCGTGGTGCTCGTTGAACAGGCCGTAGATGGTCACGTCCGTGCCGTTCACGACCAGACCGTTCTTCGTTGGGTTGGTCGTCCAGCCGACGCCGTCGCCGTGCTCCGCGCCAAATCCAAAGCTGGTCGGCCACGACGTGATTGCTGTTGATCTGGACGCCCACGTCGTTCTCGCCCGCCGCGGGTCCGCCGGTGCGCACCGTCATGTCATAGAGGAAGGTGGGGTTGGCCGAATGATCGGCCTTGCTGTCTGCGGGGCCGACCTCCAGGAGCGTCGGCGACTTGAGCGGACCCGCGTCGAGGATCAGGCCGGCGATCTTCACACCGTCCACGTCGGCCACCGAGAGAATCGGCAGGCCTTTTTCCGGGATCAGCGACGGCACGCCGAGGCCGAGGAGGATGGTATCGGCCCTGGTGATCCGGAGGGTGTCGTCCAGCAAATAAACGCCCGGCGTGAACAGGACGTGTTTTCCCCCGGCCAGCTCGGCATTGAGACGCTCCGCCGTCGCCTCTTTCGGCCGGGCGATGTAGAAGCGATCGAGGGAGATCGATTCGCCCGGCGTCGGGCCGGCGAGCCAGCTTACGCCCCGGGCGTCGGTCTTGAGCGCCGGAACGAAGACGCGGTATTCGACGGAGCCGTTTATGAAGAGGTATGGCTTTTCCCGAATGACGGGCGTCTTGTCCACCACCGTGTAGGCCGGGTTCGGGAACGTACCTTTGGGGGTGTTAGCGCAGCCGACGAACACCATGTTCCACACGGCGTTGCTCCACTCGGACCACTTGCTGTTGCGGGAGAGCCACTGCTGCTGCGAGGCGGGGACGACCTTACCGTCCACGACCGAGTCGGCCAGGAACCCCCCGCTGGCGTAACCTACGTTCCCTTTCGGGCCCCAGTCGAACAATTGAAGCTCGCCCTTGACGTGCAGGCGACGCAGGGGGGCAGCCTGGGAGATCGCGATGCGCGTGACGCCTTTAGTGGTCCTGTAGGGCACGTTGGACGACGGCGTGACCGCGAAGTTCTCAAGCGTCCGCCAGAAGTTGTTCAGCGCGTGGCCGTTGGGATCCCACTTGGCGTTGACGGTCACGCCGCCGTCGATGTGTACGTCGTCGGGGCTTAGACCCAGGCCTGCCACATGGGTGTAGAAGCCGACGTTGAAGTTGACTTTGTACGTGCCCGGTTTGAAGAGCAGCGCGTAGCGTTCGGAGCCGAAGTGGTTCCTCTCCATCTTCGAGAAGATCTCATTCGCGGTTTTCTCCACGTCGGCGGCAGGCATGGTTGGGTCGAACAAGAACACGTTCGGGCCAAGGATAGTGGAATTCGCCCCGGATGGCTGGGCACCGAAGGCGACACTTGGGATCGCGGCCCAGATGGCGGCGGAGACGGGCAGGACCAAGAGGATGCAACGCACGTGCGAGAACACTTCGGGCTCTCCACGAATCCTTGAGGCTACTTCCCGAGAGACCCTACGGTGAGTCTCCGTTCCGGGACAGCCCGAACCGACGACCAACAGAATAACTAATATGCCGCATGCAGGCTATCCTGGGTCGTGAACGAGTAGGAGAGTTGAGACTGCTCGCTTCGGTCCGACTCAACCGAAGTCAATTCGGTCGATCCGACCGACGTGCGCAATTCTCCGACCTTCAGGTCCAAGCCCACCAACCTCGCGATCGCCTGAACTTTTCCTCTCCAAGTCGCAAGGTCGCCAGCGCCGGGAAAAAGTCGGCGAGGAACGCCTCCGCCCGGTCGTCGACGCCGAGATTCTTGCTCTCCCGATTGTTGCGCCAGAGGTACGGCGGGTAATTCGTATGGGCCATCCTGTTGGGCTCAGTCGCCGCGGCGAGCGGGTACCAGAACCAAGTCGCCAGGAGAAGCAGGGAGATTGCCAACCGTTACAGCGAGAGCGTTACCCTCCGATCAGCCCGAATAGATGTCGGGCCGTCTCGAGCCGAGCGGCGAGTTGGTCGGGGCCCGCGCAGTATTCAAATCCGCTGGGGCGGAATGTCCAGAACGTCTTGGCTTGACGATAGTGATATGCGATGCACCATTCGCCAAGGCCCTCCAGGCACCAGCCGGATTTGCGCTCGAGCGCGGTCACAAGAGCGTCGCTGAACACGCGGCTCGATTTCCGGCGTGTGACGACCGCGTAGTGTGTAGCGCTCCGCGAACCGTGGCTTCCCGACTAGCTCGACGGGTGTCTCGCCGAGCTCGTCGTCGGGCGGCTTTTCGGCAAGGTCTGCCGGGCGCAGCTCGAATGCCGGCAAATGCCGCGTGGGTCGCCGGAATGCGAAGACTGTCATCGTGAGTGGCCAATCCGTGGGCGCCATCGCCCACGGACTGAAACGAATCCGCGAAACGACAAAACCGAAGATCATCGTCTGCACTTCGTGGGCCCGGTCATCGCGCTTCAGCACGAAGAACGTCTCCGGCTCCTGCCCATTGCGCAAGAGGGGAAGTTGCTGCAACTTCTGGGGGAGAGTCGCCTGCGCGGGCGACCGACACTCCGACATGACCGTGAAACCATGCATTGCGGCCCACTCGGCAAGCTTCCAGTCTGTCCGGCGGCGTCTCAGGCTGGTTCCAGCTACGAAGAGCCCGGCTGCGGCCAGAATCACCAGCAGGATGGTCTGCTCGGATCGGCGACGCACAGGGTCGCGCGCCGGCAAGAAGCAGTTCGCGGCCAAGGCGAGAGCCATGATCAGAATCCCCCCGAACGCTCGAGACCGGCGCGGGAGCTGATAGAGGGCCCCGCGTATCCCAAATCGCAGCCCAATGACGATGACGATGATGATCAGGAGTATCGGCTGCATGGAGCAACTCCGCGTGCCGCTTCGTCCGGGGGCGAATCACCAGACGTTCCGATCGCCCTGAGCCCGGTACGTTCCTTGAGTCTAGCTGATGCGCGCCGATTCTGCGCCGCGCTGGGTTTCGCGGTCGCAGAACCAAATGCGTCGCCAACTAACGATGCCGCAGCACCTCATGGGTCAGAGACAACGCCCAGGAGACTGCTCACGAAACCGCGCGTTCCCTTGCGGAGGAGTAGATCTTTCCAGCGTGCCCCCGTGACGGCCAGTTCAACCTATGGGAAAGTACCTACAGTAAATACGCCGTGCATTCCGACCACTTCCATCCCGGGGCGTCCGTTTCGAAACCTATCGTCGCTGCACGTTAAATAAATCGCGGTGCTATTGTATTTCTGGTCCAAAGTGGACTTGGAGAGCGGTGGATCGAACTCCAAAACCGTCTGCATCGCACCGCCCTTGTCTTGGATGGATTGGATCAGCAGCTCTTCGGCCTCGTCGTAGGTCAGAGCCGAAGCGCGAATGTGCGGCCGCGACCTCACCAACAGGGGCTCGGCGCGGCTTGCAGTTCCTTTCGCAATACCATGGTTCTCCGAATGGATCGCTTCATCGGCCGGGTGCTTACTCGCAAGGCTCGGTGTCTGGCTTCCTTTGTGCGCGTTGGTCCGACTGTACCGGAGTCAATTCGGTCGATCCGACCGAAGCAGGTTACCACCGTGCGACGAAAGCAGGTCTGACGAGTGCAGGGTGATGGTGCGCGACGGGAGTCAATTCGAGACCGGCGTTGGTTCGGGGCCTGGATACGGCTTCTGGACGAGATCAAAGCTCGGCCCGACCGGACCGTGACCCCGGTCGAGCCAGACGCAGCAGGAAGTTCGATCAAGCGGCGTCCCGGTTTGCCTTCTCGTTTTCGGAGTGGCCGAGCGTCGTGGCGGTCGTTGAGCAATCGGCGGCGGACTGTGATTCGCGACAAACTAGCGAATTCTGGTATTCTCCAGAGCCGGCCCGCCGTTGCGCTGGCGTGACATCTGTACGGTCTCATTCGCGTTTCACAGAACTTGTACTCAGAGCCAAAATGACCCAGCTATCGGAGATCATCGCATGGGGACATGGGGACCGGCGCTCTTCGACGACGACAACGCGTGCGATCTGCGAGAGACTCTCGCATTAATCTGCAAGGTACCCCTTCCGGGAGACCGATTGATCGATTTCCTGAAAGAGATCTGTGGTAATTGCGATCCCACCGACGACGAGGGGGCGCTGTTCTGGCTTGTCACGGCAGACCAATTCGAGCGGCGCGGCATCGAGTGTCAGCAAGCGGCTTCGACAGCGTTGTCGAGCATCGAGAACGGTTCGGACTTATTATTCGCACGTGAAAAGGGGGCAGACGAGGTCTTCCTCAAAAAACGAGCGGTTGTGCTCAAAGAACTGGCGAAACGCCTAAAATCGCCGCGCAAGTTTCGTCCTCGCGTGCCGCCTCGCAATCCGCCGGCGATGGTCGTTAATACCGGAGAGGTTTATGCGTTTCCCATGATGAACGCTCACGCCTGGCATCCGTACCGATTGAACTTGCAGGGACCGTTCACACCTGATGGGTGGGTGCGCTCGTTGTCCTGGCAACTGGCAGAGCGTTTGATTGGCTTCCATGGGTGGCCCTCGCTTCTCTGACCGTCAAGCCTGATCGAAATCCGACGTTACAGGATGCGCTCTGTGCTCGCCTTATCTTTCACTCTCAGACCAATGGTGCCGGCCTGTTCATTCCCCGACCCAGCCATGGGCGAAGGATGGGATTGGAACTCCTCGGTCAAACGGTGCTAGACGAGCGGCTTGTTGAACCGCATCTCACAAAATGGGGTATCGCCTGGGCCATCGAACACGATTGGCCCATCTGTTACGGCGGCTTTGGTCTCAAAGCCAAAGACGCACCGAGAGGCTGCGAGCTGTTGTCTCTTGTGAGGGAGGTCGGCCAACCCGACTTCTGCAGTAAGGCTTAGAAACTATCTCAGAACCAAAGGTCATCCTGTTTCGTACCTGGTAGTATGAGACCACCTGTGGCCTCGGCCACGCTATGCGCTAGGAGCAACACGGATGGGACGGCCCCAAAAACAGGAAAGGCCCCTTGATACAATCTGGGAGATCGACGACGAGCTTTGGCAGCGTATTGAGCCGATCCTCTGGGAGGATGCTCCGGCAACGCCCGCAGCTCATGGCGGTCGCCCGCGAATCGACTGGCGATCGGCCATCAACGGCGTCATCTTCCGCCTCCGATCGGGATGTCAGTGGAACAAACTTCCGAAGCATTTCGGCGACGATAGCTCGGTCCATCGCTGGTTCCAGCGGTGGAGCCGCAACGGGATCTTCGAGCGGGTTTGGGCTGTTTTGGTGGAGGAGTGCGGCGAGTTCGGAGCCGTACATTGGCGCTGGCAAGCAGCAGACGGTCGACTGGGCAAAGCTCGATTCGGCGGCCAAAACGTGGGGAAAAACCCCACCGACCGCGGCAAGAACGGCACCAAGCAGTCGGTCCTGGTCGAGCGTGACGGGGGACCACTCGCGGTAGTGATCGCTGGAGCCAACGTAGTAGATCAGAAACTGCTCGAGGCCACGATCGAGGCAATCGTGGTCGAACGCCCCGACCCCAAGAAGCTTGAGCAGAACCTGTGCCTCGACAAGGGGTATGACAACCCGACCGGACATGAAGTAACCCAACGGCATGGCTATGTGGCCCACATCCGGCCCATCGGGGAGGATCGTCGCGACAAGCGTCGACCAGGCCGAAGAAAGCCCCGCCGCTGGGTGGTGGAACGAACCCTGGCCTGGTTGTCGAAATGCCGAGCATTGTTGATCCGCTACGACAAGAATGACTTTAACTACCTGGGATTGGCTCAAGATGGATTGCAGGGTGGTGTCCCTCCGGCACCGCTGAGCTGGTATAATCGCCCTCCGTTAGGGAGCATAACGCGGACCTGTTCCGCACCGCCGCCAAGGATTCGGGGGCATGGGCTGATGGTGAACATTCAGGATCTCCTCGACGACGCCAGGTGTTACGAGACGGTCCGATCGCTACGGTGGCCCGACGGGATCGTTTGCCCCCATTGCTCCTCGGCCTCGGTGATCAAGAACGGGCGGGACGACACCCAACCGGACCGACAGCGTTACGAGTGCCGTGGCTGTGGCAAGCGGTTCGACGACCTCACCGGGACGATCTTCGCCGGCCACCACCAGCCGCTGAAGACCTGGGTCGCGTGCCTCTACCTGATGGGCTTGAACCTCTCCGGGCTGCAAATTGCCAAGGAGCTTGATATCAACAAGGATGACGCCCGGGCGATGATCCAGCAGTTGCGCCAGGGGGTTGTCGACCGTCGGCCTCCGGTCACCCTTTCCGGCGAGGTCGAATGCGACGAAGTCTATGTCGTAGCGGGACATAAGGGGCATCCAGAGGCGGTCAAAAAAAAGGGCGGATCGGTCGCCGACGACGTCTGAAAGGGGATCGCGGCCGTGGGACGCTCGAGAAGGAGAAGCCTCCAATCTTCGGGATGCTCCAGCGCGGCGGCGAGGTGGTGATCCGGATGTTGGAGAACGTCAAGCAGGTGACCATCAGCCCCCCTGATTGATCAGTTCATCGTGAAGGAAACGTTGATCTACACTGACGAATATGACATCTACAGCCGTCTCGATGAGTGGGGCTACGGGCACGAGACGGTTTGCCACGCGGAGGGGGAATACGCGCGTGACGACGACGGCGACGGGTTCTGCGAAGTTCACGTCAACACCCTGGAGGGGTTCTGGTCGCTGTTGCGGTCGTGGCTCCGCCCCCACCGTGGAATCCCCCAGGAGACCCTTCCGCTGTACCTTGGTTTCTTCGAGTTCGTCCACAACGCCCGAGCGCGCGGCAAGAGACTGTTGGGCTCCTTGCTTGACCTCCTCCTGACACCACCCTGCAATCCATCTTGAGCCATATTCTTATCAACGGCACACTCGCGACCGGCAAGGGCGAGACGATCGCCATCGTCGATGCCTATAACGACCCGAACATCCAGTCAGATCTGACTGCCTTCGACACCGAGTTCTCCCTTCCCAACATCACGGTGAAGGTTGTCAACGAGACAGGCGGAACCGCGCTTCCGGCCAGCGATTCGACCGGCGGCTGGGAGCTCGAGGAGTCGCTCGACGTCGAGTGGGCCCACGCCATGGCGCCGGGGGCGAACATCATCCTGGTCGAGGCCAGCTCGACGAGTTACAGCGACCTGTTCGCGGGCGTCGGCTACGCGGCCACCCAGGCGAATGTCGTGTCGATGAGCTGGGGCGGCGGCGAGTTCTCGGGTGAGAATAGCTACGACAGCGCCTACTTCAGCCATCCCGGCGTGGCGTACGTTGCTTCATCGGGAGATTCGGGCGCCCCGGCCTCGTACCCGTCGGCCTCGCCGAACGTGCTCTCCGTCGGCGGGACCACCCTGATTCTCGGCTCGGGCAACGTCTGGTCGAGCGAGACAGGGTGGAGCGACAGCGGCGGCGGCCCCAGTTCCTATGAATCTCAACCCTCGTACCAGACCGGCGTGGTGAAGCAGACAACCTTCGCGCGAGCCACCCCTGACGTTGCCTATGACGCCAACCCGTCCACTGGCGTCGCTGTCTATGACTCGGTTCCCTACGACGGCTCAACCCTCGGCTGGGTCCAGGTTGGCGGAACGAGCAATGGTGCTCCGCAATGGTCGGCATTGCTGGCGCTGGCCGACCAGGCCAGGGCCGCAAACAATGAATCGGCGCTCAACACCACAAGCCCGACGCAAGTGCAGACGCTGCTCTACTCCAACTCTAACGATTTCCACGACATCACCAGCGGCACCAGCACCGGCAGCCCGAGCTATTCGGCCGGCACCGGCTACGACTACGTCACGGGAATGGGAAGCCCGATGGCCAATCTCGTTGTCAGCTCGCTGGTCGGCGCTCCGGCTGCCCCGCATGACACTCTGTCAGTAACGGCCGTGGCACCCGAGACCGCCGGGACATCGTTCACGGTCACGGTCACCGCCAAGACTTCCAGCGGAGCGACAGATACGAGCTATACGGGCACGGTCCACTTCACCAGCAGCGACACCCTGGCCGTCTTGCCGGCAAACTTCACGTTCCCCGCGTCCGACGACGGCACCGCCAGGTTCACCGTCACGCTCAAGACCGCCGGCAGCCAGTCGATCACCGTCGCGGATACCGCGAACCCGGCCATCACCGGCACGCTTTCGGGGATACTGGTCAACCCGGCCGCGGCCAGCAAATTTGTACTCTCCGGCCTCTCTTCGGGCGCCACTGTGGGCGTGGCCCAGAGCTTGACGGTCACCGCGGAAGATCCCTACGGCAACGTGGCGACCGGTTATACCGGCACGGTGGCGATTACCAGCACAGATTCGGCGGCCACGCTGCCGGGCAGCTACACCTTCAGCTCCACCAATGCCGGGGTTCACACCTTCTCGCTCACGTTCAACTCGGTCGGCACCCAGTCGGTGACTGTGACCGACTCGGCCCACGGCATCACCGCCACGCAGTCGGGAATCAGCGTCGTCGCGGCCCCCACCACGGTCGACAGCATTTGGCCGAGCACCTATATTGCGACGAGCTACTGGTACAGCGAGGGTTCGTACGAGCTCGGCGTGAAGTTCGAATCGACCGAGCCAGGCAAGATCATCGGCATCCGCTTCTACGAGCAGTCGTACACCTACGTGGCGGGGCAGACCAACGTCGGCCACCTCTGGACTTCCAGCGGAACAATGCTGGGCTCGGCCACGTTCACGAACGAGACCTCCTCGGGGTGGCAGCAGGCCGACTTTTCCAGCCCTGTGGCCATCCAGGCAAATACCCTTTACATCGCCTCGTTCTCCACGAGCGGAGGCGAGTTTGGCGTGACCCCCTACTATTTCCGCAGGGGCGGAGTGATCGACGGGCCGCTGGAGGCTTTGCCCAACAGCAGTACCGGAGGTAACGGCGTCTACAGCACGACACCCGGTACCTTCCCGATTATCAGCGGGCAGGGAATGAACTTCTGGGCGGATGTCGCCTTTGCACCGTCGTCGGGCTCCGGCGGCTCGCCGCCGGCTCTCGCGCCGCGGAAGGGACCATTCGTCGCGCTCGGCGGTCTCCAGAGCGCGATCTCGGCCGTCCCGTCGTCGGTCGAGTCGTCGATCCGGATGGGCGTCTTGATGCCGAGCTCCGCCCCGACCACCACACCAGGCCAGAGCGTGGGATCACGACCAAATCGGCCGCTGACTCCAGCAAGCTCCGGAGTCTACCGCGGTCTCATCACCCAGGCCGCGACACTCGCCTCCTGGGTCAAGAAATCCGGCTTGCTGGGTGATCAGAGGTAACGTCGGCGAATTGGGCCAGTAAGAGCGACCCTGGCGGTGCCAGCGATAGTGCAAATGCCCCGAGGCTTTCCCCGATCTCGATCAGGGAATGCTCCGGGGCCTTGCCGCTCGCGTCTTGAACCGAGGCCGCCTGGGCGGTAAAAGGCAACTGTTTCGGAAGTCCTTGACCGTGAACGAGACCAGGAGCCCGGAATCTTCGGGACAGCCGCATGAGGCCGCCACGCCTGCTCCTCCCTGCCGTTGCCACGGCTTGCCTCCTCGCCGGTGATCGCAGCCCCAGCCTCGGCCAGGATCAGCCGAGCCCCTCCACGGGGGATGCGATGATCGAAAAGTACCTGGCCCGCGACGTGGACCTGCTGGGCGGACGCGTGTTCGAGTCCATTGCGACGCGGGAGGCCTGGGAGGCCATCCGGCCCCGGCTCAAGGCCGAGCTCTTCCAGATGCTCGGTCTCTGGCCGGTGCCCGAGCGAACGCCGTTGCACGCCACGGTCACCGGAACGCTCGAACGCGAAGGGCCCGTGGTCATCGAGAAGCTCCACTTCCAGAGCCGGCCGGGGCTCTATGTCACGGGCAACCTCTATCGGCCCAGGGACACACTCGGCAAGCTGCCGGCCATCCTTTATCTCTGCGGGCACATAGGCCGGGGCCGCGACGGCAACAAGACGGCCTTCCAGGACCACGGCATGTGGTTCGCCCGAAACGGCTACGTCGCTCTCCTGATCGACACACTCCAGCTCGGCGAGATCGCCGGGGTGCACCATGGCACCTACAACCTCAACCGGTCGTGGTGGCAGGCTGCTGGCTATACGCCCGCGGGGGTCGAGTGCTGGAACGGCGTCCGGGCGATCGACTATCTGCTAACTCGTTCCGATGTTGACCCGGCCCGCATCGGCGTCACCGGCATCTCCGGTGGCGGGGCCGCAACTTACTGGATCGCCGCAGCCGACGACCGTGTCGCGGTCGCCGTACCTGTCAGCGGCATCAGCGACCTGGAAACCTACGTCACCAACAAGGTCATCAACGATCATTGCGACTGCATGTTCATGATCAACACATTTCGCTGGGAGTGGACGACCATCGCTACTATGGTCGCGTCCCGGCCGATGCTCTTCGCCAATTCCGAACACGACATCATCTTTCCGATGGACGGCAACAACCGGGTGATCGAGCGGCTCCGCAACTTTTACGGAATGATGGGGCATGTCCAGCTCATCGCCGACTACGTCAGCCCGGGCGGCCACGACTACCGGGCGGACCTGCGAGTGACGGGCTTCCGATGGCTGAACAGGCACCTGAACAACAAGTCGGACAATGTCAAGGATGCCACCGACCCGCCGATCGACGGCAAGCGCCTGCGGGTCTTTCCCGAGGATCGCGACCTGCCCACCGACGCCAGGAACTCGCGGATCGACGAGGCCTTCGTGGACCGGGCCAGGATCACGCCTCCCGCCCCCCAACATTGGGCCAAGTTCCAGGCCGAGAAGCTGGCCGCCCTCGGGCGCTCTCTTTCCGCAACTTGCCGGACCGCGTTCCGCCGGCTCGGCCGCGAGACCATGCCGGCAGCGAAGCCGCCAAGAACCTCACCTGGCTGGAGACCGAGCCCGGCATCGAGGTAGCGGTTCGCTTCTTGCAGCCATACAACAGGCATGCGAAACGGGGCACGCTGATGGTCCTCAACGAAGGCCAAAGCCTGGATGATATCCCGGAGTGGGCAGGCACGATGCCAGGCCCCGGCGATGCCGTGGTACTCCTGGCTCCCCGCGGGGTAGGTCCAACGGCCTGGGATCGGAAATCGCCGCCCAACTACGTGGCCCGATCGCACGCTCTCTTGGGACGGAGCGTCGATGAGGGTCGCGTCCGGGACGCCGCGGCCGTGGTACGATGGCTGGCCGAAGCTCAGGCGACCGACCCTGGTTCGACGCGAACCTGGCGGCTGGCCGGTAGCCGGCAAGCGGGAATCCTCGCGGCCTACGCCGCCCTCTTCGAGCGGGGCGCGACGGAGGTGATGATTCTCGACCCCGTCGCCTCCCACCAGGATGGTCCGATCTTCCTGAACGTCCTCCGCGTGCTCGATACTCCCGCTGCGCTTGGCCTGCTAGCCCCCCGCCGGCTGACTCTGATCGGCACCTGGGGAGACGCTTGGTCGCTCACGAAGACCCTGTACGAGCGAGCGGGCGCATCCAATCAGTTCGCCAGTCAAGCTTCCCGCTGAGAATGACAAGCCGTTTGTCCGGAAAACCTGACCAACCTCAACCCCAAGGAACCCAGCCATGTTCAACCTCGATGCGATCCAGCAGAGCCTTCGCGAATCCGACATTGATGGCTGGCTGCTTTATGACTTTCGGGGAAGCAACGTTCTGGCCAGGCGGGTGCTGGACATGGAGACTAAACCGGTGGGCTCGCGGCGGTTCTTTTACTTCATCCCCGCTCTGGGTGAGCCGACCAAGCTTGTGCACCGGATCGAGACCGGAGGCTTTGACCACCTGCCAGGCGGCAAGGCAGTCTACCTGACCTGGCAAGAGCTGGAAGACGGTATCGCCCATATCGTTGGCGGCGACACCCGTATCGCCATGGAGTTCGCCCCCGGAGTCTCAAACCCGTATGTCTCCAAGGTGGATGCCGGAACCATTGAAGCTGTCAGGGCTTGCGACGTGGACCTTGTTTCCAGCGGTGACCTGATCCAGGAGTTCGAGGCAACCTGGGACGACGACCAGTGGCTGATGCACCGCGAGGCCGAGGCGTGCACGACCGCGGCGTATGACGTGGTCTGGAGCCTGATCGCCGAGCGGATCAAGGTGGGCCGGACGATCCACGAGTTGGAGGTCCAGGCGGCGATCATGGACCACTTCCACCGCCACGGGATGACGACGTACAGTCCGCCGATCGTCGGCGTTGGCCCGCACAGCGGCGACCCGCATTACGAGCCGGTGCCCGGCGAATCGGGAGTGATCGGCGCCGAGCAGTTCGTGCTGGTGGACCTCTGGTGCAAGCTCGACCGACCGCGAGCGGTCTACAGCGACCTGACGCGGGTGGGCTACACGGGATCGAAGGTTCCCGACAAGTACGAGCAGATCTTCGCGATCGTAGCCAGGGCCCGCGACGCGGCGGTTTCCTGTGTTCGCGAGGCCTTCGCCGCCGGCCGTCCCTTGCAAGGATGGGAGGTGGACGACGCTTGCCGACGGGTGATTGTGGATGCGGGATACGGCAAGTACTTCATTCACCGCACCGGCCACAACATCGGCCAGGAAGTCCACGGTAACGGGGCCCACATGGATAATCTGGAGACCCACGAGGAGCGTCGGGCACTGCGCCGGACCTGCTTCTCGGTCGAGCCCGGCATCTACCAGTCCGAGTTTGGCGTCCGCAGCGAGATCAACGTGTTCGTCGACTCCGACTCTGTCGTCCACGTCACTGGCGGCCTGCAAGAACGGGTGGTGCCCATACTGGCCTGAGCGAGCTAACTCTCGTCCCGTCTCGAATTCCCTCCTGCCCCCCGCCCTGTCGTAGCTCAGGCTTTCCAGCCTGATCTGTCTCCTTGCGCACCGACCGAGTTACTGTCCCGACGATCTGCCCTTCCACTCGCAGGCCTCCGGTCACTCCGCCCGAACTCCCATCTCCTCTTCCTCACGGGGAAATACTGGCGACCTCCATTTCAAAATCCCCTCCGCTTATCCATTCGCGGAAAAATTTATCCTCAAGTATTTCCTGGACTTGCAATAAAAATTGCGTATAAGTCGCAAAATTGTGTCAAAGAAGAGGCGAATTATAGCGCATTTAGAATCTAGGAAGTCCAGCGTTTTGCGGCTTGGGCAGGAGACGAAAAGGACCGCTGCAATGACCGGGCCTTTCCAGAGCCATCACCAGTGTAATGGTCAACGCAACGGCAAGGACCATCACGCCTTTCAAGGCGAAATTGGCCAGGTTTTCAAGTATGGTCACGAATTCAGGCCGGACATTTGGAGGAAAGGACTGGTCGATCGCGAGGATGTCGCCCAATCCTGGCGATCCTCGAAGTCTCCGGCTGGGTAGTCTGCCAGGAGGTACCGGCCCACTCGGAGCACGGCCGCCGTCTCACTGACGAGTTCCACACCAATGCCGTCGTCCCGGAAGGGGGGAATTGAGTGGACGACATCACTTCCTTCCAGGATCGACTGACCCGGGCCTCCAGCCAACCGGCACCCTCGAAGATTTCAAAAGCCTACCCTCACCCGCTGGCAGGAGCTTCAAGACCCGCTGGGATCGCCATATCCAGAGCCGCAATCGCCAGGGCGAACCCGGACCGTCCATGGTGCCCCGGGTTCCCAAATTTGAATCGCTGCCCACGTGTGCTGACATCGAGCAGGGCCGACGCTGGAACCACTCAATCCGACCCAAAGACGACAACTTTTCAAGCGGAACCGACGACGTCCGAAGCGGAATCCACGACCTCCGACGCTGGAAATCCTCCAAGAAAGGCCGACCATGAGTCACAGCAAACCCGCACCGAAGAAGTCGAGAGAGCGCAAGCAGACGCACATACTGCGGGGCCCGGACCGAACCATCACGCTGGAGATCACTGAGAACCAGAGCTACCTGATGTTCGCCCTGCGGATGAGCCGTTATGGCTGGAGCGGCAGTGAAGAACGCCTGTCCTTCGACGAGTGGTTGGTGCCGATCCTGGCTCCGTACATCAACGACCCTCGGCCGATGGTCGTCCCGGACCCGGAGACCGGTGAATCCGCCGTGATCGGCGGCAACGGTAGCAACATCACGACCCTGATCTACACGCCGTCGCCGTGGTGAGAACCGAAAGGGACGGGTTCGTCCCCAGGGAATAGTGCCATCGGCGGGGGTTGAATCAGCCGCTGCTGCTCCGCCCGCTCTTGGTAAAGCTACCCGGCCAGGATTCGAACTGGAAAAAACAGGACCAAAACCTGTTGTGATACCGTTTCACCACCGGGTAAACGTGACTGCATTGTAGTGTACCGAGCCGTCGGGTCAGCGGCGAGACTAGCCGGCAGAGACCGGTTTTGCATGAGGGGGGCGTCGTCCGGCGCCGCTCACGCGGCCGTTCTCGCGGGCCTGGGCCTTCTGGGCCGTAGGCGAGGGCTTCGAGCTGGACGCTGAGGTCCACCGGCACGACGCTGGTGCCCGGGGGGACGGTCAGCGGTACGGGGGCGAAGTTGAGGATGCCCGCGATGCCGCTGGCCACCATCTGGTCGGCCACCACTGGGCGGAGTCGGCGGGGACGCAGAGCAGGCCCAGGCGAACCCGGTGCGTGGCCAGGTCTTCCGCATCGCGTCGATCGGCTCGACCCTCAAGCCCTGGTGCGACTGGCCGACCTTGCGGGGGTCGTTGTCAAAGATCGCCACGATGTGGAACCGCCGTCAGCGGAAGCCCCGATACTTGAGCAGGGCCCGGCCAGGTCGCCCAGGCCCACCAGAACAATGGGCCAGTCGCGGTCGATTCCCAGGACCTGCCGCAGGGCCGAGATCAACTCGTCAATGCGATAGCCGATGCCGGGGTAGCCGAATTGTCCGAAACAAGCCAGATCTTTGCGAACCTGGGCGTTCTTGATCGACAAGGGCTCGCCAAGCTGGCTGTCGAGACGGTTGCACAGCCCTGGGCCTCAACGTCTTCGAGCTGGCGGAGGAAAAGACTCACCCGCCCCACCACTGCCTTGGGGGTCCGCTTCACTCCCTTGAGCTCGGCTCGCGGCTCCTTCACGAGGAGAGTCTCCCGGATCGCTCGAATTACAGCGAAATCCATGCCATCAACACGTTTGCACTGTAATTCCCGGACCGCAGTGCGGTCAAGCGCCTTTCGCCCCCGGCTCGCGGCCAAGCTCGCCCAGGCTCGATCGCCAGGGACGGTCCAGGGTGCCCCGGACCCGGATGTCGCCCTCGACCATGGTGTAGGACAGATTGTCGAGCCGGACGGCGTCGCTCATCCGCGGCAGCCCCGGGCCGCGGAGCGGAGTACGGGGGTGATCGCCGCCTTCGAGGATCGGGGCGATGAAGGCGTCGACCTCGTCGACC
>CAWCPP010000018.1:0-61081 GCA_963797295.1 uncultured Planctomycetaceae bacterium
GCAATTACATTATCGAGCTGGCCGGGGTCAAGGAAACCGGGTCCAGTTTTCTTGGGGTCCTGATGACGATCACACGAGAGATCCGCAGCGCCAAAGGCGAGGCTGTCCTGGCCCACCTCAGCCGCGACGTCGAGAAATACCTCGCCATGATGCAACTGGACGAATACTGGGACGTTTTCGGCACGGTCCAGGAAGCGAAAGTCTTCTTCGATCGCAACAACGAACCTGAAGACGATCGACCGACTCAATAAGCAGTCGGCACTCATCGATGGCGAGAGTCAGGGGCGGCCTTCAAAGAAAGCTCGCCCCTCTGTTGTTGGACCACTTGCCGCTGAAGTCGCTCAGTGAATCGAGAATCCCTTGCGATAGTCGCGGCGGATGTACTGGTCGGCGGCGGAGCAGTTCTTGGCTTTGAGGGCCGCGGGATCCCAGTCGATCTTCGAGCCGGTCTTGAGCGCGACCGTGCCTAGGAGCACGGTTTCGGTCAAACGGCCGGCATAGTCAAAGTTCGACAGCGCCTTGGTCGGATCGCCGGACTTGATCGCTTCGACGAACTCGGTGAAGTGACCCGGAGAACGTGGCAGCACTTTCTTGGGGTTCTGGTAGTCCTTGTACTTCTCTCGGGGCAGGAGCACGTGCTCCGCGCCGTAGTCATTTTCAGAGAAGAACGACCCCTTCTCACCGACCAGGAGCAGTCCGCTATCCGGGACCTTTTCACCGTACAGCAGTTCCTTGAAGGTTTTCTTGTTCTCGGGAAACTTGTCGCCGCCATCGTACCAGGTCATGCTCAGGGGACCGCGGTGATTGCGCGGGCCGAAATGGGTGCGGATGATCGACCACACCGGGTATGTCTCATGGTCGACAATGCCCGAGGTGTCGAGCACTTCGACGCTCTCCGGATCAAACAGCTCGAGGGCCATGCACGCGACGTTGATCGTGTGGCAAGCCATGTCGCCCAGGGCGCCGGTGCCGAAGTCGAGCCATCCGCGCCAGTTGAACGGTTGATAGTCCGGATGATACGGCCGGTCGGGTGCGGCGCCCAGGAATTCGTACCAGCGGACATGGTTGGGAACGCCGGGTGTGTCCTTGAACCGGCTCAGACCCTGCGGCCAGATCGGGCGATTGGTCCAGACATGGATCTCTTTGATTGGCCCCAGCGCCCCTGACCGGATGATTTCCACACCCTTACGAAAGCCGCCCTCGGCCGTGCCCTGGTTGCCCATCTGGGTGCAGAGCTTCTTCTCCGCGGCGATGGTCCTCATGAGCCTGGCTTCCTCGATCGACCAGGTCAGGGGCTTCTGGCAGAAGCAGTGCTTGCCCATGCGCATGGCCATGATGCTCGCCGGAGCATGAGTATGGTCGGGAGTGCTCACCGTGACGGCGTCGATCTTGTCGTGGAGGTCCTCCAGCATCTTTCGATAATCGTAGTATTTCTTGGCCTTGGGATACTTGGCACCCATCTTGTCGAGTGTGTGGGCATCGATGTCGCAGAGCGCGACAATCTCACCGTGGCTGCCTGCGTCGTTGGTGTCGCTGTCTCCCTTGCCGCCTACGCCGATACAGGCAAAGCGAACTTTTTCGTTGGCCGAACGCGAGGGTGCGCTGGCGAGGGCCGGCGCTCCGGCTCCAAAGACTGACCCTGCGACGCCGGCCAGTGCCGTCTGCGTCAGGAAATCGCGACGTTTCATCGTTCTGGCACTCCATCGGAAACAGGTAGGTGGTTTTCCGGCTCACCATGGGCCCGACTCGAGAAGCAGACCGTCTCGAGGGATAGGGCTTGCCTTTTGCGGTGAGCTGTTGCGGTTCCATCCAGCATGACATGGAGCGACGAAGATGGCAATCGGGTCGCGTTTCCTGTTCCGGATCGGCATCGTCTCTGAATGTTCCGAATCTCATCCCTCGGGCCGCGATGCAGCCTGAAGCAGAGCGGCCATGCCCTCGAAGAGCGCACTCAGGGTGGTGGCGGCTTCGGCGGGAGCCTCGATCACGATGCGGCCGCTCTCTTCCCGGCGCACTTGAAGCTGCGAGAAAAGCTGTCGGACCTCACCCATGCCGGGGAGCGCCTGGGGCGCGTGCCCGTTTGATTGGGGGCTCGGAAAGACCCGGCGGTGGTGCTGGGATGGCGGCAGGGGCAGTAGACGAAGCGACCGGGGCCGGAAGCGGTTCAGCGAGCGGTTCCGGGCTGGGGTCCACCTGGTCTTGCGACTCATCGCCGGCCTCGATCACTTCCTCGAACGGGTCAGCGACCTCGTCATCCAGTCCGGCATCGGCAAGTTCGATCATCTCGATCTCTTCGGTTCCACCTCCACTTCCGGCCGTGGCGGCGGCCAGAGTGGCGGGGTCGTAGAGCTTCTTGACGCGCGCGAGGAATGAGCCGGCCTGGTCGAACTTGACGGCGTCGCTGTCGCCATCAAAGAGCCCTTTGAAAAAGGCCTGCTTGTTGCCCACCAGGTCGGCGATCCGCGACTCGATTCCCTGTTCGCAGACCAGATTATAAACGTCGATGGGCTGCTTCTGTCCCAGCCGGTAGATCCGCCCGATCCGCTGTTCGAGCACGGCCGGGTTCCAGGGCAATTCCAGGTTGATCACGCAGTTGGCGGCGCGTTGCAAGTTCAGCCCAACGCCTCCGGCGTCGCTGGCGAAGAGGATGGAAAACCCGGGATCGTCGTGGAACTCGACGATGTTTTGCGTCCGCCGCCGTTGCTTCTCGGCACCCGTGAAGAACCCGGCGCGGAGGCCGTTACCGCTGAGAATGTCCGACACCGCCCAGTGAGCAAGATTCAACATCCGCCGCCACTGGCTGAAGATGACAATCTTGCGGCCCTGATCAATCGCAACCTGCCGAACAAGCTGACGCAGCTCCAGAAGCTTGGGCGCGGACAGGCTCTTGAGCACGCTCTCATCGGGGGCACAGCCGCGAACCGATGGCCAGATGTGTTCGAATTGAAGCTGCGCCAGGCCGTTGGAGATGATCCGCTGAGTGGTGAGCAGGCTCATCAGGCGCAGGAACTCGGCCTGTGTCAAGGGACGAACCTCGGCGATCTGCATCAGCACGATAATCGGCTGGATCAGGGCATCATGCTCCTCGAGCTGAGCCGGCGTCATCTCGATGGGAACGCGGATATCAGTGCGCGGAGGAAGCTGGTCGAGCACTTCCTGGCGAATCCGCCGCACCATGCAGGGCCGCAGCCGCTGGCGGAGCGTGTCCAGGTGCCGCACTCCGATGATCGGTTTAGTGCCATCGGCGCGCATCGCGTGCAGGGCCGAAAGCCGCCACTTGGGCTCGAGGGCCAGTTCATCGACCCACTCGACGATGGAGGCCAGCTCCTCGATCCGGTTTTCCATCGGCGTGCCGGTGAGCACCAGGCGGTACGGAGGGTGAAGCCTCTTGACCGAAAGTGCGGTCTTGGTTGCCCAGTTCTTGATCCGCTGGGCTTCGTCGAGCACGATCAGGTCGGGATTCCATTTGCGGACAGTTTCCAGGTCGCGCAGGAGCTGCTCGTAATTGATGATGAAGTACCCTTCCCGGGACGTGGCGTAGATCTGCTGCCGATCGGAGGGGGAACCGTCGATGACCCGGATCGGGAGGTCGGAAAAATGGGCCCACTCGCGAGCCCATTGCGGCTTGAGCGATGCCGGCGCGATGATCAGGCCCCGGCGCACCCTGCCGGTCCGCCAGAGGATATCGCAACAGGCGATCGCCTGGGCCGTCTTGCCCAGACCCATGTCGTCGGCCAGCAGGAGTTGACCGGTCTCGAGGAACCGCTTGACGCCGTCGCGCTGGTAGGGATAGAGCGGGCACTTCAGTCCCTTCAGCACGGTCTTCTGCTCGGACGGCCAGAGGGTCTTCTCGACGATCCGCTTGAGCTTGTCGCGCTCGTGAGCGAGCAGGGCGCGGAGGGCCGGGTCGTGCCGCAAGCTGCTCGAGCGGGCGGGAACGACCTTGAGCAAGGATTCGACGAGTTCGAGGCGGCGCACCGGATCGTCTTGATACGTCTTCTTCAAAGGCCAGGGGCCGTTGCGACCGGGCCGGAACCACCCCAGCGCCTGCCCTGCCCTGGTCCCCTGCCCTGGCTCGTCTGTCCCGTCGGCGCCAACCCAGGTCACTCTCTCCAGCCAGTCGCCCATGCCAAGCAAAGGCCGAACCGGATCCCAGACCGGCCCGGAAATGCGCGTCGCGGCCAGGCGTGGCTGCTCCTTGATCGCTCGCTTCAGGAGCCCGGGCTTGCCGTACAGGTATTCGAGGACGACCAGGATGTGCTTGCAAAGACCCAGCGAGTTTCGCAGGTAGTCGGGGCAATCACAACGCCCCTTGATGGGATCGACGCTGGAGACGATCGTGCGATAAGGGCGCGCTTCCGAGCCGCGTCTCCGGGTCGCGTAAAGACCGAGAATCTTGTCTCCCTCGGGGCGGCTCTCGATTCGCAGCTCGTCCTTGCGACCGGAATCCAGGCGGCGCAACAGGGCATCCATGGCCTCGACGCGCACCGGCCACTCGTGGGCAGGCACTGTCTCCATGATGTGCCGCGCCAGGATCTCGGCCGGGATCTTGGAGGCATTCCGGCCAACCCGACCCACCAGCGTCGCATAGGCTTCGGTTTCTTCAACGGGGATGGTGGTAATCGTCGCTATCGCAGTCATGACTCGGCCTCATACGGTCGATGCACAGGGTGTGGCGAATTGCCCGGCCATTATGCCCCATCATGGGATGGGAAAGGAAGTATCCGCCGCTGTACTTTCCTCGGTCTTCCGCCGGCTCGAGACCAGTGGTCCTGTCAAGCTCTCGGTGATCAGTCGAGCGCCGCGATCGAACGTGATGTAAGACCAGGCCCACTGGATCATCACGACCAGGCGGTTGCGGAACCCGATCAGGAAAAAGATATGCACGAATATCCAAAGGATCCAGGCGGGATACCCCGAGGCTCGAATCGAGCCGATGTGGGCCACCGCGGCTCCCCGGCCGATGGTTGCCAGCATACCCTTATCGTGATAGCGGAAGGGCAACCTTGGTTGACCGCCAAGCGATCGGAGCAGGTTCGCGGCGGCCTGCCGGCCTTCCTGCATTGCCGCCGGCGCGATTCCGGGGACCGGCTTGCCATCTTGTTCAAGATGGGCGAGGTCACCGATCACATAGACATTGTCAAAGCCGGGGACGGTCAGGTCGGGTTCGACGAGGACACGCCCCGCCCGGTCAAGCGGCACGTTCAGGCTTCGGGCCAGAGGAGACGCAGCCACGCCGGCCGCCCAGACGATCGTTCTGGCGCCGATCCACTCCGTGCCGACCCGCACACCAAGGGCATTGATATCGGAAACGGGATGCCCCAGCCGGACCTCGACACCAAGCCTCTTCAACTGGTCCTGAGCCTTGGAGGCAAGCGAGTCGTCGAATGTCCCCAGCACCTTCGTCGCCGCCTCGACAAGAACCACGCGCACTTGCGCCGTGTCGATGTGGCGGAAGTCACGTGCCAGCGTCTGACGAGCCACTTCCGCGAGCGTTCCCGCAAGCTCGACTCCAGTCGGTCCCGCGCCCACGATCACGAAGGTCATCCACTCCTGTCGAATCCTAACGTCGGGCTCGCGCTCGGCGATCTCAAACGCCATCAAGATCCGCTGACGTATCTGGAGGGCGTCCTTGAGTGACTTCAGGCCGGGCGCGAACGGCTCCCAGTCTGCGTGACCGAAGTAGGCGTGAGTGGCCCCGGTGGCCACGATCAGGAAGTCATAGGCGACCTCGCCATCAGCAAGGACCACCCGCCGAGCCGGCAAGTCGATCGCGGTGGCCTCGGCGAGCAAGACTTCCACGTTCTTCTGGCGACGGAGAATCCGGCGGATCGGAGCCGAGATGTCCGCCGGGCTAAGGGCTGCCGTGGCCACCTGGTAGAGCAACGGCTGGAACAGGTGGTGGTTGGCGCGGTCGATCACCGTGATCCGCACGGAGGCTCGTTTCAGTGTCTGAACCGCGTTCAGCCCGCCGAATCCGGCACCGAGAATCACGACATGAGGCAGTGGTCCAGTCATGTGAGCGCTCATCCCCGGCAGACCGTTTTGTGCTAGAGAGTAAGAATATGAACAGCCATGAACAGACCAACGAGCGTCAGAACTGCTGCCATGATAAGGGGTGTCCTCGTACTTACGGACGGGTTGGCCGTGCCGGCTTCCAGCGCCCGAATGTACCTGCGATAGCGCAGGGCTGAAACCAGGCAGACGGCCACGCCGAAGCAGATCATCGTGAACCCGAGCCAGGGAGAGATCGCGGGCTTATGGGACTGTTCCGGCAAGGGCACCATGACCCCGGTCTCGCGGATCAGGAGAGCGAACCGGGCGATCAGGAACCCAAAGCCCATCAGTGCCAGAGACGTCCGGACCCAGGCCAGGAACGTTCGCTCGGCCGCGAGATAGACCCGGGGATCTTCGACGCGGCCGACTTTCCCCGGCGACGGTTCACTTGCGGTTTTTAGATCGTTGTAGACTGTCATGCGTATATCAAATAATAATGACAACGAACGGGAAACTTCGCCTAGAGCTTCACGAACTTCCACGGAGCAGGAAAGGGCTATTCTCTCACGTCAAATCACGGTAGAACACTCTGGAACGAGTTTTGGCGGATCGATCACGTAAGCAACCTGATCAAAGCCGGTGAAATCCCGCGCTCGACGAATCCAGGAGCCAGGCATGATCACGGCACTGAAACCACCCATTCCGCCGAAACGGAAACGTATTCTTACTCAAAAGGCTAGAGATTTTCGATCACCGGCGACCATGAGGATCGTTTTGATGATCCTGGGATTCTCGTGGATAACCGATGGTCTTGCACTCGCCAGCGATGCTGTTCGCTGGAACCAGATCCAGGTGGTCGGAACGCACAACTCGTACCACCTCGCGCCGTGTCCGACCGTGAGGGCATTGATCGCGGCGGCCGGCGAACGTCAGGCCGAGGCGCTCGATTACTCGCATCGTCCCTTTGCCGAGCAATTCTCCACCCAGGGCGTCCGGCAGATCGAGCTTGATGTCTTCCATGATCCCGACGGTGGTCGTTACGCCGAACCGGGTGCGCGGAAGATCCTTCGGGGGCTGGGACGCGATCCCGGCCCTGATCCCGACGCGGACGGCGTGCTGCGCCGTCCCGGGCTGAAGGTCCTCCATGTTCAGGACGTTGATTTTCGGACCACGGCGCCCACGCTTGTCGAAGCCTTGAAGCAGGTAAGGAACTGGTCGCTCGCTCATTCCAGACACGTTCCCATCATGATTCTGCTGGAGCTCAAGCAAGACCCGGAAGTGGTACTGCCTACCAGGCCGCTGCCGTTCGACCGCAAGGCTCTGGAGGCTCTGGAGACGGAGATTCTCTCGGTCTTCCCGCGTGGCGCGATCATCACGCCGGAAGAAATTCGCGGATCGTTCGTGACCCTGGCCGAGGCCGTCAGGAAGCGGGGTTGGCCCGGCCTCGATGCCGTGCGCGGGCGTGTCATGTTCGCGCTCGATAACGAGGACAAGATCCGCGACTTGTATCTCGAGATTCATCCAGCACTCCCTGGCCAGGTCTGTTTCGTCAGCGTTGCCGAGTCGCACCCGCAAGCGGCCTGGTTCAAGATCAACGACCCGGTGGCCGATTTCGACCGGATCCGTCGGCTGGTCGGCGAGGGCTTCCTGGTGCGCACCCGTGCCGACGCCGACACCCGCCAGGCGCGCTTGAACGACACGACCCAGCGCGACAAGGCGCTTGCCAGCGGAGCTCAGTTCATCAGTACCGATTACCCTGAGCCCGATCGCCGGTTCTCTACCTACTGCGTTCAGTTCACCAATCACGCCGTTGCTCGCGGCAATCCCGTCAGTGGGAAGGGCCCTTGGAACGGGGTCGACGTGGAGTCCAGTCGATAACCTGAACCACTTCGCTCGACTAGCGCCGGACTGCTCGTGCCCGCCTCAACGCCGTCGCATACTTGATCAACTCCTGAGTTGCCTCATCGCAGGCAGCCTCGGCGGCCGTTCCCGCCTGATTGGTCACGATCATGGTCGCAAAGTCCAGAGTCGGAACAATCCAGATAGTTGCATACCAGTAAGTATTACTACCGTTATGGCTCAATGTACGCCCGCCGGCCCAGGACCGTTCGACGACCGTCCAGCCGCAGGCATAGTCGCTGCCCGCCGGCGGCCTGTGCAAGTGTCCGGAACGTAGCCGGTTTGAGCAAGCGGCCTTTGCCCTCGGCTCCGCGCAGGTGCAGCGACGCGAACTTGCCCCAATCGGGTACCGAGCAATGGACGGTGCCTGCCGGTCCCATGCTCGGGGCATTGTCGCGCTGGGCCGGTTCGAAGTGGCCGTGGTTTTCGCAATGACCCCAGGGTTGATCGATCCGATCCGAACTGGACTGGCCAGGTGGACCAAATCCGCCTGACTTCATGTCCAGAGGATCAAATAATCGCTGCTGGATCAATTCTTCCCAGGGCTGGCCCGAGACCTCTTCGGCCATCAGTCCGGCGAAGACGTACCCGACGTTGGAATAAGCGTAGACGGTTCCGGGTTTGGTGAGCGGCGGCTTGCTGAGCAGTGACAGCAGGGCAGCCCTGCGCTGGTCTGTGGGTGTCAACCCGGGCAATCGCCACCATGACGTGTCATGGGGGAGGCCCGCCCGATGCGTCAAGAGATCGGCAAGCGTGGCTGTCTGGAAGTCGGGATGTAATCGCGTTGCCACCTCGGGAAACACATCGCGGATCGTGGAAGACCACTTCAGTAGTCCATCGTCAACCAGCATGCCCATCAAGGTGGCCGTCATCGCCTTGGTGCACGAGCCGATGTGAACCTTGTCCTGCACCTGCATGGGCTCGGCCGAGCCTAGTTTGCGGACCCCCGTGGCGGCGATACTCGCCAGCATGTTTCCCCGGACGATGCCGCCGATCATTCCGGGCAGTTGATGTGCCTCGCGTATCCTCTCGAGTATCTTCCCAAGTTGCGCATCGGGCCGGATCGAGGTCGTGCCCGGCGTGGTTGAATTTCGCGTGGAGCTCTTGCTCGCGGACACAGACGGCTTGCGAACCGTGTAGCGATCGCCAGCGCTTTTCCTGGAAGGGGTGGTCTGCCCCCAGGCAAAGCCGGCCTGCCCCACCATTCTGCTTCCACTCCAGGCTGCCAGTGCACGGGCAATCGCTTGTCGAAACCACGCACGCCGCACAATCATGGCTGCCTCCGCCCGGTTCGTCTCCCCATCGCACGGTCCGCCCGACTTTGGTCCCCTCATCGAGCATAGACGAGCGAGATCTGACCTTGCAATGGCACGGGAAATCGAGCGCATTGCTTGCCTTCCGTCTCCTTGCTCGGCTGGGTCCATAGACCTCATCGGCGTGATCGGTGGCTTGGTTTGCGTGATGAGCAAACTCTTGTGGTCGGTTCCACCTTCGCAAGAGATATATCCTGTTGGACCGAAGCATTCCTACCGTCCGTCTCTACCCGCACAATCGTCTCCGCCCGATCGCCCTTCCAAGATTCCGCCAGCATAGTTACTGGCTCACTGCATTCGCTCATGCGGAATCGGGAGAGGCTGCATCGGATTTACTGTACAGACGTTGACACGCGGTCGATATTTCGGTGGAATCTTCAAACCCGGGATGGATCTGTTCGTGTGAACAGAGTATGCCGGGGAGAGTTTTCGATTGGAGGAGACCATGCCGCACCCAGTTCCGGCGGGGCATCACGCGATCACTCCACACCTGGTGATCAAGGGCGCCTCCGAGGCGATTGAATTCTACAAGCAGGCCTTCGGGGCGGAGGAGCTTTCCCGGTTGCCGATGCCCGGCAAGGACGGCCGGGTGCTGGTCGGCCATGCCGAATTGCAGATCGGCGACTCACGGTTATTCCTGTCGGATGAGTTCCCGGAGATGGGTTCGACCGGTCCAGGCAGCAGCTCGCCGGTGACTCTCCATCTGTACGTGACCGACGCCGACGCGGCGTTTGCCCGTGCTGTCAAGGCGGGAGCCAAGGTGGAGCGGCCCTTGGCCGACATGTTCTGGGGCGATCGCTACGGCAAGCTGGTTGATCCCTTCGGGCACCACTGGTCAATCGCCGAGCATCTCGAGGATGTGCCGCCCGAGCAGATACCGCAGCGCATGGCCGCCGCATTTCCTGGAGTGCCGTGCGAATAGCAGGGAATTCCCGATGCGGAGTCGCGTGGGCATTCCACGCGACTCCTTCGCCTGGCCGCGCCGAGACGTCATTGTGCTGTCGCTGTCGTTCAGCAATACTCTGGAATCTTGTCGAGTTCTCGTCGAATTGCTGAAGGTTCACTTCCACCGTCCTCTCAGGGGGTCATTTGCCATGCGCAATTTGCTGCAGAAGAACTGGATTTTGAGGACCATAGTAATCGGCTCCGGGGGTCTGGGCGTGATCGTCGGGCTGGCGGCCCTCTTACCGGCGGATGACGACGCGAAGCCGCCACAACTGGCAAAGGACATGATCGGCACGTGGGTTCTTGCAGGGACCCCGGCGAAGGTTGAAGATCCACCGCCCCCCAAGGGCCCTCTGAAGTTTTACACTGGCAAACACTGGTCGTTCACCCAGGCCGAACCGGCGACCGGCAAGGTGGTCTACCACCATGGCGGCACATACACGCTCGACGGCGACAACTATTCGGAGACGATCCAGTACGCCAACGAGAGCACGGCCCAGATGATCGGTCGGACTTTCAAATTCAAGATTAAGATAGATGGCGATACGCTGATCCAGACAGGCATCGGCAACCCGTACACTCAGGTCTGGAAACGGGCCAAGTAAAGCGAGGCGCTCGGTGTTGGAACTCGAGCCCATGTGTCTAAAAGGAATGTCTCGATGACCTCTCCATTCATCGTCCTTCTTGCTACCCTTCCCGTGATGCTGACTTCCGGGACGGGAATCAAACCGTTTCCCGGCGTGGAGAGCCGCTGGGAGGGCTTCGCGCGGCACGATTTCCAGGTGGACGGGGTGAACGTGCTCGTGGTCGAGCCGAAAGACCCGCTGCCCGGTCGACCCTGGGCCTGGCGGGGCGAGTTTTTTGGGGCTTTCCCCAACGCCGACATCGAGCTCCTGAAGCGGGGCTGGCACCTGGCTTACATCGGAGTTATGGATCTGTTCGGCTCGCCGAAGGCGATGAAGCATTGGGAGACGTTTTATGATGTGCTGGTCAAGGACTACCGACTCTCGCCAAAGCCCGCTCTGATCGGACTTAGCCGGGGCGCCCTCTATTGCATGGCCTGGGCGGCGGCGCACCCAGACAGGACTCTGCTGGTCTACCTGGATAATGGAGTGTGCGACTTCAAGAGCTGGCCGGGTGGCAAGCCCAAGGGTCTGGGCAGTGGCGCGGGATCGCCCGAGGAGTGGCTCAGGCTGCTCAAGGCCTACGATTTCAAGGACGACCGCGAGGCCATCGCGTCCCGGCTCAACCCGGTGGACAATCTCGCTCCGCTTGCCAGGGCGAGAATCCCGATCCTGCTGATTTACGGAGATCGTGACAACGTCGTACCGCACCGGGAGAACTCGGAGCTCGTCTACGACCGGTACAAAGCTCTCGGTGGCCATGTGGAGCGGATCGTGAAGCCGGGCCAGGACCACCACCCGCACGGACTGGCCGATCCGCGCCCGATCGTTGAGTTTTTCGAGAAGGTTCGGACCAAGGGCTGAGTGCGAGAACTCGCCAATCACCAGACCCCAGGAAGCAGCCGGTAGCGAACGCGCTGGGCGTACTCCTTGTAGCCTGGCAATTCGTTTTGAAGCATCCGGTCCTCCCAGACGGTTCGCACGATCAACAGCAGGCACGACAAGATGGCCGGGATAAGCGCCCAGAGTGAGCCGAGCGAAAGGGGAATCCCCACGGCAAGAAGGCTGGCGGCCACGTATCCCGGATGGCGTACGATGGAATAGGGTCCGGTAGAGACGACCTTGTGGCCTCGGTCGGTCTGGATGCGGACAGTTGGCTCGAAGAACTTGTTGACCGACTCTGCCCAGGTCATGCCCGCGATTCCAGCGAGCAGCAAAACGTAGCCTGCCCCGCAGACCCACCAGGGCACGGTCAGCCAGTGGTAGCGGCCGTCGTCCAGTGCAGCCACCAGAAGCGTCGAGACAAAGACCGGAATGAAGACGGATAGTAACACCTTGTCCCAGCGCTTTCCCCCTTCGTGGCGGTTAATCCGGGCGGCGAGGATGTCGGGGTTGACCTGTCGCAGGTACAGCGTGGCGAAAACTGAGCATGCAACAAACACGCTCAGAAAGACCCAGCCCTTTTGCCACGCCAGGGTTCCGGCAGGCACGAACAGGATCGGAAAGAATACAAGCAAGTTGACTGCTAGCGCGACCGAACAACCGGCGACGATCGATTGGCTCTGTTTGGTGGGGTTCATTGCTGTTCGTTGCCATGTCGATCACGCCCTTCGCGGAATCGCCACCAGAATCAGGGGATCATTCCTCAGTCGAAATCGGTTGGCAGATCCGGCTGTCGATGATGCTCGAACATCCGGGTGATCTGGGCAGGCACGTTCCGTGTCAGTGACAGCTCGGGGATCTGATCTTCCGCGAAGAAACCGACGTCCTGGATTTCGTGGCTGGTCGTTGGCGAACCGCCGATGAGCTCGCATCGCATGAAGATTTTATAGATATGATTGATATGGGGTGGGTGGTTGTGCCGGTTGCGGTCGAGCAGGGCAAGCAGCTTGGTGGCACGGGTCTCATAACCCGCTTCCTCGCGGATCTCGCGGACGACGGCATCCGCCGGGGAATCACCCACGTCGGCCCAGCCACCGGGCAAGGTCCAGAAGCCGTCGGACCGCTCCCGGACCAGAAGGATCTTACTGCCCTGAAACACGACACCGCGGACATCGACCTTGGGGGTGGCATACCCGGCATCGGTAGTGAAGAGGTCGAGCACGCGGTCCATGTCTTGACCAGCCCGGTGAGCGATCATCTCGCCGGCAATCGCGCGAATTGCCGTGTACCGCTCGGTGTCATAGGGGTTCTCGGCGAAGGTCAACCCCGTCTGTGCCAGGGCGTTCAGCCGGCGTGCCCAATCGAGCCAGTCTGGTTCCATGGCAAAATCTCTTCAGGAGAGGAGGAATCGATTTCAACACGAAGTCGGCGGCTCTCACCTTGCGGCATTTCCATGCTTCCTGAACAGTGTATTGCAGTGAGCCACGACTCACCAAGCTAGTAGGGTTGTGTGGGTGGGTGAGGAGGGGTAGGGGGGGGGTGGTGGTGTGGGTGTGGGGGGATAGTGGTGGGTATGGGTGGGTTGTTGTGAGAGGTGCAGCGGGGTGGGGGTGAAGATGCGAGTGGAGAGTTGATAGTGGAGCGATACACGCGAGTTCGTGCGAAGGAGAGCGGTGCGTGCGCGGTGGTGGGGTCGTGGGAGAGCGCAGTGAGTGCGCGCAGCGCATGTAGGCCGAGCGCCCCCCACAACAGCCCGCCGAGCCGTGCCCGCGGACAGCGAGGAGAGCATGTGCGAGCCGGAGTCCACGATCGAGGAGGGGAGATGAGCGTGAGGGGAGAGGGAGCAGAGGGGGGAGCACAGAGAGAAAGAAAGAAAAAAAAAAAAAAGAGAGTTAGTCACGGGGGATGGAAGGCCGACACGCATAAAATATCTAGCGAATGATTGCGAGAGGTGTTCTCGGTAAGGTGGCTTCAGTCGCAGCCTGGGCGTTCCCCGCTCGATGAGGAGCGTGTCAAGGAAGGCGCGGGGCACTGTATGTAAGCTGTGGAAATCGACAATTCGATGTTCGGTGCTGACCGAGCTGTCCTGCATTGCATCAAGAATAAATAAGTTCCAAATGTAGCCGTCCTTGATGTCATTGCAGAACGAAGCCCAGTTCTTGTCGGTGGGCTTGTTGTTTCTTGCCTCTTCGGCCTTGGCCCATGCCAGTCTGTAAGCGGATAACGGGAAACAGGGACACAAAACCACATCTGCTACTTTATCATGTTCCAGATCGCATGCCTGGGTCATCACAACAACGTCGGCTTTGAAGGCCTTTGCGGCTTTGTAGAGTCGTTCATCGGGACCCTTTGGGTTGCCGCTGTCGTGTTCGTCCAGCTTCCACTTCAAGAGAGGACATTACAGAATAAGGTCGCCTTGACTCAAGCGGACGTCAGCTCCTACAGCCTGGTACCAGAGCTCATTCATCGTCGTTCGGTACCTGCCGATCGCTCGTCACTCCTCGGGGCTTCCATTTCTCAAGCTGCTCCGGTCGAACGTCGATTTGTTTTGTGAAAAGAGCCTGTTCTGGCAGCTCAACCATGTAGATGCCGCGCCAAGGACGAGCTTCCGGATCGTCCGGATTCTGTCTGACGATTTCGGGTTTTTCTTCTGGTGGCGGCGTCGCGCTGGCGATTGTCGTGGTCGCAGCGATCGCCTCGGCCGCAGGTTCGTGATACATGTTGATTCCCTTTGACTCATCCTGCAAGCAGCCAGCATGGTTCCTGCTCGTGGTCAAGCCCATTCGGCCATTGTATCACGCTGGCTTTGGACGAGCACTCAGTGTTCGCCTATCCGGCCGTCAGTAACGGGAACTGCAAAAGAGGAAACCACTCACTTCACTCCGCTGCTGCCAGCACCGCGCTGCCGTGGAGCATCGCGTCTGCAAAGGTCAGGGCCGAGGCGTGGGTTGTGGGGCCGGCGTCGGTCCGGAATTCGCGGCCCTCGCCCACGGCGGGCGACTCTTGCCAGGTGGAGGCTTTCAGCTTTTGCACCAGCGCGTTCACGTCGGCCGGGGATGGAGGCTGCTTGGCCTGGCTATGCTCCAGAGCGTCCATCACGAAGCCGGACAGCATTCGATCCCAGACCTTGCGGCAGGTGGTCGGCTTGTCAAAGAGGTCGAGTGCGACGATGTCCGGGCCGATGGCCACAGCCAGGCCGATTGCTCCATCGGCATATTTCAGGCGCGCCCGAAACTCTTCGAGCCGATCTTGATTGCGCGCGTAGGTATCGGACATGGCGTGAGTGTCGGAGCAGGCGTCCAGCGACTGCATCTGCCGGTCGACCTCGGTCCAGACGGCGCCCTGATCGGATCGATGGCCCTGTCCTTCGTGGAGCGACTTGGTGACGGACTGCTTGAGCTGCCGCCGCAGCTTCGAGGACGAGTAATTCTCGCTCGGGGCGAACTGGTGGGAGCGGAACCGCCACCTGCCTTGCTCGACACAGCTCACCGGGATCGTGGTCTTGGCCCCGGCGGCAATCAGGACCGAGGTATTGAGAACCCGGTTCTGCTTCGCACCCCTCAGTTCTTCCCCTTCGAGAAAGAGAACCCGGTGCTTGCCGCGATTCGTGACCAGGAGCGTCGGCACCGAGCCCGACTCGTTGACCTCCTCGACCGTCACGCCGCCCGCGTTGATGGCTTCATCGGACAGCAGGTAATCGACTTCATCGGTCGTTGCCGCGGTCGAGAAGATCGGGAAGATGGTCAGGCTCTCGTGGTGGATTGGATCACCGACGTGGATCAACGGGAAATGGGGCATCGCGCTCATCGGCTTCTCCTTCCCCGGCGAGGGGAATGCTCGCTTGCCGCGGACCGCTCCAACGGTCTTGGCGAATCTCCATTGTATCAGTCATTCGTCCATCGATGTTAGATAAAAGATCTCCGGCACGGCATTCATGCACCGCAAAAGCCGGGTTCTATCATCGACAGGACACGTGGGATACGATGGAGTTCACTCTCGGGACGGCAATGGTTCTTTTTCCCACACCCGCCTCACCCCGGTCTCCATGCCCGTCGTCGTGCCACGGATTCGCCGCCATGACTCCACTGAAGCTCGGACTGTTCGGCATTGGCCTCGACGCATACTGGCCCCAGTTCACGGGGCTGAAGGAGCGGCTCGAGAGTTATCTGGGGCGCGTTCAGCAGAAGCTCGAACAGCCCGGTGTCGAGGTCGTCAACCTGGGCTTGATTGACAACCCCGAGCGGGCCTTCGATGCCGGCCACGCCTTCCGTCAGGCGGATGTCGATTTGATATTCCTGCATGTGACGACTTATGCCCTGTCGTCAACGGTCCTGCCGGTCGTGCGCAGAGCGAAGGTGCCGGTGCTGATCCTGAACCTTCAGCCCGGGCCGGCGATCGACTACGCCACGTTCAATCGGATGGGCGACCGGACGCGGATGACCGGCGAATGGCTGGCCTATTGCTCGGCGTGCCCCGTACCCGAGATCGCCAGCGTGTTCAATCGAGCGCGGATCCCCTTTCACCAGGTCACGGGCATGCTTGACGACGACCCCGTCTGCTGGAACGATGTCGGCGAGTGGATCGACGCCGCGCGCGTGGCCCACGTGATGGAGCACAACCGGCTGGGGGTGATGGGCCATTATTATTGCGGGATGCTCGATATCTACTCGGACCTTACTCAGCAGTGTGCCCATTTCGGCGGGCACGTCGAGATCGTCGAGGTTGACGAGCTGGCTTACCTTCGGACACAGGTCAGCGATGCCGAGGTCAACGACCGCGTTGCATTCCTCTTTGAGGCCTTCGACGTTCAGCCCGACTGTCCGCAAGCCGAGCTGGCGCGGGCGGCGCGGACCTCGGTGGCCCTGGACCGGCTGGTCGACCAGCATCGGCTGGGATCGCTGGCTTACTACTACATGGGCGAAGGCAACCCCGCCAACGAGGACGCGATCAGCTCGATCATCCTGGGCAATTCGCTGCTGACTGGCCGCGGCATCCCGGCGGCCGGCGAGATGGAGATCAAGAACGTTCAGGCCATGAAGATCCTCGACAGCTTTGGCGCCGGTGGTTCCTTCACCGAGTATTACGCGATGGACTATCGCGATGATGTTGTGCTGATGGGTCATGACGGGCCGGGGCACATCGCCATCGCCGAGGGCAAGACAAAGGTCCGCCCGCTCAAAGTTTATCACGGCAAGATCGGCCGGGGGCTGTCCGTCGAGATGTCGGTGCGGCACGGCCCGGTCACGCTCCTTTCGGTCGTGCAGACGGCCGATGGCCGGCTCGATCTTCAGGTGGCCGAGGGCGAGTCGGTTCCCGGTCCGATTCTGGAGATCGGGAACACCAACAGCCGCTATCGGTTTTCGCCGGGCGCACGGCGGTTCGTCGAGGAGTGGAACCGCCAAGGCCCGGCGCACCACTGCGCCGTGGGTGTCGGTCACTTAGCCTCGAAGATCGAGAAGCTGGGAAGCTTGCTGGGCCTGAAAACAACGCGGGTGTGCTGACTGTGCGGTCATCAAGACGCTTCCGGAAACGTCGATGATTTGGAGGAAGCTGCGATGCGGATGAACCATGGAACGATTCTGATTGTGGGGCTGTCGACACTATTGGGCTGGCCGGCTTCGAGCCGGGCGGACGAGCCCGGGTTGAAGGACCTGGAACGGCAGTTTCGCGAGCTGCCGATGGAGGCGCACCGGCTCACGGGTCCGCTCTTCTGGCTCCACGGTGACGAGACCCCCGCGCGACTGGAGCTCGAGTTGGCGAAGGTCGCCGAGGCAGGCAACGGAACCTTCACGACCGAGTCGCGGCCTCACAGCGACTGGCTGGGCCCTGGCTGGTTTCGAGACCTTGCCGTCTGCCTTCAGGCAGCCAAGCGGCACAACTTGACGATGTGGATCTTCGACGAGAAATGGTTTCCCAGCCAGGATGTCGCCGGGACTGTTCCGCTGAAATATGTGAGCAAACGGCTGGCCGCGAAGGCGATCAACGTCGAAGGGCCGAAGCGGGTCGAGTCCGACGCGTGCGGCGGTGCCAACTTCGTTGCCGCCGTGGCCGGCAAGGTGACGGGCGAGGGGATCGACCCCAACTCCCTGATCGACCTCGCGCCTTATGTCCACGATGGGAAGCTGGCCATGGACGTTTCCCCGGGGCGGTGGAAGCTCATGATCTTCACCTGGCAACCCGATCGTGGTCGGCAGAAACTCGTCGACGGGGCCAGCCAGGACTGCGTGGACTGGTTCCTCCAGACGGTCTACCAGCCCCACTACGATCATTTCAAAGACGACTTCGGCAAGACCATCGTGGGTTTCTTTTACGACGAGCCCGAGACCCACGGCGACTGGGGAACCGAGGTGCCGAAGGTCCTCGCCGAGAAAGGCTTGGACTGGAAAACGGCTTACGTCGCCTTTAAGTTCCAGCTCGCCGGCGACACTCAGGCGGCCGCGCGTTATGCCTACCACGAAGCGCTCAGCGAGGCCTGGGGCCGCACGATGTATGGCGGCATGACGCGCTGGTGCCACGCGCATGGTGTCTCGTCGTTCGGCCATCTCATGGAGCACGAGCGCGAGTACCTGGAACAGGATAGAAACGCGGGCAACATGATGCAGCTTCAGAAGTACAGCGACATGGGGGCGATCGACGCCGTCTTCAAGCAGTTCGCGCCGGGCAAGAAGGATGACAACACCTACCAGACCCCCAAGCTCGGCAGCTCGATCACGCACGCCTACGGCAAGGCCGACGACGTGACCATGGTCGAGATCTTCGGCGCGGGGGCAGGACCTCAGCTATCCGGAGATGAAGTGGTGGACCGACCTGATGCAGGTCGCGGGTGTGAACTTTCTGATTCCGCATTCGTTCAACCCGCGCGCTCCTCATGATACCGACTGTCCTCCTTATTTCTACAACGGTGGATACGAGCCGAGATACGCGCTTTATCGGGTCTGGGCGGACTATACCAACCGGCTCAGCCTGATGCTCAAGGGCGGCCGGCACGCGTGCCCGGTGGCCATCCTCTTCCTGGGCCACAGCCATCAGGTCGGCAAGACGATCACTCCGGAGAACATGACGACAACCTTGCAGGATGCGCTCTTCGACTGCGACTGGATTCCCTACGAGGTTTTCGAGAACAACACGAGCCTGGACGGCAAGGAACTGCAACTGCGCCAGGAGCGTTACAAGGTCTTGATCGTGCCGCCGGTCGAGGTGATTCCCTACGCGGCACTTGCCAAGGCCATGCGGTTCTTCGAGCAAGGAGGCATCGTGCTGGGCTACGGCTTCCTGCCCAGCAAGTCGGCGACTCTGGGACACACGAGCGCGGACATCGAGGCGCTGCGCGAGGCGATCTGGGGAGACCTCAAGGGACCCGGCGGATTGAAGGTTTGCAAGACCAGCCTTGCCGGTGGCCGCTCCTATTTCCTGCCCGAGCAACCCACCGTGAGGCAGATCCAGCAGGTTCTCACCTCCGACGCGGGAATCCACCCCGACCTCGAGGTGGTCTCTGGAGACACGAACCAGTGGCTGCACATCCTCCACCGGGTCAAGGCAGGGCGCGACGTGTTCCTGGTGTGCAACCAGAACCACGAGGGCAAGCCGCGGCACTTCACGTTTCGGGCGAAGGCCGAGGGCGAACCGGAGAGCTGGGACGCCATGCGCAACGAGATCACGCGGATCCCGTTCGTGATGCATGGAGCGATCAAGGAGTTCTCGCTAACCCTGGAGCCGCTCGAAAGTGTGCTGCTGGTTTTCCAGGAGACGGGTCGTCCACTTCCTTATCGATTCGGCACCGACGGAGCCCGCCCGGGTCAGCGGCTGACGGTAGTTCGCGACCTGGCGGCCAGTCAGGCTGTCGCGGCATCCGGTCCCGCACCAGGCGGAGCATCCGGCAAGGGTCTGACCCTCAGCCCCGTGAAGGCAGACCCCTTCGAGGGGCATGTCCAGATTCCCGGCGATTGTGATCTCGGCCGTTCGCGTGCCGTGCTCGAGCTGGACAACCTGGCGCCCGAGGCGGCCGCGCGGGTGACTGTCAACGGGCGGTACGCGGGCGGCTTCATCGGCCGGCCGTTCCGGCTCGACATGACCCGCCTGCTCCGGACCGGGTCGAACACGATCCGGATCGAGCCTTTGCGCCGGCAACCGCTCAGATTGTGATTTCTGAGAGAACCACCAATCGCCAGGCCGATAGCAGCGAAGGAGGAAAAGATTAGGCGATCCTCGACCGATGGGCAGATCATACGATAATCTGGCTCCTTTCTCACAAACAGGAGCAGTTCCATGAGCCGCGTGATTTTAGGCTTGCTCGCAATCTTGTTCGCGCTGACTTATCCTGTTCGGCCGGTATGGGGCGATCCGCCCGCGCCGAAGACCACGGTGATCCGGGCCGGGCGGCTCGTCGACACTCGTGGCGGACAGGTCTTGATGGATCAGCATATCGTGATCGAAGGGGAGCGGGTTCAGCGGGTCGGGCCGGCCGGTTCGGTCGAAGTCCCCGTCGGGGCCGACCTGATTGACCTGTCGTGCGCCACGGTCTTGCCCGGCCTGATCGACGCCCATACGCACGTCTTGCTGCAGGGAGACATCACCGAGACTGCTTACGACGACCAGTTGCTCAAGGAATCGATACCCTTTCGCACCATCCGCGCCACGGTGGCCGTGAAGACCGCGCTCGGGAACGGCTTCACGACAATGCGTGACCTGGAAACCGAAGGTGCGATGTATGCCGATGTGGATTTGAAGCGGGCGATCGAGCGCGGGATCATTCCCGGTCCGCGGCTGTTCGTCGCGACGCGGCGCTCTCGGCCACCGGCATGTATCCGCTGCTCGGGTATTCGTGGGAGCTGAAGGTCCCTGAAGGCGTCCAGATCGTGGACGGGCCGGACGAGATTCGCAAGGCCGTCCGCGAGCAGGTCAAGCATGGTGCCGACTGGATCAAGTTCTATAGCGACCGCAAGTATTACGTCGAGGACGGCAAGCTCCGTAGCAAGGTCAATTTCACCCCCGAGGAGATCAAGGCGATCGTTGCCGAGGCTCATCGGCTGGACCGGCGCGTGGCCGCGCACGCCATGGGAAGAGACGGCATCCTCGCCGCCCTCAAGGCCGGTGTTGACTCGATCGAGCACGGCGATGGGCTGGACGATGAGACGATCGACCTTATGGTTCAGAGGGGCGTTTACTGGTGCCCGACCATCTACGTGGGTGTCTATGTGGCCGAAGGTCGGGCGGCGGCCGGTGCGCCGGTCTGGAAGGCGATGGTCGATCTCGAGCGGAAGGCGTTTGGCCTGGCGGTCAAGAAGGGCGTCAAGATCGCTTATGGCACTGACGCCGGCGGCTTCGCATGGACTGAAAACCAGGCCAAGGAATTTGCCTACATGGTTCGCTACGGCCAGACACCGATGCAGGCCATTCAGTCGGCAACCACGGTCGCCGCCGAGCTGCTCCAAGCGGACAAGGACCTGGGAGCGATCGAGCCCGGGAAGCTTGCCGACATTGTCGCCGTCAGCGGCAATCCACTGGAAAAAATTGACGAACTGGAGCATGTCGCGTTTGTGATGAAGGGGGGGAAGGTCGTTCGCAACGATCTGACCCGCTCCAGATAAGGCGAATAACTTTCGGAGAAGGCTAACCATGAGACGCATCTGTACTTCGATAGCCGGCATCCTGGCTTTCCTTTCGTTGGTGTCTGCTCGGAGCCCCGCGGCGGAGCCGGCGAATCCGGCCACGAACGCCAAGGCTCGGGCCATCTTGAACACCCTGGAGTCGTTGCCGGAGCGTTCCGAGAAGCGGCTGATTTCCGGCCAGTTTTCAGGCTTCGGCAGCGGTGCGTCGCTGAAGGCCTGCGAGGCGGCGTTTCAGAAGACCGGCCACTGGCCCGCGATCATAGGACTGGACTACGCCGAGTTCCGGACCGGCGGGCTCGACGACAAGGTCGTCAACCGCCTGGCCATCGATTACGCCGGCAAGGGAGGGCTGGTCACGATGAGTGCTCATCTCTATAACCCGGCTAACCCGCGCGGGGCGGCTTGCGCGACAAGGGCGTGGACCTGGAAACCCTGCTGGCGCCCGGCAGCGAGACGCACGTCCGCTGGATGCGCGAGCTCGATACCCTTGCAGAGGGTCTGGGGAAATTGCAAGACGCAGGCGTGCCCGTGCTCTGGCGGCCGTTTCATGAGGTCAACGGAGACTGGTTCTGGTGGGGAGGCAAGAAGCCCGAGACCTTCATCCACGTCTGGCGGCACATGTTCGACTACTTCACCAGGACGAAAAAGCTGAACAACCTGCTCTGGGTGTACGGACCCAACCATGGCAAGCATACCGCCGACTATTATGCCGGCGACTCGTATGTGGATGTCGTCGGTCTTGACGCGTACACCGATTTTGTGGATCCCCACCACATCCTTGGGTACCCGGAAGTGGCCAAGCTGCCCAAGCCATTCGCCTTCACCGAGTTCGGGCCCCATGGGCCGGAGCATCCTCCCGGCGATTACGACTACAGGAGATTTCGCGACGGCATTCAGGCCAATTTCCCCCGCACCACATTCTTTCTGTCTTGGGACGATGGCTGGGGCCTGGGCCGGAACGAGCACACCAAGACGCTTCTGGATCATCCCTGGATCATCAACCGGGAGGACCTTCCCAAAGAGTTTGCCGCCGGGCATTGACACTGCCAATTGCGTGGGACGCGCAAATTCGCGTCAATGCAGCGTGAGCCGGCCTTCACTTCACGGGTTCGAGCCTGAGGAAATCGAGGCCCAGCATCTGACGTGGCTTGGCGGAGGTATTCGAACCGACAATCTCGTGCGCAGGCGGTGCGGCCCGGCAGTCAGTTTTCGCTCGCCCAGGGTCACGAGCTTGATGATGTTCTCCGCACTGTACAGGTCGACGGCTTCGCCCAGTGGCTGATCATCCAGGAAAAAGCGGAAGGTGCCGTAATCGTAGGCCCTCGTGTTGTGCATCACGAGACGGTACTGACCCTCTTTGGCCACGGGCAGTTCGAGCTCCATCAGGTCGCCGGGTTTGCCATCGCGCCACCAGAGTTGCTTCGAGCCGCTCCAGCGATAATCGGTCTGGATATCCAGGTCGCCGCCCGTCTTTCGAAGGACACGCAGGTTTTCACCTTCGAGCACCTGCGCTCCGACGGGACGAGCCCAGCTTGTGCGTTCCGCGGGTCCTGGCAGCCTGGGAAATGCCGCGTGAGGCTCGGTCTGGTACCAGTAGGCCACGCTGTAGTAATTGTTGCGGCTGCGGAATGGCGGGTTTCCATCGCCGTGCTCGATCAGGAAGCGGATCGAGCGGCGGAACGGCACCGGGTCGGGTATGTGCCAGCGATAGGCCGAGATGAAAGGCTCTTCCAGCAAGGTGACTCCGGAATAAGGGAAGCATCCCGGCGCAGACCGTACGACTGGCAGAAATAGTCTTCCGAACCGGTTCCCTGGATGGTTTGCTTGCCATCGACGTAGACGATTTCATCGCCCTCGCCCCACCAGCCGCCGTCGTTGTTCTTGATACTGAGCACACAGCCGATCAGATGGCCCTCGCCGGTGGCGTCGAGGATCAGGATGGGACCATCCGGCGGCGGCGTGGCCTGCCGGTACTGGGCGTGGAAGTAGCGCTGATCGGGCGGAAACTGGGCGTAGCTCCGGTAATTGAGCTCGAACCAGTGCAGGCTCTTTTGCTTGCCCTCATTGGTCAGAGTCATTCGCGCCGAGCGGGCGAAGGGCATGGGAATGTAGCAGTTTCGCGGCCCCGGAAGCCGCGGGATCGGTGATCGAGCCCCGCCGCTGGTCGATGTTCATCAGGGCGGAACTGGTCTTCTCGGTGAATCCAAAGCCGATCCCGAAGAAGTCGCCGATAGGGACCTCGACGCTCGGTTCGCGCTCACCGTCCCAGTAAATGCGCAGAATGTGAAGCTGAAGGTGGTGGGGCTCTTCGCTGGTGATGTTATCGCGGAAGTGGACGATCGAACCCGGACCCGTGATCTCCGCCAGCACGCGGGTCTCTCCAGGGGCGATGGTCCAGAAATCCTGGTTGGCGCCCTTGGGATCGTAGGACGTGATCCGGCCCGCGGTGTAGTCGCATTTCGTAGCGAGCCGTTCCAGCGCAAGCTCTTGCCCGAGAACCGGCGACGCGAAGATCAAAAGACCGAGCCAGGCGGCGACGAACCTGACATCAAGCCGGCCAGGCTTGCCCGGAAGCTGTGTCCGGAAACGAACGAATGGAGAGTGTTTGCGCATCCCGTGTTTCCTTTATTCTGCTCTAGCTCGCTGAAAAATTGATCAGATCTTGCAAAATCTCATCGTCATGTCCGATGTTTAGTATAGAAGACGATGGTCCGAGGCCCGGCGATCTTCTCACGGGCGATTCTGCCTCTGCTGAGCTTCGGCGCTGTCGATACTTCAGAATGGTAATCCGTCGAAACACCGGTTTCGACCAGGTATTGGAGTCGACAGTCAGGATTATCCCGTGGTGTTTCCGGTGGTCATTGATGGAGGGTCTGGTGGATCACTTCGTCACTCTCGAGAGACTTCCGGAGGAGATGGAATTCCCCGCTGACTTGAAGGACCGCATACGGCTGGATGCCCAGAGCAAGAGGCTCTATTATCGCGGTTACATGAGCAAGACCGATTTTGACCGCATCTGCATGCTCACCAAGGACTGGTCCTTCCGGCGCAAGCTTGAAGAGCTTTTCCGGGTTTGCATCGACGATGAGGAAACGGCCTCAAAGAGCGGCCACGGATTCCTCTCGCTGTTCAAGCGGCGTGCTGTACCCTCATGATGCGCGACCATGGTGATCTCGGTTGGAATCCACGGGCCAGGAGCATTGGACGGTATGGAACTGCCAAGCACGCGGCGACGGTTCTGGCGAGGTTGCGGAATTTTCGGGGTCGGCCTGACAGCCTGCACCTCGCGCGTGCTGGCGCGGCAGTCGCAGTCGGGTGACGAAGCGGTCGCGGCCATCCGGGCCGTGCTCGAGCGGCAGGAGGCCGACTGGAACAAGGGCGATCTCGACTCTTTCTTGACCGGTTACTGGAATTCGCCCAAACTCGTCTTCCAGTCCGGCGGTGATCGGTTCGACGGCTGGGAGGCGATGCGGGACCGTTATCGCAAACGCTACAAGGCCGAAGGGAAGGCGATGGGGCAGGTGGCCTTCTCGCGAATCGACATCGAGCCGCTTGGCCTCGATGCCGCCCTGGTGCGCGGAGCCTGGCGACTCGACCCTGCCCGACGGCTCTCGGCCCGGCGGGCTTTTCACGCTGATCTTCCGGCGCTTTCCCGACGGCTGGAAAATCGTCCACGATCACACCTCGACCGAGGAAGCTCCAAAGCCCAAGCCGACGTAGACTGGCCGGAATCTTGCGCGATCGCGACTTTTCTGCACTCACCCATGGAAACTCCTGTCCAAGAGGACCCGACACCAATTCCTCCTGCTCCTTCGCCGCTGAGCTTGGTATTGTTGGCGCAACCGTTAAGATGCAGTCCTATCGAGAGCGGAAGGGGACCCATCGATGATTCAATATGGTACCTGGAAGCCTTACGTAGGTAGTGGCGCCCTTCAATTGGCATTAGTGCTTCTTGTCATCGCTGGCGTCTTGGCCTACCTGGGAACCAGGCTGCATCATCTTGTTGAAGTCGAGCGACCCGGAAAGGCTGTCAGCGCGTTGTTGATAGTCATGTGGGTCCTTTCGCTTACAACATTTCTGAATGCTGTCGTTACACATATGAAAGAAGTGTACGAGCAGTATGGAAACTTCACTCCACCAGAAAGCCCGATCGCTCCAGTTACAGCCCTTTCCGGACTGGTTACCTTCGTCGTGATTGCCTTTTTGACCAAACGTCATGGGCTGAAGATTGCGTTGGGCAGTGCCCTTGTTGGCACAGTCGCAGCGCCCATGATATTCGAACTCCCATTCGACCTGATCGTTATGCACAGAACATACCCTCCCATGCCCACACAATCCAGGCTGCTCTTTTTCTTGCCTCTTTTTCTCGTCGAGATTTCAAGTGTCTCCCTGTTGACGATGTCGCCACTAGCGAAAGTGTCAGAGTTCACCTTGTTCTCCCTGGCAGCGATGTTCTTTGTTTTCGCAGTCTGGGCCTTGTTTGGATTCTCATATCCTTCCCGCCCAATACCCTTTGTTCTTAACGCGGCATCGAAGATCCTCTGTTTCATTGCGTCTATCACCCTCTTTCGACCGCATGAGGTGGCGTCATCAGCCCGAGGCGGCTAGACCCGGAGGACGATCAGCGGAGGATAATCAGTGCCGGCTCGACGCTTGATGAAGAAACGAGCCGACACCAATTCTCCACTCGGTGGGCCTTCCGATCCCCAAGATCGTTCGACCCGACGACCGATTGGGGTAGGGCAGCGTCGAGAGCTGCCACTCCTTTCTCCGTTCCCGAACACCTCAATCCAGGTCCACGGCCTGACCGGGCTGCTCGCCGGGTCGTCCGGGATACGGAACGGCTCCCTTGTGCAGGCTGTACCAGATGATCCGGTTGAGCCAGTATGGGTCGGGGGCGTCGATGTGGCTCCAGTCCAGCTCGCGGGTCTTCTCGAGCCAGTACCGGTCGTCCTGAGTCATGGCCGTGCCCGCAGGGTTCCGCTCGTCGAGCGGAATGTTGCTGGGCACGGCGCGGTACGGTGTCAAATCGAGAGTATCGTTGAAGCAGGTGGTGATCGGATCGGCCAGCGCGTCGAAACGGTTCATCGGGTCCAGCCCCAGAATCATCTCGATCGACCGGACCATGCTCGGCTGTGCATAAAATGTGGAATCAACATAGTGTCGCTTGTTATAGGGGCTGATGACCATGAACGCCGTGCGGTGGCCGTCGACGTGATCGGGGCCCGACTGGGCGTCGTCTTCAATGACGAAGATGCAGGTTTCCTTCCACTGGGGGCTCGATGTCACGGCCTCGACCACGCGGCCGAGCGCCAGGTCATTATCGGCCATCATCGCCCGGGGCGTGGGATACTTCGGGTTGACCCCTTCGGAATGATCGCAGGGAAGGCTCATGATCATCAGGTCGGGGATGGTGTCGCGGCGGCTGAATTCCTGGTACTCGCGGATAAAGATATCGGCGCGATGCTGGTCGCTTTGCAAGAGCGGCCAGTAGTGCACCTCGGGATTGATGTAGGGCTTGAGCGAGACGACATCCGTCACGGCGGTCATCTTGAACCTGTGCGTGCCGAGTTTGCGGTCTTCCCAGACCTCGAACCAGTCCTTGGGAATGGGCTCGATCTGTGCCAGCTCGTCGTCGCAGAATTCACCGTAGACGCGCAGAGATTTGCCCTTCGCGATGGCGGCGTCCCAGAGGGCACCGCCGTTGGAGATCGCCATGCTGTCGGAGCCGTCGTCGGGGTAGGTCCGCGAGTAGCCCACGTAGAAGTGCTCGAGATAGTCGTTGGCCAGGCACTGGGTGGCCCAGTTGTGTCCCTCGGCGCTGTTGGTGCCGGCCACGTAGCCGTTGTCGTGCAGGGTGAACTCGCGGACGATCTTGCGATGATTGGGCATGACCTTCTCTCCCAGGCTGCACAGCTTGGGATCGCCGTTGCCGATCGGCAGGTCGCCGAAGATCTCGTCGTAAGTTCGGTTCTCCTTGATGATATAAAGCACATGCTTGATGCCGCCGTTATAAACCTTGAGGTCGGGACGCCCGGGCTTGGCGTTCCAGCGGTTGTTGCGAGCGACCAGGGCGGTCTCGTGTGCCAGGTCGCTGGAAAGGTCGACCACGGTAACGGTCCCCTGGAAATCATGGGCGTTGCCCGGCTGGCCCAGGATTGTCTTGCTCACCGAGCCGTTCCCCTTGGTGTTCAGCACGAAGGCCGTGTGGCCGTCGTGGCCCAGCGCGATGGCGACGGGGAAGAACCCGGCATGGCGAAAGCCGCGAACCGCGCCGGCGTCCAGGTCAACCTCGGCAATGGCATTGTCGCCACCATCGGCCACGTAAAGCGTCTTGCCCCGGATGGCCAGGGCGTTGGGCATGCCGCCCAGCAGCCGGAGCGATCCCCAGCGCAGGGGGATTGTTCGCGTGACCTTGCCCGGAACGATGTCGATCTCGGAGACCGAGTCGCTCATGGCATTGGCGACGTAGGCCTTCGGGCCCGAGACGACGATGGCCGTGGGGTGGATACCGACCTCGACGTAACGGGTTGCACCCGACTTCAGGTCGATCAGACTGACGGTGCCCGACGCCGGAGCGCCACGCTCATCGACCAGAATATCGAGGTACTGGCTCTTCGCCGTTCGCTCGCCGGGTTTGGGAAGCCGTCCCCCCCAGTTGCTCACGATCAGGGTGGACTCGTCTTCCGACAGGCGGGGCTCGAAGGGCATGTTCTGAACGGGATACTCCTTCACCAGAACCTTCTGAACCAGATCGACAACCGCGACGGCGTTTCGATTCGCGGCGGCCACGTAAAGCCGTGTCCCATCGCGGCTGATTGCCATTCCGCCTGGCACCGGGTTCGCTGCCTGGCCCTTGGGCGTGATCGTGATTTTTTGAGCCGGCACCAGCTTGGTGCCGGAAAGCTGAAAGAGCTGGAGGTGCCCATGCTCGGTGCTCGCGACCAGCGTCTCGCCATCCGGAGTCCAGACCAGGCCGCGGAACCCCGCGTCCGACCCGAGCGGGACCTCGCTTCCCTCGATCACACTCTCGGCCGTGGCCAGCAGCACGCTCCCCTTGTTGAGGATGGCGAAAAAGTCCTTCTTCGGATGCAAAGCCAGGTCGATAGGCCGCCCCTTGAATGCGATCGAACCGGCTTCGATGCGCTGGCCGGTTGAAACGAGAAAGCTTCCATCAGGCTGCTTCCCCATCCAGACGCCGGCGAATCGCGTCATTCCCATGGCCAGGGCCGCAAGCACGGCCACGGCGAGACACACAACGACTGGGCGCTTCATTGGGCCAGACCTCATTACCGGGGTAATCTCACAAGCTCACGATGCCGAGTCTCTCTGGAGAGCCTTCTGTAACACATCTGTGTGAAGAATTCATGACCTCAAAAACGAACGGAGGGTGTCTTGCTCAAACAGCGAGTCATGCGGGGATCGGTTGCCGATGGCAGATGACAGCATGACGGATGGCGAATCCCGGACGACGTTCCGCTTGCTCGATCCACCTTGAGTATACGGAATCGGACAATCGATCGGTGGTTCACTCGATCACGACCTGCCGGCCGGCCGCTTTGTTGGGGAAGCGGAGGAGCAGCGTCTGCGTAACGCCGTCCCATGTCCAGGAGTCGCGAGCGAGGGGCTGGCCGTCGAGATCGACCTTGCGCGGGGCTCTTTGCAGGCCGGTGTACACGATCGCTTCCGTTCGCTCGGGCCCGCGGGTCAGAAACCGAAAGCGGCCATCCGGCGTCGCTTTTTGGTCCAGGGTCTTGCATGCGGACGCCGCGACTGTGGGAAACGACTCTCGAATTCGATCGAGATCGTAATGCAGGCAGACACGGCCCGGAGTCAGTTTGACCGAGGTGGCGATGGGATTCCCTGGTGCAAACAGGTCGATGAAGTGCCCGCGAAGCTCGCGTGTGGCTTCAGACGACTGACCGTCGAGCCCGAGGCCGATGCCGATCACATAGGGGCCGCGGCGGAGTACGATCCGGTCGGTCTCTCGATACGCGATCCTGGCCGCCGTGCAGGCCTCGCGGGCCAGCACGCGGATTCGCACTGCACCATCTGGACGATAGGAGAGCGCGGCCGGGCTGGACGCCTCGAAGATCAGGTTTCCCTTGCCAACCGCGTGCGAGCCGGGCCCTGCGCCAGGCGGCAGTCCCATGAGCGCGAAGAGCGACTCGCGGGGCGTGCGAAAGCTCTCCGACCCGGGACGGTTCCACCAGGCTTTTACCTGGTTATAGGGATCGCGGTCGTCATCGATAAAGACCAGCGAACCCCCCGCCTTGACCCAGTCGGCGATCGCCCGGTTGGCGGCCCGGTCCATTGGCTTCATTCCCTCGTAGGTCATGATCAAGACCTGGTACCGTGCCAGGTTTCCGGGAATCGCCGCCGTCTCGAGCTGGACCGTCTCGATGGGCAGCCCTGCGCTCCAGGAGCGGCAGTGCCAGGCCGAAGAACGAACCCAGGTGAGGATCGGAGGGTGTCGGGTCGGCACGCTGGAACATCATCGTGTCGGAGACGACGATGCCCACCCCGCGCGTGCCACAGTGTTCCCAGTCGACCTTGGGTTGATCCATGTCGTTGAGGGCGTTCATGACCATCAGCAACTCGGTCGCGTAGTGCGCGGGTATCGGCTCGCGATGGACCGGCTCGCCTTCCTTGCGGTGCGCTCGATCCACGGTCGGATAGGTGCCGTGAAAAACGCGCTCGGGCCAGGGAGCCACCTCGTAGCGGGCGGTCTCGGGCCAGAGCAGCGAGGCGACCACCGTGCGTTCCCAGTTGGTCCGGTAATCTTCCCAGGAGTGGTCGGGGTCATCCTCGACCGGATCGTGCAGGAACCAGAGCCGCCCGTGGCTGCCGCGCGTGGCGGCGACCATCGCGCCATATTCCAGAAATGCGGTCTCGAAGGTCCGCTCACGCAGGACTCCCTGATAGACGTTAGGAGTCCGTGCCGTGCCGGTCCAGACTTGCGCGATGAACCCATCGGCTCCCACCGACAGCAGGCTCGACTCGGGGCTGACGATGTTCCAGTGGGCATAATTGATCAGGCTGTGCGTGGCGACATAGCATCGCGTTTTTCGGCCCGTCCGCGCGTTGTCCTCACGAATCGCGTCGAAGACATGCTTGAGCGCGTCGCGGTAGAGAGTGTACTTGAGCCGCGCGTTGCGATATTGCGCGTTGGGTGCGCTGTGCGGTGGAGTCCACGGCTCACCGTACGCGGCTTGCCAGGCCCGCTTGAATCCTTCGCTGTAGCCGGCCCGTGACCAGAACTCCGGCTCTTCGAGATGGATCGATGCGGCCCCGGCGTCGATGGCCGAGGCGACGCGCTGGGCCAGGTAGTTGCCGAACGTCGGGCCGGGGCACATGTAATACACGTCGCCTCCGTGGGAGATGACATTGCCGTGGCGGTCTGTCTGGGCCTCGTCGACGTGCCGCTTGCCATCAAACTTCGCATAGAGGTAATCCTGATAATTACCCCATGCGACACCGGTCATCACGTGGACGAGATACCCCTGCTCTTTCCACAGCTTGATCCGCGGCGCCAGGTCGGGGCCCACTCCGTAGCACATGGCCACGTCCGCCGGAAGCTGGAGCATCGGGTCCCAGCGAGCACCGGTCTGGAACGAGGTGCGCTCTTCGGCCTGACTCGACACGGACGTCTGGGAATGACCATCCGGCAAACCGATTGCGCCAAAGCAGACCGCCCATCCCATCGCGACGACTCGAAGCGTTCCTCGAACGCGAGCAGTGAGCGAACTCTTACATTCCTGGATCACCATGACATCTCACAAAGAAGGACTTTAGCGAGGCTGATCGAGCAACAGGGGCAAGTAATCGCGGGCGCCGTCGGATAGCAGGTCGCGCGCCATGCGGTCCGGGTCATTGAAAAAATCCAGACTGATCTGTGTATCGACCCGGTGGGTTGCGAGCAGGTCGAGCGACCTGGCTTCATCGCGCAGGCTTTCGGCGTAGATCAGCCGTTCGCTCTCACCGGGTTGGCCCAGCAACCGTGCGAAGTACTGCACGGCAAGATTATCTTTGCGCGGCAACTGCCGGCCGTCGACGATGACGGCCAGGCGGTTCCATTCCTGAGTTGTGAGCTCTTTCTTCCAATCGCAGACCTGGCGGTGCAGCGTGTCGAGCGCGGCCCGAGCCGCGGCCGCGGCGTTGGCCATCAACAGTGGGGTCATCTTGCGCATGAATGCGATGCGCTCGGCCGCCGAGCACTGCCGCCTGTCGATCACCGAGTCGACGAACTGGGCGCAGGCGGCGAGGATCGTCTTCTGCCGCGCACGCTGTTCGTCATCAAGTCCGGCCTTATCGATGCGTTCTCCGGCGGCCGAGAAGAGGCCGCGGTAATCGCGCAATTCGTTCAGGAAATCCGCCTTCAGAGGATTCTCGTCGGCATGCGCTGTCAGCGCGACGTCGAGCGCCAGGGCAATATGATCAAACGCCTCGAGCGTGTGATAAACCTCGGGAATGACTCTGGCCTGGGTCCGCTTCTCGCCCTTCCTGAGCACCAGGTGATCGCCGATCACGATCAGCACCGGGCCGCTCCGGGCGAGCGCGTGTTGCTTGGCCAGGGTGTAGAACATCTGCGACGCATTGTTCAGGTTCAGGAGCGGGTCGGCCGTCTGCTCGGCCCTGCCGGTGGGATCCGGCACCTGGGACGCTGCCGGAGATCGCAGTGCGACGATCAGGGCCAGAATGGTCAGGCCCCCGAGGACTCTGGAGACGCGCCATGGGCCAGCAAGTGTGACGGACATCGTGGGTTCCTTTCCATCGCGCTTTCACCTGGCCGAAGTGCAACAGGCTCTCCGGCTGCTGGCGATGTAGATGCCGAGAGGCATGGGGTCGGCCACATGGTTCCATCATGGCCTCCGACTCGCTTGAGACGCCAGGTGGGCTTGCCGGACTCGCGGCCGAGAATTTGCTTCATAGCCTTCAGATCTCGAGCAGCCTCGGTGTGATCGCCCCGGCAAAGACGGGCTGCCGCCAGTGGGGATGCCGGGCCAGGACCTCGGCCTCGTGCTCGAGCAACCAGCGCTTGCGGTCGAGCCCGCCGCCATAGCCGCCCAGTCCGCCGTCCGCGGCAATGACCCGGTGGCACGGGACGATGATCGAGATCGGGTTGCGGCCATTCGCTCCGCCGACTGCCCGGCTCGAGCCCGGCTGGCCGATCCGGCGGGCAAGCTCGGCATAGGAGATGGCGCGGCCGTAAGGAATGGCGCAGAGCTCCTGCCAGACCCGCTGCTGAAACGGAGTGCCCGCCAGCGTCATCGCGACGTCGAAGCTCTCGAGCTCGCCATCGAAGTATGCCGTGAGCTGTGCGCAAACCACGCGGAAGGGCGCATCATCCTGCTCCCATTGACTGGTGAGCTCGGGCGCCGATTCCTCCGCCAGCCTGGACAGAAACAGACCGGTGAGTGATCGTCCGTCCGATGTCAGCAGCAACTTACCGAGCGGGCTGGAGAGCTGGCGATAGAACACGGTCCTGTTCATGGATGGCAGACTCCGGCAAGGGGTCGGGATCGTTCCAGAGGTAGAGTGCCGCGTACGATCTCCAGGGGCGCCAGGATTCGGCGAGCCGGGCCAGCTCGCGCGCCGATTTCATCCCGGCTGCCTTGAGCAAACCCAGATCGGCCGCCGGGAAGGCATCGGGCCAGCGCACGGCGCGCATTGCGATGTAGTGGGCCGTCCAGTCACCGATGCCGGGCAGCTCGAGGAGACGTGCGATCGTGACATCGGGATCGGCGCCCGGTACCAGGTCAATCCGCCGGGAGTTGACAGCGCAAGCCAGCTCGGCAATGGCCCGGGCGGCGCGGAGCGGCGATGCCCAGCGCGACCAGCTCGGCGGGTTCCGCACGCGCCAGCCGTTCCGGGGAGGGGCTGAGTCGGTTGAGCATCCGGAAGGGAGTTTCGATCGGTTCACCGAACGCCGTGGCGAGGCGGCCGGCGAGGGTGGTCGCGCCTGGCACGGAGATTCGCTGGCCCAGGATGGCTCGCACCGCCATCTCGAACCCGTCGACGGACCCTGGCACGCGGAGGCCCGGCAACCGGCTTGCCACCCTGGCCAGCCTGGGATCGGCGCTCAGGTGAGCCGCGATCACGTCGGGCCGGGCGTCGAGATCGAAGAGGCAGCGCAGCCGGGGCATCAATGTGGGCAAGACGGCCGCCAGCGAGGTCGAGATCTCGACGGCCAGGGTATTGCCACGCGCCGCGGGCTCTACCCGCACCCAGCCTCGCGTCTCGCCTATGCGCACGGTACGCAAGTACTGGGCATCGACAACCGACTCGACGCCCAGTGTGGCCCTGCCCGCCAGGAACTGGAGCAGCGGCGTCCAGGCGAGCGGAGGCCGATAGGCCAGGGTCAGCGTCAGGCTGTCGCGGGCGCTGGAGACGCCGGCGGTTCGGCGAATCCGCGAAGGCGTCATCGCGTAGTGTGAGCGAAAGAGGGCATTGAACCGTCGCAGGCTGGCGAAGCCGCTGGCGAGGGCCACGTCGATCATCGGCAGCTTCGTCTCGGTGAGCAGTTGCTTGGCCAGAAGCAGCCGGCGGGTCTGCGCAGCTCGACGGGGGATACGCCGAATTCCTGCCGGATCGCGCGGCGGAGCTGGCGGCGCTGAGGCCGAGCTCGCGAGCCAGCGTCTCCAGGGTGCCGTCGTCATTGAGGGCGCCGGCCTCGATGCGCGCCGCGGCCAGCCGTGCGGTGCGTCCCAACGCATCGACCGGTGCGTGCCCCGGCGCCAGCTCGGGCCGGCACCGCAGGCAGGGCCGGAATCCAGCGTGCTCGGCCGCCGCGGCGCTGGCGAAGAACTTGCAGCGGTCCCGGCCCGGCGTCCGTGCCGAGCAGATGGGCCGGCAGTAAATTCGCGTCGTTGTCACGCCCACGAAGAAGACCCCGTCGAAGCGGGCATCGCGAGCAGCCAGGGCACGGTAGCAGGTCTCATCGTCGATACGCATGAGGGTAATCTACTCGATGTCCACTCCCGAGTCTCGCCATTTTCGGACACCACAACCGGATCCGCCGCCACGTCCGAAAATGGCGAGCTGTTCTGCGGGAAGGTCCCTCGTTGTCACCGCCAGCCTCTCCGCGGATGCATCAACTCGGTCCACTTCAAGCTCCGTTACATCCTTCGGGATGAGGATCGCGATCCTGGTGCGAATCCAGTCGCTGGGGAAGATCAGGACGTGACGTGCCAGGCAGGACGGCTTCTGAGCCCTGCTCATTCCCCCGAACCCTCTGCCGCCGCGGCCGCGAGCTGTCCGAACTGCCCAACAATTGGGTTTGTTCCCTCGAAGCGTATCTCGAATTTATTGCTATAACTTCTTGATCAGATATATCTTGCATAAAATTTGAATCGGCTTTGTTCCCGCCACTTTCGGGCTCGGCCACGACCTCCTCGAACACCTCTGCGTCGCCGTCCTGCTGTTCCACCAGAGCTGGCTCGGGCAAGGCTTCCTGGGTTGAAGCGGAAGCCTCGTCGACCTTCACTCCGGCAATGGAACACTCAACCGATCCCTGTTCTGTCTCATCTGCCGCCTGGCATTCCTCACCTGCTCACCTCGCCCTCTGTCATCTGCCATCTGCGCATCTGCCATCCATCATCTCCCTTTTGCCTTTTTCCTTTTGCCTTTTGCCTTCCCTTCCCTCTTCCATCTTCCGCAGCACCTCAAGTGCCCGATGGAACTCCCGCGTCTTGGCCGAAAGGTCGCGCCGGTGCCGCTCGAACTCCGGGCTCAGGTCGAGCGCCGCGCGATCCATCCAGTCGTCCACCTCCTCCGCTTCCATCTCCTGGTTTCGCTGTAGCAAGACCTCGAGCCGCTGGCTGTGGTGATCGACGATCGTGTGGAGGACCTTCCATGCCTCGTCCTTGCTGGCGGGGCGGGGCGCGATCTCACGCCACCGCAGTGAGTTGAGGCACGCGGTCGCCGCCTGCGATGGCTGCCGCCGGAACGCCTCCCAGTAGTCCCGGGCGAATTTGGGAACGATCACGTCCCAGGCGAGCAAGATGGAATTGAGCGCCGGGTCGAAGACCGATTCGTCGACGAGCTTGCCCTGGAGCCGGATGAACCGGATCAGGAGCGGTACTTCCCAGTGAGACCTGGTGTCGAGCAGATGGCGGAACTCGGCCCACCGCGTCCGCAGCCAGCGGCAGCCCTCGGCGGTGGCCTCGAGTTTGGCGACGAGCAATCTGGGGTCATCGCTCCAGAGCGGCTGGTTGAGAACCTTGATCTCATCAGGCGCTGCGATGTAGAGCAGTCTGCGGCCCAGCTCCTGGACCTCCTCGAGCCGCCGCGGGTGGACTTCCTGGAGCCGCTCGCAGGCAGCGGTCTGGATCCGGCCGGCCATGTGGGCGACCTCCATTCGCTCGGCGCGTTCGATCGTCAGCGAGAGCCGGGCGGCCTGGCAGACCAGGTCGAGCTCGGCGTCGGTGGTTGGCTGCCAGTCGTCGATGTAGCGATCGACCCGGTCGCGGATCTCGTTGGGATCTTCGTGGGTCAATCCGGGCATGAGCTTCGTGGCGTAGTTGCCGTGTTTGAGGGCATTTTCGCGCACCCGCATCTTGCCCTTCATGGTTTTCGGGCCGGTGGAGCGTTCGGCGTTACGTTTGTTGGCTTGGATCTGTGCGGCGGTGGCCATGGTGTGCTCCGTAGGTCAGGCTTTCCAGTCTGACCTGAACAGGATTACAGATTCAATGACTGGATCATCACATCCGATCCGCTCGGGTCAGGCTGGAAAGCCTGACCTACGAGCGCGCTCCTCGGGGGTGAAGATTCGGAGGTCTCGTCACTCCATATAATCCCGTCGACGCTGGCGTGAGTTGCAGAAATTTTTCCGGGGTCGACGCGGCTCGAGGCACGGCGACTGTGGGGGATGGTGCTCGAGAAGTGTGCAGACGCATCCGGTACGACAGAGGCCGAGGAGATGATCCTCTATGCCCCGCTCTTCCCGGCCAATCCGTTCGCGCATTGAACGTACAAACAGCAATTGCACTCAAGCCGGCACTTGCCACGGCCGAAGGAATGAGGTACAAGAAAGGTTGAACAAGAGAGACTATCCGCCAGACCGCACGCCCCTGCCAGAACGGGACTATGCCCGTATAATCGTTCGGCATCGATATTCCTCATTGGGTTGGTTGCGCCATGACGATGAAACAACCCCGCCCCCGCCCAGACTGCCGCTTCCTTTTCCTGGCCTGCGCGATGCTGCTTTGCCTGCCGCTCGCACTGACGACGCATGCATGGGCCGCGGGGGATAAACCGACGGGCGAGCAGATCTACCAGCAACAATGCTTGTCGTGTCATGGCAAGCATGGAGAGGGATCCAACGAGTACGGCCATCCGCTCGAGGGCGATCGGTCGGTCGGGCAGCTTGCCAAGTACATCGCCAAGTCGATGCCCGACGACGACCCGGGTTCGTGCGTGGGCGAGGATGCGGACAAGGTCGCAGCCTTCATTTATGATGCGTTCTACTCCAAGACGGCCCAGGCGCGGAACAAACCGGCGCGGATCGAGCTGTCGCGGCTCACGGTCAGGCAGTATCACAACACCGTGGCTGACCTGATCGGCAGCTTCCGCGGCCCGACGGTCTGGGAAGGTCCCAAGGGGCTGCATGGCGAATACTCCAAGACCCAACGGTTCCGCAACCCGAGCGATCGAATCATCGACCGCGTCGATTCCACCATCCAGTTCGATTTCGGGGTCAACCTGCCCACTGGCAAGGAAATCGGCCACCGCTTCGCCATTCGCTGGGAGGGTTCGATCCTGGCCCCGGAAACCGGCGACTACGAGTTCGTCGTCCGGACGGAACACTCGGCGCGGCTCTATGTGAACGACGTCAAGAAGCCGCTCATCGACCGGTGGGTGAAATCGGGCAACGACACCGAGTTTCGCGAGTCGATCCACCTGCTGGGCGGACGGGTCTACCCGATCCGGCTCGAGTTTTCCAAGGGCAAGCAAGGCTCGAAGGACGGCAAGAAAGACCCCGATCCGCCGCCGACCAAGGCCTCCATCGCCCTGCTCTGGAAACCGCCCGGGCAAACCGTCGACCTCATCCCCCAGCGCTACCTGTCGCCGGGCAAGAGTCCCCAGGTCCTGGTCCTCCAGACGGCGTTTCCCGCCGATGACCGAAGCGTCGGCTACGAGCGCGGAACGTCCGTGTCCAAAGCCTGGGACCAGGCCACCACCGATGCCGCGCTGGAAGTGGCTGACTACGTCACGACCAACCTGGGCGAACTGGCCGGCGCGAGTGACAATGCCGGCGAGCGCGAGATCAAGGTTCGCGAGTTCTGCCGGAAGTTTGCCGAGCAGGCGTTTCGCCGGCCGCTCTCCGACGAGCAGAAAGCCTTCTATCTCGACCGCCAGTTCAAGGCCGCCAAGACCCCGGACGCGGCGGCCCGGCGGGTGGTGTTGCTGGTGCTCAAGTCGCCGAGGTTCCTGTATCACGAGCTCAAAGGGGGGCTGGACGCCTTTGACGTCGCCTGCCGGATCTCGTACGGGCTCTGGGATTCGTTGCCCGACCAGGCGCTTCTCGAGGCCGCGGCCGCCGGCAAGCTGGCCACGCGTGACCAGGTCGGCGCACAGGCCGAGCGGATGGTCGGCGACCTGCGGACGCGGGCCAAGATCCGTGAGTTCTTGTTCCAGTGGCTGAAGGTCGATCGGACGTCCGACGTGTCCAAGGACTCCAAGATCTTCCCGCAGTTCAGCCCGGCGATCGCTTCGGATTTGCGGACGTCGCTGGACCTCTTCCTTGAGGAGACCGTCTGGGGCGACTCGTCCGATTTTCGGCGGCTCTTGCTGGCCGACGAAATCTACCTCAATGGACGGCTGGCCCAGTTCTACGGCGCCAAGCTGCCGGCCGACGCTGCGTTCCAGAAGGTCAAGCTCGACGAGAAGGAACGGGCCGGACTGCTCACGCATCCTTATTTGATGGCTGCCTTTGCCTACACGGCGACGAGCTCGCCGATTCACCGCGGCGTGTTCCTGTCGCGCGGGGTGCTGGGCCGGACCTTACCAGCGCCGCCCGCGGCCGTGGCACCCCTGGCTCCAGACCTCCACGCCGGGCTGACGACTCGTGAGCGGGTGGCGCTTCAGACCAGTCCCAAGTCGTGCCAGATGTGCCACTCGATGATCAATTCGCTGGGCTACACCCTCGAAAACTTCGACGCCGTCGGCCGGTTCCGCAAGGACGAGAAGGGCAAGCCAATCGACGCCACGGGTACCTACCAGACCAAGACGGGCGAGTCCGTGAGCTTCACGGGCGCCCGCAGCCTGGCGAGCTACCTGGCCGGCAGCGAGGAGACTCATGCCGCGTTTGTCCAGCAGCTTTTTCATTACCTGGTCAAGCAGCCCGTGCGAGCCTTTGGATCGCAGGAGCTGGACGAGCTGCGGGTCTTTTTCGAGCACCATGACTTCAATATCCGCAAGCTCATGGTCGAGATCCTCGCGAGCTCGGCCTTGACACCGCGCCGGGCCGGGCAGAAAACCTCAATCGCTATCCCTGTGGCCGCGGGACACTGAGAGCGTTAAGATTGGGATCAGATCGCAGCATCCTGGTATCGACTTCCGTTGCAATTTCACCGGCACTCCACCGGAGGCATGACGTGGCTCAGACGACCAATCGACGCGAGTTTCTCCGCGACCTGGGCATCAGCGCGGGGGCCCTACCCTTCCTGCTGAACCTGCCGAGCCTGGGGTTCGCCAACCAGCAGAAGCGGAAGCAGCGGCTCGTCGTCATGTTCAGCCCCAACGGCGTCATCCCTTCGGCGTTCTGGCCCGACGAGGAAGGCAAGGACTTCAAGCTCAAGGAAAGCCTCAAGCCGCTCGAGCCGTTCCAGAGCCGCACGCTGTTCTTGCATGGTGTTTGCGACAAGATTCGCGGTGACGGCGACAACCACATGCGGGGCATGGGCTGCTTGCTGACGGGCATCGAGCTCTTCCCGGGCAACATCCAGGGGGGATCGGACACGCCGGCGGGCTGGTCGAGCGGGCACTCGATCGACCAGGAGATCAAGAACTTCCTTCAGAAAGACCCCGGCACGCGGACCCGCTTCGGCTCGCTCGAATTCGGCGTGATGGTTCCCGACCGGGCCGACACCTGGACCCGGATGGTCTACGCGGGCCCCAACAAGCCGATCGCGCCGATTGACAACCCTTACCAGATGTTCTCCAAGCTTTACGGCCGCGTGAAGGACCGCGAGAACCTGAAAAGCATTCTCGACGACATCGACATCGACCTCGGCAAGCTGCGTCAGGCCGTGAGCACCGAGGACCGTCAGCTCCTGGAAGAGCATGCCACCTTCGTCCGCGAGATGGAGCAAGAGCTGAAGGAATCGGCCAAGGATCCGATCGGCCACGCGGTGCCCGAGATCGAGCCGGGCATCAAGGAAGAGAATGACAACATCCCGCGGATCAGCAAGGCGCAGATCGACCTCATGGTGCAGAGCTTCGCCGCCGACTTCGCCCGCGTGGCCACGCTCCAGTTCACCAACTCGGTGGGCGGCGCCAAGATGCACTGGATCGGCGTCAACGAAGGGCATCACGAGCTCTCGCATGATCCGGACAGCAAGAAAGAGTCGGTCGAGAAGCTGACCAAGATCAACAAATGGTTCTGCGAGCAACTGGCCTATCTCGCGAAGCGGCTGGCCGAGACCCCTGAGCCGGGCGGCGGCGGCAGCCTGCTGGACAACACGCTGATCCTCTGGACCAACGAGCTCGGCAAGGGCAATTCGCACACGCTCGAGAACATCCCCTTCGTGCTAGTGGGCAACGGCCTCGACTTCCAGATGGGCCGGTCGCTCAAGTTCAAGAAAGTTGCTCACAACCGCCTGCTGCTCTCCCTGGCACACGGTATGGGCCACGACCTGAAGCGGTTTGGCAACCCCGACTTCTGCGGCGAGGGCGGGCTCACGGGATTGATCTGAGCGGGATCCGGCAAGCGACCTCGGGCTTCGATTGGCCTTTGGTTTTACGCACCGACGACACCCGGCTCAAATACGTGAGTTGCCGAGGGCGCTCGTCGGTGCGCGTACTGATTGAGGAATGGTCGCTCAAAGACCATGAAGAAGGCATAGGCCAAAGCCAGGGTGATGGGAATTCCCAGTCCCAGCAATAGCAACTGATTGAGCGCAGGGGACAAACTCCAGGATTGCAGCAATACAAACAGGGCAGCCACGATCGGCGCGTGCACCAGGTAGAGGCTGTACGAGAAGCGGCCCAGCCAGACCAGCGGTCGGGCACCCAGCCAGCGAGCGAGTGGGGGGTTGCCGGCACAATGAACGAGCAGGCAAGCCGCTGCACAGCCCGCCAGGAACGTGCCGATTGCTTCCTGCACCGGTTGATGGCCGTTGTGCAGCAGCCAGACCCCGACAGTGGCCTCGAGCACCACATAGAGTAGCATCAGGAATGCACTGAGCACTCCCCACGGCAGTCTGGACTGTGCCGGACCCGCGCTTGCCGCCGCCATCCCGCAAGCGAAGAGGGCGACGAACTGCGGCGGCCAGGGATCACCAAGCGCTGGCCAGAAGATGAGAATTCCTTGTAAAACCAAGGTGATGCGCAAGGCACACATCACGGCGTGCCCCATCGACTTGCGTGCCCAGATCGCGACCAGCCAGGGGAAAAGCCAGTAGATCTGCCATTCGGTCGCCAGACTCCACATCGGGTAATCGATCGCATGTTGCCATGCCGGCCAGTAATTGTGGATCAGCAGCAGGTGCGTTGCGATCGAACCGACCGTGAAGGCCGGAAAAACTTGCGACCAGAACACGCGGCTCCACTCGTTTTGAGCGGGATCACTGAGCCCCGGTATCGCACTGATCATGGCCAGGGACAGCAACATCGCGGCATAGTAGGGCGGTAGAATGCGCCGGGCTCGCCGGAGCAAGAACCCCGTTGCTCCATGGCGCAAGCCGCCGTCGCGCAGCACCGGCAGCATCAGGCAATAGCCGGAAACCACGATGAATACGGCGACTGCCGACCGACCATACCGCAGCCAGTAGCCGCAGCGCAGGAGGGTCGCTGACCAGGCGTCCTGCGGGTGCGCCGAGTAAAGTACCGCGTAGGTCAGGCAGGCGTGCCCCGCTGTCACATACAGCGCCGCCAGCCCGCGCAGACCATCGATGTAGCCAAGATGAGTTTGACGGGTGGCCATTACGGATCAGTGCGCGTGGTACTCGAGTCTTTGAAGAATTGCGAGGCGCGGTGCTCACCAGTGAAGGGTAGGACGGGGTCCGCGGAAGTCAAAACGTGAGGATCTATTCCCCGAAGCCGGTTTCCGAGAGCGACCCGGCTGGTCAGCCATGAGGCGAAGGGCAGTCCAGACAAGGTTGTACTTTCGCTTGCACAGACAGAGCTATGCGGAATAGCGCTCCACGGCTTTCTCGTCCCAGGACACCCCGGTTCCGATGGCCGAATCGACGACGGCCATGCCGTCCTTGATTTGCAGCGGGTCAGCCAGGATCGGATTCCACCAGTCCGCGTACTCGAGCCAGTGGGCAGTCGGCGTCACGCACAGCAGTTGCGCGCTGACTTCGGGCCAGAGGTGGTTGGAGACGCGGATGCCGCTCGCCTGGGCAAGCGCCGAGGCACGAAGCCAGCCGGTCACACCGCCGATCTTCATCAAGTCGGGCATGATGAAATCTGAAGCTTGGGCGGCGAGAGCATGACGCAGGTCAAGCGTGCCCCACCAGTTTTCCCCGCACTGGATCGGAGTCTCCGCTGCACGCGAGATCAGCGCGTGCCCTTCATAGTCGTGGGCAAGCGTAGGCTCCTCGACCCAGGTGAGGCCCTCGCCGTCAAGAACGCGGAGGCGCTGGACGGCCTCGGCCGGTGTGAGCGATTGGTTGTAGTCGACCATGATGGCGACGGAGTCGCCGACCGCTTTCCGGATGGCCCGAATTACCTCCAGGTCCTCACGGATTGTCGGATAGCCGATCTTGGCTTTCACTGCGGTGAAACCTCGACGGACCCATTCCACGGCGGCACTGGAGGAGAGATCGGGCCCGTCATAGCCCACTGCTCCATAGGCCGGGATCGGCTTTGCGACCCCGCCGAGCAGGCCCAGGAGCGATGTTTCGTGCGACCGCGCGAGCGCGTCCCAGAGGGCCATGTCGATCGCACCGAGCGCAATCCCAACGAGGCCCTGCGTACCGAGGAGCCGGAATCGACTGGAGAGTTTTTGCTCGATCTCGATCGGAGCGAGCGCATCGCCCCGGATGAGATCTTCAAGATTCTGGATCAACTCGGCGGTCGGTTTGAGCGCTGACGTCGTGTATGTGAAGACGATACTATGGCCGATGATCCCGTCGTCACCAAGCACGTCCGTCAGCACGAGGGGTGACTCAGCGACCACTCCGCTGGCTGTACGATGGGGGTGGCTCATTGGCACGCGCACGGCTCGGACCCTCAAGCTCTTGATCATGGCCATCGTGACACCTGCCCATCGTATATATAGAGTTAAATGGAGTTATTTAACAACGCGTTACATTTTGCCGTCGCCACATCGCACCACAATAGTTTCAAGACTCAGCAACGCCAAGGCCTGTGGACTTTTTTTGTGTCCCGGATAGGTGGTTTGGCTCACGCATTTCACTACAACGGTAAGGTTGCCGTTTACGAGGTCCCAGGAGAACTGGGTTCACTGGCCCCTCTCAGGCTTCCGGACTTTTGGTCTCCTTACCCAGGTCATTCGCCAGGTAGTGCTCCAGGGGCGGGTGCAGGAGATGGTGGCGGGTGGCTTGCTGGTAGGCGTGGGCGACGGCGAGGAGCGTGGATTCCCCGTACAGGCGGCCGGTGAGAGTGACGGAACGTGGGCCGGGACGGCCGTTGATGTCGCGCAGACTGCCGGGGAAGACGGCGGTTGGATGGCCGGTCAGGTTGGTGATCACCAGGTCGGGGCCGGAGCCGACGTAGAGATCGACGGTCTCCATCACTTGAGCCATCGACCGCATCAAGAGGGTACGCACCCGCGCGGCACGCAGGTACTCGACGGCCGGGACGAACTGGCCCTGGCGGAAGGTTTCGGGCCAGCTATTCAATCCATCGGTCACGTGGTTCCGCGTGAACTCATCGAAGACGGCCGCTGCCTCCGTTCCCAGCATCAGGGTGATGGCGTTGAGCGGGTAATCCTTCGGTAATTGAATGGGTACCAGCTCGAATCCGAGCTCACGCAGGACCTTCAGCTCTTCGCGTTCGGCGGTGGGCCGCTGGGGCTCTTCGACGTAGCCGACCTTGAGGGTCCCGAAATCTATCCTCGGCGGCCAGTCGAAGGGCTGATCGACGGCCGTCGGGTCCAGGCCGTCGTGGCCATGAATGGCGTCGAAGACCAGCGCGCAGTCCTCGATCGATCGCGCGATCGGGCCGATCTTATCCATCGACCAGGCCAGCGACATGCAGCCGTGACGGCTCACCCGCCCGAACGTCGGGCGCAGGCCCGAGGCGCCGCAGGCCCGGCAGGGCGAGACGATGCTGCCCAGCGTTTCGCTGCCGATCGCGAAGCCGACCAGGCCCGCGGCGGCGGCGGAGGCCGAGCCGGCTGACGAGCCGCTCGAGCCTCGACGCGGATCCCACGGGCTGCGCGTCTTGCCGCCGAACCACTGGTCGCCCATCGCCAGGGCGCCCAGGGTCAGCTTGGCCACGAGCACGGCGCCGGCGTCTTCGAGCCGGGCGGCGACCGTGGCCTTCTCGTTGAGGATCCGGCCCTTGAACTGCGGAGCGCCCCACGTCGTGGGATAACCCGGGTAGGCGATCAGGTCCTTGGCGCCCCAGGGAATGCCATGCAGAAGCCCGCGATACTTGCCCGCGGCGATCTCGGCATCCGCTTGCGCAGCCTGCTGGATCGCCAGGTCCTCGGTGAGCGTGACCACGCACTTCAGCAGCGGGTCGAAGCGTTTGAGCCGGGCAAGGTACAGCTTCGTCAGCGCGGTCGAGCTCACCCGCCGCGAGCGGATCAGGGCCGCGAGCTCCGTCAGGGACAGGAACGCCAGGGCCTCATCCGAGTCGGGCTGCGGGAGTTGGGACGACGGCGGCGCTGACGGCGTGGCCCGGTTGCGCTCAACGTTGCGGGCCGGCCGCATTCCCGGCGCGGGCACGAATGCGAGCGCCGGGGGGACGTCGTAACCGACGTTGACCTTGCGCAGTTGCTGAAACGACTCGAGGCTCTCCTGAACTTCCTTGGCTGCGCTGTCTCGCTCCTTGTCCGTCAGTTCGAGACCGGCGATCCACTCGGCCTGCTTGATCATCTCAGGCGTCACCTTGCCCGCCGCGGCCGTCTGAGCAGCCAATGCCCGGCGGAAGGTGGCCGTCCCGGCGCCCACCACCGCCAACGCTTTCAAGATCGTGCGGCGACGGAAGCGGTGGCGTTCGTCCCCTGGCGGGACATCAGGAAAGATCGGACTGTCTTCACCGTGAGGTTCGGAATCGAAATGGTCGTCGATCATGGGCGTTCCGTTGGCTCCTGGCACAGGTCGCCGTTAGTTCTCTGAGAGGCCAATTCAAGATGATGAATTTGCCGGTTCGCCGCAACAGGCTTGCTGTCGCTCTATCAGTTGGGATGGGATGACTTGCCGTCAATCCCACAAGCAGAGGTGTGCAGCGTCTGGCGGCTCCGCGGCATTCGGATACCATGAAATGGCCCCCTTGCGGTTGTCCGTCCGTCCCTGTAAGTTCGATTTCATTCGGAGTCTTTGTGGGTTCGCCACATCGGTGAGGAAGTCCCTTTGACTTTTGTCGATGGAAGCGGGTAGAACTACGTGAACAAGTTCGTCCGCTGGATCCTCCAAATTCCGGGACAAGGCGACGACGCAAGGCCCACAATCCTTGCGTAGCTTTTCCAGATGTACACCTCGGGAGCGACTTCATGGCGCAGTCTGAGACCGTGAAACCGCAAGAGCGGCTGAGCGAAAACGACGTTCAGGCCATCGACCACTTGCGGGAAGTTTACGCACGGTTGCGAAAGGAGCTATCCCGGGTCATCGTGGGTCAGCACGACGTGGTGGAGCGGCTGGCAATCTGCCTGTTCGGTCGTGGGCATGCCTTGCTCATGGGAGTGCCCGGGCTGGCGAAGACCCTCCTTGTCAGCAAGCTGGCAGAGACCATGTCGCTGAAGTTCAGCCGGATCCAGTTCACGCCCGACTTGATGCCGATGGACATCACGGGCACCGACATCCTTCAAGACATGGCCGGCGGCAAGCGCGAGTTCGAGTTCGTGCACGGGCCGGTGTTCGCGAACATCGTCCTGGCCGATGAGATCAACCGTGCCCCACCGAAGACCCAGGCGGCCATGCTCGAGGCGATGCAGGAACACAATGTGACCGTGGTCGGCAAGGCCTTCCCGCTCGACGAGCCGTTCCTGGTCCTGGCGACACAGAACCCCATCGAGCAGGAAGGCACGTATCCCCTGCCCGAGGCCCAGCTCGATCGGTTCATGTTCCTGATCGAGCTCGACTATCCTTCGGAGGCCGAGGAAATTCAGATCGCGCGGACCACCACGGGAGAGGCCCTGCCGCGGCTCGACCATCTGATGACGCCGGGCGAAGTGATCGCCCACCAGAGCCTGGTTCGCCGGGTTCCGGTGCCCGATCATATTTACGCCTACGCCGCGCGGTTGGTCCGCAAGACTCGGCCCAACAACCCGACCGCTCCCGCGTGGCTCAAGCCCCTGGTCTCATGGGGTGCCGGCCCGCGGGCTGTGCAGTACCTGATCCTGGGCGCCAAGGCCCGCGCGGCGCTGCTGGGCAGTTACATGGTACGGCTCGAGGATGTCCACGAGGTGGCCGCTCCCGTGCTCACACATCGGATCATCACCACCTTCGCCGCGCAGGCCGAGGGGATCGACGCCAAGCAGATTGCCCGCAGGCTGGTCGAGGAGACGGCAAGCGCGGAATCGTAGTCGTCAGCGGTCACTGGTCCGTCGTGGGAGATCAGTGACCCTCTGGTAGCTATGTACCGCCATTGTTTCACTTGCCATACGACCTCGATTTCACTGCACTGACGATCCAGGGAGAAGGGCGCCCATGTTTCCTGATCGCCGCCAGCGCAGTTTTCTGGATCCGGCCGTGCTGTCGCGACTGGCGGGCGTGCCGCTCTTTGCGCGGCGGCCGATGCTGGGCACGGTTTCGGGGCGGCATCCAAGTCCGCATCGCGGCTCGAGCGTCGAGTTCGCCGAGTATCGCAAGTACGTCCCCGGTGACGATCTGCGGCGGCTCGACTGGCGTGCGTACGGACGCTCCGACCGTTTCTTCGTCAAGGAGTTCGAGGCCGACACGAACCTGCGCTGCTGCCTGGTGCTCGATACCAGCGGGTCGATGGACTTCGGGTCGCTCGGAGTCTCCAAGATCGAGTACGCCCGGAAGCTTGCCGGAGCGATCGCCCACATTGCCCTTCAGCAGGGAGACGCCATTGGCCTGTCTTGCGTGGCCCGGGGCATCGTGCGGAACATTCCCCGCGCCGTAACCCCGCGCACCTGACAGCCGTTTATGACATTCTCGAGCAGGCGCAGCCCAAGGGCGAGACGCAGCTTGTGCCGGTACTCCACGAGCTGTCGGAGACGATTCGCCAGCGGGCGCTGTGCATCATTCTATCGGACCTGTTCGTCGAGCCGGAACTGCTGCGCGGCTGCTTCCAGCACCTGCGGTTCCGCAAGCACGACGTGGCCGTGTTTCATCTGCTCGACCCGCGGGAAATCCGCTTTGACTTTCGACGGCCCATGCGGTTCCTGGACATGGAGGGCGGTCCCGCGCTCTTTGCCGAGCCCAACGAGATTGCCGAGCGGTATCACAAGGCGCTGGGCGGCTACCTGGAAGACCTTCGTCAGGTCGTCCTGGAGTCGGCCGTCGACTATCAGCGCATCAGCATCGACGAAGATTATGAGCAAGTTCTCATGCGCTTCCTGGTTGGCCGGGCACGGGCCAAGGGGGCGAGATGAGCTTCCTTCAGCCGATGTTGCTGACCGCCCTGCCGCTGGTCGCGCTGCCGATCATCATTCACCTGATCAACCAGCGGCGGTACCAGACGATTCGCTGGGCGGCGATGATGTTCTTGCTGGCGGCCAACCGGATGTCGCGGGGCTACGCCCGGCTGCGACAGTGGTTGATCATGGCGTTTCGCATGGCGGTGGTTGCCGGCCTGGTCTTCGCGATCAGCCGGCCGCTCGCTGGCGGCTGGCTGGGGCTGGCGGCTGGAAACCGCGCAGACACCACGATCGTCGTTCTCGACCGTTCGCCCAGCATGCAGCAGGCCAGCGCCGGCGGGGGCGGCTCGAAATTGGAAACCGGGCGCCGGCAGCTTGTGCGCACGCTCGAGACCTTGGGTTCGGCGCGCTGGGTCTTGATCGAGAGCGCGACCAACCGCCCGCGCGAGCTCGAATCACCCGCGGCGCTGCTGACATCTCCGAGTGCCGAGCCGATCAGCGCGTCGTCCGACTTGCCCGCCATGCTGCTGGCCGCGCGCGACTACATCCGCGACAACAAGTCGGGACGCACCGAGATCTGGATCTGCTCCGATCTCCGCGAGAACGACTGGAACGCCGACAGCGGCCGATGGCAAAGCCTGCGCGACAGCTTCCTCGAGTTTTCTCAGGGCGTTCGCTTCCATCTCCTGGCCTATCCTCAGACCGCGCCCGATAACCTGGCCGTGCGGATCGCCGACGTCCGCCGCCAGCCGACGGCCGGAGGGGCGGAACTGCTCGTGTCGCTTCGCGTGAGCCGTGAAGGCGGGTCCGACGAGCGAGAATCGGTCCCGGTCCACTTCGAGATCGACGGGGCACGGTCCGAGTTGACGATCGAGATGACCGGGCCGACCTTCGACCTGAAAGATCACCGCATCCCGCTCGAGCGAAGCCATGTGCGGGGGTGGGGCAAGGTCTCGATTCCGGCCGATGCGAATCCTGCCGACAATGACGACTGGTTCGTTTTCGACGAGCCCGCGCCCCGGCATGCAATCGTCGTGGCCGAGGACGCACAGGCAGCCCGCCCGCTCCAGCTTGCCGCGGCGATTTCAGCCGATCCTCAGGTGAAATGCTCCGCCGAGGTCGCGACGATGGAGGCGCTCGGGACCGTGGAGTGGGAGCAGGTGGCCCTCTTGCTCTGGCAGGCGTCTTTACCCGATGGTGACACGGCGAAGCGGATTGCCGCCTTCGTCGAGCGCGGCGGCCAGGTCATCTTCTTCCCACCGAGGAATCCCGGGCCGGCCGAGTTCCAGGGTGTCAAGTGGACGGCCTGGATCGATCGCTCGGAAAGCGCGCCCGTCGAAAGCTGGCGTGGCGACCAGGATTTGCTCGCCCAGACCCAGAGCGGCGGGCCGTTGCCGGTGGGACAAATCCAGGTGCGCAAGTATTGCGGACTTTCCGGCGAACTCACGGCGCTCGCTACCCTGCGTGGGGGTGCCCTTCTGCTCGGCCGCCTCACGACAGGCGCTGGTGGCGTTTATTTCTGCGCGACAACGCCGTCTGTGGGAGATTCGTCTCTGGCCACCAACGGCATCGTGCTTTACGTGCTGGTCCAGCGGGCACTGGCGCAGGGGGCCAAGGTGCTGGGCAATACGCGTGAGCTGACGGCCGGCGATCCGGCCGGCGAGGATCCAGCGGGCTGGAAGCGTTTGGCGGGAGCCGAGGACGCGATCTCGACGGACTACGTGCTGCATCGCGGGATCTACAGTTCCGGGGATCGGCTTCTGGCCGTGAGCCGGGCGCCGGGCGAGGCCCTGGCTCCCATGCTGGCCAACGGCCGGCTCGCCGGGCTGTTCCGGGGACTCGACTTCTCCAGGATTGATGATCGGGCCGGCAACCTCAGCGCGCTCATTCAAGAAATCTGGCGGCTGTTCATGGTCGCGATGATGGTGGCGATGGTGGTCGAGGCGGGCCTGTGCCTGCCGCGCAGGCGTCCGCCGGGAGGCGCTTCATGAATGTCTCCCGGTCGCTGAGTTTCCTCTGGACCCCCTGGTCGCTGGCTGCATCGATCGTGCTGATCTTGATCACGGCGGCCCTGGGCTTTGTCGCCTGGCGGCGGAGCGGATACAGCCGCGGGATGGGACTGCTCGAGTCGTTACGGCTTGCCCTGGTCACCCTGGCGGCGATTCTCTTGAACCAGCCCGAGTGGATCGAGGAATACCACCCGGATGAGAAGCCGTCGGTGGCCGTGCTCTGGGACGCCTCACCGAGCATGGAGACGCGCGATGTCGTGGCGAGGGGAAGGACCGACTCCCCACCGCAGTCCCGTCGCGAGGCCATTGCATCGCTGGCCGAGTCGTCCTCATGGGCCAAGCTGCGGGAGCGGATGAACGTGGTGGTGCAGCCGTTCTCGCCACCCGAGCCGGGACGGGGAACCGACCTGCACGAGCCGCTGGCCAGGGCGATGGAGAAGATCCAGAACCTGCGCGCGATCGTGCTGGCGTCGGACGGAGACTGGAACGAAGGGCCGCCACCGGTGCAAGCCGCGGCCCGGCTGCGGGTCAAGGGCGTGCCCGTGTTCGTCGTCCCCGCGGGCAGTCCGACCCGCCTGCCCGACGTCGAGCTGCTATCGCTGGATGTGCCGACGTTCGGCGTGGCCGGCAAGTCGGTACGAATCCCGTTCACGATTGAAAGCGCATTGCCACGAGAATATGCCACCACGGTGACCTTGCGCTCGTCCGATGGCGACGAGCTTTCCAAGGAGGTGCGCATCGCCCCGATGACCCGCACCAGCGACTGGATCGTCTGGAAGCCCAAATCGACGGGCAACTTCACGCTCACCCTGGAGATTCCCCGGCACCGCGACGAGACATTGACCGACAACAATCGCATGACGGCGCCGATCTCGATTCGCGAGGAGAAGCTGCGGGTTCTGGTGGTCGAGTCGTATCCGCGGTGGGAGTATCGCTACCTGCGCAACGCGCTTTCGCGCGACCCTGGCGTGGATGTGTCTTGCCTGCTCTTTCACCCGGGTCTTTCCAAGGTGGGCGGCGGCAACAAGGATTACATCAAGCAGTTCCCCGCCGGCCGCGACGAGCTGTCGCGTTATGACGTGGTCTTCCTCGGCGACGTGGGCGTGGGCGATGGACAGTTGACATCCGAGCAGTGCCGCCTGATCAAAGGGCTGGTGGAGTTTCAGGCCAGCGGGCTGGTCTTCATACCCGGCATGGAAGGGCGGCAATTCTCGCTGTTCGAGACGGAGCTTGGTGATCTTTATCCCGTCATGCTTGATGGCGGCCAGCCCGGCGGCTGGGGCTCACGGACACCCAACCACTTCGAGCTGACGGAGAGCGGTCGCGCCAGCTTGCTGACCAAGCTGGCCGATACACAGGACGACAACGCCGAGGTCTGGGAGGGGTTACCTGGGTTTCAGTGGTACGCGCCGGTGCTCCGGGCGAAGGCCGGCAGCGAGGTTCTCGCGGTGCACAAGGACGCCGTCAATGAGTTCGGCCGTCTGCCCCTGCTGGCCACCCGGACTTTTGGCACGGGCAAGGTGCTCTTCATGGGCACCGATGGTGCGTGGCGATGGCGCAAAGGGGTCGAAGATAAGTACCACTATCGTTTCTGGGGCCAGGTGGTGCGGTGGATGGCCTATCAGCGCAATATGAACAAGGGCGAGACAATGCGGCTGTACTATGTGCCCGACCAGCCGAGAATGAACCAGACGGTCTCGCTCCACGCCAATATCATGGATCGGTCCGGCGAACCGCTCAAGGGAGGCGATGTGTCGGCCCTGTTCACCGCGCCCTCGGGCAGGACCGAGCGGGTTCAGTTCACTTCGGTGGGCGATGAATGGGGCGTTTTCACGGGACGTTTCACGCCCGCGGAGCCGGGCAAGTACAGCGCGACGCTGGTGTGCAAACAGACCGGAGCGACCCTGGAGGCGGACATTTTCGTGCAGGGGGCCGCGGCGGAACGCGTGGGCCGGCCGGCCCGTCCCGAGGTGCTCGAGGAGATCGCGCGCGTGACGCTTGGTAAGGTTGTCGACCCGGATAAGCTCGATGAGATGGTGCGGTCGCTCGCCGAGCTGCCGGATCCACCTCCGTCGGTAAGACGCGTCCAGTTATGGTGCCACCCCGTCGTGGGGGCGGCGATTGTTGTACTGCTCGGGCTTTTCTGGGTGTGCCGGAAGGTCGTTGGTTTAGTATGATGTCGAGCGTGAACAAGATCACAAATCCGAGCCGATCGTGAGGGCAACATGAGCCTCGCTTCGCCACAAGAGCGGTTGGAATTGCCCGAAAGCTTGCGCCATCAACTCTTCGATTACCGGCGCAGGGTCTGGTCAATCAAGATGATCGAGGCGTTCTCGGCGGCCGTCTTCGGCCTGCTGGTGGCGTTTCTCCTCATGTTTCTCATCGACCGGCTCTGGGACACCCCGGCGTCGATTCGCTTGCTGCTCTTCATCCTGGCCTGGGTCGGGGCAGCCATCATTCCGCTGGCGTTTTACCGCTGGATCTGGCGCAATCGCCGCCTGGAACAACTGGCGTTGCTCCTGGGCCGCAAACACCCGCAAATTGGCGACCAGTTGCTGGGTGTGATCGAGCTGGTGCGCAGCGACGCCGAGCAGGCCCGGTCCCGTGCGCTTTGCGCGGCCGCTATCCAGCAGGTGGCCCAGGATGCAAAGCGGCGCGATTTCCGAACCGCCGTGCCCAACCCTCGGCACAAGCTCTGGGGCTGGCTGGTGGGCGTGGGGGCAGCGTGTGCGCTTGCCCTGCTCGCCGCCTGTCCCGATGCGGCCACGAATGCCTGGCAGCGGCTGCTGGCTCCCTGGAGCAAGACACCCCGCTACACCTTCGCGGCCGTCCAGTCCTTGCCCGGCACGATGGTTGTCGCTCATGGTGAGCCGTTTTCGGTCGCGGCGCGACTGAAGGAAAAGACGGCCTGGCGGCCGCGTGAAGGCATGGTGCAAATCGGCGAACAGCACCCTGTCACGGCTCCGCTGCGTGAGGGGCAATACGCCTTTGAGCTGCCGTCGCAGATCGATCCCGGCTGGCTTGACCTTCGGATCGGCGACTCCGAGCAGCGGGTTCGGGTCGAACCGACGTTGCGTCCCGAGCTGACCTCGGTCGTCGCCGACGTCACGCTTCCCGAGTACCTCGGCCGTCCGGGCAGCCAGCAGAAGGACGTGCGGGGCGGGGCGGTCTCGCTCGTCAAGGGCTCCACGGCTCGCTTCACGGCCATCGCCAGCCGCGACTTGAAAGCCGCGGAAGTCGACGGGCAAGAGCGGCAGCCGCAAGGAACCCAGGTTTCCAGCCAGCCGGCCAGGATCGACGGAACCCGGACAATGGAGTTCCGGTGGCAGGATGAGTTCGGCCTGGCGGGCCGAGCCCCCTTCCTGCTGTCGATCAATGGCCGTGACGATGAGGCACCCTCGATCTCCTGCGAGAACCTGCCCCGCCAGAAGGTTGTGCTCGATTCCGAGACTCTTCAGTTCAAGGTCAGGGCGCAGGACGATTTTGGTATCAAGCGCATCGGCATGGAATGGCAGGGGGTGGAGAGTGCGGTCGTCAAAGCGCCCGCGAAAGGAGAGCGTATCCTGGCCGCGGGGGCAAACGACAAGGAGTCGCTCGACATCTCCGGTACGTTCACGGCGAAGTCGCTGGGTATCGAACCGCAGCCGGTGACGGTCCGGGTTTTCACCGAGGATTATCTGCCAGGCCGGGCGCGTGTGTACTCGCCCCCCTATTTGCTCTATGTCCTGAACGCCGAGCAGCACGCGGTCTGGGTGACCGAGCAGCTCAGCAAGTGGCATCGCCAGTCGCTGGAAGTGCGCGACCGGGAACTGCAGCTTTACGAGACCAACAAGCAGTTGCGGGCCATGTCGCCCGAGGAGCTCGATCGGCCCGAGGCCCGACGGCGAATCGAGAACCAGGCAGTCGCCGAGCGAACCAACGGACGCCGGCTTGCCAACCTGGTCGGCACCGGTGAAGACCTGGTGCAGCAGGCGATGCGCAACCCCGAATTCGGCGTGGGACACCTGGAGAAATGGGCCGAGATGCTCCAGATTCTCAAGGACATCTCGGCGAACCGGATGCCGTCGGTGGCGGACTTGCTGAAGCAGGCGTCACAGTCGGCACAGGCGTCCGCTAGCGACAAACGCGACAAGACGCCGATGGCCGGAATGGTTCGCGACGCGCGATCCGGGTCGCAGCCGGCCGAGTCGAAAGACGCGAAGCAGACCCCATCCGCGGTGCCCCAGATCGTGGACCGGGAGTCGTCTCAGCAGCCGTTGGACAAGAACGCCGGCCAACCGGCGGGTCCGAAGCCGGCCGGCCAGCCCCGGCTCACGTTGCCCCAGACGACGCTGCTCGGTAAGAGCGATGGTAAGGAATCGTGTCCCACCGAACAGAAGATGGAAGAGGCAGTCACCAAGCAGCGGGACCTGCTGGCGGAGTTTGAGAAAATCGCCGACGAGCTCAACCGGGTGCTTGCCAACCTTGAAGGAAGCACGCTGGTCAAACGTCTCAAGGCGGCGTCGCGAATGCAGTACAGCATCGCCGGCCGCCTGATTGACCAGGTTCGCGACGCCTTCGGCCTGGCCGCTCCTCGCGGTCCCGGAGAGGCCGCGAAGGTCATCGGCGAGCTGGCCGAGCAAGAAGCGAAAGGAAGTCATGGCGTTTCGGTGATCATGGACGACATGCAGTCGTACTTCGAGCGCCGGCGGTTCTTGCAGTTCAAGACGGTCCTCGACGAGATGCGCAAGCTCGACGTGATCGGCAGCCTGCGGCAGCTTGGCGACGACCTGAAGAAGGAAAATGGTCTCTCGATTGCCCAGTGCGAATTCTGGTCGGACTCGCTCGACCGATGGGCCGACGACCTGGTCGATCCCGTCTCGGGCGGTACATGACCGGGCTCCAAATCGCGCGGCAGTTTGCCGCCCTCGATCGTTCTGGAAGTGTTGCAGATTCTGGAAGGCGAAGTCAATCTGCGCGAGGAAACCCGCGTGGCCGACCAGGCGCGAGCCGCCCTGGCCGCTCAGGAATACCGCGGTCAAGCTCAGAAGCTCTCCGGCAGCCAGGATGGACTGAAAGTGCGGGTGGACAAGGTGACGGACAGGATCCGCCAGTTGCCCGACGCCGAGAGCGAGTTTGCTTATGAGATCGGTCTGCTGGGTCAGGTTGCGGGCGTGATGAACGAGGCAACCCAGATACTGGCGCGGCCTGAGACCGGTTCCGAGGCGATCGCCGCCGAGACCGAGGCGATCGAGCTCCTGCTCCGCTCGCGTCGGATCAAGCCGGGCGGTGGCGGCGGCGGAGGCGCGAATCCGGGCGGAGGCGGCACGGGAAAGACCGTTGACTCGGCCCTGGCCCTGCTGGGATCGGGCGTCAATCAGAAAGAGGTCCGTGAGGACCGAGGCGTTTCTCAGGCAACCGGCGAGTCCGGGCCGGTTCTCCCCGAGGAGTATCGCGCCGGGCTCGACGAGTACTTCAACCGGCTGGAACGCAACTCCGGAGGCCAGTGAGCCGGGAGGATGGGAGTCTTTCCAATGAGCCGGCTTCGTGACCTGCTGGTGCTGGTGAGTGTGGCATCCGTCGTGCCGGGTTCGACCCTCGTGCTCGGCCAGGTGCTGAAAATTCAGGTGGCTCCTTCTCCCCCATCGGTCGCCAAGGAGGACCGACCGCCCGAGAAGAAGGCGGATTCGTCCAAGCCCGAGTTCAAGGAGAAAGTCAAAGCCCAGCTAAGGCCGGCGATGAAGGCACGAGTTGCTGTCAAGGCCATGGTTCTGCAGCCGGCCGTCCCCATGAAGGTGCAGGTTGGGCCGGCCGCACTCGACGCGCAGGCCGCTCAGTTTGTTCAGCAGTTCCGGCCGATGTTCCGCGCCGAGTACTATTTCATCCGGAACGCTTGCGGTTTGAACCCGGATCAACGGAAGCAACTGGCCCGGATGGGTGAAGCGGCAGTCAAGACCGCGGCCAGAGGCTTTGTCGAAGCCCAGCAGAAGATGATGCGCGGGGGGTGGCGGCCGGGTATGGAGTATCCCGAACCCCGCAAGCTCATCGAACAGCAACTCAACACGGACGTGACTGCCCTGCTCGCTCCCGATCAACTGGCTCGCTACAAGGAAGAGACGGAAAAGCGAACCGCCAGCCGCAAGCAGGTCGCCATTGATAACCTGGTCGCAAAGCTGGATCTGGACTTGGTCCTGTCGCCCTACCAGAGGACCAGGCTCGTCGAAGCGCTCACGACGAACTGGAAAGATTCCTGGTGCCAGTCGCTGGAGATGTTGCAAAACATCGACAACTTTTTCCCGAGCATACCCGATCAGGTCGTGACGCCCATCCTCACCGACCATCAAAAAGAGGTCTGGCAACGCATCCCCCGAAACCAGAATGTCTTCTGGGGTTTCAGTTTTGGCGGCATGATCATGCAGAACGATCCGCTTGACGACCCGGAACTGGTCGAGGCTCAAAAGGAAGCCGAAGAGAAAGAGAAACAGAAAACAGAATGAGCCGCTTTGCCGATATGCTCATGTTGGTCTCGGTCACAGTCCCGGTCGTGGTGCCGGGCTTGATCGTTGAGCCGCGAAAGGCACCCGGGGCAACGCCAGCCCCGCAGCAAGCGGCGACGGGCGCCCCTGGCATCGCGAAGACCCGGGAAGCTCTCTCCAAGGCTGGGAACACGAATGAGCAGAATCACCTTCAAGGAAAGTCCGTTTCCGGAGTGTCCAAGAAAGCCGAGGTGGCTGATCGCGCGAGTCTGCAGGTCCAGCGGGCGGCAGCCCTCAAAGCACGGGCCGAGGCCGTGATCCAGCAGCGGGCCGCCGCGCGATTCCGTCAGATGTGGCCGATGTTCCGCGCCGAGTACTATTTCATCCGCAATAGTTGCGGCCTGACCGCGGAGCAGAGGAATGCCGTGTCGCGGCTGGGCGAGAGCGTGGTCAAGGCGGCGGCAAAGCAGTATACCGAGGCCGAACAGACAGCCATGCGCAGGTCAGCTTCATCGATCATGGAATATCCCGACCCACGCAAGTTCATCGAGCAAGAGCTGGTCAAGGCGGCCAGTCCCCTCCTCTCGCCTGACCAGGCTGCCAACTACAAGATGGAACTCAAAAAGAGAGATGCCAGCCGCAAGCGGGCTGTCATCGATAATCTGATCGCGGGGCTCGACAAGGATCTGGTCCTGAGTTCCGAACAACGCTCCAGGCTGGTCGTCGCCTTGTCGGAAAACTGGAGCGACTCCTGGTTCCAATCACTCGAGATGCTGACCAACTTTGACAATTTGTCTCCCGACATTCCCGACCAGGTTGTCGATCCGATCCTGAGTGACAAGCAGCGGGAGGTCTGGCGGGGCATACTCAAGAGGCCGAATCTCGTCTGGGGATTCAACGCCGTGCGCGCGATCAAGGCGAGCGATCCTTTTGATGACCCGGAGCTGGCCGAGGCACAGAAGGAACTCGAGGCGAACAATAAGAAATGATCCGCGGGACATCGGCACGCGATCGTTTCGATACCGTTTCTTTATCCAGGGCGTCTCATGAGAGTCTTCGATCGATTTCGCTGGTTTCCTCCGCACCTGGCAGTGGCGCTGGGGCTCATGGCCCTGCTTGGCCATGGCAGAAACGACTGCCGGGCGCAGGTGATCGACGTGGAGGTCGAGGACGATGCCGAAGCCGTCGTGCAGCCAGGTCAACCCGTCTTCGTGTTGACCGATGCTCAGTTCGACCAGTGGGTTTTCGGCGGACCCAGGAATTCGCGCGGGGGACGTAACAAGCTCGATTCGCTGCTCACGCTCCAGATCGATGATGTCTCCAGGATGTGCAACATCTCGGAGCTTCAGAAAAAGAAGCTGCTGCTGGCAGGCCATGGGGACATCAAACGCTTCTTCGACCAGGTCGAGGAAAAACGCAAGAAATTCGAGAAGGTCAAGCAGGACCAGAACAAGATCGGTGAGATCTACCAGGAGCTGGTACCGCTCCAGGCGGCGCTCAATTCCGGGCTCTTCGGTGAGGGCTCGCTTTACGCCAAGACGATCCGGACCGTGCTTGATGAAGCGCAAGAGGCTGAGTACCAGAAGTCCATTCATGACAAGAATCAATTCCGCTATCGAGCCAAGATCGAGCTTGTCGTGGCGCAACTCGATCAGTCGGTCGGGTTCCGCGACGAACAACGGCGCAAGCTCGTGGACCTGATCGCGAACGAAACTGCGACGCCCACCCGGTTCGGGCAGTACGACTACTATCTCGTGCTCTACCAGGCCAGCAAGATCGGCGAAGCCAAGCTCAAACCGCTGTTTGAGCCCAGGCAGTGGGCCTTGCTCAATCGCCAGTTGAATCAAGGGAGAGGGATGGAGCAGTTCTTGAAAACCCAGGAGCTGCTTCCACCGGAGAAAACGGTACAGCCACCCAGAGGAGCCGCGGCCGACGAACTTCCGGCTCAAGTCTTCGCGTCTCCCGTGACCGTTGAGGCAAGAAAAGTCGACAGGGAACACCGGCCATGAAAGTGAACCGAGGCAAAATCAGTCTGGTCATTGGCCTGGTGTTTTCCGCCGTCGTCTTGGGTTCTGCCTGCCGCGCCCAGGCTCCCGTTCCGGGCACGAAGTTCGGCGAGGTCGTTCCGCGCGACGTGCGCGAGATGTACGACCGGGGCCTGCAATACCTCGCGTCGAAACAGAACGAAAAGGGCGAATGGACCGGCGGCGGATACGAGGAGGGGCCAGGACCCGTCGGCCTGGGGTTGCTGGTATTCCTGGCATCGGGCGAAGACCCCAATTTCGGACAGTACAGCAACCACGTGCGCAGGTCGCTGCGTTCCCTGATCACCTCGCAAGACGGGACGACGGGAATCATCGGTCAGAGCATGTACCATCATGGTTTCGCCATGCTCGCGCTCGCTGAAGCCTACGGCGCGGTGGATGAACGAACGCTCTGGCCCGACAAGAAGGGCGCGCGCTCGATTGGCCAGGCACTCGAACTTGCCGTCCGCGGCGCGGTGACGTCTCAGAAGAAGAACTCGCTGGGCGGATGGCGCTATTCTCCGGACGCGTCTGACGCCGACACATCCGTCAGCGGCGCCGTGCTGGTTGGATTGCTGGCGGCTCGCAACGCCGGCATCGAGATCCCGGACCAGTCGATCGACAAGGCGATCGCCTTCTACAAGTCCATGACCGCTCCCTCAGGACAGGTTGCCTACGCAGGAGGCCTGGGAGGTTTTGACGAATCGATCGCCCGGATTTCCATCGGCTCGCTGGTCTTTGCCGTGGCACGCCGCAAGGATTTGCCCGAGTACAAGGCGACGGTGAACTATTTGAAGCAGCGACTCGAGCAACAAGGTGGACAGCAATGGCTGGAATACGGCCGCTACTATGAGGCACAGGCACTCTTTCAGGGCGATATCGACGCCTGGGATCGATGGAACAAGCTTCTGGTTCGACAGCTCAAGGCCGCGCAGAAAGCCGACGGCAGCTTTCAGGGGCAATTCGGTCCCACGCTTTCCACGTCGTTCTCACTGCTTGCATTGGCTCTCAATTATCGCTTCCTGCCCATTTACGAACGGTAAATCATGTCCTCCAAGACGAGTCGGATAACGATGCACGCGCGGAAGCTGTCACCGCGAGGACGAGAGTGGTCCTGGGCTATCCTGCTCACGTCGTTCCTCTCCACGACGCTGGTCGCGGCTCCGCCCGTCGATACCCCGCTCGCCATGCTTCATCTGTCAAACGGCGGGTTCTTGCCCGGGATGCCGACCGCATGCAGCCTGCCGGACGTGATCCGCTGGCAATCAACCGCGTTCACGAACCCCTTGGACTTTCGCATCAACTCCCTGACCGCGGTGCATTTCCCCGTTCCTGCTGAGCTGCCGCGTCCCAACGGTGATTACTGTTTTGAGCTTGCGGGAGGCGATGTGCTCTTCGGCTCGCTCCGCGCCATGGATGGCCAGACGACCGAACTCGAAATCGGACGGTTAGGCCGCATTCATGTCGAGCGTTCGGTCATTAACCGGATGTACCGCTGGCGCTCAAGTGCCGATCTGATCTATCTGGGGCCGAACGGATTGGCTGGCTGGCAACAGATCGCGAGCAAAGGCGGCTGGAAAGAAGAACAAGGTCAGCCCTGGACAGACCAGGAAGGTGCCACGATTCGCGGAGATTTCCGGCTTCCCGCGCGGGCGACCGTCGAATTTGAGCTCTCCTGGAAGAGCAAACCCGATTTTGTCTTTGCGCTGGGGGTTGGCGAAGATGAAAAGACCGTCCAGCGCGCATTCCGGTTCGAGGTCTGGGAGCGCGACCTGATCATCCAGCGCGAGACCGAACAGGAAGCCGACGTGGCATCGGTCGGTGAGATCGTCCAGGGCGCGGGGCGGATTCATCTCATCTCGTACATTGATCAAGAAAAGGGTCGCATTTACGTGTTCAGTGCCGAGGGCAAACCGCTGGCAGACTTGAAGGTTGCCGGCGGTCAACCGCAAGTGCTGGGCAGCCTTTCGCTGGCCAACAAGCGGGGGGACCTGCGGCTGGAACGCATGAGAATTGGACGATGGAACGGCGAGCCCCCTCGCCAGGTCGAAGGTGATCGGGCCCGGATCCATAGGAATGACGGCTCAATCGTTTACGGTCAGGTCAGCCGCTACGACCCGGCGTCCCGGTCCTTTGTGATCAGCGAGGGCACGGTCGAGTCGCGGATCCCCGAGGATCAGATCGGCGGAGTCTTCCTGTCCCGTCATCGCGAGATCAAGAATCGTGTGCTCGCGGCGGTCTACCAGGACGGTTCACGTCTCAGCGGTGCCTTGCATCAAGTCGACAAAGCGGCCCTCGTCATGTCGATTCCAGGAATCAAGGAAACTCTGAGCTTGCCGCTAGACGGACTGCGGTCGCTGGTGGTGCTGAGCACTGCGGCGATTCCACCCGCGATCGGCGGGCAGCCGGGTGTGCTCGAGCTCGAAGGGGTTCGCTTGCCAGGCCACCTGGCAGACGGCCATGAGCAGCCTGGGGCAAGCTGCCTGGACTGGCAGCCGCAAGGATGCGTGACTTCGAGCCCGCTGCGTCCTGGCGTCTCGGGACGCATCGTGTACAAAGAACCGCCTCAACCGCAGCCCACTCAGCGCAGGGCACCCCCTCAGCCGCAGGGCCCGGGCGGTTTCGTCGTCGGGTTTCTGTCGTCGCTGGGAGGTAATTCGCCGACTCCAGGCGGCGGGAAGCGTAAAGCGCTCTACCTCCGCAGCGGGGACGTCATTCCGTCGGAGATCACGGGAATTGACGAGAAAGGCGTATCGTTCCGCACAGCACTTTCCGCCAGCACTTTTGTGCCGCACGACAAGGTCAAGGCGGTGGAACTCGCGTTCTCTTCGGACTCCGCAATCAAGCTCAACAAGTCGAAGCGCGATCGGCTGCTCACATTACCCCGAATGCAGAAGGAAAACCCGCCCACCCACCTGATCCGCTCGCGCAACGGAGATTATCTCCGGGGCCGGGTGATCGGGCTGGATGCCACGAAGCTTCAGGTCGAAATCCGTCTGGAGCCCAGGGAAATCCCTCGCGATCGGCTGGCACTGATTGTCTGGCTGCATCCGGATGAGATTGATCCCGCCCGTGGTGCCCCATCGTCGGCCCCAGGCGGTCCAGGAACCAGAGTTCAGGCGGTTTGCAATGACGGAATCCGCCTGACTTTCCTGGCTGACCACATTGCCGGCGAGACACTCTTCGGCACGAGCGACGTGCTCGGACCGTGCCAGGTCACGCTCAAGGACATCGCTCAGTTACTGATCGGCCACGGAATTGACAAGGCCGCGGAGACCCTCGTCTACCAGCAATGGAAGCTGCAAAATGCCACTGCGCCAAAGGCGTTTCAGGCCGATACCAGCGGATCGCCCTCGGGCCGCCCCGCCGGCATCGAATCCGCACTGGTGGGTAAGCCTGCACCGACTTCGAGCTCGAGCTTGT
>CAWCPP010000019.1:0-23842 GCA_963797295.1 uncultured Planctomycetaceae bacterium
CCGCGTTGCCAGGTGCGCAGGAGGGGAATCCCGGATCGCTCAAGGGGTGTCAGGGCATCAGTGGTTCCCAGAACGGGCATCCGCTGGCTGACCACAACGGTCCGGGGCTTGGCCCAGGAGTAGAGCCAGGAGGGATTGGCGGACTTACCGCCGTGGTGGTGGTCGCCGACCGCACCAACCCATCCAGCGGCTCCGAGTGGCCATCTGAAGGGGATTGCCTGGCGCATCTGGTCCTCCTCCGGGGCAATCGGGCGAACCGAGAAATGGACCACGCTGATGGTCAGGGTAAGTCGGCACCTGCCACGCTGCTCGGGTTCGCAGCTCAGAGATCAGCCATTGCAGCGACCCCATAGCCGCCAGCAAGGACGCTTACCCGCGTATGGTTCAAACTACCAGGGCCCGTCTCGTTCCGATGCAGCGATGCGAATGAAGCACCGGCTCACGCGCTCCCTCGGAGTTCGGCGTAGGCGCCGATCCGCCCTGCGAAATAATCCCTGAAGTAGGATAGTCGGACGATGACGCGGCGCGACGGTCGTCGAGACGAGCGAAAGGGGCGAGATCTTGAGGTCTGGAATTAAACACCATCTGGACAACGACATGGGCCGATGGTGGCTACCCGTGCCGACTCGACGCCGCGTACCGTTGGTGGGGATCGCGCTGGGGTTCGCTCTGAGCCTCGGCAGCGCGGGGGTCATTGCCAACTCGACCGGCGACGAGGCCACCAGTCCTGCGGGCCAAGCCCCCCGCGATTGCCCCGAGGCCGAGCCGAACGACGAGCCTGCGAATCCAGCAACCCTCGCAGTGCACGGGCTGGTGATTGATGCGGCGACGAAACGGGGGATTGCCCGGTTCCGGGTCATCCCTGGTGGGCTGATGAGTGGTGGAGTGACGTGGCAACCCCATCTCATCACAGCCCACAGGGGCGGGCGGTTCGACTTCCCGCCGGACGCACGGGCCTGGGATGAGACGCGGTTCCGGGTCGAGGCCGAGGGATACCGGCCGGGCGTCTCTCGGATCGTGAAGAAGTCGGAAGGGGATGTCAAGCTCACGTTTGCCCTCCAGGCCGACCCGGGGATCTCGGCGGTCGCCCTCACGCCCGAGGGCGCCCCGGCGGCCGAGCGCAGGCAACCTGGACGACAGTCTCCCGCGAGGCCACTGGCCATGGCGAGACGATCACTGTCTCCGGCCACGCCGAACGGCTCGGCGCCCAGGTCGTCATCGCCGATGAGGCGGGCCGGTTTCATCTGCCGCCCGAGTCGGACGCTGGCATGATCATGGTTGCTCACCGGAGCGGTTATGCAGAGATCCGACCGGCCGATCTCCTTGCGACCCACGTCGTCACGGTCCGCAGGTGGTGTCACGTCGAGGGCAGGGTGGTCGCGGGACGAAGCCCGTCGCTGGCCAGAAAGTCTGGGTCTACCGCAACGGGTCGTCGAGCGGCGATTCGGCGGAGACTTTTTGGGAGGACGAGGCGGTCACCGACGCCGACGGCAGGTTCGCCTGCGGTCGGGTCGTCCAGGGCCGGCTGGTCGTCGATCGTCTGTTCTCGCAGGGTGCCGTCAAGGGCATAGTGAATGGCCTGGCGACCTTTATCGAGGTTCGCGAAGGTCGGACCACGCGGGTCAACCTCGGCGGCCCGGGCGCATGCTTGTCGGCCGCTTCGAGCTCCCGAAGGACTCCGGCCTGCCGATCGACTGGTCGAAGGTCCGCGTCCGGCTTGCGCTGAAAGCACCGCACATCGGCTGGACCAGTGATGAGCCGATCTGGGAGGTTTACAGGGCGTTCCTGGATACCGAGGAGAGCAAGGCTTATGTCCGCGATAATCTGCCGGTCAAAGGCGACGGCTCGTTCCGGATTGAAGCAGTACCACCAGGCAACTACCTCTTGAGCCTCTGGGTTGCCGGACCGGCCATCGGCAGGCCGGCCGAGCCCGATGTGTACTACGCGTCGGGCTACGCCGGGATCGAGGTCAACCCGACACTCGACGAGCGCGGCGAGGAACCACAATCCCTCGGCACGATCATCCTACAGATGCAGGCCCGCCATTAGTGGTCGAATCGTTCGCCCAGGCCTTAAATCGGTGTCAGTAGACTCCGCGTCAGCTCACAGTAGAGTCGGTGTCAGCTCATGTTTCCCCGCGTGCGAGCAGCCGATGTCGCTTCACTCTCCCCGGGACAGGGATTGCGGTCGAGGCTGATCGCGAAGAGCCAGGAGCCTTGAGTGCTGATGTGATCCGAGCGCCATTGACAGTGGTTCGCCCCGCGTTGCCAGGTGCGCAGGCACTGGATTCCACCTCGGTCAACTGGCGTTAGGGCGTCGATCGTCCAGAAAGGCAAGGGCCGCTGGCTGACGATGACGGCACGGGGCCTGGCCCAGGAATAGAGCCACGAGGGAATCGCAGACTTGCCGCCGTCGCAAAGTGCCAAGCATGGTGGCTGGCAGGCCCAGGGGCTAACCCCGATCTCGGGCGCCGATTGTCAGCCGTTCGTCAACACGTGATCTTTACCGGGGAGGCGTCGTTGGCCCGGAGGTCTCGCGTCTTCGTGTTGCTTTTCTCCCGCAGGTCTGTCAGTCTGCCTCTGAATGAGCCGTCCACTTTGGCATGAGGCTGACTGCCATGCGGATCGTGATAGGAACGAACCACATCGATTGCAAGCAGACGTACCTTGTCTTCACGGTCTTGCTTCTCGTGGGTCAGAACTCTCTTCCCGTGTCGGCCACAGCTTCCGATCGATATGTGTTTACTCGACTGGAAGGACCCGACAAGGAGATATTCCTTTCCCGAGCGATCAACGGCAAAGGCCAGATTGTTGGTGAGCTCCTGTCCGGCGCGTTCGACGGTCCCCCCAATAGGGCAGCCCTCAGGGACGCAGACGGCCGATTCACGACCGTCGCCTACCCTGATGCTCGGTTCACCACACTCTGGGGAATCAACTCCCGAGGTAAGATCGTCGGGAGCGCTGTCGATACAAAGGGCCTGTTTGGATTCGTCCGCGAGCCAGATGGACGATTTGTCCGCTTCAAACTGGATGTTCCTGATATAGCGCCTGACTCGACGCCGATTTTCAACAGGCCAATTCCTATAGCAATCAACGACCAGGGAGTCATCCTCGGCACGTACTCGGACAAGAGCCTCCGAACCCAGGTTTTCTTGCTGCGCGAGGATGGCGGAATCCGGACATTTACCGCGTACGGTTCGACCTACTACTGGGGGCTCAATACTCACGGGCAAGTGGTGGGCGACTCCTTGGATTTCACGGGCACGAGGCACGGCATCCTCCGGGACGGCAAGGACAAGGTCACCCTCATCGACTGGCCGAAGACGACACTCACAGAGGCCAAGGCAATTAACTACAAGGGAGTCATCGTCGGAGTCTATCTGGATCCTGCACCCGGTTCCGGCCCTCATCGCAGTTTCGTTCGGGACACGACGGGTAACCTGACCGCATTCGATTTCCCCGCGCTCGGCAAACTCAGGCGACCGGGATCAACGACGCGGGCCAGATCGTCGGCAGGTGTGAGAATCATGAGGGATTTCATGGATTCGTGGCCGCGCCGAAAAGCCAGCCCTGAGGCCTCCACGAGCGGAAGACTTCGAGGCGTTTATCTCCTGGAAGCGAAGGGCTGCGCGGGGTCAGATACGGAGGGCTGCGGGGGTCCGGTTTCCTGTTTTCACCTCCAACAACAGAATCGCGGTACAGCGGAACTCAGTTCGAGGGCTTAACGTGGTCAGATCCGGTAAACGGTTTTCGGATACGCGCATTGCCGGGTGCATTCGCCCGCAATTCGCTATTCATCGGAGCAGGGGTCGCGATCGAGTCTGATAGTGATGATCCAGGAACCCTTCGGTGATGATATGATCCTCGCGCCATCGAAAATGGACGGCCCCGCGTCGCCAGGTGCGCAGGAAGGGAATGCCGCTTCGCTCGAGGGGCGTAAGGGCGTCGGTGCTGCCGCTAGGCACAAAGCGCTGGCTGACGATGACGGCGCGTGGCCTGGCCCAGGAGTAGAGCCACGAGGGATTGACGGTCTTGCCGCCATGGTGGGGGGCGCCGACCGCACCAATACCTCAAAGTGGCAATCTAGGCCAGAGGCGCCGAAGCTCGTCCGTCGTTCATTACGGCAACTGGCGAGAAAGTTCCCAGCAATTCGAAGCATGCGCTCACTCGCGGCACTGATCCTCATGTTGCGACCGAAGTGGTTCCGCGTCTGGCCGGTGCTCCGAGATGCGAGGATCGAAACCGGCGGAATTGAGTAAGGCGTCCCCGGAACTCCGTCCCCGGAACTCCGCGTCCCCGCGTCCCCGGAAGGGTAGGTGAGCCCGCAATGCATGTCCTTGGCTTCCTTCCCGATCGCGTTCGCGACGGGCCGCTTCGGCTGTGCTGTCGACATAGGCCGCGAGTTGGCGCTGGCATAGCCACCGTCACAAGCGGCCTGTTCAGTCAGGCCGTGCCCGGACACTTGAATGGCCCCGCTGTCGTTGATGCCGACTTTCCGCTTGTCGAGCCGATTGCAGACACTTGAAACGTTTGTTGTGGCTGAGGATCTCCGAACGGCACGGAGATCGGACAGAGGCCGGAAGGATCACTTCCCGTGAAGGTTGTTTGAAACCCGCCCGCGACTGGATCGGTAGTTGCCAGCAAGGGAAAGGCCGCAGGCGGATCCGGAGGTACGGTCCAATCCACGGTGATGGTGACTTGCTCTCCTTTTCCAAAGTTGAAGCCTCTGATCAACAGGCCGAAGTTACCGTCCGCGAGGTTTGTGATGCCCGCAAACAGTGACGCCTCCGTTACGCTAGCCGGCGTTGTCGCGGTGGCCGTGGCATACGGCGAATAGCCATTGTCGCCAAAGGCAGTCAGCGAAAGCGTGTATGTCGTGCCGCTGTCGAGTCCGGAGAAGGTCGCGGATCGGTCGGTCGGACCGTATTGGACGATGTTCGTAATTCCCTGCTGACTGTTCACCATTTTCGTGATGCCCAGAAAGAACCCGGTCAGTTCGACGGATGTCGGGTTCGTTTCGGTCCAGGACAGGCTGATCGTTTGTTGAGTTACGCCGGTGACGGCCAGCATGGGCATGGCCGGGGGCGCGGCTGACGTGGCGGAAAGAACCCCGCCGTCCGCATCGGCGGCAAACAGCGAAAACGCGCATTTCCGCTAAACGATACAGCTCCAACCGCAGCGCCAGGGATGGAGGTGCCATCTGATACGGGGGTCCAAGGCTGCCAGCCCTGATAGGGAAGTCCCCCTGTTGCGACGATCGCGCCGTTCACATCGGTGGTCAACAGCAGGACAGGTATGTTTGCGAAATTGGGATCGGATATTGGGGGGTCGAACCAACGCAACGCGGTAATCGGTGCTCCGGGCTTGCTGAATCGTCCCGGTACCTCCTCCCAACCGTAACCAGGGATCGCCTTGATGCCGTAAATCCCGCCGTTGGGATCGGAGAGAAACAGGGCATAGCTGCCATCCCACGGCACCGCCGCAACCGGTGCACCTGGCAGAGTACTGCCTTGTGAAACCGACGTCCAAGGCGCCCAGCCCTGATAGGGAGCCCCCGTGGTCGTAACCACCTCACCGTTGGCATCGGCCATGAACAGCGTGAATTGTTCACCGTTTGACAGCGCGGTGATCGACGCTCCGGGCTTGCTGAGTCGTCCCGGTACCTCCTCCCAACCGTAACCAGGGATCGCCTTGATGCCGTAAATCCCGCCGTTGGGATCGGAGAGAAACAGGGCATAGCTGCCATCCCACGGCACCGCCGCAACCGGTGCACCTGGCAGAGTACTGCCTTGTGAAACCGACGTCCAAGGCGCCCAGCCCTGATAAGGAGCCCCCGTGGTCGTAACCACCTCACCGTTGGTAGCGGCCATGAACAGGACGAATTCTTCAAGGCGTTCCAGCGCGGGGAGCGCGGTGATCGACGCTCCGGGCTTGCTGAATCGTCCCGGTACCTCCTCCCAGCCGAAACCATTGATCGCCTTGGTGCCGTAAATCCCGCCGTTGGGATCGGAGAGAAACAGGGCAAAGCTGTTTCCCCACGTCACCACCGCAATCGGCGCTCCGGGAAGTGTGCTGCCTTGCGATATGGTAGCCCAAGGATTCCAAGTGAGACTCATCGCCAACCCCTCCAAATGAAGAAATGGATGGTCATTTTGGAACGGCCGTTTCAAGTCCGAGGTGCAACCGCGTAGCATAGACCACATGGCGGGGTGAATGCCAGGGGAAAGGGTCGGGGTCAAGGGTTTTAGTCGCCGGAGGCGAAAGTCTTCGCGGGGTCAGACCCGGTAAACGGTTTTCGGAGACGCAGTATCCCAGGTGCAGTCACTCTCAACTCACTTTTCACCGGATCAGAGGTTGCGATCGAGCCTGGTCGCGACGATCCAGAAATCCTTCCGTGAAGATCTGATCCGATCGCCATCGAAAGTGGACAGCCCCGCGTTGCCAGGTGCGCAGGAGGGGAATTCCGGTTCGCTCGAGGGGAGTCAGGGCATCGGTGGTTCCTGGGGCTGGGCATTCGCTGGCTGACCATAACGGCCCTCGGCCGGGCCCAGGAGTAGAGCCAGGAGGGATTGGCGGTCTTGCCGCCATGGTGAGGGGCCAGCATCAGGTCGATCGGCTTGGGCTGGGTCTGGGCGGCCAGCTCGACGAGGCCCAGTTGATCGAGGTCGCCAGTGAGCAAAAGGTGCCGGCCCCCGTGCGCCACGTCAAGCACCAGGCTGCGGGCGTTGTCCGGGCTTTCGGGGTGCCAGTCTGGCGGCGGATGGAGCACCGTGAACTGCGTCGAGCCGTAGTTCCAGGTTATCGGGGCGGCGATCGTTCGCACGGGAACGCCGTGCCTTCGAACCTGCTCAAGAAGGATCGTGGCCTCGGGATTCTGATCGTTCTCGAAGCCGGGCGGGATCACAACCTCGCCGATCCGGAACCGGTCCATGAGATCGGGAAGCGCATTGTAATGATCCTGGTCGGCGTGGCTGAGATAGACGCAATCGAGCCGGCTGAAGTTCCGGCTCCAGAGAGCCGGGGCGATGATCCGGCGCCGACGCGCGGGTCTCCCATGCGGCCGCAGTCGTAGAGGATCGCATGGCCATCGGGCAACTGAAGGACGATCGAGAGGCCGTGGCCGATCGCCAGAAGATCGCCCTCCATCGTGTCGGCGCCGCGACCGGGTCCGCGCATCAGCCAGCCTGGAAATATCGAGGCCAGTACGGCACACCAAAGCGCGATTCGCAAGTGTCGACTTCGTGGGCCGATGACGAGCGCCACGCAGGTCGAGCCGGCAATCGTGGCCAGGAGCAACAAGAAATAAAAGACCACGACCGTTTGCCAGCAAGGACCGGGTACGAACCGATAGGCCCACGTCTGATTGGCACCCCAGCGGACGATGAGCTCGGTCCATTGCAAGAGGATGTCGGCGGCCCGGATCGGCAGGATGGCGAGCGGGCCCCAGATCATGCCGAGCCCCATTCCCGCGGCACCCAGCAAGAGGGCAAGGGAGGTCAGCGGGATGAGCGGTATGTTGAGCAAGATGCCAATCGGTGAGACCAGGTGAAACCAGTACGCCACCAGCGGCACGGCCGCCAGCCAGACCACCAGCGAGGTCAGCGCGCTCAGAGCTGTCCATGTCTCGACCCAGCTCAGGCTGGTCCTCCACCGCGGCTGTGACTGGTGCACCAGTTCCTCTAATGCTGCGGATCTGCCAGTCAGGGTCGACCTGATCCAGGTAAACAGCGCACCCACGTTTTGCTGGGCAGCGGGCACCAGCCAGATCAGCGCGCCGATGGCCAGGAAGGAGAGCTGGCAGCCGACATCAAAAAGGAAGAATGGGTTCCACGCCAGGGTCAAGACACCGGCCAGCGCCAGCGTGTTGGCTGACCGTGTAGGACGCCCGACCATCGCGGCCGTGCAAAAGGTCACCGTCATGACGGCCGAGCGAACCACGGAAGGTGCAAGTCCGACAAGGATCGCGTAGCCTATGGTGGCCAGCGCCACACCGCCATAGGCCGGCAGGCGGGGCAGACCGATCGCCCGCAAGCAGAGCCCGAGAAAGTAGGCCAGAACCTGGATCTGGAGTCCCGAGATGGCCAGCAAGTGCGTGGTCCCGGTTCGAGCGAAGGCATCGTTGACTTCGGGATCGATGTCGTCGCGCTGGCCCAGGATCAGGGCGAGGGCCAGGGGTGCTGTCCGGGAGTCAAGAGGATCCACCAGCCGGGCCCGAAACGATGCCCGAATCGCTCCCAGGCGCCTGGTCCATGGCCACTCGTTACCCTCGCCATCGAGGTCGATTCCGCCAGGGGCATCCACCGACATCCGCAACCGGATTCCCCGACCTCGAAGATAGGCACGGTAATCAAACTCGCCGGGGTTTTGTGGTCCGGCAACCCGCGCGATCTGGCCTTCCAGTTCAACAGGCTCACCGGCATGGAGATCGCCGCGGTCGCCGGCCACGGTTACCAGGGCCTGACCCGATGCACCTCGCCAGCGGCTGCCGTCAGAGATTCGCGTGAGTTTGACAACCAGGCGCGTCACTACACGCTGGGGATCACCCGGGCCGTATCCCTCGCTGGTTCGGGTTCCCAGCAATTCCGTGATGACGCCGCGCGCCCAGGCCGGACGAGGCGTCTCGCTTGCTCCCCAGCTCACGTCGTCGGCTGCAAGGTCGTTCCAGCAGTAATGATGCCAGCCGCCGCCAAGTGCCAGGACCGCGAGGAGCAGAGCCGCACTCGAGAGCAAACAAAGGCGAATCCCAAGGCAGACCACGGTGATGAAAACGAGGCTCAGCCGGATCCAGTTGCCCGTGCCACAGGGTTCGACAATGCGATCGATCACGATCCCGACGCTCAGCGCCAGCAAGACGAGAGCCAGCGGAGCGATCAACATGCTCCGGACGGGCACCATGCCGTCGCTCGCTATCTGGCCGATACTGGGCCTGGCACCTGGCACGCAGTCTCCTTGACACGATGACAAAGCCGGCGGCAAACACGTCGGGACCACACCGTCGAAGTTGCTTCCTCATGGTGATGAGCCGTGACAACCCGGCATTATTACCGATTCTACGCCCGGGAGACCATCGTTCCAACCATCCAATCTGATGATCTTCGGTTCCGTTCATGAATCTTCTCTCGTCCTCATCGTGTCCCTCGACCATTCTTTGGTCTCTCGAAATTCTCATGGTCGAATGGCCGCAGGCTCAGTAGTATGAACATGGCTTGCCAGTTGCTTTCCTGATTCGAGGTGGTGTTTCATGGATCGCGTTCATCCTTGCGGCAAATCAAGCCGCCGTCGTTTTCTGGCGGATGCACCCGCCTCGGCTGCACTCATCTCTGCGGTTTGCGGCTTTCCGGCCCTTGCTCGGGAAGCTCAGGAACAAGCAGCCGCGCCAGCCGTGCACGTCGGCGCGAAGACCAAAGGCAAGGGCGCTTTCGGTGCGCCCGGGCTCTTTCCTGGCCGGGTGATCGAGGTCAAGAATCCGGCCATGATCCGCCAAGGGGTCAAGAACCGGACGGCAATCAAGGCGTCACTCGAGAAGGGCTTACAAGAGCTTGCGGGTGCTCCGCATGCCGTTGATGCGTGGAAGACCTTTTTCGAGCCCGGCGACGTCGTGGGAATCAAAGTCGTTCCCAACGGTCAACCGTACGCTCATTCGTCGTACGAGCTGGTTCTCGAGATCATCGACGGGCTGAAGGCGGCCGGAGTCAAGACCAGGGATATGTTTGTTTATGACCGCTATCGCGACGAGGTGGTGGCCGGCGGCTATGACAAGATCTTGCCGGCGGACGTCCGCTGGGGGGGATTGACGGCGGAAGGCGCCGACCAGTTTCAACTCGATTATCCGTCCTTCCGGAGAGATCCGGTGGCCGGCTACGATCCCGATACCTTTGTCAAAATGGATCTCATTCCCTATGGCGACGATCCCAAGGACGACCGGAAGTATCGCTCTCACCTGGGCAAGTTCGTCAGCAGGGTCGTCAACAAGATCGTCGCCATACCGGTCGTCAAGGATCATGGCGCGGCGGGCGTCACGGGGGCGCTCAAGAACATGAGTCACGGCTCGGTCAACAACGTGGCGCGCTCACACAGTAACAATTTTACAAATGTGTGTAATCAGTTTATCCCCCAGGTGGTGAGCCACCCGATCATTCGCGAGAAGTTTGTGCTGCACGTCATGGACGGTATTCGCGGCGTCTACCAGGGCGGGCCGTTCGCGTGGCCGGAGAGCCAGGGCAAGTGGACCTGGGAGTACAATGCGCTGCTGCTGGCCACCGACCCGGTGGCACTCGATCATATCGAGTGGGATATCATCGACGCCAAGCGCGCCCAGGAAAAGCTGCCCCCGGTCGGGGGAGCCGGTAAGCTTGCACTGAACCCGCTGGGCGATGAGGGTTTTGACGTCCGTCAGCCCCAGCACATCGCGCTGGCGGCGCGCTGGGGCTCGGCAACTTTGAGAAGAACTCTTCGCCTCGCGGCCGGAAATACCTGATTCAGCACAAGACGGTCACGCTGTGACCGAGATTTCGGTATCGGCAACTTTGTAAACTCTCGAGGGTGATTCTTCGTGTTCGATCACTTTTGTGGCAACACGAAGATGCGCACGCTTGAGAGTAGCCACTTTTCGCCCTTCTTGACGCGAACCTGGTAGAAGGGAACCTTGGGCGAATCGGGCTTGAGCGTGTTGATATCAAATGTTCCGGCGATCACCAGGACGTCGGGCGCGATCAGCTTGGCGTACTCGACGGTATTTTTCGACTTGATCGTCTCGGGCTTCTTGAATATGTCGGCATAGCCCTTTTCGATCTCGGCACGGCCACGGTAATACTTGATCTCGAGTTTGCCCTCGTTGTCCTTGGAGACCATGGCAATCTCGCCGTCTTCCAGGTAGTAGTCGGCCATGGTCTTGGCGTTGAAGGTGTCGAAGGCGGCGGCACCCTCCTCGGTAAGCTTGATGGCCAGCGCAGTGGCCTCGTCGACCGGCTTGTCCTTGTCGAGTCCAGCGGCACGGGTCGAGCCCGCCGGAACGAGTACGGCGGCGAGGGCAAAGGTGAATGCAAAGGCAAACGCGCGTTTCATGGGAGTTCTCCTGGGGAAACGATCCGCAATCTCCTCTGCCCGCCATTTCACATCGTCGCGTCCTCTAACGCAATGCGTTACCGCACCCGCGCGGTTTCCTTCACCATGGCTTGTCGGAGACTCAGGGACTTTAGTGTGCCGAGGCGGCCGCGGTGGGATGAGCCGGAATGGGGCTTGTTGCGGGTGAACTGGCCACGGGGCTTGATTTGGGCTCCGGCTTACCCGGCTCGAGCTTCTTGATCATCCGCAAGAGCGCACTGTCGGTCGTGAGGATCAGCCGGGTATCGCCCTTGAGGGCCTCTTTGTAAACCTCCAGGGTGCGGACGAAATTGTAAAACTCGCCGGCTTCACGCATGGCCTTGGCGTAGGAGTCGATGATGTCGGCGTCGGCCTTGCCCTTGAGGATGTTGGCCTCTTGCTTGCCCTCGCCCTCGATCTTTTGGACCTCGGCCTGGGTCTTGTTGATAATCTCTTTCTTGCGCTGTTCGCCCTCGCTGGTGGTCTTGGTGGCGATCGCTTCCATCAACGAGACGGCGCGTTCGAAGGCCGCCTCGCGAACCTGGGGGACGAACTCGATGCGAGACAGGCCGACGTCGACAAGTTCGATCCCGCGGCCCCTGTCCTTGCCGCTCTTGTTGCCATCCTGGGCCAGGGCGTGCTGGGCTTCTTGTTTGATCTGGTCCATGATCTTGAGCCGACCCAGGGCCACCGATTCCCGGGCTTCAGGCGGCACGACGAAGTCGGGGATGGCCTGCTCGATCGCCTTGGCGGGGACATTCTGTCCCGGTATCGTGTCGGCCGCGGCGGCCGCGGCGATCATCTCCGGGGGAAGACCCAGGGTGTATGTCATCTTGCGGTTGGTGCTGCGGACGATCTCGGCGAGGTTGTGGGTGGTGATCGTGTCCCGCGCCGTGCTGCGGACAAACTCCTTGACCCGCGACTCGGCGTTCTCGACGGACCGCAGCGTCTGCACGAACTGTGCGGGGTCGGTGATCCGCCAGACGGCCCATACAGTGACTTCCACTTTCTTACCGTCGGCCGTGGGAACATCGACCAGCTTCTCTGCCTGGCGAGTGCCGTGCCAGACCTGGAGCGTCTTGGGCAGGCGGAGCACCTCCTGGACGAAGGGCAGCTTCAGGTAGAGGCCGGGCTTGGTCCGGCTGGCAACCGGTTGACCGAACTGCAAGAGCACAGCGAGCTCGCGCTCGTTCACGGTGTAAAAGAGAGTCTGGCTCAAAGGGACGATCAGGACCAGGAGCACCCCGATCGCGATGGCAATCCATTGGCGGCGATTCATCACCTGATCTCTCCCTTCGCGTCCAGATTCAAGAGCGGCAGGAACTGCTTGAGGTCGGCATCAATGATGGTCTTGTCTTTCACGCTTTGGAGCAGGTCTTGCATGGCCTCGATGTAGAGGCGCTGGCGGGTGATCTCGGGAGCGCGCTGATAGGCGTGGTACTTGGCCAGTAGTGCCTCGATCTCGCCCTGGGCTTCGGCCCGGCGCCGCGAGGAATAGCCTTCCGCTTCGCGGATCAGCTTGTCGCGCGCGGCCTTCGCCTCGGGGAGCAGCTTGTTCCGCTCGGACTCCGCTTCGTTCTCGAGCTTCTGTTTTTGCTGGATCGAAGCATTGACCTTGTCGAATGCCGGCTTGACGCGATCGGGCGGGATCACGCGTTGCATTTGCAGGGCCGTGATCGTGATGCCGCAGGCGTAGGCGTCCAGGATGCGCTGGGTGTCGTTACGCGCGTCGTTGGCGATCTGGCTTCGTTTGGGCCCGATCACCTCATCGAAGGAGTAGTCGCCCACCAAGCGATTCATCACGGTGCGGGAAACAAACGTGATCAGGTCGGCGGCGAACACGTCCTTGGCATCGCGGGGAAAGCGGAAGAGGTACTGGTCGGGTTCGGCGACCCGCCACTGCACGGTCCACTCCACCGAGGCGGCGTTGAGGTCGCCCGTGAGCATGAGCGTCTCATCTTCGTGGTTGGGATCGGCGATGTTCTGCCCGATCGACTCGGAACCGACAGGCAAGCGGAGGCCATGTTCCTCGACGCTGACCTTCATGACCTGGTCGATCATCGGCAGCTTGAAGTGCAGGCCGGGCATTGTTGTCGCGTGATACTTGCCAAATCGCAGCACGACCGCCTGCTCATGGGGTTCGACCGTATAGGATGCGTCGAACAGCAGCCCGAACAGGAACAGCGAGCCGATCGCCCAGGGGATGAGCGGGATCAGCCGTTGCCAGGGCTCACCCGGCGGCGGGTGATGAACCCGCCGGGAGTATTGTTCATAAGATTCCATGTGTCATAACTTTCGGGACGAGGAAGGAGGGCGACGCGGCTGCGCCCTCCCTGTAAATCACGATTCGAACAGCCGGGGTGGTTGCGCTTGCGGGCCAACCGGTGAAGTTCCGACGTACACGTTCTTTCGTCCTATCGAGAAAAACCTTGGATTGCGGCGCCGCGGACCATGGAAGTCGTGATCAGCCGACTCCCAGCCGATCGCGGGCTTCGGCGATGCCTGGGGCGGGACGGCCGAATTCGCTGGCGGTCACGCGGGCCAGGGCCACGAGCTGCCGCCACCGGAAGGCGGGGCGCGTCGCGGCGAACTCTTCGGTGACTGTGCGATAATACTTCTCGGCGTGCAAGGCGCCATCCTCGGTCACAGCGAAATTCAGGAACAAGTCAAAGACGGGTCGTGCCGGGTGATCGAGCGCCCCAATTCTTTGAGTGATCGCGCAGGCACGAGCCTGGTCCTGGGCACGGATTGCGGCATCGAGCTGGGACAGCAGCCTCTCGGGCTGAGTCTCCTTGATCGCCTCGATGTCGGAGCCGAGGGGACGTGGCGACCAGTGCAGGAAGTCGCCGCCGCGATTGACACGATCGTAGGCCACCTGGTAGGCGCCCAGGATCAGGCAGGCGACCGTATTGCGCGGGCTGGCAACACGGGCCATGTTGCGCCAGGCGTTGGCCGAATCGCAGGCGTGGACGCCGATCGAGTCGCCGTGAACGCTACCGGCGGGCTTGTTGGGCTGAGCCTCGCGCGCGGTGCGGCCGGAATCGCGGAGCACGAGTTGATTGGCGGCCAGAGCGATCGCCTCGCCAACCGCATCGGGCACCATCCCCTCCGCCAGGGCGGCGGCCGTGGCTTCGGCGGCCTGATCGGGCGTGCCTTCGAAGATCGTCCGGCTCATGCGATCAACCCAACCATCCTCCGCCTGGCGCGAGCCGAGCGGCTTGCCGAGAAGATGGTGGTCATCGAGCAGTTTTGGCAGGAGGGTGCGCGGCCGGTCGATTTCGGGAGTGTGGTTCCACTCCCGCTCGCTCTTCACACAGTACCTGACCGACTGGCGCAGCAGCGTGTGTGCCTGTTCGGGGCCGATCAGCGAAAGCAGGTCCCAGGCGCGATAGGGCAGGACCGTGCGGTGGACTTCCGTATTGTCCTGAACAGTGAAGAGAAGATCGTTGAAAGCCTCCTCGGCGCCGCGGCTAGCCAGCGCAGCGAAAGTTTTCTCGGCAGAGTCCATCTTCTTCGCGCGGACTGCGTCGCGGAGAGCCTCGCCCCCGGGTTGGCCGGGAGACAGGGGATCGGCCGCAACCAGGTGAAGGACCTCGTGGCTGCGGCCGCCGCTTTCCTGGATCCGGCTCGTGTTGCGGTAGAGCACCTTGATGATGGGCAGAGGCTGCCGCTCCCCGTGCAGCTCTCGTGCCATGTGCAAGGCCGGCGACAGGGCCATCATGGTGTGAAAACCCACATAATCTTCGCCGCCAAAAGACCTGGCATTGGCCAGCGCCGCCGCCGCGACCAGTTGCTTGAGCTCGATACCATGTTTGAGATGGTCGACGACCAGGCCCACGAGCTGCGCGGGCGAGGTTTCCTCCATCAGAGTGACCAGCGGCTCGATCGGGCCGAAGGTCAAACGCTCCGGCTCTTCGCCCGCCGACACCGTCCCGAGCCCAAGCTCGGCGGCCGTGGTCGAGCCCACCGCGGCGATCAGCATTCCCCGCCCCACATCCGCAAGGAACTCGCGCCTGTTGCCCCGACTGCTCATCGTTGTCTCCTCTCTTGAGGCTGAACGCCTCTTGACCTGATGCCGGCCCGCTCTGGAAAGGGAATTGCGACCCGCCGTCATTGTTGATCTGGAATCGCCCGTCGAGCAAGCGAGTTTTCTGGCGGGTGATCCAGGTCAAACACGAATTGAGTGGTGAGCGAACCTCGTGCGCAGCCAACAATCCATCGCTCACACGTCGCGAGTGCATCCGTCCTCCCCGCTTGGGAACCCAGGTTCTCGCCCTTGACCGCTCGTGGTCAAATGGATAAGCTTCCCGGCGATTGTCCGTTCACTCGCATTTCCAGGGGCGATGTCCCGCGCAGATCTTGAACCCATTTCTCCGGAATTTGGGCGGGAAACTCACCTGATATCAACGTCGGTACAGTCGTTGCGGCGGGACCGCGCGGCTGGTTCGTCGTGTGTTCGAGCGACGCTCAATCGCGGTTCGGCCAGGGAAGGCTGTCCGCAGAGAAACGCCGGGTCGTACTTTGGGAGGAACCGTGCGAGAGCACGACCAACCCAGACTCCACACGCGGTTAAGCCTGTGGTCAGGCCTCATCTTCGCGCTCGCGATCCCTACCGCATCACGGGCCCAGGGTCTGGCTGCGCAGGAAGCCCAGATTTCCGCCGATCCCATCGAGCTTGCAGCACGGTACGTTCAAGTCTGGGAAACGCCAGGAACGAAATGGGCCATCCTCTCGGGCGAAGCCGCCGTGCTCCAGGCGGGTGATGGACTGCGTGCCAACTCGGCGGTCGTCCGGCTCAGCGAAATGCCTCTCGACGACGGCAAAGCCTATCAGGCCGAAATCTATGCCGAGGGCGAGGTTCGGATCTCGGGACGGGAGGGGCCTCCGCGCACCAAGCTGCGTGCCACACTTCGAACCCGCAAGCAGGTGCAACTCAACGCGTACACGCCGCGGGGCCTCAGTTCGTTGAAGGAGCCTCCACGCGATCTCATGATCCTCCGAAGGTCGGGATTCCTGATGCCGGAACCGGCGATTGGGAGATCGCAACCGGCGAGCGCGCCGCCTTTACAGGCAGCCGCGCAATCGCAGCCAGCCGCCGCGCCTGTGGAGCTATTGGCGGCTCCCCAGTCGCAGGTTCCAGCGCCGGGTGCAACGCAAGGGGCTTCGCCTGCTGAACCGGCGAATGCCTCTGTTTCTCCGCTCCCCGCGGCGTCAGTTCCCGCGGCCGCTCTGCCACCGGCATCTTCGGGCAAGGCCGCGGCCGCGACGGTCACTGTGTTGCCACCGCCAGATCTGCCGTCTCTGGAGCCCGTGCCGCCGCCGCGATTGCCCCGGAAGGATCCTCAACTCCTGCCGGCCCAGTTCGAGGCGCAAAGATCCCGCGGTCAGCCAGGCTCCTCAAACCGGCGCGAACGGTAGCGGCGGCCCGGGCGAAACGCCGCCGACCGCCTCGCCAGCCGGTGATGCGGACCAGCCGCCCAGCATCGACTTGCCGCCGATCGAAACGCCCAAGGATAACGAGGTAGTCGTTCCCAACCTCACCAACCCGGAAGACGTACCGCGATCTCAACCATTGCCCGGTCCCGACGACAAGCCCGCACCCCCGCTGCAGCCTGCTGGGCCGGGTCGGGGCCGGAAGCCGAAGACTGCTGCGCCTCCTGCATCGCCTACGGCCCCCATCTTGCCGGGCTCGCGACGCTTTACGTGGATTTACCCACGCAGCGGCCGCAAGCCTGATGTCCAGAAGATGGATCAGCCTGACGGTACAAGCATCATCGTGTACCGGGGTGGAATCAATATGCACACCACGTCGCCAAAGTTCGGTGTCGTGGATATCGAGGCGGAAAGCGCTGTAGTTTGGAGGCATCCGGATCCCAAGAAGGGCGAGGCGGTTTACGGACCCAACGGCGAGTTGATCGAGAGTGCCAACCAGCCCATGGAGGTTTACCTCGAAGGCGACGTGATTTTTCGCCAGGATGAGAACAAGGTCGCCGGCAGGGCCGACCAGCGCAGCTTTTCGCGCGCCGCGAGCCTATTACGATTTCTTGACCGACCGATTCCTGGCTTACGACGGCGAGGTAGACCTCTTCGCCCCGGGATTCATCGCGCCGATGAAAGTCAAGGCACCGCGGATCGAGCAGTTCCACAAGCTGGTGAAACGCGCGGACGGAACCTTGATCGTCGATACCGAGCCCGAAATCCGGGCCGAGAAGGCCCTCACGACCGGCAGCCGGTTCCCGAACCCGGCCTACAAGTTCACCAACCGTTCAATCGACCTGGTTCGCCAGTCGACACCGCTGGCCGATCCCAATACGGGCAAACAGCTAGGTAATCCCAACGATCCCAACCCGCCCATGGACTTGATCTGGCGGTACGACGCACGCCAGAATTTCTACTACATGGGGCCCATTCCGATCTTCTACTGGCCCCGGGTCACGGGCCAGACCGACGATCTCGATTCCCCGCTCCGCATGATCTCGTTTGGCAACATCTCGTATTTTGGCACCGAGCTGTTGACGGACTGGAACGGCTTCAAGCTCATCGGAGTAAAACGGCCGTACTGGGTTGATATATGGAATGTCGACCTTGACTACCTGAGTGCGCGAACCAAGGAATTTCCGCGCTTGGAAGTGAGATCGGCTGGTTCGGCCGCGATCTGATCCGCGATCTGACGGACCCCTATCACAAGAACCCCAACGCGGCCCAGAACATCACTTACGATTACTTCGGCTACTTCGACATCTGGGGCCTGAAAGATTCCGGCAACGACGTGCTCGGTTCGGGGCCGGCCATTGTCACGAATGGCCCGCCCGGTGCCGGCAAGCGGGGGTATCAAAGATCGGACGTGCCACCGTTCCAGGATATCCGCGGCCGGTTCAATACTCGCCACATGCAGCGGTTCCTGCCCGACGACGACGAGCACCACTTCGAGGACCTGCGGCTTCAACTCGAGGCGGCGTATGTCTCCGACCGCCATTTCCTGGAAGAGTATTACAAGCGGCTCAACGAGACGGGCATGGACCAGGAAACCCTGGGCTACCTCCAGTACCAGAAGAACAACACCTCCTGGGACCTCTGGGCCGAGGCCAATCTCCAGAACTTTTATACCGATACCCAGTGGCTTCCCCGGGTCGACTATTACCGGCTTGGTGATTCGATAATTAATCATTTGTTTAACTATTATCAGCATTCGGGCGTCGACTATGCCAACGTGCACACCGACGTCATGGTGAACAACCCGAACCTGTTCGCGTTCATGCCGTACGACCCGATCTCGCACACCAGTGGCCCGTGGGAATCGATGCGGGCCTACACGAGTCACGAGATCGACATGCCGCTGAACATCTACGATGTCGTGCGGGTTGTGCCCTACTTGCAGGGTCAGATCGTGGGCTGGAGCAACCAGCTCGGCGGCGGCCCGTTCGGCCAGCAGAGCACCGGGCCGATGGCCCGTTTCTGGGGGGCGGCCGGCGTCCACACCGAGATGACGGCCTACAAGCTTTATCCCGACGTCGAAAGCGAGATCTGGAATGTGCACGGCCTGAACAACAAGATGAGCTTCTGGGGCGACTTCCGCGCCGCGTTCTCGAACCAGCAGCTCAATTCCATCGCCGTCCAGGATGACCTGGACGACAACGAGTACGAGTTCGTACGCCGCTATTTCGCGATCACCAACTGGACCGGAGGAATCTTGCCCGGCCCTTACGACCCGCGGTTTCTCATCCTCCGCCGGGCGCTCTCACCGATCACGGGCACGACCGACATCCAGGCTTCGATCACCACCCTGCAACTCGGGCTGCACCAGCGGCTGCAGACCAAGCGCGGACCCGAGGGCAGGCGGCGAGTCGTCGACTGGATGACCCTGGACGTCAACGGCACGTACTTCCCTGACTCCCAGCGCGATAACTTCAACAAGCCGTGGGGCCAGATGATGTACAACTACCAGTGGTTCGTGGGCGACCGCACAAGCATCATCTCCTATGGCTGGTTCGACTTCTGGAACCTGACCGGAAGTGCTCCGCTGAGCAATTACAACGTGGCCGGATACAACCCCACGGGGCTGAACGTGATCACGACCGGCATCTCGCTGAGCCGGCCGCCGCGGGGCAACGTGTTCCTTGGCTACACGGTGATCAACACCGGAACGATCAATACCTCGGCCTTGAACGTGTCGACGTCATACTGGCTCAGTCCCAAATGGTTCGGGACGTTCTCGACGTCGTACGACTTCGGCAACAAGATTCCCCTGGGATCGGCCCTCTCGTTCACGCGCATCGGCGCTGACTACTTGACATCGATAGGTTTGTCTTACGATCCTCAGCGCAATGCGACCCAGTTTGCGGTGCAGATTTCACCCCGACTCTCGCCCAGCTTGCGGCTCGGCGGAGCCACGGGCATGAACCAGTTCGATTCACGGTACGCACCCACTCAGTGACATCGCGCCTGACCGTGACTCTAGAGCAAGGACGGAAGCGCCAGAACCATGATGGATTCGAGCACGGAGAACAGCTCACCTGAAGGCGATGCCGCCGTTGTGGCACGGCGTCCTCGCAACTTGATACCCGTTCCGGATTTCGACGAGAGCCGCCTGGAGCACCAGTTTGATGCGGTGCCGGAACTGACCGCGCGGGCCGATCGCCGTAACACGCGGAGCAAGATGCTTGCCGGAATCCGCGGCCTGAAGCACGCCGTCCGGGGCGATTCCAGCTTTTTCGCCCACGGCTACCGCGGGACTATGATCGCCATCACCGCGGCGCTACTGGGAGTGAACCAGTGGGGCTGGTGCTTGCTGATCATTGCCGCCTGTCTTGTCTTGATCGCCGAGCTTGCCCATAGCGCCGTGGACACCCTGGCGCGTGCGATCGGTGATCCCGAACAACCCCGTCTGCACATGGCCCGGGAAATTGCTGCGGCCTGCGTACTGGTCGCAGCCTTCGGATCCGGCGGCGTCACGGTGATCGTCCTGTCGTGGAAGCTTGCCGAGTTGCTCGGCTGGGTGGGGTAGGATGAAGAGGCGGGGTTACGCCGTGAATTTGGGCAACTTACGCATCTCGTTGCGTTTATAAATTCTCGGCGGCGTGCAGTTTTGCGTGCTCTTCCTCATTCTGGGGCCGCGTATCGCGTCCCCGGCGCACGGAAAGCTCGATGCGGCTGAGGTATTTCACGTTGGCGCAGTCGTCGAGCTCGTCGGTATGGCAAGCGGCCGGATCGCGGATCAGAAACCGGATCGGGCCGCCTTGATCGAGTCGCAGAAGCTGTCCCGCCCGATGATAGACGACGATTGCCTCGGCCCGGATCGCCGCCAAGGGCACCGAGACATGGAAGTCGTCGCGGTCGGCATGCAGGGTCAAGTAATTGGCCTCTGCCCGGGGCTTGACCAGTTCCAGGATCGCTTCGAGAGTGACGCCATCGCCTTGCCGCTTGGGATGGAATCGAGAGACGTCTTGCACCTGGTGCGACGCCGGGAGCGCGGCGAGGTCGGCAAATCGCAGGTCTAGAGGGTTGTCCACGGCACCGTCCACCCGTAGCAGAATCTCGTCGGTCATTCGCTCTGGCACCCAGGAACACGGGAAGGACGATTTCGTAGCCTGAACGCTCGGCCTGCAAGATACTTCGCGGAAGTCACGTTTGCAACTCGTGTTGCAGGATTCGTCGCTGGGGATGTCCTCTCGTGATCCCGGCATCGGAAAAACCCGTACAAGCCCCAATTCTCTACTGTCAGAGCTACAGTTCCCATAGCACTTTCGCGACCAGATTCTTTGCGGCAAGACTCAAGGAGATGCTCGATGCGAAGATACGATTCGATGCTGATCGAGGCCGCCGGCATTGATTCCGGCGGCCGGCTTGACCCCGCGGCCATTGCTCAGGGTGTCAGGCAGATCGCCCATGATCTCCATGCGATGTTGAAAAATGCCGCTTCGAGCCCGGTCGAGCTGATGGAGCTGAGCGGCGCATCGACGCACTTCGCGTGTACACTCACGGCACCCCGATGATCGCCATCGATCGCTGGCTAGATAACTCCCGCACCACCATCCGGGCCCGCGTTACCGCCGAGCAGACTCCAGTCAAGGATATTTATGCCGGCGTCACTCGTCGCCATGGCTGCGTGACGTCCTGTTGAGCGACAGAGCAACCGTCCTTCACCCCGATAAGGTCACATCTCCGCAGGGCGGGACTCTTGAACAACAACCACGAAATCGACAGGAGGTGTGGAAAAGGTGCCCGGGCGTAAGAAGTGTCTCAAAAATAAAATACATACATTTATCTTGATACAAGTCTAATCGATTTCTGGCACCTTGGCCATTCCCACCTTGGCCATTGCTGGGCTCCAATCAATACTCATCCGAGCTGATCACGTCACCCCCGTTGCGGGTGCCGAGGGCCCACCAGGCCTGGAGGCTGATCGAGCTCTTGACGAAGTGCACCGAGCCGTCGGCGAAGCAGACGTTCACGCCGCCCGAGTGCAGGCTATTGCCAGGGGTGCGCGATAAGGTCCGATGAAATCTTGAACGGCCATGTCGGACGGGTTGATGCAGGGTGGCGTGTTGGGGACCGTCCAGTGGACGTAGCTCGACAGACCGAGGAACAAGGGGCTGCCGGCGAGCATCTCGATGCCGATGTCGGCGGGCATCATCGCCGGCGTGCTCGAGCCGATCGACTGGCATCCCCGGGCGAACAGGAAGGCGGGGTTGCTCGTCATCGGTGCGACCGGCGCCACGCTGCCTGGCAGGGCGCCGACGGGACCCATGAAGATGGCGCGCAGGCCGGCGATGCCGTTGGCGTAGACGGTGGCCTTGGTGCGGTACGGATATTGCGCGAGCAGCCGCTCGCTGAACAGGGCCGTGTTCGAGGTGCCGTCGGTGATCGCCTGCATGCCGACCGTCGGCAACTTATTGCTCGTCGCCATGAGGCCCTGCTCGAGGTCCCAGCCCGGGATGATCGTCCCGGAATACGGCGTGATCGCCGCCGGACCGCCGTAATTGCCGACATAATTCGATACGGAATAGTAACCGGAGTCGCCGGATCCGCCGAGGCCGGTGGAGATGGGGAGGAGCTGCGTCGAAGCCGACTCTGATGGACAGAGCAGCGTGCCGACCTGGCTGGTCGCCGCCGTGACCGTGCTTGCCCGTCCGGGGCCCAGGTCCATCGGGCAGAGCGAGAAGTTGATGGCGTTGAAGATCGTCTGCTGCTCAATCTGCGGGAGGAAGTGCAATACCAGTTGAACCCCCACAGCAACCCCGCGGTGTTGCCCGTGAGGTTTGCGGCGGCTGTCGGCGTGCTCGACTGGGCCGGTAACACATTATTCGAGGAGACGTAGTTCTGCGCCGCCAGCCCTAGCTGCTTCAGATTGTTAGTGCACTCCGCCCGGCGGGCGGCCTCGCGGGCCGCCTGGACGGCCGGGAGCAACAGCGCGATCAGCGCCGCGATGATCGTGATGACCACCAGGAGTTCGATCAGCGTGAATCCGCGACGATCCGGCATCGTGATATCCTCCTTGAGATGATCCGCACGGCTTCGCGGGCCAAGCGTGCATCTGCACTCCAGGCCCAGGACGATCGCCGCCGAGGTGATCCGCACCCTCATGGCACCCTCCTCAACAGGCTGACGACTTGGCCCGCTCCAACGGCCGTATCCACAACCATACCAGCCCGCTGCTATTCCGGGAACGCTTGGTTTTCGGGACTGGCAAGGGTCCTTAATACGGCTCTATGTAGACGGGGCCACCTAGTCTTGGTAACTGCAAAATCTGGCTTGGCCGGGTGCACGAGAGGCGATCCTGGCACCTCGTTGAGCACGGTCGGAAACACGTTGGGAACGTCGTCCCGCTCGCTCGACCGGGCAGGCTGCGGCCCGAGAATTGCATTATTGTCCGAGGTTACGGGGGCCTTGCTTCCGGGGGCCAGTCGCCGCTAACCTGATCGTCCGGGGAGTCAATGACCTGCCCTCATGGTTCCGGGATCTTGTAGCGAGACCGGGTCCGCCGGCTGACTGACTGTCAACGACAGCACAAGGAGACATTCATGGGTACGAAGGATACGCCGGTCCGGGAGGGCTCGGACAACACGCGCCGCGAGTTCCTTCGCGCCGGCACTGCCGCGCTCGCCTTTGCGGCCGGCACCGGCCCCGCCGCGATCGCCGGCAGTCGTCAGGATGCCGGGCGGTCGGCCGATGAAGTGTCCGGCGAATGCCGCAATCAGCAAGCCGGCATGGCGTATCGCCGGCTCGGCCGCACCGGCATGATGATCTCGGAGATCGTCTGCGGCGGCGACCCGATCACACTCGAAAACTACAAGCACCTGGAACGGGCTCTCGAGCGCGGGCCTGAACTACCTCGACATGGCTCCCGCCTACAACAACGGAGACACCGAGCGCGCCTATGGCAAGCTGCTGGCCGGCTCGCCGTCGCGGCGTGACAAAGTCTTCCTCACCACCAAGGTCAGCGACTTCAACCGCGTGCGCACTCATCTGTACAAGGACGATCCTCGACGGCCTGCCCGTGTCGCAGCAAGAGGCGATCCGCGGCAAGGCGCGGGAGATCAAGATGCGGCGGCGGCTGGAGAACCCCGGCTACTACCTCACCTACTTCCCGGGCCAGCATGGGGCCTTCGAATCGGCCTACCTCCGCGCGGCGATGCGCCCCGAGTACGGCGACCGGGTCGAGGGCAGCCGGGAGGTCCGGCAGGCGATCGTGGAGTCGATCGACGGGAGCCTCAAGCGGGTCGGGTACCGACCACTTCGACCTGCTGATGTGCCCCCACGGC
>CAWCPP010000020.1:0-475916 GCA_963797295.1 uncultured Planctomycetaceae bacterium
TGGTCAGTGTCCCCGTTGCCTGGTCTGGGGTCAGACCGAGTTCCAATTTACAATTGGAACTCGGTCTGACCCCAGAGTCCTATCCGCCTCTTATCCTTCCCTTCCTCCGGTCTGACCCCGAAGGCCCCAGAACCAAGTCTGACACCCAGATACCTCTCGGATTTCGCTCATGGAAGATCTCGCAAGTTGGCTATCGCTTTTTCGGCCTCGTCTTCGTTTCCCAACCTTATATTCAATATATACGAATATAAATAGGTTATTGGTATAGAGTTATCCAGCTCATAACTTGTGAACAGGTAACGCTCAGCGAGAGAGTAATTCCCCTCAGCGAGCGCGGTGTAGCCCAGTTCACTGTAGGCCAACGCGTAATCGCTCTTGGCATCCACTGCTTTGAGGAGTGCTTGATTCGCTTCGTCGTAGCGCCCTAAGCAACGGAAAGCGATACCCAAATGTAACAAGGCTTCCTCATGCGCCGCTTTCAGCGACAACGCCCTCTCACAACATTCGATAGCCCTCTGGTACTCTGCCTTTGCTATCAGTACGTGCGCAAGAAAACATAATGATTAGCACTCGCGCGAATTCGCAGCCTTTCGAGGAACGCGTGCTCTGCTTTGTCCCAGTCACCGGTTTCCATGTAGGCTTGGCCAAGCCCCCCCACGCCGGGAAGCTGGTGACATCCTTTTCGAGCGCGTGTTGGAAATAGGGGACTGCCAAGTCCGGCACAGATGCGTCGAGGAAAGTATAGCCGATCTCCCATAGGAACAGGGTTTCCTCCGGGTAGGATTTACTGAGAGAAACGAGCATTCTGACGGCCCTCAGGTACTGACGCCTCTCTCGCAACGAAACGGCTTTGCGGTACCTAATAGCCATGAGCTCTCTGTCGCGTTCTCCTGGCGGAATCTCTGGCTTATCAGGTCCAAGGGAAGAATTCTGATGCTGCATTTTGGGGTAGTTCGTCCTTCTTAGGAGGAAGATTTTGAAGAGCCGCATATCCCCCCGTCGTGTTAACGCAACACGTTGCCTTTGTGCAGGTCTTCGCAGCTCTCATTTCATCACGCTGAAGCGACTAGCCGTTCAGGCGTAAAGCCAAGCCGAATGTCAAGATCCCCTTATGCCTTCCCTAGGAGGTCCAAACTCACGCTCACGCTCACAGGTGCCGCGCCACGCTATCGAACCACTAGCGTGTGAGGCGAGGCTGACGCTCCACGTTCTGTCTTCTGTCTTGATCACTCGCGCTGAGGAGTCGGGTGGTCTCGATCCCGCAAGATTGCTCTGATTTAGCCATTCGGTCATAAAGCGAATACGGGCGAAGGATTCACGAAGAAGGGTGGAAAACTAAATGCGGGGCCTGGCGTAGGGCTAGGGATCCAGCCGCCGCCAGGCATCACATATACGGGGCTGCCCTGATATCCGGGGCTACCGAACAATGGATGCGGTCTACCCCATTGATCCACCATTCCGGGTCCATCCTCCCAGTGATAGACGGGCGGGGGATTAATAATGCCGTTCAGCAGGTTGAAAATACCTTTCGCTGGGGCCGACCCTGGCTCGCCTTCCTGCTCCTGCTGTTGCTTCTGCTTACACCGATCAAGGGCCTCCTGAGCCTGCTGCTCCAGTTCTCTCCGGTCATCCTGTCTTGAGCCCTCAACCGATCGGATTTTCCGCCGCTTCCTGCGCTGAGCGTCCAAAATCTCCTCGTACTGCTGGCCCGGCTCCTTTAGAGGGTAGTCTTTTCGCGACACCGGAGGCTTCGGTCGATTTTGACTGGGAGTCATTCCCTGTACGGGCTCGTCGCTTCCACCGCTGAGACCGCTTGGGTCCAGAACGTCCGTCGGCTGGTTGCCCACGTAGCGATATACATCCGTATCCCCCGCCGCGAAACCCAACGGATCCTCGCTCGTCCACCTCCCCGTCCCCGGATTCTCGACCCGATCCACTGCCAAGTTCAACCCCGTCACCGTATCCCGCTCCAGCCCCGCGAAGCCCATCATCCGGTCGCCGTTGGAGGGGCTGGACTCGTCGAGCACCGTGCCGAAGGCGCTGTAGTCGACATGGTCGATGATCGCGCCGGAGTTGTTGATCAGGTCGCGGATCGTGCCCAGGCGGTCGGGCAGGTACCACGCCACGGTGCCGCTGGCCGACTCGCGCGCCAGCACCGTGTCGACCAGGTCGCCGGCCGGGCCGTTCAAGTACCGAGTTGCCAAAGAGCCGGTCGACGTGAAGTCCATGATCGGATCGGATGCCGTCGTAGAGCGTCCAGGTCTGCGTTCCATTCTCGTTCCTGCCGATCCGGTTGTCTAGCGCATCATACGTGTACGTCACCTGCGCCAGGACCGTGCCCAGGGAGTTCTTCTCCACGGCCCCCGTCAGCCTGTTCCGGAAGTCATAACTATAAGTCCACGTATCGTTCGTCGACGTCTGCGTGGCCGTGATCATGTTGCCATTTGCATCATACGTATATGTGTAGCCCGGCGAGTCTTTCTGCTCGTTGCCCGTAATTGTGAGGTAGCCAGTGCCCGTCTCGTTGCCGTTGGCGTCCCAGGTGAAGCTCTCGTTGGCGAACGAACTGTTGGTGTGCGTCACGCTGGTGAGCTGGTTGTTGTTCGGTGTAGCCGTAGGTCAGCGTGTCGTTGGAGGCATTCGAGTTCCAGGTCCGCGTCTCCTGGGTGACACGGCTGGCGGCATCGTAAGTGTAGGCGTAGGACACGAGCGTCGTGCCGCCGGAGTTCTTGTCGACGATCCCTGTCATCTGGTTGGCGGAGTCGTACCCGGTATGTTCTGGGAGTTCGCACGCGATCCTCCATCGGCTATCCGGGAGACTATGGTGCTCAAGGGGCTTTTCACTTCTCCGGGCTTCGTGACGTTGCCCAGGCTCTCCTGGGGGCGGGACCAGCGTCCCCAGGTCCCGCCCCCAGACCCCCGCCCCCTTCCCTCTTCCCTGTGTTCCACCTCCTCCATCACTACATTCCGCACTCGCCTCACATCCCCTACCACCGGCACATGCCGTCCCACTTCCGCATCCCGCCCCCTCCTTCCTGCTTGCACTTCTCTCTGCCCTCGCGCCTCCTTGGTTTACCGGATCTCGGGTGGACGATCGCTGTTTGTCGTGTCTTGTTTCCCACAATGTTTCCCACAATACATGGCCTGTTCCAGGGGCCGATCGTCCAAGGGCCGCTCGTTTATACTTATGGGCTTCGAGCCCGCAGTCGTATCTGAGCGCCCTTACGACCAATCCGGTTGAGCTCCGAGCTCGAAGAGGTAGTTGTCGATTCGGCCCACTCGCCGCGCTGTTGCACTTGGCGTACAACCCGGCGAACCCCTGGAAAAAGGCCCCCTGGAGATCTTCACCATGGCGGCCCAGAAACGTAAACCAGATGCCACACCAACACCCCTCCCAACCGCGGTGCCAACTCCCGAGCCACGGTTCATCGGCGTCGATCTGCACAAGCGGATCGCCGAGTATCACATTCTCAATGCCAGAGGCGAATCGATCAGACGCGGCAAGTTTCCAGTCACCGCGGAAGCAATTGCTGAATTTGCAGATAAGCACCTCTGCAAAACTGACTATGTCGCCGTCGAGGCCACCTCCAACACATGGGCGTTCGTCCGCCTGATCCGTGACCACGTCGCGGATATCGTTGTCTCCAACCCCCTGAAGACCAAGGCCATCGCCGAGGCCAGCATCAAGACCGACAAGGTGGATGCTCTGGTCCTGGCACAGCTCTTGCGTTGTGATTATCTCCCCTCGGTCTGGCAGCCTGGTCCCGCCGTCGAACAGAGCCGCGGACTGGCCGCGCGGCGGACCTCCCTGGTGAACAACCGCACGGCGATCCGCAACCGTGTCCACTCGGTGCTGGCGCAGCGGTTGATCACCGAACCCGCCTCTGATCCGTTCTCGGTGAAGTGGCTCGCGTGGCTGGGCTCGATCACGCTCGATCCCGCCGCCAGAGCAGCCATCGACGCCGACCTCAGGCTGCTCGCCGCGCTGCAGGTCGAAATCAAAGCCGTAGAACATATGATCGATGGTGAGGCATTTGCTGATCCGCGGGTTCAGCTCTTGATGACCCTGCCCGGCGTCGATTGCGCCGTCGCCCAGACGCTGATGGCGGCTCTGGGAGACATCGATCGCTTTCCCACCCCGGACCAGGCGGCCGGCTACCTGGGCCTGGTGCCCCGGATCAAGCAATCGGCCGACAAGTCGTACACTGGCCCGATCACCAAGGCGGGATCGAGCCAGGCGCGGTGGATGCTGGTGCAGGCAGCGCAGAGCGTGGGTCGGCACCCGGGCCCCCTGGGAGCCTTCTTCCGCAAGCTCGCCCGCCGCAAGAACCGCAACGTGGCCGTCGTGGCCACCGCGCGCAAGCTGGTCACAATCTCTTGGCATATGCTCAAGAATAATGAACCTTACCGCTATGCGTCCCCCCGATGTACCGACGAGAAGCTCGCGTCGCTGCGTGTGCGGGCGACCGGGCAGAAGCGAAAGTCGGGCAGCCCCAAGGGGACCAAACCCCAGTCCAAGCTGGGCACCGGCAAGACTCGAACGATCAAGTCCCTCGACGAGGTTTACAAGCGTCAGGGTCTGCCCCCCAGGCCGGCGTTCAGCGAAGGCGAGAAACGAACGATCCGCGCCTCCGGGAGTGAAGCGTTCGTAGACTCGCTGGCCCACGAGAGAATCGAGCCGAGGACGAAACCACCGCGGCCCCGAACCGTCTCCGAATGAGGCACGGACAGGCCTGGAAAAAACTGTTCGCACGATCTGAATTCTCCACCCGGCCGGCCAACGCGTAGGACCCACCACCGATGTGGGGATGGGGAATCTTTGCGCGATCCTAGGCCGCCAGTGCAAGCCGAGGCCAGCGAACCGTGGCAACCCACGCCAAGGCTGCCGCGAAATTCCGAGCAAACTGGGGTTGCCCCGAACAGAGGTAACTGTATGTGTACGTCCCTCCGGTCGGGGTCGTCTCCGTCGCCACCTGGTGCGCCGCGGTGTAGGTGTAGCTGGTTACGTTGTTGTCGGGATCCTTGACGCTTAGCAGATCGCCGGCCGCGGTGTAGGTGTAGCTCGTGGTGCCGCCGCCCGAGGGCGTCCTGCGGGAGCTTCTCGAATCGGTCCCGAACGAGCGTCACCGCGCTGCGAAGGGTTCCAGGTATCAGTGGATCGAGGAGTAGATGATCCGCATGGGGCACCGGAGAGGAAAGGCGGCCGTGAGAGTATTCATGGGCAGTGCCGGCGAGGAGACAAGTTCGTGAAATTTCTTCAGGATCCGGCGAATCTTCTCGTACACTCAATATGTCGGGTGAGTGTGGCCGCTCTTTGCCAATTCGGGGAAGGTCTCTTGACCGCGCCGCCCAGGCCGATGGGCGGCGCGCAGCGGGTGTTCGACGGAGCTTGATAACCGACGCGATGGATCTGCCGATTGTGTAAGGTTTGTCGATCATGAGGGACAAGCCGGAGCCGAAGAGGAAACACGGTCACCGGTTTGTCAAGCAGAGCAGAGAATCGTTGTGAGAAAAGCGCCGAACGGAGCCAAATGTGCAGTGGCGTTAATCGTTTGGCATTCGGGGGTTAACATCGACCCATCCAACTCCGCTCATACGGAACAAAGCCAATCTGCCCTCGGCGTGGACGGGATGTGGTTGGCCGTCCGATCGCGCGCCTCCGGCAGGTGCCGCTCGCGAATGGCGCAAGGTCAATGGTTGGCGGCCGGCTGCGAACAGAAGAACTGAGGTCAGGCGACAGGGAGGCAAGGACAAGGCGAAAGATCGCGGGAAAAGCGCCGAAGAAAGGCGAGATGAGCAATGGCTGTCAGGATTAAAGAACCAATGCAGTCACAGATCAGCCAACCCAAGGCCAAGCAGCCCAAGCCTGGACACAGACATCCTGAAATTGTAGTCAAAACTGCCAAGCCATCGAGGTATTCTGCCCGTGCAGATCTCACCGCGTATTTCGGGCTCATCAAGAAGTTTCCGCTTGTGCCGATCCGCGATGATGTCCACCTTGCCAAGGCCCTGGTCATCGTTGAGAGGCTTCTGAAAAGAGACCTGGATGAAGGCAGCGGAGCGTACCTCGACGTGTTGAGCGGTCTTGTCGAGACCTATGAAGATCGCATGGGCACCATTCCAGATGCGTCAGAGGCGGAAGTACTCAGAGAATTGATGAGGGCCAATGGCCTCAATCAGACCGCATTGCAAGAGAAAGTGGGCATCGCGCAGTCCACAATCTCCGCCGTTCTCAAGGGCTCGAGGGCATTGACGAGGGACCAGGTGATCAGACTTGCTCGATTTTTCCACGTCACGCCCGTCGCCTTCTTACGAAGAGCTTGACAGCATTCCTCCCTGCGGTCCCGGTCTTCGATCGAGCCAGGCGGCGTTGGCGCACTCAAACTGACCCTGACTGCCTCCGGTCCTTCCCTTCGGCGGGTTGCAAATCGCCCTGCGCGCGAATTGCCATGGGGGCCTTGGCAACCAGGGCATTTCATCATCAGTGCCCCGGATTCCTGATCTCTGATCCTTGTTGAGGGACGGAGGGATGATTATCCTGTCATTCTTTCACAGAGACTTCGTATCCGCAAAAGAATCGAGCCGCACATGATCTGCCGTAGCGAGTTGAAGCGCCTTCAGGGACATCAGGATTACCCGTCGATTTCCGTGCTGGCTCCCACTCACCGGACGACGCCGGCGAACAAGCGCGATCGGATCGTCGTCAAGAATCTGGTGACCAAGGGATTGGATCGCCTGCACGACGAGTTCAAGAAGCGGGAAGTCGAGTCGCTGGTGAAGAATCTGAAAAAGCTGGTCGATCAGGTGGACTGGGACCATCTGCTCGATGGCCTGGCCCTGTTCGCGAGCCGCGACTTCGCGGTGGCGGTGCCGCTCCCCTTCCGGGTGAAAGCGCGGGTCGCGATCGATGCTTCGTTCGCAACACGTGATCTGGTCTTCACGCTCAATCGCGCTCCGCGCTATCGCGTGCTCGTCCTGACCGAGAAACCGGCGCGGTTGTTTGATGCGTCGACCAACGTCTTGACCGAGCACACCACGAAGCCCTTTCCGATGATTCACAAAGGGCCGGGCGGAGCTTCGCGACTTCCGGGGGGCCAGGGAATCAATCGTTCGGCCGTCCGGGACGAGTCGCACAGGCAGTTCTTCCGGCAGGTGGACGAGGCGCTCGCCGCGGTTCAGAAGGAAGACCATCTCCCCGTGATCGTCGTCGGCGTCGATCGCTATCTTGCGTTCTACCAGGAAGTCACCAAGGACCCCGATGCGATCATCGGGCTCGTGGCCGGCAGCCATGACGATCCGAGCCCGATCGCCCTGGGAAAGGCCGTCTGGCCGGTCTTCAAGTCCGGTTCCACGATGAGGCGAACGCGCGCCCTCGTCCGGCTCAACGAAGCGGTCAGCGTCAACCGGCACGCTTCGGGAATTGCCCAGGTCTGGAGGGCGGCTTTTGACAAGCGGTGTCAGACGCTGCTGGTCGAGACCGATTTCGAGTATCCCACCGACATTTCACCGGAGGGTGACCAGTTGCTCCCCTATAGCGGTCGGGGAGCGGCATCCCTGGACGACGCCGTGGACGAATTGATCGAAAAAGTTCTGGCTGACGGGGGTGATGTGTTCTTCTACGATCCCGACGTACTTGATCTGCACCAGAAAATCGCGGCGGTACTGCGTTACTGAGTGGTGAGTTGCCTCCGGCCTGTTGCCAGCAGCTCGATAAACGACTCAAGGTCGACAGGTTTGATCAGATGGCGGTCGAAACCCGCCACCTTCGAGCGGCGGAGGTCCTCTTCCTGGCCATAGCCGGAGACCGCGACGATGAAGGCGTTCTTGCTTGACTCTTCCTGTCTCAGTCGGGTAGCGACCTCGTAGCCGTTCATGCCCGGGAGACCGATGTCGAGCAGGATGAAATCAGGTTGGTGGACGCTGGCGGCCTTGAGCGCCTCGGGACCGTTGTGAGCGGTGAACACCTCGTGGCCCAGCAAATTGAGGATGCTCGCCATGCCTTGCGCAGTATCCAGGTTGTCGTCCACCACAAGCACCCGGCATTTTCCGCCCTTGGATTTTTTCGGGGAATCTCCGGCCGCCGCCGGTGCGGCTGGACGGCTGGCGGCGGGAAGTCGAATCGTGAACGCGCTCCCCTTGCCGGGTCCGTCACTCTGCGCGGTGACGCTGCCACCGTGCATCTCGACGAGCTTCTTGACGATGGTCAGCCCGATACCGAGCCCCCCTTCGCTGCGGGCGAGAGTGCGGTCCCCCTGGGCGAATAGCTCGAACATCAGGGGAAGCTTCTCGGGGGCAATGCCGATACCCTGGTCCTTCACGGAGACCACAACGTCGCCCCCCAGGTTGTAGGCCATGAGCCAGATCTTGCCCGCGTTCTCGCTGTACTTCGCGGCGTTATTCAGAAGGTTCACGATCACCTGCTCGAGGCGGGTCGGGTCGGCGTTGACCCAGAGGTTCCCGCGATCGATCGTAGCGAAGAGCGCGTGTTGCCGTTCATCGACCAGTGGCTTGACGGTGGCCGCCGCGCTTTCCACGACGAGGCTCAGGTCGTGGATCTGCTTGCGAAGCTCGATCTTGCCGCGGCTGATACGAGAGACATCCAGCAGGTCGTCGATGAGCCGGGTCAGGTGGTTCATTTGCCTGGTGATGACGCCCATCGACCAGTCAATATGTTCCCGGAGGCCGCTTCGCGCGGACACTCCGACGGCACTGCCGATGGCGGCAAGCGGATTTCTCAGCTCGTGGGCGAGCATGGCCAGGAACTCATCCTTGCGCTTGTCGTTTTCCTTGAGCTCCTCGTAGAGCTTGGCGTTTTCGATCGCGATGGCCGCGAGCCGCGAGAGCTGAACCAGAATGGCCTCGTCGTCCTCCGTGAAGTCGCCGTCGTGCTTATCCGCGAGTTCGATGAGCCCGATGTTCTTTGCGTTCCGGCCAACAATCGGGGCGGCGAGCCAGCCGCCGCGTGTCGGGACGGCGAACGCGGCCATTTCGAGGATCTTCCATTGCGGGTCGCTCGCGAGGTTGTCCTGAGGCAAGCGGATGGCCTGGAATTCGGCATTGAGCGCGGCGTGAAGCACCAGGGCGTCGCCGCCAGTGCGAGTCCGGTTCAGGCCGCCGCGAGTTCGCGGCCGAGATCACGGTGATGGGCTGGGGATAGCTTGGGTTCAGGATCACACTGGTCGCGGCGAGTTCGGCGCCGACGATGTTCCGGGCCTCCTCGGTCACCACGCCGACGACAGAATGGACGTCGTGGGCGGAGTTGATGCGGCTGGCCACCTCGGCGAGTTGCTGGAGTTGGAGGGCTCGCCGCGACGTCGCCACCTCGTCCTGTCTTCGCTCGGTGATGTCCCGGGTCGAGCCTGCCACGGCTTCCACGGTCCCATCGGGAGCGAGAACCGGCACGAAGATGTATTCGTAGAATCGGGTCCCGAAGGCGCCCGTGAAGGGCGTCTCGTCCTGCACCAGGCTTTTCGTTTCGATGACTTGCTGAATCTGTCGCTGCAGCCGGGCCGCCAGCTCGGGCGGGTAGTCGAGCTCGAAGAAGTTCTTGCCAACCACCTGATCGAACGTCTTCTGGAGCACGGCCAGGAGGGCACGATTCAGGTAAGTGAAGCGGCCTTCAAGGTCGAAGGTGTATGTGAGATCGGGCGTGTTCGAGAGGGCGGTGTCGAAGATCCTCGCCTGCAATGCGAGCTTCGCGCTCAGTGCCAGCCGTTTCTCCTCGGCGTGCATCTGCACGCTCGCGTCGCGAAAGTAAACCGAGATCCCATCCTCCGAGGGGTACGTGTGCACCTCATACCAACGGTCGTGGTCGGGATAGTATGCGGTGATCGATGAGGCAACCCACTCGCTGGCGGCCCGGCGGTATGCCCGGTCGAATTCGCTGCCGATCAAGCCGGGAAACACGTTCCAGATGACCTTGCCGAGGAAGTAGTCCACCGGGTGGCCAAGGAGTCGCGCGGCCTGGCGGTTGACGTAAGTGAACCGCCATCCGCGGTCCAATGCGAAGAATCCATCGGAGATGCTCTCGAGGATGGCCATTGCCTGGTGGTCCCGATCGGCCTGCACTCGCTCCGTGACATCGATACCCGTCGGGACGACGAAGAGGACTTTTCCGGCCTCGTCCTTGATGGGCATGCAGGCAAACTCGACGACTCGCTCCGAGCCGTTCGCACAAAAATACTTCGAGACCCCGCGAAACGGCTCACCGCGGATCGCCTGCTGGAATCCGGCCTTCACCCACGCCTGAATTTCGGCGGAGCGGTTCCACCAGCCGCATTCCCAGAACGGTTTGCCGATCACATCCTCGCGGGTAAAGCCGCACTGCACGAGGGCTGCGCGGTTCACGTCGGTCACTCTGCCGTCCAGGTCGAGCCGCCCGGCGAAGATGCCCTGGTCATAGATTGCCTGAAAACGGGCATTCGCCTCGGCAAGCTGCGCCACATGCGCGGCGTCCCGTCTGCGTAGCCGCACAAGCTCGGTCACTTCCTCGGACTGGTGAACGATATAGGTGACCTGGCCAGCGGCGTCCAGGACCGGGTAGTTCATCGGGTTCCAGTACCGCTCCGCGAACTCGCCGCCTTCATCGTCCGGCCGGCGCACGTCATACCTCTGGAGGGCCATCCGTTCGGGGCGGCGCGTCTTGAGCACGCGCTCCAGCGAGGCTCGGAGATTCGTCTCGCCATCGGCCGTCGGATCGTGGGGATTGTCTGGAAAAACTCTGAAGAGCTCCTTTCCGATGATGTCCTCACGGCGGACCTTCGTGGACGTGAGAAGCACTTCGCTCACAGTGACAATCGTGAAATCGGGCTTGAGCAACACGACGAGATTTGGCGCGGATTGGAAAAAGGCTTCCAAATCGAGAGATAACGGGTCCTTGCGAGGCTGGGACATCGGAGAGAATCCTGGATACGGCGGCGATTCTTACACAGGCCCGAGAACTCTCGGCGACCCTGGAGTTCCCGGTTTCATCCTAAGTCACGAGGCTTTTCGCTAAAAGAATACCAACCCGCGGGCCTTTTTTCGTGGCCAAGCCAAACACAATCCGTGTCGGCTGCGCGGATCCGATTGCCATTTCACTGAGGACTTGCATGGGATGAGCGAGCTGTGGTCGTTTGACGCGTTCGCCAGGATCGTTCTACAATTGGTTTGAAACTTGCGTGATGGCAGACGCCCTGGGCGAATCACGCTCCTTCCGTCAGGCGGAAGCTCGGAGCTCGAGTGTCCTATCCGCCTTTCCACGCTTGGCTTGCCGAGCGAATTCACGCCGCGGGAGAGAGAACGGGATGACGCGTCCTACGTATCAGGTTACGGAATTGCTGGGGGACGGTATCGGCGGCGAACTATCGCGGGCAATTCATCGGCTGGCCGCGGCGCTGCCCGTCAGGCTGGAATTCCGGCCGGTCGATCTTCGCCTCGAGAATCGTCGAGCCAACCAGAAAACGATCTATGACGAGGCTGTCGAGGCGGTTACCGCTACAAGGGTCGCTTTGAAGTACCCGACCACGACCGCCGAGGAGAGCCCCAACGCCATACTCCGCCGGCGGTTAGACCTGTCGGTCATTCACCGCCCCGTCTATACAATTCCCGGTGTACCCACCAATTTCCGGCGCGAGCTCGACCTGGACATCGTGCGGATCGCGACCGGGGGAACTTATGACGACCCCGGTCGGATGATCGGCGACGACGGAGCCGTGAGTTTACGGATCGTCGAGCGGCGGCCCGTTACCGAGGCGGCGCGGTACGCCTTCAATCTAGCCCGCAAGACCGGCAAGAAGGTCACCAGCTCATCGAAATATACGATTCAGAAAGCCACCGACGGCCTGTTCGAACGCGTGACGACCGAGGTGGCGCGGTCGTTCCCCGAGGTGGCCCACGCGACCGAGCTCTTCGATGCATTGCTCGGCAAGGTCATCATGGTCCCGGAGCGATTCCAGATCGTCCTTGTGCTCAACGAGTACGGTGATTTCCTGTCGGACATGGCGTGTGGGCTTGCCGGCTCGCTAGGCATCGGCGCCAGCGCCAACCTGGGATTCGACGCCGCGGCCGTTGTGCGGGTCGCTCTCTTCGATGCGGCCCACGGCACGGCCCCGGACATTGCCGGCAAGAACCTTGCCAACCCCACTGCCATCTTCCTTGCCCTGGCTCTCCTGCTCTACCAGGTTGGCGAGATTGCCCTGGGACGCGCGGTCAAGACGGCAACGCTTGACCTGTTGCGCGAAGGAGTGCGCACCCGCGATCTGGGCGGTCAAGAATCGACGGAGAGCTTCACCGACGCGGTCGCCGCGGAAGTTTCCAGCCGGCTTGTACGCGCGTCGGAGACGCATCAGGTCCAGCAAAATGTCGCCAATCCCGCCTGAACCTGCTTCGCTCGGCGTTCAGGCATTGGGCGGGCATGGCCAGCGCCGTGCGCAAGTCGTGCAATCAAGAAGCTGCCGGTGCCGGGACGTTCAACTTGACGGTGCACCGGCAATGCCGTGTAATTCTCCCTTGACTTAACAGCTTGCAGGCTCTGATGTGGAACCCGTTGCCATGCCGTCCGGAGAGAGTGCTCCCCAGCAACCACGCCGCCGTGGTCCATCCACCAGCCAGGTGCTCGTTGTCACGAGCGTGATGTTCACGTTCATCTCGTTCTGGCGCACCGCGGCCATCGTGCTCTGCGACCTGGCGAGCACGGCGTATTACATCGGCGGCATTGTCGAATCGCAGATCGGGGCTGCCGCACCCTGGTTCATCCTCGCCGTGATGCTTTTCAGCTATGGCGTGCGGAGCATCTATATCGAGAGCTGCGCCATGTTCGTCCGCGGCGGTGTCTACCGGGTTGTCAAGGAGGCCATGGGAGGCACCTTGGCCAAGCTGTCGGTTTCCGCTCTGCTGTTCGATTACATTCTCACGGGCCCGACCAGCGGCGTATCGGCCGGCCAGTACGTTGTCGGCTGGCTCGTCGATTTCTTTCACCTCGGCTCGGAAAGCATGCTCGCCACGCATCAGAACTTGATCGCGGCGGGAATCGCGCTTGCGATCACGGTCTACTTCTGGCGGGTCAATCTGAAGGGCATCCACGAATCGAGCGACCAGGCGCTCCGGATCATGGGGGCCACCACGATCATGGGAATCATCATGATCCTCTGGTGCTGTGCCACTCTGGCAGTACACCCCGAAAAGATTCAGGTACCTCCGATCACTCCGAATTTCGACCGCAAGATCGATCCCGTCAGCCACGAGCCCGTGCTCGACCCCATGGGGAAGCAGGTGGACCCGCTGGGCTTTCTCGGCCATACGAGAGTCGGCGACTCCCTGAGGTCGGCCCCGATGACCGGCAACTGGTTCAGCCTGCTGGGCGTCTGCGGGTTGCTGATCGCGTTTGGCCACTCGGTTCTGGCGATGAGCGGCGAGGAAACGCTGGCGCAGGTGTATCGCGAGGTGGAAAGCCCCAAGCTGAAGAACTTCAAGCGCGCGGCGTTCGTGGTATTCGTCTACAGCCTAATGTTCACATCTCTCATCAGCTTCTTTGCCGTGATGCTGATTCCCGAAGAGTTGCGAATCACCAAGTACTCGGGCAATCTCATCGGCGGCCTGGCGATGAACGTGATCGGCCCGCGATGGGCCCTGCTTGTGCTCAACGCCGTGGTGGTTTTCGTGGGCTTTCTGATTCTCTCGGGAGCCGTGAACACGGCAATCGTCGGCTCCAACGGAGTGCTCAACCGCGTCTCCGAGGACGGCGTGCTGCCGGACTGGTTCCTCAAGCCACACCCCAAGTACGGCACGACCTACAGGCTGATCAACACCGTTGCCGGCCTGCAAATCTTCACGATCGTCGCCAGCCGGGGCAATGTTTTGACGCTGGGTGAAGCCTACGCATTCGGCGTGGTCTGGAGCTTCGTCTTCAAGGCCGTGTCGATGCTGGTTCTCCGGTTCAAACAACCCGGCCACCGCGAGTATGAGGTGCCGTTCAACTTCCGGCGTGGCAAGTATGATGTTCCGCTGGGAATTACATTTCTTTTCCTTGTACTCGCCGGTGCCGCGCTGGCGAACCTGTTGACGAAGGAAGTGGCAACCATCGCCGGCTCGCTGTTCACCCTGGTTCTGTTCACGATCTTCTTCCTGAGCGAGCGTGCCCACCACCGGCGGCTGGGATCGACCGAGCACCGGGAACACCTCGAGCAGTTCAACCAGGCGTTTTCCGAACAGCTCACGCCGCAGGGACTGAATCTGAGCAAGCCCTATCGCAAGCTGGTGGCGATCCGCTCGCCGTACAACCTGGGTATGCTCGAAAAGTGCCTGAACGAGACCGACCCGGAGACGACCGAGGTCGTGGTCATGACAGCCACGGTGCTGCCGCCCGCGAGCGCTGATTATGAGCCGACGATCAGCGATGAAGACCGGCACCTGCTGACGGCCGTGGTGAATTTGGCGGAACACGCCGGTAAGCCGGTCCGGCCGGTGATTGTACCGACCAACGAACCTTTCTACGCGCTGGCGCAGACTGCCCGAACGATCGGAGCCCAAGAGCTGATCATGGGGCCTTCGAACAAGTACCGGCCCGAGGACCAGCTTGATGCGGTCGCACTCTACTGGCTCAATGTGTGCGGCACCAAGCCTGAACCGCTCTCGATTCGCGTCCTGGGCAAGGATCGTGACGTTCGGCTGGACATTGCCGGCGGCAGCCAGATTCCCAAGCCGGGGACGGCAGTGGGTGAGTCGGCGGGGCTGCTGGCCGACCTGCGCAAGAGCTGGCACGGTGTTGAACGTCTGCTTCTGGCCTACGACGGCAGCCCGTTGACGGCTGACTTTCTTGACACCGTGATGAGCTTTCTCGATCCAGCCATTCAGGTCACTTTGATCGACGTCGCCGAGCGAGAGCCCGACGGCGATGGATTGGCCGACCCGCTCACTGAAGCCAGCGACGTGATTGAGCGAGGCATTGAACGGGCCCGCGAGCTGGGCCGGAGCGTCGAGTACAAGGTTGTCCAGGGTCAGCCTGGTGTTGAGATTGTGCGAGCGGCCGTTGAGGGCAAGTTTGACGCCATCTTCATGAGTCTGCGGGGGGTCTATCGCCGTGGCGATACCACCGCCTTTGCGTCCAATACGCGGTACGTGCTCGAGAACGCCCCCTGTCGCGTGATCCTCGGGTTTGCCCCCAAATCGATCCCTTCTCAAGGCCCGGGCAACGGGACTGGCAATGAGGCTTGAAACTCCGCCGACCGGATGATGGTTTTCAACGGCTTCTCGGTCGCGAAACGCGGTCCGGGTTGTCTCGGGCTGATGAGGCGGCGACTTGCTTTTTCTGCGATTCGCTGAGTAGTTCCATAGGTTTGAGTGCCACGCTGTCGCCGATCTTGATTCCGGACATAACCTCGGTCATCGAGCCATTGGATGCACCCAGCGTGACGACGCGCCACTCGAAGCCGCCGTCGGATCGCTGGACCGCGACCTGATCCTTACCATCCAGTCGAACCATCGCCTGGTTTGGCAGGGCAAGCACGTTGTTCAGCTCGTTGACCGGGATCTCGGCCCGAGCCGTCATGCCCGGTCGCAGAGATGGCGTGGCCTGCTCAATTCGCACTTTGGTTGTGTAGACCTTGCGATCCCAGCTTGCCATCGCGGTGGGATCAGGCAAGGGTGCCACGGCGACCACAGTGCCGGGCAGAGACGCGCGGGAACGAGTCAACCATCACCGAGGCTCGCAATCCCAGTGTCACCAGGTCGACCTTCGATTCGAGCACCTTGATGCTGGCCTGCATCGGTCCGGCAAGGTCGATCACGCTGGCGATCCTCTGACGTTCGCGAATGCTCGCCCCCTCCTCGATCTGGGGACGGCCGTTGCCTCTCCAGCGGCCGGGATCATTGGCGTAAACGACCGACCCGTCGCGCGACGCCAGGATACGGCAGGCGTCTACCTGCTTCCTGAGCTTCTCCACCTTGTTTTTCTCGAGCATCCAGGCTTCGTTCTTGCTCAGTTCTTCGGTCCGCTTGCGTTCGGCCTCGACCTTGAGGGCCTTGGTCGTTTTCTCACGGGTGTATTTTTCCAGTACATCAAGCTTGGCCCTGGCGAACTCGAGCTTCTTGCGCTTTTCCTGCAAGGTCTGTTCGGCATCTTCGAGCCGATCGACGATATCGAGCTCGGCCGCGATATCGGCCGGCGTCTTCGGCGCGTTCTTGGCGACCTCACTCATCCGCTGGCTGGCGCGCTGGGTCCGCTCCAGACGGTCCTCCGCTCTCTGGATGGCTGCCTCGGCGCCGGTCATCTCGCTCTTCAAGGTGAACAGGTCTTGCTTGTAAATGCCATCCACGTACTCGGAAACGGCAATATCGGCGACCTCGCGTGACAGCTTGGCATTCATGTACGCCGCGCCGGCGCGTTGCTCGGCGATTTCCTGGTTCCTGAGCTGATCGCGGAGAGCCGAACTGTCGAGCTCGCAGACCAGGTCTCCCTTCTTCACAGTCCGGCCCTCAGGGACCAGGGAAAGGATGGTCGACTGGCCCCCGATCGGGCAGTACAGATCGGAAGACAGCGCGGCTTCGATCGATCCCTGGCCTTCGACGACAACCTGGAGCTTGCCGGGCTTTACCTCATGGACCGGCATATCACCGGTCGGGATCAACCGGACGGTCAGCGCCCCATCGTTCTGGGCCTGGGCGGGAAGGGCCCGAACCAGACAAGAGAAGAGTGCCAGGAACAGCACTACACAGTGTCTTCGAGCAATCGCCATGGGTCAGCTTTCCAGTTAATTGGAGAATCCGCCAGGACGGCACGGGACCGCCCGGTCGTCTTCAGGTGCTTTCCTCTTCCCCTAGTGAAAAGAAGCGTTGTAGCGGTCGCGGTCGTCACAGGAAAACACCAGGCGACTCATCGCGGGCCCGGATTCGAGCCGCCCGCAGTGCGAAATACTGAAACTTTTCCGTATTCGCCCAGCAACCTTCGTGCACTTATCTCAAGGGAGAGAGGTGCAATTACGGAAAACTCTCTCGATTCTGTGGCGCCGGCGACTCCTTCCGCAGTTAAGATAAAGAACTATGGGCGACTCCTGATGCGGAGAGCGATCTGCTGGCGATCGTTTGCGAATTCTCGGGAGGCGATATCATGCTCTCCTCGGTCTTAGTCGGTTGTCTCTTGCTGGCTGGCCAAGCACCGGGAAGGGATGACGGAAAGCCCGACCTGGCGGCCTACCGGGATGCCGCGGCAAAGGCGGGGCGGGACGCAGACGCCCAGGTCAGGCTGGCCCTCTGGTGCGAGGCGCACGGTCTCACGGCCGAGCGAATCAAGCATCTCGCCCTGGCCACACTGAACGACCCCACGAATGCGGCGGCCCGCGGCCTGCTGGGGCTGGTGTTCTACAAGAATAAGTGGCAGCGGCCCGACGACGTCAGTCGGCAGGCCAAGGAGGACCCGGCGCGGCAGGCGCTCTTGAAAGAGTACCTGGAACAACGCGCCCGTGCCGCCGACAAGCCGGATGCGCAGTGGAGACTCGCGCTCTGGTGCGATCAGAACGGACTCAAGGAACAGGCCGTCATTCATCTCCGCCGGGTTGTAACGCTCGATCCCAAGCGCGAGGCGGCTTGGAAGCGGCTGGGATTCAAGAAGCAGGGCGCCCAGTGGGTCAAGCCCGAGGTCGCAGCCGCGGAGAAGGCCGAGCACGAGGCCCAGCATCGCGCCAACACGAGCTGGAAGCCGAAGCTGGAACATCTGCGCGACGCGCTGGCGCGCATGGCAGGGTCAAGCGCGCCGCGGCTGAGGAGACTCTCGGGCAGATCACCGACCCGCGTGCCGTGCCCATGGTCTGGGCGGTTTTCGTCCGGGGAGATCAGGCGCACCAGCGGGCTGCCGTCCAGATCCTCGGCCAGATCAACGCGTCCGGTTCCTCGCGGGCGCTGGCCCTCCTTGCCGTGTTCAGCCCTTGGGCCGACGTCCGAACATTCGGCGGCCCAGATCCTCCGCCTGCGCGATCCCCGCGATATCGCCGAGCTGCTGGTGAGCCTGCTCCGCGACCCCATCAAGTACAAGGTCAAGCAGCTCAACGGTCCCGGCTCGCAAGGCGAGTTGCTCGTCGAGGGGAAGGAAGCCAACATCAAGCGGCTTTATACGCCGCTCGCGCCGCCGACTCTCATGCCCGGTTTTCAACTCGGTACGGACGCCAACGGAATGCTGGTGGCCAGCCGGGTTTTCGATTCCTACGCCTTCTCGAGTTCTCACCGTCCCGTCGAGGTACGTTTCAGCCAATCGTGCCCAAAGCCATCTCGAGCATCCTCCAGAAGACGGGCCTATCACAGGCCCAAAGCAAGCAACTCGGCCAGACCATCGCCAGCAATGTAAGTCCGACGATTTCCGGTGATCCCCGGAACCCGAACATGCGCCTGTCCGGTGCAACCACTATTCAGGATTCCGTCACGATTCCCGTTGGACAGATGATGGCGGATGCGCAGTATTCCGCTCTGGTCGCCCAGCAGGAACTCAGCCGGGACGTGCAGAGCATCGAGGCGAGCAACGCGCAAACAGCGGTGATCAACGACCGCGTGCGGGACATCCTCAAGGATTACAGCGGGCAAGACTTCGGGCAGGATCAGCAAGCCTGGGTACGGTGGGCCGTCGACCTGAAAGGTTATGCGGCTCAGGCGTCGTCGTATACCCCGAGCCCGCCGCCGACCTTCGTCGAGCAGGTCCCCATCGATTATCAACCGCAGTCAGCCCCTCCTCTCGTCACAGAGACAGCCACAACTCAGATCACCCAGGTCCGCTACTTTCATTCCTGCTTCGGCGCGGGAACGCAAGTGCGGACGCTGGACGGACCGCGGGCCATCGAAGACATTCGCGAAGGCGAACCGGTGCTGACGCAAAACACGACGACCGGATCGCTCAGCTATCAGCCCGTCGTCGTGGCCTATCACAATCCGCCCAACGCGACCTTCCGGATCGACCTGGGGAAGGAGTCGATCGTCGCCACCGGCATCCACCGCTTCTGGAAGGCGGGCCAAGGCTGGGTCATGGCCCGCGAGCTCAAGCCCGGCGACCGGCTGCGGACGGTCGGCGGTATCGCCCAGGTGAAGAATGTCGAGCCCGACAAGGTTCAGCCCGTTTTCAACCTTCAGATCGCCAACGGCGACGATTTCTTCGTCGGCACGCAGGGCGTGCTGGCGCATGACAACAGCATTGTGAACCCGACAGAAAAACCGTTTGACGGCGTGCCGGCTCTCGTGGAGACGCCGGTGCCGCCCGGTTATTGATCCGAGCTTATCTTCTCAAACCAGGAATTCAAACTTCCTGAAGCTTCGTCCCGCGGCCCGCACCTCAAGGAGCCTATGATGTTCGCGATCGTGCTGCTCACGTGTGGCCTGCTGTCGTCCGCCGGCCTGGATCAATCGGCGACCAAGGCCGACCTGTCCGCTTATGAGGCCGCCAAGGCCAAGGTTGGCCACGATGCCGATGCCCACGTCAAGCTCGCCCTCTGGTGCGAGGCGCATGGACTGACGGCGGAACGGCTCAAGCAACTGGTGCTCGCCACCCTGATCAACCCCGCCCACGCAACCGCCCGGGGCTTGCTGGGGCAGGTGGCCCATGGTGACAGATGGCAAAAACCGGAAGACGTCAAAACCGAGCTCACAAGCGATCCCAAGACCCAGGCGGTGCTCCGCGAGTATCTCCAGCGCAGGGCTGCCACGCCGGATAAACCCGAGGCTCAGTGGAAGCTCGCCCAGTGGTGTGATCAGGCGGGGCTCAAAGAACAGGCCGTTGCGCAATTACAACGCCGTGGTCCGGCTCGACCCGAAGCACGAGGCGGCCTGGAAAAAGCTGGGTTACAAGAAGAGCGGCAATCATTGGGCGAAGCCCGACCAGCTTGCCGCCGAGAAGTCCGCAGCCGAGCATCAAAAACTTGCGAACAAGCACTGGAAGCCGATCCTGGAGCGATATCGTGACGGCTTGAACAGCAAGAACGCGGCCCGGCGAACCCAGGCCGAAGCCTCCCTGGCCGGAATCACCGATCCGCTGGCTGTTCCCGCGGTCTGGGAAGTGCTGGTCAAGGGCGACGAGCGGTCGAAGTTGATGGCCGTTCAGGTCCTGGGTCAAATCGACGCCGCGACCGCATCGCGGGCACTTGCGGCGCTCGCCGTCTTCGCCCCCTCGCCTGCGGTTCGCGGCCGGGCAATCGAGACCGCAGTGCGGCACGATCCCCGCGACTACCTCACGTCGCTCCTGGAGATGATCCGCAAACCGTTCAAGTACAAGGTTCAGCCGTTGAACGGGTCGGGATCGGAAGGGGCCCTGTTCGTCGAGGGCGAGCGCTACAACATCCAGCGCCTGTACCGCGTTCAACGGTTTGATCCGAGCACTCTGCCGCCACGACTCTACAGCCCGGACGTGCCCTTCGATCCGTTCAGCATGCCAAACTTGATGATGGCATCGGGGTGGGGAGCACCGATGAATGCCGGCTTCTCGGCGAGTGCCCAGCAACTCGGCCAATCGATTGCAGCCAACCCGGCCCAGATGGCGACATTGATCCGGCAACACGCCGCCACTCTCAAGGGAGCTTCCTCACAGGTCCAACCCAACCTCATGATGACCGCCCAGATGCTCGCAGCGCAGCGTGATCAGCAGATCGGTATGGCCGTTCTCAATCAGGCGCAGTACGAGCAAGCCGCCCGGCAAACCCTACAGCAAGATATCCAATCCCTCGAGGTAGTCAACGCCGGCATTCGTGAGTTGAATGAACGCGTTCTGCCCCTTGCCACGGCATCAACGGGCCAGGATTTCGGCAGTGACAGCGCAGGCCTGGATGAAGTGGTGGACCAACGAGCTCGGCTACGCCTACGAATCGCCGCAGACAGCAGAAAAGCCAACCTATACTCAGGTTCTGGCTTTTGATTATCAGCCGCCGGCCCATTCTGCCTGCTTTGCGGCGGGAAGTCCAGTGCGCACCATCAACGGCCCTCAGGCGATCGAAACACTCCAGGTTGGCGACCGGGTGCTCTCGCAGAACCCGACCACCGGCTCACTGACTTTTCAACCGATCGTGGCAATCCATCACAATCATCCCACCGCGACACTTCAGCTCCGGATCGGCGGTGAGACCATCGTCGCTACCGGCATCCATCGGTTCTGGAAGGCCGGCAAGGGCTGGACCATGGCCCGCGATCTCAAGCCCGGTGATGTGGTCCGGACGATCGGCGGAACCGCCCAGGTCGAATCGGTCACGCCCGACAAGGTACAACCCGTCTTTAACCTCGACGTCGCCGAGAACCGGGACTTCTTTGTCGGCAAGCAGGGATGCCTGGTCTACGATTTCAGTATCGTTCAACCCGTCGGAACGCCATTTGATCAGACGCCCGAGCTGGCTAGCCTGATGGCGGGCTCGAAGTGAAGCCGGAAGCGATGCACGGGGCAGACCTCGCCTGGGGAGTTCTTCCGAGAAACGTAGAATTGCTTCGAGAAAGATGGATAAAAGTGTCTCCCTCGGGGCGTTCTCCTGACAGGAGTGAGAACGATAACCCAGGGGGTGGATAGGTGGCAACGGAGCGGGCTGGCTCCATACGGCGTGATGTTCAAGCTTTGTTTGAAGTGGGCAGCTTCGCCGGGCTCAGCGACGGCCAGTTGCTGGAGCGGTTCCACGACAGCGGGGAAGTTGTCTCGCAAGGAGCGTTCGCCGCCTTGGTGGAACGGCACGGGCCGATGGTCCTGCGGACCTGCCAGCGGATGCTCCGCAACGACGACGACGCTCACGATGCCTTTCAGGCGACCTTTCTGATCCTGCTCCGCAAGAGCCGGTCGCTCTGGGTCCGTGAGTCGCTGGGGCCGTGGCTGCATCGTGTCGCCTGCCGGGCGGCGTTGCGGGCTCGGACGGCACGGGTTCGCCGGCAAACCGCCGAACGAGACCGCGCCGCAGTCGCCTGCGATCGGGCGGAGTCATGCCCGTCCACGGAACTGCTTGCTGTCCTCCACGAAGAACTCGATCGCTTGCCGCAACACTACCGCGCGGCGATCGTGCTCTGTGACTTGGAGGGACGCACCTGCGAGCAAACAGCGCGGTACCTTGGTTGTCCAATTGGCACCGTGGGCAGCCGGCTGGCCCGGGGACGCGAGAAGCTGCGCAGTCGGCTGATCCGCCGAGGATTGGCTCCCGCGGCGGGTACCATCGTGGCCGCATTCCCGCACGACACTGCCCTGGCGTGGATTCCCACTCCGCTGGTTGAAAACACGGCGCGTGCCGCGATGCAGTACTCGGCACATCCCACGACCGAGATTGTCAGCTTCGCCGCCGCGCAGGATCACCCGCGATCTTTCCAGGAGCATGCTCATGACGAAACTTCAAGCAATCGCCGCCGTCGGCCTGACTGCCGCTAGTCTCTGCCTGGTCTCCGTGCTGTCCTACCGGGCCGCCGCGGGCCCACAACCCCCTGGCCCACAGACTATCGAAAAACCCAACGACAAGCCCAAGAAGCAAACGGTGGAGGATACCGGTGCCGCTCTGAGCGCACAACGACTTCGGCAATGACCCCGCACGACGAAAGAACTACTTGATCGCGTGCATTGGCAATAGCCTGTTCGATCCTAACCGGCGTGGCCATGTTGCTCCCGTAAACCGCGAGGCGGTCCTTTACCAGGATGGGACCGCCAAGCTGTGGAGCTTTGACTCCAAGGACCCTGTCTGCCCGCCCCTGCGCAACTCGACCCCGATCCGCGAAATCGCGTTTCGCGAGAACGACCTCGTCACGGCAGCCGACACTTCCGTGAGAATCTGGAACGCGGTCACGGGCGAGTTGCTCAAGGATATCCCGGGGCAGATCTCCAGGCCGCTGGCCCATCTGGGCGGCCAGTATGCCGGCCGCCGCCTGGTTACGGTGAGTACCGATGGCCGCGTGGTCACAACCTGGGACGAGAAGTCGCTCGCCTCGGCCGATCGCTTCGAGTTGCCGGGACCCGGTGCGAAGCCGTTGATCGGCGCCGCGCTTTCTCCGGACGGCGGGACGCTGGTCACGATCGCCGACGATCGTACTCTCTCTCTATGGGATGTGGCCACCAGGCAACCCTTCGCGACCGTCCGTCCTCCGTCCCAGCTCTGCGCAAGCGTCTTTAACGACGACGCAAGCCCGCTCTTCAAGCGGCCGGTACTCCAGATCAATGAGCACTTCTGGGAAAATATCACGCCCTTGAAACCCGTGTCGCAGCCTTCAGTGAAGAAGTGAACGCGGTTTCTCGGCGGCCAGCCCGGAATCGGGGCGTGCCCGTCCACCGCGCCGATCCGGGACATCATCATGAGTCCGGCCGTCGAGCTCGCGGCCGGACTTGTTCTTGCGCACTCCGCCCCACTGCTTGAAAAAGAACGGCACCGCCGCACCCGCGCACTGGTCGCGAATCGACCGGACCCAGTCCGCCTCCATCGGTCGGGCGCCATGCCCGCTCTCGCCTCCCAGAATGACCCAGCCAATGCCCGTCAGATCCATCTGGCCAAGATCTTCGAGCAAGGGCTCGACCGAGAGCATCCGCAAGCCGGCGGGTGCTGAACGCAGGTGATCGACGCGCGGCAGGCCGTGCTTGCGGTTCTCGACGCTGACCCCGAACCAGATGTGCGGCTCGGCCGCGGCGAAACTCAATCGAGTACGCAGCAGGGCACTCATTCGCTCGGCACGCTTCGTCAGAACCTGGAATGTATGCCAGCTCGCCTGCTGCATGACCCGGCAGACTTGTTCGATGTAATCGTCGGCCACATCCTCGTGGAACAGGTCGCTCATCGAGTTCACGAAAATCATCTTCGGCTTCGCCCAGCGGAGCGGTTCGCCCAGTTTCTCGGGCATCAGTCTGAGGTCAAACCCCTGCTCATAGGGATGATCTGGCACGCCGCGGAATCGCTCGGCAAAGGTCTCGGCGTAGCAGTGCACACACCCGGGGCTGATCTTGGTGCAACCCCGGATCGGGTTCCACGTCGCGTCGGTCCACTCGATCTTGGAGTTGAGGCTCATGGGCCGGTAAATCAATGACAGATGGCAGATGACAGATGGCAAAATGACAGTTGACGGAGGCGGTTCCGGCAACTGCTGGCCACTTGCCACTGATCACTGGCCACTATTCCGAAGCCACGATCCGCTCACGCGTACATTCGCTCTCCGTTGGCCCGCACCTGGACGCCGTGCTCCTGGAGAAAATCGAGGCACCGGCGGGGGATCCGGCAATGCAGAAGCACCCGGTCGTGGTCGTTGTCGTAGACGCGGTTCTGGATCTGCGCGTGCTGTGCCAGATAGGCCAGGACGCGGCCGTTCGACATTCCCGTTTCCACCTCTGCGTCTAGAGCCCGCTCCAGCAGAGCCTCGCGCACGGCCTGTTCCAGGCGATCCAGGCCTTCTCCCCGGGCGGCACTGATGGTCACCGAATCGCGATGGTGGGCTTTGAGCACATCGAGGAATGAACGATCGGGCACGCGATCGGCCTTGTTCAGAACGAGCAGGGTGGGATGGTTTTCGAGCCCGAGTTCGCCGAGAACATCGGCGACCGCCTTGACCTGGCTTTCGGCTTCGGGGCTCGAGGCGTCCACCACATGGAGCAGCAAATCGGCCTGCCGCGCTTCCTCGAGAGTGGCCTTGAACGAAGCCACCAGGGTGTGCGGCAAATTGCGAATGAAGCCGACCGTGTCCGAGAGTAGCGCCTGACCGCCACCCTGGAACCGCCACTTTCGCGTGCGCGTATCGAGCGTGGCAAAGAGCCGGTCCTCGACCAGAACCCCCGCGCCGGTCAGGGCGTTCATCAAGGTGCTCTTGCCGGCGTTGGTGTAGCCAACGAGGGAGACGGTCGGAATATCGGCCCGTCCGGCGACCTCGCGCTCCTTGCGCGCCTGGATCTTGGCGAGCTTGGCCTTGAGCTCCTGGATCCGGTGAGCGACCAGCCGGCGGTCTTCCTCGAGTTGCTTTTCGCCCGGTCCACGCACGCCGATGCCGCCCTTGTACCGCGACAGGTGCGTCCACATCCGCTTCAGCCGGGGCATCGCGTACTCGAGCTGGGCAAGTTCGACCTGCAGATGCGCCTCGTGCGTCCGGGCATGGGTGGCGAAGATATCGAGGATGACCTCGGTCCGATCCACGACCTTGACCTCGATGGCGCGCTCGAGGTTGCGCGTCTGGGCGGGTCCCAGGTCGTTATCAAAGACGACCACGTCGGCCTCGTGAGCCTGGACGAGCTCTTTCAGCTCTTCGACCTTGCCCGACCCGATGTAGGTGGCGATGTCGACTTGCTGCCGTTTTTGCAGCATCGTGGCGATGACATGAAGGCCGGCCGTCTTGGCCAGTCCGCGAATCTCGTCAATTGGGTCGTCCTGGGTCGTATCGTGATCGGGAAGGATCACTCCGACGAGAATGGTACGTTCCTGACGTCCCAAACGCTCGGTGCGTTTTAAATCGATCAAGGGGGGGCAAACCTCTTTTCGTCTCGCGGGAATTCAAGCATCCATTAGCCGCCCGAACCGTTGAAATTCTATGTTGCCCGCGGACGGAGGTCAACGAAGAACCTGCTCCGTCCCAGGATCGGTCGGGACCGGCAGTGCAAACGATCGACACGTCGTCGGTAAGGCAGGTTCGCTTACTTCAGGACTTTACGTGGGTGTATCGTACGCTGACTGCTATCGACTTCGCCGATGGCGATCAGCCGGCCTTCGCCGTCAAGCAAGGCAACCGCTCCTGACGGGATGAAATCCAGCCCGAGATCGGCCGCATCCAGGACACGTCCCTGGCCGATCTCTCGCGCCTGGCCCTCGTTCACGGTGATCTTGGGAAGATCGTGAACCGCTTCAAGTGCAGGGCGAAGATGGACGGCGAGGGAACTGCTCGTCAAGGTTGCGGGGTCCACTGAGTTCTCCAGTGTGAACGGGCCGATGCGGGTACGCACCAGGGTCTCGACCATGCCTCCGCAACCGAGCGTTTCGCCGACGTCGCGGGCGATCGATCGGATGTAGGTTCCCCCGCCACAGGCAATCTCCAGCTCGAGGTGAGGCCACTGGTATCGCAGCAGTTCGACACGATCAATCCGCACGCTCCGGGGCTCGAGCTCGACCACCCGCCCGGCACGCGCCAGGTCATACGCGCGCTGGCCCTTGATCTTGAGTGCCGAGTATTCGGGAGGAAGTTGAAGGACTTCGCCGATCTGGCCGGCAAGCGCCTGGCGGACCTCTTGCTCCGTGGGAATGCTGGGGTTCTCCACCTCCACCACCTGGCCGTCGGCGTCGAGCGTGTCGCTCCGGGCACCCAGGCGAATCACGGTCCGGTAAACCTTCGTCATGCGCTGGACCATCTCGATCAGACGCGTGGCAGATCCGACCCCGATCATCAAAACCCCGGAGGCGAGCGGATCAAGTGTGCCCGCGTGTCCAACCTTGGTCCGGGGAAGCAACCGGGCCACGCGATCGACGACGGACCTCGAACTGATTCCAGACGGCTTATTGAGATTCAGAAATCCCTTCACGGGATCATCCACGGTAGGAATCATTTTCGTGATGGTCCGTATGTCCGGATGAACGGCTGGAGAGAGAAAAGATCTGGAATCCGCGCGAAGATCTTTTAGAATGCTGCTCGTTCGGTTCCCAAACCGAGCAGATTGGCTCCGGGGATTTTGGTCCGATCTGACAGAGCAACTCATGCCGATTTTGCCTGCCGAGCCCGACTTCTTTCCTGCCGATCTCTGGAACGACCCGACGGCCGTCCCTCGATCCAATGACGAGGCCGTCTGGTGGTGCTTGCACACCAAGCCGCGCCAGGAAAAGGCGGCCGCTCGTGAGCTGCGAAAGCTCGCGGTACCGTTCTTCCTTCCCCAGGTGATCAAGGAAGATCGTACACCCCAGGGCCGGAAGATCCGCTCCGTGATTCCTCTGTTTCAAAGCTATCTGTTCCTCCTCGGCGATCAAAACGACCGGCTCAACGCCCTTCGCGGTAATCGACTGGTCAACGTACTGGAAGTCAGCGACCAGAGGTCGCTGGAGTGTGACCTCCGGCAGATTCAGAAAATGCTCAGCTCCGGACTGCCGGTGCAGCCGGAGCCGGCCGTACCCGTGGGTTCCAGGGTCAGGATCACGACCGGGCCTCTGACCGGGATCGAGGGGACTGTGATCCGCCGCGGGAAACGCGATCAATTCGTGGCAGTCGTCGGCTTCCTGGGCCGGGGAGCAACTGTGGATCTCGAGGACTGGCAGGTCGAGCGGATCGTCGAACCGTCCTGAAATGATCGACGCACGCGGGCATTCTCGTAATGAAAGTGGGCCGAACTGGCAGAGCGCGATTTGCAAAGCTCCTCAAGCTCATCGTCGGCTTGCCGCTTGAAAAACGGCCTCGATGGAGAACTCGAAACCCGGAAGTAGCCGGGTTCGATACCCATCGGGAGGGCGAACGGGATACTCGACCCAGCGCCCGCGCGACCGCCGCATCACCTTCATCATCCCTTCGTCCGCATCGACGATCCAGTACTCCAGGACACCGATTTTCAAATACTCTTCCGGTTTTTCGTGGTAGTCGCGATGTCGTGAGCTCTGAGAGACCACTTCGATGGCAAACTCCGGCACCCAGTGAGACCATAACTCATCGTCATTTCGCCCTCCCGGAGGAGGCTTCTTGTAAATGGCCAGGTCGGGATGGCGTTCCGATTCCAGACCGGGAATTAACAGCTTGCACTCGCCACCACCTGCGACTCCAAAGATAAGCCCAGGTTGCTTCTCGCAGAAGGCCGCAAGTTGGCGGCGAATCGCGTCGAGCAGCTTGAAGTGCCAGGGATTGGGTACGTCGACCATGACGACAACTCCTCTGCTCAGTTCGAAGAGCCGCTCTGCCTCCGTCCCGGCGTGCTCGAATTCCTCGAGGCTCATTCGCCGCCCGACATCGGCAGGTCCGATTCTGGTGATCGTCTTGCTGCTCATGGCTTGCTCTCCGCGGAAACTGACGAGGAACTCAGCGTCACCTCGAGAGGAATTGCCAGGCTTGCCGGCGCCAGGCAGACCTTCTCATCGCAGGGCTGATATTTCAAGCTGAGCCTCACGGTGGTTTTCCCGGCCTGGATGTCGCGAGGCAGGGTGAGTCGAAACGGAATTGCAATTTTGCCCTGGTAAAGAGCGACTCTTTCCGCGCCCAGTGAGCCAAGAACCTTCGTCTGGCCAGCGGGATAATCGACCCGGAGACCGCCGGCAGCCTGGTCGGGTTCGAGAACCACGATCGTCGGATTCAGGTCATGCACTCCCGTGGGATTGGCATGGATGTGCCAGCCCTCCTTGATGGCAACAGACACGATCCCCTGGAGAACTCCTCCCGGCGCTGGCTTTTCTCCATCCGCGATTCGCGCGGTCGCGGTCACCGGAGCATCCGCGGTCTGGCCGCCGGCACCGGCGAGAGCCGCATCGGGACGAACATCGAGATACTCCTCAAGACCGACGAGCAAGAGCGGCATCGCGGCGGGATCTTGCGAGATCGCCGTGGCGTAAGACTCGAGAGTTCTTCGCGCTGGTTCGAGGTAGCTTTTCTCTCCGGTGGCGCGTGAGATCGTCAGGAGATCGAGGACCGCAACGCTGTTTCCACCCGGCAACACACCGTCGGTAGGATCTTTGGGACGGGTCAGCAATCGCTCATGATCGACGGCCGTGAAGAAGAAGCCGCCCTCCCGCGGGTCGGCGAAATCGGCGAGCATACGATCGGTCAGACCGCGCGCCTGGTCCAGCCACCGGGATTCTCCGGTCGCCGCATGGAGCCGTAACAGCCCGTGCGCCAGGAACGCATAATCTTCGAGATAGGCGGGCAACCTGGCCTGGCCCGCCCGATAGGTTCGGAGCAGCCGTCCACCGGGCTCACGCAGGGTTTTCAACAAGAACTCGGCGCATTTTTCGGCGGCATTGCGGTAAGCCTCGTTCCTGAGGATTCGGTAGCCGTCGGCGTAGGCGGCAATCATCAGTCCATTCCAGGCGGTGATGATCTTGTCGTCGCGCGACGGACCGGGCCGGCTTTCGCGCACGGCCAGCATCCGCGCCGGAGCGGCCGCAGGAGCGACTCCAGCTTTTCCGGGGTGGTCTCGAGCTTGCCGGCTTGCTCGGCGAGCGGTCGGGGCTGGAGCAAGACGTGGCGTCCGCCCTCGAAGTTCGGTTCCCGCTTCATTCCGTAGACCAGCGAGAACGCCTCGGCGTCGGGACCGGTACCCAGCACGTGCTTGACCTCGTCGCGCGACCAGACGTAATGGGCCCCTTCACCGCTTGCCGTCTCGGCGTCAAGCGACGAGTAAAAGCCCCCTTCCGCCGCGGTCATCGTCCGTGCGACGAAGGCAAACGTGGCCTCGGCCTCCTCGCGCCAGCGAACGTCCCCCGTCAATTCGTAGGCCAACAGGTGTACCGAAGCAAGCTGGGCATTGTCGTAGAGCATCTTCTCGAAGTGCGGAACGATCCAGTAGCGGCTCGTCGCATAGCGGTGATAACCGCCGCCAAGCTGATCGCGAATTCCACCTCGCGCCATCATGTCGAGGGTGTATTGCACCATGTACAGCGGCTCGGTCCGGCCCGATCTGCCCGTGCCGCCGGATGCCGCGACCGGCAAACCGCCGCTCTCCCTGGCCGCTCCTTTCTTGAGACGGTCGCGGCGTTCCTGATCGAGCAGAAAGACGAGGTTGACGGGCTCAGGAAACTTGGGCCGGCGGGTTTTGCGCATTGAAGCCGAAACCTCCGAATTCGGGATCGAACTGTTCGGCCAGCGCAACGCGTCCGGCGGCCGCCAGTGCCCGAGTGAGCGCCGGCTTGCGGCGGCTGCCCGAGCCGCCCAGCTTGCGGCGGACGATCTCGGTCAGTCCGTCGGCTGCCCGCTCGATCTCGCGTCGCTCCTCGCGCCAGGCCTTGTCGATTCCGATGAGCACTGTCAGGAGCCCCGAGATCCCCTGGCGATCGCGGGGAGGCAGATAGGTCTCTCCGTAAAATGGGCGGCCGTCGGGCAAGAGGAACATCGACATCGGCCACCCTCCCGTGCCAACCGCCTGGAGAGCGGTCAAGTAAATCTGATCGACATCCGGGTGCTCCTCGCGATCAACCTTGATGCAGACGAAATGCTGATTCAGGAACCGGGCAATTCCCGCGTCCATGAAGCTCTCGCGCTCCATGACGTGGCACCAGTAACACGAGCTATAGCCAATCGAGAGAAAGATGGGCTTTTTCTCGGCCTTCGCCCGGTCAAACGCCTCGGTCCCCCAGGGATACCAATCCACGGGGTTATGCGCATGAAGCAGCAGGTAGGGGCTCGTTTCACGCGCCAGCCGGTTGGTCGGGCGGTGGTCTTCGCCAGCCGGTTCCTGGGCAAGCGAGGGAATCTCGGTTGCGAACAGTCCGATGAGCGCAATGAGAGTCCAGACGGCAGCGGCACTGCTGCCGTTCGATGACCGGGCGGGTGTCATGTGCTGCATCTCAAGTTCCTGCGCCGGGAGAGACACCGTCAGGCCGCGAATCCGGATTCAGCTCCGTGCAAGATTCCGTCCACATCGGGCGTCCAAACCAAGACCCGATTGTACGCGGAAATCCTCGGCGCACCAACCTCGGCATTCAGAGGATCGTGTAATCGTGTTTGTAAATTTCAAATTGACCTGTGCTTCCCCGCGCGATCCACCATCCGCCATTTGGCATTTGCCATCTGCCATCCTCTCACGGTCCCGTGGTCGCTCCTCGGGCCGATTCGGTGATCTTGACCGCCGCCATGTCTTCCAGCGGCTCGGTCAGATCATCGTGCTGAAGGTAGACGCGGCAGGTGCCGATCTTGGGCTGCGCCTTGATCACCTTCACCTTGATTCCCAGGAGCATCTCCTTGCCTTGTCCAAGCCGTTCGATGCGCGGTAACTCGAGCGTGCCGTCCTTGAACTGAGAAACGCCCTCCGGCCCACCGGCTGTCTCCGTCACCTTGAAATTCTCGGAAAGCTTCGCCGAGACCTTCAGTCCGGTGGCTTCCTTGGAGCCGTAATTACGGAGGCGAATCTGGAACGTCGTGGTACCGTCAAAATCCACCACGCGGCGGCGTTCCTTGACCACCAGGTCCACATCGGCCATTCCCTTGACATCGGTAATCTTGCGATCTTTCAGCGAGATCGCGTTATCGGCACGTGCCTCGACGTGAACCTCGTAAGCGTTGATCCCTCCCATGCGAACCTCGAAGGCAAGGGGCCGCGGCTTCTCGTTGGGTTCGATCTGGGGAATCGTCCATTGCAACCGGCGCGAGGCCGTATCGTACTTGGCGCCCGGGGGAATGGCGACCAGACGACCGCTGACCCCGAGCGTCGCCAGCACCTTCACATTCTTGGCCGGGGCCGTGCCCGGGTTTTCCAGCGCGACCGCATACGAGGCGATCGTGTCGGTAAACCGCTCTTTGGGACCGCTCAGCGTCATCATCAGCTTGGGCTCGACGACGTCGACGTTGCGGACGATCTCGGCCGATTCCTTGTCGAGATCGACGTCTTCACTGGTAGCCGTGACCGTGCACGACTGGGGTCCGCCTTGAATCGCCTCGACAGTCAAGGGATCGAGATCTTCGCGCTGGCCGGGACCGAGTTCCTGGATCGGCAACTCAAAGCTATTGTCATCGTTATGTTCGCCGGTATCATGCCGCAGGCCGGCACTGAGCTTTGCCTTGACGATCACGTTCCGCGCCGGGCCGTTGCCCGAGTTGGTCACGGCAATCCGGAATTCAGCCGTCTTGCTTTTGAGTACCTTGCCTTCTGGCGGCGTCTGCACGACCTCGAGCTTGAGCCGGGGTCGCAGCACCCGGCTACTGGCCTTGCTGCCGGCCTGAAACGTGACGGTCGCGGCATGATCGAGAGCCCCGTCGGTCTTGCTTGGCTTGACCTTGAGCAAGATCACCCGATCGGACCCCGCGGGCAAATTGCTGATGTGCCAGGTCAGCAGCGAATCGCCGACGCGCACTGCTTCCGGCTGGCTCGCGACGAAGGCCAGGCCCGGCGGCAATTGATCCCGGACCACGACTCCCTGGGCATCGGTCGAGCCGCTGTTCTTGACGATGATCTTGACGGTCGCATCGCGGTTGTAAATGACGTTCGCGGGCGCCTGCACATCCACGCTCAGGACGACCTCTTGCTTTCCGAGGGGGAGCCGATCCGCGGGAAGCACGAAACTTGGCCCTTCGGCAACGGGCTCTCCCGGCATCGGGTTGCCAGGTACCGCTGAGGTATTGACGGGCGCAGGCTGTGGAGGAACCACCCCAGGCGGATTGTGATCCCCGGCGCCCTCGGTCTTCTTGACATGAGGGTCGCTCAAGGCGGGAGCGAGACGTCCCGTTTTCTTGCTGGATGACGCCCCGTGCCTCGGCTTCTGCACCAGGTCGGCACCTGCTGGCGGGTCAAGTCCTTGATTTGGCTGGGGGTCGCGACCATGAGGCATCAGAGTCTCGGCGGCCGCGGGCTCAAGGCCTGGCAATGCGTTGCCTGCGGAAGGCGTCGCCGCGGGTGCAGCCGCGGGCGGGACGGGCTTGCCGTCGGGGCTGCTCGCGGCTTCCTCGATTGGAGTTATCGGCGGAAGCTGGGCCGCTGCGGGATCTTGGCCCTGGGGCTCTGCCTTGTTGTCCTGAGCACGCGCAGAGTGCCCGGCCAGGATCAGGATAAAGCCCACCACGATGAGAGATCGCCGGCCCATGGAAACGGTCCCCTTCTTGGGAACGATCCCGGTCAACGCCACGCCTTGAGAATGCAATGTGCTTGGAAGACCTGCGTCAAGACAGGGAGAAGTCAAGCAACCCGGCCTGCCCACGCATCCGCTGCGCAGACCGGACGTCGGCTTTTCTAACGGCCTGTCTGATAGCAGATGCCGAAATTCCAGGGAAGAGCAAGTTAGCGGATTCCCCGGCTCGCCCGGTCGGCTTGGATCAATGCCGCGAGCCGGTCGGCCACCTGCCCCTCACGTTCTTCGGGCAAGACTGGCCAGGGACGAACCTCGACCAGCCCGCGAAACCAGGTGCATTGTCGCTTGGCGAACTGGCGCAACCGCGCGGACCTGTTCCATCGTTTCCGCCAGGCCGACTTTCCCCTCGAGCATCGCGATGACCTCGCGATATCCCACGCCCTGCGCGGCCACGACGCTGAGTGGCCGAGGTGCGGACCACAAGCCGCGAACTTCCTCGACCAGCCCCGCGTCAAACATCGCCGTGACGCGTTGGTTGATCCGGGCGTGAAGTTCGCCACGCGGCCTGTCAATCGCGAAGACCAACGTGTTGGCGGGCGCCGGCCGTTCATGCTCAAGCTGGAGCCGGCCGAGCGTCTGTCCGGTCAACTCGATCAGCTCCAGCGCCCGGATGACCCGCCGCCGGTCGTTGGGATGCAACCGGGCGGCTGTCGCGGAGTCGAGTGCGGCGAGCCGATCGTGCAAGGCCAGCGTGCCATTCTCTTCGGCCTCCTCTTCCAGACGCAGCCGCATGCGCGACGTCCGCGCCCGGGCCCTCAAACAACCCTCGCAGCAGGGCCTTCAGATACAAGGGCGTGCCGCCCACGAAGAGCACTTGCTTGCTCCGCTGTTCAATCTCCTCCACGACTGCGATCGCCAACCTCCGGTATTCCGCAACGCTGGCCTCTTGCCACGGATCGAGCACGTCGATCAGGTGATGCGGGATTTCCGCGCGCTCGGCGACGGTCGGCTTGGCCGTGCCAATGTCCATGCCGCGATAGACTGTCATCGAATCGACCGCGACAATCTCCGCATCCAGCCGGCGGGCCAACTCGACGCTGATCGCCGTCTTTCCCGAAGCTGTAGGCCCGGTCAGATAGACTCCGCGATGCAATGCGTTAGACACCACCCACCCACCTTCGCAACGACAGCCGACAACCCGGAAAACTCAGAATTTTTGAAGTGCGTTCAGTGTACATGGATATACATCAGCGCGTATAATTCTGCTGGAGAAAGCGTGGCTGTCTGAAGCGGATGCATACAGCCCATGCCGAATCGATCCCGAGTGCTGAGCCACTGCGATGATGAGTCTACCGACACAATACCCGCGTCTTCATGACGATCCCCAAGTCGAAACCGTCTGGCCGGCCCGTCCAGCTCAGGCAATAGCCCGTTTGAGCCTGTTCATCAACGGTACGGCTTATCACGTTCGTCCCCTTGCGACCGACCTGCCGGCCGCGATCAAGGCGTTCCGGATCAGGAAGTTCGACGGCACAGAATATGATATCGCGCGTACGGTCCACGGTATCACGTGTGATTGTCCGGATTTCACTTTCAAGCGCGAGGGGATTGATCCTCGTGGATGCAAGCATATCAGGGCTCTCGTCGAGTGCGGCTTGATCGACTTGAAGGAGGACGAAGCTCCGACCGGCGAGACCGTCCCGGAGAAAGCGGAGCCACAGGCCCAGAGAACCGAAGATCTGACCACAACTTCTGCGGCCATCACCCCCACCCCCAGTGCTCCGGCCGCCGTGGTGCCGGCCAACGGGCAGCCCACGACCTTCCTGGAGATTGTCGAGCACGAAGGGCTTGGCTATCGAGCCTGGGGAACGGCCGTTGGCGGATTCCTTGCCGACCAGCTCGGCCGGATCGCCCAGCTTATTCGCTGGACCGACGCCCAGACTCCCGAAGACCACGAGGATCGGATGGAAATCTACGATCGGGAGCTCCGCGACAGACTCTACGAACAAGGTTACCAGGACGGCCTTGACGCAGGCCGACGCCAAGCCTGCCCTTGCCGGCACTCCTTGGATTGATTCAGAACGCACTTCACGGCTCCTGGCTTATAGATCATGCAGTCCGTAGAACCTTCCCAGACTGTCCAGGCGGCATTGTTTTTGCTTGGTTGCCTGCGAGGATTTCCTTGTTCTACATGACCATCACGGAGGCACACACCAATGCAAAGTGCAGTTCTGGCAGTGGCTTTCTCGCTCAGCGCCGTGGGCTGTCATCATTGCGGCGGGGGCGGCATGCATCGCCATGCACGCTACAGCTCTTGCTACAGTAGCTGTTATAGCGGCGGCTGCTACGGCGGCGGCTGCTACGGCGGCGGCTGCTATGGTGGAGGTAGCTATGGCGGCGCCGGGTATGGCGGTAATTATGGCGGCCGCCGCCTGTTTGGTTTTGCCGGCCGGTCCTCAGGCGGTTGGTCAAGCCCCGCCTATGCATCGATGCCCTACAGCGGGTATTCCGGCCAGATGGCGGGTTATTCACCCATGTCTTACGGTTCGGCGATGCCGATGACCAGCAACGCCTCTTACGGCTCGGCGATGCCGATGAACTACGGCACTCCCAGCACAATGACGCCCGGCGCAATGACTCCCGGAACGACCATCTTACTCGTCAGCTTACGGCCGGCCGGCCGGCATGTTCGGAAACACCGCACCTGGTCAGATGATGTCCGGCAACACGAGATGCAGGGACAGGCCGGCGTGAATCAGCCGGGCATGGTGAACCAGGGGGAAATGAACAAGGGCACTTTGAACCAAGGGGTCAACAACCTGCCAGGCGGTGCGGGAGGAATCGGTGCTCCGAACCTGCCAGGGGCACCTCCAGTGCCATCGCCGACGCCCCCGGCTCCGGCAGGAACGCCTTGACCTTGCACGATACGGCCCGGGGATTCACGCGGTTTTTCTTGAAAACACGGAGGCAAGAGCGGGCTGGAGCATGTTCCAGCCCGTTTCTTTGCGCCTCTGGGAGCGTCTGATGGAACCATCTCGACGTCTTGGCCGGTGCACCACAACAGGCTTGAGTTCCCGCAACGGGTCAGATCGAATGGGCGCGATCGGTTATTCCCCTGGACTTCGTTCCTGGAGCGAGCCATGCGCCGAGGTATCGTCACCGCGATCGAGATGAGCCTGGTTTTGACAATCGCAATCGCGGCGGTTTCTTCTGGAGGGCGGCCGTCACGCGCCCAGGAGCCGTCTTCGAGTGCAAGAGAGCGGGATTCACGTATCAACGCGGGTGGCGGTCTGGAACCTGGTCAGGGACTGTCCGCGCTACCGGTCTTGTCTTCAGCGCGGACACGCTCGATTTGCGCTGAGAACCCCACGGGCGGCAAAGGCCAGGGCGGACGGGCCCTGCCGGACCCGTCCGATCCCAGTCCGCCGGCCTCGGCCAGGGCGGCCGACGACCTGGGCCAGGGCTGGAAAGTCCGGCCGTTCCTGAGAGTCAATCGCGGCCAGACGGCGACGCTCATGGATGTGGCCGGTCCGGGCATCATTCAGCACATCTGGATGGTCGAAAACCTGAGCCGTGCGCATGTGCTCCGATTCTACTGGGACGGCGAGGAGACACCGTCAATCGAGGTCCCCTGCGCCCGATTTTTTTGCCGTCGGCCACGAGACCTTCGCGCCTGTGAACTCGCTGGTCGTTGTGGTCAACCCGCGGAACGCGTTGAATTGCTACTGGCCGATGCCTTTCCACTCACATGCGCGGATCACGCTCACCAACGAGTCGCCGACTGAAGACCTCGAACTACTCGCCTATCAGGTTACCTACCAGGAAACCGACGTGCCCGCCGCCGCCGGCACACTCCACGCACAGTTCCGGCGGGCCCGCACGGACGTCGTGAACCCGTACGTGATCCTTGACGGCGTGAACGGCCACGGGCGCTACGTCGGCACGTTTCTGGCCTGGACGCAGCTCAAGAAGGGCTGGTTCGGCGAGGGTGAGGTCAAGTTCTACCTCGACGGCGACCGCGATTTCCCGACCATTTGCGGCACAGGCACCGAGGATTATTTCGGCGGCAGCTATGGCTTTCCGAGCCCGTTCAGCGGCCCCTACTCCGGCACGACCCTGCCGGCCAGCGACAGCGCCGAGCCGCCCATCCGCTGGAGCCTGTACCGCTGGCACATCCAGGACCCGATCAACTTCCAGAAAGACCTGCGGGTGACGATCCAGGCACTGGGCTGGAATGACAAGGGAAAGTATCTGAAACTGGCCGATGACGTCGCCTCGGTCGCCTACTGGTACCAATCCGAACCGCACGCGCCGTTTCCGAAGCTCCCCGGTCTGGCTGACCGCACCAGCAAGCTCTTGCCTGCTCCGGACGGAGTGAAAGCCACCGCGAATCGATCGGCCACGGGTCACTGAATCAATGAACGGTTGGGGGCGCACTTTATGGTTCAGCTCCGTCCTCGCGGGCTTTTCGATCCCATTCGTGCTGTTCGCGGCGGTGATGCGGGTTGTTGACCGGATCGGGACACGGACGCTGATTGTGATTCTTGCGGCAGACTCATTCGTGTGGGGAATGGCCTGCTGCTGGTGGCTCATGGGTTACGGTTGATTTTCACTCTGCGCGACAATCACCGTCGGCTGTTTCGTCATCGCTGTGACCCGTTATCGCAGCCGGTTGCGATCGTGCAAATCAGCACTCTGGACGAGGGCGGGGCACAGGGCCGTTACGGGGTTCACGAATCATTGATAGTATCGAGGAAGTGCGTGTCCGGACGCTGCCGATCACGAGGAGACCGCCATGAGACCGAAGAGCAAGGGAAAGGCCGGGGGTCGCAGACCATCCCGGAAACTCAAAGCAATCCGCTTGTTCGTTGCATGTCTTGTTCTCTTGCTCCTGATCTGCATTCCTCTGGTGCCGATCCTCGCCCTGGCGGCCATCTTGCCGGCGATCGTCCGCATCGGCGAGTCGATCGGGCAGTCGATCAGCCTGTTCATGGCTTCCGTGACCTGGCTGATTGAGCTGGCCGTTTATGCGATCTGGCTCGTTCTCGTCGGTGATCACGCCAGGCTTTTCAGATTACTTCCCGAACTGATCGACTGGCTCCGATCGGCCGGCCTCCTATGACACGACCGACGAGGAGGGTATCTTGAGGCATGGTGAGTTCCCGAGGCCGATTCATGCCTGGCCATCAACGATAGCACGACGCGTGTCACTGGAGCATTTGTTCTCCGTCGAGCTCGTTGTCGGCCCTGGAGATGAAGAAGCACCGTAGCAGGTGGAGAAGCCAGACGATCGCTTTCACGAAGGCGAAGGCGAGCAGGAGATAGATCAGAAAGCCGAAGTGAGTCATCACGCGATCCACAACCCAGTCCGGCATCTCGATACCGGCGAACCGGATAAGAACCATCGTGGCGAAGACCACGACGATCCATACCATCAAGTCTCTCAGGGCGGATGAATTCATAAAATGAACCTCGATCGTCTGCTCAGGCCGCCTTCTTGGTCGCGCGGGCCTCGCGAGTGATATGATCGTTCCGGCGGTGCTTCTCCAGAATGTACTCCAGAGGCTTGTGCAAGGGAACTTTTTCGTCGAGGGAGAGCTTGCACCCAGCTTGTGGTCGAACGGGGGATGATGGGAAACAGCTTGCAGCGAATTTGTGGTCGGGCTCACTGCGAAAGGCCAGCATGGCAAATTCAAACCGGCACAGGGCTACCCTGCTCGACCTGCTGGTGCTGATCGCCGCCACCGCGCTGGGGCTGGCTCTCGTTCGCATTTCCATCCGCGGCTTCGCGGCTCGCCCTCCAAGCAGGACAGCCACCCAGACCGTGCGCTCCATTACGATGGCTGAAACCTATGCGTCGTGCTTGCTGGCACCCTGGAGCCTGGTGCTTCTGGCCCTCAGCCTGTGGAGACCGAAGATCTCGTTCCGCCGAATGGCTCGTGGACCAGGCTTCATGGCATGCGCCGCCGCTACGGCTGGAGTGGCCCTCTACCTGGCTGTATGCTCGACACAAGTTGCAATGGGGAGATTATCGTTGGAGCCGGCGACCATCTCGCGAATCACGGCGTCCTTCGCCACTTACGCTCCCCTCATGGTGGCCGGTGCTTGGCTCTCGGTGGTGCTAGGCTCTCGCTGGCGAGCCGAGACGAGCTGGGTCGGCTGGGCCGGGCGAGGTCTGGGAATCGGCTGGATTGGTCTCTTCTTGCTCGGTTGGCTTCGGATCTTCGTTTGAACCTCCCCGGGACTCAAAAGAGGAATCGCGGGGATGCACCAGGGCTCAAAAAGGCCAGTTCGACAAGGCGATCGCCGACCACGACGAGGCGATCCGGCTCGCCTCGAATTACGCCGCGGCTTACTACAGTCGCGGCTTCTGTCGGCAAGCCAGCGGTGATCCCATGGGAGCCAAGATCGACTACGCCGAGGCCGTGCGCATCGATCCGAGGTATCGCAACCAATGAGAGGTCGCAGGATCGAGCTCGAGCGACACGCGAGCTACACGGCGACCCAAGCATCTCCACGTAAGCTCATAAATTGAAAGAGCTTAATCGCAAAGAGACAACGATGCGAAGCGACTTGGTCGGCACCGATTGGCTCTTGCCATGGCATGGCCGATATGTTGGACTTGATGTCAGGAAAGTTCGCCACGGGTCGGTTTCCTTTCATGTACGCCCCGCGTGGGTCTGCCTGCCAGTGAACGTAATGGTGCGCGGGGTTGTGGCCGTGGCTCCCTCCTTCTGAGGTAATTATGTCTGCAACCCTCTTCCCGCCCGAGACCTCCCCTGCCCTCGACGCCCATTTGCCCACCAAACCAGTGATCAACGACCTGGCGATCCGGGTTGGAACCGTGAACGGTTCGGGCAGTAATTCGGCCAACCTGGTTTTGCTTCGCGCTCTCTATGCGATGGGCATCCCATGTAGCGGCAAGAATGTCTTTCCCTCGAATATCGAGGGCTTGCCCACGTGGTTCCATATTCGCGCCAGTGCCAAGGGCTACGTCGGCCACCGCCTTGACCCGCAGATCCTGGTCTGCATGAACGAGGTGACTGCGAGGGACGACGCGACCCAGCTCAAGCCGGGCACGATCTGCATTTACCGCGATGATTTCGACGCCGACATGAAAGGCTTGCGCGACGATGTGTTGTTCTTGCCGGTGCCTTTCCAGAAGCTTGCGGAGCAGGCCTATCCTCCGGACAAGACCGACAAGTCCTATCGCGACAAGCTCCGCAAAGTGATCAACATGGTGTACGTCGGCGTTCTGGCGTCGGTCTGCGATATCAAGATGGACGCGGTCGAAAGCGGCGTCCGCCGCGAGTTTCCCGGCCGCAAGGCAAAGGCCGCCGAGATCAACATCAGTGCGGTACGGACCGGTTATGAATGGGCTCAAGAACATTTACCCGCCAACCTGCCGTTTCGCGTCGAGCCGATGGAATCGACCCAGGACAAGATCCTGATCGAGGGCAACAAGGCCTCGGCGCTGGGGGTACTCTTCGGCGGCGCCAACGTGCTGAGCTGGTACCCGATCACGCCGTCCAGCAGTCTGGCCGAGTACGCCGAAGACTTCCTCAAGAAACACCGCGTCGAGCCGGACGGCAAGAAGACGTTTGCCATCGTCCAGGCCGAGGATGAGCTCGCCGCCATCGGCATGGCCATTGGCGCCGGCTGGGCTGGAGCCCGGGCGCTGACGGCGACCTCCGGGCCGGGGATCTCCCTCATGGCCGAATTCGTGGGCCTGGCTTATTTCGCCGAGATCCCGGTCGTGATCGTCGACGTTCAGCGGATGGGCCCCAGCACCGGCCTGCCGACACGCACCAGCCAGGGCGACATTCTGAAGATATACCTGCTTGGCCATGGCGATTGCCGGCACGTCGTCCTGATTCCTGGCTCCGTCGAGGAATGTTACTCGATGACCGTCCAGGCGCTCGACCTTGCCCAGCAGCTCCAGACACCTGTCTTCCTGGCCACCGATCTCGACCTGGGAATGAACCTCTGGTTGAGCGAACCTTTCCATTATCCGGAGAAGCCCATTCACCGCGGCAAGGTTTTGACCGCCGCCGACCTTGAGCGGCTGGGCCAGTTCGAGCGGTACAAGGACGTGGACGGAGACGGTATCTGCTACCGGACCATTCCGGGCACCGAGAGCCCCCTGGCGGCGTACTTCACGCGGGGCACCGGGCACAACGAAAAGTCGGGCTACAGCGAGCGTCCCCAGGACTGGAAGAAGAACCTCGACCGGCTGGCCCTCAAGCTGGAAACGGCCCGCAAGACGGTTCCCCGCCCGGCCATCGAGGGAGAGTTTTCGGCCCAGGTCGGCATGATCGCCTACGGCGGAACTCACTTCGCCATGAGCGAGGCACGCGACCTGCTGAAGGCGGAGGGCATCCCCACCGAATACTGCCGGATCCGCGCACTGCCGGTCGCCGAGGAAGTGACCAGCTTCATCGAGCGGCATCAGCGTGTTTACGTGATCGAGCAGAATCGCGACGCCCAGATCTCCTCGCTGCTCCGCTCCTCGTTGCGGGGCGCTGGCTGACCGCCTGGTTCCGGTCACTCACTACAACGGCATGCCAATCGCCGCCGAGAACATCGTCCGGCCGATCCTTGGCTGGGAGAAAAACCCGTCAGGCCCGGGCTGGCCCACTGGTAACGTCGAACGCGACAATCCTGGGATCAACCAAGGTGAGGAAGTCTCTCCCGAATGATCCGCTTCAGCGCGATCGTCGTTCAATTACCGGCTCATACCTATTCCATTCTCGCAGCTTATCGAGGCGACCAATCCATGGCCAGTGAAGCAACGATCACGGTTCAATCCAACGGTCACTCTTACGCCTTGCCAACGATCGCGTTTCAGGGTCTGCCGTCGACCCTGTGCAAGGGCTGTGGCCACAACAGCATCACCAGCTACCTGATCGAAGCGTGCAAGTCGATCGGGGTCAATCCGTATCTCACGGTCAAGCTCAGCGGCATCGGCTGTTCGAGCAAGACGCCCGCGTATTTTCTCCAATCAAGCCACGGTTTCAACGCGCTGCATGGCCGGATGCCGTCGGTGGCCACCGGCGCGCTGCTTGCCAACCACAAGCTCGTGTGCATTGGCATCAGTGGCGACGGCGATACGGCGAACATCGGCATGGGCCAGTTCAAGCATGCCTGCCGGCGCAATGTGCCGATGGTTTACATCGTTGAGGACAACGGCTGCTATGGGCTGACCAAGGGGCAATTCTCGGCCACTGCCGACCTCAACAGCCACCTCCGCCGGTCCACCGGCGAGGCCAACACCGTGCCCCCGTTTGATCTTTGCATGGAAGCGTCGTCGCGGGCGCGTTGTTTGTGGCGCGGTCGTTCGCCGGCGACAAGAAACAGCTTGTGCCCTTGCTCAAGGCCGCGCTGAAGCATAAGGGCACGGCAATGCTCGATATTGTCAGCCCGTGCGTCACCTTCAACGACTTCGATGGCTCGACCAAGAGCTGGGATTGGGCCAAGGCACACGAGGAACCGCTTCAAGAAGTCGGCTTCGTTCCCCGGTTGCCAGAGATCGAAGTCGAGCAAAAAGCCGGCCAGTCGACGCGGGTGCAGCTTCATGACGGCTCGTGGATCACCTTGCGGGCGCTCCACCATGATGAGCACAAGGTCACCGACCGCGGTTCGGCCCTTCAGCTTCTGGAGAAAAGCCGGGACAAGGACGAACTCCTCACCGGCCTGATCTACCTGGACGCTGCCAAGCTCGATTTCATCACAAACCTGAAAGTCACCGACACGCCACTGGCGCTTTTGAAGAGGAAGCACTGCGGCCGCGGCCCGACGTGCTGGCGAAGATCATGGAGACGATCTGAGTCCGGGAGGGCAACTCGGCACATTCCCCGGCACCAGAACCAGTAATGCCGAGCGTTTCGCTTACAGCTCCCAGACCCGGCGGCCCCTGAGGAACATGGTCAAGTAACCGTCTTCGCTGACCTTGAGCACGGGCCCGTGCTGCGAGGCGGCGAGGGCGGCCAGGGTTCGCGCTCCCTGGACCGAGCGGACCAGCTCGAGCGTGTCCGGGTGCGATTCGCAAGATCGCTCCGAAGGTGAGCAGTCGTCCATCACCGTCGACAACCACGGCTCCGTCAAGGCCGGCGATCGATTCGAGCACGGCCGGCTCCAGATCGCAAAGTGTGCTGCCGCGCACGGCGTGATGGAGCGCGCGCTTGGCATTTCTGGGCGAGAGGTTTTCCGGGTCCTGGGGATCGTCCACGGCGATTTCTTCGGTCATCCGGTCCGCGGGGGCGATCAGCTCGTGAAGCGAGCGAGCGGGATCGCGAACCACCACAAACAGGGCGCCCGTGCGCGCCTCGCTGAGGTTCAGAGCGGCCTGGAACAGCCAGAGTGCCATCTCGGGTGGCGAGGCGTGCCCCACGGCCTCACGCCAGGCGGCGAACTTGCTGGGGATGTCGAGCAGCGCCATCGCGCGTCGCTCAGGCTGAACAGCATCGTCCCGGCGGCGAAGATCTTGATCTCCTGGTTCGGCGTCAGTACCAGGCAAACGTGGCCGCCCTCGCGTGTTGCACTGGCATGGCTCTGGTAGGGGCGCGGGCAGGGATGCTCGAGTGCCGCGTCGCCCTGAACCTGGTTGGCCCAGAGCTCGATGTCGGCCATCCGGAAAAGATCGCCCTTGGTGTCGACGAGAAAGAGGGTCTGCACACCGTCGCAGAGCCGGTGGAAACCTTTGATGCCCGTGAGCCGGGCATTGAATCTGGGAGCGCCCTCGGTATTGGTGCGATCGGGGTTTGCCGGGTCGTGGTCGGTGCCCAGCAACAGCGCCCCGGTCGAGACGCGCTTGTTCTCGTAGGTCGAGAGCGCCGCCACTCTCAAGGCTTCGATCGCGGCGGGTACACGATACGGGCCAATGGGCTGAAGAAAGTCGGTGATGATCAGGTCTTCCGTCAGATACTGAAAGCGTTCGAGGCGATCGACGAGAGACTGGTCGAAAAGGCCCCGAAATCGGCGGTCGAGGGCTTGAACGACGACCTCAACCAATCGCCGCTCCAGCGGCAGGAGCGGCACGGGGCTCTCGGACCGAAAGCTCAGGTGCGTACCCAGCCATTCAATTTCGAGTCCCACGCCGTCGAGATCGTCGGTGAATCGATAATGGGTCTCGTCGGAAGAGCCGTCCCAGTCGATGACGCTGCGATCACCCTGAACTTCCAGGATGGCGTTCGGGAAGAAGTGCTCCAGGGTCTTTCGCAGAAGCGTCTGGTAAAGACCGACGACTCGCGAGATCGGGCCGCTCGGCCGGTCGATTCGGGGCTGCAAGGAATGCTCCGGTGTCTCCGCGGCATGATCAAAGCGCAAGGACCTGGCCTGGGTTCTTATCATAGTTCATGGTCCCTTTCTTGTCTTGCCCGAGGTCTTCGATATCCGTCCCCTCACCGGTCATTCGATCTGGGGCTGGCTGAGGGGCCCGAGAATACCAGTTCACATGAATTTGGCGATCGTGAAACCGGACCGTTCCGAAATTTCCGATTTCCTTGGAGAATTCGGCAAGGTCGTGTCGATCCTAGACAAGCTGTTTCAAGAGTCGGTGCCGGACAGTAAGGTCCGGCTTGTTGTACCTGTCAACAATTGATAGGATTCGCCGCCTTCGGCCTGATTGTCTTGAGTCACGCTCTCCGGATGAATGGTGAAGCCGACGGCCTTGGCTCTGGTCTGGGAGGGAGATCGGCCGGATGACCACTCGACATACCTGGGTTCGCCGCGGGCTTCTGTTCTGCCTTCTGCTTCTGGCGGCCGAACAGACCTGGAGGCATGGGCACGACTACGTTTTTGCCCGACAATTCGCGGTCGTGGAACCCGGAAAAATCTACCGTGGCGGCTGGCAGAAGGACTGGCCAATGCGGCGGATCGTCAGCGAGTGCAAGATCCGGACAATCCTCGCGCTGGCCCATCCCGAAGATAATTATCTCTCGGTGGGCGAACGCGCACTCTCCCAGGAGCTGGGGGTTCGCTGGATTCACATTCCCATCGTCGACCAGCGCACCTCGGAAAACCCCAAGACCTTGAGCGATTTGCTCGACGAAGCCGCCGCAGTTCTGGCGGACCCCAAGAATTACCCGGTCTTCTTCCACTGCCATCATGGCCTGAATCGGGCCTCGATGGTGCAGATTGCCTACCGCACGAAGTATTGCGGGTGGACACTTGACCAGGCCACCGACGAAGTTGCGAAAACGGTCGGGCTGGTCAAGGTGACGCATGGGCCCGACTATCGCCACATGGTCGATTACTACAATAGCCGCGTACTTCCGCTCCGGTCGGGCAACTCGAATGCACAGATCGGCGACAAGCCAGCGGGACAAATCGCGTTGCAGTCTGCCGAACCATCGCCCTCCACGTCGTCATTCGTTCGCTAGTCCCGTCTCGGCGACTTCGTGAACGCGCCCGGCCGGGAATGAGCCAGCTCACGCCGACAGTTGTCTTACTCCCATCGGGGCGATTTCCAATACCTTGCTTGATTCCCCTGCCATATCTCCTAAAATACGATACGTCCGCAAGACGGTCGCTCTTGCATTGACAGGGTCTGAGGCAATTTTTTGGTGCGATAACTCGGCTTGAATGCCGGCCTGGGAGGTTCCTCGATTGAACATCCGTCCCGCTCGTGTTGGCGACGTACCTGCGATTTATGAACTGATTCGGACCTTCGCCGACCGGAAACTGATGATCCGGAGGTCGATGGGTGAGCTTTATGAGTCGATCCGCGAGTTCTTGGTGGCAGTCGACGACGCGAATCGGGTGATCGGGTGTGTGGCTCTGCACGTGTTCTGGGAGGATCTGGCCGAGCTGAAGTGCCTCGCGGTGGCCGAGGAAGCTCACGGACACGGCGTCGGCCGGCAACTCGTTGACGCCTGCTGGGAAGCGGCGGCAGAGCTCGAGATCGACTCGGTCTTCGCCCTGACGTATGCCGTCGGGTTTTTCGAGCACAACGGTTACCACCAGATCGATAAGGCCGAGCTGCCGCACAAGATCTGGAATGAATGCGTGCGCTGTCCACTCTTTCCCAACTGTCAGGAAGTGGCCCTCATTCGCTCACATTCTCGCGAGCCGCAAACCGCAGTGGCGTACTCAACACGCGAGCCAGTAGCAATCCACTGATTCGCAAAGACTCCCAACGTGGGGAGCAATTCCGCCCCGTTCATGACTCGTCAACCCGGCCGTCTGGTTCTCTCGAGCGTGGTCGTGGGTCTCGCAACGCTGGCGCTCATGCTGGCGACCGAGCCGCGTCTGGCGATCGTCTGGGATGAGGGTTACACGCTGGGCCGCGAGGCCCGCCTGCGCCAGTGGTTCCGCGCCTGCGCGATCCGGCCCGGTTCGCGGCGGAATGGGCGCCACCCGCGCTGGAACTGGTGCAGCAGGTCGGAGCACCGCCCCCTCGTCCCGACCAGATTGACAGCCGCGCCAAGTTGCTTTTCAATCCCGAGGTCCTGGCCTACTTCTGGCCGTTCGCCCGTGCCGAGCCGCACGGGCATCCCCCTTTCTATGCGTTGCTTGGCCTTGTCGGCGATTTCTTGGTTCCCGCGTGGCAAGATCTGCCGCGTGCCCGGCTCGGTCCGATCCTGCTCTTCAGTTGCACGGCGGGCTACTTGTTTCTGTTCGCCGCCAGGCGCTGGGGTACTGGCCCCGGGCTCGTGACGGTTGCCGCCTGGACGCTCCAGCCGAATTTGTTCGGCCACGGCCACTATGCAGCCTATGATGGCGTGCTCACTTCACTCTGGGTGCTCGCCATCATGGCCTTCGCGCGGGCCGTCGCGGAGCCTGAACAGGGACGTCGCGACTGGATCGGTCTGCTCGCGATCTCGGCTTTCGGGTTGGTCGTCGGCTGCGCCCTGGCCACCAAGCTAACCGGGTGGTTTCTCCCACTCCCTTTCCTGATCTGGGCTGTCTGGACCCGCAATCGCCGGGCCTGGCGCGGTCTTCTGGTCGGTCTGCCGCTGGCGTGTGGGGTTCTCCTGCTGCTGAATCCTCCCTGGTGGACCGAGCCAGTCACCGGAATCTTTCGCTTTTTTCAGTCCAACCTGACCCGCGGCCAGACCATTCCCATCCCCGTGCTGTTCCTCGGAACCGTTTACCAGACCCCCAATGAATCGCTTCCCTGGTACAACACCCTGGCCTGGACCGTCATGGTGACCCCTGTGGGCTTCCTGGTTCTCGCGCTTGCCGGCATCATCGGGGCGATCCGGCAGCACCGGACCGAGCCGATCGGTTTGTTGATCCTGGGCAACTGGGCCTTGCTGCTTGCCTTGCGGGCTCTGCCCCACACTCCGGGCCACGATGGCGTTCGCCTGTTCCTGCCCGCTTTCGGAGTGATGGCACTCCTGGTTGGCATGGGGACAAAACAGGTTGTCGACCGGTTCAGGCCGTGGGGCACCCTGGCGGTCACGGCCGCCATTGCGGAAGCGCTTGCGAGTATCTTGCTGGTCCTGCCCGTGCCCCTGTCATACTTCAGTCCGCTCGTGGGCGGCCTTCCGGGTGCGACCCGCCTGGGCATGGAGCCAACCTACTACTGGGACGGCCTCAGCGCGGAAGCTCGTCATTGGCTGCGCGAACAGACGCGAGCCGGCCAGACCATTCGCTTCGCGACCTTCCCCACGTCGTGGCTTTATCTGCGCCAGATCGGGGAGCTGCCGCGAAAGCTGGAGCCGGTCGATCCCGGCTCACCTGTCTGGTACGTCTTGCAGAATCGCCCGGGAGCCTGGTCGCGATGGGATCGGCGGCTCGTCGAGCAATCGACCCCCGCGCTCGTGGTCCGCAAGTTTGGAGTGCCGTTGATCTGGGTCTTTCCCTATGCGGACGTCGAAGCAGCCATGAGATCATCGCCCGGTTCGGGCCAGAAATGAAAAGGTCGGACGTGAGAGTCGTGTCACCCACGTCCGACCAGGAGTTTTCAATACACGCTTTCACGATGCTCTGAGATCGAGCATCGAATGTTGAGGAAAGCGAATGGGAGGGAAACAGCTCAGTGCTGAGCCGAAACCTGAGGGGAGGAGTAGACGGCGGGTGCCGAGTAAGAGTAAGTGACCGGGGCCGAGTAAGCGACAGTTTCACAGACGGCGACAGGTGCCGGGGCGCAGACGGCCTTCTTGTGGCAGAGCTTGATACCCTTCAGGCCACTGAGCAAACCGCAGTGCTTCTTGGGGGCGCAGGTCGGCTCGCAAACCGCAACGGGTGCCGGGGCGGCGAAGGTGCCGGGGTAGCAACCGCGCAGGTCGGGGCCGGTGCACAGGTGCACTTCTTCTTGTGGCAAGCCTGGGCGTCACCAGCAAGAACCAACGATCCCACCAATCCACTGAAAACCAAGGTCAACAGGTGTCTCTTCATCTGATGCATCTCCACGAGCTCGACTACAAATGACGAGCATACACAGTCTCGCCTTTCGTCAGTCATAGTTGGTAAACCATGTGTGTGCCCGCAAACTAGGGTAAATAATCCGTTGGCGAATTGCAACATAAAGACTTCCCAGACGGCAAAAGCCCTCGGAATGCATGCAATTATCACGCAGGGCCGTCCTTCCTGTCACAAGAGCCAGATTCGACTGAAGATGCAGACATATCAGAAAGCCTGAGATAGTCTTGTCAGGAAGCGGGCTTGCGCAGTGTCTTGAGAGCGATATCCTGAATCATGCAAGCTCGAAGCCGATGCCAGGTTTCTGGCCGTGGCAAGACGGCTTATGATGAATTGCTAGTTCGCTTGCCTCACAGCCAGCCAGCGGGACAGAGGATGACGGATGGATACGATCGAGCTTCACGATGAAACAAGGCCAGCGACTCAACCGCAGGATCAGGGGATGCCGGAACGGCTTGATGCCCTCGTTGCACCGGCAGTTCGTCGGCCGGTCCCTGGAACCTGGACGCTGGGCACGATCGTGATCTTCGTGGTTGCCCTGATTGCGCTGGTACCGACCACGGGCGACATCGGCTTGACCTGGGATGAGCCCGCCTATCGCTACAGCCAGCTCATGTCGGTCCAGTGGTGGAGTCAACTCGCACACGCCCGGTCATGGGACGAAGTTCGCGCGCCTGCTCGATGCGGAAAGCCTGCTTTATTACTGGCCCTACGGTCGCTTCGGCATCAATTTCCATCCCCCGCTCGCCGGCCAGTTGAACCTGGCCACCTACGGGCTTTTCGGTTCCTGGATGAAAGACATCCCCGCGCGGCGGATGGCGTCGGTGATCGAATTTGCCTTGACCATCGCCATCGGTTTCCGCTTCCTCGCTCACCGCTACGGGCTGGCCACGGGTCTGGTCATGGCCGGCTCACTCCTGCTCATGCCAAGGCTCTACGGCCAGGCCCATCTCATCGACACCGACATCCCCGGGCTCTTTCTCTGGGCAGCGGCCGCCCTGGCGTTCTGGAACGGCTTGCACGCGGAAAGCGGTCAAGGCCGACCCTGGCGCGTGCTGGTCGGCGTCTTGCTCGGTCTGGCGTTCGTCGAGAAGATGGCCGCGGTCGGCGTGCTGCTGCCGCTCTTGCTCTGGCTTGCCGCCGCTCACCTGCCGCGATCGCTGGCTCGCCCCGGAGCCCGCGCCAACTGGATCGACGGGCTGGTCACGTCGGGGCTCATGCTCCTGCCGCTCTTCCTGGCGTTTCAGGAGATCCAGGGATTGCAGCGGCAACTTCCGCCTCCGGCCCAGACCAACCTGTTCGTGCATCGGCCCTCGAGCGACCTGCCAGGCCTTATTCTGGCAGCTCCTCTGGCGGTCTGGTTTCTCAGACGGCTACTGGGCCGGGTCTTTCCCTCCAGCAGGATCTGGGGTGTGGAGCGGCCAGCGCTCGAGACCTGGACGGCCATCCTTGCCTTCGCGCCCGTTGTGGGCTGGCTGGGTAACCCGGCATGGTGGCGTGACACTCTGCCCCGGCTGGCTCATTACTACACGCTCAGCAGTAATCGCCGAGGAGCCCTTCCCGACATCCAGATCATCTACTTCGGTCAGACCTACGAATACAGCCTGCCCTGGCATAATGCCTGGGTGCTCCTGGGAATCACCGTGCCGGCGACGATCCTGATGGCGGCGGTGATCGGCGTCATCTGGGCACTCGGCCAGATCCGTCGCGATCGCTTGCCTCTCTACTTCTTGCTCCATTTCCTGACCCTCCCGGTGCTCCGCATGCTGCCGACGCCCGCCCACGACGGCGTCCGGCTTTTCCTGCCAACCTTCTTCTTCCTGGCCGCCTTCGCGGGATGGGGCACTGTCGCCCTGGGACGGGATATCTGCCTGCGAACGCGGCTGCCCGCGCCGGCCGCCGTCGGGATGCTGGCGATCCTCGTGCTGGCGCCCGCGGCCTTCGAGTTGGTCCGCATTCACCCGTTTGAGCTTTCTTATTACAACGCGCTGATTGGTGGTCCCCGGGGAGCCTGGCACCGCGGATTCGAGCTGACCTACTGGTGGGACGGCTTCAATGGCCAGACCCTCGACGAGCTCAATCAAAAGCTGCCTCCCGGCGCCGAGGTCGATTTCCCCAACGACCTGACCAACCCGATGACGTTTCAAGAATTGCAGACCCTCGGTGCCCTCCGCAGCGATCTCAGGCTCGGCGGCGAGGTCAAGCTCCATGGCTTGCGGTATGAGGAACTGCCCTACGTCTGGCTGCAAACCCAGGACTCCAAGGCATCCGCCTTTTCGCGGCTGCTCTTTGCCATGCGACCCTGGTATGCCCGGGAACCCGCCCAGCTCGGCGGGATCCGCCTGGCGACCGTTGCCGACCCGGTGGCCGTCTCGCGCGCCTGGGGACTGGAACTCCTGCTCGACGCTCCCGACCGCAGTCTGCCCGATCCAACCTCCGCCCCCGCATGGATCCGCACCTATGCGCCCATCTTCGGCCGTTTATGGGGAGACGGCGTGACGAGGGTCCATCGCCTGGCGCTCAACCAGAACCTGCTTGACTGGGCTCGCCGTGATCCCGACAGCCTGCTTGATGCCGCGAAGTACCTTGCCGCTCACGGAGTCGCCGGGAGCGATCCCGCCGCCGCACGCCTCGACAAACTGGTCACCGCCAGCGCGGTCCCGAAGAACGCCGAGATGCGCCGGTTCTTCCTCGACCGGCTGCTCAAAGCGCGCCCCCAGGGTCTGATCGAGGCGGTTCAGATCTTGCTGGCACACCCCGATGAGGTCGTCCGAGTGATGACGCGTTACGGCTATACCGATCCCCAACAGATTGGCGGCTACCTGGATCGCGATTTGCCAGATTAGAAGATGATTATAAACTTCTAAAATTGGTCTCGCGTATTAGCCGGCATCCCGCGCCGCATGAGCTACGCCTGTGGGCTGGCCTGTCTCGAGATGGAGGCGCAGGTGGCTCATGAACTGCATCGCCGCCAGGCCGGCTACCACGTAGACGCCACAGCCGAACCAGTACGGGGCGGCCGTGGACACCCGGCCCAGAAGCAGGTTGGCGGCGGAATAGCTGATCATCCGCGCCAGGGTTTGCGCCGAGGAAAGCGTGCCGAAGACGGCCCCCTGCTCGCTCGCAGGCGTGACCCGCGACAGCAGTCCGCTGACCGATGGACCGACCAGCCCTTGACCGACGCCCACCAGGAGGATGGCTCCCGCCAGTTCCGGCACATTGTAGGCGAGCGCCAGGCCGGCGAACCCGAGGGCGCCCGGCGCAATGCCCGCGCCGATCAGCCGCGGCTCGCCGAACCGGGGAACCAGGCGGCGAATCAGCCCTCCCTGGACCATGGCGCTGAGCAGCCCGAGACCGGCAAAAACGAACGCCACGGAACGGGCATTCCAGTCCATTCGCCGGCGCAGGTAGAGCGCGAACGTTCCTTCGAGTGCGGCAAACGCCAGCACGGAGAGGAAGCCGAGCACGATCAATCGACCGATGCCCGGCAAGGTCATCGTGTCGACCAGGCCTCGCCAGCTCAGAACGCGTGCCGCCTCACGCGAGGTGGTTGACCCGGAACGCGACTCTGGAAGTCGCGTCAGCACCAGGATCCAGGCCAGGGTCGAGAACCCCGCGGCGACCAGGAACGGCAGCCGCAGCCGCCAGTCTCCGCCGATCGGCAACCCGACCAGCAAGCCGCCCAGGAGCGGCCCCAGCACGAACCCCAGCCCGAAGGCCATGCCGATCAGGCCCATGCCACGCGAACGGTTCTCCGGTGTCGTCACATCGGCCACGTAGGCCTGGGCAACCAGGATGTTGCCGCCCGAGGCGCCATCAAGCATCCGGGCCAGCAGCATGACCGTGAAGTTGCGTGACAGACCCAGGATCAAGAACGAGATCGCCGTGCCGGCCTGGCTGAGAATCAGGATCGGCCGGCGGCCGTAGCGATCGCTCATCCGGCCCAGGATCGGACCGGCGATGAGCTGACAGAGCGGGTAGGCCGAGAACAGCAGGCCGATCTGCCACTCCCGGAAGCCGTACTGCTCGGCAAACGGGGCGAGCAGCGGCATGACCACCGAAAAGCCCAGCAGGTCAATCAAGACGATCAGGACGACGATACCCAGCGGCGACATCGGCGACTCAGCTCTCCTCGAGGTTCTTGGACCAGCCCGGGGCCGCCTCGTGGGCCAGGGCACCCGCGGAGGTTCCGTCTGCGCCCGCGGTGCGATAACGCGCTTCGCGAAGCTGGTCCGCCTGCGATTTCAATTCCATCAGCAACCGGGCGTGGGCGACAATGCCCGCGTATTCGACGACGAACGACCCGAGATTGAACGCGATCGTCAGCGCCGCGACTCCCAGGTGCCAGGGTGCGTAACCTGCCCCTCGCGTATCGGCCGCCGCGCCCAGCCACGCCGTGATCGCGATCGCGGTCATCGACCCCATGATGAACCGGAACGCCCGCCGCTTGTTGCGCATCGCCTGGGCAACGAACCATTCGGGCAGTTGATAGACGCGCACCACTTCCTTGGCCCACTTGCCGGTGGCCATGAAGTAGGTGTAGACGATCGAGTGCACGCCCAGCAGGACCACGACCGTCATCAGCGAGAAGAGCACATGCACGGCGCACCAGACCGCGTGCGGCCCTGGCACCTCGCCGGCGGCCATCAGCCCGAGCACGAAATCCGCCGCGAGCAGCGAGGCCCCCGTGACAGCCAGAACCAGAAACGAACGAATCATCGAAAAGTCCGACAGCAAACATCCAAAGGGCGGAACGCCCCGGGTATCCCTCCGTCCGGCCCAGGTCCCGGCCGTCCGGCACTTCCCGGGGTCATCATCCTCCTACAGTAAAGCCTTTACCCCCCGCATGACAACTCACACCACCCGCCCCGGGGAACAGGTCAAGGAACTTCCGGAAAACAGGTTCCTTCCGTATGATGAACCCCGAATGGGTCAGAACGGATCGTCGTTCGTAATGATTCACGGCGAAATTCAAACCGGCTTTCTTTTGCATTTTTCCCTCCGCTTGCTGCTTCCTGCAACGGTGAGCACCGGCTCCAATGCATATCCTTCATGTCCTTGCTTGCCCACACACCCTGAGCTCACATGAGCTTATGCGCCTGCGGATCTTGGTGCCACGCGGCGTATGGGATCCTTCAAACGTCCAAGTTACAATAGGATGCGACCACATGCAGTCCAAGACTTGCCAGGGGCGGTCAGACTGCCTAAATGACTCCCGCGGCTGAGTGATCGGCCTTGGGCAAGCTCACCGCCGACTGGCGAAGGGTGATCGAAGGTCGCATTGTCCGGGCAAGCGAGAAATTGATCAGAACGCGGCCGGGGCAAGGTCTTGTCATAGAAAAGGTGGAACCCGTGACCCGGCGCGAGCAACTTCTCGAGCGCATCTCCGTGGACCCCGGGGTCTGTTTCGGCAGGCCCTGCATCCGCGGGACGCGAATCTGGGTGTCGCTGATCGTGGAGAACATTGCCGAGGGTATCTCGGAAGCGGAACTGCTTGCAGCCTATCCGCAACTGCAGCCCGAAGATCTGCGGGCCGCTCTGGCCTACGCGGCCGAGGTCCTCCGCGAACGAATTATCCCCGTCCCCGTCGAAGCCGGATCGCCATGAGGCTCAAGCTGGACGAGAACTTCGATCTCCGGCTGGTCCCGCTGCTTGCGTCCCAAGGTTTCAACGTGGACTCGGTCCGGGACGAGGGACTTTCCGGCAGCCCCGACGAGGCCGTCTACGACGCGTGCAGGGCATCCGGCAGGGTTTTGATCACGCTCGATCTGGACTTTTCCAACCCGCTGCGGTTCCCTCCAGACCAGACGCCGGGGATCGTGGTGGTCCGCCCGCCAAGACCGCTGATCTCGCTGATTCAAGCGACTCTCTGGAGCGCTCTGGCCGAGCTCAAAACCGGATCGGTCGATCGCAAGCTCTGGATCGTCGAACCCGGCCGTATCCGTGTCTATGATCCCGACGACGATGCTCTACCGTACTGACACGCGGGTCTCCGGAGTCAAACCGACACAGCGACAAGAACTCCAGCGACCCCTTCCGCAATGAAACTGACCCGCTTCTTGGTGAGCAATCCAGCCGTCACCGGCCTGGCCGGGCTTCACTCGACCACGGCGTGCATGTCAGGGCGCACGGGCCGGACGCGGCGGCCGTTCAGGAAGCGGCCCAGCCAGGTATAGCGAACCAGGGTTTCGTAGGTCCACAACAGGAAGGAGGTCACGACCACGACGATGATCAGAAACTTGGCGACGGCCGGCAACGGCCAGTCACGCACCACGTACTGGGCCGCGACGATCAGCGGCAGATGGGCAAGGTAGAGCCAGTAGGCCGAATCCGACAGGTAGCGCATCGTCGGACTCTCGACCGGGCAGAACCGCCGGAACAACCCCATCAGGCCGAACGTCATGAGCCAGGGGTAAGCCGCAAGCAAGAACACGGAGAAGAGCCGGTGCGGCAGCGGGTCGGGCCCGACGCCCAGAGGTCCGGGCCACCCTTCCAAGATCGCCATCCCCATCGGGAAAACGATGAGGAGCGCGACCGAAAGGGGAACCCACCAGCGCTCACCGACGCGACCAGACCAGTCGTCGAACCCGAAATAGACTGCCCCGAAGCCGAAGAAGATCGCGTAATACATCAGGACGTGCGGTATTGGCAAAAGGCCGCCCGACGTGTCCGGACCGAAGATCCGGGCTGCGCCGGCTCCCATGAACCACTGAGGGATCATCGTCAGGGGGACTAACCAGAGGTAGCGCGCGGGCGAAAGGACCAACCACGCGGGTAGCCGGATCGACGGCAATCGCGCGCCCAGGGCAGAAATGGCCACCAGCCCGATCACCAGCCACCAGAGGAACCAGAGGAACCAGAGGTGGCTGAAGACCGGGAGTTCCATCAGCAGGTCTGCCACGCCCGACGTTTTCCCCGGAGTCGCGCCTCGCTGGCGCAGGTAATCCGCGATCGCGGCCTTGCGGCTGCCCAGGCCCTCGTCATCGAGCTGGACCTGAAGCAGCGACGCGAAGTAACGTGTCGTCCCCTCGTCAACGATCGCGACCCCGAGCGGCGTCTCGCCGCTGGTGTTCGCCGCGTTGACATCCGCACCGTTCTCGACAAGCGTGTGGACGGCCTTCTCGTGGCCCAGGAAGGCCGCCGCGTGCAGGGCTGTGCCGCCGTCCCGACCGACAGCGTTCACGTCCGCGCCGCGACGGATGAGCAGCTCGACGGCTTCCACGCGACCCGCCAGCGCGGCACGATGCAACGGTGTTGAGCTGAACTTGCCGCCCGGGCCGTTAAGCGCCGCCCCGTTCGCCAGGTGCCGCTCGATGGCGGCGAGGTCCCCCGCGTCGGCGGCCGTCCAGATATCCGCCGCCCCCCCGGACGCCGCGGCGCCGGCAGACTTCCCGGTGGCCGACGACATCGCGACCGAGCAGATCCAGTTCGTGGCCGGGACGATGGTCAACATCCCCAGCAGCAAGGGGAGGAAGACCCGGAAGAACCGGTGTTTGACCAGCGACCAGCGGCCTCGCCGGTGGAGCAGCATCGCGCTGAAGAAGCCGCTCATGACGAAGAAGAGCGGCATCCGGAAGCCGTGGATGGCGGAGAAGACGATCCCGAAACCAGGATTCAGCCTTCGATCCGTGACGACCCAGAACGAAGGGAAGAACGAGAGGGAGGCATGCAAAACGATCCCCAGCAGCATGGCGACAGCCCGCAGGGCGTCAAGGTCGGATCGGCGTGCGTAGGCGTCGTTTTCGGTGTTCATGGAAGGTTTTCGACCGACATCGTTCGATATTGAGCCGGACCCTCCCTGTTCTACCAATGAAGGACAGCGGCGCGGTCCGCCGGGTCACGGAGCCCGTGAGCACATGCATCGGGTCTCTACGTCAAATTTGCCCCTCAGGTTGATCGGCCGCGACGAGTCGCATCCGGAACGCATGCGCTGCACGGTTTTACTTCAACGGCCCGACAGAGGGGGTCACATGAGGACCGTGAGACGGTATCAGAGCTTCGCCTTCCTCCAGACATGAGGCAGCGCCGGGCCGGTGCCGGGACCGGACTCGGTCGATCAGAACGACAAAGGCCGGGACCATGATCGGCCTGATGAGGAAGGTGTCTAGCGTGACACCCAGCCCGAGCGCGAAGCCTAGCTCGCGGAGTGAGATCAAACTTCCCGTGAGCATCGATCCGAATGCCCCGGCCATGATCAAACCGCACGAGCTGATGATGCCGCCGGTATGGGCGACCGCCCTTCGCGTTCCCTCCGTGACCCCGTGCTTTTTCTCTTCCTCGATGACCCGAGCCATCAGCAGTATGTTATAATCCTCACCCACGGCGACCAGGATGACGAACAGGAAAAAGCCCACGGTCCAGTCGAGCCCCTCCCAGGGCCCGGGACTTCTGTGCAGGGCGTGGAACAACAAGTCGGTCAGTCCCAGTGAGGCCAGGTAGTCCAGCACCACGGTGGCGATGAGATAGATACTGAGTCCAGGCCGTCGTAGCAAGACGACCAGGATTGCGTACACTCCGAGGGTCACCATGACGTACAGGCGTCGCAGGTCGCTGGTCGTCACACACTTCAAGTCATTGATCGCCGAAGTAGAACCGGCAAGTCCGATCGCGGTGGTACCCTGGAGGGGCTGGCCTGCCGCCGTGGCTCGTCGCAACGTCGCGCTGACGTCTTCCAGCGCCAGGAGGCTCGCTTCCGAGAAGGGATCGGTCTTGAAAACGAGCTCCAGGCGCGTGATATGGTTGACGTCGGCCGCTCGCCTCGGATTGGTGCAGATATATCGGGGCGCGGCCGCCAACCGCAAGACCTGGTCGGCCACTCGCCCGAGCACGCTGCTGCCGGCGAGAGGTTCCGCCGGCTTGCCCACGGGCCGCGTCAGCGAGCGGACCTCGGCGACAGTGCCAATCGCCGCCAGACGGTTGCTGATTTCCTCGATCGCGTCCCTGCCTCGTGGCGATTGAAAGTCGAGATTGTGGTTCTCAAGCAGCGCCACCGTTGGACTCAGCTCGCCGACTGTGAAGTAAAGCTTGGCCACGTTGGCACCGACCACGCTCGGCCGATCGACGTCAAGGTCGGCGAGCTGGCTGTAATCGGGCTTGGCCAGGGCGCCCGCCACGGCCAGGGGAGCAAGTAACATCAGGCAGATGGCCAGGATCCTGAGGGGATAGCTGACCACCAGGTTAGCGACCCGGACCCAGAAGCCAGTCGGGGGGAGCAAATCGGGAATTCCGGCATCGCGGTGTAGGGTAGTCTCGTGATCAGGCGCCCGGAAGGGCCAGAAGAGTACCGAACGCAGGCACGCCAGAATGGCGGGAGCCAGTGTCAAGGCGGCGACCAGTGCTACCGCCAGGCTCAGCGCGATTGCCGGCCCAGTGTATTGGATTGTGGCGAAGCTGGAGAAGCCAAGCATCCCCAGTCCGACGATCACCGTCGCGGCGCTGGCGACAAGCGGTGCGCCCACTTGCCTGAGCGCTTCGCGGAGCGCCTCGATTCTCGATCCCAGGCGCCCCAGCTCTTCTCGATACCGCGCCACCAGGAAAAGACAGTAATCGGTACCCGCCCCGAATAACACGACCACGACGAAGATCTGCGTGATGTCGATCGCCTGAAATCCCAGGCCCGGAACTTCGGTGAGCCACGCGATCAGCCTCAGCGAGGCAAACACCGAGATGCCGATGGTGACCAGGGGTACCATCGCCAGCAGCGGTGAGCGGTAAACGACCAGCAGAATGAGGATCACCAGGGCGATGGTGGTGTTCGTCGAGTTCGCGATGCTCTCGTTGGTTGCTGCGTTGGTGTCATGGCCGACAGCCGCCGAGCCGGTGACCATCCGGCCGAGCCCCTGCGGAGGCATAGATTTATACGTTTGAATCCATTCCATGATCCGGTCGACCGCGCCGTCTGTTTTCTGGGCGAGAGGGGTGCTGCTCAGGGAGATGATAGTGAGTACAGCCTGACTGCGGCCATCATCGCTGGAACCAATCAACCGCGGACCGATCACGGGCGAGCGGAAAGTCTCGATCTTCGTGACTCCGAGCTCCGGTTGTTCCTGGGCAGATTGGTCGATTCTCGCCGCCTCGCCGTTCACGAAATCGAGATCGCCGGAAGACGAAAGTCCATTCTTGCGTTCGTAAACCAGAACGAGCTGACTGCCAGAGGCATCCTGGGGAAAGCCTCGCTCCGACAACTCCTGCGCGATCATGCTGGGGGCATTCGCCGGGAAGTGCAGAACATCGTCGTCCTTGGTCACCTGGTCCCACCGGGGGGCGAGATAGTGCAGAGCAGCAGTCAGGACCAGCCAGCTCACAACGACGGCCCGCGGGCGGCGGATCACGAGACTGGATAAGAACGAAAACATGAAACATCTCCCGCGTTCCCCGTTGGGCATTCATCAATCGAGCAATGTTGCCGGCCTTGCCGTTCTCTCTCTGATCGTGATTGTCCCCGCGATCGAAGCAGGGCAAAGCGATTAGCGGGCAGGAGAAGGCCGCGAGAGACGGAGCTCATCGGGTTCGCGGAAGACGTGGTGGATCGGTGGTGGTGGCGGATCGGGAAGCAGGTATTTTCCGGCGGTTCTCAGGATCAGGGACGTCACACGACTCACGGGCGCAACATAAAAGAATCGTTGTTCCTGGCTGCAACCAAGCCGTATTTTGAAATCATCCGCCGTCTGGCCGACGACCAACGACTCGGCGCCGGCTCGGAAGGCATGGTCCATCTCTGCGTACATCAGGTTGAAGTAGAGGTCCAGACTTGAGTTCAAGCCATAGTCCAACCCCGCGAACACGAAGTGATAGATGCCCTCGTGCAGTATGTTCCAGTTGAACGCGACGACGCGATCGCCGGCGTAGATGACGGTAAGGCCGACAACACCGGAGAGGTGCCGCGCCAGACCCTGAAAGAACGACTGCGGGAGGAGTTCGAGGCGGTGCGTCGAGGACAGGGCGACCGCCTCGTAGAGCCGATGCACTGACGGAGTATACAGGCGGAGAATCGCGGACGTGTCCGTGATTCGTTCGTAGCGCAGGCCGGCGGCGCGAGACTTGTCCAGTGACTTGCGCACACACTGCCGATACCGGCTCCGTAGGGCGGCGATATATGTGCCCATGTCCGGGAACTGGCGACTGAAGGTGTACATGGCGGGGGACGAGCAACGTACGTACCCGAGATCTCGCAGGAAATCCGTTTGCGCACAATCCTGGGCGGAAAATTCCTTGAAAACGACGTACGAGGCGTGTTCCCGTCGCGCAAACGAGACGGCAATCTCATGCAGTGTGCGGAGGACTTCTTCATGCCGAGCCCACGGTGCGATCGCCATCTGCTTGGCCCCGACAGAGACTGGCAGCCCGCAGAACACGATCTTCTTACGCATCACCGACGGCACTTGCTTGCTGAGGACCTCGGTGAATCGACGCGTGAAGCCCTCTGCTAGCAAGCCCAGGTCGATCGGGAAGCGCAAAAGCTGGCGCAGGCCGCCGCACGCCCCTCATCGTACAGGACCGCGTGCGCAAAGCGGGCTTCATGCTCAAAGGCTTCCTCGACCGCGGCAACAAATTGTGGGCTCATGAGAACGCCTGAGTTGCTGGCGCGGACGATCTCATCCCATTCCTGGGCATCGCATTGGCTGATCTTATCGTGGATCAAAGCGCGCGGAGGCGGCATGATCGCCCTCCCGAACAAGTTGCAGCCCTGTGCGGGGCTCTGAGAGTCTCGACCTCGAGGCTGGCACGGTGTTTTCCTTGCTAGACGAGTTGTGATTTATATTAAAAAATATTAGCTTTCATGCAATTTCACCGGTCGACTTGGTCAAGATCTCCTCTGCGCAGTTGCTGAGCTGCGCCCACTCGGCACACGTGGACCGGAGTGCCTCCAGGAATCGATCAACCTGGGCCGCGCTAACGATCAAGGGGGGCTGGACGCGAAGGACCCGGGGGTTTGAGCGGGCAACCTGGGTGTAGATCGCGTGTTCCTGGAGCAGATTCGTTTGGACGTAAAGTGCCGGTATCGTCTGCAGGAGGTCATGATGACCGGGCACCAACCACCAGCTCGACCCCGATGCATCGAAGCCCTTGAAGTTCGTGAGCAGAGTCGCGGACAGTTCGTGAAATTCCAAGCCAAGCATCAGGCCGCGGCCCCGAACCTCGCGGATGATTGGCGAGGCGAGGGCGATCTCTTCGAGGCCCTCCCGGAGCTGCCTGCCGCGGTCGGCGGCATGGGCGAGGATTGGCCCTTCGCGCAGCAACCGGACCGTGGCCAACCCCGCAGCGCAGGTCAGGCTACCGCCGGAGAAAGTGCTTGAATGGAGTGCGAATGTCTGGTACGAGCCGTACGCCTTCAACCAGAGCTCGCGGCGAGTGATCATGGCTCCCAGGGGCATCATGCCGCCGCCTAGCGACTTGGCCAACGTCAATATGTCGGGCTCGATGCCCTCGTGCTCGACGGCAAACAGTGGCCCGGTCCTCCCCAGGCCGGTCTGCACCTCATCAGCGATGAAGAGCGTGCCGGCCTGGCGGCAGAGCCGGTGGGCCTCGGTAAGGTACCCCGGCGGCGGGGTGACCATTCCTCCTTCCCCCTGGATCGGCTCGACGACAAAGGCGGCGTACTGTTCCGTGGCCAGGGAGAGCTCGAGAGCCTTGAGATCGCCGTAAGGGATGGCATGACAGTCGGGAACCATGGGAGCGAATGCCCGCTGATAAGTCCGGTTGCCGGTGACCGCGAGGGCACCGAACGTTTTACCGTGAAACGAGCCCAGGCAAGACAGCAACCCGGTGCGGCCGGTAGCTGCCCGCGCCAGCTTCAAGGCGGCTTCGATCGACTCGGCCCCGCTGTTGGTGAAGAACACCATCTCCAGTCCTGCGCGGCGTGATAGCCACAAGCTGCTCGGCCAGGGCAGCGGCCAGAGGATTGACCGATGCCGGTGAGAATCCAGGTGCCTGCTGGCTCAAAGCGGAAGAGACAGCCCCAACGACTTCGGGATGGTTGTGCCCCAGGTTGACCGAGCCGAAGCCCGCCACGAAGTCCAGATAAGCTCGTCCCGACTCGTCGAACAGCTCGGCGCCTTCCCCCCGGACGAAAAGTGCGCACCAGCCCGGTTGGTCCGCCTACCCCAATCAAGACAGGATTAATGTGCCTCGCCCACCGCTCGGCCGCGTGCTCGCCCAGGCTGGCGAGGTCGAGCGCCCGCCCCTCGGTCGGCTTGCCGAATTCGCCGCCGACAGCCTGGTGGTCGCATCGGCGCGACCGCACTGGTCGCGTCTTCGAGAGCACCTTGAGGAATTGCGATCGGGCCTCTGGACTGAGTGGAAGGCCGGACTCCAGCGCCTCCGAGAAGACAAAGCCGTGCGCCTCGGCAAGGCGGCCCGATCTCCCGAACCCTGTCGAGGCTGAGGTCCCGCCCGATCGAGAACGAAACTGCGCGATTTTCCAGGGCCAGGACCATCGTCTCGCCCAGGCAAGATGGAACAATCCCGTGGTAAAACCGAAGGAAGAACGACTCGCGGGGCATCGCCGAGGGCACTCGCGCATAGCCGGCGGAGAGGATCAGCACGTCGTCGCGGGCCGGCATGACCCGGCGAACATCGCTGGGTACGCCGACGTCAAGCACCATGCAGCCCGGGCGAAGCCACTTCGGGTCAATGCAATTCCCCGACGATGTGGCCGTCACCACGATCGAGGCGTCGGCCAGGGCCCTGGGCAACTCAACCTCAAGCCGCGCGCCTAACCGCTTGGCCCATTGAGTAGCTCGCGGTGAGGTGCGCCTGGCGCAGGCCACAAGTCGACGGCATCGCGGTGCCAGGAGTGCGCCCACGGCCGACGCAATGCTGCCGGGGATGCCGACGACAGCGATCTCTTCTTCCGCCAGGTCGATGTCAAGCGACTCGCAATAATGTTCGAGGTTCCGTACGGCCGCATGCACTGTGAGGCTGTTGCCGGTCGTCACGGCGATCGGATGCCGCTCGGCCAGAAACGCGCCATGATCGCCAATGACGCCGGTCATGGATCCGAGCCCAACGATCTGCGCGCCCCAACCAACAGCATCTGCGACGACCTGCTCGAGAAGCACGAGCGCCCGGTCGGGATCGTTCAGGATCGATCGTGCATCCATCGGAATCTGGTAGAGACGGCCTTCCGCCCGCGCACCCGTCGCCGAGACTAACCCTGCGAACGTATCGACGATTCGCGGACCTTCCGTCTGGCCAACCATCGAAGCCTGGGAACGAACCTCGAAGGCCTCATGGGCCTCGGCACAGAACCCGAGCAGATCGGACCGGCCCCAGGTGTTCCTGAGCCGACCGTCTCTGTCCAGGTCCATCAGATCTTTGGTCTGATCAGAGATCGGGTGAATCACGAAGGCGAACCGCATCCCCGGGCTTTCCGCAGGATCTTCAGAGGAGGCAACCTCCTTCCGCGGCGCCTTTCGCGAAGTAAGTGTTCCGTCGGTGAACTCCATGACTGAACAAGGTGCGCCGTCCTCGCGCAACCGCATCATCGATTGGGAGTCCATATCGCAGCTCTTCCATCTAGCTTGTGCCACACTCAGACAGCGCAGGGTTGATCCGGAAACCCATCTTACCACGTTTCTCATCTTGTCCCAGATTACCGAATCGTTTTATTCGATTGGCTAGAGGAACAAACGCACAGAGATTAGCGTGCCATCGCGATGGGCCTCGGGCCGCAAAGTTGCACTCGTCGCTACGATTCATGAAGTCGTTTGACCTTTGCCTTTGCAGAATATACGTCGGCTTTTGACTCAGAAATCGATCGACACCGCGAGAGTCGCCAACGCTGGACCTCGTCGGAATGGTCATCGGTGGTTGCTCTCGTGAGGTGATCCATGCGCAGCCACTCCGACCGTTCTCGCTGATGCTGGCCAGCGGCGAACGGGTACCCGTTCCTGATCCCGAGTGGATCTTCATTTCGCCCACCGCCCGCACCTTGCTCTGGGCGGACAAGGACGTCGTGCGGAACCTCTGGCTGGCGATGAACTGCCCGGCCCGGTCGGCTTGAGGAAGCTAGGGCGGGAGCCGGGCCGGCATGGTGAAGCGAGGCGGGGCGCGAGTGATCTACTAGAACTATAACGAGACGGCACCCATCTACCTGTTCATGGCTTATTCCAAGGCCGCTCAGGAAGACCCATCGCCCGCTGCCATGGCGATCCTCGCCAAGCTGGCCGAGGCGGCAAAGGCCGGCATCAAGGCGAAGCAGAAGGAGAAAGAGAAAGGACGATGAGCAAGAAGACCGACACACTCACGGATTTCGACAAGCAGCTTATCGCAGGCATGGAGGAAGTGGTTGCGCAGATCAACGGCGAGCCTAGCAAAGGCCGCGCGACGGGCGTTGAGTTTGCCGATGCAAAGGCGATCCGGAAAGGACTTGGCATGAGCCAGGCCGTATTTTGCCGCGCCTACGGAATCCCCCTCAAGACCTTGCAGCACTGGGAGCAACGCCGGCACAACCCGGACCACACGGCTTCCGCATACCTCTGGACGATCGAGGAATTTCCCGACCAGGTCCGCGAAGTGCAGCAGCGCCATCAGACGCCGCAGGCCACCGAGATCGACCGGCCGGGCCAATAGGCGACTCGGCAACGTGTCTGGCCCCGTCTGCGCCCGGGAATCTCGGAGGAGTCGAGGAGTCGTGTATGGTGTTTCCGGAACTCTTGGTCTACCTTCTGTCAGGCCACGTCGGCCAAGGGCTAGCGGGTATTTACGCTGTTGGGTTTCCTAGAATCCTCACCGACGCCCGAGATGGCGTACGGACCCGTCCGCACTCCTTCAACGCAGCAGCGGCCGGAAAATTTTTTGGACGATTTGTCGAATCCCGGTCCGGCCATTCGACCATGTGATGAATGCAGGGCAACCGGTGCCCGCCCGAAGACCGCAAATGACTGGCGGCGACCCCGCTGGACGTGATCCCGCGGCATTTCGTGATCTGAGTGTCAGTTAATAGTCGGGGATTTGAATCATGAGACGACTGGTGTGCGTTGTCGTGGCGGTTGTAGTTTCGTGTCTTGCGCTCTCAGTCAAAGTGCAGGATTCAAAGTCCGAAGACCAGTCGGCCTACAAAGTGCTGGCGAAGGAAGAAGGTGTGTGGAATGCCGACATCAAGATGATGGGTATCCCCGTTCTGTTTTGCGAGCCTTTCATGCCACATCGACGGTTCCTCGCCCTCATCGTCATGACTGGGGTCAGCGGCCTTCATGGGCTCGACGCACGGGCCGACGAGCCGCCGCCCTACGAGGTGTATGCTGTCCGGTACGGCACGTGTCCCGGCTGTCCGGTCTCTTTCCTCGTGCAGGGGGCCGAACCGCAGCGGAAAGTCGACCTCGCCATGACTTTCTGGGTACTGAAAGGCCCAGACGGGCGGACGGTCCTGGTCGATGCCGGGTTCTACCGGCCGCAGTTCTTCGAGGAGTACAAAGGGATCGCCGACTACATTCGACCGGACAAGGCGGTCGGGCGACTCGGGATCAGGCCGGAAGAGGTCACCGACGTCATCGTCACTCACATGCACTCGGATCACGTCGATGGTGTCGATTTGTTTCCGAAGGCCACGGTCTGGATCCAGAAAGATGAGTTCAATCATTACACGCGCGAGGTCAAGCCGCCGTCCGGCAAAGGTGCGCCGACCGCGCAGGATGATGTCGCGGCCCTGGTGAAGCTGAACACCGAGGGCCGTGTTCGTCTGGTCGACGGCGACGCCAAGGAGATCCTACCGGGAGTGACGGTTTACACCGGAGGGAAGCACACGTTCGCGTCGCAGTACGTGGGCGTGAATACGAAGTCGGGCCGCATGGTGGTGGCGTCGGACAACGTCTATCTGTACGAGAACCTCGACAAGCACGTGCCGATCACGGCGACGCTCGACGCCAAGTCAAACCTGGCTGCGCAGGACCGGATGAAGCAGCTCGCGACCAACCCTCGATTGATCATCCCGGGACACGACCCGGAGGTGTTCGTCCGGTTCCCGAAGCCGGGGAATGGTGTGGCTCGACTCGATTAGGACTGAGAGCGGGATAGGAATAGCACCCATGATGAATCACTTCAAATGATCATGTGCCGATGCTTGCGATAACTGTGCCGTTGCCTCACCCCATACCTAGTGTAGCGATTCAGGTTGTTGGGGCCTTATCTGGCACGTCTCGTGTGCGACGGACTTTGGCCAAGACTTCCAGAGACTCCAAACTTGATGTTCGAGGTTAGGTATGGTGTCTCTGGAACTCTAGCGACATCCGAACTAAAAACCGGACTTCGAAAAAAAGGCGGATTGGATTTCTCCCCTCGTTACACTACTTGAGGACATCGGAAGTGGATCGAGGATCAGGGAGATGGCAAAGACTCGAGATTGCACTCACTTCCAGCACCTCCATGCACTGTTCAAAGTCGGGACATTCGGAGGGCTTAGAGATGCCGAGTTGATGGAGCGGTTCACGAGCGGCACCCGGGAGGCCGCCGAGCTGGCGTTCGCAGCCATTGTCGAGCGACACGGCCCCATGGTGCTTCGCGTCTGTCAATTGGTTCTGCACGAGCCGCACGATGCCCATGATGCCTTCCAGGCGACCTTCCTGGTCCTGGTCCGCAAGCCCGGCGCGATTCGCAACCGCGACTCGCTGGCCAGTTGGCTGCACGGGACGGCCTATCGGATCGCGGATTGCGCCAGGGTGGCCAAGGCCCGGCGCCGCCGGCATGAGCTCAGAGCTGCCGAGGGTGCGATGACCTCCGCAAACGACGGACATCGCGATGATCTGGTCCTGGTGCTCCACGAGGAGCTCGAACGGCTCCCGGAGAAGTATCGGGTTGCGATAGTGCTCTGCCACCTGGAGGGCCTCACCCACGATCAAGCGGCGCAGCAACTCCGCTGGCCGGTCGGAACGGTTCGAAGTCGGCTGGCGCGGGGTCGGGAACAGCTTCGGGGCCGTCTTATTCGGCGGGGGTTGGCGATATCCGTCGGATTGTGGGAGGGGCTTCACTCTGCCGAGACGGCCCAGGCCTCAGTCCCGGCGGCGTTGATTCGTGCCACCGCCGAGACTGCGGTCCGGTGTGCCTCCGGCAGATGGGTAACAAATGGATTAACCTCGGCGTCGGTGACTTTATTGGTGAAAGGAGCGATGAACGCGATGTTCATGACCAAGTTGAAATTGGGGGTACTGGCCTGCGGTCTCATTGCGACCGCGGCAGTCGTGGTCGCTCAGCAGGTGGGGAAGGCACCTGAGACAGAGGCCCCCAGGTCCTTGAAAACCGCTGTAACCGAAAGTCATTCGTCCCGGACCGATGCTCTGAACGACTCGGCAAACGATGACGCCGCAGTGGCCCGTGAACTGCGCCGGCTTGACCTCGACGTCCTCGCCGTCGAGGTACAGCAGCTCCGTGGCCAGGTTGAGGTCACACTTCGCGACAAGCTCCGAGCAGAACGGCAAGACCCGGGAGCGGTGAAAGACGCCCAGAGCGCCTACGAGGCCGCCCGTGCGTCCTATCTGGCCGGCATCCTTGAATTGAGGAGCGAGCGGCGCCGCGCTGCGCGGACCAGGAGCCGCGACAAGCAGGTCGCGAGGGTTCGGCAGGTCTGTTGCCGGCTTCAGGTGATCGCGTTGAGGATCGAGCGTCCGACAAGGCCAACCCGCACGCCTCAGCCTCAGCCCTCGGCTCGATCGATATCGACGCGGTCTTCAAGCGCTACGAGAAGGTCAAGGCTTCCAGCGAAGAGTTCAGGGCCGCCTCTCTGGCACGCAAGGGCGATCTCACGAAGATGCAGCAAGAGGCCCAGCAAGAAGCGGAAATCCTGACGAAGCTGAGACCGGGAACTGTTGACTTCAAGAAACACGAGAATCGCGTGACCGAGCTGAAGGCGAAGTTCGAGGCGGGACGCGAGCAGGCCGAACGCGACTTTGCGGCTCGCGAGGCCCGGACGATGGCCGTGCTCTATGAAGAGATCCAGGATGCAACCGCCGCCGTGGCCAGGGCCAAGGGGTTGGACTACGTCGTCAAGGTCTCGCCTGGGCTCCATTCTGACGCGGAACCCAATCCCAATGAGGTGACAACGGTCCTGAATCGCCCAGTCTTGTATGCGGATCCTCGGAACGATCTCACCGAGGAGGTCATCCGCGACCTGAATCGTAAATTCAAGGCCCAAGGGCCAGGTCATCGAGATAGAGAGTAACGGGCCGGTCAGGGGAATCGAGGTCGGCACCGCGTGCAACCATGTGAGACAAGTCGTCAGATGACTTTCCGGAGGCGCCCGAGTGATCAGTCACGCCAGGAGTTCATCGGCGGCTTGACGGAGGGCATCGTCTTCTGCTGCATCAGCCGCCTCGTAACCGTCCCCAAGTCGTATCGGTCATTCTGTCGTTACTCGATTACTTCGCCAAGTGATCGAGGACGAGCGACCGGTGTTGATTCCACCGGTCGCCCTTTCCTCTCTCATCACCGCGGAGCCGGCCCGGGAGTATAGGTCTCCGATCGGCCGGGAACTGGCTGTGTACGTGTCCTTGGGGTCCGCGTCCTTGGGGTCAGACCGTGACTCCTTGGGGTCAAACCGAGTTAGAAGTTTGTTTAACTAAAAAGGGCTCTGCAGTAGTCACCATTCTGTGAGGTAAATTGTAACTCGGTCTGCCCCCGAGAGCCCATGGACCCCGAGAGCCGGCGGTCTGACCCCGAGAGCCTGGATCCGGATTTGTGGGAGCCCCGGGGGAGCAATCCCCTGGGGCCACCCGGCCCGGAACTCTGTGTCCCCGGAACTCTGCGTGTTGTCTCTGATTGCGGACAAATCGGGCCACTCATAAATCCTTCCTGGGACTGGACACACGGACCCCTGTCTGATACGTTTGACCATCATGAAGCGGGGCAGTCGCTCAAGGATCCAGCCACGGGTTCGCGTACCGAAAAAGATCGTTACTGAGCAAGGCACCGGCGCTTCGCGATGTTCAGGGGCCACCCTTCCGGCCTCTATCGGCGGAACTCGGTCGCCCCGTTCCTGCCTATGGTAAGTGAGCCGGCTCAATGATAAGTGGTGCGGATAGCCGAGCGCGGGACAGTGACGTTAGGCGGAGAGAGTCATCTCAATGAGGAATCATCCGCACGGGTGCAGTTCGGCCAAGGTCTCTTCTCGGGCTGTGGAGAACCGACATGAGCGTCGCGGATTCCAACGACATCGATAGGCTTCTCGACCAGCTCAGGGCCTGGTCCTCTTCCGACCGGATCCGGCTGGCACGGAGGATCCTTGAGACGCTGGAGGGCACCGCGCCTGAGGCCCCAGAGCGGTCACTCAAGGACATTCTCGGCCTTCTCAAGACGCAGGGCCGGCAGCCTGGCGATGAAGAATGCCGGGCCATCCTCGAAGAGGAACTGACAAGAAAGCACCTGCGATGAAGGTCCTGCTCGACACCAACGTGGTCCTTGACCTTCTGCTTGTCCGTGAGCCCTGGCGGATCGAGGCCGAGGCAATCGCTCAGGCCGGGGCCGATGGCCTGATCCTGGCCCACGTCGGAGCATCATCCATCACCGACATATTCTATATCAGCCGAAAGCTCGTTGGGCCTGAGCAAGCGCGGCGTATCGTGCGGGCCTGCCTTGATACGCTTCAGATTGTCGGCGCGACTCGCGAGTTGCTCGACGCTGCCGAGCGACGGTCCGGCGACGATTTCGAGGACAACCTTCAAGTCGAATGCGCTATCGCTACCGGCCTTGAGGCGATCATCACACGCGATCCCAGCGGCTTTGACGCCTCTCCGATCCCCGCGGTTACTCCCTCCCAGCTCTTGGCAAGACTGGGGCGGCCACCAGCAAACGTATGATCGCAGAATTCTTAAGGTTTTCAACCCCGCGGTGTTCAGGTGCCATCCAATCGTGCTCGTCAAGAGTTTCCGGGCCACTCTTCCGGCCTCTGGAGGCACAACTCGGTGCCTCTGTCCTTTTCCCTCGACAACGTTGGTATGGCTGATGAGATTCCTCTCGAGTGGTATTCTCGGGTTCGTCCAGCCTTACGAGTCGGGGAGGTCGGACTTTTGTTTTTTGCGATCAGAATGTTGATCAAAGCGACCCTTGTCAAGCCTGCGCGCATCGTTTGAACTCGAGTTGAAACTTTCCTCTCGGGCATTGCCCCGGCAGAAAAGCACAACGGGTGATCGACTAATCGGGATTGCCAGGAGAACGACATGCGACAGCCCCGGATGACGACGCGGCGGTGGATGGTCGCGGTGGCGGTTGCGGGATTCTCACTGAGTGGTCTCGCCTGGATCTTGCGGAATCAAGCACCCGGTATCCACGACATGTTTCTTCAAGTCGGTCCGTACGTCTTCCCGTCGACGTCACCTGCCTTTGGGGCCATCTTGGGGCTCGGATTGACGCTTCTCTTGGGACTGACTGTTGGCTTCATCGCGACGATCGCGCTCACGGCGAGGGCGATTGGACGCGGGATATTCCGTAAACCCTGAGCTACAGTTGAATGGCACTCGCGTCCTTGGGGTCAGACCGAGTTAGAAGTTTGTTAAACTAAAACAGGGCTATGCAGTAGTCACCATTCTGTGAGGTAAATTGTAACTCGGCCTGACCCGGCCGTCCGGAAACAACTTCGCATATTGAGAGACAGTCCCAGCTTAATCGATCATCATCGATCCGGATTGGAACCTGGTCAAGCGAAAGGATCTTATTAATCGTCGTCATCTTGTCCTTCGTCGAAGCTTAGCTCCATGCCAATGCATCGACCGGCGGCCAGGAGCGCCCGTACCGGGCCGCTACCATCGCTTCCGGTGGGAATGAACGGCATGACAGCACCGGGGAACTGGGTGAGTTCGATTATCCCGAAATCCTCCCCGTCCGCCTGGGACTCAATCTCCTCCTGTACTGCCTCAGCGTTGCCCTCCCTACATGCGGAGTTGAACGCCCCGATGTCGCAGACGCCAATCATGGAATGGTCGGTGCCTGTCTTGCCCACCTCTTCTCCGACCTCAGGCTTGTGCACACTCTCCAACCGGACTCGGAGGCGGGCAACCGCACGATCACGATGACGATCTATCGACCTCCCTATCGCCTCAACCAAATAGTTCCCAGCTGGCACCTGCACGACGCACCCGTCCTCGGCGTTAGCGACGTACGGGTCACCCGCCCAGAGAGCACTGGTTCTTACTTCCAAAGCACAGAATGAAAGCCAATCTGTGCGCTCGGGGTCCGTCACCTTGCTCTTGCGGCTGAGATAGTCTGCTAAGTTCATAATGCATACAGCCCCATGTAGAACTCATCGCTTCCACGTCGGGCGGTTGACCATGTTTGCCGCACGGGCCGACTAATCCACCTCTTCATCGTTCTCCGGCCACTCGTCCCAGCCATCGTTATAGAGATTACGAGCCAATCCTTGGATAAAGTCTTCCAACTCTCTCTCGTTCTTGGGTTCGCGTTCCCACGCGCACCGAAACTTGCGTAGCTTGTCCTCTTCCGTGAGCGACTCGAGCAAACGTCGAAGTTCCGGTGGCATTCCTGTTCGTCGCGGCATGATTGCATCCACTGAGTGATAATGAAAGCCACGAGGCGAACAGGGACGGGCGAACAGGGACGCAGCTAGTTTCTCTTTTGCATACGTCCACTGGATTGAACCGACTGGTGAAACTAACTGCGTCCCCGTTTCTGCGTCCCCGTTTCTGATCCCCGACTGGTGAAACTAACTGCGTCCCCGTTTCTGCGTCCCCGTTTCTGATCCGACTGGTGAAACTAACTGCGTCCCCGTTTCTGATCCGTCCCCGTTTCTGATCCCCCGACTGGTGAAACTAACTGCGTCCCTGTTTCTGATCCGACTGGTGAAACTAACTGCGTCCCTGTTTCTGATCGGCCCGACACAGGGCACACAGGATGATCGGGACACGGAACTCCGTCCTACAGATTGTGTGGGAGCTGGCGTTGCCCGGCAACTCTTCTAGCCCTGTGTCGGACCGGTACTCAACTCCTCTGTCACGATCGGAAAGGGCAAGACCTCGCGACCGGGCAATCGACGGACATGGCACAGAGTTCCAGGGATACCACGCTTAATTTCGGAGTTACGTATGGTGTCCCTGGAACTCTGTCTGTCCCTGGAACTCCAACTCCGACCACCCGGCCCGGAACAAGGCAGTTGTAAGCAAAGACGGCTGGCTGACCGAGGCGAAGTCTGTCATGACGCCCCGACGATAAATTCACGTACCATTTCCTTCGCAGAATAGGAAAGCTGGCCGACCTGTACGAGCGACATAGCGTAGAGCGCCGGAAGAACAGGGACAGCCATAAACCACAGGAGCACAACAACGTCCCAGGTGCTTTCGAATGGTGAGAATTGCTCGGAAAAATCCGGTAGATAGAATCTCTCTGGATTGCGCGTGTCGTAAGTTATCCGTACAGCGCGAACTTTCGCCAAACGGACTCCAATGAACTCGGGCTGCTCGTACTCCGGTCTAGGGTCAGCGCAAAATAATGCCTTCTCGTCCAAGTGTACGGCTCGCATGCTGTCAACCTGTCTCGAGCCGGGCTGCGCCTCGAAAACAATTCGCGAGTCGTAGATATAAGCATCGCCAGCGCCGCCCGGATTCTTATGCCAAGTCTCCTTGACGTACGCCGTGCCCAAGGCGGAATCACCGTGCCGCGTAATGTCGGCAATGGTCTTCAACGCAAAGTGATGGGCTCTGAGTGGTTGCAAAAATGCAAGATAACCGCCCAGCGTGAAGAAAGTCGCGACCGCCGACGAAATCGCCACGGTTTTCATCAGTCGCGGTGTGAAAGATTGAGCGCCATCGATGTGGAACATCGTTGGGGCGTCCGACGGAATAATTGAATGCTCCACGCCGTCTACACCTTGAGTCATTGCACTGCATTTGTTCTTGCGGATCCGATCGAATACGATCTTGTAGACTGCGGGATCAGCAAAATAGCCGACGTGAAATCGTAGATACTGATTAGTGGAGATGTCCTCAGCTGACACCGGGTCTGATTTGCAGTTTTGTTCCTCGAAGCCCAGGCGGGCACCAACATAATCAAGAGGCCGATAGATATTCAGCCAACGAAGGCGTGGGATTTGTCGCTCCAAGACGGTTACGACGGTTTTCGGTGAAGGATACTGATTGGGGAAGAAACTGCAAAAGAGCCTGGCGAGCGGCGAGCCCAGCGAGACGAATGTCAACGAACGAACGGGGCTGAAGAGGCTCGGTTCGTGCGTCATCAGATCGATGACGATAATCGATCCCAGGCTGTGCGCTGCGATCACCAAATGCTTATTCGCGATGTTTGACGAAATAATTTTTGATTTCACAATCTCGTGAGCGCGGGCGCGAAATAAAGGGTCTCCTACATACCGGAAAATATCAAGCGTCACCTTAGTGATGTGTCCCATTGGATACAACGAGAACCACAATCCAAAAGCAATAATCGTGCACACGGCCGCTGCATAGTAAAGCCACAAACCCAGTGAGAGGATTTCTTCCGGTGACTCGCGAATCTTGATGTGGCCCAGCCCGAGTACTAACCACAGCAGGTCGAACACGCCGAGCACTACGATCATTATCACTGGAATGAACGCCACTACGAACGCGTTGCGGAGCAATAATCTTCTTATCCAGCCGAATGGGAACGCCAACGACATTGCCGAGAAGAAATGAACCACCAAGATCAGAGCGCTCCGGCGAGCTGAAATTAGCAATGACGCTAAGATCGAGCGTTTTGTCGTCTTAGTCGGGCGAACAACGTGCCAGCCAAGTCCACTGAGGAACACAGCCAGCGAACACAGCGCAACTACGCCGAGATAAAGGGCCACGTCGCCTTTGAACGAGCTCCTGAACCGAGCGGAACTAAACCCAAGCATCCTTAACCAATAGAGGGCCGCGGCGACGAAGAGAACTAGCGGGATCGGTGTCGCCACCGAAAAATAAAGTGCAAGTAGTAGTCTGTCTATATGGCTGACTAGGGACGACATCTTCGAACACGCGCGGCCTCGCGGCGCCGCGGCGCCACCGAAGTCGATGAATGCAGCATTGATCAGGGCACGATTGATCGCCGACACACTGAAGGGATCCAATTCGTCTACCCGCAATGGATGAGGAATCCCGAAGTTCCAATCGATCTCGTCGGCATTTGAACGAAACTGAGTAGGCAGCAATCTATCCAAGAGGCGCTTTATATCATTAGGCCGATGGTTGCCCACTCCGTGTACGGCGAGAATCGCTACTGATTGATTTGTGCTGCTCTGCTCGTGAGTGCTCATCATTTAATATACCGATTAACAAATGATTGGAGCCTGGCGTGGATCACGGCGCACGGCCTCTCCATACCACCCTGGGAGGGCTGGTCCTCAGTTGCGGATGCTCGCAAATCGGCTAAAGTCGCGAACGCAGTCAGTAAGGACTTCAAAAAAAATGACTTCTGGCTCACCTTGGATCAAATCGGTCATAGAGGATCCAGGCAAATTGTAAATGCAGAACGGCCGAGTTTCAGTGCCAGAGATTCATCATTATTTTCTGGCAGGGACTCTGGATGTTGAACTTCGTCAGCCGACTCCAAGGATGTCGGCGACGCATAGTTCCAGGGACACCATACGTGACTAGAGTTCCAGGGACAGAGTTCCAGGGACACCATACGTGACTCTTGCTGTGCCACCTTGCTCTTTATCATCTTTCGTGATGCCCGGATTAGCTTGTGGTGTTGTCCCGGATCCAGGAACCCCGCAGGCTTCGTGGGGCAGACCAAGTTAAGAGTTGCTTAGCGGAGTAACCGCCCGCAGGATGGCCCACGGAAGCTAATTGGGAAAGGCTCAAGATGGATTGCAGGGTGGTGTCAGGAGGAGGTCAAGCAAGGAGCCCAACAGTCTCTTGCCGCGCGCTCGGGCGTTGTGGACGAACTCGAAGAAACCAAGGTACAGCGGAAGGGTCTCCTGGGGGATTCCACGGTGGGGGCGGAGCCACGACCGCAACAGCGACCAGAACCCCTCCAGGGTGTTGACGTGAACTTCGCAGAACCCGTCGCCGTCGTCGTCACGTGCGTATTCCCCCTCCGCGTGGCAAACCGTCTCGTGCCCGTAGCCCCACTCATCGAGACGGCTGTAGATGTCATATTCGTCAGTGTAGATCAACGTTTCCTTCACGATGAACTGATCAATCAGGGGGCTGATGGTCACCTGCTTGACGTTCTCCAACATCCGGATCACCACCTCGCCGCCGCGCTGGAGCATCCCGAAGATTGGAGGCTTCTCCTTCTCGAGCGTCCCACGGCCGCGATCCCCTTTCAGACGTCGTCGGCGACCGATCCGCCCTTTTTTTTGACCGCCTCTGGATGCCCCTTATGTCCCGCTACGACATAGACTTCGTCGCATTCGACCTCGCCGGAAAGGGTGACCGGAGGCCGACGGTCGACAACCCCCTGGCGCAACTGCTGGATCATCGCCCGGGCGTCATCCTTGTTGATATCAAGCTCCTTGGCAATTTGCAGCCCGGAGAGGTTCAAGCCCATCAGGTAGAGGCACGCGACCCAGGTCTTCAGCGGCTGGTGGTGGCCGGCGAAGATCGTCCCGGTGAGGTCGTCGAACCGCTTGCCACAGCCACGGCACTCGTAACGCTGTCGGTCCGGTTGGGTGTCGTCCCGCCCGTTCTTGATCACCGAGGCCGAGGAGCAATGGGGGCAAACGATCCCGTCGGGCCACCGTAGCGATCGGACCGTCTCGTAACACCTGGCGTCGTCGAGGAGATCCTGAATGTTCACCATCAGCCCATGCCCCCGAATCCTTGGCGGCGGTGCGGAACAGGTCCGCGTTATGCTCCCTAACGGAGGGCGATTATACCAGCTCAGCGGTGCCGGAGGGACACCACCCTGCAATCCATCTTGAGCCTTGGGAAATTGTAAATGGGTCTGATTCCAATAAACAAGGTCAGCGGCTGCGCTTGCAGGAAATGTCGATTTACCTACTGGCGGGGCGTTGTGGCTTCTCGCCTGAACCCAGCCATTCGAGGGCATTGAGAATCAGCCGGTCTTGCACTTCGCTGGCGAACGTGGAGGAAAGCGCCTTGCCGGGTGTGGTTGCATAATCCATGTCGTTATGACCCATGTTGAAGTAGATCATGCGGTATTTCTGATTTGTCCAGACCACGGGATAGTATCCGTCGTGCCAGATTTCATGCGGCTTCGGTCCGGTGCCCAGGGGGAAGCTCGCCGGATCGATGGCCGCCAGGATCTTGATGTCTCGGTTCATTCTCAGGTCATTGGTCCACCTGTACCATTCGTTGGGGGCGCTCTTGAAGGTGACTGGCAATCCGACGGTCGCGGGGTGCTGGGTGTCCTCCACCCGGAGGATCGCCGATGTGGGTCTCCAGGTATTACCGACGTACATGCCGGCGCCCAGGAACTTGTTGTGATACCAGTCCCAGTTTTGGGGATACTTCGAGGGCGTGAGTGCGAACGCGGCGAAGTGAAAGCCCATCCAGCCGCCGCCGTTTTCCATGTACTTCCGGAATGCCTCGCGCTGTCGCGGCGCGTCCGGACGCGTGTCCAGGAACACGACCACCCGGTACGGGGCGAGATACTCCAGATTGAGGTTGTCCCAGTTCGTCGTGGACTCAAACGAGAAGCGGTGCTCGGCGGCCATCCGGGCAAACCACGGCCTCGCTTCGTTCACAAAGCTGATGTGCGCGGGATCCGCCGTGCCGGTATAGAAAGCGATCACCCGGAACCGTGGTTGAAGCGTCTGTCCGAAGGCGGCAGGAAACCACAGACAGGCCGCGAGAACGGCGATCCAGCTCGTCTTGAATGCCATCGATTCACTCCTTACCTGGTCGGGACAACCTCTTCGGGGCGCTCTCTCTCGATGTGGTGGGCCGCCGGCCGATTACCAACGGAGACATAAAGCGGAGCTCCTGTGCGGTTCTCTCAGCATCCCAAGACGGATCGGTGGATCGCAAGCTCAGCCAGGGATGATCCAATCCGATCACCGCACTCCCCACCGCCAGAGGCCCAACGCGGTTTTCTTGTCGAGCGGGTGACCGGAGTACTTGAGGGCCCAGCCGATGTGTCCGCGGTGATGCGATTCGTGGGAGATGAGATAGCCGAGGTATGCGACCGGGTGCGGCTTGAACCCCTTGATCTTGCCGCCCTCTGCAAGGCTGGCTCGCAGCAGCGATTCGATGGCGTCGCCAGACTTCTTCAAGGCGACTTCCAATTCCTCCCTCGAGCCGTGCTCACCTTCAATTATGGGAATGCCTTCGAGCAACTCGGGAGACGCCGATTTCAGCCACAACAGCCGGACCTTGTGGATATGGGCGAACAGCTTGAAAACCGTGAGGCCCTTCCTGGCCAATGAAGCATCAAGTGCTTCGACGGCGATCGCATCCAGCAAATACAGGTTGATCCGGTTGTGGATCCGCCACGGTTCGAGGAGCTGCTCCTCCATCACGATGCCCTTTCTCGGGAAGTAGTCCGGCGCCTACGGGCGACTCTCATAACGCGATTCTCGTAGGATGCGCGTACCTTCGAGCCGGGCCGAACTCCGCCGACGTGATCAGTCGTGGTAGAGTCTATCATGTCTCACGAAGGATTGTGCGGACGAAGCGAACAGACGTCGCTGAGACTCTTAATGGTTTTCTGATAACCGCAGCGAGCGAGCTTCCGCAGCGTTTTCGCAGCCGCGTCGCTCCTTCGGAGTTCGACGAATGGAGCAGTTCAGGGCCACCCTGAGCTGGCAACTGAGAAACGTCCGCGGGCCTGTTCGAGCGATTGAAAAGACCATTCTCTCGAGCAACGATCATGCTCGAGCCTTCGGTCTTCGCGGTCACGTTCGCGGTTCGCGTCACGGTGTCTTTCTTCGAAGTGGCGATGGCCTGGGCAAGATGCCGGTCGTCGAGGTGGAGTCGGTTCCACGGTGGATCGTGAAGTTCAACTGGTCCTTCTTACCGGACGAACGCACGATCGAGGACTGGCTCGAGGAGCCCACCGTTCCCGTCGAACCAGGGATCATGGCGACATCGGCGAAGAGATCTGCAGTGATGGGAACATGGTAGGTATCGAGACCATGCCTGCGTCTCGGGCGAGAAGCGCGGAGAGGTAGCGTGGCATGGGATGCGTAGGACGGTTGGTGTCGAAGCCGCTGGACGCGCTCGAAGAGATTGATGCGTTGAAGTGAGAGCAAGTCAGTCAGCAAAGCCGGGGCACGGCTCGGGCGAGCTGATGATGGAGGAGAATGGCTAAGTGGCTCGATCGACGGAAGTCTCTGATTGGTATTGACTTATGACAGAAATGGCTAGCCGGAGTAGCCAGTTGCAATATCGAGGTAAATCCTTTATCAGAAACCACTTGCAATGATAACCAGGGAAGCGAAATCGAGCTCAAGGCCCGGAAAACGTAGCAAATCGTAGCATCTCGGTCTCGCGGGGATGTTGGAAGTGGCGGCAGGCCGTGAGCTTGGGGTCAGGGCGGCCGGTGCCGGGAAATGGTGTTTGATGCTCAAGGACCACGGGCGGGAATCCGATCAAACCCTCCTGGATGGTGCCCTGGCCTATCGTGTAAAATACAACGTGTTCAAGGAATCGGTCCACAGCGTGCCTGGGGATTGGACGGGCCAGGATGGCGGTTCGCTCCACTCCAGGCCGCGGCAAGTGTGAGCCCGCCCTCCTTCACGGCCAACCTGCCACGTCCGGGAATCGACCCCTGTCCTCCCTTGACGGGCTCGCTGCATTTGATTGTTTGAAGATCCGGGGTCAGCGACTGGAACAGCCGCATGACCTCCGCGTCGACTCAGGAGTTGAGGAGATATGGCCCAAACGCAGACTGAAGCAAAGCCGATCGTGAACCGGACGCAGGCCCTGGTCTGGCTTCGCCAGATGATGCTGATCCGGCGGTTCGAGGAACGGGCCGAGATGCTTTATCAGAAGGGGAACAAGATCGGCGGCTTCTTCCACCAGTACAGCGGGCAGGAACCCGTCGCGGTGGGGTCGATCGGCGTTCTGAGAGAAGACGACTATGTGATCACGGCCTATCGCGACCACGGTCACGCATTGGCCCGGGGCATGAGTGCCCGGTCGGGAATGTCCGAGCTGCTGGGCAAGGTCACGGGCTGCTCCCGCGGCAAGGGGGGCTCGATGCACTTCTTCGACGTGGAGAAGGGCTTCCTGGGCGGCCACGCGATTGTCGGCAGCCACATCCCCCTGGCGACGGGCGTGGCATTTGCCCTCAGGTATCGCGGCGAGGACCGCGTGTGCCTCTGCTATTTCGGAGACGGTGCCATCAATCAGGGTTCGGTCCACGAAGCACTCAACATGGCCGCCCTGTGGAAGCTGCCGGTGGTTTACATCGTCGAGAACAATCTCTACGCGATGGGGACCTCGCTGGAACGATCGACGGCGGTGATCGACCTGCGGCTGCGTGGCGCAACCGCTTATGGCATTCCGGGCATCACGATCAACGGCAACGACATCGAGCTGATGGCCAAGACGACGCGCGAGGCGGCCAACCGGGCGCGGAGTGGTGAAGGGCCCACGTTCATCGAGGCCCAGACCTACCGCTACAAGGGCCACTCGATCAGCGATCCGGGCAAGTACCGGCTGCGCGACGAGCTCGACAGTGCGATAAAGAATGATCCGATCGTCGTTTACGAGCACGTCCTCAAACAGCGCGGGTGGATCGACGACGAGACCATCGACAAGATGCGCGAAGAGGTGAAGATCGAGGTGGAAGAGGCCATCGAGTTTGCCGAGCAGAGTGATCCGCCGGCGCTGGAACAGCTTTACGAAGACATCACCGTGGCCCCCTTTATTCCGCAGGAGTGACGATGCCGCTGCTTTCGTATCGTGAAGCCCTGAACCAGGCGATGACCGAGGAGATGGAGCGCGACGAACGGGTCTTCCTGATGGGCGAGGAAGTCGCCCAGTATGACGGTGCCTACAAGGTCAGCCAGGGCATGCTGAAGAAGTTCGGCCCGCGCCGGATCATCGACACGCCAATCTCGGAAGAAGGCTTTTCCGGTATCGGCATCGGCGCGGCCATGGTGGGGCTGCGGCCGATCGTCGAGTTCATGACCTTCAGCTTCAGCATTGTCGCCATCGACCAGATCGTCAACAACGCCGCCAACATGCGGTACATGAGCGGCGGCCAGTTCGCCGTGCCGATTGTGTTTCGAGGCAGCTCGGGAATGGCCGGCTGCCTGGCGGCAACGCACTCGCACCGGCTCGAAGCCTGGTACGCGCAGGTCCCCGGCCTGATCGTGATGATGCCGGCGACGCCCGCGGACGCCAAGGGCATGCTGAAGTCGGCGATCCGCTCGGACGATCCGGTCATCTTCATGGAGCACGAGGTTCTGTACCACGAGCGCGGCGAGGTTCCGGCCGGCGAGAACCTGGTGCCGATCGGCAAGGCCGACATCAAGCGCGTGGGTTCGGACGTGACCCTGATCTCGTATTCGCGATCGCTCAAGACGACGCTCGCGGCCGCCACGCAACTGGCCGAACAGGGGATCTCGGCGGAAGTCATCGACTTGAGGACGATCCGCCCGCTCGACCTGGACAAGCTGCTGCATTCGGTCGTGAAGACGCACCGTGCGGTGATCATCGAGGAAGACTGGCCGTACTGCGGGATCGGCGCAGGGATCTCCGACCGCATCACCCAGCGCGTGTTTGACGAACTTGACGCGCCGATTCGCCGGGTGGCCGCCAAGGACGCGCCGATCCCTTATAACCGGGCACTCGAGGAGTCAATGCTGCCGTCGGTTCCGCGAATCGTGGCCGCCGTTCACGACGTGCTCTACCGCTAGAATAGAATATGAGTGGGGCCGCGGGTCTTATCATCCGCAGGACCGAGAGGTGGTGGTGCCACCTTGATCCATTGATTGACGGAGACGACACGTGCCGATTGAAGTGACGATGCCGAAGCTCAGCCCCACGATGGAATCCGGGGTGATCGCCCAGTGGCTGGTCAAGGTTGGAGACGCGATCAAGGAAGGCGACGTCCTGGCCGACATCGAGACCGACAAGGCGACTATGCAGATGAAGTCGTATGACGACGGCGTCATCGTGCATATTGACCATCCGGCCGGCGACGAGGTCGCTCTTGGCCAGCGGGTCATGATTCTGGCCAAGAAGGGCGAAGATCCCAAACAGGTCGCGGCCGGGATGGGTATTGGGGGAGGAACGGGCGCTGCCGCACCCAAGCCTGCGGCAACCGAAGTCAAACCGGCCCTTTCCGCATCGGGGTCCGGAGGGGCGACGACGTCGGGCAATGGGCAGCAAGAGGTTGCAGCCGCTCCCGCCGAGGACCATGGAGGCCGCCTGAAGGCAAGCCCGCTGGCCCGCAAAATGGCCGAGTTGTCGCATGTGGATCTGAACCGGATTCGCGGCACGGGTCCGGGCGGACGGATCATCCGCCGCGACATCGAGGGCTTTCTTTCCGGTGCCCCCGTTCCGGCCCCTGCTTCCGCCGCGACCGGAACGACCGCGGCCGCGCCGTCGTTATCGGCTCGGCCCCGCTCCCGCTGCCACGCAGGCTCCCGCGACGAGGCCCGCGGCGGCCCCTGCTCCGGCTCCGTCCGCTCCGATCGCCCGGCCTGTCACGGCCCCGGCGCCCCTGGCTGAGCAGCGAATTCCCCACACCCGGATGCGCAAAACGATCGCCCAGCGGATGCTGCAGGCCAAGCAGACTGCTCCCGAGATTCACGTTACCGTGGAAGTCCGGGTCGACAAGGTGGTGGCCGTCCGGGAGGAATTGAACCGGCAACTGGCCGCCGAGAATATCAAGCTCTCGCTGGGAGATTTCGTCACCAAGGCCGTGGCGATTGCCTTGCGCAGGCATCCGGGTTTGAACGCCAGCTTTGAACAAGACGCGATCGTTCGCCATGGCGAGGTCAATATCGGCATTGCCGTGGCCCTCGACGAGGGACTGATCGTCCCCGTCTTGCACCGGGCCGACACGCTGGGCCTGGCTGAGATTCGCAGGCAGAGCGCGGCTCTGGCCGTCGCGGCGCGGTCCAGTCAGCTTACCCCCGATCATCTCACCGGCAGCACATTCACGATCAGCAATCTCGGGATGTATGGCATCAGTCAGTTCGACGCGATTCTGAACCTGCCGGAAGTCGGCATTCTCGCGGTCGCCGCGGCCGAGCGCCGGCCGGTGGTAGAAGGCGACAAGCTCGTTCCCGGCACGGTCCTCTCGCTCACGCTCACGGCCGACCATCGAGCCGTCGATGGCGCGATGGCCGCGGACTTCATGCGAACCATCAAACGGCTGCTCGAGGAGCCGGCGATGATGCTGCTCTGAGCTTCTTTCCAATACGAAGGATACCATGGCATACGATTATGACATCCTTGTAATCGGCGGCGGGCCGGCCGGATACGCGGCGGCCATTCGTGCCGCCCAGCTCAAAAAGCGAGTTCTCTGCGTTGAACGCGACAAGCTCGGCGGAATCTGTCTGAACTGGGGCTGCATCCCGACCAAGGCGCTTCTGTCCAACGCCCACCTCGTCGAGCTGCTGAGGACGCACGGCAAGAGGTTCGGGTACAACGGCCAGGGCGATTGGGATTTCGGCCAGATGATCGCCCGCAGCCGGACCATCGCCGGACAGCTCAACAAAGGCATTGAGGGGCTGTTTCGCAAGTACAAGGTCGCGTCCAAGATTGGCGTGGCGAAGGTAGTCGCGCCTCATGAAGTCCAGGTTGGCGAAGAGAAGGTCACGGCCGAGTCGATCGTGATCGCCACGGGAGCCCGGCCCCGGCCGCTTCCGGGTGCTGAGTTTGACGGCAAGCTCGTCATCTCGTCCAAGGAGGCCATGTCGCTGGCCAAGCAGCCGAAATCGATGCTGATCATCGGCGCGGGGCCGATCGGCATGGAATTCGGCTACTTCTACAACGCCATCGGCACCAAGGTGACCGTCGTCGAAATGCTCGACCGGATCGTCCCCGGCGAAGATGACGAGATCTCCGCGGCGCTCAGAAAGATCCTCTCGGAGAAAGGCCTCAACATCCTCACCAGCTCGAAGACGACCAAGGTCGAGAAGAGCGCCAAGGGGGTCAAGGCCGAGATCGAGACGCCCACCGGCAAGACCTCGATCGAGGCTGAGGTCATGCTCGTGGCAATCGGCGTGGTTGGCAACGTCGAGGGTCTCTTCGCCGATTCCGTGAAGGTAGAGATCGTCAAGAATCACATCCAGGTAGATCCCAAGAACGGCTATGTCACGAGCGTTCCGGGCATCTATGCGGTGGGCGACGTGATCGGTCCGCCATGGCTGGCCCACGTAGCCCATTTCGAGGCCATCTGCTGCATCGAGAAGATCTGTGGAGTTGCCGACCGTCCTGTCGATTACTCGACGATTCCCGGCTGTACGTACACGGAACCCGGCGTGGCCAGCGTGGGGATGACAGAGAAGGCAGCCCGGGCGGCCGGCCACGAGGTTCGCATCGGCAAGTTCCCGTTTCAGTTCAGCGGCCGGGCCCTGGCCGCTGGTGAGACCGACGGCTTCGTCAAGCTCGTCTTTGACGCCAAGTACGGAGAGCTCCTGGGTGCCCACCTGATTGGTGCCATGGCCACCGAGATGATCAGCGAACTGGTGATGGCCAAGAAGCTGGAGGCCACCGAAGAAGAGATTCACCACATCATGCACCCGCATCCGACCTTTTCCGAGTCGATCATGGAAGCTGCCGGCCAGGGTCTGGGCGAGTCGGTGAATATCTGACGATCGCTGTCCGCCACCGGCCGATTTGTCGAACTGAAAGGTCAATCCGAGTCGTCGTCTTCGGGCTGCTGCGCTTCGGGCGGCTGTTCCTCGGATTCGTCGCTGCCAGAGGCGGCGGCCGGGATCGCGTAGGCTCCGTCAATCCAACGACCGAGGTCGATCAACTTGCAGCGATCCGAGCAGAAGGGGAATGACGGCAGATCGTCAAGCTTGGCGATGGTGAACGTCTTGGAGCAGGTCGGGCAGCGGCCCCGGATCATCAGACAGCCCCGTTCGAAGAACCTGAGGAAGACGTCGAGGAGGATGTGGAACTCGGCTTGCTGGGATCGGTTTTCGATGTGTCGCTCTTGGATGAACTGGAAGAATCCGACGACGACTTCTCGGCCTTGGCCGCACTCTTGTAAGACTCACTGCGGTAGTCGGTCTGATAGAAGCCCGAGCCCTTGAACAAGATGGCCGCGCCGGGGCCGATCTTACGACGCAGCTTCGGCTCCTTGCATTCGGGGCAATCAGTCTGCGGCTGCGACTTGATCGATTCAAAGGCTTCAAATTCGTGTTTGCAGCCGTCGCAGATGTAGTCGTAAGTCGGCATCTCTCGTTCACTCCCTGCTCGCAATCAAATCAGTTCTCATCGTGACTGCCCGCCCTGTGAGTTGGACCAAGAGTCTTTGCGAGATTCCGCAAAAGGTCTGGCTGATCTCAGGGTTTGACCGAGACGGCGACCTTGGTGGGCCGGAGCACACGGTCATGGATCTTGTATCCCTTGCCCAGTTCCGCGACCACGGTGCCTTCGGGATGGTCGCCACTCGGCTGCTGCATGATCGCTTCATGGAAATTGGGATCAAACGGTTGCTCCAGCGCGGCGATCGGCTCGACCCCATACTTCGCCAGAATCCCCAGTAACTGCTTCTGGACCATGTCGAGCCCGGAAGTAATTCCCTGGTTTGCCGAGGTGCGAAGCGCGTCAATAGCACGCTCGAGATTGTCGATGCCGCCTAATACGTCCTGTGCCAGGTTGCCGATAGCGTAAGTACGAACTTCATCGGCCTGTTGTTTGGCACGCTTCTGAAAGTTGGCAAAATCCGCCTGAACGCGGAGGACCTGATTTTTCAGCTCGTCGCGTTCCTTCTGTAAAATCTTGATCTCCTCACTGGCCAAAAGAGAGGCTCCGTTGGTTTGGCCGGCGTTCGGGCTCGAACTTGTAGCCGCGTCCTTGGGCTCATCCGAGGCGGGTTCCGAAGTGGAGGCCGTCTGGTTCAGCGGATCGGATTGAGGATTGATTCTGGTCATGATGCACCTCTTGTGGCGGACATCAGTCGTGGCCGCCAGCGGGGAAGCGGTCGCCAACTTGCGAATCAGGCGACTTCGCCGCCTTCGGGAGTCTCCGTTTCCTCAGTGAAATAGTCGCGTAGTTTTTCAAAAAAGCTTTTCCGGCGGGGACTGACCTGTAAGTGCTCAAGTTCGGCAAACTCACGCAGCAACTCTTCCTGACGGGCAGTCAAGTTCCTTGGGGTTTCAACGACGACTTCGACCAGCTCATCGCCTCTGCCCCTGCCGCTGATGTCGGGCATGCCGCGGCCTTTGATCCGGATCATTTCACCGCTCTGGGTGCCGCGCGGGACCATCGCGTTGTCGGGCCCGTCGAGTGTCGGGACGCGGATCTCGGCCCCGAGCGCGGCCTGCGCGAAGCTGATCGGAACCTGGCAGTAGAGGTCGTTGCGCCGCCGCTCGAAGAACGGATGCCGCTTGACGACGACCTGAATACGCAGGTTGCCCCGCGGTGCGCCGATGTCTCCCAGCTCGCCCTGGTTGCGAAGTTGCAGCCACATGCCGCTTTCCACGCCTGGTGGAACATCGACCTGGAGCTTGGCCGCCGAGGGAGTCCGGCCGGCCCCACGACAACTGGGACAGGGATCAGTGACGCGAACTCCGTCGCCGCCGCAGGCCGGGCACGTGGTCGCCACCTGGAAAAACCCGCGCGCCTGGACGATCTGCCCGCGACCACCGCAGTAATTGCAGGTCGTCGGACTGGTGCCCTTCCGCGAGCCGGAGCCGCGACACTCGCCGCAGAATTCCTGGCGGCTCACTTCAAGGCTGCGGGACGTGCCGCGAGCCGCTTCGACCAGCTCGATCTCCAGCTTCATCAGCAGGTCCGGACCGGGTCGCGGTCCGCGCCGACGTTCGCCGAAAAGATCACCGAAAAGCCCTCCGCCGAAGATATCGCTGAACGCCGACATGATGTCGTCGGTCGAGCGGAAATCATGAACAGCCGCACCCTCGAGCCCCGCGTGGCCGTAGCGGTCGTAGCGCTGCCGTTTTTCGGGATCGGAGAGAACTTCGTAAGCCTCCGCGGCTTCCTTGAACTTTTTCTCGGCGTCCTGGTCGCCCGGATTCCGGTCCGGGTGATGCTTGAGCGCCATCTGCCTGTAGGCTCGTTTTACGTCCTCGGCCTGCGCTTCTCGAGCAACACCGAGAACTTCGTAGAAATCGCGCTTGGTCGTGGCCATCGGCATGGCGTCTCTGTTGTCCTCATGGACGAGTCGGGACTGATGAAGACCTTCCTTCGGCCTTCCTCAATTCCATTGGCATTCCCTAAAATAACATACGACGCCAATTCATGACAAACGAAGGGACACGCGAAGATCGGGCGTTCAAGCGGTTATACCGTGCTGGTGGCAAGAGTTGTGCCGGAACGCCGATCCGCGAAAACAAGCAATTGTCTTGCCCGGAGTCTGGTGAACAGACGGTGCTGGCAAGGCCGGACGGCCAGGCCAGCACCACCGGGTTCAAACTGTATCCACAGAAGCAACGACCTGATCCATCGAATCGCGTCGTTACCGGACGGATCCCTCGATTCCGGAGGAGCCTTCCTTCTCATCGTCCTTGATGTTCGTGATCATGGCCTCGGTCGTTAGCATGAGAGCGGCAATTGACGCGGCGTTCTGAAGCGCGGTCCGTGTGACCTTGGTTGGGTCAATAATGCCGGCCTCGAACATGTCCACGAAGTTGCCGGTATTGGCGTCAAATCCCACGGCGCCGGACTTCGACTTGATTTCCTCGGCAATCACGCCGCCGTCATAGCCCGAGTTGGAGGCGATGTGGCGAATCGGCTCTTCCAGAGCCCGCAGAATGATGGCCACGCCCAGCTTCTCGTCGCCTGTGAGCTCGGTGTGCAGCTTCTGGACGGCCGGGATCACGCGGAGCAAGGCCACACCGCCGCCGGGAACGATTCCCTCTTCCGCGGCCGCCCTGGTTGCATGCAAGGCGTCTTCGATGCGGGCCTTGGTCTGCTTCATGTCGGCCTCGGTCGGAGCACCAACGCGAATCAGGGCCACGCCGCCGGAAAGCTTGGCGAGTCGCTCCTGGAATTTTTCCTTGTCGTATTCGCTATCGGTTTCCTCGATCTGGCGGCGGAGCTGGTCGATCCGGCGCTGGATCTCGGCCTTCTTGCCGGCACCCTGAATGATGGTCGTCGTGTCCTTGTCGACCTTGATCTGCTTGGCCTGGCCGAGCTGGTTGAGCTGGAGGTTTTCCAGCTTCAGGCCCAGGTCTTCACTGATCACGGTCCCGCCCGTCAGGACGGCCATGTCGCCGAGCATCGCCTTGCGGCGATCGCCAAAGCCGGGGGCCTTGACCGCGGCGATATTGAGCACGCCGCGCAGCTTGTTCACGACCAAGGTGGCCAGGGCCTCGCCCTCGACGTCCTCGGCAATGATCAAGAGCGGCTTGCCCGACTGGGCGACTTTCTCAAGCAGAGGAACCATCTCGCGAAGATTGCCGATCTTCTTCTCGTGCAACAAGATCAGCGCGTTCTTCGAAGAGAACCTCCATGGTAGTGGGCGACGTCACGAAGTACGGGCTCAGGTAGCCCTTGTCGAACTGCATGCCCTCGACAAAATCGAGGACAGTACTGGCCGTCTTGCCCTCTTCCACCGTGATCACGCCATCCCGGCCAACTCTCTCCACCGCGTCGGCCAGCATGGCGCCGATCGTGGGGTCATTGTTTGCCGAGATCGAGCCCACCTGGGCGATCTCTTCTTTCTTGGAGACGGGCCGCGAAAGCTTCTCGTGAAGCTCGTTCACGGCCACCTCGACGGCCTTCTCGATTCCCCGTCGGATGGCCGTGGGATTGGCACCCGAGGTCACATTTCGAAGGCCTTCGCGGAAAATGGCGCGAGCCAGGATGGTTGCCGTGGTCGTGCCGTCGCCGGCCACGTCCGACGTCTTGGAGGCGACCACGTTGACGAGCTTGGCGCCCATATTCTCAAACGGGTCATTCAGCTCGATCTCCTTGGAGACCGTCACTCCGTCCTTGGTGACCAGCGGGCCGCCGAACGACTTGCTCAAAATCACATTGCGGCCAGTGGGGCCGAGCGTCGAGCCCACCGCCTTGGCCAGGGTATCGACGCCGCCGAGCATCTTGCGGCGACCGGCGTCGGAAAAGATCAGTTGCTTTGCCACGGACGTTTGCTCCTCGAACAGGTTGGGAATAGAGACCGACTGCGGTGCCGTGTCACTTCACGATCTTGGCCAGGATGTCGGACTCGCGAAGGATCTTGATCTCCTCGCCGTCCACCTTGATCTCCGTGCCCGAGTACTTGCCGAAAAGAACCTCGTCCCCCTCGACCACGCCGATCTCGGCACGCTCGCCCGAGTCAAGAAGCTTGCCGGGGCCTACCGCCAGCACCTTGCCGCGCTGGGGCTTCTCCTTGGCGGTGTCGGGAAGCACGATGCCCCCCGCCGTCTTCTCTTCCGCCTCGATCTGCTGAATCACCACCCGATCTTCCAGGGGACGAATCGCCAGCTTTGCCATTATTGGATGTCCTTGTGTATGAATTCCCAGAAAGTGAATCGCTACAGAGCGTTGTTTCTCAAGATCGCCTGGGCCTTGCTTACATCATTCCCATGTCGCCCATGCCACCCATTCCTCCCATGCCACCCATTCCGCCCATGCCTCCCATGCCACCTCCGCCATGAGGGTCGTGGTGGCCGGCGGCTTCCTTCTTCTTGGGAGGCTCGGCGATGAGGGCCTCGGTGGTCAGCAGCAGACCGGCGACTGACGAGGCGTTTTGCAGGGCCATGCGGGTGACTTTGACGGGATCGACGATGCCGGCCTCGAGGAGATTGCCCCATTCGCCGGACTCGGCGTTATAGCCGTAGTGAGCGTCATCGCTCTTCTTGATGCGGCTGACGACCACGGCACCGTCGATTCCGGCATTCTCGGCGATGTAGCGAGCCGGCTGTTCGACGGCCCGGAGGACGATTTCCGAGCCCATCTTCTCGTCTCCGGTGAGCTTGAGGCCTTCGATCGCCTTGCTCGCCCGGATCAGGGCTGTGCCGCCGCCGGGGACCACTCCCTCTTCGATGGCCGCGCGAGTAGCGTGCAAGGCGTCCTCGACAAGGGCTTTCCGCTCCTTCATCTCGGTCTCGGTCGCGGCACCGACGTTGATTTGTGCGATGCCGCCGGCGAGCTTGGCAAGCCGTTCCTGAAGCTTCTCGCGGTCGTATTCGCTGTCGGTCGTGGTGATTTCCTTGCGGATCATCTCGGCCCGGCCCTTGATCTCATCAGACGAGCCGGCGCCTTCGACGATCGTGGTATTCTCGCTGTCAATCGTGACCTTACGAGCGCGGCCCAGATCGCTGAGCTGGATATTTTCGATATCGATACCCAGATCCTTGAAGATGGCCTTGCCCCCGGTCAGCACGGCGATGTCACCAAGCATGGCCTTGCGGCGATCGCCATAGCCCGGAGCCTTCACCGCGGCGACCTTGAGAATGCCGCGCAGCTTGTTCACGACCAGGGTCGCCAGGGCCTCGCCCTCGATATCCTCGGCGATGATCAGGAGCGGCTTGTTGGCCTTGGCGATCTTCTCGAGCAAGGGGATCAGCTTGGTCGGTACGCTGATTTTCTCTTCATGGATCAGCACATAGGTGTCTTCGAGCACCACCTCCATGCGATCGGCATCGGTGACGAAGTGGGGGCTCAGGAATCCGCGGTCGAACTGCATGCCTTCGACCACGTCGACGGTGGTCTCGAAACCCTTTGCTTCCTCGACGGTGATCACGCCATCGGTGCCCACCTTCTCGAACGCATCGGCCAGCTTCTCGCCGATCGACCGGTCGTTGTTGGCAGCAATCGCGGCAACTTCGGTGATTTCTTTCTTCCCGGACACCTTCTTGGCCTGCGAAACGACTTTCTCGACGACCGCCGCCACGGCCTTATCGATTCCGCGCTTGAGCGCCATCGGGTCGGCGCCGGCGGAAAGGGCCTTGAGCCCCTCCTTGAAAATGGCTTCGGCCAGCACCGTCGCGGTGGTGGTGCCATCGCCGGCCGCGTCGGAAGTCTTCGATGCGGCTTCCTTGACGAGCTGGGCTCCCATATTCTCATAGGGATCGGTCAGCTCGATCTCCTCGGCCACGGTCACGCCGTCCTTGGTGACGGTCGGTGCGCCCCAGCCCTTGTCGATGACCGCATTCCGGCCTCGCGGGCCTAGCGTGCTTCTGACAGCCCGCGCCAGCTTGCCAACACCACTGGCCAGCTTCTGACGGGCCTCATCTTCATAGGCCAAAATCTTCGCCACGTTGTTTCTCCTTCGCCGTTATCCAACGTCGGCCGGGATCAAACTGCCCGGCGCAACCTGGGAACCCGTGTCATCTGACACGTTCCCACGCGTAGTTGCCCCCTAGGAATGCAACTCGTGTACCAGAAGAATCAAGTGACGCAAAACGTTGATTTATAACAGTTTACTGCGTCGGTCATCGTCGTCGGTTTGCTTCGTTCTGCCATTTTGGCAGAATCAGCCATCTTTTGTCATCTCGCTGCATTCGATCGGGGCCGTCGGGCAACTCGTTTTTTGAAGATATTGTTAATGGATGACCTCATGAATGGCTTTTCAATGAGCGATCGACACGCCGGTCGGGGTGCCGGAATCCGCCAGGGACGAGTACCATCCCACTCGCTGCAAATGTCGAAACAAGTAAGACAGCGAGAAAACGGGCCGAGGGAACGCCGGGGGTGAGCTGATCGGTCGGCTCCAAAGGATATAACAACGCTCCGAGTAGTTCATAAGTCGCTGCGGCCAGCATTCCGCCGAGCACTCCACCGACCAGGGAACGAATTGACCGGGATGTTCCACCCAGTCCCACACCCAGCGCCAGGCCGGCTGAGCCGCCGATGGCGCTCCAGACAATCCCTCTGAGAAGCAGCGGGGTGAACGAACCGAGGGCCAGCGACTCCGCGACGCGGCGTGCGGATGGCAGCCCCCAATAGGGAATGGCCCCACCTCCGATCGCGCCCAGGCCGAAACCAAGACCCGCTCCCAGGAAGGCGGCGCGTGGCGACCTCCGCAGCGAACCCCCGAGAAAACCTAGTGACGCTCCGAGAAGCACGCCGACCACCACCTGGAGCCGGGCGGTCGTGACGACCTTTGCCCGTTCACGCGAGCTCGGTGGAATTCCCTCGACAGTCTTGCCGACAGCTTGGAAGCGTTCTCGTTTGGGGACGACTTCCAGCAATCTGGTTTCTCCGACGAACCAACTCAGCACCGCAGCCAGACAAGAGACGGCGGTCGCTCGCGTCCAAAGACCGAGTAAGCCGGGGGGCTGCAAAACGGATTGCCGGGGCGGCGACCCGCCGGTCTCGCCCGCGGCCTTACCGCTCGATGCATCTGAGTCGAAGGCGGACTCCGATGATGGATCAAAGACTGCCATGAGGATGACTCCGAGGAAAATGAGACACAAAGCGGCTATGTCTTTTTGGTACTGGCATATTGGGGGTCAATATTATGGAAACCTGGAGTTCATCATGTGCAGCTCGCTGATCAGAGCGTAAATGAGACAACTCAATTCATCAGAGACTAAAATGAAGGAAAGACTTGAGTTTGACACAAAATCGCGTTTTCCATCCGACCGGATTGCCCAATTTGTTGACCTTGCTCCTGGAACACTGTATATAAAAGTTGGCTGAAGCAAAGCAAGTCTCGAGTGGTTGATTCCGATCCGTCTTCGTGTCGACACTTCAATTCAGATCGGACCGCGGCGATTCCGCCGGCGATCCCAGGAGGTTGCTGCATGCGTAGCCGTTCATCACGCGCCTTTACCCTGATAGAGTTGCTTGTTGTCATTGCGATCATTGCCGTTCTCATCTCGCTTCTATTGCCGGCTGTGCAATCGGCGAGAGAAGCGGCCCGGCGGTCTCAGTGCGTGAACAATCTCAAACAGATCGGCCTGGCAGTTCACAATTACGTCTCCCAGCAGTCAGTCTTTCCTCCGTTCGCTGCGAACTATTCGAATGTTGGCTACTGGCAAGCCTGGCCGATCGGATGGACCTCATCGATCCTTCCCGAAGTCGAGATGATGCCTATGTATAACGCACTGAATTTCGTTTATGGCACATGGGATGCCCAGAACACGACGGTTTCAGAATCGTCCGTCAAGGTCTTTGTTTGCCCGTCCGAGGACAAAGGGCCGCCGACCTGGCCTGGGACCAAGCTCAATTACTTCGCCAACATGGGAGGTCCAGCGTCGGTCTTATCCTGGTCCGGCGTGCTGGTGGCGCAGAGGGACAACGCGAACGGAGCGAGCGGCGCGCCAAGCGGCGTCCCTGGCGACAGCAACAAGGCGTGCTTTGGATTCGAGTCCGTGATCGACGGGACTTCGAATACGGCGATGGTCAGCGAGAAGCTGGTCGGCCTCAACTGGACGGCAAACGTCTATCCCGGCAACTCGCTGGCATTGCGTTTCCTCTTCAACACCACCTTCAACGTCAATCCGGACAGCGGCAACCCCACCGAGGCGATGCAGTTCGTTTCTAACTGCCGCGGGCTACCCGGTAACTTTCCCGCGAACAGCAGCAGTGGTTTGTATATCGGATTTCTCTGGCCCTCAGCGGCGTGCAACACCAACGAGGACAACAGCGGCTACACCCATTACAATACGCCCAACGGCCTCTCATGCACGGCGGCCAACACCCAGAATGCTCAGCTTGGAGGGTACCAGGACATCTTGACGGCCACGAGTAATCACCCGGGCGGCGTGAATGTCGGGTTCGCCGATGGCTCGGTCCGCTTCATCAAGAATTCGATCGCGATCCCGACCTGGTGGGCCTTGGGGACGCGCAACGGCGCTGAGATCCTTAGCTCGGACAGTTACTGATCCATAAGCGTTGATATTCGCTCCATGCGAGGAGTCATCATGAGATCGTTTTGCTGTGCGCTGTTGGCCGCTCTCCTGGTGTGCGGGCTGACGGGCTGTGGGGAAGAGGAAGGGTCAAAAGCCGGGCAAACCCCGGCTGCGACTCCTCCCCCGGACCTCCAGAAGCTCTTCCAGCGGCCGGATAATAAGAAATCTCCCTCACGCAAGAAGGCCCAGGTGTTTCCTGCTCCTCCTGGTTTGCGTTCGGTGGCTGAGGCGAATCACTTGATGGCCTGATCCTGCCGGATACGACCTGGTGCGCCGGTGTTTCGACATGTCAGAGTCGGAGCCGGAGTAGTGCAATGCGAAGACGGCCTGGAGGCCGGATGCCACGGTGGATCTGGCAACTCGGGGCAACCTTGCTGTTTCTCGGGACCGGTATGGGGTGGTTCGCCATCGGATCGCCCCGCCGGACGCCCGGAGAGGTTCGGCGCAGCTCTGGAGCGAGCTGCGCGCCGGCCGTCTCGAGAGTTGTGACGCTCTGCTCACCTGGCTCGCGGCCCATGACCAAATGACGTCCGAAGACGAGATGGTCCGGTCACGGACGCTGGAGCTGAAGGGCCAGTTTGACGAAGCGGTTCTCGGCGCTCCAACGCATCAACCGCGACGACCCATATTTTTCGCGATCGCGTCTGATGGAAGGACAGATCGAGCTAAAACGTCATCGGGCTCGAGCCGCTGAGGTCGCGCTACGAACAGCTCTGGAGTACGACCCGCGGCTGCTGGTAGCCCGTCTTGAACTGATTCGTCTTTTCAGCCGGCAACAGCGCACGGGAGAACGAGATCAGCAGTGCCGGGCTGTCGCCGCTCAGAACGCGCTGGATTTTGAACATTTGCGGTTCTGGACGCTGACCCGAAACGTACCGTGGAATCCGGAAGGCGATCTCGACCTGCTTGCCAAGTCGGTGGCCGCCGACCCCGAAGACCGCGCCTCCCGGCTGGCCCTGGCATTGGCCTTGGATCGTCTGGGTCGAGGCGACGAGGCCGAGTCGGTCCTGACTCTCCTGCACGATTCCAACCCCGACATTCAGGTTGTGCGGGCGCGGCTGGCCCTGACGAGAGGCGATCTGGAACTTGCCGCGCGCCTCGTTTCCGAGGGACCAGAGAGATATCCCGGATTGGCGCGGTTACGTGGTCTGATCGCGCTGGCCAAACGCGATGCAGGCGCGGCCGTGCACCACCTCGCGATTGCTTGCGAGGTGGATCCCGACGACCGTTCCGTTCAGTCCGCCCTGAGAGTCGCCGCTCGTTTAAGCGCGGAAACCAGCAATTCCCTGCCGGACCTTGCTCCCACACCGAACTACAAGGCGATCGACGATCTGGTCGGCCGATTGTCCGAGCCCGACGCCCAGTCGAATGCGCCGTTACTCCGTCAGATGGGAGCCGCCTGTGAATCGATCGGGAGGAAGGACGAAGCTCGTGCATGGTATCAACTGGCTGTTGGCGCGATCCTCTCGACTCCACCGCTCAGCAGGGAATCTTCCGCCTCAGCCGCAACCTTTGATCCAGCGCCCATCACCCCGGCTCGGGCCTTACCCGTCTTGTGATCCTCAGTCGTGTCCCTCCGATCCTATCGTCCCCTGTACGCGGCCGTTTGACGGCGTTCACTCCGTCTTCTACGATTCTCGCATGAGTTTCCAGAAGACTCGCGCCAGGTGTTTCGTTCAAGGGATCGTTCGTCATGTGTGTTCGGATCTCGAGACTGGTGGCTATTTTTCTGGTCTTGGTGGCTCATGGCTCTGCCGCCGGACAATCGCCAGCGCCGGCGAAAGAACCGCTCGGCGTGATCTTGAAGCGGCAGCACGAGGCACGCGAACGGTTCAACAGCGAGCTGAAAGCGACCAGGTCGGAAGAACGGAAGGCGGCCGTCGATCGTTATCTCGCGGAGACGAAAAAGAATACCGAAAATGCCCTGCTACTCGTCCAGAGTAGCCCGAGCAATCCCCAGGTTGTCGAGGCACTCAAGTTCGTCATCATGGTCTCCGGGCGGGGACCAGGCGACCAGTCTTACCGCGCGATGGAACTACTCCGGGGACATGAGCGCGATCCGGGGATGGGTGAGATCTGTGGGAGAATCTTCCATTTCGGCCACTTTCCGGTTGCCGAGTCGCTCATTCGCGCAGTGCTGGAACGGCACCCCAATCGGCTCGACCGCGGCCAGGCTTGCCATCAACTGGCAATGTACAAGCTGTTGCAGGCCGAGATGGTGCGGCGGATTCGCGACAAGCCGTCAATGATCGACGAATACGTCCATGAACGGCACAAAACAGCCACGGCGCAGTTGGTGAACCAAGCCGACCCGGACGACCTGGAACGGCAAGCCGCAGCACTGCTCGAGCGAGTCGTCGCCGAGTTTCAGGACGTACCGCACTGGTACGACAAGCGGCCCCTGGGAGCGATCGCCCAGGGCGAGCTCACGGCTCTGCGACACCTGAAAGTTGGCATGATCGTGCCCGAGATTGTAGGCAGGGATCATCAGAACAAACTGTTCTCAATGGCGGAATATCGAGGCAAGGTCGTGGTGCTCACATTCTCAGGAAACTGGTGCGGCCCATGTGTTGGCATGTACCCCGAGGAGCGCGACCTGGCGGCTCGGCAGGCGAGCCGGCCCTTCGCTCTCTTGAGCGTGAATACCGACGCCAGCCAGGAGACACTGCGGCAATCCGTCGAGCGGGGCGAGATCACCTGGCGTTGCTGGTGGGACGGCGGGGTGACCGGCCCGATCACGACGCAATGGGGTATCCACATGTTTCCGTCAATCTTCGTCCTGGATCGAAACGGCGTGATCCGCTTCAAGGATGTGCGGGGAAAAGATCTCGACCGCGCGGTGACTTCGCTACTCAATGAGCCCGCTCCGAAAAGTTCCCGGCGCTGAGGCCGTTGGGAGATCGGCCTCGTAGAGAAACTCGCGACGCGATTGCCCTGCCCCGCCGCGCCGGATAATCTCGGTCTGGTTGCAGCAGTCGATCATAAAGCGAACGGGGAGCTCTCAAGATGCGAGGACCGATGGCAAAGGAACGGGTAGGGCTGACTATCTTCGCTACCCTTATCGGATCGGTGATTCTCGGCGGCCGGATGCCTCAGGCGAAAGCGGCTGAGCCGGTGGTCGACCACCAGGCAGTCACCCTCTGGCCAGGCGGAGCACCTGGAGCCAAGGGGCAGGATCCGGAAAAGGATATTCCTACCTTGACGGTCTGGCTGGCGAAACCGGAAACAGCCACGGGAGCGGCCGTCGTGGTCTGTCCCGGCGGCGGCTACGGAATGCTGGCGATGGACCATGAAGGAAAGCAAGTCGCCGAATGGCTCAACTCGCTAGGAGTATCGGCGTTCGTTCTCAAGTACCGGCTTGGCCCCCGCTACCACCACCCGGCCATGCTGCAAGATGCTGGGAGAGCGATTCGCACCGTCCGTGCACTCGGCCCGAGATGGGGCGTCGATCCGCATCGAATCGCCATTCTCGGATTTTCCGCGGGAGGCCATCTGGCCTCGACGGCGGGCACCCACTTCGATGCCGGCAAGACGGACTCCGAGGATCCGGTGGAACGCGTCAGCTCGCGACCCGACCGGATGATCCTGGTCTATCCCGTCATTGCGCTGGCCACACCTTATGGCCATACCGGGTCCAAGAAAAACCTGCTGGGTGATGATCCGTCGGCCGACCTCGTACGCTCGTTATCGAACGAGACCCAGGTCACTGCGGCGACCCCGCCGACCTTCATCGCCCATACCAACGCGGACACCGGCGTCCCCGCCGAAAACAGCATTCTGTTTGTGCTGGCCTTGCGCACGGCCAAGGTGCCGGTCGAGTTTCATCTTTTCGAGAAGGGTCAGCATGGGCTCGGGCTGGGCCATGGAGCCAGTCAGTTCGGGATCCGTCCCAACCCAGCATTCCAGGAGTGGCCTAAACTCTGCGCGATCTGGCTCAAGGGCCAGGGTTTCCTCGACCGGACCGGCACTACTCCGGAGCCCGCGAAACCTTGACCATGGTGGTTGAGCAAAAAAGAAAAAAACCGGCCAGAGAATCAGTACCGTACGACTACCTCTCCCTTAGTCGTGCGGCACCAAATCAACTGGCCGGTTAGCGGGTGGACTGGATCGACGAATTAACCTCGAATCCAGGCCGTGTCTCGAGAAAGGGCGAGCGGGGGGTCGTGCGAGGCATCCCGCTCGCCCTTTGGCGGGGGGGCCGATTTACCAGAGGCAAAGCGGCTGTCGCCAGTGGGGTGGTCACCTATAAGTGGTAAGCGACTCGATAATCATGAGGCGAGTCACAGTTCAGCACTGCTCATTTTTTGTTAGCTCTTCTGTTCACGAAATGGGTAAAGAGCAAACCGAGTGCCAGAGAGTTTTTTGCCCGAAGAATCACCACGATTTCCTCCAAAGTCGCCCCGGGTTTTGTGCCGATCTGTCAAAGCGACGTGTAACTTACGTCGATCGCAATCGGTTCGTCGAAGAATCACATGGGATGACCACGGGGAAGGGAGGGCCGGAGCAGGCCGTCACTTTCATGTGCAGGTCCGCCCAAGAAACCGGCAACCGTGCCATTTCGCGTTTGTCACTTGATCCCTGCGCATGTTCCGTCGAACCTGGATGGACCCTTGTCCGGCGACGGACATCACCCAATCACGACGCCGCCGCATCGCAGTCAGGAGCTCGCCCGGGACCATGACCGACCGAGGAGACAGCGAATTTTCACCGAGGCTGCAATCGTTGGAACGGGCGCGTGCGCCTGGGTAGAAGAAGGTAGCTCGGCGAGTCTCGAACGCTGGTTCGTGCGCGAGGTCGAGCCTGACGGAGCCCCGACCCGTCTGGGCATCGCCGAATGGTGGTTGTGTCTCGGGAGCCTGGCGGAGGCCAGGCAGCGACGCCCCGGATGGTCGAGGGACGTCGATCAAGGTGCCCTTGCCCTGCTTCGATCCTTACTGAGATTTTCACGGCCGGGGGCGCTGAAACGATGGATTTCCCGGCCAAGCCACTCGACGCGAGCCGTCGAACGACTCTGACCCAGCTCGCCAAGGTATTTGGACGCAGCGGGGAGTCGCGGGTGATCGGCTGGTGGCTCTCGCTGGCCAACGCTCCGCACGTCCCGCCGCCTCTTCCTGCGTGGTCGAGTTCACGCCATGTTCTCGCGGTTCTCCGCGGGGGCTGGAAAGTAGGCGATGATCTGCTCGTCGTCGACCACCGCAGGCGCGAGGAAGGAACGCGTTTCGAGCTGATGGGTGCTGGAACCTCCTGGCTGGGCCCCGACTGGTGGCTCACATCGGCCACCGGGCGAGCGACTCCGGCAAGGCCCCGGTCGTGGGCGTCCAGTTCAGTCGCTGATCTGCTCGAATGGAGCTATCGATCGTCCGGCCTGCGGATCACGCGGACGGCTCTCTTGTTCCGCGGACTCAAGCTGGCCGTGCTGGGCGATCAGATCGACGGCGCTGACCTGGCGGGTCGTTCCCTCGAGACCGAATTCCGCTTGCCGGCCGGCATCAGCGCGCGAGCCGCTTCCGGATTGCCGCGGTCTGCTCCTGCGGGCGGCCACCGGCGGCCGGACGGCTCAGGCGTTGCCGATCGCCCTGCCCGCTTCCGCTTACGAGACCGAACGCGGGCGGTTTCACGTCCTGGCCGCGCCTGGCCGGCTCGCTCTCTCTCAGACGTCGGCTGGCAGGCGGTGCTGGCTTCCTCTGCTGGTTTCCTGGGACACGAAACGAAATCGCAAGCGACTAAGCTGGAGAGTTCTCACCGTCGCCCAGAATTCCAAAGTCTGCTTGGCGGACGTCGCCTTTGCCGTCCGGGTAAGCTGGGGAAGAGACGATACCCTGGTCATCTATCGTAGCCTGGGTCCTCCCGCCTCGCGGTCCTTTCTGGGATATCAAACCAAGGCGAGGTTTCTGGTCGGCCGGTTCACGAGCGAGGGCAGCGTCGAACCGCTCATGAGTCTGGATTGAAGCCAGGATGAGGCAGCGGGTCCGGGTCCGATCCGCGATCAATACTTCTCGGCGCGAGGTTTCGAAAAGGAGGTTGTCCCGATCTTAGCTTTGGGATCTAGAATCCCTCGCCTTCCAGGCGACCACTTCCAGTACGTCAGGAGAGCACGGCATGAGGAGTCGGCTCGGACGTTCTGTCCGATCGTGGAGGCTGAGGAATTCAGCGTCAAAGTCTTCATTGTCGTCAGCGATTCAGTCGGGCTTGTAGCCGACTGCCGAACCCACCGGCTTGTAGCCGGTGGTGGTTCAGTCCTCCATTCCTTCTTTCTGCGTCGCCTCGAACTTCAGCATGGCCTTCGCTTCCTTGTAGGCCAGCCACAGGATCAGGGCGTCGGAGCTTGCATTGCCGGCCAGCGGATTCTGCTCGTCTTTCGGCGGGGGCTTCATCTTTGCGGCGGCCGCGAGCGCGAGCTGGCGGGCCTCGTCGCGCTTCCCTTGCCGAAACAGGCTCATCGCGCGGTAGAATGCCGCAATGCCGGTCGCGATGGGATTGTTCGAGCCAGCCTTTGCAGCGGCGAGCAGAGCCTCAACGGCGGCCGCGTCGTTGCCGCAGCGGTGTTCCGCCATGCCGAGGGCCAACAGGTTCCATTCCCCATCTTGACCGACCTCTACCGCCTTGCGAGCGAGGACCAACGCCGCTTCCAGTTCCGCCTTATCGGTGGATGGCAGGAGACTGCAAGCCCTGGCGCGCGCTCGGCCGTGAACACATCGCTGGGTGCCCTTGGCGAACGGCGCGGATCCGCTGCAGGGTGGCGGCGAGATCCTTCTCCTGTCCGAACCACGCCTGGAGAGCGGCAACCTTCAGGGAGAGTACGGTGTCGCTCGGATTGGGGGCGTACGCCTTCGCCAGATAAGGAACCGCCTCGCGCGTGCGGCCCACCGCCGCCAGGCGCTTTGCCAGGTTTGTGAGTTGCTCTATCTGGTGCTTCTGCTCCTCGGGCGTCGCGGGCACGAAAGGCTGGGGCCCCTGCTCCTGCGGCGGCCTGGCATCCGCACGCCACGCCAGGCCAATCTCGCCGAGTTCGAGCCTGGATCCTGCGGCACGTTCCATATCGCCAGTCCTCCGTCGGCCAAGCCGACGGCCAGGCGCTCGCCGTCCGGGCTCCAGGCCACGGACCAAATCGTGCCGCTTTCCGGCGGCAGCGAGAAGATCCGCGATCCCGTTCGGGAACTCCACAGGGCGACAGTCGAGGGGTCCGCCTCGGTCGCCAACCAGCGGCCGTCGGGGCTGGCAGACTGAATGCCCGCCCGCCCAAAGCTGGACACCCTCCGCGCCGTGCGTGTGTCCCAGGTCTCGACCATCCCCCGGGCGGCGTCAAACGTCAGGTGGTCGCTATCTGGATAGAAGGCAAGGTTGTGCCAGCCGGATACCAGAGGCGGCCCCAGGAACGGGACCTCGCGCCCGTTTTCCAGGTCCCAAAGGCAGACCGAATCACCGTGATCCACCCAGGCCAGTAGCTTGCTGTTGGGACTGGTGCGAAGGGACAACGATCGTTGCCCAGGCAGATGGACCAATCGCTTGCCGAACAGGCGCGGAGCATCGCCCGCGCCTTGCTCGGCTGCTGCAAGGCGCCAAATCGTCAGACCGCGACCGCAAGCAGCGAAGAACTTGCCGTCAGGGCTGAAAGCAACACCGTAGGCGCAACGTCCTAACTCGTCGTCGGGTAGGGCCTTCGCTTGCAGCGTTGCCAGGTTCCAGGTCTGCACGGGTTGCGATGTCGGGCCGAACTGTCCCGTGGCCAGCACGCGGCCGTCGGGGCTGAAGGCAATGGATTGGATCGGTGATTCAAAACGTGGCAGGGTGAGCAAAAGCCGCCCGGTGGCAGTGTCCCAGACCTTCAGCAAGCGGTCCTTGCTTCCCGATGCCAGTATCTTCCCGTCCGGGCTGAAGGCCACGCAGGGAATCCCGCCTTCATGCCCGGACAGGACCAGCTTTTCTCCGGAGCCGGATTGCTTCCAGATGCAAACCGAATGGGAAGCGTTCTGCGTTGTGGCGAAAGTACTGCCGTCCGTGCTGAAGGTTGCCGAAGAACCACCGCCGCCCATCCTGGGATGGGCGAGGGCCGCTACTTCCTGGTGGCGGGACACGCTCCACAGTCTTACGAGCCCGGTGTGTGTGTGGTAGACCAGGAACCGGCTATCCTGGCTGAAGGAGGCGCGAAGCACTTCATCGGAGCGAATCAGCGGCCTGGGCACCGATTCCTGCAGGTCGAGTAGAATGAGCCCGTCATCGCCATGCTGGCACGCCAGGAATCTTCCATCGGGGCTGATCGCCAGGGCTCTCGTAGCTTGGCTGGTTTCCGCAAAAAAGATCTTCTTCGGCTCAGGGGTCGGCATGTTCCACACCAGTGCATAGAGCTTCGTTTCGCCTTTGGAAGCTTGAGCCAGCCACCGGCCATCGTCGCTCACCTGGATTGGTCCCACGGGCTCTCCGGGCGGAGATTTGAGCCGCGCCTTGACCTCGTGGCGTGTGACGTCCCACAGCGAAAGCACCCCACCATCCTTCTCGTGGGAATAGGCGACTGCAAACCTTCCGTTCCGCGCCATGCCTGCCAAATCGGCACGCATTTCGATGGTCTGTGCGGCAGGCGCCCTGCTGTCCCATAGTCCTGCCACACCTTGATCGTCCCCCTGGTCTCGGCGGTGACCAGCCACCGGTTGTCGGGGTCAATACCCAGATCGACCACGGATTCACTCAGTTGCGCGACGACGTTCCCCGTGCTGACGCTACGCAGCTGAATCGTGCCGTTGTCCAGGGCGATGGCCATCGTTCCTCCGTCCGGCGTGAGGGCAATCTTCCGGAGCCCTGCCGGAAAGTCTTCCCAGGTGACCGGTTCCAGGCCGACAAAATCTCCCAGGCAGGCGACGGCTTCCTGGCGGAGCCGGTCGCTGTCCTTGTCGGGTGTGTCGAGCTGGAGCGCTTGCTGGAGCCGGTTGAAGACCTGTGCCCGATAGCCCATGCCACGGGCGCGGCGGAGCGCCGCCGCTTCCTCGATGCGGGCGTGATACAGGTTGGTCACCGCTTGTTGGCGTTCCGCCTGGGCTACCCCCGGGCTTGGGTGGCCTTGGCCTGTTCGTCGATCAGCTTGGCGTTGGTAGCGGCCAGGTCTGCGCTGGCCCTTGTTTCGCGAGTGAGCGATGCGGACAACTGGGTGTTGGCTCGTGTCTGCACTGCCAGTACAGCCGCCAGCCCCACCACCCCGGCCAGCACGGCCGCCGCGACACCGGTCACCCCGGTGCGGTGCCGCGTCAGCCAGCGCAACAATTTCCGCGTCCACGGCTCGGCCCAGGCCGCGACCGGCTCGTCGGCCATCCACCGCTCCACGTCGTCGGCCAGGGCCCGGCAGCCGGTGTAGCGATCCTCCGGCTTCGTCGCCATCGCCTTCAGGCAGACCGCTTCCAGCGCTTTGTCCAGCGAGGGATCGACCTCCCGCGGTGCGCGGAAGTCGCCGGCCTGCACCTTGCGGAGGATCTCGCCAATGTCCTCCCCCTCAAGCGGCGGCTTGCCAGTCAACAGACAGTAAAGGGTGGCGCCGAGCGAGTAGACGTCGGAGCGAGGACCCAGCCGGTCGAGATCGCCGCTGGCCTGCTCGGGGCTCATGTACGCCGGCGTGCCCAGGCGCTACCGGGCAGGGTCTCCGATGATCCTCTCGACGACGGCGCGATCGTCTGCTCGCCGATCGACGGATCAGCCCGGCCGATGGCCTTGGCCAGTCCCCAGTCGACAACCAGCGTCTCGCCATGCTTGCCCAGGATGATGTTGGCCGGCTTCAGGTCGCGATGGATCACGCCGCGGGAATGGGCGTAGTCGATGGCATTGCAGATGTCGGTGAACCGCCGCAGGAGCTTGCGCAGCTCCAAGGATCGGCGACCGGGGTTGTCCTTCAGGGCGTCGTCGTCGTGGAAGTGCTCGATGGCCTCCTTGAGCGAGTCGCCCTTGATGAACCGCATGGCGTAATAGGGGCGTCCGCCGGCGGTGGTACCCACACCGTAGACCGGCACGATGCCCGGGTGCTCCAGTCCACCGGTGATCTCGGCCTCGGCGACGAACCGCTGGCGGCTGACCGGGTCGTCGGCGTGCTTCTCGAGGATCTGCTTCAGCGCCACCTCGCGGTGCAGCTCGGCATCCAGGGCCACGAACACCTCGCCCAGCCCGCCGCGCGCGTGCGGCCGCAGCATGCGGAACCGCTGGCCATCGCTGGTGGCCGCACCGACCGATAGCCCAGCAGTGCGGTCGGGTCGTTTTCATCGTCAGCTTCGGTGGCGTGGCCGTCTTGCCCCGCGTGACCCGGGCGAGCGTCGCCTCGATCTCGGGCTCGCCCAGCTCCGCCAAGCTGGCGCGGGTGAAGCGGTTGGCCGGGACGGCGGTCAGGCTCTTCTCTGAAAGAATTACCGTGAGTGACAGGGCGATATAAGCGAGAGTCACCAGGACCATCAGGCTTCCCGAATGAAAGTGAGCAGTCCGCAGCGAGGCCTGCCCGCTACGGATCAACATGCCCATGACGAGCTGAACCACGATCAAAATCGCTGAGAGCATACCGAGTCCGACGAGCGTTGCCTTCATGGTGCGAAATAACCTCTCATGGTAAATCAAAACCCTGCTGGGCCGCTTTCGTTGCGACAGTCCGGAACGGGCGGTAACCCGTCATTCGAGTGGGGAGTCGCATTGACTTCCGCGCCCCCACATCATGGAGAATAGTCAATTGCTGGGCATTCGTCATCCGGAGAGCTCGCTCCTTGAACCAGGCCAGTCAACGAATTCACGAGAACGTCGCATCGATTCGAGATCGGATCGCGGCCGCTGTACGTCGATCGGGCCGGCCGGAATGCTCGGTCCAGCTTGTTGCGGTCACGAAAAAATGGCCCGTGGAACTGGTCCGTCCTCTGGTCGAGGCGGGTGTTTTCAACCTGGGCGAAAACTACCCCCAGGAACTGTGGAAAAAGGTGGAAGCCCTGGCGGATGTTCAGGAAAGCGTGCGGTGGCATCTCATCGGACATCTCCAGACCAACAAGGCCAGACGGACAGTCCCCCTGGTGCGAATGATTCACGCGGTCGATTCGCTCAAGCTCCTGCAACTGCTTGACGCGATGGCAAGCGAGCTATCCCAGCATCCGACGGTCTGCCTGCAGGTAAACACGTCGGGCGAGGAGTCCAAACATGGCTGGTCCGGCGACGCGATTCTTGAGGCAGCCGATGCCATCGCGGCTTGTCGGAGCATTCCCGTCGTGGGGCTGATGACCATTGCCGGCTGGGGCACCGACGCCGAGACGGCCAGACCCGCGTTCGTCCAGCTTCGCCAGACCCGCGACGCCCTGAGTCAGCGAACGGGATTTCCGCTTCCCGAGCTGTCGATGGGCATGTCCAGCGACTTCGAGTCGGCCATAGAGGAAGGCGCAACGCTGGTTCGCGTGGGCTCGGCGCTTCTTGAAGGAGTTGAGGCATGATCGAGCTGACGGCTCACGCGCAGGGGACGGTGCTCGCGGTGCACGCCCAGCCCGGAGCGAAACGCAATGCCGTTCTCGGGACACGCGCCGGGGCGATTCGCGTCGCGGTGACCGCGGCGCCAGAGAAGGGTAAGGCGAATGTCGCCATCGCGACGGTTCTCGCGGAAAGCCTGGGCTGTCGCTCGTCGCAGATCGCCCTCGTGTCCGGGGAGACCTCGCGGCAGAAACGGTTCCTCGTCATTGGCGTCACGTCCGAAGAGCTGCGTGAGCGGCTTGCCGTACTGATACCCGACGCCGGTCCAACCCTACCTCTTTCTTGATTCATACAGCTATGCCGCCTTATCCCAACGAAATCACGGTTGACCCCTGGAGCGGCCCGGCGCCCGTGGCAACGGTTCGCGTGCCCGGCTCCAAAAGCCTGACCAATCGCGCTCTGACCATCGCGGCGATGGCAGACGGCCCGAGCACGCTCACCGGTGCCCTGGACAGTGAAGACACCCGGGTCATGGTCGAAGCGCTCAAGACGCTCGGTATCTCGATCGTTCATGATGTCGCCAGCGGCGAGATTCGGCTTGAGGGATGCCACGGCCGGATTCCAGTCCGCGAGGCCGCCCTGGACGTTGCCAATTCGGGAACATGCCTGCGGTTCCTCACCGCGATGCTGGCCACGGCCACGGGAACGTATCGTCTCGACGGCACGGCGCGGATGCGCCAGCGTCCCGTCGCCGACTTGATCGCGGCACTCCGCGAGCTTGGCGTCAGGGCCCGCAGTGACTTTGGTACGGGCTGCCCTCCAGTCACCATCGAGGCCCGGGGCCTCGATGGGGGGTATTGCACCATGCGGGGGGATGTCTCCAGCCAGTTTCTCAGCGGCCTGCTCATGGCCAGTCCGTATGCGAGTAATGCGGTCACCCTCGAGGTGCAAGGCGTCCTTGTCTCTCACCCTTACGTTGCCATGACTCTGGCCGTGATGGAAGCGTTCGGGGTGAGCGCGGGTAACCGGAGATTTCGCCGCTTCGATGTCTATCCGGCGCGTTATGGCGGGCGTACCTACGCGATCGAGCCGGACGCATCGGCCGCCAGCTACTTTTTCGCCCTGGCCGCCCTTACCGGGGGCACGATCACCGCCCGGGGCCTTGACTCCTCGAGCCTGCAAGGCGACCTGGCGTTCGTGGATATCCTCGAGCACATGGGCTGCACCGTGCAACGAGACAAAGGTCAAACGACAGTCACTGGCGGGCCGTTGCGGGCTGTGGACGTGGATATGAATGCCATCAGCGATACGGTCATGACGATGGCCGTGGTCGCCCTCTTCGCCGATGGCGTGTCCCGGATCCGCAACGTCGGTCATATTCGCCACAAGGAAACCGATCGCATCGCCGCTCTTGCCACGGAGCTCCGCAAGCTCGGCGCCCGGGTCGACGAGCTGCCCGACGGCCTGGTGATCGAGCCTCCCGTTTCGTCCCTTTTCCAGCCGGCCCGCATCGCCACCTACGACGACCATCGCATGGCCATGTCGTTTGCCCTGGCAGGGCTGAAGATTCCCGGCGTCACGATCCTTGACCCGGGTTGCGTGGCCAAGACCTATCCCGGTTTCTGGGACGATCTGGAGGCGGTACGATCCTCACCCGGGGCTCGCGGTTCTTGAGACTGCTGCCTGGCCCAGCGCAGGGCGATCTCGGTACAGAGCTGGGCGGTTCGGTCGAGCGCACCGCCGTCCAGCTCGGTCACGGTTTCGCCGCCGGGCCGGCTTCCGGAGATTCTCACATCATCCTCGTTGCGGTCGCGAAACGCTTGGAAGAATCCGAGTGACGAAAGGGGATTGACCGACCTGGTTCGGAGTGGGATCCAGAGATCCCGGGCAGCGGCTTCGACAAACGCTCGGTGTCGCCTGGCGTCGATGACCAACTCCGGACCGATACCCGGCCCGTACACGGTAACCAGCAGCGTCGGCTTGGCCGACGATTCGGTTTCGATCAGGCTCAGGATTCTCCGTGTCACGACATGACCGACCTCTGGCATGGCTCCGACCACGCAGATTGTCTCGATGCGATCGGACCGTGAGGCTGGCCAGCTTCGGGCCAGTTCCAGCAGGAAGGCCGGGCCGGAGTATTCGTCCGTCGAAGACTTCGGTTTGCGCCGGGGTGATCTCCAGCGAGGCCATGAATACGACGCGCACCGCGGCAGGGCTGTTGACCGCGGGCCGCGCGACGAGCACGGGTACCAGGTCCCGAGCCGATGACCCGCGAACCTCCCGCCGTTGGACTTGCCAGCGGATGGCGTGGAAGCCATCGGCGAGAAAGGCCAGGGCACGATCCCGAGCGGTAGGACCCTTGAATCGAGCATCACTGAGCTCTGCCGTCGTCTGGATGACCCGACTGGCCTCGAACTTCATGATTGGTCCCGTCGCTTGCCCTGGATTTCCACCTGTGCGTCCCCGTCACACTATCACCGTGATCCACTCCGATCCAGGCCGGCAGGCGCGAACCTCGGCATCCTCGTTTTCGTCCGAATCTTCGTTGCCTTGACGCTTTCCGGCTGCAAGGAGTATCGTGATCGTCCATGATCGCAACGGCGGGCGTGCCGGTTATTCCTTTTTCCTTCCGACTGAACCAAACATGCTGCTGAAACGGACTCACACCTGCGGAGAATTGACGAAAGACCATGTCGGGCATGCTGTTGTGCTCAACGGCTGGGTCGACGCCTGGCGCGATTTTGGCGGGCTCGTCTTCATCGACCTGCGCGACCGCTACGGGCTCACCCAGGTGGTCTTCGAGCCCGACGCCGGCGCCGAGCTGCAAGCCCGGGCACGTGACCTCCGCAATGAGTACGTGATCGGCATCAAGGGGAGCGTCGCTCCCCGGCTTGTCGGGAAGGAGAACCCCAAGCTCAAGACCGGCGCGATCGAGGTCCGGGCTACGGATCTGGTCCTTTACAATGCCACGCCGACGCCCCCCTTCGAGATGCACGGCCCTGAACCCAACGAAGAGCTGCGCCTCAAGTACCGCTTTCTCGACCTCCGCCGGCCCGACATGCAGCGGATCTTCTTCGTCCGTCACCGCCTCTGTCAGCTCATGCGCAACGTCCTGAGCGAGCAGAACTTCCTCGAGGTCGAGACACCCATTCTGGGCCGCAGCACGCCGGAAGGCGCCCGCGATTTTCTGGTTCCCAGCCGGGTGCATGCCGGCCACTTCTATGCGCTGCCGCAGTCGCCCCAGCTCTACAAGCAACTGCTGATGGTGTCCGGCTTCGACCGCTACTTCCAGATTGCACGCTGCTTCCGTGATGAGGATCTGCGAGCCAACCGCCAGCCCGAATTTACCCAGCTCGACGTCGAGATGTCGTTCGTCGAGGACCAGGACGTCCTGGACACGATGGAATTCGTGGTCGCCGCATTGGCTCGCGAGTTCACCGGCCAGGAGCTCACGTTGCCCCTGCCGAGAGTCGAGTATCACGACGCCATGGAGCGATTCGGCAGCGACCGGCCTGACCTCCGATACGGGCTCGAGCTGGAGGACGTTGCCGACATCGCCGAGCTGACCGAGTTCAAGGTCCTCAAGCAAGCCAAGGAGTTCGGCCACCGGATCCGCGGGTTCTGCGCACCCAAGGGGAGCGAGCGGTACAGCCGTAAGGACCTGGACGGCCTGACCGAGTATGCCGGCTCGTTCGGCGCCAAGGGCCTGGTCTGGCTCAAGGTCGAGGCCGAGACCTTCGCCGGTCCGACCGCCAAGTTTTTCCCTCAACCGGCTCAGGCGAAACTCCGCGAGCGATTCGACGCCAAGCCCGGCGACCTGATTTTGATTGTCGCGGACACCCAGGCGGTGACCAGCCAGGCACTGTCCAACTTGCGAGCCCGATTGGCTCTCGAGCTATCTCTCTATGATCCCAAGGCGTTTCATTACTCGTGGGTCGTTCACTTCCCGCTGCTGGCCTGGGATGCCGAGGAAGGCCGCTACGTCGCCGAGCATCACCCATTCACGATGCCGATGTTTGAGGACCTGCACCTGCTCGACTCCGATCCCGCGAAGGTCCGTGCCCAAGCTTACGACCTGGTGATCAACGGCGAGGAGGCCGGCGGCGGCACGATCCGCTGCCACGATCCGGTGATCCAGTCCAGGATCTTCGCGCTTCTGGGTCTGACCCCGGAAGAAGCCGAAGAGAAGTTCGGCTTCCTCCTCAGCGCCCTGCGCAACGGTGCTCCGCCGCACGGCGGCATCGCCCTGGGGATTGACCGCCTGGTCATGCTCTACTCCGGCCTGACCAACATCCGCGACTGCATCGCCTTCCCGAAGACCGCCAAGGGCACTGACCTGATGACCGGCGCGCACCGGCACGGTCGAACCGAAGCAGCTCAAGGAACTGCACATGCGCCAGTCGTGACTGGACGCACGAGCACCTGGGACCGTGATCGTCGAGGTGGGCTGAGAACGCTTGTCCCACACTCCCGCGTTGCCGCACCGAGACGCATCGATTAGCCTGGCGGCGTCAGCCCCACGGATCTGCCCATGACTTGCGAGTGACAGATGGCAAAACCCTTCGACGCGGCGGCCAAGGAACTGCTTCAGATTGATCCGCGGGCGTGGTTGAAACTGCTGTTGAACCGGGACGTCGGGGAGGTTCGCATTCTCAATGTCGATCTCTCCGCGATCACGGCCGAGGCCGACTCCGTTCTGCTCGTCGAGGAGGCCGAACCGTGGGTCGTTCACGTCGAGTTTCAATCGAGTTACGACGACGACCTGCCGGTGCGGATGCATCGCTATCAGCGCACTCGTGCATTACCGTCACCGTTACCCGGTTGTCAGCGTTGCACTCCTGCTCTGTTCCGATGCCGATGGTCGGGCAATGACCGGTTTGCTCCAGAATCGTTGGCCCGATGGCTTCGTTTACGACGATTTTCGCTACAATGTCGTGAGGCCCTGGGAACGACCGGCCTCGGAGATCCTGGCCGGAGGGCTGGCCACGCTTCCCCTGGCTCCACTTGCGAGCGTGAACGAGAACGAGTTGCCCGCGGTGATCCAGGCCATGCACCAGCGGCTCGATCGCGAGGCAACAAGGAGTCAGGCCCAGACACTCTGGATGGCGACCTATTTACTGATGGGGCTGAATTACCCCGACGAGCTGATTGACCGATTGCTCGAGGGAGTGGAGAACATGAAAGAGTCCGCGACCTACCAGAAGATCCTCAGGGAGGGACGTGTTGAGGGGCGAGCCGAGGGACGCGTCGAGGGACTCGTCGAGGGAGAACGGCGGATCCTCAGGCGGTTGGGGACCCGGCAATTCGGAAAACCCGACCCTCTGATCGACGCCGCACTCGATGCCATCACCGACCTCGACCGCCTCGAGCAACTGTCCGATCGCGTCCTCGAGGTCAAGACCTGGGAAGAATTGCTCGCCCAGCCGTGACCACCGACATGGGTCAACGGGGGCTGACGCCACCACGCTATGAACTGCCGCTCCTACGGAGCTCGACGAATTGTCGCGCCCGATGAGGCCAAAGATGTGGGCAACGCGAGCAAAAAGTTGGAACATGAGGCTCACGGCTGACGAGCCTGAAACCCGGGCCGGGCTATTCCATTCTCCGGCGGAACAGCCAGTTCGCGGCCGAGAGCGTGACCGTGGCGATGGCGACCAACGGGACGAGGCGGCGGGCGACCTCGACAGCGGGCAAGTTCTTCAGAAACAGGCCCTTCATGATGACCATGAAATGGCGGATCGGATTGGCCAGGGTGAGCGTTTGCAGCCAGTCGGGCATGTTCTCGACCGGGGAGGCGAAGCCCGAGAGTAACATGGCCGGCACCATGAACATGAACGAGTAGAGGATGGCCTGCTGCTGGGTTTTTGCCAGGCTCGACACGAACAGGCCGACGCCGATCAAGGCCATCAAGTAGACGACCATGCTGAGATAGAGCAAACCGATGGAGCCCCGGAATGGCACCTTGAACACGAGGATGCCGACCAGCACCATCCCGCTCGCCTCCGCCACCCCGATCACGAGCGCGGGTACGCTCTTGCCGATCAGGATCTCAAGCGGCGACAGGGGCGAGACCAAGAGCTGATCGAACGTGCCGAGCTCGCGCTCGCGGGCGACCGACATCCCGGTGATCATCAGACCCATGAGCGTTGTGAGGATGGCCACGAGCGCCGGGACCGTGCTCCACTGGGCGTCAAGGTTGGGGTTGAACCAGACTCGCGAGATCACTTCGCTCGCGGGCCGGGGGCCGGGGCGGTAGGCGGACAGCTCGGCGTCGTAGCGGGCGATGATCTCGCCGCCATAACCGGCCGCGAGCTGTGCCGCGTTTGTCCGCCGGCCGTCAAGAAGAAGTTGCACGGGGGCCGGCTGACGGGCGACGACCCGCCGCGAGAAATCAGGGCCGACGTGAACCACCATGAGAGCCCGACCGGAATCGATCGTCGGTGCGATCTCGGCGTCCGACTGCAGGTGAATCACGCGGGTGAAGTTTGGCGAGCCTTCGATCCGGGCTACAAGGTCCCGCGCGGGGGTGCCCAGGTCCTTGTTCAAGATGGCAATCGGCACATTCTTCACCTCCTGCGTGGCGGCGAAAGTGAAGATGAACATTTGGATGAGCGGCGGCACGATCAGGATGATCCGACTCTTCTTGTCCCGCCAGACGGCCAGGAACTCCTTGATGATCAGGCAGCGGATGCGCAGGAACATCGGCGTTACTCCAGCCGGGTCGGGGTCGACCGGATGAGCAAGGTCAGCAGAACAGTCGCGAACCCGCAGAGTATCAGGATGTTCGGAACCAAGACCGACGGCACATCGCCTGCGAGGAACAGCGTCTGCAACGAGGACACGAAATACCGGGGCGGCAGTACGCGGGTGAGCAGGCGGATCGGTGCCGGCATGCTGTCGATCTCGAAAATGAACCCGGAGAGCTCGAACGCCGGCAGGAAGCCGGTAATCAAGGCCGCCTGGCACGCCACGAACTGATTTTTTGTCCGCGTGGAGATGAACAAACCCAGCGAAAGCATGGTCGCCAGGTAAGCGGCCGAAACGGCCACCAGCGCTCCGATCGAGCCGCGGAACGGAACATCGAACAGCCAGACCGCGGCGCTGACCGAGATCGCCATCGCCACCATTCCGAGAGCAAAGTACGGGATGATCTTGCCCGCGAGCATTTCCCAACGCCGCGTGGGCGTGGCCAGCAGCGATTCCATCGTCCCCCGCTCCCACTCCCGCGCAACCACCAGCGCCGTGAGTAAAGTCCCGATGAGCGTCAGGTTGATGGCCACGCCTCCGGGCAAGAGCGACTCCCGGCTATTCAAACTCGCGTTGAACCAGTACCGCGGTTCGGCCGCGAGCATGGCCCGGGCGGCGGGCCGGTCCACCAGGCTGGTTCTGGAGGTCGCCTCCTGTTGCAGCCAGTTCTGCCAGACCCCCTGCACATAGCCTTGAACGAGCCCCGCGGTGTTGGGGTCGCTGCCGTCGACGAGCACCTGCACCGGCGCCTGGTCTCCGCGGCCCAGGCGGTCGGCAAAGTCCGATCGGATCACGATGATCCCCGCCAGCCGTCCGGCGACCAGCTCGTCTTCCACCTCGTCGCGATGACGAACCACCCGGACATCGAAAAACCGGCTGTTGCGGTAGGCGTTGACCAGGCTGATCGCTTCCGGCGTCGATTGCTCGAGGACCACAGCAAGCCGCACCATCCTGAGATCGAGCGATACGCCGGTGCCGAAAATAAACAGGAGGAGCAAGGGGAGCACGCCGGCAATCAGGAAGGCGCTCGGATCGCGCAGGATCTGGAGCGACTCCTTGCGAACAAGGGCTCTCACGCGGCGAAGGCTGTTGCCAGCACGTCCGCTCATGCCGCGCCCCTTTTCGCGTCGAACGCCTCGACAAGCCCGACGAACGCGTCTTCGAGGGTTGGCTCGGGAATCTCGTCGGTTCGCGCTGAGTCCTTGAGATCATCTGGCGAGCCACTGGCGATCACCTGCCCCTGGTAGACCAGTGCAATCCGGTCGCAGTACTCGGCTTCGTCGAGGAAGTGGGTGGTGACGAGCACCGTCACGCCCCGCTCGACCATGGCGTTGATGTGCGACCAGAACTCGCGCCGGGTGAGCGGATCGACGCCGCTCGTGGGCTCGTCCAGAAAGAGAACCTCGGGGTCGTGAAGCACCGCGCAGGCCAGGGCCAGCCGCTGCTTGAAGCCGAGCGGAAGGGTTCCGGCGTTGGCCGGAAGGTATGGACCTAGTTCGAGAGCTTCGACCAGCCGCCCGACGGCCTCTCTTCGCCGGTTGCCTGAGAGTCCGTAGACGCCGGAGAAGAAATCGAGGTTCTGGCGGGTACTGAGGTCTCCGTACAGGGAAAACTTCTGGGCCATGTAGCCCAGCCGGGCTCGCGCCGAGCCGCCCGAGCGATACAGGTCGTAGCCGGCGACGTGGGCAGTGCCCTCGGTCGGGGCAAGCAGGCCGCAGAGCATCTTGAAGGTGGTGGACTTGCCGGCACCGTTCGGCCCCAGCAAGCCGAAGATCTCGCCGCGGCCGATCCGGAAGGTGATGTGATCGGCGGCCGTGAAGCTGCCGAACCGCTTGGTCAGCCCATCGGCCTCGACGACCGCGCCTCCGCCCCGCGATGGCTTCGGGCTTGCTCCGGCCAGTGGCGATTCGCCCTTCGGCACGCCTCCCAGCAGGTCAACAAACGCGTCCTCGAACCGGGGCGGGGTCGAGACCACCTGCGCATCGGGCACTCCGAGTGTCTCCAGATCCGGGGGCATGGCTCCATCTTTCATGACCAGACGGACGCTCCGGCCTTGAATGACGCCATCGACCACATCCGGCTCGCGGATCGCCTTGGCGAGAACCTGGCGTTTCCGCTCGGCGCCATGGACCAGGTAACACCGTCCGTCCACGCGGGCGGTCAAGTGTTCGGGAGGGCCGTCATAGAGTATCCGGCCCTGGTCCAGGGTGAGAACCGAGGCGCAGCGCTCGGCCTCGTCGAGGTAGGCGGTGCTCCAGACGACCGCGATGCCAAGATCGACGAGCTCATAAACCAGCCGCCAGAGCTCGCGCCGGGAGATCGGATCAACGCCCACGCTGGGCTCATCGAGGAGCAGGAGGCGCGGCGTGTGGACCAGGGCGCAGGCGAGACCGAGCTTCTGCTTCATTCCGCCGGAAAGCCTGCCCGCGAGCCGCCCGGTGAACGGGCCCAGCCCGGTGAACTCGAGCAACCGGCGCACCGTGCGCTCGCGGACCTCCCCGACGACGCCACGCAGGTCGGCATGGAAGGCAAGATTCGCGGCCACCGTGAGGTCTTCGTAGAGCCCGAACCGCTGAGGCATGTAGCTCACCACCTCCTTGAGGGCAGCGAGCTCGGTCCGGGTATCGAACCCGCATGCCCGGACGATGCCCTCGCTGGGAAGGAGCAACCCGGCGATGAGCCGCAGCAGTGTCGTCTTGCCCGCGCCGTCGGGCCCGACCAGCCCCGTGACCTGCCCGGCATCGACCCGAAAACTCAGGCCATCGAGAGCAAGCACGCCACCCGGGAACTTCTTGCTCAGCCCTTCCGCGACGACGAGCGGGGCGGCGTTCATGGGAGGTTCCCGGCGGCAGTGAGCGGTAGCCGGACCGTCACGGGCATTCCCTGGCGAAGGTCGTTATCGGGGTCATCCACGACGATCCGAACCCGGTAGACGAGCGAGGTTCGAAGCTGATCGCTCTCTACCGGTTTGGGTGTAAACTCGGCGGTGGGCGAGATAAAACCGACCCGGCCGCGGTATGGTCGGTTCGGGTCCGTGTCGGTCAGCACTTCCACCTCGGCGCCGGGGTGGACCCGACCCAGATTGGGTTCGGAAATATACGTCCGAACCCAGACCGGGTTCGACAGCGTGAGCGCGAAAACGATCTCGCCGGGCTGAACAATCGCGCCGACCTCGCGGGCGCGGGTGAGCATGATGCCGCGGCCGGGGGCGATGAGCTGGGCATCCTGCAACCTGCGCTCCGATCGAGTGACCTCGGCTTCCTGGGCACGGAGCTGAGCGCGTGCGGCGGCGATGTCCTCGATGCGCGGGCCGATCTCGGCCAGCCGAAGCGACTCGCGCACGACTGGAGCTGCGCACGAGCCACCCGCGCCGCGGCCTCGGCGTCGTCGCACTCCTGGCGGGTCACGGCATTCGACTTGACCAGGTTTTCCACGCGGCCGACGTAAAGTTCGGCACGCGCCGCAGAGGCTTCGCGCTCGGCCACCAGCGCCCGCGCCTCGGCGATTTCCTCGGGCCGCGAGCCGTGCTCGAGCCGGGCCAGGGTTGCCGCCTGCGCATCGCGCCGGCGCGTGCCAGCCGCAGATCATCCTCGAAGTAGCGGCGATCGAGCGTCGCGACCACCGCGCCGGCCGCGACGGCATCTCCCTCATCAACATTCAGGCTGGCAATCCGTCCCTCGACCTTGAACGCCAGGTTCACCTGGCGGACATCGACGTTGCCGTGGAGCGCCAGGTAGTCCGGTGCGTGCTCCGTACTCCAGGGAAGCTGATCGCGGATGCTGCGCGTGTCGATCAGGCCCGCGTACCACGCGTATCCACCTGCTGCCGCGAGGGCCAGGACGAGGAAGATCAGGCGTCGCGGCGGCCTTTTTCGAGGCGTGGAACCCGGCTCGGTCGCAACCTTGCTCACTTCGGCTATCATCGCGGCTCTCGGCGCTGGCGGTTCGAGCACAGCGGTGCCCTGCCCGGCTGCGTCGCTGCCGGCAGTTCGCGTGTTCATGCTGACCTCCCACCCCGGCCCGTGGCCGGAGTCTCGGCGCGAGCCCGCGAAAGAAGAGCTCGAGGTGGTCATCGATCATTGCGGCACCGTCGAGCGGCCTGGTGTCATACGGCTCGAGCGACCGCTTCCAGAGCGCCGCGAGGACCATCGGGGAAATCAGGCTGAAGACGGCATGCTCCGGGTTGACCGGCCGGAAAAGTCCCCGTTCGACCCCCTGCCGGATAGCGTCGGCGACGAACGCCCGACCCCGATTGATGACTTCCTCGAGGTAAAACCGGGCAATCTCCGGGAAGTTGTCAGCCTCGGCAATGACCAGCTTCGGGATGACCGCGAGCGGCGAGTTGAGCACCTCCGCGACGAAGAATCCGAGCAGCCGCCGGATCCGCTCCACAGGATCATCCGAGGTCTCCCCCAGCCCGCCCAGTAGGCGATCCAGGTGAGGCAACAGCGATTCCCGGACCACGGCCTTGAAGAGCTCTTGCTTGTTCGGAAAGTAAAGGTAGACGGTGCCCTTGGTCACCCCCGCGCGGGCGGCGACATCGTCAAGGCGGGTACCGGCAAAGCCACGCTCGGCAAAGCAGTCGAGTGCCGCCGCGACAATCTCGGCCGGCCGGGCATCCTTGCGCCGCTCCCAGCGTTTGACGGGCTCTTGATCCGCCTGGGTCTGACCCATGGGAGACTCCTCAACGGTTCTTAAATAACTGACCGGTCAGTTACTTAATAGTAAGCCGAGGAGCTCTGCGAGTCAAGCAGACGCTAATGACGATGGGTCACGCAAAGTGTGGCAGCTCAGTCGCTTTGCGTTACCAGGCCAGGCTCGTCGGGAAGAATTCGGCGATCAGCTCCTGGTAATAGGGCTTGAGCGTCGGGACGTCCGGCGGCTCGTGGCCCTTGGAGTAGAGGTCATAAGGATTGAATTTCCGGACCCACTCCATCTGGTACCGATCACGGTCGTTCATCAGGTGCGTGTACTCACCCTCGCGGTGTGCTGGGTAGAACGAGTGGAAGCGGATCATTGCCAGGCCTTCCTCGGGCAAATAATCCTTGACGACATTGTAGAGATACTCGTCATGCCCCCACGACAGGTGAACCTTGTCGAGCCCGCAGCCCGGCCGGTAAATACCGCTTTCGGTCTGGTAGGCGGGAACGTCGGAGTCGGGATTGTCGTGGAAGAACTCGTGAAAGACGATCTTTTCCGAATAGCGGCAGCCGACAGGAAATGTATCGCCGACGACGGCCCATTGCGGTTCTCCCCAGAGGCAGAGAATCTTGCCCAGGTCGTGGATCAGCCCGGTGAGGATAAACCAGCGGGGATGGCCATCGGCGCGAATCGCCTCGGCGGTCTGCATCAGGTGTTCGATCTGCGTGAGTTCCGTATCAGGGTCGCTGTCGTCAACCAGGGTATTCAGATACTCCATCGCCTCCCAGATCCCCATCTGGCGACGCGACCTGGACAGGAACTCTTGCTTCTTGCGCTTGACGAAATCAACAGTCTGGTGGGTGTGGTTGAGCCGGTAAAACTCGCGAACCCCCGGGCGGACGCCCTCTCCGTAATCGCGAAAAACCGACTTCTGATCGGGCTGGGGATAGCGATCCAGCAGAAATGACTCCCATTCGTCCAGACTTTCCAGCGGACCTGACTGGGCGGGATCCGGTGAATCCGGCAGCATCTTGGTTCTCCCCTACAGGCATAGGTGAAACGCTTTGTCGACCTGGATCTGGGATCATTGTAGCGAGTCGCGGTGACGGCGGAACCAGCCCTTACACGCATTTCCCGCAACGAATCTCAGAACGAAGGCCGACGGTGAAAATGCTTGCATGTGGATGACCGAGGGCGTTCCATTTTCTTGCAATCTTCCAGTCCGCAAGTGACGAATCGAAAGGGGACGGCCGCTGACAAAGCGAGTCACGCAGGTCGCTCGTCAGGCTAGTCAAGAGAAATTGTCGATGGATTCCGGAAATTCCTCACAGCTTGAGTCAGTTCCGAACGATAACTAGACCACATGGACTGGTCGCCTTGATAGTAAATGAGTCGCCGGAACGATCGGTCCTTTGTCGGTCACAACGGTCCCGGCGCCAGAGGCCGGAGGGCTGGAGAGCCATCCGGCGCGTTCGCGCACGTCCCAAGGAGGGGGAAAGACCATGTTCCAATCCGCGCGGCACCGGAGCCCGAAGACCCCGCGCTGGGTTCGCGGCCTGTTGACGGGTGCCTTTTTGGCCGTAATCTCCACGACGCATCTCGGCTGTGGTCTCGATTATGTCTTCCGCAATGTCTCGCCACTGCATGTCACGGGGTGGTCATTTGCGTGGCCTGTCTTGCCGTCCCAGTCGCAACGGCTCGAGGCCGACATGAAACGTGAAGAGATGGACAAGGTGCCCATCCTTGATCCCATCCCCGCTGATGGATTGGGCCAGGCCTGCCTCGATCCGCCGAGCGAAGAGCAAGTCTGGGACAAGGTGCCCAAGTTCAAGAACGGCGCCTACTTCTTCTATGAAACTCAGCGCAATAACGTCCGGATTCTGATCGAGAAGATCGGCGAGAAGGTTGACCCCTGCAAGGTCTATCCGCTTGCCGGCCCATGCCAGCTTGTGCACTGCCACTACAAGTGCACCGTCTATTACGACGAGCTCTACTGGTCGGACTACCCGATTCCGTTCAATCACGTCGATCATAAGGTCGAGGTCGTTTACATCGACAAGGACCACCTCCGACGTTGCGGCGGACCGGCCCAGGCCGCGACTCCGCCACTGTGATCGGGTTCGGGTGAATCGACGACACGGCAGAAGCGACATGGCACCATGCAGTCCAAGGGTGGTGCCAGTTTCAACGACGCAAGAAATGAGCCGGCAAACTGCACAATCATGCGGTTTGCCGGCTCATCCTTTGGGTTCCACGTCACTTGCGTTCGCTGGGTTGCTTGAGAAACGGAAAGAATGACAGCAGCTCCTGGCGAGACGGCTGGGTGCCGTACTCGCAGACTTCAAATGCTTCCGCGCACTTGACGGCCTTGCCTTCCGCCTCTCCGAGCTCGGATATCAGTTCAGCCCGGAACCGCTGGGCCTCGGCGCCGTGTCTCTGCTCCGCCCGCTTCCGGGTCCAGTCCAATCGGGCCTGCTTGTCGCTCGGCACCGTGTCGAGGTAGCCGAATAGCCAGGGATTCCACTCGTAGAATTGAGACTCCAGAGCGTCGATGCAGGCCACTTTCTGGTCCATGACGGAGTCGATCGGCACCACGACGTCGGGCTTGAACGGGTTGGGCTTCTGAAACCGATCGGCGGAATAGAGGAAGACCGGGTTCTTGCACGCGCCGGGACATCGGGGCAGAAGCTGGGCACGATCACCATGAAAGCGGCGTCCTGAACCACGATCGCCGTGTACCGGTGGTCGGGATGATAGTCATTGGGCCGCGGCGAGATGACCAGGTCGGCTTGCCACTCGCGGATCTTGCGCGTGATCGTCCGGCGGTTTTCCAGGGTTGGCAGCAACTCGCCATCGTGGATATCAAGGACGTCCGATTCGATTCCCAGGATCTCGGCGCAGCGCTTCACCTCGGCGGTCCGGCGGCGGGCAAGCAATGCACCCGCCATTTGGTGATGTCCAATATCCCCGTTGGTTACACTCACGAACTTGACCTTGCATCCGGCCTTGGCCCAGCGTGCCGCGGTTCCACCCGCCGCGAGCTCGCAGTCATCGGGATGAGCCCCGAAGACAATCACCCGCAACGGTTTCTCTGATGCCTGGCCAAGCTCCCCCGCACCGCGTGCGTATAAGCCGCATGTGCAGAGAAGACTTGAAAGCGAGGCGACAAAAAGCGCAGGGATCCGCTTTGGCTTTCTTCCGGTTCGGTTCCGCATCGAGAAGACTCCAGCCGGTTGACCAGGAAAAGATCGTTGCACGCGATCAGTCCAAGAGACCCGACCTCGTAGCCGGTCCTCTTGCTTCACAGTCAGGGTACCATCCTGAAACGCGTCGTCACGGGGGTACCGGGGGAATGCAACCTCGCCAGTGCGGCGATTTGGTCGATCGCCGTGAGCTCTCGGAAGAGAGTCTCACGATGTTGCGTCATCAAGAACGCTGAGCGGCGACGCTGAGGAATTGACCCAACCAGGAAGCCGAAAGCCGCAAGCAAGGCGAAATCCAGAAACCAAGAAGCTTGCGATTCGCATCAAGAGGAAGGGACGTGGGTCGTTCGGTCGCATGACTCACGTCCCTGGTTTTCTCCCTCTCAACCTAGGCTGCGAATGGACTGGTTGCCTACCATATTTCCCGTAATCCAGGCGGCGACTCCGAGGATGCCCAGAACAAGCGCATACCGCCGGAGGTCGGCGATAGTTGCGGGTTCGCCCATCGCGGTCAATGGTTGGCTGTGCCGGAACTCCAGCCATCGCGCCAGGATCATGGCTCCAAGCAGAGCCCAGAAGACAAGATCGAGTACGCTGAGCCAGCCGTCGTGCTGCTCGGTGATGCAGATGGCGCAGATGGCCAGGGCAAACGGCCCGACGATCATCCAGTAGACCCGGCCGAGCAGGGCCGGAAACGATGTTAGCGTTCGTGTGGTCATGGGGAATCCTCCCGGGCTGCGCGCGGTTCCATCGGAACGGCGCAGCCGTTTAAGATGCGGTGTTGAAACGAGATAGGAAGAGAAACGGCGCTCGAAGGGAGGACGTAAGCGCGCTACCAGCCACCGCCGCTGGTCAAGAACAGGCGGATGAACAGATCGTGCTCGGACGGGGAATTGTTGGTGTGGGTTCTGAGCATCCTGTCCTCGGAAAACGGGTGAACCCCGATCGACAGAATTCTATGGGAGGATGGCTCGCATCGTCAATGAAAATCGCACCTTGAAAACTTGTCAAATGGACAAGCGATTGTGAATCATGAATTCACCGATTATCACAAGCGGCGACGGTTCTTGACGCGCAGCGAATTGCGGGAGATCGTGCGTACAAGCGTCACTTCCGCGGGCTCGCCTGGGCGGGTCCGGTGGCCACGGGCTGCCAGGGAAGCCGATCATCGTCGGATGACGACCGAGCCGATTCATCGGAAAACGAGGGCGGCCTGGACGCTGGACCGTTCGATCGGAACGAGATGGTGTCGGACTGCGACGGGGAATCCTCGGAGGCAGTCGGCAGGTTGTCCAGGTCGCCGGGGATGCTGGCGGCCGGAGGCTTGCGCGGCTTCTTGGTTCTCTGACCCGCGGGCAGGGTTCTCGGCTGAACGATCTCGTCGTCGGGATCGGTGGAACGCTTTCCCCGGGTTCGCGCCCCGATCCGTGTGTCGGTGTCGAGGCCACGATCTCTCAAGATATTGCGTGCGTCATCCAGACGGGCTGTGAGATCACCGTTGTGAATTTGCTCCTGGACGAGCCGGTCTTCCATGGACCGGGATTCTTCCTTCAACTTGGCCACTTCGGTCTTGAGCTGCTCGTTGTCGTATTGAAGATGGCTCAGGCTGGTCTTCAACTGGCCCGTGCTCGGACCGCCGGTGAGAAAAGTATCTCGCTCAGCACAGCCCGTGACGAACAAGACGGCGAACATCGCCCAGCGACCCGCCGCGAGGCCCGCGCTGCAAGCTTCGGCCCGCGCGCACACCGATCGTACCAGTCGCCCGGGAAATGAGCGTCCGGGGTCACCCGGCCCCCCAGAGGCAAAGTCGAATCGATGAGAGTCCACGGCATCCTGTGTTCAAGAGTACAGAGTGCGATCGGCCAGCTTACCATTCTATTCGTCAATAGCATGGGGATATGTTGCAGGATTTCGGCTCGCGCGCTGGAAATCCGGAGGTGCACGATGGCGCAGAGTGAGTCTCGTGAGCGAGCGCACCAAGTCGTGAGATCTGTATTTCCGATGCTTCAACGCGACCATGGAGTGCCAGGGAAGCCCTCGGTCGTTTTCGCGGCGTAGTCGGGGGGCGGGCGGTCTTCGGCCTGATCATGGATGGGTTGCGGAGCCGGAGAATTCTGCGGCCCTCGAATTTTCCGCTTCGTCCAGACCACCGTCATGATCAGTACGGTTGTCAGCGAACCCACGATTGCGCTCAGCAGGATGACGACTCCAAGCGTGCTGGTGAGATTTCCAAGCCGGAACGGAAAGGCGACCGTGACCGGAGTGTTATTGGCCCAGATGAACCAGAGCATGAGACCCAGCAAAACGGCCGAGCCAATCAGCCGGCGGTAAACCCATAAATTGCGAATGATTGACGGCCGGATTCGTTTGTACTGGTAAGCCATGATTCCACTCCGCTTGCATGGGCGATTCCACGGAATCAAAAGGGTACTGGCACATTCACTCCCAGCAGATGCCAGAAGAGCCAGCCGAGCGTGGCGAAATGGATGCGGAAGTGATCATGCCACATCCACGGCCAGCAGAAGACCATGGTGACTGCGCCCATGCTCAGGTAGGGCCCAAAAGGAAGTTCGCGATCGGCGGTCGATAATTGCTGACCGCTCCACCATTTCTTGAAGTAGATCGACAGTTTCCAGCCAGCGTGGCCAAGCCCGAGGAATGCCCCCGCGAAGATGCTGATAAGGGCGGCTTGCCATCCCAGGAAGGCACCGATCATGCCCATGAGTGTGACATCACCGAAACCCATGGCCTCACGACGGAATGCCGCGGTACCCAGAATGCGGATGAGCTGGGTGACGCCACCTCCGACAAGCAGGCCGAGAATACCCATCCAGAATCCTCCGGCAGGAGTGGTCGCGGCGGCCGGCTGTGGTCTGATCGTCGGATCGAGTGTCCCGAGGCCGATCGCCAGGATCATCCCGGTCGTGGTAATCGAGTCGGGGATGACGAACAGGTCATAATCGATGAAGGTGGCGGCGACCAGCAAGGCGACCAGCAAGGCGTGATAACCGAATGTTGCCAGGGGCTGGCCGATCTCGTAGCCGTAGCGGCCACGCTCGCCGTGAACGACGTCGACCAGGTAAACTCCGACAAAAAGCAACCCGACCAGGAACTCGATCAGGGGATAGCGCGGAGAGATCGGCTCGCCACATTGCCGGCATTCGCCCCGAAGCGCCAGCCAGCTTACAACGGGTATGTTGTCAATTGCCGCGATCGGGTTCCAGCACCGCGGACACCGCGAACCCGGCCAGATCACGCTCTTCTCCCAGGGAATCCGGTAGATACAAACATTGAGAAAACTGCCCACCACCGTTCCCACGGCGAAGACGAAGAATCCCAGGAGAACGAGGACAGGTCCCATCGCGAGCACTGCGGCACATCCTTCGGGAAGGGAGCCGGGTTACCTATCGATGCCAGAGATCGAGGATGAGCGTGGCGGTCTCGTCGGGCGTGCGGTCCAGGGTATCAATCATCGCGTCCGCCACTTCCTCGTAAAGCGGTGCCCGGGTGGCCAGAACGTGCTCGATCTCTGCAAGTGTACCCGCGCTGGTGAGTGCGGGTCGTCTGGTCCCTGCTTGCAGGTCGGTGGCGAGCCGGCGGGCCAGTTCGGTCGGCTCGGCGTGCAACCAGGCCACGAAACCAAACCCGCGCAAGAGCCGACGATTCGAGGGCCGCAGCACGGCTCCCCCTCCGGTGGCGAGAACCGCTTCGGGATGCTCGTCGACCAACTCCCCGAGCGTCTTCTCCTCCCAATCGCGGAAAACGGCCTCTCCGGATTCGGCGAAGATCGACACGATTGACCGCCCCGCGCGGGCCTCGAGCTCAAGATCGGCGTCAAGGAACCGTCGATCCAGGCGATCTGCCAGGATCTTGCCGATCGTGCTCTTGCCGGTTCCCCGATACCCAATAAGGGCCAGGCCTGGTCCGCGTCCGTCGCGAGCTCTGATCTTGGAATCGATGGTCATTCGTCGCGCAGCGGCCCTAGCTTCCGTTTCAACGTGGCTCTCATGACATCAACCGGTGCGTCCTGCCCGGTGTAAATCTTGAACTGAAGGGCCGCCTGGCGGAGGAACATCTCCACGCCGGTGATGGTCGTGGCCTGACGCTCGCGTGCCAGTTTCAGCAACATCGTGTTTTCGGGGTGGTAGACCGTGTCGAAGAGGACGATGCCCGCCCGGGGAAACGCGGCAGGTGGCAGCGGAGTGTCGTCCACATTCGGGTGCATCCCGACCGGCGTGCAATTGATGATGACGTCCGCAATTAAGGTGGCCCGCTGTGACCATGTGACCATCCGGCAGCCGATTTCCTCGGCGAGGCCGGTCGCGCGGTCGTCGTGCCGGTTGGTGATTGTCAGGTGAGCCCCGCGCCTCATCAGGCCGAAGGCGATCGAGCGGGCCACGCCGCCCGCACCGAGAATGAGGACTTGCTTGTCGAGCAGCAAGCTCGTTGCCTCGTCGTCGCCCGCGGTGCCGCCCAGGGCGGCCTCGAGAGAGTCCATGGCCGCGCGATAATCGGTGTTGAAACCGGTACGCCGGCCGTCGGCATCAAAGGTGACCGTGTTGCACGACCCGGTTCGATCGACGGCCCCTTCTTTCTGCTGGAGCAGTGGGACGATCGCCTCCTTGTGCGGAATCGTCACGCTGCAACCCTTGATTTCCAGCCACAAAAGCTCACGGAAGAAACTCTCGAGCTCGCCGTTAGGTACGAGAAATGGCACGAGCACCTTGTTCAGACCCAGGTGGCGGAAGGCGGCATTGTGCACTGCAGGGCTCAGGCTCTGCTCGATCGGGTCGCCAATCACGCCGTAAACTTCGGTCTTGGAGTCAATCTGATTGTAAAGGTAGTCTTTTTTCAATACCTGGAACATCGGCATGCCGACAGCAAACACACGCTCCGGGTTAAAGCCGGCATAGGTAAATGGCGCTCCGAACTTGGCACCCAGAACGCGGGAGAAAACGCCGATTTCCCCCATCGCGATCGGAATGGTGGGGTACTTGCCGATGACGCCCAGGTGAAGAACACGCGAAGCCTCCGCGAGCGTCGATGCCGAGGTTGCAACCTTGACGATGTCCGGGTCCAGCCCTTCCAGGTTCTCTACGGTTTCCTGAAGCTCGGCTGGCGTGGTTTTGAGGTTGTGGTAGCTGACGATCCGTTTGGTTTTACCATAGCGGCGAATCTTGCCGGCGATGTCCTGTTCCAGGTCGACGTAATCGACTCCCAGGGCGATCGCCTCGCGGAGGAGTTGCTGGCGCTTTTCCTCGTTGCCACGCCAGAGGCCGCCGTCGACGCCGCGGCGGATGGTGAAGACCATGGGGGTTGGGCGGTGCTTGAGCAGCCGCTTCAGATCGGGATCGCGCCGCAAGCAATCGATGCGCAGCTCCACCAGGTCGGTCCCCGCCTTGGCGGCTGCCTCCCACTCCTCGGTCAGCGACGAGTGTCGACCCCGTCCAATCGTCACGCAAATCATGCTGCAAGGCCCCCGCTCCGGAGAACCTACCTCGTCGTGTGTCGACCTGGATCAATAGTAACGAGAATTCTGAGAGTGATGAAAATTGTACGACAATCCGATAATCGGATGATAGGGGTCGGTGGGGTATCCTTGTCGTTCCATTGGCCACGTTTGCGTAGATGCCATGCGCTGTGCCCGAGATCATTTCGCCGATGGTTGGCCGCCCTGATCGACGAGCGCCATTGTCATAGTGTAATCACATTTTCCTCCGGAGCTCAGGCACAATCATGTCCACACTCAACGTCAGCCAGCTCATCCGCTCCCGGGTCGACGGGTTTCGCAACAGGGCGGGTGCCCATCGACAGCCCGAGACTCAAGTTCAGAGCGCGGAAGAGCTTTACCTCGACCTGATGAAACGATGCCTGACCAATTCAATTTACGGGGGCCAAGAGGAATACCTCTCTGATGAGACAACGCGAGAGAAAGGCGTAGGATGGCCCCGTACCGCACACACCATGGTTGGGCTGCGGAGGTTGGACAACATTCAGTTCTGCGTGCAAGACGTGCTGAGAAGGAAGGTTCCCGGCGATCTCATCGAGACGGGTGTCTGGCGGGGTGGCTCGACCATTTTCATGCGTGCACTTCTCAAGGTCCACGGCGACGCGTGCCGCAAGGTTTGGGTCGCCGACTCGTTCCAGGGCCTACCCCCTCCCGACGCATCGGCCTATCCCCAGGATACCGACGACAACTTGCACATGTTTGAGGAACTGGCGATCCCGCTGGCACGGGTCCGCGACAATTTCGCGCGCTATGGCCTGCTCGACGAACAGGTCGTTTTCCTGAAAGGTTGGTTCCGCGACACGCTGCCGACCGCCCCCATCGAACGGCTGGCGGTGGCTCGCCTGGATGGCGACATGTACGAATCGACGATGAACGCCCTGGATCACCTTTACCCGAAGCTGTCCACTGGCGGCTACCTGATCGTCGATGATTATGGATGTGTCCCGGCCTGTCGGCAGGCCGTCACCGATTACCGCGGCGAGCATCGTATCGAAGATGAGATCGTCCAGATTGATTGGACCGGGGTTTACTGGAAGAAATCCCGGTGAGACGTTGAGCCTTCAGGATTCCAATCAGATCCTGCCGAACTGCTTTTCCAGCTCAGCCTTGGTGAAGATAAGCGCTGTGGGACGGCCGTGGGGACAGTGATGAGAGTCGGCAACGAGGTGCCTGCGCTCCAGTAGTGCCGCGATCTCATCGGAGCTAAGCCGATCACCGGCCTTGACGGCGGCCTTGCAGGCGACCATGTGCAACAGCTCGGCGACCAGGGCATCACGCGTCGGGGGAAGGGCGTGCGAGTGCACGTGCTCGGCGAGGTCGCGGACGAGGCGATCGGGAGTGAGGTGGGCCAGCATCACCGGTGTGCCTCGGACGAGTACCGTGTCACCACCGAATGGTTCCACCTCGAGGCCTAGCTCGGCCAGCAGCTCCCGGTGCTCGAGGATCGCGGCCGCCTCGTCGGCGCTCAGGTGGACCGGCTCGGGAACCAGCAAGCCCTGCGATTCCGCCTTGCCGCTGGCCACCCGCTGGCGTAGGTCTTCGTAGAGAATGCGCTCGTGCAGCGCATGCTGGTCGATCACCATCATTCCGTCTTCCGTCTCGGCGATCAGGTAGCTGTCGTGGACCTGAATGGCCTTGCGAGGACCTGCGGTAAGGTCCGCCTCGGCACGTCGCCCATCGGCGGCCGCGGGGGACGCGCCGCCAGGTGCGGCAGGCGAAGCGGGAGCGACGTTGCGGCCGGCCACCGGCGATGCGGATCGAGCCTCGGGACCAGCCCCGAACTCGTCGAAGTTCTCCGCCGTGAACTGGAACGAGCCGGGCAGCGACCGCGACCACGCCGGCGGCTCGACGCGGCCCACGGAGTCTGGAATCTCCGGCGCACCGGACGCTGGGCCGGGACTGAACCACGACGAGACCGCCTGCCGATCCGGCGATCTGGCCGCGAGCTCGTAAGCGGTGGTTCTGGCAGGTCCGGCGGGCATTGTGTCGGGAGTGCCAAAACCACCACCGTCGGAATCGGGCAAGCCGGTCTGGCCCGAGACCTGTACCGCCTCGACCGGCTGATCCTGCGCGGCTTGAAGCCGGGAGTGCAGGTCGCTCGCGAGAAAAGTCTGGCGGAGCGTGGATAGCAAGTGGCTGTAGACCCGCTGCGGATCGCGGAATCGGACCTCGATCTTGGTGGGGTGGACGTTGACGTCCACTTCCTCGGGCGGCATCTCAATGTGCAGAAACGCGACCGGATTGCGCCCGACCATCAAGAGCCCGCGGTAGGCCTCGCCGAGGGCGTGTGCCAGCGACCGATCGCGTACATAGCGGCCTCCCAGAAACAGAAACTGGCCTTTGTTGGTTGACCGGCTCTGCGACGGGTGAGCGACATAGCCCCAGAGCGACAGGGTTTCCAGTTTCCCTTCCACCCAGAGCAGCGATTCCGCCAGCTCGCGACCGAAGAAGACGGCAATCCGTTCCCGCATTCCGGTCACGGGAGGCAGGTCGTGGACAATCTTGCCGCCAGAGCGAAACGTGAAGTGCACCTCTGGGTGTGCCAGCGCAATTCTCGAGAACGTTTCGGCGACGTGCCCGGCCTCGGTCGTGTCCGATTTCAGGAATGTCCGCCGCACCGGCGTGTTGAAGAAGAGGTTGCGAACCTCGATCACCGTGCCGGTCGGGCAGCCGCAGCTCTTGATCGGGCCCGCGATTCCCGCCTCGATCTGGATCTCCGACCCCTCGGGTGAGTCGGCATGACGGGTCTGGCAGCGCACCCGTGAGACCTCGGCGATCGCCGCCAGGGCCTCGCCGCGAAATCCGAGCGTCCGCACCCGATACAGATCATCCACATCCGTCAACTTGCTGGTCGCGTGGGGTTGAAACGCCAGGGTCAGATCGTCGGGAGCCATGCCCTTGCCATTATCGGCGATCCGCACCAGGTCCTTACCCCCGCGCTCCACGCTGATGTCAACCCGCGTCGCACCCGCGTCGATGCTGTTCTCGAGCAGCTCCTTCACCACGCTCGCCGGCCGCTCGACCACCTCGCCCGCGGCAATCTGGTTCACGACCGACTGCGGCAACTGTCGGATCACTCCCATCCCACCTGCCTCCTGAACCCATTGCGAAATCGCCTTTCATTTTACCATGCTGATCTTGCGTACAGAAAGAGCAGGTGACTGCAACAAGCTGGTGGACTTGGCGGCATGCGAGCTCGCCATGGGGCCTGGAGTCAGCTCACATTCAACGGGGTCTTGGTGACTCAGCGTCATCCACCCGCGCCGCGACGTCGGAGCTGAAATCGGGCACTGTCAGAACGAGTTCCCCGTTTTGCGTGGTGGCCGTGTCGCGGCGAATGACTTCGCCGGTGCTGGTATTCCACCACTCGACCTGCCAGGACCCGCCCGCCGCGGGGACACGCGCGTGCAGCCGATTCAACTCCGCGGGACGCTTGTGGTCGTACTCGGTACGCCAGGTGCTCTCCTGGTTGTGGAACCACAAGAGGAGCTGATGATCACTCGTAAGTCCCAGGGCGTCGACCGCGGGGTACCGGCTCGAGCGGTAGTGGGGCAAGGACAGTGAGCGAATCTGCAGCCAGTCGCCTTCGACATTGAGAAAGCTGACCTCATGCCGGCCAGCCGGGACTTCGAGGCTGATCGCCTCGTCATAGTCGCTCACCCAGACGTTCCACTGGTCGAGATGGTGAGCCGATTTCCAGGGCCCCTGGCCGGGCGCACCTGCCTTCAATGTCCGGTCAACCTTGACCTGATCATCCAGCAGGATTTGTAACCTGCCCTGGGAGCAAACCTCACCAAGGCGTGCAACGATCGTGACTGACTCGGGCAGGTCGAGATGCCAGTTCAACCGAGAATAGAGTTCCTTTGGGTTTCCTCGTGCCGGGCTGCCGATGGTCATGGCGACAGGGCCACCCTGCACTGTACCATCCCGGCGTACTGTGTACTCGTTCGACCGGGACTGCCCCCACTGAGTCGTTGCGGGTATCAGCAGATCGGTGAACGTCTCGGCCTGGTCCAGCGACTGCTCGACGCGCAGGTCGGTGAGCGGACGAAAGCGGGTCTTCGACCAGTCGATCGTGTCGGCGAACCTGCGCAAGGGACGGAATATTTGATAGAGGTGAGACGGGTGGACGTAGCTGTCCCAGTACCAGAGCATCGCCGTTCCAGCGGCTCCGGTCATCATCGCGGCCCAGGCGCCGTTGTGCATGTTCAGGCCGCTCCGCGGGAGGTCCCAGCGCTCGTCGCCGGTCTGCCAGTCGATGCCGAACTCGGCCAGGAGATACGGCTTGTCGAAGGCCGAGGCCGCGCGTGCTTCGCGTTCGATCTGGCGGGTGAAGTCGGCCGTGTTGCCGGCCTGGCCGTACATGTGAGTCATGGTGAAATTGACGTTCGGGCACTTCCAGGTAGCCGCGTTGCCGTAAGTCGTGCTCACCATGTGCTGGCTCGGGTCGTGCTGCTTCAGGTACGCCGCCATCTCGGCGACCCAGACCGCGGTCGCGGGGGTTTCGGGCACCTCGTTCCAGAACTCCCAGGCGAACAGGTTCGGTGAATATCCCCACCGCGCGATCAGATAGCGGAGCCGCTTCTGGTAGATCTTTTTGGCTTCCGGACTGGTCCAGAAATCGGCCGGCCGAGCACAGGGACCGCCGTTTTTCGCATTGTATGGGTTACTTACCCAGGAGCCTTCGTTGAAGTATCCTCCCTCGGTGAACTCGCCGTAGGTGCCCAGACAGAACATCAGGTAAATGCCGTTTTCGCGAGCCAGACGCACGACCTCGTCGAGCCGCCAGGAGTTGCCGGGGGAATAGCGGCCGAGGCCGAGATAATCTCCGGTGCCCGCCTTGGGCGTGGGGGCCGGCATCCATTCAAGTCCTTTTTCGTTGTAGGCCAGCCAGAGCCGGGCCCAGTTTCCGCCCGCGGCTCCAAGCCCCTTGAACCAGGCGGCATAGTCGGCCACTGGGGTGCGATTTCCAGACCAGCAGACATTCTCGCCGATCGCGAAGAATGACCGGCCGTCGTCGTGGGCGAAATACCGTGTTGATTTCGAGGAGACCCTCACGAACCCCGGCGACTGGCTGGTCGTGACGATCAATTCCTGGGGCGCCGAGCGAACGGTGCCGCTCTTGTCGTTGACCTTGAGCACCAGCCGATGCGTCCCCGCAAGAGTCGGTGTGTAACGGACTCGGAAGCCCGCCGCACCGACAGTCAACAGGTGTTCCCTGCCTCGCGTCGTCTCCAGCCGCATGGGAATGTCATAAAAACCTGGAACCGTGAGCATCTTGCCATCGGGTGTGGCGATCTCGGCATCCACGGCAATCTGATCGGAATCGAAGGGATTGTCATAGGTCGCGGCAATGTCGGCTGTCAGCTCGATCGGCGAGTATGTGGCGGCGGTTTTCGTGCTCACCGTCACTCCGCGCAGGTCCAGCTTACGGCCGTCGGAGAACTTCAGTCCGTCAAGAGCCTCGCTTCCCCGCTGGCGCGCATCGGCCCGCAATTGCTCGGCGGATATCGGCCTCGTAGCGGATCGAGAACCGGATGGTCTTGCCTGCAGCCAGCTTGCCGCCGCCGGCCATGGCCAGCAGGGCGAAGCCGGGCGTGTTCCATTTTCGGTCGTCCTGGAATTGCACCTCAGCGCCAAGGGGGATGACACGCAGAGCAGGTTCGTTCCCGCGGGTAAACCCGACCCAGTCGGCCGATCGGCCTCCAAAGACCACGTAGGCGTCGCGGTTCAGTTCCGCCGGGCAAACACCGCGTGCCGCGTCCTCGCCAACCACAAGATAATGCGTCTTGCCGGCGTGGACGTCGGCCGGCATCGTTCCTTGCAAGAGAACGACCTCGGTCTCCACGTCCTGTTCGGGGGTAAGCTCGTATTCGAGCGAAACCTTCCGCGGGGTGACCGTGGCAATTTCGCGCAGTCGAATCGTTGGCCCGGGACCGCTCAACGCGGCGGTATAGATCGTGGAATTGTTCTGCTTCTGGACCTTCACCGAACCGGGATCGATCGTCGCCTGCTCGGCCAGCGCACGGCCCAGCCCGGCTTGATCAGCGACACGGCGACATTCTCGAAGTAGACCGTACCCCCGGAGCTCAGGCGGGTGATCTCACCCCGTGGACCAAACTCGGCGGCGAGCTGTGCCCAGGCTACGACGGGGGTCAGCCAGAGGGCAACAGCGAATGTGCCCGATACTGCAAGCGGTGCGAGCCTCATGGCGCAAATCCTCAACTTGTCGACGAAAGCTCCGGGCGCGATCCGGATCCGATTAAGACCGTCCGCCCTGGAGTCAGTCTTCAGGTAAGCACAGGCCACGCTCGGTCTCAATGAGTTTGTGGTTGCACATTGAGTCGTTAAGCTCGAAGCTCGTGGCATTCACTATGTTGTTCTTGTTGCGGGATCAATTGTCCGGTATCCTGATAGGAAAGGTGCCGGATTCGAGCTGTTGGCAACTGGGCTCGGTAATGCGGTCGCTATCTCGGGGGTTGGTGACTGACCCAGCGAAGCATGTTCGCGACGAGGGCAAGTTTTCGCCGTAGATCCGGATGAATTCTGGAGCATTTGGTCATGGAGAGTCCTGCCAATGGGGTGACGAGTCGTGGGCGCATCTACGATGATATCACCCAGACGATCGGTAACACGCCTTTGATTCGGTTGCGCAAGGTGACCGAGGGATGCCACGCCGAGGTGGTCGCGAAGCTCGAGAACTTCAATCCGCTCTGGTCGGTGAAGGACCGCATCGGCGTGGCGATGATTGACGCCGCCGAGGCGGCCGGACTGGTTCGCAAGGACACCGTGATCATCGAACCCACCAGCGGCAATACGGGCATTGCATTGGCGTTCACCTGCGCGCGCGGGGCTATCGGCTGGTGGTCACGATGCCTGAGAGCATGAGCCTGGAACGGCGGCGGTTGATCAAGGCGTTCGGGGCCGAGATCGTGCTGACGCCTGCCGCCGAGGGTATGCCGGGTGCCGTCCGGAAGGCCGAGGAGCTGCTCAAGAATACGCCCAACGCCTACATGCCCCAGCAGTTCAAGAACCCTGCCAATCCCGAAATTCACCGCAAGACCACGGCCGAGGAGATCTGGCGCGACACCGCCGGCAAGGTCGATATCCTGGTCGCGGGCGTGGGTACGGGTGGCACCATCACGGGATGCGGCGAGATTCTCAAGAGCCGCAAGCCGTCGCTACAGGTGATTGCCATCGAGCCGCTCAACTCTCCGATCCTCAGCCAGACCCGCCATCACGAGCCGGTGCGTCCCGGACCGCACAAGATCCAGGGCATCGGCGCGGGGTTCATACCCGATGTTCTCAACACAGAAGTCATCGATGATGTGATCACGGTCCGCGATGACGAGGCATTCGAGATGACTCGCCGGCTGGCACGCGAAGAAGGCATGCTCTGCGGGATCTCGTGCGGCGCGGCCGCGGTGGGAGCGATCGTCGCGGCCCGGCGCCCCGAGAATGCCGGCAAACTGGTGGTGGTCATACTGCCCGACCTGGGTGAGCGCTATCTCTCCACTCCGCTCTTTCCCGAATAATGTCCGAGACTGCTGCCGAATCCGAGACGGGCAAGGCGATCGTGCCGCTGGAGATTCCCGTGGATCTCCACGACGCCATGATCGCCCACTGCCGGCGTGACGATCCCCTCGAATGCTGCGGAATTCTGGGCGGGGTCTCGCCGCGCGTGCTGAGCCTGCATCCCCTGCGGAACATCGACGCCAGCCAGACGCGGTACACCGCCGATCCCAAGGAACTGATCCAGGCATACGTGGCACTTCGCGAGCAGCATCGGGAAATCCTGGCCATCTATCATTCCCACCCGCGCTGGCAGGCCGTTCCCAGCGCCACCGACCTGAACCAGAACTACTGGGGCGAGATGCCCCGGATCATTGTCTCCCTGCTCACTGACCCGCCCGACGTCCGGATCTGGCGGCTCTTGCCGGACTCGTTCCGCGAATTGCCCTGGACGCTGGTGGGATCGACCGGCGAGCCAACCGGGGCGTTGCAACCCGCGCCTCCGCCGGACTAAACTGTTCACTTGGATGGTATGACTGGTAACGACCTCAAAAGGGGACGCGGATCCATGACGATCCATCGCAACATGGTCCCCGCTCAGAATTAGGTTTTCTCGAATGCAACGCACACTGATCATTTTCAAGCCCGATTGTGTTCAACGCAGGCTGGTGGGTCAAATCCTGACACGTTTCGAGAGCAAGGGGCTCCGCATTGCGGCACTCAAGCTGATCAAGGTGGATCGCGCTCTGGGTGAGAAGCACTATGCCGAGCACCAGGGGAAGCCGTTTTTCGAAGGCCTGATCTCGTTCATCACCAGCGGCCCTGTGGTCGTGGGCGTGCTCGAGGGAAACGAGGCGATCAGCGTGGTCCGGTCGATGCTCGGCGCCACCAATGGCGTGGCGGCCGCACCCGGAACCGTCCGCGGGGATTACTCGATCAGCAAGCAGAATAACCTGGTCCACGGCAGCGACAGCCCTGAATCGGCCCAGCGCGAGATCGCCCTCTGGTTCCGGCCCGAGGAGGTCACCGAGTACGCCCTTGCGGGTAGCGAGTGGGTCTTTCACGGTGCCTGAGCCGGACTGAATTTGTATTCAGGCCGGCGCGACACGACTGTCTCTCGGGACCGATGCATGGCCGGGACCTCGCGCAAGAACTCTGTGTTTGCCAATCCGTTCTACCTCGTGCTGATGGTTGTCAGCACCCTGTTCGTCCTGACGGCGCTGGGCTACCTGGTTGCACCGAATGTTATCGAGCAGGGACCCGGAAAGCAGAGTGAAACGTCGCGCGCCTGGCGCACTGGCTCGACCGGCACGGTCCGCTGATTCTGGGAATCGAGTTTGTCGTGATGCTGGTCACCGGGGTCATGGCGATGGCCACCGATGACTGGTTTTCGGGGGCGAAGTCGGGTTAGCGCGGTAGACCACGCAAGAAGGTCTCCCAGGGAGGCCGATGATGGCTGCGAAGAAGGCCGAACGCGAAATTGCCGAGCTGCGCGACGAGATCAACCGGCACAACCGGCTGTACTACCTTGACGCCGCGCCCGAAATCAGCGACCGCGAATACGACCGGCTGATGGCCCGGCTGATGGAACTGGAGGCCGCGCATCCGGAACTGCTCATCGCCGAGAGCCCATCCCAGCGCGTCGGCAGCGCGCCGCTTGCCGAGTTTGCCACCGTCGCGCATGCCGTACCCATGCTCTCGATTGACAATACATACAGCTACGAAGAGATACGCGAATGGGATGCGCACGTTCGCCGAGCGCTGAACCCGGGCGAGGTCGTGACCTACGTGGTCGAGCTCAAGGTCGACGGCGTCGCCGTTTCGCTCCGCTACGAGGAGGGCAAGTTCGTCTTCGGCGCGACCCGCGGCGACGGTGAGCGGGGCGACGACATCACGGCCAACCTGCGAACGGTCCGCGAAATTCCCCTTTCGCTTCAGGGCCGCCCCCCTGCCCTGCTGGAGATCCGCGGCGAGGTCTTCATGACCAACGCCGAGCTCGCCCGCCTGAACGAACTGCGCCGGGCTGAAGGCGAGAAACCGTTTGAGAACCCCCGCAACTCGACAGCCGGCTCGCTCAAGCTGCTCGATTCGAGGATCTGCGCCAGCCGTCGCCTGCGCTTCATCTCCCACGGTCTGGGAGAGGCCCGCGGGCTGGAGGAAAACTCGTATTTCAAGATTACTGAGAAGATGAAGGCCTGGGGCGTGCCGGTCAGCGATCTGACCCGTTGCTATCAATCGATCGACGCGGTGATCGAGCACGCGCGGGAGTGGGAGCACAGGCGAAACACCCTGGGGTTCCAGACCGACGGTCTGGTGATCAAGGTGGATGACCTGGACCAGCGGCGGCGGCTGGGAGCCCGCAGCAAGAGCCCGCGCTGGACCATCGCATTCAAGTACGAGGCAGAGCAAGCGATCACCAAGATCTCGCATATTGGTGTGCAGGTTGGCAAGACGGGCAAGCTGACTCCTGTCGCCGACCTGGTTCCGGTGCGCCTGGCCGGCACGACGGTCAAGCGGGCCACGCTGCACAACGCCGACGAGATCGCCCGCAAGGACATCCGGGTCGGCGATACCGTGGTGATCCAGAAGGCCGGCGAGATCATTCCCCAGGTGGTCCGCGTCGAGCATGAAGGCCGCGACGGCTCCGAGGTTCCGTTCGTCTTCCCCACCCACTGCCCCAACTGCGGAGCGCCTGTCGTACGCGATCCGCACGAGGTCGACTACCGCTGCTCGAACCCTCCATCGTTGTGCACCGAGCAGCTCAAGGGCCGGCTGAAGTACTATGCCCATCGCGACGCCATGGACATCGACGGCCTGGGCGACAAGCTCATCGAGCAACTCGTCGGCGGCAGCCTGGTTCGGAGTCTCGCCGATCTCTACCGACTCGACGTGCCGACGCTCTCCGAACTCGAGCGGATGGGCAAGAAATCGGCCGAGAACCTGGTGGCAGCCATCGAAGGATCGAAGCATCGCTCGCTCGACCGCTTCCTCTGCGGTCTGGCCATTCGCCATGTGGGCACGCGCATGGCCGAGATTCTGGCCGGGCGCTGACCACACGCTGAACCGGTTGCGAACAGCTTCGCTTGCCGAGCTGGAAGCGACGCCGGAGGTCGGGCCGGTGGTGGCGGCGAGCGTTCACGAGTTTTTTCAGAATTCGGAGAATCAGCGGCTACTCGAGGACCTCGCCGCCGTGGGTGTTGCACCCCAGCCTTACATACCGCCCACTGCTGTCGCAGGCAGTCTGGTTTTTGCCGGTAAGACCTTTGTTCTGACGGGAACACTGCCAAAGCGCACGCGTCCCGAAGCCGAGGCAATCATCAAGCAGCTCGGCGGCAAGGTCAGCGGTTCGGTCTCCAAGATGACCAGCTACGTCCTCGCCGGTGAAGAAGCCGGCAGCAAGCTCGACAAGGCACGAGCCCTGGGCATTCCCATTCTCGACGAATCCGAATTTGAACGCATGGCCGGCAACGAATCGGAAGCCTGATCACGAGATCCTGCGCGTGCGGACGATGCAAAGGCGCCGGAGGACGTTAGACGGCTCTTTCCGCCGGCTCGGTGGATTCCGTCGCGGCCCCTGGCCGATGCCGTTCGGACAGGTGATTGGCGAGGTAGAACATCACCGGGTTCAGCGCGATCGAGAGGATCGCGCCCGCCACGATCAAGCTTCGACCCTCCTGCGGCAGGAGCTTCAGCTCGACACCCATTTCGGCCAGGATGAACGAGAACTCGCCGATCTGGGGCAGCGCCGCGGCCACCGTCAGGGCGGTTGACAGGGGATGGCGGAGAGCGAGCACGATGCCCAGCGCGGTCAGCGACTTACCGGCCACGATGATGGTGACCACCTCCAGTACCTTGAGCGGCTGGCTCACTAGAATGGCAGGGTCGAACATCATGCCGGCCGAGACAAAGAAGAGGACTGCGAAGACGTCCTCCAGCGGCTGTAGGCTTTGCACCGCCCGGTGACTGGAGTCCGAGGCGTTGAGCACAAGGCCTGCAAAGAATGCCCCCAGCGCGAAGGAGACGCCAAAGAGCTCGGCGGAAGCGTACGCGACACCGATCGACTGACAGACTACGGCCAGCGTGAACAGCTCTCGCGACCCGCTCTCTTCAACCCGCTTCAACAACCAAGGCAACAAACGGGTTCCGGCGAGGAGCATCACGCCAACAAAGAGAGCCAGCTTGCCCAGCGCGAGGCCGAGCGCTGCCCAGAGTCCACCGGCTCCCAATTCGCCTCCCCTCCCCGCCCCGCCCAAGGCGGGTAAGAGAACCAGGGCGATCACGGTCACGAGGTCTTCAACGATCAGCCAGCCGACCGCGATGCGACCGTTGGACGTTGGCAGCAGGCCGCGGGCCTCGAGTGCCTTGAGCAGAACGACCGTACTAGCCACAGACAGGGCCAGGCCGAACACCAGACCGGCGCTCGGGGGCCAGCCCCAGAGGACCGCAACTCCAGCGCCCATTGCCGTCGCAACGATGATCTGCCCGATCGCCCCAGGAAGCGCGATCCGGCGGACGGCCCATAGGTCCTCGATCGAGAAGTGCATACCCACACCGAACATCAGCAGGATGACACCAATCTCTGCAAGCTGATGGGCCAGATCCGCGTCACCAACGAATCCGGGCGTGAACGGGCCGATGGCAACACCGGCTAGCAAGTAGCCGACCAGCACCGGAAGCCGAAGGCGAACGGCGATGAGGCCGCCGACGAAGGCAAGGCTCAAGCCAATGGCCATCAGAGTGATCAACGCGAATTCGTGGTGCATCAGCATTCCATTCCAGGGACCAGGCCAATCGGCCGTTCGGGGCTCTCGACATCCAGGAAGCGGTTGACCCCGAATGGCCGGTGAGCATGGCTCATGCCGCCAGGGATTTCTCATAGTATGAACAGAAACCCAATCGCTCGCGCAGCCACCAGCCTGGTGTGCGTCTGCAAGAGGCAACCCGTCTTCCCATTTCTCAACACTGATCAGGTTACGTGAGGAAATACTTACAATCCGCGTGGCTTCTTCAGGAATTGGTAGAGCGATCGTCAAAGTCCGCCCGATTTATTATGGAAGATGCCCGTCATCGTCGGTCGGCTCCCGTCGAGGAGATCCTATGTTCACTTCAGAACAGCCACATTTCGGTTTCTGGCTCCGATTGCTTGTGCTCGCCGCGACGGTGCCCGGCTGCGCAGGCTCGGGCTCTTTATGGAACACAAGTGAGTACAAGCTCGGATTGCAGACGAGCGACGGGCAAGCCGCCGAGCCGCAGATCCGCCTTCCCGATGTCGAGCAGATGATCGACGACCTGGACCGCATGCTGACGACGAACGGGACGATCGGCGTCAAGTCGCCGGATGTCTGGGGTCAGGATCGGCTTGCGAAATTCCGTTCGGAGTACGAGACCCAGCTCTCGGAGTGGCTCAAGACGGGCTACAAGGGTGACATCAACGCCTCGATTCGCCGGACCGAGACCGAGTCGCATGCCGTGTACGTCGGTACGTCGCTTTCCCGTGAACCGGCGGGAGAGTCGGTTGCCAGCAATGAGAAAGCGGTTGCCGGTTCGACGGCCAAGGCTGCCGCAAGCACCAATGCGAGCACATCCACGCCCGCCAATGGCACAGAGAAGACCATGGTCGCTCTTGAGCCAACGGTCATTCTCGACGAGCATTCAAATTACCTCAATCACCTCAATCAATTACGCAGAATCAATGCGGGAGATGATCTCACCGATCGACCGGGCTATGGTCTCTACCTTGTGCGGATTCCCGTAACCTTGTCGCCCGGTCCAAGAAGCCGGCATGGCAAGGGAGCAATCATCACGGTATCGGCAAAGTCGCTCATGACCAGGGATACGCTGCGAAACACTCTCCGGAATACCGTGATCAATGAGACTGTGAACAACCTGACCCAGGTGATTGTCGACCCGTTCACGAAGGAAGGCGAGCCGACGTCGGGGCGGAGCATGGGCTCGTTCTCGCTTGTCTCTTCCGCCGACACCGAGGTCTTCTACGGGCCGCAGAACATCGCCTTGCTCAAGAGCGAGGCCGAGCGGCTGCTCGCACGCGAACTCGCCGACGAGCCGCATCACCGAAGTTCACGAGTGGCCGAATGGCTGCGCGGTGAGCTGGAGGTCTCTTACGAGTTGCTGGAAGAGGCCGCCACGCCCGCAAAGCAGCTCGAGGTGCTCGACCCGCTCGAGCAGCTCGGCGACATGGTCGTGCATCGGGATTACGCGAGACTCGCTCATTACCAGATGACCGCCACGCAGGATCACCATGTACTGCTTGCTGGCGGAAACGCCCGCCGCGATCCCGTGGATCAGATGGCCGAGCATCGCCGGCGCACGTCGAACTTCCTGGGTTACGCTCTGCGCATCGAAGCCGCGGCCATCAATCGCCGGCTCAAGCAGGATATGGTTGATCAGGATCCCACCCTGAGATTGGACGCCCTCAAGACAGTCAGCTTCTTCGAGCCAAGTGTGTCGGAAGACGCCATGCGCCTTTTTGAACGATACGTCGATGAGAAGTGGCCGCTCAAGGTGTACGCGATTGAGCCGGTGATTGCCCAGCAGAATGTGGCGGACGGCTTTGGTCGGCGAACGCAGTCGGCTTTCGAGCTGGCCGCGGCCGCACCGATTGGTTCGCTCAAGGCACTCAGCGGCCTTGCTTCGGTCGGTCTGGCGTCCGAGCGACGCGGCTCCGAAGACGAGAACGCCATCCGCCTCAATCCGACCATGGTCGGGTTCGGTGCCGGCGAGCGATCATTCGGCTGGATCTTCTATCCCAGAATCCAGACCCGGATGCGCGACGGCCGCCTGATCACCGACATCCAGCTTCTGTTGAACGGGCGGTTCCCGGAGCCAGGCGGCAAGGAACAGAGCATCGAGCCCGGCCAGCGCGAGTGCACTGCGGCTGATTGTCATGCCGAATTTCGTGCCCAAGATGGAGTTCATCACCGTGGCCGACTGGTTCCGCACCAGCGAGGTCGGCGACGGTCAGAAGTCCGAGCTCGAGAAAGCCTCGACCCTATCTCGCAAGTTCGTGGCGGCGGAAAACGCCCTTCGACGTGCCAAGATCGAAGGTCAATGGCAGTATCGCCCCGAGGAATATCAGATCGCCGTTGAGCGGCTCAGTCAGTTGCGCAGTCTGATGCCCACGCAGCGGTTGGTGGTCCAGGTGCCATTCGCGGACAACAATAACGACTCCCGAATTTTTTGCTCTCAGGGAGGACAGCTTCGCCCCATGCTGCTGACATGGCACGGCCCACCGCCACTCCAGGGTGAGGAATCCACCATTCTCATCGAGGGCAAGAATTTCAGCGTTCACGACACCCACGTCATCGCAGGCGGCAAGCCGGCCAAGCAAGTGCTGGTGAGCCGCAATATCCTCGAGGTGACGATCTCCAAGGATGCAAGCCCGACGCCGGGCGCCAACAAAGAACCGCTGCTCGACATCAGCGTCGCCACCCCTAATGGTGTCTCAAATCACTTGCTCATGAAGATGGGTCCGCCGCGCTCCGATCTTAAACCCGATAAAGAGGGTGCGACGGCAAAAACGGATAAGCCGGAGAAGAAGCAGGACAAACCGGAGTCTCAACCCGATACCATCCCGGCCAAAACCGCGGAGACCAAGGCCGCACATCACACCGACAAGGACTTGACCAAGGTCAGCATGCCAGCGAGCAATTCGCAAGTCTCCGGGGACAAATAAAGCAACGGGATCGGCCACGGTGCGGACTCGACGACACGAAGCGAGTACACCGTGGCCGTTTCCGCGGACGGCCTATGCGCAATCAATTCGACCGGACTGTGTGCCGGCTGCGACGAATCTCACCGCTCCGGTTGTATGCGTCGCGAACCGCTTCACGCGCATCGTGCCAGTTCATTGCGTTCGTGCCATTGCTCTGAGGCCAGTCGCGCTCCAGGTCGGTCTCAAGGTCGTCGAAGTTCCGTCCCTGATACTTCGACTCGGCTTGAGCGCCATAGTGATAGGCCGGATGAAAGCTCTCGAAGGTACGGCCGTGCTTGGCGTAAGGCCTTGATGAAAAGTTCTCGCGCAGCCAGTTATCTTCGGTCGTCGGGTCGATCAGCTCGCCCACGCCCTTGCCGGCATAGCCGCCGGCAATCGCCCCCGCCGCGGCTCCGATCGCCGTGCCGATCGGCCCCGCAACCGTTCCGACGGCGGCTCCGGTTGCCGCTCCGCCAAGCGCCGCGCCAATGCCGGTCTCCACCGGGTGCGATCCCGGCGCATTGGTGATCGGGTCCGGATTGCGGCTTCCCGTGGGCGGAACATCAACCTTCTTCTCGGGATCTTTCTTGACTGCCATGATGCAGGCTCCCTGGGTGAAAACAGATGCTGCCATGCTCAGAGTTGTGCAACCTGCATGATGCAGGTGGTAACTCAGCGAGGAACTTTTTGCAAATCGAGTGCCGCCGGAAACACGGTGAGAGCTGCCGTATAACCGTTCAGTTGACTGGTGAGATCCGCAGGGATACTGTTTAAGCAGGATCCACTCGTGAGTGGTGGATCAAAACGATGGCCGTGAGGGCCGCACACTTGTAACTGCAGGTGGGCGGTCTTTTTGTTTTTTCGGATCGACAGGCGGGTCGAGACAACCACGAACCGAGTGCTCGGTGTCTGGAGCCTCTTCTTGACCCATTGCGATGAATGATCAGGCCTTCAACCCAAGAGGACCCCGCGATGAGTTCGGATCAAAATCGATCCCCGTCAAAACCAGAGAATGGTGGGCAGTCACCCAAGTGGAACGGACCCGATCGAGAGATTGCCATGGCCGCCTATTACATCTGGGAGAGAGAGGGCCGACCCCACGGTCATGAGCTCGACCACTGGTTGAGCGCCGAGCGCAAAGTCCGTCACCTTGTCGATGCCGACAAGACCCGTAATCCTGCCAGGTAAGACGAGCAGGAAGTCGAGACGAACTCATCCTCGGACTGTGGACGAGTCGCGTGTCGCCGGCAAGGCGGTGTCGGGAACCCGTGGGTTTCCAGCCGCGCCGATCGATCGCCACGAATTCCAGCGGTTGATGGGTGCAGGCGCACTTATCCGTGAAAATCAACCCGAACGCAATGAACTCCCTGTAGTCTTGTTCGCGGAGTCGCTTGAATGGTCCAATAGGGATACCCGGACGCAGTTCGTCGTGTTCAGGGCCAACCACGCCCAACCAGGGTGCGAGCGCCACGAGAAAACATGCCATGGGATCCCTTTTCGGCCGCTTGATCCTGCCGCATTGCGACGGACCCGCCGGCCACGAGCCCCGCCCGGCGTGGGTCGGTCGAGCTTGGTCAGCCGGTGTGGCACTGGCTCTCATCGCCCTGACTTTCGCCGCGTTTTCCCCGGGGCTCGGCAACCACTTCGTCAACTGGGACGATGAAGCGAACTTCCTCAAGAACGATTTCTACCGGGGCCTGGGTCGGAACGAGCTCACTTGGGCGTGGACCACGTTTCACCTGGGTGCCTATCAGCCCCTGGGCTGGATACTTTTTTCGGCCGAGTACCGGGCCTGGGGGCTCAACCCCCGGGGCTATCACGCGGTCAGCCTGATCTGCCACGCCGCTACCACAGTGGCCCTCTACGTGACGACCCTGCATTTGCTCCGCCGCTGCGGGTTCGCCGACTCGCGCGGTCACGGACTGGAATTCTGCGCCGGCCTCGCGGTCGCCTGGTACGCGGTTCATCCGCTTCGCGTCGAGGCCGTGACCTGGGCGTCATGCCAGCCCTATCTGCCCGGTGCCCTCCTCTCGGTTCTCGCAGTCCTGACCTACCTGCGCGAACGGCAAGACACTCGCGCCGCGGAACGTCTCGCTGATCAGCTCCCTGCTGCTCTATGGGTTGTCGCTTCTTTTCAAGGCTCCGTCCGTGAGCCTGCCGGGGGTGCTGTTGATCTTGGACGTCTACCCTCTGCGCCGGCTGGGCGGAGGCGCGGGGCGTTGGCTCGGCGCGTCGGTCCACCGGGTCTGGTGGGAGAAGGCGTGGTTCTTCGGCCTGGCACTCGTCTTCTCGGCCGTTGCTTATCTGGCCAAAGCGTCGACGTTCCGCGGGTTCGCGCCGGTTCGCCCCGGGCTCGTGTCGCGGACAGCGGCCGCGTGCTACGCCGCCTGGTTCTATCTCGGCAAGACTTTCATCCCGCACGATGTCGCTGCCTTTTACGTCACGCCCGAGCCCGTGGTCTGGTCTCAGCCCTATTACCTCGCGTCGCTCGTGTCGGCGATCTGCCTGAGTGCTGTCCTCATGCTGATCTGGAGACAATGGCCGGCGCCGCTAGCGACATGGGCCGCATTCCTGGTGGTCCTCGCCCCGGTCTCGGGCTTTGTGTCCTTGAGCACCCAGTTCGTGACGGACCGCTACACCTACCTTGCCGCGATGACCCTGGTACCAGCGGCTGCCGCCAGCATGAGCAAGCTCGCGTCCTTGTGCCGGCGACCGTCTCACATTACCGGCCTGTCTGCGATCGCACTTGGCATGGTGGGCGTCCTGACGGTCCAGACGTGCGCGCAGTGCCGGACCTGGCGCGACTCCGAAACTTTGTGGGTCCACGCGCTGGCCCATGGTGCTGGGCAGAGTATGGGGGTGTACAACAACCTGGCGGCGGACTACTACGACCGTGGACAGTTCGACCAGGCCATCGCGACTTGGCGGGCGGCCCTGACGGTCCCGCCCGAGCCGACCGACCTGACCGCCCGGGTGCTCGTGGTCTCGAACCTCGGTGTTTGCCTGGAAGAGCAAGGACGGCTCGACGAGGCTGTGGCCCAGTTCGCGGAACTGGCGGGGCTCATGCCGCGGTCCGCCGGAGCGCACTATCAATGGGGTCGGGTACTGGCCGCGCAAGGCAGGTTCGACGAGGCGATCCCCCACTTCGCCGACGCGGTTGCGCTCAACCCCCGCCATACGCAGGCCAGGAAGAGCCTGGACGATTGCTTGCGCCGGCAACGAGCAGCCCGCAAGGCGGCGAACCTGTTGTTGCCGAGTCGATAAAACCGTGGGAAATTGGTTGGTTAGCATACCCCGGCGGCTGCTGGTTTGGGGCAGCCGAATTCCGCACCGGCATCGCTCGACTTTCACGGAGAATCAGCAAAGCTTCGTTTCATTTTGGGACGACATCCGAGATATCGATCATGGCATTTTTCTCGACCGCCGCAGCGGCTGGCAGTTGGGGCAGAAATAGGTAGGTCGGCCGATCAGGCCGGGGATCTTGGTCTTCTCGATCGGCTGGCCGCACTGGCGGCAGGGCTGGCGTGCCCGTCCATAAGTGGCGTTTTGCGCGAGGAAACCGCCTTCCAGTCCAAGGACGGTTCGATACCCGGCGTCGAAGCTCGAACCTTCGGCCGCGATGGCCGTGGCAAGCGTCGCACCGATCGCGGCGTGCAGCCGGTTCAGCTCGTCTCGCGAGAGCCGCGCGGCGATACGCTGGGGATGAATTCGCGCGGCGAACAGAATCTCGTCGGCGTAGATGTTGCCAATTCCCGCCAGGACCTTCTGATCCATGAGCGCCGGCTTGATGCCGCGCCGGGTGCGGCGGAGGCGCCGGGTCAATTCGTCCAGCCCGATCTCAAGCGCGTCGGGGCCATGCGCCCGGGCAAACGCCTCGGCCGCTTCTTCGGGACTGGCGAACCAGTGAATCTTGCCTAGCCTCCGCGTGTCGCAAAACCAGATCATCGCCTCGGGTTTGGTTAACCGGAAGGTCAGGCGAATGTGCTCGCCTCGGGGCGGTTCCACGAGCCAAAAGCCTCCAGTCATTCGCGGCTGGATGACGATCATTCCACGGTGGTCGGAGAGCGTGATCACAACCCACTTTCCCCGGCGCGTGACATTCTCGACGTGAACCATCCGCCCGCGTCTCTCGAACTCCTCGGCGTCGCAGCCGTGGAGCAAGAAAGGATCGTGGATCTCGATCCGCTCGACAAGCCGTCCCTGAAAGGCCGGGCGAAGACCTCGCACCATGGTTTCCACCTCGGGAAGCTCGGGCATGAATGCCTCCTCAAGTAAAGTCAGCCTTATCCTAACAATCACCGGAAGCTTGCGTAAAGCCGCCGAAAACCCGTCATCTTCATTCAATTTCCACCAATAATTTGCACGTACTTGACAGCTTGTGGCGTATACTGGAAATTAGTGAAAGATCGTGAGGAAGGAATTCTTCCATACGCGGGGTTCTGATGCTGGTCGAGACGCGCCGACAACGCCTCCTTGAGCTGGTCAGCCGGCAGGGCTTCGCGACCCTGGACGAGCTGGTCCGGGTGCTCAGGGTGTCGGAAAGCACGGTGCGGCGCGATCTCGAGGCTCTCGATCTGTCGGGATCGGTCAAGCGGACGCACGGCGGGGCCGTCTACTCCGGCGAGGTTCGCTCGATGCCGGCGCTCGAGGACCGGGCACAGACGGCGATCGCCCAGAAGCAGGCGATCGGTCGGGCCACGGCCGCGCTCGTCGAGGACGATGATACAGTTCTGCTCGATGGCGGAACGACGACGCTGGAAGTTGCCCGGGCACTCCTGGGCCGGTGCGTCCAGGTGGTGACCAACAGCTTGCCGATCGCGCAGTTGTTGGCTTCGAGCCAGCAAACCGACCTGATCTTGATTGGCGGCTACGTCTATCCGCGGACCGGGGTCGCGATGGGCCCGCTGGCTATCGTGACCATGCAGGGCATTCGGGTTCGCAAGGCGATCTTCGGCGCCGGCGGAATCGTTGCCGACGGAATCTACAACTCCAACCTGATGCTGGTCGAAACCGAGCGGCAGATGATGGCCTGCGGACAGGAGGTGTTGATCGTCGCCGACTCGACCAAGTTCGGGCGGCTGGCTCTGGCCCGGCTTTGCCCCTTGGCTGAGGTTCATCGCGTGGTGACTGACCCGGGCCTTCCCGAGGAATACCGCGGCATCCTCGATGCGGCGGGTGTATTGATCCATCAAGCGCCGCTTGTCGAAGCCGGCAACCTGAACGGCAGTTCGATCAGCGAGCATGTGCGCACCATACCGACGATGAGGACAGAGGCATGAGCACCCTCGTGACCCGCGACCGGGTCGAGACACTGGTCCGATCGATCATCCTGAAGCAACTTCGACCGGGGACAACCTCCAATGGCAACGGCCATGTCGCGGTTCAGGTTTACAGGCCGAACGTCGTTGTGAACATCTCGGCCCGGCATTGCCACCTGACGCAGGCCGATGTTGATATATTGTTCGGTCTGGGGCATCAGCTAACTCCGATGCGCCGACTTTACCAGGACACCGACTTCGCGGCCAACGAAACGGTGGCCGTGGTGGGCACGCGGCAGCGGATGATTCCCGAGGTGCGAATTCTCGGCCCCTGCCGCAAGTTCAGCCAGGTGGAGCTGTCGTTCACCGACGCGATCAGCGTGGGCATCGACGCACCAGTGCGGCTCTCCGGCGACATCGATGGTACGCCGGGCTGCATTCTCATCGGTCCCAAGGGCTCGCTTGTCTTGCCGCAGGGCGTCATCCGCGCCGAGAGACACGTACACATGGGGCCCAGGGATGCGGAGCATTACGGCGTCCAGCATCTCGATCGCATGAACATGCGGGTGGATAGCCCCTGCCCCTCGACACTCGAGGGCCTGCTGGTTCGCACGCATTCCGACTGGAAGCTCGAGGTGCACATCGACACCGACGAGGCCAACGCCTGCGACCTGGCCCACGCCACCAATGTGATCTTGACCAAGGCATGACTGGAATTCCTGTTGGTTTTGCCAGACCAACTCAGCGGGACTCGGAATTGACGGCATCGTACTCAAATCCGCGGAAGGAGGGCCCGAAGTGGCCTCAGCAACGATTGAAGCGCTCGGAATGATCGAGACGAAAGGCTTTGTCGCCCTGGTGGAAGCCAGCGACGCAATGCTCAAGGCGGCCAACGTCGAGCTGGTCGGTTGGGACAAGATCGGCAGCGGCCTGGTGACGGCCTTCGTGGCCGGCGACGTGGCCGCGGTCAAGGCGGCCGTCGACGCCGGCGCCGCGGCGGCCAGCCGGATCGGCGAGGTCGTCAGCGTCCAGGTGATCCCCCGGCCGCACGAGGACCTGGGCGGAGTTCTCAACTTTGCCAAGGCCGCGGCTGCAGCCGGTTCCACCACTTCCAAAACCTCCAAGAACGACGGAGCTTGAGACGATGGCAACGCTCGAGAAATCAATTTCACGAACGACAACTCTGCGGCCCAACAACTCGGGTGAGGCCCTTGGACTGATCGAGACCAAGGGTCTGGTCGGCATGATCGAGGCTACCGACGCGATGCTCAAGGCGGCCAATGTCCACCTTGGCGGTCGCGTGCAGGTCGGCGGCGGGTTCGTCACCACGCTCGTCCGCGGTGACGTCGGCAGCGTCCGCGCCGCGGTCGAGGCCGGCGCCGAGGCCGCCAGCCGAGTGGGTGAGCTCGTCAGCGCCCACGTCATCCCCCGTCCCGATGAGGCTGTTCTGACAACCTTCCTGGGCTGACGCTCCCACACACAAGCCAACCTGTAACACGCGAAGAAGGGAGCCAACACGATGAACGGTAACGCGCTGGGCCTGATTGAAACGATGGGCCTGATCGCGCTCCTCGGTGCGGCGGATGCCATGCTCAAGGCGGCGACCGTCGAGCTGGCAAGCTCGGTGATCAAGCTTGACGGCGGGGTTGTCAGCATCATGGTCCGGGGCGACGTCAGCAGCGTCCGCGCCGCGATCGAGGCCGGCGCCGAGGCCGCCGCGCGGATCGGCGAGCTGCGTGCCGCCCACGTCATCCCCCGGCCTGACACGGCCGTGGTGAGAGCGTTCCTGGGAGGATCGGCACGGTGAAGATCCTCGTCGCCAACCTGGGATCGACCAGCTTCAAGTATCGGCTGTTCGACGTCAGCGACCCGGCCGAGCCGGTCCTGGCGCGAGGAGCCATCGAGCGGATCGGCAGCCCGATGGCCCGGGTCGCCGTGAAATCGACGAAGGGTGAGCGGCAATTCGACAGGCCGATCGCCGACCATGGCGACGCGGTCCAGCTTTGCCTCGATCAGCTCATCGATCCCGAGATCGGCGTGCTGGCTGACGCTGGTGATGTGACGGCGATCGGCTTCAAGGCGGTCCATGCCCGCAATTTGACCGGCGTGCATCGGGTAGACGATCACGTGCTCGAGGCAATGGAGGCCTTCGCCGACGTTGCTCCGGCACACAATCCTCCTTACACCAAGGCGATGCGCATGCTCCGCGGCCGGTTTCCCAACCTGCCGCTGGTCGCCGCCTTCGAGACCGGATTTCACCGCACGATCCCCGAGTCCAACCAGCGTTATGCCATCCCGGATGCCTGGACCGAACTGGGCATACGGCGGTGGGGGTTCCACGGTGCCAGCCATCGCTACATCTCCTGGCGCATGCCCGAACTGCTGGGCCGCGCCGATATCAAGATCATCTCATGCCACCTGGGCGGCAGCTCGTCGCTGGCGGCTATCCGCAACGGCAAGTCCGTTGCGTGCAGTCTGGGCATGAGCCCACAGTCCGGCCTGCCGCACAATAACCGGGTCGGCGACTTTGACGTCTTCGCGCTGCCGGTCCTGCTCCGCGAAACCGGACAGAGCCTGGAGCAGATCCTTGACACGCTGGCCAATCGGTCGGGCCTGGAAGGATGCTGCTCCGCCCGCGACCTGCGCGATATCGAAGCCGCCGCAGCGGCCGGCGATGCGCGAGCCGAGCTGGCCATCGATGTGTTCATCGCCTCGATTCGCCATTACCTGGGTGCCTTCCTGCTCGAACTCGGCGGGGCCGACGTGATCGCCTTCACGGGCGGCATCGGCGAGAACTCGGCGCGAATCCGCTCGGGCGTCTGTCGCGACCTGGGCTGGTTCGGCATTGCACTCGACCCACGGCAAAACACGAGCGGCCCGGCCGAGCGACTGGTCTCCGCGCCGATTCGCGCGTCCAGGTCTGGACCGTGCCCACCAACGAGGAGCTCGTGGTGGCTCGCCAGTGCCGGACTCTGCTCGAATCGGGCAAGTCATCAACCATATAAATGAACCCGTCAATCTGACGCTTTCTTGCCGGTCGGATCTTGATTCAAGGCAAACAAAGGACTCCTCGGCGATGTTTCTGGCGCGGGTGACAGGCAGCGTGGTCGCGACTCAAAAGGTCGCCTCGATGACCGGACACAAGCTCCTGACCGTTGAACCGTACAGGGTTGACGACAAGGGCTCTGACCGCCTGGTTCCCACCGGACGAACGTTCGTTGTGGTCGATACGCTCGGGGCTGGCATCGACGAGATGGTCCTCATCTGCCAGGGCTCGAGCGCCCGGTTGACACCGGAAACGGAAAAACTGCCCATCGACGCCGTGGTGATCGGCCTGGTCGACACCGTGGACCTCGGAGGGAAGGTCGTCTTCAGCACGCGCGGGGGCGAATGAACGGCCTTTGATCAACACGAGAACACCAACCCGATCGGTCCTTCCTTGCAACGGTACCTGCCATGCAAATGACTGAAGATCTCATCCGCAACGTGGTTCAAGAGGTCCTGGCCCAGATGGGCAACGGGGCCGTTTCCGGCAATGGCAAGGCCGCTCGTGCGGCGGGAAATCTCGGCGTGTTTTCCACCGTCGATGAGGCCGTCGAGGCAGCCGGGGCGGCGTTCGAGCAGTTCCGACAGCGCGGACTCGCCGACCGGAAGAAGGCCGTGGACTGCATCAGGCGCATCTGTGTCGACGGGGCCGAAGAGCTGGGCCGGGCCGAGCTCGAAGAGACCAAGATCGGCCGGCTCGATCACAAGATCGCCAAGCTCAAGGAAACGATCCCGCTGATCCCGGGCGTCGAATATCTGCGAACCGACAACGCCACCGGCGACAACGGCCTGACCCTCACCGACTACACGCCGTTTGGTGTGATCGGGGCCATCACGCCCGTGACCCACAGCCTGCCGACCCTGGCGGCCAACGCCATCAACATGCTGGCGGCCGGCAACACGGTCGTCTTCAATGCCCATCCTTCGGGCGGAAACATTGCCGCACTGGGAGTACGTCGGTTCAATAAGGCGATCCGCGAGGCGATTGGACTGGACAACCTGATCACGATCATCGACCCGCCGACGCTCAAGACGGCCGCGCAACTCTTTGACAACCACGCGATCAAGCTGCTGGTCGTCACGGGCGGCCCTGCCGTCGCCCGTGCAGCGCTCGCCAGCAAGAGGCGGGCCATCGTGGCCGGACCTGGTAATCCGCCGGTCGTCGTCGATGCCACGGCTTGCCTGGACAACGCGGCGAAATCGATCGTCGTGGGCGGCTCGTTCGACAACAACTTGCTTTGCATCGGCGAGAAGCAGGTCTTCGCCGTGGCCGAGATCTTCGACCCGCTCATGGAGGCCATGAGCCGCCACGGTGGCTTCCGGCTCACGTCCAGCCAGATCGAGGCGCTTACCAAGGTGGCGTTCCAGAGCGGCAACGACGGCAAGCCACACGTCAACAAAGACTTCATCGGCAAGGACCCCGCGTTCCTTGCCGAACACGCGGGCGTGAAGCTTCCGGCGGGCATCGAACTTCTGTTCGGCGAGACCGGCTTCGAGCATCCGTTCGTCCAGGAAGAGCAGATGATGCCGTTCGTCCCGTTCGTGCGGGTCTCGAATGTCGATCGGGCCATTGCTCTGGCGAAGGAGAGCGAGCACGGTTTCGGCCACACGGCAATCCTCCACTCCCGCGACACCACGGTCATGTCCAAGATGGGCAAGATCATGGATTGCACAATCTTCGTGGTGAACGGACCGTGCATCGCGGGCCTGGGAGCCGGCGGTGAGGGCGTTCCTTCATTCTCCCTCGCCGGCCCGACCGGCGAAGGCGTCACCACCCCCCTGACCTTCTGCCGCCAGCGGCGATCGGCCATCATCGGGGGAATGCGATTCGTCTAAGTACCACGGCGTTCGTGAGGGCAAATGCGGAATGCCAAATGACAAAAGGTAGATGACACGCCCCATCCGCCATTTTTTCCAGGGAGTTATTGACATGCAGCTCGGCCGGGTGATGGGCACCGCAACATCGACGGTCAAGCACCCGACGTTTCAGAGCGAGCGGCTACTGGTCGTCCAGCTCGAGACGGCGTCGGGCCGGCCCGACGGCGAACCAGTGCTGGTCTTTGACCGGCTGGGAGCCAGGGTCGGCGATCAGGTGGTCTGCACCAACGATGGCCGGGCGCTCCAGGAGCTGCTGGGGACGACCACCCCGGGACGTTGGAGCGTGCTCGGCCTGCCCGACCGCTGAGCCCACCAAGCTAAACCTTGCGAAGACAGGTTTTTTGTGCCATGAGTCCAGCGTCGCCGAATACCCATGCTCTCGAATCGGTAACCGGACCGCCACGGTTCCGGATTCCGGAGCAGGCACCCGGCTTCGCGGACCCGATCAAGAAAGTCGATGACGCTGTCCGGGCGGCGCTGGCGGAGCTCAAAGGCCCGTCCCGCCCACGCCAGGAGACAGATTGCCAGGTCTTTGTGGACCGACTCTTCTCGCTCCGACAAGCCGAGACGCTTTCGGCCGGCACGCGGGTCGTCCGGTTTGGCCCCGCCACCGTGGTCACGCCGCTGGCGCGCGATCTGCTCAAGCGTAAAGGGATCGTGATTCGACTTGGTGACTCGAACGAATTGCAGGCCGCCGCTCGTGGGGAATGGGGGTTTTCGATCGCGGTCGAATCGGAAGTGCTGGGTACGGTCCAGGCGTTTCGGAGAGCCCTGCTCGAGGACCCGCGTGCCTGGATCGAGATCGGGCCCTCGCTGGATGAACTGGCACGCTGGCTGGTTGATACGAGTGGTCGGGGGGGCATGTGGATCACGACCGAAGCGTCACTCGCGGTCTGGCAGGCATGCCGGATCTCCGGCGTCCGGGCGGCATCCGCCGCGGAACCCGGCGAAGTCCACCGCGCCGTCCAGTCGCTGGGCATGAATCTGCTCGTCGTCGAGCCAGCCGGCAAATCGATCTCCTGGATCAAGCAACTGGCCACAGCGTTTCGCGGCTCCGGAGCACCCCGATTACCCGAGGCCCTGGGAACGGAGGACTGGCGATGAGAATTGCCGAGGTCATCGGCCGCGTGACGCTTTCGCGGTTTCATCCCAGCCTCCGAGGCGGCCGGTTCGTCCTTGCGGCTCCGTTGCCGCTCGAGGCTTTGACTGAACGATCGCCGGCGCGCGGCGAGGAGTTCGTGGTCTACGACAACCTGGGAGCGGGCGCGGGGCGATCATCGCCGTCAGCGAGGGCCGGGAGGCCGCCAATCCCTTCGGCAAGACGAAGACACCGGTCGACGCGTTTTGCGCCTGCCTGATCGACCAGATTTCGCTTTGACGAACTCACGAGAAATCATGGATCTCGGTCGGACCGAGATGGAACCAGACTCTGACAATTCCCGGAAACTCTGAACGACGGTGAGGATCTCTATGATCGGCAACGGCACGACAATGAACGAATGGAAAATGCGGGAGCTGATGTGCGAGATCGGCCGCCGGATCTACGACAAGGGGTTCGCCGCGGCCAATGACGGCAACATCAGCCTCAAGCTCTCCGACGACCGCGTTCTCTGCACACCGACCCGCGTGTCCAAGGGCTTCATGAAGCCCGACGACCTGTGTGTCGTGGATCTTGACGGCAAGCAGATCTCGGGAAAGCGCAAACGCTCCAGCGAGGTCCTGCTCCACCTGACCATCATGAAGGCCCGCGCCGATATCCGCTCGGTCGTCCACTGTCATCCCCCCCACGCGACCGCCTTCGCCGTGGCTCAGGAACCGATCCCGAAGTGCGTCTTGCCCGAGATCGAGGTCTTCCTGGGCGAGGTGGCGATTTCTCCCTATGAAACCCCGGGTGGCCAGAAATTCGCCGACACCGTGCTGCCCTTCGTGAAGGACACCGAGACGATCCTGCTGGCCAACCACGGCACGGTCACCTACGGCACAGACCTGGAAGACGCCTATTTCAAGACCGAGATCATCGACGCCTATTGCCGGATCTTGCTGCTGGCCAAGCAACTGGGCAAGGTCAACTACTATGATGATCAGAAGGCCGCCGAGCTGATCAAGCTCAAGCCGAACCTGGGCATTCCCGACCCGCGGCTGACGCGCGGGCTTGAGAACTGCGACCTCTGCGGCAACAGCCTGTTCCGCCAGGGCTACGGCGAATTCAGCCCCGAGCCCAAGGTCTTCATTCATCCCAAACTGCTCGAGAACGGCCAGCCTTCGGGTGCCGGAGTGGCCTGCCCGGTTCCCTCCCAGCAGCCAGCTCCCGCGGCGACTGCCCCTTCGTCGAACGGCCACGCTCAAGGGCCGGACATTGACGCCCTCGTCAAGACCATCACCGACCAGGTCATGCACGCCTTGAACGGGGCGAGCCGTTGAATCGACATGTAGGGTCCGCTGTACGGACCTCGGTCGCTGAGACGAAATAGATGGGTTGCCACGTGCACACGAGAGCAAGCGAACGAACTGACGTGGGGAGAGTTTGATCATGAGAGTGAGCATCATCGGCGGCGGCGGGCTCGTGGGATCGTGCGCGGCCTTTGCCCTTCAGTGCGGCGGAATCGTCAGCGGCATCGACCTGATTGACGTCAATCCCGATCTTTGCAAGGGACAGGCTCTCGACTTGCTGCATGGCGCGTCGCTGGTCGCCGACCAGCGCATTCGCGCCACCGGCTACGAGGCCATCCCTGAAAGCGACCTGATCATGATCACCGCCGGCCTGCGGCGCAAGCCCGATGAGAGCCGCCTCGACCTCATCAATCGCAACGTCGAGCTGTTCCTGGGCATCCTCGAACAGGTCAAGAACGCAGGACCCAAGAGTGGGGCCATCGTCCTGGTCGTGTCCAACCCCGTGGACGTCTTGACCTACCTTGCGACGGTCCGGCTCGGCCTGCCGCCGCAGCAGATCATCGGTCTGGGCACCGTGCTCGACACCGCGCGATTCCGGAGCTTGATCGCCGAGTCGTTCAAGCTGCCGCCCACCCAGGTCACGGCGCTGATCCTGGGCGAGCACGGCGACAGCATGGTTCCCATCTGGTCGGCCGCGCAGGCTGCCGGACTGCCCCTTGACAAGTATCCCGGCTGGACCGGATCCAGTGCCGAAGCCCTGTTCACGCGCACCAAGGGGAGCGGCGCCGAGGTGATCAAGCTCAAGGGGGGCGCGGGGTTTGCCGTGGGCCTGTCGATCCGCGACGTGGTCCACGCGGTGGCCCTTGACGCCAGGAAAATCCTTCCCGTGTCGTCGCTGGTCGAAGGGCCGTACGGCATCCGCGACGTCTGTATCTCGGTGCCGACCGTCGTCGGCCGCAAGGGCGTTGAAGCTCAGCTCGAAATTGCCCTCTGGCCCAAGGAAATGTCGGCGCTCCAGCATTCGGCCCAGGTCCTCCGCGAGACGATCGACCAGGTCCAGAAGGGCAACAGCAAGGCAGCCGGCAAACCTGCCGCGGCGTCGGCCCCGTCCGCAAAGCCCTCCGCGAGCGCCCGATCCGTCCTGGTGACCATGGGCGGCGGCGGCAATGGCCATGGGAGTGGGAGTGGATCGGGATCGCGCGTGACCATCTCGGGCCAGGGCAAAGCCGGCGGAGGCCGCTGAAATGATCAAGTCGCTCGACCGCAAGCTCGCCGCGATCCATGCCGACGCGAATTGCCGCGAATTCATCCTGGCCGACGCCAAGGATGCCGACATGGCTCTGGGGCTGGGTGCGCCGGGCAAGTCTCCCGAGATGCATGCCGGCGAGGTCCGGTTCAAGACACTCGAGGAATACCGCGAGCAGATGCGGCTGATCACCCGCCAGGGTCTGGTCGATATCATGCTCATGTCGGCCAGCTCAAACCATGCGCTCACGTTGGGCGAGCGGCTGTTCGATAGTTCGCATGTCACTCCCGCGGTCCGCGCCAACGATACTACCGACATCCACCTTGCCCGAGGCGCCACGTACGCCACGGCGCCTGCCATTCCATTCCGCACCGCGAGCATCGACCACATCCAGTGCGGCCATCTCGACTGTGCTCCCGACGAGCGCGCCCTGGGCGCTGATCTGGGTCTGTATAGCGTCACTTTCAATAACGATCTCCAGCACGACCTCGATACGCTCAAGCATTTTCATCGGTTCCGGGAGGAAGCCGAGCGAAAGGGGTTTCGCTATTTCCTCGAGGTGTTCGATCCCAATATTCCTTCCGCTGTTCCCGCCGACGTCTTGCCCCACTACCTCAACGACATGATCACCCGGATGCTCGCCGGAGTGTCACCGGCCGGCCGGCCCGTGTTCCTGAAGATCGTCTACCATGGTCCCAAGGCCATGGAAGAGCTGGTGCGGTTCGACCCTCATTTGATCGTCGGGATTCTGGGAGGATCTTCCGGTACGACGCGCGATGCGTTTCAGCTTCTGGCCGACGCCCAGAAATACGGGGCCCGGGTGGCCCTCTTCGGCCGCAAGATCAATCATTCCGAAAACCAGCTCGCTTTCGTGCAATTTCTCCGCCTGATCGTCGAGCGGCAGATCGGCCCGGTGGATGCGGTCAAGGCTTATCACGCCGTCCTGGGCAAGCTTGGCATTTCCCCGCACCGCGCGCTCGAGGACGACCTCAAGATCACCGAGCAGTCGATGAGCTACGTCAGTACGCCCGCGGTCGTTGTCCCCGCGCTGGCCCGGATGGTTGTCGCGTCACCAGCCGCTCCGTCGCCCGGCGGCCGACCACTCGCAGCCCAGCCGTTGGCGGCAGCAGCCTCAGCCAATGGGGCACACGCCTGCGCCTGCCGGAGCGATGGGGCAACAGGCGCGACGGAGTGTGCCTGCAAGGCTCCTAAGGTCACCGAGTCGCTGGCGACAACCGGATCACGAGATGATTCCTCCTTCTCGAACGGACGGCCCGACTTCGCCGCCATGAGCCCCACCGATCGCCTGGCCTACCACCGTCGTCGTCTCGGACTGGGGCGCTGATTCGAAACCGCGATTGGCGTACGCTGGAGCACAATGGAATGGGCCGGGCGTGGTTCGCTGCCACTCGACCCAGTTCACGTGATCCAGCCGCCGCTTATCCGGAGAATTGAATTTATGTTGTTTCTGCCGAGCCAACGTTCCGTTCCGGCAAGGCCGGCACTTGTGTTCTTGCTTCTTTCTCTTGCAACGATCGTGTGGTCAGGCACGCTCGCCGCACAGGGCCTTGACCGCGTGAAGGAAAGCTACACCAAGTACGAGTTCCGCATCCCGATGCGCGACGGGGTCCGGCTCTTCACCGCGGTTTACGTGCCCAAAGACCGCTCGCAATCCTATCCCATTCTGCTGTCGCGAACTCCGTACGGCGTGCAGCCATACGGCGTGGATGCCTACAAGTCGGACCTCGGTCCCTCGGCGCTCTTTGGTAACGACGGCTATATCGTGGCTTATCAGGACGTGCGCGGTGAGTGGATGTCGGAGGGGCAGTTCGTCGACATGCGGCCTCATAAGGACGTCAAGAGCAGCCCCGCGGATATCGACGAAAGCAGCGACACCTACGACACCATCGACTGGTTGATCAAGAACATCCCCAACCACAATGGCAAGGTGGGCATGTGGGGTATCTCGTACCCCGGCTTTTACACCGCGGCGGGAATGATCGACGCTCACCCGGCGCTGAAGGCGGCTTCGCCCCAGGCTCCCATCGCCGACTGGTTCGCCGGCGACGACTGGCACCACAATGGTGCCTTGTTCTTGCCCCATGCGTTCGACTTCTTCGCGTTTCACGGTCGTTCGCGTCCCGAGCCCACCACGAAAGAACATGTTGAACGGTTCGACTACGGCACACCCGACGGCTACGCCTTCTACCTGAAACTCGGCCCACTGTCGAACATCGGTAAGAAGTACCTGAAGGAGGATGTCCCGTTCTGGAAGGAGATGATGCAGCACGCGAACTACGACGACTTCTGGACCGCGCGAAATCTCCGACCGCACCTCAAGAACATTCGGCCCGCGGTGCTGACGGTGGGCGGCTGGTTCGATGCCGAGAACATGTACGGAGCGCTCGAGACCTACAAGAACGTCGAGGCTTCCAGCCCCGGCACCACGAACATCCTGGTGATGGGCCCGTGGCTCCATGGCGGCTGGTCGGGCGGCGACGGTGCCTCGCTCGGCCCGATTCCGTTCAACACCAACACCGCGGCGTACTATCGCGAAAACATCGAGTTCCCGTTTTTCCAGTACTTCCTCAAGGGCAAGGGAACACCGAGTTTTCCCGAAGCCCGTGTCTTCGAGACGGGCACCAACCAGTGGCGGTCTTATGACACGTGGCCTCCCCGCAAAAGCCGCGCGCGATCTTTTTATTTGCATGACTCGGGACGCATCAACTACGAGCCGCCCGGAAGTTCGGACGCATCGGCATATGACGAATACATAAGCAACCCAGCGCGGCCGGTGGAATTTGTCGATCAGATCACCCCGCGGATGAACGGCGACTACATGATTCAGGATCAACGGTTCGCGTCGAGGCGGCCGGACGTCCTCGTTTATCAGACGGCCGCGCTCGAAGCTGACATGACGCTGACGGGACCGATCGAGGTTCGCCTGTTCGTCTCGACATCGGGCACGGATTCCGACTGGATCGTCAAGCTGGTCGACGTTTATCCCGGCGATTTCCCGGGCAAGGGCGTCGGCGGTAATCCGGTTCCGCTAGGTGGGTACCAGCAGCTCGTTCGCGGCGATGTGATGCGCGGTCGATTCCGCAACAGCCTCTCCGCGCCCGAGCCATTCGTCGCCAACCAGCCGACCCCGGTCAATTTCCGCCTCCAGGACATCGCGCACACCTTCCGGACGGGCCACGCGATCATGATCCAGATCCAGAGCACCTGGTTCCCCCTGGTCGATCGCAATCCGCAGACCTTCGTGGAGATTCCCAGCGCCAAGGAAACCGACTTCCAGAAAGCGACCCAGCGGATCTACCGCACCAAGGAAATGCCCTCGCACCTGGAAGTTCTGGAACTTCCGCGCTAACCCCGTACGCACTGCGTCACGATCGCTCCATTCCCCTTGACTGCCCCTCTTCCGGGCTTCATAGTAAAGGGATGCAGCCGAAGTGGCGGAATTGGCAGACGCGCTAGGTTCAGGTCCTAGTCCTCCTAACGGGGGGTGCAGGTTCAACTCCTGTCTTCGGCATATAGCAAAAGGACTTACGTCGCGTGGCGTGAGTCCTTTTTGTTTTTATGGACATATGAAGTTCCGCGAACTTTTTGCCAGAAAGGGAGGTTATACGGGAGTTCCGAAGGACGACGCGGCTTGGCGCAGGCGCTCGACTCGACGCTGTTACGTATCGTCGTGGAAGGCGAAATGGGCATGATGGGTGGATGCATCGTCCGCCCGGCGGCTCTGGAGTGAACGGACGCTTCAGGAGAAAGGGAATCCATTGAAGCAGGTTGAAAGGGCGATATCGTCCGGAAACTAGCCGCGTCCCCGTTGTGCCCACGTCCCCGTTGTGCCCAAGAAATCACCGCTCGCCCTCGACTTGTACGCCTGGTGGGACCTACAAGACGTTCGCCGTAAACAAATCCGGCAAGGAGGGCCAGCCGATACCCTGGCGGTCGCTACAGCGGCAGCTTGGCTGCGACTACAACAACCCCCACCACTTCAAGGCCGCCGCCAAGATCGCCGTCCGCAAGGTGCAGGCGGTCTATCCCGGCTTCCGCGTCGAAGAGTACGACGACGAACAGGGAGGCGGCCTAATCGTCAAACGCGGCACCACCTCCGTCACGCGGCGGAAAGACCCCGGTGCGATCTCAGGAAATCAATAGGTTGCGCGTGATATCCCCGCTGAAACGGTGACGGCTGGTACGCTGAAACGGTGACGCAATACATATAGCAAGTAATATAACTACTTCCTATTGTTTATCGCCCTGATTCTGTGGATAAGCTTGCCAAAGGTCTCAAAACCCGACATGATCGTACTAGGATGAGCACCGAAGAGTTGGCATGCAGGATGACGGATACCATCGGACCCCCCAGAACCGGAATGCCCTCCAAACGCATTAGGAGGCATCCAGAGCATCGATTCGCACCCGACACCTACCCCAGGACAGCCGACGACTTAGAAAACCACCGTAAGGGCTTCTAATGCGATTTTTGACCCTACCCCTGGACGTGAAGGCTCGTGGCCTGGAGGTCGAGCCGAGCCTGGCCATCGGCGACGGGGCGTTGGGGTTCTGGAAGGCAATCCGCCAGGTCTGGGACACCACGAGGGAGCAGAGGTGCTGGGTCCACAAGACCTCGAACGTCCAGGACAAGCTGCCCAAGGGTGTGCAGCCCAAGGCGAAGGCGGCGCTGCACGACATCTACGGGGCCGAGACCAAGGCCTAGGCGGGCAAGGCGTTCGACCTGTTCATGAAGACGTACCAGGCCAAGTACCCGAAGGCGACGGATTGCCTGGTCAAGGACCGGGAGGTGTTGGCCAAACAACTGTGTCGGCACGGTCTGGCGCTGTCGGCTGGTTCGTTGGCGGCCGTGTTGTCCGCGCGCCCGGCGGCGGCCTCCGTGCCGATGTCGTTGGTAGCCTCCAAGGCCAAAGTCGCAATCCTGACCGAAAGGATGAGAGACATGTTCGTTGCCAAGTTGAAGGTTACGGCAGTTCTGGTCCTGGTCCTGGCCGGACTCGGTGGCGGCGCGGCGTTCTTTCACCGCGCACTGGCCGGTGAACAATCTGGCCGCTCGACTGACTCGGCGCCGGGACGGAAGCTCGCCGACCGGGACGGGGACAAGCCGGTCATGGAGAAGGAATCGATCGTGTGGGGGGAAGCGGTAAATGGCCTGTGCCGGCCTGAGCTATCAGGACAAGACGCGGTCCTACCATGTCGGCGAGAAGGTGTCGTTCGTCTTCACCCTGGGCAACGTGAGCGACAAGCCGATCCAGATCGCTTACCACAAGAACCCTTTCTATGGCGGCGGTAAACCCACCGTGGTGGACGCCGCTGGCCAGGCGGCGCGAATGCTCCACCTTACTATCCATGTTCCTTCGGGACCGATGGTGCATGTGACGCTGGCACCGGGCAAGACGCTCGAACTGGGGCGCCCTTCCTTCAGCATCAAATCGCCGGACTGGGCTGGGGAGGTGGGAGAAACGACCCTGTGCGTGGCCCCTGGAACGTACAAGGTCCGCCAGAAATTCTTCCTGAAAGGACAGCAGGCCGACGAGTGGACCGGCGATTTGACGAGCGGCGATGTGGAGCTGGTGGTGGTGGCCGGCCAGCCGGACGAGGCTCGCAAGTTGCCGGTTTCTGACGCCAAGTCTGGGGCAGCCACGGACAAAGACCCGCCAGGCCATGCGCAAACAGCGGATGGGCCGGCACCCAAGCTTGTGGACATCGCCACCCGGCATCCCCGCTTCGCCGGAGAGTTTTACGGCTGGCTGTCCGCCGATGCCTTTTTGCTGGCGCTCCCGGACAAGGATTACCCGCGAGGCAAGCTGGCCCGCCGCAACCTTACGACTGGTGAGGAGACGCCCCTGCCGGCCCTGACCAAGCTCTACAACAAAGCGGACGGGGGCAGCATCCTCCAGATCTCGCCCGACGGGCAATGGGTTCTGTGGTGGGACATGAAGATCCACGATGTTTCCATCTATGGCGCCCGCCTCGACGGCTCGGAATCGTTCCGGGTGCAGAAAGCCAAGGCAGAATGGGACAACCTGTACCTTTTCTGGCTGGGAGACAGCCGGCGCTTTGTCGAGTTGGCCTTGTCGGTTTCGCCCAAGGGTCAGAAGTTCACCCACGCCCTGACCCGCAGCGTGGACAAGCCCAACGTCGCCGAGTCCGTGCCCATTCCCAATTCTAACGAGGCTCCGCCTCAGACCGACGAGATTAAAGAGAATGGCTCCGGTCGTGCCTAGGAAGGGGTATGCTCAAGGCATCCCCAATTTGAACCGCGAAGCGGTTGGTTGACCCGAGGGGTCGTGACGACCGGAGCCGCCCATGAGCTTACCACGTTCTGTCGCCGAGGTCCTCAAGCAGCACGTGACTCTGGAAGTCGAAGGCATCGACCGGATGTACCTCAACGTCTACCAACCCCGGTTACAGACTGACCGTGGCGTGGCTGCGTTCTTCCGCTTTAACCGTGGAGCGACCTTCGCCTCATCAGCGCTCATGGACCCCATCAGCAAATCCTTCATTGCCGCTGTCGACTGCTTCGTCAAACAGGAACAGATCCCCCTGATCACCTTCACCAAAGGCCAGCGTAAGGACGATGTCACCCAGGAGTACCGATCGCGCTTCAACGGGACCGAGGGAATCGTCGTGGTGGGCAAGGCGCAAGAAAAGACACCGGTCTTCCGCACCGAGAAGCGACGCAACCCGCAAACGGGTCAGAAGTACCCCTGGATCGTGCGAACCACGGCCATGGTCAACCATTACTATTTCTATGGCATCGACGAGAACTTCGGCCCGTTCTTTCTCAAGATCTGCACCTACTTCCCCTACAACGCCAAGCTCTGCATCAACGGCCATGAGTACGTCAAGCAACAACTGGCCAAGGAAGGGATAGCCTTCGAGGCCTTGGACAACGGCGTTCTGAGCTGTGCCGACCCCACGCGACTGCAGCAACTCTGCGATGGGCTCTCGGCTCACAAGATTAACGCGCTGCTGCGCAAGTGGCTGGCGCGCATCCCCCACCCCTTTACGCCCCAGGATCGAGCAGCCGGCTATCGCTACGACATTTCGATCCTTCAGGCTGAGTTCTCCCTGACCCAGGTCCTCGACCGCCCCACGACCGGCCGCGTGTTCTTCGAGGAAGTGATCCGCGAGAACCTCGACATGGGCCGGCCGGATCACGTGCAGTTAATCTTCGATCGGCGGATCACCAAGCAGACCCGGGGCGGTTCCGCACCCGCGTGATCACCGAGGGAGTAACACCGTCACTGCACATCGACTACAAGCGTTCGCGAATCAAGCAGTATCACAAGGAGGGCCGCGCCTGCGGACCGAGACGACGATCAACGACCCCACGACTTCGACATCGGCAAGCGGCTGTCTAATCTTCCCGCCTTACGGCGGATCGGCTTTCAAGCCAACCGACGTCTCTTGGACGTCCAACGGATCAGCCAGGATTGCGCACTGGGCGAAGACGCGTTCCACGGGGTCAATGATCCGATCGAGGTCGATGGGCAACGGGCCAGCGGTTTGCGCTTCGCCGATGTGGCCGTGCAGGCATTGCTCAGCGCGCTCTTGGTGTTTCGTCTCTTGCCTCGGGGTTTTTCCAACCGCGACTTGCGCGACCATTGGGCTGCCCTGATGGGTAAAGCCCCCGACGACATGACCCGGGGCCAGATGACTTATCACCTGCGCCGGCTGCGCTTGCACGGCTTGATCGAGCGGATCGCGGGGACTCACCGTTATCGGGTGACGAGGCTGGGCTGGCACACGCCCTGTTTTGCACACGAGCGTATAACCGAATCTTGCGGCCTGGCCTCGCTCAGATCGTTCCCATAGAAGTTCTGGACGACACCGAACTGCGTCGGGGCTTCGACCAAATCGATCGAGTGATCGAGCGATGGATCGAGAAAAGAAAGGTGCCAGCGTGAAACTTGACTCAAACACTATGAGTTTTGGGATTCAAGTGCCCTAGTGCTCTTCAGGCGGCCTGTTGCATCGCCGGCACGGACATCGCCCTGGCCGCAGGGGACCGCCTCGTCGCCCTCCCGTGGAGCCTGCACGGCTACGGCGGCATGGATTTCGAAGCTCACCATCGGCGAGGCCGGACTCGGCCCCAAGGCGAAGCCGGATTGCACCTCGACGGTTTCGTCGCCGCCGGGTTCGACGCTGCGGTGCGGCGCCGCAGTTTCGCCAAGTAGCGACCGTATCGCCTGGCTGATTGCCAAGGATAAGAAGGAGGGCGGGACAATCGTGAGCGTGTGGGTGAGCCAGCTAGATGGCAGCGAGTGGCATGAGGTCGGCCAGCAGGAAGCACCCGCACCGGACAAGGCGTTTGGACAACACCTCCTTAAGTTCCGGGCCGGGTCGCCGGGTGAGCTACAGTGGCTCCCCGACGGCAAGACGCTCAGCTTTTTCTACCAGGGAGATCTGTACACCATCCCAATGACGAGGCAAGTCAAGCCGCGAGGGAAGCTCGGGGTGGCCACGAACGATGACCCCGCGCTCAACCGTCTGATCCACAGCCTGGGCGAGGGGCCGATCCGCGTCCGACCCGCCGGGCACGGTGCCGGGGCGGTATCCCAAGAGGAAGCCGTCAAGGCGGCGAAGCGGGCCGTTGGGGTGGACGGGCCGCCGGACAAGGCGTGGCGCGTGGCCGTGAACGATCGCGAGTTCATGAGCGGCTTACTGGACGACAAGCCCTGCTGGCTGCTGTACTATCCCAACGCGGTCCAACTACCCCTGTCCTTCGAGGGCAAGGACGCACGGGCGCTAGGCCTTTACGTCGCGGTGGATGCCGCCACCGGTAGGGTGTGGGAGGCGTTCACCGAGCCGGAAACCCCATGGTGGAAGCGGGTCAGGGCGAAAAACGAAGATATATCGCGCCTCTACGCGGGCCGGGGCGACGAGGCGGCCGCCAACCCGGACGCGCCCGGCGTGTCGTTGCTGACGCTGCTGAATGCCCGCGCCCGAAGGAATCCCCGACCTGCCGAGCGGACAGGAATACGGGGCACAGCGGAAGGCGCAGCAGGTGATCAGCGCGGCACTTCCTGTACACGACTGCGGTGGACACAGAGGAGCAATCCGACAAGGGCGTCCGGCGGTACCGGTCGCACGACCGGCAGCCGGTTTGGACCATTGAGTTCGACGGTGTGGACCTGCCTCCCCCTATCGGGCCGCCCAGCCCGAACACCGACCCCACCCCCGACGGGCTGAAGGCGGAGAAGCCACAGCAGCCGAACGTCGAGCGGATCGATTCCATGTGGGACGCGACCAGCGGCAGATGCCTCTCGTACGGGATGTCGCCCTGAGCGGTTCGGTTTCGGGCCAAGCGTTGCCGGTCTACTCAAGAGCAGAGCGCAGAGCTTCCTCGTATAAAATGGGAGCAAATTGGGAGCAGGACTGGCAATATGGGAGCAACGCCGCTACAATGCAAGAGCAACGTGAATCGGACGTAGCTGACTGCTATTTCTCAATTTGCAACGAGAATCAACGTGAGTCCAACATAGCTGAAATGATGAAGCGCGTAGGTTCAGGTCCTAGTGGGCTTAACGGCCCGTGCAGGTTCAACTCCTGTCTTCGGCAGTACTTACGACAATTCGGCCAGCGGGTGCGGATTCGTTTTTCCGCCACCACGGCACCTTCGCGGCGTTTCCGAGGGGGGACGCGACGATGGCCGGGATGCGGAAGAATCGGCCGGTGTTGCGGAGCCCGATCGCCTCCCCCACCCGCTCCGAGATCCCGCCGACGCGAACCGCAGCCGACGGACACCCGGTGTGCCGCGTGTGCGGGGCCGCGCCCGGCCCGGCGTCGAGCAGGTCGAACGGCTCGGCGGGGGTGCGAGCGGCGACGAGACGCCTCCGAGCGACCCGGTGACGACCCGCACGCGGTCCCCCGGCGTCGCCCCGCTACTCCGGCATCCGATCCGGTTTGAGCCAGGGTATCCGGGGTGCGGCGAAACTGGTCCCTCGAACTCAGGTCGACATCGATCTGGGCCCGTGCGGCTCGCGTCGTCCTCGATGGAGGAGTACGCGTTCCATGGCCGATGGTGACGGCCGTTCAGTAGTGACAAGGTGAGGCGGCATGACAGACGATCCGACCGCCGTCGGGGCGGAGGCAAGCCCCGAGGGTGCGTCGGTGGACCCGGACCGAAGCAAGTTAATATCCAGCGGTGACGTCACCTTCGACGAGCACAGGGCGATGATGTGCAACGCAGCTTCGGTCGCCGGGCGGACCCACCCGGCGCTGGTGCCGAACTCAGGTCAAGAGCCGGTCGAGGCAAGCCCCCGGCCCGGCCGGATCTCCGCCGCTGTCGGTCGGGATGTTAAATTCAGCCGCGTCCCGGTTTGCGTCGCCCTAGCCGCGTCCCGGTTTGGGTCGCCTAGCCGCCGCCACGCATCGCTGGCTTGAGTATGTTCCTTCTCGAGGACAAGCAGTTCCGCGCGCCCACTCCCACTCCTCACGACTGACAATCGAGGGTGTCCCTGCTTCTTTCATCGTGGTGCCTCCAGCGGCCCAACGTACCGATAATGGTTCAACAGAACGCCCGTGGGCGTGGCCTTCGTGCTGACGAAAGCGAGCTCTCGCGGGTCGACGCTGTCCGAAAAGAAGCGTTTGCCCCGGCCCAGCAAGACCGGGTAGACGATCAGCACGACGTCGTCGACCAGTCCCTGCTCGAGCAGCACGGACGTCAGGGTCGAACTTCCCCAGACGATCAGGTCGGGGCCGTCGCTTGACTTGATGTCGCGAATTCCTTCCATGATGTCCGCGCCGAGGTCGCCGACCGGACCCCATTCGAGGCTCTCCGGCCTGTGGGTTGCGACGTATTTCGTCGCGGCGTTCAGACCCTCCGCGAACGGACCGTCCTTGACCTTGGGCCAGAAACCGGCCCATTGATCGTAGGTGCGGCGGCCAAGCAGCAGATCGAAGCTCTTGCCCTGTCTCTCGGCGAGGGCCGCTGCCCCGTCCGGAGTTCGATACGGTGTCGACCATCCGCCATCCGCGAAGACGCTATCTTCGGGCGGCGAGATCACGCCGTCCAGCGAGGTATGTTCAAAGATCCTGATCTTTCTCATTGTGAGTCTCCGTCTGTTGGATGTTTTGCCTGCCAGGACGCTCGATCGCCGTAAAGCTGTTCAGCTTCCTCATTGCTTTTGCGGCTTGGCATCGAGAAAGTCGTTCGCCATCGGGACGATAACGGTCATGCGGTCCATGAGGGTGACATGTGTCGTATTGGGCAAGATGGCCAATCGCGATGCTGAGCGCGGGCCCATGTCGCCGAAAACGTCGCCTCCCTTGAGGCGGAACATTTCCGAGATGTGCTCGAGCCGCACGCCGTCGGCATCGCCATGGATGAAAAACATTGGCGCCTTGGTGGCTTTGAGCTTGTCGGCGCCAAGGTCGTATGGCTTCGAAGCCATCGCGATGACGTGCTTGACGAATTCCGGGAATTCGTTCGGCGTCGGGCTCAGTTTCTTGTACTCGGCTTCGATCGGCGAGCCTTTGAAGACTTCCGCCGTGAGTTTGGGGAGTGCGTCGACGGCTTCTTTGACCCAGCCGTCGTGGCGGAGCACGGCCGAAATGCTGATGACCTTGCGCACTTTTTCCGGATGGCGGATCGCACATTCCATCGCGACGCCGCCGCCCATGCTGAAACCGATCAGGTCCGCGCTTGGGATTTTGAGGTGATCGAGCAGCGCTGCCACATCGTCGGAGAGGTTTTCAAAGGTGAGATCGCGTTTGATATCGGCCGTGCGCCCGTGGCCCTGCAATTCGACGGCAATCACTTTCCGCGTCTTGGAAAGCTCGCCGATCCACCCGGTCCAGTTGCCTGGGATGGTCATGTACGCGCCATGGAGCAGCACCACCGGCTCGCCGCTTCCGTGGACTTCGTAATACATTTTCAGCCCATTGACCGGCGCGTAGCCCACAGTGGGCGTCTCCTGCGCGGATACGACGGCCGGCACGAGCATTGTCAGGAAAAAAGCGATCGTCTTCATATTTGGCTCCTGGACACTTGGATGGAGACTGTCCCCTCAAGTGGTCGAATGGCGTTCCTCGCATTCGACAGCAAAAATCGGATTCTATCGCTCGCGTCTCGCACACGCCCCATTCACGCCGTTCGGGAATTCACAGACACGCTCTCAGCCACGAGCGGCACGAGGGCGCGGAGCTTGCGGTCGCGCAGATACAGCCCGAGCCACGCGACGACGCCGACGATGACCGGCACGAAGAACATCCCGTCGTTGGCGTGAACGTGGGTCGCCACAGCGCCGCCCAGGTAGGCGAGCATGAGGAGGCCGCCGAGGTAGCGGGTCTTCGGGACGAGGTAGAGGACAAACAGCGTCAGCTCGATGACCCCTAGCGGCAGGGCGGAGCCGGCGGGATAGGTCTTGGACCACTCCTCGATGAAGCCCTTGGGTTGCGCGATCTTGAAGAAGGCGCTGGGCAGTAACAAGAGGGCGAGGATGCCCGAGAGCACCCATCCGGTCACGCGCTGCCATTTCGGGATCGTATCTGCCATCATCTTGTCTGCTCCGTGCTTCGTCACGATTCAGCCCTGGGTCGCATTGTCAGCGACTTCCGAGCATCTTGAACCCTTCTGCTCCGCCGTGCGGCCTCGATCTTCGCGATGTCGATCTTCCTCATCGTCATCATGGCTTCCATCGCCCGCTTCGCGGCGGCGCGATCCGGGTCGGTTGTGGCCTCGAGCAGCACGCGCGGCGTGATCTGCCAAGAGATGTTTCGCCTCATTCGTCGCCCGACGGGCCGTACATCCCCGGGACCGGGATGTCGTTCAGCCGGAGGTAGACACAGAGAATTGCGCGGTGGTGGATCATGTGGTTGAGGACAATTTGCCGGAGCACGGCCGACCTGGTCATCGTGAAGATCGGCTTGCCCGAATGCAAAAGCGTCCACTGATGGGCCATTTGTTCCTCGCTGGCCCGAGAGATCGCTTCCCTCGCGGCCGTGACGTTTCGGTCGAACGTCTCGAGAATCTCCCGACCGTTGGTTGCCTTGGGAGGGACGTAAGGCTCGCCGCCGACAGGGGCGATATCCAGCTCCGGCGTTGCCAGGGCGTGCACTAGCCAGTCGGGGATGTTCGCCAGGTGATTGGCGTTCCAGCCGATCGTGTGCGACTTCGGATGGGGCTGCCAGTCCAACTTGTCGTCCGGGACGCGTTCGAGCACCTTGCGAGTGTTCGCCATCTCGTGGTCGAACTCGGGAAGCAAAGTATCGGCGTAGGACATGGATTCCTCCATGCAATGAGCAGAACGGGTTACCGTAATCGGCCCAAGGCCGAACTGCGGATTCGGGGATTGGAACGATTTATCGGCAAGAAGTCAACGTCTGTCCACTAAAAGTCGAAAATAGCTGGGCGATCCCTTCGGGCCGGGCTCTCGTGAATGAAGCCGCTGGCGCGTCTTCACCCTCCGGGCTTTGATCCCTATCGCTCCATAACCGCGGCCTGGTGGACGAACGTTATTTGGAACGCGATCAGAAAGGTCAACCGCAGTTCAATCTATTTGGGCTGTCGGCAGGCGATCTAGCCGCGCCATCAACGCGCCGTATTGGGAACGGGCCATGAGACTATGCCGGAACAGCATCGCCCTCATCGCGGCGTGGGCAGTTGGCGAGCCCAGCCAATCCTAACGCGTCTCGTTTCCGCCATTTTTCCGCCAGCACTGGCCATGTGACTACCCTTTTGATACCCTGTGAGATGCCCTGCGATCAGGGCCGAGATCACCCAAAAACAAGGGCTTTCTGCGAGACAGCCCTTTTTCTGCCCGCGAGAGTGCCACGGACCCACGGCAGGTTCAGGTCCTAGTGGGGTTAACTACCCCGTGCAGGTTCAACTCCTGTCTTCGGCAGATTGAAATAGCGCAAGGGGTTACGTCGACAAGGCGGAGCCCCTTTTTGCGGCGACTGAGCTCCGGCCGCCGGGTTTGATTCACGTCGTTGCCGTCGCGATTGCGGGTCGGAACATGTCCCGGCGCGCCGGTTTGAATAACAGTCCACGCTCTCACTTCCCGCCGATCCAGCCAGTGCTGGCACGTTCTCCAGACTTTTGCCAATCGCGCACTTTACCTCTTGTTCGCCAATCGCGTCGTTGCGAATTGGCCGCAGTTGCGGTCGTTCATCGGGTGACGCTTTTTCGCCACCCTCAAGAGAGTTCAACCAGCCGATCGGGTGACGACTCCGGCGTCCTCGCCACCCTGGGGCCTAGGCTTCACAAGGAGACTTTGTTTATGAGTTCATGGAGGTACGTCGCGTGTTCCGCCCGCCTTTTCCGCATCCGATCCGGCCACGGCGAAGACAGGCCGTGCGCCCTTGCCTGGAAGACCTGGAAGTCCGCATGACGCCCGCCGTCTCGACGATTGTCCCGGGCGCCGGGGGCATCGCCTCGATGGTCATGCAGCCGACATTCGAAATCTATCAACCTGCCGGTAAAGCACAGACAGATCCGAGCTCGGCACAGCTCAAGTCGCTGGCCCAGCCCTCCGCCGCAGCGGCCTACGTGGGATTCACTCCCCAGCAGATCCGCACATCTTATGGCGTCAACGGTATTCAATTCGGTACGGTCACGGGCGATGGAACCGGTCAGACGATCGCCATCGTCGATGCGTATGACGACCCCTGTCTCGTGGACAGCACGAGCCCCAATTTCAAGAACAGCGACCTCGCCCTCTTCGATCAGCATTTTGGCTTGCCCGATCCTCCCAGCTTCATAAAACTGGGGCAGGACGGCAGCACCAATCTGCCGGGGGCTGATCCCACCGGCGAATGGGAAATCGAAGAAGCTCTCGACGTCGAGTGGGCACACGCCATGGCCCCGGGCGCCAGCATCGTCCTCATCGAGTGTGCGTCCTCGGGCTACGAGAGCCTCCTGGCCGCCGGTGCGAAGACGGCTGCAAGTCTTCCGGGGGTTTCCGTCGTGACCATGAGCTTCGGAACTTCGGAGTTCTCGTCGGAGTCGTACTTCGATACTGACCTTATGACACCAAGCGGCCACCAGGGCGTGACGTTCGTCGCCTCTACCGGTGATAATGCCTCTCCCGCGCTTTATCCCGGCACATCGCCCAACGTGCTGGCAGTCGGCGGAACGACTCTTTCTCTCAATGCCAACAATACCTACCAGTCGGAAGCCGGCTGGTCTTACAGTGGCGGCGGCCCGAGCGCCTATGCGAAGGAACCGGCCTACCAGTTCGGCGTCCAGAGCACCGGCCGCCGATCCACGCCCGACGTCTCGTTCGATGCCGACCCGCTCAGCGGCGTTGCGATCTATGATTCGTATCAGCATGCCAACCCATGGTTTCAGATCGCCGGCACAAGCCTGGCAGCGCCCTGCTGGGCGGGGCTGATCGCCATCGCCGACCAGGGACGCGTGGCAGCCGGAGGCACAACGCTCGACGGTCCCAGCCAGACCTTGCCCGCGCTCTACTCTCTGCCGGGCGCTGACTTTCACGACGTCACCACCGGTTCCAACGGTTATACAGCAGGGCCCGGGTACGACATGGTCACCGGGATCGGCAGTCCGGTCGCCAATCTCCTGGTTCCCGGCCTTGCGGGTTACCAGAGCTCCTCCGCCCCCACGACACCGGTCGGAAGCCCCACCGCACCCGGGTCGACCCAACTTGTAGTTACCTCGCAAGCTCCCCCCAGTCTCATCGCGGGCACTCCATTCAGCTTGACCGTCACGGTGGAAGACACCACCGGCAGCGCGATCTCTTCCTTCAATGGACCGTTGATCATTGCACTTGTGAGCGCGCCTCACGAAGCTGCTCTCGGCGGGACCTTGCTCGTGAACGCGGTGAATGGCACGGCCACCTTCTCGAACCTCTCCCTCATCAGCGCAGGCAGCGGCTATACGCTCGCAGTCGCCGGCGGCGGCATGGCGCCCGTGTTCGCGACTCCGATCAGTGTGGTACCGGCTGCTGCGTCCCGCATGGTGAATATCTACCAGCCATCCGGAGCTTTCGCCGCCGGCACGGGGTTCGTCCTTGCCGCCGCCGTTGAAGACCAGTACGGCAACCTCGAAACGTCCTATTATGGTGCTGTCACGCTCACCCAGGCGAACAACCCGGTTGGCGGCGTCCTGAGCGGTGCCCTGACCGTCGCGGCCAACCAGGGCGTGGCCATCTTCACCGGCCTGGCGATCGTGAAGGCAGGAACGGGCTACACCGTCCAGTACAACGCCGGCGCTCTGACCCCCGCGCTGACGTCTCCTCTGAACGTGGTTCCCGCTACGGCCGTGCGATTGGTTCTGATCTCGGCACCTCCCGCCACCGTCACTGTAGGCAGTAGTCTTCCACTGACCGCCGTCGTCGAAGACGCCTTCGGCAACGTGGTTTCGAACTACAGCGGCAAACTCGCCGTCACGCTTGCGGGCAATAAGGGCAAAGGACGTCTGGCCGGTACGCTCACCGCAGCCGTGTGCAATGGCGTGGCCACCTTTCCCCGCTTGAGCGAGAGCATACTGGGCAGCGGCTACGCGCTCAGGGTGACTGGAGCCGGGCTGGCCTCCGCGACCACTGCTCCGTTCAATGTCGTGGCGGCGCCGAAGCCTGCGGTAAGGAAAGCGGCTGTTCATGTTCTCAGATAAGTTGTAATAGCAAAAGAAGAAACCGAGGAAGTGGTCAAGGACATACCGGCCGCACCGGCTCACCAGCGGAAGAACCGGTATGGGTCGTCCCACTCCTCGGGCTGATCGAGATAGAAGCCACTCCGCCAGCGCTTCTCCGAGGACGGGTCTGCCAAAGGTTCATGAATCCGGTCCAGGAGCGGAGTCGTTGCCTTGGCTCCCATGTTGCCCAGCAGGCGGGAGATCAGAAACGCCGCGCGGCGGTGCGTCTTCTTGAGATTGGGCTTCGTGTCGTTGTCGAACTGCCACGGTGCGAGCTGGCAGAACTCAACATTGAGCCCCTCGGCCCGGGCCAGAACGCCGTCGCCGAAGATCGTGGCTCCGGCGGTGATCAGCGGTAAATCGCGGGGGTCGCGGTTGTGCACGTCCGCGGGACCCACACCCGCAAGCGGCGCCCTTCCCTCGGAGGGATCGAAGAAGCCCGAGATGTGCTCCGCGGTTTTCGTGGTAATCCTCGAGGGCAGAAAGGCGTTTGCCTCGGCTGCGTCGAGGCCGATCGCCAGCACGTTTCCACCCGTCTTGAGCCAACTGGCGATGGCCGGTGCGCTGGCTGCGAGCCTCTTCCCACCACCGGGCCCGACCACGAGAATCTGGTCGGATGAGAGGTTTGCGTCCTTGTACGGGGCCACGGAAAAGCCCGCTGCTTCCAGATGCCGCATTCCGGCCGGATCGCCGGCATAGACAACGCTTCGAACCGGGCCCGCTTTCCAGGCCAGCGCGTAATTCAGGAGGTTGTGAACCAGCGAGTCGGCCGCGGGCTCGGGCTCGGTGCGTCCGGTCACATCGAGCTGACAGAACATCACCATGCCCTGGCCTTCCTGAAACTCCAGGAGCGGGCTGTACTGGAGGCTGAAGCCGCCATCGATGACGGGCAAGAAATCGCCGCGCACCGGCTTCTCGATCAAGACCGACGCCACGTTGCCGCGGTTGCCACACCGCCAGACGCGAGTCACGGGAATGTCGCACCATTTGACGGTGGGACCGTAACGGGGACGCAGTTCGTACGTCAGCCGGGGTGGAAGTATCGTCGCCTCGCCGCGCCAGTCGTGGAGTAGATTTTCGTCCGCGATGCCGGCCAGAACCGGATGATAGGGCACCCTCGGGAAGACCTGCCTCAGCCCGTATTCCACGACGCGAAATCCCAGCCGCTTCTCCAGGACCTGGGATGTCTGCTCGAAAACCACCACCCTCAGGCCGTCGCGAACCCTCCCGATGCCCGGCGCCGGGCCGTCGATGGTGAGGGCAGACTTGCCGATGACCAGCACATCGTATGCCGATAGATTCGTCGTCGCATCGACTACCTGGTAAGCGACGCCAATCGCGTCGAGAAGCTGCCTCGTCTCGCCTTTCGGGTCAAAGAGCGCGATCCTGTGGTTGCCGGCCTTCACATCGCGGGGCTGGGGCAGCAAGTCGATGGCAAACGAATCGCGCTGGGACTCGCCGGTGTTGAACGTGATCGTCGCCCCAAGTTCGTACCTTCCAGGAGGACGTTGCAACGTGAATTTCAAGGGAACGCGCACTTGCTGGCCGGTCGGCACGGTGACTTTCTCGCGACCTTGCACGGAGCCGAACTCCCACGAGCAGTCGGCGACCACCGTTTCGCGCGAGTTGTTGAGCACGATGATCTGCTTCTCGACCATCTCGCCTGGGCGGAAGTCATGATCCTTGCTGGTGAACCGCTCGGGCTTGCCGCCGATGTAAGCCAGGAGTGGCTTGTTGTTGCGAATGAGGGCCTGTGCGTCCGCCGTGGCGATCCAGTCCGACCGCTCGAAGGCCACGTCCATGCGCTCGTACTGCTGATCTACATAGTCGGCGCTGAAGCCGGGCCGCTGCAAATTGTCCCAGTCGACGGGCAGCTCCTTGCGGTGCCGATCAACTCCGCCGCGCAGGCTCCAGAAATGGCCGTATTCCCAGGGTGAGGTCGCCGATACGCCCCAGGTGCGGAACGATCGCAGGTTGTCGGCCAGATACATGCCAATCACCGCATGTCGATCTTGAAAGCGCGGTGATCCGATCTCGACCGGATAATCCCAGCGATGCCAGAGCTTGCCGGCCTGCAATTGCCTGGCCTCCCAGCGCAGGTTGCCCTTCTCCAGCTCGCTGATCTGGTAGGCGCGGTCGCCAAGGAACTGGGCATTCCACTCGGCCATGCACAGCTCCCAGGGCACGCTGGCGTTGCCGAAGGTGCGCTGGCCTTTGTACCAGCCGCGGTACATGGCCCAGTCCCAGGTGAACGGTGCTCCATACTCGCATGTGAACGCGGGCTTGATGCCTTCTGTCGCCCAGTGCTCGAACCAGTCGGATAGCTCCTGGATCGGGGCGAAGTTGGGATAGAAGTTGCTGTCGTGCATCACACCGAGATTGCCCGATGCGTGGTGGTACACGATCCGGCCGGGATCGATCTGGCGGACGATCGCCTCGGCGCGGAGGGCGAGCTTGGTATTGTTGCGCGACCAGGTATCGCGCGGGTTGTGCACTCCGTCGATCAGGTCGGGGTTCATGTCCTCCTCGTAGCCGGTCGCGTTGTGGCTCATGCTGTAGAAGACGACCGAGGGGTGGTTGCCGGCCATCCGCGCATAGTACGCGGCATGCCCGGCATAGCCGTTGGTGCGGTCGGCCTCGGGCATTTTCCAGTCATAATGGCTGAAGTGCGGCTGGGTCACCGCGACGAGCATGCCCACATCGTCGGCCGCCCGCAACACTTCTTCGTAGCTCAGATGCGCCCCCGGCTCGCAGCCATAATTGTGGGCGTACACGAAATTGATGCCGATGCTCTTGAGCCGCCCCAGGCTCTCGCGAGCAGCCTCGTAGGACGCCATCCCCGCCCCCAGCGCGGCATTGTCGAGCGGCACGGCCGACAGGAAGATGCGTGTGCCGTTGAGGTAGAAGTCGCGACCGTCGATCCAGAATTCGCGGAAGCCGAAGCGTTGATCGAAAAATGTATCCAGCACCCGGCCCTGCCCGTCGACCAGCGAGAGTCGTAGCGACTCCTGGTTGCGCGGCGTGTGCACGTCCCAGAGCCGTTGCGGTTTGTGATCCCCGGAGAAGGTGATCCGGCCGCCTTTGAGGTCGGATGCCGTGAAAACCCTACTGGCCAGCTCGGTCGTGGGGCCACCATCTTGCGTGATCAGGGCTCGGAGCTGGTAGTGCTCGGACGGAACAAGATCTTGAACATCGACCGTACACGTGAGCTGCCCCAGCCGTACCGACGTGTCCACCGTCACGCCATCGATACTGGCCCCGCCGGGAGAGGCGATGAGGAAGACGTCGCCGCACAAGCCGCGTCGCGGGACAACGCCCTTCACCTGCCGGGCCGAGGCGGAATCGGTGTAGGAAAGCATGACGGCCCTGAGTGGTGCGGCCACAACGAGCATGCTGAGCACGTGCTTGTCGCCGGGATGGCAGAACGCACTGAGGTCGAGATCGCCGCCCGGAAACCGGATCTCCCCAGCAACCTTGCCGTCGACAAGAACCGTGGCCAGCGAGTTCAGGCAGTCGGCCGACATGGCGATGCGCCGGCCGGCCCATGATCTGGGGATTGCGATCTCGCGCTGGTACCAGGCGGCAGACAGGCTGCCCAGCCTGCGGGCCTGCCAGCTCGGGTGCGCGAAGACGGTCTGGCAGTCTTTCTGCATGTAGTCGGTGATCCCCGGCCAGCAGCCGGGAACCTTGAAATACCCCCAGTTGGCCGTGGGCACGCGGGTATTCGCGAGATCGGCCGGCTGCCACTTCCAGAGGCCGTTGATGCTGATGCGCTCGCGCGTGGGCGTGGTCTGGCGATGGGCCTTGCTCAGATCCCAGACCGCTCGGACGCCACGGGGAAGGACCGCCGCCTCGTCCTGTGCCCGGGTCGCGACGGCGAGCACAGAGACGATGCTCACGATGGCCGCAAAGTTTGATCTTATCTGCAAAAATGGACGTGTCTGCCGCGTCATGTTGGTTCTCCCTCATTCCGGCCGAGCCGTCACTGCCTGGTCAGCTTTCCAAGCGAAACCCACTGGGAAAGCGGGCCGAGCGACGGAATCACCTCGTTACTCGACCGTGTGATCCCGACTGTCAGGCGGGTCTTCCGCGTGCCCGGCAAGCGGACGATCAGGTTCGTGATTTCCGGCTGCTGTCCCTGGGGAGGCCGCGGGTTGGCGCCGATCCTGCTGAAGTCGAGCGCCCGGTGGATTGGAGATCTGGAGCTCGAGACGGGCCGTGTTTGAGGTGAGCGTTGCACGGGAGCCGTGGATCTCAACCTGGGCCCGGGTGTGAAAGTTCCAGATCACGTCCACCGGACTGCTGGCCTCGATCTCATCCTCGATCACGACGTGTCGGAGGTCGAGCATGGCGATCCCGCGCCAGGCTTTGCGAACCTGGGGTGCGTAAGCCTCGGTCAAATCGGCGACGGCAAATGCACGTCGGGGATCGGAATGAAAGGCGATGAGGGGGGCCCGCGCCTTGGGATTCTGGTTCTCGCCCCGGATCGTCAGGGTATTGTGGCCCTCGGTGCGCAGGCGGTAATAGTTCCATCGCTCCTTGCCGAAGTAGCCGGGCAAGTTGTAATCGTCGCCGCCCAGGTCCTCCGCCCAGCGCTGGCCGAGAGCATCGAGCACGAAAGTACCAAGATCCAGATGGCTGTGATTGGCCTTGTTGTCGCCCCCCTTGAAGCCGACGAAGATGGCACTCTTGTCGTTCCAGGCGGAGCGGAAGAACGCGACATCAATACCACGGTAGATCTGATCGAGGGGCTGCGCGGCATCCGCGGCAAGCGCGTGTAAATTCGCGGACCAGAGAAGATGGAAGATCCCCGCGCGATCACCAATCGAGCGGATCTCGTGCGCCGCGTATTCGGGGCGTGAGAAGGCTTTGGCGAGCCAGAACATCTGTGCGGCCGTGCCCGGCGAATCATGGGCGTCGGCATAGTTGAAGGTCCGGTTCAGCGGACCGATGAACTGCATCCGGAACAGGCCCGTCTCCGGAAAGCCCTTCATCGATTTGAGACTGAAATCGGTCCCCAGGGCCGACTCGACGGCACTCAGGAAGAAGACATTGTACTCGGTTGCATAGTTCCAGTAGCCCGGCCCCTCGGCCCAGCCGCCGTCCGGGGCGAACGACGCCATCGCCCGGACGATCGACCGCCGGGCATGATCGACGATCTTCCTCGCCAGCTCGGGCTCGCGATCGGCCACGGCAAGTGCCCCCGCAGTCAGACCGCCATTGCAAACCTGGTTCCAGTTATGGACGGCTGTCGGCCAGCCACGTCCCGATGCATAAACTTGCAGCCCCGGCTTCAGGCCCTTGTCCACGATCGCCTGGCGGACCGTGGCCCGGTCGGCATCGGAAAGCATCGGATAGAGCCAGTCGTAGCCGATCGCCAGCGCATTGGTCATCTCGGCGACATCGAGGAAATGGCTTGGGTTCCAGTCCGGAAACGCCGCGGCCGTGAGCATTTCCAACCGGGCGCGATCGGCCTTCCGACGATCGCCATCGAGGCGGTACAGGCCGGCCAGGGTGCTGATTCGCCGCAGTGCGGCCCGGCTCTGATCGAGCAGTCGAGGTCCGATCAGGCGATGGACCACCGGCGGCTCCTTGATCATCTTCTCCGCGTCCCTCCGAAGCTGGTCATACCACCGGCGGAGCCGCGCATCGGTCTTGATCTGCCCCTTGACGGTCGCGATGTCGTCGTCCACGACGTAAAGCCGAGGATGGTCGGGACGCAACGATCGCATGACCTCGGCGATGGACCGTTCGGTAGGACGATCCTCCGCGTGCACCGGCGTGGACGACATTTCCAAGAGCAGGAAAGCGAATGCCCCAAAAGCCATTCGTCGAGAGAGGCACATGACGGAAAGCCTCGGCGGGAGGGATCAGACTGAGGGAAGTACACTGAATTCGTAACAGAATCGAGAAGCGGTCTCCAGAGGTTAGAGGCACGAGTTCACAATCCTGCAATCCGTGCGATCAGAGAATCGGCCTCTGTAGATGGGAAGCGCGTACTGACACACGATCAGGAGTCGATCGGGGACACGGGATCATTGGCTTGGGAGTGGTCTCGAGAGTCCGATGGAGAGCCATGAAGACGATCGGGAGTAGGAGAAGGATCATGGTCAGGAAGAGGGTCAGGAGCACGATCAGGATCTGGAATCGGAGAGCGATCGGCAGCAAGAGGCGTGCCGGCGGGGACTGGTGCCGGGCTTCGCGTCTGCCGTTCGCCACTCTTCCGCAGCGCTGGCTGCTCGGCCGGGGTCACGGGCGATTGGCTTTGATCCTCTGCGTCCGCTATCGCCGTTTCAGTCTCAAGCTCTTGAGCCTTGGACACTTGCTTGAATTCCAGATTGGCTTTGTTCTCGATTTTTTGAGGTGTTGCCTCTCCGCACGGTTGGCTTTCCGTCGCGACATCGGTCTGCTCCGGCCCTCTGCCGTCCGCCATCTCCCCGACGCCATTTGTCATCTGGCATTTGTCATCTGGCATCTGGCAACCGCCATCGATACTCTCCCTTTTGCCTTCCTCTCCCTCCCTCGTCCCGCCGCATCTTCCGCAGCACCTCAAGTGCCCGATGGAACTCCCGCGTCTTGGCCGAAAGGTAGCGCCGGTGACGCTCGAACTCCGGGCTCAGGTCGAGCGCCGCGCGATCCATCCAGTCGTCCACCTCCTCCGCTTCCATCTCCTGGTTTCGCTTCAGCAAGACCTCAAGCCGCTGGCTGTGGTGATCGACGATCGTGTGGAGGACCTTCCACGCCTCGTCCTTGCTGGCGGGGCGGGGTGCGATCTCACGCCACCGCAGTGAGTTGAGGCACGCGGTCGCCGCCTGCGATGGCTGCCGCCGGAACGCCTCCCAGTAGTCCCGGGCGAATTTGGGAACGATCACGTCCCAGGCGAGCAAGATGGAATTGAGCGCCGGGTCGAAGACCGATTCGTCGACGAGCTTGCCCTGGAGCCGGATGAACCGGATCAGGAGCGGTACTTCCCAGTGAGACTTGGTGTCGAGCAGATGGCGGAACTCGGCCCACCGCGTCCGCAGCCAGCGGCAGCCCTCGGCGGTGGCCTCGAGTTTGGCGACGAGCAATCTGGGATCATCGCTCCAGAGCGACTGGTTGAGAACCTTGATCTCACCAGGGCGCTGCGATGTAGAGCAGTCTGCGGCCCAGCTCCTGGACCTCCTCGAGCCGCCGCGGGTGGACTTCCTGGAGCCGTTCGCAGGCCGCGGTCTGGATGCGGCCGGCCATGTGGGCGACCTCCATTCGCTCGGCGCGTTCGATCGTCAGCGAGAGCCGGGCGGCCTGGCAGACCAGGTCCAGCTCGGCGTCGGTGGCTGGCTGCCAGTCGTCGATGTAGCGAGCGATCCGGTCGCGGATCTCGTTGGGATCTTCGTGGGTCAATCCGGGCACGACGGTCGCGGCGTAGTTGCCGTGTTTGAGAGCATTTTCGCGCACTCGCATCTTGCCCTTCATGGTTTTCGGGCCGGTGGAGCGTTCCGCGTTTCGTCTGTTGGCTTGGATCTGTGCGGCGGTGGCCATGGTGTGGGTTCTCGTAGATCAGGCTTTCCGGCCTGATCTGAACAAACTTTCAGATAAAATAACTGGATAATCGAATCGAATCAGTTCAGGCTAGAAAGCCTGACCTACGAGCTTGCGTCTCGGGTGATGATTCGAAGGTCTATCCTCTCTCTCGTATAATCCTGTCGACGCGGGGGCGAGTTGCAGGAAACCGACGGGAACAGGGGGGTTTTGATGGTTTATCGCTTCAGGGTCGGCCTGATCCTCGCTGTTCTGGGCGGCATGTCCGAATTTGCCGCGGCTGGCGAAATCGATGCGAAGGGAACGCTTTCCGGGCGGGTTGTCGGACCCCAAGGCGCGGCGGTGGCGGGGGCCAGGGTCTCGGTCGGGCACCAAGGACTCCGTCAATATGTCGATACGCTGACCGACGCATCGGGCCGGTTTCGGATCGGGCCGGTCGAGCCGATCAGCCGGGGGCTGGGCGGCATTCGCATTGAGGCCGAGGGGTATGCGTTTCAGGACGTTCCCGGTGATCGGTTCTCGATCTTTCCCGGAAGTGATACGGATGTCGGCACGATCCGCATGGCCCCGGGACGGGTCTTCCTCGGCCGGGCGCTTGACTGTGACGGCTCACCGGCGGCAGGCGCGGTGGTCGAGGCCCACCTGTCGCGGCATTACCTGGGTCGCACGATCAGTCGCATCGGATCCCCCATGCGGACGACCACGGGCGCCGATGGCTGGTACCGGCTGCCGCCCGCGGGTGTTGGAATCCTTTCCGTCCAGGTCAGCCAGCCCGGGCGCAAGAAGGCGTTCTCTTCGGGGCATCCGGTCGCGCCGGGCGGCGTGGAGGTTCTCGAACCGATCCGGCTCGAACCCGACGTGCCCGTCCCGGGCGTTGTGACCGACGAGAAAAACCGGCCGGTTTCCGGGGTGAGTATCTCGGCCGGCGGAATCGACAAGGTCGTCTCCGACAAGGACGGCCGGTTCACTTTTCGTGGATTCGGACTCCATCCCCGGTTCCAGATGATCGCGGGCAAGGCGGGGTATGTGACGGTGAATCGAGGCGTGAATCTTCGCGACGACGGCGTCTTCTGGACCGATGTTTACGAGACCAGCCCGAAAGAGTATGGACCGTTTCCGGATCTGAAAGTCGTGATGAGCCCGCTGGCCTGGATCGAGGGTACGGCGGTTGACGATGACACCGGCTTGCCCGTGAAACTCGACCGCGTGGTACTCTGCTTCTTCGAGCGCAAGCCGAACGGCGAGGTCGTCTTGCGGGGATGCCGCATCCCTGAATTCGAACAGCCGTCCCCGGGGCGATTTCGCGTGGCCTACGCATTTCCCGACGAATACCACGTCACGGCGTCGGCCCAGGGGTATCACGACGGTGAGGCCTTCACGCCTCGGATCACCGAGCGGCAGACCGTTTCCGGCGTCGTTGTCCGGATGCGCAAGAAGCTGCCGGGCACATCGCCGACGCTCGCGCAGCAGACCATCGCGGGCCGCGTCACCCGCGACGGCAAGGCCGTCGCGTCGGGCTGGGTCGGCCTCTGGACGTTGCGGAGGAAGCACGATGCGGTCAATGCCGAGGTCATGCGCGGGCGCACCACCGAGGGTGAGCCGATCATCTACGCCAGCGCGCCGGTGCGCGACGGGTCGTACACGCTGACCGTTCCGTTCCAGCACGATCGCTGGTACATGGTGGTCGAGGAGGCGGGCAAAGCACTGACGCAGATGGGGCCGTTCCCGATCGAGCTCAACGAGTCAAAGACGCTGGACATCGCCTGCGTGGAGGGGGGCCGGGTGCGGGGTTTGATTCAAGACCTGCCCGAGCTCTGGCGGGGCCAGGCGTGGGTTGTCGCGTTCAGCAAAACGGGCGTACGGGCCGAGGTGCAGGCCGCCGCTGACGGCTCGTTCGCGCTGCCGCCGTTGCCTCCCGGAGAGTACGGCCTGAAGGCCGGCCACGACGCGTATACCGACCCCGAAATCCCCCAGGGCGACTTTGCGTCGATCCCGAAATCGGTCCGGGAGCGTGACGCCGATCCCTGGAGGAACGCGAAGTGCGTGAAGGTGGAATCCGGACGCGATGCGAACGTGGGCGCGATGGCATTTCCGCAATGATTCGCGGAAAAGCGAATTCCGGTCGGCTTGCACGACCGGGCGCATTCTTCGACCTGCCGTCGTACAATGAAATCCTGGCTCGTGATCGTAACGCTTGGACAAGTCTCGGGAACGGTGATCGATACCAGGTTGACAGGGGATTGGGGCCGGTGGATGATCGGCCGGAAAATGACGGCACCCGGGTTTGAAGGGCACGATCCGCGCCGCGGCGGCGGGCTCTCAATGCCGATGCAGGCGAGGAGATCTGGCGGGGAGCACGGGTGATGTCGCTGGGGGAGAGGAAGTCATGAGTTCGGCGGCAGAAGCGCGGGCGGACGGGGCTCGCGATCGGGACTGGTCACGGGTGATCATCGAAGGGGTGGCCCCCGAGGTGGATGGTGGGCGGTTTCCGATCAAGCGCACTGTCGGCGAGGAGGTCGTGGTCTCGGCCGATATCTTCGCCGACGGGCATGATGCCATCGTCGCCGTGCTCCGCCACAAGCCGGCCGGATCGACCGCGTGGGAAGACGTGCCGATGGCACTGCTGTCCAACGACCGTTGGAACGGCCGGTTCACGGTCCAGAAGCAAGGTTGGCACGAGTACACCATCGAAGCGCGCATCGACCGGTATCTTAGCTGGCACAAGGAGCTGATCAAGAAACACGAAGCCGGTCAGCAAGACCTGAGCAGCGAGCTGCTGGAAGGGGCGCAGCTCGTTCGCGAGGCAGCCGAGCGGGCGAAGGGCGCAGATGCGGAGTGGCTCCGCGAGCGGGCCCGGCTCCTGGCCGGGCCGGAGAGCCAGCCGGCGCGGGTTCGGGCGGGCCTGGAGCAAGACCTGATGGATCAGATGGCCCGGCACCCCGACCGCGCGGGAACTTGCCAGTACGACCGGACGCTGCGGATCATGGTCGAGCGGGAGCGGGCCCGCTACGGGGCCTGGTACGAGATGTTCCCGCGTTCGGCCTCGCCCGTGGCGGGCCGCCATGGCACCTTTCGCGATGTCGAGGCGAGGCTTGCTTACGTCGCCGAGATGGGATTCGACGTGCTCTACCTGCCGCCGATCCACCCGATCGGCCGAGCCTTCCGCAAGGGACCGAACAACACGCTGACTCCAGGTCCCGACGATCCGGGCAGCCCCTGGGCCATCGGCGGGCCGGAGGGTGGACACAAGAGCATCCATCCCGAGCTCGGAACGTTTGAGGATTTCGATCGGCTGGTCCTCAAGGCCCGCGAGCTGGGCATCGAGATCGCGCTCGATATTGCCTTTCAGTGCTCGCCCGATCATCCCTACGTCCGCGAGCATCCCGGATGGTTCCGGCACCGGCCCGACGGAACCATCAAGTACGCCGAGAACCCGCCCAAGAAGTACCAGGACATTTACCCGATCGATTTCGAGTGCGCCGACGCGCCTGCGCTCTGGGCCGAGCTCCGCGACGTCTTCCTGTTCTGGATCGGCCACGGCGTATCGATCTTCCGGGTCGATAATCCCCACACCAAGCCCTTCAAGTTCTGGGACTGGGTCATCCAGGAGGTCTGGAACCGGCATCCTGATGCGATCTTCCTCTCGGAGGCGTTCACCCGCCCCAAGGTGATGAGGCGACTGGCCAAGGGGGGGTACTCGCAGTCGTACACGTACTTCACCTGGCGGAACAGCAAGTGGGAGCTCTCCGAGTACCTCACCGAGCTGAACCGTTCCGAATCTGCCGAATACATGCGCGGGAATCTGTTCGTCAACACGCCCGACATCAATCCCGAGTTTCTCCAGATCGGCGGCCGGCCCGCGTTCATCATCCGGCTGGTGCTGGCGGCGACGCTGGGCGCGACCTACGGCATCTACGGGCCGGTCTACGAGCAATGCGTGGGCGATCCGCTGCGGCAGGGGGGAGAAGAATACCTGGACTCGGAGAAGTATCAGATCACGCACTGGGACCTCGACGTCCCCTGGAGCCTGCGCGACTACATTGGCCGGGTCAACGAGATCCGCCGCGAGAATCCGGCCCTGCACTACAACGGCAACATCCGGTTCTTCGAGATCGACAACGACGCCATCATCTGTTACGGCAAGTCGACGCCGGACCTGTCAAACCTGATCTTCGTGGTGGTCAACCTGGATCCCTACCACAAGCAATCGGGCTGGCTCAAGCTGCCGGTCCACGAGTTGCACCTGGGTTCGAGCCAGTCCGACTCGTACCAGGTTCACGAATTGATCAGCGACGAGCGTTTCCTCTGGCAAGGGCTGACGAATTACGTGGAGCTCGACCCCAAGGTCAACCCCGTGCACATCCTCCGGGTCCGCCGCAAGATCCGGACTGAACACGATTTTGATTATTTCATGTAAGCCGGAGCAATCGGGCGGGGCGAGGCCTCGGGCGTATCTTGGGGGGGCGAAGATGATCCTGAGCGACACCGATCTGCGACTCATCTGCGAGGGGGCGCACGATCGCGTCTATGAGAAGCTGGCGCGCATGTGGTAGACGCGGACGGTTCCTCGGGAACCTATTTCGCCGTCTGGGCGCCCAGCGCGCGTGCAGTCTCAGTGATCGGCGACTTCAACGGGTGGAACGCCTCGGCCAGTCCGTTGTCGCCGCGGGGAGGGAGCGGGATCTGGGCCGGTTTCGTGCCGGGCGTGGGCCAGGGCGCCACGTACAAGTATTCGATCCTTTCCCCGGACGGCAACTCCCGGTTCGACCGCGCCGATCCCTATGCTTTTGCCGCCGAGATCCCCCCGCGGAACGCTTCGAGAGTCTGGGATCCGTCGCATTACGAGTGGGGCGACGAGGAGTGGATGAAGCATCGGGCCGCCCGCCAGTCGCTCACCGCGCCGCTGTCGATCTACGAGGTCCATCTGGGAAGCTGGATGCGTGTGCCGGAAGAGGGAAATCGCTGCCTGAGCTATCGCGAAATTGCTCCCAAGCTGGCCGAATATGCCTTCGAGATGGGCTTCACGCACGTCGAACTCTTGCCCGTCTCCGAGCACCCGGCCGTGGAATCCTGGGGCTACCAGGTCCTTGGTTTCTACGCTCCGACCGGCCGCTACGGCACACCCCAGGACCTGATGTTTCTTGTTGACGCTCTTCATCGCAGGGGGATCGGCGTCATCCTCGACTGGGTGCCTGGCCACTTTGCCACCGACAGCCACGGGCTCGTCGAATTTGACGGAACTCCGCTTTACGAGCCGGTCGATCCCCGGCGGCGAAAGATACCTGTCTGGAACACTTACGCATTCAATTATGAAAATCCGGTCGTGGCCAACTTCCTGGCGGCAAGCGCGCTCTTCTGGCTCGATACCTATCATTTTGACGGCCTGCGGGTCGACGGCGTCGAGTCGATGATCCGGCTCGACTTTCGGCGCAAGGCGGGCGAATGGTCGCCCAACAGGTTCGGCGGTAATGAGAACCTAGCGGCGATCGAATTCCTCAGACGGGTCAACCGCAAGGTGCACGAACGGTTCCCCGGCACGATCACGATTGCCGAGGACGCTTCGGCCCGACCGGACCTGACACGCCCCGCGCATTCCGGCGGCTTGGGCTTCGACTACAAGTGGGACATGGGCTGGGTCCACGACACGCTCCGCGAGTACCTCGCGCTGCCACCCGAACGGCGGTCCGAGGCACATTCCAAGCTCCTCTTCCGGATGCACTACGCCTTCCACGAAAACTATCTGCTGCCGCTGTCGCACGACGACGCCAGCCCCGGCAACAGGTCGCTGCTGGCCAGGATGCCCGGAGAGGACTGGGAGAAGCGGGCCAACCTGAGGCTGCTTTACGGCTACATGTACGCCCTGCCGGGCAAGAAGCTGATGTTCATGGGCGACGAGTTCGGCCAGTGGGAGGAATGGTCCATCAAGCAGAGCCTCGACTGGCACCTGCTGAACGATCCCAGGCATCGCGGAATTCGGCGCTGGGTGCGCGACCTCAACACCCAGTATCGGGCCGAACCGGCGCTTCATGAGCTCGATTGCCGGCCCGACGGATTCGCCTGGATCGAAGCCGACAGCGTCAATGAGCGTGTGCTCACTTTCCTGCGCAAGGGTTCCAGCGAGGCGGACCTGGCGCTGGTGGTCTGTAACTTCAGCGCCGAGACCTACCGCAACTTCCGGGTCGGAGTTCCCCGCGGCGGCGGCCGCTGGCAGGAAATTCTCAACAGCGACGCCACCATCTACGGCGGCAAGGGCCACGGCAACATGGGCAGCCTGACCCCTGCCCCGATCGGCTGGAACCGTCAGCCCCAGTCACTCAACCTGATCATCCCGCCGCTGGCCATCCTGATTCTCAAGCGGCTCCACAAATGAACCAGGAACTGACTCTGGGCGCCAGACCGTGCACAGAAGGCGTCCGGTTCCGGGTCTGGGCGCCCGACAGGCAGACGATTCAACTTGTGCTTGATGGCAACGCGCGGGACGAGCGCGTGATTCCGCTGGAGAAGCACGCCGACGGCATGTTCGAGGTGCTTGTGCCCGGGCTCGAGACGGGTGGCCGCTATCGATACCTGATCGACGGCGAGGGCCCCTACCCTGATCCCGCCTCACGGTTCCAGCCCGAGGGTGTGCACGGGCCGTCCCAGGTCATCGACCCCGCGCGGTTCGCCTGGACGGATTCTGGCTGGCGTGGTGTCGCGGCGGCTGACCTGGTGATCTACGAGCTGCACGTCGGCACGTTCTCGCCGGAGGGAACGTTCGACGGCGTGACCGGCCGGCTTCCCGAGCTGGCTCGGCTGGGCGTCACCGCGGTCGAGCTCTTGCCGCTGGCCGATTTTCCGGGCCAGCGCAACTGGGGCTACGATGGCGTGGGCCTGTTCGCCCCGGCGCGATGCTACGGTGCGCCGGACGACCTGCGCCGGCTCGTTGACGAGGCCCACCGGCTCGGCCTCGCCGTGCTGCTCGACGTGGTTTACAACCACCTCGGTCCGGACGGAAACTACCTGGCCAGGTATTCCGCGGACTACTTCTCGAGCACGAACCGGACGCCGTGGGGACCGGCCATCAACCTCGACGGCCCCCGGAGCGCGAACGTCCGCGCGTTCTTCTTCGAGAATGCACTCCACTGGCTGCGGGAATACCACATGGACGGCCTGCGCCTGGACGCGACTCACCGTTTCTTTGACGACCGCCCACGGCATTTTCTGGCAGAGCTTGCCGGGGTCGTTCACGAATCCATCCCGGAACGGACGGTCCACCTGATCGCGGAAGACGCGCGCAACCTGGCGACCATGGTCCGACCGGTCGCGGAGGGCGGCTGGGGGCTCGACGGAATCTGGTCGGACGACTTCCATCACGAGCTGCGCCGGTATCTCGTAGGCGATTTCGAAGGGGCCTTTCGCGACTTTCGTGGGAACCTCATCGACCTGGTCAAAACGATCAACCGGGGCTGGTTGTTCCAGGGTGAGTACTCGATTCATCGGGGCTATTTTCGAGGAACCGATCCGACGGGACTGGCACCCCGGAGTTTCGTGTTCTACATCCAGAATCATGATCGGATCGGCAACCGGGCGCTGGGCGAGCGGCTCAACCACCAGGTCGACGCGGCCGCGTACCGTGCGGCCTCGGCGCTCTTGCTGACCACGGCCGCGACGCCATTGCTGTTCATGGGCCAGGAATGGGCGGCGAGCGCTCCGTTCGTGTTCTTCACGGATCATCCCGAGGAGCTGGGCCGGCTGGTTCACGAAGGCCGGATGCACGAGTTCCGGGATTACGAGGCATTCGTCGATCCGGCCCGGCGCGCGACGATCCCGCATTGCCAGGCCGAGGCGACTTTCCTGACCTGCAAGCTCGACTGGTCGGAACGAGAGCGGGAGCCGCATGCGGCAATGCTCCGGCTCTACCAGGCGCTCTTGCAGCTTCGCCGAGAAGAGCCGGCCCTGCGTCGGCGCAGCCGGGGAGCTTCGAGGCCGTGGTCCTCGATGCCGACTCGCTGGCCTTGCGCCGCGACGCCGAGAACGGGCCGTCGGTCTGGGCCGTCACCCGGTTCAAAGGATCGGGGACGGCATCACTTCAAGATCTCACATCCGCCCAGGGCCGGCGCTGGGAGCTGGTGCTGACGACGGAGGATCCACCCTTCGTTCCTGTAGCGGCTCCGCCGCGCGTCGACCTCGGCGGCAGTGCCCCGATCGTCGATTTCTCCGGGCCAGCTACCGTGTTATTGCGGGCGTTCCGTCAATAGGGGTGTGATGCCGGGCCGACGCGGGTGTTCAGAAGCTCCTCGTAGAAATCGACGGTGCGGCGGGCGATGCTGGTCCAGCTAAAGAACTCTTCGACCCGTTTACGGGACTGAATGCCCATCTCGTGGAGCAGCTTCGGGTCCTCGAGAAGCTGGTTGACCCCGGCTGCCAGGTCGCGGGCAAACTTCTCCGGATCTCGGGGCTCGAAGTTGATGCTGCTGACCGGCTGGAAGGGCACGAGCAGGCCAGTCTCGCCGGGGATGACGACCTCCCGGATTCCGCCGACGGCGGAGGCAACCACGGGCGTGGCGCACGCCATGGCTTCCAGGTTGATGATTCCGAACGGCTCGTACACCGATGGGCACACGAAGACGGTGGCCATGGAATAGAGGGGGATGATGTCCTCCTTGGGGACAATCTGGGCAATCCAGGTGATCGGCACATGGGCTTCGCGGCGAGCCTGCTCGACCCTCTGCTCCATCTCTCTTCCAATCTCCTCGGTGTCCGGAGCCCCTGCGCAAAGCACAACCTGGGCACCCTCGTGAATATGCTTGAGGGCGCTGACGAGGTGAATGATTCCCTTCTGGCGGGTGATCCGGCCGACGAAGAGGACGATCGGCCGGGTCGGGTCGATCTTGTATTTCTCGAGGACTTTGGGGTCAGGCGTCGGCCTGTACTGAATCAGATCGATGCCGTTGTGGATGATCCGGATCTTCTCGTAGGGAACTCCGTAGAGCGAGTGCACGTCCTCGCGCATGGCGGCCGAGACGGCGACCACGCCGTCGGCGTTCTCATAGGCGGTCTTCTCGACCCAGGAGCTCGCGTGATACGCAGCCCCTAGCTGCTCGACCTTCCATGGCCGATGCGGTTCCAGCGAGTGCGTCGTGAGCACCAGGCGGGCGCCCGTGAGCTGGCGTCCGAGGCAGCCGCCGAGGTGGCTGTACCACGTGTGGCAATGGATGATGTCGGCATTGTGCACCATCCCCGCCATGACCAGGTCGCGAAGCATCGTCTCCAGAAATCGCTTGTGCTTGGGGTCCTGAAAGGGAAGCGCGAACCTGGGGTCGATCCCTCGGACCGTGAGGTTGCCCTCGCGAATGTCCTGGTCGCCGAAGCAAATGACCGTCACCTCGTGCGATCCGTCATCGATCCGGGCCAGTTCCCTGGTGAGGTATTCGACGTGGACCCCTGCGCCCCCGTAAATGTTGGGCGGGTATTCGTTGGTGAGGATGGCAATCCGCATTCGCGATCTCCTGCGTCGGTCACGGTCCGCCACGACGGACCGTCCGTCCGAGACCCGACATCAATCGTCCGGGGGCCCATGGCTCGGACAAGACCCATTTTGCAGGCTACGAGGCGACCGGCGGGAAGTCAATGATTCGATGGGCGTCCGCCAGCTCTGCATTCTTGTCTCCCGACTCGATGGTCGGCAAAGCTCCCGCGATCGATTATGCTGGCGGGCACGGTTGCCGCAGGGCTTTCTGATGATCACCCGGAGTTGTCGTCATGATCCGCACGTCGCTGGTTCTGCTCGCCTTGGTGCCGATCGGGATATCCTGTGCGGTCGCGCGATCGCATGCCGCGGAGGCCGATGCGCGTCCGGAAGGCTCGAAAGCCGATTATCCGCCTCGCAAGGTGATCGTGGGGACGACGATCTTCGGGCCTTACGGAAAATACCCGGGGCTCGAGGAACGGCTCAGAGAATTGTGCAACCTCGTCGACGAGATGGCCGAGCGGGCGGCCAAGCAGTACCCGGGACACGGTCTGGACCTCGCCATCCTGCCCGAGTCGGTGGCGACCACGACGATCGGTCAAGCTCACGAGCGGGCCGTGCCACTCAAAGGTCGAGTCCACGACACGATCGGCGCCCTGGCCCGCAAGCACAAGAGCTATATCGTGCTGCCGCTTGAACTGGCCGAGGAGAGTCCACGCGGGCCGATCGCATCGAACGCGGCCGTCCTTTTTGACCGTCACGGTGAGGTCGCGGGCATTTACCGCAAGTGTCATCCCGTGGCGGGCGTCGGTAGCGATGAACTCGAGGGGGGCATCACGCCGGGCCGCCAGGCGCCTGTCTTCGCGTGCGATTTCGGCAAGCTCGGCGTCCAGATTTGCTGGGACATCCAGTTTGACGACGGCTGGGACGCCCTGGGCCAGGCTGGGGCAGAGATCGTCGCCTGGCCCACGCAATCGCCGGCCACGGTGCTGCCCGCCGCCCAGGCGCATCGGCATCGCTACTACGTCATTTCCAGCACCTGGCGCGACAATGCGACGATCTACGAGCCGACCGGGATGGTCGCCGCCCAGGTGTTGCCGCCGGAACGGGTGCTGGTGGGGCAGCTCGATCTGAGCTACGGCATCCTCGGCTGGTCGAGCTTCCTGCGCAATGGCGAGGCGCTCAAAGAGAAGTACGGCGAGAAAGTCGGCTATCATTACTCGACCCGCGAGGACATGGGATTGTTCTGGTCCAATGACCCGGCCACGACCATCGGCGCGATGATCCGCGCGATCGGCGGCGAGGAGCTCGATCGGCAAGTGGATCGCAATCGCCGGCTCCACGCCGAGGACCGGGGGCGTTGATGCGGCGGTCGTCTCGATCCCCGCGTGTCCACTCTATGATGGCACGCGGTAGAGATGTGCCTTGAGAGACTCGAAGTCCACGGGCTTGACGAAATGATGCTCGAAGCCCGCCTCGCGTGAGCGGATCTGATCGGTCTCCTGACCGTAACCCGAAACGGCGATCAAGCGGACATCGCGAAGTTCGGGGAATTCACGAAAGGCGCCGACCACGTCGTAGCCGTTCATTCCGGGCAGACCGATGTCGAGCAAGATGACTTCCGGTTGAAACTCGCGAGCCAGTGAGATCGCGGACTTGCCGTTGTGAGCGATCTTGACATCAAACCCGCAGGTCGAGAGCAGCATGGCGATTCCATCGGCGGCATCGGTGTTGTCTTCGACCACGAGAATTCGCGCCGGGGGCCGGTCTGCCGTGACCGTCGCCAGTTTTTGCGCACGCGGTGTGAGCCGGGCGGCTTCCTCGACGAGAGGCAGCCAGAGTGTGAACTGGCTCCCCTGCCCGACCCCCTCGCTGTCAGCCAGCACACCGCCGCCGTGCATCTCGACAAGCGATTTGACCAGGGTCAATCCGATTCCCAGCCCGCCCTTGGACCGATCGAGCGACTGATCGACCTGGGTAAAGGGCTCGAAAATCTGCCGCAGCATTTCCCGAGGGATGCCAATTCCGTTGTCACGCACCTGGATCACGGCCCGATCACCATCGCGGCGGGCGTTGACGTCAATCATGCCCCCTTCGTCGGTGTACTTGACGGCATTGCCAAGCAAGTTGACCAGGATCTGTTCAAGCCGTGTGGCATCACCGAAGACGGGCAGCGGGTCGTTTGAAAAATCGACGCTGAGAATGTGATGTTTCTCGCTGATGGCCGGCTGCATGGCTTCAACGGCGTGGGCGAGAATTTCGGAAAGCCTGACGTGCTTGCTATGGAGCTGGATCTTGCCGCGGGTGATTCGCGAGATCTCGAGCAAGTCGTCGATCAAGTGAACGAGGTTGGTGACCTGGCGATCGATCATATCGCGCGCCCAGCCGATATCCTGCTCTTCCAAGCCCTGGACCCTGAGATACTGGACCGCGTTGCGGATCGGTGCCAGGGGGTTTCGCAGTTCGTGGGCGAGCATCGCCAAGAATTCGTCCTTCCGCCGGTCCCGGTCATGAAGCTGGCTGAGCAACCGCATTCGCTCGTAGGCGACCGTGACGTAGTTGGTGATGGTCTCGACGAATTCCAGTTCATCGTCGTTGAACCGATCACGACTGCGGCTCCCGAAAGAGAGCGTGCCGAGCAGTTGGCCGTTGGCGATCAGCGGGTTGCAGACAAAGCTGCGGATCCCGAGCGTCTTGAGCACCCTGGTCCGGGGATCGTCGGTCTGCTGGATGGACGTCGCCACGGCCGGTCGTCGGGTCTCGGCGACGGTGCCGCAAATGGCCTGGCCGAACTTCAGGCGAGCGAGCGATGACGCGTCGTCCGCCGATACTCCGGCGGCGAACTGGAGGCGCAAGGCGTCTGCCTGTTCATTGACCATGTAGTGAAAACACGTATCCACCTTCAGATGATCGGAGATTTTCTCGAAGAGCCCCTGAATCATGGCGGCCGAGTTATCCGTCGAGAAGAGAATGCCAGCCGTCTCCCAGAGCAGGCGGAGGCGTTCGTTGTGCATCCGCAGCCCCTTTTCTGCCCGGTTTCGCTCGCTGATATCGACGGCGGAGGGGATCAGAAACTGGATCTGCCCGGTTTCATCACGGAGCGGGGCGAGCATGAAATCGATCGTCATCAGGACCCCGCCGGCCATGCGCACATCGACATCATAGCGTGACGCTTCACCAAGGTTGGCCCGGGCAACGGCCTCCTTGAGTTGTGCCTGGACCTCGGGCGAATGATTGAACCAGTAGGTGTCCCACGCGGGCCTGCCGAGCACCTCTTCGGGTGAGACTGCGGCCGCCTCCAGCGGCGCCCTGTTGGCTTCGATCAGAGTTCCGTCAGGCGTCATGACCCCGACGAACGTGAACAGGCTGTCGAGCACGCGCCGGAAGTACTTCTCGCTGGAAATGACCGCACCCGTTGCCGTTCTGGACCCGGTGACGTCCAGGGTGGTTCCGGCCCGCTCGTTGCGGGTCGCGTCGCACTCGCCGCAGACCGCGAACCATCCGACCGGCCGATGGTCATCGTCCAGCAGCGGTTCGGCTCGCCCTTGAAACCGACGGTAAACCCCGTCGCCACTTCTAAGACGAAAAGTCAGCTCGCACGGCGCGTTGCAACGGACAGCACGCTCCCACTGGTTGAGGATTTCTGGCACGTCGTCGGGATGAAAAGCTCGCTGCCATCCGTGACCCGATGACTCGTCAAGCGTTAGCCCCGTGACCTCAGACCACTTGCGGTTTAAATAGGTGAAGGAGCAGTCGACGTCGGCCAGCCAGACGATCTGGGGCAGGGCTTCGGCAAGAGTCTGAAACTGGCGATCCAACGGGCTGGGCGGATCGGCCGGGGTCCCTGGTTCATGGGCCTCGAGATCGCTCGTCATGTCGCTGCCCTCAAGAGCACCATCGCTGAAGCGGTCTAGATCGAACGCAGATCTGCCGCCCTGACGCACCGCCATGTTTACCTTGCCAAAAGCAGGTTTTTCAGGCTAAGATATGATGCATTAACAACTAAACACTGCTTGGATTTCTTCATGCAAAGGACAAGACCCGTCGGCCTTGATCGATCTTACGGGACCTCTCGGCCCGAAAGACCGTACCAGCATGATGGACATGGAGCGTGCCACGCTCGGCGGCTGCAAGGTCGTTGCAAACGGTTAAAGATCACTGTTGAAGGTAGCACGGGGTCACAGAGTTCGTCAACGCCCGGCCAACTGGTGCACAGACGCTGATTGATCGCAATCCTCGTGTATTGTTTAAGACTTGCCAAAACTCGCTTTCTTGGAACGGCTTATGTATTACCGACTCGGGCTCGATTACGCCTCAGGCCTCTTGAGGGCTGCGTAATCTGGGTTATTTGGGCAGAGAGCTATTGGCGTCCCAGGGGTTGAGTGGCCAAAATGTGTGGGAAATGAGGCGTGGATCCCCATTTGCGGAGCAGGGACTAGCCATGGCGGATCGACGGCCGGTGTGGGTCATTGCGCAGGTTTTCGATGAGGAAGAGCATGAGCGTGTCGAGGTCCGGGCGGCCAACGTTTGACAATCCGCAATTGCAAGACCTGATCATGAAACTCAGGAAAGCTGACAATTTTACCAACCTGATTTGCCTGGCTCGCGAATACCTTTGCCTCGCCCTGGTGATCGGCGGGGCCATCGTCTTCGAGCAGCACCGTTCTGGGTGGGGAATCTCATGGTACTGGAACCTGCCGGTATTTCTGGTTGCGATCACACTTGTCGGAGCGCTTCAGCATCGTCTCGCCGGCCTCGGCCACGAGGCTTCGCATTACTCATTCATGCGGCATCGCTTCCTGAACGATTTTGTGCCCGACTTGTTCTGCATGTTTCCGATCCTCACGACGGTTCACTTCTATCGCCTCTTCCACATGGCCCATCACCAGTACACCAATGACCCCGAGCGCGATCCGGACTTGCTGAACCTGGGCCATGGCAAGCGCGCCTTCGAGTTCCCGATGACGCGCCAGGTTTATTGCCCTGATTTATTTTTGCATGTTCACTGCACCGATACGTTTCTTGCGGTTTCAGCTTGCCTACATTGCCGTGAACGCCCTGGGCAAAGGCCGGAGCATCTACAGTGGAACCGACAAGGGAGGTCGATTCGGCGAGCTTTATCTGCCGCGTCTCGGAACCGTTCTGGGGTTGGCATACCTGCTCGCCCTGGAAGCGACGCTCCATGCCCTTGTGGTCACCGGCAAAGCGGCGTGGGTCGTCCCGGCAGGCCTGGCCGCGATGATCGTGGCGACCTTGACAACGTATGCCCTGCCCGACTGGGCTGTTTTCTCGTCTCCGTTCCGCCAGGCATACTCCTGCCGGTTTGCGGGAGCGGCTCGCATCTGCTATTTCAGCGTTGTTTTGATCAGCGTTGCGATCACCGGGTCCACGAACGCAAGGTACACGGCCCTATACCCCCTCGTTTTGTGGTTCATCCCGCTCATCTCTTCGTTCCCTTTCTTCATGTTCCTGCGCGACGTGTACCAGCACTCGAATGCCGATTCCGGCCGGCTGACCAACTCGCGGGTTTTCTTCACCGATCCATTCACGCGCTGGGCGGTCTTCGTCTATGGGCAGGACATGCACATTCCCCACCACCTGTTCCCGGCCATCCCGCATTATCGCCTGGCCGAGTTGCATGAGCTATTGAAAAGGTCGAATCCGGATTACGGCACCCGGGTCGTCGAGTGCCACGGTACTTTCGGCGATGCACTCGGCCGGGTGACCATACTCGACGAGATGACGAGGGCCCACGCCAAGAGCTGATCCGCGAACGGCCAGTCGTCCAGATTCCCAGCATGCGATCGGCGGCATTACGTGATCTGTCATTCGATCAGTTCGTGATTCCGGCACTCTGCCCAGACACGGTTCCGACATAACCGCGGAGATCCGGCTCACAAGTATCAAACAAAAGCTTGTGACGTCGTATCGCGCACGACATAATAAGCTGTTGGGCATAAGGAACTACGGATTTGAATCGGTCTTCGAGATCGCAGCGTTGCGATTGTGGTGCCGTGTCGAGTTATCCTGGACAATCCGCTCGACGAATTCCCAACTTCCCGCAGACGGTCTGACTCGAGTGGGGGGAACCGCGACCTCAGGGTAGGGACCGCGAAGAACATGGGTGCCCGCATCCTGGGTGTCCCGAATCGAGTCGTTGCAGTGCGTCGAGGATCGAGGGCCGCACAATGTCTACGAGGCAAACCGCAACCTTGAGTTCCGAAGGTTTGCTCCGGTTTGTCGACCTGCGAAATGAGGCCGTCGAATCTGTCACCGCGCGCTTTTACGCGACTTTTCCCGACCTGCTGCTGCCGCTGGGAGAGAAAGGTCGCGAGATGACCAGGGATGGATCTCGGCTGTCACCTGGAATACTTCCAGCCGGTCATCGAGTTCGGGGTTCTCCAACCGTTTCTTGACTATCTGCGCTGGTTGCAGAGCGTTCTGAATTCGCGAAACATCCCGACGAAGCTACTTGCCGCTGTCACTCGATTGGCTCGCCGAATTTTTCTCGATTCACTTACCGGCCGACGATGCTGCGATCGTGGTCGCGGCGCTGAAAGCCAGCAAGTCCGAGCTAGCGGCGGCGAACAACCAACTCATCAGCTATGGTCGTGGCATGCCAGTCCCCTGGGATGCGTGCGACGAGTTCGAAGCGGAGCTTCTGGCCGGCCGGCACATGACGGCCTGGGAGATTTTCAGTCGGTCCGTCGCGACGAGCCGGGATTATCTCCAGACTGCCTTGCACCTCGTTCAACCGGCTCTCTACCGGATCGGTGAAAAGTGGCAAGAAAACCGGATCACGGTCAGTCGGGAGCACCTCGCGACGGCGATCTCGCAGAGCATCCTGGCCCGGGGTTATTCCCAAGCTCAGCCGGGGCCGCCACGAAAAGGAAAAGTCGTACTCGCGTGTGTCGCGGGGAATCACCATGCGGTGGGTTTGACCATGGTGGCCGACGCACTCGAGCTCGAGGGATGGGAGGTCTTCAACCTCGGAGCGAACAACCCCACCGAATCGATCGTGTCGATGGTCCACGAGACCGGCGCCGGGCTCGTCGGGCTCTCGGTCTCGATGCCGTATCACTATTCCGCCGCCCGAGAGACGATTCAACGGTTAACGGCGCAAGGCGGAGCCAGCCGTCCCCGCATCATGCTGGGCGGATTGGCGATCAACCAGTTCGAGCCAGTTGCCGGGCTTCTCGGCGCCGATGCAGGCCCAGCGGACGCAAAAGAAAGCGTAACGATTGCACATCAACTGTTAGAACGGACATGAACCAAGCCCAAGCGATGATTGACTCGCTACGTGCGGTCACGGCCGTGGCGATTGCTGAGATCGACCTCTCAGGGAAGCTCGTCGACGCCAATACCGGCTTCCTTCGCTTGCTTCCTGCCGGTACGGAGCGGACTGCCGGAAGCGTGGTCGCTCGCTACCTTGTCTCGCCCGGTTTCGCGCACTTGATCGAACTTGCGAACACCGGCGCGGAGCCTATCTACCAGGGCATGATGACGCTGGGTGATCCGGCCGGCAAGAGCCGCACGCTGCACGGATCGGTGTCGCACACGGACCTTGGGTTCTCGCTGATCCTGGAATACGATGTCGAGGAGCTCAACCAAGTTGCCGAGACTGCCCTCGAACTGTCGAGCGAGCTGGCGATCGCCCAGCGCGGGCTCGTGTCGACCCACAACCAGCTCAAGGCGAAAGAAGCGGAACGCGCGCAATCCGAGCAGCGACTGAGACGGAGCGAGTCGATGCTGGCCGAAGCCCAGCGTGTCGCCAGGGTGGGAAGCTGGAACTGGGATATCCCGGGCGACCAGGTACTTTGGTCCGACGAACTCTACCGGATCTTTGGCCTCGAACCGCGAACGGTCGCGATCACGTTCGATCAGTTCCTCAGCCTTGTCTACAGCGACGACCGCGATATGGTCCGACATCATGTCAAGCTGTCGCTTCAGGAAGGCCAACCCTACGAGTGCTGCATGCGCGCGGTCCAGCCGGATGGCTCGATCCGCGTTGTGCTCTCACGCGGACAGGTGGAGTCCGACCACGACGGCAAGGCAATCCGCATGTTTGGCACGGTGCAGGACATCACCGAGCAGAGACAGCTCGAGGAAGCCCTGTCGCAGGAAGCCATACGCCGACGGATCCTGGTCGAGCAGTCGAGCGACGGCATCGTGGTGCTGGATGAGGATGGTGCCGTCTTCGAAGCAAACCAGAGCTTTGGCGACATGCTGGGCTACGATTCCGAGGAGGCCGGACGGCTTCATGTCTGGGACTGGGACGCTCAGTGGACACGCGAAGAAGTGCTTCGCGTCATTCGCCGCCCGGAGGATTCCGGAATCCTTTTTGAGACTCGTCATCGCCGCAAGGATGGGACGCTTCTGGACGTGGAGATCAGCGCCAACGGGGCGATGTGCAACGGACGAAAGCTGGTGTTCTGCGTCTGCCGCGATATTTCCCGGCGAAAACAGGCCGAAAACGAGATCCGTAGCCTGAACGCCAGCCTGGAACGACGAGTTGCGGAGCGCACCGCCGAGCTGGAATCGATGCTGGCCAACGCCACGGTCGGTCTGGCCTTCTTCGATCGTGAGCTGCGGTGCATCCGCATCAATTCGCAGCTCGCCGAGATGTCTGGTCTGCCCGTCTGGGATCGCCTGGAAGGACAGGTCCAGGGCGGAGAGGTTAGCCCGCGGCCGGGCCCGGTCGACGAATCCGCCATACGCGAAGTCTTCACGTCGGGTCGGCCTCTCGTTGGCGGCGAGCGAGATTTCGTCTCCCCCGCGAGTCCCACGGAAAAGCGATCCTGTGTCGTCAGCTACTATCCGGTGTTCGACGCGGGCGAGTCTGTGATCTCGGTCGGAATGACGGTCAACGACATCACCGAGCGTAAAGAATCCGAAAACGCCCTGGCCGCGCTCAACCACGCGCTCACGGACGAAATCTCCGTGCGCACCCAGGTCGAGCAGCACATGCGGAGGCTCGCCGATATTATCGAGGCCTCACCCGACTTCGTAGCAATGGCCGATTCCCAGGGGAAGGTCTTTTATTTCAATCAATCCCTAAGCAAGGCACTGGGACGGTCGCCGGAACGCGAGCCTCTGGTAATCGCGGATTGCCAGCCCGCCAGCTCGCTACGGATCATCATGGAAGAAGGTCTGCCGACCGCCGCGCAATCGGGTACGTGGAGAGGTGAGACGGAACTGGTGACCTGGCAAGGGCAAACGGTCCCGGTCTCGCAGATCATCATCGGCCACCACGACTCCGATGGCCAGCTCGCGTTTTACTCGACCATCATGCGCGACATGTCCGAGCGCCAGCGGTTGGAAGAGACGCTCCGTCAGCGTTCCGACGCGCTGGGGGTGGCCAATGCCGAGCTCGCCCGCGCGGCACGGCTGAAGGATGAGTTTCTGGCCAGCATGAGCCACGAGCTCAGGACGCCGCTCAACGGCATTCTTACCATGTCGGAAAGCCTTCGGGAAGAAGTCTACGGTGGTCTGAATTCCAGACAGAAAAGCGGCATTCGAGATGTCGAGGAGTGTGGCCGACACTTGCTGGCCCTGATCAACGACATCCTCGACATTGCGAAGATCGAGGCAGGCAAGATCGAACTGGACATGCAGTCGGTTTCGGTCGAATCCCTCTGCCAGTCTTCGCTGCTCATGCTCAGGAATCCGGCTCACAAGAAAAAGATCGACGTCTCGCTCGAAGTCGATAGAGCGGTCACTGTCCTGAACGCGGACGACCGTCGACTCAAGCAAATTCTGGTCAATCTGCTCTCCAATGCCGTGAAGTTCACTCCGGAAGCGGGCAAGATCGGCCTGCAAGTGGAGGGCGATCGGCACAATCATCAGGTTCGTTTCACGGTCTGGGACACCGGCATCGGCGTTGCGGAAGACGAGCAGCCCCGGCTGTTCCAGCCGTTCAGCCAGCTTGACTCGGGCCTGGCGCGAAAATACGAGGGAACCGGGCTGGGCCTTGCACTCGTCAAACGCTTGACCGAGATGCACGGCGGCAGTGTGAGCGTTGTGAGCCAGCCTGACCAGGGCAGCCGCTTCACCGTGTCGCTACCCTGGTCAGAGCCCGCGCCGGAGCCGTGCCGGGGCGAGCGTGACCCGAGGCTTGAGCCGCGGGCTGAGGAGAGATGCGAGGCATCGGAATCCCGCGCTGAACCGCTGATTCTGGTCGTCTCGAACAGCCAGATCAGCGCGCGAAGTCTGCGAGACTTTCTTGAATTCAAAGGCTACCAGATCGAGCAAGCCATGACCGGGGATGCGGGAATCGATCGCGCCCGCGGCCGCCTGCCCGATCTGGTTCTGGTTGATCTCCAGCCGCCCGGTCGTCGACGAGGAGGAGGCTGTTCGACGGATGCGTCTCCTGCCGGGAGTTTCGCATGTTCCGTTCATCGTCCTCACGGGGCAGGCGAACGCTGGCGACCGGGCAAGTTCTCCGAAGGGGGGCGTGATTGTTCGCCTCTGCAAGCCGGTCAAGCTCGATGATCTTCGCCGGGCGATCGAATCGCTCCTGAGCCTTCCGGGAAAAGCGTCGTCTGGTTCAGAGGTCCAGGCGTTTTGATCCCAGAATTCGAGTTCGGCCGAATCGATTCATGGCCCCGGTACACGTCGCTGATCGCACCGGAACCGGTCGCGTCAAGCCGGGCAGACGACCGAGTCCATACCGGGTTCCGAGAGCGCGACATCACCCGATCGACTTTCATGGACATTGTCCAGGCCAGCGCGGACCAGGTCGTAGCTCATGGCTGCGGCCGAACTCATGCAGGGCGGCGCAACCGGCGGATCGCTCGCCATGGGGCCATCGCCTTCGAGAATGCGGATGAAGACTTCAACGACCTCAGGGTCGAAGCAAACTCCGGCATTCTCTTTCAAATAGCCGCGAACCCGCTCCGAGTCCCAGCGAATGCGGTAGGGGCGATCGGACACGAGTGCATCCCAGACGTCGACCGTCGTGAAGATTCGCGCGGCCAGGGGGATTTCCCGACCTCTGAGACCACGAGGATAACCTTTGCCGTCCCAACGTTCGTGGTGGCAATAGGGAATCTGGAGTGCCGGCCGGAGATAGTCGATCGGCTCGAGCATCGACCGCGCGTATTCCGGATGCCGGCGCATGATTTCCCACTCGCACTCGCTCAGCGGTCCGGCTTTTCTCAGAATGGCGTCGGGAATGGCGATCTTGCCGATGTCGTGAAGCAATGCACCGCGGTGGATGTGTACCAGCTCTTCAGATTCGATCCCCATCTCCCGGGCAAGGCGCACGGTCGTTTCGGCCACGCGCTGGGAGTGGCCTTCCAGTTCGTGCTCACGTAAGTCCAGAGCTCGGACCCACCCCTCGAGCGTCGCCTCATAGGCGTCCTGCAACGAACTCAACGCTTGCTGAAGCTTGCGAAACCGGTTGAGACGAATGATCGTGCGGATCCGGGTGCGAAGCTCGGTGCGGTCAAACGGCTTGACGATGTAGTCGTCCGCGCCGGCCTCCAGCCCGGCCAGCCGTGATGACCGGTCGTCGAGCGCGGTGACGAGAATGATCGGGATTTCGGCCAGGCGGGGGCTGGCCCGGACCTGGCGAAGGTATTCCAGGCCATCCATCTCGGGCATCATCACATCCAGGATAATCAGGTCGGGCTCGAGGCGTCTGGCCAGCGTCAAACCCTCCATGGCGTTGCAGGCGAACGCCAGTCCATAACCTTGCCCAAGTAAAAGTGACTCCAGAGCGCGACGCCCGGCAGGTTCATCATCGACAATCAGGATCAGACTGACCGAACACCCCGCTTGCATCGCCGCAACATCCTCTCTTACCCGGTTCCATCAATCGGCAGAGTACCTGGTACAAATCGTGCAGCACGACCGGCTTGGCCAGATACGCGTCGGCTCCCGCCGCGAGGCACCGATCCCGGTCGCCCGGCATCGCCAGTGCCGTGAGCGCGACAATCGGGATTGCCGTGGTTGTCTTGTTCGACTTGATCAGACGAATCGCTTCAAGCCCGTCGCGCCCCGGCATTTGTATGTCCATGAGGATCACGCGGGGCCTGAGCTCAAGTGTTCTGCGAACTGCCTCATCGCCGTCGCTTGTCAGAACAGTACGCAGGCCCTTGTTCTGCAAGAAGTCTACGACACTTCGTGCATTCACTTCGTTATCCTCGGCAAGAAGAATCAGCGGTGATGATTCGTCGGCGGGGCTTTCGGAGACCAGAATCATGGCCAGAAGTTCGCCCGAAGTTATTGGCATGACAGAACCAAGAGCGGATTGAAGCGCTTCCCGCGTCGCCGGCGGAGAGACCCGGATCAATTGCGGACGATCGTTGAGTTCGCATGCCTCAGTGTCGCTCGAAATCAACAAAACATGGATCCCACGCAACGCCTGCTCTCGATCACCGGTGATCCGGCGGACGAGTTCCATGGGTCGAGGGTCGCCAATCTGGTTTTCGATCACGATGAGAAACGGCCGAAGTGCACGGATTCGCGGCAGCACTTCCAACGAACAGGGGTGGACCATGGAATGGATGCCAATCTCCGCCAGCGCCGCACTGATCAACGGGTGCGAGCCGCGACTGCCGGCCTGCGCGGCGGGCCGGGAATGTGTGGCCAAGGCGAGGTCCACCACGCTCGCGACTTGATCCGAGTCCTGGTCGAGCGGTTTCCAGGGAATCTCGATGGTGAACCGGCTCCCCTTGCCGGGCTCGCTGCGTACCGAGACCGCACCGCCCAGCAAGCCGCTCATCTTGCGAACCAGCGAGAGCCCGAGCCCGGTGCCGGCGTACTGGCGAGCGAGACCGCTATCGACTTGCGTGAACGGCTCGAAGATCCGGCTCAGATCCGCTTCCTCGATACCGATCCCCGTGTCCCAGACCGCCACCGCGAGGATCCCGCGCGTGGAGTCGCCGACAATATCAATCCCGAGTGAGCCTCCCCTGGGCGTGAACTTGACGGCATTGCTGAGTAGGTTGACAAGGATCTGCTTGAGCCGCTTTTCGTCGGTTTCGATGATTCCAACGGCCGGATCCACATTGAGCACGACGCGGGAATTCATCTTGTGCGCAGGATTCTTTGATGAGGCGGACCGATGCCTCGCAAACGGCCGCAACGTTCACAGGACCCGGCTCATAGGTCAACTTCCCTGCATCGACCTTTGCCAGGTCAAGGATGTCGTTGATCAGTGTCATCAGGTGGCGGCCGCTGGAGGCGACGTCCTCCAGCGCCGAGATTTGCCGTGAATTGACGGGGCCGTAAACTTCTTCCAGAAGAGCCTCGGCCATGCTGAGCACGCCATAAAGCGGCGTCCTGAGCTCGTGGCTCATGCTGGCCAGAAACTCATCCTTCAGCCGCGCGGCGCGGGCGAGCTCGGCGTTGGCGGTCACCAGCTCTTCGGAGCGATGGCGCAACGACGCTTCCATCCGCTGACGCTCGGACATGTCGCGCATGATGGTCGAGTACAGCTCGAGCCGGCCCTGGAAGTCGTGATGGGCGATGATGATCTGCGAGACCGGAATGGTCTGCCCATGGCAGGTCACGACATCGGTTTCGCCTCTCCACACCCCGGTCTGAGCGGCCGTGGGAAAGCCCTCTTGCCGGATGATCTGTCGAGCGCCTGCGGGGTGGCAGTCGTCAATCATCAGCGGCTCGCGCTGCGGTGAACGTCCCAGGGCCCCACTGAAGGAGTGGTTGAGATAGAGAACCGCGCCAGCGGGGTCGGCCATCGCCACGAAGTCGGGAGAAGCCTCGACAATATCGGCGAGCTGGCGCATCTGTTGTTCAACCTGCTTGCGCACGTTGATTTCTTCCGAGAGCGTCTGGTTGAGCGTAGCCAGCGCCTCCGCGGACCGTTTCTGTTCCGTGATCTCGGTCACGGTCACGCCTACAGAGATGACGGTTCCATCATGTCCGACGACCGGGTAGAAGCTCTCGAGCACGGATCGGACTTCACCGGGACGGGCGGGTGTCGTGCGTCTGGAATTCCATGGCCGGGAAAGATCTGCCTGTCTCGAAGACCTGCAGCAATATCGGTTCAATATGCTCGGCGATCCGCGGTAACAGTTCGCGCAGCGAACGACCGAGATGAGCTTCGAGTGGAAAAGCCATTAAGCTCTGCAAGACAACGGTTGATCCGGATGAAACGTAATTCGCGATCGAAAAAGGCGAGGCCGACCGTCGCGTTGGCCAGCATCGATTCGAGCTCGGCGGTGCGTTCGGCGACTCGCTCTTCGAGGGACGCGTTCAGCGCCCTGACCTCTTCCTCGACACGCTTCCGCTCACTGACATCGAATAGGACGCCGTTGAAGACGATCTCCTCTTCCTCGAAGTGAGGGCTTGACGCCGCCAGAACCCATTTGAACTGGCTATCTTTTCCGAGGACGCGCCCTTCGAAACCGCCAGTCGCTCCGTGTCGAGATCGCCTCCGATGACCGAACTTACAAATTTCTCGCGGTCATCCGGATGGACTCCTGATCCCAGGACCCACTCAGGTGAATCGATTGGGACCTCGAGATTGAGAATCTCCTGTGCCCTCGGGCTCAGGTAACTGAAATAGTGAGTGCCGTCCGACCGGACTCGGAACTGGAAAACCACCCCGGGGATGTTTCGCGCGATGTCACGGAATCGCCGCTCGCTCGCTGAGAGCTCCTGCTCGGCCCAGCGGCGCTCGGTAATGTCCGTGATCATCTTGAGAACGCCGATGACCCGTCCTTCGTCGTCATTCAGCGGGCTGGCCGAGACGATTGCCCAGAGCGTGGAGCCATCCTTGCAGCGGAACTGGAAGTCGTGAGTCTCGCCGATCCCGTGCCGCCTGCGCTCCAGGTAGACCTGAAAAGTCGCCTGCAGATGCGGGTCCACGAAATCGAGTATTTTGCGGCCTTGCAGATCGGCCACGGTGTAGCCAAGCATCTCTGCCATCCGGGCATTGACGAAGCTGGTCCGGCCCTCCAGATCATGGACCCAGACTCCTTCTTGAGCCGTCTCGACAATCCGCCGGTACCGCTGCTCACTTTGACGGAGAGCCTCCTGGGCCAGTTTGCGTTCACTGACATCCCTCAAGATGCCCACGAATCTCTGAACGCCACGCACCCGGAATTCGCTGACGCCAATCTCGATCGGAAACATTGAACCGTCTGCCCGCAAGGCGAGCAGCTCGCGTTGACTGCCCAGCACATGACTTCTCTCCCGTCGACTTGAATCTAGCCAGGTACTGGTTGTGTTGCTCGCGATCCGGCGAGGGCATGAGCATGCTGATACTCCGGCCCAAGATCTCGTCGCTCGTGTAACCGAAGAGCTTCTCGGCGGCGGGGTTAAATGACCAGACAATCCCCCGATCGTCGATTGTGATGATGGCGTCGACGGCCGTTTCCACGATCGCCGCCAACCTGGCCTCGCTGACCTTGAGCGATTCTTCGGTTCGCTTCCGCTCCGTGATGTCCTGGAGAATGCCCCGGACCTGCACGACCTTGCCTTCCCTGACGACCGGCACCCCCTTGGTTCTCACCCACTTTCGCAACCCCTTCGCGGTGATGATCTCAAGCTCGAGGTCGAAGGGAATTCCTCGGGTGCTCACGTCTTTCACGGCCTTTTCGATCTGGGGCCGCGATTCGTCGGCATAATAGTCAAGTCCCGACGCAACGGTTGGCCGAACGAGGGGATCGAGATCGTGGATGCTGGCGACCTCGTCGGTCCACCGACCTTCTCCAGTGATGACGTCGAATTCCCAGCCGCCGACGCTGGCGATCTCGCCGGTCATCTGGAGCAGAGCGTCACGGGCTTGCAATTCTGCTTCGACCTGGCAACATCGCTCGATGTTCCGTACGAGCCCCGAGAACCTGCGCTGGCCCTCGAGTTCGAATGTTGCGAGATGGATCTGGACCGGACAGGTGGATCCGTCCTTGCGACGATGTGTACCTTTCAGAGTGAATGGTCGATTCGGCAGCATTTCCGACCAGGCTTTCTGTAAGGATACCAGGTCAATATCTTGCTCGATGTCCACGACATTCATGCTGAGCAGTTCGGGCCGAGAGTAACCCAGCTTTTCGCAGGCGGCCCGGTTCACATCGAGAATGTTTCCGTGAGAATCATGAACGAAAATCGGGTCGGCGGTCTGTTCCACATAGGCGCGAAACTTCTCCTCGCTGGATCGCAGCGCCTCGACCGTCTTTCGTCGCTCGCTCCACAGATTCCAGTCGCGCATCACCCGGATCACGGTCCAGGGCAAGCTCTCAAAACACGCACCGCTTTTGATCACACACTCCATGACTCCGGCCCAGCGTGACCCGACCTCGACGGCCTCGTCTCCGCTGTCGGTCATGACGATGATCGGAAACGTCATCGATTCAGGAGGCAAGGGCATCAGGCTCTCGAAAACGCCCTCGAGCAAACGGAGATCGATCAGGGCCAGGTCAGGAGGGCTGGCGGCCACGGCTTCGTGATAGCCGCTCAAGGATCGCGTGACCCTTGTCTCGGTTACGAAGTGCTTGCAAGTGAGCGCCTGGCAGATGGCTTCCGCGTGTGCCGGCTCATCTTCGGCGATGAGAATCTTGATCGGTTTGGTGCCCACATCAGGCCTCGTTGGTGAGAAACATGTCCTCGTTCCCTGTCAAGAAAGTCTACGACGACTCGACCGTGAGCGGGTGAACTTCCACTTCAATCCGTGCGGTCTTGGGTCCCGTTGCCGTCGAGCGGAAGGACAGCCTTGATGACGGTACCCGCACCAGGCGCCGAGATGATGGCGATCTCGCCGCTCACGAGCGAGACCCGTTCTCTCATGCCGAGCAGTCCCAGGCTCTTCCGTGCGGTCGACCGCTCCAGCGCAGCTTCGGGGTCGAATCCGCGTCCATCGTCGGACACGGAAATCTCGAGTTTGCCTTCGTTCAGGCGCAAACGGATCAACAGACGGCCAGGCTCCGCGTGCCGCAGAGCGTTGGTGATTGCCTCCTGGACGACGCGAAAACAGACGGTTTCCAGCTCCGTGCCCAGCCGGCCGATTCCCTCGTCGGCCTCGAACAGAAAGCCCAGGCCGGTGCGCTCGGCCAGCGATTCAACGTGACGGCGCAATGCGGTCACAAGGCCGAAATCGTCTAGCAACGAGGGATGAAGGTCGAGCGAGAGTCTCCTTACCCTGGTCATCAATCGCGCAACGAGCTCAAGGCAACCCTCCACGGCGGTGCGCGTGGCTTCACAGCTTGCGGTTTTCTTGACCGTGGCCAGGTTGAGGTTGAGAACCGCCAGGATCTGGCCGATCTCATCGTGCAGCTCACGCGCGATGTGCCGCGATTCTTCCTCGCGCACGACGATCAGCTTGCGCGACAGCGACTCGAGTTCGGCGCGGCTTCGGGTCACTTTCTCGAGCAACTCCGCGTGCGCCAGGGCCAGCGAGATGATTCCTCCGACTTCCTGCGCGATTTCGGCATGTGCGTCGCTGAACGCCGACGTTCCGGGGTTTCCAAGGATGAGTACTCCCAGCATCCGGTCATGGTGGCCCAGGGGAACGACGATCATCACGTTGATCCCCGCCTCATGGAGCTGACGGGGAAGCAAGAGGGATCTCATCCCTGGTCCCAGCGTGAGGACAGCGGGGCAGAAGGTCTCGCAGCCAGGCTCCACGGCGACACCGAGGTCGCTTAACTCGAGCCGGCGCTCCAGCTTTGAGAGCGGCTGGCCCGATCCATATTCGGCCAGAAGCGATAACTCAGGGCCCCGTATTTCTTGCCGGAGAATTGCGGCGTGCGCGTAGGGAACCAGGTCGCGCAAGAGAGGCAGCACCTGCCCCGCGATTTCCGTGGCTGAGGTGGCCATCAAGATCGCCCGGTCAATTTTCCGGAGCAGATCCAGGCGGCGGGAAGATTCGCGCAGTTCGGCCATCGTTCGCCGCGAATAGACGATCTCCTCCTGCAATCGCCGGAACCGATTCAAACGCGTGATCGTCCGCAATCGGGCCCGGACCTCGGCCCGATCGATGGGCTTGGTGATATAGTCATCCGCCCCCGACTCGAAACCATCCAGACGCGATTGCCTGTCGTCCAGGGCAGTGACCAGCAGAATCGGGATTTCGGCCATTCCTGGATGCGAACGGATTCTCCGACAGGTCTCCAGTCCGTTCATCCCGGGCATCATCACATCAAGCAAAATGACGTCGGGTCGACCGGTTTCGACGAACTGCATCGCCTCGTGACCGTTGCTGGCGAGGACCAGCTCGTAGTCTTGCCCCTCGAACACCGAAGCCAATGCCTTCAAACCGAGCTGTTCGTCGTCAACAATCAAGAGTACGGGCCGAGTCGCATGATCGAAGGCTGGACTTACCGCACGGTAGGCGTCAGCCGTCGATCCTATGCAGGTCTCCACGTGGGTCTGGGTTTCCCGGGCACGGCGGTGTGACATGTTAAACACCAATAAGTTATTGTAAGCTGAGTTCCGGCGGATCTCAAGAACCTGGATTTCTTCAATTGTCTTGTTCCCAGGAAATCTGCGAGTCAGGAATCCAGCGAAGCGACAAGAGGTAAATCTCAATGTAGTATTAGTAAAGGCGCCGGAGAGTCGCTCGAGTGTTTGCCGGGGCCGCGAAGCAGGGACGCCCGGAACTGACACGCTCCACAGGCGACATTTCTCGCCCGTTAGCTTCATCCGGCAGAACATGCTGGCTGGATCAGGAGGTTCCGGGATGAACACGATCCGGATCGTTATTGCCGATGACCATACCATTGTCCGCGGCGGCATCCGGCTGCTGCTGGAGTCGCTCGAGGGCGTGCAGGTGGTCGGAGAGGCCGCCGATGGCCACCAGGCTTTGGAACTGGTGCTCAAGCTGCAACCGGATGTGCTGGTCGCGGACATCGCCATGCCCGGTCTCAGCGGCCTGGATCTGGTTCGACGCTTGAATGAACAATCCTTGCCGACGCAGACCGTCATACTCTCGATGCACGCCGACGAGGAATACGTCCACCGCGCCATTGCCGCAGGCGCCAGAGGATACGTGCTCAAAGGTTCGGGAATCGAAGAACTTGGCATAGCCGTTCAATCCGTGTTCCGGGGCGAGGTTTTCCTGAGCCCCGCGATCACTCGACCCATTGTGGAAAGTTATCTTGACCGCGGTGGATCCAGAATGACCCCAGGCGCGGAGTTGACCCCTCGCCAGCGTGAGGTGCTTCGTTTGATCGCCGAAGGAGAAACGACCAAGGCCGTCGCCAACCGTCTGGGCATCAGTCCCAAGACCGTCGAGGCGCACCGTACCCAGTTGATGGAACGGTTGAAGATCTTCGACGTGGCCGGCCTGGTGCGGTATGCCATTCGCGCCGGCTTGATTTCATCAGATTTCTGAGCCGTTGATGAGTTCGCCTGGCATCGTCCCAAAGTGGGGTCAACGTGGACTTGTCTCGCTTGACACTTGGCGGGCCGTTCATACTAGCCCGAAGCGTCAGCGAGGGTCGACACAAACAAATCCATGCGGGGAAAGGCGTAACCCCTCGCTGACGCTTCGGGTTAATGTGTCGCGCCGGCCTGTCATTTCGTCAACTCAAGAAACGAGGGGTTTGGGACGGTGCCGTTCGCCTGACTCAAGTTGTCGACCGATCGGGGGGGCGGGAGTTCTTCCGCTGGTACCGATCGTCGGGCGTCGCCTGGAAGTTCACCTCTTTCTGATCGCTCGATTCTGTACCAAGGCGAACGGAGAACGATCCCGTTGTGACGGCCTTGCCAGTCCGCAGCCGGTCCGGAATCTCCGTGCAACCTGTCGGGAAATCCCCGATTGAGGATTCCAAGCAGGACGTCATACTTCACAAAGAATAACCCTGTTGGGAGGGAAAAGTGGCGATCTGTGGGGCGATGACTGCCCCATGTCACTCGAATACAAACCGACGGTGAAGTCACAATTGCAATTGCTGTCCCTTGCCAGATTGCGTTGGGTCGCGGCGGTTCTGAACACGTATTCCCAAATCGGGGCCCCGCGAGCGGGAGCTTACCATGCGAAATGCTCTGCCTCTGAATCACAATATCATCACTCGCGCTGATCCATTCCTTTCTGGCCCCTTCAAGGGATGTGATCCGGCCGGTCCCCTGGAGACTCGCTGTCCTCGCTGTAAGACGACGATGGAACTGGTCCAGCCCGACCAGAAACGAAGCGAGGCCATTCTGGGGGTTTGCACAGGGTGTCCCGCCTGGTACTTGATCGACATGCAGAAAGGAACGATCACCGATCTCGGTCTGTCGGACCGGCTTTCCACGCCGTCACTACTGGCTTTCCCGGAGTGATGGACCACGGTGATGCGAAGTCTCAAGTCATGGAAGGGCTTGACCCCAGCCTTGCCTTACGCTTCATCGGCGCCGCGAAGAAGCCTCTCTTTTGCTGTCATCGCACTCATGTGGAACTCTGAAGACTCGCCTGGTAGAGATGTAGCGGGCAAAGGCCAACGAAGACCATGCGGGCAACCAGCTTGCCTGCCGAGTCGTGGTAAAGCCCGACAAGTCTGCACTCAGCGCGTCCGGGTTCCTGACCTGCGGGCCCCAGAAACAGCCAGACGGGCTGATTCCAGGGCGGAGTGACATCCGTTCGAACGGCGACTCCTCCACCGCTGATGTTCTGCACCTCGGCCGGCACCGAGATGGTTTCGGCTCCAACTCTCCACGATAAGGACCCATGACGATTGCGAGGGACCATCCGCTGCCACGCCCGACACTCCTTCTGGTGTCGAATCAGGTTCTTGTGAGCGTGGGTCGCGTCGAACTTGAAAGTCGCCAGGACTCTCCCCGCCTCCGTGACCTCGATGGATACCAGCTTCGCGGTAATCGGGCCGGCCGAATCGTTTCCGTCATCGAAGAGAATCATGCAGGGTCGGTCCGAAGGAGGCTTTACATGCATGCTCACTGCCGCGCCGATGGCACTCACATTGACCAGCGTGACCAGGTGCAACACGGTCCCGGTGCCGTCCTGCCAGCTCAGCCTTGTCACCAGGTGAGGAATGATGAATCGGACCCACTCCCGGCGCTTGCGCACATCCTCGTGGTCCGCAACCGTGTCGGTAACTTGGTCGGCCCGGATGAGGTCGTTGTTCATGCTCATGCTTAGACCGAGGAAAGTGTCGGTGTGTGAAACCTTGTGGTGAGCGAGTTCGGCCAATCGCCGCCGCCAAGCCGTGGCGTGTACTCCGCGGCTGTGCCCATAATGAGGAGCCCGCCACTCGAGTTCTCGAACCGCATTTCACAGGAAGTCTACGCTTTCTCATGCCAGCCACTCCGCCATTAGGGAATTTCCCAGGGGACCCGGACTGTTTCCTGATGAACTTGTAGACACAGGTTCTCACGTACCGTATTTCGGGTACAAACCATCGAAGACAGAACGGCCCGCCTGTCGTAGACTCTCAATGTTCGACTTGTTCCATCGGAGAATCGGACCGTGTCAAGCGTCGAGCCACGTCGGTTGATCTGGGTGCCGATCGTTCACACATCCGCGGACCTGGGAAGTTTGCATGGCGCCGTCAGAAAGCTCCACGTGCAGCGGGGAGGCGCGGCGGTATGGCAGGAACGGGTGCGGCAGATCGATCAGCTCTGGCGTTCGATTCGAAGTTCACTGATACAAATGAATCTGGATTGGACGCGCGTTCAGCTTTATCAGGATGGTCTTCCCGTTTGCGGCCACGAGGAACGGATTGTTCAGGACCTGGCCCGGACGGGCAGCGCCAATCATCGGCTGCTCCTGGAATTGATGGCCCGAGGCGCCCGGCTTATCGGCACCGAATCCCCAGATCTGCTGATCGAGGAATACGAGCTGAATCGTCAAATACTTCTCGATCAATCCACGGGCGCTAAGGGTTTTGAGGTCGAGGTGAAAGCGCTCTCCCGCGATCTTCTCGATCGGCGCGACGCCTTCATCACCGGGCGGATCAATGAAACTCTGCCGCCCGGTCATACCGGCTGTTTGTTTATCGGTCTGATGCATTCGCTGGAGGGACGTCTTCCCGCTGAGATCTCCGTGACTCGCCTGAGTGGTGTCTCGTGATCCCATGGCGCGAAACGGACAATGGTGCGTTCCTTTTGGGACAGTAACATCCTATGGTTTCGAAAGTGGCCTGGATATGTCGGCGCGGATCGAAGATCCCGCGCGGGGAGATTTCTGGAGGGAGGCGATGAGGCGATGTCAAAGATGACGAAAAAGCAGCGACAGCCCGGCGGAGAGGTCGACTTCGGCGGCGGTTTTCTGAGTGGGCTCACCAACCTGATCGAGAAACTGGGAGAACTGGCCGAGAAGGGCGAGGAGCTCAAGGGGCTCCAGGAGTTCGGTAACGACGAATTGAAAGGCGTTTACGGGTTCACCATTCGCACCGGCATCCGAGGGTCGGAAGGCGGCACGGGGGTCAAGGTGGAGCCGTTCGGCAATGTGCGACCCGACGAGAAGACCGGACGGGCCATGGTCCACGAGGTCATCGAACCTCCCGTGGACATCTTCGAGGAACCCGATCATGTGTCCGTGGTCATCGAGCTGCCGGGTGTGGGCCCCGATGACCTGACCGTGGAACTGAACGACGACATCCTTAACATCAAAGCCGAGCGGAACAAGAAGAAATATCAAAAGGAAATCCTCTTGCCGGCCGCGTTCAAGAACGAACAGATGACGCAAACCTGTCGCAACGGAATCCTCGAGATCCGGTTCCAGCGCTAGCCAGGAAGCACGAAGGAATGGTCCAATGGCAGACGTGAGTCACTTGAAGTTAAAAGTCACCGAGGCGCTTCCCAAGGACCTTGGTCGCGGTCTGGCACGGCTGGATCCGGTCGACATGGCACGCCTGGGCGTGGAAGTCGGCGACTTTGTGGAACTGGTGGGCAAGCGGACCACTGTCGGCAAGGCGATGCCGGCCTACAAGGATCTCCGCTCGCAGGCGCGGGTACAGATCGACGGGGTCACCAGGGAGAACGTCGGCTGCGCGATCGATCAGCTTATCGAGATCCGCAAGGCCACGGTTCGCCAGGCCGAGCGCGTGGTCCTCACACCGCTCGGTTATGTTCCGGCCGATCGCGATCTGGAGTATATCGGCAGCCTGTTCGACGGCCTTCCCGTGCTGGCCGACGATCGAGTTCGGGCCACGCTCTTTGGCAACCGCTCGGCCGACTTCAAGGTGGCCAGCACGAACCCCGCCGGTCTGGTGGTCATCAAGCCTCGGACCGTGCTGGAGATCGCGCGAGCGCCGTCCGGCCGGACCAAGGGGCAACCCTCCGAGGCCGACAAGGCGCTGCCGATCTCCTACGAAGACATCGGCGGTCTGAAACGCGAGCTCAATCGAATTCGCGAGATCGTCGAACTCCCGCTCCGCTATCCGGAACTCTTCGAGAAGCTCGGTATCGATCCACCCAAAGGAGTGCTCTTGCACGGGCCGCCCGGCTGCGGCAAGACCCTGATCGCCCGGGCGGTGGCCCATGAAACCGACGCTGCGCTTCTATACCGTGAACGGCCCGGAAATCATCCACAAGTTCTATGGCGAGAGCGAGGCCCACCTTCGCAAACTCTTCGACGACGCGTCTCGCACCGCACCGAGTATCATCTTTCTTGATGAGATCGATGCCATCGCGCCACAGCGTGATAAGGTGGTGGGCGACGTTGAAAAGCGAGTCGTGGCCCAGCTTCTGGCCCTGATGGATGGTCTTGCCAAGCGGCAGAACGTGATCGTCATCGCCGCGACCAACCTGCCCAACTGCGCTCGACCCTGCCCTGCGCCGTCCCGGCCGGTTTGACCGGGAGATCGCCATCTCGATCCCCGACCGCGACGGGCGAGCCGAGATTCTTGAGATCCACAGCCGGGGCATGCCGCTGGCTGCCGATGTGGCCCTGTCCCACCTGGCCAGCATCACGCATGGCTTCGTGGGCGCCGACCTGATGGCCCTGTGCAGGGAGGCCGCCATGATCTGCCTGCGGCGGCTGCTCCCCGAGATCGACTTCGCTTCCAAGAATATCCCCTACGAACGGCTTCGTACCCTTGAGGTCAAGATGGCCGACTTCGAGGGAGCGCTGCGTGAGATCGAGCCGTCGGCGATTCGCGAGGTCTTCGTCGAGATTCCCAATGTGACCTGGGACGAGGTCGGGGGCCTGGACCAGGTCAAGCACCAGTTGATCGAGGCCGTCGAGTGGCCGCTCAAGCACCCCGAGATCTTCGCCCAGGCTGGTGTCAAGCCGCCACGTGGGATCCTGCTCTCTGGCCCGCCCGGCTGTGGCAAGACGATGCTCGCCAAGGCTGTGGCGAGCCAGACGCAGGTCAATTTCATTCCCGTCAAGGGACCGGCGCTGTTGTCGAAGTACGTGGGCGAGTCGGAGCGTAGTGTCCGCGAGATTTTTCGGAAGGCGAAACTGGCGGCTCCTTGCATCATCTTCTTCGACGAGATCGATGCCCTGGTACCCAGCCGCGGTGGCGGAGCCACCGACTCGCACGTCACCGAGCGGGTGATCAGTCAGTTCCTGGCCGAGATGGACGGCGTCGAAGATCTGAACGGCGTGCTCGTGCTGGGCGCCACCAACCGACCCGATATCCTGGATCCGGCACTCCTGCGTCCAGGGCGATTCGACATCCAGGTCGCCATTCCTTTACCCGATGGGGCTGGCCGTCAGCAGATTTTCCAGATCGGGTTCCGCGATAAACCTCTTGCCGGCAAGGTCGATTATGCCGCGCTCGCCGCGGCGACGGAAGGATTCAGTGGCGCAGAGGTCCGTGCAGTCTGTACGCGGTCGGCATGGGCCGCTATTCGCGAGGTCGTCTCCAGGTCCGAGTCAGATCCACTGGCCGAATCCACGGTGAAGATCACCCAGGAACACCTGAACTCGGCTCTCCTGGAGGTTCAGTCCGCACCTCAACGTGCGTTTTGAACGGTAATCCGGCAAGCGGAAAAAGGCCAAGTCCGGAGCCCTGGCGGCTCCGGACTCGGCGCGTTGACCGCCCGTTACGGGCGGGTTAGACTCGGATGAATGAGTCCGACCGGAGCTTATCTCTACGGATTTGCAATCGCCGATCTGGTGCGCGGGTTTACTCATCCCGGCCATGACGAGATCGGAGCCGTGCGGCGTATTGAAAATCGAGAGCCTCGGGGTCATCGTCAGCCCCGTGAACCCCGCCGACATCGAATCGGGACTGTCTTGCGAGCCGCCCGATCCGGACTGGATCGTGCCGCGCGCACTCCACCACGAGCAAGTGCTTCGGGCCGCACTCGAACACAGTCCCGTACTGCCGACTCGGTTTGGTTGTGTATTCGCTTCCGAACAAAGTCTCGAGCAAGTGACCGGCCAGCATCGAGAACTGATCGGGCGATTTCTGAGCGAGGTTGCGGACCAGGAAGAATGGACGATCAAGGCCTACCTCGACGAAACGCATGTCGTAGATTCTCTGCTCCGAAAAGATCCCCGTTTATCGGAACGTTTCCGGAAGCTGCCGGCGGCGCCCGGTGCTCGTTATTTCCTGGAGAAAAAACTTCGCGAGGAAGCCCGCACCACGGCGCTCCGAGCGGGCAAGGCCGCCGCTGCGCTGGTGCGTCAAGCGATCGAAGAGACGGGTGCGGGCGTTAAGGTCTTGCCGTCGCATGCAAATGAGGCCGATGGCCCGTCGCTGCTCTTGAAAGTTGCAGTCCTGATCCCGCGAGGCAAGATCGGGGCTATCGTCAGCGCGGCCGAGCAAGCGCCAGCCAAGAACCTGCCCCTGGTCGTCGAGTCCTCGGGGCCCTGGCCCCCTTATCATTTTTGCCCCATTATCGGGGAGCCTACCCAGTGAAGCGACTCGTGCATGCCGTGCTCAGAGTCAAGAACCGGGAGGGCCCCGACCCGGAACTCCCCGCCGGCTTGAGCAGCCTGATCTCTGGCGATCTTGCGGTCGCGTTCCGTCGTCTGGCCGTCGATGCCATCGCACCGACGGTACCGCAACTCGAGGCGTTCGCAAAAGCCGTTGCCGAGATTCACCGTAAATCCGCGACAATCCCGTTTCGCTTCGGCTGCACCGTCGAATCGGACGCGCGTCTCGAGGCCCTCCTGAGCGATCATCGAGTGGCCTGGAACTCCATGCTCGACCGTGTTGAGCAGTGCGATGAGTATAGCGTCCACCTGCCGGGACCTCCCGGGGCCCCGATGGATCAGGATCAGTCAGAGCGGATTTCGGATCCTCAACAAGTCGTGTCATCGACCGACCGGCCGGGCACGCGTTATCTGCTGGCTCGTCGCCAGGGCGTGCACCGGGCCTCGGCCGTGCGCAGCAAGGCACTGGCACGAGCCGAGCTGCTCCGCCCGGGCCTCGACGGGCTGCATCGGGGTTGCGAGATCAATCCGCCGATATCCGGCCAGGAAACGCTTGTCACGCTGGTTTTTCTTGTCCCCGCGCCTCGACCACGGCGTTTGTCGCCGCGCTGGAAGCTGCCCGCTGTTCCGGTTTCAGCTCGCTGATCGCGACAGGCCCCTGGCCGCCTTATCATTTCACTTCCCCGCCCGCCGAGTTCGAACCCGCTGCCCGGGTAAGTCTCTGAACACTCGTGTGATTGGCCCTTTGTTGTATGGGCCGCCGCGGGCGCGTCCCGCTCGCTCTTGATGTCGGCGTGGATTGCCTTCCGCACTGCCAGCCGAGCAGTCCATGTGGTGATTGATGTTAACACGTGATGGTATTTAGAAACTGCACTTCGGAGTTCTCCCGAGGTTCAGCGAGGGCAATATTCGTATTCCTTACATCGTGTAAGGGAATTCCTGAAGGTGAGTCATTCTGAAAGCGTGGTGTTCTACGGTTGGTTCAGAGCGAGGCCATGAGGCTTAGCTTGCTCGCCTCAGTGGAGAGGTGAGAGTCAGTTGAACTTACAGGGTAGAGAGGTGTGCAATGGCGAAAGTGATGAAGTCGACCGATAGCTCGAGTCTCGCGGAAGTGGTCGACCGGATTCTGGACAAGGGCATTGTGATCGACGCCTGGGCCAAGGTCTCCTTGGTCGGCATCGAGCTGCTCTCCATCGAAGCACGCGTCGTCATCGCGTCGGTCGAAACGTACCTGAAGTACGCCGAGGCGATTGGCCTGACCGCGACTGCTGCTAGCCCCGCCTGAAGCTCGCGCAAGTCGCGAGCGACTCAGGGATGAGCTTGCCTCGGGAACTTGAGTTCCACTTCGCAGTTCACTAGCCGGGGGATCTTTCTCCTTTCGATCCCCCCGGTCTCACCGTTTTCGGACCAAAGTGACCCGGGGCATTTTGATTTACACCGACAGGAGCATGAACATGCCCGTGTTTGCCAATCACATGAAGGACCTCACGGAACACCTGCGGATCTCGATTGAGAATCGCTCGGATGCGCTGGGACAGGTCCACCAGGCTACCAATCACCTGCTGACTGCGGCCCGCTCGTTCATGGGAGATGTTTCTCATGAGCACCAAGTGATGGCCGGCGAGCTGCACGAAATGCTGGACGAGTTCCACGGCGATCTGTCGGATCGCGTCGAGGACATGAGAAAGCGTCATCGTGCCAGTCTCAAGCAGACGCAGGACGAACTGCGGCAACGGCTGGACGACAACAAGGCGGCTCGGACCGAAACTGTCGAGAACATGCGGCAGTCGTTCCACGAAGTGCGCGAGGAAGTGGCCGACGATCTTCGCGAGGCCAGTCAGAGCTGGCGTGAATTCACGGCCACCCGCCACGTCGCGAAGCCTCAGGAGGCCACAGTCGAACAAAAGGCCGCTGCCCGAGCCGTCGAGCCGGCAGCGCCGCAACATGGAAAGAAACAGCCCCAGACCAAGGAGAACTTCGGCGTCAAGCCGAAGGGTCGCAGGAAATAGTCCTCGGCTCTCATGGCCCCGAACCGGCCGGTGGAAAGTGGACTCGAGAGCGACTCGATGCCCGCGGTCCTCCGGCCAGTCCGGGAATTTCAATTGACCGCGATTGGAAATGCACAATCTTGGAGGCCTGCCTGCTGTGAACGCCGAAGATCTCAGTCTGCTTGCACTCAAGCAAAAGCCCGATTTCGTGGAAACACCAGCCGTCCGGAGCCTGACCGCGCGGGCGTTCTCTTATCTGTGTGCCGGCTACCCGATCCACTTCAGTGGACCGGCCGGTACCGGGAAGACCACGCTGGCCATGCATGTGGCCGCGCAGCTTGGCCGCCCAGTGGCTCTGCTCCATGGAGACGATGAGTACGGCTCGTCCGACCTCGTCGGCGGCCAGCTCGGTTATCGATCGACACGCGTCGTTGACAACTTCATTCATTCGGTCATGAAGACTGAAGAATCGGTGGCCAAGACCTGGGTGGACCATCGGCTGACGAACGCCTGCAAGTACGGTTTCACCGTGATTTACGATGAGTTTAACCGTTCTCGCCCCGAAGCCAACAACGTCCTGCTGGCGATCCTGGAAGAGCGTCTCCTCGAGATGCCCTCAGGTCGCGTCAATGAAGGCTACATTTGCGTCCATCCCAACTTTCGGGCCATCTTCACGAGCAATCCCGAGGAGTACGCCGGCGTTCACAAGACGCAAGACGCCCTTCTCGATCGCATGATCACGATCACCGTCGGCCAGTACGACCGCGAGACCGAGATCGAGATCACCGCGGCCAAGTCGGGACTGGATCACGTCGATTCCGAGCGGATTGTCGACATTGTGCGCGAGTTTCGCGGCCTGGGCATGCATCAGCTTCCGCCCACCGTCAGGGCCAGCATCATGATCGCCAAGGTCGCGTCCATGCAGGGCGCGGTCGTCCGCAGCAATGATGCGATCTTCCGGGAAACGTGTCGCGATGTGCTGCGCATCGACGCGATCAAGATCATCCGCGAGGGCGCCCCGGCCGCTTCGACCTGGCTCGACGAGATCATCGACCGCTTTTGCCCATCGGGCAAGCCGGTGCCGACGCGACGTTCTGCCGTAACCCGGGGGTCCGCGGTCAACAGGCTGACTGTCGATACCAACGAAAATGGTTTTAGCAATGGGCCGTTGCAGGTGGTTGAGACTTTGAGCGGACAAGACGCAAGTCCCCTCAATTGATTCGAACAGGAAGGACCAGACATGGCTTTCGAGCGCAGAGGCGTCCAGGGAATAAGGACGATGGCAGCGCTGGTTGATCAGCGCCGCACACGAACCCCGGCCGGGGCATTGATCGAACTGTCGGCCCTGGCCAACGAAAAGCTCTTGCTGGATCGCGAGATTTCTCGGGCCGCAAGACGAGGCATCGAAATCGAGCGGAGGCTCAAGGAAATCGCGGCCAAGGAAGATCGCCTGATGAAACTTGCCCAGGGCGCGGCCTATGCGCCGGAACCGGTTCAGCACATGAGACCGGTCGCGACGACCGCCCCCGTGAACACCGCGGAAATGCCGGCCAGCAGTCGCTTCAAAATCAGTGAGTTCAATTACTGAGCAGGAAGGGATCGACCATGACTCTGCTCGCATCCGCCGAACCTTTGAGAGCCATTGCCCGAGGCCGGTACCTGTACGCGATCGTGGATGGTCTGGGCGACGGGCATACCTTCGATTACCTGGGAGTCGACAGCTCGACTGTCTACTCGATCGGCAATGGGTCCGTTGCGGCAATCGTCAGCGATCTGCCCAACCAGAAGCTTCGCCCCGAGCGGCGCCGACTGGCCGCCCACCACGCCGTGCTCAAGGAACTGATGAACGATCACACGGTCTTGCCAATGGCTTTCGGTCTTCTGGCTGATGGCCTCGAGGCCGTTCGCCGCATACTCCGGATCAATCATGACGCCATCGCCGAACAGCTTGACCGCGTGCGCGGAAGCGTCGAGATGGGATTGCGAGTCGGCTGGGATGTGGCCAATATTTTTGAATATATGGTCGGTCTTCACGAAGAGCTCCGATCACTTCGAGATCAGATCTATCGTGGCGGTCGTACGCCTTCGCAGGAAGACAAGATCGACCTCGGCCGCGCGTTCGACCGCCTGCTGACTGCCAGCCGCGAGGCTTATCTCCAGCGGGTGAGCCAGGCGCTGCAGTCCTGTTCCGTCGAAATTCGGGCCAATCCCCCGCGCACGGAGCGCGAGGTCCTGAACGTGGCGTGTCTGGTCAAGCGCGAACAGCAGCAAGCTTTCGAACAGGTGGTTCTGGCAGTGGCTGGCCGGTTCGACAACAACTTCGCGTTTGACATCACAGGCCCCTGGCCACCGCACAACTTCGTCGACATCTCGTTACAACTGACATGATGAGCCTTGGGGATTGATCCCATGATGGTGGTCGATGATATCCTCGTATTCCCGTTCAAATCGCTCTTGATGGTTTTCCGTGAGATCTACAAGGCGGCCATCCAGGAGATCGAACAGGAAGGCGAGCGCATCCGCCTCGAGCTCGGCGAGCTTTATCTGAGCCTGGAACGGGGCGGGATCGACGACGCCACGTTCGACGAGCGCGAACGCGATCTGCTCGACCGGCTCGATGAACTCGAGGCTCAGCGCGCCGAATCACACGGAGACGAGGACGACACGTCGGATGCCGAGGAAGAGGAGTTCGACGACGACAGCGGCGCCGACGTGTCTTTTCTCGATATGGATCACGAATCTCAGGACACTTGAGCGGGGGCACTGACCTCCAGGGATTGACCAAATGGCAGCGAAGACAACCGGCGGAAGCCACAATGGACACGCCGCAACTTGCGAGACCCTGGAACCGACTCGAACGCTGAAGAGCGAAGAGACGAGTTCCAGTCATAAACGAGGCGAGGATGTGCAGAAGTTCGATTCGCCTCCGGTCGCGATGGAAATCGAGGAACCCGAGGATCTGGAGACGGACCAGCCGGATCCCCCGGCAATGGTCGTGCCGGTGGTCGTACCTCCGACATCACGACAGACCGAGAATGAGGACGAATCGATCTCGCCAGAGCGCAAGCTGTTGCTCGATCATCTGCTCCGCATGGCGGAACTTTACTCTCGCAGCGGCTCGGTGCGGCAAGCGATCGAACTTTTCTTCACGCTGGTCGTGGAGCACGGCGATACAGACCAGGGCACTCAAGCGAGCCATCGACTGATGGCCGTCGCCGAACAATATGAGAGTCATGGTGAATTGCGTCAGGCGCGTGGAATTTACGAGCGACTCCTGAAAGCGAGTTGAACCATGGCCAGTACCATCGTTCTCTCCCCGGATCTGGAAGCGGATCCCGAGGTCGACACGGATCGCAAGATCACACTCTGCGAGACGCTCGATCGCGTGCTGAACAAAGGCGTTGTGCTGGCTGGCGAGATCATCATCTCGGTCGCCGATGTGGACCTGGTGTACCTCAACGTGCAGGTCCTGCTGTCTTCTCTTGATACCGCCTATCGTGCCAGGCTCGATCCAGACCGGCCGCCATCGGCAGGTCCGCTGACATGGAGTTCAGAGCAACCATGACCGCCTCTACGGAGACTTTCGATGCAGTCACGGACACTTTTGCTCCTTCGGTTCCCGCCGGCCTGCGCGTGGCGATCCGCCCCGACGACGTCAGCCACGGCCTGGGCAAGCTGGTTCTCACGCTGGTCGAGCTGATCCGCCAGCTTCTCGAGAAGCAAGCCATTCGGCGGATGGAAGCGGGATCGTTGACCGATGACGAGATCGAACGACTGGGAGTCACGTTCCTTCAGCTCGGCGAGCAAATGATCCAGCTCCGACAACAGTTTGGTCTTGAGGAAACCGACCTCAACCTCGACCTCGGCCCACTCGGCAAGTTGCTCTGAGTGATGAACAGACAATAAACCTTGCAACGCTGAACTTTCATTGACCGCTTTTTCAGGCCTTCGATTCGCCACGGGAGTTGCTCTCAGGAGGGTAGTATGCGTGCACTGAAATCGAGCTCGAGACATCGGAAACATCAGGAATACGTCACATGCGCCTTCTGCCAGGGCCATGGAACGGATCCGTTCAGCGTGATGTCCATGTTGTCGGTCTGTAGTGCCTGCCAGGGAACCGGCCGTCTTCTTGTGCCTGTTCCGCACGTGCGCTGTGCGTATTGCGGAGGCAGCGGCAGCTACAAGACTTACCGATGTTCGGTTTGCGACGGATCGGGAGTTGTACCCAAGCTCGAAGGCCCGACCGTGACCTGTCCCGACTGCGGGGGCCGAGCGGCCGATGGGTCCAGCGGGCTTGTCTGTCTTCATTGTCGAGGCCGGGGCGCTGTGCCCTTGAAAACGGAACCAGCAAAATGACAACCTTGATCAAGACTTCCAAGAATATTGCAACCTCCCTGAGCGGATCGGCTTTCCGTCGGTTCAGCCTGGACGGCCGCACGCGTTGGCTCAAAACCATCCCCACCTGGGGCGGCCGGAAAGCGGAGGGTCTCTCTCACTGCCCAAAAAACTGGCCGCGGCCGCCGCGGTCGCATTGATCCACGAGCCGGCTCGATGCAGGTGTGGAACCTCATCAGAGCCAGCTCAGTTTCTGCTTCCAAAATCTACCATGGCCATCGACGTCGCACGCTCAGCCGCCCACTCGATTCACTCCTCGACTCTCGCCGACGTACTGGAGCGAGTGCTCGATAAGGGATTAGTCATCGCGGGAGACATCAAAATCAAGCTGGTCGACATCGAGTTGCTCACGATTCAGATTCGCCTGGTCGTGGCATCGGTCGACAAGGCCCGAGAGATGGGAATGGACTGGTGGACGTCAAACTCGGCATTCCAGTCCAAAGCCATACCGCGAGAACAGCAATACGAACTGGAGGACCTCTCCGCTTTGAGAGAGCGAATCCGTCAACTCGAAGCGCGGCTCTCACCCGAGCCGGTTGCCGCTGCGGCCGTTCAGGGGACGATGTCCTGACGCGATTCGAACTGGAATTTCAGGGACCGAAGAGCCCCCAGCGTCTCGTCACCGCCTGGCGTTCGGACGGATGTCGAAGCAAGATAACCAGCACAAGGAACTGGAAAGAAGGAGCTGGCAAACAATGTGCGCCCCGGCCAGGTTGACTGTACCCGTGCAATGTCCACACTGCCGGCATCAGGGTCCGGCCTTTGTCCATTTGCTGGGGAAACATTCCCGATGCAAGATGTGCAATCATGTTTTCCGGATTCCCCGGAACATTCGCATTGCCTGTCCGGGCTGCGGTATTGCCCTGCGCGTGCTGTCGGAGGCGATCGGCCGGAATGTGGTCTGCAAGTTCTGCGACCAGGCGTTTCGCGTCGACTCGGGACTGCTCGCGAATGTCACGCACAGTTGCCCGGGGGAGCATCCGGTCGCGGGCACCACGCGAATCAGGCCCCCGGTCGACAGAGGCATCTCGGAAATCGCTGAAAGTTTGAACTCGGCCCGTGCTGAGCTCACGCGGATCGAACAGGAACGAATTTCGCAGGCCGAGCGCATTCAATCGGTGGAGCAAGCCCTCCTGAGAGTTCTCAGAGATCAGGAAACTCTTAAAGCGGAACTCGAGCGATTCCAGACCGAAAACAACGCCCACGGATGGCATAGGCGCCTCACGGACGAGGCCTTTTCAGTTTCTCCGTCTATTCACGAGGAGGAGCAGAAGCGTCTCAAAGAGGAAGAGCGGGCCCACCCTTCGGAACTCCAGGCTGTCGCCACCACATCCTCCCTTTTGCCTCATTATCCAGGGCGGAGCATTGGCCATGGCCGACACTTATTGAAGACGACCAGGCCGCCACAGAAGCCTGCCGCACCAGCACGCGCCACGATCAAACCCAACGGCGCACGATCGAATTTATGCGACGCACTGGACGAGATTTCCCATTGCGAGCTGAAAGCCGACCTCTTGATCACGCAGCTCAAGACGGCCGAGGAGGCCAGGGAGCTCGAGCGCGGGTCCTTCGAGAAGACGCTGGAACTTCTCCACCAGGAACTATCCTTGACCAGAAGCGAGCTCGAGCTCGCACGTGGCAATACAAGGTTATGAGCCTGACCTGAAACAGTCCGGCAGATTGTCTGACAATTGAATTTACCAGGGACAGGACAGGATCCACCAGGTCGGCGGACCTTGCCGGATCTTCACAAGTGGGATATCGAGGCGATCCATGAGCGCCGTGGTTCGGTGCCCCAATACGGAGTGTGGTCATTATTCCCGCATCAGTCCAGACCCTCCGGGACGCGTTTTCCGATGTCCAAGGTGCTGGGCCAAACTGCGAGCCGGTGTGCTGACCCCGGCCGCGCTGCATGATCGGTTCCCGTCGCCAACACGTCAGGTCCTCCAATCCCCTTTTTCTGTCTGGTCAGCAATATCTCCGACTGCCGATCCCGCGTCAGAGTCCGATGACGAACTCGACGAACTGCTTGATCTCGCTTCGGACGATTCGATAGCCCTCGGAGAAACCTCTTGGAATGACTTGCCAACGCTCTCGGAACCGGAATCTGATTCCGGGTTCTTTCCAGGAGACGGCACTGGCCGATTGGGACGATATCGGATTCTTGGTGTCCAGGGGGAAGGGCAGTACTCGCGGATTTACCGCGGTTATGACCCTGTCCTTGAACGGGATGTGGCTCTGAAGGTCGTACATCCCGAATTGCTTCGATCCCAGACGGTGCGAAATCGATTCCTCGTGGAAGCGCGGGCGCTCCGCGATTGCGACATCCTCGGATCGTGCCGGTCTTTGAGATCGGCCGACATCTCGACGGGTATTTCATTGTGATGGCATTGATTGAGGGTCAGAGCCTGGCGGAGTTCCTGGACCAGAAGCCAAAGGCTTGTGACCCTCGCTGGACGGCCGGTATCATCGCCGACCTGGCCGAAGCGCTGGCCCACGCGCACCGGCGCGGGATCATCCATCGCGACGTGAAGCCCGCGAACATCCAGCTCGATGAGGCCGGCAAAGCCCATCTCATGGACTTCGGCATCGCCTATCGAACCGAATCGGCCGAGCTTTCCACGTCTCATGAGACGCGCACGGGGACTCCAGCCTACGTCGCGCCGGAGCTGGCAAAATGTGATCATCCGCTGGTCTTACCTGCCAGCGACCAGTACAGTCTGGGTGTCGTCTTCTTCGAGCTGCTTTGCGGCCGCACTCCTTTCCGCGGTGCCCCTTTGCACGTCCTGTATCGGGTGATGCACGAACAGCCCCCGAGCCCTCGATCCATCGATCCCAATGTACCAGCGTCCCTTGCCGGTATCTGTCTGAAGACGCTCGCGAAATGCCCCGAACAGCGCTTTGCCTCATGTGATGAGCTGGCCGATCATCTCAATCACTGGAAGCGATATGGTTCCTCGCGGAATTGACAGGTTCAAGACGTTGCGAGAGAGCCTGAGCAGGCCGTATGATCATGTCCCGACGGATCCGAACCACGGTTTCTTGGGGGGAATGATTGATGGCCAAACGAGGTCGTTTGAAGTCGCCGACGCCGGACTCTCCAGTCAATCACCACGTCGAGCTCGTACACCGCTACAACCTTGAGGACCCCGAGCCGCACGGAACGGCGACGCCCGCCACGTACGAGGCGGCGTTCGAGCGATTGAGAAACGGAAACTCTCGGTTTGCGACCTTCATGAATTGCTGCCGGAAGTCACTCTCGGGCCAGCCGGTTGTCATCCCCTGCAACAAGAACGAGGTCGGCCTCGGGGACCATGACCACTTCGGCAGACCAAAGCAGAGCCCGTTTGCCGTCGTCGTGGCGTGCTCGGACGCGCGCGAGCCCGCCGAAGTTCTTTTCGGCCAGGGCTTCGACGACCTGTTCATGGTCCGGGTTGCGGGAAATGTGCTGGGTGATGAGTGCGTCGGCAGCGTGATCTATGCGCTCGACAAGTTCGCCCCGGCAGGAAAGACGGCTGGCGGATGTCTCAAGGTGATCGTGGTAGTCGGCCATCGAAATTGCGGTGCGGTCCACGCGGCGGTCGAGGCTCATGAAAGCGACCCCGCATCCATCGTCGAGCGGATCAGCTCGACCCCGCATCCGCTCGCGGCGATCGTCAACCGAATCAACCCCATCGTCACCGTATCGGCCTGGGCCATCGATTCTAGCTATGGACCGGGTGCTTCGAAGGATAAAAAACATACGGAGGTTCTCACGGAGCTGGCCGTCTACCTCAACGCGGCATGGTCGGCCCATGAACTGGCCAAGATCGTCAACAGCCGCTTTCCCGGGGAGACTCCAGCATCGGTCGCGGTTCGATTTGGGGTCTTTGACCTGGGCAATGACTTCGTACAGGGCGGACCTCCTCCCTATGCCAGCACCTCGTCCGTCCCGAAGAGCACGTTCGCGGAGCCGCCGGATTCCCCCGAATGGTTCCCTCGCGCCGCTGAGAGAATCGCCCGATCGTTCGCCAAGAAGTTTCCTCACGGCGACGAAGACATGAAGGAGAGCGGCTACACCTTCTCGGCCTGGCACCGGCACAGATCGGCGACAGCCGGTCGAGGTTGAGCGGCAAACGCGTCAGATGTACCCAAGGCCGCTGAGTCGTTCGCGGATGAGCTCCTCATCGGTCATGGGAACCTGCCCTTGCTTTTCCGGATGCGTCCGATTCTCGGTCAACAACGAGCGGCCAGTGAGCGCAGCAGGAATGTCGTGACCGCCCAGTTGCAAGAGCGTCGGTTCCAGGTCCTCGAAATGGACTCCCTCGATTTCGCCGTTCAGCGGACTGCCCGGGCCGGCGAGTATGAAGGCTCCAGGCCCTTGCGCAGTGGGAGCAGCGACGACCAGGACGACCGTCTCTTCGGTCAGCGTTTCGAGAGCCTGCCCAATTCCTTCATCAATCTGTACGTAGTAAACGTGCTCTGTTTCGCTATCAGTTCGACCGGGATCAATCGGGGCATCCGGGGAGTCTTGCCCGACACGGTGCTTGCCGAGATCGACGAGTTGGAATGCATCCTGGGAATAATGATCCATCAGACGGACCCAGGAGGCACTGGGGATGGGAGCGTCTGACGGCTCGATTCGACCATAAGCGCCTAGCTCCATCAGCCTTTGCAAGTTCGGCAGGTCGTCCAGGCCGAAGAGAAGTTCGGGGTCTGCGTGATCGAGGCTCAGGACAAGGATCTTCATGGCAGGAGTGATTTCCCTTCCATCGCCGGGCCGTGGGGAACACCCAGGGCCGCCGTGATCGTCGGCGCCAGGTCGAGCAGGCGAGCGCCCTCGGCGCGGAACGGTCGATTCATGAACAACACGCCGGGAACCAGGTCCGGATCGATGATGTGGTCCCCACTCCATTTCTTGACGTTATCTTCCAGGTGCCCTTCGGCGATACCGCCCATCGAGGACGACCAGGAAACGCGGAAGCCGCTTGCATAGTTGACCAGCAAGTCGGGTGCTTCCGCGAGGTACGGTCCGTGGTAGACGTCTTCGCGCCGTTTCACGTTGCGGATGGCCAGTGATCCGCCCCGAGTTTCATCGCGCAGCTCGGTCAGCCCCTGGGCAATCGCTGCCTTGATCGTCTCGGCCTCGTCGGCGGGAACAATCCCCTGCCCTTCACGGTCCTTGAAATTGAGGTAAATGCCGCTGAGCCCCAGGGCATAGGCTTTCGTCGTTTTCCAGTCCACATGCCTGAGCAAGTCCCCCGCGTCCTCACCGGGGCGCATGCCGTCGCGAAGCGCCAGGAAGCCATGGTCGTGCAGCCAGGTATTGACATGAACTCCGCGGCGGAAGCTATTGAAACCATGGTCGCTCAAGACGATGAGCAAGGTATCATCGTCCGCGGCAGCGAGCGCTTTGCCGACCACGGCGTCGCACCGGCGGTAGCAATCCTCAATAACTCCCGCGAACCGCTTATCGGGCAATGCTCCGCGATGAGCCGGATGATCGGGTTCCCGGAATCGCCAGAACATGTGCTGGATGCGATCCGGTGTGTCGAACAACACGTAGAAGAGGCCTTCCTGAAATTGTTCCAGGGCTAGAGTCATCATCGCCTCGCGTTCGCGCCAGGCGGTGTTGCACTGGTCAAGGAAACCTTCTTCCGAAATTCGCTCGTTGTTCAGCCCGGTGGTGTCCTCGACCATGCCGGTCGTGTGGTAGAGGCCAATTTTCCAGGCCAGGTCTCCCGCGAAGCCGGCGGGTGCGCTGATCGGATAGAGGGGAAGATCCGGGTCGAAATTGACCGGCGACGCGTACAACTCGATCTCCGGTTCCAGGCTGCGCAGATAGAAACGCACCAGCCCGCGAACGGCCTGGAGCAATCCGTGCTTGAACTTGACGCGCAGCCAATCGCTCCAGGAGTTGAGGGGGACCACAAGCTTTTCCGGCGTACCGGCGGAGTGGATGATGACCCGTTGGCCCGCGGGATCAAGTTCGACATGGATCTCCAGATGGAGATCGCCGCCCGTCTTGGGATTGCGCGGACCGATCAGGTGAGTGGTGATGGACTCGCCGCTGCCCACGGGCAGCCGGACCAGGTTCTCGCTTTCACGAGCTTGGGCCGCCGCGCTGGCGGTGAAAAAGGTGGAAGTTCCCAGCCCTCCCCGCAAATCGGGAACGCCCATGCCCGAGAGCATCTTGCCTCGCACCGATTCGGCAGGGTAGGTGCAAGGGCAGCGGAGAACGACAGACCCCACGTCGTGCGCACCCAAAACCTCCCAGACCGTCGTGCCGCCGCGCAGGTTGACGGCCCTCGGAGGAAGGAACATATTCTTCTGTTCATACCGATTGAGCGAGAGGTCGGGAAGATAGGTCTGGGGATTCCGGCGAAGGAAGTCGAAAATGCCGTGGCCGCCAGGATTACATCCGGTTGCGAATGTTGACCAAGCCACTGGCGTCTGGGCCGGAGTTGTCGTACTGACCTTGGAGAACCCACCGCGCTCCCTGAGCCGTGCCAGGTTGGGCAACTGGCCGGACTCGAGCAGATCGGCGACGAGCCTGGGCTCCAGACCATCGAGACCAACGACGATAACCTTCTTGATGGTTCAACCCTCGTGGGATTCGTGAGCAGCCGATGTTCTGTTAATAAGCCGGGAGACCGTTCAATTCTTTGGCAGGCCTGAACCGGTCTCCTTCCCGCCTCCGAGAGAACGGATTTTTCGCACGAAATTGCGGCCCATGTACATGACGTTTCGCCCGAACATCAGAACCACCCCCACGGCGGCTGCAACAACGGACCAAAGAGGCAGCATCGTCTCGGGACCGACATAGGCAAAGAGCATGAGCTTGAATTCCTGGTAAGGAAGCTTTTTGAATGGGGGAGCCAGCCAAGAACCTCATCATATCACGCCCGGCGTCTCCGGTTCCACGCGAAAGCCTGCACCAGCCCGGTCGCTTTCGGGAAATCGAGGTTGCTCCGAAAATGTTGGCTCCCGTGCCGGAGAGTTGTGACGCCCCGATCAGCGAGATATGATCCGGGAACTGGTCCGTCGTGCCGTCTCGAAGAGAGGAATCGCACCATGAACTGCCGCTGCCTCGTCGTTTCCATGGCCGTGACCCTGACGCTTTCGGGGTACGCCTTCGCCATCGACGCCCCCGTCCGCAGCCGCGAGTCGTTCAACAGCGGATGGCGATTTGCTCGATTCGGGCCGCAGGCGGACGGCTCGAGTCGTCCCGAGCCGGGGGCCGAGCGCTGGAGTATCCTGGCACTGGCCTCGAGCGAGGAGGGGGCGAAAGGGAACGTTGCGGAAAACGCCTTTGACGGCGACCGGGAAACCCGCTGGTGCGCTTCGAGGGGGGCCGTCAATGAGTGGCTCGCGCTTGACCTGGGGAACAATCGGAGGATCGGCCGGGTCACCCTGGACTGGGAGTTTCCCGAGTTGACCTATGGAGCCGTGATCGAGACCAGCTCCGACGGCACGAAGTGGGCGCCGTTCACGCCGGGCCCAGCGCGTTTTGTTCGCGCCCGCGTGAACCAGCTTCCCGAGGGCAAGTGGGCGAGCATCCGGGAAATCCGCCTCTCCGACACCGATGGTCAGCCAATCACGAACACTCGCGTTGCCGGGGGAAATACTCCTTCAGCAGCCACGTTTGACGATTCGTCATGGCGAACCCTGGACGTGCCCCATGACTGGGGGATCGAAGGTCCGTTTCGCGACGATCTCCCGGGCGACACCGGTAAGCTGCCATGGAAGGGCATCGGCTGGTACCGTAAGCATTTCACAGTTCCCGACACCGACCAGGGTAAGCGGATCTTCATCGACTTCGACGGCGCGATGGCCAACGCCAGGGTCTGGCTCAATGGCCACTATGTGGGGACCTGGCCGTACGGCTATCAACCGTTTCGCCTGGAACTGACGCAGTACGTTAACCGCGGTTCCGACAACGTGCTGGCCGTCCGGCTGGACACGGCCCACTGGGGTTCGCGGTGGTATCCCGGAGCGGGTCTCTATCGCAACGTCTGGCTGGTGAAAACGCCTCCGGTCCACGTGGCGCACTGGGGCGTCTACGTGACCACGCCGTCGATCACCGATGAGGAGGGCAAGGTTCGCGTGACGGCGACTCTCGACAATCAAGGGACTGCTCTTGCGGACATTTCGGTTCGAATGGCCATTCATCCACTCCGTCCCGATGGCTCGCCCGGCGATGAGGTTGCGAACGCGGCGGCGATTCAGACCAGGATTCCGGCCGGCGGACAGGACAAGGTCGTTTTGGACGCGTCGGTCACGCGGCCCGCGCGCTGGGACCTTGCCAGTCCAAATCGTTATCTTGCTCGAACCACCATCCGGGAAGGCGAACGCATCGTCGATACTTACGACCAGCCGTTCGGCTTCCGCACCATCGAGTACACCCCGCGCGATGGCTTCCGGCTCAACGGCAAACGCGTTTTCCTCAAGGGCACTTGCAACCACCATGACCTGGGCGCGCTGGGCGCGGCATTCAATCTTCGCGCGCTGGAGCGGCAGCTCGAGATCCTCAAGGAGATGGGCGATAACGCGCTGCGGACGTCGCACAACCCGCCCGCGCCGGAGTTACTCGATCTGGCCGACCGGATGGGCTTTCTGGTGATGGTCGAGGCCTTTGACTGCTGGAAGCAAGGCAAGACCGGCGGCGATTACAGCCGGATCTTCGACGAGTGGCATACCCGGGACTTGCAAGCGATGGTCCGCCGCGAGCGGAACCACCCCAGCGTGATCCTCTGGAGCATCGGCAACGAGATTGCCGAGCAAAACGGGCCAGAGCTGGCGCAGCACCTGCGCGACATCGTGCACGCCGAGGACCCGACGCGGCCGGTCACGGCCGGCTGCAATAACCCGCGTGCGGGTACGAACGGTTTCCAGACCGCCGTCGATGTCTTCGGGCTCAATTACCACCTGGGCAGTTATCGGCACATCCTGGACCACCCCGGCAACGACAAGAAGCCCATTTATACATCGGAATCGTCGTCCTGCGTCAGTTCGCGCGGCGAGTATTTCTTTCCGGTCAAGCGCGGCCGGAGCTCCGAGGCGAACTTCCAGGTCTCTTCCTATGATGTCGATGCGCCGCCCTGGGCCCAGCCGCCGGACGAGGTCTTTGAAGCCCTCGACCGCAATCCACCGTTTTTCGGCGAGTTCGTCTGGACCGGTTTTGATTATCTGGGCGAGCCGACGCCTTACAACAACGACGTGACGAACCTGCTCAACTTTTCGGACGCGGAAAAGCGGGCCGCGATGAAGAAGGAGCTCGACGCCCTGGGCAAGTTGAGAGTGCCCTCGGCCAGCAGTTACTTCGGCATCGTCGACCTCTGCGGCTTCAAGAAGGATCGCTTTTACATCTACCAGGCACGGTGGCGGCCGGAGCTGCCGATGGCCCACATCTTGCCCCACTGGAACTGGCCCGAAAGAGTCGGGCAAATCACGCCGGTTCATGTCTACACCTCGGGCGACGAGGCCGAATTATTCTTGAACGGGACATCACAGGGACGGAAAAAGAAGGCACAGTATCAGTATCGCCTGCGCTGGGACGATATTGTGTACCAGCCTGGTACCCTGGAAGTCGTCGCCTATCGTGACGGCAAGGAATGGGCACGCGACAAGGTCAAGACGACCGGTGAACCGGCGCAGCTTCTGGTCTCTGTGGACCGCCCCGAGATTCGCGCCGACGGCCTCGATCTTGCCTTCGCGACCGTCGTCGTGTCCGATCATGAGCGGAACCAGGTGCCTCGAAGTCACAACCTGGTCCAGTTTGCGATCGAGGGCCCAGGCGAGATCGTGGCCGTGAGCAATGGTGATGCGACCAGTCACGAGCCGTTCCAGGCCAAGCAGCGACACGCCTACAACGGCCTTTGCCAGGTCATCATCAAGGGCCGATCAGGACAACCTGGCCCCATCCTGCTCAAGGCAACGTCGGACGGTCTGGAGGAATCGCGGATCACGATTGATAGCCGGTAACAGCGGCCAAGTGCTCCAAGAGAAAGCATGCTTATGCGCTGAACCGTGAACTCCGCTAGAGAATACGGGGGCGAAAGCGTCCACGTTTCCCACATGTAAGAAGGTGGGTCGCCCTTGCGTTGCGATCGCTTCTGGTCGCATTGTCGGTTTCCTCGAGTGTCTCTATACTTAAGCGATGTCTCGTCGAGAATTCCTTGACATCGATCCGCGGTTACTTCGATTGCCTCCATCGCGGATCCAGGGTGCAGACCCTTACAAGCTTCAGGTGCAGATCGCCGGTTACGGTCAGTCATCGGTCGGGATGCCGGCTTTGGATGTGTACCGTGGCCGTGACGGAGAGCTGATGATCTCTGACGGAGTGACTCGGGCCACACGAATCGCCAAGCTCTCGCCGGGTACAATGATTCGGGTTGAAGTGCTCGACGACTTACCGACCAAGTTCGGTCATCTCCCTACTATCCAGGACCGTCTGCCATGACCGATTCTGTGAGGCACGATGTTCTGCAAGCTCTCGGAGAGTTGAGTACAGAGTTCTCCGAATGGCGTCTCGGCCAGATGATCGCCAATCTCGCCGTGATCGCTCGTGGCGCGTCGACCGAAGCGATCTGGGACGTCGAAGATGAGGAACTGCTGGCTGCCATCCACAGCCAACTCGAGAAGCGACGCTCGAGAACTTCGACGACCGCCTGACTCGGGGCGGAGAAGGCCGCCCACGTGTCAGGTAAACCGGAAAGTGACGGGCTCTTGGCGGATGAACTTTAAACTCGGCGCGCACCAAGACAAGCCCAACCACCACACACGGGAAATGAGGGGCTCTCCTCCGGCGATCGCTAAAAGGCCTCGAATAAATTCCGTGGCCCGGCCGAACAATTCGATTTCGCCGGCTCAGAAGGGGCTTAAGGCGGGTTCGTAAGTATAGGAAGCCAGGGACGTTTGAAGGTCGGTTCGTAGAGCTTCCGCAGGCCGGCGTTGCGTTCCAGTTCGCGGCGGTACTGCTCGGCCGTGTTGGCAAGCCGGTTCCGCACCGCCGCACGTCCCGAGGGGTCGTCCGCCATCTCACCCGGGTGCTGGTCGAGTGACCGGATCTGCGCGAATGTCTCGTCGTATTGCCGCCGCCAGAGGGCCTCGAGTTGGACCGCACTGCGGTAGACGAGCCACCGCCCCCGGAGCTTGGCCGCATAGACAACCGTGCCGAGCAGCACGGACGCAACGATCAGAGCGGCCGTCGCACGCCCGACCGGGATCGCCCGCGGGCGTCCCATGAGGCCGGACCCCTGGACAACAACCACGCCGAGACAAGACGCAGCCCATCCGCCGAGCACAGCCAGGACGAGTTGTGGTGCAGCGAGAGCGAACACATCGAACCCGAAATTGAAGCCGTCCCAGTGGTTCCTGGAGAATTCGCCTGTCCACGTGAAGTATTCACTCCAGATCGCGCCGAGTTTTGCCGCCGCCCGTCTCTCGTAGAGGAACATCTGGTCATCAAAACCCAGCTTGGCGATCAATGCGGCCGCAACCGCGGGCCACCCGACCGCCTCGAACCCGATCAGAAACGATGTGGTCTCACCCCGCAGTCTGAGCTGGCGCGCAAGCATGTAGAGCCCGATCACCAGGGCGTTGAGAGACGGCAGGACAGCCAGCAGGACCTCCGCCTCCCAGGAAGGCCACGGTGAACCACGTCTGAGCAGCTCGACCGCTGCCATATCGAAGGCCAGGATTGCCGTCGCCAGGAGAAGGCCAGCGACCGACATTGTTGGAGGCCTCATCGGCTCACTCCGTCTGATCCCCATGGGCGTCGCGTACGATCGGTCACTCCGCCATTCTTGCCCCACGCCGAGGCTGAGTCCCGGATTTCATAATTAGAACACGCGCCGCCCAATGCCCCTACGGGTGTTTAGAGATGGGACACGCGTATACCAGGTATCTCTCGAGATTATCAGGTTTTCATGGCACCGATGACGGCCTGTTTTCAGGATACCCCGGAGCGCGGATCGTTGCAGCAGCGCCAGGTCTTCATGGGGTGAATGATCTGATAAGGAAGCATGAGTGCCCAGATTACTTTCGATGTTATTCCTGATCCTTGATGCTGTCAGTGTGACCACAAAATGAGAGATGGCTGCCGCGCTGGACCGAATCCGGTAAAATGACTGGCTGCGACCTAGGAGCTGAAAGCCGCAAGGCCTGAAGGACCTTCTTACTCAGATCGCCCGGGGTGCATCGTAGGAGGAGCGGGAAGCATGGCAGAGCCGGTCGGCTTCTATACCGATACGACCGTCTGCATTGGCTGCAAGGCGTGCGAGGTGGCGTGCTACCAGAGCAAACGGAGCCAACCATCATCCGCCACCTTTGTCCTTTAGCAACCAGCGTGAAGACGACCCTTTGTCACAAGAACCCGGCTAACCTAAAATGTCGATCATCGGCAAGATCGGCCCCGATACTGTTTCTAGACTTGAGAGAGCTGCCGAAAAGCGTTTCGCAGAAGCGGACTGGCTCGCTGAAGGAAAGCATCATCTCGCTGCAATATACCTTTATGGATACGTCGCTGAAATTGTACTAGGATCCACGTATTTCAAAATGAAAGGCTATAATGCCACAGATCCGATCCCGCGAGAAGTCTTGGACAAGACTCTCAAACTCGCGCGGTTACGTAGTTCGATGTCGGACAAAGCACACCCGGTCGATGGCTGGGCTCTCTTGTTGATCGAGGAAAAGGCCCAGTTATATGGCCCAGCGTATGAAAGACGAATGGAACGACTGTTACGTGAACGGTCTTCACTTATCAGTGAGAACTGGTCTCCGAAGCTCCGTTATCGAGCTATCGAAGTCGGAGCGGATCAAGTGAAACCGGTTCGGGATTCGGCCCATTGGTTACTCAAGGAATTCGAAAGAATCTGAGGCTCGTCATGCCAGTAATAAGACCGGCGGGGCGTAAGCAGCCGATCGCTACCGTTCGAGAGCACCTCACCGATCTGCTCGTCAAAGAATTGATGGGCGAACGGTCGCGAATGGGTCCTGTGATCTTTGAACTGCCGACCGAGCAAGCGAACCGAGTTGATGTCATTGTGGTATGGGAAGCATGGAAAAGCTTGCCGTCCGAGTCTCGGATCGAGGTCGTGCGAGATGCATACGGGCGTTTTGCGACGGCTCTGGAGTCAAGTATTCATCAGATTGATCCCAACAAGCCACGGGATGTGCTGGTTCCCTCCCCGGCTTCGGTCATTTGCGCGACTTGGGAAGACGTTGCCACTTTGAACCTTCTCCCATATAAGATTCAGCCAACGGCAATCGGGGACGCGGTTGATCAGGAGGATATGCGACTTTTGATGATCGAGAATGGAGCGATCTGGACACCGTTTGGGGTCCAACTCCGCTTTCCGAACGAGGAGATGGCCGCCGATGTTCACGCTCGACTCATGGAGGAGATGCCCGAGGCGCGTTGGTCTGTCGAGGAATCCTCGTTCGGCCCGGTTATTGAGTGATTTGGTAAGCACACCACGAGGCCATATCGATTCTGTCGGGACTGCGCCAGTCGGAACTATCCGCATGCGCCAATCGGGGACTTCACATGTCGAAGGTCAATCGACCATCACCGACCATGAAGTCGTTTGTCCAGCAGCGAGAGGAGAACGCGACTGGCCCCCAATATTCCTGTGCAATCCAACGCATTTGAATCGTTTGTCGTGGTCCGAAGAAATGGAAGTTCAGGGCTGCCGTTAGCGTGCTTTCTTCCCCCGGCTATCCTTCCTGGGTGATTTCAGGAGATCGGACAATGGCAGAGCCGGTCGGCTTCTATACCGATACGACCGTCTGCATTGGCTGCAAGGCGTGCGAGGTGGCGTGCCACCAGTGGAACGCCTTGCCGGCACGCAATGGGGGCGAGGTGCCGCTCTCCGGGCTGAGCTACGACAACACGGTGGCGCTTTCGGACGTCGACTGGCGGCACGTCAAGTTCGTCGAGCAATTCAGCGCCGATCGGAGCCAGGCGCGGTGGCTGATGATGTCGGATGTGTGCAAACACTGCGTCAATGCGCCTTGCCTCGAGGTTTGCCCGACAGGATCGATCGTCCGCACCGAGTTCGACACGGTCTATATCAATGAGCCGGTGTGCAACGGCTGCCGCGACTGCATCACGGCCTGCCCGTTCGGCGTGATCCACGTCAGCGCCGAGAAGCACATCGCCCAGAAATGCACCTTCTGCTACGACCGGCTTCAGAACGGACTGGTGCCGGCCTGCGCCCAGGCCTGCCCCACACGGTCGATCCAGTTCGGGCCGATCGCCGAACTCAAGCAGCGGGCACAGGACCGGGTCAATTCCTTGCATGGCCAGGGAGCCAGTGACGCCTATCTGTACGGTGCCGACAGCAAGATTCTCGGCGGCCTGAATGCGTTTTATCTGTTGATGGATCCGCCGGAAACCTACGGCCTTCCCTCGGAGGTGAAGGCCCAGGTGCCCAGCCGCTCGGTCTGGCCGTCCTCGGTGAAAGCGATTGCCGCCTCCTTCGTGATCGCCTTCGGCGCTTTTGTGTCGTTCGGCCGGCGAAAACGACAGGTCGCCACGACCGAAGGCAAGGAGGGTGCGAGCCAGTGAATCTCGAGCTCAACACCAGTGTCGCCGACCCCGAGTGGCATGGGCTGATCGTCTGGTACTTCTTTCTCGGCGGGATCGCGGCCGGGGCCTACGTGATGGCGGCCCTGGCCGACCTGTTCGGCGACCACGAAGATCGGCCCGGCGTGCGGGTGGCGTATTACCTGGCGTTTCCGCTCGTCAACGTCTGTGGCCTTTTGCTGATACTTGACCTGGGTCGGCCGGAGCGGTTCTGGCACATGATGATCCAGTCGAACACGGGGTGGCCGATGTTCAAGTGGTGGTCGCCCATGTCGGTCGGCTCGATGGGTCTCTCGGCCTTTGGGCTGTTCAGCTTCGCCTCGTTTGTGGGCGTCCTGGCGGAGGACGGCTGGTTCGGGCTGAAGCGGTTCTCACCGCTGGCGGCTCGGCTGCGGACCGGGCTGACCGGCCGCCTGTTCGCGCTGGGGGGGTCGTTATCGGCATTCTTCCTGGGGTCGTACACCGGTGTTTTGCTGACGGCGAGCAATCAGCCGGTGTGGTCGAACACGACCTGGATCGGGGCTCTGTTCCTGGCTTCCGCGGCCTCGACGGGAATCGCGGCGATGGTGCTTCTGGACCGTGGGCTGAAGCTGAAAATCAAAGACTCGGTGATCGAGCACCTGGAACAGCTCGATTCGTGGGCAATCGTGCTCGAGCTCATCATGCTGACGATCATGGCGAGCTCGCTGGGCCGCATGTCGCGGTTCGCGTTCGGCACCTGGCCGGGCATGTTGATTCCGGCATTCGTCGTACCCGTGGGCCTGATTTTCCCTCTGGTCATCAAGCGCTGGTCAGATACGCGATCGGCGGTAACGGCTTCCGTCTTCGTGCTGATCGGCGGCTTCGTACTTCGTGCCGCGATGGTTGGAATGCCTCAGTCTGTTCTCTTACTTTCCACGGTTGGCCGATGATTCCTCGACGGTGCGATCTCACTTCGGTCGTTCTTTCTGGTCTCCTGATCGCCGTGACGCACTGCGGTTGTTCCAGCCCCGAGGACGGCCGCCCTCGCGGCGGGGGCGCCGGTGGCGATGGCGGCAATTACCACAATAAGCCCATTCACGCTCCCAGCAAGATCGATGGGACCAAGCAGCTTCCGCAGTCGATGGTGAATCATCAGACCCAGTGAAATCGCGTGTGAGCTTGAAGATCCGAGCCGACGCATGATCGCGCAGAATCATCCTTGAAATCTCAGGAATTACCGTGAACTTGAGCTGGCTCGGGAAATCTCGGAAAGTCGACGACGGAAGTCGAGATCAGAAAACCGATCTCCCCGTAGATTTGCGATCGGCCTTGGCCGACCTCGATCGCTGGAGACTGCCCAGCGCGGATTGGGAGCCACTTCGCTCGAGGATGGCGGGGATCTTGAAAGCTGCCTTCTCGACCCGTGGATCGCCGGTGCCGGCGCTCGATCCGGCCGACGATCAGACGGCGTTCCTGATCGAACGAATCCGCGAGGGCTGGAGCGAGGGCGTGCCGGCCGTGCGCGTTGCCACCCCGACGGTTGACCCGAAGAGCCTGCTCGGTCGGGTCAAAGCCCTCGACGACTGCGCTGGCAGGGATCATCCCCCGGCCGAACAGTTTCGCAAGATCCTCGCAGACAGGCCGGACCGGATCGTCGACTGGGCCTGCCTCATGCTGATCCACGGTGAACCAGGCATTCTCTCCACGCTCCAGGAGTTCGAGGTCGAGCCCGACTATACCTTTTCGACGCTTCGCCTGACCTTGCTGGGCGAACTGGGAGAGTGGTCGAATCGCGTCGCGGCTCAGCTTGGCGAGTCAACATGGTCGCACGGCGAGTGTCCAGTCTGCGGAGCCGTCCCGGCCCTGGCCGAGTCACGCGGGCTCGAGCAGCGGCGGTTCCTGCGGTGCGACCGATGCGGAGCCGGATGGCCCAGCGACCGACTCCGCTGCCCATTCTGTGGTGAGAACGACCACAGGGTCCTGCGCACCCTCTTCGCCCAGGAAGATCAGGAGCGGTGCCGTCTGGTGCTCTGTGACGGCTGCGGCGGCCGGCTCAAGGTGATTACCAGTCTCGCTCCCCTTTCGCCGCCCGGGTTAGTTCTCGCCCAGTTCACGATGCTGCACCTCGACTTCATTGACGATTCGAACACGCTTCATCAAACCTTCTGAGCTTCTCGCTGACACAGCCTTCTTTGAACTGATCCGATCAGAACAGAATGTTTTCTTGCTTGAGTCAATCGGTAAGATGGTTAGAATCAAGCGACTATTCCCGGCTTCATGAATCAGTCCCAGATCCCCTCTATCCGCTCGGTATCCACTCGCTCCGAAGAGGCTGCGTTATGCTCAACTTCACGACGAACGAAGCGAGCGGCGTACTGATCATCGTCTTCGAGCCGACGAGCGAAGCCGATTACGACTGGCAATCGACCCAGCGCGATTGGCTCTACAAGTTGATCGAGTCGCGGGAAGACCCGCGGTTCGCCATCGATCTGAGCGAGGTCAACTACCTGGCGAGCTCGGAAATCGGCTTCCTTGTGACCATCAAGCGAAGGATCGACCGCCAGAAGGGGAGGGTCGTGTTTTTCGGCATCAGTCCCTATCTCAATGACATCTTTCGGAATATGAATCTCAATCGTGTTCTCGACATCGTGGAAACGCGCAACGACGCCCTCGCCAAGTTGAAGTGACAGTTCGGGCATCGTGACGCCGAAGCTATCGTCAACGCAGTGTGGACGCCGCCTGCCCGGTCGCATTCATGGCGGCAACCTGGCTTGTTGGTCCGAGCCGGTCGAAAATCAGAATCTGAAGCTGACCCGGCTCAGGGTTTTCGGGTATCCGCACCACGGGGTCGCGCTGGCCTACAAGCTGGCGTACCACGGACGAGTAATTCCAGTGTCCTTCCAGGTCCGGTTTGCGAGCAACGACCCATCGCAGACTGGAATCGGCCGGCGCATCGAGAACGTCGGCGAACGGATAGCCCGGTCGCTGGCTGAAAAAGAGCGACCAGTCGGTGAGATCCAGGGCACGCTCATGATCCTCGGCGTTGAGTGCTAGCCAGGCTCCCGCATCGCGATAACGATGAAACGGCCCGGGTATCAACTGCCCCGAGCCGTGCAGGCGAGGCGTGATAATGAGGACTGCGAGCAAGATCGCCCAGACCGCGGGGCCGGGACGGAGCCGCCCCTCGACTGCACCGAGACACCTACCGGGAAGCGAGATCCTGGCCATCAGCCCGACCAGGCAATGTGCCGCGGTCAGGGTCAAGAGCATTCCCGGAATCAAAGCGTGGCGTATGGTGCAATAACCGCCGGTCGCATGCAGCCGTACGAGACCTAGCGCTGAGCCCAGAAGCACGATCCCGAAGAACAGCCAGATTCGCGCCCGATCCGGAGCGGGCGGCAGCATGAGAAGGCCCAGCACAACCAGCGGAATGAGCGGCGTGGTCACGACCCCGCGCACCGCCCTTACCATACGATCCGAGGCCAGCAGGTAGGTCTGCATCACGGTCTGCCCAGGAGCAAGGGGTTGCTCGCGCTCCAGGGCCTGGGGATGTGCTTCGGGCGCCAGTCCCAGCACTCGTGCGACCGCCGGCTTGGTTCCAACCCCACCTTTCAAGGCCATGTAAGGACCCGCCAGAGCCAGCGAGCCCACCAGCAGGAACGCCACGGCGGCAGCCCACCGCGGCCAGTGAATTCGCGTGGCGCGGTGGAGCGGCAAGACGCCCAGAGTCAGAACCATCGCCAGCGGCAGGAGCAGTCCTTCCGGGCGAGACAGGTAGGCCAGAACCCCGAACGCGATCGTCAACGGGAGCCAGAAAAATCGTCCGGCGCGGAGAAATCGGACGGCCGCCCACAGCCCCCAGGTCCAGAACAGCAGGAACGAGCTCTCGCTCAAGACGTTGGCCAGAATTGATCCGAAAAGCGGGTTGGCCATGACCATCAGGCATCCCAGCCAGGCAGTCTCGTCGCCAAAGACATCACGCGTGAGCAGATAAAGGGGAATAACCAACAGGACAATGCAACCGAAGCCAAGCGCAATTCCCGCTTGCTGCCACGAGACCGGGCCATCGCCGCCAACCAAGCCATGTGCAGCAACCAGTCCCAGGGGGTGAAGCGGATGATCGATCGAGCCGACCAGCCCGTCCCGCCAATCACCCTTGGCAATCTCTTCTGCCTGGTGAATGCACCGCAGCCCGTCGCCGAGACTGGCCTCGGTGTGCCGCAGTCCCCACGCCAGAAGACCGGCCGTAACCATCATCAAGAGGCCGATCCGGATTGCGTGCTGAAACGACGTCACGACGATCCCTCCAATCGTGAACAGCCCGCCGGCCGAGACCAAGCCCGCTTCAGCGTTGAAGCTGGCCGCCCGCCGAACTGCGAAACCTTGGACGCCCGCGGATGAGCCCGCGCGATTCCGCGATCTCGAACGTAGATGGAAAGCGGGGGCATACCGTCCAGCACCATGTCGTCCAACCGCTGCCACGCCGGGTCGGCCTCAATCGTCGCGAAGATCGAGGGGTAGGCGCGATTCAGCCCCGGAGCCGCGTCCAGGAATCCGGGAGGAAATGCCGATGTCTTCAGGACAACGACCGCATCAAATCGCGGCAGCCGCGCACGTAAGCCCTCGGCCGATTCCGCGGACAGGTCGTGAAGCACGAAACAATCACCCGGATTCTTGCGCAATTCGTTGATCAAGCCAGTCTTGCAGACGTTCCAGTCGGCGATGTTGCCGACGTTGGCCAGGTTTGCCACGCCGTGCCGGCTCACAATCTGATCGATCAACCCCCGCGCGGTCCAGCACGTCGAGCATGCGGGTTCGCTCACCACCGCCAGCGTTGAGGCAGCCAGACTTCCCGCCAGGGCCGCCGCCATGGCAGCACGCGGCCGGAAAGACACGCCGCGAAAAACTTCCGCGAGAACCCCTCCCAGCGCGACGGCCATCGATGGCCAGAGAGGAAGTAAGAACCGCGTGTCGAAATAGGCCGGAAGCATCAGTGCACCGGCTGCGACGAGAATACTGGCGAGGGTCATCAGCCGAAATCGCGAGGCCGTCATCGTTCCTTGAGCGGTCGTCGTCGCGACCGTGGACCGGAATAGGGAGGGCCGTCTGAACGAGATTGCGAAACCCGCCAGTCCCAGCGTCGCGACGACCGGCCAGCCCGGCAAGTCAGTTAGGATCTGCCATAGCCGTTGCCAGACGGGAACAATATGCGACTGTCCTTCGGCAACGAGATTGTAGCGAGCGGAAAAGGCTCCGAACTGCACTGCCGCACGCGCATTGCACAGGTACCATGGGCCTGCCACCGCAAGGCAGGCGACGATTGCCCAGGCTAGTGATCGCACGCGAAGTGGCCCATCGGAGCCGGGCCGCAACATCCACCAGAGAAACGGCGGCAGTGCGCCGGCCAGGAGCAAGAACGCCGTCAATTTCGTCAGCAAGGCCAGTCCGGTCGCCAGCCCCAGCACGACTCCCATCCTCCGGCGCGGATTCTCCGCCAGCTCACTGGCCAGCATGAGGACCAGCATGATCCAGAACGCCAGAAATGTCTCAACCATCACCTTGCCGCCAAACGAGAAGGCCCGGGGAGACGCCAGCAGAAACGCAATTGCCAGCAGGCCCGCCGCCGCATCGTGGTAGCGCCGGGCCAGTCCCGCAGTAGCAATTGCGAGCAATCCAAACGGGAGCACGCTCGCGGCAACCATCAGCACGTCGATCTGCGACCGGCCTGCCAGAAGAGCCCCGAGCGCGATCCAGGCGACCAGGAGCGGAGGTTTCGGTTGTTCGTGGACGAGCCGATCAAAGAGCCGCGGAACGACGGTAAGCTTCGTTGCGGCCGTGGCGTAACGCGCATCGGCCAGGCCCCTGCGGAGATAATCGGCATCGTCCCAGGCCAGGTTGCCGTGCCGCGCGCGTACCAGACCAGTCAAGAAGACCAGAGACGTCGAGACCAGGATCCAGGTCAGCAACGTCGTGGAGAACCGCGGCTTAGCCTGTAGGATACCAGCCTGGTCTTGCATCCTCAGTCCCTTCCCTGAGACCGCCTGCTCGACTAGCGAGCCGCCCCAGAATCCTCTCCGGGACGGTCGCGGCCGCATTATAGCGGATCGGCCGTCGGCCACAACCTCAAAGCGCACCTCGGAATTCCCGCGCAATCGGACTGCCTGCCTCCGGGTCATTTCAGGCGGGTGTGTTGCGCTGATGCCGCGCCGGTTCGGGCCAGCTTCCCCGACAATTCAAAGATGTGGACCTGGGCGATGCCCGGCTGATGCTTTTCAGGGAATGACTTGATGGGAGCCCGATCCCCCACGAATCTTCGAAGCGTTGCACAGTAATACCAGGGGCCGATCAGCAACGCATCATGGGCGACGATCCAGTCCAGACCGGAGTCGTGCTCGGCCTGTGGAAGCTCATCAAAAGAGTAACCGGCTCGCTCACCATAAAATCTCGCCCAGCCTTTGAGATCGAGCACCCGCGCATCGCGCGGCGAATGCGTTGCAAGCCACTCCCCCGCCTGCCGATATCCCCGAAATCCCGGATTGATCGGCGCAGTCAAGTCGCGGCCGTAGCACAGCAGTCCAGCCGCGAAACAGCCCACGATCATGGACCCGCGGAGCAGCGAAAGTCGACGGATGGCAGCGATGGCGGAAAGACGAATTGTGCATCGATCGACTAGCAAAACCAGGCCATGGGCCGCGGCGGCAATGACCGGGAACGTGAGGATCATGGCATGTCGTGGCGTGCAATAACCGCCGGTGACATGAAGCCGTAGCAGAGCAAATAACCAGCCGCCGAGCAGCAACGTCACGAAGAGGTTCTTTCGCTCCCGAGCCATCGTTTCGCCAGCCGAGAACAGGCTCACGACTGCCAGTAGAAGCAGCGGCAGCGACACGGCGCCCTGCACGGCGCGAGCCGCCGCACGGCCGGCGACGACGTAGGTCATCAAGGTCGACTGGTCGGGATCGAGCGGCCGTTCCCGCTCGACAGCCAGGGCGTGCGACCGGCCGGAAAGCCCGAGCAGTCGAGCCACCGCGGGCTTGGTGGCGATGCCCCCTTTGAGTGCCACGAAGGGGCCGGCGAGCAACAGCGGGCCCACAAACAGCAGCAATGCCGCGCGTCTCCAGACGGGCCATGAGAACCTTGTCGCGGGCCGACAGACCGTCAGTCCCAAAGTGCCCGCCAGCACCAGCGGCAGCAGCAGGCCTTCGGGCCGGGTCATGTAGGCTAGACCGCCAAGAGCGATCGTGGCAACCAGCCAGGCTGTCCGTCCCTTGTTCAGAAACCGCAGGGCCGTCCAGCAACCCGTTGTCCAGAAAAGCAGAAATGTGCCCTCCGAGAGTACGTCGGCCAGCACGTGCCCGGTGAGCGGAACCAGGAACGTCAGCAGGCACGCGAGCCAGGCTTCGCGCTTCCCGTGGAGTTCGAGGGCAAACAGGTAAATGGGGATGACAAGGAGAACGCCGGCGATGACGGACGTGATCTGGGCGGCGGCCTGCCAGGCCGCAGGACCGTGGCCGCCGGCCAGGTGATGAACGGCCGCGATGGCCAGGGGATAGACCGGATGGTCCGCGGCCCGGATCAACGCCTGAGTCCACGAGCCTTGCTCGATCGCCTGGGCCTGGGATACATACCGCAGGCCATCCGCGAACATGACCTCGGTTCCAGACGCCAGCCAGATCAGCAAGACCGCGGCGCAGGACATCAACATGCCGATCCGGACCAGGTGATGCTGCAGCGACACGCGGCTCCGTCCTTTCGCACTCGGCTCGTCGTCAAGCCGGCCGGTCCTTGCGATTCCCGGGCGGGTACATTGGCACCGGGTCACGCCGCTCGGCCGTGATTCGATCCGGTCCCTTGTGCGGCTTCATCCCCATCGCCATGGGCCAAGATCCGTCGGTCTCGACCGCCTCTGCCAGTTGAAGGACCTCGCGTCCGCGAATCTGGACTGCCCGGCGAAGCCGGCGGGCCATGTCGCCAATGGTTGTCCATGCGCGGGCCTCCTCCGTTCGCCCGAGCGCCCGTGCCATCAAACCACGAGCCGCGGCTTCGCCGCTGACGATCCACGACAATCCCAGAAACTGCCCTCCTGGCAAGTACTTCCGAAAATAGAGCAACTTGCTGTGGCGGATGATGACCCGCATCTTGGGCGAAACGGCCCGATTCTGCAAGGGATGTCGATGAGTCACCTGCACGCCAGGATCGTACTCCACGCGCCAGCCTTGGTTTTGGGCCGAGCGGCTGAACGCGACTTCTTCGTGATAAAGGAAGAAGTCTTCGTCCATTCCGCCTAGCTCTGCCATCATCCGTGAGTTGATGAGCATGCACGCCCCGGTCACCCAATCGACCGATCCGGAACGAATTCGCCAAACCGCCTGGTATTTCCGGCGCGAGCGCGGTATGAACTGCTCGACGATCGTTCGCCAGAGGCTGGGGAACACGCCGACAGAGCCCTGCGGGGAGCCGTCGCGATTCTTCAGCGCGAAGCCGACGATTCCCGGCGGCCGCGTGGGCTGTCTTTCGAGCCGATCGATCCGCTCGATGACCTGGCTGATCAAACCCGCTTCGATCTCCACATCCGGATTCAACACAAGCAGCCAGTCGCTTCGAGCCAATCGCCATCCGGCATTGACGCCCACGGCGAAACCGCCATTATCCGGCCTGAAAAGGAGTTGCAGGCGGGAAGGAGGATAGCGCCAGATTTGCTCCGGGATCGGACCTGGCGACGCATTGTCCACGATCACAACCTGTAGCGCGCCCGAGCCGAACTCTGGCTCCGCGGCGAGCGCGGAGACGAGCCGCTCGACGTCGGGCCAGCCGTGGTAGTTGACAATGATGACCGTCAACCTCGGCGTCATACCGGCCGGTTTCAGAGTTTGCGAAGCCTGCATAGCGTTCACGCAGAGAGCCTCGTCACGATCCCCTTGAGGGTCAAGCCCAAGCTGACGAATAAACGAATTTGCTGGAGAATTCCGTCGGCCTCGCCGATGGAAAACTTGAATCAGTCGCGCACGCTGGCGTGGCGGCCATGGATGGTCCCACGAGGCAAAAACGGCCTGAAGGCTTCGGCCACTCGGGCAACAGACCGACGGATCGGTGGCAATTCATGAAGAATGCCCTGGAACATGGGGGACAGGACAATCCGGAACGGAACCGGGGATTCCCGCGATCGCGGATCATCCTCGTCGGCGCCCGTCGTGATGCCCGCAAGCTGCTCCAGCAGATGCGTAAGAGCCCCGGCCGGCGAATGACGATCGTCGGCTTCGTGGACGCCGGCCATCCGCAGGCGTCCAGCCCCAAGTTTCGTGGCCGCCATCTGGCCGTTCATCCACAGGCCGATCCCGTTCCCGTGGTCGGCGGGCTCGATCGTCTGCACGAGTTGGTTGACCGCACGCGAGCCACCGATGTCGTGGTTGCGGTTCCTCACAAACCAAGACGGCACCCGGTCACGCGTCTCTCGCATTTTACGAAGGCCGACGTCAAGGTGCACTGGGTGCCGGTCGACACCGAACGGCTCGACCTCACCTCGCTGCCGCTCCGTCGCGATGGCGATGAGCACGACGCGCACAACGCATCGCGGCGCTGGTCCCAGGCCGCCGCGCGGTGGCTCTCTCCGGTCAGCCGGGCACGGGCGGCCAAGCGCCTGGCTGACATCGTGATTTCCGGCCTCGGCCTGCTGATGCTCTCCCCCCTGTTCTCGCTCGTGGCGCTGGCCATTTATCTGACCTCGGGCCGCCCCATCTTCTACACGCAGGAACGCGTGGGCCAGGGCGGCCGGCGGTTCCGGATCATCAAGTTCCGGAGCATGAGAACCGACGCCGAAAGCGTAACCGGGCCGATCTGGGCCTCCAACCACGACGACCGCTGCACGCGAATCGGCGACTGGCTGCGGCACACCAACATCGATGAGCTGCCCCAGCTTTTCAACGTCTTCAAAGGCGACATGAGCCTCGTCGGCCCGCGCCCCGAGCGGCCCATGTTCGTTGACCAGTTTCGCCACGCCATGCCCGACTATGACCTCCGCCACGCCGTCCCCGCCGGCATGACCGGCTGGGCTCAAGTGCACGGCTGGCGCGGACGAACCTCGCTGCGCAAGCGGATTCAGTATGACCTCGACTATATGCATCGCTGGTCGTTCTGGCTCGATTTCCTGATCATGCTCATGACGATCCAGCATGTGGCTTGGGGGAAGATCTCGTGGAACCTGTCTCGACCACCCAGGAAGAACGGCAATTGACCGGACCCGCGACCAGGAGCCATTGCGCTGACACTGCCCCGCTCTGCTCGATCGTGATCCCGACCTACAACGGCCGCGCCCTTCTGGTAACCTGCCTCGGCAGCGTCTTCCGCCATCTGCCCGGCGAGCGCGCCTGGACCACGGAAGTCCTTGTGGTTGACGACGCCTCCACCGACGACACGGTCGAATGGACCTCGGCGCATTACCCCAACGTCCGGCTGGTGCGGCGGCCCCACAACGGCGGCTTCTGCGCCGCGGCCAACGCCGGCCTGAACGCCGCGCGCGGCAAGTTCATCCAGCTTCTGAACAACGACACCGAGGTCACCCACGGCTGGCTCGAGGCCGGCCTCGCGCCGTTTGCCGATCCGACCATCGGCTCGGTCGCGCCCCTGGTCCTCGTGCGTTCTGATCCCGGCCGGGTCGACTCCGCGGGCGACGCCTACACGCTCGGCGGCTGGCCCTCCAAGCGCGGTCACGGCGAGCCCGCCTCCGCGTGGACGGAACACCCGCTCGAAGAGGTCTTCACGGCAAGTGGATCGAGCGCCTTTTTTCGCGCCTCGGCCATCCGCCAGGTCGGCGGCTTCGACCCGCTCCTGGGCTCCTATTACGAGGACGTCGATCTCGGCTTCCGCCTCCGCTGGGCCGGCTATCGCTCCGTCTTCCAGGCTCGCTGCCGGATCCTCCACGAGATCTCCGCCACCTACGATCATGCCCACCCGGCGCTCCAGCGGAGGATCGCCCGCAACGCCGAACTCGTCTTCTGGTCGAACATCCCCACACGCCAGCTTGCCGCCGCCCTCCTTCCTCACGCCGCGCTCCTCGTCGCCCAGGCCGGCTGGCGAATGGCCCGGCTCCGGTTCATCCCGTTCTTCCTCGGCAAGGTCGACGCCGTCCGCGACATCCGCGGTATCCACACCCGCCGCAAGCTGCGAGCCGACCTTGCCCGAAGCTCCATCGCCCCCGCCCACTTCCCGTTCAAGCTCGGCTCCCTCCACGACGTCCTCAATCACCTCCGCCGCCCCCGCGAGCACTCGGCCAGGTAGCCCACCAGGCAAGGGTCAATATGCTACGAAATGCTACGATTTCCGGGGGTAAGAGCATCTTGACAAGCCCGATCTCTTGACGGAACTCTTTCATTGGCTATTACTTACGCCAATTCCGTTTTTGGCTACAAGGAATCCGAGATTTTGACATAAATGCTTTATGAGAAAGGCATTGCGTCAGCTTGAGCCACGAAGGCCGGCGGCCTCAATGACCCCGTTGCCGACTCGGGCAGGCCGGTCCCATGGCTGACCCGGAGACGTACGTGCTCGACACGCAAAACCACGATTTCCGAGGGCTTTCGACTCCCTTTGAGCAACCCCCGGGTGCCGCACGCTGATCCATGCACAAACAAATTTTTGTGCATAGTTATGTTTGGCAATGATATGCGAGAATGCACCCGCCGCGGCGCTGACATGCACTCCTGCTCGGACGATCTGGCCAATCGCCCCGGAACGTGATCCCTGGCGGACGCTCCGGTCGGACGTGGCAACCCTCCTGAAGAAAGCCCACGCGGCTGGGCTCGGGAAGTCGCCAGTGCAACGAGCGATCCCGGAGGGATTATTGAAACCAGCCCGGATGTCGCGAGCTGCCGATGAGCTCGTTGTTCCAGCCCTGCATTTGCTCGGTTTGCCGTTCTGCCTGGGTTTGCACATCAGCCCGTTGATCGGCACAGCCACACGCCACGAGGCTCCCGACGATCAATACAATCCAGCGCATACTGCACCTCCCGCCGGGAAACTATTCAGATCATGACTTCTCGTCAACATGGATTTCAGAATTCGAGCCATCGGCTCGCTCCGCCGTGTTCCAGGCTCGGCCCTCCTCCTCGTCCCCAACATCCACCCTTCGGGCACAATTCTCCCCGCACGAAGGAGGACGCGATCAGCGGAATAACGTAGGTCGGGATATCCAGCCTGACCCACCTGTTTCCATACATGTTATGCTTGCGGATACCGAGGAGCACAGTGAAGATAACGGCGGAGGTGTGGACAGTTTGAAGCCGTAGCATGGTGACATAACGCGCAGTCGGGTATGGAATGTATCTGGTGATTTATGAGTCGAGTGTCCAGATTGCTCGGCTGACAAAGGCACTGGTTTCCTCGGGAACAGGATCGCCCCGATGTGGTCTCCGATCTTATTCGATGAAGTGTCCGAATTGACCCGCATCGCCGAGACAGAAATGAGCCCCCTGGAGAAGCGGTTGTGGGACCTGGTTCAAGTCCCGCTAGCCAAGTGGCAGCTACACCCTTGGGGCGATGAAGGAGGTGGCTTCTGGGTCGTGGGACTGATAGGAGGGCACGTGATCTGGTACAACGACATCGAACGTGGATTTAACGTCAGCCGTTACTTCGAGAGAGACACTGTTGCGGGTAGCTGGTGTTGAAACGTAACACTCGGCCTTCCTTGATTTCAGCGGTTCGTGACTTATAGGGGGGAACATGCCATACGGACCCGAGAAGGAGTGTCGCGCCAGCCTCGACCAGAGGGTGATGGCGCTGCTCGCGACTTGCGAGTGCCGACTCGTGAAACTGGACGATATGATCCAGGCCATTCGCGATGCGGGCCGAGGCAAGGGGTGGACGTGGGTGGAAAAGTGGGTCAGTGAGGAAGGATCCAAGTATATCAATGACATGGACACCGTGGTCTTCGACTTTCCCTCGGGAAACCTGACCGGCGTGAAGAGCCTTGAGTTCACACAAGGGGTGTGGATGCTTCAGCCCAGCGTATTCGAGTATCAGATCTGGAGTGGTCGTTGCTTCGTACGCATGTGGTGGGACCGTAGTCGATCAAAGACGGCGTAGCGAGTGATCCAGCAACAGGTGCAGGAGGGCGCCAGCGCCTGACCCGGATGACAACGCTCCGGTGGGTGGTGCTCACACTCACAGTTGCCGTTTGTGGATTGCTTGCCTGGTGGACCCCGGTCCGTTCCGGGCATGGGTACGTCTGTTCCATGTGCCGAATGCAACGGGGTGACAGGACTTTTTTCTGGATGACCCGAGTCCATTACCGTGCGAACGATTTTTCCGATTGGTACTCAGCCCACATCGAGCTGATAAGCCTGAATTCTACTTCGAACTTTCCAGTCGGGCCTTACCCCAGTCGAAAAGTTCAACGGGTGAGCTAGAGTTCGCGCGCACAGGCCGGCGCGGGACGATACTTGGACCTGCTAGAAGTCGAGCGAAACGGCTGATTCATCGGGGAGGACCGTAGGACTGACTTCGCAATAGATCATGTCGCGCGGGGAGTCGAGACGAGAAATCGGATGAAATTTTTCATGCTTCGCTCATCACAGCGGCTGGCCTTGTTGCTGGGACTGATGGTATGCCTTTTCACGACCTGGGGCGGGTTACGAATCTGGGACAATTGGACGCGGAGCGATCCCGTCCGGGTGGTACTGGTCGGGGGCGTCCCCGAGCGGCGGAAGGCTGCGTATGATCTCCGGTCTGTTACCGCAGACCGCGACATCGAAAAGGCGATGGCCGTTCTGGCCCCCGCGTCGGAAGATAAGGATGTCGAGGTGCGTGTCGCGGCCGTAGCCTCTCTGAGTGGGTTGGCCTCCGAGATTGTGCGCAGGCCCGACCGGACGCCCGCCGAGCAGGATTGGACCAAGCGACGGCTGGAGGTCGCAACGGGCGCGTTGACCAGGGCTATATCTGATCCGGAGCCCGCGGTCCGCGTTTCGGCCGTCCTGGGTTTCGGGGAGTTGGCCAAAGGTGGCAAAGTGGCCCTGCCGCCCGAAGTGGTCGCAGCCTTGAAAGATGATTCGAAATCGGTTCGCCAGGCGACCTTCGAAGCGCTGGGCGCTGTCCGGCTTACTACCCCTGCTGTCCCCACCTTGATCGAAGCCCTTGGCAGTCGCGACCGGGAGGACCGGTTCCACGCAGCCTGGCTGCTGCAACGGCTCGGACCGGAGGCGAAGAGTGCCGTTCCGGCCCTGCTGGCGATCTTGAAGCAATCCTTCGACCTGGAAGAAAGCAAGACGACGCGACCTGTCGACCGGACCGGGGATCCGGCCTGTACCGCGGCGCGAGCGCTCGGGCAGATCGGAGCAAGTGAAGAGGTCATCGCCAGCCTGGCCGTGATGCTATCTTCGGATGTCCCGGAGAGGGTCAGTTGCGCCGCGTTGGGGCTTGGGGACCTGGGGCCGCGGGCGGTCGCCGCTGTACCTCAATTGATCGCGGCCTATGACAGGGTGCTGAGGTCCAAGAGTCATGTGATCGGGCAGATGAGCATATCCGATGCCATCGGCCGGATCGCACCGAAGTCGCCATCGGCGTCCGACGCGATCGCGATTCTGGTCCGGGCGCTGGATTCCGGGGACGAATGGGTTCGCCGGGGAGCCATCCAGGCACTGGGAAACTTCGGCAAGGATGCCGCCGCGGTCCTACCCAAGCTCCGCACCCTCGAACGAGACCCCGCGAAAGACGTCCGCATCGCCGCCTCGGCCGCCATCGTGGCGATCGAAGCGGCGTCGGTCGACTCTCTATCCGTCCGATCCCGCTAGTCCTGACCGATCATTGAGACGTTCGACTCGGGCCTTGGCCCTGCAGAATAGCGCAGCGGAAGATCCAGAGTCGGCGCGAACGGTCGGGCGCGGGACAGTGAGGCGAATTGCAACCGGAGATCCGGAGTGGCCGATTGTCGTGATAGCGATTGCTCGGGACATGTCTTCAGCGGGCACAGGAAAGAAATCATGACCTGCGATCTTGGCTGGTTGGTCGGTCAATCACTCGCCGCGGTCATCCTGTTGGAGGGTCCGTCCTGGTGCTTCCGATTCGGAGACGAAACGGAAATTCGGGCCGATTCACCGTGGCGGCTGATCCGGAGTGGACGCATCGTCCTGGGCAGTGAGGACCATGGACAGTGGTACGGGCGTTTACGGCCGATCAATGCAGCCGACGCGTGCGACACCATTCTTGGCGGAGCGGTCGTCCGATCGGCTGAGATACGCGAGGAGACGCGAGACATCATCATTGTTTTCGAGACAGGCGACCGACTGGAAATCATTCCGCTCTCTTCGGGCTTCGAAAGCTGGCAGATCGCATCACCGTGTGGCACGATCACCTTCGCGCAAGGGGGAGGCGATCTCGTGACCCGGCGGGCCGGCGATTGAGACGGCATCGCACCAGGCTCGCCAGGCAATGGGCTTCGCGGTGTCTGACTCCAACGTCAGCAGCGGCAGCCGCGAGTTGGGGATTCGTGATTCGGACATCGATGTTCTGACCTTGGCAGTATCAAGGGAAGCTCAAGGGTCACCTGATGGACGCGGAAGACTTTCGTGAGCTGGCGCTGAGCTTTGACGGAGCGGCGGAAGCTTCGCACATGGGGGCACCCGACTTCCGTGTCGGCGGCCGCATCTTCGCGACGCTCGCGATGCAGCACATCGGGTTTGGCAACCTGATGCTGTCACCCGAATTGCAGCGAGCACTGATCGCCGAAGCGCCGGACGTCTTTCTTCCGATACCTGGCGGCTGGGGGAGGATGGGATGCACGCACATCCGGTTGGCAGAGGCGAGCCCGCAGCAGATGATCAAAGGCCTCCAACTTGCATGGAGCCTGCGCATCGAGAAGAACACCAAGTCGAGGTCAACGAAACCGAGACGAGGACGCGGAAAACCATAGATCGTCGTGATGCCACTTGTGCGTGGACCGGCCACTGGTTGGCAAACCTGGGACACAGAGGAAACTACGCATTCGGATCGGCTGAAGAGGGCAGTGGGCCATCGACGAATGGTTCTGCTCCAGCTCGTTCAACAGCCCAGGCGATTGGCGGCTGATACCCCGCTCTGGTAAGCTGAGGATTTGAGGTTTGTAGGGCTTTTTGAGGCTACCGAGGGATGGCACTGCATCTGGAATTCGTCGTTCCCGGGCCCCCGGTCTCCAACCAACAGCGGCACCAGCGCGGTAGGGCGATTCTGAACGCTTGGAAGGCGACGGTGCTGGCCGCCGTTCAGGCCAGTTGGTCGAATCGGAAGCTGACTACAAATCTGCAGGCAACGATCATCAATTTCCATGATGGCCCGGAGCCGTCTGTTGACGTTGATAACATGTCGAAACCAATATTCGACGAGATGCAGAAGGATGTCTACGAGGACGACCGCCAGATTCGGCAGGCGCACCTCACCCACGTTGAGATTGGCGATCCCGTCATCATCGCCAACGCATCGAGGCTCATTGTGACCGCGCTTCAAGACGCGCTCCAGAATGGCGACCAATTCGTCTACATCCGCGTCGAAGATACGGTTTCTCCTTATCCTCTCCCGGCGTGACATCATGGACAACGATCCATTGCTCGAACGTCTTGCTGAGCGCTATCGTGGGCAGGGGTACACCGTGACCGTGAACCCGAGCCCGGCGAACCTGCCGCCGTTCGCCCAGGATTTCAAGATCGAGCTGCTTGCGGAGCGGCCCGACGGCAACGTGCTGGTGTCGGCAAAGCCTTCAACGGCAGAGATCGAGCGGGACACGACCCTTGCCGACCTTGCCGATGCCGTCGGCGGGTACCCGGGATGGCGTTTTGACATCACACTTCTGCAAGCGCCTGTACCACCGGCGAGGTCGGCGCCGCGTGACGCCACCGATCTGACGAGAGCGCAGATCGAGAAAATGCTGGGCGATGCGCAAAAAATATACGACAGTGGATTCGAGCCTCAGGGGGCCGTCACTGCATGGTCTGCCTTCGAGTCCGCGATGCGCCACCGCTTGCGGTCGATGGGGCAGAAGGCGGGGTATGGCACACCGCCTCGGAGCATGCTCAACGCGCTCATTTCGGCAGGCGAGATCGACCACAGCGAATTCCGTGACCTGGACGCTATCTCAAACCTGCGGAACGTCATTGTTCATGGCTTTGAACCGCCGCCAATTAAACGCGGTGCCCTCGAATTCCTCGGCGCCCTCGCGCATCGACTGCTGGAAGAGACCGAGATGGAACCGTCCGTACCGTGAAAGCGTGGGGCAGTTGGCTCGATCACAAGGCGAGGGCCCCGACATCAGCGGTGGCTACACCACCTGCGCTGCTAGCGCACTCGGAACCAGGCGCGCAAGGACATGCGAGAGGGGACAAGAACACCTGGCATCGTCCCAAAGTGTGGTCAGCGTGGACTTGTCTCGCTTTACACTTGGCGGGCCGTTTATATTAACCCGAAGCGTGAGCGAGGGTCTACACTAATCCATGCGGGGAAAGGGATACCCCTCGCTGACGCTTCGGGCTAGTATGTCGCGCCGGTCTCTCACTTCGTCAACGCAAGAAACGAGAGCTTTGGGACGATGCCGAACATCTTGATCGATGAGCAAGCTATTTCATGAGGCCGCGACCGCAACGGCGCTTTTCTTGAGGAATCTTACCACTCGGGCCGTGGCCCGGCAGAAATGCGCAACGAGGAATCCAGAATCGAGAGGTACTTTTTTTGCAGAGGCTCGACACAAGGCTAGCACGAGGATCGGGAGACGGAGCTTCCTCCTACAGATCGTGAAGGAGCCGGAACTGACCGGCGAACCTTCGAGCCGTGTATCGGGTCATTGAATTAGAAAGCTCTTCAAAACCTGATGGGGGTCTGTCCATGTTTCGCTCTGCCACCCCGGACGACACGGCCGCCCTGGTCGCCTTGGCGGCGTCCACGGGACTCTTCGTACCCCAAGAGGCCGAGGCCCTTCTGGGAGGTGTCCTGGACGACTTCCATGCCGGGCGATTGGGGGAAGGCCATCGGGTCGATGTGTGGTCCGATCGCCATGCTGGACCTCCCGCGGCGTGGGTATACTTCGCCCCGACCTCACACGCCAACGGAGTGTGGGACCTCTGGTGGATCGGTGTCGCTCCGGCGTGCCAGTGTCATGGAGTCGGCGGAGAGTTGCTTCGGTACGTCGAGTTGCAGGTTCTGGCGTCCGAGGGCCGGGTCCTGGTGATCGAGACGAGCTCCCGATCCATGTTCGACCGCACCCGGCGCTTCTACGCCAGGCACGGATATGCCGAATGCGGCGTGGTGCCGGATTTCTACGCCGACGGTGACGGCAAGGTCATCTACGCGAAGCGATTGCCGAGCAGTGCCGACGAGAATCTGACCCCAGATGCGTGGAACGCTTGAGTCATTGTTGAAGATTGACATACGGGTTTTCGCCTGGCGGAGCGGAAACGCGCAACGGGTGATGGAAAACCGACGTTGCCAGCGCCTTCAGACCAGATGGACGAGAATCGTGGTTACGGGTATCCTCATCGCATACGGATCCCACCCGTTTCATTCGCGTGAGGCACCGGCATGAAGTCGATATTCACCTTGGCGGCCCTGCTTGGAAGCCTGGCGGTTGCCGCGGCGGCTGCCGACGACAAGCCCCTCGTGGCCGCGGTCGATCCTGTGCAAATGGCTTTCGAAACGCTGGTGCGCGCTGCCGCGGGCGGGGACTGGCAAACCGAGCGCACCGCTCGCAAGGAGCTGACCTCCCTGGGCGAGAAGGCCGTCCTGAAGCTGACCGAGGCGGCGCGGAGCCAACGCGAAGCTCGCGTCCGTCGCTCCTGCTTCGAGCTGCTCACCGACACATTCGCGAAGGACGAGCGTGCGATCGACACGGTCATCGGGTACGGCCTGCGCGATCAAGACCCCCGAATCCGCTACCACTGCGCGTTTCTGCTGGGTGATCTCAAGGTCCAGCGCACGGATCATGCCCTCCGTGCGGCATACAATGGAGCCGAAGGGAGTGACAACGTCTTCTTGCGCCAGACTCTGGCAAAGTCGCTGGCCCAGCTCGGCAAGGCCGACATCCTCCTCACGCTATTTGCCGCCGTGTCGGACGACGCGTACATGTCTCGTTACGTTGGCAACATCGGCTTGAAGGCGCTGAGCGGCAAGAATCTGGAGGATTTCGAGAACTATCACTACGCCGAGGGCACCTACTGCCTTGGTGGCTTCGAGTTCAAGACGCCGATCGACGCAATCACCTTGGCCGAGAAGAAGGCTCAGCGGTTCCAGGCCGCCACGGCTTACTTCAAGTGGCTCAAGTCCGAACACCCCGAGCTGTACAAATACGCGACATATCGTCGACACGGCTAGCCGCTGATGTCTGCGACGAGGACAAGGTCGAGACGCAGGCTGCTCCTGGAACGTCCGTACCGATAGTGGTACGGACAGGATGCACTGAACCAAAGCGAGGTGGGGTGGAGACGTATGAAGCGGCCGCAACGGGGGGCTACTCATGTTCGTCATTGAAGACGAGATCCACGCGGAACCACAAGGAAAGTACGCCAGCTTCGATGAGGCTATCGCCGAATTGCGTCGCAGGTCACAGATTCCTTGGGACCACCCCCCCAATGCGGCTCCTTGCAGGGGTTGGACGTCTTGCGGCCGGGAATACGTGATTATCGAGTACGACGATTCCCGGTTGGACTGGGAAGAACTGCGTCGCGTGGATGTCCTCCGAGTGTCATCCTCCGGCGTGAGATGGTCGCAGGACTTTGAGAGTGATGGAGGCGAAGGGAGTGAATCTTGATTGGCAACCACAGCCCCTCGCGGCAAAGTGACGGAAACTGGAACGGGTGGCGAAAGAGCCGCCCAGTTCCCGAGTGAAGCAACCGGTGGGAGACCGAGAAGTGTGGCCGCCGCGGCGCGACTCGTCGGGTTGAGATGGGCGACGGGCGGGAAAGGGGCCTGCCGTGTCTTGACGCTCGCGAAATATCGCTCATTGGCATGCCCTTCCTTGCTTGAAGCGTTGCGCTTCAGGCAGAGCTTGGAAATCTCCTCCGTCGTGGCACAAGAGATTTCATGCAGGCAACTTGCGCCACCGAGCGCAGGCGAGGAATGATGCTCCCATTGGTTATTTTGAATGAGGCTGCCGAGAATATCGTATGTAGATCATAGATGGCAACGCTTGGGTCGGGTTACTCAGTTTGGGAGCGGTTTGTCGCGGGATTCCACAGGTCCGGGTTACGTGTGACCCGGACGTCTCCGATTGTCTGATCCGACGTACCATCGATCGTGATCCAAGCACCGCGCGGCGGGTTTTTCTTCGTACCGGCCAGAGTCCTGACCGAGAAGCATCGTCGCCCGGACACACCCGCCTGGTTACAGCGCAAGCCTGAATCAACATCCCGCCTGATTCTCATTTCACATCAAGGTGTTTCATCATGCGTCCGTTAAACTACCGGCAACGCCTGTTCGTGGAGTACTACCTCGGGAATTCTTCCGGCTCGGCCGTCGACGCCGCCCGTCGAGCGGGTTACAAGGCGCCCCACCCGGAAGGGGCTCGATTGCTTCGAAAAGATTCGATCCGCACCGCGATCGATGCTCGCGTGACGGAAGCCGCAATCACGGCCAACGAAGTTCTGGCGCGTGTGGCCGACATCGCAACCTTCGACCTGCTGGCGTTCATGAACCTCGCCCAGAGCGCGAATTTCGCAATTGACCTGAAGACGATCAGGCAACTCGGCCTGGGTCATGTCATCAAGCGATTGCGCATCCGGAAGGACGGAGCGCTTGAGATCGAGCTCGAATCCCGGCTGCAGGCACTGATCAAGCTGGGCGAATATTTCAAGCTCTGGAAGCGTGAAGCTGAGCCCCAGCTCACCCTGGTCGATCTGGCCAAGAGCTTGAAGGAAAAGCACCAGCAACTTTTGAAAGAAGGATATGCGGAAGGATCGGCCCGACGTCTGCAAGCACAGACCGGAACGGGTCAATGAGCCGTTCGTTCCACGGTCTGACCATGGGAAGCGATGAACTGGCCACCCACGTTCCTGCCTCTGAGGAGCGTGGGTGGCCTTTTCGCTTTGATCGAGGCCGAGTTCGAGGAAGCCGGTGGGAAGACTGGCGACTTGTGTGTGCAGACTTGAAGTGCTATCAATAAGAGTCTTCTCAGTGAAGGCAAAGCGGACATGATGAAAAAGGGTTCGTCGCCTCAATGAGTTCGTTCTGATGAACCTGCGATTCTCAATCCGACGGTATCGAGATCAAGCATCATGCCTTCTGCTGGTATTCAACTTTGCGACGCCGATGGACCGAAAGAGGTCGAGTACATCCGCACGCTGTTCCGCCGCTACGCCACGGAGTTTGCCGGGTCGATCGCCGAAAGCCTCTGCTTCCAAGGCTTCGAGGCGGAACTCGACGGACTGCCGGAAAGGTACGGGCCACCGGGCGGCTGCCTTTTGCTGGCGATGGACGATGAGTTCCCGGCAGGCTGTGTAGCGCTTCGCGGTCTGGATCAGGCGACCTGCGAGATGAAGCGGCTTTACGTCGTGCCGGAATACCGGAGTCAACGGCTTGGCAAGCGGCTGATCGAAGAGCTGTTGCTGAGGGCAGCGCGGCTGGGATATCGCCGCATGGTCCTTGACACGTTGCCCGAGATGGCCGAGGCGATTCGCCTCTATCGGTCACTCGGCTTCGCAGAGACCACCCGCTACTGGGATAATCCCATTGAACGGACGATCTACCTCGAAAGGTGGATCAAGCCTGCTGAGCAATCGCCAGCCAGTGAGGCTTGAGAACTCGCGATGAATTCGACGGAGTTCCTCTCGATCTCCGTCCCTGGGAATCATGCTGAATTGTTTGATGGCTACGACCGGGCTATAATCAGGTAGAGCACTCCCAGTCAAGCCGTCGAGGAAGAACGATGGAGCCGGAACCCGTGGGCCGTGTAGTCACTGAAGCCAGGATCGAAAACCTCAAGGATGTCTGGGACGTCCGACGAGGCCTCATGACTCCCGATCAGGCCCGTTCGCTGACCGTGACCGACGCACTCGTGGACACGGGTGCGACCTTGCTTTCGATGCCGAAGTCGCTGATCCAACGTCTTGGACTCGAGCAATTCACCTCCAAGCAGGTTCGCAGCAGTCGAGGGATCTCCGAGGCTCCGCTCTACGAGGCGGTCCGGCTCACCATCGGTGGGCGGAGCTGCACGATGGACGTTCTGGAAGTTCCCGATGATGTCCCGGTTCTGATCGGTCAATTGCCGCTGGAGCACCTCGACTACGTCGTCGACCTCCGAAATCGCACGCTGATCGGCAATCCCGCGCACGGCGGGGAACATGTCTACGAGCTTTACTGAGTCGTTCCGGCGGCCTCGCCGTCGCGGCGGATCAATTCCTATCCAGGTGTCGCCGGCAGCATGTTCCGGATCGCGGCAATCCGCCAGCCGTCCGCCCCGCGCTTCAGTGTGATCGACGTCCACATGTCGCGGTCCTTGCCACCCGCTCGGCCTTTCTGTATATAGCGGCCATCGGCCAGGGCCACGTCGGCCGCAAGCAGACGGACCGATTCGACGGTGATGGTTCGCTTCGCCGGGTTCCTCCGCGACGATTCCAGCATGCCCGCCACGAGTTGCTGACGGCCCCTGCGCCAGGTTCCCTCCGAGACGAGCTGGTCGGCATCGGCCGTGAACAGGGCTTCGATGGCCTTCGGGTCGCTGGCCTCGCGAGCATCGACGTAGCGCTCGATCAGCCGCCGGACGGCAGCTTCGCTGTCGCGATCACCCTGCGCCGCGGCAGCCGTTGTCGTCGTAGCAAGAAGTGACGTTCCGGCTAGAAATCGGCGTCGGTTCATGGCTATTCCCCGAATTTGGTTGGGCTCACGTCCGATCATCGTCGCAGACGTCCGCTCGGGGAGCAACCGCTGGCCGCGTCTTGCAAACGGCGAGCAACGCGATCGCGCGGCGTTGCTTGAGACTGCGGTCGTGCTCGACCGGACCGCAATTCGGCATACCGGTTGCATAATTCTTTTATCATCTCCCGTCCCCTATCAGGAGCCAATCATGAAGGTCGATTCCGTCGCCAGAAAGATGTCGGAAGCCAGTGCCACCGTCGGGATAGCGCCGCCCAAGAAGGGTGAGCGGTTTCGTTGCGAATCCTGTGGGATGCAACTGGAAATCACGGCGGATTGCCACTGCAAGGAAGACGAGCATGTTCACTTCGAGTGCTGCGGCAAGGAACTCGTGAAGGCTTGAGACGTCGACCGGCGAAACAGCACTCGGTGCTGGTGTCGATTCCAGATGAACGCACAGTCGCTCATGCTCGACACGATGCCATCGTGTGGCGTCGGGATCGGCTGTCCAGTCATGCTGCCGTTTCTGGCGCGACCTTCAGAGTCAATCAGTTCTGATCGTCGATGGGAGTCTCATTTGATAACGATCCTACGGGATCGGAGGCGATCATGCGGTTCATCCAGGCCATCATCTTGCTAGCCTTCCTCGGAACGGTCGGCCTGTTCGCGGTTCAAAATACCGAGGCCATCACGGTGACCTTCTGGAAATGGACAACCACTGGGCCGGTCGCATTACTGGCCATCGCAGCCTACCTCCTGGGAATGTTGAGCGGCTGGACGGTCGTCTCGTTCTTCACCCGATCGCTCCGCACTGTGTCGGAGCGCCCGGTAGAATGAGGCACGACTGACTCAGCAAATTCATCACCAGAGCAGTAACCTGCCGGAGTGACAATCGAGAGTTGAAGCCGGTCGCGGACGAAACTCACGAAGGCACCCAGTGTTTGGCACTCGAGCAAGGTTAGTGGCCCCTACGCGTGTGGCGCATCGAAGCGCGCAGACTGTTGAATGGACACTGGTGCATGAAAACCGGGAGGGCAACGGTCGTACCAGCCCATGGGTCACCCCTACCCGGCGAACCTCGATTTCCGGGTTACCGCCTCCGGGCCCGCGGCCGATCCCCGACCTTAGCGCTCCACGGCTTTGGTGGTGATCTCGCCGAGTTTTCGGTCGAGCATACGAGCGACTTGCTGCACTTGCTCATCACCGAATTGACCCAGAAGCGACGAGGGCTGGTCATAGGCGATCACAGTACGACCCTGGTCGGCCTCGTAGATCAACACGCGAAGCGGCACGTAGAGCGCCGCGCCGGTGTGGCCGCCGATCAGCCGCGAGGCGATGAGCGGGTTGCCGACGAGATAGTGCTTCGCACGGACACGATGTCCGACAAGCAAGGTCTGACGTCGTCCCACCTCGGACTGTGCCAGAATCATCACGCCCTCTTTGTCGGGCAAAGCCTTGAGCTGCCGCTCCATCGCCTCGGCCGAGAGGTCGCCGAAAATATCGAATCCGGCGCGAGGAACGAGCGACTCGAAGTCCGCCCGCAGCCGGTCGTAGGATTTCGCGGAAGAGATCACCACATGGATCGCCTCGTAGCGCGATTGCGTCGATCCTCGTGGTGGACGAGCGATGGGCGCTTTCGCCTGGCTTCCGGGAGGCTCGGCCCAATGATTCTCACGATCGGACGCCTGCCCATGCCGGAGGACCGACCAGGCAAGGATACCGGCCGTGAGTGCTCCGGCGACTCGACGCAATGAACGGGTCATGGCAATTCGTCCTTCCCTGCTGAGAGTGTTTCTGCGGCGGATCGCGGTCATTTCCCGGACGTTGCCATCTCGGCCAACCGGGCCAGCTTGTGATCAAGAAGACGGCCCACCTCGTCGATTCGGGGATCGCGAGACAGCCCCAGCGATGCCGACGGACGGTCATACTGCAACCAGACCTTCCCTTGCTTGTCCTCGTACACACCAACGCGGACCGGAACATAAAACCCCGCGGCGGGGTCGTGAGGTACGACCCTGCGAGCGATCAGCGGATTGCCAATCACGTATTGCTTCGACTTGACCTTCACCCCGTCGATCGCCATCCAGGGCCCATGATCCACTTCGAAGAACTTCATGAATCCGCTCGGGCCCAGTCTTGACTCGATCCTTTTTTCGAAGTCTGCCCAGTCCGCTGCTCCGTTCGCGGTGCTCATAAAGGGCTCGATCTTGGGACCGCCAATCGCCGCCTCCAATCGATCGACGACCACCTCGAAGCAATCCGCGCCTGGACACGGCGACGTGGGCTTCTTCAAGATTCGTGCCGTGCCGCGACTTATCATCCAATTCCGATGCCCCGGGCATGCCGCCCTCCTGTCTGGCAAAGAAGTGGCTCGTAGCCACGACGACAATCGGTGTGATGATCGACAACAACTTCAACCCGACCTGGCTCATCGTCCGACCCTCCCTTGAGACCGCGTTCTAACGCCGCTTCCTAAAAAAGACCGATCGGTCTTTTCCTGTTCACTGGTTATACTAGTGTTGAGACCGATCGGTTTCAACGGGTGCGTTCAAATTTCGGGCGAGGGAGTGGGGCGTGGAAAAGGGAGAGAAAACGAGGCAGCGTGTGATCGCCCAGGCAGCGCCGGTGTTTAACCAGCGGGGGTTCGCGGGCACGACGTTTTCCGAGTTGATGGAGGTCACCGGGTTGCAAAAGGGAGGGATCTACCGGCATTTTGCCGGGAAGGAGATGCTTGCCGTCGAGGCGTTCGACTACGCGTCCGAGATCGCGACCCGGCTCCGCTTCGAGGGGATTGACCGGAAGCACGGAGCGGTGCAGAGCCTGAAGCAATTCGTCTCGAATTTCGCCCGGCTCCGCTCGCCGATCGCCGGCGGGTGTCCGATCTGGAATACGGCCATGGATTGCGACGACGGCAATCCCGTGCTCCGCGAGCGCGCCAGGTCTGCGCTTCGGGCCTGGCTCGACCGGATCGGCGCGCTTGTCCGGGAAGGGAAGGCCGCGGGTGAGATTGTGGAGAGCGTCGACACGGATAGTCTTGCCATCTTGCTCGTCTGCTCCCTGGAAGGGGCGCTGACCGGGGCCAGGCTCCTGGACGACGAGGGCCCACTCACCGCAATCGAGTCGCATCTGCACGCCGTGCTGGACGGTCTGATGACGAGTCGTCCGACCGGCGGACGCCGGACGCGTCGCGGCTCGAAATAAGGCCCCGGCCGGATTTGATCTCGATCGCACCGCAGTTCGCGCCACTGCGTTCCATGGTCGCCTGCTGGCGAGAGAATGCAGATGGCAGTAACCTGGGGACCATGGTTTTGTTGGTCCTCGTGACTCCTGGGGAAGTCGTGCTGATGAGAACCTTGCTCACGATTACCGCGGCGCTCGAGGCCGGGACGGGCGTGGCGCTGCTGATCGCACCCTCGGCGCTGGCTTTGATATTGCTCGGTGCGCCGCTGGACTCTTCGGCCGGCCTGGTGATCGGCCGCGTGCTCGGGTCAGCACTCCTCGCCATCGGCATGGCATGTGGGTTGGCGCGTGACGACGCTCGGAGCCGCGCGGCCGCTGGCATGGTCGCGGCCATGCTGCTGTACAACATCGCGGTCGTGGCTCTGCTGGTTCACGCGCGCATCGGTCTTAAAATGTCGGGAATCGGGTCATGGCCCGGCGCCATGCTGCACTCGGGGCTGGCGGTGTGGTGCATCGTCTGTCTTCGAGCTGTGCGCCGGGACACGAGGGAACCATCAGAGGTCAGGAGAGTCTTGCCATGAGGCGGTATTTGAGCGCGATTCGCGGTGTGCGGCTGGGCCTGCCACAGGTGCTCGCTGTCTGCTTGCTGAGCGGCTCGATCGTCCGCGGCGCCGATGCACTCCGGCTCTCGCGTGCCGACTATGCCGACCGCGCCCACGCGGCCTGGGTGGCACAGATGGCGGCGGTCTATCTCGGTTTTCCATTCGAACATCAGACCCGATCGGTCAAGTGGCTGACGGACTACCCGAAGCCGTACACGAACTCGATCGTCGACGACGACTGGTATTACGAAATGAGCGCGCTGCGTGCCTTCGAGAAGCATGGGCCGGGCTTGACGATTCAGCAGCTTGGCAAGCAATGGTTGGCCGACCGCTGCGGCGCCTGGGGATCGAGCCGAGAGGCTCGGCTGAACATTGAACGCGGCATCGCTCCTCCCGACTCCGGGCATCCCCGGTATAACCATTCCTGGTGGACCATTGGACCGCAATTCAGCGCCGAGATTTACGGGCTGCTCGCTCCCGGGCGGCCCGATCTCGCGGCCAAGCTGGCGCGTGAGTATGGCCACATCAACGGCCATGCCGAGGCAGTCGACGGCGCGACGTTCATCGCGGGCATGGTGAGCCTGGCGTTCGTCGAGAACGACCCCCGCACCATCGTCCGCCGGGCGGCCACGTTGATCCATCACGATTCGCCCTATCGGCGGTGCCTCGATCAGATCGTCGTGCTGGGTGATGCCGGCAAAAGCTTCGAGGAGATCGAACAGAGAGTTGTCGAGCGCCTGGACTGCCGAGTATCCGGGCACGAACAACGCCGTCGCCAATGGCGGCATCGTTGCGCTCTGCGTCTGGTTCGGCGAGGGCGACTTCCTCAAGACGGTGAACCTCGCCTGCCGCGCGACCGACTACGCCGATGCCGACTGCAACGCCGCGAATGCCGCCGCGGTGGTTGGCGCCATGCGCGGCCTGCGTGCCATCCCCCGGCAGTTGCTCGATCCGCTGCACGATCGAATCGTCGGCGACACGCTGGGTGATGTGTCCCTGCCGCCTGTGGACGAGAGCATTTCGGCCCTGGGCCAGCGCACGGCCGCCATCGGTGAACGCATCCTGTTAAGTAACGGTGCCCGACTGGAAGGCGATACGCTGATCGTCGAGCCGGTGCCACTGCACCCCCTGCCGCTGGAGCGCTTCACTCTCGCCGACCTCATGCGCTACTGGGCCCCCGAGTGGACGCTCGATCGTGCCGGCTTCGGTGCGACGATCGGCGGCCGCGGCGGCTATCCCGGCGGTACCTGGCTCGATGGCGACGTTCTCACGACCTGGCCCCGCGAGTTGATGCGCGGGGTTGTGCTCACGCGGAAAGTGACATTGGCGGCGGGATCGCCTCATCTGGCCGTAGAGGTCAGCGCCGATGCCGGCCGCGGCTGGGAACTCAGCATTTTCGCTGACAACACCGAGGTGAAGAGACGGATGATTCTCGGAGAGGAGAAACCCGAGTGGCAGGCCATCGTGGTCGACCTCAGCCCCTTCGCGGACAAGGAAGTCACCTTGCGGCTCTATCAGAACGTCGTCCCATCGCATCGCCCCTGCCCACCGAGCGTCGCGCATTGGAGCGCATCACACTGAAATGATACTCGAGCTGCACTGGCCGAGAGTCCAGGGCATTCAGCCGTTCGCTGACGAAGCGTTACGCTTTTCCACCCGGCAAACGAACACCTTGGCCTCGTGGATGGTGACGTTGGGATCGCCGACGAGGGCGGAGAGGTCGTTGACGACGTCGCCTTTACTGATGCCCTTGTATCCCCAGTGCCAGGGCATGCCGACGTGGTGGATGATCTTGCCGTCGATCAGGAACGGGCGGATGCGCCGGGTCACAAGGGCCTTGGCGTGGATGGCGGCGCGCGGGGTAACGATCTGCACGCGTCTCCAGGTTCATCACGCCGATCTCACCGGCGTGCTCGGGGCTGAGCTCGACGAAGAGCTCGGGCTGAAGTGCGGAGAGCCAGGGAAGCCAGCGGCTCATCGAGCCGCTGAGATGGTGCTCGGTCAGGCGGTAGGTTGAGAGGACACAGGGATACTCAGCCGAGCCCACAGGCGCGTAGGGATTGCCAGGCACGTCATAGACCTTGGCGGCCGGGTTGCTGGACCGCGCCGGGTAGACAAGGTTGGAGACCGGAGATTCGTACGGTTCGTAGTGTGCGGGCAGCGGGCCGTCGACCAGGCCGGAAGGCACGAAGAGCCAGGCCTTGCCGTCGGCCTTTCATGATGAACGGCGAGGCACCGTCGTGAAAATCGAGGCCAAGGCCGTCGGGCTTGGCGACGGCGGTCGGAGGTTTCGTGACCGGGAAGTCGGGAACATCCAGGCCGACCCAGCGGCCCCGGACCAGCCGGGACGGGTTGGCGGGATCGGGGCCTTGCACGTCGGGATCCCAGTAGACATAGCCCTTGGCGCCGCGGCCGAACTGCCGGGCCAGCCGGGCCTCCTTGGGCCAGGGATTGCCTTGCGGATCGGCCGCGGCCCGGTTGTACATGATCCGCCGGTTGGCTGGCCAGGCGAAACCCCAGCCAAGCGCCACCCAGTCGTCGCCGCTGCGATTCGCGGCGTGGTTGTGGCCGTCGGGATGTTCGGCTGTCGGGGCATAGACACCGCTGTAGATCCAGGCGCCGCAGGCGGTCGAGCCGTCGGCCTTGAGGTCGCCAAAGCCCTTCACGGGCTTGCCCGTGGCCGTGAAGTAGCCGTTCATCTCCTTGAGGACACGCGCTGCCGAGGGCTCGTCCTTGATCCGCCAGCCGGCGTTCTCCTCGGGGACGATGTAGTCCCAGGTCAGCGCCCGGATGGGCCGATCGCGGTCGAGCTCGCTGGCGGCATAGAGCCGTTTCAAGCCGGAGGCCGAGCTGGACGGTGAACCAGAGATCGGAACGCGCGTCGCCGGGCGGATCGGCCGCGCGGTCGTGCCACTGGATCAGCCGCTGGGTGTTGGTGTAGCTGCCATCCATCTCGGCGGTCGCGGCGGCCGGCAGGACGAAGATCTCGGTGGCGATGTCTTCCGGCTTGATCTCGCCGCTCTTCACCTCGGGGCTGTCGATCCAGAACGTGGCGGTCTCGGTCTCGTAGAGGTCCTTGACGACCATCCAGTCGAGCTTCGCCAGCGCCCGGCGCTGAAACCGAAGCATTCTGGCCGCCGACGGCCGGGTTCTGGCCCATCGCCATGAAGCCCGCGGATCTCGCCTTCGGACATGGCCACGAACATGGGCATGTGAGAATGGTCTCCCACGATCCGGGGGAGCCAGCCGAAGCCGTAGTCGTTCTCTTTGGTCGCCGCGGCCCCGAACCAAGCCTTAAGCAAGCTGACGATGAACTTGGGAAAGTGGTACCAGTAGCTGGTCGGACTGATCTCGGTCTCGATGTAGTCGCCCAGGGTGTCGTGATTTTTCAGGGCGCTCGGCATGTTGAGATAGCCGGGCAACAGGTTGAAGAGCGTGGGGATATCGGTCGAGCCCTGGATCGAGGCGTGACCGCGGAGCGCAAGAATGCCGCCGCCGGGCCGGCCGATGTTGCCGAGCAGGGTCTGGAGGATCGTGGCCGCGCGAATCGTCTGGACGCCCGTGGTGTGCTGCGTCCAGCCCACCGCGTAGCAGATCAAGCCGGTCCGCTCGGGGCCGGAGGCCTGGCAGAGCGTCTCGGCCACCTTCAAGAATGTCGCCTGGGGCGTTCCGCAGACGCGCTCGACCATCTCCGGCGTGTACCGCGCATAGTGCCGTCGCAAGATCTGGAAGACGCAGCGCGGGTGCTGCAAGGTCGGGTCGGTGTGCGGCGGACGGGTTAGCTTGCCGCCGCGAGCGCTGAACGTCGAAGCGTCGTTGAGATCACGGACCGGTTGGTTGCCCGGCCGCTGGGGCTGCTCGGAATCGTACCGCCAGCTCGTGGGGTCGTACTCCCTGCGCTCGGCATCGAAGCCGGAGAAGAGGCCTTCCAGGTCCTCGGTGTCTTGAAATTCGTCGGTGATCAGGGTCGCTGCGTTGGTGTAAGACACGACGTATTCCTTGAAATACTTCTGCTCCTCGAGGACGTACCGGATCAGGCCGCCGAGCATGACGATATCGGTCCCAGCGCGGAGGGGGCAGTAGATGTCGGCCATGGCCGAGGTGCGTGTGAAACGAGGGTCGGCGTGAATGATCTTGGCCCCGTTCAGCTTCGCCTGCATGACGAAGCGAAAGCTGACCGGGTGGCACTCGGCCATGTTCGAGCCCATGATCAGGACCGAGTCGGCAAACCGCACGTCCATCTGATTGGTCGTGGCGCCGCCGCGGCCGTATGAAGTGCCCAGACCGGGCACGGTTGAGCTGTGTCAGATTCGGGCCTGGTTCTCGAGCCAGATCAGTCCCAGCGCCCGCCAGAGCTTGAGATGGACGTAGTTCCATTCGTTGTCCATGGTCGCCCCGCCCAGCGAGGCGATCGTGGAGCAGTGATTGACCCGCTTGTGTACCGGCTTGCCTTGCTGATCCTTCGTGTCCCAGGTTTCCCGGAAGTCGCGATCGCGCGTTTCCTTGACCCGTTCGGCGATCCGGTCCATCGCCCAGTCGAGGTCTTTCTCTTCCCAGTGGGTCGAGTGTGGCGCCCGGTACTTCACCTTGGTCAGGCGGTTGGGATTGACCGCGAGCTGAAACGCGGCCGAGCCCTTGGGGCAGAGGGTGCCGCGGTTGATCGGGCTATCCGGGTTCCCCTCGATGTTGACGATCTCACCCTGCCGCACACTGACGATCTGGGCACAGCCGACCGCGCAATAGGGGCAAATGCTGGGGACCTCGCGGGCCCCCTTGATCTTCAGCCTGGCGGCAGCCGCCTGGACCGGCTTGAGGTCGAGGCCAAGCCCGGCCAGGGTGCCGACACCGACCGAGACCCCCGCTCCCCGGAAGAATTGACGACGGCTGGTTTGATAGGACTGATCGCCCATGGATGAATCAAGAGCCAAGACTTAATCCGGTTGATAGCCCGGGGCTCACAATTGCTCACAACGGGATTGTATCCAGGCTCTTGTTCTTTCGCCACTCCTTATCCCGACCGGGCGAAGGTCAGTCCGGGGTCGTCCTGGGCGCCGCCGAGAAGCTTGAAATTGAAGTGCGTATCGTCTTTCCAGGTCACGTGGCCGACCAGGGGGGGCTGGTTGGCCTGATTGGTTGGAGCGAGAGTCAAAACACCTTCGCCGTAGGTTCGGTCACCCTCGATCTCCTGGGTTTTCCCTTGATGCGTCACCTTCCAGGCAAACCGTTTGGCGTCCGGAAACGAGACCGTGATCGAAGTTCCCGCGCCTGCGTCCGCCGTCCAGTTCCCCGTGAGATTCCTGTCGTTCGCCGGCTGCGCGGAACTTCCATTTTCGGAGCTAGCCGCCTCGTGGTTGGCCGCTGCTGCCGGGGATGTGGAAGCGGACGTGAGGACCGTCGCTGGCGGCTCTTTCGCGACCTCAAGCTGCTTGATCAGTTGGGCCGAGAGAGTGTCTTTCGGCTGGAGCTGTTGTACGACCTTCAATTCTTCGATGGCTGGCTCGGTATGCCCTTGAGTCAAGTAATGATAGGCAAGGACGAACCGCGCCGGCGCCGATTGCGGGCTCTGCGTGATGTACGATTCCAGAGCACGGAGCTGTCGAGTGTAGACATCGACGTCAGGATACAGTCCGATCATCGTGGTCCAGTCCCAGCCGGGTTCAACGGAGAGAACGGCATAAAGCGATGCCGCTGCCTCGTCATACCGCGCCAGCGCAAAAAGCACCAAGGCGCGGAACTCATGGAGCACCGGATCATTGGGCAACTGCTTGAGCGCCTGGTTGGTCAGGTCGAGCGACCCGGTAAAGTCGCCATTCTTGAATGTCGACCGTGCCTGATCGAACAACGAGGTCGCCTGCTCGGTCACCGACTGCGTGGGCGGCGCCGCTGTCGGATTGATCGGTTGCGAGTAGTCCATCGTTTGCTGCTGACCAACGTCCGAGTTCGCCGTGTAATAAGGATTGTCGTAGGTTGCATAGCCCCAGTCATAAAGACCCGGGCCGTATCCCCAGGAGTTCAAACCCCAGCCTGTCATTCCGAGGCCCGATCCCCCAAGTCCATAGCCGCCATATCCAGATCCAGGATAACCCCAGCCGCCGTACCCGCCGTATCCACCATAGCCGCCATACCCGCCATAACCAAGACCACCGAGGCCGTAGCCCATACCACCCAGACCGTAGCCCATACCACCCAGACCATAGCCCAGTCCACCCAGGCCCAGCCCGAGCCCGAGGCCCAGTCCAAGGCCGCCCAGGCCATAGCCATATCCGCCGTATCCGCCGTATCCGCCGTAGCCATAGGGGCCATAGCCACCGTAGCCAAAAGGACCGTACCCACCATAGCCGTAACGTCCATAGCCACCCCAGCGGCCGTTGTAATTGCGGTTCCAGGCACCATTCCCCGGGTGGTTGCCGTTCCAGTACCCGTGCATCCAATTGCCGCGGTTGGCCAGCGAGGTGTTGCCTCGACCGAGTGCCTGGCCCCCAAGGCCGGAGCGACCCAGGCCGGAAGTTGCGTACGGGTTGACGCCGAGATTACCGCGATTGAGACCCCCGAACTGCCCCATCGCCGGGTTGCGATTGCCGAAGCCGATCGAGTTGTTCATATTTCGACCCGCTCCCAGGCCGGAATTGAGGCCGGGAGACATCCGGCCGGCAGTTCCGAGAGACTGGCCGGGACGGATCTCCCTGGCTCCGAAGCCCGCTCCCCGATTCAAACCGGCTCCCATTCCAGCGCCCATCGACGGGCGGGGCGTGCTGAATGACGGGGTGCGGTTGAACGAAGGAGCACCTCGGAAGCCACCGGAAGAGGGATGGAAGCCGCCATACCCGCCCATTCCGGCGCCGCGGAACCCGCCTCCGCCACGGAATCCACCGCCTCCGCCTCCGCCACGGAATCCACCGCCTCCGCCTCCGCCGTGGCCTCCGCCTCCACCTCCGCCATGCCGAGCGAACGCATTATCGGTCGGAAACGATGCCAGCAAGAGTGCCAGGCCTGTCACTGCCGCGAGATATGGTCGATGTCTCATGAGTGTACTCTCAGCTTTTGATCCAAATCGACATGGGCAAGTCACGCAAGAACGTGTGATTGTCTACTTCGATCTCGAGGCGGATCGCGGTGAAGGCGGCATCCGGACCATGACGAAGCTCTCCGCTTCGGGAACCACGCGGCCGCCCACGGTTCGCTCGAGAGACGACCAGCGGTAAGTGTAATTATTCAAACGGTCGATCACGTGAGTCGCCGCGGCCACGCGACCGTCGGGCAGCACGCCGGTGGACTTGACGATCCACCGAGACGCGTCCGGGGTCCACAGGCCTTCACCATGCCCCCCGGACGAGTCGAACACCCACGACTTGATTTGTCGGCTCAGCGGATCCCATCCAATCCGCTCGTTGACGGTCATCGCGGGCTTGCCCTGAACGTGAACCGTGAAATCGCGGAGCAGGAAGTTGCTGTCCTTCGACCAGTCGGAATGCACGTGCACCACGGCATCGTCGCTCTCGTCAACCCAGTCTCCGACCAGCCAACTCAGCGGCTCGAGCCGGTCGTGCGGCGAGAGCGTGACGTCGTGATCCTCGCGAACGCACGAGTAAAGCCACTTGCCACTTTGCTTGACATAAAAGGCAACGTACCGACGCTTGCTCATGGGGCCGCCATCCGCGGGCTGCAACCGGATCCGGCCCTCTTCCTTGGCAGTGTCAGCGCCCAGGAAACGGAGGGATTCGGGTGCGAGCCAGACCTTGCTCCGCGGCGTCGAGTCGAAGAAATCCGCGTACTCGTCCTCGATCTTGTCTGACCCCACGATCCGATCGCCAAACTCGTCGATGACCTCGGAGTCGGGAGCAAATATTGCGGCAAGTGCCTTCGCATCACCAGCGTTGTAGGCGTTGACGAACGCTTCCGCCGCGGTCCGGATGGCTTTCTCATCCTCGGGCCGGTTGGTCACCCGTGCGGGAGCCTTATCTGGTGTCTGCGCTGGAGGCACAATGGCCTCGCCCTCGAACTTGCCGCCGAGCGGCGAAGTTGTAGCCGATGATGCGGGTCGTTCCTGTCCCCATGCCAGGCCGTCCGGCATTCCGACAACTGCGATCCACAGAGAAACCCATGCAATTCTCATGGTTTCTGAACCTCTGGATATCAAGAGCCTGGCTCTGATCCGACGGTTTTCAACACGTTGCCGGGAGCCTTGCCGGCCTTCCGTCATCCGTCACCGCAATAAGGAAAAATTCCTGCAAGTCCGGGGCCGGAAGATCGATTTTGCCACCCGGAGTAATCAGTCTGCCGTGATTTCTCGCGTGGCGGAAAAAAGACCCGCGTTCGGCAAGGACAGTTATTGTCCTCCTGCCGAACGCGGGTCTTTGAAAACGGTCCGCGACGTTCGTTCGCTTCTGCAACGATCAAGGCACCCTTGTGAAGGATAGGCCGGGATCGTCGGGTGGTCCGGCCATGATCTTGAACTGGAAATGATCGTCATCACGCCAGGTCACGCGACCAACCATGGGCGGTTGGGCGTCCTGAGCTGAGCGAGCAAGCGTCAGGAGACCGTTGCCGTAGGTTTCATCACCCTGGAATTCCTGAGACTTGCCCTGACCTGTGACCTTCCAGGTAAAATGCCCCCCGCCGGCTACTGTCAATCGAATCGTCGAGTCGGGGCCGGATTCTGCGGTCCATGTCCCGGTGAGGTTGCCTTCCTTGACCGGCGAAGAGGCCGCTGCAATACCGGCTCGAGGCGTCACGCCCGTGGCGGCGGAGGGAGGAGCCGCCAGAGCCGTCACGCCACCGGTCGATCCCGGCATGACCTGCTGTAACTGCCGCAGCAACTGGGTGGCGACGAGATCCTTGGGCTGCAACCGGGTGACTTCCTTGAGCTGATCGATGGCCGCGTCGAGGTGCCCCGCCGTGACGTAGTGATACGCCACCACGAACCTGGCTGCCGCCGACTGGGGATTCTGGCGGACATACGACTCGAGTGCTCGAAGCTGTCCAGTGTAAATCTCGGGCTGGACGTAGAGTCCGATCAGAGTGGCCCAGTCCCACCCCGGGCCGGTCGCCAGGACAGCGTAGAGTGCCGTGGCAGCTTCGTCATAGCGCTGGAGGGCGAACAGCGTCAGCGCCCGAAACTCGTGCAGTGACACCTCGTTAGGCACTTGCCGGAGGGCCTGGTCGGTCAGGTCCAGAGCCAGACTGTAATTCTCCTGCTTGAAGGCGGCTCGAGCCTGCTCGAACGACGTGGCGGCTTGATCGGCCACCGGCTGCGCAGGGGCTGTGGCCGTCGTACTGATCGGCTGCGAGTAGTCGTAGCCGGCCGGTTGCTGCATGATGATCACATACGGGTTGTAATACGGCGAGTAGCCCCAATCGTAGAGCATGGAACCATAGCCATAACCTCCATACCCGCCGTAGCCACCATAGCCGCCGTAACCACCATAGCCGCCGTAGCCATAGCCAGGATAACCCCAGCCGCCGTAGCCGAAGCCGCCGTAACCCAGACCGCCCAGTCCATAGCCTAGCCCCCACATTCCTCCGAGCCCGTACCCAAGTCCACCGAGACCCCAGCCCAGTCCCATACCCAGACCCCAGCCCAGTCCCAGACCATAACCGAAGCCCAGACCGGGATATCCCCAGCCGCCATAACCCCAGCCGCGGCCGAATCCGCCGTAGCCACCAAACCCACCATAACCCCGGCCAAACCCACCATAGCCCATGCCGGGATATCCCCAGCCGCCATATCCAAAGCCACGGCCATTCCCCATGCCGCCATAACCGCGGCCATAGCCAAAACCGCCATTGCGCATGCCGCCATTCCAGGTGCCGCGCATCCATTGCTGGCCTCTACCCATCGCCAGGTTTCGACCTGCACCACCGAGGCCGCCCATGGCACCCCGGTTCATATTGAAACCGGTCTGAGTGAGCCGATTGCCGCCGAACCCGCCGAGACCGTAATTGCTGCGGTTGCCGAACGCGATGCCGTTATTCATGCCGCGCATTGCACCCATCGAGCCGCGACCAGCCATTCCACCCACGCCGGGACGAAATCCGGAGGACATGCCCGCCCCGCCTCGAAAGCCGCCCATGCCGGCTGCCCCGCGCATGCCTCCCATGCCCGTCGCACCGCGCATACCACCCATGCCGATAGCACCACGGGAACCCATGCTCGGGGCACCGCGGAAGCCACCCATGCCACCCATGCGGGGGGCTGCTCTCATGCCGCCCATGCCGACCCATGCCACCTATGCGGGGAGCTGCTCTCATGCCGCCCATGCCACCCATCCTAGGAGCTGCCATGCGCATACCGCCGCCGCCCATGCGGGGAGCCGCCATACGCATACCGCCGCCACCGCCGCGGAAACCACCGCCGCCACCGCGAAAACCGCCACCACCGCCGCCACCGCGAAAACCGCCACCACCGCCGCCACCGCGAAAACCGCCACCACCGCCGCCGCCGCCACCACCACCATGAGCGAGAACTGAGGACTCATTCCCGGCAATTGCTAGAAGGGCGAGACTGAGGCCAACGATTGCCAGGAGACCTGTTTTGCGTTTCATGGTCAGAGCACTCCCTCAATGGAGCTGCGTGGTGAATTCTCCTCATTCTATGACGACCACGACCGACTTGTTCAGGTCCATTCCGGCGAAGGGTTTATTTTTCCAAACGTTGCGGGCCAACCAGCAGCCGGCGGTCCCTATCAAAATAGATAGACCCGGTTTTCACAGGAAGTAAGCCTGCCTGCGAAATCCCGGGGCCAACCCGCTCCGGATGAACGCGCTGGCAACGTGCGCATGATCGCCACAATTTCGACCTGAGCCAGAGGCTCTCAGCGCCTGCGACGTCGCAATACGACCGCGAGACCGCCGATCCCGCCGACCATGGCGAGGACCAGAGCCGATGGTTCCGGAACGGCGGCAGCGGCAACGACACTCACGTTGTCAATCTCGACCGTGGTCGTTCCGGCCGGCAAGGTCGCCGTAAAAGTCAGGGCGGTGGAGTTCGAGGTCGCGAACGCCGTCGCAGTATAGAGCATGAACTCCGCGCTGTTGCCGAGGTAGGTCCCGCTGGGAAATCCATTGGCCGTGATGCTGCTGGGCAGGCCTGTCACACTTGAGCCGCCGAACAACACCGAGAATGAGTTCGGGCCATCCGCGTTGGCCCAGAAACTGATCGTGTAAAGCTGCCCGGCGACCGTTGATAGGCTCTGCGTCAGCGAGTTTGGGCCGGAGGCACCATCGAGGCCGACAGATTTGTTGCCCGCAAAGTCGTAGAAACTATCGGTGTCGACGGAGACACTGCCTGCCGTGACATTCCAGAACCCGCCGTCAATGCTCGTTCCTTGGTTGAAATAGTCTGACGTGCCGCCCGGAGGAGCCACGGCGCCCGGATCAGCCTGCTCAAATCCCGGATCGATGACGATATTTCCGGCACGTGCGCCGGAGGTGAGAGCAAAGCTCAGAAACGCCAGGCCAAGCACGGTCCGCCGCACCAGGGTAAAACACGTCATTCGCCGCACGGAACGGTCCTTCCAGGTGCAAAACTCATGTGCTATGGCTTGGAATGCTCTAGCCCTGGAGCACGGTGTATCGAATACTCTCGATTACCAGAGTACATGCTACTCGCAGAATCCGACAGTTCAAGACGTCTTCTCAGATGCGCCACTCGTTGTGGTTTTCCAAATACTCCGCTCATTCCGGGCGTATCGACTTCTTTGGTACGAAACAACCCAAAGCGCCGCCGGGAATGGACAGGTTGGAGCGTAAGACCGCGACCTCGCATTCGGCGTGACGGAAGGAACGTCAAAGTTTGCGCCGACGCCGGGCGAAGACCATCCCGCCCAGGGCGCCGATGCCGGCAAGAACCAAGCTCGATGGTTCCGGAACCACTGCGTAGCCGGCCGTCACGCTGACGTCGTCAATCTCGACCGTGGTATTCGCGTTGGGGCTGCTGGCGGTCAGGGTGAGGTCGGTGCTGCTGGAAGTTGCCAGCGCAGTGACCGAATAAAAAGTGAACAGCCCGCTATTGCCAAGCGGTGCTGTGCTGGGAAATCCGTTGGCGATGATGTTGAAGCTCGCAACCTGCGTGATCGATCCACCCGTCGGGCCGAAATCGACCAGGACCGTATTTGAGTTATCGGCATTGGCCCAGAAGCCAATCGTATAGACCTGCCCCGCTGTCGTTGCCAGGGTTTGCCTCAGCGAATCGGGGCCCATTCCCTGATTATCACCATTCAGATACACAGACTTGTTGCCGTCATAAACATATTGATTATATGTGTCGACACGCACCGTTCCCTGGGTGACAAACCAGTAACCTCCGTCTATGCTCGCAGGGCTGGAAAACGGCGTTGTGGCGCCCGGAGAGGCGCCGGGATCGGCCAGTTCGAAGCCAGGATCCTGGACAATGTTGCCCGCTCGGACAACTGGCGCCGCAACGACGATCAGGATCGCCAGACCAAGCAAGGCCGGCCCCATGCGTCCGGAGCATCTTGAGCATATCACGAAAGCTACCCTCCTCCTGACCGACCCTTTTACGGATGATCAGATTTCGGCGCTGGCTGGATCAGAGTGTCTGACACATGCAATGACAGGACCTTCATGCGACTTCGTCACGCCTACCGTCACCATGAACGTGCCTGTTTCTTGCTCTCGGTCTGGCGCAAACGTCCGAGAAGGCACTCATTCTTAGCACTCCGGCAACCATGCTAACAATGAAATCTCGATAGTTCAATACTTTCGGCAGGTAATTGAATCCCATCATTGAATCAGAGACGCACAAAACAGTCCAATATCGCCAATTCAGGCGTTTTGTTCTACCACGAGGCTTTGTCTGACCTGAAGTGAGTAGAAAATTTTCAACAAAAATTTCGCGACATGATGTGGAGCGTCAACTCGTAGTCATTTCGGGCAAGAGTGGAGGCTTCACTGACGACGATGTTGCCTGCGCGATTGATCCCTGGAAATGATCCATGCTGACACTTTGGAAAAGAGGCGATTATCAGGGCCTGGAGCAGATCAACGCCCCGGATTGGCGCACGGACGTGACCTGCAATTCAGACCTCTTCGGGCGACATCGAGAATGTCATGAAATCAACAGTTCGTGAACTCTCGGTGGCTGGTAGCGAGGTCTGCCCAGTCTCCGGCATGGCGACCGCGAAAAAGATGGCGGCCGCGGCTGCGATCGCTGCCAGTGCGATGAAGCCTGCGTCGAAGCCCTCCTGCTTCACAATGAAGCCAGCCAGCAAATTGCTGAGGCCGGCTCCCACGCCGGTCGCGGTCGCGAGTGCCCCCTGGGTGAAGTTGAATCTTCCCGTCCCCTTCGTCAGGTCGGCCACCACGAGCACGGATACAACGCCAAAGATCCCAGCGCCAATGCCGTCGAGAAGCTGCACGCCGACGAGGTAATAAGGATTGACGCTCAGGCAATAGAGCAAGCCGCGGATGGGCAGCACGACAAAGCCGATCAAGAACACCGGCTTTCGCCCCCAGCTCACGGCCAGGCGGCTCGCCAGAATTGCCACCGGCACCATGATAACCTGGGCCGCGATGATGCAGGCAGACATCAACACGGCCGCCCCTTCCTTCAGACCATCACTCGATTTCTGACCGACCAGCGGCAGCATGGCCGCGTTGGCGAGATGAAACAGAACCACTGAAACCGCGAATGTCATGATCCGCCGGTCTTTGAAAAGCTCGGGGATGCTGACTGTCTCACTCCGGTGCTGTCCTCCGTCATCCGCGCCTCGAGCCAGAATCTGGTCGATGTCCGACTCGCGAATGAGCAGGACGGCCGCGGCGCTGGCCATCGCCATGCAGGCGACAAGAAGAAACATGGCACCATAACCGAAGTGGTATGCAAGGCCGCCGGCAAGCGCGGCCGCGGCAACGTTGCCAGCATGGTTGAACGCCTCGTTTCGCCCGGTGCGGCGTGCCAGCAGCGACCGACCGACCAGCCCCAGAGTCAAAGCGGCCACGGCCGGCGGAAAGACCGCCGCGGCTGCCCCGATCACCGCTTGCGCTGCGACGACGACCACCAGTGTCGGCACCATGTAGAGCAGGATGCAGCCCACGGCGACGGTCGCGGCCGCGAGCGCAACCGCCATCCTTTTCCAGCGGATGCGGTCGATGATCGCTCCGCAAGGCGTCTGGGCCAGGACCGTCCCGATCTGCGATGCCGCCAGCGCGATTCCGACTCGGCCCGCGTCCCAATGCTGACTGTCCCGGAGAAACGTGCCCAGAAATGGACCCATCCCGTCACGAACGTCCGCGAGGAAAAGATTCGCCGCGTCGAGCGCGTGCAGGCTTCTCGTCGATGGATTCTGCCCACCCGTCTCGGAGCCGGTCGCGCTGGTGTTCATGTTCGAGATCTCCCTTGTTAATACTGAACCAGTGCCAGCCAGGCGACGCCGACCAGAGTTGTCAGTACCGTGACCGGCACGCCGACTTTGAGGTATTCCACGAAACCCAGCTCCGTACCCGCGCGGCGGGCACTCTCGACGACAATCAGATTCGCAACCGACCCCAGCAAGGTGAGATTACCGGCCAGCGTGCTCGACATGGCCAGGGCCAGCCAGGCCTGCTCTTGCCGCGGCATCACCTCCATGAGCGGCTTGAACAAGAGGACGGCCGGAACGTTCGAGACCAGGTTTGACAGCACTAGCGACAGCCCGCTCATCAGCACGACCGGCGATTCCAGCAGGGCACGCCATCGCTCCAGCCCCCAGGTACGGACGACATTCACCTCGAAGGCGTGAACGACGACGAACAGCCCCGCGAACATGACCAGCAATGGCCAGTCGATGGCGCGATAGATCTTGTCCGGGCGAACACCGTCAAGCATCAGCACGGCCGCGGCGACCAGAGCCACCGAGGCAATGGGTTGCCCGGAGAAGAACAACCCGACGGTGACCAGCGTCACCGCCAGGCTCTTGATCAAAAGGCCGCGATGAACGCGGAGCGTCGGTGGCTCCGAGACGACAGGCTGGTTCCGTGCCACGCCGGCAAGCGTCCTGCGATAGATGATCGCCACAACGGCGAAGTCCAGAACCAGCCCGATCACGGCGATCGGAGCCAGTCGCGCCGCGAATCGGAGATACGCGATATGAGACAACGATCCGATAATGATGTTCTGCGGGTTGCCCGTGATCGTGGCCACCGAGCCGATGTTCGAGGCCGTCGCCAGGCCGACCAGGTAGGGAATGGGCGGCCGCTTCAGGCGCTGGCAAAGATGAAGGATCAACGGAGTCAATGCCACGCAGACGACGTCGTTGACGAGGAATGCCGAGAGCGTCCCGGATATGGCTATGGTCACAGCCAGTAGACTGAACGGTCCCGAGAAGCGGGCGGCGATCTGTTCCGTGGCCAGGGTGAAGAAACCAGCGATCCGGAGGTAAGCCACCACGACCATCATGCCGAAAAGCAGGACGATGGTTTCATAATCGACGGCCCTGGCCGCATCACCGAGCGAGAGCACGCCGGCGGCGACCATTGCGGCCGCGCCGACCAGTGCAATCCCCGCGCGGTCGATTCGCAGGCCGGGAACCTTACCGATGGCCAGGGCCAGGTAGGTCAACCCAAAAATCGACGAGACCAGAGGGATCGCAACCGTGGGAATGCTCACGTTGTCTGCTTCCTTGGAACCGAAAAAGAATCGCCTGGTCGAGACCCCACCGCAGTTAACGAACCATCACGGGGTCGTCGAAAGATCGGAGGTCGTGGCCATGGGCTGAACGGGCAGGCCGACAGGAAACCCTTCATGCCTGGCCAGGGTCTCGGGCACAAACGACACGACAATGGCCGTCGCCAGAGCGCCCAGTCCCGCGAGGATTGCGAACAGCCAGCGATAGCCGAGCGGTTCGACCAGGAAACCGGCGACCGCCGGCCCCAACGCCGAGCCCAGAACCAGGCACGAGCCGACGATCACCTGCGCCTCGCCAGATCGTCGCGGGTCGGCCAGGCGGTCGGTGACCCAGGCAGCCGCGACGACGGCAAACAGACCATTCCCCAGACCGTCCAGGGCCTGGTTCGCGACGGCCAGCCACGGGCTCTGGACAAGCGCAACCAGGGCCAGACGCAAGGTCATGATCGACCAGCCCGCGATCAGCAAAGGCTTGCGGCCCCAACGATCGGCCAGCCGGCCCGCGGGCCAGACAACCAGCAACCAGGCCACCATGCTGACGGCGAAGGCGTAGGCAAGCATTCGCTCCGGGGCATGCAGGCCGCGCTTCAGAAAAAGCCCGAGGTAGACGCCGCCGGGGGCATTCGCCGCGTGGTACAGGACCATCGCGGCGATGAACGACCAGAGCCCCGCGTCTCTTGGAAGCCAGGAATGCCTGGTCCGCGGATCAGGCCCCGCGACGTTCCTCGCCTCGCCGTTCCCTGCTTCCGCGTCCCTGTCAGTTTTGTCGGCGTCCGATGTCTCGTGGATCAGAAAAGCCAGGCCGACGGCCAGGCATTGGACGACGATCAGCGGCGGCAGGATCGCGCCCACGCCATGGCGCTCGGAGATCCAGCTCCCGAGTAAAGCCACCAGCACGATGCCGATCGGTTTCCAGAATCGGAGCGCTCCCAGCGCGGCGCCCACGCCTCCCTCGGCAGCCACGGCCGCCGCCTCGGCCCCGGACAGACTCTCGACGATCGCACGGCTGATGCCGTTCTCGGCAAACAAGACTACCACGAACCCGATCCAGACCAGGCCGTGCGCGCTCTGCAAGAGCACGGTCGAAAGGGCCGCGGCCGCCAGGGCAACGATCAAGAACGGCTTGCGCAGCCGAGCCGGTCGGACCAGAGACCCACGGGAAACTGTGCCAGGCCCGAGAGCGCGGCCAGGGTCGAGACGATGCCGATTGCCCGGTCCGAGAGACCTTTCTCGCCGAGGTAGAGCGGCAAGTAAGGCAAGGTGAAGCCGATCGCCGCCATGCCCAGGAAGTATGACCCGTACAGTCCGATGCGATTACGCCAGTCCATGCCTCTCCTCATATCTCTTGACCGCCTGGAGAAAAACCGGGCCGGGGCCGATCACTCAACCCCGGCCCGACCGGAATTTCGGACCACTCGCCATCACTCGGGGGGCAAGGAGGGTGGGAGCCCATCATCCCGGCGTTGCGCCCGTTTCGCCTTGGGTTCCGGGCCGTCGGGTGGAGGTAGCGGCTCGCGAATTTCGGCCGATCGAGAGCGGACCTTGCCGCGAGACTCGGGCGGGCCATCCGCGGCGTGGCCGATGTGCTCGACCACGTGCGTCATGGCCTCGGCGGCGCGGGCAAGCTCACCGCCTCGCTCTTCGCGTCCGGCCTCCACGTCACGCCGAGCCGCAGTGTACAGCTCACGCGCGGCCCTCAGATAGTAAGCAGCTCCGGGCGCGGGACTTGTCTGGCTCAGCTCGGTGATTCGTTCGTAGGCGTGATACAGGTCGCGACGGACCCGTTCCCCGGAGTCCTCCGGCCCGAAAACGCGCGAGGGCGGAGGTAGTTCAGGGTCGCGGCGATCCAGCAACGCCGCGTTGCGGGCGTGGTCGGTCGCCCGGGCGAGGTCATGGGCGGTGGCCCCGTATTCATGGGCGAGGAACTCGTCGCCTGCATCGAACGCCTTCGTGCCCTCGCGGTAATACTTCGTGGCGCGTTCGGTCCATTCGCGAATCCGCTCCTCGGGTCGCCCGACCGAGCTATCGCTGGCCCGAAGCCGGCGGAGCAGATCGTACGCCTTGCTCAAATCTCCCGCGGGACCGGGTTCCCCTTTCTTCTTGGCGGCTTCCTTGCCTTTTGCCTTGGCCTTCGCCTTGGGAGAATCGGGGCCGTCGGGACCCGGCGGCTGTGCCGGCAAGAAGGCCGCCAGCCCGAGGCTGACGAGAAGTGACGAAACGATGGCCGCGAGCTTCAGCATGTCTGTTCTCCTTGCAAAGATTCGGCCGAGCTTGAGTCAACAAATCGTCAACTCGCCACTCGCTCCGACTGTCTCTGAACGCTGTCAACGCATAACCAATGCCATTCCGAGAAACCGCCATTTTCCTGTGTTTTCCCCGATCCTGCGGGTGATTCTGGGCGGGAATGCCCCGATCCGCGGGGGGATTGTGCCCAGCAGTCAAGACCAGACCGGCGACAGGACAACTGGCACGGCTTATGCTCGATTACCGCCTCCCTAGAGAGTGCAGAAGAATCGTGATCGCGGAAGAGCCAGGAAATGCCGCTCGCTCCCAGACAACTCCGAGTCCCTCTGGGCATTCAGGTCGGCGTGGTGGCCGCCTTGTTCGTCGCCGCGCTGGTTGTGCTCTGGGCGACGGGCGCATCGGTTGTTGTGCGCGAGCGACGACGAGCGGACGCAAAAAACTTGCTGAACCTCGTCGGGGCCGAGCTGGCCGCTCAAGGAACTTCGATCATCGCTCGCGTGGGTCAGTTCCCGGACTTTCCCGAGGAAGACTCCCGGGCCAAGCTCAACCAGGAGCTCTCCGCGCTGGTGCTCGCAGCGCAGGCGGATTACAAGGGGATCGAAGGCGGATACTTCGTTCAACGGTTCAAAGCCTTCAACCAGCCCACTCTCCCCACGCTGGAAGCCGACCTGATCGACATTCAAGTCGACGCGGCCATTCGCAAGGGGCAAGTGCTTTTCTCCGTCGAGGAGCTCGAGGGGCAGAGCCCGGTGACTGTCGCCATCCGCACGGCGCCCTTGATGCTCGGCGATCGCTGCCTGGGTGCCACCTGGGTACTCACCCGCCAGATCGACCCGCTATTCGTCGATCGCTCGCTCAAGGGATATCAACTCGCGGCGGGCCTGGCACTCGGCGGTATTGGCCTGGCACTCGGTCTCACCGCGAGTCTCGCCCGCACCGTGCGCCGGCAGGCGACCGAACGTGATCGACTGCAGCTCGAGCTGCGACGCAGCGAGCGTCTGGCCGCGCTGGGCAAGCTGTTGGCGGGCGTGGCGCATGAGGTTCGCAATCCTCTGGCCGGCATTCGCTCGACGGCCCAGCTCTGGCAGCGCGGGGTCATCGGGCTCGACAACGAGTCGCTTGACGGCCTGGTTCATGAAGTGGATCGTCTCGAGGAGATCGTTTCGCGTCTGCTTCAGTTCTCCCGCGCCGACGCGCAGGACCTGGCTGTGGGCGATCTCAACTCCGTCGTGTCCGAAGCCGCGCGGCTGGCATCGGCACCCGCCGCCGAGCGCGGAATCCAGATCAATGTCGACCTCGACCCCAGGCTGAAGCCGGTGGAGATGGCTCCGCAGGCGCTCCTCCAGGTCTTTCGAAACTTGACGACCAACGCCATCCAGGCCACGGCCAGCGGGGGAACGCTCCAGTTAATGACCCGCAGCGAACCGGCACGCCAGGCGGTTGTCGCGGTCGTGGCCGACAATGGTCCGGGCCTGTCGCCTGAATCGCTCGGCCACCTCTTCGAGCCGTTCTTCACGACCAAGCCGGAGGGAACCGGGCTAGGTCTGGCAATTGCTCGTGAGATCGCGCTGGCGCACCGCGGTGAACTGCAAGCCGCCAACCGCTCTGATGGTCCAGGCGCCATCTTCACGCTCAGGCTGCCGGTTGTTTCCTCACAGATTGACGGAGATTCATGATGAGCGCAGTGAACTCCACGATTCTGGTTGCCGACGATGACGCGATAATTCGCCGCAATCTGGTACGGCTGCTCCGGTCCGAAGGCTACCAGACCATCGAGGCCGCCGATGGCGATCAAGCCCTGGCCGGCGTTCGAGAAAACCATCCCGACGCCGTGCTGCTGGATCTGAAAATGCCCGGCCGCGATGGGCTGAAGGTGCTTGCGGAACTGGAGCCGCTGCTTGCGGATTTGCCGGTCATCGTGATCACCGCGCTGGGCGGCTCGGCGGCGGCAATCGAGGCGATGCGGCGCGGGGCGTACGACTACCTGAACAAGCCGTTCGACCTCGACGAGGTGCTGCTGACGCTGAAGCGCGTGCTCAGGCAGCGGGCCCTGGCTCTTGAGGTCAAGACGCTGCATGCCCAGGCGAAAGTGGATGCCGGCGACGCCGACCAGGAGATCGACGATGAGCCGGAGCTGATCGGCCGCAGCGCCGCGATGCTCGAGGTTTTCAAGTCAATCGGGCTTGCGGCGGCGACTGATGCGCCCGTGTTGATTGTCGGCGAGAGCGGGACCGGCAAAGAGCTGGTTGCCGCCGCGGTCCATCGCCACTCGGTACGTGCGGGCAGCCCTATGATCCGCGTCAACTGCGGGGCACTGCCCGAGGGGCTGATCGAAAGCGAGCTGTTCGGTCACGAGAAGGGGGCATTCACTGGAGCCGACCGGCAGAAGCCCGGACGGTTCGAGCGTGCTGCCGGTGGCACGCTCTTTCTGGACGAAGTCGGCGAGCTGCCGCTGTCGGCTCAAGCCAAGATTCTGCGCGTTCTTCAGCAGCACGAGTTTGAACGCGTCGGGGGTACCGAAACACTCCGCAGCGACGTGCGCGTCATCTCGGCCACCCATCGCGATCTGTCGAGGGAGGTCGCCGCGGGCCGGTTTCGCGAGGATCTATTCTATCGGCTGAACGTCGTGCGGATCGCCATCTTGCCGCTTCGCAATCGCCCCGAGGATATTGCCCTCCTCGCCGAGGCCATCCTGCGGCGGCTCGAGCAAAGGCATGGCTGGCGCGAGCTTTCGCTCTCTCCCCAGGCGGCTCCAGGCGATCCGGGAACGGCCCTGGCCGGGAAACGTCCGCCAGCTTGAAAACGCCCTGGCGCGGGCCGCCATCGCGGCCCGGGGACGTGCGATCCTGCCCGAACACCTCGATGTCGACGACGCACCGCAAGCAACGCTTCCGGTCGCCGCGGAAGGGGCAGACTCGTTACCGCTGCGTGCCTTGCTGGCCGACGTGGAACGGCGTGCAATTGCCAGTGCCCTTCTGGCCTGTGGCGGCAACCGCACCCGGACCGCCGAACGCCTCGGCATCAGCCGCCGCCAGCTCTTCGACAAGATCCGGGAGTATGATCTGGGCAATTGAGCGCTGACACAGCCTGAATGCAAATCGCAAATCGTATGATCACTTAGTCAGGATCAGAGACGGTAAGCACCCGATCAATCCCGTCTTGACAGGCCGGCAATCGTCCTGGGTTGGTCTCGTTTCACCTGTTCCCTCTCGTCATCTACCTCGGGGTGGGAAACAGTTTCTGGTCGTTCAAGGCGTTCCGGACAGCCTCCTTGAGTGCCGGACCACGGAGGTTTATGGCCACGACGCGGCCGTCGGGAGCGACCAGAAACGTGGCTGGGATCGCCCGGATGAGGTACGTTTCGGCCACGCCTTCGAGAAGCTTCCCGCCGTGCACCTGAGTCCAGTTGAGCGCGTTCTCCTTGGTGTAACTCGCGGGAGCCCGGGCTCCCTCGTCGCACGACACGCCGACGAGCAAGAACCGGGGATCAGCGCCAAAGGTCTCCTGGATATTCTTCAGTGCGGGCACCTCGGCGCGGCAAGGCGCGCACCACGTTGCCCAGAAGTCGAGCAGGACCAGCTTGCCGCGCGTGTCGCTCAGCTTGAAAGGACCGCCGTCGAGCCGCGGCGCCGTGAAGTCGGGGGCGAGGTCGCCGACGCGCAGATAAAGCCCGACCTTGACGTCCCCGACATCAACCGGCTGGCCCTCCGGGCCTTCAGGCACAGTCACGGGGAGGGTCGCGTCACCCATCATGCCGCGCTCGGGGCCCGAGGTCCTCTTGTCGGAAGGCAGATTCACGGGAATTGTCAACTCATAAGTGCCCGGTTCCACGTCCTCGATGCGGAACCTGCCGTTGGCGTCGAATGCCGACGCGAAGGTGAGCCAGCGCGCCGACGCTTTGCGTCGCTCGGCCCTGGGTGTTTCGAGAACGACTGGGTTGTTGGTCCGCCAGTCAACGGGCTCGGGCGGAGTGCCGTCAAGCACCACCCGGCCAATCACGGGTCGACCCTTGCCGCCGAGCCGAACCTGGGTCGTCTGGCCTGGCTTCACCTCGACCGGCACATGCCCGCACCACTCGTTACGATAGGTCGTGTTCAGAACCCGCGCGACCTGACCGGGGCCGGGAATCACCCGATCAATCGCGAACCGTCCCTGCGAATCGGCCGTGAAGTGATAGTCGTAGCTTCGCATCCGGAAGGCATCATTGCGATGCAAGGGCAGCTCCGGCAAATAGACGAGCGATTGGTAGGCAGCAGGCTCTCGGCCGATCCTCACCTCGCCTTCAATTCGTCCCCAGGGCTGCAAAATCAACTTCCCCGTCTTCGCGAACTCATCCGATGTGGCGTCGGCGAACCCCGAATCGGCCACGCCGACGAGCAAGAACCCCTCGTTATGTTTCAGGAACGTGAATCGCCCGTCCGGTCCGGTGGTGAGTCTCTCGGCGTGCGAATTGTCCTGGACAACGCCGTCTCGCACGAACGCGCGATCCTGCTGCGTGCCCAGGAGAACTTGCGCGCCCACGGCGGGTCTGCCGTCGGGAAGAAGCACAACTCCGGAGATCCCCGGCGCTGGCTTCAACCGGAAGTCTTGAATCACTGTGCCTTCGTTCGGGCGGAAGCCTGCGCGATTCGGCCGGCTCGTATCCAGGCGCCTCGACGCGCACGTATGTCGTCTCATTCTCCCTATCGAACTTTCTCGAGTAACGACCGCCGGTGTATTCCACGGCGACCATGCGCCACCACTTGATGGTCTGCTTCTTCCCCAGGAACCACGACAGGATCCCCTGTCTCTCTTCGAGTCGGTTAACGCCCTGAACCACGTGGAAACGGGGCACCGGCTTGCCGGTCACCGCATCGGACACACTTCCCGAGATCACCAGCCCATGGTCCAGCGTCACGACTTGCTCGTGATCCGAGGCGGTCAGGGATACGGGTTCCTGCCTCATATACCCATCTTTGAAGATATGGACGAGCATGGGGTCGCTCGGAGCACTCGTCCAGGTGAAGCGCCCCGAGGCATCGGTTCGAGCATTCCAGGTGGAGCGCCAGGAAACTTCGCTCTGAGCCCCGATCCTGAGCAACGACTCGTGCCCGCGCCACGTACCGATCTGCAAGTAGGCGCCGGCGACGGGTTTGCCGGCCCGGTCCACGACCTTGACACGGAGTGTGCTCGCCTTTCCCAGTCGGATGACAGGCGCCTCCGCGTCTCCTCCATTCGGGACGTTCACCTCTCGGAACTCGGGACCGAAACCCTCAGCCTGCGCCGTGACGATCGCCGCACCCGGGTCACAACCGCGCAGGGTGTACTCGCCGAGTTCGTTGGTCGACACGGGCGTCCTCTCGTCCCGATGTTCACTACCTCCGATGTCGACTCGAGCTCCCTTCACGGGCTTTCCCGATCCGTCAACGACGCGGCCCTTCACGGTGGAAGCTTTGGAAAGGATCGTCCGCCACTCTCGACCGCCCCCCGTTGCGCCTGGACTCCGTAGGTAGTCCGGATGGCGGACGTGCAGGCTCAGGTCTGAGACGTTGGCTGGAGCATCATCGATATGCCAGCGCCCCTGCTCATCGGTCCTGGCCGTTCCCAGTTCGTAACCCCAGTGGGGTACTTCGCCTTGCGTTGCCGTGCCCATCGCGGTCACATTTGCCTGCGCAATCGGCTTTCCGGCTTCGTCCCGGACCACGCCACGGATTGGCACGCCTGGTTCGAGCCGGACGTCCTGGGACTCCGGCACCGTGATGGCATGATTGCGGTCGTCCCAATGAAGGAACAGGCCCACGTACCCGGGTTTCTTCAGGTTCAAACCCAGGAAGTCAAAGACGGTCCCCGCGGGCCATTCGATCGCCGCCGTGCCGTCCTTGCCGGTCGTGGCCGTTTCCTCAAAGGGCTTGCCCTCACCTCGAAGCTCCCAGCTCACCGAGACCCCATCGAGCGGCTCACCGGTCTTTGCGCTGAGCAAGCGGAGGGAAAGACGATGACTCGAAGCGGGCTTCGTCGCGTCGTTGTCGGACGCGGCGTTCGCAACGCCTCGCTCCGCTTCGGTCGCCGGTCGCGCCGGGGGCTGATCGGCGCCTCTGATCGGTGTGGCGACCGACTTTTGCGAAGGCTCTTGACTGAGCCTGACCAAGGCTGCCGAAGCCCCCCACGTGATCAGGCCAGCGGCCAGGAGCGTGGCTGCTGTCACTGTAAGCTTCTTGAGCAACATGATCTTGTACACCTCCTGAGCCAGTTGCTGAGCTGTCGCCGAGACGGCCCCGACGGTGATGGTGGGCTTCACCATGGCGACCGCGGCACGAACCGTCGCCTCTCGCCAGGCCACCGGAACGGCGGCCCGCGCCTCGCGTAGCAACACCGTGCCCAGAATTGCGCTGTCGGGTTCCAGCCCGCGTCGGGCAAGTCGGCGCTTGAGTCGAGCACGCCCCTCGGCCAGCCGGTGGTGGATCGTCCGTTCGCTCCAGTGCAATTGCGCGGCGGCCTGCGCCTGGGTCATGCCTTCCAGGTCGCAGTGGACGACCGCCAGACGCAACTTCTCGGGCAGACGGGCGATCTCCTCGTGCAACGCCGGTAGCCAATCGTTCAAGGCGGCTGGCTCGTTTGTTGCAGTCGCGACAGCCATCTGTGCCATCTGCCTTTCTAGCGTGCGCCGGCGGGCCGCGGTGGTATTGGCCTGGATCGCGACGCGATGCGCGATCTTGTGCAGCCAGCCCGCCAGGGCGTCTCGTCCCCGGATTGTGGCCCCCTTCTTGACCATAACCAGGAAGGTTGCCTGGAAGGCATCCTCAGCATCGTGAGGTTCGCGCAAGATCCCCCGGCAGACGCTCAGGACCATCGGCCCGTGCCGCCCCACCAGCGCTTCAAAGGCCCCGGCATCCCCCTGGGTGAGGAAGCGCTCGAGCAGTTGCGCGTCGGAGAGCCCCGCGGCAACCCCCTTGGCAAACAAGCGGTTGAGCTGTCGCAGGGCCGCGCCCAGTGTATCGATGGCCATATCTCGGAGTCCCCTCGTGCCCATGCTCTATAATCAATGAGAGCCAGACCCGGACCGTCCCGCAAATCTTCTGATCGAAATCCCGAGAACGGGGTAGAGGATCGGAAAGGAAATCGACACTGTCCGAGGCGGTGTCGAGTCTAGGGGTCGGATCGGTCCGAAGGCCCCCAGAGGTCGACACGATGTCGAGCTGAGCGGCGGCGTGACTCAACGCCACGAGTTCGCCTGCTGGGTAAGGACGTCGACAGGCCGCCGATTAAGACGCACCTGCCTGACATGCTGCGCGTGGTCCACTCGATCCGGTCGGGCCGGATCTCGGCCTCAAGCTTGCTGCGCGAGCCTGGGCGTTCGGTGGCTCTTCTTCGGCGGCGAGCAGTTGATCGCCGAGAACAAGCGCGACCGGCGACAGAAGCGAATCCAGTACAACTCCACGAGGCCCCGCCACGCGAAACTGAAAGGTTCCCTGGCCACGATTTCTCAGACGATGCGGCCGAAAAGACACTCGTTGAGGATCTTCGATCAACCGTACGGTAGCCGTAACTTTATGAACAGTAAGGATTTCGGGATGAGCTGCTGGTCCTCTTGCTTGCTCTGGGCAACGGCAAGAATGTCATAACTTATTAGTCTGGAATTACTTAGATACGAAAACTGGCAAGTGCGGACTTTTTCTGGAGCGGGTGCACCTAGACAAATCCAGACATTCAAGGTGACATCTGTACGCTGGATGACTGGTTCGTCTCGTGCCCCTGCTCCGCTCTCGCCGGGCTGAAACAATTCAAGTTTCAGGGAATCGCGCCCGGCAAGGAAAACGAAGACTTGGTCCGTCTCAGCACGATGCCGTCCATCGGCTCGAGCGCCACCTGTCGGACTTCAGATCCGTCGTTGTACCGCTCGGCCGAGAACACGTGCAGGGCATCGGCGACCAGAACACCGCCCCCGGCAGACTTGAGTCGCACGAGGGGATGGTCGGCGGGATCCAGCTTGAGCCCCTCGGCGATGGTATGCCACTCGTCGCCGGACCGCGTCTGGTCGACGGTCTTGCTGGCGACGATCTTGCCACCGGCAACCACCTCGTACACGGCCTGCTGGGTCCAGTCAATGGCACCGGGCGCGGCGGCCCACCAGGCTTGAATTGTGTACGTTCCCGGCCCGCGTAAGTTGATATCCCAGCTCGCCTCTCCGGTACCGCCGGCCAGGGTGTGGCAGCGATTGTTCCAGGCATGGAAATACGGTGGAATCGCGTGCCACTCCTTGGTTCCGAGCGGGATTTCGCGCCAGGCACCCGTCGACTTGAAGCCGGGGTTACGGCTGTCATCGAGGATGTATTGATAGCGCGCGGCCTGGTCCCCCTTGAGCCGGGTGTAGCCCTCGCCAACGTCAACCGTCTGCCTCCGCCGCGTTCCGTTCAAGAGCACCAGGCCGTTCTGGAACTCGCGACGGTAAATCTCTTCGCCGTGTTCCTTGAGCGAGACGTCATCGATCCAGAGCGAACCGATCTGGCCGCCGCAGAGGAACTGGATCCGGGCATCGGAAGCTGTGTGCGTGGCGTCGAAAACCAGGCTATAGGACTTCCAGCCCGTCGTCAGCCTGACGTTCTGCCCGAGCCCGTAGTTGTCCCAGTCCGGCGAAGCCTTCGAAGAGATGCAGGCGAGTTCCAGGGGACGATCGGCTTTCGCCCAGAATGTCAGCATGTATGTCTTGCCCCGCAGTAACGACCGTCGGGGCTGGGTCAACTCGACGCCGCCACGTCGACCGGCCTCCGTGACCGTGATCCGCGCCGCGGTGGTTCCTGCGTGCGGATCCGTCGTATCGCGAATCACCGTTGCGGCGCAACCGCTGTTCCGATCAGCCCAGAGGCTCCAGGTGCCACCGAAATCGTCCTCGAAGCCGCCGTTGGTCATCATTTCACGTTGCGAGGCCTGACCGACCGTGACGGGCTGCGCCGGTCCCAGCGGGGCGCCAAGCTTGTAATCCAGCTCGTCGTACCACCAGTCCTGGCCGTGATCGGTGTCGCCCAGCTCGTGGCTGAAGTAGCCGTCGTTCATGAGCGTGAATGCCAGGCCGAACCGCATGTAGGGATAGTAGTCCCGCGCGAAGTTCCAGGTGGACGGTGGAGTATGCCGCTGGGGGTTGTAATCGTAGCCGTAGGCGATCTGGTCGGGCACCGCCGATTCGACCGAGGTGATGGCCGGCTTCACCGTCACGGTGCACCACGCGTTGTAGTAATCCCAGAGATCGTGAAACGACTTCTTGCCCTCGATCACATCGGTCGTATCGAAGCCGATTCCCTGGCCATTGAAAATCTCGGCGATTTCGGGATGAGGATAGCCCTGGCTGTGGCCGGTCGTCAGCGCCCAGGGCATCAGCTTGCGCCATTCGCGGAGCTCGTGGAAGACGCCCTCGCGCCATGCCCTGTCAAAAGCGTCTTTGGGGTCGGGCTTGCCGTCGCCGTCGCCATCGAGCTGCACGGGGCGGTCATAGATGTCATGCGTTTGCCAGCTCTGCGTGGTCATGAAGTTATCGAAGAAGCAGCCGTCGTACATCAGGTTGCGCTCGATCATCCGCTGATACGCGTAGCGCGCCTGGTACTCGGCCACCTCGGGCCGGGTCAGGTTCAGCCGGTAGGCACCCGGCCAGACCTCGATCTTCCGGCCGGTCGTGTCCCTCAGGAAGTACTCGTCGGGAACGTCGTTGTTTTCGACGGTGTTGATATCGGTCAGAACGAGGCAATTCGGATTGAGCTCTCGCAGCCAGCGGATCTGTTCCAGGCTGAAGTGAACCCCCAGCCAGAGGTCGATACGGGCGGCGTGTTCCTTGGGGGCGGAGAGGAAATGCCAGGAGCCCCAGAGGTTCGCTGTGCGCGGGAACCCCGGCTTGGACGGAGGCAGGCTGCGGTATTGCAGGTGGAGTGCTGCCGAGGGATCCGCGGCGGAGCGGATGAAAACGTCGTTGACGCGAAGCGGGTTGGCGTCCAGTCCCCTGACAATGGTCCGGGGCAACGATGAGGCCGCCGCCGTGTCGAACGGCGTCATCTGGCCAAACGGCAGGTCCTTGCCGACGCTGTACCGGCAGAGGGTTGGCGGGGAGGCGCGAAGCGTCAGCTCGACCGTCTGGGCGCCGGCGGGTAGGAGCGTGCTCGGCGGCTGCGGATCGCTCAAGGGACCGGCCGTGAACATGCGCTTCAGGTCGATCGGCACGAAGGCACGCTGATTCCGCGTCCGGCGTGCCTTGGTCGCCGGGGGCTGGGATGACGCAGGTTCCGCTCCCTGGGTAGGGTTGGCCATCGGTGGATCAGCCGCCTCACCGGCCCACGCTGGGGCCAGACAGGAAAGACCAACGAGCAACGCGGCAAGACGGGAGAGCTTGATCATCATGCAACTCCGAAGCGTCTGAAAGTGCGCGTGATCCAGCGCGGGACGAGCATGGCGCGGCCTGGTAGCGGCGACCGGCGGGGTGACCGAACTTCCTCAAGCTTCCCTCATCACCCGAGACTTCTCAAGACTCAAGTCCCAGGTGACGCAACAGCCCGGATGCCGGCTCCAGGCCGGAAAAGTAGGTGGAGTCGCCCACCCAGTCGCCGAATTCGCGGCGATGGCCAACGGCAATGACAGGAATGCCCGCGGCGCGGGCAGCGATCAGGCCAGACGGAGAATCTTCGATGGCGACGGCCTCGCCGGCGCTCAACCCCAGCACGCTCAGGGCCAGAATATAGGCCTCCGGATCAGGTTTGACGGCGGCAACGTCTTCCTTGCCGACGATCAGATCGAACGACGCGAGCAGGTCGGAGGCCGAAAGGACAGCCTCGACGTTCTCACGCCAGGTGCCCGAGACAACGCCCAGACGCACCCGGCCGCGAAGGCTTTTCAGCAACTCGACCACTCCAGGATAGACACGAGGCGCGTCGCGAAGCATCTGGATCATGAGGGCCTGCTTTTTTCGCACCCAGCCTTCGATGTCGCCATCGTCAATTTGCTGGGCCGCCAGCAAATCGCGAAGAAACTCCCGGTCGTCGACCTCGGCGGATCGAGCCGCCACTTCATCGGGAACCTGCCAGCCCAGGGCCGCAAGCGTTCGCTGCCAGGCCGCAATGTGATGATTCTCGGTGTCGGCGATCACACCATCAAAGTCAAGGAGAACGGCACGTCGAGCCATGAAAATTGCGCACGGAGGCAAGGAAGGTTCGTGATCGGTCAGGATCCATTATCTTCATTGGCGGCGGCACCGTCAAATCATTGACAAGGCTGAATTTACGCCCTATGTTGCCTGTTCTGGATCGTGCGGGCCTCAAGCCGGTTCAATCTCCGCCCGGGTTTCTGCCCCGGCTGGAAAGTCGATGGCGAAGTCGGATCCCTGCCAGGCTCATACGCAACACCACACAAAACTCAAGTTCCAAGGACCTGGGAGAACGCACCATGTCGCGTCCCGTGACGCTTTTCACCGGCCAGTGGGCCGACCTCCCCCTCGAGGTGATTTGCGAAAAGGCCAGCAAGTGGGGTTACGAGGGTATCGAACTGCCTTGCTGGGGCGACCACTTCAACGTCCAGAAGGCTCTGAGTGACGAGCACTACTGCAAGGGACGCCACGACTTACTGAAAAAGTACGAGCTCAAGGTCTGGGCGATTTCCAACCACCTGGTTGGCCAGGCGGTCTGCGACCTGATTGACGAGCGGCACAAGCTGATCTTGCCCGAGCACGTCTGGGGCGATGGCAAGCCCGAGAAGGTCCGCGAGCGGGCCGCCAAGGAGATGATGGACACAGCCCGTGCGGCACACAAGCTGGGTGTGAAGGTCGTCAACGGCTTCACCGGCTCGTCAATCTGGCACCTGCTCTACTCGTTCCCGCCGGTTTCCGACGCGATGATCGAAGCCGGATTCAAGGATCTGGCCGACCGCTGGAACCCGATTCTCGACGTCTTCAAGCAGAACGGCCTGAAGTTCGGGCTGGAGGTTCATCCCACCGAGATCGCCTTCGACATCTACTCGGCCGAGATGGCCCTGAAAGCGCTCAAGCACCGGCCCGAGTTCGGCTTCAACTTTGACCCCAGCCACCTGCTCTGGCAATTTGTCGACCCGGTCGAGTTCATCCGGGCGTTCCCCGACCGGATCTACCACATGCACGTCAAGGACGCCGCACGGACGCTCAACGGCAAGAGCGGAATCCTTGGCTCGCACCTGAACTTCGGCGATCCGCGGCGAGGCTGGGATTTCCGGTCGCCGGGCCGCGGCCAGGTCGATTTCGACGCCATCGCCCGCGCTCTCAACGAGGTCGGCTACACCGGGCCGATGTCGGTCGAATGGGAAGACCCGGGCATGGACCGAGAATACGGCGCCGCCGAGGCCGCCCGCTTCGTCAAGGACAAGATGGGCTTCAAATCACCCGGGAGGCTCTTCGACCAGGCGTTCGCGGAAGGGCAGGCGAAGAAGTAAGAGCCAGGATTTGCAGAACTTCCCCGACAATCGATCCGAAATCGGGAATTGCAGATGACGGATGGCAGTTCCACTTGCCATCTGCCGTTTCCCTTTGGCTGTCCCGCCCGAATCATAGAGCGACTCGATGTCGAAGATTGACCGGGAGAAAAGCGAGCAGGAGTTCCTGGAATCATGAGCGGCCCAATCGTTCGGAGAGGTGGCTGAGCGAGAGGACAAGTTCCAACAAAGGCCAGGGCAACTCATGAGTCCTTATTTAAAAAAACGAATTCGGCGTACCTCGCCGAACAACATTGCTTGATCGACCTATCGCCGATAAGTAGAATCCGGGATCGAGCGTCGGATCACCGGCTTCTGTTCTGGCCCAGCCTTCAGGGAGAGGAAAGAACTTGCCAACCAAGGACGAAGAGGCCGTGGCACTGGCGCAAACGCATTACCAGGTCGAAGCGGGCCTGACTCATGTCTTTCGCATCATCGGCGAGAGTTCGGCGGAATCCATGCCCACCGAGCCAATCAAGTTGCTCGAGGTGAATGAGCAAACGGTGCCATCGGGAATACTGCCGATCCAGTTCGGTCCCTCCCCAGGTTCGGGGCTTCACTTCCCGATGGTTATCTTGGAGGTGACCCCGGAGGAGTACCGGAAGCTTCAGAGCGAAGAACTGACGCTTCCAAACGGGTGGAGGATCGGGGACCCGATCCCCAGGCTCGCCTCTGGGAGCGGTTCATGAGTGAGCCCACCGATTGGGCAAGAGCTTATGCTCGCCAAGCCGACATCGACTTCAAGGCATGGGAACTCTACGAGAAGCATCCTGAAGCCATCGCCGCAGAGTGTCACAAACTCTTGTTCCTTCAAATGGCATGTGAGAAGTTGTGCAAAGCGCATCTGATCCAGGGCGGGGCTCCGCCTGAAAACCTCCAGACGAGTCACGGTTATGTTGCGAATCCCCTCCCCGTCGTCATACAGGAACAGATGCGGCGCATGAGGCGAAGCCTTGATGGAATGCAAGGCGTGCTGAGGCAGATTCGCCACCTCGCGAATGAGATCGAAGTACTGAACCCCACGATGAAGCGAGACGGGCAAAGACCTGATAATTGCGAGTACCCCTGGGAATCCGGGGACCGGGTCATTTCCCCATTGGACTGGACTTTTCATCCCCTAAGTCTGGTCACCGCCGGCGCCGGGCGAACCTTCATCAAACTCCTCCGCGGCTCAATCGATTCAATCCTTATTGAATTGGGACATTAGCATGAGCGGCCCAATCGTTCGCAAGTACGGGTTTCCCAACTTCGAGAAGATCTTCGGCGAGCGTCCTCTGGAGCACGGCGTTGATGATCCCGGGCAGAGCGAGCCTCCTCAGAAACCCCAGCCGGACAGTGGATCATCATCGACTCAGGACTCGTCGGATCCGTCCCAAAAGGTGGACCCCAAGCAAAGAGATTGAAGCCCTAAACCGCCCTCAATGCAGTAAAACGCTTCGCGGAGCGCTGGTCCAAGGGTCGAATCAAGTACGCCCGATGGGCTGCCACTCAATTCCAACTCTCGGTCGAGCGCCCCGCCGAGGAGAATCAGGCAGGAATCCCCTGAGGGAGCGGGACGTGCAGCGTCGGATTGGTGACAGGGCTGATCGAGGTCGCATCGGCGAGTGCGGCAAGATGACCCAACTGGGCGATGGAGATCTGTCCCTGGATTGTTGAGTAACCTGGATACTGGGTCTGGTTCTGCATACCTAGTAGAGTCAGCTCGCTGCTGAGTTGTGTCAATGTGACCGGGGTTCGGACGCCAACGGTGACGAGGTCGCCGTTAATCGTGATGCTATATTCCTGGGCGACCGACGCCATGTCGCTTGTATCGCCTTTCTCGAAGTCATCGAAGATCTGAGTCAAAGCGTATCCCAGCTTGTTCTGTTGTGCGGTGGTCAGTGAATTGGACTGGGGAGGCTGATATAGGGGAGCCGAGGGGAACGACAAGGTGGTCGCGGCGGATGGAGGCACGCTGAGCGCGACGTTATCGCTGGTCGTGCTGGTCGTTCCCGTGTTCCCGGCCGAGGATGTCGACGATGCCGGCACATTGTTCACAAGGAAGTTCTGTGTTTGGACGACCTGCTGGGATCCTCCTGTCGTTGCCGACGTTGCCGGTCCCGCTGGTGGATTATAAGCGACCGTCGGCAGGGCGATCGTCAGCTTCACGGGTATGGAATCGATGAGGGTCTGGACCGGTACCCCACTGAAGGGCCGAAAACGGGATTGCCGGAGGGTGAGATTGTGGTGCTCGCCATGCGACCCGGTCGTGTTCTGGTCGTGGTTCACCCCGTTGTGTCGGATTTGATGGAGTTGACCGAACCGGGGCGGCAAATTCACAATGTGATCGAACGACATTGATCCGATCGTAGAAAGCACGACGCGTGCATCGAGTTGCTCGAGATTGAAGCTCTTGCGGGTCCGGCTGCGTCTCTTGCTGTCCATGGGAACCTCCATTGGCGACTTGTTGAGAAGAAGAAGTACAAATGGACGGGATGATGATAGGCAAGATCCGGTTCTTTTGTCTTCGGGTGGTTTGACCTGGATTTCACTTCCCCACCCGGTCGGCCTTGCCTTGACTCTTCCGTCCTCCTGAAAGCCTTGCGGAAACCACAGCTCCGCCCCTTATCGATTTTTTCTCGATGAAGGAGAAGCAGATGGATCCGATGTCGCAAGTCGAGTTGACGGCGGTCATGAATCAAGCGCGAGACGGCCGTTCCGATGCCAGGGACAGGCTGGTGCGGGCAGTCTACGACGAGTTGCGACAGATGGCCGGCGGAATGATGAGACGCGAGCGGCCCGACCACACCCTGCAACCGAGCGCCCTGGTCAACGAGGCGTTGATTCGACTCTTTGACGGCGACATCCTGGCCAAGGCCGGCGACCGCCGATACCTGTTTGCCGCCGCCGCGCAGGCGATGCGCCAGGTGCTGGTGGACCATGCACGCTCACGCAACGCGGCCAAGCGGACGGGCAGCCGTGGTCGCGTTCCCCTGGACGACGCTCTCGCTTACTTCGAAGAGCGGAATCTCGATGTCCTGGCGTTGAATGAGGCAGTCGACCGCCTGATGGAATTGAACCAGAGGCAGGGAATGATCGTGGGACTGAGGTTCTTTGCCGGGCTTTCGGTTCCCGAGGTGGCCCAGGCGCTTGACGTATCCATTGCCACGGTCGAGGGCGATTGGCGGATCGCCCGCGCCTGGCTGCACGGGCAGCTTGCAGAGAAAAAGCCATGACCCCGGAACGATGGCGGATGGTGTCTGACCTCTTCTCGGCGGTGCTTCAATGCGACCCGGCCTCGCGCGAGGCGATGCTTCAGAACGCGTGCGGCGACGACCGCGAACTGAGAGCCGAGGTCGATCGGCTGCTGAACGACGACGCACAGGCGGCCGACGATGATTTCCTGAACACGCCATTCGGTTCTCGAGCCGACGATAGCCGGGAAAACCCGATCAGAAAGCTCCTCGCCGAGGTCAACCTCAGCGCGAAACTTGCGGTTCCGCCCGAGGAGAAGTTCTTCGATAAAGCTTGGAGCGACGCGGACCGCCTGCTCGACGCGACCCACTGGGGGCTCATCAAATCTGCTCAGGCCAAGGACACGTCACACGCTGGCAAGGCGCTGGCTGAAATCTTCGAGATCTACTGGTATCCCATCTATGCCTACATCCGGCGCAAGGGTTATGCGAGTGAGGCGGCTCGAGACTTGACTCAAGGTTTCTTCCAGGGCTTGCCGGAGCACGATGTCCAAGAATCCGTTCGCCGGGAGAAAGGCAAGTTCCGGTCGTTCCTCCTCACATCTTGCCGCGATTACCTGATCAATGAGAGAGCTCAGGAGCGCGCACAGAGGCGAGGCGACGGGCGGTGCGTATTCACGATCGATCTGACAGCGGCCGAGGCCCGCTACGCCAAGGAGCCGATGCACATCCTCCTGGCCGAGCGTCTCTTCGAGCGCTGCTGGACCATGAAATTGCTGGACCGTGTGCTCGAGCGACTCAAGCTCGAGTTCGCCAGATCGGGCAAGGGATTCTTGTTCGACCGGCTCGCAGGCACCGTCCTGGGACACTCCGAAACCACTGCCTTTGCAAAACTGGCAAGGGAGCTGAAGATGTCCGAGGAAGCCGTGAAAGTGGCCGCTCGCCGACTCCGACGCCGACACCGCGAGCTGCTTCGCGATGAGGTCAAGCGCACGGTCGCCTCGGCCGAGGACGTTGACGAAGAGTTGCTCACGCTGCTGGAAAGCTTGAATCCGTAAAACTCATAGAGTTCCAAACAGTTCTCGAGCACCAGCCGTTCAGTGAACCCCCGGCGCAGGCGGGGCTGGAACGGTCGCCGGCTGCCGTTGGCCGGGAAAGTGCGGGGAGGGGATTGCGTTTTTGGGTCGAGGATCCAGGCAGTCGTTCAACACGTCTGAGAGCCTCATGCCAGCCTGGGAAAGCCGCTTCACGGCCAGCGGCCGGTTGGCCTCTTCGTACTCGCGGCCCAGTCGCATGCCAGTACGAAGCTGATCCTTCGATCCGGGTATGCGGTAGGCCTGGCGGGCTGCTTCCAGGCTTTCATTGACCCAGTCTTCGATGCGGCCCTTGGTCCAGTCGCGTGCTTCGGGCTTGCGGGCCAGGTCGATCAGGTCATCCACCAGCTCACGCTCGTTGCGGTAACCGTTGCGCAAGAGGCCCGAATCCCAGACCTGGTGCAGGTTGGTGTAGTCGTCGTGAAAGAACTGAAGCTGAAGCGTGTTGCCGCCGCGATCGCGGTGATCGCCCACGTGCATCGGCTGGTGGGCATCCTCGAGCAGATGAACCACGTAGCGCAGGGCCATTTGCCGGCGCCGCTTCGGGGCGCGCGGATCGGCAAGAATCCGGCGGAACTCCTCGAACCGGGAGACGACGCAGTTGTCGTGACAGTCGCGTGGCGAATAACCGGCGGCCGTGATCGGCACGTTCACGTAATGCCAGGCCGCGCTGCCGGGAATGCTCTGACTGTTCTCATCGGCCCAGGTCGAGGCGTCGGCGAGCGTTTCGCCGGGCTCCAGCAACTCCCTGATCAGCACGCGCGCCTTGGGAGTGAGCCGCGTTTCGGCGAGCCGGGTTGCCGCTCGGTGCGCCATACGGCCCCAGGCCAAGGCTTGCCGTGCGGGTCCGACCGCAAGCACGACCATGGCAAGGAGGGCCAGCGTGTTGCGACGGCCCGGCGCGAACCAGAAACTCGCAGACCCATGGTGGTTCGCGGCGGTCTGGTTCCCTTGCTTCCGCAAACCTGCATTTGCTACGGCCATACCTATCGTGACTCCTGAACAGGACGCGCGGACCCGAACTTGCTGACCGCTCGTGAAGCTCGGTTCAGGGCAGGCAAGACCTCTACGCTCTTGACCGGCGCGACACCAGCATCAGCCTAGGATAGGCGCGACACCTCATTTTTTGCTAGTGTGGGCCGCGAGACGATAGACGCGTTGAACCCCTCCCAAGGACTGAAGACAATGGCCTCGGTTGATCCGTATTCCCTCTGTCCGTGCGGCAGCGGTAAGAAGTTCAAGTGGTGCTGTCACAAAGCCGAAGCGTATGCCGAACGGGCCTTCCGACTGGAGCAAAACGGACAGCTCGAGGCCGCAGTCACGGCCTATGACGAAGGCCTGGCCAAGGTACCGCGGAGCCCATGGCTGTTGTTGCGGAAAGCGGTCCTTCTGATCGGACTGCAAAAACTTGAGGATGCCCAGAAATGCACGGCACTGTTGCTCCAGCAGCAGCCCGACCATATCGGCGCCGCCGGGTTGATGTGCCGTCTCGTCCTGGCGATTGAGGGACCGATCCACGCGGCAGCCGAGCTGCAACGATCGCTGTTGCACGTCAGCTCTGAAGCGCGTAAGGAACTTGCCAAGATCACCGCGATCATTGCAAGCGAGCTGGGCAAGGCGGGCTATTTCCCGGCCGCCAAGAAGCACTTCGAACTGGCAATTGCGATGGGCGGTCCGCTGGAGGGGACTCTCAGGTCTGCCTATGGGTCCTTCAAATCGACCCCGGCATTCGCTTCCTGGCTCAAGGAAGACTTTCATCTGGAGGAGACGCCCCCGGGGACGGACGATCGCGTGCGCGCGCAACTCGACCAGGCGCTGGGATCGGCGCGCGAGGGACTGTGGGACTCGGCCGCCGCGGCATTTGAGCTGCTCTCTGCCGATCGCGCGGTCGGCGCCGCGGCCAATTACAATCTGGGGCTCTGCCGCCTCTGGCTGGGTGACGACAAGGCCGCCATCCCGGCGTTGCGGCGGTGGATCGCTCGCCAGGGGCCGACCACCCGGGCCGTCGACATGGAAATCGTTTGCCAGTTGATGGACGAGTCGACCGATAAGGACCCGCTGGAGCAGGTGCAGCTCACCTGGCCGCTCCGCGACCGGTCCGCACTCAAGCAGATCCTGGAACGTGATCCCACGGTTGTTATGGGTGAAAAACGACACCGCGATCCGGAAGACGAAGAATCTCCCGAGGTCGATTGTTTCCACTGGCTCGACCGCCCACGCATCGAGGCACAAGGCGGCCTCGCGCGGCAGGATGTCCCGCTGGTCCAGGCGGACGTGCTGCTTGGCGAAGACACCGTGGTGCTGGAAACAATCGACGACGGTAGGCTCAACGGCCTGATGGATCGGTTCACGGCGCTGGCCGGCAGGTCGGTTCCTCCCGCCCACCCGCGCACCAAGGTGATCGGCCGCGTCGATCACGGGGATCACGCGATGAGCTGGCAATGGTATCTTCCCCCCGAGCTGCCGGAGGAAGAGAAACGGCGACTCAACCGCCAGCAATTCGCCCACCTGATGACCACGGTCTTTCCCGAAACTCCGCTCAAGGAACTGGGCGGCCGGTCGCCGGTCCAGGCGGCACGCGCCGGCGGCTTTGAGGTACCCCTCCGCGCGACGGTTTTGATCCACGAGTTTTCGGGCGAGAAACCGATCGACGAGATGGACTGGGGCGCGCTGCGATCCCGGATTTCGATCCCCCCCGAGCCATCGATTGACCCCCAGACCGTGGACATCGATCGCGTCCCGCTGGGGCGCCTGACGCTGGTTCCCGTGGCTCGGCTCGACGACGATCGCCTGGTCAGGTTTTACCTGCGAGCCCAGGAGTGGGGGCTGTTCGACCTTGTGTTGCAAGCGGCACACGAGCTTGTCGACCGAACGCATGTCATCTCGTCGGGCAAGCTCGACATTCGCCTTCTCTATGCCAACCTGGTCCATGAAGCAGGCGCATTGAACGACCGATCCAGAGCCATGGAATGGATCCATCGTGGGCGAGCCGCCCAGGGTGCCGCACGTACCCCGGAAGACTCGGCCTTCTGGGACATGATGGAGATTCAGATCCGTGCGTCGTTCGATCAGCTCGAGGATTGGGTGCCCGAGCTGGCCGTGATTCTGGAACGGTACCGCGAGAACAAAGCGGCATCGGCAGTCGTCACGACACGACTGGTCGAGATGGGCCTCTTGCACCTGGAGTCGTCACCCGAACGTCCCGGCGAGATCATGGTCGACTCGCGAATCCTGCAGCAGCTCATAAGCCACTACGGGCCAAAGGTCACCACGTCGGCCGGCTATCTGGGAGTCTCGGCGACACGGGGTGAGATTTGGACCCCTCAGTCGGCGACACAAGGTTCTGCGATCTGGACACCAGGATCGGATCGGGAAGCTTCCGGAAGCGGTGAGAAGCGGCTGATCTTGCCCGGATGAACGCCTCTGTCGCAGAAAACGTCGCGAAGTTCACACGATCGGGGAAAAGTCTTCCATGTCTGCCACTTCGACACCTGACGAAACGCTTACCCTGGTTCACGAAGGCTGGAACCATCTGATGTCCCAGCGTCCGCTTGCTGCCTGGGGAACCTGGCAACGTGCGCTTCGCATCGACACCGGTGCGGCGGCCGCCCGCCAGGCGCTCGAGACCCTCGAAGCGGCTCCCGACCTTCCCCTGTCGGCCCGGAAAGTCTACCGCTTCCGCAAGCCGGCCTCCGAATCTCAGCGGGCGCGATGGGATCGCGTCCTGAGCAACGGTACCACCACCGAGTTGCTTGACGCCGCGGAGGCATTCGGCCGCCTGACCGCCGAGACTCCCGAGGACGGCCAGGCCTGGTTCAACCGGGCGCTTTGTCTGGCCTGGGCCGGGCATGACCGACAGTCCATCGAATGCCTGGACCAGGTCACCGGCCTGGCGGCCGACAGCGAGCCAAAGCTTGCCATCGAAGCCTGGGCGCTCGCGGAGATCTTGCGCCAGGGAGGAGGCACCGAGAATCTCTCCGACGAGCTGCGGTACGCGTGCACGTTCGCGTGGAGCTCGGATCAGACCGCCTCTCTTTGCGCGTTCTTTCCTGAGATCCGCCGTGTTCCCGCGCCGCGTGATCCCACCCGCCCGGAAGCGTCTGTACCGGACATCGAGGTGCTGGAGTGGCTCGATCGCCCTTTCCTTGCGCCCGAGTCCGTCCGGACCGAGAACGATCTTTCACGCGTTCTGGCCACGATCTACATCACCGCCAGTACCATCCGGCTTTCCAGTCCGCGCGTCGATACGCTCGAGATTGCCGAGGAGAAGCTGCGGCGGATGCTCGGGGCCGATACGCAGCCGCTGGAGCGGGTTGCCGCCCCCCTGCCCCTCCCCTTCCTGGACGCGGATGTCTGGACCACGCGGCTTCCCGACGGGCTCGATCGCGACCTCGCCCACCGGCTCTCGCGCGAAGCTCTTGAATCTTATTATGAGAACCAGTGGATTCACCGCCCTCGCCAGGGGCTGGACGGCCTCTCACCGCTGGCCGCATCGCAGGATGCGCGGCGGGGCGACGCCGTGGCCAAGGCCAAGCTCGAAGCCATCGTCCAGGTGCGCGAACAACTTGGCAGCCGGACCACCGCCCAGGCTTTGTACCAGGGTTATCCGTTTGACCGGCTCAGACGCAGGCTGGCACTCGACCTGGTTCACCCGGACGCTGTCGATCTCCAGGACCTCACTTGCGCCGGTCTTGCCGAGCTGCATGCCCAGGCGCCTGAAGAGCTTGACGAGGTGCGCCTGGTCGAGGCGTTCAAGTCGGCGGCCGGCCTGCGTGACGATGAACTCACCACGCGGTTTGCCGAGGAGTTGGTGCGCCGCAAGCCGGGTCAGATGGGCCAGGTTGACCTGTCCGCCGTTTACGCTCCGCTGATCCGGCAGGCGATCCAGCGCGGCCAGCCGGAGGATGCTCTCGAATGGCTCCAGCAAGCCCGCACCCTGGGATCCGATTCGAGCCGGCGAACCTTCGACACCTGGCGAGCCGAGATCTACTCGCGGACCGGTCGGCCCGAAAAGGCAGCGCGCATTTATAACGAGCTTGTCTCATTGTCTCCATCCGGTCCGCAGGTCGCACTCGATGCCGCGGAAACACTCATCGATAATGGCCATCTCGACCAGGCAAGAGACTTCCTCGAACGCGCCAGTGCACTCGCCAAGAGCGCCGGAGTGCCGTGGGTCGAGGACATGGCGAACCACCACCTGGAGAGCCTTTCTCGCAAGCAGGAATGAGGCAGGCTTTGCTCCGGCGCGAGGTCGAATCCCGCCCGGAAGCCAGGCTCCAACGCATCAACATCGAGTCAAATGAGTAACTCATGATGCTCGTCGAGCCCCTGGTCTTTCTGCTTCTCTCGCAGATTCCAAGCACGCCGCTCACCGGCAAGGTCGTCGGACCCGGCGGCCAGCCGGTTGCCGGAGCCGAGCTGATTCTGGCAGGCCTGCCAGGCGATGCCCCGCCCATCGTGGCGCAGGGGGAAGTCGGGTCAGGACGGCGCCTTCAGGCTCGACCGGCCGACGGCTCTCGCTGGCGACCCTCACCCCCAGCGGACGCCAATCCTCTCGACCGAGCCCGACGATCCGCCCCGGACCACTGGCTACGCGGAGGCGACGACCGACGACGAGGGTCGGTTCAGCCTTTCCCCGATCGCCGCGGGCGGGCTCGAGCTCAGGCTCGAACCGGCAGGCGTTATTCCTCTCGCGGCCGACACCCCGAGCCTCCTGGCCGTCCGAGAAGGGCACGAAGATTCGGCCGATGTCCCGCTCAGACGCGCGGTCACGGTCGTGGGTCGATGCCTCGAGCAGGATAGTCGCAAGCCGGTGGCCGGTATCTCCGTGACACTGTTCCATCTCGTTGGAAATCAGCAAGGCAGCCAGACTGTGTATTCCGATCAGGATGGCCGCTACACCTTCCAGTGCCTCCCCGGGCGAGCGCGTGTCGCTTTCAATCTCTTTCCCGCGCACCTCGAAGCGCCAGGCGGAGAATTGCAAGAGTTCGCGATTCCGGCCGGGTCCAGGTCGATTGAACTGCCCGCAAAGGAAGCTCTTCGAGCAGCCCCGCTGCTGTACGGGAAAGTAGTCGATGGGGCAGCCCGCGCCGCTCCGGGGTCCAGCATTCAGGCCCAGTGGGTCAAGTCGGGCGGCAAGAACGCAAGCCACGGAATCGTCTACACCGTTGCCGACGACAAGGGGCAGTTCATGCTCGGGGGCCTTGGCCCCGACTCGGAGATCTCGATCACCGGGAGGAGCGGCAGCGGGCGGAGCATAACTCCACGGCATGTCCATGCGGGCGAGACAGAGCCAATTCTGCTCAAGCTCGCGCCCGGGCCGCTGCTTTCGGTGGCCGGGCGAGGCAACTGGAGACCCGCGAGCCTCGAATCTCGACTGCGCCTCGCCGCTGCCCAGATGCTCGGATTCCCGGCCGCTGCACGGCCGGACGAGGTCCACAAGATCGAGAACTCCATGTTTCCTTATCACCTGAACGAATGATGGTGGCGGACATCATGGATTGGGTATTGCCCCGATCCCGGAGGGAGGCGCTCATGGAAAAAGCATCATCGGCAAAGACCGGATGTCCGCCATGGATACCGCGGACTGGCTTGTTCCTGTTGCCGTTGCTGACCTCGCTCGCAGTCATGTCGCCAGCGGGACCGCAGTATAGCCAGAATGGCTCGGAACCGTACCGACGCGCGCCCTTGTTTGAGGGCAAGTTGATCCCCGGGCCGCCCATCCAGGGCCAGCCATGGACACCGCCGGTCACCAAGCTGCCGAAGTTCTTGGTCACTGCGACGGGCCTCCTTTTCGAGCAAGGCGTGCCCGATCCTCGTGGTTGCGAGTACCGCCAGGCCGAGATTGCCAACGGTTCGATCGTCAAGGCACGCGGCTTTCTCTTGCCCGAACGGGCCGACATTCCCGGCCGGTTCGTCATCTGCTGGGATGGGCTGGTCTATCCCGCATTGAAGGTCGGAGACGCGGGTGATCTCGACCGAGATATGCACGACCTTGCGGTTCAATTCAGACAATCCAGAGAGGCTGCGAAATCGAGCCAGTATCCCCGGGGCATGGTATGGGGCTTTGCCAGGGAGGGACAGGCCTACTACGGAGCGGCCGGCGTCAACGATCACTCGCCGATCAAGCTTTGTCTCTTGCTCCGCCTTGGTCGTGCTGATCTGGCCGAGACGCTCTTTGCCGCCGCCACGACCTGGACGCCCGAACCGCGTACTCGCGACTTCACGGACTACCAGATCAGCTACCTGACCCTGGCGACCGACTGGGCTGGCTCCGCCTTCAGACGGCTGATCGACGCGCACATCAGGGGCGACGATGTGATTGCCCTCGACGCCGCACGCAGGCTCGTGCGATTCCGCGACCTGGCCTCGGCCCAGGCCGACGCGATGGGGTTCCCGCAATCGGATCGGCAGAACCGCGCCGGCACCGGGCCCGCGCCCCGTTTCTACTTCCTCACCCAGCTCGACGACCTGCTCCGCGACCACGAGCGAAGGGCCAGGATGGCTCCGCGCGGACCGATCCCCGGAAAGGACGCGGATCCCTCCGCCCGGATCGCGGCATTGATCCGAGATTTCGACCAGATCGATGAGCAGCAAATGATGTCACCCGGCGCCGCCTCGCCGGGCAGCTCGCCGATGGTTCAGGCGATCGTCGCCGAGGGAGACCTCGCCGTTCCACCGTTGCTCGAGGTTCTGGCGGCCGATACCCGGCTGACACGATCGGTCAGCAACGGGCGAGGCATGTCGCTCGAACGCTTCGTCCACCCGGTCCATGAGGCCGCCTCCAACGCTCTGATCCGCATCCTCAAGACCAGCGAGTTTGATGACCAGCGACTCTACTCCTGGAACAACCCCGACTTGGTCAAACGCCAGGCGCTCGCGAATGCGATGCGCCGGTTCTGGGAGAAAACGCGATCCGTTCCCCTGATCGAGCGGTGGTACCAGACGTTGCGAGACGACTCCGCCGGGCCGGCCCGCTGGCGGGAAGCGGCCGAGGGAATCGTTCAGCCGGACGTCGAGCCGGGTGCCCCACTTCCAGCACCCCGCACACGGCCGATGAAAGGCGAGCCGCTGAGGCTCGCCAGAGACCCAAGCGTCACAGCGCTTCTTCTCCGTCGCGCACGGCAGATCGAGGAGACGAGCAACCCCCTGGCTCGACCCGACTTGGATTTCTCGCAGGCCTGCCACATGGGTTCGCTGCTGGCAGCATGGGATCCCAGGGCATCACTACCCCTTCTGAAAAACCTGATGAGCGGCTGCCGCTCCCGGTCGGATCAGTGGCTCGCGCAGGACAACCCCCAGAACGCCGACCGGAATCTCGCGTCATCGCTGTCGGCCTTCACCGAGATCCGCGTCCAGGCCGGCGACATCGAGGCTCTGGACGAGTATGCCGCCTGGGTTCGCACAACGACTCCGACCATGCTGGAATACGTCACTCTTGATGCGCTGCGGCCGCTGCTGGCGCATCCCGATCACCCCGCGCTGGCCGCCGCCGCGCACTGGCTTTTCAATGACCCGAAATCCCCCTGGGTCCCCCTCCTCCCCGAGGCTCGAAAGCAGCAAACGCACTACTCTGAGAATCTCTTCGCATCGCCGCTGATGGTCGTTCCCGGCTTCCGTGAAGGCGTGCTTGCCGGGCTGGCCAATAAAAGCCTGCTGGGTACGCTCCGGAAGGACAGCAACGGCTCCATCGAACGCAAGATCGCCAATCTGCCGACACTCAAGTACAGCTCGTCCGACCTCGACCTGGAAAACGTTGTGGTCGGGTTGGAATATCCTTTCCGGTACTGCGACGAGCTCGCCTCGAAACTTTCGAGTCTCGAGGGCTGCCCGCAATTCAATCTCCTCTGGCCGGACGCCCGCCGCGACGAAGGCGTGGCCGCGTGCAGGGCCTACGTGTGGAAGTTCGGCCCCTTGCTCACACGCGAAGCATTCCCCGGTGTACACGACTTTCCCGAACCCAGGGCCCATCTGAAATTCCCGATTCTGGAGAAGCCGGCGACGGCCCAAGACGTGGCCTCGGCTCGGGCGATCTTCGCGCTGGAAGGTCAGGAAACGCGGCTGGTGAAGCTGCCCGGTCTGCCCCAACAGGCCCGCTGGGTCACGCTCAAGGATACATCGCAGATCTGGATCAATCAGGACGGGACCAGGCATCGGGAATATGATACCAACGGCCACGTCTGGCAGGCCGAAGAGGTCCGCAAAGCCGACGGCTGGGAACGCTTCTACGGATTCGTCGGCCACCACGTCATCGCCCGGGCTCCGGCCTCCGAGATCGAATTCGGCGGCCAGTACGGCCCATGGGGCAAGTCTCAAGGGCGGCCTCGATGCGTGGCTGGAAGCGGTCGAGCCACGCAAGGCTCCATACATTCCCGGACAACCGATTCAGGTCGTGATGCAGATCCGAAACCGGCTCGGTGTTGACCGGTCGAGTCCTACCGAATTTGTCCAGAATGGCCGCGACGGCAAACCCGCACTGCGGAACGGGGTCAGCCTTGCACTCTGGCACTCGAAGTCACGAAGGTGGAGTTCACGCTTCGACCAGGTTTACGCGAACGATCCGGTCAAGCCGAAGAGGGAGAGTCACTTCACCCCGAAATCAGGCTCGCGCCCGCTGGCCCCGCTGGAAGCGTTCGAGGCGATGCGCCTTGACCTCAACGACTGTTTTGATCTGACGAGTCCGGGCAATTATCGATTCCACGTCTCGTTCGCCGCCGACTCGGGCGTTGGCGAGGGTATCTCGACGGACCTTTATTTCCAGGTTGGAGGGAGCGAATGAGGACCACGGCAGCGATGGCCCAGTCACTCCGCGCTCTTGGCGGGCTCGGGCGGGACGGGGGCAATGACCCGAAACCTGACCGACTGAATGATTGGGGGGCCGGGCTCGAATTCGTCGCGGAGGATGATGTCGTACTCGTACTCGCCAGGAGCAAGCCCTTTGAGTGACACACTATTGCGCAGGGAGATCGGCCCTAGCGGCTGGCGGCTCTTGGCTTCGTAGTCGAGCAGGTTCTTCTTGCTGAGCAGCACCGTTTTTTCGCCCTTGCGGCGTATTTGCCCTTCCTGGGTGAGGTGCGCCACATAGAAATCATCTTCTTGGATCGTCTTGTAGTAGAGCGGACGGTAATAGACCAGCAGCTTCTCTTCGGCCGTCTGGGCTGCTCCGGGCAGAAGCTTGAATCGCTCGTAACCGTCGATCGAACTACAGATCACCGCCTTGCTCATTCGCAACCGGAGCGGCTTTGGGGCTTTGTCCGCCGGTTGGTCTCTTTTCTTGGTGAACGTCTCCTGCGCGGCGCGATCCCGGGAACAGGCAGAGCCAGGGACCAGATCGCGCAGAGGAGCGTGATGACCTTCAGGGCCGTCGTACGCATTGAGTGCTGTAATCCATGTCAAGATGGAGAGGCCATGAGTTCACTTTTAATGTAACGCTTCACGATCGCCGTCCGCAACTCATCCCGACGTCGAGCGGACGCCGGTCTTCGGGTTTCCTTCCGGAAAACCTCAAGTTCGGAGAATTCGGCCTTGAACGGTTCTGAGGACGTGTTGATCGCGACGACTCTGAGCTTCATTTCTTTGAGGAACACCGGGGTTCATTACCTTCACGCACGTGTCAGGTCGCGGCGTTGCATGGAGGATGGCGATCGCAAGTCACGGGAAGTCTAAACACCCGTCCGGCCGTCGGCGGGAAGTACTATGTCCCGGGCTTGACCGGCAACGACTCGAAGCGTATCGTGAGGCCGGAATTGCTTCCAGCCGGAGCTCTGACGCATGAGGGCAGGCAGGCCGCACGTCGAATCGAGAGTTCAGTTCTGTGCAAGCTCCACAATCGCGCGACGATCTCCGTCAAGCATCGGGCCACAAAGTCATTCGTCGTCAGCACTCCGAGGGATGGAACCCTTGACGATCAACCGCACCCACATCCTGGTGCTCAATTACAACGGCCGCGAGCTGCTGGTCGAGTGTCTGCCTTCAATCCTTGAAGCGGCTGCGCGGTCCCCGGTTCCCTGTGGTGTGACCGTAGTCGACAACAGTTCGATTGACGGCTCGGCCGAGCTGGCTTCGCAACAGTGGCCGGAAGTGCGGGTCGTGCGCGAGCAGAATCTCGGACTGGCCTCGTTCAATCGCGTCCTCACGACGCTCGACGAGCCGGTCGTTTTGCTTCTGAACAATGACGTGAAGCTGGCCCCTGACGCTGTGTGGCCGCTACTCCAGGCTTTCGAACAGCACGACGACGCATTGTTTTCGGCCCCGCTTTGCTGGTCGTTTGATGGCCGCGAGTACGAGGGGATGAGAACCCGGGTGCGATCGCGATTCGGGATGGTCCAGGGGATGTGCCGGGTGCCCGGCCATGAGCGCGTGCTCGAGCGTGCCGACCTGACGGCCTCCGCCGGTCCGGTGCTTGCGGTCGATCGCACCAGGTTCCTTGCACTCGGCGGTTATGATCCGGTTTATTTCCCGGGACGGATCGAGGATCTTGACCTGGGATTTCGAGGGTGGATGGCGGGTTTGAAGGGGTATTACGAACCCCGTTCGGTTGCCTACCATCGGGGCTTTGGCAGCTTTGGACCGGCGCTGGGGATTGATCGTTGCGATGTGCTGGCGATCCGCAACAGCTTTCTCTTCGCATGGAAGAATCTGAGGGGGCCGCGGCTGCTCGCGCACTTCCTCTGGGTCCCCGCTCGGCTCGGTTACTGGCTGATGCGCGGACGGTTAGACCTGCTTGCCGCTCTGCCTGCCGCAGTGCGGCAGTGGGCGAAGGCCGGCCCGGCATGGCCGCGGCCGACCGCTGACGGCAGGTCCTGGATTGCCCGGCAGGAAGCGTTCTTTCACAGATTTCAGTGGTAGTTAACGGCCTGCGGCGCCGCGTCGCGAAGGAGTCGCGCGCGGTTGCCGCACTACTAGCAGAGAGGTCGGATTTCGCAGGGAGGCGATCCATGTCCTCGCCGACTCGCCATCTGGTGATCGACGCCCGCCCCCGCGGACCGCACGGTCTGCTGGCGACCGAGGTGCTGCTGGGCCGTCCCGTTCTCGGCCACCTGGTGGAACAGGCGCTCTCGGTGGGATCCCCAGACAATCCAATCATCGTTCACGCCCGCGAGGACGAGCATGCCTTGCTTCAAGGACTGATGGGCAATCATGCCGCACCCCGCGTCCTGTTCATCACAGGGCCGCCGCGAGCCGATGCCGCGGTCATGCGGACCGACAGGCTCTACGATCTGCGCCGGCTGCGCCGGGCTGTGCGGCACGGTGGTGACCTGGAGCTCGCCGTGATCTGGCGGCTCGATCGAACGAACTCGCTGGCGACCGCCGAGGAAGAGCTCAAGCGGCGATTGACGTACCAGCCCCTGGGGCGCTTCTGGGCCTTTTCCCTGGCCGAACGGCTGGCGGCCGCGCTCGAAACCACCAGCATACGTCCCAACCATCTCACACTCGCGGCCGCCGCGCTCATGCTGGCAGCCTCGGCGATCGTGGCCTTCGCCGGCCCGGGATATGTCCCTTCGATCGCGACCGCGCTGGCACTGGCCTCGGCCTTGGTTCTCGACACGGCGGACGGTCGCCTGGCCAGGCTCCAGGGAACAAGCTCGGCCTTTGGCCGCTGGCTCGATCATGTCCTCGACGAGCTCGCCGACGTCGCGCTGCATGCCGCGATCGCCTGGTCCGTCTTCCAGTCCAGTCACCAGGTTTACTGGCTGCTCATCGGTATGGTCTACCTCGTCGGTAAGTATGTGTTCATGATCGAGTCGCTGACAGGGCTCGAATTCGAGAAGACATGGGAAAGCAAGGGCAAACTTGAGCTTGAAGGGTCTGGCCGGGCCAATGGCTACCGCACCCGCTCAATGTCACGGGCGATCCGGACGGCCAGGCGGCTTGTCGCGTTCGCGGGTCACGCCGACCTGCGCTGGCATCTCTGGATCGCGCTTGCGGCCGTGGGCCGGCTCGACTTTGCCCTGGCGTCCTATGCCATTTACTTCCCGCTGCGAGCGATTGCGGGGGTGGTCAGGAAGGCGGTGGCCCATGCCTGAGCTCCGTCTGGCCATTTTGATCGTTGCCCGCGATGAGGAGATGAATCTCGCCGACTGCCTGGAATCGGCTCGGTTTGCTGACGAGCGAATCGTGGTTGTTGACGCTTCCAGCACGGACGGCACGCTGGACATCGCGCGGCGGCTGGCCGACGTGGTGCTGATCCGCGAGTTTGATAATTTCGCGAACCAGCGCAATGCGGCTCTGGTTCGGGCCTCGGCCGACTGGGTGCTTTCGATCGACGCTGATGAGCGCGTGACTCCAGACCTTGCTGTCGAGATTCGTCATCGGCTCAGCGACTCCTCGAACGCGTATGTCGGATTCCGAGTGCCGATCAAGAGCGAGATCCTGGGTCGGCCCTTCGGTTACTCGGGAACGCAGCAGGACCTTCCGCTCCGGCTGTTCCGGCGTGATCGCGGGCGCTGGACTCGCCTGGTGCACGAGATCGTGGAGATCACCGGACCGATCGGCACGATGGAACACTTCCTCGAGCATCGCACGTTGCCCTGCATCCGGGTGTTCCTGGGCAAGATCGACCATTACACGTCGCTCGAGGCCTGCGACTTGCACCAGGAGGGACGCCGGTTTCGCGCCAGTGATGTGACGTTGCGGCCGATCTGGACATTCCTCAAGCTCTACCTCGGGAAGCAGGGATTTCGCGACGGTCTCGAGGGCTTGATGTTCTGCGGCCTGTCGGCGGTATCCGTCGCGGTGAGGAGCTGGAAACTCCGCGAACTCAGCCTGGCCAGGAGGGCGTCATGATCGCGACTCACGAGGCCGAGGTGGCTTCCCGTTTCGATGCTCTTCATGAGCGATTCAAGCCGTCGGTTGCCACGGACGACTATCGCCTGCGGGGAGTTCTGGAAGTCATCGAGCCAGTTGCCGGCAAGCGGTTGCTGGACCTTGGTTGCGGCAAGGGCCGATTCGCGCGGGCACTTCAGGATCTCGGAGCCGAGGTCGTGGGAGTTGATCTCTCCGCCGCGATGCTGGCCCGGGCGACAGGCGTCGCGAGGGTGCGGGCGACCGCGCGGAGGCTGCCGTTCGGGCCGCGATGCTTCGACGCCGTGATCGCGATCGAGGTCTTCGAGCATCTGGACGTTCGCTCGCGCGCGCTCGTTTGCGGCGAGGCGAGGCGCGTGCTCCGCGCCGGCGGGTTCCTGGTGATCGTGGACAAGAATGTCGCGGCTCTCGACGTGAATCGCCCCTGGCTACCGAGCGTCCTGGTGAAGCGGATCGACGAGATTCGGGGCCGGTGGATGTATCCGGCTCGGGGCCCGGTACGCGAGCGCTGGTTCTGGCCATCCGGTCTGCGCACCGAGCTGACACGCCGTTTCGATGACGTCCGGGTTGTTCGACTGCTGGCTCCGGCCGAGAAGACAAGGTGGCTCTTCCACATTCTGCCCCCGGCGCGGCTGATGACACTCTGGTCGGCTCGGGTTCCTGGAGGCCGACATGTCTGAACTCTATCGTCCCCTGCTGGCTCCATTGCCGCTCTTGCTCTGGCGAACTCCTCCAGGGTTGGAGCTGATCCTGGCGCAGGAAGGGATCGCGCACGAGACCGTTGACGATGCTCATCCGTATGCCTTTCGCAGCGGCCGCTTCGTGCTCTACGACGGCCGACAGATCACCTCGGCCAGCCTGAAAACCATGCTGACCGGCGAACATGTCGCCATCGACATCGACCTCCTGCGGCGCGACGAACCGGTCGACCCGTTCCAGGCACTCGTCGATCACCAGTGTGCTCAGGCGATCTGGAGAGTTCGCTCGTGGAGCCTGAGCGAGCGGGTGGCGCGCGAGCCCAAGGGCTGGATTCGTCGCCGCCTGATCGACGCGCTGCGCCAGCAGGTTCTCGCCAGCGGGGGTATCTGGATCAAGCTGGCCCCATTTCCTTACCCGTTCCGTTCCGTGTTCAATCTTCGAGTCGATCTCGATGAGCCCGTTCCCGAGGATTACCACCGATTTGCCTTGACTCGAAATCTGCTCGCCGATTGCTGCACACACTTCGTCAGCACTCATGCCTACGAGAACGCTGAGGAAGTCCTCGGAGACCTGCGCCGATACGACACGCAATCACATGGTCATTTTCACTACATCTACCGTGACCGCGAAGCCAACTTTCACAATCTGGAGCGAGCCGACCGGGTGCTTCGCCAGGCAGGATTCGCGCCGCGAGGTTTTGCCGCGCCCCACGGGCGCTGGAACCCCGGGCTGGACGACGCCATCGAATCGTTGGGTTACGAATACTCGTCAGATTTCCAGCTCGGCTACGACGATCTGCCGTTTTTCCCATGGAAAGGCGATCGGTTCTCTCGGGTTCTCCAGGTTCCGGTTCACCCGGTCTGCGAGGGGCTTTTTCTTGATGCCGGCGTGCGCGACAGCAGGGTTGTGGCCGATTATCTGAGCCGGGTTGTCGAGGCGAAGATCGACGCGGGCGAACCGGCTCTGGTCTACGGTCATCCCGAAGGCCGTCTGGGCAAGATGCCCGAAGTCCTGATCGCCTTGCACCGATTGCTGCAAAGGCATTCGCTGGTCTGGCGGGCCACCATGACCGAGGTGTCGCGGTGGTGGCGATGGCGGTCCGGCCTCAAGTATATGGTCCTACCACGAGGGGCCAACCGCTTCGAGATCCAGTTCGACGAGTGGGACGCGGAGTATCCCCTGGCCATCGAGATCCAGCGCGGCTGCTTTTCCTGTTCACTTCCGGTTACCGGCTCCCGGACGGTGATTGACGTCGATCAACTGGTTTACGAGCGGCGTGATCCGCCCAAAGAACCGGTCGCTGTTCCTCCGATGATCGACCACCGCCATCCTGGGTTGAAGGCCGCCGTGCGTCAGGCGCTTGACTGGGAAACGGTCACGCCGCTTCATGAGATCTCCGCGGCGTCCCTGACGGGCAGGCTGAAAAAGGGACTGCGATGGTGGAAGCTTCAGCAAACGGGGACTGGCTGATGTCGCCGACCGCCGTTCCAATGCGAGCCGCCGAAGAGACCGGCGCGGCCTGGATCAGATCAAGTTCTCAGGCTCCGTGCCGCCCTGGTTCGGTCCTGATGCACGCCCCGTCGTTCGCCTTTCAGTCTCCCGGCGGGGGAGAGAATCAGCTCATCCAGACGGCCCGCCACCTCGAGGCCATGGACCTTCCCGTTCGCCTCTTCTGTCCCTGGACCGACCGTCTGGAGCAGGCGCGGTTGCTTCATCTCTTCGGAATGTCTCGCGAGGGTCTGGAACTGGCAAGACGAGCGAAAGCCCGAGGCACACCGGTCGTGCTGTCGCCGATATGCTGGTTCCAGCCAGGCGCACTTTGGTCTCTGGAACACACGCTGACGCGCAAGCTCGGCAGCCTGGCGACCTGGTCGCTCCGCCGTGTCTATCCCGAACTTCCAGGCTGGAGACGCGAACTGCTCACACTCTGTGACCGGATCTTGCCCAACTCGCAGGCCGAGGCACGGCAACTTACCGCCCTCTTCGGCGTCCAGGTCGAACGGATGATCGTCGTGCCCAACGGCGTTCTGAACCGGTTTCGCGGGGCCTCTCCGGCACTCTTTCGCGAACAATACGGCGACGGCGAGTTTGTCTTGTTCGTGGGTCGGGTGGAACCGCGGAAGAATCCCCTGGGCTTGATTCGTGCGATCCGGAAGTTGGGCCTGCGCCTGGTGGTCGTGGGGCAAGCCCCGCCCGAGTGCCGAAGCTACCTCGAGACATGCCGGTCTGCTGGAGGAGATTCTGTCGATTGGATGGGATCAATTCACCATGATAATCCGCTTCTCGCGTCCGCTTACGCGGCTGCGCGGGTTCTGGCGCTGCCGAGCTGGTTCGAGACGCCGGGACTGGCCGCTCTCGAAGCCGCGCTTGCCGGTACGGCGGTGGTCATCACTCCCTACGGCTCGACCCGGGAGTATTTTGGGAATCAGGTTCTGTACGCACGTCCAGATCGGATCGGGGAGATCCAGGACGCGCTGGCTTGCGGCTGGACGGAAGGCGCCGATCCTCGTCTGGCGGGATTTGTCGCCTCGCATTATCTTTGGCCGCGCGTCGCGCAAAGAACGGCGGAGGTGTATGACGAGGTCGCCAGGTAGTGTGAAACCGGTGAGCACGGGACGATACCGCTACAGCAAGTTGCGGTGGCGGATCATGGTCCACGCGCTGGATGCGGTTGGAGCCGTGGCGATGGCGGCATGGCGGAGCGTAAGCAAGGCGCAAACTGTCGCTACTCCCCAGCGAATTCTCATTGTCCAGCTCGATCATCTGGGTGATTCGGTACTGACCAGTCCGCTGATTGGCCAGCTTCGCGTAGCCTATCCAGCGGCGACCATTGACGTACTGGCTTCGCCGAGCAATCACGAAGTCTTCGAGTCCGATCCCGCAGTGGACCGGGTGCGGATCGCCAACCGGACCTGGTTTGAACGGCATCCCGGCCGGTGGGGACTGCTTAGCGAGGTCTGGCGGCTGGGGCGATTGATCCGCGGCGAGCGGTACGACCTGGGAATCGACGTCCGTGGCGACATACTGTCGGTCCTGGTCCTGGCACTGGGCGGAATTCCCAGACGGGTGGGATGGGCCATGGGCGGTGGATCATTCCTGCTCACGGACATTGCGGACTGGGTTCGCGGCCGCCACGAGGTTCGCGCGCGCCTGGCTCTGCTTGCCCCTCTGGGCATAGCAACCGATGAACCGTCGCGGGTCGAGGTTCACGTCAGTGATGACGATCGGGCCGTCGTGGGACGCTGCCTGGCCGAAGCGTGGCCCAAAAAGTCAAATCGGCGGCTCGAGGTCCCGGTTGGTGCTGGCTGGCGGCGAGGGTCCGTTGACTCCCACACGCCGCGGTACTCCGGTCTTACTCATCGACCGCACGCTGTTTTTCATGATCCCGATCGGCTGCACGCGGGCCGGTTTGGCTCTCTTCCCCCACTTCTCGCGGTTCACCTGGGCGCCGGGACGGCGGCCAAACGCTGGCCGCCCGCGCACTGGAACACGCTCGTTCAGCGCTTCCTGCAAGATGGCTGGCGCGTGGTCGTCGTGGGCGGACCGGAAGATCCCCCCGCGTCCGCACTCCTGTCATGTCACGATCGGCTGCGCGACTTGACCGGCCGGCTCACGGTGACCCAGACGACCGCCTTGCTGGAACGTGCCGACCTGTTCATAGGCGCCGACTCCGGACCCGCTCACCTGGCGGCCTCGGCCGGCACTCTGTCCGTGATTCTCTTCAGTGGAACCAACCTGCCCCACCAGTGGCGCCCGTGGTCCAGGCACTCGATGATTCTCCGCCACCGTGTTGCCTGCCAGCCCTGCCACCAGAAGGTCTGCCCGCTGGCTGACCATCCCTGCATGACGGAGCTTGACCCTGATCGCGTCATCCGCGCTGCGAAGCGGTGCTGGGCCCGTTTTCATCAGTCCGAGTCGCCGCATAACCCGATCTGATCGAGCCAGTGGCTTGAGCGAGGGCTTGATGATGGCATATCAGAAGCTAGGCACATCCGCTCATCCAACGAAGAAGTCAAATCGAGCCCCGCAGCTTCTTGATGATCTGCGCGACTGGTTGATGGTCGCCTGGGTCGTGTGGTGGTCATGGGCCTACGTGCGGACCGCCCTGGCACAGCGATTTCCCCACGTCCTGGGCTGGACGCGAACGTTCTGGTGAAGGTTTCAATTCCACCGCGCGACCTGCCGCCGCGCGGCGCTGAGCAAGGCCGTCACTGGCTCGACGTCGTCGGCCTGGGGAAAAGCCGAGAGGTAAGCCTGGAGAGGATCAATGGCCTCGCCGGGACGATCAAGCTGCAAGCAGATCATGCCCAGATCGCGCTGCTCCTCGGGTTCGTCAGAGGCTGCGGCAAGCCGTCGCTGGACGCTCAGGGCCGATGCAAAGTCGCTCGTGCCGAGGTAGATGGCCTTCAAATTGCGCAGCATCCGGGAGACGATCAGACGTGGCGGACAAGGAGCGGCCTGTGTCTCGGACAGCGTGACCGGGTGGTTGGCCAAGTTCGAGAGCCTTCCCTCACAGCCCTGCCAATCGAGGAACTCGCCGGCGTGAAACGGGTCAATGAACAGCGGTTGATGAGATTCATCGAGCCGAAGCATGAAATGCGCAGGTAGGTTAACCCCTTCAAGCACGACGCCAAGCCGCTCGGCCAGACTGGCGTAGAGTATCGATAGGCTGATCGGAATGCCCGTCTTGCGGTCAATCACCTCGTTGAGGTAACTGTTTCGGGGATCAAAGTAATTCTCGCGATTTCCCTCGTAGCCCTCTTCGACAAATACGCCCAGTTGATCTGCCCCAGAATTTTGCGTGGCTTGGCTCCCTTTTCGCATCGCCCGCGGATCCGTTCGGCAAGCTGTTCGGTCTTGTCCAGATAGAGCTCGATATCAAGCTGCGGGTAGGCGTCGGCGGCGATCTCGAGCGCGATACGAATCAGGCTCGGTCGTTCGGCTCCTCCAAGCAGCTTCTGGAATTCCGGACTGTCTGGAAATCGAGCGGGCACGCGAATCGCTCCTCGCCTTCATCGGCCTCCTGGGGTTTTCCACACCACAGCAAGACCGCAATATCATCAATCGTCGAAATCGCCAGGAACTGCAACGGCAAAACGCCGCCTGAAAGGACTTGAGCCAGGAAGGCGGACCTTGGCTCGCGAAAAGAGTAACTGGCCAGCCCGTGCCAGCTCCGGTTTCGGTCCGCGCGCGCGCTCTTGACCAGAGCCCGCTCAGGCCTGAGCGGCCGGCTCGGTTGCTAGCGGGCTGGCGTGCACGGTGATCCAGGCCGTGGGAACGAGAACCAGGATGAACCCAATCAAAGTTGAAGGCGTCAGCATCCGCTGCCCAAGAATCGTGTCGAAGCCCATGGCAAAAATCACCTGGCTCAAGCTCAGCACCGAGATCTTGGAAGGCGGCCCGGAGGCAAAAGCCTTGGTGATGAGAACCTGTGCCATCGTGCCGGTCAGCCCGACTCCGAAGAGCAGAAGCAGGGTGGTCGCGTCGAAGATCGACGTCGATGCGATCTGGGGATGCGCGAAGACCCAGACGGAGAGAACAAGGCTGGCCAGGCCCGAAAAGTGGGCGACCACGGCGCAAGCATGGACCGTGCGAAGCCGGTGCAGTCCGAGCATTGCCACGGCCGTCGTGAACGACGCCACCAATGCGACCAGCACGGCCACGTCACCCTTGCCTGAAAGGTATGGCCGCTGGATCAAGACCACGCCGGCCACGCCGCTGATCACACAGAGCATATCCATGCCGAACTGGCCACGGTTCAAATGACGAAGCGACAGCACGACGATCCAGAGCGGGTAGGTGTTGGTCAAGGTTAGCACGTCGGCCACGGGCAAACGAGTGAAAGCGTAAAAGGTGCAGGCCAGGCTGATTGTTCCAGCCACACTGCGGATCCAGAGAGTTCGCGGACTCCACAGGACCAGCTTGGCCCGGCTCATCCAGGCAAGTTCTACGGAAAAAATGAACGTGCAGAGAATCCGGATCAGCGCCACCACGAGCCAGTCGCAGCGCGGACCCAGAGCATGCGCCAGGGCTCCCATTGACGCGAAGCAGAAAGCCGCCGTGATCATCCAGATCGCCGGCATTCGGTGTTTCAGGTCAGGCCCCATCGCCATTCCGGACCAACACGCCGTCCCTTTCTGTAGCGATTTGCCCCCAACAACCACAATTGGCGGGAATCGGCTGGAAGATCTCGCTTTGGTCGATCGCCTCAGATACGCTAAAGTCGTTTTGACGACCTGTTCATCGATGACTGCAAGATCGTCTTTTCGCTCGACGAGGATACCAAGGTAATGCTCGCCAAGATCGGTTTGATTGCATTTCTCTTACCCATCCTGTCAGATTTCCCCCAGCAAGTCGACACCACCCTGCAAACCGTTGCGGAACAAAGCGGCTTCAAGGCGACGGCCAGGCACGGCGAGGTCGTGACGCTCTGCAAGGAGCTAGCCAGGCGCTATCCCAGTGCCAGCTACAGCGAACTGGGCACATCTTCGGAGGGCCGTCCGCTGCCTTTGCTGGTCCTGTCGGATCCTCCCTTGAACACCAAAACCGCGGTTAATCCCTGGCGGTCCGGCAAGCTGATCGTCCTGGCCATTGGCAACATCCACGCCGGCGAAGTGTGCGGCAAGGAGGCGTTGCTGATGCTTGCCCGCGAGATCCTGGAAATACCGCACCATCCCCTGCTCAAGGATATGGTGATCGCGCTGGCCCCGATCTACAACGCGGACGGCAACGAGCGCGTCTCGAAGCAGAACCGTCCGGGGCAGGTCGGACCCGAGGAAGGAATGGGCCAGCGCGCCAATGCCCGGGGCCTCGACCTGAACCGCGACTTCATCAAGCTTGAGGCTCCCGAGACCCGCGCTCTTGTCCGTTTTCTCAATACCAGGAAGCCTCATCTGTTCATCGATACCCATACCACCAACGGGTCCTACCACCGGTACACCATCACCTACGAGGGCCCGAAAAACCCGGCTGGCGACCCCGGGATCATCGCCTTCACACGCTCCGAGTTCTTTCCCAAAGTCACTAGCGAGTTCGAGAAAAAGACGGGGCTGCAAGCCTACTATTACGGTAACCTCAGCCGCGACCACATCCGTTGGACAACATTCCCCGCCGAGGGGCGGTACGGCACGACCTACATGGGATTGCGGAACCGGATTGCCGTTCTCTCCGAGGCGTACGCTTATGCTCCTTACAAGGACCGCGTGCTGGCCACTCGTGATTTTGTACGCGAGTGCCTGATCCAGGCGGCCGCTCACAAAGACGAGATACTCCGCCTGACTGATGAGGCCGAGAGAGCCGTTGTGAAGGCCGGCCAGTCGCCAGGCAAGGATCGCGTGGCGATTCGTTCCGAGCCTCGGCCACTGGCCAATCCGGAGCCGATCCTGGGCTACGTCGAGCGCCAGGAGAACGGCCACCGGGTCAAGACAGAGACCCCCAAGGACTATCCCGTCCAGCTTATGCACGATTTCGCGGCCACCGAGACTGTTGCGCGGCCTTTTGCGTATCTGGTTCCATCCGGCTTTTCCGCCGCGGTCGAGACGCTGAAACGTCACGGCATCGAGGTTCAAGAGTTACGCGAGGATCTTGATCTGGACGTCGACGTTTATCGCATCGATGAGGTCGGCAAGCCGGAATCGCCGAGCTGGGATCGTCAAGACGTCGTGGAACTCCGCGTCGGCCCCCGTCAGGAAACGCGGCGAGTGGCAGCCGGCACGCTTGTGATCAAGACGGCACAACCCCTGGGGAACCTGGCGGTCTATTTGCTCGAGCCCCGCTCGGAAGATGGTCTGGCTGCGTGGAAATTTTTCGGCGGCAGCGTGAAGGAGGGAGCCGATTTTCCGGTCCTCCGGCTGCGCGAACCCGCGGCGTTGACTACGACCTCCGCGGAACCCCTGCCCGAGGACCGCCAGCACGACCTGCCGATCACCTTCGACATGGCAAGCGGCCGGCGCGGAGGCGGTATGCTCTCCGGCTCTCCCGTATCGGTCACCTGGCTGGACGGTGACCACTGGCTGCAAGTTCGCGATGGGAAGCTGCAGAAGGTTGAGGCGACAACCGGACGATCCCGTCCGTTTGTCGATACGGAAGCCCTTGTGCGCGGGCTCAAACGCTTGCCCACAATCGACGAAAGCAGCGCCCGGGGAATCGCAGCGGACCATTCGTTCGATATGGACGCCGGCCACAAGGCCTTTCTGTTCAACCACAACGACGACCTTTACTACGCGACCTTCGACGGTACGACCGCAGTCCGTCTGACGGACCATCCGGGTACGGAGCACTACCCCCAGTTCAGTCCCGACGGCCGTTCGGTCGCGTTCATCCGGGACCACGATCTGTATGTCGTGGATATTGCGTCGCCGCGAGAACGAGCATTGACGACCGGCGGCACCGAGACCTTGCGGCACGGCGAGGCCGATTGGGTCTACTTCGAGGAAATCTTCAACCGCCACTGGCCGGCATTCTGGTGGAGCCCCGACTCGAAGAGAATCGCTCTGATGGAGTTCGACGACTCGCCGGTGGGCACACTGACCATGCTCAATGACACGAGCAGTCCACGCAAGGTCGAGCAGAACAGGTATCCGCGCTCGGGCGAACCCAATCCCAAGATCCGATTCGGGATCGTTGACGCGGGGGGTGGTTCGGTGCGCTGGGCTAACCTCTCTGACTACTCGGCCGAAAGCTTGCTGATCAGCCAGGTCGGCTGGTGGCCCGACAGCTCGGCGGCCTATTGCGACATCCAGGACCGGACACAATCCTGGCTCGACCTCGTGAAGATTTCAGCCGACGAAGCAAACCCGAAGCCCCATCGCCTGTTTCGTGATTCGACCAAGGCATGGATCGCCGATCCTGATCCGATCGTGTTTCTCAAGGATGGCAGCTTCCTCTGGACGAGCGAGCGTGATGGCTGGAAACACCTGTATCATCATGGTGCCGGGGGCCATCTCATGGACCGAGTAACCTCGGGTGAGTGGGAAGTCCGGTCGGTCGCTCACGTCGATTCCGAGTCAGGCTGGATCTATTTCACTGCGACCCGTGATCAACCGATGTCTCCGAACCTGTACCGGATGAAGGTCGGCGGGCCAATCGAACGGCTCACTCAGGGATCCGGAAGCCATCAGGTCAGCCTCAGCCCCGACGGACGCCATTACGTGACGAGCAATTCGGACCTGCATACGCCCACGCGAGTGACGCTGCACGCGGCCGACGGCAAGTTGATCCGGACCGTGGACGCCAACCCGGTCTACAGGCTCAAGGAGTATCGTTTCGGCCCACGCGAACGAGTGTCCGTGCGCACCAGGGACGGATTTCTCCTCGAGGGTGAGCTGCTGCTGCCGCCCGATCTCGACCCCGGCAAGAAATATCCCGTCTGGTTCACGACTTATGGTGGACCGCACACGCCGATGACCAGCGATGGCTGGATGGGCGGAAGACTCTGGGACCAGGCTCTCGCCCGCGAAGGCTTTATCCTCTTCCATATCGACCCGCGCTCGGCCAGCGGCAAGGGCGCCGTTTCGGCATGGAAGGCCTACAAGCACCTCGGCGTGCAGGAACTGGAAGACATCAAGGACGCGATCGCCTGGTTGAAACAGAGGCCGTACGTGGATGGTTCACGCATCGGCATGGCGGGGCACAGCTATGGCGGCTACATGACCTCGTTCGCCATGACCCACTCGAACCTCTTCGCGGCGGGAATCGCCGGCGCTCCCGTGACCGACTGGCGCGATTATGACAGTATCTATACCGAACGATTCATGGGTCTGCCGCAAGACAACCCTCAGGGCTACGACGCAAGCTCGGTCGTCAGGGCCGCCAGGAACTTGCACGGCAAGCTTCTGATTATTCATGGACTGATCGACGACAACGTGTCGGTGCGCAACACAATGCGGCTGGTCGAGGCACTCCAGGCGGCGAACAAGGACTTTGAACTCATGATCTACCCAGGTTCGCGTCACGGGGTGTTTAGCCCTCACTACAGCCGGTTGCAGCTCGACTTCATACGCCGAACGCTCGGCAGTCACTCGTCGTCCCAGCCTGAGGTGAGCTCGCCGACCTCGACACCGGCGCCTGGCGGTCGGCCTCACTGAGTGCGGCTCGGGCCTGGGAAGCTTACTTATCAGAGCCGTCACATGTTCGGGGTACCCTGGCCAAATCAGGCGGGGCGTTCCAAGTTCTTACCCCTGCGTGCACTACAGGGAGACGTCGCGATTAAAAATGGCTCATCAAGCGACAGAAAAGTGTTGATCAATATCGGTGGAAAACGGTATGACTAATAGGGGATCGCCGTGATGCTCTTTCAAGTCCTCGGGGCGATCGACGGCTTGTCATTGAGTGGCCGACGTTGAGGCTTGCCGCGTACCAATGTCTGACTCCGGCCTTCTTGAACCATCTGGTCGTTCTGATTCAAGAGACGACGGTGCCAGGTGACAACGCCGCGCCGGCCCCGGGCCTGTGATTCGAGGTCCTCGATCCGTGAAATGACCTTGATGGTGTCTCCGAAACCGATGGGAAGCAAGAATTTCCACTCGAGGATCGCCAGAAAAGCCATTGTGTCCACTTTAGGTGCATGGCTCGTCAAACCGGAGGCAATGGCCAAACCGAGAATCCCGTGTGCGACCGGGCGTCCAAACGGTCCACTTTTCGATAATTCATGGTTAGAATGGAGGGGATTGTAATCCCCGGAGAGTCCGGCGAAGAGCACCACGTCTGTCTCGGTCACGGTCCTGCCTGGGCTCTCCCACTCGTCGCCGACGGCCAGATCATCAAAACTGAGGACATCAACGGAGTAGCGGGCCACGTTAAATTTGTCCTTCCCGGCGGTTTTACAGCGATTATAAGATTCCCTGGCGTTTGGAACGCGGTTTGAGGGCGATGGACGCCCGGATTGTGACCAGTCGCGGTGCGACCGTCAAGTCAGCCCGCAGGTGCGTTACGCTTTCTTTTGACGAATAGCCAGATCGTTGTGCTACCGATGTAATCGGTGGCAGCTCCGGTCAAACACGTAGCCCGGAGGCAGGCATGGATCGTGAAATGGCGGAACACTCGACGCAAGAGAGGGGTACGGCGATGCCTCGGCCTTATCGATTCGTGATCGCGGATGACGAGAAACCGGTTGCGGCCGGTTTACAAGACCAACTGGAATCCTTGGGCTACGATGTCGTGGCCGTTGTCAACGATGGTCAGCGTGCCGTCGAGATGTGCCGTCGGGCACTGCCGGACGCCGTGTTCCTGGATATCGAAATGCCGGGCATGGACGGATTGGCGGCCGCCCGACAGATCGCTGAAGATCCCGGAACTCCCGTGATCATCCTGACCGCTCACGGTCACCCCAATCTCATCGACCAGGCCGTGGAGGACGGCGTGGTTTCGTACTTGCTGAAGCCGATGACCAACCCCGCACTGAACGCGGCCATCGAGGTTGCCGTCGCGCGTGCCCGGGAAATCCAGGTTCTTCAAGAAAACGTTGATCACCTCAAAATGACCTTGCGCGAGCGAAAGCTCATCGAACGCGCCAAGGGCATTCTCATGTCCCGCCGCCATCTCAACGAGAATGAGGCATTCCGGCTGCTTCAGCGGCAAAGCCAGGATCGCCGCATTCCCATGGCCAAGCTCGCCGAATCGATCATCCAGACCGACGAGCTCCTGGAAGCTCCGAGTCAAACAGGAAACGTGGCTCCCCGGCCAATCCGTCGATCCCCGGGCGACGCACCTACCGGCGAATAGTATTTGACGCCCCGACTCGACTTGGTTAGGCTTGATACTGGAAAACCTGGGGTTCCGGCGGGCCGTGGACGGCCGCCGGTTCTCTCGTGCCGTCGTCTTTTCGTGGTTGCCGGTTGGGAACAAGGACGGTTCGGGCGATTTCTCACGATCACCGTCGAGGATTTCAGCTCGGTCCCAAACCTCCGCGGCTCTTGACTTCGGGGCCCTCTCCCAATCCTTTCGTTCGGGATTGCAGTCCGCCGTCGATTGACCGATCAAGTCAACCCGATCAAACTGGGAGCCTGGCATGCCGCTGAATACATTCAATCCCGATGCCTTTCGATCGACGCTTGGGAAAAATCCGCAAGAGCTCGCACAGTTCATCGAAGGCCACGTCAACCGCGTTGCCAACGGACGGATTCGCGATCTCCACGTCGTATGCTCGGAAGACCGGATCGTTCTTCAGGGACGATCGCGTACATATCATGCGAAACAACTTGCCCATCAGGCCGTACTCGACCTGACCGACGGACACCCGCTTCTGGCCAACCAGATCGTGGTCGCTTGATGCGGCCTTCTGGCAGTCGCGAACAGAATTGATGTCCTCCACTGTCGCATCGACATGGGCTAACCACCATTCTTACTTAGAACTGGCCGCCCCCGGATTTCTTTTCGAGATAACAGATCAATTTGCCATGGAAGTGCATTTTCAATCCAAGAAAAGCCGCGCGTCTTCCACTGCTGCTCGGCAGGCTCAGGCCATCGACCCTGGAGAGCTGAGATCGCTCCTCTCGAGCCTTAGCCATGAACTGTGCCGTCCACTTGCCTCGCTGCGCGCGGGCTTCGATCTCCTGCTGGGAGACTCCCTCGCCTCGGTATCCGTCGAACAGCGCGGGCATCTTCTCACAATGGTTTCCTTGTGCGACGACCTGCTCCATCTGACTCGTGGATATCTCGATTATGCCGGCCTGGTCAACGGATCCCGCTCCGCCTCCTTTGGTTCATTCTCTTTGGGTGCGATTATCCGAGAGGTTGACCGCCAGTTCTGTCCCTCCGCACTGGCCAAGGGGCTGAACTGGGCGGCGGTCAGCCCGACCCAGGAAGTGCAGGTCGTCACGGATGCCTCGCTCTGCCAGCAAATCTTCGGGAACCTTGTCTCCAACGCGATCAAGTATACTCCCGCGGGTGGAAACATCCGGATCGAGGGTGAAGTCGGACCGGACGACTGGTGCGTCTCGGTGATTGATGACGGGCCGGGCATACCCCCGGAATCGCTCGAGCTCGTTTTTGAGCCTTTCTTCAGGCTTGCCCGCGACGAGCACTCACGCATCGAAGGTAACGGTTTGGGACTGTCGATCTGCCGCGAACTGGTTCAAAAACTCCACGGCGAGATCGGTCTCGATTCCACTCCAGGCGCTGGTACCACCGTCAAGGTGCACTTCCCGCGTCAGGTCGAACAAACGGCTTCTCCCGAGCCGGCTCGCCCTGCGACCCGCAATAAGTAAAGGCTTACTCTCGCCAGGCTCGAACCCAAGGGGCCAAGAACCGTTGCGTCTTTACCTGCCGGATCGAGTGCGATGTCACGTGCCAGGGAGACCGGACACGGAGAGCCGGACAGTTGTTCCTTCGCCGGGCTGGCTCTCGACTGACATCGTGCCCCGGTGCCTGCGCCAGATGCCCCGGGCGACAGGCAGGCCGATGCCCAACCGCTCGGGCTTGGTCGAGAAAAACGGCTCGAGTGCGTGTTCCAGGACTTCGGGCGTCATTCCACAGCCGTCGTCGTGAATCTCCACGACAAGCCAGTTGCGCGGGGCCGTCTGCGTCGAGATGGTGATCGTTCCCTTCCCGTTGGGAAAAGCCTCGACCGCGTTGCGAGCAAACTGCCGGAGCATCATCACGATCGGTTCCACCTGGCCGCGAATTGGCGGGATCGAGGCCAGGTTCAGAACCCAGTCCACCGCCGGCCCTAGTTCAGCTTTCTCGGCTTCGACAAACTTGTGGATCACGTGATCAAGGCGGATTTCGTTGACGGGGCCACCCGGTTGATCTCCATCGACCGATGTCCAGCCGTGACTGAGATCGATGAGCCGTCGAGTGATCAGGGAGGCATCGAGAGACGTGCGGATCAGCGTATCGATGCGTTCCGCCATCTCGTGGTGGTGTGGCGATGCCGGGTCGTTCAGCGTACGCAGGATCTCACCCTGACTGACGATCGTGCTGAACGCATTGATCACCAGGTGTCCGACCGACGACGTGAGATGCCCCAGGTACGGTTTGAAGTCGGAATTCTCCATGGCGTTACCTCAAGAACGGGACGGTCCCGCGGTTCTCTCACAAAGACAAACTGGACGCGTCTGGCCAGGAAGTCCGACGAATGGGAACGGGTATGGGATGGCAGGGACCGAGCGAGGCACGACGCTAGCGCTAGCGAATGATCCTGGCCTCGACCCAGTCGGCCAGGTCCCGCACGTCTCCACGTTCTCCGAACTCGGTGATCAGAATCAGCAGCTTGGCTCCCGAGATGTCCACGTCGATCGCAAGTGGAGCATCCCGGCAGCTCATCGCGGGCGTCGTGACACGGGGAGTACGATCAGTTAACACGCGGAAGACCACGCTACCGAGAGGTCCCGCGCGGTCGTCGACCCCGACCAGCGCCTGGAACCGCCGGTCGCCCGGTTTCAGCTTGTAAGCGAGCAAAGTCCGGCTCTGCGTGCCCAGGCCTCGATCATAGGAATGCCCGCCTCCGAGCTGAAAACCATGGCCATCGACTGTCTTGTTCGGCGCATCGGCCAGGGCGCTCCGAGATAGCCGGAGTTATCCTGGGCATCGACCTGTCGTTCAGATAGGTAGACCACGGCGTCACTTCGCGGATCGATCCGGACCACATCGCTCATCGGAACTCGAACTGGCTTGCCGAAGCGTGCGGTGGCGACCACCTGCCCGCGCTCGATCCTGGCATCGGTGACCCCAAAGCGCGAGCCGTCCACGAGGGTCAGATCCAGGTATAAGGAGTCCTTGCGAGGGTAAGCAACCAGCGAGGCGTCAAAGCCAACCGCGACGATTCCGGTTCGATCGATCTCCACGGGCTTGCCGTCAATTTGCAGTTTGGCCGCTCGATCGTCGAGGCCGAGAAATCCGCCCATCAAGCGGTCTCCGTTGACCATCCAGACGACTTCGGTGGACCGCGTTTCACCGGCGACCCGACTCCAGAGCTGGTCAAACGCGTCAGGTTCGGTGGGTGAGGCCAGGACGAGCCCCAGCACGCACTCAAGGGGAATGGTCAGATTCCCGATCGCTGATTGAGACTGAACCTCGATCTCGGTCTCGGTCGTGGCCCCCACGATCACCCGCATCAACCGATCGCCTTCTGGCAACAGCAGGTGAGAGCCTTCGGGCGCCTGGATGGCCGCCCGAACGTCGCGAGTCAACTTTACCAGTGAGCGAAGCGGTACGTCTTCGCGCGTTTTTTCGTCGATTTCAAGCGTGACCCGGTCGGCGGTGATCGCTGTGATTCGACCGGCGACCGTTTTGCCATCAATCCGCAATCCCGTAAAGGCTGGTTCGCTCGATGCAGCCGAGGCCGCGCCGGCGGCCGGTGCAGACTGAGTCACGTAAAGACCAGTGAGGATTGTGATCAGTCCCCCCAGCGATCGGAATCGAATCCAACGACGGGAACTCGCAGGCGACATTGCGGATCTGACCTCCTGGACTTCGGCGCTGGAAGATTGGCAGATAATTATTAGGGATCTGCAAGATGATGAGCGCCATCGCGGTGCCATACTCATTGCAGATGCTGTCACTCCAGCTTCCCCCCGGTGACTGTCGCTTGAGGAGTTCGGTGCGAATCGCCGGGAACCACTCGTTCCAATCGTCCCCTCCCCGGATCCACATCGCCTGCGCCGCGTAATAGTGGCCGTAGAAGTAGTGGCTATAACGGCTGCCCATTTTGATCTCTCTCATGTACTGGCGAAGATAAGAGATGCCGTCCCGGATCTCCTTGTTGTCGTATTGGCCGGCACTCTGGATCGCGACAACACCCGCGGCCGATCGCGGAAACGCGCTGGCGCCTCCCTGGAGCATGTACCTGAAGCCGCCGTCGGCATTCTGCGACTGTTTGACGTAGTTGATGCACGCGTCAACCGTCTCCTTGGGCACATAAAGGCCCGCGTTGCGCACGGCGCGCAGTGCGTTGATCTGGCAGATCGTGACCGAGAGATCGGCATCTCGGCGGACCGGCTGATATCGCCAGCCTCCTTCGTTGTTCTGGGTGTCGATGATCAGCCGGACGGCCTTTTGGAGCTTTTCACGGATCTCGGGCCGGTGGGTCATTCCGTAGGCTTCGGCCAGGAAGAGCGTACCAAATCCGTGCGAGTACATGGGCCCATGGGTCGAGGACGACGCCACTGCAATGAAGCCGGATGGGGATGTGTTTTCCATCACATAAGAGAGTGCCTTGTCGATCTGGGAGCCGTAGGGACCGCGGCCGGGACTTGATCCTCCGGACATGAACGCGAGCCCGGCCAGGCTGGTCACGGCGATGTTCCCACGATAGGTGCCAGTGCCGAAAGAGCCATCGGCGTTTTGAGAATGGGCCAGCCAGGCCAGGCCACTCTGGATCGCCTTGTCGGTGTCCGGAGTCAGCATCTCCAGGGTGCCCTCGGGAATATCTCCGCGACGACCCTCGCCGAAAGCTCCCACGGACTTGGTGGTTTCCTTTGTCTTCCCCTGTTCCTGAGCGATGAGTTGCCGGCACGCAGGCAGGGACATGACAGCAAGGACCGCGAGGAGCAATGAATGAACGGCGAGATACCCGCATCGCTGTCTCATGGTTCAGTCTCCCCGGACTAGCTTTTGCTTGGTAACCGACAGGTAATATCGTCTGATCAGCTCGAACTTGGCCGGCAGGGCCTCTTCCCTGAATGTATTCATCATCTCCTGACGGAGCTCCTCGGGAAGGTGGCCCCAGATATCCTTGCCGCCCGCCATGGCGTGCCGGTCCGAAGGCTTGGCGGGCTTCGTGGCCGGTGCTCCGCCGGCGTTCGCGCCCGGGGTTTGACCGGGCTGGTTGCCCGGTTTTTGACCTTGCTGCTTGATTCTCTGCATGGCCATTCCGCTCGATGAGCCGGACTGCTTGATCTGCTGGATGAGGGTGTCGATCTGCTTGACGATGCGCTTCTGCTTCGACTGGGTGTCTTCACCGGTCTCCGGTTTGTTCAGGCGCTGTTCGACGTCCCGCATCTCCTTGATGATCTCGCTCAGCGGGCCGCTGCCCTCCCCCTGCTCGCCGCTTTTCTTCTTGTGTTTCCTGCCAGTGAGCTCCTCCAGCCGCTCATCGATCTCCTTGTCCTTGCCCTGCATCCCGGGATCTTTCGGCCTGGTTTTGTCGCCCCCTCCGCGGGCATCAGGCCTGGATGGCTCCGAGGGCTCTCCGGGCTGAGGACGGGCCTTGCGCTCTTCCTGAGCCGGCTCATCCTTGGTCTCACCCAACTTCTCCAGGAGCGCATCGAGGTCCTTGTCCTGGGACGACACCTCGCCGGCCCCGGTTTTTGGGCGGGCCGAAGGCTTTGAGGATTGGCCATTCGCGGGCTTGGAGCCGGCTTGGGTCTCCGGCTTTGCGTCCATCTTCGGCTTTGCCGGCTTGCGGTCCGGTTTGATCTCTTTCTTCGATTCCGGGGCTGACTCTTTGGCCGCCTTGTGATCCTGCCCGGGCTTTTCGAGCTTCTCGAGCAGGGAATCGAGGGCATCGTCCTGGGTCTTTCCCGGATCCTGAGCCACCGAACTTGCACTCCAGCCAAGCGCGAGAGCCAGGCTGAGTGCCGCGAGAAGCGAGCGATTGACAATCATGATCATTCCTCCCCATCGTCCCGTTTCGGCTTGGTCAGGTCGCGAACGAGGTCAGCGAGGGCACCCTGATCGGTGGCCAGCCGCTCGGCGTCACGGTTTTGCTCGGGCGTCAGTTTCTGATTTCGGCGGCGGATCTCGTCAAACGATTCGGTGCGCTCGTTGAGCTCCTGTTGTAGCGTCTTGAGCATCTTGAGCTGGGCGGTTGCGGGAATGCCATCGCCACCCGCTCCACCCCCACCGCCGCCGCCTCCACCCCCACCGCCCTGCTGTCCTCCTTGCTTGGCCTCGTCGGCCTTGAGCGAGTCGATAAGCTGCTGGAAGCGGTGAGAGGCCGAGCGCACGGCCTTCTGCGTTTCCTCATCAGTCTTCATGTCGTGGAGGCGGCCGGCGGCCTGGTCCATGCTCTCCGTGGTCCGTTTGAGCGTGAGGGAGAACACCGGAGCTCCCTCGAGCTGCTCGATCAAGCCGCTCGTCTCGTCCTTCAGTCCGCTCTGCACCTGACTCAAGCCGCGGATGCCGGCCCGCTGGGCCATGGTCAGCTTGCCGTTGGTCTGGCGACGCATGTTCTCATAATTCTCGGTATCCGTCACCATCTTGAGCTGGCGCTCGGCCAGCGACTTGAGTTGATCGCCCATCCTGGCAAGCTGCTCCATCGCCAGCCGCTCCTCGGCCTGCTTGCGGTCGTTCTCGAGCTCTTCCTGGGCATCATTCAAATCGGCCAGGGCTTCTTCCTCATTCTTACCGGCCTCGTCTCCCTGGTCCTGGTCCATTTCTTCTTGAGCCTTGCCCATTTTGCCCGAGGCATCCGAAGCGGCCCGCCCGGCGCGGTCGGCGCTCAGCTTGGCAAGCCGCTGCAGTTGCCTCTTCAGCTCCTGCTGGATTTGAGCTTGCTCCTTGGCGAGTTTTTTGAGCTGGGTCTGTCGTTCTTGAGCATTTTGATTCTGCTTGGCCTCACGTGTCGCCTTGAGGTTCTGGGCCTGCCGCTGGCGCAACTCGCGCATCTCGGCTTCGGCCTTCTTCAGCTCCTTGACCAATCGTGAGAGCTCACGTTCGCGGCGGTTCTGGACGGCGTCGACAAGCTCGCGGAGTTCCTGGCGGGCCTTATCCTGCTGCTCGCGCGCTTGACCCATCTTGTTCTTCTCGAGCTGCTCGGCGGCTTCACCCATCTTGGCGCTGGTACCTTGCTTGCGGCTGTTGCCGGCGGCGTCGCGCATGGCGGCGGAGGCCAGCGGATCGGACTCGTCGAGGCGCTTGCCCAGGTCGTCCATCCGCTCGAGCAGGTTTTGCAAATTCTTGGCAAGGTCAGCCTGGCGCGCGGCGAGATTGCTCAGGTCTGCCTTCTGCTCGGGCGAAAGCGAATCGGCCGTCTTACCCATCAGGTCCGGCTTGGTGGCCGCCTCCGCGGCCTGCTTCATCGTCTCTTCCTGTTTCTTGAGCAGGGCCTGAGCGTCCTTGACCACCGCCCGGTAAGTCTCGAACTCACCCAGTCCCTCGAGCATCTTCTGCAATTCCTCGGCAATGGCTTTCTGGTTGGTCTTGGCCTCTGCCAGAGATTGCCGGGCAATATCCTGAGGTTTGGCCCGCGGCTGGTTTTCAGGCTGAGACGCGGGACTGGACGGCGCGGGCTGCTCGCCCGCCGGTTTGGACTCCCGAGGACCACTTGCCACTCCGGCCTGATCCTTGGACTGACCCGCGGACTTGCCTTTCTGAGAGTCCTTCTGAGATTCGTTGCCTGCCGGTTGCGAAGACGATTGTCCCTTACTCTCCTTGCCTGCCGGTTGGGAAGGCGATTGTTCCTTACTCTCCTTGCTCGATGGCTGGGAAGGTGACTGTTCCTTGCCTTCCTTGCCTGCCGGTCGGGAAGGCGATTGTTCGTTTCTGTTCTGGGGCTGGCCGGCCGCCGGTTTTGCCGCTTCGTCCTTGGATGGAGCTGAGGTCGCCGGCGGTTCGGCCTCCTGCTCGAGGCTCTTGCCGGCCCGGGTCAGCGCCTGCTCGGCCGGGCCGAGGTTACGATCACGCAGCAGAGCGAGCCGCTCAAGCATGTTCTGCATCTGCTGCTGGGCCTCGGGATTGGCGATCTTGAAATTGCGGAGATCGTCGAGCATGCGCCGGAGCTTCTGGTCCAGCCCTTCGTCGTGATTATTCATCCGGCTACTGACCTGGCGCTGGATCAGGCCCGCGTTGTTCAGATCGTCGCGCTGGGGACGAGGGAGACGATCGGTTCGGGAGAGTGTGCGGGCGGCTTCCTCGACCGGAGTGATCGCCTGGCGCTGCATGGCCAGGATCCGGGCAATCTCCTCGCGAAGCTCACGCCGGCCGTCGTCGAGCTGGCGGGCCGCGTCCTCCTTCGAGACGATGCGGAGCCGCAGTTCGCGGCTCTTGCCCACGTTGGGGCCTTTGATCGAATCGAAGTCGCGGGCGTCGGCGTAGAAGGTAATTATCGAGCCGATTGCCAGTTTCATCGGCGCCAGGTTCCAGTTGTAGCTGATCTCCTGGTGCTTCACGAACGTGGGTTGGACCACGCCGGGCTCCTCTCCGGGAGCCGTCCAGAGTGGAATGGCCACGGAGTCGTGCGGCTCGGAATCACCCGCCGATACCTTGTAGAGCAACCGCGCCGCGTTGAGCCCAAAGTCGTCATCCAGCTCGATCTGAACGGGAACCACGGCGTCGGCGGGGATGTCACGATCGGATCTCGGCTCCGCGATGACCACCCGGGGCGCCTCGTCCTTGAACATCCGGACGTCATAGCGGAGCGAGTCTCGGTTGCGGAATCCTTCTGTATCCTTGAGTGCGAACCAGAAGGCGGCGTGCTCCTTGACCGGGAAGCTAGCCTGGAATCCCGTCCGCGTGGAATTGAAGGTAACGCTGCCTGGCGCTCGCTGCTCTCCCAGAAACAGTTCGGCGTCGGCAAGAACCTTGTTGGCCTGCGCGTCGAGCCCGATTTGCGTTCCTTCCAGGACCCGGAATGAAGTCAGGCCCGACGCCAGGGTTTGCGTTGGGATACCCGTGTATTTTGGCGAGGCCAGCTTGATGGTGAGCCGATTCAGAGCCGGAGGGGGAACCACCTTGACCTCGATGTCGCGAATCGAGCCCGAGTCGTCGCCACCGGCGACCGAGAACTTGAACGGCTGATTGACCGTTTCGATCCGGCCGCGAAATTCCCCGCCCTCAGCAGGACGAAGCGGCTCGGTGATCTGCTCGCCATCGATGAAGTCATAAGTCACCCGGGCGGTTTCCGGGATCCGGTCTCCGCGACGAACCTTGACAGACAACGTGAACGAATCACCCCGCGCGATCTTGAGCGTCGTTCCCCCGTCGTCGAGTGCCAGGTGAGTCTGCTGGGGCCAGCGATCGCCGCCCCAGGGCATGAACAGCCGTCGCATGGCCAGCCGGCTTGAATCGGGAGCCGCGAGGCCGACAAGCAAGGCGAGCACCACGGCAGCCGCGGCCAGGCAGGCCGCTTGCACGATCGGGCGGTAGTCGATGGCCTCGCGAAAATCGATCGACCGCGTTTCCTCGATGGCCTGCTTGATGGTGGCCTCGCGCAGGGCCGGCGAACCATGAGTGTCATCCGAGGGATTGAGACGAAGGAACTGAATGGTGCTGGCAAGCCGGTCATGCAGCCCCGGCCAGCGCTGCTCGATCCGCAGGGCGATGTCCAGGTCGGCAAACCGCACAAGCAGCGGGCGAAGCACGAGCTTGAAGATGATCCAGAGGGCCACTGCGGTGAGTGCGAGCAAGAGAGCGAGACGGACAAAGACGTCGAGGTGAAACAGCCAGTCGGCCAGACCGGCCAGGAGCACGAGCGGTATCACCCCGGCGGTCAGCCAGCTCAGGCCGTGAAAGACAAGGAGCCGGCGGACCTGTCCTCTCAAGGCGGAAATTCGAGACTCTAGCAAGCGCTCGCTCATTGACCCCTCCCGGCCCAGCCGTGCCGAGCCCAGGTCGCAATTCGTCTCGATAAAAACATAAGACTCGTGTCAACGGGTCCGGGCCACGGCATGAACATCATCTGTGGCTCCCATCCCTATAAGCAAGGATCATACCATCTGCTTTCGTTTCCGGAGAATCCATTCCAGCGTGAGCAGCGTGAGGAAAAGCGCCAGAACCGGCCAGGTGTTCCAGAGCGGAAGGGGAGGATCGGTGTCGAGTGGAACCTTGGACGGCTTGGGTAGATCCTGGAACAGACTTGCCGCCGTCTGCGGCGTGTAGAACTTGCCACCGGTCGCCGCCGCGACCCGGATCAATTCGGGTTCATTCATCTGGACACGTTCAAACTCGCTTGCCGGGGCCTCGACGCGAAAAGTGGCCGTAGGGATCGGGCCGTCCAGGATCGGCGGGGGGAGCAGGCGAACTTCGTACTCGCCCTCGGGCGCCTGGGGCAACGCCCCCTCGAAGACGTTCCGCGTGCCGGTCACCTGCGTCAGCGGAACTTTTCGCGGAGTCAAATTCTTGCCTTCAACCTGCACTGTCACCGATCCGGCCGCCGGTGCGAGGCCGGGATTGGGAAACCGCACGCGAAGCCGGATCGGCTGCCCGCTTTCATAGCGGCGACGGTCAGTCTGAATCTCCGCCTGGCGCTGGCCCACGAGTTTCGAGCGGGCCAGGAACCGGATCGCCTGGACCCAGAAGCGTCCAAAGTACCGATCGCCCGTGCGGAACCTCCACCGCCAGGTGTCGTCGAAGGCGTGGAACATCGCCTTGCCCGCTCCTGCGAACTGGTACAGATCGAGTGCCAGCTTTCCCTCGCTGCCGGTGACCGTGGGATGCTCTGCGAGCACGAGAGCGGCGGGCTTCTTGCGAGGCGCCTCGAAGTACCAGAAAAGATCCGGCAACTGCTGCCAGATCAGCGCACTGGAGGCCTCGGTCTCGCCAAACCGGAAGATCGGGCTGGCACGCCCTTCGGCCGTCAGCTCGGGACGGTAGGAGTTGATGGCGTTGCCCACCGCGGTCGGGTTCCGGGCATCACCCAGCTCGATCGGCAGCAGTAGCTCGAGCGGAGTTCCCCGGTAGGCCAGCGGGTTGAATGACTCGCCGGCGATGAAGAGGATGCCGCCGCCCTTGTCGGTGACGAACTCGGCGAGATGCTGCATCTGCGAGTGGCTGAGAAAGCCAGGGTCGGCGTCACCCACGATCACCACATCAAAGGCGAACAGCTCGTCCTTCGAGGCGGGGAACGTCGGCAGGGCGGAACGATCTTGCTCGCTGTACTCGGGATCCGAAGAAAGCAGCACCACGCTCAGGTCGATGGTCTCTTCGCGCTCGAGGTAATTCTTCAGATAGCGGAATTCGTAGCGGGGCTCGCTTTCCACCAGCATCACCTTGAGCTTTTCCTTGCGAACGGTGACCAGGCGCTCAATCCGATTATTCTCGGTCTGGAGCTCACGCGGTTTGCGGTCGATCTCCAGGATGAACGTTCGCTCGCCCGTCGTCTTGGGCCGATAAACCAGCTCGAAGCGGCGGGGCTGGCCGTCGGCGGGGGCTTCCACCTCGGTCGAGGAAAGCTCCCGTTCGGCCTTGGGATCGGCGCTGGCGGCATCGCGCTCCTTGAGCCGGACCGTCACTTTCTGTCCCTGGAAACCGCGGGCCAGCAGCTTGGCCTGAAACCGCACCGCGTCGTCAACGAACACGACGTCGTCGACCAGCAGCTCCGTGAGCTCCAGGTCGCGTGCCGGCTCGGCGCTTCCCAGTCCGATGGTGAAGATGGGAACACCCTTTCGTGCCGCCAGCTCGGCCGCCTTGGCCAGCGGTTCGCCCTCGGTTGTCTGGCCGTCGGAGAGTAGCACGATCGCCGAGGGTGGCGCACCGCGAAGCTCGGTCAAGACTTGCCGCGTGTCGTCACCGAGACGCGATTGAAGTCCGATCGCCTGGGCCTCGCGCAGTTTCTGGGCGGCCGGTAAGATGTCCGCGGGCCGGTCCACTTCAGCTAACAGCTTTGCAGTGTTCGCGACCAGGTAGAGCCGCACCTTGTGCTGCTTTTGCAGTTCCTGGATCAGACGAGCCTTATCCTTGAGAATCAGTCCCTTGGCGATCTCGATCCGGGTGAGGTCCGCCTGAGCGTCGCCCGCCGGCGCGGTAGCCGGACTCGCGGGTATGGCCGAGTCCGCCACCTGGCTGGCCAGGCTCTGGAGGGCCGTCCGGACTTCGGGCTGCTCGTATTGATCGGCGATTTTCTCGCTCTCCGAGTCGTCGATCAGGATGGCCAGGTACGGCAAACCCGTGCGCTCCACCGAGAGTACGGCCTCGGAGATCATGAAGACCAGAAGCAGCAGCAGGCAGATCCGGATCGCCGCCAGTACGTACTTGTAAAGTGACGACGCGTTGCCTTCCCTGCGATAGAGCCAGATGATCAGCGCGGACCCGCCCAGTACGACGGCGATGCACAGCGATTGCGACCAGGGTTGCTCGTACCGGATCCGCGGCGCAATCGCTTCACCAGCCTGTGGTGGGGGCACGTTCAAGGCATCAGCGAGCTTCTGGTAGATCCAATCTGTCACCGTCAACGAGCCTCATCAAGAAGGTTCATGATGTCCGAACTTCCAGGCCAGGAACGTTTCCAGGAGTAAGAGAGCAAGCGCACCGTACAGAAGGGGCCGGTGGAGTTCACCACGATGGCTCACGGCCGCGGCGCTCTGGCTCAGTTCCGGCGAGTTGGTCAGCAGGTCGAATCGCCAGCCAGGGAGGTTTTGTTCGAGCGCGCTACGGTCGAGCTTGGCCAGATTGCTTTCGGCCGGGTCCGGATTCGCCGCGAAGACGTTTTCCGAGCTGAGAGGGGGGCCGACCTGCACCTGATAGCGGCCGGAAAGATCGGTCTGTGTGAAGTGCAGTTCGCTGATCCCTCCCGCCGCCTTCAACCGCACGGGCGCGGGCTGACCCTTGGGATTGGTCACCGTGACGGACGCCGCGGCGCTGGCTGCCGCGAACGACTGATCATAGGGCTGGCCAACCTTGATGTTCCGCTCGGCAAGACGGCCGGCTGCGGCCTGGAGGATCATCTGCTGCATGACGGGCGGGTAGCTATTGTGAAGCGGCCAGCTATTCCAGGCGGCATCCGCCGAGGTGGCCACGAGAATCACCTTCCCGCGTGCCCGCGGCGCCTCGATGATCGCGGGATCTCCGCTGTCAAAAGCCATCGCGACCTGGGCTTTCGATTCATTGGGCAATTTCAGCTTGTGATACTGCCAGATCGAAGTCAGTGTCAGTCCGGCCGTCACGGGATCGGACTCGCCGCGGAAGTCGGCCACGAGCGGATGCCGGTAGCCCAGCGGGTTGAAGGAAAAGGCGGATTGTTTCTTGGTTGCATCACCCATGGCCGGACCGAAAGAAGCCGGTAAAAGTCCCTTACCATCGGCGTAGAGCAGCCGGTTGTAATTGTCGGCGATCACCTGGTCACCGCCGAAAATAATCAGTCCGCCTCCTTGCTTGAGGTAGTCCTCGAGAGCCGAGACTTCCGTCGGGCTGAACTGGGCCACGTTGCAGAGGGCGACCACGTCATAGACTGACAGGTCGCGGGCGCAAGCTGCGATTCCGAAACGACGTCCACATGAATCATGCCGGGCTGACCGGGCGAGTCCTCGGTGGGAGCCAACGCCTGGGCCAGATAGTCGGTTTCGGCCTGGAACGGCTCGGACTTGTACGACCCATCGATGAGCAGCACGTTCAAAGACTCGCGAACCGGCACCACGAGCCAGCGATGGTCATCGAGGGGAAGCGGGTCGCTGTCCATCGAGAGTTCGAGTACGTGATCGCCCGGCGCGGCGAACGGCTGGTTGAAGATAACGGGAACGTCCTCGTCGACCGGCAGATCGATCGATTGCTCGGAGCTCACCCGGCCATCCTGGATGAGCCGGATCACCACACCGTCGGCCTTCGAAGGTCCGAAGTTGTGAATGACTCCCCGCACCAGAGGCGTCGATCCGGCCGTCACCACCGGCGCTTCGACCTTGAGGTCGGTCACCGCGCGGTTCTCGCTGTTCGCCTTGCCGAGATCGATGATCACCGACCGCGGTTTCCTGGCCTCGAGCTTGGCCAGGACCCGATCCAGGCCGTCCTTCCCGTTTCCAGCCGTCGCTTGCCTTCGCCAGCTTGTTTTTTGCAGGTCGGTCAGGAAGATAATTTCCTTCTGAGGGATCGTCGAGACGTCGAGGACGCGATCGATCGCCTCGAAGGTCGCCAGCAGGTCGGTCGAACCGTGCGTCATGGTCAGCTCGGCGATCTCTTTCTGAACCTCGCCCAGCACGGGCTGGGGATCGGCGATGACAACCCGGGGCGGCTCTCCCATGACGATCAAGCTGATAGCGTCGCCCTGGCGGGAGTCTTTGACCAGCCGCGTGGCCACGTCCTTTGCCAGGTCGAAGCGGCTCTTGTCGGCCGAGGTATAGCCCATGCTCAGTGAGCCGTCCACGACCAGGACCCGGTGAGTACGCCGACCCGCGATCACGTTGCCGAAGCTTTCGAGGAATGGTTTGGCCATCGCCGTCACGACCAGGAGGACCAGGAGCGTGCGTACCGCCAGTAGCAGCCACTGCTCGATCCGCACCCGCCGCTGGTTCTTGCGGATCGCCGCCATCAGGAACTGCATCGCCGCCCACGACATCTCCCGAAACTTGCGCCGGTTGAGCAAGTGAATGATGATCGGAATCGAGGCGGCCGCCATCCCGGCAAGCAGCGCGGGGTTGGCAAATCCGAGCGCCCACAAGAGCGGCAGCGATGAGGTCAATAACATGGGGCTCACGTCCGGATCCGGCTTTCTTGGCGATTAAACGGCGCGCGCCGACCGCGAGGCGAGGTAGCTCGACAGGGGGCCTTCCAGGCTCTGGTCGGTGCGCAGTGGAACATAGTCAATGTCGATCATCCGGCAGCCCTTCTTGATCTCATCAAGAAAAGCGCCAATCTCGGCCTGGTAGGCACGTCTCAGCGCGTGCGGCTCGGTCAGGACTTCGGGCAGACCCTCGAGGCCCTTGAACAGCGTGGTCTCCCGGAACGGAAATTCGATCTCCGCCGGATCCAGCACGTGGAAGACGATGACCTCGTGCCGGCGATGGCGAAAGTGCTTCAGCCCCGCCATGATCTGGGCCGGGTCGTCAAAGAGATCGGAGAAGATCGCCACCACGCCCCGTTTCTTGAATCGCTCGGCCAGATCATGGAGCACCGCGCCCACGTTCGATTTTTCGCGAGCCGGGGTCTGATCCAGCACGTGGAAGAGTTCCTTGAGATGCGATGGCTGGCTGGCCGGCCGCAGATAGCGGCGCACCGCGTCGTCAAACAGTCCCAGGCCAACCGAGTCTTGCTGCTGGATGACCATGTAAGCGAGCGCCGCAACCACGAACTGGGCGTACTTGAACTTGGAAACGTTCTGGCCGGATGCATAGGCCATTGATTCGCTGGTGTCCAGAAGCAGGTAGAGGAGCAGGTTCGTCTCCTCCTCGTACTGCTTGAGGTAGAGCTTGTCGGTCTTCGACCAGACCTTCCAGTCGACGTGGCGGATATCATCGCCTGGCACATACTCGCGGTGCTCGGCGAACTCGACGGAGAAGCCATGGTAGGGGCTGGGATGCATGCCCGCGACGTAGCCTTCGACCACGAGACGGGCCTGGAGATCGAGCCCCTCGAGGCTAGCTAGCGTTTGCGGATCTAAATAATTTGGGGAGTTTTCCACTTTGCTCGGCCTCGTGGTCGTCGATCGGAATGGTCTTGATCAGGCGCTCGACAATATCGTCAGGCTTGTAGCCTTCGGCCTCGGCGTTGAAGTTGGTGATGATCCGATGCCGCAATACGGGGCCGGCGACGGCGCGGATGTCGTCGATGGAGACGTGGTAATTGCCGTGTAACACCGCCCTGGCCTTGGCGGCCAGCACCAGGTACTGGCTGGCACGAGGGCCCGCGCCCCAGCTCACGAAATCGCGGATAAAGCCGGGAGCATCCTCCTTGTCGCGGCGGGTGCTTCGCGTCAGCCTGACCGCGTACCGCGCCGCGTGGTCGGCCACGGGCACTTTCCGGACGATCTCTTGCAAACCAAGAATGTCGTTCGCCGAGAGCACCTTGGTGACCGTGGGCTTGTGGATCGACGTCGTGAGCCGGACGATATCAAGCTCCTCGTCCTCGGACGGGTAGTCCACCAGGATGTTGAGCATGAACCGGTCGAGCTGGGCTTCCGGCAGCGGATAGGTGCCCTCCTGCTCGATCGGGTTCTGAGTGGCCAGCACGAAGAACGGGTCGGGCAGCCGATGCCGCTCTCCACCGACGGTTACTTGCCGCTCCTGCATTGCTTCGAGCAAGGCTGCCTGTGTTTTGGGCGGCGTGCGGTTGACCTCGTCGGCCAGGACGATGTTGGCGAAGACCGGACCTCTCAGAAATTTGAACTGCCGAAGGCCGGTCGCCTTGTCCTCCTGGATGACCTCGGTACCGGTAATGTCCGAGGGCATGAGGTCGGGCGTGAACTGAATTCGGTTGTAAGTGAGGTTGAGTGCATCGGCCAGTGTGTGGATCATCAGGGTCTTGGCGAGACCAGGCACGCCGATGAGCAGACAGTGTCCACGCGCGAATATAGCAATCAGCAGTTCCTCGAGCACCGCATGCTGGCCGACGATGACCTTGCCCATCTCGGCTTTCAGCAGGTTGAACGCCTCTTTGAGCTGCTGCACGGCGGCCAGGTCGTCACCCTCCAGCGGGTTCGCAGAATTCAAATTTGTGTCGCTCACGCGGAAACCTCCGTTCATGGTTGGTTATGCGACCTTGCCGTGACGGCGAGCATGAAGATCGGCTCGGGTCAGCGGACCTGTCTCTTGCGTTGTCAGCTTCGGCAGATGTCTGGTCACTTTCAGGGAAGAGGAGACGACTTGGATTCGGGGCCGCCGTCCCGCCTCGAAAGAGCCCACAGGTTGCGGCAAGTTGCCACCAGGACACCGCGGGAGTCGAGCTTGAGGTTGACGTCCGCGATCGTCGCGGAAAAAACAAAACGCTGCACGAGAGCGCCGGTCTCTTGCCGCCGGACCACGACGGGCATGCTTTCCATCTCTCCTTCGGAAAGATTCGACAGGCTGGGATACGCCAGCACCCAGCGATCGGAAAGCGCGATCGACCAGAGTGCGTTTTCCGGTCCGGTCAGGTGGAAAGCCCACAGCGGAGAGCCATCGTCCACCGACAAGGCCCGCAATGTCTGCTGGCTCGCGCAGTAGACCCGCCGATCGTCGCACGCAATCGCATCGAGCCGGTCGCTCAGGTCCTCGATCCCCAGCACGGTCGACCACCGCCGGGCGCCGCTCTGCGGGTCCAGACGAATCAGCACGCGGCCGTCATGCAGCACCAGCACGCGCTCGGCATCGACCAGGACGCGCGGCGGGCCGTTGACCGGCATCTCGGCGCTCTCCCGGTAGTTCCAGGTGAACTGTCCATGGGTAAGGTCGAGATTCTTGACCGTGCGCCGGTCCGGCACGAGCAGCACGTGGTCCTCGTCAACAGGAACCGGCGCGCTTTCGAGCGATTCTCCGTCAGCCAGCGAAACACGCGCCAGTTGTCGCCCGCTGTCCGTGTCGATCACCAGCAGGCGATTGGGGTTCTGGACCTGGACGACGCCACGCTCCGGTCCGATCCAGAACTTCGGATTGATGGCTCCGTCTTTCGAGGTGAACGACCAGTCGACGGTCCCATTCTCGGCGTCAATGGCAATCAGTTCCTCGTCACCGCGCAGACAGAAGAGCCGTCCGCCGACCAGGCGGAAATCGTGGAAAGCCGATTTGGGAGCCTCTGCAGCGTTCGCGGCAGGATCATTCCGGGCGAAGGGGTCGGGAAGGCGTCGTGCGCGGGCGGACATGCCAGCGGCGAACCGCCACTGTTCCGTGCCGGTGCCCGGGTCGAGGCCGACGACTCGCTGCGCGGATGCCGCCACCACTTTATCGGAGAGATAACCGACCCAGGCGGCGGGCGAGCCCAGGTCGACACTCCAACGTGGCTCTCCGGTCAAGGGATCGAGAGGGCTCAGGACCGAGCCCTCGACCGCGAAGGCCCGGCTCGATTGGAGCGAGGGAGGCGTCCCGATGGCTCCCAGTGTCCGTGCATTTCGCCCCGCTTGCGATTGCAAGTGCCAGCGGCGGGCCAGAGGCAGCGGCACCGTCGCGCGGGGACGGTCCAGGGCGATCTGTGCCAGCGGCCCACGGGCGAGCTCCGACGATACCCGTTCGCCCAGCGGGACGTCGTTTTCGAGCTCCTGAAGCTTGATCCGCGGGTAGCGCGTCTGAATCTGGAGGTAGGTGTCTCGTGCCGAGACAAGATAGTTCTGAGCTTCGTAAAGATGGGCGAGTCTCCAGAGGGCCCGGGCTCGCGCCTCGTCGGGAACGGCCGCCAATGTTAGCAACCGCTTGTAAGCGCGAATGGCGGCTGTTGTCCGACCCGCATTCTGGTGAACCTGTCCGAGTTCCACCAATGCCGCGGGGACAACCTCGGCCACCGGAAAGCTCCGGCTCACTTCTTCGAGCAGACGCGGGTCTTGCTCCCTCCGGCCCCGTTCGTAAAGCTCTCGCGCATGACGATCCGACGCGGCATAGATCGACCGTCCTCGTTGCTTGACGATCAGCGAGAGCCGATCGGCGATGAGCAAGTCGGCGCGAATCGCTCGGTGGCCGTCCTCTGTGCTCACGGTCTGACCACGCAATCGGTCGTCGCTCAGCACCTGCTCGAGGATGGCGATCGCCTCCGTCGGACGACCGGCTTCCATTTGCAGATCGGCCAGCATCAACCTGGCGCCCAGTCGGTCGGCATCCGATTGGGCGATGCGCGAGGCGGTTTCAACATGACCGATCGCCGCATCGAGCTTTCGTTCGCACCGCGCTGCGGAGGCCACTCGCAGAAGCAGGCGGAACTCGTGATTGCGTGCTGCATCGGCCAGGGGAACACCGTCGATTGTCTCAGCCGTTCGCGCCCGGTGAGCGGCCTGATCGTACGAAACCAGTGCGAGCTCGTTGCGGCCAACAGCCTCGGCGGCTCGAGCCAGGCGGAAGTACGTGGCCGCTTGCTCCGGGTTGTGAGCGATCTCGTCGCGATAGCGCTCGATCAACCGGCTGTTCTGACAGAACACGACCAGGGCATCAGGTTGGGCCACGATCAAGTAGCCGTCGCCGGCCACCAGGTTTCCTCCGGTGGTGCGGTAGATCTCCATGAGCTTGATCGGCGGCTCCGCGCGAAGGCCCGAGGTCTGGTCAAGAACCTCGATCCGATCATGCGTGGGCCAGTAGATACGGTTGCCCGCCAGCAGGCCTCGGCCATAGCCTTCCGACTTGCCCGAGTCAGGCCATGTCCCGGCCAGCTTGCCGGTCTTGACATCGAATAGCAGGACTCGGTCGCCGGTGGCAACCAGCCGCCCGCTGGCGACTCCCAGAAGATGCGTGAGCTTGACTTCCTCGGCAATCGGCTCGGTCTTCCAGACCAGCCGCCCGCTGTCGGCGGCAAATGCGTAGATCGCCGCGGCATCCGTCGGGGCCACGATGACCAGACCATCGTGCACCACCGCGGGGTTCAGGTCGCGATCACTACCGCCCATTCGTCCCGAATCCTGCCGGGGATAATTTGCGACCCAGCGCACCACCCCGGTCTCGGCCTCAAGCGCGATCACGGCTCCCAGATTCGTCTGGTAGTAAAGGAAAGCTCCTTCAAGCGACAGCAGGCGGTGGCCGTAATCGCTGGCCACGGTACCGGCAAACCCCATCCCGCCCATCGCCATGAAATTGTCCATCTCGGACGACGCCGCCCCCAGGTAACGCACCCAGCGTCGTGCGCCGGTCTCCGCGTCGAAGCAGACAACGTAGGTTGCCGTCTGCTCGCGGCGATCGGTCACGGCCACAAACACGTTACGGCCGTCCGCGACCGGCGTCCCTTCAAAACTCACGGACCGGTTGATGCGATCGACCGGCCGGTTGGGAAGAACCAGGTCGCTCGATTTTTGGAGCCAGAGAAGCTTGCCCTGTGCGCTCCAGTCGAGCGCGATGATGTAGCTGGAGCCCATCAGGCCGCCGCCCCGAACCGTGTTCGCGAACGGAGACGGGGTTGCCGCGCCCATCCGTGCGTAGACCCGATTGCCGACCGCGGTCAAGGTGTAGCGAGGAATGCCCGACCCGGGTCGAGAAACCTGCGGCGCGCTCGTTTCGGGATCGTGCTTCCAGGCGGGCTCGATCGCCAGGGCCATGCCTCCGTCGTGGCTTCCGGGCCGATCGTTGAGGTTGTAAGCCAGCACCCGCGCACCGTCGCCCACGATGACCTGGTCTCCCAGCACGATCGGAAAATAGCCGAGCAGGCGGTCCTGCGGCGTCGATGAGCTGGTGGGCAAGTTCCGGGGAAAACCATAGTTATAGCCAGCTTTGTGCGGCGTGATTCGTTCGAGCGCGACCTTCCACTGGAGCGAGCCGACGTCGATCGGCTCGGCCACAACCCGTGTCCGTGCAAACGAACCGGCGAAGGTCGGCCAGCGGCTGTCGGGCTGCGCTGGAGGAGCAAGGCGATCCCCGCGAATCGATTCTTCCAGGATCTTCAGGTAAGATCCCTTCCGCCCGGCGAGCGCCCCTGAGGCCCCCGGGAACTGCTTGCCGTAACGCTCCAGCTCTGATGCGAGTACGAGCTTCTCGCCGGCGGCGGCGCGACACAAAAGCTTCTTGGCGGCAATCCGCGCAAGATCCACGCTGGGATCGGGATAAAGCAGGTCGAACTGGTCATCTGGCCGGTCCGGCACGAGCGGGCGGTACATTGCCAGCGCCTCTCCAAACCGTCCGTCCTGAAAAGCCATATCACCCAGCAGCTCGAGTGCATCGTCACCCCAGGAACTGCAGAAGGCCAGTTCAACGACGCGCCGCAGCAAGGCGGGATCGCGCCGGCTCTGCCCGTCCTGGAACCACCGCTGGGCCAGGCTGTCCATCCGGTTCCGGTAGATCGTCCGCGCCTCGGCCGGAAGCCGCGCCAGCGCCCGGTGGCAGTAAGCTCTCAGATCGACGAAAAGTACGAACTCGTCGGCATTATCAGCGGCCGGTGCGTCCTTGGGTTTGGGCAGCTTTGCGACCTTATCGCCATACTGATCAATGATTCGCTGATAGATTTCATTGGCCTCGGCCCACTGGCCGTCCTGAGCCAGGCTGCCTGCATTCCGGAGCAGTGTCTCGGCTTTCTCGCTCGAGTCGGGATAGAACTTCGAGGCGCCGTGGTTCGGTCCCTGACCGAGCACGGTACTCGTGACCTGGGCCAATCCGCATAGAAGCAACAGTGCCGATAAGGCCAGTTGTGCCGGGCCGCGAACGCGTCTGCCGTATCGGACAGTGACGGGGAGCCCTGCGTCGTTGCGCGGCCCCGACCGTTGAGCGTTGCCTGCCGAAACCTCTGGCGATTCAATAAAGAAAGGTGAAGGACGAGAGCGTGTCAACCTGGTCGATCTCCCTTCCTGGAGCCATGGTCGATTGATGCCGGAGCAGGCTGGAAGTCCGTTTCCTGAAGAATCCTTCCCTTGTGGGTGGGAAAAGGGTCGATGATCGAAAGGGAAATGATTCGAGTTCAGGTTCAATTGGACACCAAACCACCATTTCCCTGCAACGGCAAATCCAGTACCAACCGAGTTTGCTTGCGATAATTCCCCCTAATTGAGGTTACGATAAGATTCTTCAAATCATCAAGCTTGCCAACAGATTGTGCAGCTCCGCCCTCTATTCAAGCGACGTTTCGTGCTTCAAGGGACCGAGGATCTATGGCTTTACACGAGAAACGCTCATGGGGCTCGTTCTCGGAAGTCGAACCATCTGACCCGGAATTTTGTAGTCACCCCCCGAACGGACGTTAAGACCCGCCGCCCTTGCTCATGACGAATTCTGGAGGACATAGCCCACGTAGAAGATGAGCGTCCCCGCCGCAGCGATAAGCATCGATTGTCCCAGGCCGACCTTGCCCACGAGTTCCGAGGCAATCCCGAACGGTAAGATGATCATTCCCAGAACTTGCAGCAGGCGACCAACCCTGTAGCGCGACATGACGGGAGTTTCGCCGCGGGTTTGCCGCGGCAATCGTTGTTGAAGGATTTCCGAGAGTTCCGCACAGTGCCGGGCGAGCCTCAATGCAATCGGGTTGCACGCGAAACTCCGGCAACAATCCGCAACGGACGAAGTCTGTAACCCTGGGACGTGAACGAGCGCCGGGCTACTTGACTTGTGCGGGATCGAGGACAACGGACCCCACATCGGTCACCTCGCCGGCGCGGACCGTGATGGCGCGCCCTTGCGCTTTCTTCGCCGGATCCGTGTACCCGACGTAGCCAACTTTCTCTTGCCAGAGCACCAGGTTTTGCGTGCCGGCCGGCACACCCTGAATCTCGAACAGGCCGTCGGGTCCGGTGACGGCAAAGAAGCTGTGATCAAAGATCATGACATACGCCTTCATCCACGAATGGATGTCGCAGGCGACGACAATCGGCCTCCGCTCCGCAACTAGCTTGACCTCGACCTCTCCTTTGGGGGCGAGGATCTGGTTAAACGCGGTATTGGCGAAACCGTTGTAGCGAACGTTATGGTTGCAAGCGTCGCTGGACTTGATGACCAGCGTCTGATCTTGATGGATGGCAAGCGTATACGGTTGGAACTCGCAATTCTTCTGGTCGAGTTCGACCTTGGGGCTCCTGGCCACGAGAGCCTTGATCGCTTCAGGGTTGGAACTCTTGGGCCTGACCAGGAATGCAAACGCGTATGCCACGCCCTTGGTCTTGGGATCCACGACAAGCTCGCGATTGGGCACGGACTCCTCCCGGGCGCAAACTTCTGGATCCTTCGAGGCTCGGCCCTTCTCGACCAGCGCTCGGGCCGGCGGGATCTCGCTGCCGCCCCAGACCAGGCGGCCCTTGATCGTGCCGTACTCGCCCTGAGCAGCCAGGTTCAGTGCGAGCAAACCGGCCGGGATGTTTGCCGCGGCCGCGCAGTCGGCAGTGAAAGCCACGATCATCGGGCCCAGAACTGTAAGCAGGCCGGAACGACAGATCCATCGCATGTCTCACCTCGAACGAGATAAATAAGCCAGGCCACCTCTGGAACGGGAGTTCCTGGAGAGGTGGCCCCGGGCAGGCTCAGCCGGCCGGTGATGGCGAGATATCAATTATTCCGCACGTAGGCGGGAAGGTTCAAGCTTGAAGTCCTTGACGACCGCGTCGTTGGCCTTGATCACCACCTCGTCTCCCGAGGGCGCGGTGATGAAGCCGTTCTTGTCCACCGCTTCTTGCCAGACCACGACCTTCTGGGTTCCCGCGGGCGCGTTCTTGATCTCGAAGTAGCCTTTGGCGTCTGTCACCGCGAAATAGGGATGATCGAAAACCATCCACCAGGCCTTCATCCAGGGGTGGATGTCGCAGGTCACCTCGGCGGGCGTCCGCTCCGGACCGGACGGTGTGAACTCGGACTTGCCTTGCGGGGCGAGCAACTGGTTGAACGCCTGCTGCTTGAGCTTGGCATTGATGTTGTGATTCACCGGATCGCTCGATTTGAGGGTGATCGGCGAGCCGGTCATCACGCCCAGCACATGGGGCTCGAAGATGCATTTGTTCTGGTCGAAGAGGACGTGAGTCGCGGCCACGGCCTTCTTGGCATCGTCGCTCACGCTCGTCGGCTTGCTGAGATAGACCAGGACGTTCTTGACCCCCTTTGTGCCCGAGTCGACCAGGAGCCGCTCCGATGTCAAAGGGGCATCCTTGGCGCAAACTTCCGGATCTTTGGCCGCCTTGCCCTTCTCAAAAAGGACTTTGACGGGCTGCGGGTCACCGGCAAAGCTCACCTGGCCTTTAAGAGTGCCAAAACCTTCGGCCTTGACCGGAGCGGTTGCCGCCGGGGCCGCCGTCGTGGTGGTCGATGCGGGTGCGCTAGCTCGGCGCGGAAGTGGTCGCGCCGCCAGCCGGCTTGGAACTCACGGTCGAATCGGGGACGACCACGGCGTCGCTCGAATCGGTCCCTTGACCACCGCAGCCAAAGACGGAGACCATCAAGCTGACTCCAAGGCTCAGACCCATGGTCGCCGGTTTGCGCATCCAGCTTGTTTTCATAGCAATTCTCCTGGTGTTCTCGCTCAAGTTTGTGTGTTCGGGCAAATCCAAAAAGGGGCCGGAACGGGAGCCGGCCTTCCCCAGCCCTCGTCGTTGCGGCGAAGGCGTCCGACTGACAGAGAGGAGATCCGTGCCCGCCCCCCGGCAGAATCCGCGACAACGGTTCGCGAAGCCGGGACGGGCGGAAGAACCTCTTGCTTGCTCACTGGCCGCCCGACCCGGCAGGCTTGGGGGCCTCGGCGGTCGCAGGTTGAGCCGACGCGGGTTTGGTTGCGGCGAGTTGCTGCTCCACAACGTTGGTGTAATTGAGCAGAGTATCACGTATGGCGCGAACCATCTCGATCGGCTGATTCTCGAATGTCTTGGGCACCGGAATCTGCGGTGCCCCATGGGGAACCACGTTTTGCGGCATGGCAGTGTACGGGACCAGCCGCTTGGGATTGGCAATCCAGCGCCTCCAGAAAACCGGGACGGAACCGCGTGGCCACCTGCCGCAAGTCGGGTCCGTTGACCACCTGCTCGCCACCGGTCGGCTTGAACTGGCCGATAGCGTGACACTGGATGCAGGGCGAGCCTTTGTTGGCCATCATCGACCAGCCGGCGCCAAGGTAGTCCGGATGCGCCATGTTCCGTTCGGCAACGTACCCGACCTGCTGCTGGGGAATCGTCTGGTAGGGGAACTCCGCACCGTCTCGAGCGGCGAAGTAGTCTGCCAGATCTTCCGTCTCGCGGGTGGGACTGCCGACTGCCTTGCCGTAGTGGAATCGCGGCATCCGGAGCTGGGCAGCGGGACGGATCGCGTAGGGGTCACGCAAAAACAGCGCGAACCAGGGCGTCTGTACCTTGTTTCCCTCACGGACCAGCGGAGGTGGCAGCCGGTTCCAGAACGACTCGAAGCTGGTGCCGGTACGCTCTTGCATGGTGGTGGAGTAGAGCCACGCAAAGTCGCCTCCGACCGCCGGGGTCTTTTGCACTTTCGTCTGATCCAGTGTGACGTTGTCACCGATGTTGAAGGTGTAACCGCGAACCGTGACCGGCTTCCAGAGCTGAACCGTAAGCTCGTTCTCGAACAGTCCGATCGGCATGCCTTCGAGCGTGACCGGTTTGCCCGCGTCTGTTTCGAGACCAAGTTCAGACTCGACGGTGTCGGGGCCCAAGTTCTTCTTCGGGTCATACGTCAATCCGGGGTAGAGCTCGGCCAGGTAATCGTTGTTGCGGGACGTGTACGACGACCGCACGTTCGACTTGAAGTCGGTGAACGCCTCGGCTGCCTTCGTTCCCTCGGGAATCGAGAACCTGGGCATCTCCAGGACATGGCAGCCGGCGCAGTTATAGCGATTGAGTACCTTGGCGCCCTTCGCCAGGGCGGTCTGAACTTCGTTGTAATTGGCCTTGGCCAGGTACTTGCTGCTGACCTTCTCGCCCGTGAGGCCAAGGATGAAGGTCATGACCTCCTCCACAGCGGCCGGGTCATTCGCCCAGGCAAACTGCGGCATCCGCAGACGGTCGTCCCAGGTCTTGTATTTTTCCTTGTCCTTCAGGTAGTCATAGCTGCGAGGCCGGTGCAGCTTCTGGTACAGGAATCCCATGCGGCTCTCATGTTCAATCTGCTCCTGATAGAAGCGATCGGTTCCGTCGCGGTCGCCGTTATCCTGCTCGGACTGGTCCTCCAGGTATTCCCGGATGTGGCCATAGTCGAGCCTGGCAGGACTCTTGAGACCCCAATCGTTGAGCGGTGTGCCGATCGGTTTGGCATTCTCGAATCCGGGGATCGTGTGGCAGCCGAAGCAACCCATCCGCGAGATCGTCTTCTCGCCCAGGAAATACAGTTTCTCGTCGGTGTCCAGCTTGGTGACGAACTGGTCGACCTCGCTGAGCGCGACCGAGGTCATCTTGCCGTCCCGGTTCTTGTAACCGCCCTTGGATACATAAAGCTTGACCAGGTCGTTGATCGCCGTGGTAACGGTCTGATCCTCAATGGGCGGCACTTCGATTTGCACGGGCCAGTCACCGGGAACCGAGATCAACCATGAGGCGATATCGGCAGCGTCCTGGAAGGTGAGCTGCAGCCTGGGCATCAGGCTCTTGGGGTGATACTTCTCGGGGTTGTGGATCCAGTTCGTCAGCCATTTTTCCCCCTTGTCGGCCTGGGATCGGAACTTGGCGGCGATGTTGCCGAGGTTCGGACCGTAATCGGCCTGGGCATAGGTCCGCACCGTCTCGGGGAAATTCTTGGGATCGTAGGTGGCGGCCGGGTCAGGCTTGTATTCGGGATTGATCGACTTGCGGTCGGCAAGCTGAACCGAACCGGAGTCGTAGGGCCGATGCTGATGGCAGGCCAGACATCCCTTCTGGAGGAAGAGCTCCTTGCCGTGCTTGGGGTCGGTCTTCTCGGGGGGCGCGGCGAAGTCTTCAGGCGGTGTGCTCTTTGTGAACAGGTAATGCGTGATGGCCTGAATCTCGGCGTGGCTCTTGGGCAAATCGTCCTTGCGGTCGTTGTTGGTCAAGCCGTAAAACCGCGGCATCCGGGAATCCGGCCGGAAGGCGTGAGGGTTCTTGATCCACTTGACAACCCAATCCTTCGAGAGCTTGGATCCGATATGGCTGAGATTCGGTCCGACCGTCCGCTCGTCGGTCAGATCGGGGCCGAAAGAGCCCTCTCCTCCGATCGCGTGACAGCCCGTGCAGCCGTACTGGACGATCCGCTGGTAGCCGGCCTGAAGCTTCTTGGCCTCGGGAATGTCGGTGATCTGATGGTGACACTTCACGCAGCTCGATTCAATAAATCGTTGCGGAAGCATGGGATAATCCCAGTGATGCATCGACTGCCAGCCGTACTGCGATTTCCATTCTTCTTCCTGCTCGACGTTGGCCGGAGTGTGCGAGGCGAACGTGAAATCCGTACCCGAGCCCTGGCCGCCGTGGCAGATGGTGCAGCCGAAGAAATTGACAGGATGCGGGCCATTGCCGTCGAGGTAAAGGCCGGCGGTAACGACCCTTCCCTTGATGTCGGTGGCGGTCGCGCCCGATGTCAAGAGCGGGTGAGCGGCAAAGACTGGCGGCATCGGCTTGCCCTTGGCGTCCTTGTCGTAACCGATCTTGTCGATGCCCTGGTGGCACGTCGTGCAGCGGTCGTACCGCGGCACGTCCTTGAAGTTGTAATTGATCGTCAGTTCGGGCAGGCTGATCTGCTGGATCTTGGTCGGTGGAGCGGCCATATCGATGCCCGGCAGACCGCGCAGCCAGGCCAGGAGACCGAAGTACTGGGCGTCTTTCTGCTCGAGCAAGCGCCTGACCCGGTCGGCCTCGCGTGTCAGTTTCTCACGCTCCTTGACCATGTTGTCGACATAGCCCAGCAGCTTCTGCTTGTCATCTTCCTTGGCTTTGAGGCTGGCCTGCGATTCCTCGAGCTCACGTGAAAGCGCCAGCAGTTGCTGCTCGGACTTGGCCACGGTCGTATTGAGGTACGTCCGCGCCTGACGCTCCTCGCCGCGCTCGATCATGCCGTCGTAGAGGCTGCGCAGACTATCCAGTTCGGCCTTCTTGAACCGGCGTTCCGTGTCCAGTTTCTCGTTTCTGGCCAGGACGGTTTTGAGTTCCTTCTCAAGCCGATTCAAATCGGCCGTGCGCTGCGCCGCTCCTTGCTCGGCAAGCTTGATCTTCGAGTCGATGTCGTTGATCTGGTTCTGAACATCGCCCTTCCGCTTCTCGAGAGCCGCTTGCTCGACAGCCTTGAGCTTTTCGCGCTCGATGACATGGAACTCGCGCTGGACTTGCTTCCAAGGGCGCAAATGGTCAGCCATGATCATCCAGACGATCGACAGCGTCATCGCGATCGACGTGATCGCGAAGATGATGTGGAGCGTGGGCTGGCGTCTGTACGTTTCCTCGGATGCTGGCATGTTGGTCGGTCCTGTGGTCTCAGTCGAGTCGCTCCCGGAGTCGGCGGGCGGTGCCGAGGGGTAGCCGGCTCGAGCTCTCCGGGCGGCCGCGTGCCACCACGATTATCTTAGATATTGAAGAAGTACTCGGGAATAGCCACCAGGTATTTCAGGTTAATTGTCCATCGCAGCACCATCTTGATCGGCAAGCTGGCCATGAACAGCAGCAGCACCGCCAGGGTCATGTAGCGGAGAAATCCTGCTTGCTCGGCGTACTTCTTGAAGAAGAGCCGACGCATCAGCTCCGGAACAATGGCGAAGTAGAGCAGGCAGAGAATCAGGCCGGGAGCCTCGCGGACCAGAATCCATGATGGCTTGGTCGTGCCCAGAAGCTGGATCCAGAAGATGTCGGACAGGTTGACGTTGTTGAGCGGAATCAGCTTGTGCAGGTCCCAGTACTCGTAGGGACCGAAGAAGTTCCAGTTCGGGCCGCGGAGGAAAGTGCCCAGCAAGATGAGCACGATCCAGAGGACGAGGTAGCCGTACTGGAACGTGATGTACGCGAACTTCCGCTGGGAGATCGTGTAGTAGCCGTTGCCTTCCTTGTTGGTGTCGATATAGGGGATGGCCATCAGCCCGACGATGATCATGCTGGGCAGGACAACGCCGGCCATCCAGGGATCGAAATAGACGAGCATCTCCTGAAGCCCAAGGAAGTACCACGGGGCCTTCGAAGGGTTGGGAGCGACCGTGGAGCTGGCCGGCTGCTCGAGCGGCGCCTGGAGGGCAATTCCCCAGAGGACCAGGAAAATCGTCAGCGCCACCATGCAGATCAGCTCGGTGTAGACCAGGTCAGGCCAGGTCAGCGTCTTATCGGGCTCGAGCGCTTCGAGAGTTGGCAGACCCTTGGCCATCCGGGCGTCGTTGATCACGGCCCGCCGCAGGCTCAGCCAGGTGAAGTAGCCGACCAGGACGATCAGCCCGACGATCGGCACGTTATCAGGCTTGGTGACGATGTCGCGGAAATCGAAATCGGTCATGCTCAGACCGAAGAAGAGCAAGAACAGATCGACGACGATCCAGGCGACGACTCCGCTGGCCAGGAATCGGCGGTAGGCAAGCATCGCGGCGAAGCCGATCGTCGCTCCGATAAAGAACGTCGTCGGGCCGGATACGTAATCGATGGCGTTGCGAATGAACGGCGGCAGAACGATCTCGCCGCCGAACAGGTAGACGATCCCCATGGCCTGAAAGGTCAGGGTCGCAATGCTCCAGATCAAGGTCCACAAGGTTCGGCTGATCGGCTTGTCCAGACCGACCGCGGGGATGTGATCGTCCAGGGTGAGCGTAGGGTTCGCCGATGCATCGCTGTGGCCGCTCACTCCCTCCCGCACTTCCGCGAAATGCGCGGCATCGGCCCCGGCAGTAATTGCCAGCAAAGCGTTGGCAAGCGCACACAGGCAGTAGGCGATCTGCATGGATCCGGGCAGCATCTGACGGCCCAGGATGGCGATCACCGCCAGCCCGTAGAGCCCGAAGAACGCAATCGCCAGCCAGTCGGGAAGGCGTCTCGTCCGCGGGGCCAGGCCCGTACGCGAGGCCCCCTCGGAAACCAATTCCATGTAGGCGACGTAACCTGCCGCGGCCGCGTTGAGCGTGGCCGCCAGCAGATAATACCACGCCAGACCGGCCATCACACTGGGGGTAAGATCTTGACGCATGAGCACCTATAGACCGTGGTTACCTGGATTGCCTGAGAAGAATCAATATTCCCGAATCGTCTTTGACACAACCTTCGCCGCTCGGGTCGGGACGGGACACTCCGGCGCGATCGCAGATGGTTTCGTTTCCCCGCCATGGCCGGAATCACATCGGGCCGCTGATCCCGCCGTCCTTCCGCACCCGCCAGAAGTGAATCATGATCAGGAGCGACACTGCGAGCGGGATCGCGACGCAGTGGAGCACGTAAAATCGGTTGAGCGTCATCTCGCCCACCGTGCGACCTCCCAGCAACGCGAATTTCGCGTCCGACCCCGAGGTGATCAGCTTCACGCCGTTGAGCGACAGCAGCGAGGCTCCGGGACCCTCGACACCCACGCCGGGAGTGGCTCGCGCCATGTTGGAGCCGACTGTGATGGCCCAGATCGCCAGTTGATCCCAGGGCAGCAGGTAGCCGGTAAACGAGAGCAGCAAGGTTAGCACCAGCAAGATCACGCCGATGACCCAGTTGAACTCTCGAGGGGGCTTGTAACTTCCGGTCAGGAACACGCGATACATGTGCAGCCAGACTGCGATGACCATGGCGTGAGCCCCCCATCGATGGAGCTCGCGCATGATGCCCAGGGTCGTCACGTCCCGGAGCTGGAGGATGTCGTTGTATGCATGCTCCAGGGTCGGACGGTAATAGAACATGAGAAGCACGCCGGTCACGACCTCGACGATGAACAGGAAGAACGTCGTGCCGCCCATGCACCATGTATAACTGAGAGCGATGCCCTGCTTGCGAACGCTTACAGGGTGCAAGTGGAGGAAGAAATTCGTCAGCATCACCACCACGCGATTGCGCCGGTCGGTCGGCATCGGATGGCGAAAGACGCTTTTCCAGATCTGGGTCTCGGTGATCTTGTCCAGAATGGGCATGGGAGTTGGGTCACCTTGGAATCAATCCGGGGCCGGTCAGGCACCACGGTCGTTGAAGAATTCGAGCGGAAGCTTCCAGTCAGTCATCAACCGGGCATTGTCGATGGGAAGCTCCCGCTGAGGCCGCCGATCAAACAGGAAAAAGGAACTCATGCTGGGGCGACATGGTCATCGTACCAGGCCAGCCGCCGATTCTTTCGCGCTGGAAAGCCGAGAGATCAGGATCATACCGCGATGAAGCTGTCAGGGTCTGACCACTGACCCAGCTCCTGCTGGAACTTTGCACTTTTATCGACCAGGATTTGCCCGTCGTCGGCCAGTGTCACCTTGAATCGTTCAAGGGGCCTGGGGGCGGGGCCTTCAAAGTTGATTCCAGTGATGTAGAAGCCGCTGCCGTGACACGGGCACTTGAATTTCTGCTCGTTGGCCAGCCAGTTTGGCGGACACCCCAGGTGGGTGCATACCGTCTGGAGAGCATAAATGATGTCCTGGCCGTTATACCGGGTGGACCGGACAATCCAGAAGCCTGCTTCGGCCTTGAACCGCTCATTCACGTCATTGGGATCATAACTCGACGGCTCGCCGACCTTGATCGTGCTCGGGGGTTCGGCCAGCACGTTAGGGAACATGAACCGGCCGAGCATTCCGGTGAACGCCACGGAGCCGGCGGTGAACGCCGTCCAGCCCGCGGCGAACCAGGAGATGAAAAGGCCGCCCACCAGGAAACCCCGGCGGTCGGTCTGGCCGGCCGGGGGCGCGGCAGTTGCGCCCTTGGCGGGCTTGGGCAGAACCGTTTGCGGCTTCGCGGGTGCCGCCTTGGCCGCGGCCGCAGGCTTGGCGGGTGCCGCTGCCGCGACCTTGGCCGCGACCTCCTTGGTTTTCTTGGCCCCGGCCTGGCGGAGTGCCTCGGCAAGATCGCGCGGGTCGGTGATTTTCTCTAGTGGAGGCAACACCCGCGCTGCACCCGCGGCCTTGGCGGCGGGCGCCGCGGCTTTGGGAGCGACGGGTTTCGCGGGGCCCGCGCTCGCCGGGGCGGCCGCAGCCGCGCCGCGGGCCGCGGCCAGCTTCTCCTGCAGCGTCATCGGACGGCCCAGAGGCTTGGCCGGCTGTGGAACAGCAACCGGTCTGGCTTCAGGGGCGGCAACCGGTTCCTCGGCGGCTGCGGCCTCCACCGCGGCCGCTGCTGGAGCCGGTGTTGCCGGAGGCGCTGCTGTGACCGCGCCGCCAGCGCGGGCCGCGGCGAGTTTTTCCTTCAGCGTCAACGGGCGGCCCAATGTGGAGGGCGTCGGTGCATTGGCCGGGGACACCACGGGCCGCGGCGGCTCCGCCGCGCTGGCTTCAATCGGGGCGACTTCGTCTACCGGGGGCACTGGAACCGGCGATGCGGCGGTTTCGGGCTCGGCCGCGGGTTGGGCCGCTCCGCCCTTGCGCGCTGCCTCGAGAATCTCTTGGATACTTGGACGTTTTGCCATGGCTTTGGTCCTGGCGTGTGCTCGCTCCGGCACGATCGTGTCTGTCCTTGACGACATGGAGCAAGGTAATGATCTCTAAAGCAAAGCTAATGCCACTTGCCTGATGGCTGAAAGACGCACCCTAAATCGTTTAAGCGAAGGGCTTTATTTCAATCATGCTGGATTCGGAGAAACGTCTTTTTCTCATGAGTGAGAAAGCCGTCCGGGTCGGCTTCCCAGTTCATGGAACCGGCGCATCAAATGAGGCGCGATCCCGCTCAATCTACCGCCCCAGCCGAATTCGCAACGATCGGCCGGCTTGCTTGTTCACCGCAGTCCCGATTGTTCTGAAGCTTAGCAAGGTCCATGGCCGTGGGCAACATCTTGCTCCCGTACAGCGGGTCTCATTCTGGCGAGGCGTCCACCGGAATCAAACGGAATCGAGGATTTCCAGGGTGCTGGAAATCTCCCGCAGCCGTGCCGTCAGGTAAGAGCGGATGTCGTCGCTGGTCGAGAGTTGCAGCACATGGTGGGCAAACCGCTCGGCCTGAGCGGTCGTGACTCCCGCCAGCAGGTTCTTGATCGTGGGTACGAAAGCCGGACTCATACTGAACCGACGCAGTCCCATGCCGAAAAGCACCAGCGCCGATCTGGGCTGACCGGCCATCTCCCCGCACAAGGTCACGGGCGTTCCGGTTCGGGCACAGGCGTCGAGCACCATCTGCAATACCCGGAAGATCGCCGGGCTCAGTGGCTCGCACAGGTGGGCGACTTTGGGATTGTCACGGTCCGCCGCGACGAGATACTGGATCAGGTCGTTGGAGCCGATCGAGATGAAGTCGGTCTCACGGAGCAACGCGTCGATGCAGAAAGCGGCCGCGGGAACCTCGACCATCACGCCTGTCTTCACGTCCTCGGCGAAGGGGACGCCTTCCCGCCTCAGATTGTCGCGTGTCTCCTTGACCATCTTGTTGAGCCTGCGCAGCTCTTCCAGGGTCGTGACCATCGGGAAGAGCATCGAGACCTTGCCGTGCCGTCCAGCACGGAGGATGGCTCGAATCTGCGTGATCAGCAGCTTTGGGTTCTCGAAGAAGATGCGAATCGATCGCCAGCCCATGAACGGATTGGGCTCGCTCCTGCGGCCGAGGTAGGGAACGGTCTTGTCCCCTCCCAGGTCGAGCGTGCGGATGGTCACCGTGTGGTCGGGCGAGTTCATGACGATCTGGCGGTAATACTCGTACTGTTCTTCCTCGCCGGGGACGTCATGGTGCGTCAGAAAGAGGTACTCGGTCCGGAACAGGCCCACGCCGGAGGCTCCGACAGTGATCGCCGCGTGGGCGTCCGCCAGGTTATTGATATTGGCGAGCAGCTCGGTACGGGTTCCGTCCAGACTTCGCGCGGGCTCGTCCCGATTCGAGACCAGGCTGTCCTTGAGATGGAAAAACTCGCGCTGAACTTTGCGGTACGCCATGGTCGCCTCCTGGTCCGGCCGGACCAGGACATGACCCTCCCGCCCATCGACGACCATGAGGTCGCCACTGGCGACCTCGTTCATGATTCCTTCCACCCCGGAAACGGCCGGAATCCCACGGCTTCGCGCCAGGATCGCCGCGTGGCTCGTCGAGCCGCCGATTTCCGTGACGATTCCCGCGATCGGCAGGTCGCCCAGGCTCATGGCCTGACTGGGAAGAATTTCGTGGGCGACCAGGATCACCGGCTCTTCGCCGTCGTGCGACTCGACGGCCCCGTTCGACGGCGGCTCCTTCTTGCGAGTCAAGTGCGAACCAACGCGGCAAGACGACGTCGCGCAAGTCGTTGAGCCGCTCCCGAAAATAATCTTGCTCGATGCGGGCGAATTGAGCCGCGTAACTATTCATGACCTGATGCAATGCCGACAGGGCCGTCAGGCTTTGCTGTTCGATCAGCGTATGAACACGCGACAAGAAACCGGGATCGCCCAGAATCTGGAGGTGGGTTTGAAAAATCTCGGCCGCCGACGGTCCCAGTTCCTGCGCAACCCTCTGAACCAAGCCTTCGAGCTCGGATTCGGCCTCTTCCACCGCGCGATCAAAGTGGGCAATCTCGGCCGGAATCTCGCCAGGGTTTTCCAGCGTCTTGGCTTCGCTCGAACCTAGTACCGATTCCACCCGGTAGGCAACGCCCACGACCACTCCAGGACTAACACCGATGCCATTATGCATGCTGGGCCCATCAAGGAGAGGTCAACTAGTAACTCGTCCTGCACGCCAAACTAGCGAACTCTTAAGACCATTCGACGCCAGTATTACTGGCCAACAATTAATGCATCATTCCGTCAAATCCGAGATGCACACACTCATGAATAGTTTGGCGATCGGATTTTTCAGTTTTGATCCATCAGCAAAGCGGATCGATAAGAACACAAGAGCTAGTCGGTCGATAACCCGGCGGTGACCGAGGGATCCTCCATTGAATAGATTAAGGTGTGCACTCCCCGGCGTCTAGCTCGGAAAAGATTAACGATCGGTCAGAACCGTCGGCGGCGGCATGTTGAAATCAGACGGCCGTCGACTCACCGAGCTGAGGGCCTGGCGGGCGGTGACCAAATCTGCCCAGAATCAGCAGGCTGCAGGCCATCGCGGCGTACGCCGCAGCCCAGTGGTAGGGAGTCTGGTGGGCTGAGGCGGTGGCCCGACCCTCCTCGCCGAGCTGTCTCAGCACCGCGCCTGGGGTGTTGATAGGCGCCGAGGGGAGAGGTGAGTGGATGATGCCAAACCAGGCGAAAACACCCGCCAGAAGAAGGGTGGCCGCGGCCGGCTTCATCCGGCCATCGATCAGGTGGGAGAGGAATGTCCCCCAGAGCAGCGACGTGACGATGAATCCGCCCGAAAGCATGGTCACCGTGGCGATCCAGTGCTGAGTCTGAGGTCGGAGTTCCGCATAAGGTTTGCCCACCTCCGGCAGGACCTGGTTCAGAGTGATCAGGGCAAGGTAAGCCAGGGCTGGAACGCAGGCCAACGCCACGGCCGGAAAGTGGCGCACCGCCGTTGCGTGGAAGGATTGGGCCGTGATCTCCAGTCCGATGAAGATGAGAATCGGGAAGATCACCGCCTTGGGAATCAAGAAAAAGATCCAGTCAAAGTAGCCACAGATCCCGGCCGCACCCACAAAGATTGCGGTTGCCAGGGTGTATCCGGCTCGTGCTCCCATCGCCTTGTAGGCGGGATGACCGATGTACGGCGTGGATTGAATGACCCCGCCGAAGAGTCCGCCGACGAGGGTTGCCACGCCCTCCGCGGCGATGATCTTTCCCGTCGCGTAGTCGTCGCCGGCCGCCGCGGCGCTTTCAGTACAATCGATACCGCCCACGACGGTCGCCAGAGCGAGCGGAATGGCGACCGGCAAGTAGGCAAGGGCTTCGGGCCACGAGTGCTGGAACCATTGCCACCAGGGTGCCAGCGGGACGGGCAGTGCCAGTCGAATCAGGCGGGACGGTTGCGATCCCTCGGCGCCCAGGCCAGGACCCAGCCCGGCGAGGTTCATTCCATAGTAGACCAGGCAACCAAGCAGCACGGCCCCGAGTGCCCCGGGAATGTTGCGCGGCAGCCGCCAGCGCGCGGTGAGGGTCGCCAGGATGACCGCCAGCGAGACATATCCCGCCACGGGGTAGGCTGCGATATCGAGCAAGGGCAGGAAGCTGATGATCGCCAGGGCGATTGCCGCCAGCGAGCCGAGCAGTCCCGCCCGGGGAACCAGGCGACGAACCCAGCCGCTGGCCGGAGCGCAGGCCAGCTTGAAGATTCCCGAGGCCAGCAGCATCGTGATTCCCAGAAACCACGCGTGCTGGGCCGCTTCCTCCACCGCCAGTCCCCGAGCCACGGCCGCCCGGAACGATGGGCCGATGATCAGGATCACCGAACCGAACGTGCTGGGAGTATCCAGTCCCAGCGGCATGGCCGTCACGTCCGGCCGACCCGTGCGCCGGGCCAGCCGGAATGCCATCACTGTGAAGATCAGGTCGCCGACCAGCACGCCGACAGCCGTTCCGGGGATCATCCGCCCGAGCACAAAATCCCGGGGCATCCCGAAACCGACCAGCAGGCTCGTCATCAGGATCATGCCGCCGATGTTGTCGATCATCAGCCCGAAAAATGCGTTCAGATCACCCCCGTGGATCCACGCATAGGGGCTGCTGTCACGCCTGGCGAGTGCGGGAATGCTCACAGCGGTTGACCCTCTCTCCCCGACGGGATCAGCCCTTGGATAGCGAATTCTTGATTTCGGCCAGGTGGGCGGCAAGTAGCGCCAGCAGCCCCACCAGCAGGTAAACCGCGGCGGTCGAGGCGATCGCCAGGCTGAGGCCGAAGTACTTGGAACCGAGGCCGACAGCGGTGGGAGCCAGGAAGCCGCCGGCCCAGCCCACGGAATTCATCAGGCCGGCCGCTGTTCCTCGATCCTCGGGATCAACCACGTCGAACAGCGAGGCGAAGATGTTCGCGTCGTAGACTCCCTTGCAGAGTCCCGCGGCGGCGAGCGAGGCAACCAGCATCCAGAAGGATGCGGACCATCCTGCCAGAAACACGAACGGGGCGCCCAGAATCAGCCCGAAGCATTGCACGAGAATACGCCCACCTTTGCGGCGGCGAGCCGCCCGGTCGGCCAGAACACCTCCACAGAGTGCCCCCACCAGGCTGGCCAGCGACCAGACGACCGAGGTCGTGGAGGAGCCCGAGATGTCCATCGAAAACTTGCGGTAAATGAAGGTCGGCAGCCAGGTCAGAAACGCCGCGGCGACAAAATTGGCGCCGATGAAGACGCACAAAAGCACCAGCGCCGCGGGATTGCTCAAGATCTTCGTGACCTTCTCCCAGAAATCTTGCTTTTCGGCCGCGATCGAGGCGAGTTCGACTTCGAGGCTTGCACCCGGTTCGACAGGTTTGGCTTCCTCCGCCTGGCCGCGAAGCGGCTCTACGAGTAAGAAACCAAGCAAAATCGCATAAGCCGCCCCCGCCAGCCCGAGGACATAAAATGGAGCGCGCCATCCGAAGCCCTTGGCCAGGTGTCCTGCCAGCAGGGCGCCTCCGGCGGTGCCGAGGTAGACGCTGGTTTGGTGAATCCCGAGCGCGCGGGAACGCGTGCCAAGGCCGTGGTAGTCGGCCAGAAACGAAAGTGAAGCCGGGAAATAGAATGATTCGCCCAGGCCCTCGGCCGCCCTGTAAAGCAGGAGCTCGTGGTACGACCGAGACAGGCCGGTCGCCGCGCAGATCAGGCTCCAGAACGCCAGACCCACCGGTATCAAGATCCTGCGGGCAACCCGATCCACCACGAAGCCGGCAAACGGCGAGGTGGTCGCGTAGACGACCATGAACGCCGAGCCCAGCATGCCGAGCTGAAAATCGGAAAGTGAAAACTCGCTGCCAATCAGCGGGAAGACCGAGTTCACCGCCTGACGGTCCGCATAGTTGAAGAAGCCGCAAAACCAGAGCAAACCTAGCACGAGCCACGGATACGCCTTGCTCGTGGCGATTCGTCGCGTAACGCTCGGGTTTTCCACGCAGTCCCTCTCCAATCACTGATCCAGATCAAAATCATCACGCCGCTACACGGGCGCAACCGGCTGTGCCCTGCTCCGGTTCAGCTCATCGCTCCGCGTCGCCCTGGCGAATCCAGGTCTCATTGAACCGGGCATACATGATTGTCGAGCCCTGGCCGGGAAGGTCTTGCGTGAAGGTTACGTGGATCATTCCCGCTTGCCCTTGAATCATCGACGGATAATGGAAAGACCCCTGCCCTGGATCGCGCCGCCGGACGTGCCTGGTCCATTTCCAGCTCGCTCCTTCGTCGTCCGAGAGCGAGACCGCCAGCGAGTTCCGGCCCCTGGACAAATCATTGTAGATCAGGGCCCAGTTCCCTGTGGAGAGTCTCACAGCCTCGATTCCGGCGCCGGGGTTGGGGAAGGTCGTGTCCATGGTCGGGGTCCAGCTCATCCCGTCGTCGTTCGACTTGCTGATCTGAATCCGCCGATGTGGACCGTTATCGCGCATGAAGGCGACGAGGCTTCCATCGTTCTTCCTCACCAGGCTGGGCTGGATGTTGCCAAAGCCGACCATGAGCTGGCTGGTGGACCAGGAACCGCCCCGATCGTCGCTGATCGCCATGATCGAGGCAGAGAACGTATCGCAGTAAAGCGGCAAGATCCAGCGGCCCGATGGCAGCACAATGGGGTGAACCCGGGGCATCCAGCCCAGGCGCTGGTACAGCAAGTCCCGCGAACGGGCTTCGAACCCGTGAAGATCCTTCTGGAATCTCTGCTTCTCTTCATCCTTGAGTGCGCCGATCGCCTGAGCAACGGCCGCCGCGAAGTGGGCACTGGCCGGCGTGACATGCAGAACTCCGGTTCTTGCCCAGGTCAACGGCCCCGGCGGAACCGGGGTAGGATCGGCAACCGCATATTTCAGCAGCGCACCTTCCCACCGATGGTCCAGAATCGTCGGCCAGAAGAGCCAGACCGAGCCGCCTGGCGCCGCGAAAAGCGCGGGATTGCAGTCCGGGTATCCCGGAGTATCGGCCATCAGGAATCGGGGTTTCCAACGATCGGCTCCCTGAGGAAGCCAGGCACCCTGGATCACCACGTCGTCGGCGTTCCTCTCGCCGCTTCCCGAATACCAGGCTGCCAGCAAGTCGCCCCGTTCCGTTTCGATCACGCACGATGCATGATTGTGCTTCTGCTCCGCGGAGAAGATTGCCTGGATATGAAACTGAGCGTCATCGGCTCGACCTCGCCCGACCGGAATGAACGCCGCCAAGCCCATTACCCAAGTCGCCCGCAAGACACGACTCAGTCTTCCAGCTCTCACAATCAAGTTCCCCGCCGTGCACGCGCCGTCACGTCTCCAGCGGTCGACGAGTTTAGCCCGCTCTGGCGGCCCGAACAAGTAGGCACGGCGTCCGGTCGTCATGACGGTGCCTCTCACATTCGGTTAACTGTTGCTTCAAATCGTGCAAGGTAGGTCACAAGCTAGTGAGATTGCAAACTGGTGAGCGAACGTGTAATGAGCTATGCTAGAAACTATGGGGTTCATGGATTTCCCATCTCCGCTTGCTTCGAGGAATAGCCATGTCTGCCTTCACCTCAAGCCGTTCCGTTCCCCGTTCCGGAGCCACGCTCTGGCAGCGGCTCAAGAACCTGTTCATCGCGGAAGTTCCACAGGACATTGCGATTTGCGAGTTCAATTGTGCCAGGACTCAGTGCACCCACGGCCAGTGGGAGACATGTCAGCGACGGATCGACCTGACATCCGCTGACGAACAGAACTAGGCCGATCGCCTTCCGGAAATTGGCTGTGTATCAACTTCCGGATCGGAATAGGGAAAAGCCCGGAATTCGCGACCCACTTCGCTACTTCTTTTCGCGGTCGATTCACCGCGAAGCCGCCCTCGACGCTGCAGTCGGGCGATCATGTCAGAGCATCATCGCTTTCCCGAAGCCATCCAACATCATTCTCATTAGATGACTCGGGCTTGAAATTGAGTTAGAATCCAGCGCGAGTCGGCTGCGTTGACGGGCAGTCTCATTCCTCTTCAACGATGAGGATCAGGACCATGGAATTCAATCATTCCGAGGTCATCATGCTGTTGCTCACGGCAATCGGACCTCTGAAGGTCACGATCGTCTGCGCCACGCTGACGGCCGGCGCCAGCCCGGAGTTTGTCAAGCGCGTGGCACTAAGATCGGTCCTGATTGCCCTCATCGTGTGCATCGTCTTCGCGGTGCTCGGCGAGGCCATTCTCAGGTTGCTCAAGGTTTCGATCCCCGCGTTCCAGATCGGCGGTGGGATCATTGTCCTGCTTTTTTCTATCGACATGGCGATGGGTAGCAAGCAAGCGGACAAGAACAAAGCGGGCAGCGCGGCCGACAAGGACGCCGAGCCGTCGCTCGACATCGCCGCCTACCCGCTGGCGATCCCGCTCATGGCGTCGTCATCCGGGCTGGTGGCCATTGTTTCCCTAATAGCCCAGCACGATGATATCGGATCGCTTCTTTTCCTCACGGGTGTGATCGTTGCCATCATGGTTCTGAACTTCTTCTGCTTGCTCTCTTGCAAGTACATCGTCGCCGCGGTGGGTCAGGCTGCTCTCCAGGTTGTCGGCAGAATCATGGGCGTGATTCTGGCCGCCCTTGCCGTCGAGCTCATCCTCATGGGATTGATCGGTCTGGGGATCATGGCCAAACCCACCGGGAAAGCGTCCAGCACGCCGGCACCAGCGGCAAATGCAGCCGACATCCACGCACTCGACACCCGGCTGACCTCGAGCCACCCCGGCATTTCGACTGAAGGGACTGTACCGGTTGGGCCGATAAAACAGATCGGAAGCGGTTCTTCAGTGCACGAGGCATGTGGAATGCGTCCATCATTGTTCAAGAATCGCTGCTGCGAGCCAGTCTTCAGGCGACGATCCGCCTGCGAAGTGACCGCTCTCCGCTCGGCGAACCGCGAGAACGACGGATGCCCATTCTGGCCTGGTTGATCCGTGGACGCTATCGATCTTGGATCGGCCACGGGTATTCCGGTCATTCGATCGCGACATCCTGCCTGATTCTCTTGCTGCTGCGTGATTTCCCGGTCGCCGCACAGACGCCGGCCGCGGCGCCCCCTGCGGGAACAAACCGTCCGGAGGCGCCTCCGGCAAGCGCGGCGCTCTCGGTCGAGGCCCTGGCGCGTCGGCTGGAACGTCTCGAGCAGCAGAATGCACAGCTCGCCGAGCAGAACCGCTCGCTGGTCAAGCAACTTGAGTCGGTCACGAATCGCTATGATCAACTGAACCATCGGTTGGAGCGGATCGAGCCCGGGAAGGATTCGCTCACACCCGACCTGCCCTCGGCGCTGCCACCAGCGCTGGAGGCCGTGGCCGGCGATTCGAGTCTGCTGCAAGCGAATCAAGAGCCGATTCAAGCAGCCGAACCCGGATCGGATTCAGGTTCGGCCTCGACCCGGGTAATCCCCGACCTCCCCGAGCTCGACCTGCCGGCCTCCCAGCCAGGTCGTCCCGAGTTCACGAAGTTCCTCGTGGGCGATTATGACGAGGCTCGTGGCCAGTTCGTTCTGGTTCGCCCCAAAGACGCCCAGCGCGTTCCGTTCGAGTTGCGCGTCGACCTGTTCACTCAGGCACGGTTCTTCGGATTCTCGCGATCTGCGAACTACTGGACCGACAGCACCGGAACGCGGCAGCCGATCCGCAATTACGACTCCATCGAGGTCAATCGCAATTTCATCCAGTTTTCAGGTTTTGCCATCGACCCCCGCCTCCAGTTCACGGCGTTCATCTTCTCTTCAACCGCCATCAACGACACGGTTTACCTGGGATGGATCAACTACCACTTCAACGATGCGTTCGATCTGCGGGTCGGCAACTGGCTGGTGCCGGGCACCCGGGAATGGGTTGAATCGTTCCGTTACACGATGGGCGCCGACCGGCTCATGGCGACCACGTTTTTCCGGCCCAACATCAGCCCGGGCATCTGGGCACAGGGCGAACCGATCAAGAATCTCTATTACGTGGCGATGCTGGCGAACTCGCTGAACCGGTTCACGCAGGGGATCGAGCGCGTGGGGGCGGCGGCGACTTTCGGCGGAACAGTCTGGTGGGAGCCGCACGGCGAATTCGGTCCTGGGCCGTCGGACATCGAGAACCATGAGACGCCGACTCCGCGGATCGGCACCAACCTCGCCGTATCGCACGAGGCCAACCAGGCAGCGGGGGCCATCGGCCTGGGTAACCCCGAGGACACGATCCTGCGGCTCTCGAATGGGACGCCCCTGTTCCGCCCCGGTGCGCTCGGGCCGGGCGTCAACCTGCTGTCGACGGCCGTGCAACTCTGGACAATCGACGCCGCGTTCAAATACCGCGGTTTCGGAATCTCGGGCGAGTATTTCCTCCGCTGGCTCGACGGCTTCAAGGAGACCGGCGGCGGGTCGCCTTACCGCACCATCTTCGATCAGGGCGGGCTGCTACAGGCCGGCTACTTCGTGGCCCCGAGTAAACTCGAATTGTTCACCCGCACCTCCTTCGTTGCCGGACCGTTCGGTGGCGGCAACGAGTATGGCGGCGGCGTGAACTGGTACGTGAAGGGCACCCGCGACTGGCGGATGACAGCCGAGGTTCTTCGTATCGACCACTCGCCGGCGCAGAATATCTTGACCGGCTACCGCGCCGGCGAGAGTGGCACGCTCTTCCAGCTCCAGTGGTTCACCGACTTCTGAGGCACGACCGAGGCCCCGGAGAAGCGGCGGAAACCACGCTTCCCCGTGGCACCGCCGGTCAGCCTGCGACAGCTGGCCCCGTTCCCCGCGAACACGCCCAGAGCTTGCATGGTGTATTTCTTATCTCTCACGCTCCTTGAGGAACCAGCGTGCCTTGGACCTGCCATACTCTATCAGCTCATTCAAGAACGCCGGCCAGCGATCGAGCTTCGTACTGTATTCCAGGTCGCGATCCAGGTTGATCCGTGAAACATAAATCGGATGGTACTTGGGGTCGACAAGCTTGCCCTGGGCAATCAGCCGATTGATCATCTCGATCAGGTTCAATTCCTGCTCCATCGACAGGTTGCCGGCCAGCTCGTTGCGGCGATCGATGATCTCGTGGGTCTCGGTCGGAACCCTGGCGCAGGTGCTCGGATTGATCTGAATGACCCAGAGCTCGTTAATATTATAATGTGTAAGATCGTGAATCGGTGGATTCTGGGAGAACAGGCCGTCCCAGTACACGCCACGGCCAGGGACGGTGACCGCGCGAAACAACTCGGGAATCGCCGCCGAGGCCAGCAGGCACTCGACCACCAACTCATTTCCCGTGAAGACCTCGAAGTGCCCGGTGAGAACCTCGACCGCGCCGATGAGCAGCGCCGGAGCGTCTGGCCGATGGGCCAGCGCCTGCAACTCCTCGAAATTGAAGTGCTGATTCAGAGTGTCACGAAACTGCTGCTCGCCCCAGGTCGGCAGGTGGTAGGGACTGATTTCGGGCAAGACCATGTGATTGCGCATTTGTGCAAGGTTGAGCATCGTCTGGTTGAGGATCTTGTCCCAGGGCTCGCGCGCCGAGATCGCCTCCCAGAACTTTTGCAATTTGTCGCTTGCCAGGTGCGCATCACCCCGCACCAGACCATCCCAGGCCAGAGCCGCACACATGGCTCCGCCCGAGGTGCCGCTCAGGGCGACCACATCAACCTCTTCGGGAAGGCGGTTGAGTAACCCTTGAAGTACGCCGGCCGAGAAAGCTGTGTGGCTGCCTCCTCCCTGGCACGCGATCGCAACCCGGCTCCGTGTGGGAATAGGCATGAGATGTCCTTTCTTGAATCCAACATTTGTAGCATTCAATCACAGCGCTATTGTACTCCGTCCCAAGATTAGAAACAACAATACTGTCAGGTCACCGGCACAGTCAGGTCGTGGTCGCATCCAGGTTTTGGTTAACACCTAAGATCGCGAACAGTGGGCTGACTTACGTTGTTGAATTCTTGTCACTCTCTCGGTTAGACTGACCCACGCGAATCCGGCCTCGAAACGTCCGAGGTCTCGACGAGCTAGAGTTCGTTTCCGCCCCGCGACTCATGCGATTCATTTCCAGCTTCGCGACGCTGAGATGGAGCGCGCCTTCGGGGAGACGATGATATGACGGCTGAAGCGTCATCGGCGAGCAAATCGATCATGGCTCGGCTCAGAGAGGAAACCCGGCCCGAGCACGATGCGATCGAGGGTGTGCTCGATCTGATGGACAATAACCTGACGCTGGCGAGGTACAGACGGCGGCTGGAGCAATTCCACGGCTGCTATGCGCCGCTCGAGAGGCGGCTCCAGGAGATCTGCGACTGGACTGACCATGGCGTCGATCTCTCACGCCGTCGGAAAACGCCACTGCTCGAGTCGGACCTGAGGGCCCTCGGTGTCGAGGCCGTGGAGAGCTTGCCGGTCTGCCAGGATCTGCCGAAACTGATCGACGCGGCCGACGGTTTCGGCTGCCTTTACGTCCTTGAAGGATCGACCCTGGGAGGACAGTTCATCAGCCGGCATGTGCGCGAGGACGCTCATCGTAACTCCCGAAGGTGGGGGCAAGTTTTTCCATGGATACGGCGAGCGAACCGGTGAGATGTGGCGTGAGTTCGCCGCGGCGCTCACGGCCTTCTCTGCCGATTGCCATGCGCAGGACCGGATCGTCGAGAACGCCATTGTCACATTCCGCAAGATCCGCGAATGGTTCCGGAAGGGCCAGGGCTGATGGGGAACTCTGGCTCACCCCTGGCGATTTCATCGGCCGCTGGATTATCCTGACAGGGTCTTCCGCACGAGCCAGCACTCCGCCCATTCTATTGGAGAATCGCCATGTCCCATCGACGCGCGTTCCTGGGGTCGGTTATTGGTGGCGCAACAGGCGCCGCGCTTGCTGCAACCGGAACGGCCGCTCCTGGTCGAGTTCGCGGGGCGAACGAGAGGGTCCGCTTCGGACTGATTGGTTGTGGCGGGCGGGGCAAGGAGATTTTTCACGCCGCGCTGCGGTGCCCCGATGTCGAGGCCGTGGCCGTGGCGGATATCTACACCCGCCGGCTCGAAGAGGCCCGGGCCATCGTTCCCGGCATCGCGACCTTCAAAGACCACAGGGCGCTGCTCGACGACAAGTCGATCGATGCCGTGCTCATCGCCACGCCGCAGCACCTTCATGCCATCCACTTCGTCGCCGCGATCCAGGCGGGCAAGGACGTCTACCAGGAAAAGACCATGGCGTTCAATCCCGCCCACGCCAGGCGCATGAAAAACGCACTCGAGGGTACGGGACGGGTGGTCCAGATCGGCATGCAGATGAATAGCGGCGAGGGCATTCAGAAGGTTCGCGAAACGGTCCGGGGCGGCAGCCTGGGCACGCTCGCGCTTCTCGAAACGCACCATTTCCGCAATGCACCCTACGGCGGCTGGCTCCGTGAAATCCCGACCGACTGCAACACCGATCACATCGACTGGCCGGCGTTCCAGGGCGAAACCAAGCACGTCGCGTTCGACCCCCAGCGTTACATCAACTGGCGATTCTACTGGGACTACTCGGGCGGCAACGTCACCGAAAACATGGTGCACACGCTCGGTTTCTGGTTTGGAGCCCTCGGACTGTCGATCCCGCAGACCGTGACCATGACCGGATCGAATTTCGTGTCTCCCAAGATGCAAGTGCCCGATACGTTTCAGGTCTCGATGAGCCACTCCGAGAAGCTCCTCTTCACCTTCGCGTCAACGTTCTCAAACAACTACTACGGCGAAGGTCAGAGCTCGCTATTCGGCACCAAGGCGACCCTGTTTCATACCCCCACGGATCACGTGCGCGTGATCCCGCAGAGAGGCAAGAACGCGGAGAACAACGGCGACGACGGCAGGGGATACAAGGAATATACCGAGCCGCACATGCGCAACTTTTTCGAATGTGTACGCAGCCGCAGCGAGCCCGTCTGCCCGTTCGAGCTCGGCTTTCGCACTGCGATTGCCTGCCAGATGGCCATCACCTCCTACCGCCGCGGCACGACCGTCCGCTGGGATCCTGGCACCGAAGAGATCGTCTGAGATTGAACGTTTCCAGAGGAATCACTGCGGACGGACAACCCTCTCACCAGGATCACGAAGACTCCTCAGGCCGTAGGAAACGACGCCAGCGTCAAGTGGCGAATGATTTGCACGGGAGGCAGGATGCATGAACCAGAACGTGCCAATCGTGGTCCTGTTGCTGATGGTGGGTGCCTATTGCGTTCAATTACGCCGTCGCAGGCTTCAGGCCGGGCAACCGATTACCCCGCGCGATATCGTCCTGGCGATGGCAGTGTCCTGGGCACTCGGTTGGTGCTGTCTCGGTCTGCCTCCGCTCTTTGAATGGGGCCAGCACGTGCCCTGGTCACAGATCGTTCGCGCCTCGCTCTTGCTCATGGGTCTCGCGATCGGCCCGCTCGTCTTCGTTCTGGCCGCGACACGGTAGCCGCATCCTTTTAAAGGGCCTCACCACTCCGCCAACAAGCCGGTGGTCCCGCGCTCTCTCGATCAACACCGCCAGCGGGCTATGCCTGTGACTTGAGCCCCTGGCGGCGCAGGTCGTTGACATACTGGTGCGCGAGCCGGGCCGGTATGGGCAGTCGATACGTCGGGGCGTTATCGAGCACTACTCGGATCGCCCCCGCCAGGTCGCAAAGGTGGCCCGCCGAAACATAAAGGGGCTTGATCCGATCGCGCGTTCGCAACACAGCGCCGATCGTTCGACCCTCAAAAGTCAGCGGCGTCCAGTCGCCGCGCAGCGGCCCGGGTTCCTCATGTTCGCCGAAGAGCCGGGATTTGGCGCAGCCGATCGTGGGGATGCCCAGCCACAAGCCCAGATGACAGGCCAGCCCGATTCCTCGGGGATGGGCTATGCCCTGTCCGTCCACCAGGAGCACGTCGGGAGCGGTACCGAGAGCCTCGTACGCTTTGATCAGCACGGGTGCCTCGCGAAGGCTGAACAACCCGGGAACATCGGGAAACCGTGCCTCGGTGACCACGCCCGAGCGTTCCAGTACCTCCTCCGTCCCCGCGCGCGTGACGACCACCGCACCATAGAGCCATTTGCCCCCAAGATCGTAGGACACATCGGCCCCGCCGACGGTTCTCACGTCGCCGAGCGCTCGCGTGAGGTCGATGCGCCGCGCCAGGTCAACTTGGAGCTCGCACGCCTGATGCGTGTCGAGATCCCACGAGTGAAGTACCGGAACCATGGGCACCAGGAACTCCTTTCGCATTCAAGCCATTGTCTCGATCGACGTTTCGTCAATGATCGTGGCTGCTCCCCCACGGTCCTCCCACGGCTGTGTTCAATCTCCTCGTAACGGCAACATGGCTGCCGGATATGACGCGGACATGTGGCTAACTCACGCCAGGGGCAGACACGCCGTCTTTGCTCGAGGCAGGCATCGGTGTCGGGTCCCGCGGCGATCCGCCAGGTTCAGCTTATTCTAGCCCCCAGGAATTTCCCTAGGTGTAGTGCTGAGAGGCGCCACCTCTCCTGGTTATCTGCGGCACCAAGGAATTGAACACGCGATAGCCATCAACGAAACTGCGGCGTGTCGAACAACCTGAGGAATCGAGCGATGCTCTCATTTTTTCGGCATTTCCGGTAAAACAGAACGAAACTAAAACTGCGTGATTACATAAAGTAATTACTTGATACAATACATATCCTAATTATCAGTTAGCTTCGATGATCCAATGGTTTCGGTATTCCTAAACGTGTGGCACCGCTGGTTCTGTTCTCGGTAGTCAGCGTCGCGTTCTAGTGTAGCCCTAGAGGCTCAGTGATGACATCGGTCGTCATGTTTGCATCAGATTCACATATATAAAATCATCGATTTTCAGGATTCGTGCCTATTGTGCCCTCTGCGTGTGCGATCAGACCTCGCCTCCCCCTCCCCGATAGGCCACCCGTTGAGGACGTAATTACGATGTCCGTGACAACTTCTCTCGCAGGTCTCTTTGTGAGTTCGAAACTCAGATCACGCGCCCCAAGGCACGACCGTCGCCGCAAACCGACGCTGAGCCCCCATTGCGAACTCCTTGAGGTGAAGATCGCACCCGCGACATTCACCTGGACCGGGGCCGGTGGCGACCCCAACTGGTCGAACACAGGCAACTGGGGTGGTTCCTTCCTTACGCCTGGCAACGACCTGGTCTTTCCGAGTGTGGCCAACGAGAGTTCCAATTGCGATATGGTCTTTCCGCAGAGTTCCATCACGATCAGTGCGCCGGGTTACACGATGACCGGAAACTTCCCCGTGCTTTTGTTTCAAGGCATCACCACGACCTACACGTCGGGAACATCAAACATAAACTTCCCCGTGGGTATCTCTGGACCGATCTCGGTGGGCGCTGGAGGAACGCTCAACATCGGAGGTGGTGGCGTGGATAGCGCGTCCCAGCTCACGAAGTCCGGCAGCGGAACTCTGGTCCTCTCGGCCACGAACACATTTTCCGGCCCAACGACCGTGAACTCGGGCACGCTGGACCTTGAAGGTTCTCTCCCCTACAACACGACGGTGAACCCAGCAGGGACTCTGGATGGGAGCGGAATGGTCAATGGAAGCCTCACGGACACCGGCGGGCTGGTTGCCCCCGGGACAACGTCCACCGGGACTCTCACGGCGCTCTTCAGCAGTTTTGACAGCGCCTCTACCCTTGCAATTCGGCTCGGCGGAACGGGTCCGGGCACGGGCTATGACCAGCTCGTTAATACCGCTGGCTCGCTGAGCCTGGATAACACGAATCTCAATGTGTCGTTAGTCGACGGCTTCACTCCGACTGCGGGCGAACAATTCGTGATCGTCAATAATGCCGGAACAACATTCGCTGTGACCGGTACCTTCGACGGCCTTCCCGAGGGCGCGTCGCTCTCGATTGGGGGCTTCCCGTTCAAGATCAGTTACCTGGGAACCAACGGTTCCGACAACGATGTCGTCCTGACCGCCCAGGGGGAGGCGACGACCACCTCACTGTCGTCGGACGTGAACCCGAGCGTCTTCGGCCAATCGGTCACGTTCACGGCGTCAGTCTCCGCCGATAGTGAAGCCAGCGGCACGCCGACTGGCACAGTCGACTTCTACGACGGCGCAACGGACCTCGGCACGGTAGCTGTGAACCCCTCAGGAGTGGCAACCCTGAGCCTCAGCACGCTGGACGTAGCCGATTCACCACACTCGATCACCGCGGTGTACTCCGGTGACTCGAACTACGGCGGCAGCACATCGACGGTGGACAGCCAGACCGTGACCCAGGCGAGCAGCACCACGGTTCTCACCTCGGCGCCAGACCCGAGCGTCTTCGGTCAGTCGAAGACGCTGACGGCAACCGTGACGGCAGTTGCGCCGGGCAGCGACACGCCCACGGGGAGCGTCGAGTTCTTCGACGGTACCACCGACCTGGGACCGGGCACGCTCAGCGATGGTGTCGCGACCTTCACGACAAGCAGCCTGACCGTGGGAGCGCACTCTTTGACGGCGGTGTACGGCGGCGACACCAATTTCACCGGCGGCACGTCACTGGTCGACACGCAGGCGGTCAACCAGGCGGCGTCGACGGCGACGCTTACCTCAGCGCCCAACCCCAGCGTGTTCGGTCAATCGGTGACGTTCACGGCGACGGTAGCTGCGGCTGAGCCGGGCAGCGGCACGCCCACGGGGACGGTGCAGTTCGAGGAGGGTTCCACGGTCCTGGGCACAGGCACACTGGATGGCAGCGGTGAGGCGACCTTCAGCACTAGCACATTGAGCGTGGCAAGCCACTCGATCACAGCCGTTTACGAGGGCGACACCAACTTCACCGGCAGCACTTCCCAGGTGCTTGATCAAGTTGTTGATCAGATCAGCACGACGACCACGCTGACCTCAAACCTCAACCCCAGCCTCCCTGGCCAGAATGTCACCTTCACCGCGACTGTGACGAAGGCTCCACTGCCGGAGATCGTCATGCTCGCGATGCCCACGGCGAACCCCGACGCTCCTGCAGCAATCGTCTCGTTCTACGACGGAACCGCCAGGATCGGGGCAGCGGTGCCCAACAGCCAAGGCATTGCAACCTTCAGGACCAGTGTCCTGGCAATTGGAACCCATCCGATCAAAGCGGTCTACTCCGGCAGCCCCACCATCGCCGGCAGCACATCACTTATCGTCGACCAGGTCGTCGGCAAATTGACCCCGATTGTCGATCTGGCCAGCTCGGCAAACACCTGGACGTTCGGCCAATCCGCCACCTTCACCGCAACGGTCTCGTCGACGGGACCTTTGCCGACGGGAACCGTGACATTCCTGGACGACTCGATTCCCCTGGGAACTTCGTCGCTTTCCTCCGGTGTGGCGACCTTCACAACCAGCGCGATTCCGGGTGGAACACACGACATCGTTGCCGATTACAGCGGTGACGTGTACACCGAAGCGGCGACATCGCAAACCAAAGTTGTGACCGTCTCTCCTGTTCCCACGACGACAACGCTGGTAGTCTCGCCGCAGATTGTGGTCAACGGTCAGATGGTGAGCTTCACGGCGACGGTTGATCCGCCGGCCATGATCCCCACAGGGGGCGACGTGAGTTTCATCAACGATGGTCGGGTGATTGGTCAGGCGCCTCTGGTGAATGGTCAGGCGATCTTGAATGTCAAGCTGACGGGCACTGGCGTCCATGATTTTACCGCCAGCTACCTCGGATGCACGAACTTCCAATGCAGTAGCACTGCTCAGGCGACGAAGGTCGCCGTCTCCACCGTTGACACTCAGGTCACGCTCGCCGGTCAGGTCGTCCGCAGCGCAAACGGCCGCATCCTGGGGATCGACCTGGTCACGACCGTCTCCGCTAACCCTCCAGGCGGAGGCGTTGCGAGCGGCTTTGTAACCTATTACGTGGACGGCAGAGCCTTCAGAAAGGTGGCCGTGGCGAGTGGCGTCTCCGTGACGTTCGTCGATCTCCGCTATCACATGAACAAGACTTTTGTCGTCAAGTATCACGGCGACGCGAGCTTCGTCGGTGCAACTTCAAACAAACTGTTCACGAACAGGAAGTTCTTTCAGACCGCTAGGAACGCGATCAAGCCAAAATCCAAGACGCGGTAAGTCAGGTCGCTCCGTGTCGCTCTAATTGGGATGCAGAAGGTACGCTGACCAATGGTATGGCGATCGATCATATTGGGGCTACCCACTTTCTGGTTGTCGGGAGGTATAAGTGGCTCTTTCACCACGCTCCCGGGCTTGATGCGATAACGCGGTCGCTCCACGGCGACGATCGTTCGACCGTCGAAGGTCAGCAGCATTCAGTCGCCGCCTTAAAGCTCTCGCGCCTGATGCGTGTCGAGATCCCACGAGTGAAGTACCGGTACTCGGGGCATGAAAACGTCCCTTGACGTGGGTCGGTGAAATTGGCTCTGATCGCTCCTGGAATGGATCTGCTTCTTCGGGACGGTTCCGCGAATTGAGCCAATTGCCGCTGCACGCATCGATTCGGCAGCGTCTGACGTTCAACGATCCATGGGGAAAATTCTAACGATGCCGCTACCGCCGTGCCTCCGCACTTTCGGTCCAGTCTTAGCTCTCGTCGTTTTCTGTCCGGCAGTCCGGGCCGACGAGCCTTTGCGCATACTTGTGATCGGTGCTCATCCCGACGATTGTGAATACGACGCGGGCGGCACCGCGGCCCGCTGGGTCAAGGCAGGCTTCAAGGTCAAGTTTCTGGCGGTCACCAACGGCGACATCGGCCACCAGGTGATCGGCGGAGCTATTCTCGCTCGCCGCCGCGCCGAGGAGGCGAAGCAGGCGGCCGCCATCCTTGGAGTCCAGACGGAAGTGCTCGACAACCATGACGGCGAGCTGATGCCCACCCTGGAAAATCGCCGGACAATCACACGCAAGATTCGCGAGTGGCGGGCCGACGTTGTCGTGGCCAACCGTCCCAACGACTATCACCCCGATCATCGCTATACCGGTGTGCTCGTGCAGGACGCCGCGTTCATGGTCACCGTTCCGAGCTTCTGCCCGGACACCCCTGCGCTCCGCAAGAACCCGGTCTTCCTCTACACCGAGGACGAGTTCAAACACCCCAACCCGTTCACGCCCGACGTCGTTGTGCCGGTCGACTCGGTCGCCGATTTGAAGGTTTCCGCCTTCGACGCGATCGAGTCGCAGTTCTACGAATGGGAACCATGGATGGGCGACGACCTCGACCAGGTCCCCGCCGACAAGACCGAGCGCAAGCGCTGGCTGGCGTCGCAGAACCTGCCGATCTTCGCCAAGGTCGCCGACCGCTTCCGCGACCGCCTCGTCGAGCAGCTTGGCGAGACCCGCGGCAAAGCCGTCAAGTACGCCGAGGCCTTCGAGATCTGCGAATACGGCACTCAGCCAACCAAGGACGACCTGCGACGGATCTTCCCGTTCCTCTCGTTCAAGCCATGATCCGCCCACCTGCGCTCGCCACGTCGTAGACAGGGTCTGGATCAGAGGACGAGCAGTTCGGCGAGGGCTCTCCTCTCATTGATCCCCTTGATACGGTTGCGGATAGTTTTCCGCAGGGTCGTCACATTGGCCTTCGCGTCGCATCTGTTCATAGCGTTCTCGAAGATTCTTGGCGATGTCGACCAGGGTGACCTGCGGCTCCGCCTCGGTTTTCCAGAGCTTGAAATGTTCGCCGAGCTTCACCAGGGCAGGCAGCTTGGGCACGAGCACGATGTCCGGGGTTCCGTCCTTGCGCGACGCTCACGCGCTGGATCACATGCCCCAGGCCCAGCCGCTTGACCCGGCGCAGGTCGACCCGGCCCTGGCCATCCCGCCCGAGCTTCATGAAGTCCAGAACGTCGCACGCCGCGACATCCGCCATCCTGGCAAGGACCTCGCTGGAAGTCATCCCGGCCGTCTCCGCGCCGGCGGCGATGGCCGCCTGAACGGGCTTTTTCTTCGAGCACCCGCGGACCCAGCGTTTCCGGCCGGGAATAACCCGCCTTGCGTGCGGCGTCGACAGCCGATCCCGATGAGTCACCGAGGTACGCCTCGATGAACATCCGTTGCCGATAGTTAAGCGATGACACGTTGGATTCCTGGTTTGGAGAAGGCGGGATGGCGGCCTGGACGCGAGCAAGACAGAAATGCGGCGCGATGATCGAGTAGCCCCGGCTCGACAGCCCGGCCGCCGAGCGACCCAGAGAATGATGCTCCCGGAGGAGAAACGTCCTCTACTTTTTAGGATGCGCCATGATCGGCCGAATCGTCACACAAACTCATCCATTCGCGCGAAGTCGTCCTGATTCCATTTTCGCTTTGCCTCGCGGAAGCAACGGCAGGCACGGAAAAGCCAGGATGCGGGTTCCAGGAAGTGAATCGGGCCAAGTAAACTGGTGAGAGCTGATTGGAGTACCTGGAGAAGCTCGCTATGAATGATTTAACCTTGGAATCCCTTGCCAAACGAGTCGAGGCCTTGGAGAAGGTCATCGCGACGAAGGGGCAGATCCGCCCTCACAAGGATTGGCGCGATGTTGTCGGCATGTTCCGCGACAGCGAATTCATGCGCCAGGTCGACGAGGAATGCTTGCGAACGCGCGAGGCTGAACGAGAGGCGGCGAGGCGCGGAGAGCTGGGCGGATGATCCTCATTGATACGGACCATACGACATTTCTGAAATACCCCGACAGTGAACGTGGCCGTCGGATGATCGATCGACTCAATGCTCTGCCGCCATCCGAGGTCATCGGTGTGTCTATTGTCACGGTCGAGGAAAGGATGCGGGGCTGGCTCGCCGTGATTGCCAAGGAGAAGTCGGCGTTGCGGCAAGTCATTGGTTATCGCGAGCTGGCCTTGTTATTCGATTTCTACGAGGCTTTCGAGGTGGTTCTCTTCGATGAACATGCGGCCTGGAAATTTGACGATCTCCGCAGGCAGAAACTTCGGATCGGCTCAAAGGATCTGAAGATCGCGGCGACCGCGCTGGTCAACAACTCCCTGCTCTTGTCCGCCAACCTGACCGACTTCGAACGCGTTCCGGGCCTTCGAGTAGAAAACTGGCTGGATTGATTGTAGCGGTTCGGCGGGACGCTGCTGGGTCAGGAGACCTGCGCCGATGCCGGGCCACACATCGAATTCCCTTCCCTTGACCTGCCGGAATGAGGCTCTTGTGGCCTCAGTCGTGGCGGCCGCTGCTACCTGCAGCGATCCGCGGAAATCTCGATCCGGCTGCCCTCGAAATAACCTTTTTGCAACTCCAGCCCGCCGCGACGGGATTGTATGAGGTAGAGGGATCGACCTCCGCGCGATGTCCGAAATGCGCAAGGGCGGAGCCGAACCACTACACGGAAATTCACGATGGCAGCGCAACAAGGTGTGCATTCTTGGGACGGCTTTGAGCGAGCCAGCTCGGGTCAGGCTGGAAAGCCTGACCTACGGGCCTGCGTGTGTTTCGTGGTTCCCGTTCCGCCCCTCCACCCATTTTGACCTTCACCCGAAAGCTCAACCATGGCGACCTCGGCACAAATCGCAGCCAATCAACGTAATGCCCAAAAGAGCACTGGTCCAAAAACCGAAAAGGGCAAGGCCAAGTCACGCGAAAATGCCCTGAAGCACGGCCTCCGCGCTTTCACGATCATGCCCACATTGCCCTCCGAGGACCCCAAGCGCATCGACGAACGGATCCAGGAATGGATGGACGACGTGCAGCCTCGCAACGGCCATCGAACGCGAGCTCACCGACCAGGCCGCCTGGCTGACCATCGACCTCGAACGCGCCCAGCGGATCGGCACCGGGCACATGGCCCACCGCGTCGCGGTCGCCGCGCGCCGCCGTGAACGGAAGATCGACCCGCGCCTGCGCCGGCGAATTTCCGAGCTGGGCCGCACGCTGCTCTATCTCAACGGGCCCGAAGAGATCAAGGTCGACAAGCAGCCGCTCGGCAGCGACGACCCGGCGCTGCTGGTCGCCGAGCTCGAGGACACCGCCGACGGCTGCGACTGGCTGCTCCAGCGCTGGTCCGAGTACGGCAACCTGCTGCATCGCCGCACCCGGTGGGAAGAGCCGGTCCTCATCCGGTTCCTCCGGCTGATGGGCAAGCGGCTGGTCGAGGCGGTCTTTGACCCCGAGATCAACCTGATCTTCCTGGCCTGGGACGTGATCGAACCCGGTTACGCCCGCAAGGAGTGGGAATCGTACAGCGACGAGCGGTCGATCCTCGACCCGGCGTACACCCACCGCCTGAAATGGCGTGAGATCGCGCCGCGGCCCAAGGACCCGGAGGAGGCGTGGGACGTGCTCTCCACGATCTTCAAGGAATACGTCACGCGGCTGAAGGAGCTTTTGGCGGAGAACGAGACGAACGAGGCGATGCTCAAGGATGATCCGACCTGGATGGATCGCGCGGCGATGGATTGCAGCCCGGCATTCGAGCGGCACCGGCGATACCAGTCGGCGCGGACGCGGGAGCTGCACAAGACCCTGGAACTTCTGAACAAGATGAGGAACTCGGAATCGCAGATGGCAGAGGGGGAGACGACAGTCGCCAGCGAAGACCGAGAGGCGGAGGGCACGAACACACTGGAAAATGCGCCGATCGAAGCCAAAATCGATTCGGCGCAACTCATTGATGCTCAGAAAGTTGAGCCAGATAGCGGCCATCGGGCGGCGCACGATCGAAGCCAAAACGGGGCGGTCCCGGTGGTTCATGGGGAACAGATCGCGCCAGGCGGGGCGACTCAACGATGCGGCTCAAGGGATGCGATACGGGAACCGAGGCGGATCAACCAGAGTGTGCAATGCCAGCCGCAACCCACGGGGGAGCGAAGAGGCGGTAGCTTCCTTGGGAACGACTCGGGCAAAGTGACGCCTCTGCCGGCTGGCTGAACAGGGATCACTCCCGGTTTCACGCCGGGACAGGACCGCGGCGGAGCTGGCTTCTTTTCAGTACCTTTCTTCGCTGCCTGGTGCCTTGTACGATGGGAAAGATCGCGGGTTGTACGAAAGCGGCCGCCGGCTGCGGGCACGGTTTGTCGTGCCTCGGCCGAGCGTGTTTCCCGGGTCCAAGGAGTTTACACCGCCATGTCACGGTCATGCTCATTCGCGTTCTTGCAAACCAGAAAAGGGCTCGGCGCCCTGATCGTGGGTGCGTTCGCTGTTATGGGGTTGGCACTCACAACGTTTCCTTCAGCGCTTGGCCAGTTTAGCCCTCAGCGCCCCACCGGCCAGCAGGTCAAGGTCAAGCTCAAGTCGCCCGTGGCCTCACAGGTCTTTCAGCGCGACACGAACGGGCGCGCCGTGATTCCCATCGTGCTCGATGAGTCGGTCAAGGACGCCACGATCGAGGATGCCACGGTGATCTCTACCCAGGATCCCGCGTCGAACCGGCAGCTTGCGGATCGGGTCAGTCTGTATGAGGGTAAGCTGATTGGTGTGCCCGTTGGCGGCCCCTACTTGGTGCAACTGACGATCAAGAAAGACAACACGCTGGTGAAGGAGGAGGTCGGGCCGATCTTCGTCGGCGATCTATGGGTGCTGGCCGGACAGTCGAACATGGAAGGCGTCGGCAACCTGATCGACGTCACACCGCCTCATCCCCTGGTCATGAGCCTGGGCATGAACGGCAAGTGGGCCAGGGCGGAGGAGCCGCTGCACTGGCTGGTCGACTCTCCCGACCCCGTGCACTCGGGAAATCCTGAAGATCGCGCCAAGCGCTCGGCCCAGCAGCACAGGACACGGGGCAAGGGCGCGGGGCTGGGGCTGCCATTTGCCGTCACGCTGGTCGAGCAGACGCACGTACCGATCGGCCTGGTCGCCTGCGCTCACGGCGGCACGAGCATGGAGCAGTGGAATCCGGCCAAGAAGAATGAGGGGGGCCACAGCCTCTACGGGTCATTCCTCCGCCAGGTCGGGCTTGCCGGCGGCAAGGTCAAGGGCGTGCTCTGGTACCAGGGGGAAAGCGACGCCAATAACGAAGCCTCGAAGGTCTTTCATCACGTCTTCGCCGACTTCATCGCCGCGGTGCGATCCGACCTCAATCAGCCCGATCTGCCCTTCTACTATGTGCAGATCGGCCGGTTCATCAACGGCGCTAACCCCAAGCCCTGGAACACGGTCCAGGAAGCGCAACGACGATTGCCCGAGCGCGTGCCCAATACCGCCGTGGTTTCCGTCATCGACCTCGAGCTGGACGACTTGATCCACGTCGGAACCCAGGGACAGAAGCGTGCCGGGGCCCGGCTGGCCCGGATCGCCGAGCGCGAGCTGTTCGGTCAGATCGGCGCGACCACGCCCACACTGGACCGGATCTCCCGCGGCTCGCACAACACCCTGATCGTCAAGTTCAAGGGCGTGAACATGCGGCTCGGCGCGGGTGGAATGGCCGGGATGGGCGTGGGACGGATGGGTGCCATGGGTGCCGGGATGGGCGGCGCTGGCGGGGGCAACGGCATGCGGGGCATGATGGGCCCGGGTGGCATGGGCAGCGGCGCCATGGGCATGGGGATGGCTCAGAGTCCAGGTGAGCCGAGCGGCCTGGGACTCAGGCCCGAGCGGCACATCGCCGGATTCTCGATTCGCAAGGAGGACGGCACGCTCATCCCCTCGATCTTCGAGGCGGGTGTGGGTGATGCCCGCGACACCGTGGTCTTGAAGCTGACCGGCCCGGTCCCGCCGACGGCCTTCCTCTGGTACGGCTACGGCCTGGATCCTTATTGCAACCTGACCGACGGCGCCGATATGGCAGTGCCAGTCTTTGGACCGATCGCGCTGGACGAGGTGCCCGATCTCAAGGCGCCGGCCGTTACCACGGCCTTGGCCTCGCCAGCCGCCCCCGCCCCGGTGACTTTACCGCATTCTGGTCCGATCCCGTTGGCCCAGCCCGGTCATTCTTCGACACCTGTGAAGCTTCTGATCATCACCGGCGATCACGGGCACGACTGGAAGGCGACGACTCAGTCTCTGAAAGAGTTCCTTTCGCCGGGAGGGAAGATCGCCGTCGATGTCACCACCACGCCGGCCAAGGACCTGACCGACGCCAACCTTGCCAAATACGACGTCCTGCTCCTCAATTACAAGGATACCTCGGGAGGAGCACCCGAGACGAAGTGGTCCGAGTCCAACAAGCAGGCGTTCCTCAAAGCGGTCCACGACGGCAAGGGTCTGGTGGTCTTCCATTTCGCGTCCAGCGCCTTCACCAACCCGAACTGGGCGGAATTTGAGCAGGCCATCTGCGGCGGCTGGCGGAATCAGGGCTTTCATGGTCCCAAGCACGAGTACTCCGTGAAGAAGACCGCGGTCCATCACCCGATCTCTGACGGACTTCCGGCCCAGTTTGCCCATGTGATCGACGAGCTCTACCAGAACTCGGTGATGGTGCCGGGCAATGTCGTTCTGGCGACAGCCTATTCCGACCCCAGCAAGCCGCGGGGCACCGGCAAGGATGAACCGGTGATCTGGGTGAACTCCTACGGCAAGGGACGCGTTTATGTCAACGCCCTGGGCCACGACGTTGAAGCCATGTCCGACCCCAACTTCCGCGCCTGGATGCGCCGGGGTGTGATCTGGGCGGCAACGGGCGATGTCAGTCCGCAGTTCACCCGTATGGAGCAGCGCAGCGCTCGCCCGCTTCCCAGCGCGTCGTCCGACGGCTTCCCGGCGCGGGGCGCATGCTCGCGCGGTCGGAGTATCTCGACAAGATGAAGGCCGGCTGGATCGGCCAGATGGTCGGCGTGGCCATTGGCGGTCCCACCGAGTTCCGCCATCAGGGCGAGCTCGTTCCCGAAAATGAAGTACCCAAATGGGCGCCGAAGATGATCAACCAGTTCGATCAGGACGATCTCTACGTCGAGATGACGTTCCTGCGGACGCTCGAAGAGCACGGTCTGGGAGCCTCGAGCCGCCAGGCGGGCATCGACTTCGCCAACAGCCGCTACCCGCTCTGGCACGCCAACAAGGCCGGGCGGGAGCTGCTCCGCAAGGGGATCGCCCCGCCCGATTCGGGCCATCCGGCATTGAATGATCACGCCGACGATATCGACTACCAGATCGAGGCCGATTTCTCGGGTCTGATCGCTCCGGGGCTGCCAGGTACGGTCATCGCGCTGGGAGAAACCTTCGGCCGGGTGATGAATGCCGGCGACGGGCTGTACGGCGGCCAGTTCATCGGGGCAATGTACGCCGACGCCTTCTTCGAAAACGACATCACGAAGATCATCCAGGCCGGCCTGGCCGCCATCCCCAGCCAGAGCCAGTACCACGAGTGCATCTCCGACGTGATGGCCTGGCACAAGGAAAACCCCAACGACTGGCAAGCGACCTGGACCAAGGTCAACGAAAAATACCACAAGAACCTGGATTACCGGCGGTTTTCGTGCAGCAAGAACGAGTCGCCGCCCTACAAATTCAATATCGACGCCAAGCTCAACGGGGCCTATGTCGTGATGGGATTGCTCTACGGCAACGGTGACCCCGATCGCACGATCACCATTGCGACCCGCTGCGGTCAGGATTCCGACTGCAACCCCGCCAGCGCGGCCGGCATCCTGTTCACGACAATCGGCTGCTCGAAGCTGCCCGAACGGTTCACCTCCGCTCTGGATACGACGACCAAGTTCAACTCGACGCCTTATACGTTCCCGCAATTGATCGCCGTTTGCGAACACCTCGCCGACCAGGCGGTTCGCCAGGCGGGCGGGCGAATTGATAAGAGTGCCGACGGCCAGGAGACGTTCATCATTCCCGTCCAGAGTTTCCGGCCCAGCGCCCTGGCCTCGTGCTGGCAACCCGGTCCGCAAGCGGGCAGCCGGTTCACGACGGAGGAGATGAAGCAGATCCACGAAACAGAAAAATAATTGCTGATATGGTAATTGCAGCGAGGTGATTCGGCCAACGTGCCCCCCGCAGGTCAGCGCGACTACAGCTCGATCCGGCTCTCGCGGCATGCGCTGGAGCGATTCGTGGAGCGGTTCGGGGTCGAGCCTGAATCGGCCCCGGAGCTACTGCGCGGGGTTTTATCGCGAACGAAAAGGCTGGGCCGAAACCCCGAGACGGGTGCGATTGCCGTGCTGGCCGTGCATGCCCGGCGCGTGCTCGTGGCGATCGTTCAGGATTCAAGCTGCTTGACCGTACTGACCTGGAACCAGTTCGTTCCCAAGCTGGGCGAGTTTGGCAGGCGCAAGCTGCCGCGTAAGTGGGGGCGCATGCTCGATCGCCTGCTCGAGCTGCCCGAGGCCGAGGATGAGAATGAATCCTGAACTCGCTTGCACCTCGCGGCTCCATGCATGGACCGAGATTACCTCTGGAATTCTGCGCGTCGGCTTGGATTATGAGCCATCCGCGACCATAATGCCGCTACGTCAACTCGGGGGAGCGTTGGCTCCCGGCAACTCGATTCGCACTCAGCAGGAGACTTCAGGATGCCGAGGAACTGGATCCGCATTGCCGCTCTGGCGCTGGCCGGCATGAGCATGACCGCCCTGTATGCCCGCGCCGGTGATCCGACCGCGAGCTTGAAGCAAGGCAATCCCCAGATCAAGTCGGCCGGGCCTCTCGGCTTCGGCCCCGACGGAATCCTTTTTGTGGGCGACACCCGGGGCGCGGCCCTCTTCGCCATCGACACCGGCGACCGGACCTCCGCGACGGGCAAGCAGCCCGTGGCCGTCAAGGACCTGGCCGCGAAGGTGGCCGGAATGCTCGGAACCAAGCCCGACCAGGTCATGATCAACGATCTGGCGATCAATCCACTCTCGGGCAACGTGTATCTTTCCATCGCCCGCGGCCGCGGGCCGGACGCGACCCCGGTGCTCATGCGCCTGACGGCCGACGGCAAGCTCGACGAGGTTTCGCTCGACAATGTCCGCTTCGCCCGGGCCGAGCTCCCCAACCCGCCCGACCCCAATTCCAAGGAGCGGGGGCAATCGCTGCGCAACGAGGCGATCACCGACATCGCCTACGTGGACGGACGCATCTTCATCGCCGGGCTGTCCAACGAAGAGTTCTCCTCGCGTTTGATCGCCATCCCGTTCCCGTTCAGCGAGGGATTCGATGGCGCGGCCATCGAGATCTACCATGGCGCCCACGGCCATTTCGAGACCAAGTCTCCGGTTCGCACCTTCGTGCCATACCGGATCGGCAATGATCCCTACCTCCTGGCCGCCTACACCTGCACGCCCCTGGTCAAGGTCTCTGTGGCCGACCTCAAGGCGGGCGCCCATGTCAAGGGCACGACCATCGCCGAGCTCGGCAATCGAAACCGTCCGCTGGATATGATCACCTATAGCAAGGACGGCCGGAATTACCTGCTGCTGGCCAACAGCAGCCGCGGCGTGATGAAGATTCCCACCGAGAACGCGGGCGAGGCCCAGGGCATCACCTCACCGGTACAGGGCACGCGAGGAATCGGCTACGACACGATCGCCAGCCTCAAGGGCGTGGTCCAGATGGACAAGCTTGATGATACCCATGCCGTGATCCTGGTGCAGGATTCCGCGGGGGCGCTCAACCTGGAGACGGTGAACCTGCCGTGAACCATCTTTCGGGCGCCGGGAGCCGATGCGTCAAGGCGGTCGGACTCTCGGTGTTCTTGCTCCTGATTGTCACGCCCGTCCTTGCACAAACGGACGTGAAACCTCGGAAATCTGAGGTCCGCGTCCAGGCGAATCGGACCACGCGACTGATCGTGATCGACGGCCTCGACCCGGCCGCCCTGGCCAGGGCTGACCGGGACAGGCCGTCGGCTTCGTGCTGGTCGTCTCTCTGCCCCATCATCGTGCGTCCGGACCCGGAGCGGTCAAGCCGCACGGGCGAGGCCATTCTGGGAACTTATCGCGTCGAGGGCTCGACACTCGGCTTCACGGCCCGCTATCCGCTCGATCAGCCCGGATACCAGGCGCTCATTGATGAGACCCTACTGATTTCCACCGATCGCCGCCGGCTGGCTGCCGGCCAGAAGACGTTGCGGCTGGCGATTGACCTTGATCCCGAGAAACCCAGCCGGACCGACCGGGCCGCGACGGTCATCGCCGCCGTCTATCCCTCGGCGGCGGTGCTTCCGGAGAACCTGCTTCGGTTCTACATTCACTTCTCGGCGCCGATGAGCCGTGGTGAGGCGTACCGCCGCATCCGCCTGCTCGATGCCGCCGGGATGCCGGTTGCCGATCCGTTTCTGGAGCTGGATGAGGAGCTCTGGTCGGGCGATGGCTGCCGGTTCACGCTGCTCTTCGATCCCGGACGGATCAAGCGCGGGCTCAAGCCTCGTGAAGACGTCGGCCCGGTGCTGGAGGAAGGCCGGAGCTACACGCTGGTCATCGATCGGGGATGGTCTGACGCCGGCGGCCGGCCCCTCGGCGGCGAGTATCGGCGTGCATTCCGGGTCGGTCCGCCCGACCAGACATCGCCGGCTCCTGGCAACTGGGCCGTCCGTGCTCCCGGGGCGGGCACACGCGATCCGCTCGAGATCCGGTTTCCCGAACCGCTGGACAGCGCGCTGGCCCGGCGCTTGATCAGCGTGGAGGACGGGGAGTCTCGGATGGTGCCGGGACAGGTCCGTCTCGACACCAACGAAACGCACTGGTTGCTGACTCCGGAGGCTCCCTGGAAAGCGGGAGTGTACCGCATTGGAATCGGCACCGAGCTGGAAGACCTGGCGGGCAATGCCATCAACCGGCCGTTCGAGGTCGATCAGTCCGGCCCGATCACGAAGCAGATCGAATCGGTGAGGGCCATGCTAACGTTTGAGGTCAGGACGTTGTCCCGTTAAGCGATCACGCGTGGCGATCAACGCCAGGGCCGCCCATCCGGTTGTCGAGATCCGCTGTGCGTAGCTCTCGGCGCCGGGCGGCCGGGTGGTTTCGAGCCACGATCCATCGGCCTGCTGGCGGGCGATCAAGAAGCCGCGTCCCCGCGCGATCAGGCCGCGCGTTGCTGTGGGGCTCTCGATTCTGACCAGGGCGATCAGTGCCAGAGCGGTGTCAAAGTTTTCCGGCGGCGATACGGCGAACGGCCCCCATCCGCCATCATCGGACTGGGCCTTGCGGAGCCGATCGAGACACCGTCGACGGGCTTCGATGGCCCGCGGCGAGGCACTCCCGGCAGAGACAAGGAGCGCCACGGAGACGTCCATGATCGATCTTGCTTCATGCCCGTCAAGCCAATGGCCGGCCCGGTCAATGGCGCCCCGGAACCGGACATGATCGGCGGCCTGAAGGCTCTCGCGGGCCACGTACGTCGCCAGGAACGGCCCATAGGTTGTGGGAGAACCCGGCTCCGTCTCACCCTCGAGCGGCCATGATCCGTCAGGCGACTGGTCGCGGGCCAGTCGAGCGGCCGCCCGCTTGAAGTTTTCCGGAGCCCGCGCCTGGCCAGCGTCCGTAGCGGAAGCGAGTGCGGCCGTGAACTGCAACCGTGCCAGCCGCTTGTCCGAGAATGGTCCTTCCCCGCCGTTGTGCTCCCAGCGTTCCGCGTTGCCCAGCCAGTTATTGGTTTCCGCCAGTGCGGACGGCGGTATCGCATAACCCGCCTGCAGACCTGCATAGAGTGCGCGTGCGGCGTCACCATTGTTATGACAGGAAAAGCAATGATTTTCACGCGACCAGCGCGGCACCTCGACCGCGAGGAACGCCAGCGCGCGTTCCTCCGGGCCTTGCCGCCTCGGCTCCGCGGCGAGCACGACCGTGGGCAGCAGGAACAGCGTTACGATCAAGCGGCAGAGCAAGTCGGTCGTGCTCCGGGTGATGCAAACGGACCGCGCTCAACTCAGAGGCAAGAGCTCGGTGATCGCGTCCTGGACCTGTTTCAGCTTGATGGGCTTGACGAGCACGATGAGCTGGCCGCCGGTCGGCAGCTTGTCCTTGAGGGCAGTCTGGCGCGGGCCCAGCAAGACCAAGGCAACGAAGGGACGGCCGTCTTCCTCGGCTTTATCGTACATGTCGGTAAGCGACTCGATACTCTCGGATCCGAGGCCGTCGGAATCGAAGATGACCGCGTCGGTAGGCGATTCCAGGTACCGTTCGGCCGCGCGCTCGGCATCAGCCACCAGCAAGACGCGGTAGCCCATGCGCGCCAGGTTTTTCCGCAGCGCATCCTGGATCTCGCCCTGGGCCTCAACGCAGAGGACACTCTTGGTGTTGCCCGCCTTGACCTCGCTGGAATGAGACTCGAAGATCTCGCCAAGGTCGTCGATGAGCAACTCGCCGCCTGGCTGTTCCGCTTCTTCGGATTCGGTTTCCGTGCCGATTTCCGGCTCGCTGTCATACTTGCGGCCAAAGGCCCGCAGCTCGGCGACCTCGGGGTCGACCGAGGCCTGGTATTCCTCAAGGTCGGTCACGACTTCGTGCATGGTCTGGTAGCGAGCCTTGAGCTCCATCTTCATCATCTTCTCGATGATCCTGGAGAGCGACTCATCGGGCGCGTGGCGGTGCTCGCTGATCGGCCGGATCACCCCGAAGGACCGCTTGAGCATCTTCTTGAGCGGATCCTTGCTCTCGGAGTCTTCGAGCGGGACCTGGCCCGTCAGCATGTGATAGAACACGCAGCCCAGAAAATAGATGTCGGAACGGGGGTCTCCCTTGGTGCTGCCGCAGGTTCGCTCCAGGGCCGAGTAATCGACCGTGCGCTGGCTGAGGATTCCGTGCTGTCGCGACTGGTCGTTATCGATGGTCGCCAGGCCGAAATCGACGAGCTTGGCCGCACCTGAGTTGGAGATCAAGACGTTGGTCGCCTTGAGGTCGCGATGAGTGACGCCCTGGTCGTGCGAGTACTCGAGCGCCGCGCCAGGCCGAGCATCAGCGGCAAGCCTTCCTTGTCCTTGAGACGAACGCGGAGCTTGAGGAACTCGCGCAGATTCATCCCCTCGACATACTCCATGATCATGTAATGGCGATTGTCTTGCGATCCCTGATCGTCGAGTTGAACGATGTTGGGATGCCGCAGCCTCATCCCGGCCTCGGCTTCCTTGTGAAACCGCATGACCGCCTCGGGCATGGCGACGAACCGCTGTCTCAAGACCTTGATGGCGGCCGGCGAGCCGTTCTCGTTATGCTGCCCTCGGTAAACACGGGCAAACGTGCCCTCGGCCAGGTGGAAAAGCGCCCGGTAGTTGCCGAAGAAGAAGCTCGAAGGGTCGCCCTTCTTGAGTCGGTCAAGCTGCCAGCTTGTCAACCAGCTCTTGCGCATCAGGACCCGGATGAGCGCCTCCGGAGAGGGGTCCTCCGCCTCCGCCCGGGCCTCGCGATATTGTTCGCGAGAGATCAACCCGATCAGCGTTAATTGATCGACCACTGATTCGATATCAACCTGGGGCATGGCGAGCTCATCCTCGCCCACAAGGGGCAAGAAGACGGCGGACAGCCGGAGGCCAGATGCTGGCGCGGCCTCTTAATCAGAAATTCAACTCGATATCATCTTACCGGATCCGTCGTCCCATGAAAGCACAGGTTCGCCTCGCGTTTTTCTCCGGAAACAACGTCGCGTCCATGCTCTCGGGACGAAACTCCAGAACCCCGGCAATCCGCCGCGGTTTCTCATTACCTTCCGCAATCTGGCCGGCCGTCGCGTGTCCGAAGGGGAGCGAAACGAGCCATTTCTGTCCAACTTGAGAAAATCTTTGGCCAATTATTTTATGTGTGACACGCATGGTGTCACCGACGAGAGTTAGGTTGCTCTACGTGGGGCCGATCAAGGCAACGTACCGACGACTGGTAACCCGGTCCACGAGACGACCTAATCATGTTGCCTGAAGGCCGCAGGATGAGATTCTCTCCAAGGGCAAGCCAGAGGGGGCCACGTCGGCCCCTGGACCGGGCATAAGCAGGAGTGACATCAGGATGTATCAGGCAACAGGGCAGACCGAAGCAGCACCCCGGGTCAAAGGCTCAACGGGCACTTGCCCGGAATGGGCGAATCGACGCGCCAGCGAGCAAGCGACACGAGCCGCAAAGGCCCGGCAGGTAAGTGGAAGGCGGCGATTCGTGGACCCCACGACGTGTGAGCGCGACTATTCTCAGGCTGAGCTGGAATTCATGCTTGCCATGAATGAGTACAAGCAAAAAAGCGGTCGAATGTTTCCAACCTGGAGTGAGGTTCTCGAGGTTCTCCGAGATCTGGGCTACGAGAAGATTCCCACCCCGAGCGCGGACTGAAACGGTGCTGGCGTGCCGTCTCAGCCCGTTGACAGTCACGGGCAAACTGCCTATCGTGAAATCGCTTCGTCGCTTGCCAATCGCGTCGAGCCAAGCAACCCGAGGCGCTGATTGCGGTCGATCCAAGTGGTTTGGCGACTGCCGATTGCGTCTCCGGGTTCGATAGGTTGCGAAAAACACCCGAAGATCCCGCCGGTGTTTGATTGGTGCCGCAAGCCGCGAAAAGGCCCCATGACTGTACGCACCCGATTTGCTCCCAGTCCCACCGGCTTTCTGCACATCGGCGGAGTGCGCACGGCCCTCTTCAACTGGCTGCTGGCCCGGCACTCCGGAGGCCAGTTCTTGCTCCGGATCGATGACACCGACCAGGAGCGGCACGTCGAGGACGCCGTCAAGCGCATCCTCGACGGGTTCCGGTGGATGGGCATGGACTGGGACGAGGGACCGGACATCGGCGGGCCGCATGGTCCCTACTACCAGTCTCAGCGGTCCGAGAAATACCAGGCCGCCGTTCAGCAGTTGATTGCCTCTGGTCATGTTTACCGCGACTACAGCACCGAGGCCGAACGAGCCGCCGAGAAGACGGCCGCGGAGCGGGCCAAGCGGGCTTATCGGTTCCGTCGCCTGCCCATTTCCGATCACGATCTCGCCCGCCACGAGAGCGAAGGACGACCCTACGCCCTGCGGTTTCAGGTGCCTCTAGGCCGGAACCTCGTCGTTCACGACTTGATCAAAGGGGATGTCACATTCTCGACCGACGAGATCGGCGATTTCGTGATCGTGCGTCCCGATGGCTCGCCGCTGTACAACTTCGCGAGCGTCGTTGACGACGTCGCGATGGGCATTACTCACGTGATCCGGGCCGAGGAACACCTCTCCAACACGTTCCCTCAGCTTCTGGTCTTCGAGGCGCTGGGCGACGCGTTGCCGGCCTTTGCTCACGTGCCTTATGTGGCCGAGCCCGGGTCCAAGGCAAAGATGTCCAAGCGCAAGATCCAGCAGTACGAGGAACAGGGGGTACTCGTCTACCTGCACCAGTATATTGAGCGCGGCTATCTTCCCGATGCGCTGCTCAATTACCTGGCGCGGCTGGGCTGGAGCTATGACGCCAGCCAGGAGATCTTCACCCGCCCCGAGCTGATCGAGAAGTTCACCCTCGAACGAATCACCAGCTCGCCGGCCAGCCACGACCAGGACAAGCTTTTCTGGATCCAAGGCGAGTGGATGAAAGGGCTTCCCCTCGATCGCAAGATCGACGGAGTGCTTCCCTATCTCGCACGTGAGGGGCTGGTCAGCGAACCCGTCTCGGATGCCGATCGGGCCCGGATCGAGGCGGTGATCCTGGCGCTGGGAGACCGACTGAAAGTCTTTTCCGACATCCTCAAGCTGGGTCGGTTCTTCTTCACCAAAGAGCTGACCTACGACCCGGACGCCGTGAAAAAACGACTCCGCAAGGAGACCGTGCCCGCCATGCTGGCGGACCTCGATCAAGTCCTGGCCGAGGTTGAGCCCTATGATCTGGCAACTCTCGAGAAGGTGATCCACGAGTATGCCGAACGATCCGGGAAGAAGATGGGCGAGGTGGTCAACCCCCTGAGGGTCGCCACCACGGGACAGGGTGTCGGACCAGGACTCTACGACTGCCTGTTCATCCTGGGCCGAGACACGTGCCGCGCCCGGATCGCGCAAGCTCTCGAGATGCTCAAACCCGGGCCAGCCGCAAATTGACACATGCCTTCCATGACCGGGCCTCTCACCGACAACCTGAATGACCAAGAGGACGACCCGATGCGCGTCTTTGTCAGTGGTTCGATTGCCTTTGACTACATCATGGTGTTCCCAGGACGGTTCCGCGATCACATTCTGCCCGACCGGATGCACGTGCTCTCGGTGTCGTTTCTGGTTGACTCACTGCAGCGGCGACGGGGTGGTACCGGGGCCAATATTGCCTTCAACCTGGCCCTCCTGGGCGAGCGGCCGGTGGTCGTGGGGACCGTGGGCGAAGATTTCGCCGAGTATCGCAACTGGCTCGAGAGCGTGGGCGTCGACTGCTCGGCCATCAAGGTCATCACGGGCGAGCACACCGCGTCGTGCTTCATCAACACCGACCTCCAGGACAATCAGATCAGCGCGTTTTATCCCGGCGCAATGTCTCAAGCGGCGACCGTCTCGCTCCACGAGATCGGAGTGACCCCCGCTGACCTGGTGATCATCGCACCCAACGACCCGAAAGCCATGGCACGTTACGCCGCCGAGTGCACGGCCGCCGGTATTCCCTATCTCTATGATCCCTCGATGCAGCTCCCACGGATGGATCGCGACGCCTTGGAGGAGGGTTGCAAGGGGGCCAAGGTGCTTGCCGGCAACGACTACGAGTTTGGCCTGATGGCGGAGAAGCTCGGTCTATCGGAACCCGAACTGCGGCGCCGGACGCCAATCACCGTCATGACGCGCGGCGAGGCCGGGGCCTTGATCACGGTCGATGGGCAAGAGTATGAGATCCCTCCCGCCCAGCCCGAGAAGGTCGTCGATCCCACCGGGGCCGGCGACGCATTTCGCGCCGGATTTGTCATGGGCATGACCAATGGACTGTCCTGGCCGGTCGTCGGCCGGATCGCAGCCTTGACGGCTGTTTATGCCATTGAACATCATGGAACCCAGGAACACCGTTACTCGCTCAAAGACTTCGTGGCCCGGTACAATCAAAACTACGGACCTTCGAGCGAGATCGAGTCGCTGCTTGCGGGTACCCGGGGCAAGAGCTGATCCGGGGCCAGCAACCGTCAGCCCGCCGTGGTCCGAGGACGACCGAAGGCAACTATGCCAGTGTTCCGTCTGGGCCACGATCCGATCTTTCCACCCGCCGACCTGTCCGAGCCGGAAGGACTGCTGGCGTTCGGCGGTGACCTGAAACCGGAGCGGTTACTCTCCGCGTACCGCCAGGGCATTTTTCCCTGGTATGAGCAGGGAGGCCCCATCCTCTGGTGGTCGCCCGATCCCAGGCTCGTCCTGATGGCTTCCGAGTTACATGTCTCCGAGCGGCTACAACGGACCATTCGCCAGGGCCGGTTTGAAGTGCGATTCGACACCGCCTTTGCTCGGGTGATCAAGGCGTGCGCCGAAGTCTCCCGGAAACACCAGGAAGGCACCTGGATTACCTCAGAAATGCAGCAAGCCTACATCCTGCTTCACGAACTTGGGCATGCGCATTCCATGGAAAGCTGGCGAGATGGACAGCTCGTCGGAGGAATCTATGGCGTGCGCGTGGGCTGCTGCTTTTGCGGCGAGTCGATGTTCCATTACCAGAAGGATGCCTCGAAAGTGGCTCTCGCGGCGCTGGTCAAGCGGCTTGCGGCGGAAGGCGTCACCGTGATTGATTGCCAGGTCACCAGCGAGCACCTGCTTCGGCTGGGAGCGCGAGATTCCCCGGTCAAGATTTCTCCAGCTTTTGAAGGGCGGTCTGGACGCGCCTCAACGATCTGGTTCTTGCTGATACCGTATCATTAACTTATACAGGATATACGGAAGTTCGACCGAGTCTCTCGAAGAGGACCGTGACATGTCCCGCCGAGTGAGAATTGTCTTGATCAGCGTGATCGTCCTTTTCCTGGCGGTCGAGACCGCGGTGCGGCTTTCTCACAACTCCAGGTCCAGCGTCGAGATCGCCAACCTCGGCGTAACCGTAATCCAGAACCTTGTCGTTTCATTCGGCGGCAGCCAGGTTGCCGTGGGCAATGTGGCCCCGGGTGACTCGGCTCATGTCTGGCTCAGCGGCAAAGAAGGGGGCACGCTGTCACTCGCCTTCACCCAGGCGGGAAACCCGATGTCAGGATTCTTGATCGATGAATTCGACCCCAAAGGCATGAGCCGCGACGGCCTCAAGATGGTGATCCAGATCAAGCCCAACGAGGTGGTGAAGTTCATGGACGATGAGGTGACGTCTTCACCCCTGGGACGTTTACGCGACCGCATCAGCGACTGGATCGCCTCGGAATGCAGCGTGATCTACTAGCCGGCTCCGAATTCAGACAGCCAGGCTCGCACTCATGGCCACAAAGCAAACTCGAACGTTCATTGCCCTGCCGGTTCCAACCACTCTCGGTACGCAACTGAAGCGACTGCAAAGCTTGCTGGCGCTGAAATCCCCGCCGCTCGGTGGACGTCGACCGATCCGTTCCATATGACCCTGGCCTTCCTGGGCGACGTGCTGGATCAAGATCTGAACACCGTGTGCAAGGCGGTGGCTGAAGCGTCCCAGCCGTTTTCGCCGTTTGAACTTCGGTTTGAGTCTGTGGGTGCATTTCCCAGTCCGGCGCGGCCCCGCGTGCTCTGGGCCGGCCTGACCGCGGCCGACCTCTCATCGCTCGTCGAATTGCAGAAAGCGATTGCCAGGCGTGTCAGCCAGGCCGGCTATCGCCCCGACGATCAGCGGTTCACACCCCATGTGACCCTGGGTCGGATTCGCTCCGATCGACGCAGCGCGGAATCTGTAAACCTGACCGATCTGCTGGCTCGCTATCAGAAGTGGTCGGCGGGAGCATTCAAGGCCGACGAGGTCATCACCTTTGCCTCCACGCTCACACCGGAAGGCCCTGCTTACGCCCAGCTCGCTCGGGCACCGCTTTCCGGGAAAAATACCGTGGTTAAACCTTGACCAGAACCGATACATGATGCTACCATAGTGTTCTTGCGTACAGAACAATATTCAGAGAAGGAGCGTTGTCGTGGCCAAGCGACAAGGAACCACAGAAGTCAAGCCCGCACGGCCTCCGCCGAATCCAAGGCGCTGAATAATGCCATCAGTCAGATTGAGAAGACCTTCGGCGCCGGGTCGATCATGAAGCTAGGGGAGGGTAGCCACCTCGAAGTTGAGGGGGTCTCAACCGGCGCGCTTTCGCTCGACCTGGCTCTGGGCGGGAAGGGGCTGCCTCGAGGGCGAATTATCGAGCTCTTCGGGCCGGAGTCGAGCGGCAAGACCACCATTGCATTGCACGCGGTGGCGAACGCTCAGAGAAACGGGGGAGTTGCCGCGTTCATCGACGCCGAGCATGCGCTCGATCCTTCCTGGTGCAAGCGGTTGGGTGTCGACATCGAGGCCCTGCTCGTGAGCCAGCCCAGCAGCGCCGAGGAGGCGCTTCAAATCGCAGAAATGCTGGTACTCTCCAATGCCGTGGATATCGTCGTGATCGACTCGGTCGCGGCACTGGTTCCCAGAGCCGAGATCGAAGGGGAAATCGGCGATAGCCACGTCGGCTTGCAAGCGCGGTTGATGAGCCAGGCTCTACGCAAGCTGACCGGCGGAGTGTCCAGATCCAAGTGTGTGCTGATTTTCATCAACCAGATTCGCGAGAAGATCGGTGTCATGTTCGGCAGTCCGGAGACTACTCCCGGCGGCAGGGCATTGAAGTTTTACAGTTCGGCGCGGATCGATGTCCGGAGGATCGGGCCGGTCAAGGATGGCGAGGAAGTGACGGGCTCGCGGGTCAAGGTCAAGGTCGTCAAGAACAAGGTCGCTCCTCCGTTCCGCGTCTGCGAATTTGACATGATGTACACCCATGGCATCTCACGTGAGGGCGATATCCTCGATCTGGCCATCGCCGATAAGCTCGTCGAAAAGTCGGGGTCGTGGTTCAATCACGGCGACCTCAGGCTGGGCCAGGGACGGGAAAATGCCAAGCAATATCTGCGCGATAACCCCGAACTTGCCGACCAGATCGCCGCCAAGATCATCGAGAGCCGGAGCGGCCATGCCGTCGCGGCCTTCAGCGCCAACGGCGTGGCCGATGAGACTGACAGTGGCGGGGATTGAACCCGCGATTCAGTTACCGCCCAGCGTCCGGGTCGATTTCGCCGTGATCTCGGGGGCGACCGGCAGACAGAGCAGCAGACGCGACTCGGAGGTCAGGGGCACCATGACGCCGGGTTGAAAGTCGGCAACAGGAAAGAGGGTCTTGATCAGGCCGTGAACACTGGCGGTTCCGCTGGGTGAAAAGACCAGCGGAGCCATCGGGCTCACGAGCACGGTGTCGGGACTGAACTCATTGCCAAGAGCCCCGGCCAGATGAATCTCGCCGCTGGGTTGCATGTCAAAAGCAAGGCCCAGCGAGCGAAACTCGGCTTCGGTTTTTCTCGGATCAAGGCGGGTGACTTTCGTAGCCAGCCGGAACTTCATTTCCCTGGCCAGCGATTGAAGGAGATCAACGCCGATGCTTCCTTGACCGGCCGTCAGTTCCCCTTTGGCCTCACGCCATCCCATACCCTGCCCTGGCCGTTGACCCCAGCGTGCTTTCAGAAGTGTGATCCGGGCAGTGCCGGCGAGGTGATGGCGAGGAAACCGCTTGCCTACCAGGCTGGAGAGATCCACATCAAGCAAGCTGCCCGCAAAGTCCAATTCCCAGTCGGCCCCCCCGGCCTGACTCAACGCAAGCGTTCCTTCGACTTTCGCGCGAGGTCCCAGCCAGTCCTCTGTATCGAAGAAGACATCAAGCACCCGGGCAGGCAGAGGAAGCCCTTCCAGCGTCTTCAGTACGAGAAAGCTCCGAACCGGGTTGGTCCCGCGATCACGGTTCAACGTCAGCTCGCAACGCGCTGCCGAACCGGGATCGGTTAAACGATAAGCAACGCGGAGCGTCGGGTTCGACGGATCAGCGATGAACTCGCCCGCCAGATCCTTGACTGCATAGCGAAGTCCTGCCGCGCCCAGATCAAGTTCACAAGCCGGGGCGTCCAGGTTGATCCGCTCGTAGGGCAGTCCTCCCGATCGCTGGAGCAGCGTCCCCACTTGCGCGAGGGCCTGCTTGGGGCTTTCTCCGCTGAGCTTCAAGTTCTCGGCATGGAGAGTCAGCTCTCGCTCGTTGCGTTCCAGCCGCACCAGACCCGCGCGGGCGATCTCGATCAGGCCCCTGCCCCGCGGCTCTTCTTGCCGGAGGACAATCCCCTGGTAGACCAGCTCGCCCGGCCTGGGATAGCGCACCGCTTCCAGCGTGACCTGGAGGCCGAGCTGGCGGCCCAGCTCGATTTCCACGTCGCGAATGTGACCGGGACGATTGACCCGCCAGGCATAAAGCGCGATCGACGCGGTCGGCAGTATTGTGAACACAAAAAGCGCCGCGGTCGCCAGCCCCTGGCGGAACGGCCGGGTCATGGGAAACATCCGTGCCTCCCTGTTATGCCCATCTTCACCTACAAAGCTCGATTCGGCAGCATTCCAGCCACCCGAGGTGACAGGATAGATCAAACGGCCGGAGGGCTCAATGAGACTTTGGATTGACCAGTTCAGGACGGTGGAATCTTTCCCTGCCGAATGACTGGCGCCAGCCGATTGCGATTGTCAGACTTTGTCGGCCCAATGGGCCAGGCGTTCGCAGTTGAGCTCGTGCATGGCAGCGATCGCGGTCCGGATCGCGTCCAGGCTGGTACCGACGTATTTTTCGATGATTGCCGCGGCGATCTCGAAGGCAACGACATTCTCGACGATCACGCTGGCGGCCGGCACGGCACAGACGTCCGACCGCTCGTAGGCGGCGGGAGCGGGAGTCTTGGTGGCCATGTTGACCGAAGGCCCGCGCGCGGCTAAAGTGCTGATCGGCTTCTTGGCCGCGCGGATGATGATCGGCTCGCCGTTGGATGTCCCGCCCTCGATCCCGCCCGCATTGTTGGTCGGTCGGCGGAAGCCGAAACGCCGGTCTTCGCGCGGGTGATCGACCTCGTAGCGAACCGGATCCATCACCTTCGAGCCGGGTCTGCGGGCCGCCTCAAAACCCAGGCCGATCTCAACGCCCTTGATGGCCTGGATGCTCATCACCACGGCCGCCAAACGGGCGTCGAGCTTGCGATCCCACTGGGCATGACTTCCCAGCCCGATCGGGCAACCCGTGACAATCGTTTCCATGACACCGCCCAGCGTGTCACCTGCCTTCTGCGCATCATCGATCGCCGCGACGATTGCCGCGTCGGATTGAGGGTTCAGCGTGTAAACTGGGCTGGCGTCTCGAACACTGAGATCAAGGGCCACCGGCGGTGCCGAGATCCCGCCAATCTCGGTCACGTAGCCAAATACAGCGATGTCGATCTCGCGCAATAACAATTTGGCGAGAGCCCCGACGGCCACTCTCATGGCCGTCTCGCGGGCACTTGCCCGCTCGAGAACCTGGCGGATGCCTGTTTGATAGTTAATCGCTCCGGCCAGGTCGATGTGCCCGCCCCGGGGAGCTGCGGGCTCGGTCAGCCGCTCAAGCTTGGCATCGTTGTTCACGAGGCGGAGTGTGATCGGCCCGCCGGTGGTCACGCCATGGTAAATACCGGCATCGACGATCACCCGATCGGTCTCGAGCTTTTGCCGCTTGCCCCGCCCGTACCCTCCCTGCCTGCGTTCGAGCTCGCGGTCAATCAACGCAGTGTCCAGGGTCACGCCCGCGGGAAAGCCCTCCACAATGGCGGTGAGCGCCTGGCCGTGAGATTCACCGGACGTCAGGTAACGGAGCATGTTGATCTTCCAGACAAGGGAACACGACGACGAGCTGAGACTGCGCCGTATTTTTCACTTCCAGGGAAATGGACGTTCAGCCAGGCGCTCGAAGGCCTCAATGTACCGGACGCGTGTGCCGGCAACCACGTCACCGGGAAGTGCCGGCGGCGGGCTGGACTTATCCCATCCCGTCGTCTCCAGCCAATCCCTGACGAATTGCTTGTCGAACGACGCCTGGGGACCGCCCGGGCGATAGGTGTCGATCGCCCAGTACCGCGAGCTATCGGGAGTCAGCACCTCATCGATCAAAAGCAGTTCGCCGGTGCGGTCGTCAAAGCCCCACTCGAATTTCGTGTCGGCGAGGATCAGACCACGCTCCCGGGCGTGCGCCGCGGCTGCCCCGTAAACCTCCATGCTGAGCGTTCGCAGGGTCTCGGCGATTTCCGTTCCCACGGCATCGGCCATCGTTTCGAACGAGACATTTTCATCGTGCCCCGCGACGGCCTTGGTGGCAGGTGTGAAGATAGGGTCGATCCGGTCGCTCTCGACCAGGCCGTCAGGAAGACGGATACCGCAGACGGAGCCGCTCCGGCGGTATTCCTTCCATCCACTGCCCGAAAGGTATCCGCGAACGACACACTCGAAAGGCACCACACGGGCTTTCCGCACCAGCATTGACCGCCCGCGCAGCGACTCCCGGATGTCGGGTTCCAGGTCGATTCCGAAATCTTCGACTGCGATCGAAATCAAGTGGTTGGGGATGTCGAGAGTGTCGAACCAGAACCCGCTCATGCTCGTCAGCACCCTCCCCTTGTCGGGAATTCCGGTCGGCATCACCCAATCAAACGCGCTGATGCGATCCGTGGCGATCAGGAGCAATCGGTCGCCCAGATCGTAAACGTCCCGAACCTTTCCCTGGTGGCGCGGAAATCCCTTCAAGCTCGTTTCCAGCAGCGTCACTCGACCGAGCCTCCAAGAGCGATTCTTACGGCCTCCAGCGATAACTCCAGCTCACCAGTGTATCAAATGAAGAGCATGCGAGGTACCCTCCCACGCTGCTCGATTCCCTTATGGCTTGATGCCGGATCGGCCAGCGTTGTAGCCACCGGTCATCTCACGTCACCCCCTACTCGCCAGGACCAAAATGCGACGATACGCTACGCTTGGCCCGCTCGACCCTTATCCGCTCGCATACACGCTGACCCCGACAAGAATCTGATCAGTGGTCCTGGCCGCCAAACGACGAACATCGCCTTCTGAATCCAGCCGCTCTCGTCCGGAGGAGAAACCATACCATGGCGACGTCCCGGAAGAACTACCAGGCCCTTGCTGGGCCGACAAACCGAACAGCGATCCTCCTGATCTTCCTGGGGGTCACTCCGCTGACCACGATCGTTCCGTCGGCGGTCAGGGCGCAAGACGCACGGGGGCAGGTCAAGTCAGTGGAGGTAGTGATCCTCTCGACCATGCTGACTGACCATCTTGGAGTCGGCGAATGGGGCTTCTCGGCACTGGTCGAGACCGATGGCCGCCGTATTCTTTTCGACACCGGCGCACGGCCTGAGACGGTGCTCCAGAACGCCCGCGAGCTGAAGATCGACTTGAGGGGCGTGACCGACGTGATCCTCAGTCATCACCATGGCGACCATGTCGGCGGGCTGCTGACCCTGCGCCGGGAGCTTGCCAGGACGAACCCCGACGCCCTCAAGTGCGCGTATGTCGGCGTGGGAATCTTCCTCAGCCGGCCGGGGTCCGACGGCCGTGAGACCAACGAGGCGCTGACGATCAAGAAAGAGTACGAGACGCTGGGCGGATCATTCGTGGTCATCGAGCGAGGCACTCAACTCTTCCCGGGTGTCTGGCTGACCGGCCCGGTCCCACGCACCTACCCCGAACGAAACTGGAGCCTCAAGCGGACGATCCGGTTCCCGGACGGCCGCCAGGCGGAGGACAACGTCCCCGAGGATATGTCGCTGGTCCTCGACACCGCCAAGGGCCTGGTGCTGGTCTCCGGCTGCGGCCACGCGGGAATCATCAACACGCTCGAATCCGCCCGCCAGATCGTTCGCGACACCCGCGTGCACGCCGCCCTGGGGGGCTTCCACCTCTTTGAAGCCGATGCCGCCACTCTCGACTGGACCATCGGGAAGCTCAAGCCGATGGAAGTGTCCAATTTCCTCGGTGCCCACTGCACCGGGATCGAGCCGGTGTACCAGCTTCGCCAGCGGCTAGGCCTGAACCGCGCAAACTGCAGCGTCGGTGCAGTCGGAGCGCGGTTCAACCTGCGGGACGGGCTCAACCCCGGTTCACTGGCACGATAAGACTCTCAGATCCATCCATCGTCCGAGGCGCGGGGGACAAGAAGGCCGTCCCGGTCAATTCGCCATTGGGCTTGAGGGCCTCGGTTGGGGAAGCGGCGCAGGATGGCAGGAGGCGTCTTTGTCGAAGCAGGGTTGATAACGGCAATCGATTGGCAAACGCAGGCTCAGCAGGAACTCGACAAGGGCTGCCTGGTCATCGCAGCTCAAGCTCTTGAAGGTCTCGATTACCGGATTCGCCTCGCTGCCGAGCGACTCGTGCATGAATATCGCGTCGCGGAGCGTGCGGGCTCGACCGTCATGGAGCCAGGGCCCAGTGTCGCCGACGCCCCAAAGGGGACGGGTGAGGAACTCGCGGCGCGTCACGGAAATCGTGGCGACGTCGGTTCCCTGATCGAACTTGTCGGCCAGACCTTCGCCCATGTCGTGCCGCTTGAGATCGCTGAAAAGCGGCACATTGATCACATCCACGCCGTCCTGGTCCTTCGACGTGCCCAGCCGTGGATACGAGAACGAGAGTGCCTCGAAGGGTGAACCCGCGGCCATGTTCAGGTCAAACTCGTAGCAGGACGCGGGGCAGCCGACGGGCTCGAGTGCAATCCGAAACGCCTCACGAAGAGCTTGAAGGTCGGCCCTGGACTGGACCTCTTTATCATCGGCTTTCTTTCTGTTCGGATCAAGCCGTTCAGGCGTCTTGCCATGGAGACTCGATCGCAAACGCCGGTAGACCGGCAACTGCCTGCTCGACCGCTGTCGCGCGACCAGGCCCGTGATGTTCGACAGGCCCTGGGGTGAGCCGGTGCTCACATCGTCCCTGGGGTCGCGGACGCAGGTTGAAGTCTTGTAAAGCGGCAGTGACGGCATGTGGCAACTGATACAGGCATTCGCCGAACCGATGACGATCGTCCGATCGTCCACCTTCTCGCCGCGAAAGAGCTTCTCGCCACGTGCGACGACTTTCCCCATTCCCTCGGGGATCTGCTGGGCTGGGGGACGGATCGACATCGTGAAGACCGTGAGCGCGGAGACGTTTCCCTCGGAGACCTCGTCTTCCACTCCGTCATTGTCGCTGTCCTTGTTCTCCTGCGGCAATCGATAGTCAGGGTTCAGCTCCGTGGGCAACATCCCGAAATGGAAGGCCATCGCCGACCTGACGAAATTGCGTTCGTTGGAGGCGATGCCCTTCCACTGCAAGGGCCGGACGACCAGATCCTGGCTGACCCCCTGGAGCCCGCTCAGATCCTCGATGAAGTCTTTGCTCAAATCGAAGTCAGCGTCGCCGGTGAGCTCCTTCAGAAGCGTGGACGCGTCAGGCGGCGTGCTGGCATTGCCGATGTACGCAACCTTGAAGGTCCCGAACCTCACGATGGGCCGGCCCTTGGTGTCGGTCGAATAAAGATCGACCGATACCTGCTTGCCCGGCGACTGCCCTGCGGCCACGTAAGCCGCAATTTTCTGACCGAGCAGGTCGAGGGTCATCTTTTCGGCCAGGGCCACGACGTATCCCGTGCCGAAGACATGCGGCGGATTCCGCACGAACTTCATCATCGGATCGGGCAAGGTGTCATTGATGAAGGCGTTTGAGGCCTGCCCGGCAGGTCCTCCCGTCGTCCCCGGCTTACGCTCCAGCGCCAGAGCGGAACCTTCGCCCTGAACATGGGCGGAGCCGATCGAATTGTGGCACTCGAAGCAGCTTTGCGAATCGAGGCCATTGAGCCGGAGGATGGCGAACCGTACGTTCTTTTGACTGTCAAGGTGAGCAGAAGGGGGCAGAAAGATATCGAGCAGTTTGGGAAAGTCTGAGCCCTGCAATCCGAGCTTGTTCTGGACCATCTTGAGGTTGCTGGTGAAGGCCGCCTCACGTGGTCCCAGCGGTCCCTCCCCATTCGCAAATCGTTTGCCTTCCCCGGCGCCGTCGGCTTCGGTAAATGGCGTCGTGAACAGGTGGCGCCCATGAACAAGCACCGTCTTGAAAGAATACCCGGACGCCTTGCGGACGGGCATCCCGTTGTGCAGGATGATGTTGTTCAGCCGATCCTGATCGGTGTCGATCTGCCCCACGATCGCCTTCTGCAAAAGCGCAGGCTGGGGACATGGCCCGTCGCCTCCTGGCTTCGAGGCAACCTGCGCCTGAGGTGCCGCGGCAACCCGTTCGATGGTCGCCAGGCCGATGATCGAGACGATGATCAGGAGGTCAGCCCCTATCAGCCAGCGACGTTGCCCGGCGCGGCCGGCCAGGAAATCCATTTTGCTTGTCGTGGCCCGTCCTGCCGAATTCCGGTTCGATGAGCACAATCGGCGCATGGCTGATCCTCCACTTGCGGGGAGAGCTGCGATGCCTTGTTTGGAGACGAAACGTCGCACGCACAAATGAGCTAGCTTATAACCTCTGACCGAGATGGATGGTTCGGGATCGCGGATCACTTGGCTTTGCTTCACGCCACAGCAAGCAACGATTGAAGTAGCAGCCGCAGAATCGCGGCGTCGCGCGGTGATTTACAGGTCGGTGCAACACCCTTTGCGAGCATCCCGAAGGGCCCCTTCGACCAGAGCACCCAGCCGTCCTTCATGGATGTCGCGCTCGAACACCCGGTCCCAAGCTGCATAGTCGAACTCGGCGAACCAGGCGCGGAGTGCGGCCAGGTCGTCGTCGGGGAGCTGGCGGATGGCGTCTTCTATCACTTGAACAGTGCTCATAACCTTAAAGTATCGCTCGCGGCGATTCGATACAAGGTCTTCACCGCATCAGGACCAAGATCAGCGGACCGGCGGACCGAGGAGAACCCAACGACCAATAAAAGAGGCCGCCAAACCTCGATCACGGACCCGAAGAAAGGCGGCGCCAACGACTGATCGACATACATGGTGGATGCTCCCAAGGCTCCCAAGATCGCGTGAGGACGATTTGATCGCATAGAATCACTTCAATCTCCTAGCGGAGGGCTGGACAGGCCCTCGATCGGCTCTTCTAAGGTGATTTCCGATGCGTCGCATCTTCTCTCTGACAGGTCTGGCCGCCGCCGTCTGGTTGACATACCTGGCATTCCTGGGTCTGCTGGCCGGCATGATGATCGCCTTTGCCTGGCATCCGCACTTCCTGCCCGTGACGATCGCGCTAGCCCTCGTGATCGCATCGGGTCTTGCTCTGATCATCCTCGCACCGTGGCGGGTCATCCGCGGGCCGGATCGGCGCCGTGCCCTCGCTTGCCTGCTGATCGGCGCAGCGCCGCTCTGGTTTCTGGCTGGTTTCTTCCTTTATGGCCTGGCACTTGGTACCGGGCGTATGGAGCCGCACATGCTCGCGCTCTGACTGCTTGCCCCGCTGGCCGAGTCGCTCATGGACCTCGAGGCGCGGCTCCGCTATCCCCAGCGCACCTACGGTGAAAAAGTTGTGATGATCTCGCCGCCGATGCCCGATGCTTACGCTCGCGCAGGTAGCGGCGATGGACCGGCATATCCGCGCCCTCGAGGCGAGACTTGAGCGGCCGACCACGGGAACCGTGCACTGGGTACGCGGACCTTTGCTGGGCACTGAAGGCGCGGCGATCATCGGCCTGTGCGGGATTGTCCCAAAACCCTCCTCTCTTGCGTTGACGAAATGACAGGCCGGCGCGACACATTAACCCGAAGCGTCAGCGAGGGGTTACGCCTTTCCCCGCATGGACTTGTGTCGACCCTCGCTGACGCTTCGGGCTAGTATGAACGGCCCGCCAAGTGTCAAGCGAGACAAGTCCACGGTGACCCCACTTTGGGACGATGCCGTTTGAACTCAAGGTCGTCGATCGCCACTTCGGACCGATCCCCGAGGAGGAATTCCATCCCGATCGCTTCCTCAAAGGCCCGCAGGTTCAGGCCCACGTCGTCGACGCCGATGCCGACGAACCTTCCTTACTCGCACGAACGTATGGGGTGCCTCTGATTGTCGGTGCTCTTTGCCTGATCGGCGGCGCGGCAGTGTCATGGCCAGGTTCTTTCAAGCGGTGTGATCCGACAAGAGACCAGTAGCGGCCAAGAAACAACGGCGGGGCCACCACTCGAGTGATGAGAGAACCGGATGGCCCTCATGGCTTCCCCGAAGTTGCAGCCAAACGGGTTGCACCTATTCCATATCACTCAGCTTGAGCTCAATTCTGGCGTAGTCGCTCTTCCAGCTCACGGATCCGCGCCTCGGCTTGCGCCTGCGCCTCAGCCTCAGCCGTCGCACGAGCCTCGGCCTCGGCCCGCGCCTCGGCTTCGGCAGTCGCTCGTGCCTCAGCCTCCGCTTTAGCTCTGGTCGCCGCGGCCAGCGCGATACTGATGGCCGTGTAGTCGCCAACCTCCGCGCCGTTGCGGTCGAAACACGCCAGCCGTTCGTAATTCCCCAGGCGATCTCGTGACAAGCCCAGCCAGAGTTGTACCGGCTCCAGCCAGATCCAGCCTCTCTCATCGAGCGGGATTCGCTGGTAACCGGTTCCCTCGTACCGATAGCCGATCAGCTCGATGACGCGGTCTTCGCCTTGCTCGCGGACGTCGGCGATCACGTAGAGCGGTACCCTGGCCCGGTGATAATAGTCGACCTTGGTGACCACATCGTTCTGCCGCGTGTCGGGCGAGGTGACCTCGACCACCAGCAGCGGCTTGGCTCCCTCGGCCTTCACGTCGAAGGTGGACCAGTCGCGATGCCGCTTGATCCCCCGGAACACAGCCACATCCGGGCCCAGGGGTTTGACTCCCGGAAGGTTCCAATCCACGCGACAGTCGGAGATCACCGCCTTCTTGGGATCATCGGCAAGCTGGGCCTTGAACAGGTCCTTGAGATAATTCAGGTCACTGTCGTGCCCGTCGGTCTGCACGATGAAATCTCCCACCTCGGGATGGAGCACATCCTCCAGCGTCAGTGGTATCTGGTCGAAAAAGACAGTTCCGTCGGGCTGTTCCATCCGCACGTACCGCCAGCCGTAGCGGAACGGATCCGGTTCCGGAGGAGGGGATTTCGGCGGCTTGGGTCGGGAGACCGTACTCATGAAAGCACCTCGGTCACTCGCAGGCTCGATCGGGTTCCCAATCTATCCTATCCCAAAACTCAGGACACGACGAGGTCGATCGTCCCGACCAGCTCCCGGGATCCCGGCCCTTCCGTCCCCCGTGAATTGATGAGAAAATCAAGACAATCAAACCGTGCTCGTTGAGAGGATCGCAGCTCCGCACGAACGCCCCGATCCCTTTCCCGAGGTGATCTCCATGCTCCGTAGACCTGGAAGCCCTCTCCTCGTCGCGCTCGTCGCATTCGCAATGTTGTCGACGGTTCACGCGGCTGACGACCTCCGCACTTTGACGCCTGCCGACGCGATGCCCGGCGTCCGCGATTACGGCTTCCTCTGGTGGGCGGAAGGCTGGCGCGGGCGGTCGGAAAATGGGGGGAAGGTCCTCTGTGTCCGGACGGGGAACTACGGGCTCGCGCTCGACGTCGAACGCCTGCGGCTGCTGCACCTCGGGGCGATCACCGAGGCGAGCCCCGCGGAAACGGCCGTCGCGGAAGACAACGCCACGGTCATGAACTTGCCGGCCGCCGATCTCGACATTTCCGTCGAGCTCGATGGCGTGAGGTACCGCCTGGTCGGGTGCGAAACTTCGATCAAGGACGACCTCGTCTTTCCGGTACGCCTCATCGAGAGCGGCCGCTGGCTCCAGCGGTTCGATATCGAGCGATTGATCTTCGAGAACGACACGAAGCAGAGGCTCGATGTGGACGGCCGCCTTGAAGTCGTCGCCTGGCCAGACCTCGTGTCGTTCTCCATCGAGCTGCAGCCCCGAGGCGACCTGGGAAACCGGGAGATCCGCCTGTCGTGCCGGCTCAGGGGGGAAGGCTTCAGCTCGACGACGACATCCTCACTCGGTCGCTTCGGTCCCGGGCAGACGATCAAGGACACCTTGGTCAAGTACTTCGGCACGCCGGCAGGGGCGGCCAAGGTCGAGGCATCCCGACCCGAAGGTGCAGCGATTCCAGTGGAAACCGACGGCGCAGCGGGATGGTTGAAGGTCGCGTTACCGAACGAGCGCTGGGATCCGGCGAGGGACCTGGATCACCTGGAGCGCGTGAAGCTGACCATCCAGAACACCGACGAACACGAGTCGGTTCTCCGCATCCTCTTTGCCAAGGACGAAAGTTTCGCCGGCATCACCGGCATGACGCCCATGATTCGCGATATCGACGGTTTCCCCACCGGCCTGGCCGTGCAGATCTCCAAGAACTGGCACCAGACCGCGGGGCGCACGTTCCTGTATCAGGGCCCGTGGTTCCATGGGTTCACAATGCTGCGGCTGCCCGCGAAATCGCAGATCGAGCTGGAGTTTGCGCTGACCTACGCGCGGTGGGGCGGTGTGCCGGCGGCGTCGCACGCACAACTTTGCCTGATCGGCTGGGGCACAAACCAGCGCTGGGACCAGGCGGCGATCGGAAGCTGGGGAGAGTCGATCACGTATGACCCCGACATCTGCCTGAATCGCTCGATGATCGACGACGTCCGGCCGTTGATGGTCTGGGGGATGGAGCAGTCGAAGGCGAAGTGGGCCTGGACCAACAACGTCGGTGGCGGTGATTTTCTCGTCTATGTGGACCCGAACGGCAAGCGTCAGTACCTCACGCGAATGCGGGCCTGGTACGCCAGCCACGGGCCCAACCTGACCGACGTGACGTATGCCGGCGTGTCGGCCGACGGTGCGATCGCCGCGCGGTTGAACGTGCTGACTTCTCGAGGTGACGACATCAATCGCGCGATCCACCGCATCCGCTACGACGTGCTCAAGCCCGCGCCCTTCCAGCGCCTGGCGTTTTATCAGCTCGGGGCCGACAACTACAACGACCAGCAGTTCACCACGCTCGCCCGCGGTGATGCCACCGGCCTGGCCGAGGAGTGGGAGCCGCCGCGAGGCGGCCGGCGCTACTCCCGTTCCGGGATCGCCTGCAATGGAGAGACTCCCTGGTTCTCCCTCCACGGCGCGATTAACAGAGACAAGAAAGGCGGCGCGTGGGCGAACCGCGGCCTGGTCGTCCGGAAGTGGAACGCACGACTCGGCGGCCGACCCGTCAACACCCCTTCCGCAGCCGTCTTCGGCACCGAGAACGGACCACTCGAGCGCCAACCTCGAGCTGACACCACCCGCGGGCCTCACCGAACTTCAGCCCGGCGACTTCGTCGAAGCCGTGCTCGAGCTCGTGATCATGCCCATCTCGGTCGACGATTACTATGGACCGAACGTGGCCTTGCGCGAGGCCCTCCGAACCGGCGGGAACACCTGGAAAATGCTCCAGCGCGAAGCCAACGGAAACTCTGTGACCGTCGAGGCCATACGCGGCCGTGTCGAAAACCTCTGGCCGCTCGTCATCGCGGTTGACTGTCGGGACAGTGCCGAGGTCGTGCTCAAGGGAGGCCTTGGTTACGTGCCCGTCACGTTCAGCCGCCTCTCCAGCTATCGAGGATCTGAGCTCTGGCGAGACGACGGCCAAGGTCCCCGGCGCGTCGATCAGGCGATCCACGGGCGCGACTTCTGGCAAACCGATTTCGACCCGAGTTCCCGAACCTGGTCACTCACCTACAACGTGCCCGTCGACACGAAGGATGATCGACCCGGTCGCATGCGGTTCGAATTACGAAAAGCCGAGTGACAAGGTACGAGTCCCGGAGTCTCAAGGCCCTTCAACGACCGGGATGGTGGAATCGGCCCGGAGGAGACCGGCAAGGGGGCGGCGTCGAGCCGGACAGAGAGCGAAAGGGGGCCGACGGGCTGAGACGAAGGCACTGGCAGGGAGGCCGAGCAGAAGGTGCCTCAGGCAAAGCCGGAGTAGGCGTCGAGAGTGCGGCCGTCGCCGGTGGCCAGGGCAATCGTGGCACCGGTGCCGGAAAGCGAGGCTCACCCCGGCGTCCGATGTCGGGAAATACGAAGTTCCAGCGCGAACCCCGTTGAGCATCCGGGAAAGCACAGTTGACGGTGCCCAGGCGATATTCTCCGATCGGAACCGTGGTATTGGCCCAGGCGCTTGAAAAGGCGACCGTGGAAGCGTTTCGACCGACCAGCGTTGCGGTGAGCTCGATCGAAGGTGCTTCCCGAACGGGTCGGATCGGACCGCATACCGAACATCGCGCATCGGCAGGATCGAAGCGAACCTGAGTTGCTCGAACGACGAGTTCCAGCGGCCATAGTCATTCAGGTCGATCCATAGGTAACAAGAAAACTATGACCGACTGGAACCGCTTCGCCACGGGTTAGAGCCTCGTGGCTGGCGGCGGGTTCAGCCCGTCAAACTGGTGCATAACGCGTCAGCCCTGAGACACGATCGAAATCGGCATCATTACTGGCAAGGTTGGTCAGGCCCTGAGTCTGCATGACCGCGACGATCAGGGAGTCACCCATGAGCAATTCGTATTGCTGGCTGACCAAAGTCGCGGCCTCGACAAGCCGTGGAGTGACCGCGGAGACCTGAATGCCCAGAAGCGGGATTCGCGTGATGGCCTCGACATGGACGTTCAGTGTGGGAATCTCGGAATGATGCTTGCGCAACCGAGCCGCGATCCCTGCAGGCGGCCAGCCGAACCGATCGAGCGCTTCGAGCGTCATCAGGCGGTGGGCGATCTCGCTCAGCACGTGCGTGGAAACAAAGCCGGATAGTTGATGCTGCTCGATGCGTTTCACGAGTTGAGTGCAGATGGCCCCGAAGTTGGGATGGCTGGCGAAGTGGTAGACCAGTGTATTCGCATCGAGGAACACTGCCGCTCCTCCCGGGATCTGGGCAAAAGTCATGTCGGCTCCAGAATGCTGAATTCGTCGCCATCGGCGATCCGCTGGAGGAGTTCGGGATCGCCCTTCCACTGGAGTAAACCGGCCGTCTGTTCGGCCCAGCTTGACTCAGGCTGGATCGTGACGCGGACCACTTCCTGTTCCTTGAGCGGCAAAGGCCGAACAGGCCTGAGAACGCCGTTCTCATAGATCGCTTCGATGGTGAGGATCATCGCACTCTCTCCCGCAGACCACATCTTTGACAACGACTCCATTATAGTTGCCTTATCGGTCCTCAGCCACAAAGAATCGCTGGCCCCTCCGAACCCGGGCCCTCCAAGGCCCGTTCCCAGCCGCGCAGCGGCTCAGGGAATGCTGACGCTGAGTCATAGACTGGCGAGCTGTCGGGCAGTGCAGACCCGAGAGGTGCGCCAGGCGGAGATTTCCCCGCTTGCCGATCGCGACACACTGTGGCGGTATGCCGGCGAACGACACGATTTCTGGCACACATTTCTTGCGTTCGGACATTTTCTTCTCAATGGGGCTGATGTTCGACGGGTTCGGCCAGCCTCTTCCCATCAATGCATCACAGACACGTCGTCACGAGAGGCGGCACCACGTGTTTCTCGACCTCAGCTTTCTGCTGGACATTCTCCTGGGCTGGATGCGCCGATCGGCATTCGCGGCAAGGCGCCACCGGCTCGTGCAGGCGTCCCTGCCGTCAAGAACGGACTGTCCCGGTACCGGATTGCCGCTTGCGGGCCGCGGCGAACAGAATAGGGCAAAGGCCATGGGCCCGGATCCGTCTCGCCAGAATCAGCCGCACAGGGAAGCGAAGCCATGAGCCTGAAGCAGGTGACCACTGTTGAGATCGACGAGACTTCGATCATCGAGCCCGCTGGAGAACGCTGAAGCGTATGCTCAACCTGACCGCGCTGCTCCTGGCATCACTGGCTGCTCTGGGAACTGATGCGTCGCCGGTTCCGCCTAACATTGTCTACATCCTCGCTGACGACCTGGGCTACGGCGACGTCGGTTGCTACAACCCTGCGTCGAGAGTTCCCACGCCGAACCTTGACCGGCTGGCCGCCTCGGGCATGCGTTTCACCGACGCGCACGCGTCCGATGCTGTCTGCTCGCCGACGCGGTACGGGCTGCTCACGGGCCGCTACTGTTTTCGCTCGCGGCTGAAGGCCGGCGTGTTACCGCCCTGGGGCGAACCGCTCATCGAGCCCACCCGCCTCACGGTACCCGAACTGCTCCGCCGCCACGGTTATGCCACTGCTTGTGTGGGCAAGTGGCACCTTGGCTGGTCCTGGCCGACGCGCGACGGCATGGCCCCTCAGAGCCGCGACGGCCAGGGCAATGTCGACTTCACGCGGCCGATCGCCAACGGGCCGATCACGCTCGGCTTCGACTCGTACTTCGGCGTGGACTTGCCCAATTACCCGCCCTATTGCTTCATCGACAACGACCGCACGGTGGGAATTCCCTCCGTCGCCTCGCCCATGGAGCGCGGAGGGTTCAATCGCCCTGGCCCGATGGTTCCCGGCTGGAGGCTCGTGGACATTCTGCCGGAGCTGACCCGGTGCGCCGTCGCGACGATCGAGCAATCGTCCAGGACCAGCCCGAACAAACCCTTCTTCCTTTATTTCCCACTCACGGCTCCGCATTATCCCGTGGTGCCGGCTCCGGAGTTCAACGGCCGCAGCCAGGCCGGCGATTATGGTGACTTCGTCACGCAGGTGGATTGGGTGGTCGGCCAGGTGCTCGAGGCGTTGGCCCGCGCGGGTCTCGCGGAAAAGACCCTGGTGATCTTCACCAGCGACAATGGCCCGGAGTGTGTCGAGATCGATCCGGCGCTATCAGCGCATCAAGAAGTTTGATCACCGCAGCATGGACGGCCTGCGCGGTGTGAAGCGTGACGCCTGGGAGGGCGGCCACCGTGTGCCCTTCCTCGCCCGCTGGCCGGGACAGATCCCCGCGGGCGCGGTGAGCGACGAAGTCATCTGCCACGTCGATCTGATGGCCACCTGCGCCGCGATGCTGGGAGCGACTCTTCCACCCGAGGCCGGAGTTGACAGCTACAACGTGCTGCCCGCCCTTCGCGGTGAGAACCTTCCGCACGCGATCCGCGAGGCCACGGTGCTGCACAGCGCCAATGGCAAGTTCGTCATCCGCCAGGGCCCCTGGGTTCTGATCGACGCCCGGACCGGCGACGACAACGGTGAGCGCGGTGAGCCCGATTGGTTCAAGCAAGAGCGCGGCTACACACCGAACACCGCCGCCGGAGAGCTCTATGACCTGCGCGCTGACCTTCCACAGCGCGTCAACCTGTACGCGCGGAAGCCCGAGATCGTCGCGCGACTGAAAGCGCTTCTGGAAAAGTACAAAGCCGACGGCCGCAGCACCCCGGGTCCGGCCCAGACCAAGCTTTCGACCAGTCCTGGTCGCAGGGCTAGGAATATCCCGGACGAGAATTAGAGCGCGCACAAGGCGTGTCTAAATGTTATCTTCATGCGTTCATACTCGTTTAAGCAGGAGTTTCGCCACGGCGATCCGGGCGATGACCCGATCGGCAACGTGGTCTCTCCGAGGATGGAGAGGCTTGACTACTTCCCTCCCGAACCCAGCGGTCGAACCGAAACCTCCTTGAAGAAAACCAACGAGCTTTCGTCGTGGTTCTGGAGTCCGATGTAGCCCGACGGGGCGCGGGGGCCTCGCGCGGGGTCGCCTTCGCCGGTAGTGTCCGTGGGCTGGGGCTTCAGTTCGCTGGAGTCAAATTCGGAGACCGCGACTCCATTGATGGCCGTCTCGACGCGATGACCCTTGAGTGTGATTTCTAGGGTGTTCCATTCGCCGCTCTTCGACGGCTGGGCCTTGGCCTTGGCGAACGAGTAGATCGAGCCCGTGCGACGGGTTTCACCGCCGTAGTCCATGATCTGGACCTCGAAGCCGTGATGGACCGCATACCACGGATCCTTGGGCCGATCGGCAATCCGGATGTAGATGCCGGAATTGGAGCGCGGAGTGCCGGTCTTGTAGACCACCCGGAGCACGCAGTCGCCCAGTTTCTCGCGAGTGTACCAGAGCAGACCCATGCCTCCCTCCGTGCGGAGCAGGCCGTCCTCGATCACAAACTTACCAGGCCCAACGTGCTCCCAGCCATCGAGACTGTGGCCATCATAGAGCGGCTTCCAGCCCGTTGTGGAGCTTGCCTCTTGCGGCGGACCTGCTTGAGCCTGCACAAAAGACGCGAGCAGAAGCGCCAGCGACACGGCGGTTGTCCGGATCGAAATGCTCATCAGAAACTCCTCGCTCTGGTCGTGAATCGGATGAACATTGACATTATCACGCGGCACTACCCGCATCAACGCGCGACCGTATCGTGTCGCCGCAGCCGATCGCCATGATAGGGCAGCGCTCCACGCGAGTGCCGGCTTGTTCAAAAGAATGGTGTACCCGTGGCCAGGTGGATCATCACCAACGCGACTTCCACCATCGGGCCGAGATTGAATACCAAAAGAATGCCCAGAGCGAGGACAAGGACCACAAGGCCCATGAACATCTGAAGCGTCAGCATCCACCACGCTCGACGCCGTGGAAGTGCATGGGTATCCGATACAGTCTGGCGGAACAGAGCCGAAGTGCCAGGCAGCAGCAGAAATGCCACGATCGGCACGGCCACAGGCATGCAAATCATCAAGGCAAAAACACCGAGGTCGGACCAGGGATTTCCGACCCAGAAGAGGGCGGCACCGTGAGCCGCGGCCAGGAAACCGGCCATGCTCATCACTCCGATTTCAAGCAGGCGCGCCGAACGACGGCGACGCCAGAGCCCCTGCCCCAGGACAAGGTTGAACATCCCCAGAACGAAATGGGCGGCCACCATGGCGACGAGGAACTCACGGCTGGAATCGGCATTCCGCACAATCCACTCCGACTTGGTCCAGAAAACGTTCGGATCGGCGGGCGAAACTAGGAGGAGGCTGTTCAAGAATCGGGCAAAATTGATGGTGAGTGCCCCGACCAGGGCCATCGGTCCCCCGATGTAACTCTCCTGCAACAATAAATTGCTGGCGATCCGCGCTAGCTCAGCCAAACCCACGACCACGTGGGCTGCCGCGAGCACACGCAAAATAGCGACTCGCCAGGCGGAGTATGGATGGGCAACTGCCGGGATGGATTCCCCGCCAGACTCATGACCGATGGACGACGTGTTGGTCGACATGAATGGCACTCAATCGGGTTTCGCGATTTAACTTAATGGATGAACGGCTAGATCTTGTGCGCCCGGGTCTCGTCGATGAGCTGACCGAGCCAGCTCATGTAAGGTGTGCCGCCGGTACCGCGCGGATCGCGCTCGTGGGCGGCAATGTAGCGGATGGCGAACTGGAGGTGGGTCTCACGGAAGGCCGCGAGCCCATCCAGGGCGTCATTGAACGAATCCTTGGCCACTTTTCCCTTGATGTCCGGCAAGCCCTCGACGTGTTCGATCAAGGCGCGGTGCTCGGCGGGCATGAACCGCCGCATGTCGGCGAGATGATCAGTCAACATCGAGGATCGGTGCGGAACCTTCAAGAAGGCCACGATGGTCGGGATCACGCTGCTCTGAGCGCCTGTTTCACCGCGGAAGTTGAGGGGCGATGTGTCCACGCCTTCGTAAACCACGCTCTCGAAGAACCGGATGTAGGGTCGAAACGTCTTGTAGTAGAGCGCGGGGTCCATCTTCTCGGGAATCCTCCGCAACGTTTCAACCTGGGCCCAGAGTGCGCGAGCAAGAGTGGCGACCGCGGCGTCGAGCCCGTCGCGATCACCCGCCGCCAGGGCTACTTCGGCCTGATCGATCGCCTTCAAAGTTGTCGCGGCCAGGGCCTCGATCTCGACGTGTACCAGAATGAACCAGTGCTCGTCATAAAGGTGGACAAAGTTCTGGATCGTATCGATATTGCCCAGCGCGATCGGCCCTGCCGGATCGAACCGTTTCCAGTTGTAAAGCGCATAGCCGTCGTAACTCAGAATGGGCGGACGGCCCAGCCGCGTGCAGACTTCACAGAGTGGAAAGGCAAGGTTGCGCGGTAAAACCGTGGCCGGGTCTTGCCCGACCTGGTTCACATAGGCCGACGCCAGAAAGCCAAGTCTGACATAGTAGAGCCGCAGCTCGCCCCCTGGCACAGCTTCCGGTGGCAAGGGAGGAATGGTCAGGCCGCGAGCCAGGGCTCGAAATCCTTTATCTTGCAGCAGGCTGGGCAGGTCGCGACCGAGTGCGTCAAGGACCGAGAACGCGGAGCCGGCCGGGAACCCCATCAGCGGGTCGGGCTCGGGGAGGAAACCAAGGCGAGTGAACCGGGTTTCGATCATGGAGACGTGCCTCCTCCAACTCAGAGATGTGCTCTCAACATGAGGCCCATGCGCCATTCTACTGAACGGCGACTCGACTTGCAGTCGGCAACGGCACCTGTCCTAATGAAGCAAGCCCATCTCAACGATTCGACATCGCAAGGGGACAGACCGTGGAGCATCTTTCATGCGCGGTGGGCGAGCCAGGTGAGGAGACGACTCAAGCGCACGCCCCGGCTACCGGCCAGTCGACTCTCACCCGCGCCGGCTGCACGCGTCGTAGACCCGCCTGGTTATTTCCCGCGCTCACGTTGATGCTGATCACGCTGGGCCAGGAAGCACTGTTTCGCGGGCTATTTCCCCTGCCCCAGATCACCGGATTCAACAGGATCTCATACCAGATGATGGCCCAGGGACACCCGCGCATGCGGAGGATGATGGCGCGCGGGCTGGTGTACGACAACCTGCTCGTCGAGAGCCAGCCCGATGGATTCTCCGAGATTCATCATCTCAACGGCAATGGATTTCGAGGACCGGATTTCGCCATTGATCCGTCACCCGGCCAGCGGCGCATTCTGGTGATCGGCGACAGCGTGGCGGAAGGAATGGGCGCCCCGGAATCCGCTTCAATCAATTGTCAGCTCGAAAGGCTGCTGAACGCCGACGGCGAACGTGCCGAGGTGATCAACCTTGGCGTCATTGCAGCCTCGCTCGCGCACGACACGATTCTCACGCGCGATGCCGTGGCGCTGCTCCACCCGGCGGACGTTGTCGTGGTCCTCTACTGTAACGACCTTCCCGCCGCGGAATATGAGGCTGGGTTTGACAATCCCGCCCTGGCGTTCTCGCCCTCGATCCAGCCGTGGTGGAAGCCCAGGGTTATGAGCCTGCTGGAGCGGTACATCCACGACCGGCCGATCTGCCTGCGCTGGCCGTTTTCGTCGATCCGGTTCTTCGCTCCGGTGCCCGATTCCGCCAATCCGCTGAGCGGATTGTCAGGACCGCCGCCAGGGCTCGACTCCGCGCTCTACCAGGCGATGATCGCGGGAAAACTCAATCCCTTTCTGAGCGGCCAGTCCACCGATATTCCGCGTCAACTGGCCCATGATTTCACCAAGAAGGGCTCACCCGAACACCATTTGCGGCGGATGCAAGCCGTTTGCGAGGCCGTGGGAGTCGCCGATTGACCATCGCCTATGTGCCCTTCTGCGCAGTCGTCAATCGGCGTTATGTCGATCCGCTGGTCAAGCTGGGCATGGACCGAGCTACCGCCGAGGCAATGTCGGTCGACCCCATCTATCGTCGCCAGAATCAACTCATGGCCGAGGTCTGCCGCTCGCTCGGCCTGCCGCTCGTCGACGCGACCGAGGACCTGGTCCGTGCCGACGCCGCTGGCACGCCCCAGTACTGGAGCTTTGACACTCATCCCCGGCCGGCTGGTTACGCCACCATCGCCCGTTGCATTCACCGTACTTTGCGGGCGGAAACTCAATGAGGCCGTCAATCGCCGCTTCCCGCTCGCTCACTTCTTGTCGACCAGCTCAAGAAAAGTCGGTCCCAGAAAGATCCGGTTTGGCGGCGTGAACGAGATCGGCCCATTGATGCCGAAAATCGCGATCTGATAGACCTTCCCCGGACTGGCTCCCTTGAGCTCGAGCCGGTTGGGAACGTTGAAACCGGCAACGACCGGGCCGCCGCTATCGCCGGGCTTATGGGGAAGAGCCCCATCGACCCAGACCTCGCCGTAGTCGTCAACAGTCGTCTGGAAGAACACCGACTTTCCTTCGGCCTCGGGCGGAATTACCACCTTGATCCGGTACCAGCAGAAACAGATCTGCCCGTTTCCCCGGGGATTCTTGAGCGTCTCAGGCGCGATGATCTCCCACGGACTGTCGTCAAATTCCGGTCCCTTCGCCTTGGGCTCGTAGCTGTATGTCCGGTTGGTCGAACCATTCTTGCTCTTGACCTCGACCTCGACGATCTTCACGTCATGGTATCGCCACGCGCCCTTTACCGCCGCGACCCCCGCGCTTGTGCGAAGGTCGATTTTGGTGGCCTGCGCAAAAGCCGTTTCCGCACCCGTCTGCCACGACCCCACAGCGATGACGAGCACCAGGAGTGGACGCATCAAGAGACCCCTCGAAAAGAGTTTGGAAGAAATTTCACTGAAGCTTTGATCTTTTCACATCTTCGGGAAGCCGTTCGTGCACCGTCATTGTATGGCCGCGGCACTGGCCCTTTGCGCGGCTCTTCGAGGCGGCGCGGGCGGAATGGTCAGGGCCGGAGCCGACGTATCGGCCTGGTGCTTGAGCAAGGCAGGCAACTCAAAAGCGTGATAGGGCTGCTCGGCGGCCGGCTTGCCGTCCCTGGTCGCATTGGCAACCCAGAACTTACCTGATCCCGTCTCGAACAGCACCGAGTGCAGATTCGATTTCATGGCAACCGGCCGGTCCATCAGGTGCAAGGCCGCGCTCGCGTCGATCTTGCCATGCTGCGCTTTCACCCGGCGGACCAGTCTCGGCATAGCGGTCGCCAGCCGACAGCAGCACCGCATCCTTGACCGCTTCGGGAAGCTTCGGATTCGCCTCGCCCATCGCCACCACCCCGAATTTGTCCCACGAGGCTTCCATGCCAACTCCCTTGCCGGTCTTGCCATCGGCAATCACAAAAAAATATTCACAGGTTCGCGGATGATCATGAAAAACCGCGATCGCCTGCGCGAGGTTGAACGCCTCCTCGAGCACCATCCTCATCAGAAAAGCCATCGGCACGCCGTCCCAGTGCCCCAGACCCTTGCCCCCCATCTCACCGATCGAGATCTTCTCGGCGTTCATCCCGGTCACCGAGCCGACAAACCCGGCATACGTCACGTTCACGAACGGAATATGCCCGACCGGCTCGGCAACGGTCAGGATCGCGTGTTCCTGGAGCCGCCAGTCACACCCGTAATCGAGAATCCGGCCGTGATAAAGCGTGCCGTCCTTTGTGGCCGAGCCACTCAAGGCAAAGCCCGAACAGTGGAACAGCTCCGGAATGAAGTTAGCCACGATGACGTCCTGGACGTCCAGGCCCGAGCCGTCGGCAATGCCCCGCATCTCCTCGAAAAACCGCTCGGGCACATGCTTCGCGCTGCTGGGCCACGATGCCGGAGATGACCCGCTTCGGGTTGAGCAGGCTGACGCCCGCAAGCTCGACCTTCATCTCCTTGCCCTTCACGTCGAACAGGTAATGAACATTCTCGCGGATGTCTTCGCGCAGCAGCGTCCCCTGCTGGTAGCCCATCTCGTAGGGCGTGCCTTTCACGTGCAAGACACGGTATCCATCGACCTCCTCGAGAAACCCCGCACCGCAGCGGGCGATGGTCCTGGTCTCGGCGTGCGCCGGGCGCCGGCCAGCAGGATGATCAAGGTCAAGGCCGCAAATCGAGTCAACCTCAAAGTCATGGCGAATTATCCTTGCCTGTTCGAGTGAAGGTCACTTTCAACCCGCACGAACGATCTTGCACTCATGTATAAACCAGCCGGGGGGAAGTTCCAACGGGCTACTCCCACTCGATGGTTCCCGGAGGCTTGCTGGTGATATCGTAGACGACGCGGTTGACGCCCTTGACCGAGTTGATGATCCGCGTGGAGACTCGCGCCAGCAGGTCATGGGGCAGACGCGACCAGTCGGCGGTCATGAAGTCTTCGGTCTCCACGGCCCGAATGGCGATCACATTCTCGTACGTGCGCGCATCGCCCATCACGCCGACCGACTGGATGGGCAGCAAGACCGCGAAGGCCTGCGCGACCTGGCGATCGAGCCGCGCGGTTTTCAACTCCTCCAGGAAGATCGCGTCGGCCTGGCGAAGCACTTCCAGCCGCGGCGCGGTCACCTCTCCCAGGCAGCGGACGGCCAGGCCCGGACCGGGGAAGGGATGCCGCCAGACCAGAGAGTCCGGAAGACCCAGTTCGAGCCCCAGCCGCCGGACCTCGTCCTTGAACAGGTCGCGCAGAGGCTCGATCAGCTCGAATCCCAGTTCTTCGGGAAGGCCGCCGACGTTGTGATGAATCTTGATCGTGGCTGCCGGGCCGTCAGGCTCGCCACCGCTCTCGATCACGTCCGGGTAGAGCGTCCCCTGCGCCAGGAAATGCGCGCCCGGAATCGACCGGGCCTCTTCGCGAAACACGTCGATGAACGCGTGGCCGATGCGTAGCCGCTTCTGTTGCGGCTCGGTCACGCCGTTCAAGGCGGCCAGGAACCGATCAGCCGCGTCGACGACCCGCAACTCGGCATTGGTGCGCGAACCGAAGGCCTCGGCCACGCTCAGCCGCTCGCCCGCGCGGAGCAACCCGGTATCCACGAAAACGCAAACGACTCGAGGACCCAGCGCCCGCGCCAGGAGCGCGGCGCAGACGGCCGAATCGACGCCTCCGGACAGGCCGCAGACGACCCGGTCGGACGGGCCAACCCGATGAACGACCTGCTCGACCGACCGCTCGATGAACGCCCCGATTGTCCAGTTGCGCGGGTTCTGACAGATCCGATCAAGGAAGTTGCCCAGAATCAATGAGCCGTAAGGCGTGTGCGACACCTCGGGATGAAACTGGAGCCCGAAGAACGGCAGCGATCGATGCTTGACCGCGGCGATCGGGCAGGTTGCGGTCGTGGCCAGAGGTACGAACTCCGGGCCGACCGACTGCACCTGGTCTCCATGGCTCATCCAGACAACTGTTTCATGCGGCACCCCATGGAAGAGCGGCTCGTCGGGGTTGAGCACATGGCACTCGGCGCGGCCGAACTCCCGCGCCGGGGCACCCTGCACCTTGCCCCCCAAGGCCTCCGCCGCCAGTTGCATTCCGTAGCAGATTCCGAGCACGGGAATCCCCATCCGGAAAAGTTGCGGATCACAGTGTGGCGCCCCGGGGTCATACACGCTGCTAGGCCCGCCCGAGAGGATGAGGGCTAGCGGGTTGAGCTCGCGCACACGCTCGGGTGTGATGTCGTGGCGGACGATCCGGGCGAAGGCATGCCGCTCGCGGACCCGGCGCGCGATGAGCTGGACGTATTGTGCACCAAAATCAAGAACCAGAACCGGTCGCGCCGCGGGATCAATGTGCTCCATGAGGGTGTTGCGTTCTTGAAGGAAGGAAACCGGCGGATGCTGCTGAACGTCCAGCAATCACCAAACCGTTAGTCTACCAGGCAACCATCAACTCGAAAACCCGATCGAGCGCATTGCGGCTCAGACGTAACAGTTCGGGCCCATTCCGGTACTGTACGGATATCCACTTCGGGAGCCGCTCAGCCCCGAATGGGGCGGCAGTTCATAGCCTGGTGGCGTCAGCCCCAGGTTGACCCACGTCGGTGGTCACGGCTGGGCGAGCAATTCTTCCCAGGTCTTGACCTCAAGGACGCGATCGGAAAGTTGTTCGAGGCGATCGAGGTCGGTGATGGCATCGAGTGCGGAGTCGATCAGAGGGTTGGGCTTTCCGAATTGCCGGGTCCCCAACCGCCTGAGGATCCGCCGTTCTCCCTCGACGAGTCCCTCGACGCGTCCCTCAACACGTCCCTCGACGCGTCCCTCGACGCGTCCCTCGGCTCGTCCCTCGACGCGTCCCTCGACGCGTCCCTCCCTGAGGATCTTCTGGTAGGTCGCGGACTCTTTCATGTTCTCCACTCCCTCGAGCAAACGGTCAATCAGCTCGTCGGGGTAATTCAGCCCCATCAGTAAATAGGTCGCCGTCCAGAGTGTCTGGGCCTGACTCCTGGTTGCCTCGCGATCGAGCCGCTGGTGCATGGCCTGGATCACCGCGGGCAGCTCGTTCTCGTTCACGCTTGCAAGTGGGGCCAGGGGAAGCGTGGCCAGCCCTCCGGCCAGGATCTCCGAGGCTGGTCGTTCCCAGGGCCTGACCACATTGTAACGAAAATCGTTGTAGACGAAGCCATCAGGCCAACGATACTGGAGCAAACCGGTCATCGCCCGACCATCGGCATCGGAACAGAGCAGAAGTGCAACGCTGACAACCGGGTAACGGTGACGGTAATGCACGAGTGTGCTATAGCGATGCATCCGCACCGGCAGGTCGTCATCGTAACTCGATTGAAACTCGACGTGAACGACCCACGGTTCGGCCTCCTCCACAAGCAGAACGGAATCGGCCTCGGCCGTGATCGCGGAGAGATCGACATTGAGAATGCGAACCTCCCCGACGTCCCGGTTCAACAGCAGTTTCAACCACGCCCGCGGATCAATCTGAAGCAGTTCCTTGGCCGCCGCGTCGAAAGGTTTTGCCATCAGTCACTCGCAAGTCATGGGCAGATCCGTGGGGCTGACGCCGCCAGGCTAATCGATGCGTCTCCGTGCGGCAACGTGGGAGTGTGGGACAAGCGTCGTCAGCCCAGGTGGGGCTGACGACGCCAGGCTATGCACTGTCGCCGCTCTGCGGCTCGGCATACGCCCATGACCTACACCCCGTGAGTCCGCACTGGTGAGTTCTAGGGACTTCAACGCGCGTTTATCATTGACTTCAGACGGCAGCCAGGTACCAGAACCGGGACCGCTGGCTATGTGGGGATTGGTCGCAGCCGGATCGCTCGAACGAGCGGTCGCGCGGCGGCGCCCCACGCCTTGAACGTCCTGTGTATTTGAAGTGCTGGCGAAGATGCCCATCACGTGACCGAGCCGGCCGCGCCGAGCCTTGGCAAAAGGCAGACTCCCGAGCCGATGTCCGCTCCCACCGCGGGCATTCAGGCAGCTTTTAGCGGCTTCAGTCCGCGATCAGGGCTACCTCCAAGCTGAGCAAAATTGGATCCCGAGTTCTTCGGACGGATTTGGGGAACTTGCACCTCCCAAGGACGAGGTTCCTCGAATTTGGACGAACACCATAGTCTTGATCATGCGGACTGGCGTTCCATCATGGGTTCGCACTGGGGAGTGGAGTTGAGCACATCCGAGACGACGGTCGGCGGCTCAAATCTGAACGGCAGCACCGGGCGCAACCGATGCTGATCAACCAGATCTGCCTAGATCGTTGCGAACTGGCCCGCTGCAAGCCAATATGTGTCTGTTCGGCGATATCGAAACACCTGAGGGCGATTGCCGTGTCATTACCGTCGCGCCGCGATTTCCTGGCTGGGGCTGGTCACATGGCCGCAGTGGGTGCCCTGGGATCGATGGCAAGAACCGAGGAGGCCGCCATGCCGAGCTTCATCGCCGATGACCTGGCCAATGCGTTTGTCGCGCGTCATGAGGCCGACGTAAGGCCGCTCGAGAAGGCCTCCAACCTGGCCTGGTGGGTCGCGAACGTCTCGGGGAAGGATGCCGATTTCGCTGCCAAGGAGCAGGCTCAGAACCGGCTCGACGCCGCGCTGGCCGACCACGACCGCTTCGACCAGCTCAAAGAGATCAAGGAGGGCGCGGTCAGCGATCCACTGCTGGCGCGACAGATCGATGTCCTTTACCTCCTGTACCAGGAGAAGCAGGTCGATCCCGCACTGCTGAAGAAGATCACCGCCAAGGCCAACGCGATCGAGCAGGCGTTCAACGTCTACCGCGCCAAGGTGGCCGGGAAGGAGCTCGCCGATAGCGAGGTCCGCAAGATCTTGAAGGCGTCGAAAAACTCGGCCGAGCGGAAGGATGTCTGGGAGGCGAGCAAGGGTGTGGGACCGCTTGTGGAGGCCGACCTCAAAGAGCTGGTCAAGCTGCGCAACCAGGTGGCCAAGGGCCTGGGCTTTTCGAGCTACCACGCGCTCCAGCTTCATCTCAACGAGCAGAGCCAGGGCGCGGTCATCGCCCTGTTTGACGAGCTCGATACGCTGACCCGCGCGCCGTTTCTCAAGGCGAAGACCGAGATCGATGCTCGGCTGGCGAAGAGTTACGGCATCACACCCGGGGACCTCAAACCCTGGCACGTCCACGACCCGTTCTTCCAGGAAACGCCGGCCGTCTTCGACGCCGACCTCGACACGCCCTACAAGAAGGCCGACATTCTGAAGCTTTGCCGGGACTTTTACGCCGGGATCGGTCTGCCGATCGATGATGTGATTGCCCGCAGTGATCTCTACGAGAAGCCCGGCAAGAGCCCGCATGCGTTCTGTACCGATATCGACCGCGAGGGCGATGTCCGCGTCCTCGGCAACATCGTGCCCACCGAGTACTGGATGGGCACGATGCTCCACGAGCTGGGGCATTCGGTCTATTCCAGCCGCAACATGCCCCGCAGCGTGCCCTACGTCCTGCGCACCGAGGCTCATATCCTCGCCACCGAAGGCGTCGCGATGCTGTTTGAGAAATTCAGCAAGGACGCGGACTGGCTGCGTGCGATGGGAGTAACATTGGACGATCCCTCGGCCTTCGACGCGGCCGGCGCTACCATGCTACGGCTTCACCTCTTGATCTTCTCGCGATGGTGCCAGGTGATGCTCCGGTTCGAGAAGGCGCTTTACGATGATCCTGACCAGGACCTGAGCGCCCTCTGGTGGGACCTTGTCGAGAAATACCAGGGCCTCTCGCGTCCGGAGGGAAGGAAGGCACCCGACTACGCCAGCAAGATCCATATCGTGAGCGCTCCGTGCTACTACCACAATTACATGATGGGCCAGCTCTTCGCCTCGCAGGTCCACCATGCGATCGCCCGCGAGGTGCTTGGCGGCGTGGCACCGTCGAAGGCAAACTACGTCGGCCGCAAGGACGTCGGCGATTATCTCAAGGCCAAGGTGTTCGAACCGGGACGGACGCTGAACTGGAACGGACTGACCCGCCACGCCACGGGAGCGGACCTGAATCCCAAGGCGTTCGCCGCTGATTTTCAGCGGTAACACTCAGCGGGTAGACTTTGAACTCGTTCAGAAATGTAGTTATCGTGAATCATTCTTGGAGCTGGGCAACGGCGGAGAGATACTCATGGCGAAGAAGAAAGGTGCGCAGCCGGAGACGAAATCGGATTTTCTGCGTAAGGTCTTGACCAAGAATCCGGACCTCGATTACCAGCAGGTCGTTCGTCGCTGGGCCAAGTCCGGCCACGCCGGCGAGATCAGCAACGCCCTGTACTATCAAATCCGGGCCAAACTGGGGATCAAGACGGAATGGATCTGGGTCAAGGAGGACGACGAGAAGCATCCGAAATCCAGCTCTTCTGTCTCCCCGGACCAGGTCTACCAGTTCAAGATCACGCTCAAGGAAACCCGGCCGCCAATCTGGCGGCGAATTCAGGTGGGCGACTGCACCTTGGACAAGCTTCATGAACATATTCAGACCGCCATGGGCTGGACCAACTCGCACCTGAACCAATTTCGGATCGACGGGACGCTCTATGCCGACCCCAGGCTCATGGAGGATGACTTCGAGGAACTCGAGTGCAAGAGCTCGACCACAACGAAGCTGAGCGAGATCCTCCCGGCCAGGGGCGACCGATTCCGGTTCGAGTACGAGTATGACTTCGGCGACGGCTGGGATCACGATGTGCTCTTCGAGGGCTGCTTCCTGGCCGAGAAAGGCAAACACTATCCGCTCTGCCTGGAGGGTGCGCGAGCCTGTCCGCCAGAGGACGTGGGCGGCGTCTGGGGCTATCAGGACTTCCTCGCTGCGCTCGCCGATCCCGAGCACGATCAGCACGAGGAGATGCGCGAGTGGATCGGACGCAAGTTCGACCCCGAGGCCTTCAATACCGAGGGGGCAACACGGAGAATGAAGCAGGGGATACGCGGCTGAGGCCGGCCGCGGTAAGACGCGGCTCCGCTACGACGATGTTCGGAACGAAGGATCCCCGTAAGTCTGCGTCGTATCAGGTTTTGCTCGAGGACCAGGAGCGCATGGCGGGACGTGAGAGAATCGTTGTCCCGTCTGCCCGCTTTTGTTTCTCTGGTGGCTTATAGCTCCAGAGGTGCTTCTCACCACCCCGTGCGGTAATCTCGCTTGATCCACCGGGCCGTGTCGGGGCAGCTTTTTGCCGACATCGTCTCGGCATCCCAGTCGAGGTCCTTGCCGGCCCGAAGGGCGAGGTTGGCGACAAGCATGGTCTCGGTCAAGCGGGCCGCGAAGCCATCAAAGCGGCAGAAGGCCGGGGGACCTCCCCGGCAAGCACGTAACCATTCCTGGTGATGGCTCTGCTCGGGCGCACGAGGGACCGACGACTTCGGTGGTTTGAAATCACGGAAACGATCATCGGGAAGCAGTGCCCAATCGCCGCCAGTCCACTCGACGGAGGAGAGAGTTCCCTTGGTGCCGACCACGATCGCACCGTTGTCGGCGAGTTTGCGACCGCCGACCAGGTCGGCGGATGGTTTCTGACCACCATCGTACCAAGACATCGTGATCGGGCCGCTTCCGCCCCGAGCCGCGAACTCGAGTTGCAGACGCGACCAGACGGGGAAAGTCTCTGGCTTGAGTCCGGAGGTCGCGATGATCCTGGCAGCCGACGGCGGACCCAGGTCGAGCGCCGCGAATGGCATGGCGACATTATGAATGCCCATGTCACCCACTGCGCCGGTGCCGAAGTCTTTCCATCCCCGCCAGACGAACGGGCAATAGGCTGGATGATAGGGCCGCGTCGGGGCCACACCCAGCCAGAGGTTCCAGTCCAGACCGCTTCGAACAGCAGGCCTGTCCGCTGGCCGGTCAACGCCTTGTGGCCACCATCCCACCGGCCTGTCTGTCCAGACATGGAGCTCGGTGATCTGTCCCAGCACGCCCGACCGGATGATCTCGATGCCTGCGCGAGCCGTCACTTGCCATTCCCTGGGTGCCCATCTGAGTGACCAGCCTCTTTTCCCTGGCGACCCTGGCCAGTCGCCGGACCTCGTCGATACTCCAGGTAAGAGGCTTTTCGCAATAGACGTGCTTGCCCAGATCCATGGCCGCCAAGCTCACCGGGGCATGCATGTGGTCGGGAATACTCACGACCACCGCGTCGATCTGTCCGTGCATGACGTCGAGCAACTTACGGAAGTCGCGGAACCGCCTGGCCCCCGGGAACTGCCGGAAGGCTCCGGCCCCGCGGTCGTCGTCCACATCGCAGAGGGCGACGATGTTTTCTGACGCGACTTGCTTGAGGTTTTCGGCCCCCTGACCGCCGCAGCCGATGACGGCGATATTCAGCCTCTCGTTCGCGGAGGCCCGAGCGGGGACGGGCATCCGGTCCAGACCGAGGCTTGCAAGCCCCGCAGCGCCCAGTCCCGCGAGCCATTGGCGACGATTCTTCGACGGACTCATTGCGCGACTCCCTTTGCGGTGTAGTGACCGTCCGGCGATCGGTTCCGGATTTCTTTTGATTGTTCAAGGCTCAATTGGTGAAACAGCCCTCAAGCCGCGGGTCGTGGTCGAGGACCTGCTCGGCCTCGGCGAGAGCACCGGGTTCGGAAAGGATCGTGTAAAAGTCCTGCTTGATGGTTGGGGCAAGGTGCAGGGCCTCTAGCCACTCGGCTCGGGAAAACGGGTCCGATCGGATCACTGTCCAGAACCCGACCTGGTCAAAGAGGCCGGCGATCCGTTCGCTCTGGTTCTTCTGCACCCGGCTGATCAGGTAAGTCGCCACGCCCACTTGCAGCCCGTGCAGGCGGGGACGCTTGGAAATGGAGTCGAGGGCGTGGGAAATGAGATGTTCGCTGCCGCTTGCCGGACGCGACGAGCCGCAGATTTCCATCGCAATGCCATTGAACAGAAGCGCCGTGCCGAGCATCCGCGCCGTCAAGATCGAACGAAGGCTGTGCCAGGAACTGATAGACAGTCGCATCGGAAAGCAAGGCCGCGAAGTCGTTGACCGCCTCGCCGCAACGATGAAAGGCCAGCTTCCAGTCGAAGATCGCCGTCAGCTTGGAAACCAGGTCGCCAATGCCGGAGAGCCAGAGCGGCCGCGGCGCCGCAGCGCAGACGTCGAGATCAAGCACGACAGCAAACGGCAAAGCCGCCGCCAGCGAGCGCCTTCGCCTCGCGATGGTCAAGCTCGACTGCGGACTGGAGAAACCGTCATTCGAGAGCGAGGTCGGAACCGCGTAGTAGGGAAGCCTGGCCAGAAAAGCAACATACTTGGCGACGTCCAGTGCCTTGCCGCCTCCCAGACCCACGACGGCCTTGATTCGCTTCGGCAAGCGAGTGAATATCTCGGTGGCCTGCTCGAAACTTGCATCCGCTACCTCGACCGTCTCTGCGCAATCGATCTCGTGCTGCTTGAGACTCTGCTCGACCCGCGCGAGGTAGTCGGCCACAAGGCCCTGACTCACCATCAGTAACACGGGGGTGTGCTGGGACCGTTTCAGGTAAAGTCCGAGCCTGTCGAGTGCTCCACACTTCACGCGCACCAGCGAGGGAATTGCAATTTGGGTGATGGTCACGAGGATTCTCTTTTCCGCGGCTCCGCGGGCATGCTGGGAAGCGGGTGTCGGCTGACAATGCGCGAGTCGCACAAAACCGGCGCGATCTCCGACCAGCGCTCGAACCGATGGAATGAAAGCCCCTCCTTGCCGAGAACATTCGCCAGGTCGCCGCGCGCAAAGCGAAGCTCGGCGGGAACCAGACGGGCGGCTTCGGCATCGGGGAATCCATCTCCGGCGAACGCGACTCGCCGGCCGCTGGCGATTCCGTCGCGAACCACCGCGGCCTTATCAACACCCAGGGTCGGAGAGAAGTAACGGCTGCCACGAGGCAACTCCATCAACAATCCCCGGCCGGACTCGAAGCGACCGGGATTGGACCAGACGGGCAGTTTCACGCCCACCTCATCGAGCAGGATGCGAATGTACCAGTCGCAACCGGCCGACGTCACGACGACGTCCCAGCCCGACCGCTCAAGCCGGGAAATCGCCTGCGGCAGATCGGCGTCCAGCTCCATCCGGTCCACGACCGCCCTGACCGTGGCAAGATCGGCCCGGATCGAGGCGAAGATGGATTGCAAGGCCTCGAAATGGGTCAGCCGCCCCGCGCGATACTCGGACCAGTAGTCGGGCATGTCCGGAGGAAGCAACGAGCGGGCCGCAAGCAAGTAAAAGTCATGTCGCGTCATGGTGCCGTCGAAATCCGTAACAAGCAGCGAATGACTGGGCTTGGCCGGGCTGGAGATCATCGGTCCTGGCTCACTCTTGGTTTCCGCAATCAGGTCCATTTTTCGGGGCGGCAGCCACGGCACCAGCTCCCTCGACCAGGATTGCGCGCCGGCTTGACCTTCCACCCACGGCAAACCATAATAATAAGACTCAAGGTTTTTCGTGATTTTTTCTGGAGCGAGACCCGGGCGTGAAGTTGCGGCCGTCCACCAAGACTGGCATGCGTCTGGCGTGGATCCTGATGATGATCCCGGGGTTTCTGCGTATCCCCCTACCTCAGGCAGATTTTCACAACATCCGGCACCATCACGGGGTCGGCGAGGTCTGTCCGCACCACGATCATCTGCTGCGCTGGCACCCCATGGCCAGTCAAAATGACGACGTCGCCATTGTCCACTGGCACTGGATCTTACCGCGAACCGGCGAATCCAGCGATAGTTCAGATAACGCAGGCGGCACTCCTGCGACTCCACCGCGCGCGCTCCTTCACGCTTATCATCTCGACTGCCTCGAGCCGGACTGGATGGGCGAGCCGGTGATTGGCCCGGATTATCGGGGCCGGTTTCTTCAGGACACCACTTCTCTCCAACCGATTGGTCACCTGGTTGATTTCTGCCACCTCGATGGTGGGCCATGTTGCCGCGCAGCGTGCGGTTCATGCCGCGAATCGGGCAAGCTAGGGAGTCCATGCGCTGGCGTGCTTTGCTTTTTTCAGCGGTGGAACTGCTGAACAGCGGCCTCCCGCTCCAAGCCGGTCGGCGCGTCCCCGCGATCGTCCCCAGCTCTCACATCAACGAGCGGCGTGTCGACACAAAATGAAGCTGGGCTAAATTCTCGCCACCGCGGGACATACATTAGTCCGTCCCAGGGAATCGACGTCTTGCGCCATGCAAGGCGGCAGTCACCGTCGCTTGTACACACTTCACCAGGCGGGAAAAGAGTTCGCCACAGCTCCGGAGGTCACGTTCATGTCGCCAACACTCACCAAAGACTGGATTTCCCGTTCCCGAATCGAACGGATCTTGCCATGGCTGGGGATGGTCGCGTGCTTGCTGCTACTGGTCGGTCATCTGGCATTCGACATTCTTGGCCGCAGGTCGGCATCTGCCGCCGCTTTAGCCTCAGTGGGATCGGAAGAAGCAAAAAAAGACCAGCAGCCCGCTGCGGTCAACCCGGCAACAACGGTTGTGCTGAGTGAACCCAAGTTCCTGGCCGCCAAGATCACGACAGCTCAAGCACGTTACGACGACTTGGCGACCGAACTCGGAGTCCCCGGTCGGATCGAGGTCAATGCCGATCGGCGAATCCAGATCCGGCCCCGCGCACCGGGCGTGATTCGCGAGGTCCACGCCGTGTTGGGTCAGAATGTCAAGCGCGGCGACCTGCTTGTCACTCTCGATAGTCCCGACGTGGGAACCGCCCGGCTCAACCTGCGGGCTCGCCAGCGCGAACTGAGCACGGCGCGGATCGAAGCGGACTGGAAGTCCGAGGTCGCGGCGGTTGTGGCGCTCATGATTCCCGAGATCCGCAAAGGAACGGACCCCGCCGCGATCGAGAAGGAGTTTGCGGACAAGCCGCTGGGCATGTATCGCGGCTCGCTCCTGCAGGCGTACGCCGAGTACGACATCGCGGCCCACGAGGAGGAGAAGACGGCCGGGCTGCGACAGAAGGAGGTCATCGGCGAGCATCCCGCCGTGGTCGCCTTGCACACGCGCCAGGGACTTCAGGCCAAACTCTATGCCACGATTGAACAGGTCAAATTCGACGCCGCTCAGGGCAAGCGCCTGGCGGACCAGCAAGTGCGCCGGTCCGAGTCGGATGTCATTGACGCGGCCCAGCGGCTGCGGATTCTCGGAGTGTCCGAAGACATTCGCCAGCTTCTCAACCACGCCGACGAGGCCAACTCGAGGGCCGTCGACGAAGATGTGACTCTCTACAAGATCGAGTCGCCATTTGACGGCACGATCATTCAGAAAGACGCGGTGGTCAGCCAGAGAGCCGAACTCAACGACGTGCTCTTCACGGTGGCCGACCTGAACACGGTCTGGGTCACCGCCAACATTGCCGAATCGGATGTCGCCAGTCTGCCCAAGATCAAGGGTGGCGCAATCCGGCTCACCGCCACGAGCTACGGGACCAAGGTCTTTCCGGCCCAGCTTCTCTCGGTCGGTGCCATGGTCGACCCGCAAACCCGAACGGTGCCGCTGCTGGCCGAGACCAACAACCACGACGGTCTGCTCAAGCCGGGATTGTTTGTCCGCATCCTGCTGGACAGCCCGACCAGCGAACAGACCCTGACAGTTCCCCATGCCGGGGTGGTCGAGATCGAGGGTAAGACCGGGGTCTTTGTTCCCGCCCCAACCCCTGCGGCTAGTCCAGACCATCGCGCATTCACGTTCCTGCCCATCGAGACCGGCCGCGACTCGGGCGACCGGGTCGTCGTCAAGTCGGGCTTGAAAGCGGGCGATGTCGTGGTTGCCAGTGGGGCCTATCAGCTCAAGTCCGAGCTCGTTCTGCAGAACCAGACCGAGGAAGAGTGAACCCTGATCCGCATGACCGAACCCCGTGGTGATTTGAAGGCCAACCATGCTCAATGCCATCATCGAATCGTCACTCAACAACCGCTTTCTGGTGTTGATGCTGACGTTGTTCGTCGCCGGTCTGGGAGTTTATTCCGCGGCCAACCTGCCGATTGATGCCGTGCCCGACCTCACCAACGTGCAGGTCCAGGTGATCACCGAGGCGCCGGCACTCTCGCCGATCGAGGTTGAATCGCTGCTTTCCTTCCCCGTGGAGGGGGCGATGAGCGGCCTGCCGAACGTGGAACAGATCCGGTCGATCTCCAAGTTCGGAATCTCGGTCGTCACCGTCGTCTTCCAGGAAGGAACGGATATCTACCGGGCGCGTCAACTGGTCGGCGAACGGCTCCCCCGCGCCGCCGAGGCCATTCCTCCTGGTTATGGCAATCCCACCCTCGGTCCCATTGCCACCGCGCTGGGCGAGGTCTACCAGTTCCAGGTCAAGGCCGCCGCCGATTCGGGCATCAGTCCGATGGAGCTGCGCACCTTGCTCGACTGGTACATCGCCTACCAGCTTCGCAAGGTGCCCGGCGTCACCGAGATCAACGCGCACGGGGGTGAGCTGAAAACCTACCAGGTGGAAGTCGATCCCGACAAGCTCGGCACGCTCGGGCTGACGATGACCGACGTGTTCAACGCGCTCAAGAACAATAACGCCAATGTGGGTGGCGGCTACCTGATTCACGAGGGTGAAGCCCGCTACATCCGGGGAGTCAGCCAGGCACGATCGGTCGAGGACATCTCAGCCATCGTGATTGACGAGCGCAATAGCGTGCCCGTCACGATCGGTCGCGTTGCGAAGGTCCATCCCGCGCCGATGATCCGGGCCGGTCTGGCCACCCGTGATGGCCATGGTGAAATTGTCACCGGGCTGGTGATGATGCTCATTGGCCAGAACGGCCGCCGGGTCGTGACCGATGTGAAGACCGAGATCGAAGAAATCCAGAAGAGCCTTCCCCCGGGCGTCACAATTGAACCGCTCTACGACCGCACTCACCTGATCAACCTGACTCTGACCACCGTGCGGCACAATCTACTGGCCGGCGGTGCCCTGGTCATCTTTGTGTTGCTGGCAATGCTGGGCAACCTGCGAGGCGGCTTGATCGTCGCGCTGGCGATTCCGCTGTCGATGCTCTTCGCGGCCAATATCATGCTGGCCACCGGGCTGTCGGCCAGTCTGATGAGCCTGGGCGCGATCGACTTTGGCCTGATCGTCGATTCCAGCGTGATCATGATCGAGAACTGCGTTCGCCGGCTGGCTCACGAAGGGGGAACGCGGCCCAAGCTCGAGATTGTGCGCGATGCCGCCATCGAAGTGCGGAAGCCGACCATGTTCGGCGAGCTGATCATCGCGATCGTTTATCTGCCGATTCTGGCCCTGGAAGGAACTGAAGGCAAGCTGTTCCGGCCGATGGCGTTGACGGTGATTTTCGCCCTGGCCGGCTCACTGGTCCTCTCGCTGTCGTTCATGCCGGTCATGGCCTCACTTGGGCTGAGCGACCGGGCCGAGGAAAAGGAACTCTGGCTGATCCGCTGGATCAAGCGGCTGTACACACCTATACTCGACGCGTTCATTCGCCACCCGCTGCTCGCGCTGGTACTGGCCGGAGGACTCGTGGCCGCGAGCGCGCCTGTTGCCTGGAACATGGGTGCCGAATTCATGCCCAAGCTCAACGAGGGCGACCTGCTGATCGAGGCGGTCCGCATTCCCTCCGCCACCCTCGAAGGGGCCGTGCCGGTTTCTACCCAGATCGAGACGCTGCTCAGAACCATCCCCGAAGTGCGGCTGGTTTATTGCAAAACCGGTCGGCCCGAAATTGCCAATGACGTGATGGGCGTGCACCAGACCGACGTCTGGACCATGCTCAAGCCCCAGGAAGAATGGCGCCCGGGCTTGACCCGCGATGCGCTGGTCGAGCAAATGGACAAGCTCCTCTCGGAGCAAGTGCCCGGCGTCAAGTTCGGCTTCAGTCAGCCCATCGAGATGCGGGTCAACGAGCTGGTGGCGGGTGTCAAGAGCGATGTCGCCATCCTGATATACGGACCCGATCTCGAGGTGCTCAGGCAACTGGCGATGGAGGTCGAGCGCGTGCTGACGCACATCCCCGGCGGTCACGATATCAAGGTCCCTTCCGCCGGCCGGCTGCCCATGCTTCGGATCAATGTTCGCCGCGATCATCTCGCTCAGTACGGCATCAAGGCATCCGATATCCTGGATGTCGTGTCGTCTCTCGGAGGGACGACCGTGGGCACAGTATTCGAAAGCCAGAAGCGGTTCCGCCTCCAGGTGCGACTTCCCGAAGCCTGGCGCAACGATTCCGAGAAGATCGGCTTGATCCCGGTCGTTGATACCAAGGGACGGCCGATCGCCCTCAAAGAACTTGCCGATATTGCTCTCGAGGAAGGCCCCAGCGAGGTCGAGCGCGAGAACGTTCAGCGGCGAGTCTATGTGGGCGTCAACGTGCGCGGCCGGGACATCGCCGGGTTCGTGGCCGAGGCCCAGGCCGCAATCGATGCGCAAGTCAAGCGTCCGCCCGGTTACATGTTCCGGTGGGGCGGTCAGTTCGAGCATTTGCAGACGGCGTCGCGCAGGCTTGCCATTGTGGTCCCGGTGGCCATGCTCCTGATCGGCCTTCTGCTTTACAGTACCTTCCATTCGCTGCGGCTGGCGTTCCTGATCTATCTCGCCGTGCCGATGGCGGCGACGGGCGGAGTCTTTGCACTGATCCTCCGTGGGCTGCCGTTTTCGATCTCGGCCGCGGTCGGCTTCATCGCGCTGTTTGGTGTGGCCGTGCTCAACGGCCTGGTCTGGGTCAGCGCGGTGGAGCACATGAGGCAGAACGGTGTCGAGCCGCATGAGGCGGCGCGCGAGGCCGCAATCGTCCGGCTGCGGCCAATCCTCATGACGGCCCTGGTTGCGGGCCTCGGCTTCATTCCCATGGCAGTGGCCACGACACCCGGCGCCGAGATCCAGCGGCCTCTGGCCACCGTCGTGATTGGAGGCCTTTTCACCTCAACCATGCTGACCTCGCTGGTCTTGCCAGCCATCTATCCCTGGTTTGCTCACAAGCCCAAGGAAGTTGAACTGTGATCGTGGGCAACAGGAAGAGAGCGCCCGCTTGAGGAAATCCGGGCTCGCAGGAGCAGCTTTGACGAACTATGATTCGCGTGAGCCACGCGGTCTGCTCCGCCGGCGATGCAACAGTTGAAGAACAACCACACCTATCGCGCCCAGGCCCAGGGTGATCAGGCTTGATGGCTCGGGAACTGCCGTGGCCACGAAGGCAAGGCCGGAGATTGAGTTGAACCCTGTATAGGACGTGGTATCGGCCGACCCCACGGCGGTCGCAGCGCCCGTTGTGGTGTTCAAGGTGTAAAGGGTGTCGTCGAGGGTGGCATAGAGCGTTCCGTTGGGACCGAACGTGAGACCTCCGATGGGGCTGCCGACGTTGACATCCACGTTGCCCACAAGGGACATCGCGCCCGTGTCGGGATTGATCACGTAGAGGTTGCCGTCGAGCTTGCCCAGACCATACAGCATGTTATTGGGCCCGAAGGCAAGTGCCTCCAGGGTGTCGGAAGTGTGCGCGATAAGCTGTGACGTGCCCGTTGCAAGATCAAAGCGATAAAGATCATTCACCGGGTTGTATGTCGTCGGGTCAAGGGCCGAGGTCAGGAACCCCACCGTGCTGTTCTGAAACGCCAATCCTCCCTGGCCGAGCACCGGTCCGATGCCGATGTTGTAGGTCGCCACGGTGGCGCCAGTGGTCGGATTGAGCTGGGTGATGACACCCGCATTCGAGTCGAACGTGTAGAGATTGCCGTTGACGTTCGCCAGGCCGAACGGCGAAACCGGAGTGCTGAGCGGGCCGGTCAAAGTGCCGATTCCGGTCGTCGTGTTGATCGAGATGAGCTGGTTGTCGAAATAAGTCACGCCGTCGACGGTACCGGCCGGGGACGCGGTCGGAGCAAGAACGCAGAGAAGCGTGGCAGCAACGAGTTGCGCGTAAGCCGTTTTCATGCGGATCTCCCGAGTATTCTAGGATGATATAATGATTGTGCAATTGAACATTTTGTTCTTGCCAGCTCGTTTGACGGGGGCACCGCCGGATCGTTGATTTCGGCGGTGCCCGCCTTACGCTCAGGCGATCACCCCGTTCATGGCCTTCGGGTAGAACAGACCGCTGACCGCGTTGACGCCGCCGTAGACGATGTTGAGAACCTGTCGGGTCGTCCGGCTGATCGCAATCGAATTGCTGTCGCTGAGCACGATGCTCGATGTGCCTCCAGAGCCAGATGCAACTCCGTAGTCGGTGGCACCACCGAGAGCCAGGCGCACGTTGGAGATTGCCTGGGTGGTCATCCCCTGACCCATCTGGAACAGCACCGTACGGATCAGCCCGGCATGGTAAGCCTCGATACCAAGGATTCCCGCAGCGGCCTTCAGGATGTCCCGGTTCGCGATCAGCGGCGCGGCGCCGTGGTATGCAGAAACGCCAACATCCTCGAAAATATAAGCGCCGAGCAGGAAGCTCAGATCATTGGCGAACGGGTCAAAGCTGTGGCCGAGATTCGCGGCGACGGCCAATGCATTGAAACTATTCAGCAGGTCGATCTCCGGACGCGCCACCGGCTGGATCCCCAGCGCGGCCAGGGTCGTGCGGATGTCCGTCACATGCTGCTGTTCGTCCCTGGCAACTTCCTTGGCGTACTGAGCGATCGCGGGGATCGAGAAAGGAACTTGAGGCTCCGGTTTGATGACCACAGGGCCGGGTGTGCCCGCACCGTTCGTGCCGATGCCCAGAGCCTCGATGCTCATGCCGGTCACCGCGTAGGTATAAAACTCAGCCTCCAGATACTCAAGGTTGAGCGCGAAGTTGAGAATATCCGCATCATTGACGCCGGCCGCCAGCGCGGTGCGAGGAAGGCCCGCCATGGTCGCGCCAAGAACGCCGCGCCCAGGCCGAGCATTCGAGTCAAGAACCGTCGCCGCAAATGGGACGATCCGTTCCCTGCTGGGCGAAGGCTCAACGTCGTGACAAATTTCGAGATCAACTTGTGATCGGTAAGATCGAATCCGTGCATGAGTCATGCTCCTTGAAGCAAGTAACCAAAAACAGGAGACAGGCATGGGAAAAAATGGTCGTCAATAAAGACAAATGAATCGACTTCCGAATCATCCCCCCTGCCAAGCAACGACCAGCGCAGACAGAACACCCGCGGCCGAGAACGAACGGCCCGTTATGAGACGTACAGCGGACCAACCGGCATGCCTTGCAAACCAGCACGCCGGGAAAAGACTGCGAATCCCGCCCTGAGGACAGTCAGTCGATCAGCGGCAATCGACCGCGAGAACATTCATGAGGTTGGCTGGTAAGTCCTCCGTGCGATCGGTCTGGTGGGGCGGAATCCGCGTGATGGCTACAGCCCAGGAGATGGTCCCGACCAAGCCGAGAAATATGAGTAGAGCACAGGCCAGGGAGATCAGCGAACTCGCGGCTCGACCGTAAGGGTTCTGAGGTCGATGGAACCTGGAAACAAGCGATGCTCCGTGAACGGCTTTATCGGCCGCTACTTGCTTCGCGGCCTGAACCGACCTATCGACCAGAGCGTCGGTGGGAGCAGCGCCTGCCTCTCGTTTCCAGAGCATCAGAAGCCCGGCTCCCAGGGCGATCTTACGACGGTCGAGACGCTCGCGGAGCATCTTACGGCCGCGGACCAACCGCACCTTGACCGTGCCAGTGGCCCATCCCAGGTGCTTGGCCGCCGCTTCGTGAGTCAGCCCCTCGAAGTAACACAGCACCAGGGGCGCGCGATACTTTTCGGGCAACCGCTCCAGTTCCTCGCGAACGAGCAAGAACAGGTCGTGTTCACCGACCTCCGCGACGTGATCATCGGCCGGCTCGCGTGCCCAGCCTCGCTCATAGGTGCGCTGCCGTGCTCCGCGCCGGCGCACCCGCGTTGCCGTCTTGTAAGCAACTCCGCATAGCCATTTCCCCAGGGATTCAGCGTCGGTGATCGTCTCGGCTTTCCGAAAGAGCACCATGAATGTCAATTGAAAAGCATCATCCGCGTCATGCGGGTCGCGCAGAACGGATCGACAAACCCGCTGGACCATCGGACCATGACGCGCTACCAGCGTCCGGAAGACACAGGAGTCGCACTGGTTCGCTAATTGGTGAAGCAGCTCTTTATCCGGTCCGCCTCTTGCTTGCATCATGATCGCTCTATAGATCGAACACGGGTTTCTTACTGGGCGACTCTACTCTTGTATTGCATCCTCGACCCATCTCGGGTTCAACTTTTTTCTGGATCATGTTTGGCGGGGCAGAACCAGGCAATCTCCGTACCACAGACCGACTCACTCGACACGCAGGCTTGCTTGTGACACTTGAGTCAAACACGATGATCAATGCGAAGCGATGGCAACTTACCTCCGGGTTGACTGCTCTCATCCTGAATCTAGCCACCTGGACGGGTTGTTCCGAGGTCGACTCGCTCAATCGCCAGCCGATCTCGGGTCGGATCAGTCTGGCTGGCCAGCCCCTGGCTGCCGGGGCCATTCTGCTCGAACCGATTTCCGAGCAGACTGGTACCGCCGTCGGGGCCACCATCCATGATGGCGGTTTTTCCATCGCTCGGAAGGACGGGCCGGTTCCAGGCTCTTACAAGGTCCGGATCTATGCGAGGTCACGCAGACAGGCACCGCCTCCCAAGGGTGCTTCGGAACGGAAGCCGCGCCCGATGGTCGAACTGATCCCCGAGAAATACAATTCGCAGACCGAGCTCAGGGCAGACATCATCTCGGGTCAGATTCGCCCCCTGAGCTTCGATCTCACCCCCGACCCTGAGTGATTTCTGGTAGACATTTCCTCGTGGCATCAAGATTTGCCGATCGACAGAAGGGGAATTCTTGCCATGCACTCGGAGCGTCGTGGATTCACGTTGATTGAACTTCTTGTTGTGATTGGCATTCTGTCCGCGTTAGCTGCTCTTCTTCTGCCCGCGGTCCAGTCGGCGCGAGAAACCGCCCGTCGAGCGCAATGCACGAATAACCTCAGGCAGATCAGCCTGGCGATGCATCAGTATCATGATGTTCAAAACGTGCTTCCACCTGGAAAGAAAGGTTGCTGCTGGGGTACCTGGCTCGTCTTTGTCTTACCCTACCTGGAGCAACAGGCGCTCTTTAATGGCTGGAACTCGCTAGGTACTAATGCACCAGGCCTCCCTTCGGGATCCGATCTGGACCTGCGTTATTTCGGCGTGGCGAATCGGACGGTCACTGCGACTGCCGTCAGTACCTATCTATGCCCGAGCGATCTGAGAAACGCCCCCATCACGGCGGAGATGAATGGAGGTTTGTACTCCTGCACGTCCCAGAACTATGCGGTCAATTTCGGCAATTCGATCCAGCTTCAGATTGATTTTCAGGACGTCGGTTTTGCTGGGGCACCGTTTGTGGACATCGGATCACCACTCACAGATAGCATGCAACCGGGAAAGCGGCCGGTTGGATTTTCGAGCCTGAGAGACGGAATGAGTACCACATTGCTGGCCTCGGAGGTGATTGTTGGACAGGGAGTCGACCTTCGAGGTTTTTCCTGGTGGGGCGATGCCGCCGCCTTCGAGGCATACCTGGCTCCGAACAGTTCGTTCCCGGACGTGCTCTTCAGCGCCTATTACTGTCTTGACGCTGCGCCAAATCCGCCGTGCACGGGAGCCACGACCGCGCTCCCCGACAATTACGCAGCCCGTAGCAGGCACTCCGGCGGAGTGAACGTCAGCATGGCCGATGGCAGTGTTCGGTTCGTCAAGAACTCGCTGAACATTCGGACCTGGCGTGCCTTGAGCACGACCCAGGGAAATGAGATCATCTCGTCCGACCAGCTCTGACGAATCTGGCACCGATCATCCGACGCCGGAACGCAAGGTCTCTTCAGGTCTCTACAGACGATGTCTAGTGACCCGCATGCGCCAGAATCCACTTCCCCGGGTCGAAGCATGACGCTTGATCCGATAGATCGCCTCGCCCCAACGCGGCGGCCGGCGCGACGGGTGGTGATGCGGCAGAGCTGGAGGCAATTGCTCTTTCTCCACTGGGCCGTCGACCCGGCCGAGGTCCGGCCGCTGATTCCTTCCGGCCTGGATCTCGACCTGTTTGAGGGTATGGCCTACGTCGGCCTCGTGCCTTTCAGCATGACCGGAGTCCGCCCCGCGGGCTTGCCGGCGGTCAGAGGACTGTCCAGCTTTCACGAGACAAATGTTCGAACTTACGTTCACGTTGCCGGTCGAGATCCGGGAGTTTGGTTCTTCAGCCTGGACGCCGCCAGCGCGATTGCCGTGCGGATTGCGAGAGCACTCTTCCATCTTCCGTATCACTGTGCACAAATGTTTCTCGAGCGAGAAGAACCGGATCCCGCGCGTGAGGACTCGTCGATTCTCTACGCAGGGGTCAGGCGCTGGCCCACGCCGCTGCCAGCCTCGTACCTGATCCGCGGCCAAATCACCGGGCCCGTCCAGCCTGCCGTTCCTGGAACTCTTGGACACTTTCTGGCCGAGCGCTATCTCCTGTACAGCCGGTTTCAAGACCATCTTTACCAGGGGCAAGTGCACCACTCGCCCTACCCACTCCAGGCCGCGACAATCCTCTCCCTGGACGAAAACCTGCTCTCCGCCGCAGGTCTTCGACGTCCCTCAACACGGCCATTGGCGTTTTATGCCGCGGGCGTCGATGTCGAAGTTTTTTCGCTCCACAGGCTGTGAAATATCGGCCCTTTGGTACCGAAGCTGGGTAATCGTCAGCGCCTGGCGTGCCGACCGTGCAGAATCGGAAAACCTACCCGTGCCTGCATGAGCATCGCCGGGAGAAAAATGACTTTATGAACAAGACGTGAGCATTCGCCAAATGCACATTGAGCGTTCGTGCGGGGTGGCCATTTCCCTCCAACTCTGCACCTGTCGGCAGGTGGTCAGATTTGAGCACCCATAATCGCTTTTCTAGACTTGATATCGGGTTGCAGCACTACACCCTTGACATCGCCCCCGCCGGGTCAAACCCACATTATTACATATGCACTATTTTGGTAAATTAAGCATGCAATATCAGTTTGGAAAATGTTGCAAATTATCAACATCCCGAAAAAGGGTTGCATTTTGTGGAATGAGATCCCATGTTGTCATTTCACGTGGGTGTCATTGGGAAGCCGAGTCCGAGTTATCCCGGATTCGGGTTTCACTCTGGCGAGTGCGGGTGTCGTAAGGTGCGACATCGGCCCATGTGGCTTCAGGGAGTAACTCCATTGAAAACGGCACAAGAAACTTTGACGAGCAATGTCGCTCGGCTATTGATGGGCTTGGCGGTAGTCGCCGTCGCCTCCTCGCAACTTCAAGCCCAGCAGTATGTTTACTATCCGCAGGCGTCGAATCAGCCGACGTATTACTACGTGCAACAGCCGGCTACGCAGTATTACCAAACCGCCTACGCCCCGCAGAATTATCAATATTATTATCCACCTCAATACTACCAGACGCCTCAATATTACCAGGCGCCTGCCGTGACACCGACGACTACGGATGGTGCCCAGGTCATACCGGCGTCGTACACTGCGCCGGCTGCGGAAACGTATGCAAGCCAGACCCCACAAGCGGCACCCGCACAGAGTTACGGCGATCCTTATGGATTTCTGTCGTGGCTGAATGCGACCCGTGCTTCGTACGGCCTGGGGGCGGTCAGCTATGATCAGAACCTGTCGAACTGGGCGGCCATGAATAATGACCAGCAGATGGCTCGGGGGCTCGGCCACTTCGTGATGGGGCCGGCACGCCGCCAGAATTCCGCAATGGGTGGTGGATTCCCCGGGGCGATGTGGATGGGTTCACCGGCTCATCGCGCGGCCTTGCTCGACCCGACCATAAGCTGGATCGGGATTGCCGCCGCGGGTGCCTACTGGACGTTCAACGCGAATTGACCCCCTGCAAGGCAATCGTTGAACGGATGACCGACGACTGAGCGTCGTGATCAGTCATCGGTCCATGGCGCTCGTGGACTCGTCCTGCAAACTTGGTTTTCCGGTGGAATCACCCCGGCGGTCAACTCTTCCAGGCGACGGCTTTCAAGACGGCGTCAGGGTTCGAGTCAAGCCGAGGTCAGTCGTGTCTACCTGAACGCCAGGAGCGCAGCGGCGGAATGTGTGCCCAGCCATGGAGCGTCGTGGCCGATGGTTACGACTGGCCGATTGCTCTCAAAGAAACAGCCCATCACGAACACCGGCAAGTATGGCTTGCTCGACGTTCGGGTCTCGTCCCCGCGGAATCCAGCCAACGGGAGCGGGGACGGGACCAACAATTTCGCGAGTGCGGTTCACGGGAAAATCGTTGTTGAAGACGGCGCGCCCAGCCGCCATGCGGTCGGGCTTGATCAGGTCTTCGAGTTCCTTCCGCACTTCGACTTTCACCAGATACCCCCCGCTTGGTGCCGGCTCAACCTTGATGATAGCGAATCGTCGAATCGTCTGAAGTGTCGATTCGAACCTGTCCGTCAAGCTGATAGAATCTGGACTCCAGGGTTCCAGCAAGGTTGCGCCAATCCTGGGCTGAGTAACAATGGTGCGCGAGAGCCGATTCTCTGAGGCGATGTCGAAGTACTTGTCGACCACTTCGACCGTCTTATTCCAGACCTTGTCGAAATCGTTCGAGGGCACGACGAGTGGGTTCTCAGCGACCGGTCGCGGGGAAAAAATGCGGGTCACGTAAGGGGCTTGGATCCCGCCGCCCGAGTGACAGCCCACCAATCCCATACCTACCGTGGCCAACCCTATCCAAGAAGTAGCCGCGGCCGCGATCCTTGTATTACGCATGGTCAAAGGCCTCATCTTGCCTGACCCACCATTCCACCAAGTATGATCCCCGGGTCAGACCCGCCCTGATCCGATTGCCCCAGCCCCGCACTACCTTCGCGCTTCTCAACCCAGACCAGCGCACATTCGTCAATCAGCCACTCCCCGGACGCGAGTTCGTGAATCGCCGGAAGCGCCTATGCCCGGAACATCACGACGCATCCATGTAGGCGACGGCTGACGTGTTTCGCCGGTTCTTCCCGAGGCGGCGAAGGCGGTTTTTACCCAGAAAAGATATGGCCGCTCCTGCGAACTTCATGTCCAAAGAGCCGCTCGGCCGGTCTCCAGACGAGCGAGCATCCTGCCTGGTTTCGCGATTCCTGGCAAGACCGGTATCTTGAGGGTAGACCCGTGAATTGTGGCCTACGCTTTTACTAGAGTGAACGCAGCACCGACCCGGCCAGCCGATACAAGCCCCACAACCGGCAAGCTCGGCTCGCATGTTTCCCTGTTTCGCCGAATGTGGCATAGATTTTGCCGAACGGGGAAACTTGGGCTAAGAAGGATCGAACATCGGGGCCGCACACCGGCCATCGAGCGTTCCGGCAAGCCAGGCGATGCTGCTTTTTTAAACTGTCAGTCGAACCGGGTGTCGTTACTGGCCACCTACCGCCAGGCACTGGTGAAACGCCTCGTGCCAGACGATCGGGGTTGCCGCGTACCCGTCAACTTTCGATGAGCGAGAGCACAATGTCCGAGCGCGACTGGAGACTTGATGAAGTCAACGCGGCCCAAGCCGAGCTCGAGCCGGAATCCGTGGTGACGGCGGGCTGGAACGTGCCGCCATGCGATTGGTTCAACCAGCTACTTACCTGGTCAAAGCGTGCCGCCCGCCGGGCTCGAAGTCAAGCGGGCCCCTGGATAGGATTTGCTGCGATTACCAGGGACGAAGAGATCATTCACGGGCACGCCGAACTCCTCGAGCGGTGCAACGACACAGACGCGATTGAGGCGTCCTTTTTCGATTCGGTCCGCCGGCTGACAGGCGCATCGTTCGGTCAAGTGGATTGCTGGAGCTTCCCAAAGTCCTGGTGATGAAGACGGAGAGGGCCGTCTAGAAATCATCGTCCAGGTGGGTTCGATAGTCCGAGGACGGCTGATCCTGGCGTACCCTGGCGGACCCATCGGCTCTTGCTCGCCTGAGACCCAGAAACGCCTAAGAACGCTCTGCACGATGACAGCTTCCGCGCTTATCCGCCAGGGCCAGCGGAATGACCAGGATCTGCGGATAGTCGCAGACATTCAAAAGGCCGCTTGTGAAGTGCAGGGCAAAGATACCCAAACTGCTGCCGTCGACTTTCACGACGCGACGTTTCTGCACGCCGTTCTGCCGTTTGCTCTGGGACTGTCACGACGCCACGGCGAACCCCTATCTTTACTGTGTGTCGCGATTGATCGCCTGAGTGGAATTCAGGAACTTCTCGGCAGGGACACGGTCGACCGCGCGGTCCGGAACGTGGGGTCGCATATTGCCGCGATGATCCGCGAAAGTGATATCGTCGCCCGGCTGGAGGATGATCGCATCGTCGCGGTGCTGCCGCGCGCGCTTCTTGAAGACGCCTGCACCCTCGCCCGTAAAATCTGCCGGAGCATCGAGGCTGCACCAGATGTCTTGCCCGAGGTTTCACCTCTGACACTCTCGATTGGAGTGGCAGAGTTCCCAGCTTGTGCGGAGAACGTCTACGCTTTGCTCGACGCGGCCGACCATGCGCTGAGCCAGGCAAGAAGCCAGGGCCGCAACCAGGCGGTCGCCGCCTCAGTCCTCGAATCGACCGTGACAGCCAGCTTATCTCGCTGTGCGAGTTGATCGCAGAGACTGGTGAACGCCTGGGTCGCGCACGCAGATACGAACCACGCATCAGGCAAGCTGCGTGGTTCGAAGCTGAGCTCTACCAATCGCTCACCGCCCCATCATCGGCGTCGTAGGCTTCCGGGTTCTTCCAATCATGACCGACCTTGGCAGCCAGGGCGTTCTCGTCGAGCTCGATACCTAGGCCGGGGCCGGATGGCACGTCAATATAACCTTGCCGGAGGGTGAAAGGATTTTTCAGGTAGCCCTCGCCGAGGGTGACTTGTTCCTGGCAAAGAAAATTCGGAATCGAGGCAGCAATCTGCACTCCGGCGGCCAGGGAAATCGGGCCCAGGGGATTGTGGGGAGCAATGGCCGCGTAATACGCCTCAGCCATTCCCGCAATCAGGCGCACTTCGGTGATGCCCCCGGCGTGGCAGAGGTCGGGCTGAAGAATGGTGGCGGCCCGCTTTTCGAGGACTTCGCGAAAGCCCCACTTGGTGAATACCCGCTCGCCGGTGGCGATCGGCAGATGCGTGCCCCGGGCAATTTCCGCCATGATATCGTGATTCTGAGCCTGGCAGGGTTCTTCGATGAACATTGGCTGGAACGGCTCAAGGGCCTTGATCAATAGCTTGGCGGTCGCGGGACTGATCGCTCCGTGAAAATCGATGGCAATATCGACCCCGTCGCCAGCGGCTTTTCGCAAGGCCGCAAACGCCTCGGCCGCGTGGTGAACCTGCGCCGGAGTCTCGATGTAGCGCGCCGGTCGACGGAGAGCCGGCTGGGTCTTGAATGCGGTGAAACCGAGCCCGATTGCCCGCTTGATTCGCTCCGGACTGCCCGCATGGGCGTACACGCGAACACGGTGCCGCGTGGGGCCGCCCAGCAATTCGTAGACGGGAACGCCGAGCGCTTTCCCCTTGATGTCCCACAAGGCCATGTCGATGCCGCTCAGGGCACTGGTGAGAATCGGTCCACCCCTGTAAAAGGCGTGACGATAAATCGCCTGCCAGTGATGGACGACTTGGCGTGGGTCCTTGCCGATCAAGTACGGCTCGATCTCCTTGACCGCCGTCGCCACGGTGAGCGCCCGGCCCTCGACGATCGGCTCGCCCAGTCCCACGATCCCGGTATTCGTATGCACTTTGAGAAATAGCCAGCGGGGCTTGACGAGCAGGGTCTCTAGCCGGGTAATACGGATCGGGTCGCGGGGAGCGATCGGGGCCGCCTGGCCGGCAGATCTGCCCGTTTGTGGCTCCGCCTTTGCCCGCTCGAATGTTGCAAACGATAGCCCGCCGAATGTTGCAGCAAGGAGACTTCGGCGGCTTGGTGAACTTTCCGGGTGTTCAACACGGCCCATTGGTTGTCGCTCCTGGAGATGGCTGGTAACTCTTGATCTTCAACGCCTCGACGGTGTGAGTCAACCCTGCGACCACCATGGTTCCCGTGTCGACAGAGACAGCGGGCCCGGTTCTAATGGATCTCCTACGGGGCTCGCGCACCGCACTCGCCGGATGACAGTGTGACTCATGCTTGAGCGTCATTTCTCCAATCACGAGCCCGAACTTTCGCTCGTCGGTCCCTCAACCTCGCGCGTTCGCTACCGCGTCCTTGCGTTCACCGTCGCACTGGCGGGAATCACCTACCTGGACCGCGTCTGCATCGCCCAGACCGCACAGTTGATGATGCGTGATCTGCGTTTGAGCAAGGAACAGATGGGATTCGTCTTCAGCGCCTTCACGATTGCCTACGCCCTTTTTGAAATGCCGACCGGTGCCTGGGGTGACCGGATCGGCACCAGGCGGCTCTTGACGCGAATCGTAACCTGGTGGTCGTGCTTCACAATTGCGACCGCCGCGGCGTTCAATTATGCCTCGCTCCTGGCAGTGCGCTTTCTCTTCGGCATGGGTGAGGCGGGAGCTTTCCCCAATGTTTCGAGGACGTTTTCGCGCTGGTTTCCGTTGACTCAGCGCGGCACCGCGCAGGGCATCTTTTTCGCAGGGGCTCACCTCGGCGGGGGGCTCACGCCACTGCTGGTAACGGCATTGCTCGTCTTCATGCCATGGCGGTTGGTCTTCGTGACGTTCGGAGTCATCGGATTTTTCTGGGCGATCGCCTGGTTCCGCTGGTTTCGCGACGACCCCGCGCATCATCCCGATGTGACACGAGACGAGTTGAAGCAGATCGAGGCCGGTCGCGCCATTGAGGGCTCACACCGGCTTGATCTGCCGGGTCTATTTCACATCGTGTCACACCGCAACATGATCGCGCTTGGCCTGATGTATTTCACACAGGCATACGGTTTTTACTTCAATATTACCTGGCTGCCAACCTATCTGGATAAGGCGCGCGGGTTCTCGTCCACCCAGCTCGGACTGCTGGCCGGCCTGCCGCTCATCTTGAGCGCTGTGGCAGATCTTGTCGGAGGGCTGGCGACCGATCGTGCCGTCCGGACATTGGGCCTGCGCGTTGGGCGGTGTGGAATCGGATTTGTGTCGCTGCTGCTTGCGGGTTCGGCCATGATCGCGGGCGCGGAGACAGATGCCCCCCTGCTCGCGGCCTTGCTCTTTGCTCTGGCCGGAGCGGCTGACAGCTTCCTGCTTGGGGCGGCCTGGGGCACGTGCCTGGATATCGCCGGCCCGCACGCGGGCCTGGTGACAGGTGCCATGAACACGGCCGGGCAGATCGGGGCATTCCTGAGCCCGATCATTCTCCCTTACCTGCTCAAGGACCAGAATCGGCCCGAGGATTGGGCACTTCCCCTGATCGTGGCCGGAGTTCTCTTCATTGCGGGCGCCTTCTGCTGGCTGGTCATCGATCCGAGCAAGCCCGTGATCGCACCTGGCAAGCCTCCGAGCGTCATGGATCGTCTCTGACTCGTGACGCCCACGACTCCGCTCTCAAGTATCACTATCGAACCAGCTCACCTGCTGAAGACCAGGCCTGGGTCATTCGGGCCACCCCCCATGGCCTGGAACCTGAAGTGTCCCTGGTCTTGCCAGGCAATCTTGCCGACCATCGCGTTGTTCTCACTTTGCGTGAGAGTGAGAATCCCATTCTCATACGCATACGTTCCCGCGATTGGCTGGGTCTTGCCCTGAGTGACGACGTTCCAGTTGAACTTGCTGTCGCCGGCGAGCGTCAGCTCGATGGTCGTACCCATCGCGGGACTTGCCTTCCAGGATCCCACGAGATCGCCCTGTGAGCTGGTCGCGGGCGGCTCGGCTGGCGGTGCAGGGCTCGGCGCCGCGGCAACTTCCGGGGAGGCCTGCGTCTTGTCGCCGGAGAGCTGCGCAACCAGTTGTGCCGAGAGCTGATCGGACGGCTGAAGCTTCACAACTTCCTTCAGCTCCTCGACAGCAGCCTCGGTGTGGCCTTGCGTGAAATAATGATAAGCCAGGACAAATCTCGCCGGGGCAGATTGCGGCTGCGCGGAACGATAATCCTCGAGGGCGTGCACCTGTTCCGTGTAAACGTCCACGCTGGGATAAAGCCCCGCCAGAGTAGTCCAGTCCCATCCGGGACCCGCCGACAACACGGCATAAAGGGTTGCGGCGGCCTGGTCGTACTGTTTGAGTGCAAACAGACAGAGCGCACGAAACTCATTAATCGCAGCGTCGTTGGGCAGAGTCTTGAGTACCTCGTCAGTCTGCTGCAACGCCTGTGCATAGTTGCCGGCCTTGAACGCGGCGCGGGCTGCGTCAAAGGTCTGCAGCGCCGGGTCGGCGGTCGTCGGCTCCGGTGGTGCCGCACTGGTATTCAAGGGCTGCGAATAGTCGATGGGCGCCGCCTGAGCCACGGAGGATTGTTGCGTGACCGGCACGGGCTGCTGCACAATCACGGTACTGGGAACCGGTTGCTGAATCATGACGGGTTGAGCCACAACATAAGGGTTCACATAGGGTCTGTAGCCCCAGTTGTAAATGGCCGAGCCAATTCCCCACGACCCGATCCCGCCGACAGCAAGTCCCGTCATGAACGCGCCGCCGTTGTTCCACCAGTTGTTGCTGTTCTGACCGTGCCAGTAGCCGTTGACCCAGCTCTGGTGATTCGACCAGCCGGGCCGGTACGCCCAGTTCGGGTTGCCATTCACCCAGCTCGGCCTGTTCACATTCACGTTATTAACATTATTGTTTACGTTATTGATCGTGAGATTATTCCCGGAGTTTATGTTACCACCGGGTCGATTGACCCCAACATTCACGCTATTGTTGGGGCGATTGACGATCGTGTTGCCGCTGTTATTGCCGACATTGGGGCGGTTGATCGTGGTATTGCCGCTGTTGTTGCCGATGTTGGGGCGGTTGATCGTGGTATTGCCGCTGTTGTTGCCGATGTTGGGGCGGTTGATCGTGGTATTGCCGCTGTTGTTGCCGATGTTGGGGCGGTTGATTGTGGTATTGCCGCTGTTATTGCCGATGTTGGGGCGGTTAATGGCGGTGTTGCCGCTATTGTTGCCGAGGCCGGGGCGGTTGATGGCGGTGTTGCCGCCGCTGTTGTCGGCGCCGGGTCGATTTCCTGGGTTTGGCACATTGCCGCCGCCACCATTGCCCGGACCAGGCCCTGGTCGATTACCTGGATTTGGCATGACGCCGCCTCCGCCGGGGCCGGGACGGTTCCCTGGGTTTGGCAGGTTGCCGCCTCCGCCGATACCAGGCCGATTGCCACCCGGCCCTGGGGCGGGAGCCGGTAACGGATTGGGGCGCGTGCCGGCAAGGGTCCAGGTGATGGCCGTGTGCTGGGAGCCGGCGATGGCAAGGGACTTGGTCGTGCCCCCGGAAGCGAGCCTGACGCCGGGCGTGTGGACGGTGCTGGTGATGGATTAGGCCGTGCGCCAGGAGCGGGACCGGGCGTTGGCGAGGGTCTGGTGGCCGGTGTCGGCCGCGGTCCGGCGGGTGCCTGGGGTCGAGCCGATGGCGTGGGAGCATTGAGCGAGGGCGTACGATTGAAAGAGGGCCGTGCACCACCTGCCTGGGCGCCCGCCGCCGGCCGTCCGCCGCCAGCCCGACCGCCGGCCCGTTGCGCCAGAGCGTCGCCATCGCAGAGGATAAGAGCCAAAAAAATTCCCAGCGCGTGATTGAACTTCGGGTTCATGGCTCTGTCCTCTCTTGACGGGGGCGCGGGGCTCGCGGATGCGCTGGGCGTGGTTTGGGTGGTTCTCGAACCAGGGTGATCTCTTCGGAGTCCGCCAGGACATCGGCTCCGAAGGTCCGGTCTTCGGAGGCCCATTTCATCGTATCCTTGTTCACGCGCGTGAGGATGTTGGTCGCTGTGGCGGCGCGACCATCCTTCATGACACCCGTGGTTTTGATTACCCAGCGCTCGCCGTCACGCGACCAGAACGCCTCGGAAAAGCCCCCGTCGGAGTCAAAGACCCACGAACGAATCTGCTTGAGCCGGGGGTCCCAGCCAATTCGTTGCGTGCCCGACAGCGCGGCTTTTCCCCGGATCTCAACTTGAAACGATCGCAGCAGGAACGACTGGTTTTCCGACCAGCGGCAGGTTGTATGGACTTCGGCTTCGTCGCTTTCATCGACCCAGTCACCAACGAGCCAGGCAAGTTCTTCAAGGTGGTCGTGAGCCGTGAGCTCGGCGGTGCTATCCGCCGATGGATAATCTCGAATGCTGTCCTGGAGCCACTTGCCGTCACGCTTCACGTAAGCGGCGGAATAGCGGGTGGTCTCAATCGAGGCACTCTTCTCGCCTGCAGCCGGCGGGCTGGTCATCGTGGCGGTGCCTTCCTCTATGGCGGAATCAGCGCCGAGAAAACGAACGCTTTCTGTATTCACCTGGATCGTCTGGCCGGGGTACAGCTCGAACGACGACGTAAAGATCTGCTCGATCGCGTCTCGGCCACGAATCGTGCGGCCGGTCAGCGTGACCATCCTGGCGTCGCTGGTAAACAGCGCGGATACGGCTTTCGCATCGCCAGCGTTGAACGCCCTCGTGAACTCGGTCACGAGAGCACGGAGAGCTTGCTCGTCACCCGTGCGAGCCTCGACAGCCACCTGGGGTTGTTCCGCCGCCTGCCCCTGAACGAGGCCGCCTCGAGACCGAGCTTGACCGACAACAAGAATCACCAGGCAAAACCCGGTCAGGAGAGTTGCATTTTTCATCGACTTCGACCTCTTCCAGGGCGGGCTGAGACAATCCGAGTTAACATCCTGGCGCCGTCGCTGGTTTTCAGCGGTCAAGCTTGTGCATCTCGTAGATCGAGCCTCGCGCGAATCCACCGTCCCTGGGAATCTTGCCGCTCACTTCAGGATGATCGTACTCCGGCAGTCTCCAATCGGATGCATCATAAACGGTCGCGCAAGGTGTTGCCAGTCTGAAGCATCATTGACGGAGAGCATCGAAGGAAGTGGCGGATAAGGCAAGAGGTGGCGGCAACGCCCTTATACTGATTCAGGTTATCGGGCATTCCGACTTGAAAGCCTGCCTGTGAGGTGCCTATCTTGCTCGGGATCCGGGTTTGCAATCTGCAAGTTCTGGAAAACGCGACTCAGCCAGAGATCGGATGAAGGGCATGACCAGCTCAGATGAAGGTGAACAGAATCGTGCCGACCTTGCGAAGCCGGCCGAGGCGCGGCGATGGGGATTCATCGGCTCCGGCAAGATGGCCACGGCGCTGATCAGGGGCATGTTGCGTTCGGGCGTGGCCGGGAAAGCGTCCATCGTGGCGAGCGATCCTCTGGAATCAGTACGCGTCGGGCTTGCCGCCGACACAGGGATTCGGGTCCATGCGGCCAACGGGCCAGTCTTGGAGCAAAGCGATGTGATTGTGCTGGCGGTCAAACCGCAGATGATGCCGCAAGTGCTTGCCCAGCTTCGGCCGCTAGTCGGACCACGTCATCTTGTAGTCTCGATTGCAGCGGGAATCTCGATTGCCTCATTGCTCGAAGGCCTGGGGCCGGAGCGGAAGATTGTCCGCGTGATGCCCAACACGCCGGCCCTGCTGGGCGAAGGAGCTTCGGCTTATGCCCTGGGGCCTGGCGTTCCTGAAAACGATGAGACTCTGGTCAAGGCGTTTCTGAGCTCGGTGGGACGATCCGTCCGCGTGCCTGAGACGATGCTCGATGCCGTGACCGGTCTCTCGGGCAGCGGCCCGGCGTTCGTCTACCTGATGATCGAGGCTCTTTCCGACGGCGGCGTCCGGGTCGGCCTGCCGCGCGAGATCGCGACGATGCTTGCCGCCCAGACCGTCCTCGGCAGTGCACGGATGGTGCTCGAAACGGGTTTGCATCCCGGAGTGCTCAAGGATCAGGTCGCCAGTCCCGGTGGCACGACCATCGCAGGATTGCATGCACTGGAACGCGGCGGAGTTCGAGGCGCCTTGATCGATGCGGTGGAGGCCGCGACGCGGCGGTCGGCCGAGTTGGCGGCGGCCTCATCTCCAAGAAGCGAGCCCGGCCGATGAAGCTGGGGCTGATCTCCGACATTCATGGCGACCCTGTCGCCCTTGAGCTTGCCTGGGCCCATCTGATCACAATGGGGGTCGACCGGATAGTCTGCGCCGGCGACCTCGTCGGCTACGGGCCATTTCCCGACCGGGTCGTCGCTTTCCTCAGGGAGCACGAGATACCCTCCGTTCGCGGCAATCATGACCGCTGGGCCTTGAGCCGGGGACCAGGCACTGCGGATGAGTTTGGTGGCGGAACACCCAGCCGCGAGACCCTGGACTACCTTGCCGGGCTGCCCCCGAACCTGGTGATCGAGACCGGCGCGGGTCGGCGTCGTCGTTCATGGATCACCTTCCAGCGACATGGAGTTCATCAACCGCCGCACCCATCCTCCGGCAATCCTCAGAGGCTATCTCCTGACGCTCGATTGCGATTTTCTCGCGGCGGGCCACACCCATCAGCCGATGTGGTATCGCAGCCCCGAGGATCGCCTGGTGATCAACCCTGGCTCGATTGTATCAATGCCGGTCGTCGACTCCTCGCGATCCTTCGCTGTTGCCGATCTGGCCACGATGAACGTGTCGTTTCATCTGGTGGAAAGCGGTGAGACCATTCCGCTGGAGTCCTGGTATTGAGGGGGCGGGCTAGCATTGCCTGTCTCGCCGTAGAGACCGTGCGCTCCAAGCTGAATGATGGCGAAAACCAGAGCGATGAAAAACAGCAGATAGAGCAGTGTGTAGAGCTTCAGCAGGTTTTCCAGGGCATTCATCAGGTGGGAGACGTCCTTCCCGTGAGTCTGTGCGACGCTTCGAAAGTCCCGACCGGCCCGATGAGTCCAGATCCCCACGACAATGAACAGCAGCGTGAGGAACAGAAGACCCACTTCCAGGTGGCGAGTTTGCACCCAACGGATGATCACCGAGGAGAAGAAGAAGAGGCCGATTCCCAGCATGAACAGCCCGACGAAGCTCATTTTCGAGCCGAGGTTGGCAATGATCAAGTTTTCCGAGTAGCTGAACACATACTGCGAAGAGTTGGGGGGATTCGCCGGCGTTGGCGGTGGGGGTGGGATGAGTTTCGTTGGGACAAGCGCTGGTTCGCTGGGTGCCATCGGTCTGCCTCATCGCGAAAGGGCAACTGCACAGCCCACAGTCTCTGGCCGTTCCGCAGCGCTGTCAAGGCTGTACACGCCAAAGAAATGGGAGAGGTCCATTGGTTGACTGCCAGCGATTCCAACGTGAGGACGCATTCGATGTCAGAGGCTGCCTTACCTCCCCAGTACTGCAAGAACCGGGTCGCCGAAAATCGTTCCGTGCACGCCGAGTTTTCTGATGAAGCAGAAACCGCGTTAGCGACCGGATAGCCGATGAACAAATGAATGCCCCGGACGTCTATTCGGTTGACATGCCCTTGACATCCCAGAAAAGATGCGCTATCTGTGCCGGCTATCAAGGAAGATTCCTTCAACTTAAGAATGAGGCCCGAGACATGCCAGGCTCGCCATGGATGGCTGAGACGAGGCACGCTATCCGCTTGGTCATCAGCGGGTTGGTCATGCTCCTGCTGCCGTTTCTGAGCGGGGCGAAAGCGGGCGAGGACGAAGCCAACCGATCCGCGGCCGGCGAACGTGCCGCACAGGCGGGACCGAACTATGCGCATCGCCTGGTGAAGAGATACGAATTCGGCGAGGGTCCACGGTCGTACTGGCTGTTCGAGCCGGCCGATCCGAAACCGGAGCGCGCCCCCGTCATAGTGTTCTTCCATGGCTGGTTCGCGGTCAATCCTGCCATTTACGGAGCATGGATCGATCATCTCGTTCGTTCGGGCAATAGCGTGGTCTTTCCGCGTTATCAAAACGACGTGGACACGCTCCCTCGAGACTTCTTGCCCAACGCGATCGCCGCAACCAGGGATGCCCTTGGCGTGCTGGAGGCTGGCGCAAAGCATGTTTCGCCCGACCTCGATCGGCTTGGCTTCATCGGTCACTCAGCGGGTGGCAACCTGGCCGCCCAGATTGCCGCGATCTCCTCGGATCCGCACTCGGGTCTGCCTCGACCCAAGCTTGTAGCCGCGCTCATGCCGGGCGAGGTGATCCCGACGCGGGAACCAAAGCTTGATCGCATCCCGGCATCGACCCTCTTGCTCGTTGCCGTGGGCGAGGACGATATCCTGGTCGGTGACCTGCGTGGACGACAGATCTTCACCCAGACCACCGCGATCCCCCGGTCGCGCAAGCGGTTTCTGCTTTTTCGCTCGGACCGGCATGGTTCACCCCCGCTAATCGCCGAGCACACGGCGCCGACCGGTGCGAACCGCCGTCTCGATACAGGTGAGGGGTTATTCCGAACGTTTCAAATGAACCTGGGCGAAGTCAACGCGATGGACCGTGCCGGCTTCTGGCGGATCGCGGACGTCGCCATCGCAGCCGCCTTCGCCGGCCAAACCTTCGATGAGGCGATCCGCGACCAGGATCGTTTCACCCACCTCGGCTTCTGGAGTGACGGCCGCAAAGTCATCCCACCTCTCATTAGCGACAACCTTTCTTCCATCCCCCGGGTCAGCCTTCCCAACGGTATCCGCTTCATCCCCTGGGACTTGCCAATCAAGATCGAGGATTCGGTCAGGATCGAGACGGATACGCGGGTCAGGTGAGCCGCATGCCTCAGGCAAAGCCAAAGGTCAGTGAACCTGGGCTTTCTTGACTATCCTTAGCGAGCCTGAAGGCTGCGTCTTTTCCACGGTCTCCGCGGATTGAATGAACCGATCACAACATGAGGATTGGGCAAGACGACCCCGACCGCGGGGAGTTCCATTCGCCGCACCTTACTCCTTTTGCCAGCAAAGACTCTGACCGGTTCGCGACTGCGGATCTTGGGCTCATTCCGTCCGACAATTGATCCGATACGAAGGGAGAACCATCACGTGGGGCCAGGAGGGCTGAAGGGACCATGCCAAACACGGACACGAGCCAGGTAGCCGATTCCGATGCCCCGGTCCTGTTGAGCCAGCCGGCTACGGCGAGCACGATGGTGCGTGCGCGGCTCCAGGAGTCGACAAATATTCCGGAAGACCAAGGCGGTGGCGACGAACTCGAAGCTCTACGCCGGCAGGTCGTCGCCTTGCAGCGTATCAGCAGCCTGGGAGTCCTGGCCGGAAGCGTCTTTCACGAGCTCAACAATACGCTGACACCGGTCATCAACTATGCCAAGCTTGGCCTTCGTAATCCCGACCCGGCCTATCGCGAGCGAGCCTTGACCCGCATTCTGGACGCAGGCCAGCGCGCCGCGGCCATCACGGGTGGAATGCTCGGCCTGTCACGGCCTGGGCGTGACCCCAATCATCGGGTGCCCGTCGACCTCAACCGGCTGGTGCAAGAGGTCGTCTTGCTGATCAACAAGGATCTGGCGCGAAACAAGGTGCGGCTTGAGGTCAAGCTCATGGGCCGGGCGTTCGCGCGGGTCAACCCCGCCCAGATCCAGCAGGTCTTGATCAACCTGCTGATCAACGTGCGCCAGGCGATGCCCGACGGCGGCGTGGTCACCCTGCGGATGACGCCCGACGCCTCGGGCCGGCTTGCCGAGTTGAGCGTAACCGATCACGGCGTGGGCATCGCACCCGGCAATCTGAGGCGGATCTTCGAGCCGTTCTTCTCGACCAAGACCGGTCCCGACGCCTCGGGCCTGGGCGGTACCGGGCTGGGCCTTTCCGTCTGCCGCGACATTGTCGAAGCCCACCACGGCCGCCTCCGCGCCGAGAGCCGACTGGGCCAGGGCTCGACGTTCACCCTTCTTTTACCCACCTGCCCTCCCCCCGCCGAAACGGCCGCAAGGCCCCCGGCCGCTTGAGCACGCTTACCTGATCAAAGGTACCGCGTTTACATTCTGCCCGGCTCCGTGAAAAGTCATGGATAGTTCCTTGCCACTCCAGGCACTACTGGAGGATTCGGGGAACAGATCCAGTTTCAGGGGAGCGGGCCCATGGCCAGCGGAATGCCTGGCATCTTACAGCGTGACCTCGGCACCTTGTTTGGATCCGGCAGCCTGACAGGGCTCACGGATCGCGATCTGCTCGAGCGCGTATCCGGTCCTCCGGACGACGCGGCCGAGGCGGCATTCGAGGTCCTGGTCACGCGGCATGGGCCCATGGTCTTGCGGGTCTGCCACAATGTCCTGGGCCACCGGGATGATGCGGAAGACGCGTTTCAGGCCACGTTCCTGGTGCTCGTCAAGCAGCGGGCTTCGATTCGCAACCTCGACTCGGTCGCAAGCTGGCTGTACGGGGTTGCAGCACGTGTCGCGGCCCGGGCACGAGTGGACGCAGCGCGGCGGCGGAAGACGGAGCAAGGCGGCATTCGCTTGGTTGCGGATTCGGACGCCGCGGACGACTCCAACGCCGTTCTTGATCAGGCCGTTCATGGTCCGATCGTCCAGGAGGAGGTCCACCGGCTGCCGGAGAAATACCGGTCGGTGGTCTTGCTCTGCTACTGGGAAGGTCTGACCCAGGAACAGGCTGCGCTTCAGCTTGGTTGTCCGATCGGCACGGTCCGCAGCCGTATCGCCCGGGCCCGGGACCTGCTCCGCCGCCGCTTGATCCGCCGCGGCCTGCCGGCGACCGCCGGAGCCGTTGCGGTCTTCTCGGCACCGACCGCCCCGGCGGCCGTCGCCTTGGCTCCTGTTCCCCTGAATCTGATCCGTTCTTCGGTCCAGGTCGCGATGTGCGTCGCGTCCGGAAAGTCCACCGCCGGGGTTGTCTCGGCGACGGTCCTGGCTCTCGTCCAACGTATGCTCTGGAGACTGGCAATGCTGAAGATGACGAAACTTGGAGTTCTGTCCGCGGTCGCGATCGTCCTGGCCCTCGGTGCTCAAACATGGGCACAAAGACCGCACCGGCAAGATCGACAGACAGTGCGGTCGGAGTCCACAGAGAAAACAAAGACCGCGACCACGGAGCGAGATCAGCTCGTCGACGTGATCGAGCCGCCGGACCTGCTTCTTGTCGAGGTTCTCGAGGCGCTTCCTGGGCGGCCGATTTCCGGCGAACGCCTGGTGCGGCCCGACGGCAAGATCTCACTCGGTTTCTATGGCGATGTTTACGTCGCCGGACTGACCCCTCCTGAGGTCAAAGAGAAGATCGTTCTGCACTTGCGTAAGTATTTGAGCGACGATGTTCTCGGCCTTGTCGAGACTGATCCTGAGACAGGCGCCCGCAAGGCCGATAAGGCCGGCAAGGTTGTATCGATCGATCCCAAGGATACGGACCGGGTTTTTGTGAGCGTGACAGCCTATAACAGCCGGTTCTACTATGTCCAGGGTGAAGTCACTACACCCGGACGATTCCCGTTCACAGGCTCCGAGCATGTTCTTGATGTCATTGACCTTGCCGGTAGCATACTTCCCTCGGCGGATCGCACGAAGATCAAGCTCATTCGGAGTTTTCCCAAGGGCTCTCCCGTTCAGGTCCTTCCCATTGACTACGAGGAAATCACGATGGGAACCGATTCTTCGACGAACTACGCGATCATGCCGTCCGACCGTATCGTCGTCCCGCGAAGCCCCCACGAGCCCACGAATTCCGGTTCGAGTCAACCCGCTTCTTCGGCCTCCGTGACAAGCGATATCTCCCAGAATCCACAACTGAAAACCTATTTCGAGCGGAACGAGCAAGTGGCTCCATCAGTCCGGGGCCTGGCCAGCCGTGATATCGAGCACCGGCTGAACGCGATGGAGAAGAAGCTCGACGCGATCCTGGAAAAGCTTGGCGAGCCGAAGAAGCGCTGAGACGAGGGACAAAGGCTGGGCGTCCGGCCGCCAGTTTCGATATGGCCGGATTGCCCAGTTCGAATTACAGAGACTGATGAGCTCACTGTCTTTCTCGGTACTTCGTGGCCTTGTTCATTCTTGATTCGCGACCCCCGATGGGCAAACAGACAGCGTGACATTACAATGAAGAGCATGGAACCCACCAAGCATATTGATATCACGCCTGGTACTTGCAGTGGACGCCCGCGTGTCGCGGGGACCCGTATCAGGGTCGAAAACGTGGTCCGATGGACCGAGCGAGGGATGCTCCCCGACGAGATCGTTGCTTCTTTCCCTCAACTCACGCCAGCCGACGTCCACGCGGCACTCGCGTTCTACTTCGACAACCGGGAAGAAATTGAGCAGCAGATCCGAGAGGACGCGGAGTTCATCAATGCGATGATGGCGAATCAAGCGTGCCGAGTGGCCCCGGCCTCTGTGGGCAGGGAAGTCGATGATGATCCGCTATCATCTGGATGAGAGCGTCGCGAATGCCGTCGCCCACGGCCTCAGATTCCGGGGAATCGACGTGACGACCGCCAAGGAAGTCGGTCTCCTCGGTTGCCCTGATACGCAGCATTTAGCATTCGCGTTATCTGAAAACCGAGTTGTGGTTTCACACGACAGTGATTTTCTCAGGTTGCACAACGCAGGCGCGGCTCACGCAGGCATTGCATACAGTCCGCCGAGCCGGCGAACCGTGGGGCAAATCGTGAACCAGCTCACAAATCTCTGGCGAACGCGGACCGCTGACGACATGAACAGCAAGGTCGGGTTCTTGTAGAGGAGAAGTCTTGAACTCCTCTTTTCTTTGGGAGGCCATGGAGTGCCTCACGTCGCCCGGCCGCCAACCGCATCGCGGCCGGCAAAGCTTGCTGACGATCCAATCCTCTCCTCAATCCTCAGCAAACGATTATATTTCGCCAGTCGCTCGGAGCGCGCCACCGAGCCGATCTTGATCTGGCCTGCGGACGTAGCCACGGCGAGGTCGGCGATGGTGGCGTCTTCGGTCTCGCCGGAACGGGCCGATACCACCGGGCGATAGCCGTGGCGGCGGGCCAGAAGTAAGGCATCGAGAGTTTCGCTCAACGTGCCGACCTGGTTGACCTTGATCAGGATCGCATTGGCCGCCTTGGACTCGATGCCTCGAGACAGCCGCGCGGACTGGGTGGCGAAGAGATCGTCGCCGATGAGCTGGACCCGGGCGCCGAGCAGTTCGGTGAGCTTGGTCCATCCTGTCCAGTCATCTTCGGCCAGGCCATCTTCGATTGACAGGACCGGATAGCGATCGACCCAGCCGGCGAGCAGGTCGATCATGGCGCCGCTGTCAAGCGCCTGGCCGCTCGACGCGGCGAATCGGTAGGTGCCCGACGTGGGGTCATAGAAATGGCTCGCCGCAATGTCGAGCGCGATCCCTACATCCCGAGCGGGCTCGAAGCCGCAGGCAAGCATGGCATCAACGACGATCTCGAGCGCGTGCTCGTTGTCGCGCAGCTTGGGGCCGTAGCCCCCCTCGTCACCCACGAGTGCCGATTCCAGTCCGCGCTCGGCCAGCACCCCGCCGACCGCGCGGTACATGGCCACGCTCATCTCCAGAGCCTGGCTGTAGCTCTGCGCACCGACCGGGATGATCAACACGTCCTGGATGTCGAGATTGCGGCCGGCGTGCAAGCCTCCCGAGATCATGTTGACCATGGGCAGGGGCAGAGTCGGGGACGAAGCGATCCGCTCGCTTTCGCCGGGCTCGAGCCGTTCCCGCCAGAGCCGGTTGAGGTGGACAAAGAGCTCTTCGCCCCGCGCGGCGGCCGCGGCGTGCGCGACGGCCAGCGAGACGCCGAGCAGTGCATTGGCGCCCAGGCGGTCCTTGTTGGGCGTGCCGTCAAGCGCAAGCAGCTTGGCATCGAGCGACCGCTGATCGTCGAGCACGCTGCCGATCACCTCCGGCGCGATGACCGAAGTCACGTTGGCCACGGCCTTGAGCACGCCAAGGCCACCGTAGCGCGGGCTTCCGGCGTCGCGCAGCTCATGGGCCTCGTGGCGGCCCGTACTGGCTCCGGAAGGAACGATCGCTCGGCCAAGTGCGCCTGTCGAGGCGATGGCATCGACCTCGACGGTCGGCCGCCCGCGCGAGTCGAGCACCTGTCGGGCCCTCAGCTCTTTGAGGGTGATCATGATCCTCACCTGCTTTCCCGATTGTGGTTGCTCATCGTTCCTGGTGGAGCTGCCGATCCAGCAGACTCAGCATCTCGGCCCAGGTTTGCGGTCGTGCCCTGAGCGCCTCGAGGGCAAGCCGCCGGGCCACCGTTTGCGTAGCCCGATCGAGATACTCGACGGGGCTCTTGCCATCAACGCGGGCCAGCAGGCACGCCGCAGCATGGTCGATCGCACGCGAAACCAGGCTTTCCGGTTGCCACGGGCCCGTGGCAATTCGCTTCAGATAAGCGTCCCAGAAGCACCCGGTCAAGTCCATGTATTGCCGCTCGACGTCCGGGGTGCCGTTTCCCTTGTGGATTGTTTTGAGCATCAAGTGGCTCAGGAAGAAGCCCAGGTCGAACGTCGCGTCGCCATGATGCGCGCATTTCGAAGTCGAGGAGGATCAGACCACCGCTGTGAACCAGGATATTCTTGGGACTGAAGTCGCCCAGAACCAGTGTGCGCTCTTGTGGCGGCCGGTCCATCGCGGCGATGATTGCCTCGATCCGCGGTGCGATGTCCGGGTGAGCGCGGGCGGCCGTGCGGTAGTACGGGTCAATCCGCAACTCGTCGAAAAGTGACGTGTCTGCCAGCGTGCCGCGCATCTGCGGATGATCGGCGGCAGCGGCGTGAATCGTCCCCAGGATCGTCCCCAGTCGGCCGGCGATCTCCGGGTGGACCTGGCCGCTCATGAGGTAGGTCTTCCAGGTCTCGGAATCGTCGGGGCGCATGTCATGGCGAACAGGTAATTGGGACGATCTTCGAAGTACACCTGGGGAACCGTGCCGGGCGGAAGCAAGTTGCCCAGGACATCGAGCGCGGCACGCTCGGCCCAGATCCGGTCGAGCCGGGCTCGCCAGTCCATGGCCACGCGTAATCGTTCGCGGCATTGCTTGATCACAAATCGGGGGACGTTGGTCCACGTCGACCCGGAGCACGACGTTCGAGACTCCGCCGCTGAGTTCGCGCACCCGGATCGCCTGACCCGTGGGCACTCGGTCCGTTTCTCGAAGATAGTCCGCGGTGTTTTCCCAGGTCAGTTCCCGCATCGGAGTGTCGATAACTTCCGCTCGGCGCGTTTGGATCAGAGCAGTGTTTCCAGGAGAAGCCGGAGCTTGCGGACCTCAACCTCGCGTTCGAACGGGTTATCGGGCCGGTCGATGATGGCAACGGTGAGCGCACGATTGTAGCCATAACGCTGAAGCTGCGAGACGATCCGGGCGTACTCGATCATACCCTGGCCAACACGCACCTGGAATTCGCCGGGTTTCATGCCGGTATCTCGCAGATGAACGTTCTGCACATAGGGATAGAGTGGGTCGAACTCGGGCTCTTTGTGCGGTCCTTGAAGTCCATGGCTGGGGTCGAGCGTGAGAGCCAGACCAGGGACGGCCTTGCACAGCTCCATTGCGATCGCGGGATCGCCCGCGAGCGTTCCGGAGTCGGTCAAGAGTGTCGGAACCAGCCCGTCCCGCATGGCGGTATCCACCAGCGACGACAGCCGCTTGACTTCCTGTTCCACCGGTGTGCCCAGGGGTAAGGACGGCATGGTCAGCACGGCGACGCTGAGTGCCTTGGCGAACCGGCAGTGCGCATCGAACCGACGGCGCATGGCCGGGTCGTTCCAGTCGACCGGACCGAAATCGAGATGGATCGACGAAGGGGTCAGGCTCGGCCCGCGGCGAACGAGTTGCAGGGCGGCGTCGATGTCGTCACCCACCTGCGATGGCCGAAGGTGCTGGCCCTCCTCGACAATCGCCAGCTCAAACTTGTCAAACTCCAGTTCGGCAATCAGGCGAAGGGCCTGATCCAGCGGCTCCCTCGCAAAGCAGAGTGTGCTGCAAGCGACGAACACCGAACCCTCCTCTCCTACCCTGGTTTCATCGGCCCGGGGCCATGCTGAGCGGGGCCACGAGCGATTCGGCTTGAGCCGTGTTGATCCGTGCGGCGGGCGAGAACGCGATCTTCCTGACCCGGCGAGCCGATCTTACCTAACCCTGCGATCAGGCGAAAGGGCAGAAGCCGCGGCTGGCCCGGTCCGCGACGAACCCGACGTTTCGGAAAGCTCGCCGGATCGGTTTTGCCGGCTGGCGGCCAGGATGCCGGGATGACGCGCCCAGTGCGAGCCGGCCAGGCGGGCAAACTCCCCATAACGTTGAGTGCGATAGGCTTGAAGCGCGGCCAGAAGCGTGCGCTGCGCGTTCAGCCGCACCGCCTTGGGAGCCACGTCGCCCACGACGTGCACATCATCGATCCAGAGCGTTCCCGGGGTTAACATCTCGAACCGGAGCCGCGCCGAGTCAAGCCCGCCCGCCGGCAGATCGACGGCGCGCACGGCTCGGAGCTCCCAGCCGGAGGCAACCTTGAACTCGGAGCGACGAAGACAGGGCAGACCACCGACCTCGCCCTGAATCCAGAGCCGCACCTGGCTGTCCGGCGGCTCGGCCCTGAAGTATGCCTGGATCATCACGCTTGACGAACTGTTCGGCACGAAATTCCCGCTGGTGACGGAAACGGGCACGACCGGAGCGGCGATTCTCAGGCTGCTCTGGCCTGAATGGGGATTGGAAGAGTCGATTGCCAGCGAGCAATCTTTGCCGCCGTCCAGCTTCCAGCTACCGGGCGACTTCGCCGCCAGGGCCGGCGATGCGGCCTCTCCCGGAGTGTTGTGAGCCGGCTGAACCGACGCCGGCGGCTCGGGTTCAAAACCTGGGTTGGGCGGTTCGCCGGCACTGTTGCCCGAGCCCCGATTGAGCCGGGCGAGCTGGTTGGACAGTTCGCGATACTGCGCTTCCATGCCGGTCAAGACGGCGTCCGACGGATAGGGAGTGATCTCCGAGAGCTGCGCTTTGGCGGCCCCGACCCGGATCGCCGAGACGCCGTGGGGAAGCAGGTCGATCACGAGCTGGCGTCCCGCCGTGACGGTCTGCGGAACGAGCCGGAGGTTGCGTCCGAGATCCTCGACGGTTGCCGGCGCCGGCGCATCCAGCAAGCCAGCCAGCCGGATCGGGTAAGGCGAGTCGTTGGCGATCTCGAGGAAGGTTTGCGTCGGATCACCCAGCGTCCGGACGGCGATGCCGTAGTCTTTATGCTCTCCGTTGACAGCCGTGGGTTGTGCCGGCCAGGCCGGCAATGCGCGAAGGACCGAAGCGAACTTTTGCAAACGCTCCTCGTGTCCGGCAATCGCCGGCACCGCCAGGATCACCCACTGGGCATCAAGCGCCGCCAGGGTGTGACCGAGAGGCTCGTCCACCGTGAGTCCATCACCCAGGGGGACTGCCGATAAAGCCAGGCCGCCTGCCTGGTCAGCGGCTCCGCGTCTGGAGTCGGTCAGATCCCGCTTGCTTGCATCCGCAAGTCGATCGGGTCCGTGATCCGGGGTGCCTGCCTCACCTGCCAGTGCTCGCGACCAGGCTCCCGTCGCAGGATCCAGCGGCTCGGGATCAACCGTCAAGAGCATGCCGCGCTGAGGACGGCTAGCAATCCTTGCATCCAGGTCGGGGCTGGTAGCCAGGTCGTGAGCCAGCGGATCTGCGGAAAGCTCGACTCCGCGGAGAACGATCGGGGCGTCGGGACTGGTTGGCCAGGCCTGGAGATCCAGCCCCACGCTTCGCCAGGCCTGGCTTGGGGCCAGCCCGGCGAGGTCAACGCGGCGCGCCTCCGTGCCCGCGGCTCCTCCGTGCAGAACCGGTGTCGAAAGCGCCAGGACTGCCCCGGGCGACGCGGCCCGCACCGCCTGGTCAAGCTCGGTGTAAAGCGACGCGATGGCACGCGAACGCCACATCAGCCACGGCATCCGTCCGACGCCGGATAGGTATTTTGAGCGGGTGGCGAAACGATTCGGATCGGCCGTGCCCAGGCCCGGGATCTCGCCCGCGGTCTCCGGACCAAAAGTCTCATGGACGAACCGCGCGAAGGTGTCGTCATCCAGACCGGTATCCGGGTTTCCTAACAGCGTCGGGCCGGGCCCAAGCTGCAGCAAGATCCCGGAAAACACGGAGCCTGCGTGACTTGGAGCAAGCGCCTGCTCCACTCGGCGTCTGAGCGCCTGACGGACGGCTGGATGCAAGGGATGATAAGACGGCCCTTCGGCTTGCCCCTGCCGGTCAACTCGAACCAATCCTTGCCGGAGCGCGTCAACCGAGTCAGGTGGAGGCAGACCGGGCAGACCCCCCTGGCCTTCCAGGTTCAGCTCGAGCCACGCGGTCTGACCTTGCCTGCGCAGCAGGCGGAGCACCACGTCGAGCTGGTCAGGGCCTGTCGCGTTCTCTTCGGCCTGGCACTTGAGGGCCCGGCGAGCAGGCCGCTCGGAGAGCCGCTCAGGCAAGACCACCAGCGAGGCACTGCAAAGGGATACATAACTTGCGAGATTGCGCGCGACGACGAAGTTATCGGTCAGGCCCAGCTTCACCGCCGCCGCCAAACCGATCGAGCGGGTGGGATCCGGTCAGGTAGAGGCCCATCGTCCTTATGGCGGGCGTCTTGGGCAGATGAACCGCAGGCGCCGCGGGCACCTTATCCAGCTCGACAAGCTTCGCGGTCCCAAGGCGGACCTGACTGGAGGAGTTCCGATTCAAGAACACGAGCTGCGGTTCCGGAGAATCCGGCCAGACCAGCCAAGAGAACGAAGCCGGCGGCCCGTCCTTGAGAATCGGCGGGCCCGAGACGCACGCATCCAGCAGGGTCCTGGGGCCTTTGCCTGCTCCGCCGGGATCAATCACGGCCACCCCCAGCGCCGACGGATCGCCGCCAGTGACAGTCACCGTCAGCCGATGGGGCTGATTGGGATGGCTGACACGCAGGGCGACGACCGACCAGGCAAGTCCGGAATCGTCGGCTGGACCGAGAGTCGAGATTTCGGCCGGCGTGCGCCCGATCAGGTTCCTCAGGCGGTCCCGCTCGCGGTCGCGACGCCCCGCATCGAGAATCGCTTCGGCGGGCAAGTTCCAGACGGTTCCACCCGGTCTTGCCACTCTGAACCGGCCAAACGCGGAAATGCGCGATCCCCGGATGCGCGTCAAATCAAGCGAATCGACCTCGGTCTCGCGTACCGGGGTTTCCGCCGCGACGAACGGAGGCCGTGGCCGATCAGACCCATTGGGTGCGACCACGGCCAGTACCACTCGCCTGGTTGCCGAACTCACGAGGGGCGAGCTCTTGCGTCGGCGAATCAGCCTACCCAGCCTCGTGCTACTGGCGTCGCGACCCCCGGCAGGCTCCCAGGTCGCGTGAATCTCGAGAACATAACTGCCTTCAACCGCGGGAGCGGGCACCGTCAAGATCCGTGGAGGCGGATCAAGCTGGTTGGCAGGAACTTGCTCGTGTTCATCATATTGCCAGAGGGCCTCGTCACCCCCAAGCTCTCTGAGCACCGCCGTGGTCCGGACCATCACCTCGGGCGATTCGGGCACGACGATGTTGTATTTGAGGACGACCGGCACGGCCACCGAGGGCGGCACCATTCCGTCTTCGGCACCTTGACCCAGGTCTACCATGAGCGCATCCCACGGCAATCGCTCGACGTTGACGGTCAGTGGAGACTGGGCCGGCGTGTGCTGCGCCCGTTCCAGGATCGCGAGAATCGGGATTCGCACCTGGTTCTCACCGCGACGCACCAGCAGATCCGCGCAGGGAGTCACCTCGAGCCGGGCACGAACGCGACCCGCGCTGCTGGATCCAAGCTGCCAGTAGCCGTCGGTACCGAGGCTTGGCCGGATCATCTCCTGTGCCAGCGACTCGGGTGGCCAAGGAACTACCTCGGTGACTACACCCTCGGTCGCTCCCAGGCTGACCTCCGCTGCGGGTGCGGCCTTGGCTCGGGCACCGAGCGCCGGCCGCGCCGCGACATCTGGCGCTGTCCAGCTTAGCTCAACAGCGATGCCGACGATCTCGTTGGATCCCGCGACCGGTTTCCCTTTGTCATTGCGCGCGGCCCGGACCATGGTCCCCGCAAGGAACACAGCCACCGCCAGCAGGACCTCGCGCCGTCCGTTGCGCATGCGCCCTCAAATACCTTTCCGCTTGAAGCGGGTCGCCCCGGTTGCGCCGGCCCGGCATCCATGCCAGATCGGCCAGTCCGTCCAATAACCTGCCGATCCATCCGAACCGGACGCGTAGATAGGCGCCACAGCCGGAGAGAAGAGATGATCCACAGTCTGTCATCGACAGGTTAAGGGCCTCACTTCAACCGAATCCGGTAAATCCGACAAGATCGACATGGCCTGCGTGATTCGAGTGGACAACAACTACACTGTGTCAGCCATGCAATCCAGGTCGCTTCGTGAATGGCTTCTTTCGCCACCTTGGGGATTCTGGCATCGTGAACGCAAAGCCTCTTGCTGATAAATTTAAAGATTTTCTAGACCGGCTCAAATCGGGCTCTGGGCGATCATGTCCCCTGGGGACAGGCATTTTTCAGCACATGCCCGCTTGCGACTTTGATACTGTCAATTCATAAACTGTTGCGTGGTGGGAAAACGGGGTTTGTGCAGCGGTCAATTCTCGCCGCGGTCGGACGTGGCCTTGAAGTTAGTTTGCGCGAGCACCAGGCCTGCCTCCGCGCGAATCCTGCGGACTTCTCCGTAAGGCGGTCCCGAGTTCCTGATCACTTCGTCGGCTCGATCCAACCAGTGTCGAGCCTCGGCGCCATGCCCGAGCCGGGCATGAGCCATGGCCAGAAAAAGTCGATCCCTGGGGCTGGGCTCGTCCCGCTCCGCGGTTGCGCGATCGAGTGCCGTGACTGCTCCGGACCAGTCACCGGCCCGATAGAGGGAAAGGCCGAGCGTGCTCAAGTAGGGCGGATCGTCCGAGAACTCGGCCGCCCGGCGCGCCCATCTCAACGCTTCTTCGGGGCGGCGGAGTTCGACATCGGGACAGGTCCCCAGAAGCCAGGAGAGATGCAGCATATCGTTCGGCTCGCCCACGATCGATTCGAAGCGGGCCCGCCAGATGTCGCAAGCGGTTTGATAGTTGTCTCGCGCTTTTTCACTGCTGCCTTGCTCGAAGAAAAGCTCACCCAGAGCTTCAAGGATCGAGGCCCGCTCGATGTCGAACTTCTCGACGTGATCGCCTCGTTTCAACTGCTCGTCGATGGTGGCAAGACTCTTCCGCATCCATCGTTCAGCCTCGTCAGGCTGGCCGGATCTTGCGAGCAGACGTCCCATCATCAGGGGAGCCGAGACCAGTTCTTCCTTGAAATCCGGGACCTCGGGAAACTCTCTCGCCAGCCTTTCCGCGATCTTCAAGATGCGATTTGTCAGCTCCTCGCATTCCTGGTCACGGCGGAGTCGATAGCAGAGCTCAGCAAGATGAGCACATGTCTGGGCATAGCCATGATCAAAGGAAGCCCAGTCGGTATCCGACCCTTCCGCGTTCGAGATCTGACGACATCGGTCGTGGTACTCGATTGAGAGCTTGGTCTCTTCATACGCCTTACGAAAGTTTCCCGACCCGCTCTGGGCATGACCCAGGCCTGCCTGGCAAACGGCAAGCAGCAAAGAGGCTTGAGGGGTCAAAGGGTTTTCTTGCAAGACCTCGAGGGCGGTGTCGCGTCCGCTTTGAAAGTACGTTCTGGCTTCGCGAAATCTTCCCAAATACAAGAGTGGATTCCCCAGATTGTAATTCGCCCGCCCGAGGGCAACTCGCGCGGTGAGCTCGCCGGGCGCGCAGTACAAACCGACCTCGCGATCTCGACGGCGTGTCGATGGGACGCAAGGCTCTCCTGCAAGCTTCTCCGCTCCAGCATGAAGCCCCGCGTCGTGTAGGCACAGGAGAGATCGACGGCGTAGTCGAGATTCTCGGGAAACTCCTTGACCAGTGACTCCAGGATCATGATGAGCCGCTCATAGCTTTCCTGGGCCGGCTGTAGCTGGCCGAGTTTCCTCTGGATATCGCCCACGCGCTGCAGTGCCCGGGCGACTTCATGGCGAACAGCCGGGTCGTGAGACTGCTCCCGGGCAAGCTCTTCGTAGTAGTTCAACGCTTTGCTCAGAAACTCGCGCTGAACGAGCAACATCCCCGGCTGGTTCGTCAACCACTTCACGGCGACCTTGCTGTACATGTCGTCAACAACCCGGCGGGCGAAGTCGCGTTGCCTACGCACCTCGCGATGTTCGGCCATGAGGAGGCCCGCACCGATCGCCAGTGCAGCGGTACTCATGCCAAGCAAGACCGCGGCCGCCACCAGGATTGCCGTATGCCGACGGGCCCACTTGGATGCCTGATCGATCAAGGTCGGCCGCTGCGCCTTGATGGGCTTGAAGTCCAGGAACCGTTGCAGGTCTTCGGCAAGCTCTCCAGCAGTTGCATACCGTTCGGAGAGGTCCTTCGCCGTCGCCTTCCTGATGATCGTCTCCAGATCCCAGGGCACCGTCGGACAGTGAGCGCGAAGGGGTTTTGGCTCTTCGTCGATGATCCGCCTGAGCAATTCGCGCCGGTCGCGTCCGCTGAAGGCTGGTTCCAGCGCCACAAGTTCGTAGAGGGTCACACCCAGCGAATAAATGTCGGATCTGAGGTCAACGACCGACCCTCGGCCAACCGCTTGCTCCGGGCTCATATAGCGAATGGTGCCGATCAGGTCGCCGCTTAAGGTCAGTCCCGCATCATTCTGGAGCCGTGCCAGACCAAAATCCGTAACCCACAGATGTCCCTTGACATCGACCATCAGGTTGGCCGGTTTGACGTCGCGATGGAGAATTCCCTCCTGGTGAGCATGATCCAGCGCCTGGGCCGCCTGGATGCCCAGTCTGGCCACGGTACCGAAATAGACGCGGGTGCGGGTGGAGGAACCCGAGCTCGAAGCTGGATGCGCAGGCGGCGAGGCGGCCTCGCGCGATAGGGTACCCGGGTCCACAGCAACCAGCGCCTCGTCCAGTCCGGCAGGTCCGTTTGCCAGCATCGTGGCCAGGGTCTCCCCAACAGCCAGGGTTGAGGCCAGGTAAGAATCGCCTGACTCCCGACCTTCGAGCCGGCGCTGCTCGCGGATCAACTCGGCAAGCGACTTCCCGTCGATGAACTGCATGGCGTAATAGTGGACGCCCCGCTCGCACCCCACCGCATAAACCGGGATGATATGAGTGTGGTGCAACTGCGCCGCGGCCTGAGCCTCGAGACGAAAGCGACGCAATTGCTTGGGATCAAGCGCGCCGGCCAGCGGTAAGACCTTGAGCGCAACCGTACGCATCAGAGAGATCTGCTCCGCCTCGTAGACGATTCCCATCCCGCCACGGCCAATCTGGCGGACGATCCTGTAATCGCCAAGCTGGCGGCCGAATCCTGTGTTCACCTGCACAGAGTCGCCGCGTAGCGGGTCAGTCACACGTCCCACAAGGCTCATGACCTCCAGGCAAGAGCGGAGCTGGTCGACAAGGTCCGGGTGCTCCGCGAGCAGCCGCGCCGGGTTGGCGGCCCGACCCGCCTCGAGTTCGGCTAAATAGTCATCGAGAATCCGTGCGATCTCGGAGTCGTCGCGTGATGAGGAAAATTCGCCGTTTTCGACCTGAGCTGGATCGCCGTTCATTTCCTGTCTCGCAACAGAAGACTCAGTCGGTCCATCGCGCGCTTCCACAGCACTCGCGCCGCGCCCGCCGAACGACTCATCCGAACCGCGATCTCGTCGAACGGAATATGCTCCACATTCCGCAGGATGAAAACTTCCCGGTAGTCGGGGGATAGCTTTTCCAGGGCGTCCGCCAGCCGAACTGCCTCTTCGCGACGAACCATGTCGGCACTGGAAGACTGGCCCGGCGCCGTCAGGGCGCGGTGAATCGCCACACTCGAGCGGTCGAGCATGGCCTCGAGCGATTCCTGACGTTGGTAGTCGCGGGTCTGTCGGCGATGATGCTTTGCCTGATTGGCGAGAGTGCGCACCAGAATTTTTCGCAGCCAGGCTGTCAGCTCCGGCTCAGTCGTTCCCGCGAACTGCCCGAAATCGCGATGAGCCCTGAGAAACGTCTCCTGCACCAGGTCCGAGGCATCCAGTCGAACCCGCAGTGCCTGACCGATCAAGGCGCGGGCCAACAGCCTCAGGTAGTTGCGGTAGATTTCCAGGAGCTGTCCGAGCGCCACCTCGTCGCCAGCGCGGGTCCGTTCTAAGAGTACTTCGGGGATATCGTCAGGGGACATTGCAAGCGTTTCGGTGCCTGAAAGGCATCTCCGCAATTCGGTAAGTTATGATCACAAAGTATCTGCCCAAATCTGGCAGCCTAACCATTTAGAGTCGTGTAGTCCACATTAAATATCAAACCTTCTTAAAAGCAAACCCATTCAAGAACACGTTTCTCGACCATAGGCCCCGGCCTTGCGACTTGGTCCGTTCTGCCATCGCGATGTTCCAGACCCGCATGGTCGCGTCGTATCCTCCTGAAGCAATACTGGCACCGTCGCTGAAGAGGTTCAAGCACCCGATCGATTTCATCTGGCACGGTAGCCGGCCGCACTCAAGGCCGGTAGTCACATCCCAGAAACGAACCCCCAGAACGACGTTCTCGATGACATCAAGCAATCATCCAAACTCTCATGGAAAGCCGGAGCTCAATTCCTCTAAGTCAGATTTGACCGGATTGATGGCATCGCCGCGAAAATTGTTCAAAGACAATGGCTCTCGCAGGTTCCACGATAACCTTCGCGCTCTCACCGTAGGAGGCGCACCGAGCTCAGGACAAACCCATTCGGCATCGTCCCGAAGTGGGGTCAACGTGGACTTGTCTCGCTTGACACTTGGCGGGCCGTTCATACTAGCCCGAAGCGTCAGCGAGGGTCGACACAAATCCATGTGGGGAAAGGCGTAACCCCTCGCTGACGCTTCGGGTTGGTATGTCGCGCCGGCCTGTCATTTCGTCAACTCAAGAAACGAGGGGTTTGGGACAATCCCACCCATTCCCCGGGACAAAGAACCGCAGTGCGAAAAGACTGAATGGTTTCGGGAGTTCTGGTCAATGAACTGGGTTGAGATCGTCGTCGACAAGTGCCGGATCAGAGGCCGAGAAGGGCAGGTGCGTTCCCACGGGTTCCATGACGTGGACTCGCACCGTGTCCCTCCCATAGGAAAGGACAACATCGCCGCGTGAATGTTACACCTTAAAGCCGAAAATCTGACTTGAATTTGGCCGAGCTCTGGGCTCGTCGGCTCCAGGAACGAGCGACCTAAACACCAAAGGAATTCACTAAAATCAATGTCCTGTCGTAATTTGCAACGTACACTTGGCAATCAAGGTAGAAAATATCCAGAAGCAATTGGTTGCTTGTCCGGCATTTCTTGATCATGCCTGCCTTGCTGACCAGGAAGCGAGGCCCGAGAGAACCAAGGAATTCATCCCGCCTGGATCGACCTGCACTGGGGGTTCCAGGTCGCCGTGGCGCTGGCACATCGCTTGGCGGGAGTGCCGGGCATCGTCAGCCTGGCTGCGATAGTGTGCGCGGCGGCCGGGCTGGTGGCGTTCTCAGCCCGCGCTCGAGATTGGTCCGTTGCCGTGGGCGGATGCTGGGTGCCTGCCCCATCGAATCCGTACAAGACGTACGTGGGCGATTTCATGAGCGTTGCGAACATGGTCCAGCGGCTAAGGATTGACCGTTGCCGCGGCCAATCTCTATCACTGGGCGCTGACCTTCCTTTTGCTGATCTTGCCTCGGTCGTTCCTGGTCCCCGCGGTCTGGAATTGTTCACGACCCGAAACGATGCGTCCTGCCCGGTTCTGGACAACCATGTTCCTGGGCTGCATCGCTGTGGCCGCGATCGGCACCCTTGGGCTTCCCGCCCGTGACGTGCCGGGATGGTTGGCGATTGTCGGGCGGTTCGCACCATTCTATTGTCTCGCAATTGACCGGTGAAGGTCCAGGCATGTGGCACATCCATGTTGAATACGCTGGTCGTGTCCATACGACGCCCCATAGGCTGACAAGAAACACAATCCAGTTAACCCTGGAGTTATTCCTGAAATGGACCACTTAGCCTCGTGGACTTCGCTCTGGACGACGCGGAGCTCGGCTATCGACAATCTCTGGCCGAGCATCAATCACTGGGCTCGAGCTGGCTCGGGCTCTGCCTCACGTTGCTACACCAGGGCCGCCCCGCGGAGTCAATCAAGGCACGCCGCAACGCTCTGACCTGCTCGTTGACGCCACCCCAGCGAGCGACGATCGAAAAACCTCAGGCCATGCTGGCGCGATACGACGGTCATTAACCCGCCGCGGACCGGTCGACTGCTTACCACACCCTCAAAACGAACTTGCCGCCTCCGGGCTTCTCGAACGGACCGGGGAGCGGATTGGTCTCGTTCCTGGGCTCGCCGAAGTAATCGGCATTCAAGCGTAGGGGTGAGCCATCGGGCTGCTCCCAGGGCAGGTTCGGAACGCTCGCCTTACCAAGCCTCTCGGTCGTCACCAGGGTGCGGGTCTGTTCGGCGACCCAGGCCGAATCGGTCTTCAATTCGAGGTTGAGCCCGGCCTCTGACTTCACCAGCTTGATCGCGGGATCGAACTCCGGCCGCACAAGCGGGCTGGCTTCCTGCCTGGAGGGCCGGGCGCCCTTGAGAAAGACGTTGCCCTCCATCGCGACGGGCAATCGTGCCAGGTCATACACGCTCAGATCGCCGGGGCCCACGAACAGGTTGTTGTAGTAGCGGTCGTCGCCGAATGGGTTATCGTGCAGCCCGGCGACCGCCGTGGAGTGAGCCTTGAGGAACGGCGTCTGGCGGGCGTCGTAAGGAATGATCCGCAGGGATCCGGTGAACAAGTTATGAACGTAAGCGCCGCCCCGCGAATCGCTCGTCAGCGACACGGGTGAAAGGAAGATGTTGTTGTCCACCAGGAACGGGCCATGATCGACCTCAACGAACAGGTCTTCGGCCTCGACGTTGTCGTGCAGGAGATTCCCCGAGACCCGTGTGCCCTGCGCCATCCAGTCGAGCCAGATTCCTCGAACTGTCTTGTAAATATGATTGTGCACAATTTGCACGTCGACCGCGGCATGGAACTTGATGCCCGCCATCTCGGCACCCGTGAACAGCCGCCGGACGTGGATGTCGTGAATGGTATTCCCGCTCACCACGCTGAACACGGCTCCCAGGCTACCGACAATGCCGGCCTGCTCGCAGTGCGAGATGGTGTTGTTGCGAACGATGTGGTGGCCGATCGTGTCCTTGTTCCAGCCGGTCTTGAGGGCGCGTTCGATTGTCTTGACATAGCCCTCCGCGCTATTGGCCGACGTGTTATCCCACTCATCTCCATACTTCCCCAGCGCGATGCCCGAGCACGTCGAATGGCTGATGGTGTTGTTCTCGATGATCCAGTCCTTGCTCCAGTGCGTGCCGACCAGTCCCACCTGTTCGGCGGTCGGCGGAGCCCACGGCGTGGCGGCGTGCCGTAGCGCAAAGCCGCGCACAGTGATGTAATTCCTGCCCGGCTGATCGGGATAAAACACCGTCCGGCGAACGTTGATTTCCACCATCTGTTCATTCGGATCGACGCCCGGGAACTGCGCCCAGATGGTCGTGTCGTTCTTGTCCACTTCGGCAAACCAGAGCGAAGTTTTGGGAACCGGCTTGAAAACCTCATCCTTACGGGCCGCCTCGGCCAGCCAGTCGCTGTTGAGGTACACAGCGCCGGTGTGATGCGGCCGTCCTTTGGGTTCGAACCAGTCGCCGTGGATGAGATCGCTGTAAGGATTGAAGTGGCCGAAGAAGGTCTTGGGAAGCGATGCCTTCCAGACATCGCCTTGCACCCGCACCCAGTTCTTGACGACTTCCGAGCCGCGAATCTCGACTTTCTCCCCCGGAGCGGCCTGGTAGACGATGCGCCTGGCGTCGGACTCGCCGCCGCGCGGCGGGTTGATCCGCTCGCGGTAGATCCCTTCGTGCACGGTGATGACATCGCCGGGCTGCGCCAGGTCGGCCGCGTGCTGGATCGTGCGGAACGGTGATCCTTGCGTCCCGGAGTTTGTATCATCACCGCGTCTGGCGACGTGAAACTCAATCGCATGAGCCGCGGTGCTCAGCGCGAGCAGGCACGCAACTTGGATGGCTGCGGTTTTCATGTTGTCTCCTCTGGAGCTGGGAGGCAGGCTCTTGCCAGTCAGGGAAAAAGCCTGAAAGTCTCGGTCGCGGGGCCGGCGCGGCGGGTTTGGCAGGTCAGATTGTTCATCTTCAGCGTATCAGCCAGGAAGGCCCCATGCCAGACTCTGCCAAGGCCGGTGAGCGCGTGCTGGATCACACCTCGCGCACCCGTTAGCCTTGGAGGAGATGATCTCCGGCCACGAAGTCGTGGCCCGGGCCATTCCGGGGCAACCGCGATGAGACAATACGTTATCACTTCTACATTTATTGTGTTCCGTGCAATGCTCGTGCTGGCCACGCTCGTTCCCGCGCGGGCCGACGAGCTTGATCGCGGCTGGCACGATCCGCCGGCAGCGGCAAAGCCGTGGGTCTACTGGTTCGTCATGGACGGCAACTTCCGCCGCGAGGGGATCACGGCCGACCTGGAGGCAATGAAACGCGTGGGGCTCGGAGGCGTGCTCTTCATGGAAGTGGACCTGGGAATACCCAGGGGCCCGGTCCCGTTCATGAGCCCCGCGTGGCGGGAGCTGTTTCAGCACGCCAACAAGGAAGCAGCCCGGCTCGGCCTCACGATCACCATGCCCGCCAGCCCGGGCTGGACTGGTAGCGGAGGTCCCTGGGTGAAGCCCGAGCAATCGATGCAAAAGCTCGTCTGGACCGAGTTGGCCGTAGAGGGGCCGAAAAGGCTAGAGGGCACGCTGTCGCAACCGTCCGAGGTCGCTGGTTACTACCGCGACGTGGCCGTGCTGGCGTTCCCCACGCCGGTCGGGTCATATCGCATCCCCGACATTGCCGAGAAGACCCTCGCGCATCGCGGCCACTTCACGTCGGAACGTGGAGTCGCATCAATGATACCGGCACCCTCGAATCGTCCGACCTTGCCCACCGACCAGGTGATCGCACTCGACAAGGTCGTCGATCTGACCGACCGGCTCAAACCGGGTGGGCGGATCTCGTGGGATGTCCCTGCCGGTCGCTGGACCATCGTCCGTTTCGGCCACACAAGCACAGGCGCGACCACCCACCCTGCTCCACTGCCGGGATTGGGGCTGGAGTGCGACAAGCTCGATAAGACCGCGCTCGACGCTCACTTTCACGACTTCCTCGGCAAGCTGCTCGCCGACATTCACCCACTCGCCGGAAAGTCGCTCGTCTCCTTACATATTGATAGCTGGGAGATGGGCCCGCAGAACTGGACCGGACGGTTTCCGGACGAATTCCGCAACCGCCGGGGCTATGATCTCAGGCGCTATTTGCCGGTGATGACCGGGCAGGTTGTGACAAGCGAGGAACTCTCCGAGCGGTTTCTGTGGGATCTTCGGCAGACCGTCCTCGAGCTGATCGTCGAGAACCACGCCGGTCATCTCGCGGAGCTTGCCCATGCGCACGGGCTCGGCCTTTCGATCGAGCCCTACGATGGGACGCCGTGCGACGACATGACCTACGGTTCTCGGGCCGATGTGCCGATGGGCGAGTTCTGGACCGACACATTCGAGTCGTGGTTCGCCTGCACCGAGGCAACCTCAATCGCCCACATCCAGGGCAAGCGGATCATCCAGGCCGAGGCCTTCACATCCGGTGACGGCGAGCGCTGGAAGGCACACCCGGGCTCGCTCAAGGCGCTCGGCGACTGGGCTTTTTGCGAAGGAATCAACCGCCTGGTCTTCCACCGCTATGCCCACCAGCCCTGGGACGATCGCCGCCCCGCGATGACGATGGGCCCGTACGGCATTCATTACGAGCGGACGACGACCTGGTGGGACAGGTCGGACGCCTGGATCGCGTACCTCACACGCTGCCAGTTCTTGCTCCAGCGTGGGTTGCCGGTGGCCGACATCCTTTTCCTGGAGCCGGAAGCCTCGCCGCAGGTCTTTCAGGCCCCGGCGTCAGCCACGAAGGGGAACCCGCCGTCCCGGCTCGGCTACAACTTCGACGGCTGTACGCCCGAGGCTTTGCTCACACGCGCCTCGGTCAGTGACGGACGGATCATGCTGCCCGATGGGATGAGCTATCGCATGCTCGTCCTGCCGAGAACCCCGACCATGACGCCGCGCCTGCTAAGCAAGGTCAAGGAGCTCGCGGAGGCCGGCGCGACCGTGGTGGGAAGTCGACCCCTACGCTCGCCGAGCCTCAGCAACTACCCGTACTGTGATCGCGAGGTTTTGCGTCTCGCCGACGCACTCTGGGGCAACACACCTGATCACGAGGGCATGGTCCAGCGGAGCATCGGTTCCGGCCGGCTCATCACGGGCCACGCCCTGGCGAGCATGAGTCTGTATCCCGACTATGACGCGCTTGCGGCAATCTTCAAGAGCGCGGCCGTCCCGCCCGACTTCGAGGCCGAGCACGATTTGCGATTCACTCACCGCCGAGACGGCGAGGCCGAGATCTATTTTGTCGCCAACGGCCAGCCAACCGCGGTTCGATCGGAGTGTACGTTCCGCGTGGCTGGGAAGGCGCCCGAGCTCTGGGATGCGGTGACCGGGGAAAGCCGCCACGCGACGACCTACCGCCAGCACGAGGGCCGCACAACGCTACCCCTGGAGCTCGCACCCAACGGTTCAGTGTTTGTGATTTTTCGGGGGGGCGGCGGTGAATCGCCAGCAATGACACCCAACGCACCGCAATTCTCGACAATTGCGACACTCAGCGGTCCCTGGAAGATCCAATTCGACCCCAAAGCCGGCGGGCCGGCTTCGTCCGTCGAGTTCGCCGAACTGGAGGATTGGACGAGACGGCCCGAGGCAGGCATCAAGTATTATTCGGGCACCGCCTTGTACGCAAAGACGTTTCGGGCACCCATTTCGCCCAGCGGTCCAAACCAACGGCTCGTCCTCGATCTCGGGAGGGTCGCGGTGCTGGCACGGATCAAGCTGAACAGCCAGGTTCTGGGCACGGTCTGGACTCCTCCGTACCGCGTGGACGTCACCGGGAAAATCCAGCCCGGTGAGAACACGCTCGAAGTGGAAGCAGTCAATCTGTGGCCGAATCGGATGATTGGCGACAAGACCCGCTCTCAAGCCGAGCGAGTGACATGGAGCACATGGGATCCATTCAAGGCGGATTCTCCTTTGCTGGAGTCGGGTCTGCTCGGGCCTGTGACGTTACAAATCGCAGAGAATTCAGCAGGGCAATAGATGACTGGTGTCGTACTGCTCAGGCAGTCAAGGTTCGGGATCACCGCTCTCGGCAGCTTGCCGCACGCGGATCAGTGCCCGGGCTCGTTGGTGGTGGCGGAGCCGGATTGGGTTCCGGATGTGCCGGATAGGGCGACATCGGCTCTTGCGGCCGAGGGATGGTCGGGAAGTCCGGCGGCGGTGAAGTTGGCGTCTCGGGTTTACCGGGGACCGGAATCGCGTCGGGAGCGGGAGTATCGGGCATCTGGCAAACTCCTGTAAAAGGCTGAAGACTTTCTTCGGCATGGGGCATCCAACTTTTCTCCAAATAGTGGGCAACCGCCGTGCCACTCGGAGGGCCGCTCAGGGCCCAAGGTTTGCTTGCTGGATGAGATCCACTCAGAATGAAATCGTCATGGACCTCCCAATCCGATTCGACAAGGAGATAGCCCTCATGCGGTTTGCGATCATTGGTATCCTGATTCTCACTCTCGCCACCCGAGCCGCCATCGCCCAGGTCGGGGGCAACGTCGGCTACGGGCAGGTTGGCGGGCGGGCGCGGGCCGAGCAGAACGAACGAGTCAGACGGCAGTTGACCCGCGAAGAGATGCCACCAAAGGACACGGCGATGTTCGTCGATGCGAGCGTCCTGATGAACGTCAAGGCCGATCAGTTCGTTGCGACCTTTGGAATTGTCGCGGAGGACGAAACCGTCGCAGGATGCCAGGAGAAGATGAACTCCACCATCACGGCCTTTACCGATGCACTCAAGCCTCATGGCGTGGGGCCCGAGGCGATCTTCGTTGACTTCACCGCGCAGAGTAAGGTCTATGACTACAAGATCGAGGGCAGCGTGGCCCGTGAGCGGTTCGCGGGCTTCGCACTGAAGAAAACCGTTGCCGTGCGCTACCGTGATAAGGCGCTCATCGATCGTCTTGTTCTCGCTGCGAGCAGTGCAAAAGTCTACGACCTGGTCAAAGTCGATTATGTGGTAACAGATATGGCTCCCATCCAGGACCGACTGGCGGAGGAGGCAGCGGCGATCATCAAGATCAAGGCCGGCCGCCACGAGCGGCTCCTCGGCATCAAGACTCAGACGCCACCTCAGATCTATGCCGAGCGGTCGTCGATCTACTTTCCGACCGAAATGTACGACTCGTACACCGCCAGCGAGTCCGACACTGTCGCAGGCGGCCCGGATCGCGCTGGACGACAGTACAATCGCTCCGCAAGAGTCGGACATTTTATTACAACCCCTTGACCGCCGACGGCTTTGACCGTGTGATCAATCCCGTCGTCCTCGAACCGGTTGTTCAATTCACCCTCTACCTCAAGTTGAAGTACGACCTTGGGGCGAAGTGATGATCGATCCGGACGGAAAGGACCATGCGTCGATGCGGGCTTGGCTGATTGCCACGTGGCGTAACCGGCATTGACCGTGTTGTACCCGCGCCGTAAGGTACGCCTGGTTGCCGATTTGCCTGGTCGCTTGCCGGTCTGGCGGAACGGATCGCAGGGTGAACCCGGGCCAGGCGAAACGATCGGCCCACCCCAGGGAAGGGGACGACTGGCCATGCGGGGCGGGGCCTCGATCGCGATCAAGTGCCTGTCGTTGAGCCTGCTTGCGGCCATTGCCGGATGCAGTTGGTCAGATGCGTGCCGAGGAAACCCGCATTCCCCACCGACCGCCGAGCAGTCAGGCACATGCAGCAGATCAGTGAACGCGCCCAGGCGGCCATTGACCGGGGCGACCTGGAACAGGCGAAGATGGAGCTCCTGCAACTGGCCGCCCAGATTCCCGGTTCCGCCGAAGTCCATCAGCGGCTGGGCAAGGTCCTGATGCTCCAGGGCCGGCTGAACGAGGCGGAATCTTGCTTCCGCAAAGCCCTCCAGCTTGATCCGGATTTTGTGGGTGCCTTGATCGGGCTCGGTACGATCGAGAACGCCAAGGGAGACGCCCAGTCCGCCCTCAAGCGGTTCCAGTCGGCCGTCGAGATCGAGCCGAACGACGCCGAGGCCCATTTCGCCTGTGCGGGGCAACTCGAGGCGATGGGGCGAACCGATGAAGCATCGCCGCATACTTCCGGACACTCGAGTTCAACCCGCTCCATCCCGAGGTCAGCCACCGCATCGGCGCCATTCAGCTCGCGCGAAACCGGCCGGACCAGGCGCTCGCACGGCTCGACCAGGCCGTCGATCTTGCTCCCGAGAACGCGGAAGTACGCTTGCTTCGTGGCCGGGCGACCTGATGCTGCTGCATCCGTCCCCGGCAATCGCCGATTTTCAGATCGCCCTGCGCAACCAGCCCGGGCGTGCTGACGGCTATTATTATCTCGCGCTCGCCCTGATCGCCGCGCATCAGCCGACAGACGCCCTCAAGGCCGCCGAGCAAGCACTCAAGATCGCCCCGGATTATGCCGACGCCCGCAATCTGACGAACCGTTTGCGGCGGTAGCGGGCCCGGCCGCGGCTCTCAGTTCTTGGCGTTTAGCGCCTCGGTCACGTTGACTTCGAATCCGTGAAGCAGGTGCGACGTCGCGATCATTCCCCTGGCATATTCACCATGGACGCGGTAGGCCGCTCCTTCGAGAGCCAGCACCGTGATTTGCTCAAGCTGGGGGTCAACAATCCAGTACTCCGAGATTCCCGCCTGGGCATACTCCTGCCGTTTGATCTCCAGATCGCGCGGGCGACCGCCGTCGCTCACTATCTCAATCACCAGATCCGCTCCCAGTGAGAACTCTTCGGCCATCGTGACAGATGCTCCGTTGTCACGAAAATGACGTCGGGCTCGCGGAATTTCCCTTCCCAGAGTTTGACCTTGTAGGGAGCGACCACGACGCGTCCGTGCTTTGACGCAATAACATAGGCATCTAATGCCTTGAACAAAAACAGGACCATAAGCTGATGGCTGAGTGTCGGCATCGGCAAGAATTCCACAAAGCCCTGGGAGAACTCGATCAGATGATTGGTGTCGAGAGCCAGGTACTCCGCCTCGCTCCAGGAACCCTGAGCTGGGAAGAGCTGAGCCACGTCCCAGGTGGGCTTGTGTTCGAGCTCAGGCTTACTAATGATCTCGCCCATGGATTCGGCCCTTGATCGAGTAATTCTCAATCGACGCTCAATTCAGTATGAAGAATTCCGCGTCGGCTCTCAACTCACCGTGTTCTCGGCGATCACGCTGTTTCATCGCAAGACACCGAGATGGTCGATCTCGACCTCGACCCCGTCGCCCGCTTTGAGCCAGACGGGGGGGCTTGCGGGCCATGCCGACGCCGGGCGGTGTGCCTGTGAAGATCAGATCGCCCGGCTCCAGGGTCATGATCTGGGACAGGTATGCAATCAGTTCATCGACGCCGAAGATGAGTTGCTTGGTGCTGGAGTCTTGCATGGTCTGACCGTCGAGCCGCAGCCGGACACCGAGATTGTGCGGGTCGGGCACCTCATCGGGCGTGACCAGCTCTGGCCCCGTGGGAGCGAACGTGTCAAACGTCTTGCCGGCCATCCACTGCTTGCCCGGCTTGTTGAGCTGCCAGTCGGTGCGGGGAGACATCGTGGCCTATCGTGTAACCGCCAACGTGCTCGCGGGCTTTATCCCGGGAGATGTGCTTCCCTCCCCGGCCGATCACGATGACCAACTGGGCCTCATAATCGACGGACTGACTGACGCGGGGTAATACGATCGGGGCGAGGTGACCGATCAGCGTGGTTGGATACTTGCTGAAGAGAATTGGTTCCGGCGGAATTGGGGCGAGCCGGTATCTTCTTCGGCGTGATCGCGGTAGTTCAGGCCGATGCAGATGACTTCCGCGGATCGCACGGGGGCAAGAAGCCGGGTGCTCGACCGTTCGTAGCTCACCTTGCCGCGGTCGAGAAGCGACCAGGCCTCGTGCTGCTGCTCTGGAGGAAGGGCCCGTGGGAGCCGCATGGTCGAAGGCATCTTCGGGTCAGCGGCATTCAAATCGACGTAGCGTTCACGAAGATTGCCGCAAACTCTCGGACCCTGCTCAGTCGCGACGGTGGCCCAGTGTACGGTGTTGCTCCTCGAATTGAAACACGGGTGAATGGTCGGAGGGCCAAACCCTCATCAGGTCAATTGGTAGTTTACCTTCATCTCGGCGGGTGGTCAGCGACCTCGATCAGAGCACCAGCCGGGCGGATTCGCGGTCGAGGTAGAGCGTGGCGCCGGAATGCCGGCGGAGGGCCGTGGCCGGGCAAGCCTCGTTGATCGGTCCCCTCACGGTGGTCAGCACGGCGTTCGCCTTCCGCGGTCCGAGCACAACCACCGAGAGATGGGGGGCAGCCAGCAACGCGGGGATAGTGAGGGTGTAGGCGTGCGTCGGTACATCCTCGATCCGATCGAAACAGGCATCGTGAAATTGCTGAGCCCGGCAGGCCTGGTCAAGGCGGACCACCTTGACCTTCACCGGGTCTTGAAAGTCGGCGACCGGTGGATCGTTGAAGGCGAGGTGGCCATTCTCGCCGATTCCCGGCGAACACCATGCTCACCGGTTCCGCCAGCAGCAAGTCCTCGTATGCCAGGCAGAGTCTGAAGCGGCCGGTCAGAGTGCTCTCCGGGAATCAAGCGAAGCCGGCGCTGGTCGAGCCCAACGAGCCGGAACAGATGCTCCTGCAAGTAGCGGCGAAACGAGGCCGGATGATCCGACGTCAGGCCCAGGTATTCGTCCATGTGGAAGCCGACGACGCGTGACCAGTCGATGTCCTTGCTGGCCACAAGTCCGGCCAGAAGTTCGTTTTGACTGGGTGCGGCGGCAAACA
>CAWCPP010000021.1:0-36812 GCA_963797295.1 uncultured Planctomycetaceae bacterium
TTTCCAGTGCCGCACCTTCGGCCTCTCGGTCACCTCTCCGAAACACGTAACTCTTTTATGAAATCGCACTTACAAGAACGAAGCGAGGCATGATGCCTGTGCCAGCATGGTCCTGTGGACTTCCGGATACCGCTCGTGCGGCATACCTTCGACATATAGGGTATCGTGGTTCGATTGCCTTGGCAACTACTGATACAATGCCCACGAATGGTGGAGTGCGAGCCACTGAAACGGGTGAGATCGATTATGGAATTGCGTACGCGACTCTCAAAGGAGCCGCTCGGTCGCCAGCGCGGTTTCTTCAACGCTTTGAGTCGAGGGCCTCAAGCTCGAAAGGCGTCCGTCCCGTCGCCCCAGGGTCGAGGGCAGAGCCAGTGAGAGAATGAGTGCCAGAAGGATGATCGCAAGCAAGACCACGAACACGACGCCGAGGCCATACCAGTCGGCCAGGCGGCCCAGGAGCGGGGCGGCCATGCCGCCGACGCTGACCGCCAGGCCCAGAGTGACTCCCGAGGCCATGCCAACCCGGCTGGGCAAGTACTCCTGGCCGAGCACGACCTGCACGCTCGACGGCAAGAAGATGCAGAGCGCCAGCGGGACCAGTAATGCCAGTGCCAGGTTCTGGTTGGCCGTGATTACGAAGAGCGTCAGGAAAACCAAAGCACCGGCGAATCCCGCTCGAAGCACCGTCCGGCGTCCAAAACGATCCGCCATAGCTCCGCCCACCAGCGTTCCCGCGATACTGGTCGCGAGGAACACCGCCAGCGCGCGATTTCCCGCCGCGGCGCTCTGGCCCCACCGGCTCATGAAGTAGAGAGCGAGGAAGGTGTTCAGACCGAAAAACACGATCGAGCGGCAGATCGTGGCCCCGCTCAGGATTGCAAAACCTCTCCAGTTGTCTCGTCCGGTGTTCGCCGATTGAGCTGGTCCTCGACTTGCTGGCGACCTGGGGGATTCCGTTCCCGGTTGAGCCAGCAGCAGGGCGACCAGGCTCGTCGGCAAGAGCAAGATCAGAACGCCCTTGATGCCCCATGCGATCACGAGAGTGGTCGTGAGTATCGGGGCGAGCGCAAACCCGACGACCCCGCCCACGGTGAACCAGCTCATTCCCGTCGCTCGTCGGTCGCCGCTGGCAAGGTATGCCTGGCGGGCGGCTTCCGGGTGAAATGCCGCCACGCCCAGTCCACTCAAAGCGAATGCCAGCAGAACCAGCGCGAAGATTGAAGCCTGGGCACCGAGAGCCAGACCTGCTCCGGTCAGCAGGATGCTCGCCGGCAGCAACCATGTCAGAGCCAGGCGATCGGCCATCTGTCCAAAGAGCGGTTGGACGACCGATGATGATGCACTGATGGCAAACACCAGGCTGGCCGCTGCCGTGTACGAGAAATGACGTTCGATCACCAGAAAAGGCAGAAGCGCCGGCACTGTCCCCTGGCAGAGGTCCGTCAAGAAATGCCCCGCTGCCAGCAGGGTGATGGCCCGCCGGTTCATCGTCGACTGCTCCCTTCCCAACACAACACGGCTCTGGTTGCCGGCTCATCCACAGGATGCCCGACATGAGGACCTCCGCATGGCATCAATCAAAAACGGCACCATCTCTCGCGTGGGTAGTGACATGCCTGTTGAAGACCTGACAACCGCCCAACTGAAGCCGATTCGTTTGAAAAGTGACTGCGTCCTCTCCCGATGCACTTACCGACCTTCTCCATCCTAACAGGAAAATTCTAACAAATCAGACAATGCAGGACTCTTTACCCACTAGCAATGTGATATTAAAATGGTGGATGTTCTTTTCTCACTGAAATGTGGATGGATTCGTAGCTCATCGAAGTCGATGGGCGTCGCACGAAAGGCGATGACATGCCACGGTTATCGCTGAACGAGCTAAGGCGTTATGGTTACGCCGCGCTCCTGGTCGGGTTAGCCGTCGTCATCCGGCTGGCCTTGCATCCCCTTGTCGGGGACCGTTATCCCTTTTTCTTGTTCTTCGTTGCCATTGTCCTGGCCGCGGGTTACGGCGGCTACGGACCCTCTCTTCTGGCATTGATCTTGTCCTGGCTATCATTCGTGTTCCTGTTCCTGATACCTCGCAATAGCCCGAATTTCTTCGAATCGAAACCCCACATTGCAGTGGCTTTCTTCATCGTCGGGTTGGTGATCAGTGTGTTTGGTGGGAGATTGCGAGCAGCCCGCGAACATGCTCTGACCACCGGTTCTGAATTACGTGAGGCACTCGAGGAGCAGCAGGCGCAGCGAGAATGGCTTGAGATCACACTGGCCAGCATTGCCGATGCCGTGATCACGACCGATCCCGGGGGGAATGTGATCTTCTTGAATCCGGTCGCCGCACGCCTCACCGGATGGAGCTTGGAGGAGGCTGCGGGTCACTCCCTCAGTGAGATCATGCGGACAGTCCAGGAATCCTCCCGGAGGACCGACGATCTTCCAATTGCCAGGGTTGTCGGCGATGGAGAGATCGTCGTCTCCGATGACGAATCCGTCCTCGTGGCCAGGAATGGAACGCCGCGATCCGTGGAGCATACCGCCGCCCCGATCCGAGACTCAAACGGCAAGATCAAGGGTGTCGTGATCATCTTCCGGGACATCACCGAGCGGCATAAGGCAGAACAGGCCCAGAGAGAAAGCGAGGAGCGATTTCGCCAACTGGCCGAAAATATCGACGATGTTTTCTGGATTCAGGATCTTCGAGGCCCCAGGACTGCCTACGTCAGCCCGGCTTACGAATCGCTCTGGGGCCGGTCGTGTGAGTCTCTGTACAAACAGCCCATGTCGTACCTCGACGTCGTCCACCCCGCCGATCGTGAACGCGTGGTGCGCGCCCATCAACGACTGGAACGCGGCGAGGCCGTGGCAAGCGAATACCGAATCGTCCGTCCCGGTGGGACTGTTCGCTGGATCTGGGACAGAGGTTTCCCGATCAGAGACGCCTCCGGTCGAACCGTGCGGCTCACGGGGATCGCCGAAGACATCACCGAGCGGAAGCGCGCCGATCAGGCGCTCCGAGAGAGCGAGAAGCGGTTTCGCACCATGGCCGACGCCACGCCCGTCCTGATCTGGGGCGCTGGTACGGACAACCTTTGCAATTACTTTAACAAGCAATGGCTCGACTTCACGGGACGGAGCTTCGAGCAAGAGATCGGTGATGGTTGGACCCGGGGTATCCATCCCGATGACCTGGAACATTACCGCAAGACCACCGCCGAGGCGATGAAAGTGCGCGTGCCTTTCACCCTGGAGTACCGCCTGAGGCGGTACGACGGCAATTACCGCTGGCTTCTGGACAACGGAGTTCCCCGATTTGCCGCGGATGGCGTTTTTTCCGGTTACATCGGTTCCTGCGTTGATATCACCGACCGAAAACAGATCGAGGAAGAACTCAGAAGGTCCGACCGCCGCAAGGAAGAGTTTCTGGCTGTCTTGTCGCATGAGCTACGGAACCCCCTGGCGCCGATCCAGACGGCCGTCGAGCTACTGGAGCACGGGGGAGCCAGCAAAATCGAGTCCAATCGGGAACTGACGATCATCAAGCGACAGGTCCAATCACTCAAGAGACTCGTCGACGATCTTCTCGACGTCTCGCGAATCAGCCGAGGCAAGATCGAACTGCGTAAGGAACAGGTCGAGCTGGGCACAATGGTTGCTCAGGCGGTCGAGGCGGTTCAACCGCTCTTTGAGGAGCATCACCAGAAGCTGCACGTCGTCGTTGGCGGGGAGTTGATTCTCCTGGAGGCCGACCCAACACGATTGGAACAAATATTTTTCAACTTGTTAATCAATGCCGCCAAGTACACACCACAAGGGGGAGACATCTGGCTCGAAGTCGAGCCGCAGGGAAACGAGGTCCAGATCCGTGTTCGCGACACGGGCATAGGCATCGAACCCGAATTGCTTCCAAAGGTCTTTGACCTTTTCTTGCAAGGGGAACGGAGAGTTGGCGTAACTCACGAGGGCGGCGGAATTGGCTTGAGCCTGGCGAAGAAGCTTGTTGATTTACATGGCGGGACGATCACGGCCGGAAGTGAGGGCCCGGGCTTGGGGAGCGAGTTCCTGGTCAGATTGCCCATGGCACTCAAGGGGCTGTTCAAAAAGGAGCCAGTGCCACAGGCACGGCAACCCGAGACATTCAAGGTGGTGTCGCGCCGGCGTATTCTGATCGTCGATGACAACGTCCAGGCGGCAGACAGCCTGGGAAGATTGATATCCGTGATGTTCGGTCAGGAGGTGCGGGTGGTCTACAATGGCGCGTCCGCATTGAAAGAGGCCGAGTCGTTTCTCCCTGAAATCGTCCTGCTCGACCTCGAAATGACAGGAATGGACGGTTACGAAGTGGAACTGCGACTGCGCGAACGCTCCGAATGCGCGGGAACCCGGATCGTGGCCGTGACCGGCTGGGGACATGACGATGATCGCCGTCAATCGCGGGAAATGGGCTTCGATCTGCATCTGGTCAAGCCAGTCACGGCTGACGATCTGAGAACCATGCTCAACAACCTCGAGAATTTGCTCCAGGAGTCCACCCCGGTCACGAGCCGTTAATTCGGGACGAGTTGCCGCATCTCTCGAGAAGGCCCAGAAGGTGTTCCCGCACCAAATGCGTGACGAACCGGGTCCGTAGAGCTGGTTGATTCCTGCTGGCTCGATGCTGACAGTTTCTGGTATGCTCAGCCCTGGAAAGGCCCGCCTGATCAGGAAGGAACCAAGGCCAGGGCAGGAGTTGATGTTTCAGGAAGGGAATCTAATGACCAGTCCGATCGGGGTTTTCGAGCATATCTTCCGCGTCTCTCCAGAGGACATCGACGGTCTGGGGCATGTGAACAACGTCGTCTATCTGAGATATGCCCAGGATGCCGCGGTTGCCCACTGGTATGCCGTCGTCGACAAAGAACATCGCGACAGGATGGTCTGGGTTGTCCGTCGCCACGAGATCGACTACCTCAAGCCTGCGCTCGAGAACGATGAGCTCGTCGCGCGTACCTGGGTAGGCATTCCGAGCGGAGCAACGCTCGAGCGATTCATTGAAATACGCAGATTGCGCGACGGCGAAATGCTGGCAAGCGTCCGCAGTATCTGGGTGGCTCTGGACGCGAAGTCGCTACGTCCCCGGCGCGTGACCGAGCAACTCCGCTCGTTTTTCGAGAGCGTCGAACTTGCGCGGAAGGAACCTGCTGCACCGAGATGAGAGCTGGGGTTTCAATCAAAGAAACGAAGCGGGGGATCGGCCCTCACGGTCGGTGTCACGGCCCGCTTCGGTAAACGCGTACTCTCTGGTTCAATTGCCCGCCTTCTCCTTCGCAACAGCTTTCGCGGCAGCCGCCTTCCTGGCCTCGGCAGCCGCTTTCTTCTGCTGCTCCGCCTCGGCCAGCAGGCGCTTTTGAGGCGCGGTAAGGACCGACTCAAATTCTTTCTCGCGCTTTTCGCGCAAGCTTGTCACCTGCTTCTCCAGAGCCTGAATCTTGGGGTAGTACTCGGCCTGAATCTTGTACAGCTTCTCTTTTTGCTGGTCAGTCAGGCCGAGCTTGGAATAACCGGCCGGCACTCGGTGCGTCACATCGGGGGGAGCCGTTTTGCCGGTTGACTTCGTGCTGCTGTCCGTGGCAGGAGAATCGGCCGGCTTCGCCTGCTTTGCCTTGTTTGACTGCGACTTCGCAGTGCTGCTCTCCTGGGCACCGAGCGGAAAGCCTCCTGTCATCAACATTGTCATCGCCGCTGCGCTGGCGACCACAGCAAGGGTCCGGCGGGGGAGGGACATCATGAACGTTAACCTTTCGTGACCGAGATCACTGATAACACGCAACCAACGACTAACCAGCAATCGAGTCTACGTCTCGCAGACAGTGAATTCCAGACACCCCCGGTACGTGTCGCGGCGGTGCAACGCGATGCGGGAGCAAAGGTTCAAGGCGAGACCACTGATGCCGTCTCCGGGTGCTCGCCTTGACGGGTAAAATTTCGCGAGGGCTCCAAGTTCGAGCGTCAGGGGACGAAAAGCGTTGAGAGGGAACGCTCGAAATGAGCCATCAGCATCGTTACTAAAGCCGATTGTGGATTGGCTCGCTTGGGGGGTTTACCCAAGGTTTGCCCGGCGTTACGATGTCTTCCTTCCCAAGTAAAATTTTCGCTAAACTTGATCAGGGTTTGATTTGCGATCAACGATTCTCGTCGTGAGCGCGACTCGATATTCTTGCTCGGAGATTCCACGTCATGTCGATGGATGCGAAGCCGCCGGTGACTACCCCTTCGACGCCAACTTCGGTGAGGCACCGCGAGAAGGGGATACGAATCTTCATGTGGCCCAAGGTGATTTACATCTTCCCCTCGGCCATTGTTGCTCTGATCTGCGCGATCGGAATGTGGCGTATCAACGATAAGAGCTACGATCCGAGCCAGCCGACTCAGGTTGTCTCATCCCCCGCCGAAGATGGTTCCACGGGCTCGACCACGATCCCGGCGAAGATGACCAAGCGCGATCGGTTCACCTCCACGCAAAACCTGCTGGGAGTGCTCTTCTTGACTGTCCTGGGATTTAACCTCCTGGTCATGGCCCTCGATTTCCCCCGGTTCGAGCTGGTTGGAGTGATCTTGCTGGCGCTCTTTGCACTCTTCTTTGTCTTGTGGCTGGGGGCGGCGTTTCAACTCGACCTGATGAAACCCATCAATCGAATATTCGAGTCGATCTATGCGTTTGCCAACGCGGGATTCTATTTCGTTTACTTTCTGATGGTTCTTATCCTGCTGCTGATCGTTTATATCACCCGATGGCTCGACTACTGGGAGGTCCTGCCCAACGAGATTCTGCATCATCACGGGCCCTTGAGCGACCTTGAACGGTTCCCCACCATGAACCTGAAGTTCGACAAGGAGATTCCCGATTTGCTCGAGTACGCCTTGCTCGGTTCGGGAAAGTTGGTTCTCCACGTTCCCAACGTCGAGAAGTCGCTGGTGCTGGATAACGTCCTGTTCATCAACTCCAAGGAAGAGGCGCTCAAGAAGCTGATGAGCCGGCTCGAAGTCCGGATCACCACCGATCAGGAGGTTGGCGAACGCGATACGTGAGATGACATGTCGAAGGCTGGCCCGGAACTGGAACGCCGGGCCAGCTACGACGGGCGTTCCACGGGGGCCTCGGACGACTCGCGGTTCGAGGCGATCGTCGAAAGGTGGGGCTTCATGAGCGGCTCGACGTTCGGCGGCGGACCTTCCTTGTGGTTCCGCGGAGCCTGGTAATCTCGCTGCAACTCCTCACGGATAGCACCTCGCAGCGTGTCTTCGATGTCGCCCAGACGGTGCGCGATATAAGCACCGTCGAGCACCCGGTGATCATAGATCAGCTTGACCACGACCCGTCCCGTGGTGGGATCGATCGGGCCGTAGGTCAGGGTCGTTGTCAGCGGTGATATCGGGTGCAGGTTCTCTGCGCCGAGATTGCCATAGCTGCTCAGCCCGAAGGTCCCAAACCGCTTGCACCGCTTGTAACCCGACATGTTGAGCGTGACCCACCAGAACGCTCTGCGCACCGGTGTCGGCACACGACTGAAACGCAGAGCCATGCGGTAGAACCCGACCTTCTCCAGACGCTCGTTCTTGTACCAGGAGAGCGCCTGCTGAAGCTGGCTGAGGCTCTGGTGTTCTGGAGCGCGGAAGATACCGACAAAGACGCCTTCCTCGCCTTGATGCTGGCGCTCGATCGCCAGCGCACAGTTCATCCATGGGTGCTCGTATACCCGCGGCCACGGAAACTCGAGATACGACCGTCGCAGCGGCGCATGCTCGGCACCGACGAGGGCATAAGCCTTCATGAACAGGCAGGCCCAGGAGGGACGATCCGGATGGCGTGATCGGGCATCGAAAAGCTCCGAAAGATCCATCACCCGGCTCACCGGCGCCGAGGGGACCTTGCGAGCGAAGTGGACCAGGTCCCCGATGAACCGCCGTGGTCCAGTCAGAGGCAGGTATCGCCCTATTGGCTCGTGCATCCATGCACCCCAAAGAGTGACGAGTCGGAATCGATGGCGAATCCGAGTGTATGCCGGTCTGGCCTTCCCCCGAACCCTCTGGACAACAAGGGAAGTCGTTCGCGATCAGACCAGGAGGATCGAAGCGTACAAGAAAAAACCCATTCCGGGAAGGCGAAGGTCGGCGATTGGCGCGTGGCCAACGAAACGTGGGTTCACCGCACCGAATGTTCGCCTCTCGCCTCCTGAACTGAGTATTGCGGCACCGCGCAGGGATGATTCTCGTCGCTTTGACGACGAGCCAGCCACGCAAGCAGGCGAACCCTACCGGTTGGCGGAGAGCAAGGTTGGCCAGGCCAGGTCACTTCCTCTCCCTGCTTTTTTTCCGGGATACGGCGACCGGCTTCTTCGCCAGGATGAGTCGTTCCGCATTCTCGAGTGTCTTCGCCGTGCTCGCGAACTGAGGAGAAGGACCGAGTTTGAAGCTGCCGACCTTTTCATCCTCCAGCCTGTGAAGTGCAAATCTCACCGTCGCGTCGGAACTGAGCTGGTCGTATTGTATGGTGACCGCATCGACCGACTCCCGGAATTCGGTCAGAGCCGCCTTGGCCGCCTTCAGACTCTTCTGGCTCTCGGCCTCCAGGGTCTTCAGGATGGGGTATCTCCAGCGCCTCTCCATTGATCGCTCGATCGACTACAGGGACCTTCAATGCTCTTGTCGGCTCGAATCCATGTCGGTGAGCCGTGCGAAGAGCCTCACTGAGCCGTGGTCACCGCTCTCGATCCGCTCATCCTGAACGGCCCTGGGTTTCGGCGACCACGCGAAGCAGCTCGTCAGGGCTGACGGGTTTGACGAAGTGGTGGCGAAATCCTGCTTGCTCGGCTCGCCTCCGGTCTTCCGTCTGGCCGTACCCGGTCACGGCGGCCAGTACGGGCGCATCGTCGCCGTACTCGGCCTTGATGGACCGGGCCACGTCATAGCCGTTCATGCGCGGGAGACCGATGTCCAGGAAGACCAGGTCCGGCTGAACCGCGTGAACGGCCTCCAATCCGGACACGCCATCGTACGCCAGGTGGACATCATATCCCCAGGCCCGAAACAGCATGGCGAGTGTCTGCGTTCCGTCCACGTTGTCATCAACGAGGAGCACCTTCAGCGGCACACCGGGCACCGCTTCGGTTTTCGCCGGCGCGGATTCGATAGTTTTTGCTCCGACCACAGGCAAATGAACGGCGAACTCGGCGCCCCGGCCGGGACCGTCGCTCCGTACCTTGACCGATCCGCCGTGTTGCTCCGTCATGGCGCGAACCAGGGTGAGACCGATGCCAAGGCCGCCGCAAGCCCGATCCAGGGATCGGTCGGCCTGGGCGAAGAGGTCGAACACGCGCGGCAGCATCTCCTTGTCGATGCCGATTCCAGTATCCTTCACCCGCACCACGGCCGTCCGATTCTCCACGACCGCGTCGATCACGATCTGACCGCCCGGATCGGTGTACTTGGCGGCATTGTGGAGCAGATTCGTGAAGACCTGTTCGAGCCGCGTCGGATCGGCTTCGAGGTAGACGGGGACGGCGGGCAGGTTCAGTGCCAGCTCATGCTTCCGAGCATCGACCAACGGATGAACGGCCTCGACGGCCCGATGGAGGATCGGCTCAAGCTCGACCGTCTGCCGCTTCAGCACGATCTTTCCGCGGGTGATGCGGGAGATCTCCATGAGGTCGTCCACCAGCCGCGCGAGGTGCTTGACCTGCCGATCGGCGATGTCAACGGCCCGCCGCGCGGAATCCGGATTCGAGCCGTGCAGCCGGATGATATGGAGAGCCGTGGCGATGGGACCGAGCGGGTTGCGCAGCTCGTGGGCCAGCATGGCCAGAAACTCGTCCTTGCGGCGATCGGCCTCGGCAAGCTGGTCGGCCCGCCGCCGGGCTTCCTGCTCGAGCCGCTCGAGCACCCGCACGCGCTGCTCCTCCTGGACCCTTCGGGCACCGACCCGCTGGATCGCCTGCTCGACCATGGTGTGCAGCAGCTCGGAGGTGAGCCTGCCTTTGACGAGGTAGTCCGCGGCACCGCGCTTGAGTGCCTGGACCGCAACGCCCTCATCGCCACGGCCGGTCAGCATGATGACCGGAAACGGTGTGATTCCGGTGCCCCCGGTCAGCTCATCAAGGAATTCCAGACCGTCCAGGTCGGGAAGCGAGTAATCGAGAATAAGGCAGTCGAGGCCGGCGGACCGGCAGAGAGCGAGGGCCTCGCTGCCGGTCCCTTCTTCGAGGTACCTGTAGGAAGGGCCGGTGCCCTGGTTGAGAGCCCGGCGGACGGCCGTCCGGTCCTCGGGGGAATCGTCCACGATCAGGATCAGACGCTCATGGCCGGGGCCCGAATTCTGAATCGCGCGGTGAGCGCGTTCCCGCTCTGCCTTCCGGCGCTCGATGACCGGACGGTTGGCGAACTTGGCAATGGCGTCGGCCACCGTCTGGCGGAGCTGGTCCGGCGTGTAGCTGCCCTTCACGAGATAGTCGAGCGCTCCACGCTTGAGGGCCTGGACCGCCACCGCTTCGCTGCCGCGGCCGGTCAGCATGACGATCGCGAACGGCGCGATTCCGGTGCCGCCGGTGAGCTGTTCCAGCACTTCCAGCCCATTGGAGCCGGCGAGGCTGTAGTCCAGCAGCAGGCAATCGGGCGGTGCCAGACCCAGCGCCTCGGTCGCCTCGGAGACCAGCTCGTACTCGAGGAAACAGTACCCGGATTGCTCCTCGGTCAGATACCTGCGGATGGCCGCCCGGTCCTCCGGGGAATCATCAAGAATGCTGATAAGTCGACCTTGCTGTGCCATGGTTTACCCCAACGGTAGGGCCACCGTATCGAACCAGTAACTCTTGAGGTTCTCGACCGTCCTCAGGAAGTCATCAAACCGCAAGGGCTTGATGATGTAGCTTGACGCTCCCGTCCGATAGCAAAGCTCGATGTCGCACGGGCTGGACGATGTACTGAGCACCACCACGGGCAAGACCTTGAGCTCTTCGTCGGCCTTGAGATGGTCCAGTACCTCCCGCCCGTCGGTCCCCGGCAAATTCAGATCAAGCAACATCACCGCGGGCCGGGGCGCGGACTCCGGACTGGAGTAGACACCGCGATGGAACAGGTAATCGAGAGCCTCATCGCCGTCGCAGCAACGATGGACCGGGTTGGTGATGCCGGTCGCCTTGAACGTGCGCCGGATGGATTCAAAGTGTTCATCGCTGTCCTCGACGACCAGAATGAGTTGGTGGGGGTCTGTCATCGCTCGCTTGAACTCCCTAACGTGAAATAAAATGTCGACCCTTGCCCCGGCGTCGATTCGACCCAGATGCTCCCACCGTGGCGCTCGACGATCTTTTTCGCGAATGCGAGACCGGCACCGGTTCCGCCTCCATACTTGTCGCGCCCGTGAAGCCGCTTGAACATCCGGAAGATGGTGTGCCGGTGCTTCTCTGGAACGCCGATCCCGTTATCGCGAACATAAACAACCGGCCGACGATCGGCTCCGTCCACCGGCTCTCTGTAACCGACTTCCACACACTTGGCCGGCTTGTCGTTGTACTTGACCGCGTTGGTGATCAGATTTGTGAAAAGCAGTTCAGCCTGGGTCTTGTCGCAACGGACGACTGGCAAGGGTCGGGGAATGCGCACCTCGACCTCATCGCGTGCAAGCGTCACTTTGAGCAGATCGAGAACCGCGGCGAGCACTGAGCTGAGATCGGTCCGCTCGACCGCCATATCGGCTCGACCCAGCCGCGAGTACCGCAACAGCGACTCGACAATATCCTCGAGCCGCAACGACAGTTTGACCAGCGTCTGGAGCTTATCCTTGCCATCGGCATCGAGCTTCTCGGCGTAGTCTTCCATGACGAAGGTGGCATAGTTGTGGATACCCCGGAGCGGTTCCTTGAGGTCGTGCGACGTGATGAACGCGAACGAGTCGAGATCGGCGTTGCTGCGCTCGAGCTCGGCGTTCAGCCGCGTCAGCTCCTCGGCCCGCCGGACCACCACGGCGATGATGGCATCCCGGAGCATGCGGGCCGCGTCGACTTCCCAGGGCCGCCATGGCAGGCTCTTCCGCTTCACCACTTCCTGCCACAATTCAAACGACCGGCGCGGGCTCAGCAGGCCCGACGCCGCTGCGCCTTCCACGGGTTTCCGCGGGTCCCCGCCCCAGTTGACGGTTTGCAGCACTTCGGGACGGAACCAGAGCACGTGGTGCCCCTGCAGCTTGGTTGTCCTGATGGCAATGAGCCCGCTCGCGACGTCTTTGAATTCGGCCGCTTCGGGATAAAGCCCCGCCAGGCTGTCGGTCTGAAAAACATCGTTGTCGGCGTGGATTCGAAGCCATGACACCAGCCGCTTCACCTCATCGGCGCTCGGAGTTATACCGGTGAGCGTGCACGAGCCATCATGGACGATGGCCGCCCCGGCCGCCCCGGTCAGGGCAAGCAGATCTTCGCCCGGAAGTCCCCGAACCAGGTCGTTCTCGGCGCTCATCCGCTGGAGCAGCCGTTCGCGTACCACCTGCAAATGGCACCTGTACTCGTTTCTCTCGAGATCCTCCTTCACGGCGAGCTGGGCCGAGACAAGCTGGCCGAGAAACTCGCAGGCGTCTCGAACCTGGGGTGTCAGGAACCGGGGCCCCGAATAATGGAGGCACGAAAGCAGCCCCCAGAGACGCCCGTCGCGCATCAGGGAGACCGACATGGAAGCGCGGGCTCCCATGTTCTTGAGATACTGGATGTGTACCGGCGAGACGCTGCGCAAGACGGTCAGCGAAAGATCGAGTGGCCGGCCCGTGAGCGGATCGAGTTCCGGAACGAGCGCGGCGGGCTCGGCGTTCACGTCGACGATCTGGCGGATCGGATTCAGATGGTAGAGATTGCGGGCCTGCTCCGGTATGTCGCTTGCCGGGAAATGAAGTCCCATGAGCGGGGCCAGGTCGTTGCGCCTGGCCTCGCCGACTACCTGACCGTTCCAGTCGGGGTCGAATCGATAGACTGTCACCCGGTCAAAACCGGTCAGTGCGCGCATCTCGGCCGCGGCCGCCGCGCAGAACTTGTCGAGCGTTTTGGCCGCCTGAAGCCGACCCATCGCCATCCGGACCAGGCGGTGATCGCCGGGGCAGTCGGCGTCGATGGCACTCGCCATTTCCAGCTCCAAAATGAGGACTCCGTCATGCCGGTGAGCGGTGGCGTCCACGGCCCGCCCCCGGATCACGAGGCGGATGGGGCTTGCCTCGCGGACGTCCGGCGATGAGAGCCATTGGCGGCATCGCTCCGCTTCTGCTCCGGAGACGAGACGATCGATGGACATTCCGATCGCCTGGTCGGCGGGCAGATCAATCAATCTTGCCGCGTTGTCGCTCACCTGAACCACGGTCAGTTGAGGCTCGCGAAGAGCCAAGAGCACTCCGTGACCCTGGACGCGACCCGGGATGTGAATGGGTTCCCGGTCGCAGTTCGACAGGTCGACGCCCTGGCCGACCGCGTCGTACCCCGGTTTCATACCTGGCTCCCGTTCGCTTTCCCGATCCCGACGCAGTCCTGACCGCAAGGGCCCGCCCGTCTCGCGAATCCCTGAGAGATCACGGTGCCAGACCGACTCCGGCGGTCGACTTCCGCAGTGGCAACTTCCACATCAAGGCGGCAGTCGACGTGGTCGGTAGAGCAACCGAGCAAGGCGTGTGCCATGAACCATCCTTGGCAGATTCGGGCGGCCAAATGCTGGAAACGCCCGCGAACCACCGCTCCAGCGGTGCTCGGTCAAGACCGCGAATGGACTTATGTCGTCACGTAAATCTACACGGCATCGGACCGGTTCGTTTGCACTTGTAATGTCACCTCATCGAATAATGACATTGACAGCATACTGTGCATTTTCCGTGCCACTTTTACGGACAGTTGCTTCATTAATGTTAAACAGCGATCATGTTCACGTGGCCATATCGACCCATCGCGGGTCTCGCGGACGACCACGCATCGATGGCAAGAGACATCGCAACTGCAATCTCCGGGCCAAGCAGACGGCGAACGGTCGCCGGTTGCTACGAAGTGGGAAACCTGGGAGGCTCGAATCATGCATTTCGTTCCGCGTCGCTTTCGGGTCAACGTTTGCCCTGGCCGATGCGGAATCCGGTGCCCAGCTTCTCTTGAAGTGAGGAACCTCGAACCATGCGACGTCGCCGGTCACGAGCACGAATCCGTCGAATCGTTGTGCGATTCTTTCTCCTGTCATTCCTGACGCTTCCCGGCATGAGACATGGCTGGGCGAGCGAGCCGCAACGGCCTGTTCCCTGGCCGGCAACCGATGCACTCGGGCGTTCACTACCGATGGCGGAAGAGTCGGGAACTCCCGCGCCTCGTCCCGGGCGATTCGTCGGCATCTTTTACTTCCTGTGGCATGACAATTCCTCGGGAAAGCTCCCACCTGGCAGCGGCCCATACGATGTCTCCCGGATCGAGGCGCAACTGCCCGACGCGGTCCATCGGCCCGACTCGCCGCTCTGGGGTCCGATCGGCATGTACCACTACTGGGGGGAGCCGCTCTACGGCTACTACCTCGCCGACGACCCCTGGGTCTTGCGCCGGCATGCCCAGCTACTGTCCGCGGCCGGAATCGACGTCCTGATCTTTGATGCGACGAACGCCGTCACATATACCAGGACATACCACCAGCTCTGCAAAGTCTTCGAAGAGGTGCGAAGGTCTGGCGGCCGCACGCCACAAATCGCGTTCATGGTGAACACCCAGGCGGGGCAGACTGCCGATCGGATCTACAAGGATCTCTATCAGACCGGGCTGTTTCGCGAGCTCTGGTTCGTCTGGGAAGGCAAGCCGCTGCTGATCTGCGACCCCGACGAGGCCAATCCAGAGCTGCGGCAATTCTTCACACTCCGCCGCGCCCACTGGCCGTTCAAGCTGGTTAATACCCCCTATGCCTGGCACTGGGAGACCACTTTCCCTCAGGTCTACGGCTATACGACCGATCCCCGGAAAGCCGAGCAGGTGAACGTGTCGGTGGCGCAGAATCTCCGGGTTGGCGACGGCCAGGTGACGAACATGAGCGCAGGCAATGCTCGAGGGCGGAGCTTCCACGACGGTGCGCTCGACCATTCCCCCGGCGCGGTCAACCGGGGCCTGAATTTCCAGGAGCAATGGGAGCGCGCCCTCCAGCTCGATCCGCCGTTTGTGATGGTGACCGGCTGGAACGAGTGGATCGCCGGCCGATGGGGCAAGCCCGGCGGACCGGTCGAGTTTGTCGATCAGTTCGACGAGGAGTACAGCCGCGACATCGAGCCAATGAAAGGGGGGCATGGCGATAACTATTACTATCAGCTCGCGGCCAACGTCCGCCGGTTCAAGGGAGCCGAGCCTTTGCCACGCTCATCCTTGCCCCGCTCGATCCGGATCGACGGCGGCATGGACCAGTGGTCCGACGTGGCTCCGGCGTTCGCCGACGATGCGGGTGACACGCTGCCACGTGACTTTGCCGGAGCCGGGGGGCTGCACTATCGCGACCACAGCGGCCGCAACGACCTGGTCACGTTGAAGGTGGCCCGCGACGCCGACACGATCGCATTCTACGCCCGTACCCGGCAGCCGCTCTCGCCCTCGACCGACCCCAACTGGATGTGGCTGCTCATTGACGCGGACTGCAACTCCACGACCGGCTGGGAGGGTTACGACTTCATTGTGAATCACCGGCTTGACGCGGATGGAAGCTCGTGGCTCGAGAGGAATGATGGCGGCTGGCGGTGGAAGCCCGTTGCCAAGATTCCATTTCGGGTCGCCGGCAACGAACTCCACCTGGCGATTCCCCGCGAATTGCTGAAGATTCCTCGCGGCCTGGGGCCGGTTTCACTGAACTTCAAGTGGGCCGATAATCTCCAGCACCCCGGCGACGTCATGGACTTTTCGATCAGCGGCGACGTGGCCCCCGAGGGCAGGTTCCAGTATCGGTACGTCGCAAAGTAAGCAGTGAAACAAAAGCCTTACCCACAAATGCGTGGTTGCAAAGACGCGACACGGAGCTTGCAGCCCGTACGCGGGCACACTCCGCGAGTGCCCGGGCCAGGGAAAGGCATGGCTCCCCCCGTCCATCAGTCAGCGGGGTCTCCCCAGATTGGCCAGGCTATGCCATAATCCAAAAAGTCCTTTTTCAGAACAGACCAGGAATCAGAACCAGCGGCTGGGTGTGGGAAAGCCCCGCCGACGCCGATCATCCGGGCGGAGCGATTCATGATCTCGGTGCATCTGCTCCCCAGCCTGATACCGCCGGGCGCTCTCCACGGAGGTGTGGCGGTGGTGATCGACGTACTTCGTGCTTCAACCATGATCGTCCATGCGCTGGGGGCGGGTTGCACGGCGGTCATGCCGTGCGGCGAGATTGATGAGGCGCGGCGGTTGGCGGCGACTTTGCCGGAAGGTACGTCGCTTCTGGCTGGCGAACGGCATGGCGTTCCGATCGAAGGTTTCAACCTGGGAAACTCGCCGGGGCAATGCACTCCCGCGGTCTGCCGGGGAAGGACGATGGTCATCACAACGACCAACGGCACTCGGGCCCTTCTGGCCTGCCTCGATGGCGATCCGGTTCTGGTTGGCTCGTTCGTCAATTTCGCGGCCACATCCCAGCGCCTGCTGCACGAGGCGAGGCCGATTCACCTGGTGTGCGCCGGTACCGAGGGACGGGTCAGCTATGAGGACACGCTTCTGGCCGGAGCATTCGCCAGGCACTTCAAGAACCTGGACCACCGGATGGCCAACGACGAGGCCGAGATCGCGGCCGGACTCTGGGCCCGGGTCGAAGACATGATCTGGTTCAAGAGCGATAGACCGGTGCAAGCCGAGGATTCGACCCCACTGGTTCGCTACTTGACCCGGGGACAGGGGGGCCAGCGCGTGGTAGAGTTGGGGCTGATTGCCGACATTGTCGAGGCCGGCCGGTTGAATCGGCCCGATTACCAGATTGTTGCCGAACTCCGGCGCGACCCTTTGCGCATCGTGGCCCGTCCCTGAGGCGAAGATGTCCCTGAAGCGAACACCGCGGCGAAAGATCCATGATGAGCAGAGAATCCGGTAGCCGCGTACCACGGTAAGCTCCAGATGCGTTGATCAGAGGGGATGGAATGGAATGGGAAGGCAGGATTGATGATGGACCTGGAAATGGACAAGCTGGTTTCGTTGTGCAAGCGCAGGGGGTTCATCTTCCCCTCGAGCGAGATCTATGGCGGAATCAACGGCTTCTGGGATTACGGTCCGCTCGGGGTCGAGCTGAAGCGGAATATCAAGGAGGCCTGGTGGCGCGACAACGTCCAGACGCGTGACGACATGGTCGGGCTCGATTGTTCGATCATCATGAATCCCCGTGTCTGGGAAGCCTCGGGACACGTGGGCGGGTTCAGCGACCCGATGGTCGATTGCCGGGCCACCAAGGAACGCTACCGTGCTGACCAGATTTACGTTTTCGCCTACGTCTTCCCGGCCGTGAACCAGAAGGGAGAGCCGGCCGAGGCCTGGCTTGCCGGCCTGGGCGGCTCTCCTGACGAGGCCTCAGCCCTGCCCGAGAAGAAGGCCGCCAAGCTGGCCAAGAAACTTGGTCAGCCCACGGCGCCGCCCACGATCATTCCCTACATGCAGCTCGATCTGGTTGATCGCGAAAAGGTGATCGGGCCTTCGACCGACGACCGGGGCACATTGACCGAGCCCCGATCGTTCAATCTCATGTTCAAGACGTTCGTGGGTGCCCTGGAAAACGAATCCAATATCGCTTACCTTCGCCCCGAAACGGCCCAGGGAATCTTTGCCAACTTCAAGAACGTCGTCGATACCGGCCGCGTCAAGCTCCCCTTTGGCATCGCCCAGGTTGGCAAGAGCTTCCGTAATGAGATCAACCCGCGCAACTTCACGTTTCGTTCGCGCGAGTTCGAGCAGATGGAGATCGAGTTTTTCTGCCGGCCCGATGAAGCGAAGGACTGGTATGCCTACTGGCGGCAAACGCGATTTCAGTGGTACGTCGACCTCGGCCTGAGATCGGATCGGCTGCGGCTCCGCGACCACGATGCGGAGGAGCTGGCTTTTTATTCGACGGCCACGGCGGATATCGAATTTTCCTTTCCGTTCGGCATCAGCGAGCTTGAAGGAATCGCCCATCGGGGCGATTACGATCTCAAACAGCACATGAAGTTCAGCGGCAAGGACCTCAGCTATTTTGACGAGGAACGCAAGGAACGGTTCGTGCCTCATGTCATTGAACCGTCGGCCGGCGCCGACCGGGCGACGCTGGCTTTCCTGTGCGAGGCCTATACCGAGGATGAGGTGGGTGGAGAGAAACGCACTGTGCTCAAATTCCATCCCCGGATCGCACCCATCAAGGCGGCGATTTTCCCCCTGGTCAAACGCGACGGCATGCCCGAGAAGGGCGAGGCCATCTATCGCGATCTGAGACGCCACTTCAACGTTTTCTACGATGAGAAGGGAGCGATCGGCCGCCGCTATCGCCGCCAGGATGAGGCCGGAACACCGTTCTGCATCACGGTTGACAGCCAGACGCTTACCGAAGACACCGTGACCTTTCGTGATCGCGATAGCTGCCGGCAGTGGCGCGTGCCCACGGCCGGGATCGCCCAGGCGCTCCGCGACCTGCTCGAAGGGCAGGCGATTCCGGCGAACTCTTGAAGACTCTCAGGGCTGGCTGGCGCGATCGGCCAAGAGAACCTGGAACGTTGTCGGTTCGCAGCGACTTCCCATGGTGGCACAGCCAAGAACTTCCGTGCCAATTTGCCTCATGAAACCCTGCATCAGCCAAGCCACGACGATGAGCACGCCGCTCGAAGCCGATTTGCCGGCTTTCGAGCGCGGCGGCTGCGCGCACTTCGAACTCTGGTTGACCAAGCTGGAAAGCTACCTCGAAGGGCATACGCTGGACGAGCTGCGCGGATTGCTCGATTCGGTACCCCTGGTTCCGGCCGCGGCGGCAGGACAGGGAGGCTTGCTGCTCTCACGCGGCGATGAACGCGAAAACCACTGGAACCTCTTCCGCCACCGGCTCGCGATCCTGAAGGAGCTGAAGGTTCCGATCCTGATTATCGCGGCGGACTTCCTCCGCGAACCTTCTGCCGAGGACTACCACCGGGCTGCCGCTTCTCTCGGCGAGGCGGCCGAACTGGCTGAAAGTGCCGGCGTCCGGATTGCACTCGAGTTCCAAAAAACCTCGGGCTTCTGCGCCAGCCTGGACACGGCGCTGGCCCTGGTCGACCAGTGCGGCTCCAGCGGTGCCGGGGTCTGTCTCGACCTGTTTCATTACTACACCGGTCCCAGCAAGTTCGAGGATCTGGCCTACCTTTCCCGTGACAATCTCGCCTGGGTGCAAGTCTGCGACCTGAGCGGCACTCCCCGCGAGCTAGCCGGCGACCGGGACCGGATCTTGCCGGGTGAAGGAGATTTTCAGATCGACCCGATTCTCGATCACCTCGGAAGCATTGGCTACGCCGGATATATCTCGCTCGAAGTTCTCAACCCTCAGCTCTGGCAGGTTCCTGTCGATCGGGTTGCCGACCTGGGCTATCAGGCGGTTTGCCGGGTGCTGGGACGACGGACCTCGCCGCTGCCGGAAACGTGGGGAGGAGCATGAGCGTGTCGACCGTGGTGACCATGCGACCCGCCGCGACCGTGTTCCACGAGGAGCAATATTTTGACTGGCGTGTGTACGCGCTGATCGCTCTGCTCGAGCTCGTGGCGGGCTATTGCCTGGTCTGGGTAACGCGCCACTGGGACCCCGTCGACGCCCTGCTCTCGCACAGGTGGTCCATCGAGTTCTCCGTGGGACTGCTGGTCGCCCTGGCGCTTCCCCTGGTCATGGCGGCTTGCCTGCTGCACATGACCACCGAGGTCACCCCGACCGAAGTCCGTGTCTGGTTCGGCTGGGTGCCGATCTACCGCCGCGTGGTCTCGATCACCGGCATCCAGCGATACAGCATCGTCGAGTACCGGCCGATCATGGACTACGGCGGCTGGGGCATCCGAACCGGCCGCGACGGCGAGCGCGTGCTCAATGCCCGCGGCAACCGGGGTGTCCGGCTCGAGCTGGCCGATGGATCGAGACTCTTGATCGGCAGTCAGCGCTGCGAGGAACTTGCCGAAACCATCGAACGTGCCCGCCGCCCCGACGTCGTCTGATTCGATCGGCCAGACTGCCAAATCAAGTGGAAATGAAACCTGGCAAATGACAAATGGCATGAGCCATCTACCTTTTGCTTATTGCCTTTTACCTTTCAAAACAGCATCCGTTCCAGCCGCTCCTGAACCGTGGGAAGGGTCAAGAGCACGCCCGCCACGATCAGTGCGGCGCCCGCCAAGGTCAGCGGGCGGACGGTCTCCTTGAGCACCAGAAAACCCAGAATCATCGCAATCACGAAGCTGAGCTTATCGATCGGCGCGACTCCGGAAATCGGCCCTTGTTTGAGGGCAGCGAAGTAGAACAGCCAGGAAAGCCCGGTGGCAACACCCGACAGGACAAGAGCCCACCAACCCCGACTGGATATCGACCCCAGATGGCGAAATTGCCCCGACCAGGCGACGATTCCCGTGGCGAACACCACCACGACAACGGTTCTGACCAGCGTCGCCAGATTGGAGGGAACCTGGCTCACCCCGATCTTGGCCAGCACGGCCGTCAATCCCGCGAACAGCGCGGAAAACGCAGCATAGGTAGTCCAGTGCACGTGAATCACTCCTCTGTTGTGCGGTCCAGGTCGGTCATCTTGACGCAAGGCCGCTGGATTGCCAAGAGACGAGGAGATTCAGGCGGACCTGGATCACTTTCTCGAAAACGAGTTCTCGAAGAGATGAAGGTCGGAATTCTGCCAGGAGACGGGGGCGGCACTGGTAACCGCATGAAACGAGTCGCAATCGAGCTTGATGCCGAGCCACGAGCCGAGTCGCGCCAGGTCGTTGTCAAAGAGCTTTCGCAAGCGATCGTCCAGGTCAGGTGGGACCGGAGGCGGGTCGATGCCGATTTTCCAGAGTGACTTCACGCCTTCGGCCAGCCGCCTGGGTATCAACTTTCGCCGCAATGTGGTGAGCAGCGGAGCCTGCACGATCGCCTCGCGCAGAGGGCTATTACGCAGTCGCTCTCGGCCGACATTCTGAGGTGCCAGCGTATGATCCCAGCAGAGTGGTTCATGAACGCCCAGGAACCGGCCCACCCGCTCAAGCTCCATGTCTGGCTCGCTGGCCAGGCGATCAAAGAAGACGGGGAGAATCGACTCGGGACCGTACGCGCGAAGGTAAGGTTCTAGCTGCATGCTGTATCGACCGTAATCCACCAGCTCGGGATGCTGGTCGATCGCTTTCTCGAGAGAGGTGGCGATCGTCCCCACGGTGACCTCGTGGAGATAGTGGGAAGTGAGCCGGTCGATGGGATGCCTGATCACATAGATCAGCTTAACTTCGGGCAAGGCGGTGAGCATCCGCTCGACCGTGTGGGGATGAGTCGGAAGCTTGGTGTAGTGAGTGCTCGACTCACCGAGCAACTGGTCGTCGCCAGCCCCCGCGAACAGCGACGCGTACCAGTCGATGCCTCTGGCGTAATTGGCGTCGTCACTGAAAAAGTTTGGCTCTTTGGGCCGGCTCATGAACAGCCCGTTCTGACGTGCCAGTTGCTCATGGAGGGTCGTCGTGGCGCTTTTCATGGCGCCGATGACGATGAAATCAGGCAGACGGTTTTGTTTCATGGTCAGTGCTTCTGCGGTCTCGCATCCTGTCGAGCCATCGTTCCCTACGCCCCATTCGACAATGATGCCGAGAGTGCGTCTTCTGGAAGCTCTGAACGTCGTGGCGGGGAAATCCTCAAGGACTGGCGGGGTTCGATCGCCAGCTCGTCCCTGGTATTGATTGAACAGCGTGTGCCGCGGGCAAAAGCGCGCGCAAAAAGCCGATTTACAAGTTCCCCGGTTTGTCGGACCAAAAACCGAGAGGTAGAATCAGGGAAATCGATTCGACGGACGAAAACCTATCTTCTCAATCGCGAAGCCTATCTTTGCAATCGTCATCCTTCAAGGCAAGCCCGATGAAAAACCCTGACTGGAGCAACCTGGAGCTCGGCGACGGCGTCCTCCGCGAGCCCGTGCGCGAGGGCAACCGCCTGGTGTTCTGGCTGCCGGAAAGTCGCGATCAAGACTATCAATACTGGGAACGAATCGGCACCGTGCCCCGGGCGGAGATCAAGGTTGAGCATGGTTTCTCCATGACTCCCGCAACATCGGTCCGGGCCCGGCAGAAGCTGGGCGGCGGATTACTGGGAAAACTTGCCCGGAAGCTCGGCGGAACCGGCGGCAAGGAGTCGTGGACGCTGCCCAATGGTCAAGCGGTGGAGAAATGCAGTGAGCTCAAGACGGGATTACTGCTGGCCTGGCCCGAGAACGAAAGCGTGCCTCTGAACGAGGCATCGGTCCGGGCGCAATGGCCCGAATTGACACGGTTCCAGCCCGTCGCCGACCGGCTCTTCCTGCTTGGCGGTACGGGACCAGCGAAGTCGACAGGTCAACCGTCGCACGGACCAGCCAGAACTACCGGAACCGAAGAATTGGGTTGCCCGATCGCCCTCGCCGAGCAGCTTCTCGAGGCAGCTCGCCAGAGCGGCGACCGCTTGAAGGAAGCCGCCGCGCTCGTGGACCTCGGCATCTTGACCATGAATGAGGGCGATCCCAGGAAGGCCGTTGCTCATCTGGAAAAAGCCGTGGAGCTCAGCCGCCAGCTCGGCAACCAGGCAAGGGAACTCGACGCGCTCCACAATCTCGGATTTGCACTTCTGGGTGCAGGTCAGGCACCCGTGGCCCGGCGCGTGCTGGAAGCGGCATTGCAACTCGCCCGCCAGAGCGGCGACCCCTATGCCGAGAAGCTCATCATCGAACGGCTGGGCGCGGCCCATCTGAACATGCGCGATCCGTTCGGGGCCCTCCAGCTCTTTGACCGTGCTCTGGAAATGACTCGCTCAGCGGGCGACCATCAGCAAGAGACCAGGGTTCTCTGGAACCAGGCGATCGCGTTTGCCGACCTGAACCAGCGCGATCAGGCCATTGCCAAAGCCCAGGAATCGATCGATCTCTTGCGAAAGCAGGGCAAGCCGGAGGCCTCGTGGTATGGTGCCCAGCTCCAGCGCTATCGCATGGACTTCGCGGGTTTAGCGGGAGATGGTCCGGGGATGTTCGGCTCGACCGTGGCCACCAGCGGGCCGATGGGCGGCACGGTCATGACGGCCACCCAGGCCGGAGCCGATCCCGCAAACGGGCCGGGGCTCCTGCGCATGGCCGTCTCGGCCACCAAGGCGATGATGAAATTCATCGGCTCGGGACTGAAGACGACCGCGCCCGACCTCCAGCAGAGGCGATTGGCGACCTGCCAGACCTGCGAACACCATACCGGGCTGCGATGCCGGATTTGCGGCTGCTTCACCAACGTCAAGACCCGGATGGCCCATGAGCAATGCCCGATCGGCAAGTGGCCGGGGTGACAGGCGCGAAGTGACCCGAGCGATCTTCATCGGTCAAGACCAGAGGTCGGGCTCCGGCATCACGGCGAAACGACCTCGCCGCTGCCCATCTCATTGAACGGCTCGATCTTCACCGTTCCTGCGGGGAACCTCGCCGAGACTTCCAACTCCCCACCCAGCGCAGCCACGATGCGGCGGAGGGTCGAAATTTGCATGTCCGACTGCTTCTCCAGCTTCGATAGGCTCGGTTGCTTGATGCCCAGCGCGTCGGCGACTTGCTGCTGGCTCTTACCCGACCGCTCTCGAATCTCACTGAGCAGCAACTCGCCCAGGAGTTCGCGCGTGCGTGCAGCAGCGCGCTGACGCGTCCTCTTGGTGGTCGTCCGCTTCACCAGTTCGTCGAAAGACTCGGCCATGCTACTTTTTTCCCTCGCCTTTCTTGGATGCGGCAAGCTTCTTCAAGTGTTCGTCATAGAGAGCGTCGGCCCTGGCGATCAGTTGTTTGTAGAAGCGCTTCTGGCTGCCGCCCGACTTGTTCCCGCCCAGCAGCAAGATAGCCGACCGATCCGGGTCGAATGCGAATGCGATGCGCAACACCTGATCTCTGGTGTCCGCCCGAAGCTCCTTCATGTTGGAGTGCTTCGAATCGTTGAGTGTGTCTGCATGCGGCCGCCCGAGCTGCGGACCCAGCAGCTTGAGGAGTTCGACCTTGGCGATGACCTCGACCTGGGCAGCTTCGCCGAGACCAGCGAACCAGCCGTCAAACTCGTCGGTCGTCGCGACTTCCCACATCTTCGCATTATAGCCTGAAGGCTATGATTGGTCAATACCCTATGGGCTCTGTGGGGCTCGCGGCCGTGAAACCTTGGACTGAGGGAAAGTCGCACGTCCCCCATCCGCCCATTCGGGGGATACACGCCCTTATCTCACCTGCGAGAATTCGCAGAGGGAAGGACATGGAAACCCAGGATCAGCCAACGGGTTTCCGGGCCTCCGCTGAGCCGCGAGACCCATCACGCTCAGTTCGGGCCGCTGGGCCGCTTCCTGATCTCGGAAAACTGTCGGATCTCGTCATCAGTGAATCCGCCCTTCCTCAAAATAGCCTCGCGTTCTTCCAGGCTGGCGTTCTTCATCTTGGCTCGATCGTCAGGGTCGAGGCTTCTGAGTTTCTGAATCATTGTTGGTGAGAAAGCACCACTTCGCGCCGACTTGCCACTGGCCTTTCCCTTGGCCCTGTCGACCCCCGCGTTTTTCCTGGAAGCAGGCGGGGTCGGGACGAGCATCCGCCGACGCTGCTCCTCGGTCAGCAGATGAGATGGCTCGAGGACCACCTGATCTCCCGGCTTGATTCCTTCCGTGACTACGACGTCCACACCATTGGAATCGCCCAGTGTCACGTCACGCCATTCGAACCCGCCCTCAGCCTTCTTGACGGCGACGTGGTCCTTGCCGTCGTAAAGAAGAATGGCACCCGTCGGCACGCTGACCGTATCGTCGCGCTCGAGGACAAGGACCTCGCTCCTCGCGGTCAAGCCGGGGACAAGCTGTCGGGCATTGCCCTCGATCCGGATCTTGGTGGTGTAAACCTTGATGTCGGAGCTGAAGAGATTGGAAGGGTCGGGCAGGGGGGCAATCTCGGTGACCTCGCCTGTGAATGTCTGGTCCGGGAACGCGTCCACCTTGATCTCGGCCTTCTGGCCGATCGCGAGCCGGTCAACCCACGCCTCGGGCATCTTGGCATTCACCTGCTTCGGACCGTCGAGATCGAAGATATAAACGATAAGCTGACGTTCACGGACCGTGGCCCCTTCCTCGATCTGGTGCTGCCCAGCCCTCCCATTATCGTTGTAATAGACAACAACTCCGTTTCCCGGAGCAACGAGCCTGCAGTCTTCAATCTGCTTTGCGAGTCGCGATTCCTTGCGACGCTGGAGATCCAGGGCTGCCCCTTTGGCAAGTTCTTCCTGACCTTGTTCATCGACCTTCTGTGTCAGTTCCTTGACCATCCTGTCCTTCGTGTATTGCTCGAGGACGTGCATTCGGTCCTGGGCTCTCTCAAGGGCAAGCTGCTCGCGCATCAGGGTCTGGCGGCCGGCCTCGAGACGGTTTTCCACATCGAGCTCGGCCAGAAGGTCACTCGACCCGGTGGGTCCCTCTCTGCGGGATCGCACTTCGTTCAATTGCTGACGGACACGACGTGTCCGCTCCAGTTCGTCTTTGGCTGTCTGGATCGCCGCTTCGGCCAGTTTGATCTCTCCCAGAACCGTGGCCTTGTTCAGCGGGTAGACGCCTTCCTGGTATTCTTTGAGTGCAATCTGGGCGATTTCCCGGGACAGCATGGCGTTGCGGTAAGTGCTCTCCGCTCCTTGAGTGGTGATCTTCTGGTTGATCAACTGGTCGCGGAGTGATGCCGAGTCGAGCTCGCAGACCACCTCGCCCTTCTTGACCCTGGCTCCCTCGGGCACGATCTTGATGATGGTGGTGCTGCCCTCGATCAGGCACAACAGGTCCATTCGCCGGGCGACCTCGATCGTACCCGGGCCGGGCACGACAAGCCGGAACTTGCCGGCGTTTACCTGGGCGACCCGCATGTCCGCGGCAGGGACGGCCTGCGCCTTCTCCTGGTCTGCCGGATCGACGCCCGATGCCTTCCCTCGGGAGAGAAGGCCGACGCCCGATACCGTCGCGCCCGCCACGAGCAGAACCGAGACCACTTTGATACATCGCGTCACGAACATAGTATGGAGAACTCCCTGGCAGAGTGCAGCGACCGTCGCGCTGCGGATTGATTGGGATATACTGAACTGGACCGCGGCGGCCGTCGTGGAACGGACCAGGGCGGTGGGGATCACGTCGTCGAGCCCGCTGAGCTTCAGCTCGACGGCGATCGGCTCCAGCCCCGCGAAGAGGCCAAGGCGGCAGAGCCGGTCGCGCAGCCGATCTCGACCCCGTGACAAACGGCTCTTGACGGTCCCGATCGGCCAGCCGAGATGACGCGCCACCTGTTCGAGCGGTCGTCCTTCGAGATCACAGAGCACGATGGGAACGCGATAGCGCTCGGGAAGCCTGTCAATCTCGGCGTGAAGCAGTCGTTCCACGTCCGGCCCAGCCCCTTCTTCGTAATCGCCGGTTGATGCCGCCGCCAGTTCCGCGGCCCTGCGCTCGTGCCTCCGCCGTCGAAATGCGTCCTTGCGGGCGCTTGACGCCGTGCGGAAGGCGACCTGGTGCAGCCAGGCACCGAGCGAGTCTTTCACCCACAGCCCACGCGCCTTCTTGACCAGCACCAGAAAGGTTGCCTGGAAAGCATCCTGCGTGTCATGCGAGTTCGCCAGCACGCCCCGGCAGACACGCAACACCATTGGCCCATGCCGCTCGACCAGGGCCGCGAAGGCGATTTCTTTGGCCTCTCCACGCCCCGTCGCGAACCGCTCCAGAAGCTGTCCGTCGGTAAGATCGCCGATCGATCCGGCGTTCATCAACGTGCGGATCGGATTCAGAATCGAGCTCTGCTTCCTCGCTGCCACCCGTTCTCCTTTCGTCCGCATCGAAGCTTTCGTTGTCACGAAGAATAATGGGACGAGGTCCGCTCGAGGTTCCCACTTTCCTGGAAATCGCCCTGAACACGGACGGAACGGATCGCCTGTCGCCGCCGGACACTCTCCAGTCCATGTCCGATCGTCGTCACCTCGGTTAGAATTGCCCCGTCGCCAGCGCGAGTCAAGCTTGCACGAACCGCGATGAGGATGCCTTCCCATGATCCGCAGCCGCTCACTCTCCCGTCTATTAGCGTCGATACCGCTCGTCTTGCTCCATGGATTTGTTCGAGGCGAGGAAACGCCCAGGGGCGAGGTCACGAAGTATGTCTTCGACCAGAGCAAGATCTTCCCCGGCACCGTCCGCGACTACTGGGTCTACGTCCCCCGGCAGTATGACCCCGCGAAACCCGCCTGCCTGTACGTCAATCAGGACGGCATCCAGTACACCGCGCCGGCCGTCTTCGATGAGCTGATCCACAAGAAAGAGATGCCCGTCACCATCGGCGTCTTCGTGATGCACGGCAAGGTCAAGTCGCTGATTCCCCAGGCGCTCGATCGGTTCAACCGCAGCTATGAATACGACGGCCTGGGCGACAACTACGTCCGGTTCCTGATCGACGAGCTGCTGCCGGAGGTCGAGCGGAAAACCACAACGGACGGCAGGCCGATCCGCCTGTCGCACGACGGCAACGACCGGGCCATCGGCGGTTCCAGCAGCGGCGCCGTCTGCGCTTTCACGGCGGCCTGGGAGCGTCCCGACTCGTTCCGGAGGGTCTTCAGCTCGATCGGCACATACGTCGGTCTGCGCGGAGCCAACGACTACCCGACGCTGGTCCGCAAGTCCGAGCCCAGGCCGATCCGCATTTTCCTCCAGGACGGATCGAATGACCTCAACATCTACGGCGGCGACTGGTGGATGGCCAACCAGGAGATGGAGCGCGCGCTGCGATTTGCCGGCTACGAGGTCAACCATGCCTGGGGCACCGGCGGTCACGACCACAAGCAGGCCGACCAGGTCTTTCCGGACGCGATCCGCTGGCTCTGGAAAGATTGGCCGGCTGCGGTGAAAGCAGGCTCGGGTTCACAGCAATTGAAAGAGATCCTGATCCCCGGCGAGGAGTGGATGCTGGTGGCCGATGGGTACACGTTCACCGAGGGTCCCGCGGCCAGCGCGAGCGGTGAGGTCTTCTTCAACGACATCCCCGCGAGCAAGGCCTACAAGATCGGCCTCGATGGCAAGGTCTCTTTGTTCCTGGGCGAGACGGGAAAGGCCAACGGCCAGGCATTCGGACCGGATGGCCGGCTCTACGCCGTGGCCACGGGAACCGGCCAGGTACTTGCCTATGACGCTGGCGGCCAGGCGAAAGTGATCGCCGACGGCCTCCGAGGCAATGACCTGGTGGTTCGCCACGACGGCGGCCTCTATGTCACCGAGCCCAGCGGCGACGCGCGGGAGCCGAGCAAGCTCTGGTACATCAGTTCCGGTGGCGAGAAGCGCGTCGTGGACACCGGCCTCAGGTACGCTAACGGCGTGGCTCTCTCGCCCGACCAGTCGCTGCTCTACATTGCCGATTACCGGAGCCATTGGGTCTACAGCTACCAGGTTCAGCCCGACGGTTCGCTGGCGCACAAGCAAAAGTATTATCACCTGCACGTCCCCGACAGTGCCGATGACGCCGGTGCCGACGGGATGCGGGTCGATCGCGACGGACGCCTCTACGTCGCGACACGGATGGGTATTCAGGTCTGCGACCAGGCCGGCCGTGTCAACTGCATCATCCCAACGCCGAACAAGAAGGTAGCCAATCTCTGCTTCGGCGGCCCTCAGTTTGACGTCCTGTACGCCACCTGCGGCGAGGCGGTCTTCAAACGAAAGGTGAAGGTCAAAGGCGCCAACGCCTTCCAGCCGCCCATCAAGCCGCCGTCGCCGAGGTTATGAAGGGAAGCCCCGACGCACGGTCCATGGAGCCCAGGGCGTTAGCGAGTGACAGCGTCGATCATGCCCTTCCACTCCGGCAGCAGTTCGAGCGTCCGCAACGGATTGGCGATGATCCAATCTCGCAGCGCGGCACGAAACGCCCCCGGGTTTGCGATTCTTCTGGTGACGAGCCAGTCCGCCATTCCCGCGAACAGATCTTTCCCCGAGAACCAAAGCAGTACGTTCGCCACGTCGGCGACAAAGGCGTCATCAAACTTGGCAACATAATTTGCAAGTGATGTTTCTACGGCAGCCACGTCCGTCGCTGCAGCAATTTGCCGTCGGTGGTTATTGATGCTGTTCAACGCCCATGAGTTGACCGCCGGGGAATCGAGCGCCGTAGGCAGATCGATGTCGTGCAGACCATCAGGACGAGTTCTCAACTCGTAGTGCGGGGGCATGACACGGCGCACTGCCCCGATAGTCCATCGTGACGCTTCGTAACCTCGAATCTTCGCCGCGGATTTACGCAGAGCTTCCTCGACGTCGGGCAGAGACCACGCCATTGACTCGCTGACGAGAGCGGGATCGATGAGATAATTCTCAAGCTCGTGCCGGCACCATCTCCACCCAAAGGGAACGCCGCCGTCAACACTATCTACCGCCGGTCTCGAGTGGTCTGCTGGTGGATCAAAATCGAAATCGCGATCCCGCAGAAAGCCGGCGACAACCTTGTTCTCTCGCCGTTCGGTCAGGGCGCGGGGTTTGAGAGAGTACTTCGAACCACCCTGTTGTGGTATCGGACTCCCTTGGAAGATGGGTCTCAGGACCTCGATTTCCAGCTTCCCTTCGACAAATAATCTGATTATAGGCATCGGGTTCCTCTGTCTAGGCGAACTTCCTGCTCGTTCGGAATCGCTGAAGAAAGGAACTCGGAATGCGTGGTAATCAGGAATTGGCAGTCGGGTCCGATCTTCGGCAAGGCCGACAGTAGACGTTGCTGCTCGGGCGGATGCAGGTGCAGTTCCAACTCATCGATCAGCACGACCGAGCGCTGGATGTCGAGTCGGACAAATTCGTAAACCACCGGGAAAACCGCCTGTTCTCCCGACGACATTTCCGCGAGGTCATAAACTCGGCCATCGCGATCGATCAGAAAGTAGAAGTCATTGGCCCGAGGCACGGTGACCCCGCTTCGGGGCATGATTCCGACGAACCGTGTGCCGGGGAAGACGTTGTTGAAGCGGGCTTCGAGCAGGGGAATGAAATCCTTTCCATGACGTCCCGGCGTGGTGTGGAATCCCCACCAACCGACGAGATACTCGCGAAGCTGCTCGACGCCGGCTTGCCAGCCTTCGCGTCTTCGATCCTCTCTTCGATCTTCACCAGCCATATCATCGACCATGAGAGACCCGAGGTTGCGATGCTGATCAAACCAGAAGACGTCGCCAAGCTTCGCGAAACTCTCTTTGAATTCAGGTCGCACATCCTTCAGAACCCTGATATAGTAGCGACCAAGGAATTGGTTCACCGCTTCATAACCCTGGGGAGACAATACCCGGCCCTGCTCAAAACGTAGCGTGACTTCGCTATGTCGCGACGGCGGCACGATCTGCATGGTCTGTCTCCGATTCGACGAAAGCGATTCCTGCCAGGCAACAAACAGATCACTAGTCAGGGCAATCTCTTCCGGTTCAAAGGCAACGACCAGTTCGACAAAGGTCGGTCCGAGGCTCGATATACGTTCTGGCAGAAAGCCGTGCCAGTTGAAATACCTTATGACGCGGGTCCGGCGCGTTGCCAAGGAGAGTGTCAACGCAATGGCCTGGAGGACGCTGGTCTTGCCGCTTCCGTTGTCGCCCAAGAGTGCGGTGAGCGAGCGCAGAGCGTGTGGCGCGGCAGCCGTTGGAAAGGCGGCTTCATGAACACCCTTGAAATTCCTGATTACGACATGCTTGAGCTTCATTGAGGTTCCCTTGGCTCCGCCTCGTGGTTGAAGGCTGTCTGTCATTCAAAGTCTTGGTGGCGGTCGCTTTCCGCGACCGCGAGAAGACATCACCGCGCTGAAACGCGGAGTGGTCACATGGCTCCCGGAGGCGCTCATCACTAGCTTACCTGTTCCGTCGAACACTCGCTAAGTTGCCAACTTCCAGTTCAAAAGCAGAACAGACCTGGGCACCCATCCAGGACATGTGGCGATACGGGCACCGTCCAGTATAATAAAATATCTGTTGAACACTCCTAATGAAGTATGCGCTCCTACAGCCCACGCTCGTTCGGAGCGCGCGGCTCGCCGGTCGGGGAGAATGCCGCTGTGTCGATCAAACGATCCAACGAATCATCGGATCACGGCATAGTCTTCGACATGGCGGCCTTTGCGGTCATGGCCTGCATGGGGATGATCGTTCCCGCTCGGGCCGACTGCGCCGGGCACGAGCAAGCGGGGCAGCGTCGAGTTCAACCGCGACATCCGGCCGATTCTCTCCGAGAACTGTTACGCTTGCCACGGTCCCGACAAGAACCGGCGAAAGGCCAAGCTGCGGCTCGATGAACGGGCTTCGGCCGTCGCCGCCAAGGCCGTGGTTCCCGGCAAGCCGGACGATAGCGAGCTGGTGGCCCGGGTCTTCGAGGACGACGCCGAGCAGGTCATGCCTCCGCCGGAAACCCACAAGACGCTCACGGCCGAGCAGAAGGAATTGCTCAAACGATGGATCGCCCAGGGCGCCGAGTACCAGGCCCATTGGGCCTATGTGCCGCCCCAACGCCATACGCCACCGGCCGTCCGGGAGACGGGCTGGGTTCGTAATCCGATCGACGCGTTCATTCTCAGCACGCTGGAATCAAAGGCAATCAAGCCATCACCCGAGGCCGACCGCGCGACCCTCATCCGCCGGCTCTCGCTCGATCTGATCGGTCTGCCGCCCACACGGGAAGAGGTTCGCGCATTCGAGCATGACGCAGATCCTCGCGCCTACGAGCGCCTGGTCGATCGTTTGCTCGAGTCTCCGCATTATGGCGAGCGGATGGCCGTGCCCTGGCTCGACCTGGCACGGTTCGCCGACACGGTGGGCTACCACGGCGACCAGGGCCAGCGCGTTTTCCCTTATCGCGATTACGTCATCGACGCGTTCAACGGCAACAAGCCGTTCGATCAGTTCACCGTCGAGCAGCTTGCCGGCGACCTCCTGCCGCATCCGACCACCGAGCAACTGGTGGCCACCTGCTTCAACCGGCTGAACATGATGACCCGCGAAGGAGGCGCCCAGCCCGGCGAGTATCTGGCCAAGTACGCCAGCGACCGTGTCCGCACGGTGGCCATTACCTGGCTGGGCTCGACCATGGGCTGCGCCGAGTGTCATGATCACAAGTACGATCCCTTCACCCAGCGCGATTTTTACTCGCTCGGCGCATTCTTCGCCGACGTCAAGCAGTGGGGCGTTTACGCCGATTATGACTACACGCCGAATCCCGAGCTCCGCGGCTGGACCAACGATTACCCGTTCCCGCCCGAGATCGAGCTGGAAAGCCCTTATCTGAAGCATCGGCAAGCACAGTTGCGTCAGCAGATTCATGAGTTCTGCCGCACGGCAGTTTCCGGTCTGACCGCGAAGCCGCCGGGGCAAGCCGCGTTCGATGACTGGGTCAAGAACACCGCCGGTTTCATCAAGACCGCACCCTCCGGCTGGATCACGCCCAATCCCACGGTTGAGACGGAAAAGGGCGCGAGCCTTCAGCCCGACGGCAGTGTGCTCTTGAATGATCGCGCCACCAAGCCGACGCGCGGGCGTCGTGGCGACTCGTGGACGTTCGGCATCAAGCCCGGCAATTTGCAGGTCGCTCGCATCCGGCTGGAGCTCTTGCCGCACGCGGCACATGGCGGCAAGATCGTTCGCGGCGACGGCGCGAGCGCCTCGGTCCGGCTCTCGGCGTCGGTTCGCGGAGCCAAGACGACGACCGCAAAACCTCTGGCATTCTTTCAGGCCGAAGCCGATGTGCGAGAGCCGCGCTATGCCAACGGCTATGAGCTCCCGGGCATAATCGATGGCTGGCAGACCGCGAAGAACCGCAAGAACGCACCGCAGACGGCCATCTTCGCTCTCGATACGCCAATCGACCTGACGGCCGGCGATGAGCTCAAGATCGTGGTCCAGACCGACCGTGCCGGCTGCATCCGGATCTCGCTTTCACCGCTCGGATTCGACCCGCTGAATCGTCCCGGCCTTGACGACGACGAACGCCGGGCCCTGGCCGCACGGCCCGATGAACGGACGCCCCGCCAGCGCGAGATCCTCGCGGAGCACTATCTCCTGGCCAGTGGCTCGCGTGGTCCCGCCTGGAGCACGATCAAGCCGCTGTGCGTGAAACTGGCCGAATGCCACGACGGCAAGACCCATTCGATGGTCACGCAAGCCACGACGCCCATGGTGATGCGCGTGCTGCCGCGGGGCAACTGGCAAGACCAGAGCGGCTCCATTGTCGAGCCGGCGGTGCCCCATTTCCTGCCCCGGCAAGCCGCAGCGAAGGAGGGACGGCTGACCCGACTCGACCTGGCGCGCTGGCTCACCGCGCCAGACAACCCGCTCACGGCCCGGGTGTTCATGAACCGGCTCTGGAAGCAGCTTTTCGGCATGGGCATCAGCAGCCAGGTCGAGGACGTGGCGGCGCAGGGCGAATGGCCCGTTCATCCCGAGCTGCTCGACTGGCTGGCCCTCGAATTTCGGGACAATGGCTGGAACGTCAAGCAGATGGTCAAGCTGCTGGTGATGTCGGCGACATACCGGCAAGACGCCCGCCTTCGCCCCGAGCTCCGCGACGTCGATCCCGCCAACCGGCTGCTCGCCTCGCAGTCGCCGCGCCGGCTTGACGCCGAGTTTGTACGCGACAACGCGCTGGCGATCGCGGGGCTGATCAACCTGGACATCGGCGGCCCCAGCGCCTTCCCCTATCAGCCCGCCGGATACTACGCCAACCTCCAGTTTCCCGACCGCGACTACATCGCCGAGACCGACCAGCGTCAGTATCGCCGGGGCCTCTACATGCACTGGCAACGGACGTTCCTGCACCCGATGCTCGCCAATTTCGACGCGCCTCCGCGCGAGGAATGCACCGCCGCGCGAACTGTTGCCAACACACCTCAGCAGGCGCTCACGCTGCTCAACGACCCCACCTTCGTGGAGGCAGCGCGCGTGCTGGCTCAATCGCTGCTGGCCTGCTCCGGCAAGAGCGACAGTGACCGGCTCGACATCCTCTATCAGCGGGCCCTCGCTCGGTTGCCCCGAGACAAGGAGCGGCAGTCGCTGACCGAGTTTCTTGCGACCCAGCGTGCCTTCTTCCAGGGCCATGCCTCCGAAGCCTCGCAGTTCCTCGGCGTTGGCCTGGCACCCCTCTTGACCGAGGTCCCCGAGCCCGAGCTGGCCGCCTGGACCGCGGTCTGCCGCGTCGTGCTCGGGTTGCACGAAACGATTACGAGGTACTGATTCCATGAACCAACCCCTGGACCTCACTGCCTGGCAGGCGGCCATTCGCCGCAGGGCCTTTCTGAAGCACTCGGTCTATGGCCTCGGCGGCATCGCGCTGGCCGGTCTGCTCGATCCTTCACTCATCTCCACCGAGAGCAGGGCGGCCGATACGGCAAAGCCCACGGATCGCTGGCGAGGCGTTCTCAACCCGCCGCATCGGCCCATCAAGGCCAGGCGGGTGATCCACCTCTGCATGGCCGGTGGTCCTTCGCAGTTCGAGAGCCTCGACTACAAGCCCCGGCTCAAGGAGCTGCACGGCAAGCCGTTCCCGGAGTCGTTCACCAGAGGGCAGCAACTCGCCCAGTTGCAGAACACCAGGCTCATGGCGCGAGGGCCCACGTGCGGCTTCCACAAGCACGGACAGTCGGGGCAAGAGATCTCTGACCTCTTCCCCCATATCGCCGGCATCGCCGATCGCATCTGCATCGTGCGGTCGATGACCACCGAGCAGATCAACCACGACCCTGCCCATGCCTTCATGAATACGGGCTCGATCATCAAGGGCCGGCCGAGCATGGGCTCGTGGCTCTTGTACGGTCTGGGAGCCGAGACGGATGACCTGCCCGGGTTCATCGTCTTCACCTCGGCAGGCGCCACCGGGCAGCAGCCGGTCTCGGCCCGGCAGTGGTCGGCGGGAATCTTGCCCAGCAAGTTCCAGGGCATCCAGTTCCAGTCCCGGGGCGACGCCGTTCACTATATCGCCAGTCCGCCGGGAATCGACCGCAATCATCAGAAGATGACTGTCGACGAGATCAACCGGCTCAATGCGATGCTTGCCGACGACCGGCTCGATCCCGAGATCCACACCAGGATCGCCCAGTTCGAGCTGGCCTTTCGCATGCAGGCCTCGGTGCCCGACCTGACCGATTTCCGGAGCGAGCCCGCCAGCACCCTGGAGATGTACGGCATCAAGTCGCCCGGCGACGGCAGCTTCGCCTCCAACTGCCTGATGGCCCGCCGCCTCGCCGAGCGCGGGGTGCGGATGATCCAGCTTTACCACCGGGCCTGGGACCATCACGGCGACATCGAGCACGCGATGCCCATCGCCGCCCGTGAAGTCGATCAGGCCTGTGCGGCACTGGTGAAGGATCTCGATCAGCGGGGGATGCTCGACGACACGCTCGTCCTCTGGGGCGGCGAGTTCGGCCGCACGCCCATGGGCCAGGGGAGCGGCCGCGATCATCACATTCTCGGCTTCTCGATCTGGATGGCGGGAGGCGGCATCAAGGGCGGCGTGACCCACGGCGCCACCGACGAGCTCGGCTACCGCGCGGTGGACAATGTGCTGCACGTCCGCGACCTTCATGCGACAATACTCCATCTGTGCGGCATCGACCACTCGCGCTTGAGCTACAAGTTCCAGGGGCTCGACGTGCGGCTCACCGGCGTCGAGCCGGCCAGGGTCGTCAGCGAACTGCTGGCCTGAGCGTTGGCGTCATTGGCTCTCGAAGGCGGCTCCGTGCTTCCCGGCTTCCGGCTCGCTCTGGAGAGCCTGTTGCTGCAAGACACCGAAGACTGAGAGCCCGCGAACAGATCCGCCTGCCTGATCTCGAATACAAAGGCAAGGAGCACCCCCATGACGCGAACGGCGGTCATCCTTCACGAGCGCTTGGGCACCTGGTCGGCTCAGCTTCGTTCCCGGCTCCAGGAGCGCCCGGTTCACTGGATCGAGACCCGCTCGGCGAGCGAACTCGAGAGGGCACTGATCGGCCTGGCTTGCCCGGTGGTCCTGATTGATCTGAGACGAGACGTCGAAGAGGGTCTGATCGCCCTGGACCGCTTGCTGCGGCTGGCTCCCGGAGGCGCTCGTGCTGGTGCTCGACCCGGAGAATCACGAAGAGGCTGCCCGACTCGCTCATGAGCTGGGGGCCACGCACGTGATCTCCGGCTTTGTCCCACCTCCCGAGGTCGCCGGCCTCATCGATCGCTGGATCACCCGCGCCGAAGCCGGCACCGAGGCGCGGGCTGGTCGCGGCCGCTGCTGCCCGCCACGCCCCTGGACCCCGAGGAATGGCTCCAGGTCGCCTCTGGGAATTCTTCCCCCGGCTCCGCCTGAGAACCGTTCCCGGCCAACCCATCGGCAACAGCCAATATGCTACGAAATGCGACGATTCCGGCCTTCAGGTTAGGCGGCCTTTGCCTTACTGTGTCGCATCCTTATATCCCATAATAGTTTAGGCACAAGGCCCAATCGGCTACATGGGTCTTCCGAACGAGACCGAACCTTCTGCCCTTAAACAACTTGCGCCGGAAATGCGGACCAAGTCAGTTCCTGCGACAACTGGCTTTTCGACCTCCTTCCCAGGCGGCCTGGCTCCCCGACCTGCGCACCGAGGCTTCAAGCTACGGATTCTG
>CAWCPP010000022.1:0-15695 GCA_963797295.1 uncultured Planctomycetaceae bacterium
CTGGGCGCCAGGCTCTATGCTCTGGAGATTTACTTAAAGCTTCGAATCTGCCAACGTCTGAGCTTGGCAAATCCGCTCAAGAGGCTGGAAATTCACGACCTGGAGGCACTACTCGTCTTCGCTGGCTTTTCCCTGGCTGCACAAGCAGCCATGCCACAAGGCAGTAAACTGCTGTACCATTGGGATCAGATCATCCGTTTCTCGCAGAATCTGAACGACCTCCGCTACTTGCCTGCGGCCAATTGGAGTCAACAACAATCGTCCGACCTCAATCGCTGGTCGAACGACCCTTCGGATGGATTCATGACATGGCTGAAGAATCAGAAATGATGAGGCGGTCGGTCTTCCTTGTGGCCAGCGCTCTCACCAAGTTCGCAAGGTCTCGAGGATTGAAAGACTCGGATTACTGGATCTACTACAAGACCAACCCGGAGTGGAACAAGGTCCATTTCATCTTCGTAGCGGAAGGGTTCAAGGACCAGGACCCGTATGATTCCACGAGGGCCGTCTGGGACTTTCTCGTGAAGGAACTGAGCGTGCACCAAGATGTGCTCAATTCTCTGGGACTGGTCGTGCTGAGTAAGGCGAAGGTGCAAGAAGGCGGGCTCTATGCCATCGGTCCGGGATACGAAGAGTACTTCGGTCCCGGATACAAAGAGTTCTGGACAATGTCCCCGGTGCAACAGAACTGAGTCGGATTCGAGATTATGGATCACCCTTACGACATCATCATCGGCCTTGAAATCCATGTTCAGCTCCAGACCGAGAGCAAGATGTTCTCGTGGTGCGGCACGGAGTTCGGGCTGCCGCCGAATACGCAGACCGACCCGGTTTCACTGGGGTTGCCCGGAACGCTGCCGGTCATGAATCGCAAGGCGTTCGAGCTGGCGCTCAAGACGGCTGTCGCGCTGCATGCCGAGATCGCGCCGTTCACCAAGTGGGATCGCAAGAACTACTATTACCCCGACCTGCCCAAGAACTATCAGATCAGCCAGTATGACCTGCCGTTCTCTCGGGGAGGCTGGATCGCGATCCCCGTGAGGAAGGATGGCGGGGGTGGCGGCCGCTGCGGCCTGACGCGGGTCCATCTCGAGGAAGATACCGGCAAGCTCATGCACGCCGCCGGCGGGCTCTCGGAAGTGGACCTGAACCGGGCCGGAATTCCGCTTCTGGAGATCGTCACCGAACCGGAAATCCGCAGCCCGGCCGACGCCCGCGGCTGCCTCGAGGAATTGCGGCTTACCCTGCGGTACCTGGGAGTTTCGGATTGCGAGATGCAGGAGGGTTCGCTGCGGTGCGACGCCAACGTCAACCTGCACATCCACAAGGACGGCAAGAAAATTGCCACCCCGATCGTCGAAATCAAGAACCTGAACAGCTTCCGCGCGGTCGAGAAGGCCTTGATTTATGAAGTCGATCGGCAGTATTCCAAGTGGCAAGAGGATGGGCTGACCATCAAGGACGCCGCCAAAACCACACGCGGCTGGAACGACGTCGAAGAAGTCACGAAACCCCAGCGCGAGAAAGAGACGGCCGCCGATTATCGCTACTTTCCGGAGCCCGACCTGGTTCCCGTGGTGACTGATGAAGCCTGGGTGGCCCGGGTTCGCGAGTCGATCGGCGAGCTGCCGGCGGCCCGCCGCGACCGGTTCGAGTCGGAGTACGGTCTTTCGCCCTACGATGCGAACGTCCTGGTCGAGCAGGGCCAGGACGTTGCCGATTACTATGACGCCGTGGCCCGCTCAACCGGCCAGTACAAGCTGGCCAGCAACTGGATTCAGCAGGACGTCCTGCGGACCATCAAGGAAAAGAAAATGTCGGTGGCTGAATTTCCCGTGGCACCCGCCGGCCTGGCCGACCTGATCAACCGCGTGGAGCGGGGCGAGCTGAACACCAACCAGGGACGTGAAGTACTGGGGCGGATGATCGAGACGGGCGACCCGGCTGAGATCATCATCGAGATGGGCGGCTACCGGATGGTATCGGACCGCGATCAAATCGCCTCTGCCGTCGCCGCCGCGATCGCCGCCAATCCGCAGGCCATCGAGGAACTGAAACGCGGCAAGAAGAAGCCCGAGGCGGTCAAGGGCTTCCTCCGCGGTCAAGTCATGAAGCAGACCGGCGGCAAGGCCAACCCGGCGCTGGTTGGTGAACTGCTCGAAGCCAAGCTGGTCGAGTCGTTGCAGTGAACAGGAACCTGGAACTTCAACCACGTACCCTTGGGGTTGCATTAATGAAAAGCATCGACCGAAGATCGTTCGTCAAAGCCGGCGCAGTTGCCCTGGCAGGCGCCAGCGTGCCCCGCGGCCTGGCGGCCACGGCGGCCGCAGGAGCGGCTCCCGGGCAATGGCGCAAGGCATTCATGCTGGGCAATATCACCAAGGGCCCCGTCCTGCCCGCCTTCCAGTTGCTCAAGGAAGCGGGCTTCGAGGGCGTCGAACTGATCAGCCCCAACCAGCTCGATCTCCAGGAGGTGCTGGCCGCGCGTGACAAGACCGGACTGGTGATCCACGGGGTCAGTGGCGGCCGGCACTGGCAAGAGCCCCTGTCCGACCCTGACCCCAAGGTCGTCGAGCGCGGCCTTGCGGCGATCCAGCAAGAGTTTCTCGACTGCAAGGCCTATGGCGGTACGACTGTCCTCGTGGTTCCAGCCATCGTCAACAAGAAGGTTTCCTACCGCGATGCCTACGCCCGATCCCAGGAGAATATTCGCAAGCTGATTCCCTACGCCGAGCAAGCCGGGATAAAAATCGCCATCGAGGAGGTCTGGAACAAGTTCCTCCTCAGCCCGGTGGAGTTCGCCCGCTACCTCGATGAATTCAGCAGCCCCTGGGTCGGCGCTTACTTCGACGTCGGCAACGTCGTCGAGTATGGGTATCCCGAGGAATGGATTCGCGAGCTCGGCAAGCGCATCCTGAAAATCCACATCAAGGAATACGCCAAACCCAAGCGGTTTGACTACAAGCTGGGCGAGGGCGAGATCGACTGGGCGGCAGTCCACCAGGCACTCGTCGATGTCGGCTACGAAGGCTGGATCAGTGCCGAGGTCGGTTACGGTGACCTGGCCACCATGAAAGACGTGGTTCGTCGCATGAATCAGGTGTTGCGCCTGAGTTGATCCCCCCGGAACCAGGCTCCCCCGGAAACCCGGGGGAGCTGCCCTGCCCCGCGCCTCGGCCCTGGACCTCGGCAGCAAATCCCCCAGTCTCACATTTCCGGCATTCCTGGAAAAAGATGCATTCGGCCGTGAGGCTTCACGGCATAATGATTCAGAGACGTGGAATCTCTGAAAGGATGCCGGACTTGGTTACCCAGCCCATCACTGATGCGGGCTTGCTCGAGCGGTTTGCCAGCCATCGAGACGAGGCCGCATTCGGCGAACTGGTGAAGCGCCACGGCCCGCAAGTGCTCAAGGTCTGCCGCCGCGGTCTGCCCAGCGAGCACGATGTCGAGGATGTGTTCCAGGCCACATTCTTCGTCCTGGCCCATAAGGCGGCCACGGTCTCCTGGACCGAGTCGGTGGAGGGCTGGCTGTGCGCAGTGGCTCGTCGCCTGGTCATGCATGCGCGTGCTAGCGCCTGGCAGCGGCAAACGCGTGAACGGCCAGTCACTTCCCTACGGGGAGATCGGGCTGAGACTCACGGCGCGACCTTGCCCGATCAATATCACCCCCTTTACGACCCCCGTGAGGAACTCGAACACCGAGACATCCGTCGAGTCCTCCACACTGCCTTGGGCCAGCTTCCCGAGAAATATCGCGCTCCCGTCGTACTTTGCTATCTTGAAGGCAAGACCAATGAAGAGGCCGCGCGACAGCTTGGGTGGCCGACGGGCACCATGTCGCGACGATTGCAGCGCGCACGCTCGCTGCTCCGGCAACGACTGGCCCACTGTGGCTTGACGATTGTACTCGTGGTTTGTGCGGCCTTGGTCTTGGGAAGGTCCGGGCGGCTCGGTCCGGGCAGACAGCTCATGACTGTCGCCGTAAAAGAGGCCATGCGGTCACTTGGCGATCCCTCAGGGGCCAAGACGCCGCTGGAATCTCGACTCAAACAATCTCTCGACAATGGCGTTGGCCCCAGGGAGCGCGAACAGGTTGAGACCCTCGCTCGTAATGCCCGGTGGGTGGCCGAGCAAACCGCAGGTCGAAGACCCGCACGCGAGTCGGAACTTTGGCTTTTCCACGCGTCGAAGATGCGGCTTGCCGCCCTGGATCTTGCACGGGCCTCCTCCACCGGCGATCGGGCTGTTATGCTGGCCGCGGCGCGGCAACTGGATACCACCTGCATCGCCTGCCACGAAGTTTTCCGCCATTAGACTGAACCAGCGCATTGACCCGTATTCGCAGCACCGACGGGGAGATCGTTGAGTGCAAGCGCGATTCCCCAGGTGTAAGAGCTTCAACGGGTTTGGGCGACAAGCGAGGTAGTGCGTCTGGTTCATTATTGCTGCCGCGGATAGAATGATTGTGTTGCCTCGCTGAACCGGAATGGATCGACCCCCGCCCGCCCGGTCCATCTGCGGAGTCTTTTCCCCCTCGGTAGGTGTAAGATCATGGCGATTGCCACCAAGAAGGCTGTTGTCCCCCCTTCCAGGCCAGGAGGATCTCCTGAAGCCGAGATACCGGCCGCTTCTGGTCTGGACTGGTTCTTGCGTGGCGTTGATGCTGTGTATCGGTTTCTCGCTTCCTTGAAACTTGCCGTGTGCAGCTTGAGCGCCCTGGCGGCATCGCTGGCGTTCGCCACCTGGTTTGAATCGAATTATGGCACCACGGCAGCCCAGGATTACGTGTACAAGAGCACGTGGTTTGCGGTCCTCCTTGCCTTCCTGGCGATCAATATTCTCTGTGCGGCACTGATCCGTTTTCCCTGGAAGAAGAGGCAGACGGGTTTCGTGATCACACATGCCGGGCTGCTGGTCTTGATTTTCGGATCGTACTGGAGCTTTCGAACAGCCGACGAGGGCACGGTCGCCATGGTTGAAGGACAGAGCCGGTCCCAGATGGTGCGAGGCAACGACCCGGTGATTCGCGTTCGCGAACTGGACCCGCACACTCAGGAACCGACCCAGGCTTACGAGCTGCATTTCAAGCCCGGTCCGTTCCCCTGGGGAAATAGTCGGGCGCATTTGCACAACCTGTTCGACCTGGCGCTGAGCGCGCTGTCCGGCGGCACCTTGCCGACGCCTTTACGGACCGGCGAAATCCTTAGCCAGCCGGGCGACCCGTTCACGCTGGTCGTGAAGCAGCACGTTCCTGCCTCCGCACCCGCCGTACTCCATCTGGCGGATCCTGGGGGTGATCCCATGGCGCGGATTCAGCTTCAGTTCAAGGCCCCGGGTATGCCGCAGCCAAAGGAAGCCCTCGCGGCCGAGGATGAGCAGTGGTTCAAGGTCGATCATCGCTTCTTCCGGGTTGCCCGCGACGTGAACCCCGCGCTCCTTGCCTTCTCATACGTCGATCGCCCTGAACTTGTGGAAGACTTCCTCAAACCGCCCGCGGCCGCCGGACAGAACGGCGTGGCCCGGTTCCGGTACCAGCAGAAGTCGGGAAAATCCGGAGTCTATGATTGGCCGCTCGAGGGCCAGGAAGGCAAGTCGATCACACTGCCCGAGAGTGATCTGACGGTGAAGCTGGAAAAGCTCGCCGATTTCCCCGCCAGTGAGGGTGGTCTGTCCCGGATCGTCGCTGAGCCGTCCATCCCGATCGGCATGTTTCAGATTCGCCGGGGGAACGGACCCGAGGTCGAGCACATTGCCATGGGCTCGCTGCCGATGGTGCCCAACGTGATGCCCAACCCGCACGACCCGGCGGCCAAGCCCCCGGCGCCTCTGGCCTCGATCCACCTGATGATCCCCCCGGTCGTCGATCCCAGGATCAACGGCCGGTTCGGCCAGATCGAAGTTCTGGCCGGCCCGGATCACTCGCTCTATTACCGTATCTTCGGCCGTGGCAAGGATGGCAAGGCCGAACTTCGTGCGTCCGCCCCGATCGCGGTGGGAAAGACAGTCGATGCCTTTGGCGGCGGCGCCAACATGCCCATGACCATCAGCTTCCGCGTGGATGATTATCTCCCGGCGGGCGTCGAAAAGCAGATCTTCGAGCCGGTTTTCCTGCCCAAGAACCAGATGGAAGAGGCCGTCCCCGCCAGCCTGGTCGAGATGACCGTCGGCGATATCACCCACGAGATCTGGATCCAGCGTAGCGAGGCACCCGATGGCAGTTCGTTCAAGCCGGTGCCGTTCGGCGACCGGCTCTTCGAGATCGCCTACGACGTGGACCGCAGGCCGCTCGGCTTCGATCTCAAGCTCGACAAGTTCGAGGTCGGCTTCGAGCCGGGAACCGAGCAGGCCACGAAGTTCGTCAGCAAGGTTCGCCTCGACGATCCGACCGAGGGCATCAAGGATCAGCCCCACACGATCTCGATGAACGAACCGATGGCGCATCGCGGTTTCAAGTTTTACCAGATGCGCTATTCGGCAATTCAAGACCCCCACACCGGCCAGCGCACTGGACAATTCCAGTCGGTCTTTCAGGTGGGCTTCGATCCCGGTCGCCCGATCAAATACGCGGGGTGCATCATCCTGGTGCTGGGCATCTTCGCGCAGTTCTACATGAGGGCCGGCGTCTTCAGCGACGGCGGCAAGAGAGCACGCGAACGAGCTGCTCGAAAGAACCAGTCAAACGGCACCACGGCAAATCACCCTGAACCACCGTCTGTGGACGAGCGGCTCTGAGATATTCTGGAATACAGATCCGAGGCAAAGCAGAGCGAGCCCTGGAGATACCTTATGAAACGATTCGGCAAGTTGGTTATCGGAATCGGCTATGTGGTTACTGGCGCCTTATTGGCCTGTTTTCCCGCACGCGGCGAGGAAAGCAAGGTCAAGGTGCTGGGCGAAGGTCCGGCCTATGAACAGGCCGGCAAGCTCGCGGTGATGCACGTCGGCCGGGTCAAGCCGCTGGATACTCTGGCCCGCGAGGAGGTCAAGCACGTCTTCAGCCGCGAAACGATCAAGCTACACGATGCCTCCAATGCCGTGGTCGAAACCTGGGGACCCGTCGGCGCGTTTCTCGACTGGATGGTCCGGCCCGAGTTCTGGGATGACAAGCCGTTCGTGCTGGTGGATTACTTGCCGTTGCGGCAAGTGATCCTCGCCGATTCGACCCGGTCGCGGCTCAAGGATGTCGCCGCCCATGAGTCGACCTCGTCCGAAGATCGCGCCGGGCTGTCGCGTCTGGCCGAAAGCACCGAGCTGACCTCCGGGGCGATTACATCTTTCCTGAAGGGCAGCAAGCTTGCCGAAGCCGATCGCAAGACCGTCGCCGAACTTGCCTCCAGGCTCGGCGAGGAGCACAAATGGCTGACTCCCCGCGAGCTCGAAGATGCCAAGGTCAGCAGTCACGGGCAGCCCACGGGCTTCATGGAATGGGTGGCCGGACTGGACGAGCAGAAGCAGAAGTTTGACGCCAACCCCAAGTCGGCCGAGCGGCTCACGGAAATCGAGCGCCGGGCGATCGACGCGGGCCGGCGCTTGATGACCTACAAGGCATACAGCGGCGACGAAATGCGTTCCGCCGGTTTGATCCGAGTCATGCCGCGTCCGTTCAGCTCCAAGGCGCTCGGCTTCGTGTCCGAGGTCATCAAGAAGGCACGCGAAACCAACAATCTGCGTGATCTCACTCCGCTCGAGTTTGACACGCTCAAGGCCGTGGATACCTACTGGAACGACATCCCCCGCGAGCAGCGTCTCGAGCCGGGCAAAGATCCAGCACTGGACGAGAAATTCTCGGACTGGCTCCGCGATAACTCGGTCTGGGTACCCTTGAAAGTCTTGCTCAAAGCCAAGTCCGAAGACCTGGTGCAGGCCGGTTATCCCGAAACCGAGTTGAACGGCTTCATGACGGCCTACCACGCCCTCGAGCAGGCTGAAGACCATTATCCCGGGCAGATTTCCCAGTCCGCGGCCGATACGCTGCTTTCCAGTTCGCGAACCCTTGGCGAGAGCGTGAGTAAGAGCAAGTATCCCACGTTGGCGGTGATCGAGCGCGAGACACACTTCAACGCGATGAACCCGTTCTGGCAAGCTCCGATCGCCTATGGTACGGCCCTGGTGCTCCTGACGATCAGTCTCGGATTCACGGCGGGCCGAAAATCGTTCACCGGCCTGCTCGGTCAGGGTTTCTACCCGATCGGGATGCTGGCCCTTGCCACCGGCATCGCGCTGGAGATTTACGGTTTCGCGCTCAGGATCATGATCTCGGGGTGGGCGCCGGTGACCAACATGTACGAGACCGTGATCTGGGTGGCCCTGGTCGCCGCCGTCCTCTCGTTCCTCTTTGAATTGATCTTCCGCAGGACCTACACAGCGCTGGCCGGCTCGGCCGTGGCGCTGTTGGGTACGATCACGGCGGTCAACGTTCCCCTCCTGGACCCGAGCATCAAGAGCCTCCAGCCCGTTTTGCGAAGCAACTACTGGCTGACGATCCATGTGTTGACGGAAGTTTCCAGCTACGCCGCTTTTGGTGTGGCCTGGGCGCTGGGGCTGATCGCGATGGCCTTCTACCTGACGGCCACTTACCGCCGTTCGCCGCGGTTTGGCGAGCTGGCGCTGCCTTTGATTCCCGGGCTCCCTTTGCTGGCGGTCGGCGGCCTGGGTGTCGCGGCGTCTTATGGTGCGTTCGGCTCGCAGTGGGCTACGGGCGACCTGCTTTTCTACGTGTTCGCGATCATGGGAGGGATCGGCGGAATGGTCTCGCTGGGCGCGGTACTGGCCCTGGCCGGTGAGATCGTGAACCGAATCAAGTTCCGCGAAATTCTCGAGGGCGAACAAGATCTGGAGGGTGACGACGAGGTTTCCGAGGAGTCTGGCACGTCCGATCGAGCATCATCCGTCACTGGGAGAGAGGTCGATGACCTTTCTCCGGCCGCGGTTCGTGTCCGTGCGGCCGCCGCGCCGGCCAGGCTGGATGCCCGCGGTCGCGTCATGCAAGAAACCGCTCTGACGCTCAAGCCCCTGTCCAACTTCATTTACCGCGCCATGCAGGTGGGCGTGCTTTTGATCGCGGCGGGCACGATTCTGGGCGGCGTCTGGGCCGACGCATCTTGGGGCCGCTTCTGGGGCTGGGATCCTAAGGAAGTCTGGGCCTTGATCACCCTTCTGGTCTATCTTGTTCCACTCCACGGCCGGTTTGCCGGATGGGTCAACACGTTTGGCCTGGCCGTTGCATCGGTCGTCTGCTTCCTCTCGGTGGTAATGGCCTGGTACGGCGTCAACTTTGTTCTCGGCGTCGGCCTGCACAGCTATGGCTTCACCGAAGGTGGCTCGCAAGGCCTGATGAGCATGATCCTCGCCGGTGTGATGTCCATCCCCTTGGGCGCTTACTGGCGGCGGCACCTGGGATACCGGCACGCCTGAATTTCCCAGGAAAACCTCACGCTGATTCCAACTGCCATTGAATCGTCGGCTTCGCGGACTTGCGGGCCGGTCGTTCGACCCTCGTCCGGTCGCCTGGCTCCACTGCCTTAGACTTTGCCGGATCAATTTCCCGGCACGCCCCTTGCAGCCTTTCACCGACCACTGTAATGTTCCCGTTCCGGCGTCATTTCGTTGACTGATGCACCTGGGGCATTCGGATCGGGATCGTCATGCGAGCTTTTAGTGCACTGCTCTTGCTGTTCGTCGTGCCCTTGGCTTGCCTATCGGGCGTGTCTGCCGCCGAGGCACCCGCCCAGGTCTATCGCGGGGCGACGGTTCTGACGGTCAGTCGCGGTGAGATCCGCGATGCCGATTTCGTCGTTCAGGACGGCAAGTTCCTCGCCGTCGGCAAGCGCGGCGAGTCGGCCATTCCCTCGAAGGCGCAGATCCACAACCTCGACGGCAAGGTTGTGATCCCGGGACTGGTCGATACCCATTCGCATATCGGTATCTATCCACGGCCGGCAGTCGAGGCTCACCAGGACGGCAACGAGATGACGGGCCCGGTGCAGGCGGGAATCCGGGCGCTCGACGCGATCTGGCCCGACGATCCCGGCATCCGCATGGCTCTGGCGGGCGGCGTCACCACCGCCAACATCATGCCCGGCAGCGGCAACGTGATCGGCGGCCAGACCCTTTACGTCAAGCTCCGGCCAGGGCCGATCACCAACATGATGGTCCGGCCCGGCACGCCCGAAGGCGGCCTCAAGATGGCCAACGGCGAGAACCCCAAGCGGGCGTACGGCGGCAAGAACCAGGCACCAGGCACCCGGATGCGCCTGGCCGCGATCCAGCGCGAGCAGTTCATGAAAGCTCTTGACTATCGCCGCAAGTGGCAGGCTTATCGCAAGGAGTTGGAAAAGGCAAAAGCCAATCCGCCCGTCAAGGACAAAGAGGCCAAGACCGACGCCCAGTCCAAGGAACCTGCCGAGCCCGAACATGACCTGGCGCTCGAATCTCTGGTCGAGGTGCTCGATCGCAAGCGAACGGTCCATTTCCATTCGCACCGGGCCGACGACCTCATGACCGTCGTCCGCCTGGCCGAAGAGTTCGGGTTCGAGGTGGTCCTCCAGCACGGCACCGAGGGTTACAAGGTCGCCGACGAGCTAGCGAAACGAAAAATCCCAGTTTCACTGACCATCCCCGACAGTCCCGGGGGCAAGCCCGAGGTGGACGACCTGATCGAACAGAACGCCGCCATCCTGGAGCGGGCCGGAGTGAAACTGGCCATCAATACCGACGACTTCATCACCGAGTCGCGGTTTCTCCTGCGCACCGCCAGCCTCGCCATGCGCGGGGGACTTTCCGAAGCGAGTGCTCTGAAGGCCTTGACGCTCAACCCGGCCGAGATGCTCCACCTGGAGAAGCGAATCGGCTCGATCGAGCCCGGCAAGGACGCCGACTTCGTCGTCCTTTCGGGCCGTCCGTTCAGCGTCTATTCGCAGGTCTTGCAGACCTACATTGAAGGCCAGAAGCGCTATGATCGCGGCGACGACAACCAGGCCAGTTATGCTGTCGGTGGGTTCGCGTTGCCCGACCACATCGCCCGACCTAAACCGGCGCCGACAATGATGTCTCCCCTGAAGGTCGAGACCCCTGCCGGCGACAACAAGCAGCTTCCGCAAGATGCCACCCGCTTTGTCATCCGTGCCGGGCTGCTCCACACCGTAAGCGGGCCGCCGATCAAGAACGGAGTCGTGATTGTCGAGAACGGCAAGATTCGCGGTGCCGGCAAGGCCGAGGACGTTCAACTACCCGAGGGAATCCCGGTAATCAAAGCCCCAGTCGTCACGCCCGGATTGATCGACGCGCACACGGTCGTGGGCGTGTCGGGCCGGCTCAACGTCCCGGCCGACCAGGATCAGGACGAGCGGAGCGACCCGAACCAGGCCGACGCCCGGATTCTTGACAGCTTCAATCCCAACGAGCCGCTACTGGAGTTTGCCCTGCGGCACGGGGTGACGATCATCCAGGCCTGCCCGGGCCCGATCAACGTGATCGGTGGCCAGGCGGGCATCTTTCGCACTTTAGGTACCACAGCCGAAGGCATGATGGTGCGTTTCCCTTCGGCAATCGTCTTTCACCTGGGAGAGGTGCCCAAGCAAACCTATCCCGGCAAGCCGCCCGGCACGCGGATGGGAACCGCCGCCCTGATTCGCAACGCTCTGGTCGCCGCGTCCAATAATCGCAACAAGCGCAAAGCGGCGAAGCCCGATTCCCCGCCCGACCGCAACCTGAAGCTCGAGGCCCTCGGCCTCATTCTGGATCGCAAGGTCCCCGCCATCTTCGGGGCCCACCGCGCGGACGACCTGGCGACGGCCCTCCGTCTGGCCCAGGAGTTTGGGCTGGAAGCACAGCTCAGCCTGGCGTCCGAAGCTTACTTGATGGCAGACACCGTGGCCGCTGCGAAGGTCCCCATTCTTGTCCATCCCTCGATGCAGCGGCCGAGCTCACCGGAGACCTACAATACCACGCGTGAACAACGCCGCGATCCTTGCTGACAAGAAGATCCCGCTGGCGATCGTCTCGGCCTATGAGTCGTACGTTCCCAAGACCCGCGTTCCCCTCTATGAGGCAGCCGTCGCGATGGTCAACGGCCTCGGCTATGACCGCGCGATCCGGGCAATCACGCTCGACGCCGCCCGCATCCTCAAGATCGACTCCGACTACGGCAGCCTCGACCTGGGCAAGGTCGCCGACGTCGTCCTTTACGATGGCGATCCGTTCGAGTACACCACCCACGTCACTCATGTCGTCCTTGGCGGCCGCCTGGTCTACGACCGCGCCGAGGAAGCCAAACATCCGCGAGCGAGGCGAGGCGGTGGAAGTGGGGCCGCGGGGGAGCCGGAGTGCTGCATGGGGTATTGAGGCGGAGACTGCTCTGCACTGCGGGCCCGTGCCGCATCGTGGTCTACGACGCAAAATGGTACTCGCCAGATCCAATCTCAAAAATCGCTCGATCGTTTTCGATTTTCAAGAATCGGACACCAACAGCTTCGCCGGCGGGTTTTCCGCTTTCGGTCACGGCGGCTTCATTCCTTGCCGGGACGAAGACTTTCGCAGTCGTGTTGGGTGGGATGACCAGATCCATCATCAGTTTGCCCCCATCCCGCTTCCAACTGCTAACGATCCGGCCGTAGGGACAGTCATAATGCGATCTCACCCAGGTGAGGTCGCCGACGACCTGCGGTTTGATGCAGATCCGCCGGTAGGCCGGTGCGGTCGCGTCGTACTGGATGCCGGCCAGATCGGCGAAGAACCACTCCATGACATGGCCGAGCATGAAATGGTTCGAGGATGCGCTGGGGCCACCGTCCCACGGTTCGGTCAGGCTTGTGTTGCCTTTGGCGAGAATCATCGCGTAACCAGGTTTGTCGCTGCGGCTGTTCATATCGAAAATCACGTCCGAGCGGCCGTTGCCCGCCAGCGCGCGAAGCAGGTAACGATAGCCGACATCGCCACTGGTCAGTGAATTGCCCCGCTTGCGGATGTCGGTGACGATCGCCTCCAGGACGCCAGGCACATTCGCGGGCGGGGTCATCCCCATGGCCAGTGGCAAAGCATTGGCGGTCTGGCTGCCATAGGAGCCATTCTTGAACAGCCTGGCGTTGTACGCGGCCTGGACATCGGCCGCGAGCTGGGCGTATCGGTTGGCATCCGCGGGCTTGCCCAGCAGGCGAGCTGTCTTCTCCAGAACGCGAAGGTCGAGGTAATAGAAGGCGGTGGCCGTCGACTCCGCGCTGGTGGGATCGAGCGCGAACCAGTCGGCCAGTCCGTGCGAGAGGATGTGGTCTTTTGCTTTGCTGCCCAGATAGGCCACGTAGCGCTGCATTCCCGGATAATGCCGCCGCAAGATTTCGACGTCGCCGTACCATTGGTAACAGTTCCACGGCACCAGCACGAAGGCGCTGCCCCACTCGGGCGAATCGCGAAAACCGCCCTCGAATTTGACATATTCGGGCGCGATGTCGGGCACCAGACCGCTCGCCTCCTGGGAATCGGCCATATCGGCAGTCATCTTTGAAAGTAGCGTCGAGAGGTCGTATCCATACATCAGGGAAGGCCCCACGAGGTGAACCTGCTCGAGCCAGCCGAGTTTCTCCCGGTGAGGGCAGTCGGTGAGGATGCTCATCATGTTGCTGCGGATCGCCCAGTGGATGATCTCCAGGGTGCGGTTGAACGTCTCGTTGGAACAGGCGAACTCGCCGGCAGGCCGAGCCGATCCGCAGACGAAACGTCCCTCGACAGCCAGCACCACTGGCATCTGGCCGTCTGATGTCTCGCCCGCCGCCCTGGCTCCTTCGATCTGTAGAAAACGTGCACCGGCATAACAGAACCGCGGAGCCCATGTCTCCGCGGCCTCGTCGCCTCGAAGCGTATAGTTAAAGCTCATGAGCTTATCGCATGCGCCGATGAATTCGCCGTGCACGAACCGCTCGCCGGTGCGTATGGTGATCCTGGAGCCCGCCGTGCCCTGGACTGTGATCTTCGGTTGCATGGAACAGTTCTGTCCCAGATCGTAGACCCAAACACCCGGCCTGAGCCGGATTTTGTTGACCACGGGCAATTGCTTGATCACTTTCACGGGCGGGGCGGCTTGAGTCGAGCAGACAAGCTTTCCGCCAGGTCCAGCGGTGACCGCAGCCGCCTCCCAGTTCGCGCCCACGGGAAAACCAGGCTTGTCCCAGTGAGCAATTTCCAGACGTGCGTCGTAGTCCTCGCCACCATAGACGCAGGAAAAAGTGATGGGGCCCGGAGCGGTGAGCCAGCTCGGATCGCTGACGACTACCTCGCCAGTGCCGTCGGTGTAGTCCAGGTGGAGTTGGGCTATGAGTTTAGGGGGTCCAAAACTCCCTGTGAACTTGGTATATCGTCCTCCCTTGACGTTATACATGCCGTTGCCAAGCATGACCCCGAGCACGTTCTCGCCGCCGGCGAGACGGTTGGTGAGGTCGTAGACACGGTAGAGGCAGGTTTTGGAATAAAGTGTCCAGCCGGGTTCGAATACCGAGTCATCCGCCAACGCTCCGTTGACATGCACCTCCATGCAGCCCAGGCCGCAGATGAAGAGCTCAGCCCGGCGCAACGGCTTGGTGACGCTGAATGCCTTGCGGAAGAGGGGCAAACGCGGGACATTGGCTTGCGCTTCCGTGATCCATTGGCCTTTCCAGTCGGCTGGATCAAGAATGCCCATCGTCCACGATGCGTCCTCGCTCCACGGGGATTGCTTACCGTTTTGATCCCAAACACGGACTTTCCAGAAGCCTTGCTGGCGAGAGACGAGTGGCTTACCGGCGTATTCCACCTGGATACTCTGGTCGGTAGCGACCTTGCCGCTGTTCCAGAGGTCGCCTTGATCCTTGGCCAGCAGATCGGACGATGAGGCAACGAGAACTTGATACGCCGTTTGCCTCAGGCCTCGGGAAGATTGCGAACCTTCTGCCGGATCACTTGCGGTGATGATCCAGCTCAGCCGTGGCTGGCGAGCGTCGATGCCCAGCGGGTTTTCCCGATATTCGCAGCGGAGATCTTTCGGTACGACCGAGGCATGCTCATCGGTTTGTACCGCTGCGGCAGACGCCAGGGCGCCGCTCCTGGAAGCCAACCCCGCCGGCAGGCTCGGTTCTTCTGTACGCCCCGGCACCGGGACCGCGGTCGGGCCGAAGATCAGGAGCAATGACAGGATGACTGTGTTTGGTCTCATGGCGTTTGTGTGATTCTTTGGGGGCTTGCGGTATGGGTGCGGGCATGACGCCGTCAACGCGCACTTTCGCCTCGCGCGGTTGGAATGACTCAAAACGACATTGTATCACCATGCCGTGCCTGGCCACGATATCCGCGATGGATCCGCCTCCACAGCACGCAATGGAGAACAAGCGACCACGATGCGGATACGGAGAAGCTTGGTGAGGGGGCGAGATGGGGTGCTATTTCGAGTCAGGATGAACGGAAATGAGGAGGGCGAGTGATGCGGTCTCACGAACGAAACGACCGCCGTTCACTCGCCCTTTTTCGATAATCGCCGGCCATTCCGCTCTGGGCTGGTGGCGGCGAAACTCCCGTGACGACACGAACAACGACCTGAAGGCGTCACTTGGTTGCTTTATCACCCTCTTGCATCTGCGTTATCGTCTCGACTTCGGTGACCATTTCCTGCGGGCCGACCTTGATTTGCATGGTCATCTTCATGTTCAGCTCAGAGCCCCGAAGAATTCCCG
>CAWCPP010000023.1:0-13577 GCA_963797295.1 uncultured Planctomycetaceae bacterium
CAGGGGACCCAGCAGCCAGCGGTTGGTGAGCCGACGCTGGGTGAGACGTGGTCCGGGTAATGCCGGCCATGCTCGGTGAGCACCAGCCGGAACCGCGACCCCGGGATCAGCCTGGCCAGCGCCGCGTAGAAGAACGGCGTGTACTGATGGGCGTGAATCAGCTCGAACCACGCTGCCGGATCAACCGGCTCATCCGCCAGGCCGTGCGGTGGTCGGCCCGGGCGCGCTTCAGGTCGATCACCTCGACGCCCTCGCCGCGAAGCTGCTCACCCAGGGGGCCGATCCCGTCGAGGCAGAAGATCGTGGGCTCGAGCGGCCGCGGGTTCGCCGGACGATCTCGGTGACCAGCATCTCGGCGCCGGCCACCTGCATGATGTGCAAGACGAACCCGATCCGGAGACTGTGTTGAAAGTGACTTCTTGGTTCGGCTTCCTTTCCCAGCGACATCAACTTGGTCTCTTGAGCCTGCGAGGCGCAAAGTTGTTGATGTGACTCGTCCAGTTCGCTGAGTCGGGCAGAGCCCTCAGTCATAATAAACCCTTGTGGAGTAACACGATCTGCTTTTGAGCGGAGGAGCACGGAACATGCACCGCACGACAAACCTTACTTCGGGTTCTTGTTGTGATCTATGAGAAAAACATCCACGGAGTTTTCATAGTAGTCGAATCGCTTACCGCGAACCTTGAGCTCGTGAGAGCAGTGCTTCCCTAACCACGCATTCAAGTCATCGGACAGCCCCGATCTTCCACTTTGTATGACAACCCATAGACGGCCAGGGGTGGTGGCAAGCTTCTCCAATTGCGGGATCGGATTGGATCGAGACAGGGGGACCACCGGCTCGTTTCCTGATGTGTAACGGAGGAACAAACCCACCGATGGGCCCGTCACCTGGTCACCTTCTGACCAGTTCTTCTTGACGTAGGCGGCAGCGGTTCTCATGTCTGGCCGAGAGCCGTCGACGTAGTGGCTTGCCAGGCTCGGCAGGTTCATCAGCCCGGCTACGACCATCCACTGTACGCTCACAGAAAAACTTACCCGCCGAAGGTGATCGAAAACGGCCCCAGCCGCGCAGCCCGCCAGCACCATGGGGCCCAAAGCTAAGGGGAAGCTATAACCAGGGTGGTACTGGACAAGGATCGGAAGCACGGCGCTCAATAGGGCCCAACACGCGGTGCAAGTGACCCAGTACCAGCCCTGAACACATCGTTCGTGGAGCAGCAGAACCAAACCAAGCCAAGCAAGAAGGACAGTTGGCCATCCCATCATGAGAGCCGAGGCGAGTATCGAATGCACAAAAGTGTAGCCGAAAGTCTCTCCGGTATTCCAGCCCTGGACAAGAGGTCTCAGGTAGGTGATGAAGAATCCGACAATCGCAAGGCTGAACAAAAAATAGACCAGCAAAATCTTGCTTGGGGGCGGCCGTCGGACTGCAAGCGAACTCAGAGTCGTTGCGAGAATAAGAATGGGCAGAGTGGCAAATGCAATTGTGTGACACAATCCCGCGGCTACCGCCAGACAGGAGGCCGTGATGCTTAACCGGATCGAGTTGCGCTGAATCGAGAGCGCCCCGCCAGGAGGCAAAGCGAAGAAAAAAACCATGCCACGATATAAAATCGGTTTTCTTGGCTGAGCGCGATGTTCTCCGGCCACATGGCGATGAACAAAGCCGAGGCCACCGCGGTAGATCGATTCCTGAGCGCATCCAGTAAGAGGAACACTGCCCCGACACTCGCACTGCCAAGAATCGCTCCGATCATGCGTGTTCCGTATTCATCGCGTCCGAAGAGCCCGTAGCCGATGTGAAGTGTAAGGTAGCCTAGAGGAATGATACGAGGCAGGCGGTACGTCGCGCTGCCTGAAGAAGAATGTCCATCTCGAAAAAGTGAATCATCCTCGATAAGCGTCGCCGTTTCGTCCTTGGCGAAGGGCCAATCGCCGATCCTGTAGAAGCGAAGAGCCCCGGCCAAAGTTAGAAGGCCTACGAGCAGGAGTAACTTCTGACGCATGATTTGGTGATCTACCTCCATCGCGGGCCGTCACGCTGATCGGCCCGAGCCTTATCGGCGGAACCCGTTGGGCGACTGTCGGGCCAACCCGCTCGCCTGCCGGCCCTTGACCAACGCGGCAAGCTGTGACCCCAGGAGCAGCATCAAGAAAGGCAACTCGAAGTTCTCAAGGGAGAGGAAGGCGCCGCCAAAGCAAAAGAGCACCATCGAGGTTTCCACCCGACTGCCACCATGTAGATCCGCCGCGACTGGAGGTCGTCGCGTCCTGCCACCGCACGGCGGCAGAACCGCGTGTCGGCCCAGACCGAGGCGATCATCGCCACGTAAAGGCCCAACCCAACAAAGCCATTATCGGCGGCAATTTGCAGATACTGGCTGTGGATGGTGCGTCCCTCCATGTCGGCACCGTACTGGTAGGAGAGTAAGTTGGCGTTGCGGATTCCGACGCCGAAGATCGGATTGTCCTTGGCGATGTTCCAGGCGGCCGCCCAGCTCGTGCGCCTCGAGTTGGCACTATCATCCACCTCATTGTCCTTGAGCGTGAAAAACCGTTCCTGGATCTGGGGTCCGGCCAGGACCGGAATGGCGCCGAGGAAGAGAACTGCGGCGAACATGGCCATCTGCATTCGTCGCCGACTGCGAACAGCAACGAGGGGAGCAGTCACCAGCATCGAGAGCATCGCGCCCCGGGAATAGGTCATCAGGACGGCATGGGCAATCACCGGAACCAAGGCCAGGTAAAACCAGCGCCAGCGGTCCCGGATTCCGTCCCAGAGCACGACACAGACCGGTACGCCCATGGCGAGCATCAGTCCGGCGCCATTATTGTCCAGACCCCCGTATCCGTTCTTCGCAATGCCGATGTTCCCGGCGCTGAAGTAGATGACATTGACCTCGTAGGAAATGTAACCTAGAGCGGTGACCGCCATGAGCAGCAGACAGTAAAGCTGATCGAAGGTGCACAGCAAGACCATGGAGACCGCCATCATGGCGAAGATCTTGATGTACTCGGTGAAGGTAAAGAATGCCTGATCCTGGTTTCGTGCCGTGAAATAGGTAAGGAAGATCCAGCAGCCGAAAAAGCCGATGAGGACTTGCGACCGGCCGAACTTGCGCTGGATTCGTCTGGCACCGGGCGGTACGTAGGGGATGATCCCGAGGGATGTGGCGAAAGCTGAAAGGATGGTCGCGATCGCTACGCAGCGGGACCACTGGTACTCAGGGTAGGGGAACCCATTGCCAGAGGAATTCGGGCCGCAGCACTGCGTACAGATAATAGACTGCGACTCCATAGAACGGGTGGATGACGACGCCGAACGTGCCGAAGATCGTTGCGACGACCATGAAAACGATCTGTTTCATGCGCTGAGCCCGAATGGGTTACGCTCAGCCAGATCGAAAGGCCCGTGGGATTAATGCTCGCCCCGGTCCAAGAAAAGCAATGAGCCGAGGCACGTACATCAGGAATCCGCGGGTTGCAAACCCTAGTCGGTCAGAGCCCGCCAGCTTGGCGGCAGATTGCGGCTCACTTCCACGCCGTCGAACGGCTTGCCGGCCTGGATACCCTCTTGCCAGGCCCAGGCCGCCATTTTTCTCAGTCCCTCCGACAATGTTGTCCCCGCGTGATCACCGAAAACGCGGCGTGCCTTTGAATGATCGCTGTAGGCAATCGCAACCTCATTGCGTGGCGATAGGTGCTCAATCGGGTGCTCCGGGCGGCCCATCGCCGTGCGGATCTCTTCGGCCAGTTCGTTGATGGTGTAGGGGACGTCCGCTCCGATATTGAAGATCTCGTTGCGAGCGGCCGGAACCCAAGGCGAACCGGCAATGACCGGAGCGATGTCGCCTACGTAGCTGAAGGCACGCTGCTGCATTCCGTCACCGAAAACACAGAAAGGCAGCCCCTGCATGAGCCGGTTCATGAAGATGCCGACGACGTTGCGGTACGGGTCGCCCAGATTCTGGTACTCGCCATAAACGTTGTGCGGCCTGAAGATGACATGGTTGAGCCCGAACATGTGATGAGCGGCCGAGAGATCGAATTCGACCGACAGCTTGGCGATACCGTACGGGTCCTCGGGGCGAGGGGTCTGGTCCTCGCGCATCGGCGATTGGACGGCACCGTAGGTGGCAATCGAGCTGGTAAACACGAAGCATTCAATCTCATGCTTGATCGCCTCGTTGATCAGGTTCACGCTGCCGATGACGTTGTTCTGGTAGTTGAACCGCCGGATGAAGTGCGAAAGCCCTTCGGCGGCATAAGCCGCAAGATGGTACACATAACGGATCCGGTGCCGCTGGAACAGGTTTGCCAGCAGATCGCTGTCGGTGACGCTACCCTCAATGAACTCGACTTCAGCGGGTATGTTGCGGCGGAAGCCGCCGGAGAGGTCATCGAGCGCGAGGACCTGCACGCGATTTTGATCGATAAGGGCTCGCACAACATGGGCCCCGATGAATCCGGCTGCGCCAGTGACCAGGGCAACATCGGCCTTTCGACTGGTTCTTGTGCTCATGATCAGCCCTCTTGCGAAATTGTATGAAATCTTAGAGATTTGCGGGTTCTGCTCGTGAAGCCGGCCAGCGCCGTTGCGCCGCCGTGGCCCAGGAATGGTTCCGGGTCACCCAGTCGCGTGCCTGTTGACCAAGACGGTGCCGCTTCTCCGGGTCGAGCCAGAGATCCAGGATACCGCGGACCCATGCCGTCTCGCCGTCGGCGCGAATCCAGGGTGGTTGCTCGGGCGGGTTGAGGCCGTTCATGGCCGTGGCCGAGCCTACAATGGGTCTGCCCAGGCTGGCCGCCTCGAGCAGCTTGTTCTTGATGCCGCCGCCGCTCACGAACGGCAAGACCACCACGGCATGACGGGTGATCTCGTCGCGGAGGTCAGGCAAATCGGCGATCAGAGAGATGCCGTCACGGCCGGCCAGGGCCTGCACCGGCCCGGTCGGATTGAAACCATAGATGGTGAAGGTGGCGTCGGGCACCTCGTTTCTCAGGGCCGGCCACACCCGGCGGCAAAACCACTCGATAGCCTGGATGTTTGGTCCGAAGTCAAGGCGGCCCCAGAAGACGCAACTGCGATCCGTCTCGGCGACAGTGCGCGGGCTGAAGAACTTGCTGTCCACGCCGTTGGGGACGACGACCACCTTGCCCCCGCCGACGACCCTCCGCATCGCCCGGCCGTCCGACTCGGAGACCACCCAGATCCGGTCCACGAGCGGTGCATAGGCGCGCTCGTAAAGCCCCTTCACGGCCGCCTCGCGGAGGTTGCTCCAGGTCGAGCGGTCGCCCAGCCGCACCTGGGAAAGGTGGTGCCAGATCCACTCGTCGCCCGCGTACCAGATGCGCTGGGGCCGCGGACGGCCCCCAGGTAGGGAAGGACGTCGAGCCCGACGACCACGACCGCATCGGCCCGGAATTCGCCGGCGAATTCGGCGACGGCCGCGATCCGGCCGGGCGGGATACCCCAGTAAGAGCGGAACCGTTCGGCCAGGCCCGTGAGCGGCGAGGCGGCCGGATCGACATTGTGCGTGTCGAGCGTGCGATGCAACTCCAGGGGCAGGCCCGTGATGGCCTCGGGCGGGCTTCGCCACGGTCGCCAGGCCCAGCGAATGACCTTGCTCGGCGAGCGCCTTCATCATGTGGTAGCAATGCACGTCGTGGCCGCTGGAGCGCGGCCAGGCCAGCCTAGGCTTGACGAACAGGAACCGCATCGGCCCGACCCCCAGCCTTTGAGCCGGCCTGAACGTAGTGCCTGGATAAATCGAAAGATCGGTCGCGTCACGGCGACGCCAATCCGCGAAGGTGCACCCTTGATGCCGTATTTTCCGCTAACACCATCGCAGAGACCAGCCAAGATGTCGTCCGCGGCGCCCTCTTCTCCGGCCTCACGTTCGACGCAAAAGCGGTGGTAAACGTACTTGATATACCTGGACCAAGAGGGAGCGCACCCTTTCCACCGCGGTGCTTACCATTGTGTTTCTTCAGAAGAAGAAACAGGTTGCGGGCGTCGTAATAGCGTTTGAGACCCTTACCGGTTCGCGTGAACCAGCTCCCGCCCTTGTGCCAGACCATGGGTTCTGCGACGATCCCGCACTGAAAACCAGCCTGGAGCACACGCAAGCAAAAGTCGGCTTCCTCGTGAATGATGAAGAATCGTTCGTCAATCAGGCCAATTTTTTCGAAGACCTTTCTCGAAACCATCATGCAACAGCCATTGACGATTTCGACGGGTACGAGATTGGGCGGGTCACAGCGATTGGGCGGGACGGGAATCCGCTCGAAGAAACCTGGATAACCTGGCCGATTAAATCGGACACCATCGGTCATCACGGTCTCGGGGTCGTCCATGTAACAGATGATCGGTCCAATGACCCCATGTTCTGGATGATGCTCCGCCGCCGCCAGCAGGCGGTCAATCATGTCAGGAGTAACGATCGTATCGTTGTTGAGCAGCATGATCCACTCCACCCCGTCTTCAAGGGCGTAGCGAATTCCCGTATTGTTGCCGCCGGCCCAGCCGCCGTTGTCCTCGCGACGGATGACTTTCACCCAGGGATACGACTGAGCGATCTGACCTGATGCATCCGGAGCTGATCCGTTATCGACGACGATCGTCAGGCAAAGCTCCGGGTCGATGGCTTCCATGGAATCAAGGCATTTAAAGGTGTCCGCCAGTCCATTCAGATTCAGCAGTACTGCGGCAACCTTATGCATTCCTGTTCCTCACTTTCGTTGCTATAAAGACATAGTTGTTGGCTCGCGATAGGTTCTTGCCTTTCTCCTCCATGATTTCCCAAAGAAGGAGAGTAGCGTGAAAATGTTCGTGCAGTCACATCGGATACCCTCTCGAGCTTAGGGCAGCCTACCCATGCACTGCTGTGCCCTGCTTTGCATAGTTCTGTTTTAGACGGCGCACCGGCGTCAAAATTGCCGAAGGAAAATGGCATCCGATCCAGTAAACGAAAGGCTTCCAGGCAAACCTTATCCGCAGACAGTCCACGAACCGTTCTCTCGCAGTTTGATAATCCCCTCGATCGTAGGCAGGATAGGCATAGGCAAACTTTGACCGCATGAGATTCTGCAAGACGAAGGCCCGTTCGTCAGCAGTCAAGCCAGATTCCTCAGACAATAGCTCCAGAGCTGTGCTGAAGCCGTAATTCATGCGATCCTGGTTCCTCGTCATGTTGGAAGAGTGTTGTAGGTAAGCTGTGACTGTTAGGCCTTCATAGTAACAGTACTCATAGCGCAGCGCGAGCCGCATAAAGTAATGCCAGTCTTCCGCACCATAGGGACGAGCGTTGAAGGGGCCGACTTGTTCCATGACTTCACGACGGAGCACGATGCTGCCAACGAATACCAGATTTCGTCGTACAAGCTGCCGGAAAAACGGCTCGCGATCGAACCGACGAACGTGCTGCACGACTTCGCGCGACGGTAAATTGCGAAATGCATCACCGCCGAACGTCCCGACAAAGCTGACAAAGCCTGTATCCGGCGATCCCATCGAGGCGTCGCCGAAAATGAACGGTATATCTGGATGATCATCAAGCAGCCGAGTCATGGCGGGAACCGGCCGGGAAGCCAGAGATCGTCCGAGTCGAGAAAAGCGACATACTTGCCGCAACTGGCCTGGAATCCATTGTTACGGGCCGCGGCGAGTCCCTGGTTGTCTTGACGGAGGTAACGGACGGGGGAGCCCAGCGGTCGAACGACGTCTGGAGTCTGATCCGTTGATCCATCGTCAACGACGACGATCTCCAATTCTTCCTCCCCGCAATTGACGATCGAGTCAATCGTACTCCGGATCAGGTCGGCGCGATTATACGTAGGGATGATGACGCTCAGTTTCACGTGTTTCACACTCACAGCGAGAAGGAACCGTTGGCTGGTTTCGCGAATTAATGCCTTGCTCGGTTGGATCAGGCTGATTTCACGATTTGTTGGACGCCGCGACAGTCATTCCGATGGAACATTGACCATCGAGATCCTGATTGGTCGCGGCGTTCTGATTGCGATAACGGATGACCCTGGCCGGAACGCCGACAGCGATGGCGAAGTCGGGGATGGGCTCGGTGACCACGGAACCTGCGCCGATCACGCAATGGCGACCCACGTCGGCAAGCACCACGGCCCGGTCGCCGATCCACGAATCACGACCAATCGTCACTCGCGACCAGATCCCCGATTGCTCCCGGATTGGCACGTCCAATTTGTCGATTCCATGCTGCTTTCCGCCGCTCGGAATGGAGACATGCGAGCTGATCAGCACGTCATCCTCGAGAGTGACGGTGCCCAGGCAGCAATAGACGCCCACATAGACGTTTCTGCCAACTTCGGCGGTCGGGTGCGCGAAAACCGTACCAAAGCTGATGCAACAGCCCGGATCACAGCGAGGCAGGACCAGACGATAGAAAGCTCGTCGCAAGTAGGCGCCCGTCAACCCTGGGATCAGAGCAAAAGCCTGAGACCATCCCGGAAATGCATTTTTCGCCCCGATCATCCAGGCTAGGAGCCTGTAACACAGGACTGCGGGAAATACAAAGAGCAAAGCGAGCGCGTTGGCGGCGTGTTTTGCAATCGCTTTCATGCGAAAAGTTCCTCGTTCCGCCGACGAGTCACTGATTGAATACAATTGCGAGACGGTTGAAGCGAAAGATAATAATACATTTTACAAATTCGGTTATATTAACCGGTTTATTTTACCACAAAAAGGAGTGTTCTTTTGAGTCGGATTCTCCTTGGTACCTTTGCGACAACCAACCGCTGAGTACAAGAGCCGATAGACCGCCTCCTCCACGGTGTCCGGCGTGATTTGCGTGAGGCATTCCCTTCCGTATGGGCACGGCGAGCGCAACCAGCAAGGTGCACAGTGTACGGGGGAGTATAGATTAGTGTTTCCAGGATATTTCGAGCACATCGGATGCTCATAGCCACCGTAAATTACCACCGCAGGAGTTCCCAGCGCGGCGGCGATGTGAACAGGGCCAGAGACAGGACCAACGTATAGGTCGCACGCCCCGATGGCGGCTACGAGTTCCTCGCGACTTGTATTACCTCTTAAGTCACGGTATTGCTCGTGACCCCGGGTGCTGGATCCATGAACTGACGTGCCAATCTCAACGACGCTGAAACGTGCAGTGAATCGGTCGAGAAGGTTTTCCCAATACTCATCAGGCCATTCTTTGTTGGGCGTCCAGGGACCCGCGCGACGATTGACGATGATGCGCGGCTTGCGCAGGTCTTGCCATTCTGAGTGAAACCTCGAAATGGTATCGGCATTCACACTACAAGAAGGTTTGACATCGCGTACGCGAAGGCCGAGCTTATCTCCAAAGATCTTGGCAATGTGCCTGCGCGGCGGAATGTACTCCTCGTAGCCGAGGTCCAGGCAATCGTCTGGGCGCTCGTCATAGCCCCGGACGGCGTCTATGAATGGTAGGCCCTCGAGCAGGTCCGGAAAGCCTGTGTAAAAGGTCACGCAGCAGGCGGGATTAATCCGTTTCAACTCTCGAAGGGCTGGAGTGCAGAGCAGGACGTCCCCGAGGGCACCGCTTCGGCCTATATGTAACACGCGTGCGCGATAGGGCGCCTTGAGGGGGTTCGGGAAACGAATCCGACGATCAAGAAAGCCGGATCTCTGCCCGAGCCACGCGTGGTATTTTTTCGCGCCTCCCACCCCAGCGCGGGTCTCACAGCCTCATAGAGGTTCTTGGCAAGCATCAGCTGAGCGGCCCCAATATCATCGGCTCAGCCTCGATTCCCATGCAATTCGGCGTAACGGGCCTCATTACCATTTCCGATGTGAAGTTCAGAAGGCGAATGAGTCCAGCTGCATTCGACATAAACAACGCCCCACCGTCGGCTTTCGACAACGTGGTTCGCCAATGGCTCGAGTGCCACGGGAGGTAGTTCGACTCCTCGGACATCGGCCACGACGTCGGCCACGTTGCTTGAGAAGCAGAGCGATAACCAGTGAGGACCGGGTCTCAGGTGGCGCGACGGGACCTCGAGCTTGACTTCGTGGAGACCAGCGGAAAGGGTTGGCAGGCTTGCAAACTGATCGGTCCAACCATGAGAAAACAATTCCAGGCCTGCCGCGTTCCGAATCGCCATTGATATGTTGGACTCGGGCAACTCGCTCTTGACCAGCACCGTAAGGTGGATCCGGATAATTTCGCCACGTATGATCACGCTTGGGCTTGAGCTCGAGTCTGTCGTGACCCGCAGCTCCAGGAACTGCGCCTCCCCTGTCCCGTCTTGCCTGAAACTGCTCAGATCGATGCGTTCACGGGACGAACCGAGATACCTTGCAACCACATCCGCAGTGTCGCCGAACGTCTCGAGTTTTCCCTGTTCAAGCAACAACGCTCGATCGCAGATTGCTTGGATTACCTGCATCTGGTGGCTGACCACAAGGACGGTATGGCCCCCCCGCTTCACGTCATCCATCTTAGCCAGGCACTTCTTCTGAAATTTCGCGTCGCCGACAGCCAGAACCTCGTCGATCATGAGGATCTCGGGCTCCAGATGCGCCGCGACCGCGAACGCCAGCCGGACATACATGCCGCTCGAATAGCGCTTGACCGGGGTATCGAGAAACTTCTCGATTTCCGAAAACGCCACGATCTCGTCAAACTTGCGACTGATCTCGCGTCGGCTCATCCCCAGGATGCTGCCGTTCATGTAGATGTTTTCCCGGCCTGTCAGCTCGGGGTGGAAGCCGGTGCCGACCTCGAGCAGGCTGCCGATCCGGCCGCGGAGCTTGCACCGGCCGGCGGTCGGTTCGGTGATCCGGCTGAGGATCTTCAGCAGGGTCGACTTGCCGGCGCCGTTGCGGCCGATGATGCCGACGACCTCGCCGGGCTCGACCTCGAAATTCACGTCCTTCAGGGCCCAGAAGCGATCCGATCCGGTGCCGCCTGATCGGGGCGCGGCCGCTTCACCGTTGCCGCCCCGCAGCCGCCGCTCGATCGGGTTCCAGATCGCCGCCGCTTGCTCGGTGAGGGCCTCGCGGAGCGTCTGGTAGCTCGCCGTGGAGCGGGCGCCGATGCGGTACTCTTTGGACAAGTTTTCGACGCGAATCGCAAAATCCATCAGATCGATCAACCTCTGCTAGATGATGTCGGCAAAGCGGTTCTCGACGCGGCGGAAATAGAGGCAGCCCAGCAGCAGCAGGGCCGCGCCGACGGCCGACGAGACCGCCAGCGAGTAAACGTCAAACGGCTGTCCCAGCATGGCCGCGCGAAAATTGGCGATCAGGCCGTAGGCCGGGTTCAGCGGCAGCAAGAGCCGGGCACGGGGTCCGACCGCGTCTTCCTGCTGCAAGTAGATGCAGGGCGTGGCGAACATCCAGAACTGGACCATGAAGGGCACGACGTGGCGAAAGTCGCGATAGGCGACCGTGAGGGCCGAGAGCAGCACCCCCACGCCGAGCGCGGCGATGACCAGGCCCAGGACGATCGCCGGGGCCGCCAGCAGGCCCAAGGTCCAGCTCACGCCGAAGTAGACCATCATCACCAGCAGCATGGCCGAGGCGATGGCGAAATCGACCAGCCCGGCGGCCACCGAGCCCATCGGGATCATCAGCCTGGGAAAGTACACCTTGCTGACCAGGTTCTGATTGCCCACCACGCTCTGGCCCGCCTGGGCGATCGCGTTCGAGAAGAACATCCAGGGGACCAGGCCGGAGAGGACGAACAGGGAATACGGCACCGTGCTCGTGGCGCTGGCCGCCGCCTTGCGAAAGAAGAGGCTGAAGACCAGCATCGTCGCCAGGGGCTGCAAGATCGCCCACGCCGCGCCCAGCACCGTCTGCTTGTAACGCACCTTGACGTCGCGCCAGGTCAGGAAGAACAGGAGCTCGCGGTACCGCCAGAGCTCCCCGAGGTCGAGAAACTGCCAGCCATGCCGCCGCTCGATGACCGTCACCGGCAAATCCGCCGCCGCACCGTGCGGCGCCGCGCCGGCACCGCGGCCGCGACGAGCGCGCCCACGGACCCTTCCTGACCTCGACCAATCTCTTCGGCTGCGATACTCACAACACCTCCGCCTTCAGTGCACGTTGCCGTCTGGTTTCCCGCGAATGTACGCCAGTCCACGTTGCGCGGTCATCCGCCGCGGCGGATCGTTGAACTCTCGAGGTGAGCCTCATGGCTCAGTCCCGTCGCATGGAGTGCTTCACGACCCGGTCCGTTCGCCCGCTTACTGATCGCATGAACACTGTTTCTGACCGGTCCAGCCGCTGATCTGGACATTGTCCGTGACCGTTCGCATGGTAACTAGACAAACCTAGACATTTTACGGTCCGGACGTTCAGCATGCTCGTGAATCTCGGGACGGGTTCCGCCCGGCCTGTTCCTCGTGACGATTTCCAGCACTTTATCGAGCCTTTTGAGCTGATAATCCCAGTGGTAACTGGCTTCCACGCAGGCCCGAGCGGCCGTTCCGGTACGCTCCCGCAGGTCGTCCTCGCGAAGCAGCCGAAGAGTTTTCGCGGCGAAATCGTGTGGATCATCGGCCACGAACAAGTCGCGACCGGGAACGGCCTCGACCCCGCTGGCGGCCGCCGAGCACGCGACCGCCGGCAACCCCATCGCCATGGCCTCAAGCAGCTTGTTCTGGATCCCCCGGGCAATCCGCAACGGTACCACCGCGACGCTCGCCCGTGCCATGTAGGGACGCACGTCCGCCACCCGCCCGGTGACCGTCACGCCCGGAATTGCGGCCAGGGCCTGCACATTCGCGTCGGGACGGGCCCCACAAATCGTCAAGGTCGCGTCGGGAATCTCGAGGCGAATCAGCGGCAGCACCTCCCGGCAAAACCAGACGACGCCCTCGACATTGGGATAATAGTCCATCACTCCCGTGAAGACCATGTCGCCGGGAACCTTCTCAACGGCCTGGGGACAAAAGACCTCAAGATCGACCCCGTTGCAAACGCAACTTGCCGCCGCGCCCGGCACCAGCCGCCAGAGATCTTCCAGCTCGCGTGGAGTGCAGACCAGCGAATGCGAGAACGTCGTCGCCAGCGTCCGCTCGTATTCCTGAAGACAATGAAACTCGCGGCGATAAACCCACGCGCGTGGCAGCCGGGAACTCTCGGCGTACTGCTTCCACTTGAGCGAATCGAGATCCACGAACTGCATGATCCGCGGCAGGTCGCAATAGGGCTCGACGAACTGGGCCATCTGCGAGCTGTTCACCAGGATGGCGTCAAAATGCTCGTTGCGGACCGCCGGGCGACCAGGTCATGAAGTTCACGTTCGTTAAAGTACGCCACGGTGCAGGGGGTGTGACCGCCCAGCACCGCCAGAGCTCTTGCCCTGGCGTGCCAGGGGCGAACGGCCACGGCATCAATGCTGGCCGCCAGCGGCCGAACCCCTTCAAGATTCTCCAGGTCTTCCTTGCCGTCCGCCAGACAGGCCACGGCAACCTCGTGCGTTGCCGCCAGGTGCCGCAGGTGATTGTACGTATGGATCTTGTCGCCCCGGTCCGGGGGAAAAGGAACGCGCTGGGCCAGGAACAAGATCCGCATGGTGTTGGCTCCCGGCGGGCTCGATCAGGAGTTC
>CAWCPP010000024.1:0-20016 GCA_963797295.1 uncultured Planctomycetaceae bacterium
GGAACGACCGTTTCCGGCTGCTGGAAGGTATTGTGGGCGTTTGACTCCCTGTGGGTGAGCACGGTCTGGCGCACCTCCTTCGCCGTTCCGCCGCGAAGCAGGATCGATACATCTGCGGGCTCGTCGGCGTGCGTGTGCACGAGCGTCAGGGTCAACTTGCGCGGCCGCGCGACGCCGAGCCGGCGACCCGGAAGACGCTGCGACGCGCGCCGGCCCGGAATGATCGCCGGCGCCTGCACGTCTAGCCGCACCGCCGGGCGTCCTGGTGCGGCCGATACATCTCGAAGACGTGGAACTTCGGCGTGGCCACAAATCTGTCGCCGTCGGCGAGAAACAGCGAGTGCAGGTTATTCACGAGCTGCGCGATGTTGGCCATGTCCACCTTGTCGGCGTGGCGGTTGAAGGTGTCGAGCGTGAGCGCGGCCACCAGCGCGTTGCGCAGCGTGCCCATCTGCTCGAACAGATGCCGCGGGTTGATCTCGGTGCCGGCGGGATGCCAGCATCCCCATTCGTCGACAACGAGCTTGATCTTGTGCTTCGGGGTCGAACAATTCGACGATCGCGGCCCACTGATCGACGATCAGCTTCTCCATCCGGTTGGCCTTGAAGAGCTGCTCGTACCACTGGTCGGGCGTGAACTTGAGGGCGTGGCCGGTCGTGCCGCAATAATAGTGCGGCGCCCAGCCGTGAATGCGGAGCCCGCGTGCCGTCGCCCCACTTCGTGAAGAACCGCCGCGTCCAGTCGAGGTCGTTGCCGTTGGGCCCGGCGGCGATCAGGAAAGGCTTCACGCCGTAGTCGGGCAGCCACTCGGTGAACTTGGCGGTACTCGCGGCAATAATCTTCGGGAGTGAACTTGCCGCCGCAACCCCAGCTCTCGTTGCCGACGCCCCAGTAGCGGACGCCGAGCGGCTCGCGGTCGCCGTTGGCCGCCCGCTCGTCGGCCAGCGTGGTCGAGCCCGGCGGGGCATTGCAGTACTCGACCCATTGCTGGAACTCCTCGGGGGAGCCGGTGCCGACGTTCGCCGCGAAGTAGGGCTCGACGTCGCAGAGCCGGCAGAAGCGGATGAATTCGTGAGTGCCGAAGTGGTTCGGCTCGGTCACTTCGCGCCAGCGGCCGAATCGCCGCGGACGGCCGTTCGCGGTCCGATCCCGTCGCGCCAGTGATAGCGGTCGGCGAAGCAGCCGCCCGGCCAGCGGACGACGACCTTGCCCAGCCGCCTGACATGCTCGACCAGCGCCTTGCGAATCCCGCCGATATTGGGCACCTTTGAATCCGGCCCGACCCAGATCCCGTCATAGATCACGCCGCCGATATGCTCGGCGAACTGGCTGTAGATCGCCGGCTGGATCGTGCCGATCGGCTCATCGAGCAGCACCGTGACCGCGGGTCCCGCGACCGCGCCTGCCCCTGCGCCGGAGTTCCGTCCCAGCGCAGCACCCGCGCCGGCGGCCGCCGTCATTCCCGCCATTCCACGCAACATCGTCCGGCGATTCACGAGAGTCTCCCTTTTACTTCATGGAACAGATTGTCATCGCGACGACGGCTGCCCGGCCCGGCGAATCCGCCCCGAAGCTCAATTCACCGACGAAGCCTGCGGCTTTTTTAGCAAAGCGCAGGCCATGAGCTTCCAGTTGTCGGCACGCAGGGGATCCTGGCAGACGCTCCGGAATCCATACTGGAGCGCGGTCGAGCGGTCACCTCGAACAAACGCTTGCCAGCCGGTATTCCGGAATACCCCGGCGAGCACTTGCTTGTAGGGGCTGTTGGGCTCAACGTGCCGGCAAAGCAATCGTGCCGTCTGACGCCGGACCTCCAGGAACCGCTGCGCCGACAGCGATGCCGGATGGATCCGCTTGCGATAGAGCGTTTTTTGAATATGTTCCATGGAAAACTTCTTGTAGATCCGCAAGAGATGGTCCCAATCCTCGACCAGGATCATGTCCGGATCATAACCGCCGACCTCCTCGTACACTTTTCTGCGGTAGAGGATGCAAGAGCTGAGCGAGCAAGTGCTCTTGAGCTGCTCCGGCGAGCCGCTGGGATGCGGCCCGATGACCTCGTCGTCGGGTCCGATCAGGATGGAGTCGCAGTGCACCAGTCCGACATCGGGCCGGGTTTCCAGGGAATGAACCATCACGGCCATGGCTTCCGGTTCGTAAATGTCGTCGTCGCTGAACCAGGTCAGGTAGTCGCCCTTGGATTCTGCCAGGCCGATATTGAGCGAACGCGGCAAACCCTGGCCCTTGACGGTGATCACCTTGACCCGAGGGTCCTCGGCCGCCAGCCGCGCAAGGGCGTCTTGGGTTCCGTCGGTCGAGGTATCGTCGACGACAATCACTTCCAGGTTGCGGTGAGTCTGTGCAAGGCAACTCCGGATCGACCCTTCGATGTACTTCACCCGGTTAAAAGTAGGAAGGATGATCGAGACCAGCGGTTCACTGTCCGACATGCGGCGCACTCCAATGGCAATGGAACAAGGTTCGGCTCGCGCGTTTTGGGCGGCTGGATTTCAGGTGAGTCACAGCGGCAATCGGGGTCCAGAATCAAAATAGCGTCCCGTTCGGGAATCGGCGGAGCACCGCCGCCATTCGCTCGGCGCAACTTCTATTGTCGTGGAAGTGTCGGGTCTGGATCAATCCGAATCAGGAGTAACAGTGGCACGATGACGACATGAGAGCCAGGCTCAGGTAAGCACCGTCGATGCAAATCATGAGTTTATCGTCGATCCATTCGTTCAGTGTGCGATGAATCTCGAGTTCCTCGACCGCGCTGTCCTCCTTGCGGATTCGCTCCACAATTTGCGGCATCCGGCGCGCGCTATCGCAAAAGCTGTAAAGCGTTCGCGTCCAACCCAGAAGACGATATTCAAACGACCTGGCTCCCGGGCGGGTGTCGAAAAGAATCAACAAACCCCGAGGCTGCTCGTGACCTCGCAAAGTCACGGTCCCGGCGAGTCTGCGCCAGTCATTCAGAGCGTCCAGTGTAGGTTGAACGTAACTCGGCGGCGTCGAGGACGGAGCCGCCACAGTCGATGTCTCAGGGCCAGGGAACTCGAAATAGTACGCCAGGCAAGCAATCGCTTCTTCGTCGAAGGGAAAGACGTGGCGATACGCCTGGATCGGTCGTGGCCGAGACAATCCGAAAGCCTCGGGCGACTCGAAATACGGACTGAAGCGGTCGATGCGCACCTGGCCGTCAGCCTGCGGCGGAGCCAGGTGCACCAGTCTGGCGACGAGTTCGGGCAGGCCGGCATAGGCCCCCGGGGCCTCGCCGGGGAAACCGTAGAGGAAGTTCCATTTGACCTCCATGCCCGCGGCCGTCAGCCATTTCAGCGTCTGAATATTCTGACTCGCCGTGACCCCTTTCCGCATTAGCCGCAAGATTGGCGTTGAGAGACTCTCAATGCCGAGCTGTACCGCGCGAACTCCGGCGGCACGTAGCAATTCGACCTGGGGGCGGCTCAGGTTGGTCTTCAATTCATATTCCAGCTCGAGGTCGAGCTTCGCCTCCTCGAGCAGTGGAAGCAGCGACCGGAAGTAGCGAAAATCGAGGATATTGTCGGTAGCGCAGGCCTTCCGCACGCCGTAAGTTTGGCTCAGAGCCCGAAGCTCCTCGATCACACGTGAGGCACTCTTGCTGCGAAAGGCGATCGCCCCGCCGTTCAGCCCGCAAAATGCGCACTGGGTCTTTGCCCCCCACCAGCAACCTCGCGCCGACTCGAAGAGCAGCAAAGGATCGATCTGATCGTTGAGTGGACTCTCGCCAAGCCGTCGGAAGTAAGCAGCGAATTCGGGATGGGGCAGACGATCCAGATCCTGGACCGGACCACGGGCGATTCCGTCGACTTCGGTCGCGCAACTCGGCGAACAGCGGGTCAGGATCCCGGCCGATCGCGGAACTGGCCGACCTGCGATGATTGCTTTGACAGCGAGCGGGAACGTCTCGTCCGCCTCGCCGCTGAAGACAAGATCAACCTGGGGAAACTGGTCTAGCAAGGTTTGCCCCATGACCCCTTCACAGTTGGCGCCGCCCAGGCAGATTGTGATTTGGGGCTGAGACTGCTTGATCAGCTCCGCCAGAGCCAGTGAAGCCATCGTTTGCTGAAAGGTGGTGGTGAACCCGACGACGGCGTATCGCGACCAGTCAGTTTTCTTGAAACAATCCTCGAGGAACGTGGCGACCTGCTTGCCGACATGATCAAGGGCCCGCTGATCCTCAGCAGGCAAGCCGGGATCGGTCGCCAGAAGGACCTCCTCGACATACTCACGATCGCTGGAAAGACGTGTGCCGAAGTGAGTTTTCGCGAACAGCCTCTCGCCACCCAGGACGAAACCGAGCGAGTCGTTGATCCAATCGTATGTCTCCAGTCCGATGGCCTCGGCCAGATCGAAGTTGAAATAGGCGAGGTCACAGTCAATCGCTTCGCGTCGCAACCCCGCCTGAAGCAGACTGATCCCCAGAGCCGGCCAGCGGAGACTGGAGAAAGGCATGTTGACCAGGAGGACACGAGACATCGCCACTTGCCCCCCTGCACAACTCGAACAGTTCCCGACCATCGATCATAGCCATTGCGGCTCGCCAAGCCAGGTGAGGGTGGGCAAGGGCACGGTTCTGAGGTTCTTGCCGTCGACGTCGATAACCTGGATCTCGATCCCGGCTTCGGCGGGTTTATCCAGGTATTTTGTCCCATCCGCGTCACGCTTCCAGGTCATTGTGGTCACGACCAGGCGCTTGCCATCGGGGGCCCAGGCAAACGATGTGGGGGCCTTGAGGTTTTTCTCCTCGAACAATACCCGCGGGTTCTTCCCGTCGGCATCGACGATCACGATTTGCTCGGGGGCTTGTGTTTCCTGCCTGTGGAGGTAAGCCAAGAGTTTGGCGTCCGGTGAGAACCGGGCATTGACGCTCACGCCTTCACGCGAGACCCTGTGAATCGCCGAACCATGAATGCGGCGGACATAGATCTGAGGGCTACTTCCTGGCTTGGATTCAGGAGAAGAGAGAACCGCCAGCCATTGTCCATCGCCCGACCAGTCAAGAACGTAATCGGTGATCGGCAGCTTTCGGATGTCCGATCCATCGGCATTCATTTGCCATGATGTGAAAGTTGCGGGTCCAGGATCACCAGGTTGCCCGCTCCATTCGCTGACGATCAGCCGTTGGCTGTCCGCCGACCAGAAAGTGTGTCCCGTGGAATCGGTCAGCTTACGCGGTTCGGTTCTGGCAACAAGGTCGATGATCCATGTCCCCAAATGGTCTTGCCGGTTGTCGCGGCGCGGGGGTCCAAACTTTGCGAAGGCCACTTTCGTGCCGTCGGGTGAGACGCGAACCAGTCCGCCGACGTCGGATAGCTTATGGTAAGCCCCGGTGTCGGGATTGATCGCGAATAACCCGCGCGTCTCGGGCGTCTCCGGCCCGCCAGGCAACTCGGGCACTTCCTTGATCTGGGCATAGAGCACGATCGTGTTCCGGAGCTGGCTCTGAACTGTTGCAGCGCTCCCCTGCGCGAGCGCGGAGGCCAGGCGGAATGTGGGAATCACGGCGAGCGCACCGCCCCCAGCGCCGATATGCAGCCACTCGCGCCGCGTCATCGGCCTCCCTTGCTTGCGAGCATCGATCAGCCGGCTCATACGATCCCTCCAGAAGGTACCGAGGGGCTGGGACAAACCCGAGCCGAAGGCACTGCTCCATGGACCATGATCAAGACTCATGGGCAAGTCTCCCGTGCCAGTAGATCTTCCGACATGCTTCTTCAGGGTGGAATTGTGCAATCATTTACGGCAGCCGCCGTCAGCCCTGGCGGAATATTACGGCAGCCGCCGTCGCGTGTCAAGTCGATGATCGGGTCAAGGCGGCGGGAGGGCGTTGCCGAAATCGAGGATAAACCTGCCGGGAAGGAAAACGGGCCCCGGACCGTACAACACCGGCCCGGTTCCTGTAGCACCGTGATAGGCTTTGGTGCCAGAAACAATGCGGTAGGTCAAGTTACCGGCAGGCGAAAGAAAAGGGGCCGTTGCTGACAATCACCGTACCTCGAAGACAGACCGTGATCGATCCCTGTGCGTTTGAGATCGTCACGATACCGTGAACCGGTCGGTTTGCTCCTGCCTTGAGGGGAATAATCAAGTGCCCGGTCAACGAGACTGTCCCCAGACGGTGAGAGGGACGCCGAGCTCGAATTCAACTGATGCACGGTTCCGTCGACTTTGTCGCTTCCGAGGATGAACCCATAGAGGTTCAGGGTTTGCGCTGAAGCAGCAGGGGAAACGTGCGTACTCGTGGCGGCACTGGAAAGGCCCCCGTGGCTTGGTGTGATTCGCTCCTCCAAGGGGTTGGGCGAGCAGGGGATGAACGTTCTCCGCCGCATGATGTGGCTCCTTGGCTCCTTGGGATCAGGTATAGAAAGGATATGAAATCCATGCTAGGTCGAGCGGCTCCCGTATGTCTACGAAAAATTTCGTTCCATCGTGATTCTTAGCTGATCCACGTCGAGGGCCTGGATCGTTATCTCGGCCTGGCCTGTCGGGATCACTGGATCCACTTTCTGTCAACCTCAATTCGCAAAAAAATGCGCGCGCTGGCCGCGGGTGCTTTCGTTTCATTGAGTAGGCCGCGCCACCTTGTCCCCTGGCACCGAGAGCTTGATCATCGCGCGGCGACAATCTTTTACGGCTTTCGGTCAAGGGGGATGCAATGATTTCGAAGCTCAACTCCAAGCGTTCCAATTCAGTCAGCCGGTTTCTCGGCAACGCGCCGAGCAACCATCGTAGTCACGCGGACAGATTGTCACGAAGTCACGGCCCAACCTGCGAAGCACTCGAAGCACGCGTCGTACTTTCAAGCTGGGGCATGGGCGGGAACGACTTCCTGGGAAGTCTTGCCAGCGCTGGAGTGGTCACCAGTGCCGAAGTGGGTGGACCGGCCAGGAGTTATGACTCACCCTGGGCCAGCCAGAGCTCGGCGGTCACCCAGCTCAACACCGATCTTCAGAAACTCCAGACGGAATTGCAGAGCCTGGCGGCAAAGTCGGGCATAACCATCGTTGATATGACCAACCTGACGACCGACTCTCGCAGCATCGCGGGCGCCGGGTTCTGGATCAATCCAGAAAACCTGCAAAAGTCCGTGAGCGAGCTGGTCACGGCCGTGGCTAGCGGTAGCTCCACCACGCAGGCCAAGACCGATTTCAACGCGATATTCACCGGGTCGAACGTCGCCCAGACCACGATCGACAAGACGTTCAACGACCTGGTCCAGACAATCCAGGACTCGAAGATCACCGCGGCCGATCTGTCGGCCGTCGCTGCCGACGAGGCAACCATCCAGACCGATCTTAACAACCTGCCCGTCAACGGTCGTGAGTTCGGCTCGGTCTCGTCGCTGACGGAAGGGGGCGGCTCGCTGACCAGCAACCTTGCCACAAGCCTTTCGATCGCCGGCGTGGCAACCTTACCTGCTCAATCGACCGTCGCTCAGGGCAGTCTTGCGTCCTGGTCGTCAAGTTCTAACACTGCCGCTTACTCAACTCAATACCGACACGCAGAAACTCCAGACCGAAGAGCAGTCTCTGGCGTCCAAGTCGGGAGTGACCGTCGCCGACCTGACCAACCTGGTCACCGATAGCGAGACAATCGCCGGCGCGGGTCTGAGACTGGATTCTCAAAGTCTGGAAACGGTTGCTAAGGAACTTGTGACGGCTATCGCCAACGGCACCAGCACCACCCAGGCTCAGTCGGATTTCAACGCCCTGTTCAGCGGCTCCAACGTGGCCCAAACGTCGATCGACAAAACGTTCAACGACCTGGTCCAGACGATCCAGGACTCGAAGATTACCGCGGCCGATCTGACAACCCTGGCGGCCGATCAGGCGGCAATCCAGACCGATCGGACCAACCTTCATGACGGTTCGGGAACCTCGGTGACCAGCTCTACCAATACCGCCGGCAGCGGCACGAGCGGAGGCAGTGGCAGCAGTGGCAGCAGTGGCAGCAGTACCACCACAACCTCGAGTTCGAGTAATACCACCACGCACTTTGCACGGTTGCGATCGTTCCGCGGGTTCAGCCGGCTCAGAAGGCGCGTAGCCTACGCAAAACTCCCGGCTTCTGCTGTCCCCGGGAATCAGAGCCGGGCCGGAACGCAGCCTTTACACGATTCACGACGCATCGCCTTCGCGGCGGCCTCTCACGGGTTCCGCGATGCGATGCGTCTTCATGCGCATCCACGACAAACTCGGGCAACTCCCGGGGTGGCCTAAGGATTCTCCGAAGGTGCTCCAGACCGTGAGCTTGTTTCAGCAATCCATGCCGTATGGTTGATTAGGAGGGGCGTGATAGACAGGCGTTCGGCCCCGATGGTGCTCCACTTCGCAACTCCATGAACAGGAGGGGGTGTCATGGATTCGCATCGAGTCAGACGAACCAAGGACAAGGCCAGGAGAGCCTGGTACGCCTACTACCGGCAAGTTCGATTTTCCCGGTGGCTAGGCTTTGTGAAGGGGGAAGCCGACCTGATTCGAGCGTACCGCAGGGTCGCGATCTCGAATTGAGCGGTCGATTTCCGTTTTTGTCACGTTCTCGTTTCGAGAACAGATAGATCAACGAGCAGGTGAGCCCATCCCCGCTACCGGACGGACTCGGAGTAAGGCCATGAAACGTTCACAGCAAGTTTTCGTGACTCTGTCAGACGAACTGATGAAGCATCTGCTGAAGACCGCCCACGAGCAGCACGTCTCGCTGCGCTGGCTAGTGGCCGGCCTGATCTGCGACACGCTCGAGGCCAACGCGGAGTGCGAAGCGAATGAGCCTGCTCAGTTACTGGCTTGCCCTTGATCCGTCCGACTGAGTTGGATTGAGCGTGATCATCGGGTCGCACGCTCACCGCGGAGCGGGCCAGGGGACGGACCAGCGAGTCCGGAACCAAGCGGTCCATCGACGATCCGCACCGATCAATCCCACCAGCCGCGCACTTCACGTCAGGCGACAGAAACCTCGCGGGATCACCATGACGGTTCGATGCCTACTATGCCGGCGCACCGATCGGCGACTTCTCCAGACACGACCAAAAAAGGTTTGACTTTCGGGCATTGTCCCGCCATTGTTACTCTATTATTAAACAATTTGGCGGTCATGCTCGAACCGTTGTTTGGATTGCATCGCCCGAACGCGCAAGCACGATCTGACGGGCGACCGGTTTCGCTTCCCCTGGGCACCGAGCCGAGCGCGATCCGAGGAGTCGTTCATGGATTATCGCGGAACATCGCGGCGCACCGTCTGGTGGTTGTTGATCGTCTTGCTTTCCTGCGTTTCAATTCGCTGGAACCCAGCCGTGGCTGGTGATGATGCAGGCGATCATGCCCTGATCGGCACACCAATCTCGATCACGATCGGCCCCGAGAGTCCGCCGCTGCGCGGTCGCCGCTCCACCCGCCAGCTTCTTGCCACGGCACGTTATGCCGACGGCTCGGTCCGCGATCTTACCCGTCTGCTTTCCTGGACCAGCCTGGATCCGGCCGTGGCGACGGTCTCGGAGCGGGGTCAAGTTCTGCCCAAAAGCAACGGAACCGCCACCATCGTGGCCCGCCGCGGGTCGGTGGAAGCCAGCGTGGTGGTGAAGGTTCAAGAAATGGACCGACCGGCACCGGTGAGCTTCCGCCACGACGTGATTCCCGCGTTCAGCCAGGCGGGTTGCAACACGGGCGCCTGCCATGGCACTCCGACGGGCAAGGGAGGGTTTCGCCTGAGCCTGCGAGGATATCTGCCCGACCAGGATTTCGTGACCCTCAGCCGCGAGGCCGGCGGCCGCCGGATCGATCTCATGGCCGCCGAAAGCAGCCTGCTGCTGACCAAGCCGCTGGGCGAGGTGGCCCACGAGGGAGGATTGCGGTTGAACCGAACCTCCAAGAGCTACGAGTTTCTCCGCGACTGGATCAAGGAAGGCGTCCACGACGACCCCGCGGCCCCTGCGCCGGTGAAGCTCGAGATTCTCCCCGAGTCGCGCGTGCTCAACGCCCCGGCCAAATCGCAGCAACTGGTGGTCTTGCTCCATCTGGCCGATGGAACGACTCGCGACGTGACGCCGATCTGCTATTACGACTCGTCCAGCCCTGAAATCGCCGAGGTCGACACCGACGCCCACGTCCGGTTCAAGAACCGGGGCGAGGTCGCGGTGATTGCCCACTACCTGAGCCTTGTCGCCAACATCCGGCTCACCCATCTGGTCGAGGTACCGGGCTTCGTCTCGGTCCAGGTTCCGCGGGATAACGTCGTGGACCAGGCCGTCTTCAGCAAGCTCAACCGGATGCGGATCAGTCCGTCCGCGGCTTGCACCGATCAGGAATTCATCCGCCGGGTCTACCTGGATACCATCGGCGTCTTGCCGACGCCTGGCGAGGTCGACGCGTTCGTATCGTCGACCCAGGCCAATCGCCGCGACCAGCTCATCGATCGAACGCTCGGCCGGCCCGAGTTCTACGACTTCTGGGCACTGAAGTTTGCCGACATCCTGCGGTCCAACGGCCGGCTGATCCAGCCCAAGGGCGCCTACGTGTTCCATCGCTGGATCCGCGCAGCGCTCGAGCGGGAAATGCCGATGGATCAGTTTGTCCGCGCCCTCTTGACGACCGATGGCTCGACGTTTTCCAATCCCGCCGCGAACTACTTCCGGATCAGCCGCGACCCCGAAAGCTCCGTCGAGACGACTGCGCAGCTCTTTCTCGGCGTGCGGATTCAGTGTGCCAAGTGCCACAACCACCCCTTCGAGCGGTGGACACAGGACGACTACTACGGCTTCGCGGCGTTTTTCTCCCAGGTTGGCCACAAGAATGGTAATCAACCGGGCGAAGAAGTCATCTACTGGAGCCGTTCCGGTGACGTCCGGCAGCCGCGCACCGGACAGGTGATGAAGCCCAAGGCGCTCGGCGGGCCGGTCCTCGACGACGCCAGGGCGGATCGGCGTGTTCGTCTGGCATCATGGCTCACCAGCCCGGAAAACCCGTTTTTCACCCGCAGCCTGGTCAACCGGGTCTGGTTCCACCTGATGGGTCGAGGAATCGTCGAGCCCGTTGACGACTTTCGCGACTCCAATCCGGCCTCCAACGACGAGCTCCTCGAAGGCTTGACCACGGAGTTCGGCAAGAACGGCTACAACCTCAAGGGCCTGATCCGGACGATCCTCCGGAGCCGTACCTACCAGCTCTCATCGCATACGACCAAGCTGAACGGGGACGACAACATTTACTTCTCGCACGCCTTGACCAAGCTTCTGCCGGCCGAGGTCTTGCTGGACGCCATCTCGACGGTCACCGGCACCAGCACGACGTTCGAGGGTCTGCCGCACGGTGCCCGGGCCACTCAGATGCCCGATGGCAAGATGGACAATGCCTTCTTGAAAACCTTCGGCCGCCCCGCGCGTGAGCTGGCCTGCGAGTGCGAGCGCGAGAGCGACTCGAACCTGTCGCAGGCCCTTCAGCTCATCGGCGGCGCCAACGGTCAACGGCAAGCTCCACGATGACAATGGCCGGATCGCCCTGCTCGCAAAGAGCGGCAAACCGGTCGATGCGATCACCAAGGAACTCTATCTCGTCGCCCTTGGCCGCACTCCCACCGACGCCGAGCTCGCCGCCGCGACCCGGCACCTCAAGGCCGGCAAAGACCTGCGGGCCGCCATCGAAGACCTGGGCTGGGTCTTGATCAATTCCAAGGAGTTCTTGTTCCGCCATTGAAGCTCTTGCAAGGCTGGTGGACGAGCCCGAAAGCAGGGGAGTTCGAGGGCACATCCAGCGGGACGGGGATTCGCAACCCGAACCGGATCGCTGGTTACTGAGCCTGGCCTTGTGCGGGAACAGCTCGATCTCTGACGACGCGAGGGAACGGGTTCTCCGCCCTCGCGATTCCTCCTTTGGTATCATGAGTCGTTTAGGCGGGCCGCCACGCTCAGCATGTTTGTGAGGCCGGTGGTGAGCTGCCACACGAATGAGCGAAGGAGGAGTTCCATGAGCACGGTCCTCGAAGCACCACCCGGCGACTCGCCACGGTCCTCCCCCGAGAAACACCAGTCATTCGCGCCTCGTCCTTCGCGGGCCGAACTGATCGGGCGCGGCGAAGCTATGCGTAAAGAATGTCCGCGTAGCGCCCACGCCGTCTGGAACGCACCGAGCGACCGACCGGACCCACTACGGTTAGTCGAGGTAGCCAACGAGGGGCGAATCCCCGAGCTGATCCCTCTGCGCCACGGCCGGATGCTGCCGTCGCCGTACACCTTCTATCGCGGCACGGCGCTCAACATGGCGGTGGACCTGGCCGGCACACCCACCACGGGCTTTCGCGTACAGGCGTGCGGTGATGCTCATCTGGGCAATTTCCGATGCTTCGCGACTCCAGAGCGGCGGGTCATCTTCGACATTCACGACCTGGATGAGACGCTTCCTGCCCCGTGGGAGTGGGATGTCAAGCGCCTGGCCGCCAGTTTTGTCGTCGCATGCCGCACGAGCGGCTTCAGCGACAAGCTTGCGCGAAGCCGTTCTGGCCTGCGTCCGGTCGTACCGCGAAGCCATGGCGCGGTTCAGCACGATGCGGGCCCTCGACGTCTGGTATGCCCGGTTCGAGGCCGAGACGCTGATCGCCGACATCGACGACGACAACATCCGCGCACGGACCCGGAAATTGCTCGACAAGGCGAAGAACCTCTGCCTTGTCGAGGACGTGTTCCCCAAGCTCGTCGACAGGTCGGGCGAGACACCGACCATCAAGGACGACCCGAGATTCAGCTTCCACCACCTGATGCGCGGGGAGGATGAGTTTTACGCGCGGATCGAGGAAGTCTTTTCTCGCTACCGCGAGTCGTTGCCGGACGACCGGCGCGTCCTCCTGGACAGATACGCCATCAAGGACAAGGCCATCAAGGTGGTGGGTGTGGGCAGCGTCGGTACTCTCTGTAGCGTCGCGCTGCTCATGGCGAGCGAAAACGACCCCCTCTTCCTCCAGGTCAAGGAAGCACGACGTTCGGTCCTGGAGAGCCATGCCGGCGCGAGCGTCTATGCCAACCACGGCCAACGGGTGGTCAAGGGACACCGGCTCATGCAGTCGGCCAGCGATATCTTCCTGGGCTGGACGCAGGACAGCAGCGGACGGCATTTCTACGTCCGCCAGTTGCGGGACGTGAAGCTCAAGTTCCCCATCGAGAAGTTCAAGGCTGCCAAAATGAGCATTTTTGCCGATTGGTGTGGGGGCACGCTGGCGCGCGCCATGCGCGTTCGGGTGAACCGGCCCTGATCAGCGGCTACCTCGGTAAGTCCGACACGTTTGATCAAGCCATCGCGGCTTTCGCCGTGAGCTACGCCGATCAGGTCGAGCGTGATCACGAAAGCTTCACCATGGCCGTGCGCGAAGGGAGAATCGAAGTCCAGGTGGAAACCAGCGTCTGATCCGGGTCAGCCAGGGCCGGCGCATTGTCTCTTTCGGAGCTGGGCGGATCCACAGCCAATACTCACGGCAAAAGCTAGTTTCCAATCCACCGTCTCTGGAGGCCAGATGCCCCCAAACTCGGTGCGAGGTGACACAATTTTTCCTTCTCCCTCCCGATCACAAGCAAGATCGCACAGCAAGAGTTACGTATGGCGTTTCCGGAACTCTATGTCCCCGGAACTCTTCCCGTCAGTTGCCATAGCACGGCAAGCGAATATAATCTTCTCATATCCACATGTCTATATTCATTGAGATTGGCACGCACTCCTATAACGTCTGGCTCGGAAGCTGAAGGGAGGGATTACGAGGGAAGAGGAATGCAGTTGACTCTTATATCTCCTGGGACCTGACTATCCTGCGTGATTGCGAAAATGACAAAAAGGTGGGACTGGGCTCTTGAACGTATCAGCAGCCGGTGGCTACAGTGCGGCAGTAAACCAATATCCCTGCATTTCTTTAGAACACAAGCGCACTCGCGATGAGTTTTCCGAAGTGGTGAGCCTGAATTAGGGTTGTTGCCCGTACAGGAGACTTCACGTGCGCTATTCGTCATGGAAACTACTCGCCCGGATTCCAGCTCGAATATCGGACAATCGCCTTGCAAGGATGTGGACCGCTCTGCTTCTGGCCGCCCTAGGCGCTGGCAGTCTCGTCTCCTCAACCACGATGCCCGTAAAGTCCCACGGCTTGCTCGTCGCGAGGAACAGCAGTCTCGTCTGGGAGGGCCTCGCAACTCGTGGACGCGAGGCAGGCGCTTCGGCGAAAGTTCAATTTGAGCTGCAGAATATCGGGGGACTGCCTGTCCGGATCGGGATCGTGTCGATCAAGAGCGGGTGTGGGTGCGCGAAGCCAGTCGTGCATCCCGAGGTGGTAGCTCCGGGGCAGTTTGCGGTGGTCGATGTATCGGCCATGACGATTTCTGTTGGCGAGAAATTCGTCCACATTGACGTGCGTACGGACTCGCCACTCAAACCTGACGTTCCTCTGACGCTGAAGCTCGTGGGCAACAGGAAGCCCCCGTTCCTTCATTTGATCGAAGGCGAGGTTGTATTCTCAGGAGATGATTCGCGGGGCATGAGCAGGGATATAGCGGTTCACACGATCGAAAATGGCGAGCAAGGTGCTCCCCCCGAGGTCTGCTTGGATCTTCCCTTTCTGAAGGCAACACTAACTGGCGTCGACACGAAGCCCTACAGACAACCGGGCACTTTCGTACGCAAGTGGATGTACCGGGTCGAGTTGAAGGAGCGGCCTCCATCGGACTCGTTTACTGGGCTGTTAACCGCGAAGGGTCCCTGGGACCTCGACGATAAGCTTTCGCTGAGGGTAATGGGGCAGATGACGTCGCGTCCGCGAGCCTTTCCATCCGCGATCGAACTTGACCCGTCAGGTCGTGAGCTTGCAAGCCTCTTGGTCGTTTGCGGGACGCCGAGCGGGGCTATCGATCTCACCACCGAGCGAGAGTCCCGAATTCCGCTTATCCTGCACGAGGAGGGCGGTTCTGGTGAGCGGAAAGTCCATCGGGTTACTATTCGATTGGCCAAACCACTGGCCCCAAGTAATTCCTACGTGAAGACTCGAATAACGATCCGGCAACGCGGAACTACGGAGGAACTCACCGTGCCCGTCGGAATCGTTGAAAACGACCGCGGTTCACAGCTCAACAGGAAGTGAAGACGATGAGAAGAGAGTCTGCGTTCACGCTCATCGAGCTCATCGTGACCCTCGGAATAATCGGTCTGTTGGCGAGCTTGTTGCTAGGAGCAGCGCAGAGCTCGCGAGAGTCCGCTCGCCGCTCCGAATGCGCCAATAATCTCAGACAGTTAGGGATCGCGATACATGGTTACGAGAGCGATTGGGGAACGTTTCCTCCAGCGCCAATGGTGTACCGCTTGCCCAGCCGCGTACAAAACCGCCATACAGAGGGGTTTTCTATTCAGCACAAGTGGGCTTGCTTTACCAGCTCGATCAAGCTTCCCTGTACAACTCGATTAATTTCTCCGTTCCCACAAGCACCCTGAGGGAGATTGACCTGGAAGGTGCGAACGTCACGGCGGCAACTCAGGTACTCAGGGTCTTCCTTTGCCCCTCTGACGGTGAAGCGGCGGCGGCACCATATGGGCCAAACAACTATAGGGCGAATGCAGGGATCTGCGGGTACTGCGCTGACGGCGAGGAGGACGGCCCTTCGTATACAGAGGGGCTCGCATTGCCTCGTTCGTCGACGGGCTCTCGTCCACGCTTTTGTTCTCCGAGAAGCTGGTTGGTGGCGATCGTCGGGAGCCGTTCGTGTCCAATCGCGATTGGATTGACACCGTACTGGGACTACCAATAAATGTAGTAACAGTTTCGGCAGATGCATGGATGGACTATTGTGGGCGGAGATCGTTTCCGGCTGATCTCGGCGGGAGGAGATTCAACGCCGGCCGATCGTGGATGCTCGGGGGGACGGCCTTCACTGAGTTCCTGGTGTCGGGACCACCGAATACATCTGTGCCCGACTGTGGAACCTCAGCGACGGGGGGGATCGGAGTGTTCGCCGCGAGGAGTCTCCACCCTGGCGGCGTAAACGCCGTACTCGCGGATGGTTCCGCTCGATTCTTCACTAACGGAATTGATCTGAGATTGTGGAGAGCATCGGGTACACGAAATGGAGGTGAGTTGATTACGGCGTTTTGATCTCCACTGCCGGTACCTATCCCGAGCGACAGGTTTACTGTGCTTTCGTTCCTCGTTTTCAGTCCTTTGATTCAAAGGGGGGATCCGCAATGCTCAAGGCAAAAAGGGGATACTCGTGGTTCGCTCTCACTTCAAGTCTACTGGTTGTCTGTTTGCTGCTCGTTTTCAACGGGAGGGGCCTCGTGCCAGAAGCTGCGGGGCAATCATTCCCCACCAAGGGATGTCAAGGTCACTCAAGTCCGTGCGATACATGTACTGACACCGACGATGCATCTCAGTGCATTATTAATCTGGGCGGCTGGACCTGGGGTGACTGCGATCCCCCTTCTCCGAGTGGCTGTACCCAGAATCAATCTGACTGCGGTGCCGAATACAATTGCGACAATCCCCCGAAGGTAATTGGTGCATGCACTATCACTTACAACATATGCACTTGATCCAACCCTTTGCGCCAATCCGCGGTGCAATTCTCGCGGATTCGTCGGTCTCTGAAGAGAAGTCGAAAAAAATCACTTGTCTACTTGGAGACGCTCAATGGGCGAGGATTCCCTGAATCGAATCATTGAGAAGCTCCTTCACGAAACGATTCCCAGGACGATACAACTGCGAGTCTCGATTGAGCAAAACCAATCGGGCTCATCAGACAAAACATCCTTGGTGCAACTCTACGCCGAGACGGCGCCAGGCGAGCGTTTCTTCGATCAAAGATTAATTGGGCCGACTAACCGTGTTTTTCACACTAGCTCTTACTGTGACGCAAAAAAATGTGCGAATGTTAGTTATTCGATGGAAGAGCCGGACAGTCAGAGCCGTGTCACGGTAGGCCACGGTTTTATGAATGAAGCCAATTTCGGGTATCGCGACGCCCCGGAGCCGTTTAGATTCTATCATGTGGGATTGAAGCCAATACACGAGGCTATCGCTGTTGCTGAGCCCATGGGTCAGGAACGCGTAATCGGAAGAGCATGCAACATCTTTCATTTCAGGGACGTGGGCCCGTCCGACCGCAAGCAGTCCCTAGTTTACGCTCTCGACGAAGCTACTTCGGTACCCCTGAGAGTTGCCGCCTACGCCGACCCCAAGCAAATCCGCGATCAGGTGCCAAACTGGGTTTGGGTGGCCGCAACGCTCGACGAGGTTTCCGACCGACATTACCCGAAAAGTTCGACTTACGCTTCGTTCAAAGTGACTCAGACTCAGTCTGGTCAGTGGATTGCTACTCCGAAGCTCTCTCAAGTAATCAACGTTAGTGAGGTCGTATTTGATGCCGCAATCCCCAAGTCGACCTTTTGGCCGGTTATCCAGCCAGGTGTGCTCGTCCTGGATTCGATCGCCAAGCGAAAGATTTAGACGCCTGGGGGAGAATTATCGACTCAGAAGGCGTCAAGTGCCGAGCCTCCAATCCGCGTTGCTCCGGAGTCGGGGTCTTGGCTGCCTGGGATTGGTGCCGGCTTAAGCCTCGCTCTGCTCAGTGCCGCCACCGTTCTCTGGATGCGGTCGCGGTCGCGGACCTAGTGGCGACAATAGCCTCTCTCTCGATAGAACTCGCAGCTTTTCGACCAAGATGAGGAAATCGGGACGTGAAATGAGCAGGACCGGATACACCGGGATCGTTGCCCGGTCATGCGGCTAAAGAATCGGCGACTTTGTCGCCCTTCCAGCCTGCTTGCTCCTTCGTCGTTGCTCACCGTGTTTGCTTGGCCAAGCCCCCGGGCACAAGCGGGAATGGAACCGGCTACACACCAATTGGCCGTCGGGAAAGGTGCAGAATGTCCCACTTACTATTTTCCAACCGGGAAGCGTCGGTGGCCCCTTTTTGCTTCTTTCGCCATGAGAACGGCCCTTGCGGAAAATGTCTCGACGAGGTAAAGAATGCGGGTCTTTGCCCAGGCGCAGGGCTTGAATACTTGAGGTCATCCCGGCGTCAAGTCGACCTTCCAATCTCGGGACACATGCGATGGCCAGCGTACCGGAAGCGTATGCGCTCGCGGTGCGGCATCACCGGGAGGGGCGGCTGCAGGACGCGGAGCCGCTTTACCGGCAGATTATCGAGGCTGATCCGGGCCACGGCGGAGCCTGGTATCACCTTGGAGTTGTTTCCAATCAGCTTTCTAACTCTCGCGCGGCAGTCGAGTGCTTCGAGCCGCGCTGGCGGCAAGCCCTACCCTGGCCGAGGGACATCACCAGCTCGGCAACGCCTTGAGCCTGCAAGGAAAGCACGACAATGCGGTCGCCTGCTATCAGGCGGGATCGCGTTGAAACCCCATTTCCCCGAGGCTTACAACGACCTCGGCCTGGCCTTCAGAGGCGCGGAAGTTTGAAGAAGCCACGGAATGTTATCGCACGCCCTCGAATCAAGGCGTGACTTCGTCGACGCTTACAATAATCTCGGCAACGTGCTCAAGGACGTTGGCCGGCTGGACCAGGCGATTCGCACTATCGTCGTGCGCTCAAGTTCAATCCGAACTTTGCCGAGGCACACAACAACCTGGGCATTGTGCTCAAGGAACGCGGCAGGCTCGATGAGGCGACGGCCTGTTTTCAGCTGCGCTTGAACTGAAACCCGATTTCGATGTCGCCCACAGTAATTATCTCTACACCAATCAATATCGACACGGAATCACCCTGGCAGAACTCGCGGGCTTCATGGCGAATATGATCGACGGCATGCGGTGCCGCTGCGTGATTCCCGTCCGCTGCATGAGAACGACCGGAACCCTGACCGGCGGCTTCGCCTGGGATTTGTCTCGCGCGATTTCGGCCGTCACCCCGTAGGGTTCTTTCTGATAAGACTGCTGGAGAACCTCGAGCGAAACCTATGCGAAGTCGTTTGCTACAGTGACCGGGCTTACAACGACAGTCTGGCCGCGGTTTCATGCCGCCGCCACGCTCTGGCGTGAAGTCGGCGCGATGGATCATGCCGAGCTCACCGAAACCATCCGGACCGACCGCATCGATGTTCTTTTCGATCTGGGAGGGCATACCGCCCACAATCGGCTCCTGGTTTTCGCCCGCAAACCGGCTCCCGTCCAGATGACCTGGCTGGGATACGAAGGGACGACCGGGCTCGAGTCGATGGACTACATACTCGCCGATGCCTCGACGATCCCCCATGAACATCAGACGTGGTTCCGCGAACTGGTCCTGCGAATGCCCGATGGCTATGTCTGCTACGACCCACCCGAAATCGCAGCTGATGTGACTCCGCTCCCCGCGGCAAGCAACGGCTTCGTGCGTTTCGGCAGTTTCAATAATCTGGCCAAGATCACTCCTCAGGTGGTCGAAGTCTGGCGCAAATTCTCGAGAGAGTGCCGGGCTCGCGGCTCAAGCTCAAGTACGGCGGCCTTCATGTCGAGTCGGTCCGCCGGCGTTACGTGGCCATGTTCACAGGGCTGGGAATCGACCCCTCGCGGCTTGAACTATTACCTTCAAGCCCGTATGCCGAGTACTTCTCCGCCTACGATGATGTGGACCTCGCCCTCGATTCCTTCCCGTTTGGCGGCGGCGTGACGACCTGTCACGCCCTCTGGATGGGGGTCCCGTGATCACCTGGCCCGGCCAGACCTTCGCAAGCCGTCATGGGCTGAGCTACCTCTCGGGTCTTGGATTCACGGAAACGATCGCCGGCTCACGGGAGGAATACGTCGAACTCGCGGTTGCTCTGGCTTCCGACCTATCAAGACTGGCCAGGCTGCGAAAAGGCCTTCGTGAGCGGATGGCGACTTCAGCGCTTTGCGACGGAAGGCGGTTCGCAGCGAACTTCCTCCAGATCGTGCGGCACAGGCATGGCGAAGCTGGTGCCAGCACCAGGCCCCTCAGGAATCGCCGCTCCGGGGCCACCAGAGTTGCCTGGCACACTGGGGCCGCCCACA
>CAWCPP010000025.1:0-15724 GCA_963797295.1 uncultured Planctomycetaceae bacterium
TTAGCCTCGTGGACTCTGCTCTGGACGACGTGGAGCTCGGCGATCCCCAGATCTCTTGCCGAGCATCAACCACGGGGCTCGAAGCCGGTTCGGGCTCTGCTGGAGGTCGTGACACCAGGGTTGTCTCGCCGAAACAATCAAGGGACGCCGGGACGTCTTTTGACCCGCTCGTTGACGCCGACCCGCAAGCGAGTGATGATCGAAAAATCTCAGGCCATGCTGGCGCGATACGACGATCATTAACCTGTCGCGGACCGGTCGACTGCTTACCAGACCCTCAAAACGAAGTTGCCGTCTCCGGGCTTCTCGAACGGACCGGGGAGCGGATTGGTCTCGTTCCTGGGCTCGCCGAAGTAATCGGCATTCAAGCGTAGGGGTGAGCCATCGGGCTGCTCCAGGGCAGGTTCGGAACGCTCGCCTTACCAAGCCTCTCGGTCGTCACCAGGGTGCGGGTCTGTTCGGCGACCCAGGCCGAATCGGTCTTCAATTCGAGGTTGAGCCCGGCCTCTGACTTCGCCAGCTTGATCGCGGGATCGAGTCCGGCCGCACAAGCGGGCTGGCTTCCTGCCTGGAGGGCCGGCGCCCTTGAGAAAGACGTTGCCCTCCATCGCGACGGGCAATCGTGCCAGGTCATACACGCTCAGATCGCCGGGGCCCACGAACAGGTTGTTGTAGTAGCGGTCGTCGCCGAATGGGTTATCGTGGGCCCGGCGACCGCCGTGGAGTGAGCCTTGAGGAACGGCGTCTGGCGGGCGTCGTAAGGAATGATCCGCAGGGATCCGGTGAACAAGTTATGAACGTAAGCGCCGCCCCGCGAATCGCTCGTCAGCGACACGGGTGAAAGGAAGATGTTGTTGTCCACCAGGAACGGGCCATGATCGACCTCAACGAACAGGTCTTCGGCCTCGACGTTGTCGTGCAGGAGATTCCCCGAGACCCGTGTGCCCTGCGCCATCCAGTCGAGCCAGATTCCTCGAACTGTCTTGTAAATATGATTGTGCACAATTTGCACGTCGACCGCGGCATGGAACTTGATGCCCGCCATCTCGGCACCCGTGAACAGCCGCCGGACGTGGATGTCGTGAATGGTATTCCCGCTCACCACGCTGAACACGGCTCCCAGGCTACCGACAATGCCGGCCTGCTCGCAGTGCGAGATGGTGTTGTTGCGAACGATGTGGTGGCCGATCGTGTCCTTGTTCCAGCCGGTCTTGAGGGCGCGTTCGATTGTCTTGACATAGCCCTCCGCGCGTATTGGCCGACGTGTTATCCCACTCATCTCCATACTTCCCCAGCGCGATGCCCGAGCACGTCGAATGGCTGATGGTGTTGTTCTCGATGATCCAGTCCTTGCTCCAGTGCGTGCCGACCAGTCCCACCTGTTCGGCGGTCGGCGGAGCCCACGGCGTGGCGGCGTGCCGTAGCGCAAAGCCGCGCACAGTGATGTAATTCCTGCCCGGCTGATCGGGATAAAACACCGTCCGGCGAACGTTGATTTCCACCATCTGTTCATTCGGATCGACGCCCGGGAACTGCGCCCAGATGGTCGTGTCGTTCTTGTCCACTTCGGCAAACCAGAGCGAAGTTTTGGGAACCGGCTTGAAAACCTCATCCTTACGGGCCGCCTCGGCCAGCCAGTCGCTGTTGAGGTACACAGCGCCGGTGTGATGCGGCCGTCCTTTGGGTTCGAACCAGTCGCCGTGGATGAGATCGCTGTAAGGATTGAAGTGGCCGAAGAAGGTCTTGGGAAGCGATGCCTTCCAGACATCGCCTTGCACCCGCACCCAGTTCTTGACGACTTCCGAGCCGCGAATCTCGACTTTCTCCCCCGGAGCGGCCTGGTAGACGATGCGCCTGGCGTCGGACTCGCCGCCGCGCGGCGGGTTGATCCGCTCGCGGTAGATCCCTTCGTGCACGGTGATGACATCGCCGGGCTGCGCCAGGTCGGCCGCGTGCTGGATCGTGCGGAGACGGTGATCCTTGCGTCCCGGAGTTTGTATCATCACCGCGTCTGGCGACGTGAAACTCGGTCGCATGCGCCGCGGTACTCAGCGCAAGCAGGCACGCAACTTGGATGGCTGCGGTTTTCATGTTGTCTCCTCTGGAGCTGGGAGGCAGGCTCTTGCCAGTCATGGAAAAAGCCTGAAAGTTTCGGTCGCGGGGCCGGCGCGGCGGGTTTGGCAGCTCAGATTGTTCATCTTCAGCGTATCAGCCAGGAAGGCCCCATGCCAGACTCTGCCAAGGCCGGTGAGCGCGTGCTGGATCACACCTCGCGCACCCGTTAGCCTGGGAGGAGATGATCTCCGGCCACGAAGCCGTGGCCTCGGCCATTCCGGGGCAACCTCTATGAGACAATACGTCTTCACATCTGGTTTTGTTGTATTCTGTGCAACGCTCGTGCTTGCCGCGCTCTTCCCCGCGCGGGCCGACGAGCTTGACCGCGGCTGGCACGATCCGCCTGCAGCGGCAAAGCCTTGGGTCTACTGGTTCGTGATGGACGGCAACTTCCGTCGCGAGGGGATCACGGCCGACCTGGAGGCAATGAAACGCGTGGGGCTCGGAGGCGTGCTCTTCATGGAAGTGGACCTGGGAATACCCAGGGGCCCGGTCCCGTTCATGAGCCCCGCGTGGCGGGAGCTGTTTCAGCACGCCAACAAGGAAGCAGCCCGGCTCGGCCTCACGATCACCATGCCCGCCAGCCCGGGCTGGACTGGTAGCGGAGGTCCCTGGGTGAAGCCCGAGCAATCGATGCAAAAGCTCGTCTGGACCGAGTTGGCCGTAGAGGGGCCGAAAAGGCTAGAGGGCACGCTGTCGCAACCGTCCGAGGTCGCTGGTTACTACCGCGACGTGGCCGTGCTGGCGTTCCCCACGCCGGTCGGGTCATATCGCATCCCCGACATTGCCGAGAAGACCCTCGCGCATCGCGGCCACTTCACGTCGGAACGTGGAGTCGCATCAATGATACCGACACCCTCGAATCGTCCGACCTTGCCCACCGACCAGGTGATCGCACTCGACAAGGTCGTCGATCTGACCGACCGGCTCAAACCGGGTGGGCGGATCTCGTGGGATGTCCCTGCCGGTCGCTGGACCATCGTCCGTTTCGGCCACACAAGCACAGGCGCGACCACCCGCCCTGCTCCACTGCCGGGATTGGGGCTGGAGTGCGACAAGCTCGATAAGACCGCGCTCGACGCTCACTTTCACGACTTCCTCGGCAAGCTGCTCACCGACATTCACCCACTCGCCGGAAAGTCGCTCGTATCCTTACATATTGATAGCTGGGAGATGGGCCCGCAGAACTGGACCGGACGGTTTCCGGACGAATTCCGCAACCGCCGGGGCTATGATCTCAGGCGCTATCTGCCGGTGATGACCGGGCGGGTTGTGACAAGCGAGGAATTCTCCGAGCGGTTTCTGTGGGATCTTCGGCAGACCGTCCTCGAGCTGATCGTCGAGAACCACGCCGGTCATCTCGCGGAGCTTGCCCATGCGCACGGGCTCGGCCTTTCGATCGAGCCCTACGATGGGACGCCGTGCGACGACATGACCTACGGTTCTCGGGCCGATGTGCCGATGGGCGAGTTCTGGACCGACACATTCGAGTCGTGGTTCGCCTGCACCGAGGCAACCTCAATCGCCCACATCCAGGGCAAGCGGATCATCCAGGCCGAGGCCTTCACATCCGGTGACGGCGAGCGCTGGAAGGCACACCCGGGCTCGCTCAAGGCGCTCGGCGACTGGGCTTTTTGCGAAGGAATCAACCGCCTGGTCTTCCACCGCTATGCCCACCAGCCCTGGGACGATCGCCGCCCCGGGATGACGATGGGCCCGTACGGCATTCATTACGAGCGGACGACGACCTGGTGGGACCGGTCGGACGCCTGGATCGCGTACCTCACACGCTGCCAGTTCTTGCTCCAGCGTGGGTTGCCGGTGGCCGACATCCTTTTCCTGGAGCCGGAAGCCTCGCCGCAGGTCTTTCAGGCCCCGGCGTCAGCCACGAAGGGGAACCCGCCGTCCCGGCTCGGCTACAACTTCGACGGCTGTACGCCCGAGGCTTTGCTCACACGCGCCTCGGTCAGTGACGGACGGATCATGCTGCCCGATGGGATGAGCTATCGCATGCTCGTCCTGCCGAGAACCCCGACCATGACGCCGCGCCTGCTAAGCAAGGTCAAGGAGCTCGCGGAGGCCGGCGCGACCGTGGTGGGAAGTCGACCCCTACGCTCGCCGAGCCTCAGCAACTACCCGTACTGTGATCGCGAGGTTTTGCGTCTCGCCGACGCACTCTGGGGCAACACACCTGATCACGAGGGCATGGTCCAGCGGAGCATCGGTTCCGGCCGGCTCATCACGGGCCACGCCCTGGCGAGCATGAGTCTGTATCCCGACTATGACGCGCTTGCGGCAATCTTCAAGAGCGCGGCCGTCCCGCCCGACTTCGAGGCCGAGCACGATTTGCGATTCACTCACCGCCGAGACGGCGAGGCCGAGATCTATTTTGTCGCCAACGGCCAGCCAACCGCGGTTCGATCGGAGTGTACGTTCCGCGTGGCTGGGAAGGCGCCCGAGCTCTGGGATGCGGTGACCGGGGAAAGCCGCCACGCGACGACCTACCGCCAGCACGAGGGCCGCACAACGCTACCCCTGGAGCTCGCACCCAACGGTTCAGTGTTTGTGATTTTTCGGGGGGGCGGCGGTGAATCGCCAGCAATGACACCCAACGCACCGCAATTCTCGACAATTGCGACACTCAGCGGTCCCTGGAAGATCCAATTCGACCCCAAAGCCGGCGGGCCGGCTTCGTCCGTCGAGTTCGCCGAACTGGAGGATTGGACGAGACGGCCCGAGGCAGGCATCAAGTATTATTCGGGCACCGCCTTGTACGCAAAGACGTTTCGGGCACCCATTTCGCCCAGCGGTCCAAACCAACGGCTCGTCCTCGATCTCGGGAGGGTCGCGGTGCTGGCACGGATCAAGCTGAACAGCCAGGTTCTGGGCACGGTCTGGACTCCTCCGTACCGCGTGGACGTCACCGGGAAAATCCAGCCCGGTGAGAACACGCTCGAAGTGGAAGCAGTCAATCTGTGGCCGAATCGGATGATTGGCGACAAGACCCGCTCTCAAGCCGAGCGAGTGACATGGAGCACATGGGATCCATTCAAGGCGGATTCTCCTTTGCTGGAGTCGGGTCTGCTCGGGCCTGTGACGTTACAGAGCGCAGAGAATTCAGCAGGGCAATAGATGACTGGTGTCGTACTGCTCAGGCAGTCAAGGTTCGGGATCACCGCTCTCGGCAGCTTGCCGCACGCGGATCAGTGCCCGGGCTCGTTGGTGGTGGCGGAGCCGGATTGGGTTCCGGATGTGCCGGATAGGGCGACATCGGCTCTTGCGGCCGAGGGATGGTCGGGAAGTCCGGCGGCGGTGAAGTTGGCGTCTCGGGTTTACCGGGGACCGGAATCGCGTCGGGAGCGGGAGTATCGGGCATCTGGCAAACTCCTGTAAAAGGCTGAAGACTTTCTTCGGCATGGGGCATCCAACTTTTCTCCAAATAGTGGGCAACCGCCGTGCCACTCGGAGGGCCGCTCAGGGCCCAAGGTTTGCTTGCTGGATGAGATCCACTCAGAATGAAATCGTCATGGACCTCCCAATCCGATTCGACAAGGAGATAGCCCTCATGCGGTTTGCGATCATTGGTATCCTGATTCTCGCTCTCGCCACCCGAGCCGCCATCGCCCAGGTCGGGGGCAACGTCGGCTACGGGCAGGTTGGCGGGCGGGCGCGGGCCGAGCAGAACGAACGAGTCAGACGGCAGTTGACCCGCGAAGAGATGCCACCAAAGGACACGGCGATGTTCGTCGATGCGAGCGTCCTGATGAACGTCAAGGCCGATCAGTTCGTTGCGACCTTTGGAATTGTCGCGGAGGACGAAACCGTCGCAGGATGCCAGGAGAAGATGAACTCCACCATCACGGCCTTTACCGATGCGCTCAAGCCTCATGGCGTGGGGCCCGAGGCGATCTTCGTTGACTTCACCGCGCAGAGTAAGGTCTATGACTACAAGATCGAGGGCAGCGTGGCCCGTGAGCGGTTCGCGGGCTTCGCACTGAAGAAAACCGTTGCCGTGCGCTACCGTGATAAGGCGCTCATCGATCGTCTTGTTCTCGCTGCGAGCAGTGCAAAAGTCTACGACCTGGTCAAAGTCGATTATGTGGTAACAGATATGGCTCCCATCCAGGACCGACTGGCGGAGGAGGCAGCGGCGATCATCAAGATCAAGGCCGGCCGCCACGAGCGGCTCCTCGGCATCAAGACTCAGACGCCACCTCAGATCTATGCCGAGCGGTCGTCGATCTACTTTCCGACCGAAATGTACGACTCGTACACCGCCAGCGAGTCCGACACTGTCGCAGGCGGCCCGGATCGCGCCTGGACGACAGTACAATCGCTCCGCAAGAGTCGGACATTTTATTACAACCCCTTGACCGCCGACGGCTTTGACCGTGTGATCAATCCCGTCGTCCTCGAACCGGTTGTTCAATTCACCCTCTACCTCAAGTTGAAGTACGACATTGGGGCGAAGTGACGATCGATGCGGATGGAAAGGACCATGCGTCGATGCGGGCTTGGCTGATTGCCACGTGGCGCAACCGGCATTGACCGTGTTGCACCCGCGCCGTAAGGTACGCCTGGTTGCCGATTTGCCTGGTCGCTTGCCGGTCTGGCGGAACGGATCGCGGGGTGAACCCGGGCCAGGCGAAACGATCGGCCCACCCCAGGGAAGGGGACGACTGGCCATGCGGGGCGGGGCCTCGATCGCGATCAAGTGCCTGTCGTTGAGCCTGCTTGCGGCCATTGCCGGATGCAGTTGGTCAGATGCGCGCCGAGGAAACCCGCATTCCCCACCGACCGCCGAGCAGTCAGCGCGCATGCAGCAGATCAGTGAACGCGCCCAGGCGGCCATTGACCGGGGCGACCTGGAACAGGCGAAGATGGAGCTCCTGCAACTGGCCACCCAGATTCCCGGTTCCGCCGAAGTCCATCAGCGGCTGGGCAAGGTCCTGATGCTCCAGGGCCGGCTGAACGAGGCGGAATCTTGCTTCCGCAAAGCCCTCCAGCTTGATCCGGATTTTGTGGGTGCCTTGATCGGGCTCGGTACGATCGAGAACGCCAAGGGAGACGCCCAGTCCGCCCTCAAGCGGTTCCAGTCGGCCGTCGAGATCGAGCCGAACGACGCCGAGGCCCATTTCGCCTGTGCGGGGCAACTCGAGGCGATGGGGCGCACCGATGAAGCGCTCGCCGCATACTTCCGGACACTCGAGTTCAACCCGCTCCATCCCGAGGTCAGCCAGCGCATCGGCGCCATTCAGCTCGCGCGAAACCAGCCGGACCAGGCGCTCGCACGGCTCGACCAGGCCGTCGATCTTGCTCCCGAGAACGCGGAAGTACGCTTGCTTCGTGGCCGGGCGCACCTGATGCTGCTGCATCCGTCCCCGGCAATCGCCGATTTTCAGATCGCCCTGCGCAACCAGCCCGGGCGTGCTGACGGCTATTATTATCTCGCGCTCGCCCTGATCGCCGCGCATCAGCCGACAGACGCCCTCAAGGCCGCCGAGCAAGCACTCAAGATCGCCCCGGATTATGCCGACGCCCGCAATCTGACGAACCGTTTGCGGCGGTAGCGGGCCCGGCCGCGGCTCTCAGTTCTTGGCGCTTAGCACCTCGGTCACGTTGACTTCGAATCCGTGAAGCAGGTGCGACGTCGCGATCATTCCCCTGGCATATTCACCATGGACGCGGTAGGCCGCTCCTTCGAGAGCCAGCACCGTGATTTGCTCAAGCTGGGGGTCAACAATCCAGTACTCCGAGATTCCCGCCTGGGCATACTCCTGTCGTTTGATCTCCAGATCGCGCGGGCGACCGCCGTCGCTCACTATCTCAATCACCAGATCCGCTCCCAGTGAGAACTCTTCGGCCATGCGTGACAGATGCTCCGTTGTCACGAAAATGACGTCGGGCTCGCGGAATTTCCCTTCCCAGAGTTTGACCTTGTAGGGAGCGACCACGACGCGTCCGTGCTTTGACGCAATAACATAGGCATCTAATGCCTTGAACAAAAACAGGACCATAAGCTGATGGCTGAGTGTCGGCATCGGCAAGAATTCCACAAAGCCCTGGGAGAACTCGATCAGATGATTGGTGTCGAGAGCCAGGTACTCCGCCTCGCTCCAGGAACCCTGAGCTGGGAAGAGCTGAGCCACGTCCCAGGTGGGCTCGTGTTCGAGCTCAGGCTTACTAATGATCTCGCCCATGGATTCGGCCCTTGATCCAGTAATTCTCAATCGACGCTCAATTCAGTATGAAGAATTCCGCGTCGGCTCTCAACTCACCGTGTTCTCGGCGATCACGCTGTTGCGCAAGACACCGAGATGGTCGATCTCAACCTCGACCACGTCGCCCGCCTTGAGCCAGACCGGGGGCTTGCGGGCCATGCCAACGCCGGGCGGGGTGCCTGTGAAGATCAGATCGCCCGGCTCCAGGGTCATGATCTGGGACAGGTAGGCGATCAGTTCATCGACGCCGAAGATGAGTTGCTTCGTGCTGGAGTCTTGCATGGTCTGACCGTTGAGCCGCAGCCGGACACCGAGATTGTGCGGGTCGGGCACCTCATCGGGCGTGACCAGCTCTGGCCCCGTGGGAGCGAACGTGTCAAACGTCTTGCCGGCCATCCACTGCTTGCCCGGCTTGTTGAGCTGCCAGTCGCGCGCCGAGACATCGTGGCCTATCGTGTAACCGCCAACGTGCTCGCGGGCTTTATCGCGGGAGATGTGCTTCCCTCCCCGGCCGATCACGATGACCAGCTCGGCCTCATAATCGACGGACTGACTGACGCGGGGTAATACGATCGGGGCGAGGTGACCGATCAGCGTGGTTGGATACTTGCTGAAGAGAATTGGTTCCGGCGGAATCGGCGAGCCGGTCTCCTCGGCGTGATCGCGGTAGTTCAGGCCGATGCAGATGATCTTCCGCGGATCGGGCACGGGGGCAAGAAGCCGGGTGCTCGACCGTTCGTAGCTCACCTTGCCGCGGTCGAGAAGCGACCAGGCCTCGCGCTGCTGCTCTGGAGGAAGGGCCAGAAGCGCCCGCATGGTCGAAGGCATCTTCGGGTCAGCGGCATTCAAATCGACGTAGCGTTCACGAAGATTGCCGCAAACTCTCGGACCCTGCTCAGTCGCGACGGTGGCCCAGCGCACGGTGTTGCTCCTCGAATTGAAACACGGGTGAATGGTCGGAGGGCCAAACCCTCATCAGGTCAATTGGTAGTTTAACTTCATCTCGGCGGGTGGTCAGCGACCTCGATCAGAGCACCAGCCGGGCGGATTCGCGGTCGAGGTAGAGCGTGGCGCCGGAATGCCGGCGGAGGGCCGTGGCCGGGCATGCTTCGTTGATCGGTCCCCTCAGCGTGGTCAGCACGGCGTTCGCCTTCCGCGGTCCGAGCACAACCACCGAGAGATGGGGGGCAGCCAGCAACGCGGGGATAGTGAGGGTGTAGGCGTGCGTCGGTACATCCTCGATCCGATCGAAACAGGCATCGTGAAATTGCTGGGCCCGGCAGGCCTGGTCAAGGCGGACCACCTTGACCTTCACCGGGTCTTGAAAGTCGGCGACCGGTGGATCGTTGAAGGCGAGGTGGCCATTCTCGCCGATTCCCGCGCACACGATGTCAACCGGTTCCGCCAGCAGCAAGTCCTCGTATGCCAGGCAGGTCTGAAGCGGCCGGTCAGAGTGCTCTCCGGGAATCAAGCGAAGCCGGCGCTGGTCGAGCCCGACGAGCCGGAACAGATGCTCCTGCAAGTAGCGGCGAAACGAGGCCGGATGATCCGACGTCAGACCCAGGTATTCGTCCATGTGGAAGCCGACGACGCGTGACCAGTCGATGTCCTTGCTGGCCACAAGTCCGGCCAGGAGTTCGTTTTGACTGGGTGCGGCGGCAAACACCAGATTGGCACGTCCCACCGCTTGCTGACGCTCGCGGATGGCTTGGGAGACTGCCAGAGCGGCCGCTCGCCCCGCTCCGGCACGATCGTCGTAAACCTGGACCTGGAGCGAATCGACAGCAAACGACGCGATCAACCTGGAATCGCCAGCACCCATCGGTCAAACCCTCGGTTGGCGGAGCTCAAGGCCGCATGCGATCCGCCGAGACAACGGATCGCCTGCGTATCGACTCTCGAGCAAGTTATCCGAATCGAGGGCTCGTCGCCACCGGGGTCTGCCGTGAGAAGTTCAAGCTTTCGCTCCCGACGCGATCAGCCCATCACAAGATTCGAGGTGCGAATGGCCGATTCATTGGGGGCAGCCGGTGTTGTGCGCAACTGCTCGCAGAGGCGCTGGCACTGGACCAGGTCACCAATCATCGCCTCGGCCAAAAAGAATTGCGCCGCGCCATCGCCGGCATACTCAAGCTGGTCGTGGCACCGAGACATGTGGTCGATCAGGTCTTTCATCCACAAAAGTGTATGACGCCGATTTCTCATGGTGGCGTGTTCCTTCACTACGATTCCCGAGAAATGCTCGCTTGCCGGTCATCAACGCAGATCGGACCGACCAGGGACAGAAGCGGCGAGACCGCCGACGGGTTCAGTTAAAACCCACGATAGGCTGTTTAAGGCAAAGCCTGTGCCGTGGCCGATTTGAGGACATCGGGCATTCTCAACTTCTCGTCTGCTCTGAACTTGAGAAAAAATTGGTGGAATTTCGAGAATTCGAAACGAGTGTCCGGCTCGTTGTAAGGTTTACACGGTTGAAGCAAGGGATTGGACAACCATGAACGAGATCGAGGGAGAATCACCGCTGTGGCCGGGAATGATAACGAGCACCTTTTCAAGCCACGCCCCAGGCCCTAGACTGAAGTGGAGTTCAGGACGCGTTGGAGGGAATTCGTTCATGACGGCGTGGGAGAGGTTCGCAAGCGCGAGGCCCGAATCCCAACCCCGGGGACCAGCCAGTCTGCGGGACTGGCCCAGGTCCGTGGTTCGCTGGCTGCTGGGCCAGAACGAGGAAGATCACGCGCCTGAGGCGGCTGTGCGTACGGTCGCGCGGTTTCAGAATATTTGCATCAGCCGCGAGACAGGAGCCGGCGGTGGCACGATCGCACGGCTGGTCGGCCAGCGATTGGGATGGAAGGTTTACGATCACGAACTGCTTGAGGCAATTGCCCACCGGATGGGCCTGCCCGTCGACGAGGTCCGCTGCTTCGACGAGCTGGCTCCCAGCGTTGTTCAGGACTGGCTGCTGCCGCTTCGAGAGGAGCATTATGCCCCGCAGGAAGCCTATCTCGACCATCTCGCGAAGCTGGTCGAGGCGATCGGACGGGCGGGAGAATCTGTCCTGGTTGGCCGAGGCGCGGGATTCTTGCTCCCTCGAGAGACGACCCTTTCCTTGCGGATTATTGCTCCACTGCGGTTCCGGGCAATGAGACTGGCCGAACGGATGGGTGTGTCGGTGCGGACGGCACGCCGGGCCGCCAGAGATCTGGACCGCCGTCGTTCTCAGTTTGATCGAACCATGCACCGGATGGTTTCCGCGGACCCTCACAACTACGATATGGTGCTCGACTCGCACAACCTGGGCCTTGACATCGCTGTCGAGGTCATCGCTCGGGCCGTCGAAGCCGGACGCCCGGGTACACCGGCCGGCACCGGTGCCCTGATGAGAAACTTCACTCCTGGAAATCCCGGCGCGTGCACGACGGAGCCCGTCGCTCCAGCCGCTGCCGACGCTCCGCGGTTTCCACTTCAGACGATCTCCCCACCAGGAACCGAACTTCCCCCAGACCAGACCGAGACCGGTCCGATCGAGTAATCCGGGGCAGCCCGGAAGCCCGGCCAGGCCGGCGCGTGCAAGGAACCCGCAATCGGCGGATGGCAGCGATGCCGCCCGCTCGCCTCCGCGGCAGCTCTTGCGAAACTCAATTTCCGAAGATCAGGAATACTCCAACGCGGGAGGATTCAGATGCGCGACTCCGCCACGGTAGCACCCCATTCCTCGAGACGTGATTTTCTCACAACATCCGCCACCACGGTTGTGGCAGGCGCAGCGCTCGAACGCGCCATAGCCACACGGAGCTACGCGGGTGAGGAACACACCATCCCGATTGTCCTCGTAGGCTGTGGCGGTCGCGGCACCGGCGCCGCGACCCAGGCCCTCAGCACCAAGGGGCCAACCCGGCTCGTCGCCATGGCCGATGTCTTCGAAGATCGGCTCAAGAGCAGCCTCGACCAGCTCACCCAGCAACACTCGCCTCAGCTTGACGTGCCTCGTGAGCGACAGTTTCTCGGCACTGACGCCTACCGCAAGGCCATCGACTGTGTCGCCCCGGGAGGCGTCGTCCTGCTGGCCACGCCACCCGCGTTCCGGCCGATTCACGTAGAATACGCGGTGTCCAGGGGCTGTCATGTCTTCATGGAAAAATCGTTTGGCGTGGACGCCCCCGGTGTTCATCGCATCTTGAAGGCCGGCGAGGCCGCCAAGAAGCAGAATCTCAAGATCGCCGGCGGCCTGATGAGCCGCCACTACAAGCCTCTGGAGCAGGCCGTCGAGCAGATTCACAAGGGTGCCATCGGCGATGTCATCACCTGCTACGCCTACCGTATGCACTCGCCGGTGGGCCTTGGTCCGAAACAGACCGGCGAGACCGAGATGGCCCACCAGATTCGCAACTACTCGAACTTCACCTGGCTCAACGGCAGCTTCTTGCTCGACTGGCTGATTCATAATCTCGACATCTGCTGCTGGGTCAAGGGTGCGTGGCCCGTGTCTTGTCAGGGCCAGGGCGGCCGCCAGGTCCGTACCTTGCCCGACCAGCTCTTCGACCATTACCTGGTCGAATACACTTTCCCCGACGGCACGCGGCTGATGGCCGAAGGCCGACACATGGACCAGTGCTGGGGGTTCTTCGGCGACGTGATTCATGGGTCGAAGGGCTTCGCCGTGCTCGGCGAAGGGATTACCGAACCCCGCCTCTATCGGGGCCATCTGCCCGATCCCAAGAACGTGATCTGGAAGTATCAAGGTGCTCCCTGCCACCACTACCAGGTCGAGCACGACCTGCTCTTCGAGGCGATTCGTCAGGACAAGCCCTATAACGAAGCCGAACGCTGTGCCTATGCGGCATTGGTCGGCATCATGGGCCGGATGGCCGCCGAGTCGGGCAATATGGTCACCTGGGACGAAGCGATGAACTCGAAGATCGAGCTCGCTCCGGGCCTGGACAAGCTCACCATGCAGTCGCCCGCGCCGGTCAAGCCCGACGCCGCCGGCCACTATCCGGTCGCCATGCCGGGGTTCACGACCACGGTCTGAACAGATGCTCAAAGGCATCCAGCCGGCCGGTCAGGCTTTCCACCCCTCCGGCAACGCAATGATCGACATCCTGTAGCGATCGGCCAGCGCGACCACGTCGGGCTGGTCGATCACGATCGTTTTCTCGGCCTCGATCGCCAGGACCTGGCGCCGGCTCGATGCAGGTTCTCGATCGTCGTCACGCCGATGGTAGGCACGTCGAACCGCATGTCCTGCTGGGGCTTGGCAACCTTGACCAGGGTCCAGCCCCCGGCACGACAAAGCTGGCCGGCACGGTCGATGCAGCGATCCGTTCCCTCGATGGCCTCGACGGCCAGTGTCGCCTTTTCCTTGACGGCTACCGACTGTCCGACGTCCAGCCGGCCCATCTCCTTGGCCATCGACCAGCCAAACTCGATATCCTGGCGCTCCACGGCCGTGGGCACGCGGCGAGTGAGAACACCCTCTTTCACAAGTAACTCCGGGCAAAAGTCCAGGGCCGAAGCAAAGGTCATTCCATCACGTTCAAATTCGTCGATCACCGAGAGCAATAGCGAGTCGTCACGATTATCAGCCCGGCTGCGGCGGTGCCACCATTGCAGAGTTCGAAAGTCTGGACAGAGCTGAACGAACCGCCACGGCGTGTAGATCACATTCTTGGTAACCTTGCCCGCCATGACAACTTGCCGGACATTGCGACGGCGAAACGTGCGAATCATCTGGCCCAGCTTGGCAACGCCCACGACATCAAAGGTCGTGCACAGGTTTTCGAGCTCGGCCGGCGCCTCATACTTGATGCCCACGCACGCGACCTGAAGGTTCTGTCTTCGTGCCGCCTCCGCAAACAGGATCGGGAACCGCCCACTGCCGGCGAGGAGCCCGACCCGAACATTCTCCACCTGGGACGTCGGCGCCAAGCGCTCACGCAAGAAGAATGGCGCAGGAAGATAGCCTGTCTGCGGCGCAGATCCCCGCTGCACGGTTCGCTTCAAGAGCGATGGCGTCACCGGGTAGTCTCCTTCAGAACCCAGTAGGATCCGATGCTCGATCGGTCTCAGTACCGCCGGTGCGGCTCTCCCCCGCGGGATCGGCTTCCAGCTCGGAGGCCAGCGGAGGACTGATCCTGTCAAGCTGGGCCGAGAGAGGCGGAGCTGGCGGTACATCTCGGGCAGCCGAGCGATCATCTGGAACAGTCTTCGCTGCTCTCGGACCGGAATCGCCGGCGCACCCGAGAACATGCTGGCCGCTGGGTATGTTGCGATGAACGCCCGCCTGTGCCCCCACGATCACCTTGTCGCCGATCTGGGTCTTGTCCTTGATCCCCGCCTGGCCTGCCATGATGACATAATCACCGGTGCTGCAACTGCCGGCGATCCCCACTTGACCGCAGAGCAAATTATGCCGGCCAATCTGGTTGTTGTGGCCGATCATCACCAGATTGTCGATCTTGGTTCCCTCGCCAATCCGGGTGGCCTCGAACGTGCCCCGGTCGATCGCGCAGTTGGCGCCGACCTCGACATCGCTGCCGACATCGAAGGCTCCCGGTGTGCGGGACCTTGACATGCCGCCCGCTCACCTGGCGATAGCCAAAGCCGTCTCCTCCCAGAACGGTGCCGGCATGGATCTCCACGCGGTCTTCCAGCAAGACATCCGGGTAGAGCACTGCGTTGGGATGAATCGTGCACTCCTGCCCAATCCGGCAGCGATCGCCGATCACCACGCCGGGGAAGAGCGTCGTACCGTCGCCGATCTCGGCCTTGTCTCCCACATAAACAAAGGGATAGACGGCGACGTTCGCCCCGATCCGAGCGGTAGCGGCAACGTAAGCCTGCGGATGAATGCCAGTCCAGCGCGGCTTGTCCTCTCCCGACAGATGGTTGCGAACGGCGACGAAGGCGGTGATCGGGTCATCCACTTCGATGACAGCCAGATCTTCCTTGATCGCCGGCCGATTCCTGAAATGCGGGCCAACGATCGCGGCTGACGCCGGAGAACTGCGCAAGAGCTTGGCGTACCGCTCGCTCTCGATAAAGGTAATGTCCCCGGGACCGGCCTCGGCCACCGGCCGGGCCGAGCTGATCGCCACGCTTCCATCACCCACCAGACGTCCGCGAACCAAGGCCGCAAGCTGTTCGACCGTAGCAACCAGGGCGATTTCCTTTCTTCCCTGAAAGGAGCAGACAGACATGGACCAGGCATCGATTTTCCGTGAATCGACCCAGTCCAGCCCGGCTGCGATCAGATTGACCATGCGCTCGCGACTGTAATTTAGGGCCTTCCTGGCCGTGGCGGAACCTAAACCAACTCGTCAAATCGGGCAAACCGAGTCCACCCGATAGGACAATATGGTTGTTCCCCCGCGGCCGCCCCGCGGTTC
>CAWCPP010000026.1:0-569544 GCA_963797295.1 uncultured Planctomycetaceae bacterium
CCGAACCTGGCGAATGCGGCAGATCGACCGATAATCGCAGTAGCTCTCACAGCCCGGTTTCCGGGAATCCACGGCAAAGACCCCCTTGCGGATGCGTTCGACCACCTTCAAAACGTGGCCCACGAGATCATCCTTCACATGCTGCCAGTCTCCGCACGTGAACTCCCTGTATCCGTCCTTCTTCAAACCCCAGTAGCCAACGCCGGCTGGTTTGGCGTCGTCGCTGCCCAGCATGAATCTCTCGGCCGCCATCGCATAGAGTAGAAGCTGGAGCATCTCTCCCTTCTTCACTTCGGACAGAGACGGTACCGATCCGGTCTTGTAATCGATCACACGGAAAAACCGTCCCGACGAGGTCTCAAGCAAGTCGATACGATCGATCCTGCCCCGAAGCCTCACGATCCGATCCCCATCGCCGATTTCCAGCATCGGATAAGGTGTGCCATCAATACCGAATGCTTCTTCGAGAAGAAGCGGAATGGGTCTTGACTCTCCCTGGCTCTCGTAGACCTCACGCTGAGCCAGGTAGAAAGCCATGACTCGCTCGGTCCGACGACGCTCCATCGTTCGCTTTCCGTCCTCAAGGTCGGATGACTGGCCAGTCTCCATCCTCAAGACTCGGTCGATCGCGGCCGGGACCAAAGTCTCGACATCCTTCGCAAGACCTCGCTCCCTGACCAGAGCCTCGAATGTTTCGAGTATGTCATGAATGACACTTCCCCGCTTGGTGTAGCCTTCGTCCAGCTCTTCCCTCTCCTCGAGTGGCCTGAGCCTCAAGACAACCTTGCTGAAGAATTGGAAAGGACAGGTGATGTAAGTTTCGATCTGGCTGGGACTGAAACAGAAGTCACGGCCCAAGAGTGACTCGAGTCGCAGAATCGCCGTCGGGTCGCTGAGCACGCCCTCAAATTCGCTGAACGGTGTTCCTCGTAGCCGCCGCTGAAGCATGTGCAAAGCCGCCGCGGTGCCTTCCAGCACACGACGATGCGTCGGACTCCGGGCCAGGCGGCAGAGTTCGCCATGGTCCGACATTTCACTTGCCAGAGCTACTGCGCGAACCCGGTAATCACCAGGTGTCCCGGTCATGTCAGCGGGTTCCAGAAGCGCCGGATGAATTTGAGAATACGCTGTGTGGCAAGCTTTGCCGGCTTCCGGTGTCAACCGGCCGAGAACTTGATCCAGGAAGCCCGATCGGAGAAGTTCCTGTCCTTTGCTGTCGGTCGTGGGGTAGACCAGGGTCAGGCTACTCTCCGCGGACCCCAGAACGCGCAAGAATCGGCACATCTCTTTACCATAAGTCGTGCGGCAGTGAAGACCCGGTGCGTCGCCCGCACAAAGCGCCAGAAAAGGCTCGATCGATGCTCGCTCAGGAAACGACCCCTCGACCAGGTCGGCGAGAATGATGTGGTCAGCCTGGACCCCCGCGGCCCGGTTGACCGTCGTGACCTGGATCGACGCCCACGGCGAACTTGCCGCGGGGACGGGAATCTCGGCCACGATTGCTTCGACCTCCTCAAGGAAGTTTCGCCAGCTCAGTAACCTGTCTGCCAGTCCCAGGCGGTCCAGGACAAGTGCGTGATCGTCGAGGAAATCCCAGAGCGTGTCGAGGGCCGTGGCACCCGGTTTTTCCAGTCCCAGGCCGCGGGCAACATTGCGAAGCTGAGCGACCTGGCGTGACCAGGTTCGAGATTGCTCGATCGGGATCAACAGGTCGAAAAGCTGCTTCACCAGTTCACGACCTCGCATGATCAGTTCGCGAGAGTGCCTTTGATTCGAGTTCCTCGACGGAATCTCGTCGTGCGCAGCGCGATCCAGTTCCTGGAGCAGTTGGTCGACCCCGCGGAAGACGGACGTTGACTGGATCACGGAGGCGGCCGTGGCCAGAGCCTGGTGATCACAGTCCGGCCATTCCGGACACAACTGCCCGTTTCTCAGCAGACGCACGACCTGCTCGATCTCCCACTCCTGGAGCGGCAGCCGCGCGGCCGCTCGCAATGCCGAGACGGACGGCTCGGCTCGAAGCGATCCGGGTTCATCGGCATGGACGTTCATGCCCCACGCTCGCAAGATCTCGACGACGAGATCGGCCTGCTCGCTCCAGTCGCGAAAAAGAATCAGGATTTCCTCAGGGGGCACTCCCCCTTGAAGGAGTCGGCGAACCTGGCGGGCGACCAGCCGACCAGTTCCCTCTCCCTGGGGCGGTCCGAAAATGGCCAGGCCCTGAGAGTTCGAGACGGCCGGTTTGCTCGCTGGAGAGTCGCGGAACAGAACGTGTTCCATCGCACGCAGTCCGGCCGGCCGATTGGTCGAGGCATGGATTTCGGATTCGACAAAACCCAACTCGAGCAACTGCGTGCGAACGGCAGCCGTTGCGAGGTAGACGTCGCCGACTGCGGCATCAGATTCATAGGCCAATGCGACACGGACTGGCCCGTCTCGCCGCACCGCGTACTCCAGCACCCGGCGCTGGGCGGGCGTGGCTCCTTCAAAGGCAAGAAATGTCCACGATTCCGGAGCCGTCGAACGGTGTCTGGCTCCAGCTCGATTGCCATGGCCCAGGTACTTCGATGCCCATACCGAAATCCCGGCGTCATCCTCGGAGCCGAGTTCTGTCAGCAGCTCACGATAGCGAACACAGATTAGCCATTCGGCGGCCTTTATGGGATCAAGCTTGGCGGAATCGACTGCGCGGGGCCGGAAAACAAGCTCGTCGATCGTCCAGTTTTGTATCTGTTGCCGGAGTCTCGCGCGGTATCCCGAAGAATGGACAACCGCGTCTATGGGACGGGTCAAGCCCTGCTTGTGAACCTGAATCAAGGCTTCGCCGAAAACAGCCCGGGCAGACGACTCAGAGAGCCACGAAGGCCCCTCGTTGACTCGCCTGAAAATCGCCGCCCAGAGATCGGTCCAGGAGTAGACTCGAGGCTGATTGCCCGGGGTGGTGGTATGGCCCGCCAACTCTCGAATGACCTGGTTCCGCGCCAGCGGCGAGGGGACGACCCAGATCCCGTCCGGCTCGCTCGCTTCGGCCAGCAGATGATTCCGAAGCGGGGCTCCCGGCGGGCCTGTGTAAAGCCTGCGATGGGCGGGCATCCAGCGATCCTCCGGACTTTGCAGATACAACCAGGACCACGATTCCTAGCACAATCAAGTATACAGAAAAATACCATAGTCGGCCGCCCCGAACAACTCGGATGAGCCAGAGGATGGCCATGTAGCCGACGATACCGGCCACGATCGTTGCGACGACGGTCTGGGCGATGCGGTCGGGGGTCAGTGTGAGGGCACGAGGACCTGTAAGGGTATCTTTGAGTTCGGAGAGGGCTGCCCCGGAGATCGCGGGAATCGCGATCAACAAACTGAACCCTACCGCCCAGACCGGTGAGAAACCCAGTGCTAGCGCCGAGCCGATCGTCAGCCCGCTTCGGCTGACTCCAGGCAAAGGAGCGAACATCTGGGCCACGCCGATCAGCAAGGCGTCAAGGAAGCTGGTTTCCGCGGGGCCGTTCTTCCCGGCTGATCCGCGACGCAGCCGTAAGCTGACCAGGAGCAAGACGGCGGCCGTGATCAGGAAGCCGATGCCTGCCGCCTGACTGCTCTTGAAGGTCTCCTTGATCGGTTTGATGAAGAAGAGCTTCAGGGGGATCAACGGGAGCGTGGCGACGATGGCCAGAAGCCCCGCGCGCCAGACCGACGCGCGCTCGAAGCCCACGGGAACATCCTTGGCACCCATCAAGAAACCGCGTCCTCCAGCAAAGATCGAGTTCCGGTAATGTACCAGAATTGCCGCCAGCGTTCCCACGTGGAGCATGATATCGAAGAACAGGTTCTCCTCGCCGCTGTGCGGCTTACCGGTCAACCAGCCGAAGATCTGCTGAGTGATGACCAGATGGCCGTCGCTGGAAACGGGTAAGAACTCGGTGATGCCTTGTACCACGCCGAGGATCAGAGACTCGATCCATTCCATGTCAATCCCTCGTGGCCTGGCTGCGCAGCGCCGGCATCGCGTTCACAAGATAAATCGCACCGCTGTAGATCGTCAAAGCCACCGCCAGCCAGGTCAAGATATCGCGGACCCAGAGCAGCCATTCCGGCGGTGAGGTCAGCGACAGCCCCAGCAGCGCGGCGGAAATCGATAAACATTGCACCGTGGTCTTGAGCTTGCCGGCCAGCCTGGCACCGAAAGCCGTCCCCTGCCCTTCGAGAAGGCTACGTAACCCCTGGATCAACAGCTCGCGGACGACGATGGCCGTGACCATCCAGGGAAAAACGCCTGTTTGTTCGGAGATCGACGCCAGGTAGATGTAGCACCCGGAAACGATCACCTTGTCGACCAGGGGATCAAGCTGGCGGCCGATCGGTGTGCCCTGTTTGAGCAACCGCGCGAAGTAGCCGTCGAGCGCATCGGACAGCGCGGCGAGGATGAACACGGGCAAGGCGATCGTGTACTGGCCCAGCCCCATGAGCGCGAAAACGACGATTGCCAGCACCAGCCTGGCAACCGTCATCGTGTTAGGTACATTCCAGAACCTGGGCTGGGCGGCCTCGGCGGTGGTTCCCCCTGCGGCCATCGAGCCGCTCTCCTGTCCTCGGTTCATGGCATCCCGTCCAGGATGGTCAGGGCTCCCGCCGGTATTCTTCGCGGCCGCGGGCGAGCTCGCCGCCGTCGCGGCGCGGCAGTAGCGGCGATTGGCTGCGCCACCAGGTCGTAGCCCTGGGCGTCAATAATCTGGCAAGAGACCATGTCGCCGGGCTGGAAGTTAGTGCCCGGAACCAGGACCAGTCCGTCGACGTCGGGGGCGTCGGCGTAGGTGCGGCCCACCCAAAGATCCGTACGGCCCGCGGCCGGTGCGTCGATAAGAACGTCGAACGTCCGCTCCACCAGCGATCGATTGAACGCCTCGGCGATCGGCTGCTGGACCGCCATCACGCGCTCACGACGCTCCTGCTTCACATCCTCGGGCAACTGGTCGGGCAGTTTCGCCGCCGGGGTGTCGGGCTCGAGCGAGTAAACAAACACGCCCAGTCGCTCGAAGCGTGTTTGTTTCACGAAATCGAGCAACTCGGCAAACTCGGCTTCCGTCTCTCCGGGGAACCCGACGATGAATGTTGTCCGCAAAACCAGGCCGGGAAGGCTCGCCCTCAACCGGTTGATGATGGCCTCGGTCTCGGCACGGGTATGCCGCCGGTTCATCATCTTGAGCAGACGATCGTTGATGTGCTGGAGCGGCATGTCGAGATAGGGAATAATCCGCCGCGCCCGCCAGCACCTCGTAGAGCTCATCAGTGAAGTAGTTCGGGTAGTTGTAGAGAATGCGAATCCAGTCGAGTTCTTCGATTTGATCCAGTTCGCGGAGCAACTCGGCAAGTCTCGGCCGGCCGTAGAGATCGACTCCATAATAGGTCATATCTTGCGCAACAAGAATCAGTTCCCGGACGCCGTCGCCGGCAAGCTCGCGGGCCTCGTCCACCACCCGCTCGATCGGCTTGGTCACGTGCTTGCCCCGCATGTAGGGGATTGCACAGAAAGTGCAAAGCCGATCACATCCCTCGGAGACCTTCAGGTAGGCGAGATGCCGCGGGGTGATTCTCAGGCGGGCGCGGTCGTCTTGAGCTTGCATCGGCGCCGGGCGGAAGACCGACCGCTGCTCATGCAGGCCGCCCAGAATTCGCTCCGAGATTTGCGCGATCTCCTCGCGGCCGAACACGCCCACGACCTGGTCGACCTCGGGGAACTGGTCGAGCAGTACGTCTTTTTGACGCTCGGCCAGGCAGCCGGCGACAATGACCCCCCTGACCTGTCCGGCGCGTTTGCGGTCGAGCAGTTCCTCGATCACGCCGCACGATTCTTGACGGGCCGCGTCGATGAACCCGCAGGTATTGACGATCACCAGATCCGACTCTTGCCCCTCGGGAACCAGCACGAACCCGTCCTGGGCCAGCAGCCCCAGCATGCGCTCGGAATCCACGAGGTTCTTGGAGCAGCCAAGACTGACAAACGAGACGGTCCCTTTTGGTGTTGCAAGCTTGCTCATGCGTTTTCCGAAATCTCTCCGCCCATCGAGCGCGAGGATAGGCTCAGAGGGTTACAACGGCAGAAGGTGGTTCAGTGGCTTCAATCAGCGACAATCAGACCTCGTGCTATTTTTCATTCATGCAATCGCCGGCCGCCGTTCAGCTCCGGATGGAATTGCTGATAAGCAGGATCATCCCGGATTTCCAGGCGGGAACCGCTGTTTACTCGTGAGTTGTGCATCAGGGCTGTGCCGCGAACGCCCCCCGAGCAAGACCTTTGCGGCACGCGACTGCGGGTGTGAAACACTTCTCTTGTATTTGATACGATAATCCCTCGAAGCCTTAACCGTCAAGCAACTTACAACATGCATTCATCAAAGCTTGGTCACCGGGAACCAGCGCCGGCGCCGGCCTGGTAGAAGCGAGCCGTGCTCCCAACCTTGATCCCGGAGACTTCTCCGCGAGCCTTGTGTTGACTTACAGTGTCGGTATACTTAATTACTGGTAGGGTTCGCCACCTGAGCCCCGCCAACTGCGCCCGTAGCTCAACGGATAGAGTCGCGGACTTCGAATCCGAAGGTTGTAGGTTCGAATCCTACCGGGCGCGCTAAGTTCATTGGGCCCTCCCGTGACGGCAGGAGCGGCGAGCCAAGGAACCGGATTTGGAGAATAACTGGCCAGAGATTTGGCCGTATCGGGGGACAGGGCTCTCATATCGACTTGGGGTTCGTGCATCCATGAGAGCCCGGCGACGCCGGGAGGAATCGGTCTTGCCAGGAGAGGGTCAAGGATCAGGACGTCTTGGTACGAGCGTCGCTGGTTACTGGATACTTGATGACCTCGGGTTGTTGATCACGTTTGGGTTCAAGCCACCATGGAGCGGGAGAAAGCAGCTTGACGAAGAGAACCCACATATCGGTAGTTCCTGCGAGGCCACAGGGAAGGACGCCGCTGGCGAGATCCAACGGAGCCTTGAATGCGATATTCTGCAAGCGCAGTGCCGATGGTCAAAAGAAACCTAGGTCATGGAAAGTGGGCGTGCAACCGTAGCGGGACGGCATTTCGCGGATTCTCCAGCGTGCGGATCGACGGCTGTACCGCCCTGTGGCGACTTCCCACGGGCATCCGGTGAAACCGAAGCGGAACCGAAGTGCGCAGCTGGTACGCCGACTTGCGCGGGGTCCACGCTGATCCGCCCAAGCCGGCTGAAGCGTCGCGCCAGGAACTGATCGAGTTCGTTGGCGATCTCGGTTGCAGAATGGTGACGGTCTTGCGGGCTCCGGGACATGGCTTTCAAAATGATGTCACCGAGTTCGACCGGGAGGTCGGGCTTGACTTCTCTGGGAGGCCTCGGCCTGGCATTTGCCAGTTTGGTGGGTAGGCAGGCCAGCGGAATATCCCCAAGAGTATCGAACGGACGCCCCAGTGTTACGGTCTCAAAAAGGGTCACACCGAGCGAGTAAAGGTCACAAAGAATCTCGTTGGCCGGTGCCCTGAGCAGACGCTCGGGTGCCATGTACATGGGCGTACCCGCGCCATCGCGCATTTGCTCGCTGGTGGCGATCTCCAGGTCCCGGCCCAGTCCCAGGTCGCAAAGATAGACGCCGTAAGTCTGGTGGCCATCCAGCAGGATGTTCGCCGGCTTGATATCGCGGTGGGCCACATGGCACGCGTGAATCAGGGCAAGCGCCGCGCTGCCTTGGAAATGATGCGGACAACCGTCATCAGGTAGACATCCTCATCCATTGAAATGAGTCGATGGATCAGGTCGACGGTTTCGCCTCGTTGAAACATTTGCCGTCGTCTGATGACCTGCTGGAGCGTGGTCCCTTCAATGAACGGCATGGCCATGTAAGGGAACCCGTTGATCTCACCGAACTCGTAGATCGGCAGCAGTGAGGGGCCGTCCAGCTTCGCCCCGCGCTCGGCTTCGCGACGAAACTGGGCCAGGCGATGCGGCTGCCTGGCCAGAACCGGGCTGAGCACCTTGAGAGCCACGATATCGGTGCGCGGCTCGTAACGACGCGCCTTCCAGACGTCGCCCTGGGCCCCGCTTCCGAGGCGTCTGATCAGACGGTAAGAGCCGAATCGAGCTCCGGGCTGAAGCGCGGGTTCGAACACCGCACCCCCCAGCAGATGAAGATCGCTGCTCGGCATCGACTCGTCAGGTCTTTTGGGGCTGCACCGGGTTACCGAGGTGGCCACGAAGCAAGTGACATCGGTGCAGTACCAGGAGGACAGGTCGGAATCTTGTCTGGGACTGGTCTGGGGATGGAGGGGCGGGTTCTGCTTCCTCGACTTCATCGCTGCAAACATGCGCACGATCCTTCGTCAGCGGGGGCTCTGCGGTGGTAGGAGAAGACTCACTCAACGCTAGGCCGGTACGACCTGGCACCGGTTTTGAGCCTTCGGCTTGTTTCCTGGAATCAACGGAGCGATGCCTTTTCGAGAGGGACATGTTCATCTCGGGATTCAGAGACGTCCGGGCATGGGAGGAAAGCGTGCCGGCAATCAGGCCCTGACTCGATGATCGCGATTTCTCGAGAGGGAGATTCCAGCCTGTTTGAACCTGGACATCGGGATCCGTAGGATAGCGGACCTGAGCCCGCGACACTTCCTTGGTCTGCAAATACCGAGAGCGAGGCGGAATGACCAGCGCAAGGCACGAACCAGAAGATCTGTACGCTCTGCCGGCCGATGCAGTGCGGGAACCGCCGTCCACGTTCGCCGGCACGGTCCGGCAGATTGGTCCGGGATTGATCCTGGCCGCGTCGATCGTGGGGACTGGTGAGCTGATCAACACGACCGGCCTGGGTGCCAAGGCGGGATTCGTCTTGCTCTGGTTGATCCTGATGAGCTGCGTGATCAAGGTGTTTGTGCAGGTTGAGCTCGGCCGGTACGCCATCACCCACGGCAAGACGACTCTGGCGGCCTTCGATACGCTGCCCGGTCCCAAGCTGGGGGCATCGTGGATTTGCTGGCTCTGGTTGATCATGATGCTGACCACGCAAGCCCAGATTGCCGCGATGGAGGGCACCGTCGGACAGGCGGCCCACATGGCGTTTCCGCGGGCCTCGCAAGCCATGGCTGACGCCGCCGGCGCTCTGGTTCCCGCGTGGGGAGTTTTTCTCTCCGCGAGGGAGGAATATGCCTGGGCAGGTATCACCACCTTGGCAGCCATGCTGCTCTTGCTCTCGGGAGGCTATCGCCGGCTCGAGAAGATCACGACGATCCTGGTGGCCGCGGTGACGCTGTTCACGGTGGTCAGCGTGGTGATTTTGCAATGGACGCGGTTCCGGATCAGTCTGCCCGACCTGGAGCAGGGCCTGAGATTTCGTTTGCCCACCATGGCGCTGGCCCTGGCGTTCTCGGCATTCGGGATCACGGGCGTCGGTGCTTCGGAGCTTGTGGCGTACCCGTACTGGTGCATCGAAAAGGGCTATGCGCGGTGCGCCGGGCCGCGTGCGCCCGATGAAGGCTGGGCGCAGCGCGCGGGGGTGGATCAAGGTCATGCAACTTGACGCCTGGTTCAGCATGGTTGTGTTCACCATCGCGACAATCTCGTTCTACCTGTTAGGCGCGGCGGTGCTGCACCCGCAAGGCGTTGATCCCAAGGGTTCGGAGATGATCCCCACGCTCTCCCAGATGTACTTGCAACCCCTTGAGGGTACGCCGCTGGCTGGCCTGCGCTCGTTCACGCGCGTCGGTTTCCTGCTCGGCGCATGGGCCGTGTTGTTCAAGACCCTGTATGTCGCCACGGCTGCCAATAGCCGCTTAACCGCTGACTTTCTCTTTCTAATGGGACTGCGGGGTGCATCCAATCCCAGAGTCCGCGAACGTGTAATCAAGTTTTGCTGTGTGCTCTATCCCGGCCTTGCTCTCGGGCTCTATTATCGCTTCCGCGAGCCTCAAGGGCTGATCAAGGCCGGAGGTATCGCACAGGCGCTGATGCTGCCGCTCATCGCCGGAGCGACGCTTTACCTTCGCGGCCGCGACGACGACCGCCGTGTCGGGCCGAGCTTCTTGAGCGACATGTTCACATGGCTTGCTTTCTTCGGCATCTCCGCGGTCGCCGCTTACAGCGTCCTGGGACTTTTTCAAGAACTTCGCGATTGGGTCTTCAGCAAGATGGGGTAAGTGAGCAGTGAGGGAAGGAGGCAAGTGACCACTTCTTCAGGAGCTGGCGCAGTCAAAAGCGACCGGCGGCGTTAGCCTGGAGCTCTTCGGCCCGCTTGCTCGCCCGGCATCGCCCAGCGGGTTGTTTCACTCCAGAGGCTACCGTCTGCCGTGATTGGACTTTTGCTTCGCTACCGGTTTCTGACCTTCGGACTGACCACCGCGCTCCTGGTCATGCTGGTCATCTTCGGCAAGAAAGTCAGTTATGAACAATCGATCGGCTCGTTCTTCGCCGATGATGATCCGGACATGGCGGTCTACCAGAAGGCTGCGAGTTCGTTTGGCGACGACAATTTTGTGTTCTTGGCCTATGACGATCCAGAACTGGTCACTTCGCGCGGTCTGGACCGGGTAGCGGAGCTTGCCGCGGCGGTCAGCCCCGAGCGGATTGCCGGCGTCGTGCGGGTCGAATCGCTCGACGCCATGCCGCTCGTCTGGTCGATGGACGATATATTGATCGCGCTCGATCGTCTGCCCGCGGTGGCCCGGAACCTGGCGCTGAATACGGCCAAACGGACAATCAAGAATGTGGACCTGAAGACCAATGCTCTGACCGTCGGCGGAGCAGTTCGAGCTGCCGATCCTACGGCTCTGGGAGCGCTCAAGGCACGCCTGAGTCGTCATCCCCTGTTCCGGGGTACGCTGATCGACGCGACGGGGACCACCACGGCCGTCGTGGCGCGGCTGCGCAAGACACAAGAGCACAATGTGATCGAGACCGTCAAGCAACTGCGTGCCGCGGCCGATCAGTTTGCGGCAAAGCACGGATTGGGCCGGCCGGCCGTGGTCGGGCCGCCGGTCCTGCTGGCCGATGGGTTCGCGGCAATCGAGGTCGACGGCCGCCGGCTCGCGGTGGTGGGAATGTTCCTGATTGCGCTAGTGACGCTCTCTGCCGTTCACAGTGTCTGGTGGGCCATCGTCCCCATGATCGCCGGCTGGACAATCTGGCTTGCTACCGAAACATTGCTTTACCTTTTCAACATCAAGCTGTCGCTGTCGGGAGGCCCGCTGGTTGCCCAGATCATCGTCCTGACGATGCCGGCGGCCAGCCACCTGGCCATCCATTTTCGTGACGATCGTCGCCGCGAGGCGGATCCCTCGGTCGCCGGGCGATTCACGCTTCGCAACGTCGCCTCGCCGATCATCTGGACGGCGATCACCGGCGCCATCGGCTACGGGGCGCTGGTGACCAGCAACCTGGTGCCGGTGCAGCAATTCGGAGCGATCCTGGGAATCTGCACCCTCTGTTCGGCCATTCTTGTCATGGCGGTCTCCCCGATCGCGATGATGCCGCCGTTTCCACTCGAGATCCCCGTTCGCGAAGGATCTCACTCGCGGGTCGGCGCGGCGATGAACCGCTTGACCTTTTGGGTTTTCCGCCATCCGAGAGGCATCTTGCTCGCCGTGGCCGTCGTGGTGCTGCCGCTCTCGCTGGGTATCTTCGGACTGCGATACGAGACGAACTATATCAACCTTTTCCGACCCGAGACGCGAGTGGTCCGGGATTATGGGGTGGTGGAGTCGAAGCTGGGAGGCATCGGCCTGGTGGAGCTGGTCGTTCCTGTAGGAACCGAGGTCACGCCAAGGACCTTGGTCGATCTGGCCGCGGTTGAAGATCGGGTACTGGCGATTCCCGTGAGCGACCCCAGGTCGATTGCCCAGGTGCTTTCCCTGGCGACTGTCCTTGATCCAGAGGGACGCGTCGCGGCTCTACCCGAGGATGCTCAGATTCGCATCTTGCGGAACAAGCTGGACCTGATTGCCTTATCACCCCTGGCGAAGCTCTTGCAGAGTTTCTGGAATTCCCGGACCGGTGAGGCCCGGATTCTGGTTCGCCTGCTCGAGCAGCAGCCGGCCGCAACCAAGGCCAGAATCTTTCGCGAAGCCGAGGCGCAGGCCCGAGCCAGGTTCGGGCCCACTTCGTTCTTGACGGGACTCTCTTATCTGATGACCCGGACCACCGAGGGTGTGATCTCCACGCAGTGGACGACGTTTTTCTGGTCGGCGCTGGGCATTCTTCTAATGCTGTCGCTGGCCTTCCGGAGTCTTGTGCTGGCGATCCTCGCGATCATGCCGACCTTGCTGTCGGTGGCCCTGGTGCTCGGCCTGATGGGCTGGTTGGCGATCAAGCTGGATATGGCCACGGCCCTTGTGGCCAGTGTGGCGCTTGGGCTTTCGGTGGATGACACATTCCATTGCCTGATGCAATTTCACCGCGAGCGCAAGGAGCGTGGGTTCCGGCAGAGCCTCTTCGATAGCTACAAGGTCTCCGGCCCGGGAGTGATTCTTTCCAGCCTGGCCGTGGCCGTTGGATTCACGGCTCTACGCGCCAGCGAATTCGAGCCATTCGTCAATTTCGGCACGATGGTCGCGATCGCGACCGCGGGCAGTACGGTCGGCAACCTGGTTCTGCTGCCCGCATGCCTGACCCTGGGCCAGCGCTGGATGGAGAAAGCCGAGCCCACGGAGGCCGCTCTTCCGACCGGGGCGTGAGCGTTACCGGATGAGCAGGTTTCGATCCAGAGCCTGGCCGGTTGCTCGCCACGAAGCGCGTTCGGCGTTGCGGCTATTGAGGGTCTCTTGCAGAAAAATGCAAGGAAAGGTACAGAGAGCAAGTCTCGATTCAGTCGCTGGGCAAAGCTCTCGCAACTCATCTCTTGAAGGCTGAATCGAGAGCACTGACGCGACAACACTTATCAAGGGCCGTGATCCCGAGAGCTCTCGCGATCACGGCGTGAAACCGCTTTAGTTCCCCGAGAGCCTAGCCTCGATTGCGGGACCGATGTGCCGAGGCCGATCGACGTCCGTCCGCTTTCCCTTGCGACTTTTCAGTGAAAGTTCAGGTATGTCAAGTTTTGGGGGCACGAATCATGCCCAAAGTTCCTGAAGCGTTTGCGATTGCACTCCAATATCACCAGGCTGGTCGCCTCCGCGATGCAGAACCGATCTACAGAGAGATACTGGAAGATGATCCGAATCATGACGATGCGCGATACTTACTGGGCATCATTGCATGTCACCAGGGGGAACACGAAACCGGAGTCGATTGCATCCAGCGAGCCATCGCGCAAAGGCCAGATTTTGCCGAGGCTCACTACAACCTCGGAAATGCCTGGAGGAGTGAGGGGCGACTGGACAAAGCGGTGGCGAGCTATCGGCGCGCCTTGGAATTAAGGCCCGACTTCGTCGAAGCGCACGGCAACATGGGCAATGCTCTGAGTGAGCTCAAGAAACTGGATGAAGCGGTGGTTTGCTTCCGGCGCGCGTTGCAACTCAATCCCGATTACGCACTTGCTCACAACAACCTGGGGAACGCGTTGATGGAACAAGGGAAGGTGAACGAAGCGATAACCTGTTACCATCGCGCGCTACAAATAAACCCTAGTTACGCTGAAGCACACAACAATCTGGGTAGTGTATTGAAGGATCTGGGTAAGCTGGACGAAGCGGGGGCCTGTTTTCACCGCGCGATCGAATTGAAACGAGACTTCTTCGTCGCCCACAATAACCTGGGCAATGCTTTCATGGATGCGGGGAAGCTTGACCAGGCAATGGCCCATTACCGGCGTGCGTTGAAGCTGAAGCCCGACTTTGCCGTGGCCCAGAACAACCTGGGTAACGTCTTCAAGAATCGAGGTAAGCTTGACGAGGCGCTGGCGTGTTATCAGCGCTCGCTACAAATGGACCCTAGCTATACCGTGGCGTACAGCAATTATCTGTATACGCTCCACTATCGTAGCGGCATCACCCTGGCTGAGCTGGCGGAAGCCCATGGCGAGTTTGCCCGGCTGCATGCCGAGCCGCTAACTAGTGGACGATCGTTTCACGAGAATGATCGGAATCCTAGCCGTCGACTTCGTCTGGGATTCATCTCGCGTGATTTCGGACGGCACCCGGTGGGTTTTCTGCTGATTCAGGCTCTCGAGAACCTCGACCGAAGCGAGTGCGAAATCGTCTGCTATAGCGACCGGAAGTTCGCGGACGACCTGGCGCCGCGGTTTCAGGCCGCCGCAACGGTCTGGCGAGATGTCAGCCGCCTGAACGATCAGGATTTGACGGAGCGAATCCTTGCCGATCAGATCGATATCCTGTTCGATATGGCGGGACATACGGGTCACAACCGACTCCTGGTATTCGCCCGCAAGCCAGCGCCAATTCAGATCACCTGGCTTGGTTACGAAGGGACGACTGGCCTGGAGGCGATCGATTTCATCATTGCCGACAGTTCCACGATTCCTGCACGTCACGAGCTTTGGTATCGCGAGCGAGTCTTGCGGATGCCCCGCGGCTATGTCTGCTACGATCCGCCGGCAGCAGCGCCGAGTGTAAGTCCATTGCCCGCATTGACAAATGGTTACATTCGTTTCGGCTGTTTCAACAATCTGGCCAAGATCACTCCCGAAGTGGTCGAGGTCTGGGCAAAGGTCCTGCAACGGGTTCCAGGATCTCGGCTCTTGCTCAAGTATGCCGCGTTCGGTGTCGAGTCCGTCCGCCGGCGATACAGGGGCCTGTTTACTGCGCTCGGGGTGGACGAATCACGTGTGCAGTTGGTTGCTTCGAGCCAGTACGACACGTATTTCTCGGCGTACTCCGAAGTGGATATTGCGCTGGATCCCTTTCCATTTGGAGGGGGGATCACAACGTGCGACACTTTGTGGATGGGTGTGCCGGTCATCACCTGCCCAGGCGAGACACTGGCGAGCCGTCACGGGCTGAGCTATCTATCGAGCATCGGAATCATGGAGACGGTTGCCGGCTCCCTGGAAGAATACGTCGAGCTGGCGGCTGATCTGGCCGGCGACCTGGAGCGTCTGGCCGGCCTGCGAGCCAGTCTGCGTGAGCGCATTGCCGCCTCGCCGTTTTGCGACGGCAAGCGTTTTGCCGCCGAACTGATGCAGGTTCTGCGTGAGGTTTGGCGGAAATGGTGTGTGAATGAGCCTGCCCCTGAATCGGCCCTGAATCACGAGGTGGTATCGGCTACCCGGTGACTGGTATGATAAGGCCCTTGGCTTCGCGAGACTTCCGTTTCCGATACGCGGGAGGCACTGATGAACACACTTGCCATGCTGATGACGGTGTTCCTGCTGGGCAGCGGGGATCCGGCGAAGACGGACCTGGACAAGCTACAGGGCACCTGGGTGATGGTCGCCATGGAGACCGAAGGCCACGACCTTGAGGCCGAAGACTTCAAGGACAATCTCGCGGTGTATGAACAGAATCATCTGACGCTGAAGACGGGAGATCGTGTTCGTCGGCGGGGAATCGTCACGCTGGATCCAGGTCGCAAGCCGAAAGCGATCAACACCTGGGACCAGGACGGCCCTTACGACGACCAGACCGTACCGGGCATTTACGAGCTCGATGGAGATACGCTCAAGGTCTGCTTCGCTCGCCCCGGGCAAGAGCGGCCCAAAGAGTTCACGACCAAGTCGGGCACGGCGTTCTTGCTTTGTGTCTACAAGAGACAAAAGAGCTGAGCCGCTCGGTTGTCGACGCGATGTCTTGACAGCGTCATTCCCGGTCGCTGTTGATAGGATCGCGGCGTATCTCCCGCCCGGTGCGTACTTCGTGAATCTGCACAGCAAGGCTGGGGAGCTCGAGCACGGCGAAGGTGTACGAGGTTTGCACGCCGGGCACTCCCATGAGCGAGCCGGGGTTGAGGACCAACCCGCGCGCCCGCGCTCGATCATCGGGATGTGTGTGTGGCCGAGCACGAGAACGCTGGCGTCGCTCCGGTCCCAGAACTGCTCGATCGACGCCGGCAGCGGCTTGTAGGCCGTGACGATTTCCGTATCGCCCGCTGGCGACCCGTGGTACAGCTCGATGACGGTACCCTCGAGTTCCAGTCGAAGGCTGGCAGGCAACTGACCAAGAAACGTCCAGGTCTCGTCACGGAGATCGGCGGGTTTCCACCCTCGTAGACCGAGCACCTGCCGCCGCTCGAGCGCCCAGCGGTCGTGGTTGCCGCGGATGCTGGGAATGCCGCGATCACGCAGCAGGCTCACCACGGCATCTGGTTCGCTGCCATAGCCGATCAGGTCGCCGAGGCAAGCGATTTGATGAACGTCAAGCCGATCGATCCAGAGGAACGTCGCCTCGAGGGCACGAATGTCGCCGTGGATGTCAGCGATGAGTCCCAGCCGCATGGAATTGAGACGGTTCCGGGGTTGGTGGTAAGATGGATTCCAATCGAGTCGACAAGCTCGGCGAGCTTGCGCCAGGCGATCTGACCACCCCGAAACAAGGATGCTCAGCAGCGGCCGGCCGCAGTTCGTGCCCTTCTTATTGTGTCTCAAGAGCCAACTTCTGACCATGGCTGAGCTGGAACAACTCGAGCGTGAGCTCTTGGTTCGCCACCCCGAGCGTTGGGTCCGTCACCACCTCGCATCGTTCCCGGCTGATTACTTTCGCGCTTTTGACATCGGCGATGTGAGCCGCCACCTGGAAGCGATGCTCACGCTCACCGACGATCGGCCTGTGCACGTTCGCGCCGAGGCCGAGAACGGTGGGGTCTGGAAAGTGGACGTCGTGGGCTACGATGCGTTTCAGTTTCTCTCGACGGTCTGCACTCTGCTTGCGGTCTCCGGCCTGTCGATTCTCGATGGGCGGGTTTTCACGTCCCAGCCACCGCCGTCCGAGCCGGCCGCCGCCGTGTCCAAGCGATCGCCAGGTCCCAAACGCGCTTCGCGCCCATCGGCTTCAGGCAAACCGGACCGCCGCCCCCGCATCGTCGATGTCTTTCGGGTCCGTCCCCTCCGCCCGCAACCTGTCCAGCCAGACTGGGATAGGTTTCAAGACGAGCTGCGCGACCTGACGAGGCTGTTGCGCAATGATAAGTACGAGGCTGTCCATCATCGGTTGATCCGCCGATTCGTCGCGGCAATGGGGCCCTTGCAGGGAGATCTGGACGCACTTGATTCGATTGATTTGCAGTTCAGCGTCGACGGCACCGAGGCAGCCACCGCGGTCCGGATACGGGTCCGGGACAGCTTTGGCTTCCTGTCACTCACGGCCAGCGCTCTGGCGCTTTGCGGGATCCGGATCGTGCAATCCGAGATCCGGACGATCGACGGACAGGTTGATGATCTCCTCTGGGTGACAGATCGTTGGGGGCACAAGATCACATCGGAGCCGAAGCTGCGCGAGTTGCGGCTATCCTTGATCCTGATCGAGCACTTCAGCCGCCGGCTTCCCCGCGCCACTGACCCCGAGGCGGCCCTCCTTCACTTTAGCCGGTTCGCAACGGAAACCATGGCCCGTCCCGACTGGGTCGAGGAATTCGAGGCACTGGAACAGCCCGAGGTACTCGATGCACTGGTGCGGATGCTGGGAGAGAGCCATTTCCTCTGGGAAGACTACCTGCACGCGCAGCCCGAGAATATCCTGCACATGATCTGCGATCCGGCGGAATGGACGCGTCACCCGGGCGAAAAGCAGCTTGCATCCGAGCTCGATTCGGCTCTGGCCGGAGCCGACACAACCGATCGCCGAGGCATCGCCGTGAGGCGATTTCGCGATCGCGAGGTCTTCCGCGCTGATTTGCGGTCGATCCTGGGGTTAAGCCGGGGACAAGAGGAGTTTTCCAACGAGCTCGCCACGGTGGCCGAGGTGTTTCTCCGCGCGGCATACAACCTGTCACTCCAAGAGGCCGCCGCGCGCCACCTCCATGGTGATTTGAACGAGGTACCGCCGTCGGTCCTCTTCGCTCTCGGCAAGTTCGGTGGGCGGGAACTGGGCTTTGCCTCGGACCTCGAGGTCATGATCGTTTACGATGATCGGACCAGGTCTCAAGCCGTCTCGGGAAACGGCTCCGGCGGCTTCTTCGATTCTGCGGTCGCGGCGCTGCGGGGCATCCTGGGAAGCCGGGAAGGGCACGCGTTCGAGCTCGATTTCCGCCTTCGGCCCTACGGCCGGGCGGGCCCTCCCGCGACGCCAATTTCAACGTTCCTGGACTACTATCGCTCCGGCGGGCCGGCATGGGGGTATGAGCGACAGTCTCTGATCAAGCTTCGCATGATCGCCGGCAACCGCTCGCTCGGCTGCGAAGTCCTGGGGCATCGAGACCAGTTTGTATACGGCCCGGAACCGATCGACGTCGAGGAGCTCAGGAGAATGCGCCGGCTCCAGGTCGAGCAACTGGTCACGCCTGGCACGATCAGCGCGAAGTACAGTCCCGGCGCCCTCGTGGACATCGAATACGTCGTGCAGGCCTTGCAAATCGCGCATGGAGCCTGCGGCGGTGGTGTGCGCTCGCCGAACACGCTCGAGGCTCTGGGTGCACTCGGAGCGGCGCACTGTCTGGATCTGGTCAAGATGGCCACGCTGCGCTCCAGCTATCGCTTCTTCCGGCTGCTGATCGACGCTCTCCGGGTTGTCCGCGACCATCCCAAAGACTTGACCGTGCCGGGATTCGGCACCGACGAATTCGTGCTCTTGTCGCGGAGGATGCGGACGGCGGGTCCGGAGAGCCTGCGCTCCGACCTGGAACTGTGGCTCCAGGAAACGCGAGTAATCGCCGATCAGTTGCCGTCGTTACTGGTCTCCGACCAGATCAACCGTCGGGACGGAAGCGGACCAGAGTAGTTCGCTTGCTCCAGTGAGCGGACGCCCGCGACTGTCTCGGAGACCATCGAGCCACGGTTCGGGGAACACAGGCCAGGCTTCCATACCCTCCCGGTCGTTGCTTGAATCTCCTAGCCAGACACGCCCGATCGCTCAACCCGAGCCTGCATACCGCCGCGATCGCTTCTCCTCCACCGCTTCTTCTGCCTTCCTACATGCAGCCCAGCCGATTGATCATTCACCGCGGCCCCTGGGATTGGGAGTTTCGCGATAGAGCTTCATGTGATGTGATGTATAATAACAATTATATCTGAATTCGATTGATGTAGGCTCACTTCACAACCCCGAGTTGACAAGCACATTTCCCGGCCTATCGTTTGATTTAGAAGCAAGATGTCAGTGATGCACCATGCAATGCATGGTTCGCTCGGACTGGCTTCTCCCCACCGAGTCAATCACGGTCGCTCACCGTGCTCGGTTTACCCACCCCTAGCGGCTGCCAGCCGGGACGATTCCGTCATCCCGGTTGCGAGGTCGCTCGCCACCGGTCAGGGATGTTGCGCCGGTGACGAAAACCGGCCGACGCTGATCGAGTCGATGCGGATCTCGATGGAACCCGATGCGGGCCGTCCTGAGTCAGGACGGTGCCCTTGTTCGATGCTCAAAAGTGCATCCCAAAGGAAGGTAATCACCCCATGAGGAAGTACAGATCGGTCAGTATCACGGCTTTCGCCGAGTCGCTGGACACGAGATTGAGCCTGTCGGCGATTCACAGCCTTGTCGCCGCGCCCGTGGCGATCGTGTCAACGACCGTCGTGCAGGTCGACGATCCGCCCCCGGATCCCGAGCCAGATCCCGGCGACCTGCCAACCGATGATCCGCCGATCGTCTATCCGCCGATCCCGCCGTCTGGTCCGGTCGGTCCTGGGTTTCACTTGAGCTAACGAAAACCTTCAGAAAGCTCACGTCCAGATCGGATCCTTGGCTCACGGGGAAGCGAGCGGACGACCGATTTCCCAGTGATGACCGTATGGATCCGCGATCCGCCCCACCCGCCAGCCGTGTCCCTCACTGACAGGGTAGATCTCCGAAGCTCCCGCCGCCAGCGCGGTGGCGAACAGCTTGTCAGGATCAGGGACAGTTATGATCATGCGAACCGAGCTGCCTCTGGCCGACTCGGGGCTGAAGTTGTGGTGCTCGGGAGATTCTTCCGCGAGCCAGAACTCCGCGCCTTCCAGGGAAAGCCGCGCAACCACGTCACCATCCGGTCCATCCATTCGGTAGACCTCGGTCACGCCAAATGCGGTTTTGTAAAACTCCAGGGCACGCGCACTCCCGCGGACCGATAGCCAGGGAGTGATCGAGCACCGGAACGATCGGCTCGTCGCTGGATCAGGGGAATCAGAGAACATTCAGCGGCCCTCGTGTGACACCGTACTGATTACTTGCCTTGAGATCTCGCCACAGGGTCTTTGGATCGCGCTGGCCGGTGAACACCGCCTGGTACAGACCGATGATCCGCTCGACATGACTGGCGTCATCGTCAAGAAACTCGATCCGCAAGTGCCTGGCACCGTGAGCGATCAAGCGCGGGAGGTATTCGGCCGCGGTCTGCGGAATAGCGTTGTAAAGAGTGTTCCGGCAACCGACGTCGGCCTTCAATGGATGCTCGACGCCCACGCGATCGCGCAGCTTGACGTCGTGGTGGTCGCAAGGCCGTCCGCAATTGGTCTGGTCAGTGCCGGGTGATAGAAACGCACAGTAAACGCAGTGCTCCATGTGGAACATAGGAATCTGCTGATGAATGACCACTTCCAGCCAGTCTGGCGGCACGGCATCGACCAGGTCGAAGAGCTGGGCCGCGTTGAGATCATACGAAGCGGTCACCCGGGTTGCTCCGCGACTCCTGAACAGCTCAACGGTCAGAGGATTGGCCGCGTTGAGTGAGAAGTCGGCGACGAACGGGATCGATCGTTCCGCACAGAAGTACAAGCCACCCGCGTTGCGAACGAGGATGCCGTCGGCTCCAAGCTTCGCAAGATAGCGAAACAGGTTTGCCTCGAAGGGTTTCTCGATTCGAGGAGTGGCCAGGTAGATGGCTGCGCCACCGTGTCGGGCCGCGGTCACGGCGGAAGCATATTCCTTGATGTTCTGGTAATCGGCATAGATGGTCGCGATTCCCCGCGACAGTGCCGCCTCGATCTGGTCGGTGCGGCGGCAGAGTACCGAAAGCGATACTGTCTGAACGTTCGCCGACCGAGCAGCCTCTTGATGCTGACGTTGTCGCTCTTCGAAGAGGGGAACCAGCAACGCAGGGAGCACGGGTTCGGCGGCAAGCTCGCGAGAAGCCGGTACCGCGGCCGCATGCTCAAGCTGTGCCACCAGGTCACGCCGGACCTGGTTCAGGAGGCTCTTGGGGACCATCGGACCACCCTCAATCGAGGCGGTAAGACCACGCAGCCAGTAGATCGTCCCACCCAGCCGACCTAGCTGGTCGCGCAAGAGTTTTTCGTCCGCGGGCTGGGATCGCGCGGTTACGAGTGGAGAATCTGTCCGCACGCTGGCGCGAACTCCATTTGCCGTGCTTGCCGCGACCTCCAGAGGCTGGCCAGCCTCGGCATGGACCCTCATGTCCACTTCGACAAGTCGAGCCGGCGGCCCCTCGAATGACCGACGCAATCGCGCACTGAGCTCCGGATCGTCGGTTTTCCAGACGCTTTGACCAGGCTCTATCTGCCTGACATCGATCGAGCCGCGGCCGAAGCGAAGCGCGACGCGTCCGGGCCCTGGTGACGAGACTTCGTAAATCCTTCCGCCTTGTTCGGGCACGCCCGTCGTGTCATCGCCGTCGAACACGACACCATCGCCCGGCTTGACGGTCGTCGAGCAAGAGATCACAACTCCTGCCGCCGAGATCGACTCGACGTGTCCAAGCAGAATCCCGCGCTTCTTCGCGTAATCGCCACGAACCAGCGCTTTGTGATTGTTGCCGTCGAGGAAGCCGTGGCTGAACCCGCGTGAAAACGAGAGCTGCATCTCCTCCACATCGCGCGAGGTGAACGCAACCGGGCGACCGACCCACGCGGCATCGATCGCCTGGCGATAATGGCGCGTGATGTTGGCCACGTACTCCGAAGATTTGAGACGCCCCTCGATTTTCAGGCTGGAGACGCCGAGCTCGATCAGCCGCGGAATCAGGTCGTAGGCCGCCAGGTCTTGCGGGCTGAGCAAATATTGAGTCCTTCCCAGATCCACCGACTGTCCGTCGCAGACGATCTCGTAGGGCATCCGGCAAGCCTGGGCGCACTCGCCGCGGTTTGCCGAGCGGCCGCCAAGCGCCTCGCTGGTCAGACATTGCCCTGAATACGCCACACAGAGGGCACCATGCACGAAGACTTCGACCGGCAAAAGAGCCTGGCTGCGAACCTTTCTGATCTCATCGAGCGAGAGTTCCCGGGCCAGAATGACTCGCGAGCACCCCAGCTCGGCGGCAAGGCGAATCCCTTCTTCGCTGGTGATCGACATCTGGGTCGACGCATGCATTTCCAGGTCGGGCGTGATCGCCCGGATCAACCGGGCCAGCCCGAGATCCTGGATGATCACCGCATCGACACCTGCCGCGGCCAGCTCGCGAACAGTTTCCTCCACATCAGCCAGCTCATCGGGAAAAACCAGCGTATTGAGCGTGATATATCCGCGCACGCCCCGACGATGCAGCAGCGCCATGACCTCGCCCAGGTCGGCTCCGTCGAAGTTCATTGCCCGGATACGGGCATTGTGCCTGCGCAAACCAAAGTAAACCGCATCAGCGCCATTCTCGACGGCGGCCAGCAGACAGGTCCGATCTCCCGCCGGAGAGAGCAGCTCGGGCCTCAGACGAGGGACCGAGACTCCCTCTGACAAAGGCAGCGACAGGTCCAATCGCAGTTGTGGCTCAGGTTTTATCTGGTCGTGCATGAACGTCTTCTCAAGGTGCTCTGTATTCTCTTTATTATCGCTGCAAGACGCGAATCAACAAGGTCTTCCGCCAGGACGACCGGCAGACACTCAGTTTCGTTCTTGAAGACAACAGACCGAACATTCCCTCGATTTCGTCGTCTTCCGGACGTTTTCCTGGCGTCAGTCAGTAGGTGCGCTGGTTCGGCGTGCTCGTCCACGCGTGTGCGTACGCGCGAGAAGATCGATCGCGTGAATCTGGGAGCAAACGGGCCGGTTGGCTGCTACCGTGGACGAATCATTAAAAAGGAATCGATCTTGTTGAATTCGCAAGCTAGAAAACTCTGGGGAATTGGTGGAATCATGACGATTACCGGAGTTGGTCCACCAGAGGAAAACGAGATCCGATCGAAGCGGATAAAAGTCCAGGTATTTTCTGGGGATTGCCTGCGTCGATTTTTTGTTTTACAATCGTCTATTGTCAGAGCTAGTTGAAGGAAGCTCCGTATAATAAATGAAGGTAAGGTTATTCGAAGGGCCGATTGAGTCTTCAAGAGGACCTCGCTTTTTCCTTGAAGGGGTCTGACAATAAGTGGGTCGGTGCCCGCCGGCTCGCTCGACTTCTTCAGCACAATCCCTCCCTAGTGAGTTCACGAGAGGCAGCATACCGTGCCTCGGTGACACCAAAATGCAGTATTCCCGCCTGGTCGTCGACCGGTTCACGGACGACCTCAGGCAACCTGGGCCGCCGCTCTGGCCCAAGTTTATGACCACCTAGGAGACCGCTCGATGCGCCTGCGAAGGAACTCTTGGCCATCAGGATTGGCGGCTGTTGTAGCAGTGGTCATGGGGGCCGGGATGACGGTGGGCCTGGCCTACGAGACGACGGGGCATCATGCTTCGCGGCCCCCGGCGGAAAGGTACACCCTGGCGAGTGTACACCGGACCGATCTCTACCCGGCGTTGACGACCAGCGGTCAGATCGAGAGTTCGCAGCGAACGGTCATCGAATGCGAGCTCGAGAACATCGTGATCGGCGTCCAGGGACAGCGACTGTGGGCGGGTGGTTCGTCGGTGCTCTTGAGCATTGTTCCGGAAGGGTCGGTAGTCCATCGCGGCGACGTCCTGGCGATGCTGGACTCATCGGAATACGAGGAATTGCTCCGCCAGCAACAGATCACCGTCGAGCGATCACGGGCCGATCATCGACAGGCCGAGCTGGAATATGAAATCGCCCAACTGGCAGTACGGGAGTTCCGCGAAGGGACGATGGCCGAGGCCACCAAGGATTTCAAACGGAGTGTGGCGCTGGCCGAGTCTGACTTGCTGCGTTGCGAAGATCGGCTCGACTGGGCACAGAAGATGAAAAAGAAGGGATACATCGCGGCCGCTCAGGTCACGAACGAGGTCTTCAATCATGCCCGGGCGATGTTCGACCTCGACGAGGAGCGTGCAGCGTTCAGACTTTTCACTCGCTGGACCGCACCGGCTGCACTGAAAGGTCTTGAAAACAAAATCCTCGCCGCCGAGGCAACCTTGAAATATCAGACCAGCCGGCTCAATCGCAACCTCGACCGTCTGGCCAAGCTAAAAAAGCAAGTCGAGCTCTGCACAATACGGGCGCCCCACGACGGATTTGTAATTTACGCCAACGATCAGCGCCGCGAGATCCGCATCGAAGAAGGAATGTACGTCCGCCAGAAGCAAGATCTGATGTTCCTTCCCGACCTGAGCCAGATGGAAGTCGTTGCTTCCCTTCATGAGTCGGTCATGCCAGAGGTGGCCAAGGGGATGCGGGCCAGGGTGGTCGTCGAGGGGATGCCCAACCGGAAGCTGGAAGGACATGTCACCGAAATCGCTGCGCTGCCGACCTTTAGTTGGCGCTCGGATGTGCGCTACTTCGATGGCAAGGTGAAACTGGACAATCCGCCCCAAGGCATCTTGCCCGGAATGACCGCTCATGTGGAAATCTCTCTGAACCGGCGCGACAATGTGCTGGCGGTGCCCGTGGAGGCCGTCACCGAGGAGGACGGACGAGAGATCTGCTATGTCGCCCATGAGGACGGGCTGGAGCGCCGGGAGGTCAAACTCGGTGAATGCACGCAGGATTACCTGGAGATCAGCGAGGGCTTGTACGAAGGCGAGCAAGTCGTTCTCAAGCCGGTCCTTGCCGAGGTGGAACAGGACACAAGTTCCGAGACGCCACTGCTTTCCGAGGAATCTTTCACCGAGACGATTGCAGACGCGGCCATTCCTCCGCCGCCGGGACAGGCACGCCAGGTTGCCGAGTTGCGCTAGTCAGTTCGGTCGCGACGGTGGCATGGCGACGAGAGTCGAGACTCCACCTGTTGGACTGATCATCCTCGAGCGAACGGACCGAAGGAAAGAGAAGTTCAAACTTGCCTTATCGGGTCGCAATACCATCCTGACCGGAGAGATTCCGGTTCCCTTTCCCTGGTACTACATCGCATTCCATGTGTGCCAAACGAGCCAGTAGCACTTCTGGGGCCGCCAGCGCTCCGGAAAGCGCTTTCACCAACGCGATCTTGCTCACCGCGGCACTGGGGTGGGGTATCAGTCTTCTGGTTCAAAAAGGGCGGCTCACCTGGCCGCCACTGTCTCTCCTGTCGAGCCTGTCAACTCTTGCCGGCTGCCTGGCCTTGGTGGGCCCGCTGATTCTGGCCCGTTCCGGCGGTAAGGAAGGCAGTCTGGGAGAGCTGGTTTGGCTGACTGGCGGACTTCTTGTCTGGCTATTCGATATCGCGGCTCTGCTTCATGGCTCATCGCGAGGATTGAACTGGGCGACACCCCTGGGAGACCGCACGATGGGGCTTACCATGCTCGCCGTGTTACTCGCCGGCTGGAAATGTGGTCTGGCGGGCCGGGATTGGTCGTGGACGAATGTCGTGGGCTGGGCCCTGGGTATCTTCTGGGTTGCCATGGCTGGAGGCTCGTGGTTGTTGACCCCGGCTACCGCTCTCTCGAGTCTGGTCGCCCGCTGATCCTTGACGGTTGGTGCAACACTGATTAGCTTCAATAGCTACGCGGGCCGCCCTGGCAACTTATCGCTTCGTGCACTCAACTGGATCATGATCTCATCCCGACCGTCCAGGGCCCCGGGAGGATTCGATTCGTGGCGACAGATCAGAAGTCAAGCAAACTGCTTCCCGAACCTACCGTGGGGTCTCCGATTGAAAATGAGCTGCCCACCTACAGGGCTGTAAGCTCTCGAGCAATCCTCAGCGTAGTGTGTGGGATTCTCGGCATTTTCAGCATTGCCAGCCCCTTCTTTTTCATCTTTTCCGCTCTGGCCGTGATTCTTGGATTCACGGCCGACTGGAACATCCAGCGCTATTCCGACGTCCTGACCGGCCGCCGCCTTGCCCAGATGGGGGCCGCACTCGGCTTGATCTTTGGCCTGGGGATTTTCACCATCACCTCAGTTCAAGGCTTTGTCCGCACTCGCAATGCCGAGAGCTTCGCCAGGTACTACGAGAATGTGATGAAAACGGGAACTCTGGCCGATCTCCTCTGGCTCGAGATCGCTCCGACTCAGCGGAAGAGCACTTCGCCTCAGGAGGTCATGGACAAGTTCCAGTCGGCGAAGAAGAAAGAAGCGGCGATGAACGAAATGCGAACCAGTCCGCTCCGCGCCGTCAAGAAGCGGCTGGAATCTTCAAAGGAGAGTGAATTCCGCTTCGTCAAGCTCGAGTCGCAGGGTACCGAGGGCGTTTTGCTGTATGCGATTGCCCTCTACGAAGTGCACGCCCCAGCGACCGAGGAGTTCCCGAACGAACATGATTACGCCATGGCGTTCATGAGAGGCACTTCGGACTCCGGCAAAGGTTACGAGTGGTGGATTGATGAGTTCAAATATCCCTACAAACCTGCTACCGCAGTGATCGCGGAGAAGCAGGCAGACGATGGCCACGGTCACCCGCATTGATACCTTCGCCACTTACTCGGGTCAAGTGGATGGAAGCGTGACGACCGAAGCCTCCCGTCTCCGGCTCATGAGTTGCCGGTGTACGCGGCATAGCAGTTCTCTGTCTCCCAGAGCAAGACTTCAACCACCGGCAAGCCGGCATCCCGGGTTGTCTCGAAAATAAGCCGGGCGATGTTTTCGGCCGTCGGGTTGGAATCCATCACGAAGATCCGTTCTCCGCGCTCTCGGAGCAGCGGCAGTAACGGGTCTTCGCGGTTGAGAAGCATGTTGTGGTCAAGGTTTTCATCGATCCAGTGCTGAATCTTCCGCTTCATCTCACCGAAATCGACAAGCATCCCGCGCTCATCCAGTTCCCTACCCTGGAGCGTAATCTGAGCCCGGCCGTTATGCCCGTGAAGGTGGCGGCATTTGCCGTCATAATTTAGCAGCCGGTGCCCGTAGCAGAAGAGAATCTCACGGGTAACTCGAAACATCGTCGCGCGGTTCCTGGTCTGTTCAGCGAGGTTTTCGCGTTTCAATTTCATCTCCGCGAAATGACGGCTCCGTCGAAGCATTGTAAGGGGTTCGATCGCGAACTCCCGCGTCCCGGAATCCGTTCTGCCGCTCCACACATTTATTGCACATCCCGCAGTGCACGCCGTTCACCGGATCAATGCACGAGAAAGTCAGGTGTAGAGGCAGGTTCTTTCCGCGCAGAACGATAGCTTTCTTATGGAATTGATCGAAGGGACGAATCAGACGAGGCGCCCCGCCCATCGCCCGACTCAGGACCGATTCCAGATCGCGAAAGAATTCCGGAGTGCTATCGGGAAACGGGTTCGATCCCAGGCACCCCAGGGCAAGGGCATCGACCTGCCGGAGCCGGCACCAGACTGACGCCTTGACCGTCAGCAGGACGTTCCGAGCCGGCAGGTACACGGCATCATCGGGAGTGTCGGCATCAGGCACGCGTTCTGCACCCGTGCTCCAGTGCGGTCCATAAATGTCCCGCAGAGGCTCATCGAGCACCGTCAAGCTTTTCAAACCCGGAGCCGGAACCGCTGCAAGAAACGCATGCACCGCCGCCAGTTCCCACTTCTCCCACTTCAGTCCGCCGCGAATATATAGAGGGTGGACAAGAGAATAATCCCGCAGCAAATCCACCGCCAGGACAGAGCTATCCAGTCCTCCGCTCAGCAACACGGCCACGGCTGACTGGTGATCTACTGACATGGAAAAGGTCAAGCTCTCAAGTCGATCAGGATTCGATAGCTAATGCCATCAAGCAGATAGTTTATTGTATGGCGACGTCATCCCGCCATCAACCTGACGCGCGGGGCCCGGCCGCCGAGGGATGTGGCTGACTAACTTTGGTGATTGGACCGGCACCAGCCTGCACTCAATCAAGATCTTGTTCCGGCCAAGAACCCGTCGCCATGTAGCGGTCAACCCAGTCCAGCGCCTCACGTTTGCTTTGCACCCTCGCCTCGAGCTGCGCTTCCCGGACTGTCTCCAGGATCACGGCAAAATGAGGCCCGGGCTCCAGACCATGGCGTACCAGATCGTGGCCGGTCATGAGCGGCGGTGGGTTGATCGGGCCGGCCGGCTGATTCTTCAGGTAATACTCACAGTAATCGATATGTTCCGTGTCGCCGGTGGAAGCCAGGGCGTCGGCCCGGTGCAGCGCCAGGAGTTCGCCGATCGCAGGATGGGCCAGAACCCGCTTGAGCTTGGCCTCGCGCAGTTTCTTGGCCTCTCCCAGGTATTGATGAAAGGCCACGAGCCACGTGATCCGCTCGCGCTCGGCATTTGACAGCTTGAGATTCCTGCAGAGGCGTTCGGCGATCCGGCTGCCGACCTGGTCATGGCTGTGAAAGCTTGTGCGTCCGTGATGATTGGCGCGCGTGAAGGGCTTGCCCACATCGTGAACGAGAGCAGCGAAGGCCAGCGTGAAACTGGGCCTGGCAGGCAACAGCCGAAGAACCAGCATGGTGTGATCCCAGAGGTCGCCCTCCGGCTGAACCGGCTTGCCCTGGAACAACCCTCGCATGTCGGCCAGGGGAGGGAGGATGGCAGCGACCAGACCGGCGTCGAGCGCGAGGCCCATGGCGTACGCGCGATTCTCGTGCACGAGCATTCGCCGCAGTTCCTGGGCGATCCGCTCCGGCGAGACGACGACCACCTCGCGCGCCATCTGCTTCAAAGACTGCCAGGTACTCGACTCGATTTCAAAACCGAATCGCGCCGCGAATCGAACAGCCCGCATGAGACGAAGCTTGTCTTCGCGAAACCGGTCGGCCGGATCACCAATGGCGCGAATGACATGGTTGCGCAGGTCATCCAGTCCACCCACGTAATCGATCACCTGGCTTGCTTCCGGATCCATGAACATGCCGTTGATCGTGAAGTCGCGGCGGGCGGCATCGAGCTCCGGCGAGCTGTAGACGACAGCCTCCGGCCGGCGGCCGTCCACGTAGGCACCGTCGCTGCGAAAAGTCGCGACTTCCACTTCGATCCCGTGCATCCGGTGATGTCGGATCCGCACCACTCCGAACGAAACGCCGACCGTGATTGCGCGGAAGGGTAAGGTGAGCATCACCTGCTCGGGAGTCGCATCGGTCGCCACATCGTAATCCACGGGAACCTGCTCCAGCAGCAGGTCGCGCACGCAGCCACCCGCCCAGAGTGCCTGGAATCCGGCTTGCCGTAGCCGCATGACGACCTCCAGGGCGAAGTCGCGACGTGCCTGGGCTTCAGACATCCGCCACGTCCTCCAAGCTGGCCTGCGGCTCCTCATCCACCTCTGGATTTGCTTGCGAACCCAGTTCCCGTATCGTCTCCGCGATCACCCGGATGGCGACCTGGGTATCGCCGTAGCGGCGGATATCCCAGGCTTCGAGATTGGGCAAGATCTCCCCATCAAGATTGCGCCCCGCCTCGATCGAGATCACCGAGTCAGCCGGCAGCTTTTCGCCAAGCGATCGTAGCAACTGGCTTAACTGCCGCCGATGGATCTCGAACTCGCGGTAGGGTGGATCGAGAAAGACAGCCATGGGCTCATGCCCGTCAGGCTGGAAGTTTCTGGCCCAGCGATAAGCATCGGCAAGCCGCACCTGGGTACGATCCTGATAACGAAGAATGGCGATGTTGCGGTGGATCAGCCCCACGTTCTCGCGATTCTTCTCGATGAAAATGGCTCGACTCGCGCCTCGACTGAGCGCCTCCAGTCCGACGGCGCCAGTGCCGGCGAACAGATCGACGGCGATTCGCCCTGGTATCATGGCTCCCACGATGTTGAAGATCGACTCGCGAACCAGGTCGCTGGTTGGCCGCATCTCGGCATTGGGCCGCGGCCCATCGATCTTGTGTCCCCGGCGTTGCCCCGCGATGATCCGCATGGCGCGACGCCTCCTTGGATCCGGGTTCGAGCTCGACCCCTGCGAGCCTCGCGCCGGCAGGGCTTCTTCACATACCTAGAATCATAGGCCCGCCGACGGCCGACCGCTACACTACTGCGCTCTCCGAATGGGGCGATACTCCAGATCGGCCGGACCTTCGGCCAAATTGAAAGCCGCGTCGGGTGCACCAAGCCCGGCGCCCACGCACCGAACGGTCGCCACTCTTCAACCAGGATGGCGAGGAGCTTCCAATCCCAGATAGCTGGAACACCCTGGCTTATGCTTGCACGCGATCTCGCGGGCGTGTGCCCATCATGCCTTCCGCCATATGCTTCACGCCCCGCGGGTGCCTCGGCGGAAGGCTCGGAATCCGTTGAGTGTGGAACAGTCGGTGCGGATCATCAAGCCGCGGCCCGCAACGCGGCTCTGGCGCGGGCCACCGGCGATTATGCGTTCTGGCTCGACGCCGATGACGTGGTGGACCAGCCGCAACGGAGGAGCGGGATTCATTCCGTTTCCTGATTCCCATCACGCCCGGCCAAACCACGCCACACAGTCTATAATAAATTACAATATGATCATAATAACAAACTGAATGAATTCCAGTCTACGGTGGCCGGCCGGAGCCTGCTGACGGCGGCTCTTGACGTTGAAGCGTCCCGACCGGTTCTGCAACGTCGATCAGGGTATCGACCGGCACCCGATATTGCGCGATGGCCATCAAACCTGCGAGAGCCTCACGACCGCTCCTGCCGCGATTGATTCAGGCGCGATTCGAGACAGCCGAGCCAGGCATCCATCCCCGCGCCGGACTTTGCCGAAACCTCATAGACACGCATGCCCGGCCGCACCGCCTGAATGTTCTGGTGGGCCGCGATTCGATCAAACTCGACGGCCGCTGCGAGGTCCATCTTGGTGATGATGGCCACGTCGGCCGTGTTGAAGATGGTCGGGTACTTGAGCGGCTTGTCCTCCCCTTCGGTCACCGAGAAGAGGACCAATCGCAGATTCTCGCCGAGGTCGAAGGTGGCCGGACAGACGAGGTTCCCCACATTCTCGATGAACAAGAAATCGAGAGGCTCCTGCACCCAGCCGGCCAATGCGGTCTGAACCATGTCGGCCTCCAGGTGACAGACAGTTCCGGTGATGATCTGCTTCACCGGAGCGCCGCTGCGTGCCAGCCTGCGGGCGTCGTTGTCGGTGGCCAGATCGCCCACGAGCGCAGCGACCCGATAGCGGCTACCGAGCGTTTCGAGGAGCCGTTCCAGGAAGGCTGTTTTGCCCGCGCCTGGGCTCGAAACCAGGCTGACGACGTAAGTGCCCGCAAGTTGAAACCGCTCACGCAGGGCACGGGCGGCGGAGTCGTTGTGCTTGAGGATGTGCTGTCGAACTTCGACCAGTCGAGGATGTTCGCTCATGGATCAATCTCAAGGGCAACGACCTCGAGCTCGCGGCCGCTGAGGATCTCGGGTGTCGGGGCGCCGCAGGTGGGGCAACACAGATTCCATGCCGATTCCGGTGTCTTCGATGCGGCACACGCGGGACAGGATACGACGATCGGTACCTCCTCGATCACGACACCCACATGCTCTTGCGGCGTACCCTCCCGGGCCAGTTCAAAAGCCGAGACGAGCGCATCGCGGACCACGCCGGAAAGCGGACCAAGCCGCACGTGCACCGCAGTGACTCGAACTCCTCGATGCCTCGCCTCTTCTTGCACGAGATCCAGCAGGCTCAGGGCAATGGAAAGTTCATGCATGAATCAGGGTTCCCCCCCTGCTTCACATGCTAAGGATCTTGGCATAACGCTTCAAGTCGGGACCGAGATAGGACCACGCCAGGAGACCAAGACCTATAACGGCGACCCCAGCGACCAGCAATCCGACGGGCGGACGCCCATCATGCCTCCACTCGCCGAGCGAGAAGTGTTCTCCCCCATCATCGTCCGACGAACGCGACAGGTCGCTTTCTCTCTCGGATGTCAGTCGCAACATGGCTCTGCCTTCCTTTCGATGATGGTGCTCGCCGCGCCCGCCTCGATCTTCTCACCGCGGAGAAGCCGCGCGGCGAGCGACGCAAGAAGAGGAACCGCGGCGTCAACAGCCGCACGGACTGGCATGCTCATCTCGGCCCCGAAGTCGTCTAGCTCGTCCGCGGGACCTGGCTCGCAGCCGACCAGTAAGATCTGCAGAACGGCCGTGCCCAGGCTCGAGACCAACCGCAGGACTTTGCCGGGGTCAAGATTGTGTGCCTCGATGAGAAGCGGCTCGCCGATTGCTCCGGTTGGACTCTCGAGCGGCAACTCGAGGACATAGAGTGTCCCCGGTGCGCCGCCGCGCGGAACCGCGTCAACCAGGATGACCGTCTCGTAGCCATCCATGAGGGCGTAGGTCAGGTCAAGCCCCCGGATGCCGAAATCCACGACGCGCACTCCTTCGGGCAAGTCGACGGACTGGAGCCGGCGGGCGACCTCGACGCCGAATGCGTCGTCGCCCAGGAAGATGTTGCCGATACAGGCGATGAGAATGCGGCAAGGCGTCATGTTGCCTCCGGCAAACCGACGAGTTGAAAGGAGACCTTGAGCGCGTCTTTCAGCCTGATCGCACCACCCAGAGCGGTCACGGGCTTGATCTGGAATTCGGACATCCCGAGCGAAAAGTCGCCCATGAAATGCAGGCCATCCTCGAAGAGTCGCATCTCCGCCTCGATCACCTGAGGGCGGGTGACTCCATGCAACGAGAGCCGACCGTTGATCCGCAGGCGGAACTGGCCCGGCGCGGTCAAGCTGGACGAGACCTCGTGCGCGTCATAGTGGAGCTCAGGGTAGGCGAAAACCTCGAGAACCTCTTCCCGCATGCGTCCCTCGATCTCACGGCGGTCGGCGGGTCGAACGTGATCCAGCAAGACCAGAGAGCTGGATTTCACGACAACGTCGAGCGTCGTGCGGCCAGGTGCTCCGTCATCGAGACGAACCTGGCCCCGGAAATCCTGGACGTCGAACGTCGGGCTGTGGGCGAAGACTGAAAGCATGCCCGTGGCGAAGGCATGGACCGTGAACTGGCTCCGATCGGGAGCGAGTCTGTAGTTCATCGTCATGGCGCCGCCTCACGCCTGAGTGGCTCGACTTCTTCCGCAAGGAAGAAGAAGCGATGTCCGGGCTGCAGCAGGGTGCCCATGTCGTTGCCGGGGTCATCGTCCACAGTAACGGCCAGAAAAATCTGGCCCTCGAAGTCCTGCTCGATCGAGGCAATGGTGGCGGGCTTGCCGTCGAGAACCATGTCGAAGATGTCGGCACGACGCCGCGGTCGTAGCACGACGCGATCGCCTGCACGGAGTTCGGCGGGCCCGACGTGTATGCACTCCAACTTGCGCTTCTCTTCGCCCAGGTTCCAGCTCATCACGCCTGCCCTCCGGCCGAACGGTCCCTCAGTCCGCGGACCGTCCCGTGAAGCTCGAGCAATTGCTCGCGTGCCAGGGACTCGGTCCGGGCGAGCAGGGCGCCCGCTCGCTCGTCGAGGGAGGCCATGGATCCTTTTTCGTCGTCGGTGAGGGTCATGATCCGAAGACTCAGCATCTCGTCGATCTCGGTACCGTCGAAGAAGTCGCCGGGGCTCTCGGGCGCCACCCGCGGATAGTCATAGAGGATGATGGGCGACGAGAGCATCGTGTCTTTGCTCCCCTCCTGACCTACGAGCACCGGCCAGGCACCCACGTTCCGGCATTCGGCCGCAGCCTGACGCCAGTGCTCAGGCGGGTCCATCATCGAGACAAATTCCCCCTGTTCGAGGCCGAGGATCGCGTGCGTGGAGACGAAGCTCTGCAGCAGGGCCTCATCGCGGTCGAGTGGTTGATTTTCGGCCACGCGCGTCTGGTTCACGGTACGGATTGTCAAGCGGAACAACCCTGTCTCAACCTCGGAGGCGGCCACCTCGACGACGCCCTCGATCGACCGCTGCTCCCGGACCAGTACGCCGACAAAGTCACCGGAGGGCCCCTTCAACGGATCCCGGCGCTGGCCGCCTTCGAACACAAATTCTCGCCGTACCGGGCGAGTGCAGAGATCACCCAGAAATGAGGCGGCGGAGGCAACCTCACGCTCCTCTGCCTCTTGCCAGGCATGGTAACGCCCGGTCCCGATCTGGAGTATCTCGACAGGATGGAACCACAGGTCGGTGGGTTCGGTCCACTCCGGAACCGGCGGATCGATGGCGCCGACTTGGCGGTCCGTGAGGTGCAAGAAACGAACGACGACCTGGAAGCTGGTCCGAAGATTTCCGTGCACCAGGCACTCGGTCTGCTGAGTCCAGGCCTCACAGTGATTCTGCTGTTCGCAATAGATGCGGGGATAAAGGCCGCCAAAACTCCAGCGTTGCGAATTCTTGGTCGAGGGACGATAGGGGTAGAGGATGTACCCTTCGTAGAGGACGGCATTGGCGATCGGGTCAACCATTTCGCGGTTCATGACATCACCGGCTTTTCCGTTGCCGCGAGAAGCCGCTCAAGCGCCCGCTCCCACGTCGGCAACCCTTTGTCGCGTCTGTAGGAGTCAAGCTGATCAAAAATGTCCTTTCGGAGGCAAATCCAGGCGGTGTTCGGGTAATAAAGGTCCATGAGCCCGTGCCACGTGGCTGCAGGCAGGCGAAACGTGGCTTCCTTCTCCCAGGAGATCTGAGCAACCTGCAAGCCGCCCTGGTCGGACTCGACGAAGATCGTTCCGCTGAAGAGGAAGCAGAGCGGCAAATTGCCGTCCTCGAGTGCGTCAAAATACTTCGTGGCGGCCAGGCTGAGGTCGAACGTGCACGGCACGGGGAGCTTGACGAGCGTCGTCCCCTCGAAAGGCGGCAGCGTGGCGCTGACGTGGGTCCAGAGCATGGGACGCACGGTCTGTCCCCAGCGCTCCGGGGTTCCGAACAGGTCGCTCAGCCGCTCGCGTTCCGCCGGGGAGTAGGATCGCCGGGCGGGCTCGATCCGGATCTGGCAGCGCAGGGCGACGGTGTGAATGGCTGTCGGCGGCTGCCCGGCATCAGTGACGCGGAGCGCGAACAGCAGTGTCGGCGCGGCCGCATGGTCTTGAGGCTCGGCGCCTTCAATCTGGAAGCTCAAGTCAGGCATGAATCGACTCGTCCTTCAGGAAGATTGCTCGCGCAGACCGTCGAAAAACTGAGCAATTTCACCCCAGACCTTGGCACCCCCCGAGAGCCCGCGCCAGTGAGTGCGAATCAGGCCCACGAGGCGATAGCACTGGTCGATGCCCACGCGAAAACAGTCGCGCGATGCACCCACGCGGTTGACCAGCAATCCCTCGACGTCGGATTCGAATTCGCAGAGCGACGGGTTCTCGGCGACAAGCGTTTCCCAAGCTCCAGCGTCCACGACCGATTCGGTGGCTCCGGCGGGGCTCGGGTAGAAGGCGATGATGCAGCCGGCCGGAGTACTGTGCACGAAGAAGGCCAGGTCGATGGGAAGCTGGAGGGCCTCCCACGTTGCGTCGGTCATCTGAAAATCGGCAAGAGCCCGAACACGGCGCGGTATCCGACGATACCGCATCGCCTCCGGGCGATCGAACAGCATGGCGCACGCGTCGCAAGCGCAGGCCAGCCGGCGCGTGGCCAACTCGAGCAGGTGGGGATGCTCGTGAGCCAGTTCGGCGTTGCACAGTGCGCAATGCTCGCGCACGGCTCTGGGCCGGAGGAACCGCCGGATCGAGGCCAGAGCGGGGAGTTCCGGGCTGACCTCGCGAGATTCAGGCATCATGACCATGGGACCTCAAGCTGGCGGCAGATGCGGCATCCGCGGATCGATCGGGGCCCGGTCGTCGGCATTGATGCTCGTCGCATCGCGCGATGTACGCACGCCCTTGCGGTTGTCTCGTCCTGGCTCACGGCCCAGACGTCGAACCAGTTCCTCGCCTCTTGGCGTGCCTGGCGTGTGGGCGGGAAGCTCGGCCCTCGAATCATGCCATCCCATTTTCAGTCCTCCCTTCCGCCCGGGGTCGGGCTCAAAGTGTCTGCAGGACGACCAGAGCCTGGCCGTCCGGCGTGGTTAACGGTTCGTCCACGGCCCCTTCGACATGCAGGGCGATGGCGTCAGGGGCATGGGTCATGATCGCTTGCTCGATCGTTTGCTTCATGGTCACGGCCGAGGACGGGCAGCCGTGGCAATTGCCCTGCAGGCGCAGCCGGATCACGCCGTCGCTCAGGCTGAGCAGCTCGACGTTGCCGCCGTGCGAGCGCAGGAATGGCCGCACCTGGTCCAGGGCCTGGCACACGCGCGTCTCCAGGTCGAGGGGATGGAGACCGTGGAGTAAAAGCAGGCCACCAACGATCTCGTCGCGAACGCAGGCCTCCCGCGCCGACGGCGCCGGCCTCGCCGGCTGCGTCGAGGTGGCTGAGAATCCGTTCCAGGCCGACCCCATGGAGCTCAAGAATTGCCTGCAGCGTCTGCCGCACCTGTGACTGCGCGTCGGGATCGCGGAGCCGCTCGACCCCCTGGAGCAATGCGTCAAGTCGCTGCATCTGGCTCTGGAATTCACGAGCGTCGGGAGTATCCATGGCTGCCATCTTCTCGATACGAGAACGGGCCCGTCACTTCTGGACGCCGAACATCGGAACGTGTTTGACGTCGAGCAGCTTGCCGTTGCCCAGGTACATGTGGACGCCGCAGGGCAAGCACGGGTCGAAGCTGCGCACCGCCCGCATGATGTCGATTCCCTTGAACTTGTCGGGGCCGTTTTCCTCGAAGATCGGCGTATTCTGGACCGCGTCCTCGTAGGGGCCGGGTGTGCCGTATACGTCGCGCGGAGTGGCGTTCCAGGGTGTGGGTGGATACGGATGATAGTTGGCGATCTTGCCATCGCGAATGACGACGTGGTGCGACAAAACCCCGCGCACGGCCTCATGGAAGCCGCAGCCGATCGCCTCGTCGGGCACCTTGAAGTCGGTCCAAGTGCGGGTTCGTCCGGCGTGCAGTTCTTCCATCGCCCGTTCCGCAAAGTAGAGTGCGGCCGCCGCGGCGTAGGCCTGGAAGTAGGTCCGCGCTCGGTCCCGCTCGATCGCGTTGCTCCACTTGGGAATTTTCCACTCGAACTCGACATCCGGCAGCATCATGGTCTTGGGAAGATAGATCTTGACGCTGTGTCCAGTGGCCTTGATGTAGCCGATATCTACCAAGCCGGCCAGCGCCGTAGCCCAGAGCCGGGCGATCGGGCCGCCGCCGGTATCGAGTGCCAGGTGATCGCCGGTCTTCGGGTCGAGCCAGCGCGGACACATCACCCAGGAATAGTTCCCCTGGAAGTCGCGCTTCTGCGGCCGGGGAATCGTGGTCTGGTTCCACGGGTGGCGCCGGTCGACGGGGTTGCCCAGCGGGTCACGGTGGACGAACACTTCACCGTCGTCGCCCCAGTCGTCGTAGTAGGAATGTCCGAGCAGGATCCGGATGCCCAGGTTGATGTCCACCAGATTGTTCGTGACCGCCTTGCCGTCGACGATCACGCCTGGTGTGACGAACATTGCCTTGCCCCACTCGTCCATGTTGCGGTAGGTGTAGTCGCACACCTTGGGATCGTTCCACGATCCCCAGCAGCCCAGCAGGATGCGCCTGCGCCGACTTCTTCGTAGCCGGGAAGAGCCTCGTAGAAGAAGTCGAAAAGGTCGTCGTGCATGGGCACGACCTTCTTCATGAACTCGACGTACTTCATCAGTCGGACGAGGTAGTCTGTGAAGAGCTGTTGCGTGGGGACGGTGCCAACGCCGCCCGGGTAGAGTGTCGAGGGGTGGACGTGCCGTCCCTCCATGAGGCAAAACATTTCGCGGGTCATCCGGCTCATCTGCAAGGCTTCGCGGTAGAACTCCCCGGTGAAGGGGTTCAAGGCCCGCATGATGTCGGCGATGGTGCGGTAGGGATGCGAGCCGTAGTGCGGCGAGTTGGTCTTCTGAGCCTTGTCCCATACACCGGGGTTGGTCTCCTTGACCATCTGCTCGCAGAAATCGACACCGACGAGGTTGTCTTGATAGATATTGTGATCGAACATGTACTCCGCCGCCTCGCCCAAGTTGACGATCCATTCGCCCATGTCGGGTGGGCGAATTCCGAAGGCCATGTTCTGGGCGTAGCAGGCACACGTGGCGTGGTTGTCGCCGCAAATGCCGCAGATCCGGCTGGTGATGAAATGGGCGTCGCGCGGGTCTTTGCCCTTCATGAAGATGCTGTAGCCGCGGAAGATCGACGAGGTACTATGACACTCGGCAACCTGGCGGTTGGCGAAGTCGATCTTGGTGTAGATGCCCAGGCTGCCCACGATCCGGGTGATCGGATCCCACGACATTTCGACAAGCTGCCGAGAATCGGTCCGCGCGGTTCGTTCAGGAGCGGTCACGGTCGCCATGAGATTCCTCCATTTCCCCCGTTGGGTCCGTAGGTCGTGGGGTGGTAGCCGGTGGTCAGCACTGGCTCGTTATGCCGCCACCTGGGTTCCTTGTTGACCGTGGTGTTGGTGATCGACCGCAGCCTGCGGATGATCTTGCCGTACATGCCGATGACGCCGGACGAAAGCACTCCGCCGGGTGGTTCGTCCATGAACGGCATGAACTTGTCAGGGAACCCCGGCATGGTACAGCCGATGCAGATACCGCCAACATTCGGGCAGCCGCCAATGCCGGCCATCCAGCCGCGCTTGGTGACGTTACAGTTGACCACGGGCCCCCAGCAGCCAATTCGCACGAGGCATTTCGGCGAGCCGTATTCGTTCGCGAAATCCGCCTGCTCGTAGTAGCTGCCGCGGTCACACCCCTCGTGAACGGTCTTGCCGAAGAGCCAGGTGGGCCGAAGCTGCTGGTCGAGCGGGATCATCGGCGCCAGGCCCGCCGCCTGGTAGAGGAGATAAAGCAGCGTCTCGGTCATGTTGTCGGGCTGCACAGGACAACCCGGCACGTTGACAATCGGTACGCCCGCCATCGAGCGCCAGCCCCAACCGAGGTAATCGGCCAGCCCCATGGCACCGGTCGGGTTGCCGGCCATGGCATGGATTCCACCGTAGGTGGCGCACGTGCCGGCCGCCACCACGGCCCAGGCCTTGGGGGCCAGGCGGTCGATCCACTCGCAGGTGGTGATTGGCTGTCCGGTTTTCTTGTCGGTGCCAAGCGCTGCCCAGTAGCCCTCGCTCTTGAGCTTCTCGTTCGGGATCGACCCCTCGATCACCAGGACGAATGGTGCCCCAAGCCGATCCTCGTCAGCCTGGAACCAGTATTTCATGAACTCATCACCCACCTCATAAGCCAGAACCGGGTTATGCAGGTGGACCTTGGGAAGGCCCGGGATCGCCCCCATCACGATGTCTTCGATGCTCGGCTGGGTTGCAGCCGTCGTCGACACCGAGTCGCCGTCGCAGCTCAGGCCGGCCGTGATCCAGAGGACGTGAACCTCTTTGACGGCCGGTTCCTTCTGCGTTTTGCGTCCGTAAGGCGCCTGGGTCGTATTCGCCGCTGCCATGAGGGCTCCTCCTTTCCAGGGAATGATTCAGCGATCCACGTCTGGCGCTGCCTGCGCCTCGGGCCGGGCGAGGCCATACTTCAAGAACGCCACGAAGACCACTCCGCCCACGATGTTCCCGAGCGAGTTGCTGAGCAGTCGATCCTTCACAACGGTCTTGGTCATCAACAGATCCTTGGCAGTTGTTCGCCGGTAAGCAGCATGACGACCCGTTCCCCTCCCACCCGCGATCGGAGGACAACCATGCCGGGATGATCGGCCACCACTTCGCCGACGATTGCGGCACTCCTGCCAAGAGGCAAGGACCGCATCACCGCCAGCACCCTCTCGGCATCACCCGGCGGCACGACGGCTACCAGTTTTCCTTCGTTGGCCACGTAGAGCGGGTCGAGCCCGAGCATTTCGCAGGCTCCCTTGACATCGGGGCGGAGCGGAATCGAGGCCTCGTCGAGGATCACTCCGACACCGGAAGCCGACGCGAGTTCGTTGAGCGCGCTCGAGAGCCCGCCGCGCGTCGGGTCGCGCATGCAGCGAGTTTCCGGGCATGCCTTCAGAATGGCTTCCGTGAGCGAGATTAACGGCGCTGTGTCGCTTTCGAGGACGGTCTCGAATTCCAGGCCTTCGCGAACCGACATGATGGCGATGCCGTGGTCACCCAGTGTTCCCGAGACAACAATGCGGTCGCCGGGACGGGCATTGTGAATGGACAGTGAGCGTCCCTCCGGCACCAGGCCGATCCCCGAAGTTGTGATATACAAGCCGTCACCCTTGCCTCGGTCCACCACCTTGGTGTCGCCAGTGACCAGTGAGACTCCGGACTCGTCGCATGCCTGCCGCATCGAGACAACAATTCTCCGGAGGTCGGCCAGCGGCAGACCCTCTTCGAGTATGAAGGCGGCAGAGAGGAACTGGGGCAGAGCGCCGCCGACGGCCAGGTCGTTCACCGTACCATGCACGGCGAGCCGGCCGATGTCGCCGCCAGGAAAGAACAGAGGGCGGACGACAAAAGCGTCGGTGGTGAAAGCGACTCGTGAAACAGATCGAGCGTTGCCAGTGGGATGGCCGAGGCTTACGGTCGCCTGGTCTTCGAGGCCGGCGAGCCGCTCGTCTCCAAAACCCGGTACGAACAAACCCTCGATCAAGTCCGAGGTGAGCTTGCCGCCGCTGCCATGGCCGAGCAGGATGTGCTCATACTGAGACTTCGGCAGCGGGCAATTGCCCAGCAGTGCGTTCGTCGAAGTGTGTTGCCCGATGCCCATACCGGATCACTTCCTCGGAGCCGTAAGTCTTCGTGCCTCACCGTTGCGCTGTCTGTAGCGTTTGTGATCGGCTAGCATCCAGGTGGCGGCCGTAAGCATGGTAGGCGGCACAGGCGCCTTCGCTGGAGACCATGGTTGCCCCCAGCGGCGTCTGAGGCGTACAAATCGTGCCGAAGGCGGGACAGTCATGAGGCTTCTTCAATCCCCTGAGTACCTGCCCGCTGATGCACAAAGGTGATTCCTCGGTCTTGATCTGATCGACCTCGAAAATCCGTTCGGCATCGTACTGGCGATACGCGCCGCGAAGCTTGAAGCCGCTCTTTCGCACCATCCCGACTCCGCGCCAGTTCCGGTCACAGACCTCAAAAACCTCTTCGATCAGTCGGATCGATGCCGGGTTACCCTCGGGACGAACGGCACGTGCATATTGATTTTCAAGTTCTCCCCTACCCGCTTCGAGCAGGTGGACCGTGCGGAGGACGCCCTCGAGAAGGTCGAGCGGCTCGAATCCAGTGACGACGATCGGGACGCGGTAGCGGCGTGCAATCGGCTCGTACTCGGACGTTCCCATGACGGTGCAGACGTGCCCGGGTCCAAGAAAGCCCTGGATCCGATTGTCTTCGGCCTGCAGCAAGGCCTCGAGCATCGGCGGCACGAGGACGTGCGAGACCAGAACGCTGAAGTTGGCGAGCTTTCGTTTCCGAGCCAGCCAGACGGCCATCGCATTGGGAGGGGCTGTCGTCTCGAAGCCAATCGCAAAAAAAACGACCTGGCGTTTGGGTCGCTCCGCGGCCAAGTTCACGGCGTCGAGCGGTGAATAAACCACCCGCACGTCAGCTCCCATCGACTTTAGCTGTAACAAGTCACCCCGAGAGCCGGGAACGCGGAGCATGTCACCGAACGAGCAAAACGTGACCTCGGGACGGGAGGCGATCGCGTGCGCCCGGTCGATCATCTCCAGCGACGTCACGCAAACCGGACACCCCGGACCGTGCACCAGTTCCAGATCGTCCGGCAGTATCCGGTCGATGCCATATTTCACAATCGTATGCGTTTGCCCGCCGCAGACCTCCATGATCGTCCACGGCCGGGTGACTGCTCTGGCGATGGCCGTTACGAGTTTGTGCGCGGTCTCGGCATCGCGATACTCGTCCAGGTATTTCATGGAGGAGGCACCTCCAGCTCATCGAGCTGGTTCATCCGCTCCAGAAAGTCAAACACACGTGCGGCCTCGGTCTCGTCAATGAGCGCGAGCGCGAAACCGACGTGCACGAGGACATAATCACTCGGTCTGCGCCTCGGAGACATGCTCGAGGCAGACTCGCTTCTGAACGCCCCCGAAATCAACCCGGCCCATGAGCACATCGTTTTCCCGGTAAGTGTCGATCACCTTGCCGGGGATGCCCAGACACATACGTGATGCCTCTCTGTGAATTGGCCACCGAGATGACCAGGGATTGATCTTCGATGAAGCGTGCATGCTTCATGGAGACCCGCCCGAACACCGAGTTGTTCGAGAAGCACGGCCCTCTCGGTGATTTCTAGAGCCTGAAGGCGAATACAAGTGAGCTAACCGAGGGGCCCGGACAGACGAACCTGAACGTGTTTTCTATCGATGGTTACAGAAGCGGACGCCTGAACCACGAATCATTGCGGAATCCGCGAAGAACAGCCCCCCTACACGCACAAGCCTTACAGGCCTGACCGTCGACTTCATAAACCTCATCATTTCAGTGAATTCACGCTTGTCAAGAGCTCGACACATCAGGTGAATTGAAATTCATCAATCGTGGACACGAGCGGGCTGAACACTCTTATATAAGCTCTGTCCAACGTCAAAATAATGACTTCCAAATGTCTGGAGTGAACGGGTGGATGATCGGAGGTTGAATCGAGGTTGCCACTTGCATTTCGCGTTTCCAACCACTATCACACGTAGTCGGCTGAATCCACTCGCCGTCGGGGCAAAGTCGCTGTCGCGACGTTTCAAAGAGGGAGGGAGATCGTGTCGAAATCGCCGAATGACGTGAAGAAGCTCGTGAATGACTCCAAGATCGAGATTATCGATCTACGGTTCGTCGATCTACCGGGAGTTTGGCAACATTTCTCGATTCCAGCGCGGGAACTGTCGGACGACATGTTCACCGATGGGCTTGGTTTCGACGGGTCGAGCATCCGGGGGTACCAGCAAATCCAGGAGAGCGACATGCTGCTCATCCCGGACCCCGAGACGGCATTCGTCGATCCCGTTCTCCAGGTGCCGACGCTGAGCATGATCTGTAGCGTACAAGATCCCGTGACCAGGGAGAGCTATACACGCGACCCCCGGCACATCGCTCAGAAGGCCGAAGCGTACCTGAAGAGCACGGGGATCGCCGATATCAGCTACTGGGGCCCGGAGGCCGAGTTTTATATCTTTGACGATGTGCGTTACGACCAGTCGGCATCGGCGGGTTATTACTACATCGACTCAATCGAGGGCGTCTGGAATACGGGACGTCAAGAAGGCCCGAATCTGGGCTACAAGTTGCGGCACAAGGAGGGCTACTTCCCGGTGCCTCCGGCCGACCAGTTCCAGGATCTCCGATCCGAGATGATCCTCACCTTGGAGAAGGTTGGCGTGCCGGTCGAGGTCCACCACCACGAGGTTGGAACGGCCGGGCAGGCCGAGATTGACATGAGATTTGGCCCGCTGACCAAGCTGGCGGATAGCTTGATGTATTACAAGTACATCATTCGCAACGTCGCGCGGAAGCACGGCAAAGTCGTCACTTTCATGCCCAAGCCGATCTTTGGTGATAACGGCTCGGGGATGCATTGCCACCAGAGCCTCTGGAAGGGCGATACACCGCTCTTCTGGGACGAGAAAGGGTACGGCCAGATCAGCGAACTGGCCCGCTACTACATCGGCGGCCTGCTCAAGCATGCCTCCGCCTTGCTCGCTCTCTGCGCTCCGACCACCAACTCCTACCGTCGGCTGGTTCCAGGCTACGAAGCCCCGGTGAACCTGGTTTACTCTCAGCGCAACCGTTCCGCGGCGGTGCGCATTCCGATCTACTCGAAAAGTCCGAAGTCGAAGCGGATCGAGTTCCGCTGCCCGGATCCCTCGTGCAATCCGTACCTTGCCTTCTCCGCCATGCTGATGGCAGGGCTGGACGGAGTTCAGAACAAGATCGACCCGGGGGACCCGATCGACAAGGACCTCTACGACCTCGAGCCCGAGGAAGCCGAGAAGGTCAAGAGTACTCCCGGCTCGCTGGGCGAGGTGCTCGAGGCCCTCGAAGCCGACCACGAGTTCCTGCTCAAAGGTAACGTGTTCACGAAGGACGTGATCGAGACCTGGATCACCTACAAACGCGAACGCGAACTGGCACCAGTGAATCTGCGGCCCGTCCCCTATGAGTTCTTCCTGTACTTCGATCTGTGAGTTGTCGGGACAGCTCGAAACCTGGTCCGAGCCTGGTTTCACCCTCCCGCCAGGCCCGGGCGCTGTCTGTTTTGACCTGAGGTTCCGGGCTGCGATGCCTCTCTCGCCGAGTCAATGATGGTTTCATGCCGCTTGTCAGGCGCCACGTCATGACACTTTGGATCAAGTGGATCTTGTGGGCTGTTGTCGTTCCAGGAGCCGTCGTCCAGGCAAAAGGGGACGATGAGCTGATCGTCCTGGCGGGCCGGATCTGGACCGGAGATCCGGCGAATCCCTTGGCCGAGGGTGTGGCGGCGCGTGCTGGCGCCATTGTAAAAGTCGGCAGCCGGGAAGAGATCCTGCGATTCAAGGGTCCGCAGACCATCGTGATCGACAAGCCCAAGGCTTTCGCTTTGCCAGGACTGATCGATGCGCACGGTCACGTCGAATCGCTCGGGGCCAGTCTGGAGCGGGTCGACCTCCGCGGGGTCGATTCGCTCGATGAGGTTGCCCGGCGCGTGAAAGCGAGAATCGAGTCAGTTCAGGGCGGCTCATGGATCACCGGGAGAGGCTGGGACCAGACACTCTGGCCGGGTGGAGCTTTCCCCGCCTCTACGGTGCTCGACGCGGTTGCTCCGGATCGGCCTGTCTGGCTCACCCGGGTGGATGGACATGCGGGCTGGGCCAACTCCGCGGCCATGCGCAGGGCCGGAGTCGACCTGCAGACCGTGGCACCGGCCGGCGGACAGATTCTCCGAAATCCCGAAGGCAAGCCCACCGGCGTATTCGTGGATGGGGCGATGGATCTCGTATCGCGGGTGATCCCGCCTTCCAAACCCGAGGAACTGAAGCGGCGCATCCTGGCGGCGCAGCAGCAAATCCTGGCGTCGGGACTGACCGGTGTTCACGATGCCGGAATCTCGCCGGCAGTGTCCCAGGTTTACAGGGAACTCGATCACTCGGGCCAGCTTCACGTGAGGGTCTATGGCATGGCTTTCCTCGAGGCGGGACACGAGGTTGAATTCGTCAGCCGACCACCGCTGCAAGCCGCGTCGGCCAACCGCTTCGAGCTAAGGGCTGTCAAGATCATCATCGACGGCGCAATGGGATCGCGAGGCGCTTTGTTGTTCGAGCCGTATCATGACGAGCCGGAGAACAAGGGGCTGCTGCTGGTTGCCCCGAAGGTTCTCGACGCCATATCCGTGGCCGCCTTGCGGAATCACTGGCAGGTCGCCACACACGCGATCGGCGATCGCGCCAATGCGCTCGTGCTCGACGCTTATGCGGGCGCTCTCAAGGCTGTGCCGGAGTCTCACGATGCCCGGCTCCGCATCGAGCACGCCCAGGTTGTCCGGAAAAGCGACGTGCGTCGGTTCGCCGAACTGGGGATCATCGCTTCAATGCAGCCTTCGCACGCCAGCAGCGACATGCGCTGGGCCGATGCCCGCCTTGGACCGGACCGCGTGGATGGCGCGTACGCCTGGCGCTGGTTCCTCGATGCGAAAGTCCCGCTGGCCTTCGGCAGCGATTTCCCGGTCGAGATCGTCAATCCCTTCTGGGGCATCTACGCGGCGATCTCGCGGCAGGATATCGACGGAAAACCATCCGGCGGCTGGCACGCGGAGCAACGGCTTTCCATTGAAGAGGCCCTCCGGGCTTTTACCTCGGGCGCAGCCCACGCAGCCTTCGCCGAGAATCTCGTCGGCACGCTCAAGCCTGGCTTGCGTGCGGACCTCACGATCGTGGACCGCGACCTGTTCAAGGTCTCGCCAAGGGAACTGCTCGAGGCCAAGGTCATGATGACGGTCGTTGACGGACAGGTCGCTTACCAGAGTCTTTCGCGCTAACTCCGGCACGGTTTCATCGATGATGTGAATATAAGTAATTCATCCGATGTAATGTGTGTCGCCTGCGCCAGCAGGGTGGCTCAGCACGACACACATGAATTTGCTCAGACGATTGGTTTTACTCTCCGGGCTTTCGCTGCTCTTTCAGTTCGAGCGAGTCCACGGAAGTCTGGAATTCATGCTGGGATTTCTTTGTATCCAGGGGTTACCTGCTTGACGTTGGGCTCGATATTGGCGTCAACTCTGCCCGTTGCCCAGGCCAGGGCTCCGATCAGCAAGCCTTGATACTTGGGGTTTTCCCAGACCTCTTCACGGTGCCCCAGCGAGGTGTAGAAGACACGTCCCTTGCCGAAAGACCGCGCCCAGGTCATGGGGTAGTTGGGTCGCTGGTACATGGGGCCTTGCATTCCCTTCGTGACCTGAACCATGATCACATGAAGATCATCAGCCAGGTGCTTCAGCGCGTACCATTCGTCCTTGATTGTGAATTGCCCCGATTCGCCGAACCCCTTCTCGAGGCCCGGGAAGTGGGGGTCGGTGACTTCGATCGTGACCTCCTGCTCAGCGCCGTGGATGATGAATTCGCCTCCGATCATCTGCACGAACGGATCTTCGGCCCCCTTGTTGCGGGGAGGATGATGCCCGAACGAGTCGGTCGCCGAGTGCATGCTGATGAAGCCCTTGCCTCCGCGAATGGCGTCGTACAGGGCCTTTTCGCCATCCGCGGAAAGGGGTGGGGTTCCGTCGGTACCCGGCGTGTTGAGATTACCCGTTGTGTAAAAGGCGAAAGCGTCCCATTGGCCGATCTTGTCGGGTTCAAAGAGGCTCCCGTCTTTGGATGCCACGACTTCGAAGCCGTGTTCCTTGCCGGTCTCGATGAGCGTGCGCTCGGCGAGCCCGAGGTGGCCTTCCTTGTCGCGTTTTATTGGGCCATGTTCAAATCCTGAGCTTTTTGTAAAGAACAGGACTTTTTTGGTGCTCTTCTGGGATGCGCCAAGACGCGTCCAAATGCTCCGGCGCCGAGCCAGGCGGCTCCGCTAGCCAGCAACAGTTCACGACGATTCAGGTTTCCTGACATGTAGCAAGTCTCCTCTAGGATCAATGGACCGGGGCGACTCCGCGTCTCCGACATTACGCTCAGAGAACCCGCCTTGGCGCGGACGCCAAGCCATCAATGTCCCTTTTACCGCACACTAGGACCGAAAGAAACCAGGAAGAGGGCAGATCCGCAAACCTGAGGTGTGCCGGTCGACAATGGCCCGCAATCGCTCTGGCGCATGGCTGCATGGAAACCGAGCGGGGTTGTTTCTCGCATTGAGGTTGCGTCGCGAAGCCTGGACGAGTAATCTGACGCTCAAATGCCAACCTGTCGGGAGCGAGCTCCCTGCGGTTCACCCGGATCTTTTCCCGGCAGGCAGAGAGCTGCAAGATGAAGTTCACCATTGCACGGACGCTTCCGCTCGGCTCAAGTGTCCGGCTCCATGGTCCGGAGAAGTGATCAGGATGTCCCAACTCACCGCACCAGCGGAAATGACGGACCGCACCCAGCTAACCCGGCTTTCGACTTCTATCCGCGGCAAGCTCCAGTTCATGGATTATCTGGTGCGAGCCGCCGTGGCCGACGTCGAGCGGTTCCAGGATGAGAACGACCCGGGCACGCGCATCTTCATCAAGCAACTGGTAGAGATGCACACGGCGAATCTGCGGGTCGAGAGCCAGAACTTGCGGATGGTCAGCGACCTATGCAACGTGCTCGAGGCGCTTGTCAGCACGCCTGCTGGTTCAGATGGATCAGGAGAAACGGCATGACTTCGCCGAATAACGGAATGCTGGGAGGACCATCGCTAAGGGAGTTTGAGGAATTGCCTCCCGAGTTCGAGGACATTGAACCGGCGAGTTCCTTTGCCCCCTCCCGTGAGCTGCGACGCTACCTGGCAGAGGTCAAGGGGCAGGCCCAGTTCCTGCTCTACCTGGCGGACCAGATCGAAGAATCGCTCGAGCAGTTGACTCATGAGACTGACGACTGCCACAGCGCTTTCTTGTGCAAGGTCCTGGGTATGTATTCGAGTCATCTCGAGACCAAGCACCAAGGACTCGGTGAGCGGATTGCCGAAGCCTGTCAGGAGATCTACGTGACCATACACAAGCACGAGCTTGGTTGAAAGCGTGGTTCCAGTCCAGCACCGGTCGCGTGATACTCATTGAACGAACAGCAGGTGTTCCATTCCGCAGACGAGATCAGGATCGGCTTTCGGCCTGCGCGGGTGCCGCTCCGCGTAATCGACCCATGCCAAGCTGCAACAGAATCCAGAGCGCCGAGGCAGCTTCGCGCTTGTTGATTTTCGATGCTCCAAACCGCCGGTTCTCGAAGAGAATGGGTGTTTCTCCGATCCGGCATCCGACGCGCGTGCACCAGTAGAGAATCTCCTCCTGGAAGGAGTATCCCCGTGAGCGGATCTTGGTCAGGTCGATCTGGGCGAGCTTGCTGACACGGTAGCAGCGAAATGCGCCGCTGTTATCTTTGCTGGTGAGCCCGAGCAAGATTCGCGCGTACCAGTTGATCCCGGAGCTCATAAACTTCCGCTTGAACGTGAATCCTCCTTCGACTCCGCCTCCCGGCACATAGCGTGAGCCAATCATCACGTCGTGATCGGCCATGCCCTCAAGAATCGCGGGGATGAACCGGGGAGGATGGCTGAAGTCGGCGTCGAGGTTCAGCAAATAGTCGTACTGGTTGCGGACCGCGTAAGAAATTGCTTCGAGCATCGCCGTGCCCAGGCCGAGCTTGCCTGGTCTGTGCAGCACGTGAATCTCGGGCAACTCCGTGGTGAGCTCGTCGGCAATCTTGCCGGTCCCATCGGGGGAGTTGTCATCGATGATCAAGATTGAACATCGAGGCGCGAACTGACGAATCGTCTGGACGAGAGGCCTAAGATTTCCCGACTCGTTGTACGTGGCCAGCGAAACGAGGAGTCTGGTATCAGGTTGCGGCTGCGCGGGGGACTGTTTGAAATCTGACACGGCAAGATGATCCGGGTTGACAGGTCTTAGCAGGTTACCCAGCACCGCACCCGGCGGTGCTTGAGCGGTGCCAGATTAGCTTGACTTAGCGCAACGCACAAGTCGATTCGTTTGCGGGCTCAAAAAAACCACACCCGACCCCGTTTTCTCCAGATCTGCTGGGGTGAGATGATTAAGAGATCCGGGTGACTGATCCGAAGGGTAATGAGACCAAAAACGAAAAGCAGGTGCCACCTCCGATGAACCCCAAGGCGCGACAACACGACATCGTCAAAGTCGGATGGGTCATCGAGGCCGTCCCTCCCGGGAAGAGGGCGGCGCGGAAGCACCAGGTGATCAATGGTGGCGGCACCTGCTCATCTTTGGAAACCAGAAACGACCCCGCACGTCGAGCAACGCCGTGCCCGAGCCGCTACCTAGACTTTCGGTCCTTGCTGCTCTCTTTCATCAATCGATTCCGAGTCGTTTCCATGGGCAAAAGGGGTTCTTACGCGGGTCCTGATTCTGGGGAGGAGGAACGCAATCGATGGCGTGATTGTCCGGAGCATTCCAGCTCCCGCCGGTCTGCTTGAATCACTGCTCAGATTGCCGGCTGCGAGCGATCGACGCTCTTGGCATGGCCTTTGACCCATTGATCACCGCGATTGTCGCAAGCGAGAGAAGAGCTGGCTGTACGGCGCATGCTCGTGTTGGGACTCGGCCCGAAGTCCAGACGCAGTAGAGACTTCCGCCCCGCCCTGTTCATCAAAGCCCTGGCTCAAAGTTGCCGGTAAGACTTCGTTGCGCTCCGCCCCCTGGAAACCAGCTCCTCGTTCGGACTTCGAGGCGCGATCTCTATTTTGCGCCCATTCGGTCCAGGCCTGGAGGGCGGCGTAATGGTCTTCGATCATCTCTTCGCTCAGGATTTCCTGTGCGGGCTGTTCGATCGTCTCCATGCTCAATTCGTCGACCGGGCCCGGGGACAGTCCCGGTGCCACGGATGCGACAGCTTCATCGGCAGGGATGGCCGCTTCGGATTCCAGGTTCCCTTCCCAGCCGACCTCGATCAGCCCCTCCTCGACACGCAAAGGCGGGCGACTGGGAACAAGGGCTGGAGCAAGCGGCACGGACTCGTCGTTGGCAGCATTTGCCGGAGTTCGGCGATCAACATCCTGAGTCGCCAAGGTAGGCGCAGATGTGGTCCCTGCCGCGACACCGACGGAATAGGCCATGATCTGCTGCTTAGGGGGTTCTGGCAGTTTACGGTGCGAAGCTGGCTGACTTCTTACGCCCGAATCGGCCCCTGTCCACGCCATTTTTCGCAAGAGCCTCAGCAAGAGCCGTGGATTTCCCCGCGCATCGCGGTGGAGCCCTTCGATTGCCGTGCGGTGCGTTTTTCCGAGGCCGCCGCGACCCTCGAGCAGCTCGATCGACTCGTCGAGATCCAGGGCCAGCAAGTGGACGTGCGTCCCGATACGCGTCGCCAGGGGGCTTAGCGTCCGGGTGGTGATCAAGCTTGTCAGCTTGGTAGAGCCCACCAGGATGATCGCCGCAAAGCCTTCCGAAGCTTCCATGGCATGGACCATCACCTGGAGCTCATTCCACACATGGGCCGGAATGCAATGGGCGTTCTCGACGATCAGGAGCCACGATCGGCCGTCGCCGTGCTCGTCGTGCAGTGCGCACACAGATCGAGCCGAACAGCCCCCAGGCGGTCGGCCCCCTCGATTCCCAGGCCATGGCCAATCAGCCTCAGGAATTCGAGCGCATCGAGCGATTCCGATATGTCAACTGACAGCCATCGCCAGTTTGCGGGCAAATCCTGGGCAAGGCGACGCCACAGCCAGGTTTTGCCGGTTCCTGGCTCGCCGGTCAGCAGGGCCAGTTCCGGTTCGCCCACCGCCAAACTCTTCAGCAACTTGTCGAGCGCGGCTTTTCGGCTTGAGACTGGAACTTGATGGTTGTTCACTGCTGCTCCACTCGCTTCCTGGTTCAGCCCGGCGTTCCGGAATCCTTCCATCGCTTCGCACTCCTCTTCCTTCTTGTCGAGGATCGCAACGGTCTCAGCCGGCCAAGAAATGGCGCCGGTCCTCGCCGTCAATGGCCGCACGCGAGATCGACAAGGTGGGCGTCCAGGCTTCGAAGACACGTTTGTCTTTCTCCAGTAGTTCGGTGTACCGGGGCGTCGTCTTGAGCCCGAACACGAAAGAAACCACAAACAATGCATAGGGTTCGCCTTCCCCAAGTTGCTTTGTTTCTTGGGATTTCTGGTACAATCTCCAGTCATGAGAAAACGAATAGTGCGTATTGAAGGCACGGGGCAAGTGGCCGGGGAGCACCGGCCGATCGTGATTGACTTGGTCTTGAAAGGTAAGCCGTGGCGACCGACTCCAACACCGTCGGCGAGGACAAAATCGATGGGTATCGAGTCGTCCGGGTCATTCATCCCGGGGCTACTTCGGTCGTGCTCGAAGTGGTTCAGGAGTCCACACAAAAACGGTTTGCGCTCAAGCAATTGCTGGCCTCGCGGGCCCAGGAACGCGACGAGCGCAGGACGTTCGAGCACGAGGCAAAGGTTGGCATCGAGTTACGTCATCCCAACTTGGTTCGCGTCTACGAGTACGTCAAAGACCCCGTACAACCCTATTTTGTGATGGAGCACTTTCCCGGTTATCACCTCAAGCTGCCTATAGCACGCCCTTCCGTTTATCCCCTGCCCAAGGCGCAATTACACAGGATCGTGCAACAGGCAGCGACCGCACTGGCCTACATCCATGACAAGGGCTTAACGCACCGAGACGTGAAGCCCGAAAATATCCTGGTCAACAGATCCGGCGAAGCACGCGTGATTGATTACGCGCTTGCTATGCGGCCCATGTCGGGATTGCGTAAACTTTTTGGAAGTAAAATTCCCCGCCAGGGCACACCCAGCTACATCGCTCCCGAACAGATTCGTTGCGAACCTCCCACGCCACTCGCCGATATTTACAGCTTTGGCATCACCTGCTATGAATTGGCATCTGGCCGCCCTCCGTTCCGGGCCAACTCCCTGCAAGAGCTCTTGAACAAGCACCTGCAGGAACGGCCGATCCCGATGACCATGCACAATAAGCTCGTTACCCAGGAATTCTCCGACTTGATATTGAAGATGATCACGAAACGTCCAGCGGACCGGCTTGAAAGCCTCCACGACTTTCTGACTCGCTTCCGATCGATTCGGATTTTCCAGGATGACCCCGCGCCAAATGATACAGGCAACGGCCGGTTCTGAACGAGCCTTGTCGAGGTGCCGGCCAGCCAGCCAGGTGATGCTCTCTGTTTCGGGCTGACCCGGGCTTGCCAATAGATTCCCGCGGAGCGTCCAGGCCAAGGATCACTTTTCCATGCCCAGTCCCAGCGAGCAACGATTGCCGTTCGAGGCGCCCATCTACGAGATGGAGCTGCGCCTGGGAGAGATGGAGACCCAGTACGCCAAGAACCGTGCTGCGGGGGATACGTCCAAGATCGGTGAGCAGATCCGCAGGCTGCGCCGCGAGCTGGCCGCGCTGAAGCGCGAGATCTATTCCCAGCTTGACCCCTGGCAGACCGTCCAGGTCTCGCGACATCAACAGCGACCGCAGACGCGTGATTACGTTGACCTGATCTTCGAGCAATTCCTCGAACTGCACGGCGACCGCGCCATCGGCGATGATAAAGCGATCGTCACCGGACTGGCACATATCGACGATATGAAGGTCATGTTTATCGGACACCAGAAGGGAAAGAACCTGGCCGAACGGACGGCCTGCCATTTCGGTTGCGCACATCCGGAAGGCTATCGCAAAGCCATTCTGAAAATGCGGTTCGCCGCCAAGTTTGGCTTGCCAGTGATCTCGTTCATCGACACTCCGGGAGCGTATCCGGGAATCACCGCGGAAGAACGTGGCCAGGCCGCGATCATTGCCGAAAGCCTGATGGAGATGAGCCAGATTCGCACCCCGATCGTCTGCGTCGTGATCGGCGAAGGAGGCTCAGGAGGCGCGCTGGGTATCGGCATTGGCGACCGTCTAGGCATGCTCGAGCACACGTATTACTCGGTGATCAGCCCCGAGGGATGTGCCTCGATTCTCTGGAAGGGCAGTGAGCATGCTCCCAAGGCCGCCTCCGCCCTCAAGTTCACCAGCCGCGACCTGCTCCGATTCGGTATCACCGACGAGATTATTCCCGAGCCCTCCGGAGGCGCCCACCGCGACCATCGCGAAGCCGCCGCCAATCTCAAGTCCTTCCTCTTGCGTCACCTCCGCGAGTTGAGAAGCGTTCCCCTCGACGAGCTCATCAACCTCCGTTACGAGAAATACCGCAAAATTGGAGTCTACGTCGAATCCCAGGCGTCCGAGGAACTCGAGCAGGAGCCGCATCTGAATGGCAAGGTTGAGGCAACGCTGGGTTCATTGGACCAGTAGGTCAGGCCGGCCCAGCGAGTATACCCGCGCCAGGGGAATCAAGATATCTTGAACAAGAACTAAGACTGCCCACCGCTTCGGTCATGGATTCCTAGAGTTCAGCCCTTAGGCCGGAATAAAGACCGGCGCCATCGACCCAGAACAATTCGCATGAGCTTGACCATCGGGGGACGCGGGTAACCGAAGTATTCCTGCCAGGGATATCGAATAGGGCGACGTAGAGGCTTGCCGGTGTTGAAGAAACGTTTCACGCCTCGCCGCTTCTGATAGGGAATGCGCACTTTACGTAACGCTTCTCCCCATACGTTGACGTGGAAGACGGACCAATCACGTGTGTCGTGCTTCACCAGCATCCTTTTGCCTGTTTGCTCCATGTGCGTTTCGATCACATATTCATTGAGATAACGGAGCTCATCCCCCTGAAATCGAGAATGGTTCTCAGCGCTCTTGTCACCGCCGTCACCCACTGCGGAATTGATCACATTAAGCCAAGCCGAGCGGCGGAACATGGAAAAATTGTTGCTATATTTCTGCGTTGTCGAGTAGCCGTCTTCGAGTGGGATTAAGTTCTTGATGGGAAAGCCGCCCGTCATCCCGAAAAGCTGGTGCTTCATCACCCGATCGAGTGCCTCGTCGAGCCAGTTCTCATTTCCTCTGCGATAAGGTAGCGTGTCCAGCTTGAAGAGAAGTACCCACTCCGTGGGAGCGGCATCAATGATCAGGCGTAAGGCATCGGAATCGACCTCCCGAACCGAGCGGCCCCCGGCGTCGAGATAGAGAATCCGGTCGATCAGACCCTCTCTATGAAGTTCTTCGTAGATGGGAGGCGGGTCGACGCTTGGTGTGACGGCGAAGAGCACGTGCTTGGGCCGGCCTCCCAGAAAGTGAAGCCAGTCTTCAAGTACCTCGCGTACCATCGTGCGCCCCGAGCTGAATGTACACAAAGTTAAATTATCAAATATCTTGCTCATGAAAGTCGATTCGGTTTTGTCAATCTTTGGGGGGCATCGCGGTTGGCTTTGAGCATTGTGATCATGAACTGGAGCGTGAAGACTCCGTTCATCTGGCCGCGGCCAGGGCAATCTCGTCCGACCAGGCGGCGGCGAAGTCGGGACAGCTAATTTATCAAAACAGCCGGACGGTGGAAAAGGCTGGGTAGCGGATCGCAGATTGACGAGGTGTTGCCCGGCACGGCGTCACGTTCGCCTTGGCGTCCTGACGATCAGGAAGTCTCAGTGGTCGCCAGATGGTGCCTGATGCGAATCATGGCCAGTAAAACAGGCGCCGAAGCAGACAGGTTTGACCGATGTCGGCAGGCATAGCCCCGGTGGTCTTTCATCAGGGCGCGAAGTTGGCCGATACCCGAAATTGGAACCATGGTGTAAACTTGGTTCATGATCGACTACCTGAAACAGCCACTCAGCGGAACTCGCGGGATGAGCCGCCAGGACGCACTTGAAAGTCGTTTGGAGGTCTGAAACGTGCGCGTCACTTTTGTCCTTCCCGACGCCAACCTTGGGGGCGGCACCCGGGTGATCGCGATGTATGCGAAACACCTCCAGCGCCGGGGTCATCAGGTACTGGCACTCTCCACCCCCAGGAAGTTACCGCCGTTTCGAAATCGGATCGCGTGGTTCCTCAAGGGGCATGGTTGGCCGAGAAGCAAACCCGGTCCCTCGCATTTTGATGGGCTCGACGTCGAGCACCGCGTGATCGATCGCTTTCGGCCGATTTGCGACAGCGACTTGCCAGACGCGGACGTCGTCGTCGCCACCTGGTGGGAAACCGCGGAATGGGTGTCTCAACTTTCAAGCTCCAAGGGCGCCAAGGCGTATTTCATACAACAGCTCGAATCCAACTTTCTGAACGCGCCGGTGGAACGTGTCGAGGCGACATGGAGACTGCCCCTTCAGAAGATTGTCATCTCCAAATGGCTGCTCGACGTGGCACAAGACCGGTTCGGCGACCATACGTCGATCATCGTGCCCCTGGGAATCGATCTCGATCTCTTCCACGCGCCTCCGCGCGGCAAGCAGCCCCGTCCCACCCTGGGTTTGCTGTATGCTCCGCGCAATCCGCACAAGGGCAACGACACGGCACTGGCTGCAATCGCGATTGCCGGGCAACGTTTCCCGAACTTGCTTGTGCGCGCCTTTGGGACCGGAGAAGTGACCTCGTCGATGCCCCTGCCGGAAGGCTCCGATTACACCCGATTGCCTCCCCAATCGGAAATCCGCGAGATTTATGGCCGTTGTGATGTCTGGCTCTGCGCCAGTACGAGCGAGGGTTTTCATCTACCTCCGTATGAAGCCATGGCTTGCAGGTGTCCCGTGGTGTCAACACGGGTCGGTGGGCCAATGGACATGATTGAGGATGGAGTGAACGGCTATCTGGTGGATGTCGGCGATTCCGAGACTCTGGCCAGGCGGCTCATCGAGGTTCTCGAGCTTCCCGAGCGGGACTGGAAGACGATGTCCGAGGCAGCGATCGCCACGGCAAGGCGTATCACCTGGGAAAAATCCACGGAACTCTTTGAGGATGCCCTCGAATTAACCATCCAGCGAGCGGCCTCGGCGGCAAACGGCAACGTCATCGCCCCCCTTCCCCAGGCACCGCGAATCTGAGCGCGGGTTTCTCTTTCGGTCAAGATCGGGGAGCCGGGATTGTCGGGCCGATAGCGTCTTGACGAGAGCATCCATGAGCGTGCAGATCTGGGCCGCTTCGCGGAAATTTCATCTTGCCTTGACTGTCGTTCTACTGGTGGCGACGAGTTCCTCGTCCGCCCAGCCAGTCGGCGACAATCTCCGCGGCGACTCCAGTCCCTGGGGGATGGCTGCGGCGCAGGCTCGATGGCTTATTACCCGCGGTTCACGCCGAAGCTCGAGCAGGCTGGAGTCAAGTGGCTGCGCCTCTTTCCCGAATGGCAGACAATCCAGCCCAGACAGGGCCAGTGGAACTGGGAAATCAGCGATCGGCTTGTGGCCGACGCGCGCGCCAGCAAGATCCAGATTCTGGGCCTCTGGTGCTACTTCGCTCCCTGGACATCGGCCGATGGCGGCACGCGCAGGGGGCCGATCAAGGAAATGCAGTACTGGCGCGATTACGTGAGCGCCACGGTGAGCCGCTATCACAAGGACATCAAGTATTGGGAGGTATGGAACGAGTTCGACGGCAGTTTCTACGAGGGTCGACAAGGTGCGGAACGGGTCAAGGATTACGCCGATTTGGTGGTGGCGGCGTATGACGCCGCCAAGCAGATCGACCCGGACATCAAGGTCGGCACCTGCGTCGGAGCCGGCTTTCTCGACATGGCGATCAAGGCCGGCGCCGGGAACCATTTCGACTTTATCGCGGTGCATCCCTACTCCAACCTCGGCACGATGGCCGAGGGCGGGGTCGCTGGCTACCTGGGAATGGGGGGGAATCTCCGCCGGATGCTTGCAGCGAACAAGCAGCGGGCCGACATCCCGATCTGGATTACCGAGTTCGGCAAGAAGGCCCCTGTCAAAGCTGATCCGCAGAGCGACGCTCACCAGGCAAACCTGCTGGTCAAAGGCTATGTCCTCTCGCTCGCTCAAGGCATCGAGCGTGTCTTCTGGTTCGAGACGCGAGGTGACTCTGAGGATTGCGGCGTCACCGACTTCGGCATCATCCGTTCCGACTGGACACCGCGCCCCGCGTATCAGGCTCTGAAGACCATGACGAGATTGCTGGGCAATCAGCCGGAATATCTGGGCTGGCTCAACGTGGGGACGGGCGGCTATGGATTCGTCTTCCGCGGTGCGTGTGAGAATGAGCTGGTCGCATGGGGGCCAGCCGGTCGGAGAAGCGCGGCGACATTCACAACGGCTCTACGAATCACGAACCTGGCTGGTGAAGAGACGACCCTTGCCGTCGGGGAGAGCTTGATGCTGAGTACAACGCCGGTGTTCATCCGCCAGATTGCCTCCGATCTCATCACCCAGGCGAAAGTGAATCGAAGCAGGCCGTATCCCTGGGGTGGAGATTACGCTCGGGCCAAAGCCGTGACCTGCACCCTGGGCTTTACCAACACCGACGATGGACTGACACAGGTGCACGCCGACACGACGATTCCGGTGAGCAGCGGCAAGGGACTCGCGGAAGATTACCGCCGCACCGACTTCACCAGGCGCGACATGGAAGGGCACTATGTGTACTTCACCGTGGATCCCCAGTTTGTTCCCTACGGAACCAGAGAGCTGGAGATCACCGTCGTCGCGAAACGCCTGTCGCCCGACAGACAGGCAAGCATGAGCCTCTGCTACGAGTCGGCCGCGAAGGGATATACGATGGCCGAAAACTGGACCATCCCCGCCGCTGACCGCTGGCATGAGCACACCTGGAAACTCAAGGATGCCAACTTCGCCAACGAATGGGGCTGGAACTTCCGCTTCGACGCGATAGGTTCGGCAAATGAAATCTTGATCAAGAATGTGCGAGTGGCGAAGCTCGCTGCGGCCAAGTAAAGTAACGCACGGCGCGACCGGCCACGTTGGTTCCTGACATGAACCACTGTCACGTGGCGCCGTCGTACCGAACCGATTGCCGCGTTCTCAATCGCGGGCGGTGGGCGTCGGCGCCAAGAATTGCGGGGCGCTGAGTCGAAAAACGGCAAAAAAGTTGTCCTTCAGACCGAGCGAACCGTTGCCTTCTACACGCTGAAAGCCTGCTGACTCGATCTCCTGGAAGTAGACCTCCTTCGGTGCGCGAGCCCGCTCGCGGACGTGGTCGCTGCTCTCCTCGCGCAGGTCAAAATCGAGTATCACAATCCGGCCCCCTGGTCGAAGCGCGTCATGGACTGACGATAGAATCCGTCTCGGTTGCTCGAGATGGTGGTACACGGCAGAGAAAAACGCAAGGTCGATCGAAGCCGGGGCGAGATGTGTCATCACCGTATCGCAGAGGATCGTTTTTACGGTCTGCCCGAGTCCTCGCCGTGCGGCCTGGTCATTGATATAAGCCAGGAAACCGCGGGAAATGTCCACGGCATAGACGGCACCTCGCGTTCCAACTTTTTCCGCGATCAGCCAGGTGAACAGGCCCGTGCCCGCACCGATGTCGGCCACCGCCATCCCGGGACGGAGTCCCAGCGACTCAACGATCTTCTGCCGCTGCGTGTAAAGCTCACGAGACTCGCTCTCGAACCTCCGGAGGTACTTGTCCAGATCAAGGTCTGGCTTCTGAAACTGCTCGTTCATTTCGGTCGGGGTCTGCCCGATGCGGTGTTCCATGTGGTATTCACTCTAAAGACGCGCCGGCAGTTCGATCACGCGGGAAACTGCTGTACTGTGGCTCCGGCACTGGGAATGCAGGCCTCATTGAAACGCCCGAGCGCAGCTCGGTCAAGCGCATACCGATGGTCGCGTCAGCGCCGGGCACGGAGGCCGCTGGATTCAGCGACGAAGAGCTTTCCGCCAAACCCACGACCGAGGCGGTCTATCCCCTGGAAGTGCGCGCGGCAGGGGTGTAGCCTTGACTTCGACGCGAAGTGTCCGCGAGAAGTTTGAAGTCGAAAAAGGGAGACTGCGATGTCGAGATCGGTCAAGTGCTTGCTCGCGCTGGCGTGCACGACGATGCTGGCGAGCCCGAGGGTCGTCCCGAACGAGCCGGCCAGGCCGATTCGCGCGCTTCTGGTCGCGGGCGGGTGCTGTCACGATTACGAGAAGCAGAAAGACATCCTCACTCGCGGCCTGTCCCAGCGAGCCAACATCCAGTGGACGATCGCCTACGATCCCGTCAGCACGACTTACCACAAGAATCCCATATACAATCAACCCGACTGGGCCAAAGATTTCGACGTCGTCGTCCATGACGAGTGCTCATCCGACGTGAAAGACATGAACGTCATCGAGACGATCCTTCAGCCCCACAAGAACGGTCTTCCGGGCGTTGTGCTGCACTGCGGGATGCACTGCTACCGCACCGAGGGCTGGAACAAGAAGGTCGCGACTCCCTGGATGCAGTTCACCGGCCTGATCTCGACGGGCCACGGTGCCCAATTGCCGATCGCCGTGAAGTTCGTGGACAAGGAGCACCCGATCGCCAAGGGCCTCACCGACTGGAATACCGTGAACGAGGAACTGTACAACAACGCTTCCGGCAAGCTCGAAACCACGGCGCACGCGCTGGCGACCGGCACACAGGTTGAGCCTGGCCGCGGCGGAAATGAGGGGAAGGAAGTCACGACCGTGGTTGCCTGGACGAACAATTACAACGGCAAGACCAGGGTGTTTTCCACGACCCTCGGCCACAACAACACCACGGTCGATGATCCCCGCTACCTGGACCTGGTGGCCCGCGGGCTGCTCTGGTCCCTCGGCAAGCTCGACGCCGAGCATCTCAAACCCGCCCAACCACACTGAGTCTGAAGCCATGTGCGTGAAACGGATGTCGCAGCTTTTGTTCGTTCTCTTGTTATTCTCCGCGAATGCTCGGGCGCAGCACTTGTGGTGGAACCTGGAAGGTCAGCGCGACGCGACGTGTCTCTACGGCGAAATCACCGTGCTGGCCACGCACACCAATATCTATTACTGTGGTGCCAACTGGCATCCCGGCGAGCCGGCCGGAGGCTATTGCGGCATTCAGCACAACGGGCCGCACGAGCGCCGGACCATCTTCTCGATCTGGGACACCGCGCCGGATCTGCATCCCAGGGTGACACAGGCCGACCCGGAGACGATCTACAACCGGTTCGGCGGCGAGGGCGAGGGGGCGCATACTCACATGCTCTGGCCCTGGAAAGAGGGCCAGATTTTCCAGTTCTTCGTCCAGAAGCGGCCCGGAGCCAAGGCCGGCACGACCGACGCCCGCTACTTCGTCTACGAACAGGCGCGCAAGTCGTGGCGGTTCAGCGCAACCATCACATGTCCCGATGGCGGCAAGAAAAGCGTGGCTACATTGGGCGGCGGGCTCAACTCGTTTCTCGAGAACTTCGCCGGTAAGGACAGGGAAGTGCCCAAGCTGGCCCTCTACCGCCTCTGGTTGGGCTCTAGCCTGGACCAGATGAAACCGCTCACCCGGGCCAGGGGAGACGGCGATTGGGGGCAACTGCACGACGCCTATTTCCTTGCCGAAGGGAACCCGGCGAAGATCAAGGCCATCTTGGCCGAACTCGAACCCCATTTCGGCAAGCCGTCGCTCGGCGGCCACGACAAGCCTCTGGCCCCGCTCTCTGAGAGGCCGTTACCCGCCAATCTCATTGCTGCCCTGAAACGCTTGCCTGGTGTCGAGTAAACCTGACAGCAATTGCTCGACCACCGCGCGGGGCTCGCGATCGGACAGCTCTTCGGGAACGATATGAACCGCGCAGCCGGATTCAAACCGGGAAGGGTCGAGTGGCGGCTTGCCGGCAGCTATTGCCAGGACATTCAGAAGCTCCCGGAAATGATCGGGCTCAAGGTAGGGGTAGCGGATGTAGGTGAGGTTCTCGGCGCCGCCATTGATCTGGTGATGTCGAGTCGTCAATGCGAACCAGAGGTTTTGCTGCCCGCTGCGTTCGAGCACGGTCCTCAGATCCTGGTGACTTTGCGCGGAGCATGGACCGGCCGGTTGTCGCGCCAGATCGATCAAGGTATCTGGCAGCCAGACGCCGATCACTTCGATACGGATGATATAGCCCGAGTCGGGGATCGCATCGGCTTCGAGTGCACGGCCCGGCCGAGCCTCGCGGAGGTCAATCCACGTGATCCCGACTGCCAGCACCACACTCAGCATCAATAGTTTTTCACCCCAGCTCCTGAGCTGTCGCCCGAGCCTTGGCCACGTCACCATGTCTGGTCTCGCCATCGGATCCTCCTTCGGAATTCGGCGCGTTTTCGTTGATCCTTCATCCAGAATCTTAGTGCGCGCAGAACGAACGCACGGTTGCCACCGATTGTTCGGCGAGCCAGTCCAAGATCCGCCTCACTATGCTTCTCGCACGATCCATCCGCCCCGAGTCACCTGCCGCTCAGGGCGAAGCTTGGCAGTCAATCGAAACAGCAGCCGGTCGCTTCTCCTCCCTCGCAAGACCTGAACCGCCGGATCAACCACCACAAAGACGGAGATCATTGCCCTCTGACAATTGTAGGGATGCTCAATGAGCTCGACAACTAGAAGACGACGACCGAGAGGTTTTCTCCCAAAGAATTCACGTTTACGTGAGAGTCGGCGTAATCCGTTTCAGACACGAGACTTGTCGTTCGTGCTCGCCAATTGGACTCAATTTTCTCGGAAATTCTTGCAACCCACAGTTGCTGCGGAAGCATTACTATGGCTCGATCAGGCCCGGATTGACGGGATTTGAGGTGAGAGAGGACGCGCATCGACTTCAATCTTCTCCGGGCCGAGGACCAGACCCGTGGCGACCAGGATGGACAGGACTGTCCGGCAGCAGTTGAGCACGCTTTTCAACGTCGGAGTCGTTCGCGACCTCACCGATGGGCAGTTGCTGGAGCGGTACGCGACAGGCCAGGGTGAAGCCGCGGAGCTGGCTTTCGCGGCACTCGTCGAGCGGCACGGGCCGATGGTCTTGCGCGTCTGCCGTGCCCGACTGGCCGATCCGCACGATGCCCTCGACGCTTTTCAGGCGACATTCCTCGTCTTGATCGAAAAGGCACGCGGGCTCTGGGTCCGCGATTCGCTGGGGCCCTGGCTGCACCAGGTTGCATGGCGGACGGCGACGTGTGCCCTTGCGTCTGCCACCCGGCGGCGGCGGGCTGAACGAACGGCGGTCGAGTTTGCGGCATCCGAGGTGACTGATGATGGGCACAGTATCGAATTTGAGCAGACGCTTCACGCGGAGATCGACCGGCTGCCGGAGCGTTATCGCGTGGTGATCGTGCTCTGCGACCTTGAGGGACAGACCTGCGAGGAGGCGGCGCGACGGATCGGCCGCCCGGTCGGCACCGTCAAATGTTGGCGATCCCGGGGACGGGAACGATTGCGTCGGCGACTGATCCGATCGGGCCTGGCCCCAACATCCGCACTCGGAGCGGCGTACGCGACGGATGTCGCGCGGGCCGCGGAGGCTGCGCGGGCCCTGACGGATGGTTTGACGACCGGGGCGTTCCCGGCGTCGGTGCATGCCCTGGTCAAAGGAGTGTTCAAGGCGATGATTCTGAGCAAGCTGAAGACGGTGGCAGCCGTGATCTGTGCGACAGCATTTCTCGCGGCCGGCCTGGGGACGGCTGTGCGTGTTGCCGCGAAGGACCCAAGGGTGCCGGGCGACTCGGCCCCGAGCGAGGCACCGCGTCCGGCCAGCAGTCAGCCCAGTCCATTGGTTTCTTCCCCTCCTCCTGAGAAACTCGGAGATAAGGCTTGGTCGCTGTCGCTCCGTGATGCGGTGCGCATTGGCCTGAAGAACGCCGACTTCGTGGATGTCCTACCCCATCGCGCCGGAGGCGGCTGGCAAACTCCGCTGAAGGACTCTGAGGATCGTTTCAGGGATGCCAATTGCAGCGTACACCCGGTGTACGCCGACGCCAATCCCCATCGCTTCAAGGCCGACGTCATGGCTCTGGTTCGGTCGATCGAGCAACAATATTGGTGCCTTTCGCAGCAACACGTACAGCTCTGGGCCGCCGAGGAGGCAGCCAGGCTTGCCGACGGGGTCTTCAAATCTGAGCAGGCCGAGCTCAAGCTCGGACGTGGGACGCAGGCCGACGTGGCCGAGGCCAGGCAGCGGCTCGAACAGTTACAACTTGATGTGGCGACCAAAACCTCCGACGTGATCACGACCGAACGGGAACTTCGCCATCTTCTTAGCTTGCCAGCCGGCGGTAACCGGTGCATCGTCCCGGTCAGCGTCCCCGTCGAGGCGAAGCTTGAACCGAACTGGGAGGAATCCCTGGCGGTAATGCGCGAAAAGCACCCGGAGATCGTCCAGGCGAGTGTGCGGCTGAAGGCGAAAGCAACCGAAAGGACGCTGCACAGCGGCATTCTCCGAAGCGGTCACCCGCGCGTTTCTCCCCGACGTTGCAAGCCAGGCGACCGCTCCCCGATTGTCTGAACCAACGCGCCGGGAAACAACCTCACTCGAATCTGATTTCCTCCAGCAGGTGACTCATCAGGCGACACACACCCTGGCCCGGTTCTTCCTCGAGGTCGACGCCGACTACAAACAGTACCAGACCGCGAAGAAGCTCAGGGACGCGGCGGCTCAGCGACTCGAAGCCCAGCGTGCCTTCTACGAGGAAGGCCGGATCACGATCGACCGGTACCTCGACGCTGCAAGCCAGTACTCCGCCGCCGTGGGCCAGGAGGCGCAGTTCAAGACCGTCTATAACAACGCGATCGTCGCTCTCGAGGAGGCCAAGGGAACGCTCCTGGAATACGACAAGATCACTGTGGTCGAGCATCGTGGAGCCAACGAGCCCAAACAGCCCAAGCCCGATGGATCCGTGAAGGCGGCGTCGCTACGATCGCTCGCCCTGGACGGGCATGAACCAGCGGCCTCCCCCACCCCGCCGACACCCGTCGAGCCCAAGGCTGCCACACCAAGCCCTGCCGCGGTCGGTTGGACGATCTCGTTCCAGGTGACAATCAACGTCGTCCCCAGGCCGGTCGAGACCCGCGATTCCTTGCCCGTCAGCCCCGTGAAATCGCCCGACGGTGCCAGGAGGCCATAGAAAGTCTGTGGGGTCGTTTCTTCGCAAGAGGCCGAGCGACGCCAGCGCATTCGGTGGCCTCGCTGTCGCTCGACCCACCCCACGAGAAATCCATTCACTGCCTCACTGCTGTGGAACCGATTGGCGACCTGGGATGACCGCGTGGTAGTTGAACCGGTCGTCGGGAGCGGTGTCGCCGTTGAGGGTGAAGTCGGACCAGTCGCCGGTCTGCTGGATGTTGTCGGCCCACTTGAAATGGAGGAACGCGGGAGGACGGGACAGGCCGAGGGCCGAGAGCGGGACTGCGAGCTCAAGTTCATGGGATGCGCGGGCGAAGGGCAGCTCCGCGAGCGGGGTCCATTCATAACGGCCGGCCACGTTCTTCTCGATCGAGGTCTTGCCAGTACCCACGCGGCGGCGGTTGACAACCAGGTCGTAACCCAGCCAGCCGGTTCGGGGGTTGCTGTCGGTGTCGAGGAAGAGCAGCATCCAGTTGGCGTCGGTCTCCGGCGTCAGGGTGTCGCGAGTCCGGACGTAAAAACAGGCCTGGCCATGATCAATGCTGACCTTGCCTGCGATGATGTCGTTGCGGCCAGTCGTGTTGCGGTAATGGAGATTCTTGCCCCAGCCCGCGTGATCGCGGTGGACAGGATCGCCGATCGTGTCGCGGAACACGGGTTCAACCTCAGCCCAGTCGTCGAACCGGCCGTCGATCCGGATGGGACGGGATTCCAGGGCAGGCACCGCCCGGGCTCCTTTGTAACGGCGAATGCTGGAGACGAGCTGGTAATAGTAGCTGTCACCATGGCCGCCCTTCATCGGCTCGATATCCCGGCTGTACTCCAGGTTGAACTCGTCGCAGAAGGTGACCGGCCCGGCGCCGGCGAGCGGGAAGCTGGAATCGAACCTGCCTGCGATCCACTCGTTCCAGCCGGTCACGAAGACGAACGCGGGTTCGATCAACAGGGCGCGTCGCCATTGCTCGGCGAAGTTACGCCCGGAGTGATCCTGACCTTCGGGACCAGGCTGGTGGTGGTCGTGAAAGCTCCGCCCTTGTGAGTTCGGGTGGCTGAGAACACCGAGCTTCTCGTCGACGGCATTCTGCGCCACGCCGACCGTCACTTCCTCGGGCACGCCTTTGCGAGCGTAGAAGGCATGCTGCGGATAGACTTCAAGCCACCCCCACTGACGGGGACCGGTCGGCCCGGCGAAGTAATCGGGCTGGGGTTTTCGGAACGTGAAGAAGTTCAACAGCTCCCTTTGATCCTTGTCCAGAAGCGCCGGGTCGGCAAGGACCAGCGGTTTGCCTTCCCACTGGAACCAAAGATCGGGATAGAGGCGTGGGCCGTAGAGGTCGTTCCAGAGCTCGCGGACCACCTTGCGCGGGTCGCCGAAAGGGCACAGGAAGGCAATCTGTGGGACCCGGTTTCCCTCGCGGCGAACCTGGTCGAAGACGCGGCAGAGGGCTTTCCAGCTCGCAGGATAGGTGAGCTGGTTGGTCACGTCGAAGAAAAGCGCATCGACGCCCGCGTTGGCCAGCATCTGGGCGTGCTTGCGAAGCACGCTGTCGTCTTCCGAGACATAGTAGCCGAAGATCGATTCTCCCCAGTGATGCGGGCTGAGCATCGGCCCCCAGAGGGGGCTTGCCGGGTTCATCAGCGCCGCTGGATCGCGGGCCAGAATCCTCGAGATGTCGAACGGTCCTTGGTCGCCTGCCTGCCCGAGCCACAGGAAGTAAAACATGCCCACGAACTTTCCCGGACGCGGTGGGCCGACCTCGGCCGAGCCGGGAACCGTCCTGCCCAGTGCGTCGGTTGCGACCCATGTATCGCACCATGGATCGACGGGCTCTTCCGCCGTGTTGATCGTGGTCGGACATTCCGATCAGGGCCAGCATAAATGTGATGGTCAGTGTCGTTCTCATGAAGTCGGTCATACAGGTTCTCACAATCGATTCGCGTCTCATCCCACAAGAGCAAACGCCTGATCCATCGCCTTCGACGTCAGCGCGACGGCCTGGTCGGGTGACATCCGCCGCAGCTCGGCTTTGAACGGCTCTGCCCGGATCGGGCCGTCGTAGCCGATTTTCACGAGGGCGGTGAGAAACGACTTGAGGTCGATCACGCCCGTTGCACAGGGAAGGTCGCGAACCAGATCTTTCTGCTGGTCGATCGGGATTCCGGCCGGAGCGTCGTTGAGGTCGCAGCAGATGATGTCCGAGCCCTTGAGGCGCAACAGGTCGGCTGCGGTTTCGTGGGCCGTGTACCAGTGCCAGCTATCGAGCACCAGCCCGATGTTCGGCTGGTTCATCGCGGCGATCAGCTCGCGCATCTCGGCCATCGTGTGGATGAACGGATACCGCATCGTGGTCCACGATGTTTTGGGAGCAACGTATTCCAGGCCCAGCCGCACGCCGTGATCGCCAAGCACCTTGCCGACGTCGCCAAGTCGGGCGGCGTGCTGCTTGAAATTGGCAAGGTACGTCAGAGTGTTATGCCCCGGAGTGATCCATGTTCCCACTCGCGATGCGCCTGCGTTTTGAAGCGCCTTGGCCTCGTCGGCAAGACCCTTCAGGCCGTTTTGAAAGGGCTCGTCACCACTCCGGAAGTTGACCGAAAGGCCTGCCGCTCCCCAGACCAGCTTCTTGGCTTTGAGGTCCTCGCGGAGCTCGGCAAGCTGACTCTCGGAAAGCGACTTGAGATACCCGATATCGGGCGCAACCGATTCGAACCCGTGGCCATGCGCCAGCGCGATCGCTTCGGGCAGCCGCGCACTGACGCCGATGTTGCCGCAGACCAGGTCCTTGGTGAACTTCCGGCTCGGTTGCTCGTCGGCTCTGGTACGCGTGCCACCCAGAACGAGTGTCGACATCGCAAAGGTTCGGAGCATCTCTCGCCGCGAAAGCACAGGTGACATGGATCCAGTTCTCCAGAAGGATGAGAGCTTCGGAACGGGAATCGGGCGACTCGGCGTGTCTAGCCGGCGTGCCGACCCTATCCGCCAATCTATCGCCACCGGGTCTGGAAGCAATGCCCCGCTGCTCGGGGAGCGGCTCGAACGCTGAGTCGCACGCACGGTCCTCAACCGAAAAATGTCGTCAGCGGCTGGCCAAGATTGATGGGAATCGGTCGGCCCAGGGCATCGTGAAGCTGCCGGGTGGGGTCGATGCCCATCGCGTGCAAAATCGTCGCGCCAATGTCATCGGGGCTGACCGGATCGCGAGTGGGATATGCGGCCCAGCGGTCAGAGGCGCCGTGGATTTGGCCCCCCTGAACGCCTCCGCCCGCCATGACGGCGGAGTAGCATCGCGGCCAGTGCTCGCGCCCCGTACCACCGTTGGTCGTGCGTGGAGTGCGGCCGAACTCGCCCATCCAGACCACCAGCGTCGAATCGAGTAGCGCGCGTTGCTCCAGATCGTCGAGTAGCGCGGCGAAGCCCTGGTCCGCGGGAGGCATCAAGCGGTTCTTGAGGTGTTGAAAATTATCTCCATGAGTGTCCCAGAAATTCTGGCCGTCGTCGTGCCAGTTGACGGTCACCAGCGGGACGCCGAACTCGACCAGGCGTCGGGCCAGCAGCAGGCACTGACCGTGGATGTGACGGCCGTACTTGGCGCGGAGGAGGGCAGGCTCTTTCTCGATGTCGAACGCAGCGCGGGCCCTGGCCGAGCCCAGCGCGTCGAGTGCCCGGGCCTGGAATGTGTCCCAGGCCGGAGACGCCGGTCCGGGATAGTCTGCTTGCAAGGCCAGCAGCTCTCGGCGGCGATCAAACCGCGCGAGGTCCACGCCGTCGGGCAGGGTCAAGCCCGCAACGCGAAATCCCGGAGTATTGGGGTCGCCTTCGATACGAAACGGATCGTGGGCCTTGCCCAGCCAGCCCGCATTCTGACCGGGAGCGCGTCCTCCCGGTGCGGCCGGGTGCGCGACGGTCCAGGGCATGGTGACGCACGCGGGCAATGCCCCCTGCCCGCTTCGTGGCAAGAGCCTGTCGACGAGCGCGCCCAGGTGCGGCGAGTCGTTGGGCGATGGACCGGCCGCGTCGGAATGCGGGGTCGGTGCCAGATGCCCGGTCAGCGCGCGATGTGCGCTCGAAAGATGCGCCGCGTCGTCGTGAGTCATGGAACGGATGATCGCCAGCCGATCGGTGCGGGCCGCCAGCAGGGGGAAGTGCTCGCTGATCCGGACGCCGGGCACGCGTGTCGCGATCGACGCGAAGCTGCCCCGGATCTCGACGGGCGCTTCCGGCTTGGGATCCCAGGTGTCAAGCTGGCTGGGCCCGCCCCACTGAAAGATCACGATGCAAGCGCAGGCGCGGCCGAAACTCGAGTCCCTGCCGCCGGACTGTACCGGTGTAGCCTGCACTTGCTCGTTGAACAGGGCAGGAAGACTCAGACCCGTTACGGCTAGCGTTCCGGCCTGGAGGACCCGGCGACGCGTCAGTAGTTCCATGGACCGTTGTAAGTCGGCGCATGATGAGCTGGAATCCGTGGAGTGCAACGATCTTCTCTTTCCCGGCAGCATCGGTAACTCCTCGCTCTCGCCACTTCACCGGGGCAACAGATGGTTTAACAACTGCTCAACAAGGTGTTATCACCTTACCGTGCTAAGCGCGAGATGTCGACATGGAATGGCCGGATGTCCGCGTTTCGACGGCACGAATCTGAACGATATTAACATGTGAAAAGTGATTTTGCGCTTGCCTCTACACATCACGATATCACAAATGAAATATCAAGCTTAGCTCGACTTGTGGCATCCGAGCGGCGCAGCGTCCAGCCAGCTCGGGTAGGCGGCCTCCAGGGATCGATCGGCAAAATTTCCCGCCGCCCCGGACGAATACCTACTGAGGCGACTCGGTCTCCGCTACAATTTTCGCCTGCGACAAAGGCCAAGTTCCGCGGACGACCACCCGGTTGTTCAGATCGTATCTCCCATGTAACGGGGTTGACGACCATGTTGATGACGGGGCTTTCGGGCAATGAGATTTACTGTCTGGCACAGCTCGGCTATGGACCGGGAAACATCGTTGTCGGTAACAGCGTACACTCGCTGGGACTGATCCGGGGCATCACCAGCGGGCTCAAAACGCTTTCGGGCGGCGAGATCCGGAGCGTGACGCAACTCATCGTCGACGGCCGCCATGCTGCGATCAACCGGCTCGAACAGGAAGCGAAGGATGAAGGCTCTCAGGGCCTGACCGGGGTGTCGTCCGAGCTGAGGCAAATCGGCAACCTGATGGAGTTCATGGCGATCGGTTCCGCCGTCACGGATGGAAAGAAGACGGGGCAGTTTTTCTCGACCGCCTGTACCGGGCAAGACCTTTTCTGCCAGATCGACTCGGGATACGAACCGCGTCATTTTGTGATGGGGAATGTCGCCTATGCGCTGGGGATTGGCCGGGGGATTACGGGCGGACTGAAGATGATCGCGCGCCGTGGTGAGATCAAAGAATTCTCGGATATGTACAACCACACCAGGCACCTGGCGCTGGAGCGGCTGGAAGCCGAGGCCGCCGAGCGAGGCTGCAACGCGGTGGTCGACATCATCACCCGGATCTTGCCGTTCGGGCCGGGCGTGCGCGAGATGCTGATGGTCGGAACCGGCTCATACAACCAGGCTCTGGGCCAGCCCAAGGTGCCGTATACGTCCGAGCTGACCGGCGAGGAACTCTGGAACTTGACCCAGATGGGCTACGCACCGTTACGGTTGGTGCTGGGCACGAGCGTTTACGCGCTGGGGCTTGCCGGCGGCATCACGGCCTTTTTCCGTTCCTTCGCTCGTGGCGAGATCAGCAGCGTGACCCGGCTGGTGTACGACGCCCGCGAGAATTGCCTGGACCACATTCGTCTCGAGGCCGAAGAGCTGCGCGCCGATGGCGTGATCGGCATCAAGGTGTTCATCTACGAGCTGGGCGGCGGTCTGGTCGAGGTCATGGCCATCGGCACGGCGATCCGCAAGCACGCGTCCGTCTCGACCCACAGCGACCAGCTCATCCCGCAGGCGATCATTCGCGATCGCGACACGTTCTTCGATCAGCCGCCCGTGGTCCCGGGCGCAGCCAAGCCCAAGAGCCTGGACCGGACGTGACCCGTTCACTGATTTGAGCCAATGTCTACCGGGCAGTGAAAGCGGAGACGGCCGATTCTTCGGCCGCCTCGCGTTTTTGCTGCCCTCAGAGGTTTGGCGGTCAAGAGCCTTCTTCTTGCTCAGACCTTGGCTGGCACGACAAACGGATGCCGGTACTTGCGGGTGAGCATCGAGTCGGCTTCGGGATCGGCGATGAATGATTCGTTCGCGGGGTTGATTTGTAGCTTGCGGCCCAGGCGGTAAGAAATGTTGCCCAGGTGGCAATAGGCGCTCGAGAGGTGCCCTTCTTCGATATCGCCGTTCAGAAGCGTGTGGTCGCGCGACTTGACGGCCTTGACGAAATTGGCGAAGTGGTCGCCGCCGCCAGTGCCGCCGGGGCCTTTTTCGAGGTTGGGGCCGAAGTACGTTTGCCAGTTGGTGTAGCTGGTGATGGCCAGGATGCCCTCGGTGCCATAGAAGAGGTCACCGATCTTGACCTTGAGCTCATCGTTGGTGGGCAGACCGCGGACCTCGAACTGGAGCTCGCTGTCGTCAAACTCGAAGGAGACGTGCAGCGTGTTCGGAGTTTGGCCGTCGTCGGAATAGCCGAACCGCCCGCCCGAGGCGAGGACGGCCTTGGGAAACTCGTGCTTGTTCAGGCCCCACCGCGCCACGTCCATCTGGTGAATGCCCTGGTTGCCCAGGTCGCCATTGCCGTAGTCCCAGAACCAGTGCCAGTTGTAGTGGAACCGGTTGGGATTGAACGGCCGCTCGGGCGCTGGGCCAAGCCAGACGTTGTAGTCAACGCCGGCCGGGACGGGGCCATCCGGCTTGTGGCCGATCGAACCTCGGGGCTTGTAGCACAGGCCCTTGGCCATGTAGACCTTGCCGAGCTTGCCGGAGTGGATGAAGGCCATGGCGTCCTGGATGCCCTTGTGGCTGCGCAATTGCGTACCAGCCTGAACGATCCGGTTTTGCTTGCGGGCCACCTCGACCGTTCGCCGGCCCTCGGTCACGTTATGACTGACCGGCTTCTCGACGTAAACGTCCTTGTCGGCCTGACAGGCCCAGATCGTCGCCAGCGCATGCCAGTGGTTGGTGGTGGCCACCGAGATCGCGTCGATTTCCTTGTCTTCGAGCAGCCGGCGAATGTCCTGATAGTAACGGGGCGAGGTGCCGTAGAGCTGCTCGATCTCATGCTTCGCCGAGCCGATGACGTTCTGATCGATGTCGCAGATCGCGGTGATGCGCACATCCTTGAGCCGGCCGAAGCCCTCGATATGGTCCATGCCCCGTCCGTGCACGCCGACCACGGCGACTCTTAGAATTTCATTGGCGCTGACTGCCTTGGTGTCAGCCGGAGCGGGCTCCGGGTCGGTGTGGTTACTGGCCCGGCCGGAACCGGCGGGAAGGGCGGCAATCGCCGCGGCGAACGCGGCAGTGTCGTGCAGAAAACGGCGGCGATCAGGGGGACGCATGGTCGATACTCCGGACGTGAGAGTAGACGATGATTGCTCGTGATTTCCGGCTTCATCATTGATTATCACACAATACTGCCCGGCGCACGTCAAGCGGTTGGGAAACACTCATGAGGGCCGTTTCCGTCTCCGAGTGAGATTCTGTGGCAAATTGAGGCGCATGCCATGGCGGCCCAGCTCCTCGCAGTTTGCCACGCCCCTTACGCGCCATCCTGAACAACCCGATCCCGCTTGAGCCCAAAGAACCGGTTGCCGGCCATCCACGTTTCTCATCCACACTGTGAACGGCGTGCGGGTGACGGTCATGCCGACAGCCTCCTCCCGCGCCGAGCGGCAGCCATCCGGCCAGCCTCGAGCTGATGCGCAGGGCGCGGCAGCGGCGGATTGCCGTCTTCTTCCTGCTCACGAACCGGGAGGCTATGGCTTCCCGTATTCTCCTTCGTGTGATTCTCCCCATCTGCTTTGCAAACCCGCAGATCCTTGCTTTCTCAACAAGTTTTTCAGGCTGGGATTCGCGTAACGTCAAACTCCCTAATCTTTAGCGCCGTGGTCATCGCCTGATGTCCCTTGGTGGTGATTCGGTATCGTTGGGTCGTTGGAACCTTCCGAATCAGACCGTGCGCGAGCAACAGCCCTAGGTAGCGCGTGATGCGACTGATGACCGCGCGGCCCTGTATCGATCGGGGTTTGATCCCCGGCGCGATTGCCTGGCAGATGTCCCGGTTGCGAAATCCATCGAGCAGGTGTTCCCCTCGCATAACCGCTGCGAACAGTTCGTTGTCCTCCGGCGCGATCGGCCGCAACGGGCGGTACGACCGACCTTCCTTTCGCACCTGCCGGCTTAACGGATCAAGGACCCCCTTGGTGGGTGACGGTTCACCCACTACCGCCAGCGCCTCCAGGTAACGCTGATTCGCGGCGCGACAGATCTCCACGCGCCGGGCTATGTCGGCCAGCCCCTTTCGCATTGGCAACCACTCCAAACGAGGCTGGCCATCGCGGATCATCTCCCGACAGGCCCGAAACGGCCGCGGGTTGTTGATCGTCGTCTCGATCCGCAGTACGCTTCCTTGTTTATCATACATCTTGATTGAATTCTCACCGACGTGGTGCTTGATGCGCACTCCCTCAACGAGTTTCCTCAACTCGCTGGACACCTCCTCGGTCTTCGCCGACGTCAATCGACGACCCAGAAACCCGCAGCACGTCCTCGCAGCGGAACTGTTCGATCGCGTGCGTGACCAGTCGCGGGTAAATCGCCTCCAGGGCCGAGGCGTCCCGGAACATCACGTCAGTCGCAACCTCCGATTGCCGGATTGTCCAGTAGTAACCGTGCAGTTCCAGGCCACTGTCCGCATCAAGCAACGGGTTGACGCGCCGAGCCAACGCGTTCAAGAACCGCTCACACTTGCGGCTCACCAAAGCGTCGAGCATCTCTTGAGCGCGTTTCACGTCGTCGATCCGGGTGAAGCAATTGTCCCGCTTCTCGAAGCTGATCCCGGCCTTCTCCAACCGTCGCGCCAGGTACTCGCGACCGTTGACGCAAACCTGAATCGAGAACGGCAGCCAGGACTCCAACCGCACGTGCATCAGTCCGAACTCACGATCGAAGAAGATAACATTTCCCAATGCTTGTCATCCGGGGCCGGACTGTTCGATGAGATGGTGGTCGTTGACACCGGGTCGAAAGATCGCACGCGTGAGATTGCCGGGGAGTTCGGGGCACGGGTGTTTGATTTCGACTGGGTCGATGACTTCGCCGCGGCCCGCAACGCGGCGCTGGCGCTGGCGACCGGTGATTATGCGTTTTGGCTGGATGCCGACGATGTGGTGGACCCGACGGAGCGGGATAAGTTGCGGGAGTTGTTGGAGGGGCTGCGAGGCAGTGGAGGAATGCAGATCGCAGCAGAGGCGCCCGGTGGCGCCACGCCAACCCCCCCAGCCCCCCCTTTGCAAGGGGGGGAGTGCTCATTTGTGGGGCCTGTTGATGCGAGAGCGACCCCCCCAGCCCCCGCTTTGCAAGGTGGGGAGGGCTCGTTGGCGGCGTACGTGGTGCGGTGCTCGTGCGATCCGCCGCCGAACGGGGATGGCGGGCAGACGGTGGTGGACCATATCCGGCTCTTTCCGGTGCGCGAGGACGTGCGCTGGTCGTATGCGGTGCACGAGCAGATCTTGCCGGCGTTGCGGCGGGCCAAAGTGCCAGTGCAGTGGACGGATATCACGGTCCGGCACACCGGCTACACCGACCGGGCCTTGCGGGAGCGCAAGCTCCAGCGCGATCGCAAGATCCTCGAAGCCGAGCTGGCCGAGCGGCCGGGCGACCCGTTCGTGCTCTTCAACCTGGGATTCATTGCCGTCGAGCGGCAGGACTGGCAGACCTCGCTGGGCTACCTGCACGGCAGCCTGCGCGGGTCCGCCCCGAGCGACTCGATCGTGCGCAAGCTGTTCGCCCTGATCGCCCGCTGCCACCAGACGCTCGGCAACCTGCCCGCGGCCCTGGGCGCCTGCGCCGAGGGCTTGCGGCTCGACCCCGACGACTCCGGGCTGCATTTCCGCAAGGCGATCTTGCACCGCACAGTTGGCCAGCCCGCCGAGGCCGAAGCCTGCTTCCGGCGGATCTTCAGCTTGAAGCGTCCCGACCGGTTTTGCAGTGTCGATCAAGGCATCTAGGGCACCTGCCCCTGCGCAACCTCGCCGCGCTGGCGGAGGAGCGCGGGACAGCACCGAGGCGTTGCGGCTGTGGAAGCTGGTCCTCGAAGCGTGTCCGGGCGACGCGGAGGCGCAAGGGCACCTGCTCCGCCCGGCATCTTCGTGAGCCAAAGACCGAGCGGGCGGCGGAAAGTCTCGGTGGGCTCGGCAGAGCGGTGAGGACCTTCGTTCGATGAAGCGTCCGCTTCCTCCGATCACCAAGAGTCCGTCAGGCCGCCGCTTACGTCTGAGCTGCATCGAAGAGTTTGGCCATCATGCTCCCCTTCAGGTTCCACGGTGCGCTTCATTTTCGTGTGCTGAAAAGGTGTCCGGTTCCTCTCCTGATTCACACGTCCAGCCCCACTGCCCGCATAAGTGCCAGCGCGTTGGAGTGCTCGACAACACCCGGGCGCATCTTGTAATCGAACCGCATCTGGCCGTCCTCGAAGTGGTCCTCGAAGTGGACGTTCACGGCTTGCGGGCCGATTCCCGCGGCAATCTTGGCAAGTGCCAGGTCATGGGTGGTGATCAGCCCGATGGCCCCGCGCTTCAAGAGCCCGCGCAGCACTGACTCGGCGCCGATCCGGCGATCGTGCGAATTCGTGCCGTGAAACAGCTCGTCGAACAGGAAGAAAAGCGGCAGCGGTCCGTTCGCGAGATCGACGAGTTCGCGGACGCGCGTGATCTCGGCGTAGAACCTTGATTTTCCGGCTTGCAAGGAGTCTTGAACCCGCAGGGTCGCCCCGACCGCGAGAGGAGAAAGTCGCAGCCGGACAGCTCGCACAGGCGCACCGGCGAGGGCCATCACCACGGCCACGCCCGCCGCGCGGAGGAGCGTGCTCTTGCCGGACATGTTTGACCCGCTTACGACGAGAGCCCGCACCTCGCCTCCGAGGCTCAGATCGTTGCGCACGCAATCACCAGCGGCGATCAGCGGATGCCCCAGACCTTCGGCCTCAAAATGCGGCTCCGGAGGTGACAATCTCCGGAAACGGGTCGGCCAGGTTTTCGGCCGCGTACGCCGCCAGAGGCAGAGGGCTTCGAACTCGCCGATCGCTTTCAGCCAGCCGGCGATCGCGGGCCCCTCGGCGCCGCGCCAGGCATCGATGGCCATGGCAATCTGCGTTTTCCAGAGGAGTACGGCCGCGATCGGAAAGAACAACTGGTTCTTGCGCGCGTCGAGCAGATGGAGCAGCCGGGCGAGCCGTCGAATTTGGACAGACGCGGGCCGACCTTGCGTCTCGAGCGACGGCCTGAGCCGCCCGAGCAGGGCCGAGCGGAACGGCTCGCGTTCCAGCCGGTCGAGCAAGTCGCCCAGCAAGACCAGGTCATGGGCTCGCTCGTCCACGGCCGCAAGCACATGCCGGACCCGATTGGCCAGCCAGTAGGCGAAGCCGATCTCGGCGGCCAGCACCACCAGCGGCGGGATGGGGCCGGTGTCCAGAAAGGCCCAGCCGATGACCGTGATCGCCCCGAGGAACGCAAGGATCGCAGCCGCGATCCTCAGCCCGTTGCCGGGAAATGCTCGCGGAGTCTTGCCCCATCGGGCCAGGGCTTCGGGATCGATCCCCGAGCGGACATCCGAGCCCAGTAGTTCAAGATCCTCACGCAAGTCGAGACGCGGCTGCAGCTCGGAGATTGCCTCGTGCCGCTCGCCCAGCCTCTCGAGTGAGGCCGGCGCCAGCAGCCACGAGGCCAGGGCTTCCTCGCCGGCACGGGTCCGGGCCGTGCACAGCCGCTCGAAGAGCGAACCGGCACCGAAGAGGTCAAGATCAGCCGCATAGGGGTGGTTGAGATCGAGGAAATCGAGCCCCGCAACTCCCGTCCCGGCCCAGCGATCGTCCATCCGGGCCAGCCCCTTGGCATAGAAGTCCATCGCCCGGCCCGCGCGTCCGCTGCGCCTGCGGAGCGGCTCGTGGATCACGACAAGACCGATAAACAGGGCCAGCGGGATCAGCAACCACAGCGCGCTGGGCCAGTGCATCCGATAGACGAAGAAGGCCAGCATCAGTCCGGCCGAGAAAACCACAAGGCGCGCATCGGCCACGTGCTGCTCGAACCGGCTCCAGCGTTCACGAGCCGCTTGCCGCTCGTCGTGGCGGCGCTGATATTCGCCACGGAAATCTACCGCCGTGGCTGTTTCTGCATCGACCTTCTGCACTTTGTGGCCCGCCGCGTCACATGGGTCAACAAACCAGATAAGTTAGCGTATCCTGCTGGCGCCCTCAAGACTTCCGTGATCGCTGCGACGGCGCGAGCCGCGTAGCGCGCTCCTTTACAGGCTGTGCCTGGTCTGCTAGTCTCGCGCATGGTGCGTAAACGGCTGGCGCTGGCCGTCTCCGGACAGATCACGAGCAAGGGAATCTCGCTCCATGAGCTCGCAGGCGGAAGTCCATTCGATTGATGCACTCAAGGACTTTCGCACCGCGCTGGCTCTATACTCAGAGGATACGCTCTCGGCGCTGGGGGCTGTCGAAGCCGAGGTGCGACGGACCGGACAATGGCTCCAGCAAGAGCGGCCTTATTACTGGCAAGAGCAGATCAAAAGGCGGCGCGAGGAGGTTACGGCGGCCAAGGCCGAAGTCTTCCGCCGCAAGCTCCAGAAGACGCCCGATCATCATCCCTCGCTAAGTGAACCGATGGAAATCCTCCGCCGGGCCGAAGCCCGTTTGCAAGACGCCGAAAAGCGGCTCACCATGGTTCGCAAATGGCAACCTCTGTTTCACCAGGCCGTCCTCGAATACCACGGCAGCATCCAGCGCATCAAGGATCTCGCCGCCTCGGACGTCCCCCGCGCGGTCACCGTGTTGACGCGGATGATCGACGCTCTGGAGGCCTATTTGCGAGTCGCTCCACCATCGGGCCTGGGATTGAGCCCGGCACCTGAGTCGGGCGTTTCGGCGATGCAGAGCGAGTCGCCGGCAGCCAGGTCGACGCCGGCCCAGTTCGAGTCGATCGCCGTCCAGGTCATCGACGAAGATGCAGCCGCGGCGACCGAGATTGAGGCGGCCACAGAGGACGAGATGACCGAGTCGGCTTGAATCCAATCTAAGGTGACGAAGCATGCCCAACGCAAAAGTCCTGATGGGCTCGAACCGCTTGAAGCAGACCATGCGAGCCCTCAAGGACCAGTGGTTGATCACGGAGGCGACATGGAGCGATGCCGTGCGGCGCAAGTTCGAGGAGCGCTATCTCGGTCCCCTCGATCCAGCGGTGGACGCGGCGGTCAACGGCATGCAGAAGATGGCCGAGCTCCTCGACCAGGTTCGCCGCGACTGTTCTGACCGGAGTGAGACACTGTGAGCACGTCGACCTCGCTGCGTACCCTTGCCGGGAGCGAATCCGACTCCGCGAACGGCCCCCAAACCACACCCGGCGAACCCGCGAGCCTTGACCTTCAGGGCCGTCAGCGCGCCGCCCTGCGCGAGCTCTTGCACCTGGTGGCGGAGCGGGCCGAAGCCGAGGAAGAGGCCAACCAGTCGCGCTCTTCAAATCAAACGAAAGTCGAGACCGAGTACTCCAAGACACGCCAGGGCCTCGTCGAGAAGTTTCAGACGCTCGATCGCGAGGCGCGGACCGAGGACGAGCAGCGCCGGCGGGCGATCATCGACAAGGGAATGATGGGGGAAGCCAAGGCCAAGGCTGATTTCGCGGCATCGAGCCGGCGGATCGCCAGCGAGTTCGACACGTTCCGCGAGACAGCCAAGAATCAATACAATCGTGCCCGAAGCGACGCCAGCAAGCAGCTCGAGGCGGGGAACCGCAAGGCGGCCACCGATCATACTGATGCGCTCAAGCCGCTCGGCGAGGCCGTGAATATCGCGGAAGGTTTCCGCGACCGGCTGGCGGCTCTCGCAGCCGATTACGGCAAGTTCAAGCTCGCTACCGAGCCGCCCGCTCCCTCGCGTGAGTCGTACGATAAGTTCACCGAACCGGTCAATGAGCTGTTCGACCGCCTGGCGCACATGGAACCGGCCCTCAAGATTCTCGAAGGCCTGATCATCCCCAAATCGATGAAAGGCACGCGCGAAGCCTGGACCTTCCTCGTGCCGTTCTTGATCTGCGTGGGGATCGCCATCGCGTTGGGGCTCCCGGCCGCCGGCATTGGCGGCCTGGCCGTGACCGGGCTGGCGATCGGCGGACTCTTGCGAACCTGGCTGGCCCAGGTTTCCAAGACGCAGCTTCAACGGCTGCACGGCCCGCTCTTCCAGTCTCTGGCCGACGCCAACGGGCTGGCCGCTTACTGCCAGGCGCAGGCCGATAGCCGCTACGCCGACGAACGCAAGCGGGTCACCGCCCAGCACGAAGACGCAATGAAGCGCCAAGGAAAGCCACGTCCGGGCCATCGGGACCGGGGAAGCCCAGCGCGATGAGCAGATCCGCAGGATCAACGAGATCTACGCCCAGCGGATGGTCGACGTCCAGACCACCCAGGCCAAGGAGATGAGCGAGGCCGTCGAAGCCTATCGGCGGCGGAAGGCAGAAATTCAGGTCCAATCCGACCGCAACTTTGCGAAGCTGGAGGAAAACTACAGGACCCTCAAGGAGCAGGTTCGCACCCGCTACGACACCAGGTGGACCACCCTCGCGGCCCGCTGGCGTGAGGGGATGGCGCGCGTCAGCTCCGAGCTGGGCGCTGTGAGCCGTGCCGTGGGCGAGATTGGGCCATCCTGGGATGATTCTTCCTGGCCCGACCGCCCCCTACCTCGCAGGGTTCCACCAGTCATCCGGATGGGCACTGCCGCGGTCGATCTGGCCGCGTTACCCGGCGGAATCTCGTCCGAGCCCCGGCTCATGGACGGCATCGCGCGCAAATTCGAGCTTCCCGCTCTACGGCCGTTTCCCGGTGCGGCCAACCTGCTGATCGAGACCCCGAACGAGAGCCGTAACGCGGCGATCGAGGTGCTCCAGGCGTCGATGTTCCGGCTGCTGACCAGCCTGCCGCCGGGGATGGTCCGGTTCACGATCATCGATCCGATCGGCATCGGCCGCAACTTCGGTGCGTTCATGCACCTGGCCGATTACGATCCGGCGCTGGTCACGAACCAGATCTGGACCGATGCCAGGCAGATCGAAGAGCGGCTCGCCGAGCTCGAAGCCCACATGGAGACCGTGACGCAGAAATACCTGCGCAACGAGTACCCATCGATCGAGGCCTACAACGCAGTAGCCGGCGAGGTCGCCGAGCCTTATCGGGTGCTGGTCGTCGCCGACTTTCCCACCAAGATCGACGAGAAAGCCGCGGGCCGGCTCGCGGCGATTGCCGCCGGCGGCGTGCCCTGCGGGGTAATAACAATCGTGGCGGTTGATACCTCCAAGACGATGCCTTCGGGATTCGGCCTGAACGACGTCCGTCCGCACTGTGCCCATTTGACCTGGAAGGACGGCAGGCTGGACTGGGACGACCCGGATCTGTCGGCGTTTCCGCTCAGCCTGGACCCGCCGCCGCCCGCGGAATTTGCCACCCGCGAGATCCACCGGATCGGCGCGGCGGCTCGCCAGGCCAAGCGCGTCGAGGTTCCCTTCGAGTTCATCGCCCCGCCACGAGATTCGTGGTGGACACGGGACAGCCGCTCCGGGATCGATATTCCCCTGGGCAAGGCCGGGGCCACCAAGCGCCAGAACTTAACGCTCGGCCAGGGGACGTCGCAGCACGTGCTGATCGCCGGCCGTACCGGGTCGGGCAAGTCGACCTTGATGCACGCTCTGATCACCAACCTGGCGCTCTGCTACAGTCCCGACGAGATCGATCTCTACCTGATCGACTTCAAGAAGGGCGTGGAGTTCAAGGTCTACGCCACCTTCGCGCTACCTCACGCCAGCGTGGTGGCGATCGAGAGCGAGCGCGAATTCGGTATCAGCGTGCTCCAGCGGCTGGATCAGGAGATGCGGCTGCGGGCCGATCGGTTCCGCGATGCCGGTGTGCAAGACCTGGCCGGCTATCGCAACGCGCCGGGCACGCAGCCCCTGCCCCGGATCTTGCTGCTGGTCGACGAATTCCAGGAGTTTTTTGTCGAGGAAGACAAGGTCGCGCAGGAGGCCGCGCTCTTGCTCGACCGCCTGGTCCGCCAGGGTCGGGCCTTTGGCGTTCACGTTCACCTGGGATCGCAGTCGCTGGGCGGAGCGTTTACCCTGCGCGCAGCACACTGGGGCAGATGGCGGTGCGGATTGCCCTGCAATGCAGCGAAGTCGACTCCCTCTTGATCCTGGCCGAGAACAACCTGGCCGCCAAGTGGCTCTCCCGGCCGGGCGAGGCCATCTACAACGACGCCAACGGCGCCCCTGAGGGGAACCATTTCTTCCAGGTCGTCTGGCTCTCCGACGAGCGGCGGGAAGACTATCTGAAGCAGATGCGTGCCATGGCCGATGAACGCGGCGTCGCCGTGACCCGCACACCGATCGTCTTCGAGGGCGACGCCGCGGCCGACCTGGCGCCAACCCCCTGCTCCGCCAGCAGCTCGAGATGCCAGCCTGGCCCGAGTCAATGCGTTCGGCCCAGGCCTGGCTGGGCGACCCGGTGGCGATCAAGGAGCCGACCTCCGCGCTCTTCCGCCGCCAGGGGGGCAACCACCTGCTGGTCGTCGGCCAGAACGACGAGGCGGCCCTGGGCGTCACCGCCGCCGCGATCGTCAGCCTGGCCGCCCAGTATCCGCCGGCCGCGCCGGAGGGCGGCCGCGCCGGTGCGAGGTTCTTCGTGCTCGACGGTACCCCCGAGGATTCCGAGCAGGCGGGAGCGCTCGCCCGAACGCTTTCAACTTTGCCCCATGGGATCAAGGTCGGCGGCTGGCGTGACGCCGCGCCGACTCTGGCGGCCGTGGCCGGCGAGCTGGCACTTCGCCAGCAGCCCGACTCCGGCGAGGCTCCCGAGCTTTTCCTGTTCATCCACGATCTGGCCCGGTTCCGCGATCTCCGCCGCCGCGAGGACGATTTCGGCTTCGGCCGCAAGGAGGATGAGCTCACGCCGCCCGACCAGCTCGACATGATCCTCCGCGAGGGCCCCGGCTTTGGAGTCCACCTGATCACCTGGTGCGACACGCTGAACAACCTGAACCGCTACTTCATCCACCAGCAGTTGCGCGAGTTCGAGATGCGCGTGCTCTTCCAGATGAGCCCGACCGATTCCGGCGGCCTGCTCGATTCGCCCGCGGCCAGCAAGCTTGGACTTAACCGCGCCCTCTTCGCCAGCGAGGAGCAAAACCGGCTCGAGAAGTTCCGACCTTACAGCGTGCCGCCGGAAGACTGGACCAGGAACGTCGGCGACAGCCTGCGAAGACGCTTGCCCACTTGAGTTGAGAGACGGGATAGCCAGGCTTCCGCGGGGCTCGGTTTCCACGCATTTTGCCGGAAGTCCTGACTTGTCACAATAGGGGCCGACACACCATGGCGGCACATCAGGTCTCACTCTCTGCCTCCGATCAGGCGGCGGTTGTCGACGGTTTTTCTCCGCTCGAGACTGCCCACGCGGGCTTGACGGATCGGCTTGTCCGCTACGTGATCGAAGGTCATGATGAGGGTATTCTTTTGGCACTGACGTATACGCCCGACGCCGCTTCCCTGCTCGGGATCGATCTTTCTTACGGGGGCCTGCCTTCCTCCGCCCGCAAGACTCTTTCGCCCGCCTGGGACGCACTGCTTGAACATCCGGCGGACGTTCCGGTTCCGGTCCTGGTGCGGTTTGCCAAAGTCATGTCCGCGGCGATTGGGCCTGGTGGCTCCATGACTTACACCGTGGGTCAAGCCACGGTTTTCCATCAAGCCAATTCCGCTCTGCGATCGCTGTCGCCGCCGCCGTGGCTCGAATTGCTGGTGCGTCTAGGTGTGATTGCCCTGTCCAAGCCCGCCATTTATCCGGTCTACAAGAATCGGCTCTCAGCAGAGATCATCGAGCGGATGATTGAGTCCGATGGGTATTCCCCCGAGATCATCTACTCCAAAACATTCCCCGCGGATCGTTTTGACTTTGATTCAATGCAGGTGACCTCGCTCCTCGGTGGACTCAAGGGGTTCGGCGAGCAGATGGCCAAGCGTCCAGCGCTGGTCACAGCGGCACTTCGCGACAGCACCGGCCGCAAGCGAGCCCTGGCGCTGGAGGCAATCGAGCGATTGGCCGTTCCGGTCGTCCCGTTCCTCGATGACGTGGCCCGGCTGGCGACGGGGCCGGCGAAAACCCTCCGCGACGCGGCAACCCCGTTCATCTTACGGTCGGGCACTGCCGCTTTGGATGTGCTTCGGGTGATCGCCGAGAGCGGCAAGCCCGCGGAACGAAGCCACGCCCTTAGACTGATTGCCCGTCTTGACATCGCCGAGGGTAAGGCGTTTCTCAAGCAGCGGGCAGAGATCGAGCAATCCTCCGCCGTCCGGCAACTGCTGGCGGAGCTGATGAGCGAGGCCGTCCAGAAGCAAGCAACGCCGCCGCACGTCAGCGAATTTGATGTCTTCTCGGGCGTCGCACTGGCCGAGGCCGCGCGTGGGGCGATTGCCACATGGGCCAAGCAAGTGGCCCCCGCTGATCTGGAATACGGCTTCACCTGGCTGACTCAGCCGACGCCCTGGACGGGCGACCCACGACCAATCCTGTCCCGGGACAACTCCGACATCGAGGGGGTGAAGGTCCTGTTTCAGCGGCCTGAACTTACGCCGCTCCATGTCGTCCGTTTACTCCGGCTTTCCGGGCTGCTCCAGGTCATGCCCAATGCGCAAATTGAGAACAAGCTCGACCCGCGGATTCCCGCGGAGACGCTCGACCGCCTGTTTGGTGCGTATCGCGGCACTCACCAGCCGCGGATGGGACTGCGCGAGCTCGCGGCCGCTTTTCGAGCGTCGGCGCTCGACGACGACCTCATCGCCTGGGCCAGGCTCGGCGACACCTGGACGCCGCGGTTCGTGTGGGAAGACCAGGCAACCTGGCCCTACTTCGCTGAACGCCTGGACTGGCTGGCTCACGTTCTCGATTCGACGGCCTCCTCGACTGGCATGCTCAGGTTGTACCTCGGAGGAGGCGACCGACGGGCCGCCGCCCTGAGCCTGCTGGCGACCTTTCCCGAACCGCCTCCGCGGTTCCTTTCTCGCCTGTGGGAACTCGCCCTGGGTACGTCGAAAGTTTATCCTCCGCTGGCTCAGCGAATACTGGAAAAGCTACCCGATTGCTCGAAGCGCGTCTGTGAGGCTCTCGCAAGCCGCGACTCGCAGGCCAGGAAGGCTTCGGCCGAGTGGCTTGCCAGGATCAAGCCTGAGGGGGCGGCCGAGGCGATTCGCAAGGCGCTTGAGTCCGAGAAAGCAGCCCAAGCGAAAGCGGCGCTCGCCGCGGCCCTTGAATCGCTCGGTGGTGAGAAACCGGGGAATGGTCGACGATCCGGACGTCAGCAGGGCTCGCGGGAAAGTCTGCGCCGCGAGGCTGCCCTCGGGCTCAAGAAAGGGATTCCGGTTAAGCATGCGTGGTTCCCATACGATCGCCTGCCGGGGGCTCGATGGGTCGCAGACGACACCCCGGTCGAGAACGACATCCTCAGGTGGCTGGTCGTCTCGGCCTGGAAGAGCAAGAGGGCCGAACCGACAGTACTGTTGCGCAATCAGGTGAAGCTGATTCGCGAGGATGACGCTCGGCGGCTTGGCAAGTTTGTCCTCGAAGCCTGGCTGGCCGAGGATCTGCGGCCGCCGACCGCCGAGGAGGTGTTGCGGCGACTGAAAACCTTCCTTCTCTGGACGGGTGCCACGACCGTTGAAGAAATCGTTCAAAAGAACCCCCAGATGGCCCAGGCGGTTGAATTCGAGAAAAACCGGCCAATGTCGGTCCGGGCCGAGGACAAGGGAATCCTCGCCCTGGTCGCGGCCTGCGGGCCGACCGACGTGGTGGACCGGATCCGCTCGTACGTGAACCAGTGGTACGGCTACCGGGCCGCCCAGTGTCGGGCTCTCATCCAGGTGCTCGCCTGGATCGACCATCCCGAGGCCGTCGCCTTCCTGCTTGATGTGGCGAAGCGATTCCGCACCGCGAGCATTCGCCAGGAGGCGGAATCCCAGGCACGCAAGCTTGCCGAACGAAAGAAGACGACGCTCGCCGATCTGGCCGAACAGTCGCTCCCCGACGCCGGCTTCGACACCGAGGGGAAGCTCGTCCTTGACTTCGGCCGGCGAAAGTTCATCGCCCGGCTCGATGACGATGCCGAGCTGCTCCTCGAAGACGAGTACGGAACCGAGATCAAGGCTCTGCCCACGCCGGGCAAGAACGACAACGCCGAGCTTGCCGCGGCCGCGAAGAAGCGGCTCAGCGAGGTGAAGAAGGAGCTCAAAGCCGTGGCGCAAACGCGTCGTCGAGCGGCTCTACGAGGCGATGTGTACCCAACGATCCTGGAAGTTTGCTGCCTGGAAGCATTCACTACTGGGCCACCCGGTCGCGGGCCGGCTCTGCCGGCGCGTGGTGTGGACGCTCAAGGAGGAATCCGAACCCGTATCGACATTCCGTCCGCTCGAGGACGGGACGTTGACGGATCTCGATGACAATGAGGTGCGGCCCGCCGATAACGCGACTCTGGAGATTGCTCATCGACTCACGCTCCCCTACAAGACGGGTGCTCGGTGGGCGGTCCACATTGCCGATTTCGAGATTGATCCGCTGCTTCCCCAGTTCTCCCGGCCCGTCTTCAGGTTGCCCAAAGAATCCCGATCCGTCACCGAGTGGCCACTGCCTCTTGCCCAACCGCAGCCCACTGCCCCACTCACTCGCCGTGCCCGGGGCCTGGGCTACGACCCCGCGGCGTTCCGGCTCCAGGACGGCGGCGATCAGTTCATCAAGCACTTTCCCGCGGCCAACCTGCACGCGGAGATCAGAATCGCCGATTTCGATCGTGATGAGCACGCGACCCGCCTGGCCCTGCTGTTCCGCTCCGCGGGGACCGACAAGATTTCCGCATGGGACATGCTCCCAATGTCGTTCGGAGAGATACCTCCTGTGCTCCTGAGTGAGTGCCATGCTGACATGGTGAGCCTGGGCGGCGGAGTCCTGGAACCAGTCGCTGACGATGAAGAAGGCGGTGAATGATCGGCTCGAGCAGGAGGGAGGATGCAACATGGGGAAGATCCGAGATCGAATAGACCCCTGGATCCTCAAGTCCCAGGGACCCGATGGTCTGGACATGGCGTTGCGCTACGTCGAATCGGCCGATCCGCAAGACCTCGCCACGATCCAGAAGTCGACGGTTCGCGGGTACTGGCTATTCTATTCTGCGCCAGGAGCTGAGCCTGCCTCCCAGGCTCGAAGACGAAGACCGTCGGATCCTGCACGTGCTGGCCGCGAAGCACGATTATCCCAATCTGCTTTTCTGGTTCTCGAAGGCCATGGCGGTCGAGTCTCCAGCCCAGGATTATCTCGCGGTGTTGCGCAGCGAGCTGCAACGCCTGGCCTTGCCCGACGACGAGATCACCCCCACGCTACTCGCCTATCTTGACGAATTTCAGAACAGAGGCCAGCCCAACTCTGCCGCTCGCTACGTGCTGGCACTCACCGGCCAGCAGTTCGTGCAGATGGTCATGTCCGCGCGGACTTCGCCGGATCGAACTTATCTCGGGAAAGCCCCATTCCTCGGACTTGTCGAGTTCCTGTTCACCCATGCTCCCGAGCGGCTCGACGCGATTGCTCCGCTGATCCTCGAGCCCGGTCGACTGAACCACGAGATGAGCGAGCTGATGCTCCGAAAAGGAGGCCGGCGATTCGAACCGGCGATCGCCGCAAGCTGGAGGTCCCTTCCCGACGAATGGACCAGGTTCCTTGTCGCGAAATCACTCGTGGCTCACAATCTGGAATCGTACAAGGCCGAGGCCCTGAGACTCTGCCGCGAGCTTCTCCATGGTGCGAAGCACGAGTGTGTGAACGGCGGCCAGATCTGCGCGTGGATGGCGTCGATCTATGGCACCGAGGTGCAGGACGATCTCTGCCGCTATCTCGAGCGTCCGGGTGCTCCGCCCTACGAGTTGGCAATGATGCTGAACGCCGCCAAAAAATTGCCGGTAAAATCGGCGATACCCGTCATGCTCGTTGCCGCCGGAAACGGAGACCCGAATCTCCGCCGAGCCGCAATCACACACCTCATCAGCCTGAATGACGGCAGCCTGAGCGAAGCGATCGAGCACGGTCTGGAATCCGGTATTGACGAATCGCTGAAGGCCGAAGACGAGTACCAACCCTTCAAGTCGCTCGTCGAATGGATCAACGTGGCGGCGAAGCGGCAGTCCAACCAGCTTGTCGAGAAGCTCTGGCCCCTTTCCCAACACAAGTCCAAGCGCGTTCGCGATGCCTCCGCGCACGCCCTGGGTCGGGCCGGCGACGCGATCGTCCCACGAGCCATCCCCCTCCTCAAACACAAGAACGCCGACCGTCGTGCCTGGGCGGTGAAGCTGCTCACGACCCTTGGCTCACCGGCCGCCCTGAGCGCCTTTGAGTCGCGAATCGACGAGGAACCCGACGACGAGGTCCGCGACGCCATGCTGCTGGCGCTCGACGCGGCTCGCGCCGCCAGCGGCAGTGAGGTCACGCAAGCCGAGGTCGCCGACCGCGTGGCCCGCTCGGCCAAGAGAATCGAGCAGCCCGCCGCAGCGTGGCTCGACGAACCGCGCTTGCCTCCTCTGCGGTACACTGACGGAACTCCCCTGGGTCCCGAGACGACCCGGTTCCTCCTCTACCGCCAGTCACGAGCGAAGGAGATGCGGCCCGACGTGGAAGCCCGCCCGGTTTACACTCTGATTGACCGCGCCTCGAGCGGAGACTTCGCCGTTGAGATCCTCAAGCAATTCGCGGCCACGAAGGCCGATGCCGCCGACCGCTGGGTCCTTGCCGTGTCGGGCCTGCTGGGCGACGACCGGGTGGTGCCGACCCTGAATTCCTTGATCCAGCACTGGGCAGACTCGGCGCGGGGCAAGATGGCCGAGTTCGGCGTCCAGGCACTCGCCCTGCTCGGCACCGACGTCGCTCTCACCACGGTCGATGCTCTGTCACTGCGCTATCGCATCAAGAACAAGAACATCGGGGCCGCCGCCGTTGAGGCATTCGCCGATGCCGCCGAGCGCAGGGGCCTGACGGTTGACGAGCTGGGCGACCTCGTCGTCCCCTGGCTCGGCTTCGAGCCCGGGAAGCCGAGGAACGTCGAGGCTGGCGGCAAGCGATTCCAGGTGGCTGTGAGCCCCGACTGGAAGCTCAGCTACCACGACATCGAGAAGAACAAGGCTGTTTCCTCACTGCCCAGGTCCGCCGCCAAGGAGGTTCTGGACCAGCTCAAGAACGAGACAGCCATCCTCAAGGACGTGAGCAAGGGCCAGAAGGCGCACATCGAGAACCTCATGGTCCGGCAGCACCGCTGGCCCGTGGACCGCTGCGCGCGCTCTTCCTGGACCACCCCCTGCTCTTCCCGTTCGCCACCCGGCTGGTCTGGGGAGCCTATGAGCAAGAACACAAGCTCAGCGGAACCTTCCGCGCACTCGAGGACCGGAGCTTGAGCACGCCCGCCGATGAGGTCTTCGCTCTTGAAGGCGTCGCATGGATAGGGATCGTCCATCCGCTCGAGCTCGACGAGGCCGCGCGGGCGGCCTGGCAGACTCACCTGGCCGACTACGAGATCATTCCGCCGTTCCCCCAGCTCGAACGCCCTGTGATTGCCGTGAAAGACGACCAGCACGGGCAAAGGATTTGTGGCACATACAACGGGACCAGTCTGAATGCGATGACCTTTCGCAGCCGCGCCGAGAAGCTGGGCTGGACGCGGGGCTCGGTGGCCGACGCCGGTGGTGTGGACGCCTACCGCAAGGTCTTTCCGGCGCGGGGATCGAAGCGTTCCTTGGCCTCGAGGGCATGTTCGTGGGAATCGGGATCAGTGACAGCATCACACTTCAGAATCTCTGCTTCGTTCATGCCGGAACGGTGAATATCGGCAGCTACGTCTACGACACGCCAAGCGACGAGGCCGACCCGCGGTTGATCGCCTTCGGCGAGGTTCCCGCCGTCGTCTTCTCGGAGGTGATGGGCGACCTTGCCAGGATCGCCGGTCAAGCGGGCGAGGTCGCCGGAGCAGAATGAGGCGTTGCCACGAGTCCGGCTGTCGCCACGGCGATCGTCTCCTGCACCAGCGCCAGGCGGACGACATGGTAGGCGGCCAGAAGGTCGCGAGCGGCCGGGGTCGGATCGCTCAGCTCACCTTTCCTTTGCGCTTCCAGCCCTGCGATCACGCGCGCGATGGCCGTGCCGCAACATCCCAGGCCCAGAGCCTCGGTCCTCAATCCCAGCGCGCGCAGCTCGGGGATCGCCCGATACGCGGCCAGTCCTCCCTCGGCAATTGCCAGCAGCCGCATGGCCAGCAGGCTCAGGAGCCTGCCCAGATTCGTGTTCGACGGCTTGATCTCGACATCGTCCCCGAATTCCTCTTCCTGCCCGCCGGTGTCCGCTCCAGGAGAATCCAGATGTCCCGTCGCAGGGCTTGAGGCACCCTCCAGAGTCAGGTTGATCGGGCCGTTGTCCGTGTGCAGGGTGATCGGCTCGACGCTGAGTCGATCCGATTCGAGATGCAGCAAGCCCAGCACCGATCGCGTGGCCGAAGCATCGTGAGCCATCAATGTGTCGACGGCCGCCTCGGTTCCCTTTTCATGCCGCATGGCCAGCAACAGGGGACGACCTTCCTCGTCCCAGATGACTCGGCGGTATTCTTGATGAACCTCGTCGAACCGCGATGGGCCCCATCGCGCTGGGGCCAGCAGGACAATCGCGTCCTGCTCGGTACGGTCGCGGAAGCCGCCGCCGAAGAGCTGCCGGGCGCGATCGGCGAGCACATCCCAGCGCTCGAGCCGCGCCGGGATGCTCGCGACCTCGGCTGGACCGATCGGGATCGCCCGTGTGGAAGGGCGGCCGGACACCCGACCCTGGCGGTTTCGCCAGGCGCCGACGAGGCGTAGGCTGCTTCGCGCTCCCGATTCGGGCGAGACCAAGTCCGTCCACGGCCCGTCGGCACGGAACCGCAAGACAGGGTTGAATCCGCCCGTGGTGAGCGGGCGTGCGTCGGTCCAGCTCGCCCAGTTGGAAGCCGAGCGGTCCCAGAAGTAAATAGTCAGCCCGGCAAACTCACTCGGCGAGTGCCAGGCGCACGCGCCCGCTCCCACGAGCTCGATGGAACCGACCTGCTCGTAGGTCGTCTTGTGCTGGCCGACCAGGTGCGGCGACACGCGACGGGCCAGCCCGCGCCGTAGAGCCTCGACCCGCGCCGCCTGCGCGAGCAAGCTCGCCGAATCCGCCTGGGCATCGCGACCCAGTGCCAGCTCGACCTCTGCGGCCAGACCCGTCAGCAGTCGCTCGAGCCTGGGCAAGTCGACTCCGTGAGCGGAGACAGCGAGCGTGCGCAAGCGTTCGGCCGAGGCACGCGACAGCCGCGACAACCCGAGCGCCACCATCTCGGCAACAACTGCGCCCACCGAGGCCAGCACATCCTCGCGCGATCGCGGAGCTTCGGCTGCCTCGACGAGGGAAAGGCTGCCGCAGTCGTCCAGTACACGCGTGCCCTTTGCCACCTGAAACGCCAGAACCACCGCGACTCGATGTTCGCAGACCCGCGGTTCATGGCACGAGCAGATCATGCCTTCCAGCCCGCAACCGGGCATCCATCGGCAGTGGATATTCCGCGTCGGCAGGCGAGCGACTACCCGATCTCCTTCATCGAATTCGACGGGCAAGCCCTGAGCAATGGCCTTCTTCACGCGGGTGATCAGCGCCTTGCCCGCCCACTTGCCGAGCGCCTCGTCCCCTAGCGAGAGAACCTCTTCGACGGGACTGGCCGCGATCGGGGAGGCAATGGGCTCGATCTCGACGGCATCGTCCCCGGCGGCGGGTTCGGTCTCCGGCGCGCTCTCCTTGACGAAGATCAAGGCCGCGAGGATGTGCCGGCAGATGCCGCTGGAAGGGCAGTTACAACGGGATTGCGCCGGGGGCAAGGCAAGCTCGGCCACGGCGTCCGCGACCTCTACCCGCAGCCGTTCCGTCGCTTCACCCGGTTCAAGCATCTTCGGTCGGACCGTTTCCAGATCCTTGCGCACCGCCGCACCAAACCCTTGTTGGCCAGTCCTGCCAGGGCGTCGTCATCGAACGCGGCAAGCACCCCGCGCAGTCGCGTCAGGAGAGAACCCGGGTCATCCATTCGGCCAGTCTCCGGGGAGTCAACGCCGCAACCTCGGCGCCGGCGGCGACGCACCGCTCGGCCATCTGGTGGTCGTACGTGGGGTTGGCCTCGGCGTCGAGCGCGGCCAGGCCCAGCACACGCACTCCGGCCTCGCGTAGCCGCTTGATCGACGCGGGCAATAACCCGGGCGGTCCACCCTCGAAGAAATCGGTCACAAGCACCACAATGGTCCGCGTGGGAGATTGCACAAGCGTCTCGCAGTAGCCAACCGCGCCGGCGATATTGGTCCCGCCGCCGAGCTGCACGCTCATGAGCACCTCGGTGGGATCGTCGGCCTGCTCGGTCAAGTCCACGACCGCCGTGTCGAAGGCGATCAGGCTGACCCGGACGGCGGGCAGGCTCTTGAAAATTCCCGCCATCACCGCGCTGTGGATCACCGAGTCCATCATCGACCCGCTGCAGTCGACGGCCATGATGATGTGCCAGGGAAGATGATGCTCGATCCGCGAGAAGAACGACAGCGACTGGAGGATCAGCCGCTTGCGGTCACGGTCGTAGTGCTTGAGATTGGAGCGGATCGTGCGATGCCAGTCGAGGTTGCGGGCGACCTTCAGGGGACTGCGCCGTTGCCTGTTGATCCGTCCCCACAGGACCTGCCGCACCTCGCGCGCGAATCGCTTCCTGAGATCTTCGACCACTTGCCGGACGAGTTTGCGGGCGACTTCCAGAACCTTGGGGGCCATCAGGTGGCGGAACGAAAGCACGGCCTTGAGCAGCTCGTAATTGGGCTCCATCTTGCCAAGCACGTCCGCGTCGGTGACCAGTTCGGTCATACCGTAGCGCTCAAGCGCGTGGCGTTCCAGCACCTCGACGGTCTCGCGGGGGAAGAGCTCGCGGACGTCCTTGAGCCAGTCGGGAATCGCCAGTACGCTGTCGCCCGGCGTGCCGGTTCGATCCTTACCCTGGCGGTCACGAACGCCGCGCTTGCCGTACTCGCGACCATACAAGTAATCGAGTGCGCGGTCCATGCGACCATAGCGGTTCGAGCCGCCCGGCCCAACACCTTGTCCTGGAGCACCGGAGCCACCTGGGCCCTTCCCCGGCATCGAGGCATCCGAGCCGCCGGCCGCGCCGAGGGTCCGCTCGGAAAACCTGCCAAGCACCATTCGCCACCGCAGCACGGCCAGGCGGTCCAGCTCGTCAGTCATGGTCGTCCTCCAGGCTGTCCTGGCGGAGAATCTCGAGAACTTGCCGATTGACGGCCAGACCCCGCAACAGATCCTGTTCGGTGAAGTTCTCGAGTTCGACGGCCGCCAGCAGGGCGGCAGCGCCGGGTTCGCCCGCTGTTGCCGCAACGCACTGAGCCACATGATCGCACTCGCGGGGAGTGAGATCGGCAAAGGCCAGCCGAAACTCGGGCAGAACAGCAACGAAAACGTCCTCCTCCCACTCTCGGAAGACCTCGTGGAGACTCGCGACGACTTCGGGAACCAGCCAGAGCACGCTCCGCGCCGTGTTCAAGAGGCCGCGGAGAAACGACGGCCCTTCGTGCTTGCCGTCTCGCGCGCTCACCAGGTGGCCACGGAAACAATCCACCAGCGGTTGGGGATCGAGCTCGCCGTCACCGAACATCAGGCCCGCGGCGGCGCCGCGTATCACGGCCGCGCACCCTGGCGTGGCCATCAGCTCTCGAAGCCGGTCATGCCTCAGCGCCCGACGATCAAGGTCGTCGCCCAGAGTCAGCGCCGCTTGCTGCAAGGCGTTCAGGGCGTCCAGCACGTCATGCTCGTCGGACTCCGGGGTCCCTGCCAGGCCGGGAAGAAGGTAACAGGCTCGGGCGTACGCCGTCCCGGCCAGATCGACGATGCCGACCAGATGATGCGCTTCCAGCGGCTCGCGCGAGACGTGCAGCACCAGGATCTGCTCGATGGCCCGGACCAGAGAGACGAAGGAACCGTCCTCGGCCACGAGCCGAGCGGTGCGCACGAGCAGATCGGCGGTGTGACGATGCAGGCCCATCCGGCAGGATTCCAGAAGCAGCCGCGCCGCGCCGTCGGCGCGTCGGCCTTGCCCCGCGGCTTCAGCCACTGCGAACTGCTCGAGCAAGAGTCCGGCCGCGGCCTCCTCGAGCGTCGATCCATACAGCGATCGCTCGATGAGCGTCGATTCGGTTGCGGGACTCCAGCGGCACTTCCACACTTCCTTGATGCGATCAAGCCTCTGCCCGGTCACATAATCGGGCCCGGCCACCCATTCGGCGAACGGGACGGTCAGGAACCGCAAGCGGTGAAAGAACCGGCTGAGCTGCCGGGCGCGGGCGTTGCGATAAAGATCCAGCGAAACCTCGCGGGCATCGATCCGATCGAGCTCGATTTTGAGCACCAAAGCGGTCCGCCGGAAGTCTTCCACCAGCGGAGGAACGCCAGCCTCGGGCGGAACATTTCCCACCCGATCGCCGGCCAGCAGCTTCCGCGCCAGGGCGAGGATCGGCAGACCCTCCATGTCCTCGGAGCCCTTGATGTAAACCGAGCGGATGCCGTCCAGCAGATCTTCGCGTGATGGCCGACAGTGCCCGCGCAGGCCTGCCAGCCTGCGCACCTGCTCGAGAGCCGCGATCTCGTCGGCGACCGAGACCGCGATGTTCCGCCGTCGCGCCTCGCGTGCCAGCTCGACCAGCAGACCGGCGACCGGCTTCTCGTCCCAGGTTCTCTGGTAGAACTCGGGCGCGGGCATGCCGCTGGCGTAACCGTTCAAGCGGTCGAGCTGCTCGAAGCCATAGCGCATCAGGCTCACCAGCGCGTCCTTCGGGTCGACCTTGATGGGCGCGGGCATGGCGGGAGAAATCGCGGGCAAGGCCACCGTGTGAAACCCGCCGGTGACGACTACGACGCGTCCGGGCTCTTCGGCCACGGCCGCAGCCATGGCCGCCTCGCGGGCGGCACAACCATCGAGCTGGAGCATCGCCGGACTGTAGTCGCGGCGGGCCAGCGCACAGTATCCCAGCACACCCTGGAAAAAAGGGGCCGGATCGCGGCGGTCATGATCGAGCTCGTAAAGCTGGTCCCACAGGTCGTCCGGATCGCGGGCTCCCACGCGGCGACAGGTTTCCAGGAGAACCTCGCTGTGTGCCAGGTGCCGCTCCTCGAGCAGGCTCTGTGCCCGCCCTTCTTCGAGCAGACGTCCGCTTTCCATCATCTCCGGAAATGTCAGGTCGATGAACCGGGTGCTGGCCTGGATCGCCAGAGCAGCCCGGATCGCGGCGAGCTCGGGCGAATAATCGCAGAGGGGATAGTAAGCCGCATGCCGGAGTGGCTCGAGCCGGCGGGGCTCCCCGGGCGGCCTGTCGTTATCAGCCTGCCGCTGGACGTAGGTCGTGTAGATCGCCACCGGCATTCTGGTCTTTTCATGAGTCAAGAGCGGGATCAGGTGAGTGGCATCGCGCGGGCCCTCGATGAGCACCGCATCGGGGCGCAGGTCGCGAATCAGGCGATCGACGTGCCAGGCACAGGCGGGACTGTGATGACGGACCGGCGCATAGACGACCCGGCTGTCCAGGTTGAATTGTGGAATCAGGGAAGGCTCTTGCGGGCCTCGAGCATCTCGGTCCAAAGCCCTCCCTCCTTCTGGCTCCGCTGCTTGACCACGATGTCGAAGTAATGCTTGAGCTTCTTGAGGTCGTCCGGATTGTCCTTGAGCACGGCCCCGGAGATGTGGCGGACAATGTGCCTGGGGGCAATCGTACCGCCGTCGAAGTAATACGAATCCAGCCCGGCCGCCATGCCCACCGATACGGCCTCGGCCGTGGACATCACGGTACTGGGCCGCTCGAGCTGGATGCCCTCGCGGGTCACTCCTTCGCGCAGATCCTGAAAGACCGAGACCAGCAGCTCGACGACGTCAGGGCGCATCTCGACCGGCGCTGAGACTTCCTTGAGCAGGCGGTCGCATTCGCGCGCGACCAGCTCCACTTCCTGCTTCAGCTCGCGGATCGGGTGGACCGTCTCGAAGTTGAACCGCCGCTTCAAGGCGCTTGACATCTCGTGCACGCCGCGGTCGCGGGTGTTGGCGGTACCGATCACGTTGAACCCGGGCCGGGCATGGAGCACACGGTCGGGCCCGTCGAGCTCGGGAACGATCATGACTTTCTCGGACAGGATGCTGACGAGCGTATCCTGGATCTCCGGCGGGCAGCGGGTGATCTCCTCGAATCGCACGAGTAACCCGTCGCGCATCGCCACGTAAAGCGGTGAGGCCACGAGGGCGCGAAGCGAGGGACCCTCGGCCAGCAGGAGCGGCATAGTTCCATGAATACTTGATGTGATCTTCGGTGGTTCCCGCGGTCCCCTGGATGGCGTTGATCGAGCTGCCGGAGATCGCCGCGGCCAGCAATTCCGAGAGCATCGACTTGGCCGTGCCCGGCTCGCCCACGAGCATGAGCCCCCGGTTGCTGCTCAGGCTGACGATGGCACGCTCGACCATCGAATCGTCGCCGTAGAACTTGCGGGGGATCGCCGGCCGCGAAGAACCGCAAAGGAACGATCGCACCGCGCGCGGTGAGAGCCTCCATCCCGGTGGCCTCGGATCACTGTCGGCCTCGGCCAGGGCAAGCAACTCACCGGCGTAAAGTGTTTCCGCCGAGGGCCGCAGTACCTTGGACAACTCGGCGGCCGGGACAATTTCCAACCCGGTGGAATCCGTCGCAGTCTCACCTGTCACGCCACGCTGCTTCTTCGCCATGGGGACCATCTCTCCCGAGTTGCCGCCTGTGATCCACAGTTTCCCAGAGCCCGGCCCGAACTACAATCCCGAGGATGACCGGTTGCAAGAACGGACGAATTACCAATGTCATGTTCCCTCTGACATGCCTGACCCTGTAAAATCAGAAATTCAATCGAGTCAAAACCGCCGCGTGACTGCTCCCGGAAGCTACCCCATGGCCGATACGACGTTGCTCAAGACGCCTCTTCACGACTGGCACCAGTCCCACGGCGGACGGATCGTCGAGTTCGGAGGCTGGCTGATGCCGGTGCAGTACTCGACCATCATCGGTGAGCATCAGGCCGTGCGGCAGCGGGTGGGCGTCTTCGATATCAGCCACATGGGTCGCCTGACCTTCGACGGCCCGGGAATGTCCGACTGGCTGGAACGAGTCACAACCAACCATATCGCCAAACTCAAGCTGAACCAGATCCAGTACAGTCTGATGGCGAATGCCGACGGTGGTCTGATCGATGACATCCTGGTCTATTACCACCAGTACGGCTACGCCGTGGTCTGTAACGCGTCGAACCGGCCCGCCGTGCTGACCCAGCTTGAACAGCAAAGACACGCAGCCGCAGGCAACTTCCATGACCGGACCCAGGAGACGGCCATGATCGCCGTCCAGGGGCCGCGGGCACGCGAGACCGTACAGCCGCTCTTTGATCAGCCCCTCGACACTGTCAAGTATTACTACCTGGCGATGGGACGGTTGCTTGGCGACGTCAACGCCGTGGTCAGCCGCACCGGGTATACCGGCGAGGATGGTTATGAACTGATCGTCGGCGCGGATCAGGCCGAGCGCGTCTGGAACGCCGTCATCGAGTCGGGTCAAAGTCACGGCATCTTGCCCTGCGGACTGGGAGCACGCGACACCCTGCGCTTCGAGGCGGCCATGCCGCTCTACGGTCATGAGTTGTCGGCGGCCATCAACCCTTACGCCGCCCTGGTGGGCTGGGCCGTGAAGCTGGAGAAGGGGGAATTCATCGGCCGTGAAGCTCTCCAGCGCTGGAAGAATCAACCGGGGCAGACGCGGGTGGGGCTCAGCCTCGAAGGCAAACGGATCGCCCGCCAGGGGACCACGGTCTTCGACGGCGATCGGAAAGCTGGAACGGTGACCTCGGGCACTTTCGCACCGACCCTGCAGAGCAGTCTGGCCATGGCCTTCGTGGAACCGTCGCTGGCCACGATCGGCACACGCCTTGAGGTCGATATTCGCGGCCACCGCGAGCGCGCGGAGGTCGTGGAGTTGCCATTTTACCGTCGTCCCGCGCAAGCTCGTAAGTGACCCGCGACTTCCGTCCGTTCCTGCATTGGTATTCTCGACGAATTGCAACCAAAAGGACTCTCCGCCGATGGATCCGACCCAGCTTCGCTACGCACCGACTCACGAATGGCTCTATCTCAAGGATCAGACCGCGACGGTCGGCATCTCCCGGTTTGCCGTCGATCAGCTCACCGACCTGCTGATGATCGAGCTACCCGCGGTAGGAACCCGGCTTGTGAAGGGCAAGAGCTTTGGAGAAGTCGAGAGCGTGAAGGCCGTGAGCGACATCTACGCACCCATGAGCGGCGAGGTGATCGAGGTCAACACGCCCCTCGTGGACAATGTTCAACTTCTCGCCGAGGATCCTTATGACGTGGGCTGGCTGATCAAGTTCAATGTCGACGATGTCGCGGAGTTCAACGAGCTACTGGACTACGAGGCCTACCAGAAGAAAATCGCCGAGGATGAACATTGAAAGTCGCCAGCGAGACGGGTCATTGCTGCTTTCATCCTCACGGATCGATCGGAAGCTGGGCGAACAGGGTGGCGAGCGGCTGCTCGTAGTTCTTCCAGCGGCCGACTGAGCTGCGGTAGATCGGTTGGCGGACCTGTGCGACGCTGGTCGTCTGCACGCGTCGCCGCGTCTTGTAAAACTCCCGGCAGGCTGGGTCCCACTCCAGGCCGCACCAGGCCACCAGTTCTTGCGACGTTCGCTCCGGATCGGCGACCATCGCTTCGTAGTGGACGTCCAGCATCCGTACTGGCAAAACCGCGCGCCAGTGATCCATCAGCCGCCGGTATTCGCGGATCCGAGTCGCGATGTGGTGCGGGTCGCCAGCCCACCGAAGGTTGGCGAATTGAGTCATCCAGCACGAGAGCGCCACGTCGCGCAGGTCGCGGCGGCAGTGGATCAGTCTGGCCCGGGGAAACAGGGCGGCGATGAGTCCCAGAAACAAGGTGTTCTCCGGCATCTTGTCGACGATCCTGTCCGCCGAGTCGTTCAGAGCCGCCAGGGCCTCGAGGTGCCGGCGGCCGATTCGCTCGATGGATTCCCGATCGAGGTGCTTCAGACATTCGAGCGGAGATTCCGTGCGACCGGTCGCTTCGGGCAGCGAATCGAACGTCTTCTGGACGAGATCCAGCTCGCCCGCGCCGAAGACCCGTGGGTGGCTCGCCAGGACCTGCTCGACGAGCGTCGTACCCGAGCGCGGCATGCCCACGACGAACACCGGCCGGTCGGTCTCAAGGCCGGCCCCGCGCACTCGTGCAAAGAACTCGGGAGTGAACGCCGCGATCAACCGATCGACGAACGTGCGATGCGCATCGGGGTCGTAGTCCTTGCCGCGCTTACGGAAACTCGCCCGCTGAAGGGAGTTGGCCTCGAAGGTCAGACTCGCGGCGCGTTCGAACTCACCCCGGGCGTCGAGAGCGTGGGCCAGACCGAAGAGGAGAGGCCAGCGCTGCTCCGGGGGCAGGTTGGCGGTGGCGAGCAAGTTCTCGATCGAGCCCCGCTCCGACTCGGAGAGCCTGGCGGGGATCGCGGTCGCAAGCTGGGACAGCGCCACAGCATCCCGGGGCGCGTGCCGCAGCGCCTCGCGGTACGCGGCGATCGCACCGTCGAGGTCTCCGAGCTCTGCGAGGACGCGGCCGAGTCCGGTGTGGGCGGCAACCAGCTCCGGCTGGATCCGGATTGCGGTGCGGTAGCATGATTCGGCCTCGTCCAGCCGTCCCAGCGCATGAAGCACGTAGCCAAGGTTGTTGTGAGTCGCGGCGAACTCAGGGCGAAGGCGGGCAGCTTCATGGTAATGAGTCAGAGCCTCGAGGGGGTTTCCCGCGTTCATCAGCGCCGAACCCAGGTTGCTGTGAGCCTGCGCCGAACTGGGGTCGAGCTGTACGGCTTGCCTGAGATGCTCAAGCGCAGCAGCCTTCTCACCCTTGAGCAATAGTGCGTTGCCCAGATTGTTATGAGCCCAGGTGAAGTCGGGCTTCAACCGGATGGCCCCGCGCAGGTGGCCGATCGCTTCGTCGAGATCTCCGCGCGACATCAGCGACAACGCGAGGTTGTAGTGATAATCGGGCCGGTCGGGCCTGAGCCGGTACGCGACCCGGCAGCAGTCGATTGCCCGGTCGACCAGTCCGAGTGCCCGGCAAACTTCCGCGAGACTGGCGTGGTACGTCGCCTCGGCGGGCTGGACTGCAACGGCTTGCCCGATCAACACCGCCGCCCGGCGTGGATCGCCCCGGCGGAGGGCCACCAAGCCCAGGAGATGGAGTGCGTCCGGTTGATTGGGATTCTCCGCCAGGGTCGTAGAGGCGGCCGTGGCGGACTTCTCGAAGTCGCCCCGACGATAGGATTCCCAGGCCGCGCTCAGGTTGACCGGCATTACTTTAGCTCATGAATCCGTGTCGCGAAAACGTCCATCATGGGCTTCACCTCGCGCTCGTCGTTGACATGGTTATCGGGTGCCAATAGGTGATTGTCGCAGACGTCAGACGGATCGTCCACCGGGCTTGCAGCTTGCGGCACTCCAGAACTCTGATACTTACGCTTGTTTTATCTAAAGATCATTTCAATCAGAGGGGACAGCAAGGGTGCCAGACCGAGCCTTCACTTCGGCTGCCCCGTTTTACTGGCGATCTCGACGTCCGGGTCGCGCCACGGCCTTCTGGCCTTGAATCGATTCAGGAGATCCCGAGAGTGGAGGTGATCCTCGTCATCCTGATCGATGGCGAGCATGGCGGTTTCCTGGATGGCAACGGCCTTAGCATAATCTCCGTTCTCGGCATGGGCGGCTGCGAGAACCTGGAGATAGATGGGAATCTTCCATCTGCTCAGATCGCAAGCTCGGCTGGCCAACGCCACGGCTCTGGCACCGTCACGATACTTCGGCAAGGGGCAAGTGGCCATGACCCAGGCACGATCTTTCAAAGCACAGGGGCAGTCGGGGTCGAGCTTCAGGCACTGATCCAGGTCAGCGAGAGCCCGTTCATAGTCGCCGCGGCTCACCCGGAGGGCGCGTACGGCTCTGGTAGTAAAGGACCATCTTGGGATCGAGTCGAATGGCCTGCTCAAGATCCCGGAGTGCGTTCTCCTGGTTCCCGAGACTGTACCAAGCATACGCGCGTGTCGAGTAAGTCATGCTCACCAAAGGATCCAGTTCAATGGACTTGTTGAAGCACTCGAGGGCCTCGTCCCATTCTCTTCGCAGCACGTGGACAAGCCCCATGCCCTGGTGTGCGTCGGCTCTCTGACGATCAATCTCGATTGCGCGTTGAAAGTCCCGGACTGCCTCATCCGGTTCCTGTTTCTTGATGTGATAAAAGCCGCGGAAAGTGTAAATTGTTGCCCAGTTCGATCCTAGCGCGAGGGCCTGCTCGAGGTCGGCAAGGCTCTTTTCGTACTGCTTCTTGCCGAACCGGAGCATGCCCCGGTAAGCAATGTTAAGGTCGGCCCCAGGATCCAGCCGGAGCGATTGCTCTACATCCTCGAGTGCTCGATCGAGATCCTGTTGTGATTCACGTAAGTTGGCGCGGGCGAACCAGGCAGCGGGATCTCGGGGATCGAGGCGCACTGCTTCCTCGATGTCTACTTCCGCGCCCGAAGGTCGCTGCGATCGTACCGCAGTACGCCCCTGGCCAGATGCGCAAAAGCGTCTCCCGGGTTCGCCCGGATCCGGTCCGAAAAGTAGGCCTCGGCTTCCCTGTAAGGGATCACTTGCCGCGCCGGGGCCCATCCTTTCCTCCCGTGTGAGCTGAGTCTGAGTCTGTCGTTTTGAGTCTCGTCGACGTGATAGAAAACAAGCGCTCGCCGGGGGGTCACATTCTTACCGTCGGCTGTGAGAACAAACTCGCCCGTTCTGGGTAATACCAGTTCAGCCCGTTCCTTCTCCCTGGTTCTGATCGGGTACATGGTCGTTTGCATTTCCGGTTCGTCCGCCCCGGCACAGACAGCTCCCTGGACCAGGAGCACGAGTGTGAGTATCGGGCCCAGGACCAACCTGATCGAGAAGGGGAAGCACATCACCACGACTCCTCGTCGAGAACTGTTTGAAGGAGAAGCGGCGGGAGCATAACAAGGGACGATTCGACTGGCAATCCGAGCCCCGTCTAACCCGCCCGGCCGTTCGTCGGCACGCCAGGTTCTCGTTATCGGATCTTCTCTGGCGGAGGCGATCTTCAGTCCAGGAAGCGGACTCGTCCCGAGCCAAGTTCGTCGACTGCACCAACCAGACGGTATTCCTTATTTTCCAGGAACACGCGTCCCTCCGGAATCTTTGACAGGAGGTCAACGGACGCTCTGACGTTAGCCTCCACGGCTGCATTGACCCGGGCCTCGCCCGATAGCTTTGGGTCGAGATTCCTGATCCCCGGCGTGATCCGGCTCAGCAGGCGAGCCATGAACCTCAGTTCTCCGCCCTTGCCGTCGATCGCGTCGAGTGCCGCTGTCACGGCGCCGCAACCCTGATGGCCCATGACCACGATAAGGTGTGATTTGAGGTGGCGCACCGCATAGCCAATGCTGCCGACGATGTCCTGTGCCACGATGTTGCCGTCAACCCGGATGACGAACTAGTCGCCGAACCCGTGGTCAAAGACAAGTTCCGGTTGAACTCTCGAGTCGCTGCATCCCAGGATCGTCGCAAAGGGCTGCTGGCCCTGCTTGAGATGCTCGCGCCACGACGCGGCCTCGTGGACATGAAGCACGCGGCCCTCCGCGAACCTCCGGTTTCCTTCCTTCAGAAGTCGCAGGGCTTCGTTGGGGTCAGATGGCAGTCGCCCTTGTTCGCCCTGAAGGGCCAGGGCGAGTTGAGAACCGAGCACCAGTGAGGCAGACACACCTGCACCCGCAGCCAGACAGTTTCGTCGCGTAGGCCGGAAGCTCGAATCCATAGAGGGTTTTCCGTATCCTGTTCCATGTTTCAGTTCGCCCAGCGAACTACTGCCGGGCCGGAACTTTGGCACCAGCCATTTTTCAGGTGTGCCGGAAAGTAGGTGGCCCTTGGTCCTCTTGGTCCTCGGCAAATTCCCTTTGACACCATTCCCGCCAGGCGTCTCGCAAAACATGCATCAGGTTCGCGGCGAAGCGATTGCCATCGCACAGCGGTGAGGCAGCCATTCGCTCGCGCAAACCGCGCGCAGACTCGCCAGCCGCGGCAGGTCAGTGGCCAAGGTCACAGCCAGCTCGACGTACTCGTCCGATGTCCTGGCGATCGTCTCCGTGAGCCCGACTGTCGATAGATGGCTCAGAGAATGACGGCTCGCAAACGTCTCGCCAGGACAGGTCAGCACCGGCACGCCCATCCACAATGCCTCGCAGGTCGTCAGGCCGCCATTGTAGGGAAGCGGATCGAGAGCCAGATCGATGCGGTTGTACGCCGACAACAATGCCGGATGGTCCGACTGCTCAAGACACTCCAACCGCCCTGGATCGACCTTAAGCCTCGCAAATTCCTCAACCAAACCCGTGACGAGAGACTTATCACTCATTCCCTTGTACTTCAATATCAGCCGTGACCGTGGCACACGGCCTAGAATTCTTGCCCAGACCTCGACCGTCATGGGATCGATCTTCACCCGATTGTTGAAGCTGCCGAAAGTCACATACCCTGCTTTCAAGGCGGGCAGAGGTGCCACCAGGGGCGCGTAACTCGGTGGATCATAGGTCACATATCCCTCAGGCATTCGCAGCACCTTCTCGCGATAGTGTGCCTCGGCGCCGGGGGGGATTTCATGACGGTCGGCCAGGATGTAGTCCATCGCCTCGAGCCCTGTGGTACCCACATAGCCAGCCCAGGTGATTTGCAGGGGCGCTGGTTTGCGGGCGAACACCAGTAGCCGGTTGTGGGCCGTATGTCCCGCCAGGTCAAACAGAATATCAATTCGATCCTCCACGATCTGCTCGGCCAATCTTTGGTCGCTCACGCCGCTCACGCTTCGCCAGATCGTCGCGACGGCCTGAAAACGCTGGGTCAGATCGTCTTTGATCATCCGATCGCAGTAGCAAACCGTTTCGCATTGGCTTCGGTCGAAGTGTTCCAGGGCCCGAATCAGAAAATACCCAACCGGGTGCCGTCCGAAATCGGCCGAGACGATTCCCACGCGAAGCCGACGATGAGGATCGCGATCATTCGCATGCCGTGCCCTGGCGGTCCGGAGCGGCGCCGCGTACAGCCGATCATAATCGGCATGGACGGTAGCCAGTTCAGACAACCGGACGCCGAAACGGTATTGATGCGTCAGCAAGAGGTTGCTGTGAACCGCGGCAAAATCAGGCTTCAGCTCCAGCGCACGCTGATAGCACGCAACCGCGCCGTCCATTTTCCCCAGATCCCTGAGAGCATTGCCCAGGTTGTTGTGCGCCTCGGCGTGGTCAGGTCGCTCTTGCACCGCGCACCGATAACAAGCCACCGCCTCGCTGAGCATTCCCAGGCCGTGGCAGACATTACCCAGGTTGTTGTGCGCCTCGGTGTGGTCAGGTCGCAGTTGTAGCGCCCGCTGATAACACGCCATGGCTTCGTTCAGCTTGCCCTGTCCCTGGCAAACAACCCCGAGGTTGTAGTGCGCCAGGGGGTAGTCAGGTTGCAGTTGAAGCCCCGCTGATAGCACGCAACGGCCTCGTCCAGTTTCCCGTGTTCCTTGAAGAGAGTGCCCAGGTTAAAGTGCGCCGTGGCATAGTCAGGGTTCAGTTGCAGCGCGCAGACAGCACGCCACGGCTTGCTCCAGCTTCCCCTGCTCGTACCAGACGACACCGAGGTTGCAGTGCGCCTCAGCGAAGTCAGGTTGCAGTTGCAGAGCGCGCTGAAAACACGCTCCAGCTTCATCGATCTTCCCCTCGACGTGCCAGATAACCCCCAGGTTGTAGTGCGCCAGGGCGAAGTCGGGCTTCCAGTGAAGCGCCTGCCGATAGCACGTCACAGCTTCGTCGAGCTTTCCCTGATGCTCCCAAGCGTTTCCCAGGTCATAGTGCGCCTCGGCCCAATTGGGCCTGTACGCCAGAGCACGCCGGAGGTACTCCACGCCGGCTTGAGGTTTGCCGGCCTGACATGCGACGACTCCCAGCAAGTGCCACGCATGGTGGTGATGCGGGTCAGCCGCGAGAATCTGCCGGTAAATTGGCTCCGCCTCGCGTAACCGGCCCGACTGGTGGTGCTGCAGCGCGATAGCCAATGCTTCAGGAATTGTGGGCATGCGTCGTGTTCCAAAGATATGGAATACAGCGAGGCGAAAAGCGGGAGCGTCCTTGACTGAAAAAGTCGGGCCATTCTCGCCGCACCAGCCCGCAGGCTGACCCGCGAACGGTTCCCGCCGTTCACCCGCCCTGACGGTGTGGTTTTTTCAGTTCCCAGGGGCGCCGGGGTGATGAACTTGCTGCGATGTCTTACTCGGACGGGAACTTCCTGTCGAGGGGAGCATGAGGGGTGGCCCCAGTCGCTGCCTGAACCAGAAAAGATCCAAAGAAAACTCGCATGGCCGGGACGATCTGATCGTAAACTGAAAATGTAGGGATGGTCCGGATCGGTGCATTGGGATCGTCCCAATAGTTCTCGACCCCGCGCTCGATTCGCACTCCCGTGTGTCAAGTTGGGCCATGGCGAGAGCAGCTCTCCAAGCCATGAGACAGCAGGGACTGGAGACCGGAGATACGAAAAAAGCGACAAACAAAGCCAAATTTGATTTTCATCCAAGTTATTCTATTACAATAAGTTATGCCCGTTCCATCAAGAACCGCAAACGCGAAACAAAGCCAATCTTCCAAATATTAAGGAGTCTCTGAAACACTCCGGTCATGAAGCCATCTCGCGAAGCTCGTGGGGCTCGTGTTAACCTCGTTCGAAGTTTGTAGCGATGCCCCTGGGGTGGCTGGTCGCTCAGCTCGTGAATACAAGAAAATCTGTCCCGATCGCACGGTGATCGGTGAAATATGTCGGCTTCTGTCGGCCTCGGAACACACACAACATGGCGTATATTGCAAACACTCCGGAAGACATCGCGGTCATGCTGGGGACCATCGGAATCCAATCGCTCGATCAGCTCTTTGACATGGTGCCGCCGGAGTTCCGACTCAAGAGGGCACTGGAGATCGGTCCCGCGCTCTCCGAGCTCGAGCTGACCAATCACATCACGGGCTTGCTGGCAAAAAACCGAGGGACCGACCAGCGGGTCTGCTTTCTGGGGGCCGGCAGCTACGATCATTTCATTCCGGCGGTCGTCGATCACCTGGCATCACGAGGCGAGTTTTACACGGCATATACTCCATACCAGCCAGAGGCCAGCCAGGGAACCTTGCAGGCCACCTTCGAATACCAGACGCTCGTGACCCAGTTGACGGGCATGGATGTCTCCAACGCCAGCCTTTACGATGGCGGCTCGGCGGTCAGCGAGGCGGTCTTGATGACACTCACGGTCACGCGCCGATTCGGCCGCGTGGTCATCCCCGAAACCGTTCATCCCGAGTACCGACAGATCGCGGCGACCACTCTCAAACACCTCGAACCCGAGCTGGTCACGATCCCGGCCCCTCGAGGAACTGTCGATTCCGCAACGCTCGCGGCGGCCCTGACCGATGACACGGCCGCGGTGGTTTTTCAGTATCCCAACTTTTTCGGGCAACTCGAGGACATCGAGGCCCTGGTCAAGATGACCCACGAGCGCGGGGCCCTGGCCATCGTGAGCGTCGATCCGGTCAGCCTTGGCATCTTGCGACGGCCGGGCGATTATGGCGCCGATATCGTCGTGGCCGAGGGCCAAGGGCTGGGCAACCCGATGTCTTTTGGCGGCCCCTATCTGGGCATCATGGCGTGCCGGGAAGACTTCCTGCGCAAGATGCCCGGACGGATCGTCGGCCAGACGACCGACCGCCACGGCAAGCGGTGCTGGGTCCTGACGCTGCAAACCCGAGAGCAGCACATTCGCCGCGAGAAGGCGACGTCAAATATCTGCACCAACCAGGGACTTCTGGCGCTGCGAAGCAGTATCTACCTTGCCGCCATGGGGCCGTCGGGGCTGCACCAGGCCGCCGAGCTGTCCGCCCGCAAAGCTCACTATGCCGCCGACCGCCTGGCGGCCGTTCCCGGTCTTTCCCTTGCCTTTTCGGGACCGTTCTTCAAGGAGTTCGTCGTCCGCTGCTCCAAGGATCCCCGGGCTGTGCTCGCCGAGATCGGCCGGCAGGGCTACCACGGTGGCATCGCCCTCGGCCGCTGGTATCCCGACATGGCTGACGCCATCCTGATCGCCGTGACCGAAAAACGGACACGCCAGGAAATCGACGGTCTGGCCGCGGCTTATGAGCGGGCGATGTTACAAGCCTGATTGCTGGTATCGCGCAGTCACAGCAGAACCTCTTGAAATGGAATCGGTTTCCTTCCTCCACGGAATCGCTTAAATCCATGTACAAGCTCGATCAGCCTCCACTGCTCTTCGAATCCAGCCGGCCCGGACGGGCGACAGCCGTCTTGCCGCCGTCCGACGTTCCCGAGTGTCCACTTGACGAGATCATTCCACCAGGTCATCGGGCAACGGTCAGCCCCGCGCTGCCCCAGCTCAGCGAGCTCGACGTGGTTCGGCACTACACGAACCTCTCCGCCCTGAACATGGCGATCGACGCCAATTTCTATCCGCTTGGCTCGTGCACGATGAAGTACAACCCGAAGCGGAACGAGCGGCTTGCGGGCCTGCCCGGACTCGGCGCTCAGCATCCCTACCAGGACGACGAGACGCTTCAAGGGCTACTGGCGATCCTTCACGAGCTGCAACACGACCTCGCCGAGATTGCCGGCCTGCACGCCGTGAGCCTCCAGCCGGCGGCCGGTGCCCAGGGCGAGCTCACCGCACTACTGGTGGCTGCCGCCTACTTTCGTGACCGGGGAGAAAAGCGAACGCAAGTGCTGGTTCCCGACAGCTCGCATGGAACGAACCCGGCCTCGGCCCATCTGGCGGGCTTCGAGGCAGTCACGATCAAGAGCAACGGCTGCGGCGTGGTCGACCTGAACGACTTTCGTGCCAAGTTGACTGACCAGACCGCCGTGTTCATGATCACCAACCCCAACACCGTGGGGCTCTTCGACCCGCAAATCGGTGAGATTGCCCGGCTGCTGCACGACCGCGGCGCCCAGCTTTATCTCGACGGTGCCAACATGAACGCCATCCTCGGCGTGGTCCGTCCGGGCGACATGGGCGTGGACCTGATGCACTACAACCCACACAAAACGTTCTCAGGGCCGCACGGCGGCGGAGGACCGGGCGCGGGGCCGATTGCTGTCCGCGACCATCTGGCCCCGTATCTTCCCGCGCCGCTGGTGGGCCGTCGCGCGGACGGCAGTTACTTTCTCGACCACGATCGGCCCAAGACCATCGGCCGGGTGCGGGCCTTTTTCGGCAATACAGGCGTATTGTTCCGGGCCTATTGCTACATCCACAGCCAGGGGCCCGATGGACTCAAACGCGTCGCGCAGCATGCCGTGCTGAATGCCAATTACCTGCTCGCCCTGATCAAGGATGTTTACCCTGTGCCCTATGGCACCCGCTGCATGCACGAGTTCGTGGCCTCGGCTCGAACTCTGGCGAAAGACAGGGGCATCCGTGCGATGGATATCGGCAAACGGCTCATCGATTTCAATTTTCATGCTCCGACCGTCTATTTCCCGCTCATCGTTCCCGAGGCTCTGATGATCGAGCCCACCGAGACCGAGAGCCGCGAAACGCTCGACGCCTTTGCCCGGGTTCTCAGGCAGATTCCCACCGAGGACCCGGCGTTCTTGCATGACGCCCCGCACACGACGCCGGTCAGCCGGCTTGATGAGGTCAAGGCGGCGAAGACTCCCGTGCTCAAGTGGCAACCCCAATCCGAGGGGGAGAGTCCCGTGACGCGTTGATGCGCAAAAAAGTACGGGCGGCTCTGGATCGAGCCGCCCGTCGAACGAGTTCGAATTCGCTGTGCCGGCTACTCCTGGGGAGAGGCCGGCACAGCATTCTTTTCGCTTCGATCACTTCTTCTTCGCCTTGCCAGGGAAGGTCGGCAGCTTGCGCGTGATCGGAGACACGGTGGTCTTGTGGGTGACTTTCGTGGGGACCTTTCTCACAGGCACCTTGTGCTTCTTCGGGGGGGTCTTGGGAGCCGGAGCGGGAGCCGGGGTCGGCGCTGGCGCCGGAGCGGGGGTTGGCGTGGGTGTCGGAGTCGGGGTCGGAGTCGGGGTCGGGGTTGGTGCCGATTGCACCGTGTTCACGACAACCTGGTCGGAGTACGACGAGAGGGCCTGGCCGGAGCTGCTCTTGATCGTGGTCGGCGACAACGAGACGTTGAGCGTTCCGATCGGGTTGAACTGCCCGCTCAGGTTGAAGCGGGCCGTGTGGTTGTCCAGCCAGGTAATACTGGTTGCCTTCACTGGCGAGAGCGAGCTGATGTCGCTGCCGGTGAGGATGAGGTCGGTGGCCTGCACGGACGCTTCATTAACGGGCTGCGAGAAATCGACGATGACCGAGTTCGGCGCCGGAGTGACATAGAGGGTCTGACCATTGGCCTTCGTGGCACCATTCGGAACCAGCGAGGTGGTGACCACGCGGAAGAAACCGCCGACCGAAGCCGTACCGGGTGTTCCGAGCGGCACGTATTCGAAGGCACCTACGTCACGCGGCCCCAGTCCAGCGAGCTTGAGGCCCGAGGTCGTCGGGTTCGGGTTCTGGGCGTTGCCCAGAATGTCCGTGGTCGTCGCCATGCTTTCAAACGAATTGTTGATCGCCGCCGAGGTGGCGAGCAGCCCGAAGTTGGCGTCGAGCAGGAAGGTGGCCGGCCCGTCTGAACCGGGACGCGGGTCGTAGGGAGCGACGAAGGCCGGGTATCCGGTGAAGTTGCCCTGATTTTGCGCGGCGTTCGTGGCGTTCGGGCCCAGGTAGGCCGGGTTGAACCCGTTGCCGATGTTGATCGCCGCGGAGGCGTTGCTCGTGTCGCTGGGGCCGTTACCCAGGAACATGTTGCTGAACAGGTAGACCTTGTTCGTCACCGCTGAGATGACACCTGCGCCCGGGCGAGCCGTCGTCTGGTCATGGTTCTCCCAGAAGATGTTGTTGGCGACGAGGGCCTGCTCCGAGCCGGTCGAGGCCAGGTTGAGCGCCACCAGTCCATCCGTGTTGTAGGCAAATGTGTTGTTGACAACATTCGTGGTGGTTCCGGTGCTGCTCGCCCCGGCGTCCTGAACGACCACGCCGTAGATGTTGCCGGCGATCACGTTATTTTCGATCGTCGGGGCCGCGGAGCCTGACCCTGAGGTGACGACCTGAACGCCAGCCCCGGCGTCGATGAAGTAGTTCCTGTCGATCAACAAGTTGGAGTTACTGGAGTAGAGACCAACGGCCGCGGTGTTGATTGGGCCCAGGGCGGGGTCACCGATCAGCGGCGAGGCGATGGTCAGACCGCCTACTTCGGTCTGGAAGACCTGCCCGGTCGAGGCATTGTAGAACGAGCTCAGGTTGTTGGCGAAGATCGTGATGTTCGTGGCCGCCGTGGTAACAGACGGAGCGCGGACAACCGTTTGCAGGGCATTGCCCGGCACATAGCTCGAGTCGGTGCTGGTGAGGGCAGCCGAGACGATGCTGACGAACGGCTGGAGGACCACGTTTTCGGTGTAGACACCGGGCAATACCTCGATGCGGGAACCCACTGTCGCGGCCGCGAGAGCGTCAGTGATCGTCGGGAACGGATTCGCGCGGAGCCCTTGCGTCGCGGTTGGATCGGTAATGTCGCTCGCAGGGCCCACAAAGAGACCCTTGATGTTGCTGGCATTGAAGACCGCGAACGTCACGACGATATTGCCGCTGGTCGGCAAGTTGCCGGCGATATCGCGGACCCCGGTGCTGCCGGTGCCGAGAATGGTGAGCTGGTACAGGCCGTTGGCCAGTGTCGTCGCGGAAGTGAAGCTGAGCTTCTCGGCACCAGGTCCTCCAATCCCCTTGTCGAGGTAATCCACCGTGATGGTCGGATTGATCGCGATGGTGGTGGCACCGGTCGTGAAGCTACCGTTGGGTGCCGACTGGAGAAGCTGAATCTGCGACGAGGTGAAGTAAGTCAGGTTGAGGTTCTGGCTGGCGTCGACGACAAAGGTCAGGGCTCCCGAGCTCGGGTTGACCACGCTGGCGTTGGCCGGACTGGCCACGGTGACGACCGGCGGCACCTTGTCGACCACGAAGTCGGTGGTCGCCGGAGCGGAGGTATTTCCGCTCTGGTCGGTGACCAGGGCCTTGGCGACGTAGTAGCCGCTGACCGTGCCGGGCAGGGGGTCGGTCGTGCTGGCGAGTATGCCGCTCGTTCCGACATTGTAAGGGGAGCTTGGCAAGGCTGTCGAGTTCGTCACCATGCCGGTACCCGCCCCGTCGACGCCGACCGTGACGGTGAAATTGCCAGTGGCATTGGTCAACGCCGTGCCGGCATTGTTGCGGACATACGGCTCAAGGCTGGTCGGCAGGTTGGGCGAGTCGGCATAGTAGACCGTCGTGCCCGACGCGGTCACGATGGCGATGCCAATGTCGAGAACGACAGTCTGGCCGGCGAGAGGCACCAGCGCCGCGTTAGGCTCGGTGATCGAGCCGACGAAGCTGGGCTGCGTCGCCATGGTGACGTCCAGACCATTGCTCGTGTCGCTGGTCGGCGACAGGATGAAGGTGCCGGTAGTCACGATCGGCGGGGTCGTGTTGATGATGAAGTTGTCGTAGAAATTGCCGCCTGGCAAGCCGTTGCCCGACGGAAGCGGAAGTTGCACGCCCGTCTGCGGGTCGTTGCCGTTGGACAGGTTTTCTCCATCCAGAGCAATTCCTTGCGGGCTGGCGACTACCGAGGATCCGCTGCCGATCAGGATCAACTGATAAGCGTCCGTCGGCAGGGTCAAACCGCTGGCACCCAGGCTGATGACCAGCGTGTCGGTCGCGCTGACGTAGGAAATCTTGCCGGCGAGACTGATCAGTGTGCCGGGAGCATTGTTGCCGGTCACGCCCAGCGCCTCGAGCTCGACAGTGCTGGCATTCAGGGTGCTGGGGTTGATCGGGCTGCTAAACTGGACGTCGATGTATTGCGGGGTCTGGTTGGCTCCCGACTTGCCACCCACGGCGTAGAAATTGACGGGCGTCGAGCCGGTTGTGATCGTCGCCGTCACGCCTGTCACCTCGGGCGGGTGCAGGTTCACATACTCGAAGGCACCGATATCAAAGAACGGATACTTGCCGTAGCCGGTATTCGGCACGTTCGGATCGTCAACCCGGATCAGGCCCAGCGCGTCGCGCTGGCCGCCGATCGGCAAGTAGTTGTAGGTTCCGGGAATGGCGGCTCCTGTGGAGGGTCCGCCATAGGAGCCCGACGTGGTCGTGAGCGCCGGTACCCATTCATCCTGGAAGGTAAAATTTCCCGATCCCGGCAGGGTGAGGATCTGCCGAGGATCAGTGACATTGCCGAACCCGCCGAAAAGGTTGGATGCCCCCGGCGCCTCGGGATAGATCAGGTTTGCCGGGTTGGTCCGTGTCCCGTACAGACTGCTCAAAAGCTGGTCCACGGTGGGATAGACGGCGTCTGATCCGGCGATGGGGCCAATCTCGCTGCGGGCCGCGTCGATTGCGGCCGAGTTAGGTTGGAGCTCGAAGTCTCCCGCCGCCGCGTTGACGAATTCCGGGTTGCCATAGACGGCGCCAAAGTTGCCGCCGAAGAACTGGCCATTCAATGTGAGGTTGGTCGCATTGCCGTAGAACAGGTTGTACTCCAGCGTGCTTTCACCTGCCTGCCCCACGATGTTGACGGCGATGTTCGACGAGCCGTCGAAGATGTTGTCCATCGCCAGCGTGGCGACATGGGAGTTGGAGTTGAGTCCGTTGTACTGGGGGGCAACGGTCTGAATGGCGGTGTTGTCGTTATAGAACGTGTTGTTCAGCAGGATGAGCTGCTCGGGGCTTTCACCACTGGTGTTGTTGACGCTCTCCGAGCTGGCCGCGATGCCGATCGGAGAGTTGGCGATGGTGTCGTTGTACATGTACAGCGTCACGCCCTCGCCCCGGTTCTGGGTGCCGGTGACTCGGCCAGGCGGGGACGCGACCCCGTTGCCCACGATCCGCGTCAGCGCGTTGGCGCTCATGGGATGAACAAAGACGCCGGCATTGGAGAAGTCGTTGATGTTGGTATCGGAGATGCGAACCGACATCGCCGTGTTGAACTGGTTAGAGGCAGAGCCATAACCCGCCTTGGTATTCAGCCAACCGCCCGTATCCGTCACCGACTGATCGATGATTCCGCCGCCCTGGATCTGGATACTCGTCATGTACGAGATGTCGGCGTTGTCGATCAGGCTTCCTTGGCGGGGGTCGGTCAGGTTATAGGTGGTCAGCGAGTTGCTGCCGATGTAGATGTATCCGCCGTCACCGGCCACTGGCGTGGTCAGGCTCTGGCCGGCGTAGGGCGTTATCGGCTGAACCGGGTAATTGTTAAAGATGCTGTACTCCTTCACGCCGCGGGTTGTCACGCCGACCGTGTTATTGCGGAGTGAAGTCAGGATCACCGGCACCCGTTGCTGACCGGTCGTCTGGTTGCCGGGAATGCCCAGGATGCGGATCTGGGAATACGCTCCGGGGTCGACGAGTGGGCTGGCCGTCGGGTCGGTGCTGTCGTCGACACCCACGATGAAACCGGCGCCGCCCTCCAGTGAGGCTTCCGCTCCGGTCGAGCCGAAGTTCGGTACCGTCGTGGGGGACGGAATGCCTGCTCCGTTCACCGTATTCTCGCTGAGCAACTTGACCACAACCGACGCTCCCGGGTTGGGAATTGTCTGGCCGTCGGCAAGGAGAGTCCCCGGCAGTGCCGCCTGGATTGTCAGCGAGACCACGGCACCGGGAGAGGGGCCGTAGGTAGAACCCGGGACAGGTGCCGCGAACCCGTTGTTGAAGAACGAATTGTAGGGGCCGGCAAGGATGATCGTCCCCCGCAAGACATAAGTGATATCCGTCAGGTCCCAGACGGCATTTACCGACTGGTTTCCTGTACTGAAGGGCAAAAGGTTGCCCTCGAGCGGTCCCAGAGGTTGATAGTTGTTACTGGCCGGTATCGGGAAAGTACGGGAAGTCACAACGGCCAGCCCGTCGATATCATTGCCTTGCAGCACGTTGCCGTGCAGGAAGGGATGACCGGAGACCAGGGGATGCAGTGTATCGCCGGCCAGCAGACCGTTGGGTTCGATCTGCATCGCCGCATCGAAGTTGTGATAGAAATTGTTATTCGTTACATAAACTCGCGTGCCCAAGGTCTCGGAGAAGTTGGGCGGCAGCGCGAACTGGCCATCGACGGTCAAGAAGGACAGGACGGACTGCGAGGGGAGCGTCTGGGCGGGGGTGTTCATGGCGCCGCCGCCGTACTGGAACGTTGTCGCGTTGATCACCGCAAGCGCGCCGCTCTGGATGCCGACGCTTCCCCACATGGCTGTCGTCAAGGTGGGGGTCGTGGTTTCGCCGGTCACGTTGATCGGGTTCGGCACAAGAGTCGTTATGGCATTGTCGTCATAAAGCGACGTGAAGAGCACCTTGGGATCATTGGCGCTTTCTGCTACGAAGCCGGTGGAAGTTGGCCCATATTGCTGATTCGCATCGTAGCCCGAGAGGTAGGACCGAGAGCCCACGTTGAGGCTGGCGCCGACGTTGAGAACGTCGAGTCCGGAGCCCTTGCCGAACTTCATCATCACGCCGGGCTGAATATAGAGCCGGTTCGTCACGTACTGGGTGTTACCAGAGGTGTTCTCGAGCAGTTCCTGGCCTATCGCGAGCTGGGCGAGAACGACAATCGGAAGGGGCTCGAAGAATACATAGTTCAGGCTGCCACCCAGCGAGGTCGGATTGGTGGGGTACGGCACTGCATTCGTGGGTTCGACGAATCCGCCGCTTTCGGAAAGTAGCCAGATGCCGTTGAGGCTGTTGTTCACGACGGACGTGCGGCGGATGAGCGGGCCCCAGGCCTGGTCGTCCTGCCGGAACGAGTTCATGTCGGCGCCGATGGCCGCTTCAAGGCCGCCCGCCACGCCGGTCTTGGCGATCTGGTCGTTCGTGATAGCCGGCCGGGCGTTGTAGAGCGTGACGCCGCTGTAGAAGCTGCTGCTTCCCTGGGGAACCGCCCCACCGGCGTACTGGATCACGGCATTGTTGATGACCGACATCCCGTCGTCTTCGCCGGAGATGGCAGGTCCGACGGTCCCCGATGCGCCCATCCCCTGCGTGACGCCATCGACCGGGAACTGCGTTTGATTGGACACTCCAGAAGTCGGATCGACGTACGCTTGATCGTAATTCCGGAAGACGATTCCGCCCCAGTCACCGGCGCGGGGGGTGGTGTCGGGATTACCGTTCGAGGCTCCGCCGATGCTGGCGTCATTGTAGCTGGTGAAATTGACCTGTGTGGACGGAGTTGTCCCGCCCTGCACTTCGAGTGCACTTCCCTGATTCTGCACGAAAAGCGACGCGTTCTGGAGCTTGAGCGTGGAGCCAGCGGCGAAGACCAGCGTCGTATCGAACGGAACCGAAGCACTGGCGCTCGTAACGCCGGTCGTTGTACCAGCCGGCGCCTGGAGTACGAAGGTCTGTTGAGTGATCTGGCCGGTGATCGGACTGAGCTGCGGTGTGCCCGGCAAGGCGATCACCACGACGGGGCCCCGGTAAGCCAGTTGCGAGGCGGCGTAGAGGGCCGACCGCTGGAACGAGCCGGTGCCGCTGAAGTCGTACGCCGGGTTGAAACCCGAGAGGAAGAACTGGCTCGAGTTCAGGCCGCCGTTGGGGTCGTGAACGGGGTTGTAGGTCGCCAGTTGACCCGGGTAGGACGTCGAAGCTGCGTTCGGGTCGCCTTCGGGGGCCAGGGCCGGATAGGGCTTGGCCAGGCTGCCGTCGGGAGTCGTCGAGGACAGAAGTGGATCTTCCACGTAGCCGGGCCGGGCGTAGACGATGTTGCTGAGCGTCTCGCTGACCGTCTGGCCCGCCCCGTTCGTGTACGTCAATGTCGTTGCCGGTGGCACGACGATAAACGAGGTCTCGAAAGCGCCTCCCGCGACGCCGTTGCCCGACATGCCCGATCGGTACGCACCGCTGGAGAGCTGATCTTCGTAGTTGAAGATCCCCGTGAACTGGGTGCTGACCGGAGGCTGACTGGGGAAATCGGCGGTGGCCAGGCTCGACATCTGGTCGCCGAGGAATTCACCGTCGAGCTGGTTGCCGTAGATGTCGTAGATCCGGGTGTCGTTGCCGGTTGTATCAACCTGGTTGGGGATGTAAAGCCGGTAGTAGTCGGCCGCCAGCGTGGTGCTCGGAGCCAGGGTGAGGACCAGTCGGGTTCCACTTCCGCCAGCGGTCGTCGGCGCCCATTGCTGGGTTGTCGCGTTGTAACTGTAGAGTGTCACAGTGGTGCCGGGCACCACCGTGAACCCCGTTCCGGAATAGCCAAGTCCCGCTTCTCCCAGCGTGCCAAAGTTTCCGTCAGCCACGGAGCTTGAGTTGTTGGCCGAACCGATCAGCTTGACGTCGTTGGAATAGCTGCTGCCATTGGGATCGCTGTAAGGAATCGGCGTCGAAAGATCGACCACGAATGCCGTGGGTGGGGCGGCAGCGCGGGACGTGTAACCGGCAACAGTCGAGGGCAGCTCATAGTACGACCGCGGTCCGCCGATCGCCGTCGAGCCATTATTGCTGTACGTACTCTCCATCGCCACATTTGTGATGAACACCGGCTGCGACTGAATACTGAAATCATACGCGAAGTCGGCTGAGAGCGGGTTGCCCGCCGCGTCCTGCAGGCCGGGATAGGGCACTTTGGTTGTGTGCGCGGTGAGCACGTAGCTGCCGTCTGGAATCGCCGCCGCGAAGTTCAGCGTGATGGTCCCGTTGTAGTCGAGGATGGAGCTGCCGTCAGAGCTATAAGTCGGCGTACCGGTAGTAAATGCGGCCGTGGTGATGTACTGCGATTCGTTGGTCTCGGTGCCATTGCTATTGAGCAAGTACAACGTGTAATTGCTGATGTTCGCGGCGGTTGTCGGGTTGATCGCCGGGAACAAGACTTGCGAGGGGGTCGCCAGGTAATTCGTGGTAGCGCCGACAGGTGGCAAGGTCGGATTGACCGGATCCTGGACATTGAAGGTGAGCGACTGAAGCGAGGAGATATTGGCCGGGGAGGGAGGAGTCGTTCCGTTGATCGTGCCCACTCCGGAGATGATCGGAGGGGTCTTGTCGATGCGGAACGCGTGTTGCTGCGCCGACGAATATCCCGGATAGGGAGGTGCGTCGGCCTGGCCGACCACCACGACCATGGCGCTCTGGTAGCCTTCCGGCAGAACCGGGGCGGTGATCGAGAAAGTACCCGCGCTGTTGGTTGTGGCCTGGACGTCGAACGTGCCCGTGTAGCCGCGTCCGCTTCCACCAACGCCGAGGTCGAAATTGCCGTTCAGCGAGGGATGCAAGCCGTTGAATTCGACATAGACCTGAAGGTTGCCGACTGTACCGGGGAAGCTGTTATACACCTGGCCGATGAATTGCGGCTGCGTGATGTTTGTGTTCTGATCGCCGGCAAGGCCCGTATCGGTGGCCGCCGTCATCTGGAACGTCGTGAGCACAGGCGCCTGGAGCGTCTTGAGGCCGAGGTCCTCGAAGAAACTCGTACCCGGTGTGCCATTGCCCGAGGGGAAGGAACCGCTGAACGCGCCGTCGAGCTCGTTGCCCACCAGGTCGGTGACGCCGGTCGGGCCGCTCTTGACCACGATCGCGTAATCGTCGGTCGGCATCGCGGTCTGAGGCAAGGCCGCATAGTTCAGGGTCGCCGTGAATGTGATCGGGTTATAGAAAATCGAGGCGCCGGGGTAATTGTTCAGATTGATCGGGGTCAGCCAGTTGCCTGTACCTCCCTGCCGCTCGACATAGACATTGGCCAGCGTGATCGTGCTGGGGTTCATTGCCTTGGAGAACTGGATGGTCACGGTTCGCGTGAACAGCGAGGTGTTGGCGACTTCGGGAGCGGTCGTGTCGTTGATCGTGAAGGTGACCGGGCTGGAGGCGACGAGGGTCTTTCCATCCTCGGACATGACCGGTCCCGACACCAGGAAGGTGTAGGTGCCGTTGGCCGTTGTCGTGGGCGGGTTCTTGTAGCTGAAGCTGAACGGGAAGTCCACGATCGTCGGATCGGTGGGATTGTCGACCGCGATCGGGGCGCCAAGCACCACGGTCACACCGGCGGGGGCCGACGTGAACTGAATGTCGCTGCTGCTGACCGACGAGAAGACCACGGGCTTGTTGAAAGTCACCTGAATGGCGCTGGGGGTCACCGTCAGGGTCGCGCCGTTGGTTGGATCGGTGGCAGAGACGCGAAGCAGGTCGACGGCATCGATGGCCTTGATGGCGTTGATCAGGCCGTATCCGCCTTGCTGGTCCCATGTCCCGGCGGTGGAGCCGTTCAGCGGCGTCGTCGAGGCGGATGAGATCAGCCCCGCCCGGATCTCGGACGAGGTGAGGCCGGGCACTTTCTGGAGCATGAGAGCGGCCACGGCAGCGGCATTCTCGCTCGCCGCCGAGGTTCCGAAGAAGCTGGGCAGATTCTGGGACAGGTTCGTCGCCGTAGACGGCTGGCCGGGATAATACGGCGGCGAGTTGCTTGTATTGATGATGTTTCCCGGAATGAAGAACGAGGTATTGCCACCGTCTGGCGCAGTGACGGCCGGGTTCAGCACGAGTTCCGGCGTGGTCATCGGCGTGCCGTTGGGATTCAGCGTGTAGAGTCCCGGGCCGCTGGAGCTGTAAGGCTCGCTGAGAAGGGGATTGGTGCCCAGGTAGGGGGCAGGCGCCCACCAGGGAACCGCACCCACGCCGATCGTGTTGGCCGCGGTTTCATGGCCGACCGAGGTCGGATAGTACACGCCATAACTGCCGGGCGCCCCGTAGGTCTGGTTGATGACCAGATTGGGGGAGTCGCCGGTGTTCGAGAACTGAACGTGCCCGGGCGCCGAACCGGAAACAAGCTGGATGTAAATCTTGTAAGTACCGACCGGCAGGGTGACGAACTGGAACGGTATCTGAGTGGCGACGTTGTTGTTGGTACTGGAGATCACTGCGTTCGTGGCCGTGTTGATTGCATAGAAGCTGAGGCTCGAGGTCACCGTGCTCGTGGAACCGGCGGGCTGCTGAGTCGTGAACGGCTGATCGAACTGGAAGGTGAGCGGAACGCTGGGGCCCGTGTTGTTGACCGTGACCGGCAGGCCGAGCAAGGTGCCCCCGGTGGGATCAAAGTTGAAGTACGTGCCGGTGCCGATTCCGGTGACGGTTCCGGTGGCTCCGCGCCAGGCCGACTGGTAGCCGCCGACTCCCTGATTGGCCGCCGCGCTGAAGTAGCTGACGTTGTCTGCCGTGGTGACCTGATTGATGGCCTGGGCAATCTGGCCGTCCTGGAAGAACGGCTCGTCGGGATAGCTGATGTCATCAACGATCACCTTGGCCTTCGCCGTGGTTGCCAGGGCCTGAATATTATTGGCCATGGCGAGGTCGCCGCCTTCGGCGGTCGCGAAAGCCAGGCCCGCGCCAGGCGCAATGTCGTAGATGTTCTCGAGCATCGCGCGGCCTTCGTCGGTGCCTCCCGCGGCTCCGTCCTGCAACACGGTCACCGGCGGATTGCTCGGCAGGTTGCCGGTGCTTACCGACTCCGGCAACCCGGCCCCGGCGGTCGGGTACTGATTCACACTGTCGGAGAGGACGCCAACCGTGACACCCGTGCCATCGACACCGTAGGTCTGCCTGGCCACGTTGGCAAACAGCGTGGTCTCGGCCTCGTTGTTCGCGGTTCCCTGGTAATGGAGCACCGGCTTGAAAATCGGAAACCCGGTCGCGACATTGGGTGCCTGCGCGGCGGTGGGAAGCTGGCTGATCGGCATCCAGCCGCCAACCTCACCGTAATAGGCACTCGAGATGTTTACCTGCATCCCCAGGTTTTCCATCGTGGCCTGGAACTGAGAGAAATTGGTTCCGTATTCCTGGAACCCCGCATTGATCGTGTCCCCCTTGAACAAGAACTGCGGGAACTCGGTGGCGAGCTGCGACGTCTGGCCGCCAGAGTTCACGAAGGCCTCGTAGACACTGATCATCTGCTGGCCCAGGTTGGCCATAGGGCCATGCTGGACATCGGCGAGGTTGGTCGAGGTCGCCTGGTACCGCACGACCGTGCTGAGCAGCACGCGTTCCTCGAGAGACTCCAGCTTCAGCAGGCCCCGCCTCCGCCCATGCTTGTGCATGCGACGCTCTCTTGCACCCTGCTCCCGACCGTTTGCCTTGAACCTTCCCATCGACAGACTCCCCGGTTCGCTTTGGGGTTCCGCTGATCACGAGTGTAACGCGCCGGAGCCGGCGTTTACGCTCGTGGGATACAGAACCGCCTCGATCAAGGTGACTCACCAGAATTCGCTGTGGGGACCACCGTAGGGGCCAATCCGCCCCTCCAATGCCGGCGATCGACCGGTACCTAACTCACAAGAGAGCGCCTCACTCCAAGGCCAGATCGCGGTCCGTCTCGCTCTTCATGGGCCAGCGCTAAATCAATGACCCAGTGATTTTGTGACTTCGAGTCTCGCTCGGGCATGCATCAGTACTGGTTCGCGGCTCTCGACCAAACTCCGCAAAACAGCCCAAGCCTCGCCGGGAGAGACTGCGGGATCATGGCGCGGCGGATACTCTTGCATCCAAGTCTTATCCGGCCAACACCAAACAAGCAAGTATGCGTGATTGGCTCCATGCACCCAATGAATCATTACCGTTAAGAGTCCGTTCGTCAAGGGCCTTTTCTAAAGAATTCGGGAGGTGATAAGCGAGGTGGGTCGAACTGACGAATTCCTGGGCCCGCGAGAAGCGGGACTTTTTGTCAGTACGAGTCTGTCCTCTGGATTCAAGAAGTCAAACGGCGACCACGGTTCCGGCTGATTTTGGCCCCTGGACGCTGCCTCGTTGCACGATCCCTCTCCGGTGAGTTAATGAGTATGCTGGTTGAAGCACTCGTTCAATGACCGCTGCCAGAAAACCCATTCACCACGTCCATGGTTCCTGACGATTCTTTGAAGTTGCTCGCCTTCCACCCAGCGCACTGCAAGAGGCATGTTCATGCTCGAGCCGGCTGTACTTTCACACGCTCTGATTCCCGCGGTTCCCGTACCCTTCAATTCACAAAGAGAGATTGATATCCCTGCGCAAGTGCAATACGCGCAGTGGATGGTCGGGCAACCAATCGACGGGGTTGCCGTCTGGGCGCACACGGGCCGGGGGCTACGCCTCTCAGAAGACCAACGCGCCAGCGTGCTGGAGTGCTGGCGGAAAGCTCTGTCCTCGCCTCGCCTGGTGATCGCCGCGGCGGGTGGAACGCCTGACCTGGCTGATCCGGACCAGGTGATTCTGAGTGCGCGGAACATGGCCCGTCAAGCCCGTGATCTCGGTGCCGACGCCTTGCTTGTGCACCCACCCACGGCGCTCCGCGGCCGGGCCGACCGCGACGCACTCATCCTCGTGTATCACGCCGCGATTGCCGAGGTCGGCCTGCCGCTGATCTTGTTTTACCTCTACGAAGCGGCCGGCGGGATCAGCTATAGCACCGACACGCTTCGTGAACTGCTCGGGCGGCCAGAGGTGGTGGGCATCAAGATCGCCACACTCGATAGCGTGATGACTTTCCAAGACGTGGCCAGCTTGATCCAGGTGGCGGCCCCCACCAAAGTCTTGATCACCGGGGAGGACCGATTTCTCGGCTATAGCCTGATGTGTGGCGCGCGCGCTGCGCTTATTGGGATGGGTGCGGCATGCACGGAAATTCAGGCAACGATGCTGCACAGCTACTGGCGCGGAGAGTCCCAGAAATTCCTGAGATTGAGCCACCTGGTTGATGATCTGGCCCGGCACACGTTCCGGGCTCCCATGGAAGGTTATATTCAGCGCATGCTCTGGTGCCTGGTTCATGAGGGCGTTCTATCCGCCGAGGCGGCCCATGATCCCTGGGGACCCAAGCTCGATGTGTCCGAGTTTGCAGAGCTGGGCCTGTGCCTGCGGAGGATCCGCGAGGAGCAGAAACGATCCGGGGAGCGATTGTCATGACAGCCGGCCGCCCGCATCTTCTGCCGCTTCTTCCCGACGTTCCAGCCGATCGAATGGCGAAGGTCAGGGACGACCACGACCGGTTCGCTCGAGACGGCTTGCCCGCGGACCTGGAGGCTTACCTGCTGGACGCATACAACCTCGAGGTGACCGGCTCTTACGCCGGCTTGCCGCTGCGCAATCCCTGGGGCAAGGCCTCGGGGCAGCTCACACTCAATCTGGCACAACTCGAAGAGGCGGCCGCGGCGGGCCTCGGTTTCGCGGTGCTCAAGACCGTGATCGCCCAGGATGCGGGCGGAAACCAGTCGATGGGTGCCTGGGCGATGAAGGAATCTCGGATGGTCGCTGAACCGATCACGAGCCCCCTGACCGGCGCACGGGGCTGGACCATCACGTGGAAAGGACGGGGATGGTGGCAGTCGTTTGACGACTACCTCACGTTGGTACGAGAAGGTGTGGCCCTGGGACGGAGCCGGGGCATGACGGTTATACCGTCGGTGAAGTATCACCTCCCCGGCCCCGGCCAGACCGAGTGGAAGGTCGACGAATACGTCGACACGACGAGGGCACTTGTCGACGCCTGGAGCCGGGGCGGGGGAAATCTCCCCATGCTCCTGGAAAAGGACTTCTCGCCCACCCTGGCCGGCTCGGACCTCGCCGCCGCGCGGCCCACCGTGCTCGACTGGCTGCGCCGGGTGCCCGACCTGATTCGCCAGGCCGCGCCGGGCGCGGTCAAGGTCGGACTGAAGCTCTTCAACAGCCTGGATGAAGAACCGTTCCAGCTCGCCATGCTCGCCCAGGTCCATGGCCCCTACCGACCCGATTTCCTGATCTATGCCAACCGGCTGTTCGACCCTGAGCGCGTTTTCGAGGGCACGCGCGGAGTCGCTTACGGAGGGCCGGATCTGAGCGACCGCAACCTCCGCCTGCTTACTCTGCTGCGTCAGAGTCAGTCGCGGGGGGAGATTCGCCGAGATCCGCTCGAAATCAGTGCCACCGGCGATGTCAGCTCGGGACGCCTTGCCGTCGAATATGCGCTCCGGGGCTGCACGAGCTTTCAAATTCACACGCTTTTCCAGCTTCCTGCCGAAGTGTTTGCGATGCACCGGGGCTCGAAGATCGAGCGCACGATTCACAAGCTCTACTTCGACCCCGCCGACGGGCTCATCGTCTGGGCGACACATGCCGCCCGGCGATTAAACCTGATGGAGCCCGCTGATGGCATGATCCACTTTCTCGACCTGGCGCGGCGGGGCGCCGAGTCAGCTCTCGATGTCAGGGACCTCGACCCCCAGGCGCCGTAGCTCACCGATCAGGCTTGGGGTGTCGCGATACTCAATCGCCTGCAAGCCCGCGGCACGTGCTCCCTCGACGTTGGCCGGGGCATCGTCGATGAAGATGCAAGCAGCCGGCGGTGCCCCGGCCAGGTCCACACATACTTTGAAGAAGGCCGCCGAGGGCTTGAGCTCGCCGATCTCGTACGAGAACACGAAATGATCGAACGGCGCGAGTTCTCGCTCGAACCTCCGGCGGTAGAATCGCGCGTGCAGGACGTTGGTGTTCGAGCCGAGCATGAGGGTGTATCCGCGTTCCTTGAGAGCCGCAACCAGCCGCGCCACGGGCTCGTTGAGAGTGAAAATATCGGGCCAGTGAGTCTCGAATTCTTCGAATGACATCTCCAGCCCCGCCATCTCCGTGATCTGACGGGCGAAGTCTTCGGCTGTGAGCCGGCCGCTCTCGAACTCGCGACCCAGACGCGCAGCACCACGCTCGTACATCATCAATTCGAACTGCTCTGCCGAAAGCCCTAGCCTCTGTCCAAAGCGGTGAAACATCTCCGAATAATCGAAGAACCCCACGACGTTGCCGAAATCGAACATGAGTACCGGTAATTTCATGATTCTTACACTCCGCATGGTGCGCACAAGGCAGCTATCCATTATGGCGCTTTTCTGGGTTGCAGTCAGCCTTCCCCTCCATCAATTCTGCTGTTGAAAGGTCACTCTTCGAATCCACGCCATTAATGTACATATGTGCGATCGAGGAGCCGCTCAGGGAACGGTGACTTTGCGGAGGATTCCGTTGTGAAGGCTGAGATCAGGGCTTTGATGGGTAGAGGAGAACGATGGGAGAGAAACCCGGTGCCCGCAACGGGCCCGACAATTCGTCGAACTCCGAAGGTTCGATAGTTCATGGCCTGGTGGAGACAGCCCCAGGTTGACCCACGTCGGTGGTCACGGATGGGCGAGCAATTCCTCCCAGGTCTTGACATCGAGGACGCGATCGGAGAGTTGCTCGAGACGGTCGAGATCGCTGATGGCATCGAGTGCGGCGTCGATGAGCGGGTTGGGCTTTCCGAATTGCCGGGTCCCCAACCGCCTGAGAATCCGCCGTTCTCCCTCGACGAGTCCCTCAACGCGTCCTTCGACGCGTCCTTCGGCTCGCCCCTCGACGCGTCCCTCTCTGAGGATCTTCTGGTAGGTTGCGGACTCTTTCATGTTCTCCACTCCCTCGAGCAACCGGTCAATCAGCTCGTCAGAGTAATTCAGCCCCATCAGTAAGTAAGTCGCCATCCAGAGTGTCTGAGCCTGACTCCTGGTTGCCTCGCGATCGAGCCGCTGGTGCATGGCCTGGATCACCGCGGGCAGCTCGTTCTCGTTCACGCTCGCAAGTGGAGCCAGGGGAAGCGTGGCCAGCCCTCCGGCCAGGATCTCCGAGGCCGGTCGTTCCCAGGGCCTCACGACATTGTAACGAAAATCGTCGTAAACGAAGCCATCGGGCCAACGATTCTGGAGCAACCCGGTCATCGCCCGACCATCGGCATCGGAACAGAGCAGGAGTGCAACGCTGACAACCGGGTAACGGTGACGGTAATGCACGAGTGTGCTATAGCGATGCATCCGCACCGGCAGGTCGTCGTCGTAACTCGATTGAAACTCGACGTGAACGACCCACGGTTCGGCCTCCTCGACGAGCAGAACGGAGTCGGCCTCGGCCGTGATCGCGGAGAGATCGACATTGAGAACGCGCACCTCACCGACATCCCGGTTCAACAGCAGTTTCAACCACGCCCGCGGATCAATCTGAAGCAGTTCCTTGGCCGCCGCGTCAAAGGGTTTTGCCATCTGTCTCTCGCAAGTCATGGGCAGATCCGTGGCGCTGACATCGCCAGGCTAATCGATGTGTCTTCGTGCGGCAACTTGAGTGTGTGGGACAAGCGTCGTCCTACCCACCTGAAGCTGGCGCCGCAAGGCGATTCACTATCGCCGTTACGCGACTCGGAAAACGCCCAGGAAACACACGCTGGGCAAGAGCGTCGCTACAGGATCGATATTGACAAGCTGGTCCTTGTCGTTTATGGCGCGCGTTTTGAACGAAGATTTTCGTTTATGAACTCGCTGATAGGCAGCTTGGCCCGTTTGGCGAGCGGGATCCGAGGTCTTGATCCAGGGAGGGAATGGACATGGGGCAAAGCACTGACCGGCGGAAAGCTTACCTGGCTTTCAAAGTCTCCTGGGCGCTGATCTGCGTTGCGCTGGCCGCGACGGCGGCGCGGGGCGACGCGATGTACTCGATCCAAGACTTGGGCACGCTTTCCGGGACGACCTCCAGTGTGGCCACGTCCATACAACAACGGGCAAGTGGTCGGGGTCTCGTACAACAGCTCCGACGGGACGTTCGTGGACCACTTCCCGTACAGTTCCAACCCACCTCGCTTTACGCAAAGTGGCTCCGGTGGTGAGTCTTTCCTGTATAGCGGTGACCAGATGACCAAGATCAATCCGATCGGCGGCCCGGCACTTTCTATCAACGACGCCGGACAGGTTGTCGGCGGGCAGTTCACTTCGATCAATGCGTCAGGACAATATGTCGGCAGCCCGGGCGCTGGGGTCTTGACTTCGGGGACTAATACGGTTAGCCCGATCTATGCCAACAATCCAGCAACAAGCGAACTCGTGCAAGGCAGTTCGGTTATTATCTTCCCCTCCGTGTTCGCCCCTTACTCCCTGAACAACAATGGACAGGTTGCTGGAACGCTCGTTGTTCCGAGCGGCGGTGGCACTGCGTTTGACCCGGCCGTCTGGAGCAATGGAAAGGTCACCGACCTGTCAACGTCATTTGGAGGAGTTGTATCAAACGGCAGAGCCATTGCCATCAACCAGAGCGGCATGATGCTGATCAACCTGGCGTTGACCGGGGCAAACAACACGGCCTCTTACCTCTACAATCCATCGACAGGAACTTGCATCAACATCCAAAACCTCCCCGGCGGCACGGGAATGGTCGGGTCGGCTCTTAACGACACTAACCAAGTGGTCGGAAACGGCTTTCTCTACAGCAACGGCATGATTCACACCCTCACGAGCCTCATCCCTCCAGTCAGCGGCTGGAGCAACCTCAACGCCACGGGCATCAACGACAAGGGGCAGATCGTGGGCCAGGGATTGATCAACGGACAGGAACAAGCATTCCTGATGACTCCAGGCGGAACTCAGGTACCAGAACCGGGAACGCTGGCTATGTGGGGATTGGTGGCAGTCGGGGCAGCGATGCGGATGGTCGCGCGACGGCGCCCCACGCTTTAAACGTCCTGTGTATTCCAAGTGCCGGCGAGGATGCCCAGGACTTGACCGAGCCGGCCGCGACGAGTCTCGGCAAAAAGGCATCTACCTGAGTCGATGTGAGCATCCACCGCGGACAGAAGGGCACTTTCTTAAGCGGCCTCAGCCCGCGCTCATGGCTACCTCCAAGCTGAGCAACATTGAAGTCTAAGTTCTTCGGACGGATTTGGGGAACTTTCACCTCTCAAGGACGAGGTTCCTCGAATTTGGACGAACACCATGACTCACCGAGATCCACGACTACGCCGACGGCTTCTCCCCTGCCTTGGTCCGCTCGCGGATGATGTCGCGCTCGAACTCGGCCAGGGCCGCGAAGACGTGGAATACCAGCTTGCCGCCGCTGGTCGTCGTGTCGATGCTCTCCTGGAGGCTCCGGAAGCCGACCTTCCGTTCCTGGAGCTGCCCCACGGTCTCGATCAGGTGCCGGATGCTGCGACCCAGGCGGTCGAGCTTCCAGACGACGAGGGTATCCCCCTTCCGGAGGTGTGCAAGGGCCTGATCGAGCCCCGGCCGCGCGGCACGGGCGCCACCGGCCTTGTCCGTGTAGAGCTTCTCGCAGCAGGCGCGATCCAAGGCGTCGGTCTGGAGATCGAGGCTTTGCTCGAGGGTTGAGACGCGTGCATAGCCGATTAACATGAGCCCCATCCTCCACTCGGCCGGATAGTGCCGAAACTCGAACCCCACGTCAAGTTTCCGGGATGTTGATTTCGGGACGGCTTCCAGGACGGTATTCTGGTCTTATTGAGAGAAGGCCAAGGGTCAGCAAGAGGGAGTCCCGAAAAGGCTCGATTTCAGGCCGCTCGTTTGGTCCAGCCCCCGACCGACCGACGCTTGACAGAGCAACGGTTCGAGGAGCTTGATGCGAATGGCTGAAGGACAAGCACTGCTCCAGGCGGTCATCGATTCGCCAGATGACGACGCGCCTCGGCTGGAGTACGCGGGTTGGCTGGAAAGACGGGGGGAGACGGAGCGGGGCGAGTTCATTCGCGCCCAATGCCCTGGACACGATGTCTGCGGACGACCCGCGTCGGCCGCCGCTTCAGGCTCGTGAAGCTGAATTGCTGGAGCAATATGGCTGGACGTGGGCCGAAGAGTTCGGGACGGAGATCACCGAATGGGTCTTCCGCCGCGGTTTCATCGAGCGCGTCGAGATGAGCTTGGAGCGGCCGGCCGACCAGATCCTCGCTATCTTGAGCAAGGGCCCAATCCGCCACGTTCGTGACACCGGGCAATTCTGCTCCTTCGACGGGGTGGTCGACGCCCTACCTCGACTTGATCGCCTCACCGGCCTGGAATTTTGGGGGCTTTACGCCTTCGAGGAACAGCTCGTGGCGAAGCTGTTGACTTCTCCCCACCTTCGGAACCTGCGCACGCTCATCCTGCACCACGACCGCAATGGTAACCTCGTCAAGGACGAGGTCCTCATCGAGGGGCTGATGTCCCCCTATCGGGTGAACCTCAGAGAGCTTGCCGTCAACGTCGATGGCACGTGGCGAGGGCCGTCATCCGATGTACTCATGGCGATGGCCCGCTCTCCGTACCTGGCTAACCTGCGCAGGCTGGACCTGTCGGAGACGAAACTGACCGCGGAGCTGATCCGATCACTCGGGCAATCCCCAGCTTTCGCCCACCTGGAAGAGCTCGACCTGGGCGGATGTCGCTTCCCTCCCGGGTTGTGGGACCAGGTCCTGAACGAACCGTGGCTGCCTCGTTTGAAGTGGCTTCGCTTGAGCGGCGCGGCGCCGATCAACGCGGAAGGTTTCAACATCGACTACCTGAAACACCTGCCCACCTACCACGGCGGATTTGAGGAGTGCGTGGCGATTGTGGACTGGGATACGGAATTCATCGACCCCTATTACCGCAACACGAGTTGGCAGGGCTTCACTTGGAAGGAGCATCGAGGTCGTCCACTCCATGCCATGAACCGTTTGGTACGTGCCAAAGACTACGCCGGCCTTGAGGATGAATACCGTCGTCTGTGCCAAGGGCTCGCGGGCGCGGAAATCTGCGCAGAGATCGACAGCCTGCCGTTCGATGTTTACGAGGAGAGGTTACATGAGGGGCTCCGAAAGGTCCTCGACGTCCTGCCGGAGAAAGGAGGTGGGGCAATCTACTTGCGAATCAGGCCCGATCTGAAGTGGAAAGGCGAATTCCATGTGCAGGTGAACGACTCGAACGACATGATCGCGGTCGAGGATGAGGTCCCCGAGGAATTCAATTATGAGAGTCCGATCGCAGAGATCGAGGGGCCTGACTTCCCGGAAGCCGCCAAGATCTATCAGCGGCATCCACTCCAGGCTGGCACCCGACCCAGCGGCCCGGCCCTCTACTTACTGGCCCGAACCATAGCAGCCTATGGCCGCTGTCTGGCAGGGCATGATCTTCCGACCCCGGCCTATTTTAGCTGTATGTATGCCGTGTTTTGTATGAGTCGCCCATAGCGATTGGGAACCACATTCGCCGTTCCTGGAAGGTGAACCCGACGTTCCCGTCCGGCTTAGCGTTGTTTTTTGTCCGTTTGCTACGGGAAGGCCAACTCGCTCGACGGAGGAGCCGTGCTGCCGGGCTTCGCCTTGCCGCTGGATGAACTGTTTACTCACGATGAGCCATGAACCGGCCGTCTGATCCATTGCATGCGCAGTGGCCCCTCGGCTGCAACCCGATAACTGGTCCGCTTTCGCGGACTTCAAGGTTTCGGCGAGGCCTCCTCAATCGAGGCGAGATCGCTCCAGACCTTGGCGTTGATCGAGGGCTGAACCAGCCTGACCGATCCGTCGAGCATCAGCAGGTTGACTCCCCGGCTGTGGCCGCTCGAAGCTCCCATGTAGGCGGATTGTCCGTCCAGGGCCACGCAGGATACGGGATATCCCGGCAGCAAGGCGTGGTTGTAGAGCGTCGAGCGGTAGCCGGCAACGACCCAGGACGAGCCGGCATCGCCGAACCAGCGGGCATCTTGATCCTTGAGCCACATGAAGGAAGATCCCCCGTCCGGCAGCGGGCCGGGGGCCACGGCGTAATTGAAGGCCGAGCGATGATCATCGAAGCCATCACCCACTAGCCGTTCTGAAACGGCGGCGGTATAGCTCGCACCGTCCATCTCTTCGATCTGGGCGATGCTGGTCCGTCGACCGGGAGCGAAAACGCCGTTGCTTCCGCGAAGGTCGCTGCCCGTGCAGCCGCGATAGCTGATCGGTGCGTCGAACAGGCGGGCGGTGGCGTTCGGGTCGCTCGCGCAGACGAAGCCAGGAACGGGTATCTCGCCTGGGACGGGACCGGTCGGCGGCGGTGTGCCGGTGTTTGGCCTCAGGTTCAGAAAGTCAGCTTGACCGAAGGTCTCAAGGAGAATCTTCAAGGGACCCGGGCCGCTCGCTCCAGCAGACTCCATGGATTGCGGTCTGTCAATCGTGGGGAGCTGGTGCTGGGTCTGATCATACAGAGCCAGGGCGAGCCCGATCTGGGCCAGGTTCTTCTGACAGGCCGTCAGCCTGGCCTGCTCGCGGCCGCGAGGCATGGCCATGAGCAGGATCAGCCCGAGGCACGCCACCAGGAGGATGATGACGATCACGTCGATCATCGTCAGCCCACCGCGGATTGTTCGTCTTCGGACCCTGGGCCGACCAATCGATGGCCCTGTGTCGGGCTTCGTGGCCCGTGCTGCCGGCATCGAGACCATGTTCAATTCCTCACCACGACGAGCGCATCGCCAGATCCGACGTTGCCGGCCGCGTCGGTGGCGCGGACCATCAAGAGGTGGGCTCCCGGTTTGAGCTCCGGCAAAGCCACATTGATCTGTTCGCGAAGCGTATCGAAGAGACCGTCGTCGGGGAAAAGTGGCGTCCAGGTTCGACCGTCGAGGGCGTATTCCGCCTTGACCAGCCGGGTCAGGTTGTCGGACAGCACGATCAGGGCTTTCTTCTCCCTGGGCGTGACCGTCACCTGGGGAGGTTCATGATCGACGATGAACGACGGGCTCTCGCGATCGCGCTCGACGGCGTCGTCGGGACTGTTCGACGGCCGGTCGGTCACGCTCAGCCGGAGCCGGTAATAGCCCGAAGGAAAGGCAGTCGTGTCCCAACTGTAGGTCTTCTCGGTGAGCGGCGTCTCGGTCAGCGTGATCCAGGCCGGCCAGCCATCCTTGCGGACCTTGACGGTGTAGGCCAGCTCATCGTCGTTGGGGTCGGAAACATCCCAGCGCACGTTCAGCCGGGTTTGCCGGCTGGTACCATCGGCCGTACTGACGTCGGGGATCTCCAGGCGGCTGATTTCCGGAGGCAAGTTCCCGGAGCGGAACGATAATGAGACGCTCGATAGCTCCGGCGTATGCTGGGGATCGCGGGTGGCAAGTTTGACCCGGTACTGGACAAACCGGCCGGGCGGCGATTCCGCGCGGGCAGCCGCGGGATCGGTCTGTTCGGCGGACCAGGCCGACCAGGTTTCATCGGGCTCGCCCACGTTGCCGCTTCTCGCCTGGATGGCCACAGACGTACCGGAAGGCAAGTCGGCCCGCCAGGTGATCGCCCCGAACCGGCTCAAGAACTTGGTGTCGTACACTTCCGAGACCAGCTCTCCGTGGTCGACATATCCCGACGCGAGCTGGACGACCGAGCCGGGATCACCCGTCCCCAGCAAGATCTCACCGTCCGGCTTGGCCAGGAGGGAGAGAATCTGTCCGTTATCGAGCTTTGCCAGAGGTGTGGTCTCGGCCGCCCGGTCGCGAACCTCGTAAAGTTGTCCGTCCGGGCCCGTGCCGATGAGTAGCCGGTCACCGGACCAGCAAAGGGCGAAGATCAAAGCCTTCACGCGGAAGATTTCGCGGGTCACTCCGTCCTTATCAATCCGGTAGACGGCGTTGTCACCGGGGGAGATCGGCTTGGGCGCCGCGGAGCCGGACGGCGGCGGCTTGGGAGTGGTCGGCTGGGAACTTGCCGGTGATGGCGGACTCTGAGTGGCAAGAGTTTGCGGCTCCAATGGCTCGCGGCGACCGGCTGCCAGCACCGGGATGCCGACCCGCCCATCGGGCTCGTGGTTTTCTTCTCCACGCCACGAGAAGAGCGAAGGGGCACGACTCGCCCCGCTACCGCCCGCCTCGGCGGCCGTGCCTGCATAGAGCGATCCGTCGGGGGCCACGAGCAGTGTCCGGATTTCTGACTGGGGTGCGTCGTAAACCACCGAGACCTTGCCCTCGCGGTTGATCCGGAAGATCAGCCCCTCTCCGTCGCTGCCGGCATACACCGAGCCATCCGGCGCCACGGCGACGGACAGCAAGTGCGTCGCCTTGCTATCGAAGACGAGCGACCACTTGCCGTCACGCGACCGCTTCCAGAGCTGTCCGGTCGGGCCGGTCGCCGCGAGCAGGTTGCCCTGGGCATCGGCGGCGAGATCCCAGATGTACTGCACCTTGGGATCGGGACGGGAGGCGGGATGCTGGGGATCGGTGACGTCGATCACCTGACCACTCGGCCCCGTGCCGGCATAGACTTTCCCTTCGGGGGTTGCGGCCAGCGAGAGCGACTGCGTGTCGGCCGCGTCGAGCGCCACGGTCCAGGCCGCTCCCTCTTTCGTGGACTGTCGAAGGACCTTGCCTGCATCACCGGTGGCCGCGTAGACCGTTCCATCACCAGCGCGAACGAGATCCCAGACGCGCTGCGCGGCCAGTGGTCCGGTCGGCAATAGCGCCTGCCCCAGCCGTGCATGCCCCTGGTCCGAGATCACCACCCGCTCGCGGTGATGCTTGGCAAAAGCCTGGGTACCCTCCTGGCGCCACGTATCGAGCTTGGCCCTGGCGGAAACCGCACCCGCCAGGATTGCCGCCGTCAGCACGGCGATCCGCCATTGGGCTGGAACCATACTGGCGCATCGCCCCGTCTGCTGCCGTTCTTTCATGTCGACCTCGTCTCTCGTTGCGACGGGCCAATCGCCCATCACTTCAACGATAGCGAGAGTCCGGCGTCCTTGGCCACCGTGAACCGCAAAGTCTGCGAGCCCTCGACGACCCATGAAGTCTGGCTCACCGTGATCAGGTCAGACCGGAGCGACTGGGCCGGAGACTCTTTTTTGGAGGCAAACACGGCCCTGACGCTGCTGGGCAGGTTGGGGAGTTCCTGCCCCTGCACGGCCAGACCGCGGTCGGGGGTAGGAACGTGGAGGTAGATTGCACTTCGCCTGGGCTCGGTCTGGATCTGGATGGTTTTCATGAAGGCCGCCAGGTCTCGCGGCTCGGCGAGCGTCGGTTCGTTACGGAAGCGACGGCGGAGGCTGGACGAGACATCGCTGAAAACCGCCTCACAGGGGCCTTCGGGGAAGTCGTCAGGCACCGTGAGAACCATCTCGACCGTTTCGCGATCACCCTTGTAGGGCTTCAGGGTCACGAATGCCTTCAATTCCTTGCCTGGCTCGACGGTGTCGGAAAGCAGCCGGACCGACTCGATCACGGCGGTCCTCCGACCAGGCTCGATCTCGACCTCGCAGTCAATGGATTCGATCCGCACCGGTGCCAGTGGATTGCGGACCAGCATATTGGCGATCGAGGCCAGCGGACTGAACAAGGCCGCGGCGCCCGATTGCCCGGTGTAGCGCGGGCCGCTGAACGTGTCGGTGAACGAGATCACCGGGTAGCCTTTGAGCTGGAACGTCGCCCTCAAGCGGGCGGTAAGCTCTTCCGGCAAGTTTCCTTCGGTATCGATGGCGCTGGTGAGGACTGACATCAAGAGTGACGGCAGCAGGACCGGCTCGCGAATCATCTGGACCTTGTATGTCCGCGAATCGGCATAGCGGCCGGTCTTGACGCGAACGCTCACCGGCAGCATATCGGGTTTTGGTCCGATCCGGCCGGCGACTCCGGTGCTCACGTCGGTGTCGATCACGCCCACGACCCGGAGGGGAGAGCCCATCTTCATGCTCACGCTGGCTCGGGGATATACGGTGTGGATATAGCCGGTCATCATCGGCATGTCACAGGTGCCGAGACTGAACATCGGGTGCCCGAACCCGTACACGCGATTGCCCTCCACGTGTGTCACCGTGCCGATCCCCGAGAGATCAAAATCTCCCATCACCATGGCAATCGACAGGGGCGCTCCGGCAACCAGCCCGGATGCGGCCTGTTCGCGGAGCACGTGCTCGGGAGCCATGCCTCCGGCCATCGGTGCCATCCCGAGCGGCCGCAGTCGGGTTTCCAGCAGCGAGAGAGCCCGGGGACTGAAGCCCGATGCCGCCAGGGGAGTCACGATCGGCGTCATCCCGGCCATCGCGCCGCCGGAGACCCGCGTCGGGCCGAACTCGGCTTCGGAACGACGATCGTCACCGTCCTGACCCTCCATTTCCGGCCAGATTGACATTCTCGCGGCGTGGAAGCCCTGGCCGGGAAGCAGGTCGTGGCCTTCCGCCGCGATTCTCCGGTCGTTGGCCCGTACATACTGCACCATCTGCTGAAACGGCGTCACGCCGGCAATCGGGTCCTTGGCGAATTCCCAGGCGAAAGCGACGGCACCCAGCAGCTTGCCATCGATGTAAATCGGGCTGCCGCTCATGCCCTGAATGATCCCCGCATGCTCGAGGTTGCACCCAGTCAGCCGGCAGAGCACCATATCGCGGCCTGGGCTCACGTCACGCATCACTCCCAGCACCTCCGCCCCAAACTCTTCGAGCTTGGTGCCGACCATCACCGTCTTGCCCACCCCTTTCATGCCGGGGCGCAGATCCTTGACGTCCCAGTAGGTCCTGGCGTCCGGCTCGGCGGATCGACCCGGGACAGAAGCCGCGAGGGCGATCGCCAAAGTAAGCAATGGGGACAAAATACCCAGTCGGTGAAAGGAGTTCGGGCGCATGAGGCAGGTCTCCCAGGTTCGATTTGAGACAGGTCGAGGAAGACCAGGAAATGATTGAGCAAGGGAGAGAGGGCGCGAATCCTTGTGTGCGAATGCTCTTCAACGCACACAGCAATCAATCACGTGGATGAGGCGGTATCGCATCGCCAGTGTCATCAAGCGGATGAGCCGATCTCATCAACGAGAGCGCGTCCGGAGAATTGCTCCATCCTGGATCATCTTTTCTAATACTAGCTCAAGTCTAGAATCGAGTCAACGAATACTTCGGCAAACCTTGTAGAGAACCTTACAATTTTTTAATAAGCCTGCTTAATTTCCTACGGCCCGACCCAGGCGAACACAAGACCAGGAGTTGGAACTCCCTCCTGCAGAACGTGTCGGCGACGGCCCTGCCCGGCGACGTTTCCAGCCGTGTCTCGGGGCATTTTCGAGTTTGCCAACGACGGGGATTGAACTGGCGAAGCCTCGCGAAGTGCGTGCAAGCGGGTCATTGAGTGCCAGGAGGTTCGGCCGGACCGTCGGTCTCGTGGCGGGGAGAAGCGAGGCGTCGAGCCGCCTCCCGGCGGATCGCCGCAATCGATTCGCGAATGAGTTGCTTGCGATGTCGCCGGGCGTAGGCCCGGGTGGCCAGCAAGTCTGCCATGGCAAGGCCCAAGAGCACGAGGATCAGCGCGAGTACTGTGATCCAGAGTCCGACAAACAGCAGATTCGCCCTGCCGGCTGGTCTTGGAGCGAGCCGAGAACCCATGAGAGCGAGGCCGGCGATCGCCAGCAAGACGGCCACGCCGAGCCTTCGACGCAAATCCTGGCACCAGAAATGGTGCTCGTCGGCTGGCGGCAAGTCGGGCTCACGGGCGCGCCGCTCGTACCACTGCCGCAGGCCGAGAAACAGCGCGATGAGGCAGAGGCCAGCCGCGAGTCCAAAACTCGCCGAGGGTATGTCGTCAACTCGCGGCATCATCCCGTCCCCTTGGCACCCCACGACGATCAGCCGGAACTCTGGGCGTGGTGGCACCGTCACGCTTCCTGTTTGTCAACGTTGTCGCCGAAACCGGATAACCGATCAAGACCTTGGGCGCACCGGCGGATGAGGAGAGGCCTGCTTCAGGCGTCAGCCGCCGGCTTGCCTCAGTACTGGTCAAGCTGCGTCAACTGGTGCTCGATCTGATCGGAGCGGCGGGCGATTTCCAGGATGGCGTCGCGGAGATCGCTGGAGCGAACCCGGTCGCGTGGAAAGGTGCGCGACATGACAAACATGGGGACGCCCAGAACATGGCGGATGGAAAGGCTGCCGTAAGTGAGGCGGGCGTTGAGGGTCAGAGCACTTGCGTAATGCGATGGCTCGGCCGGACCACAGACCGAGAAAACAGAAAGGAACCGTTCGCCGTGCTTCCCCTCGTTGACCTCGGCATTCACTTCCTGGAGTCGTTCTCCACCGCGCTGGGGGAGGATGATCCGGAACGTATCCCGGCTTCCCTGCACGAAGCAGTCGATCCCGCGCATGCTGTCCCGGATCAGGCTTTCGGTATCCCTGAGCTGCTGGACCACAAGCCTCAACTCGTCAGCCAGCTCGAGGCTCGAGGCAAAACGATCCGCGGGGTTCTTGGCGAGGCACCGGCCAAGGATCTCGGCGAGACGGTCCGGCATCGCCTCCACGATCGTGCGGATGTCGGGAATCGCTTGTTTCTGATGCAGGTGGATGAGCGACCGGATACTGTTCCCCGCGAAGGGGAGACGGCCCGAGACCAGGTAAAACAGCATCACGCCGACGGCGTAGATGTCCGATTGCGGACTGGCGGCCGCACCGCGGAAGAGTTCGGGAGCCATGAATGTCGGCGTTCCCGCTAGACGTTCACTTGCACTGCCAAGCAACTGGTGGGCCAGCCCGAAATCAGTGAGCTTGGCATGCCCTTGGGGAGTCAAAAGGACGTTCGCGGGCTTGACGTCGCGATGCACGATACCCGAACGATGGGCGGCGTCGAGTGCCAGAACAACCTGACGGCCAAGCTTCGACGTCTGCAAGGGATCAAACGGGCCCCTGCGAATTAGCCACTCCCTCAAGCTGACGGCACCCGGTACATACTCCATTTCGATGAAGTGGTAGCCGCGTTCGACGCCCATACTGTAGATGGTGACCACGTGAGGGTGGCTGAGGTTGGCCGCGGCCCGCGCTTCCACCCAGAACTGTTCACGCACAGAGGGCTGCCCGGAGACTGACCTTGGATCCATGATCTTGAGTGCACAAAGACGATCAAGACCAAGGTGCCGCGCCCGGTAAACGCGTGCCATCGAGCCGCGCCCGAGGTGAGATTCAATCTGGTAATCAGCCAGCCTGGAACCGACGACTTGCTCCCAGTAACTTTCAGGCGTTTGCCTCGGCGCGTCCGCCCCTTTTTCATCCTCGGTGAACTCGCCCGCCAGGTGAGTGGTGGCCTGCATGACCGTGTCGTCCAGTCGTCCAAGCCGATACCCCAACGGATCGGACGCCTCAACGACCGACGAATCTTGACGGACATCGGTAGCCAGAGGTTCATACAACCCGGTCGACTTCATTTCTGACGTGACGGGGCCGGGAGTCATGGAATTATTCATAAAATCTGCGCCAAACTCTTGCAAATTTGTATTTTACGATCGATTTACGAGGGTAAAACGAGGGCCAAAACTGAGCCGGTGGGCCAGTTCACAAACCGGATGGATCCAGTCGGCGGAAGCGGCGTCTAAATAATAGTCGTGAGCCAGTCGCGGAGAGCGGCTAGGATTCCAGGCAAAAGACGAAAAAACTATGAAGACGTGCAATCCTTAGGCGGGAAGGCGACGTCTGGTGCCTTCACCGATATTCTAGGCCCCAAAACTCCATGCGTCCAGACAGGCAGAGTATCTACCAGGTTCGCAGGCTCCTGGCGAACCATGTGAACGCCTATTTTCGGACCGCTAGAGTTGCCTAGACGTTGTACGTGGAGGAAGACGTCGTGCCACCCCGGCCGGTCCAGTTGGTGTGGGAGAACTGGCCCCGAGGGCGGTCCACGCGCTCATACGTATGAGCTCCAAAGTAGTCGCGCTGGGCCTGGAGCAGGTTAGCCGGCAGGTTCGCACTGCGGTAGCCGTCAAAATACGAGAGTCCCGAGGTCATGCCAGGTAGGGGTAGGCCGTGACTGACCGCGGCGGCGCAGACGCGTCGCCAGCTCTCCTCGCGCGCGAGATCTCTCCGGTGAAATAAGGGTCGAGCAAAAGGTTCGCAAGCTTGGGATTACGGTCGAATGCTTCCTTGATCCGGCCCAGGAAGGCGCTGCGGATGATGCAACCGCCTCGCCACATCAGCGCCACCGCGCCGTTGTTGATCTCCCATTTTGACTCATCGGCCATGGCCTTCATCAGGCTGAATCCCTGTGCGTAAGAGATGATCTTGGCGGCGTACAGGGCCTGCTCGAGGTCGTCAACCATGGACTGGTGGTTCCCAGTAAACGGCGCGTGATGGCTCTTGAGCACGCGAGAGGCGTTCACACGCTCTTCTTTCTGAGCCGAAAGCGAGCGTGCAAATACGGCTTCGGAGATCAAGGTCAAGGGCACGCCCAGGTCACAGGCCGCAATCACAGTCCACTTGCCCGTGCCCTTCTGGCCAGCAGCATCGAGAATCAGATCGACCATGGGCTTGCTGGACTCCGGATCGCGGAAGCCGAGGATATCGCGGGTAATCTCGATCAGATAGCTGTCCAGCGGACCGTTGTTCCATCGCGCGAAGACATCGTGCATGGCGGCCGGCTCCATCCCGAGCAGCGACCGCATCACGTGGTAAGCTTCACAGATGAGCTGCATGTCGCCGTATTCGATACCATTGTGAACCATCTTCACAAAGTGCCCGGCGCCTTCTGGTCCGACCCAATCGCAACACGGAGTGCCATCGCCGACCTTGGCGGCTATGGCCTGAAAGATCGGCTTGACGTGCGGCCAGGCTTCGGGATTGCCGCCCGGCATGATCGACGGTCCGCGCAAGGCACCTTCCTCGCCACCGGAAACGCCCGTGCCGATGAACAGGATGCCCTTCTCCTTGAGTAGCCGAGTACGTCGGGTCGAGTCGGGAAAATGCGAGTTGCCGCCGTCAATCAGGATGTCGCCCGGCTCCAGTAGCGGAACCAGTTCGTTGATCACGTCATCCACCGGCGCGCCAGCCTTGACCATGATCATGATCTTGCGCGGTCGCTTGAGGCTGGCGACAAGCTCGTCCACCGTGTGCGTACCAATGATCGACTTGCCCTGCGCGCGACCGGCCAGGAAGGCGTCGACCTTGGACGTTGTCCGGTTGAACACGGCCACGGTGAAGTCGTGGCTCGCCATGTTGAGCACCAGATTTTCGCCCATCACGGCCAGGCCAATGAGCCCGATGTCGGCAGTCACGCGCGGTGTCGTCATAGCGTCGGATCCTGAATGCAAGTTTTCCTGGACTCGAGGCGGATCGCCTCGCTGATCGATGCTCCATATCTTACCATCAGACCGCGACGCGTTCATGCCCTCCCTGTCCCGCTGACGAGGACGAAGTCAAAGGCCAACATCAGTCCGGGCTTTCGTGCCGCCGCCACGGCAAGCGTGGTCATTGACAGCGATTCGCCGCCGCAGCAAGATAAGGCCTTGCTTGGATCAATGGTCACGGAACCGACGAGGCCCCCTGCCCTTGACTGTGGAGGGAGTGCCTGCTGCCGCCAAATGGAGTGTTGTGCCCGACCATGTTGCCTGCCGCCTTTGCCGGTGCGATGGTCGCCGATGTCGGCCCGATCGTCTACTGGCTGCTTTTCAACCACAAGATCATCGGGCTGGTCTCCGGCGCGATCGCCTGTGTCTTGATCTGGAAGACCAATGGCCGGTTCCGCGGGCAGCGTGCCCTCGCGGCCGGTGCGGCGTTGTTCCTGCTGGCCCACTCCATCGTTTTTCTCGGCAATTACCAATGCTGGGACTTCGAGGTCTTCTACCAGACCGGCACGGCTGTTGTCCGGGGAACCGATCCCTACGCGAGCAGGCTGAGCCAGTACTTGCTCAACGCGCTTCCGGTGTTCGGCCTGTTCGCGCTCTTACCGTACCGGGTGTCGTCAACGGTGTGGTATGTGCTGAATTTCGGCTTGCTGTTCCTGGTTATCCGCCTGTGCCAGGTCCTGATCAAGCCGGCGAAAATGAGTGACCGGGCTGTCCCCTGGTATGACAATGCTCACGCAATCCTTGCCGTTCTGCTCGCAGGCGCCACCACCTGGGGGCTGGATGCCGGTCAACTTGTGATCTGGACCACGCTCTGGATCTACACCGCGTTTGGGTGTTTGACGAGAAAGCAGGAAGTGGCGGCCGGCACGGCGCTGGCCGCGGCGTCGTTCAAAATCACGACGATGTTTCCTTTCTTGCTGCTTCTCCTGGGACGCAGACATTGGAGGGCCTGGATCGCCTTTGCCGGTTTGATGTTGGTTCTCTGCCTTTGTCTTTATCATCCCGGCCGGCTACCCGGACTTGTTGCCGGGCAACTGGAGAACGTTCGACTGGCTCGTCAGGTCGGGGAGATCAACGACTACGGCTTCACGGGCCCCTTCCACGACGACATGCTGGGCCTGGAACACTGGCTCTACTGTCTGGGTATGCGCGACAACAGTACCATTTCACTCCTGCAACTCGGCATCCTGTTCGTCATCGGCCTGGGATTGCTAGCAGAACAACTGCTTCGAGTATCACCCGAGGACAAACTGCGGCTCGTGGTCTTGCTCTGCCTCTATTCTTGCGTATTCCTCTACCATCGCAGCTACGACGCGTTGATACTCGCCCTGCCGCTGTTTTATTGCGTGGACAGGGCCAGAGACGAAAGCCGGTCCCGAGCCTTCCTGTATAAAGGGGTCGCGACCGGGCTGGTGATGGTGCTGAATTTTCCTCGCGGGGGAGCGTTGATCCGCCTGTCCAACTGGTCTCAGACCAGCGGCCTGGCAGGCAGGTTGGTGCAGATTGTCGTGCTTCCTTACTGCACCTGGATCTTGTTGGCGTCGTTGCTCCTGGTCTGGTATCTCGGCCGCCAGACCGTGGGGCTTTCACGGGTTCGAACTCCGGACTGAGCCGACGTCCCGCGATTCGCCACGAGTAATCATGCCTTGCGGTAAGTTTGAGGCACATATTCGGCCAGTTTCCTGATCGCGAACTTGCGTTGAATCTGCGCGAACCGCGGCAATCCTTTGACCATGGGGACGCTGACCCAATCTTCGCCGATCAAGGGTTGGGCGTAATCGAGGAACTCGTCGCTCACGTCGATCCGGCTGGGCGAGATCCAGCGCTCGGGAAAGAACCGCTCCGAATTCGCAACCTGCTCGAGCGGCACCTTATCGAAATGGGTGCTATATGCCGATCGGCCGCGGTCGCGCAAGATCGTCGCCATCCAGCCGTTGCCATCCAGCCGGGCGATCTCGACCGCATGGCATCCCACGCCGTAGGCCTCCTCCAGGTCAACCACGCTGGCATAGGCGATGGCATTGCGCTGGTCTGTACCTGGAACCTGGCCACGGGCCTTGCCCGGTACGGGAAACTTGAGCGTATTGAGGTAGTTGACAACCATTTGCGCCACGGTCTGCTGGCTGGAACTGAACTGGACGTGGCCGAAATTGTCGCGAATCGTTCCCAGGTCCCCCACGTCGAACCCTTCACTGACGACCACGATGCAGCGGCCATCGCTATCAAGCTGCCGCAACACGTTTTCGCCGAGCTGTTCGAGGGTCAGCTTTGACTCGGTCAGGTAAAGCTGGAGGGGCATTTTTCGCTCAGGGTCGGCGAGACGGGCCGCGGCCGGAATGAACCCGATTTTCCGGCCCATCGCCTGGACTACCAGAACCGGATCAGCGGGCGCCGAGCCGGCGTTTTCTTCGTTGGCCTGGCGGATGTAATGGGCGTAGTAGCGCGCGACCGAACCGTAGCCGGGCGAGTGGTCCAGGAGTTTGAACTCGGGATCGCCCAGGTCATTATCAATGGTCTTGGGCACGCCGGTCGCGACCAGGTCAAGCCCTCGCTCGTTTGCGATCTTGCTGATTTTTTGAGCCGTGTCCTGCGAGTCGTTACCGCCGATATAGAAAAAGTAGCCGACCTCGTGAGCCCTGAGCACGTCGACGACCCGTTCAAAATCGAGATCCTGCCCCTTGTTGAGCTTGTACCGGCAGGTGCCGATTCCCCCGGCGGCAGGCGAGGTCCGCAACAATGCGATCTCCTCCTCGGACGTCGCGGAAAGGTCAAGCAACTCTTCCTTGAGGACGCCCTCGATCCCGAAGTATCCGGCGTAAATGGTGCGGAAGGTCTCGGGATGGCGCCGGCAGGTCTCGATGATTCCGCGGAGCGAGTTGTTGATGACGCAGGTCGGCCCTCCCGACTGGGCGACAACGACGTTGCGAGCGGACATGGTTCGAGCGATCCTTTCCAGGTCGAAACCGGCGATGTACGGGCCAGGACATGCCTGGCTCTTCGAATACATCGGGCGGACAATCCGCCCTCCACACCCGGAGAAGCTCCGGCGTAGCTCTTCTCAATTGCAGCACGCGACAGAGGACGAAGGCAAGCCCGGAGCGGTCCGGTCTCGGCCAGCCCGGCCGCGCTGAGCGCGGTTGACAAGTGTCCGCCTCAGCACCAAGATGGGGCCCTCGAATGGGTCCCGCGGCAAGCCAGGGATTGGCCGCCGCCATGCTCCTCTGGTATGGCCCGCTCGCCGCTCAGGAGTCGTCTTGCTCATGGAGTCTTCATCGCCGCAGTCAGGCCCTCGGTCGTTGGAATGGGCGCCCGCGTCCGAGCTTTTGCCATGTTTCCTGCTCTTCGCCGTAGGCGTTGCGATCAACCTTGCCTTGGTCCATTGTGCCAACGCGCAGAGCTGGCTCACGGGCGAGGAAGCCTCGGTCGCGTTCAAGGACGTGGTCTTCCTCCGGCTCCGGCTTCAGCATGATCGCTTCGACACCAACCTTGGTGGGCACATCATCTATTTCTTGGCCCAGGCCATTCACCCCAATCCCGGCATCTGGTACGGACGAGAAACGAAGGCGATCCTCATGGCCCTGGCCGGTCCACTGACGTACCTGTTCGCCCGCAGACTGGGTCTCGGTCGGGTCCCGAGCGTCTTCTCGGCCGTCTGCTTGCTTTTGTTTCCGGGCTTCTCGTCGTTCTCGTGGATCGGCATGGAGGCTGGGCTGGACGTGCTCTTCGGAGGGCTGGCACTTTACCTGGCTTACGGCCAGAGCCTCTGGAACTGGCCGATCGCCGCGGCGGCACTCGGCTTTGGCATTCTGGTCTACGGCGGTGCCGCGGCGTTCGTGCTGCCGGTTGCTGCTATGATCGGCTGGCGGGTCTGGCACGATCGCGATCGAAAATCGCTGATCCTTGCACTTGTCGCGGCTGGCATCTTTGTCGGAGTCCTGTCCCTCCCTTCGCTCTGGTGGAACAACACGGCCCATGCCTATCGAGGCGGCGCCACGATCGAGTTGTTGAAGTCCCCGGTCCTCTTCTTGCGTCTGGTCTACGAGTCCCTTTACAAACCCCATAGCTATTACTTCTTTTCGACGAGTCCCTCCCTCGGGGGCATACTCATGTTGCCTGTCCTGGCCGCGGGTGTTTTCGTGTCTGGTCGCAGGCGCGCGCTGTGGTGGCCGCTCTGGCTGGTCGCGCTGGGCTCGATCGGTCTTTACAGTATCGCGACTCCGACCGGTGTGCGCCGCGCGATTCCCCTGGTGTTCGTCGCAGCGCTCTTGCTCGCTGAGATCTTGGACCGGGCCATGAATTCCCGGCAAATTCCCCGGGCAGCCGCAATGATCGGTTCGCTCGTGATCATCCTGCTGCTGGGCGGCCAGACCTTCGCCACCGCACGCGCATTGCATTCGGGGCAGCTTGTCTTGCCTCATGACTTTGACTGGATTGGCGCCGACATGAAATCGCTCGAGGACAGAAGGCCTCCAGTGCCGGGCACGAAGGATGCTGTTCTTGGGCTTGAAAACCCGATCCGAGCAATGTGCCTGTATTCTCTGCTGCAAGAACGTCGACAGGCAGAATCACCGCCGCTCTTCAGGCTCGAGGAGATCCGGGATTATTATTTGACGGCTGATCCGGAAAAGTACAAGTAAGCAAGCCGTCGCGGTTTTCTGATGCGCCGGGACGAGCTCATGGCACTCGTCGGGCTCGTGAGATCTGGCCACAATGCAGAACTTTTGAGACACTCATAATCAGAACGCACTGGTAATAGCCTGATGGGATACGAGGCGGTCATGAGCACGACAGTTACTCCAGCGATCGGCTCCGAAATCCAGTACCCCGATAGCGACGGATTGCCCATGTCGGACAACACTCTCCAGTTCAAGTGGATCGTGACCATCAAGGAAGGGCTGGAAGCGCTCTTCCGGGATAACTCTGATGTTTTCGTGGCCGGCGACCTGCTCTGGTATGCCGTCGAAGGCAAACCGACGATCCGCACCGCCCCGGACACGATGGTCGCTTTCGGTCGACCCAAGGGCTACCGGGGTTCTTACAAGCAATGGGTAGAAGCTGGGATCGCTCCCCAGGTCGTCTTCGAGGTGCTCTCTCCAGGGAATCGGCCCAGGGATATCGTCCGCAAGTTTGACTTCTATCAGCGTTACGGAGTTGAGGAGTATTATCTTTACGATCCGGACACCGGTGAGCTCACGGGCTGGCTGCGGAACGACTCGACTCTTCAAGAGGTTGCGGATATCAACGGATACACCAGCCCGCGGCTGGGTATTCGCTTCGAGCCCGGTGCCGGACCCGATAGCCTGAGAATCATCGCGCCCGATGGGCAGCCGTTTCTGACTTACGTCGAACTGGTGGAAGCGCGAGGCGGACCGGCTTCGCGCTCAAAATGCAGAAAAGCGAGCACAGGCCGAAGGACAGCGTGCCGAAGCCGAACGCCAGCGTGCCGAAGCCGAACGCCAGCGCGCTGATCGGCTCGCCGCGCGACTGCGGGAACTTGGGGAACTGCCGGAATGACGATGTTGCGGAGAAGAGTTCCTGCGGTTTCTCCGGTACGACGTCTCCGACGAAAGAGGTAGGATGCGAAAAATTCAATGAACCGACAGGATGCTAAGAACGAGATCATGGGTAGGGTGGGTCAGCGAAGCGCAACCCGCCAAGCCGCAAGCCTTTGTGGTTGGTTGTGCTTCGCTGACCCACCTACAAGTTCCCACGGTTTTTTAGCCCCGAGCCGTATCGTTGAAAAAATTAGGTCCAACCGAGGACAATCCTCAGTCCTCCCAGGCTGACCATGTGCCCGCGCGCGAGAAGCACCAAGAGAATGGAAACGAGGAGTCCAATCGCGAGCATCATCAGCCAGGGCATGAACGCGACCTTGCGAGAGGAAACGAACTGACTTCGGTACGCTTCAGGCAAGGTCGGAGGAGCGGCGAACGTTGGCGCGACCGCTTCATGCCTGGGGACTCTTGGAGCGACTGGAGGCGCGGTGAATTGCGAGAGAGACTGCGGGCGACGGGGCTCATACACCGCCGGTCGGCACTTCCCGATGGCGGCATCTCCGTCGTTGCGAGCCGGAGGCATCGGGGTGGCAACGTGCAAGGCGTCGTCGGCCGCGGCTGAGCCCTGATCCCACACCGCGGCCTTGAAAAACTCATAGGGAAACGGATCAAGGAATCTGAGCCGCAACAGAAGTGGGCTGTCAGGCTCCGGCGAGCAGACTTCGACAATCTCGGCTTCAATCCAGTGCGCGGCGGTATGATCGACGAGGCAAAGCCAGGCCTTTACTCCGGCACGGTCGGCGATGCTCTTCTCGGGTTCAACAAGCGCTCCCGAAACGCTGAGGTTACGCAACCGTGCCGAGATGGTTTGAAATAGCTGACCCTGCCACCAGCCAAGGCGGATTTTCTCCTTGGCCGGGAGGTAGCGATGCGCACTGCGGCGGTCGTTTTGCAGCATTCCCCGCACCTCGAGAGGCAAACTGGTGTTCCTGGTCCCCTTGCACATCGCTCAAATGTAGGTCGCTTTTGAGCGATCGCGCGGGGTTTATGACCGAGCCGTCGTTTTCTGGGGACCGGGAAGTCAGGTGTGTTGCCAGGGAGGAGTCTCGGGAAGCAATTTCTTGAATCGGGCAATCTGCGCCGTCATGTAGGCACCTGCGTAAGTTGTTGAGAGGAATTTCGGCAAACCTTCCTCGAAAAACCGCTGCCACGACTCGTCCTCGTAACCGGGATCGATCGGGTAAAAAAGGACGCCGTTCGACTCGGCGGCCTGCAGGTCTCCAGGGGCGTCGCCGACCATCAGGATCCTGTCGGGTTCGTAGCGGCCCACCGCGGCGAGCGCCAGATGTTCCTTCTTGCTGCCAAGTTCCTGACCGGCGATAAGACTGACATACGGTTTCAAACCATGTTCTTGCCACTCGCGATCAAGCGCATCGCCCGGTGTGGCCGAGACGACCATCACGTCGGCCTTGTTTTGCATGCTGGCAAGTGATTCAGTGACAAACGGGAATGGAGGTACGTCATGCACAATCTCGCTGATCGTGCGATTGACCGCCTCGCTCCACTCGAGGGCTTGGGCCAGCTCAGGATCACGCGTAGCCTTCACTTCCGCCTTGAGCGTGGGGTTGGAGAGCTTGGTTTCCCGCTCGACCCAGCGACGAACCCCCGCAAGCGCCGGGATCGGATGATGACGATGCTGAACTTCGGGCCGATCCAGCAGCAGGTCGAAAGTCATGATCAAGGCGGGGAAACGATTGATACCGCGCCATTTTGAATACAGGTTGACGAACTCGGCGGCCTCCCGGGCGTACTTCGAAACCGCGGCGAGATTGTAGGACCTGATAATGTTCGGTATGAAGCATTCCTTGTGCTTCACCTCCATCGTGTCGAAGGCGCAGCCATCGCTGTCGATGCCAACAAAGAACTCATTGGACTTGGGGAATTCACGCAAGAGACGCTGGGGGTCGTTCGACTCCGCCATGGCTTTTTCCTTTCCCGAAACGCTATCCCCCGCAAAAGGGAGGCCAGTACACCATCGTCTCGCGAAGGGCCTGAATCCCGCAAGAGGCAGTCAACAAGTCCGCAACGATCGGGCACGGCCGGACGATGAGAAGTCACTCATCGTACTTCAGATTCACGTCAAGCACCACTGAATGGGTGCACGGCTCCCGTGCGAAAACGGAAACCCTACGAAAGTTCGGCAAATTCGCTCGAGTCGTTGCAGTCCACGCCTACCGCCTTTGCCCATCCCTCCTGATTAATTGAGAGGGGAAAATGAATCTGGTATGGTTAATGTCACCCTGTCTGATGTACCGCGTTGGAGTCGTAGAAACTTCCGTTCCAACGCTTCGGGTCGCCTGGCGCGCGGTTGGCGTTAGCGTGAGCCGGTTGCGGAGAGTTGCGATGGCGATTTTTGAACGGCCGAAATCCAGGGAGAAGCTGCCGGCCGATCTGATCCCCATCCTGCGCAGCTCAGGAATTCTCAGCGATCGTCAAATCTCAGAGGTTCGCGACCGGGTTCTCCGCGGTACGTATCCACTTGATCCGATCGAGCTGGCCGAACGGCTCGTCCACGACGAAGTGCTGACGGTCTACCAGGCCAAGCGGTTCCTGAGCAATAAACCGCACGGCTTGCTTGTAGGCCGCTACATTATTCTTGACCGGATCGGATCGGGATCGATGGGGAGGGTTTATAAGGCCCACCATCAGATGATGGACCGGGTCGTGGCGATCAAGATCATCGCGCCAGAGATCTCCTCGAACCAGAAGGTCGTGGCCCGGTTCCAGCGTGAGATGAAACTGGTCGGGCGGCTCGATCATCCCAACGTCGTCCGCGCCTTCGATGCCGATCAGATCAACAAGGTTCTTTACATCGTGATGGAGTACGTTCCCGGGCTCAGTTTGGGCGAGCGGCTGAAGCAGGGACCGATTCCCCCAGCGGAGATGTTCGAGTACGCGTCGCAGGCCGCGCTGGGACTGGCGCACGCTCATGAACAAGGCATGGTTCATCGCGACATCAAGCCGTCAAACATGCTGCTCACGGCGGATCGGAAGATCAAGGTACTCGATCTTGGGCTGGGCGTACTGATGGAGGCCGATAACAACGCGACTTTCGCGACGGCCGACGGAATCGCCGTTGGAACCGTGGATTATATGTCGCCCGAGCAGGCGTTGGGACGCGAGGTGGACGGCCGTAGCGATCTGTTCAGCCTGGGCTGTGCGATGTATCACCTGATGACCGGGAAGCTCGCATTTCCTGGCGAATCGCCGATTGACCGGCTGGGACGGCGGCTGACCGCCAAACCGTTCCCGATCACCGATCTGATTCCCGATTTTCCTGCTCCCGCGGTCCGCGTGCTCGACAAGCTGACCGCCACCAAGCCACAGGACCGGTTCGCCACCGCTCGCGAGGCGTCAGAAGCATTGCAGAGCGTACTCCGGCCCAGGTCGCGTCCAGCCGCGGCTCGGCCTTCAGTGTCCCAGGTTGAGACTTCCAATCCAGAACAAGCCCCGAATCCGCTCGAGTCCATCGTCATCACACCGCCCGCACTGTCGGCCGCTCCAACTCCACTTGCGCGGCAAGTGCCGGCAGTAGCGGGCAAATTCTCGTTGCCATCATGGTTCGTACCGCTCGCCGCCGCGGCCGAGCACAGACCGATCGCACTTCTCGCTGGAGTTGTCGCCGTGCAGCTCTTGATCTTCGGTGCCGGGTTCGTCCTCGGCCGCATGGTCAGATAGCAGCCCGTTGCTCGCGGACACGCACCAGTCCCAGCCAGGTCTCGTGTTCTAATCAGTGATGCGACCCGGCACTCGCGACGGCAGGCTTGTGGCTGGTCGAGGCGGGCTTAAGTTTGGCCGTGTAGACGTCGCGTAGCGCTGCCGCCAGTTCGGGGAATTTGAAATGGTAGCCCAGCGCAAGCGCCTTCTTCGGTAAAACCTTTTGACCGGCGGTCACAACGCTGGCAACCTCTCCAAGCATGAGCTGGATGGCGAAGTCGGGAGGGCCGATGGGCACGAAGAAACGCCACGGGGTGTACGGCTTTCGCAGTACACTCGACAGAGTCCTGGAAAACTCCGCATTGCGCACCGGATTCGGCGACGTGCCGTTGATCGGCCCCGTCGCCTGGTCGTTCTCGACGGCCGTCTTGAAGATGCCGACGATGTCGTCGAGGTGCACCCAGCTCATCCATTGCTGCCCCTTGGCGAGAAAACTCCCGCCACTACCGATAGGCGCACCTGGCCCGAGCTTGAAAATCGGCGTCATGAACGCCAGTGCCCCTTCACCCGGGGCCAGCACGATCCCGGTGCGTACCAGAGCCAGACGGACACCTTGCTGCGCGACCGCCTCGGCCGTCTGTTCCCACTCCCTGCAAACCACCGCCAGAAAATCGGCTCCCGACGGACTGGTCTCGTCGAGTTCCTCATCACCGTGAGGGCCGTAGATACCGATCGCCGAGGCTTGAACCAGCACGCCAGGTTTCTTTCGAGCCTTGGCGATCGCGGTCACTACGTGATCGGTGCCATGAACCCGGCTGTCGCGAATTTTCCGCTTGATCTCGGTATTCCAGCGGTCGGCAAAGAGGTTATGACCGGCAAGATTCACAACGGCATCGCAACCGTCGATCTCGTCTTGCCAGCGACCTTCTGTAGCGGGGTCGCCCTGGACGACGTGGTAAGGCCGGAACTCGGGCTTGCGGCGAAGCAGATCCGAGTGCCGCGACAGGATCACCGGTTGATGTCCGTCGTCCAGAAGCCTGCGAGCCAGGTGCCGTCCAATCAATCCCGAACCACCCGTGATGAACACCTTCATGATGATCGACCTTTACTTTTCACCCGCAAATCGTTTGCAATCAACCGGCCTGATCGGGGCCTTACTCAGACCCAGCCGCGAAATCTCCCACTTGCATCTCCTTCACATCTTTTAGTGTCAGCCGAGCATTCGTCAAGCATCCCCCAGGTTCCTGCGAATGTACAGATGGCGCGGCGCATGATGAAGCTTCGCGTGAATTTACGGTGAACTTCACGACGAGCCAGTTGGCCTGGAATGAAGATCGTGGTAGTTTCAGATGACTTGAGGTGATCGGCTGGCTTCGCCTCATGATTGCCTCAAAAGCAGCGGTGCTCCGCGTTCCCTCCCCGACCTCGTGCGTCACCCAGGAGTTCCGGCAAACCATGCCTCCAGACGTCCGCAAGTGGTTCGATCTGCCCCGGCTGCTGCATACCTACAAGCGGCGAGCGCCTCTGGTTCTGGTCAACGGCCTGGCCGAACAGCCTGAAAGCTGGTTCGCCAACCGAATTCACTTGTCCCGACATTTCGATGTCAAGATTCCCGAGATCCTGGTCTACGACGGCGAAGCTCTGCACCGGCACATCGACGCCGGTGGTGAGGTCACCGTGGATTACCTCGCCGATCAACTGGCGGTCTTCCTCGAACAATTCGTCCAGCGCCCTCCGTACCATCTGGTCGGATCAAGCCTGGGCTGTCAGGTGATCCTGACTTATGCGGTGAAAAATCCCGAGCGTGTCTCCAGGCTGGTACTCATCTGTCCGTCGGGATTTCACGGCGACGAGAACCTGCCCGCGATGGAAGGTGTCAAACGCAGCCAGTACGACACGCTGGTAAAATCGGTCTTCCACAAGGGACGCTTCGCCACCGACGACCTGGTGAAGGCGTTCGAGCGAAAGTTCCAGGATCGAAGGTGGAAGAAGGGCGTCCTCCGAACTCTTCGAGGAACGGTTGGCCACTCCGTCGCGGAGCTCTTGCCGCGCATCCCGCACCCGACGCTTGTGATCTGGGGAGCCACCGATCATGTGATCTCCAATGTCCCCGGGTCGATCCGTGCCGCCGACCAGATCCTCAAGGTCCGCCAGGTCGTCATCCCGAAATGCGGGCATGCGCCGCAGATTGAAAAGGCCCGCCTGGTGAACCAGCTTGTCGTGCGCTATCTCAAAGACAAGCTCAAGGCCGTTCCCCCCGCGCTCGATCCTGAGCGGTTCCTGGAAGAGGCCCGCCGGCCCAAAACCAAATCACGGCTTCCGGCCGGCCTGGCCCGACCGATGCACTTCTGAGCCTAGCGATCCTCTAAGTTCCATGGAGGGCGGTCGGCCCCGTAACAGGTGACAATGAGCGACTTCACACTGTTTCTCGGCAAGTTCCTCAAACAGGGAACGGCCATCGCCAGCCTGGCACCCAGCAGCCCCTGGCTTTCACAAACAACCGTCCGGAACATCGACTGGGCAACGGCTCGCGTGATCGTCGAGCTCGGCGCAGGAACCGGCCCGATCACCCGGGTTCTCGCCGAAAAGGCGGTCACCGGCTGCCGCGTGCTGGTCCTCGAGCGTGATCCGGACTTTTCCCGCTTGCTGCGTGAGCGATTCGCTGGACGGGGCGGGCTCGAAGTTGTTGAAGGCGATGTTCGCGACCTCGCCGCGATCCTTGCCGACCGGGGAATCGGCCAGGCCGACTACATCGTCTCGGGCCTGCCCGTGCCATCCTTTCCTCGCGACCTGCAACAGGCACTCTTCCGAGTGGTAGGCCAGGTTCTCCGGCCCGAGGGAACGTTTAACCAGATCACCGAGCTTCCCTGGGTCTACCTGAATTTCTATCGTAGGTTCTTTGAAGACGTCCAGTTCGTCTTCGAGCCGCGTAACCTGCCCCCGGCCGGCGCGTACTTCTGCCGGCGGGTGAAGCCGATAGCTTGATCCGCGATCATGTCCACGGCAACGACCGCCTCTGAAAACCCTCTCCCCATGCCGGCGGCCGCGCCTGCGAGCCATGCCTCGCCGATTATCCGTGTGGCGGGATCCGCGCCGGTGCGCCATCTGGTCAATCTCGGGTTTCATCTCCATGCCCGGCTGCGAAAGGCAAACAACGAGTCACTCGACCCGCGACGCGTCCAGGAAAATGCTCTGTTGCGCCTGGTTCGCGCAGCCAGTCCGACCCGGTTCGGGCAGGATCATGGCTTCAATCTGATCCGCTCCGTCGCCGATTTCCAGAAGGCCGTTCCCTTACGCACCTACGAGGCTCTGTGGAACGACTACTTACGTGCCAGCTACCCGGTTTTTGAGAACCTGACCTGGCCCGGCCGGATTCCCTTCCTGGCGCTGACCAGCGGCACGACCCAGGGCGCGACCAAGTACATTCCCGTGTCCACGCAGATGGTGGCCTCGAACCGCAAGGCCGCCCAGACGATGGTCGCCTACCATCTGGCGGCCCGGCCCGAGTCCCGTCTGTTTCACGGCCGTCTTTTCTTCCTGGGGGGCACGGCCAACCTGGAAGAACCCGCCCCGGGAGTGCACCAGGGCGACCTGAGCGGCATCGCGGCTCTCGAACTCTCGCCCCTTTTGCGTCCATACACCTTTCCTCCGCTCGAACTGGCCCTCGAGTCCAATTGGGATTCGAAACTCGCCTTGCTAGCCCAGCGGAGTATTCGGGAGCGAATCACCCTCATCAGCGGCGTTCCAAGCTGGTTGCTCATGCTATTCCAGCGCGTTCTCGAAATCACCGGTGAAAGCACCATCGGAGCGGTCTGGCCCGACCTCGAGCTGGTCGTTCACGGGGGAGTCAAATTTACCCCGTATGAAAAGTCGTACCACGAGATCCTGGGACGGCCGGACATTCGCCTCCAGGAAACTTACCCGTGCTCCGAAGGCTTCATTGCATTCGGTGACCCCCGGACGGGCCTCTTGCGATTGCTGCTCGATCACGGACTGTTCTACGAGTTCGTGCCGGTCGCGGACCTCGATGCACCCAACCCCACGCGGCACTGGCTGGGCACGGTCGAGCGGGGCGTGAACTACGCCATCGTGGTCTCCACATGCGCGGGGATGTGGAGCCATATCATTGGCGATACCGTCCGGTTCGAGTCGCTTGATCCACCGCTGATCAGTTTCACGGGTCGGACCAAGTACACCCTCTCGGCCTTCGGCGAGCACCTGATCAACGAAGAGATCGAATGCGGCATCGCCTCGGCCGCCTCGGCTTCGAATGCATCCGTTCGCGACTGGCATGTCGGGCCGGTCTTCGAGGGTGCCCTGGGCTATCACCAGTACGTCGTCGAGTTTTCTGGAATGCCCGACGACCCGGACCACTTTCGCCGGTTGCTGGATGAAGACCTCTCACGACGCAATGCCGACTACCTCGCTCATCGTGCCGACGGTGTGGGGTTGCCCTTGCCGGGTATGGTCGTGGCACAGCCCGGGGCTTTCAACTCGTGGATGCGTTCGCGCGGCAAGCTCGGCGGTCAGAATAAGGTGCCGCGAATGGATGGCTCGGGCACGCTCACGCGTGAACTCGTCGAATATCTGCGGCAGAACGGCCAGGTCGTTGTCGAGATTACGCCCGGGCCGGCGGGTGTGCCCCGCACCGGTTAGGTCGCCGCGAAACCTCACGCCGCCTGCTTCTTCTCGGCGACCAGTTTGGCGATCTGGCCGATGGAGTCGAGGTGTTCGACACCGGCTTCATGCGCCTCGACCGTGATTCCGAAGTGCTCTTCCAGGAACACGACGAGCTTGAGAGTCGTGATCGAATCGAGAATCCCGCCGGTGATGAGCGGTGTGCGCCGGTCAACTCCTCGGGGTCTTCTCCGGGCAGGAACTCGTTCAAGATGTAGCCGTGGACGACTTTCTCGATATCTTCCATGACGGCCTCGGAATTTCCCTGTTTGAATAGTACGGAGAAAGCGCAAGCTCTCCTTGTCATGTCGGCAGGGTATTCCGTCTCTTAACTTTGGTCAATCTCGAGTTTTTTCCTGAACTCGATGTAAAAGTTTGCCGAATTCGTAGAGTAGTGCTGGCCGATCGGTCGCGATCAGGGAACGATCTCTTTGCGTCGCGTTGAGCCGAGGCGCGACCAAACACGAGTTTCGAGGTGGCAGGTCCATGATCGCAGGGATGCTCTCAGCCCCGGGCCCGCGCACTCTCGTCGCTGTCGCGGCACTCTGCATTGTCTTTGTCCCCGGTTGCGCAGGGACGGGTCGAAAACACGAAGCTCGACGAATTCCCGATCGCGGATATATCGACCCCGATCAGCCTCGCGAACTCGACAAGGTGACCATGCACCGCTACATGGTCGAGCCGCCCGACGAGCTCGAGGTCGCCATCAAGCCCGCCCCGGCGGATTGGAATCTCAATTCGGTCGTCGTCCAGCAAGACGGCATGATCGACCTGGGATTTGCCGGTGATGTTTACGTGGTGGGCCTGACCCTGGAGGAGATCGAGGACAGGATCGCCCAGCAACTCAACCTGGCGGCCGCGCAGCAGAACCAGAAGGTTGACCAGCCCTACAGGGTGTCAGTACGCCTGGCGAACGCACAGAGCAAGTTTTACTACGTGATGGGCGCTGTGATGACGCAAGGGCGCGTTCCGATCAAGGGCAACGAAACGGTTCTGGATGCGATTCTCCAGGCCGGGCTCAAGTCCAACAGCCTTCCCGAGAAGGCTTACCTGGTACGGCCACACCCGCCCGGTACGCCCGACCAGGTGCTCAAGATCGACTGGTGCGGCATCAAGGAACGCGGCGATACCCTCACCAATTACCAGCTCTACCCCGGCGACCGCGTGGTCGTCCCCGGCACGAAGCCTCCCGGCCTGATCGCCACTCTCACGGGACAGTAGGCCGGGTGGGTTCGCCGATGGTCACGCCACGTCCGCGCGGTTCGGCATTGGGACGACCGGGGAGATCAGGCCGATCTTCGCACAGGCGAAGTAGACCACGAAGCCGACGATGAATGCGGCCACCGGCGCGGCGGGAAGCGAATCGGGGATCGCGGTATTCCAATTGTGTAAACTAGGCATAATCGTGGGCAGGATCCCGACCAGAAAACCGAGTGCCCAGGCGATCCAGCCGGCGGGATTGAACCCGGCTCGGGGGCCGGACCAGTGATTGCCCGCCAAGAAATAATCGGCCACCATCGCTCCGCAGATTGGGCCGAACGAGGCACCTATGATCACGAAAACGTCGGTAGGTCGTCCAGCGAGCCGGTCAGGGCCAGAACAATACTTACGACCGCTCCAATGCCGACCGAGAGAAACGGATTGACTTTGGGCATTACAGTCTTGAAACTATTCGCCGCGATGAACGAGGAGAAGCAGGCGCCAGGGAACGCGGCCAGCGTCAGGCCGATCATGATCCAGGGGTAGAAGCTCTCCGGCAACTTCTTTCCCAGAGCATCCGTCACCTTCAAAGCATCGGGTATCGACAATTCCTGCGGCCCGAGCGCCGGCCACCGCGATTGACCGAGATGCCAGCGGTCAGACAGGATGGCGGCAACGATGCCCACGTAGCCGCCCATCTGCACATCGTTATCGTCCCGGCTGCTGGTGCCGAAATCGACACCTGCCGCTCCAGCCGTGGCAAAGAAGCCGACAATGGACGGTAACCATCAGTAGAATTGCCTGCGAGCGCAGCCTCCCGATTGGTGGCTCGCCTCGCCGGCGGCGGGGGGAGCGTAATTGAAGGCGGATCCCGCCGAAGAGAACCAGGCCGAGGATCACGATACGGCCAACGGAATCAGCGGCAGAAACGTCGCGATCTTGGCGACGTACTGAATGCCTTTGAGTCCCACAAACGCCGCTCCCACTGCCCAGACGCACACAGAGTGGATAAACATCCAGGGGGACATGGAACCCGTTTGCCAGCGCATCGGCTGATCCAAACGTGTTAACTCCCAGCCATCCGAACTGGAGCAGCCCCATCAGAAAGCCGGGCATGAGCAATCCGCCGATCGTCCCGAACGTCGAGGTACCGACGATGTACAGCGGCAATCCGGTCTTCATCCCCAGCAGACCCGGCACCAAGTAGAAGAGGAAATGACAGATCAACGCGCCGAGACAATATCCCTAGCAGGGTCGATCATCAGGCCGCCCGCTGCAAGGCCGTTGCCGCGATCGAATCCCAGAACACGAACCAGAGGAAGATACCCGCGTACGTGGGTGCGGTATTCTTGAACCAGGGCGCCCGGTTCGACGACGAGTTGGGCTTCGCGCTGGCAATATAGTCGGGAAGCTGGCCGGGCGAGGTCGTTGTTTGTGTGCTCATGGTGCTTCGAGGGCCGTTTCCAGGGAGAGGCTGAGATTCCGTTGGCAGGTACGCTGGGTGCATCAAACATCGCCAATGAACCTGTGTCAAGTGGTTAGTCGGCACGATCCCGCATAAGACGCGACAGCTCGACGGCCGGGTTGAAAGCACGCCGCAGACCGGATTTGCCTTGTGGGAATATGGTAAGATTTCGTCACTCAGCACAGCGTCAAGTGGCCTTTCCTCCCCGTTTCCCAAGCCGAAACGCCGGCCGTCTCGGCGGAGCCTTCTCGGGCGGGGAATGTGAGTCTCCAGCCATGGCCAAAACCAGGAAATCCGCAGCACCGCGAGTCTCGGGACCGACGTTCGAAGAACTCGTGCTGTCGATCCATGGCGTTGACCGCGAACTGACCGCCCAGGCCAGCCGGGCTGTCAATGTCAGCCTGACACTGCGCAACTGGCTCATCGGCTGCTACATCGTCGAGTACGAACTCCGCGGCGCGGATCGGGCGCAATACGGAGAGAAGCTGATGGCAAACCTGTCGGCCAGGCTCATCGAATGTGGAGTCAGCCGCAGCGAAGAACGTGAACTTCGCCGCTACCGCAGGTTCTATCAGACTTACCCTCAGATTCGGGAGGCACTGACTCCCGAATTGGATCAACGGCTTGGGCTCCTGTCCAGCAGTCCACCGAGCCCGATTCGGGAGCCATCGACTCCCGAATCGAGCGTGCCAAGCAGAGATTTGGTTACGAGGCTGTCGTTCACTCATATCGCTGAGTTGTTGGCCGTTGAGGATCCGCTCATTCGAGCCTTCTATGAGTGCGAGTCGATCCGCGGCAACTGGTCCGTTCGCGAGCTCCGGCGACAGATCTGCAGCCTTTACTACGAACGCACAGCACTGTCCGGTGACAAGGATAAGCTCGCCACATCCACCCAGGCCAAGGCCGAACCAGCGACGCCGCAACTGGCCATTCGCGACCCCTACATTTTTGAGTTTCTCGGGCTGAAGCCGCGCGAGGTGATGGGCGAATCGCACCTGGAAGACCAGCTACTCGACAAGTTACAGGAACTCCTCCTCGAGCTCGGCCACGGTTTCTGCTTCGAGGCCCGGCAAAAGCGCATCCTGATCGGCGATTCGCACGGCTTCATCGATCTCGTGTTCTACCACCGCATCCTCAAGTGCCATGTACTCATCGAGCTGAAACTGGAGGAATTCCGGCACGAAAGCATCGGCCAGCTCAACACCTATGTCACCTGGTATCGGAAGAACGTCATGGCCCCGGACGACAACCCGCCCGTGGGCATCCTGCTCTGCGCCGCGAAAGATCAAACCCTGGTCGAATACGCCCTCGCCGGCATGGACAACCAGCTTTTCGTCTCCAAATACCAGCTTCACCTGCCGCACCGCGAGCAATTGCGGCGCGAACTGGAACGACGGATGGCAGAGGAACCATGATCATGACCGTAGAACTTTGCCAAGGCTGACCACTCCCATCCCCAACCTGGCCAACCGACTCATGGCGAACGGCGCCCGTGCCAGCAGACTGCCTGGCCAGCCGACCACGTTCATCGTCACCTTCAGCCAGCCGATGGACGCGGCTTCGGCTGCCGACCTGGGCAACTATCAACTGGTCCCGGCCGGGCAGGATCACCGATTCGGTACGCGCGATGATCATACCATCAGGCTCCGTTCGATCGTCTACGATGCAAGCTCGAACACGGCCACGATCGTTCCGGCCCATCGACTGCCGTTACGTTCGGTTTTCCAGTTGACGATTCGAGGTAAGCAACCCGCGGGACTTGAAAATGCCTGGGGCCTGTTCCTGGATGGGTCAGGCAACGGCCAGATGGGAACCGATCACGTCGCTCGGATCACGGACAAGCTTCTGGTGCCTCCTGTCACCCGGAATACGAGCAAAAATCGGGCGAGCGTTCATGCGGACTCGCATTGACAGTCCACCGACAATCCGCTAAGAGACCGACGTGCAGGAATCGGGCGAGGTCGCTCCGATCCTCATTTCGCTGCCGAGCCTGGCGGACCTCTCATTCCGACACTGCACGGAGAGGCCTTCGGTCCTGCGCCGGTTCATTGTAGGGCTCAATGATGCGGTCGAATCGCGTGCTTTACGCCGCCATAGGGGTTGCTCTTGCTCTTGCTCTGCCTTGCGGGCTGGATACCGTCTGCGCAGGAGATCCCCGCCGATTCCGAGCCGGCGGTCGTTGTGCCCCCCCTGCCCGCGTCGCCTCGTTTCGATCAACTCATCGAGCAACCGGACACCGGCGCGGCGTGCCCTCCATCGGTTGTATCGCCTTTCGGCAGCCAGCAAAGCGGCTTCCCCTTTGTGCCCTTCATGCTGGGAGACGCCATCGGACCGCTGGCCAACCCCATGACCGACCTCAAGGTCGCCGAGGGCGAAAGCCCGATCCCCATGAACCGTGTCTTCTACCGGTTCAACTATTACAACAACTTGAACCCGAACGCCTATTCCTCTATTTATTCGCCGTACAAGCAAGTCAACTTGTTCACGAACGTCTTTGGGTTCGAGAAAACATTCGGCGAGTGGTTCTCCTTTGGCGTGAGAGTTCCGATCAACGGAATCGAGGCTCTTTCTCGAGGGACATACTACCGGCTTCTACCGGGGCCGGGCCAACGTGTCGTGGCCGTTCCCGGCGTACCCGATTACTCCTCGACGCAGCTCGGCAACATCAACTCGATTTTCAAGATCAAGCTGGCCGAGGACCGAAATGCGGCCTACCTGATCTCCGCGGGCGTGGCAATCAGCTTTCCGACGGCGACAACCCCCAGGATTGACCCGGGCCCGTCCACCGCCACCGTGCTCCAGCCGTTCATCGGCTTCGTCTATGCCCGCAACCGGTTCTTCGCCCAGGGATTCGGCTCGATGACCTTACCGATGATCTCGGTCCAGTCGCTGATTCTATTCAATGATCTTGGGCTAGGTCTCTGGGCTTACCGCGACGAGGCTCCCAAAGCGTTCCTCTCGGGAATCGCACCGACATTCGAAATGCACTTGAATGTTCCCGTCCAGGGCCCCGACCGGATTTCCACCATTTTCAACCGGGCCGGGACGCTCCCGTTCGATACCCAGCTCAACCTCACGTTCGGCAGCACGTTCGAGTTCTTTCACGCCGGCACCCTGGGACTGGGCTTCGTCGTCCCGACCGTTGGCCCCGACCCGTTCAAGTTTGAGTTTCTCGCGCACTTCAACGTCCGGTTCTGAACCCGATACCGGCCGCGGCAGGCCGCGCTTCCGGCCGTTCCGGACAGTCGAAGGATGATCCGGTCACATGGCATGCTTTTTCATTCGTGGGCAACGCCCGATACCGGGACATCCATCCCTGATTTTACAAGGTTCTCGGAGTTTTTCCTGACCACGAAGTTGCACCACGCGGGGTCGGATCCTGACCCTCACGAGCTTTCAGGCACCAAGCGCAGTGCAAATCAAACATAACATCGGAGACAATAGAAAAGAACCGACGAAATACCGATTGTTACGGGTCAGGACCAGGATATGAACAATGAACTGCTCGACGCGATTCTCCGAGACCTCGTCCAGTTGATCACGTCCGCCAGCGTGTCGCAAATGGGAAAAGGAGAGTTCTTCGGCTACACTCTCGATCACCTGATTCATCATTACATACAAGTCCAAGAAGGTCGAAGCGACCGCTTCAATGCCGACCTCTTTCCGGCCGGCACCAAGAATGCTCTCGACGCACTGATCCACAGGCTGGCCACGCTGGTCGGGACGGAAGATCCACTCGAGGCCGCCAAGGATCTCCATCATGTGATCAGTCGCCTTCTGGAAGCGATGTTGCAACTTCCCAGCGACCGCTTCGGCATGTCGCTGTTTCTCAAGGGATCGATTCATAAGATCATGTACAAGATCGAGAATGCCCTGGAGCTCTCCTTGACCTCCGACCCCCAGCAGCGTGTGACGGCGTCACGAAGAAGAGTTGTGGCACTGGGTGTGCTTTGCGACGCACTCTGTCATTGTGGCGTGACCTGATCCGGTCTGGCTTGTGAGCCTGGAATGCCTCAAGTAACCTGAAACGATGCCGAGTCACTGGCCCTACCAGCCTGCGCGGTCCGCTTCGGTCCCTGGCCTGAACGATGGGTCTTCCATGATCATCGATCCTGTCGTCGCCGCGCCGCATCACCAAGGCAAGCCCGCAGCCTCTGGCGGCCGAGCCAACCCAGGGCGAGATCTCTCCACACGGCATCGCGGCTTCCCGTTCTTGGTGCTGACGACGATCGGCCTGATCCTGATCGTCGGCGGGATCGCCGCCGCCTGGTGGCATTGGCGAGAGAAGCGGTCCGGGACCACCCTTGCGACGATCGAGGCCTGGATTGGGAAAGGGCAATATGGGCCTGCCAGTACGGCGCTGCGGGAGCACCTGCGGCGCGTCCCGAATGACGGTCCGGCGCGGATGATGCTGGCGCGGGTGCTGGCGGGGCAAGGCGACCTTGCGGGTTGCACGCGCGAGCTTCATCAGGTTCCATCCTGGTGGCCCCGGAAAACCGAGGCGCTCTACCGCGAGGGGCAGGCTTATCTGCTGATGGATCGGGCCAAGGACGCCGAAGTTGCCCTGCTGGCGGCCATGGATGCCGACCCGCTCCGGCCGGCGGATCCGGCCGTCTTTCACGACGCCAGCCAGGAGCTGCTCTCCCTCTACGCCACCGAGAATCGCTGGCACGAAGCCCAAGCCCTCCTCTGGAAGGTCTACGATCGAGCCGCGCCCGCCGACCGACCGACGGTACTGGCGATGCGAATCCAGTCCGAGCTGGAGAGGATTGCCCCGGTCGAGTCAATCAAGCGCCTGAGCCGCTCCATGGCCGCCGATACCGAAGATTGGGAGGCGCGGCGGGCTCTGGCGAATGCCGAGCTGACGCTGGGCCAGCACTCCGAGGCACTCCAAGACATGCGGGCCTGCCTGGCAGCCCGGCCGGAGGACGCCCGCGTCTGGCGCGACTACCTGATCATGCTCCGGTCCATGGGGGAGCTGGATGCCTTCAACGCGGCCCTGGCCCGCGTGCCCTCCGTGGCCGAGACCGAGCCCGAAGTGTGGATCTTCCGTGGCCAGGAACGGGAGCGGGCCGGCGACTGGGCCGCCGCCGCCTCACACTTTCGCCGGGCCCTCCGGCTTGACCCACATCGGCCCGTCGCTCACTATCGCCTGTCAGCCATCGAAGGCCGCCTTGGCCACCCCGTCGAGGCCGCCGCGCATCGCCAGCGGTGGCAGGAACTGCAAGAGGCACGCGGCGAGCTGCGCCGGGCCTTCGAGTCGTACCTCGATGCCCAGCAGCACCTCCCCGACGACAGTCGCGAGTTGCTGGCGTCGCTCAGGCGGCTGGCCTCGCTCTGTCGGACACTCGGCTGGACCCGCGACGCTGAGGGCTGGAGCCGGCTCGCGGTCCCGTAGGTAGAAGTTGTGCGAGCGATTGCGAACAGCCGGACGGAGAATTCCTGATCTGTCTGAATCGATTCCGGTTCGATCTCAATAATCTTCGGAGCTGAGGATCTCACCACTGTTCGGAGTCGCGAACGCATACCAGGGTTTATAGTCGATCGTGCTCTTGGTGAACCGCACCGAGCCGTCCATGAACAGCACATTGACACCGCCGGGATGGTTGGAACTGGCTCCGATCATGGTGATCGTGCCACGGCCATCCTGGTTGATGTCGTGGTAGACACAACTCGTCCGGTTGGGTGTCTGGGTGTGCGAGTAGATCATGGTGGGGCCATAGGCCCACCACTCACCCTTCCATTGCCACTGCTGGTTGGCGTTGGTGATTGGCACCGTATTGCAAAGCTGCATGAACTGGTAGTCGGTCGTGTAGAAGTTGGAATTCTCCCCCAGGTTATACACTTCGCCCAGGCCGTTCTTGGCGATGCCCGTTGGCAGGGCCGGTCCCTTGATCCACTCGCTGAAGACCGCCGTCTGACTGGTCCCGTCCCGGAATGAGGCCATGTTCGTGGTCCCATTCACCGTACTGTCCCACGAGCTGGCGATGTAATTGGGGCCGTTCAGCGACCAGCCGTTGAGCCGCCGGCTCAGACCGATATTACACGCATAGTTGCTGGCACCCACCAGTCGGCTTCTGCCGCCGACAAAGAACACGCCGGACGAACCGGGGTTGATATCCGATGGGCACAAGAACGAGGAGATTGTCGTGACCAGAACGGTCATCTGGGGCATGCTGTCATTACCACCGGCAGCGCCGTCCGGCGGATTGCGGTCACTATACACGATATCGCCGTCACTTCGCCGCGCACCGAAGTCCCAGTTGATGGCGTTGTAGAGCGGTATCTGCTCCAGGAAGGGGAGCAATCGCGCGTGCTGCGACCAGTTCTGGTGCGGCGTCGGAGAACTGTTAGGTAATGGGCCATAGGTGCAATTGCTCGCCGGACAGTCGACGGAAACCGGCGGCAAGGCTCCATGCGCGCTCACATAGTTGTGCATCGCCAGGCCGATCTGCTTGAGATTGTTGGTGCACTGTGACCGCCTAGCCGCCTCTCGTCCGGATTGAACGGCCGGGAGCAGCAAGCCCATGAGAACGGCGATGATGGAAATCACCACGAGCAACTCGATCAAGGTGAAACCCTGGTCTCTTCGAGTCATCGTCTCTGCCCTCAGAAAACCAAAAGAACCCGAAAGCCCGGGCCGGGCGTCTTCCGTAAGAAAACGAGTAAAAGGAGGCTCGAGGGCCAGAAACTCAGAAGCGAGCCAGGCACTTTGCCGCGTTGCGTTCAGCATCGGAGATACGTTCCGGCGGGTCTCTACTTCGGGCGAGGATAACCGTCCCCTTGGTCCGGTCGAACGCCGCTTTTCAAACCAGCCCCCTGCACTCCGGGAGTGATCTCGAAATACTCTTCCTGGGTCTGAGCCTGGGCCGTGCGGGATCCGGGGATGGTTCCCTTCGCCCGGGAAGCTTGCTCCCTGAAGGCCGCCTCGTTGTCTTCGCCGCAGCCTGTTAAAACCAGCAAGCAAGTACCCAGCAAGACCAGGCTCGACCCAACGGTGAACAACCTCATGATGACCAACAGTCTCCTCGAACAAGAGCGTGACTATGTGGGAATTTTAGGAGATATGGAGAAACAAGGAAGAGATTTACGAAAGCATCCCTTGCTTCTTCGCGATTTGCATCGAGTGACGCGTGCAACGGCTGCGGCATGGCGCAATCAGCCGGACAACCATGCGCACCGAGGGCTTGCGACGGAAGCGTCCGGATCCACCGTCCTACGGACCTATTCCGCAATTCGGGTTCCCTCCTCCCGGCTTGCGGGGTCGGCCATCCCGAGATGATCATGCAAGGACATAGTTGATGTTACTTGAGGCGCGCCAGGGCTGCAAGGCTCAGCGCTTCATCGGGAACATCGCCAAGCACCAGACGGTGCCAGGCCCGGGCCTCGTCAAACCGCCCCATCCGCTCTCTGAGTCCGGCCAACCGCTGGTAAAGTTCCGTCCGCGGCTCCAGCCCGAGCGTCTTGATCGCGAAGGCCTCGTCATGGACAGGCCGCATTTCCAGGAACGCCTTCTGGTAGTCGTTGAGCGACCGGTCAACGCGACCGAGCTCAACACGATCGCCCACGGCTCGCAGCGCCATCCGCAGCCGGTAGAGTACCGAACCATTGTACGGCTCGAAAGCATGGGCGCGACGGTAAGCTTTGACGGCTCTCGGCCAATCCGGTCGCCCTTGTGCGACGTTCCCCTCATGCTTTGCGAATCGTGAGTCGGCGGCAATGCTCCGGGGAAGCCGGGCGAACTCTCGTGCCAGCAAATCCGGCTGAAACCCCTCGTCCAACCCAGTCAACCAGCCATCCCAGGCCTCGGCCGAGTCGGGATGGCGTTGCAGGGCGTCACGAAGCACCTCGATCCCGTCGGCCGACTGGCTGTTATGCACCAGCGCCAAGCCTACGGCCAGAGCCAGGGGAAGGTGCTCGGGATGCTGCCGCCATGCCGGCTGGAAAACCTGCACGACCGACCCGGGAGCGACCTTGTCGATATCAAGCCGGGACATGTCGAGCAGTAATCGGACCCGGTCGCGGCGATCGGGCTCAACCTCGAAGAGCCGCATTCCCAGGCGGTGGGCTTCCTCGACCCTTCCCTCGAAGTCCAGGAGATCGATCAGGGCCCAGCCCGCCTCCGGAACGGTGTTGTCCAGCTCAAGTGCTTCTTTCCAGCAGGTTTCGGCCAGGACATACTGCTTCTGCTGATAGTGGGCCTTGCCCACCGAGAATCGCACCACGGCGGCTTCACGGGGGGCCCTGGCCCGGATCCGTCCCAGGTGTTCCAGGGCGACCCGGGGTTGAGCGTCGGGCCGGTCCATGGCGAACTGGGCCATGAGCAAATGCGCGCGATTGTCATCCGGAAAGGCTTGGAGATATCCTGCCGTGAGCTCCTGTGCCCGATCGAACCGGCCTTCCCGCGCCAGCGTGCAGACCACGCCCAGATTTGGCGGTGCCTGGTAGGCGCGCCAGGCGACCCATGCACCTGTTCCGAGGAGGACAGCCAGAGCCGTCAGGACAATCCTGATCGGGGTGCGCAGAACCTGACGCTGTTTCAGCGGGCCGGTCCATTTCATGCTGGGCAGAGTTCCCGCGGCTCGTATCACTCACCTCGAATCGGCCTTTGACCAGTCGAGGGGAAGGATCTGCCACCCCTCGGACCCAAATCGAATTTCCCGCTCGGCAAATTCCCAGATCACCAGTTTCTTGTTCGTCAGATATGTCGGTCGCTGCGCCAGCCTTTGCCGCACCAACGTGGCCGCTCCGCCGTCATTGACGATCGATGTGAGCGGTTGCCCAAGCTGCCGCGCGAGATGAGCGATGAACCCGGCGGCCCCGGGTTCGTCCTGCTCGTAGATCCGCAGAAAGCTGTCGCCCAAGATCAGGACCTCGGACTCCGGCGCATCGCGGTACGGGGATTGAGAGTCGGACTGGACGACTTGCAGGCACGTCAGACTCTCCGGTTCGATCGCTCTCTCGATTTGCGGAACTTGCATCATCTCGAGCAGGTCGCCGTGTCGCCGGACGGACACCGGACGGGCATCGTAAGCGTAATACCCCCGCTTGACGGCCCCTCCCTCGAGCGCTCGCCGGGCGACAGCGCAAGCAGCCAGCCGCGCACCCTCCGGTGACCAGTGGCTGTCTTGCGCCAGATAGAGCCGCCTCGGATCCGACTTGCTTTCTTCCAGCCTGGCACCGCGAAAAAGCTCGAACAGGTCCACGTACTCGATGCCGCCCTGCTCCAACTGATCGAGCAGACGACGGGTCGATTCGCAGACGATGACGCCCGCGTTTTCTGCCCGCCTGGTCAGCATCTCGGGATAGACGCTCTCCTTGCTGGGCACCGGAACAACCAGCAGCCGGATGCCGTGCTCCGCGAGCTGATCGCGGAACGATCGGATCGCGGCAAGAGGATCGGCGTCGTCGTTGTCGGCATCGCTCGTCTGGCGATCGGTCGCATACCGCACGCTCTGGCGATAGAAGAGCCAGCCGTCACGCCCCAGAACGGCCTCCTCACCGGCATCGGCAAGGCACCTCCACCGAATGTACTGCACCCACGGTCGGAGATGCTTGATCACCAGACTGGTTCTCTCGATGCCCTGTTTGTAATCGCGCAGGTTGCGGGCCGACGGAGGCCGATGGAAGATCTCGAGGCGCGCGGCGGCTCGCCATGCCAAAGCTCGAGAGCTGTTTGAATCAAGCCCGGCACCATGATCACGGCGAGAAACACGCTAGCCAGGATGATGCACGCACGACGGTCCGTCCGCACGGCAGACTACCCCACCTATAAGAGAGACGCGTTAAACGACGGTGAGAACATGGCCAGTAGCGCGATACCGAACAACGGATACACGACAATGGCCTTGCTCCAGGAAACCTCCCTGCTCCACTCGTGCGCCTGGATTGGCCACGCGATGACCAGGGCCCCGACCGCCATGATCAGCAGCGTCCCCTGAGTATAGAGGAGCGCCGACAAGATCATCATGCCGGAGCCGGACCGACCCAGCCCGATCATGACACCCAGGTAGTTGAGGGCCTCGTGCGGATTCTCCGCGCGAAACATGACCCACGAGATCAGCACCAGGACAAACGTGGCCGCCACTCGGACGGGCCGCGGCCAGTTTTGATACGCGCTGCGCTTGCCTCGCAACCGCTCGTAGACCAGCAAAATCGCGTGATAGGCCGCCCACGCAAGGCACATCCAGTTCGTGCCATACCACAGCCCGCCTAGCAGCATGACGAGGATGAGATTGGCATAGGTGCGACCGGGGCCTTTGCGGTTGCCCCCGAGCGGAATGTAAAGGTACTCGCGCAAGAACGTACTCAGCGAGATATTCCAGCGCCGCCAGAAGTCGGTGATGCTCTCGGCCTTGTAGGGAGAATCAAGATTCTTGGGGAACTCGAAGGCGAATATCCGTCCCAGGCCGATGGCCATGTCCGAATAACCGGAAAACACAAAGTAGATCTCCAGGGTGTAGGCCAGCGCTCCGAACCAGGCATCCGGGGTGGAAAGCGACCGGGCATCGAACGCGACATGCGCAACCCGGCCCATCGGATCGGCCAGCAGGACCGTCTTGGCGAACCCGAGAATGAACAGGGTGACGCCAGAGGCAAACTTCTCCCAGCGGTGGGAGCGGCTGGCGAACTGATTGGCCACCGTGTTGTAGCGGAGAATGGGCCCGGCGACGAGCAGTGGAAAAAAAGCAATGTAACAAGCGAAATCGATGAACGACCGGGCGGCAGAGGCTGTACCTCGATCGACGTCCATGATGTAGCTGACTGCATGAAGCGTGTAAACCGAGGCCCCAATGGGCAGCGTGACCGCAAGCACTCGAACCGCGGCTGGTCCGAACCAGGCCATCACCTGGTTGAGCGTCGCCTCGAAGAAATAGTATTTCAAGAACCCGAGCGTGCCCAGGCTCATGACGATGGCGAACATCACGACGAACAGCCTCAGCCTCCGGGTGATCCCCGGCAGGCCGATGATCCGCCCGCAGACGTAGTTCACCACGGTAATCCCTAGCATCAGGAAGATGAACCAGGGATTCCACCAACCGCAAAAGAGGTAGCTTGCGAGCACCAGGAGGGAGTTCTGCGACAGGCAGGTGCGCCGATCCGAAGCGCCCGCCTTTCGGTTCAATCCATCCAGCATGAAGTAGAACGCCAGAACCAAGGGCAGGAAGTAGAAGACGAAGAGATACGAGGTGAATACCATGGTCAGCCGGGCCATCCAACCGAGATAGAACCGTGGAGGGGCAAGTCGCGTATCTCCGGTCAATTGCTCACGAGATCCGTCCAGAGAGCCCAGTAGATCCGGTCGGTGTCTGACTTGTGATACATGTTGAGAATCCCTCCTGTAAAGTGGTCAAACATGGAATCTTCCAGTGCCATGCGGTGCACCTGCCCGGCGCGGAACTCTTTGAGATTGCCGCCGACACTCGGCACGCGATGGTCGGCAGCGTCGGACCGGGGCTTGAACGGATTGTAATGGCCGACGAAGATCACCGGGCCCTTTACGCTTCCGCGGTGGACCTCAAGCACCTGGTACATCAGGACGGTTGCATAGTTATACAGAGGCCGCTCAAAGATCGCCCCCTCGGGAATCTCGAGCAGCTTCGCCGTGACCTCGGTGTTGCCCCGCCTGCCGAGCTCGGGATCCAAGCTGGGCGTCCCCTGTCCCCGCTTTGCACAACCAGCCGCCATGAGGCTTACAGCAAGCAAGAGGCTGCCGACCACGGTCCGGCTCCCGTGCGATCTCATGAGTCTTTGCCTCCGTTGCTGACCGCTGTCAACCAAGCTGTGTCGGACCGTGCCGCTTCAATATGCCGGGAACAGGAATGCTCGATCAGTTCTCCCCTCGGTGAGCGGCGAAGTAGTTGCCAGCGCTGCCCTCCGAGAACCTGTTTCGAGCATAATCAAGACTTCTCGCGATTCCAATGAGCACCTTGGATGGACCTGCAAATGAGCCTGGTCGGTAAGCGGCAGGGATTTTGGATATGGGAGCGACCGAGTGTTCACCCCCCACGTGGCGAAGGCAGCCGAAGCCCGATAAGGGGGCGGGGTGAATGCTTACTGATCGCCCCGGCAGGAGGACATCGCCCGGCGGAGCCAGGCCCGGGCGTAAGCCCAGTGCCGGTCGACCGTGCTCGGTGAGATTCCCAGAGCCTCGGCGGCCTGGTCGGCCGTCAGACCGGCGAAGTAGCGGAGCTTGACCACCTCGACCTTCTCCGGGTGGCCCGTCGCAAGTCGGTCGAGGGCGTCGTGCAGGGCGAGCAGCTCGTCGTCGGGGGCAGGCGCCGCGAAGCGGTCGGGGTCAAGTTCTTCACGTTGCGGCGATCCTCCCCGTTTCGCGGCCTGGCGGCGCCGGGCCTGCTCGACCAGGATGCGCCGGATCGCCTCGGCGGCCGCGGCGAAGAAGTGGCCCTGCCCCTCGAATCGCTGGTCGCCGACCAGGCGCAGGAACGCCTCGTGCACCAGCGCGGTGGCGTCGAGCGTCTGTCCTGGCTTTTCCCGCGCCAGCCGCGCGGCGGCGAGCTTGCGCAGTTCGTCATAGACCAGGGGCAAGAGATCGGCCGCCGCCTGGCGATCGCCCCGGTTGGCCGCTTCGAGCAGTCGTGTGACCTCGCTCATGGTACGGCCACCTCGTGGTCGAGCGGTGTCGCGTCCCATCCCCAGGGCTGGTCCTTTGCGTCCACTCCCGCCCAGATGTGATGGCCGTCGCGGCTGAAGCGACATGGCAAGATCGCGGTGCTGAAGCCTTGCTTGCGGATCGAGAGGGCGATAAGCTCGGCCCCGCTCGTGGCGTTCCAGAGGCGTAGCATGCTATCTCCCGTCGCCATCAGTCGGCTCCCATCGGGACTGAACTCCATGTGATAGAACTGATAGGGCGATCCCGAGAGTTGATACAGAGGTGCGGGCGAGTCGCCGCGGAGGATTGGCGGCACGGGAAAGACACGGACCGTGTCCCAGCCAACTCGGTTCCATGGCAGCCGGCGCTCGCGGATGGCGATCAGACGGCCATCGGGGGAGAGGGCTCCCACATCGACAGTGCGTGTTCCGAGCGGAAGTCGGCCGGTCTCCCTCATGGTCGCGGCATCGTACCAGACAACGGCCCAGTCGTCGCTCGTCTCGCTGCTCCCGCGAGTGAAAACCAGGTGCCGTCCCTCGTGGTCGATGGCGATGCTTGCGAAGCGAAACGGTCCCGCCTCTCCCTCCGACGACCAGACAACATTCCCGGTATTCGGGTCGATCACCCTGGCAAACTGGCGGATAAGCGGGTCGATCACCCTGGAAATCTGATGGACAAGGGACCCGCCGGGCGCCTCGGATGGGCTGCCAAGCAGGGCGGCACGCGAGCCATCCGGCCATAGCGCGATCTCGTCCCAGACACCCGGACCGATCGGAATTCGGCAACGTTCTCGTCCGGTCGCGAGATCCCAGACAATGGCCAGACACTCGCCCTGGTTAGGATGCCAGGCAACCGCCTGGATCATGCCATCGGGCGATGCGGAGGTACCATGGCAGTGTCCCGGTGGCAGTGGTGCCAGCCGATCTCCCACCTTGCGACCCACCGCATCGACGATTCTCGGCACTCCCTGAGATCCCTCTCTGACGTAGTCCGGAAAAGACAGGGCGCGGTAGCCATCCTTGCTCATGTCAGTTTGAGTAATGGGGCTATCCGAAAGGAACAACCGCTTCGTACGCGACTGCGGAGTCAGATCCCACTCGCGCACGACGCCAACCAGATCGACGGTGATGAGCCGCGAACCGTCGTTCATCAGTGAGATCGCGGTGAGATCGGACTCGTGCTGGATCGTCATCACCGCGTCCTCCCCGTCGCCCGTTCGATCCAGCGCGAAGACGATCGCGCGTGTGTTCTGGATCGCCGCCAGGCGGGAGCCGGACGCCGTGATCGTCTGGTTTCCAAAACGAGTCACCCGCGGCGATTCCGGGAGCGGATGGGCAGAGAGTCGGCGACCATCCCGAGCATCGACCACGATCAGGCCTTCCCCGCGATCGAAGCGACGGAGCCGAACCACCAGCCGCTCGCCTCCGCGGTCGAAGTGGGCCTCGAGGGCGAACTCGTCAGGGTCGAGATCGAGGGCCCAGACCCGACGTCCGCTCTCCCAATCCTGGAGCCGTAACTGCCTCTTGCCGGGCGTCCGCGATCCCTCAAAAAGCAAGAGGTTCTTTTTGTCCGGGCTATAGGCCAGACAATTGAACCAGTTGTTATTGTCCTTCAGCTCGACCCTAATCCTGGACAGTTCCTTGCCGTCGGAGACTCGGATGATTTGCATCCCGGTCATCGGCGGGTACTGGCCATTCCCTTCGCGCAGGTCGACGATGAGCCGTTGGCCGTCGGCCGAGAGCGATGAGGAGGTCTGCGAGAAAAGCGGCCGTGGAGACGACGTGTAGACTAGCGTTCCATCGCGCGCGTCCCACACGCGGGCCACGGCCATTACCCTGTCGGCTTCCCGGACGTTATACCACGTGAGGAGACGCCGGTCGTCGTCGGAGAAGAGGCAGGCGTCGAGGATTCCCGGAATCGCAGCCGCCTTCCAGACTTCTCGCCCGGTGGTCGCGTCCCAGACTTTCAGCGTCGAGGTCGATCCACTCCGGTCGCTATAGCCGCTGGCGACCCGCGTCCCGTCGTGGCTGACCCCGCCGACGGGACGCGGTATCCCGCCTTCCGTCGTCCAACGCTCCAGCCGAACGGTCCGCCTCTCCTGGTGCGCCTGTCGGTTCCAGTAGTGCCACTCGAAGCCGCGCAGGTCCTCCTCGCAGGGTTTCGGGACCCAGTGCCGTAGGAGTCCGAGCGTGCGCCGGGCGTCGCCCGATTCCCAGGCCGCCTGCACGAGGTTCATCTCGCTGGCGTAGAGCGTGCGCCGCTGCCGGTCGGCCAGCAATCGGAGCGAGGCATTGGCCTCGGCAACCTTGTCGCGTGCCGCAGCGGCCTCCCGAGTTGCGGCGAGAGAGCGCTCCTCGCTCACGAGCGCCGCATCGCGCTGCTTCGCCAGCCGGGCCTCGGCGTGCACGGCCCGCTGATACGCGAAATAGATCCCAGAGGCCCCCGCGTAGGTCAGCCCCAGCACGAGCGCCCCGACCCAGACCGCCGCCCGGTTTCGACGGTAGAGCTTGCGCAGCCGGTAGCCAAGGGTCGGCGGACAGGCCTCCACCGTCCCGCCTGCGAGAAAGTACTGGACGTCGCGAGCCAGGCCGTTTGCCGTCTCGTAGCGGCGGTTCCGGTCCTTCTCCAGGCACTTCATGACAATCCAGTCGAGCTCGCCTCGAACCAGGCCAGGAAGCTTGCCCGGGTCGGTCCCGCGCTGGGCGGATACATTGGTGAGGGTTGGGCCCAGTGAGCTCAAACGAGTGCTCGGGCGAGGCGGGTCTTCCTCACGGATGATCCGCCGGATCTCATCGAACGCCGCTCGGCGGAACCGATCGCGGTCGAACGGGGTTGTGCCGGTCAGGAGCTCGTAAAGCAGGACACCCAGGGCGTAGACGTCAGCCCGGGTGTCGACGTCCACGCCGCTCATCTCGGCTTGCTCGGGGCTCATGTAGAGCGGAGTGCCCAGGATCTGGGCAAATCGCGTGTAGATCGTCTTGTCGGTCAGAGACTGGCCCACGGCCTTGGCCACCCCGAAGTCGATTACCTTGGGCACGGGCTTGCCGTCGATCATCGTCACCAGCACGTTGGATGGCTTGATATCGCGGTGGATCACGCCCTTCTGATGGGCGTGCTGGACGGCCTGGCACACCTGCACGAGCAGCTCCAGCCGATCCTTCGGAGCGAGCTTCTGCGCATCACAGTAGTCGGTGATAGGCACACCGCGGACCAGTTCCATCACGAAGTAGGGGCGGCCGGAGGGTGTGCTCCCGGCGTCGAGCACACGGGCGATGTTCGGATGGTCCATCAGCGCCAGGGCCTGGCGCTCGGCCTCGAACCGAGCGACTACATCGCGGGTATCCATGCCAGGTTTCAGGACCTTCAGAGCGACCTTGCGGCGGACCGGCTCGGCCTGCTCGGCGACGAAGACCAGCCCAAATCCGCCCTCGCCGATTTGCTCCATCAGTCGGTAAGGCCCGATCCGGTCTCCGACTTCTGCAGCAGGTGGGCCGGCTTCGGTCGCGTCGTGATCGCCCGTGACCGCCAGGTCGGCCGGAGGCCGGTCGAGCGGGTTATCGGCAGCGTGAGCCGAGAGCAGGGCCTCGACTTCTCGCCGAAGCGCCGGATTGCCAGCGCAGGCCTTTTCCAGGTAGGCCGCCCGGTCAGCGGGGCGCGCAATGGCCAGGGCAGAGGCGAAGACGGATTCGTCGGTCATGGCGGCACTTCGTAATGGTTATCGTGAGGAATTCACCTACCTATGCGCAAGGCATGACCGGAACGCACCAGGAAAGTCTCGAACAGATAGCAATTTCTACCGCGCTGCGTGAATTACACAAACGGGCCTGTCGCTCTTGCAGGCAGCAGATGCCGTGTTTTGCTGGCAATGAAGGTAAACCCAGTGACCAACGTCAACGGTTCAGCAATCAGAACAACGCTGCGAAAACCAGGTTATGAGGGACTGAGTCTCCCCAGAATGCAGTAGACCGGCAGCCATCATCCCCATTGACCTCGCGAGTCCCTTGACACAGAATTGATTGAAGTGTAAACTATAGAGGTAACGATCAAACGGCAAGTGAGGACCGGTCATGTCGGGTGGGCGATTGCAGGAGGAGTTGAAGAAGCGGCGGCCTTTTGACTCGCCGGAGCAGGAGGCGACGTTGAACATTGCCCGAACGGCTGACAGGTTCGGCATCTGCTTCGCCCGGTTGTTCCGGGAGTACGGGCTCACCCCTTCGCAGTACAACGTCCTCCGCATTCTCCGGGGCGAGGGCAAGCCGCTGCCGATCCTTGAGGTCGCCGACCGGATGCTGGCCGCCGTACCCGGTATCACCGGCCTCGTCGATCGCCTCGAGGGCATGGGTTTCCTCGCGAGAGAACGCTCGACCGGAGATCGCCGGGTCATTTTCGTGGCAATCACGGCGAGTGGTCTCGACCTGATCGGTAAGCTGGACGAGCCCGAGGCGGCCCTGCACAAGCGGTTGATCGGCCACCTGAACCCGACTGAGTTGCGTGAACTCAATCGACTGCTGGAAAAAGCCCGCCAGCCGCTCGAACAGGCCGGCGGTTCGTAGTTTCCATTTTTTTTTTCGCCCAGTTAGTTGAAGCATAAATAGTCGACACTTAAAGTGAAAGGCGGTATGCGATGATCCGGATCCGCAGGGGTCCCGACCGGGGCCATTTCAACCATGGCTGGCTCGACACCTTCCACACCTTTTCGTTTGCCAGCTACTACGATCCGAGGCACATGGGCTTCCGGGCGCTCCGGGTGATCAACGAGGACCGGGTTGCACCGGGGCGGGGTTTCGGTACCCATCCGCACCAGGATATGGAGATTGTCACCTACGTGCTCGAAGGAGGGCTTGCACACCGGGACAGTTTAGGAACCGGCAGCACGATCCTGCCCGGCGAGTTGCAGCGAATGACCGCTGGCACGGGGATCACCCACAGCGAGTTCAATCCGTCGCGGATCGAGCCGGTGCACCTCTACCAGATCTGGCTGCTGCCGGAGCGCGAGGGGCTGGAGCCATCTTACGAGCAGCGTGCGTTCCCCGCGGCAGAGCGGCAGAACCGGCTGCGGCTAGTCGCCACGCCCGATGGGCGGGATGGCTCGCTGACGATCCGCCAGGATGCCGGTCTGTACCTCGCCTCACTGGACCCGGGCGAGGAAGTGCGGCATGAGCTGTCACCCGGCCGCCACGCCTGGCTGCAAGTTTTGCGAGGCGAAGTCCGCTTGAACAAACTCACACTCGCAGCCGGAGACGGCGCAGCGGTCAGTTCGGAATCGGAGCTGACGATCCAATCTGACATGCCCTCGGAAGTCTTGTTGTTCGACTTGGCGTGATGTCCGAAGAAGACCGCCCGTGGCACGACCTTCCTCCCTTGGACGTATTACATGAGGAGCCGCGCGTTTGTTCCTTGAAGCTCACAGCATGCTACAGAGACAAACGCGCGGCCATCGTCGAGCCGACTTGTCGAATTCCGGCAGCATGGATGTTGAGGCGCCAGCCAGTCCGACTCTTTCACAAGTTTGCATCGATCTATCTACGTACTTAAATGTGATCACTTCATCTTGCGAACCGATGAAAGAGACGCCGTCAAAGTGCGGTAAATTTCGCCAACCGCTAGAACCGGACTGGTTGGCAAAAGGAGAGCTCATCCAGCCTCAGTCCATCCATTGTAAGTCTTTTCATCACAAATGCTTGCGACAACCACGCTAATTGAGCGGGGGGCTTTTCGATATGCAAAAACTTTCGTCAACCTCAACTTTTCTGAACCAGTTGCAGCTCGGCGCTCGGCGGCCGTTTTGGGAAGTTAGAAGAGGCACTCAGGCGGTCACGAGAAGACCCGCGCGATGAGGAAAGCCGCGGCGGCGGCGACTCCGCCGATCAGGCTCGTCTGGATGGAGCTCCTCCAGGGACGCGTCCCGGTGAAGCGGCCCTTGACGTATCCGAAGGCCATCAAGGCCGCCAGCGTGACGACGACGGAAACGAGCAAGGCGGTGTGGATCGAGCTGAGCACCATGTAGGGGGAGAGCGGGATCAGGCCCCCGGCAATGTAGGCGCCGGCAATTGTAAGAGCGCTCCAGAGCGCACGACCGGGGTTGGGTTTTTCCAGGCCAAGCTCGAACCGCATCATGAAGTCGATCCAGGCGGGGTGGTTGTTGCGGAACACGCGCAAGATTGGAGCGATCTCGTCATCGGTCAGTCCGTAATGCTGGAAGACCTCGGCGACCTCCAGCTCTTCGACATCGGGAACGACCTGAATCTCACGCTCTTCGCGGAGTTTCTCGTTGGCATAGTGTTCCGCGTCGCTCCGGGCCGCGAGGTAACCGCCAAGGCCCATCGCGATCGAACCGGCGGCAACCTCGGCCAGGCCCGCCGTGACAATGATCGCCGTCGTCACGGCAGACGATCCCGAGAGGCCCGCCGCGAGAGCGAACGGAACAGTCAAGCCATCGGACATGCCAATCACGACGTCGCGGACGGCTTCGCTGGCAGTGAAATGGCGCTCGACATGAATCGGCTGGTGCATCGGGCAGTCTCGCTGAGGTTCCAAAGGCAGGTGGGTGCGCGTGGGACGAATGGCGCCGGGATCACTCCGGCTCCCCGGACGCGCGGCGGGCGTCACGTTCGAACCAGTTGTCGAGATAGTAATGCCCCCCGCGTCTCCATGCTAGCAAACTGGCCGCCAGGTACGCCGGAATGAACGCCGGCCCCCACCTCTCGGCCTGTCGCACATGCGCTTGCTCATGTTCCCGAACCTGGTCCAGAGCCAGCGGATTGCGACCGATGATGACGTGCCCCAAGGTCATCGCGTCGAACCCGATTCGATTGGCGAACCACCTCGCGAAGCCGCCGTGAAACTCCAGAGCACCACGCCGGTGCTGAACTCGTCCGCCTGTTCCCAGTGTGAGCGTTCCGGCAATCAGCCCTACCAGGGTCGTCGGTGCGGCCCAGGTGTAGCACGCCACCCGGACAAGGTGCCGGCGGACCACAGGCTGAACCGGTCGCCTTTGCCCCGGGCCTATGCTGATAGCTCGTGAAACCTGTGGTCTCTTGTGTCGCCGATCCCGCTTGCGCCCCATCCTACAATGCACCCCGGAAAACATGGTAAGATTTAACGCCCGAACGGGTGACCGCTGCTGTCCGGATCTCCCGCGCGAGATAGTAAAACCCGAGCAAAGCAGACAGGCCAGGCCGCCCTGTTCGCCGGCTGGAGGTCCTGGACGCCACGTGAGTACGAACTCCCCACCCACCGAGCTCGACGCCGCGGACATTCCGCCATTCGTCCAGTCCGAGTTGAACGCGTCCACGCTGGAGCGCGGAAGCTGGGTCTGGACGGTTGGGCCCGCCTATGCAGGTGTGTTCATCGGAATTCCTCTCCTCGACCGGCTGGGAACAACCCTGGCCGGCCCGGTGAGCATCGGCTGGCTGGCAGCCTCGGCCGTCCTGGCGATTCTCGCCTGCTATTTCTTGCTTTACAACATCCCGGCCCTATGGGGATGGAGGTCAGGCCGTCGTCTGGGAGTTCTCGGAGCATCGACTTTCGGCACGAGCGGTTCCGAGTGGATCACGGGCGTTGGCGTGGCGCTGGCGGCGCTGGCGTACTATGCAATCTCGATCAGCCTGGCCGTCAAGTTAGTCATGCTGGGATTGCTCTCGTGCGGCTTGATAGAGGCGACTGTCTTGCAACCCTGGAGCGTAGGGCCAGTGGTCCTGGAGAGTCCCGTCGTCCTGGTGACAGCCGGGTTCTGGATCTACATCGTCACAGTGGTTTGCCGGCTGCGGATAGCGAACGTGATTTTTGCCCTCATGCAAGTATACACCCCGGTGGCGCTCGTGCTTCTGGCCGTGACAGCAGGGCTGGCCAGCGGTGGTTTGTCGAGCTTTGCCACGGCGCGAGAGTCGCTGGCCCAGCTCGAGCCCGCTTTGAGGTCGCACGCCGAGCCCGGCCAGGCGCGCCTGTTCCAGCTTATCTTCGCAGGCTTTGCGTTGTCCGGGTTGATGAGTGTCGACTGGGGCGCGGCGGTCGGTAATCGCCGCGATGTCCGGATCGGCGGCTGGCTTGGGATCATCCTGGCCGGCTCTTTCTCCGTGACCATGGCGCTGCTCACGGTGGCCGGCGCGGTAGGGCAGATGCCCCGTGGAGTTGACCTCGGCAACGCCTTGCCCACCCTGCCGCTCTCGTTTCACTGGGCCGTTTTCACGGGTATTGGTGGGATCAAAGCAAGCGTCATTCTTTGTCTCTTCGGCGTGGCGACGCTGGCGCCGGCGTGCTACTCGGCCTGGTCCATCCGTGAGCGCATTTCGGAGCACTGGCCCGTGCTTCGCCGTAGCGTCTGGACGCGGATAGCCGGCGTCCTGGCGTTCGTCCTGGTCGCGACGACCCTGGCGGAGCGAATCGAAGAGATTTTTCACCTCCTGGGCGCCGTCTTCGCCCCGGCGGCCGGCGCCTTGGTCGCCGATGCGGTAAGGCAAAAGGGGCAGTGGCTCGGCATGCGGCGGGGATGGAACCCAGCGGGGCTGAGCGCCTGGGTGCTAGGCATGGCGGTCGGACTGGTACCGGTCATCGGCAACCGGATCGATTGGAGTGCGGCGGAACGGTTCCAGCCGGCCGCCCTGTTTGCCTTTCTCACATCGGCCGTACTTTATTGGATCTTCGCTGCGGTGGGTCTAGAAGTGCCGCGGGTTGGCGTGCCGGAGTCAGTTCTGCAGGAACCGGGGCAATCGTCTGAAACGGCCTTGTAACCTCGGCATGCTCCGTGATCGGTTCTCCGAGTTTGCCGCCAGGCCCTGGCTTCCGTGGCGGACTGGACAGTAGACCGACTCAAGGTGACGCCAGTGACGTGAGCATCTGCAGATACGGCAGAAACACAGCGATAATGATGAAGAACACGACGGCACCAAGCAGCAGGACAATCAGCGGCTGGATCAGGTGGCCAAGGTTCTTGACCATGTTCGAGACCTGCTCCTCATAGTCGTCGGCGAGGTGGTTCAGGCTCTCGGGAACTTTGCCGGTTTCCTCGCCGGTCTCCAGCACCGCGATGACGTCGGCAGAAAACTGGCCCGACGGCGCGAGCGCGACGCTCAGCTCCTTGCCCTGCATGACCTTGTCTCTGGCGTTGCGAACCGCCTGGCTGATCGGCGTCATGGTGAGAACGCCGGCTGTCATTTCGATCGAGTTGCCCACGTCCACACCCGCATCAAGCAAGGTCGCGAGTGTGCGCGCAAACCGGCTGGTGTCAAGCTTGCGGCAGAGAGCACCGAACACCGGAACTCTCAAGACGACTCGGTCGATCAGAGCTTTTCCGGTCGAGGTCTTGTAGAGCCGGTAGATCAAGAATGGTGTGCCAAGCATTGCCAGCGGAATGAGCCACCAGCCGATCCAGCTCACGAAGCCGCTGAATGCCAGCAGAGCACGGCTGGGCAGCGGGAGCTGGCTCTTGCGGTCGATGTCCTTGAGCATCGACGCAAACATGGGAAGCAGGAAGATGGTCAAAAGCGCGATGACGCCGCCAGCCATGGTCAGCACGATGACGGGATAAATCATGGCCGAGCGGGCCTGGCGGATCAAGCGCTGGCGTGCCTCGTAGTGGTTGCCCATCATCCGCAGCGTTTCGGGCACGCCTCCCCGGGCTTCGGCAACGCGGATCATGCTCAGGAACAGGCTGTTGAAGATCTGGGGCTCGCGCGCCATCGCTTCTTCAAGCGTCGAACCTGTTCGAATCGCCAGACCCATGCGGCCGATGGCCGGACCGAGTGCGGAACCGGTGAACTGCCGTTCCAGACTCGAGAAAGTGCGTGTGTAGTCGACCCCCGCGTTGAGGTACGAGGCAAACTGGCGGCAGAATTGCGCAAGCTGGCCCGAACTGACACGGCCGAAGAAGATTCGTTCCCACCATTTCGGCCCCGGTGCAAGGGGCTCCCGAGATTCAGCCTCAAACTCGGTCGAGCGAATGCCCCTCGCCTTCTTGGCCCCCGCTTGACCCGTCGGCCGCGATGACGGTGAACCGGACCCGGTCCGACCGGCGTTGGGGCGAAATGTGGTCCCATCGGGCTGGGTGGTTGGCGGAACAGACGGCCGCGGGTCGGCGGGACGCTTCGGTGTTCCGGCCGGTGGGCGGGGACGCCGGGGTTGTGCAGAGCCCATGTCCTCGGGGTCTTGGCTCAAGGTCTGGACCTCCGCATGATTTGCCCGTGACCGTTGCGGAAACTTGAATTGAGATCGCGTTGCGCGTCTCTTCAATATCCTCCGGGCCAGCGGTCCGGAGGTCAAGCGGGTGTTGACAAGTGTCGGAGATTTATCCCGGCGGCTGGGAGTTGGAAGCCGGGAACAGGCGAGGACGTCTGAACGCGCAGCAAAAACCCCGGAACTGTCCCGGGGTTGGTGGCACTTTGGGATTCCGCGCAGCAGCCATCTGACGGGATCATTGCCAGTGAAATCACTTCTTCTTACGTGACTTGTCGCAAGATTCGCCTTCGAGCGCGTCTTTCTTCTCGTTGATCACGGGGCATTGTGGAGCTTGCTCGGCATTGAGCGCGGTGAAGTCTTTCCACTCCTCCGGCAGGTTGTCCTCGTGGAAAATCGCCTCGACCGGACACTCGGGAACGCAGGCCTCACAGTCGATGCACTCATCCGGGTGGATATAGAGCATCTGAGCACCTTCGTAAAAGCAATCGACCGGACAGACCACGACACAGTCGGTGTATTTACAGTCGAAGCAAGGCTCGGCAACTATGTGAGCCATTCGTGACTCCTTCTACAGGTCAGATTCGTGACATTGAATCGCGATTGTGTAACGCTCGGAGATAGACTCGCACCAGATGGACGTCATCTTAGGGCGGCGCCACGGGCCGGTCAAGGGAGCGCTTCGCGCTTCGCCAAGCTTCAGAAGCCGATCTTTCAGCTTGCCTTCCGCTTCACGCTCTTGATGTAAACCGTCTTGATGGGTACGCCCTCGTAGGGGCCGCGCGACGTCGTGGAAACCTTGGCGATCTCATCAACCACGTCCATGCCTCCGATCACCTTGCCGAAGACCGTGTAACCGCCGCCTGCCGTATCCAATCGATGATTGTTCGCATGGTTGATAAAGAACTGGCACGTGGCCGAATCGGGGTCGTTCTTTCGAGCCATGGCGATGGTACCACGCTCGTTGGACAGCCCGTTCGTCGATTCGTTCTTGATCGGCCCATGAGTTCCGGCGGTCTTCTCGACCAGTTGATCAGTCATGCCTCCGCCCTGAATCATGAACCCAGGGATGATGCGGTGGAAAATCAGGTTGTCGTAATAACCCTCGTCCACGTAGGTGAGAAAATTCTTGACCGAGATGGGTGCCTTGTCGGGATAGAGCTCCAGCGTGATCGCTCCGAGCGTTGTGTCAATCACGACGACTGGGTTCTGGGCTGAGTTTTGCGCGGCAACTGCACCGTGAGAGGGACAGACCCCCAAACCGAGAGCCGCAATGGAGAGTGCAAAAACCGCTGTCATGATTCGTCCTGGTCGCATGGTGCCGAAAACTCCTTTGAGCCGAACTAAACGGCAAATCGGGGCGAGGCCGCTCGCCTCAACCCCGACAGACCCTTGCAGCAACGAAAGTTACGCTAACAAACCGCAACATCGCTGTCGAGCCGCGCGTGACGTTTCGAATCTCTGGCTTTGGCTTTCAATTCCCCGAAATCGGCCGGCCAAGCTGTCCGAACAGCGTCTCGGCGTCTCGGGCCATGGCCGGGCTAAGCTGGCTCCGTCCCTCGAGCGCCTTGGCGAGATAAACTCGGGCCCGCGCTGTCCGCGTTCGATCAGCGGCAAGCAACTTGCCAAAGTGGTAGTTGAGGACCGGATGGTCGGGCGATCTGGCCAGTCCGGACTGGTAGGATTGTTCGGCGTCGCCGCGGCGGCCGAGCGATTCCTGGATATAACCGAGGGTGTCGTAAAACTCTCCCGGCAGCACCGCGGCGTTCACATGCTTCATCAACGACTGCATCAGCTCATACGCCTGCTGGCTGCGGTCGAGGTACGAATGGAGCACCCAGGCCTTGTTATTGACCGCCTCAACCTGGTTGGGTTGCACCCTCAGCACGCGATCGTACTCGGTGACTGCGCGTTCGAAGAGCGGTCGGGCTTGTTGACGGTCGGATTGGCTCTCGGCCAACGACAGCAGCAGGTCGCCAAGGTTGAGGTGAGCCACGGTGTTGTCCAGCATCGTCGCGGCTTTTTCCGAAAGTGGCAGGGCAAGATCGAACTGGCCCGCCTTGTGATAGCCAACCCCCGCGGCCAGCAAGAGTGAGCCCTCGGTATCGCGCTTGCCAATGTCGGCCGCCAGCAGACGCGCCTGTTCAAGGTCACCGGTGCTCGATGCACCGCCGCCGGGTTGCCTGGTGGCCAGAATCTGGATCAGCCTGGCCACAGCCTCGCCGTCCCTGGGATTGGATTTCAGGTCGCGCTTCAGGGCCGCGATGGCGGCAGGCCTCTGGCCTCTGGCCTGCTGGATATCGGCAAGAGTGAGATACGCTTCACGGAACCTCGGTTCGGCGGCGATCGCCGCCTCGAGCCGCTCAACAGCCAACCGCTGAGCTGCCTCGCGCATCGGTCCGGCTCCGCCCGTTTCGGCAAGCGCACGGGCCTCGAGAAGGATGGCGTCGGGGCGATTCTTGTTCACATCGAGCGCAAGTCTCGCCTGCTTGAGTGCCTCGTCAAACTCGCGCAGCTTCAGCAGCTCCTGTCCCAGCAAAACGCGGATGTCGGGCTGCATCGGATTGCGATCGAGAGCCTCCTTGTAAGCCTTGGCAACCTCTTCGGACTTGCCCTGCCGGGCAAACAGGCGAGCGCGTAGCAGCGGCCCAGCAGCCGCGGAAGGCGAGATCTTGTCCATCTCCTGGGTAATTTCGATGGCCCGGTTGATATCCCCGCCGCGGGCGACCAGGTCGCATTCGGCTTGCAAGAAGTCGAGATTCCCGGGATAGCGCTTGCGGTAATCGCGAATCATGACCAGCGTCTTCTCGTCGAGTGTTCGCTGGCGCTCGGTCTTGCCCGAGGCCGTGGCATCGCCGGCCTGCAACGAAAGCACTCGCACCAGCGCGGCGGCCAGGTTCACATCGTCGGGCGCGTCGTCGATCAGTTTGCGAAGAACAGCTTCGGCCTTTTCGTGGTCCTTCCGTTCCATATACGCATCAACCAGAAGCCGGCGGAAGATCCCCTTGGGGTCATTCTTGGCCTTTGATTCAATGACAGCGACAGCCCCCTGGGCGTCGCCCGAACTCGCCAGCAGGTAGTATTCCGCCTGCACCAGCTCGATGGACTCGGGCTGCAAGGCCAGTCCGCGCTCGAGCGCATCGCGAGCGCGAGCCGCTTGAGTCGCTGCGGGAGGCGTCTCGTTCTGAACCGCGGCGAGCATCAGGAAAAAGACGGCGGGCGTCTTTTCCGGAGACTTGCCGGTCAGCTCAATGGCCTTGTGCAAGATTCCCGCCGCCTCGTCGTACTTCTTGGTGCTCATATCAATGAAAGCGCGCGTGACGACTCCCGCGGCATTGCTCGGGTTGACCTTCAGCACATAGTCGAGCTGCGCCAGGGCCGCGGCATCTTCCTTATTCTGCCGATACAGGTTCGCGCCCGAACGCGCTCATCATCGCTGGGCGGGTTCTTCGAGTCATTGAGAATTGCCGCCAGTTCACGCCTGGCGATCGGCCACTGATGCTTGGCCGCATAGGCCGTGACGAGTTGCCAGCGGTCGCTCCGGCTGAGTGTGCCGGACTCGTTATTCCGCTTGAGCTCTTCGAACCGACGAATCGCGTCATCGAGCTTGCCGGTCTGGATCTCGAGGTTGGCCAGGGCGGACTGGGCGGCCGACATCAGCGTGACGCCCGCATCGATCTCCTTGCTCGGACGGTCCTTGACCAGGTCTTCAAGCGCCTTGGTCGCCTGCGAGAGCGAGCCGGTGCGACTGTCGAGCTGAGCCTTCCAGAACTGGACGACCTTGTTTTCCGGGTCTTTCTTGAGAGCATTATTGAAATGCTCGCGTGCCGCCGTGACGTTCTTCCGCCTGAGCGCGAGCTGGCCATCGAGAATATCGCCCGTGGCCGATTCATCCCATCGCTTGCGAATCCTGGTAATGGTCTGGGCGGCCGCGTCCAGGTCGTTGTGCTGCATCTCGATCTGGAAGGCCTGAACCAGCGGGGCGGAATTGTCGCACCGATCCGCTAGCGCCATCAGAAGCTCAAGGGCCTCCTTGGGGCGATTGAGCGATTCCGCGAGCACCTGGGCACGCATCAGACTCAGCGTGACGTTGTCCGGGTCTTTCTCAAGGAACTCCTTGAGCAGTTGATTGGCCTCATCGGACTTACCGTCCTTGTTGCGCATGGCCGCGTCAAGCCCGGCAAGCTCCGCCGAAAGTGGAAACCGCCCACGCGCGTCACGAAGCAGCTTGCGAGCCTCGGCCGTCTTGCCCTGGTCTTCCTGGATCAGAACCGCGAGCTTCTCTGCCGCCGGACCCCCTTGCCCGCTAGCCCGGAGCCGTTCGATTCGCGCCAGGGCCGCGTCCCGATTTCCGAGCTGCACGTCGATCTGGGCCTGGCGGAGCGAGACGGTCGGACCACTGTTCTGTTCCAGAGATGCGGCTTTCTGGAATTCCTGGGCCGCTCGCTGAAGGTCGCCAGAACCGTGCCGGGCCTGGTAAAGTTCGCCGCTGATCTGGTGCAGCGTGCCCTTCAGTTCGGGAGGAATCGTTCCTTCGGCAAGCTGCCGGAACAGCGAGTCGACAATCGGCTCGGCCTGCTCGGGATAACCCGCCTGGAGGATCGTCCAGGCCGCCCAGAACTGATACTGAGGCTCGAGGCCACCCATTCGCAAAGCATTCTGAAGGTATTGCCGGCCCAGTCCCTGTTCCTGGTTCAGCACCAGCGCGACGCCATAACGCGCCTGGGCCTCGGCCAGCGTGGGAAGCTGTGTAGCCGCCAGCTTCAGATGGTTCAAGGCGCTGGCGCGCAGCTTGGGCTGCGGCGTCTGTACCGGTTCGTTCTCCGGGCCCGCATGGGCCATGGCCTTGATCAGGCCGGACTGCTCAAGGTCCATGGCTCCCTGAAACAGATGCCCGAGACCCTGGAACCTGGGCTCCGACGATCCGATCAGCGCCTGCACATGTGGCGCGGCCTTCTTGTAGCGATCCGCGTCGTCGCGATTGGAAAGGGCCATTTCCACCGCCACGGTGTGCAGTCCCATGACCGAGATCAAGCCTGCCGGCTTGGCCGCGGCGGGCTGCTTCAAGGCCTCTTCGACCACCTGCAAGCAACGGTCGCGCTGCTGGCGAAACCGCAGGTGGTCGGCATAGCCGAGGTAGATCTGAAGATCAGATTTCTGGCTGGTTCCAAGAACCTTCTGGAAGATGGCTTCGAGCTCAAGCTCGATGGCGTCGGCCAGGCGCACGACGGCGTCATCACGGCCTCCTGCTTGCTTCGATCGACGTTGCACCAGGGAACGCTGAGCTTGCTCGAGGATCTGGCTGAGCCGGGTCACTCGACTCGATGCCAGGTCCGGATCGGCGACGATTTCCTTGGCGTGGTCAAGAAGATGATGGGCCAGGCTTTCGAGCGGGGCTACATCCCTTGCCGACTCAATCACGAGGGCTTCCAGCCGCACCCTGGCCATCCGGTCAACCGGGCCGGCATCGGGCGGCAACTCGGTCGTCCGCGCCTTGGAGAATGCCTCATCTCGCGCCTTGTCGTCACCGGTTGCGATCGCCAGCCGAGCCCGGATCAAGCATTGGCGCATAACAGGAGCGTTCTTCGCTTCAAGAACCTTGAGATGCCGCCTGACCTCCGGCACATTGGGAGACCGCGACTCGAGCTCTGCAAACGCCAGCAAGAAATGGGCATCACTGTTCTCGGTATCAACCTTGAGCACTTCCCTGGCCCAGTAGACTGAGTCGGAGTCGTTGTCTTGACTCATCGCCAGACCAAGGAGCTGGGTCCGGGGTGCGCGTGTGCTCTTATCAAAGTTCGCCGCCTTGATCAGATGAGTGACCCGCTCTGCCTGGAGGGCCTCGCGACGATCAGCCGGCGCGGCCTTGGACCAATCGCGGTAAAGGTTGGCGAATTCCTCGTGAACCTTGCTGCTCTTGCCCTCGTACTGGAGAGCTTGCTTGAAATAGATCTCGGCATCTTCAAACCGGCCCGCGACAGCAGCGGCACGAGCCTGTTTCAAAACCCCCTGCGCCGACCTGGGAACGAGAGACCAGGCGATGGCAATCAAACCAACCACCGCCACCACGGAGAAGACGGCTGAAAGGATGAGCAGTGGTTTCCAGCGTACGGTCATCGGGCTTTACTCCTTCGGCTCGAATTGCCGTGCCGCGCACCATGGTTACCTCCGCGCAGCGGGCCATCCGGGCCATCTGGCGGACCACCGAATCGCGGCGTTGAGAATCTTGAGCAGATCGTTGCAAAAAGCTACAGGCGTCAGGAAGACGTTTGATCTCTCCGGAACCGGAGATCCGGCTGCGCCGAGCGAGCAGAGGTGTGATTGGAAGGGGCAACGCCATTTGCCCTGATACCTCATCGAGGTCGCGTTCCATTGCCGTAGAATCCCAGAATCCGGGCGTCCGTACGATAGACATTTCCGGCCCGCACATCAAGCGGAGTTTTTTGGCCAGGTTATACGGTCGCCTCGCACAGCAAAAGCTTCAGACCGGCTGCGATCGAAGATTTTCCCGCCAAACCCGGTCCGCGCCCCAGATTCTTTGCAAGGAGACCGGCACCCACCTCCCCTACGTGAACTCGAGCCACCCGGCGACAGGAAACCAAACGACCCGTGCCTGCGCCGCATATTTGGTTGCCCGACCTATTGACCGAGCAAAATGCAGCTCGAAATGACCAGGCGAGACGCAGCGCTCGAACTCCGTTGCGTTGTAAACAAGCCAAACTCTCAAGCAATCGTGTCTCCATGTTCGATCCAATTGGGACCAGGAATATCCCGGTAGAAAGAGTTGGCTCAACCATTGGCGCTGCTTTACCGGTCTCCTCTACGCGACCGTGCAGCCTGCGGATTGTGTCAAGTTTGCGGGTGCGCCGTCGATACTGAGAAGGCAAGTCTTGTCGGTACGCTTCGAAGCTCCCTCGGGACCATCTCTACTGTCCGGGACAACGATGCCCGAGCGGCAAAGATAAGAAATCGGCAACTCGGACGCCGGTCGGTTTCGGTGTCACATTGAGGGGACGGGACCTTCTGACCCGATCGTGCCTGGTCCAGCAAGCCCGTCGCTCCGCGCCCCATTTCGTCCAGAGCCAACGCCGCGACGGCGCGGAACGCTCACACAGCAGCGGATCATGGCGTGGCAGAACCACTGCGGGAGAATGGATTTGAGCTTACGCGGAGGCTGGGAAGGTCAAGAGCCTGAACCGACCTCCTCGATCGATCCACGCCCACGCCTCCGCGGTGGCTCAAAGTTCGTCGGGCCATCCGATGCCAGGCTTAGGCTTCGAAGACCTCGCGCGCGACGGTTCGTCATTCTGCTGGCTGTCCTCAACTTACCAGGATGCCTCGCGCCGGGAAGCCCGCGAGAGCCCAGCCCCCTTCTGTCTGCCGTTGGCGATGGGGTGCGCATTCGCGCCCAGGATCCGGGTGACAGCACTCCAGCTTCCATACCGACATCCTCCGCTCCCGTCAGCGCCGGTGGGTTGTCCCCTTTGCCTTCGGCCACTACCCCGACTGTTTCGAACTCATCCACGCCCGTCATGAGTGAAGCCTCCGCCACGGCTACGCCGACTGTGTCGCCGGTTGCTTCCGCAGTGTCACAACCGACGACCAGCGTGTCCGTCAGCACGCCGAATCTACGCGGTCTCAGCTCGATTGCGCGGAATCGCATGGCCAATCGAGTCATCGTGAGCACCGGTCCAAACCAGGGAAGTTCGCCGGGCGCTTCAGGCGGGCCGAATGGCTCCACCGTTCAAGGCCCAGGGCCTGGAGGCGGAAGTTCGATTCTCCGGAACCGTATCAGAGAATCGCTTGGGATGGGCGAGGCGCCCGAATTTAACTATCCCGACATCCATGCCGACCCCGGGAAACTTTATCATGACCGTTTTGGCGTGGAAGAGGAGCACGACCCGTTTCTCTTTCCCTGGCTCGTGAACCTGATCTTCGAGGATCGCTGGTTGCTGGCGGATCAAGACCCCAGCAGGGCCGTCAAGAATCAATTGAGGCGCCGAACGAAGATCGATATCCGCGACCCTGACCCGGACACCGCGAATTTTCCGAACGGTGCCTACACTCTGCCCAAAGGGCGTCTCTACATCGAAAACTCCCCGCTCGGGCTTTACGCCGGAAGCCGAAACCATAATCAGCCGCAAACTTACCAGTGGGAATACTTGATCCGCTATGGATTGACCGACAACCTCGAATTCCGGATCTTCTCAAATGGCCTCACGTATCAGGCCGCACAGGGCAAACAGCCCGCCATATCGGGCTATTCACCGTTGGCGTTCGATTTCAAGGCAAATTTCTGGGAAGAAAACACCCGCTATCACATCCCGGCCATGGGTATCGAAGTCTATATCCAGACCACGTTCGGTTCACCCGCTTTCAACAGCGGGACGCAGCCCTCGATGAATCTGCTGTTCGATCAAAGCTTGCCATTCGAGATCGGCTTCGAATACAACTTCGGCATCACCGGCGTGCAGAACAGCGCCGGTCAGATCGCCTACCAGTTCAGCTATCAATGGTCGTTCCAGCGACAGGTGGTAAAAGACTTTGACGTCTTTTTCCATGGGTTCTACAATGCCGCGGCACTGCCGCGCTTGCTCCAGTTTCAGGACGCCTCGAATGCAAGAGTTCCCATAGTGACCGTGGCAGGATTCGGTGCAATCAAAACAATCAACGACCGGCTCGCCGTGTTCGGCAGCTATAACTTTGGCGTGACTTCCGCCGCCCCGAGGACAATCGCTCTGCTAGGTTGCGCGATCGCCTTTTGAACGCGCGGACGGATGAGTTCCCGGGCAGATTCTGCGATCTCCGCCTCAAGCCCAGCAGGAGTTCGCGTCAACAAGTTCTTCGCCACCGACTGTTTTGAAGGAACGCCAGATTCGCCGGTAAATCGAGCCATTGATGGGATTTGCGATGGTTCCCGTCACCGCCGCGTAGTCGTCTGCGACTCGGCCGTGGCCGAGCGGAAAGCTTCGCGGTGGGTCGGGTCAGGGAACCAGTATCGCCGGCCTTCCCGGGAAAGGTCGTAGCGCGGGTCGCCGCGAACCAGCAGACCGTTCTGTGCCAGGCAATGCGGGCAGTAACCATCCTCGGCCACGTCGATGGCCGCGTAGCGAACGGGTTCCTGAAGGAATCGCTTGCGATCCGCATCGGACGCACAGAGGAAAAGGCGGCCCTGATAGAGCACGCCGAATTTGGGATCGCCTGGTTGTGTCGTCCGCCGGTCGAGCTGCGCGACCGGGCAGTTGCCGTTGTTCACCGGTACATAGCGCCGGGGATCCCTGTTGAACACGTTGAATGTCAAGAGGCTGGCAAACCTGTAGAGCCGCCCCTCATGAGTGACTGTATACTCAGCCTGGCCAGGTACCAGCCGCTTGTCGGAAATCAGGCTGACCGGACAGAACCCCGAGAGGGCGATCTCCGTTTCGGTTTTCGGCTTGATCTGAGCTTGCTTCGCGGCTTGGTCTTTTGCGTCCTCGGGCTTCTTCGTCTCCTTCGCAGCGAGTTGCGTATCGGGGGCATGCCGCCTTTTGGCATCCTGAAGCAAGTCTCCAAGTTCATCAGGCCCCAGATAACCCTGGCGGACGGAGATGACCTGCGCGAAGGCGCGACGATCACCGTGGCAGGCAGCCCGGACAGCTCGAAGCTGAGGGCAAGCTCTTCATTCACATCGGAGCGCAGCTTCACTGGCACGAACGACCGCCGGGCATGCTCGCGGATCGTGGGATGGCCGAAGGAATCTTGCTCCATCCGGGTACAGTTGGGGCACCAAGGCGCGGTGAACTGAATCCAGAGTAACTGATTGCGCGTCTGCGCCTCTTCAAGAGCGCGCGCATAGTCCGTACGCCACGTTATGCCTTCAGAGTCGCCTTCCCGGGCCCTGATTGGCCCATGCGCGGATCCCATGAAGCTCAGAGCCATCAAGAGACCTGTGCAACCCCAATGCGCGCGGGATCGGTGATACAACATCGTGCATCTCCTTCAATCGTCGGTCAACGCGTGTTGTCGTGATTGAGCGTGCGTCCGAGAGCTGGACACAGTCCGTCCGTGGAGATGCCACCCTGCAATTTCGAGCGGTGCCATGCCATTGGCTGTGCGGGAACCTTCTGGTCCAGCCAAGTTATCGGCGTGCACTGGCAATTTCTTCAACGGCAGCGTCGCGGTTCTCGAAGTCCCGGTGCCGGTGGCCGTTCGTCGCGAGAAACCGTCCCGACCGATGTGACCGTCAGGGCCGACTTGCTGTTGGAGGAAGCTCTTGGGAAGTCACGAAAACACGCGCGACGGAGGCTTATCAAGGACGAAGTCTGCGGTAGCGCAATGCAAGGGGCGGCTGCAAAATCTCGGTCAGGAGCGCGAACTCGCGGAGCTTGCCGGGCGACGAGAGTAGCTTGCGTATTTCCTCTCCGCTCATGGTGACCGGGTTGGCGGTACCTCGTTCCTGCTGGACCACCGGCGCGACCGATGCTTGCGTCAGCGGCAAGGAAAGCGGAGCAAGTGACGGGAGAAGCGGGGCGATCTCCAGCGGCTTGTTACGTTGCATGGCCATCGACCGGTTGACCTGGTCGCTGAGGGCCCGCTGCGTCTTGGGTTCCACCCTTGCCTGCCCCTGTCCTTGCCTGGCGTTTCCCGCGCGGTTGCTTGTTGTTCTGCGTTGCTGGACCGGGCGGTTGAGGCGTGTTCCCGCCGAGGCATTGGTCGCCGGGCCCGGCGCGGTCGCAGGCCGCGTCGTGCTTCGCTTTGCGGTATCGTTCTCTATGTAAACGATGGCGTCGTCCAGGTTTTTGAGAGCCGGCCGATCGGGCGCTCGTCCTTGTGCCGCGCGGGCGGGGTTGGAGTTCGCCCAAGTGTTTTGCGGGTCGGCAAATGGCGAGGGTGCCGACTTTTGCTGCGAGCTTGCCATGGCGGACGAACGCGGGTCCGGATCACCCGGCCCGCGATTCATGGGACGCGTACCACCCGACCCGGGTGCGCGGACCGGACGCGGGGGTAACGGTTGAGCGTCGCGATTGAGCAACGAGGTCAGGGCCCAGATGGCGAGGAACATCAGGGGCACGATGAACTGAATGAGGATCTCGAATTTCATGCTGCCGCCTTCCGTCGATCGACGTTCGCCGCGAATTCTCGAAGACGAGATCGAGCCGAAATGTCTGTCAGGGTGTGACCACCGGCTCACGCCTCGCCGCGTTGCCGCTCGTGCCCGCGATCGCGTTCCGCATTTCGGTATCGGCCTGGACATTGCGAAGCTGATAGTAGTCGGTGATACCGAGATTTCCCATGCGGAAAGCCTCGGCGATGGCCATGGGAACCTCGGCCTCGGACTGCACGACCTTGGCGCGGTTCTCCTGGACGTGAGCCAGCATTTCCTGCTCCTTGGCGACGGCAAACGTGCGCCGCTCTTCGGCCTTGGCCCGCGCCACGCGCATATCGGCTTCGGCCTGCAAGGCCTGGAGGTTGGCGCCGACGTTGTCACCCACATCGATGTCGGCGATATCAATCGACAGGATCTCGTAGGCTGTGCCCGCATCAAGACCCTTTTCGAGCACTCGCTTGGAGATCGAGTCGGGCTTCTCGAGAACCATCAGGTGGGTGTCGGCCGAGCCGATCGCGTTGACGATGCCTTCGCCGACGCGGGCAATGATCGTCTCGTCCGTGGCACCGCCAACAAGACGGTCGAGGTTTGTCCGAACTGTGACCTTGGCCTTCACCTTGAGCTGAATGCCGTTCTTGGCCACACCGTCGATGGTAAGCCGTCCCTGGCTCGGGTCGGGACAGGGAATCACCTTGGGGTTGACGCTGGTCTGCACGGCTTCCAGTACATTGCGGCCTGCCAGATCGATCGCGGCGGCGCGCTTGTAGGAGAGCGGAATGTCCGCGCGGTTGGCGGCAATCAAAGCTCTTACCACGTTGGGCACGTTGCCGCCGGCCAGGTAGTGGGCCTCGATGCGCCGGGTCGTGACCCCGTCTTTCTCGGACAGACCCGCCTGGTACGCCATGATCTTCGACCGGACGATGATGTTCGGGTTGACCTTGCGAAACGTCATACCCACGAGGTCCCAGATGCTCACGTTGGCCTGAGTCATCTTGGCCTGGATCCAGAGGTTGAAATACTTGGCCAGAAAAATGCAGAACATCAGAGCGATCAGGCCGATGGCGATGATCATCATGTAGAAAATGGTCGACGACGTCGACGTCGGCGGCTGATTCACCTGTCCGAACAGCATGTCACTCATGGAGTATCCTCGAAGATAGTGACCGCTTCCGCGGTCGTTGCTATGGGGGAAGGCCCGATCATGGGCCCGGAGTTATCTTGTGTTTTCGTTGGTTCGTCCAGAAGCAGTTGCGCGGGATCGTAGATTCCCCGCACCACGAGCTGCCCGGACCGTACGCGCAGGACCCGGACTGTCGCGGCCGCCGGCAAGAACCCCTCCTCGGCGAGGGCATCGGCCCGCTGGCCGTCAATCTCGACGTGCCCACATGGCCGGAGCGGAGTGAGCGTTCGACCAAGCTGGCCAACCAGGCTCTCGAGATGGTGATCGGAGTGGGAAACCTCGATCTCCTCGGGCGCAGGCGGTTTGAGGAAGAACTTGCGGCCTAGTGGCGTTCGCGACCAGAGTGAGAACGCTAGCCCGGCCGTGAGCGGTAATGCCACAAGATCAATGACCATGAACGTCACGCCGAGGCCAAGAGACTGTGCAAATGCATACCAAAGACATAGTAACAGACAGACGATCGAGCTAATTCCAACGAAACCGCCCGAGGGAATGAACACTTCCAGAATCAGCAGCAAGAGACCCAGAATCAGGAAGACTGACGGCCAGAACATGATGCTCATCAGACCCTCCTTCCCCCCGGGCGGATCGGTGTTTGGATCGCGACCTGAACGACGCGACGAATTGCTTCAACCTTGTTGCCCATCTCATACCTAGTGTAATCGATCCAGCTTATCCACTGCCAATCCGATTCGTGAGCGAGCCCGAAATCGTCCGGAAAATCCGGAACGACAGGAAGCCAGGCCGACACATGGCTGCGTGGACTGATGGAGCGCAACTTCGATTTGCCAGCTCCGGCAGCCGGCTCGGATTCCATCGCCGCACGTCCAAAGCGAGTCATGATATGGCTTCGGGCAAGAGTTAAACCTATCGCGTGGCCGGGGGCGGTCCATCGCCAACGCGTGGCAAGTAGATCGGACGTGAGGTGTCGACCGGCACAGCATCGCCGGGCGACCGCAAGCAGGCAACCTCGCGGGCCGGATAGCCGAGCGCATGGAATAACTCAAACTGGGCGCGGTTGTACTCGGCCACGGTCGTGTAGTACTCGGTGAAGGCCCTCATCAGCAATTGCAGTGCGTAGATCGCCTCTTGCGGGCGTGTGATTTCTTGCAGTACGTCACCGAAGCGGTTGGTCTGCTCCAGGCCCTCGGTGCTCCCATTCAAGGTGATGATGCCCGTGCGCAGGGCACGGTCAGCCTGAACAACACGTACGGCCGCCGACTGGAGATTCGCATGGGCCTCGGTCACTTCCTCGGCGACCGTATCCTGTGTTCGACGGAGGTCGACAATCGCTCGCGACTGCTGACCGCGTTGTGCCTTGATGCGCGCGAGGTTGCCGATTCCCAGACTCTCGAGCTGCCAGATGAACTGGATGCTGACATCTTCGCGACCCACCCACTGGTTGAGGCTGCTGTTGGGCCCGATGCCGAAAAATCCAGCCTGAAGTAGCATGCCGCCGGGAGTTTGGTAACCTGTAAGGATGACGATGGGAAGGAACGGACGGGCTTTCTCCCGGCGGATTCCCGCCACTGCCGCCTCGACCATCGCGTGGCGTGAGGCGAGCTCAGGGCGGTTGGTCAGGGCGATCGGCATCAGGTCATCAAGCAGCAAGGCCGGGTCAATGAGAGTCACTTGAAGGTGATCGTGCTCAAGCGGTTCAACCACAGTGCGCGGGTCGAGCCGCAATACCCGCGTGAGCCGCGCGCTATGGACGCGCCACTGCTGACGCGCCGCGACCGCCTGCTGCTCTAGGTCGGCGAGCATGTTCCTGGCCCGGTCGACCTCGAATGCGGATACCAGGTCGCGGCTCAGGCCGACTATCCGCCCGACGATGTCTCGCCCCCGCTCCACCACATAAACTGCCCCGGCATAGATCCCTCGGTACTGATGCACCATGAAGTAAGCCTCGGCCGTCTGCATCAGGGCGTCGTTCTTGGCGCTCTGGATGTCCCACTGGCGGGCGTTCAGAAGCTGTCGTGCCACGAGCGGCTCGTAGACGGCATCGGTCAGCGGAAGATATCCTCCAAGGCCGACGCCGCCATAGAAAAAGTTGACGCTCGGATAGGTCATGATGCCCTTGTTAAAGTCCGGGCCGCCGCCGTCGTGGCGGATGTAGTCGAAAGCGATGTTGAGCGTGGGAACCCAGAGAAGTTTGGCGCGCGTCAACTCGGCCTCGGCGACCCAGACCCTTGCCTGCGCGGCGGCCACAATCAGCGGCCTAGCGTCGGAGAGTTTGAGCGCGGTTCCCAGATTGATTGGAAACCGCACGTCGGTCCGTGCGAAGGGAGCGGCTTTGAGGCCTAGAGGAGTAGACAGAGGCGAAGGTGCTGTCTCCGTCGCCACATTCCGGCCGGGCATGGTCGAAAGCGGAGGCGGCAAGGGCGGAGGCAAGTCGCCGGAGCTCTGCATTTCCCCGGCACGCGTCGATAGAGGCCGGGGCGCCGGCTGCAGTTGCCGTCCTCCCTGGCTCGCGAAGCTGGAAATCTCGAAGGAGACCGAAGACGGCAGAGAACTCAGCATGGAGTCGGTGACCTGCCTGGCTTTCCTGGCTTCTGGCTTGGATGTGGGCTGGGACCGCACGGCCTGTCGTGCGGCAGGCTTCGCATACTTTTGATTCGTTACTCGCCGGGTCGGCGTTGCGGTTGGGATTGCCGTACCAGATGCCGACTCCGCATCCGGTGGTTGTTCCGCGCACGAACCAGCGACGACCCACCAAAGCAGCAGGGCCACGGCCATGATCAACGGCTTGCCAACGCCTTTCGTCATGAAAAGTCCCAGCCCATCCTGCGTTTCTCCTGTCCGATCATGAGCGCGCCAGGTTCGGGGTCATCGGCTGGCCGGGGGCGGCCCATTGCCCACCGGCGGCAGGTAAGACGGCCGCGTTGTATTCACCGGCACCGCCTCGCCCGTGGGCCGATCGGTCGCGAGCTCGCGCGCCGGGTAACCCACGGAATGGAACAGCTCGAACTGGGCACGGTTATACTCGGCCACCGTGGTGTAATACTCCGTGAACGCCCGCATCAGAAGCTGCAACGCATAGACCGCTTCCTGCGGCCGGCTGATGGGAGTCAGCACGTCGCCGAACCGGCTGGTCTGCTCCAGGCCTTCCACTGTTCCGTTCAGGGTGATGATGCCCGTGCGGAGTGCGCGGTCGGCCTGGATCACCCGGGACGCTGCAGATTGGAGGTTCGCATGGGCTCGAGTAACTTCCTCGGCGACCATATCCTGGGCATCGAAAAGATCGATGATCGCCAGCGACTGCATGCCGCGCTGCCCCTTGATCATAGCCAGATTCCCGAGACCCATGTTTTGAAGCTGAAACAGAGGCTGAATGCTGATATCGGCTCGCCCGACCCACTGGTTCAGGCTGCTGTTGGGACCGAAGCCGAAGATCCCGCCCTGAAGCATTTCATAAGGGGTTTGAAAACCGTTGAGCACGATTTCGGGGATGAAAGGTCGTGCCTTTTCCGCCCTCACGCGAACCTCCGCCGCCGCGATTAGTGCCTTGCGAGAGCTGATCTCGGGGCGGTTCGTCAGTGCAATGGGCATCAGCTCCTCGAGTTGCTGGCCAGGGCTGATCAACGTGATCTGAAGATGATCGTGTTCGAGCGGCTCGACGACCGCTCGCGGGTCGAGCCGGAGCACTCTTGTCAGCCGGGCGCTGATGGACGCGCCACTGCTGCCGCGCCGCAACCGTTTGCTGCTCGATGTCGGCCAGCATGTTTCGAGCCCGATCCACCTCGAAGGTGGGGACCAGATCGCGGCTCAGGCCCGTGATTCGTCCGACCACATCTCGCGCTCGTTCCACCACATAGAGAGAGCCCGCATAAATGCCCCGGTACTGGTGAACCATGAAGTAAGCGTCGGCAGTCTGCATGAGCGCATCGTTCTTGGCTGTCTGGACACCCCAGTGCTGGGCGTTGAGCGACTGCCTCGCGGCCAGTGGCTGATAGACGGCATCGGTGGTGTTGATGATCCCCCACGGGTTGCCCCAAAGCCCCGCACCGGCATAGAAGAAGTTTGTGCTCACGGCGGTGAGGATGCCCTTGTTGAAGTCAGGGCCGCCACCGTCGTGACGAATGTAATCAAAACCGATGTTGAGCGCGGGAATCCAGAGCACCTTGGCGCGGGTCAGTTCGGCCTCGGCTACCCAGACCCCGGCCTGCGCAGCGGCCACGACCAGCGGGCGGGCGTCGGAGAGCCGGAGTGCCGCGGCAAGGCTGATCGGGAACCGGACGTCGGTCCGTTCGAATGGCGCGGCTTTGAGTTTCACATTCGTCGAGAGCGGCGATGACGGCGTGTCGACCGGTACGTTGCGCCCGGGCATGCTCGACAAGGGTGGCGGCAAGGGGGGTGGCAAACCGCCTGTCTCCTGCCCCTGCCGGGCATTATCGGCGGGTGCAGATGTCGCTGACTGCGGCGGTCTAGGTCGTGCTGGCTCCTGGGCCGGGCAAGGAGCAGAATTGGCCCAGCAGACTAATGCCGCGACGAGCATTCTTGCGAAGAGCATCCGATCCTTCATGATCTTACAGCGCTCCGTCCCTGGACTGCTGCCGCTGGATCTAGCGACAACCACTGAGCGTCTCTTGTCGATGAGGATCGCGAAATTGAGCGGTCGGGCTACAGTTTTTCTGAGGGATGGCGGGAATGTCGGGTAATTGACGGCAGGTGGAGAGCGAACAGTCAGTGGGATGGTATCGGCGGTCGAGAGCTGCGGATTCGAGGAAAATTCCGGCGGCGTCGCATGAATCCGGAGCCTCGATCAGGATTTTTCCACCACGTCCACAGACTTCAGTCGATTTCTCCAGTGCATCGCTTTTTCGTGCTTACCCCAGGCCTCGTAAAGTTTGACCAGACGCTCGAGCGCCCTGGTGATTCGCGGTCTCTCGGAGCCCGGCATTTTTTCCTCACGTAATTTCATACCCTCATAGCCGGATAGTAAGAGCGGTTCGGCCTCTGCATATTTCTTCTGTTCAATGAGCGCCTCGCCCAGAGTGGACTCGGTCTCGAAGGTAGACCAGTCGTTAGGTTGAATTTTCTGACGGATCGTCAGACACGAGCGGAGCGCCAGCTCGGCCTCGGCGGGTTTCTTTTGAAGCAGAAGCGTTGTTCCGCGAACCGCCAGCGCCGCGGCATCGGACGGGGAGTGAAGATTACGCTCGAACAAGTTGCTGGCATCAATCGTGCGGCCAGCAAGCCGATATGCGACGGCAAGCTGGTTACGGCAGGCAGCGGTTTCGGGGTTGCTAACTCCTTGCATGGCTTCGCGCAACGCCATCGCACGCTCGTATTCATTCACGGCCTTGGGAGCTTCTCCCACGCTCAGGAAACCCAGGCCCAGCATTTCCCGGATCGCGGCTTCCGTTACGGGACGGCTGGCAAATTCTTCCGCCACCCGAGAGTCTGCCAGATCGAGCGCTTTGCTCATTGTCACATCCTTGCCTTTTCCCCCGGCCCAGAAGGCCTCCGAGAGCGAACCGTCGCCGGGCCGGCCGGCCGAGAGAACCGTTTTCTTGAAGAAATCGAGGATTGTCTTGGTTTCTTCCTCGGACTTCAAAGCTTCGTTCTTCGCCGCCTCCACTTGCTGCAATTCCTTGACTGCGGCTTTCCAGGCCTCTTCCATCTGGCGAAGTTTCCCTTGGGTTGCAGCGTCCGGGGGTGAGTTCTTGCTCATATCCGACTTGTTTCCCGAGGAATTCTTGTCCCCTGATTTGGGCGACCCCAGGAAGTGCCAGTAGATCCAGGCACCGAGGGCGCCACAGGCCAGGGACAGGATACCCGAATAGAGCAAGAGGCGGGTCAGCGACGGCCCCTGGGGCGATGGAGAAAGCCATTTATTGAACCCGTGGCCAGAACCACCGCCATCTTCATCGCCGACATCCTGTGAATTGGTCTGCTCATCCTCGGCCCGTCCGGTTGTGCTTGCCTGGGACTTACCTCGTTGCTTCTGTTCAAGTCCGGCCACTTTCTCTTCTCCGTTCCTGGCATCGCCGATGGCATGAAGTCGAGGATGCGTTTCGATGGGAACAATCACGGGTCGGGGTGTCGGTGATCTAATCGGCCTGGGTCACGTCCGACGAGGTGTCGTCGGAGTCTGCCTCAATGGGGGCAGGCGTGTCGGCCATGTTCACGCGAGTACCCTCGGTAAGCGTTGATAGCTTGCTACCCAGAAGGATCTGGTCAGAGCTTTCAATTGGCGTCCAGCGTTCGCCCCCTTTTGATTTGGAATCGACCCTGCGATTCGTGATCTCGGTCCACTGGCCGTCCCGGGCTCCCGTCTCGACCTCGGTTCGCAGGGCGCGGCCGTTTTCGTACCGCCAGATGAAGGATTTTCCAGCGGTCTGAACGATGACTGATTTCGGCACTGCCCGGACGCTGGGCCGCTCGACGTAGACTTCCCCGTAGGCGTACATTCCAGGCAGAATCTGACTGCGGGTATTGGGCAGATCGATCTCGGCGCGCATCGTTCGGCTCTTGGTGTTCAGCGCCCACGAGAGGCGTGTCACCGTTGCCGGAATCCACTCGTCGCGATACGCCCATATCTTCACCCGCGCATCCGAGCCAATATGAACCGAGTCGGCATCCCGTTCGGGAATATCGACGTAAACCCGGATAATGTCGGTACGCTCCACCACATAAATCGGCGCGGCCTGCCCACTGGGCGACAAGTCCGGAGCGCGCATTTCCGCGGTGGGATCGCCGGTTCGGGGCAACACAAAGTCCCAGGTATTGGCGTTGTGCGCCACGACGATACCGTCGAATGGCGCAAACAGTTTGAGGTAACCCACCAGTGCCTCGTACCGCTTCGACTCACTTTCGGCCACGGCCAGATCGGCCTTGGCAACATCGACGTTGACAATGGCCCTCGCCAGCGCGGCCTCATCGGCAAGGAGCTGCGCTTCAGCTTTCTTGATTGTCGATTTCGCGGCCTCCCGAGCCGCGATGTCGGCATTCAGCTCGTTGGTCGACTCAAGCAGAATCTGCGGTGCGACAACCTGCCGTTCGACTTCCCTTGCCAGCCGCTTGACCTGGATGTCCCAGCGCTCGACCTCGGCCTCATACTTGCCGAGTATCGCCTTGGCCTCGTCGAGCCGGGCCTTGGCCGCCTGCACCGTGGCATCGGCCACCTCCACGTCCTTCCGGGCCAGCCTGACTCGCTCCTGCTGATCGACGACCGTCGCCTTCTTGGTTCCATAGAACTCGTTGAGCTCCGGCACGAAGAGCTCGGCCAGCACGTCTCCCTTGCGGACCTTATCGCCGATGTCGACATTCCACCTTTCAATGTATGCCGTCATCTTCGGATAAATCGACGTACGTTCGTAGCTCTGGACGAAGCTCGGCTGACCGACGATCCGGGTAATCTTCCGGATCTGGGGATGAATCACGTGCAGGACGGGAGGTTCCGAGACGCTCGGAGCCACCTTCTTCTCCTCGGAGCATCCCGATGTCGCTAGCATTACCAGCATCCAGAACCCCAGCCGTCGGCGGAGTGTGAAGAGAAGCCAGACTCCGGGGGGGGCAACGGTTCGCAATGCGCATCTCCAGTCGCAGGTGCGGCGGACCGACTGGCCGCCGCGGGAATCTGTTTTTCTGATCCGCCGGCTATGCCTTTCCTTCGGTATCTTCTTCCCCGTGCTGTTCATTCGCATCCGGGGATTCTTGCTCATCGCCCTCTTCCGAATCAGCGTAGAGCTGCGGGTCATAGTGATCGCTTTGCGGGTTGCCCGGGTAGAGCGAAGGCGATCTGGGTTCTCTCTCACCGATCACCAGCGCGAAAATGGATGGCAGCACCAGCAGGGTGGCGAAGGTGGACATCACAAGACCGCCAATAACCGCCCGGCCCAGCGGCGCCTCCATTTGAGAGCCGCGCTCAAGCGCAAGTGCCATGGGCACCATGCCGACAGTCATCGCACAGGCCGTCATCAGAATCGGTCGCAATCGCTCGCTGGCGCCGATGAGTGCAGCCTCTGTCGAAGATTTGCCCGCTTTCCAGTGTTCATCCATGAACGTGACCATCATCACTGAGTTCGATACCGAAACCCCCAGACACATGATGGAACCCATGAACGACTCGATATTGAGCGTGGTGCCAGTGATCAGAAGAATTGTCGCAATCCCGGCGAGAACTCCCGGAACGGCGCCGATCGAGATCAGCGCCAGACGCGGGGACTGGAAGTACGCCGTCAATAACACCAGGATCACGAATACGGAGACAGCCAGTCCGATCCCCAGCGCCTTGAACATCTCGGTCATCGGCGGAAGCTGGCCCATCTCCTCCACATGGGCGCCGCGGGGCGGGTCGCCAGCATCCTTGACCGCCTTGCGGACCTGCTTCGCGGCCCGGCCCATATCCTCGCCCTCGACGTTGGCCACCACGGTCAGATAGCGCTGGGACATGTCGCGGTCGTACTCTCCGGGCTGGACACTCGTGTGAACGCGGCCATCTTTCAAGACGTCGCGGATCATCAAGGGAACATCGGGGTTGATCGACTCGAGAGGTAACTCCTCGAGATCTTCCGGCTTCTCCATCCGGGTCGGTGGCACCTGGATCTGCACCAGGTAATCAAAGCCCGTCTTGACGTTGATCCAGTAGTTGAGATTGGTGAAACGCGTCGAGGAGGTCGCCATGACGAGCGCATGCTTCACATGCTCGAGCGTCACCCCGATCAGCCCCGCCAGTTCGCGGTCGACCTCGATCTCGACGGAGGGGTAATCCAGCGTCTGTTCAAAAGTCACGTCACGAAGGTATGAAATACGCTTCAACTCAGCGGCAATCTTCTCCGCGTGCTTGCGGACCCCGTCGTAATCGGTGCCGATCACGCGTACGGCGATCGGTTTCGAGGCCCCAAAGCTCATGACCTGGCTGACAATGTCGCCCGGCTCGAAGCCAAACGTGCATTTCTCGGCTTCTTCACGCGCCTCGGACTTGGACAGGCCCCCGCCTCCCCCGCCCTGCTCCAGCCTGTGGGTCAGCCAGGGTATGACGCGATCCGGCAACACCTTGCGCAGACGCTCGCGAAACTCGTCGAGCTTGATTCCGCTGTCCTCGTTCAAGGCGACGCGCAGCCAGCCGTCGTCCGGCCCGCGCATGAATAGCACCATGTTGTCGATACCGAAATTGGGCGCGACCTGACCCACGAAACCCATGGTGATCTTGACGTTCTTGGTCTGCGCCTCGTGTTCGATCTCCTGCAAGCACTTCAATCCCATCTCGCGGGTCAGCTCGAAGCTTGACCCGGGCGGGGGACGGAAGCGGAGTACGAATTCACCCTGATCGATCTGCGGAAACAGCTCGGTGCCGACCTCCATGCCAAGCAACCCGAGAGTCAAGAAAGACGCAAACAGATAGATGGGAACCAGGAGAAAGCGGTGCTCCACGAACCGTTCCACGAGTCCGTGATAGCCCTTGAGGATCCGGTCGAATACACCTCCCTGCTTCTCTCCATGATTCTTGTGCTTGAGCAAGTAGACGCTCATGATCGGGACGAAAGTGCTGGAGAGCAGGTACGAGAAGATCATCGCGAAGCCAACACCCAGGGTCAGCGGCATGAACAACGACCGCAGAGGGTCTTGCATGATGAACGCCGGAATGAAAACGGACAGGATACAGAAGAGAGCCAGCAGCCGGGGCACCGCCGTCGCATTGCTGGCATTCAGTACAGCCGTGGCGATGTTCTTCGTCTGCGTCATCTGTACGTGGGTGTTCTCGATTGTCACGGTCGCTTCATCGACGAGGATACCGATGGCCAGAGCCATGCCGCCCAGAGACATGATGTTGATGGTGTTGCCGGTCAACCAGAGCCCGAATAGCGAACCGGTCAAGGCCAGCGGAATGTTGCAGACAACGACGAGCACGCTGCGCAAGTCACCGAGGAACAACAGGATCATCAGTCCGGTCAGGCCAGCGCCGATCGCGCCCTCGGTGGCCACGCTCTCGACCGCGTGGACAACTGTGGGAGACTCATCGAACTCGAAACTGATCTTCACGTCTTTGGGAACCGCGTTGCGAAATTGCTCCATTGACTTGTGAACGTCCGAGACCACTGTCAGTGTCGATCCCGTATCCTTTTTGATGATCGGCAGGTGGACGGCCTCCGCGCCGTTGACCAGTGCATAGCCGTAAGTGATGTCGGTCGCGTCCTGAATAGTCGCTATGTCACGCAGGTAAACGTTCAAGCCTAGTTTGATGGGAATGTTGCCCAGCCGCTGGATATCGACCACCGTGGCATTGTTGTGAACGATGGGCATCGAATCCTTGACATAAATATTCCCCGAAGGAATGACGACGTTTCCGGTCTTCACCGCCTCGACCACGTCCATCGGATTCAGGTTGTATTCGAGAAGCTTGTTGGGATCGACGTTGATGATGATCGATCGCATGTTCGGGCCGAACGGCGAAATGGCGACCGTGCCCGGCACGTTTTTCTGAACGAGCGGACGGATAATGTTTTGCGCCAGGTCTCCCATCGCCCCGATCGAGGTCTTGTTTCCCTCGCTGGTGAAGACGAGATAGCCGATCGGCACGCTGCCGGCGTCCATGCGCATGATCATGGGCGGCAACGACCCCGGCGGCATCCACGCCATGGCCCGGTCCGACATGGCCACCACCTGGGCCATGGCCTGTCCCATCTCGGTGCCATGAAAGAAACCCAGTTCCACAAGGCCAACCTGCTGGATGTTCCGGGACTTTATGTCCTGGACGCCATCGACGTACTGAAAGTAGAGCTCCAGTTCGTTGACGATGAATCCCTCGATCTGGTCGGGACTCATACCGATGAAATCGAAGAAAATGTAGATCTTTGGGGTGTTGAGCGAGGGGAAAATGTCGACTCGCATCTGCTCATAGGCCAGACCGCCAAGACTGATCAGGGCCATGACCAGCATCATCAGCGTGATGGGATGATCCATCGCCAGGACCGTTGGATTCGCGGATCCTTCTTTCTTCGAGGATTCGGCCGACACGAGTGTTGCCTTTCGATGCGCCTTGGGCCGCCTATGATCCAGAGGTGAAGCGCGTTGTCATCACCCTTTACCGTCGAACGATCCAGGAATTGGAATGCGAACCTCCGTCCTGCGCTACCCTGCGCGGGGACACCTGGGTGCCTGACCGCAATGCTCTCGGTTGCCAGAACGTCCAACCACTCGCGTTCCGCGCGCCAGCGTCTCGAGTTTGATACTCAAATACCGTGCCGATTTGCGATAAACCCTCGGGCTTTTTCCGTCATGACAGGCGCACGGCCAGGATCATCCCGACGTGGCCGAGAGTGCCCGATAGGCGGTCCTCGGGAAGGTGATTCACCGCCGCGCGAGTTCAGACCATCTGCTTGACGATGACCCGCGTGCCCTGGACGTCGACGACCTCGACCAGCGAGTCTGTCTCGACGTAGAAGCCGTCGGCGGTGACGTCGATCAGGAGGTTGCCGAAACGTGCCTTGCCGGTGGGTCGCAAGGGAGACGTGGTGCGACCGGTTTCACCAATCAGGAAAGCCAGCGACTCGTATCCCTCCAGGGACGGCTTGGAGAGAGCGTCGGGAGAGTCGGCAGATTCCACGATGGTCCAGGGTTCGGGCTTGAGGACGAGTCGGTTCAGAAAGGGAAGAGACGGGAGGTAACGTGCCAGGACAATGGCCCCCCCCGCGACGGCCACCAAGGCGAGCATGAGCTGGATCAACGTGTAACCCATTTCGCGATATTCGTATTCCTGGGTCGGCCAGACAAAAGTATGGCTCGCCATCACGATGCTGCAAAGCATGAGCAGAATTCCGCTCATGCCGAAAATCCCGAAACCGGGAAAGACAAACAGTTCGAGAGCCAGGCTCACCATGCCGACCAGGAAAAGGATGATTTCCAGTTGGTCGGCGGTGCCGCTGAGGTAATGGCTCCAGAAGAAGAGCAGAAACGCCAGAGCGGACGTGATCGCTGGAAGGCCGATGCCGGGGAGCTTGAGCTCGATCACCAGCATGAACAGCCCGACGAATAGGAGCAGCCAGCTCACGTAGGGGTCAGTCAGGACCGTGACTAATGAGTCCACCCAGCCGGGTGCATCGACCCGGATCAGCTTGCCGCGCAGTCCGTACAATGCCTTGAGTTCTTCCTCGGTGCCCACGACCTGTCCCATGCCGAAAGCCGCGGCCTCATCGCCCGTCAGAACCAGATTGGATCCGGGCTTCTTGCGGACCTCGACGCCCTGGTACCGTTGCCGATCGGCTTCGACTTCTTCGCGGAGCAAGAGCCGCACCGCGCCGGTCTGGAGGTCGCGCGCCTCGACCACCTCGGTATCCGGATCGACCATGGCCCGGGCGACGGCCTCGGGATGACCCTTTTTACCTGCCAGGAACGCGACCTTCTTGGTCAAAACCTGGACCTGGGCCTCGGTCAGATCCTGAAGCTGATTGTTCCGACCGACAATGTTCTGCCGGACATCGCCCATCCTCGCCGACTTCTTGAAAACGATGTCGCGGCAGGCCAGCGGCAAAAGCGCGGCAACCCCTACTGCTCGGTCGTCAATGTAGGCCACCGTCTTCATGTCCGAAATGGAGGCGATCTGGTCGGCGATGCTGTCGGCAGTGGAGTCGAGCCCGCCGGGGCTATCGATCTGGAAGAAGATCAGGTTCACCTTCTCCTGACGCGCCTGCTCGATTCGCCTCTGGAGGTAGCCAACCTTGACGTGGTCGAGGGGCCCAATGATCTTGATCCAGATCGGCCGCAAGGTCTGACCCAAGGTCGGATCCTCGACCGCCGACTGACCGCCGATCTGGTAAATGTGAGCCACCTCGGCCGGGTTCTCGGCGATGGCCTTGCAAAACCCCTCGGCGCGAGCGCGGCGGGCAGTCAAGACTCCGCGCTGGCCTCCCTCCCAGGCGGGCTGCTCCTCCGTCACCTGATGAGTTTTGCGAAACTCCTCGAGATTCTCGGCCAGTATGTAATGGAACGCCTTGTCGCCGGTGCGCACCAGCCTCAGGTCGGCATCTCGATCGAGCATGCCCAGCAAGAGATCGGGGTCACGCGTCTTGCGTAGGGCCAGAAAGCGGACCGGCTCGCGAAAGGCCGGATCGAATGTCTGGTTGTCCGGCGTGATCGGGCCCAGGCTGGCCCCGCTGCCCATCACGATTTCCGAGCACGCCAGTGCCGGCAGGACCGCGAAGCCGGTGAGCGGCTGAGGGACGTAGGCCACGGTCAACCGGGCACCGCCAAGTTCCTTGGAGATCAGGTTTGCCAGGTCGAACGAAGAACCGATGCTGCTGGTTCCCGGCGCCGACTCTCCGGGCAGGAACTGAAACACCAGGATCGGACTCTTTCCCTTGGCGTCGCCGGCACTTTGGTCAACGAGTTGCCGGGTGGCGGCACGAACATGCTCGATCGTCTCGTTGGTGATCGGTTCGGTGATGGTGAAGAATTGGCCGGGAGTCGATTCCGGTTCGGCAGCCGCTCTCGCGGGAACGGACGCGGCAATGATCTGGAGCCCCAAGAGCAGGCAGGCGGCCATTCCGGGTCGCAAGGCACTGAGGCAAGTCATGGAAGTGAGGCTCCCTCCGAGAGTCAGTCGCGGCTCGAGCTCCAATGCCATTCTGGACGCTGGGTCAAGCCGCCGGTTCTTTGGGAGAAAACCAAATCATCGTTCCGACAAGGTTCCGGGTTGCGTCAAGAATGCAGGGCCAGGTGGAGCCGAGCCGCCGGTCGCTAGCTGATTATAGACGTGAGAGAGAAAGCCGTCAAACTGGGGCGAAATCGCCAGGACGAACCCTGAGCCAAGAGCTTCCGAGGATACAGGTCTGCTCAGTGCCTGGCGACTTCACGGCCCTGGGCGGCCACTGACAAATGTACCCGTGTTTTTCCCAGAGATGATGCTCCGCTACTAGCGCTCGACGGCACCGGCTCTGGGACGCACGGCGGCGGGCTCTCCTTGACCGTCGCGGACCCGGTTCTTGGCTGTGCCAGGGCGATCCGCCCCGCCAGGATTGCGGACAATCTTCCAGGGTGACCCGAGCGGTTTGCCCTCGAAGTTCTTGACGTTCACCTTCTTGTTGGGAGAAATCGGACCGAGCCGGAACTCCTTCTGGCTCTTGCCGTCCGGCGACCTCATCAAGATCCGCACCGGCAGTAGATAGCTCCGGTCCAGGTTGACGTACGCAATGCTGAAGCTTTCTCTGTCCTCGTCGAGCTTGGGTGTGATGCTGATTCCATACCCATTCTCGTCCTCGCTGATCAGCCGCATCTCGTAACGCCTCCTGGCGTCATCGGCCCGCATATTGAAAAGGAACGGCAAAGGGCCCTGCTCGATGGCTTTCTGCTTCTGATCCTTGCCGAGCGGAAAAATGAAGATCTGCTGTGTATCGCTCTTGTACTGCCAGACTTCGTTGCCGGTACAGACGATTCGTTCGAAGGGCACGGAAAGCCAGTTCTTGGGATTCTGCGGATCCCGCTGCGGCTTCTTCTTTTCATCCTGTTTGATCTTGTTGAAGTCAATGAACGCAAGATTGGGGCTCTTGAACAATGCCCGCCCCTCGTAATACTCCAGCTCGTCCCACGCCGGGTTCTGATCGATCCGCAGGATTTTCACGTCCAGCGAGCTGAGTTCCGTACTCTTCTTCTCCCAGAGTTCCAGCAGACGATTCATCTTCCTGGCATTGGCGGCCTCGACGTCCTTGGGAGCGGCAGCGGCCTGACGCGGCGCAACCTGTTGCCGTTCGGGAGCCTGGCCAAAAGAGAGCGTCGGGGTGATCGCCCAGAGAGCCAGAATTTGGGACGCCATCCTCAAAGTTCGCCGTTGCATGGGCTATCGACCTCCGTGCTGCCAGCCCGATCCGTTCAGGCCCTTCCTCCACCGGACGCGCGGGGGCTCTCGCCGATCCCGCCAACCTGCCGCGGGAAAATACCAGAGAGCGGGGATCTCCACCAGATCATCCCTGAGACTTCGCAAGACACGGGCCAGCTTACGATTCCTCGAAGATGCCAAGATCCTCGCCAGGATTGTTTGTTTTCCAGGCTTGCTTACGCGATCGCGACATTCCTGACCCGTATGTAATGCTCAGCAATCCTTGGGATCGCACGGGAAACAAACGAAAACCACCTGCAACACCAAAAAACCAATGAGCGGCATGCTTTTTGCCGTAGCTTCATTGACGTTACCCGTTTTGAAGAGATTTCCGAACTGGGAAAATGTGTGATCCGGATTGATGTTTTGAATGGAGGGTTTCCCTCATGGTTCCCCAACCGATCCGCGAAATTGCTCCCCCGGCCTGGCCGCTTCCTTTGATCGCCAACCCCCCACGGGGTCCGCGCAGATCCGCTTGACCTCCGCGTGCGGCTTGCGAAGAATGATTAACGATTCTCGTTACCAGCTTCGCCACTGGCCGTTCCGGTTTTCATGACGACATTAGAGCATCCCAAACTCCGGCCCCTCGCCGCCTCTCGTATCGACCATCTTGGTCAAGCTTACGCTTTGCTCAATGATCCGCTGGGCGCGTTCACGAGCCCCGTTCTGGTGCCGTTTGACGCGTTCATGCATATTTGCCGCCATTTTGACGGGCGGACCACTCTGGCGGAAATCCCAACGCGTATCGAACGCGACTCGGGACTCCGGGTCGCCGCGGATGTGCTCGAGCGTCTGGTGGAGGATCTCGACAAGGCCATGGTTCTGGACGGCCCGACATTCGCCTCATTTCGCGAAGCCTATCGCCTGTCCACTCAGCGTCCCGCCGCGCTGGCCGGCCGCTCTTACGCGGGCGACGACGCGGCATTGAGGGCTCAACTCGAAAACTATTTCCATGTGGCTGACGGAGCCGGACCGCGGGCACTGGACCCACCCACCCGGTCGCGGCGGTTGCGGGCCGTACTCAGCCCGCACATCGATTTCCGTCGAGGCGGCCCGGTTTACACATGGTCCTACAAGGAACTGGCCCAGCACCCGGAGATCGATACGTTCGTCATCCTGGGTGTCGCTCATCAGTATTGCCAGCGCCACTTTGCCCTGACCTTGAAAGATTTTCAAAGCCCCCTGGGCGTTGTACCCACGGACAGGCAATACGTCGAACGGATCGCGGCGGCCGCGGGTGCCGAGTTTTTCGACGACGAACTGGTGCACAGGTCCGAGCATTCGATCGAGTTTCAGGTGGTGTGGCTTCAGTACGTGCTCGGCAAGAAACGCGCATTCTCGATCGTGCCGATCCTGGTCGGATCATTCCACGAGCACCTCCAGCGCGGCATTGACCCGATCGACGATCCGGCGGTGCGGCGGTTTGTCGACGCCCTCAAGACAGCCGAAGCCGCCAGCGGCAAGAACGTCGCGTATATCGGCGGAATCGATCTCTGCCACGTCGGCCCGGAATTCGGAGATCCACATCCCGTCGATAGGCAGATTCAGGAAACGGTGCGGCGGTTCGATGGCGAGATGCTCGATCACGCGGCCGCCGCAAACCCGGCGCAGTGGTTTCAGACGGCCGCGGCCGTGGCCAATCGCTGGCGGGTCTGCGGTCTTGCGGCGACCTACACAATGTTGCACGCTATAGGTCCGGCATCGGGTCGGCTGCTGCGTTACCACCAGGCAATTGATGATCGGCGAACTTGCTGCGTGAGCTTCGCCAGCATGGTGTTTCATTCTTCAGAGGCTTCCCCCTACCCGGAACGGTCTTCCAGTAATGGCCACACAGACGCCTCGTGAATCGATGCCGGCTACCGCCGCCGAACCTGCCGCAGTCCGCCGCTGTCAGCCTCCCGCTAACTGGCGAGAGGAGCTGCGAAAGTACGATGACCGCGCGGTTCCCTCGATCTGGTCAGGCCCGCGGTACCGGATGACTCATCGCATCCTTGGTGAAGGACGGCCACTGATCTGGCTACCCGGAATCGCCTCGACTTATCGAACTTACACTTTGGTGCTGAACCGCCTGGCCGAGAAGTTCACGACGATTCAATACGACTACCCCGGGGACCAGCTTGGTGACGGTGCTCATCTGGGGCGTATCAACCATGATCATCTGGTGGACGACCTTCTCGGCCTGATGGACCACCTGGGAATCCAGCAGGCGCACCTGGCGGGAATCTCGTTCGGATCGACGGTCGCACTCAAGGCGATCGAGCGTGCGCCCGAGCGGTTTCCAAAATCAGTCGTTCAAGGCGCCTTCGCTCATCGCTGTTTCACTTTTGCCGAGCGTCTGGCGCTCTTCCTTGGCCAGCGAGTGCCCGGAACGGTGGCGAGGCTGCCGTTGCGGGAAACAATCCTCGCCTACAACAGCAAGATGGATTTCCCCTGGATCATCGAGGATCGCTGGCCTTTTTACCTCGAGGAGAACGGGCGGACGCCCATCCGGGCGCTGGCTCATCGCTGCTCGCTGCTCGCCCGGCTCGATTTGCGGCCCAGCCTGCATCGCATCAATGCCGAGATTCTGCTGATTCAGGGCCGAGAGGATCGTGTCGTACCGCACCGTTACTTCGAGGAACTGAAAGCCGCCTTGCCGCGATCGGAAAGCGTCATCATGCCGACCGTGGGTCATATTCCGCACATCACCCACACCGAACCGTTAGCCCGGTTGATCGCTGACTGGCTTCTCCCCTGCGACCCGGCACACTGCACTCGCGAGCCGGGGGCGGGAACCGCCTCGTGCGATGCCGGCCGGCAAGATGGTGCACCCTGTCCGGGGCATGTCGCGAGCTACGGCTCTGAAGATGACGCAAGCCGGCGTGCTACGATGTAATCGGCCCAGTCTGAACGGTACGTACGTGTCCATGAGCCCTTGCCTCGAAGGTGTGATTCGCGAGCAAACAGAGTACGGCGTCGCGGTTGAGTTCTTCGTCCCGTGCCGCGTTTACCCCATTCCCGGGCGTTGACCATTGGCGAGGTGGGTATGGTAGAGATACAATGCCCGGTCATGAACGCATCGATGGTTTCACTTGCGAGAAACTCAGCCCCATGACAAAGGGCCCGAGGCCGTGACGGTCGAGCGAGCGAAGATGGTGGTCGTGGGCATCGGCGACGAGGGACCGAGCGGGTTGACCGACCGAGCTCGGAAAGTCCTCGCGGAAGCCGACGTCATCGTGGGTGCCGCGCCGATCCTGGCACTCCTGCAGGGGTTGCCCGGACGCAAGATCGTGCTCGAGCCCGAGATGTCCGTGGCTCTCGAGCAGGTGAAGAACGCGCTTCAAGGTCGCCAGCCCGTGCTGGTCAGTCATGGCGATCCCCTTTTTTATGGCGTTGCACGCTATCTCTGTGATCGCCTGGGCAAGGACTGTTTTGAGATCTTGCCGCACGTCAGCAGCATGCAACTGGCATTCGCCAGGGTCAAGGAAAGCTGGGAGGATGCCTACCTGACCAACCTGGCCGGACGCCCCGTCGAGGCCGTCGTCGATCGAATTCGTACGGCCGAGAAGGTGGGTCTGTTTTCGAGTGACGACCTTCCGCCCTCACGCCTGGCTCGCGAACTCTTGCAGCGGGGCATTGATTACTTCCGTGCCTATGTTTGCGAGAACCTCGGCTCACCCGACGAGCGGGTCACCCAGGCCGACCTTGGCGACCTCGTGGGAATGGACTTTAATCCTCTCAATGTGCTGATCCTGGTCCGCAAGCCAGACCGTCCGGATCGGGCCAATCGGTCCAGTCGCCATCGCCTGTTCGGCAATCCGGACGAAGTGTTTTCCCAGACCAAACCGAGACGACGCCTGGTCACCCAGGCAGAGGTCCGCTCGGTCGCGCTGGCGCAGCTTGACATCCGGGCCACCAGTATTGTCTGGGACATCGGCGCGGGCTCGGGATCGGTCTCGATCGAGGCGGCCCAGCTTGCGTCTCTGGGCATGGTCTACGCGATCGAACCCGAACCGGCGGATCTCGCACTGATCCAGGCCAACGCAGAGTCGTTCGGCGTGCCGAATGTCCGGCCGGTACTGGGCCGCGCCGCCGAGGTGCTGGCGACCCTGCCGGTGCCGGACGCTGTTTTTGTGGGTGGGACCGGACGTCAGCCGGATCACGTCATCACCGCGGCTTATCATCGCCTCCGTCCCGGAGGCAACCTTGCCGTCAACGTGGCGACCGTCGAGAATCTGGCCTCGTGTTATCAGACTTTGAAGCAGCTTGCCGGCGGGGTACGCGTGTGGAATTTTGGGATCTCGCGGGGTATCGAGCAAATGGAACGCTTACGTTTCGAGGCAGTACCACCCACGTTTCTTCTGGCAGTCACCAAGCAGGATCAACTCGATGAATGAGGAAGGGGAGCAACCAGGTTGCGGCCGCCGGTCCTCACCAGCTAACGCTTCCAGCCAGATCGAGCGATTCTGATCTGGTCGGTCGAGTTTTTCTGGGTAATACGATGGCTCGAGTCTTGTGACACCGCATTCCGCCGATCTATCATTGCCATCTTGTCATTTGTCGCGTTGTGCCGCTCGGAAAATGGGTCGTCGAATGTCCGAACTGGCAGATCAGGAACTTGATCTTATTGCGGTGGGAGCGCATCCCGACGACGTCGAGATTGCCTGCGGCGGGACGCTGGCCCGGCTCGTGCGCAAAGGCTACGCGGTGGGCATTGTCGATCTCACCGACGGCGAACCGACCCCACACTCGCCTGGTCCGGACGTGCGGCTTGCCGAGGCCCGCCTGGCCGCCGATATCCTGGGTGTTGCCCTGCGGGTCAATCTCAACATGCCCAACCGCAGGCTCTTCGACTCGTTCGAGGCCCGTGTCGCGCTGGCAAAAGTGTTTCGCAAGCATCGCCCCAAGGTCGTTCTGGGCTTCGGCGGCAAGACCGTGCTCGCCTCTCCCGATCACTACCAGGCCATGTTGATCACCGACGCCGCCGTCTTCTACAGCCGACTCACGAAATGGGACGAACATTTCGACGGTCACAGCCCGCATGTGATCTCGAACCAATTGAGTTTTCCGATCGCCTTGCATGGGTTAGACTTACCGGAAGCTTCCGGGTACATTGTGGCCGACATCGGACCCACTCTGGAGGTCAAGCTGGAAGCCATTCGTGCGTACCAGACACAGTTTCCCGCCAGCAAGGCGGGGACCTTCCGGGCAGTTGAGACGATGAACCGATATCATGGGCTGACCGCGGGTTTTGAGGCGGGCGAATTGTTCTTGACGTATCGTTCGGTGGGTGTGGACGACCTGATGCGGTGGGCAAGCCCCGCCCACGCTCGAAACTAGGCGCGCTTTCCGTCGACGGAAACGTTTTTCTCTACAGTTTCATGAGGATTTGCTAGATAATAGGAATCCCAAGTCCCGAAGCAGATCGCGAACACTCGCGGCAGCTTGACTCGTTCGATGAAGCACGACAGGTTTCCGTCAATCTCTGGCTTACGGTTTGGGCTCCAAAAAAGGCGGTCGCGGTGAGCCTGCTATCCAAGTTTGTGTCGTTTTTGAAGTCATGGTGGAGCTGGTTGACCAGTCTGCGTTTTGGAGGCGGGGACGTGGATGCGACCGATGAGTTCGCCACAATGTCGTCGCTCACCTTGCTGCCCGGCCAGTTGAAATTGAAGGTGGGGGTCGTCTCGGTTCGAGGCAACTATCGCGAGCATAACGAAGACAACTACTACGTTCCCGGCAGGCGTCCGGTGCGTCCCGACATGGCCGACGGCAGCGCGGAGGTCCCCGCGATGACCATGGAACCGGAGAACCTGTTCATCGTGGCCGACGGGATGGGTGGGCAGCAAGCCGGCGAGAAAGCCAGCCTGATGGCAGTCGAGCTGATTCCCAAGGCGATTGCCAGACGGCTGAACGCCGACGAAAAGGAACCGCGACACGTCCAGGAGTCGATTCGCGACGCAGTCGCCGAGGTCAACTCCGAGATCCTGGGAAGCTCGGGGCTGGTCACCGAATACTCGAACATGGGTACCACGGTTGTCCTGGCCCAGTTTCGCTACGACCGTGTTTACGTCGCAGGAATCGGCGATTCCCGGGCCTACCGGCTGCGTGACAACAAGCTGGAGCAACTCACCAAGGACCATTCGCTCGCGGATGCCCTGCTCGATGCGGGCACCATCACCAAGGAAGAGCTCTCGACGCACAAGTTCAAGAACGTGCTGTATCTCTACCTGGGAAGCAAGGACGCCCGCAGCGGGCCCGAGGACTTCCGTGTTCTTGACGTTCGACCCGGTGATCGCTTTCTGCTGGCCAGTGATGGATTGACCGGAGCTGTCCCCGACGAGGAGCTGGCCCGGGTTCTGTGCACGGTGAGCGACCCCCAGTTGGCAGCCGTCATGCTCAAGGACATGGCCCTGGACAATGACTCGAAAGACAACGTGACCTGCCTGATCATCAACGTTGTAGCCCAGAGCGACCCGGGGCTCTCCACGCATGATAAATGACCGGCAGCCGCGGTTCTCGCCTCCTCGACGTTCGTCCCGTTATCATGAGATCGTCCCGGCCGCTCAGCTTGTGAGCCGGCCGGTGCGCGGACAGGCGGGATGGAACCTTGCCCCAGAAAGCACCAGGGTGAGTGGAAATGCTCCAGCTCGACGACTTCGCTGAGAAGGTCGTACTGTCGGGGCTGGTTCCCCTTCCGGAATTGACGAAGGCACGATCGCAGGTTGAGCCGGAGCCCGCCGCCGACGCCTCGGTTCGGCTGGCTCGACTGCTTGTCCAGCAGGGCTTCCTCACCACTTACCAGGCACGCAAGCTGCTGGCAGGCGCGACCAAGGGTTTTTTCCTGGGCGGCTATCGAATCCTCCGGCCCTTGGGCGAGGGAGGCATGGGTAAGGTCTTCCTGGCGGTCAACGATCAGACCTTCGGCAAGGTCGCCATCAAGGTCTTACCGCCGCGCAAGGCCATCGAGGAGGCGGGCAGCCTGATTCGATTCCAGCGCGAGATGGAGCTATCCCAGCGCTGCGATCATCCCAACGTCGCCCGAACATTGAGCGTGGGGACCGAGGGCGACGTCAACTTCATCGTGCTCGAATACATTCCCGGCATGAGCCTTTTCGATATGGTCAAGAGCGAGCGGTACGGACCCCTGCGGGTTTCCGACGCGGCCCGTCTCTTCCTGAAGGTTCTCGACGGACTGGATGCCGCTCATCAATCCGGCCTGGTGCATCGCGACATCAAGCCCTCGAACATCATGATCACCCCCGATGGCAACGCCAAGATTCTCGACCTTGGACTGGCCCGTGCCATGGGCGAGGAGAAGGGAATCACCCGCGCCAACACCGTCCTGGGAACGCTCGATTACGCCAGCCCGGAACAACTCAGCGACGCCAGTCGTGCCGACTTTCGCAGCGACCTCTACAGTGTTGGCTGCACACTTTACTTCGCCCTTTCCGGGCGCCCCCCATTCGAGGGCGGCGACATGATCAACAAGATTTTCCGGCAGCGGCTGGACGATCCCGATCCACTCGAGAAGATTGCCAAGGGAGTTCCCGCCGCATTCGCCGCGATCATTCGTAAGCTGATGGCCAAGAGGCCCGAGGAACGCTACCAGACGAGCAAGGAGCTGCGCGGAGACCTGGCGCCTGGACCGACCCCGCCCGGTTGCGCGCGATTCTGGGTGCGGAAGCCGAGGCCGCGCGCTCGTTCCACCTGCCTCCACCCGCGCTGGCCGATGAGGACCTTCGCCTGCTGTCGATCGCGGAGGATGAAACGAGCCCCAGTGTCGTATCGCTACGCGACCTGGGAGACGCCGAGCCGACGCCGGCACCCCGCCATCGGTCGCCGCTGCCGCCGCTGCCCGCCGCGGTCCGCCAGTTGCCCGAATCCCAGATTCTTAACGCGCGTATGAGCAGCGACTCGCGCTGGCTGCTCCACTTCTCGTTAATCGTGCTCGGCCTGGGCCTGATCGCCATTTTCACGATCGCCCTGCTGCTGCGCGGTTGACGTTGCGCGAGGACGCGACGATCGCCTGTTAATCGGCTGGCCTATCGAGGAGCTTCCGACCCCTCCGTACCATCAGCGCATCAAGCTGGATCTCGGTCATTCCCCACAGTCTGCGCCTGGGTCCTCCTTTCCGCGACGGTTGAGCGTATCCCAGTGTCGTCGTTTCCAAACCGAGGCTGCGGATCACTTCGCCCAGTGACTTGACGGCAATTCCTCCCAGCCGCTCGGCGATCTCCTCCGGCGAGTAGACCCTGGCGGGAACTCTGCCATGCTTATTGGGGCCTTGATCATGCAAAACAGCAATTCCTCTCTCTTTATGAGCCTGGACTGTTCCTCAAGACTTGAGCGTCAAACATGGGGAGACTGGCACAGGGTCGTTCCAGAGTCGGCAGAGGTCCGCCGTGTCCGGCTATCGACGTCCATTTGCTTACGAATTCTGAACGCCCGTACAAGATCGCACTTGCCCGTGGTGCCGATGTGCAGCACAATCTGAACAGGAATCGGTACTATCGAAGAGGTTTGAATGGTCAGGCAAGAGGCTGTGTCACGTGGTAAATGCGGGTGACGGCGATGAGCATGACGACGTTCTTGACTGCTTCCTGCCCCCGGTGGCAGGCTGGTTCCGGGAGACGCTCGGCGAGCCGACACCGCCGCAGCGAATGGGTTGGCCCGCTATCTCGAGCGGGCAGAACACGCTGATCGTCGCCCCCACCGGGTCGGGCAAGACGCTGGCGGCTTTCCTGGCTGCGCTCGACTTGCTCTGGCGGACGCCCAGGCGCGAAGCCGGCGTGCGGATTCTCTACATATCGCCCCTGAAAGCACTCAATGAAGACATCCGGAAGAACCTCGATGTCCCGCTGGCGGGCATTCTGGAGCGATCCCACGCTTGCGGGCCGCCCTTGATCCCGCTCGCCGCGGCGGTTCGGAGCGGCGATACCCCTCAGAGTGCTCGCGCCCGGATCCTTCGCAAGCCGCCGGATATCCTGATCACCACGCCCGAATCGTTTCACCTGATGCTCACCAGCCGGGCCCGTGAGATCCTGCGCGGCGTTTCCCATGTGATCATTGACGAGATCCACGCTGTTTGCGGCAACAAGCGCGGAGTTTTCCTGGCCTTGCTCTTGGAGCGGCTCGAGGCGATCTGTCCGGCGTCTTTCCTGCGCATCGGGCTGTCCGCGACCCAGCGGCCGCTCGAGGAAGTCGCGCGCTTTCTGGGTGGTCAAAGACGCGTCGCCACAAGTTCAGGGGAACGGCGGCTCGAGCCCCGCCCGGTGACGATCATAGACGCCGGCCGGCGGAAGACCATGGATCTTCAGGTCATCTGGCCGGGGCCCGACGAAGGCCGACACCTTGGTCCACCCGGGACCATCTGGCCGGCCATCGAAGAGCGGATCATCGGCCTGATGCACGGTCATCGGTCCACGATCGTCTTCACAAATAACCGCCGCACCGTCGAGAAGCTGACCAGCCGGCTGAACGAGGCTGCCGCAGCGGCGGAACCGATCGACGCCGAAGATCTTGCCCCAGCGTTCCGCGCCCATCATGGCAGCCTCAGCCTGGAAGAGCGCCGGACGACCGAGGAAGCGCTCAAGAGCGGGTCGCTCAGGGGCGTGATCTCGACGGCCTCCCTCGAGCTCGGCATCGACATGGGCGACGTTGACCTGGTCTGCCAGGTGGAATCGCCGGGCAACGTGGCGCGAGGTCTTCAGCGGGTAGGCCGGGCCGGCCACGTGGTTCACGGAGTGAGCAAGGGCCGGCTCATTGCCAAGACGGCGAGCGATCTGCTGGAAACAGCAGCCCTTGCCCGCGCCATGGTCGAGGGGGATATCGAGCCGCTGCGGGTGCCCCACGGGTGTCTCGACGTGCTGGCCCAGCAGGTGGTGGCCTGTGTGGCAATGGACCGCTGGGACGTGCCGGATCTCTTCGATCTGGTCCGTCGCTCTTATCCATTTGAAGGGCTGGCACCCGAGGTCTTCGAGCGTGTGCTTTGCCTGGTCTCGGGCCGGTTCCCGACCGGTTCTTTTCGCGATTTGCGCGCGGATCGCCTGGGATCGAATACACAATCGTCTGGCGCCGTTGCCCGGATCGGCGCGGCTGGCCCTGGTTGGAGGCGGGACGATCCCCGATACCGGGCAGTACCCGGTTTTTCTGGGCGCCGAGGGCCCGCGGCTGGGCGAACTTGACGAGGAGTTCGTCTTTGAACGGCGCGTCGGTGAAGCCTTCGCCCTGGGCAACAACACCTGGAGGATCGACGCGATCGAGGCCCATCGCGTCGTGGTCCGCCCGGCCGAGGGGAATTCGGCGGTCATGCCCTTCTGGAGGGGTGAGAGCTCGCCTCGCTCCGCGGAGCTCGGTGATGCCGTGGGGACGCTCTGCCGCGAGATCGCCGGCCGTCTCGACGATCCCGAGCTCCCGCGCTGGCTTGAGGAGACCTGCCGTCTCGAGGCGCGGGCAACCCAGCCCTTGATTCGCTACGTGGTGCGCCAGGCGCGCGTGGCGGGCGTGGTGCCGGACGATCGGACGATCCTGGTCGAGACATTCCGCGACCCGGCCGGGGAACTTGGCCTGGCGGTCCTCTCGCCGTTTGGAGGCAAGCTGCACCAGGGGCTGAAGCTCGCACTTCTAGGCCGCATTCGCGAGCGATTTGGCATCCAGGCCTCGTGCCTGCACGGTGATGACGGGCTCTTGATCCGGTTGCCGGGCATGGACAACCCGCCACTCGACCTGCTCCATGGTCTGACCGCCGACGAGGCGGAACGGTTGATTCGACTGGAGCTTCCCGAGACCCTACTTTACGGTCTGCGGTTTCGTCAAAACGCGGCTCGCGCGCTCTTGATGCCCAGGCCCGATCCGGGCAAGCGGACACCGCTCTGGTTGCAACGGCTACGGGCCAAGGACTTGCTCCAGGTCGTCGGCAAGTTTCCCGACTTTCCGATCGTCGTCGAGACGTTTCGCGAATGTCTTGATGAAGAGCTGGTACTTTCCCGGCTTCGCCGGCTGCTCGAATCCATCAGCGCGGGCTCTGTGAGAATCGTCACCCGACAAGGCGAGATTGCTTCACCGTTTGCATCGGAACTGATCTTTCAGTTCACGCCGGCTTACCTCTACGAGTGGGACGATCCTCGGCGCGGCGATCGGCGCCCGGGTGGACCCGCCGTCGACGAGGATTTGCTCGACGCACTGCTCGAATCACCGCGAGGCGCTCAACTGCTCGATCCCCAGGCGCTAGGCCGCGTGGAAAGTCGCCTCCGCCGTCGCGGGCTGCCCCCGCGCACGGCCGAGGAGATGGCCGAACTATTGCGGGCGCTGGGCGACTTGACGGTCGCCGAGCTCTATGGGTCGATGGAACTCTTGCTCGGAGAGCTGCTCCAGGAAGGCCGGGCCGTCCGGCTCTCCCTTCCGGGAACCGCCGAGCCGTTGCGCTGGATTCTGGCCGAAGACGAGCCGCGCTATCGCCGTGCCTTTCTGGCGGGCGTTGAGCCCGACATGAACGAACTGGAATCCATCGTCCGACATTATCTGCGCACGCATGCCTTGATCGGAATGGCCGAGCTTTGCGGGCGTTATCCCATCGCGCCTGAGCTAGCGGCCGAGATGCTCGATCGATGGGTTGAGACCGGCGGATTGATTCGCCTGAACCCCGCCGATTCCGAGGTGGAATGCCGATGGGCCGAACCGGAAAACCTCGCTGAGGTCCAACGTCTGAGCGTGGCGATTCGCCGCCGCGAAAGCGTTGCGGTCACCCCCGAGGTTTTCGCCGATTTCCTACTTCGCCGCCAGCACTTGCACACGGCAACCCGACTGGAGGGCCCAGCCGGTCTGGAGACAGCTCTCGAGCAGCTCCAGGGGTATGCCGCCCCCGCCGAGTTCTGGGAAAGCGAGATCCTGCCCCGCAGGGTCGCCGGCTACAAACCGGCATGGCTCGATGACCTGCTGGCGACCGGAGGTTGGCTCTGGCGGGCTGCCCGTGGCGACAAAAGTGAGGCTGCCATCGCCCTCGTGGGCCGTGAGTTCGAGGGCCCGTGGCGAGATCATCCCTCGGAAACCGAGAAATCTGCGGACGAGTGCCAGGTCATCGAGCTTCTGGCCAGCCGGGGAGCCAGCTTCGCCACCGACCTGGCGCGGGCTGCGAGCATGGAGCCGTCGCGGCTGCGCCGGACGTTGCGGGGGTTGATGTTGCGCGGTGAAGTCACCAACGACCGATTCGACCCGGCCCGCACAGGTGCCTTTGACATGATCGATGCCCTGGCTGAGGCAAGGGCTGTCAGCACGGGCCGCATGCGGCGGATGCGTCCACGGCGCGGCAATCCGGAACGTGCCGAAGGTCGATGGGCCTTGCTAGAGCAAACGAATTCGAGTGAGCCGGGTCTCCTGGCATGGATCGACGTACTGCTCGGGCGTTATGGCATCTTGACTCGTGAGCTGGTCGAGCTCGATGCCTGGGCACCGACGTGGGCCGACCTGGCACCGCTGCTGGCCCGGGCCGAACTCCGCGGCGACCTCCGCCGGGGCTACTTCGTCGATGGCTTCTCCGGAGTGCAGTACGCCAGCGACGAAGCCGCCGAAGGGCTGTCGCGACTGGCAGGCCTGGCGCCGCCCGGAGCCGATGACATCCTGCTCGCCGCGGCCGACCCGGCCAACCTCTATGGCAGCGGAGCACCGCTGGACATTCCCTTGCTCGATGGCGGCACGGGCCGGCTGAGCCGGGTTTCCGGAAACTACTTCGTCATGAAGAATGGGCGCCCCGTGCTGGTGATCGAGGCCTTTGGCAAACGGTTGACCGGCCTGGCATCGGCCTCGCAGTCAGAGATTCACGTTGCCCTGGCACGCGTGCTCGACATGAGCGGCCCGGGGCGACAAGTTCTCAAGGTCGAGACGTACAACGGTTCGCCCACGCTCCAAAGCCCGATTGCCGCGCGCCTCGCCGAGCTTGGATTTGTTCGAGATTATCCAGGAATGGCTTACTATGAGGCCTGGGCCCGCCCCACCGTGCTTTCACGGCAAGCCTCTGAACTTGTCAATTGATCTGATCGACGCTGATCTTCAAGCTGCCGATCTGCTGCGTTCTCGCCGTTGGAGAATTGATCGCCGCACTCATCTTGAAGATTTGGTGTATCGGATGACAGCCAGCGAGTCTTGCTTTAACATAGAATGCGGAATAGGTTTGTTACACTCGACAGGGATGAGGCCGCCGGACGAGGACGTGAGACTGGCGGGTCAGGAATGACTGCGGGAGCCGCATGATGGAGACCGCCGCGAGCGTACGCGATCTTGACAAAAGGGTCGTCTACGACTGCATCGTGATCAGCGATTTGCATCTTGGGAGCGACGTTTGCCAGGCCAAGCTCCTCGAGGAGTTCCTGACCTGGGCGGTCGAGCATTGCCGCGAACTGGTGATCAATGGCGATATCTTCGACGACCTCAACTTCAAGCGGCTCACGAAACGGCATTTCGCCTGCTTGAAAGTCATTCGCCGGAATACGGACCGCGACGACATTCGCGTTGTCTGGGTTCGGGGCAATCATGACGGCCCGGCCGACATCGTCAGCCATATCGTCGGCGTCGATATCCTCGATGAATACGTCTTTGATAACGGCGAGATCCAGGTCTTGATCCTTCACGGCGATCAGTTCGACACCATCATCACCGACTATCCCTGGTTGACCGAGTTTGCCTGCGGAGCCTTTTACTTCATTCAGAAATCCATGCCCCACCGCGCTGCGCGGTGGATTCGCCGGATCACCAAGAAATTTCAGCGCAACAGCGACCTTATCCTGCGGCGCGCTTCCGAATATGCCGCTGGCCGGGGTTTCCGGTTCGTGACCTGCGGCCACACCCATCTACCACTCGAAGCCATGCATGATGGGGTGCTTTATATCAACAGCGGTACCTGGATCGAGGCTCCGCCCTGTCCGTTTGTGGTCGTTCAAGGCAATCAGGTCCGGCTGGCATACTGGCCATTGCCGCGTCTGGCAACCGACGACGACGCTCATGCCGGCGCGGAATCTGTCGCCGCTTTGCCCGCGCCCGACCCTGCACCCCCGGCGCTCCCCGCCTTGAGTTGAGGCTGGGGCTCGGTCCCAGAGCACGTCGTCTTGGACTCACGGCATACAATGTCAGGACGAATAAGCTACGGCAGCCTGTGTCTCCTGAAATCAACGCATCGGCCGCGCGTCTGTTCCAGGCGTTGATTGGCTGTGTCGAAAGCGTAAGTTTTTGGTAGAATCACGTGAATGCTATCACCTCAGTCTTCCGTCACAAGCCAGCAACACGGCCTTGAACTCGGTAATGCCAGGGGAGACTTCGATCGTGCCAGCAACTCGCCGGGAACGCGACTCGATGGGGGAAATGGACGTCCCGGCCGAGGCCTACTATGGCGCAACACGGCGCGCGCGCGCGTAACTTTCAGGTCAGCGACTTGCGATTCTCTCGGGCATTCATCCGGGCTCTCGGGTTGATCAAAAAAGCCGCGGCCCAAGTGAACATCGACCTCGGCCTGCTCTCACGGGAACTGGGCGTGCCGATGATTCAAGCAGCCCAGGCCGTTTCCGAGGGCAAGTTCGACGACCAGTTCATCCTCGACATCTTCCAGACCGGCAGCGGTACCTCGACCAACATGAACGCCAATGAGGTGATCGCCGGAATCGCCAATGAATCGCTCACGGGAGTTCGCGGAGGCCGAAAGCCGGTTCATCCCAATGATCACGTGAACATGGGCCAGTCGTCCAACGATGTGATCCCCACCGCGATCCACCTGGCGGCGCTCGATCGGTTGTATAATGCCCTGAAGCCCGCACTCATCGACCTGCAAACTCGTCTGTCGGAACGAGCGAATGCCTTCGATCGCGTGGTCAAGGTCGGCCGGACTCATCTTCAAGACGCCGTGCCGATCCGGCTTGGCCAGGAGTTATCGGGCTACGCGGCCCAGGTGCAACAAGCAGTTCACAGGTTGCAACACGGATCCGCGACGTTGCTCGAGTTGCCGATCGGCGGCACGGCGCTGGGAACGGGAATCAACACGCACCACGAATTCCCCGAGCGAATGGCCGCGGCACTTGGCCGTGAGACGGGCCTTGCGGTTCGGCCCGCTTCCAACACGTTTGAGTGCATGGCCCAGCGAGATGCGGCCGTCGAGGCGTCGGGGATTCTAAAGACTGTGGCCATCAGCCTTTCCTGCGTTGCAAATAATCTTCGCCTGCTCGGTTGCGGGCCGCGCTGCGGGATTGGCGAGATTCGTATCCCCGAGCTCCAGCCAGGCAGCTCGATCATGCCCGGCAAGGTCAACCCGGTGATTCCCGAAGCGGTGATGATGGTCGCCGCTCAGGTTATCGGCAATGACGCCACGATCGCCTGGGCCAACGCCCTGGGATCAAGCTTCCAGCTCAACGTGATGATGCCGATCATCGCCTTTAACTTGCTCCAGTCAATCGACTTGCTGAGCACGGGGGCAAACCACCTCGCGACCAAGTGCATTGATGCAACTGAATTCCTCCAGGATCAACAGGCCGAAGGTGTGCTCCGGGTCGAAGCGGATGAAGCTCGGTGTCGCCTGCTGGTCGAGAAAAGCCTCGCAATGTGTACCGCACTGGCAACGCGGATTGGTTATGATATGGCGTCGGCGATCGCGAAGACGGCCTACCATGAGAACCTTGAAGTCCGCGAGCTCGCCAGCGAGCTGGCGGGGCTTGACCCGCAAGGCATGGCGACCCGCCTGGGCGATCCAGGCCTCGCGTCCGCGATCCAGGAAAAAGGGGGTTTTCCCTCGATCGAAGAAGTGGAACAGCTTCTTGATCCATACAGCCAGACCATACGCGGAACCGGCTCGCAAGGGGGTACAACGGGATGATCGAGGAGATCGAGGGGTTCAACCTGGAAGCCGAGCATCTCGAAGGACTGAGCCTGGAGACCGACCATCTGGAACAGGTGATCGAGTCTCCGCCTCCAGCGCAACCCGTGGTGGTGATCCAGTATCGCTCGCGCGGCGTTCCCTGGTACTTGGTCTTACCGCTCTTGATTGTTGTGCCTCTCGGTGCCGTCGGGATTTACCATCGGGTCGTCTCGCGCGCCGACGCAATCTTCTGCCCCCTCCGCCAATGGACCAATTGGCTCACAACAACCCGAGACCGCAGTCCGCGGCGGATGCCCAGGCCGGCGCGGTCTCGGGAACATTGTTCCCCGACGACCGGAACGCTCCCCTGGCGCTCAATTCGCAACCAAACCCGCCTGCTTCACTGACTGATATGCAATCGCCGGCCGCACCCAAACCGGAGGCGACCAAACCGGTCAGTCCGACATCCACACCACCAACGGCAAAAGTCGCCGAAGTGCGCGCAAAGACCGCTGTCAGCCCTGCCTCGAAAAAACCCGCGACCGCCGAACCGGTCGAAATTCCTCCGCCTCCCGCCCCCTCTCCCCTGAAGCCATCCGGGCCTCTGCTGGCCGGCGCGGCTCTCGTTGACACCACGCGTCCGGCCCCTCGAGGTCCTGTGGCGGTCGGTTTCTCGGTTCCGTCCTCGGACGACAACCCGTTCGCCGAGCTGAACATCTCGCGCGGCCAGCCGGGTACGGACCAGGAACATTCGGCGGCTCTCGACGGCACCGCGCCGGGCGGCGAGGCGGCACCGGATCTTCAGCCCCCTCCAACCGAAGAACAACTCCGTCAGGACATTGAGGCCGAGGCCGCCGAGAAGGCGAACGAGTTGAAGGAGCGCCGCGACCTCAAGAACCGCGCCCGCGACGTGATCGATTCCGAGACCCAAGCCCGAGTCGAGGACGAGCGTGCCGCGTTCCGCCGGGACCTGCGCGAGGCCATCAAGCTCACTCGCCGGGAAGCCTCGGTTCAGATCGACGAGCTCTGTAATCGCTATGGCCGCAACTACAGTGAAGAGCTCCGGAACAAGGCCCGGTTTCTGCTGGAACACTACGGCGGCAAGATGAGCCGTGAGGCCAAAGTTCGCATGCTTCGGCTTGCCGGAGTTCCGGAACCTGGTATTCTCGACTTCCTTGCCAACGAGATCCACCACAGTCTTGCCGGCACTCGCAGGGGTCCCAGAGACTCTTTTGAGGTGCGGATCGATGCGGCCAAGCAGTTGCTGAATATGAAGTTGAGCAAGGATGCCGGAATCGCTGCGAAAGGACTTCAAGCCCAGCGAATTGGCCCAGCCACCTCCCCGACCATCAAAAATGCTCCTGGTAACGATCAGGTGCCGTGACACCAGCGTAGAATACCACGATGATGCGACGGAGTCGTTCCGCTCTCATCCCCCATGTGATCTCCTGATGAGCTCGAAAACATGCCGCGTTTCGCATTGCCTTACCGCTCTTGCCTTTTCCTGTTCGCTGCTGGCGCCCGGTCCGGCTCGTTGCGATGAGATCGACGCAGCCCTGAAAGCGGGAACCAAGCTGCTCGCGGAAGGGGACCGGCTCGCGGACGAAGGCAAGCCGGGCGAGGCCGTGATCCGCTACAAGAACGCCTTCGAGAAGCTACTTCCCCGCTTGCGGCAAATCCCGTTCAAGCACGAGGTGAAGCGCGACGTGACCAAGCGTGAACAGTTGAAGTCCATGCTGATCAAGGAGTTCGAGGAGGATCAGACGCCCGAGGAATTCCATGCCAACGAGATGGCCATGAAGGCGTTCGGCCTGGTGCCACGGTCGATGGACCTCAAAGCGCTGCTGGTCCAGGTTTATTCCGAGGAGATTGCCGCCTTCTACGATCCCAAGACGAAGACCATGCACCTGATCGAGGAGCCCGAGGCCAAGACCAAGGCCAAGCCCACGCTGCTGGAGCGCCTCTTCGGCAAGTCGGGCGGCTTCGACAAGGATGAAAACAAGACGGTCATTGCTCACGAGCTGACTCACGCCCTGTCGGACCAGCACTATGATCTCGACAAGCTGCACGAGGTCGCGAAGCACGACGACGACCGCTCGCTGGCGCTTTTCGGCCCTCATCGAGGGTGAGGCTACTCTGGCCATGATGGGCGCGGGCATGGACGACTGGGACGGCTCCAAGATTGTCAAATTGCCCTCCGCCGACATCGATCGGGGCATGAGCCTGATCAGCCCCTTTCTCTCCATGCTGGGCGGCGGCAAGACGCTTCGCACCGCGCCTCCGATCATCGCCGAAAGCATGATTTTCCCCTACCTCCGTGGTATGGTTTTCTGTGCGGCACTGGCCAACGACGGCGGCTGGAAGTCGGTGGATGAAGCCTATCGAAATCCGCCGGTGTCGACCGAACAGATCATTCACCCCGAGAAGTTCCATGCCAAGCTTGACCTGCCGATGATTGTCGAGCTTGGTGAACTGAAACCGGGCGCACCCTGGAAAGAGCTGGGCCGCAACGTGCTCGGCGAACTCCAGACATCGATCATGCTGGGACGCTCGGGCGCCAAAGCGGCGGCCGGCTGGGACGGCGATCGCTACGCGGTCTTCGAGGCCCCCGGCGAGAAACTCGCCCTGGTCTGGCTGTCCACGTGGGACACAGAGGACGACGCCAAGGAGTTCGCCCAGGCTTACACACGCTACCAGACCCGCCGGATGGGCAAGGACGGATCCCAGCCCGAACGGATTCCGGATTCGCTCTGGCGATGCAGCGACAACGTGTGCAAGGTCGTCGAACGCCGCGGACGCGACGTGGCCGTCGTCGAGGGCTTTGCACCGGGCTCCACCGAATCGGTGCTCGAATCTGCCTTCAAGGCCACGAAAACCGAGTTCCGTCCGACATCGCAAAACGAGTCGGAGCCCAAATCAACAGGAAAGTGAGAGCACGGAGCGCCGACGACGACATCAACTCTCGTTTGCAGGAACCGCGATCATGACGGGATTTCTGAGCCAACGATCTTGCTTGTTGCTGGCAAGCGTGTTCGGCGTCGTTCTGGCGGGAGTGAGCGTCCGGCGCAAGACCCGTTCGCTCCACCGTCGGCTTCTGAAGACAAGATGGACTCGCCCAAGTCCGGTTCGGCCAAGACGGAATCCTCAAAGGATTCCAGAACCACGCCCAAGGAACCCGAGCGAATCGTCAGAAGCCTGGAGGAATGGCAAAAGCGACTGACGCCCGAGCAGTTCATGGTCACGCGAATGAAGGCCACCGAGCCTGCCTTCTCGGGCAAGTACGCGAGCGGCCATTTCAAGGGCGTCTTCCTCTGTGTCTGCTGCGGCGCCAAGCTCTTTGATGCCAGCCATAAGTTCGAGTCAGGCACCGGATGGCCCAGTTTCTGGAGGCCGGTCAGCGACAAGGCCCTCGATACCGCCATGGATCTCAGCGAGCCCGCGGAAGCTCGCGTCGAAGTCACGTGCCACCGCTGTGGCGCTCACCTGGGCCACGTCTTCCAGGATGGCCCTCTGCCAACGGGGCTGAGGTATTGCATGAACTCGCTCGCTCTCTCGCTTCAGTCCGAGAAAGCAACTGCCGCTCCGGCCCGCAAGACCACGCGCGCTCAGACCAGCAGATCGACCAGGAAGAGTCGGCCGTCCAGTGAGATTGCAACCAAGAAACCCGTCAGTCAGGCCAGGACCACCGAGCCGAAATCCTGAACACGATTCGGTCGCCATCGCGAAAGAAGCGACCTACCGGATCGAGCGAGTGCGTTCGACGACCGTGTTCTTCGTCACGACATGGTTTTCAACCCACTCGATCAGGTCGCGTGCGTACCGGGTGGGATCGGGGTCGAACTCCAGCGTGTGGTGCCCATCCGGGTACTCGATCACTTGCCGGTCGATCGTCGCCAGCCTCTGGAAATAGCTCCGTGTGCGATCGTTGTCGACGATCCGATCGCGGCCGGCCAGCATCAGCAAGGCAGGCTGCTTGACCTGGCGGGGCACGCGCTGGACCAGCCTGTCGATCACGAAGCTGGCAGCCATCAACCCCGCCGTTCCCTGCCGTAAACCATGACGGTCGGCCGCGATGAAGGCTTGTTTCTCGGGATTGGCGGTGAACAGCGCGGGATCGGATAGAGGGATCGGAAACAGCTTGCGGCGGTTGCTGACGAAGGCCCAGGCGATCTGGAACTTCTCCTTCCGCGACACGCCGACCCGAGGCAAGAGACCGGGGCAAATCAAGGCGACACCATCGACGAGCTCCGGATAACGCGCGGCGACGATCAGTACGAGCTTGGCCCCCCAGCTAATTCCAGCCAGAACGATAGGTTGTGACGGCTCATCGCCGCGAAGCGACTTCAGCCATTCGGCGATGTCGCGAACCAGCCGGCGACCCGAGGGCGCATGGCCCCGTTCACGCAGGTTCGGTCCCGACCCGCGGCGGTCGGGAAACGAAGCTTGAAGCCCCGCGCCCGCCAGCGTGCGGCCCAGCGAATGATACCAGCCCGAGTGGCTCTGGACGCCGTGAAGAACCACCACCTTCCCTTTCGCCGGCTGTGCCGGGGGCCAGACCGCCGCGTGCAGAGGGTAGCCGTCGGAGGCCTCGAACGTGCGATCCTCCATCACCAATTCAGTCATAATTGATCTCGCTTCGTTGCGTAGCCATGCGATCGAGAGCCTGGGGATCAACCGCGACTCCCAGCCCCGGCCCTTTCAGAGGAGCGGCCCATCCGCCATACCCAAAAGTGATGTCCTCGCCGGTGACATTTGATTTCAAGATGTGTCGGTCGTACGAACCCTCGACCCAGCTCAGACCGGCCACACGGCTCGCGACGTGCCGGCCGGCCGCCGACAGGATTGCCGTCTCACCCGGATGGCAGCCAAGCTGCAACCCAAGTCCCGACCGCTGCGCCAGGCCGACAATTCGCAATGTGGGCAAGATACCGCCGCACTTGGACAACCGGACGTTGAACATTTCCGTGGTTGACCATTTGACCGCGGCCACGGCGTCGGGATAGCCGCAGAGCGACTCGTCAAGCATCACGGGCACACCGAGCCGTCTTCGCAGATCCGCGAGCGCCTCGACCTCGGCATGCGGCACAGGTTGTTCGAGCGCCGCGATCGAGTACCGCAAGAGCGGCCGCACCCGGTCAAGTAGTTCTGCCGCAGTCCAGGCCTCATTGGCATCGATCCGCAAATCGACGCGCGGACCGAGCAGCCACCGGAACCAGCGGATTCTCCGCTCGTCATCCTGACCTGCAACGCCAACCTTCGTCTTCACATCGCCAAAGTGATAAACATAATATTTGATTGCCGATCGAATCTCGTGGTGCCAGGTGTCGGCCGTGATCGCTGCTCCGTAGCGGACCTTCACGGGCGAGGGAAACGTGCGCAGGCCTGTGACATTCGCCAAATCCACGACGCGGCTTAACGGCTCACCGAATGCGCGGCCGTAAGCATCGAGAAGTGCCACCTCGAGGCGCATCGGGCAGCATTACCGGCCATGCCTCGAGGATCGGCTTCGATCTCCGGGACAACGAGCGATTCCAGCCGCCCTGCCAGCTCGGCGAAGTCGCGCGGTTGTCCAATCTGCCGTGCCCAGTCATGCTTAGCCAGGGTTTCGAAGGTCGATGCGACCGTCTCGCCCGTCACGTAGCTGCGCGGGACGCCTTCGCCGTAGCCGACCTGACCATTGGCCAGCTCTATCTTGACGACCAGGTTGTCGCTCTCGATCCGACTATGCGAGGCGTGCTTGATCTCTTTCTTCAGCGGCACCCGCACGGCGAACAGTTCGATACGGCGGATTCTGATGCCAGCTCGAAGGGGACTGGAGACATTCATTGTGGCTAATGAATCGGTTTTCAATCTCAGGCCTCCATCCTTGAATAAGCCCGGCCGCCAGCGTCACGCCTCGGGAAGGGGGATGACTTTCGCGTAAATCGAGCTGAGCGGGACTTCACAACCGATCGACGCCAGATGTAAGACGTCAGCGTGCCTGTCATGAATTGTGAGCCGCCACTGATTTCCGTCTCGAGTATACTGATCCACCAGCACCTCGTCTTGGTCCACCAGTATGTAATCTTTGAGTGAATGCAGCCCGCGATACCCCGTGAACTTCTTGCCCCGATCTTTTTTCTCGGTCGTGGGAGACAGCACCTCGACGATCACTGTGGGATTGATAAGCGTGTCCAGATCGCTGTCCTGAAATTGCGGCTCACCGCAGACAACCACTACGTCGGGATACGTGTATCGGTTGGCTGGACCAACCCAAACCCGCATATCGCCGTTGTACACCTCGCATGGCCGATCCTGGAGTTGCAGCAGCAAGTGGCTGGCGAGATTGAGTGAAATCAAGCCGTGGGCCCGAGATGCTCCGGCCATCGCTTCGATGAAGCCGTCACAAAACTCGCTCTTAGTCTCAGCTTTCCGCTCCAGCGCGAGGTATTGCTCAGGAGTGAACCGCGGTACGTTTTGTGAAGACGCTGAGGACATCGCACCCCTCTCTCCGTTGCGGAGCCCGTGACGGTAGAATAAATAGATCATCGTCAAAGAACATCCGCCATCTTACTCGACCTTTTGGGGCATTGCAGCGGTAGTCGCTGTGCGGAAGGCGCGGCCGCGAAACCCATGTCCTTTTATCAGAAGCTGGAATATGTCCGTCAGCCTGCCACGAAGAACGTCAGCCCCAGCCCCGCCAGGATCACGCCGCTGAGCAAGCTGAGTTGCGACTCCCAGCGGCCGGCACCCGAGCGGAGCATAGCCGACGTGAGCCGGGCTGCCAGCAGGCCCACGCCGACGAGCACGGCGGCCATGCCGGCTCCGAACGCGATCACGAGCACGACGCCGACCGCCAGACGGCCAAGCGCGGCGGAGAGCACGACCAGTCCAACCGCATCCCAGCAAGGAACCAGCCCACCCGCGAGGCCCAGCCCCGCAAGGCTGGCGAACGACATGGCGACCGGGGCAATCTCGCCCCGACCCTCATGCTCTTCCCATCCGCCGAGATAGCGACCGATTTTCCAGAATCCTCCCGCGGCTATGGCAAAGCCGGCCACCTGCATCAATCCCCGGTGCAACGCCGCGACCTGCGAAGCCCCGGTGCACCAGAGCAGCCCGGCAATCGCCAGCACGCTCCCGGTGTGGGCCAGGGTGGTCATGAGTCCCAGGAGCGCCGGCTGGAACCAGCGAGCCCCGGGCTGGAGCGCGATCGCCGAAACAAGGGTCTTGCCATGACCTGGCTGAATCGAGTGGATCGCCCCCAGTCCCGCGGCGATCAAAAGCAGGCTGAACCACGAAATGCCGGACCTGCGATCCAGCAGTCGCGTGAGCTGGGCGGTCGGGCCGGATGGTGGCGAAGGGGTCTGGCTGACCGGTCGCGGCGAGTCTGGCGGCTCATCGGCCCTCGCGGACTCGGGCGGAGTCAGGGCCAGGCTTGGTGTCACAGCGTCAACTGCGCCGGTGCCGGTTGTCCGGAAAGTGATCTCGGTTTGCCGGGTCCTCCGTTCCTCGGCGTCGCCGAGCTGCCAGACCGGACGGATGGGAATCTGCTCGACATCCTCGGGAAGCTCGTCGCCCTGGATTTTCACTCCGTCGCGGCCCCGGACGGCCAGCCGGCTGGTCCCCTCACTGGAGGCATAATTGGTGTCCTGAATCGACAACCGCCCCGCCTTGGGCAGGTCGGCCACGAGATGGAAGGTGTAGCGCGGATGCTCCTCCACGATGAGACTGAAGTCCCGCGACGATAGGCTGACCGGCTGACCGTCGCAGGTGACCAGGAAGCCTTTGGCGTTGAGCGGACCGGTCACCTGGCCGTATCGAGCCAACCAATCGGAACGCTCTCCGCCGGGCAATGATCCGATCAAGGCTCGGAGATCCTGCGTGAGCGTCAACTCGGTGAGGCTCACCTCGTAGTCGATCTCGAGCTTGCCGGGCCGAACGGTGGCCTGCGTCGATCGGTCGACGCGCTGATTGGGTATGTCGTGCGGCCAGGCGGTACCGGCGATGGTGAGAAGAGCGGAGACGATCAGGAAAGCGGGCTGTCGCTCAGGCCCTGAGTGATTCTCGCGTTCAATTGTAGTACTTCTGAAGCGCCTTGGTGACGACATAAATCACCACATGCTTGCTGACTGGCTTGGCGAGCACACAAAACGCGTGCTCCGAAAGGGCGCGGCGAAGCAGATTTTCGTCGCGGTCGGCCGAGATCAGGATGGTGGGGATCAATCCCTTGATCTGCCGCACGATCGCCAGGGTCTCGAGCCCGGACAGTCGCGGCAGATGCATGTCCATGAGGGCAAGATGAACCTCGTGATCCTTGACGATGTCGATCGCCTCCTCGCCACTCTCGGCAAGGTAGGTGCGAAAGCCTTCCGGCTCGAAGACCTCGCGAAGCGTTTCTCGCGCAGCCGGGTCGTCGTCAGTGATGAGAATCGAGTAGGGCTGGACCGCAAGCATGGGAAGCGGACTCACACCAGGTTGATCATGTCGGCGACCCGAGTGTCCTACCTCGGCTCCGAGTGGATCTTGCCACGACTACCCCGACCGCATGATTCACGTATCTCTTACTAGGCTATTACGATAGGATTCTGTATGCAACCTTCGGGCCGTTCCGGCCGCGACAGCTTTTCTATCTGTATCGAGTGTAGCAACTCTTTGCAAGGCTTGTGTTTATTGTTCAACGACAGAAAAGTATCCTCGGCCCTTCTTCGTGTCTGACTGCCTGTTTATGCGTCACTTTGGCAGTCATCGCGTCGTCGTTTGTCGGGAACTGCCATCCACGGTTGCGGCCCCCCCGCGCCATCCGTGATAGCCAGCCCTTGGACTCTCCCCACCGCTTGTCGGGGTCGAAGGCGGTGGCGGCAGCGAGATCCACCGGATTGGGTTTCAAGTTGCGGTATGTATATTTTTCCATAAGTTCGCCACTTGACGTCTGGACAGACGAGACCATGGCCGGCATGAGCGTCTTTGTGTCGAGATAGACTTTCCAGGTTTCTCCCCTGGGAGTGACTCGCTCCACCAGATGGCAGGGTTGTTCGAGCCCCTTGGGCTGGTCGATCCCTTTGTAAACGAGCTTCCCGTCGCTGGCGACAGCCGTGGTTTTTGGTTCGAGGAACTTGAACAGATTGTCGAGAATCGTGTCGAACCCCGCTTCAGTGATCGGGTGTCGGCTATTCCGCAGCGCCAATGGGCTATCCACGGCGATCGACATCCGCGGCAGCGGCAATGCCGAGTTGCCCGAGTTCACGTACATCGTGCGGTCATTGATGGCCGCGGAGTAGATCACTTCACGACCCTTGTTCGGTCCATTGGTCCATTCCAGCCGAACGGCCTTGGGCTTGCGGCGAATGCTCAGCAGGACGTCCTCCTCCGGCTGGAGTGTGCCGCCGACCCGCTCGGTCCGGGTAATCTGGACCTGATAAGTCGACAGGTCGGCAAGCCGTTCCTTGGCGTCCGCGAGAACGTTCTGAAGCTTCTCGTGAGGACTCGGCGTGCGAGGCCGGGCGGCGAGATCCTCGCTCGCGTCTTCCGGCTGGCTCGAGGGAATCTGCGCCTTGCTGGGCCGGAGCGCGGACTCAATCTCCCTGGATTTGCTGTGTTTCCAGTTGGCGGCCGTCGTCGTGGAAGCGGCCGAGGCCAGAATCGGCCCGTCCGCCTCCGGCGAATCGGCCAATGTCGGCAGACTTTCCGGCCTCCCAAGGGTGACCCGGATGCTGGTATCGCCGGTCTTGGCTCGCTTCTTCCGCGCCGCTGAGTCTGGCGATCGGGCCGCGTCTTCCTGAGCAACGAGATCGGGGGTCGGTTCCTCGTTCACCGATTTCTTGCGCGGTCCCTTTGAGTTCTTGGCATCTTTACTGGCAAGTTGCGATTCTTGTGCTGCGTCGGGACGAGCCACGTTTCCCGCGTCAGCGTAAAGATCGTACCCCGGCGACTTGGCCGTCTTGTCGGAACGGTTCCAGAATGCTCCCGACAGGCCGGATCGATTTTCGCCGACCGAACTCCAGCCGGCGCAACCGCTGAGTGTCGAAAGTGCAACGAGACCGGGGACCAGCTTGAGCAAGTGCCCCAAGATCGTTTTGCGGCTGCCCAGATTTCCAGCCAATTTCATCGTATCGAACTCCCCCTCACTGGGGATCACCGGTGGTTTCCAACCGGCGTCGGCCCTTCCACCCTGGCCTTGTTCCACTGGCCGCAATCCGCCCACGAACTCGATCAGGTTACAACAGGGCGACCACGGCCGCGAGATCGACCATCATTGACTCGCTAAATTCACGCAATCTATCCCTGACAGCGCAGAGTGGTCCGAAATGCAAGGCGTTCGGATACCACAACATGCCAACCTCGGCAAGGCGAATCTGCACCGGGAATCTCGTCCTACTTCCCGACTGGATCGAAAAGCTGAAACGACTGGATAGTGTCGAGATCCGGGACCAGGTGCGGTTGCTTATATTGTTCGACGGTTCCGCCGCTTCGCCCTAGTCTTCGCTTCTGGAATTCCGACCACGAACCATCCACCAGGCGGATGGTGCAGACTGGGCCAAGTCTACGGGTATCACGCCTGTTGGCATACTCCATGTTCTGGCGGCAAAGCTGTTCATCGACGACCACGGCAAGCTCGTCGGTCTTGTCGCCTGAAGGCAGATCCCTGGCCTCCACAAGTAGCGAGTAGAACGGTGGTTCGCCCCAGGACGGTAGGAGCAGGTACGATCCGAGCCGCAAACCGATCTTCTTCTGCGTCTCTTCGACAGCCGCGATAACCTGGTGCTCCGAGAGCTTTTCACCGCTCAGGCTCGAGAAATGGGAGCCTTTATTCAAAAACTCGATCACCGGAGCACGGCCGTGGAATCCAACACAGTGCACGAGGTCCTGGATGTCATAGCGATAGAGGCCGCCCGCGGTCGTGAGCACGATGTAATAATTCTTGCCCTCGAGGAGGTCGGCCGCCTCGACGGTCTCTGGCGCTTCACGGTCCCCCTGCTCTTCCGGAATGAACTCGAAATAGTGATGGCGGATATCAAGAATCCCCGCCGCGGTATCGTTCTCGACAGGGATGGTCATGCGACCTTCCGAGGCAATCAGTCCCGGATCTCGCACGGGCTTGTCGCCGAAGTACTCGGGAAAGCCTCGCAAGTAGGCTTTCATCGTGCCGCCCATCCAGGTCGCCAGGAATTCCAGATTCGGCCAGTAATCCTTGGGTAACAACCGACCGGTCCGGCCCACGATGTCAGCCAGCCGTCTTGCCGTTCGCTTGCGGCGGATACCGGCTCGAAACCGCAGTTCGTGGCGAACCTGTGACGGAATTTGCCACTTCGCCGCGATCGTCCCATCATGGAGGTCGCGGATCAAGGTCTCGTGTTCGCGGTCGCCGAGGCGGACCATGGCAAGAATCGTGCTTGGGTTGGCCGCGATGATCGTACCGAGGTTGCGATGCACGGAGCACCGCAACGCGACGTAATACTTCGACTCGATATCCTTGATGCGCGATCCGCATACCGGCATGCAATAGACGCTTCTCACCAGTGGGTTCTGCATCGAAGCGGTCAGTCCTGTGATCGACCCGCACGGTATGCCAGCGGCCGTGAAGCTTTCGCGCCAGTCGCTGGCGATCTGGAGGATCGGCCGAAGACCCCAGCGGAGGATCTCGCGATGAGCGTCAAAGGCCTGGATGCCCCAGATCGTCCAGCCCTCGCGATAATTCTCGAGCGCTCGTCTTGTCACGGGAATGGTCTTGGGCCGGCTGGTCGTTCCCGAAGTCATGGCGAACATCAAGACGCGCGTCCCCGCGCCAAAAAGGGCCTGCGTGTCGCCTTGCCTGACCCGGTCGATGTACGGTTCGTGACGGTCGTAATTGCCGATTGGCACCTGGCGGCGAAAGTCCTCGAGTGTCCGGATCTCGTGAAAATGATGGTCCCGGCCGAACTGGCTGTCGGCGTTGCGCGCAATCTGCTCCAGCAACAACTGGCGCTGAACGGCGGCGGTATGGCTCGTCTGGTCAAGGAAGGCTCGCGCCAGCCGGCGGGCTCGATGCACCACCGGCTGGCCGACAAACCATTTCAGCGTATCCAACATGGCTCGGTTCTGAACGATGACTGGCGATTAACTCGTGACCGAGGCTGCGGCGGTGGGAACGAGCCGGGAGACACCGACCGACCGCGCCGGTTCGGTAGCGTACATCGATACGGCCGCATGGGCGAACACCGGCGCCGGCGTCGCGACCGGACGTCGCGGGGCATTCTGCGCCAGGAACTTGGTGAGCCGCGCCGGGTAAGCGATCGGCTCGCAGTCGCGACAGCGATTGTGCTTCGCGGCTGGTACGAGCCACATTTCCTTGGGCTGGCGGGCGTAACTGAACAGAGACTGGGCAATTTCCGGGCTGATATAAACGTCTCGTTCCCCGTGGATCATGAGCCAGGGACGAGGAGACAGGCGGCGGGCAGCCGTTTCAATATCGGGAAACCGACAGTTCAGCCGGCGCTGCGAGGCGAGCAGGCTCAACCAACCCAGGAGACTATAAAGCCATCCCGGGAAAAGTTTGAGCAGTGTTCGGCTGCGGACGAAGATCTCGGCCCAGCGGAACATGTACGCGGTGATCGTCCCACGGGTTGGAAAAGCTCCGTCGGTCACCACGCCCCAGACATCACGCTCCTCCGAACCCACGACCAGAGCCGTGCTGCCTCCCCGGCTCACGCCGACCAGTCCAAACCCGGCCTGATCGTGATCCGGGCGGGTCCGCAAATAGGCCAGCGCCGCACGCAGATCGAGAACCTCGTAGTCGGTCGCCCATTGCAAGGGAGCATAATCGGGCACGCTGTCACTGGTGCCATGATTCCGGAAGTCGAATGTGAAGATGTCGTACCCGATGTCACGCAGGTGGTCGAGGTAGGGCAGGTAACTCCAGCGGTCGCTCAGATACTCGTGGCAATAGACCAGCAAGCCAACCCGTTGGGAATTGCGGTGGGCGAAGTAGGAGCCCGAAAGTTGCAACCCATCCTCCGTGCCAAACGTCACCGGCTCGCCCAGATCCTCGGGTGTCACCCGGAGCGGCAAGAAGACCGGACGGAGCTCGAAAACTCGCCCGATCACCGGCCCGTAAGTGTAGAGCACATAGAGAAACAGCACCGACAGAAACGCCACTGCAAAAATTGCGGCCGCCGCGATGCTGACAAAGACAAAGGGAAGGCCAACCACGGGGAAGGACTCCTGATCGGATCGCCACGTAGACCCGGCTCCTGGTTTTATGTCCCATGTTGCAAAGGGGCGTAACCCAGAAGGCCCGGGCGGGCACGGTCAATCAATGGGTGAATCGTCTGAGAATCAGGGTAATATTCTGTCCGCCGAAACCAAAGCTGTTGGAGAGTGCGATATCGACATTTTGACGCCGCGACACGTGGGGAATGTAATCCAGGTCGCAATCCGAGTCGGGCTGATCAAGGTTCACTGTCGGGGGCAGGACGCCGTCGCGGATCGCCAGCAGGCAAACAATCGCCTCGACGCTGCCGGCGGCGGCGATCAGGTGGCCCATCATGCTCTTGGTGCTCGAAATCGGCACCTGGTATGCGGCCTCGCCGAACGCTTTCTTGATGGCCAGCGTCTCGATCGAGTCGTTCACCTTGGTGCTGGTGCCGTGCGCGTTGATGTAATCGATCTGGTCCGGGTTGATCCGGGCATCGGCCAGGGCCTCACGAATGCAGGCGATCGCTCCGCGCCCTTCGTCATGGCTGTCGGTGATCCGGAATGCATCGGCCGTTGATCCGTAACCGACGATCTCGCCGTAGATTCTGGCTCCGCGGGCTTTGGCATGCTCGAGTTCCTCGAGAATCAGCATGCCCGCACCCTCGCCCAGAATAAAACCGTCGCGGTCGCGATCAAAGGGACGGCTGGCCCGCGCCGGTTCGTCATTTCGGGTCGAGAGAGCCGTGAGCAGGATGAAGCCGGTCACGCCGAACGGATGGATCATGCTGTGCGTTCCTCCCGAGAGGACCACATCGGCACACTCGGCGCGGATCATCTCGTACGCTTCGCCGATGGCCTGAGAGCTGGCGGCACAGGCAGTCAGGCAGTTGGCGTTGAGCCCCTTGGCGCCGAAGGCGTTGGCCAGGTGAGCGGCGGGTGTTCCCGGCTCCTGCTCCGCCTCGGCGATCGGGTGCAGGTCGTGTAGCCCCAGTCTGGTGAACTCGGACGTCTGAACCTTGTTGCCATGTGTGGTCTTGTGGACGAGCTTGACGAACCGAGGAAAGTCTTGCTGTCCTTCGCCGGCTCCCAGGTAGACCCCGAACCGGGCGGCGTCGAGGGAACGCTTCGATTCAAGCAGGCCCGAATCTTCCATGGCCATCTGCGCGGCGGCGAGGGCGAACTTGGTGTTACGTGAGTGATTGGCCCACTGGCTCGCATCGGTGCGATACCGGTCGAGCTGGAAGTCCTTGACTTCGGCGGCAATGCGGGTTGGGAAAGTGCGTGCATCAAACAGGGAAATCGTCCCGACCCCACTCCGACCTTCCAGGAGAGTGGCCCATGTCGACTCCATGTCGTTCCCGACCGGAGTGACCATTCCCATTCCCGTGACCACGACGCGACGCATGAAACCGTTCCTCGAAATTCGGGATATTGATCTCTTGGCTGATTCACCCTCAAGACAACCGCATTAGCCGCGATGGTTCACGCGACCGCCTCCGGCAGAACGCCCCGAACCACCACGGCGGCCGCCTGTCCGTTGCCTGTGATGTTGGTGTTGACGAACGTCGGGTTGCGGGTCGGCCGCGGTTCTCCGCGTACCACGTCCAGAGCGCAAGCGGGATCGGGATCTTCACAGTTGAGAGTCGGGGGAACAAATCCGCGATTGACCCCGATGAGGCTACCAATCAACTCCACGGCACCACATCCGGACGCCAGGGTACCGATGAAACCCTTGAGTCCCGTCACGGGGGGAAGATTCTCGCCGAAAGCCCGGCGGAATGCCCGGGCCTCGGCCAGGTCGCCAACCTGTGTGCCCGTGCCGTGCGCGTTCACGTGGCCGATCGCCGAGGGGTTCAGACCGGCCTCGCGGAGCGCCGACAAAATGGCGATCTCCGTGCCGCTTCCTTGGGGATCAAGTCCTCCGCCGGGCATCGCATCACACCCGGAACCGGCACCGAGCACTTCACCATGAATGACGGCCCCGCGCCGCAGGGCGTGTTCGCGTTCTTCCAGAATCAAGATCCCGGCGCCCTCGCCGGGCACCGTCCCGGCGCGGCGGGCATCAAACGGCCGGCACGCTCCCGCCGGATCGCCATGCCACTGCGACATTATGTGGTGCAGGTCGAGCCGGACAAAGCTGAGAGGGTGAATTTTCGAGTCGGCTCCCCCCGCGATCATCACGTCGGCCTTGCCCCGCGCGATGATCCGGGCGGCCTCGGCGATCGCCAGGTTTGACGACGCGTCGCCTTCCGTGATCGTGTTGCTCGGCCCCTGACAGTCCATCAGGATCGAGATGTGGCAGGCCAGCATGTTGGGAAGGTATTTGAGCAGCCAGATCGGCTCGATCATGCCGATTGACTCGCGCCCCCATGCCTGGAAGTCAAACGCACCCGAATGCGGCGTGGCGTGTCCGATGGCCGGCGCCAGCTCATCGAGCTCGGTGGAAATCAACCCGGCGCCAAGGTCAATGCCTACTCGGGCCGGGTCAACTCCACCCTGGTCCAGCCTGGCGTCAACATACGCCAGTTGGGCCGCCGCAACACAAAGCTGGATGTCCCGAGCCATGTACTTCCGGCTCTTACGCAGCTCCTTGATGAACCTGGCCTTGGCCAGCGCCGGGGTCTTCAGGAAGTCGAAATTGCGGATCTCGGCGCCCAGATTGTTCGACAGGCCTGCCACCGGAAACGCCTCGATCGGGCGCACCGCACCCTGTCCCTCGGCCAGGGATCCCCAGAATCGATCCGGGGAATCACCCAGAGGAGTGACCAGACCCAGACCCGTTATGACCACGCGGCGTTGGGAACCAACCATGAATGACTCGTCGATCTCCGCCCGATCAGGTCTCGAATCCCATCCTCACACAGCGGCCTGGATGCTTTTTGTCCCACTATTATGACCCGTCCGAGTCGTCCGGGGGACATAAACTTAGCCTGGTCCGCAGATTTTCTCAGCATTTCCGGAACCAGCAGACGCTGGATCCGTCATAAGCCCGCCGAACGTCATGAACCGGCGGGTTGGTGGGGTTGTCCGTTGTTAGACGATGCCTCATCGGCCTCGCGCGTCCGTTGCTGGGCTTTCGCCAGATCGAGGACCCCGAGAAGTTGCTCGGTAAAAACAAAGTTCTTGGGGCCGAAGATCTGGTTGTGCGCGCGAATTATCCAGGTGGGCGAAGACGATCTCGGCATCGACCAGAAGCTCGCCGTCGAGGAACGCCTTGGCCTCGACCACCGCCCCTTCACTTCTCAAGTCCTTGAGGGTGACTTCGTAGATCAACTGGTCACCGGCGCAAGCCACTCCCAGAAAATCGGCACGCGGGATCTTGGCGAGAACAACCTTCTCGGCAAATCCCCCCGCTTCACCGACCAGGATCCCTCCTGTCTGCGCCAGCCCTTCGATAATCAAAGAGGCCGGCATGACCGGATAGCCCGGGAAATGGTCGTGCAAGTGCTCTTCAGCCAGCGTGAGGTTCTTGATCGCCCGTGCGAACTGGCCGCTGCGAAATTCCAAGAATTTGTCGATCCAGATCCAACGCATTGTCGGAAAGGCCCACCATAACAAGAGATAGGTGGAGAGCGATCGCCGCAAAGGGCAAGCAAACAAACAGGAGCCGGACGCAAGTGGTCGGATCAATCAGGGCCTGCCGCGACCCTTGAGCCGACCACAACCGGCTCCGAAACCGCCATACCATTGCAGAACAGCTCATGCGACCGGTTCAAGCCGCCAACTTGCTCTGCACATAATGAACCAACATGTCCACCGTGTAAAGATCTCCGATCTTCTCCACGTCGGGATTGGCGGCAAATTTATTGAGATCGGCGTATGGCAACCGGGCCTTGAGCTCGCTGATGCCCTTCTCGGTGAGCTTTCCGTCCGTAACCCACTCAGGATCGGCCACCAGGTTCTCGGGAAACAGCTCGCCGCGGGGAATCTTGATTCCGAAATTCCGCTCGAGTCGGAAGACGATGTCCAGAAAATCGATCGATTCCGCGCCCAGGTCGCCCTGCAGGGTCGATTCCTGGGTCACATCTTCCTCGTCAACGCCCAGCGCATCGACCAGGGTCGCCTGGACTTTCTCGAAGATCTCATCGTACGTTGGCATGTCATCCTCAGGATAAAAGGGATTGCCGCTCAACCCCAATCCAGACCGACCGGCAGGGGCACCGAAGATCAAGTCGGCTCACTTAATCGTCGGCGAAAACGAGCGTTCAACTTCAGAGGTCTATCGTGCGGGTAGGCTTCTCAGTGGCTCTGCCGGCCTCTCGACGTCTCGACCCGGTGGGTCGACTGGCGGCAGACATCATGCGGTAAAAGCAAAATCCTTGCAACATCATAAGGGGCAATTCAAGACCGTGCCTCGCGGTCGACCTGGACCGACTGGACCACCTGGCAAAAATGGCTGGAATGGACAGGCCGTACCCGACCAAGGGGTAGGTCATTGCGGAGGGATCTCAAAATAAATGCATCATATCTCAGGCCTTGGTCTTGACTTCTTCCACAACCGGCAAGCGCGTGATGGCGCGAGCGCCACGGAACCTTTTCTGAGCGTCTGATACAGGTCACGCAGGCCATTGACAATCTGCGCATCGGTCTTGTGCAGCGCCGGATCTCGATCACGCAAATTGAAGCGAGTCAAAACAATGCGTCCCTTCACCATCTCCTGGCCGTCAATCAAGCCGACAGCTTTGAACGCCGTGTCTCGTTCGTCGTGGGCGGTAAGGCTGACACGCAGTTCAAGCTGGCGGCCGGGCTCCACGAAGCTGCCATACTTGATTGTCTTGGCCTGTTTCAGAACGATGATGCTATGGGCGAAATCTTCGAGGTCGCGAATCACCCACGCACCAGCCTGTGTCAATGCCTCGAGCATCAAGACACCTGGCATGACGGGAAAGCCTGGAAAGTGGTCGCTCAGATATTCCTCCGCCAGGGAGAGGTTCTTCACGGCTACCAGTGATTCACCTCGCTGCACGTTCAGAATCCGATCGATCAGCACAAAACGCATGGAGTCTCCCGACATTCAATTGGGAAACGAAGAGGTTGTCCGGGAGGTCTCGGCACTTCGCCGGGCTGGTAAGCCTTCCGCCAGCATGAACCATATCACAATAAACTAACCCGGCAGACTCCCGAATTTCAAGAGCCGGCCCCGGCGCAGAGTCAGCCCGCGACCAGCACGAGGTTAACAAAGACTCTACAACCTGCCTGCTGCCGGTCAAACATACAAAGTGGGAATTCCCGGCGTACTCCAGGCCGGCCATCGCCCAACCCCTCTCAAGAACACCTAGGAACTTTGAAAACCTAACTCTATACTACGTCTAGCGGGACGACAGGCTTGCCACCCCGTGGCAAAACAGTTTGCGATCTTTCTGCCCGTCTCCTGTACGCCCATCGCTCTGCCCTGAACGTTACGGGAAGGCCACCACCATGCAGCCAGCGCTTCTCTGCCTGATCCGTGCCGTGGCGACAAGCTTGACGGCAACCTGCTTGCATGCCCCACTTTCCTGGTCGCCGGATGGCCAGTGGCTGGCTTACCTGGTGGTCGAATCGGCAGACAGCCCCACCCTCAAACCGGGCTGGTTTTATGAGACAGGAGTGCTCAACTCCGCGGGACGGCTCACTTGCCTTACCCCGCAGGAGGGGCCGCGGTCAGGACAGACGCGGTACCGGATCTGGGCCACCGAGCGCGGCTCGATGACCTCGACGCTGATCGCCGACGCGGCCTTCCCCCTTTCCTCACCAACCTGGGGCCCGGACGGTCATACCTTGTTCTTCTGCCGGTTTGTGCCACGATTGTCCGAAGCGGACCGAAATCCGCTCCAAGGCCGCTGCGAGCTGGTGATCCAGGAGGCCATCGACCGCCAGCGCGTCATCGTCACGCTCCCCGACGTGGCGCTTGACCGGGAGCAGATCGCGGCCTTTTGCGAGCTGAAAGCCGCCTGGAGCCCGGATGGTCAGTACCTCGCAGTCCCTCGCCCCGGACGCATCCCCGCCATCCTGATCGTTCTGCCCCACCAAGGCCGGATTCTCAAGACCATCATCAAGGCCAGCCTCCCGTCGTGGTCTCCCGAGAGCTCAAGGTTGGCATTTGTCCAGAATGTCGGTGACGGATCGTCCCGACAATCGCTCCAGGTGATTGGACGCGACTTCGGAGCGGCTCGGACCTTGCTGGGGGAAATCAGCGACATGTCCGAGCCCGCGGTGTGGAGCCAGGAAGGCCAGTCCGTGCTGGTTGCGGCGCGGAAGCGTCAGGGCCAGTCGCAAAACTTCCAGTTACTCCGGATCCTGGTCGATTCCGGGTTCACGATGCCGGCCATGGTGCTGGTGGACGAGGAGACGAACCGAGACGCCACGCGCGAGGCGTTGACCCGAAAAGCGCTTTTTGCCACCGAGAATCTTGCCAGGGGCATGGTGACTTTCGGCCTCGACGCCGCTTTGCAAACCGCCTCGCAGCGCATTTCGATGGGTTTCAATCGCGACCTGGAACAGTGCGTCTTCGCGGCCGATCTGGAAGGGCAAATTCCGGTGATCGGCTACAACGACATCCGTGACTTTCGCCGCGACTTTCGTCGTGCCGGCACTGTCTTGAAGAAATTCCATCCCCTCGACGTGACCTTGCGGATCGGCTCGCTGGCGTTGCACCCCGATGAGCAACTCGTGGCCGTCCGCATCGACACGGTCGGCGGATCATCTCCGCCCCTCCTTTGCGACCTGGGCTCGATGAACGTGACGCTGATCGCTCCGGATCATCACACACGCCAGGATTGGCTCACGACCCTGGCCGCCACCGGTTGCAGCGTTTTGCAATCGGTTCCCCAGCCGTCGCTCGACGGCCAGCCCATCGAGCGGATTTCGCTGTTGCCGGCGCCCGGTGAACTCATGGAGCAGAACCCCCTGGCGATCCGCCTCAGGCGGATCGGCAAGGTTGCCCGAACCTTGTTCGATGACCCGCGCAGACCAGGCAAGCGCGGTCGTGAACGATGAGGCGGTGGACCGGCCCCAGGACGAACTCCGTCTCTTCATTGACTATCTCCGCGGCGACTACAAGGAGGCTGAGGCCGACCTCGACGTCATGGCCGGTCGTGCCGCTTCGGCCGATTCCCGATTCCGGCTGCTGGCCCTGCGAGCCCAGATTCTCCATGCCCGGGAAATGACCCCGCAGTCCAGTGCCATTCTCGATTACCTGCTCAAGGTTCAGGGTGGCCCGGTGCGACGAATCGAAGAGACTCCGGCCGGGCCGGTGCTGACTCCGGTCGAGGAATCCGGCCGTACCTGGACACGCTATCTGGCTCAGCGCCTGTCTGAGAAATCCGCGGCCTTGAAACCCTCCCCCGGTGATCCCGCCGACACTGAAGAAACGATCGACTTGCGCCTCCCTGTTCCAATGGACGGCTTCGACGGCAGGTTGAACGACGGACCGTTCCAGCCGCCTCCGCGGCGCATCGGGCCGGGCGGATTCGCACCTGGAATGGTCCCCGGACCGGGAGCCGGCAGGATGGGCGGAGGCCCCATGGGACCCGGGATCGGGCGTCCCCAGCGCAGGTTCGCGCCGCCTCCTTTGCCGCCGCAGCCGGCACAGCCGGAAGGACGATTCCCCCGCCGGTTCCGCCCGTTTGATCGTGGCCAGGCTCCTGGAGAATGAGCCCGCCCCGCATGTGTCAGTGAATCATGAACAGGATGATCCGCGCTGCCTGGATCATCGTGGTCCGTTCCGAGAGCGTCATCGCCCCGCGACCGATCATGTCATCCAGATTGTGCAGAGTTTGCTTCATCAGAAACCTCTGCGCGGCTCCAAGGTCGAGAGACTTCTGGTTCTCGAGCAGTTTGCGGATGACAGCGCGGAGAGTAACCGCCTCGTCCATCGGATAATCGGGATTACTGGACCAGTGAGGCACGGCCGGTGCGCTGGCCGCCGTCCTGGTTACATCGTGGATCACCTGGCTGATTGCCGCCAGCTTGCCGTAATTGAGAGTGTCTGGCCGATCTTCGGGCGAATGGTAACACGGGTTCTCGCCCGTGCTGAAGAACAGATAGGGAACTTGCTTGTTCCGGAACGGTCCGTAATCGCTGCGGTTGAGCAGCAGAAGGTCCGATCCGAGCAGGCCTATTGTCAGGGGCCGATCGCGCGCGGCCTGGTCGATCCAGGGACGCAGGCCGGGAGCGTTCTCGGTTCCCAGGACGAAGACATGGCTGTCACAGACACCCGCCAGGGCCCGGCCGATCATATCGGCCGTGATGAAGAGCACGATCCGTTCGAGCGGGACCGGCGTGTGGGCCACGAAATAACGCGAGCCGAAAAGCCCGATTTCCTCGAGATCGAAGCTAATGAACATCAGGCTACGTCGCGGGCGATCGGCCGCGGTGCTCATCGAGCGGGCCACTTCGAGCATCATGGCGACTCCGGACGCGTTGTCGTCGGCGCCGGGGTAGAGAACTCCGTTGCGAACTCCCAGATGATCGTAATGCGCCGAGACGATGACCCACTCGTTCTTGAGAACGGGATCGGCCCCGCGGAGAATGGCCCCGACGTTGCGCCCTGGATTCGACCGGGCTCGTTGGCGGCCGGAACTTCTTGAATGAACTGGCCCTGGAAAAGCGGCTCGAGCTTGAGCCGGCGAAACTCGTCGATCAGAAACGACGCGGCCTTACGGGCCCCCTCGCCCTGTCGACCTTCCATATCTTGCGAGGCCAGCTTTGCCACGGTGGCCTTCAGCCGCTCGAGCTCGGGCTGGGGGCGCGCACGGTCCTCGGCGCCAGCCGCCGCGCTGATCGCGATCATTGCCGCGGTAAGTGCAACCGGCAAGACGCCGACGACCGAACCTGATTTCCCCGGCAATAGAGCGTGCAGTTCTGGGCGAATCCGAGCGTCAGGCATAACCGATCCTTCGACGTAATTATTTTTTTTGAATCCCCCGCATCCGGGGAAATCGTGTGGCATGCTAGCCTTGTTTTGGGAACGGCTTCCCTACATGGAGGTGGAACGTGTCGCGAGGCTCATGGATCAAGGCGCTCACCCTCGTCGCGGCTCTTATGGGCTTTGGCGGGGTCAACTCGGCGCAGGCTCAGGACTGGAACGACTACTTGCACTGGCCGTATGTGCCCCCGCAAGTCCCGGGCAACGGGTTCCAGTACAACGGGCTCTATGACGGCTGGTATACCTATCCCCGGGAACAGCGGATCGTTCCCCAGATTCAAGGGCCCTACTACCGAAATTTCTACGGCGGTTACCGGGTCATGGGCTTCTTCCGGCACCCGAACGGCTGGCATGAATGGAACAAGAAGAAGTTCTACGAGGGCCACCATTTCATCCTTGACGTCTTCTGAACCACAACCACTGAGTCGTCGTCTGAGTGCTCCCGAGGAATCGCCCCGGCTCTTTCCCTCCCCACGGATGGATGCCGGGGCGATTTCGTGCGCTCGCCTCTCTTACAGCTAGCCGAGCAACAGTGCCATCTGATAATAGGCTTCCGCGGCCCGGTGAACCTGATCGATGTCGACCCATTCGTCCTTGGTGTGCGCCTGCGCGATGTCACCCGGACCGAAGACCACGCACGGCAGACCGCTGGCGCTGAGTGGGCCGGCGTCGGTGCCATAGGGGACGCCGACGACCTGAGGTTCGTGTCCAGCCCCGCGCCGGACTGCCTCTTTGAGAGGCTCGACCCATTGCTCCAGCCGCGGCTCCAGCGCGGGGAGGCTGACCCAGGGCGGATCGAATTCCAGGTCTTTGACGTCTCCCAGCCGATCGCCGAGAAACCTTCGGAGTGCCGCGGCCGACTGCTCGGGCTGCTCGCCCGGGATCAGCCGCCGGTCGATCTCGATCTCGCACCAGTCGGGAACGATGTTGACGCTTTGCCCGCCCTCGATCCTTCCCACGGAGAGAGAGGGTGGACCGACGATCGGGTCCGGGGACGCGGCCGAGAGGATTCGCGCGTATTCGGCCAGGGCGTCCAGCACCCCGCTCATCCGGTAGATGGCGTTGACTCCCCGCTCCGGTGTCGAGCTATGGCAGGCCACGCCCCGAGTCCGGATCTTGCAGCGCATGGCTCCCTTATGGCAGTGAACCAGGTCCAGAAGCGTCGGCTCGGCGACCACGGCCAGATGGGCGCCATGAGCCGTCCGGGCCAGTTGCGACGCTCCCGTATGAGTAAATTCCTCATCGACCGTACACGCCAGCACTACCGAGGCGGCCCCGGCCGGGCGCTCCCGGCAAAGTCGCTTGAGCGCCATGAGCATGGCCGCCATTCCGCCTTTGATGTCGCACGCTCCCCTGCCCCACATCCGTCCGTTCTCGACCCAGGGACGGAACGGGTCGATGGTCATGCCATCGGTCGGAACCGTGTCCTGGTGGACGTCGAAGAGCAGCGTGCGGAGAGAGCCGGGAGATTCAAACCCGGCATAGAGGTTGTCGCGGCCAGGGGCGACCGGCTGACGTCGGCCGTCGATCCCGTTTTTCTTGAACCAGTCTTCCAGGAAGTCGGTGAGCCGGGTCTCGAGGACCTCCGGCCCGCTCAGCGCGCGACCCATCGGGTTGACACTCGCGATCGACACCAGCTCTGTCAGCAGGCCCGTCAAGCTATCCACGAATCAACCTCGCTGGCGTTCACTTCACCCGTTCCAGGTACTCCGCGGTTCGCGTGTCGATCCGGATCTTCTCGCCGGGCTTGACGAACGGCGGAACCTGCACTTTCAGACCGGTCTCCAAGGTCGCTTCCTTGTACTGGTTGGTGGCCGTGGCGCCCGCGAGCGCGGGTGGCGTGTCGCTCACGGTCAGCTCGACCGAGTCGGGTATTTCGATCGAGACCGGCTTGTCGCTGATATACTTGACCATGACCTTCGTATTGGGCAGCAAAAATTGCATCGCCGTACCGATGATGTCCTGATCGAAGTGCAACTGGTCGTAGGTCTCGGTGTCCATGAACACGTGTTCGCCGCCGGCGGAGTAGAGATACTCGTACTCCTTGGTCTCGACGTAAGGGACTTCGATCTGGTCGACTGAGCGCAATCTCTTGTCAATCAGCGCGCCGTTGTTCATGTTCCGGAGCTTGGTCTGAACCATGGCCCGGAGATTACCAGGCGTGTGGTGAGCGAAGTCGACGACGACATAGTTCACCCCATCCATGGTGATGACCATTCCCCTGCGAATATCCGTGGCTTTGAGCAACATGGCGGTTTGCGTCTCTCCTCGAGTCTTTTCAAGTGTCCAGTGGATTCCAGGTGTTGACTCTATTCATCCCCGGAAGGCAACCCTCCGGAACGGGTACGGGCACGCGATTGAGGGTATTTCAGGAGAAGAGCCTGACCACGTTGGGCGGACTCAGCTTTTCTTGAGGGAACGCCGCCTCGACGGTTGCGCCCACATCCCTGCGATTCGTCGCCAGCTTTGCCTCGGTGATCCGTCCGTAGCGGCGACGTCTTTCCTCCATTCGCGGTCTTTTCACCCGACCGCCGGCCCTGCAGAGCCCTAAAGAAATGTACTGGCCCCGACCCGTTTTGACTAGGCCGCTCCCCGGTTTGGGCAAGTTCACTGCCTCATGCACCGACGTGTACGCGGAGGCAAAACACGTCTAGTTTCATTGCTGAGTCCCCGACAAGACTGGTGAAGCAGGCACTACCAGTCGACTTGCTTTCACCGCCCGCCGATGAGTCGGTCGGCCAGGAAGTGCTCGAACGCCGCCTGGTCGCTCCACGACATCGCGCAGGCCACGCGCTTGCCGCGCGGGTCGATGCGCGTGTAACCGTCATCGCTGATGACGATGGGCAGGTTTTCCATGCGCAACCACTCTTCGGACCGTGCAAGCTGGATGGCCACGGTATCGAAGAGCGTGGTGGAGGACGTGGCCGCGCCTTTGGCCTTGGGGTCGTTCGCCAGACGCCAGATGCGGTAGTTCTCGATCACGGCGCGGGCCAGGGGGTCGGAACTGTCGGCCACCTGGCGATAGTTCTCGCCCGTGAGCCGCACCAGGCCGCAGGTGTCAAGCGGAGTGATGGTCATCGGCCATGCGGCGGTGAACACGACGCGTGCCGACGCGACATCGGTAACAACGTTCGCCTCCGGGTCGGGCCTGGGTTTATCGCCGTAACCGCGGCGGATCGAGCCGTGCATCCCCACGAACCGCGCCCGCTCCGCAATCTCCGGGTTCCGCTGCAAGGCTGCCTTGATGTTCGGCACGGCACCGATACAGACGAGCGTGACGGGTTTTGGTGCCTTGAGAATCGTGTCGACGATCGCGGCGACTCCGTCCTGGTGCACCTTTCCCGGAAACCGCGCCAGATCATAATCGGCGACCCAGGCGGCCTGCGGTCCCCCCTCTGTCGATTGGCGGATCCCGACGCCCACGGGAATGTCCGTGCGGTGGGCCACTTCGAGCAGCTTTGCGATGAGCCTGGCGCGGTAGACCGTGTCGCCCGAGTCGGAAACAATCAGTCGGACGTCGAACTCGGGCGACTTCAGCAGTAACGCGAGAGCCCAGGTGTCGTCGATATCGCCGCCGATATCGGTATCAAGAATGATCGGGATTTTCGATGCGGACGCAGCATTCCCCTGGCGCGGTTCGGCCGCCCGTGCCTGTCCCATGACGAGGATCAATAGCAGACCGAGAACAAGAAAGAAAAATGAACGACGCATGGCTTGGCTCCAAATGTCCAGTGTGAATCTCGGGCGTCGACAGCGACGCGGAGAACCTCATCGTCAACATTCGCCGCCGTTGCAGCTCTCTCAAGTGCCCCGAATCATTGGCTGGTTACTGGATCAACTCGACAAATCTTGATCAAACGGCTTCCAACTGATCCTTATTTTGCGCGATCCGGGGCCGGGACAACGGCCCTGGTAAGTCGCATCTGCGGAGCCTCGTCGGCGGCCGCGCCGAGGATCTTGACAAACTCAGCGAAATGGCTCGTGCCGGCGTGAATCTCGAGTGACTTGGCGTCGTGCCAGGTTTCCAGGACGAACAGCTCGGTGGGATCTTCAAGGTTCTGCTGAAGGTCGTAGGCGACACACCCCTTCTCGGCCCGGCTGGCCAAGACGGCAGTCTTCGCGGCGGCCAGAACGGCGTCAACCTGGTCGCGCTTGACCTTGAATTGCACGATCAATGAAAACGGTTTTTCCGACTGCCCCGGGATCGCTTTGATTCGATCCAGAATCGCGTCCAGGGCGCCCTTCTCCTGCTGGCCGCGGAGAGGCCCTCCGGACAGGGAACACGTCGCAAGCACGAGTGCCGTCAGCAAGCAAGCGGTTCGTTTCATTTCTGGCTCCTTGCACTGGCCGATCGACCAGGAATCTGCGGTGAGTGTGCGATGAGACCAAAACGCATCTTAGCAGATCGTCGGCTGGTGCAAACCGGCCTGGTGGAAACTGCAAAACGGCTGGCGGCCTGCAAGTCATTGCGCGAACCTCTTGAAGAACGAGGATTCCTTCCACCGCGGGCGGTCGTCGCGGTTGGCGATCCGCACGAGCAACCTTGCCAGCAACTCATCCATCCGGCGGCGGCCCGGCCCACCGGCTGAGCGACGTCATCCGCGGGGGCGTGGTAACGCTCGGTCAGCCACGAGTGGGCAGCGGGCGTGAAGCCCCGCGATCGGGGGACCAGTTCAGGAGGGATCGCGCCATGGTGAAGTCCCGGCGCGGGAGGGACCACTTACCTGAACAGAGTCTGGTTCAGCCCGACCTTGAGTGACATCGTTGCCCTTGTTCTGGGCGCTCGACGGAGGCGCACCGAAATTTCTTGCCAATTCTACCGACACTTCCTATATTACTCCGGTCGCATGTGTGCTACGTGAGGCCATCGGTTCATTGAGGACGGCAAAACGGGGTTCAGGACAGGCCCAAGGTGTTTGGCACACCCGCGCAGCAAACGGGTGGACCGTCAAGGACCATTGTGCGCCCCAGCGAAGAATCCACCTGCTGCGTCCGTCCGAAACACAGGGCTGCCTGGCGGACGGAATCTTTGCAAGGTGCTGCGTGACCGCGGCAAGGACGATTTCCCCCGGGCGTGAATCTTCACATCATTCGACGAACTTCCCTGTGATGAGGTTTGCCATGTTGGTCACCGGCTGGCTGAGTTCGCTGAAGGACAGATCCCGTTCCCAAAGGCGCGCCCGCCGCCGCGACCTCGTGCTGCAGAGCTGGATTCGCGACGCTTTTCTGGAAGACCGCTGCCTGCTGTCGGGCATCGTGATGCCGTGCAACACCGTCGCGACCGACATCGGCGTCAGCGGCGTGCTCTACGACGGAGTGACCGGGCAATTCGTCAAGCAGATCACGATCACCAACAACAGCACCCAGACCATTTATCCGTTCCTGGAAGATGCCAACAGTCGCACGGCGATAACGGGTGATCCGAGTCCCTCCACGAACTATACCGGAACGGGGATGTTCGATCCGTTCGACCCCCTCAACCAGGAGTACCGCGGCTACATTGGCTACACCCAGCAGGTGAATGGTCAAACCGTCACGTACGCGGGTTTGCAGCCCGGGACCTCCATCACGATTGATGTGCCGCTGGTCTTCTGGGACGCAGGCCGCATCATCATCACGACCGATGGCGCCGACCTGTTTGGAACGGGCGCCAATGGGAACCCGTTCCTCTATCGTGACAAGAGCACCCAGGTGACCTATTACGGCACCGTGACGGGCAGCACCCTCACCTTCACGCCGGTATACAACTCGTTCACCTACAATAGCGCCAACAACGACTATGAGCCTTCCACGGCAAGCTGGAAGCCGCCCACGGACTTGAAGACCGGGATGTACGTGAACGGTCCCGGCATTCCCGGCAACACGACCATCACCGTTGGGTCTGATCCGGACTCCATCACTCTCAACGTGCCGCAGGGTACTTCGATTACAACGTCATCAGAAGTTCAACAGTTTACATTTACCACCACCAGCAACAGTCCCGTCTCTCCATCACTTCGCTACACCCAGACGGACTACACCGTCACGAACCTCGCTTCCAGCGCCAGTGCCGACAACGGCGTTGTCATGTGGTATCACGCCCTGACGGCCGAGAACCCCAACAATGATGCCCCATTCCAGCTCATTGAAATGAGTTTTCGGGGCACGTTCTACAATCCCACGATCAACACGAAAACGGGGTTTAACTACCTGATTGGTTTCGACACACCGACCGAGAATTACATCAGTGCCAACGACTTCAATCTGGTCAACTATGACGTTTCTTACGTTGATTCCTTCGCTCTACCGGTTGCCATGGAAGCGGATTCAGTTCCTATTCCCAACACTCAGCCAGCGGAGTCGGCTCCGTTCGGCTGGGTAGGGTCGTCGCAAACCATAGATCAGGTGCAGGCAGCATTCGAGAGTTTTATCGGCTCCAGCAGCAGTCTGGGATCGTATTTCGGCGGCCCGGGCTACCCGAGCTACTACGCGCCCTCCGGCGTCGACACCATCAAGCTGCCGTCCGGTCAGAATCTGTTCTTTCAGAGCCCCTTCAGCACGGGAAGCAATCTTTCTTCGTTTGCCGACCAGCAGACCTTTGCCGACGGCTCGACCGTGAACTTCCCGCTTTACGCGCTGACCGATGGCGGCTCGGGCCCTTTCTCGATACCTGCCGGGGGAGCCACGGACCCCAATATTCCCGATCCGACCACGACACAGCTCGTGCTGGCTCACACCACCGATGCCGACAAGTACAAGCTTCAGCTCCTTGCATCGGCGCTCTCTGATGAGAAATTCGCGGTCACCTCCAGTGAAAACGGTGCCATTCCTGCCGGGACCGTGATTACCAGCATGCTGACGGACCCGGTCACCGGCCAGATTGTGGGAGTGAATCTCAGCCAGCCGATCAGTTCAGCCAACCCATCCCAGTACGTGTACACTTTCGCCAGGCCGACCACGGATCCCATCGCCACGGCGATCGCGAGCCTGTGGTATAGCTGGGCGAACTACTACGCAAAGACCGTCCAGCCGGCACCGGCGACGAACGTTCCGGGCAGCCTCGCCTCGAACATTCTGGCCCTGACCGATCCGACTTTCGGGCTGGTGCCCGGAATGGCGGTGACCGATGCGCAAGGCGGCTCACACGGCGTGATCACTGCCATTGCCAGTGACAACAAGACGATCACGCTGAGCCAGGCATCACCAGGAGCCCTGGCCGATCATTTCAATTTTACGGCCCCGAGCGTCGCGTCAATCACCGGCTACGACCCTACGGGCCTGACGCCGATCAAGACTCTCACGTTCAATGCCGCCCAGCAGGCCTACGCCCTGGAATTCGCACAAAATGTGTACGTGGTGATGAGTACCATGAGTCCCACCGTCAAGCCAGGGACGGCCAATGCTTCGATTCCGTTGCTGGGTAACGTCATCGGGGGGAACGTCGGGCCGGGTTACCTGCCGAATGAAAACGCCGCGATCCAGGCCGCCATCACAAACCAGATCAAGTCGGCCTTGCGTGGAGTCCCTGATTTTACCAGCCCGCTCTACTCCAACCCTTCGCAGTGGTATCCCGATCCGGCCCTGCCGGCCGGAGGCCAGAGCTTCAACGTTTATAACCTGGATCCGTTCATCTGGTTCATTCACCAGAAGCTGGGGCTTTCCGCCTACGCTTTTGCGCTCGACGATGACATTGGCGACGTGGGCGCGGGCGGCGCGACCAAGCTGGATGTGAGCGTTGGCGGCCTGGGCGGGTTGCCGAACCAGTCCCCGTTCGCCAACACGGCGAATTATGGACCCGTGCAGGGCACGGTCACTCATGCCCCACCGGTCGGCTCCAGCGTCATCGCCGGACTGCCTCTGATGGTGGTCAACGAAATTGCGGCTGCCAACTTCAGCAATAATACTCCCGGGCGCTGGTCAACGGCCCCGGCGTGCCCCTCGGCACGACGGTCCTGACCGTGGACAGTACCAACGGCACGGTGACACTCTCCGCGCCGGTCACGAGCACCACGGATAAACCCGTCACGTACGACTTCTTTGGCCCGGTGGTCGGCACGGGGACAGTTCTTGGAGCAGGTCAGCCCAAAAACACCATCCAGGGCCTCGACATGAACACCTACAACACCCTGAACCAGATCGGTCCGCTGACGAAAGTTCAAGTCACCGGTCCAGGCATCGATCCGGGGACCACGGTCACGGTCACCGTGCTGTCCATCGAGAATGGCGTTCCCGTGGTGACACTCTCCTCGAACCTGGACGCCAGCCAGATTTCCGAGGTCGGCGGTTCGTTCGCCTATACGTTTGGGTATGCTTCGCTCAGTCCCATTATCGACGCTGGCTTCGAGCAACCGGCGGGAGTTGCGGAACTCACTGACGGCTACCTGCACGGGCCCCAGTTGAAGCCATCGGGAGACCAACCCTGGACGTTTACCGACGGCAACCCCACCGACCATGTTTACGCCGGCATCGCGGGCAACGGCAGTTCTTACACCAAAAACAATCAGCCGGCACCACAGGGGCTCCAGGTCGCCTTCATCGCGGGTAACAGCAGCATCAGCCAGCCGGTGAACTTTGCGGCGGGCAGCTACCAGATCAGTTTTTCCGCGGTACAAGCAGAGAGCAACAGCGCTGACCAGTCGCTGCACGTGCTGATCGATGGCAAGATGGTGGGAACGGTCGCCATCACGCCGACCGGCAAGAGCTATGCCCGATACACGACGGCGGTCTTCACGGTGACTTCTGGCGTGCACACCATCATGTTCCAGGGGGCAACCAAAGGCAGTGATACGGTCCTGATCGACGCGGTCGCGGTAAACCCGGCGTCTACATTAAGGGCAGCGGCGTCGCACAGGCTGCCGGTAACGATCGAGTTTCTGTCGCAGCCGGTGAGCACTTCAGCCGGCAGCCTCTTGGCACCGCTACGCATCGCGGTGTTTGACCGATCTGGCGACCTATGGAGCGGCCTGACGGTCCGCTTGACTTTGATCCGCGTCGATCCCAGAACACGGGGACACTTCGATCGCGGTAGTGTGCTGCATGCCAAGACGGTCAACGGCGTGGCGACCTTCAACAAGCTGGCGATCAGTGCGCCAGGCCGGTATATGGTGCGTGCCGAGCTGGGCCGCCAGCGTGTCGATTCCGAGGTTTTTGACATCGGTTCAGGACAGCCTGACACTCTGGCCCGCGCCAGTCGGCGACCCTTCGCAGGTCGACCGCCTCGTGTCCGCTGAAGCCCGGTGAGCCGGGTGGGCGAGGCGGAACGATCTGATCGGATCTGGTCCTCGGTGGGGGCTCCTGAGCGAGGGATTCGATAACCCGTGGTAACGCGTCATCGAGCGCCAGGAGCCGCCACCGATCTTGTGAACCTGGGACATCATCCGACGGCAGCCCTCACCACGGGTCCGTTGGTCGATCAATACTGGTCGGAGCTGATCACTTCACCGCCGTTTCGCGTCGAGAGGGCGTTGAAGATCGGCATTCCTCCCGAGAACATGCCGTAGGTGTTACATCCGCTCAAGTAGGGTCCCGGGCCGGACGTCGCGTAGTTGTTCGCGGGAACTGCATTGACTCCAAAGCTTGCAATGGTCTCCTTGATGAAGCGGACCGAACCGTCGGCCATCCCGACGTTCGCGCCGCCCGGATGGAAGCTGCCGACCGAGCAGTTGATCGCCCAGACCGAACCACACCCGTTGCCACCGCAATCATAGTAGCAGATGTAATACTGCTGGGGGATTCCGCCGGGACTGGTGACCAGCCCGAATTTCTTCCAGGGATTGACCCCGTACATGCTAGCGACGACGCCGGATTCGCCGACGTTGAAGCCCGAGAAAGCCCAGATGTTATAACCCGTCTGGCCGAAGGCCGTGGGAAGCATGCCGTTAGCGATCTCGCCAAGGGCGATGGTGTTGCTCGTGCCGTCGGTGATGCTCGAGATCTTGTTCGACATTTGATAGCCGAATACGCCGTTCCCATTCTGCTGGGCGGCGGTCACGGCTGACGAGCCGTTGAAAGGATTGGGCGTCGTCCAGGCCTGATCCAACCAGATGCCCATGCTGGCGCCGTAGCTGTTCCGGTACACTGTCTGGGTCGACGAAATGTACGTCCCGAAGTTCGACTGGGACGAGGCTGGACCGCCCTGGGAAATCGTGGGATCGCTCGGGCACCAGAGCGTGGCGATCCCGGTAGCGAGGATCGTGCGATTGCCCAGATCGTAGCTCGCGATGCTGTAATTGTAGGCGTTGGCCAGCGCGGTTTGTTCGAAACTGGGGCAGGAGCGCGACGAACGCGGTACTACCGGCGTACCATGTGCCGGTGTACCCGCCGTAACCGATCGCTGGACCCTGATTCATCGCCATGGGGAAGGCGCCGTTGGCGCTCTCGTAGTTGGCGACGGCAAGCCCGACCTGCTTCATGTTATTGGTGCACTGCGCTCGGCGAGCCGCCTCCCGGGCGGATTGGACGGCCGGCAGCAGCAACGAGATGAGAACCGCAATGATTGCGATCACGACGAGTAGCTCGATGAGCGTGAAGCCCCGAGCGGATGAGCGCGAAACACACAGAGGTTTTTGCATGGATGTACCCTTGGAGGTCATGAAGGTGTGAGTAATGAACTCAAATAATGGGAGAGGAACAGCGAGGAGTTTGTCAGCAGGTCGAGACATTGCGAGGTAGGCCAGCGTCGGCGAGTGTAAAAATAATGAAGCCATCGATCAGGAAGAGAGGGAGAGCGTGCCGATCGTGGGGACAACTGGCTCACCTTACCCTCATTTCCTGGCGCCTTTGGCCCCGGGCTTGGTCTCGACCCTATGGGTCGTGGGTGCGGATGGTGATTTGAGCGGAGTCGTTATGTCGACCGTAGCCTTCTCCTGGGTGCCAGCACTATCGCAGCCGCCAAGTGGTGCGATCAACGCGCAGCCGATCATGCCAACCATGGCACAACGGAACATCTTTCGGGTCATCAGATCTTCTCCAGAATGGGCGAGGCGCATACAACAGGTGGGAACGCCGCCGAGGTCAGCCCGTAATACATAAAAGCGTCAGGCGGAATCCCGCCGAGCCAAAAATCCCCAGGTGGGAGTGCCAGAGAATATACCAGAATCAAGCCCTCAAGAGAAAGACACTAGTTCGACTGTGTGTTCACCGACATCATACGAGGCTTTTCTTCCCCGGATGTCGGGCGAATGAGGTTGGCAAACGGTGCAGCTTCGGCGGTAGGCTGCAAAACGGATGCCGATCCCTCAAGGATGCGTGCTGGAACACGGGACAAGCGTTGGGCACAATTTACCCGCCGCGCTGGTGGCTCACTGGAACCCGCTGTTGATGCGCACGAACGTGGCCCCTCTGGAGATCCGGAAACCCGTTCGTGGAAACCAGGATCAGGGGTTGAATCGGTCGAGCGTCAAGGGGCCGAGTGTCAGCCGCGAGAGCGTGTCGCGCATCCGCTGGAGACGGGGACGAGAGCCGGCGGAGGCGGCGACGTTGTCCTTTTCCCCCGGGTCCGCTTGCACGTGATAGAGCTCCTCATGCACGTCGCCCTCACGGCGAATGTAGCTCCAGCCGTTTTCCGTCAGCGACGCCAGCGGCGAGGGCCGTCGAGGCGGTCCCGCAGCGCCGGGGATGAGCGTCTCATTCGGGATCAGCTCCGCCATCGCTCTTCCACTGCGTCCCTCCGCACCGCGAGAGTCCGACGACGGTTGCCACAGCCGGGCCAGCGATTCGCCCGGGAAGGCGGACACGGCGCCCCACCCCGCGATGTCGACGATCGTCGAGGCCATGTCGCGCAGGCTGGCAGTCTCCGCTACGACCGGCTTGATCCGGATCCCCGGTGGAGGGATGACCACGAGCGGGACGTGCAGCTCGGTCCGGTACAGGCTCGACCCGTGGACGTACACCCCTTCATGTTCTCCGAAGCTCTCGCCATGGTCTGAGACGAGGATCACCCAGGTCCGGTCCAGGGCCCCGCGGCGCTCGAGCTCGTCGAAGAGCCTGCCGACCTGATCGTCGATTGACGCGACGCAATCGTCATACGCGTCGAGGACGAACGCCAGTTCCTGCGACGAGACCTGGCTCTTGTCCAAGGTCCACCAGTCGCCGATGAGCCAGGACTGGCGATCCTCGATCGGTTTCGTCCCGAAGCGTCGGATCCGCCCCGGCGGGAGCAGGTAGGGGCTGTGCGCGTCGAGATAGTTGAGGAAGGCGAAGTACGGACGCTCCGGCTGCGGGCGCTGCGACAACCAGTCGAGGAACTGCCGGTTGACCTCCGAGGCTTCCTTGCGGTCGCTCTCGAACTGCTCCCGGAGGTGTCGCATTCCCGTTTTCAACGAGGGGAGGTCGAGAGCGTCGCCAAGCGTGTCACCGATCGATTGTAAGCCAGCGAGGGATCTCTGGATCATTGCCGCCCACCGGAACGGCGAGAGGCCCCGGAAGATGTAGTCGCGATAGACAGTGAAGCCGCGGCCCAGCCCCGACCCGGCGTCGCAGTACGATGTGTTGGCGATGAAGCCCGCCGTGGCGTAGCCGCGGTCGCGGAGGCATTCGGCCACTGTCGGCGCGGCGTCGTCGAGCGGGGTTCGCCAGCCGACCGACAGCTCGTGAGGCCACCGCCCGGTGAACATGCTGGCGTGCGAGGCGAGGGTCCATGAGGAAGCCGGCTGTGCGGCGTCGAACCGGCTGCCACGCCCGGCCAGCTCCTCGAGCGCGGGGCTGGTCGGCCTCGAGTAGCCGTAAAGGTGGAGGTGATCGGCGGCGACGGTGTCCATCACGACCAGGAGGATGTTCGGGGCCTCGGCAGGAATCGGCCGCCCTCGCTCGTGCCCCAGCTTGGACCGGTCGGCCGCCCAGGGCGCGACCCCGAGGGCCGCCACCGCCAGGGCGAGGGCCGGGGCGCTCAGCAGAACCACGCGGCGGAACGCGGCCCCATGCCGCTCCAGGACGGAAACCAGGTGGACCGAGAGGCCCAGCGCGACGAGGAGCCAGGCCGGGCCGTAAACTTGTGGCACGCCCACGAGGAGTACGGGCAGCAGGGTCAGCGCCGCAGCGCCCACACGACCGCGCGGCTACCGCCCGTGGGCCGGAGGATCACCACCAGGGCTCCGATCGATCCGACGATCAGGAAGATTAGAAGGTCGGTCAGCGGGATCAGCCAGAGGAAGTCGCGGCTCATGCTCAGCAGGCGGTTGGTGTCGAAGAACCGCTTGTGCACGACCACCGTCACGACCTCGAGCAGGCCCGCGACCGTCCCACACCACGCCGACAGACCCAGAATCGCGAACGGACCGGGCCGGTTCGCGGGGCGATCCGCAGCTCCCGGCTCGCCCGAGATCGCCATGCGCGATAATAATGAAGGGAAGGTCATCGGGGACGGGCTTCGCGAATCGGGGACCTGGTGAGGTCGAGGATCGCCCAGGACCGTGTCGGATCGATCCTGCGGCCTGATCAAGTTTCATCATACCAGCGGGTCCGAAGCCCGATCAAGCGAACGACCGGCACGAGAGGGACGGCTGATGCGGCGGCAGGCGGGTCGATGGTCGGCGGTCATCGTGTCTGTGATCGTCATCGGGGGACTGGGCTGGTGCGGCTGGCGATGGTGGGACGTGCGTCGAAACCGGAGCGCCATGGCGGCGATCGACGACGCCATGCGGCACGGCCGGTACGCCACGGCGGCGCGCCAGTTGTCGGCCCGCCTCGAACGGAGCCCCGGCTCGGACCGGGACAGGTACTTGCTGGGCGTCTGCGAGAAAGCCAGCGGGAGGCTCCGGGAAGCGGACACGGCCTGGGCCGCCATCCCTCCGAACTCGCCATTCCTCGGGCGGGCGGTCGCGGGCCGGATGGACCTGCTCATCGAGCAGGGGCGGTTCGCCGCCGCCGAGAATCTCATCGAGCTCGCCGCCGCCGCCGACTTCGGCGCGGAGGCATCGGCGTCGGCGATCCGCCTGAGCCTGATTCCGATCCTCATCCAGGAAGGCCGGGCGGAGGAGGCTCGGCGACTGGTCGAGTCGCGATGGCAGAGCCTCGATGCGATCGGTGAAGGAGAGCCCGAGCAGGCCGTCAACCTGGCGCGACTCCACATGGAGTTGCGATGGGACGTCCCGCCGTCGGAGCCTCTCCGCGATTACCTCGACCGCCTCAGCCGGCTGGCCCCCGACGACGACCGGATCTGGCTGGCTCGAGCGAACCTGGCAACCCGGTCCGGCCAGTACGATGATGCAGGGCGTTTGCTCGACGACTGTCTCCGGCTGCGCCCCGACGATGCGGCCGTCTGGCGGGCGAGACTGGTGTGGTCGTTGCAGACGGACCGGCTCGCCGAGGCGCGAGCCGCCCTGGGGCATCTGCCCCCCGATCTGACCACCCCCGCGGAAGTCCACCACCTGGCAGCCCTGCTGGCCTCGAAGTGCGGGGATTCCGATCGCGAGCGGCGCGAGCTGGCCGACCTCGCCGCGGATGCGCCCGAAGATCTCGAGGCGCTGGAGCGTCTCGAAACGCTGGAGCCGGCGGCGGAGACGGCCGCCTCGCGGCGACGCCAGAGGGAGGAGATCGAACGCGACCAAAAGCGGTATCGCGCGCTCTATCACCGCAATCAGCCAGCTCGCGATGCCGAAGAGATGGCTCGCCTGGCGGAACGGCTGGGCCAACGCTTCGAGGCGATCCTCTTCCTGACCGTCGCGATCGCCGAGGAGCCGAACCGCGCCGAGCTGCGACGGGATCTCCATCGGCTCAAGGAGGCCGCACGCGAGCCCGATGGCAGGATCCAGGGCCTGGTCGACAGGCTCCCGAAGGACTGCGCCGGAGATCGTTCGCCCCTGCGTCTTCCCTGAGCCGAGAAGCGAAAAGAGGCGAAAAAGGCAGGCGATGCACCGGCTGGCCCGTCGGTCGTCTACGCACGACGGTTCACAGATAGTATATCCTAATACCTATATATATTGTGATTTTCTCGAACCTGGATGCCAGCTAGATTTCCGAGGTCGGCGGCTCGTTCGCCTACACACTTGGCCATGCCACGCTCAGTCCGTATTCCGATGTCTTCGTCTTCAGTCCCGGGTGAGCCTGGCTCGACGACACACACGATCACGCAACGGTCGAACCCGCAGGCACCGTGGGGGCGGGGTAGGCCAAAGATGCGCGCTTCCCGCCAGTCAGCGCCTGCTCAGGCGTGAGTGCCGCGAACAGATGCATCATCCGGGCGATGACTCCCGTCCATCCCGTCTGATGGCTGGCACCCAGGCCCGCTCCGTTGTCGCCGTGGAAGTACTCGTAGAACAAGAGGTGATCTCGCCAGTGGGGATCTTCCTGGAACTTCCGGGCTCCGCCGAAGACCGCGCGGCGGCCGTCGCCGTTCTTCATGAAGATGCTCGACAACCGCCGGGCAATCTCCTCGGCGATCTGAAACAGCGTCATGAGCTTGCCGGAGCCCGTGGGGCATTCCACCTTGAAGTCGTTGCCAAAGTAGAAATAGTAGTGCAGCAAGGCCCGTATGATCAGCACGTTGACCGGCATCCAGATGGGCCCGCGCCAGTTCGAGTTGCCGCCGAACATCCCGCTGTCAGACTCGCCCGGCAGGTAAGTCACGCGGTATTCCTGGCCGCCGGCATGGACGACGTATGGATGACTCTCGTGATACCGCGACAGCGAACGAATGCCAAACGGGCTCAAGAACTCGTCCTCGTCGAGCATCTTCGCCAGCACGCGGCGGAGCCTGGTCTCGTCCAGTACAGAGGCCAGGTCCCGTCCCAAGATCCCGGTCCTGGTCGGGTCGTGAATGGTCGCGTGCAGCTCGGGCCGTGCCGCCAGAAACTTCTCGAACCGTTCCCGGAGCTCGGGACATCGGGTCAAGAGCTCGCCGTCGAATGAAGTCGCCGCGCAGAAGGGAAGCAGCCCGACCATGGACCTCACCGTGAGGCGCTGAGCTTCCCCGCTGGGCAGCCGGAGGACATCGTAGAAGAAGCCGTCCTCCTCGTCCCACATTCCGGTGTCGTCGCCTGCATGGGCGATCGCCGAGGCGATCCAGAGAAAGTGCTGGCCGAACTTGAGCGCCATCTCTTCATAGCCCCGGTCGCTCAGCGCCAGCTCGACGGCAATCTCCAGCATGTTCTGGCAGTAGAGCGCCATCCAGGCGGTGCCGTCAGCCTGCTCGAGATGGCCGCCAGTCGGCAGTGGCGCACTGCGGTCGAAGACCCCGATGTTGTCCAGGCCCAGAAATCCACCTTCGAAGACGTTCCGCCCCCAGCGATCCTTGCGGTTCACCCACCAGGTGAAGTTCAAAAGCAGCTTCTGGAACGTGCTCTTGAGCCACTCGATATCTCCCTTGCCAGACTCTGCCTTCTCGAGACGGTAGGTGAAGATGGTAGCCCAGGCATGGACCGGCGGGTTGACGTCGCAGAAATTCCATTCATAAGCCGGAATCTGCCCGTTGGGGTGCATGTAATGTTCCCGCAGCATCAGCCGGAGCTGCTGCTTGCCGAAATCCAGGTCGACCAGGGTCAGCGCGAGGACGTGAAAGGCGAGATCCCAGGCCGCGTACCAGGGATATTCCCACTTGTCCGGCATGGAGATCAGGTCGCCATTGAACATGTGGTGCCAATGGTCATTGCGTGGCGCGGTTTTGCGTCTTGGTTTGAACGGGTCGCAGCCGCGTTCCTCGAGCCACCTGTCAACATCGTAGAAGTAGTACTGCTTGGACCAGAGCATACCCGCCAGCGCCTGACGCATCACGCTGGCCGCATCGCCGTCGAGCGTGGGTGGAGTGATGGCCGCGTAAAACTCGTCAGCCTCGCTTTTGCGAGTCTGGAACATCTCTTCAAACGGGGCTCCGAGGAAACCGTGCGGGCCGTAGACTCGCAGGACATCCTCAGGCTCGGCCTCCGTCAGTCGTAGATTGACGACCTCAACGCCGCCGGGTTGGACTTCGAGCTGATAGTGGGCCGAGGCTTTCGTGCCCCGGCTCTCGGGATTCACAGCGTCTTGCCTGACGCGCACGACAAAGTCGTTGAACCCATCCTTGACGTACCGCGTCCGGTTGGGAACGCCGAAGAGTCGCTCGCTGTTGGTCTCGTTCTCGGTGAAGAGAAGCGGGATATCTCGGTCGCAATAAAGGTAGAGCTTCCCCAACTCGGCATGCTTTGAGGCGATGACCGGGCAGCTCGCGCGTGTCTCGAGTTGATGGAGCAACGGCCGCTCGCTTTCCGGCGACCAGGACCAGAAATTACGAAACCAGAGAGTCGGCAGGACGTGAAGCCGGGCGGCTTCGGGGCCGCGGTTGTGGATGGTGATCCGGATCAGGACGTCCCGAGGTGATGCCTTGGCATACTCGACGAAAACGTCAAAGTAGCGATCGTGATCGAAGACACCGGTATCGATGAGCTCGTATTCGTGGTCCTGTCTGCCCCGCTGTCGGTTCGTCTCGACCAGATCGTCATAGGGGAATGCTGCCTGGGGGTACTTGTACAGAAACCTCATGTACGAGTGTGTCGGCGTGCTGTCGAGGTAATAGTAGTATTCCTTGACGTCTTCGCCATGATTGCCTTCGCTGTTGGTCAACCCGAAGAGTCGCTCCTTGAGGATCGCATCTTTGCCGTTCCAGAGAACCAGGGCGAAGCAGAGCCGTTGCTTGTGATCGGAGATGCCGGCGATCCCGTCTTCCCCCCAGCGATAGGCGCGGGAACGAGCCTGGTCGTGGGTGAAGTAGTTCCAGGCGTCGCCGGTATCGCTGTAGTCCTCTCGTACCGTGCCCCACTGTCTATCACTGAGGTATGGCCCCCACATCTTCCAGGGCACAGCCTTGTCGCGAGCCTCGTCCAAGCGAAGGTGTTCGGCCGTCATTGCTGCTTTCTCTGGCTCTCGCCGAGTTCACGGAGAAGACGATCAAGAAGCGAAAGTTCGCAGACTGAATATAATTCGGTTGATCGTTTCAGCTCCAGCGATTTCAACGATCCTTCAGATTTTCGGCGAGCAATCCGCCGCCAATCGCGCAGCCTCGCAAATTCCTTCCCGGTCGCATGTCCGGAAAACTGTGCCGCTTCTTCACCGCCTGACCCGGCAAGACGCGATTCAGAGCGCTCGACCTCCACGGAAAAGACCCACAACTCACCTCACCTCGACCCGATCTCCTTCCGGCTCTGCCGAGGAATCTGTGAGTAACAAAGTTCGGAACCCGAGGATCGTGAGGAAAACCATCGAATCGCAGCCTCGGATCTCGAAGTTGCCAGCGGGGGCCGATGGCCGCGGTCTAGCCGCGAGCAGAGACGGGCCCGCTCAGCGACGTCCCGCAGCCTTTCGGAAGTCGTAGAGGAAAATGCCATAGCCGACGCCCGCCGGGTCACGCGATCTCGCCATCTGGAATGCCATGAGCCTGCCGTCGTCACTGACCACGGGATTAGACGCCTTGTAGCCCGGGTACTTGTTGAAGTAGGTCAGTCGCTCCCAGGTCTTCTTGCCGTCGAGCGAGAGCTTCCAGATGTCGACGTGCCCCGCCCCCTGGCCGCTCATGCCCTCGCGGTCGCATTCGACCAGGGTCCAGCGGCCGTCTGCAAAGATGCCCTCCGGCTCGTCGTACTGGCCGGGCGCGTCGGAGTAGTTCGTAATCCGCTTTGTCTCGAGATCGACACCGCAGACGTCGGTCCCTTGGTGGCCATAGGCGCTGAAGGTCAGCTCGCGCTCGGCCGGCGGTCGAAAGTTCTGCGTCTCCAGCGTGCAGCGAAACGGCAGATCGCGACTGTCGAGGACAAGCCGTCTCTTCGCCAACTTCGGCGTGCCGCCCTCGTACACCACGTCGGCCTCGTAGATGCGAGAGCTTCCCGCGGCCATCTCTTCAGGGTACTGGGCCGCGACGTGGGTCCAGGCGATGTGCAGCCGCTTGCGCGAAACCGCTGGCCCCTCGGAGCACTTGGTCCCAAGCGCGACCGGAGGACTTGCCCCTCCCTTGTCGAGGACGGAGAGCTGGCACTGGACCCGGGCGTCCGCGGGGTGCTCAGGGTCGAGCCGCTCCGGACCGGAGAGCAGGACGTCGCCATTCGCCAGGTAGAGGGCACGCGTGTAGCCGTGGTGCGGGTAGTGTCCCGTCAGCAGGCGAGGCTGCTTCGTCGCCAGCTCGATCTCGTAGACATCTCCGAAGGTCTTCTCCAGGAAAAGCACCCGCTTGCCATCGTGCGAAAAGTCGGCACGCTCCCCGAAGAGAGTTAGCCGGGTGATGTACTGCGGGAGGTCGCGGTCGGGCGAGGTCGCGGGCCCATCGTCGGCCAGGCAGGCCGTCGCGAGGGCCAGGGTCATAGCGGCGATCAGTGCGTTGCAGGTGTTCATAGTCGGCTCCGGGTTCGTGTTCCGGTGGGCGATACGGTAGCTCCGTGATACGGCGCCGGGGGCCTCGTCGCAACGCCGGACCGAGACCTAAGTGATAGGCTCATCGGTTATCCGGATGCATTTGCCCGACAGTCCTGCGTGGCGAATTCGGAGAAGCAAAAGGCCCGCGAGGTGCTTCAAAGATATGGGAGGCCCTGTTCGCTTCCTGCTCGTGGCTTCCTCCTCGACGAGCTGGATAACCTTGATCGCTTCCTTTTTCAATACACTTCCATGACATGTTCGCCGCCATGCTCCGGGTTGCCGATCAATCGTTGGCCTTTGGCATCGACGACCCAGTCGAGCAGCTCCAGAGGGATCTGACCGATCAGCACCGGGAACTCGTCGCCGATTTCACCGACATCGATGGCACAGTCGCGTCCCTGAATCGTCAGCCGCACGGCCCGATACATTGGCATCTGGAGCGTCCCGCCCAGCCCGCGCGCCTGACGGGTGCGAAGCGGACGAAGCCCGAGTGCGACAACCATCGACCTCGGAATCAGTAGACTTGTCGCGCCCGTGTCGACCAGGGCGTCATGAACCTCGACGCTTCGCACGGCTTCTTGAGAAATCAGCCCCTTTTCGGCATCGAACAGATCTTCGAGGTTCTCGATCCTGGCCGTGACGATCACCTTGCCCACAACTGCCGTCTCCATCTGCTGACCCTTGTTCTGGCGTACTCAGTGCCTCCGTAGCGTCGTGTATGTCCATTGTATTTTACACGATTCCGGCTTATCCGTGTCCCGGGTCCCACCGCAACGACGGATCGCTACGGGTGCTGGTCGAGTTTTCTGAGCATCCCTTCGATCGATCGCCGGAGATCGATCCGCTCGGGCCATTGGCGAACGTACGGTGCAGCGATAGGGACACAAGTGGCGCACAAGTTGGGGCAGCTACCCTCCCGGTTTGCTAGACAATGGGTGGCCCCATTTCGCTTGCGGGCCTCGGTCCGACACACCTCGGGCTGCCCCTGAAAGCCCCTACCCGTCCACTTCAGAGGTCACTTCTGCCGGTTCAAGGATCGGCGCCTCTGACATGCGCCCGAAGTGGCGCATCGAACGCTACGGCACAAGTCGGCGCGATGACGCCGCGTCTGTGCGGCTGCCGCCTCGTTCACCTCGTAAAACGTGGTCGGCTCATAGGTCCAGCCGCGTGCCAGCCGAGCAGCCTCGCGCCGCGCTGTCCAGTGGAGCAAACGTCCGCCTAAGGCTGCTGCTACTCGGGCCGTCCAGCCAAACTCGCTTATCAGTTCGCCAAGCAGTCGGTCCAGCTTGACGCGAATCGCCGACCGATCGCGAAGGTAGAGCCTGGCGGCGGCCACCAGCGCCACGTACTCCCTCGACAGTGGCCGCGCTTCCCAGGCAAATCGATCGCGAACTCGCGCGTCGGGATGATTTCGGTAGCGACGCCAGCCCGCCAGCGTCGTTTCGGCGATCCGCACGACGCTCGGTCCGTTCTCTTCGAAATCGCGAGTAAACGCCCGCACCATCAACTCGGCCTCGCTTCCCGGAGGGAGCGACCGATGGCGGTAGTTGAACACGGATTGACCGTGCACGTCGGCCGGGTCACACTCGGTGTCGGGCCGGATGAGACCCGCCGCTGAAAGCTCGGCGTGCAAGGCAGTGCCGGGGATTGGCGTGTACAGCATGAACTGGTGAAAATCCGTCCGGTGCTGCGCGGAGTGCGCGATCACGCGGTCGATGTTCTCCAGGCTATGGCCTTCCAGACCGATGATGCTCGAGCCCAGCACCCGGATACCGTGACTTTGCAGCTCACGAACCAGTTGGAGGGTATCAACGCCGTTGAGTTTCTTGTACGAGCTCTCTTCGCCTTCCAGCCCCATCCATACCCACGAAATGCCAATCGCCACCAGCTCCTCCATGCTGTAGCGCTTCAAGGCATTGGCGGAACTGAACACGTACAACGACCAGGGCTGGCGGTGGCGCTCCATCAATTCCAGCAGGCGGAGGGCGCGGCGGCGATGGAGCAGGAAATTCTCATCCATCACGAAAAACGATCGCACTTTCAGGGCAGTCGACATCTGGTGCATGATGTCGAAAAGCTCGTCGCCCGATTCGAAAAAGTCCACGAACTTGCCTTTGCCGCCGAACATGGCCGAGGTCGAGCAAAAGTTGCACCCGAGCGGACAGCCGACCGAAGGAATCAGGGTGGCCGCGGTGTCCTCAAGCTTACCGCCCACGTTCATTCCCATGCAGCGAGCGCCAAAGCCCGATACGATCAACGGGTGGCGCAACGGCTCGCCCACGTTGTCGTCCAGGAACTGCTGAAACCACGCCACGCCATCACCGCGGACAATGTGATCGGCGTCGATCCGTTGCTCCAGGTCCGGAACGTTGGCGATGTGTCCTCCGATGACAATGGTTGCGCGCGGCAAGTAGCGACGCACCATTTCGCACATGGTCCTGACCTTGTGCTGATTCAAAATGATGCTGCTGATGCCCACGATGTCATAGTCGTCCTCGCGAATTTCTTCCTCGAAGCGCTCCCAGGTCGGAAAGTCGAGGACCGTGCAGGGGGCCGACAGGTTGGCTTGAATCAGCATCAACCCCCAACTGCGATGGAACATGCGCAACGAAAACGGGCCCTGCACGCGCGTCACCTGATTGTGATAGAGCTCCATGGGATTGAGCGCGCGGCTGCCGTGCTCATCGTCCTGTGCGTAGGGACCGCACACGCTGGTCAGCAAGACTCTTGCCCGTCGGCGAAGCGGATGAAGACTGACTGGTGATGACGACCGATCGATCTGGATATCCATTGTGCTCATCGGCGCGTTCCTTCTACGAATGTCCCTGGCAACGGAGCCATTTGCCTCGCCTGCCGAATCTGTCGATGAATCGGCCGCACAGCGAGTATGGGAAGCTAGCTTTTTTGACTGGACAGCTTCCTGGGAGGATCTCGCCGATTGCATGCCGGCGACCGGAGGCTCGTTTTCTCCCGAGTGCCGCCAGGGGAGTTCGCGTCAGCCGATGATGGACGAACTGAGACACAAATGGGACCAGCCCCTGTCCGGGCTTGCCAGACAATCGGTGGCCTCTTTCGATCCCCTGCATACATCAAGCAATTCACGGCCCAGACGCGAGCCAAGCTTGCCAGCGGTGAGTTCCGAAGGCCCAAAGAGTGAGCAGTGTCGGTGAATCCATGGACCGTCCCGCTAACATGAGAGTACTCCGAGCTAGTCAAACGACAGTGGAACCCCTGCGTTCTCCAACTGCCTTTCGATCACATAGGAACTGGCGCAAAACTCCGTGCTGAGCTCTCTCACGGTCAATGGATCTGCCGTGCTCCTTGATAATCGGTTGACGAGAGCTTGCTGGGGCGCGAGAAGTTCGGCCGCGAAAGCCCTCGAAGCCTTCTGATCCCATGAATAAGCGTCGGTGACAAGCCGCTGACTTTCACGGCTAGTTGCAAGCGCGTGAAAGACGCTTCTTGCGTCCGTGAATCGCTGATTGTCTTGGTGGCGGTTTACTGGCCGCGCGACGACAATTGTTCCAGATCTCGATTGCCCAACGAGCGACTTGATCCCCTGCCCAGGAATATGATTTCGATCCTCGGTTTGAAAGGTGCCCCTGGTCGCGATGATCGTGACCTCTTCCACCGACGATAATGGCTCTAATCCAAGATCAGCAGCCGCTCTGATCTTCCGGGCTAGTTGATAGCCATAATCCGGTGGGGGCAGTCTTGCTGATGGAAGCTCGAAAGGAAGAGTGATTGTACAGGGACCCAAATCCAGGTCTCGGCGAACATCCTTGACCCATGACCACTGAGCTTGAATCGAATCCGGCCGCGCTACTTCCGTCAAATCGCGGACGAGGGGTTCTTCGACGTTCGCTAATATCTCCTCAAAAAGCGCGCCAGATCCTCGCTCGTCTCGTCTTGAGTGTAAGGATCCAAACCCATTCTTCCGGCAAGTATGCAAAATTCTCTTTCTTCAACATCTGCGTTTTGGATCACGCTCCACTGAGCAGCCACCTGATTGACTCGATCGTCTGGGACGTTCAGAACTCGGCCCAAAGTATGGTTCACGAACTGCGCGAGAGAGATCTCGGTGGCCTGAGCATCAAGCTGCTCTATACCATCGCTAGTGAACTCGCCAGGCATGTTCGGCATTGAGCCCGGGAGATCTGCATGCCATTCGGCACGAAGATTCTGACCATCGCCATACAGAAAGAGTTTCGGCAGGAATAACGCGGAATCAGCGGATCGAAGGCAGTGTCGCTTTATCCAGCTCAGCCACGTCGCATCCATAATCGGGTTTCTCGGGACCGATTCCCACGGACACAGTTCATTAAGCAGTGACCACCAATTTTGAATGATCCATTCCGCGATAGGGAACGCCGGCACATCCAACGTTTCCCGTTCTTCCTCCAACGTTTTGTCCCACAGCCGTGATGCGAATCGCGAACCGACTTTGACGCGCAGCGAGCACCATGTATGACGCTCGACCGGGTCGTTGGCGGCTGGCTGGCTGATTGGATCAAACTTAAGAGATAGGAATTTCGACACGCGGAGCCGCCTCTACCCGGTCGAGAGGTTCAGGGTATTGACTGGGGTCATTTATAGGAAACCCATGATAATCGCCTGTGGCCTCGTTGGTAAGCCGAGCCTCGTGCAGTACGCCGTTGATCCAAACCCATGCTCGAAAAGGAAATCTCCCTCGAAACCCGCTGACAGATTTTGCACGAATACCTCGTCGAAGAGCGCAAAGTAATCTTGGCCAATTCTCTGGGGCGTATTGATCACATTTTGCCGCGTCGGAACGCTGTGCCGGGGGACCCGCTGGAGATGGGTATGTTTTGTGTTTCGGGTTCCCAGTGTAAGTCACCCGAGCAGCCACTTCTTCGGGCGCATCAACGCCCTCGGGCCAATCGCAGATTTTGACCCGCTTGATTCCGTGTTGGTAGGTGGGTCGTCGTGGCATGGCACCATTTTACCTGGCCGCGTACAATCTGTCTGCCCGAGAAGGACCTCCGGTCTAGCAGGAATCTCAGCTCAGGGACCATCCTTTGCGATACTCGCGATGGATCAGTGCCTCGGCCTCGGGCGCGTTGTAAGCATAGAGCTTCGCGGCATCCCACTCGAGTTTCTTTCCCACGCGATAGGCGACGTTCCCCAGGTGATTGGCCTCTGTCAACCAGCCGGAATACGCAAAGGCACAGGTCGTGGGCTTGCCGGTCTTGCAGGCATCGATCCACTCGGCGTGATGACCGAGCGATTTGGGAATGAAGGGCTTGGGCGGCTTGAAGTCGTGATACTCTTTCTCAGGCAAGAGCACGTGCCGGCCGTAATCCGCCAGGAGCATGCCCTTGGCTCCCTGGAACAGGACGCCGCTGTCCCATTGTGGGATCGCTCTCGTCCTCCAGGCGTCTGGTTTGTCGGCCCCCTGGTACCAGGTCAGCTTGAGCGCCGGCTGCTCGCCGCTGGCGGCGTACTCGTAGACCACATGCATTGAAGCCGGCGCGATTTCGGGATGAGGCGGTGGACCGAACGCTTCGATGGTCTTCGGCGATCGCAGCTTCAGTGCCCAGAACGGCAGATCGATCCAGTGCGATCCCAGGTCGCTCATGGTTCCGTTGCCGAAGTCCCACCAGCGATACCATTTTGGCCCGGGCCAGTAGACCTCGTGGAACGGCCGGGCCGGTGCGGGGCCGAGCCAGAGATCCCAGTCAAGTCCTGCGGGGACCGGCGATGAGCCGGCGGGGCGTTCGCGCACCGAGACGATGTCTCCATTTTTCTTGGCGTCCTCGTCGGACTGCCGGCCCCAGGCTCGGCCGACCCAGACGTGCACATCGTGGACCGGCCCGATGGCATCGGACTGGATCAACTCCACGACTCGCCGGTAATTGTCGCCGGCATGAATCTGCGTTCCCATCTGGGTGGCGACCCGGGCCGTGGCGGCCGCCTCGCGGATGACGCGTGCCTCCCAGATGCCATGACTCAAAGGCTTCTCGCAGTACACATGCTTGCCGAGTTTGAGCGCCGGGAGCGTCGCAAACGCGTGGGTGTGCTCGCTCGTGCTCACGACGACCGCGTCGAATTCTCCGGCCCGGTCATAGAGCTTCCGAAAATCGCGGAGACGCCTTGCCCTTGGGTGAACCTCGGCGGCCCGGCTGACGGCCGGCTCATACACGTCACAAAGGGCCACGATATTCTCGGACCCCACGTCATGAAGGTTCGATGCGCCTCGTCCACCCACGCCGATCACGGCGATGTTGAGCTTCTCGTTCAGATTCCTTCCCCGGACGATGGCCGGGAACCCGAGTGTGCACGCCGCGAGGCCAATCGCTGCCCCGGTGAACTCTCGACGTGTGACCCCGCTCGCCAGGTCCACGGCTTCGCACTTCGCAGTCTGTTTCATGTTCATGCTCCCGTCAAAGCCGCGCGGAATACATCATCCCGCCCCGGGCTAATTCTCACAGGATGGACCACGCCGGCATGCTTTGCAAGGCCCTGGTCGTCCCGCGTGCGCGACCACATCTGTATGAAGTATCATATCCATACGTAATGCAGGTGGGGCCATCCACCTTCCGAGCGTGCCGGACAATGGGTGGCTCTGGCATGTGGTTCTCATGAGACGTTCTTCTTAGCTCTGCGCCATCCGGGCTACTCTGCGGCAATTCTTATCGCCATCGCGCGTACAGGCATCTATCATTTACCAGTCAAACGCGACGCGAAAGGGGCGATAGAAGGGCGGTAGGAGCCACCCAGTCTTGCCTGTTGCAGCCAACTGGATCGTGCGGAACCGCGTATCTCGACATGACTGGGTGGGACCAAAGTGAACCAAAACACGCGAGCGATGCGGTGCCCTGCTAAGATACGTCGGCGCCGAGGATATCACTGCGACGGGCGGTAAGGTATCAGAAACCGATCATGCTTTGGTGAGACAATCGGGCCATTTCGGTTCCTGAAACCTTGAAGGGCCCTGGCTTTTTTGGGACGAAATGAAAGATCATGAATCGGATCATCGGTCTCGGACGAGGAGCCGATGAGCCACGTTGTTGCAGCCTGTAGCCTGGAATGGTGAGGTCCCTTGTTCAGGAGATCGGTTGATGACGGACGCTTCCAGTCAAGGCAAGGTAAGCGGAAAGCTCGGCATCGTCCCAAAGTGGGGTCAACATGGACTTGTCTCGCTTGTCACTTGGAGGGCAGTTCATACTAACCCGAAGCGTCAGCGAGGGTCGACACAAATCCATACGGGGAAAGGGGAAACCCCTCGCTGACGCTTCGGGTTAGTATGTCGCGCCGGCCTGTCACTTCGTCAACGCAAGAAACGAGGGTATTGGGACGATGCCGAAAGCTCTGGGTGGTAGGGTATTGGGACGATGCCGAAAGCTCTGGGTGGTATTGACCGCCCTGGCGGTCATGGCGGCGGCTCTCGGCAATTATGTCTACCGGTCGCCGCAGGCGGAAGGTACCCGGAATGGCATCGTCCGTGCCGCAAGTGCGATAGCCGGGCTCTTTCGGCCCAGGAAGCCGGTCGCGGTTGTCATCCAGGAGATCGAGCAGGGTGATGAGGCCTCGAGGGCACAGGCCATCATGATGCTCCATTACGAGTTGACGAAACCGGCCGATGTTGCGGAGGTGTTTCCTCACGTCATCGGTGCCGCGATGAGCGATTCCGAGATGGTTCGGGGCGCGGCGGTCTCGGTTCTCGGCGTGATGGTTCAGCGTCTTGGCAAGATTACTTCAGGAACCAAGATCGAGGAGTCTCTCGCCGCACTGCTCGACGAGCCCCGGCCTGAGCTACGAGTTCGCGTGGCGGAGCTCCTGAGAATGGTGGCCGCGAAATCGCAACTCGACGCGCCACCGCCGCAACTGGTCAAGTGTCTGGAAGATCCTTCCGACCCGGTGCGGGCAGCCGCGGCGGAAGCCCTGGTCGAGTATCGCCAGGGGTCTGCAGTGTTCCTTCCCATCGGGCTGCAACGCCTTCCTTCCGAAACGCCCGAGGTATTCCCGGCATACAGGCGAATCCTCTGGAACCTGCGCTTTCCACCCAGCACGTTGCCGCTCTTGATCGGTAAACTCTCGAGCGACAATATGCTTGTGTGTGTGTCTGCCGCAACGGCGCTCAATCACATGGGGCTGGATGCGCAACCCGCGCGGCCCGCCGTGATGGCGCTGCTCCGCAACGAGCTGGAAGCTCCGCATTCCAGCCTGGATCTGCGAATCATGGACTGGGGCGACGGAACCGCCGTTCCGGTTTCGGGAATCAGCCTCGTCGTCGTGGGTAACGACAAGAAAGGCGTGCTTCACTTCCGGATCTTTGGCCCGGAAGGCAAGCGCGTCATCGACGCGGACGAGACAAAATTCCCCTCGCAATCTGTCCCGATCGCGGCGATCAAGAAAGATCTCGAGACCCTGCGGCCCCCGCACAGCTTGAGCCTTGCCGAGAAGCGCAGGGTAATTTCCGAGGTGACATCGACCGTCGGACGAAGCGATCTGGAATGACTCGAATAGCCACTGGGCTGTGGACATCATCGAGCAGGCCTGTGAGGCGCTGGTGCAGAACTCGCCGGATGGGGAGCCGCTGCCCGGAACCGTCGAGCTTCTCTGTGAAGTCTTGAAGCGTCCCAACCCGATGAGGCAGGGGGCCGCCGCCTGGTCCCTGGGATTCCTCGGCCGCAAGTCCGCGTCCGCCGTGCCGTTGCTCCTTTCAACTCTCGACGACTTCTCGAACGATTCCCGGCTCTCCCGCGGAGACCAGTCCGGAATCATGGCCCAGGCACTGGCCTTGATCTGCAAAGGAACTCCCGACGAGGACCAAGTCGTTCCAAGCCTGGCCAGGGCATGGAAAGCGGCGGACGCCTTTCATAAACCCACATTCACGCAGGCTCTACAGATTATCGGTCCGAAATCGGAACAAGTGGTACCGGAACTTCGCCAGATGCCTCGCGTCAACGGACCACCGAGAATCGGCCGAGGCGTATCTCCCAGGTCCTTCCTCGAGAAGGCATACAAGTCGGAGTGACCAGGCTCGGGCAAACAGGAAGATCACTCTCTGGGATTCGCCCCCGCCCCCGCCCTCGCCCTCGCCCCCGAACGCCCAGGAGCTCGATTCGCGCGTCGAAGAATACATGGCCGCCCGGGTCAAGCGCGACCATTTCAGCGGTTCGATCCTGATCGCTCGCGAGGGCAAGGTGCTCTTCAGCAAGGGCTACGGCCTGGCCAGCGTCGAGCACGACGTGCCCAATACCCCGCACACCAAGTACCGCCTGGGCTCGATCACCAAGCAGTTCACCGCCATGGGGGCAGCGGTACGTCGTGCCCCGCGAGCCCAAGGTGGCCAAGCTCGACCCGGCGATTTATGACGCCTACGCGGGCCGCTACGAGGCCGAGGTTCCGGGCAAGGAGAAGGAGCACAAGCAGTTCACAGTCGTCCGTGACGGCTCACGACTGTTTTACGAGCCCAAGGGCAAGGCCAGGTTCTTGCTGACTCCCGAATCCGACACGCTGTTCTATATCAAGGCCGGCGACTCCGAGGCCCGGTTCGTCAAGGACGCGGCGGGCAAGGTCACGCACCTGATCGTGATCGACGACGGCCGCGAGCTGACGGCCCGCCGCCTGCCCGCCGAGACTCACCCCTGAGGGGGATGGGATACGCCGGTCCACGGTCGGGTCGACGGTCGTGAGACGATTGTGGACGGTCCTTTCCTATATAATATATCGGACACACTTATATGGTGTTCCTACAGGAACTCACGTTCCTCTTAAAATTTAAGAAACCACCGTCGCAACCGTCGCACGGGTCACAGGTCTTTGTGGCATAACGGGATAAGGGGTGACGGTCGAGGGCGTTTTTGACCGTCACCGACCGTCACTCAATAAGCCTTCGATGGCCCTCCCTTGGCGTGGGACGTCCAGGGCGGCGGCTCGCCCAGCTTGGCGTGGCGCTCCGAGGCCACCCAACGCCGATGACGGGTCTTGGCGTCTTGCGCTCGGACTTGTTGTCTGGTAAGGGTTTAGAGTCAGCATTACTTGAGGGAATTGGGCATCGTCCCAAAGTGGGGTCAACGTGGACTTGTCTCGCTTGACACTTGGCGGGCCGTTCATACGAGCCCGAAGCGTCAGCGAGGGTCGACACAAATCCATGCGGGGAAAGGCGTAACCCCTCGCTGACGCTTCGGGTTAATGTGTCGCGCCGGCCTGTCATTTCGTCAACTCAAGAAACGAGGGGTTTGGGACGGTGCCGGGAATTGCCCTTAAACATGAGACCATCTCTCGTCTCTTGTAATCATGGCATGGTCCTATCAAGGCCACCCATGGTAACAAGGACGGTCCCATGGCTGCACAGTGTTCGACTTCCACCTGGCGGGCGTCTGCCAAACGGGCGTCACGGCGAGCAAAGCGTTCTGAGTCGCTGTCTGCTTCGATGCGTCAGTTTCTCACCCCTCAAGTCTGGAACCAAGCCAAACATGCCGCTGGCCAGCACGGTAACCACAAGGGGATTCTCTGGACACTGCAACCCCTTATCATGATTGGAGCCATCATGACTTGGTGTGCAGCGGAGACCGACGCTGAGCGTTTTGTGGGGTCCCGAGCCTTCTGGTCTCAGTGCGGAGCAGCAGCGTATGATCGAGGATTGGAACCTCAGGCAAGTGGCGGCCTAAATTGTTTCATGGAGATGAGATCTATACAGAATTGGCAGAATCCGTCATCGCCGTTGCCAGCCACCTCTTCGGGGCACAACCTATGATCCGTTTCGGGTCGATACCAGCACTCCGGGCCACCCTCTTACTGGCCATCGTGCTCAATCTGGTGATGATCGGCATCCGGGTCTTCCTCGACCCCCAGCTCCTCGGGATGTCAGGTGGTCTTCAATCGGCCCTCGAACCGGCCGCAATGCTTACCTTGTACGCGCTCATAGTGACCTGGGCGATGCAAAGCAATCCGGCCGCTCAGGCTATCGTACGGGAGGGGACCGCCGTCGGTCTGATCAGTGGGACGCTCGAGGTCGTGCATATCACACTCGAGAATTACGGGCACTTCAACGCGCGGGTCGAATCAGTCTCCACCGGGGGCTTCATGTTCGGCTTGCTCCTGTTGTGGAGCATCGCCGGATATCGTGTCACCCGTAGCACGGCGGACCTCGGTGCGGGCGTGCTGGCGGGCTCGTGGAGTGCGATGGTGGGGATGTTGATGGCGATGACCTACGGCTTCTCGCAGTTGTTCTGGGGCCTTCCGCGGCTGGAGCAGCGGAACGTCGGTTCGCCGGACTTCCTGCGGAGTGGCTGGACTGACCTGCACACCTTCACCATCGCCGACGTCTTTGAGGCCGGCTTCAAGATCCTTCTCATCGGCCCGATTGCGGCCGCGGTCCTCGGTGGGCTCGGTGCCATAACCGCACGGACGGTTCTAGCGACCAGAAGCCGTTGGTCCGCTTAAGCAGTAGTTTCCACGAAAAGCTGTATTAATTCTGAACGGGTGTGCCGTATTGAAATGTCGCGTCTCCTGGTCGGAACTTGCCAGGTGGTCACATACCGTAACTGGCCCCGGCAGAGGAGACGCATCATGATCGAAGCTAAGCTCACTTGGTCCATCTGGCAAGCCCTGCTCAACGCCTTTGGGTGGGCCTTTACTCGCCGCGGCTTTCACCGCTTCGCCGAGTGGATCACCGCCATGGCGATCAACGTCGAGGAACACACCAAGTGCTTATGCAACCGGCCCGACCGATCGGTTGGGCGGGGCAACGACGAACCCAGGAGACATAAGCCATTGCTAGTAATAAGCTTACGTCCTTTAACCCCTGGTCTTCAGGCATAGCCCTAGACAGAGGCGTCAGTCTTCGACAACCTCAACTTTTCTGAACCGCTTCTGGAGGCCCCGTAAGCTTGATCCGGGGCACTCTGGTTTCCCGGTGCATTCGTCGTAAGTGGCTTTTCCTGAGCCACCTCGGGCGGCGATTCAGGGCGTGGCGAGAAGCGGCTCCGCAAGAGCTGCCGACCGGGAAGTCCCGTATCCCAACCACTCGGCGATCGTTCCGGTTGGTCAGGGGTTGGCCAGCGACTTTCCGGTCGGCTGCTTCAGCTTCTCGAGAAAGCCGACGAGGTCGGTGAACTGGAGGGGGGTCAGCGTGCCCGCCAGGTTCTTGATGGGCTGATGTGCCGCGGCGATCCTGTCAGGGGGCTCCAGCAAGAGGTGAATGATCTCGGATTTGTTGTGGCGTGAGGCCAGGCCGTTGAGGTCCGGGCCCGAGGTGCCGGCGCCGCGTCCCGAAACGGAGTGACAACGGCCGCAGGAGAGCGTCGAGTTCTCGAAGAAGAGCTCTTCGCCCTGCCGCGGATCGGCCAGGTGAGTGACGGCAAACTGCTGAAGAGACTTGACGGTGGCTGGCGAGGTGGGCGATCCGCCGGTTTGAGTGACCTGCGGATCGGCCTGCCCGGGGATCTCGTGGAGGGCCTTGTCAGCCGCGCGACGGAGCGAGGGATCGGGGTCGATGGCGGCCTGCCGATAGATGGCGATGGCGCGTGGGTCGGGCATCATGCAGAGCGCGGAGATCGCCTGGGCATGCAGCTCGGCGTCGTCCTGTCCGGCTCCGGCAGTCTGGATCAGTCGCGGTACGGCTTCGCGGAGCTTGAGCACGCCGGCCGCCATCATGGCCGCCTGGCGAACCTCGGCCGAAGGATCGTCGAGACGGGCCAGGACCAACTTCCGGATCTCGGCGGGAAGCGGCTTCTTCACGTTCACGCTCATGAGCGCGGCCGCCCGCACGAGTGGCCGAGGGCTCTCGAAGAAGGCCGCCATGTCGTTTGGCGGCAGAACTCCATCCCTGGCCAGAGGAGGCAGAGCGCGGGCGACCAGGCTCTCGGGCGAATTCGGGTCGTAAAGCACGGCCAGCCGTGCGCGGACGATCTCGCGGCCGCGGAACCGGGCCAGGCCGTCGAGCGCAGCGGCACGTACAGGCTCCGCCCGCCGAGAATCGATGGCCAGAGCTGGTGAGCAGTCGCACGGAGGCTGCGTCATTCATTGTGCCCAAGGTTTCGGCAACCAAGGCCTGGTTGCGGACGTCCGTCTCGATCGACATCTCCTGGCAAAGACTCGGCGCGGCCGCAGGCCCGACTTCTCCGAGTGCGACGATCGACTGGAAACGGACTGCGGAATCCTTGTCTCCGAGACCCAGCCGCAGGCCCTGGAGAATGCTAGCCATTGCCGCGGCGTCCCAGTCGACGGTCTTCCAGGGCCGCTCGCGTGCCAGCGGATCGGGGCCCCACCACGCTCCCGTCCAGGCAGGATACTTGCGATACTGGGCCGCCAGGTTGGCGACGATGCGCCCCCGGATCGCGGCTTCGGGCGTCTGTCGAAGGGCTGTGATCAGAGCCCGGACGACGGGCGACGGACCACGACTCGTCGGCCACGTTCAAAGCATTCTCGCGCCGCTTGGGGTCCAGTAAAGCAGTCCGCATTTCGGCTTCATCGGGATAGCCCAGCCGGCGGATAGCAGTCCGGCTCGACCACGCCGCGAACCGGTCGGGGTCGCCCAGAACCGTGAGCAGAGGAGCGATCGCCCGGTTGTCACCGATCGCGCCCAGCGCGATAGCTGCCTCGCGGCGGACGGACGGATCGCGATCCACGAGCAAGGCCGCCAAGGCATTGAGGGCGTCGCGATCGGCATGCACTCCGCAGCTTCGGGCCGCCTGAAGACGGAGCGATGGCGATGCATCTGACAGGGCGCCGCGGATGGCCTGGCGAGCCTCGGTTCCGCCAATGGCGTCGATTGTCCAGAGGGCGTGCAAGCGGCCGGTCTCGGGCTGGCTGGCATGCAACCGGTCGATCAGAGGCTGCACGGCGCGACTCCCCTGCTCTGCCAGCGATCGCTGGGCCGCGATTCGGATGGCAAAGGCCGGATGATCCAGCGACGCGATCTGCTCGTTCCATTGGAGACTGCCGGGCCGTGGGGTCGGCCTGAGGCGATCGGCCGCCGTGTAGGTCAGAAGATAGAGCCGGCCGCGCGGACTTGCCGGCGGTCTGCCATCCCTCCCTGCCCCAGTCCGCAATCCAGAAACCCGTCCCATCGGCCGTGGCGGCCATTGCCAGAGGATGAAAATCCGCGACGGAGCCCCTTGGAGACCAAGGTGGACTGACCGGCGACCGCGAACGTTCCGCCGGCCTTGCGAATCTCAAAGCAGACGACAGCCTGCCGGCCCCAGTCGCAGACGAAGAGCTTGCCGCGAAAGCGTGCGGGCAAGCCGTCGTCATCGTAGCAGACGCCTTGAGTTCCGGGCTCTACGGCATCGCCGCCCATGAGCGGCAGCGCGCGGAAGGGTGCTGTCAGGAACTGGTAGGGATAGCCGTAATGCCCGCCCACAATGTGATGCGTCAGTCCGCCGGTCCAGCGATGACCTGGCCCGCTGCTACTGAGAGTGAAAACCTCGCCGGTTGCACTGAGCATGAGCGAGCGCGGTTTGCGTTCACCCGTCGAGACAATCTCGAGGCCGCTGCCGTCAACCCGGACCCGGATCACGCCCCCGCCCGCGAGCGAGAGGATTCGTCCATCCGTTCCGGCAGCTCGGGTGATTCCCTTGTCGCCCACGGCGATATAGTGATAGCCGTCCAGGCCCGTCCGAAGGCCCGCCGCAATGTGGTCGCTGATTTCATGGGTTGTGCGAGCTGCCGGTCCCAGCCCCGTGACAAGATCGATCCGCGCATCGGCCCGGCCATCCTGGTCCGTGTCACGAAAGGCCGAAAGCACGGGAGGATGAAGCACATGAAGCGTGTCTCCAGACCAGTCCAGACCGGTGACGATGCCCAGTCCGTCGGCGAAGACCGTGGACTTGCCATCCTTGATCGCCAGGACGGACCCATTGCCATTGCTCGCCGCGCCGCCGCCATCGGTTGCGGCCTGGCCAAGAAAAACCGTTCCATCTGTAGCGACAGCGATGGATGATGGATTGCGAATCTGGGGCGCCCTGGCCGCAAGCTCGATTGACCAGCCGGATGCAGCTTCAGGCAGGACGTCGCGCCCGTTCTCAGCAGCCACACTGACGTCGATCTGAAGCAACCCGACCACGGCGAACATTGCCACAAGCCTGGCACGCATGAGTTTCCCCTCCCTGGGCAACCGGGCGTCTGGATGGACTGGTCAAGCGGCCGCCAGTCGATCAGAATACTCATTATCTTGCGGGGCGGCGTATTCTATCGCCGGTTCCCGATTGCCTCAATGTGAAGACCTTCCCACGGAACCTCCGCAGCGGCACAAGCTTGTCGCGACCCTGGAGTTCCTGCCCCACAAGGAGTTAGAAACGTGTCGTCGTCCGATCTGGTTCCTCGCGAATCCCCACACGCAGCGCCGTCGTCGCCTCCAACCCGCAGTCAGATCAAGAATCCAACCTATCCCCAGCGAACCCATTTCGCCGAACGCCCGCAACTGGAGGAAACGCTACGATCGTGGGAGCAGAAGATCAGCGGGGTGACGAGCAAGCTCAAAACGCTGGGAGATCATCCCGGCCGCGCGGCGTATGAGCGGCTCTACCACCAGATGCAAGGCGCGCGCGACCAGATTGCCGAGGCCGTGCGAAGAATGCCCCTGGAAGCGGGTGCCCTTTACGAAGAAGACCGCGAGCGGTTCAATGCGGCCGTTGCCGCTTTGGGACGATTGTTTCAAAACTGGGATCGCGTCAAAGTATGAGATTGCCTCTCAAACGAGAATGCGGGCGATGACTTTCTAGGACCGGACGAGGGCTTCGCTGGCGATTCGTTTGAGACCGCGAAGGTCGAGCTTGCCAGTGCCCAGAAGCGGCAGGGCCTCGACCTTCACGAACGAGTCGCGGCGGGGAAGGTAGAGGTTCGGCAAGCCGAGCTTCCGCATTTTCTCAAGTGCTTCGTTGATGCGCTCGTCGCACGTGGTATGCAATACGGCGAGCCGATCGCCGTCGCGGCCGTCGGTAATCGCGGTGACCGCAAAGACCGGTTCTTCCACTCCGAGCGCCTCGTTCAGTGCCTCTTCGACGCGGACGTGGGGCACCATCTCGCCGCCGATCTTTGAGAACCGGCTCAATCGTCCCGTGATTGTGAGGAAGCCATCCTCGTCAACCATGCCGAGATCGCCCGTCACGTACCAGCCATCGCACAGAGCCCTGGCGGTCAGGTCGTCGCGGTGCAAGTAGCCTTTCATCACGTTCGAGCCCTTGACCAGGATCATCCCCTCGGTCTTCGCTGGCAACGGTTCGATCTGTTCCAGATTCTCGAGTTCCTCGGCTCCAGCGATGCGCTCAGGTTTGATGATCCGCACCGTGACGCCGGGCAGCGTGTGACCGACGGTACCGCGCCTCGAGCCTGGCTGGAAGAAACCCGGAGCGCGAAAGTCGGGGGCATTTACGGCGATCACCGGCGAGCACTCTGTCACGCCGTAGCCCTCCAACGGCCGGAGGCCAAAGGTCTCTTCAAAGGCACGGGAGATCGCATCGGGAAGCTTGTCCGCGCCGGCAACTGTCAGTCTTAACGAGCCGAACTGCGCGGGGGCACACCGCCGGGTGTAAATATGCAGGAAGGCCGGCGTGGCGAAGAGCACGGTGGCGGCGTACCGCTCGACCAGTTCACCGACAACTCCCGACTCCTGGGGTTTGACGTGGCAGATCAAACCCATGCCCCGACAGGTTCCCAGCCAGAGCAACAGATATCCGAACGAGTGGAAGAGCGGCAGGACGTCGAGGATGCGGTCGGTCGGATAAATCTGGAACACCTGGCCGATGGCCTCGATCTCGGAATCGATGTTGAAGTGGGAAAGGACCGCCCCCTTGGGATCGCCCTCGCTGCCGCTGCTGAAGATGACCGCCACGGTATCGTCGACCGAGACGCGCCGGGTCGCCCCGGCGAACCACTCGAGCAGCCTGATCGGCGCGACGATGGCCAGCAACAGGGCTATCGCCCGGTCCGTCTTGTTGATCGTCGGGCGGATCTCCTCGAGCCAGACCATCTCGACGCCATCCGGCAACTCCAGGCTGGCTTTTTCGACAAAGCTCCTGCTCGTGACCAGGGTCCGCAGCCCGGCTTGAGAGGCGGCCGAGGTCATGGCCGCCTTGCCGGCCGTGAAGTTCAGGTTGACCACGGTGCGTCCTGCGAGCGAGGCGGCGAGGTTGACCAGATTCCCACCCACGCTTGTCGGCAGCATGATTCCGACGGCATCCTGCCCCTGCCAGGTGTTGCGTAAAGCGCGGGCCAGCGCGATTGTTCCCGTCAGCGCCTTGATGCACGACAGCTCTCCGCTGATCAGGTCGGCCATGGCCAGACGGAAGGGATGCCGTCGCGCCCGGCGAATGAACTCGTGGTGCAGTGGCCGACGGTCGACCTTGCGGTGTTCCCAGGCGCGCTGATCCAGCTCGGCGATCGCCTGTCGGATCAGAGACGCGGAGGTCGTGGCGGGAAGCGGAGTGCCGAAGGAGACGGTCACGGGAAGCGGGATCCGTTCCGGCAGCCAGTGCTTCCGCAGGGGACTGAATACGCTCGATGTCGCCCGATCGATGTGCACCGGAATGATCGGCACGTCCCGACCCTTGACGATCCGCTCCAGGCCCCTTTGAAACGGCAACGTCATCCCGGTTCGGGTGATCTGACCTTCCGGAAAAATGCAGACGAGCTCGCCGTTATCGAGTGCTCGTCCCGCCTCGCGGAACGCTTCCAGAATCATCTTGGGGCCGCCATGACCGGCGATCGGGATGGCGCCCATCGTCCGGAGAAACCGGCCCAGCAACGGACGTTTGAAGTATTCGGCATACACGACAAAGCGGATCGGCCGGTCAATCGTGCCCATCACAAAGAGACCGTCGACGAACGACACGTGGTTCGGGGTCAGGAGCGCGGGGCCATGGTCGGGAACGTTGCTGCGCCCCAGCACACGCAGCTTGTACAAGGTGCCCGCCAACAGGATGAGCAGAAACCGAAAAAGCGCGTCGGGCGCGAGCCAGAGGGCCCACAGCGTTCCTGCCGCGAGCACCGCCGAGGCACCGAGAAACGTGTCTCGCACGGACAGCCCAACCGCGGCAAGCACGTACGCCAGAATCGATCCGGCGAGCATGCCCATGTTGACCAGCATATTGCTGAGGGCGATCACGGCGCCGCGGCGGTCGTCGGGAGATCGCCACTGAATCAGCGCACTCAAAGGCACGAAGACAAGACCCGCGGAAAACCCGATCAGTCCCATGATCAGGATGGTTCCAACCCGCCCGGGTCCGATCATGGCGAAGGCCAGTGTGCTGAGGGTCAAACCCAGGGCACCGAGCGGAACTAGACCGTATTCCACCTTGGCACCGGAGAGCCGGCCCGCCGCCAGCGAGCCCACTCCGATGCCAATACCGATGGCCGCAAGTGGGAACCCGGACATCCACTCTGGCAGGTCAAGCGTCTTCATCGCATACGCCAGCACCGCCGCAGGGACGAGGCTGGCGATCGACCAGACGATCACCTGGCCCACGATGGCGAGCCGGATGATGCGATCGGCACGAACGGCCGACCAGGCAAGTTGAAATGTATCGACCAGACCTCCCTCTGAACGTGCGACGGGAACCCGGGGAATCGTGAGTGACGCAACCAGGCCAATCGCCGAGATCAACGCCAGAATGATTCCCGTCAGCCAGGTATGAGATCGGACGAGGTGAAGGATCGGTCCCCCGGCCACCGTACCTCCAATGATCGCCAGGTAAGTCCACATTTCCATCAGGCCGTTACCTGCCGAGAGCTGTTCATGAGGCAGGATCTCGGGGAGAATCCCGTACTTTGACGGTCCGAAAAGAGCAGCCTGCACTCCCAGAAGCACCAGGATCAGAACAGCCGGTGTGGTACCGGAGGGATAGAGCAAGAGGAGGCCAGAAGCCAGCAGCATGAGCACCAGCTCGAGGGCTTTCATCGCCACCAGCACGCTTCGCTTGCTTAGCCGGTCGGCGAGAACGCCTCCCGGCAGGTTGAAGACAATGAGCGGAGCGAGCAGCACTGCCTGGATGAACGCCGCCTTTGCCTGCGAAGCCGAGGCGCTGGCGACCGACGTGATCGCCAGCAGGATGACAATTTGTTTCCACGCGTTATCGTTGAATGCGCCGAGAGCTTGCGAGATCAACAGGCCCAGCAACGGACGCTTGACCGTTAGCGGCTCCTCGGAGACTTGTGTTTCAGCCAGCACGGCAAGAACTCCCGAAACTCCTGAAGCTATGATCGGATTGCGAAGCTCGTGGCGGACGCCTGCACTCTGCTTTCCAATAGACAAACGCCCGGGCCTCGTTCAACAGGACGAAACATGTAGTGTCACGAGGCAGTTCGATCCCGAGCGGCAGACCTGAAGACCGGCAGTCGGACCCGTCGTCGATCCGGATTGAACGCGACAGAATCCGCCCTCTGCTCCGACCCTGCGGCTCCCATGCTATCTCGCGCGGATCTGCAGAGATATATCATGGTATCCAGGATCAAGCGACGCCCACAGAACTGTCATGTCGAGGCGGTGGATTCTTGTGCCATATCAACGCCCGGGATTTCGATTTGCCACCGTGCGGCTCTCGCACAAGCCTTCGCGAGGGCACTGAAGTTCTCGGGCAACAAGTGCCGGGACGATCGAACTGGGGGTGCGAAAAGAGCCCGGGGAGGCTTCGCGGTGGCCTGCTTCCGAGCTCTGTTCCTAGACATTTCGTGGCAAACAAGTGCAGGGGCCAGATGGTTCTGGCCCCGGTTCGGTCACTGAAAGCTGATCTCTTCTTTTCCTTACGAGTCGAAGAAAATGCCGCTGAGGACCGGGTTCGGGCCGGCGGTCCCGGTGAAGATGATCTGAACGTTCCCCTTCACCTTCCAGGTGAGATAGACGCCCGTCGAGAACGCCGAGATGTTTCGGGTATCAAGTACCTTGCCGGTAGAGGGGTCCACGACTTTTACCTGCTCCGCCCGGCCGTAATTCGTCAGGTCGGCAGCGTAAATGCTCAGCGTATGGGTCAAACCGTCAGTGAAGTTGACGTCGATGGAAAAGGGCCCGTGGTTGCTGTACCATGCCGCACCTACCCGGTCGGTGGCTCCCGGATCGGCTTTCTGCAAGGCCTGCTTCATGGTCGTGCTGCTGTACCAGACTCTCAGGGTCGTATTCGTCGTGGTCAGCGCGGCATAGGAGGGTAAGCTCATCAGATCGCCGGCGATATCGTACCCTGCGGCACCGTACACGCCCTTCCAGTTACCCTCCGTCGTTGTGTCTTGCGAGACGAATGTCGCCGCATTGTTCTGCCCGAAGAAAATGCCGCTCACAACGGAATTCGGGCCGGAAAGTGAGGTGAATAGCAGATTGACATCCCCGCTCAGTTTCCAGGTCAAATACTCGCCGCCCTTGAAAGCGGTAATCGTACGCGAGTCGAGCACGGTGCCCGTGGAGGCATCGATCACCTGGACATGCTCGGACCGTCCCTGATTGTTGTAGTCGACGGCATAGATGCTCACGACATGACTCAGACCGTCAGTAAGGTTGATATTGACGGTAAAGCTCCCGCTATTGCTATACCAGTAGGCAGCGGTGCGGCCTGTGGCGCCCGTGACGGGCTGCGCAGCGCGGAAACGGACGTCGAACTGGTACTCAAGACGTCAGTGCTCGCGTTTGTCGTAGTTACCTGGGCATAGGAAGGTAAACTGGAGACACCGCCGATGATCTCGTATCCGGCGTTACCATAGACCCCCTGCCAGTTGCCCTGGGTGGTCGTGTCGGATGATATGAACGTCGCCGAGCTGGATAGGGTCTTGTCGAAGAAGATCGCATTGAGCACGGGATCGGCGCCGCCAACTTTGGTGAACCGAAGTTCGACATTCCCGCTCATTTTCCAGGTCAGATACTCGCCACCGGAGAAAGAGGAGAGGACACGCGAATCGAGCACAGTCCCCGTGGACTGGTCAATCAGATCCACGCGTTCGGTCCGGGCTTTACTATCCCAGTCGGTCGCGTAGATGCTTACCAGGTGTGTCAGCCCGTCGGTGAGGTCAATATTTACACTGAACTGGTTCACATTATTGTTGTACAAGGCGGCAGCGACACGGCTGGTGGCACCGGTCTTGGCCTGCTCCAGCGCGCGGACGTCACTTGTGCCGTTGCTCCAGACGTGGGTGCTCGCGTTTGTCGTGGTCACCTGGGCGTAGGAAGGTAAACTGGAGACATCGCCGATGATATCGTATCCATCGCTGCCGTAGACACCCTTCCAGTTGCCCTTGGTGGCGGTGTCGGTCGACACGAACAACCGCGAGCCGACGTGATCGAAGAAAATCCCCGCAAGCACGGGATTCGGTCCCGTGAGGGCGGTGAACCGAAGCGTGACATTGCCGGTGAGATCCCACGACATGTATTCGCCGCCGGCAAGCGACGTCAAGCTGCGCGTATCGAGCACGGCCCCGGTGGCGGCGTTGATCACCTGCACCTGGTCGGACCGCCCGTAATTCATCAGGTCGGCGGCGTAAATGGTTACCATGTGAGTCAAGCCGTCGGGCAGATCGATATTCACGGTAAAGCCCCCGCTGCTACTGCTATACCAGGCGGCGGCGATGCGGTGAGCGGCACCGGGTTGGGCGCTTTGCAGGGCACGAACATCGGTTGTGCTGCTGCTCCAGACTTCAGTGCTCGCATTCGAGCCGAGTGAGGCATAGTACGGCAGGCTCGATACATCGCCGATGATATTGTATCCGTCGCTACCGTAGACGCCCTTCCAGTTGCCCTGTGTCGTCGTGTCTTGCGCCACGTAGGTGGCAGCCGCCGCTATCGCCGGCAGGTTGGCCTCGGCCATGGCCAGGTCGGTGGCGTTGACGACTCCGTCGTTGTTGAAGTCGCCGCCATTCCAATTCGCGCCGGTCGCGCCGATGTGCGCCTCGATCGTGTTGATGTCGGCCGTGGTCACCTTGCCGTCCAGGTTGGTATCGCCGGCGGGCAAGAGATCGCTCATCACGGCGTTCCACCGTTGCGAACCGGTCGAGGTGACAGAAGGCAGCAGGCCCCAGAACGAATCATTCAGAGCGTAGAACGTGAACTGATTACCGACATCTTTGTTCCATAGGGCAATCATGTTCTTGTACAGGGTGTACAGGGCCGGATTGCTGGGTACCTGTGAGCTCAAGCTCGGATTCACGCTGGACAGGTAATAGCCCGCGCCTCCCTCGTAGGAAATCAGCGGAACACGGTAGTACTTGGCAACAGCTTCATTCGAGACGAGTTCGTTCGCGACGGTCGTATCCAGACTGTTTTCCAGGCCGGCAAAGAGGTTTGGCAGCGTCAGTCCGGGCACGTCAGCGCCCGTAGGCAAGTTGACGTAGGGGGCAATCGCGAAGGCGTAGATTGAGTTACTGGCGGGCCCATAGTTCAATGCCAAGAAATAGAGCTCGATTTCGTTGTACTGCGTCCATGCGGCCTCGCCACCCAGTACCGGCAGTACCCGGCCGGACTCGGTTCCGAACACACTCTTGAAGACATTGCCGATGTACCTGGTCTGGAAAGCGGTCTGCTGGGCGACGGCCCACTCGCCGGTCTTTATCGTCGTCAAGGGATTGGCGGCGGCAGCGGAAAGGACCTGGTAGTACTGAGTAAACGAGGCATTCCAGGTCTCGTTGCTGTACTCGACGTACACGCTCAAGTTGGGATTGAGATCCTGATGGACGAGCTCGGCCAGGTCAAGGATATATGTATTGTTGGCCATGGCCGGCACATTGATCCAAAGATTCTTATTCGCCTCATTCGCCATGGCGATAATGTCCTCGTATGAGGCTCCTTTCGGGCCCATGGCGGTGAAGTCGTTCTGCGTCACGCGAGCCGACCAGCTCACCTGCGTCGAGTAGTTCGTGTCGTTCCACTCCATCATCCGGATGTACGAGAACGGCTGAAGATCTTGCAGCAAGCTATTTGTGAAGATCTGCGTCGTGTTGGCGCTGTATCCGGGCATGATGATCCGCAGATTCCCGAAGGGTTTCGCGGAATTGAGCCCGGTCGCCTGCAGGTCGAGAGTCTTCCCATCCCAGAACCACGAGTGATTCACGGTCAGCACGGCGTGGTAGAGGCCGTCGCTGCCGAGTGTTGCCGGCGTCGTCAACTCGCCGATGCCCGAGAATGAAAGGGTCGCGGTTCCTTGGTACGTCACCTGGTACTGACCGTCCGGGTAGTTGGCAATATTGGCGTTCGTGTTCGCCGACGCCATGGGGTATCCCGTGGAAGTCAGGGGCAACGATGAACTCGATCCCGAAAGCGGACTCCAGGGCCAGAAAAGATGTCGAATATCGACCCAGGTGGCGTCTCCCGAGTAGACGTTGTTGCCCTTCACGACTACCCCGAAGTCGCTCAACAACGTTCTGTCTTCAAGGAACTCAAGGCATGGTTGCCTCATCGTGCGCAGTGCGTCGGGACATCGGAACCTCGATTCAAATTGATGCTTTTCTCAAGGTACGGCGCAACCACGCGCCGCTTGAACATGTCATCGAAAAACCACGCAATGATGCCAACAAACGTGGCGTCATTCTAACATAGTAGAATACGCTGATACGAGTGGACATATAAGATTTTAGAGGTTCGTCGGGCTCGTCGCAAGAGCGTGGACGCTCGTTTCAGAAAAAACTCATGAAATCAGTCAAAGTATCCTAGTTACATTTGATAGTATAAGCCTTGCCACACAATTCTTGTGTGCCTGTGCGGTGTCACGCGTGAATACCTCGTAGCACGTGCCATTCCATGCCTGGCGGCAGGCACGCGCGATCACATCGGCGGTCCGGCGGGTTCGACGTTGCGTTTCCTGTCATCCTGTCAACTGCTGGCATGCGTGGTGCCCAAGGCAGCGGTATGGCGATACTCGCCACCGAGGTTGGGGACCGTTAGAATTGGAATTAGCACACTTCTTCTCCGGGGAGAACTGAGGTGGTGCTGTCGCGCTTACCGGGTATGTGCCTCTCGCTGCGTTGCCGAGCGAGTGAGCATTGCCAGTGGGCGGTCTCGGTTTCCGGGGAACTTCGGGCAAAGTGGAAGCGTCTAATACGGTGATGAGCGGGCGTGAAGACGACCAGACTCTCGTGGCGGCGTGCCGAGCGGGCCAGACCGAGGCATTCGGGGTTCTGGTCCGGAGATACCAGGACCGTCTTTACCCGACCATCGTCCGGCTCGCGGGTTCCGCGGAAGACGCTCAGGACATCTTGCAAGACGCCTTTCTCCGTGGGTTCGAGAAACTCGATCAGTTCCATGGTGAAAGTTCTTTCTATACCTGGATTTACAGAATTGCGATCAACCTGGCGCTAAGTGGTCACAGGAAAAGCCGCAACCATCGTTTCTCGCCGCTCGGCCAGCCAGGTGAGAACCGGCCAGTGATTGAGCCGCTTGACCAATCGACGGAAAGTGACCCCTCGGTGGCTCTGGAACGGGTGGAACGAGAAGCCATTGTTGAAGCCGCGCTGAACGAACTGGGGCCCGAACATCGCGCCGTGGTGATCCTGAAAGATTTCGACGGTCGCCGCTATGAGGAGATCAGTGCACTTTTGAATATTCCAGTTGGGACAGTTCGCAGTCGGCTCCATCGCGCCCGCTCAGAATTACGGATGCGATTGCATTCACTGATCGATCAAGGCGCGGTCACCCTGCCGGCTTACCCCGGGGTGGGAAAGACGGTTGACAGATGATTGGACTTGCCCCAGGGCACGTCTCGACCCACTTGGTTTTCAAACCTGGTTTTCTGGTGGCACTGGCTGCTGGCAATTTTGCGGCGTGAAGCACATGACTAGAGACGACGAATCGTTGCTCAGTGCGTATCTCGATGGCGAGCTCGAGCCTGAGCACCGGCTCCTGGTGGAATCGACCCTGGCCACCGACGCCCGGCTTGCCGAGCAGGCGCAGGCACTTGCGAGCGTGCGTGACCTGATTGCCAACTTGCCTCGGCCTGTGTGCCGCGACCTGTCGCCCGCAATCATGCAGCGAATTGGTCAAAACCCGCTCCAGCCGCGAACCTGGGTGGCCCACCGGCGCTCTTGGAGTATTGCCGGTGTGGCTGCCGCGGTCTTGGCGGCGATCATTTTCTGGCCTCATTCGCGGCCCGGCCGACGTGTCGCGGTCGACGCTTCCGCTGTCTTGGGACCGAACCGGCCCGATTTATCGGCAGCGGGAAAATCGTTGCAACCAGCGAACTTGGCGGGGAGCGCGGGCGACGCACTGTCCCGCAGAGCCCAGGCGAACGGACTTCCGGAGCAGGTATTTGATCTCGATGACGGGTCAACATCAGTGGCGGTCGCGTTCGCTCACCCTACCCCGTTGAACGAACAAGCACGCGTTCGAAAACTGCTTGATGACCCTCAACTGCGGCGGGTCTTCCTCGTGGCCGATCATATCGTCCCGTCAGCCGAACGGCAGGTTGCCTCGGTGGTGGAGCGGACGACTCATCGCGACTACTTCAAGATCACGGTCTCCCAAGGAATTGTGGTTGATCCGCTCCATCCGGGGAAGGCCTTTGTCTTCGCCGTCGTGCTCGACGAAAGCGAGTTGACCCCGTTTCGCGACCGCCTGCGCAAGGCGTTCAACGAACAGGTCGAGGAGCACGACGTCGATCCGGCGGTGGCCATGCACCTGGCCGATATCGGTCAGGTGGTGTCTTTCCCGGCGAATCCTATCGGTGACCTGACGATCCCAGGCTCAAACCTCGCCCTCCGCGCGGCGGGGCTTGGCGATCCTAATAATGCAAACCCCGATCTCGTGGCGGCCGACACCGAACGCGATGGGCCCACGACCGAACAGGAACGAAGCTCGCCGGCTATCGCGATAGCACGTCCGAAAGAATCGGACCAAAAGGAGGAGGCCGCCAGGAACGTTCGCGGAGGCGCGGCCGAAAAAGTGGCCCGAGCAGGTCCCATTGCCGGTACCCAAGTGGGCCTGCCCCCTTCCGATCGCAGACACAACAGTCCGCCACGCGCCGGCGTGAATGTCTCCAAGCGTGACTTGACCATGGGCCCCTTGCCACCTGCCAGTGATCGGCCTCTGATTGTCCTGGTCTGGATCACCGAGACTGGCTCGGGCTGAGTGTCCGCTTTCCTCGGAAGAACCAGAGTTCGTCCCGACTCAGGTCAGGCCGCCAAGCAATTTCGCATGGGTGGTGAACGCTCAGCGACCGATTTCTGCTTGCGAGACGATAGGCTCTTACTATAGCGTACATGTCAGCAAGCAAGACAATCACTGGCCACCGCCCCGGCGTCTGTCACAACTTCGTGCGATGAAGTAGGAATTTAGACCACACCGGGGCGGTGTGCCGCCCCCGCCGGGGCTTCTTATTCGCCAGATTACCAGGAGACGGTTCGAGCGATGATCCAGGTCGAGCGGCTGACGAAGCAGTATGGGTCGGTTCGAGCCATCGACAAGATCAGCTTTGGTGTGGGACAGGGGGAGATCGTCGGTCTCCTGGGGCCTAACGGTGCCGGTAAGACGACGACCATGCGGATACTCACGACCTACCTGTCCGCGACCAGCGGCCGGGCGATTCTTGCCGGACACGACATTCTGGACGAGCCGCTGGCCGTCAGGCGCAAGGTCGGCTATCTGCCGGAGAACGTGCCGCTCTATCAAGAGATGCGCGTCAAGGAGTATTTGCGGTTTCGGGCCAAGCTCAAGGACGTGCCCGCGTCGAAGCGCCGGATGGCCGTCAGCGAGGTCGTCTCACGGTGCCGTCTGATGGATGTGGAGGAGCGCGTCCTGGGTCATCTGTCTCGAGGTTTCCGCCAGCGTGTCGGTCTGGCCGAGGCCATGGTTCACGATCCGGAAATCCTGATATTGGATGAACCGACCTCCGGTCTGGATCCGATTCAGATTCGCGAGGTTCGCAGCTTGATCGAAGAGCTGGGCGAGCGGCACACAGTCCTCCTTTCCACTCACATCATGTCGGAAGTGGAGGCCGTCTGCGGCCGGGTGATCATCATTGCCGGCGGCCGGATCGCGATCGATGAACAGCTCGAGAAATTGCGACTGGAAAAAGCGATCCTGGTGGAAGCCCGGGGACCCGCGGAGCAGATCCGCAATGTGTTGCTGAGCATTGACGGCGTCAAGCGCGTGACCATCACCACTCGGGACGCTGGAATCTCCGGCTTCGAGCTGGGAACCGAAATCGGCCGCGACGTTCGCGAGGCGGTGTGCCAGAAGCTCACTTCCAACGGCTGGACGCTGCGCAGCCTGGAGGTGAAGAGAAGCACGCTTGAGGAGCGATTCGTCGAGGCAGTCACTGGAAATGGCGCGGACCCTTCGAAAGGCGAGGCAGCCTGATCATGCGACATGTGCCAACCTTGCTCGCCCGCGAACTCGGTGCCTTTTTTCTCGGCCCGATGGCGTATATCGTACTCATGGCCTTTCAGGTCATCGCCTTCCTCAACTTCTGGGAACTCGTCGATTCGCTGAGCCAGCCCCAGCGCGAGTTCTCCAGCATCCGCGATCCGATGACAACCTATATCTCGGCCAGCCCCCTTTTCTGGTTTAGCATCCTGATCGCCGTGCCGCTGCTCACGATGCGGCTCATTGCCGAAGAACGCCGGACCGGGACGATCGAGACACTTTTGACCTTGCCGGTCTCTGAAACCGAGATCGTACTTTCAAAATGGCTTGCCGGGCTGGTCATGTACCTTGCCCTGCTCGCACCATTCGCGCTCTACCTGCCGTTTCTTTATCTTCAGGCAAAATACTACTTCGATCTGGGACCGCTTGTCAGTCTGGGAATTGGCCTGCTGACCATGGGAATGATGTTCGTGGCGATCGGACTGATGTTCAGCGCCGTGACCCGAAACCAGATCGTGGCCGCGGTATGGACCTTCGTGGTTCTCTTTCTGCTGGTGGTCCTGACCCTTCTGCTTTACTTCTACGGAGCCCGCCAGCAGGCAGGGTGGGCCGAAGCAATCCGGTTTCTGGCGGTTTACGTACAGGTTCGCGCGTTTGGGCAGGGCCAGCTTGATCTGAGGACCATCGCGTTGCATCTTTCCCTATGTGCTTTCGCGCTTTATGTCACCGTGAATATTCTCCAGAATGGCCGGAGACGATGACACGCGGCAACGCCCTGAACATGGAATGAAGGCTCGATGCTGGACGGTCTTTCCTCACTATTCCAAATGTCGGCGGTCTGGGTCGGGGCGCTCCTCGTTGCGGCCTATCTGGCCATTTTCTGGATTCTCCGCGGATCTCCGCCGGGGCAGGCGACCACGGTCGAGGACGATGAGGATGCGCCCCGCCCAGGTTATCGCGACCGGGTGGTCGCGGGGGTGACGGCCGGCCTGGTGTTGATCCTGCTGGGCGGATATCTGGCGGTCGCTGGAACTCACGGCGTCCGCTGGTCGATTCCGGTTTTCGGTCTGGGCATTGGCCTGGTGCTCTATCTCAATATCGCGACCCGCCACTACCGACACGCCAGTCCCGTACTGCGCAGGACATCGGACCTGGCCAGCATGTTTCTCAACGCCAGTCTGCTGGCGGGAATTCTCACCGTCGGCAATGTGGCGGCTTTCCGCTACGGGGGACAAGGAATCGACCTGACGCGCGAACAAACATTCTCGCTCTCGTCGCTCTCCACCAACCAAGTCCAAAGCCTGGCTCGCCCGGTTACCTTTCACATTGTTTATGGTAGTGGACAGCGGTCGGCCCGCCAGCTCGACCGCGTGGTCCAGCTTCTCGAGCTCTACAAGGCAACCCGGCCGGACTTCATCAAGATCGACAGCCTCAATCCGTATACCGAACTCGCACGCGCTGAGGATCTGGCGAAACGAGCGCCCGACCTTGCGGTCATGAGAGTTGGCGGCGTTCTCATCGAGTATGGCGAGGGGACCGACGCCGAGTTTGTGGTTGTGCCCGCGCAGGAGATGTTCGCCCCGCTTTCCGCCGACCCCGCGCACGGCAATGCCGACCGATTCGAATCGGTTTTCAAGGGCGAGGACGCGATCACCTCGGCCCTGATCCGGCTGCGCAAGTCGCGCCGACAGAAGGTCGGATTTACCACCGGCCATGGCGAGTCGGCATTATCGGACCTCGATCCGCGCAGCTCTGGCATCGGCATCTGGCGGTCCCGCCTGGCCTCGGTCGGCTGCGAACCGGTCGAGCTCAATCTGAGCAGTGAAGCGATTCCGGATGACATCGACCTGCTGATCATTGCCGGTCCCAAGACCCCGTTCAAAACCGAAGAAGTGGCAAAATTGAAAACCTACGCCGACCAGCGCAGACCGATCCTCGCACTGGTCGGCAATACCGAGCCCGCCGGACTCGATGATCTCTTCAGCGCCTTCAACGTCCAGGTCGGCCGCGGGCTGGTTGTCGACACCCGGCTGAAATTCAACAACATGATTCAGCTCGTTTTCGCGCCACTGAAGGGTAACCAGGGGCATCCGATCACAGGTGCCTTGCAGGCCGATCGTGCCATCCTGGTTCCCAACGGAGCGCCCATTCATATCCTGGGGCAGGGTCCTTCGGCGTCCGGGAAGCCGAGCACGGCTCCGGTCAATGCCAACCTCGTGCCGATCAGCTTTCTCCGCACCGGCGCTCAATCGTGGGCCGAAACCGATCTGGCCAATCCCCGGCCCACGTTCGATCAGGAGAGTGACGAGCATGGCCCGGTGACCGTCGGCGTGGCCATCCAGGAACGAGCGCCGGCGGCCGCAGGCGGTTCTGCCGGCGGAGCCGCCGATTCCGGTCCCAAGCCCAGGCTTGTCTTGTTCTCGAGCCGCTCACTGGCCGACAACGTCGTGCAAGGCATCGAGCCCACCAACCTGGACCTGGTGATGAACGCGGCTAGCTGGCTGCGTGGCCGTCCCGATGCCGTGGGCATCACCGCCAGCACTCACGTGGCGCTCACGCTCACTGCCGATCCCCTGCTCCGAACGCGGCTCGTACTGGTTCCGACGGTCATGGCCGTGCTGTCGATCATTGCATTGGGAACCATCGTCTACGTGGCCCGCCGCGAGTGAGCGAGTCGTTCGCCACCCGCAACGGTCCTGGTTTCTTTTTCTGCCACCGAGTCCATTCCCCGAACACTCGATGAAAACGTTTCGCCCGACATTCGTGCTGATCGGTCTATTCTTCGCAGGGCTGCTGGCACTCTGGTGGCTCGAGGACTCGGGAACGCTGACGGAGGCACAGCGGCGAGGCCGATCGAGCCGGGTACTGCCCGAGCTGATCGACGTGCCGGATAATGGTGTCACGCGGCTCGAGATCGTGCGAGGCGGCGAGACCCTTGCCTTCGAGCGCAAGGGCGCGGGCCGGTGGCAGATCACGCGCCCGGTAGACGTCGCGGCCGATTCGACCATCGTCGAGACCTTGATCGCCAACCTCAAGAACCTGCGCAAGTCGCCCGATTCCGGCACCATCACCGCGCCCCCGGAATCGTACGGGCTGGCCCCGCCTGCCGCGATTATCCGTCTCTGGGGCGAAGCCGGGTCGGCAGCCGCCTCACCGCCCCGTCTGGTCGCAGCCCTCGAGATCGGCAGCTCCTTGCGCGACCAGAGTTTCGTGCGGCCCGAGGGAAAATCGGGGATCGAAGTCGTCGACAAGAAGCTCGTCGGGGCCGCGAGTCTGCCGGTTGCGGAATGGCGGCAAATGAACTTGATCCCGATACCGACTTTTCAGATTTCCTCGGTGGCCATTCATCGGGATGGTCTGAATCTCAAAGCCGACCGTGGCAGCGGAGGCCGCTGGACCCTCACTGCGCCAGTCAAAGTGCCGGCGAATGGTCCCAGGATTGAGAGTGCGATCGCCGCATTCTCGGCGGTCCGCGTCGTCGGGGGTCAGAAGGGCTTCATCGCCGATAATGTGAGCGACTTCTCACCCTTCGGTCTCGACAAGCCGGATGCCACGATCGAGCTGTTGACGGCATCGCAGCCGAACTCTCCGCTGGTCCTCCATGTCGGCAAGAAGGTTCCGGACCACCCCGACCAGGTTTATGTCCGCCGGGGCGATCAGGACGACGTGGTCACCGTCAGCGACCGGTTCGTGGCGGAGATTCCGCGTGACACCATCGCCTTCCGCAGTCAGCATATCACCGATCTGGAACCCGCGGCAGTCGCCGAGATTGCCATCGATGCGGTCGGCACCACCTTCCGGCTCGAGCGTCAGGGCACATCCTGGAACCTGAAGTCACCCCGCGACGAGAGGGCCGATACGTACCTCGTCCAGTCGCTCATCAGCCAGCTTGACGGCTTGCAGACCAGCGAGTTCCTGGACCCGGCGCGGGTGATCCGACCCGAACTCGATCCGCCGCAAAGGTTGCTCAAAGTCTGGCAATCGGCTGCAAGCCGCCCGGGAGGCCGCGCAAGCAGAGCCGAAAACTCGGAAGCCAAGCCCACCCCCGCGCTCACGTTACGAATTGGTAGGCATGACCGCTTGAAGAAGACGGTGTACGGTCAGCTCGAGGGCGACAGTATCGTGCTTGCCCTCCCGGACGGCCTGCTAGACGTCCTGCCCCGCAACCGGCTGGCTTATCGCGATCGCGGGGTCATGACCGTCAATCCAGCGAGTATCACGAAGCTGAGCCTGGTTCGCGACGGAGTCACCACCGAGCTCGAGCCGGACCGGTCGGCGAGCGGAGCGAACCAGTGGCGGATGCTTTCTCCGGTCCGCGCGGCCGCGAACATCCGGGCGATCACCCAGCTTCTCGCCCTGCTTTCCGATCTCCGCGCCGAAGACTTCGCGGCCGACGCCGCGGGTGACGGCAAGGTTTTCGGCCTTGACCATCCCCCTATTGTCGTCTCCTGGGATTCCGAGAACGCAGCGAGCGGCACGACCAGGCCAGATGCTTCCGCGCGGAAGCCGGGCACTCCGGCGAACACACGTGGACGCCTGAAAATCGGCAAGGCCGTCCCCGGGAAGCCGGGCACAGTCTACGCATCGGTCGATGCTCAGCCGTTTGTTTTCACGCTCGGTGCGCCCGCCGTGCAGGCGATTCTCGGTGAATTCCATGACACGCTTGTGCTTTCATTTCAAGCCGATTCCATCAGCCGCCTGGTACTCAGGGTGCCCGGCCGCACGCTTGCCTTCGGCCGCAACCCGCGGCCCGGCGGCGGCCCGTCCGACTGGAAGCCCGAGCCGGGAACCAACGTGACCGGGATCGACCTCTCCCGGTTCAATGACCTGGTCAGGCATGTTTCCGATCTTCACGCGATCAAGTTCCTTCAGTACGACGGCCCGGTCTCCGCCGCGACGGGCCTGGCTCGACCTCGCTTGACCGTGGAATTGCAGGGAGATTCCGGCAAGCCGCCTTATATTCTGCGGATTGGAGCAACTAACGGAGGATCCGTTGTCGCGGCGGTCGGCACGAGCGACAAAGGGCCGGTTTTCCTGCTTCCAGGCGGTCCCTGGAACGCACTCATACCGCCCGTCGATGAGCTGCCCGCGAATCCGTTTGCGTCCTGACCATCTGTCACTCACGCCGAGCCGACCCGGCCCTTCAGGAATCTGGCGGTCGGCGGCTCTTCATGCCTAAGATGAGAGAAGATTACCAGACCGTTTGCCCGGAGCTTCGCTCGTGCTCAAGATCGTCAACTACCCCCACCCCGCACTGCGTTATCCGTCGCGATCCGTGACCCGGATCGACGAGGACCTTCGGGCGGCCGTCGAGCAGATGTTTGACCTCATGTACGCCGCCAGGGGGGTGGGGCTGGCCGCCAACCAGGTGGCCCTGCCGTTTCGTTTCTTCATCCTGAATCTCACGGCGGAGCCAGAGCAGAAGGACCAGCAGCTCGTTTTCATCAATCCCCAGATCCTCAAACGCCATTCCTCGATCGAGGATGAGGAGGGTTGCCTGAGTCTTCCCGGGCTCTACTCCAAGGTCCGGCGGGCGCGGAAGATCAAGGTGCGGGCGTTCGACTTGCAGGGCGAGTTGTTCGAGCTCGAGGCAGAGGAACTTCTCAGTCGCGCGATCCAGCACGAAACCGATCACCTCGACGGCAAGCTGTTCATCGACTATGTCGGTCCGCTCGCTCGTCACTCATTGAAACCGAAGCTTCAGGAGTTCGAAGGCCAGTTTCGCCAGGCTCAGGCAAGCGGCGAATACCCAGCCGATCACGAGATCATCGAACAATTGCACACCATGACCGACTTGCCGCCGATCCTGCCGGGGCCTCTATCGGAGCACGCGTCCCAGGCGGCCGAGAGCTGAACCGATCCGCGCGAGCGAGCATGAAGGATGGCCATGGCCCCAGCAATCCGGATCATCGTGCTCGGCACGGGCGACTTCGCCCTCCCCATGTTCGATCATCTGTGCGACACCGGCCATCACGTCGTGGCCCTCTTGACGCAGCCGGATCGCCCCCAGGGACGAAAACAGGAGCTCGTCCCGAGCCTGATCAAACAAACGGCCATGGCGCGAGGGATCACCGTTTTTCAACCTGAGAATGTCAACGCCCCGGAAAGCCTGGATCAGCTCCGCCAGCTCGATCCCGAGCTGCTCGTCACCGCGGCCTACGGTCAGATCCTCTCGGCCGAACTTCTGACGATCCCCAGGCTGGGCGGGATCAATCTCCACGGATCGGTCTTGCCCGCCTATCGTGGCGCGGCTCCGGTCGCGCGGGCAATCCAGCGCGGTGAAACGGAGACCGGAGTCACGGTCATCCGGATCACTCCCCGGATCGACGCGGGCGGCATGATCGCCGTGGCTCGCACGACGATCGGGCCCGATGAGACCGCGGGTGAACTCGAGCACCGCCTCGCCTTGATCGGCGCTCCCTTGATTGCCCAGGCCATCGAGTCGATCGCGGCGAATACCGCACAGGTGATTCCTCAAGACCGGTCCAAGGTCACGAGGGCGCCCAAGCTGAGCAAGGACGACGGACTCATTGACTGGTCCTTACCTGCCCTGTCCATTCATAACCACGTCCGCGCCATGCAGCCGTGGCCCCTGTGCTCCACCACCTGGATCTCCGGCGACCCGAACTCGAAGGGTCCACTACGCTTGATCATCCATCAAACGCAGCCTCTGGAAAGCACCGTTTCAGCCTCGCCTGGCGCCGTGCTCGAAGCTCACGCCGATCGCCTGATCGTGGCCGCCGGCGCGAACGCGGTCCGCCTGCTCGTCCTTCAGCTACCCGGCAAGCGGCCATCGCCCGCCGCCGAGTTCCTCCGCGGCCATCGCGTTCTGCCGCAGGACCTGATGAAATCCTGATCCAGTATTCTGGCTCCACAGGTTCCCGAGCTCCGGGACGAGTTCCCGGCGGGAAACCGGAAACTTGCAGATGGACTTCCTGGTAATCCCTCATAGAAGCTCTGAAAGAGATCGGATCGACGCGGATCCGTAAAAGTTCGCAGACGAGTCCACTTCAATGCCCAGACTATCCGATCGTGCCTCGCTACAGCAGCGGAAGCCGGGTGTGGTGGCACCGCGACTGCTCATCGGGCTGATCGTGCTGATCTGCGCCGAGGTGTTCTCCGGTGCCTCCCTCCAGATCGGAGTCTGGCATCCCTGGACCCTGGCTGTAACGTACTGGCTCTATTTCGCCCATTTCTTTTTTTTCACGACGCTGGCGATCCGCACGGGCCGGACGTCGCTCTGGTCGCTTTATCTCTGGGGCGTCCTCTTCGGGCTCTACGAATCCTGGATCACGAAGGTCATCTGGTACGGTTACGGGGGTGACGGCAAATTGGTCCTCGGGCGAATCGGGCCGTATGGATTCGGCGAGTTGAGCATGGTTTTCCTCTTTCATCCCGTGATGTCCTTCATCGTCCCGCTGGCAGTTGCGTGCCTGCTCTGCCCTTCGTCGCGGCGCTGGTTCCCGGATCTCCACTGGTTCACGGGCGCGAGCAGAGGGTCGCGTTTCATGCGCGCTTACCTGGTTTTCTCCTTCGCTCCGATTGTCGGCATAAACTCGGGCGGTCGTGTGAACCTGGTCGTCAATCTTGTTGTGCTCGTGATACTTCTGGCATTGCTCTGGCGTCTGTCCCGGACGAGCTTCGCAACCTTAGACGGCCGGTCGATCCTGGAATTTGGGCGGCTCGGAATCCTGGGATTATCTCTCTACCTGGTGGTCTTGTACGGAGTGACTTACCGCGGTCTGAAGCCCGAGGGTTTGCCATCTCCGGCCGTGCAACTGCTCACGCTGCTCATCTACGCACTGATCATCCTGGGCCTGAAATTGCATCGGCCGCTGGAACCCGTATTGGAGCAGGGAATCACGGTTGAACCCCACGAACTCGCTCGGGCCATGTCGGTCTTCGGCTGGGTGATCGGCCTCGGCTTCGTCCTGTCACTTGAGCCATTACGGCCCATGCTCATGGTCCCGTTCCTCTTGAACAGCGTGGTCTGGGCATTGGGCGGACCCGTGCTGACGGCCATCGCGCTCTACCGCGGTGTCAGCAGCGCACGTTAGTCATCGGCCGGGTTCCACGAAATCGGGGCCTCACGCAGGAATTCACGCAAGATCAGGAGCATCAGACAGGCTCTTGCGCTTGATGATCCAGATTTCTGTGTTCCTTGAGATCCTTATCTCTTGTTTTCTCGGATCGGATGAGGTAGAGTTCCATTAGTGGGCAGGCTGGCCCGGCAGGGCTTCAAACAACTAACCCTTGTGGGTGAAGAACTGCTGTGAGACTCGCCGGGCTGGTTGAGGGTATGTCGAAGGGTCTGCTCACGTTGGTCTCCAGGGTGTACGGATTTCGGAAGGGCCGAACTCAATTGACGGGAATTCGGGCCGGATGACGAGATGCTTCAGGCGCACCCGAGCGATTTAGGTAAGAGCGCCGGCAAGCGTGCTCCCGAACCTCGAAGCCCGGTGTTATAGGCTCTCATCTCTAAGAGGCGTGCAGGTCTGTTTCCAGTCTATCCTCGGCTGGTTGTCAAGCCGTGACGCCGTCTGTACCCGTGAGGCCAAGAGTCGAGAGCGGTCATGCTTCCCACGGCAAACCCAGCGATCTTGACCCGGCATACCCAAAAAAACGGTTTTCCGTTTCCCCCCCGGAGATTCCGGGGGGTTCTTGTTTTGGCCGATTCATGAGACCTGCCAGGGAAGCCATCAATCCATTGATTGGTATAATCCACCCCGAACCACTTCACGTCGCAACTCTCCGCGCGATGGTTCTTTTCGGTTTTGCTGAGACCTGAGAAGCATGGCCCGTTGCCGAAGCCGACGCGGCCAATAATGTTCATGCATGTGAATCCGCGACTGTTCGCCTTACGTGAGCGGCTCCGGCAACTCCACTACGAGACGATTTCTCCGCCCTTACTTTTCCGATAAAAAGGACCTCAAACAAGCCCAGAAAAAGCGGACGAGATTGGTCCTCGGAACGAAGTCCAGCCCGCCGAACCGCCGCCCGGACAGGTCGGTCACATGCGGACCGTTCCCAAGAATCCGGACTAACTCGAGACCTCGCCGTTGGCTCGGGTCTGCTCGACGAACTGCTCGGTGTCGTCGTCGATCGAGCGGCCGTTACGGCCTCTCGGGGAGTGAATGTAGATCGATCGCGAATCGATTCGCTCACGATGCTCGGGGGGAAGGGACATTTCGTAGGCAACCGGCAAGCGGTGGTCGGCGAGCTGGAGCGCGGGGTTGTAGACGCTGTTGAACTTCCAGAGCATCTTCAGCGTACTGGTCTGCCCTCTGGCGAGGTTACTGGCGAGAATGCCCGCCAAGCTCTTGACGGCTCTCCACCCCAGGTGCTTGCGGTTGAGCACTTGCTGGGTCCGGACGAGCTCGAAGTAAAACTCGTCCAGAGGCAATCGGGTCGGCAATACCGCATGCTGGATGTCAAAGAGCCGGTAATCGCGCGTGGTCAGCCGGCGCGACTCGGTGAGCCAGCTCTCCGTACCCGGGTAAGGCGTGTTCACACTGATATTCACGATCTCGGGGATCTCGAGACACCACTGGCGGATCACCTCGAACTGGCGGCGGTCCCAGTCGGGATCGGCGATCAGATTGATCGCGACCATGATGCCCAGCGACCGTGCGAACTCGAGCGCCTCGAAGTTCCTCGAGAGCGTCACGCGCTTGCGGTACTTCTTCAGTCCTTCCTCATCGATCGCCTCGACGCCAAGGAACATGTACTGCAAACCCAGAGTTTTCCAGAATCGGAAAACGTCCTTGTTACGCAGCAGCACGTCGCCCCGGGTCTCGAGATAGTAATGCTTCTTGATGGCTCGCCTGGCAATGGCCTCGCCGATCGCCATGCCCTGCTCGGCCTGAATGAAGGCGACGTCGTCAACGATGAAGATTCCCGGCTCCCGGATCGAGGCCAGCTCATCCGCGGCTGCCTCGGCCGACTTGATCCTGTAACTTCGCCCATAAAAGGTCCAGGCGCTACAGAACGAGCAGTCCCACGGGCAACCGCGGCTGAACTCGATCGAGGCACATGGGTCCAGTACGCCGATGAAGTACTTACGCCTCTGTCGCAACAGGTCGCGCGCCGGCGCAGATCGTCAAGACTCTGCGCAAACCTTGGGGGCGGCCCCGTTCCCGTCTCCGTGATAACGCCGGGGACGTTGAGAAGTTCCAGCGGCTGACGCGAACTCGCCGCGTCGACAAGCTGTGAGGCGGCTGCCTCACCTTCCCCCTTGAGCACGCAGTCGATCGATCCTCTGGCATGCTCGAGAATGTCGCCGGCCACAAAAGATGCGCTGTGGCCTCCCACAAAGACAAACGTTTCCGGCTGAAGTGCTTTGGTCGACCTGGCCAGGTCGATCAACTCAGGTACGTTCGCCAGGTAATTGCACGAGAAGGCCACGACATCGGGGCGCCATTCCTCGATCTGACGGTAGTAGGCCGCATGGTGCTCAACCTGAAGATCGAGCAGGCGAACCTCGTGCCCGGCACGCTGCAACGCGGCCGCGATGAGTTCGATACCCAGAGGCTCCAGCCTCAGGAAAATCTTCGTGTAAAGAAGCGAGCTAGGATGAACGGCGAGTATCTTCATGGGCAGTCGCGAAGAGTCGTTTGTGTCTCAAGAGCATCTGGTCAACCGCTTATATCAAGAAGCAAAACGTCTTACTACCGCAGTCTTCGTGGCTATCCTCGGTTTTGCAAGCGCCCCGGGACAGCGGGAACCAGCAAGAGTTCCCCAGCTTTCTCATCTTTTCGCTCGGATGCTGCGCACGCCAGGACTTCCTGAGCAGTACTGAGCGCAGAGGGGGATCATCCTCGGGAGAGTTTCTCCAGGTGCGTGTCCGCACTCCTGTCCACCATCTCGCGCTAGCTTCATTCCCTTTCGTGAAGACGCTTGGTAGAATCCAAGACCATGGTCGCCCAGTGGCGAGGCCAGAGTCTTCCGAATCTCTGACTGGCTGGATTCTCGAGGTGTTTCTTCAGATCCAGAGGCCTTCCATGGTCCCGGGGAGCCCTGCCGATGGCCGATCCGTCAAGCTTGCAACCGCGCAAGAAGCTATACATTGAGACGGTCGGCTGCCAGATGAACGTCCTGGACAGCGAACTGGTCGTCGCCCGGCTGCGCGACCAAGGATATGAGCTGACCACCGAGATCGACCAGGCCGATACCATTCTCTACAACACCTGCTCGGTGCGGCAGCACGCCGAGGACAAGATCTATAGTGCGCTCGGACGGATCAAGCACATCAAGCGGAGTCGGCCTGACGTATCGATTGGCGTAATCGGCTGCATGGCACAGAAGGATCAGGAGCAGATCCTCAAGCGGGCCCCGCACGTGGACGTGATCGTCGGGCCAGGCCAGCTTGGGCGAGTGCCACAGCTCCTGACTCAGGCCAGGGAAGCCGGAACTCCTCAGCTTGCCGTCAGCCTCGACCGCGACGCCGGATCGCGGTCAACAATCACGGCCAGTTTCGAGAATTATGACGCCGACCGCGAACCGGCGATGCGACCGAGCCCGTTTCAGGCCTTTATCCGGGTGATGATGGGCTGCGACAAGTTCTGCACCTACTGCATCGTCCCATCCGTCCGCGGTCCCGAACAAAGCCGGCCGCCCGAAGCGATCCTGGCAGAGGCCAGGCTGCTCGCCGATCAGGGCGTCAAGGAGATCACCCTCCTGGGTCAGACGGTCAACAGCTACAAATACCGTCGGCCCGACGGACAGACCACGCGATTGTCGGACCTGCTCTGGAGCATTGGCGGCTTGCCTGGAATCGCGCGTGTCAAGTTCATCACCAGCTTTCCCAACGATATGACCGACGACCTGCTCCAGGCCGTCCGTGACCTGCCGGTGGCTTCGCGGTACATACATGTGCCCGCGCAGAGCGGTTGCGATCAGGTGCTCAAGCGGATGAAACGCATGTATACGGCGGGATTCTATGAAGATATGCTCGCTCGCATTCGCGAAACGATACCCGGCGTGGCGGTCTCGAGCGATTTTATCGTTGGCTTCAGCGGCGAGACGGATGAGTCTTTCGACCGCACGATGGGCCTGCTGGAACACGCGCGGTTCAAGAACAGTTTTATCTTCAAGTACAGTCCCCGGCGAGGAACGAAGGCGGACGAGTTATTTCCCGACGACGTTCCCGAGGAGGTGAAAAAGCGTCGCAACAATGAACTGCTGTCGGTGCAGACAGTCATCAGCTTGCAGGATAATCGCCAGTTCGTCGGCCGCGAGGTCACTGTCCTCGTTGAAGGGCCCAGTCGATCCACGACCCGACGTGAAGGATGGGATGGAGTCGATCAGTTAACCGGTCGGACCCTATGCGATCGAATCGTGGTATTTGCAGGACACCAGCGGCTGGTCGGGCAACTGATCCCGGTTCGGGTTCAGGATGCCAGCGCGGTGACCCTGTTCGGTGAGGTGCTGACCACCGATCGGATCGAGGCGGCGGTGTGATGTGAAGTGCGATCGGATGCCGAACCAGCTCGATGAGCTGGTGCAATGCTGGATGGCCTGGGGTGGGATCGAGGAGCGTCTGGCGCCGGCTCCCGAGGCGCTGGATTCGGGCTTCGCCACCACGGCACAACCGGTGCGGCCGGGAGTCGATCCCCGGGAAATCGCCGCATGGGAGCATCGCCACGGATTCCGCCTGCCGGCGGGGTTGCGCGCCTGGCTCATGCTCTCCAACGGTCTCTATCGCGAGGGGCCGATCATTCATCCGATCTCGGCCATCGGACCGATGATTATCTTCTCGCAAATTCACGATCTGCTGGTCCAGCCAGAGAGCTGGTTCGAGCTGGGCAACCCGAATATCGAAACGATCTGCATTGATCTCGCGTACCGCTGGCCGGGAGGGAGCTTTCCAGTATTCACCTCGGGTGACGCGGCCTCGGGAAGCGTTCCCAGGATCATCGCTCGTAGTTTCGAGGAATGGCTCCTCGAATTGTTACGCCATGGCGGCCGGGAGTACTGGTTCGACCCGGATTTTGTCAATTTTGGAGATCCCTGGCAGGCGCATCGCCGCTACACGCCGCAGCCGGACCTGCCCGACCGGCTCCGCCCGTACGCCCGGCACATTTTGCCGCTCATGCAGGCCCGTGTCGACGAGCGCGAGATCGCCCTTGCCCTGGGACTCACTCACGGCGATGTCGAATTGCTGTTCCGCCACCTGCAACATGTCACTCCCGATATGACGCCGTCATGATTCGAGCCGGTGAATCGGCTCTTGCATCGGCCAGCTTGCGGGAGTTGCCGCGCGGCATGCAAGCCCGTCGATGCCAGGAAGAGCTTTGCGATGGACGCTGACGGCTTACTGAGCGCTGGCGACAAACCCGAACAGCTTGAAAGCTGGTTTTCGAGTCTAGGCGTACGCGACCCCCGCCGCGCCGGCCGCGATTTCCTTGACCTGGTCGCTCGAGCCGGACCTGACCGTCACGATCTGATTGCACAGATCACCGTCCAGCTCAGCTCGGTGCTGCCACGCTGCCCGGATCCGGGCATGGCGCTGGCGAATCTCGAGCGATTCGTCGCCGGTCAGAACGATCCCGAGCCCGCCCTTCGCGAGCTTGCCGAGAACATCAAGACGACCGAGATCCTGCTTCAGGTTTTCAGTACCAGCCAGTTCCTGAGCGAGGTCTTGATTCGTGACCCGGGATTGCTCGACTGGCTTCAGGCGGGAGCCGAGCGGCCGGACCGTCAGAGCCTGATTGAAGACCTCTGGAACTCGCTTGACCGGATGTCGAGCGAGGCACAGCAGGCGCTCGCCATCCGCCGCTTCCGGTCACGCGAGACCTTGCGCATTGGCTACAACGACATCGTCCGTGGGCTTCCCGTCGAGGTCATCACGCTGGACCTGTCGAATCTTGCCGACGCATGCATCGAAGCCGCAACGCGGCTGGCCCGTCGGTCGGCCCAGGATCGGTTTGGACCCGCGCTTCGGGCCGACGGTAGTCCCGCGCGGTTTGTCGTCCTGGGGCTGGGAAAACTCGGCGGCACCGAGCTGAACTTCAGCTCGGATATCGATCTTGTCTTCCTCTATGACGAGGATGGGCGGACAACGGGGCGGCGGGTCGTCTCGAACGCCGAATTCTTTGCGCGGATGGGAGCCGAGATCGTCCGCTTGCTCGCCGAACACACTGCCCAGGGCGTTGCCTACCGGGTCGACATGCGCCTTCGCCCCGATGGCGAAGAGGGCGCTCTGGCACGCTCGCTCGCGGCAACCCTGGGCTACTACGAGACCCGGGGGCGAACCTGGGAACGCCAGGCCTTGATCAAGTGCCGGCCGGTTGCTGGAGACCTGGATCTGGGACGAACGTTCCTTGAGGCCATCACCCCGTTCATCTACCGCCGCTACCTGGGAGCCAGCGAGATCTCGGAAATCAAGGCGATGAAGCGTCGGATCGAGCAGCGGACGGTCTCGGCGGGAGTTGCCGATTTCGAGGTCAAGACGGGCCACGGCGGGATCCGCGATGTCGAGTTCGTCGTCCAGTTCCTTCAGTTGCTGCACGGCGGCGAGTATCCCGTAGTCCGCAGCGCCAACACTCTGCTGGCGATTCACCAGCTCGAGGAGGTCGGCTGCCTCACCGCTGATGAACGCAGCATCATGGATGACACGTATCGGTTCCTTCGTCGCGTCGAGCACCGGCTACAAATTCTCTTCGATCGCCAGACTCACGAGATGCCTCGAAGTCTGGAAGACTTGCGCATTCTGGCAATTCGCATGGGCTACATGCCGCCCGCCCCGGGAGAGGATCGGTCCATTCCCGCACACCGCTTCCTCGCCGACTATCGCAGCAAGACCGAGGTGAATCGCCGCATACTGAACCACATTCTTCACGACGCATTTCTGGATGACGACGGCTCGGCCGCCGACCCGATCGTGGATCTGGTGCTCGATCCGTACCCGAGCACGGAACTGATCGACGATGTGCTCGGCCGCTACCCGTTCCGCGACCGGCAAACGGCTCACCATAACCTGATGGCCCTGGCCCGAGAGGACTTCCCTTTTCTCTCACAAGCCCGCTGCCGCCACTTTCTCGCCGCCATCGCGCCGAGGCTGCTTCACGCGGTGGCGCGCACAGCCGACCCCGACATGACCCTCACGAACCTCGAAAAGGTGTCCGCGTCCCTGGGTGCCAAGGCGATTCTCTGGGAGCTGTTCAATTTCAATCCTCCCAGCCTGAGGCTCTATGTCGAGCTGTGCGCCAGCAGTCAATTCCTCTCGCAGATTCTGACCACAAATCCCGGCATGATCGACGACCTCATGGACTCGCTGGTTGTCGACCGCCCCCTGCCCGCCGCGGCGATCAAGGCCGAGCTCGCCGAGCTGGTCAAAGGTGCCGAGGACATCGCGCCGATTCTCTGGAGTTTTCGCAACAAGGAGTGGGTGCGGATCGGCACCCGGGATATCCTGGGACGCGAACCGATTCGCCAGGTGACCCGGGAACTTGCCGACGTCGCCGAAGCCGTCGTCACCCAGGTGGCGCGCGACCAGTGGAAGCGCCGGGTCGAACGGTTCGGCACGCCGATCCGGCCGCGCGACGGCCGCCGCGACCGCTGGGCCGTGCTCGCCCTGGGCAAGCTCGGCGGCCGCGAGTTGAACTATCATAGCGACCTGGACCTGGTTTTCCTGCACGAGGAAAGCGGCATGACATCGGGAGCCTCCCGGTCGATCTCGAACGAGCAATTCCTGACCGAGGTCGTCCAGCGCCTGCTCAAAGCACTGGCTGGCAACGCTTCGACCGGGCCGCTCTATCGCGTGGACACGCGACTGCGGCCCCATGGAGCTTCCGGTCCACTTGTCGTGACGCTCGCTGGCTTTCGAGAGTACTTCGAGCACTCTGCCGATTCCTGGGAGCGGCTGGCTCTGACGCGCGCTCGAGCGATTTTCGCCACCGGCGGGTTCGGGCGGCATGTCTCCGACGCGATTCGAGGCATCCTGTGCCAGCCCGTTGACCCAACAAATCTCGCTCGGGAAGTGGTGTCCACGCGTCGCAAGCTTGTGGAGTCCCGTCGCCGCAACGATCTGAGACGGGGCATCGGCGGACTGGCTGATCTGGAGTTTGTCGTCCAGTACCTGATGCTCGTACACGCGGCAAGGAAGCCCGATCTGCTCCGCCCGAACCTGTGGGAGGCACTCGACTCTCTTCACCGTGCAGCTATCCTGCCTCAGGCAACCCTTTCCGACCTGCGCGAAGCTTACGCGTTCCTGCGGACAGTGGAAGGGCGGCTCCGCCTGATCCATAATCGAACAATCGCCAGGCTACCGGAGAATCCCGTCGAGCGGCTTGGCCTGGCACGCCGGCTCGGTTATCACGCAAACAACCCAGAGGAAGCAGTCACAGCTTTCCTGGCCGATGCCGCCCGTCACAGCGTTTGCCTGCGATCGGCGTTCGATCGCTACGTCGCCTCAAGCTGCCTCGAACCATGACGGAAACATCGCCGCTCTGGATGACGAAACGCTCCCTCGACCGGGCGACGGCTTTCAGTCAGCCCCTCCGGCTCACGGTCCTTGCTGGTAAACCCGTACGTAGTCGACGTACATGTCGGCCCTGCCGCCATAGCGAGAAAGATCGACCGGCCAGCCGCCCCCGGTGGCCAGGTTGATCATGAAAAAAAGCGGCTTTTCCCGGGAGATTGGTAGCGTCGCGTGGCGGCCGACCTCGATGTCGTCGCAATAGTAAATCGAGTCGTTCTTCGTGATCTTGCAGCCGAAGACGTGAAATGCTTCGAACCACGTGGAGGGAATTCCGACCTTTCGCATGCGGACAGGATTATGCATCTGCTCGAAGGCTTTCTGCTCGATCGCCTTGCCTGACTCACCCTGATTCCAGCAGTGAGGTGTGATCATGTAGGAGTCATCAGCGTTCGGCTCGCCCGGACCTTCGCCGCCGTAGGCCTCGATGATGTCGAGTTCGTCGCACGGCGTCTTGTCGCCCTTGACTTTGTAATCGGTCATGTAGTCCGACATCAGCCAGAACGCCGGCCATGTCCCGATGGCGTTGGGGCCGATCAACCGGCACTCGAAGTAACAGGGCGGCCTTACCTTGATGCCGCTGGCGTCGTTCTTCATCGAGCAGATCAATCCCGAGCTATGAGTCTGATCGCGGGCGCTGATTCGCAGAAACGAATCGATCTGGGTGAATGGGTTGGCCGGTGACTCGGGGCCGGTGAAGGTGTGAATGCTGAAATCCTGATAGCCGTTGGGCGGCTTGTGGACGTAGTACCTGGCCTTCGGATCGGTGCTGGAGACCGACAGCGGTCCGTCGAAATCATCAGCAAAAACCAGCGTCATCCCTTTCGCCTGCGGTGGGGCATGGGGCATCCCGACGTTCCACGAGACGCCGCCCTTGTTGTAGAGCTGAAGGTAACATGTGTCCTTGAGAGACCCAACTACGCCCTGAATTCTCAACGTGAGGGGACCATGTGGATACTGATCGGCCGGGAAGAGGAACGTACCACGACCACGCGCATCGATGGCCGACGTGGCGACGGTGGAAACGGCACCGAAGCGCCCACCCTGCTTCCAGCATTTCACGGTCACGCTTTTAAACCCTGGTGCTTCAAGCACAACATGCGTGTTCCCCCGGATCTCACCACAATACCCGGGCGACACCACGGCAATCTGACTACCGAGAGTTTCCCCCATACTCCTCTCGGAACTCACGCTCAGAGTATCGAAGTAGATCTGACTCTCGACAGGCACCAGCTTGTCTCCATCCTTGGGTTGACCGACCGTGAAGGTGATTGCCGTGATCGGGTAATCGATCTTGCCGTTCTTGTCTCCCCCCCACGATTCATGGGGTGAGTCGAGATCAATGACGACTTCTTTCCAGCCGCCGAAATCGATCAGGCCGCACTGGCCCGTGTTCTTGCTGTATTGATGCGTTTCGCCACGGATATCAGTGAGTTGAACGCCGTATGAACATCTCGAATTATCGCCGAAGAGCATGTACCGAAGCTGATGGACAGGCGCCAGGATCTTTGTCTTGTTCGGGATCCCGAGATATTGAAATTCGCCAGTTCCCTTGAACTTGTAATGGAGCTTCAGGCACTGCTTCGCGTCTTGGGGATGCTCGGTCGTCAATTCGACAGAAGCATTTTCGTTGGGAATATTGACCACCCAAACGCTGGGCCTGGCAGCCGCCTTTTCGAAGTCTTGCACCATCACTTGCGTCGATCCCGAGGCCGGCGCCAGCGCGATCGTCGAGCAAAACGAGACGAATAACAACTCTCGCATGTCGTACTCCCTCAATTGGCGAACTCACGGAGCCGGACGTTCGGTAGCGACGTGTTCCGTACTCACGATCAGCCCCCTGTCGTCCTGCAGGTTCATGTAATAGGTTGTCGTTCCCGGCGGCAACACCGCCGTTGCGGCTCTTCCGTTCGATTCAACGCGTGCCTGGGCCTGTTCCCAGCGGCGTTCCGTCCACGGCCCTGAAGTCGTGGTGTAGAGCAATTCCGCTTTGATGACCGGGACTTCAGTCCGGTACTCCACCCGTACGTTTTGACCGTCTCGAGTCAGGCCGGTCACTTCTGCCAGGGGCTTACCCCCGCGAACGATCGAATCCGCGAACGCCAGGATTTCCGCCGGGTTTTCGCCTGCGCCGCCGTGGCCATGGGGCATCCGGACACGAATGCTCAAGGTTGAGCGGCCGCCAGCAAGCCGGTAGGACTTTTGCAGCGAGTCCATCGGGTACGCGAAGTCATTGGTGCCCGTCACCCAGAGTTTGGGCATCACACCCTTGTCGAGATACTTCGAGGGGTCCCACATGGCCAGCCACGTCCGCCCTCGAATGCCCAATTTCTGAAGCTCGTTTTTCCACGCGGAGTCCTCGCCAAGGAATCCGCATCCGTAGACCGGGACAGCAAATTTGAAGCGATCGTCGAGCCCCGAGGCGATGCAAGTCAGATAGCCGCCCCAGGAGATCCCCGTGATTCCAGTCCGCTCCGCGTCAACTTCCGGCCTCGCGCGCAAGAGCGAATGGGCAAGGATGACGTCGGCGAGTGCATGATAAGGCCACTGGTCCGTCACGGGTTCGTCCACACCGCCGATCGTCCATCCTGGCGGACCTCCAGCCTCATGTCGTTCCCACTTGCCGTAAGAGCCCTTGGGCACTGCGCCACAGGTGTCCATCGCGATCGCCGCGTAACCCCGACTCGTCCAGAGCCGGACCCAGGCTTCAAACGCTGTTCCTCCTCCACCATGCACCAGAACAATTCCCGGAGCCTTCTTGCCAGGCTCCAGCTTGGGCATGCCGACCCAGGCAAAGACGCGGGTCGGTTTCCCCTTCCAGGGCAGTCCGTCAAAGAAGAGAGCCTCGAGTCCCCCGGCATGAAAGCCGGCCGCAGGGTGGGTAGCCGGTGCCCGCAGCATCTCCGGCGTGATCCGCATCGGCTTTGGCGATGAGGTGGAACCGACCTCCTGCAAGCCGATCGGTCGAGCGCCTACCGCCGGTTCGGGGTAGTTCGAGGCGTCTGTCAGAGCTGCATGAGCCGGAAAAAGGATCGCCAGACCAAGCGCGAGCGATCGGCAGCAGGTGTCAACGATCAGTGGCGGGTTAATCGATGTCTCCTTTCCGAGAACCACCGTGGTCAGAGGCTACCAGGGGCGCCAGTTGCCGACGCGCCCAAGAACTTCATGAAGCCCCGACGACGACTTGTCGGCCAGCAACGGGAAGCTGGCAAGCAATTGGCCAGCATACAGGGCGAATGAGCGGATCTCCAGGCAGCCAAGGTCTGCGGCTGCATGAAAGTAACCCACGGATCGCCATGCTCTTCCGCTCACCTGGCTCACCTGCCCGCCGCATCAATCGACCTTGCAGACCTTCGAACCCGGAGGTAATATCCCCGCGATTCTCGCCCGGATAGCAAATCAAACGGCGCGAAGGAACAACGGCCCAACCACGGACATGCAATGGAGTGGTCCCATGCTCAAGCTGGACGAGCCCGCAACGATCGAGAATTTCAACGAGGACAGCTACCTGGACGCCAACCCCGACCTGAGGGGACGTGTCAGCTCGGCGCTCCAGCACCTCATCGACCATGGGCTCGCCGAAGGCCGCCGGATGCGCCATAGCAAATCGATTGTCGAGACGAAGGCCAAAAAAATTGAAAAGATCAAGAAGATCATCAACCAGAAGCTCGCTTACAGCATGGTTGATAGCCTTGGTGGACCATCACTCAATTTTCTGACCCCGGAGCAGACCAAGCGTTACGGCGTCGTTCCAACCGATAATGTCTCTTCCCACGGTTACGACCCCAAAGTCATCGAGCTCATCGACGAGTACAAGGACGGCTTGCTCCTGGATTGTGGCGCGGGCAAGCGACCCATCTACTATCCCAACGTCGTCAACTACGAGATCGCCGCCTACGATTCGACCGACGTCATCGGCGTTGCCGAGGAGCTCCCATTTGCCGATAACGTCTTTGATGTGGTGATTTCCTGCGCGGTCCTCGAGCATGTGCGAGACCCATTTCGCGCCGCCAGCGAGATCACTCGCGTTCTCAAGCCCGGCGGAAAGCTCTTCTGCTGCGTTCCGTTCCTCCAACCGTTCCACGCCTATCCCAACCACTACTACAACATGACCCACATGGGACTGGCCAACCTGTTCAAGGAACTCGAAATCAAGCGGCAGTCGGTCCCCGATTACATGAGCCCGATCTACACGCTGACATGGTTCCTGCTCATATGGAAACAAGGGCTGAGCCCGAAGACGGCGGAGAGCTTCCTCGACATGAAGGTCCGAGATCTCATCAAGGAACCTCACACCTACATGGACATGCCCTTCGTCAAGGAACTCTCGGAGCGGACCAATTTCGATATCGCGTCGGGAACCCTGCTCGAAGCGACCAAGAAAAAAAGCCTCCTTGGCAGGATCTGGGGCTGGTGAGGGGGCCAACGCCTTCCTGGGCCGCCGATCATCGAGCAATCCTGTCGCTGGGATGCCATGCACCGTCAGCTCCGAGGAGCTCGAACGGCCGGAACGAAGCCTTGTACGCCAGCGAGATGCAATCGGCAACCCAGTAGCCCAGATACAGGTGAGGCAGGCCACGCCGGCGCGCCTCGTCGATCAGGCAAAGGACGTTCCATGTGCCCAGGCCGCGACGGTGCAGCTCGGGCTCATGCACGAAGTAGATGGCCGATAATCCGACCGGAAGTGAATCCACCACGCCAAACCCAACGAGCACCCCATCCAGGCTATAGCTCCACTCCTCCGTCGGGAAAGGATTGCACACGAACGCGGCATGGTACGAGCTTGGGCTTTCCTCACGCTCATTCCATCCCCGTGTCGTGGCTCGATCGTCGTGAAATCGCTGGTAGAGTTCCAGCCGGGCTCGCGATACGCGCGGTGAGCCGATCTGCAGTTCAACCGACTTCTCGTTGACCTTGCGAACTCTTCGCTGACTGCGGTTGGGATGAAATCGGTTCACGTCCACGCGCAACGACCTGCACGCGTGGCATGAAGGACAGCGTGGTCGGAACAGCGTATGGCCAAACCGTCGCCAGCCGGCCATCATTCGCCCGGCGTACTCGTCTGCCGTCAGCTCCGAGACGTGCTCGTACTGCATCCGGGCCATCTGGTCGGGCAGGTAGCCGCAGGATTCAAGGGGCGCAAGAAACTGAAACGATGTACGCACGCGGAGAATCTCGCCGAGATCGGGAACCAGGATTCCAGGGAAGGGCCCTGGAATCATCATACCTCAACCGATCCCGTCTGCGTCTGCTGATTCCGATGCGGTTTCTTGCTCGAAGCCAAGCTCGAATTCGGGAATCCAGCCGGATGGCCCGCGTGTCTCAAGCTGGCCGTGCCGATCGCGGGCCGACGAATTTGAACCAGGCTGGGGAGCTTCCAGGCCTGGAGCGGGCGTTCGAGGTGGTCGTAGATCAGATAAGAAACCAGGTTGACGATCGGAAAGCCGATCAAGAAAATCTTGAGGTCCAGTCGCGTCGTACCGGGAAGCAGCCAGGTGAGCCCAATGCCGACACCCCAGTGGCAAAGATACATGGGATAGCTCAGATTGCCCGCAATACGATCGAATTTACCCATCCACCTGGGCAACTCGGACGGATCGAGCCGTATCAGGGTTACCATCGCCGTTCCCGAGAACAGCAGCGAAGAGTAGAGACCGAAGACCAGCGGGCCGCGTGGGATGTACTGGGCCAGCCAGACATGCAACCACCAGAAGATCGCCGCGGAGACCGCAGCCCAGGGTGTCTTGATCGCGGGCAGCCGGTCGCGTTCATGGTAGATCAGGCAGCCGAAGCTAAAGGCGAGGGAACAGGCCGGGATGAATACGTAGCGTTCGGGGAAGGGCGTACGGAGCACCAGCAGCCAGAGCGTGTATGCGACGCTCGCCGCAAACCAGAGCCGGGCAATCCGCGGGCTTCGACCGAGCCCGAGGGCAATGGCCACGTAAAACCAGAGTTCCACCCTCAGTGCCAGGGAACCGTGCAAGAGCTCGTTGCCATCGGGCGTGGTCATCAAGAGGAGCGAGTAGCGCCAGCCTTGCCAAGTCGCCGGCATCCGCAGGTCGGGCAAGAATCTCGCGGAAGTCTCGGGTATGAAATAAAAGAGCAAGAACATTCCGATGCATACCGCATAATAGGCTGGATAGATGCGCAGCACCGGTTGACCGCGAACCTGGCCAGTCCACGCGGTGAGAATCCATATTTTTCATTGAGAATGAGGGTCATCAGGTAACCGCTGAGGCAATAGAATCCCCAGACGGCATAGGCGGCCGGCCCTGGGATCATCCCTCCCCAGAGATGGCTGATCGCCACGCAAAAGGCCAGACCGTAACGGTAGATTCCAAACATGGCGGATCGCTCCCCGGAACGTCACCGGCCTGCCCGTCCTCTACACAAGGAGCGAGCTCTCATTTCACGGCGATGAACTGGAGGATTTCGCCTTCACCGGCCAGGTAACCCAGCTCTGGCGACCAGACGGCCTGGGCGGTGGCCTCACGAAAACCCGCTGCCTTCAGATCCTCGAGAACATCCCATCCAAAATGGTGAAAACATAGGCATCCTTGAGTATCAAGCGGATCTCCGTGAAACTCGGGAGGAAGAAGATGCTCTATCGTCCCGTCGCCCCTCACCCGGGCTCTCTCGATGTGACCGACCCCCGGGTGAAACGGAACACTCAGTAGCATTTTGCCCCCGGGCCTGAGCACTCGCGCGCATTCCAGGAAGGCTTCACGATAATTCGGGATATGCTCCATGACCTCGAGCGAGATCAGGAAATCGAAACTGTCATCGGCAAAGCTGAGCGCCGTCAGATCCTCGTGACGGACGCCATACCGGTTGGTCCTGCCGGGCTGCGTTCCGTCGCGCAGATACTCGCTCCCCATGGCCTCGGGGAAGCGCAGCTTGATCCAGCGATACAGCGCGGTGATCTGCTCGGTAACGTAGACGCGGCAGTGAGAGTGAATTCCAAGGACGCAAAGCGCGAGATGAACTGATGCTCTCATCCGGCTGTTCAAACCACAGTCCTGGCAGATCACTCCTTCACGCCAATTGATCACGCCGGAAGCTCCAGGTCCTTGCACAGGGGCATCGGTGCGGAATCTGCGTTGCCTGCCGCACGCAATGCAGAAGGCGTCGGTCAGGAATGGGCCACGACCTGCCTCCAGCTCTCGCAGAAACCGGTTGCGTCGTTTGTACTCATCGACGAGCTGTCTGTGATGGTCGTTGTATTCGTCGCGCGATGCGAACGCGGTCAGCCCTGACGGCAAAGCGATACTTCGATGAGGGCCGCGAATCGCCTGGAATGGACGCTGCAGACGATAGCAGAGCCCGTCGATCCAGAACTTGACTTGAGCCTTTCTGGCCTGGTCGATCATCGAGTCATCTCGTACCGAAGGTCAGCTTCAGAAGGTAGACCGGCCCACGCCAGAAGCTCGTCGATGTGTTGTTCCGCGGCCACTACCGAGAAGTGCTCACGGAGGTTCTCCAGACCACGAATGGAAAGCCGCTCCCAGAGCTCTTGTGAGTTCCAGACGCGAACGATCGCGTCGGCAAAGCTGACTGCGTCATCGGCAATCATCGCGTTTTGCTCGTGGACCAGGTGCATGCCCTCGGCCGCAATTTGCGACACAACCACGGGCACACCGAACGACATGCTCTGGTTCACCTTTCCCTTCACGCCTGCGCCGAACCGGAGCGGGGCCACCGAAACCCTGGCTCGATCAAAGTAGGGCCGAACGTCGGGCACGTATCCAAGCACCTGGATCTGAGGTCTTGCGAGTTCGACAATTTCCGGAGGAGGCGCGGAGCCAATCACCTGGAATACACACTCGGGAATACGTGCTTTGACCCGGGGAAATACATCCCTGACGAAATGGAGTACGGCATCCACATTTGGCGGATGCTCGAATCCCCCGATGAAAACGATGTTCCGCCGGCCCGCGCAGCCCGGAATCGTCGCCTTGCTCGATCGGCAAGATGTTCGAGAGCAGTCGAACATCGACATCCGGACATTCCTTATGAAGTAGATCCATCTCGATGGAGCTGACCACAAGGGTCATGTCGGCGGTTCTTGCCAGCTCGAGTTCCTGCTGCTTACGGGCAATCGCGGAGACACGCTGCTTGCGGCCCTGCTTGAGCTGAGCCTCGCGCTGTTCTCTCAGAAAGTGAAGATCCACGGTGTCAAACACAACCTTGGCCCTAGGTGCGAATCGCCGCACTGAGTCCATGTGGCGAAGTGCGACCTCGGCCCGGGAGATGATCACGAGATCGAAATCGGCCCCATGCTGCTTGAGATAAGACCGAACCGAGCGGTAGTACGGATGATGCACGACCTCCACGCCGATTCCCTGGAGAACCTGCTGATAGCGTGTCGACGCCATGAGATCGTCGGGCAGGAACGCGACGTGATGACCTCGCCGGCGAATGGCGCGGACGATCTCGATCATCCGTACCGATCCCGAATCCCGATCCGGAGTGGGCAGCCGGTGATCGATCACGAGTACCTGTCCGCCCACGGTTCGCTTCAATCCGAACGGATGCACCAACCTGACCGGTCCCGAAGGCGAGTCGGGGTGGGCCGCAAGTCGTTCGCTCCAGCGGTTGCGAAACTTGGCCTGGTTCACAAGCTGGTACGACTTGACACCCGATTTCACGCTCCGGCCCGAAGTCAGGCCCTCATGGTGGACAATGCGGGCAAGGGGCTGATAGACGACCTTCTGACCCGCGTGACGGATCTTGAAAGCGAGGTCGGTATCCTCGTAGTAAGCGGGTTTGAACTCAACATCGAACCCGCCAAGCGCCTCGAACACGCTCCTACGAATCATCAAGCAAGCCCCGGAGCAATAATCCACTTCGCGAGCAAAGTTGTACTTGGGGTGGTCGGGGTCATCGAACTTGCCGTAGTTCCAGCCGCTCGCGTCGCGCCAGATCACACCGCCGGCCTCCTGAAGCCGGCCATCGGGATAGAGCAGCTTCGCGCCGCGAGCCCAGTGCCGGGGATGTCGTCAAAGGTCCGCCTCAAGGCCTGGAGCCAGCCCGGAGTCACCAGCGTATCGTTATTCAGGAAGACCAGGAATTCACCCCGAGCCGCGACCGCTCCCCGGTTGCACGAACCGATGAAGCCAAGGTTCGCCTCGTTTCGAAGCAGAACCAAGCCCTCGACCCGCCCGAGCAACTCGGACGTCTCATCGGTCGATCCGTCATCGACCACGATCACCTCGGAGGCAGGTCCGTCAGTCAACCGGGCAATCGAGGCAAGACAGTCACGTGTATCCCCGCAATGATTGAATACGGGGATGATGATCGAGACTTCCACGCGATCGTGGATCGGGAACGAAAGATCCGCCGCGGGCGATGCTGGCCGGGGCGAGCTTCTGCGCAGCAGGCGTTCACCGAGATTCCGATACGGGCGAAGACCCAGGATCAGAGAGCCGCGGGCGCGGATCAACGCGATCTTGACCTTGTGCGCCACGTACCGCCGGCTGGTCAGCTTGGGAATTGCCTTCAAGCCCCGCCGGGCGAATTTCAATGCGACACGTCGAGCCGTTCCCGGTGGAGCAAGGGCGTCAAGGAAGCCGCCGTACCGCGCGGGGAAACTCTGCGCCATCGGGTCCGTCTCATCATCATGCATCGTGGCACGTTCTCTTCAGGTCCGACGCTACGCGGCTTGTGTGGCAATGCCATGGTGAACCTCTACTCACAATGTCCAATCAAGTCAATGTCGGTACAGGAAGCGAAGACCGAGTACTGGGTCAGTACTGACAGCGTTTCTTGTCAGCGCGGACCAATTTCCACAGGGCTGTCGAACTTGAAATGCCGCGTCATCGAACTCCAGAATCGCCCCGTCGCCGCATCTTCCCGGATCAGACGGCTGCGCACTCTGCGGCGCGATTGAGCAGCATCCAACCCAGGCTCCGTTGGATTTCAGAGAGTTCTGCTTGCGCGAACTGGTGTTCGCGTTGCAGTTCCGTCATCGCCTGTTGATATTTGCGCAGCTCCTCTTCCAGGCAAGACCGCTGCGCGGAGACGGAGTGAATATGCTGCTGAGCCGCCGCCAGCGCTTCATGCGCCAGTGCCAGCTCGCTACGTACAGAGTCCTCGAGCGATACAGAATTGACGCGAAGGCTCTCTTCCAGCACGGCTTGCCCCAGTCGCTCATAGCACGCCCGGATTTGATTGGAGGTAGATTCCTCCGTTCCAGCCAGGAAGAGTTCGCAAACGGATTGTGGAACTTCGGAACCCACACCGAGGACTCCCAGACCGTGGCTGTGAGTGAACTCGAACGCTGGAAATCGAGCAGCCGCCTCGCGAAATACCGCGCACACACCAAAGTCTTTAGTATGCACATTCGTATCATGCATCAGGATGATGCCACGTTGTGACATCTTGGGAAGCCAGTTATCGAAATCGTGCTTGACGGCCTCGTAAGTGTGCAATCCGTCGATGTGAAGCAAGTCGATTGATGAGTCGGCGAACTCGGCGATTGCCGTATCAAATCGCGCCCGGATCAGCCTGGAGAACGAATCGTACTCGAGCCGGTTACTTGCCGAGACCGCCTGAAAAACGTCATCGCCATAGTGCCCGGAATGCTCGTCCCCTTCCCAGGTATCCACGGCGTGGCATAGAGTGCCGAGATTCAAACTCTTCACGGACTGGCAGAACGCGAAATAGGAATTGCCCGAGTGCGTGCCCAGCTCGACGAGAACTCGCGGTTGGGCCGCTTCCACGATCCAGAAAGCGAACGGAATATGACCGACCCAGGACAGCGGATGGCTGATGTGTTCCGGACGCCAGAATGCTGACGATGACAGACAGTTGACAGTGTTCATGTGAGCCACCTTGCTTTCTACCTATCGGCTGTTCCTTGACCCGTGCTTGCGGTGCGGAAAGCGTTCGCCATGGGCTTCTTTGTAATCGTCCTGGAAACTCGGTTTATTCGATGACTTTTCGACTGATCGAATCTGAGAGGCCCAGATGAGGGGCTCTCCGATCCGCTTGATCCCGGGCGTGGGCGGGATGCCGCGTGTTCCTTTTGATCGTCGACCCAGGAAGCACGACGCGCGTCGTCCGGGGCGGATGGCTTGCCCCTGGTTGCACCAATTTGTCGAACGGGAAAGTCGATGTGAATCGGGAAGCGAACGGACTTAGCCAGAAGTCTCCCCGGCGGATCTGCTGGCCATAGCGTTCCCGGAACAGTCGAACATCCTCATCGTGCCGGTTGCTCGCCGCGAGTACGCGGGCCTCGGATCCGGGAGAGAAGAGTACCGCGTAGGCATCGTGGATGATCTTGTACCCTTGGGCCGCTGCCCGCAGACAGTAATCGACGTCGCTCATCGCGAATACAAATCGCTCGTCGAATCCTTCCAGCCGGCGGAAGAGCTCCGCCTTGGTGAGCAGGCACGCTGCCGAAACCGCGGAGACGTCGCGACTTGCCAGTAGAATGCCATCCTGTCCCGGCTCCCTGCCACAGAGCCAGCCTCTATATGGCCGCTCCTTGTACAGGCTGTCCACAAGTCCGTTCAAGCCAATCACCAGTCCGGAATGCTGGATCGATTCGTTCCGGTCCAGCAGGAGCGCGCCGACCACTCCGACGTCGTCCCGCTGTCCGTAGCCAAGTATGTGCTCGATCCACCCGGGATCCGCCGCCTCGACCTCCGGGCTGAGTATCAGGTAGTGAGTGTACGGTCCTCGTACCGCCGCCTCGCCATGATTGACCATGGCCGCAAGCCCGCCAGTGCCGCGATAAGGCACGATCCGGCACTGCAACTTCGTCTTCCCTGGCTCCGGCGGCGGTTCGGCACCGTTCTCCTGATGGATGATGACGATGTCCGCCAGCAACGGATCCACGGTCTCCCCCAGGCTTCTGATGCATGAGGAAAGGGAATCCGACCGGCCTTGCAGCGGAATCAGAATCGCGACCCTGGCACGGCACTTGTGCTGGAACAACAGATCGCGAAAATTGAAAAAATCCTCATCTTCAAATTGGACGGACTGGTTTGTCCTGGCAAAATGACGCTCGAGAGCTCCGCGCGTCATCAGCCGACAGTGATCCATTTTCTCATGACCCAGGCTCCTGGCGTGTGTCCGCCAGCGATACAGCACGTCGGGAACGTGGCAGATCGTTTTGCAGACCTCGATCAGCCGAAGGTTCAGATCCACGTCCTGCGAAATATTCATTGATTCGTCAAGGCCGCCAACCTGTCTCACCAGGTCGGTCCTGGCAGCGATCAAGTGGACGAAGTAGGGATGGCCCAGGTAGTGGTCGTAAGAGAAAACCGGGCGTGACGTCACCAGCGGAATGTCTTCGAGGTCCTCGCCCGTGATCGCCTCGTCACTATAAAGCATGTCCGGGCGATCCTGGAGAATCGCCGTGGCAAAGGCGTAGAGCGCATGGGGCTCAAGGTAATCATCGTGATCCATGAACGCGGTGTAGTCGCCCGTGACCGCTCTCAGGCCGAGATTCGTGGCTGCGCTGACACCGCGGTTTCGCTCGCAGTGGATCGCAACCACGCGTGGATCGCTTTCGGCCAGCTCATCGAGAACCGGCCGGATATGCTCCGCCCGCGACCCATCGTTCACGCAGACCAGCTCCCAGCGTGGATAGGTCTGGGCCAGCACGCTGCCGATTGCCTGCCTGAGCCACGGCTCCACGACATTATAGACGGGCATGATGATGCTGATTCGCGGAGCATCCTCGGGCCAGTCCTCTGCCTCTTGGAGAGCCAGCTCAGCGGCCGAGGGGCGAGTTTGCTTGAACCATTCTTCTCCAGTAAGACTGGGCGGCCGCAGCGCCGGCACCTGGAAACCCAGCTCCTTTCGCAGCCCGAGATAGCCCTGCCCTCGGTAAGCGGCGGCGAAGTGTCGGACTGCTGCAGGGTGCTGGAGTACGTGCTTCATGAGGATGGCAAGTTTTACGGAACGCGCTTTGGCGATCCGCAGATTGCGGACGGCCCGCTTGCTTGCAGGGCCGACCACCGGTATTGGCTCGATCTGTTGTTTGATCATGAACTTGATCGCGCCGGGCGTTCGGATGACCTGCATGATCGCGAGGGCTCGGGAGACACCGGACCTCATGACTCCGTATCCCGGTCCGAACCCCCTCTTCATGGTTCCCACCAGGATATCGGCGATCTTGTGGCGCAGCGGTAACGGGAAGGCGGGATGCAACGAATGGTTTGTGGGCGAATGCGCGGTTTCATGATTTGACGTGGTCGTAGCGGCATCTTGCAGTGGCGCGGTGTAGTTCCACGGCAAGATGATCAGAGGCCAGGCGTGGCGCTGCGAGCGCTGTAGGTGGCGGAGCCGCCAGGTACCGATCGTTCCGCCAAGGCGTTCGTATAACGTGCCGAACTCGAAATCTTCGTTGCTCAGTCCGCGCGACTTGCCCTCGTGATGAATGCCGGAGACCGAGCCCAGGTAATAATTGCGGTAGCCGGCTTCCAGGCGCGCAGGCAGGCGAAGACATCGCCGTAACCATTGGGAAAGAAAAGCTCCTCCAGGCGGCCCAGCTTTTCGAATGTTTCGCGACGAGTCATCGCGCAGGCGAACGTGACGCCGAGGCTGATCCGGTCGGCGTCCACGAACTCGCCCGCGGTTCGGGCGTGGAGGATCTCGTTGAATCCTGACCCGCAAAGCAGGGCGCTCAGCCGTATCCCGCCATGCTGGATCTCTGTCCCGCCTGGATAATAAAGTTTGATGCCGACAAACCCCGTCGACGGGTGCGCCAGCAGATGCATGGCCATCGATTGAAGGCACGAGGGGGTTGTGAGCTCGACGTCGTTGTTGAGGAAGAGGATCAGATCGCGATCTTGACCGAAGCGCGCGACGGCCGCGTTGTTGATCTTGGCGAAATTGAATGCACCGTCGTGATCGAGGATCTCGTAGCGCGCCCCCCGCGGTTTTGCGATCCAGGATCTCAGCTCCGGCAGCGTCTGGGGCTCGGAAGAGCGATTATTAACCAGCGCGACGACCACGTCGAGCCTGTGCTCCTGCTTCTCGATCGACTCCAGGCACTGGATCGTGGTCTCGACTTGATCCTTGAAGCCCACAGCGATGAGTAACCGCGGCGGCGGACCGTCCGGCATATCGGTGATCTTTATCGTCGACGCTGCCAGAGGATCCTGGTCCTTCGAGGCCTTCACGGTCCAGTTCATTGCCGGGTAGGCCCGAGGGACATGCTCGGATAGCAGGCACCTTCGTTTTTCGGCAAGCTCGCGAGCCAGCAGACGCACCAGTCCCGTCGACCGGGCGCGGCGATAATAAAGGAAAAACGGGGCATGGCGCGACTCCACGTTACCTGAGAGCGCCAGGCGTAGCAGAAGATCGTGCTCTTCGATGCCCTCGTATTCACTTCGGAAAGCGGGCCTGCCTTGCGTCACGCTGTCCAGCCAGTTTCGCTCCACGGCGCAAAGCCTGCCGATGTACGGGATTCTCAAGAGCGTGAAGAGATCGAACGGAGGTTTCTGGAGAAAATTACAGATCTCGGTGGAATGAACGTCAATTTCCGCTTCATTGGAAAAGACGAGGTTCACTCTGGGATCCTCGTTGATGTGGCGGGCGAACACACCGAGCGCCATCGGGTGGAGTAATCCGTCACCATCGGCAACGATCACGAAGTCGCCGGTCGCCTCACCGAGCGCCAGGTTCCTGGCCCGCGCCGGTCCCATCGGCTTATCGACAACTCTTATGTGAATTCGATCATCCCGAATCTGCCAGCGGCGGGCGACTTCCAGGTGCTCGCGTGACGTGCTGCCGTCGTCAACAAGACAAACCTGCCAGTTGGGATAGGACTGGCAGCGGCAGGACCAGAGAAATTCTGCGCAGGTGGCGGGGCGGAGTATCGCGAAGGACTGTCAGGATTGAGAAGGTGGGACAGCGCGAAAACTCGGCAAACCGGCTGGACTCGGAACGCAGCGTTCGGATCAGTGCGTCCGGGTCCGCTGGTTGCGCATCGATGATCCAGGGAATCAACCTCAGGAAGCGAACTTCCTCCGCGTCCTCCGCGAACCTCGGAGGGTGACTGCCGCTCCTGTGATTCGACTTCGTCATGGCATACTCCCAAGTTCCGCCTCAACCTGCCACTGTCAGCCAGTTCCAAATCGTTGGCCCTGACTCTGAGACGGGCTCAACCCCAGGGGACCCTGAACGCGTCCATCCCGCCACTAGTCCTGAGCTTGCCGGAGAAGCTGCTTCTTGCAAGCGAAGAGTGCGATTCCCCATCTGTGTCCTGGCCGAAAAAGATAGCGGACACACAATGTCGGCGCGACGGCGTGCTTCATCCGGCCTTGGCAGCCCGGCTGCGCATCGCTCCAACCGAATCGTAGGCGATGATCCGCCAGCGGTCTTCATTGTTGACGACCCTGATCTCGAGGACATCGTCAGGCCGGTACCTGGCCTTACTCCAATGCCAGGACCAGCCGGAACGTAACAGGTGGGTAGACTGAAAGAAGGTTGCAATATCAGGTCGGTCCCATTCAGGCACGACGGCCCCGACGATCTTGCGATTCAATCGGAACTCCACTTCCTTGATCGATGAACCGGAATTGATGTCCACCGCCCATCCTGACAGCTTGGCGTTCCCTTGAGCGTCGAGCTCAAAGGAGCTCAAGTTGCCGTACGGATCATGGAGGAAAACAAGATCCTCAAATCCTCGATTCAGAGAATTCGCCAGGATGTAAAGATCCTGAAAGCCGACAAGACCGCGCTTGAGACGATGTAGCTTCGTCGAACTCCCGGTGACCCGAGCCACCATCCGGAAGACAAATTCCTCGGTGACGAGGCTGGAACCGTACTGTTCCCTGTCGAGCGTTCGGCTTTCGCTACTGGGAACAAACAGGATGCCCGAATCCGGGACAATGACCTCCGGAGGCAGTAGGCTCACATCGTGAACGCTGAAGACGAGAATGCCTCGCGGGGTCAAGAGCCCGTGTAAGGCTTCGAGCCAGCGGGCAAAATGCTCCTCGGCCATGTGGCTGAAGAAGGACGACGCAAAGATGAAGTCGAACTTTCTGGTCCTGGGAAAACCCGCCGGATCGGGCACCGAAACGATACCATTCACCCCAAAGTTTCGTTTCTGAAACTCGATGGCATCGGCATAGATGTCGCAAGCCCAGATTCGCCGCGGCGAGAGCTCCCGACAGAGAAACCGGGTGCCCCGCCCATACCCGCTTGCAAAGTCGAGAAATGAATCGACGTTTTTCAGTCCGCCGAAGTGCCAGTCTGCAATCTGCTTGATCGCGCTGAGAATGCTCGAGCCTACCGTGTAGTAGCCGATTGCAGTTCGTCTCCGGTCTCCCTTGTTGGCCTGAAGATCGAAGAGGAACATCTCGTCGTCCTCGTCGATCCTGGAGACAAATCTTCTCGGGGAATCAATGTGCCGGCGGACAAAACTCGTGATGACGGGATCCAAGTCGCTCCTGCGTCTTATGAACCACATCAGACCTCCTTGTGAACGTGATCCTCAGCCCGGGAGCGTTTCCCTGCTCGCGGAAACTTCGAGGCCTTCGAGATACTTCGGAACCTTCGCTGTATGGCCAGCGAAGTTCGCCCCTCACGGGCGCACTGCGTTCACTAGCGATCGGGTACGTCCGTCGAAAACGACTTCCGGAGGCCCTTGCAACCTTCTACTTACCGTCGGATTTCCGCAAAAAGTGGTGATCAACTGGGCTGGGCCGGCGATGTATATCGTATTTCACGAATCGCGGCAAGCGCGGTCGGCCAGCAGACCCGGGTTGGATCTAATCGAACAAGCAGCAATTGACAGACTGGCAAGAATTGCGAAACTTTTGCGGTTCCAACTGCCGCCGGATGCAGGATGTCTGGCCAGAACCTGAAGATTTCTCGAAGGAGCCATAAGCGCAATGGACGAGGCAGGTCCAGATCTCACCAGATGCCAAGCTGCCGAGCATCACGGGTTGTCACGCTCGGTCACCGTGGTCGTCTGGATCGTCTGGTCCCTCCTCACGGGAGCCTTGATTTATTACGTACGGCATTACACGCGGAACATTCCTTATCAGGACGACTGGTCCATGGTATCGGTCGTCACCGGCCACGAGTCGATCAGTATGAAATGGGCGTGGAGCCAGCACAACGAGCATCGCGTCTTGCTGCCCAGGCTGATCCTCGCCGGTCTGTTCCGGGGCGTTGCGCCTGACTTCCGGACCGGCTTGTACTTCAATGCCGGACTCCTGTCGCTGGCAGCCGCAATGATGCTCGTGCTGGCACGCCGCATTCGCGGCCACGCCAGCTTGGCCGACGTCGTACTGCCGCTTTCAATCCTCACGCTTGCGCAGGCCGAAATCCTGTTCATCGGCTTCGCGCTGAACCTGGTTCTTACCGCCTGGATTTCCTATGCGCTGATCGTCGTTTTTGCGCGAGGCAGCGACCAATCACCGTCGACCTTGGTCGTTCCGGTCGGCACGGTACTCATCCTCTTGCCACTCTGCGGCGGAAGCGGACTGGTCATGGTGCCCGCGCTCATTCTCTGGCTTGCGGGTTACCTGGGGTGGGGATGGTGGTCCGGTCAAAAGCCTGTGGGCTGGGTTCGCGCGTTTGGTCTTTTTTCCATCATTGCATGTTTTGCCTTGATTTCACTCTATCTGAAAGGCTACATCCGACCGGCCCACCATCCGGCGGCCCCCTCGCTTTGCGCGGTGATCGGGACGACGACGGAGGTCCTCAGTCTTGCTCTCAGACCTGGTGCCAACGGTTTCCGCTTTGTGTCCGCAATGATCGTGACTGGGCTAGTCGGCTTGGCGTTCGATCGATTCCTACACATTGCCAGACTATCTCCGCTCGAGCGACCCCGAGCCCTGGGTCTGGCCGCGGTCATCCTCTCCCTGATGGGAACCGCCTTTTCGGTTGGCGTGTCGCGATCGGGATTCGGCGCGACCGCGGGTTTGCAAAGTCGATACGTCTGTCTTGCCGCTCCCTTGCTGAGCGCCCTCTACGTGACCGCGTTGATTTACTACAAAAAGCGCTGGCAATGGGCGATACATACCGTCCTGTTACTTGCGACTTTGTCATCCGTGTACGATTCCTACCGGCTGGCAAGGAATCGCGGTGAGTCATGTCTTTATTGCTTCAAGCGAGTTGAAAAAGCGTTGCAAGCGGGCAAGCATGGCACTCAGATCCTTGACCTGATCACTCCAGCGCTCTATCCGGATCGGACGGCGGCGGCGGAGATGGTCAGGATGCTCGAGTCCTCGAGGTTTGGAGATTTCAAGAGCACGGATGATGCCCGGGTCACCGCGGCTCCGCAGCCGGCAGCCGTGCGACGGTATTAGGAGGATTGCCGTGCTGGAATCCGAGTTTCATTCTGCAGTGATCCAGATCTTCAAGAGAGTCATCGGCCCGGGAGGTCTGCGCCTTGTTTCGTAGATGCCGCAGCATTCTGAAAAGGGCTCGCGAGATCGCTTCTCGGCCCGAGCCCGAACAACCTACCCCCGAAATGCCGCCGTCCTGTCCGCAACTGCTCCGTAAGGCTGATCGCTCTGGCGGACCTCGAGTGCCATCGGATCAGCGCTTTCGTATCCTCTTCGTCATCCGTCCCGGACCCTCCGAGGCCGCCTGCACGCGGTACAGGGGCTACAACGTCATGGAGGCGTTACGGCTGGCCGGGATCGAATGCGACCACCTGGACGATCGACGAATCCCCGAGCGAATCGAGGAGCTTTTGCTCTTTGACCTGGTCGTCCTCGTGCGACGAAGGATGTCTGCCGAGATCCACCAGTTGCTGGAATTCGCCGACAGATTCTCGGTCCCCGTGGTCTGCGATCTTGATGATTACCTCTTCGATGAGGAAGTCATTCCTTGCAGCGACCACCTGAGCGCGATGCCCCCTGAAGACGCCACGCGAATGATCGAGGAGTTTCGGGAACTGGTCCTGCGGGCTGGCTACTACACCGGTGCAACGAACTTTTTGAAAGACCGCGCTGTCTCGCTGGGGAAACCGGCCCACTGCATCCCCAACGGCTGGAACCAGTCGCAACTCGACACTTCGTGCGCCGCCGTCGAGCAATACCGGCATCAGCGATCCCAACCGCGAGTGCGTTTGGGTTATTTCAGTGGGACGCTGACCCATCAGTCAGATTTTCAGATCATCGCGCCAGTGCTAATTCGCTTGCTCAACGAATTTCCTGACCTTCTTCTCACCGTTGCCGGAGATTTCGACCTCGTCCAGTTCCCGGAGTTCACCGAGTTTGCTGACCGCGTGGAAAAGCGCCCATTCGTCGATTGGCGCCGCCTTCCCGCGGAGATCGCGCGGGTGGATATCAACCTCATTCCCCTGGTCATCAACGCGTTCACGGAAGGCAAGAGCGACCTGAAATACTACGAAGCGGCACTTGTGGAAGTTCCAAGTGTCGCATCGCCGACTCGGGTCTACCAATCTTGCATCACGTCCGGCTTCAACGGCTTCCTTGCCCGGACCAGCGACGAATGGCACACGGCAATTCGCACCCTGATCATCAATTCCGAACTGCGCGGGCTCATGGGCCAGCGCGCCTACCAGCAGGCCCTGAGGAACTACGCCCCGCTTACCATCGCAAACCGTGCGCAGGCTGTCTATCGTGCCATCCTGCAAGACCATCGAAGACGGCTCGGTGTTGATGGGAACGAACCGACTGTCACCGTTCTGCTTGCAAATCTCGATCGAGCGATCCGCGATCGAACTGCGGCATTTACGCTCAGTGAGGCACTGGCGGAAGCTGGTGTCCCGGTGACACTCCAGATTCCATTTGATAGTGGTGCTCCCAGCGCCGCTGAAGTGCGCCTGGCGATCACCCAGCACATGGGACGCGAACCCGGTTATGCCGTGCAGGTCGGTGACGAAATTGTCTGTTGTGATCTCCTGCTCGCGACCGACTCCGCGACGGCTTTCAAAGCACAACGCAATCGACACAGGACCCGATGGGCCGCATACCTTGTCGAAGAATACGAACCCGCGCATCTGACTCTGTCGCAGAGCCGCGAACTTGCATCGCAAAGCTATCGGCTGGGATTGGATCTGCTGACGCTCGATCCTCGGGTGGCGGCGCTGCCTGTCTCAAACCGGCGACCTCGCCGTCAAGCTGCTTCCCGGCTGGACCGAGCTGCCGCCAGTCGAGCTCGATCGATGTTCCGATCCCCAGTCAATGTTCGTGGCTGGCACGAGCAGCGTTCCGAGCCGCGCCTGGGACGAGATACAGCTCGCCCTTCAGTGGATCAGGTGCGACCATCCCGACTTGCGGACTGTTACCTGCGGACGTCCGCTCTCAGTTCGAGAGCACCCCGGCGCCCACCGGGAACATGTCGACACGATCGACACGCCGGAGTCCCAGGAGATCTTGAAAGGTAAGCCAATCTGCGTGGTGGCCTCGGCTGCAGGGGAACCACCGTGGCTTCGCGATCTGATCGCCAACGGGTGTGCGGTCGTCTCCATCGTGGCGTGCCTCGATCCGAACAGCTTCGACGCGGAATCCGAAGACGGCGTGATTCGGGTTCCCGCCGAAGGCCGGATCATTGCCCAGACAGTGGATTCTCTACTGATCGACTCCATCCGCCTCAGTGCGCTGACGGTGCGAGGCCATGCGTATGTGAGTCGCTTGCCTCGTCCGATAGCCACAGCCCGCGCTCTGCTTCACGAGTTTCATACCGCTTGCACACCAGGGCTGAAATTGCGCCGTGGCGATCACGTCGAACCAGTCAAGGATCGCTCGCACCTCGACGTTGCCTGACACTTGAACCAGCGCCCGCTCAATAACCGACCGTCGTCAAGTCGGTCCAGTTTGCCGATGCGTTATTTGCTGTTGCCGTTGGACCGTGGCAACTCGCGAACCCGAACGTCGCGAAACTCGATGGTTCCACCATGGTTTTGGAGACAAACATAACCGCTCATAGGCTTTTGCCGCAGCGCTTCCACGCTTTCCTGATCGACATCGATAATCTGCTCGCCATTCAAGGTGATCCTGATGCGTGGGCCTTCACACGCAATGTCGATGCTGTTCCACTGTCCCGTCGGCCGGATTGTGTTCTTTCGAGGAGCCACGTAGCGGTACAGCGACCCGGTGGAGTGAACGGTCGGCGGTTTACCCGCGTCGTCGAACAACTGGATCTCATAGGAGTAGAACGAGGGACGGGTCGCCCGCGAGCGAGCCGGGTCGAACGATCGCGTCCGCACGCCCAGGCCGCTGTTGCACCCCGGTGCCATGCGAAACTCGACATGGAATACGAAGTCGGCAAAGCTTCGCCGGTCGTACCGCAAGAAACCAAATCCCTTGCCGGAGCAGAGGAGGTTGCCGTCCTTGACCGACCACACCGGAACCGTCCGGCCATCCTTCACGAATTCCTTGACGCCCTCGGCCACCCAGCCGTCCAGGTTCTTGCCATTGAACAGGCGGACCTCTTCGGCGAGACCGGGCGAGGCGAGGACTAAAGCTGTCAGAATCGTGATGAATCTCATTAGAGCCTTCTGACAAGGTGTGAAACCGCCATGGCCTCGAGCTCCAGCTCGGCGACGTTGCGGGCAATCCGTTCCCGGGCCTGGGCGTCAAGATAGTGCTCCCGGGGTATTGTCCATGTTTTCCCATCCGCGGTTTGCAGAGGAAATCCGAATACGAGGCCTTGAGGAACCTCGTAATAAGTACCGTCGGACGCGACACAGGCGCCAAACCAGTGCTCGAAGGGCGTTGGCGTGTTGATGGCCCGGATCGTTGCGAGAATCGCATGGGCGGTGGAGCCGGCCGGCGTCTCGCCCGTGCGCCGGACGATGCCGCGGAACTGCTCCGCCATCGCCGGATCGAAAACCGAATGGGGCCACTCGGGATCGCCAATCACCTGGACCGCGGTATGATCGCCAATTCGCGCGTTCTGCACGTCCGCATAGGCGCTTTCGCTGTTGTTACCCCAGACCGTCAGACGCGTGACCTGGGTGACGGGAACTCCGGCCTTGCTGGCGACCAGGCCGATGGCCCTCGATCGGATGACCTGGTTCAGAGCAAACCAGTGCTCCCTGGGCACATCCTGCGCATGCGACATGGCGACCAGGCAATTGGTGTTACAGGGACTGGCCACGACAAGTACGCGGGCTCTGGGAGAAGCCCGATTGATGGCACGTGCATGGTCAATCATGATCGGCGCATTCTGGCGCAGCAGATCGACTGCGCGTTTGCGAGATCGAGCTAAAACGCTTGCCTCCCAGCAGGATCACCCAGTCCGCTTCGTGGAACATCTGCACCGGATCGGAACCGAACCGCAGGCCATGCAGCAGCGGAAAGGCGCAATCCCGTAATTCCAGCGCACGGGCCTCGAGCAGGTTCAGCTTATCGGGAATATCCAGCAGGCTGAGCGTGATGGGCTGTTCCTTGCCGAACAGTCCGCCGTTGGCCAGACGAAAGAGGAGTGCGTACGCGACCTGGCCTGCTGCGCCCGAGATCGCGACGTGTATCGGTCGACTTGTGTCCAAGGCCTCGCTCCTCGAAGTGATCTACTTGAGTCGAAGGCGAGGACGACTCCGGATGAAGTCGTCCCCGCGGCCGAAAATCAATGGCCCTCGTTTTCACCAGCATCAGTGGTACTGTGGTCATGATTCCACTCGACCGGCGGCGTCGGATCGGCATTTCCGTGATCGGCGGTCGCCTGACTGGCCAGCCGAACCTTGCGTTCTTCTTCCGTTTCCGGAGTGTCGCGGATGAAGATGGCGTAGAGTACGGGCAATACAAAAAGGGTCGCCGGCTCGCCGGCCATCAGTCCACCAAGGATGGCCCGAGCCAGCGGGGCGTTGGCCTCGCTGCCACGCTCGATCGCCAGGGCACCCGGGATCAGTGCGAAGAAAGCAGCGAGTGCCGTCATGGTGATCGGCCTGACACGCAGCCCGGCCGCCTTGCGAATAGCCTGCATGGGCGACAGGCCTTCGTGACGCCGAAGTTCTTGCGCGTAGTCGGTCATCAGCACCGAATTGGCGACCTTGATACCGACGATGAAAATGAAGCCCAATAGCGACTGGACGTTGACCGCTGATTTGGTCAAGTACAACATCGGCATGATGCCGATCAGGCACAGTGGCACAATCAACATGACGGTGAGTGGCACAAGGTACGAACGGTCCAGGCCCACCATCAGAAAGTAAATCAAAAGCGACGCCAGGCAGAGACCCACGCCCAAGCTATTGAACGTGTCCTTCATGCGGAGGTATTCGCCGCTGAGCACGATCTTGCTGCCAACCAGGAGCTGATTGTCCTTGCTTTCGGGATTGTAGGTTGCCCACTGTCCCGACTTCTCGAGCTTGCCGTACTTGTCGATCACCTTGGCAACATCATCGGAAACGTGGCCAAGGTCGCGCTCGTGGACGCCCATGGTCAGCTCGATCGTGGGCTGGATGTTGTAGTGAGTGACTTCGGTGGCCACCGGCAGCCGGTCGATCTTGATGACGTTCCGCATGGGCACCGCCAGTTTCTGCACCGGACTGGTGATTGGAATGTCAAGCACCGTATCGATCGACTTGATATCTTCTTCCGGATAAGATACTCCCACGTAATACTGGTTCTTGCTGACGGGATCGATCCAGAAGTTGTGTTTGTCGAACTGGATGCTTGAGTTGAGCGCGGCAATGATCTCCCGCATCACGTCGGCCTGAGTCAGCCCGAGCTGAGCCGACTTGGCGCGGTCGACATTGATCAGATACTGGGGATAATCCAGACGCTGGATGATTCGAGCATCCACCACACCTTCAATCTTGATGATCTCGTTTCGCATCAATGAAGCGATGCGGTGCGCGATCTTCTGATCCTTCGCCGTCACCCTGATGCTGATCGGCGTGGACTTGCCCTCGTTCATCGCCGAGCGGACCATGCCGCCAGCATCGAAGGCAAATTCCAGGTTGCTGAACTCCGATTTGTGCGCAACCCCTCGTCGTAGCTCCGCCACGTATTCCTGGGCGGACTTTTTGCGCTCCGCCGTGAGCTGGATCTTGACCACGGTATCCATGGTTCCGGCATTCGGCGTGTACGCCGCCGACCAGTCGGACGTGACGCCCAGCTCCGACAAGATGAGCTGGAGGTCTTCCTTGTCGATGACCTCGCGAACATACTCCTCCACTCTCGCGATCCGTTTCTCGGTCTCTTCGATACGCATGCCCGAAGGGGCCCGCACGTACATCTCGAACGAGCCGGCGTCGACCTCGGGGAAGAACTCCTTGCGCAGAATCGGCCACATGAAGACGATGGTAATCGCCAGCAGGCCGTAGGCGACGACAAGAGTCGCGATCCGATGCCGCAAGACAAAATCCAGGCCTTTGACGTAATACTCGATGCCGGTATCGATCATCCGCTCCCAGCGGTGAAACGCTCGCGAGATGATATTGCCACGGGGCTTGTGGCCATTTCCATTGATCTGGAATGTTTCGGCTTCCGCGGGGCCACTCGCAACGTGAGTCGAGCCGTGGCCATGATCAGCCTCCCCGGTGCCGTGACTGGCGTGCGGCTTGAGCCAGAAAGCCGAACAGGCCGGGACGAGAGTTCGCGACAGGAAGTAGGCGGCGATCATTGAGAAGGCCACGGCCATGGCCATCGGCTTGAACAGAAACTGACCCAGGCCGGGCGTCAGGACCAGGGGCGAAAGTACTAGAAACGTACACAGTGTCGAAACCAGCTCGGGCATGGCCACCTCGCTGGCACCAAGGAACGCGGCCTCACGCGGAGTCACGCCCATGCCCAGGTGCCGGTGCGTGTTCTCGAGGCAGATGATCGCGCTATCAATCATTGGTCCGATCGCCAGGGTCATGCCTGCCAGGGTCATCGTGTTGATGGTCTGGCCCGTGAAGTAGAGTGCGGCGCAGCACGCCAGGCAAGAGATTGGCAGCGTCATGATCGCGATTCCGGTCATCCGCCATTCGCCAAGGAACATGAGAATGACCAGCGAGCAGAGCACGGCCCCCAGCAGGCCCTCCTGGACCAAGGCTTCAATCGACTTCTGCACATACACGGACTGGTCGAGCACGAGCTTCAGACTGATCCCGCTTCTGGTCAACTTGCCTTCCATCTCCCTGAGCGAATCTCTCAGGTTGTTGACTACGCGCAGCGTGCTGGCGCCAAGCTGGCGGAATACTGGAATGTAAACCTCGCGCTTGCCGTCGACCCGTACGACGTTCGTCTGGATGTAATTGGCATCCTTGGGCGTGGCCACGTCCTTGAGATAGGTGGCGTTCCCCTGCTCCATGCGCACCGGGATATCGCCCATATCCTTCACATCCTTGTACATCGAATTAGAGTCGATCACATAATCGAGGTCGCCGAACTTGGCGTCGCCCGTGGGCAGGAAGACATTCCCCGCGTTCAAGGCGTTCATGACGTCGACCGCGGACAGGTTGCGGGCCTGCATTTTCTGGCGGTCAAGGTAAGCCATGACCGCTCGAACCTTGCCGCCATAGACCACCGGCGCGACGGCCCCGGGCTGGCCCATGATCATGTTTCGAACCTCGTAGCGGCCGACGTCGTAGAGCACCGATTCATTATTCGCCGGATCGTCGCTGTCAACGGCCACAACGCACACCGGCGTGGTCGAAGTCGGGTCGTAGGGCAGAACGACGGGGGGAAGGGTGCCTGGCGGCAAGTTGGGAATCGCCGCCAAGGCCAGCGAGTTGACCTGGGTCAACGCTCCATTGGGATCCACGTCGCCCTGGAAGTAGTTGCGCACGATGCTGGCACCAAGAATCGACCGCGACTCTTGCCGCGCCATGCCGTTGGCCTGGCCGGTCCAGCGCTCCATCCGGTTCGTGATGTCGTGAGCAATGCTCTCGGCCGACATGCCGTTATAAAAAGTCAGCGTCTGGACCGCCGGACTTCTGAAAATCGGAAGAATATCGATGGGAATCAACGTGATACTGAGCGCACCCAGGACAATCATTGTCAGCGACATGACTGTCACGGCATAGGGGTTGCCTAGCGATGCTCGAATCAATCCGTTCATCTGCGAACCCTTGGGAAATGAACTCGATCCTCGGAACCGGGGCGCAATGGTCAGTACAATAGGACCGATCTGCCCCGCCAACGGTTTTTTTCGCGCCACTTTGAAGAGTTGCGCGGACCGTCAGCAGCGCAGTGGGTGACGTTGCGAAACGCTGGTGACTTGTTCCAGATCAGAGTCCGCCAAGATGGCCCGAGGCCCGGTGACATCTTGCTGACGGCTGGCGAGAGAACTTCGCCAGTCACTCTGCTGGCTGGATCGGCACTTGACGACGGAAGCAGCCGCTCCCGCGTTAAACATTCGCAACCTTTGGGGTTTTACCGGTTGCTGAGCATGACAGTGGTGGAGGGAAGGAAGTGATGCCCCCAGGGGGGCGAGCGAACGGGACGGGGAACAGGTCAGCGATGTCCCCAGCACAAGGATAATCAGTAAACGGACCTGGAATAGCTTTCTGGCCATGCCTTGATATCCGCAAGGGTATCCAATTCCAACTTTAATCCTATCCTCGGTTCCCGGAGTGTCAACGACCCCTTTCGAATCTAACACGAGACGGTCGATGAGGGTTTCTTAATGCGAGCCCCCAGTCCAGGCTCGGTTGTCCAGTCGCTCGGTACCAGACTTCGCCAGTTCCGGCAAGTATCGGATCTTGTATCCGGAAATCCTTGCCTGATCGTTACGACCCGTTGATTCGAGACGAAATAATCCACCGATCTTTCGCGAACGACGCATCCGTTCCGACTTCCTCATCAAGTTCGTCTTTTTCCAGTGACGATCTAATTCCGGACAAGGGCAGGATGCCCATGGATTCGGGTTGCGGCAAGGAGGCCAGGATGAAGTGGAGGCAGAAACCCACGCCGGTGCTGGCGCTCGCGATGGCAATAGTCGTGACCGCCATGGAAGGGCGCTGTGCGGCGCAGACGCCCAGACCAGCCGACATGCTTCCCCAGCCGCTGCCCAGCGAAGTGAACAGGGAGCGCCTGCAGGAAAAGGAAGCAGCCAACAGGGAACTCGCCCTGCCAAGGCCGGTATCCCCGCCCACGATTCTGCACCCCGAGGTTCACCCGATCGATCTTGATACGGCGCTGCGGCTGGCGGGCGTGCAAAACCCCGAGCTCAACGTGGCCCGGCAACGTGTGCTCGAAGCCGTGGCCGTACGCCAGCTCGCCGCGGCCCGATTCCTGCCTTCGATCAATCCGGGTATGAATTATGACACCCACAGCGGCAATCTCCAGCAATCCAACGGCAACATCCTTTCGGTGAACCGAAGCGCGGTCTATGTCGGTGCAGGCGCCAACGCGATCGCCGCGGGAACCGTCAACATCCCTGGAGTCTTCCTGGGTGGCAACACCGCCCAGGGGATCTTCACTTACCTGGCAAGCCGGCAGCTCGTGCGGCAGCGCGAGTTTGATAACATCGCGGTCCGCAACCAGGTCTTCTTGCAGGTTGCGCTGGCGTTCAGTGAACTTCTTCGGTCGGAAGGACGACACGCCGTGGCTCTTCAGGCCCGTGAAGAGGCACAGGCGATCGCCAAGCTGACGGCCGATTACGCCGTGACCGGGCAGGGCCGATATGCCGATGCCAACCGGGCCGCCACCGACCTGCAAAGGCGCGAGGCCTACCTGAAGCAGGTCGAGTCGGAGCTTTTGAGATCCTCTGCCCGGCTCTGCCAGGTCTTGAACCTGGATCCGTCGATTCGCCTGCACCCGACCGACGCCTATCTGGTGCCGCACCCGTTGGTGCCCGATCCGATTCAAGTCGGCGAGCTGATCGCCCTGGGGCTGCTGCGGCGGCCCGAGCTGGCGGCCCAGCGCGCTCGATCATCCAGGGGCTGTTGCTCCTGGACGAAGCCGAGGCGCATCCCCTTCTCGCCGACGGTTCTCATCGGCTTCAGTGCCGGCGGGTTTGGCGGAGGAAGCAACCTGGTCCGGCCCATTTTCGGCGGCTTCGGCGGCCGGTCCGATTTCGACACGGTAGCCTACTGGACGATTCAGAACCTGGGGGTTGGCAATGTCGCGCTCATCCGGGCCGCCAACGCCAACCTTCAAGTCCGCCGGTTCGAGCAGCTTGCTGTGCTCAATCGGGTCCGTGCCGAGGTGGCCGAGGCCTACGCCATGACGCACGCGCGATACGCCCAGATCGAGACCAACGAATCGGCAGTCAAGTCGGGATTGCTCTCCTTCACCCAGGACCTTGATCGGATCCGGTATCGCTCACGCGATGTGCTGCCGATCGAGCTGCTGAACAGCTTTCAGCTCATGGCCAATGCGCGGATCGACTACATCGACGCCATCGTCGACTACAACCGCGCTCAATTCGAGCTTTACGTTGCGCTGGGACAGCCCCCGGCCAATGCCCTCGCGCATCCGGTTCCCACTCAGGGCGTCTATCCCAGCGGCGTGAGTGCCGCCAATCCCAGGGTGTCCAACCCGATCCCGACGAGAGCGGGCGCGGCCGGATCGGGAAACGCCAACCGTCCTCGTGACCCGAACGACCGTTGATTCGACGCTCGGCAAGACCTGAGAACAAGGAAAGCCAATGCTCGCACGCATTGACGCAATGAAGAGGGCTGTTTATAGATCGATCGCCCGGATCGGGATCCGTCTCTGTGCCGGCTTTGCCATCCTTTTTTCCGGCTGCGCGGCCGAGCGAAACTCCCAGACTTCCCATTCTATTCCGCACGGAGCCGAGGTGACTCGACTTCAGCCACCCGTGGCAGCCAGCCCGGGTCTGGATCCGGCGTTGGCACGCACCGTGAGGTCGGCCCAAGAACCCACCCCGCTGGGGGCACCTGCCGAGCTCGCGGAAGGACCGAAAAGTGTCGAGACCGCTACCAGGCAAGGCGATCTCAGAGTTCCTGTTCCGTCACCGCCGGTCGTGCCGCCTCCGCTCGGTGAGTATCCGATTGATCTTTCCACCGCGCTGCGGCTGGCCGAGGCCGAGAACCCCACCATCGCCGCCGCTCGGGCCCGGATCATCGAGGCGCTGGCGCTCCAGACCGCGCGCAGGCGCTACTCTTGCCGTCGATCAATCTCGGCACCAACTACCACCTTCACACCGGAAACCTCCAGCGATCGGCCGGCAAGGTGCTCAACCTCACCGATCAATCTCTCTACTTCGGAGGCGGTGCGGGGGCCATCGTTGCCGGCACCGTCACGGTACCAATGATCAATATCATCGGGACCTTGACGGAAGCCTGGTTCGAGCCCTTGGCGGCCCACCAGCGCGTGATCAGCTCAAGCTTCACTGCCCTGGCGACCGCGAACGAAATATTGCTGGACGTGGCGGTTCTGCATCTCGAGCTGCTCGGCAACCGGACGACTCTCGAAGCCCAGCGGCTGACCGAGCGCCAGAGCCACGACCTCGCCGTGATCGTCAACGATTTCGCGGTCATTGGTGAGCGGCGCACCGCGGACGCCAACCGTGCGCAGGCCGACTGGAAGCTGCGCCGGGCTGCCGTCCAGCGCCGAGGAGTCGGTGGCCGTCACTGCCGCTCGACTGGCCAACCGGCTCAATCTCGACCCCACCATCCGCCTCCGCCCCGAGGGAGGGCCGCTCGTGCCGATCAGCTTGATCGCACTGGATACTCCCATCCAGGAGCTGATCGCCTATGCCCTGCAGCACAGGCCGGATCTGGCCGCCCAATCCGCCGAGGTGGCGCGGCGCAGATTCATTACCATGAAGAGCTGGCACGCCCCTGGATTCCCACAGTCTGGCTGGGCTACAGCGCCGGCGTTTTCGGAGGTGGCAGCAACGTCGTGCCGCCAACCCTTGCCCATTTCGGAGGCCGATCCGACTTCGATGTGAGCCTCTACTGGACGATCATGGGCCTGGGGGCCGGTAATCTCTCACTTCAGAACCGCACTCGCGCGGTCGTCGGCGAGGCCGATTCCCAGCGGATGCGGGTGCTCAACCGGGTGCGTCAGGAAGTCACGTCGGCCCGTGCCGATGCACTCGCCGCGCGTGATCAGATCGAGATCACCAGAAGCGAACTGGCCTCCGCCGAGAACGGCCTCCGCGAGGACACCGATCGCGCCCGCAATAATTTTGGCAGGCCCATCGAGGTGCTCAACAGCCTGAACCTGGTTGGCGATGCCCGCGTCAACGTGATCGCGGCTCTGCTCCACTACGACCAGGCGCAGTTCCGCCTTTTTGTGGCCCTTGGCTCGCCACCTCCGCTGCTCGAGCCGCCACCGGAATACCTGCCCCCTCCTCCTCTGACAACCCCGCTTCATGGCCCGCTTCCGGTCGCCGGGCACCCGTTCAAGCTGGGATTCGAGTGAGCTGCATGTTCTTTCATGTTGGCGATTTGATCTGAATGTTGATCTGCTGGCCTTCAACTCCATTAAGCAAGGCTCAGAAAAAGATCTGGAACCGGATCCAGTAAAGATCACGCGTCGGACCGAAACGGTTGGGGGCGATGACGACCGGATTGCCGAATTCCGAGTGTTGCCAGTCGAGGAAGACCCTGGTGTAGAAATTCAAATACCAGTTGAAGCCCACGTCAGTGGTCCAGGCGTGATTGCTCCAGAGATTGGGATCCGCGAATCCCGATGTGAAGATTTCCTTGCTGAATTCCAGCGTGCTGAAGCGCGCATAAGCTTCCACCGCACCCGGGGCCCATTTCCCTCTGGCAAAGCTGAAGTCCCGCCTCGGCTTGACCACATTGACGCGCCGCGTCAGTTCTTCGCCCGTGAGGAAATACGACGCCGAAACATTGTAGCCACTGAAAGGGATGTACCTGCTGGTCTTGCTGTTGGTGAACGCATAACCGGCCACGCCTCCGCCGTATTCGGACAGTACCATCAAGCTTTTGTAGAACCAGACCACGTGCCCCGCCCATTGGTTGCGCTGGCCTTGTTCCACGACATTGTTGTTGAAGGCAAGGAATGTCGGCGAGAGGGATTCGACCGTCGGGTTGCTCGTCGCGGCCGTTTCATCATTGGCGGTCGTGAGGATGGTCGGCTGGACAGGATTGTTCTGATAGCCGACCTCGAAGGATCCGCCGATGTTCAGATAATTGAGTGCCTTCAATCTCTCGGATTTCAGGAAAGGCCGGGAATTGACGTAGCCGATGGTGTCCTTGGCGCCGTTGTAGTCCTGAAACGAGTTGCGCGGGCCGTTGAAGATACCGACGGCGTAGCCCAGACGTCCTTCGTAGAGTTCACCCAGCGCCATCGCGCCATCCTGCCGGTTACCTGCCAGGTTGCCTGCGTACATCGATCGCTCGGGGGCGATCAGGTCGCCCTCGCCGATCGAAAAGTATTCATAGAGGTAGGGCGTCTTCATGCGACCGACTCGAAACTGGAGGCGGTCGTCGATCCGATAGCTGATGAAGGCATCGAGGACGTCCAGACTGCCATAGCCTCGATTGATGACTGTGTAAAACTCCACGTTCCTGGTCACGCGTCCCGTGAAGTACCAGCGCTGACGAGGGATGAAGAACTGGGAATGGAGAAGACCTTCCTCACTCTGGGGAAATGCTCGGTAATCGACCTGGGTCAGGTTGTGGAAGGTTAATTTGAACTCATCGTCAGGAGATGAGATTTCCAGTCCCTCGGCGAACTCGACCTTGGCGAGACGCCGCGGCACCTTCTCCTCGCCGCGGTAGGCGGACTCGCTCGGATAAGTGCGTCCGCCCGTCCCCCGTGCTCCGATCCCGGCCGCGGAACGCCGGCTGATTGCCGAGTCCGACGACGTCGCATCCCCGGTGGCGTTCGCGGGGGGTAGTCCGACGCCCTCTCCAATCGCACTGCCTCCCGCAGCGCCTTCAGGCGCCGTTCGCCCTCCCATTCCCCGGGCGCCAATGCCTTCTTGAGCTTCTTGAGCGGGCGACTCCTGGTACTCGACAGCGCCGACGCGACTGGCGGGACGGGTCGTGGCGGACGGGGTTGTGCCTGGTTCACGACCGCGATCCGACTTCAACTGGGTCTTCAATTCGTCGTATTTCTGCAGCAGTCCGTCGTACTGCCCCTGGATTTTCTTGTTCGCCTCCTCGATTCTCCGATACGCATCTTCCATTCGCCTCAGTCGATCTTCGACCGAGGAATCTGCTGTCGTCGCCGGCGGAGTCGGGCTGGGCTTCGAGCCGGCGGTCGCGGCAGGTTTCACCAGCGAGGCCTTTCCCGTTCTCGGCCCGGGGACGGATTCCGGCTTCGTCGCCGGTGGTGTGGAAGTGGAAGCGGAAGTGGCCTTGCTGGCATCCGAGGTGATCGGCGACTGCCCGAAAACCGTGGCCGCCAGGCTCACGAGGCAGATCATGGCACCGAGACATCGGCCGCTGGCTCGGCGGGTATCCATGACACCATCGATCATTAGATTCTCGCATGTGCCCGAGCCAGCGTCATCGCGACCCGCACCGGATCTGCTGCGCAGCTTTCAAGAACCCCGAGGTATCGTGAGACATGGAGAAACGAGGCCCCGGCGGACGCCGGTCCTTCTTCAATAGATCGTCCCGGGTATGTGCAAGACTGGAGCGTTTTTCGAGTCTATAGCAAGCTTACCGGGTTGTCTTCGAGCCCCGGAGGGGCGGTCGTGAATAGCCAGGGTCGTGAGACCCTGGAAAGCCCGGGGACAGCGAACCTCACAAGCCCCAACGGGGCGGCAGTGACCGCGCGACTGCCGCCCCGTTGGGGCTGACCGAAGGGCGGTGGAACCTCGCCTCATCCCAGGGGCTTACGCCAATACCGTTGAATGAACCGTAAAGCCCTGGGAGGTCGAGACTTAATTCACCCTCTCCCCTCGCGGGAGAGGGCAGGGAGAGGGGTGATTCATTCGGCCAGAGTCTGTGAACCAAGCCATCGGTGGTGCCCCCATCCCCCTCGCCCCGACCCTCTCCCGCAAGGGGAGAGGGAGCCAGAAATGCCTCCAGCATAGTGACTTGTGGCTCATTCAACGGTATTGGGGCTTACGCCCACTGGTATTCACCGCCGCCCCGTCGGGGCTGAAGTACAAGTCCACCCGGTAGCTTTGCGACAGTCGCCGTTTTTCCGGATCTTGAGGAATTTGAGAGCCCCGCATCCTCGGATGGGCGACGGTCATGCCGGGGACCGTCCGTCTCATGATTTCGGTACGCCTCGACCCGTCGCGTAGGGAATCCAGAAGACCGGGAAGTCGATGATCATCTGCTGGCCGAACGGATCAATGACGAGAAAGTCGTTGTTGTTCAGTCCCGATGTGTTTGTGCTGGTGACCGAGAAGAACCCGTTGGCATCGGTGGCCACCGCGGGCCCCGTGAACTTGTAGGCCTGCGTGCCGCCGGGCAGTCTCGAGGTGTTATTGTCTTCGATCACCAGGCTTCCTGGCGTCGTGTGGCCGAGAATCGTGATGTCTTGCTGAAAGGTCGTCCCTCCCAGGTTTGTCGGCCCCGAGTAGTGAATCTGATCCTGGGGTGCGAGTGTCAAGCGAGTTGCCAGAGGCAACCTGGGAGTCAGCGGCGCCATGTTGTGAAGCAAGGCCTTGGCGTCGTAGAGATTGATCACGCCATTCTGGTTGAAATCGGCGGCGAGATTGTAATTGGAGCTTCCTTGCTGCGACCCGTACGCCGGCGCAAAGGCCTGAAGATCGGCGAAGCTGACCGTGCCGTCGCCATTCACATCGCCGACCAGCGTTGTCTGAACCTGATAAGATCCGGTGGACTGGCCGGTACCGGTGACCTCGATGGTGACCGCACCAGGGCTGCTGTCCTTGAAGAATGTCACCGCCTCGTCAGACACGCCGGACCGGAAGGGCCGCCCGTTCTGTAATGGAAAGGCCTTCCCGTTACTGCCGATCACCGCAACGATCTTGGGTTGAAGCTTGCTGCCGGAGGCTGGTTGCACAAAAACGCCGAAGATCGTGCCGTTTTTCTGGACGGTGATGTTCTTGGGCGCGACCTCGACCGTGGTCTGGCTGATTTCTCGCGACTGCGCCACGGCCGCCATCGAGGTGCCAATGGCATTTGCCGGGGTGGTGCTGCTCTGGACTAGTCGCGCTTCCAGAGTTTCGACCGCGATCCGATAGCGGCAATCGATGCGATTCATCACCGGCACACTCCCTGGCTGCGGGCCGATCCGTCAGGTCAACACGTTTTCCTCTCAATCGGCAGCCCCGCGTGGCTGGTGAACCTCTTTCCGCCAGGGAAATGCGCCAGAGAACTGTCACTCCTGAGAACTCTTCTTACCGTCACCCTTGACCTGGTCGGGATTCACCATGGTTCCTTCAGTGATGGATGGAGTGATCTGGGCAATAACCAGGTCATTCTCTGTTAAACCGCTCAAGACCTCGACCCTGAGCCCATTGTCCTTGCCGACCCGGACTTTGACTCGAGCGACTTTGCCGTCACGGACCACGAAGACCGCCCCATCACCCTTGCCATCCTGCTCGATCAAGCAAGTCGAGGGGACGGTGAGATTCCTCGACGGCGGTTCGAGCTCGATCACGGCCCGGCCATACATGCCGTCACGGAGCAGCCCTTTATCGTTTGGCAGATCGATCTCGACCCGCATCGTCCTGTCTTTCAGGTCCTCGGACTCGGCCATCCGGCTGACCTTTCCCTTGAAGATCCGGCCCCCGAGCGCATCGATCTTGATGTTTGTGGGGTCGCCGACATTGCAGAACGGCACGTCGGGGTCGGGAACCTGAACGATCGTCCGCATTCGACCATTGGTCGCCACGGCGAGTAACGGTTCGGAATTGCCATCCGCGGCCGAACGAATAAATGCTCCTGGATGAATGCCATCGCCGCGAAAGGTGACCACGCCATCGAAAGGCGACTCGATGCGGGTGTAGCTGGCCATCACCTTGGCTTTTTGCAGGTTGGCTTCCGCAACGATGATCTCGGTCTTGGCCGTGACCAGTTCAGCCTGGGCCAGGCCCACGGCCGCGGTGGCTTCGGCGATCTGGGCGTCTGCCGTCTCGATGCCGGACTGAGCCGCATGCTCGGACGCCATCGAAGCGAGGTACTGGTCTTCATACTCATCGACCAACCTTTGCTCCGCAGCGTTGCGCTGGGCGAGCTGGGTGATTCGATCGAGCGCTTTCTTGCGATATTCTCGTGTGGCTTTGGTTTCCTCAAGAACCGACTCTGCCTGGTTCCTCTTGGCTCTGGCCGCCTGAAGACCAGCTTCGGCCGTCTTGACCCGGGCCTCGGCTTGCGTGGCCATTGCCTTTGCGTGGTCCAGCCCCGACTGGGCCTGAATCACGGCGACCTCCACCTCGGGAACATAGATCTCCGCGAGGAGCTGGTTCTTCTTCACCTGGTCGCCGCGATCGACTTTCAGTTCCTTGAGATATCCGGAGACCTTCGCGTACAGCGTGGCTCGCTCGAAGGCACGGACCGTGCCCGGCTGATCGGTGATTCGCTCCATTCCTCCCTGGAGTGGCTTGATGACCTGGGCGGTCGGCAGCCGCGATGCCGCGGCTTGCCCTTCGGTTTGAACTCCTGCCCCGGGACTCGACTCGCCCTTACTCGAATGCGACCACCACAGAAACACCCCGCCCCCGAGCACGATCAGCAGAATCGACGCCAGGCCCCAGCGAAACAAGGATCCGGAGGAGCGAGGAATCGCGTTTGTTTTCGGGCGGCTCACGGCCTGGGGTTTTGCCGGTTCCATGATTAATGTTTCGGGCATGACGATGAAGGCTCCGAGCAATTGAGTTTCTCTGCGTTACATGACTCTTGGTTGGATTCTTCGTGAAGGGTCAAGTTGCTTGAAACGGAAAACTTGCCGTACCGGTTAACCATCACAAGAAAGGCAGGAACCCAGTGCGTCGGCCGGTTCGTCGTTCTTCAGATAAGTTTACTGTGGTCAACAGGAAGTTTCGCCTATATTCTAGATGGTTGAATCGACCAGGGAATTCGGCGGAGACGACCGGTCGAGCTTCCTCGGCGTTGCCCGGATTTATTTAGCCTGGCTACCAACCACGAGGAATTTGTTTCTCTGACGGAGCACAATCATGCTTGCAGGCAAGCCCGCCTTCGTGTTTCTGTCCGTCAAGGAGGTCGATGGCGTCGCCGTGATCACGTTTCTTGAAACCGCCTCGATGATGGAGGGCGACAAGGTCGATAGCCTTGCCAAGGAACTCCTGGGCGTGATCGAGACCAAGAAGTACAAGAAAGTCCTTCTCAATCTCTACAACGCCGGCTACATGTCGAGCGCGATGCTCGCCCAGCTCGTGCGGCTCCATCGCAAGATGCAGGAGATCAAAGGGAAGATCAGGCTTTGCTGCCTGCGACCGCCTGTGATGGACGCCTTCAAAGTCAGTCAGTTCGATCGGTTGTTCGAGATCTTTGCCGACGAGCCGTCAGCCTTGAGAAAGTTTTAATGAAAATCGGAACGGTGCGGCCAGCCAGACGCGTTCAAGTTCAGGCGGCATTTACCCTCAGAGGTACTGCGCGTCCCGTGCTCTGGCTGGCGGACTCGCCGCCTTCCTCGTGATATTCGGCATCGGTGTTGACCTTCCAGGTGTCGTACTTGCCCAGGCCCAGAATGTTCCGCGCGGCAAGCAGGGCCGTCATCATGGAATGATCCTGGTTGTTGTACTTGTGCATGCCATTGCGTCCCGCGAGCTCGAGGTTGGCAAGCTTGGCCAGCCAGTTGCGGATGACGGTCAGATGGTCCTGGTACTCATCGTCGTAGACGGGATAAGCCTTGGGCATGCGGACGACGCAGCCGTCAACCACTTCCGAGGCGGCCACCAGGCCAATCGTATCGATTTCGCGCCGGCCAAGCTCCAGAAGCTGGGCATCGGACCGGTTCCAGAGGTCGTCACCCTCGAAGCAGAAGTACTCCATGCCCAGGCTCGATCGCGAGGCATCCGGCACCAGCTCGGGCGACCAGTTCTTGAAGTTCTGGATGCGGCCTACCTTGACGTCGGGCTCGTGGATGTAAATCCAGGTGTCGGGGAATGTCTCGGCTCGCTCGACGATCAGAACGACCGTCAAGAAGTCGCGATACCTGAGAGACTCGGCCGCCGCCTTGACCTCGGCGGGTGCCGGCGGGTCCATGGCGCGGATCAGGTCGCGCACCGGCATCGTCGAAAGGAAATGCGATCCCAAATATCGCGTTGTCCGGCCCTCGGTATCCGCGGTGATGAAGGCCGTGACGGCTGATCCATCGTGCTCGATCCGCACCACCTTGCGGTCGAGGTGCACCGCCCCGCCCTGCGCGCGAATGTGATCCCGAGCCGCCTCCCACATCTGGCCGGGACCAAGCCGCGGATACTGAAACTCGTCGATCAGGGTCTTGATCACCTCGCCCTTGCGTGATGAGAAACCGCCGAAGAGCGCGTTCACCACGGCATTGACGAGGCTCAGCCCCTTGATTCTCTGCGCTGCCCAGTCCGCCGAGATCTCGCTGGTGGGCATGCCCCATACTTTCTCGGTGTACGACTTGAAGAAAATTTCAAAGAGCTCGCGGCCGAATCGGTTGACCACCCAATCCTCGAACGTCCGTTCAGGCGAGATCGGGGTCACGCCGCGCCTTGAGGTAACTGAGCAAGATTCTGGCGGATCGCCACGGGCCAAGCTTCCAGAGCGCGTCCACCGGCTTGAGCGGGTAGTAAAAGAACTTGCGATCGTAAAAGATGCGGCTCAGGCGTGAGCGGGTGATGAACGCGTCGCCGAGGATCTCGCGCCAGAGGGCATTGACCTCGCTGTTCTTGGAGAAGAACCTGTGGCCGCCGATATCGAACCGGTATCCCTTGTACTCATCGGTGCGGCTGATGCCGCCGACGAGCCGGGCATCGGCCTCGAGCACCACGCAGGAATGACCGTGCCGCGTCAGCTCGTAGGCGCCGGTGAGTCCGGCCGGTCCGCCGCCGGCGATGACGGTCTCGTACGCCGCGACTACGGATTCGCCACCGGGGTCATCGACGCGCGTCCAGCGGTGGGGAATCTGGCTGGCGCGAACCGTCTGCGATCGGGGCGATTCCATGCCCATTCCAGCTCCTCGTCCTGAGGAAAGATGTTTTTCAGCCTCATGCAAATGGAAAGTGAGGCGAAACCGACGTACTATTGATATATCGGCCCCCGGTGCGGACGAGTTTTGTCATAAAACCGCCGCGGGGTCAACGGCGATCACCTGTATGTTCGGGATGTCAGTCTGTCGATCTTGACCCGTCTGCTCCGATCTCAAAAATAGGCCGCTGTCACGAACCAGACCGTGCGACCTCTCCTCCAGTTGGGCCACGACGGCCCGACCGCCGCACGGCGAGTACTTCGAGACACGTAAGAGACGGTCTCGAAACTCGGTTCGTCGCAAGCCAGGAAGGTGAAACGATGACATTTGAACAGTGCAAGACGACTCTTTCCGAGATCCGCCACCGACAAGGGACCGATCACCCTCTGGTGCAGATCCTTTGTTCCGGCACGGTCGTCCGTGGCCGCCTCACCCGCACTGACACCGATCGCCCCTTCTGTACCAAGCAGAACTCCCCTTATGGACTTCTGGTTCTCGAGCAACCCGGGCTTGTTCCCGGTCCGTTGACCTTCGTGCAGATCGCCAGTATCCCTGACGACGGTCTGACCGAAGACCCGTCCCGGGAGAGCTCAAGGGTCAAGGTCACGGAACTGGTCGGCGCCGGAAGACGTTGAACGTCGATCTTGCAGCCTTTTCTACAACCACACCCTTGAGGCGCTTCGGTCAAGCCAAGGCGCCTCGCTTCGTTTCACCGCCCAGGTGAGTGCGGCGAAACTTGCCGTCACTGGAACGCAGTCGATGATTGATCCCCTTGATACGGGTTGCGGGTAGTTTTCGGCAGGGTCGTCACATTGGCCTTCGCGTCGCATCTGTTCATAGCGTGCTCGCAGATTCTTGGCGATGTCGACCAGGGTGACCTGCGGCTCCGCCTCGGTTTTCCAGAGCTTGAAATGTTCGCCGAGCTTCACCAGGGCAGGCAGCTTGGGCACGAGCACGATGTCCGGGGTTCCGTCCTTGCGAACGCTCAGGCGCTGGATCACGTGCCCCAGGCCCAGCCGCTTGACCCGGCGCAGGTCGACCCGGCCCTGGCCATCACGCCCGATCTTCATGAAGTCCAGAACGTCGCACGCCGCGACGTCCGCCATCCGGGCAAGGACCTCGCTGGAAGTCGTCCCGGCCGACTCCGCGCCGGCGGCGATGGCCGCCTGAACGGGCTTTTTCTCGAGCACCCGCGGACCCAGCGTTTCCGGCCGGGAATAACCCGCCTTGCGTGCGGCGTCAACGGCCGATCCCGCCGAGTCACCGAGGTACGCTTCGATGAACATCCGTTGTCGATAGTTGAGCGATGACACGTTGCGATTCCTGGATCGGCGAAGGCAGGATGGCGGCCGGGACGCGTTGTCTATTCCTAGGATGCGCCATGATCGGCCGACTCATCGCGCCAAATTTGCGGCGATCCGGGAGAAACCTCGGACGGGCGGGCATCGTCCCGAAGTGGTATCAACGTAGACTTATCTCGCCTGACACCTTGCGGGCCGCTCACACGAACTCGAAGCGTGAGCGAGGGCTGACACTAACCCGAAGCGTGAGCGAGGGTTCACACAAATCCATGCGCGGAAAGGGGAAAAGGGGAAGCCCCTCGCTGACGCTTCGGGTTGGTATGTCGCGCCGGCCTCTCACTTCGTCAATGCGAGAAACGAGGGCTTTGGGACGATGCCAAAGGATTCCATTCGCAAAGTTTCTTGCAACTCCGGCGGGCCGCGACGGGATTGTATGTGGTAGAGGGGTCGACTTCCGCGCGATGGCTGAAACGCACACGGACGGAGTCGAATCACGACACCGAAATTCACGATGCCAGCGCCTGGAAAGCCTGACCTACGGGCCTGCGTGTGTTTCGTGGTTCCCGTTCCGCCCCTCCATCCACCCGCTGACCTTCACCCGAAAGCTCATCCATGGCGACCTCGGCACAAATCGCAGCCAATCAACGTAATGCCCAAAAGAGCACTGGACCAAAAACCGAAAAAGGCAAGGCACGCTCACGCGAGAATGCCCTGAAGCACGGCCTCCGCGCCTTCACGATCATGCCCACATTGCCCTCCGAAGATCCCAAGCGCATCGACGACCGGATCCAGGAATGGATCGACGACGTGCAGCCCCGCACGGCCATCGAACGCGAGCTCACCGCCCAGGCCGCCTGGCTGACCATCGACCTCGAACGCGCCCAGCGGATCGGCACCGGACACATGGCCCACCGCGTCGCGGTCGCCGCACGCCGTCGCGAACGCAAGATCGATCCGCGCATGCGCCGGCGGATTTCCGAGCTGGGCCGCACGCTGCTCTATCTCAACGGGCCCGAAGAGATCAAGGTCGACAAGCAGCCCCTCGGCAGCGACGACCCGGCGCTGCTGGTCGCCGAGCTCGAGGACACCGCCGACGGCTGCGACTGGCTGCTCCAGCGCTGGTCCGAGTACGGCAACCTGCTGCAACGCCGCACCCGGTGGGAAGAGCCGGTCCTCATCCGGTTCCTCCGGCTGATGGGCAAGCGGCTGGTCGAGGCGGTCTTCGATCCGGAGATCAACCTGATCTTCCTGGCCTGGGACGTCATCGAACCCGGCTACGCCCGCAAGGAATGGGAATCGTACAGCGACGAGCGGTCGATCCTCGACCCGGCGTACACTCACCGCCTGAAGTGGCGAGAGATCGCGCCACGGCCCAAGGACCCGGAGGAGGCGTGGGAGGTGCTGTTTACGATCTTCAAGGAATACGTCACTCGGCTGAAGGAGCTTTTGGCGGAGAACGAGGCGACCGAGGCCATGCTCAAGGACGATCCGACCTGGATGGATCGGGCGGCGATGGATTGCACCCCGGCATTCGAGCGGCACCGGCGATACCAGTCGGCGCGGACGCGGGAACTGCACAAGACGCTGGAGCTGCTGAACAAGATGCGGAGTAAGGAATGGCAGATGGCAGATGGCAAATGCCGGATGGCAGAGGGGGAGATAGGAGTGGCCAGCGAAGACCGAGAGGCGGAGGACTTGAACCGATCGGAAAATGCGCCGAACGAAGCCAAATCGGGTTCACCACAAAACGCCTGATGACAAGGGATTAACGTCGACCCATGCGGATCCGCCGATAGCAAACGAACCCATTTCTCGGTGGATACTGACGGCGTGCAAGGAAAGGCGTCCGCTGGACAGGCGGCCCCGCCTGCCGGCGAACCGAACCGCAACGCGGGGTGATCCGGTGGGTCAGTGGACCGGGGGTCATGACCAAACGTAGAGGAAAACAGCCCCGGCAGCGCGGGGTGACGGCTTGCCGGTAGCAGGACAAGGGCGTATGACTGAAGGCTGCGAAGAGAGCCGGCGCTGGCCTCTGTGCACAATCCGAAACTGCCGGCCCTTGTGCTACCTACCCTCGTCGCGGAGGTCATGACATGCGGCATATCCAAACCTCGGTCGCGCTAGGCATATTGACCGCCTCCTGCGCTATGGTCGGGCCGGTCGGCGTTTGCCGCGAGGTTCCAGCCAGGTCGGAACTGGGCCAGGTCGATTTCCGGTATTCGCCGCCCTGGTGGCAAAGCGCCATCTGCTTGCCCGACGATCCAGACAAGATCCTGGTGGGGAAGGAGGGCCAGGTGCTGCTGGAGTTTGGCCACAAGGGAGTGCGGAACTTCGGCATCGTGCTCCAACCGGAGCTTGACGTGGCCTCGACATGGGTCAGGCAGCAGACGGTCTCACCTCGTGCTCCGGTCGTCGAGACGTTTCGGAATGCCGCGGGAATCGACCAGCTTGACGAGACTTTTGTCGTCACCGGCGAGAATTCGCCTTCCGCGCGACGGGTCGTGATTCTGGCCAGACTACGCAATACCTCGAGCGCCGAGGCCAGGTGCCGGCCCGCCCTGAGAATTCTCAGCGGCGAACCGGTGCGATCGGTTCAGGGTGAGCCGGTACTCGTCGGGTCGGTCACGCGGATTCAGGCGTCGGAAGCCGGCGCGGTGCTGAACTCGGCCGGAGAGTCTCAGTGGCGGATCCGCCTGCCGGAACTGGCTCTGCAACCCGGTGAGTCAAGACGTGTGGCCTGGACGATCGATCGGAATAACCCCCGGCCGCTCGATGCTCTGACCGTGGCTCAGGCGCTGGCAGCTCGCGAAGCGGCCCGGCAGTGGTGGGAACGCGCCGATCTTCCGTTCGCGACCATCCAGGTTCCCGACCCCGATATCCAGGCGATGCTCGAGGCGTGCGTACGCAACATCTGGCAGGCCCGCGAAATCAAGCAAGGTCTGCCGGCCTTTCACGTCGGGCCCACGGTTTACAGAGGGCTGTGGGTGGTCGACGGCTCGTTCCTGCTGGAAGCCGCGGCCATCCTGGGCCGGGGACACGACGCGCGAGCTGGCGTCGAATACTTGCTCAGCCATCAGAAGCCTGACGGCAGCTTTGAAATCTTGCCTCATTTCTGGAAGGAAAACGGCATTGTGCTCTGGGCGGCGACCCGGCACGCACGCTTGACCCAGGATCCGGCCTGGCTCCGCGCCCAGTGGCCGCGGCTCAAGGCCGTTGTGCAGGCCATCGAGACGCTCCGTGCCCGGACTTCGACCGACCCCAAGGCACTGGAGTTCGGCCTGTTGCCGCCCGGCGAGATTGACGGCGGCATCAGCAATTCGACCAAGCCCGAGTACTCGAACACGTACTGGTGCCTGGCGGGCATCAAGTCGGCCATCGCCGCCGCGCGCTGGCTGGGAGAGACCGGCGATGCCAAGGCCTGGCAGAAGCTCTATGATGATTTCCTGGCAGCCTACCTGAAGGCCGCCGCGCGCGACACTCGCCGCGATTCCTCAGGTAATACGTATGTGCCGACGATGATGGGCGATATCGATCACCATGTTCCCCAGCGCGGCCAGTGGGCATTCTGTCACGCGATTTATCCTGGAGCCGTCTTCTCACCCGGTGACCCCCTTGCGACCAGCCAGCTCGCCATGCTCCGCGCGACCAGGGCGCAAGGCCAGGGCCTGGTGTACGACACCGGCTGGATGCATGCGGGTATATGGACGTATTTCGCTTCGTTCTATGCTCATGCCGTGCTCTGGAACGGTCAGGGACCAGAGGCCGCCCAAGTGCTTTACGACTTTGCCCGCCACGCCAGCCCCCTGCGCGTCTGCGCGAGGAGCAAAAACCCGTGGGCAAGGGCAATGACGAGGTCGGCGACATGCCCCACAACTGGGCCAGCGCCGAGTTCATCCGGCTCTGCACGCACTTGATAGAGCTCGACCGTGGCAACGAGCTTCACCTGTTCGAGGGCCTTCCCCGCGAGTGGGCTGCCCCGGGCATGGTCACGCGCTTGAACGGTGTGCTCACGCCGTTCGGCCCCCTCCATCTCGAGCTTCGCGTTGCGGGCGATGGCCGGAGCGCGCGGTTGGTGATGCCCGGGCTCACGGGTCCTCATCCCGACAAGATCGTGGTCCACCTCAACGGACTGACCGGACGGGAACAAACCGTCGACCTGCCCACCGACGAGGACATCGACCGGACTTTCCATCGCTGAGTTTGCGACCAGCGATGCCAGCCCCTTGTTGATGTGTTTCTCTTTTTTGTCGTTGTTCTCAAGATAGGCAAGAACGTAGTAAGGAGGCGGGATGAACCGCTTCACGTCCGGTAAAGTGCTGGATCTGGAGCCGGCAGGAGAATCCTGGTGCGACGATGGGGTCGTCCCGCTCGGCCTGACGCACGGCTGGCAAGAGTCGCTGCTCGCCGACCAGGCGCGAGACCTCATAGTGTTCCGCCTCGTAACCGAACGACCCGGCCATGCCGCAACAACCCGCATCGAAGTCGACGACCTCTGAGTCGGGGATCCGTCGGAGCAGTCTGAGCAGCGGTTCAACGCCCACCAGCGAGCGCTGGTGGCAGTGCCCCTGCACCAGGATCCGCCGGGGACCGGGCTGGAAGTCGAGGGGTGATCCGTCCCCATCCTCGAGAATCGACTCGAGGAACTCCTCGAACGTCAGGCAGGCCTTGGCGACGACCTCGGCCTGAGAACGCAGACTGCCTTTGAGTAGAGCGGGATAATCGTCCTTGATCGTCAGGATACAGCTCGGTTCGCAAGCGATGATCGGCTTACCATTGCGAGACCATTCATAAAGACGTTCCACATTGTGCCGGGCGTTGGCCACGGCCTGGTCGAGCAGTCCATTAGAGATCAAGGGCCGTCCGCAGCAGCGCAGGCCTGGCGGGCCGAGGGTGACGGCACTTCCGGCACGCTGGAGTAATTCGATCGTCGCGGTACCGATCTCCGGCTGGAAGAAATTCGTGAACGTGTCAGGGAAGAGCAAGATTTGATGACCCGTCGTAGCCGACGGCTTTTCATTCCACGGTGCCGAGAACTGCTGCACCAGCGTACGCCGGACGAACGGCGGCGGCACGCGGCGGCGATCGATGCCCAGAACCTTCTCATTCAGCCAGCGGACCGGATTAGCTCGCGTCGCCCAGTTCGACAATGGCGCCAGCTTGCTGCCGATGCTGGCGATCTCGGCAACGTGGCCGAAAATCCGGTTCCTCCAGGGCAGGCCATGCTTGCGATAGTACTGATGGAGAAACTCGGCCTTGAGCCGGGCCATGTCCACGTTGGTCGGGCACTCGCTCTTGCACGCCTTGCATTCGAGGCAAAGGTCGAGCACCTCATGAACGCGGGGATCGGTGAAGCCCTGGAGATCGAGCTGGCCGCTGATTGCCAGACGGAGCAGGTTGGCGCGGCCGCGCGTGCTGTGCCGCTCGTCGTGAGTTGCCCGAAACGAGGGGCACATCGTCCCCTCGTGGTGCTTCCGGCAGGCGCCGACGCCCGCGCACATCTCGGCGGCAGGAAGCAGCCCCCCCTCGGCGCTGAAGTCAAACGTGGTCGCCAGAGCGGGCGTCACGTAGCCCGGGCCATAGCGAAGGTTTGCCGTCAACGGCGGTGCATCGACGATCTTGCCGGGATTCAACAAGTTGTGCGGGTCGATCGCCGCCTTCAGCTCGCGGAATGCCTGGTAGAGAACGCTTCCATACATCTTTTCCTGAAAAGGACTGCGCACCAGGCCGTCGCCATGCTCTCCAGAGAGGGCACCGCCGTACTTGAGCACCAGGTCCGAGACATCCTCGGCGATCGCAGCGAACTGCCGCATGCCTGCCTCGGTCTTGAGATCGACTACCGGTCGAACGTGCAGGCACCCCACCGAGGCGTGAGCGTAGACGCCTGCCCTGGTGCCATGACGAGCGATGATCGCCAGGAACTCGGCGATGTAGTCCCGCAGATGCTCCGGCGCCACGGCCGTGTCCTCGACGAACGAGAGCGCCTTGGCATCCCCCTTCTGGGCCATCGAGAGCCCAAGCGCCATCTTGCGGAGTTTCCAGACGCGTGCTTGCGCCGGGATCGGTGAGGCCGACGTAATGGTAGCCAAAGCCTCGCTGCCGTAGTTCCCGCTCCATCGCGGCCAATCGTGGCGGCAACTCGTCGGCGTTTTCGGCGTAAAACTCGATCAGCAGGATGGCCGCGGGATCGCCCTGAAGGAAGGCGCGGAGCCGGCTCGCCTCGGGATTGAGGCGCGTGGAATCGAGCACATATTGATCGACGACCTCGACCGCGGCCGGCCCGTGCTTCAAGATGAGCGGCGTTGCCGCCAGGGCGTCGAGCAGGTCGGCAAACTCGACGACCAGCGTGGCCCGGGCGCGGGGCAGATCGACCAGCTTCAGCTTGGCCTCGACCGTCAACCCGAGAGTCCCTTCCGAGCCGACGAACAGGCGCGACAGGTTGAATGCGCCTCCACTCTGCCCGCGGCTGGGAACGAAGTCATCAAGGTTGTATCCGCCCACCCGCCGGAGGATCTTGGGAAATCGGCGGTCGATCTCATCGGCGTGTGCCGCGGCGAGGCGGGATGTGGTGCGGTAGCAGGCCCCTTCGCGGTCCTGCTGGGAGCACCTGGATTCAAGTTCGTTTTCTGTCAGCGGCTTGAGGTGGACAAGGCTGCCGTCGGACAGCACCGTCTTCAGTTCGAGAACATGGTCGATGGTCTTGCCGTAGAGGACCGACCGTGCTCCCGAGGAGTTGTTGGCGATCATCCCGCCGATCGTGGCGCGGTTCGAGGTCGAGACATCGGGGGCGAAGAGCAGCCGGTGCGGCCTGAGCGACTGGTTCAGCTCATCGAGAACACACCCTGGTTCGACACGGACCCAGCGCTCGTCGGTATTGATCTCGAGCACGCGGTCGAGGTGCTTGGAGCAGTCGAGAATCACTCCCGGCCCGATCGACTGCCCGGCCTGCGACGTGCCACCGCCGCGGGCCGTGATCGGCACGCCGAACCGTGCGCACACTCGCATCGCAGCCGCGACATCCGCGGCATTCGCCGGGAAGGCGACCATGAGCGGCACGATCTGGTAGACGCTGGCATCCGTGGCAAAGAGCGCCCGGTTGAGCGCGTCGCACCGCACGTCGTGGGTGCTGATCGCTGCGGCAAGTGCCTGTCCGAGGTCGGTCGGGTCGATCGCCGTCTTGCGGGGTTGATCGATCACGGGCAGTTCGCTGACACTCATCGCGCCGGAGCCTCCGTCTCGAGGTTGAGATCCCGGGGTGCCTCCGACGCGAGCCGCGTCAGTCCGTCACGGAGCCATTCCAGGCCGCGATCCAGGGTTTCGCCTCCGGCCGCGAACGAGACGCGCAGAGTGCCCTCGCCACCCGGTCCATACGCCGCACCATCGATTACGACCACCCCTGCCTCATGAAGCAAGTAACGGCGAATCTCGTCCGACGGCCGGCCCAGCTTGCGGACATCGACCATCACGAACAGGCCGCCCTCGCACACCATCGGCTCGACCCCGGGGATGCCGCGCAGACTTTCGACGACACGATCGCGCCGGGCCTGGTATTCCACTGTCATCCGCCGCACGCAATCCTGATCGGAGTTCAGGGCACAGGCGGCGGCATCCTGAACGAACGTGGCTGGACCCCGGCTTGACTGTTGCAGAACCAGCAGCATCGCCCGGATAATCTCCTCAGGCCCCGCGCAGTAGCCGACGCGCCAGCCGGTCATTGCATAAGTCTTGGAGAGACTGTTGATCAGGACCGTCCGGCCTCGGGCGTCGGCCGAAACCGAGGCTGGCGAGACGTGGCGTCGGCCGTCGTAGACGAGCCACTCGTAGATCTCGTCACTGAGGACGACCAGCGAGCGGTCCCGGGCAAACTGCATGATGCCCGTGAGCTCTTCCCGGGTCAGGACCGTGCCCACCGGGTTCCAGGGGGTGTTGATCAGAAGCGCCTGGTCGTCGCTCCTCCAGGATCGCTCGAGGTTGGAGCGTCCGATCGTGAACCGGCCGTCGCGAAGCGTGGCGGGGACGGGCGAAGGCGAGCCGCCCCATATTGCGATTGGCGTGGCATAGGCGTCATAGATCGGGTCGGCGAGCAGGACCGACCTGCCAGGTTGCACGAGCGCGCCCAGGGCCGTGCTGATGCCGAGCGTTGCACCGTCGGTCACCAGGATCTCGCGGTCGGGATCGTACGCGAGGTTCTGCTCGCGCTTGAGCTTCTCGGCGACCGCCAGGCGCAGGGCACGCTCACCCTGGTTGTCCGGGTAGCCCGTGCGGCCATCACGTAGCGCCCGCGCGGCTGCCTCCACGATATGGGGCGGCGTCGGCGTATCGGGTTGCCCGCGCATCAGCGAGACGACCGCCCGCCCCTCGGCCTGGACTTGCCGGACCTCCTGCAAGACCTGGTTGACCGCCGTCGGCCTCAGCCGGGAGACCCGGTCGGCAAGATCGAACGAATTCATGGCAGGCACTCGCGCAACTGGGTATTCGTGCCAGTCCTCGTCATTTCCACCTTACCACCTTCCGAACGCCAGGTAGCACCCAAGGGCTCCGACGAACGCCATCGACAGCCCCCATGCGAGCACCCGGGTGAACAGGAGCCGTCGGTCGGCAGTAACCGGTGCCGAGGCGATGCATAGCGCCCCGATGGTGGACAGCGGCGAGACATCGACCAGGTGGCCGCCGATCAGAATCGACGAGGCGATCGCCAGCGGATTTCCTCCTCCGAGCTTGGCGACCAGGCCGGGAACGCTCGGCAGGAAGGCCGGCAACACCACGCCCGAGGTACTGCTGTAGACCGAGACCAGACCGGTCACAAGGGCAATCAGGCCCGTGACCGAGCGATGCGTCGCGAGTCGTGCCAGCAAGGTTGTGAACAGGTCAATGCCTCCGGTATTTTCCAGCAGCGAGGTCAGCACGGTCACGCCGCAGACCATGATGATGATGCTCCAGGGCAGCGCCTGGACAGCTTTCTGGTCATCCGTGACCCGCGCCAGCATCAGTACCACCGCCGCGGTGAGTGCGCCCATTCCAACGTGGACGCGGAAGCCGACGATTGCGATGACCAGAAGCGCGATGGCTAGCAGCGTGACCCGGTGCTTGACGGTCATGGTCAAGGTGCCGCTTGCGGGGTCGGCCGCGGAATGACGGTCTTCGTCATGGTGGATCTGGCCGAATAGCCGCCAGCCGCCGAAGACAAGAAAGCCCATGCCGGCGGCGAGCGTGTTGGCAATGAGGTTATACAGGTAGTTCTGCCACTCGAAGCCGGACATCCCCATCCGGGCCATCAAGCCATTGGCGATGATCCCCGTCGGGGCGATCGACGAGAGAGCGCCTGCCACACATCCATGTGCGACCATGAGCGTCATCAGGAAAGGAGAGATCTTTGCCCTCTCGGCGACCGCCATTGCAAGCGGAGCGACCAAGGCGGCGGCCGCGATACTTCCGGCTCCGATCGACGAGATGCTCAGGGAAAGGCCGAAGAAGACGATCGGGATCATCCCGGCGTTGCCCTGGCAACCGCGCAGGGCCGTCCGCACAACCTGGTCGAGCGTTCCATTGCCCCGGGCCAGGGTAAAAAGCAAGGTCACTCCTACCAGCGTCAGGAAGAGATCGGTGGGAAAACCGTCCAGCACCTGGCTGACGGTGAAACGTTGCCCCCAGAGCGGAGCCAGGTAAACCCCGATCGCCCAGGCCAGTGCCAGCGAGAGAAACCCCGGATTGACGGAGGTTGTACAGCTCAGAACGATCACCAGCACCAGGGCGGCGAGGGAGAGCCAGGCGAGGTCGATCACGGAGACTTCCCGGGTTGAAAGAGCCAGTTCTAACGAAGGTGGTCCCTTCCGAAGCTAACCGGAATCGCTCTCCAGAAGTAGCCATTGGCGCGGTAAGTTCATCCGCGGATGGGGACGGTAGCGCGAACCGAGCGAGTTGCCCGGTTCTCATCTTGTGATTCACGCAAGCCCGCGACGGCGTCTGAGAATCCACTCGGTGGCCAGCAAGCCGATCAGCAGAGCCCAGACCCAGGGACGATCCCACTCAGGTCTGCGCGAGATCAAGGTCCGATCGGCCAGGCGCGCCTGGCGGCTGAGCAGATCGGCCAGGCCCTCGGGCGAGGAGATTACCTGGCCGCCGGTCGCGCTCGCAAGTCGCGACAGCGTTTCCCGGTCGGGGCGCGGATCGAGGAATTCGGCAGGATCGTCGAGCAACTGAAGATCAACGCTGTTCCGGGCGGCCTCTTGCTCGCCCTCGAGCGCGACCACTTCGAGTCGAAGTGATTGCAGCGTCGAGCCGGGGTTCTCCAGGAACGTTCCGGCAGAGGGCGACTGAAGTTCGCCGCGATAGACGTGGTCCGAAAGATTCGGCGTCAGTTCCGTGCTCACGATGGCCTCGTGCATTTCTTCGCCCGGTAAAGTGCGCTCCGTGCTGGCTCTTTGAAGCCGGGCGATCACGCGATAGGCGTCCGTGGGCCGGGCCTCCGCATCGAATGCGCGGACTGTGATGATGATAGGTTGGCCGGGCCGGTAGATGATCTTGTCGATCTCCGTCCGCAGGCGGCGATCCATGCCGGCGGAGTTCTCGGCCAGCCAGCGGACCACGTTGCGCCAGAATTTGCGGAAGTAGCGGTTGTCCCCTTCCCCCCAGACGCGTTCGAAGTCACGTCCCCAGTCGACCGTGGTGTCGGTGGACATTGCGAAGGTGCGACCGCGGCCGAACGACTGGCACGAAAAGACCGTCACGATCCCCGAGCCGGGAACCTCGCGGTCGGAAAGCCCGAGTGCCGTGGCCGCCGGTTTGAGACGATTGGTCAGGTTGGTGCCAGCGAACCCCGGCAGCCGATCGAGGATTGCGCGATTGCGAACCGGGTCGTCGACGATCCGCCAGATCGGATGCGATTCCACCCGCGAGGGAATGAGCACGCGAAGCGGCCCCCAGTAAGTCTTCGACCTCTGGGTCCCCTGCCCGCTCATGTCGATCGGGATCATCCCATCCCAGATGGTCTGGTCCCAGCCGCCGCCGCCGAAGCTGGTGTTCCCGCCGATCATGACGAATCCCCCGCCCCGCTTGGCGACCAGCTCGACGGTCCACTCGAGTTGCTCCTGGGTAAAGGCCGTGCGGGCGATATCGCTGCAGATCACCACGTCATATTCGAACAGTTCCCGCCGACTCTTCGGGTAACCCAGGCTTGGATTATCGCCGCGATGGAGGATCGGTTTCTGATCATACTGATTGTTAACATACATCGTGTCGCAACGGATGCCGGAATCTGCCTCGAGTGCGTCCTTCAGGAAACGCTCTTCAGGGGGCCCTGTTCCCTCCATGTAAAGCACGCGGATCATGGCGGGCCGCGCGGCGATCTGGAATGGCACCACGTTGTTGGCCGCGATCGCTTCGTGAGGCAAAATCGGCACCTCGACCGTGAGCGGCCCCTTCGCATGATCAGTCTCGACCACCAGCTCATGGGATTGCTCGCCTCCCGTGAGTGTTACCGGCAGCGACGCCATTGGCTCGGCCCGGCCTGCATCCGGCTGCCGGATCTGCAGCTCGACGCGCTGGCCGTCGTAGCCTCGACTCCGCAAGGTGACGCGGACCGGAACGCGCGTCCCCGCTGCGGCGTTCCGCGGAGCATCCACCGTCTGTATCGCCACATCGCCGGAGATTCGCTCATCGCCCACCGGGTAGACATGAATCGGCACGCTCAGGTTGCGATAAAACTCCGCGACCTGATCGAGATCGTGCGATTCGGTGGACCGGCCGTCGGAGAAGACGAAGACGCCAAACGGAGTGCCATCCTCGAACCGCGACGGAAGTTGCTGGAGCGCTAAGATTAGCCGGGTCTCGTCGTCCAGGGGTTCGGGGAATGATGGACGCTCGAGTGTTGCCTGGGCCTCAAGCGCTTTGCCGAACTTGTACGACTGAATTCTCGGTCCGCGGTCGGGACGCAAAAGTGATCCGGCACGCTCGATGACGCGTGCGGCTGCCTGGCTGCGCGATGTCGGTGCCTCCAGGCCCATGCTCCGCGAGCCGTCCTCCAAGTAGATGGCGGACGGCGGCGGTCCCGGACGCACCTCACGCTCGATCCTGATCGGATTGAGCAGGATGAGCACCAGGACGCCCAACGTCAGTCCCCGCAGCGCGATCAGCCGCAGGCCGCGGGCGCTGGGCCCGCGGGTGAGGCGTTGCGCCAGCGCCAGCAGCCCCGCGACGGCCAGCGCCAGCACCAGGTAGAACCGGAGATCGAGGAAGGGCGACCAGGTCATCTGTGGATCCTGCATTCAGACGGAAAGGAGAAATTGACTCTGATCTCCGCGTGACCGCCCGCCCGCGATGGGCCCCGACTGATTGCTTCTATCGCAAATCTTGCGACAGGACACGATAGTAATCCTCGACCAGTGTCTTGTATCGAGGCGGCACGGCTTGGTCGCGTTCCATAAGGGCTTGATCGAGCACAAGCTGCTGAATCTTTGCCTGAAGCGCCTGGACCACCTGACCCATTGACTGGGTATAGTCAGTGGGCGGGATGAGGAGCCCCGCGCCCTGGGGAGCCTGGCCATCGTCTTTCCGCCAGTTTCGACTGGCCCCCGGCGTGATCGCGTGGCTGAGCCGCTCCACAGCGTCGCGCAACGAGCCATCGCTTGAGGCCAGGCTCTCGAGGCTGCGAGCCAGGTCCGTGAGGGCTTGCTCGGCCTGCGCTTGCTCGGGCGCCGTTGCGTGCCGCCTTCACCTGCTCCTGAACTCGGGCGGCCAGCTTCTCCTGGGCACGGAATCGGTCAAGCTGTGGCTGGATCAGACCCCTGCGGACCGATTCGAGGTCCCGAGCCAGTTCGTCGAGCCTGCGGGTCGCATCCTGCGCGTTTTGCTGTGCCGCCGGTACCTTGCCTGCCTCGGCTTCACGGGCAGTCTGCTGCATCGATTTCTCGATCTCTTGAACAGGGTTCGATCGCGCCGTCTCGCTGAGAGTACGCGCGAGCTGGACATCAAGTGCGGCAGCCTCGTCGCGTAGCCGGTCCATAAGCTCGCCCAGGCCGGCAGCCTCCTCCGCCAGGTCGCGCTCGCGTTTGGCCCAGGTTCCCTCGCTCTTGTCGTTGGCCTCTGCGCGTCCGGAACGGAGCGCTTGCACGAGCTTTCGCTGAGCGGTGGAGAGCTCACGCGTGAGGTCTCGAGTTCGCGCCATTTGATCGGCAAGTTCGCCGGCCTTGAGCGCACCGACCTGGCGGGCAAGACTCTCAAGATGCTCGGCCGCGTTTCGGGCGGACTCGGCGGCTTCAGCCGGACGCTTGGCCTGGATCTCATCGGCTCCTTGGCGAATGGTCTCGGTGACGTCGCCCAGGCGCTGTCGAGTGCGCTCCGTGAGGCTTTCGTCCTGACGAGCCAGGTCGCGCAGCCGCTCGGCTTCTTTGACCGCCTGCTGCTGACGCTGCACGGGATCGCCGGGAGATGCGGCCGCCGGCATCTCCCAGGTCTGCCCGGAACGCGGTCTCGGTGTCAGTTCCTCCGAGAATTGACGCTCTTTTTTCGCCAGCTTGCGGAGGTCGTTTTCGAGGTCGGCCAGTTTCTGCTTTGTCTGGTCCTGGGGCGGACGGCGGAGGTTCTGTTGCACCTGGCGATCGAACGAGCGACAGGCGCCGGCCTGTTGTTGATTGCTCTGGCTGAGCAACCTACGTAAATTCCGACGCGCGCCGACGAGCGCCGCCAGGGCTGTCTCCTCTTGGGGACGAGCGTCGGCAAGGGTTTTCTCGGCAAGGGCGATCTTGGCCAGCTTCATGGCGGCGACGGCCTCCTGGAGCGCCGGGACCGGCTCTCCTCGTTGAGCAATCCCTCTGGCGAACCGGTCGGTTGCTTCCGCAAGCTCCGCTTGTGACTTCACGAGCCGGCGAACCACCTCGTGGGAGGCCGGCGAATCGTCTTGATGGACAAAGGTGCGATTGAGAACCGAGCGTTGCCGGGCAATCAACTCTTCCAGAGTTGCTGAGCTGCCGTTTCAGGTGCCTCCGCCTTCGACGTATTGAAACGCTTGCTTGTAGGGCAAGATGTCGATGAACCGCAGCTCGGAGATGACACGATGCGGCCGGATCGGGTGATTGTCCTCGACAAATGCGTAGTAAGTGATTTCGTCGGTGTAGGTGAGCTTGTGTTTTTCCAGGTAAAGTGTCGCCATTGCACGGACTGTGGGCGGCTGCTCGGGGTGATCACGGAGATAGAGCGATTCCTCAGGCCCGTTGGCCAGCTTGTAGGCGATCCCAACTCGAGCGACGCCGAAGTCATCGCCTGCTGCCACCTCGATCGGTACCTCGGCCGTCGCTATGACTCCCAGGTCCTCCTCCGGCCGGATGAACCGTACGCTCGGCGGCTCATCGGGCTGGACCTTGATCTGGTACGCCACCCGGTCGAGCTCTTCTCCATCCGAGGCCTGGGCGACTATCGTGTAAGGCTGCTCTGATGTGATCGAGGCCATGACTCCGGTCAATCTCGTCCCGTGGATGGAAAGCGGAATCGTCCTCGGCGAAGGTTCCCCTGGGATACTCAGTTCCAGGGCCCCCGTCCGCGGCTCGCGGTTCAAGTCGATCGCGAGGTGCACCTCCGATCCTTCGATGACCCGCAGGTTCCCTTGTTTCTCGACGGCTTTGGGGCGTCGAGTGTAGGAAGGAGGAATGACTGTGGCCTCGAACTTCAAGAGGGTCAGCGGGTGCACGATCCGCACGTGGTAGACCGGGCTTTGCAGCTCCCCCGCCTCGACGCGGTAGTCCAGATCGTTCTGACAGTTCGCCAGGCTGGTCGTGAGCTGGCCAATGAGAGAGGGCCGCGCCAACGAATGCGGCGCAGGCGTGGTCGGGCCCAGGTCGGAGGCCATCCACGTTTCCGAGCTGTCGGTTTTGCGACGGAGCCATCGGACCTGCCGGACCGGCCGCCCGGCCAGCGTTACGCCCACGTTCAACGGTTCGCCAGCGCGGATCACGGCATCGCCGGGCTCGACCTTCAAGGTCGTGTAATGCGCTCGGAACTGGAATACCCTGAGACCGGCCGTGCGCAGGCCTGGCGAGAACGCAAGTCCGAGCATGACGGGCAGGAGCATCAGTCCGAGAAGAGTCAAACCTCGTTTGAGCTTGCGCCAGGGCACGACTCGTTGATAGTCCAGACCGGATGTTCGCTCGTCGGTCTCGTGGATCAGGGCCTTGACCATCCCCGGAGAGGCGGTCACGGTTTCCGGTCCCGGGTGGGCGAATTCCAGCACCGTTCGAACCCGCTGGCCGAGCTCGGTGAACTCGTGTTCGACGGCCAGCGCGACATGCGTCCGATCGATGCGCGGCCACGAACGCACCAGGACGACGATCGCGAGACCGATCGCCCCGATCAGCACCAACCCGCGCGTCGAGGCGGAGAGGACCCACATCCAGTCGGCCAGCGCCAGCACGGCCAGGAGCCCGACCACGTTCAGGCAGAAACGCACCAGGGAATGCAACACTTGCGTCCGCCAGATCTGCTCTCTTACCGTCTCCAGGTCGTCTAGCAAGCGCGGCTGACAATCCGTCTGACCCGGCCCTTGACTGTTCTCGATCATCGTTTGATCTCCCGAGCGATCCTGTCAGGCATAGGTCTGGTTGGCGACGAAGGTTTCAATCACAAGCACCGCGAGTAACGTCAACAGAATCCATGACCAGAACTCATCGGGGCGCTGGCTGCCAGGCAGTGATTCGTTCATGTCTTCGAGCGCACGCCCGGAAGCACGTGGCACGGGTAGCCGATACACCTCGCGAAGCGTGGCCGGGGTGACTCGCTCGAGGTCGGACTCCGCCGCATCGAGGTTGCGCACGGTGGCTTTTCCATTCGCGACCACAACTCCGGGCCCGTGGCCGGGAGCCGCATCCGCCAGCTCGAAGCGGATCCGTCCGGCCTCGGGCAAGCGATCCGTCAGATAGCCCATGAGCTGGTGGATCAAGGGCAGATAAAGCCGCTGGATGGCCCAGTCGCCCCACTGGTTGTCCGCGGGTACCGATAGCAGCACACACCGTCCGCGGCCCGCGGACGACTCAACGAGCAGTGGAAGATTGCCCTCGACGAACGCGAGCTGTCGAGCATGCGGTTCGGGTACCAGCCGGGTGATACGATCGAACTTGAGGGTGCGCAGGTCGCCATGCTCGGGCTGGTCGAAGGCTTGAAAAATGGGATGGTCTTTTTGCCACGTCGAACAGCGGAAGATGCCGGAATCCGTGGTTTCCTGGACCTCGGCGGGCAAGACGCCGGCGCTTCTCAATGCGGCGTAGGCCCCGGGACTCACGCGATCACCACAAAAGATTACTAACTGCCCTCCGGCTGAGACAAAGTTTGTCAGGGCCCGGGCTGGTGGCCCGGGGACCTCGGCAACGTTGCACAACACAACCACGCGGAACCTGTCGAGTTCGGGGAGCGTGCCGGTGGTGTCCGGTCCGGAGCCGTTCCAGTCGATGCGCACGGTCTCGAACGGACTGAACGCGGCGGCGGCCTCGGTCTGCCCGGAGGTCGACTCGCTCGACGAGCCTTCCATCCCGGGGACTTGCAGCCGCAGCGCCGTTTCAAGGTAATAGGTTTCCTGCGAGTAGATGGATGCGCCAGGATCTCCATCCACTAGCAGGATTCGCTCGGGGCGCCTGGCCTCAAATGCCAACCAGCGGCGATCGTCGGCCGCAAAATCGTCCATTCCGGTAATGTTGACTGACCCCTGGTACAAACGCGGTTGCCGCAGGTCGATCGGAAAGCGCACCACCAGGCGTCCGTGGGCGTCGAGTCTGATCGTTTTCTCTACCGGCGAGAGCTGGTCCAGAGCTAGCGTCAGGCGGACGTCACGCGCGGCGAACGAGCCGGTGTTGGCGATGCGAACGGCCAGAGTCGTCGGTACTCCCGGCCGAAGATCCGTGCCCTCGACCTGGACGTCCTCGACGGCGAGGTTGCGCGCGAGCGGCCTGCCGACGTCGTCGATCGTCACGGTCGCAGAGTCCGGAAACGGGCTTTCCGGCCGGCGCCGGATTCCCGAGCGGTGCAGGTCGGAGAACAGATAAACGACGGTCTTTTGTTTCCCCGCTCCGAGGATGAGGTCGCGCGCCCAGTCGAACGCCGGCGCATAGTCAGTTCCCGTGAAGCTGACAGACGCGCTCGCCCGCAATGCCTCCGGGGTTGTTGGAGCGATGCCGTTGGCATCAAAATACGCCAGATGCAGTGAGGCTCCGGCCGGAAGCTCCTGGATGATCTTCAAGGCTCGCTGACGCGAGAGATCCCAGGGCGTCTTGCCCTCCGGACCAGCTCCCATGCTGGCGGAGCGATCCACGAGCACGATGGCCGCTTGCGCTTCCGCCGGACTCTCCGGTGCTTTCCAGTAAGGACGGGCAAATAGAGCCGCGAGCAAGAGCACCCCGGCGACCCGCAGCGCCAGGAGCAGCCAGCGCCTGAGATTGCGGCGGTGGGCCTGGTCGCGCAAAACCACGCGCAGGAAGTAGAGCGATCCGATATCGATCCGCTGCGCCTTTTGACGAAACAACAGATGAATGACGATCGGCAGGGCCACGGCAAGTCCGGCTGCCAGAAAGCCAGGATGAATGAAGCCCAGACCGTGCATCGTCGACTGCTCTCCCCGCTTCAGGTCAGTACATCATCGATCGTCGGGTCAGATAGTCCATCAGCGCGCCATCGAGCGGCATGTCCGTCGTCAGGCTCACCAGGTCGATACCCCGGCTCCGCGATCCTTGATCGAGCTCGGCAAACCAGGAAGCGACCGCGCTGATATAGGCCGAGCGGATGTCGTCGACATGGGTGCTCAATTCTTCCCCTGTTTCCAGGTCATGAAAGCGGATCTGTCCTTCCACCGGCAGATGATGTTCGAGTGGATCCAGAACGTGAAAGACCAGAACGTCATGCCCCAGGAACCGCAGGTGGTCCAGACCCGAGAAGATCTCATCCGGTGCGTAGAACAGGTCGCTGATGACAACGACCAGACCGCGCCTGGGCATCAGCTCGGCGACTTCGTGGAGCACCCGCGGCGTGGCCGCGGCGGCAGTCCCGGCCGAGGTCAATAGCGCGGCGAGGATCTCGCTAAGCTGGGCCGATCGAGCCCTTGGTTTTACCTGCGCCAGGACCCGGTCCGCAAACAGCACCGCACCGACCGCGTCTCGTTGCTTGAGCGCCAGGTGGGCCAGTGCACTGGCGAGCATCGTGGCATAGCGGCGCTTGCTTAACCCGGCGCTGGCGGTCTCCATCGACGCGCTCACGTCCACGACCAGGTGGCAGTCCAGGTTCGTCTCCGCGTCATATTGCTTGACATAGAGCTTGTCATTGCGGCCATAGAGTTTCCAGTTGATATGCCGAAGATCGTCGCCAGGCAAGTACTCCCGATGCGAGGCAAACTCCACCGAGAATCCGACGTAGGGGCTGCGGTGCAGTCCGTTCAGAAAACCCTCCACGGCCGTTCGCGCGATCAACTCCAGGTCTTCGAGCCGTGCCAGCATCCGGGGATCGATCACGTCGCCGAGCCGGAACTCGGTGGGCGCAGGGTCTGTCGGCTTGACACGCTCCGGCGCATCCGGTTTAGAACACCCGACACTCTCGACCGGGCGCGATTCTGGAGTTGGTCGGGCGGGATACGGCTCATGGCTGGGCTCCGGGATGATGGCTCGCGACTCCTGCGGATCTGCAATCGCTCTGACCCCGATGTCTTCTTTCGGCTTTACCCTTCCTTGACGATCTCGAGCAACCGCTTGATCAGTTGATCGACGTCGATGCCCTCAGCGCGGGCGTGGAAATTGAGCACCAGTCGATGCCGCAAAACCGGCACGGCGACAGCCCGCACATCGGCAAAATCGACATGGAAACGGCCGTCCAGAATGGCTCGCGCCTTGGCACCCAGGATCAGATACTGCGAAGCGCGCGGGCTGCCTCCGTAGGTCAGAAACTTATGAATCTGCGGCAACGCCTTACCCAGGCCGGGTCGAGAGGCAATGACCAGATTCACGGCATAGCGAATCACGGCGTCGGCGGCCGGAACCCCCCGGACCAATTGCTGTAACCGAATAATCTGCTCGGCGTTCAGAACGGGCTTCAGCGATCGAGCCGTTGCGGTTGTCGTCGTCTTGACGATCGCCACTTCCTCATCGGGCGTGGGGTAATCGACCGGAATATTGAACATGAACCGATCAAGCTGGGCCTCGGGAAGAGGGTACGTCCCTTCCTGCTCGATTGGGTTCTGGGTGGCAATTACGAAGAACGGCGCGTCGAGCGTGAAGCTGCGCCTGCCGACCGACACCTCCTGTTCCTGCATCGCCTGAAGGAGAGCTGCCTGGGTTTTCGGTGGCGCACGGTTGATCTCGTCGGCCAGCAGGAAGTTGGTGAACAACGGCCCCTGGAAAAACTCGAGCTTGCGCCGGCCTGTCTCCGGATCCTCCTCGATGATATCGGTGCCGATGATATCCGAAGGCATCAGGTCGGGCGTGAACTGGATCCGACGGAAATCCATCTCAAGGCTCTGGGCAATCGACTTCGCCATCAGCGTTTTGCCCAGCCCGGGAACGCCCATCATGAGCGCATGGCCGCGACAAAGAGCGCCGTCAAGAGCAGGTCCAGAACCTCGTTCTGCCCGACCACGACCTGTGCGATCGACGTCTGCAAATGGTCTTTGGCCTGCTTCAGCCGCTGGACGGCTTGTACCTCCTGCTGTAGCGGTTCGCGCTGGGGTTGCTCTGAAGGAGTTGCCATGAGGTGCGTACCCGCGGAGTGAAGAGCTGGTCTGAAGAGCCCGATTCAAGGAGTTCACGGGGAACGATCACGCCCCGACTTCAAGATGACCGTTTGCCGCGCGAGTGTGCCATCTGCTTTTTCGCTGGCTTTGGGACGAGATCCGCCCTTGTCGGGCCGTTCAGTCCCCTTGCGATCGCCGTTGTCGTCAAGCAAGGCGTGTTCGGTGGCCGCGCGTTGATCTTTCTCGAACCGCGCGTCAACCGCATCAGTCGTGCCGAGGAAGACCTCCCAGACAGAAACCTGGCCGTCGCCGTCGCGGTCGAGTTCTTTCGGCTCCTTGCGGCAAACCTCGGCCAGCGCATGGGGAAACTCGGTTTCGTTGGCCTCGTGCCCCGCCATGGTGGCCGTGATCACGATCCGGCCGCGCGCGGAAAGTCCCGGCAGAAACGCGCCCGAGGCCGCCGTCGTGATCCAGAAAACCTGCTCACGGCAGCGGATCCCGGCGAACATTGCGGCGCAATCGTCATCGCTCAGGTCGGGTCCCGGTAGGTGGAAATACGCGTGTCCCTCACGAGAATTTCCATGCCCCAGGAACAAGACCCAGAGCCGCCCCTCGACGCTCAGCCGGCCACGCATGTCATTGACCTCACGCTGGAGCGCCTTGCGCGTCGCGGGCTTGGTCCCCAGTTCTGCGTCAGCGTTCTCACCGAAGAGAATGTGCACCGCGTCGGTCGGGAACCCGAGCGGCCCGGTCAGCCAATCCCGCCAGCCCTTGGCGGTCTCCCGGAAGAGCGTCTCATGCTCCGAGTCACCGGGAAGCCCGACGACGATCAGGACTTGACCCGCCCCGGCGGATGTCTGTCCTCGACTCGATAACGTCTGCGCTGACGAGTCCGCTGTGAGGAGCGAGACGACGAGCACACCCGCCTGCCCCGCATATCGGAATACACGCAATCCTGATAATCGATCGCCCATGGAGAACCCCGCAACGAGGTGCAGGCGGCATCATGACGAACGTCGTGAGCGGCGAATGCCGACGTTTCAAGTGTTATTCGTCATCATGATACCCTGGCCGCATGCGTTTGTCGCGTGCCAGGAATCAATCTTTTCCGAAGACGGAACCCGGGATGGAGGGCTCCTCACGTTTCTGGATAGTAGAGATCATCGTCGGCGATGTCGGGGATGCCGACGACAAGCACGCGCATTCGGCCTTTGGCTCCGTGAACGACGCCGGGTGGGATGTGAACCAGCGAGCCCTTGGAAACGGCCTGTTCCACGCCATCAAGCACGATCAGCCCTTCGCCTTCCAGAACATAGTACAGCTCGGTCGATCGCTTGTGGTAGTGTTGCCTGGCACCGTCGATATCCACGGCATGCGCCAGGCGGCAACCCCGGTGTCCTCGCGACTGATCAGCCGGTCGCGCCAGCCGCAAGTGCTCCGCTCGCGGGGCACTTGACCCTCGTGACGCACCAAGGTTCGCAGAGTGGTCGAGTTCACAGGTGACTCCAGGACGAGACGACGCGTGCCTGACACGCTGCGCACGATCGACTCTCGTCAGGTAAACGAAATCCTCCCAAACACATTCTCCCTGCCTCGTGTCATCCTGGGAAGAGAATGATTATACCGGGTATGATCTGATAAAATCGCCTCACCGCGTCGTCTTCAGTGAATCTGGCAGGGGTGTCGAGCCATCGCCAACAAAAGGACCTTCCATCCATGAAACCCAGCGCAGTTCTGATGGTCTTCACCCTGATCGGCTCCGCCGCGCTCGCCCAGACGAAGGCTCCGCTTCCCCCTCTTCAGGGGCCGCAATTTGTACCCAGGCCGGCCGCCGACAATGGCCAGCCTTACGCTCCCCAGGCCATCCTGCCCGGCGGCATCGTGGTGCCGCTCTTCCCGCCCAGCTCGCCTTACCTCAAGGCCGACAAGCTGCACGTGCCCGAGGTCTACAACATGAGCCAGACCGTCCACGGCCGGATCAACAGCATCGTCTCGATCCACAATCCCTCCATCGAGTTGCACAGGGTCGACAGGTCAATCAACACCGGTACGGCGGTCATCGTCATTGCCGGCGGTGGTCACCGGACCCTCAACGTGGGCGGTGAGAGCGCCGATTTTGTGCCGTTCTTTTACAATTACGGCATCAACACCGTCATCCTGCGGAATCGGCTGCGTGCCGACGGCTACGTTGCCGAGGTAGACGCGGTTCACGATGCGCAGCAGGCCGTTCGCGTCGTCCGAGCCTACGCCAAGGAGTGGGGCATCGACCCCAGCAGGATCGGCGTCATGGGTTTCTCTGCCGGTGCTGAGCTCGCTGCTCCGGCCGCCGTTCTCTACGCAAGAATGGGACAAGAAGAACAACGATCCCGCCGATCCGTTTTCCGGCATCTCCTCGCGTCCGGACTTCGTCGGCATCATCTACCCCGGCCCGACACCCTTCGCACGCAACCGCACCGCGCCGGCCATCCCCAAGGACGTTCCGCCTGCGTTTCTCGTTTGCGGGAGTGCCGGCGACCGGGGCCACGCCATCTGGGCTCTCGACTACTACCAGGCGATGTTGATGGCTGGCGTCCCCAACGTGGAATTGCATCTTTACGGCAACGGCCGCCATCCCGGCGACCCACTACCCGACGGCAGCCGCATGTCCGGCGGGCTGACCGACCGCAATGGCATCCCCTTCGGCACCTGGCAGTTCCGCTTCATCGACTGGGCCCGCGACCTTGGGTTTCTTCAGAAGCCTGGCATCGAAACCAAGGCCGCGAAAGACGTGGCCAGCTACGTGGCCAACCCGCCGCGTCCCAGCGGACAACCGGGACAGGGACGCGGACGCCAGGGCGGAAGCGGGGGAGGCCAACCACCCGCACGTGGAACCGAGCCAGCACCCGGATCGCCTTCCGGCCGGGCCGGGTCCTGCCAGTTCCTCCGCCACTCCTCACTGAGGATCGCTCGGGGTCTTGAGCGAGAAGTCTACAAATTGTGCAGGCGTCGTCTCTACGCCGCGAGCTCTCCAGCCGTGAATCGGGTCACGTTGATTTATGAACTAGCTATAACGATTCTGGTTGAAGCGGACGTCGTCGAACGGATTGTGCCTTGGCCGCTCGACGCCCAATCGTAAACTTCGACGCGTGCTGCGCGGCGTTCAGTTGGCGAGGCAGTTCTTGTAGAACCTGCCGGCTTTCATGATCGCGGGCAGACGTCCGCCTTGATCTTGCAACAGGTCAAGATCTTCGATCAGGTTGCCGTCTACCACGAGAAGCTTGGCGCAAGCACCAGGCACAAGTTCACCGAGCGCGTCGAGCACCTCATGACCAAGTTGACCTTCACGCTTGAGGATGCGGCTTTACGGCCGTCGCCGACTTGGAGCGGTCGGCTGTGGAGCGTTGGCTCAACGCCGACCGGCTCGCCTTCGTTCGCCCGCCTTACGACTTGGCGAACGTGGCGCGGTCGGCCGACGCCTTCGGGGCCGACCTGCTCTTGCTCGATTACATCCAGCGAATCGGGGCTCACGGCGAGCACGGCGACCGGCGCCGTGCGGTTGATGCCACGATGGGCAGTCTCAGGCAATTCGCTGACGCCGGGGTTGCCATCGTCGTTGTTGCGGCCCTGGCTCGCTCCAAGGATGCCAAGGGGCGATCAAGTTATAGCGATGGGCTCAGCCTGGCGAGCTTCCGCGAAACCAGCGAGCTTGAATACGGGGCCGACGACGCCTTTATCCTGGCACCTGGCGAAGACGAAGGGTGCGATGGGGCGCCTCTTCCCGTGTCATCCTGAAGCACCTGAAGAGCCGGCACGGCGAGTCTCGGGATATTCCCCTGACCTTCGACCGGAAGCACCAGCGATTCACTCCGGCCGAGCCCCCCGAGACCGGGAAGCCAGGACGGAAGCGCGACAGCGGCAAGCTTCATTCGGCTCTTCAAGCCCTCTGGGATCAGAGCCGAGTGGCCGACGACAGCGAAGGGGAAGAGCCGTGAGCGACGGCACGAATCCGCCCGCCAGGCGGAAGACGAGCGAAGCGAGTTTCTCGGCTTCGCTTCGAGCTTCTCAACGCCTTCGTCGATACCGGCATGGCCGACCTGAGCCGGGGCGAGCTGGCGGTCTGGCTCATGCTCTACCGCGACACGAAGCGCGACGGGACCGCCCGCACTTCGCTCAACGACCTCGCTCGGCGAGGCGGAATGGATCGACAAACGGCAAGCCGAGCGGTCGGCCGACTGGCTCGCCGCAACATGCTCCAAGTGCTTCGGCGAGGGGGTTTGAAAGGACGGCCCTTCGAGCTACCGCGATTTCCCGTTTTCGATGGATTAGTGAACATCCGACTGTAGGCACCGGCGCCGACAGCACTGTAGGCATTTTGCTACCGATGCTGTAGGCGCCGATGCCTACCATCCCAGAAGCACCCCAAAAGGGGTGCTACCAGAAGAGGCAGCATACCCCCTGGCGGGGGTGCTGCCGAACGGAATCTGAAAGGACTTCACGGATCGGGCCAACAATCCTAGAAGACCATCCCCCCCTCGATCAGAAGAGGAAGGTTCGTTCTGTCGATGAGCACGCAGCCGACTGCTCTAGCGGCTTCCCGCGCTAGCAGTGAACGTCGAATTAGTAATCACCATGCACTTGTCGCAATTATAAAACTTCATTCCAGTGAAAGCTTGCTGGATCGCAGTATTGCCCACTGTCGAACTCACGTAACCCTTCGCTTGAACTGCGGTTTTCACTCCGTTCTTTGTTACCCTGAGATCGACCCCTTGATCTCCACTCGCCTTTGTCGTTTCGACATCAAACCCCCACTCACGAAAAACATCGGCAAGAAATTCTTCAAATGGAATGCCCTGAAGAATTCTCCAATCAATCAAACGCAGTCGATTGATACGGCTTTCAAACGCGTTGAATAGGCTCAGGTGTTTAGCTTCAGCTTCCCTGAATAGCGCGGTAGCCCTAGAGACAATATATCTAGTCTCCTGTTCCTGACCTTGTAGCGTTTCACGATCATGTTCCCAGTTTGCAAGCTCTGAGTTTAACTGCGAATCCGAAGGCTTGTAGAGCCGAACCGCCCAATGAGCCATCGTAGCAGAGGTGGCTAGCATTAGGATCGCCGGCACAACTACCGGTAAGCCAATAGCATGACAAAACACCAACATCACGGCACAAGAGAGTACCAACAAAACAATGATGGAGCCTGTCCTGCCGATAAAACCATCAAATCGTTGTCGAAGCTCCAGTAAACGTCTATGCACTTGGATGCGATCCTCTAATTCCAGTTGCCGGCTCTCGATGGAAGATAGTAGAGACGAAGCCTCATCAAGATGGGACTGAAATTTCTCCTTGGCAGCCAGAGCATCAGTGACTTCGTCCGCTTTGACGATCCGAGGACGCTGTAATCCGACCCTGTTACCTGACATATTTCGCCCTTCGTCGGGTTTCGCCATGGCCTTAGCTATGTATCAATCCTGCATCAGAGCCGAGTTGGATTCAAGGGACAAGGCGCGATGGCATGAGGAATTGACTCCAAAGCGTTGCTGTGCGATAATTCATTCACCATGAGCACTCGCAAACCGATAGAAAGCATGACAGACGCTCTCAGACGAACAATCAGCGACAGCGGCGTTAGCTACAAGTCCCTGTCGCGGGATACAGGGGTTGCCCGATCCAGCATCCAGCGATTTGTTGATGGCCGTCAATCAATCCGACTGGACATGGCCGACCGGCTCGCCGCGTACTTCGGGATTCTGGTCGCCGTAAAGCCCCGACCAAACAAGTCAAGAGAAACCAATGAGCGAACAACAAGACGCGAAGTTGCGGGACGTCGTTCGCGACGTGATCAGCAAGATTCGTCGCTATCAGGATCGTAACATCGGCGAGCAGAACACGAAGGCTTCGCTGATCGAACCGGTGCTCGAAGCTCTCGGTTGGGACGTGCGCGACCCGGATGAAGTCTTCCGTGAGTTCAAGGCGAAATCCGTCGATAGTCCCGTCGATTATGCCTTGACAATCCTTCGCAAGCCCCGACTCTTCGTTGAAGCGAAAGGGCTCGGCGAGACGCTCACGAACCGGAAATGGGTTTCTCAAGTTCTTTCCTACGCGACCATCGCGGGAGTTGAATGGTGCGTGCTGAGCGACGGGGATGAGTATCGATTCTACAATGCCAACGCGCCCTTGGATGCTGAAGAGAAGCTCTTCTGGCGCGTCAAGCTTACTGAAGGCGATGAGGCCGAGACGCTCAGAACACTCACGCTAATCTCTCGAAGCAACATGGAAGAGAACCTGCTCGACGTGCTCTGGAACGCTCACTACGTTGATCGCCGAGTCAAGCACACGCTCCAGGAACTCTTCTCAACTCCCGACAAGAGCCTTATCCGACTCATCCGGCATCGTGAGCCTAAGCTCACTCCGAAGGAGATAGTTGAATCTCTCAGGCGGCTTGACCTGCGATTCGAGTCGGCGACGCCGGTTCCAACGATGACAGGTACGATCCCTCAAGACCCGAAGCCAGCAGCCTTGCCGAGAGTTAAGCACAAGGTGCGTGTAAGGCGCGAACAGAAGGGGAAGAAGCATTTTGGCATTTCGCTCGCCAAACTCATCGGGGAAGGCCACCTCAGCCCGCCCATCCGGCTCTTCCGCAAGTACAAGGGCCGGATGATGGAGGCTACGCTCTACCACGATGGGTCGGTCGAGTTCCAAGGACAGCGTTTTCCATCCTGCTCGACAGCGGCCGAGACTGCCCGATCCACCATAACGGGACGGCGAATGAATACGAATGGCTGGAGCTTCTGGCAATACGAAGATGAGAAGGGCAAGAAGGAGACCCTTCTCGATGTGCGAGACAGATACTTGAACTCCGAAGAGAAGGAATCGTAGCGCCGGCCGCGATTTGGAAGGGGTAGGACAATGGGAAGTCTCTTCAAGAAAACCGTCACTCGCCCGCTACCGCCAGACGCCGAGATCGTCACTCGCAAGGGAGAGCGGCTCGCTCGCTGGCGAGACGGGAAGGGAAAGATGAGAACGGCACCCGTCACGACGGGGCAGGACGGGGCCGAGCGCATACGGGATACGTCGGGAACCTACGTCGCCCGATACCGCGACGGCAACGGGCTTGTCGTCGAAGTCTCGACCGGATGCCGAGGCAAGAACAGCGGCTCAAAGCGTGCTCACCGACTGGGCGTCGCTTTGGCAAGCGACGGCAATCGCACCCGGATTGGGCGATGAGGGATTCGAACCCGCGACTTCCTGCATGTAAAGAAGGCAAACCTTTATGAGATCGTGTGGAGTAAGTTGTTATTCCGCCGTCGGTTTCGTGAACGCCCTTGCGGGATTGCGTTTTCCAGGGAATCGAGAGTTTGCGGAGTGTTTCAGTGTTTTACCGTCGTATCTCTGCCGCGGCAGAGATACTCTGCGCCGCCGACCGCGTTATTCCCCTCCCCCGCCTTGCCGGCTTTGCTTGGTCGCGTACTCGCCAGGTGGACAATCACCTGCGGCCGCTCGGTCTGGTAAGATGAAAGAAATCCCGACGCGAAAACCAACCTCACCGCTCGGGGGGACGCCCTGACCTGAGCCGAGTTCGGCGCCCTCGACGCTCGCGTTCACCGGGAGCGGAAGGAGCAAGAGTCGTGACCACCGTTCGCACCGTGATCCACGATCGACGAATCGAAGTGCCCGCGCCCGAAGACCTCCCCGATGGCACGGAGGTCATTCTCAGCATCGGGACCGATGTCGTCGATGACGATGGCCCCATGCCGCCCGAGGAGATCGCCCGGGTTCTCGCCGCGATGGGGCGAATGCAACCACTGGAGATCCCCGACGATGTGGCGGCGGAACTCGATGCCTGGGAACGGAAGCTGAATCAGCACGGCATCGATTACGCCGACCGAGGCGCCGAGGACGCTTTCCGATGAGACGATTCCTCCTTGACACCGGCATTGCCGCCCTCCATCTCGACCGCAAGCGTGGCGTGTTCGAGCGGGCCGCGGTCGAGGTCGCCAGGGGGAACCGCGTCGGCATCGCCACGCCGGTGCTCGCCGAACTGGCGTTTCGCGCCGAAGGCAGCCCCCAGCGGGATCAGAACGTCCTGCGCCTCCGCCAGGCGCTCGACGTGTGGAAACTCTGGCTGGTGGACACTGCTGCCGCGTTCGAGTACGGCCGACTCGCGTTCGAGTTGAAGTCCATCGGCCGCCCGATGGGGCGGAACGACATCATGATCGCCGCCATTGCCCTGTCCCTGGGGAACACCACCGTGGTCACGATGGATACCGACCTCGCGGCGGTCCCTGGCCTGACCGTCGAGAACTGGGCCGATGCGTCGTGAGAGGGCGAGGACGAGTTCCTGGACCCTTTTCCTCTCCTCAAACCCGGCACTGGTCGGCCAGACCCGTCCCTGGTCGCCGACAGGCAAGACCCAGCGGGCCGGAGTCCATCTCTGCTCATCGCTAGGGAGGCTGGTCCATTTTGCTGCCGACTACGTACTCAGACAATCGTCGTCCACAACCTGGCGTCACAATAGCGGGCAAGGTGGCCAACGTTGATCGTGGCGACAATGACCTGATCGCCAGGTTGGCCGATCGTGGCTGCACACGCTGCCACGATAACGTCTGCGTCGAGTGCCTCCGGTGAAGCGGTCGGAAAGCCCTGCTGTCGGGCATCAGCCCAGAACAAAGTTGCTTGCCGCCACTCGGGCGTAAGCACGGGAAAGTACGAAAGCCCTCCCGACGCTACCAGATCATCGAGGCGGCGAAGGGATGCCACTGCTCTAATGCGTGTTAGTTCCCGCCTTACCTCGTAATCGGCAATCTCGGGAACGACCACCAGGACACCCCGAGCGATCAAGCCGCGAAACCAGCGACGGCACTGGTCTGGAACCGGTGAACCGTGACGTCCGCAAGCCAGTCCAAGAGGGCCGGAGTCGAGAAGCACGATCTCCCGCATGACTCAGTAGTAGTTCTTGAACAGCGGACGATGGGGTCGCATCGCATCGATGCCACGCATCCACTCTTCCTCGGGAGGATCGTTCGGATCGTCGGGGATCTGTTCGATTTGGTCAATCCGACGCAATGCCGACTCGATATACTGGCGATGTTCCTCCTCAGTCATTTGCCGCAGTTTCCCGTCCGGCCCACGACAAGATGGCGGTAAGGACCCCGGCTCTGAATCGAGGGTTTTCCGTTGCATGATCGTGACCTCCTCCGTTTCCACATGGATTCGACGATTGGGCGATGAGGGACTCGAACCCCCGACTTCCTGCGTGTAAAGCAGGCGCTCTAACCAACTGAGCTAATCGCCCGGGAAAATCAGCGATTGATTCTACTGGAAAACTCATCGTGTGTCTGGGGAATTCGACGGATTTCCCAGAGAACGAGGACTGGGGTGGTTCGGCGGTTGGCGGCGGGACAGAAGGTGATACATAACCGGGTGATTCGGGCTGGGGTTCCGAGGGCGGCTCATCGGTGGCTCCGGGCAGAATCCGTTTCGCGGCGATGATGCGCCAGCCGGTGTCGATGCCTTCGAGACGGAACCGTACCAGGCTCAGTCGCAGGGTCGTTGGAGGGTCGCCGCTGGAACCAAGCTGGTCGTGCACCTGGGTGTCAACCTCGGCCCGCTCGAAGATGAACGGGCCGTCGGCCTTCAAGGTGTGGAACGGACGTTTGAGCAGGGCGTCCCAGCTCTTGGGGTTGTCGGCGACGTGGGTGGCCAGCTCTTTCGGTTCGGCGGGAAGCGGCGGTTTGGCGTCGTTGACCAGCAGCTTGTAAGTCGGCAAGATCTTCTTGGGTGCGAGGGCGCCTTCGGAAAGCTGGCTGAGCATCTTGCCGAAGTTCTCGGCGGCGTCGAAGATCTCGTTGGGATCGCCGCTGGCCATCTTGTCGTAAATGCCCGATTTCTCGGCCTTCTCCTTGGCCGCCTGGACCGCGTCGAGCGTCTCGCCCGCCGCGCCCAGCGGGTTCTTGGGCGTGAACCGGCCGATCGCGGGATCATACGTGAATTCGGAATCGATCTTCGAATGCAGGCGAGCCAGCGGGGCGTACGAGCCTTTGACGGTCCGGTTCCGGCCAGGATCGCGGCGGATGGTTTGAAAGGAACGGATCGCCGGTGGCTCTTCGACCGTGCTCCAGCGGCGCTGGGCTGTTTCATCGCCTTTGACGAGCGCCTGCAAGTATTCATTCGCCACGCGTTCCACCGGATCGAGCCGCCGCGGCTTCAAACGTGGCCAGACCACCAGGGCCGTCACGCCGCCCAGCACCAGAATGGCCAGGACGGCCAGTCCCGCCATCCAGAGGCGGCGGGACGACCGGGCCCGCGACTCGGTCGAGGGCACGAAGACCGAAGTGGAGGATACGGGGGCCGACGGTATGGGCTCGGCCGACGGGGCGGTTTGCGGCGCAGGTGTGTCCACGGGCCGGCTCGGTGCAGGCAAGCGATGATGGGCGCCGCACTTGGGGCACTCGACGGTGGCGCCGGGTTCCTCGACGTCGGTCAGGAAGGCCGTCTGGCAACTGCTACAACGAACACGCATGCTCATGAGCGCCTCCCGGGTCGAGGACGATCGAGTACTGGAACCGGGCACTGCGCGAGACGCCGCGCCTCCGGCCCGGCAATCGGCGCAGAGTGCCTCCTGGCCACGCGTGGGCCGTCCGCACTTCTGACACAGGCCGGCGCGATGTCGCAGCGAAGGCAAGGCCACGCGCAGCGGTTCGGCTTCGGACATGCTTCCGAAGCTGTCGAGAGCCCGGGCCACCCAGCCGGCAAGCTCGGCATCGACCGTTCCCGCCTGAACGCGGCGTTCGACCAGGTTGAGCATCCAGATTGCGAGCCCGCGATCGAGGGAATGCAGCGGCTCACCGCGAAGGTGCTGCGTGAGCACATCGCGCAGCTCCATGACCCGCCCTGCCCTGCCCGCCGCCTGGGCCGCGGCCAGCTCGCTCCGCATCGAATTCACGCTAGTATTCGCGGTCGATGCCGATGTTGCGGATCGTCCAGCGAGCGGACCATCCCTCTCTTCAATCGCCAGGGCGATGCGGCCGAGGGTTGGAACCAGGTGTTGCTCGATCAGGTCGCCGGTACGCCAGGCAGCCTCGGCGCTGTCGGCCAGCACGTCAAGCACCTGGGCAGACACGCGAAAGAGTTGCCCCAGGATCCAGCCCGACAGGCCGCAGCCGCCCAGGGTCACGATCGCGATGATTCCCATCACCCGCCGCTCGCCCCAGGTGAACTGGGCATCGGACAGCAGGTCTTTTGCCTGGTCGAGGAAGAGGCCCGCTCCCAGGATCAACAGCCCGAGTTGAACCCAGAGCGCCAGCCGGCCCAGGACCTTGCCGCCCTTCCGGAGGGAAGCGTAGCGCGATGTTTCCAAGGTCCCGGGCATCATCATTCGGGCTCGTTCACGGTGAAGGTTGAAAAACTTTCTGCGATGTCAGTTTGCATTATAGCGATCGAAGCTCATTCCGGAGTGGGCCGCTCGAGCTCATAATAATCGCGGTGGGCCCCCGAGCACTCCTCGCGTACCAGGCCGACGGCGTGGTAACCGGCGGCGAAGCACGCTTGAAACGCCTGCCGCACGGCCAGCCGCCAGACTTCGGCGGCGTCGGGACGCTCGCGCCGCATATCGGCGATGCGCGGAGGAATTTCGAGCAGCACCCGGGGAGCGTCCGTGTTCGTTTCCACTCGTTGCGGTACGCTGCGGCCCTCTTGATCCCGACCCGCCTGGATCAGGCGTGGGAGTGTCTCCAGAGTTTCTGGGGTGAGGTTTTCCCGTGGTCGGATCGGCTTCTCGACCTCCCACTCGGCGATCAGGCGATCGGTCGGCACTCCGGCGTTTAGGGCGTCGGTCCGCTCGCCGTACATGTTGTCGATGTAACGGCGACTCGTGGCGCCCAGACGGCCGAGGTTGAAGTTGGCGTTGCCCGCCTGGAGCGGATCGAAGGCCCAGGCAATCAGGCTGATGCCCTCGGCGTGGGCCAGATCGCGCTGAACCATCTTGACCGCGTAGCCCAGGCCGAGCGACTGGTAGCCCGGCACCACGCCGGTGAGCTGCGAGTAGAGGCAGATGCGATTGTCGAGTCGGCCGAGGAACCCGAACGACATGGCCACCGCGGACCCATCTTTCAAGAACGCGCCCAGGACCAGCCCGCCGTGGAGGTTGGCCCCGACCATGGTGGCGATCGGGATCACGTAGCTGACTTCGGTGATCCCCCAGGCCTTGCGCTGGGCGTCCTGGCAGGCGCGATAATCTGCAAGGCTCTCGGCGCGGCGAATGGTGACCTCCTTGTCGAACGATGCGGGTGGCGGCAGGAACATGGCGGCCCCTTCACAGGTTCAGAAGCAACGCGGCAAGCAAGGCGGCGCGTTCGGAAAGCGAGTCGATCTGGATGTGTTCGTCATCGGCGTGGGCCCCACCGCCCCGAACGCCCAGGCCGTCGAGTGTGGGAACGCCGAGCGCCGCGGTGAAGTTGCCGTCGCTGCCGCCACCGGTCGAGCCCTCGGTGAGCTCGATTCCCAGCCCGCGGCCGATCACGCAAGCCCGCTCGAAGAGTGCCGCGATGGCCGGGGTCCGCTCCATCGGCGGCCGGCCGAAGTGGCCTTCCACCTTGATCCGCGTCCCGGTAATCGCCGGCTCGAGCGCGAAGAGAGCTTCTTCCACGCGAGCCGCGGCGTCCAGCTTCGTGGCGCGGACATCAATGTGGGCGACGGCCCGCGCGGCCACCACGTTGGCCACCGTGCCGCCGTGTACCACGCCGACATTGAGTGTGGTGCCGGCCTTCACGTCGGTTAGTGCGTGAATCTTGATGACCTGATGCGCCATCTCGAGGATCGCGCTGGCGCCGCTGCCCGGCGCCACACCGGCATGCGCGGCCTTCCCCTCGATTTCGAGCGTGTACCGGCCCACGCCCTTGCGTGCCGTCTTGAGGCTGCCGTCTGCCAGCGGCGGCTCGAGGACAAGAACGTGGGTACTTTCGCGGGCCAGCGTCTCGATCAGCGATCGAGACGTGGGACTGCCGATCTCCTCGTCGGACGTGGCCAGAACGGTGACGGGCCGAGGGAATCGCAAGCCCAGCCGGCCGCACGCCTCGAGGGCGCCGAAGAGCATGACCAGGCTGGCCTTCATGTCGTAAGCGCCCGGCCCGTGGAAGCGGCCATCCTGTTCACGCACAGGCATCTTGGCCAGCGTTCCGGCCGGCCAGACCGTGTCGAAGTGGCTGAGGATCAGCGCGGGACGTTTGTCTTCAGCACCAGGGAAGCGTGCCACGACGTGGTCCCCCCCGTGAGGATTGGCGATAACCTCCACGCCGCCCCCGATCGCACTCAATCGCCCGGCCAGCCACTTTGCCAGGGCGTCAAGGGCCGGCTTATCGTGGCTGGGAGATTCATGCTCGACCAGGTCTTTCAGCTCGGCGATCAGCGCCGGCCGCCGGGACTGCAAGTCGTTGAGAATCGGGTGATCATGCATGAACGGATCGCCTCACATCTTGAAGTGGAGCGTGGCGGTACGCAGGGTGTGCGCCCGGATCACATGCTCGACCGGCTCGACACCCAGGCCGGGTGAGTTGGACACAGCAATGGCGCCCTTGACGGCCAGGATCGGCGGCTCGACGATGTCGCGGCGATAGTATTTATCCGAGCCCGAGACATCGCCCGGCAGCGTGAAGCCGGGCAGGCTGGCGATGGCCAAGTTCGCCGCGCGTCCGATGCCGAATTCATGCATCCCGCCGCACCAGACCGGAACGCCGCGTGACAGGCAGTGGTCGTGAACCCGTTTCGCCTCGAGCAGCCCCCCCAGTCGGCTGACCTTGATGTTGATCACCCGGCAAGCGCACAGGTCAAGCGCCTTGCGGGCGTCTTCGGCCGAGTGAATGCTCTCGTCGAGGCAGATCGGGGTCGTCAGCTCGGCCTGGAGGCGGGCGTGATCGATGATGTCATCGTGCGCCAGCGGTTGTTCAATGAGCAGCAAATCGAATTCGTCGAGCTGCTTGAGCGTGGCGATGTCGTTCAGCCTGTACGCCGAGTTGGCGTCAACTTGCAAGGGGATCGTCGGATAACGCTCGCGCACTCGCCGGACCACATCCACATCGCTCCCGGGCCCGATCTTGAGCTTGATGCGGCGGTATCCCTCGCCCAGGAACTGGTCGATGCGCTCGAACAGGGTCGCCGTATCGTTCTCGATGCCCAGACTCACGCCGGAGAGAATCTCCCCGCGCGTCCCGCCCAGCAGCGCGTGCAGCGGTTTTCCCTCACTTCTTGCAAGGGCATCCCAGCAAGCCATCTCCAGCCCGGCCCGGGCAAAAGCGTTGCCTTTCACCTGGCGATAGCAGCTCGCCAGCTCTTCGATGGTCGTCCAGGTTTGCCCGAGAACCATGGGAACCAGAAAATCGTGGAGGATATGCCAGCACGTCTCCGACGTTTCCGGGCAATAGAACGGATCCGATGGACTGGCGCACTCGCCCCAGCCGACAATGCCCTCATCGGTTGCGACCCGGATCAAGATATGATCGAGATGCTCCTTGCGACTGGAGCTGGTCTGAAACGGGCGAACGAGAGGCAGGCGCACGAGGTGCAGAGTGATCTGGTCAAGCTGCATGAAAGCCTCGCGAAAAGCCTGCTTCCCGCAATCCTCACGAGAAAAGCGAGGGCGCCTTGTTCCTCACGCTGGTTCATGCTAGGTCAGATCGGCGTCGGGATCAAGAGGAGGAGCCGACCCGACCGGAGTCTCGACCAGCGCGAGAATGGGCCATCCGCAGTGTCAAATATATGCTTGCATGAGCAAGAGACGATAGTGGGGATCGTTGACCGGATTCCGGTCCGCGAGTACCCTCAAGGGTACGTACGAGGAGGTGCGAGGGCCGACCACGAAGAACTCGCCAAGCATTTGTACGGGGAAGCATTGTCACCGAGAGCGTGCCCTCGGCGGGCAAGCCAGCGATGAATCCGGGAGTCGCCGATGCGAGCGCGATGGACGAGGCTGGCCTTTGCGCTGGGACTGCTCATCCTGATCGGCTTGTGGTGGGGATGGAGAGTCTACAACCGGAAGCAAGGCGAGAAACTGATGGCAATCGCCCGCGAAGAGATGAGCCACAACCGCTGGAGAACCGCGCGGGCCGCGCTCACCGAGGTCTTGAATCGCCGGCCGGGATGGGATGAGGCCGTTTACGAACTGGGCGTATGCGAGCTGGCCGGGGGCCGGGTGCGCGCGGCGACCGAGGCCTGGGAAAAGGTTCCTGACAGCTCGCCCATGAAAGGGTGGATCGAAGTCCGCCGTTCGCGCATCGAGATGGAGCAGGGCCGGTTCGATGCCTGCGAGACGCTCTTGCGGTCGGCCGCCGCTCGAGCGGGGCCGCACCGCGCGGAGGCGCGGTGGGGTCTGGTCTTGTTGCTCCGGCTGGAGGGGCGGCTCGCGGAGGCGAAACGGTGGCTCGAGGAGGGATTCGATCAGATGAGCGATCCTGTGGTCACCTTGCAAAGGCTCTACCGGCTGGACCATGACCCCTACCCGACCGAGGGTGTCCGGCAAGCCCTCGAGCGCGCGGCAAGCAAATCGCCTCAGGATGATCGCGTCTGGCTGGGGCACGCGCACCTGGCCACCTTGCTTGGGCGGTTCGACGATGCCCGCGGGTGGCTGGACCGTTGCCTCGAGCGCAGGCCGGATGACGTCCCCGTCCAGCGAATGCAGTTGAACTGGGCTGTTGCCGCGAACCGGCTCGAAGTGGCTCGCGAGACCCTGTCCCATCTGCCGGCCAGCCAGGAGCCCGAGACCCGGCCGGCCTTGCTGCGTGCCTGGTTCGCGGCCAGGCAGGGGAACACTCGCGCCGAGCGTGCGGCACTTCAAGAGGCGCTGGCTCTCGAGCCGACCAATCTGCGGGCGCTCGAGCGGCTGTCCGAGATCGAGATCGAATCAGGGCAAAAACAAGAAGCCGCTGAACTCCGTCGCCGGAGGGCCGAGCTGGACCAGGTTCGCCGGGAGTATGATCACCGGCTCTTCTCGCCAACGCCGCTGAAGAATGCCGGCGAGCTCGCTCAGTTCGCCGCCAAGCTGGGCCGCCGGTTCGACTCGCGCCGGTGGGCCGCGCTCGGCTCGGTCGCGGTTCCCAGGGAGGTCGGGGACGTCCCCGGGGTCGATTCGATTCCAGGCTCCAGGACACTGGCCGATCTGCTTCCCGACCTTGTGAGTTCGGAGAGTCTGACGGCCCTCGAACGGGGTGAACCTGCGCAAGCCACTCTCTATTTCAGCGATGATGCCGAGGCGGCCGGCCTCCGGTTCGTCCAGGAAAACGGTGGTGCTCGCGGCAAGCTGATTCCCCCGGTCACGGCCAGTGGCGGAGTGGGCCTCATCGACATCGACAACGACGGTTGGCTTGATGTTTTCGTGGTTCAGGGAGGGCCGTTCCCACCCGATCCGCGATCCACACTGCCGGGAGACCGCCTCTTTCGGAACCGTCAGGACGGCACCTTTGAAGATGTCACCGAGCGTTCGGGGATTAGCCGGATGCCGCGCGGGTATGGGCATGGAGTCGCGGTCGCCGACTATGACAACGACGGGCACTCCGACCTTTTCGTGACCCGATGGCGGTCCTATGCCCTCTATCACAACCGGGGCGATGGAACATTCGAGGACGCCACCGCCGGGGCCGGGCTTGGTGGTGATCGCGACTGGCCAACCTCGGCGGCCTTCGCCGATCTGGACGGGGACGGCGATCTCGACCTGTATGTCTGCCACTACATGAAGTGGGACGACGGCGATCAGCGATCCTGCTCGGACCCGGACGATCCTACGATCTACAACTGCAGCCCGCTCGATTTTCCGTCGCTTCCCGACCACGTTTTCCGGAACGACGGCGGCCGGTTTGTCGATGTCACCGCGGCGGCCGGCATTCACGACACCGATGGTCGGGGGCTGGGAGTGCTGGCTGCCGACCTGGATGAAGATGGGCGGGTCGACCTGTTCGTCGCCAACGACATGACGGCGAATTATCTCTTCCAGAATCAGGGGAAGTTCCGTTTTCAGGAGACAGGGCTGACCGCGGGCGTGGCCGGCAATGCGTCGGGCGGATACCAGGCCGGCATGGGTGTGGCGTGCGGCGACCTCGACGGCGACGGCCGGTTCGATCTGGCGGTTACCAACTTTTACAACGAATCCACATCATTCTTCAGAAATCTGGGCCAGGGGTTTTTCGGCGACCAGTCCGCGGCGATCGGACTGGCAGCTCCCAGCCGCTATGTGCTCGGTTTCGGCATCGCCTTCCTGGACGTCGACAATGACGGCTGGCTCGACCTGATGACGGCCAACGGCCACGTTCATGACGGCCGGCCGCAGTTTCCCTGGAAGATGCCCGTGCAACTCTATCACAACGGGGGGAAGCAACGACCCTTCCTCACGGAGGTGTCGACGCGAGCAGGCGCACCGTTCCAGGTTCTCCACATGGGACGCGGGCTGGCCGCCGGTGATCTGGACAATGACGGCCGGGTCGACGCGATCATCGTTTCTCAGGACGAAGCCTTGATTTACCTTCACAACCGCTCGGATGCCGGGCATGTCCTGACTCTTCGCCTCGAGGGGCGGAAATCGAACCGGGATGCCGTCGGCGCGCGTGTCACGGTGCGTTGCGGCGGGCGGTCGATGGTCGCGCAGCGGATCGGCGGCGGCAGCTTTCAGTCGGCGGCCGATTCACGGCTTCGCTTCGGAGTCGGGGCGGCCAGCTCCGTCGAACAGGTCGAGGTGCACTGGCCCTCAGGGCAAGTCGATCGTTACTCTGGGCTCAAAGCCGACGCGGGCTACCTCCTGCGGGAGGCGGAGTCGCACCCGTTTCCCCTGGCGGGCTGGCCCGCGCCACGTTAACCGCACCATCGCGCGCTTGTCTTGCGTTTCCTTTAACCCCAAGGACCCGAGAATTACTGATGAGCAAAGACGCAGCCTCCTCTCCCGGACGAATCGTGTCGATGGACCAGTTTCGCGGCTACACGGTCGCGGGCATGTTCCTGGTCAACTTCGTGGGCGGTTACGCGGCCATCGCCGAAGTGCTCAAGCATCATTCCGATCGCCCTTATTTCAGCTATGCCGACACGATCATGCCCAGCTTCATGTTCGCGGCCGGCTTTTCGTTCCGGCTCTCGGCCCTGCGACGGCTCTCCCAGATCGGCCCGGCGCGAACCTACTGGAAGTTCTTCGTCCGGAGCATGGGGCTGGTCCTCGTCTCGGTGGTCCTCTTCGGCCACGAGGACCTCGCGGTCAAGAAGTGGGCGGATCTCCAGGGCTCGGGCGCGTGGAAGGTGATCGGCGAGATGATCAAGGCCAACCTCTGGGAGACGTTGGCGATCATCGGCGTGACGCAGATCTTCCTGCTTCCGGTCATCGGAGCAAGCAGCCGGGTCAGGGCCATCGCCCTGGCCGCTTGCGCTCTGGTCCACGTCCTGATCTCGCACTGGTTCAATTTCTTCTTCGTCTACGGCAAGCCGAACTGGCTCGATGAACTGATCGGACTATCGGGTTCTTCGGCCTGGGACGGCGGCTGCTTCGGCATCATCGCCTGGTCGATTCCCATGCTCTTCGGCACCCTTACCTATGACCTGATGATCAGTCGAACGCCCGGGAAAGCGGCCGGAATTGCCCTGGTGGGAGGAGCACTCCTGATGGCCGGCGGCTACCTGCTCAACTGTCTGGGCACTCTCTACGACACCGACAAGGGAAGCGTGGCGCTTCTTGAGGGCGGCACGATCGCCGCTTCGCCCGTCCTTCCTCCGTTCGCGAACGTGCAGGGCCGGTCACTCGAATCGCTGCTGGCCACGCCGCCGTTCGTGCAGCCTCCCCCTCATGAGATCCGTCCCCACAATTACTGGACGATGAACAAGCAGAAAGTGGTCAGCCTGCCGTTCACACTCTTCTCGTCGGGCTTCGCGCTGGGCGTTTATTCGCTGTTCATCTTGCTCTGCGACGTCGGCGGTTTGCACATCGGCGTCTTCCGGACGCTGGGCCAGAATCCGCTGGCTGCTTACATTTTGCACGAGGCGGTTTCGGGGGCGGTCCACGCCTTCGTGCCCAACGACTCGCCCCTCTGGTACTGTCTCCTGGGCCTGGTGGTCTTCTTCCTGATCAGCTACCAGTTCGTGCGTTACCTCGAAAAGCACAACTTCTACCTCAGGCTGTAGAAGTGTCTCCGCGTTCTAGCGCTGAACCGACTGACCGCCCGACGGCTTCAATTCCGGATGGATGCGGATGTAGTGGTCGGCGAAGGTCGCGCGGAGGGGATTGCTCCGAAACGGGGGCATGTGGCAGCCGATGCAACCTTTCGAGGGATTGATCGGGCAGCTTGTGCCTCCGGATTTCTTCGCGATCGGCCCCCCGACAGGTGTCGCCCGACGCCTCGCGGGTCGGCGACGCGGAATGGCAGTTCAGGCATCTGGCTTCATAGTCGGTCTTGGAATGGTTCGCGTTGCTGTGCGGATCGTGGCAGGTCATGCAATCGAGTGCCCCCGCGCTTTCGGTGAAGCAGCGGCTCCAGGGGAGAGTGTTGCCCTGAAAGCGAGCCCAGTAGTTGTCGGTTCGGGGCACGTCCATCTCCTGGTGCAGTGCGTGGCACTGCGAGCAAAGGCGAATGGCTCCCACGCCCGACCCCTGGGCGGGGCTGATGATCGCCATATCGGCGAGCTTGAGCTCGACGGCCTTCAAATGGTTGCCGCCGGGCCCGTGACAGCGCTCGCAGCCGATCGCCTTATCCTTCGACTCGATCCCCGTCCCGTTCAATACCGAGAGCGGATTTGTGGTGTGACAGAACAGGCAGCGAAGCACGCCATCGGCGACGTCGAGAGGCTTTCCCTGATAATCTCGGCCTCCCTCGGCATCGGCCGTGTGGCCCGTGGTTCGCACCCAGCCGGTTGCGGACGGACCGTTGTCATAGTGCGATAGGCGCAGCACGTAGGATCGCCCGTGCTCGTCGTGGCCGACCAGCGACGTGTAGCGATCGGGCGAGCCGAAGGCATAGTCGACGACGGCCTCGTACACCTTGCGGTCAACCTCGGTCTCGACGTGGACCTTTCCATCACGGCGTGTGAACCGATGAATGACTGCGGGATTCTCCGGGTCGGGTATCGACTTGTCAGGATAAGGCAGGGTAAGCAGGCCCTCGCCGCGCGCGAGGGTTGTCGTGAACCTGCTGCCGTGATAAGCCCGGGCGATATCGCGGTGGCATTCGGTGCAACGGTCCTCGCCCAGGTACGGCGCGGGTTCCAGGTCGAGGGGATGTTCGGCCCGGTAGTTCCCCGCCTTCTCGAGCGCCGCGGCGACCTGTATTCTGTCGCCCTTTTGCAAGAACGCCCGGCTGAGCAGCCAGAAAGCTTCCGGGTCTGAGGCAGACTTGATGAGCCCGCCCAGAACGGTCCGCGCCTCGTCCGCCTTGCCGGTGCGCGAAGAGCGCACGGGCCAGCAGCTTCCGAGCCCGACCTAGAATTGAGGGATCTAGCGACTGTGCATCGGGCCGGGCTAAAACCTTTTGAAGGGCCGCCACCGCGCCTGCGGGATCGTTCAATTCGGTGCGCAGCGATCCCAGATTCACCCCTCCCAGAGCCTCCCAGCCAGGTCGCTGCGCCAGCCGCTCGGCAAGTTGCGACGCCTCGACAAGGCGGTTGCGTGCCGTGTAGGCCAGTGCCAGATGTTCCAGGGTCTCGGCGTGATCGGGATCGCCAGCCAGGGCCTTCCGCCAGACTCCAAGAGCGCCGTCTGTCCTGCCAGCCCGATCCAGACCGACCCCCAGGAGGTAGAGGTCCTCGGGCTCGAGAGCCGCTTCGCCCAGGCGCGCGAACAGCGCGTTGGCCGGAACGTCGCCGCCCATCCGGGCGGTGGACCGAGCCAGCAGCCTCAAAGCTTCACGGTCATTAGGCTTCGTCCGGAGGGCTTCTTTGGCCAGATCGTGGCGCATCTTTCCATTGTCTGCCCAGGTAGGCTTCGCGTCCCCGGTCCAGAATCGAAGGCCCCTCGGCGCCCCGTCCCGCGAAATACCAGAAGGCAAGGAGGCCGCAGACGATTATCAGCACAATCGCGCCAACCCCGAGCCGGACCAGCCGTCGTCCCGCCGCCATCGCTCGCTCTCCATCGGTTTCGAGCCAGATTACCGATGTATGGTCCCCCTACACGATAGCGAGTGTCAAGGATGTGGCTTCGGCCTGATGATTGCCTCCAGATTTTTTTTTGCAACAGCGCGGGCCTGCATCAATGAATTCCTTGGGACGGTCTTGATTCCTGGGGCGTGGACCCAAGAATCGTTCTATCGTATTATAATTAATAAGTTTAGGATGAGTGCCCAAGGCCCATGCAACGAACCATCGGTGGAAAAAAACCAAGAGGCTCTTGCAGTTCCTCCAATTTTTTGTAATCTTTTCTCCAACACCAATGCACGGTCATCGCATCCTTTTGCGTATGATTCAGAGGTAGACCAAAAGAATCGCCAGCGCACGTGACGTCGGTGTCGGCTGGTGATTGCTGGCCAAGGTCGTGCTGGGCCAGCCATCAAGTAGGCTTCCGTTGCCGGGAAGTTCTTTTCCGACGTTGAGTGCATCACTTTCTTCGGGACCTTCAACACAATGAGCTTGAGGCCGCCAGGGAGTGCTTTTTCACCCTTCCGAACCCTTGCGTCAGGAATTCTTCTGGCGCTGACAGGGACCATTGGCTGTGGCGGGGAATCTCCCCCTGCTGCGAAGGCTGCTCCAACAGCCACTGATTCCACAGCCTCGACCAAGTCAAAACCCACCAAAGGCAAAAAAGGAGTCAGCGTCGATAGCCGCGACTCCTGGCGTGAGCGCAAGTCCGCCAAGGCTGAAGACAAGTAAATAAGTCGGATGCCAGTCCGACCCCGTAGTCGCCTCGCACGGGATCTGACCCTCATGCGCAAATCGAGGAATCAGATCTCAGCAGTTTCACTTTCTTTCAATTTCCGTCAGATCAGTTCGTTGAATTTCTTTTCATTCACGAAGGAGCATTGATGTCCAGGTTTCGCTCAGGCAAGTATGACCGGCGCGGCTTCACCCTCATCGAGCTACTCGTCGTCATCGCCATCATTGCCGTCTTGATCTCGCTGCTCTTGCCGGCCGTTCAATCAGCACGCGAAGCGGCTCGCCGTGCCCAGTGCACCAACAACATGAAGCAGATGACGCTTGCCGCGCACAATTACGAGTCCGCCAACGGAACCTTCCCGATGGGCGACCACATGGGCCGGGATTTCACCAACCCCTCGAGCCTGATTCGCCAGGACTTCGGCCACTTTGTCGGCCTGACCGCCTACTACGAGCAGGGAGCCGTCTATAATGCCCTGAACTCGATGGGGCAGATCTACGAGGCCGCCAACAGCACCGTCAACGGGGTCGGAATGAGCATGCTCTGGTGCCCCAGCGATGGCGACATCGTCGGCCTTCGCTATCCCGGCGCACCCGGCGACGGCTGGGATTGCTCCCCCCAACCGATGACATTCAGCAGCTACGCCGGCAGCATGGGCGTTTATGCCTGGGAGTGGAACGATCCGCAGATCAGCAACACGCAGGGGATCTTTGCCCATAACGGCAACGTCGTTGCCGGCGGGACCGCGAGCTTCAGGCCGGTCTCCATTGCCTCAATCACCGATGGCACCAGCAACACGATCATGTACGGCGAGCATGCCCACAGCCTGATCTCAGCACAAACGAATCAGGGGGACTACTACGGGGCGAACTGGTGGAGCTCGGGCGACATTGGCGACACGACGTTCTCGACGATCTTCCCCCCGAACTTCTTCCGCGGCGACGCCGCGGGCTACACCGTCCCCAATATGTTCCCCCGCGGATCCGGCAACTTCGCAACCACGGCGACCAGCCAGCACCCGGGCGGCTGCAACTTCGCCTTCTGCGACGGCTCGGTCCGGTTCATCAAGAGCTCGATCAACTCGTGGAACCCCCGAGTGGTCACCGTCAGCGGTTCGGGCAGCAACTGGATCTACAATCCGAACGGTCAGACGTTCGGCGTCTACCAGGCACTTTCCACCCGCAATGGTGGCGAGATCGTCTCCGCCGACCAGTACTGAGCCACTGTCTCCAGCCTACCAGCGAGCGGTTCCGTTCACGGGACCGCTCTTTTCATTTCGAAGCGATTCGCCCCAATCTCCTTCGCCACTCTTCGATCTTCAGAATCCGGTCTGCCTCCGAGTTTCTTCCTGCCCTGCCCTTGCCTTCGCCCGAGCGCCAGAGCACATCAAGTCGGTCGACTCGACCGTCTTCTAGCCCTCCGAGCCAGCCACGATGATCATGCGCCGAGAAGTAGCATGACTCTCGTAACGCGAAGGTTGGGCTCGTCTGGCGTGCAGAAGACCCGGAAGACCGCGCAATGAATGCATAAAATCTTTGACAATGGACGGGATCCGATGATAACTTTACGCTATCACAATTCTTCGCTCGGTTACCGGGCAAGCGGTTGTTAAAAAAATCGCGACAAAAACACACTACGCACTTGTCGGTTCTCAATCTCTTGATATTCTCTCTTCGCTGAACTCAGGATTTCGTCGCTTAGCTGCTGCTCAATCGTATCCAGCTTCCTCTTCGTTGATTTGACTGGCCTGAATCGCCAGGATAGCCCGGAGGTCCTGAGCCACCGTTCGTAGTTGATCTCGAGGAAACTCAGCTTCACTTCGCCTTTTTGGCCTTGAAGCGAACCACTGGAGAACAACCACGAAATGCAACACCGCGTCTTCCGAACGTTGAGTTCGTCGTTATTAATTGCTCTCGGGGCCGTTCTGGCAACCGGGACGATCAGCGGTTGTGGCGGTTCCGCCACATCCGGCGGTTCGGGAAAACCCAGCTCGGCCATTCTGGAGTCTGCCAAGAAATCGCTTGCCACGCCGACGAAACTTCGAGGAAAAAAGAGCCTCGCACCCGAGACCAACTTGAGTGCCCGTGAACGCCGTGCGCTGAAACAGGATGCTCAGACTCCGAAATGATTCACTGCTGTTCCTGGCTTGCACAAGGGCGCAGGAACACCGTCTCCGTCTCAGGTTCGTGTTTCCGCTGGTCCACTTCAGCCGGAGCTAGCCGCGTACCTTTTCCTTTCTTCCCAAGGAGTCTGTCCTGATGCGCGAATCATCCTCTCGCAAGGTGATTACTCGGGGCTTTACCTTGATCGAACTGCTGGTCGTCATTGCCATTATCGCAGTACTCATCAGCTTGCTTCTGCCCGCCGTGCAGTCGGCACGCGAAGCGGCCCGCCGTGCCCAATGCGTCAACAACATGAAGCAGATGACGCTTGCCGCGCACAATTACGAGTCCGCCAACGGCACGTTTCCCATGGCCGACTCCTACGGGCGAGACTGGACGTCGAACACACTGGCGCGACAGAACTTCGGCCACTTCGTGGCGCTCACGGCTTACTACGAACAGGGCATGGTGTTCAACGCGCTGAACACCAGCATCATGCTCTACGAGTACCCGAACTCAACCATCAGTGGCGTCGGTGTCAGCATGCTCTGGTGCCCCAGCGACGGTGTGATCGTCGGCCTCCGCTACCCCGGAATGCAAGGCGACGGCTGGGACTGCTCGCCCATTCCGATGACCTTCAGCAGCTATGCGGCCAATCTGGGACCGCTTGTCTACTGCTATAACGATCCCAACCTGGGCCAGATGCAGGGAATGTTCGCGCACAACGGCAACGTGTGTGTGGGTGGTACGGCGAGTTTCCCGCCAGTCAGGATCGCCAGCGTCACCGATGGCCTCAGCAACACGATCATGTACGGCGAGCACGCCCATGCCCGGATCAGCCAAGGCGACACGGGCGAGGAGTACGGCATCAACTGGTGGTCATCGGGCGATTACGGCGACACGACGTTCTCGACCATGTTTCCTCCCAACTTTTTCGCCAATGAGCTCGTTGCCAACAACAACTATCCCCAGATGCAATGCCGGCAAGACAACTGGTCCATGAACGCGGGCAGCATGCATCCAGGAGGATGCAACTTCGCCTTTGCCGACGGCTCGGTCAGGTTCCTCAAGAATTCCATGCAGAGCTGGAATGCGCAAAGGATCACCTTCACCAACAGCACTCCTGCTGTTTACAACCTGAACGGCCAGACCTACGGCGTTTACCAGGCCCTGTCCACCCGCAACGGTGGCGAGATCATCAGCGCCGACGCATACTGATCCGCGCGCTTCTCGTCAGGGAAGAGCGGCCCCGGCGGCGGGACCGCTCTTCTTACTTCCCTTTCCCTCACCGAAGTCCTCGCTACCCTCGCGGATCTCAAGAATCCGGTCGGTCTCCAGTTTCCTCCAGCTTTGCACGCGCCCGGACGGCCAGCGCACCTCGAGACGATCAATCCGTGTGTCTTCCCCCAGGCCGAACCAGACACGAGGATCGTGGGCTGAGAGGTAGCCCGTGCCACTGGTGACCCAGCGAACGGCTGTTCCGTGACTGGTCGCGCAAGTGATCCGGGCACCGACCGCAGGTGCCCCGGATTGACTTCCCCGGAGCCTCAGCCCAAGCCAGTGCCCCGCCGGGGTGCGGTTGAATAGCACGGCGGCCAGTGTGTCGCGGTGGACGACGACCAGATCCAGGCGGCCGTCGTTGTCCAGATCGCCACAGGCCACTCCGCGCCCCACCACGGTTCGCGCCAGATACGATGCGGCATCCTCGGGTCGGACCACGGCAAACCGTCCATGCCCCGTGCCCCGGAAGAGAAGAGGCGTCAGGGCCATCCGGCTGTTGGCCCAGGGGCGGTCGTCGACATGGCCGTTGGCCACGAACAGGTCGAGCCGGCCGTCGTTATCCGCGTCCAGAGCGGCATCGCCGAAACCCGTTTTGGGACGGCTGGGTGCGTCGAGCCCCGCGCCGAGGGTCGCGTCGTGAAACAGTCCATGTCCCAGGTTCTGGAAAAACGTGTTTGACTCGTTCACCAGATTCGTCAAAAACAGCTCAATCCGGCCGTCGCCGTCCAGATCATTGGCGACCACGCCCATGCTCGCCGTCGCCCGGCCCGAACCGTTCGTGGCAATGCCCGCGGTGGTACCGATCTCCTCGAATCGTAATCCTCCCTTGTTGCGGAACAGAAAGTTGGGCGAGGCATCGTTGGCGACGAACAGATCCAGTTGGCCATCTTCATCCAGGTCGGCGATGGCCAGGCCGAGCCCGCGGCCGCCTTCGGCCTCGAAGCCGGCAGCGTGACTCACCTCGGTGAAGGTGCCGTCGCCGTTGTTGCGATAGAGCAAGTCCGCCTGCGCCGGGTAGCGGCCGGGAGTGCAGTGGATCGGTCGGCCGGCATGATCGCGGCAGGCGAGCGCGTCGTCGAGGTCGATATCGACATAGGTGATCACGACCAGGTCCAGGTCGCCGTCGCCATCCAGGTCGCCAAAGCCCGCGGCCGTCGTCCAGCGATCGGATGCTACACCCGCGCGCCGGTCACGTCTTCGAAGGTCCCATTGCCGCGATTCCGATAGAGAATTGACTCCTTGAGTCCGGTCACGAACAGGTCGTCGTGACCGTCGTTGTCGAAATCGCCGACAGTGCATCCCATCCCGTAACCACGGCCCGCGACGCCAGCCTCGGCCGTGACGTCCTGGAATGTGCCATCGCGAAGGTTGCGGTAGAGCCGGTTGGGCCGGGGCGGATTCTTGCGATCCCAGGGAACCGAGCAGCCGTTCACGAAGTAGATGTCCAGCCAGCCATCATGGTCGTAATCGATCAATCCCACCCCTCCGCCCATCGTGTCGGCGAGGAAGAGGCGGCCGCTGGCGCCGCTGTCGTACTGGTACTGGATTCCTGCCCTGGCCGAGAGATCTTCGAAGTGGAACGGTGGTACGATCTCCGTCCCGACCGTGCGCGGATGGTTGTCTGGCGAGGCCGACACGAGCTCGGCCGGACGCGCGAGCCCGCTGCTCCGGATGGACCCGAGGTACGCCGAGTCTGCCCGAACGGGTCGGTCCAGGGCGACAGGCTCAGTATCCGGCAGCGGTCTCAGCTCGTCGAGGCGTGCCCTCAGCCCGGGGCGCTCGGAGTCGAGTCTCACGGCGAATTCAAACCAGGCGCGAGCTTCGGGAATCTGGCCGGCGTCGAGACAAAGCTGTCCCAGTTTCTGGTACAGCGCGGCGTCCTTTGGCAGCCCCGTCTTGCGGACAAATTCGTGTTCGCGGCGGACGGCTCGAAGGCGGTCGCCGTATGCCGACGCCGCGGCGAGTTGCTGGTGTGCCTCCGCTGTCTTGCCGAGCCGCTCGAGCAACTGTCCCAGGCGAAAGTGAACTTCCCGCCCTCCGGGTTGCAGTTCCAGCGCGTGCCGGAGCGCGGCGACGGCCTTGTCGGTGTGCCCCAGAGCCTCCTCGAGGCGGCCGCGGTAGATCCACCATGCCGCCGCATCCGCGGGTTCTTGCGGCTGCGGGCCGAGGGCCTCATCGACGTTCGGCGACTTTCCCAAGAGAATCTCGCATTCCGCCAGGGCGAACCGGCCGATCGGGTCATTCCGCAACGAATCCGCGGCAGCCTCGAGATGGGGCGCGGCTTCTGTCGCCCTTCCCTGGTAAAGCAGGGCCAATCCCCAGGCGCGGCGGAGGAAAGGGTCGTCGGGAGTTCGTTGCACGAATTCCTCGAGCTGCGGACCAAACCCGCGCACGTCTTGCTGATCGACCACGAGAGCGAGAACCAGGTCCACCAGCACCCTTGGATCGTCCTCGATCCGCTCGATCTGCCAGAGCATGTCACGCGCTTCGGCGGTCCGCTGTTGCAGGCTCAGCAAGTAGATCAGGCGCTGGCGAGGAGGCAAGATGCGAGGCTGTCGCGCGGCCAGCTTACGAAGGACCGCCTCCGCCTCCGCGGCCCGGCGATCGGTGATCAGGGCTTCGCCCAGTGTCATCTGGGCTTGCGGCCAGGAACGGCTGGATTCCGGAACATCCTCCAGCAGCTTGATAGCCTCAGCGCGGCGATCGCGCTGTAGCTTGAGCCTGGCAAGCTGGACGAGCCCTTCTCCATGGTGGGGGTGAGCCGAAAGCCAGAGTTCGAGCATGCCCTCGAGAGCGTCCCATCGTTTTGCCCGGGCCGCCTCCTCGATCTGAGGCCATGTCGGAATGGCGGGCGCCCATCGCGATCTCACGAACAGGCCGACTCCCATTGCCGTGACTCCCAGCAAGATCAGGCCAATCAACCAGCGGAGCCGGGAGAGTCGCGTTTTCCAGCTCATGGAGCCTCAAGGTCCAGGGAGTTCCGGGCGCACGTCCCATGCTTGACCGGCCCGCACGCACCCCAGCGCAGCGCGATACCCGTGCACCCGGACGATGACGCGGGCCGGGCGGGTTAAGTCTAGCAGCACATTCCTCTTCCTTGCCAGGTGTGGTCTCCCGGCGCGATGGCCACCAGAAACGGAGCCGGGGTCTTCGTGTTCAGGAATCGATAACACGCGGCCGATGCGCGTTCCGGGGGGACCGCGCGTGTCCATTCGAGAACCGCGTCGGCCTCGGCCTGGCCACCTTCATGGCCCGGGTAAACAACGACCGTGAGAATGCCGCCCGGATCGACAACCTCCAGGGCACCGTTCAGTCCGGCGATCGTGGTCTCCGGCCGGGTCACGACGGCATGGTCGCCCCCGGGACGGTAGCCCAGGTTGAACATCACGGCCTTTGGCCGGCCCGTCGAGGCAAGCGTGGTGACGGTCTGGGAGATTTCCTGGTGACCGCGCTCGACCAGCTCAACTCGATCGGCAACGCCCTGCTCGCGCAGCCTCTCCAGCGTTGCATCCAGGGCCGCTCGCTGAATGTCGAAGCCAATGACCCGGCCCGTCGGCCCGACGCAGCCGGCCAGGAAGAGCGTGTCGTGCCCGTTGCCCACCGTGGCATCCACGGCAAGATCGCCCGGCCTCAATACGCGTCGGACCAGGTCGTGCGCCTGTGTCAGAATCGGCGGCAATATCGACGGCATCGTGTTTGGTTCGCGGTGGAAAGCGAGCAATTCGGGTTGAGCGATGAGCGGTCCGATCGGGACGTCTCACGTCTCATCGTGCAAGCTGGCTTCGACCAGAAATTCCGTCTCGATCATAATGAAAGAAAAGTCTTGGAGGTAGCGGCGAAGTGAACTTGCCCGGGGCCAACGACAGTCGTAAGATGGTGGTAGACCACGCACATCTTCCTGGGAGATACCATGACGCTTCGGGTACTCGCCATCAGCACTCTGGCCGTCTCCTTATTCGCCGGCGCGTCCTCGGCCGAAGAAAAGGCCGTGTGGCTTCGCGAGCTCGACGCGGCGAAGAACGAGGCGAAGAGTTCGCACAAGGACATCCTGATCGTGTTCACCGGCAAGGGGTGGTGTTACCCCTGTAAACTTCTCGAGAGCGAAGTGCTGACCCAGCCGGCCTTCGAGAGTCGAGTGCGCGGAGACTACGTCCTCGTGGAACTCGACTTCACCTTTGGTGACACGAAGGAAGAGAAGGCCCGCGAGCTCCGCCTTCGCAACATTCAGGAGAAGTATCTGGCCCCCAGCGTTCCGACCGTCGTCCTGGCCGACGCTGACGGTGTGCCCTATGCGATAGGGACGGGATACTCCCAGGGGATTGGCGTGACGCCGAGTCTGGTCATGATCAAGCTGGCGCGGACAGCCCGGACGCTGCGTGACCGAAACTTCCGGCTGGCGACAGCGACGACAGGCAGAGAGCGGGCCGAGCACCTGCACCAGGGCATCACTGCCGTCGCCCGGTTGCTGGGCTCGCTCGAGGATCGCGGCGATGATCCCGTGCTGGTGTTTTACAAGCCGCAGCTCGAGGAGATCCGCAAGGCCGACGGGGAAGGCACGGGAAAGGTGTGGGGCCAGTATGAGGCCCGGCGCAAGGATCGCGACCAGTGGGCCGCACGCGAGGCGGTCTTTTCCAGGCTGAAGGAATTCGATGCAAAAGACTACCGAGGCGCCATCGCCTACCTCGATGAGCAAATCAAGAAGCCGGGCGACCGTGATCTCCACTGGCGTCTCGAATTTGCTCGTCAGGTCAACCTCGAGTGGGACCACCAGCACGAAAAGGCGTTGGCGAATGCCCGCCGACTCTTGAACAACCCAGACCTGAGTGAACAGCATCGGGAGTCGCTGCTGGAACGCGAGGCTTACAACCTGCACAATCTCGGACGCATCGACGAGTTGCTCGCCCACTACGATCGCCGCATTGCAGCCGCCCGAGGCGATTCCCGGAAGACTCTGACGCTGCTGCATGACAAAGCGCAGTGGATCTCCCATGACGACCGTCCCGAGCAGGGCCAGGCGGCCTGGCGTGCCTACCGGACTGCGGTGAAGCCGGGGAGTGAGGCCTGGCTGGAGGCGACCCAGGGCCTGGCCAAGGAGCTACGCAAGGCCGGGCGGCACCGAGACGCCCTCGAGCTGCTTGGCGAGGGACTGAAGGTCGCTGAATGGGAAGTGCTCCTGCTCGACGCTGCCGAGAGCCACCTCGCCTTGGGCGAGAAAGAACAAGCTCAGGCTTGCCTGAAGAAGGTCGAGGCTGCGGTCCGCCCCCTCGAAGGTTCCCGCAATGAGCCCGATGCCAGGTTCTTCGCCGCCATCCAGCGCCGGCTGAAGGCCCTGCGCGCGCAGGGCGGTTCAGACCAAGCCCGGTAACCACCCGTCTTTGCCGGCGCGCCTATCGCTGGATTTCACGTCTCATCGTGCAAGCTGGCTGCCACCAGGGCCTTCATTTTTTCCAGCCCTCGGGTGAGCACGAGCTGGGGATCCTGCTTCCAGTACTCTCGGTTGAAGAGCTCGAGCGAGAGCATGACCTGAAAGCCCGCCTTGCGGAGGTCGCGAAGCAGGGTCTTGTAGGGCGCCACGCCGTCGCCGGGAAAGACCCGGTCGGCGTCGGTCAGTTTCTGGCGGGCCGGCTGGGCCGGGTAGTCGTTCACGTGAAAGACATGAATGGCGGCCGGGCCGAGCAGACCGATCCCCTCGAGCGGCGACCCGCCTTTATACAGGTGGAACACGTCGGGCAAGATGCAGGCCCTGGGATGGCCCGACTCGATGGCGACCTGCGCCGCCTCGCCGAGCCGGCCGAGGGTGCGTGATCCGCCCCAGACCTCGACCTCGGGAACAACGCCCATCTGATCGCCCAGTTCCAGCAGTTTGCGGTACCGGTCGGCGACCCGAAGCAGCTCGATCGGCCGATCGGTGGCTCCCGCCGGAGGCGCAGCCAGGCGCTTGCCGCCGATCTTCTGGAGGATCTCCATGCTTCTTCTGGCCGCTTCAAAGCCCTTGGCCCGGCGATCCTCGTCATCGACGGCCCACTCGAAGAAATCGATGGCACTCTCGACCTGGATGCCGGCGTCGCGGAATCGCTTGCCCAGATCCGCCAGCGAGCCCCCTCCCTCGACATACTGACGCAGCTCGTCCATCCAGGGCTCCATGCCCTGAAACCCAGCCTTCGCGGCGAGCGCGATCTCCTTGACGATCGGCAGCTTCTGGCCGCGGATGGTGCTGGTGTTCAGACCAAGCAGGAAGCACGAGGCCGTGGCCTGGGGCATCGCAGCCTGGGGCGCTGGCCCCGCCGCGGCCAGTCCGCAGGCCGCGGCTCCGCCGGCGAGCAGCGCGCGTCGGGAAATCATAGGACTCGAACGTTCGTGCTTGGGGCTCATTCCGCGTAATCCCGGTAACTCTGGCCTACGGTCATTTTTCTCGTGCACTGAACGATCGTAATGGAAAACGTGTCCGTCAGGTAGTGGTGGAGCGATGGGACGTTCGCTTCGTGGAGGTGTCCGCCGCATTCCGCGACCCTGCCACGTTTTGCACATTTCTCCAGAAGCTGGACATGGTACTTTCACGCAGTCCGTCGAGAACCAACATTGCAAACCGGCAGTCCATGCAGGTGGCGGACGGGATGGCGGGCCAGGCAATCGCGACGTGACTCCAGGAAAACAGCCATGAGAATTCAAACCTTCAGCATCCTGGCTGGCAGCGAGGTGTGTAACGCTCGCTGCCCGTTCTGCATCTCCAAGATGACGCCGCCGCTGGGGGTCGAGCTCAAGGAACCCGCCGTGGACTGGCGAAACTTCCGGATCGCCTGCCGGCTTGCCGAGCGGTGTGGCGTCACGACGGCGATGTTCACCGGCAAGGGAGAACCGACCGTCTTTCCGGACCAGATCACCGAGTTTCTGAGGATCATGGCCGAGTTTAACTTTCCGATCATCGAGCTTCAGACCAACGGCATCCTCCTGATCGATCGGCCCGAGCGGTACACCAGCCCGCTGCGCGACTGGTACGATCTGGGTATGACGACCATCGCCATCTCGATCGTGCATTTCGAGGCGGACAAGAACCGGCCCATCTACCTGCCGCACAAGGAGAACTACATTGACTTGCCTGGGCTGATCGGGATGCTCCACGAGCACAGGTTCTCGGTTCGGCTTGCCTGCGTCATGGCTCACGGTTGGATCGACAACCGGCGCGAGCTGAAGGCGCTCATCGACTTCAGTCGTGAGCACAAGCGTCGAACAGTTGACGATACGCCCGGTCAACCGGCCGGAGTCCAGCCGCGACGACGAGGCCGGACTCTGGACCAACGATCATCACCTCCGGCCCGCGGAGTTGCAGGACATCCGGTCCTTCCTGGAGAGTGACGGCACGCTGCTCATGACCCTGATCCATGGCGCCTCGATCTACGACGTCAAGGGGCAGAACGTGTGCCTGACTGACTCGCTGACGCTCACTGCCAGGACTGACGACCTGCGCCAGCTCATTTTCTTTCCCGATGGGCATCTGCGCTACGACTGGCAATATCCGGGGGCCATCCTGCTATGAACGGGCTCAAGGCGATCACAACCGTCTACAGTTACTACATGCCGGAGATCCGCGATCTGATCACCGGCCTGACCAGGGAATATCCCCACGATGTCTTTCTGCGGTCGGTCTCGCCTGGGCTCGACGACTTTCATCATCCGATCATTGACAAGCTCGTCGTCAGCCATGGGCAGGACGTGCCCCACCTGTCCCAGTTTCGCCACCGGTACCCGACATCCGGATCGGAGGAAGGCATCCGGGAGTATCTCTCACTGCTGCAAGCGGCCGGCGAGAAGTCGATTTACGTCTGGAAGGGCGAGTATGAAGGCTACCGGGAAATTGCCAGGACGCGCAACCTGGGCGTGGTCGAGCTCGATGCCGACACGGACCCCGCGACATTGCCCCCGGGTCACTGGTTTCTCTCGAATCCCTCGGCTCGCGATGGGATGATCATTCCGCCCGAGCGGATTCAAGCCATTTGCGACGCCGGCCATCAGGTTTTCTACGATTTGGCATATCTCGGCATGACGGAACCCGCGGTGTTTGACCTCTCCCATCCCAACGTCGCCGCCGCCGTCATCTCGTACTCCAAGCCTTTTGGATTGTTTTACTATCGGATCGGCTTCACGTTCAGCCGCGCCGGGATTCCGGTTCTGGAAGCGAACAAGTGGTTCAAGAACGTCTACGGCCTCTTGATCGCCGACCGTGTGCTCGACTCGATCGACCTGCCCCAACTGTCACGGAAGTACAAACGCCTGCAGACCGAAATCGTCGCGACAATCAACACGGAACTCGGCCTGGCCCTCGCACCCAGCGACGCCTTCCTCCTGGCCAGGCTCTCAGCTCGTGGCGGTCGTGAATTGTCCGACGACCAGGCTCGATCACTCGCGAGGTTTCGACGCGGCGATCACTACCGGTTCTGCTTGACTCCCTATTTTCAAGAACTCGAAGCGGGCGATTGAGCACCCGCGCTGAGTCTCCCGGACCAGCACAGACGCCGCGGAGCTTAAGGTTCTCGGTGAACAGCGTCAGTGTGGCGTAGGGATACCCTTGTTGACTACCCGGGTAGATTTTTGCAACTCGCGCCAGCGCCGGCGGGATTATATGGAGAGACGAGAACTGCGAATCTTCACCCCCGAATAGCGCGCTCGATAGGTCAGGCTTTCCAGCCTGAGCCGAGCGAATCCCATTCAATTATTGACTTCATAACTCTGATATTTTGTTCGGGTCAGGCTGGAAAGCCTGGCCTACGAGAATCCACACCATGGCCACCGCCGCACAGATCGAAGCCAACAGACGAAACGCGGAACGCTCCACCGGCCCGAAAACCATGAAGGGCAAGATGCGGGTGCGCGAAAATGCCCTCAAACACGGCAACTACGCCGCGACCGTCGTGCCCGGATTGACCCACGAAGATCCCAACGAGATCCGCGACCGGGTCGATCGCTACATCGACGACTGGCAGCCAACCACCGACGCCGAGCTCGACCTGGTCTGCCAGGCCGCCCGGCTCTCGATGACCATCGAACGCGCCGAGCGAATGGAGGTCGCCCACATGGCCGGCCGCATCCAGACCGCTGCCTGCGAACGGCTCCAGGAAGTCCACCCGCGGCGGCTCGAGGAGGTCCAGGAGCTGGGCCGCAGACTGCTCTACATCGCAGCGCCCTGATGAGATCAAGGTTCTCAACCAGCCGCTCTGGAGCGATGACCCCGAGATTGCTCGTCGCCAAACTCGAGGCCACCGCCGAGGGCTGCCGCTGGCTGCGGACGCGGTGGGCCGAGTTCCGCCATCTGCTCGACACCAGGTCTCACTGGGAAGTACCGCTCCTGATCCGGTTCATCCGCCTCCAGGGCAAGCTCGTCGACGAATCGGTCTTCGACCCGGCGCTCAATTCCATCTTGCTCGCCTGGGACGTGATCGTTCCCAAATTCGCCCGGGACTACTGGGAGGCGTTCCGGCGGCAGCCATCGCAGGCGGCGACCGCGTGCCTCAACTCACTGCGGTGGCGTGAGATCACGCCCCGCCCCGCCAGCAAGGACGAGGCGTGGAAGGTCCTCCACACGATCGTCGATCACCACAGCCAGCGGCTTGAGGTCTTGTTGAAGCGAAACCAGGAGATGGAAGCGGAAGAGGTGGACGACTGGATGGATCGCGCGGTGCTCGACCTGAGCCCGGAGTTCGAGCGGCACCGGCGCTACCTTTCGGCCAAGACGCGGGAGTTCCATCGGGCACTTGAAGTGCTGCGGAAGATGGAAGAGGGAAGGGAAGGCAAAAAGTCGGAAGGCAAAAGGAAAAAGGCAAAAGGAAAAAGGGAGACGATGGATGGCAGATGCCAGATGGCAAATGACACAGGGCAGATGGCAAATGAGCGAATGCCAGATGGCAGATGAAGACAGCACAGGGAGTTGGTTGAGTGCTCCAATTGCGGAAGTGAAGGTCGACGAGGCTTCCGCTTCAACCCAGGAAGCCTTGCCCGAGCCAGCTCTGGTGGAACAGCAGGACGGCGACGCAGAGGTGTTCGAGGAGGTCGTGGCCGAGCCCGGAAGTGGCGGGAACAAAGCCAATGCAAATTTTATGCAAGATATATCTGATCAAGAAGTTATAGCAATAAATCAGAGATACGCTCCGAGGGAACAAACCCAATCCGTGGCGAGTTCGGCCGGCTCGCGGCCGCGGCGGCAAAGGGAGCGGGGGGATGCGACGGGCTCAGAAGCCTTATGGCCTGGAATGTCACGTCCCGATCTTTCGGCGGATCTTGAATGTCTTGGTGATCTTGAGGACGGCAGCTAGTGGTCTTCAGGCGTGAGAGATCTGTCTCAAGAATACCCATGTGAAGAAATGCGAGACTTCCGTGCCTGCGCGTATTTCAATGGTTGAGATCGCGAGCCAGCCCTTCCTGGGCGAGCTTGATGCTCTCTTTGATCCGGTCGCGGATCAGGTCGGTGATGGCTTGAGAGTCCATCCCGGCGATCTCCCCGGGCTGGATCGGCGGGCCGTAATGGATGCGCATCGGTTTGAACGACGGCAGGCGTTGCGAGCGAGGCCAGGCTTCATAGGTTCCGGCGATCCCCGCGGGAACCACCGGCACACCGGCCGCGAGACCAGGACGGCGATGCCCGACTTGAGCGGCGCGAGCTGGCCGTCGTGGCTGCGCGTGCCTTCGGGGAACAGGGTGACGATGCCGCCATTGCGCAACCGGCGGAGGGTCTCCTTGAGCGCCGAGGCACTCATGCCCTCGCGCTGGATCGGAAATCCGCCGAGCGAGCGGAGCAGGAATCCGGTCACCGGGAGGAACAGGGTTGATCGGGCGACGAAATTGAGTGGCCTCTGAAGGGGGATTCCGAGCAGAAAGGGGTCGTGGAAGCTGAGGTGGTTGGCGACAAGAAGAGCCCCCCCCGTGGCCGGAACGTTGTGCCGGCCCGATCGTGCGCCAGGTTCCCAGGGCGGCGAACAGGGTCGCAAGCATGTGCTGTGCGAATCGGTACCAGAGGAATGCGAGCTTGCCACGCTCCGGGCCGGTCGGGGTATGCTCACCGCGCGCCCGCCGGGAAGCGCGGTGGGCTTTCTCGGTCGGTGCCGGCGGGTTCGGCGATTCCAGAGGTTCGCTCACGGAACAGTCGGCTCCGGTAAGAGATTCCGAGGTACGCTTGTCTTCGGAAAAGAGATTCGTTACGGATCGGTCACGTCAATGAGTTCGGCAAGCTGCGCGACAACCTGCTCGAGTGTCAGCCCGGTGGTATCAACGAGCAAGGCGTCCTCGGCAGGCTTCAACGGGGCGATGAGGCGGGCGGCATCGCGTGCATCGCGTTCGCGCAGATCCTGGAGCACGGCGGCGAGGCTCAACGAGTGGCCCGCGGACTGGAGGTCGGCAAGCCGGCGGCGGGCTCGCTCCTCGGCCGCGGCGGTGAGGAAGAACTTGCGAAACGCATCGGGAAAGACGATGGTTCCCTGGTCACGCCCTTCGGTGACGGTGTCTGACCGGGCCGCGAAGTCGCGCTGCCATTGCACCAGCCGGCGGCGAACGCTCGGGCTATCGGCGATGTATCGGGACGCCTGGGTCACCTCGACGCCGCGAATCGCGGCGGTGACGTCGTCGCCGCCGAGTGCGACCTGGCCGCCCTGCCAGTTGACATCAAGTTCCGCCACCAGACGGTCAAGCGCGTGGTCGCTCGCGAGGTCGGCAGCCGATCGAATCGCCGCCAGGGTCACCACGCGATACATGGCGCCGGTGTCGAGAAACTGCCAGTTTAGCCTGTCGGCCAGGCGGCGGGCCACCGAGCTTTTCCCGGCACCTGCGGGCCCATCGATCGTCACGACACGGGGCATGATTCGAGCCTGTCAAAGCGTGGCACGAGCGAGTCGAGCCGCCCAGCCGATCAGCCCGGGCCCGGGTCGATCCGAACACCGATGGCTTCGGCGAAACGAGATGGCCGCGGCCTCCTCGCCGCACTCCAGCCTCCCTTGCGCCGGTCAACGCCGTTCATCGGCGGCCTTTTCGGCATGCATCTTGATTCTCTGTCGCCCCGCGAAGCCGGCGTCGAGCTCGTGCCAGAACGTCACCGCGGGCTCACCCAGCCGCCAGCAGAGATAGACCTCGTGCCCGTTCATCAAGCTTCGGAAATCGCACAGGCCGATCTCGTCGCTCTTGAGCTCGACGCCCAGGCTCTTGAGCTCGTCGACATAACTCTGGAGCCGTTCACCCTCGATATCGAGCTCGTTCTGAGTCTGGGCGAGCTCCTCGGAGTAAAGATCGTCGGTGGCACGGCGCTTCTCGCGGGGAACCGCGCGATCCGCTGTTGCAGGCTGTCAACCAGGCGAGATTGGCGAACGATATCCTCAACGATTGCCTTGACGAGCGGAAGGGCCTTGTTGGCCTCCTCGATGCTGAAGTACTTATTCTGTCGCTCGGCAAGCGGTCGCGCTGGGGCCATGGGATTGTCCTGTGGATGAAGTCGATGGATGGCGAAGAAGGTTCATGGAACTAATTGCCGTAAAATTCAATCCTGGGACAGCCCTGATGCCTGAAGCCAGGTCAGCCCGCCACTCTTCACCGCAAACCTCAATCCTGCCGCGAACCCGTTGCTCTTCGTCCCGGAGGCACATCGCTCGGTGCCCGGGAACCCGAGCCAACTCGGTCCGGTTCTGATTCAGGCAAGCATGCCAGATGACTCAATATTTATTATAAGATAGGTCCTTCACCCAGCAAGTCCCGAGCCATGATTCGCCCATCGGGTTGTGCACGTACCTGGCGGTTCGAGGGCGCGTATGCCAATCGTCGCGGTCTTGTCAAAATGGACTCTCGTGTGCTCATGCGTTTTTGCCAGTCCGGGAAATCTTACCCCGTGTGCGCATTGTTTCGAGCTGCCGCTCGACCTTCTCGAGCGGAGCGGTGTTCAGCAGGTCGGCGGCGGTCATCCAGGCCCTCCGAGCCACGCTAACGCCATACGTCAGATCTTGCAATCCGGAGACCGAATGGGCATCGGGGTTGATGACAATTCGCACACCTTTCTGCCGCGCCCGGCGGCAATGCACGGCGTCAAGGTCGAGCCGGTGGGGGTTGGCGTTGATTTCAATCATCGTTCCGGCCCGGGCGGCCGCGTCGATGACGGCGTCGAGGTCGACGGCGTAACTGTCCCGCGCCAGCAGCAACCTGCCGGTGGGATGGCCGAGCATGGTGACCCGAGGGTTGGACACGGCCTTGACAATCCGCGCCGTCATCTCCTCTCGCGACATCCGGAAGTGGGAATGCACGCTGGCGACCACGTAGTCGAAACCGGCGAGGACCTCGTCTGGAAAATCGAGCGAGCCGTCGGCCAGGATGTCGCATTCGGTCCCCTTGAACAGCCGGAAACCGCGTCCGAAAGTCTTGTTCAGCGCATCGATCCGAGCCCACTGATCGTGGACTCGCTCGATCGTCAGGCCGCCGGCCATGCGCAGCGACCGGGAATGGTCGGCGATCCCCAGGTACGTGAGTCCCGCCGCCCGCGCGCGCTTCGGCCATTTGCTCGAGGGTCGCCTCGCCGTCGCTCCAATCGGAATGGCAATGGAAGGTGCCCGTGAGATCTTGAACCGTCACCAGGCTGGGGAGCGTTCCCTTCTCGGCGGCTTCGATTTCGCCGGCATCCTCGCGCAATTCGGGCGGGATCTCCGCCAGCCCGAGTGCCTGGAAGAGCTCGGCCTCGGACCGGCAAGCGACCTCGCGGCTCTCGCCGGAAAGGGCGTATTCGTTGAGGCTCAGCCCCCGCGCCAGCGCCCGTTTGCGGATGGCGATGTTGTGGGCCTTCGAGCCGGTGAAGTAGTGCAGAGCGAACGGGAACTGGCGATCCTCCACGCCCCGCAGATCGCACTGGACAAACTGGTCGGATTTGAACGCCGGCAAGAGCACGCTGGCCTTGGTGGTGCCGTGGGCCAGCACCTTGGCCACCTGGGGCAGTGCCACGAAGTCTTTCAGGATCGGAGCCGGGTCCTCCGCGCTGAAGAGGATGTCCAGGTCGCCGATCGTCTCGGCCCGCCTTCGCAAGCTGCCGCAGACCTCCGCGCGAATGACCTTGGCGTGCTGGCGGACCGCCTCGAAAATCGGCGCGACCAGGAGCAGTGCTTCGTTGAGCAGAATCCGCCCGCCGGTCTTCTCCAGAAAAGTGATCCCCTCCAGGATGTTGGCCTCGGTCTTGCCGCCAAAGCCCTTCAGCTTGGCGATCGCCCCCGCCTGGGCGGCCGCGCGGAGGTCGGCCAGGCTTTCGATCTCGAGCGCCTCGCGGAGGGCCTTGATCTTCTTGGGGCCGAGGCCGGGCACCTTGAGCAGCGCCAGGATGCCGGAAGGCATCGCCTTGCGCAGTTTATCGTACGCCGGCAATTGACCGGTCGTGGCGAGCTGGACGATCTTGGCGTGCATGGTCTCGCCGATTCCCGGCACGTCGGCCAGGGAGCCGTCGGCGATCATCTCGGACAGATCGGCCGGCAGGTTCGAGAGCACCTGTGCCGCGTTGTGATAGGCCCGGCAGCGAAACGGGTTCTCGCCCTGGATCTCCAGGATGGTTCCCATCTCGTCAAGAATCTGGGCGATGCGTGCGGTTTCCATGAACGGCCTCGGGTGCGGCTGCCAACAGGTTTGTGGCGATGCACCAGGGACGTCACTCTTCGGTGTTGTGGTTTCGCCCGTGGCGCACTGCCCTCCACATGCAGGATAACTGCGCCGCGACATCGGGCAAGGGCCAACGCCCGATCCGCCCGCCGGTTTTCCAGGGTGGAACCGGCGAGCGGATCGGGTGATTGTGGCCTTCGGCTCTCCGAGGGACGAGCCAGGGAAGTGCCTTGGGCTCACTCGGCGGCGGGTGCGGTGGTCCTGCGTCGCTTGCGAACCCAGATCAGAGCAGAAGTCATGCCGATGCCCATGAGTGCCATGGAGGCGGGCTCGGGCACGGCCAGTGCGACGAAGCCATGGAACACGCCGTTGGCATCCGAATAGAACCCCGAGATTTCGCCCGAGTTGTTGATGCCGGTAATCTGGGTGACCTCTACACCATTACTGAATGCGGCGTTCGGGTCGTCGAGAAAGGTGTATGTCCCGGTGTTCGTATTGTAGAAGTAGCCATGCTGGCTGGTCGTGGAGTCGCCGTAGTAGCCGACCGACATACCCTGATCGTTCACGCCGAGAATCTGGGAAAAGAAGAACGTGGCGCCGGGTTCCCCAGGAACGGTGGGGATTCTCGGGTCCGCGACCGCAGTGCCCGTCAAGCTTCCGCCCACGGCGGAGCTGGCGTTGGCCGTGAAACCGTGGACCTGGCCGTCATTGCCGAAATAGAAGCCTACGACCAAGCCATTGTTGTTAATGCCCTGTGCGTTGACGACATTCGATGTAGCGCCAGTGGGGGCGTTGACCGTGGTCACGGTCGTGCCATTGAGGATGAAGCCCGGCGATGTGCCGGCGGCCGTGGAGTACTGGCCGACGATCGTCCCGTGGTCATTGATACCGAACGCCATGGCGGAAGTTCCGCCGTTCGGAATAAAGGTGTTGACAGAACCTCCGTTGGGAAGGGAGAAGGCATTGCCGTTGCCGTCGGTGCCGACGACAGTTCCGGCCGAATTGACGCCCAACGCCATGGCGGCCGTCGAGTTGTTGATATTGAGTGGGTTTGCCACGAGGGAGATCGGCGGGTTGGCGGTGAAGTTGTTCAAGTTGCCGGCGTTGTCGATGGCAACCCCGGCCACGGTTCCCGAGTTCGAGATCCCGTTGATGTTGGTCCCTTGGCCCGCATTGGTACCCGACCCGGGCAAATCGAAGTTGATGAACTCATAGCCGTGCGAGACGGCCACATTGAGAATCGTGATGTTCTCGGCGCGACCCGACCCGGCCGCCAGGCAGGCAGTCAGCATCGCGAGAGCAGATGCAAGCCACATTCGTGGTCTCATGGTGTCCAAGCTCCTTGGGTTGTTTGACCAGGGAATTGCCGCCGGTCACGTCTCCGGCCAGCTCGTTGAGTCATCCGCCTCACAACCAATCGACGACTCAAGCATGCAGAGGTTTGACTCCAGAACCTCTTCCAACCCATTGCCGATTGGCCCGGCGGTCCGACACGAAACGCGGATGAAAACAAAAAAATGTTCGTGCGTGGTTCTATGGCCCGGCGGATCGCGGAACAATCGGCGTAGTCCAGATTGACAGGGAAGGCCATCCGATGTCTAATCCGCGCGTCGGAAAAGGCATTGCCGCCGGATCCGATGGCCCCTGACTTCGATCCCTGATCAACATGAAGAGCTCAGGGGGCGTGGTATCTCTGTTGTGGAAAAGACTTCTGACATGAAATTCAGGAAAGGATTCCAACCGCCAGCTTGATCTGGTTGCTGCTCCGGGTCACATCTTCGATTTTCCAACCACTCCTTGAGCTTCCCCCGGTCACAACCTTCCTGCTTTGCGAGCCACACCGCGACTGAAACCCGCGCCGAGGCGTCTCCGCGTCGGGTCGGCGAGGACGGCTGCTGAATTGCGGTCCTCGATTCGCCAGGCCGATGCGCGAGCCTTGGCTTTCTGGATGTTGAACTCAAGGATCTGATCGAACCCCACTCCAGCATTGACGCGATCGGCCGGAAGGGCCTTGCCATGCAGCGGTTGCGAAGCATCATTGGGAAACTTGCCCCGGTCCTGGTCTTCCTGACCTTGATCGGCGCCTGGTGGCCGGCCCGCGGCGATCTGATCCGTCCCAAGTCCTCGCGCAACTATCCCGACATCGCCGGCGACGTCGTGGGATCACAGACCTACACCTACGATCCGAGCACCAAGACCGGCATGTTCCAGGTCACGAACTCGCCGCAGCTCATCGCGCTTGGGCCCACGGGCGGCGACATGATGAAGGTTTCGCCCGACCATGAGGGAACGCTCAGCCAGACGCTCCAGTTAACGCTCAACCAGAATGGCCAGCTCATCAACACGCCGGACAACCGCTTCCAGCTTTACGGCAGCGTGGTGATCGGCAATCAGGTCTATCAAGGCCTGCTGCTGGAAGGCACGCCGACGGCATTCGGTGTCCAGAGCGAGACCCGTAAGTCCCTCAGCGGGGCCGATGTGTTCGATTTGAACGTGAAGATCACTGGCGGCCAACTGGCGGCGGCTTTCGGGCCGGAGGCGTACTTTCGAGTGGTCCCCCAGTCGAATAGCACGTTCCAGGGCAGCTTCTCCTCGAGTTTCTCAGGCGAGAAGCCGCTGACCAATCTGCGGGCGCTGCAAGGCCATTTCCCGTCGCCGATTCCCGAACCCTCCGCGCTGGCCGTGTTGTTGACCGCCGGGGCGGGGGTACTGGCCTGCCGGTTGAGGAAACGCTGGTGGCCGCGGAGGGGAGCGATTCGCAGTGGCGTCAATCGGCCTGAAGCGATGCAGACAGCTTGCCGAGGGCCTCATTCTCGATCTGGCGGACGCGTTCGCGGGTCAAGCCAAGCGATTCGCCAATCTCTTTGAGCGTTTTCGGAGGTGCATCGTTGAGGCCAAACCGCATCCGCAGCACGGTGGCTTCGCGCTTGTCCATCTCTTCGAGCCGGTGCATCACCAGACGGAGGTTATCGGCCTCGACCATCTCGACGTCGGGGGTACGCGTCCGCTCGTCCATCAGCATCTCGCCCAGGCTCCAGCCGTTTTCGGGCTGATCGGTCTGGGGGACAAGGTTATAGACCTTGATCGCTTTCTTGACGATCGCCAGCTTCTTTTTGGGAAGCTCGAGCGCCTTGGCGATTTCTTCAATGGTGGGAGCCCGGCCCAGCCGATCTTGCAGCTCGGCCGACATCCGCCGCCACTTGAAGAGCAGTTCCACCATGTACGCCGGGATCCGAATCGGCTTCGCGGTATTGACGAGGGCCCGCTTGATTGATTGCTTGATCCAGTAGCTGGCATAGGTGCTGAAGCGCGTTCCCACCTCGGGATCAAAACCCTCGACGGCCCGCAACAAACCGAGATTGCCTTCCTCGATCAGATCTTGCAGGGCGAGCCCCTTCCCCGCGTACCCCCGGGCGATATTGACGACGAGCCGAAGATTGGCGCGGACCATCCGATCGCGAGCCTGGTCATCTCCCTCGGCGATCCGATGAGCCAGAGTTTTCTCCTCATCGGCGCTCAAGAGAGCCATCTCGTTGATCTCCCGGAGATAGGTCTCCAGGGGGCTCTGAACCGGGTCACGTCGGTGTCGGCGAATACGGGCCATGAAGATCCTCGTTGTGTCGGTCAATACTGGGTCCGCTCAAGTCAACGATCGCGGGGAGATAGGTAGCGAGACCCGCATGGATTCGGGCCGGGTTGAAACCGGAGCATCGGGACCATCCCCGATGCTTTCGGGGTACCGGACGGAGCCGGAGACCAACGCTACAGATCCACCCACTTTCAGCACGGACGTTCCCGGCAAAGTCTCGGTCATCCCACCGACTTTCCCCCTCGGATGCACCTCCGTCGGCACTGGCCAACGAGCCCGCGCTTCCGACAGGCCGGAGGGATGTCGCGACTCCGGTGAGAGAAGAGAATCTCCCCCCTCCCCGACGCCTTCCTCTTCTCTTCATCCCCCTTTGCCGCTCACGCTTCCACAGTACGAGATATCGGACCACTCACTTTGATAACTTAAGAGGGACTTGGAAATCTAGGATGTATTGGGAATATACGAAGACTAGCGGTCTGGTAAACCCTAAGTCTGGGGTAAGAGCGGGATTGCGGTGCGGTTGAATGGATTGGAAGGGTCTTTTAGGGAAATGGGATTCGGTGAGCAGGAGGACTTGAAGCGTGGGCGGCTCATAAAAGCAGAAACCGCCGTCCGACAGATGTCGAGACGGCGGCTTTGAGGATCCGGCTTCCGTTGAAGCCTCAGGGCGTGGCAGCCACGATTATTATTCTTCGGACGACTCGGAGGGTTGCGTGCCGCCCATGCTGAAGAGCGGACCGCCGCCACTGAGACCGCCCTTGAGTTCCTTGGTTTCCTTGGCAGCCTCGGCCGGCTCGGCATCTCGGTTTCGCCCTCTTCCTCGCCGGGCTTGGTCCACTGGGCCTTCTTGCGCGAGAGGCCGATTTTCCGCTCGCCGCGGTCGACCCGGAGGATCTTCACCTCGATCTCGTCGCCAACCTTCACAACCTCCTCGGGGCTATCGACCTTGTGGTCGGCCAGCTCCGAGATATGAAGCAGGCCTTCGAGGCCGGCTTCAAGCTCGACGAAGACGCCGAAGTTGGTCAGCTTGGTGACCTTGCCTTTCTTCAAATCGCCGGGTTCGTAGCGGCCGGGGATGTCGGTTTCCCACGGATCTTCCTTGAGCTGCTTGAGCCCCAGGGCGATTCGCTTGCGGTCCTGGTCGACGTTGAGCACCTGGCAACTGATCCGCTGGCCTTTTTCGAGCAACTCGTTGGGGTGGCCGATCTTGCGGGTCCAGCTCATGTCGGAGATGTGCAACAGCCCGTCGATGCCTTCTTCGATCTCGATGAACGCACCATAGTTGGTGAGGTTGCGGACCGTGCCCTCGACCATGGTTCCCGGCGGGTACTTGCCGGCGACCTGGTCCCAGGGGTTGACCTGGGTCTGCTTCATGCCGAGCGAGATTTCCTGCTTGTCCTTGTTGATGCCAAGGACCACGACCTCGATCTTGTCACCGATGTTGACAAGCTCGCTGGGGTGGTTGATGCGCTTGGTCCAGCTCATCTCTGAGATGTGGACCAGGCCTTCGATTCCCTCTTCGAGCTTGACGAAGGCACCGTAGCTCATGACGTTGACCACTTCGCCGACCACGCGGGTGCCGACCGGGTACTTGTCGGCCACGTTTTCCCACGGGCTGGCACTCTTCTGCTTGAGCCCGAGCGCGATCTTCTCGCGATCCTTGTCAACGTGGAGAACCATGACTTCGATCTGGTCGTCGATCTTGAGCATGTCGCTGGGATGGTTGATGCGGCCCCAGCTCATGTCGGTGATATGCAGCAGGCCGTCGATCCCACCGAGGTCGACGAACGCGCCGAAATCGGCGATGTTCTTGACCGTGCCCTTGCGAACCTGTCCGACCTCGATCTCCTCGAGAAGCTGTTTCTTTTGCTGCTCGCGGGTGATCTCGATCAGCTTGCGGCGGCTGACGACGATATTGCGGCGGCTCTCGTCGATCTTCAGGATCATGCATTCAATATCCTGATCGATGTAATCGGCAATATCTGAGGGCCGGCGAATATCGACCTGGCTGGCGGGAAGGAACACGTTCACGCCGATATCGACGAGCAGGCCACCCTTGATCTTGCGAGTGACGCGTCCCTTGACGACGTCGCCCTCATGATACTTGGAGATGACCATCTCCCAGGCGCGCATCCGGTGTGCCTTCTTGCGGGAAAGGACGATCTCTCCGGTATCGTCTTCCATCCCCTCGAGCAAGACCTCAACGGCCTCGCCCGGTTGCGGGGGCGGTTCGTCCTCCCACTCGTTCAGCGGAACCAGTCCCTCGGATTTGTAGCCGACATCGACAACGACCTGGTCACCCACCACTTCCACGATCTTGCCCGAGACGATGGAGCCGATTTCAAAGCTCTGTCCCTCTCCCAGGAAATGGTCGAGAGTCTTGCTGCCATCCTCCGCGGTCACGACGGCCGTCAGTTCTTCTTCGCTGATATCAAATTCACGAAGCAGGTTACGATCTACCATGTTCTCGATTCGTTTCGATTCCGTCCTTGACCCCCGAGGGCAAGGCGGACTGGACGGGCAAGGCGTTGCTGCGGGATTTCAGGCCTCTGCCCATCAAAACCAGGAAAAAAGAAAAGCCACCCTCCACGCAAAGGGTAGGCCTACGCAATCCTCTATTATAAGTTGAAGCCCTCCAATGACAATCGCGCTTTGAACACGATCGTGTAATCGTCAAGGGCGCGTGCCTGGACGAGGCCGTCACCGATCCGACAGGCTCGGTAAGCGTCCCCATCGAAGGCCTGTGAGTGCATTATCCCGGGATCCCTGATGTCATGATGGCAAGGGGCCGAGTGCGCATAGGGCGGAAATGTTCGTCACGGTGTGGCGAGCAACCTCTTCAGCTCGTCCGCCAATCGATATCCAGCCAGGCCGAGTCGCTTCCTGCCGGCCTGCTGGGCGTCGGCGTCGTAGCCGGCGGGCACTGCGCCAATGTTGACGACCTCGGGATCAAGATGGTTGTACACGGTCTTGAGGCAGACCTGGACGCTCTCTTCCGCCCAATCACGGATGCTGGTCTTCTTCAGCTCGTCGCCAAGGCTGGCCAAGGGGTGCTCATTCATGAGTTCGGCGGCAAGCCGTTCGACGGCGGCGGGGTCCTCGTCCCAGCCAAGCAGATCGTCCCAGTAGGCGTGAAGATTGTTGCTCCGCTCGTTCTGCCCCCTCGGATTCGGCAGATGAACCTGGTTGCCGCCGCGGTCGCCTTCGGGCAATGCCCTGGAGAATCTGGCGACGGCGTGGAGCGGCTGGTGGATGTCACTCTCCTGGTGCAAGATCCAGCTCAGGTGCAGCGCCTTGTCCTCGATCGGAGTCGCTGGATCCCGGAACTGCCGGAGATGAGCGGCGTAGGAGTCAATGACATTATCATCCGGCAATGGGGCTTCGACCTTGTTACCCTGATCGCCCCGGATGCGGTAATTGATGTAATGCTCTCTGGGCCGATTGTACTTTTCCCAGGGCGGGCGCCGGGCCTCGTCGGGAAAGAGCGAGGCGTTCCACAAGAGAGCCCGGACCTCATCGACTCCATTGGTCGGCCGGTTTGCCCAGAGCTCGGCGTGTGCGGGGTGCTTCGTGAGGATTTCACCGATCCGCTGCCTGGTCGGTTCGTCAAGCTGGTGATAGGCGATCGAGGCAATGACTCGATGTCCCGTCGGGTTCCAGGCGAGGGCTGCGGACGGGCTTGCCAGCACGAAAAGTGATAAGAGAATGCTCAGTTTTTGTGTCAGCCGACTCATGAAATGGATCTCCGGATGGCCTCGAGATCGGGCGGACGCTCATCCCGTCGTTATCGGTCAATGCCCGACCACGACCGATCAGCATAAACAATCCGCTTGCGATCTCGTAGCCGGCTTTGCCATTCCGGACGATCCGCGGACTCAACGCCAGTCAATCGCCTGCACCCAATCGAGCCCGTGTGGAAACAGGTCGAGCCGTTCCACCTTGCCCGTCGCCAGCGTGACGAAAACCAGTTCGGGATGAGTCTCCGCCGACTGGACCTTTCGGCGTGGGACAAGCCAGGCGATCGACTTGCCGTCGGGCGACCAGCAAGGTGATCCGTGAGGCCGGCGCTCAATGTTTCCTTGATAGAGCTCGGTGAATTGCACAAGGTCCCTGGGCCGGCCGGTGCCGCGGGCCTGAACGACTCCGAAGTGAAGAACCTGGCCCTCGTGGTGGCGTCTTTCCTGGTAGGCCAGCCGCGACCCATCGGGAGAGAAGCAGGCGGCGATGCTGTCGAGCATCGGCCCGGTCGTCACCAGGGAGCGTTCCGATCCGTCGGGCTTCATGAGGTAAATCTGGCGGAGCGGGTAGGTGCCCTTCGTGGGGTGCTCAAACACCTTGCCCGCATTCCCGGCCATCACGGCGAGGAGCTGCCCGTCCGGTGACCAGTCCCACACCAGGTCGGTTTTAGGCAGCGGCAGCACGGTCGTCTTGCCAGTCTCCACATCAATAATGAGATTGTCGAACTCGCGATTCTTCTGGCGGAAGACGGCCAGACGCGTGCCGTCCTGTGAGAATGCCGCGACGTAGGCGTCGTCGCAGACCTTGCGGCGCTGGCCTTCCGCCATGAGCAGCCAGACCTCGGAGTGTGCGGCCTTGCCCTGACCTCGCACCTGGTCAAATGCCAGCCGGGTGCCGTCGGGAGACACGCGACCCCCAAGCAAGGACGTCTCCTTCTCCAGGAGCGCGATCGTCTCCTGGTTCTGGCCGGCCGGGTTCATGGCCTCGATTCCCAGAATGCCAGCGCGATCCGCGCGCTGCGTTCCGAACAGGATGATCTTGCCCTTGAATGACCCGGATGGCTTCCGCTCCGGAGGAGACGCAGATCGAGTCCCGATCGCCGCGGCCGCCGCTTGAGCAGTGTTTCCTTCCGCTGGGAGATCCCTCAAAGGCGGCTTTCGCGGCGTGTGCAAGGGAAGCCCTTTGGCGAGCCCTTCCGCCAGGCCAAGCAATGACCAGCTCTTGATAAGGCTTGAAGGTTCCGCTTCAATCCACGCGAGCGCCGCGGCTTCCTTGCCGAGTTCGCCTTGCGCCCTGGCGAGTCTGCCGAACGCTGCGGCTTTGAGATTTTCGACGCGTGGCTGGTCCTTGATGTGTTCGGCCTCCTGCCGCACCCTGGCCAGTACCTCCGTGACTGCTTGAGGTCGGCCCGCTCGTGCCTCCCCTTTGGCGATCTCCAGCAGGGCCTCGACTTGCCAGAATCCTTTTTCGATCGAGTCGATCACGCGACTCGCCTTCGCGAGCTCATTCGCCCGGACCAGAGCCGCGACCAGAGTCTTCAGGGCCTCGCCCTTCTCGTAACCAGACTTGATTTGTTCGGCGCTCTGAAGGGCGGCATCCGTCTCGCCGCGTTCGGACTGGACCGCGACGATGTGCTTCCAGGCGATATCGCCCCATGGCGCTTTGGTGATGCTCCGTGCGACCTGTCGTGCATCTTCCAGCTCGCCCGAAGCGGCAAGGACCCCGGCCAACTCGCTCAACAGGGCTGGCTTGTTGTCGCCGGGTTCGCCTCTGGAATCGAGTACGACGGGAAGCTTGTCGGCGATTGCTCGCGCTTGCTTCAAGGTCTGCGCGCTCCCCGGCTGCTTTGCTCGAAACTGCCTGGTTGCGATCGCCACCAGGGCCTGGCCGCGGGACCCGTCGTCGATAATGGCCCCGGCCGTCTTCAGGGCGCCCTGAAAATCCCCTTCGTCAGCCAGGGCATTGGTGATCGAACAGAGGGCATCGCCCTTCAAGTCATCCACATGGATCAAGGATGCGGTCCGGATCGCCCCGGGGACGTCGCCCGCTTTGGCTTGACCCGCGGCGACCACCGAGAAGGCGCGCTCGCGTTCGATCTGACGGTGGACCGCGCTGGCAACATCGATGGCCTGGCGGACATGTCCGGCCGCGACGAGCGCCCCGGCAACATCAATTCGCCGATGATCGCTCTCGGACTCCTCGGCTGCCTTGACGGCCAGTTTGAGCGTCGCGTCGAGCTCTTCGTCGAGCCCTGCCCGCGTCTGCAGCCGGGCCACTTCACACAAGAGCCAGACGCGCTGTTCAATATCATCAACAGAAGGCACGCTACGAACCGCTCGTTCAAGCACCGACTTGACTTCGTTTCGAACGCGAGCGGCGTCTTGCTCAGTCGCTTGAGGTTGTAACGGCGGCTCTTGCTGGTTTTCGTTTTGAACCGTCGGACGTTCGGAAGCGGGTGCGAGGAAGCAGAGACTCAGGCCCGCCAGGCCGATCGCGAACGCCACGGCGACAGCAAGGGATCGTGTCATGGACATGATCCTCACTGTTTCGCCGGCCACCAAACCAGCCTGCGATGCAACCAACCCGACCGAGGCTTGATCCGATGCGAACCGGTTTGCAGCTTCTAACGTGGATGCATAAAGATCCGGTGATGGGCTCGCGCCTGCCTCCTTCATAAGTCGTAAGGCAAGTGTGGCGGAAGAGGGCGCCTGGACGCGTCTTGAAAGCCGCCTTGCCAGGAGCTTTCGTCCTCTGGCCAGCCGGCTGGCGACCGTCCCCTCCGGGCAGCCAAGCTGTCTGGCGGCCTCACCACGGGTCTGGCCTTCCAGATCGCAAAGCACAATGGGAGATCGATAGCGCTCGGGAAGTCGTCCCAGTTCCTGGTCCAGCACGGGCAGCAACTCGGACCAGGTCTCGCGCGGCAGCGACTGGAACTCTCGCTCCTCGCAGAGTCTCCGTTCTTTCTTGCGACGCCTGGCCGATGTGGTCCTGATCTTCAAAGATGTCCTCAGGGCGACACCATGGAGCCAGTGACCGACCGAGTCACGCGGTGAAACTGACACGGCCCGGCGAGCCAGCGTGAGGAAGGCGCATTGGAACGCTTCCTCGGCATCATGGTGGTCGCTGAGCACGCGGCGGCAGACGCCCCAGACCATCGGGCCATGGCGTTCGAGAAGCACCTCGAACGCCTCCTGATTGCGATCGGTGATGAACTGCTCCAGGAGTTGACCGTCCGCAAGACAGCCGACAGCTCCCAACTGGAACAAGGTCTGCAAGTCTCGGTGAATTCTGAACAAGGGTCGGCCCCCGCCTGGTTGGCGTTCATGGTTCGAGCAATCGCACTTTGAGTATTGCCCGGTCGCGGTTCTTTTGATCCAGAAATTTTTCCAGTCCTCCAGCACTTTGAGAAAAAATGCCTGGTCTGGAGTCGGATGGAGACAGCCTGGTAACTTGCTGACAAATCGGCGATCCAGCACAATGCATTTCCACGAATTCAAGGGATGCCCAGCTCGATTCAGAGCGTGGTGAACCAGGCCGGTGAAAGTGGGTTGCTCATGAAGTGTCGCCGGGTCGGTATCCTGATCTTTCCGGAAGTCGAGGTCCTCGACTTCTGCGGGCCCTTCGAGGTCTTTTCCGTCACCAGGCTGGATGAGGTCCGGAGAAGGCTCGATCCATCGCCTTATGAAGTTTTGATCATTGCGGATCATCCCGGCGTTGTCGTGGCCACGGGCGGGCTCAAGGTCGTTCCCGATCACGCACTGGAAGATTGTCCGCCGCTCGACGTGCTGGTGATACCGGGAGGCTGGGGAACCCGCAGGGAGATGTCAAACGATCGGCTGATCGCGTGGATCAAGCTGAGGGCTGCTCAAGTCGCCCTTTTGACCTCCGTCTGTACGGGCTCGCTGCTGCTTGGCAAGTCGGGTTTGCTCGACGGCAAGCGAGCGACGACCCACTGGCGGGTCGTCGAGGAAATGCGGATGTTGTTCCCCGCTGTCGAGGTGATCAGCGACCAGCACGTCGTCGAGGACGGCGAGGTGATCACGTCGGCGGGGATCTCGGCCGGTATCGACATGGCGCTCCGGGTCGTCGCCCGTCATCACGGTGATGTGGTAGCGCGGGCGACCGCCAGATACATGGAATACCCGTTCCCAGAGGAAAACCGCAGACGTGTGTGAATGATCGCGCGACGCCACCTCTACAGACGAGCCTGCCCGAAACTTCAAGGCCGGCAACGCCCCTGACCGTCGAAGGAACCCGTATGAACAACAGCTTGCCGCTGGTCGTCACGATTGCATTCAGCATCATCGGCGTGGTGGGCGACTATTTCTTGAAACTCGCGAGCGAGCAGCGAAGCCCCCTTTTCAGCGTCTCTTTTTATCTCGGATTCGTTCTCTATGCCTCGACGGCTTTTGGCTGGGTTTATGTGATGCGCCACCTCAAGCTTGCGACGATCGGCGCTGTTTACTCGATCTCGATGATCCTCTTGCTCACGGGCGTCGGGACAATCCGCTTTCGACAGCCACTCAGCGCCTACGAGGTCGTGGGGCTGGCGATGGCCATTGTTGCCTTGATTCTGTTGATGCGGTTTGCCTGAGAAGTGACGTGACGGCAGCAGCGAAGTCCCGCAAAATGCCAGGGCCGCCGTCTGTTTCTGATGATCCCGCAGCGGCCGACCTTGACCGAATTGAAGGGTCTGGATAGGGTCCACAAGCCATTCCACCGAGGCATCGACAGACTTGCCCCGCCCTGTGGAAATGATCGGAGGTCGCGACTTGCGGTTGGCGTTATGGACTGCTGGTTCCTGCATTGCCATGAGTCTGCTTGGCTGCGCCACCGTTCCTCCGGCCGCAAGATTTGATGCGCCTTCGACGCCCATCACATATTCCGGAGCGCGTGGCTGGGAGGTGTTTCCCGCATCGCACGCGGCCGTCGTGGCCGCACTTCATGACTCGATGGTAGATCTCAGCCTGGCCAATATCCGGGGTGCCCGCGCCGGAAGCGTCTCGCGTCTCGAGGCAACGACCGCGGGTAAAGAGCGCGTGGTCGCGACGATTCGCCCACATCAGGAACTCACTCAGGTGACGATCCGGGTCGGCTGGTTCGGTGATGAGCCGCTGACGAAGGCGCTGCTTGAACGACTGGAAGTCCGCCTGGGTACTCGGGCGCCCGAAGCCATTCCTGAGACTGTGCCCTCCGCGCCCTCCCGGAATCCTTATTTGCGCGGGATGCAATACCGGACGCCGTCATGCTGCGCGACTTCGCCGATGCTCCGTACAACGACCGTGTCATTCCCTGGTGAGCTGAGTTGCACACTCAATCAGTTTGCTCTTCATCGGGAAGGTCGCACGATCTCAAGGCGCAAGAAAAAGGGGCCGAAGCCCCCGGAAACAGAAATACGTCAAGTTTGGCCAGCCTCGGCCCGTGTCGATCCTAGCATCCATGCAGAATCAGATCACGAACCGTGCGGCCAATCACGAGTAAGCAGACACAGCGCAGACCGCGACCGCCCCTCATCATCAAGGTTGAACCGGGCGAGCGCTTCCCTGCCGCCAGGAATCAAACCTTTATTTTTTAAGAGATTGCCAGCTTACATGAACGAAGCAGACTGGCGGCAATGCAAGGTAGGTGAGATGGACAAGCATATATTCAACAGTTATGGCGGTATAAAACAGTCTGAACCGTTTCTTACCGTCCCGATGACGTCCGCCAAAATACGACGATTCCGGTTTTGAGTCAACCCTCTCCTGGGAAATTCTGCGGAAAAAGATGGAAACGCTTCTGTCAGGCGGGAGGTTCCCGGATCGTCTCGTCACCTGGCAACGCGTATTCTCGCGACCCGAGAACCCGGCATTGGCCCGTTGCGTCGGCAGTGTCGAAGTGAGAGACTTGCGTGATTGACCTGGGTAAGCATTCCTGATCAGACAGATCTTACGATCGGCCGGGTTGACTCACTTGGCCAAAGTAGACGAGATTATGAAGTCCTACGTCAGCGGGCTAAAGTCCATTTGTCGCATCGTTTCCGGAGTCGTCGTACCGATGGGGGATTCTTCCCGCCCAGCGTCCGAATGGAAGGCCGACAGGGGAGAGGCAGGATGAGCATTCGCGTCGGCTTTGACCATTACACGATTGCACATCGTGGTATGACACCCGAGCAGACACTCGAGTTCGCGACGACTCACGGGTTGGACGGTGTCCAATTCCTGGAGCCCACAGACATTGATGCCGGGCTCGATCCCGCGCGTCTGGCCGCCTTCCGTCGCCGTGCGGATGGCTTGGGACTTTACCTCGAAGTCGGCCTCCCATCCCCGAATCCCGTGCGCGTCTCACGCGAGCAAGGTTCCCCAGTTTCGGCCGCCGCGGTTGCCCGGGCGCTCGATTCGGCCCTTGAAGGGGTTGCGGCTCTCGGTTGCCGGTCCGCGCGGATTTACGTGGGTGATCGACATGATCGGTTCCGCTCGGACGTCACCTGGCCGGCTCAGGTCGAGGCGACTCTTGAGGTCTTGACCCTGCTGACTCCCCGGCTCCTGGATCTGAATCTGAAGCTGGCGATCGAGAACCATGCCGACTTCACTGCAACCGAGCTGCTTGACCTGCTGGGACGGCTCGACTCCCGGGCTTTCGGCGTGAACCTCGATACCGGAAACCTGCTCATGAGGCTTGATGAGCCCGTGGCCGCGGTCGCCCAGCTTGCGCCCTGGGTGCTTTCCACGCATGTCAAGGATGCGATCCTGGCATTCACGCCGCGCGGGCTTTGCTGGCAGGCCCGGCCCGTGGGGTCAGGGATTTTGCCGATGCCGGACATTCTGGCACTGCTGATCCAGGCCCGGCCCGGGCTTCCCCTGACCATCGAGCTTCATCCCAGGACCTACGACCTCCCCATCTTTGAGCGTAAGTGGCTTTCTTACTTTCCCGCGCTCACCTCACAGGCCCTGGCGACCGTGGTCCGGCTTGCGGTTCTGTGCGAGGGGCGCTGATGCCGAAGGAAAGCTGCTGCGGCCGGAGTCCGTGGAAACCATTCCCTGGGCCAACCGCGATCATGACTGGCTGGCCAGCTCACTGGGCTATTTGCGGTCGGTTGCCCCCACCCTGGCAAACCTCTAGTAAAGTCGACGCCTGCCGCTGCTCCTGCGAACCCACTGCCGGGCAACCATTGGCTATTGAACTCGAAATCGAGCTTCGATGATTTACGCGTTGGACCGCAGAAATTCGAGCACCGCGACAAGATCCGGATGATCTCGCTCGAGACCCGCGAAGCGTTCTTTCGCCGATCGGTAGGTCTCAAGGCGGCGGACGAGAAACGGTAAGGCAAAAAGGAGGGCGAGCAGCGGAGCCAGGAAGCTCGGAAATGGGACATGAACGGTCGTGAAGAAAATGACCACCAGTCCGATCCAGGCTGCGATGGCCAGCGGGATCAGGACGATCATGCTCATCCAGACGCAGTATTCCCACGGTGACGCCTGGTTGCGAAAGAACTGGTCGACGAATCGCTTGGGATAACGAATGCGAAGAACGCTGAGATGGTAAACACCTGGTGGGACAGAGGCGGAAACTCCCATCCGCGGCTGGCTGCGGAGCAAGCTGTCATCCTCTCGAAATGCACACTCCGAACCCGCGAACACGAGCCGGCCCGAGGGCACCAGAAATTCCGTGAGGCTTTCCGTCTCCACCGCGCACCGCTCCAGCTCTCTGGGAACCTGCTCGTCCACATAGGCGTGGAGCGAGTAGGTACCGTCACCATCGGTCCTGATCCAGCAAACCCGTCCCTGCCGATCCAGCCGCTCAAGGATCTCGACCGAGCCGGTCTGGAACGTGCGATCGAAGTCCGCCGGTAGCGCCGCCGGGATCGAACAGGAGCAATGATGAGGCATCGGTTCCGGCCTCCATCCGATATCGCATGACCAGGTTTTGACTCGTCCCTTGAAAGTGTCCAGATTCTTGGAGTCCTCGCGCAGTCAACTCATAGCTGGCTCCTACGGTACCCCCCTGCTCTACAGAAGGTCAAACGCGCGGGCGTATAATGAACGCGAGCAACGTTCCAGGCGAAGCAAGCGAGTGAGGTTCTCATGGCGGCAACTGAAATCTGGAATATCCCGATCGCCGGGATGACTTGCGAGCACTGCGTGGGCACGGTGACCCGGGCACTCACGACATCACGGGGGGTCAAGTCCGCCAAGGTTGATCTTCCTGGTGGTCATGCCGAGGTGACTGTCGATCCTTCGCAAGCTGACCTCAAGGCATTACACAGCGCCGTCGAGGCAGCCGGCTACTCGGTTCCCGGCGCCGATGGAGCCGTCAGTCGGCCTGGGATCACCGCGTCCGCGCCCGAGGCCCGGCTCGTAACAATCGGACCGCTGACGCGGCGTGAAATCCAGCCTGGGCCCCATCGAAGCGAGCCGGCCGCGGCGAGCGCCGCGCGTCATGAGCAGTGGGACTTCTCGATCGGCGGTATGCACTGTGCCAGTTGCGTGAGCCGGGTCGAGAACGCTCTCAGCGGCGTCAGTGGGGTTCAAGAGGCCCGCGTCAACCTGGCCACGGAACGGGCGACCGTGATGGTGGAACCCGGTCACACCGATCCTGAGCAGCTTGTCTCCGCGGTCGCCAATGCCGGCTACTCGGCGCGGCGGCAAACCCTCTCGTTTGGTGCCCAGGCGGCCGAGCAGCTTCGGCGCGAGCGCACGGAGCACATTCATTACTGGAGCAGCCGGCTCGTGGCCGGGATCGCAGGGGTCGTTCCCCTCATCCTGCTGGGGCTGGGTTCGATGCTCATGCCAGCTCTGCATGACGCGCCCTGGGTCGGCTGGTCGATGTTCGGACTGGCCGCAATCCTTCAGGTTTATCTGGGCGGACCGTACATCCGAGGCGCCTGGCAGCGGCTGCTCCAGAGATCATCAAACATGGATACTCTGATAGCGATGGGGACCGCGACGGCGTTTCTTTACAGCACGGTCCACTTGCTCATGGGGCACTGGCACCAGGCCCATTTCTTCATGGATGCGGGAATCATCTTGGTGCTCATCACCCTGGGCAAGTTCCTCGAAGTTCGCTCGCGGGGGACGGCCGCCGAGGCCATCGAACGACTGCTCGATCTGGCTCCGGCCACGGCAAGCGTGATTCGGGATGGAACGGAGCAATTGATTCCGCAGGCTGAGGTTCAGCCCGGCGATCGAGTGCGAATCCGGCCCGGTGAGACGATTCCGGTTGACGGGGACGTGCTCGAGGGCGGATCAAGTGTTGAGGAGTCGATGCTGACCGGCGAGTCGATGCCGGTGGACAAGCAGCCGGGAGACCGCGTGGCGGGCGGAACACGAAATGGCGACGGCACACTGGTTGTCGAGGCCAAGCGATTGGGCAAGGAAAGCGCTCTGGAGCAGATGGTTCGCCTGGTGCTCGAAGCGCAGGGCACCAAGGCCGGGGTCCAGCGCCTGGCGGATCGAATCGCGGCCTATTTCGTCCCGGTCGTGCTCGTCATTGCGGTGGTGACGTTGCTCGGCTGGGGCTTGACCAATGGTCAGTGGGGTCGGGCTGTTCTGAACGCGGCGGCAGTTCTCATCATTGCCTGCCCATGTGCTCTCGGGCTGGCCACGCCGATGGCCGTGGCGGTGGCCACCAGCCGAGGCGCCCGGGCCGGGCTGTTTGTGCGCGATGCCTCGGCGTTTGAGCGCATGGATCGGCTGGCCACAATGGTCTTCGACAAGACGGGCACCCTCACTGAAGGCAGGCCCGCCGTCGTCGACACCCTTGCCCTGACTGGCTGGGATCGCGATCAGTTGCTAGGTCTCGCCGCGGCCGCCGAGTCAGGCAGCGAGCATCCTCTGGCTCGTGCTCTCACGCCTTTCGCCGCCAATCACGATGTTCACGACTTTCAGGCCGTTCGCGGCCTTGGCGTGCAGGCGCGCGTCGATGGGCATGAGGTCTTGGTCGGTTCGGAGTCGTTCCTGGCAAGCCGCGGCATCGATCAAGGCCCGACCCATGACGCCGCCCTGGCGTGGGAGAATCAGGCGCGCACTGTCTTGAGAGTCGCGGTTGACGGCCATCCGATCGGGGCCATCGCCCTGGCCGACAGACTCAAACCGCACGCTCGCGAAGTGATCGAAACGCTGCGGAGCCAGGGGGCAAACGTGGTGCTGCTGACCGGCGACAACCCGCAGACCGCGCATGCCATCGGAACCGAACTGGGACTGGATGCCGGGCAGATCAAGGCCGGCGTCCTTCCCGACGCGAAGGCGGCAGCGATCAAGGCGATCAAGACGCAAGACCCGGGCCGGCGCGTGGCGATGGTTGGCGACGGCCTCAACGACGCACCCGCCCTGGCCGCGGCCGATGTGGGTATTGCCTTGGGGACCGGAACCGACCTGGCGAAAGCCGCCGCCGATATTGTGATCGCCACGGGAGATCTTCGCGCCGTGCCGCGCGCGTTGCGTCTGGGCCGCTCGACGCTCACCGCGATCCGCCAGAACTTGTTCTGGGCATTCGCGTACAACACGGTGGGCATCCCGCTGGCGGCGCTCGGTTGGTTCGGACGTTTCGGTCCCATGATCGCCGCCCTGGCCATGTCTTTGAGCTCGGTCACCGTCGTTGCTCGCTCCAGCCTGCTGGCCAGACTCGATCTGGACAGGTAAGATCATCACCTCGAACAGGTTCGCCACGTTTCGCGGACCCTCAAGGATATCGCGTTCCCGAGAGCTTGACCTGAATGAGCACAGTGCATCAGCCCGTGAAAGGCCGCATTGTTTCCCTCGATCAATTCCGCGGTTACACGGTGGCCGGAATGCTGCTGGTGAACTTCATCGGGGGGTTCCAGGCGGTCGGGGCAATCTGGAAGCACCACAACACCTATTGCAGCTACGCAGACACGATCATGCCCCAGTTCTTCTTCGCCGTTGGCTTCGCGCTGCGGCTGACGTTTCTGCGGCGCCTGAAAACACTCGGCGTATGGCCCGCAACCCGCGCCGCCGTGATTCGGAACCTGGGTCTGATCCTGCTTGGGTTTGTGCTCTATCACCTCGACGGCCAGGTCAAAACGTGGGAAGAGCTCGAACATCTGGGATTGCGCGGGTTCCTGGCCCAGGCGTTCAACCGTGAGCTGTTTCAAACGCTGGTCCACATCGCCCTGGCGTCGCTCTGGGTCTTGCCGGTGATCGCGGCCGGAGCGACGACCCGGCTGGCATTCCTTGTCGCCTCGGCCGCGATTCACCTTGGTCTTTCACACTGGTTTTACTTTCGCCATGCGTGGGACTTTCCGGTCATTGACGGCGGTCCGCTCGGCTTCTTGACCTGGTCGATCCCGCTGCTGGTGGGATCGCTGGCTTACGACGTCGTTGCTCGCAAGCCCGACGATCTCGATCGCGTCCATCCCGTTCCCAGGCTTGTGGCCGCATCGATGGTGCTCATGGGACTCGGCTATTTGATCTCATGCCTGGGCGGGGCTTATGCCTTGCCACCTTTCATCCAGCCGCCCCAGGGTTTCTCGGTGAACTTGTGGACGATGAGCCAGCGGACTGGCAGCGTTTCCTATCAGACTTTCGCGGCCGGCTTCTCGCTTGCGGTCTACGCCCTGTTCGTTCAGCTCTGCGACTTCGGCACGCTGCGCGTGGGCATGTTTCGAACTTTTGGTCAAAATCCCCTCGCGGCTTACATCTTGCATCCAATAGTCGCGGGCGCGATCCGGCCTTACCTGCCGGCCGACTCGCCGCTCTGGTATGTACTGGCTGGGTTCTCGCTCTACTTCGCGATCTGTTACTTGTTGATTCACTACCTGGAGAAGAACGACATTTTCTTGCGGCTTTGACGCTGCCTAACGCCAGAATTGCCACCAGCGACGCGACGGCTCGGGCTCGGGCGCGGCCTCGGGCGCCATCTCCCGGCGTTTCGAGGTGATGACATCGAGGATTTCCGTGAACGAGGCGGCTGCAGGGGCGTTCTGCAAGTAGCTCATGTCGACCTCCATCAGGCCCTCCGACGACAGCGGCCGCCATCCTCCGGTGCCCCAGTTGCCCTGGCCGTCACCCCAGACCATTGCCGCGAGCTTCCCGTCGCGGAACTCGATCATCAGAAACTGGGCTGATCCATGCCCGGGAATGAGCAACTCACAAGGCGTGATCTTGTGAAGCCAACGCTTGACGACCGGGTGCTCCCGGTGTAGCTCGATGGTGCGCAGGTACGCCTCGGCTTCGTCCGATGTCGAGTTGGTCTCGTATTCCCCGTCGGTCATCGTCGCGGCGCTTTATTTCAAATGTCCCTGCCGAAGCTTCAAACTGAGAGGCAGCTCGAGTCCGTGGCTCTCCACGAGTTCCGCATCGCCGAGAATCTCGCAACTGGGTCCGTCGGCGACCACCTGACCTCCATCAAGTAGAATGGTCCGGGGACAGATTTCCAGGACCATCTCAAGGTCGTGAGTGGCAATCAGCTTGGTCGCCGGTAGCGTCGCGATCAGGTGAATGAACCTGCGCCTGCCGCGAGGATCAAGATTGGCCGTTGGCTCGTCGAGCACCAGTACCGTGGGCTGACATGAGAGGACACCCGCCAGACAGACCCGCTTACGCTCGCCGAAGCTGAGGTGATGGGGAGGCCGGTCGGCCAGGTCTTTAAGGTCGACGCGGGCAAGGCATTCGCGTGCGATCCGGGCCGCCTCATCCCGGCTGGCCCCCTGGTTGAGCGGTCCGAACGCCACGTCCTCGAGCACCGTCGTGCAGAAGAGCTGGTCGTCTGGATCCTGAAACAGGAGGCCGACTTTCCTACGGATCTGGACAGCGGTGCGGTGATTGACCTCGATTCCGTCAATCCAGACGCTCGGCGGCCGACGGCCGTTCCGTCCGCCGAGGCCCAGTTCGTGATGATGCCCCAGGTCGGGACGCCCTTTACCTGGCAGCAACCCATTCAAGTGGAGCAGCAGCGTGCTCTTGCCCGCCCCGTTGGGACCAACGAGCGCGACGCATTCGCCTTGCCGCAGTTCCATGTCCACCCCGCGGAGGGCTTGCTTGCCGTCGGGATAGGAGTACTCCAGCCCACACAACCGAACAGCCGGCAAAGCATTGAAGTCTCTGATCATCGTGCGTCGATCCGGCTTCAGGGAGTGCGCGTGGGCATCGTCAGCTTGTGGCACCGGGGTGGTTCTCAAAACTCAGTCCAGGCTCCGAATGGTTCCATCCCAACCGCGGGCAAGCATGGCGGAATGAACTCTCTCGGCTCGCTCAAAAGACCGCAACAGCAACATGCCGAGCATGCCCGTGAGCAGTCTCCAGGAGAGAAAGCGTCCCTGTCGGAACGAGCGAGCACGGCGCGCCTGGGTCATGCGAGCGAGTTCCTCGCCGAGCACATGAACGTAGCGTTCCATGAATTGCAGCGTCGCGACGAGAACCCTGGGAACTCCCAGCCGGCGCATCGCCCGGAGCATGTCGATCCACGAGGTGGTGGACGCCAGGACGAGCATCATCAGAAATGCCAGGCTGTTTTTGACGATGATCGAGAGGATCGTCGAGATCAAGCCCTGGCTGGTTCGCGCAGGCAACCCAGGCGCGATCATCACGGCAAGAAAACCGACGACCATCGTGAATCCGGCCCAGCGCAGCAAAAGCGAGGAGACCGATGCTCCGGAGATGCCGGCCAGCAGTGCGAGGAGCAGGCCCAGGCCTCCCAGCATCCGCCACTGTCCGGTCGGTGTCGCGACGACGACGAAGATAAAAGCCAGGGTGAAGAGCAACTTGTATCGTGCATCCAGCCGATGCACGAGATGTGCGCCCTTGCCACGGTCGTCGGGGGCATCAAGCCGCATCCGCGCCGGCCCTTTCCGAGCGACGCCCGGTTTCCGAGAAAACCCGCGCCAGCCCCCAGCTCACGGCGAAGACGACCAGTGTACCCACCAGGCCCGCGATTGCCGTGGCGACCCTGATATGGGCCAGTCCCGGAAGTGGGAACTGGTAGTCAGGCATTGGCACCGGAAGCGGTGAGGGTGCGGATTCCTCGGTCAGGAACCCAATCCTCTGCCCCACGAACTCGAGTCCGTCGGGAAACTGGGATGCCAGAGGCGAAAGGAAAACCACCACGGCCAGCGCGACCCCAAGCCCGCAGAGCATGGTCGGAAGCCAGCGACGCCGCGGCTGCGCCTTCGATTCGTAAGCAACTTGCGGAAAACTTGGATCTTGCTCAATCAGGTCCGGGCGGGTGAGCAAAATGAACCGGACGACCAGTCCGGTGATGATTGCCTCACCCATGCCTATCACCGCGTGCACCAGCACCATCCAGCTCAATATCCGCAGAAAATCGCCACGATTGCCCGACGCCGACAGTTCGACGGCACACGCTCCCGCCGCGAGCAAGACCGTAAACCAGGACGCGACCATGGCCGCGATCAGAATGCCACGCTCACCGCCAATCCAGCTCCGTATCGGTGCGTAGATAGAATAGCCCACGACGGATCCGATCAACCCCATATTGACGAAGTTGGCACCCAGCGCAGTCAGGCCGCCGTCGCCAAACAGAAAGCATTGCACGATCAGTACCGCGGCAATGACCACGGCACCCGCCCATGGCCCCAGCATCACCGCCGCCAGAACCCCTCCCAGTAAATGACCCGAGACGCCGGGGCCAACCGGGAAGTTCACCATCTGAGCGGCGAAGATGAACGCCGACATCATTCCCATCAGCGATGTCGTTCGTTCCTTGAGCTGACCTTCGACGGACCTCAAACCATAGCCAAGGGCCGCCGCACCCACAACACCCGTGAACGCGGCCACACGAGGATCGAGAACTGCGTCAGGAATGTGCATCGATCAGCCTTTGATGCCTTCGCGGTGCCATGAGCTCGAATCGTTTCCACCCAGTTCATGATAATCGCCGTATGCCGTATCGTCAAAAACTTCATACCACTTGCCGGCGAGACAGGGTGAGCCGAGCCGAAGAAGGCGGGGCAGAATTCCTCAGGGATGTCCCATGGCCCCGGCCAGACGACATTCCGGCATGTGGCTCAAGGCGAACGCAAACTTCTCATCGATCTGGCTCCGCGCACTGTCGTAGAGCAACCGCTCAAACTCGTCGATCCGGGCTGTGGAAAGCGCGACTCGGGCGGAATAGTAACCCGGAAGATTTGGCAACGGCACCTTGGTTCGCGCGGTCGGAGTGGTGTTCCAGATCTCGGCTCCGCTTCTGAAAAGTTTCAAATGGGCATCGATGCGGGTCAGACGGTTCTCCGACGCCATGTAGTTTCCTTCGAGTTGCTCATTAATCTGGAGGCTGAAACGAAACGGTGCGCGCGACCAGCAATCTTTCCAGGTCGATCGGTCGGGTTGGGGCAGATAACTCTTCTCTTTCAACATTTTTACAAGTGTCGGTACCATGTCGGAATTATAGCGGGATAAAGATCCGGCGATGAAGCGGCCGGAAGGAGGGTCCAGGATCAGGCCGTGCCGTTCGACGAGCCGATGCACGATCTCACCGGCCTCGCCATGGAACCGTCCGTGATCGGGCTCAGGCAGGTGAGCAGCCAGCCTTGTCAGGGCCTCGCAACGATCGAAAGCCGTGCCCGCATTGCCTTGCTCGGCGGCGGTTCGAGCCACCGCCAGATCGGCCTCGACCGATCGCCGGATTCGCCCCCGAAAAGCTGCGGCTACCTCACCCCGCAACGCGGCCAGATCAGGGTCGGCGGCAACCCGAGCCTCGAGGTTGAGCCAGTCTCCCAGCGGAAACTCTTGGTTTGGATCTTGTCCCAGCCGTTCCAGAACCTCCTGAGCACCCCGCCTGGCAACATTCTGGCGACGCGATCGTAGATCAAGAATCCGTTCACTTTGCTCGGCTGAAGTCTGGGGACAAAGCTGGATCGCGGTATCCAGGTCAACGACCGCCTGGTCCGCGTTGCCGGCTTTCTCGTGTACCTGTGCGGCGTCGATAAGCTGATCGATCGATCGGGCGAGGCGATCGCGTTCATGCCGGCCAACGAACTGGGCCGCGGCGATCACCGCAATCAAGAGGCCGAGCAGCCCCAGCATCGACCAGGCCCAGGCAACCCACCACGGGCGCTGAAAACGACGGCGCTTCCAGCCTGTCTCGGCGACCCTGGGGAAATACGGCACTTCCAGGAGCCGATGGCAGAATCCGCAACGAACCTGTCGTCCCGGTGCGAGCCCTTTGATCTGGACGAATGTGCCGCAATCAGGACAGGCGAACGCGTCGTCCATGCTGATTCCCTCGACCACTCTGAACGCAACCGCGGCGCGATGCGAACCCGCCGAGAACAGATGCGTGGCCGGGCCCGGCGTGGAGAAACATCGCCCGCGCCGCGACCAGGTCACGTCAGACCATCATACGCGACGGATGCCACGGCGGCAGCAATCAAAATGAAATGTTCATTCGCAGGCTGGCGGGAGGAGAACTCTGAATCTCAAAGAGAGGTTTGCGCCGTGCAGTGGTTCATCAGCCAGGTGTCAACGTCTCCAAGCATCTGGCTGTTCAGGCGATGCGTCGTGGGATAAGACTGAAAGGCCACCCTCAGACCACCGGCACGCAGAGCGGCCACTTCCCGACGGACATTCGCGAGTGGATGTTTGGAGTTCCAGGCTCCATGAACAACCAGAAGAGGAAGCTCACGGCACGCCTTCATTCGCCCCAGCGGTCGAAAACCAGAGGGCAGCCAGCCGTTGACCGCGACCACGCCGGCAAACCGATCGGGATAACTCAGGCCGAAGCGGTAAGCGACGGCGGCACCTTCTCCGCAGCCGACAAGGAAGATCCGTTCTGAATGGATGTGAAGCAAGCTACGGGTTTTGCGGATTGCCGTGAAGATGCCATCCTCAAGCCGGTCAAGATCATCGGGTTCGGGATCAAAGAAGGCACGATGGACCGTCTCGGCATCGGATCGTCGCGCCCTCGATCGCAGACCGCTACGGTCATGAAGCTCGAAATCACGGCCCCAGCCGAAACCAGCAAGCTGATCTCGTTTGACTACCGGTTCCGGTCCGCGCAAACCAAGTCCGACGTAGTTTCTCCAGCTTAATGCGGGCATGGCGCGCACCAGTTGGTCCTCATCTCCCCCGCGGGCATGGAAGAGAACGAGCAGCGGATACGCGTAGTTCGGCTCGTACTGCCGCGGTATGAACCGGGTTTCAACCAGGAAGCTGGTCGTGGACAAAGTCGGAGATAGAGGAGCATTCAGCCGGTCGTTGGTCATCCTAAGAAACCTCCCTTGTCGCCGCTTCGGGGGGTTGGTCAATCCTTAACGATACTGGGGTCAATCCGGCCTCGTTTGCTTACTCATCTTACCGTGACGGGTCAGACCAGTTTCGCAAAGCATAGCCACGATCTTGCCGTCCTTCAATAAACCGCCCAGTTATTTCCAATTTTGTCTCAAGTTTCCCCGAATGCGATCCGAAACCCTTCCGATTTCCTGGAAAGTGCTTGGATTGTGTGGGTTGATCATGATCCGAAAAGTAGGAGGCTCGTTGAACCATACCTGCGACTGGCCGACCCGGAGGTATCTACCGAAAGTGCGGCCAGAACAGTGGTCGGCAGTGCATCCGCGGTCACCAATCCGGCCGTTACCGGGCCCGGGTCCGGCTCCGTCAGACCAGACTCTTGATAATGTTGTTAACCCGGGATGGCAGAACGGTCAGAGAGTGGACCAGGCTGCTCGGCTTCGGCGCTGGTCGCCTGTAGAGAAACCTGCTTCCCGTGTTTGCCTTCACGATGATCGGCTTGCGAGCTTTAGCCGAGATGACCGGTGGCCTGACCGGGAGAAGTTGTGCCGGGTAGGGCAAGTTCGGCACGTAGCTTGATCCATCAGTTCCCATGACCTTAAGGACCACCGGTCCGGATTCCGCGGTGTTATTGTTCTTGAATGTCTCGTTGAGGAGGTTTCCCGGGTCGGCGATCGCGATGATACGACCAGCCCCCAGACTGCTAAGCTGAACGCTGGCGGGCAAGCGGAGGGGCAGAGTGTCGTTCTGAGTCACCACCGCGGCACCGCCGGGCGCCAGACCCGCCACCGTCGTGTCTCCCAGGAAAATGCCATGGGTGAGGTCGCCATTGGCGCCGACAAGTACGAACCGAACCGTGAACGGTCCGGGATTGATGCTGCCCAAGTTCTGGATGACGGCCTTCGCCGTGAAGCTGTGACCCCAGTACAGCGTCGCAGCGGATGTCGTCACGGCACCAGCCGCAAGGTCCGGTAGAGCGCCAGCGCGGGGGGCGTCGTTCCAGCCGGAACCGTGATGCTCACGGTTTGCTCATCAACTCCTTGCTGGGCAACGGGCGAGTGGGGATAAACCGGGTTTGTCACGTAGTTGGCGTCGGGTTCGACCCACAGGAGAAACTGGCTGTCGTTGGCGAGCAACGACGGAGGCGTTACCGGTAAGGTGATAGCCTTTTCGACATTGACATTCGACCAGGCCGGGATTGATGGCACAGAAATTGTTCCGATCACCACATCCTGCCCGGTGCCAGGCGTCACACCTGTAGGTGTCAGCACAATCGCTTCCTGCGTCGCGGGGGCAACACCATAGGCTTCGTTGCTCACCTGGGCGGTGACAGTCATCGAGCTGCCCCATTGAGGGGCCGATGGATACACTCCGATGGCAGTGTTCACGAGGTTCGCCGGTTGCTCGGGAGTGATCTGGACGGCGGACTCGTCGTACCCAGGTCCCAGGCCAGACTGGTTACGGTAGTTACTCTCGGAAACCACGTGCTGAGGATCGATCACCATGTTAATGTGAAGGAGGCCGTTGGGACTCATTCCCGGCAAAGGCGAGGTCGGGAGTTTCACCGTGGTGGTGAAGGACGACGACTGTCCGGCCGCCAGTCCGGCGGGGATGGTCACGTCGCCCAGCAATACCGAATAAGGACCGACCGTCACGGCGTGAGACGCGTAAATCGCCACCTCGAACGAGCTGGTCGCCGTGGCCGAGCCTTGATTGGTCACCGTGCCTTTCACGGTGATTGGTTGATTCCAGTCGGCATTCGGGGACGCTACAAACGATGTGCCGACGAGATTCGGGAGCGGTGTTCTGGCCGTTGATAAAAGCTCCCGTCTCTCCAGCGACTCGAACTTCAATATGATCGGTCCGCGCCCCCAGGCGCGACGACGTCCGGCGGACCTACGGTCTTGGGACGACATGTGGAACCTCCTCCTTGAGAACGGGAACCGCACGGCTGGAGCCAGGCAGATAGGAATTCGAGCACGGCTTTGCGAATAGGGCCGGCTCGCTCGCCCCATGCAATGGTGCGTGCGTTCAGTTCAGCCCTTCCTTGGGCGATCGCGGAATCTACGACTTTCCTCCAGATCGGTCAAGGCGGGAGCAGCAAGAAAACGGTGACCACGATGCCAGACTGCTCGTCACCGTATTGACAAAGCAGGAGCAACCTGTTCACACTTTAAATTCGAACGGAGTTGAGGAGTTCGTTGTAACGGGACCGGCGTGGAGCCTCCGCTCGACTCTTGCTTCGGGACCAGTTGACTGTGATCCGTCCACGAATCAACGAGTTTTTGCTGGTCGCAATCCTGGCACTCTATGGTGTCACCACCTTGAGCGGCCCGGCTTTGCACGCGGTTCCCGGATTTGGGCATCGTTCCACGGGTTTGGCTTCGGACCGCCAGACGGCGCCCGGACAGGGCGATCGAGAAAACGCCGTGGTTCACGATTGCCCGATCTGTCATTTCCACGCTCAAGGACAGCTCATCGCCGATCCCGATGACGTACCCACGATCGAGATTGTGCGTATTCGACCCGTGGACGAACCGCAACTCTCGTCCCCCCTTGCCGTTGCCCGGCCATCCTGCCCCCGCGCCCCACCCTTCGTCTGAGCCATCCGGTTTGAGCCAAGCTAGTTCCACAGCCGTCTCTGATCGCGATCTCCGCGGATAAATCGGATCACGGTCGGGTTCTTGTGCTTTCCAGTAGGAAGCTGCCAGGAAGACGTATCCATGAAGCTCGGCGCGGGTGTTCACGTACCCGCATGCTGCGGCACTGACCGGCGAGCTGCGTCAGTCGCGCCGTCGAGTTCGAGTGTGAGCACGCTCGATCAGTGTGGTCCGGTCAGCGGTTGAGCCGCCGAACTCAACGGATGTGAAGCCAGCGCATCGCGCGGCGATCCGGGTCTTGCCATACGAATCAGGGTCCATTCGCCTCAGCGTCACCGTGACGCCGTTCGCGACGGAAGCCGCCGATCAATAAATTCTATTCATTCTTCGAGAATCCTCGATATCATAATCCGATAAGGAGCGAGCCCCATGCGAGCCTCGGAATTCAAGACCTGGAGAGCTTTCACGCTCATCGAGTTGCTTGTTGTTATCGCCATCATCAGCGTTCTGATCGCACTGCTGTTGCCGGCTGTGCAGTCGGCCCGCGAGGCGGCGCGGCGGTCGCAGTGCGTGAATAACCTGAAACAGATTGGCCTGGCCCTTCACAATTATGAGCAGTCGATAGGGAGCTTCCCACCGGGTTACGTCAGCTCCATCAACCTGACTGTCCTTGATCCCTGCAACTCCGACCAGGAAACGCAAAACGGGGTCGATCTTGGGACGGGCTGGGCATGGGGAAGTATGATTCTTCCTTTCCTGGAGCAACAACCCCTGTATAACTCCATCAATTACAATCTCTCCGTGGCTTACGCGGCCAACGACACGTGCAGCCTGACCGCACTCAGCGTCTACCTTTGCCCCTCGGATGCTGGGCCCTCGGTCGTGCCGGTCTTCGATGATCCGCCCGATCCGGCCAACCCGAGCAGTTATAGCGGCACGCACATCGTGGACACGCTGTCCCGCGGCAATTATGTGGGAATGTGGGGCATCGGTGAGATCTGTGCCCAGTCTGGAGCCAAAGATGCGATCAACAATAACGGCCTTGGCCCACTGGGTCAGCACGCCGGGATCTTCTACCGGAATAGTGCGACCAAAGTTGCTGCCGTCACCGACGGGCTCAGCAACACGATCATTGTCGGAGAGCGAAGTCACAACTTGAGTTATGTCACCTGGGTGGCACGCTCCATCAACGGCTGGCTGGGTAAGACCTCTCTCGTCGAAGGGGGAACCGACCTGTTCAACCCATCACCGGAGGAGTGCTGGACTCAGATCATGGGGCCGTGCGGACTGGAGGACGGGAACCGGACGATCAACAACCCCGAGGCCCATGTCGAGGATTACTGGAGCCGGCACCCCGGGGGGGCGAATATGCTCTTCGCCGACGGCTCGGTTCACTTCCTCAAGTCGTCCATCAACCCGGTTCCCTGGCGTGCGCTGGCCACTCGGGCGTCCGGCGAGATCGTCTCGGCGGACGCCTACTGAGACCCGGCCCGGCTCCGAACGCCTTTGCGGTCCAGGACCAGATGGGCTTGCTGCGGTGATTGCTCATTTTCCGTGAGCATACTCGTGCCCGGCGGACAGAAAGTCGGGCGATCGCTCGGCCACGGTTCGAGGCGCGGTGGCGACGGACGTCGCGGAAGCTGTCCTCGATTCGGGGCCAAACTGCTTGGTGATCCGGCCTTTCCAGTTGGCCCCCATTGCGCATGGTTCGGATTCAAGATGGACAGCAATGATTTCCGGGATCAGGATCCGGTCGGGACGCGGCCATTGTAGTCCGTGCAGTACGTCCGTGTGCTCGGCTCCGGCATCCTGCGTGGTCGGGTAGCGGGTGATCGTTGACGCCCGGTTCCACATCTGGAAAAAGCCGATCGGCACATATCCGCCGTAGTCGAAGTGGCTGAGCCGGCTGCCGACACGCCAGCCGCCCGGCGGCTGGATGAGGTAGTGTTTTTGGTTGGGATTGGAAGTCGTTTGGATAGCGCTGCCACTCACTCCACGAGGGACAGTTAACCCTATCGATTCCGTAGATCGCATCTTTCCTGAGTTCGGCATTCTCCACGAGCTTTCGGAAGTTTCCGGGTAGCACGGTGTCGGCGTCAATGTGGATCATCCAGTCCGTGCACTTGAGATGGGACAGCCCGAGATTGATCCCGAGGGCCTTGTTGAACGGCGAGGCGTTTTTGTGGAAGTAGGGGCAGAAGACCGTGCGGATACCGTGTCGCTCACAGACCTGAAGCGTGTGCTCATCGCCGCGGCATGTCACCACGACCCAGTCATCAAAATGGGGCAAATTTGCCGGCACGACATGATCAAGGAAATCAGCATAATTGAAGCAGACCGTCACGGCTTCGAAGCGGCTCATTCCACGATTCTCCAAGAAAGGCCAGGTTGCCCGTCCCCATGCAGCAGCGACATGGGCCGAGGGACCCGATCAGCGCGGGCATCGATCAGGCTGAAGCTGTCAACTTCTTTGATCTCCCTATTTCTAGGTTGTCACAACGGAAAGCGACTCAGAAAAGAAAGGCGGTTTTTTTCTGCAATATTGTCGTTCACTGCTCAGCCGATCGTTCCGGGACACGGTTTTTTGAGCCGGTTGCATCGGCGACGTCATCGGATCGCTGCCGGACGACCGTCCTACCGATCGAGTCCCCCGCTGAGCTTTACTGGATCGATGCCGCGGACGATTTCGGGGCAATCACGGTCGAGGAGAGGTCAGCCCGAGCAACGCTTTGACCTGTTGTAATCTTCTTTGCTGTTCCGCGGACCGCGGCTGACCGTTGAGCAGCGGTTTCAAGCCGTCGGTTGAGTGGACTTTGCGGATCAACTCGAGCACTGGAGCGTCCTGGTCCAGGAGTTCGATGTACGACTCGGCTTGCTCGATCTCGGTGATCGCGGAATGACCGAGGACTTTCTTCTGCCGCTCGAAATCAATCTCGATACTCCGCGCTTGCATGGTGTAGCCATCGGGAAACGATCGGTCGCCGGTGAACCTCCAGCGCGCGTGATCGGGCCCTTCGATGATTCCGTTGCACTCGATAATCTGTCCCGGCAGGTGAAGATCGAACGCGAAGCCGGGATTGTCGGCCGCTCCGAACGGGGCGTTGTAGAACCCCGTCATTTGAACCAGGCGGGGTAAGAGATGGGTCTCGAATTCTTTCTCGTGCTCTTTCCAGAACTCACTCCAGGCGCCGAATACGGCGAGTTTCCGTTCTGATCGAGCAGGGACCGGATCTCGGCGTCTGTCAAACGGCTGCCATCGCGATGCCTGACACCGAGGGAGACCCGGTGACGCAGGAACGACATCAACCGAGCCTGGAACTCTTCGCCGGTGACGAGATTCCCCGCCGGATCGAACAGGTCGAGCCCAAACTGGCGTGCTAGCTCCGCGTAGGGGAGAGGCTTTTCCTCGTTTGTCATGTGCCGGGCCATGGTTTCGTAGAACACCAGCGCCGATTGTTCGAGGAACTGTCTACCGTCGGTGCGGAGATACCGCGTCAGGCCTGCCACATCGAAGGACTTTCCATAAACTTGCTCGATGCCCAGGATTGCCTTCGGCAAGGCGCTATCCAGGAACTCATCGCGAGCCTTGAGAAAGCTGTCGCGGGTCACGATGTTGGTGAGGGTTTCCCGCCAGCAGTGCTCGCGCACGAACCCGTAGTCCTTGCATTCGTAGGACCGCACGAGCTCACTGGCCGCGGCCTGACCGCCCTGGGAAAAGGAGTTACGGAAATGCGTCGGAATTTCGGCTGGACTTCGGAACCAGCCGTGCGCGGAAAAGTAATGATGTTCGTCGTTCGCTTGCCCGTTCTGGGCTTGGTTGGCCAGTTCCGGTGGAACCGCGGACTGCTTGATCGACTTCCAGCGGGCATTCCACGCCGGCTTGAGCGCGTCCTCGGGGAGCAGCTTGTCTCGGGGTTGCCAGATCGTTCGATCGCAAGAGCCGTCGCTGTGTATCCGAGTGTCGACTTGAATCAGTGGGGCCGACTCGCAGCCGCTGGCGGCGAGTAGCAGAATCAGCGGCACGCTTCTCCACCACGATCGAGCGTTCATGACGCCTCCCGTCGGGGCTACTCGAACGTGAGAACGAGTTCGTGCCGACTCCGGTTTCACCTCATTCTCGCCACCTGCCGCCAGTACTGTCGATACAGGACAAATCCGGTGAAGCACTCGCGCTGACGGACCGGAACTCCAACCCGGCTGGGAAAACGACGGATTGTCGGGTGCGGCAGATCGACGTTTGTCGGATTTTTGTTTTCGATTGCTTTCGACTTGCTCTGGCGACCCGGGAGGAGCATACTCCAGATAAGTGGGCTCCCACCTTGGCCCGCGTCGACGCGCCAGCGTCGACTTTCTCTGGTCAAAGGATCGTACCATGGCGGAACGAACAGGTCGGCGTCATTTTCTAAGTTCGGCGATGCTGGGAACAGCGGGCGCAGGTGCCCTGCTCAGCCTCGAGGAGAAGAGTCTCCAGGCTGCCCTCGATCAGAAGGACCAACCGGCGGAGCCCCACCGGCTTCCTTATCAGGGAGAGACTCTACCCTGCGGCAAGATCGGCAGCCTCTCGGTCAGCCGGCTGCTGATGGGGGGCAATCTGATTGGCGGCTACGCGCACAGCCGAGACCTGCTTTACGTCTCGCGGCTGCTGCGTGAATACAACACCGACAGCAGAATCTTTGAAACTTTTGAACTGGCTGAACAGTCTGGCGTGAACATGATCCAGGTTGCGCCAGGGTCGGTCGATATCGTGGCCCGGTACCGCAAGGAGCGGGGCGGGAAGATCCAGATGATGGTTTGCGTGGACATGGACCAGTCCGAGCCCGAGAAGGTCAAGGCTCAGGTGCGCGAGCTCGTCGATAAGGGCGTTGAAACGCTCTACACCCATGGTGAGCGGACAGACCGCCAGGTGATGGCCGGCAAGATCGATTTCGTGGGCCGGACTCTGGACCTGATGAAGGCGGCCGGCGTTCCGGCCGGTATCGGCAGCCATTCGCTGGAGACGCCGATGGCCAGCGAGAAGCACGGGCTGAATCCTGACTATTATGTCAAGACATTCCACCCTGACAATTACTGGTCGGCGACACCCGCCGACAAGCGCGAGGAGTGGTGCTGGTACAACGGGGCGAGCAATGATCACGACCGTTACCACGACAACATTTTCGATCTCCACCCGGACCGCACCATCGCCTTCATGAAGACGGTGGCCAGGCCCTGGGTCGCCTTCAAGGTGATGGCCGCGGGCGCGATTCCCGCGCAGGTCGGCATCAACCATGCTTTCCAGCACGGCGCCGACTTCGTCATCGCTGGCATGTTCGACTTCCAGCTTGCCGCCGACGTCGAGATCGTCGTCAAGGCTCTGAAGCGCACGAAGCTCCGCGAGCGGCCCTGGCGGGCGTGACCGCAAGAGGCCCGGTGTGTGATCGACTTCAAAAGGCTGCCATTGGGCGTGACCGTGCTCGTGGCAGCCTTCGCGCCCTGAGTCAGGCGATGCCATGCCCGTTGAGGACCAGGTGGGCACCCGACGGATGGAAGATCATCACGTAGGCCATCACGGCGAGAGTGATGATCAGTGCGGCTACGATCAAGACGGCGATCAGACTGAAGATGTTCCGCAGCTTTCCCAGAGCTTCCATCAGGTAGCCAATGTCGTTGCCCTGGGTTGTGGCGGCGCTCAGGAACGACGTCCCTCCGGACAGTGCCCAGATACCGATGAAGAACGCCAGCACCGGATTGAGATCAAAGTACAGAACTCCGGTTTTCCAGGCCAGGATCGCCATCGAGATGATGCCTACCACGGCCCAGGCCAGTCCTACCAGGCCCACGATCCGCATCGATCGGCCCAGTCCGCCGATCAACTTTGACTGATCGGAATTGAATTCATAAGGGTTCACAGACGCAGTCACTTCTTTGCTCATCGTGGCACTCCTGTCGGGATCAGTTGCCGCTGCCGGTGGATGGTCCCATCCTGCCCGAGGTTTGCAGTCAAATCAAGGCTCGACGCATCGACTCTCTGTTCTGGCCCTGCGCACCAGCCCGGTGCGGCTTTCCTTTTGAAACCTGCTAGAATGAGTATGCCGAGGGAGCTCCATGCGTGTGCCCCGATCCGACTCTCCGCGCAGGTGCATCGCCCGATGAGATCCGCTCAGTCGACGGAACGAATCCTGGTCATCGAGGACGACTCCGACGCTCGGGCCAACTTGCGCGACATTCTGGAGCTTGACCACCATATTGTCGAAACCGCCAGCTCGATCGGCGAGGTGCTGGGGCGAGCCTCGCTGGCAGAAATCGCGGTCATGATCCTGGACCGGCGATTGCCCGACGGCAATGCGCTCGACTTCCTGCCGGAGCTGCGCAAACGAGCGCCAGACTCGGCCGTGATGATCGTCACGGCGTACTCGGACCTTGACGGTGCCATCGAAGCGCTTCGCCTGGGCGCGGCAGACTATATCCTCAAGCCAATCAATCCCGATTCACTACGCATCCGGACCGAACGGCTAGTGGAGCAACGCCGGCTGGCGCTGGCCCGGATTCGGAGCGATTCGCTTTTCCGCAACCTGGTCGAGGCGGCGGAGTGTTTGATCGCCATGCTCCGCCCGCCCGATTCCGCGATCCTTTACTTCAGTCCGTTCGCCGAACAGTTGACCGGCTACTCGGCAAGCGAAATCCATGGCCAGAGTTTTCTGGAGCTGCTGGTTCCCGAGTCCGATCGGCCGCAGCTTCTTGCCAGTCAGCGTGCGGCCCTGGAGGGTACTCCTCAGAGTGCTATCGAGAGCCGGATTCGCTGCCGCGACGGCAGCACGCGTGTCATGCTGGGCAATGTCCGCTGTTTGCCCGATTACGATGGCTCGGCGGCCCTGCTGATCGTGGACCACGACATCACCGAGCTCAAGACGGCGCAAGATCGCGCTCTGAATGCGGAACGCCTGGCCGCGATCGGTCAGATGTGCGCAGGGCTGGCTCATGAAAGCCGCAACGCGTTACAGCGGTCGCAAGCTTGCCTTGAGATGCTGACGCTGAAGCTGTTGGACCGTCCGGATACACGAGGATTGATCAACAGGGTCCAGCAAGCCCAGGACGATCTGCATCGGCTTTACGAGGACGTTCGTGAATACGCCGCGCCGATCAAGCTCGTCCTCCGAGATTGCGACCTCGCGGAGATCTGGCGGCGGGCGTGGACTCATCTGGAGCCACTCCGAGAAGCCAAGCGTGCTGTGCTTCACGAGGATCATCGCGGCTCGAATCTGACTTGCCAGGTCGACCCGTTTCGTATCGAGCAGGTGTTCCGCAACATTCTTGATAACGCGCTGTCGTCGCGTGACGACGACGTCGAGATCGCGATCACAGCGGCACCTGCCGTGGTCGATGGCCGTGCGGCGGTTCGCATCGCCATCCAAGATAATGGGCCTGGCCTGAACCAGGAGCAGCAAGACAAGATCTTCCAATCGTTTTATACTACCAAGACTCGTGGAACCGGCTTAGGTATGGCGATCGTCAAGCGAATCATCGAGGCCCATGGCGGCCATGTTGACGTTGGCGAGAGCACGGCACTGGGGGCCGAGATCATCCTGAACTTGCCCAGGCAACAAGGACGCTAGATCATGAGCCGTCACCTCCGCATTGTCGTGGCCGACGACGAACTTGACATGCGGGACTACCTGCAAGCCATCCTGCCCTGTTTTGGACATGTTGTGGTGGCTGTCGCAAGCACTGGACGCGAGCTCGTGGAAAAATGCCGCACAGAGCGCCGGATCTTGTCATTACCGACATCAAGATGCCTGACATGGACGGCATCGACGCGGCCTGCCAGATCTATAAAGATTCTCCGATCCCGGTCATCCTGGTTTCGGCCTATCATGATCAGGAACTGGTGCAGCGTGCCGAGGAAGACCATATCCTGGCATTCCTGGTCAAGCCCATCAAGCAGGCCGACCTGGAACCGGCGATCGCCATCGCGACCCGCCGGTTCGAGCAGTTCCAGGCGCTTCGCCAGGAGGCAGCCGACTTGCGTCAGGCGCTCGAGGACCGAAAGCTCATCGAGAAAGCCAAGGGTCTGCTGATGAAGCGAGCGGGGTTGGAGGAGAATGAGGCTTTCCGCCGTCTTCAGCGCCTTGCCAGCGAGCGCAATCGCAAGCTTGTCGAGGTGGCGGCCATGATCCTGACCGCCGAGGAGGCCTACCAGCCGGTCGAGCACGACCGGGACAGGGATCGGCCTGGGGCCAAGCTGCCTTCCGGCTAGAGTATGACTCTCGGAACAGCGGCCCCGATGTTGATTCAGCGGCCCTGAGAGACACTGAACCGGCTTGCACCCACGGGATTGCCTTGGAATTTATGGGGCATGCGCCATGGCGGCCTTGACCCCGCCCGCGATGGGGGCCTGACCTGGCCCCGGCTGCGCCGCCACCATCGTCCTGCAAGCTGACGCAACCGATAGGTGGCTGCCGCGACGAGAATCAGTCCGGTCGGCATGCCGATGTCCGCATCGACCATCCGTTCCGTTCCCGTCTCGCTGGACACATCCTCGGTGTCCGTCGCGGGTATCCCTGCATTCCAGGCGAGCAAGCTCGGCACTGTCGATGCAATCCCTGAAGTTGTTGGTTCCTCGGGCACCTTGACCCCGAACCACCGGCCGAGCCGCCCCGCCAGATCCACGATGCGATCCGACTTGATCAGGGCGAGAGCATCCCCGGCTGATGACAACGACGACTCGGACTGTCTGCCGGTAAGGTCGGACGTAGTGGCGGGTACGGCGGGAAAGGGAGTGTCCTGACCGGACTGCGTGAATTCACTCCCGTCACCTGTTCCATACCACCGGACCGCATTCCCGGCCCGCGAGCCCCAGGCGCCAGCGACCGCGGAATTCATACCAGACGAGAGCGTCGCCCCCATGATTCCTGACGGTTCTCCCCCGGTCGACGGCCCGCCGAGCAGCCCCGAATTGTCCGTCACGAAGAAGCTTCCTGGAAGCGGTGAAACGCCGAAAGAGAACGCGGGCAGGCCCATCGAGGCCGGGGGAACAGTCGTGGACGTCAGCGTGGCCGAAGTTGTGGAGGGGGAAACCGATGGGTTATTATCCGGTGACTGAGTCGAGATTGGAGACGCGGTCGGGCTGACCAGCCGCAAGCCCAGGGCCACACTCTGGCCGACACCATTGTCAATCGGGATCTCGTGATCAAATGAGACGAGCGCGAGCTTCCAGCTCACCAGAACCTCTGGTATTTCGAGGGTCCGGAAGGTGAACGTGTAGGTTCCGGGTACGAGATGGAACAGACTGTCCGACGTGCCCTGGCTTCCCGGATCGACGACGACCAATCCGTCCGGTCCCGCCCTCTCGACGGTCATCGCTCCCTGTGAAACAGATGTCTGAAGTGCGTATAAACCCTCGACAGGCACGAACACCTGGCTTGTGATAACCTGTCCCAGAACGATCGTCTCAGAATCCGCGACTCCGTTCTGTAGCGATGGCCAGAGAGTACCGAGGTAGCCGGGAACCACCGCTGGAGTACTGGTCGAAACGGTCCAGCTTGCAAGGACTCCTGCCGGCAATCCCGGCGCGACCGGTGACCAACCTGCAAGGTCCTTCAAACCATGGGACGGTGAATCGTAGAGCGTGTACTGGCCAGGCGGCAGAGGCTGGTTAAAGGCAAGGTTAAGACGTGCCTGGCTTTCGTTGTAGCTCGTTGCTGTCACGGCCCAGGTACGACCCGACTGGTCGACCACCCAGAAGGCCGAAGAGTTGTTCCCGGCGTTCATCAGGCTGGTGATGTCGAGCGACCCCGAGAAATCCAGAACAAGTCCGGTCGGACTCGTCCCGAGCGAATCGCCCCACTGGAGCTGGGCGCCAAGAACCCGAACTGGCGTATCGGCCGGGTCCGCGAACAGGTCCAGCGTGTAATTGCCTCCAGCCTGCTGCAACCCAGACGTGCCGAAGGTGCCGGAACCTCTCGGGTCGTAACCGCCAGGCTGTTCTCCCAGATTATCCGCACCGGAGACGCCGATGTAATAGATGCCAGGAGTCAGGCCACTGAAGAGATAGGGATCGGCCGGGGAGTCAGGACCTCCGGTTCCGGAATTGCTGGTCTTCAGCTCTTTCCCGTTACTGTCGAAGAGCGTCAAGGCGCCTTGCAAGGGGCTCCCAATCTGCTGGGCCTCGAGCTGCACTCCCAGCCGCCAGAAGTGTCCGGGAGCCAGTGTGATCTGGTAAAGATTCACGTTTTCCAGTGTGGAGAGATCAAGCGAGCCCGCGGTGCTTTGCATCTGGGTGCCGATCGTCCCCAGCGGGGTTGCCGTACTCAAGCTCGATGCCACTGGGGGCGAAAGTATGGTGAAATCAGCAAGGGTCTGATCGACGGTGGGATCCCAGAGGGCATTGCCTGGATCCAGTAGGGAGTTGCTGAGGATGGGGGAAAGAAGAGACCCTGTATTACCCACCAATACTATACGGTATTCGCCGAGTCCCAGTGGCTGGCTCAACGGAATACTCAATTGATTGAAGGTAGGGAAACTGACGCTGGGGTAACTGTTGGAATCGAAGAGATTCGATGTTGAGCCATCCTGGTTCACCTGTTCCAGTTGAATATCACCAAGAGAAAACAACAAGTCGATCGGCAAAGAGATGCTTAGAGAGTTAAAGGTGATGGTCAGCGTGCTGGGCGATTGGGTCAGGGACAGGGAGGCTCCGTTAGCTGGATCTGTCGTTGTGACGGCTTCGGCGGGGCTAGCTGGAGAAGCATCGGTCGGGATCATGGACGAAGCAGGGCAAATAGCGACAGAGGCTCCCGGAATCGAGTATGCCATACCTGGAGGCATCACGGACCCGAACGAAAGGAGATGCCTAGTCTCCAGCGACTCGAGTTTCGGTCGGCGTCCGGTCATGGTTCGCTGTTGTCGAAGAAGGCAACTCATGGCAGCACCAGGGAACCGATTGTGACGAGTGATTGAAGCGCGACTTGCCCTTGAAACGCTAGGTCAAAAGCCATCTTGCATCCAGCAAGCTCGACAGCTTTTCGCCCTGATAGCGATTGGCTGTTGAGCTATCAACACGTCGCGCTTCTTTTTGTGAACAGGGACTAGTTGCTACTGTCGTTCCAGCCCAGGAGGGCCTCGTCGATGGCCTGGAGCGTTGAAAGGAACGTGCCCGAACTCAATGGGTTCGCCTGCCCCACGGTGGTGAGAACAGACGATAGCGTTGCTATCCACCCATCAGTCTGAGCGGGGGTACCCGCGTAGAGCGGTGTAACCCCAAGGATCGCGGCGATGCCGCTGGAGTTCGCCAATGAGCTCTGAACGGCTGCAACGAAGTTATTATTGAACGCTATCGCGTCTGTTGCTTCCACAAAGCCCCGCTCGCACAGGTTACCAATCGTGATCGCTACAGGACTCGTGGGGTATTGCAGCATAGCGCCGGTACCACTTCCCTGATCGGGCTGCTGAGCAACCACGGTATTGGGAGGAGCAATGGGCGGTTGAGTTACCGAACCGAAGTTGACTTCCAGGCCGAATCCTCCGGTCAAGTCGCCGGCTGCGTTCCCTCCGGCTCGGATCAAGTAGGTCTGTCCGGCCTGCAATCCCGCGACCGAGTAGCTAACAGTCGCTCCATAACTCGCGGAACTCACGGAGCCGACTGGAAGTGGTAAGCCTGAGACATACCTGTACAGAACGAACGATGGGCTCAGCATGCTGAGGTTTGTTGACTGTTCGGTGACGACCATCGTGCCCGTCGTTGACGCTGGGACTGTAACCGAGAACCACTCCGTCTGGGTTCCACTAGTAATCCGCAGGCTGGGAATCGCTATCTGGCCGTTGCTCCCGATATATGAGGTAATATTGGCTGGGCTTGCGTAGCTGCCGTTGCTCAGTCCATTACTGTTGAACTGGTCGGGCTGCGGTGCGCCCCAGACCGACTGGATGCCGGCAACGTCGTCGGTGGTCAGCGTCTGCTTGAGGCCGTTGTAGTAGGCGTACATGCAGGCGGTCGAGATCTGGGACTCGCCCAGCCCGAGAGCATGGCCGAACTCGTGGATCGCCACGGTCTCGAGATCGAAGGTCGTGTTGATCTGCCAGCTCGCAGCGGAGTTGAGGAACATGTCGCCGGCGTCGGTGCCGCCGTTGAACGGTGGAGGCAGTAGCGTTTCGGCCAGCACGCCGGAGCCGAGGTTGATCATGCCGATCCGGATGTCGCCGAACCGCGGGTCGTCCTGCTGATTGCCGTTGGTCGCTTCCGGGCTGCCGTTGTCGGAGACCTGGCTGAGGTTGATGTTGGCCACGGCCTGCCAGACCGCGGCAGCCTTCTGGAATTGAAGCTGCCATGTGGCCTGGGAGAACTTGGCGTTGAGCGTCTGATAGAGGGCGCTCGGGGTGCCGCCGACACTTGTGCCATCCGGCATGAAACTGAAGGTGATGCGGCTGCCATAAACGAAGGTGCCGCCGTAGGCGCTGTAGAGCAGAACACGGTCTTCGAGATTTTCCAGGAGCGGGCAAGTCGACCGTTTCCGCATCGAATTGGACGACGTCAAGTTAGACTTGCGCGTAAATGCGAACATTGGGAAACTCCCTGACTTTGTTTCGATGTGTTCGTCCGCGCCTGATTCGACGATGGTTCGAGCGGGCACGGCAACATGGCAGGACGACTCGAGGACCAGGATGACACAGAAGTCTGAGTGCCCTGCCGGTCTCTATGCAAAGCCTAGGTCCGTTTCAGAGCTTTCAGCGAATTGATGACAAGCGGAAACACCAGGGGACGAGTCAGGCGCTCGGAGATGTCTTCCCTCATTCCTGGGACATTCCCACAGGCTCCTTGGAAACGCTTCGCGCAAGGTTTATAGTGAGTGGAGAGTTAGGTGCGAGTGTCCCACTGGCGCTGTCGCCGTTCGACGGTCCATCGGGGGGATACAAGACCATGGACGCTTTCGCTCATCCCCAAGAGGATAGTCCCTTTCTCCCAGACCCCGAGCCCGAATCGAAATCGGACCCTGAGCAGGGAAGTCCGATGCCCTCCGAGTCTCAACCGCGTTACTCCATCGCGGCGGTATCCAAGCTGACGGGAATCAGTTGCCATACCTTGCGGGTCTGGGAGCGCCGTTACGGATTCCCTGTTCCCCAACGATCTGCCTCCGGTCACCGTCGTTACGACCGGACTCAGGTGCAGCTACTCTGCCGCCTTTCGGATCAGAATCGCGCGGGTCGGCAGCCGATCGGCGAGCTCATCGCTCGTCTTCGTACTGAGGAACCTGAACAGTCCGAACCCTCGGTGCCACCCAATGGTGCCGTCGATGAGGCGGTTCGAACCAAGCTCGTTCACCGTCTGCTCGCCGGAGAAAGCGCAGAGGCGGAACGCGAGTTTGCCAGTTTTGCCAGCAAGTTTGACTCGCTTGGCCTGGTGAATCAGGTGATTCATCCTGCGCTGATCGAAGCCGGCGAGGGCTGGTTTCGCAAGAGCTACTCGGTCTTCGAGGAGCGACTGGTCACCGTCTTCCTGAGACAGAAACTTGTCACATTGATCGCGACGGCACGGGATGCGAATACTCAGCCGTCGCATAGTGTAATCGTCGGGACCGTCCAGGGTGATCGCCACGAAGGGGGGGTACTGATCTTCAACCTCGTCATGGAACTGCGGGGTTGGAGAGTTCATAATCTCGGCGTCGACCTGCCGGTCGGCGAGTACGCGCTGGCTGTAAAAAGCTTGCGGCCTTCTGCCGTGGCGCTCTCGTTCGTGCTGTCTCGCAACATCAAGAAGCGGTTTCAGGAACTCAAAGGAATCCAGGGGGTTCCCGTTTTCGTGGGCGGACGAAGTATCGTGAATTATCAGTCCGTGGCGCGGTCGCACGGGCTCATTCCTCTGACCGGTCCCATTCTGAAGTCCACGGAGCAACTTCAGATCGAGTACGAGGATTGGTGCAGCCGCAACTCTGCGGCCCAGTAAGCGCGCGGCGCCTACAAACGAAAAAGCGACGTGTCCCGTGAGAGACACGCCGCTACGAATCGGTCGTCAAAACGAATTGAGCTTGGTCTCGCGAGATCGTCGCGAAAGACCAAGCTCGACTCGCGCTGAATGACTAGTTCAGGACTGAGGAACGGCTTTGGCCGGAGCAAAGGGCGCGGCCGACTGAGGAGCCGGGGCGACCTTGGCCGGGGCCTGAGGAGCCGGGGCGACCTTGGCCGGAGCCTGAGGAGCCGGGGCAACCTTGGCCGGAGCCTGAGGAGCCGGAGCAATCTTGGCCGGGGCCTGAGGAGCCGGGGCAATCTTGGACGGAGCATAGGGAGCAGCCGCCTGAGGAGCCGGGGCTACTTTTGACGGAGCGTAAGGAGCAGCCGCCTGAGGAGCCGGGGCAACCTTCGACGGAGCGTAGGGAGCCGGGGCAATCTTCGACGGAGCATAGGGAGCAGCCGCCTGAGGAGCCGGGGCAATCTTCGACGGGGCGTAGGGAGCAGCCGCCTGAGGAGCCGGGGCAATCTTCGACGGGGCCTGAGGGAGCCGGGGCAACCTTCGACGGGGCGTGAGGAGCCGGGGCAATCTTCGACGGGGCGTGAGGGAGCCGGGGCAACCTTCGACGGGGCGTAGGGAGCCGGGGCAACCTTCGACGGGGCGTAGGGAGCCGGGGCAATCTTCGAGGGCGCCTGAGGAGCCGGGGCAATCTTCGAGGGCGCCTGAGGAGCCGGGGCAATCTTGGACGGGGCCTGGGGAGCCGGGGCAACTTTGGCCGGAGCCTGGGGAGCCGGGGCAACCTTCGCCGGAGCCTGGGCCGCAGGATAAGCCTGAGGGCTTTGTCCTGTAAGGCTCATGGCAAGTACTAGAACCGCACTGGTCATCGCGATGTCCTCTGTGAAGAGTGAGGTTGTCGGTCGACGTCTCGATCGAGTCGGTAAGCTGACAATCCCCTGATGGGTCGGCACGGCCGATGCTGGACCACGTCCGATCGCCAACACCACCGCCCCTGTCGTCGTCCACTTGCCCGACGTGTGCGTGGTCGGGCAAGGAACCATGTCCCCTGTCCGCAAGTGGGACAATTCACGAAGGCCTCGGTTCGGTGGCGGAAGCCTCAAGCCGGTCATCTTGGCCGACTCTCGCTCTCCACCCCAGGGGTGGCCATTGCTGGTTATCGGCATCTGTCTCCGGTCCGATTACTGAACTTGAGAAAATCGAGAAGTTGCCGGTCTGAGGAACTCTAGGGACTATGACGAGTTTTAACAGAATAGGCTCCCTTACTTCGGCAATTGCTATCCATCACAGGCCCATTCGAAGCCGAACCTTGATGGGGTATTTGAGGAAGCGACGTCGATCCCATAGGATGGAGATTCTCAGCGAGTATGGGGAACACGGGCGTTCCTGAAGATACTTGAGAATCAAGAGCAATCGGCGTGTTTAACTCAACACCGGTATTGGGAGGCAGCATGCGTATTGGCATCCGGCTGGGTGGCTCACTGACCTGGGCGCTCATCGCCGTCCTCGGGGTAACCGTCGCCGCGCAGGCCGCGGATCGAGTCACGACGATACCCCTGGGTGGTGCACTGGATCATCAATCTGGTGATCACCATTTCGGCGTGTATGTCCCGACTCGATTTGGCGGCGAACTCACCGTCAAGACCAGCGATGGCAAGGTCGCCGAGCTGAAGGGACCGAACGGGCTGGAGCGCACCAACGGCGGGGAGATCGGCCTGGATCAGCAGGGGTGGTTCACTTTCAAGGTGGTGGGCTCCCACAAACCCTACACCGTCGAGACCAAGTTCGTTCAGGTCGCGCAGAGCGTCAAGAAGCCCTGGAACTTCTATTACTGGCCGACGAAGGCCGACTCGCTCCATGAACCCTGGGCTGGTGGCAACGGGCGCGTGGACACCGAATATTCCATGCTGCACGGCGATGACGAGCTGATCCGCGTCCCTGGCAGTTACATTCCGCCGGGCGAAGACATCGTCCGAGCCGGGCCCAACGGCCTGCTCGAGACGCTGCCTCCCACCGGCGATGACGCAACCTGGTTCCCCAACCTCTATGATGATCTCACCTGGACTGGCCCCAACAAGGAGAAAGGCGGTGAGGTCACCATCTTCCAGACTCCCTGTCCCCTGCTCAAGTACGACCAGATCTTCAATACTTCGGCACGCTACTGGGAGGCGGTCAACAGCCAGAACAAGGAAATCACCCGCTGGCCGGGCCACTGCCTGGGCGGAGCTGTCGCCTCGATCCTGCTGAACGAGCCGGTGCCGGCGCCGGGAAGCGGAATGACCAAGGATGAGCTGAAGGCGCTCTGGGCCGAGCTCGGCGAGAACCACCTCAACCACCGTATTGGCGATTATGCCACCGACATCCCTCCGGGGCCTCCAAAACCCGGTCCGGATGAGTGCGACTGGAAAGCTCCCCGCGTGCACGCCATGTTCGAGACCCATATTCGCGGTGAGAAGAAGGCGCTGCTCGGGAACATGCGAGCCTTCCCGCCCCGCGGCACGATCAGCGAGGTCTGGAACCAGGGCATCTACAAGTACATCGCCGAGTACAAGGCGATCCCCAATCGCGGCCCGCGTGCCGTCAATATCAAGCTCGAACTGCACACCAATTCGGGCTCGATGCTCAACGGTCAGGACGATAAAGATCGGGTCATCCTCTATGAGTACAACCTGGTCTATGGCCTTGACGGTAAGGTCGATGAGACCAACCCCGTCGCGGCCGACTGGGTTTCGGTTGGCGGCGAGGCCCTCTTTGCCCCGCTCAATATCCTCGAGCTCGTCGAGTCGCGATGGCAGGGCCACAACCCCTACGTGACCGAGGTCAATGTCCGGGCCCTCGACATGGCCAACGGTGGCGGCTCGGGCCGATTCGCGTCGGCTCCTCCGCGGTTCCGCTCGGTGCAGGAGTATGAAGGCAGCCGCCTTGCCCCGTCGCAAACCATGTTCGCGTCGGGCAACTCGGGCGGGTCGATGCGCCGAGGTTTCTTCAGCCGAATCTTCGGTCGTTGAGCCTGACTTCCGTCTGCCCTCCAGTTGCTGCTCCGAACGCTTGATCCTCATCCGCCTTGCCCATTCTCCCAACGTACTGCCTCCCTCGCCCGATTCCGTCGCCGGCTTGCACCGCGGCGGAATCGGGCGTTCTTGTTCGTTACGCCTCGCGCCGTTCTGGCTCGATTGTCCAGCCGTGCCTCGGGCTCGGTCCCGAGACCGCGACTGTTCGGGTCGTGCGGGTGGTCCATAAGCTCTCGGTCGTCGCGATCCTGTGCAATCTCGCGATCGCGCCATGCCTGGACGCGGTACGTACCCTGTCATCTTTCCGGTTTCGTTATTTTCGTCACGGCTGTTCAAGTTTGCCTGGTGCGCTGGACGATCATTAAACCCGAGAGGTTCGAGACCCAAGCGAGACCTGTCACCGTCCTTGCGACGCGGGTCATGAAACGGCCAGCCGGGATCTTGCTCCATTCGCAACTTGAGAATCGAAGTCACGTGGGGGATGCAGCCATGAGTCAAACCGAGACTCTCCCGACGATGCCTCCGCTCAGGTCGGCCCCGTCGATACCGCCTGAGTCGAGCTTGCTGAACCCCGCGCCGGTGTTGATCCTGGTTCCCCACGTCAGACCAGTCACCAAGGCCCCGACGACAGCCTTCGGCAAGATCGCAATGACGCCTCGGCGACGGCCAGGAGGGCATCGGCCCAGACGCCGGCTGAGACGTCCTGTCCGGATCGCGGCTTATGCGGCCTTTACCGTGTTGCCGGTTTTGCTGGCCTGGAACCACTGGTCCGACACGCGGCTCATGCGACACCCGGTCAGCCCCCTGCTCTCTCTGCCAGTCCAGCCGTCGGGGCAGACTGCGGATCGGCCGGAAAAGGGCTCCGCGGCATGGGGCCTCGACCCCGCAACCGCGGCTTCCCATACTTCGGTCCTGCTCTCGATTGAGCCCGCTGGAACGGCCGTCGATGCCGACAAGGAAACGCCGGTCGTGTTTCCGGGCTATCTTCTGCCAGACGACCACCACGAGGAGCCGGTCCATGAGGGAAGTTGACGATGCTCTGAGTCGTGCCTACGCTCAGCGGGGTTCGAGTAGCGCTCCTCAAGGAGTACCTCCTTCGCCGCACTGGGCCAGCCGGCTGCCGGACCAGGAGGCGAGCTCGCCGGATCCGGGCAACGAGGCTCGACCCGCCCGGACAGCCTCGACCGGCGGCCGCGCGGTGACCTGGCACGACCACGGCGAGCCTGCGCTGGCTTCTCCCTCTTTCGAGCCCGAGCCGATCCAGGAACTACAGTGGCCCGGGATCGTTCTGGTCCTCGAGCGTGAATGGGGCCAGCGGTTTGAACGGATGGCCGATCGCCTGATCGAGTCGCGCGATCGCCAGAATCTCAAGGTCCTGCTATTCACAAGCTGCCACCGGGCCGAAGGCCGTACGACCCTGGTGCTGACCCTTGCGCGTGCCCTGGCCCGGCGGCCTGGTCGGACCGTCCTCGTGGACGCCGACCTGACCGGGCCGATGCTCTCGCACACGCTCGGCTTGCAACCTCGGTACGGTCTCGACGATGTGGTCACCGAAGGACATGCGCTGGCGGATGCGCTGGTCCATGCCCCCGACGACCACCTCTGGATCTTGCCGCTGCGGCTCGCGGCGGCCAGCCCGAGGGAGTTTCTGGCAAGCCCGGGCTGGGCGTGCACGATGGCCAGGCTCCGCCGCGAGTTCGACCTGGTGCTGGTTGATGGCAGTCCCATTTTCACCGGCCTGAGCGCCGCGGTGCTGCACCGTTCGGTGGACGCCGCGGTTCTGGTGCACAACCGCAGCATGACCGGCGAACGCTCGCTGTTGCGGGCGCGCGAGGTGCTCGACGGCGGCGGCATTCCCTTGCTCGGACTGGCCGAGACATTCGTGTAAGAGGCACGAATTGCCCCTGGGAAAACCGTGGAGACGGTGTGTACGAAGACCATTTCGGCCTGAGCTATCGGCCTTTCAGTGAGACGGTCAATCCGGCGGCGTACGTCGGTCTGCCCGGTCGCGATGCAACCCTGCGCCGGCTGCGTTACGGACTTCAACATGGCTACGGTCCCGTCGTCCTGTTCGGTCCTGCCGGCTCGGGCAAGACGCTGATCGCACGCCGGCTGGCCGCGGACCTGGGTGTACCGACCGCCCATCTCACCTTTCCCGCGCTGCCCGGGGCCGAACTCTTGACCCTGCTGGCCGAGGAATTCGGCGGGCCATTCACGGATACTCCGACGACAGCCGTCGCGTTCCGGCGGTTGCGCGACCAGCTTGCCGCCGCGGTCAGTAGCGGCCAGCATCCCCTCTTGATCGTGGACGATGCGCAGGCGATCCAGGATCCCGCCGCATTCGAGACACTCCGGCTCTTGCTCAATTTCGCCTCCACCGGCCCGCCCGACCTGGCGCTCCTGCTGGTCGGTACCGCCGACCTCCTCATGCAACTGCCTCCGGGCCTGGCCGACCGGCTCACCGCCCGTTGCCTGCTTGCCCCGTTCACGGAATCCGAGTCCTCGGCCTATGTACTGGGCCGACTGGCCGCGGCCGGAGCCACGTCTCCCCTGTTCACCGCCGAAGCCCTTGCCGCCATCCATCACGCCGCCGACGGACTGCCCCGCCGCCTGAACCATCTGGCCGATCTCGCCTTGCTCATCGCCTACGCCGAAGACCACTCTCAGGCCGACCCCCGCGCCGTCGCCATCGCCGCCCGCGAGTACCAGCTCGACAACGTGGCGGCCTGATGTCGCCGCCGGCTACCTGCGACGTCCCATCATTCCCGGACTGCTATGGCACGCCAGTGTCGCACGCGCGGCCGGTGCCGATTCGCGCCAGTGGTCTAACCCCAATACCGTTGAATGAGCCACAAGTCGCGATGATGGTGGCATTTCTGGCTCCCTCTCCCCTTGCGGGAGAGGGTTGGGGAGAGGGGGACGAGGCACCACCGATGGCTAGGTTCACGGGCTGTGGCCGAATCAATCACCCCTCTCCCTGCCCTCTCCCGCAAGGGGAGAGGGTGAATTAAGTCTCGACCTATCAGGGCTTTACGGCTCATTCAATGGTATTGGGGCTAACTCTGGGCCGAACGAAGCCGTGTGATGAGGCGTCATGAGAATCGCAGGTTTTCGGGTCGGCTGAGATTCAGTACGACGTGCCTTGCTCTCGATCCTCTCGTTTCTCGAAGCCGACGTGTGATGATGCCAGATGGGAAAGCTGGTACTGGTACCCTTGCGTCAACTACGAATCGACTCGACATCGGCGAGAAGTTTCTCGAGTTGCGCGAGGTTCGCCGGCTTCGTCAGGTGATGGTCAAATCCTGCTTCACGCGACTTCCGCCGGTCGTCATCCTGGCCCCATCCCGTGAGCGCCACCAGGACCATTTCCTTGCTCGAGGACTGCTCGCGGATGCGGCGGGCGGTGTCATAGCCATTGAGGCCCGGCATCCCGATATCGAGCAGGACCAGGTCCGCCTTGAACCCGGTAAGCAGCTCCAACGCTTGCATCCCGGAACTGGCAATCTGAGTCTGGTTGCCCATGAGTTCCAGCAGCTTCGCCAGGCTTGTCGCCGCATCCTCGTTGTCATCCACAACCAGGATCCGATGACATGTGGCCGAACGAACCGCCCAGCCCTGATCGGGACCTTGATGCGCGACAGGGCCCCGGCTTATCGGCAGGCGGACCAGGAACTCGCTTCCTTTGTCCTGGCCTTCGCTCCGCACTTCGATGCGGCCTTCGTGCATCTCGACCAGCCGCTTGACAATCGAGAGGCCGATGCCCAGCCCGCCTTGAGACCGTTCAAGGTTCCGGTCGATCTGGGTGAACATATCAAAGACTTGTGAAAGCATGTGGCCCGGAATGCCGATTCCGTTGTCCTGCACGGAAACCAGCGCCTCGTCCCCTTGCATTCGCACCGTCAGCCGGATCTGTCCGCCACGCTCGGTGTACTTGGCGGCGTTGTTGAGCAGGTTGGCAAACACCTGACAAAGCCGCGTGGTGTCGGCGAGCACGAAGATCGGGCCGGGCGGCAAGGCGATCTCCAGGTTATGGCCTGCCTGTTCGATGGTCGGCAGGCTGGTCTCGACCGCGTGTTGAACGACCCTGGCCAGTTCGACCTGCTCCTTGCGGAGCACGATCTTGCCGCTGCTGATCCGGCTGAGGTCGAGCAGATCCTCCACCAGATGCACCATCTGTTGAAGCTGGCGGTCCATCATCGTGCGCGCCTGCTCGACCGATTGCCGATCGCCGTTGACGAGCCGGATGAGCTCCAGTCCGTTGCGGATCGGGGCCAGCGGATTTCGCAGTTCGTGCGCCAGGGTGGCCAGAAATTCATCCTTCCGCCGGTCCGCCTCACGCAGGGCCTCTTCGGCACGCTTCCTTTCCGTGATGTCGAAAAAGACCGTGGCGATCTGATCTGGTGCGGTACGGTAAACACTCACTTCAAACCAGCGATCCAGGGGGCCGAACCTCGCCTGGAAGTGGTCGGGAACCCCGGTGCTGACGACGTTGCCATAACGCTCGAACCAGTAAGATTCCGCATCTGGAAACAGTTCGAGCGTGGTTCGTCCCACGATCTCCGAGCGTTTGATCCCCGTGTGGCGCTCGAAGGCCGGGTTGACTTCAAGATAGCGCAAGTCGAAGGCGCGGCGGGAGTCATCAAGAATGACCTCGTCGATCGTGAACCCTTCGCTCATCGTCTCGAAGAGCACGCGGAATCGCTCCTCGCTGCGGCGGATGGCCTGCTCGGATTCACGCCGCAGCCGGGTGATCTGCAAGAGCGAGGACACGCGGGCCGTCAATTCGCGAGCACTGAATGGTTTCACAAGGTAGTCGTCGGCACCGGCCTCAATCCCCTCCAGCCGGCTTTCCTCGCCGGCGCGTGCCGACAGCATGATCACCGGCACACTGGCTGTGCGGGGATCGGCACGAAGCGCGTGCAGGAGTCCGAAGCCATCAAGCTGGGGCATCATCACGTCGGTCAGGATCAGGTTCGGAACCTGCCGGCCCACCGCGTCCAGCGCTGCGGCTCCGTCAGGCACGGCTTCCACAAAATAGTGGTTGGCCAGCAACCGCACGAGGTACTGCCGCATGTCGGCGTTGTCGTCAGCGATCAGCACGTGAGGTCGATTGTCATCCGCCGGCCGGGATCTGGGAGGGGATAAGGCCGCGACGTCTTGATCAATGGGCAGTTCAGAGACAGTTTCGTGTTCGCCATCGAGGCCGGGAAGCCAGCGCATCGCCTCTTCGAAGTAAGGGCTGACCCGGGTGCTGGCCGATGGAAGACCGTGCTTGTGCCCGATCAGTTCGCGTGGCAGATGGTCCGTCCCGAGAGGAATCGAGACGATGAACATCGTCCCACTGCCGAGCTCGCTCTCGGCGGTGATTGAACCACCGTGGAGTTTCACCAGTTCTTGAACCAGTGCGAGGCCGATTCCGCTCCCTTCATGGGTTCGCCCCCGGGCACTTTCAACCCGGTGGAAGCGCTCGAATAGTCGAGGCATGTCGTCGGCGGGAATGCCCACGCCGGTGTCCTGCAGGCGCAGTATCGCCGACTGCTCATCCTGGTGGACGGAGACGACGATCTCACCCTCAAACGTGAACTTGAACGCGTTGGAGAGCAGGTTGAGGACGATCTTTTCCCACATCTCCCGATCGAGATAAACCGGCTCGGAGAGAGGCGGGCAGTCCACCACCAATCGCAGGCCGGCCTTTTCGCAGGCCGAACGGAAGACGCTGGCAAGTTCGGCGGTGTACGCCGCGACATCGATCGGCTCAAACGATGCCCGGACGCGTCCCGCCTCGATGCGCGAGAAGTCGAGGAGAGTGTTGACCAGCCGCTGGAGCCGAAGAGCGTTCCGGTGAGCGACATCCAGGCGTTCGCGCTGAGCCGGCGGCAGCTCCCCGTCCATGCCGGCCAGAGCGTCCGCCACCGGGCCGAGTATGAGTGTCAGCGGTGTGCGGAACTCGTGGCTGACGTTGGAGAAAAAGGCCGTCTTGGCGCGGTCGAGCTCCGCCAGCGCCTCGGCACGCCGCCGCTCTTCCTCGTAAGCCCGGGCGTTGCCGACGGCCGTGGCGATGTGACCGGCAAGAAGCTCCAAAAACCCCTTGTAATCGTCGTTGTAGGCCAGCCGGGGGCTGATGCCCGCGACGATGAAGCCAGCCGGCCGGGACTGTCCCGGCTTCGCCATCGGCAGAACGACGGCCCGCGTGATCAGCTCTGGCCAGGCACCCGCGCTGAAGGCCCCGAAGCGCTGGCGCACGTCATCGATCACCGCCGGCTCACCCAGCTCGACGACCTGACAGAACGGCCAGGGCGCCTGGTTCAATAGAGCCTCGGGCGGGCAAGCCGCCTGGTCCGGCTCCAATCCCGTCCGGCCGACGAGCCGGGCATGTTGGCCGTCGTCGCTCAACAGGTAAAGTAGTACGAACGGTAGATCGTGAGGATACGCAGCCAACGTGCGCGCGGCGGTCTGACACGCATGCTGCGCGGATTTTGCCACATCGTTGGTCCGGGCAGCGAGCTCACGGAGCGTCCGGAGCCGGCGCTCGCCGATGGTCCGCTCCGTGTCCTCCGTGACCACGCAGAGCATTCCGCCGACGCGGCCTTCATCGTCCGGAAGAGGGCTGTACGAGAACGTGTGGTACGTTTCTTCGGGAAAGCCCCGACGTTCCAGGAACAGGAGCAGGCCCTCGTCCCAGGTTGCCTGACCGGTCTGCATCACCGACTCGGCTCGGGGACCGATATCGCTCCAGATCTCTGACCAGACCTCGCGAGCCGACCGGCCCAGCGCCCAGGGATGCTTGGGGCCCAGGGTCATCCGGGCGTAGGCGTCATTATAGAAGAATGTGAATTCCGGCCCCCAGCCCAGCCACATGGCGTAGCGGGAATCAAGCATCGTCCGCACGACGGTCTTGAGGCTCTGAGGCCAGTCGGCGATTGGACCAAGAGGCGTCTTCGACCAGTCAAACACGCGCGTGCGCTCGCCCATCTCGCCACCACCGGCGAGTAACGCGAGCGGGTCAGGCGTGCGCTGGAGGCGGAGGTCGCTCATCGCTGTGTGTACGCCGAAATTATGGAACGATACTCCGATCAAAGAGCCAGATGCCGGCTGCCCGTCGCCAGCACGAAATGATTCTACACAAGCAGGCCCGAGGCGGCGAGACCGGACGACGCGACGAATGAATGCAACGGGAAGACAGTTCCCTCCTTTTCCTGAGATCTCTGAGAAATCGGTGCAATGGCGGAGGTTTGCATGATCGACAGGGAGTAGAAAAGGGCTCGTCCCAAAACTACGCCCGCACGTCGAGGTAGGATGGGTAAGCACAGCGCAACTCACCGAGTGTCATGGTTTTGCGTGTGGTGGGTTGTGCTGCGCTTATTCACCCTACGAGATTTTCGGACCATGTCGTAGAAATTGAGTTTCCTCGATCGCAGGCCGAACGAAGGTTTGACTCTTAGGGTTTGCTTGGCTCAAGAGCGTGGAAATGCGATAATTGGTAGAGAGCCAGGACTGAGGAATTGCCTTGTCAACAGCATCGTTCACCGCGCCCGCCTTGCTGACCGCGGAAGAATTCGCTCAGAGGCCCGACCCGGGTTATCCCGAGGAACTGGTTCGGGGGAAGGTCGTGCCGATGCCGATGCCCAAACCCCGTCACAGTGAGATCTGCAACCGAGTGGGCCGGATCCTCGGCGATCGTGCGGAACATCGAGATTTGGGTCGCGTGCTCAGCAATGACACGGGTGTCATCACCGAAAGAGGTCCCGACACGGTGCGAGGGGCTGACATTTCATTTTACAGTTTCGCCCGCGTTCCCAAAGGACCACTGCCTGATCACTATCTCGACACCCCGCCCGACCTGATTGTCGAAGTCCTCTCGCCGAGCGACCGCTGGCCAAAAGTGCTCGCGAAGGTGGCGGAGTACCTTGACGCAGGGACGACCATCGTCATCGTGCTGGACGACCAACGCCGTCTCGCTCATCTGTACCGGGCCGACGGAGCGACGCGCGTGCTCGGATCGGACGAGGAATTGAGCATTCCCGACGTGCTCGGTGACTTCCAGGTCAAGGTCGGACGATTCTTCGAGTGAAAAGAATCAATTCGGGTCCATGTCCTCTTTGCCCCGAGAGGGGCCAAAGGGGCCATCCACCGGGCCGCAGCGTCCCAAAGGCCTCACGATCCGATCCCATCCAGGCCGAGCCGTACAAGCAGCCGCAGCGGCAGGAGATCTACTTCGACCCGGTGGATCCGGTCTTCCTTGCGGGCAAGGATCTCGCCGTCGGTGTGGATGACCAGGGGTTGCTGGGATTCAACCACGAGCCGGCGGCCCTGGTGGAAGCCGAGCTTGGGATGGTCGCGCGGAGGCCCGGACGAGCTGAGGCTGGGGATGAGACGAAGGGCTTCCCAGCGAGTCAGCTCTCCGACATGCAGAAGATCAAAGCAGCCATCGTCCAGCCGCGCTTGAGGAGCCATCACGAAGCCGCCTTCGCGACGGCCCAGCATCACGCTGATCATCAGGGTGCGATCCGCAGCGAGTGGCTGACCGTCCAGCGTCGCGGTCAGATCGAGGTGGCCCCAATGATTCCAGATTGCGCGGAGGGCGGCGAAGCCGTAGAGGAGCTGCCCTTGCAGCCAGCGAACACGCCGGGATTCGACGGTCACGCAAGGACCGAAACCGAGACCCAGGCAGCAAACGAAGTACCGCTCAACACCCTGATCGGTCCGGATCACGCCAACGTCCACGTGTCGCGCATGCGTCGTATCAACGCGTGCACTCTCGAGATCCTGACTCAAAGAGTACGCGTAATCATCGGCCGATCCGAGTGGGAGTACGGCAAAGCAGACGTCGGTCCGTCCGGACTGGAGCACGCCGTTGGCGACTTCGTGAACCGTTCCATCGCCGCCCGCCGCGGCGATGATTTCGAAACCGCGTTCGGAGGCGCAGCGCCCCAGTTCCACGGCATGGCCAGGGCGTTCCGTGGGCCAGAGCTCGACCTTGGAACGCCAGGTCGGAGCCATCGCCTCAAGCCGTTGGCGGGCTCTCCTTCGGCCCGCCACCGGGTTGAAGATCACGCAAACCGAGTGTGCCCCGTTCGTCGTGGGCATCATGGACATGGGAGTCTGCGCGGAAATCGATGGCTCGACCACGGTGCTTTGCCACCTCGTCCTTGAAGTTGACAAATCTACTCTTTCTTGTCCTCTCTGGCCGCGACCGAAGACGGCTTCGGGATGGCCAAGTCTTTCGACTGCGCATCGGAAACAAGCTTGCCCAGCATGGTTTGCTCGAATCCTTTCAGGTCGGTCCAGAGAGTGCCCGGGCCGGCGTAGAAGATACCCACGCGAAGGTCGGCCGGGAGCCCCTCGGCGAAGATGTAACGCTCGTAAGCGTCGGCACTGCCGAGCGCCTTGACCAGAAGCTGAAAGCGCTGGGCTTTGGCTTCCTTGGACAGCTTGACCGAACTGGCCTTGGCCTCGCCGAGCAGCCGGGTCGTCTGGGCTTCGATGGTGGCGGTCTTGGCGTCGATCTCGGCCGTGAGCTTTTCGGTCGTGGCCTCGATTTCCTTGGCCTTTTTCTCGCCTTCCGCCGACACCTGGGCCACCATCTTCTTGGTTTCCGCCTGGGTTCGCTTCTCCTCGAAGACGACCTTGGCCTTGGCCTCGGTCAGATCGGCCTGGGCCTTGGCGGTCAACTGCTCCTGGTCGCGGGTCTTGGTCAGCTCGTCGGCGATCTTGGACTTCTGGATCGGCTCGCGGACGGCCTTGGGCACGTAGATGTGCCTGGTCAGTCCGAACAGGAGCGACAGGTTCTTGGCCGTCAACACCCGCTCAAGTTCGGCGGAGGTCTCGTTCTGGAATTCTTCGCGGGTCTCTCCCACGAGCAGATCGACGGCGCCCGGCGCGAGCCATGGAGTCTGCAGATCGACTCGATCTGCGGCATGATCACCTTCTGCTCGACATCCTTGAGCGTGCCGAACTGGCGGACAATCTCGGCGCCTGCTCGGGAAGAATTCCCCAGATTGCCGTGTAGTCCATGTGGACGGGGAAGCCGTCGTTGGACGGGAACTCGATACCCTTGCCCGGTGTGTAAATCGGGTCGTCGGCAGTACCCGTTCCCAGCCGGTCGCCGGCGAAGGTATTCCGGGCGGCCTCAGGCTGCGTGGACCGACCCGTTCCGGGCTCCTGGGCTTCGACCGTCAGGCTGGCCTCGGAATAACCGATGCTGACGATATTGATCCGCTTTTCCTCGGGGTTGAGGAAGTAGATTCCGGGCTGGAGCACTTGCTTCTGGATGCCCCGGTCTTCCCGGGTGCGCGGGTCGCTGGCCTTGTTGGTGACGACACCGACGTAGCCGGGAGGGATCAGGGTCGGGTCCTCGGCCTTGCGCTTGACCTTGGTATTGGTCTCGGCGCAGGCATCCACATCGACGATCTTGACGTCAAAGCCGTACTTGTTGATGCGGTAGCGCCCGGGGGTAAGAACCTTGCGGAGGATGCCGCGATATCCCTTCTCGTCAACCAGGTAAGTTCCTTCAGGCAGCGGCTTGCCGATCTTGGACACCACGACGCCGACCTTGCCCGGCGGAACGACCTCGTCCTTGACGATCTGGGTCTCGTACTCCAGGGGCGAGTAGAAATGACGACCGCTGCCGGGCATGACCTCGAGGATGCCGACCTGAAGCGGGCGGCCGGCGGCATCGGTTTGCACGAGTGTGCCCTCGGGCGCCTGGGGACGGTTACCAAACGGCCACGGGCCCTTGTAGCGAACCAGCAAGCTCGACCCCGCGGGAACTTCGATGCGGCAGAAGGTCCACTGCCAGATTCCGAAGTACGCGATCTGGACAAGAATCACTGCGATCAGCGCGGCCGATGCGATGCGGCTCAGGGAAAGCGAACGAAACGGATTCACGGCGTTTTCTCCTCCGAAGCGGCCACCGGCAGATGATCGGACCGCGTGGGCGATTGGCCCGGTTTGCTTGCCGCGGTCGTCTCGGTGGAACGGGATGTGGTTGTCGATGTATGACTGCCTCCGGAGCGCGGAGACGGACTGGTCGACGGCTGTGAATGCGACCTGTCGGACCGCCTGGTGAACTCGCTGAAGAGGTCCATGAGCGGGCCTTCCGAGTTGCCCAGGATCGTCCGGAACGAAGGAGCGAGCTTGCCCAGGAGGAGATTCCTGGCCATTGTCGCACCGTCGCCATCGAAGGCAGAGACCTGAGCGGCCAGCCCGGACGCCTCGGCGGCGTTATCAAACTTGATGACCGCGGCTTCGGCCTGGGCCTTGGCGAGTATGGCCGACGCCTTGTCCTTGGCGGCCTCGAACTCGGTCTGCGCGACCTTCAGTTTCTGCTCCGAAAGCGTGACGGCGACTTGCTGTTCCTGCTCGGCCTTGGTGGTCTTCTCGACGACCTCCTGCCCGGCCTCCACCACGTGCTTCTTCTGCTCGGCCAGCACGACTTCCACCTTCAACTTCGCCTCCGAAACCTGCTGCAGCTTCTCGCGGCGAAACTGGGCGAGCTTCTGTTTGGCGACTTCTCGTTGCTGCACCGGCTGGGCGATGTCGTCGGGTGGCTTGATCGATGTGATCGCCACCGCCAGGATTTCGATCCCTTGCTTTTGACAGTTCTGGGTCAGGCTCTTGACCAGGTCGGTCTGAAATTTTTCGCGGGACTCGCCGCTGATGAACTGGCCTCCCGAAAGCTTGGATCCGCCCACGCGGCAGAGCGAGCGGCTCTCCGGGGTGATGATCTTGGCGATGATCTCCTCATCGATCGCATCGCCATTGGCGTCCTCGTTGTACTTGACGAACATCTCGGCGACCTTGTTGGGCGAGACCCGGAACTCGACCACGCCGTCGAGCGTGATCGGAAATCCATCGGCCGAGAGGAAATTCATCTCGCCGTCTTGCCCGAGGTTGAACCGCCGGGAACGGCAATCGACCATGCTGACCCGCGTCTCGTAGGGGTTGAGATAATAAGTGCCCGGCTCGAGCGTTTTCGTCTGGACTCCGCGCTCGCCTTCCTCGACCAGGAAAACATTGGGGTTCTTCGGCAGAGATCCGGCAAGCCGGGTCACAACGCCGCGGAAACCCGCGGGGATGGTTACCGGGTCATGGAGCTCGATCGACTCCGCATAGGGGTTGTACGGATACCGTCCCGGTTTGAGCACTTCGCGGAGGATGCCCTTCTGACCCGGATCCGCAAGAATCTGGCCTGCGGGCAGGTCGTCTCCGCTGAGAGCGATGCGGATGCCGATCCTGTCGCCGGGGACCACGAACTGCGGAGTGATCTCCCACGACCAGTAATAGGGGTTGTAGAAATAACGCCCTTCCGTCAGGACCCCATTGTTGGGGCCTCCAGCCTGCACGCCCTTGTAGTAGGTGCGCCCGTCCTTGGGGGGCGGGGCCAGCTCCATGTCGGGCTCGAGTTCGAGCCCTTCGCGGCGGATGAGCACAACCTCCTGGCCAGTGCCCACGTCGATCTTGCATGCATTGTAAATGGCAACCGCGAGCCCCAACCCTAAAAGCAGCAAGCCACCGGCGACCATCGCTGCCTTGGGACCGCGCCGGGGAGGCAACCTGCGCCCGGGCAATGCCGGGCGCTCTTCGTCGAACGCGAACATAACTTTTGTTCCTGAGAAGACTTCCGAGCGACGACTTGTCCTTCGTGAAGTGATCTGATCGTTCTGAGATTAACAGATCTTCGTCGTCTCTGCTCGTTTATTCGCCGGAACCGCAGATCCTGCGGTGGCTCGGCCGGTCTGCGAAACCAAGCCGGAAATGATCGTCGACGTCGTAGTGGCGAGCCTGCGGACTTTTCGACGGGTTTGCCGTAGGGTAGCTTCGAGCACGGTAGACGCAGACCCAACCAGCCGGAGCGCCGCAGGCTGTCCCCGCGGGATTCCATCAAAAACTCGTCCCGGAACCGCATCGTCCCGACTGATCGAGCGCGAGCACCCTGAAGCCGACATGTTGAACCGAGAAGATTGGAAAAAGCTCTTGTGGCTGTCCCGCTTCGTGAGGGTTTGGTTTGACCCCCGGTCATACCGGCCCTTGATTCTGCTGTTCGTGGCGGCGATGACCGTTTTTCTTTGGCCTCTTGCCATGGACGTGGCAGTCGCGCTCTTTTTCAGAATCCCGAGCCTGGTCCGCAAAGTGATGGCCCAGACGGTGGTGCTTTCAATTCTGGGCCTGGCGTGGTGGCGGCTCTGGCGCGTGAAGCCGTCGGACACGTGGCCTTCCGAACGCGATCAGGACGAGGCCCATCCCCCTACCCTGAACGCCCGCTGGCTATCCTGGGCACTCTGCATCGCGGTTCTTTCGCTTGTCAGCCCGATCATGAAGAATCCCGACGGACTGGGATTTTCGGACTGGGATTTCGTGCTCGACAAGTTCGAGGCCTTGCGGCGAACCATCCTGATCTGGGGTCAGTTTCCGTGGTGGAACCCCTGGTCCCGCGGCGGCTTTCCGCTCGCCGCCGAGCCGCAAATCGGCGCAGTCTCGATCGCGACACCGCTGGTTCTCGCTCTGGGAACATCGATCGGTCTGCGGCTGGCCGCGATCCTCTGTCTGCTGCTCGCCGTCGAGGGAACCTACCGGCTGGCCTTGCTCTGGCTGCGCGAGCCCTGGGCGCGGCCGCCACGGCGATCATCTACGGACTGAACGGCGGAGTGCTACTGGACACCTCGTTGGGCTATATCCTGGCGATGAGCTATTGCAGTGTTCCCTGGCTGGCCCTGTTCGCATTCCGGATCGGCCGGCGGTTCTCTGATGGGCTCTCACTTGGTTTCTGGATGGGTTTCGTGGTGATGAACGGAATCCAGTACATCAGTCTCTACGCAGTTCCATTCACGGCCATGATCTGGGCTCGCGCGGTGCGGGTGCAGCCGCGCGAAGGGCGCGGCAGACTGATCCTCCATACCGTGGCAGCAGTCGGCACTTGTTTGTTGATCTGCGGCTGGAGGTTGAGCACTGTCTTGCTCGTGCTCCTGGACGACAAGCGTGAGCGAGTCACTTTCTGGGATGAGACGCCGCTCACCCTGCTGCATTACTTGCTCCACCGTCCGGCACCAAACTGGACCGACGAGTTCAACGCCGCGCTCGGGACGACGTTTGGCGAGCTCACCTGCTATGTCGGACCGCTCGTCGTCGGCCTCGCCCTGCTGAGCCTGTTTTTTGGCTGGCGATGGTGGCATACGCTGACGCTGGTTTGCTTCTGGCTTGCCCTCGGCTCGATACAATGGTACCACCCAAGCTCCTGGCTTGCCGACTGGCCGTTTTTCGGCTCGGCGCACGTCGTGACGCGATGGCGTTTTCTGGCAATTCTGGGCCTGGGATTCGCCGCCGGCAGCGTGCTGGCCCGATGGCGGGCATCGCCCCGGCCGGCGGTTCGGATCGCGGCCGCTTCTCTGGTGGTGATCATCGGCGCGGACCTGGTGTTTTTCGGCCACCAGCAATTGCCGCGAGCCTTCAGTGTACGGCCCAGCGCGTCGCTGTTTCCGGGGCCGCCGGTTTCCGACATCGTGAATGTTCGGGACGGTCTGGGCTACGCCTGCGCGCTGCGAGGCTACGGCGTGATCCGCGGCTACGAGCCGATGCTTAGCTATTATCGCGACGCACCCACGCTTCGGCTGCGCGCGAGGATGCGGCGTATCGCGGGGAAGCCTGGACGGAGAACGGACCGGTCCAGCCCGTTTTCTGGAGCCCGAACCGCCTGGTCTTTCAAGTCGACCCCGGGCAGGAGGTTCACATTAACCAGAATCCGGGCTCGTGGTGGTGGTCCAACGGCCAACCCGCGTTTCCCGGGCGCCGCTGCGCCGAGCTGAAGGTGCCGTTCACCGCGAGGGCCGACGGCCAGGGGCGATTGGTGCTCGAGATTCATCCGCGAGGCCTGGTCTTCGGGTTATGGCTCCATGGGCTGGGAGCAGTCCTCGTGACCGTGGCCTGGTTGCTGTGTGATCGTCCCTCTTTTCGGCGATCGCGAGAGAGCTTGGCCGATTCCTCGGACACAGTATCCACGCCAAACGCGTTTTCCGTATGATCAAGCTTTGCCTGATCAGAGTGTCCGAGGAAGAGGTGCCGCTCGATGGCCGACCACGCAGCCCGCATCATGAAGCTTGTGACCGAGCCCGACTACAAGCCGTTGACTCTCAAGAAACTGGCGCGGCGGTTCGAGGTAGGTGTCGACGACTACTCGGATTTTCGCCAGGCGGTCAAGGAGCTCATGAGGCAGGGGAAGCTCGAGCAGGCGCGTGACAAGACCTTGCGCAGACCGGACCATTCGAATGCGATCGTGGGGCTTTTTCGCCGCTCGGCCCGCGGATTCGGGTTTGTCCGGCCGCATAACTCGACGGCCGGGGCCGAGCAGATTTACATTGCACCGGAAGCTGCCGGCGATGCCTCCAGCGGCGACGAGGTCGTGGTCAAGATCAGCAAGCGTCCCAGGCGGCCCGGGACCAATATCCAGGGACGGATTGTGGAGATCCTCGCCCGCGCCTCGGGCCTGTTCGTGGGCACCTATTTCGAGGACGGGGCCTGCGGGTACGTGAAGATCGACGGCACGACATTTCACGCCCCGATCTACGTGGGAGACCCCGGCGCCAAGGGCGCGAAGGCCGGCGACAAGGTCGCTCTCGAGATGGTTCGTTATCCGACTCCTTACCAGGAGGGTGAAGGCGTCATCACAGAGCTGCTGGGCCAGCGCGGTGCCCCCGGGGTCGACACTCTGTCGGTGATCCGGGCGTTCAACATTCCCGACACGTTCGACGAGGACGTTCTGGCCGAAGCACGACAGCAAGCGAGCCGCTTCTCGGAGGACGAGGTCGGTGAACGCCTCGACCTGCGCGACGTCTTGACTGTCACGATTGACCCGGCCAGCGCGCGATTTCGACGACGCGATCTCGCTCCAGCGCGATGACAACGGATTCTGGAGCCTTGGTGTTCACATCGCCGATGTCTCCCACTTCGTGCAGCCGGCAAGCGAGCTGGATCGCTCGGCCCGTCTGCGCGGCACCAGCGTCTACCTGCCCGATCGCGTGATCCCCATGTTGCCGGAGGTAATCTCTAATAGCCTCGCCAGCCTTCAGGCTCACCGGACGAGGTACACCGTCAGCGCGTTCTTGGAATTCAACGCGGAAGGCATCCTGACGTCACGGCGGTTTGCCCGTTCGGCCATCCGGGTCGATCATCGCTTCACCTACGAAGAGGCCATGGCCGTGATGCGAGATCCCGACAAAACACATTCGGGGGTTGCCCCGGAGGTTGTAGGGATGGTGGCTGCCATGCTCGAGCTGGCCATGATCTTGCGGCGGCGGAGATTTGCCCGAGGTGCGCTGGAGCTGAATCTTCCCGAGATCGAGATCGAGCTGAGCACCCACGGCCAGGTGAGTGGTGCTCATCTGGCCGTGAATGACCAGAGCCACCAGGTCATCGAGGATTTCATGCTGGCTGCCAATGAAGCGGTCGCGTCCTACTTGACCGAGCATCACACCGGCTTCTTGCGGCGTGTGCACCCCGATCCCGACCCGTACAAGCTCGACAGCTTCGCCGAGTTTGTCCGCAGCCTGGGCCTCTCGCTGGAGTTGCCGCAAAGCCGGTTCGAGCTCCAGCGGATTCTCCGCGAGACGGCGGGCAAACCCGAGGAATACGCGGTCCATTTCGGCCTTTTGCGAAGTCTGAAACAGGCCGTTTATACCCCCGAACATGAGGGACACTATGCCCTGGCCAGCGACGAATATTGCCATTTCACCTCGCCGATCAGGCGCTATCCCGACCTCCAGGTGCATCGTCAGTTGACCGCGTTGCTTGAAGGGAAGAAACCGCGGAGCAACGTCGACGAGCTGTTCGTGCTGGGCGAGCACTGCACCCGGACCGAGCGCAGGGCCGAAGCCGCCGAGCGCGATTTGATTCGCATCAAGCTGCTGGCACATCTGGAGGGCCGGATCGGCGAGACATTCCATGCCATCGTCGTGGGGGTCGAGGATTTCGGCTTTTTCTGCCGCCTGGTGGAGTTGCCCGTCGAGGGCTTGATTCACGTGACGAGCTTGGCGGACGACTACTACTACCTGGAGGCAGGAACCCATACGCTGGTCGGGCGGAGCTCGGGCCGCCGCCACCGGCTCGGCGATCGCATCGAGGTTCGGGTGGCCCACGTCGATGTGGACCGACGCCGGCTCGACCTGGTGCTGGCCGACGCACCTTTGAACCATTCCCGACGCGACCGCCCGGCATCGGCATTTCCCATGTCGTCACATTCCCCGCGATCCGCGGCCGGCAGCTCCCGCCGTGCCACCGCCAAGTCAAGTTCGGGCAAATCCCCGGATTCTCGACATTCCCAGGTAGCCGGAGAGCGAAAGAAAAAGGAGAAACGCAAACCCAAGCCACGCAAAGCCAGCAGGAAGAAGAAGCGCTAGAGTAATAAGCCGCAATGAGGCGCATCGATCGCGGTTGCGTTTCTGACCGTACTTGGGCATAATCCGCCAACAGGTGCGCGAAGCACAGCTTGGTGCATGGTAGCTATTGCATGCTGCCAGCTTGCTCGGAGGGGACGAGCCTTCTCGGTTGTTCCCGACGGTGAGGCACTGCTCCTGGCCCTCGGTTTGACTGGGACGATTTGAATCTCGACCTCTTGAATGGAGTAACACCATGAAGACATTGATGTCTCTCACCGTAACTTTGGCTGTGCTTGCCGCCAGCTTCAGTCCTCGACGGGCCCTGGGTGATTACGTGCCGATCGCAGTTTCCGGCCTTAATCAGGAGATGGTTGTCGCGGCCGGTTCCGTCAATGACCCGACCAGTCACTACACCAACGCGGTCACGGCCACGATGGACAGCGGGACGGCCAAGACCGGGTACACGTGGTATGAGAGCGGCCTTGCGGGAAGCGGCGGCGGCGGCTTGCCCGCGGCCGGAGTCATCACCAGCGCTGCGGATCCGACGGCGCACTTCTTGCTGGCACCCTACACGGGTCCTGATGCGCTTTTGCTGAACTCATCCTCGACCACCGGGACCCTGACCTTTGCGACGCCGGCAGAGTATACCGGGCTTTCCTTCCTAACCTCGTCGGGGGCGGCGTTCTTTGGAACGCCCGTGCTCAAGCTGACCATCAACTTCGCGGACGGTACATCCGCGGTGACTGGCCTGACCGTGAATTCTCCCGACTGGTTCAACAATAGTCCCGCCGCAGTCATCTCCTCCGGTCGCGTGGACGTTGCCACGGGGACCTTCAACGCCGTGAGCAATGACAACCCGCGGATTTATCAGGAGAACCTGGTGCTGCCCTCAAGCGCATGGGACCATCCCATCTCCAGCATCAACATCACATGGGATTCCGGTGGATCCAACAACGCCCAGACCGCGATTTTCGCCGTCAGCGGGATGGTCCCGGAACCCTCATCGTTTTATTTGCTGGGCGCTGGCATCATGGCCTTGGTCATGGGGACGAGGCGACTGCGAAAACCCCAGTCGCTGAGGCATCAGTTCTTGGCACCCGCGTCGATTCACTGTTCATTCTCGCACACTCCACCCATGCCGTGGCCGGTCGATGTGCTTTGTCGAGAAGTCGGAGCGAAGTCCGACAATTGTAAAACTAGTGTGCGAGCTGAATCATAGGGCGGAGAGGTGAGTCACCTCAGGCTAGTCCTGACCGTCGAGGTCTTGCGCAAAGCCCGCCTCTTCAATCATTGCTCGCTCCGGCAGGGCGAGCATGAAGAACCGATTCGGATCTTCAGTGATCCCGAACAAGCAATACCAACGCTGGCAAGAGTCGCAGGTTGCCAGAAGTTGGCTGGGGAGGTTCTCGTCGGGTTGATGAAGGTTGAGGACTTGCTCGCAGACCGGACAACACGGCGACGATTCGTCTTGATCCAGGTTAATCACACATGCAGTCAGCTCTAGCATCGCCTTTGTCAGGCTGGGATGCTGTGACCGAGCACGTTTCACGACTATCCTCCTCACATGTCCACGTCGAATCGGTGCGTGACCCCACGTCATTGTGGGGGCAGCACTCACTCATCGTACGCGTGCTTGCTTTATAAATCCTAGTGGATCACACCAAATTACGCGATCGCAAAGTCGATTAATTTTTGTTAAAGCTTTGCCGGGCCAGTTTCCGAGGTCGCGCCCGGCTGGCCGTTGATTCGGTTTTGCGCGAATTCCTTGTGTGAGAATCTCGATATTTCAGGTTGTCCGAGTGCAATTCGAAGCTCAGATTGCTGCGGTGGAGATTGGACTTCACAGTTCTTGAGCATGCGGTAAGAATTCGCCTCGAGCGGTCGTCTCGTGCGCTCGGAGTACAGACAACCATTCACTTGGTAACGGCTCGCAGGGAGGTGTGCGGTGATCAAGTGGTCAAGACCTGGAGTTGTGCTCGGATTGCTCGTTCTGTGCGACGGCATGGCGTCGTTCTCGAATGCTCAGAACTTCGAGCGAAACACCAAGATCACCGGCCCGCGCGGCCGCTCCATTGACCGGCAGGTGGATATCGAACGGGGACCGGGCACCTATTCCCGGCAGGTTCAGGTTCAGCGGCCCGGGGGCACGATCGATCGCAGCACGACCATCCAGCGTGGCTGGGGAGGTTTCCCCGGCGGCGGCTTTGGCGGTTTCCGGCCCTTGCCGTTCTTTCCCGGCCCTCGTCCAGTGACCTCTTTCGGCCTGGGAATCACGGCGGCACCGATGATCACGATTCCCTTCTTCGCCGGGGGCGCGGCATTCGGAGGAGGAGGCGGTGGCGCGGGAGGGCCCGGGATGGGCGTGGCGGGGGGAGGAGGAGGCGGGCCAGGAGGCGCACCCGGCGGCCAGCCGGCGCAGGCTGGGCAGCCCAATCCGCTCGACCCGGTGGTTCTCGCTGCCCAGAAGCTCCAAAGCTTCCACTACTCGAGCCGGCGGGACGGAGCGCGCGAACTGGGCCAGCTCGGAGACCCCCGGGGCATCCCGCCGCTGGTGCATACCTTGAAGTATGACTCGTCGAAGGAAGTCCGTGCCGCCGCTGCAACTTCACTGGGCGAGCTCGGCGGAAGCGATGCCGAGGTCGTACTGGAGCGGTGCATCATTTACGAGAAGAAACAAGAGGTCAAAGACGCCGCAGCCTCGGCGCTTCGGTTGCTCCGCGAACGACGTGCCGCCGATCCGCAGGCTGGCCAGTCACCTCAGCCCCTGACTCGCTCGGCTGCACCGACGACGCCGTACCAGACGCAGCAAAGCGACGTTCCCCGGCTGACGACGCCCCTACCCGCGCCCGTTGCCAGTTCATCGCCATTCCGATCCCCGCCCGCGACACAGCAACCACCACTCGATGGCCCATCGGCCGACGCCCCTGCACCTTCGGATGGCGATCGCGTACCCCCGCCCCCGCCGTCTCCGGTCGGTCCCCACTAGCCTCAGCGCAAGGGATTAAATACTAGCCCAGTCAGCAATTTTGGGAAAAAGTACGTGCTCTTGGGCGGCATGGTCTCGAGGCCAGACGCGATGGCCTCGACATGCTCCATGCGAGCTGGCGGAACAAGACATGCCAGATCGCAACCTTTCGCGTCGACGTCATCGATCACCTCGCTGAGTAGGTGCACGTAGCGGCAGGAGGGTTTCGAGCTCGCCTCTGCACCCAGCCCCGAATTCTGTGCCAGCAGATGGTCAATGACCAGGACATGGAGGATGCTCACTCCCAGGGCTCTCCAATCCGCGCTGTGGGTCGAGGCAAGCCGGTCCATCGCCTCGTCGGAGCGCAGCCTGGCCAGCAGCCAGACGCCATCCGCCGCGGTTCCGAAGCCGAGCAGATCCTGCTCTCCGCCTTTGGCCATCGACTCCCAGGCCGCGCGACAGCCCGTGGGACCGGCTCCGACGCGCTGGATCTCGAACTCGGGTTCCAGACGACGGATCAGCTCGTCGGCGGTCAGGCCGGGAAAGCCCGAAACCAGGCGGTGGGTCGGCAAGATCAAGAGACCCGGATCACTCATGCCCACCAGCATCATCATGCAGAAATTCGCCGGGTCGTCCGTGCTTCCAACCTGATTGTTCTCCGCCAGGAGCTCACGGTATTTCAGGCCTGTTTCGTAACGGTGATGGCCGTCGGCGATGAAGATCTGCCGCGAGCTCATGAGGCCTTGAACGGCTGTTTGTACGCCGGGGTCGGTCACCAGCCAGAGCCGGTTGATCACGCCTAAATGATCGGTGGCCTCAAGTGGGGTTCGATCCCGCAGACCGGCTTCCAGCGACCGCAGCACCTCGTTGCCGGGATCGGGATAGAGACCGAAAATGGGGCTCAAGTTGAAACCGGTGGCCGTGTAGAGCGCAAGCCGATCGGCCTTGGGACCGGCCAGAGTCTGTTCGTGGGGATAGATCCGTCCTTGACCAAAAGGCTCAAGCCGAACCCGGGCCAGAAAGCCCCTGCGGGTGTGGGTCTGACCTTCGACCTGAAACGTCTGTTCGTACAGATAAAGAGCCGGATGATCGTCGGCTCTCAGAACACCCTGACGCAGCCACGAGCGGAGGGTGCTCGCCGCCCGGGTGTAACGGTTCTCCACATCGGAGTCACCGGTTTCGGGCCGGTTCAATTCCAGCCGGATGGCGTTGTAAGGACTTGCGTGATAAAGCCGGTCCTGGAGCGCCGCATCGATCACGTCGTAAGGGGGCGCCACCACTTCGGAAAGGGCCCCGACTTGCGCGACCTCATAGCGGACACCGCGGAAGGGTCTCACGTCGGGCATGGGGGTCTCCTGGTGTGGCGAGTAGTGAGATCATGGCAAATGGCAGATGGCAAATGGCAGATGCCAAATGGCAAATGGCAGTGGCAGACGATGGATGGCAAGTGGCGGATGGCGACGAGGTTTTCATGGAATAGGGACCTGTCTACACACCACTGGCCACTCATCGAAAGAAACCGATCAGGTCCCCATTTCCCAACTCTGGAGGTACCTCTGCTGCTCGGAGGTCAACGTGTCAAGCGTGATGCCCATGGTCTGGAGCTTGAGTGAGGCGACGAATTCGTCGACTTCCTTGGGCACCTGGTGGACCTTATGCTCGAGCTTGGCCTTGTGCTTTACCGACCACTCGGTGGCGAGCGCCTGCGCTGCAAAGCTCATGTCCATCACACTGGCCGGATGGCCGTGAGCCGCGGCCAGGTTGATCAGACGGCCCTCGCCCAGTACATAGAGCCGGTGGCCGTTCTTGAGGATGTATTCATCGACAAATTCGCGAATCCCTTTGTTCACACTCGCGGCCAGTTCGCCCAGTTGATCGAGAGCGAGCTCGACGTTGAAGTGTCCGGAGTTGCAGATCATCGCGCCATCTTTCATGGCCGCGAAGTGCTCGCTACGGATGACGTGGATATCGCCGGTAACGGTGACGAAGATGTCGCCAAGGGGGGCAGCCTCGGCAATCGTCTTGACCTGGAAGCCGTCCATGGCGGCCTCGAGGCGCGGATCGGATCCACCTCGGTCACGATCACGTGCGATCCCATCCCTCGAGCCCGGAGCGCGACGCCCTTGCCACACCAGCCGTATCCGCAGACGACCATCTGGCGGCCGGCCAGCAGCGTGTCCGTGGCGCGGATGATGCCATCGATCGTGCTCTGCCCGGTTCCGTAACGGTTATCAAAAAAGTGTTTGGTCTGGGCGTCGTTGACGGCGATCACCGGCAACTTGAGTACGTCGTCCTTTTCCATGGCTCGCAGCCGGATCACCCCGGTTGTTGTCTCTTCCATGCTGGCAACGACATTCGCGACCAGAGCCTTGCGGTCGGCGGGGCCAAGCTTGGATGCCCAGGTTCGGACTTCCGGGTGAAGATCGTCAAGCCGATCGAGCGCGATGAAGATCATGGCGCTCACCAGGTCGGCACCGTCGTCCATCGTCACGTTGGGCAAGTGCTGCAGCGCGGCGGTGATGTGCCGGTAATAGCTGTGCTCGTCCTCGCCCTTGACGGCGAACACGGGAATGCCGTAATCCTGCACCAGGCTGGCGGCGACGTCGTCCTGGGTGGATAGAGGGTTGGAACGCAGAGCAGCAAATCGGCGCCTCCGGTCTTGAGCGTGCGCGCCAGGTTGGCCGTCTCGGCCGTCACGTGAAGGCAGGCCGACATCTTCATGCCGTTGAGCGGCTGCTCCTTTGCAAACCGTTCGCGGATCACCCGCAAGACCGGCATATCGCGCTCAGCCCAATCAATACGCTGTTTGCCTACGGCGGCAAGCGAGAAGTCTTTCACGTCGCCCTTGGTTGGTGATGCAGTCACGGCTGCCAATCGATTTCTCCTGTGAAGGCCCAAAGAATACCACCTGACGAACTCCTTGCGGGGCAAGGAACCACGTCAGCCTCATTTCCGCGTCATCGGGAAGGTTGCCGCAATTTCAATAGCTTGCGAACTCGGTGGTCAGCGGCGAGATAGGAGCAGCCGCAGAGTTTTACGTCGTTCCCAGTCCATCCAGTGGAGCGCACCGGGCTCCACCTGCGGCAGGTTTGCCGAGTGCATCAAAGCAGAAAGCACCGATCCATGGGCCCGAGCCTGCGTCGGTGCGGTCGCCGCCAACGACTTGGTGAGCGAGTCGAACAGAGACCAGTCTGCCTCGGACATTGCCACTCGCAACGCTCGGGAGTTCCAGAATTCCGGCAGGGGGGGGTGTAGCGGCCGGAGCCCGCGCTCTTGCCCAGGTGTTCGCCTTCGCCCCGTCCGATCACGTTCCATGGCCGCCCTTTCCTCCGCCCCTGACCGCTTTGGCCCATGTCGCCAGGTCTCGACTATAATACATACGTACGCACGTGTCAAGCAGGTGATTCGAGAATTCACCGGGCTTTTGCTAACCTGTGCAATAAGCCTTGGCCGAGGGAGGTTTTGACCAGAAGCTCGGTTCGGCGGTAAGATCACCTGGTGGCATGAATCGTTGACGACGACGCAATTGGTTTGATGGAGCTTCACCAGCCGTGGTGCCCGCCAAGGATTTCAAGCGCCGGATGGTTGTCGAGATCGACGGCGCACCGCACATGATTGAGCAGATCCAGGTTCAGACGCCGTCGGCGCGAGGGGCGGCCACGCTTTACAAGATCAAGGCCCGCAACCTCAAGACCAAGGCGCGGGTCGAGAAAGCGTATCGCGGAACCGACGCCCTGAGCGAATCGAGCTTCGAGCGCAGACCCATTCAATACCTTTATCGCGACGGCGACGAGTTTCATTTCATGGATGCCGCCGACTTTTCTCAGTTCTCGTTCACGGCGGACGACCTGCGCGACCAGGTGTCGTTCATGACCGAGAACATGGAGGGAATTCAGGCCCTGGTTGTGGACGACGAGGTGATCGCCGTCGAATTGCCAGACACGGTCGAGTTGCCGATCATTGAATCAGCCCCTGGAGTCCGTGGCAACTCGGCCACCGGCAGAACCAAGCCCGCCACGCTGTCGACCGGCCATGTGGTGCAGGTTCCGGAACATCTCGACCAGGGGGTCGTTGTCCGCGTTGATACGCGTACTGGCGAATACCTGGGCCGGGCGACGTGATATCATGCCGCTGCGCCGCCTTGAAGCGGGTCGATCGGTCCATATCCCGTGCGGGGCTCTCCGCCTGAAACTCACGGTTTCAGGAACTTGACCTCGAGCAGGGCCTGGTTCCAGAACTTCCAGCTTTTGCCTTCCTTCCGGAAGGCGACGAGCATATCGCTTTCATTGTCTTTGATCGTCGCAGGCGGCTTCTGTGTTGTCCGCTGCACGACCCGGGCGACCGCAAAGTCGCCGTCGGTGGCCAGATACTTGAGCGAGACCAGTTCGTATTTCAGGCCGCGTTGCTTGCCGAAAAGCTGGGAAAGTTGCTTTCTGGTGGCCTGGTAGAAAGGTGACTTCGTGTGAATCGTCGCCATCGTACCATGCATGTCTTCCGCTTCGGTGCTCTTGATATTGTCCAGCATGGTTTCTTTGAGCTGGGTCTCGATATCTTTTGAAGTTTCGGCTGTCGCCTTTTCCTGAGCCCGAGCGTACGGCCCCGAAAGTGCGAGTAGGCATGCTACCATGGATAAGATCGGGTGACATCGTTTCATGGATCAACTCCTGGCTCAGAAACTCGCCGAAAAAAGCCCTGACAGCAGGCCCGCCGAGGTAGGTCCGGTGCAGCCCTCTCAAAAGGCTGTGCGCAAGGGCCCGACTGCGAATTCTACGCGGTCGTGATAGCCAGAGACTTGCCGTGGACCGGTCGCAGATCTACAATAAGATATTGGTTATCTCCATGAAACCACGCAAAATCGCCTCAGCTCCCATCCGTTTCGGCATCAGCCCAGAGGTCCGTGCCATGAAGTCCACAATGTTTTTCATCGCCGGCCTGGTCGCTCTGGCTACGGTTACGACTTCCCCAGCCTGGGGACAAAGCCACGGTACGGCTGCGGTTCACGCTGGTAGCGCGGTTTCCGGAATGACCTACAATAACCCATACAACCAGGCTGGCATGTATAACAATGCATCTGGATTGCATTACAACAATCCGTACAACCAGGCTGGTATGTACAACAATGCACCTGGCATGTATTACAACAACCCGTACAACCAGGCCGGCATGTACAGCAATGCACCTGGCATGTATTACAACAACCCGTACAACCAGTTCGGCATGTACAACAGCTCGGCCGCCCTGAAATACAACAACCCGTATAACCAGGCCGGTATGTACAACAGCTCGGCCGCCCTGAAATACAACAACCCGTATAACCAGGCCGGTATGTACAATAACTCATCAGCCCTGAAATACAATAACCCGTACAACCAGGCTGGTATGTACAATAACTCATCCGCCCTGAAATACAACAACCCGTATAACCAGGCCGGTATGTATAGCAATTCGTCAACTCTTAAACATAATAATTCGTACAACCAATCTGGTATGTCCAACGCGGGCTACACCAACTACAACAACTTCAACCAAGTTGGCAGCTCCGGGACCTCAACGGGCAATCTATCGGGAGGTCAGAGCACTCCGGCAGGCACGTTCGGGACCGGTTCGGCTTCAGGAACTTTTGGAACCAGCTATACCGGCTATGGCTCCAGCTTTGGTTCAGGCGGCCTTGGTGCGAGCTCCGGTGTGATTGGTATCGGCCCGGTTGCGGGTGCCGTGTCTTCGAGTGGAAACTCATACGGTTCCGGCTCGATCTCTGGAGGTCTGGGTGCCAGTGGGGGAGTTTATAGCTCAGCCAGTTCGCCCACACTGAACGCCTTGGTGCCGGTCTCGACAAACAATGTCAAGGACATTCGGCAGAGGTTCGCGCTAGTTCGTTCAATGGTCAATCAGAGGGGTCAGCCCGTTAGCGGAACGACTGCCAGGGTTCTCCCGGGGCCATGGCCAGGGTTTTCGGAGAAAATCCGCCCATTCTTCCTCGCCATCACGTCAGCAGTCGTAGACGATTACAACCACCAGTCGGCACCGACGCAACCTGCCATGAAATATGCGTGATCGCCACGCGGCCTTTGCTTTACGACCATGGCCCCGGGGTTCATGTCCTGGCTTGATGCAATTCGCGGTCGTCTTGAGCCAGTTCAATTCGGGATTGCGCGAACCGGAACCCAGGTATTGGCAAGCCGCGGCTCTTGCGACATACTAAGATGCCTTCAGAGTCCGGGTTCTCCATGACTCTACGTCATCGCCCGGCATGATTATCATTATCGAGTTATGACAGGCACACCGGTCGTGCCTGGTCGTTTCGATCCGCGATCTGACGGGGGGTGAGACCTTGGTGGGTCAATCGCAATTGGTTGACAAGCTACGTGACCTGGCCCGGAATCTCTGGTGGGTTTGGCAGCCCAACGTCATCGCACTCTTTCGCGAACTTGACCCGGCGCTCTGGCGCAAGGTTGATCACAATCCCGTCGAGTTTCTCAAGCGGCTTCCCTCGGAACAGCTCGAGCGTCGGGCGGCCGAGATGGCGCTTGACTCACGCATCGATTACGCATTTCGCCGGTTGGCGGAATACCTCAAGGATACCGACTCATGGGGAGCCGTGCACGCGACAATCTTGCGTTCGCGCCCGGTGGCCTATTTCTCCGCCGAGTTTGGTTTGCATGAAAGCCTGCCTATCTACTCAGGAGGTCTGGGTGTGCTGGCTGGCGACCATCTCAAAAGCGCCAGCGACCTGGGCATTCCACTGATCGGCGTGGGTATCTTGTATGCCCAGGGCTACTTTCGCCAGGCCCTCGATACCGAGGGCTGGCAGCAAGAGTCTTACTCGAATACCGATCTGGACCTGCTGCCGATCGAGAGCGTCGTCGGTCCGGATGGCCAACCGTTGAAGATCGCGGTCGAGACAGCCTCGGGCGTTCTCAAGGCCAAAATCTGGCGGGTCGAGGTTGGGCGGACCACACTGCTGCTTCTCGATTCGAATTTGCCCGAGAACAGCGAGTCCGATCGTGCCCTCACGGCACGGCTCTATGGTGGCGACGCCCGGGTCCGGATTCGCCAGGAGTTGCTGCTTGGCGTCGGGGGAGTACGTGCCCTGCGCGCCCTGAACATCAACCCGTCAGTGCTTCATCTCAACGAAGGGCACAGCGCCTTCGCCACGCTGGAGATGATCCGGGCTGTGATGGAATCGACCGGACTGCCGTTTGGCGAGGTGATGCGCGACGTGGCCGGCATGACCGTCTTCACGACCCATACGCCGGTGGCCGCCGGTCATGACCGGTTTCCCGCCGGGCTCGTCGAGGAGCATCTGGGCAAGATCCGCGAAGGGCTGCATCTGTCCTACGAAGATTTCATGGGACTGGGCCGCGTGCACGCCGGAGACCACAACGAGCCGTTCTGCATGACCGTGCTGGCGCTCAAGTTATCGCGCTACGCCAATGGCGTCAGCGCGCTCCACGGGGTAGTTTCCCGGCGCATGTGGCAGCCTCTTTATCCCAATCTGCCCGAGGAAAAGGTACCTATTGGACACATCACCAACGGAGTCCACGTCCAGACCTGGGTGGCCCCCCAGATGTCTTTGATATTCGACCGGCATCTCGGGGTCGACTGGCCCACGGATCAGCGGCTCCCCGAGACCTGGGAGGGCATCGAGACCGTGGACGATGCCGAGCTCTGGGAGACCCAGCAGGTTCTCAAAGCACGGTTGATCAACTTCGTTCGGAACCGGCTGGCGCTGCAGGCTCGCCGCCGCAACGAACCCGACTGGGCGGTTCAAAAGGCGATGGAAGCGCTTGACCTGAACGCTCTGACCATCGGGTTTGCCCGACGATTTGCCACCTACAAGCGCGCCGGACTGATTCTCCAAGACGTTGAACGGCTCATCGAGATGGTCCGTTCGGTGGATCGTCCCGTGCAAATCATCTTCGCGGGCAAAGCGCACCCGGAGGATCGGATGGGCAAGGAGCTGATCCAGAGCATTGTCCGGATGACCCGTCAGGAACCGTTCTTTAGCCACATCGTCTTCGTGGAAGACTACGACATGAATGTTGCCCGCTCACTGGTCCAGGGTGTGGATGTCTGGTTGAACAACCCGCGCCGTCCCCAGGAAGCCAGCGGTACCTCGGGGGAAAAAGCCGTGCTCAATGGCACGCTGAATTTTTCGGTTCTCGACGGCTGGTGGGCCGAGGCCTATGATGGTACGAATGGGTTTGCAATTGGGAACGGACTGACCCATGCCGTACCATCGGTGCAGGACGAGCGCGATCACAGGTTGCTGCTTGAAACGTTAACCACCCAGGTGGTTCCGGCCTACTACCGGCGTGATGCCTCCGGCTTGCCGCGGGAGTGGGTCGCCCGCCAGAAAAACGCCTTCCGGACGCTGGCCTGGCGGTTCAATGCCGACCGAATGGTGATGGATTACGTCCGGCACAGCTACCTTCCCGCCGCGGGCGGGGTCTCGTGCGCAATGCCCCTGGGTTGAGTTACGTAGGACCCGGCCAAGCCCGGTCCTTGAGAGATCATCGAGCGTTCAGACAGATCGAGTGCTACGCGTCCAATTCGGGCTCACCTCGGATGATGTCATAGGCTCGAGCCTGGCTACCAGAGTGTGATTGCGATCATGAGTCAGGAGTTGATCGGCGAAAAGCTAGGTTCCTTCCGCCTTGAAGAAATCCTGGGCTCGGGCGCGATGGGCGTCGTCTTCCGGGCAACCCAGGAGACGACCGGCCGACCGGCCGCCGTGAAGATCGTCCACGGCGAGCTTTCCCAGAAGGGCAAGGTCTTCGACCGATTCGAACGCGAAGCAGAGATCCTCAAGCAGTTCCGGCATCCCAACATCGTCCGGTGGCTGGCCTGGGGACGATTCAAAGGCACGTCCTATTTCGCGATGGAATATGTCGAGGGCGTGACCCTGGAGCGTCTGCTTCAAGATCGCGGCGAGCTTCCCTGGCGCGAGGCCGTCGATCTCGCGATCCAGCTTTGCGACGCACTTCAGTACGCCCATAACATGAACGTGGTCCATCGGGACCTCAAGCCTTCGAACCTGATGATCACCGCCGACGGCAAGCTCAAGCTCACCGATTTCGGCATCGCCAAGGATCTGGAGCGAACCACCCAGTTGACCGCTCCGGGGCGGACCCTCGGCACGGCGGCTTATATGGCTCCCGAGCAGATACGCGGCACGCCGGCCGTCAGCCACAAGACCGATCTCTACGCGCTCGGGGTCCTCCTCTACCAGATGCTGACCGGCAAACCCCCGTTCGAGGGCGCCTCGGCCGTGGTGCTGATGCACTGCCATCTCAACGAACCGCCCCCCCGTCCCGGCGACAAGGTCGAGGTGCTGCCCAAGGAGTTGAATGAACTGGTGGTCAAATTGATGGCCAAGGCACCCGCCGACCGACCCTGGGATGCCGAGGCCGTGGGACACGCGCTGAAAGAGCTTCGAGATAAGGCCGCAAAAGGGCAATCGATTCCGATGGTCTGGCCCGAACCAGGCTCTCCCGAGGCGAACTTGCCACGGGCCGGAATCGGCGCACCCGCCCGCGCCGCGCAAGAAAGCACGCAAGCCCGGGACGATTTTCGGCATCAGTTCAGGTTTCGCGACCCGCGAGTCCGACGACGACACGCTCCGTTCCCGCCTGCTTTCCGGGCCGGTCCTCGAGTCGGTCGGTCTGGCAGCCGTGCTGGTGGTGATCATCGGCTTCATGGGCTACTGGCTCTGGCCGCCAAGCGCGGAGTACCTTTATCGCCAGGCCGAGGCGCTGATGGCCTCGACCCACCGTTCCGACTGGCTGAATGCTCAGGAAGAGTACCTCGACACGCTCGATCGGAAACACCCGGGACACCCATACGCGGAGCAGGTGCAAAAATGGCGCGATCAGATTCTCCTGGAAGAGGCTGAGGGCCGTGCCAGAAACCTGAGCAGCCCGGTGAAGACGCAGTTTTCCGAGCCCCACACGGAAGGCGAACGCCAGTACGTCTCGTTCGACACACTGGCCAGCAAAGCGATCGCCGAGGGAAACGACGTACTGGCCGTCACCTATTGGAAGGAAATGGCCCGGTTGATGAAGCCCGACGACCGCGACGAAAAAAAATGGTACCTGCTGGCCGTCAAGCGGGCGACCGACCTGGAGAAGCAGATTCAGGAGCGACGTGCCTTCGTGGAAGATAAGATCGGCCGCGCCAACGCCGCCTTGCAATCAGGCCGTCCCAATGAATCGGTGGCCATCATGGCCATGCTGAGGGAAAAGTACGGGCACTACACAGATCTGGCGGATCTACTGCAACCGCGGATTGAAGCTCCTGGGCCCGGTGCCACTCCCCATGAATCCGCCACCTCCCCGGTCCAACCGGGCCAGGCACCGGCGGCCTTGCCACAACCCTCTCCTTCGTCCCCTCCCGAACGCATGCCGCAACCGGGCAACGACAAGACGTCAGCAAACTCCGATGATGGCTGATCTCCGTACTCTCTTCCCACGAGTACCGAGTCGGTTCCCGGAGCGCGGAGCGACTTTCCGTGGCTCCATCAATGTGAGAATGCGGGAACCATCCGGCGGCGGTTTGCTCTTCTCATGGCCGGTTTGTCCAACGTTTGGTCACTGATTTTCGTAACTATCAAGTAATTGCTGGTTGACGGGGAGGGTTGAAATTCGATACCCTCTCACTCACCTATCTTGTTCGGAGCCGGTCCCGTGTGATCGCTTCAAAGTCTCTTGTCCAGGCCGATTCCGGCCTCGAGGTTGATAATGCCTCAGTCTCGCGTTCGTTTCATTGGAAGCCGTGAACTTCATCGTGATTTACCGAAAGTGCTCGAGAATCTGGAAGACCCAAATGCACGTTGCGTGTTGACCATTCATAGTAAACCGAAGGCTGTCTTGATTGGTGCGGAAGCCTTTCTTTCGCTGCTTCGGGGCCCCAGTCCGGAAGACCGACTGCTCGCACTCCAACTCGGTGCCTTGGTCCAGGGGCTCGAGTCGGGGTCGACCCCGGAATCCGTCGAGACCGAGGATCGCCAGGAGTCGCTGGTCGGAGTTTGAACAGCACTCGATGACACATTGCGCTGCCGTAGTACCGAGCTTCGTTCACGACCGAAGCTTCACCAAATTTTCACAAGCCTCCCAAAACTCCGCTTCGGATCGCCTCGGGTAGCACCCGGGGCGTTTTTCGTACCATTGCCCCCTCATCCGCCGCCTATCATCAGCGTTCGGAATGACTTCCATCGTGTCTGCCCCCATGCCATAATCTATGCGGCTACGCACGGGGTCGTTCTGCCTCGCAGGATATTCGGAATGACGCAGCCGTGCATAGGTGGGACACTCCGGTCCGCAAGGACCGGGCCAAGCCAGAGGTGGGACCTTGATGAGCCCCGAGCGCTGGCAACTCGTTTACAAGCTATTAGCCGATGCATTCCGTCGTGATCCGGTCGAACGCCAGTCGTTCTTGAATGAGGCGTGCGCCGGGGATGCGGATTTGTGCGCCAGCGTCAACAAGCTCCTTGAAGAAAAACCAGCAAACGGTGATCAGACAACTGTCGAAGACGATCGAACGACAGGCGATGGGGCGGAGTACTCGGGAGACATGACGATCGCGGAGGACGAAACGATCAGAGAAGAGCCCGGGCTCGAGGCTCAACCTGTTCCGTCGGGAAGTCCGCAAGACTCTCCCTCACCGCCCCTGTTCACGCCTCCCGGCCTGAGACGCGCGATCGGATCCGCATTCCGCTACACCGAGCGGTACATCCTCTGCCCTCACTGTCAAAACCGGATCGAGCTGCTCGAGCTCGGCACCGCGAAGGAAGTAGTATGCCCGTCATGTGGCTCGACCGTCTCGCTTGACGCCGGCTCGACATCGCCGCGAAGCCAGTGGCGAGATGGGCGCTACGCGGGTCGGTTCGAACTGATCGCGACCGTGGGCACTGGCGGCTTCGGAACGGTTTTCAAGGCCAGGGACCCCCGGCTTGACCGGATTGTGGCGCTCAAGGTCCTGCGCCTGGGGGACCTGGCCAGCGATGATCACAAGGACCGATTTCTCCGCGAAGCTCGGAATGCTGCGCAATTGCGGCATCCGGCGATCGTGCCGGTGCACGAAATCGGCGACGAGGCTGGGGTTCCCTTCATCGTCAGCGACTACATCGAAGGGGTGACTCTGTCAGACTGGCTGACAGGGCGGCGGCCGTCGTATCGGGAATCAGCCCGGCTGGTCGCCGAGCTTGCCGGAGCTCTCGATTATGCCCACAGCGAGGGCGTGATTCATCGCGACGTCAAGCCCTCGAACATCATGCTCGATGCGGCCGGAAGGCCGCATATCATGGATTTCGGCCTTGCGAAGCGAGACGCGGGCGAAATTACCGTGACCGTCGAGGGCGAGATCCTGGGCACTCCGGCCTACATGAGCCCCGAGCAGGCGCGGGGAGAGGCCCATAAGGTTGACGGCCGGAGCGACATCTATAGCCTGGGCGTGATTCTCTATGTTCTGTTGAGTGGCGAGTTGCCGTTTCGAGGCAACCAGCGAATGCTCATTCACCAGGTCTTGAACGACGAGCCACGTTCTCCCAGGAGCCTCGTTGACACCATCCCCCGCGACCTGGAAACGATCTGCCTGAAGGCGATGGCGAAGGAGCCAGCACGTCGCTATGCGTCCGGTGGCGAGCTGGCCGCGGACCTGAATCGGTTCTTGCAAGGAGAGCCGATCATGGCACGGCCGGTCGGCGCACTCACCAGACTGACACTCTGGGCCAGGCGCAACCCCCGGGTCGCTGCACTGTCGGGCAGCGTTTACGCGCTTCTGGTACTGCTCGCCGTCGGAGCGGTCCTTGCCCTGGAATCGGTAGGCGCGGCTCGCCGCACTGCCCAATCAGGAATGGTCCGGCAGCTCTTGCTGACCGGCAATAGTCGCCTGCGTGAGGGCGAGGTCGCCGCCTCTTTGCCCTGGTTCGTGGAGGCGCTCAGGCACCAGGCAGAACTCGGTGATGCCGAAGACCAGGCGAATTCGCGAATCCGGATCGGATCGATCTTGCGAGGCGCGCCACGACCGCTGCAAACCTGGTCGCTGCCCGAGGCGGCGGATGTCGCATCCTTCAGCCCGGATGGCTCCCGCCTGGTGATCGCCAGCGCAACGGAAGCTTACCTGGTGATCGCCGGCGCCACGCACGAACAGAAGATTGACTGGAAAAACGACCGAGCCATCCGGCTGCCGCTGCGAGCCGGGGATGATGGTAACAACAAGGCATCCCCTTGCCGTATCGCGCGATTCAGTCCCGACGGCCAACGTGTACTGGCCGCCTTCGGGTCCGAGGTTCGAGTCTGGGACGCGCTAACAGGCGTGCAACTGTTTGCGAAACCACACGATGCTGCCGTCGAGTGGGCTGTTTTCAGCCGGGACAGCAAGCTGCTCGCGTCCACGGCAGGCCGTCATGTGTTTGTCTGGGACGGTGTGACCGGCCGCCTTGTGGCCGGGCCTCTGGTTCATCCGGACCTGGTCAACCATGTGATCTTCGCGCCCGATGGCCACAGCATGGTCGTTTCCTATGGCGGCCCCGACATGGGCATCGGCGGTGCCTGGGTTTGGGACCTTCCTGTGCCTGGCCCGGGCCCTCGCAGGAAGCTGGAGCACAATGACGACGTTTTTCAGGCGGAATACAGTCCAGATGGCAAGCGAATCACGACCGTGAGCTATGATCGCTCGGTGAAGCAATGGGACGCGGCCACCGCGACATTGAAGAAAATGCGCAAGCTCGCAAGACCCGTGACTCAGGTCACGGCGCCGGCTTGCGGTAACCTTCTCATGACCGTGAGCGGCCCTGAGGCCATGGTCTGGAGCGGCGACCTGGTCGAGCGGGTGGGTATTCCCTTGCGAACCCGGGGCAACAACATCCGGGCGGGCTGCAACCGCTATTGCGGGCGGATTGTCACCTGGGGACAGGATGATGCCGCGCACGTCTGGGATACCGCTACCGGCGAACTGGTTCTGCCGCCACTGCGTCACAGCGGCACGGTCAACCAGGCGGAATTCAGCCCCGACGCACGCTACGTGGTCACGGCAAGCTCTGACGGTACGGCCCGGCTCTGGGACCTGGCCGGCGGGATCTGGCCCGAGCTTACTTTGCGCGATGGTGAAAACGTGGTGCATGCCGCCCTCAGCCCTGACGGTCGCAAGTTAGTGTCCGTAAGCAGGGACAACGCATGCAAGGTCTGGGACCTGTTCACAGGCTCATCGCGGCCGACCGTCTTCCAACACCCAGGAATGGCCGATCATGCGGCGTTCAGCCACGATGGACGGTATCTCGCGACCACGGGCCAGGACCGTTCGACGTGGATCTGGGATTTGGCGACCGGTAAGTCCGCGGCCGGACCATTCCCGCACCATGACAAGATACAGCCCATCGATCCTGACGGCGATCTCAAGGCTTTCGTGGTCGAGTTCAGTCGTGACGGTCGACGTATTCTGATTTTCGGGTCGCAAACAGCGCGCGTCTGGGACAGGCGCAGCGGGACATTGCTCTGCGAGGCGCGCCACCGGGAGGGTGAAAAGGAAGCCCGAATTCGTCATGCCGCGTTGCACCCCTCGGGCAATTTGCTGATCACGGTCGGCGAGGACGCGACGGCGCGGATCTGGGAGGTGGACCAGCCGGGCAAATCTCCCATCGTGCTTCATCACGATGGCGAGGTCTTCCACGCCGAGTTCAGTCCTGACGGTCAGACCGTTGTCACGGCCAGCAAGGATCGGACGGCGCGCGTCTGGCAAGTCAACGATGGACGGCTCCTGGCAATCTACAGGCATGCCGACCGGGTCAATCAGGCTAGGTTTAGCCCTGACGGCAGTCGCGTGGTGTCGTGTAGCGGCGACCACACCGCCGCAGTCTGGGATTCGTCGACCGGCAAGGTCGTCCTGCCGTTGCTTGACCACCAGGGTGCGGTCATCACGGCGGCATTCAGTCGCGACGGCAGGCTCATCGCCACCGGCTGCGGCGGCGAGCCGATAGGCAACAACGGACTGGTGCAGGTCTGGGAAGCGGCCAACGGAGAGGCCGTCACCTTACCGATGCGACACGGCACGGGCATCCGTTCCCTCGAGTTCACGCACGACGGGCGTCACCTCGTGACCGCGGGGTTTCGCGATAAATCCGCCAGGCTGTGGGATATCTTCCCTGCCGAAGCGTCGTTTTCGGAGTTGCGGCGCCTCGCGGGAGTGATCTCCGGGTTCGTCATCGACCAGCAGGGTGGTCAATCTCCACTCAGTCCGGCCGAGCTGTACCGCGACCACCGCGATCTGCTGGCGGAGACGCCACAGTCTTTCACGGCCTCGAATACCGAACTCCACTCCTGGCTTGACGCCGAGGCGAAAGCCATGGAGAGCGCCGACCTGCTGCCTGCGGCGATCACCTGCTACGATCAAATTCTCTCCGATGAGCCGAAGAATCACGTCTTCCTATCTCGAAGGGGTGAGCTCAAGGCGCGGCTGGGCCTCTACACGGAGGCCAAGAACGACATGCTCGCCGCGGTGGCCTGCGGCGCCGATGATGAGCTGACCTGGTACGGCGCGGCACTGCTTTGCCTTAACCTCGAACAAACCGGGGCGTACGAAAAACTACGAACCGATCTCCTGGACCGGTTCGGTGACATCCGAGATCCCTGGAGAGCTGATACACTTGCCTTCCTCTGCACGCTGGCGCCCGACACTCACGGTCTCATGGAAAAGGTGGTTCCGATCGCGCAGGAACTTGCCGAGAGCCGCGCGCCGATTATGATCCCTACGTCACATTTGGAGCGGCGCTATACCGGGCCGGTCAGTTCAAGAAGTCCACTGAACAACTCGAAGAGGCAATTCGCCACGAAGGGGATCGAGGAAAGCCCTTGCACTGGCTGTTCATGGCGATGGCGACCTACAAGCTTGGTCAAGCGGACAAGGCCTTGAGCTGGCTTGACCAGGTCGAGGAAGACCGGGGGAAGGCAGCCACCCAATCGAAGCCTTATAGTGACCTCGAGTGGAGAGAGAGGCTTCTGACGGAGCAACTTCGACAAGAGGCGGCACGTCTGATTCGTCCAGCCCGACGATGAGACGCAAATGACCATGCTGGATGCCTAGCAGCGTAAACCCGGCTAATCTGTTCTCAAATCTCAGGGGAATCCATGCGAACGAGCGTTGTCATTGCGTCGCATAACGAAGGCGATCTCCTCTGGCGAACAGTGGGGTCCTGCCTGGAAACAACCCATGATCTTGATTGCGAGATCGTGGTCGCCGACGACGCCTCGACCGACGGATGTGTCGAGGAGATGCTCAGGCGGTTCCCGCACATCCGGGTCGTGAGATTCCCCGAGCGCCGTGGTGTCTCGCCCACCAAGGACCTCGCCGCCCGCTCGTCCCATGGTGAAGTTCTCATTTTTCTCGACGCGCACTGCAAGCCCGAAACAGGGGCGATCGGCCGGGTGGTGAGCGATATCGAAAGGTTCGGAGATACGTCGATTGTTTCTCCACTGGTCGTACACCTCGATCCTGCTCGCTGGAAGTGTGATCCAAGGCACGCCGGCTATGGCTACTGGGTCGATCTCAGGTCGTTCAAGAATGGTTGGCATTATCGCCATGAGCTGAAACGCGTCACGGTGCCCGGAGGCCGCAAGTTTTATGAGCAGCCCTGTGTGGTCGGCTGCTGCGTGGCAATGGCCCGAAAGGTTTATGAACGTCTCCGTGGTTTCGATATTGGCATGCGCTCGTACGGCTCCGAAGATGTCGACTTCGGCCTCCGGGCCTGGCAGATGGGATACACCCTGCTCTGCGACCCGGGAGCGATCATCGGCCATCGCTTTCGCGAATCCACCCTCGACTACTCAGCGCCTCACGAACACTGTCTCTACAACGAGCTCAGGATGGCGCAAAACCCTGGGTGACCGGTCATGGAGCGACTGGCTCAAGCGCCAGCGAAAACGCGCCGACGACGAGGTGTGGGCGGCCGCCTGGGAACTGTTCGAACAGGACCGTCGAAGCGTGGAGATGGAGCGGGATTTCCTGCACGCCAATCGAGTCCGCGACGAGTACCAGTACGCTCAGAGGTTCGGCCTGAAGTGGCCCTCGCCTTCGCTCGCGTCTCGTTCGGCCTCCGTGGCACTGGTCGGCTCTTCCGAGCCCGGGGGCTTCACAGTCAACAGGACCGACGAGCTTGAGCTTGCCAAGAAGAAAACGGAAGGCGATGGGAAGGACTCCCATACCAAGAAACCGCCGCCCAAGCGGACCAAGAAAGCCGACAAGAACCCCAAGCCAACCAAGAAACCGATCGGGGCCAACCAAGGTGCCCCCGCCCGAACCGACCAAGAAACCGGTCCGCGGGCCCACCAAGAAGCCGCCGAAGCCGACAGGCCGGCCGCCGAAATCGGGATCTCGCGCTCCAAAATCGAGCAAGTGAAAACATGGGAAGACATAACCACCGCTGACGTTTCGTGGCGGTGGTTTCCTCCTTGAGAGATTAGCCCACGCATGACGAACAGTCGCTGTTGCGGCATCGTGGTCGACCGTCAGCGATTGCGTGCCCCGAGAAAGCTTGAACCTTTGGGCCGGTCACGGCAAGTCGCGAACTTCCGTGGCTGGCTTCCACTTGCGATCGCTGCGGTGGCGACGCCGGTCCTGGCCCAGACGGTACCTCCCGCTCAAACAAGAGAGCCGGCCGCCGCGACCTCGCAAAAGAGCGTAAATGCCATCCCTGGTTCTCAGCCGTCCAATGATGATTACGGTGACATGGTTTCCCGGGCCAGGCACCGTCAACTCTCCGCCGAGAGAAATACCTCAACGTGGGATCGCTCGGTCCAGGCACATCACGACGCGTGCGAGTTGCTTGATGGAGAGTTTCGGCTCGCAGGCCTGGTTGTAGGGCCCGAGAGTCCAGTTCAGAGACTCACTGATCCGCACCAGTGGCACTGGCTGGGCCCTAAGAACCTGGGAGGCAGGACCCGCGCCCTGCTCATCGACCCCCGCAACCCGAGCAAGATGTGGGTCGGCAGCGTGAGCGGCGGGCTCTGGTCGAGTGACAACGGGGGCGATTCCTGGCAGCTCGATCCCGGGTTGATCGCCGGACTTCCGGTCTCCTGTCTGAGTATGGACAAGGACTCCGGCAATCTCTACGCGGGGACGGGTGAGCTGGTGGGCTCTGATCGAGACCCCGACCTGGGAAATACATTGGGCAAGCGTCTGGGTATTCGGGGCGCGGGGATCTTCCGGCAGGCACCTTCGCGCTGGGAACGAGTTCCCGGCACCGGCGACGAAAAGTTCGAGTTCGTCAACCGGCTGGCGTTCGCCTGGCTCGATACGACGCCTGTCTTGCTGGCCGCCACGCATCGTGGGCTCTTTCAAATCGTGCACCCGCAAAGTCCCACGCCGGTTGTTTCTTCGGTCAATCTGGGTCACGAGGGTCCCATCGCCGACGTCGAGTTTCATCCCACGAATCCGCAAGAAGCCGTCGCCGGAGGGTTCGAGGAAACCGCGGATGGGCATAGCGAGGCGTATTACACTGACGACGCTGGCATGAGCTGGAAGCAGGCCGAGCACACCGGATGGATCTGGAAAGATCGGGTCGAGCTCGCTTACGCGCACGCCGATCCCAAGATCGTTTATTGCTCGGCGAATGCCTGGCGCGAGGGCGATGACGACGAGACCAGTCGCTCCAGGATCTTCATCTCAACGGACGGCGGCCGTGCCTACACTGTCCGGCCCACCAGGCTGAAGCAGAATGACGGTAACACCGATCCAGTTGACTACCTGGGCAAGCGCGGCGATTATGCCAACACTCTATGGGCGTCGGATCCGCGCGACGCCCGCCTGCTGGTCGCTGGAAATCAGAACTTGTATCGAAGCGAGGACGGGGGCGATAGTCTGACTCAGATTAGCGAGGACCCTGGATCAACCAAGATCGCCACATTGACAGACTTTCATATCATTTTGCTAAGGCCCAATCCGAATCCGTCCGGGCCGATTTCGGTCTATTGCGGCTGCGACGGTGGGGTCTGGCTCGCCGATGACATACGCAAGGTCGACAGGAATCTTGACGGCCCGCAAGCGTGGAAACCTCGCAATACCGGCTATGGGACGATCCAGTTCTATGGCGCGGCCGGCAATGCCAGGACAGGTACCATTCTCGGCGGGGCACAGGATCTGGGAGTCGTCACCCGCCCACTTTCCTGGAGTGCAGCCGCGGATCCCTGGTCGCTCGTCTCTGATGGAGACGGCGGTCTGTGCGCGGCAGTTCAGCAAGATCCGATGCTCGATCGTTTCTACTTTTGCCTTGATGGACTGAGCCCGTATCGTGCGGTTCTGGCGGATCATCAAACTAGCAAGACCAAACTTTCGAGCGACGATCCCATCGAAAAAACCAGCAATTTCATCGTTCCCTTGCTGCTTGACCCGAATCGTGGCGAGCGGCTACTCCTCGGCGGAGCCTCTCTCTGGCAGACAAACAATGCCCGCGCCACGGCGTCCGCTCAAGATCCTCGAACTCGACCTCGCTGGAACTCCATCAAAGACCCGCTCATCGATAGCACCGACGGAAAAACAGTCATCAATATCAGCACAATTGCAATATCCCGCCACGACTCAGACCCTCTCTGGGTCGGCCACAACAATGGCCGGATCTTCCGCACCAGCGACGGCACGAAAGACAAACCAGCGTGGCGCGAAGAGATCATCGCTGATGCCGTGACGGACCGGTACTGCACACGAATCGAATTCGACCCCAGGAAGCCAGAAGAGGTTTACGTGCTTTTCGGCGGTTACCACTCCGACAACCTCTGGGTAAGACGAAAAGGCACCACCGCCTGGGTGAACTTGCCCATCGTCCCCCCTGCTTCGCTTCAGCCCGCCGAAGGCCAGCGGCAAGTTGAACCGCTTCAGACTCCGCTTCGAAGCCTGAGCTTCCATCCCGACCGCAACGAGTTTCTCTACCTCGGCACCGAAGTCGGGCTCTATTGCAGTGACGATTCGGGAAAGAGCTGGATGCCCGTGAATGAAGGGCCGGCACACGTTCCCGTCGAAGGGCTATTCTGGATGAGCAAGACCCTGGTGGCCGTGACTCACGGGCGCGGACTTTACAGTGTCGATCTTGCCCGGCCTCGCAGTGACCGCCTGGTGTCCAAGAACTCGATCAATCACTGAGCGAGCCTCGCGGGCAATTCAAAGAGTCTTGAGGTATTCGATCACGGCCATGCGCTGGTCTTCAGTCAGCTTATCTCCAAACGTGTGGCCGCCGTTGCCCCGCCCCGCTTGGGTGGTGTCATAAACCTTGCGACGATCAATTGCGGGCAATCCCGGATCGGCAGTCTGCTCCAGAGTTTGAAAGATCACACCCACCCGACGCTGGTCGTACTCCTTCGCGTCAGCTTGATAACTGCGCGTGAAGATTCGCGGACGATGCCCAGATTTGAGCAAATGATAAAGAGTTGGTACCGAGCCGTTGTGGAGGTAAGGCGCGGTTGCCCAGATGCCGTCAAGCGGTGGAGCTTGATAGCCTCCTCCGCCCAGCCCATGGTAAGGCTCGCCAGCCGGACCGTGCTCGCGGGCGAACCAGCTCTTGAGATAATGAGCCACGCCTTCCGGGGCGAAGGCATGCGCCAGGGTACTATCGGTGCCGATCACCTCGAGTGGTACGAGCCTGTTAGGGTAGTGGCCCTCTGCGCCGTATGAGCCATGGCACCGCGCAGTTGTGCTCGAAGATCCCCTTGCCCCGATCGGCGAGGGCCTGATCAATCGCGTAAGGATAGCGCGGAGACTCGAGGCTTCGCAGAAAAGCGCGGATATCGGCGAACTCGGGTTCGTGCTGCTTGATCGCATCGGCGGTGTTGCCCGGAATCAGAAGAAAGGGCATGAGCGTGCGGACAGACCGGCTGTCGGCGATCCCCAGGTGATAGATCGTTTTCTTCTTCTTGTAATGCCACCAGGCGGGAACGTCCTCGCAAAGATTCTGGCAGAGCGCATACCGGACCGGCAGGCGGTGCCGCAGTTCCGCATCGCGAAATTGCATCAGGTAGACCGCGAAGTTGGACGCTTCGCTGGTGCCGCGAACGTTACACAACGGAAGCGGCATGACGGGGTCGAGCCCATCGGCCGCCGCCAGTTCTTCGTAAAGCGACTGCATGTCGAGTGCCGAGTTGCCCAGGCCGATGATTGTCCGTCCGGCGACCTTGCCGCCGTGACAGAGTAGACAGTCGCTGCCCAGCCCCTGCCCCAGCCCGAGCAACCCGCGCGGCCGGGTGAAGCCCATCGGCAACCCGCCGTTGTCGTAAGGCGGAACGTGCAGGCCGTACCGCTGGCGAAAGGCACGGTCATAATCGGCCGGCTTGCGCTCAAGCCCCCATTGCTTCCATGCCTCTTGATAGGCTCGCAGCGACCAGAAAGGCGGATTGAGCGGCTTGTGGACGGTTTCGCGCCCGCGTTCCACAGCCGAGGCATCGGTGGGGCCAGCAATGTCACCCGCCGTCAGGCCGACCGCGGCCACGATCGCCAGGAGCCCACTCATAACCCGATCACTCACCGGGCTCTCCTCCCCGAAACCCAGATCCGAAATGCGCTCCGTTCCATCACTCCTGTTTATCTTACCGCGGGCCGGATGCTGGATCCACGGAACCGGTCATCCAAATGAAGCCTCCTGAGCAGAATCTGTGGGTGCGTTTCGGCTCCGGAAGCTGTCCGAGGTTGTGCAATAAGACCAGTTTCGCTACTTAACGCCGTCCGAATTCCGTACGATTTTCTTGTCACCAGTTTCACCTTGTTGTTCAGACCCTCCACCGCTCCCGATGAAATCGCCCCTCGGGCTCGGAACCAGTTTAAATCAGCGACTGATGGTTCCTCAGCGTCCGGGCCACCTCCTGCATCGGCTCCAGGCGAGACCGCATCACTCGTCGCGTCCACTCATCCAGGAACTTACCCGCCCAGCCCGCGCTTTTGTACTCCCAGAACCGCTGGAAGTCCTCACGCTGCAAGTATGCTCGCATCGCCTTCAGGTTATCCTTCGACAACTCTTTCAGCATCACCGTCTGCTTGTCCGTCAGGTGCTCCGGTCGCTTCAATAAACACCACTGCGGCTACTTCAGCACCGGCTCGTAGCTGTCCCGCTTCAGCCGCCTCGCCTCTTCCGCCCGGATCTTGGATCGCCATCGTGTTCCACGAGTTGAGCCTGACCGGAGGTGAAGGACTTGAACTTCTTGACGCGATTGAGGATTGTCTGGATACGCATCCTGGGGCATTCCTGGTTTTGATCAGGTCTGGTAACTCCAACTTGACCGCGGCCGGTCTCAGGAAGCGATCTTTTCCCTCAAAGGCCGCTTCCTCTTCAGGTCAAACACACACGGATTCTGCCGAAGAGCCTTCCGGCGAGCGGATCGGCATGGCGGATCCGCACTTCCGGCAACTTCGGGCGTCGGCCATCGCGGGTTCTCCCGGGGTCGTGTCGGGCTGGTCACAACATTCAATACCGGAAAAACGAAAGGACCATACAGGGAATGGCGATTTTTTATGTGTCAGCGGCAGTTGCAGCGATCGGTGAGCGTCGGGCTCAAGCGTTGCTGCCGACCGTTCAGGGTTTCGGTCCTTCAGCCCGCTTCAGCAAAGCCTCGACGTCCACCCAGAGTGCCTGCCACAGCTTCCGCTCCGGATCGGGGAGTTTGGCCAGGGCCTCGGGGTCCCGGATTCCGGCGAGGTCCGAATCGGTCTTCCAGTGCTTGAGCGTCGGCGCGATATTGGCCTTCATCTGGGCTGGAGCTCCATCGAGTGTTTTGGCCCAAGAGACGACCTCGCCCTTGAGCCAGCCCAGGGCCTGGCTGCGAAGCTTGGCCCTGGCCGCGTCATCCGGGGGCGGCTCATCCTTGCCTGCGCCGGCCGCCGCCAGCGCGGCGGCACACGCGGCGTTGTAGCGGAGCTGGGTCTGGCGGTCGTCTGCCAGCCTGGGGTCGGTTTTCAATGCCTCCGTCCAGAGCCCGGCGGCGGCGGCGTGTCGCTTGCTGTCGTAGCACATCTGGGCGAGGGATAGCCGCTCTGCGTTGTCGCGGGGTTGGTCGTCCCCTCTGAGCAGGGCCGGCAGCCTTGCGGCCAGTGCCGCCAGCCGCTCAGCCTCCTGAAGCCACTGAGCTGTGGGATAGTGCCAGCCCGGCTGCTTGGAGCCCAGCTCATGTCCCTTGCGAATCTCAGCCAGCGAGCCGGCATAGTCGCGCTGGCTGCGGAGGATCTGTCCGAGATTACAGTGGGCCACGACGAGGTCGGGCTTGAGCCGGATCGCCGTGCGATACTCGGCGATCGCGTCGTCGAGCTTACCTTGAGTCTGCAGAGCCGTCCCGAGGCTCTGGTGAGCCTCGGCCAGGTCGGGCTTGAGCCGGATCGCCGCGCGATACTCGGCGACCGCGTCGTCGAGCTTACCTTGAGCCTGCAGAGCGATACCGAGGCTCCGGTGGGCCTCGGCGAGGTCGGGCTTGAGCCGGATCGCCGTGCGGTCCTCGGCGCTGGCTTCGTCGAGCTTGCCTTGAGCCTTCAGAGCGATACCGAGACTCTGGTGGGCCACGGCCAGGTCGGGCTTGAGCCGGATCGCCGTGCGGTACTCGGCTATGGCTTCGTCGAGCTTACCTTGAGGCTGCAGAGCGTTCCCGAGATTATGGTGGGCCACGGCGGAGTCGCGCTTGATTTGTATGGCCGTGCGGAACTCAGCCTCGGCAGCGGCGTAATCGTGCTTGATGTCGCAAAGTAGCGTCCCGAGGCCGTTGTGAGCTCCGGCCAGGTCGGGCTTGAGCCGGATCGCCGTGCGGTACTCGGTGAAGGCCCGATCGAGGAATATTTCAGCTTCCGCCTCACGTCCTCTGTCCTTCAAATGGCTTCCCAGACAGCCCAGGTGGCGCGGGCTGTCAGGTCGCCGCCTCACGAGATCACGGAACATCGCCTCGGCCTCGCCGCCTCGGCCCATGTTCTCGAGCAGGTGGGCCAGATCGTGAGCCGATTCGGGCCGGAGGGCACGGGCCGCCGTGTAATAACGCACCGCCTCCTCGCGGGACCCGGGGCGCGCCCCCAGGGCCGTGGCCAGGTTGTAGTTAACCCAGATGTCCTCCGGGTGCCGGCTCGCCGCCAGTCTGAGCAGAGCCGCCGACGAATCCGCGTGACCTATATCCGCCAGGGTCCGGCCCAGCAGAACGGCCGTGGCCGGGGGTAAATCGGCCGCCTCGGGGGCCGCCGCCAGCGCCTTGAGCGTCTCGGCTTCGGGCTTGCGGTCCTCGGCCAGGAGTAGGGCCCGGAGGCGGTCGCGATACGTGTCGGTATCGGCAAGCCGCGCCGCCTCCAGCGGCCTGCGCCAGGCGGCAACAGGGTGACCGGCCTCGCGGCGCACCGCCGACCAGTGGTCGAGAAACGCCGCCAGTTCCACCACCACGCCTTCAGGCTGTCGCCGCATGCGGCGAGCGAACTCGGCCGGTTCGAGGGTGTCGAGATCCAGCCCGGCGGCCTGGAAGGCGGACGAATAGCCGCTATCGGTGCTCTCGACTTCGACATCTTGCTGGTTGGCGCAGACCTCGACGAGCTCCCGCCGCAGCGTCGTGGTCCGCTCGGCGTCGTCCAGGCCGGCCTGGATCTCGTCGCGTAGGGCGTCGATCCGCGGTTCGTGACCCTGATCCTCGACACGGCCAAGCGCGGCCAGGGCATCACGCCACGGGACGGGATCGCTCGCATCGCCTTGTGCCTTCTTGAGCAGCGCCTTGGTCTCGGCGAGCACCTGGTCCCGCTTCGCGGCGTGGGCCTGCCGCTCGTGAAAGAAGTAAGTGAAGGCCAGTACGCCGGTGGTCGTCAGCACCAGCAGAGATGCCGCCAGGCCAACCTGGAACCGCCGGGCCCGCCGCTCGGCCTGAGCGCGCTGGTCGGCTTCGGCGGCGGTGCGGGTGGCCTCCTCGGCTCGCGCGGTCTCTGCCGCACGGGCCAACTCGGCGGCGCGAAGCCGATCTTGCACGCCGGTGAGATGGCCGCCAATTCGGTCGGCCACTGCGGAGGCGGTGCGCGGCCGGTCCGCCGCCTCGCGAGACAGACAATGCCGCGCCAGATCCACCAGTTCTGCATCGGCCCCGCAGCCGTCGAGCCGAGCGAGAGCGTCGGCCGTATCGCATACTGCCGCCTTGCGCAGGATCTCGCCGACGGTGCGGCCCAGGAAGGCCGGCTCGCCGGTGAGGATCTCGCAGAGGATCGAGCCCAGGGCGAAGACGTCGGCCCGCTCGTCCACCTGGGCCACCTCGCCGCGGGCCTGCTCGGGTGCCATGTAGCTGGGCGTACCCATCACCGACCCGGCGTGCGAGAGATTAAAGTTCACCGAGCCGCTCCGCACCGTAGTGATGAGGGTCTCTTGGCGGTCCAGCTTGCCCGCCTGGGCGCCATCCATTACACCGCCGCGGGGCAAGACCTTGGCTAGCCCCCAGTCCATCACATGGACCTCGCCGAACGATCCGACCATCACGTTGGAGGGCTTGAGATCACGGTGGATCGCCCCGCGGGCATGGGCATAGGCCACCGTCTGGCAGATCGCCTCAAAGATCGACAACATGCGAGGCAGATCATCCGCCGGGCTCTCGCGACCGTCCAGCAGCTCGGCCAAGGTCTGGCCCTTGACCAGCTTCATCGAGAAAAAAGGCCGGCGGTCGGTGAAGGTGCCCAGCTCGTAGATCGGTACGATCCCGGGATGCTGAAGCTGGCCACCGATCTGAGCCTCCTCGACAAACCGGCGTACCATGTCGGGTTTATCGTAATGGTCCTCGCGGAGAACCTTCAGCGCGACGTCGCGGCCCAGGTCGGGATCTCGGCCCTTGAGCACCTGACCCATCCCCCCGCGCCAATCTCGCCGTCGATGCGATAGCGGAGGGACAAGTCGCCGCCGCCGTTCTGATCGGGCCGGACCAGCGGCGGCTCGAAGCCGTTGTCGGTATCGCGGAGCAGGACGCGCGGCACCGAGCCGATGGTCGACTCGATCGTGTCAAGCACGCTTAACGCGTGCGCATCCAGACGCCCCGTCAGCACCCCGTCTTCGGGAAGGGCAGTCCCCGAGCTACTGCCCATGGCCGCCAGCAGCATGCACCGAGGGCAGAAGTTTTCTGGCGATTGGATCGGCACGTCGGATCCGCACTTCCGGCAATTTCGTGTCTCGGCCATGGCAAGGTTCTCCCGGGCTCGTGGCGGGCTGGTCACAAACCTCAAAACCTGAAAAACGAAAGGACCATACAGGGAGCGGCGAAGTTTGATGCGTCCATCCTTCGGATCAAGGCCCGAGGGCTGAAACCAGGGCCTTGAGCTCGTCGTCGACGTCAGCCGCGTCGGCCACAGTGGAAGCGATTGCCGCGCGGAGGGCTTCGCGGTTACGGGTGCGGAGCCGGTGCACGGCGACCTGGGCCGCGGCCTCCGTCGTGCCCAGACGCGCCGCGATCTCAGCGTGCGAGACCGGGCTCGAGCCGGCTTCGAGCACGACCTTAACGCGCGAAACCGGCCCCGCGCCGGGTCGGCGGCGGCCACCGTGCCGCGTTCAAGCAGGCGGGCGAAGTACTCCTGCGTCAGGTCGAGAGCCTGCTCGGGTCCGTTCCCCTTGCGGCGGATGTAAGCATAGAGCGGGAACCAGTACGCCGCGCAGAGCTCGGCCAAGGCCTCACTGGCACCCGGCTCGGCCATCTCGCCAGCCGCGACCACGCGGCTCCAGTGGGTCGTCGGAAAGCCAGCCGGTGAGACAGACTCGTTCATCAAGAGTTCCGAACGTCGGATGAAGAAGAGAACGTGCGGGGTTCATCCCTGCTGACAGGCAGCACCACTGTAGCGGCCTGCGCGTCAGCCTTGCAAAGATTTTGATCAGCGATGTTGACGCCAGGCGGGAGGCGATTGCCGGGGCAGTGAACTTGCCGGAAGGATTGTCTGACCGTCGTTCGTTCCGCGACCATGGTCGCCGCTAAACCAGCTTGCCGACGAAAGGGCAGTTCTAGCCTTGGCAGATCTGTCGTGCCCTTGCGATGTCCGAACGGATCTGACCGAGAAGTTCGTCGAGGTTCGCGAAGGCTTGCGTGGGCCGCAGCCGGGCCAGGAAATCAAGCTCCACGGAGCGGCCGTAGAGATCGCCATGAAAGCCGATGAGGTGAGCCTCGACCTTGCGAGTCTGCTCGCCGAAGGTCGGGTTCGGGCCGACGTTGCAGGCGGCCGGCCAGGAGGCGGGTTGCGAGGCCACTCCAGCCACAAAGACGCGAACCGCGTAGACACCTTCGAGGGGGATCAGCGTATCGATGCCATCGACGTTGATCGTCGGAATACCGAGCCCCGCGCCGCGGCCCGCACCGTGGACCACAATGCCCCGGATCCGGTGCGGCCGGCCGAGAAAAGCCGCGGCCTCCTCGACTTTCCCCTCCTGTAGGCACTCGCGGATGCGCGAGGAGGAGATTAGCTGGCCGTTGTCGCTGATCGGCTCGACGACCTCGAACTCGATGCCAGCCTGGCGCACCATCCGCCAAGGATTTCCACATTCCCTTGTCGATCGTGGCCAAAGGCGAAGTTCGGCCCCTCCACCATGCCCCTTGCGGCAAACTGGCGGAGGATCACCCGGTCAAAGAACTCGCGGGCGGTCAGGCCAAGCAGCCAGTGTCCCGTCCGGAACACCGCGACTTCCGTCGCGCCGGCATCCTCGAGCAAGGCAATCTCGCGCTCCGGCCAGACAAGGGGCACGGGAGCTTTATCGGGACGCAGCAGAGAGACCGGGTGCGGGTTAAACGTCACAGCGAGCGCCGGAACGCCCGCGGCGTCGGCCCGGCGCGCAACCGGCCAATCAATCGCTGGTGGCCACGATGGACTCCGTCAAAGTTGCCGACCGTCACAAAAGCCCCACGGGCCCTCGCGGGGAAATCCTCGACATTCTCGATCGTGATCACCGACACGCATCCTGTCCGGAAGGCCAAACTTCGAAAGCCGCGGTTCTCCCCTTGATCGATCTCTTGAGGGTCCACCGCATTATCGCTACCCTGCGACAGATCGGTCAATCCTGCCGGAGCCCTGGAAAGAGCCGTCCCGGCGACCGGAACACGGCATCGAATCAAGAACCATGGAGCAACCGCGTAACGATGAACGTCTTGATTGTGGGCGATGGCCCTGAGGAACGGGCCTGGGCTTCGTGGTTCTTATCCCATCCTGAACATCATCTGGAGGTCGTCGTTCCCGGGTTCGCGGGAGACGAGTTCGCCGGTACGCGTGTCGCCGGTGATCTGGACGAAGCACTGGCGACGGCGGGGATTGACCTTGCGATCGTGGGAGGCCCGCTGGAATCCCGCGGCGAAGCCCTCCGCAGAGCCGCCGCCGAGGGACTGCCGATCATCTGTATTCATCCGCCTGGAGCCGATTCCGAAGCGTATTATCAGGTTGCCCTGAGCCGTGCCGAGACCGGGGCCGTCGTGGTTCCGGACATGCCTCTCCGGCTCCATCCGGGAGTCGCACGAATCAGACAATCCATGGCGGGCGACGAGTTGGGTGCAGTCCGCGGCATCCGCCATGAATGCCCGGCTGGCCCGGCGGATGGCGACCTGGCTTCCGTCGTTTTTCCTCGCATGATCGACGTGGTTCGCGCGCTCATTGGCGACATCGAAGCCCTGACCGCCAGTGGCGATCCGCCAGGTGAGCACCCGGACGGCGAGTTGATCGCGCAGCTTCGCGGCTCGCAAGGTCGCCGGGCCGAAGTTCGTGTCTGGACCGGGCACGCGGAACCGGCGCGGCTCAGTCTGAGCGGTTCGGAAGGTTCCTTGACTCTGGAATACGACCCGTCCTTTCGCGAGCCGGCCCGCCTGGTCCGCCGCGCGGGTTCTTCCGGGGGAGAGCAGACAACCGCACTGGAGCCCTGGGACTCGCATGCGGCGATCATGGAAAGTCTGCGGGATTCCCTCGAAAGCCGGAATTCGCCGGCGGCCGCAGCTCCCAGGCCGGATCTGAACGACGGCACCCGGGCGATGGAGATCTCCGAGGCAGTTGTCCGCAGCCTGCGCCGGGGGCGAACCATCGACATGCACTACGAAGCGATCAGCGAGGAAGCCAGCTTCAAGTCGATCATGACCTCGACCGGTTGCATGATTCTCATCGCCACCCTGCTCATCCTGCCGCTGGCTCTCGCCGGCCCTGCCCTGGGGTTCAACTGGACGATCTACCTCGCCTACCTGATTCCCCCCGTGCTCGTCATCTTCGCGGTAGTTCAGATTTTGCGGTTGGGAATACGCAAGGAGGATGGTGCCGCCCAGAAAATAAAGGAAGGTCCACCGTAGGCTGAGTGACTCTGCAAGCACTAACTCGAGATCGCTCACACAGCCTTCCCCGCTCCTCCCGGTGCCGGACCCGGAAGCTCCTTGAAGCTGTCCAGGCTCTTGCGTAGAGCAGGAGCCAGACTGTCGAAGCGTTTCGATTCCAGGGTGTACTTGACCTCGTAATCGAACCGGCTGCCGGAGAATCGGCGCTCGATCACGGTCATCGAAAATGGGCCCCGTCGCGTCTTGACGACGGTCTCGAGAGCTTCACTCTTGCCCTGGTCGATGATCTTGCATGAGATCAGCTCACAGGTCGGATCTTCACGCTTGAGAAGCTCGGGATACTCGCGAGCCAGATCCTTGAGATCGGTCTTGCCGCGCGGGTGGGCCAGAACGAGGAGATTGTCAGACCACACACCGTGAGCGGGACCGTTGGCAAAGAGCAGCGCGACCCCGCTGGGCGCCAGTGATGGGCTCCAGCCCGCGGGGAGATCGATGGCAAACTTGTACTCGCGCTGGACCCAGCGGTTGGAAGATCTGGTCAGCAGATCCGCGCCCGTATTGGGGGGCGAAAACGAGGTGGCCGCAACTAGAGCATCGAAAGCCGGCCGGGCTCCAGCGTAGCGGCCGTCCTCGACATTGAGCATGAAGCTGTAAAGCTGACGGTGGGCGATGATCCGGACAGTGACCTCATGCCAGAAACCGCCCGAGTCGGGATGAAACTCCCAGACCGTCTCCAGACGTTCTCCTTGCGAGTCTTTGATCAGACGATTGGACGCGAGCTTGCCGCTGGGCCGTCCATGCTGACGGGAACTGGAATCGATTCGCGTGCGATAGTCTTCCAGGCTTTCCGGCGCCAGTCCAAGCTCGCACGCCGCAATGCCGGGCCGCCCCGGATCGTCCTGGGTGATTACCGCGACAAAGATTCGATCGTCCTTTTCCCGGATTGCGAGACGCCAGTCTGCCGGGATCTGCGTCTTCAGCCCGTACTTGGGAGCTGAGAAAAGTTCGGTGCGGGCCGGACCTTTACTGGAACCCAGGCTGTGAACGGGAACCAAAAGAACTGCAACAAGAATCGGCGCTATCACGTGAATCTTCTCGTTAAGGAAGTCCAGCAAATCTGCTTGCAACGAGCAAGAAGGATGATCGTCCTGGAAGTTGGGGGCCAACGGATCAGGTCTTCACATTCTAGTCGTGCGATCACGGATTTGGCACGACCCCGTGGATTGTCCATTCGAAAGGCACCAGGTTTGTTAGATTGCGTTTATCCTTGTCGTTTGCCGCGCTCTAACCTCGACCCGATTCCCAACCGGCGGAGAAGCGCCGCATTCATGGCCGGGGCCGACCAAAATCAGAATCTGATCATGAGTAAGAACCCGAGTTCACGGCCAGCCGTTTCGAGTGGGAGCAATCGGGAGGAACCTCCGTGCCACGATCTGCGGGCGGCACTGCGACGGCTGGAGCAAGTGCCGGGCCAGCTCTTGCGGACCCAGGTCGAGGTCGATCCCAACGCCGACCTCGCGGGCGTGTACCGCCATGTGGGAGCGGGAGGAACCGTGCTCCGTCCCACAAAGATCGGACCGTCCATGCTTTTTGAAAACATCAAGGGCTATCCCCAGGCCCGGGTGCTCGCCGGCCTGCTGGCCAGCCGCGAGCGGGCAGCGCTCCTGCTCGACGTCCCCAAAGAGCGCATTGCATTCCGGCTCCTCGAAGCACTTCGCGGTCCGATCGCCCCGATCGTGTTCCCCGGCGAAACGCCGCCTTGCCAGCAGGTCGTGCATCGTGCACCGCTCGACATCCGCAAACTCATTCCTGCCCCGACCAACACGCCGGAAGACGCCGGCCCCTATTTCACCCTGGGCATCGTCCGGGCGAGCGATCCGGAAACCGATGCCAGTGACATCACGATCCACCGGCTTTGCGTCCAGGGCCCCGATACGCTGAGCATCTACTTCGCGCCCAGCCGGCACATCGATGTTTTCCGCCAGAAGGCCGAGGCGCAGGGCAAACCGTTGCCGGTGTCGATCAACATCGGACTCGACCCGGCGATCTACCTGGCGGTCAGCTTCGAAGCCCCGACCACGCCCATCGGCGTCGATGAACTGTCGATTGCCGGAGGTCTGCGCGGCAGGCCTGTCGAGCTGGCGCGTTGCCTGAGCAACAGTGAGCACGCGATCGCCCACGCGGAGATCGTGATCGAGGGCGAGATCCTGCCCGACATCCGAGTCCGCGAGGATCAGAACACCGGCACGGGCCACGCCATGCCCGAGTTTCCCGGCTATAACGGACCCGCCAACCCGGCTCTACCCGTCATCAAAATCCACGCGATCACCACCCGCGAGCGACCGATCATGCAGACGATTGTCGGCCCCGGCGAGGAGAACGTCAGCCTGGCGGGCATCCCGACCGAGGCGAGTATTCTCAAGGCAACCTCGGACGCCATGCCGGGTTTCGTTCTCAATGCCTACGCCCATCCGGCTGGCGGCGGGAAGTTCATCGTCATTCTTCAGGTGAGAAAGACCAGGCCCGGCGATGACGGCCGCGCTCGCCAGGCGGCGCTCGTGGCCTTTGGCGTATTCCACGAGCTGAAACACGTGTTTCTGATCGACGAAGATGTCGATCTGTTCGACACGGACGATGTCCTCTGGGCGATGACCACGCGCTACCAGGGAGATATCAGCACAATCTTCCTGCCCGGCATCATCGGGCACCCTCTCGACCCGTCGCAGACGCCCGAATTCAATCATAGCCTGACCGCCAAAGGGACAAGTACCAAGGTCATCTTTGACTGCACCGTGCCATTCGCCCTGAAGGAATATTTCGTCCGGGCAAGGTTCAGGGAGCTTGATCCAGCTCCCTACTTGCGACCCTCGGACGGACCGCTTGAGTTATGAAGAGACGATCCAGTTCAGTTCCGGGAAAATTCGATACGCGGAGCGCATGATGTCCAGACCCGACCACATCTATCAGCCGCCCAGGGAAGATGCGACCCACGAGATTCCCGGTTCAGTTGCGGAGTTTCTCAACGGCCGGGATCTGAGTTCGAAACAGACCCAGCGCTTCGGCTTTCCACCGTCGACGCGGAAGGCTGGCCTCATGCTGCGCTCCTGAGCGCAGGCGACATGCTGGCACTACCGGGGGGGCGGATTCGACTGGCGATTCATCCCGGCTCCTCGACCGCGGCGAATCTTGCGCGTGATGGGCGATTGACACTCACCATGCCGGTGGGCCGCGGCCTTTGTGAGCTGTGGATGCACGCGAAGGAGCTCGACGTAAAATCGGCCGACGTCCCGCTTGCCTTTTTTGAGGCCGGGTTGCGGAACGTCCGATATCACGAGGCTCCCTATGCCGACGTCACCTCGGGAGTGACCTTCTCGCTTCATGACCCGGAAGCCGTTCTGGAGCGCTGGCAAAAGCAAATCGCGGCCCTGCGACAGGTCCTCGTCGAGACCTCATCGCAGTTCGGTGGGGCGCCTTGAGTGCCATAATCGATGATCAGGCAAGTCATGTCTTTCCAGCCGCGAGCAACGGGCTCCTCACATGTCTCGGATATAGTCCGCCGCGTAGGACCGAACATGCTTGCCGTTGAGAACATGGAAAGTGCGCAGCCGTTCCAGCAACTGTCCGCTGAAGCGTTTCAGAGGCAGGTGGACAATTCTGCGGCCGTACTTCCGGGCCAGGCGACGCCACGACGCTCGGGGAAGCCCGGGGCTCACGACGGCGACATGGCGGTCCTCGCTGTGAAGGAAGCCGGCTGCCAAAAGGCGTTCCTCCAGAGTCGTGGCAAACTGGAGACGAGGATCAGTCCAGATTTCGGGGATCGGCCGCGCAGGGAACAGGAAGAGCGCCCCACCATACACCGCCTGGGCGATTCCCGGCCCGATCAGGTTTCGCATCGGGTCGGTAGCGTAAAACGCCAGCGTCGATTCCTCGGAGTGCTCCGCCATCCAGGTGGCTCGATGCGTGTAAACCTGGGGGTCGGCCGGAACCTCGAAGAGAAAGACGACGACCTCGATGGACCCGCGACCGGGCGGCAGCACCTTGACGTAGAGATCGCCCGTATGCCAGTTGCGCAAGGTTTCCCGGATGTCGATGCCGTCGCGGATGCTGGTCGTGAACTTCTCGACCCGCGCCAGGTCGGATCCGAGAATCGCCTTGGCCTGGTCGCGAACATGGCGATGAAAACTCTCGATCCGATCGTCCTCGATGGGCCAGGAGCACATGCCAAAGGGATCCCAACGCTGACGCCACCGCTGCTGCTCCCGGCGGACCGGGCGAGGCCGCAACTCGCACTTTCGCCAGGCTACGGCCTGACCCGGCAGGCGGCTGACCATGTGGGCGGTCCCCCACCCGGGCACATCGGCATGATCAATGCCCATCCGCAAGTATCCGCCGCTGCGGTCTTCATAGGAGCTGGCGGGGTAATTACCAGGCTCGTGATCCTCGTCCAATTCGGCATAGGGGTAAATGCGAGCGGTCTCGGCGACGGCCAGCGCGAAATCGTCACCCGCAATTTGCTTGGCAGCCACGATCAATGAGTACAGGTCAGGGGTCAAACGGCAATCGATCAGGGAAAGATTGCGGACGTACCGGAAGAAGATGGAGAGCAACTGAGGAGTAATCCGCTGCGCGTTCCTGGGACCTCGTCTTCTCAGAGTCTCTCTCGCCTCCAGGACCATCTCCTTGATTCCGTCCACCGAAAGGTTGTCGTCGTCCGTCAGCTCGCGCCGGCCTCGCTCGTAAAGACCAGTGATGTAAGGCAGCTCGCCAAGTGCAAAGAGCAATGTTCTGGGATCGATCCTGAAGCTGATCAGCGGTGTGAAGAAGTTCTCGTGCTCCGGCTTTTCCAGCTTCTGGCGGTAGGCTTCGCGAATCCATGGCCAGTCCAGGAGCGAGCAGACCAGCAAGATCAGCCGGTGCCGGGCCTCAAGCTCATGGAGCCGTGCGGCCATCCAGGCGATTCGGTGCTGTGCTGACCGGGCTGCGGAGGAGGAATGGCCGGCAAGATTGCCGCCGAGAAGAGCTCAGGGGTGACTCGCTTGAGGGCGTATGGGTCGGGAAAAACGCTGCTGACGGCCTCGAATCGCGGGGTTTCCATGTCGATGAACGCGCGTGTGATCCGTTCGCCGATTGCCGTGCGCAGCCCTGCGATGACTCCCTGGCAAGGGTCAATCGGCACATAGCTGAAGGCCGGCTCGGAACCGTCGCGATCAACGTCGAGCTGAGCGACGACCGAGACGGTCGGCAGCCGCTCGATACGCTCCTCGACGTCGTCCTGAAATGAGGAGGGCAAGGGAACGGCCAAGCAATCATAAGGGCGGCCGAGCAGTTCCTCGCGCACGCGAATCGCGAAATCGCCCGAGCCATGAATGATCGGCAGCACCCGGATCCGCGGACTGATGGCCAGAAAATCGTCGGCGGTTCCCCGCGATTTCCTCATCGAGCACCCCCATCTTTGAAGCCAGATTGACCGCCGCGTGCAGTGTAACCTCTCGCCGCTTCAAGAGCGACATTTCCGGACGAAAACAGCCCGGATCTCATGTAACGACTGCCGTGAATGGCATCCTTTACAGACCTTTACTGAACATAAGCCAATACGGGACTTGGGGCAGCAGGGTCTATCTCGTGGAAACAGATCGCCGGACACGGAATAAGAAGGGCCAGATCAGAGAAAAATGTCGCCTACATTCAACCGAGGGGCAAGCCGAAGCTGAGATTCGGGTCCGATGGCTCCGGAAGCCTGAAAGCTTCGCGATATTTAAAATCCTTCAAAGGGATTGAGACGTGAAAATAACGCAAGCGATCGACTGACCTGCCAGGAGCCGCTTATCTGCCTCGGTTCCCGGGTGATTCCTTGCCAGGCTGGTGTTCGAGCTGTCCGCCCTCAGGTGAGTCAGTCTGGATACTGATAGTGTCACCTTGGCCTCGATGATCGCTGTTCGCTGCATGGGTCAAAAGGTCAGGCGCCGTTGCGTCCCGATCGTCGTCCGTATCTGGCGAGAGCAACCTGCGGCCAGGCCTGCGTTCCCGTAGGGCAATGGAGTTGTTTTCCATGGCAAACGATGAACCCGCCATCCCCTTGATTGGCCAGCTTGAGGACTCCGGGCTGCAATTGCTCGCAACCAGAAAAACGACTTCTTGCGACCGACGCATGGAAGACTGGATCGCGAGCAACCTTGACGCCGAATTGGCCCAATCGGGTGCGAGTCGCTGGAGTCAACTGATTGCCAATTTGCCGGCGAGCAAGCGCAAGCCCGCAGGCAAGCCAGGCGGGCCCGCCGCCGCGGGGACCCCAACCGGCTGGTCACGGTTTAACATCGCCTACCGACGTGGTATCGCGGTGGTCAGACTCGTGGATCGCGCACTTGTGGACCAGGCCCATATTCAAGAAATGGGCCGCGATCTCCTGGATATGATCGATGTGGGTAATCACAGGCTCGTGATCAACTTCACGGTCGTGGAACGGCTGGGAAGCTGGATCATTGGCGTGGTCGGTAATGCCCTGCGCCGGTGCGCGGCGGGCGATGGCGGGAAGCTCAAGATCTGCGGTCTGGACCCTTCGCTTGCGGAGATCTTTTCGATCGTGGGGATGGCGGGAGAGCTCGAGCTCCATGCCGACGAGGCGGCGGCCATCGAGAGCCCCTGGCCGGCGCGCTTGACGCCTCGCCAGCTTCCGATCGATATTCTGACAGCACTCCTGGCGATCGGCGGAATCCCACCGTTAGGTGGTGGGGCGCCCGGCGAGGAACAAGCCGAACTCGCACCTTGGCTCGCGCCGGCCTCGCGACCGTCACCGCCTAGGAGCTTCATGCCAGCGCCAGCGCCATCTGCCTTGGCGGTCAGTCTTGTTGTTCGGATCGGCCAGGCGGACAGCCGCACCGTCGCCGTTGACACGCCGCGTTTCATGATCGGCCGCGATGGCGCTTGCCAGCTCAGATTGGGTTCAGCGCAGGTCAGCAAGCGGCACGCCGCGCTGGAACAGCGCGATGGACGGGTTTACCTGCGCGACCTTGGCAGTACCAACGGGACGTGCGTCAACGGACGGCAGATCCGCGACCTGGAGGTGGAACTGAGCAGCGGCGACCAGATTCAAATCGGCCCCGCGCTCGCGACTCTCGCGATCGGTATTCCTCAGGAAACCCCCGAACTTGCGGTAGACCTGCTCGCCGAGGCGGTAGCAATCGAGATCGACGACCCGACCCTGCTGGCCCCGCTTGCCGACTCTCCTTGCACCGAGGAGTTACCGCTGATCGATGACCTGGAGCCAGCGCACCGGATCAAGCACGAGACCCTCGAAAATGTCCTGGTGATCACGCCGCAGATCCCAGAGCTTGAGGATGAAGCGATCCTTGAAGCTTTACGATCCCGGCTGGCGGAGCTGTTCGAGGAGCCTTTGCCGCGCCGGGTTGTCGTCAACCTCGAGTTCGTGAACCATCTCTCCCGGCAGACAATCGCTCTGCTACTTGCTCATCACTTTCGTCTCGAGTGGGCCGGAGGAGGATTGCGTATCTGCCAGGCACATGCGCGCATCGTCGCCCTGCTTGACCAGGTTCGCATGACGATGCTCGTCGACTGCTTTCCGACCCTCGATGAAGCGGTTCTCGCCGCGTGGGTCAGCCCGTCGGTCGCTTCACCCGCTTCGCGCTGACCAATTCTTCTCAGCGACCCATCCTGACTACGCAGCCGTTCGGCCGCGGTCTCCTGATCCGTTCGGTCAGGCACCCAACCAGGATGCAGACCACGCTTCAAGTGGCACGGAAATTGCCTGATATTAACCGCACTTCAGTATGTTTGTGCTTCATGACTCAATGTCATCTTCATCCTCATTCTCGTCGTGGGAGTCGGGGTGCAACGGATCATCGGGGTCGAAAAACAGATCACCCAGTCCGAGCGGGGCGTGCTGTCCGCCAAGAGCTCTGCGACGACGACGAGCGAGGTTCTGAAGGTTCTCGGCGTCTTCCCCCAGAACACAGTTAAGCGCTTCGCGCCAGGCAGCGTCGCGGCTCATCGGGTGAGCGGGGTCCTGAGCCATCCGTTTGATGGCAAACCGCAGGATATTCATTCCGTCCCGAGGCGAGAAATCGAGTTTGAGCTTGTGAGCCTCTTGAAGAAACTCGACCGTCAGGGCCAGCAACTCGGTCTCGGCGAACGGCAAGTGGTATTTGAGTATGGCCATCTCGTCATCTCGCGCGGGAAAGCCCAGCGAAAGAGTGGGCTGGAGGCGAGAGAGAATGTAGTCGGGAACCTCGTAGGTCGATTCGTCCTCGTTCATGGTCACACAGATGCGGAAATCGGCATGGGCGGGAATGGTGATTCCGGCAACCACGCTTTCCACATACCGGCGGTGATCCAAGAGGGGCGCGAGGCTGGCCCACGACTTCTCATTCATCCGGTTCCCCTCGTCGAGGACACAGATTCCACCGGTGATCATCGCCGTGACCAGCGGCGATGCGTGGTAAGCGATTTTCCCGTTCTCGGCCAGTACCGGTGTGACGATCAAGTCCTCGGGGCGCGTGTCGGCGGTGCACTGGCTGATGAACAACGGCTGTTTGCGCAACCGGGCGGCGGCGGTAGCCAGTGTGGTCTTGCCGATGCCCGGCAGGCCAGTCAGCCGGGGCGAGAGAGCTCGATCCCGGGGATCGACTACCAGCCAGCACGCAAGCACCTGGCGCAGAATCTCGTCCTGACCGACCCAGGTTTGCTCGGTCGTGTCAGGATCACTGAGATGCAGCGTCACGCCACCCATCTCGACTTGTTTCTTGACGAGGTCCATGGTCGATCGTTTCCGTCAACTGACGACAGCCCGTTGTTATCGAGAAGCTCGTAACCGGGGCCGGCCGTCGCTTGGTCCCTGATGCCTGGAACATCAGTGTAGCCATAGGTTCGAGCGTGCGAAACAGATTGGGCCTACTGCGCGGCGAGATCCCCCGCTCTCGAGGCTGGCCCACTGTCCAGATCACTCCTGACTCCCTCAGCACCCAGATGGAGGTTTTTCCGATGGCGACGAAACAGATCCGTAAGACAAAGCCAAAAACGACACAGAACAAGGAGACCAAGATCAAGACCAAGGCCCAGCACAAGAACTCCAAGTCGGCTGCCGCCGTCACAAAGACGAAGACCAAGCCCAAGGCAGACGCGCCCGCGACAGCAAAGCCCCGGGCCAAGGCGACCAGCTCCGCCCGACGCGCGCCCGCGGAGTTATCAACAAACGCCAAGGGCTCACGGCGAAGCCCGGAACCCGATGCCCGGACCAAAACACCGATCTCACAGTCCGCGGGAAGAGCTCAAACAAAGAGTCGCAAACCCGACGCGAATGGCCATGTCGATCGGCGCCCGAAAACGGCCAAACACGCGGAGCCGGTCAACGGAATGGCACCCGAGGCCACAACCAACACCTCTCCTGCAACCGTGGGGAAGACCGCCCGGTCGCCCCAGGCCGAGCAGGTTTTTCTGAACCTCTTCGAGGCCCTGGAGGGTCATGCAAAATCGCAAAACCTTGGCCATGTCGTTAAGGACGCGCAGTTCGACTGGGGCGAGATCGAGAATCCGGATCTGCATCCCGACCTGGCATTCGTTTCGTTCGAACGCTGGGCAGCCTACCGGCACGTCCCCAAAGACCTGACCTGGCACGTCGTGCCCGACCTGGTCGTGGAGGTCGTCCGTGGCTCGGAACAGACTGAGCCGATCAGCTCCTGGCTCGAGCATTACTTTCATGCCGGAGTCAATCGCGTCTGGGTCGTCTATCCCGATCAACTCAAGATTCACGACCACGAGTCGCTATCCTCGTCCCGGGTGCTCGATCGCAACCAGGCACTTGAGGGGGGAGCGATTCTGCCAGGTTTCCAGATGCCGCTGAAGGCATTGTTGGCAGAACACAAGATGTAAGCAGTCTTCTCCCCCTGCCCGACCGGGCCGAGTCGAGCAAGTGTCAGGCAGGACCTATTCTGTCGAGGGAGCTGGCAGGATAGATCCTGCGCTGCAAATGCAGAGTGCAGAAGCCTAGCTCGATAATATCGTTCGGCTCGTTCACAGCAGAGTCCGGACCTTCACCAGGATGTCATCGACCACTATAGCAGGGAGTCTGCAGATCAGGTCGGCCTGGCGGCCCCGCCAGGCCAGACTCTTGAGCTGGTCGGCAAGTACAGCCCCGGTCACAGATAAGCCAGGTGGGATGATCACCTCGAATGGATACCCTTTTACCTGGCCAGTGATCGGACAAAAAACCGCTAGCCCAACCCTCCCGTTGTAGGAGGACGGCGACAAGACGACTGCGGGGCGTCGACCAGCCTGTTCGTGCCCGGCCTGAGGGTTCAGGGTGATCCAGACCACGTCCCCTCGGTCCGGCACGTAACTGCCAGTCGTCACCAAACCTCCCCTCCCACTGCGCTCCCCATCGCGACTTCATCGTGGATATTTTTCGGTGTCACTCCGGCCAGCAGTTCGTCGAGCGCCTTGCTGACCTGACGAGGAACAACATCCGCGGGGACAATTATCACCATTCCTTCCCGCTCCTCAAGAAGAAACGCGGCTCCGGCCTCCAGGCCGTTTCGGCGTCGGAGAGCGGCCGGCAGCTCGATGTTTCCACGCTCTCCCACAATTCCAGTGAGAGGACCAAGGGCTACCGGAGCCTTGGATACTGGACGGATGTCCAGAATTCGGCTGTTTATCACAACCACCGCACCATCATCCGTAAGGCCATCCTCGCGGATCGGAGCGACACGCGTCTGCTTGCCGCCAGTCTTGATGATTGCCTTCCGGCCCTCATTCTCCAACCCCGCGACCAGGCACGTTCTCGAGAAACGCCGACCGCCGCTGGGCCTCGCCATAGCGACCTCTTTTTGGAAATTTGGGCTTCAGTGATTCAGAAATTCAGTAGTTCAACAGTGACCCGAGCTTGACACGATGTTTGCAAATCCGTCAAGAAAAAAACGGGGCGCCTGGGTTTCCCCGGCGCCCCGTCAACCGCAGCCATACGGATGGACCCGATCGCTCAATACATGTCTTCATACCCGCCATGGCCGGCGGCGCCCTTCTTCTCTTCATCCTTGGGCATGTCGGCGATCAGGGCGTCGGAGGTCAAGAGCAAGATGCTGACGCTGGCGGCGTTCTGAAGAGCCGAGCGAGTGACCTTGGTCGGGTCGATGATGCCGGCCTTGACCAGGTCCGTGTACTCATCCTTCAAGGCATCGTAGCCGAAGTTGCCTTTGCCTTCCTTGACCTTGGAAACGACCACACCGCCGTCCTGACCGGCGTTCTCGGCGATCTGGTCGAGCGGGGCCGCACAGGCGCGGACGACGATCTGGTAGCCGATCTCTTCATCGTGCGTCAGGCCCTTGGGCTTCACGGTCGCGGCCGACCGCAGCAGTGCCACGCCGCCGCCGGGAAGGATGCCCTCCTCGAGTGCTGCACGTGTGGCGTGCAGGGCGTCCTCGACGCGAGCCTTCTTCTCTTTCATCTCGCTCTCGGTCGCGGCGCCGACATTGATCTTGGCCACACCGCCGGCGAGCTTGGCAAGCCGCTCTTCGAGCTTCTCGCGGTCGTAGTCGCTCTTGGTGTCCTTGATCTCCCGGCGGATCGCCTCAATCCGGCCCTTGATGCCGTCATGGCTGCCGCTTCCCTCGATGATCGTCGTGTTATCCTTGTCGATGATCACCTTCTTGGCCTGACCGAGGTCACGCAGGCCGACATTCTCGAGCTCGATGCCGAGCGCCTCGAAGATCGGCTTGCCGCCGGTCAGAACCGCGATGTCCTCGAGCATGGCCTTACGGCGATCGCCATAGCCGGGAGCCTTCACCGCGGCACAGCGGAACGTGCCACGGAGCTTGTTGATAACGAGAGTGGCGAGCGCCTCGCCCTCGATGTCTTCCGAGATGATGAGCAGGGGCTTGCCCGTCTGGGCCACCTTCTCGAGGACCGGAACCAGTTCCTTGACCACCGAGATCTTCTTCTCGTGGATCAGGATGTAGGCGTCTTCGAGAATTGCCTCCATGGTCGTGGGGTTGGTGACGAAGTAGGGGCTCAGATAGCCGCGATCGAACTGCATGCCCTCGACCCATTCGACCTCGGTCTTCAGCGTCTTGCCCTCCTCGACCGTGATCACGCCGTCCTTGCCGACCTTTTCGGTGGCCTCGGCGATCATCTTGCCGATCTCGGAGTCAAAGTTGGACGCCACGGTCGCGACCTGCTCGGTCTCGGTCTTGGTCGTGACCTTGATGCTCAGCTTGTGGAGCTCTTCGACGATGTCGGCGACCGCCTTGTCCAGACCCCGCTTCATCAGCATGGGGTTGACGCCCGCGACCACGGCCTTCAGGCCTTCGTTGTAAATCGACTCGGCCAGAACGGTTGCCGTGGTGGTGCCGTCACCCGCCACATCGGAGGTCTTGCTGGCGACCTCCTTGACCATCTTGGCGCCCATGTCTTCGTACTTGTCGTCCAGCTCAATTTCCTTGGCGACGGTCACACCGTCCTTCGTGACCGTCGGTGAGCCGAACGACTTCTGAATGATGACGTTGCGACCGCGCGGGCCGAGCGTCACCTTGACGGCGCGCGCCAGCTTCGCAATGCCGCGCTGCATGGCCTGGCGGGCGTCCTGATCGAACGCGATCATCTTGGCTGCCATTTGCTGTAACTCCCCATCCCAGTAAGTGAATGTCGATCTAGATCGTGGTCAGAATGTCGAATGCGAACGTGGACTCATCCCAGGACCGCAAGGATGTCGTCCTCGCGCATCAAGAGCACTTTTTTCTCGCCGCCCAGCTTGAACTCGTCACCAGCGTAAGAGGTGAACAGCACAACGTCGCCCACCTTGACCTGCAGCTCGCGACGCTTGCCATCCTTCGTGATCCGACCTTCACCGACCGCGACAACCTTGCCTTTCTGCGGCTTGTCCTTGGCGGTGTCCGGCAGCACGATTCCACCGGCCGTCGTTCCCTTGGCCTCTTCTCGTTCAACGACGACGCGATCGCCCAGTGGCTTGAGATTCATTGAGCCTGTCTCCCTAGAGGATATCCGTCATGATCCAACAAGAATGCCCGCGATCACGGTGGCAATGGCTTATCGAAACCAGGAAAGCAACTCTGAACGCCGCGGGCATCCGTTCACGGCCCAGCTTTATGCAACCGGTGTGCCTACTAAATTTATGCCCATAAAATCCAATAGGCAAAGAACTTAGGCTGTCGCGTCCGGGATCGCTGAACTTCAATCCCCTGCCGATCGATGCAGAAAACCGACCTTGGCTGCCATTTCGGCAGAGAGACCATCAGCAGGTCTGGAGGTCACGGACTTCACCAGGGACATTCAGAATTCTTCTCCTCAGGCGCTCGATTTGCTTAACAGTTGTTGATAGCAAGTCTCATCACACCACATCGAGCGAGGCACCGTCATGCGTTTCCCAATGAGATTGGGGTCGGCCGCAATGGCCGTTGCCCTGTGCAGTCTGGGTTGGTGGACCCCGCGTTCAGCCGCGCAGCGGATTGCGCCGTACGTGCCGCCCCAGGCACCGCGAACTATTCAATCAGCCCCCATCGTGAGCCTGCGTTATGGGCTATACGTTTACTCGACGCGAATACCCCGAGTGTATGTGAACCCCGCGCCATTCGGTTCGACATACTTCCCATGGTATATCGATCATTACCACATCCGGGATTGGACCACGGGAATTGAGAAGCCCAGCTATTCTGTTTCCAAGCCTTGGCTGAATGTACGCCAGTACCCTTGAGCCTTGATAGGATCAACGGAGACGATTCAATCTGTGCTGTTTGTTCCCTGACCGATTGCCTCCGGGGCGGCAATCAATGGATCGGACAAGTCGCACAGTGGCCCGGGTAAAGGTGCGCCCGGATCATTCAGCAGCGAGGCGATTGTCGTCTGCTTGAAATAGCGCTCCAGCATCGCCATGGCTTCATCAAGGCGATGATGAAGCGAGCAGAGCTGGCTCGCATGGGCGCTCAGTCGTAACGGGCACGCGTGAATCCGCTTCAAGGGATCAACGGCCTGAACCACATCAAGGACGGTGAGCTCGTCCAGCGAGCGGCAAAGCACATAGCCGCCCCTCAAGCCTCGCCGCGCCTCGACCAGCCCGGCTTTTCCGAGACCTTGAAGAACCTTGGAGAGGTAGTCCACCGGTACTCGCGAAACGCGAGCGACTTCCTGGGTGGTCATCGGACGACCGGACCGACTTCCCAGCACAACCACGGCACGAAGCGCATATTCGGCGGTTTGGGAAATCATGAGAGCCCTCGCCTGTTTATTCCGGATATCAATATCCAGAATGACAAGTATGCACGGCCGGCGAGGACACTTCCAGTCGTTTTTCTTGAGGTCTGCCCGGATCCATTCTCAGTCAGTCGCTTTCACTTCAGCTCGAACGGGGGAATTTCATTGTCCTGATCTTTGACCACGGCATTGAGCCCCGATGTTTTCGGATCGGCATACCGATCGGCAGGGACAGCGGATTTCCCCTTCTGAGGCAGCACAATCTCCCGGCCGAAAAGACCGCCTTCGCTCCGTCCCTGCGTTGCCAGAATGCCAACCATATACTTACCCGCGGGCATCCCTTGGGCGCCCGCATATCCATTCAGGCTGAACGCGCCCTCATGGATCTTGGCAGTCGCTCGAAATGGTCCCCCTCCGACCCCCTTGGGAGCACTGGCACCGTCTCCGGCGTACTCGAAGATGACCGTTCCGCCGGGCATCGGTTTGCCGTTGCGGATCACATTTCCCTTGACCGGATACAATGGGGGATGATCGTCCAGTGATCTACTGCATGCGGAAAGTAAAACTGTGACGGCAACGAGCAATAACCGCGTCCAGCACGCCCGAGCAGATTGCAATGATTCCCTGCGAAGCATCATCAGGTCCTGACTTGTACGCTTGATTGCGAACCTGTCGCCCCGGCCCTTTCCCCGCGCGTCGCCGGCAAGTGCCAGGGTGAAAACTTTGGATCAATACGTATCGCTTGAGATGACTTCTCCCCCGGCCGGGCTAATCAGCCAGGTGAAGACGGAAGGCGCGGTGGACTGCTTGATGAAATGCACGGATCCGTCCGCGAACACGTGGTTCGCACCGCCGGGGTGGAACGCGTAGACTTCGTTGTTACTGCTCCAGTTCGTGTGCTGATTGCTGCCGTCGCCGTCAGTATAGAATTCGCTATTGTAATCGGCCCAGCCCCAGCCCGAGCCTTCATTCGTGTAGATCGTCGTCCCGCCCTCACCGATTCCCAGAGTGGCCGTATTGGTACCGTCGGGGATCAGGTGGCCGTTCAGCCAGAACTGCGGCCGTCCGGCATCTTCAGAAACCATGATTGTGTTCGAGGTTCCATCGGTGACCGAAGCGATTCTGGGTGCGACGTTCCCATGCAGCAAACCGCGGGTATCCACGCCCGCTGGGTGCGGAACATTGTTCCTGTCCATCCAGCCTGAGTCCACGCCATCGTCCACTGCATAGTCGCCGCCGGCAAGCGTGACCGACCACCCTGCTCCGTAGAAGGCCTGGGAAAGTTGATCCGTGTAAATCGCGGTACGAAAACTATTGGGAGCCGACGGGCAGACCATGAAACTGAGTTGAGTTCCCACGAACGTCGTATTCACAGGCGCGCTGAAAGCCTGTGCGATGTTGTAGGCGTTGTAGATGCTCCCTTGCTCAAAAAATGGGAGGCAGATCGTGACCCACGTTTGCACGTCGACCGGATTATTACAAACCTCGCCGACCTGAATCGGGCACGGGGGCTCAAAGTTATCCGGGCCGACGATTGATACATTCGTCAGGTCGGCGGGCTGATAGGGTGGCTTCAGCAACGGAGTGCTGATGGCCCATGTCGGCGGCAAGACCTGCCGCGAATTTTCAAAGTTCATCATCGCCAGACCAATCTGTTTCAAATTGTTGATGCACGAGGCCCGCCTTGCCGCCTCGCGGGCGGACTGCACCGCAGGCAGCAACAAGGAAATGAGGACCGCGATGATGGCGATGACAACCAGCAGCTCGATCAACGTGAATCCCAGTCGACGACGCACGGTGCGCCGGTTCTCGGTCATGGCGTTTTTCTCCTTGCTGTTGAGAGACGAATCCATGCAGTCAAGCCAAGATAGAGCCAGTGTAGCCTGACCCCAGATCGGCAGGGTGAAGTTCACGTGAACCTTTCTTAAAGGTCCATTGCGACCTCAAAGGGACGATGAAAGAGACTGGCGACGAATTCTGGCTGGTCAACATTTGCCTGACGCGCGAAGCATCAGGCCAAGGCCGTTCCCGCGAATGAGGAGGGCGGCCACTTCCGTCGCGAAGTTGGCAGTCAGCCAATCCACGACCGTCGACGCATTTACAACATCCGGAAAGGTCTGTTCCAGGTTCAGGAAATCGGTCCCGATGCCGATTCCCATGTATCCGGTCAGGCCGCGAAACGGAATCGCTGCGACAGCCTCGAAGCCCTCCCGGAACTCTTCGGGTGAATCGAAGAAGGGCAGGCCCGGACTCAAACCGACAATGCCTCCAAGTGCGCGAAAGCGCCGGAGATTCTCACTCGAGAGTCCCGTCACGACCTGCCGGCTCGGGCTTCCGATCGCACCGTGCGAGCGGATCAGTGGCAGGCGATCAGGCCGTGTGAGTTCGCTCTCATACCAGTTCAGAACCTCCTCGGTAGACCGGAGGTTGAGCTCCGCCAGATCGACGACGGGACGTCGGCCATCGGTTTCGTGCGAGCTTGCGATCGCGTCGAGGCGATCGAGGAACGCCAGGCCCAGCTCGGTCAGGCCGCGATCGTCGCCCGGCACTGCTGCGCCGCCGATGCTGCTCGCATCGGTCGCGACGAGCTGATAGACCCGGACACCCCGTTCGAACAGTCCAGGCAGACGGTCCAGGTCAGCGGAGTGGCGAACCAGTGCATCGAAACCCTCCACCCCCAGAATCCCCCAGCAAATCCCGTCGTCTGGCTCGGCCTTCCAGCGCGTGACATCGTCCGGACCGATCAGCAGGCGTCCGGAAAACTCGGCCTCGTAGCGGGCAAGCATTTCGCCGAGGGTCTTCCATGGGTCAGCCTGCCGCGCCCAGTCCTCGGGCCGCCTGCCGCAGGCCAGCACGGCGACTCCGGTGCCTGTCAGGTAACCTTCAACCTGGCCCAACCGCGTAGACACATCGGCATACATCGCGGCATCGCACTGGCAGGTCTCCCCCGCGTATTGAAGTGCCCAGTTGCAGTGCAGATCGAAGAGTCGCATCGGCGGCTTTCTTGCCAGAGACGAAGCTCAGTGAGCTGTAGCGGCATCCAGTGGAATGGACGCCAGGAACCGCCGGACCAGACCGTGCAGGTCGTACCAGCGGATGTGGTCGCGCGCGAGCCCGTCGCCATTGCCGCCGGTCCAGACAATGGGAGGCCCCTCCGCAAGGGAACTCGCGAGTGGCGTCGGGCCGTCGAAACCCTTGACCGGGAGTCGCATGCGCCCCGGCCAGAACGCTGCGAGTCGCTCGACGCTTTCCGGCGTAGGTCCTCCGTGGGCCGTCGCGATCAGAGGCATGACCGATTGTTCCGGATGCTCGGCAGCGAGGAGCATGGTCGGCAGTGCTTGATCGCCCCAGCCCACAAGCACCGAACGGCCCCGCGCGGCGGCCTCGAGCGGCCGTCCGCCGGGACGCCCAAGCGACCGCGTGACCGAGGAATCGCCTGCCGCCACGCCGCCTGCGGCCGCGGCTTGTCCTGTCTTGCTCCTTGCCCTGGCCCTGCCCCAGAGACCCGCCAGACGCGGCAGAACCTCGCTGACCAGATGCTTCGCGGCATCTTCTTCATCCATCTCCAGGATCGCAACGGCCCGGCCCGGATGCTCCGGCTTCTTGGGATCCGCCAGCCAGGCAACAGTGATGCCCCGGAGATGCGGCCAGAGGTCGGCCTCGAGCCGGGCACCGACCGCACTGGCCAGCAAGTTGATCCGGGTCCGCAAGGGTGCAAGATTGGCCCGTGCCGGGTCGGCCCTATCGACACGATCGGCCAGCGCGAAGACACCATCCCAGTAACCCGCGCCGCGGCCGGTCGCCAGCGATGCCACGCCAGCAACCTCGCCGGCCGGGATCCATTTCAACCACTCCGGATCAATCGGCGCACCACCCGCGTTTCGACCCGCCAGGGGTGCCACCGGATCAAGCTCTGACGAGACTTCCAGGCCCACGTGATCATCGACAAGACTGAGCTTACCGAGGATGCTCCGACACCCCAGCCCGCGCGCCAGTTCCATCACGCGACGGGTCGCGACCGACCCGCGCGCGGGACTGTCAACCGCGTGGGTTCGATCCGGAAGAGAAGACCCGAATCGGGCTCAGGAGAGGGCCCGCCGGCATCGCGAGACTTTCCCGGCAATTCTGGATGAGCCGATGCTGAAGGGATACGGGAACGCAAGGCCCCGTCAAGCTCGGCACGCGAGCTGGCCAGGACGAGCCCCTCCGGGCCGCGGGCCGCGACGGCCGCACCCTGTCCGCCCAGACGATTGACGGCGATCAGGCTTTTCCCGACGGGCGGTTCATCGCTTCCTCCGGAAAGCCGCAAGGCCGTGATCAGCGCGGCGAGGGTGCCGTCATCGCCGGGCACCGACAGCCGCCATCGCCGCGCGCCCGACTCGGCATCAAACCCAAACTGTAACCGGGCGTCGTGAAAGACGCTCCACTCCCGGACCATCTCGGGGTTGAAGAACGCGATCACCGCCTCCAGCGGCTTGCCAAGCTGGCCGGGATCGCGAGTTGACTGTTTCCACGCCGCGAGCGCCGCGGCCGGGTGCGGCGCGGCGCATCCCTCGAACAGACGCAGCACCGCGGCAGCCTGCCGATCGGGATGAACCAGGCGAACCACGATCGGCTCACTCGAGACCGCTGGCTCGGGCTCGTTTGCGATGGCCCGTTGCTGCGCCAGGCTGGCTTCCATGACGACTGCCAGGCAACCCACAATTCGGGTAATAAGCTTGCTCATGAGTTGTTCGATCGCCGCGGGAACAGGTTCGAACTCCTCGCGGAGAACGAAGAGTTCGGGGTGACTTCACTCCAGACTCATTCTGCGAATCGAGCCCCTCGGTCACAAGGCGGATTCGCCCGATCGAGCTTCTGGCAAGTGCCGGGCTTCGTTTCGTAGAATCAAGGATGACCTGCGGAGACACCAAACATCCCCTCGAGATTCGCCTCGATGCCGAGCCGACCCGTCGGAAGACTGATTCTCATCCTCCCCATTCTGGGAATCCTATGCCGGCTCGCGCCCGCCCTCCCGGCCCAGACGGAAGCGGGCACCGCCGCGCAACGGCCCGGCGCCTCCGCCACGGAGCCGTCCGCAACGGCAGGGCAAGGCAACCAGGTCAGGTTCGGCAAGTTCGAGATCCTGGCCACCTACACCTATGCCAGGGCCTTGCGAAGCGGCCTGCCCGAGCCCCAGGCCAGAGAGCGCGGAATCGTGGCGGCCGTGATGGCTTCGCGGACCCGGGGTGTACGCCGGGGAGGACCGAAAGCCGCGGCCGATCCGAAGGCCACCCGCAAGCGGACACTCACCGCAGCGACATTTGACGAACAGGTCGCGGCCAGGTTGCAGCCGTTCTACGGCTCGGTTTTTCTGCCCACGATCAAGAACCTGGTCGACGCCCGCCTCACCTACGATCAGGTCAAGGCCCTCATCCAGATCCCGCCGGCCGTGGGAGCCAAGATCACAGCCAAAGAGTTTGCAGAGCGGACGGCGGACTACCGGAAGGTACCGCAAGCTGCGAAACCGGCTCCTGGGCCGAATCCGGAACGACCGTGACCACGCTGCCCCGAGCAAGTGTCCCTTCCTCGGGCTCTCCCACCCGGGGGCAACATGCTACGAAATGCTACGTTTTCCGGCCCTGGTGATCGGCACGGCCCCGGCCCTCTAGACATAACCGTTTCTTGCAAAACAACTTACGCAAACCCCGATTCGGCTTACCTGGGGACTGTCTCACGCAGCTATCGCTGTAGTTGACAGTTCTTGCGTCAAGTCGGCTGGGACAGATCGAAGCAGTGTCCAGAAGTCGTACGTCGGCAATTCCAAACCCAAGGCTTGGTACGGACACTGCTTTTCCCGGGGGCCAGACCGGAATGGGTGACAATTCCAGTAGAGGCGCTTCAAATCGAGCATCGGTTGGGTCATCCGGCGGTGACGCGATTGCTGCATCCGCAGTACGCTGTTCATGCATTCCACCGCGCTGCTGGCTCGGACCGTGTCTTTGAGGATAGCCGCGATCCGGTCATAAGCGGCTTGTTCGGTATCCTCCAGTGGTAGGTGCATGGCCGCGGCATAAGCCATCATGGCCAAAGGGCACGACCCAGGATTGGAGGAGCCGCCATGCCGTCTCCACCATCGCCAAGCAAGTACCTCGCGCCATTCCTTTCGTGGTTCAGCCGCCGCCAGCCGCTGGTGCATTCGATCCAAGAAGGCCAGGCTGCGTCGGTCGGTGAGGAAGTTTCTGAGCTTGCGCCGTTCGGGTCCGGTCAGTTCGCTCAAGCCAGCTTTGATCTGGGCCTCTGCCCAGCGACAATCATTGAGCTGCCCATCGGGCCGGAACAACTCGAAGGCGCTGCGGCAACGGTCCCAGGCCGATTCCAGGCGTTCCACCGGTTTGATCGCCTCAATCGCCTCCGACCAGGCAGTACGGGCGGCCCCAGCCGAACCCGATCGCCGCGCGTCGATTCCTTGCTTTTGGTCGCGCTGAACTCGGGCGTCGCAGGTCTCGGCCTGCTCCCAAAGCGGCTCCACGGCACGCCATGCTCGTGTCAGCACGCGTTGAGCCTCTTGAGTGGTATGGAAGAGATCCAGCCCGTGTCCCAGAGCGGACGCCAAAGGGGCACTTTCACGCCGCAGCTGGGCAGTTTGCTGGACGGCCCCTTCAATCCCTTTGGCAGCGTCGGAGATCACGAACTCGAGTTTCTTAAAAGGAGTCAACTGCTGCTGCCACGTCTCGGCCTTGCGGTCCTTGGCGTTGTGACAAAAGACTGCGGTCATGCTTGTCGGCTCGATTCCAACCAAGGTCGGCCGCCCCCAAAATAGATCTCATCGACAGCTAAGGTTTGGACCTTGGTGGCGCATTTTTGATCGAGCACTTGGAGGACCCCTGCGGCCCGCTTAGCCTCGGTCTTGACCCAACGGCCGATGGTGGAATGGTGCGGTGCCTGGTCCGGGGGCAAGAGGATTTGGAACAGATCCTCGGTCTGACGCAGGCTCAACCCCAGCGCCGAGGCAACCGTGGCGAACTTCCGTTGCTTGAGAGGGTCCAGGACGACTGGTTGCTGGGCACGTGCCTCCAGTTCGGAGACCCTCCGCTGGAGCCGCTGGATCTCGGTTTCCTGTTCGGCGAGCCGAGACTTGTCCCTGGACACCTCGGCCAGCCGCTCTTCGACCTTGCGGGCATGCTCATAGACTGTCTCGCGGCTGCACTGCGAAGCTTGGGCTTGGTCAGTCACAGAGCCGTACTGACCCGAGAACACAGCGGCGGCGTTGCGGACCCAACTGCGGACCGGGAGCTTGAACATGCGTATGCCCTCCATGGCAAGAGTGGTGAAATCCAGTACAGCCAAATTTCACCACGGGAGAGCTTTCCAGGCCAGCTCAACTGTCAACTCGCCAATCCGACCTCGGGGCTGAAATGAGACAGTCCCTTACCTGCCCGGAGATAATGGCCATAAACCAAAGCCCGAAAAGGGTTTAAGGCGTACTTAAGGACATGGCACATTTCTCACCCAGAGCCTTCTTCGACCGGGTTCTGAAGCTGGGCGGGTCAACACCCTATCGTGCAGGCAATTTCATTGTTTCTGGAAATCTATCGCAATGCTTCAATATAATAAATATTTTAACATGGAGTTTAATAAATAGTCTAAATGCGATGCTAGCAGGAGGTCGACCCATGCGGTCGGCCCCGATGGCGATCTCGCCGATGAAGCCCACGGTGATGACGGCCAGTGCACCCAGCAAGGCGAGGAGCGGGCTCTGGGTTCCGCGTTACCAGGCTTATCAGGAAAACGAGCAGACATGTTGCGTCTCTCATTGTGTCCACTACAATCACATCATGGATACGTCCACGCCGAATCCGCGCTTCCCGACAACGCGCTGGAGCCAGATCGCGCAAGCCGTCGACGGCGACGATCCGGATGCCAATGCGGCGCTCGCGGACTTGTGCAAGGTCTACTGGTATCCGATCTATGCCTTCATCAGGCGCAAGGGGCATGATGCGGAGCGGGCCCTCGACCTGACGCAGGACTATTTCGCCCGGCTGCTGGAGAAGCGGACCGTGGCAGCGGCCGACCGGGGCAAGGGCCGCTTCCGGAGCTTCCTCCTCCGAGACGTTTCTTTCTTCCTGGTCAACCGCAACGATCGCAACCGGGCGGCCAAGCGCGGAGCGGGACGGCCCGTCCTGGCGATCGACTCCGGCGACGTCGAGAGCCGTTTTCTCAGGGAGCCCTGGCACGAACTGACCCCCGAGCGGCTCTTCGATCGCGTCTGGGCGCTGACCCTGCTTTCCCGGGCCTTCGACCGGCTGGCCGTCGACTATGCCGCGTCCGGCCGCGGCGCGCTCTTCGATCGCCTCCAAGGGGTGCTCATCGCAGGTTCAGATGCTCTCCCCTACGCCGAGATCGCGGCGCAGCTCGGGATGACCGAGGAGGCCGTCCAGCAAGCCGCCAGCCGGCTGCGCAAGCGTTATCGCCAGGCGCTCCGCGACGAAATTGCCGCGACCCTCGACAACCCGCAAGAGACCGACATCACCTCCGAGATCCGGGATCTGTATGGTGCCCTGACCGGTTGACGGTCCCAAGAAAATCGCGGTGGGGCTGTCAGCTCTCACGGCAGATTCTTTAGAAGAAGGTCGTAGACAACTCGCTGGGACCTTGCCCGGAGAATCCGCGATGGCTGAACCGCGACACTGTCCGATCTGTCATTCCCTGATACCTCAGGGCTCGCCACGCAACCTCTGCCCACGGTGCCTGTTGCGCGGCGTGCTGGAGGACGATTCGGGGGACCGCCGGGGGAACGGGGATGGCTGCGCACGCGTGACGCGGACCAGTATTCTGGAGTCGATCACGGACACGATCGGGCCCATCCCCCGCGTCTTGTTGCGCGACACGGGGCCGGGCGAGGAATCTGGGCCGATCGTCCGGCCCCAGGATCCCAGCGACGCCGCAGTGACGATCCGCTATCGCGTCGACGGCGAGATCGCCCGGGGCGGCATGGGCGCTGTGCTCAAGGGACGAGACCCCGACCTCAACCGCGATGTGGCGCTCAAGGTCCTTCGCGACGATCATCGCGATAACCCCGACATGATCCGCCGGTTCGTCGAGGAAGCCCAGATCGGCGGCCAGCTACAGCACCCCGGCATCGTGCCCATTTACGAGCTCGGTACCTTCACCGACCGCCGGCCTTTCTTCTCCATGAAGCTGGTGAAAGGTCGGACCCTGGCCGAACTGCTGGCGGAGCGTGGGCCTTCCGGTCCGATGTACAAGCCTGAAGCGGCAGCGAAACCTATCGTGCCGCCGTCGGCGGCACCCTCGCGTCCCGTGAACTTTGGTTCGGGAGATCTGGCTCTGTGTGCCGTTTGGCTTCATTCTGGAGTCTGGTGACGCGTGTCTGCGGCCGTATTGCCTTTGGTGCTCCTTGCCCGCAGCGAAGCTTGGCCCGAGAGGCTTCGACCTTTTCTTTGGTGACTTGCCATGTCGGGTCCTCCCGTCGTGGTACTGATCCCGTTGGGGAGACTTCAAACGTCCTCGATACCCCTCTTGGCACGCGGCACCTTGTTCTTACACGATCCGTATCGTCCAACTGGAGACATCCATGGTCGTCCCAAACCAAGAGCCGAAGAAGCCTGCCAAGCCGGGCAAGTCAAGTGAGCGGTCATTTCCCGTTCCCGTCCCCGCTTCGGCGGCGGCGCTCGATGTCATCAATCCGGACGCGGCCGGAATCGACGTTCATTCCAACATGCATATGGTCTGCGTCCCGGCGGACCGTGATGCCGACCCAGTCCGCCAGTTCGGTGCCAACACCGCCGACCTTCACGAGATCGTCGCATGGTTGAAGAAGTGTCGTATCAAGACGATTGCTTTGGAGTCCACCGGAGTCTACTGGATTGCCCTGTTTGAACTCCTCGAATCAGAGGGTTTCGAGGTCCATCTGGTGGAACCAGGGCAGCTTTCACGTTGCGGCGCGCGGCCGAAGACCGACGTGCTGGACGTCCAGTGGATTCAACGCTTGCATTCCTACGGTCTCTTGCGCGCGTCGTTCCGGCCTCCCGATTTCGTGCTCGCGGTGCGTGCCTACTGGCGACTGCGTCAGATGCAGATCCGCTACGCCGCGCATCACGTCCAGCACATGCAGAAGGCCATGGAGCAGATGAACGTCAAACTGACGGAGGTCGTTAGCAACATCACGGGGCTTACCGGCATGTTGATCATCAGTGCCATCCTGGAGGGGCAACGCGACCCCAACGAGCTGGCTAAGCTGCGTCATCCACAATGCCATCGCAGCCAGGAGCAGATCGCTCTTGCCCTGGACGGAACATGGCGAGCTGAACATCTCTTCGAGCTTCGGCAGGCATACGAGCTGTACCAGTTTCATCATCGCCAGATCGCTGAGTGCGACCAACAGATCCAAGCAGAACTGGCGAAGTTCCCCAACCGGGCAGGGGAGAAGCCACACACGGCCAAGCCGCGCAAGCGCGGCGCAAGAGCAACGATGTCGGCTTCGAGGCCACGGGCCCACTATTCAAGGCCTTGGGCGTAGACCTGACCTTGATCGAGGGGATCGACGTGGGAACGGCTCTGGTGATCTTGGCCGAGATCGGTGTAGATGTCAGTCGTTTCCCCACGGAGAAGCACTTCGCCAGTTGGTTACGGCTTTGTCCCCCGCAGAATGAGAGCAACAAGACGAACCGACGTCACCGTAATCGGAAGGGTACCAGCCGAGTGACCATCGCGTTACGGATGGCTGCGCAGTCGGTGGGTAGGACGATGACGCCGTTGGGCCTGTTCTACCGCCGCATCCGCAGTCGGATCGGCGGCCTCGGAGCAGTTAAAGCAACCGCGCACAAGTTGGCATGCTTGATCTACAGGATGCTCAGGTACGGCCAGGAGTACGTGACGCAGTCAATGGAAGAGTACGAGGCCAAGATGAAGGACAACATGTTGAAGGCGCTGAAACGGAAGGCGGCGGCAATGGGCTTCCAACTCAGTCCGCTGCCCGCTCAGTAAGTGAGTCGACTGAGGCGGTCGCCGTCACGTGACACGCCGCTGGCCATGCACAACGATGAGAACCCAGAGCCTCCGGTATCGGTTCACGATTCTGGGGTGAGGGGGTATTATGTGCTGCGTCCAACACTCCCGACAGGAAAAGCCGCCGGACGACCCGCCGACACCGTGCGGCCACGGTGGGAGTTCATGGGGAGGTCCTAACGGGGGGACCTTCGCTGCCGCTTCAGGCTTGTGAAAGACCAGCCCCGGATCTGCCCCGATTGCTGTCGATCTTTGAGGCCATCTGCCAGACCGTCGCCTACACCCACGCCCGTGGGGTCATCCACCGCGACCTGAAGCCCTCCAACGTGATGGTCGGTTCCTTCGGCGAGGTCCAGGTCATGGACTGGGGGCTGGCCAAAGTGTTGCCCCGGGGCGGGTTCGTTGACGACGCCCTGGCCGGCAAGTCCGCCCGTCAGGAGACATTGATCGCCACGAATCGCAGCCAGTCTGACGATCCCAGACTGTCGCACGCCGGCTCGGTGATGGGCACGCCCAGCTACATGGCGCCCGAGCAGGCCCGCGGCGAGATTGACCGGATCGACGAGCGGGTCGACGTCTTCGCCCTCGGTTCAATACTCTGTGAGATCCTCACTGGCGAGCCGGCATTCCTGGGTCGCTCAGTCGGTGAGGTTCAGCGCCGTGCGGCGCTCGGTGACACGGCCGACGCACTGGCCCGTCTCGATGACAGTGGAACCGACGCCGAGCTGGTCGCCCTGGCCAGGAGCTGTCTGGCGCGCGAACCGGAGGACCGTCCCCGCGCGGCAGGCGCGGTGGCAGAACGGATCACGGCCTATCTGGCAAGCGTGCAGGAGAAGTTGAGGACGTCCGAGCGCGAGCGCGCCGTGGCGGAATCTCGGGCCGTGGAGGAGCGGAAGCGACGTCGGCTCCAGCTCGGGCTGGCAGCGGCCATGCTGGCTCTGGCATCCCTGGGGGGCCTGGGGACGGCCTTTCACCTCCAGCAGCGGTCAGCGCAGGCGGCGAAGCTGGCCCGCGTCGTGGGACAGGTCTCAACGCTGCGGGACGTGGCGCGGGAGCATCCCGAGGACCCGGCTGGGTGGCAGACGGCGCTGGCCGCCGTGCGCCAGGCGCAGGAGGCGGCAGCCGGCGACCCCGCCACGCTGTCGATCGTGGAAACCCTGCGTGAGCAGGTGAAGGCCGGGTCCGACGCGGCCGAGCGAGACCGGGCGCTGCTCGACCGGCTGGTCGAGGTCCGATCGGCCAAGGCCGACGACCCCGACGGTAGCGCAACCGATGCCGCCTACGCGGCGGCCTTCCGCGATGCGGATCTGGACGTGACGTCGCTGAATCCGGTCGAGGCGGGTGCGAAGATCAAGGCCTGCCCGACGAGCGTGGCCATTGCGCTCGCGACCGCGCTGGACGACTGGGCGGCGGTGCGTCGGGTCCGTCGCCACGACTCGACCGGTGCCGAACTGCTTGCCGAGGCGGCACGCGTGGCCGACCCCGATCCGTGGCGCAACGACCTCCGCACCACGCTGGCCTTGCCCGACAAGGACCCTCGCAAGGGCGCCCTGAAGACCCTGGCGGGCTCCGCCAAGTTCGACGAGCTCGGGGCCGTCAGCCTTGACCTGCTGGGCCAGGCGCTGGCCGACGCGGGTGACAACGCCATGGCCGAGTCGGTTCTGCGTCGCGCGTTGCGACGACACGCGGGCGACGTCTGGATCAACTACGACCTGGCCCAGGTTCTGGAACAGCGCGTTCAGCGTGACGACGCGGTCCGCTTCTACACCGCCGCCCGCGCCCTCCGCCCCGACACGGCTCACGAGCTGGCACATGCCCTATCTGCTCGTGGCGAATCCGACGAGGCGACCGAGGTCTTTCGCGACCTGACCCGGTTGCGACCCAGGAACGGCCGGCACCTGTACTGCCTGGCCAGCGAATTGCAGGGCCGTGGCCTGTCACGGGAAGCCACGGCGATTCTCGAGCAGGCGGTCGACTCGTTGCGCGCGGCGATCCGGCTGAAGCCCGACTCGGCCCAGGCCCACATGCTCCTTGGCAGCGCCCTGAGCGACCAGAAAAAGGCCGAGGAGGCGGTCGCCGAGCACCGCGAAGCGATCCGATTGAAACCTGACTCCGTTACTGCCCACTACAACCTCGGCAACGCCCTGGCCGAGCAGGGGAAGACGGAGGAGGCAGTCGCCGAATATCAGGCAGCAATCCGGATTAAACCTGACGACGCCAGGGTCCACGATAACCTTGGAGTCACCCTGCTTCGCCAGGGGAAGTTCGGGGAGGCCCTTGCCGAGCACCGCGAGGCGCTTCGGCTGAAGCCCGACAACGCCGCGACTCACAACCACATCGGCGTTGCCCTGGAGGAACAGGGGAAGGTGGAGGAGGCGATTGCCGCGTACCGCACCGCGCTCCGGCTGAAACCCGACTTCGCGTTGGTTCACAACAACCTGGGCATCGCCCTGCATGCTCAGGGCAAGCTCGACGCGGCGATCGCCGAATTGCAGGAGGCGCTTCGGATCATGCCCGGGTCCGCCCTGGTGCACAATAACCTTGGCCTCTACCTGAGGGAGGAGGGGAAGGTGGAGGAGGCGATCGCCGCGTATCGCAACGCGATCCGGCTCGATCCCGATGACGCCGCACCTCGCAGCAACCTCGGACACATCTTGAGGAGCCAGGGGAAGGTGGAGGAGGCGATCGCCGAATGCCGGGAGGCGGTACGGATCAAACCCGACGACTCCTTGGCCCACAACGAGCTTGGCCTCGCGTTGAGGGAGCAGGGGAAGCTGGAGGAGGCGATCGCCGAATTCCGCTCGATTCTTCGTCTGAATGCAGCGTATGCGGAGGCCCACAACAACATCGGCCTCGTTTTGATGGACCAGGGCAAGCCCGAAATGGCGGTCGCCGAGTTTCGGGATGCGCTCCGGATCATGCCCAGCTCCGCTCTCTTCCAAGGCAATCTTGCGCTCGCTCTGGGGCAGCTTGGCAAGCTCGACGAGTCCGTCGCGGCCCTTCGTGCCGCGGTTTCGCTGAAGCCCGACGACGTTTCCGCTCATAACAACCTCGGCAAAGCCCTCCGGCAGCAAGGCAAGCTCGATGAGTCCATTGCCGAATACCGCGCAGCCATCCGGCTGAAGCCCGACGCTGCCGAGGCACACCGCATCCTCGGCACCACTCTGGGCGAACAGGGGAAACTGGACGAGGCGGCTGTCGAATTCCAGGAGGCGCTTCGTCTCAAGCCTGACTTCGCCGAGGCCCACGCCGACTTCGGCGCCGTTTCGGGTCTGAACGGTAAGTTCGACAAGGCGATCACCGAGTTCCGCGAGGCGCTTCGTCTGAAGCCCGATTACGCCATTGCCTACAACGGCCTCGGCAACGCTTTGACGGGCCAGAGCAAACACGATGAGGCGATCGCCGCGTACCGCGAGGCGCTTCGTCTGAAGCCCGATTACGGCATTGCCTATAACGGGCTTGCGAACGCTCTGGGTCAGCAAGGCAAAAACGACGCGGCGATCGCCGCGTACCACGAGGCGCTTCGTCTGAAGCCCGACGACACCATGATATACTGCAATCTCGGCAAGGCCTTGAGAGGCCGAGGGAAGCTCGACGAGGCGATCGCCGCGTACCGCGAGGCGATCCGGCTGAAACCTGACAACGCGCTGGCTCACGGCGACCTCGGGACCGCTCTGATTCAGCAAGGGAAGCTGGACGAGGCGATCACCGAAAATCGCACTGCGATCCGGATCAAGCCCGACGAAGCTGTGACCCACAATAACCTTGGCATCGCCCTGAAAAACCAGGGAAAGCTCGACGAGGCGATCGCCGAATTTCGTGCTGCAATTCGACTCAAGCCCGACTACGTCCTGGCTTTCAACAACCTCGCCCTTGCCTTGCGCGGCCAGGGTAATCTGGACGAGGTCATTACCGCGTACCGCGAATTGATCCGGTTGAAGCCCGAACTCGCCGAAGCTCACTATAGCCTTGGTCTCGCGCTCCAGGGTCAGAATAAGGTGGAGGAAGCGGTCGCCGAGTTCCGCGGGGTGATCCGTCTCAACCCCGATTTCGTCCCGGCCCGCCTCAGCCTGGGGGCGCTGCTGTGCGATGTCAAGCACGACTTCGCAGCCGCCGAGGCCGAGTTTCGCGCAGGCGCTCCGCCTGAATCCCGACCGTGCCGACGCTCATAACGACCTTGGCAAGACCCTGAGGTACCAGGGCAAGCTCGAAGACTCAGTAACCGAACATCGCGCGGCGCTCCGGCTCGAGCCCGACAACGCCGTGGCCCACGCCGATCTTGGTCTTGCCTTGAACGATCAGGGGAAGCCGGACGAGGCCATTGCTGAATACCGCAAAGCGCTCCAGCTCAAGCCCGACCACGCCGGGACGCACGCCAACCTCGGGATTTCCCTGGAACGCGAGGGCAAGTTCGAGGAGGCCATGGCAGCCTACCGGCGGGCCGGAGAGATCGCCCCGCACGCCTCCCGGATCGCAAGGGAAATGCCACTTCGAATTCAACAACTTGAGCAACACATCACCTTGATGAGACGTTTGCCGGCAGTCCTGGATGGTAAGGACAAGCCTGCAAACCCGGTCGAGTGCCTGGCTTTCGCCCGGTTGTGCTTCAGCCGGAAGCAGTTCGCCGCAGCCGCCCGGTTCTGGGCCGAGGCGCTGGCAGCCGCTCCGAAGCTGGCGGATGACCGCCAGGCTCAACATTGCTACAACGCCGCCTGCATGGCGGCACTTGCCGCTGCCGGAGCGAGCAAGGACCAATGGCCTCTGGACGACGCCGCGAAAGCCAGGCTCCGCGGACAGGCCCGAGGTTGGCTCAAGGCCGAGCTGACCGCCTGGGCTAGGTTGCTCGACGCCGACGTAGTGAAAGCCCGACCAGTCGTCGTCCAGACTCTCGAGCACTGGAAGGTCGACTCCGACCTGGCCAGCCTCCGCGATCCCGAGCCCCTGGCAAAGCTCCCAGAGGCCGAACAGAAGGCGTGGCGGACGCTCTGGGCCGATGTCGAAGCACTCTTGAGGAAAGCTCAGCGGCGGGGCCAGTGAAGCACCCAGGCCACCGCCTGGCTGATCGACTCCACCCGCAAGGAGCCGTTCGCGGATCGAGTCGAGGAGTTCACGCGGTCGCGCGAACGCGTCGATCGGAAACGCCAACTTCCTTTCGCGGTCCGCGATCTCAGGAGGGTCGTCAGCCAGATCCTGCACGGTATCGTGGCGAGGCGCACCGCGGTCTGATCTTACCGAGATGACTTCGGTATCGTCGGACCGATGCACGCGAGGGCCGGGATCCCTCCTGCGACATCGAGTCCCGGTTCCATGTGCCTCTTTGTCGTCCGCCTTGAGCACGCGGTACACTTTGGAGGAACTGGCGCCCGAGACACCCGCTGGCGGGACGCGGGATACCATTGGGTTATGGACGTGGGCGAGCGTTTCGGTAAGCTGATGGCCAGACGAGCCTGGGCTGGTCGCCCGGTGGCGGGCAGTAGATGCAAATACAATTTCAACAAGTACACACGGCGGCAATGCACATGGCCATTATCCGAATCAGCGGAAGTGTCTTGCAAGGTGGGGAAGCCGACCGCCTTGTGCAGTCGCTGTTCTATCGTTCGCTTCCTGTCCACTCTCTGAAACGGAGAGGGATCGCATCGACCCTGACGGGACTGGTCATCTTCTTGCTGGCCTCTGCCTGTGCAGATGCGGGATCGCCAGGCAGTCAGGCCCTGCCCGCGACGAGCAACGCACCTGCCATGTCGGAAAAACCCCAATACCTCATCTTCTGGTATTCCCCTGAGAAATCAGGGGTACTGGTCGAGCAGGTCGGCATGAAGGGCGACGGCAAGACCAGGCTTCTGGGCTTCGGCCTGCCCCTTTCGACCTTTGAACTTGAGGAGCATTTGCCCGGCCTGATTCGAAGAGCATTCTCCGCGGCACGCGAGCACGGCATGGCGGTGATGCTGCATTGCGATTTCCATGTCGCCTGGAAGAACCGCCCGGACCTCTGGAACTGGTTCGATCCGGCCAGACCCGGTTTCAACCCGTACAACAAGTCCAACGTCGAGTGGCATGGCTGGAACGGACCGCCGAACAAAGCATCCTACCTGAACTGGGGTGTGCTCGAACGCCGGCCGCCGCAGATGTGCCTTACGAGCAAGCAAACGCGAGCCGAGGTCACGCGGATCGTCTCGAAAGTCATCGGGCCCGTTCTCCGCGAGGAGCTTGCGAAACTCAAGGCGGAAGGTAAAGAAGCCCTCTTCGCGGGGGTGCTGGTGGGTTCGGAGCCGAGCATCGACGACTACTCAAACCCGGGTCCCGAGCTCACGAGGATGATGAAGGAAGACGGAGCGACCGCGGGACGGCTCGGCTACCGGGCGCTCCTGGATCGTGGCTTCAGCGCCGACCATCCACCGGACGATTTCCGACAGGCCCTTGCGAAGATCATCCAGGAAACCATCGCTTTCTGGTGCGAGCAGTTCGTCGATGCCGGTATCCCCGCGGAGAAGCTATACCCCCACGTGGCCGCTCCCGCGCCCGTCGAGGCGATGAACGCTCCCATCTGGACGGCCTTCAACAAGTATTCCCGCCCTGGCTGGACCACCTATGCGGTCGGGGTTCTCGGAGAGGGCTTCAAACCCCTCTATGACGAACTGGAGAAGCATGGGAATCCCGCCTGGGCGGGCGTGGAAGCCAACGCCGGCGTTCCCGGATCGGTCGTGGACTGGGAAACCTACCTCGCCTGGCACTACAACCACGGCTGCGTGCTCGTGGGCGTGAACACGGGCGCCACAGGTGAGGAACTCCCCAGGCGCCTCCGTGCCAGCGCCTTCGGTAAGGAAGCGATCGCGGCCTATCGCAAGTTCCTGACGGGTCAACTGCTGGTGGAAAAGCCCTTCTCCTCCAGGGAGCAGCCGCAGCTTCGCATTCAGGCGAAGATCAAGCGGGTGCGTGCGGGGATCGAGCGCTGGCAGAAGTGCGGCAAGGACCCAACGGCGGTGGGCAAGCTCATGGAAGACGCCCAGCCGCTGGCGAACGCCGGAAAGCTCAACGAGTTGGAAAAACTCGTGGACCAAGCGCTTGAGATGCTGGGCGAGACCGAGAAAGTGCCCGACGTGTATCGTAAGGAGTAACACGCGGTCCGGGCCACTCTCCAGGACGAACTCAATCCGTAAAAACATCAAGTGACTTGCCGAGCATCTCTCTCCAATGCTTTCTCTGCTCGTCGCTCAGGACAGCCTCGACTCTGATTCCGTAATCGTTGCGAAGCATGATCGCTCTGGGCAGGACCTCTCGGGGGTTGCCCTTCGCCTGGACCTCGAGGATCAAGGTTTCGAGGTTCGCAGGCTCGCCGGCTCGCGGGCCCCCCGACCTCGCCCACCGGCTCCTCGAGCCGACGGACTCGGCCTCCATCTACGGCCGCAGTCCAGGATCGAGTCCCAGCCCGGGGGCATCAGCTCCCCAGGTTCAGGTAGGGTCTGCCGGCGCAATAGAACTGGCGGCAATGCCGATCGAACACGCGTTTGCGTTTACTCATTCCACCTCGAAGTTCGATAGCACCTTCCCCGTGTCGTCAACGATCAGAATTCGGTCCAAGGAAAATCGTCGGCCGATGTGTTCAGGCGCCATCCGGGTCTTGGCGGTATTCTCCACTGGTCCTAAGCGTCTTCAGGCGCCGCCATCTGACGTGAGGCAGCATATACAGGATACGTTCCGACAGTGCTGGTGAGCTTTCTGGCCTTCGAGCGGTCGGAGCGATCGGTGTCCCCGTCACCGGAAACCCAATCAAAGGTCTTCGAGGCTCAGTACGCGAAAGGCCGTTTCGGAAACGTGAGGTCCATCATCAGTGCCTGGAAATCGGGCCGATTTCGGAGCGGGTCGAGAGTCGATTCGGTCCAATAAGACTCGGGATCGCAGTAGCCGAGGGAAACCGCCTGGTACAGTCCGGCCATCGCCTTCTCGGCGTGGTCCGCCCCCTCAGCGGATAGCACGCCCGATCCCGGTCGGTTCCCGAGACCCGTCAAGCCGGCGTGACAGCAGGCCCGGAGGAACGCACTATTCCCGGGCAGGGACCTGATCGCGTCATAGTGTTCGCAGGCACGCCGCAAGGCGGTGGCGGCATCCATGAAGCTCCCCATATCGCGGCGTACTTGCCCGAGTCGAAGATAGGTCTCCCCGAGGTTTGCCCGGTAGAGGGGAAACTCCGGGTGCGCTGCGACAATTTGCTCACGCACGGCCAGTGCGTTCCTGCACGCGGCGAGCGATTCATCGAGCTTCCCTTGGCGACGGAGCAGATCCGAGATGCTGGTTCGGCAATCCGCCAGACGATCCTGGCTGTCTGGAGTTGAGGAGCCGGTTTCTGCGACTGTCTGTAAGATCGCTTCCGCCCGCCTGTAATATCCGATCGCCTCGACGGTATTTCCGGCCCGAGCGAGGTGGCGACCGATCTCTCCCAGGCTGAAAGCCAGCTCCAGTTCAAGCCCTGGGATCATGTGGTGCTCGTCGGCTAATGTCTGTTGGAGCGTCATTGCCTTGCGGTATTCGGACAGCGCCTGGGATGACCTGCCTGTACTCGTTAACAGCCAGCCGAGCCTGCTGTGGCTGAGTGCCAGGCGGTTGCGGAATTCGATGACAGCAGGGTTTTCGTCGGCCAGCTTTTGTTGGATTGCCAGAGCCGAGCGATGTTCAGCCTCCGCCTCCGATGACTTGCCTGAGGCAAACAGCAACAGGCCGAGGTGATGGTGGCAGTCCGCCAGGCGGCTCTTGAATTCGGTGACCGCGGGATTGTCGTCGGTGAGCTTCTGCTGGATTGCCAGCGCCTCGCGGTACTCGGCCTCCGCTCCCACGGGCTTGTTCGATTCGGCCATCGACCAGCCGAGTCCATGGTGGCTGTCCGCCAGGCGAATGCGGAATTCCGTGACGGCAGGGATGTCATCGGCAAGCTTCTGGTAGATCGCCAGCGCATTGCGAAACTCGGCCTCTGCGTTCGATGACTCGCTCGTATGCATGAGCAAGATGCCAAGGTTGACGTGGACGCCCGCCAGATCGACGAGGTATCGCGAGACGCCGGGGTTGTCGTCGGCAAGTTTCCTCCGCATCGCAAGTACCTTGTGATACTCCGATTTCGCTTCGGGTAACTTGCCCATTGCCGCCAGCAGAATGGCGACCCCGTTGATCGTGACCGTCAGGTCGCGATGAACCTCTGCCCCCGCCCCGGAGGCTGTGGTAAGGGCCTCCTGATCCGCACGGGCCAGGCGGTGGAGAGCCAGTGCTTCATCGAGGCGGCCTGTGGTGTGGAGAAGCCGGCCGAGGCGCGATCGGCAGTCCGCCAGGGCAGCTCGCGTGGAGGAGGAATCACGACCTTTTGGAGCTGGCTCGACCAGGAGAGCCTCGGCCTTGCGGTATGTCGCCTCTGCCTCCCCGGTCCGCCCGACGGACTCCAACAAGATGGCGACGGCCGTCAGACTCCGCCCCACGTCGGCCCTGATGTCTGCATCGGCCTGTGGGTCGGCCGCCAGCGACTCGCGAGCAGCAAGGACCTGCTGGTGCGCCGCCAGCGCGTCCTCCGGTTTGCCGACCTTGCCCGTGAGCTCAGCCACCTCGAAATTCGCCTGCCAGAGCGACCGTCGTGACGCCAGGTCCGTCTCCTTGCCCAGCAAGGCGCCGAGCTTGCCGTAGAACTCAGTGGCCGACTTCAGGAGCCGGTCACGCAGTGCCTTGAACTGGTCCTGCTTCAAAAGGAAGTCCTCGCTGACACCGGTGTGGAAGGTTTTGATGGCGTCCACCGCCAGTTCGTACCGCGCCTGCACGGCCACGCGTGACCTGGTTAGCTCGTCGTTGGCGGTGGCCAGGGCCGAGTTCGCCTTCGTCTCGCGGGCCAGCGAGGCGGAGAGCCGAGAGTTTGCCGCCGTCTGGACCGCCGCCACGGCTCCCAAGCCTCCCAGCAGCGCGAGCAACACCAGGCTCACCGCGACCACTGCGCCGCGGTGCTTCCGGACGAACTTCCGTAACCGGTAGAGCCGGCTCGGCGGGGCGGCCCGCACCGGCTCGTGCGCCAGGTGCCGCAGGATGTCGGCCGCGAACCCGTTGGCGGTCTCGTACCGCCGGGTGCGGTCTTTCTCCATCGCCATCATCACGATCCAGTCGAGATCCCCCTGCAATGCCTGCTTCAGGTGTGCTGGCTCGATATTGCGGCTGGCCGCGATGCTGGGCAGCGCATCGGCCGTGCTCACCTTGGTGCTCGGCCTGGGTGGGTCGACCTCTCGTACCATCCGCAGCATCTCCAGGATGGCACCCCGCTTGAATTGCTTTGCATCGATCGGCGGTGAACCGGCCAGTAGCTCGTACAGGATCACGCCCAGCGCATAGACGTCGGTCCGGGTGTCGATGTCCATTGACGACGGATTGGCCTGCTCGGGCGACATGTACGCTGGCGTGCCGACGATCGCCCCGGTGTCGCCCAGGCTTTGTTCGGTGAGACTGAATTCCGTCGCCTTGGCGACGCCGAAGTCGATGACCTTCGGCGTTGGTTGGCCGTCCAGCTCGGTGATCATGACGTTGCTGGGCTTCAGGTCACGGTGGATGATCCCCTTCTGGTGTGCGTGCTGCACCGCCTGGCAGACGGCGATGAACAACTCCAGCCGGACACGCACGGGAAGTCGGAGGCGGTCGCAGTAGCTGGTGATCGGCTCGCCGTTAACCAGCTCCATGACGAAGAACGGCTGGCCGGCATCCGTGGTGCCGCCGTCGTAGACGCGGGCGATATTTGGGTGGTCCATCAAGGCCAGCGCCTGACGCTCGGCGTCGAACCGTGCCAGCACCGCGCGCGAGTCCATCCCGATCTTGATCAACTTCAAGGCCACCTGCCGCTTGACGGGTTGGGACTGTCCGGCCCGGTAAACCGTACCCATTCCCCCCTCGCCGAGGACTTCGAGCAGCGAGTACCGGCCGGCGATCGCGGTGCCGATCCCTTCGCCCGTCGGGACTCTTGCCGCGCGGGCGCGGGGACCGCCGCTTCCGGGGCCGTAGTGGCGTCGGGATCGACGCCGGCGTGCTTGAGCGTCGCCTCATCGGGCCGCTGCACCTCGGTCGCGATCGCCGTGCGTCTCGGCGCGTCCGGGTTGAACGGTTCGGTGGCGGACATTTTTCGCGGGGGAGCGACGTCGCCGGTATCGCCGGCTACGAACGCAACGGTGGCGTCCGGCGTAGTGGTTGATACGGGTTCGAGGATGCTGGCGGGGGCGGCGTTTGCGACCAGCAGTCTATCGACCTCGGCCCGCAGGTCGACATCCCCTCGGCAGGCTTCGGCCAGGTAGCTGGGCCGCTGGTCGGGTGCAAGTTCGACGGCGACGAGGAACACATCGCGGACGCGATTCGGATCGGCGGCCATGAGTCGACCTCCTGGTTCACCCCTCAATGCGGATTTCCGGCCGGTTGAGTCTCAACAAATTCCGAAATTATGTCTCCGACCGTTCGGCCAGACGGGCGGTCAACCATGCCCGCGCGTAAGTCCAGATTCGGAAAGCGGTTGCACGGGGAACACCGAGGGCGTCGCCCGCCTCTTCGACGGAGAGACCGCCGAAGACCCGCAGTTTCGCCAGTTCGGCCGCCGTCGGATCGATCGCCGTGAAACGGGTCAGCACCTCGTCGAGGTCGATCCAGCAGTCGGGGTCACGACTGCCTGCCGCCAGGACATCCGGGTCGAGGTCGCCCCGTGCTGTGCGGTAGCCGCGCTTCTCCGCCCGTTTCGCCCGGGCGTGGTCGACGAGAATGCGACGCATGGCTTCGGCGGCGGCTGCAAAGAAGTGACGGCAGCCGTCGAACTGCTGATCCCCGACCAGCCGCAGGTAGGCCTCGTGAACGAGGGCGGTAGCGTCGAGAATGTGGCCGGGGGCTTCGGCGGCCATGCGCGCGGCGGCAAGCTTCCGCAGTTCATCATAGACGAGCGGGAGCAACTCCGCGGCTGCCTGGCGGTTTCCACTCTGGACGGATTTGATAAGACACGTCAGATCAGACATGAAGAGATATTTTACATTTCGCTGAATGCGCCGTCATCCGACTACCGAGTTGCCACCATGAAGGACTGATGCGTGAAAGGCTTGCATCAAACGGAAGCAGCTAGACGAGTCGATCTCAATCGCTCAGGTGGCGAGTAAGACGGTGAAACGTCGGGCGAGATACCGCGAGTACAAGCGCCGGTGCAACCGTCGGGGCCCGAGTCAGCGGTCGGTCGGGCGTAACCCGCCGAACCAGATGCTACTGCAGTCGGGTTGCCTCTCGGTAGAATGAGCGCTACGGCAACATGGCGGCCAGGCTGCTGAGCTATGACGTCAGGCGGCAAAGGGACTCTCTGATGAAGGTCAAACTCTTTTGGAAGATCAATCCTGTGGCCGTTGGTCTAAAGAATGCTCGCGCCCTGGAGGACGAGATCAATGTCTGGCTCGGAGAAAAGCCGGGTATCAAGATCGCTAATATCAATCAATCCAGTAGTGGTGGGAGCTTCTTCGGGTCACTCTGGTTCGTCTCGATTTGGAATGAGGAGGGTGCCGGCTAGAGACAAGCGGCAACGGAACCACGATTCGGGAAAGAAGAGAAGAAACTGTCGGTAGTACCACCCTTTGCAGACCACGGCTTGCATTGATTATCGCGACCAATCTCAGGCAACGACTGGCGTTTTTCACCGGGGGCTTCCGGCGCGGGTCCGCTTGAAGCTTTCTCCTTCGCGGTTTATTACCGACGATGACCTTATCTGTCCTGCTCACATCGACATAGCAGGAGCGGAAGATGCAGGGCCGAGAAGGCTCGGCGGCTGGCGGAACGGGTAGCTGCCAACCGGAGGGCGAGCCATGCCGCCCATCGAGCCTCCGGCGGGGGATCGCCGGATCAGTCCTCCCATGGACTCCGTGCGGCCGAATGATCGAGAACCCATGCCCCCAACGCCGATCGGGGTGAGGGGAGTGGTCGCGCTTGGGATCAGGCCGAGAGTCGGCCTTGCGCCCTGCATGCTCATCCCGCCCGTTGGCCTTTGCATGCCTGAATCTCGCATCCCTGGCTGCACACCCAGTCCGCCACCGGGTCCGGGGCTAAACGGCAGGAATCCACCCATCGCACCGCCGAACGGTACGTAGCTGGAACTTCCGCGGAAATACGAACCTGCACCCGAGAAATTGTAACTTGGCATCGTCCCGGAACTCATACCCGTGCCAGAGGAACTTGAGTACTGCGCTTCAGCGGGACCAGTCCCCAGAGCCATGAGCGCGATCGAACCAAGCCACAGGGCAGTACGGGGAAGAACTACTTTTCTCATCGCGATCGCTCCTCCTCAGGGTCAGCCGGTTCCAAAGGAGTCGCGCTTCCGCCTGGCGGGGCTGGAGCACCGTTTGGCTTACCCGGTTTCCCGGGTGCTCCCTCGGCTCGAAATGGACTGGCGGACGTGGGCGGGGCCGGAGCGGACGGTTCCGGAGGGTGCTCGTTAAGCTGCGCCCCGACGGCCCGTTCGAGTGAGGCGAGAGTCTTGCCCAACTCGGCCTCGATCTGGGCAATCTGAATTTCCACCTGTAGCTCCTCGCGCCATGCGCTGAGCAGGCTCAGGAAATCCACGCCCGCATTGCCGGCCGAGTAATCGCCGGCCGTCAGTTCGAGCACTTGCTTGGCGGCCTGTAGATTGTTCCGCCGCAGGAGCGAGAGCACGTTCTGCTGGACCTTGGCTTGCACGAAGAAATCCTTGATATCGCGATGGGCCTGGTCGCGCTCGGCTTCGAAGAGCTGACCATCGGCTGCCGCTCGGGCCTGGGCTTCCTGAACTCCTGCTGCGAGCTTCTTGTGGTAGATGGGCAGATTGAAGCCGACGAACAGACCGACGTTTGGCTGTCCTGATGCGGTCCTGGGAGTTTCCGCGTTGGTCTTTTCCATATCTTGATAGACCAGCCCCACAGTCAGGTTGGGGTAATACCGTTTTCGCGCCAGCTCGATGGCCTTCTCGTCGCGGGCGATGGCCGCTAATCGCCCCTGGAGTTCGGGGCGGCTGGCGCAGACGAGTTGATAGAGCCGTTGGATCTCCTGGGGAACGGATGCAACCTGAAGATCGGGAAGGGTTTTCAGCGGTGTCTCGGGACTGACATGGAGCAACCGAGTCAGCTCTGTTCGTGCCTCATTGACTGCCTGGCCGGTGTTCTCGATCTCTCGGTTGATATCGCTGATGGCGACTTCGGCGCGGAGCACGTCGACCTGAGTGGCTGTGGCCGCGCGGTAGCGCTGGCGGGCGACTTTGAGAAAGTCCTCGGCAAGTGCGCGATTCTTTTTGAGAAGTAACTCGGCGAACTCATTAAAGTGTAAGTCATAGTAAGCGCGCTTGACGTTGGCGACCACGTCGAGCTCGACAGCGGCCAGCTCGAAGAGGGCAATCTTGACATCGTCCTCGGCGGCTTGCCCCCGCAATCTCAACGTCCCACACCAAGGAAACTGCTGGGCCAGCAGGGCGGCATAGGGCATGTAACCCATGAGGGAATACTGAGGAGCCGTCGACGGGATCGGGAAGATCGTGTTCGAGACGATCGGATCGTCAAGCGCAGTGACCTGGGGAATGCGGTGCTTGAGGGCCAGCACATTGAACCTGGCAGCACGGACGGTCCGGTTTTCTTCCAGGGCATGGCGAATGAGAACGTCCAGGGGTTGCGGCCCGGCAATGTCCGCGACGATCGGGACGGCCTGGGTTGTGGTCGGCATTTGCGCCTGTGTGGGAGCTACCGCTTCCATCCCCTGATGCACTGTAGGGATCACGCTGGAGTCGCGTTTTGGTTTTGGGGCAAAGGTGGTCGTCGAGTCGGGAGCTTGGCGCAAACTAACGCAGCCGACCGGCACGAGCATCAAGATCAAGAGGATAGACGATCGTCGGATCATCGTCGGCCTCATCACGGGTTGCAGCAGGCTGCGTCGCACTATCCTAGGCCGACCGGCAGCGCCGATTCCGAAGAGCCCACGGGTTAGATCGGCAAGAATGGAATGTCGACTTTGGCGAGTTGTGTTCGTTGTGCCGGTTTTAGCTATCGGGGTGACAGCAAGTTTGTGGAACGTCCGCCCAAGTCTTCGAGGTGTTTCAAGGTCCAGTTGGCACTTTGAGCAAACTCGGCCAGTGCGATACCAACACCGGTTTTGCACTTGCAACATCGAACAGGCAAGTTAAGATTACCGCAGACAATCTATAGTAGAGACTTTCTCTCGATCGCGGTCCCGCCATGCTTCGAGCCCGTCGCATACCTGGCACTCTCCTGCTTGCCATTGCGGCATTCCTGGGGACGGTCTTGGCGGCGGTTGAGGCTTCGGCCTGCTCTACAAGTAGGTCGGACGTTGACGCACCAACCTGCTGTGCCAAGCGGCTTCCCTCCGCCTGTGGTTGCTGTGGCCCTGCTCGTTCTTCACCCCGTCTCGAGAGGGCGCTTCAGCCGGACGAACGAGCTGGGTCGAGGTTGATCGTCTCTCTTCCGGAAGTGCCCGATTGCGAATGTCGCCCGACCGAGCCCGCCCCTTCCAGTTCCAGGACCCAATCGCGTCTCACCGAAGAGCGACTAACTGAGCCATGTCACGACACGACGCTTGCTGAGATAGCCCGTCCCAAATTCACGCCTGTCCGACTCAGCCTCGCAACAGGCAACCTTTCAGACTTACCTCTCTATCTTCGCAGTGCGCGCCTTCTGATCTGAATCGCCCCCCCGAGGCCGCTGTGCCTCGTTTCCACCGGGCGTTCGTCGCACTCGGTTTGACCCGGATTGTCAATCTGGCGCCCCCAAGCCCATCCCACGTGACCAATCTCTGCTCGCTGGATAACCCCACTTCGAGTGAGCCAACTCGCGGCGGAAACGGGAGCGAACAATCATGTCCTTGCAGGATCTTGATGATCCCAGACAGTTCGAGAATATTTCCCCCGATCCCAACTTGAACGAAGGACGACCGCTGTCACGGTGGCAGAAGTTCCGCATCGTCGTCAAGGTGGTCGAGCTGCGGCTGCGATTCATCGTCTTGATGGCGGCCACTGGACTCGTCTTCGCCTACTGGGACACCCTCTGGAACTATTACGACAAGTGGACTCGCCCTGCGGGCGACCATGTCGCGGCAGCATCCGATATTGAATATTACTGCCCGATGCACCCCAGCGTTGTACGGGACGCCCCGGGCAACTGTCCGATCTGCGGCATGCCCCTGTCGCGACGGAAGAAAGGTCAGAAGGAAGAGTTGCCCGATGGGGTAACGGCCCGTGTCCAGCTTGCACCTTTCCGAGTCACGCAAGCGGGAATCCGAACCGCCGAGATCAGCTACGAGCCGCTTGCCGAGACCGTGTCCACAGTCGGCTTCGTCACATTCGATGAGCGCCGGCTCTCACGTATCTCTTCCAAGACCAAGGGATTGGCTCGGGTTGAGAAGCTGTTCGTGAACTTCACCGGAACGTTCGTTGAAGTCGGCGACCCCCTGGCCGAGCTCTACAGCCCGGAGCTCTATCAAGCGACCCGTGAGTTGTTACTTGCGCAGCGCAACTCAAGCGAGCGCTCGAACGGTCAAAGCGCTCTGGGCCAGTCGCTCCTCGGCAATAGCAGTGACCTGGTTGCGCTGGCTCGTGACAAGCTCGCTCTGTGGGGGATCACCACCGACCAGATCAATGAGATCCTGGCGAAAGGGAAGGCGGATTACCGACTTCCAATCCTCGCCCCCATCTGTGGCTATGTGGTTCGGAAAAACGTCGTGGAGGGTCAGTATGTATCGGAGGGTGAAGCGATGTTCGAGGTCGCCGATCTCAGCCATGTTTGGGTTCAGGCGAAGCTCTACGAAGACCAGGTGGACCGGGTTCGCCTCGGCCAGGAGGTCGAAGCAACCGGCGAGTCATTCCCCGACCAGGTTTTCAAAGGAAAAGTTGCTTTCATCGACCCCGCTCTGGACCCGACGACCCGCACGGTGAACGTCCGTTATGACCTCCCCAACTCCGAAGGACGACTCCGGCCCGGGATGTACGTCACGGTGACCCTGAAGATGCCTGTGGCTGACACCCCGGCCTTTCAGGCCCGATTCGCGGCAACTCATTCCTCCGGAGCCCAGTTTGGGCAAGCCAGCATGACGGCGGAGGAGCAGAAGGTCTGCCCTGTGACCAAGGCAAAGCTCGGCTCCATGGGAGAGCCGATAAGGGTTCAACTTACCAGTAAGAAGGTCTGGGTCTGCTGCCCGGGCTGTCCTGACAAGCTCAAGGCCGAACCCGCCAGGTACCTGGCCAACCTCGCGCCGCAGACGGCGCCTGCGGATGCGGTGCTGAGCGTGCCCGAGTCGGCGGTGATCGATACCGGCGACCGCAAAGTGGTCTACGTCGAAACTCAGCCCGGCGTGTTCGAGGGTCGTGCGATCGTCATCGGATCACGCATCGGCGACCGCTATCCCGTGCTCGACGGTCTGGCCCCAGGTGATCGCGTGGCAGCGGCCGGAGCATTCCTCATCGACGCGGAAAGCCGGCTGAATTCGGGAGCCGGCGCGGCCCACTCCCACGGCAAGCAGGCACCTCAGCCCCAAAACGGTCCAGCGGAGGTTTCCGCCGCCAAGCCAGAACCCGGCCACGTTCACTGAGTTTGCCGGGCGTGCGGTGCCCCCGAATACGTCGGTGGAGCGCCGCGATCAGGGAGTGGAGTGTTTCCCATGATCGAGTGGATCATCGAGTGGTCAATCCGCAACCGCTACCTGGTTATCGTCGCGGCCTTGGCGCTTGGCATCGGGGGGGCCCGAGCCATGATGACGATGCCGGTGGACGCGATTCCCGACCTGTCCGAGAATCAGGTGATCGTTTTCACCGACTGGATGGGCCGCAGTCCGCAGGAGATCGAGGACCAGATCAGCTATCCGCTCTCGGTCAACCTTCAAGGGCTGGCCGGGGTGAAAGTCGTACGATCATCCAGTGAATTCAACTTCTCGATGATCATCATCATCTTCGATGAAGCGACCGATTTCTATTTCGCCGCGCACCCGGGTTCTGGAGCGGCTGTCGATCGCTTCGACCTTCTTGCCTCCAGGAGTTACGCCTTACCTGGCCCCCGACGCCACCGCCGTCGGCCAGATCTTCTGGTACACGGTCGAGGGGGACGGCAGGGACTTGAGCGAGCTGCGTTCCATTCAGGACTGGTATGTTCGCTACCAGCTCAACAGCGTGCCGGGAGTGGCTGAGGTCGCCTCCGTCGGCGGCGCTCCCAGGGAATACCAGATCGACCTCGACCCCAACAAGCTCCGCGCCTACGGCATCAGCCTGGGCGAGGTTTACTCCGCCGTCGCCCGATCAAACTCGGCCGTTGGCGGCCGGGTCATCCACCAGGGCAACGCCGAGTACCTGATCCGCTCGGTCGGCTGGATCCAGAATCTCGACGACATCCGCAACTCGGTCGTGGCCGAGCGCAACGGCACGCCCATCTACGTGATGAACCTGGGCGCCGTGCAGCTCGGGCCGTCGTTCCGCCGCAGCGTGCTGGAAAAAGACGGCAAGGAGGTGGTCGGAGGCGTGGTCCTGATGCGCTACGGGTTCAACCCGCTGGAGGTTACGCGAGGGATCAAGGAAAAGATCACCGCACTGCAAGCGGGCCTTCCCGAAGGCGTCCGGATCGTCCCGTTCTACGACCGTACTCCCCTGATCCACAGGGCGATCGAGACCGTCAGCGGCACGGTTCGCGAGGAGCTTATCGTCTGCACCCTGGCGATACTGATCGTGATGGGGCACCTGGGTGGGGCGTTCATCGTCGCGTTGACATTACCCATGGCCATCCTCTTCAGCTTCCTGATGATGCGCAGCTTCGGCTTCTCCTTGAACATCATGAGCATGGCGGGCATTGCCATTAGCGTCGGCATCCTCATCGACCAGGCCGTGGTCATGACCGAGAATGCGGCGCATCATCTGTCGCGGCGGTTCGGCCGTGAGAAGGTCCGGGGGGATACGACGGAGATCGTCATTGCCGCCTGCCGCACGGTGGGGCGGCCCATCTTCTTCTCGGTGCTGATCACCATCCTGTCGTTCCTTCCGGTCTTCGCTCTCACCGGCCGCGAGGGCAAGCTGTTCCATCCCCTGGCCTTCACCAAAACCTTCGCCCTGATCGGCGTCGCCCTGCTCTCGATCACCCTGGTCCCGGCCCTGATCCCGATCTTCCTCAAGGGCCGAATCCGGTCCGAGGACGAGAACTGGTTGGTCCGGACGATGATCGAGATCTTCAAGCCAATGCTGTCCTGGCTGATGGATCGGCCCGGATTGGTGATCTGGCTCCTTAGCGTGATCGTCGGCCTGGGCTATGTCGCATCGACGAGACTGGGCCGGGAGTTCATGCCGCCGCTGAATGAGGGGAGCATTCTCGAGATGCCAACGAGCGTCCCCCGGATGAGCGTGACCGAGGCAACCGATGATCTCAAGGCCCGCGATGCGATCCTCCGCACTTTCCCCGAGGTCTGGCAAGTCGTGGGCAAGGCCGGTCGGGCAGAAACGGCCACCGATCCTTCGCCGCTGGACATGATCGAGACGGTCATCAACCTCCGCGATCACGAGGTCTGGCCCAAGCGGAAGCTCCAGTTCAACGACGCCCTGGTCCAGACGGAGGCCGTGCTGAAGGAGATGGAAGCCAAGGGTGTACTCCGACCAGCGCCGCATGAAGCGCGGCGCGGACTGATCAATGACGCGGCCATGGCGGTCGAAACCCGGGTCGACCGGATCTTGCGCGATCAGGCGATGCTGAGGCTGGTCGAATTCCGTCCGGAATTCGGCCGCGCCCTGATCGGTGATGCTGTTGATGAACTGCTCCGCCGCCTGGACCGGCAGGCAGTCATCCGACCTTTGAAGCCCGAGGAACATTTGAAGTTGGTCGAAGCTCTGAGTGCTTCTTATGGCGATCACCTGGCCGTGGAACCGCTATACGACGACGTCGCGGCACTGGGCCGCGATGCTGTAGCCCGGCTCGTGAATCTGGGCATGGTCCGCGATCGGCCTGACCTCCTCACCTCGACACCCGGCCCGCTGGAGCAGGCACGCGAGTTCGTGGGCGAAATTCTCGGTGCTAGAACTCCAGATCTGTTCACGCGAGTCACCAATCACCTGATCGCCGGCCACGAGGCGCGCCTCAAGGAACGGACCCGCCGCCTCAACTGGGAGCTGTTCGACCGCGCCGTCGGCGCCGTGACCTGGGGAGCGATCGAGGAGCTGGAACCGGGCGGGACGCGACAGGAAGCTGACCGCACGCGAGGCGACCCCCGAGGAGCTTCAGAGCATTCGGACGGCTCTGGAGAAGCCACTCGCCGATTGGCTGTTGCTCTGGCAGAAAACCAAGGATGACCTTGTCGCGGAGATGGACACGGCGATCCAGATGCCTGGCTGGGGCAACATCTTCACCCAGCCGATCATCAACCGCATCGAGATGCTCTCGACGGGTGTTCGGTCGCCCATCGGAGTCAAGATCTTCGGCGAGGACCTGGACCAGCTTCAGCGCGTGACTCAGGAGGTCGCCGGGGTGCTCCGTGAGGTGCCGGGCGCCGCCAATGTGGTTCCCGACCAGATCGTGGGCAAAGGCTACGTTGAGATCCGCATCGACCGCGCGAAGGCGGCCCGCTATGGCATCCAGGTGGGGGACATCCAGGACGTGGTCGAGGTGGCGATGGGTGGCAAGCCGTTGACGATGACCGTCGAGAAGCGCGAGCGTTACCCGGTGCGGGTGCGCTACGCCCGGGCCTACCGCGACGACCTCGAGTCCCTGAAACGGATCCTGGTCGCCGCCCGCTCGCCGATGGCCGTGGCGGGCGGCGGCATGGGCACCCCGGGTGGGACCGGGCCGGGCACGCCAACGGGCCTAGCGTCCTCCGCTACACCCCCACTGCAAATCCCGCTGGCTCAGGTGGCCGACGTCCGCGTCGTCGAAGGACCGGCAATGATCAAGGGTGAGAATGGCCGGCTCCGCGCCTATGTCCAGGCCAGCGTCCGCGATCGCGACGAGGTCGGCTTCGTCGAGGAGGCCAAGCTGGTGGTGGAGCAGAAGGTCAAGCTTCCACCGCGCATGTACATCGAATGGTCGGGCGCGTTCGAGCACCAGTTGCGGGCCCGTAAAACCCTGCAACTCGTCTTCCCGGCAGTCATCGGCGTGATCGTCCTGATCCTCTACCTGACCTATCGCAGCGTGGTGGATACCGTGCTGATGATGACCAGTGTCCTGGGTGCCCTGGCCGGCGGTGCAATTTTCCAGTGGATCTTCGGCTACAACTTCAGCGTGGCGGTCTGGGTCGGCTACATCGCCTGCTTTGGAATGGCCGTGGAAACAGGGGTGGTGATGCTGGTTTACCTCCGCGAAGCGATCACCGAACACGGCGGCCTGGAGGGGATCGGCTCGATCGCCGTCCTTCGTCAGGCGATCCTCGAAGGAGCGGTCCACCGGCTCCGTCCCAAGCTGCTCACCGAGGGGGCAGCGATCATCTCGATCGCCCCCATGCTCTGGGCCACCGGCGTGGGCGCGGAGGTCATTCGCCCCATGGCCGCGCCGGTGCTCGGCGGGCTGCTTATCGCCGACGAAGTGATCGATATCTTCCTCCCCGTGCTTTACTTCTCCGTTCAGAAATGGAGATGGCGGAAGGTGCAACGTGCAAGCCGCCAGGACGTTGCCACTCAGGCCGAACAACGGCTTCAGCCCGCGGCCCCGCAGCGCACGGGTTCACTTCAGTTGGGGAACGGGGAAGGCGGTCCATGATGCAGAGATGTGGTCTCCGACCGAGGTCGCTCCTCGCGACGATCTCGATCGGTTTGCGGATCGACCTGAGCAAGGTCTCGGACCCAACTGTTCCCCAGGCACTACCAGGAGGATCGAACTGGAGATTGACAGACTCTTCGTGGATGGCGAGCAGATACCTCGATGCATCTTGCTAAACAGTCAAGTCGATCATTGGGAACTGCGAGTGGTCAAGTTAATCGATGCGGATTCGGCCAGTCTTGACCAACTTGACTGATACTGGGCTTCGGAACCACATCAAAGAACGTGATCGGAATGAGCGTCCTCTGAGGTCGCTGTCGGTCAAGGGCGGGCCGTCGACCCACGCCTTCACGTCAAGGGGAGCCGCCCTCCGGCATACCAGCTTGGTCCGGCTCGTCTCGACTTCGTCTTGGCGGATGGCCTCCTTCCCGAACTGCGCGGTGGGTTTATTGTTCATGGGCTCCAGTCACTTGAGAGCCCGGGTGCGTCTCACGGTCGGCACCCTTCCCTGGTGCCTTCTCGTCGAACTCGAGCCGGAACAGCACCCAGTGCTTCAAGTGTTGCTGGTTCAGCAAGTAAACGTGACCGGCTTGCGGCACAACCTTGGGAGGATCGGAGAACCTCGCCGAGGCTGGGTCGACTCCCAGGAAATCGTCAAGTTTGCCAGGACCCAGGTCGGCGATCGAGCATGGCGCATAGACGCTACGGAAGCTGAGCCTACCGTCTTTCTGCGGGAACTGAAGGTCGAAATAGGGATCTTGCGGATTCACATCGAACTTGTCGCCGCCAAGCAAGGTTTGCTGCTCCGGGTGAGCTTTGGTGAAGGGAGGGCTGGTCGCCACGCGGTAGAAGATTGCGATCCGCATGGCTCGCTCCAGCGTGATCGTTTCCGCACTGTGAGTCTCACCCGGCTTCAAGCTGAACGTTCGCCCCTGGCTCAGGTAGCCAGGTGCCGTGATGTAGATCGAGTAATCGGTCGGTGAGAGGCCCGACGCGGAGAACTCGACCGATCTGGACACGTTCGCATTGCCGGAATAGAGATAGCCTTGAGCATCGCCGTACGATGGATGGTTGAACGGGGCGACAAGTGAAAGGCTTGCAGCGACCGGGGTCGCAGTGACGTCGTCGAAGACGATCTTGCCGAGCAGTGACGACGCCATCGTCTCGGGCATTCGCGTGAGGCGAACCTCTCCGACGTACTCGATCGAGCCTGGCTCTGCCGAAGGAGTGATCTGGGCCGGAAGGTAACCCTGCCGCCGAAATCCGACCGGTCGGCCCGACTCCTTGACGGGCCCGACGAAGTAACCCTCGCTGTGGATGGGCATCTGGGCAAGGACACGCGAAGGATCGTCCCCCTCCCCGCAGATCACGCGGCCCACGATCACGTGCCCGTTCCTGTTCCACTTGAAGAAGGCCTGGGCCTGGTGAATCTCCTGGGTCAACGCGTCTGCGAGCAGACCGTTTCCGGCCTGGCGCAGATCTGCGAGCAGAGTCTTCACGGCTGCTGAGGTGAGGTCTGGGGCCGGTTCGGGAGCCTTCGCCGGCATCCGGCTCGCCGCCGCCACAGTCGTCGCTGGGTGCTCCTGTTTGCGATTGAGCAGCGCCTGGACATCGGCCCAGAGCGCCTGCCATTCCCTCCGCCTGGCCTCGGGAAGCTTGGCCACCCGCTCGGCGGCCTCGGTCAGTCGCAGCTTGCCTGCAGGTGGGATCTTGCCCTCGCGGGCCTTCATGCCCTCGTAGCCCGAGAGGACCAGCGGCTCGGCCTGGTCGTACCTCTTCTGGCCCAGCAGGCTGCCGCCGAGCAAGCTGCGGGTGTTGAAGGTGGCCCATTCTTCGGGCTGGCTCTGCTCGCGAATCGCCAGCGACTCGCGCAGCAGCGTCTCGGCAGCAGACCATTTGCCTTGGTGGATGAGGCACAGGCCAAAGGGAGCCAAGATACCGGCCGTGCGGGAGTTGGCGGGCCCGTACTGCTTGCGGGCCCGTTCCAGTGCGTCGCGGAACAGCGGCTCGGCAAGGTCGCTGCGGCCGGTTCGGTCCAGCAGGCCGGCCAGATCATTCGTCAAGTCGAGGGTCAACGCCCCGCCCGGTCCCTCCGTCTTGCGGTAGCCTTCAAGCGCCTGGCGGAACAGCGGCTCGGCTTCGCCCGGCTCCGAGACCTCCAGAGCGTGGGCCCGTTGGTGGATGAGGCCGAGCATGCGGGGGTCGGCGGCCCCGAACTGGTTGCGGGCCCGTTCCAGTGCTGCGTGGAACAGCGAACCGGCCTCGGCACTTCGGCCGGTTCGTTCCAGGAGTTTGGCCAGGTCATTGGTCAAGTCGAGGGTCAACTTACTGTCCGGTCCCTGAATCTTGCGGTAGCTCTCAAGCACCTGGCGGAACATCGGCTCGGCTTCGCGCGGGTTCGAGTTTTCCAGTTCGTGGGCCCGTCCGTGCTGCACATAGGCGATCGCTAAATCCAGACGATGCTCTGCCTCGTTCAGTCCGGCCTGGACCTGCAGCAAATCCACCTGAACGGAGCCGGGCCACGCGAAGTTGTAGGTGGGCTCGAGCCGTTTGATCGTGAGCAGTTCGGCGATGGCCTCGTCGAGTTTGTCCAGACGCATCAGCGCCTCGGGCGAGGCTGGAATGGGCCTCCGGAGAGCTGGGCTTGAGCTGGACCGCCTTGCGGCCCACGACTGCGGCGGCTTCATACGCCTCGCCGGCCTCTTGGGACAGCCCCTTGCGCTTGAGCAGGTCGCCCAGGCAGCCGAGATTGTAATCGTTGCCGGGGCGAATCTCCTTGAGATTGCGGAACACGGCAAGGGCCTCATCGGAGTCGCCCCGCGCCTCCAGCCTATGGGCCAGCGCGTGAGCGGTCTCGGGCCGGATCGCGCGGGCGGCGGTGTAGAAGCGAATGGCCTCGTCGCCTGAGGTCAGATTCGCGAGATCGAGGATGATCCAGACGTCTTGGGGGTAGCGTCGCTGTGCCTTTCGGAGCACCGACTGGGCCTCGGAGCTGTCGCCGGCACCGAACAAACCGACGCCCAGCAAGTACAAGCTGATCGGGCCGAGATCGTCGAAGTTCGCCTTCGCTGCCACCGCTTGAAGCGCGGTTCGCCTGGCGGCCTTGTCGGCCTGAACCAGAGCGGCGCGCAGCTCGACGCGCCAGGGATCGGGATCGGCGATGCTTGCGACTTCGCTCAAGAGCAACGCGCCGGTCGCGTTCGCTCGTCTGCCCCGGCGAATCGCCGCCCAATCGTCCAGGGCCCCGGCCAGCTCCATAGCGACCAATGGCGGGCGAGCCTTGATACTCGCACCGGCCTCGGCTGGTGCCAGGGTCGCCAGATCAATCCCGGCTTCGCGGAATGCGTCGGCATAGTCGCGGTCGGTGATCGAGCCGTCCGGGTCGTCGAACTCCGCCGAGCGAATGTCGACCATGCGATCGAGCAGGGCCTTGTCCCGCCGGGCACCGTCAAGGCCGGCCTGCACCTCCGTGCGCACGGCGAGCAATCGATTTGCGGCTCCCTCATGTCGGACGGCTTCCGCCTGCTCGACCGCGGCCAGGGCCACCTCCCACCCAGAGGCGTCCTCGGGGTTCCCCTGGGCCTGGTCGCGGAGCGTGTCCGCCCGGCCCACGACCCGATCGGTCGCTGCGTCGTCCGCGATCTGCTGCCGGGCCCGTTCGGCCCGCTGCTGGAGGTAATACGTCGTGCTCAGCCCGCCCAGCGTCGTGAGCGCCAGCACCGACGCAGCCAGAGCGAGCTGCACCTTGCGCCGCCGCCTTTCCTCGATCGCCCGTGTCACGGCCACGGCACGCTCGCGTTCGGCCGCCTGCACGCGCTCCTGAACTCCCGCCAGGTAGGCCGTGATCCGGCCGGCCACGACATTGGCATCGCGCGGCCGGTTCTCGGGCTCGACCGTCAGGCAGTCCTTCGCCAGGGCGATCAGCTCGGCCTCGGCCCCGCAGCCGTCGAGCCGGGTGAGGGCATCGATCGTGTCGCCATGGGCCGCCTTGCGGACAATCTCGATCGAGCTGGCACCTGTGAAGGCCGGCGACCCGGTCAGGATCTCGCCGAGGATCGAGCCCAGCGCGAACACGTCGGCCCGCTCGTTGATCCGGTCGGTCTCGCCCCGGGCCTGCTCAGGGGCCATGTAGCTCGGCGTGCCCAGGATCGAGCCGGCGTGGGAATGGTCCCTATCCGAGCCGCTCCGCGCCGTGGCAATCATCGTTTCCGGCGGGTTCTCCTTCCCGGCCATCTCGTCAGCGACGACTCCGCCGCGCAGCAAGACCTTTGCCAGGCCCCAGTCCATCACCTGGACCTCGCCGAAGCTGCCCACCATCACGTTGGACGGCTTCAAGTCGCGATGGATCACCCCGCGGGTGTGAGCGTAGGCCATCGTTTGCGCAATGGCCGCGTAGATCGACAGAAACCGCGGCAAATCGTCAGCCGGGGCCGATCGAGCCGCGAGCAGATCGGCCAGCGTTTGCCCTTTCACCAGCTTCATGCTGAAGAACGGCCGCTTGTCGGCGAACGTCCCCATCTCGTAGATCGGCACCACCCCCGGGTGCTGCAACTGGCCGCCGATCTGTGCTTCCTCGACGAACCGGCGGACCATGTCGCCGTTGTCGCGGAGGTCTTCCCGCAGCACCTTGATCGCGACGTCGCGGCCGATGTCGGGATCGCGGCCCTTCAAGATTGAACCCATGCCGCCGCGAGCGATCTCGCCGTCGATCCGAAAGCGAAGCGAGGGATCGGTTGCTTTCACGGGACGAACGATGGGCGAGGGTATCTCACCGACGGCCGTGTCGCGAAGCAACACGCGAGGGACGTGGCCGACCGTGGCGCCGATCGTTGCGAGCACCGACCCCGCCCTGGCGGGCTGGTCGAGCGTGTCATCATCTAAGCCTCGGTCCTGGCTGGGCGGATCGCTATCGAGACCCTGCAGCAGCAGGCAACGCGGGCAAGAGCCGCCGGGGGAATGGGCCGGAAGTTTGGCACCGCAGCTCGGGCACCGGTTCTCGGACATGGTCGGGACCTCCCGTGGGATCTGTCGTGTCTCCTGACCTCTTGTAACGGATCGGCGCGAAAACCAGACGCGGAACCGGCGCGATTCTTTCCGAATCAACCGGCGAGGGCCGTGAACAGGTCGCGGATCTCGTCGTCGATCGCCGTCTCATCGGGGTCGTCGAGTGTCGCAGCGATCCGCTCGCGGAGGATCGCCTTGTACCGCTTGCGGAGTCGCTGCACGGCCTGCTGGACCGCCCCCTCGCTCGTCCCCATCCGGGCGGCGAGGTCCGCGTACGAGACCTGGCCGGCCTGTTTACCGATCGCGCCCTGGAGGATCTCGAACAAGGCGGCGCGGCCCGTATCTGCATACTCGCGCGCCAGTTCTTTCAGCACGTCCTCGAGCAGGTTGAAGGCCCAGGTCTGGTCGAAGAGGCGCTCGGGAGTTGTCGCGTCGACCTGCTCGCGGAGGTAGCGACCCTCGGCGTCCCGGGCGTCGATGGGCAATGCGGTTCGGCCACCCCCACGCTTGACAGCCCGGCGCCGCTCGTACTGATGCGACAAGAAGAAGCCACAGTCGGTCCGCAGGAAGGCGCGGAATCGGCCCTGACGATGGTCGGCGGAGGCCAGGACATCGGACTCCAGCAGTCGCGTGAAGTAATCCTGGGTCAGGTCGAGGGCCTCGTCGGGGTCATTCCCCTTGCGGCGAATGAACGCATAGATCGGGTACCAGTAGGCCCCGCAGAGCTCGGCGAGCGCGTCCCGGGCCTCGGGCGCAGCGGGGTCGACCGCGTGAGCCACCCGGCTCCAGTGAGTCGTCGGGAACCCGGCTGGAGGGGCGGACTCGTTCATTCTATGGGCCTTATATGGTACGAAGGGCCATTCGCCATGAGCGTCCCGGAGCAGCACTCGCCACTATAACTACGGTCCCCGTGCCGGCCAGTCAATTGCGTGCAGGCGGCAAAAAGTGGTGACCGCTCAACGAGACCTGAACTGATCCAGGGAAATCGTTTAAGACAAGGGAAGGTCAGGCGCGGACACTCAGGCTCGCGCGTGTCGCGGGCCAACCGCTGCCGTCATTTCGTCGCACGATCCATGCTGTACAATTCTTTCTTGTGCTTGACTTGAAGCAAGACTTGCGAGCATGTTCGCCAAAAGAAACGGGGGAGACTGCGACCCAGCGAGGAACGCCTCAGTGATCGGTGTTCGCCAGGTCGGTCTCATCGCGCGGAACTCGGCCGCGCTCGCCGAGTTATTCCGGGACTTGCTCGGTATGCGGGTGGTCCCGACGGACACGGCTGCACTCAGCCCTCCGCCCGCGGCTGACAGAGCAGAACCGAAGCGTTGCAAGCGGGAACGGAACGACGATCCGGGAAAGACGAGGACAGGCCACCGGCACTACCGCGCCATGCAGAGCACGAATTCCATCGATTATCGTGATCGGAAGTACGTCACTTATCGTGACCACTGTCGCCAAAACAGGATTTGTGATTGGCCCCGACTGTTCCAACTGTTCCGTGCCCGGTTCAATGATCGGTCTCCCAATCGTCGCCGAGGTCACGGCGATGGCCTCGTCGAGGGTGGTTGCGACTTGAGCAAGGCGGAGAGTTGTGTGCAGTATGCCTGTTCTTCGGGATTGAGTCGGATCGCCTCGCGGATCTCGGCGATGGCACCCTCGTGGTCTCCCTCCGAATGGAGTGCCACGCTGCGAGCCTCATGCGACCAAGCATGGTCCGGCCCGGCCCTGATCGCCGTACGCAGGACGGCGAAAGTAGCGAAACTGGCCTTATTGCACAACCTCGGGCAGCTTCCGGAGCCGAAATGCACCCACAGATTCTGCTGAGGAGGCTAAACAGCTCGAAGCGATAATTCAGCACCCAGCGGCCGAAGAGTTTGTGGGTATATCAGGACCGGGCCAGCTCCAGCGATTGATGATAGGCTTGATGATCGTCCTCGTCAGCGAAGATGGCGGCCTGGTCGTTGCTGTGATCGGCCCGACGGAGTCAACCATGGGGTCAGCCGTAGCTCGTATGATTGCGGCATTACCCTCTTCCGTTGCTTCTTCCCGCTTGGAGTACAACGTTAGTTCGATCAGAGAGGAACGTTCCACCAGGGCGAGGCGTCACGGTCTTCCGGTGATTTTCCGCAATCGGTTGTGGCGATCTTTCACGAGGTTGCGCGCCTCGGCCTTATCCGGTTCAACCGCCGCCGCGCGAGTGGCCGCGTCGAGGGCTTTACGCTCCCACCCCTCGATCACGGACTCATCGTCATCGCGATAAGCGATTTTCGCTTTCTGGACATATCCTTCGCTCAGAAGGATGTAGGCAACGGCTTGATCCGGGTAGGATTGTGTGAGCCGCTCGGCGAGCGCGACCAGTTGATCGGCAATCCGGTGCGCATCGCCGAGTTCGCCAGCATTTCTTTGCCATGTCATCGTGACGGCACAGAATTGCATCAGCATCCGGCTGATCGCGGGAATTCGGGCGTGATCGATGGCGAACTTCGTGGCATCCGACCGCATCGAGGCGATCACGCGTTCGGTCCAGGCCTGGGTCGGCAGATCCTCCGGCACGAGCCAGCGTGACTTGGCGATCGATGGCAGCCAGCCGGTCCGCCTCGCCGTCAGTTCGGCTAGGCCTGATTCATAAACATTGAGGTCAAAGATTGGTAGTTTCGGTGCGGTCGAAGACCGCTGACTCGTACCCTCGCCGGACCATCGTCCCAAAGCGGCCAGAGTCAACGCCTCGCTCAGTACGTACTCGGGATACGCGGTTTCCACAATCGGTACCGATCGAAGCAGACCCAGGTCTTCCTCGAGTTTCTGCCGTGCGCGATCCAGGTCGCCACGTAAGATCAGAGAATCCGTGTGGCGACGATGGCAAAAGCTGAGTCCACACACCAAGCCGAGATGTACGCTTTCGGGTAGTTTCGATCGCTCCAGCATCGCGATCGCCCGAGCGTTCCAGTGTTCATAAAGCTGATCGTTCTCGGTGGGACTGATATAGGCCAGAATGCCAGTGGCTGCTTTGAACCGTATCTGCTGGATCTCCGCGTCCGCGGGATCCAGCGCGAGGCAGGCCTCGCAATAGTCCACAGTTTCCTCAATGAGCGACTGTGCCTTGTCTTGCTTGCCGGCACGTAAGTAGAAAATCCAGAGATACCTGTCGATGATGACCAGTCGTTTCAGAGCGACGACGTCGAGCGAATAGCGTTTCGACAGCTCGAGCTCCTGCAAGCGAGCGGTTTCCAGAATTTTCAAGCGACCGGCACTGTACGTGACCCATGGATGTTCATAATCTTCATTAGAAAAGACCCGCAATAGTTCATCAAGAGATCGCGATGCCACGTGGTAATTCGCCTCGGAGCGCGCTCGCAGGGCCTCGGAACGCCGCAAGAGCATCCAGAGGCCCAACGAGCTTGCGATCAGGGTCAGGATCAGAGTAGCAGCCAGCGCGGTGATCACCGGTCGACGGCGGCACCAGCGCCAGGCGTGCTCCGGCACGGACACGGGCCTCGCCTTGATCACGCGGCCTTCCAGGAATCGATCCAGGTCATCGGCAAGGGCTGCCGGCGAGGGGTAACGGTTACGGGGGTCTTTGTTCAAGCAGCGCAGGCAGATTGTATCGAGGTCGCGAGGGACGCCACGGTTGAGGTGGCGGGGCGGCACGGGTTCGTCGTTGCGGATCTGATCGAAAGTCTCGCCGGGTGAGGCGGCCAGAAACGGCGGCCGGCCCGTCAAGAGCTTGTACAGGATGGCTCCCAGCGCATACACGTCGGTGGCGTGGCCAAAGGCGGCGCGGTTGGCCGAAACCTGTTCGGGTGCCATGTAAGAAGGCGTCCCCCATGGCCCGGGCATGCTGATGAGCGATGTGTCTCGATCGGCCAGGCGCAGCGAGATCCCGAAATCCGCGACCCTGGGAGCTGCGTTTTTCCACGAGGCGTCGTGAGGGGAATCGAGCAGGATGTTCGAGGGATTCAGATCGAGGTGGAGCAGTCCCGCCTGATGGACCGCGGCGATGGCGGCGGAGACCGTTTTCATGAGCTCGGCAGCGTCCTGCGGCGGCAAAGGACCTCGGGCTCGCTCACTCAAACTTCCTCCCGGCACGAATTCCAGCACCAGGTAGAGCCAGCCGCCGTATTCATCGGCGTCGTGAATCTTGACGATGTTGGGATGGTTCACCCGGGTGACGCAGCGTGCTTCGGACAGCCAGTGCCGACGCTCGCGGCTGCTGGTCGTTGGCCCGCCGGCCACGATCTTCAGAGCCACGGTACGCGCCAGCTTGGTGTCCCAGGCGCGATAGACCACGCCCATGCCGCCGCGGCCCACCTCCGCTTCAATCTCAAAGCCTGGAATCCGCGGCAAGTCGGCCCCCGATGGTAGGTCGGCCATTACCGAGTCATTTTCCGCCGCCGTGCCGCTCGTGGTCATCTTGTCCATCAATTCCTGGCATTTGACACAGTCCTGCACATGTGCCTCGACCGCGGACCAGCGTCCGCCGTCGAATGAGTCGTGACTGATGCGTGCAAGAGTTTTGTCGGTAGGGCAAGTGGACATGGGCGAGAATCCTCTGCGTCAAGGATGGTCGGCAAATGTCTTGGTCGGTCTTTCCAGCCTGACGCACGGAGAATGTCAGGCTAGAACGTGCGACCTACGTGATCCTCATCATCGCGGAGTGCCTAGCACTTGCCACGAATTCGCTGTCCTTCGTCGCGAAGCATTCGAGAGACGCGCTTATGAGCCGCGAACACGGCGACGTAGGACATTCTCATCTCATCGGCCACGTCGCGGATCATGCAGCTCTCGACGGCAACCCGCCAGAAGGCGTCCCAGGTACTTGGCTCGACGCGTTCCTTCACCTGGCTCTGGACCTGTTCGGCCTGGTCGAGCAGAAGCAAGTGTTGCGGATCGCACTCGTCGATTTCGTCGTCTGCACGCGATTCGAAGGCATTCCACAGTTCATCGTCCAGCGGATCGGCGACGTAGTGATCGCGCTCTGTCTTCCGCTTGCGGAGCAGGTCAATCGCCCGGGAGTGACAGAACCTCCGGAGCCAGCCGCGAAACGTCTTGCCGGGGTCGTAGTGGTAAGAGCGGAGTCGGTCCGCCAGCTCGATCCAGATCTGCTGACCAAGGTCTTCGAGCGTGTCGTCATCCAGTCCATAGTGCCGGCACCAGAGACGGATCAGAGGATCATAGGTGGCAAAGAATTCGAACCATGCCGGGTGATCGGCCCGGTCGGCAACACGCCGCAGAAGCTGCGGATTGGTCAACTCTCCGTCTTTCAGCTTCATCTCGCGCTCCCAGATTTGAGTGCGGAAAAGAATCAGCCCAGGTGTAAGAACACAAAAATCGCGGAAGTCGTGTTAATACGGTTCGTAATCTTCTTGGAGGCACTCGGTTTTGTCCGAACTCGGTAACGAGGCGAACGGCATATTACAAGCTCCGCACCCATAGGTCAATGCATCACTAACGGCATTTCACCATGCGCTGTGATTCAAGACTTCTAGCCCTTTGTGAACCCTGGATGTGCAAGACTCTTGATCGCATGGTAGGTCGAGAAGCGGTGAAGCTGCTGGCGACGAGCTTTGATCGGCATCGAGACGTGAGAAACTGTTTCACGTATCAGCCCTGGGGCAAGCTGGGACACTCGCAACGTTCAACTCACGCCGAGGTAGTGATCGATCGAAGAGAGAGGCTGAGTTAAGTCATCTGGGATTCGACTCGTCAGAAAACAGTCCCGGTTCGGAGGCAGGCTTGTGCGCCAGCCTGCGCACACATCGTTGCAGCCGGTCTCATCGGGAGCCGTGTTAACGCGCTTCGTAATACCTAGGGAGAGACACCAAAGCGCACACTTGAAGAGCTTCAAGAGCCATCGGGTTTTCTCTTTTCTTGCTGTTTGCAGCAGAAAACACACAGGTGTGTGATCGGGCACCATCCACGATCGTTCTGACGCCAACTTCGATTCGAATCCAAGGCGATCTCCGCAGTTCGCTCAATGCACTCGCAGCGTGAGTTGTCACTCAAGGCACCGAGACGTCCACTTCCAGAGGTTCTTCCATGAATTCCTCCGTCTTCCGGCATCGGTGGGGCAAGACAAGTGTTGAGCGCGTTTCGGACCGCCCAGCCAGTTCTCATCGGCGGCTCTCGGGACGAAATCGATGGAAGCGCCGAAGGCTCTCGATCGAGGGCCTCGAAGACCGGGTCATGCTGACCAGCTACACCTGGAATACGGCGGTCGCTGCGACCGGAGGAGACTGGGACAACAAACAAGATTGGCTCCCGGTCGGCATCCCCGCCGCCGCTGATGATGCCATGATCACCCTCCCCTCGACCGGGAGCTTCAGCGTTGCTCTCGGGGCGAGTGATTCAGTCCGCAGCCTGTCCACCAGTGGCGCCGCTCACGCTGAAGCTCACCGGCGGCTCGCTGAGTATCGGCACCGGCTCGTCCACGTTCGGGAGTCCCGTCGAACTGACTTCGGGGGTGAAGCTGAACGTGGCGACCGGGGCCAGCGTGCTCATCAACACCAGCCAGACGATCGCCGTCGATGCCGGCGCCGCCATGACCGTCGGCGCCGCCTCGGTGGTCCTCGACAATTACAACGGTGGCTCCTACGGGATCAACGTCGCCGGCACCCTCACCACAACCGGGACCTCGTTCACCACCTACCGCGGCAACAACTACGCCGCTGGCGACGGGATCACCGCCCTGACGGGCGGCCGCATCATCGCCAACTCCGCCACCGGCACCCTCTTCAACTGGGACAGCTTCAACCTCAACAACGGCAGCATCCTGAACCCCGGCGACCTGGTCAACGACACCTTCCAGACGACCGTCTATGCCCCGGGGACCGACATCCCGCTCCTGGCCGGCGCCACGCTCACCGCCAACAAGAGCTTCCAGGACGTCGAGATTCTCGCCGGCAACCTCCCCTCCGGCACCCTCACGCTGGGGCTGATGGGCTCGGCGTCGACGGCCAAGCTGCGGTACGTCTTCCCCTCCGGTTACGAGGTCAAGTCGGGGGCGACGCTCGCGGTCGCGGACGGCGTCAGCGTGTTCATCAACACCAGCCAGACGATCGCCGTCGATGCCGGCGCCGCCATGACCGTCGGCGCCGCCTCGGTGGTCCTCGACAATTACAACGGTGGCTCCTACGGGATCAACGTCGCCGGCACCCTCACCACAACCGGGACCTCGTTCACCACCTACCGCGGCAACAACTACGCCGCTGGCGACGGGATCACCGCCCTGACGGGCGGCCGCATCATCGCCAACTCCGCCACCGGCACCCTCTTCAACTGGGACAGCTTCAACCTCAACAACGGCAGCATCCTGAACCCCGGCGACCTGGTCAACGACACCTTCCAGACGACCGTCTATGCCCCGGGGACCGACATCCCGCTCCTGGCCGGCGCCACGCTCACCGCCAACAAGAGCTTCCAGGACGTCGAGATTCTCGCCGGCAACCTCCCCTCCGGCACCCTCACGCTGGGGCTGATGGGCTCGGCGTCGACGGCCAAGCTGCGGTACGTCTTCCCCTCCGGTTACGAGGTCAAGTCGGGGGCGACGCTCGCGGTCGCGGACGGCGTCAGCGTGTTCATCAACACCAGCCAGACGATCGCCGTCGATGCCGGCGCCGCCATGACCGTCGGCGCCGCCTCGGTGGTCCTCGACAATTACAACGGTGGCTCCTACGGGATCAACGTCGCCGGCACCCTCACCACAACCGGGACCTCGTTCACCACCTACCGCGGCAACAACTACGCCGCTGGCGACGGGATCACCGCCCTGACGGGCGGCCGCATCATCGCCAACTCCGCCACCGGCACCCTCTTCAACTGGGACAGCTTCAACCTCAACAACGGCAGCATCCTGAACCCCGGCGACCTGGTCAACGACACCTTCCAGACGACCGTCTATGCCCCGGGGACCGACATCCCGCTCCTGGCCGGCGCCACGCTCACCGCCAACAAGAGCTTCCAGGACGTCGAGATTCTCGCCGGCAACCTCCCCTCCGGCACCCTCACGCTGGGGCTGATGGGCTCGGCGTCGACGGCCAAGCTGCGGTACGTCTTCCCCTCCGGTTACGAGGTCAAGTCGGGGGCGACGCTCGCGGTCGCGGACGGCGTCAGCGTGTTCATCAACACCAGCCAGACGATCGCCGTCGATGCCGGCGCCGCCATGACCGTCGGCGCCGCCTCGGTGGTCCTCGACAATTACAACGGTGGCTCCTACGGGATCAACGTCGCCGGCACCCTCACCACAACCGGGACCTCGTTCACCACCTACCGCGGCAACAACTACGCCGCTGGCGACGGGATCACCGCCCTGACGGGCGGCCGCATCATCGCCAACTCCGCCACCGGCACCCTCTTCAACTGGGACAGCTTCAACCTCAACAACGGCAGCATCCTGAACCCCGGCGACCTGGTCAACGACACCTTCCAGACGACCGTCTATGCCCCGGGGACCGACATCCCGCTCCTGGCCGGCGCCACGCTCACCGCCAACAAGAGCTTCCAGGACGTCGAGATTCTCGCCGGCAACCTCCCCTCCGGCACCCTCACGCTGGGGCTGATGGGCTCGGCGTCGACGGCCAAGCTGCGGTACGTCTTCCCCTCCGGTTACGAGGTCAAGTCGGGGGCGACGCTCGCGGTCGCGGACGGCGTCAGCGTGTTCATCAACACCAGCCAGACGATCGCCGTCGATGCCGGCGCCGCCATGACCGTCGGCGCCGCCTCGGTGGTCCTCGACAATTACAACGGTGGCTCCTACGGGATCAACGTCGCCGGCACCCTCACCACAACCGGGACCTCGTTCACCACCTACCGCGGCAACAACTACGCCGCTGGCGACGGGATTACCGCCCTGACGGGCGGACACCTCACCGCCACGGACGTCACGTTCAGGTGGGACAACTTGACCTTGCTCGCCGGCTCGAAGGACGTTCTCCACGGCGACATCGTTTCAAGCATATTCACGATCAACAGCGGCGCCAACCCGATTGCCATCACGGGCAACGACTTCAGCCTGCTCGTCTCCAGCGCTACTCCAAGTCAACGCGGCCTGCAAGCCGTGGGCGTCCCCACCGACACGATCGACCTGACCGGTAACTACTGGGGCACGACGACGCCCGGCCAGATCGCCCTGAAGATCAACGACCACAACTCCCCGGACTCCACCAGGCCGACCGTGAAATACGACCCGTGGGCGACCTCGTCGCCCTCGTCGATCGTGGGCAAGGTGTTCGTCGACACGAACGGCGACGGGGTGCAGGACAACGGCGAGCAGGGTATCCCCGGCGTGACCGTCTATATCGACGCCAACAACAATGGGGTCTTCGACGCCGGCGAGATCAGCACCGTCACCCAAGCCGCCGACCCGAACAACCCCGGCGCGGCGGGGACGTTCCGGTTCGACGGGCTCCAGCCCGGAAACTATACGATCCGCGAGGTCGTCCCCAACGGGTCGGTCGAGACCGCCCCGGCCGCGAACGCGTCGGCGACCGTCTACTTTAGCAATAGCGGGTCAGAGGCCGGCATCACCAAGCCCGGTGCCACCAGTTTCACCGTCGGCATCGCGAGTTTCTCCGGGGGCGCCGTGTTCGTCCCCACCTCGTCGGCCCTGCTCGCCAGTAGCACCCAGGCGTATAACTGCACCGTCAACCCGCTCGCCGAGATCGACTTCAGCAACCCCGTCAACTCCGTTACCTTCTTCTACGTCCACAACACCAGCTACGCCGCCGGCACCGCCACGGCCTATGCCGCCGACGGGACGGTCGTCGGGACCGCCGCCAGCAAGGCGGCCACCACGATGGGCGACCCCGCCAACTTCGTCACAATCACCGGATCGAAGTCGATCGCCAAGATCCTCTTCACCGGTGGCGTCGTCGACGACTTCACGTCCGTCACCTCCAAGACCGACCAGGCCTACTACGTCAGCCTCCCGGCTGGCCAGACCATCAACACAAGCAGTTTCGGCGACCAGTACATCCCCGCCGCGCTCGAGGTCAACAGCCTCACGCCCACTCCAAGCGGGTTCACGGCCACATTCGCTTCGCCGCTGAGTCAGAGTGTCCTGAACCTTTACGATTCCGGGGGCGTCTACGGGCCCGCCGACGCCACCCTCGTCGGCAAGACCACCGGCCTGGTCCGTGGGTCGATGCTCGTCAGTGCCGACGGTAAGACCGTCACCTTTATCAAAACCGGCGGAATTCTCGCACCCGACTCCTATACGGTCACGCTCGTTAGCGGGGCGAACGCCTTTGTGAGCACGACCGGCGCGCTGCTCGACGGCAACGGCGACGGCGTCCCGGGCGACAACCTCGTCCAGACGTTCACCGTGAATCCGCTGCCCTCGAATGCGGTCGTGGTCAGCCTGCCCGATTTCGCACGCGGCTACGGCCAGCCGGTGAACCTGCCAGCCTCGTCCCTTACGGCGGGTCTACCGATCACTCTGAGCACCGGCCAGAACGTCACCGCAGTTGACTTCACTCTGACCTATGACCCGACGCTCCTGACAATCACCGACAACTCACTCACGACCACGATCTCCGGCGCCTCGGCTTACCTCCATGTCGTGACCCCCGGCACCGCCCAGATCACCGTCAGCAGCGCGACGGCCTTCAATTCGGCGGCCGGGGCGATCACCCTGGGGAGCTTCACGGCCGTAGTCCCCAACAACGCGCCGTACGCCTCGAAGGAGTTGCTCCATATCAGCAACCTTCAAGTCTGGGACAACTCCCCGGGCACCCCGCAATTGCTCCCCTCCGTGGCCGACGACGGTTTCCACGTCGCCGCCTTTTTCGGCGACCTCAACGGCGACCAGAAGTACTCCGGGCCGGACGTCGTGCTCGAGCAGCGGGTTATCGGGTTGTACAACACTGGCTCCGCGGCCTACCGGATGGCCGACCCTGTCATCCTGGGCGACATCACCCTCAACGGCCGGATCGAAGGGGCCGATACGACGAGCATCCAGCGCGAGATCGGCCTGATTAACGTCCCGAACATCCCGAGCCTGCCCAACGTCGCGACGCCTCCTCCGACCGGTCCGGACCCGGAGATCTACATCCCGAAGGTCAGCGGCAACGCGGGCGACACCGTCTCGGTCCCGATCCGGATCAAGGTGACGGAGGCCAACGGCATCGACGCCGCCGGGTTCACGCTCGTGATCGGCTACGACCCCAGCAAGTTCACGGTGAGTTCGACGGCGACCATCGGCGGCACGTTCGCGGCACTCGGGACGCCGAGTGTGTTGCTCCCGCCAGCCGTCCCCGGGGTGATCATCGTGCAGGCCAGCACCGGCAACCCGGCGGGGACGGGGGTCATCGCCAACGGGACTGACACGGTTCTCGTCACGCTCTCGTTCACGGTGGCCGCCAACGCGCCCAACGGCCCGTCGGTCCTCAACTTGATGCAAGACGCTAGTAACCAGGGACAGGATACTTTCACGGAAATCTACGATACGAATCTCTCGGACTTCACCCTCTCTCCGGCTCCCACGAACGCCCCGAACGATCCGGTTGATGGCATCTTCCAGATCGGCGTCGTGACCCTCTCCTCGATTGCTATTGCCCCTCGCCGGTCCAAGCGTTGCCAAGGGTATGACGGAGCAGTTCGCGGCCATGGGCACTTACAGCGATGGCACGACGGCGGACCTGACGAACCAGGTGACCTGGGCGTCGGCGACCCCACCGTCGCCACGATCTCGAATGCATCCGGCAGCCAGGGCTTGGCGACAACGCTAGCTACAGGCACCTCGGTGATCACCGCATCTCTAGACGGCGTGCCCAGCACGGGGGACACGCTCACCGTTACCCCTCCTGTCCTGACCTCGATCGCTCTCACACCAGCCAACCCGAGCATCGCCTACGGTCTCACTGAGCAATTCACGGCCACCGGTACTTACTCCGATGGAACGACTGCCAACGTTACGTCGCAAGTGACCTGGGCATCAGCAACGGCAACGGTGGCCACGATCTCGAATGCTTCCGGCAGCCAGGGCTTGGCGACAACGCTCGCCGCAGGAACCTCGGTAATCACTGCATCCCTCGACGGCTTGACCAGCTCCGGTGACACTTTCACTGTCACCCCCGCGGCAACCGCCACCGCAGCGGCCAGCGCTCGGCGACGTTCAACGTCAGAGCGCCAGAATGTGAACCTCAATGCCACCGTCACCAGCAAGGCGGGCATCGTTAACGAGGGGCAGGAAACCTTCACCATCCTCTCCGGAACAACGGTGATCGGGACGCCGGTCACTGTGAATGTCAGCGCGGGGGCCGCCGCTGCTGTCTACGCGTTGCCCGCCGGCCTCGGTGGTGGCACCTATATCATCGAGGCCGTGTTCGACGGCACCGCGAACTTCCTCTCATTCACCGACAAGAGCCAGACTCTGGTCATCAGCGCCGCGGCGTCCGCCACCGCAGCGACCAGCGCTTCGGCGACGTTTAACGTCGGGCGCAGAATGTCAACCTCAATGCCCAGATCACCAGCAAGGCGGGCGTTGTGAACGAGGGGCAGGAAACGTTTACCATCCTCTCTGGCACGACGGTGATCGGGACGCCCGTCACTGTGAACGTCAGTGCAGGGGCCGCCGCTGCTGTCTACGCGTTGCCCGCCGGCCTCGGTGGTGGCACCTATATCATCGAGGCCGAGTTCGACGGCACCGCGAACTTCCTCACCTCCACCGACAAGAGCCAGACTCTGGTCATCAAGCCTGCAATAACCGCCACCGCAGCGGCCAGCGCTTCGGCGACGTTCAACGTCAGGGCGCAGAATGTGAACCTCAATGCCACAGTCACCAGCAAGGCGGGCATCGTTAACGAGGGGCAGGAAACCTTCACCATCCTCTCCGGAACAACGGTGATCGGCACGCCGGTCACTGTGAACGTCAGCGCGGGGGCCGCCGCTGCTGTCTACGCGTTGCCCGCCGGCATCGGCGCAGGCACCTACATCATCGAGGCCGAGTTCGACGGCACCGCCAACTTCCTCTCATTCACCGACAAGAGCCAGACTCTGGTCATCAGCGCCGCGGCGTCCGCCACCGCCGCGGCCAGCGCTTCGGCGACGTTCAACGTCGGGCGCAGAATGTGAACCTCAATGCCACCGTCACGAGCAAGGCGGGCATCGTTAACGAGGGGCAGGAAACCTTCACCATCCTCTCCGGAACAACGGTGATCGGCACGCCGGTCACTGTGAATGTCAGCGCGGGGGCCGCCGCTGCTGTCTACGCGTTGCCCGCCGGCATTGGTGCAGGCACCTACATCATCGAGGCCGAGTTCGACGGCACCGCCAACTTCCTCTCATTCACCGACAAGAGCCAGACTCTGGTCATCAGCGCCGCGGCGTCCGCCACCGCCGCGGCCAGCGCTTCGGCGACGTTCAACGTCGGGCGCAGAATGTGAACCTCAATGCCACCGTCACCAGCAAGGCGGGCATCGTTAACGAGGGGCAGGAAACGCTTCACCATCCTCTCCGGAACAACGGTGATCGGCACGCCGGTCACTGTGAACGTCAGCGCGGGGGCCGCCGCTGCTGTCTACGCGTTGCCCGCCGGCATTGGCGCAGGCACCTACATCATCGAGGCCGAGTTCGACGGCACCGCGAACTTCCTCTCATTCACCGACAAGAGCCAGACTCTGGTCATCAGCGCCGCGGCGTCCGCCACCGCCGCGGCCAGCGCTTCGGCGACGTTCAACGTCGGAGCGCAGAATGTCACCCTCAATGCCACCGTCACCAGCAAGGCGGGCATCGTAAACGAGGGGCAGGAAACGTTTACCATCCTCTCTGGCACGACGGTGATCGGGACGCCGGTCACTGTCAACGTCAGTGCAGGGGCCGCCGCTGCTGTCTACGCGTTGCCCGCCGGCATTGGCGCAGGCACCTACATCATCGAGGCCGAGTTCGACGGCACCGCCAACTTCCTCTCATTCACCGACAAGAGCCAGACTCTGGTCATCAGCGCCGCGGCGTCCGCCACCGCCGCGGCCAGCGCTTCGGCGACGTTCAACGTCGAGGCGCAGAATGTCACCCTCAATGCCACCGTCACCAGCAAGGCGGGCGTCGTCAACGAGGGGCAGGAAACGTTTACCATCCTCTCTGGCACGACGGTGATCGGGACGCCGGTCACTGTCAACGTCAGTGCAGGGGCCGCCGCTGCTGTCTACGCGTTGCCCGCCGGCCTCGGTGGTGGCACCTATATCATCGAGGCCGTGTTCGACGGCACCGCGAACTTCCTCTCATTCACCGACAAGAGCCAGACCCTGGTCATCAACCCTGCGATAACCGCCACCGCAGCGGCCAGCGCTTCGGCGACGTTCAACGTCGGGCGCAGAATGTGAACCTCAATGCCACAGTCACCAGCAAGGCGGGCATCGTTAACGAGGGGCAGGAAACCTTCACCATCCTCTCCGGAACAACGGTGATCGGCACGCCGGTCACTGTGAACGTCAGCGCGGGGGCCGCCGGCTGCTGTCTACGCGTTGCCCGGTGGTACACCGGTCGGCACATACACCATCCAGGCCGTATTCAGCGGGACGGCTGACTTCCTCGGGTTCACCGACAAGAGCCATTCTCTCAGTGTGGGTACCATAGTCACCGCCACGGCTGCAGCCAGCGCTTCCGTGACATTCGGCGTCGGAGATCAGAATGTCCCGCTGAGCGCATCCATCACCAGCACGGGCGGTATCGTCAACGGGGGGACCGAGACGTTCACCATCCTCTCCGGGACCACCGTGATCGGGACGCCGGTGACAGTCAGCGTCAGCGCGGGGGCCGCGGCGGCCGTCTATGCTCTGCCCGGCGGAACACCGGCCAGCAAGTACACGATCGAGGCAGTGTACAACGGCACGCCCGAATTCGTCGGTTCGACCGACACGAGCCATTTTCTGACCATCAACGCAGCGGCCTCGGCCACCGCAGCCACGAACGTCTCAGTTCCGTTTGACACAGGGAGCCAGGACATCTCACTCAGCGCCACAGTCACGAGCGCAGCGGGAGTGGTCAGTGTGGGGACCGAGACCTTCACCATCCTTTCGGGTACGACAGTCATCGGCGTGCCGGTGACAGTCAACGTCAGCGCGGGCGCGGCTGCTGCTGTCTATATCTTGCCCGCCGCGACGCCCGCGGGCTCCTACACCATCGAGGCTGCGTTTACAGGTGCTCCCGACTTCACGGGGTCCTCGGATAAGAAGCATTCGCTCACCGTGAGCGCAGCGGCAACGGCCACTGTGGCAGCCACCGCGTCGGTTCCCTTCAGCGCGGGAGCCCAGGATATCCCGTTGACCGCCACGGTCACCAGCGTCGCCGGAGTTGTCAGCGCGGGGACGGCAACCTTCAGCATCCTCTCGGGCACGACGGTGATCGGCTTGCCCGTGACGGTCAACGTCAGCGCCGGTGCCGCCGCCGCGGTTTACATATTGCCCGCTGGTACACCCGCCGGCACCTACACGATCGAGGCGGCATACAACGGCACGCTAGACTTCTCGACGTCCTCCGACACCACTCACAAGCTCACGGTTGCCGCGGCGTCCATTTCGGTCACGGGTGCCTCTGTCGAGTGGGGCTCCCAAATCGCCGCGCTCCAGACCGCCAGTGATGGTCTCCGCCTGCTTCCAGCCGGACGCACGACCGATTTGCCCTGGTTCAACATCAACCGGATACCGATCACACTCAGCCAGGCGGCCACACTCGAGCCCGGGCGACATCAGCGTCGCTGGAGTCACGGGGGGCAACTACGGTCCTGTGACCGTTTCCGGGTCAGGAACCAGCAGTATCGTCATCACGCTCGCCAAGCCGATCACCGGGCCAGACCGTGTGACAATCACGATCGGCAACAGCCAGATCATCACCTATACCCGGCGCCTCGATGTCTTGCCGGGCGACGTGAACGACGATGGCGTGGTCAATACGACCGATGGAGTCTTGATCCTCAAGAGCTTCACGTATTCGCTACCGTATAATGCTTTCAATGACATGAATGGCGACGGCTTCTGTGAACATGTCCGATTTCAATATCTATCGGCCGCGGATCGGCAACCTACTGCCCCGGCTTTCACCGCAGCTTGCGGCGGGCGGGCAGGGAGTGGGCAATGGCACGTCGGTGACGCCCGGGCAGCTCGCCCCGGTGCTCCAGGCCGCGATCGGGCAATGGGCTGCGGCCGGGCTGCCCGCGAGTGATGTGGCTCGGCTTCGTCAAGACTCGATCCAGATCGTCGATCTTCCTCCCGGCTATCTCGCGGTGACGGCCATCGGCGGATCGGTGATCGAGGTCTCTCCCGATGCCGCCGGTTGGGGCTGGTCCGTGAACACGCTGCCCAGAATCACCCCTGGTCTCCTGCAGCGGAGTGCACAGCGCAACGCGGAAAGCAGTTCGGCCGCGACACCATCCACGCACGAAGACCTTTTAACGGTCGTCATGCACGAGCTGGGCCACACGCTGGGACTTGGAGATCTCGATCCTGCCAGGTATCATGGCGACCTGATGGATACGACTCTGGCGGTGGGCGTTCAGCGACTGCCTTCGTCTCGGGATGTGGCCGCGGTGATCGCACCTGGCACAACAACACCGGTCGTTTCGACTGCCGGCGATCTGGCGGTTGCCTTTTCCGGTCGGGAGCTTCAGCAAATGAGTGCCATGCAAAGTACTCCCAGTGGCCCATCACCACTGCCGGCCAGGACTGCGACTCGCCCGCAAGTTACGATCCGTCAGATCCAGGACAATCAACTGACCAGCACCAGCCTCGTCGTGACGTATCACCCGGAGACCACGAATGTGGGCTCTCGGAGAACTCAAGAGGCCGCTTTCCCATCCTGACCAACGAGAGAGACACACCCATGAAAAAAGTTTTTCTTTCCCTCGCGCTTGTCGGTTGGCTCGGCGGCAGCAGTCACGCCGGCGTGATGCTGCTCACAAGCAATCCCCCCGGCACGCCACTCGTCATGTCCGCTGGCACAACCTCCACGCCGATGTTGCTGAGCGTGGTCAGTGACAATTCACCGAACGACATCGCGACCGCCTGGAACGTCGCGCTCCAGATCTCGCCCGAAAGCGGTGCAACGGGTACCCTGACATTTCAAGATCCCGCAACCGGCACAGCAACCAACCCTCCCAATTATCTCTTCGGCGCAAACGGCCTCGGAATCGTTACTGACAATACGGGGAACCAGTTGACCGCCAACGATTTTATTGACTTCAGCACAAGTTCGGGAGTCGTTGTACCAGGCACCCCGGGGGCCAACCTGTTGCAGATGGACTTCCTGGCGTCGAGCAACGCGTCCGGTTTGTTTGGAATCTACGCCGTCGAGGGCCCGGGAGAAACGCAGTGGACCGATAGCAATAACGCCACACAGTTCTTCACAAATGTTCCCGGTGGCACCGGCGATGTACTCATTGGCGAGGTATTCATTCCACAAGCCGTGCCAGAGCCGTCCAGTCTGGTCATGAGCGCGATGGCCTTGTGTGTGGCCATTGCGGCTATGCGCACGAGGGCTCGCTGACGGGCGAAGAGCTTCAATGGATCGTGAGGAGTCCATTCCGTTCCACGGAGTTCAGCCCCTCCCGCAACTCCTTGATCTGTCTTGGCGAAGCTTTGTCTTCATGCACACTCCGTCGGTTTGGACTTGAGGCAAAATGGGACCTCTGGTAACTTGCCACGACTCTCGGAGGAAAAACGTGTCGCGCGCAGGTTTTTGAACATCAAGAACCTCGCCTCCAGGAACAGGCAGGCGTGGTTTGTGCGGCGATTCGAATGACAGCCCCGCGGTTCTCGCTCACCGTCCTCGTTTGTATTCGCGTTCTCGATCATTGATCAGATCCCAGGCCAGACCGGCAAGGAGGCCCCTGGCATGAATCGCCGCACTGCCATGATGCTGACGATGTTGCTGGGAGTTCTTCTCCCGCGAGAAGTCTGGGCTCAGGAGGCCCGGAGTCGCCGGACCTCGGGCTCCTCGTCGAGCCAGGGCAAGACGCTCCGGCCCACCGCGGCCAAGGACCCCGCGGATGCCGACGAGCGCGATGAGCCTGCCACCACTGCCGACGATCCGCCGGCCGGACTGCTCCATGAGTCCGGCTTTCAGATGCGAACCTATGACATTTCCCGCTACGCGAAGATCGACCCCGGCCAGAAGACCCCCCAGAAGGCCATCATTGAATGGATCTTCCGCCGCACCGGATCGGCCGACTGGCATGGCGAGAAGATTGCCGTGCTCTGCGCCAGCAAAACCCAGGTCAAGGCATACAACAGCCCGGAGGTCTTGAAGCAAGTCGGCGAGGTGGTCGAACGGTTCACCAACGCGACCGACGACGTCCTGGCCATTCACGTTCGATTCTTCGTCTCCTCCGACACGCGCTGGCGGCACTCTGTCTTTTCACAGCTCACGCCCGTCGGCAACGGTCCCCAGGGGCAGCAGATCTGGACGCTCCGGATGTCCGATGCGGCGCTTGTCATCTCGCAAATGCAGTCCCAACAGGGTTTCCGCAAGCTCTACGATGAGCGGGTGGAAATGCTCAATGGCCAGGTCCTGTCGATTCGCACCGCCGAACCGCGGAGCTTCGCCGGAGGCATGCAGCGCAAGAGCGCCGCGGGTCAAGGCTACACCCCCAAGGCCGACAAGCTCGATGAGAGCATCATACTGAAGCTAAGTCCGCTCTTGACGTTCGAGGGCGACTCGGTGGACGCGGCGATTGACCTGGCTGTCAACACCGTACGGATGTTCCATCGCACGAAGGTCATCGCGCCCCGCGAACAGGGTCCGCCGGAGATGTCGATCGACGTCCCCGAAGTCTCAATGACCCACCTCGACCAGACCGTCAAGAACTGGCCGCTGGGACAAACACTCCTGATCACCGGAGGCATTCATCCGGGGATTCTGGAAAAGAAAGGCGGCTGGCTGGGCACGCCGATCGGTGCTCCCACAAGCACCGAGGTGCTCGTCTTCCTCGACGCCGAGACCGTCAGCCGAGGCAAACCGCGGGCCAGTACGACCGCGGAAAACGGCCGCTCGACCAAGTCCGACAGCCGCGCCAGCAGGGCCAGCGGCGACGATGCCGAGGAAGAAGAAGCCCCGCCTCCCCGAACTCGCAAGACCAAGCGATCCACACGCGGACCGGATGTCGATTCCGAAACCAGCCCCGACGCGGGCAACGGAAGCAAATAAACTCTTGAGGTGCTGCTGAGTCCTCGTCCGCACGGGGCCCGCCAGGTCATCGGGCTCGCGTAGTGGCCGAGAATCACCGCTGGGCCACCGTGTCATTTCCAGTATGGATAGCCTATCGAACGGACCAACGCCAGTATGCCCTGAATCGGAATTTGCACCCAGTCCGGTCGGTTGTTGAGCTCATAAGAGAGCTCATAAAGAGCCTTGTCGAGCAGGAATGACCGGAGCATCAGCCCGAAGGCATCCGGGTCCGCAGGAACCAGGTTTGCCCCGCCAACTCCGCCGCGATAGGCGGCCAGAAACTCGGTCGAAACGCGAGCCGCCCAGCGTCGTGCCCAGGGTGCCAGCCGTGCCACATCCGCCGGCCTGTCGCGGGTTTTCAGGAAGAGCGCGGCGTATGCGGCGTAATCGAACGAACGGAGCATCCCGACCACGTCCTTGATCGGCGTCTCTTTCCGACGCCGCAGTTCCAGCGGCCTAGCGGGCTCGCCCTCGAAGTCGAGGATGACAAAGTCGTCGTCCACCCGCAGGACCTGGCCGAGGTGGTAGTCGCCGTGGCAGCGGATTCGCGTCGAACCAGGCCGCGCCGCCGTCAGCGCGTCGAGCTCGGCCATCAGCCTCGGTGCCTCGTCCAGCACCTGCCGGGCCTGACCTTCCACCGAGGCGGGCAGCCGACCCTGGCCGAGACAATCTTCCAGGGCTTGCAGAGACCGCACGAACTGGTCGCGCATGCTTTCCCTCAAGAAGTCGAGGTCATCCGCGGTCAGCGGTTCAGGAGCGAAGTCCGGGTCGGACGCAGCCGACGCCAGTGCCCGATGCAGCTCGGCCGTGCGTCGGCCGAGCAGGGCGGCTGCGGCGGGATAAGAACCCACCAGCCAATCGGCTGCGGCCGGCTCGTCGGGCGTGTGCGAATGATCGACACGCTCGTAGAACTCACGCAACTCGCCGAGCGCATGGTCCCAGCCGGTTCCCTGATTCTGGACCAAGGCTTGAAGCACCGCTAGCGTGGCCGGCTCGCTGCCGTCGTGGTGATACTCGATTGTTCCGGCCGTCTGGGGGATGCGATCGAAGGGGGTTTCCTCGGACAGGAACTTGCCGATCTCGAAGTCGGGGTTGATGCCTGGCTCGATCCGGCGGAAAACCTTCATCAGCAGGCGATGGTCAAAGAGCACGACCGAGTTACTCTGCTCGGTGGTCTTGGGGATGACTTCCAGCGGCGTGCCGACAGGCCCGCGGGCCCGGTCGAAGGCCGTCGTCCGCAGCGCCCTGACCTCACCCCGGCCGGTGGGCGCCGAACGGTTCGATTCGATCGCCGTCAGCAGGGCCCAGCAGGTTCCGTGATCGGCCAAGCCGTCATACAGCGCGGCCGGCCCATCGGGTGTCTCCCAGGTCGCGATGATCCGCTCCGGGGCCTCGTGCCCGATCCGTCTGGCATCCCACCCCGAGGCGATGGCCAGCGGCAGGAAGTAGGTTTCCGATCCGCCGTCG
>CAWCPP010000027.1:0-242314 GCA_963797295.1 uncultured Planctomycetaceae bacterium
GCAACGGGGACACTGCTATTTCTTCGGGAAATGTAGGATGATTGGGGTGTTTTGCTTCTTCGGCACTCAGGGTACGAAGTCCGAGACGAGATGGCCAGTGCGATCGGCGAGCTGAGCCAACCTGCATCAGCGCGATCACCAGCCTTGGTTGCCACTCACATGGGCAGATTCTCCGAAACTCTGACCGAGCATGTCCTGGCCCCACGGAACACGGGGGTCATGGAGAACCCCGACCTCACCGGCCATGCCGGGACGCCGGGGCGGGGGGCTTTCCTGATCTTGTTTCTGAAACTTCAGGGGGATCGTGTCGCGGCGGCGAAGTATCAGACTTATGGCTGCGGGCCGACCATCGCGGCGGGGTCGAGGCTCACCGAGCTGATCGTCGGCCGGACGCTGGACGAGTGCCGCAGGCTGACCACTGACGACCTGATCGCTGCGCTGGACGGCGTGCCGCCGGATAAGCTGCATTGCCCGGCGCTGGCAGTCGGAGCCCTGCAAGACGCCCTGCGGAAAACAGAGGAGAAATGATGAATCAGCATACAAGGACACGCTAATTCGCCGGCGCCAGGTCTCGGTCCAGTAGGCAAACGATGCCGGGGAAGCCGCTTGCAACAAGCCTGAAGCGCAAGCGAAGGCCATTTGATGATATGCAATTACGAACGCCCTTCGCTTGCGCTTTACTTACGTGGTTCGCTCCAGGTTGTGGCAAGGTCTCCAAACCAAGCCCCGGCGGGAGACCGGCGGTTTGGCGGACGGAAGTGATCCGTAAACTCGCGCCATACACCGAATCATTAATGCTCTCGCTTGCAACAAGCCTGAAGCGCAAGCGAAGGCCATTTGATGATATGCAATTACGAATGCCATTCGCTTGCGCTTCAGGCTTATGTGGCTCGCTCCAGTTTGTGGCAAGGTCTCCAAACCAAGCCCCGGCGGGAGACCGGCGGTTTGGCGGACGGAAGTGGTCCGTAGACTTGCGCCATACACCGAATGATGAATGCCCTCGCTAGCTACAAGCCTGAAGCGCAAGCGAAGTCCATTTGATGATATGCAACTACGAAGGATCGAAAGGGGCCATCCACTTTCTGAATCGTGGTGACCACTCTCACCGGAGTTTCGACTCTTCCAGTAATGAAACGACAGCCGCCTCCAGTTCGTCGCCCCGAATGTCCCTGTAGCGAATGACGTGGTGCTGATCGATCACAATCACGGTGGGAAACTCCCGAACATCCCATTCTTCCAGGATCGGTTGAGTAGGTCCGCCGGCCCACCACGTTTTCCATGTTATCCCTTCCCTGGCGACGTACGTCCTGGCGCTCTTTTCATCGAGATCACATGCCACACCGAGCAAGTTGAACGGCTTGTCCTTCAGGCGATCTACGAGTCTTTTTTCCGAGGGGATCATCTCCCTGCAAGGAGGGCATGATTGGCCCCAAAAGCAGATCACCACGACTCTGTCGTGGTAATCGGCAAGCTTCAGCGTCTGGCCGTCGATGTCCTTTCCCGTTGTGTCCCTTGCTTTGCCTCCGTACCAGGAGTGGCTGCTGACGAATTCGGGGAACCGATTTCTCGCTTCCTCAAGACACGAACGCGCACTGGCGGTTTCCGCTACTGGATCACAGGACTGAAGGTAAGCGACATAAGGCGCTCCATACCATCCCTCGAGTCTCTCAACGAGGTAGCCACCAGGATGTGCCTTTACAAGGCGAATCAGTTCGGCTCGATTGAAAAGGAACTGGGCTACGGCAAGCGAAGCCTCGGCTGTGACTTCCTTGTTTTTTCGGTCAGCGTCAGCGATCGACCGAAGGATGCGGGCTACTCGATCAGAGCCAACCCCAAAGAATTTCGGAGATACAAGCATCCGAAATAGATCTCTGTGGCTGCAACGATAATGATGTTTTTCCAGCAGCGACAAAGCCCTTTCATGCCTCTCTTGCCCCACGGGGTCCCACCTGATGATCCATTCTGCGGCGTCAAGACCGACTTCGTCTTCAGGGACACGTTCAGCAAATTCAAGGAAACGTGGTGCGTAAGATTTCCAGGCGAGCTGTTGTCCGGAACTTGAGAGTTGTTGTCCGGCACTCTGGTTGTAATACGCCAGGAGAAACTCATGATAGTCCTTCTCACGTGCTTTCTTCGCCGCGGCCGAGAGGTCTTCGCATGGCCCGAAACTGGCGGTAACGATGATTGACATGGCCATCGTGCAGATGAAGCCCACGGCCGGGTCTCCTGCGAAATGAAGTGGCTTGGTGAGGATACGGCTACATGCCGTTGAGGGCCGCTGATCGGGCCTGGTGGTTGCGGGTACTATTCAAGCCAGGACCTCGATCACCGGGATCGTGGCATCGATGAGGTTGGGAGGTTCGCCGGCTCTCAGGCGAATCGATTCCCCTGCGGCGAACACCTGGCGGGACGTATAGCTCTGGCCACGAGGTTGCGAAAAGACTTCGATTGTCTGGCTCTCAAGATTGACGATCCAGAGCAGCGGAATGGCGGCCCTGGCATACCTGGGAAGCTTGACTCGCCGATCGTAGCGGTAGGTTGACTGGGAGACCTCGACAAGCAGGATGATGTCCTCCGGCCTGGGAGCTCGATGGGTGTAGGTCGGCCGGCGTGGTCCGCGGCAGACGGAGATATCGGGAAGCGGCGTCCAGTCATCGAATTCCACGGACGACTCGCGGGAAACGTACCACTTGGCCTTATCCACGGCCGCGGTGAGCAGCTCGACCGTGTTTTCGACTGTGTTTCGATGCTCGGGACGTTCCGTCATCTCGACCAGCCTTCCTCCCACCAGCTCCACCTTCATGTCATGAAAGCAACCGGCCTGGGAAGCCAGCTTGAATCGCTCGGTGGTCCAGCGAGGAGATTTGACTCTCACGATATCGGCTCCTCTTGCGACGAAGTCCGGTGGGACGGCTCGACGTAGTCCGAAACTATCTTCACCATCATAATCCAGGATGTCGGCTCTTGTCTCTGGGATCAGCTTCCCCGAAGAGTTGCCAACTTCATCACGCACTGCCAGCCTCCTCACGCCACCGGCTTCGCCGGCGAGGGGGCTGGCCCGGTCGTTCGAGCACTCTGGGCGGTTTGGCACTTCTTCCAGCACGGAGAGAACGCTGTATAATGTAATAAGCCAAAGCCGAAAATGGCTCGGTTGAGGTCTTGTCAGAACCCCGGAAGTCATTCAAGTACTCAGAGTCGCTGATGAGTGGCGAGTTTCAGCATGAAATTTCCAGTGAATCCCCCATTTCCCCTCAGACCTTGGACATGACGGGATTGCCAGCCTGCGTGGCCGACGAACTGCGCCGGCTCGTTGCCGCGCTTCAAGACACTTTGATTCCGGCATCAGATCGTTCGAGGTCCGTTCCGCAGGAGCATCCTGAGCAGTGGGCTCGGCGTCTTCAGTCATGGGTCGACACCCACCCGGCGCGCCCCATCATGATTGACGACAGCCGCGAAAACCTGTACGCGGATTGTGGCGAATGAGCATCCTCCTCACGCCACCGGCTTCGCCGGCGAGGGGGCGACGACCTGGTTGAGCGCGTGGGCCTTCCACCTTCTGCCATCCCAGCGGAGGTCGTTGATCGAGGCAAAGTCGATGGCGATGCGATCGAAGTCGGCGGGTTGAAAACCTTCAAGCAGGCTCAAGAGAGTGACGCGTATGACCACTCCATGAGCGACGATGACGATCGTTTTTCCCGGGTGCTGGGCGACAAGTTCTTGAAGCACCGGGAGCACCCGGCGGCGGATGTCGGCGAATGACTCACCACCGGGATGAGTGAACTCGACTTCTCCGGCGATCCAGCGCCGTTTTGACTCGGCGTAGATTTCCCAGCCGCTCTCCCGGCTCAGTCCGGACAAGGAGCCGATCTTCCGCTCATGAAGCTGTGGCACGACGACAGCGGTCAGGCCGCAGGCTGCGGCGATCGGCGTGGCCGTGGCGACGGCGCGGCGCATGGCCGAGCAGTAAACGGCCTCCGCACCCTGGTCTTTCAGCGCCTCGGCAAGCCGCTCGGCCTGGTGCTCGCCCCAGGGACTGAGGCCGATATCCGATTCGGCACCGTGGAAAACGTTGGGGGTCGAGGTCTCGACGTGACGGATCAGTAAGAGTCGAGTTTCCTGCAAGGGCTTGCTCCGGACGGGGAGAAATGAGAAAGATGAGGGCTGGGAAAGAGCGATCCCAGATTTCAACCGGCGCCGGTGGTGCGAATTTGAAGGCCGTTTGAACCCTGAATCGGTTTACGGCTGGGGCTTGCCGGGTCTTCTCTGGTACAGTGGATTGTGGCACTTCCGCGTTTCTCGCCAATAGGTGATCTCATGAGTGGCAATCCGGGGCGACTGGAACCCGTCGATGATTATTCGACCAAGTACCGCACCCACCTGCTGTTTGGCATGCCCGGCAGTGGCAAGGGAACGCAGGGAGCCGTGCTCGGCCAGCTTCCGGACCTGATGCACATTTCCATGGGAGACATTTTCCGGAAGATCCCCAAGTACGGCCGTATCGGCCGCGAGATTGAACAGTATACCTCGCAAGGCCTGATGGTTCCCGATGAACTGACGGTTCGCATCTTCAAGCGCCATCTTCACATCCTGGAAATGCAAGAAGTCGTGATGCCCGAACAGCACACGCTGATCCTCGACGGGCTGCCCCGCAGCTATGCCCAGGCTGAGATGCTCGACAGCGTGCTCGATGTTGTGCAAATCTTTCATCTTCGAATCAACGACACCAAGCTGGCGATGGAGCGGCTCAAGGTGCGGGCCCTGCGCGAGAACCGGCTGGACGACATGAACGATGAGGTCATCCGCCGCCGCCTCAACACCTATTATGAAGACACGTACAGGACCCTGAGCTTCTATCCCCCCGAAATCGTCTACGAAATCGAAGCCGGGCAGTGCATGATCGATGTGCTCCGCGACATCGTCAATCGCCTCTCCGAGGTGAAGCGTGGCCCCGCTCTGCGATCCGTGATGTCGGCGAGTCCGACGACGTTTGCAAGCATCTGAGGCGAAGAAGCCCATCGAGTGCCCGTGCGTGTACGAAGGTCGGGGGTAGAAAGCTGCTCCTGTCGTGACCGGTGCCGATCGCTGCGCCCCGATTTGCCGCCGAGGGGCAGGGGGCTTTTCGCGGGCTGCCCTGCCGAGTAACCTACTTTGCTGCACTTTCGCCTTCAGATTTGCCTCCCGATGGAGAGTTCGACGAAATGGCAGCTTCGCCGTCCGCAACCAGCCTGACCGGTGAACCGAAAGATACGTCTTTCAAGCCATACATCCCGGCGAGTCGCGAAATCACGGAGCTGTCGCTCTCGGCGGTTGTTCTCGGGTCGGTGCTGGGCGTCGTCTTCGGTGCCTCGTCGCTCTACTTGTTCCTCAAGGTCGGCATGACGGTGTCGGCGTCGATCCCCGTCGCGGTCCTGGCGATCACGATCTTCCGCGGGCTTTCGCGGGCCTTCGGAACCCGGTCCGCGACCATCCTCGAGAACAACATCGTCCAGACGGCCGGCTCGGCGGGCGAGTCGATCGCCTTCGGCGTCGGGGCGGCGATGCCCGCGCTCATGCTCCTGGGATACGAGCTGGAGTGGACCCGGGTCATGCTCGTCGCCGTGCTGGGCGGCTTACTTGGCATATTGATGATGATTCCCTTGCGCAAGGCGTTCATCGTCAAACAGCACGGAACGCTGCCCTATCCGGAGGGCACGGCCTGCGCCAAGGTGCTGATCGTCGGTGAGCACGGTGGATCGAACGCCAAGACCGTGTTTCTGGGATTTGGTCTGGGCTTTGTGTATCAAGTTCTGATGCAGGGGCTGAAGCTCTGGTCGAGCGAATGGGACAAGGCGATCACCGGCATCAAGGGGTACACCAAAGCCGTCGTCGCGCTCGAGCCAGCCCCCGCCCTTCTGGGCGTCGGGTATATCATCGGGCCGCGGATCGCCTCGGTCATGGTGGGCGGCGGAATGCTCACGGCGCTGATGCTCACGCCCATGATCGCCTACTTCGGCGAAGGCTTGCCCCAGGTCTTGCCCCCTGGCCAGCAGAAGATCAGCGCGATGAGCGCAGGACAGATCGCAAGCCAGTATGTGCGTTACATCGGCGCGGGTGCCGTCGCGGCGGGTGGCATACTCAGCATGCTCAACGCCTTGCCGCTGATTTTTGGGTCGGTCCGCGACAGCCTGAGCGCCTTCAAGGCCGGCAAGAACTCGGCGCTGTCGGGAACCGATGGCCTCGACGTTGACGCCAGGCCGCGCACCGACCGCGATATACCCATGCCACTGGTCTTCCTTGGTTGTATCGGCCTGGTAGCGGCCATCGCCGGGTCGAACCTGATTCCGACCGATACGATCGGCAGAATCATCGGTGGGGTGATGGTTGTGCTCTTCGGCTTCCTGTTCGTGACCGTGAGCTCGCGGATTACCGGTGTCATCGGGTCGTCGTCCAACCCGATCTCGGGGATGACGATCGCGACGTTGCTGCTCACCTGCCTGATCTTCGTCATGCTCGGCTGGGTCGGGCTCCAGTACCGACTGGTCGCCTTATCGATCGCCGGCGTGGTCTGTATTGCCTCATCCAATGGCGGAACCACTTCGCAAGACCTGAAAACGGGCTACCTGGTGGGCGCGACGCCGTGGAAGCAGCAGGTCGCCATCCTGGTCGGCGCTGATCTCGGCGGTTGTCATGGGCGGGACCCTGCTGGCGCTCAACGATGCCTATACGACGATTACCGACAAGCCGGAGGCTCTTCCCGCCGTCAAGGCCGACGTCTCCAAGCTCAGTGACACAGATGTCGGACTCGATGGCAAGACCTACAAGGTCTGGTGGGTGGTGAACCCGGAGAATGGTGTCCTGCCCGGGAAATACCTGGTGGACGATTCCGGAACCGCGCGTTATCTCAAAGACCCCGGAATCGGCGGCCGCCTCGACTATTCGACCTCGGGTGCACCGCTCAAGAAGTTCAACCCGCCCCAGCCCAGGCTGTTTGCCACGATCATCGACGGCATCATGAAGGGCGATTTGCCCTGGGGGCTGGTGATCCTGGGCGTGGTGCTGGCCGTGGTCGTGCAGCTTGCGGGCGTTTCGGCCCTGGCGTTCGCCGTGGGCGTTTACCTGCCACTCTCGACGACCCTCCCCATCTTTGTCGGCGGTCTCATCCGCCTCCTGGTCGATCGCATCCGCAAGTTCACACCCGAAGAGGCCGACATGAGCGCGGGGACGATGATGTCAACCGGCCTGATCGCAGGCGGCTCGCTGGCCGGCATCATTATCGCGCTGCTGGTTGTCTTCGAGAAGCTTGGCCAGGCTCTCGACTTCTCGATCCAGACACCCGGAAGCGAACCCACTTACCACTTGCCGGTGATCTGGGTCTTTACCGGGCTCTCGGCGGCGCTTCTGCTGGTGGCGTTGACCGGCAAGCGGCCCGTCGCCGACGAATCCAAGGCCGAACTCGCCGGCGAGGTCTGACCGCATTCCGCGACCCGGCTCAGTCTTCCCGCCCCACCAGGGTCCAGGCCAGGTTGGGACGCCCGCCAGTGACTGCGGCGGAGGGCATGGCAGGACTCTCCAGCGCCGGCCCTTCGGAGGGATCAAGCGGAGGGAGAGGCGCCGATTCGGGAGTCGGCGATGGCGGCGGTGGACTCACACCGGGGTTGAACGGTGAAACAGCCGGCGGATTGGCCGGCACGACCATCCTCGTGGGTGGCAACGGTTCGACCGCGGAGTCCATCGGCATCGGCATGGGCAGAGAACCCGGGCCCAGAGGTGTCGCCTCGTTTCCTTCAATCGACGAGCCTGGCCCGCAGATCGAACAGGTCTCCTCGCAAGACTTGCCCAGCGACTTGAGTGCTTTCTTGGCCCAGCAGCGCGTCAAGAAGCTCGAATCGCACTTCGCCGCCCGGGCAACCGCCGCATGCACCGTGGGCAGGCAGGGCCGCATCCTGGCGAGCGACTCGGCGGCTTCCTGACGCACCAGGCCGCAGTCGTCGTTCATCAAGGCGCCCGCCAACGCTTCGGCGGCCTCCGGATGACACTTCCAGTCGTACTTGCGCAAGGCCCGCGCGGCTTTGCGTCGTGCCATCCAGCCGGAACACGACTCCAATCGCGAAATCTGTGCCTGCATGGCGGACGTTTCCTCGACGCAGATCGTGCACTCACCTTGAACCTTGTCGTGACTGCAATGCAACACTCCGGCCGACGAGGCCAGCAGTAGAACCGCACTCACCGTCGCTGTGAACATCGGATACACTCTCAAAACCAGCATGCACTTCGATAGGACCAATACCACCTACGTGAAATATACCGCGCCCCTCAAGGGAGTCTGTAAATTTTACCTAAAGTTCCCATGTTCTGAGATCGAGAACTTCTTCATGATTGCGTGGGTGAAATTGCGGCTCGTTATCTGGGCGATCTTGCTCGCCGCCTCGGGCATGCTGCTGCTTTTTCATCCCGCGGTTGCGCCGGGGGCGGTCCTGGTGGTCCTTTGTGGTGCGATTCTGCCCTGGTTGAAAGCCTGGAAAGCGGCGGTGGGGACGGCGCTGCGGGGGGCTCTGGCGTGGGCGGGGCTGACGATCGCTCTGGGTCTCATGGCGCAGGCGCAGGCCTGGTTCGAGCTCCCGGAAAGCGGCAGACCGTGGACGGGGCGGATCACGTACTTGATGGTCCTGGCGATCCTTGCGTCATTGACGTCGGTGCTCGGCGCGAGGAATCCGGGCGGCAAGGCGTGGGCGATCTTGATGGTCCTCCTGGTGGTGGTATTCTTGATTCCGTGGCTCGAAGCGGGCGGCCGCCTGCGGCGGGCGCAGGGGCTAGGGCAAGTACAGCTCGACTCACCCTGGACCTTGTTTTATGGGCTGCTGGTCCTGGCCGGGGTGACCAACTTCTTGCCCACGCGGTACGGGCTGGCGGCATCGTCCTTGGGAGCGGGGCTGGTTCTGGAGTTGCTTGGGCTGACGCGGGCGGGCTGGCCAGGCGAGACCCGCGCCGTGGCATGGTCCGCGGTGGCCTGGCTGCTGGCCCTGAGCTGGTGGCTGGCGGAGTGGTCGAGTCAGCGGCCATTGGCTGGGAGGAATTCCGTCGAACGGCTCTGGCTCTGGTTCCGGGATCACTGGGGCGTGGTCTGGGCGCTACGGATTCAGGAGCGGTTCAATCGCTCCGCTGAACTTTCCCGCTGGCCGTCACGTCTGACCTGGTTTGGCCTGGCGGCTGCATCACAGGGAAGTGAAGGGGCTCCCGGGGAGATCGCCGCGCAGGCCGAGGCAACGCTGCGGAGCCTGATCCGCCGGTTCGTGACGCCCCGGCGGGTGGATGCCCTTTTGAACACAGGTGAAGGCGATCTTGCGAACCGTAGCCGCGGGCGCGATGATAGGGAAATCAACTCGTCGCCAGGCCGCCAGAACTCTTGAAGATTGATCGGCGGGAGATTCCTCTTGGATCGGCAAGGAAAATACGCAGCCTCGTCGCAGGTGATCCTTGCGGTCCTGGCCGTGATCGCTGCGCTTTACTTGCTGCGGATGATCCTGGTGCCGGTCGCCGTCGCCCTTGTGCTTGCCTGCATGCTTTCCCCGCTGGCCGCTTTTTTTCGACGCTGGTTCCCCTTCGGTCCCGCGGGTGCTCTGGCGTTGTTCTTGCTGCTGCTGATGGGCGGGCTCTATGTTGCCAGCCTGACAGCCGAGGGATTGCTCCGCGCTACTCACACTTTACCGGCGGACGTCGAACGGCTCGCCGGCCAGGTGAGCGCGGATCAATGACCTGGCACGCGACAAACCTTACCTGCGCGGTGTTGCCCGAGCCGGGCACGATCGACCGCCTGGGAGACACCAACAGCGCCCTCTTGATCGAGAAGCTTAGCGCAGGACTCTCCGATTTCAGCATCTGGGTTGTCCAGGGGTTCATTGTCCTGGTGCTGGTGATCTTCCTGCTTGTTGAGAGCACAATGCTCACCAGTAAGGTGATTCGATTTTTCGCACACTCGACCGGCGAGGCCGATAAAGCCAGCGCAATGCTCGCCGCCGTTACACGAAAGATCCGAGATTACCTGGTGGCGCGAACGCTGATCAATCTGGGCCTGGGCCTGGTGGTGGCGCTGGGGCTCTGGTGCCTGAACGTGCATTTTGCCCTGGTCCTGGGATTGGTTGCCGCGCTGACCAATTTCATTCCCTATATCGGCCAGATCGTCGGCGGGGCCTTGCCCACGGCGATCGCGTTGGGACAGACAGGTTCGATTGGTGATGCCTTGCTGGTGGCTGCCTTGTACCTCGCGGTTGTGGGAATCGAAGGGTATGTCGTGACCCCGCTGGTGATGGGCCGCTCTCTCGACCTGAACGGAACGACGGTCCTGATCGCCTGTCTTTTCTGGGGCTATCTCTGGGGGCTGATCGGGCTGATCCTGGCCATGCCGATCACGGTCAGTCTGAAGCTCGTCTTTCAGACGGTGCCCGAGCTCAACCGCTGGGCCGAGCTGATGAGCCTGGACTGGCAGTCTCCCGAACCGGGTCAGGCTGGCGCAACGGTCGCACCGGCCGTGGCCTCCGCAGCGTCCGTGCACCGGCCGCTCAGTACTGGAATCGGTTCAGGAACTCCCGCAAGTCATGCCCAGCCGGCTGAAGCGGTGGCCGCGGGCTCGCTCAACCCTCCTGCTTGACCCTACGGCTAGGATACAATGGATTTGGGATGACTCGTTGGGTCGCCCCGTCCTATACTGGGAGAAAACCGCCGATGGAAGTCACTCTCGAATACTGTGCTCTTTGAAACTACGAGCCACAGGCCGTCAGTTTGACGGCCAAGCTACTGCCCAGGTACAAGCGCGCCATCAGCCGTTACGTTTTGATCCCCTCGAAGGGAGGCTGTTTCGAGCTCTCGGTCGGCGGGCAGCGACTGTACTCGAAGTTGGAAACCGGTTCCTTCCCGAATGAAGACGCGTTGATCAAGGAGGTTGGAAAGGTTCTGGGAATATGACCGAGCTGTCACTCCCGCCGAAACCTGCTCATGTCTGGACGAGAGAAGCGACTTACCAATTACGCCAATTGCGCCGGGTGAGCGGGCAAGATATCCCCGCTGGGGATCGCGCAGGTCTTGCGCCGGGCCGCTCTTGCCGCATAACCCGAACGTCCTGGTCGCGACCGAGACCATGGACGATGCGGGTGTGTATCGGCTTTCGAACGATCTCGCCCTCGTCCAGACGCTCGATTTCTTTCCACCGCTGGTGGATGATCCGTTCGCGTTCGGCCAGATCGCGGCTGCCAATGCGCTTTCGGATGTTTACGCGATGAACGGCCGGCCGATCACCGTGCTGAACATCGCGGCGTTCCCGGACGACGAGCTGCCCATGGAGATCCTGGCGACGATCCTTCGAGGGGCGGCCGACCGTGTTGCCCTGGCCGGCGCGGCGACGCTGGGCGGGCACACCGTGCGCGACAAGGAGATCAAGTTCGGACTGAGCGTGACAGGGCTGATCGATCCGGCCGAGTTGTTGACCAACGCCGGCGCCCGGGTTGGTGACTTGCTGGTTCTGACCAAGCCGCTAGGTACCGGTTTCGTGACGACGGCGGCCAAGCGAGAAGAGTGTCCCGACGTGGTTCTCGACCGCGCGATCGCCCAGATGATCGAGCTCAATGCCGTGGGCCGCGATGCGCTGCGGGCCGCCGGGGGCGTCCACGCGCTGACCGATGTGACCGGCTATGGCCTCGCCGGTCATGCCTCCGAGATGGCCGAGGGCGCGGGACTGACGTTCGTGATCGAGGTGGACAAGCTGCCCGTGATCGAAGGCGCACAGGCTCTGGCCATTGCTCGTAACCACACCCGCGCCAGCAAGACCAACCGCGAATTCCTCGGGGACCGCCTCCGCACCGAGCCCGGCGCCAACCCGCTGGGTCTCGAATTCGCCTTCGACGCTCAGACATCCGGCGGTCTGCTGATTGCCGTCGATCCCGACCATGTGGCGCGCCTCGTCGACGAACTTCGCGCCGGGCCTCCTCAGCCGCGGCGATCGTGGGCCGCGTCGAGGAGCGTCAAGGCAACGTCGCGATCAAGCTTGTTTGAAGCGAACTCTACGGCTTTGCCGAACCGCCGCGAATGCGGATGTGATGGTCGGTAAAGACCGCGCGTGCGATCGCGCCGGAAACACGAGGCATGTGGCAGCTCAAGCAGTCGCGCACAGCACCGGTCGGGCAGGCGGCCCAGGTTTTCGATCGGTCTTCTTTCTTCAGGCTGGGTTGATCCGGCCGATTCGGGGAGGCGTGGCACTGGAGACAGACCGCCTCGTACTCTGATGCGACGCGACTGGCGTTCCTGTGGGGGTTATGGCAGGTGACACAACTGAGTGTCCCGCTCTCGGTATAGCAGCGGCTCTGGACCAGGGTAGGGGCCTGGAAGCGAATGACATTGGGTTTCTGGGACGCCATGCTATCCAGCGCTTTGTGGCACTGGCCGCAAAGCGCGACGACCTGCTCGGCCGTGGCCAGCCTGGGCCGCGCAATCGCGAGGTCGGGAAACCGTGTTTCGACGGCCCGCAAATGGTGTCCTCCAGGTCCATGACAGCGCTCGCAGCCAATCCCGTGGTCGCTGGCCTCCGGCCGGCCCTCGGGGTACTGAACCTCCCGAAAGTTGGTGGAATGGCAGTGGACGCACTTGCGGATGGCCTCGTCGCTGATTGGCCGGCCCAGGTAGCCATACGGATCTGGTGGTTCTGATGGATGATCCAGGGTCTGACTCCAGGCGGGGTCGGCAGGATACTGGGAGACCCGCAGTTCCCGGGCCTGTCCCTGGTCGTCACGACCGACGAACGAACGGCCCTGGTGATTCGAGCCCATTGCGTACTCGATCAGCGCCGCCAATTTCTGATCAGAGGCCCGAGCTTCAATTTCGACTCCCTGCTCAAGTTTTCGAAAGCGATGAGTTACCCGCGGATTGCCGGGATCGACCAGCGGCTGGTCGGGCCAGAGTATGTCTTGCAGCTCGGATCTTGACTTCAACGTATTGGCATGGTTGCTCTGCTGCTGAGACTTGAACTCCTTGGCATGGCAGCCGGCGCAGCGAGCGGCCCCGACGAACGGTGCCGGTTCGCGACGCAGAGGATCGGGCGCACCAGATTGCTGCGCTTTGCCAAGCTCGGCTCTGGCGTCTGCGAGTTTTCCGTCCATGAGGAGTGCACGACTGAGCAGCCACGAAGCCTGCGGGTCGTCACGTGACTGGACCAGCTTTGCGAGTTCTTCGCGAGCCTTGCGGGGCTCGCCCGTCTCGAGCATGCAACTCGCCAGAAGGAGGCGAACTTCATTCGCGTCGGCGCCGGCTTGCTCCAACGAGGGATCACGCTTGAAAACTTCCGTGAGCAGTTCGGCGGCAGCGGCGGGCTCGAGGAGATCATGGCGAATCCGGGCAAGGGCGATACTGCCACGAACCTCCCAGCCGGGTTGTCGGCGCAGCCGGTCGGCTTGAAGCGCCGCGGTGAGAGAGGATGACCCCTCGCTGCCGACATTCAGCAAATAGTCCAGAGTTTCGGCGTGATCCGGATCGGTGTCCAGGGCAGCACCCAGCGCGGCTCGCCCCGGGCCCACTTGTCCGCGTTTCATCAGGCCTCGACCCAGCAGGAAGAAGTCTTCCGCTTTCATGTTCGAAGTGCCGACACGCCGATACAGCGACTCGGCCCTGGCATCTTCGCCATCTCTTGCGGAAGCCCGGGCGAGGAGACGCAACGCGGCCAGATTGCTGGGCTCTCCTTTGAGTACTGACCTGGCTCTCTCCATCGCTGCCGACCGGTTCCCCTTGCGATAGGCACTCTCCCCTTCGGTCAACGCGTTGGACCCTGGCTGCGTTGTCCATGAGAAGAAGACTATACATGCTCCAATGAATGTGCCCAGGGCAAGCAGCAGAATCCCGTGCCGTCGACCAAGCATCGAATCGCCCTCAGCGCCCGGTTGCCTTCGCGGAGTCTCGCACTTCCAAGCGGTGGAGAGATTGTCTTGGAATTGGCGAAAACACGTCAATATCTCGAGCTTGCTGAAAGGATAGAACGGCAGTTTTAGAGGATTAAGAGATGAATTGCGAGACACTCACGCGATTTACACTGTTTTTTTGTTTGACAATTTCGAGCGTGCCGCTCAAGATACCGCCTCTTATAGCGATGACGCGTTCTCAGGTTGTAACAGTTGGGTCAGAAAGTTCCACAAAGCGATCCTTCTGGCGAATTTCTCGCACGCTGAATTAGCCAGTCAGGCCGACAGTCAGCCCGCCCCATGGGCCAGGTGCGTTTCCGCGGGAACAAGCCCCGCGTCACGAGGCGTAAGTATGAGTGATCAGGTCGAAGGGCAGGGGGGGGGACCGGCTCGAGAGCCTTGAACAGGAGACGCAGCGACTCGCGAGCATGCTCAAGCAAGCTCGCAGCGAGGTTCGCGCCCTCCAGTGGTTAGTCGCCGGGGTTGCGATTCTCGGATGCGGTGCTCTGTTTTACCTGCACGAAGCTGGCTTGCTGAAAGTCAGAGGCATGAGCGGTGTGGAAAAGAAAGGTGAGGCGGAAGAATTCGGCCTGTACAACAAGGTCGGAGATCGAGTGATGCTCACATCCTACGACAAATTTGGATATCCGAACCTGATCTTCATGGATGTGAAGAAGAACTACAGGATGGGCATCAAGGTCTGGCCGGAAGGGGGTGGTACCCCGGGCATGGTTTTCTATGACGATACCGGCATTCGGGGCAACTGGCGGATGGACGATCATAACGCCACCGTGCTCAACCTGATGGGAAGAAGCCGAAAAGGCGGGATCTCGCTTTCGGTCTCCGCCGAGGGCGATCCCAGCGTGACGGTCAAGGACAGGGACGGCAAGGTAGTCTTCGCGCTCCCTGAGGAAGCCAAGCATACGACCGCAACGTCAAATGAGGCCATGAGCGATCAGAGTCTCGGACAGAGAGATCGCAACAGCCGCTAGCTTCTTGATATCATCCTCGATACTTCTACAAGGATACATATGGTGAGATTCACAACCAAGTTAGTGCTTGCGGGTGTGATCGCCGCTGGGTTTGGTCTTGCAGGACTGGCCAGCGGCTGCGGCGGCAATTCCAACGAGGCGGAGTATCTGAGAACCACGTCACCGGGCACTCCGGCCGAACCGGAGTCTGTCGCCGCAAGGAAAGCGCGAACAAGCAATCCCGTCGATCCCGCACTCAAAAAGAAGGGACGAGGATCTTCTCGCTCTCGCTAGGCCGCGGATCATGGCCCCCCCCCCTCCCCGAGTTCGTCGTTCGCCTTGATGGCGGCAACGAGCGGGAATAACCTTCAGGGCCACACCGAAGCAGACTTTCTTGGTCGCTGAACGATTCCGTTCGATCCTCGATTCTTTCACCACGTCCGACAGCAAATCCGTCTTTCCTTGGGCTCTGGACGATTCCTTTTCAAGGGAGATTGAGCAAGTGCGACGCAATCCACGTGAGCGCGGCTTTACCCTGATCGAGCTGCTTGTAGTCATTGCCATCATTGCGGTTTTGATCTCGCTACTGTTACCTGCGGTTCAGTCGGCCCGTGAGGCCGCCCGGCGGGCGCAGTGCACCAACAACATGAAGCAGATCGGCCTTGCGGTCAACAATTACGAGAATGGCAACGGAGCAATCCCTCCCAGCGCGGTCCTCTCACAAACCCAGAACTTCCAGGATCAGGGAGTTCTTTGCCGGGTATTGCCGTTTCTGGACCAGGGAGCCGATTACAATTCCATCAATTTCTTGTTCGGCGTTCGTGGCGTTCTGGTTCAAAGCTGGGCTGGGAGTGACCCCTCCGGTGGCTCCGGCTGGAACGATGCACCGATGGACGAATCGGTATGGGCGGGATACTGGGGGCGGGCCAATGCCACCGCCAACATCACGTATGTTTCGGCATTCCTCTGTCCATCCGACGCGAACAACGGTGGCAATAATACGTTCTTCATCAACGGCCAGCAAAGGCTCATCGGCACCACCGATTATTACTGGAACGTGGGAACCGGCCGATTCTTCACCGGAGGGATGGTCAACGGCCCGTCGTACTCACCGGGGGCGCTCGACTACAGTCAGCTCGGAGGCGCCGAGTGCGCTAACAAGACGATCAGGATGGCCAGCTTCACCGATGGAACCAGTAATACGGCGGTCATGAGCGAGTCGCTGCAGAGCAATTCCGGCCTCCAGCAAGATGGCCTGGGGATGGTTTACGCCGGGCCAGCGTGGAATCAGTTCCTGGGTCAAGGAGGCGCCGGCTCACCACCGGATTGGCTCGCCGCGCAAGCTTGTCAAAACGCGGTCAGCCCACCTCAAGATTACTGGTGGAAAGGTGAATTCGCACTTTCCGGCGGCCACAATCTTTACTCACACACCCAGACACCGAACCGTCGATCTTGCTACTGGACAAAGGTCAGCAGTTTTCCCGCAACCTCCAGTGACCAGGATTATGCCGGTGCCACTCAGACGATGGTTTCCGCAAGCTCGGCCCATCCCGGCGGGGTGAATGTGCTGTTCATGGACGGCTCGGTCCATTTCGTCAAGAACTCGGTCAATTTCGCGGCCTGGTATGCCATGGCCACGGTCGCCGGCGGTGAAATCATTAGCTCAGACTCTTACTGATCCGAGCCCAAGCCGTCTCTCGCGTTGTCGATCCTCGTGTCCGGTGGCGCCTTTTCTCGAAATCGCGGAAGGGCGGCACCGGATTGTCTTTCGAGAGGTCGGCGATTAGGTTGAATTCATGAAGCGGTCCGCGACGGTTTCCTCACTGGCCGAGCATGGCGAGGCGGGTTTGTCCCCTCGGAACGAGCGTGCCTCGATTCGCAAGCGAAGCCGGCTGCGTTGGGCCGTTGGGTTTCTTTCCCTGATCCTTCTGGCAATCGCGACCAGCCTTCTGACTTCGCGACTCTTCGACCCGCTTCGCGGTGGGAACTCGGCCTTTACCGCCGGCGATTACCGTTCCGCGCTGCGGGCGGCTCAGGATCAATTGAAACGCTGGCCAGACGACCACCGTTCCGCCTTGCTCGCCGCGCGGAGCTTGAGCAAACTGAAGTACCTCGACCAGGCGGAAGAGTATTACCGCCGTGCTGGAACGTTGGCCATGGGCCTCGATGATCTGCAAGCCCGCGCCTACGGGTTGGTACTGCTCGACCGGCCAAGACACGCCGCGGAGATTTATGCGCAACTCCTGTCACACTGGCCAGAGAACGCCCTGGCTCTCAAGCGGCTGGCCGCCGTTCACATGGGCCTCAAGGAATGGAAACCCGTGCTGGCGCTGGCCGATCGTCTGGGATCGATCCCGGGCAATGAAGTCGCTGCCGCAACTCTCGCGGCGATCGGCCATCACGAGCTCAAGCACTACGCCGAGTCTGTGACTTCCGCGGAACGCGTCCTCGAGCTTGACCCCGAGTTGAAGGAGATGCCCTTGCCCCGCGGCCTCTTCTGGAACAACCTGGCGCTCGACCTGATGGCAATCGGTCGGACTGCCGAAGCTCGTGAGCATCTGAGCCGGGCTTTGAAGGGTTCTCAGGATGCCAACCTGATGGAGCTGCTCGGCCTGGCCTACTCCCAGGAGGGCGATGTTGATCGTGCCGAGGAAAGCTGGAAACAAGCGGTCCAGTGGAACCCTCGCAACGCGGATGCCTTGCTCGGACTGGGTCGACTCGCACTGAACCGGAGCCGGGCACAGGAAGCGGTGGAGTGGCTCGATCGCGCCGTGAAGGCCTCTCCCGACGCTCTTGAACCGGTCTATAACCTGGCCAGGGCCTATCGACTTCTGGGTAAGATGAGTGACGCCGAACAGTTCGAGCAAATGGCGGCCACAATTCGGGCCTCTCGACCAGCGACCGGCGGTATGGGAGAGATGCCCGACGAGACGAGCGAAACCAGCCGTCACGCGACCGAGCGCCGAGGGTCCGGGCAATGAGCGGACGCAGTTATCTGCTTCGGCAGGCCGTGCTGGGACTGGCGATCGTGGGCCTGCTGAGTGCCGGCTCGCTCTGGATTCTCCAGGCAAGGACAGGACGACCGCAGGGCATGCAAGGCCTCGATCGGCTGCTCGCCGAACAACGGTACGAAGAGGTGGAAGAGCGGCTCAGAGCGGTCCTCGGCGACCGCCCGGACGATCCGCAAGCCAACATGCTGATGGCCCAGGTCGCACTGGCGCGAAACGACCAGAAGCCGGAATTCGCGCTACGGCATCTGGACAAGATCAAGCCCCGAAACCGTGCTATCCAGGCAATTGTTCAGCTTAATCGCGGCAAGGCGTATTCGGCGCTGGGGCGATATCCCGATGCGGAGCAATCGTGGCTTGAAGCTTTGCGCCTCGATCCGCTGGTTCCCGAGGCCGGGTGGGCCTTGCTCGGGCTTTACTATGTTCAGGGTCGCCGCGACGACGCCCATCGCCTGGCCATGAAACTTCATGAGTCCGAGCCCGACCCCCACGACCGTGCTCAACTTCTGCTGGAGTTACTCAGGCAAGATGCCAAGTCGTTGGTGCTCGAGACCCTGATTCCCATACTTCGGCCCGTTGTCCAGAATCATCCGGAAGACAAGCACTCGGCAATTGCCCTGGCGCGGGCGCTCATCGCCTCGAGTCAGCCCGAGGAAGGACTGCTCACACTTCATACTGTGCTCGAGCGGTATCCTGACGACCCACTGTGCTGGGAAGCGTTGTTATCCGGGCTCGATGAATCCTTTCGGTACGACGAACTGGAGCAGGCCCTCGTCAAGACGCCCGCTCAACTGACGGCGGATTCTCGATTTGCGAAGTACCGCGGAGCGCTGGCGCAGAGCAAGAGCCACTGGGACGAGGCGATTCGTGCGTACCGTCAGGCACTGGACGCCGAACCTTATGATAAGCGCGTGCTTTACCGGCTTTGCCAGAGTTTGCGAGCAGGCGGCCAGCCGGTCGAGGCCGACCGCATGGAACCAAGACGAAGATGGATCGACTCCGCGCACGAAACAGCGCTCAAGCTGTACGAGGAAGCAAACACCGCCTCGACACTGGGGACAGCGCCGCACCCTGATCTGTACCACCGCCTCGCCGATCTCCGCGAGCGCATGGGCCGTCCCGACGAGGCAGCCGCGTGGCACCGGCTCGTGTTGAAAGATGATCCCGGCGACCCCTTCAGCCGAGCCGCACTGGATCGCCTGGCAAGGCAGGAAATCGAAAGCGGGTCTACCCAGGAAAAGTCGCGGATTTCACGCTAGCAAGCGTGATCGAGAGCGAAAAATTGGACTGAGTTTCACACCTTTCCCAGGGAGACTGAGCTTCATGAACGACGATTTCGCCACACTATACGCCTACAACCGTTGGGCGGATCGGCTCATACTCGATGCTTGCCGCAAGCTTTCGCCCGAGCAATATGGCGCAGAGCCCGTACCGGGCTGGTCATCGATTCGCTCTTCGATCGTGCACATTGCTGTTGCGACCGAGGGTTGGCTGCGCGGGGTCGCTGGCGAAACGATCGAGAGCGTGCCGACCGAGGCCGAACTGGCGACGGTCGATGATGCCGAGAAGTGGCTTGATCAGGCTTACCGGACCTTCGACGATCTGGCACCCTCGCTGTCACCGGAAAGTCTATCGACTCCCCGAACATTCAGTGGCCGCGGGAGAACCGCGGTGCTACTTCCGTGGGCCGTGCTGCGTCATGTCGTTAATCATTCCACATATCACCGCGGCCAGGTTGCCGCCAAGCTCAAACGCCTGGGATTCGAGCCGCCGATGACAGACATGATCATCTGGGTCATGGAGCAGATGCAGTCGTAGTGCCTGGCTGACTGGGCAAGTGGATTCAGGTCTCGATGACCTTGCAACGGGGGTACGAGCCCAGGACGTCGAGCCGCTCGCACCGTTTGCGGACGGCATCGAGTGCTTTCTGGACCTGAGGGTCGGTCTCGTGGCCGTCGATATCCATGAAGAATAGATATGCGGGCTCGTTGTCGCCTTGGGAGTTGGGGATCGGGAACGATTCGATCCAGGTGAGGTTGACGCCGAACTTCTCGAACGGCGAGATGGTCTTGACGAGCGACCCCACCTGGTTGGGCAGCCTGAGCATCAGGGTCGTCTTGTCGCGGCCGGTGTGCTGCTCCGCCACCTCGGAGATGACGGCGAAACGCGTGACGTTATGCACCTGGTCTTCGATATTCTCGGCCAGGACGTTGAGCCGGTAGGCCTGGGCCGCGGCGCGGCTGGCGACAGCGGCGGCAAACTCCTCGCGCTGGGCGAGCTCCGCCGCGGCGGCCGTTGAAACCACCTCGACCTTGGTCGCCTGCGGGAGGTTCTTCCCCAGCCAGTTGCGACACTGCGATAGCGCCTGGGACTTCGAGTAAACCCGCCGCACCTGGCCCCACTCGCTGCGGCCGAGCAAGCAGTGGTGAATTCTCAGCTTGATCTCGGCGCGAATCTTCACATTGGGCAGCTTGATGAACATGTCGAGAGTGTCGGCGATCCGGCCATCCGTCGAGTTTTCGAGGGGCACGATGCCGAACTGGACGTGCCGCCGGTTCAGCTCTTCGAATACGGCGGCAATCGAGCCCACAGGAACGTGCTCCACCGCCTCGCCAAATTTTGCAACGGCGGCGAGGTAGCTGTAACTGTGCTTGGGGCCGAGGCTGGCCACGCGCAAGGTGCGCTGAAGCGACCGTGACCCACTCATTAACTCACGGAAGATCAGCCGTAACGTCTCGACGGGGAGTGGCCCTTGGCTGGCCGCGAGCGCCCGGGCGATCACCTCGTCCTCGCGAGCCGCGGACCAGATTTCCAGCCCCTGATGATGCTTGATTTGACCAATTTGCGAGGCGATCTCGGCCCTGCGATTGAGTAGACCGACAAGGTCCTGATCGAGCTGATCAATCTCGCCGCGCAAGGTCGTGAGCGTCGGAGCACGCTTCGAGTCGGGCAACTCGGTATTCGATACCTTGGCAGACGCGGGGTTGCGATTGGCTGGGGCGGGCTTACGGGCCATCGGTCCACTCGACGAGAGTTAAATCGAACCACGATGCTCCTGGATCCCAGACGCAAGGTTCTGAGGTATAAGTAATTACAAGAAAAATGAGAACCTGTCAAGAGTTTTCCCCGCAGGACGCCCAGGCGGGTGATTCCCGGACCACGAGGAGCCGGGTATGATGATCTCGATCGGGCCGTTGTTTCGCGGTCAACCAGGTCACCGATTCCGCATTATGCCAATTTTGCAGTCGATCGTAGAGCGCCGTTTGGAGTCTGCCGTTATGGCAGTGCCCGGTTCTCTGAATACTGAACTCAGGGATCGCCTGAGTCACTATAACTTTTAATTTTAATGAGACTTAGGTTTATATTGCGGACGATTTCTCGGTCTGGCATGACGCTTGCTTACTATAGGTAAACTCGTGCGATTAGGTGGCACCAGGCGTTCCCGGCAAGAGCTTGTCAGTCGTTGGTTCGGGCCAGCTTGCCGATCAAAGGTACATATTCCTGCCGAGCGGGCTTCGTTCCTGTGTGTGTTTCGACAGCACCGCTCAACGTTGGGAAAGGAGACTGGTCGTGGCGGAAGGTGAAAAAATCATCGGGATCGACCTGGGTACGACCAACAGCGTGGTCGCGGTGATGGAAGGTTCTGATGTGACGGTGATTCCCAACCAGGAGGGTAGCCGGCTCACGCCGTCGGTGGTCGCGTTCACATCCAAGGGAGAGATTCTGGTTGGCGAGCCGGCGAAGCGGCAGGCGATCACCAATCCCAGGGGAACGGTCTACTCGATCAAGCGGTTCATGGGCCGCAGACACGAAGAAGTTCGGAGCGAGGAGAAGATGATCCCGTACGAGGTCGTCGGCGGGCCGAGCGACTTCGTCAAGGTGCACGTCAACAACAAGGATTACACGCCCCCGGAGGTTTCGGCCCTGATCTTGCGGAAGCTGAAGGAGGCCGCTGAGAGCTACCTTGGCCACAAGGTCCGCAAGGCGGTGATCACCGTTCCGGCCTACTTCAACGACAGCCAGCGCCAGGCCACCAAGGACGCCGGGCAGATTGCCGGCCTGGAGGTCGCCCGCATCATCAACGAGCCGACGGCCGCTGCGCTGGCGTATGGCCTGGAAAAGAAGAAGAACGAGAAGATCGCCGTCTTCGACCTGGGCGGTGGAACCTTTGATATCTCGATCCTGGATGTCGCCGAAGGAGTCTTCGAGGTGCTCTCGACCAACGGCGACACCCACCTGGGCGGCGACGACTGGGATGAGGCACTGATCAACCACATCGCCGATGAGTTCCGCAAGGAGCAATCGATCGATCTCCGCAAGGACCAGATGGCTCTTCAGCGCCTCAAGGAAGCCGCCGAGAAGGCGAAGAAGGACCTTTCGTTCCAGGCCCAGGCCGACATCAACTTGCCCTTCATCACGGCCGATGCCTCGGGCCCCAAGCACATGACCATGACGATCACGCGCTCTCAGTTTGAGAAGCTGACAGACAGCCTCTTCGAACGCTGTCGCGGCCCTGTCATCAAGGCGCTTGAAGATGCCAAGCTGAAGCCCGCGCAGATTGACGAAGTGGTTCTGGTCGGCGGCTCGACCCGCATGCCACGCGTCCAGCAGATCGTCAAGGAGATCTTCGGCAAGGATCCCCACAAGGGGGTTAACCCCGACGAGGTTGTCGCCGTCGGGGCGGCCATCCAGGGCGCCGTGCTCACCGGAGATGTCAAGCAAATCCTCCTCCTCGACGTCACTCCGCTCTCCCTCGGTCTGGAAACCAAGGGCGGCGTGATGACGGTTCTGGTACCTCGGAACACGACGATCCCGACCGAGAAGAAAGAAGTTTTCACTACGGCCGAGGACAACCAGACGGCGGTCACCATCAAGGTCTATCAGGGTGAGCGGCCAATGGCGCAAGACAACCGCTCGCTCGGCGACTTCAACCTCGAGGGAATCCCTCCGGCCCGTATGGGGGTGCCCAAGGTAGAGGTGGCCTTCAACATTGATGCCAACGGCATCCTCAACGTCACGGCGCGCGACCAGGGAACCGGCAAAGAGCAGACCATCCGCATCGAGTCATCCGGCGGCTTGAGCAAGGACGAGATCGAGCGGATGCAGCGGGATGCCGAAGCACACGCCAGCGACGACAAGAAGAAGCGCGAACTCGCCGAGGCGCACAACACCGCCGAGCAAACGGTTTACCGGCTCGAGAAGTTGCTCGATGAGCAGAAAGACAAGCTGAGTGACTCCGACAAGTCGGCGTTGAAAGCGGCGATCGAAAAGGTGAACGAGGCCAAGAAGTCGGACGATGTGTCGGCGATCAACCGGGCCGTGGACGAGCTCTCCCGGGCCAGCCAGGCGATGTCCGAGCATCTCTACTCGGCTGGCGGCACGGGTGCCGGTCCTGGTGGCCCCGGCCCTGACCACGCGGCCGGACCCGGACCGTCGGCATCGGCGAATGGCGGCGACGGTTCTCAGAAAGCCGATGACGTCATCGACGTCGAGTTCGAGGAGAAAAAGTAAACCTCGGCCGGCCACCCTTGACCGCGACTGCTGTTTCACGCTCTTTGTCCAGATCTGAACCGAAGGGACAGGCGCCACGCCCCCAGGCGAAGGTCCTGTCCCTTTGGCGTTCATTGCTTGCTTGAGTTAATCACCGGACTCTATCTGTAATCGAGTGAGCCCGACCTGTGCCCGGCTACTACGCCGCCCTCAACGGAGGAGAATCATGGCCTTCCGTTTTGACCGACTGACATTGAAAAGCCAGGAAGCCGTCCAGACGGCGCAATCGCTGGCCCGCGACCGCAGCCACCAGCGGCTCGAGCCCATGCACCTTCTGGCCGCGCTCCTGGATCCTGAACAGCAGGTCATCCGCAGTCTACTCGCGCAACTTGGAGTCAACCCGGCCCAGGTGCTCAAGGCTGCCGAGGAGGGCCTTGCCGCGCTGCCCAAGGTGACCGGCGGCGAGCAGTCGATAGGGCCCGAGCTGTCCGCCGTACTGGATAAAGCGCAGGCCGAAGCCGACCGCATGAAAGACCAGTACGTCTCGGTCGAGCACCTGCTTCTGGGGCTGGTCAAGGTCAAGAGCCGCGCCCAGCAGCTCCTCGATGCGCTGGGATTGAACGAGAAGGACATTCTTCAGGCCTTGCAGAAAGTGCGTGGCGGGCAGGCCGTGACCGATCAGAATCCCGACGACAAGTATCAGGCGTTGGAACGGTACGGCAGAGACCTTGTCGAGCTTGCCCGCCGGGGCAAGATGGACCCGGTCATCGGTCGCGATTCGGAGATCCGCCGCGTGGTCCAGGTTCTCAGCCGGCGAACCAAGAACAATCCGGTCCTGATCGGCGAGCCGGGAGTGGGCAAGACCGCGATCGCCGAAGGACTGGCCCAGCGGATCGTTTCGGGCGATGTTCCCGAAAGCCTGCAAAACCGCAAGCTCATGGCGCTGGACATGGGCGCCCTGGTCGCGGGAACCAAGTTCCGGGGCGAGTTTGAAGACCGACTCAAGGCCGTTCTCAAGGAGGTCACGCAGTCCGAGGGGCGGATCATCCTGTTTATCGATGAACTGCACCTGGTCGTTGGCGCGGGCAAGGCGGAAGGGTCGATGGATGCGGCCAACCTGCTGAAGCCGGCCCTGGCGCGCGGCGAGCTCCGCTGCATCGGCGCGACGACACTGGACGAGTTTCGCGAACATATCGAGAAAGATCCCGCCCTCGAGCGGCGGTTCCAGCCGGTCTTTGTTGGCGAACCGTCGATCGAAGACACGATCGCGATTCTCCGAGGCATCAAGGAGCGCTACGAGATCCACCACAAGGTCAAGATCAAGGACTCCGCGCTGGTGTCCGCGGCGAAGCTCTCGGCCCGCTATATCACGGACCGGTTCCTGCCCGATAAGGCGATCGACCTGGTTGACGAGGCCTCGAGCCGCCTTTCCATGGAATTGCAGTCGGTGCCCACCGAGATTGACGTGGTCCAGCGCCGGTTGCTTCAGCTTCAGCTTGCCAAGCGGATGCTCGAGGCGGAAACCGAAGCACACGCCCGGGAGCGACTTCTCGAAGTTGAAGAGAAGATCGCCGAGGATGAGAAGAAACTTCAGGACCTGCGCCGCCAGTGGGAGATGGAGAAGTCCGGACTGGGCGATGTTCAGCAGATGCGCGAACGCCTGGCGGCCATCCACGAGGCGTCGAGGCAGCTCAATGACGAATTCAACAAGCGAATGAGCCGCGGCGAGGACTATAACGAGATCGCCCGCGACCCGAAATTCCAGGACGCTCCGCGCCTTGAGCGTGAGCGCAAAGACCTGGAACGGAGGATCGCCGAAACCGAACGCTCCGCCGCGGAGGCTGACGGCGGGGCAGCCCGAGAGAAGCGCCGGCTGCTCAAGAAAGAGGTGGATTCCGAGGAAATTGCCGAGGTCGTCAGCCAGTGGACCGGCATTCCCGTCTCACGAATGCTGACCACCGAGCGTGAGAAGCTGCTGCGGCTCGAAGAGCAGATTCACCTGCGGATGGTCGATCAGAACGACGCCGTGCACGCGGTCGCCGACGCGGTACGTCGCAGCCGGGCCGGGTTGCAAGACCCGAACAGGCCGATCGGCTCGTTCCTCTTCCTTGGTCCCACCGGCGTGGGCAAGACCGAGCTGGCCAGGGCACTCGCAGAATTTCTCTTCGACAGCGAGGCAGCCATGGTGCGCATCGACATGAGCGAGTACGGTGAGCGGCACAATGTCGCTCGCCTGATCGGCGCTCCTCCCGGCTACGTCGGCTACGAGGAAGGGGGCCGGCTCACCGAGGCGATCCGCCGCCGTCCTTACTCGGTCGTACTTCTCGATGAGATCGAGAAGGCTCATCGCGATGTCTTCAACGTCTTGCTTCAGGTGCTGGATGACGGACGTTTGACCGATGGCCAAGGCCGGACTGTCGACTTCCGCAACGCCGTCATCATCATGACCTCGAATCTGGGCAGCCAGATCATTGCCGACCTGTCAGGAACCGACAATGAGGCCACCATGCGGCGCGAGATTCAGAACATGCTGCGCGGGGCGTTCCTTCCCGAGTTCCTGAACCGGATCGATGAGACGATCATCTTCCATCCGCTGGGTAGGGGCGAGATCAAGCAGATTGTCGATATCCAGATGCGGCGGCTCCAGACGCAACTCGCCGAGGCCGAATTGACCCTGAAAATCAGCGACGCGGCCAAGGAACGCCTGGCCGAGGAAGGCTTCGACCCCGCCTATGGCGCTCGCCCGCTCAAGCGGGTCATTCAACAGCGGCTGGCCAACGCGCTGGCGACCGCGGTGCTTGAGCAGAAGATCAACCCGTCCGACATCGTGGAAATCGATTGGAACGGGCACGATTTCACCTTCAACCCGGTCCACCCACAACCGGCGGCGTGAAACCGTCCGGTGCAGTCCCGGAAGCCTCAGTCAGGCGATCTTGATGGTTCGAGTGATTCGGAAGAGGAAGTGGCGGCCTTCGAGCCCTGTGCCTTTTCCGAGTTTGAACTCGAACCGGATTGCGTGTTTCCTCTGTTTCGCGTGCTGCTCGTCGCGGCATTGAAGCCATCCGCCGCGGGCTTGGTCCGCTTGCGTTGCGCCGGTGCGGCTGCTCGTTGCTGGTTGGCAACCCCTCCGGCATTTTGACCGATGCCAGCCTGTGCCGCGGCTCGGCCGCCAGCTTTCCGACTACCCGGTTTCATTTGCCTGGTCAGTGCCTGCTGCTGCCTTTGCTGCCTCAGCATCGCCCTCTGCTGCTGGAGCATCATCTTCTGTTGCACGAGTTGCTGGTAGACGAAGATGTTGCCCCCGGACATCCGCCACTCAGGTGAACGCGTATTGTACAGGACTCCGTCAGGGCCCTGAACAACCCCGGATCGCCCATAACGGCCCCGCTGCGCCTGTGCAGGTGAGGCAACTGTAAGGAACACCGCCGCAATCGCGCACCATCGCAGAGATCGGGAAATCATGATTCATCCTTCTCGGGTAGATCGGGCTTTTCCAGCCTGATCATGAAACCCCGATTCCCGAGAAGTGTATTGAAGAATCAAGTCCCGGCAGTGAGTTGCCGTCACTTCTATCTTCGGCGAATCACCATACCGCCCTTGCCATTGGCCCCCCCACGCGAGGGGTGAATGGCCCCCGGGCCGTAAAGTTCACCGCGGATCGCGGCGTAGCCGCCAATTTGATGACCCGCGAGATCATGCCGGCCGGATCGGTCCCCAGCTCCAATCGGAGCCTGGGTCACATGAGCAGCATGAGTGCGCGACGGACCAGCCAGTGGCGGAGGCGCCGGAGCTGTTGCCTGTTTCTTCTTGAGCGTACTCTGCTGGGTGCTGGGGAGTGTTCCCGTGATCTTCGTGCTCGATGCCGGAGTGCCAATGTTCAGATTCAAGAGTCCAAGCTGTGCGTGAGCGGGTTTCGGCCAGAGCGAGGCAAGCAGTACGACTGCGGCAGCAAGGATAGTGCGTTTCATGACTGCTCCAGAACCATCGAGGAATTTATGCACTCATGGTTGCGTCTCGGAGACAAGCAATTTCAGAACATATTCTGCGAGGCGTTCGATGATTTCTCAAGAGATTATTGCAGATCCTCGATTTTTCTGACGCTTTCACATGGGACGACCGGCAAGAGGTTCCTTTTCTTGAACATCGATAGGGCGATTCCCTCACCGACTCGTTCGTCGGTGTCCAGGCCTGTAGCCTCGACCGCTGTTTAATTCGCGGTGGCTGGAAAAGTGCCTATTGAAAACCGTTCAGGGACGTTGCCGCTCCAGGGCAATCTTCCTACGATTGGCGGGATACAGATCGGGGAGTTGCGACGGGGTTTCCAGGGGAGTTTTCATGCTCGAACTCATCTTTTGCCAGGTAGACACGGCTCCGGTGGAGGCGTTGACCGGGCCGGTTGCCAGTCATTCCACGTCCCTGGCAGTGATGGTGGTTCTCGGGCTCCTCGGTTTGCTGGCAGTTGGCTGGATCTACTACCGCAAGCGCCGGCTGCAGAACACCGTGGATGCTCAATTCAAGGACTTCCGGGAGCGAGCCGTCGCCCTCATGGACCAGCTTGACAACCTGCGCCAGAGGCACAAAACTCTGCCGGCAACCGATCCCGACTTCACGGTTGCGATGTCGGGTGCCACGCTGGGTCTGTACAACGAGGTCAACCGAGATCTCGATAGTCTCTGGGAGCGATGGCTCAAGATCATGGACATCTGGGAGCAAGCGCAGCGGAGGATTCGCGCTGGTTCCGGGCTGGCGGTCAAGCCGACGGAAGAGGCTCAAAAGTTGCTGGGGGGAGGGGAGATTGACGAGCTCGTACGACGGTCGACTTCCTGCAAGCAGCGGCTTGACCGACTGAACCAAGGTCACGAACTGGCGCATGAGCATTTGAAGGCGGCGCGCGAGGACCTTGCCACGATCCAGAACACGGTCAGCAAGGGTACCGGGGTGTTGCTTCCGTCCGATCCGCACCACGGCCAGATCCAGGCCGCGGAGCACTCTCTTGCAGAGGCCGAAGGGATGATTGCCGCCGACCCCATCGGGGCCGATGAGTTGATTGTGCGTACCCGCCGCGAACTGTCGTCCCTCAGCGGTCGACCCGATGGCCGGGGTCTTTGGCACGGCACCGAGCCGCCGTCATCTTACTCGATGATCGATGAGCTCGCCGCAGCCGCCGAACGGTTGCGCTCGGCAGCGGCGAGGCTCCGACTGACAGATTTGCTCGGTCTTTTCGCGCGTGCCTGGATTGCCGTCTGGGTGCTCGGCATTCTCTTTGGCTTGCTCACCCCGCTGATGCCGCTCGTCATCTTCGCCTGCGGTTTTTTTGTCATTTTCATGGGCGTCGTGATGTTCTGGCGCGCCATGGGCTCGTGGTTCTGGTTCGGCTTGCGGCGGTAGACAGGAGTCACGTGTCGGCTCGGAGGCTCCGCCTCAAGCCCATGCCGTTATCTTGCAGCCGGCTTGGCGTCCAGGAGGTCGATGGTTTCCTTGATCGCCGTGGCATGGACGGCGATACCGAAACCCATCCGGTGGCGAAACTTCCCGGTCTGGTAGATCATCTTGTATTCTTCGTCGAGGAAGTGCTGTCCGACCATGAGCCCCAGGATCAGCCGCACCCGATTCACTTCGGCCTTGCCTGAGAGGGGTCGGTGATTATCCACGATGTACACAGCGGCGCCGCTATCGCCTTCGAAGGTGTTCAAATCGAGCAAGAAGGTTTTTGTTTTCTTTGTGGGTCGCAGCGGGTAGCCGGCGATACAGCCGGATCGGACGACGCCGAAGCCTGCTTCGCTGGGTTCGAACTGGTTAGGGTGGGGAAAGCCGACGCACCGAACCGGGTCGCCCGGATGGATCTCCGAACGCTCGAGGTCCTCGTCCGAGGCCAGCAAGTCCACGGAGACGGCGGGCACGAGGGCATCGGGCGGCGGTGTGATTGGCAAGATGCCCACGTCCGCGGTGGGATGTTTCTTCCAGAGCAACTTGCCATCCTGTCTGACCAGGACCTTGACCGGCATTTTTTCGTGGCCGCCATCAGCGGTCTTCTTGCGGAAGAACACCGTGACCTCGTTGCCCTTGGAGCGGCTCAGCGTGTGTTCAGCCGTGATCAGCAGGAACTGGGTGGCCTTGGTGTCGCCGGGCTTTGGCCGGCTCAGGATGAAGGCTGTTCCGGAAGCGTCGGAGTCTGTCAGCTTGACCGTCGCCAGCATGAGTTGCGTGTCGAGATCACCCGACTGAGCCGAGCTTTCTCGACCGAGGACCAAGATGATCAGGACGAACAAACCGATGCTGTGTTTGTTGACAATCGAAACGGGCATCGCGACCGGGATCCTCTCTCTGTGCGGCGGGCGCGGACTCCCTTGCGCCCGAGCCAGGATTGCCGTGGTGCGATGGTTCCTCAATCCGCGGCCATTGCATAGCGTTTGCGGCCGCGCACCGCCGGCTTGAACTCGCTCTTGTCGATCTGATAGCGACGGAGCTTTTCACTGATGCTCCTGCGCGACAGGCCGCAATGCAAGGCGCAGCGGTCAATCCGGCCGCGGTATTTTTCAAGGACACGGATCAGGTAGGCGCGCTCGATCCGCCGGATGAACTCGTCGGTCAGATCTTGAAGCGGCCGGTTCTGGTCGAAGTCGAGGCTGAACGGCTCTTCGCGGAGCGGAATGATCTGGGAGGGAAGGTTGTCTGGCTCGATCACCGGGCCGGGAGTTGTGACGACCGCCTGCTCAATCATGTGCTCGAGCTCACGGACATTTCCCGGCCAGTCGTAGCGGAGCATGCGCGAGAGTGTTTCCCGGGCGATGCTCTTCGCGGGCAAGCCGCGCTTGAGCAGCTTTTCGAGAAAATGGTTCACCAGCAGGGGAACGTCCTCGAGTCGTTCACGAAGCGGCGGAAGGTTGATCGACATCACGTTCAGCCGGTAGTACAGATCTTCGCGGAAGCGGTTTTCGGCGACCGCCTGGGCGAGGTTCAGGTTCGTGGCGGCGATCACCCGACAGTCGACCTTGATGGGCTCGCCGCCACCAACCCGCTCGAAGCGTTGCTCCTGGAGCACGCGCAGCAGCTTTGCCTGCATCCCAAGCGGCAGATCGCCAATCTCATCGAGAACCAGCGTCCCACCGTCAGCGACCTCGAACCGGCCTTTTTTTTGCCTGTCGGCCCCGGTGAACGAACCGCGTTCATGGCCAAAGAGCTCGCTTTCCATCAGGTGCTCGGGAAGGGCCGCGCAGTTGACGATCTCGAGCTTGCCGCGTCGCGTGACGTCGCTGAAGTGAATGGCCTGGGCGACGAGTTCCTTGCCCGTGCCGGTCTCGCCCGTGACCAGAACCGTGCAGTTGGACGAGGCGACTCGTTCAACCCGGGCGAAGACGTCCATCATCCTCCGGCTGCGTCCCAGCAGGTTATGATAGGCGTTGCGGTGGCGGAGACGGTTCCGCAGGTCGGCGACCTCGTCCAGCAGGCGGCGATCCTCGAGCGCCTTGCTGACGAGCAACTCCAGACGTTCGGTATCGATGGGCTTTTGAATAAAGTCGTAGGCGCCCAGCTTCATCGCATCAACAGCCGCCTCCACGGTGGCGTAGGCTGTCATGACGATGACGGTGACCGGCAAGTCGCGGCCGCGAATATCGCGGATCAGATCGATACCGTTCATGTCGGGCAACTGTAGATCGGTCAGGACCAGCGAGTAGGGATGGTCCAGCAGCCACTCGAGAGCGGTCGTGCCCTCGAGAGCCACGCTGATTTCGCGACCGGGGGCCTTCAGCAATTGCGAAAGCTGTTGCCCGATCAGCTCGCTGTCATCCACCACGAGGATGCGTCGATCCATGGCGCCCTCATCCAGTTGAGGTGGGTGGGTTTGACCCTGGGGCCTACTTCGATTGAGTGCGACCGGGGTGCAAGAAATCCTGCTCAGAAGTCCCTTTTCACAAAGGAGATAGACTACGGAGAAATCGCCGGCTGTCAAGCCGGATCGTGCTTCTTGACCGCTGAGCGACGCCCACGTGCTCGGGGCGAATCTATCCATCTCTAAAGCATTCAATGCTTTGAGTTCAGAGAGCGACGTAAGAATGCGAAGGCGGCCTGGCGCGACGACGGCGGGAACTCGTGCCCGGCATCGGGAAAAATGGCTGCCAGGTGATCCGGCTCTCCCAGCAGATCATAGACCGGCTGCGCGGCGGTCAGGCAAACGCGAACCCCCTCGATCGCAAAATTGGTATCATGCAACGGCGAATTCGTGAAGAAGGGTCGAGGTGCCAGGGCGCCGATCAGTTCGGGAAAATCGAAGGGCACCTTGTGCAAGTCGAGCCCGTAACGGGTGCGCAGCCGGGGCATGTAGCCGTTATGCGACCAGCCGGCGATATTACCCCGGAAGTAGTCGGGAAAGGCATTGAAGCCGCATGACGAGACAATCGCCTTGATCCGCGGCTCAAAGAGTGCCGTGAAGATGGCGTTGTGCCCGCCCAGCGAGTGGCCGATCACGCCGATCCGCTCGGGATCAATGTCCGGGCGATCCGTGAGCACGTCGATGGCCCGGATGTTATTCCAGATCGATTTCATCGAGGCGCTGGCGTACCCCATTGCATAGACGTTGCGATGGTATTCGCCGAAATTGGGGTAATCGGGAGCGATGGTGACGTAGCCCCGCTCGGTCAGCTCACGCGCGTAATCCAGGTCCGGATTCGTACCCAGGCCCGCCGGCTCATCCTTGCCGATCGCGATTGTCTGATGCAGGCAGAGCATTGCCGGGCGACTTCTTGCGACGGCTTCCCCACCGGGGACAAGCAGCCACGCCGGCACCCGATCACCGGGCTCGCTGGCATAACTGATCTTCTGGCGAATGTAGCCCCGCTCCTGGTGTGTTTCGATGACGCGGACATCAAGCGGTATGCGCCTCTCGATCCCGGGCAGCGGCCCCATGACCTCCTGCAAGTGCGCCAGAATGTGTCCGCGCCGGATCTCCCAGTCCGCCGCCGTCTTGACGGGCCGTTCATTCCCCTGGGCGTCACGTACGACCAGCAGCCGGGTGTGGTCGGGATAGGCGGGAGGCTCGATATCGGACCTAACCTCTGCCGCTACGGCACCGACCAGCAGCCAGCCACACGCGGAAATCAAGGGCACCAGTATCATGTCAATCACCAGTTTCCATACGGGGCGGCAGCGCGGTATCGTGCTCAAGTAGCAATTTCCCCTCGTCGTCTTGAGTTTCGTGGGACGTGGGACAAGATTGGGCGATGGCGTAGTCGATCCTCAAGGGGCGCTGGCCCTGGCGAGGACCTTGGCGACCGCTTTCTTGATTTCGTCACCGCGCATGCCTCGGTCGACGATCTTGCCGTCAGGGTCGATCAGAACGAACGCCGGGATTGCCTCGACGCCGAACTTGCCGGGGATCGAGCCGTGGATGCCGCCGCCAACAAAGGCTTGTGGCCAGGGCAGGTTGCGCTTTTCCTGGAATTTCCTGGCCGCCTCGACCTTCTCGTCGACGCTCAGACTGAGGATCGTGAACCGCTCGTCGGAACCGAAGGCATCGTGGACGGCCTGAAGCTGCGGGATCTCGCCGATGCACGGACCGCACCACGTGGCCCAGAAGTCAAGCAGGACGTATTGCCCCTTGTAGTCGCTCAGTTTCAGCGGCTTGCCGTCGAGAGTAGTCGCTTCGATCTCCGCGGCAATCGCCCCGGGCCCGGGCGCATTCTTGCGGAATGACGACATTTCGCCCGCAACGGTCTTCTCATGATAAGCCCCGACCCGGAGCGTTCCCAGGTCGATCGAAACCGCCTTGTCGGGCCGTACCATCCCGGCCGCGGGGTAAACGTTCTCTCTCTGTACTGCGATCTCATACCTCTGCCCGACCACCAGCGATGGCAGTGTGAACTTGCCTTCGCCATCGGTCTTGACCTTGGGGGCGAAGCACTCCGTCGAGATCTTCTGCTCTTCGTCAAGATAAACCCGCCGGCCCCAGAACAGGTCCTGGTTCGCGGCTGGCTTCCCTTTTTCATCGAGCAGTACGCCGGTTGCCGTGGCCGTGGGAGACAGGGAGATGACGACCTGGGGGTCCTCGGCGCCGACCTCGACGACCGCTCCGAGCCTCCCGTCGGGGCTCCTGGCGCAGATGACGAGAGGATCAAGATCCCGGTCGGCGCGGAAGTGCCCCTTGGCATCTGCCGTCACGGCGAAGGATATCCCCATCATGTTAACAGCCACGATCTCGACCTTGGCCCCGGCTACCCCGGTCACTCCGGCACCGGCCACCTTGACCCAGCCCGTGAGGGTTCCTTTCTCCGGCCGGGGCATCCGGAAGTCACGGACCAGCTCCTTCTCCTCATTGATCGTGATCTTCTCATTCGGCGTTCTTGGCGGCCCCATCAAGGTGTAGGTGCCTGGGCCGACCCGGATCGAATAATGGCCCGCCGAATCGGTCATCGCACCGAATTGCCGACGGACCTCGTGAGCGATGGTATCCCCCTTCTCACGGAACTCTTCCGGAGCTCGGCCGCCATTCTCGTCGAGCCGGATGTACTGGTTGGGCGCTGGCCGGTTGGTCGGACCGACCGTGACCGTTCCGCGCAGCATGGTCCCCGCGGTGATCTGGAAGTTCACCCCATCAACCGGTTTCCCCTGTCGCACGATCACATCGAGCCGAGACGGCGCTGCCCAGTCCTTGTCCTCGACGGAAACGGCATAGGCCTCGCCGGGGCTGATTCTCAGCTCGTAAGTTCCGTCACTGGCCGTGCGTGTGCGGTCATAGCCGTTCTCGATGCCTTTCCCGCTCCCGTAGGCGGTCACTTCGACGCCTGGCGCAGGCGTACCGTCGGTGCGGAGCACCCGCCCGCGGATCGCTTCCTTCCGGACGAGCCTGGCCGTCACTGGCCCGGTCTGCCCGGCTGCCACGGTGACGCGACGATTGGCGTAGGTCTGGTCAACCGGCCAGAACTGGAGCAAATCTTGCGACGGAGGCAGCCAGTCGAAGGTGACGATGCCATCGCGGCCGGTCGTCGCGCCGAGCAGCCGGCTCGCGACGTTGACTTCACTCCGCCGCCCCTCCTTATGGATCAGCCAGACATAGAAGCCGGTCCCTGCCAGCGGCTTGCCGGCGCTATCCACAGCCTTGATCCTGGCGGTTCGAACGCCGTCGAGCGTGAGGTTCACCGATCCGGGTAGACTCGTGGCCAGAGCCCCGCCTTGTGATCGGCGCTGATCGTCAATCTGGCCGTAGTCGGCGTAGTCGAAGCCCAGACCCGACTTGAGCGCGAAGATCCATTCGACCTTGGCGTCAGTCGGAATGCGAAGCTTCGCGGAGCCGTCGGGTCCTGTCCTCGCGTCGTCGAAGACGGCGTAGCTTCCGGCAACCTCGACCGCTGCATCCCGAACGGGATCCTTGTCGGCGGAGGTCACGTGAACCTGAACCTCGCGGCCTGGCTTCAACACGATCCGCGCCGCAATTCGGGCCGCCGCGTCGGACAAGTTCCAATCATACTGGAAGATCCCAAGCCGATCGCCTTCGGCCGACCTGGCCAGCAGCGCCGTGCCGTCGACCTGCCGCTTTGAGATCGTGATCGCGAACGTCCCGTCTGCTTTCGTGATCCCGCGGGCTTCACCCACGCGGAAGGGATCGACACGAACCTCGACACCCGTGACCGGCCGGCCAGCCTCGTCCACAACAATCCCGCGGACCATCGCTTCCTGGAGCGGATTTTCCTTTACGGGCTCGGCCTTCGAACTCTGGGCAACCGGCGCCGGCACATTGCCTTCGTCCGGCTGCCTGCCTTGCAGCACGAGCGCTGCCCAGGAAATTCCGGCGGTCAGGCAGGCTGCCCCGCCCAGGGACACGACAGAAATCAGGATCGTCTTGAGTCGAGCTGCGGACATCATGGCGAGCACTCCTTCCGCCAGCGAGGAGACAGCCGCCGGGATTGTCCCGGATGTCGCTCCACCGGCCGCGAATTTCAAGGCGAATTGAACCGTGGAGTGGGCAAGCGGCTCCGGCAATGTGGCGTTCGCCGGTTCGGAGAGAACCGTGATCGCCCCCGCCGCCAGTGTGACGCCGCGTTTGCTCAGTCGATCGCGCAGCAAGATCCGGCCTCGGGCCAGCCGGCTGGAGAGGGTCCCTTCGGACAGGCCGAGTCGGCGAGCCGCCACCTGCCGCGATGTCCCCTCCAGCTCACAGAGCAAGACGGCTTCGCGATAACGCCTGGGCAGCCGGTCGATCTCCTCGTCAAGCAGGTCGAGCAGATCGCCCCGACCCTCGTTCGACGGGGCAACGGCCCTGGTCTCGTCCATCACTCCCCCTTCCCGCCGGCGCAGTCTTGTCGACCGCCTTCTGGCCTCCTTCGCTGTTCGAACCGCCACGCCGTAGAGCCAGGACTTGAGCTCTTCGACGCGTTGTAGGGCGCTGGCTTTCCGTGCCAGGACAAAGAAGACTGCCTGGAAAGCGTCTTCCACGTCGGCCGATCCGGACAGCATCCGCCGGCAAACGCTCAGGACCATCGGTCCATGCCTCTGAACGAGCGCCGCGAACGCATCCTCGCGGTCGGAGCCGCGGCTCCCGAGGAAACGCTCGACGAGCTGCGGATCGGAGAGTCCTCCGACCACCCCCAGCGCATGCAGCGCCCTGATCTGCCTCAGGGCCTGACCGGCCGATTCCCTTGACATGGAAGCACCTCCCGGTCTTGTTGACGCACCACTTCTTTATACTGACCGCAGCGTGCCCCGCGCGTCCTTTACTTTGAGATTTGTCCTGACAAGTAGCTACGAAGTCTCTCAATAACCAGTCATGCGTGCAATCGTGCGCATTCAACTCGGTATGGACTTGGCGGTCGATTCGCTGTCAACTTGGCGCCGCGATCCAAGCTTCCGGGCCGAACAATTTGAGCCAGGCGATCGGAATGCCGATGAGGATAAGAACGATCGTAGAGATTGCGCACATTCTGCCAGATATGCCAACCGATCAAGTGCGCTGGCAGAAGGCGATGTGAGGATGGTTTCCGGGAAGCCTGCGCTGGTGATTAAGGAGAGGCACATGCGGAGTCTGCGGTATTCCGTGGCCGTGTTCGGAATGTTGGCTGTGACCGCGCCATGGAGCATGGCGGCGGAGTACAGCCCGAAAGACTTGCTCAAGTTCCGGCCGACCCAGACCGGCGTGGACTACGATACACCCGCCGACGCGGCCGCCATGGAGGCGTGCAAGGTCGAGCTTGTGACCGATGCACAGAAGCGGACCGTCGGCTATGCGCTGCGGGACGGCCAGGGAAAACTCCTTCGCCGGTTCATCATCACCAACGGGGGGAAGTACCTCAACCAGTGGAGCTATTACCAGGACGGTTTTGAAGTCTATCGCGAGAACGACCTGGATGGCGATCGTACGCTCGATGAATGTCGCTGGCTCAATGGTGGCGGGACCCGAGTCGCGATGATCAAGGGCGGCAAGATCGTCGGCTGGAAGCGGCTCTCGGCCGAAGAAGCATCCAAGGTGCTGGTACAAGCCCTTGTCAGCAAGGATTTTGGATTGCTGGAATCGCTCATGGCCACTCCCGAAGAGCTGTCTGGTGCAGGCGTTCCCAGGAACGTGGTAGACAAGGTCACCGCCGGCGCGGGGCAGCGGGCCGAGGCGGTTGAAACTCTCCTCAAGTCGCTCGTCGGCTGGACCGCCAAGACGGTCTGGAATCGCTTCGACGGCACCTTTCCCCACGTGATCCCGGCCGACCCCGCGGGCGGAGTGGAGAAGGATCTTGTCCTCTACGAGAATGCGGTGATCTTCGCCGGTGGCCCAGCAGGACAGGCCGCCAACGCCAAGACCTCCTTCCTCCAGGTGCCCGAGATGATCAAGCTGGGCGAGACCTGGAAATTCGTCGAACTGCCGCGATCGATCGACCCCGAAAAGCCGGTCGTCGCTTCCACCAGCGGCATTCGCTCCGCCATTTACGATGTCGCCGGTCCCGGCCCCCAGCGCGATGAGGTGCTGGAAAAGAGTATCAAGGCCCTGGCAGACTACGACAATGCCAACTCCAAGCTCCAGGCGAGCGGCGACAAGAAAGACCTTGCCCGGTTTCACTACGGTCGGGTTCCCTTGCTCTACGCGATTGTCAAGGTGGCCAAGGACCCGGAAGACCAGGTCAACTACAGGAAGCAAGCGGTCGACAGCGTGATCGCGGCCTACCAGACCGGCTCCTATCCGAAGGGGCGGCAAGTTCTTGAAGGAATGATTGAGGAGGGGAGCAAGCTCTCCTCGTACGCGGCCTACCGCTTGATTGGCGCCGACTTTGTGATGCGGAACGAGGAGCCGGGCGCGAATTTTCTGGCCAACCAGAAGAAGTGGATGGCCGAACTGGAGGAGTTCCTGACCAAGTTCGGCAAGGCGGATGAGGCCCCGGAGGTCTGGTTGCAGCTTGGCAGCTCCAACGAGTTCAACGCCGAGGAAGACAAGGCACGGCAGGATTATGCCAAGCTCGTCGAGAGTTTCCCGGACACTCCGGCCGGCAAGAAGGCCGCCGGAGCCCTGCGCCGGCTTGACCTTACGGGCAAGCCGATTGCGCTCAAAGGCACGAGCTTGCAGGGCGAAACAGTGGACACGTCACAGCTTCACGGAAAGTCGGTCCTGGTGATTTTCTGGGCCTCCTGGGGCGGGCAGTCGGTCCGTCGCGAGCTACCCGACATGGTGAAGTTGCACGGCAAGTACCAGGGCAAGGGATTGGAGATGATCGGGGTCAGCCTGGATAACGAGCGAGCCGATCTCGAGGCTTACCTCAAGGAGCAGCCGATGGCCTGGCCGCAAATCTTCGAGCCGGGCGGCATCGATAGCCGGCTGGCGACCGAGTACGGCATCATCTCGCTGCCCACGATGTTTCTGATCGACAGTCAGGGCAAAGTCGTCAATCGTAATCTACGAACTGCCTCGGAAGTGGAGCGGCAGTTCGAGAAGCTGCTCTCCCAGAAACAGCCGGGAGTGGCACTGGGCGAACGCTGATTTCGCGTCATCCTGGCGACCCCGCGATCTTTTGGCCCGGAGGCCGCTTCACCGCGAAGCGGCCTCTCATGTTTCAAGCACCTGGCCTGGCGCCACGATTCCCGAGAAGACCCAGTCGGCAAGGTTTTGCCGCGCCGATATCACCACACGACTCCAAAATGCCGCAAAGCAGCCGATCTCCGGCCCGGCTTGGAAATCTGTCCTAGAGTTCTTTTGTCTCCGGCGAGTGGTGCGCCGGGGCGGCGACGCCTCTGCCTGAAAGGTATGGGGCGCTGCAGGATTTCTCTGCTCTCTGGGATCCCATCGAAGCCGAGTCAGGGCCTCCCAACGCGTGTGTCTTGGCCTCGGGAGCAAGGGGCCCCATGCGATCGTCGACCCAGGAATTAGCATCAACGGATGTAAGAAAAACTTTTGATGAGCCGTTCATGACGATCCAGCTTGATTGACCGCTAACGACTCGACAGGTATTGCCCAGGACCAGGAAGGGAAACCCGTCTTTCGCCGATTCGCCGGATTCGCAACACTTTGTTTTGTCGGGAGTCAACAGTATGTTCCGATTCGTCTCCAAATCGAAGCCTCGCAAAGGCTTCACCCTCGTTGAACTTGCGGTCGTGATCGTCATCATCGGCGTTCTGGCCGCCTTTGGCGTGCCGCGATTCCTCAAGTCGGTTGAGCGCTCGAAGGCCGCTGAAGCATTCTCGTACCTTTCGGCCGTCCGTTCGTCCCAGGAGCGCTACCTGGCCCAGTACGGGGAGTACAGCACGGACATCACAAAGCTTGATATTCAGTATCCCAACCCGGCTTACTTCACGGTGGGGACCGTTTCCGCGGGTACCACGGGAGAGATCCAAAACTCGTGGACGCTGACCCTGACGCGCACCGGGGCGTCTGCCGGCTACGGAGCCTACTCGGTTGTCTTCACCGATCAGGGCTATGATTCGGTGAACTCGGGAATTCAGACGATTCCGGACATCAACCCGATCAGTAACTCGATCAACACCACCTCCGGAGGAAGCTGATCGGAATCGATCGACGTGATGGTAAAGACAATCCTGCTCTCCTCCTCGCCGGGAGAGCAGGATTTTTTGATGCGCGGCGTTCAGGCTAGATTGATCGTGCCTTGGGCCTCGGTCACGCGCCCGCAATCGGTTGCCATGATCGGTGCTGTCCTTCCTGCCGAGTTCGCGGATAAGTCCTCCCGCCAGGCCACAACTCCCTTCCGCCACAACCATGCATCGGCTAAGATCCCCTGCAACCAATGACAAGAGTCAGAGATTCAGATTCGGATCTTCTTGGCGTGATGAGTCGTGGTGGCAGGATGACCATTCTACCAGTACTCCAGCGTGAGCTCGTCGCCCTGGCGCGTAAAAGAGGGGAACACGCCGGCCGGTCGATCTTCGCGGCAACGTTGCTGCTCAGCGTGCTGGCAACCTTCACGGCCTGGTATTACTGGTCAGGGGAGCAGGTCACGAACCGCTTGATGACTTTGGTCGGAGAACGTTCTTTTTTTATTGCCTTCGGATTGCATGTTTTTGTGTTGATTGCGGTGATGGGTCAGACCGCGAAGTGTATCGCGATTGAGAAGGACCGTCGGACTCTGGGTTTTCTGCTGGCCACCCGTTTGAGCAGCGCGGAAATCGTCGTCGGCAAGCTGGCGGCGCACTTGCTCGTGTTTCTGCTCACCCTGGCGACGGGGCTGCCGATCATGCTCTTGCTGAACCGGTTAGGTGGCGTGAACGGCTGGCTCATCCTCACGGGCTATGCTGGCCTCGTCTCGACGGGATTCTTTCTGGCGGCGTTCTCAATGTGGTTCTCGGCCACGGCTCCGGACAGCCGCCGTGCCGTGGGGCGAGCATTCCTGAGCTTTATTGTGTGGTTTAGCGGGCCGTTCTTCGTCACCCACCTTTTCCCTCGACTTGGTGTGCACTTGCCGAACTGGCTGCGCACGTCGCGAATGCATGGGTTTTTGCCAGCAGCCCGGCAAGCCTATTGATCAAGTGGCCGAGCATGGCAACCATACAGGCATTGATCGACTCTGTTGTGTTGATGTGCGGGGTCCAGGCCGTCGGCGCCGCGATTTGCCTGATCGGGGCGATCGTCCAGTTACGACCCGGTTACCGGGTTTTGGCAGAGGGGGTGGCTAACGATCCTCTTCGACACAGGATCAACGCTTCCTGGCGATTGCGGGCACGACCGCCTGTCGACGATGATCCTATCTTCTGGAGAGAGCGATACACCAATCGTACGCGGGGGCTGGCAAGACTTTTCGACGTAGCTATCTACTGCGGCATCGCGGCGGCGATTGCCTACCCGACGTGGTTTTTCGGTGTACCAGCACTACGCGAGGTTTGGAGTCATGGTTACGCGTCGGGCTTGACCAGTGGCGAGCGGCCCGAGTTCAACCTGTTCGTGCGGTTTTTCTCGAACTCGGCCACCGGCCTGGCGATTGATCAGTCGAGAATCGATTTCAATATCTTCCTTCGATTCATCACAGTGTCTTTCTCTTTATTCATCATCGCCGGCGCAGCCGGTTTGGGCGCCGATGCAATTATTGCCGAGCGGTCACGCGAGACCTGGACCAGTCTCCTCGCCACGCCGCTCTCCGCGCCTGAAATCCTCCGCGCGAAGACGCTGGCATCGTTCTGGAGAATCCGGTTGGTCCTCGGAACAATGGTTGTGCTCTGGACGCTCGGACTGATCGCCGGGGCAATCCATCCGCTCGGATACGTGCTCAGCCTGCTGATCCTGTTCTCCTGGACCCGGCTCATGATCGGCTGGGGTCTGCTTTGTGCGATCAAGGCAACAGTCGCCGAGGTCGCTTCAATTCACGGCATAGCCTTCGCCTATCTCTTGATCGTAACGGCTTTGTTCCCTTTCTTTCTGCCGGCGCGTATCAGTTCGGTACTTTTCGGCTCGTTGAGTTCGCCATTTGTCCTCTGGCTCGCCGAGCTTTCTTACCGAGATCTGAGAAACGCCATTCATTATTCGGCCGTCCCTCACCTGCACTGGATCGGCATTGAAACCGGAGAGGGCTCGCTACGGGTTGTCGCGACTTGTCTGATCGGCATCATCACCCCGTCGCTGGGCGGGTGGTTCGTGAGGCGCTATGCTCTGGCCCATTTCGACCGCCTGGCCGGTCGACCGTGGAGGAAGGATGCGGTCGAAGCCAGTGCCGTGTCGAAGGTGCCGGCAAAGGCTGAACTGGCGTGATCTCGGCATGACGGCCGCGATCGATCCGTCGCGCTCGGTTCCTGGGGCGGCATTGCTCCGCGGCTGTCAGGCCGATTATCCTGGCGGTACACGGCCGCATCAGGTGAACTGGCCTTGTCCCGAAAGGACCGTCTGCGATGCAGGTTCTGGCGTGCTTGAACGGAGAAATCATGCCGGTGGAGGAAGCCAAGGTCTCGGTCTGGGACCGTGGCTTCGTCTTCGGCGACTCGGTCTACGAGGTCTTCCGGATGTACCAGGGCCGGTGCTGGCTGGAGGTCGAGCACCTGGCGCGGTTGAAACGAAGCCTCGCTGAGCTGGATTTTGCTGAGCACGATCTGGAGCGGTTGATGGAGCGCGCCCACAAGACGATCGCGGCCAGCGCGATCAAGGAGGGCACGCTTTACATTCAGATCACTCGCGGCGTGGCACCCCGGGCGCATCCGTTCCCTCATCCGCCCGTTTCGCCCACCGAGGTGATCATCGTCCGGCCTTACGACGATGAGCCAACCGCGCGGCTTCGCCTGCTGGGAGTGCCGATGATCAGCCATCCCGACTTGCGGTGGAAGCGGTGCGACATTAAATCGACCAACTTGCTGGCCAACGTCCTGGCAATCGAATCAGCGCGCCGCGCTGGTGCCTACGAAGCCGTCCTCATCGACGCTCAAGGCTTTGTGACCGAGGCGACACACACGTCCTTGCTCTGGGTCCGGCAAGGGCGTCTCGAGGGCACTCCGGAGGGGCATGAGATCTTGCCCGGCATGACACGCCAGCTCGTTCTTCGATTGATCAACGCGCTGGATATCCCGTTTGCGAACGCGCACGTGACCCTGGACGAGCTCAAGGCTGCCGACGAATTGATTCTTGTTGCGACCACGACCGAGGTCCTGCCCGTGGTCAGGCTTGATGGAGAGCCGATTGGCACGGGCAAACCGGGGCCGGTGGCGTTGCGGCTTCATCGGGCTTATGAAGCGGCCGTTCAGAAATGGCTGGCGCACAGTGCAAATGCCACGCCTACGGCCGAGCCGGTGCTGGGAGGCTGAATGAGCGTGGCAGAGACGCCCGGCGATGAGCATCCCTATGACGTTCACCTTCGCCGCACCCCGCTCCCAGGGGCGGGAATCGAAATCCTCTTGCTGACGAACCCGGCGGTGGATTTCCCCGAGCGGATCATGGGGCCGATCGTTGCCTGGTGCGACAAGGTCGGGCGCCAGGTCACGCTGCGCACCGTCACTCCTGATGATCGCCAACCGAATCTCAACAAGGTGGTGCGGGAAGCGATTGAGGGTTCCCCTCATCCCCTCGTGCTGATCACCACGGCACAAGAGCCATGGACACCAGCGCAGCTTGAACCGCTGCTCCAAGCGATTGACCGGTGTGATCACGCCATCGGCAAGCGGCCTGTTGGTACCTTGCGCGGAATCATCCGTCGGATTGGCTCTCTGGCGCGTCGTCTGATCTTCGCGGTTCCCGTTCTTGATCTCCACTCACCCTGCCGGCTTCACCGCGCGGAAAAGCTTGCGGCCATCCCGCTCCAGTCCGGCTCCTCGTTCCTTGATCTCGAAGTCCTGGCGAAGGCGACGTTTCTCGGCCACTTGCTCAGCGAAGTGGAGGTGCCGCCGCTCAAGGGCTGGATTGTACGGAAAGGTCGTGTGAGAGATCTTGGGGTGATCCTGCGGCAGCCGGAATTCCGGCAGGCGACCAAGTCTGCGGTCTCAGTTCCAGCGGAAGATCCGGAGGGCCAGATAAAAAGACCCGACGGCCCACGCCCCAAGGATCGCGATTGCCTTGAGAATGTCGTGATGGAACAGTCCTGCTCCCTCGAGAACGACCAGCCGGAGCGCATTCACGAGCTGGGTCAAGGGGAGTGCCTGGATGAACGGCTGGGCGCTCTTGCCGAAATTCTCGGTGGCGAAGAAGACTCCGGAGAGCAGGTACATCGGCAGCATCACCAGATTCATGAGCCCGCTGACGGTCTCGGTCGTGGTGGCCCGGCTGGCGACCAGCAGGCCGATGCCGGCGAACGCCAGGGCCCCCAGGACGTCGATAAGAAAGAAGACCAGCAGATTGCCGCGAATCGGCATCTTGAAAGCGAGCACTCCCAGCAACAGCAGGATGGAGACATCGGGAATCAGGAAGGTCAAGCGTGACGCCAGAATCGCACCCAGGAAGTCGCGTCTGGGCATAGGGGTCGCGATGAAGCACTTGAGCAGCTTGCCGATTCGCAGATTGACCAGAAAAAACCCGATTCCCCAGAGTCCACCGCCCATGGCGTTCACGCCGATGAGGCCCGGGATCAGCCGGTCGATGTACCGTGTTCCCGGCTTGGTGACCTGAATGTCCTCGGGATGGAGAGGATCGACCCGGCCGGCGGCTTCTTGGAGGACGTCGTCGATCACCTGCCGGGCGGCGGTCGCCTCCGGCCGTGTGGGGTCATACCGATAGGACCAGGAGTCCTTGTCCGTCGGCATGATCTCCAACACAGTCTTGCCGGTGTTCAGGCGATCGTCGGTCTTGGGCTGTGGGCCAATCTCGAGCGCGATCGGCGGCTGGATCGCAATCCTGAGGTCTCCCGGAGATTTGTTCGCCGCCGCAAGCCGGTCGTTATGCTTGCTGATCGCCTGCTCGATCGGCGCGGAGAAGGGGCCCTCGACCAGATCGACCTGGATCGGTGCAGGGGGGCGGTTCTGAAAGGCATAGCCGAGCACAACGGCCAGCACCGTGGGGAATCCGTACACCCAGAAGATCCGGGCTGGCTGCCTCCAGAATTCGCGGAGGCGGGCGCGATAAAGCTGGAAGAAAGGCGAATTGCGAAACATGATTGGCTCTCGATGTCATGAGGATGGAACAACCGTCTCTGCCCGGGAAATTCGTCTGAAAGCGGGTTGGTCAGGACGGCGGGCGCGCCCGGTTCCTGCGGCGTCTGCCGCCCAGGCCGAAGCCGCGCGGCTCTTCGACCGTGTCGTCGCGCAGATGGCGGCCGGTGAGCGACACAAAAACATCCTCAAGACTGACGTGGCGGGTCGTCAGTCGGGCCAGCGGCCGGTTCAGGCCGTCGAGATAATCGAGCAGGGCGGGGATAGCCCGATGCGGCTCAGAGACAGTCAGAGCATAGCCTTCATTCTCGGCTCGGGCCGTGAGAACCGAGTCCAGACTCGAGAAAACCGATGGCTCGAGCGCCGCTCCGTCGCCGTCGAGCGCGAACTCGACGATATGGTCGCCGCCCAGTCGGGCGATTAGCTCGCGCGGCGAGCCCAGTGCGATGATCTTGCCCTGATCGATGATGGCGACGCGATCGCAGAGCCGCTCGGCCTCGTCCATGTAGTGGGTGGTCAGCAGAACGGTGCGATCGCGGTCCCGAAGATCTCTGATGACATCCCAGAGCTGGCGGCGTGACTGGGGGTCGAGGCCGGTTGTCGGCTCGTCGAGAAAGAGCACTTCCGGATCGCCGACCAGGGCGATCGCGACAGCCAGCCGCTGCTGCTGACCGCCGGAAAGTTGCTCGATCAGCGAGTTGGCTTTGGACTCCAACGATACCCGAGAAATGGCATCGTCCACGGGCAGGCCCGCTCGGTAGAAACTTCGAAAAACGGTGAGCAATTCGCGGACGGTCTCCTTGTCCGGGAAGCGGGTTTCCTGGAGCGTCACGCCGATGCGTTCGCGGATGGCGGTCTCCTCGGTCGCCCAGTGCAAACCCAGAACCTCGACCTCCCCCGAGGTTGGCGGATTCAGTCCTTCGAGGATCTCTACGGTCGTGGTCTTGCCGGCGCCGTTGGGACCGAGCAGGCCAAAACATTCACCCACCGCGATTTCCAGGTCGATTCCGTTGACGGCGTGAACCGGGCCATCGCGGCCCGGGTATTGCTTGCGCAATTCCTTGACGCGAATGGCTCGGTCGCTCATGAAAATCGTGTCTCCAGATTGGCTCGAGTTCTTATGGACCAGGTATTCAAAGTACCATGCCGTCGCGGAGGATGGCCCCCTTGGGGATCACTGTGACGCCGTCGCGGATGACGTGTGTACTGACCTCTTCCGAGTCCACGATTCCGGTGTCGTTGAGCACCCTGACATTTCGGCCGATGCGGACATTCTTATCGATGATGGCCCGTTCGACCACCGAGCCGGCACCGATGCCCACGCCGGGCCTGCCCAGCCTTTGATTCTCGGCAAGTTGAAAGGCTTGCTCGTAATAATCGATGCCCATCAGGTACGAATCGCGAATCGTCGTGTTCTCGCCGATGATGGAACGCACACCGATGACCGAGTTCTCGATCACCACGCCACGGCCGATGATGCAGCCGTCGCAGATCAGACTGTTCTTGACCGTGGCGCCGCCCAGCCGCGAGCACGGCAGGTAGCGCGGGCGTGTGAAGATCGGTTGCTCGCCGAACGTGAAATCGAACGACGGGACATCATGCGTCAAGTCAATGTTGGCCTGATGAAAGGCGCCGACGGTTCCGATGTCTTCCCAGTAACCGTCGAACAGGTGAGCCTGGACCCGCTGATTGGCGATCGTCTGGGGCAGAATCTCGTGCCCGAAGTCAGTGGCGTCACTGGATTCGAGCAAATCGATCAGGGCCTTGGCGTTGAACAGGTAAATGCCCATGCTGGCCAGGTAGGGGCGGCCACTGGCCTTCAGTCCCAGCTTTTCCAGCCAGGCCGTATCGGTCCTGACGCTGTTCAGCTTCTCCTGGGTCTTGGGCTTCTCCACGAAGTCGATGACCTTGCCGTCCGCCTGTATTCTCATGATGCCGCAGGACCGCGCCTCGGCTTCCGCCACGGGCAATGCGGCAATGGTGACAACCGCCTTGTTCTCGACGTGAGTTCGGAGCATTTCCTGAAAATTCATCCGGTAAAGCTGATCACCAGAAAGAATCAGGACATAATCATAGGTTTTTTCGGTGAAATAGGGGATATTCCGGCGCACGGCATCGGCGGTGCCCTGGTACCATGACTCGTGCTGCATCGTCTGCTGCGCGGCCAGGATCTCCACGAAACCTCCGGAGAATGGATCGAACTTATAAGTATTGTAAATGTGTCTATGCAAGCTAACCGAGTTGAACTGCGTCAGAACAAAGATGCGGTTCAGACCGGAGTGGATACAATTCGAGACGGGAATATCGATCAGTCGATACTTCCCCGCGATTGGCACGGCTGGCTTGCTGCGCGACCTGGTCAGCGGAAATAGACGTGTGCCCCGCCCTCCGCCCAGGATCAGCGAGACGACCCGAGGCATGACTTCACTCCTTCACTTGTCTAGAAATGGGACGGACCCGGGATCGGACTGGCGCAGGGCACCATCTCGTTCCCTGTTTTTGCTTGTCTGGTTGTATCGTACACGAGCGGAAGGGCAACGGCGAGATGATGGCGGCGAGCCGGGCGACCTGCCCCGCCAAACTCTCGGAAACTCACCCCATCTCGGCGGCGGAAATCCCCGTGCGGGGTCACTTCCGGAATGCGTGAGTTCCGCTGCCGCGGCAGCCCGCGTTCCGGCCGGTGTGCAAACAGAAGCGATCAGAAATGGTAGAGCGAGGCCGCGACAGGGATCAACGCCGCGGCCCGGCTCAGGTGGGAGATCACAAACTCACCAGCCGCGCGACATGTTCGACTCGACGGCCCTCCGGGCCCCTTCGAGATCGGTGCCCGTCGCCTGCATGTACAGTCTTACAGCGTGAAGCTTGTCCCCAGCCGCACGGGCCAGGCAATCGCGTGCGATCTGGCAGGGATCGGAATCGATCTGAATTCCCAGCAGCTTCTTGGAAATCACCCAGGCGTCGCGAGGACGGTGGATCACGTGGAGAATTTCTTCCGCCGGATAATTCGTGACCGCAAATGATCGCGCGGCGTCGACATCGTCGGCGCATGCAATCATGATATGAGACGTGGTTTCGACCTCAAAAAGAGGCATGGGACAAGACCCCTTTCGTCGCAAGAAGCCAGAGCGAGTCAGATCAGGGGGGCGGCCTTTCGCCAACCCTGAACGAGTTCCTATTCTGGGGATGGTACTCCGCAAGAGGTGTCTGGTCAAACCGGAGGCTGAAAACAGACCAAGAGAGTCTGACCACGCAGGGTGCTGCCAGCTTGTCAGGATACCGCAGCCCCCGAAGTTTGGTACAATGCGTGTTCCTGTAAAAATTGTCCGGGCTGAACCTTGGCCTGGATGAGTGTTTCGGCATCTTGATTATTCTGAAGATTGTTCCAGGCCATGCCCGAGTCCGCGCTCGAGATTTTCCGTGATGCTTGCGGCCTGCGTGCTCCCCTGGCGCTGGAATGCCAGGATGCCGGCCGTGCCATGGGGGGAGCGGTTACGTACCAGCTCGAGTGTCCATTTGCGCTCATTGGCCGGGATCCCCAGTTTGATCTGGTTTTCCATAATGCGGAGGTCAGCCGGCGTCACGCTTTCCTCCATGTGATCGACGGACGAGTTTTCTGCATCGATCTGGACAGCCGGACCCGGCTTCGCTGGGACGGCATACCGGAACCGCGGATGAACGGATGGCTTGATCCCGGAGGCACGTTGCGCATCGGTCCCTATGCGATCCGCCGGGTTGGTGCCGATGTGCCCGAGAATCCGGTCAGAGTCTCGCCGGACCCCTTGAATTGCGACGACAACGATCTGGCAAACGCGAGTTCACTTCCCCGCGCGGGACTGGAGCTGCCTGTTCGCGTCGGCAATCGGGACGAGCTGTGGCGCATTGACGGCCGCCTGGCTCTGATCGGCCGCTTCGAGTCATGCCAGCTAATCCTTCGTGATTCCAGCGTGTCGCGATTCCACGCCGCGCTCGTGCGCACGCCGAAAGGCGTATGGATCACCGATCTCCAGTCACGAGACGGGGTCTATGTCAATGGAGTGAAGGTAAGGTGGGCCTGGGTCGAGGACGGCGACACCGTGCGAATCGGCCAGTTCACCAGCATCCTGCGCTACGAAACCGTTCCAGAAGGAATCAGCCGCCGGGATGTGCCCCTTGAAGCTGGCTCCAACGCTCATGATTCGCAGCCGTCGGGTCTGAGCGGCCCCGTGGGAACATCACTCGCCGTTCGATCCACCAGTCCCCCGGCAATTCCAGCCCGCATCGCGAAAAAAACGGCCGCGTTGACGCCCGATCTGCTGCCTCTCGAAAAACCGCAGGAATGGGAACGAGGCGGGTTGCCCGCTTCCCAGATTGCCATGTGGCAGCAGCAGATGCAGATGATGGAGTCCTTTCATAAAGACATGATTCTTATGGTGCAGATGTTCATGGCAATGCATCGGGAACATCGTGTCGCGATCCGCGATGAACTGGACAGGGTGGAGAAGCTGACCAGGAAGTTGAATGTCCTGCAACAGCGATTATTGCAGGCCGAAGGGCAGGACGGCCGCTCACCGGGTATCGATCCCTCCATGCGAAAGGGCGACAAGTCCCGATCTTCGAAGCGTAACGGCGCGACGCAAGCCGGAACCGTGAACAAAACCAACGATGCTCCACCTCGGGAGAGTTCTCCGGCTCAGCCGCTCGATAAGTCCGCCAGCTCAAGAGCCGATAGCCAGAAAACGACAAGCAACGATCCGACCAGGAAAGCCGCGAAATCCGATTTGCCTGGGCTCAGCCCCGCGGAGCTCCATTCTCAATTGACGCAGCGGATCTCGGAGCTGCAGCGGGAACGGCAAAATTACTGGCAAAGAATTCTCAGCGCGATCAACAAGTGAGCGATTTCCCGGGCGAGTGACGATGTTCCGCTTCAGCCCCGTGCCGCCTTGATGATCCTCTGAATCACGGGCGGCGTCACCTTCTTGATCTTCAGCTTCATTCGCGTGAGCGGGGTCCATTCGGCGGTAACCCAGGACGGGACCAGGTGTCTCTGGTCGGGCGGAATGGTTTCCAGGATCAGATCGCGCAGGGCACGCGAAGTCGCGGGAACGGTTCCCCAGTCACCCGCGCAAGTCGTGGCCCAGTTAAGCAAATGCACGCGATTCGGAACGGAAATCCCGCTGACCGCTTCCTTGAACGCCTGCTGCCAGCTCCCGGGAAGCTGCGGCAGAAAGCCCTCGAAAAACCCCGCCAGCAGCCGCCATTGCCTGCGCTGCTCGTCCTGATCGCGCTCCATGATACGGCTTGCTTGTTTCTCATGTGCCAGGTGGAAGGCGGAGATCCAGGGATCGATGGCGATCCGCCCTTCGCCCAGAACGGACGCCATGACCATGTTCTCATTGAAGAGCTCACAATCGAGCAAGACATGACGAACCGCCCGTCGCAGTACGTCGGTCCGGAAAGCCACCATGGGGAAGGTGGCGATATTGATGATGTGCAGCAGCGGAGCCGCGGCGAAGCCGTCCATGACCTTGACTTCGCCGCCCATCCAGTCGACATCGAACATCGGCCCGATGATCGGTGCCCAGTGGACCGAGGTCGGCGAATGGTCGTGGAAGCCGAATCCCGAATAGAAAACGATGTCCGGGGCTTTCTCGAACGATTCCAGGGCACGACGGACAAAATCTACATGAATCAGGTCATCGTCCTGAAGCCAGCTAAAATATTCGCCCTGGGCCAGTTCAACCGCCTTGGCGAAGTTCGGCCACATGCCGATGTTGGTCGCATTGCAGTGATATCGAACGCGATCCCCAAACGATTGAACGACCTCGCGCGTGCGGTCGGTCGAGGCATTATCGCAGACCAGGATCTCGTGGTCGGGGTACGACTGGCGCACCGCCGCTTTCAGGGCACTGGGCAGAAGATTGCACCTGTTGAACGTCGGAATTCCGATGGTGTACTTGGGCATCGCTTTGTTTTTTTATAGTGATCGAGAATTCAGAGTAGAGAGCCGGAGACAGGCTCAGGAATGAGACCAGTTGGCGATTTTCTTGGCGGCCTTATGAAACGGCCAGGCTGGTAAGTTTTCGCCCCGGCGTCGAAGGCAAGGAACCTCTGCGCCCCCTTGCCAAGGCAACACAGTTTATCGCGACCGTGCGCATGCCGCCACCAGATTGCCGACGAGCCACGCTGGTCCACGCCCGGCTTTGACGCGCGGATCTCGATAATCAGAATCCTCAGCAGCTCGGCGTGTGCAACGGGCCGAGCCCTGGATCGACGGTGGTCATTTGCCGACTCAGGGCGCCAGCCGTTCCAGCTCCTGGCCGATTGTGGTCATCAGCGGGGCGATCAGTTCCTCGTCGAAGCCGAAGCGGGTACCCGCCGCGGCGAACAGCTCCGGGAGCGGGCGCGAACCGCCCAGCGCGACGCGCCCGACGGTAGTCGGCGACAGCCCCCGCGCGGTCGGTCAGCCCCCGCCGCCAGAGCTGCAAGGCACCCAGTTGCGCGATTCCGTATTCAATGTAATAGAACGGATACAGGAAGATATGCAACTGGCGATGCCAGGAATGGTCGCGCGCTTCCTCATATCCCGACCAGTCGACGATTCCGCCGAACCGGTCGATGAGCGACCGCCATGCCGTTCTCCGATCGTCTCGCGTGTGGCCTGGATGAGTGTAGATCCAGTGCTGGAACGCATCGACGGTGGCGATCCACGGAAGAATCAGCACGATCCCCTCCAGCAGCTTGCGATTGGAGCGATCGGCCTCGGCCTGTCCGTAAAACGGATCGAGGTTGCCGGCCCCGAAGAGTTCCATCGTCATCGACGCCACCTCGCAAAATTCGAGCGGACTTTCCCGGTACGCGGCGAGTGTCTCGCCGCGGCTGGCCAGGGTATGGAAGGCGTGTCCTCCCTCGTGCAGCAGGGTCCTCACGTCGCCGTCCAGGCCAACGGCATTCATGAAAATGAACGGCAGACGGTCTTCCTCGAAGGTCGTCTGATACCCGCCAGGTGCCTTGCCCTTGCGATTGGCCAGATCGAGCAACCGCTGGGTTCGTAAAAAGGCAAACTGTGCTCCGAGCTCGGGATCGACCTCGCGGAAGATTGTCTCGGCGCCCTCGGCCAGCCGGGCAACGTCATCAAAGGGCTTGAGTGGCGGACGGCCCAGCGGATCGACGGCCGTGTCCCAGGGGCGCAACGATGTCAGGCCGAGTGTCTTGCTGTGCTCCTGCTGAATCTTCCGCGCCAGCGGCACCACGACGTGCTCGACCGCGGAGTGAAACTTATAGGCGTCCTCGATCCCGTAGTCGAATCGCTCGCGCTGGCGATATGCGAAATCGACATAGCTCGAGAACCCGGCTTCCCTGGCCACCTCGATTCTCAGGGCCATCATCTGGTCAAACAGGTCGTCGAGTGCGTCTTTGTCCTGGAGCCGCCGGCTGGCCGAAAGCTCCCAGGCGCTCTGGCGAACGCTGCGATCGGTCTGTTCCAGAAACGGTGCCATCTGGGCCAGGGTCCGCTCTTTCCCTTGGAACTGGACAGTCATCGCTCCCAGGGTTTTTTGATACTGCTGCTCGAGTTCGGCCAGTTGGGTCTCGCGAGGAATGTTGGCCTCGCGGAAGAGATCGCGGCGGTTCTCCAGGGCTCGATTGAATACGGCGTAACGGCTGGCATCGAGCTGCTCGCGATACGGGGAATCAAGGTAACGATTGCGAACCTCATTCTGGATCGGCTTGAGCTGGGGCTCGATATCACGGATGAAGCTGAGGTAGGCCGCCTCACGCGCCGGGTCGTCGGTCTGGCAGGTCATGGCGACGTAGCGTTCGACGCCTTCCTGTCCCACCGCCGCGTTCAGCTCACCGGCCGCCACCAGCCACTTTTCCAGATCCGCGACCGAGCCGATGGGCATCGCCAGGAGCTTCTGGTACCACGGCTCGATCTGCTCCCAGCTCTTGAGTTCGACAGTCTCGGGCAGCCATTCATGCGGATACTTCTGAGGTACATAATCTGAAAGTGCCATCGCTTGTACCTGTCATGAACAAGAACCAGAAAATCGGCGGCCGACGACTTTCCTCGGACGGCCGACCTTGCAGGTCCGCTTGGTTGGTTCAGGGTAAGACAGCCCGGATTAACCAGGCTCCGACGAAGAGCCACATCGACATGATCGCTGTGGCGACTATCAGTACCAGTGTGGTCGCGGCCAGAGCCTGTCCGTGCTCGAAAAGGCCTCGGGCCATGCCAATCGCGCCGATGGTCTGAAAGAGCGCCATCACGGCCGTGGTGCCCAGGACCACCTCGCCCAGTGCCGTGACGAAAACAATCAGAGCAATCCTGCCCACCGTATCCCGAATGATGGCCAGCAGAATGCTGAGAACCAGGATGAAGACGACAAAGTGCCAGAGCCGCATTATTGGAGTCGGTCCTATGCCTTCCTGTAATCTTGTGCTCGTTACCCTTGCGCTTCTTGCTTCGGAACGGCTTCCGTACGCAGTCGAATTCTACCAAGCCCTCCTCTTATCGTCTGCACAAGGCGAATGGTCAAGCAGTTGTGACAATCCATGCCAACCGCGTGAATCGTCTTGTCGCGACACCCGTCCTACGATACAATGCGTATGCAAGGATAGGTAGGGATTGATCGGAGGAGAGAAACGATGGCGGGGCGGAAGGCGCTGGCGATCACCGAGCGGCAATTTGCGGTGCTGCGAGTCTTGTGGGAGCGGGGACCGCTTACGGTTCGCGAGCTGATGGAGAAACTCCCGGGCGGCGACCGGCAGCCCTACACGACGGTGCTCGGGCTGCTTCAGAATATGCAGAAAGCAGGTCTGGTCGAGGCTCGGAAAGAAGGGCTCACTCACCGTTTTTGTCCCTCGGTCTCGCGGCAGGAGGCGACCGGCAGCCTGCTTTCCGACTTCCTGACGCGGTTCTTCCACGGCTCGGCCGAGCAGTTGATCCTGGGTCTCGTCGATGCCCGGCAGGTCGACCCGGACCAGCTCCGCGCCATTGAGGCCAGGCTGGCGGCCCGGGCCAGCGGAGAATCTCCCGAGGAGGAGTCCACGAATCCAACGGATCCAGCGCACCGACGGAGGAGGAAGCCATGATCGAGGCCACCGATCGCTACGTCGTTTCTCTGCTTGTCTTGCTGGCAGACTGGTCGATTCGCTGGGGGCTGGTGCTCGTCGCCCTGGCTCTCTGGTTTTCCTTGAGGCCGCCACGGCTCGCCGGCACCCGGCACACCCTCTGCCTCGTCGCCCTGGCCGCCGGAATTCTGCTGCCGGTCGTGCCCCGATGGGGATGGGTGCCGATCTCGTGGCCGGCACCGATCCGCTCGATCGAGCCTGCCGAGTCCGCTGACTTGAGTGTCATTCCGGCCGCCCCCAGGTCCGACCCGGATCGATCGGACCCTCCCGGCCTGCCCCCGCGGCCGCTCATCATACCGAGCGGCATCGTATCCGACCCGGCAAGTGCCCCCAGACCTGCCGTGACCGCGCCTGCTCTCGGCGATCGGATCAAGGCAATCGGCGGGTGGCGCATTGGTGCCTGGCTCATCGCTGGCTCGTGGACGTTGATTGTGACGCTGCTCATGGTTCAGTTGATCGGTGGCCGACTCTTGCTGACGAAGCTTCGAAAGGAAGCAGTGGCGGTCGACGCGGCCTCAGAACAGCTCCTGGCCGATTGCCGCGCCGCGCTGGGGCTGACCCGGCGCTTGCACCTGGCAATGCACCCCGCAGTGGCCTCACCGGTGACCCTGGTCGGCTTCCGCCCTCTCGTGCTCGTCCCGCCGCAGTGGGAACACTGGCCCCGGTCGCATCGCAGGGCCAGCCTGTTGCACGAGCTGGCTCACCTGGCTCGACGTGATGATGTGGCCAAGCTCCTCGGCGAGCTGCTCCGCATGCCGTTTTTCTTCCACCCCCTCGTCTTCTGGCTGCTGCGCAGACTCGATTACGAGCGCGAGCTGCTCTGCGATGAGGCCGTGGTAAATCTCGGGGCCGACCCGATTGTTTATGCCCGCTTGCTCTGCGATCTCGCACGGTTGCCTGGCCGCATCCTGCCTGCGCCGGGCGGGCTCCATCCCGGCTGGCTTCCTTTTCTTGACCGAGGCACTGTTGCGTCCCGTATCCAGCGTCTCCTGGAGGTTGACATGTCGCGCCCGATTCACCGACCCTCACGACAAAGGTTCATTGCTCTCGGGACCCTCTTCCTGGCCGCAAGTGTCGGGGTGGCGAGCCTGCGTGTCGCCGCCGTCGAGCCCCGGCAGGAGCCGCGGGCCAGGAGCGCACCATCAGCCGATCCGAAACCTGAGCAGGCCGCACCGCAAGCGGCGCGATCCAGGGAGTGGTCCAGGACTCCGACGACAAGCCAATTGCCGGCGCGACCGTTGTCGTCGGCCTTATCGAGACGGGCCGACCCAACCACCATGTCCTCAAGACCGACAACGAAGGTCGCTTCTCATGGCAGCCGCCAGCCGGCATGTTTCTGGTCCATGTTTACGCCTACAAGGAAGGCTGGGCGGTATCGGCAACCATGCACTCGACCAGCGATGAACGGAGCTTCCGCGAAACCACGCTCCACCTGGGCAAACCCGGACCTCACAAAGCAATTCTGGTCGACGAATCGGCCAAGCCGGTGGCCGGAGCCGCTGTCAAGCTCGAGATGTGCGCCCATGCTTATGAGAACAAGACCGCGGGGGGCAGAATCACGGGTGCCGGGTACACGTATTACAGGCGCGAAGTGCTCGAGGGCAGCCCGCTCGAGCAAATGCTCGTCACCAGGACTGACGACCACGGGGAATTCGCGTTTGGATGCCTCTCGCCCGACGCCTGGCTCAGGCTTGCCGTGACGACCGCCGATGGCCGCCACATGCGCGTCAGGCTGGGGCCGGGTGGGGCGGAGCAGAACGACACGATGATGGAAGCGATGGGCTTCGTTCCGACACCGGCCGGTTCCACCGCCAGGCTGATCGCCTTCCCGGCCGCTCGGGTCCAGGGGCGAGTCACCACGAAACTGGCGGGAGTGAGCGTCTCCGGTCTCAAGGTCAGTTACCAGGGAAGTCGGCTCCGAGAGGATGGACCGATCTATGAATCGAACTTCGGCTCAACGGTCGTCACCGATGCCGAAGGCCGATTCGTCCTCGACGACCTCAACGAGGGGACGATCAATATCATGATCGACGAGCCCGGCGAGAACGTTCCCTGGACGTACCGCGCCGCGGAGAACGTCGAGCTCAAGTCGGGCTGGTCGAAGGCGGTCCTGATCGAGCTGATCAAGGGAGTGGAGGTCGAGGGAACAGTCGTGGCCAAGGGAACAGGTCAACCGGTCCAGGGCGCTCAGCTCGGCGTCTACGGGCCCTATCGGCCCAAGAGCGGAGCGGGAACTCGAAGTGCAACGACCGATGCCAGGGGGCACTATCACTACCGGCTGCCGTCGGGCGAGACCTATTTCTACGTGATGGGGCCCCCCACCGGCTATACAAGCCTGCCTCAGGAAGGCTCCAGCCGCACCGTGACGATTCCCGAGCGTGCGATACGCTACGAGGTGCCGCCGATCGAGATTGCCAGCGCCGTGACCGTTCGCGGTCAGGTCGTGGACAGCGCTGGTCAACCTGTGGTGAAGGCCAGGGTCGTCGGGGTCTGTCAGGGAGGGATGTGCCGGGCATTCGCGGGGGCCGAGGTGGTCACCGACCCTCGCGGAGAGTTTCAGCTTGCGCCTGGTCCGAACAACACGGTCCCGATCGGCACGGCTGCCAGGCTTCAGATCCGGCTGGCCGATGGTTCGGAGCACGAGGCCGCCGTCGTGCCGGGCCCAGGTGGAACCGTGACGGTCAAGCTGCCGGTGCTGGGCGCCAGGACACCTCGAGTTTCCGGCCCGACCAATGTCCAACCGAACGAGCTCGCCGGCGTCGTGGTCGATCCCGATGGTAAGCCGATCGAGGGCGTCGAGGTTGATGCCTGGACATGGTACCGCGGTAACGAGACCAGGACCGACGCGCAGGGGTTCTTCCGGCTCAAGAAGCTCGACAAGGACCGCAAGGTCGAGGTGCAGTTCCGCAAATCGGGATACACGCCCCGGCTCTTCCTGACCGAGCCCACCGGAATCGCCGGCTGGATCGTTGTGATGGGCAACAAGACCTACTTCGAAGGGAAGGTCATCGACCCTCACGGCAAACCGGTCAAGGGCGCCCTGATCAGGGCCAACAACGGCCCCAAGCAGGCCGATGGCGTCATGATCACCGAGATCTGGACCGAGGCCACGACTGATGCCGAGGGCCGCTATCGGATGTACGCTCAGGAAGACGTCTATGACATCCAGGTGCGGATACCGGGTGTCGGCGCGGCCCGGCTCGCCAGCACGCCCCTGACCGCGGACGAGGCCAAGCACCTGGATATTCCGCTCCAGCCCGGGGTGGTCTTCCACGCCAGGGCGGTCGATGCCGGAACGGGCCGGCCCGTGGACGGCGTCCGGCTCTGGCACTGGCAGCATCCGGGAATCGAGGGCCGATCCGGCGAGGATGGCATCGTGACCGTCGCCGACATGCTTCCCGGGCCGTTCAACTTCGAGGTCGAGGCACCCGGCTACACGCGGTGGTGGTCAGACCAGGCAGTTAGCCAGGGGAACCGAAGGTCAACAATCGAGAGGCTGGGAGGCTGGCAGCGGAACTTCGATCATCTCGATTTCAACCTCAGCCCGGGAATGGAACCCGTGACGATCACGATGGAGCGTGGGGTGACGATCAAGGGACGCGTGCTTGACCCCGATGGCCATCCCGTCCCCGGCGCGACGGTTGCCCCCGCGCTTACGGGAACCGGGAACTCGCTGACAGGCGACACCCGGTTCAGCGTCGCGACCGACGGCGAGGGCCGGTTCACGGTCCTCCTGCCCGCCAGCGGATCCCGCGACTACAATCTGGTGGCCCACGACGGCAATTACGGCGAGTGGCGGACGTGGGCCAACGGCGTGCTGCCGCCCATCCGCACGAAGCCCGGTGAAGAGCGGCACGACGTCGAAATCAAGCTGACCCGCCCCGCGACGGTCAAGGGACGCGTGACCGACACCGCTGGCCATCCGGTCGCCGGCCGCGAGGTTCGCGCCAGCGCCGCTGACCGGCTCGAGAACCGCTACTACGACCCCACGACCACCACGACGGCCGACGGCAGCTTCACGCTCAAATATGTCCGGCCCGGCGATCAATGGGTCCAGGTCGCCCCCTTCTGGCTGGACGCTCGCAGTGCGCCCCGAGGAACTAGCAAGACCGTGGCCCTCGCGCCAGACCAGGTGCAGACGGGAGTCGAGTTTCAAGTCCCCCGGGGCGACCAGAATTGAGCAGGTTGGGGAGGCGGAACGAGGCACTCGAGTTTCCGACCGGTTCCCCCGGTGACCAGATAACGGCCCTCCACCCGAAGATGCGATTGCTCGGGCCGTGAGCCGGAAAGTCATTGAGTCGTCGGCTCTGGTCAGTTAAGAGTGGGAGAGACGTGCAGGCTACGCAAACACTCGCCTGCCTTCATCCAGCGCCGCGGAAAAGGTCAGCCCGACCACTCCAGGAGATCGACCGCTCATGAGACCGACCAGCCAGAACAGCCAGACGACCTACCGCTTCTCCTTCGGCCCCTGGAATATCAGCACGGGTTCCGACCCGTTTGGTCCGGCCGTTCGTCAGGAGATGGAATACGCCCGTAAACTAAGGGCCTATAAAGAATTGGGATTTGACGCCGTGCAGTTTCACGATGACGACATCGTGCCGGCCGATCTCGATTGGCCCAGTACCCAGCGCGGCGTGGCCGAGGTCAAGAAGATCCTCGATGGCGAAGGGCTCTTTGTCGAGATCATCGCTCCCCGGCTCTGGGAAGATCCAAGAACGATTGACGGGGCATTCACGGCGAACAATCCCTCTGACCGGCAATACGCGCTCGACCGGGCCAAGCGGTGTGTCGATATCGCCCGCGAAGTCGGTTGCAAGAACTACGTCCTCTGGCTGGCTCGCGAAGGTTCCTATATTCGCGAGGCCAAGGACGCCAAGACTGCCGTCGCACGCATTGTCGATGCCTGGAACACCATCCTCGAGCACGACAAGGACATCCGGGTTCTCGGCGAAGCCAAGCCGAACGAGCCCATGGACCAGGCCTACCTGCCCACCGTCGGCCACATGATGGCGATCACCTACAAGACCAGCGCCCCGGAACGATCGGGCGTGTTGATCGAGAGTGCACACTCGATCCTGGCCGGCCTGGACCCGGCTGACGATATGGCATTCGCGCTCTACCATGGCAAGCTCTGGAGTGTTCACCTGAACGACCAGAACGGCCTGAAATATGATCAGGACAAGGTCTTCGGCTCGGTCGACCTGCGCCGGGCGTTCAACCAGATCTGGGCGCTCGAAAAGAACGGCTATGGCCAGAATGGCGAGTGTGTCGGCCTCGACGTGAAAGCCATGCGGACCACCGTCTTCGAAGAATCGATGTACCACCTGGCCCACTCGAAGACCATGTTCCTCAGACTGCTCGATGTCGTTCGCTCGGTCGATACCGCCAAGGTCGAGACCTTCCGGCAGAACCGCCAGTATGAACAGCTCGAGATGATGATCTTGAACACACTCATGGGCAAGGCGAATTCATAAGCGTCACCAGTGGGGAATCGTGGGGTGAGCCCAGCGCCGGGTGGCTCACTCCACGATATGCAGACCGGTTCGAGCGGTTCCGCAGGGCATATCCGGGGCTACTTATCTCGCGGTGTGGCCTTGTCCCGCGGTGTCAAGCACCAGTGAATGGTTTCCAGCTCGGATAGGCCGGTGGGGATCGGCTCGGGGTCGGTCCACGTGGAGACCAGGCGTTGGTACATTTTGTGAAGCAGTTCTTTGCGTACCGGATCTAGTTCCGGCTCTTCGCTCACGTTGATTCTCTCATCTGGATCGCGCTTCAGGTCGAATAGCTCTTGGAACGGACCGGTCAGCGGGCGCCCTGTTTCAAGGTGGTCTTTGCGCTCGCGACGGCCCGTTCCGACGATGAGCTTGAATTGGTCGGAGCGGACCATGGCTTCCTCGCTCTCGTTGTACTCGCTGAATACCACGTCCCGCCCTCTGGCCCCCGGCTTTCCCTCGATCAGGGGAACCAGGTCGGCGCCATGCAATCCCTGGGGCAGGGGAACCTTGAGCAGGCTGCAAATCGTCGGGAAGAGATCGACGAGTTCGACCATCTCGAAGATCGTCTTGTTTTGCGGCAAGTGACCCGGCCAGCGGAGGATCAGCGGCACGCGAACAGACGATTCGTAAAAGCAATTCTTCTCGACTCGCCCGTGTTGCCCCAGCAGGTAACCGTTGTCGCTCAGGAAGACGACCAGGGTGCCCGAACCAAGGCCGCTGTCCTCGAGGGCCTGGAGCAGGCGGCCGGTCTGAAAATCCATGAACGAGAGCGAGGTGTAATAGGCGGCCTGGATCCCGCGAAAGTCTGCTTCGGTCAAATCGTGAAAAGCGCGCGGCTGATCTTCACGATCGTGGTCCGAAATCGTGGGAGCGGGAAACTGGTCGGGACGGTACCGTCCCCGCCACTCGCGGGGAAAGCGGAACGGAGCATGCGGATCGTAAAAGCTGACGACCATGGCGAAGGGTTGGCCGCGATTCTTGCTGATGAAGTCGACGGCACTGTCCACGAAGAACGTCGATTCCATCGATTCGCTCGGCAATCCATGGTCCTCGCAGCGGGCATTGAGCCAGATGGCCGGCGGGTCGATAAAAGGCCGCCATTCTCTGCGATGATCACCCCCGTTCGGCGGATTGCGCCGCAAGTGGGCCAGCCAGTCGGCCACATCGATGCGGGTCTCGAACCCGTGACGCGATGGGCCGTTGAAATGCATCTTGCCGATGGCGGCCGTTCGATAGCCGAGGACACTCAACCACCGGCCCAGCGTGAGGGCCTTCTCGGGAAGCCGTGTTTCCAGCCGGGTCACGCCCGTGGCATGCGGTAGCAGACCGGTGATAAACGACTGCCGGCTGGACGTACAGAGCGGGGAATTGCAGTAGGTTCGGTTAAAATATACCCCTTGCCGGGCCAGCGCATCGAGGTGCGGCGTCGCCCCTCGCGGGTCGCCCGCGACTCCAAGTGCAAGGCCCGAATGATCGTCGGCAATGATCAACAGAAGATTGGGCACGGCCCGTCGTGGTGGCTCGGCACGGGCCTGCGCCATGCCGACAAAGGGGCAGGTTACCAAAACAAGAGCAGCGCACAGCAATGCAACCTTCGCAAAGCGTCTCAACCGGCCTCCTCTGCTCGATGGCGTTCTGAACTTGCACATGACCCCTGGTCGTCAATCTCTCCCTGATTATTATTCCATTCCTGAAGAGTTTTTATCATTCCAGCTTCAGACCGGTCAAGTTACCGCGGACGGTCCAGATCAGCCGGTATTCTGGCAAAGCTGCGATCGCAGCCGCAGGTACTGACCCGTCCGACTTTCAACGATCGAGGCGATCGTCTCGGGCGGACCAGCGGCGACGACGCGCCCGCCGGCCTCACCGCCGTCGGGGCCAAGATCGATGACCCAGTCCGCCGCGGCGATGACGTCCAGATTATGTTCTATGACGACCACCGTGTTTCCCAGGTCAACCAGGCGCTCGAGGGTTCGCAGCAGGCGGTCGATATCGGCGAAATGAAGGCCCGTGGTGGGCTCGTCCAGGACATAAAGCGTGCGGCCGGTCGAGACCCGGGAAAGTTGCGCCGCGAGCTTGATCCGCTGGGCCTCGCCGCCCGAGAGCGTCGTACTCGATTGTCCAAGCGTCAGATATCCGACGCCGACATCGTGGAGGGCGTCCAGACCGGGCAGCACCCGCGGTTGGGCGGCGAAAAAGGCCCGCGCCTCGTCGACCCGCATCTCCAGAACATCGCCGATCGACTTGCCCTTGAACCGGATCTCCAGGGTCTGGCGGTTGAACCGTTGCCCCTGACATTCGGCGCAGGTCACATAAAGATCCGGCAAGAACTGCATGGGCACCCTGCGACGGCCTTGCCCCTCGCACGCCTCGCAGCGACCGCCACGTGCATTGAAACTGAACCTTGCCGATTTGTAACCCCGCAGCTTGGACTGGCGAGTGGCCGCGAATACCTTGCGGATCGCGTCAAATACTCCCGTGAAGGTTGCCGGAGTGGACCGGGGACTTCGGCCGATGGGCTTCTGATCGACCTCGACCAACGCTTCGATGCGACTCAGGCCCTCAACGACTGCCGTTCCCGTGGTGTCCGGGCGCGTCCCTGAGGCATGGCGATGGTACTCCCTGGCCAGGACGTCATGGACGAGCGTGCTCTTGCCCGAGCCGCTGACACCTGAAACGCAGGTCAGTACGCTCAGTGGGAACCGCACATCAATCGCCTTGAGATTGTGTTCCGACGCGTTCTTGATTGTGATCCAACCCGGCACCGATTCGAGCCGGCTCCTGGAACGGTCCGGCTCCGGCGGCCGCTGGCGGAGGTAGCGTCCCGTGATCGAAGCAGCGACTTCGGCAAGCTGATCGGGTCGGCAGGCGGCCACGATTCGTCCGCCGTCGGGACCGGCGCCCGGGCCGATGTCCACCGCCCAATCCGCCGCCCGGATCACGGCTTCGTCATGCTCGACCACGATCACGGTGTTGCCCTGTTTCTGCAGCCGGCGAAGGCTGGCGATGAGCTGGGCGGTGTCGCGCGGATGAAGACCGGCCGTGGGCTCGTCCAGAACGTAGCAGACGCCCACCAGGCCTGCCCCCAGTTGCGTGGCCAGGCGGGCGCGTTGAAGCTCGCCTCCCGAAAGCGTATCGGCCCCGCGCGAGGGACAAATAGCCCAGTCCGACCTCTTCGAGAAAGCTCAAGCGGCCAACGATCTCGCGGACCAGGGGCCGAACGACCGGCTCCTCGGCGGCCGAGAAACTCATTTGCTCGAACTCACGCCGCAGGGCATCGGCGGCCATTGCGGAGACCTGGTCGATCGACCGACCGGCAATCCGCACCGCCCGCGCCTCGGGCCGCAATCGCGTTCCGCCGCAGGCGGGGCAGGTGACCTTCGCGTCGCTGTTGTCCGCCGCGGCGATACTGCCAAGCCCCTCGCAAGTGGGGCAGGCCCCGTAAGGGCTGTTGAAGCTGAACCCGCGCGGCTCCAGGGTTTGCAAACCGGCTCCACAACCCGGGCAGGAAAGGTGGACGCTCAGGACGTGATCTTCCCAGCCTTGAACCGTCTCGGCAGCAATCACCACGACGCCCTCGGACAGCTTGAGGGCCAGGTTGATGCTCTCGGCCAGGCGCGGGCGGATGCCCTCGCGGATCACCAGCCGGTCAACGACCGCCTCGATCCGGTGGACCTTGGTCTTGGCGAGCTTGGGGGGCTGCTCGGTTACCTCGACAATCTCTCCATCCACCCGGGCCCGGATCAGCCCGGCCCGGCGGATTGCCTGAAAGACCTCGAGATGCTGCCCCTTGCGTCCGCGCACCAGGGGCGCCAGAATCATGACCTTCCGTCCCTGGGTAAAAGCGAGCACATGGGCGGTCATCTGTTCGGGCGTCTGGCGATGAATCGGCAAGCCGCAACGCGGGCAGAACGGCGTCCCTAGCCGCGCGTAGAGCAGCCGCAGGAAGTCGTGAATCTCGGTGATCGTTCCGACAGTACTCCGTGGGCTGGCCTGGCCGGTCTTCTGGTCAATCGCCACGGTCGGCGGAAGGCCTTCGATCAGATCAACATCCGGCCGCTGAAGCTGGTCCAGGAACTGGCGCGCGTAGCTGGAAAGACATTCGATGTAACGCCGTTGCCCTTCAGCGAAGATGGTGTCAAAGGCAAGCGAGCTCTTCCCCGAACCACTGACTCCCGTGAAGACGGTCAGGCGGTCGCGCGACAGGTCGAGATCGACACCCTGAAGGTTGTGAACCCGGGCGCCGCGAATGGTTATCGCGATGGACGGGTCGAGCACCCTCGGCGCCGTGGTCATTTCCAATCGCCCTCTCAGCAGTCTGAATCCGGGACTTCATCGGCCGGGAGCTGGAGACTTCCGGCACTCTGATCTCGTCGCGATAATTACCGGTCGGTGCGTCAAGTTTTGTCGATCAACACCTCGGTGGACTTGATGACTGCCTTGACATGATCACCTGGTTGAAGGTTGAGCGACTCGGCCGAGCCGCGACTGATGAGGGCCACGATCTCGGTGCCGGCAACTTCGACGATGACTTCGGCCATCACATTTCCGAGTTTGACTGACTTGACAACGGCGGGAAGTTGATTGCGGGCACTGAGCATTGCGAACTCCATGGGTCGAAACTTCGGTCACGCAAACAAACAAAACCGACTTCATCATACAAGAAACGGATGCCGGGACGGCAGTGAGAACCTGGCCGGCCATGCCATGGAAGCCCGCGGTCTGAGCAAGAAGAATCGTTCCGATCAGGCCTCGAGGTTCGATCGGGGCTGGCCCGTCAACGAGGTCAACCTGGCCACACGCGGAATGGAGAGCGCGAGCAACGCACTCACGGCGAACCTGATTCCAATCCACATCACCGAGCCGGCCACGGCGGCAATGACGGCTCGCCGCCAGAATTGAAAAGTTTTCTCGTCCGGGTCGGCTCCGGGCCCGAAGTTGTTGCCGCCCAATCCTAGCGCGGTGTTCAGATCGGCCTGGATCTCGCTCTCCTGGGGAAACTGGGGGCTCAGGGAACGGATCTCGCTCGCGGTCGCTCGCATGAGAGTCGAAGTCGACGCCGGGCCCGACGTAAGACGAGCGATCAGCGCGCGGGATTGCCGCCGAGCTGGCAGTAGGTTTCCCCGGTTCTCGAATTGCGCCAGGCGAAACGCCGCGGCCGCGGTCTGGAACTGGCCTGACTCCATGGCCTTTATTCCACTCAAGCTCCTGGGATTGATCGGGCGTTGCTCATCGATCGCTTTCACTACGTCTTCGCCGAGAAAACGCGTGATCTTCTGCCTCTAGCTGGCGGGCGAGTTTCAGGGCATCCTCTTGAGGCCGCTGCAACTTTTTCGCGCCGCGGGCGGACTATATGAGTAGGGACATCGCCCACGAAGCGATGACCACAAGATTCTCAACAACATTATCCGGCTCATTGCCTCGGAGAACGAGATTCATGGCCACCGCCGCACAGATCGAGGCCAACAGGCGCAACGCCGCGCGCTCCACCGGGCCAACAAGCGATCAAGGAAAAGCACGTTCACGGCTTAATGCCTACAGGAACGGCTCCCGCAGCCGCATCATCATGCCCGGATTGCCCCACGAGAATCCTGAGCGGATCCAGCAACGCACCGAACAGTATCTCGACGACTTGCAGCCCCGCGACTCCATGGAGCTCGACCTCGTCCACCAGATGGCACGGCTCTCGCTGGCCGTCGAACGCGCCGAGCGGATGGAGATCGCCCACATGGCCGACCGCGTCAACCAGGCGACCAAGCAACGCCTCGAGGAGCCGACCGCCGAGCAACGCAAGCAGGTCCGCGAGCTCGGCCGCAAGCTGCTCTACATCGCCGCCGCCGAGGACATCAAGGTCGACCGCGTGCCGCCCCGCGGCGACGACCCCGCGCAGCTCGTCGACGAGCTCGAAGCCAGCTCCGAAGGCTGCCGCTGGCTGCTGGAGCGGTGGGACGAATATCGCTGCCTGCTGGAACGGCAAGTCAAGTGGGACGAGCCAATGCTGCTCCGCTTCTTCAGACTCCAGGGAAAAGAGGTCGTCGAGGCCGTCTACAACGGTTCGCTCAACGCAATCTTCCAGGCCTGGGACGTGCTGGTGGCCGGCTACGCCAAGGAGGCATGGAAGTTTTTCCGCAAAGACTGGCCGATGACGCATCCCGCCGACAGCTACTGGCTGACCTGGCGGGAGATCGCCCCCCGGCCAGCCAACGCGTCGGCAGCCTGGGCGCTGCTGCAAGCGATCGTCGCCAAGCACGTCGAGCGGCTCAAGACGCTGCTGACGGAGCGATTGGATTTTGAGTCGGTGGTCGATCCCGACTGGACTGACCGCGCGGCCCTCGATTTCAGCCGCGAGTTCGAGCGGCACCGGCGGTACCAGTCGGCCAAGACGCGCGAGCTGCTGCGGACGGTCGAGGCATTCTGCAAGGTGCGGAAGGCGGCGGGGGACTTGGGGACACAGAATGCGGAATGCCCAATGACGGATGACGAATGCCAGAAAGAAGATGGCAGATGCCTGAGGGCAAATGGCGGATGTCAGAGGACGGAGGACTTATGCCGAATGACAGATGGCGAATGCCCAATGACGGATGGCGAATGCCTGAAGGCAGAGTGCGAATATCGAATGGGGGACGAGACTGAGCTAGCAGTGCACAACAGTCAGGAAATGGCGGATGAAGTTTGCCAGGTGACAGCAGTTGTAGTCGAGGCTGAGAGCCAAGATTCAGAACCCGAGGTCGAGGGTTCCGCGGACGATGCGATCAGCGATTTGACGGACGACGAAACGGCGACGGCACTCCAAAAGTCGGCAAACGAAGCCAAACCGGAATCGCCACAAAAGGATTCGGCACAAGAAATTAAGGAGGTCTCTGTCAGCGCGGCCGGGCGCGAACGAAGCCATTTCCGGAAGCGACGGGAAGGTCGCGGATTGTCCGAGAAGGTCGATCAGGGCTCGAAGGATACGGAAGCAGTAACAGAAGTAAAAGCGGCTGGGCCGTTGGTGCGAAGCAATGGCCGGAGGTTGTGAATCATGACCTCCCGGAAGACGAGCCCTGTGCCTCGAAAGAGAGTTTTCGGGCCACTCCACCACCTTGTCGTCGTCGAGTTCGCGGGGCCAGTCCCAAGCTTGACTCCCATGACGGCGAGTTCTAACCTCAAGGTCCATGATCGGCCGTTTCCTCGGCGATCCCACCGCATGAGCCAGCGAGCGCCCGCCTATGCACCGCGAGTTTCGACCCCAAGACATGCAACAGCTCAATGCGGATCCGTTCATGGCGATGACGCCGGAACCTCCCGGCCAGGAAGCGCGCGGACTCTATCTGTTCACCGGGCTCCTGGGCGTCTTGATCGCTGTCGATGTGGTTCTCGGATTCGCAGGGCTGGGAAACTGGCGGCTGCCTGGCGGCATCTCGCTGAGCCTGGTTGCTGCGCTTCTGGCGCGGTGTACATCGTCTACGGGGCACTCGAGGCATTGTTCCGCGGTCGGATCGGGGCCGATTTCGCGCTGGCGCAGGCGTGCATCGCGGCGCTCGTGCTGGGACAGCCGTTCGTCGCCGCCGAGGTCGTGTTCATTGCCCTGGTGGGTGAGGTCCTCGAAGCGATCACCTTCGCCCGGACCAAACGGGCAGTGCGTTCACTCGTTGATCAGACCCCGCGTACCGCTCGGGTCAGGCGTGACGGTGTCGAGGTCGAGATCCCGGCCCGCGAGGTGACCGCTGGCGAGGTCGTGATCGTCCGGCCGGGCGAGCGCATCCCGGTCGATGGTCCGGTCGTGACAGGTCGATCGACGGTCGATCAATCGGCGCTGACCGGCGAATCGATACCGGTGGACAAGGGGCCGTCCGACCAGGTCTTCACGGGCACGCTGAATCAGTTCGGCGTGATCGAGGTGCATGCGCAGAAGGTTGGCGGCGAGACCACGTTCGGCCAGGTGGTGCGAACGGTGGCCCAGGCGCGCGGGCGGAAGGCCGATCTCGAACGCGTCGCCGATCGGCTGGCCCGCTATTTCTTACCGGCCGTCGAGATCGCCGCAGCGGTCACCCTGGCCGCGGGCTACGTCTTGGGCTGGCCCGACGTCTGGTCTCGCACTGTGGCAGTTCTGGTCGTGGCCTGCCCATGCGCCCTGGTGCTGGCCACCCCGGCGGCCATGCTGGCGAGCATGGCCTGGCTCGCCCGCCACGGCATCTTGATCAAGGGCGGATATGCCCTCGAACGGCTGGCCACCTGCGATACATTTGCCTTCGACAAGACGGGAACCTTGACCCAGGGTAATCCCAGGCTGGCAAGCTTGGTCCCAGCGCCGGGATGCGAGGAGAACGAGGTCCTCCGTCTGGCGGCGTCGGTCGAGCAAGCCAGCGAGCATCCCCTGGCGCGGGCCGTGGCCGCCGGTGCACGGGAGCGCGGGCTTGATCTGGCGCCGGCGTCCGAGATCCACGTGTTGCCTGGAGCCGGAGTGGAGGGCCTGGTCGCACGACGCGGCGAGAATCCAGCCCGAGTTCTCGTCGGCAATCAGCGGCTCTTGGCCGAGCACAAGTTGACTCTGGATGAAGCGAGCGCACCGGTGTTGCAAGCGCTCGATGACCAGGGAGAAACGGCGCTGGTGGTCGCGGTCGATGGAATGATCGTGGGCTGGATCGGTCTGCGCGACACGGTGCGGCCCGAGGCGCACGACGTGATCCACGACCTGAAGCATTTGAAGGTGAAACAGATCGCGTTGCTCACGGGCGATCGCGAGCCGGTGGCCCGGCGCGTGGCCAGGCAGGTTCACCTCAAGACCGTGCTGCCCGAGCTCATGCCGGCCGACAAGGCGGCGTGGATCAGGGAGCAGCAGGAGGCGGGCCGGAAGGTGGCGATGGTCGGCGACGGCATCAACGACGCGCCGGCGCTGGCCCAGGCCGACGCCGGCATCGCGCTTGGGGGAATTGGCTCGGACCTGGCGGCTGAGGCGGGCGACCTGATCATCCTGGGTGATCCGCTCCGCAACCTGCCCGCGCTGGTGGAACTGTCGCGGGCCACGGTCGCGGTGATCCGCCAGAACATCATCGGCTTCGCCTTCGGGCTCAATGCCGTGGCCGTGATCCTCGCGTCGCTGGGCATTCTCAGCCCGGTGGCGGCAGCCATCCTGCACCAGGTCGGCTCGCTGCTGGTGCTGCTCAATGCCATGCGGCTTCTGGTCTTCGGAGGCTGGGCCGATCTGCCGCCCGTGCGGCAGGTCAGGGCCGTGGGGCAGCAAATCGGCCGGCTCGACGAGGCGGTCGATCTCGAAGACGTCTGGCGGAGGCTGGTCCGGCATCGGCAGGCGATTTTGTATTGGTCGCTCGGACTGATGGCGATCGTCTACGCTTGCAGCGGCATCACGGCGATCGGCCCGGGCGAGGCGGGTCTGGTTCTCCGCTTTGGCGGTTATCGCGGAGTGCTCGAGCCCGGTCTTCATGTTCGCTGGCCCGAGCCGATCGAGCGGGTGATCCGGCTCGAGCCGGGCCTCGTCCGCAGCGTCGACATCGGCTTTCGACGGGTCGCTGGAACGCAAGGCGAGCCGCTCCGCTGGGAGTCAAGCCACGGTCGCAGTCTGGACGAGGTTGACGAGGAAGCCGGTGATACGTTGCTTCTGACCGGCGATGGTCAATTCCTGGAGATCTCGGCGTCGGTCCAGTACGCTGTGGATACCAGCCGGCCCGGGTCGCTGCGGCGGATCGCGCTGGGGGTCGCGGAGCCGGAAGCCTCAGTTCAGACGCTGGCCGAGTCGGCAGTACGCCAGACAGTGGCTCGTCGGCCGCTACTCGATATCCTCACCGTGGGCCGCCGCGCGGCCGAGGCCGCCGCCACGCGAAGGCTCGAGCAAAGCGTGGGGTCGCTTGACCTGGGCATGCAGATCCGCGGCATCACATTTCAAGATGTTCACCCTCCGCTGACGGTTGTCGACGCTTACCGCGACGTATCCCGGGCCCAGAGCGACCGGCTACGGCGGGTGAACGAGGCGGGCGCCTACCGGGCCGAGAAACTTGCGGACGCCGAGGCGCGGGCCAAGGCCACGGTGAATGCCGCCCAGGCCGAGTACGAGCGGGCACTGGCTCTGGCTGCCAGCCAGGCCGATGTCTTCTCGTACCAGCTCTCCGCCCGCGACCCGGCGCCGGCGTTGACTGATTTTCGGCTGTTCTGGGAAACCATTACCAGCGTTCTGGCCGACCGGCCAAAACTCATCCTCGACGGCTCGACCGGTCGGCCTCAGCGGTTGATTGTTCCTCGTTTGCCCCTGGAACAGGCGGCATCATTGATCAGCCCGGCGCAGGGAACTCCCCGGGCCGGTAAAGAATAGACGGAGATTTGCGATCGTGAACATGCGTCATAGCTTCCGCTGGCTCATCGGGCTTGTCCTGGTGGCGACCTTGGTTTTTCTGGGCTGGAGCTGCGTCGTCGCCGTCGATGAGACCGAGTATGCGGTCGTCACCAGCTTCGGCCGGATCGTCGCGGTTCATGGCGTCGAGGACGGCACGACCGGGCTACATTTCAAGCTACCATGGCAGAGCGTGGTGCGGGTCGATCATCGACTGCGGGCGTTTGATCCGCCGTCGCGCGAGGTGATCACGGGAGACAAGCGGAATCTCGAGGTCGCCTCATATTTGATTTATCGCGTGGCCGACCCTGTCCAGTTTGTTCGAGGGTCGGGCTCGCTGGAGCAGGCCGAGGCACGACTGAGCGAGCGGGTTGCCGCCGCGCTCAGCGACGCCATCGGTCGTGGCGATCTGGCGGCTCTGGCGACGACCGATCCGGCCCGCGGATCGATCGACGATCTGACGGGCGAGGTGCGCCGGATAGTTGCTTCCCCGGCGCTCGCCGAGCTTGGCGTCGAGATCGTGGATCTCGGCCTGCGACGGTTCAATCATCCTTTGGAAGTCCGGCCCGCGGTCTTCGAGTTGATTCGTAGCGAGCGCAGGCAGGTCGCGGCCAGACTCCGGGCCGAGGGCGAGGCACAATATACCACGATCACCAGCCAGGCCGACCGCACGCGCGACACGATCCTCGCCCAGGCCGATGCCGAGGCGGAGCGAATTCGCGGGCAAGCGCAGGCCGAGTCCACACGCATCCTCAACGAGGCGCATTCCCGTGATCCCCGGTTTTACGAGCTGCTGCGCACGCTCGAGTCGTACGGGTCGATTCTCGATTCCAAGGCGACGGTCGTGCTTTCCGCGTCGAGCCCTTTGCTCAAGCTTCTGGGCCGCGGACCGGGCGACGACCTGGCCCCGGAAACCTCCAAGGACGCGCGAACGGCTGCGGCACCCAAGGCAGCTACGCGGGGGACGAATCCATGAACCGTCGGGTCGCGGCAGTGCTGTGTCTGATGGCGGCCGGGTTGCTGGTCGCGATGACCGGCTGGAGGGTGGTCCGGCCGGGAGAGCGTATCGTGGTGCGTAGACTGGGACGGCTCATCACGGAGAGCTGGGGACCAGGCCTGCACTGGGGCGCTCCGCTGGGGATTGATCGCCTCGATCGCGTGCGTACCGACGAGGTGCGGCGGCTCATTGTGGGAGTGACGTCCGAGACGGCTGCGGTGGCCGACCCGGGGGCGGACGAGTTCCTGACCGGCGACTTGAATCTGGTGCGGGTGCGGGCGGTGATCCAGTACCGGGTGGCCAGTCCGGCGGAACTTGTTGTGAGCTGCGGCGATGTCGAGGTCTTGCTCGAGCGGATGGCCGAGGCAGCTCTTTCACGGTCCCTGGCGAGGCGGGAGATCGACTCTGTGCTGAAGAGCGACCGACAGCGGATCGCCGCCGAAGTCGCCCTCGAGATGGAACAAGCGATCACCCGCCTTCATCTCGGGCTGGAGATCCTGGGAGTCAGCCTGACCGAGGCGCGGCCGCCCGCCGAGGTGGCAGCCGACTTTTCCGCCGCCCAGTCAGCCGAAAGTCAGCGGGGCCGCCGTGGCCATGAAGCCCGCACCAAGGCCGAGACCACCGTGACTGCGGCACGAGCCACCGCTGCGAGCCGGCTCGAGACCGCCCGTGCCGCGTCCCAGCGCAAGATTCTCGGCTCAAAAGCCGGTGCCCAGCGGTTTCTCGCCCTGCTCACCGAATCTCGGCGTGCACCCGATTTGACCGCCCGGCGGATTTATCTCGATACGATGAAGAACCTACTCGGCCGCGTCCGGCGGAAGATCATCCTGCCTTCCGGAGGTGACGTCGATCTGACCTTACTCGGGGTCGAAGAGTGATGCATGGGGCATGGAAAATCCTTCTAAGCGGGCGTTGCGAGGATTGCATAACCGGCAAGATCGTTTTCACCGGCACGGCGCAACCGGCAAGGAAGTCCTGGGGGTCAACGTCGGGATTCTGACAGGTCGATGAGGACCTTGCGACCAGCCAGCGCGGATTACCCGGCAGGATGAACGGGAGCACGCGAGGATTTTTATGCTGGTCACAATAGTATGTATTGATCAATCGCGGTGGAAGGATCGGCGCGATGATGAAACGGTGGCTTGCCACGGCCCTCATCGTGGTTTTCTGCCTGGCTGGGACCCCAAGACCGGTCTGGGCGGAGAATCTCCAGGATGCGTGGGCGGTCGCGCTCGAGGTCAATCAGCAATTGCAGTCGCAGCAGGCGCTCTCGGTCTCGGCCGGATATAGCCTGGCGGCCGCCCGCTCGGCGCGATGGCCCACGGTGCGGAACTTCACGTTCAACGCATTCCTATCCGCGACCCCCGCGTTCCACAACCCGCTTTCGGGGGCATCGACCACTGGGGGGTCGGCGGCCGGAGGCTCGGTGCTCAACTCAGCCGCCGCAACAGGCCTTCCCTCCACCTTCCCGATCCTGGCCGCTGGGCAGCGTGATCTGCCGGCATCGATCACCTACGCGAGCATTCCGCTCTACACGGGCGGGCGGCTACTCCGCAACATCGACGCGGCCAGCGCCCAGGTAGGCTCGCAACGAACGGAGGAGTTTCGCTCGGCACTCGACCTGAAGCTGACGGTGGCCGAAGCCTACGTCGGCGTACTGCGGGCGCGGCGGAACCTTCAGGTTCAGCGCAGCGACGTCGACCGTCTCACCGCGTTCGCTCGCGACGTCCGCAATCGTCGAGAACAGGGGCTGGCGATCCGGAGTGACGAGCTGGCCGCCGAGGTCTCGTTAGCCAATGCCCGGCTCGGGGAGATCCAGGCACGTACCTCTTTGGAGGCGGCCTGGGCGACTTACAATCGCTATCTTTGTCGTCGGATGACCGAGGTCGTTCCGCTCGAGGAGCTCACTGTCCTGCCCCAGCAGACTGATTGGAAAGCCATGGCCAGAGAGGCCAGCGATGCGCATTCCCAGGTCGCGCAGACGAACGACGTGGAAATCGAAGAGCTGACACGGCAAGCCATGTCGACGCGACCCGAACTCGCCGGGCTGGTCCAGCAGGCCCGCGCCCTGGAAGCTCAGGCCGAGGCCACTCGCTCCGGCATCCGCCCACAAGTCGGTTTCCTTGTTGCCTTTGCCTACCTGGGGAACAATAATCAGACTCCCCAGGGACTTGGGGCCGCTTTGTTTTATGCCGACTGGACGATCACCGACAGCGGGGCGACCCGCCGCCGGGCGGCTGCCCAGCATCTTCAGGAAGTGGCCACGATGAAGCGCCGGGCCGACACGATCGCGGCAATCGCCCTCGACGTTCGCACCCGCTGGCTCGACCTCCACCAGTCCCGCCTACGCGTGCCCATCGCCCGCCTGGCCGTCGAGCAGTCCGAGGAAAACCTGACGGTCGTCACCAATCGATACCGCGAACAATTGAGCACCTACACCGAAGTTCTCGATGCCGAGAATCGCCGCGTCCAGTCGCAGAACAATTTCTACAACGCAATCTATGATGAAAGCTTGGCCCTGTTCCGCCTGCACCGCTCGGTGGGCGACCTCTGAGAGCCATGGGCGTGCTCTCGAGCATGGTCCGCCAGCAGGGGCGTGTAATGGCGTATCTTGATGTCTTCTGGTTTTTCTGGATCCTCGTTCTGGCGACGATTCCACCTGTCTTCTTGACGAAGAAATCCGTGGCCCACGGTGGCCTCTCGGCGCACTGAACTGGCGGTTCCCATCGTGGCGCAGATCGTCGCGCGACGGCGATCCGAACTTAGAATTCTGGCGACGTCGCGGTCAATTCAAACTGGATTTGCAGGCCACGCAAAGCGGCAAACCGCATTCGCTCACAGTGTCGGACCTTTGATGCAAACTCTTTCAAGATCGGCAGGAAGGTTCAAGCACACGACGCAACCAGAGGGTCGCTTGGGATGGAATTGGTGTCCTGGCTCGGCGATTTGCCACTCACTTCGGTTTCCCAGGGAAAAAGCAGGAACGTGGCACGGCGGTTGCATTTTCATATCACCGTTCCGCTGGCGTTCATTCGCCCAGGAAGGATCGAGGAAACCTCTTTTTCGAGAGGCCCGGCATCCTGGGTCGGTCAAGGACGATCGCGACGAGGATTCATCCTTGTGAAGCGCGCTCAATCGGTTTGAGCCGCAGGGCGCCGTGGAGGACTGGCGAGCCGGGCTGGCTCGCGGTGGACTCAAGCTGAGGAGGCTGCAACGATGGCGATCAATGTTCAGGGTTTGCAAGGCCACTGGAATCAGTTGAAGGGCGACGTGAAGAAGAAGTGGGGACAGCTTAGCGAGGACGACCTCAATTGGTCCGGCGGCAATATCGATCAGCTCGTGGGGCGGATCCAGCAGCGGACCGGAGAGACCCGTGAGTCGATCGAGAAGTATCTCGATCAGCTCACCTCGCGTGGCAGCGCGGCGGTTTCAAACGCCGTGGAGTCTGTCGGCTCATACGCGCAAGAGGTCTCTCACCGACTCCGCGATCACTATGGCGACATCTCCGATCAAGCTCGCGAGGGTTTCTACTCGGCTCGCGACATCGTCAGCCGTAATCCGGTGCCGTGGATCGGCCTGGCCTTCGGTATCGGCGTGTTGACCGGTGTGCTCATGGGGGGAAGCATCGGCAGCTCCTCGTCGCACCACCGTCGCTACTTCAGTTGAGTGGCGGGCCTCGAAGCCTGAAGTCAAAAACATGTTGTGGTCGGGCTTGCCGTTAGGGATCGGGGCATGCGATCCGGGCGGTAAGCGCCGGCCTTTTTCTTGAACCGATCAAGTTCTTGCAGAAGGGGAAGCATTATCATGTTGCGGCTGGCCATCCTGTTCGCGGTCATCGCGCTTGTCGCGGCGGGCCTTGGGTTTTACGGGTTGAGCGATGTCTCTGCCAGCTTCGCGAAGTTCTTCGCGTTGCTCTTCGCTGTTCTCTTCGTGGTCGCCTTGATCGCGGGGGCACGCATCTTCGGTGGACCATCGACGGTCTAGCGACCGCACTATACCTACAAGAGTTCCATGCATTCGAGGGTCCGTGATATGGACCGGCCTGCTTTGCGGGCCGGCACCAAGCCCGGACCCTTCTTCGTCAGCTAGGGATTCGTCTTCTCCAGTCGGTCGAGCTCGCACCAGGGGCCGTGGCTCCGAAAGCGGGGTTCGGGAAGTGATTCGGCCAGCGCGAGAGCAGCCCGGCGGTCGAGATCATCGTGGCGTTTGCCAAGGCCGCGAAAGATCCGCAAACCGCGCTGGCGGGCGATGATCTCCCGCCGCGTGCGGCCTTCGGGAGCGTCGGGCCAGGGACCGTCCTGCTCCCGCAATTCGAAGAAGTGCGGAACGACCCGGCCGATGTAGTTCCAGTAGTCGGGATTGTCGGTCTGGATCACGAACAGTGCGGATGGCACCAGGATGCGGTGGACGTCGGCCAGGAATCGCGGAGTGATCAGCCGGCGATGAGCTTGCCGAAGATCGTGATAAGGTTGGGGATGATAGACGTGAACCTCGGCGACAGAGGATTCGGCGACGTGAGCGCCAACGAAAGAACGGGCATCCTTGACGATGAAGCGAACATTCTGCATGCCTCGCTGGTTGGCCCTGCGCGTGGCGTAGCGAATGACCATCGGCAACTCATCGACGGCGCAGTGGTTGATTTCGGGACGGGCCAGCGCACTACCCAGACTGAACCGCCCGTTGCCGCACCCAAGGTCGAGAACAACGGGCGCCTCACGACCAAAAAGCAACGTCCAGTCGAGCGGACCTGACTCGGGCAATCGCTTCACTCCCGTCCGCGTCCATTCGCTCTCGGGCAAGACTGTGCCGGGGATCGGAACGCCGAACTCGTATTCGATCTCGCCGGGCTGCATGGTTTGCTGGCCTTCGAAAACATGTCAATCGTGCAAATCAAGGATGTTCCCATGCCAAGAGCAGCATGGTTATTCTATTGTAAAACAATTGCTTCCCGGTGTCCCGAGTTTGCTGGACCACCGACCGTGAATCCATGGATCCGAGCCGGAAGGTGTTGCTGCCATGACGAAGTCCTCGATCATGACGAACCTGATGTCCGTGATCGTCGATCGCAAGACCAATCCTCAAGACGGAAAGTCCTACGTGACCAGTTTGCTTGTGGGCGGTGTACCGCGAATCGGCGAAAAGATCGTCGAGGAAGCCGGAGAGGTCGTCGATGCCGGGTCGGAACCAGGGGATCCTGGACGAGAGCACCTGATCAAGGAAGTGGCCGATCTTGTCTTTCACGCGATGGTCCTTCTGGGATACCGTGATTGTCACTGGGACGAGGTCGAGGCCGAACTCCAGCGACGTTCGGGGATCGGTGGGCTTGAGGAAAAGGCGGCGCGGAAGGGTCAGGCGGAATAGAGGTCGGTGGTTAGAGGCCAGTCAACGCGGATTATGGCGAGTGGCCCGGAAGAGGGGATGGAGACTTTCATGCTTCGAGACGGCTTCACGGTTGCGACCGGGCATCGGTCGAACAGTTCCTCTGATGGCCAGCCTGCCCGGCAGCTTGCTGGGATGATTTTTGCGGCAGCCGTGGCGCTTGGCCTGGCGACGGACCGGATGCCGACGGCGGCGTTCGGCTATCAGCGTCAGCGTGAGGCGACGGCGCCCCACTGGATCTGGCATCCGACGTCTACGGGCAAGGAGACCCACTCATTCCCCGCCGAAACGCGCTATTTCCGCAAGAGCTTTCGAGTCAAGGAGGAGTCTCGGCTGGCTCTTGACGTCACGGCCGACAACGCGTTTCTGCTTTACCTGGACGGCAACCTGACGGCGGAAGGAAACGACTGGAGTACAGCGCAGCACCTCGAGACAAAGCTCGGAATCGGCCCCCATGTGCTGGCTGCGCGGGCCACCAACGAGGCTATTGGTCCTGCGGGGTTGCTGCTCCGCGGGGGAGTTCTGCCGCTGGGGCAGGGGATTCCGATCCAGACGAATTCGACATGGAAAAGCGCGGAAAAAGTCCCGGCGGGTGACGGCTGGACGAAGGTTGAGTTCGACGACAACGCCTGGGCCAATGCCCTGGATCTCGGGATTCTTGGCAGTGCTCCGTGGGGGCGTCTAGCCTTCGGTGGCGACAACCCTTCCGAGCGGTTTCGCGTTCCCGACGGCTTCGCCATGACGACCGTCGCTCAGCCTTCGGTCACCGGTTCGGTCGTCGCTTTCACGTTCGACACCGACGGCCGTCCGTGCGTCTCGATGGAGGGAGGGCCGATCGCCAGGCTGATCGATGACGATCACGACGGTCACTATGATCGCCGCCAGCCGATTACGCCCCAGATGCGAAATTGCCAGGGCCTCTCATTCATCCGGGGCCACCTCTACGCCGTGGGCGAGGGACCGCATGGGACGGGCCTCTACCGGCTCTCCGACGGCGACAAGGACGGCGTTTTCGAGAAGGCCGAGCTGATTCGCCAGTCGGCAGGGGGAATGGGCGAACACGGGCCGCATGCAGTGGCCCTCGGACCCGACGGCAAGCTCTACTATAACAATGGCAACCATGCCCATCTCAGGCCGCCCATCGATCCGGCCAGCCCGGTGAATGTGGCCTATGAGGGCGAACTGCTGCCGCATTACAACGACTCCCGCGGCCATGCGGCGGGGATCATGGCCCCGGGAGGCGAGATTTATCGCAGTGATGACGACGGCCAAACCTGGAAACGGGTCGCGGCCGGCTTTCGCAATGAGTATGATTTCGCCTTCAACCGCGATGGCGAACTTTGTTCGTTCGATAGCGACATGGAATGGGACGTCGGCCTGCCCTGGTACCGCCCCGTGCGGCGTCGTTCACTGTCCGCTGGGCGTGGAGTTCGGCTGGCGAAACGGATCGGCCAAGTGGCCCACCTACTACTTCGATAGCCTTCCCGCGATCCTCGACGTCGGACGGGGAAGTCCGACTGGCGTGACCTTCTACCAGGCGCACCAGTTCCCGGCCGACTACCAGGATCGGATGCTCATCTGCGACTGGTCGCAGGGACGGATTATGGCCGTCAAGCTCCAGCGCGCGGGCGCCAGCTACCACGCAACCGCGCGTGGAGCTGGTGACCGGCCAGCCCCTCAACTGTACTGACATCGAGGTCGGACCCGAGGGCGCTGTCTATTTCACGACAGGCGGACGCGGCACTCAGGGCGGACTTTATCGGGTAAGCTGGAATGAAGCTCCGCACAAGTCCTCGAAGACTGAGCCCTCCTGGGTCGAGGCCATCAAGCTGGATTCTCCGCTTGCAAGCTTCTCCCAGCGCAAGGCCGATGAGTTGCGGGGCCAGAATCGCCAGGCCTGGGATCAAGCCTTACCCTCCGAAGTCCGCGATCCGGATCGCAAACGTTCCCCTGAGCACCGGATTCGCGCACTCGAGATCCTCTGCCAGACCGGGCCGGAACCGTCAGAGGAACTGCTCATCGACCTGTCCAGTGACGCAGACAGCCAGGTCCGCTCACGGGCCCTCGGGCTGCTCGGCCGGCACACCTCGGATCGAGCACGCGCCGCTCTGGTGAAAGCGCTCTCCGATCCCGATCCATTCGCTCGGAGGCATGCCTGCGAGGGGCTCATGCAGCAGCCGGCCGGTGCGATTCCGGTCGACAAGCTGACACCTCTGCTCGCGGATCCGGATCGGTCGATCCGGTTCGCCGCACGAGTGGCTATCGAGCATGCCGACTTGCCACGCTACCGAGCTCAACTGCTCAGCCTTACGAATTCTCGTGCCAGCGTGGAAGCGATGCTGGCCGTGGTCCGCGCGACTCGACTCGATCAGGCGGCACAGGAGGATTTGCTGAACCGCGAGATCGGCCTGCTGACCGGGCGGCCCGATCCCGAGGTGGAACGCGACCTGCTTCGGCTGATCGAGCTGACGATCTTGCTTGGTCCCAAGAAGGCCGAGGCCGCACCGCTTGCGGCTTTGAAGCCGCACTTGCTCTCCAGGTTCTCTACCTCTACCGATTCGCCGATCAATCGCGAGATCGCTCGGCTGCTGGCCTTTCTGGACGAGCCACGGGCCGTCGCGGCAATCGTGGCTCATCAAGCGACTGTTCCTGACCGCCAGGCAGAGATTCACGATGCCTACTGTCTCCGAGCGATCAAGCACGGTTGGACTGCGAAGGACAAGGAAAAGCTCTGGGCCTGGTTCGAGACCGCAAGTCGCTGGGAGGGCGGGTTCAGCTTCGCCGGCTATCTTGACTACATGGTCCAGGAACTGGTCGAACGGCTGACCGAATCGGAGCGTGACCAGTTTCTCGCCCGCGGGGAGGCCTATCCTTTTCCCACGCGTGTGCTTGTCCGCGAGCTGAACATCGAGCGCGAAGCTCGGTCTGTGCCAGCCCTGGTCTCGCTCTACCGCCGGGTGGTTGCGACGCCCGGGGCAAGTTCACAAGGTGAAGATCTGCGGTCGATAATCCTCGAAAAACTGGGGCGTACACGCTTGCCCGATGCCCATGCGGCCCTGCGCGAGCTGGCCGCTCTGGACCCGGCGCGGCACGATCAACTCGTCCGGGCACTGGCTGACCATCCGTCGCAGTCCGATTTGCCGCTCCTGATCAGCGCTCTGGCATCGCGTGATCCCAACACGACGAATCTGGTGATCAACGCGTTGCGGAGGATCAAGGCCAGCCCGGAAGGTCCCGAGGGACTGGCTGGTTTGATCCGTCTGGCTCGGCGGTCAGGACCTTCCAGCCGGCACATGCTCGACGATCTGGCCAGCCGCTGGACTGGCACGACGCCTCCACCGGCGGCCACCGGTTTCGATCAGGTACTGTCGGCCTGGGAGGACGTTTTCCACAAGCGCTTTCCCAAGGCCGGCTCGCTGAGCGAGACCGAATTGCCCGGTGCTCACACCTACGATCTTGCTCAGCTCATCGAGAACGTGATGCGGGGCGACGCGATGAAGACCGCGTCGGTGACCCGAGGGGCCGCGGTCATTACCAGGGCCCGATGCCTCGACTGCCACAAGTTTGGAGAGAAGGGCGCGGGGCTAGGACCCGACCTGACCACCGTGAACAGCCGGTTCCGGCCCACCGAGATCCTGGAGTCGATTGTGCAGCCGTCGAAAGTGGTTTCAGATCAATACAAGTCGGTCTCCGTGGCGACCCAGGATGGTAAGGTCTACGGCGGAATGCCGATCGTCAGCGATGGCCCAAACCTCGTGCTGCTCCTCTCCGATGGCACCAAGGTGACCATTCCCAAGACCGAGGTCGATGAGCAGAAGGCTTCGACAACCTCGGTGATGCCAGAGGGTCTGCTCAATCCCTTGAGCTATCAAGAGATTGCCGACTTGCTGGCCTTGTTCGAGTCAATGCCGCGCGTGGCCGCGCCGGAGGCCGCGGCGGGGAAGGGGAAGTGATGGTGCGTAGATTCGTGAGGTGCTTCCTTTACGTATCAGCCTGTGCCCCTTTCTCCCCCGATCTGGCTTGCTCCTCTGCCCAGACTTGGTCATTGGATGCCAGCGGAAGGCTAAGGGGGGCTGTGTAGTCGATCGATTGACCGTAGGGTGCACCGTCGTATGTCTGGGCAAAGATCGTTCGCAGATCCAGGAGCACATCGAGGTCGGGAATTAACAGAGGGATCGGAATGGCCGGCAACTTGTGTCGGATTGACCAGGCGTAGACGTCGCAATTCGGTCGCTGATCAGAGCGCGAGACAAACGCATAATAATCACCGAAGGGCAAAGCAGCACGCATCGGCAATCGGTGGCCGCCTGATAACAAGTCAATCTCGACGATGTTCACCGGTTGATTGATCCACTGCTTCCGCTTCTCGAGGTATTCCATCCGGCCGGAGCCCGTTTTGTTCGCGGGGGAGAGAATTTCGATGACCGTCACCAGGGATCGGTCGGGGAGTCTTCTGATCTCGATCCATCGCTCACGAATCTCGTCGAGATCATCGAGCGCCAGAGGTACTGTGATCGGCTCCAAGGTCGCCATGGCCCTGCGGCCTGACGCCTTCGGGCCCTGATCATCGCGAAGCACCGCGATTTCAGGTCGATAGGCCTGTGGAGGTTCTTCAGAAAGATCGACCAGGGTGATGCGCTGCTCAATGAAGGCGCCGTAGTTCCTGGGCAAAACGGCCGTCAGGGCCCTGCGGCAATCACCCAGGAGCGCGGAATGAAAATCTTGCCAGTAGCCTTGGCTCTCGATAAAAGGGTCCATTCCTGGAAAGGGACTTGGCATCGGCGATCAGCCTCCCCGCGACGGAATTGACTCGCGACTAGCCGCATTATATCTCGGACCAGGAAAGCGTGTCTTCCTTCGAGAATCCGAGTTTGACTCACGCTGGCCTCGCTTCCCTGTTAGCTTTGAATCGACTCCCCGGAAACCCAGATCGACTTGCCGCTTGCCGATCTTCAGACATAGGATGTTCAGGTAAGTCCACGGATCCGAGTGACCGTTTGTCCTAACCTGAGGTGTCATGGCACAGCGCGTGGTCCTGGCGATGAGTGGCGGAGTTGACAGCTCCGTCGCCGCATGTTTGCTGAAGGCGCAGGGGTATGAGGTGATTGGTCTGTTCATGCGGACCGGTTCCCATGCCCTGGACGAGGACCGGCGCGCGAAGACCTGTTGCAGCGTGGCCGACGCCCTGGACGCCCAGCGGGTTGCCGACCGGCTCGATATCCCCTTCTACGCGCTCGACTTCGAGACGGAATTCGGCCGTATCAAGGAGTATTTCGTCGACGAATACGTGGCGGGGAGAACACCGAATCCCTGCGTCATGTGCAATCTCTGGCTCAAGTTCGGCAAGCTCTGGGCCTATGGCAAGCAGGCGGGAGCCGATTACGTGGCGACCGGACACTATGCCCGGATCGCGCGGGCGGTTGACGGGACCCTTCGAGTCGCGCGGGCACGCGATCTCGGCAAGGACCAGTCTTACGTACTCTGCGGGCTGCGATCGGAACTGCTGCCCCACGTTCTCTTTCCCGTCGGCGAGTATCCCAAGTCGGAAATCCGGGCGATTGCGCAAGCACGATTTGCCGGTTCACGACAAGCCCGAGAGCCAGGAAATCTGTTTCGTGCCCGATGACGACTATCTGAGCTTCGTGCGGGAACACAGGCCCGATCACGACAGCTCGGGGCAGATCGTCGATCAGGATGGTCGTGTGCTGGGAACACATTCCGGGATCGAGGGGTTCACGATCGGCCAGAGGCGCGGGCTGGGAATTGCCCTGGGATCGCCTCGCTACGTCGTGCAGATCGAACCGCTCAGCAACACCGTCACAATCGGCCGTCGTGAGTCTCTCGAGCGAGCCGGGCTCGAAGCCGAGCGATTCAACTGGCAAGGCCCCGAGCCCTCCGGGCCGGTTCCCTGTCTGGCCCAGGTGCGCGCTCGGCACACGGCGGTTCCAGCCACTGTGCATCCTCTCCCCGGAAAGCAGGCGAGAGTCCTCTTCGACTCGCCCCAAACAGCAATCACGCCGGGACAAGTTGTTGCCATATATCAGGATGATCTCGTGCTGGGAGGAGGGTGGATCGAGCAGGCGATTCACGCAACCCCTTGACCAGGATCTAATATCTGAGCGGCGCTTGCGTTTGTGAAATCACCGAGTGTTTGCTGTGATGATTCACCTCAACTGCCCACGCTTGATGACTTAGGATTGCTTGCGGAATTTGGCGATGTGGGCTATTGTCGTTGTAGGAACTGGGTGAGTCAGGTGGCCATGCAGCCTTTTCGTCCTTCTCCTTGATGATCCCTCCTGCACCTTCCGCGGCTCGGCCTGGCGGCAGGCTTCGAGCCTTTCCCAAGATACTACCAAGACTTACAGTTACAAAAGGGCACAAGCTCTCATGGAGAGTATCAGCCTGATCATCCCGGTTTCCGGGACGGATGTGCCGACCGAGGCGGAGATCGCGTCCTATCGCCGCGTCCTCCAGGACGAGGCGCATGCCCGGTCCATCGAGGTGATCCTTGCTGGAGATTTCCAGCCGGATGCAGACGCCGCGGTACCGAGCGACGTGATCTTCGTTCCTGCGGCAGGGGCGGGAAGAATCGCTGCGTCCCGCGCGGGAATGGCCGCGGCGTCAAGCGAACTGGTTGTGCTGCTGGATCCACAACGAGCCTATCCGCCGCAAGCCATCGTCGAGACGATCAGCGGCCTGTCGTGCTCGGACGTTGACATTGCGATTGCGGTGCCACGCCGGGATCCGAACCGCTCATGGTGGGACGCCTTGACCCGGCGCTGCCTGGGGGCGTTCGGTCAGATCACCATGGGAACATCAGACATGTTCTCCGGGCTGGTCGCGATTCGACCGGGGCAATTGCGGGCGACTCCAACCCAGCACCGTGCCAGCGGCTCGCGGCTGGTGCTTGATCTTCTGGCCTGGCCGACCACGACTCATCGTGACGTTCCCGTGGCGACACGGCCCGACGATCGGCTCAAGGTCCGGCCGTTTCGTTTCGACGACATCCGGCAACTGAAACGGCTGCTTGACCATCGGTTCGGAACGTTGTCGCGGCTGGTTCAGTTCTGCGTGGTCGGTGCCTCGGGAATGGTCGTCGACCTGACCCTGTACGCCTTGCTTCAGATCCTTTTCGCACGGTTCTGGAGTCTTCCATCCGGCCCGTCGACAGCCGGATTCTCCTGGCCGCTCGCGGTTGCGGGAGCACTGGCCATCTTCACAGCCATGGTCTGGAACTTCGCACTCAACCGCCGCCTCACTTTCAACGACTCCAGGGCCGGTTCCATCCCTCGACAGTTTTTGACCTACGCACTCGGCAACGCTCTCGGCATCGCCGTCAGTCTTTCACTCAGGCTCTTCCTGCCCCAGTATTCGGGTTTCTTCGCTCGCCACAGACTTGCGGCCGCAGTGGTCGGAATCATCGTTGCCACGGGTATCAGCTTCTCGATGTCGCGGTGGGTCGTGTTTATTCGCAAGCCGGCCGTGGCGAGAACGACTCTGTCGGTGAATCCGGCACTTCAGGAATCAGCCGCGGTTTCGTAGGCTTCAGAGTGCTCCGACGAACAGGCAAGACGGCCGATGCGGCAATCAGCGCAATCGCCGGAACGATCGGAGGCGCATCCGAAGATCGGTCCAGTAGACGGCGTGTACCAAGGTCAAACCAACAATCAGCAGCGGGGCGCCGATCTGCGGCCAGACCCACAGGGATCGACGGAAGAGGCCGACCACCAAGGCGATCCAAATGGGGAGTGTCCAGAAGGCCGTCGCCCACCTCACAACCGGAGAGTAAACGGCGAGCGCCGGAGCCAGGCTCCAGAACCGTTTGAGACGCTGAAGACTGGCCCGGGCAAACGTTCGCGGCTGTGCGATCGCCAGTTCGATCACGCGATTCCTGAGGAATCGATCCGCCTGGGGTTCGGACATGCCCGATGTGTCGTGATTGACCGAGTCCCACCAGAGCCACTGTTCGTGGCCCATCCAGACACTTCCCGGCGGACCATTCAAGACCTCTCGGTAGTACACCTCGTTGTTCGCCAGGGCCAGCGTATAGCCGCCGTGCGTGGTCGTCCAAACAGGTTCACCGAAAATCAAGGCGTTTCGAATGGCCCACGGCGTCAGCGCAAGAATCAGCGAAAGCATCATCGTTGCGGAGCGTACCAGGCGATGGCGCCAGGCACCGGGGCGAACCAGCAGGCCGGCGAGAATCACAAGAACTGCGCCTGGGAGCATGCTGGGGCGCGAGAGACCGGCCAGACCCAGCAAGGCTCCGGCCAGAACCCAGCCGCGCCAGCGTGGCAAGGTCATGGCCGCCAGGGCCGCCGTGCTCAATCCCGCGGTCAGGGTTTCGGTCATGATAAACCGGGCTTGCCATGCCAGGACGGGATCCAGAGCCACGATCCACGTGGCAGCGAGGATGCGCCACCGGCTCAAGCTCCAGCCTCGAGCCGCCAGAGCAGTCATGGCAACCGTGGCCCCACCGAGCAGCAAGTGAAAGATGCCGATCGCGGTGATGGCTCGTTCGCCCGCCAGGCTTACGATGGGGGCAAGCAAGATCGGGTAGAGGGGCGGCCGGTACGCAGTTGGCCGACCGTTCAGCGCCAGGCCTTGCCCTGCAACCATTGATCGCGCCAGCGGCAGGTAGTTGTCCGGATCATCAAACGCCTGGGTCCCAGCGGCCATCAGACCACCGCGAATCGCCATCGATGCCAGGATCGCGGCAACGATGAACAGGCCAGTCGGGTCACGGGGCCGCGTAATGTCAGTCATGTGAAGGTGGCAAGCAAAGCGGTCAGTTAAATCGAGATTTTGCACTCGTAGCGGGCGAACCAAATGCGAACTTGCCGGATCACTCCTATAATATTCCATACAGCACGATCGGTGTCAGAGCATCGATCGAATGCGCCGATACGAGGCGGGCTTTCGGGCTTGCCCATGAGTCAGGCTCTCCGAGTGCGAAGCGAGTCCCCAATGCCGAGTTCCCCGCTGATCCTGCTGGTTCACAAGATGCACGAGTCTGGCATCGACATGCTCCGTGGAGCCGGGAAAGTCCGAATGGCCAGCGGATCGGATCCAGCGACCCTCGAACGCGAGGTTGTCGGCGCCAGGGCACTTGTGATCCGGACCGGTGGAGTGATCGACGCGCGACTGATGGATCATGGCAAGGACTTGAAGGTCATCGGCCGGCATGGAGTTGGCTATGACCAGATTGATATCGAGGAGGCCACCAGGCGCGGTATCCAGGTCGTCTACACACCTGGGGCGAACACCCAGAGCGTCAGTGAACACGTCTTCGCCCTCATGATCGGCCTTTCCAAGCATTTTCCGCGGATGATGTCGGAGCTGGCGGGCGGCAACTATGCGGCCAGGACGAGCTGGACGGGCCGTGAGATCGCGGGCAAGACCCTGGGCATCATCGGCTTCGGACGGATCGGCCGCCGGGTCGGCGAGATCGCTCATCTCGGGTTCGGGATGAAAGTGCTCTATCACGACATCGTTCCCGCCCCTGAAGAGGTCGAACTCCGCGCGGGCGCTCGCCGGGTAAGCTTTCCCGTGCTGCTGGAGTCGTCAGACTATATCACGTTACACGTTCCGCTCGACGGCACCACGCGGGGCATGATCAATCGTCCGGCCCTTGCATTGATGGGAGCGCAGACGATTCTCATCAACACCAGCCGCGGTCCGGTCGTTGATGAGCTCGCCGTGGCCGAAGCCCTCTCTGCCGGCCGGCTCTGGGGTTATGGAGCCGACGTCTTCGCCGAGGAGCCGCCCTCCGCGGACCATCCGCTGATCGGCCGGACGGACGTCATGCTCACCCCTCACAGTGCCGCGCAGACCGAGGAAGGCCTCCGCAACATGGCCACCATGGTTGCGCGCGATGTCGTCTCGGTTCTGCAAGGAATCGCGCCGGAGTACCCGGTCAACGATCCGTTCCAGGTCGAGCATGTCCGTCAAAGGCTGGGACTCGAGCGTCTTTATCGCGGCAGCCGGTGACGATAGCGCCAGAGACGAATCATTTCGCCTCGGTTTTGAGTTCACGAGCGAGCTTGGCTTCCTTGAGCTGCTCGAGCTCCCAGGTCGCCTCCTTGGCCAGCTCGTCCGAGCGTGCCTTCTCGACCGCGCTGCGCAACTCTTTGAGACTCTTGTCCCTGGTGTAGTCGATCAGCACGTGGCGCTTGCTCTCGGCCTGTTCGAGAACGAACCTGGACTTCTGGACGTTGAGCTCTTCTGCGACCTTCTGGGCCTTGGAAACGTAACCCTTTTCCCACATGCGATTGGCCCAATCGAGGCGTTCTTCAGCGCGTTTCAACTCGGCTTCAGCGAGCTTGATTTCACCATGCACTGTGTCCAGATCCCGGGGAAAGATCAACTGCTCGTATTCCGCGACAGCGATCTCGGCCAGTTCGCGGGTCCACTTGGCGATCTCGGCGAGGGCCTTGGCTTTGCGGGTGGCCAGTTGCTGCGCCACCAGCGTTGCCCGCGGCGTGCCGGGGACGGGTGGTCGTGCTTCCTTCGAGATCTCCGCCTTTGGGGTCTGCGCAGTCGAGGTCGCGGGCTGCTTCTGGCCCGGCTTTCCTTCATCCGGCGCCGGCTCTTGAGAACCGCAGACGTAGACGCCTGCCCCGATCGACGCGATTCCTAAGGCGAGGGTAGCGACCGCGAGCAATCGAATTCCGGTCCACCAGATGGATCGAAGGACTCCATGAGTCAGCGTGAGAACGGGTGCCGAGGCGCCCGACCCTGTCAAGATACGAGCCGATTGCCGCATCGCGGCATTGACTGTGTTCTGCGCGACTTCCTTGGTCGCCGCGACGGTGTTCTGCCTCAAGTTGTCGACGACAGCTCCTACGCCGGCAAGTCCCAATCCGCGCCGGACAAGCCGGTCCCGCAGCAGTCGACGGCCCTGCGATTGCCGGCTTTTGACGGTCCCGATCGGCCAGCCCAGGGATCGCGCAGCCTCCTGGTGCGTACGGCCTTCAAGGTCGCAGAGCACGACCGGCGCACGGTATTTCACCGGCAGCCGGTTCACCTCCTCGTGGATCGCGGCAGACACATCGGGATCAAGAAGTGTCCCGACCTCGATACAGCGGATCGTATCCTTCTCCGCGCGACGCTGCTCATGCTGGCGGCGTCGAATACGAGTCGTCCGGAGGTAAGACGCCGTGCGGCAGGCGACCTGATGAAGCCAGGGCCCCAGCGAGTCTCGCACCCACAGCGATCGTGCCTTGCGGACCAGGACGAGAAACGTGGCCTGGAAGGCATCTTCCGCCTCGTGCTGGTCACGTACGATCGCCAGGCAGACGCGCCAGACCATCGCTTCGTGCCGCTCGACCAGCGCCGAAAAGGCCAGCTCGGCCACCTCATCCGAATCGGTGGCGAATCGTTCCAGGAGCTGGCCGTCGGTCAGCGCGCCGATGGTCCCGAGATTGTAGAGAATTTGGAGCTGACGCAGGGGAGCCCCACCCCGTTGCCTGACTATCACGGTGTCGGTCCTCAGCCAGCGAACCGTCTTGATCACGACGACCCGGTATCGGTCGTTTCACTATAATGTCGCGACAGGCCCGGATGGTTCTGGATTCTTGGGAAGAATCGAGACTGGCTGCGTCCTTACGAATTCGGAATCAAGTCGGCCACCGCGATTCGACCGGCTGAGCGGCCTTCGATCATGAGCTCCACCGAGTCTGAGGCTTTCAGAATTGTGGGGGGCGGATAGGCGGCCGTGGTCGGTCCGCTGTAAATCTCGATTTGGCGGTCGACCAGGTTAATGATCCAGTAGGCGGGAATTCCTGCCCGGGCGTAGATCTCACGCTTCTCTCCGCGGTCTCGGCGTAGGCTGCTATCCGCAATCTCGACAATGAGAGCAATGTCTCCCGGGCCGGGATGACGGTTCAAGTAAAGGTCGTCGTCGCCTCGCACCACGGCGATGTCCGGTTCCGGCTCATCGTAGTCCGGGATTCGGACCGGATCCTCCTTGTGCACGTGCCAACCCGGGGGGAGCGACCGCTCGATCGTGCGTACGCATCTTCGGGTAACCGCGGAATGCTGCGGGCTCTTGGGCATTTTCCACACCATAACCCCGTTGAGAAGCTCGATCGGGTCGTCCTCGCCGAGCGATCCCGACTCGATCATCTGCTCGTATCGGTCAACCGTGATCCGGACTACTTCCTCGGGTGGCGGCAATGGGAGAGACAATGCCGGTTGCGTCGGTGCCATCGTGGACATTGCGTTCGCTCCTGTTTTCACTGCACCAAGCAAAGTTGTCACCATCATCCAGTTCGGAAGTCTACCTTACAAACCGGCCCGCCCCTGCGCGAGGCTCATTCCGCCGCGGGCTTTCTCCAGGGCCTTGGCAAGGAAGTCCTGGAATACCGAGGGCGCGTTGTAGCCGCCCATCGACGAAACCAGTTTGCCATCCGGTGTCAGCACCACATAGAACGGGTTTGTCGCCTCCTGGGTCAGGTCAAGCTGCCGTTCTTGATTCTTCTCCGCGCGTTCCCTGCGCTGCGCTGCGGTGAGGGAGGAGATGTCGACGTAGTCGGTGTAGAGCTGGACGGTGATGAACTGGGAGAGCAGTTTGACGGTCTCGGGTTTGGGCAGCACCCGCTGCTCCATCAGCCGGCAATTGGCGCAATTCACGCCGGTGAAGTCGATCAGAATCGGCTTCTTCTGTTCGGCCGCCAGTTCCTTGGCCTGGTCAAAACTCATACCCCAGAGCACGCCATGGAGTTTCTTCTCCTCGCGTTCCGCACGCTCGGGATCGGCCGAGGTGGCTTTCACCGCGGCTAGAGCGGAGAACCCGTTGCCAATTCCGCCCCCGCCTGGTCCGAACGCAAGCTGGGTGGGAGCCGCGAAATTGGAGGAATCCGGCGGCAGAATACCGATGATGAGTCGATCCCAGATCAAACCATGTGGAGGATGACCGAAGAGCGCCGGGGCCATGTAGAGAGCCAGACCCAGGAAGAGGGCTCCGGAGACCATCCGGCCCGGACCAACCTTGACGTCGTCGTGATCGTGGTCGGTGCGGAAAAATCCAAGCAGGTAGAATCCACAGACCGCGGCCAGGACGACCCAGGCGGTCAAGACGACCTGGGCGTTGAACCAGGCGTTTTCCGAAGTCACGTAACCGAGTTCGGCGGTATTCAGAAATTTGAGGGCCGCGCCGATTTCCACCAGGCCGCCCACGACTTTGACCGCGTTCATCCAGTCGCCGCTCCGGGGCATCTTCGAGATCAAGCCCGGACTGAGAGCCAGCAGGAAGAAAGGTAACGACAGCACCGTGGCAAAGGTGGCCAGGCCAAGGATCGGGTAGAAAAACTTGCCACCCGCCGCCATCACGAGCAACCCGCCGACCACGGGAAATGTGCAGGTGAACGAGGTGATGGTCAGTGTCAGGGCCATGAACATCACGCCGATCAGCCCGCCGCGGCTCTCTCCTTGGGCCGACGCGTTGAGCAGGAAGCTGGGAAGGCGAATCTCGAAGAGGCCCAGCAGGCTCAGCCCGAACGCGATGAAGAGCAGGGCGACAGCGAGATTCAACCAGGAGTTGTTGGCCAGGTTTTGCAAGAAGGAGGCTGAGAAAAAGAACGAGAAAAACACCCCCACCGCCGTGAAGACACCAATGATTGCCAGGCAGTAAGCAATCGCCAGTCCGGTGGTCTTCCCCTTGGACTTGCCATCCGCGCCGACCTGCCCTTGCTTGACGAAGAAGTTCACGGTGATCGGAATCATCGGCCAGACACAGGGCATCAAGAGCGCGAGCACTCCGCCCAGGGCAGAGGCAATCAGAAACGGGATCAGACCTTCCTGAGCCCGCCGCGCAATCTCGCTGATCGGCCCGACCGAGCCACTCGCTGATCGAGTGGACCCGTCAGTCGCGGTCACACCATTCAAAGCCGATTGTGGTGCCTCGATCGGAACCGCGGGAGAAGCGACGGCCGCGGCAGGCGCCGGATCTTCATGCTTGCCGGCTGGGACGAGCGATGCCGCGGTTACAGGTGCAGCCGTTCCAGAGGTCTTGCTCGAATCCGGTTTCGAAGTCGTGGAGCTGTTTCCGGTCGCGGGCAGGATGGTCAACACGACATCGTCCAAAGTCCATCGCCCCGGGGGAAAGCACGACTGTTCGGTGCAGATCTGGTAACCCGCCTGACATCGTAGAGTTCGCTTTCCAGGTGCGGCGTCGGCGGGGATGGAAAGCGTGGTGCTCCAGGTGACTTCATTCTCGAAGAATTCGATGAGCTGATTGTTGAAGGCCGGCTCGGGCCGAGCCTCGGCCGCACGGTCCGGCTTCCATTCCTTGGAGACCTTGAGACCTCCGGGATCGAAAAAATCAAACGTCGTCGGTATCGGGCCCGGCTGGTTGTTATCGTCCTTGCCCACGGCGTAGATGTGCAGGCCGGGTTCAAGGCGCGTGGCGACCTTGTAAACGACCGTCTCGCCAGGGTGCACTTCGACGGGCTGAACCGATGGCGTGAGCGTCACACCCTTGGGACGAATCCGCGTCGAGCTGTCTTTCTGGGCCGGAGCGAGTGCCAGTTGCGGGCGGTTCACCTCGTGCTTGAGCGAGCCATCGCCCCCCCCGCCGCCTTCGAGGACGGTGAGCGCCGCGTCGGGCAGGGTCCAGCGCCCGGGGAAACTACAGCTCTGCGCATTGCAGATCTGGTAGCTCGCCTGGACGCGTATCAGCTTCTTGCCCGCGGGCGCGGCCGCGGGGATCTTGAGCGCGATGGTCCAGGAAATCTCGTCCTCAAAGTATTCGAAGACCTGATTCTCGAAAGCAGGCTCAGCGCGTGATTCGGGCTTCTTGTCGGCTTTCCAGTCGCCCGCGATTTCCAGCCCGGCGGTGTCGAACAGGTCGAAGACCGTCTTGCGCGGGCCATCGCCCTCCTGGGTCTTCGCCTGCGTGTAAATATGCCAGCCGGGATTGATCTTGGCCGTGATTTTCAGCTTGACCGTATCGCCTGGCCGGGCTTCTGCCGGCTCGATCGACGTGGTGAACGCCACTTCCTTGGGTCTGGCCCGGCTGGAGCTGTCTTTCTGTGCCGGCTTCGGGGGTTCGTCAGCACCGTAGGCGCTGGGTTGGGTTGGAGAACGATGCCGAAAAAGCAGAGCAACCCCGTGAGGAGGCATCCGGAGAGAAAACTGCGAAGATTTCGGAGCATGGCGAAGATCCTATGAGACTGGGTCGTCGGCCATCGGGTCGATCGGACGATGAATTCCTAGCTCATCCTAAGTCGTCCGGCCCGTTCCGACAAGCCGGGCAAAGCGAGGCTTCGACCCGCGAGCGGCTGCCCGATCCCAGTGCAGGAGCGGAAGATCGGCAGCCGGAGATGAGTTCGTGTTCGCATTGACCGTGAAACGGTTCTGCCCTACCATGCCCGCCGATCGGGGTGGTTCTCTCCCTGCGCTCATCTCTCTTGTTTGGCTGCACCAGCCCGGGGCATGGCGTGTTTGGCGATGGGCTCGGTGTTTCCCGTTCCGCGGGGTCGATCCGATGCGCAAGATTCTGATTGGTCTGGTCTGCGTCGCGAGCGCCGGAGGGGCCGGCTGGCTGATCGTGCTCGATCGGCAGAACCGGCTGCAATGGGATCATTGGGACGTTGTCAAGCCGGGAATACTCTACCGCAGCGGTCAGCTCACGACGGCTCAGCTCACGCGGGCGGTCGAGCACTATGGCATTCGCACGGTTGTCAACTTTCAATTACCCGGCAGGGAGATGCAAGCCGAGCGTGCACAGGCAGCCAAGCTCGGAATCGGCTTCGTGAACCTGCCGATGCCCGGTGACGGCTTCGGCGAGGAGGCGCAGTTCCGGAAAGTCCTCGAGGTCATCGACGATCCCGCACGACGACCGGTTCTGGTTCATTGTGCCCGGGGAACCTGCCGCACCGGCTCCGCCGTGGCTCTTTACCGGTTCGAGCGTGACGGCTGGACGATCCAGGACGTGGCGGCCGAGCTGAAACGCCAGAGTTACCGCGACGGCTTCATTCCCGGCTACATCTACGCCATGGTCAAGACGAAGCCTTCACTCATTCTCCACAACCCGGTCACGATCGATGACCGGAACGGAACAACGTCAGACGCGCAGGCCGTGTCGGGCAGGGGACCAAGTCGAGGCGAGGAGGTGGCCGATGCACCCTGAATTGACCCAGGCTGGACCGGTCGGCATGCGCCGGAGCGTCCGGGTGGACGGCACGCGATTGAGCCTGCCGTTGCCAGGCGTACATACATGGGCTGTGCCGCTTCTGGGAGTGATGGCCATCGGTTTCGTCTTGCTGGGCGGGGCGAATCTTGACCTGGGGCCGGTCGACGCGCGGCTGGGTCTGGCGGCCGCTGAGTCAATGGGACCGCTGGGGCAGGTATGCGGCTCGTGGGCTCCGGAAATCATGCCCGGCAGGGTCGTTGCCTGTCGGATCGCAAGTCTCTTCGAGCCCGCGGGCCGAACGACGCCGGGGTCAGTGCTCTGGCCGTCCGCCCTGGCCGCCGTGGCGATCGGCTGGATTCTGGCTCGTCGCGCGATGGAGACCATGGGCCGGCGGGTCGGTTTCTGGGTTGGACTTTGCTGGTTCGGCAGCCTTGGCGTGATCGATCACTCGGGTGGGACGGGGCTCGAGTTACTCTCGGGACTTGCCATCATCGCTGCAATTGACCGCCTGCTTACCTATGGATCCGACTGGAGAGCCGGTTTCTGGGCCGCGCTTGCGTTTCTCTGCGGAGGCTGGCCGCCCGTCGCATTGATCCTCATGGCCGTCATCGTGATTGGTCGGCGAGAGGCAAATTACTCTGTGCGGCTCATTGTTCCGCCGCTGGTCGCCGCCATCGCCTGGTCGATCTGGGCCATCTCGGCGGCGTCAACAGAAGCGTGGGCCGCGGCCATGGTCTTGCCGTTCACCGAGCACCCGGATTGGTGGTTTCCGCTGGAAGTCCTGGGACTCGGCTTGCCGTTCTCACCGCTGGCTGCCTTGGTGCTTGGCCGTAAGTTTCGCGACACCGGGAACGAAGCAGGAAGGCGAATGGTCGTCGGTTGGATGCAAACGGCGGTCGCGTGCGCGATCGCTGGCACGATTGTTCCAGGGCTGTCCCAGGCAGCGCGCGTTCCCGCGCTGGCCGGCTTGCTGCTAGTCGCGGGTCTGACCGTTGAAGCCGCCTGGTGCCGCTCGCTCGAGCGGCTGTCCCGGCGCGTTTTTCTCGGCCTGCTTCTCGGTCTACTCTCGCTCTGGCTGATCACACTTGTGTATGGCAGTTACCTCTGGCTATTGGTCTTCCCGTATTATCGCCCCATCGGAATCGCAGTCGTCTTATTGAGCTTACCTGCCTTTCTGCTGGGGTGGTCAGCGATGGAGACCGCGAACACGCGCAGGGGATTGATTGCGCTGGTGTTGGTGGCAATTAGCCTGAAGCTCGTTCACTGGGGCTACTACGCACCCGAGTGGAACTACCGCCATGGACAGGGCCCTTGGGGCAGAGCGATCGGCCAATGGCTGCTGCCAAACTGGACAGTCTACACCTTCCACGACTGGCCTCCCGACCTGGCTTTCGCGATCGGCCGCCCGGTTTTCCAGCTCCGCAGTCCACAGCATCTGGCTTTCCCCGCGACGGGCGAGTCCAGGCATGTCCTTGTGCTGGAGTCGGAGTTTGAGCATTGGCCCGAGGACGCCCCTGCCTTGACCAAGGTCGCCACGTTTCACGATCCCTCTGGTCAGCGGCGGATCCTGGCTCGTACCGCAGGCGTACTGTTGACCCCGACCGGCTTGATCTACTCGGACGATGACTCTCGCTAGACGACCACCGGACGAGCAAGCGATGTCCCGCTTCTGCAGAGTATCCCATAACAGGCCGGAAGGTCTCTGAATAATCAACTTGTGGACACCAATGTTATTGCATGCGTGCTTGCTGAATCCCTCAGGATTCCGTCACCAGATCTCGCATCCAACGTACTTATAGTGGAGAATTTACGATCACCGCGAGAGACAAGCTGAGCATCCTCTTCGCCCAGTCCATGACTCGGAGAGCGAGGTTCGTTCGCCTGTGGGATCGATCAACGGCTCAGACAGTCAAGAAGAACAGGCTGGACTGCTCGCGATTTTCGGCTGCCACGGGAGTCTTTTGAAGATGTTAGCCAGGCTGAAAGAAATGTTTGCTCCCGGCACATCTTCCTCCCGCAGCGTATGTCGCAGTCGCGTGGACGTGGAGCGGCGATTCACGATCGTTGCCGATACCTCCAGCCAGGGGAGCATGTCGCGGGTTTTCAAGGCCATCGACCAGGAAACGGGTCGAAGCGTTTGCCTGAAGGTTCAGCATCGCGAAAAGAATGCCGCGGCCGCTGCGCGCGCATCGCGTGAGGAAAACCGGCCGTGTGAAGGTGCGATTGCCATCAAGGTGGTCGATCCGCACGTTGTCCGCACTTACGAATACGGAACCACGACTCGAGGCGAGCACTACCTGGTGATGGAATTTGTTGACGGATACAACTTTCAGTATTTGCGCGACGTGAAGCTGGGGCGGACCGTTCAGAAGGTCGAGTGGCTCGCCCAGGCCGCCGAGGGACTGGCCGCCGTCCATGCGGCGGGGTTCATTCATCACGACATCAACCCGCGCAACTTCCTGCTTGCCCGCGATCATCAAGTCAAGCTCATTGATTTCGGCCTCGCGGTTCCCAATACCCCGGCCTTTCGTGGTCCCGGGAACCGAACCGGGACTCTCCAGTACATGGCGCCGGAGCTGATCCGCCGAGAATCCATCGATGAACGTATCGATATTTTCGGGTTCGGTGTCCTGGCCTTCGAGCTTCTCACCGACCGGCTGCCCTACGTCGCGACCAACTCGTCGACCACCATGCTTCAGCGATTGAACACTGAGCCGCTTGACGCGGCCAAGGTGAAGCCCAAGCTCTCTGATGAGCTGTGCGAACTCTTGCGCAAGCTCACGGCTCGCAAACTCGAGGAACGGTGGCCCTCGATGTCGACGATTCCCGAGGCCTTGCGGTCGATTCCCGCCAAGCGCCCAAACACTAGTTGAACATTGTCTCGACCGCGAACGATTCCTTAATGCGACTGCCGCACCGCCCGGATGACCCGCGGATGCTTGTGCAGGTCGTAAATGGTGGGAGCCGCGGAGAGCTCGGGGTGTGCCGCGATGAGTGCTCGGACGGGCTGCTCCTGCTGTGCCGATCTCCAGGATCAGGTGCCCGCCAGCTTTGAGGAGGGGAATCGCTTGGTCGATCAAGCGGGCGACCGCTCGCAGGCCGTCGGGACCGCCATCAAGGGCAAGGTGGGGCTCGTGATCGCGAACTCCTGGCTCCAGAGTCGGAATCACATGGGTCGGAATGTAGGGAGGGTTGGAGACAATGAAGTCAAAAGCCGGATCTCCAGAAACCGGTTCCAGCAGGTCGCCCAGACGGAAATCGACGCGCCCCGCGACGCCGTGTCGCGCCGCGTTCTTGCGGGCCAGAGCCAGAGCGTCGGCCGAGCAATCGATGGCCACGAACTCCACCGTTGCGTGCTGATGCGCACATGCGATTGCCAGGCATCCCGAGCCCGTGCCAACATCGACGGCTCTGGGCCGCTCCAAGGGTTTGGCGAGATCGAGAAACTCGACGACCGCGAATTCCGACTCGGGACGCGGTATGAGGACGGCCGGCGAAACCTCCAGGGAGAGTGAGTAAAACTCCTTGCGGCCCACCAGGTAGGCCACGGGGGCACCCTCGGCCCGACGCCGCAGCAGGTCGCGAAATGTGGAACGGGCGAGTTCCCCGACCACTTCTTCGTAGTGCGTGTAAAGTTGCACCCGTTGCCAGTCGAGCACATGAGCCAGCAAGACTTCGGAATCCAGTCGGGGGCTTTCCGATCCCCGCCGGCGCAGGTAGTCGGTCGTCCAGGCCAGCAGCCTGCCGATGGTCCAGGGTTCCTGCGACACCTTCTCTTCGCTGGGCACGGACACCTCGAGAACTCGCACCTTGAAGCGGCCGGTAGGCCGGCGTCACGGCAGTCTGGCACTGCCCGTTTCTCGGGTCAAGCGTAGTCGCCAAGCTGCTCCCGGCGATCGTGATCGATGAGTGCCCGGGTCAGACCCAGCAGATCACCCTGGATCACCTGGTCGAGGTTGTAGAGGGTCAAACCGATCCGATGGTCGGTGACCCTGTTCTGGGGGAAATTGTATGTCCTGATGCGCTGGGAACGATCTCCAGAACCGATCAGGGTGCGGCGGGCGTGATCACGCTGGGAGCGCGCCCGCTCCTGGATCTGGTCGAAGAGCCGGCTACGGAGGATACGCATCGCCTTGGTCTTGTTCTTGTGCTGGCTTCTCTCGTCGCGGCAATTGACCACGAGTCCGCTCGGCAAGTGTGTGATGCGCACGCCGCTTTCCGTCTTGTTCTGGTGCTGTCCGCCCGGCCCTCCCGATCGCATGACGTCGATCTGAAGGTCTTCGGTGCGGATGTCAATTTCGACATCCTCGGGTTCGGGAAGGACGGCGACCGTTGCCGCCGAGGTGTGGATCCTGCCCTGGGTTTCCGTCTGGGGCACACGCTGGACTCGATGGCCGCCGCTCTCGAACTGGAGATGGCGAAAGACTCCCTCGCCGCTGAGGCTGAAAGAGACCTCGCGGAAGCCGCCCAGCTCGGTCGCCTCCATGTCCATCACCTCGAACTTCCAGCCCATGGTTTCGCAGAACCGGCGGTACATTTCGTAGAGGTCGCGCGCGAACAGGGCTGCCTCGTCGCCGCCAGTTCCCGCACGGATCTCGATGATCAATGCGGTATGGTCGGCACCCGCTTCGCGGTCGTAGATCAGATCGCGCAGAGCCTCGCCTTCCGACGCGTGCCGCTGACGCAGGGTCTCGAGTTCGGCGACGGCGTAGGATCGCATCTCCGGGTCATTCTCTGTGGCGCAGAGAGCTTCCGCCTCGGTGATCTGGCGTCCCAGGTCGAGATACCGGCCATAAGCCACGGCCGTTTTTGCGAGCCGACCGCGCTCCTTGGCCAGGGCAGTCACTCGCATGGCGTCGGCCGTGATCTCGGGGTCGAGCATCGACCGCTCGATCTCGAGGAATCGCTGGTAATCGGTCTGCATCTTCTCAAACACGGGACAGCAAATTCCTGAAGAAGAACTGATAGCGAGGCGGATGGACAAACTTTTCAGTGCGGCCAGATCAACGTGCGACGGCCCGGCAGGTCGCACATCATGGCGGTGCGAACCAGCGGGCCGTCATTGTGTTTGGTCAAGTCGGCTAGGCTTTTGGCGCAGGCGCCTCAGCCTTTTCTTTCTTGGCTTTGCCGTATGTGCCCTGGAATTTCTTGTTGAACTTGTCAACCCGGCCAGCCGCATCAACGAACTTCACCGAGCCGGTGAAGAAGGGATGACACTTCGAGCAGACCTCGACCATGATCTTGGGCTTGGTGCTGCGCGTCTTGAACGAGTTGCCGCAGCCGCAAGTCACCGTGCAGTCCACATATTTGGGATGAATGCCGTCTTTCATTGCAATCCGTATAGGGTTGAGAACTCAGCGAACAACCTGTCCCGTCTGAATACGACGCACGCCGTCTGCTGGTTCGATTTCAATAGCCTTGATGATATCAGACCGCCAGCCGGATTCCCAAGGCCAGTTATTTTCCCGGCTATTTCGACTGGCTTCCATCCAGCCGGGCGGCCACCTCTTTCTCGACCTCTGCGTAAGTGAACTGATGGCGCGTGTCGTCCATGGTGAAGCGCTTCATTTCCTTGCCGTCGGGAGCGAAAAGGAAGACAGCCGGAATCGTGTTGATGTCGAGCTTGTCAAATCCGTCACCATAATTCTCGTCGAGCAGAACATTGGTGAAAACGGCTTTCTTCTCTTGCAAGAACTTCTTGGCCTCGGCAATCGCCTTGGCGTCGGTCGGATCATCGAGCGTGAGCGAGATCACCGCCAGACCTTTAGCCGCGTATTTCCGATGCATTTCCACAAGGTGTGGGAAGTTCTCCTTGCAAGGGCCGCAGGTTGTGGCCCAGACATCGACGAGTGTGAACTTCGCACCTTTACTCGCCGCGAGACGTTCCTTGAATTGAGTCCATTTCAGTGCCTCGAGCTGGACCGTCACGGACGAGGATTCATCCTCCGCCCGGGACGAGCATGGGAGGCCGACGAGAAGAAGGCCAGCGGCCAGAGAGCACATTGACAAGGCGGCAATAAACAACCTCATGGTATCACTCCAAGGAGGCCGATACGGCAATCAAAGGCGATGATTGATGTCAGTGAACCAAGAACAAGAATTGCAAGAAGAAGAGCCGCCGAATTCACGCCGGCGGCTCTTCGGATTTCAACTCGACGGGCGGAACTCAAGACGCTCGTCGATTGCAGCGAATGCTGGAGCTCAGTTGCTCTTGTACTTCACGCCGCAACCTTGGGCGCGGGTTTCCTCGACCGCCGGAGTCTTACCGGCGAGCAGGGCGTCAACGGCGTCCCGGAGATAATGCTTGTTGACCTTGGCCTCGTTCATGACGTTGTCGTCCATCGAGCCGATATAGCGGATCTTCCGCTCCTTGTCGAGGACGAAGAAGTGGGGCGTGTTCGTCGCGCCGTAAGCGTGGCCGATCGCCTGGCTTTCGTCGTAGCCGTAGGTGTAGTTGATCTTCTTCGCCTTGACGTGTTCCTTGATGCCCGGGATCTTGTCTTCCTCGATGTCATTGACGCTCACGGCCACGAGCCTGACCGGCTTGTCTTTGTAGTCGCTCACGAAGTCAATGATCCGGTCGTCAGCGGCTTGCACGGCGGGGCAGTGATTGCCGAGGAATACGAGGACGACGACATCTTCCTTGAGATCCGACAATGAGAGACTGGTCTTCTCGCCATTGGGCGCAACGGCTTCAATACCCGAGAATTCGGGGGCCTTGTCGCCAATCTTCACGGCCTTGTTGTAGTGGTCGGCAAAAACGGGGACGGCCAATGCAACGACCGCCAAGCTGAGAAGGATCTTCCGCATCGATGCTCACTCCATTCGGGGTTGGGACAGTGCACGAGCAAGCCGGTCACACACCGACTTGCCCAGCAAACTCGCTTGACACGGGAGGAAATTCGTGCGCTCAGGAGCCAACGTTTCCGGCGCACCGACAGTGCGACCGGAGCTGAAAGCCAATGAATTAGAGCGATAAACTCCCAACGGTGGGACGCAAGAACTTGTGGTGGCTGTAGAATCCAGAAGGCTACTACGACCGATCACCGACACCAAGTTTCGGAACGATTATAGGCTCGGCTGGCTCCGAGTCAATCATCTGAGGAGGTTTGGTGCCTGCGTGGCGTCGTCTTCGATCCCTACACTCAGACATGCGTGATTCTATGTATCGATGCTAGAGTCTATGGCCTGCCCACATGACGGAATTCGCAATGGCGAGGCGAATCGATGGGTGGAAAAGCACCGGGTAAACCTCGGGTCCGGTGCGGAGATAGACGACCCGTCCCTTTCCCACGCTCCAGGTCAGGCCGCTGCGCAGGGATTCGCCTTTTTCCCACGTCGAGACGAAGATCACAGCTTCGGGCTTGGGTACCGCGAAGGGTTCGGACACCATATCGGTCTTGGGGATCGTGAACGGCGAGATCCCGCGGGCAATCGGGTGATCGGGTGAACGAACACTGACATATTCCGGCCGCCCGTCTTCGCGCCATGGTCCCGGTTCGCAGGTCGTGTTCATCATCATCTTGAATGGCTTGCTGCAGCACGACGCGTAGAGGGCGACAAACCCGAGCCGGCCTTCCCGGACGCGTTTGACAATCGCCGCGGCCCGATCGTCGGGCACTTCCTCATGCCGTAAGTGCCCCCACCACATCAGCACGTCGGTTGCATCGAGATCCTGGTCCGCGAGGCCGGCCAGGGGATCGGAAAGGCGGGCTCGGGTGACAACCACACCGGGATGTCGTCCCAGTTGATCGGCGATCGCACCGTCGATGTCGGTCGGGTAGACCGAGTGCGGGGCCGGCCCTTCACACCAGATCCGAATTCGCAATGGTTTTTCGCGTGCGGGCTTTTGATCTTCACCGCCGGAGGAGAGGCGCCCACGGAATAGCCCAAGGCCCGCTAGTGCGGGAAGGGTATGGCGCACGAACGATCGACGATCGACGTGCATGAAAGCTCTCCTGGATATTAATCACTGCATCGCGGTGAGCGTTGGCTTCAGCTCGCGAGGTAGGTCTTGGTGCTGGGGGGGTGAGATCATCATTTAAAATCGGCGGGCAGCGAATCGCGAACAAATGCATCTTACAAAAGGCGTAATGAAATCGCAAGCGAGAGTATTAACGTTCCCATCAGTATTTCCTGCCACGGCTCGTTGCCTGATCTCTGCCGATCCTCACCGCCTGCTTCAAAGTTCGCGACATGTGGTGAATGAATTCGCGAGCCGGCCGTGGCACCGGAGGGATGCGGGGGCGTTGCTTGTCGACCACGGCGTCTCTTTCACTCGGTCAAAGGCTGGACGACGATCACGAATTCTCGGATGATCGAATTCGCCAGGCGACATGCAACAAACAGTGCCGTACGGGCGGACGGGAGTCACTCTTTTGGTTGTCAGCGATCGTCGGGTTTTTTTGAAGTGCGCGGCCGCCGCCGTCGGCTTCGCTTCTGATGCGGTGTCACGCGTGCTTCGCGCCGCGGAGATCGCCGGGAAACGTCGTGGCGATGAGCTGGCCGCTGCGGAAGATTACTGGGCGGAAATCCGCCGCGCGTTCGACTCGGACAGGACCCTGATCAACCTCAACCACGGTGGCGTCGCACCCGCTCCGGCGGCCGTGCTCGAAGCGATGATTCGCGACCTCCGGTTTGCGAATATCGCCCCGGCGTGCCACATGTGGGACATCCTGGAGCCACGCGTCGAGTCGGTCCGTCGGGAGCTGGCGCGCGAGTTTGGCTGCAACCCTGAGGAACTGGCCATCACCCGCAACGCCTCGGAGGCGCTGGAAACGTTGACCGCCGGCCTCGACCTGAACCGCGGCGACGAGGTCATCGTATCCGACCAGAACTACCCCCGCATGCTCACCGCCTGGGATCAGCGTGCGCGCCGTGATGGCGTCGTCGTGAAGCGGATCTCCTTCGGCGGCCCGAACCCTGCGCCCAGGAGGTCGTCGCCCGGTTTCGCTCGGCGATGACCGCGAAAACCCGGGTGATCGAAATCACACATGTTGTCAACCTTACAGGTAACATTCTGCCGGTTCGCGAGGTGGTCGCAATGGCCCGTAAGCAGGGCGTCGAGACGTTCGTCGATGGCGCTCACGCCTTCGCCCAGTTGCCGTTCAGTCGCGGCGATCTCGACTGCGACTATTATGCGACCAGCCTGCACAAGTGGCTGCTCGCGCCGGTCGGTACGGGGTTCTTGTATGTCAAGCAAGCAGCGATCCCGAGGATATGGCCGCTCATGGCGGCGCCCCAGTCAATGACTTCCGATATCCGCAAGTTCGAAGAGATCGGTACCCACCCCGCCGCCAATCACAACGCGATCGCTGCCGCCCTCGCCTTCCACCGGGCCGTCGGAGCCGACCGCAAGATCGCGCGACTTCGCTACCTCCGCGGCCGCTGGGCTTCGCAGCTCGCTGACGCTGCCCCACGCGCCCGCCTGCTCTCCGCCGAAGCGAGTGGCCGCTCCTCTGGCATCGGGCTCTTGCATGTCGAGGGGCTTGATCCGCAAGCACTCAAGACCTGGCTCTGGGAGAAACATCGAATCATCACCGTCGCCATCAAGCACGCGGAGTTCTCAGGGCTCCGGGTCACGCCGAATATCGACACCGCGGTCGAGGAGATCGATGTGTTCGTGGACGCGGTCCTGAAGGCCATCAAGGCGATCGGCTGACGCCCCCGGCGGCTTCATCGCCGCTAGGGCGGGTGCTCCGTTTGAGACCCGCCCCGAGCCGGCAGTCGAAGGATGGAGCCCTGGCAGCGGCATTTCCGCAGGTCAGGGCTCAATCCATCGCCAAGATCAGAGAGCTTCGTCCTGAAAGCCAGAATGCACTTTCTCAACAGCGTCAGGCAGGTTTATCTCTGATTGAACCTCACGTCCTGGATGATGTCATCCGGGGAGTGGTCAACAAAGTGCCAGGAGCACTCGCTGCCGACGACCTGCATGAATTTGTTCTTGAAGGCGGCTCGGCCCACTCCTGCATCCATGGGGATGGGGCCGCGAATCGGAAACGTGCTTTCCTGGTAGTCGTCGTAGATCGAGTTCGATTCTTTGGGCTGGTCGTGAATCGGCTTGCCCTTGCTGTTCTTGGGCCGAGTTAACTCAAACGCCTGAATATGGACCTTGGCGGTCCCCTGGAGGATGTTCACGTCTCCCGGCGCCTGAATCTGGAACTGTTCCAACTCCAGAAAGATCACGATATCGGCCTCGAAGTCACGCGCGGCGTCGGCCGGATCGGTCCACTTGGGATGGCCCTCGATCCAGGTCCTGACTTTCTCCGTGTCGACGACAGTGATCTTCTTCACGGTTTTCAGGTGCGAGACAAACTCCCGCGTCAAGTCACGCTCCAGGGCAGGGAATTCGGCCTGGCTTGACGCCGTGGCATGCGAGAGGACGACGACCTTCTTCTCCTCGAGTTTGGGACCGGGAGCGGCGATCGTGGGGGCATTGGGCTGGAGGAAGTAAAATGCGGCGCGAGGGTCGCACCCCACCAGTGCGACCGCGCTTCCCACCAGCAAAACCATCGCGGCTGCATGCCGCATCCTTGCCAGAGTTCGAGGGGTCATCGTGTACCCCCTCCTTCCTTGGTTCGGGTGCCGGCTTACCCGAGGCCGAAGACCGGCGGCATGCCGGTTGGTCCCGGGGTGAGGGGAGCACCGAGAAATCGACTGATCCAGAACGCGAGACTGGCTGAGACGATCACAATCAAGAGACCCATCAGGGGCCGGTCCACCGACCGAAAACCTACGGATCTCTTGAGCCAGACGCAAACGAGTAACCAGCTTGAGACGGGAAGAATGAGCAGGGCCATCAAGCACCCTGCTGGGTTGGCACACCATGACTGGAGCAGACAGCCCCGCGTGAACCATGCAAAGGACGTCGTCATCCCGCAGGTGGGACAGAGACGCCCGGTCAACACCAGGAACGCACAGGGACGTAGGCCCAGTTGTGTGTGAGTTCCATATCCACGCGAGTCCGGCTCCAAACACCGCGAAATGCCCAGAAGCCCTATCAACCCCACCGCCAGGACAAGCAAGTACCACCGGCCCGGTCCATCAAATCGCTGCTGATCGGCTGGTGGAGAGCTCATGGTTGACCGAGCGTCCGGTAATCGGCCGGCGAAGCCCTGATTGACGGGATCGCGAGTGCTCGAAATGTGTTCGCAAGTTACACGCCCTGCTTGCTCATGGCAAGGCCAACCTGATCAATTCTGGCATTCAAGTCAACCCGGTGGGCAATTGACCGAAAGCTACGTTGGCATCGTCCCAAAGTGGGGTCAACGTGGACTTGTCTCGCTTGACACTTGGCGGGCCGTTCAGACTAGCCCGAAGCGTTAGCGAGGGTCGACACAAATCCATGCGGGGAAAGGGGTAACCCCTCGCGGACGCTTCGGGTTGGTATGTCGCGCCGGCCTGTCAGTTCGTCAACGCAAGAGACGAGGGTTTTGGGACGATGCCGCTACGTTCAAAGCTGTTCCACCCAGGCTTCTGCCTCGTCGGTGGCAGTTTGCATCCGCTGCTCGACCAACAGGCGGCATGCTTCGAGAGTTTCACGATCGGCGTCGGGCGGCACGGTGACCGCGGCGGGAGCCACGCACGCGGCCTTGCCGTATGGGTGCGGCACGCAGAATCGATCCCAGCTAGTGGCCCGCCAGGGGTTCTTGAAGGCCATACCCGCGCCCACGACCGGCAGGCCGGTCCGGCTCGCCAGGTAGACCAGCCCCTGATGAACATGCCTGCGCGGGCCTCGGGGGCCGTCGGGAGTGACGCAGAGGTTGCCCATGTCGATCTTCGAAGTCATCTCGCGCAAGGCTCGCGCTCCGCCACGGGTGGTCGATCCTCGAACCACGCCAAATCCAAGCCGCCTGATTACCTGGGTAATCAGCTCTCCATCGCGATGGTCGCTGATCAAGATGTGCATTGATGGCCAGGCCCAGTAGTGGGCCGGGAAGAGCATGACCTCATGGTAAAACGCGTAAATATATCGCTGCCCGAGCCTCCGGGCTACTTCCGGATTGACTGATGGGTCCTGATATCGGAAGTGATAATCAATGGTTTTGCCCAGGCGGCGGACCAGCCAGGCTCCGGTGCAACCGATGCCGCGAATCAGGAGCGGATGCTCGATCTTCATGCCGACCTCGAGGTTGCTTCCCAGAGAATTGGAAGGGCCAGATGTCCACGCGGCGAAAGATTATGAAAAAAGGGCTTCATCGGCCAGAGCAAGTCCGCTGGCGAAGACACTGGATCTCCGATTCCTCCAGAGAACCGGTCTTGCCAGCCTCAACTGAGTCCCCCGATCGTTGGACTGTGTCCCTGGGGATGCGGGTGGTTAAGATGAAGAGGCAGGGCCGGGACAAGATGGACCGCGTCCCGGTCGATCTGATCGCTGTCCGTGAGTCACCCGAGGGCGAAGAGTCGAATGGACCCCATGACATCACCCCAGGACGTTCCAAAGCCGAGGCGCCGCTGGTTAAGCTGGCTGTTCCTCACGACGATTGGCGTCCTGGCCGGCCTCCTCGCCCTGGTGCTCGCTTTACCGTGGGTTGTCGAGTTGCCCGCAATGCAGCGGCTGCTGGCCAACCTGGCTACCCGGGTTATGGCGCCGGGCGTCGTGAAGTTTGATCACCTGAGAGTGTTCTGGAATCGTTCCACAGAAATTGATGGACTCTCTTTGCGTGATGCCCAGGGCGACGAGATCGTTGTCTCACCCCACGCTCGGTTTAGCTGGAGCCTGCGGCAGATCTTGCTGAGCCGGCCCTCGCCCGCAACGCTGATTCTCGATCATGCCGCGGTGGATATCGAACGTTTGGCCAATGGCAACGTGGATCTGCTCGAGACTCTCAAGCCCATCCTCAAGGATGAGCCGGATATGACCCTGCTGGTGCGAGTCGTCGACGGCAAGCTCCGGTTTCGCAACGAAGGACTTGAGGAACCGTTCCTGGCCGACAAGGCCAACATCGAGCTCGATCTTAACGCTTTTCCCCAACCGATCGCCTGGCGGATGAATCTCGAACGAGCGGGCGCAAGCCCGGACCCCGGACGCGTGCAGCTCGAGGGCCACATGAGCCGTGACAAGGAAGCCAACGGCCTGCCCGGGGACCTGGGGCTGTCCATCGCCGGGAACCTCTGGCCCTGGGCCTTTTCCAATCCGCGAATCAACGCCCGTGGAGTCTTTGATGGAAATATCGATGTTCGCAACAAGGACGGCGAGCTATCACTCGGGGGCGATGCCCGCATACTGGGCCTGAATGCCAAGGGACCTGCGCTATCGGGCGATGAACTGCATCTCGACACGATCACCGCAGTCTGGAAGGCTGGCAGAAAAGACGGCAACTGGTCGGCCGATCGCCTGGAATTGACGGCGCCCGTGGGAACGATCAAAGCGTCGGGCTCCTTTCCACCAGGCAGCAATCACGCGACGCAGGTCGACGCGCATCTTGACCTCGCCGCGCTGGCTCACCAGATACCTCGGACCCTGCGATTGCGCGAGGACCTTAAGTTGGAGAAAGGGTCGCTCGAGGTTCGAGCCGAGGTGCGTGGCGATGCCGGGCAAGCCGGTCAGAACATCATCGCGACGGCGCGACTCACCGACCTGGCTGCGCGGCAGGGCGACAAGAAACTGATTTTCCGGGACCCCGCGACTTTCACCGCGCGGCTGCATCGCCAGCCCGGCAGCATGAGCCTGGAACAGCTCGATGTCCAGACGCCATTCTTGACTGCGACCGGGCGCGGCGATCTGGACCGGGGAATCAACGTGGTGGCAACGGTTGATCTGGCCGCCGCCACGCAGCGGCTGCGCGACTGGGTTGACCTGGGGAGACTTGATCTCGCCGGCCAGGGTAAGCTCGATGCGAAGTACCAGAGAACCGCCAGCGGGTTCGAACTCGGGGCCAATGCCGAGTTCAAGGGCCTGGGCGTTGGCGGACTGCCCGCCGTCGAGCACCTCCATCGCGATCAGCTCGTTGCCACAATCGCGGCCAAGGGTGACGCAGCCGCTTCAGGACTGCCCACCAGCTTGCGCGACCTTTCCGTCAATGCGAAGAGCGATGTTGATGAGCTCACGGTGGAGGCCGGCCGTCAGCAAGCAAATGGGACGGTTTCGTTCCGGGCCCGAGCACAGACCGAACTTGTCGCTGGTGGTAAGAGACAGAAGGCGGCGACGGCACTGCGTGCCCTGTGGGGTGACAAGGAAATCACGATTGACGAGATCCTGGTCTCGCTCGTCCCGGTCGTGGGGCCGGGAGGTCAGTTCTTGCCCAGCGATCCCATGCGCTGGATTGGCAAGGGTCGGTATGACATCTCCCAGGACGAGCTCACGATCACGGCCAATTTCGGATCCGCGACAGCCAAAGCCGCGCCTCTGGCACTCGCGCCGACGCAGATCCGGGCTGGCGGCTTGAAGACCCGCGATGCCGCCTGGCTGGATGTCAACCTCACTGGCGATCTCCCGGCGCTGGTTCATCTGGCTGGCATGGATCAAACAAGACTTGCGGGATCGCTTGGCGGACGGCTCCAGGCCCGGCAGAATGCCTCCGGGTGGGAATTCGCGGCGGGAGCGCAGGTCCACGACCTCGCCCAGCTTGATCGTGACGGTGCGCGCACCGAGCTGGCACGGGAGGCCTCGGCGCGTCTGCGGGGGACCATCGCCCGGAAGCTCGAGCGGCTTGATGTCACCGAGGTCGCCGTGCTGACTCCGTACGGACAGATTTCCGGTGAGGGCCCGGTGACTGACCTTTCCGGCACCCCACGCTTTGATCTTCACGGCACACTCAGCCCGGACTGGAAGGCCGTCTCGGCCTTGCTGGCGCAAAAGGTCGAGCCGCATGCGTCGATCACCGGCTCGGCACGCGCCTGGCGCCTTGCCGGCACGCTGCCGAAGTCGGGCACCAAGGATCTGCTCGCCGGAATCAATGGTGAGCTCGGTGCAAACCTCGAACAGGTCGACATTTTCGGCATGCGTCTGGGGCGGACCGCGGCGGTTGTCAGACTTCAAGATGGCAAGACGCTTATCGACCCGATCGACACAACGCTCAACAGTGGCCGCTTGCACCTCGAGCCCGAGGTGATCACGGACAAGCAGGAGCACATGTGGGTCCACCTGGGCCCGTCGTCCGGACTGTTCGACGCCGTCGTCAATGACGAGGTCTCGCACCGGGTTCTCTCGTTCGTCGCCCCTGTGCTCGACCAGGCGACCCGCGTCCGGGGGCGCGTCTCGCTGGCGCTGAACGAGGCCTACTTCCCGATCAACGCGGGCGCCAAGGCCGAGCCCAAGATCGATGGTGACGTGCTCTTCGATTCTGTCGAGTTCATGCCGGGGCCTCTGGCCGAACAGATTCTCGGCGTTTTCCGACAAGAGCAGCGTCCGCTCCTGGTGTTGCGCGACCCCGTCTCGGTCCGGATCGTCGGCCGAAAAATCTACCAGGAAGGCCTGGTCATTCCCCTGGCCAATGTCGCTGCCATAGGCATCGAGGGTTGGGTCGATTTCGATCAGAATCTGAACCTCGTGGCCAGCTTTGCCATGGTACCTCCCCAAAAAAACATCCCGATTCTTTCAGATATCCTCGAGAATGCCCAGCTCCAGCTTCCAATCACCGGAACGTTTCAGAAACCCAGGATCAATGGCGACGCGATCAAGAATCGATTCAAGGATCTTGGGACGAACATGCTTGACACCGTGATTGGCGCCGGGGTCAATGGCCTGGGACGGATTCTGCAGGGAGGCCCTGGCGCGCAGGGCCGCAATGGTCCGCGGCGTGATTTCTTCCCTCCGTTTGTCACGCCGGACAACGAGCGCCCCGTGCCTCCTCCTCCAGCCGCTGGCGGCTCGACATCGCGTGCCAGACCTCCAGCCGCTGATACTGCCCCGCCTCCTCCACCGGCTCCCGGGGGTCGTCGCGTGCAGCCTGCCCCGGACAATCCCGACGATGAGCTCGACCAACCGAATGGCCGTGTCGGGCCGCTCACGCCCGAGCAAAGACGCATGCAGCGCGAGGAGCGTCGGACTCGACGTCTGGAAAAGCGTGCCGAACGGCGGATGCGGCGAGGATTGCCTCCAGACTGAGTGATCGCCGTTAATGCCCACCGCCGTTCCTGGAGTGCCTGATGTCGAATGCCGAGACGAATGACCCGGCCACGCTGCCGGATGACTCGACGGTGCCGTCCGTGCTGGATGAGCCGGAGAGTCGTCCGGGTGGACTTCCGCTCTATGCCTGGGTGATCGCGGCAGTGGTGGTGGCAATTCCGCTCGGTCTGCTCTGGGGCGAAGGAGCCACATCGCTGGAGATCCTTCCCCGATTGATCCTTCGCGCCCTGCGGGCGCTGGCCGCGCCACTCGTTGTGCTGGCCATTTTGAGTGCGATCGTCACCAACGATATCCGTGGCCGTCAGGGCGGCCTGATGATGCTCTTCTACCTGATCAACACGGTCGTGGCGATGGTCATCGGCCTGACCCTGACGAACCTGTTCCAGCCGGGCCTTGGAGCTTCACTGGCCGAGCCTGGCGCCATCGTCCAGCCGCTGGCCACGAAGAGCGTGACCGATCTTCTTGTTGAGATGATACCGCAGAGCATTGGTGAGGCCTTTACCCAGAACAACCTGGCGCAGCTTGTACTGTTGACGCTGGCTCTGGGGATCGGTCTCGTCCAGATCCGTAACGCTCAGCGGGCTCGTGGCGAGACGTCGATCGAGCCGCTCATCGACCTGCTCACGATCGGCTTCGAGCTGCTCATGAAGGTCTTGCTCTGGGTTGTGGCCCTGGTGCCACTGGCCGTGCTGGGCATTGTCGCGTCGAGCATCGGCCAGAAAGAAGGGGTCAAGGTTTTCCTTTCATTGATCTGGCTGATTGTGGTTGTCGTTGTTGGGCTAGGGTGTCAGGTGGCCTGGTACCTTGTGCAGATGGCTGTCTTCGCGCGGATGTCGCCAGTCCGGTTTCTGAAGGGATCGCTCAACGTGATGGCCAGCACCTTCAGCACCGCCAGCACGGCGGCGACGATCCCGATCACGCTGCGGTCGCTGCAGTCGCTGGGCGTCTCGCGCCAATCGAGCCAGTTGACCGCGTGCATCGGCACGAATTTCAATAACGACGGGTCTGCGCTTTACCAGGCGACGGCCGTGCTGTTCATGGCCCAGGCGCTGGGGTATTCGCTGAGTTTTGTCGACCAGTTGGTCATCGTACTGAGCACCCTGGTGGCCAGCGTTGGTGCAGGAGGCATCCCGTCCGGTAGCTTTGTCACCCTCCCTTTGATCTTCGCCGCCGTTCGTCTTCCCGCCGAGAAGATCCCCATCCTGCTGACGGTTGACTGGTTCCTGGATCGCCTCCGCACCACATCCAACGTCCTGGGCGACATGACCGTCGCCGTTCTGCTCGACCGCGTATCAAGTTCCGGACCATTGTCTGCCAAAGATGCGAAGGTTGCCGTGTCGTCCCAGGACCTGTCTTGACGATAAATTCTGGAACGCCTGGATTGAAGGAATTCAAGTTATGTTGAACTCCCGATCTGTCATTCAATGATCATTACCCGCTCGGATCATCAAATGGCATTGAATCTTGCCCGATGTCAGTCTTGAAAGCACCGCAGAGAAGTGGATAATAAAACTTTTCCCATTGCGGAAAACCTTTTGATCCCGTGCCGGAGAATGCGTACGTGGCCGTACCAAAGAGACGTAAATCAATATCAGCTAAAGGGAAACGAAGGAGTCACGATTTTCTGATCGCTCCTGCCCTGAATGTCTGCCCCCAGTGCAAGCTTGCCGTTCCACCCCACAAGGTGTGCGATCTGGTGGAAGAATGCGGTAACGTGCAACGCAGTAAGCCGCACAATCCGCTCGCCAAAGAGAAGGCCAAGAAATAATTTTTTCAGATGCATGACGACGCGGGCATCGAGTCCTGGTCGATTGAACCGGGGCGGGTCGTGCGGTCGCCAGGAGAGGATTCCCCATGGGTCGTGAATGCGAAGTTAGCGGCAAGAAGACCTCGTTCGGCAATCACAAGACCGAGCGCGGTAAGGCCAAGTACCTGGGCGGCGTCGGCAAGAAAACCACCGGCCTGAGCCGTCGCACGTTCAAGCCGAATCTCCAGCGAATTCATGTTTGGCTGCCCAACGGGGAGACCCGCTATGTCCGGGTGGCCACGTCGGTGATTCGTTCCGGCCAGTTGACTCTCGAAGTTGACGGCAAGGTTCAGACCTTCCCACTGATCAAGGCGTCCAAAGGCAGCGCAGAGGCCCGGAAGAGATTGAAGAATCTGTATCCGATCTGATCCTCCGAGGCTCTGCAAGCTCGCATTCGCGCCGTGACCGGGGCCGCTTAGCTGAGCCCCGGTCTCAATTTCGAAGGTCGCCGTTCCGGCAATCTACTCTTCCTCGGCGGCCTTCTGCGCCTCAAATCTGCGGAGGCGAACGAGGACGCTCAGATCCTCGAGCGTCGAGGTGTCGCCGCCGCTTTCGACGCCCGATGCGATGTCTCGGAGCAGCCGTCTCATGATCTTGCCGCTGCGAGTCTTGGGCAGCGAGTCCGTGAAATGGATGTCGTCAGGGCGGGCCAGCGCCCCGATCTCCTTGACGACGTGATCGCGAAGCTCTTTCCGCAATGCTTCGCTGGGGCTATAGCCGGACTCGAGCGTGATAAACGCCGAGATCGCCTGGCCCTTCAAGTCGTCAGGCTTGCCCACGACGGCCGCTTCGGCCACGGAGCGGTGGCTGACCAGGGCGCTTTCCACCTCCATGGTCGAGAGGCGGTGGCCGGCGACGTTGAGCACATCGTCCACACGTCCCATGATCCAGTAATTGCCGGACTCATCGCACCGCGCTCCATCGCCGGTGAAGTACACGCCGGGGATGTCGCTCCAGTACTGGGTCTTGTAACGCGCGTCGTCGCCATAGAGCGTGCGCAGCATGGACGGCCAGGGATGCTTGATCACCAGGAACCCGCCCTGGTTGACGCCGACCGGCTGGCCATCCTTGGTAACGATCTCGGGCACGATTCCCGGCAAGGGCCGCGTGGCCGAACCCGGAACTGTGGGAGTCGCGCCGGGGAGCGGCGAGATCATGATGGCACCAGTCTCCGTCTGCCACCAGGTATCGACGATCGGGCATCGTCCGCCGCCAATGACCTTGTGATACCACATCCACGCTTCGGGATTGATCGGCTCGCCCACCGTGCCCAGCACGCGCAGACTGCTCAGGTCGTGGCGCCGCGGAAACTGCTCGCCCCACTTCATGAATGCACGAATCGCAGTGGGTGCCGTATACAGGATGGTCACCCTGTAGTCTTCGACGATCTGCCAGAACCGGCCCTCGTCGGGCCAGTTGGGTGCCCCCTCGTACATGACGCAGGTGGTGCCGAGCGAAAGCGGGCCGTAAACCAGGTAGGAGTGTCCCGTGACCCAGCCGACGTCGGCCGTGCACCAGTAGGTGTCGTCGGGCTTGATGTCGAAGACCCACTTCGTGGATAAGGTTGTACCCAGCAGATAGCCGCCCGTGGTGTGCAGAATCCCCTTGGGTTTGCCCGTTGAACCGGAAGTGTAGAGGATGAACAAGGGGTGCTCGCTGTCCACCGGTTCGGGCGGACAGACGCCCGAGGCGTTGGCCGCCATCTCGTGCCACCAGTGATCGCGGCCGTGCGACCAGTTGATCTCGAGCCCCGTCCGGCGATAGACGATCATATGCTCAAGAGCCGGGCATAGCGCGGCAGCGCCGTCGGCGTTCTCTTTCAAGGGGACGACGTTGCCCCGACGGTATCCGCCGTCGGCGGTGATCAGGACCTTGGCCTTGCAGTCTTGCATCCGACCGGCGAGTGCCTCGGCGCTGAAGCCGCCGAAGACCACCATGTGCGGGGCGCCAATCCGCGCAAGCCAGGGCGGCGACGATCAGTTCGGGAATCATGGGCAGGTAGATCGCCACCACGTCGCCCTTCTTGACGCCCAGGCTCTTGAGGATGTTGGCGAACTTGCAAACTTCACGTAACAAGTCTTGATAGCGCAAGACTCGGCGCTCGCCGGGCTCACCCTCCCAGATGATCGCGGCCTTGTTCTTGTTCGGGCCGTCGCAATGCCGGTCGATGCAGTTGTAGGCCGCGTTCAGCTCTCCCCCGACGAACCATCTGGCGAAGGGCGGCTTCCAGTCGAGAACCTGCTCCCAGGGTTTGGACCACACCAGCAATTGCTTCGCTTGCTCATCCCAGAAACCGTCCGGGTCATTCTTGGCCCGGTTCCAGAGAGTCTCATATTGCTCGATGCTGGAGACGTGCGCGGTCCTGGCAAACTCATGTGAGGGAGGAAATACCCGGGTTTCATGCAAAACACTGGTAATCGAACCGCTCTTGCTGTCCAGGGTCATCTGCACGCTCCACGGTCGAGAGAGGATGTGGTGCACGAGCCGCCGTGCGATCTCTGTGCACGCTTGGCGAAGCCGTCGGAACCCGAAGCGAGGTCGCTCCTGAGCCAGACTGAAAGGATCTTAAGTCGAGCCCGGCGGTGAGTCAATCATCCGCAGGCAAGGCTCCGTGGAAAGGGAATTCCGGAAGGTGATCAGCCGGTGATGGTCGCGTCCACGGTGGCATCGAGCAGGAGTTGCATTTCCAGCCCCTGGAGTCGGCGGGCCAGCCGTTCCTGATCGCTTCCGGGCCGGGCGCCGGTGCAGAGGTCGATCATCGCCTGAGAGTTCCAGACGTCTCCAGCCAGCAACCGCGCCGTCCAGCGGTCGTCGCCATGGTCTTGCAGAATCGGGCGTGCCTGCTGGGCAAGAGGTCCGAAAACGGGATGGCGGCGGACTCTGCGGAACCAGTACGCGGCATTACCGGCGTCGGGCTCCCGCCGATGAGCAATACCATGCCAGTAAGCCGAAAACTCGCTCTCCCCCAGGTCATCGGCAGCCTGCGCGGCCTCATGGCTGAGCACCCAGAAATCATGAATCTGGAGTAGACCGGCGGCCAGCGCCAGACGAGCCGGGTGGCTCGCGCCCGGCAGCAGGCTGGCAATCGCCGGCTCGCCAAGCGCGGTCTTGAGCCGGGGACGCGGGGGAGCTTGCTGAATCAAGGGCGGTCCCAGGGAGTCTCCACGCAAAGCTGCGTGGGCCAGGCTCGCCAGCACGTCGGCCGGGGCCAGCTCGGTGATGCCGGCCGGGCTGCCGTTCTCGAGCCGCTCGACGATCTCGGCGACCGAGAGCGCACCTGCGCCGCGGAGGCGTGCCTGGTTGCCGCTTTCGTCGAGTCGCACTCGGAGTGATCCCATGGGGCACCTCGGACATTTCAAGCCAGAGGCTAAAACCACTTCCAGTTTTCGATGTACCAGATCACGTCCTGGAAGAGGACGAAGATCATGAGGCAGGCGACCAGCACCAGACCGACCACGATTCCAGCCCCAAGCGCCGATTCAGGCAAGGGGCGGCCGCGTACCTTCTCGGCCATCAGAAAGACCATCTGGCCGCCGTCGAGGGGCGGGATGGGCAAGAAGTTGATCACGGCGAGGTTGATGCTCAGGATGCCCAGAAAGTGGATCAGGTCGTTGAGGCTGGAGCGGGCCGTTCGGTAGGCGAAGCCGACGATTCTGATGGGGCCGGCCAGCCCCTTGGGTCCCAGCCGCCCGAGAAACAGACTGCGAATCGTGCCGTAGATGCTCAGTATATTCTCGAGCGTGTCGTCCCAGCCGCGGTGCAATGCCGAGGCGATGGATTGCGGCGGCAGCTTGCGCACGAGCCGAAGAAACAAGAGCCCCCGCGGCGGGAAAAACCAGCCGGCATCCGGCTCGGCATTGATTTCAATAGGCTTGGATCCTTTGTTGACAACCATCGAAACGGTGGTGCTGGTGCTGTACTGCAGGGACCAGAACGCCTTGACCCAGGCCGGCGAGGTTTCATCGAAGGTGATCGTCTCGGGCTTTGAGGCGTATGGCTCGCTCTTGGCCCCCTTGACCTTGGCGAGTTCGACATAGTGCGGCGGAGCGATGGTGATCGCGCTGATCACATCGCCGGGCTTGAGCCCCGCCTTGGCCGCGGCCGAGCCGGGGACGACGTTCGCGACATGAGGGCGAATGGGATAACAGAGTCCAAGACCGGCAACATCGAGGGCTTCGCTGGCCGCCGGCATTTCGGTCCATGGCGGGGTGTCATCGGGGGTGACCGTGACCGTGTGGCTGGTCCTCGAACCATTGGTCTCGGTCCGCTCGACCTCGAAGGTCATCGGCTTGCCGGCGTTTTCGTAGCAGCGGCTGGGCAAGCGAACCGGGTCGAGATCGTCCCATCCGCCAATCTTGACGATGCGGTCGCCTTTCTGAAATCCGGCACGATCCGCGGGCGAGTCTTTGCGGACCGCGGCGATCGGCTCGAAGGCAAACCTGAACCCGAAGTCGACGAAATTCGCCGCGGGAAATGTGAGTTCAAACCGGTTCAAGAGCTTGTCGGGTGCATCCTCCGACCCCTCTCGCCGGTCGATGACGTGAACCAGCGGCTGATCGCGATAGCGTGCGAGCAAGCGGTGGTACTGAGCAATGTCATGGATCGCGGTGGGTTCCTCACCGGGAGGGCCGACGGCGACCAGTGCGTCGATCGGTCCCGAGTCTTCCGAAGCCTCGAATTGCGGGTAGGTGGGAGGGTTCTTCATGCCGGAAGGCAGCAGCAAGAGACCGATATTCAAGCTGCTGCCAGGACGCACTCCGATCATGGGGCGATCGGAACCGGACTCCCGGCGGGGCTGGATATCGAGCCCGACCAGACCCTCGTGCTCGGGGCGCTTGACCTCGAAGTGGAGCGACTGCCCCTGGCTGCTGAGCACGACCTTGCTTGTCATGCTTTCAAAGCTCAGGTCGTCGCGACCGTCGATCGCCACGACCTCGTCACCGGCGCGAATGCCGGCATCATACGCCGGAGAAGCCGGCTCCACGCCGCCAATCATGGCCGGCAGGACGACCATGCCTTGCCCGTAGGCGTAGACGAAGCAGCCTAGACCGAGGATCACGTTCATGATCACCCCGGCCGAGATGATGGCCATCCGAGCACCGACGCTCTTGTTGCTGTAGGCCCGCGGATCGGTCGACCTGCTCGCCTCGTCGGCGGGTTCTTCACCGAGCATCTTGACAAACCCACCCAGCGGGACCGCCGCGATAACATATTCGGTCTCGCCCCGCTTGAAACCCAGGAGCGTAGGCCCGAACCCGATTGAAAACTTATCGACCTTGACTCCGTTCCACTTCGCCAGCAGGAAGTGACCCAGTTCGTGAATGAAAATGACCAGTCCCAGGCCGAACGCGACCTTGAAGATGTTCCAGAAGACGCCCCAGAACCAGCTCAGGGTTTCCAACATTGCACCTCCAGGCGAGCCCGCGCGTCGACCTTCCACAACTGATCGAGCGAGGGATGAGAATCAAATGTATGATTGTCGAGTACGTCCCGGCAAGCCCGGGGTATGTCCAGGAAGCCGATCTCGCCGGCCAGAAAACGGGCCACGGAGGCTTCATTGGCGGCGTTCAAGGCGGCTCCGGCGGTGCCCCCGCGCCTCATGACCTCAAACCCGAGATCAAGACAGGGAAAAGTCTCGCGGTCGGGAGGCTCAAAGTGAAGAGCAACCGGGCGGGTCAGGTCGAACTGGGGGCCAGGGGCCGGATGGCGGTCGGGAAACGTCAGGGCATACTGGATCGGTAAGCGCATATCGGGTGGAGAAAGCTGGGCAATCACGCTGCCATCAACGAACTCGACCATCGAGTGAACCACGCTCTGGGGATGAATGACGACCTCGATCTGGTCCGGCTCGAGTCCGAACAGCCACCGCGCTTCGATGACTTCGAGGGCCTTGTTCATGAGCGTGGCCGAGTCGATCGTGATCTTTGGCCCCATCTGCCAGGTCGGGTGCTTGAGCGCATCGTCGGCGGTCACGTCGATCAGATCGCGGCGGGTCTTGCCGCGAAAGGGTCCGCCCGAAGAGGTCAAGATCACCCGCTTGACCTCCGACTGCACGCCGGCCTGAAGGGCCTGGAAGATGGCCGAATGCTCACTGTCCACCGGAAGCAGGCGGGCGCCACGGCTGCGAGCCAGGTCCATCACCTGCGGCCCGGCCACGACCAGGGTTTCTTTGTTGGCCAGGGCAACGGTCTTGCCGGCCTCGAGCGCCGCCCACGTGCCATCCAGACCGGCTGCGCCCACGATCGCGCTCAGCACGCGATCCGTGGTCGGATCCTGGACCATGCGGACCATGCCATCCAGGCCTTGCAAGACTTCCACGTCCAGGCCGCGAAGCTGCGCGTTGAACGGGGGCCACCGAATCGGGATCCGTCACGGTCACGAACCGGGGGCGGAAGGTCCGCGCTTGCTCGATCAGGAGCGTTCCACTTGTGTGGGCGCTGAGTCCCAAGGTTCGGAGTCGCTTCCCGCCGTCATGCTCGATCACACTGAGCGTGCTTCGCCCGATCGAACCGGTCGAGCCCAGGATGACGACACGAGTGAGCGAATCCCCAGCCTTGATCAACAGTTCGGACCCCTTGTGCTGACTTCCGGATGTCCTCAATCCGGCCCGGCTCATCGAGGACAACGCCCTTGCCAGTCTGGAGTTATGCCAGATGCGGCAATCGCGGCCCGTCCGGGATCTCTGACATTCCTGCTCTCGCGCACTGAGCCCGACACCATCCCGTTTGCGCTACAGAACCTCAATAGCACTATAGAAATTCGTTCTCGGCCCGACAAGCAGAGCGCGGTTGACCGGCTGACCATCCATCCAATAAGCAGAGCGACGCGGCGCGACTCGATCGGCATCCGACATCGTTTCTCACCCCTGATAACGAAGAAAACCTGGAATTGCTCCATGAAATGCGTTTGCGCTGGCTATCAGGCGTAGTACCCAGGCGCTCCGTCGCCGAAACACTCGCGCCAGGCTAAAATCCGGTGTTGGTCCTTTGCTTCCAGACGACCTTGACCTCTTGCTTGCTTTTGCGATGTCGCTTCAATGACCTTCCGGAGTGCCAGCCATGAAAACCATCATCCTCTTCGCGGCAATCGCCGTGAGCGGGGCGACGGGTGCGGAAGATATCTTGCCGGCCTGGTTGACCAGCAAGCATTCCAGCGACGCGGCGAAATCTCATGTGGAGGAAACCTTGGAGGCCCCCCACCAGTTTACCATCCAGCAGGGCGGCACGATGGATGGTTCCAACTGCCGCTCACCGATGGGATGCGGCATTGCGCGGGAAGGGGCATTGCTCCAGACCTGGGAGTCGAACCGCTCGGTGCGCATGGAGAACGTGGGTCAGGCGGACCTTCTCAATCCCTGGCTGTCAAACGGCCGTAATCACTTCCGCAATGTCAAAGAGATCGTTGCCTCGGCCATCGCGCCGGGCATGATCGAGGCGGAAAAGGCGTTCGCGCTCTGGTTCCAGGAGATCCGCTATCGCTATCACTCGCCCGGCGATAACAACGAACTGGGTGACGCTGTGAAGGTGTTCAATATCTATGGCTATAACACATGCGGCAATGATTCCATTTGCCTGGCTGCACTCTGGCGCAGCGCCGGGCTGAAGGCGGCCCCGGCGCGGGCTCTGGGTCACTGCATCTCCCAGGCGTTCTACGACGGCGGCTGGCATTTCTACGACGGCGACATGCACTCCGTGTATCTTCTGCGTGATAACAGCACGGTGGCCGGTGAACTGGATATTGTCCACGACCACGACCTGATCAAGCGCACGCATTCCAAGGGTATCCTGATGCGCGACACCTGGTGGGACGGTCAGGGCATGTGCGCGATGTATTCGTACTCGGGGGAAGTCAATGGCGAGCGCCGGGGTAATGCCGATACGACGATGAACATGGTTCTACGTCCCGGCGAGGCGATCGAGTGGCGCTGGGGGCAAGGTACGCCGCTGAAGTATCACGGCGCGTTGTACACGATGCCCGCTTATCCGGAGCTGATCTCTAATGGCCTGTGGGAATATCGACCAGATTTCTCGAGTAATCGCTGGCGCCAGGGAGCAGCCAGTGTGGAGAACATCAGTTCCGGCCCGGATGGATTATCCGTCAGCGATGGCCAGCGCGGGAGCGTCATCTGGAACATGAAGAGCCCCTACGTCTTTGTGGGCGGCAAGATCGTGGCGGAGGGCCCGGGCGCCCGGTTCTTCATCTCCGTGGACGGCAAGAGCTGGCAGGCGGTGAAGGACAATCTCGACAAGGCCTTTCCCGTTGTGGGCCCCGCTCGCTACGAGTATCGGCTCAAGTGCCAGCTTGATGGTCCAGCCCGGCTGCGGCGGCTGGCAATCAGCAATGACATTCAGATGGCACTCCTCTCGCTGCCGGAGATGGTCGTCGGCGAAAACACATTTATTTACACCGATGAGTCGTCCGATGATCGCCGGGTTCGGATCACGCACCAATGGGTTGAGCGGTCGGCATCGCGGCCGCCGCTCGCCTCGGAGCGGGCCGTCTACCCGCCCGATTCGGGTGAAGCCGAGGGTACGGACGTTGCGTTCCAGTGGACGCCGGCCGATGATCCCGACGGCGATGCGATCGATGATTATCAGTTCGAGCTGTCGAGCCGACCGGACATGCGGTTCCCACTGTCGATGTGCTTCTACAAGCTGATCTCTCGTACGGCTGACGTTGACAAGGAGAGCAAAGCCCAGGCGCGGTACACCTTGCTTCAGCCGGGCCTGCTGACACCGGACCGGGAATACCACTGGCACGTGCGGGCGATGGACAGCAAGGGTGTGTGGGGCCCGTGGAGTCAGACCTGGCGCTTCACCCCGCGGTCCCGCGTACCCGCAGGAGGCAACTGTTGACCACGACCAGGCCGCGGGCTCGGGGACCCTCCGCTGGAGTCCCAACGTGCTCGGCCGCCGCCCGGTGAAGTATCGAATCTACAGCAGCGACGAGAAGGGCTTCACGATCGCCGACCAGCCGTTCCAGGGCACCGTCGGTGTCACGAAGACGGAAATGGCGTCGTGGAACCCGTGGTTCCCCGCGAACTTCATTGCCGAGACGACAAGCACGGAACTGAAAGTGATCGGCTGCGATGTCGGCTTGCCCGCGGCCAACAAGACCTACTATCGCGTCGTGGCAGTGGACGAGTCCGGCAAGCGCAGCGGTCCTTCCGATTACGCAACGGCTCCTCGTCCGGTGATCTATAGCCGCCCCGTGGTGAAGGCCACGCCGGGCGCGGGCTACCGTTACCAGGTCCGCGCAACGTCTTCCCTGGGCGACCTCAGCTCAAGGATGCAGGGGAACGACCAGGTCAGTGGCTACTTCGATATCGAAAAGCCGCGGTTCACGCTGGAGAACGGCCCGCCGTGGCTGAAGCTTGATGAGGCCACGGGTGTTCTCTCGGGGATTCCGGACAAGGTCGGCAAGGCAGAAGTGGCAGTCAAAGTGGTTCTGGAGCGAGAGTCGCGGAGACTCGACGAAAAATCACTCGTCTGGGGCATTGAGAAAGTCCTGTCCACGACCACCGAGCAAGTGGGCACTTCGATCCAGCGATTTGTCATCGAGGTTCAGCGCTGAATTATAACTCCTTGGGTTCCCTTACTGAGTCCTTTGCACCGATGACTCGTGAGCTACCCTGCGGGAAGATAGAATGAAATCAACCAGCTCAGAGGACTTCCAGAACTCAATGATCGCTCTTTGGTGAGAGCGAAGTTGCTGCGACCAGTGCGACAGCCTATCGGAAAGCGGATTTCGCCATGACTCATCGCGACCGAATCATTATTGATCCGGACATCTTGGTGGGGAAGCCGGTCGTCAGGGGCACGCGACTCAGTGTCGAGTTCTTACTGAGTTTGCTGGGGCAGGGCTGGACTGAGTCGGAGATTCTACGCAATTATCCAGGTCTTCAGCGGGAAGACCTGCTGGCGTGCTGGGCCTACGCGGCCGAAATCCTCAGCCAGGAGAAGGTCTACAGTTTCCAGGTCGCCTGAGCAGGCATCTGAATTTCTTGGCCAACGAGAACGTTCCGCTTGATGCAGTCGAAGCCGTCCGCAGCTTGGGACATGACGTGGCCTGGATTCGTACCGACGCTCCAGGAAGCAAGGACCGCGACATTCTGCAACGCGCAGTGAGCGAGCAAAGGGTTCTTCCTACCTTTGACAAGGATTTTGGGGAACTGGCATTTCAGCACGGACTTCCAGCCAACTGTGGAGTGGTGCTATTTCGTCTCCGGGCAAGCTCGTGCGAGGGGCTTGCGATCTTGGTGCCGACCGCGCTGCAATTGCGAGGAGATTGGGGCGGACAGTTTTCTGTGGTCGAGGAAGGCCGCATTCGCATGAGGCCCTTGCCTGCGGAACGTGCTCCGTGAGCGGTTGCCCGCAAATGTGAGAGCGAGCGGGTCATGCGAAGCGGCTGGGGCAAGTACTCTTGGCAGCCGGTGACTTGACCCTCGCTTGGCTGCGGATGAGCTTCTACAATCAATGATCAACGACCCCGCCTCGTCGTCTTGACCCTCCACCCGGTCACAGTACCGGCACAATCCCACCTGGAGGCCCGCACTGGCACGATCATGCGCACTTTCGTTCTATTATCTTTCTTGTTGACTCTCTCTCGTTCGGTCCTGGGCCAGACTCCGCCGGAGATCGCTGCGCCGGGTGAGCCGTTTCAGCCGCCGTCATTCGCCACCGCGGCCGACGGGCCGGTCATTTACGAGTACAGCCGCGAGGCCGGGCCCGATCAGACGTTTTTCATGGTGGGCGAGCGGCTCACCGGCGATGTGATTGCCTGGGGGCCGAGCGCCAGCAGGAGCGGCGGGCAGGAATGGAAGCCGAAGGTGCAGATCCACACAGGGTCGTATCTGGCTGCCACTCTTCCCGAGAGCGCACCCGACGGAGTTTTCCTGGTCTGGGCCAGGAATGCCGCTGGCTATTCGCGGCCAATTGTGCTCAACAAACCGGAGCCATGGTGGTGCGGGCCAGACACGGTCACTCCGGGTGAGGTAAGCCGGGCTTTCGGTCGTAATCTCGCTCGCCGGCCAGACTTCGCCCGGGGGTTTCTCTATCTCCGCAAGCCAGGACAGCAAGGAGGCTGGGTCAAACCTCCCGAGTGCGGCAAGTTTTCAATGTGGTTTGAGGTTCCCGACGCAGTGGACCCTGGCACCTACGAGCTCTGGGTCCATGCGGGGCAGGGCGGGGCCTGGGGCTGGGGCGGCCCGATCACATTGCACGTGAAGGCTGTCGATAAGCTGCCGCTGGGCCCCAAATCCCTCGGTCCGGCCACCACGGGCGCTCAGCTTCAACGGGCACTTGACGAGATGGGGAACAACGGTGGCGGTGGCTTGCAACTCCCGCCCGGTGTCTATTCCTTCAGCGGCACGCTCAGGATTCCGGCCCACGTGACGCTCTCTGGCCAGGGAGGCAATCGTACCATTCTCCAGCTCGTCAACGACCGCGCGGCCCGATTCCCACGTCTTGCTGGAGAAGGTTGGGATCAGGCACCGGGACGGATCCATTCCCCAGGCGACCGGATCACTTACCGGATCGAAGTACCCCAAAACGGCAAGTGGGATGTCTGGGTCCGTTATGGCACTGACATGAAGGCCTACAATCAGCCCGGCGTCAGCGGCAACCACACGCTCGCTGTGGACGCCGCCACTCCGGTCGCGCTCGAAAACCTGCCGAACACCGGAACCTGGGCGGCGACAACCTGGTCGAAAACAGCATCACTCGAGCTCACGGCCGGGCGCCACACGTTGACATGGAGGAACGTGAAAGGAGGCGGAATTTCGCTCGACGCTTATCTTCTGACTATGGATCACCGATTCACTCCGACGATGTCGCCGCCGCCGGCCAATGGGCCGGACCGGATCGTGATTCAGGCCGAGGACTGCGAGATATTCGAGACCAAAGAGGGAGTACTTCCCGGCGGCGATCGTGCCGCGGTCTGGCTGAGCGGTGACGGCGCCGGCTTGAAAGGGGTGACTGTTCTGGGCACACCCGAGGTCAACGTCGGACTGGCCATCGGGTCGCCGGAGAAAACCGGTTGGGTTTCCGACATAGTCGTCAGGCATGTCACGGTCATGGACATCGATGGCAAGCAAGCCGAAAACTGTGCAGTCCGCGCCCACAACATTCTGCGAGCGCGGATCGAAGGATGCACCTTATGGGGACGCACGCCCATTTTCCTGTCCGGAGCGCGGCAATCCGAGTTCCAGCAAAACAAACTGATCTCGGTGACCCATTTTGGAGGCAATGCGGAAGCAGCGATCCTGGGTCGGACCGAACCCATTGAGGAATGCATCTTCGAGAGTAACAGCGTCATGTCTCCGCCTGGCGCAGGCCGGTGGACCGACAGCCAGGCGCCTGCTCTGGTTCTCGACGGGACACGGCTCCATCTCGCATAACTGGATCTCCGGCAATGGAGCTGGTGCACCATTTGATCCATCGGAGCCGACTGACCTGGCGCAAGCGCGATTTGGCGGAGTTGCCGGCACCGATCAGAACGTCGGCGAGACCATCCTCTTCGAAGGCAATCATCGCACGGCCTACTTCGGCCCGCTTGCTGCCGCTGCCGCAAGTAGCGTCACCCTGCCGAAAACACTCCCTCAAACGCCCGACAACCGTCTCGGCTCGGTGGAGCGGAAGCAACTCGCCCACAACGCGGCGGGTGACGAAACTCCGTTCTGGCCCCCGGATCGGGACGATGGCACGGAAGAGCCGCCGATCGGCGAGTATTATGTCACGGTCTTTGCCGGCCAGGGGCAGGGGCAGACCCGCCGTGTGGTGAGGCGAAGCGGCGAAACCCTGTTCGTGAATCAGCCCTGGGCAGTTGCACCGCGGGCGGGCTCCGTCGTGGCCGTCGGTACTGCGTTTTATCATAACCTGATCGTCGGCAATTCCACGCCCGACGGCATGACTGGCATTCAGCTCTGGATTTCCTGCGTCGAGAATATCGTTGCCGGCAACACGATCACGCACCAGCGCAAGCCCGGGCTTTACTTTTATGCCAACGGCACCACGCTCGCCTCGTCGATGCCCCGTACCTGGAACCGCGGGATCAGCCCGCTTTTCTGGAACGTCGCCGAGGGGAATCGTACCGAAGAATGTAGCGCCGGGGCACTGGTCACCAGCGGCGATGAAGACGCGTTACCGATCGAATTCCCTCGCGCGCTGGGTAACGTCGTGCGGCACAACACATTCACCCGCAATCGAACCGACGGCGTGATCCTGACCAGCCGACCCACGCCGAAAGGAATCAAAGACACATCAGCCTCGGTGGTGGGAACTCTGGTTGAGTTCAACGTCGTCCGTGATGCCGGTGTTGCCTATCATGCGGCTTCCAGTTCGGACATGACGGTCTTCCGACGCAACCACGCCTACTTCTGGTATCCCGTCAACAACTCCCGGGATCGCCCGGTCGCCTTTGAAGTGGACCACCCGAATTCTACCGTTGTGTTCGAGCTGAACTCGATTGAAGGCATCCACGGCGTTCACGATTTATCGCTCATCGACTTGAAGACTCCCGCCGGTACGCGTGAATTGCCCGAAGATCGACCCGTGTCGCTGCCCTGACCCGTGTCGCACCGTCGGCGGTCGGGAGTGTCGCGGCAACGACGGTGAGGGCGAAGATCCTGGCCATGGATCCAACGATTCCCAAGAGAAATTGGGGGATCGCTCAACTCGCTGGGCTTCATTATTTCGGCGAGCTGTCGTTCTGTTAAACAGAATTCGGCCTGGACGTTTCGGGCTGTCGAGAAGTGCCCGGCGAATGCAGCACGACCGGATTCCGTTCGAGCCTGTCGGTTTACAATGGACAAGAAACCATTAGGGTTCGGCCTGCCGAACAAGGCGTGGTGAACGGCAAGCGTGGTTCGCAGTCTGGTCCAGGACCATCGAGGTCATTTTGCACGAAAGAACACTCTCCCGGTTGCTGGCTCCTCATCCTCGTGTTCGTGTGCTGCGTCCCGGCGCACCCGATCGCGAGGGGAAGTGCGTCGTTTACTGGATGCAGCGGGCGCAACGGGGAATCGACAATCCCGCGCTCAACATGGCAATCGCGCTGGGTAACGCGCTGGGACAGCCCGTGGTGGCGGTTTTCGGTTTGACTGCCGACTACCCTGAGGCCCAGCGGCGGCACTACCAATTCCTCGTCGATGGCCTGGTCGACGCCGAGACGGATCTGATGGCCCGCAATGTTCCGCTCATTGTCCGAATCGGAAGTCCAGGGGACTTGGTACCGGCGCTGGTTGCGGAAGTCGGAGCGTCGCTGGTGGTCGGTGATGAAAATCCGGTGCGCATCGGGCAACTGTGGCGCGCCCAGGTAGCCGAGAAACTCGAGTTGCCGTTTCACCTTGTGGACGCGGATGTCGTCGTGCCAAGTTCGCTGTTCCCGAAGGAAGAATTCGCAGCGCGCACGCTCCGGCCCAAGATTCATCGGGTCCTGCAGGACTACTTGAAGCCGCTTCCCGCGCCCGAGCGCGAAGACGACCTGGAACGGCGAGCGTCCCGTCGGCGAGGAGATCGATCCCGCCAAGCTGATGGGAAAGTTGAAAGTCGGCGGAGTGCCGGAAGTTCCGGGGTATCGCGGTGGAACCAGAGAGGCTCTGAGGCGGCTGAGTCGGTTCGTGCACGAGCGTCTCGATCGATATGCCCGTGATCGTAATGAGCCAATCCCTTACTCGACAACGGAACTCTCAGCCCACCTCCATTTCGGTCATATCAGCCCGCTGACCATCGCCTTGCAGGCGCTGAAGTTCGAAGCCGAAGGCCAGAATGTGGACACGCTGCTCGAGGAGCTGATCGTCCGACGCGAGCTGGCGATCAACTTCGTTGCCCGCAATCCCGACTACGACAGCCTCGCCGGCTGCCCCGCCTGGGGGAGGGAAACACTGGCCAGGCATGCCGCCGATCCGCGGCCCGTGCTTTACACGCCTGGGGAGCTCGAAGCGGCCCGAACGCACGATCCGCTCTGGAACGCGGCGCAGACGGAAATGGTCGCAACCGGCCGCATGCATAATTACCTGCGTATGTACTGGGCCAAGAAGATCCTGGAATGGTCCGTCGATGCCGAGACGGCGTTTCGGATCGCCATCGACCTTAACGATCGCTACGAGATGGACGGCCGCGACCCCAACGGCTACACCGGGGTTGCCTGGGCCATCGGGGGTAAGCACGACCGCCCGTGGCCCGAGCGGCCGATCTTTGGCACGATCCGGTTCATGAGCTACGAGAGCACGCGCAAGAAGTTCAATTCACAAGCTTATATCGCGTGGGTTGGAGAACAAGCAGGTGAGATATGACAGATGGCAAATGACGAATGGCGGATGGCGTACATGTTCCCACATGTTCCGTTGACACAAGACGCAATATGTTCCGGGGACACAATATATTCCGGGGACACAATACGCAATTACCTCGAGTCTCGGGAAAAGCCGGATCACAGGTGCCTCGCGGTTCACCACCTCGACGAGATCGAGTGAGGAGAATCCCTCGCGCAACCAGAGGGATGTGCTCGGAATTCGGGAGATTTGCGCGCGCTGGAGGGTCGCGATCGCGATACATCACCTGGATGCGAGGACGTTCAGTGTCAAATGTCGTTGCGGGAATACTGATCGATGGTAAGTCCGGTCCTCGAGGATCATCGAGTCACGGGTCTCGTGGCGGGGGGCCCGAGTCCCCGTCAACTGGTCATTTCGGAGCCCTCGAGACACGAATATCCGGATCACAAGGCGGCCAGGTCGGCGAGAACGGGCTTTCATCAGGTTGCGTCAGGCTCGAGCTGGCCGATGATTCGCGTCGCCACCGTCATCATGATCATCCTCGGGCTTCTCTGGCGGACGGTCCGATACGCGCTGGCCTTTCCGCTCTGGGGGGATGAGGCGTACATCGCCGTGAACTTCCTCACGCGCGATCTGGCGGGTTTGGCGCAACCGCTTGAATTCTTCCAGATCGCACCTCCGGGCTTTCTGTGGGTCGAATGGCTGGTGGTCCATGGCCTGGGCTCCAGCGAGTGGGCGCTGCGGCTGGTGCCGTACCTGGCCGGGGTCGCTGGGCTGCTCGGGTTCTGGCGTTTCTGTCGCGATGTCTCGACTCGACGAACCACCTTGATCGCGACTGCCATCCTCGCCGCGTCGTTCTATCCGGTACGCCACTCCAATGAAGTGAAGCCGTACGCCATTGATTTGCTGGTTTCGCTCGCGCTGACATCGCTGGCCTGGTCGGTCTGGCGTGTTGTGCGGTCGAACCGACGCTGGGCGGCGCTGATCGCGGTCGCGACACTCGGCGTCTGGTGTTCCTACTCGGCGGTCTTTCCGGCCGCTGGCGGTGTGTTGTTGCTGGGGGCAAGGGTCATCCGCGAGAAGTCGACCCGCGCGGTGACCGTCTGGCTGGCGTTTGGCCTCTCGATGGTGTTGAGCTGGGCCGTCATGTTCGTTGCATTCGCGGGCCCACAGGCCAGCGCCGCAGCTTTCCTGCCGAACCTTGCGACCTGGCGAAATGCTTTTCCACCGCTCGCGGAGCCCTGGCGGCTCCCCTGGTGGCTGCTCGACATCCACACCGGTCAGATGATGGCCTATCCGCATGGTGGTCACGATTTCGGCAGCACGCTCACAACCCTCCTGGTCGTGATAGGTAGCGTCCGGATGGGACGCCGCGCCGTACGTCGGCCCCTCTTGGTTCTGCTCCTGGCTCCGCTGCCGGTGGCCGTGGTCGCGGCGGCGATGCACCGCTATCCATACGGCACGAGCACTCGAGTGATGCTCTACATGGCCCCGGCTTTCTGCCTCCTCGCGGGCGAGGGCATAATGGCCGTGCTGCGAAGCCGCCATTGGATCAAACGCGGTCCCATCCTCGTGGCCGGGGTGCTCGCCATCATGTCGCTGGCCGCCATGGCCGTCGACGTGGCCAAGCCGTATCGGACCAGCGCCAACGAAGAACACCGGCGTCTTGCCCGCCAGATCGCCGAGCGTGCCGGACCCGACGATCAGTGCGTCGTTTTCAACAGCGTGACTCCGCCGCCCATCTTCGACGACTTGATGGTGACGCAGTGGCTTCAACGGGTCGCGGAGGCCCGTTTCTACCTGTTAATCTATTCACGCGTCCAGATAAGGTGGGAGCCCGCGCCTGAAACAGTCCTTCCGCCCCCGAGCGGAAGGGTCTGGCTGATCATTCAGCGGCACGGCGATGCACGTTACTTCTCGGAGGAGAAGCTGGCTACCTATCAGATGGCCATCGAGAAGCGACTGGGACCGCCGGTGGCGACCACCCGCTTTTCTCTGCCAAACGACGAGAGCTGGACCATCTGCATTTATTCGCCGTCAGCTCGAGACTCGGTGAGTCCTGGAACCGATCGGAGATTAGGCTCCGCGGGCCATCCTGCGGGCGGTGTCTCCGCAAGGTAAATCTAACTCGGTCTGAGTCCAACCGCCTGAAGCACGCCAGGTAGCGCCGCCCAGAACACGAAGGCGTGCGCCGCCCTTATCCGGATGCCGAAAGGGGTCGGGAGCCCTGAATAAAGGCTCCCGACCCATTTCCAGCTCGTTGAGTTACACCTGGGCCATACCGCCGTCCACGAACAGCTCGACTCCGGTCACGAAGCTCGCGTCGTCGGACGCCAGGAACACGGCCGCCTTGGCGATCTCATCGGGCTGGCCCAGCCGGCCAAGCGGCACGCTGGCGGCCATGCCCGCCTTGAACTCCCGCGTCTTCTCCGGCGTTTCCCCGAGGCTGTCCATGGCCGGGGTCTCGATCGGCCCGGGGCTGATCGCGTTGACACGGATCTTTCGGCCCTTGAGATCTGCCGTCCACGTCCGGGCGAACGACCGCACCGCAGCCTTCGTCGCGCTGTAGACGCTGAAGGTTTCCATTCCCTTGATCGACACGATCGAGGCGTTGAGAATGATCGACCCGCCATCCGGAATCAACGCTAGGGCCTTCTGAACCGAGAATAGCAGGCCCTTCACGTTGGTGTTGAATGCCTTGTCGAAGTGCTCCTCGGTAATCTGGCCGATCGGCGCGAACTCGCCGCCGCCGGCGTTGGCGAACAGTACGTCGACCCGCCCATGCTTTTCCTTCACCGTCGCGTAGAGCCGGTCGAGATCGGCCAGGTTTGCCACGTCCCCACGGACCCCGACCGCGCTCCTGCCGATGTCTTTGACCGCGGCGTCCAGCTCGGCCTGGCGGCGTCCGGTCACCACCACCTTCGCTCCCTCGGCCGCGAACCGCTTGGCGGTCGCCAGCCCAATCCCGCTCGTGCCGCCGGTGATGACCGCGACCTTGCCGTCGAGCTTACCCATCAAACCACCTCCCTTCTGGTAATAGGTCGGAACCGAGGCTATTCTAGCGGTGGCTTTCGGAAGGGCAAGTACTCACCTTTTCGTAAGTACATCAGCACCAGAGGCAGCGAGTCGAGGAGAGCGATGCGAAGACGATCGTACGGCTGCGGCATCGAAGCGGCGTTGGCCGTGGTCGGAGGCAAGTGGAAGCCGATCGTGCTGTGGCATCTTTCGGGCGAGCCCCGCCGGTTCAGCGAGCTGCGGCGCCGGGTGACCGGCATCAGCGAGAAGATGTTGATCCAGCAACTGCGCGAGATGGAGGCGGTCGAAATCGTCAGCCGGAGGGACTTTCGAGAGATCCCCCCGCGCGTCGAGTATGCCCTGACCGAGTTCGGCGTCTCGCTCTTGGAGGCCCTCCGGCCGCTATGCGATTGGGGTCGAGAGCACATGGAACGCATCGAGGGAGCGAAAGGAGAAGCCGGCTGATCGGTTCAGAGGAGAACGGAAGCCATGGAAGGACATGCACAGCGTTGAAAGCGCGTAGCTGGTCTGAACCAGCGTATCGGCGAGCGGCTCAGGGCATTCGACAAGGAGGCTTCGTTGCGTCAAACCGATTTACACTTTCTGGTCCGGCTCCGAGGGCCGTCCTGCGGGCGGTGTCTCCGCGAAGTGAATTCTTACTCGGTCTGACCCCAAGGGTCTGCTTTCCGAGCGGTTGCGAAAAGTAACGCACGGCCCCCCACCCGAGGGAGCCTTGATGAGGGTGGATGAGCCAGTATTGACCATGTTTTCGTCTGCATATATTTATAAATTCGCACGTTAGTTCAAGGCTAGTCGTTGCCAGAGACGTCACGAGCTGCTGCAATTTCGGCGGCTCTTGGCCGGACACTGCTTGAGCGATTGCCGCGTAGGATTCCACTTCGACCATTCCGCATACAATTGACCTTGCAGAATCCCCTCGTCTCGATCCAGACGTGGTCCATCCAGTGTCGAGCAGCGCGCGCCAAAGCGAATAGCATCCGTCCGTTGGGTAATGGGGACAGTTGTGGCGGAACTTCGGTGCATGGTCCGCGATTCCTATCGTCGAGTTGCGCAATCCAGAGACGCTCGCCCGTGCGGTTTGGCTGCCTCTGAGCATTGCCCGCGTAGATTCCAATTCTTCGACCACTTCCGCATACAAATTGACCCTTGCAGAATTCCCAAAGACGCTCTCACCTGGGGCGGACCTCTGCGTGAGACTCATCATGGTAGCGAGAGGCGACGTTGGCATTTGTTGCACCCGGGGCATCCTCGGCGATGGATTTATAGATAACGCCGTTCGCGATGCGAAGCAAGGAGAATTGTGTGTGTTTGGTGAGCCCCGTCGTGTTGCCTATTTATGATGGCGCAGGCTCAGCATCTTCCTTGGTCTGGCTTGGCTCATCCTTGAGACGGGGTTCTGTTTCACATATTCTGTCTCGTAGTGCGGAAAGGTGGCAGGAACCCAAAATAGGTGAATTTGTCGCGGTACAACTCGAATCGGTTCCCGGCACCTTAGCCTTCGGTTTCTGGCACTTTAGCCTTTCCCCCTCCGGCCTCTATAGGCAAAACTGGCTGGCCCACAACGCCCCCCAACGCCCCCCGGCGAACCGGCCCAGGCCCCGAGTCGGCGACGGGCTCCAGGGATGGGAAGGGACGTGTTGCGTCGGCCGACGGCGAGGGTAAGATCGAAGATGGCCTTGAGGTTGCGGCGGGTCGGGATGGTGAGCGGCTGCGGGGCTTGAGCAGGCGCCCGTGTGTGACCTGACCGTCAAGGGGCTGCTTACCTTCGCCGTGGGCGAGATGCAAGCCCGGGTGCCTAACACGTCGGGTACGGACGGGATGCCACGGATCGGTCAGGAACTTGGTCGTGGTGCCGAGGGCGTCGCCTACGAGGACCTCGATCAGCCGGGTTGGGTGGTCAAGGAATACCCCCGGGGTGGTGCCTCCCCGTTCCAGGCCAGGAACGAGTTCCAAAACCTGGAAAGGGCTCGGGCGATCCGGCCCGACAATGTGGTCAAGGCCCAAGCCCCTACTGATCCCCGACAGGGCTTCCTCGTCAAAGAGCAGGTGCTTCCAACGGATATGCCACCGGATTTGGCCCAAAGAACGCAGGTGCTACGAGACTTCCTTCCCCAGATTCCTGATGCCGATGGTAATCTGATGTGGGGGGGCACAGCGGACAACCCTACGCCACGATGGCTGCTTATCGAGTAGCGGCACGATCCGTGGTTGGGATGAAAGGAGGAGGAAATGGATCCGATTGACAATTCCCGGGCGGTGGCGCATGAGCTTATTTCTCTTGCTCTTGAGCAAGGAGTCGATCTCGAGGCGCTGTGCAAGGATGACGTATTTATCAAGGACCGGCGATGGGTCTGGTTTTGGCGAAAGGATTTGTTGCCTGGGACAGGCCCCGCTGACGAACCTCTGGGGACACTGCATTACAACATGCAGGGGGCCATCTCCGTGTTGCCAAGCAGCCTGAAGGGGTCTGCCGGTGCTTTCCGAGGGGCGTGGAGCGAGGCGGGTACGTTCGAGAACATGGCACAGGCGTTCGAGTTGGTGAAAGCTTGGCTGCTTGACTGGAAAGAGGTCGATGATTTGCCCAGCCGATTCGTCAGGCGTTATGGGATTTGAAAGGGGCGGGAGACGAAGACGGGGACGGCGGAGAAGACAGGCTCGAAGCAGCAGAGCCACTCGCCCCGACTAGCCTGGCCTCAACCAGTCTGTCGGCAGGTCGCCCTCCTCTTTTCTTCACGGGCCATCCACTCTTGCTTAGCCATTTGGCACCTGAGTCATTTCCGGCACCTTAGCCATTTAGAGCTTTGGACTATGCGGCTGCCCCGCCCCCGGTTCACTGTGCTTCAGCTCATGGTTGCCGTGGCGATCATTGCGGTGGCGACCTACATGGGAATGATGGTCTGGAGGATTGAGACCTATGCCATGCGGGCTGACGCTCATGCCCGACACCTCAACTCGGGGCGCTCTTTCTTATACGACTCGACCGATTTGATTCAATGGCACGAGCGAATGCGACTCAAGTATGAGAACGCAGCCCACAACCCCTGGCTCCCCGTCGGCCCGGACCCGCCCGAGCCGAAGTGAGTCTTGGTCGATTGCAGCTTCGTGGCTGGCGGACTCCAATTCCTCATGTTCGGCCCGCCGGGAAAGGGCAAGACCTTCGTTCAAGCCTCTGCCCACCAATCTACGGCCGCTGACACCCGCCTAAAGCCTGAAAACCACGCGCATCAACAACGCCATGGGCCGCCTTGAGCCGGGACAACCGCTCATGATCGTGCGGCTGCTCTGAACGCCCCATCACTCGATCAGAGCGGAACGCGTTTGGGGACATCCACTTCCCGGCAGCCGGGCAGGGTTGGCGGCCCTTTCGCCCTCCGTAAGCGTGAGTGGCTCCTTTACCCTGCTTCGACTCGCCCATCTCGGTTCAAGAGCTGCCGATCCCGCTCCCTCGGAGTACTTGCGCGGGCAGAACACCAGACCCGGGGACGAAATTGTCCGCAAGAATGAACCAGCAGGGCGCATATTAAGTAGAGACGGACCGCTCGTCATGATCGCCACCCGTCCGCTCGTTGGAAATTCGGTTGTCGGTGAGAGTCACCATCCAGCGGGGAAGGTCGGCCCGCGACCGACCTCCGCTGGTTGGGTGGATGTGTGCCCAAGTGCGGAGGAACGAGAGCGTCGAAGGTCGGAAAAATGACGGAACAAAGGGCATCGTCCCAGAGTGGGGTCAACGTGGACTTGTCTCGCTTGACACTTGGCGGGCCGTTCATACTAGCCCGAAGCGTCAGCGAGGGTCGACACAAATCCATGCGGGGAAATGGGTCACCCCTCGCTGACGCTTCGGGTTGGTATGTCGCGCCGGCCTGTCAGTTCGTCAACGCAAGAGAGGAGGGTTTTGGGACGGTGCCGAACAAAGGGCACCGTCCCAAAGTCGGCTTTTGGAGGTCGTTTTGCCTTGACACCTGGTAAGGTTTTACCAGGCGCCTCTTGATTTGAAATGGGGATGAGGTCCATGTGTGTAGGGTTAGTCACTACACAAACGCTCACGCAAGGAGCCCCATCCCCATGTGCAAGATACCCATAGTCCTCTGGATCGCCAACGCCGCGGCCTGCTTCTCGGGTCGTCACGGCGCCGTAACCCGGCAGGCTCAACAGCATCAAGTGAGCCGCCAGACCGTCTACAACAATGCCCATCAGGTTCACGAGGCCGTCCACCTCGAGCACTCCGAGGCTCCTTCAAGAGAGCGGCTGCTGCGCGAGAACCAGGAACTTCGCTCCGAGAACGGCCGGCTCTGGGAGTGGCTCTACCAGACGATCGAGTTTCCCAGGCACAAGCAACGGGAATTCGGTGTCTTGGCCATCGCGATGGGGCTGAGCGTCAGGCAGATCGCAAACCTGTTGGCCCTGATCCTGGGCACCAAAGCAGCCCCGGGACGCTCCACGGTCGAACGCTGGGGCTTGGCCGCCGAGGCGGCAGCCGGCAGGGTCCTGAAGCGCCTCGACGAGCGTTGCAAAGGCCTGGTCACGACGGCCTGCCTGGACGAGACCTTTTTCCACGGTCGCCCGGTCTTCGTCGGTGTCGAGCCGCAGAGCATGACTCTGATTCTGGCCGACAAGGGAGATCGGCTGGACCGTACCGCCTGGCTTCAGAAGCTCGTCGGCTGGGACGCCCTGCGGTACGTCGTCAGCGATGCGGGAACCGTCTTGCAATCGGCACTCGGCTGGCTTGCGGCACGACGCCGGGCCCCAGGTGCCGCTCTGCGGGTGAGCCTCGATGTCTTCCACACGATGAGGGAAGCTCGGCGTGTCTTGAAGATCCACTGGAACCGAGTGAAGAAGGATTGGAAGGCCGCCGAAAAAGCCGACCTGCGGGTGGCTCGGTTCCAGCATAAAGGAGAGTACACATATAAACCCGCTGGGGCCGCCTGCTCAGCCTGGACCAAAGTCGCCCATTCCATGAAAAGCTATGACGCGGCCAGTGCGGGCTGGCAGATGGCCAAGGCGGCACTGGAACTTTTCCGCCCCGATGGTCGGCTCAACGACCGGGCTTGGGCCGAGGCCCGGGTCAGCGAAGCTCTCCCCGCCTTGGCGGGCAAGCCGTGGACGACGCTGCGGCACCTGCTCCAGTCGCCCAAGGCCTTCGCGTTTCTGGACCAGCTTCATGCGGAGCTTGGCCGGCTGCCGATCGATCAGGAACTGCGCGAGGCGTTGGTGCGGCTCTGGTGGCTCCGCCGTCGCGCACGAAAGGACGATGACGGCCACCATGCCAAGGCGATCCTCCTGCAAGAGGTCCTTTGCTGGCAACTGGCCCCCGACTGGCAGAAATGGTACTCCAAGTCCGCTGAAACGCTCCGCACGACGGTTCGGGCCAGCAGCGCCGTGGAGTCCGTCAACAGCGTCCTGCGGATGCACCAGTCGCGACACCGCAACCTCGGCCAAGGCCTGCTCGACCTGAAGCGGCTCTACTGGAACACGCGGTCGATCGTCCGAAAGGGCCGGCGTCGAGGACGCTGCCCCTACCAATTGCTGGGGCTCGACCTGTCGAGCTACGACTTCTTGGCCCTGATCCGCGCTGAAATGGCTGAGACGGTGCCTCCCCAAGGCCTGGAAGGCAACCTTCAGCCCTCGCCTGGATAAACGCAAAGTGTCAACCCGTTAAACCTTGCGTTTGGGACAATCCCGAACAAAGCCAAATTACCAGAGACGGAACTCACTATGGCCAAGCGAGTTACATGCGGGAAACGGCTGTCGCCGAGCAGCGGATCAAAGCCAATCTTCTCGGTTTCTTCATGATGAGTGCCACAGTCGGCGGACGACGCTGGCTGCGTGCAGTGATGACGGTTTCCCGTCAATCCCCAGACGGTTCGCGGACGTTGAACTCGAGCTTCCAGCGGCGGGGGTCGCGGGTGCTCTGGCACCAGAGCTCGAGGGTGCCGACCTCGTTGACGTTCGAATGGAGTCGGACGGGAACGGTCTCACCCTGGGCGCCGTCTTCGGCGGCGAGGGCCATTTCCAGGGGTGCCAGTTCCTGGATCTCTTCGGGGTTCCAGCGGTCGAGGATCGTGCCCACGGGGTCGTCGCGGCGGGTCGTGGAGCTGAGGAAGCGGAAGACGGCCGGCTCGCCGACGACCAGGCCAAGCTCGGAGCTGGGGACGTCGGCTTCCGTGCCCTCCTCCATGCCCATCGGCACCACGCAGAGGGCCTTGATCGGCGGCACCACGCCGGGGACGGCCGGCGCCGAGGTTTCCAGGCCGACGTAATACGAACGCGCCACGCCACCGCGAATCCGGACGCCCCGGCCGCGGCGGACCTGGCCGTAATACGCGGCGCCCCGGGCCACGGCCAGATCGAGGTCGGACGATTGCAGCTCGGGCACCGGCTTGCCGGCCCAGTCGGAAAGGACGTCGAGCACCCGCTGGCGAAGCTCGGTCGCCTTGAAGACGCCGCCGTTGAACAGGACTGCCGATGGACGGATCATGGCGCCGCCAGTGTGCAGCGAACCGGCCTGCTGACCCAGGAACCGGGCCAGGTGGCGTGTGATGGCCGGATCGGCGGCGTAGGGGAGACCGATCTCCATCAGGCCCACGCGCCGCCCGCGTGTGGGAAGATCGGTCGGGGCACAGCGCGGCAAGAAACCGTCGAGCAGCGATTGATTGAGCAGCTCGCGGGTCAGCTCGGTCTTGATCGAGCCGCCGATGACCTTCGAGCCCCGGCCCAGGACGGTCACCGGCGCCGCGGATTTCTTGGGTTCGGCGAAGAGCGTTTCCTTGGCGTTGCGGCAAGCGTATCCCAGGGCCACGCGCTGGGCCCCGTCGAGGCCGTCCATCCCCTGGGGGAGGGTGGCCGCGACGGCGTATGCCAGGGCCAGGTCCATGTTGTCGCCACCGAGGAGGATGTGCTCGCCGACGGCCAGGCGGGAAAGGACGAGGTCGCCTGCCTCATCGGCCACAGAGATCAAGGTAAAGTCGGTGGTGCCGCCGCCCACGTCACAGACCAGGATGATGTCGCCGACCTTGACCTGCTTCCGCCATTTCTCGCCCTGGATGGCAAGCCAGGCATAGAAAGCCGCCTGGGGCTCCTCGAGCAAGGTGACCTGCTTGAGCCCGGCCTTGCCCGCGGCCTCCATGGTCAGCTCTCGGGCCACGGCGTCGAACGAGGCGGGGACGGTCAGCAGGAGCTCCTGGTTCTCCAGCCGCTCTTCCGACTTTTTCCCGGCGAGCTTGGAATTCCAGGCATCGCGGAGGTGTTCGAGGTAGGCTGCCGAGGCGGTGACGGGTGAGACCTTGGCCACGTCCTCGGCCGCCGTCCAGGGTAGGATCGCGCTGCGGCGATCCACTCCCGCATGGGAGAGCCAGCTCTTGGCCGAGCCAACCAGACGGCCGGGCACCTTGGCTCCGTGCTCCCGGGCAAACGTCCCCACCAGACGGTCCGGCGGCGACTTCCAGGGCAGATCGAGGGCGTTCGGGGGAAACTCACGGGGCGATGGGAGATAGAGGAACGAGGGCAGCAAGGCGCGTTCCGATACGTCATTCACCCCGACGACCTGCGGGATCGTCAGCGTTTCGATGGGTATTGGTATGGCCGGCGAGCCATCCACGGCCGGCTCGCTCGCGGCTGAATAGGCCAGCGCGCTGTTCGTGGTGCCCAGGTCAATGCCGACGACATAGCGGGACATGGGGGATCCTCAGAGAGTGCTCGGGAGCGAATGGCTTCTGGTCATGACAGCTCCACCTCTGCGGGTGAGAGGACCGAGGAATCGTCACGGGTTGCCGGCAGAACCGGCAGATGCACCGACCGGACGCGCCAGCCATGATGTTTGAGCACCCCCTGGAATGGCGGCTTGCCATCGACATTGCCGAGCAATCGGATGGCGGCCGGGTCGAAGTCAGTGGGCACCTGGACCTGGGCCTCCTCGGCGGCGTTGATGATCGGCTCGATGCTCAGATAATCGTGCAGTGACTTGCGACAGCCGCGGTGGATATCGCGAACCGCGGCGCCGATCTGTGCATCGCTGTAGGCGTCGATATCCTCCTGGAGAAAGTCGACGAGGCGACCATCCCGTTGCAGGACCGCGAGAATCCGCAAGTCCGGCCCGGTCGGCACGCGGGAAAAAAGCGGTTCAACCCGCGCCGCGAAATCGGCCTCGGTCAGGATCCGCCAGAAAGCCTTGAGGGCCATCAAGAATCGGTTCAAGAGTGAAACCTCGCGTTCAACATCCGGGGGGAAGCCATGATGACGGGAATCGTCCATCGTCGTCGCGGCTCGAATGGGCAAGCACGCACTAGCACACGATGTTCCCAAAGACCTTACTCTAACATCCGTCAGCCCATAGGAAAACCGTCAGTACCCCGTCGTTTGGCGACCACGTCGAATTGCATTGTGTGCGATTCGCGCGATAAGATCATTCTGGGACCGGTGGGAAAACCCGAGCGTAGATTTCGGTGCCCTGGAAGGTTTTCGAGGCCCAGACAGAACTGCGGCACGCGGCGGCACGTCGGATCAGCGGTATTAGCGGAGAGGCTCTCAAGGCATGACAACCTTCACCACACGCGAGGAATCCGACGCCTTGATCATCACGTTCGAGAGTGCCGCCGGCCTCAATGACTTTCGCAACAATGCCCTGCGTGATTCTCTGTACGACCTGGTGCAGAATCGCAACGAGCCACGGGTGGCCCTTGATCTCCTCAAGGTCGACTATCTATCCAGTTCAGGCGTTGCAATCCTGATCGGAGTGAAAAGACGCGTAGAGACTCGCCATGGCAAAATCGTACTTTTCCATGTTCATCCGGTTGTCGATGACCTGCTCAAGGTCATGAAGCTCGACCGTTATTTCGCCTGTGCCGACGACGAGCATAATGCCGTGGCGTCGCTTCGCCCCGTTTCTACGATCTAATCAGTCCCTTCGCTTTCCTCGATACCCGAAGCTGCCTATCCTCTCATGTCTCATGAAGTCGCTTCGGGGAACCGGTCGACTGTTAGACCTGTAAGTCACTCGCTGCGCCGGGCTTCGACTAGATCGTGATTGCCTGGCCATACCGGGACCATCACCGGACGGCGCACCGCGCGTGTCTCTTCTTAGCCGGTTACGCATCCGAATCAGGGAGGGCGGCCATCGATGGGCGGCGCCGGTCTCATGACCGGCGAGCAAGCTGCCTGGCGAGTCGCCGGGAAGGGAGTCTTCCATGGGTTTCACGCGGCAGCGGTCTGACCGGCCCGATTCGGTCCGGCGCAGGCGATTCCAAGCACCAGAGCAGCTCGAGAGCCGAATTGTGCTCTCTTCGAGTCCGCTTCCCATTTTTGCGGGCCTCTACACACCGAGCGATCTTTACATCACCAACCCGATCACCAACCAGCGGGAATCCATCTCGGCGCGCCTTGATGCAGCATAACAATCCGAACAGTCCGATCCTCAGCAACGTGGGCAAGATTGTCTCGGGCACGGATCGAGCGGGCGACCAGTGGACCATCACCGTTCACGGACCTGGCGAGGTCATCGTCACCGACACCACGCCCAACGATGGGGTTCTGGGTGACGACATCGCCACGATCCAGATCATCAACTCGAATCCCAATACGACTTACGTCACTGGAACCGTGATCGCCTCGAATCGCGAAGTGACTTCCGGCACGATCAACTTTGATCGCCTGGTTGCCGCCAACGGAGTGCGCTCGATCGTGCTCAACGGCTTCAACCTGACGGCCGACGTGACTCCGGCGGTTGTCCAGACGCCCGGCATCTTCCTCTACGGCGGAGTGCAGACCCTCAAGTTCAACGACATCAACGCCATCATCGACACCGCGTCGAGCAGTAACCCAACCTTGTACCAGATCGTCATCGGCAATCCGTCAACGCCCTTGAAATTCAATCCCTCGATCTATCTTGACTCGATCGTCAACTCGGTCTTTGACAGTGCATCGACCACGGTGCCGACTGGCCCGCTCACGACACCCAGCGTGCAGTTCAGCATCAACGGCGTCGTCCAGAACTTTAGCGTGGTTTCGATCACTCAGTCGCCCATCTCGCCCAACTATATTGCGACATCGCAGAACGGGACGGTTAACAACTGGACCGGCGTGCCGCAATCGGATCCGTACCCGGCCGGTTACCAGTTCAAGTTCAGCGTGGTAGGAACGACCGGACGGACCTCGCTTCAAGCGCTCGCGATCAACAAGCTCAACGTCGTCGGCAAGGCCACGAACTTCACGGCTCAGCGCGACACGACGCCGTTCAACTCGAGTCTGAGCGGTTTGAAGTACCTCAAGAAGGCGACTTTCGGTGGTAACGCCGATGCCGTCGCGCTCGATGTCCGCGGGTCGATCGGCAAGCTCACGTTCAAGCGTGGGTTGGGCAATCCCGCGGCCGTGGCAAACGGCACGTCAACGGTGACCAACAGCACCACCGGAACGACGACGACCGAAGGCCTTCCGGCCACCAACTATGGGGTCCCACTCGGATCCGAAGGCTATCCGGCTCACGGCCTGCTGGGTGGCGTGGTCACGGCCAACAGCATCAACTCGATCAATGTTGGGCCCGCCGATTACACGACGCAGACCGCACAGAACCCCACTCTCGTGAACACCGGATCGACGGGCACCGCAACCGCGTACCTGACGAACCCCGGGACCGCGCTGACGAACGTCGCCATCACGACTCAGGGCTCGATCGGCAAGGTGAGCGTCACCGGGAACCAGCTCAATACCGAGATCAAGACCGGCTTCGACTACCAGTCTCATCTCGCCGGGCTGGAAGCCACGCGCCAGGCCAGCCGGATCGCGCGTCTGACCCTCCGCGGCGATCTGGTCAACAGCGTGGATTCCGCAACTTTCCGACCCGCCAAGAATTCGTCCGGGAAATACGTGTACAGCTACAGCACGGGAACCGCGGGGAACGGCTCGATCACCGGTACCAGCACGGCTGCCTTGGGACATGGCGTCGCCGCCGCATCGTACTCCAAGACGATCGTGGCAGGGGCGGCCTACAACAACGGTCTTCGGACGGCACTTGGAAACTACGGCGCGGGAGTCTACGCCCGGCGCGTCAAAGGCAACCTACCCGCCTCCGGCTAAAGACGGGCCGGCCAGAACAGCGGCCGCGCTGTCCCGGTCACCTGAATTGCTCAAGCCGCCATGGACCAAGGTCTTCCGCCTGGCCCATGGCGGCTCTGCTTGGCAACGTCCCAAAGCCTTTTTTATTGCGTTGACGAAATGACAGCCCCGCGCGACACATTAACCCGAAGCGTCAGCGAGGGGTTTCCCCTTTCCCCGCATGGATTTGTGTCGACCCTCGCTCACGCTTCGGGTTACAATGAACAGCCCGCCAAGTGTCAAGCGAGACAAGTCCACGGTGACCCTACTTTGGGACGATGCCCTCTGCTTGCGCCGGGGCCGAGAGCGGAAATGACTTGGCGGCGGAACTCGGGCCGCGCGATCGGTCACCACCGCCAGAGTACGGTTCCCCAGTTCAAGCCCGATCCGAAACCCGAGATCAGCAGGTGATCATCACGCTCGAGATGCCTTTCGGAGCGGACCTCGTCGAGCGCGATCGGAATGGAGCCGGCCGAGGTGTTCCCGTAGCGTTCCAGATTCTTGTAGACCTTGTCTCGGTGGAACCCCAGCACATCACTGGCTGCGTGAATGATTCGCACGTTGGCCTGATGCGGTATGAACCAGCGCACATCGCTGACCTTGCAGCCGGCATGGTCGAGCACCGCGAGCGTCGAATCGGCAAGAATACGCACAGCCCACTTGAATATGGCCCTGCCATCCATCGTCAGGTAGTGCAAGCCTTGTTCGACGGTTTCGGCGGTGGGAGGAATCCGGCTCCCGCCCGCGGGTCGGCTCAGCAGATCCCCTCCCGAGCCGTCGGAGCCGAGCTGATAGGCGATCATGCCTTGCTGCTTTGTGCCCGGACCAAGCAGCACCGCGCCGGCGCCATCGCCAAAAAGCGGGTAGCTTTTTTGATCTCGAGGGTTGATCACGCGACTGTTGCAATCGCCGCCGATGATCAGAGCACGCTGGCTGTTGCCGCTAGCCACAAATTGAGAACCGATGACAAGCGCAAACACAAAGCCGGCGCACGCGGCCTGGATGTCAAACGCAGGGCAGTTGAGCTTGAGCCGATCCTGCACGAGGTTGGCCGTGGAGGGAAATGCCATATCGGGAGTGAAGGTCGCCAGCACCAGAAGATCGACATCCGCGGGATCGCAGTCGGCGGACTTCATGCATCGAATCGCGGCCTGCGTGCAAAGATCGCTGGTCGCCTGGTGCGGCAAGGCGAACCGTCGCTCGTGAATCCCGGTCCGGTTGACGATCCACTCGGGATCGAACCCCAGAGAATCCTGGAGGTCGAGGTTGCTGACCACATTGTCGGGGACATAGCTTCCCGAACCGAGTATCTGCACGCCGGTCAGCGTGTGCGTTCGCGGGACTATATGGACCTGGCCATTGCTCATGGGCAAAATGCGACGGTCAGCCATCGCGGATGGAGCCAAGGAACCCTGAGCCCCCGACCGGTTCGGGCATTTCGCCGCTCGTTCCCTCGCACCTGGGACGCTGACGGGTTTGACGGCGATCCCTCAGGAAACAGAGAATGTCGCAGTCGCGAACGCGCTGGGCGCTTCTGCCGACTTGCAACACAAACTCCACAAACGATAGCTGAGAACTAGGTTATTTCAGGAAGGTCCTGACTATAATGAGTTCTCAGGATGAAGACCATAGCAAAGGTCATGATTCTTGGACTCATGGAGTCGCCATGTCCTTGAGCCGCCATGAGCCGGTGCTGGCCAGAGGGGGCAGTTGCGACGACCTGGCGACGCACTTTCGAGGGGATCACGCGTGCCGGAACACCGGATCCGCTTGCGGAAAGGCTGGGAACTGATTGATCTGGATACACCGGAACCCCGACCGGAAAGGGTCGCGCTACCGCTGCCGGCCGGATGGCGGTCAGACCGGAGGATCCGTCTGATCCGCCGATTTGGATGCCCTGCGCTGGATTCTGGAAGCGAATCGCTCTGGCTCAGGATGGAATCGGTATGGGGTCTAGGTGGTCTACAAATCAATGGCCGTGACATCGCACTCGGCTCGCTCACTCAGGGCACCCTTGAGATGCGGCTCGAGGATCTCCACCCGCGCAACGAACTGGCCCTGGAGCGATTTGCCCGCGGCCCCGGCGAGACCGCCGCGTGGGGAGAAATTGCGATCCTGATCCGGTAGTGGCTACGTCGATCACGCCAAGCCTTGGCGTGAGAGCAAACAAGAGTTACGATGTTTCAGAGACATTCCCCGGCTCTCCACCAGGATTTCACCTCGGGACATCACGGCGCATGTTCGAGCTAGAACGCGATCAGATTCGCAAAACGTATCAGCTCTGCCGGGTTGGCTTCCTGCTGCTGACCATTGCCCTGGTTCCAGCCTGCATTCACTCGTTACTGATCATGGTCGTCGCCTTGCAGGGCGACTGGCAGCTCCTCCAGCGGATTCACAATTCGCCCTGGAGCCAGTGGATGGACACGGCTTGCGTCTGGGGCAGCTTGGCTGGTGCCATGATGCTCTGGGGTCGGTGGGACCACAAGAGCTGGCAGCGCCGGAGCGGTTTGTTGCTGGTCATGTGCATTGTCGACCTGGTCGTCTGGTTCATGGATCAGGGAGAAAACCAGGGAGCCGGACAGCATGACTGGTTCCGGTCGAACCTGGGTCAGGCCCTGGGCTGGGCGGAATTCGCCCTGATGGCCAGTCTTTCCGGCGACTACCTGGTACACCTCGGGCTGGGACAGGCGGAAGACTCCGCGAAGTCGACCCGGTCGCTGGCCGCCACGGGCGCGGTCGTCTGGCTGCTGCTGTTTTGCGAGGTGACTCACTGGGATGGCGGCTGGCCATTGCGGGCGCGAGCCATGAACCGGCACAATGTCTTGCTGTCTCTCGGGTCCAATCTCATCTGGACCATAACGCTGATCCAGGTCACGGCTTTGATTATCGCGGCCTTGCGCCAGACGAACCGGACGCTTCTTGAGATGGACGTCGAAGACGGTGACCACGAGTTGCTGCGTTACCCGGCTGATTCTTCCGGGCAACAGGCGTTATCGGCCCAGAAAACACAGACCTTCGGGCCCGAGATCTAGGGCAGAGGCGGCTCCTGCCTCAAAGATCGGCTTCCGCAACGACGGGTAGCTGAGTGCCGGCAGGCAAGAGCTCGCGGAGCGACCTGGGAAGCGGGAAGTGGACGTTTTCCTCCCGGACCAAGGCCTCCTCGATCGTCGCCCCATGGTTGGTTACCAGGTAATCGATGCACTCCTGAACCACATCCTCGGGCGCAGAGGCACCGGCGGTGATCAGCACACTGTCCGCTTCCTTGAACCAGCTTTCCTGGATCTCGGAAACTCCATCCACCAGATGCGCGGGGATCCCCAACGATCCGGCAATCTCGGCCAACCTACGACTGTTCGAACTGTTCTGGCTACCAAGCACCAGGACCAGATCCGCCCGCGCCGCCAGCTCGCGAACCGCCTCCTGGCGATTCTGCGTTGCATAACAGATGTCATCCTTGGGCGGATTGGCGATCTGGGGGAATTTTTCGCGTAGCGCTGCAATGACGATATTGGCGTCATCGACACTGAGCGTGGTCTGGGTAAGATAGGCGACCTTGTTGGGGTTTGGCACCGTCAATTTCTGGACATCTTCAGCGTTCTCGACGAGGGCCATCTGCTCGGGTGCTTCGCCCATCGTGCCGATGACTTCGTCATGACCTTCGTGGCCGATGAGAATGATGGTATAGCCTTCGCGGGCATATTTGATGGCTTCGAGGTGCACCTTGGTAACGAGCGGGCAAGTGGCATCGATGGCCAGCAGACGCCTGCGTCGCGCCAGTCCGCGGATCTGGGGTGAAACCCCGTGGGCGCTGTAGAGCAGGGGAGATCTTTCGGGAACCTCGTCGAGCGATTCGACGAAGACGGTGCCCCGCTTCTTGAAGCGATCGACCACATATTTATTGTGGACGATCTCGTGATAGACATACACAGGCGGTCCAAAGAAATCGAGCGCGCGCTCAAGGCACTCGATCGCCATATTGACCCCGGCGCAGAATCCGCGGGGGTTGGCCAAAATGATCTTCATGACGCGTCGCGTTCCTCCATTCTACGAGTCAACGCACTTATCCTAGGCGCTACGCCCTTTAAGGGGAAGGCGTGATCATGGGGCATTCCCGCCGGGAAACGCGGGGAACCACTTGTTGCCATCGTGGAAGGCAAGGCCCGCCGGCAGACCAGCTTCGCGCCCGGCGAGTCCGTTCCAGAACGCGGCCTACGCAGCGGTCGAATGTCGCCAGCGTGAGGGCCGGCACGCCGAGGGCGAAGATCAGAGTTGTTCGGATCACGATCGACTGCGCTTTGTGGGTGGCCCAATCTAGGCCGGTAGCAATGTGGTTGCCGCACCGATTCCCCGGCTGGCTCCCGTGATCAGGGTTACTCCTACCATCGTCCTCACCTCCTGATCGAATGAAATCCGATCTCCGACGCTCCCGGCTTGCCGGTTCGATCAAACCCATCCATCGTTCGGCGCCTCGGCACCGAACCAGCGGTCCGTGATCACTTTCTTCCGCGTGTAGAAAGCAACGGCGTCGGCACCCTGGGTATTGTGATAGCCGTAAATCGAATCCTTCCAGCCGCCGAACGGGAAGAACCCCATCGGCGCCGGCACGCCGACATTGAGGCCGAGCATCCCGGCCTGGATGCGTTCGCGGAAGGTGCGGGCCGCCGCACCGGATTGCGTGAAAAGGCAAGCCGTATTGCCGTATCGGCTGCGGTTTGTCAACGTGATCGCCGCGTCCAGGTCCGGGGCCCGCATCACGCTCACCACCGGGCCAAAAATCTCCTCCCGGCCGACGAACATCTCCGGTGTCACATCGTCGAAGACCGTCGGCCCGAGGAAGCAGCCGCGCGGCCTGTGGGGGACGGTTTGGGAACGGCCGTCGAGGCAAAGCCGGGCTCCTTCCGCAACCCCGCGCTCGATCGCAGCCCGGATCCGCTTTTCCTCCTTTGGGTTCACCACGGGACAGAGTGTCGCGGCGTCGTCCAGGCCGTCTCCAAGCTTGAGTTCACCCGCCGCGCGGATGAAGGCGTCGACGACGGCGTCCTGGCGCACTGGATCGCCGACCACCACCAGCACGCTCCCGGCAAGACATCGCTGGCCCGCAGAGCCGAAGCACGATCCGATCAGCTCGGGCAGGCTGCGCTCCAGGTCGGCATCGGGCAGGACGAGCAGATGGTTCTTCGCTCCGCCGTGTGCCTGAACACGCTTGCCGTGAGCCCCTGCGGTGCTGTAGACCGACTCCGCCACTGCCGATGTGCCGACGAAGGAAACTGCCTGGACATGCGGGTTGGCGATGAGCCGTTCGCTGACGTCCTTGCTGCCCTGAACCACTCCGACGACACCCGGCGGCAAGCCGGCATCAGTGAACAGCTCGACGAGTCGGGTGCCGGTGAGCGGTGCCTTCTCGGCGGGCTTGAGGATGAACGTGTTGCCGCAGGCGACGGCGACCGACATCATCCACAGCGGAATCAAGGCCGGGAAATTGAACGGCGGGATACCGACCACCACGCCCATAGGCTCGCGGAAGGTGAGGCAGTCGACATCCCGCGAAACGTCGGTCAGCGTCTGTCCCATCATCTGGGACGGGATGCCGCAGGCGAAGTCGACGACGTCGAGCCCGCGCCGCAACGAGCCTCGCGCCTCGCTCAACAGCTTGCCGTTTTCGCGGACGATGCCGTGCGCCACGTCCGAGAAGTTTTTTTCCAGCAAATCCCGGAACTTGAACAGGATGTGGGCCCGATCCGGCGCCGGAGTGGCGCGAGCCCGGGAAAGCACGGGCAGCGGCGGCGCAAGCCTCGTCTACCTGCTCCGGCGCGGCCTCGCGCACCGGCGCCAGCATCTCGGCCGTGTCCGCCGGATTGTAGATGTCGCGGCTCGTGTTCCCACGGCCCTCGACCCAGGTTCCGCCGATCAGGTTCAGCGCGGAAGCCGAACGCGAGGATGTTGCAGGCGACCGATCAGGGGCAGCAATCGTGCTCATGAAGTCCTCCGGAAGCTGGAGAGTCTGTTCACGGACAGTTGCCTGTCGAAGTCATAGGAGTCGCCAACAGAAAAACTCAGGGCCGACGTCAGACCGGATCGTCAATCGAGAAGTTCGGCATGAAGTCGCAGTACTCCATCGCTCTCGATCTGGACCAGGCGCAGGACTCGTGCCATGGTCCTTACCTCCTCATAGGCTGTTCTGTCGAGGCCGCGCAGTCTGCTGTCAAGCGGTCACAGACCTTGCGTGCGGCTCGAAACGTAAAATCCACAAACGCTTGCCCAACACTTGTGAATGCCGTTTGGGGGAAGAACGCACAGAACGTCGGAAGGATTGCAGTCCGACCTACTCTCGGCCGTCAAACCGCCGAACCCGGTTCCATCAAGTTCCAGAGCCCCTCGGACAATGTCGGGTCGATATAGACCGCCCCCTTCAGAAGCGTGTAGGGGGCCCCGCGAGCATGACTCCGTGGAGGAATTACACGGTCTCAGTATACGCTCGAGATTAGCCGGGACCGGGATCGCCAACAACCACGTTACGGGTCTCGACAGTCAGAACACGGCCTGCGTCGAGCATCAGTATGCGGGCGATCCAGACATCGGGCAAGAGCTCAGCAAGCCGAACCGCAGGATGGCTAGGCAGACGCTTACCCAGCCAGAGCAGTCTCGCCGCTCAGCGATAGGCGGCCGCCTGGATTCCGTAGAGCTCGGCATACTGGCCGCCCCGGGCCATCAGCGCGTCATGAGTGCCCACCTCGGCCACGCGGGTGCCGTCGAGCACGACGATGAGATCGGCCATCCGCACCGTGCTGAAGCGGTGCGATACCAGGATCGTGATCCGGCCATGACGATGCTTGCCGGCTGCACCGTTCGCCTGGCCGTTCCGGGCGGCGGCGGCATAACGCTCGAAGAGCGCGTGCTCGGTCTCGGCGTCGAGCGCGGCGGTGGGCTCATCGAGCACCATGAGCAGCGGGTGCTCGCGCATGAAGCCGCGCGCCAGGGCGAGCTTCTGCCACTGGCCAAAGCTGACTTCCACACCATCGGGCCAGGTGGGGCCAAGCTGGGTTTCGAGACCGGCCGCCAGTCTGGCCACCACGTCGTCCGCCCCCGCGCGGTCGACGGCTGCCACAACGGCCGTCCGGTCGTCGAGTCGCGGCAGATCGCCAAGCCCGACGGTATGCCTGGCCTGGAACTCGAATCGGTAGAAATCTTGAAACGCGCCCGTCAGACGCGACCGCCATCCCTCGACGTGCATCCGTGCCAGTTCCTGTCCGTCGATCAGGATGCGACCGCTGGTGGGCTGGTAAAGCCGGCACAAGAGCTTCACCAGCGTCGACTTCCCCGCCCCGTTTTCGCCGACGATCGCCACCACCGAGCCTGCGGGAAGGTCGAGGTGAATATCCTCGAGCACCCTCCGCTCGGTTCCGGGATAGGCGAAGCAGACATTCTCGAAGCGAATCCCGCTGACCAGCCGTTCCGGGACCGGCCCATCGGCGTGCTCGGTCAGGGCGGCCGCGTAGTCCTCGAGCCAGGCCAGACGCTTCGAGCCGTCGAGCCAGATTCCACGAAGGAAGCCAATCTCTCCCACAGTTGCGCCGATGTAAGCCGACAGGCGTGAGCCTGCCGCCAAGACGAGCAGCACGTTGCCCGGGGTCGCACGGAGATACAGCGTAGTGAACAGGACGGAAGCCACGAAGCCGATGCCGAAGAACGTCCACGCCAGAGTTTGCCAGAGGGCGGTTCCCCACCGCGCCGTGGCGACGGGCCCGTACCAGCGCTCCCAGGCCGCACGACGCTCGGCCGCCAGCCGATCGCCGATGCCTGTCACCCGTACTTCCTTGCCGGGAGGGGCCGTCGTGGCCGTCACGAACAGGTGCCGCGCCAGCCGGTTGAACGGCGCGCCGCTCTCTTCCGCGGCACGCTCCACGCCCGGCCGCCACGTCGAGGCAAACACCGTCGGCAGAGCGAACGCGGCAAGCAGTGCCAGCGCGGGGTGAATCGACATCAGCAAGGCGACCGTCACCGCCAGCCGCAAGATCCAGCCGCAAGTGGAGAAGAGCGACATGTACATGTGATCGAGCACGAACACCTGGTCGCGCAGCACCGCCAGCCGGTTCAGGTAAACGGGCCGCTCGTGGTGCTCGATAGTCGCCACCGAAGCCTGGAGCCGGGCCACGTGTGTCTCGAGCGCGATGGTCACCTGGTCGCGGAACCGGCGCTGAACGCGAATGCTGACCACCCGGAGGAACCATGTTGCCGTGGCCGCCACACCCAGGCCCACCGCGGCCGCGACGACGAGCCGGCGGTCGTGAGCCTGTACGCCATCGGCGATCAGCTTGAGCAGGAGCGCGAACAGTGCGTCGGGAACGGCAGCCAGCAGCGAGAGCCCGAAAGCGGCGACGAGCAGCCCCGGCTCGGCGGCGTAGCCTCGCTTGAGCGCCCGCCACATGGCGGGCACCGCAGCCGGCAAGTCGTCGTCATGCGAGGACATCGTAACTCACCCCTTCTTCGTCCTCGACGCTCGCCGAGCCAAAGCGTGAGGCCTGGAGGTCGAACATGGTGCGGTAGCGGCCACCCGCGGCCATCAACTCATCGTGAGTGCCGAGCTCGACCACGCGTCCGCCTTCGAGGACACAGATGCGGTCCGCGTGGCGCACGGTCGAGAACCGGTGCGAGATCAGAATCGTCGTGGCCTGGCGGGTCGCGGTGAGAATCCGGTCGAAGATCTCGGCCTCGCCACGCACGTCGAGCTGCGCGGTGGGCTCGTCGAGCAGAACCAGGCCCGCGCCTTGTCGCACCGCGCAAAGCGCGCGGGCCAGGGCAACCCGCTGCCACTGCCCGCCCGAAAGCTCGGTACCACCTTCATAGCCCCGTGCCAGCACCGTGTCGAGACTTGCGAGGTCGGCCCCGCCCGCATCGGCCAGCGACTGCCGGATCAGGTCCTCAGGCGCTCCGGCCGGCGCCACGTTGTCGCGGAGCGGAAGTTCGAAGCGAATGAAGTCTTGAAAGACCGCGGTGACCCGCGACCGCCAGCCATCGATGTCGAGCTCGCGGAGATCGACGCCGTCGATCTCGATGCCGCCTTCCTGAGGGTCATAGAGGCGGCAAAGCAGCTTGGCCAGCGTGGTCTTGCCTGCGCCATTCTTACCGACGATGGCAAGCGACGAACCGGCGGGAATCGTCAGGTCGAAGTCCTCGAGCACGGGCCGGCCGCGCCCGGATAAGCAAAGGTCACGTTGCGACAGCGAATCTCTTGGGCCGGCATCCCGGAGGCTGACCGGGTTCCGCGGACCAGCGAACCGGCCGTCTCCATCGCCGATTGCAGCCGCAGCACCGCCGCGGCGGGAGCCGCGGCGCCGTCGAGCGCCCACGACAGGCCGCCGAAGGCAATCAGGCTGGTCATGACGGCGGCCGTTGTGAAGGTTACCAACCGATCGAGGGCCAGCGTGCCATCGGCCGCGGCGCTGGCCATTGACCAGAACACCACCACGTTCGCGCCCAGTACCAGCAAGAGGCTCCAGACGACCGGACGCTCGCGGAGCCGGGTTGCCTGCCAGCGGAGCTCGAACAGGCGGCGACGCGTCGCGCGAAACCGATCGACGGTCCATCCCGCCAGGCCAAAAAGCCGCAGTTCCTTGGCCGCGGGCGGTTCCACGGCAAGGCGGTAGGCGTAATCGGCATGGCGCTGGGCCTGGCGAACTTCCTCGGTATTGCGGTCACGCCAAACGCCGCTCTCACGCAGCAGCCAGTGGGTGGCGAGCCAGCCGCCGCCGACCAGGAGCGGAGCCCACCAGGCGTAGGCCGCAAGCACGATGGCCGACGCGAGGCCTGTGATCATCTCCACCAGCCCAGAGGCGATGAATTCCATCGCAATGGACATGGGAGGGCCGCTGATCCCCAGATCAATGTCCCGGGCCATGGTCAGGTCGCTGGTCAGCCCCGGGCTCTCGAGGTGCCCCATCCCGGGAGGACGCACGCAGGCGGAGGTGAGCCTGTCGTAAAGCCAAGCGGCGGTTCGATTACCGAGGTTGGCCCCGATGGCATGATGGATCGGTGCCAGAACCTGGAGAGGCACAAAGACTGCTGCCACCAGGATCAGCGGTACAAGTACCGCGTCTCCCCGCTGGACCGCGCCCACGAGCACGCCGATGGCGATGGCGAACAGGACGGGGAGAATCCCGCGAAGCACGAGCACGGCCCACCAGGCCAGTGCGAGCGTTCGGTCAGCCTGCATCAGGATTCCGAAAAACTTCCATTCGGGGCGAGCGCGTATGAGCTCGATCATCGCTGCAGCCCTCCGTTGGATACGAGGCGAACTCTCTTTTCGAGCGATTCCGCGCTCGCCAGACGAAAGACCTGCAATGTCGATGTCTCCATTTGCAATTGGTGGTTGGTGGGATTGGACGTATGTTCCCGACCGCTGCCTCATGGCCAGATACGCCACGATGCGTTCCGAGGACCCGTTCGGGAGTTCTGGATGCTCATCGAGTCCCGATTCAGCTCCCTTTTCCCGTGGCGGATCAATGCGGATCAATTACGCTTCCGCACGATGGCCTCGGTGAGGAGGGTGTAAACTTGTGGCCCATCGCCTCGTTTTCGTCCTTTGGCTCGATCCAGCGCACTTAACTGCATCCAACCGCGAATCGAGGGGTCGGCACCCGCATCAAGGAGGCATCGGGCCATCTCAAGAGAGCAATTGCCCGCGACTTCGCCCAGGGCCGTGTTACCAATGGACGGCTCGTGGTGGGCGTTCACGTTCGCTCCATGTTTGATGAGGAAAGCAACGACGTTGAGATGCTCCCCCTTCGCCGCCCAGTGCAACGCAGTCATGCCCATGCTATCAAAGGCGTTGATGTCGGAACCGTTCGCGATGAGACGCTCAATTTCCGCAAGGTCTCCCTGCTGTACCGCGAAGTGCAGCGCTTCCTCCTCGTGCGTTTCGTATCCGTTGTCGTCAAACATGGCGATCTACACGACTGGCTCTGAGCGTGGATGATGACCCGTGCACCACCTTCCCACCATGATGCACTCAGCGCGGTTTTTTCGATAGCAGTGACCAGAAGTGCGGGCGAGTTTCAGCGCTCGCCCACGATTCACCGAGCCTCTTTCTCGCACAGGTCCATGATCACCAGAAACATCCGCACAGAGTAATAACTATTGACCGGTGGCGGCCACGCATAGGATCCGAGTTGCGTCTGCAAGTCGGTCCACGGTTTGTTGTCGAGCAGGACCTCATTGGTCGTCTTGGCCGTTGGGCACTCCAGATGATAAAGCCTGATCCAGTGCAGGCCGGCAGGAAGGCTCGATCTTTTGATGTGCTGCTCCATCTGATCAAACCAAGCCGTCCCCGGGTTCTCGCCCGGCGAGCCCTGTCCCCGGCAAACCATGGGACTTATGTAGACCCGTCGTGGTATCCCGCCAATCTTCCAGTCCTCAATCTCGCAGTGAGAACACGGCTCACCGGTCAGCGCGGAATAGATGACGTGAAAGGAACCATCGCAAAAGCTCTTGATCGCGTCCCCAATCGCCGCGTGCAGCGAACTGCCGAATCCTCCACACGATTCAATGATGCGATGGCCCGTGGCCGTGCGTACTTCGACGTCGAGCTGGATCGAACACATGGCCGAGCCCGCTGGATGTACGAAAACTCGGGCTTGAGCACCGAAGTCGCCTGACTCGGCCACGACCCAACCCTCCCTGAGCGAGCAAGCAAGGCCGTGCGCCTGGAACATCCAGAGAAAGACTTCCGTCGTGTCCTCGGAGGTCGCAAGTGTTTTGGGCCGGCGAAAATGCTTCAGTAGGGTTTTCAGGAAACTTCTCATCGTCGTATCGCGCGCCCTTGCCTTGAAAGTGCACCTGGTCCAGCCTCATCCCATATGAGGTCTGGTTGCGCTGCACGCGTTGAGCTCGGATTCCGAGTCTGACGGGCTGCAATTCTCAAAACAAGATTTCCTCTCCTAATTGGCGAGATTCCCGAAAGGAGGGTATATTAGGGTAAGTTCAACCAGAACGCCGAGGTCGCTATCCGCGATCGGTTTCCGCCATTGCGGGGTCGGTGTGCTTGCCGATATGTCCTGAGAGACTTTGCTCGTGGTGTGAATTCCGCACACCGGCGTTTCTCCCACTGAGTTTCTGGCAGGAGAGGATCGATGTCCACAGCGGGGAAGGTTCTTGTCGTCTTGATCCTGCTGTCCGCGATCGTCTGGATGATCCTCACGGCAGGAGTCGACCAGATCAACCGTAATGGCAACCAGGCGCTCATCACCCTGAACGAACGGGTCGCCAAGCTCCAGGCCGATGTCCAGAATGTCCAGGCAGAACTCGTCCGGGCCAAGGACCAGGTTCATGTCTATCAGGAGCAGATGGATCGCGAACTCGCGGTGATCAACGATCGTCAAAACGATGTTCAACGACTGGCGTCAACCGTCAACGACTCCCTTGCCCACGTCAAATACGAGCTCGAGTCGGTCAATCAAACCTTGGAAAACGCCAAGCACGACAAGACCGAGCGAGAGGCAGAAGTCGACGCCGACAAGAAGGCGCTCGCCGCGGCCCATACCGAGTTCAAGGCGTTGCAGGCCAGCGATGAGCAGCTAAGAGAGCGTCTGGCCAGCCTGCGCAAGGAATTCAAGTCAGCGATCTCGGAGAGCCAGAAGGTTCTTAGGACGACGGTGAAGTAATCGGCTGAGCAAGTCGCCCAGGCCGCCCACGTCACGATTCCCCGCCGCTGCGATGGAATCCGTTGCAAGCCGAGCCGGAATTCCTCACGATAGAGGATTCCGGCTCGCTTCATTGATTCGGATCGGGCGCGCGAGGGGCCGTTCCTGGATCGGCCTGTTTTTCATGCCGGTTGATCTTTGGGCCCGCATCGAATAGCATGCATTATTCTCGCAGTGTTTTTCGATCCTACCTGATTTTTTCATCATCATTCTGCCAGAACCGGGATTCCGGTCGGCCAAACTGATGGTCGAGAGGAAGAATGGAAGCAACGCAACCGTCGTGCGACAGTCCGGCGCAATCCCCTGAGGGCGCTTGGCCCCGAGCCCTCAATGGGCCGATGAATGGCCATCCGGTTGGCATGCCCGTGACAGGTGCTGATTCCTGGGTGGGGATCGTCGCCAATCGAAGTTCCGGCACCGGTGGCAACAAGATCCTGGTCCGTCGGCTTGTGAGCAAGCTCGCGAAACTCGGTTTCAGCAGCAAGATCGCCTGGACTCCCGACGAACGGAAAATGCTGGTGGCCGAGGCAGAGTCGCGCTCGGGTTGCCGCTGCCTTGTTGCCGTGGGCGGTGACGGGACGGTTGCGGCCCTGATTAACGACCAGCCGAAGGTTCCGCTCACCGTACTCCCGGCAGGGACCGAAAACCTTGCGGCACAACACTTCGGTCTCAGGCGCAACACCACCGCGCTGGCCCGCAACATCGCCGCTGGAAGCGTGGTGCGAGCCGACCTGGGAATCGCCGACGGCCGACGATTTCTGCTGATGACCGGGTTCGGTTTTGACGGCGATGTCGTGACCCGCCATCACCGGGGCAGAGTGGACCGTGCGGGCAAGATCAAGCCCACCCATCGTGCGGCTTATGTCGAACCGATCTTACGCTCCAGCCTGTTTTACCGGTTTCCCCACATCAACGTGGTAATCCACGATCCCGGGTGCGAGGAAACTCTGCGCGGGACCACCGTCTTTGTCTTCAACTTGCCGCGTTACGCCCTCGGTCTACCGTTTGCTCCCCAGGCCTGTCAGGATGACGGACTGCTTGACCTGGTGGTCTTTCGCGATCCGGGGCCGTTCAAGGCGCTTTACTACCTCTGGCGTGTCTTTCGCGGCACGCATCTCGATCATCCGGGTGTTTACCATCGCCGCGTCCGGCGGTTGACTGTGACCTCCGACGAGACCATACCTGTCCAGCTTGATGGCGACCCCGCGGGCTTTTTGCTTCCGTCCAGCGGCCACGAGGAGAAAGATGGCCGGGCAGACGAGAAAGTGTCGGGTCATGTGGTGAACGGCTGGACCATAGAAGTGATTCCTGGGGCCGTCGATATTCTAGTGCCCAGCCCGCGAACCGCGGCAGCGTCGGTTCCGCTCGTCAGAAGTCCCGCGCCCCGTTAAAATGCTCAGGAGAGCCGACGTCTAATCCGGCCCTACCGTTGCACTCAACGATGGATAGTATCCGCTAGACGCGGCATCCCAAGGATCAGGAAAGGAGGCCTGGCGTGGTCGAGTCGATTCCCAATCCGGTGGCTGTCGGGCCCGTCCTGATTGGTGACGGTCAGCCGCTGGCTCTGATTGCCGGCCCCTGCGTCATGGAACCGGGCGACATGACAAGGCGGATCGCGGCGCGCCTGGTCGAGATCTGCGCCCGACTGTCTGTCCCGCTGATCTTCAAGGCGTCTTATGACAAGGCCAACCGCACCTCGGTGGCGAGCTATCGCGGGCCCGGTCTGGACACGGGCATGAAGATCTTCGCCAGGATCAAGGCCGAGACCGGCTTGCCCGTGACCACCGACATCCACGAGACCCATCAGGCGGTTCCGCTGGCCGAGGTGGTCGACCTGCTCCAGGTTCCCGCATTCCTGGCGAGGCAGACCGACCTGCTCGAGGCCGCCGCGCGGACCGGCCGGCCGGTCAACGTCAAGAAAGGCCAGTTCATGGCCCCCTGGGACATGGGAAACGTGGTCACCAAGCTGCTCGCTTTTGGAGCGTCGGGAGCCGTTCTGACCGAGCGCGGGACGACCTTCGGTTATGGCCGGCTGGTCAATGACTTCCGGGCGATCCCCCAGATGCAACAAACCGGCGCGCCCGTGGTCTTTGATGCCACCCATTCGGTGCAACTTCCCGGGTCCGGAACCGGTGGAACCACCACTTCAGGCCAGCGCGAAATGATTCCCACTCTCGCCCACGCGGCGGTCGCCGCCGGTACCGATGCGCTCTTCGTGGAAGTTCATCCCGACCCCGACAAGGCACTCTCCGACGGCCCGAATTCGTTGCGACTCGACGATTTGGAGCCGCTCCTTCGGATTTGCCTGCGGATTCGCGAGGCGATCGCCCCGGAGCTCCGCGAGCTGCCTGTCGGCGCGGCGATGAGCGGCACCAGAGCTTCTTGACCGGGGTCGACCGAACCCTCTGATCCACTGTCGCGTACTAGGTAAAGCCGGTCTCAAGCCGCTGCGGTCTCGATGCGCGGGAAAAGATCGCACAATAGAGTTTCTGCCGATCCGGTGACGTCACTCGCCTGGTGCGTGTGACTGTTCACTCGTTCTCATTCTGTTATCCGTCGAAATCCAAATGAGCCGCAACCGTGCAACGTGACCAGGCGGGCTGTCTGATATTGTGATCAGGAGGTCTCAGCCAACTTCTTGACGGCGTGCTGGTCAAGAGCCTGAAGATTCAGATCACAGGGCCGGGATCACGGGCACGGCAATCGTACCAGGAGTTTTCACCTTTGAGTCGCCGCATCTATCCCGGTCGCAGTCTGGCCTGCCTTGGCGTTGCCCTGGGTCTGGCCGTGGGTTGCGATTACTCGCGTGAACGAAACGATGTCAAGTTTTCGGGCACCTACCGTGAGGGCGCGGTGAAAGCCTCGGGCTCGGCGAAGAGTCAGCGGAAGGTCACCGTTGCCCGTGATTCGGCCGAAAGAGCTGCCATTCTTGCCAGCTCCATCGAGCTGATCCAGCGTGCCGCCTTGCAGCCGGGAGGCGACAACTTCGGCCTGGCAACTCAAAAATTGAACCAGTTTTTCGAAGGAACTCCCGAGTCCGAATATCTGCTCGATTTCGCAGCCCGCGCGTTCCTGCAACCGCAGTTGCCGCCGGAGAAGCTCAAGGAGATCGAGACAACGGTCTGGAGCCTGCGCGATGCACGGCATCTTGAAGATTGCATGATGTATTACGCAATTGCCAGCCGCGTGGGTGGTACGGGTGATGACCTGGCCCGGGTCCGGCGCGTCTTTGATTGGATGGTCCGTCAGATACAGCTCGTACCGGCCGGCAGCCTCGGATCGCGACAGCTTCCGCAGGTTCCGGCTCGCCCCTATGACGTCCTGTTGCGCGGCATGGCCACCGAGTCGGAGGGCTTCTGGGCAGAACGGTCTTGGCTGTTCATGGCGCTCTGCCGCCAGCTTGGCGTGGATGTCGGGCTGATCGCTTACGCCCGCGGAAATGTCGTCGAGCCCCTCGTGGCCAGAAACGACCAGGCATCGCAAAGCGGTCAACTTCTTCAAAGCAGCAAACCGCAAAGGCAGCCAATTCCCTGGCTCTGCGCGGCGTTGATCGGCGGCCAGGCCTACCTCTTCGACTGCCGGATCGGCTTGCCCATTCCGGGGCCTGGCGGAACAGGCGTGGCAACGCTCAACCAGGCGCTCGCCGACCCTGTCATCCTTGATCGAATGAACCTTCCCGGCCAGTCGATCTATGGAACCAGCCAGGCATCATTGCTGGCCAGTCCGTCGCGGGTCGGCGTGCTGATGGACTCCAGTCAAGGCTCTGTCACGCCTCGAATGAAGCTGCTTCAGCGCGACCTTACTGGCAAGAATCGGACCATACTCTATCGCAATCCGAGCGAGCAGCGCGACCACTTTGTCCGGGTTCTCGGCGACCGCTGCGGCGAGATCAGGCTCTGGACAACTCCCATCTATGTCGAGACCGAACTGTTTCGAAATGCCCAGTTCGTCTCGTCTTCCGCCCAGTCTTTGCTATTCTTTCGCCCCGAGTTCCCGCTGATCGTCGCTCGAGTCAAGCACCTGCGCGGCGATCTTCCCGAAGCTATTCAGGAATATGTCAGTTTCCGGCTGGGAGAGAATCTTCCGCTGGTCACCGACAAGAAAAAGACGATCCCGAAGGAGATTCAGGAGGGTCTCGACATCTACGCGACCAACTACCTGGCTCTTGCTCATCTCGAGCGAAACAACCTGGATCAGGCGGAGGCGATGTTCCGAAGGCTGCTGGACATTCTGCCCGAATTCGGCCCGCGACAGCCCTATTTCGACATGTTGCGCTGGGGTGCCCAGGCCAACCTGGGGCGGATCTATCAATCCAGGGGAGACTCGCGCCGGGCCATTGCCTATTTTTCACAGATTGAGCCGACCGCGCAGTATCATGGTAACCTCTGGCAGGCCCGCGAGCTGGTCTGGCAAAACCCGATGGCCGCCGCTCCCGACCCGCTTCCACCGCCGCCCAAGGCAGCTCAGGGGCCCTGACAGGCCGGCACCGTCGGGGTGCCAAGCGCTGCTGATCGTCTGTTCGGTTCCTGCCGACGGATCATCTTCTCAAGCTTCGCGCAACGGCCGCGACCAATCTCCCAAATCCCTACATATTCAGGGTTTGGGCTATGGACGAGAAGCCGATCATGGTACCCTGGAAAGGAAAACAGCTTCCCTTTTTGTCTCGAGTTAACCTGGCCGCTTGATCTCGGACCGCGATGGACCTCCTGGCCGCTGTCGGAACAAGTTGACGCGGGCGGGTGCCGGTTCCGTGCTGCCGACTTGAAGGGCTGACTGCGTCATATAGAGACACCATCATGCCGGACGATCAAGCACGGACCGAAAGCCCACCTTCCGGTCCGCCGCGCGGTGAAGGTTCTCCGCGCGAGCAAGTGCGAGCCGCGCTCCCGCCCGGTCAGTCCGGCCGCGGCATCCTCGAGGCCTCGGCCGGCGTCGAGGATAACCACGGCTCGGCGACCGATCCGGGCTGGGTCATCGAAACGACAGTCAGTCCATTTCACTGCCTTTATCAAGACGCGCTCCATTTTCATACGCAGAGCCGGCTGGCGCAGTCCGAAGGCGAGGCGTCCCGGCTGGCACGGGCGGCCTTGCTGCTTTATGTGTCGAGCGCCGAGGCTCTGGTCAGACAGGCTGCCGTGGAGCTCGGCCGTCCCGAGCTGCGCGGTCTGCTGGCCGATCCCAGCCGCCCGCTTCCCCTGGCCGAAGCGTGGCGGCTGTTGCCGGCGATCGTTGCCGAACCGGGCGTGCCGACACGCACTTTCGTCCCCGAAACCGCCCCCTGGCCACAGTTTGCCGAGCTGCTGATGCTCGAAACCTCTTGGGTCTATCCCGGTCCATCCTCGACGCGACGGGCCTATTATCGCTCATCGCGCCGCGATAGCGATTACGAGCCGCTCGAGCCTCATCACGTTCCCTCGTCCCTTCAGCGGACGATCCGAACCGAGACCCTCACCTTTCCACGCACTGGCCTGCCGCGCGATCCTTACGCGCTTCGGCCCCGCCATCTCGATACCGCGCGGGGCATTCTCGATGCCGCCATCGAAGCGCTCGACCGCCGGATGGGCGGGGCACTTTGCCAGTCGCAGCGGCATCGCCTCGAGCCGGTCCGCGTCGTCTATCCCACGGCCAATGGCAGCGGCGCTTGAGGTCCGGAGGATCCGCAACGGTCAGCAGCATGAGCCCGGGCAGAGCATCGACTCAAGTGGTCGCCACGATCGGTCTGGAGAGGATACCAACGCCACCTTGACGGCAAGATTCCCGGCGCGTTCCACTCAATCCGGTTTCACCAGGCTGGACGGGGCGAAAGAAGTCGGCCTGCGGTTCTCGTTCCGTCCCGGGAAGTCGTGGGACCACGCTTTGGGTCGGCTTCGTCTCGATATCAAACGATGATGCCCAGGGCGCCGGCTCAAAGAACATGGCTCGTGGGATCAAGGAGAGCAGCATGGGAGACCAGGCGGGCCCGGCGAATGAGTCCGATCCCACGCAGCAGACTCCAGGGCCCGAGCTGCCTCCGCCGGCCGGGACGGGTGTCGAGTCGAGTGTCGATGCCACGGTGGACTTTCGCCGCGACGAGACGCGAGCGGATTCCCAAGGGCGGCGAACGCCCACGGGCACTCCCGGGGAATATCCCTTCCTGGAACCGGCTCGCAACGGGGACGAGCTGGGCTGGCTGGCGCACTACCGCATTTCCCAACCGATCGGTGCGGGCGGAATGGGTCTTGTCTTTCGTGCCGAGGACACGCACCTGCAGCGCCCGGTCGCCCTCAAGGTGATTCGTCCCGAGCTGGCCGCCTCGCCCGATGCTGCCGCTCGCTTCACCCGCGAGGCCCGCTCCGCCGCCGCCATCAAGCACGACAACGTCGTGACGATCTACCAGGTTGGTGAAGCACAGGGCGTTGCGTTCCTGGCTATGGAGTATCTTGAAGGGACTTCGCTGGCTCGCTGGCTTGAACGCGGCCGGAAGCCATCGATCGACCTCATCCTGCGTATCGGTCGCGAGGTTGCCTCCGGACTCTCCGCCGCTCATCGGCTAGGCCTGGTTCATCGCGACATCAAGCCCGCCAACATCTGGCTCGAGGCGCCCAACGGCCGGGTCAAGATCCTCGATTTTGGCCAGGCCCGGGCCGAGCGCGAGGAGGTCCAGATCACTCAGCTCGGGGCAATCGTGGGCAGCCCGGCCTTCATGTCGCCCGAGCAAGCAGAAGGTAAGCCGGTCAGCTTTTCCACCGATCTCTTCAGCCTGGGATGCGTGCTTTACCGGCTCTGTAGCGGCCGGCTCCCGTTTGAGGGAAAGACTATCCTTTCCGTGCTCCATGCGCTGGCAACCCAGACGCCCGCCACCCCCCAGGCGATCCGCCCCGAGATTCCCGAAAGCCTGAGCGCTCTGGTAATGCGGCTGCTCGCGAAGGCACCCGAGGCCCGTCCGGAATCGTCCCAGTCCGTCATCGATGAGATCCGATCGATCGAACGCCATCTCGCGGTCTCAAGACAGCGCATGAACCCAGGCCCGGGAACCGCAGACCCAGGCAATACATTAGAGAACACTGATAGCAAGCGGAAGCCCGCCGACTCGACCGGCGCAAGCGTTTCCGGGCCACCGAGCTTCCGAGAGCGCCGGCCAATCCGTCTGCTTCTCACAGCCGTGGGAGTCGCCGCCATCCTCATGAGCTCGGCGCTCTGGTTCATTCGCTCGCCACGCTTCCACAGAGGCCCGCGCCCCGATTTCCCACCCGCCAGCAGAGGTTTTCCCGGACAGTCGAATCCCGACATGTTTGTCCGGGAAGACCTTCCGGAAGAAGCGCCACCGGCCCCGGCAAGCGAACCGGCGACCAGGCCTGTGGTTCCACCACGCCGTCCGATCGAGGCCGAATTTCCGGGCAAGGCTTCCGAGGCCCCTCACGAAGCGAGGAAATTCCCACTTGCCGCACCGGTTGCGCCACCGCCCGGCCCATCGCCGCCTGGCGCGGATCCGACCGTGACTCGGCCCGCTCCCGCTGTCCCTGCACCGCCGGTTTCGCGACCTGCCGAGTCCTTGAAAGACTCGATTCCGCGCACGCCCGAAGAGGTCTGGGGTGCGTTCGTCGATCCCGACGGCGATTGCACGCTGCAGATAGACGAGGTCCGCCAGACCGCCAGGATGCACGTTCCCGGCACGCCGCACGCGCTCGCCGCTGAGCTTCGACCGCCACGGATGAACGCCCCACGAACCTTGCTTCCCGTGAGGGGTGACTTCCAGGTGGTTGTTCATGTCCTCGGCACCGAACGCGTTAGCGGTCGTCCCACCACCGCGGAGTATCCTCCTTACCACGGCGCAGGGATTCTCGTCTGGCAGGATTTCGGAAACTACATTCGCTTCGAGATTGCCACCCACATCCGCGGCGGACGGTCTTCTCACTACGCCAATTTCGAGTATCGACAGGCATCTCGCCTGGATTCGCGAGGCAAGCCGTCCGAGACCGGCTCGGCTTATCTGCGGCTCTCGCGCAAGGGAAACGCCATCACGGCCTCGTTCAGTCCCGACAATGTCAAATGGGTCCCCTTCGCGGTCCTCGACACGACCCTGGCGCCCGACGTCCAGGTCGGCCTCGTGGCCATCAACTCCTCCACGAAACCGCTGACCGCAGTCTTTGAGGATTTCCGCGTGGTGACCCTTCCGAAACGCGAACGAGAACCTCGTCCGTGACCTCCTGGAGACTGATGGCGAGTCAGGTCCATTGAAAACTAACTCAGATCCGACTCCGCTCGTTGTGGACCGATTACTTTCTCGGGGCTTCCAACCGTGCGAGTGAGCTGCTCAGCGATCCATCGTTTATTGCTGGCATCGGCCGCTTTAGTCATTTCTAGAGACGATGCTTGAGGGACACGAGGGCGTGCGAGGTGAACGATGGGACCCACCGGGCTGAGAATCACCATTCGGACACTCATGGTTACGGTGGCCATCGTGGCCGTGACTCTCGCGACGACACACGTCGAGAACGACCGGATCATCGGGACCCTTATCGTCGTGGCCTCTGTCGGCTACCTGGCGCACATCAGGTATTGCGAGTCCATCTCCCTGAGGCAGAGGAGCGGCGTGACGTCGAACTCGTCGCAGAAGTTTGGCGTGCTCGTGGCTTCAATCATTCTCGCGACAGTCGTCATCGGGCTCTCGGATCTCGCGTGGCTGACCGGTTACTTTGGCTACCTGAGAGTTGCCGACGCGCTCTTCGAGACGTGCCACGGTGCGCCATCCACCTCCCCTGTTGGCATGATCCAGGGCTGGATTATCGGCGGATTCCTGGCCGTAGGTGTCGCATCCTGCTTGAGACGAACGGTGTGGATCCATGACCGACCGGAGTCGTGGCACGCCCGCCGACGGCTCAAGCTTTGGTGGCCGGTCGGCCTGTCGATAATGATCGGAGTTTTCCTGATTGGGGATCATGCATGGAATCATTGCCCGTTTTGTACGATGATGGCGCATTACCACGCCAGGCCGGAGGCACTGGCGGTTGGTTCGAGGAAAGCCACCTTACATGCCTGGCTCAAGCGATGGCATAAACATGCGGCGTTTCGGCCGTGGTTGCCTGATTATCCTCGTCGGCTTCCTCCGGGGATGGAAGAGGGATAGGCCTCGCAGAGGATGGGAAGCAGGGACGGAGGACGAAAACAGTCTATACTTGATCTCAGTTCTATTCTCCGGGGAATAATCAGCACAACGGAAGGAAAAAGCTCTGACACCAATTATGGGACTGACACCAATTATGGTACTGGCATTCAGCAGGGTCCAAGATCCTGGGAGAGTTACGCTTATGCAAGAAGAATGAATAAACTGATGGAGACTGCTTATAACAATATTCGAGACATATTGCCTGACCGTCTTCCCAGCGAGTTATCGTCCATTATCGAGGAGGGATTCGTCACTGCTGAAGGTGATTGCATATTTTCGAGATTTGGATTCAGACTGCACTCTCCGGGACTTCATGAATACCGACGGCCGCCGCGTCATCCTCTCCGCAGGCAAGGTGCCGCGGTCCGAAGCCGGCAACAAGTCTGCCCCACCCTCAGGAGTCCATCGGATCGCCGGTCGTCCCCCAACCGTCGCTGCAACCTCCGAGCGGTCGGCCTAGCTCATCGAGCTCGCGCTGGGCGGCCGTGATCCCCTCATAAGTGGGAAGCATCGTCTTGCGGCAGTAGCAATCCCACGCATCATCCTCCTCGTCGTGGACCAGCTCGGGGCGATATCCGGCCTTGGCGGCCAGCCGAGCGACGGCCTCCCCGGCATCGCGGTCCGGGACCACGACGAAGAATTCGATCTCCATTGGTCGCGACATGTCGGCGCCGTTGGCGGCCACTCGTCGCAGCGCGTCGCCGTCGGCGTTGCCGGGGTAATCCTCCTTCATAGCGGCCAAGGTGCCTCCCATGGACGAGGGCCGGCCCGGTCGGGACGATGGCGGTTACCACACTGCCTGACACCCCGAGCGGAGCCGGCCCCCGATGACATCTTCTCACTCGACCCCCGCCTCATGCCAGTGGTTCTCTGGGTCGCCGCCGCCCTCGATCGCCGCTCCGCCCCGCGGCTCGCTCGCCTCTTCATCGGGGCCGTCCTTGCTCGGGGGAGGCGGACCGTCACCACATGGATCAGGGCGGCAAAGCTCAGCGATCGGTATCAATCCTGCTATCTCGCCCTCGCCGCCGCCGGCAAGCGGGCCGATCGCATCGCCCGACGCCTGCTGACCGAGGTGGTCCGGCCGCTCCTCAAGGGTGCCACTCGGCTGACCCTCGCCCTCGACGAAACCCCGACGAAACGCTATGGGTCGCACGTCCAGGGGCCGGCGTGCATCACAACCCGACCCCCGGCCCGGCCGGCTCGCCCTACGTCTACGGGCATGTCTTCGTCGTCTTGGCCCGGCTCGTCGCCCACCCGGCGTGGGGAGTCGTCGCCCTACCGCTATTGGCCCGGCTCTACGTCCGCAAGAAAGACCTGCCGGGCATCGACCCGAAGCATCGGCCGCCGTTCCGGACCAAGTTCGAGCTGGCCGTCGAACTGCTGCGGTGGGCCAAGCCCTGGCTGGGGCTCCTGGGGTTGCCGATCTGGGTGGTCGCCGACGGAGCCTATGCCAAGGCGGACTTCCTCAAGCCGGTGATGTCACTGGGCATGACGGTTGTCAGCCGGCTCCGCAAGGACGCGGCCCTGCGGACCTTGCCAGGGCTCCGGCCGACGGGCAAACGTGGCAGGCCCCGCACCTACGGCCCGGACAAGATCGACCTGGCCAAGCGGGCCGGCCAGCGGCGCGGATGGTCCTCCGACACGTTCGACCTGTACGGGGAGAAGGTCGTCAAGCGGTACAAGACGTTCCTGGCAACCTGGCGGCCGGCCGGTGGGGCGATCCGGGTGGTGCTGGTAGACGAGCCGAACGGCTGGCGGGCGTACTTCTGCACCGACACCTCGGCGAGCGTGGCGGATATCCTGGGCACCATCGCCGATCGCTTCAGCCTGGAGATCACCTTCCGCGAGTGCAAGCAGATCGTCGGGGCGGGCCAGCAGCAGGCGCGGTTCATCTGGGCAAACATCGGGGCGTTCCACGTCTGCCTGTGGACGTTCACGATGACCGAGGCATGGGCCTGGGGCCGGCTGGCGGAAGAGCTGGTGGACCGCTCGGCCTCGCCGTGGGATAAGGCGTCACGCCGGCCGAGCCACGCGGACAAGCGGCGCGCGTGGCGCCGTGAGTTGCTGGGCGAGGAAATTCGTGCAGTTCTACGCCCCGGCGTTACCGAGGAGGAAATTCAGGCCACGGCCGAAAGGCTGCTCGGCCTGGCGGCATAGCATTAACAATGTCTCTGAAAGTACAGATTCAGACACCGGGGGAACGCGGTGCGTAGTATGTTCCCAGACGATGTGGGGTACGAATGCTTCGTCAATCACTTCCATGTAGATGACTTTGCAGAGAGCAATCTGTTGGCGATAGGAATACTGATGGTCGAGAAATGGGGAGCTCTTTGGAATAAATGCGGCCTCCCAGGTTGTTTGCGGGTGCTGCTTGGTAATGACGACTATGGTTGCACCGTCAGATTTCACCTGATTCGCGAGAACCAGGAGTGGCTTTCCCTTGACCTCGACTCGTACGCACAAGCGATCCTAGTCATGGATTATTGTGGAAAGCGGGATGGGCTGAAATGGACCACTGAAGGAAGGCAAATAAGAGGAGAATAAGCGAGACGACCTGGAGCCAAAGAGTTGATATAGTCAAAAAATTGATTGTATAATAATTATATACCTTGCAAAGACCATTTCGCTGTCATCAATCATATGTTCATATTAATATACAACGTCCGGTCTTTCTGAAGACTTGACTGGGACACTGCGAGATCTTCAATGTTTATTGACCCGGCGAGACTGTGGGGCGGGCTGAAAAAAACTGACGTAGGTGGTCATTTCCCTTGTCGGGGCCGAAAACCGGGGTTCGCGCCTGACCGGGTTGGCCACTATGCTTGGGGCTCTGCGACTCGATGACGGACTACCATGGATGGAGCCAACGAAGATGCGCGTCTTGATGGTCACCTCGTTTCCGATCCCCGGCGAGTACGACGGTACGGCAATGCTGCCGATCAAGATCTTGCGGGCACTCAAGCCGCGAGGAATCGACGTGGTGGTCGCTTACCTCCGGCTCCGGCCTCCGGCGGGTGTTCGGGCCCGCGTCGAGGATTTCGAGGGCACGCCGATGTTCAATATCCCGCCGGCCGGCTGGATCGGCGGCGCGGGGTTGCGGCGGATTGCCCGCGAGTTCCCGTTTGACGTCGTCCATGCCCAGCACTATGGCGGGGCGACGCGCGGCATATGCCGCCTGCCGGCGCCATGGGTGGCCGCTGGTTTACGAGATTCATTCGCTCCTGGGCGATGAGGTCGAACGCCAGAGACTGGGCAAGGGGCTGGTCTTTCGCTCGTACCTGGCCGTCGAGCGCAAGGTGTTCAGGCATGCGGCGCAGGTGATCGCGCTGGGTGAGCCGGTCAAGCAGGTGGTCATCTCCGAGAAGAACGTACCGGCCGACCGGGTGACCGTGATCTACCCGGGTATCGACCTGTCGGAATACGAGCAACCAGGGCCACCGGCGTCGATTCCCGGCGTGCTGCCCGAGCACAAGGTCATCATGTACATCGGCAGCATCGTGCACCCGAACCAGGGTGTGCCGATCCTGATCGAGTCGCTTCCCAAGGTCTTCTCGGCCCGGCCCGATGCTCGGTGCGTGCTGGTCGGCGGTCCGGCCGAGGCCGGCGCGCGTTACCGCGACCAGCTTGGTAAGGACGGCGAGCGCCTGATTGTGCTGACCGGACAGACTCCCGAGCAGGTTGTCGCGCTGTCGCGGCGGGCCGACGTACTGGTTCATCCCCGGCTTGCCTGTCGGGAGAACTATTCCGTCCAGAGCAAGATCGCCGTGTACCTGGCCGCTGGCCGGCCGATCGTGGCGACCGACTTCGGCGATTATCAGGAGCTTCTGGGCCGAACCGGCGCGGGTCTGTTGACCGCCGTGGCCCCGGACCCGCTGGCCAATGGCATCCTGCGGGTCCTGTCTGATCCTGAGCTGGCCGCTTCGCTCGCGGCCGCCTGCGGCCCCGTGGCCCGTGAGTATTTCGCCATGGACCGCAACGTCGACCGCTATCTGGAAGTCTATCAGCGGGCCATCGCGAACGGGCCCGAGAGCCACGACCCGGCCCCTTCAGGAATGGTCAAATGTTCAATAAAACCTGGTCAACCTTGACACGTTTCTCGCCTCGCCGATATTTTAGAAGTTTGCGAGGATGCCGCCGCCATGGCTCGTGGGTTCATGGAACGCTCGAGCCTTGCCGAGGTCGCGTCGGTCAAGGCGAGCGCGTGACGACGGCGAATCACGACTGGCCACCTTAGCTCAGTTGGTAGAGCGCAGCTTTCGTAAAGCTGAAGTCCAGGGTTCGAGTCCCTGAGGTGGCTCTGAATGGTACATCGGGACGGCGGCTCACGGTTGCCGGCTATCAGTCAAGATTCGATCTCTTCGTCTTGGCTAATGTAAGCAAACGAACGCCTCGGAAAAGCAATTCGCTCATTCTTTGGAAGCGATCGCCGGCAGCAATTCGTCACCTGTTTGCAGAGGGTTGGGGGCCGTTCCAAAAAATGGCAATATTAAGCTGAATCCACTTGGCACGCACGTGAGATTGATGTAGAGTCAGGGATGTTGGGTGTTTGCACCAGTCGAAGTTGACCACCAATCGGCGATGTTGCCGGGTGTACGCCTGACATAAGTTTGTGAATTGTCGGGAGCGGCCGCGCACCCTCAGCCGAGGGGCCCGGCCGTTCTCCTGCGCGGGGTGAAGGTTTGCGGCAATCGATCGCACGAAGTCGGGCCCAAGAGCGTCCGGACTGTGCACCATAAATAGTTTGATGCAAATGATTTGCGTTTTCGTGGCAGGGGATGATGCGGGCTTGAGAGCCGCGATTTCATTCGACAACCTCAACGAATCTGAACCACCTTGAGTTTGTCCTTTCGAGGTTGGCGGGGTGGTCCGGTATATCGAATGCACCCGCCAGGTGGACTTGCGTCAAGTCTTCCAACGATTACAATGAAGACATTCGGTTGAGGGAACATGTCAGTGACCCGGCGTCTGGCCAGTCGATTGCCGATCGGTTTCGGTTTTTCTCAGAATGGTGTGGTAAACTGAAGTCGAGAGAGGGCTTTGAGTCTGCGCCCCGTAGATCGTCAGGGCGGGGCGAAAAAGTCCATAGAGAAGCCAGTGGCCTTGGGGATCGGGGTCATTCAGTATTCATGGAGGAACTGTCTGATGGTCGCAAGACTCAGCGGAGGAATGGCCCAGTTTGGTCTTCCTGGAGTGATCCTCGGCGTGGTGATCTCGTGGATGGCCGGGGCACGCGGATCGCTGGCGGAGGCCCAGACAAGGGCAGGGGGAGGGGGCGGTTCGCAGGTGAGCATGCCGGCTCGTAGTCCCGACGCGGCACGGGTTCCGCAGGGACAGGGCCGACTACTTGCCAGCGGAGAAGCGAACGGGACACTGGCGATGGTCACGGCGCCTGGGGGATCGGCCCAGTGGCTGTATCTTATTGACACCAAGACCCATGCGTTCGCAATCTACCGCGTGGATCCGTCCAATCTCAAAGGCTCGGTGAAGCTTGAGGCCGCACGTCAGTACCAGTGGGATTTGAAGCTGGAGCACTACAATAATCAAGCGCCGGAGCCCGCCGCGATCGAGTCGATGGTCGGAGCTCTGTCGCAGCCGATGACGCGATAACCCGGAGACCGCCTGCCTGGCTCGTGCTCTTGTTCGCGGTCTCCTGCCTCTCATGAATCGACTCCACCACGGCCGCCACCGGCCGATTCAGACCGCGAGGACCACCTCCATGGCTCAGTTTTATACTCTTGAAGAAGCAGCCCGCGTATTGGGCATGAGCGCCGAGGAGCTCAAATCCAAGGCTCAGCACCGCGAGATCCGCGCGTTCCTCGACGGCGGCTCCTGGCGGTTCCGGGTGGTTGACATCGATGAACTGGCCCGCCGCCGCGGCCTGGGCAGCGACGCCGAACTGCGGCTTTCCGACCTGGAAGTTCCCGCGGCCAGCGGTGAGAACGTCGAAGATCTCGACCTGTCCGAATTCCAGCTTGGCGTTGCCAAGCCCGACCTGGCGAACGAAACGATGGATCTCTCGGCGATGAAATCGCCAGGTGGCGAGCGGCCGACCGCGGACTCGTCCGCCGAACACGATATTCTGTTTGACGATCTGTCCGTCCCACCGAGCCCGGTGACGGGGTCCAGCTCGGTGATCATCGGCATGCAATCCAGCGGCAAGCTGCCCAGCGATTCTGACGTTCGCCTGGTGCCGGACAATGTCAAGGGCTCGAGCGATTCCGACGTCCGCCTGGCCTCACCCGATCCCGATTTCAAACATCCCAGCGACTCTGATGTCACGCTGATCAAGGATGACACCTCGGATCACCAGTTCCTTACACCCGCCAGCGGCTCCGGTGATACGGCCGTGCGTTCCAGCCCGATGGTTGGTTCCTCGGCCGAAGTGCCTGCCGCCGAGTCTGACAGCGATTTCGAGCTCAATCCGTCCAGCGATCTGGTCGACGTGTTGCAGCCGGAATCGGGCAGCGATTTCGAGCTCAGCGCCCTGGACGCCAGCAGCGACGAGTTCGAATCGACCCCGTTGCGGCCGAGCGATTCCGACGTGACCGCGGCAGATCCCAATCTGTCGGGAATCAATCTCTCCCGGCCCAGCGATTCGGGAATCAACCTGCAAGGCGCGGGTGCGTTTGAGCTCGGCCATCATGATTCGATCGAGCTGGCACCGTTGAGCGACGAGGAGCTCAAGACTCACAAGCCCGACGCCGCCAAGACGGCCAAACCCGCCGCGAAGCCCGGCAAGGCCGCACCAGGCAAGGCAGGGGCGGCCCCGGCCAAGGCGAAAGCCTCGCTGGCCGCAACGCCTCCTCCCGCTGTGAAGAAGGGCGAGAAGGACATCTTCGACGACACCGACTTCGAGGTGGATGTCCCGATGTCCGACGAAGACTCTTCTGACGACAAGACCGTACAGCTCGAAGCGGTCAGCGATTTCGATCTGGAAGATAGCGACAGCGGGTCGGAAGTCTTCGCAATCGATGAGGAAGACGTCGATCAGAACGCGGCCACCGCGATGGCCCCCTCGGCGTTCGCCGAGGAAGACGACGAGGACGACGGTTTCGAAGATGCGGTTTCCAGCGAGATGGCCACATCCTGGACCGGCGACGAAGGAACACCCTCGGCCGGCCCGGCGCCTGCCATGGTCATCTCCCGTGAGGCCACTCCGGAATGGGGCGGCATCTGGGTGGGCTTGCTCTGCTTCACGACCCTTTGCTTGCTTTTCGCCTCGTTCGTCGCGGTGGACCTGATGCGGAACCTCTACGATTTCCAGGAAACCCCGGTTGCCTCGGGCATGGTTCGCAGCATCGCCAGCATTTTCGGGGGCTGACCATCGTTGCTGGGCTTGACCTCCCAGGCCGAAATCGCTATCAACGCCTTGAAATCTCCCGATCGAGCATCTTGACGACCCGTTTTCGCCCTGCCCGGTGGAAACGGGTCGCATCATATCGGCTCGGGCCGCTTCATTTCCCGTCTGGTTCCAGACTGTTGATGGCCGATCGTACCTGGAAGGAGTCGGAACGAATGGCGTGTGCCTTTCGTCTCCCGGGCAGAGTGTCGTTGGTTCTTGCCTCTACTGCCATTTTGGCCTCGGGCTGTCAGTTGGCTCCGCGTCAGGAGGTCGACGAATGCCATCGCCTGAGCCAGACTCTCCGGTCGGAAAACACCGCGCTCAGGGACCAGATGCTGGTTCTGAAGAGCGACAACCAAGATTTCTCCGAACGCGCCGTGGATGACGCCCGACGCCTTGCGCAGTTAGAGTCCTCCAATCAACAACTGGAAACGAGCGTGCAGGCCTACCAGGAAGAACGAGCCCGGCTCGAAACGGCTTACCAGGAATTGCGAGCCAGCCTTCCTGGCTCCTTGCAACCCATGAGCTCGGCAGAGAAAGTCGGAGAGCGTGCAACCCCGTCCGGCGGACGCAAGCACCTGGACAAGCAATTGGAATCGGTGCCGTCGCGTGAGCAAGATCCCGAAATCCAGCAGGCCAATTCTTCCGGGGACTCGTCCGAAGCCGCAATCCCTGCGCGTTTGAAGAAATCGGCTCGTGTCCGCGACGCCTGGCTGCCATCAAAAACCAAACCGTCTCCTGAACACTCCGCTGACTCTTTGTCGACCCGAACCGACCCTTGACTTGGTGTCTCCAAGACTCGCATAATTCACCGTTCAATGTCGGTCCACCTGATTCACGCACACGCCATTTAAACGGGAGCGTTCATCCATGCGGAATTCGCTGGCGGTCCTCTGCGGCACTCTTGTAGTTCTGAACCCCAGCTTTGCCAGTGCGGCAGGCTTGCAGGGCGACTATGTCGAAGCGCGAACCGCCGACGTCTTCACCGGTCCCTGCATCTCCAACGCGGAGGTTTTCGTCACCGGCAATCAAGCCGTGATGGCATGGAAAGTCAGGCAGGGGACATGGAAGGGGACAGACCTGAGCGGCCTGTGCGTGGCTGCGGCCGTGCGGGGAACAACCACATTCTCGGCCGATCAACCGGAAAAGGCGGCTGCGATCCTGATCGTCGACCAGAAAGCGACCCCACAACAGCGCGACGCGTTGGTCAAGATGGCACAGGAACTGGGAGGAGCCCGGCTTGGAAACGTGGTGTCGGTGCAAACCGCTCGGATGACCTTGAAACTGGAAACTCATGAGGTTTCAGCGGCCGATCAAGCGCACACAGCCCATGGCATGCCCCACGCACCCCGGGCTTCGTTCTGGGCAGCCGGGCTGGCCAATATCGTCACGCGTCCCCTGGACGAAAATGATCATTTCTGCGGCAACGAGGTCATTGCCTACGCACCGCTGTCGGATCGCGTGAAAGTCCTTCCCGCCTACACCTTGGGGCACGAGTTCAAGGGCGCGGGCCTGAACACTCGCTGGAGCGACCCCAACTGTCGCAGCAGTTTCGTCGGCCATTTCTCGCTCTGAGAAAAGCTCTGGCGGCGCCGTCGAGAAAAATGCCCCGCTTGGCTGTCGAAGTTGGGCGAGTGAGTTGGTGTCGATTCCGGGTCAGCGGGACTTTGCATCGCCTGATGCTTTACCCTCCAACCCTCTCGAATATACCATGATTGTCGGTTCAGACCCGAAACAAGTTCGGCCTACCCGGCGTCTTGAAACCTCATCTTGGGAACTGCTAGCAATTCTGGATGGCTGTCCGGCCTGCGCTCGAGTTGAGTCCGAAGGCCGATGGTGATTGAGGCTCGAGTTTGATGCAATCGTTTTACAGATGGTCGACGCTGGTGCTGCTGCTCCCATGCAGCGCGGTTGCCGAAGAGTCCTACAAAGTTCAGGTATTCAAAGAGGCTCCTCCATCAGCGATCTCTTCCGAGATCGGATCGGCGTTGACGACCCAGGGATACCGGATCATGGACGGTCAGGGGAAGCCGTTTGCCGACATCTGGCTGCGAAAGTCGATTCCCGCCAGCGCGAAGCCCTCGGGGGCAAAGGGCGTGATCCAGTTTCCATTCCTCGCGGAGAGCGAGTTGCTGGGTGTGGCCCAGTTGCACGTCGAGGCGCACGATTACCGCAATCAGGCGATCCCCAAGGGGTTATACACTCTGAGATACGGCCATCAGCCGGTCAATGGAGATCATCTTGGCGTGAGTCCTTTCGGCGACTATGCGCTGCTCTTGCCTGCCGCAAAAGACAAATCCGTGACGGCCCTGCCACGGAAGCAACTGGAGACACAGAGCGCCGAAGCCACGGGCTCAAGTCATCCGGGCGTTTTCTTCATGCTGGCTGTTCCCGCGAGCGCCGGGGCTTCGACGCCTTCGATGATTCACGACACGGAGAAGAACACATGGAGGATGGTCGTGCCACTCGACCTGGCCGTTCAGGGAGAGTCGAAGCCGATCGTGCTGCCAGTGTCGATCATCGTGGTCGGTGCGTCCGAGGCTGCCTGACAGTGTCGCTGTTTGTCTGGGTCCGAGGCCGGGCCCGTCGAGTATCTCCATGCCGATTCCCCTCCTGATCGCCCTGTTGATCGCCTTTGGAATGGAACCTCCCGCGGAGGATGCTCCCGGGATTTCGGTCTCTCTGCGGTTGATCGAAACGCTTGGCGGAATCTTGCTCATTGCGGCGCTCTCGTATGGGCTCGGAGGCTGGGTTGCATCCCAGGTTTCCCATTTTGGTTACGCAACGGGCCGGGTATTGCGTCGTTACGTACTCGGCTCGCGGATCCTGACCGTTGCGGGACTGGCGATCTACGCCTGGATGATCTACAGAGTTGGCTGGCCTCGGCTGGTCCTTTCGCAGTGGGGCTTACAAGGCCTGGTGGTGGTCGATGATCTGGCGATTCTGTTACCCTATTTTGCGATCCAGCTCATCACCTGGAGCGGTCTATATCTTGGCGAACACGCTCTTCATGACAGTCGCACGTTTCCCCGACTTCCTACCTATCTGGTACTGAAGGCGCGGCAGGCGACGGGCCTGGTCCTGCCTGTCGTGCTGATCTTCCTGATCAGGCAAGACGTGTGCTCGAGACTCTGGCCGCGGTGGCATCAAAGCCCTGCCGCCGAACCCATCGAACTGACGGTCCTTGGGCTTCTGGTTCTGGCGATGTCGCCGCTGTTTATCCGCCTGGCCTGGCCCACTCGGAGCCTGCCGGCAGGTCCCCTCCGCGACCGCCTGGAGCGGGCGGCCCGCCGGGTCGGATTCCGGTTCAATGACGTTCTGATCTGGGATACCGGGCATCTCATGATCAATGCGTGCGTCACGGGCGTGTTGCCTCAGTTTCGTTATGTTTTGCTCACCGATGCCTTGATCGACTCGCTCAGTCCCGTCCAGGTTGCCGCTGTATTCGGGCACGAACTCGGGCATGTGGCACACCGGCACCTTACGTTCTTCGGTTTCTTTTTTCTGGGAGTCCTCGGTCTACTGTCCCTCGCAACCCAAGCCTTCTCATTACCCTCAAGCTGGCTGGAGGGCTTTTCCTGGATACCGAGGGAGCAGATACCCCAGATCAATGAATTTGCCGAGGCGGCCCTGATCCTCACCACTCTGGGCTTGTTTCTGTGGCTGGTTTTTGGGCATCTCTCGCGTCGGTTCGAGAGGCAGGCGGACGTCTTTGGGTGCAGGATGGTTTCCTGCGGTGTTGCCGATTGTCCGCCACATTTTGACCTTGAGGAGGGTACATTCGGCCTCGAGCCTGTGAATTCTCTCTCTCCCGAACTCTGCCCTGTCGGGATTCAAATCTTTTCTGAAGCCTTATCCAAGGTTGCCTGCCAGAACGGTATTGACCCTTCCACACGCTCCTGGAGGCACGGCAGCATTGCCAATCGGCTCACTTTCCTTCAGAAGCTTCAGACTGATCCAGGCGGTGAGAGGCTATTTCAACGGGGGATTCGTTCCCTGCGCCTGATCATCTCTGTCGTTCTGTTGATCACGCTGGTAGTCGCGCTTTGCACCCGTTCCTGGAAGTTGCCAGGTTAACCCCTGAGCTCGAGCGGACGGTTCTCCGGCGTCTTGAGTTCATGCGGCACATCGCTTTAGTGCAAAGCCAGGGGAAAACCCTCTCAGAGTCGGTTTGAGCCCGACAGCGACTTCTGGTATAAGGTGTGCCGCTACCCGGATTGACCCGGTTTCAGGGTCCCCGCGAATCTGAGCCCGCCCAAACGACAGGGAGGTCGTCATGGTCCGCTGGCCCATTCGCATCAAGCTCATCGTTGGACTGAGCGTGGTCGTGGGTATGATGATGATCCTCATGGGCGGCTCGATCTTCGGGCTGAACTCGTTCCATATCAGTTACTTGACGCAGTCGGACCAGCTTGTGGAGATGGGCGCGTCGGTGGACCTGATCGACCGGGTCTTTCGCCTTCACGCGCCGCGGACCGAGATGGTCGAAGAGAAAGAGGAACTCGCCAACCGGGTGATCGAAGCCCGTGACGCGCTGTGGACTTACTTTCGCGCTCTCAAGCAGAACACGATTCGCGGCAACCGGGCCAACAGCGGCCTCGACGAGCTAGGCTTGGCGTTCTTGATGGACGACGATCTGACGGCGATTCTCAAGGAACTGCAACCCGACTCCGCGTCCACGAGCCCGGTCTTGCCGGGCACAACCTACTACGTGAACGAGCATCCCGAAATGCTCCCGCAGATTGAACCGGCCACGGATTTGAAACATCGAATCGAGCGTCTCAATCATACGGTCATGCTGCTGCCCAAGGAGCTATTCGGAGATTTCTATGACGTGCTGGTCATGTCCAAGGGACAGTACTTGACTAGCCGTGTGATCGTCTGGACTTCCGCGCTGATGGTGCTGGCCATGCTCTGCGGGCTGATGATGCTCTTTCACCGCTGGGTGCTGTACCCGGTGCGCCTCTTGCAGCGCGGGGTCAGGCGCGTGGCCCGGGGTTCGTTCGACTACAAGATCGAGCTCAACTCGGGTGACGAGATGCAGGATCTTGCGGAGGCATTCAATGATATGACGGCCAAGATCAGCGTGACGTACAACGACCTGGAGCAGCAAGTTCACGAGCGAAGCCGCCAGCTTGTCCGGTCCGAACGGCTGGCGGGGGTGGGATTTCTGGCCGCTGGCGTCGCTCACGAGATCAATAACCCGCTGGCGTCCATCGCCTTTTGCTCCGAGGCTCTCGAGAACCGGCTGGCCGGACTCTTCAGCGCATTCGACCATCCCGATCATAACGTGGTTTCCAATTATCTAAAAATGATTCAAGAAGAGGCGTTCCGCTGCAAGAGCATCACCGAGAAGCTACTGGACTTCTCGCGCTGCAATGACATCAAGCGCGAGCGAACTGACTTGGCCAGCCTGATTCAAGGTGTGGTGGACATGATCAGGCACATTGGAAAATACCGGGGCAAGACGATCCTGTTCGTGCCGAAAGAAGCCGTCATGGCTCACGTGGATAGCCAGGAGATCAAGCAGGTCGTGCTCAACCTCGTCGTCAACGCGCTTGACTCGATGGATACGGGAGGAACTTTGCGGATCGATACGCGCTATCACCACGGAATGGCAGAGATGGTATTCAGTGACAATGGATGCGGAATGTCTCCAGATGTGCTGGAGAACATTTTCGAGCCCTTCTTCACGAGGCGGCGAACGGGCAAGGGTACCGGGCTGGGGCTGTCCATCTGTCATCGGATCGTGAATCAGCATCACGGCGAAATCACGGCGACAAGCCCGGGAGAAGGCCATGGCTCGACATTCAGGGTCCGTCTGCCTATTCATCCCTCGGAGCTTCCCGACAGAATGTCGGCCGGCGATCGATCGGAAAACCCGGCGGCATCGGTTCTGACGGCTGCCAACGGGGTGCACGCGGTATCTTGAAGACCCGTCCGGATTCGGTGTGAGCTATTGAGGGAGGAGTTGATGATGGAGAAAATGCGCCAGGGAGGGTTACGGGTCTTGTTCGCGGATGACGAGGCGCACCTCCGAGACCTGATGCAAATGGAATTACCGCGACTCGGCCACGAGGTCACCGTTTGCGCCGACGGTACGGCAGCACTTCGCGCTCTGGATCGCGGATCCTTCGATGCCGCCCTGCTCGACATCCGGATGCCTGGTATCAGCGGTATCGACGTTCTGGGCCAGATCAAGCAAATGAGCCCCGATACGCAAGTCATCATTTTGACCGGACAGGCCACCGTCGATACAGCCGTGCAGGCACTTCGTCTCGGTGCATTCGATTACTTGACCAAGCCATGCAAATGGGCCGAGCTCGAGGTCCTGCTGCAACGGATTGCCGAACGAAGAGATCTATCGAACAAGACCGTGGCGCTGGAGAGCCGTCTCAAGACTGCTGAGGGAGCCCCACTGCTGATTGGCGAAACGCCGGCCATGCAGCAGGTTCGACGCCTGATCGACACGATCGCGCCTTCAGAGGCAACGGTCATGATCCTGGGAGAAACCGGAACCGGGAAGGAACTGGTCGCGCGTAGCCTTCATGAGAAGAGCAACCGCGCCAGCCGCGCATTCATTCCCGTCAACTGCGGCGCACTGCCCGAAAATCTCGTCGAAAGCGAACTTTTTGGCCACCGCAGAGGTGCCTTTACCGGTGCCGACTCGAATCGCAAGGGGCTCTTCGAGGTCGCCAATGGCGGAACGCTTTTCCTTGACGAGGTTGGCGAGCTGGACAGGAGTGTACAGGTCAAGCTGCTTCGGTTCCTGGAGTCTGGGGAGATCCGCCGGGTCGGAGAGAACGAGCCCTTCAGGGTCGACGTACGGGTTCTTTGCGCCACGAACCGCGATCTCCGCGAGATGGTGAAGAACGAGCTGTTTCGCGAGGATCTGTTCTTTCGCCTCAATACTTTCGAGATTTTCCTGCCCGCCCTCCGCGACCGCAAGGCTGACATTCCCGAACTGGCAAGCCACCTGCTGACCCGCTACGCAGCGCGGCGGGGATTGACCGAGTCGACGTTCAGCGCCGAGTCGCTCGAGATGCTCGCGGCTCACGATTGGCCGGGTAACATTCGCGAGCTGGCCAACGCGATCGAACGGGCATCGATACTCGCCGGCAATAGCCAGATCCGCGCCGATCACTTGCCGGCTCAATTTCCCGCCAGGGGTCGGACGCAGTACCCCACCGCAGCCCATCCGCCAATCGCCTCGCCTCACTTCGCGATTCCAGAGGGATCACCAACCCTGCGTGATATCGAGATGAGCTACATTCAGGTCGTTCTGGAGAAGCACAACGGCAACAAGCCGGCCGCGGCCAAAGAACTGGGAATCAGCCTCAAGACACTCTACAACAAGATCAACCAGCTTCAGCAGACGTGACGACCAAGCCAGCGGCGCACGACCCGACCAGCCGGATCGGTCGGGAACATGACTCCGTCAAGCCCCGCTGGCAGCGGCCGATTTCTTGAATTTGCGAGCAAGTCCAGCCACGCCCACTCTCCTCCCCAGATCGGCAACCTGCTCCCACGAAAGGGTCTTCAGCGCCGACACGAAGGCTTGGGGATGGATGTGCGCAAACCAGACCAGAAGCTTCATTGCGACCGCCGGCGGCACCTTGTTGTAGGGCGGTAGCCTGGCACCGTTGATCATGTCGGTTACGTACTGAGGCATGATCGCATCGCGGTCGCGGAGCAGGCTTGGAAGACCGTATCGATCGATGAGCGTCTGCTGGACGACCAGGGCATCGCGCGTGGCTGTACCCTCTCGCTTTGCCTTGCTTCGGACGTTCGCAAGGTGTTGACGGAAATAGTTCAAAGGCGTGGATACAAACGCGATGTCCGAGAGATGCAGTACGTTGATGTACGCCATCCAGTCGCCGCTGAGTTGCAAATCGGTGGGCACGCCTCCCGCGCGTTCGAGGACTTCACGGCGCCACAAAACGGCACTCGCGTTGGGAATCGTGCCGTGCCAGAACATATAGTTTTTGCATTCCTCCTGGCCCGAGTTGACGTAGTCTTCGCGCCAGTGTGTGCTGTGATCCCGATGCTCCAGCAGGCCATTAAAATTGCCGATCAGCTTGTTTTCCTCGTCGACGGCCAGCGACTGACACACGGCAAGCCCGACGTTCGGGTGCCGATCGAGCCGTTCGACGAGGGTTTCCAGCAGCTTGGGATCAGCATAATCATCAGATTCTGCAATCCACACATATTCACTCTTGGTTTCGGCAAGTCCCAGTTTCCACTGCTTGTAGGGGCTCCCGTTATTCTCGGAGTTAAAAATCGCCCTCACTTTTTCATGCTTGGTGTACGATTCGATGACCTCGCGACTGTTATCCGCGGACGCGTTGTCGAGGATGAGGAGATCGAAGTCTTGAAATGTCTGGGTCAGGATGCTCTCGATGCGTTGTGGTAAATACTTGGCGTGATTATAGTTGGGCGTTATCACTGAGACTTTGGGCATGTTGCAAGTCCATGGTGGTGGGAATTCAGCGCGGACGGAATCCGGCAACTCTGTACGGCTCAGCCTCAAGCTCAAGCCGGTGTCCGGATCAGTTTTATCAGGGATGCGATAAGAATATTTGCCAGGACGAAAGAAAGTCTAGTTCGTGTTGCGATTGCGAGTCAAGTGTCGCTTTTTGGCGATCCCTGTTTCTGGGACGAACCAAGGCAGCCAAAGGGCACGGTTGAACTTCCATCGGAGTCGGCATCGGATGGCGAGGCATCCCCCAAGATCCGTCGAGCGGTCGTTTCACGAGGTTGTAGTCCAGTAACAGCAGCAGAACCCCGGGCAGTCCCGGAAGAGCGTGGAGCCGCGACGGAGGGGCTCGGCTCGAAACCATTCCGGACGCCGTCAAGACCTACCAGTTCGGGGAATCTTTGGTTCCCCTTCGCTCAACCCACTCACTCCTCGTCGGCACCCTTCAGGTCAACCTCGGCGAGGCCCATCTGCTTGGCAATCTTGGAGAGCTGATCGCGGACCTCGAACATGCCGGCTGGGCGCTTCGCCGGATCGGACTGGAGGCAGGCGATGATCAGGTTGTTGAGATCTCCGGGAATGCGCGGATTGAGCTTGTTGGGAAGCGTGATCTTTCGCTCGTCTCCGGGCTTGGGAATGGCACCTTGCACGAATCGTCCCGTAAACATGCGATACATCGTAGCGCCGAAGTTGTAGATATCGGTCTTCTGATCGACGACCTTCTCGATGGCCTGTTCGGGCGCCATGAACTGGGGGGTGCCCTGGATCCGATCCTTGGACTGGCCGCGCAGCCAGGCGGTACCAAAGTCGATGAGCTTCACCTGCCCATTTTTCGATAGCATGATATTGTGCGGCTTGAGGTCGCCGTGAAAGACGCCCCGGCGGTGCATGTGCGAGAGCGCCGAGGCGACCTGGCCAAAAATCAAGACGAGCTGGCCCAGTTCCGGAGCCTCGACCTCGTCAAGGCTCTTGCCGTCAACGTACTCCATCAGCAGTTCGCACCCGGTGACCTTGAACCACGATTTCCGCTGCCGGAAATCGTAGATTTTGGCGATCGTCGGATGATTCAGCTTCTGCGCGGCCTCATACTCGGTCTTCGCCTGCTGGATGTAGACATCGTCCTCCGGTTCCTGTTTGCGGACGATCTTCAAGGCGTAGCGCTTGCCCCCGGCCGTCTTGTCGCTGATCAAGAAAATCTTGCTTCCCGCGCCCTCGCCCAGTTCGTTGACCACGCGGTACTTCATTCCGGAAAAGCTGGGAGTGCTTGAGACGTTGGCCATTCGAAGCCTCATTCCATCAAATTGCTGTCCGAGCATTCACTTGCAAGAACACATCATCGGGTCGTGCTTACGTCGACTCGCTTCATGGAGAGGCATTCCGGGGCGTGCAGGCACGGCTCCCCCGGAATGCGAAGCATCAGTCCTTATTCAGAATCTGCAACAATTCCACCTCGAAGATCAGGTTGGACTTGGCGGGAATCTTTCCCTTTTCCACGTCGCCATAGGCTTGTGACGCGGGTATCCACAACTTGCGGGTTTCCCCGACTCGCATGCCGGGCATGCCTTCTTCCCAACCCTTGATCAACTGACCCATTCCGACGGCCACCTTCAAGGGGTTGCCTCGCTCACGACTGCTGTCGAAGACCGTGCCGTTCTCAAGGGTTCCCACATAATGAAACATGGCAACCTGGCCCGTCTTGAGCTCGTCCCCGGTGCCCTCCTTGAGAGTTTCGTACTTGACTCCGTTCTTGGTGGTCTTGGTCTCTCCCTTGGCGGTGGGTAGAGCGGGTGCCAAGGCCGGTGTCTTGCTTGATTCTCCAGAAGCCTTGGTCGAAAGTATGGCCGTTTCTCCCTTGGCCTGCGCCGGATCGTTGTTGTCCGGAGCGGTTCGAGGAATGACTGCACCCGGCGGCGTTGTTGGCACGATATCCTCCGGCGCATCACAACCCGCCAGCATGACTGTCAATACCAGGCATCGCCGGGTCACTCGCTGCCATGAGCTCATTCGCGTCTCTCCACCTTTAGCAATGACGAAGCAAGAATGATGAAAGATCAGGCCGGCGAGGTCGCAACGGCAGCCAGCCTCATCGCCGACAGGCATCGTCCCTGCCGCAAGGACGCTCCATTATGTCATGTTCGGCGCGGGATCGACCAGATCTCAGGGAGCGGCTTTTTGACATTGCGTGCACGGCATTTCAGGGAACCTCTCGAACCGATTCACTCGTCGGATCAACCAGCCGAAGCAGAGTCACGGCGATCTGACCGCCCAGGCACACGGCAACGTCTGCTCCGGACCGACGGGCGCGGCCCTGGTAATTGCCTGTGTACGTGGCAATTCCTCCCTCCAGTCGATAAGCCAGAGGCAGCGGTGAAGGATCGAGCGGGCAGAAGACAATAGTGGGTTCATCGCTTTCCGGAGCCAGGTGGGGAAGGTTGACATTCCAGAAAGTTCCCGGTTTCCAGGGTTCGGCCATCAGCATTCGGAGCACCCGTGCGGTCCAGCGGATCGCGCGCGGCCAGTCGATCGACCGTCCTTTTGCAATGTAGTGCGAGACCGCGATGCCCGGTACGCCGCGGATCGCCGCCTCGCGAGCGGCCGCCACCGTGCCCGAGCTGAAAACATCCGTTCCCAGGTTGCCACCCGCGTTGATGCCCGAAAGAACCCAGCGGACCTCGGGAGCCAGTGAGAACACGGCCAGACGAACGCAATCGGCGGGAGTGCCGGCGACGGCCAGATGTCCATGGCCATCCGGCGTGATCTGGATCGGCTGGTGCGTCGTCACCTGGTGGCCACACCCCGAAAGCGGTCCGCAAGGCGCGATGATCCGGCAATGCCCGAGTGCCTCGGCCGCGCGCAACAAAGCCTGAATTCCGGCGCCTCGATCCCGTCGTCGTTGGTCAAGACGAGAACCGGCGGATCCTGGTCTCCCATCTCGGCTCGCTGGTGTTCCGGAGACATCCGATTGCTCGTGTGCGCCGCGGTTTTCGTTCCACGTGCCGTGGTGGGCATGCTCGATACTTTCATCACCGCGGCCTCGTCAGTGTAGCGAAGGGCCGGCAAACCTGGTAGGTTTTCAACCGGTCGTGCATGTCGACTTCTCTGGACCTCGTCGGCACTGGTACATTCCGATGGCGGGATTTTTTGATTTGACCGGCCAGGTCGCGCTGGTGACGGGCGCCGGGCAAGGAATCGGGGCGGGAATCGCTCGCAGGCTGCACGCGGCCGGGGCGAGGGTCGCGATCTTTGACAGGGAAGGCACACGGGCAGAATCCGTCGCCTCGGAGCTCGAGGGTCTGGCCATCGCGGGTGACGTCTGCTCGGAGAATCAGGTGGCCGCCGCCGTGCGGCAAGCCGAGCAAGCGTTTGGGCCGCTGTCGATCCTGGTGAACAACGCCGGGATCGCCGGCCGTACGGATCTGAGCTGGAACCTGGGAGTCGACGAGGTCCGTTCGGTGTTCGAGGTCAATGTGATCGGCACTTTTCTCTTCTGCAAGGCGGTAGTTCCGAGAATGATCGCAGTGGGCCGGGGACGGATTGTGAACGTCGCTTCGATCGCGGGCAAGGAAGGCAACCCGACGCTTTTGCCTTATTCGGCGTCCAAGGCTGCCGTGATCGCGCTCACGAAGTCGCTTGCCAAGGAGCTCGCGGGCAAGGGCGATATCACCGTCAATGCGATCTCGCCGGCCGTGATCCGAACGCAAATGGTCGACGGCCTCGACCCGTCCACGGTCGAATACATGATTGCAAAGATTCCGGTCGGCCGCACAGGAACCATTGACGAGGTGGCCGCGCTGGTACACTATCTGGCAAGCTCGGAGGCAAGTTTCACGACTGGCCAGTGTTACGACATCAGCGGGGGCAGAGCGACTTACTGAGATTGCCCCTTGTCCAATCGATGGATTGCTCTTGCCGCGTTGCAGCTCTGTCCACCCAGGGACGGACGGATGCGCGGTGTCGTTGTTCTTCTTCTGCATGCCCGGAACGAGCCATGGACGAATCATCTCCATCCCAACCGAACCCCAGCCGGCGCCGGCAGGGACGCGACAACGAGGTCCTCACGCCAAAAGCGGAGATCGAGGTTGAATCTAACAATGAGGTCCATGCAGCCCGGACTGTGGGATCGCCCGCGGGTCCGGGATCTGCTTCACTAGCCACGTTTTTCACGCCCCCGGTCTCGGCTCTTGGCCCACTCTTCCGCCATCGTTTCGATAAAATTTACGCATGTCGCATCGATTACGATCTGGATATCAACAATCGAGCCACCATGCGGGTTCTGGGGGGATATTACAAGTCGCGGCGGCTGATTCGCATTTACGCCCGCGACCGCGATCAGGGTGTTCGGCCGCTGGAAGAGCTGTTTGACACGTTTCTCCACGAGATGGCCCATCATCTCGAGTACACCGAGCCTTTCTCGTTCTCAGCTCGATCGTGTGGACGCGTGCCGGGGCGGATGCATAGCCGGCTGTTCTGGAAAATCCTTGGCGAGTTGAAATATCGCTGGGCATGTCTGCAAAGGCAGCAGCGCGGTAGTGCGTCGCCCGGCCGATGATCGCGATCAAGACCGTGGTGCCGCCGGGCCGCACCACGGACGATTTCCTGCCGGCAATCGCCATCAGCTCACTTGCTGGCAATGCCCAGCTCTTTGAGTTTGGAGGCGACATCAGGAGCCGCGTTCGCGGTCACGACCTTCTTGTCGATGGCACGGATGATCCCGTCCTTGTCGATGTAGAAGGTCCAACGCTCGGGCACGGCCCTTCCTTCGTGGACAACACCGTAGGCTTTCGCCACGTTCTTGTCGGGATCGCTGAGGATGGGGTAATCACAGCTCAGCGACTCGGCAAACTTCTTGTTGAAGTCGGGGACGTCCACGCTGGCGGTGAAGTAGGCGACGTTCAGCCCTTTGAGCTGGGCTCCCCCCTGGGCAAACGACTTGCATTCGGCCGTGCAGCCCCCGGTGAACGCCTTGGGGAACCATGCGAGCACGACGGCGGACTTGCCCTTGTAATCGGCCAGCGTGTACGTCTTGCCATCCGAACCGGGTAGCGAGAACGCCGGCGCCGGATCGCCTACCTTGGGTTCTTCAGCGCGTACTCCGCCGGCTCCCCAGATAACCACGAGACCCGCCCCCAGCATGGCTGCGATCGCTGTCACTTGGCGACTCATGTCAAACTCCTGTTGCAAGGAAAATGGATGGGAACACGGATTCAGGGCGGCACAACGCCGCGGAAGGATCACATGCGACTCGCTGGCAGAAGCCAGAAGATGAAAGTTATCAACCGTCCGCCGGGCATGCAACATCCAGAAACCGAGGGATTCGCCATCCGCGGCTGGCGATGCCAAGCCTCGACCCGGGGGCGGCCAGGCCGGTAAACTGGGATCATCGAATTTGCTAGCCCAGGCCAGCGGGCCATGACTGTTTGCCAGGAGCGCGTTGATGACGACGGTGAGCCCCCCAGAGCCTCGACCCAGGTCAGAGACCTCACGGTCGCGGCCGGGCAAGGAGGACGGCTTTGCCGAACCGCCTTCCTGGGGGTTGCGGATCATCGATGCGTGCCTGATCGCGATCTTCCTGGCATTGACGTTCCTGTTGGGCATTTTCCCCCTCAAGGATGCCGATTATTACTGGCATTTGCGGACCGGCGACCTGATTCGCCACACCGGGCAGATTCCTCGCGTCGATTTCTACACCTTCACACGGCAGGGCACCGCCTGGATCGATTTGCACTGGCTCTTCCAGGTAGGTATAAGCTGGGTCCGCCAGCACGGCGGCGTGCCGGCACTCACCCTGGCGAAAGCCGTGATCACATGCGTGGCTGTTCTATTGCTGATCACCGTTCGGCGTCGATCCTGGCCGGTCTGGGCAATGATCCTCGCCTGGCTTCCCGCGCTCTTGGTTCTCAGCGGCCGGATGTACGTCAGACCCGAGACCTTGAGCCTCCTTTACCTCGCAATGTACCTCGCCGTGATCGGCCGCTGGCATCGGTTTCCCCTGCTCGCGTGGCTATTTCCTTTGGTCCAGATTGCCTGGGTGAACTCACACGGCCTCTTCGTGCTGGGTCCGGTCGTGCTGGTTTTCGCCGTTGTCGATGCCGCACTTCGCCCCGGCGCAATGGCTCCAGAACGCATTCGTTGGTGGCGGACGATCGTCCCGGCGTGCATCGCCACCGGGTTTGCCTGCCTGGTGAATCCTTATGGCCTGCGGGGGGCAATCTATCCCCTGGAGCTGGCCCGGACCATGAGCAACCCGATCTTTTCCCGGAGCATCGCCGAGCTGACGCCCATCCCGCTGTTCATTGAAAAATCCGGGCTGACGAGCCTGCCGCTCCAGCTTCACCTGGTGACCATGGGGCTGGGGGCCTTGAGCTTTCTGGTACCGGTCTGCTGGGCGATCGCGGTTCGCCTCAGGGGAGGCGCCTCGGATTCGACACCAACCGATAAGCCGTCCACCAAGAAACCCAGGAAGTCGACCCGGGGCGGCCGGAAGAAGCGTGGGGCGGAGGTCAGTCCGGAGGGAAGCGAGGAAGCCTGGCGTCTCAGCCCATTTCGACTTCTTTTGTTTGCGGCCTTCAGCGTTCTCAGCCTTCAGGCGACCCGTAATAGCCACCAGTTTGCCGCTGTGGTTGGCGCGGTCACCGCCTGGAATTTCGCCGAGTGGGTCGCGGCCCGTCACCGGCGAATCGCCGCTCGAAATCCGACTCACGCCGCGACCAGCGGACTGAAGCCGCGGATCGCCACATTCCTCGCGGTGGCCGCCTTACTTCTGTGGGTCGGTACGGGCCAGTTTTATGCGCGAAGCGCCGAGGGGCGCACGATCGGCTGGGGAGAGGAACCGCTCTGGTTTCCTCACGAGGCCGTGAAGTTTGCCGGCACGCCGGGAATGCCTGACCGGTTCCTGAGCTATCACAATGCTCATGCTTCGCTGTTCGAGTACTATTTCAGCCCGGAGCGAGAACACGGGCCGGGCCGGACCGTCTTCACTGATCCTCGGCTGGAAGTCGCCGGTGCGGAACTGTTCGCCCAGTACCAGGCGCTCGGGAACAACATCACGACCGATCAGCCCGGCTGGGAATCTGAACTGGAGCGGATCGGGCGACCGAGCATCCTCGTCGATCACGTGGACAACGCCGGTATCGGGGCGACCCTGCTGGCTAGCCGACACTGGAAGTGCGTGTGGTTCGATCCGATCGTCGCCGTGTTCGTACACGACAGTTACCCGGTGACAAGAACCCATGAAGTCGACTTCGGAGCACGCCATTTCCGGCCCGACCCGGCAACCGAACCACATGGCCTCGCGGCGCTCCTTGCCGCCGCGAAGGGCGTGCGCAACTACATGAACTTCGCGATCGGCCGGGGAGAGGCGGCCCGTCCGCTGGTCTGGCTGGCCCAGAACTACGCGCGGCGGATCGTCGAGACCGATCCCAGCTCGGTCGACGGCTGGAAGACGCTGGGGCAGGTCGAGCTGTTGCGTGAACCGATGGGCAGGCCGTCTCCCCGGTTCCGGATGCCGTTCGATCCGGTTTTCGACCTTCCAGTTGTCCGCTCAACCTATGCCTTCCGCCGCGCCATCGAGCTTTCCCCGCATGATTTCATGGCTTTGCTTGGCCTGGAGCAAGTTTTTGAGGCCCGACAGATGGATGAGGCCGAGTTCCCGGTACTCGATCGCCTCATCCTCTTGCAACCGATCAATCGCTTGCAGCGAACCCATCTGGCCCAGGCCGAAACGGCGCGCGGTGCAATCGAGCAGCGGCTCGGCGCGGGTCCGGCCACCACCTGGAAGAATCTCGGCGAGCTTGATCAGCTTGTCACCGATCTGCTGAACCGTGGCCGTGCCGAGACGGCAGCCGAGGTTCTTGAGCGAGCGTATCCGCCCGCGAAAGCCCCTTGGGAGATTGTTGACCGGGTCGCGACCTTGCGTCTGCACCTGGGCGAGCCTGAGCAGGCGCGCGATCTCTGGCGGCGGGCATCCACGGTTCCCCGTCCGGCAGTCCGCGACGCGCGGGTCGCGGTCAGCTATTTCGCGGAGGGCCAGTTCGATTTGGCACGCAGGGCCTACGAGCAATCCCTCGCCGCCGAGCCTTCGCTCTTCGAGGCACGCTATGGCCTGGCGGTCCTCGAACAAGACGCCGGCCGCGCCGCGGCCGCGTATGAGAATGCCCGCGCGGCTATTGACGCGGCCCCCAGCGAGGTGGCTCGCGCGGCCGCGCGGGCCATTGCCCTGGCCGTGAGCCGGTTTGCTCGCGCCGACGTCGAACACTCGGATCAGCACTTCTGACGCACCCGAATGGCGAGGATTGCCCATGCGTTCTGCATTGTTCAAACTGCTGGCTTTCCTGCTACTGCCGGCAAGTTGCGCGACCGCCTTCGCCGCCGATGAACATGCCGCGGGTCCGCCGCTGCAGGGCGTTCGCCGCGTGATTTTTCTGGGTGACAGCATCACCTATGCAGGTCAATACATTGATGACATTGAGGCCTATCTGCGGACCAGGTATCCCGAGCTGCGGTGTGAGTTTCTTAACCTCGGACTGCCCAGCGAGACTGTATCGGGGCTTTCCGAGCCGGGTCATGCAGGAGGACAGTTCCCGCGTCCCGATCTGCACGAACGGCTCGACCGGGTCCTCGAGCAGACCAGACCCGGCCTCATCGTGGCCTGCTACGGCATGAACGACGGGATCTATTATCCCTTCTCCGAAGATCGCTTGGCCAAGTTCCGGGCGGGCCTGCGCGACTTGCGAAGCCGCGCGGAGAAAGCCGGCGCCCGGGTCCTGCATCTCACGCCCCCGGTCTTTGACCCTCAACCCATCAAGTCACAAACCCTGCCCGCGGGTCTGCCCGAGTACCGGCAGCCGTATGAAGGCTATGACGAAGTGCTCGGCCGCTATTCCGAGTGGTTGCTGGCCCAGCGAGCCAGCGGGTGGGATGTCGTGGACGTGCACGGACCGATGAAGCAATACCTGGCCGCGGCACGTGCTCACGACCCGAACTTCCGGCTCGCCGATGACGGCGTTCACGCCGGTCCAACCGGCCACTGGCTCATTGCCCGCGAGATTCTCCTGCATTGGGGTATGCCATCGAGCGAGCTCGCCGGGACGACGAACGGCGCTGCGGTCCTGGGTGAGCGTCCCCACGGTCTGGAGGTTCTCAAACTGGTCCAGAATCGCCAGAACGTAATCAAGGATGCCTGGCTGACGGCCACCGGCCACCGCCGTCCCGGCATGGCCCAAGGGTTGAAGCTAACGGACGCCGAGCGTCAGTCCCGTGATATCGAGGCCAAAATCGCCCGGCTCGTCGCGCCCTTGCCTTGACGTCGAAGCGCCCGGAGGCACTAGACGGCAGCGATTGCCTTCTTCTTGGCTGGCTTCTGGCGTGCGGCTGTCCAGTCGTTATGGAGTGACTTCAATTCTTCAACGGTGACTCCGCCGTGGTCCTCGCCGGAGTTCCAGCGGTCCATGAGACCTTTGAGGCGGTCGCGGAGTGGGCCCCGGGGCAGGAACTTGCCGTGGAACTTCTTGAGGACCTTGAGCCGGGGATCGGCCGGCGGCCGGGGCGGAGCCTTGGGCTTTTCTTCCTTTGGTTCCTTGGCACCCTTGGCGGCCTCGGCCGCTTCCTTGGCTTTTGCCTTGTCTTTTTCCTTTTCTTTCTCTTTCTTGGCCTCAGCCTTCTGCTGCTTGGCATCGCCTTGCGGATGCGGTTTGGACTTATCCTTGGCTTTTCCCTTGTCGCCGTCTTTGCTGGCCATCAATCCAATCCTGATCTGTGCTCGTGGGGTGCGGCGGGAGAGAACTGGATTCGCGAGCCGCCTCGCCGATTCAGAACTTTCCCTCGATCCCAGGGTCTTGCCCCCGGGACGCCTTGTTGTATGTATGCTCACGTTGCCGCTGCAACAGCGGGCTGAGTTTGCGTTACGTTCTGGCTTCCCGTCGTCTGCCTCGGGGCGCGTCGAAGCCAGCCCGGAACGAACTTAATTTACTCGAACCACGAGCGGCCTGACAAGCAAGAGTCGGTTCAGGATCGCTGCAACCTCGATTGCTGCGCCGGGATTGTTGATTCGTGCCCACAAGATCAACTGCCCTGGGGCGCACTCCGCTAAAGCAAGACTCGCCACTCTAAGTCCAAGAACTCGGGGACTCGCCGGATGAGGCTTGACCCGCCATCCGGTATAACGCCGAGTTCCCTTCATGAAGTTATTGGACAGCGGATCGACTGTCCTGTCAAAGCGGTAGCAGCGGAATCGGTGCGACGGGTCAGAAATGTTGTCTTGCCCGGCCTCCTCAGCCGCCAAGACGGTCCTCGAATTCCTGACGCCAGACTGCGGCGAGCGCAGGAACGGCGAGAATACGGCGTAGGGCTTCGGGAGGCGCATGACGGTCAAGAATCAGCGCGAGCATGGACGAGACCGTTATGCGACTCTCATCCAGACGGAGCCGTTCGATGGTGTCGCCCGGGCCGACGACTCCTTCATCGGCGACTGCGAGGTAGATTCCTGGCCAGCCGCTTTTGAGAAACAATTCGACCATTGCCGGATCGCCAAACCGGATTCCGAGCTTGAAGCAGGGCAGTCGGGGTTGCGTGACGACCACTCGGGCGGTGCCGACGCGAAACTCATCACCGATGTGAACTTCATCCTCAACCAGTCCCTGCGTGGTGAGGTTCTCGCCAAAGGCCCCGGGGCTGAGGTCCTGGCCAAGCCTCGATTCGCCAGTCCGCGTAGTGTTCGAGAGGATAGGCATAGACCGCCTTGTCGCGCCCGCCGTGGACACTCAGATCAGCCTGGCCATCACCGTCGAAATTCAGCCGCCGAAGGCGAACGATCGCGGTGACGGGGTCTTTGAAAATGCCCGTGAGCACCTCTTTGCCTCTCCACGTGACCGCGCACGGCATGCCGACATTCACCGAGACGACTTTCATGCATTGCCCCCTCTATCAAGATGTCGACGTGTCGATGGCAACTCAGTTCCGCGCGAGGCCGCCGTCTCCCAGAATCTCCTCACCAGTGGTAAACGAATACTCTGACTGGGAAAAAAGAGCCTCGGCCGGAGAGATTCTCCGCGGCTCGTGGTGCAGCTTCTCCGAGAAACGCGTCACAGGACAGGACGGCACAATTCAACCAGAGGCTCCGGGCTCGAATCGAGCGCGGATGGTGATTCGACCCATGTCGATCAGACGGTACCATCGTCGCACAGCAAGACGAACGGGTGCGGGAGCGGGAGTTTATTCCACTTCGGGATGATTGAAGCCCTTTCCGTCATCCGGCTCTCGTCCTTCCAGCCGGGACTTCAAGCGCGCGGCGGCTCGCCTGGGCCGCTCGGCGCGGACGACCGCGGCGCTGACGGCGATCCGCGTGGCGCCGGCAGCCAGGACGCGCTCGACATTGTCCTCGGTGATACCGCCTATCGCGAACCAGGGAAGCCTGGTCGTTTCGGCCGCGGCTTGTACGTAGGCCAGACCGGCCAGTTCGGGCTCGGAGAACTCCTTGGTCGCACTGGGAAAAACGGGGCCGACACCGACATAGCCGGCACCAGCGAGCATGGCCGCGTCAAGCTGGGCGCGGTTGTGGGTCGAGACGCCGATCAGCAGATTCGGTCCGACAATTCGCCTGGCGTCGCGGACCGATACATCGTGTTGGCCCAGGTGAACGCCATCAGCGCCGGCCAGACGCGCCAGGTCGGGGCGGTCATTGACGATGAAGTGCGCCTTTGCCTGCGCCGTCAGGATCCGCACCTCGCGAGCGCGCGAGAGCAGTTCACGGTCAGGGAGGTACTTCTCGCGAAGCTCGATGACGTCGGCTCCGCCGGCCAGGGCCTCGCCGACGATCCACGTGAGATCGCCCATGGTTGGAAAGCCGCCGACCAGGACCATCAACCTCGCCTGGTCCAGCGATTTATGAGCCTGAACCGCGGTGAGCGTGAGCTTTTCGAGGGTGTAAACGTCGTAACGCAAGACCTCGAACCGCCCGGAGAGCCAGACATCGACAAGTTTGCCGTACTCCTCGAGCGTGCGTAGGGCCTCGGCAACTCGCTTGAAATTGGCTGTCAGAACGGCCCGGGGATTCTCGCGAACCTGTTCCGAGGGTGTCATGATGTGGGTGCCCACGTCCTCGCGCGTGTCGCGCGATCCAATGAGCAACTCGGCGTCAAACCCACGCAGAGCCTCCGCCAGGCGGTGGCGAACTTCCTTCAAACGGCGGGTCAAGCCGGGATCGTCGAGGACGAAGCGAACGTAATCCTCGACGACACGCAGCCCCTCGCGGGCACGGTTGGCCGAGGCGTCGAGAATCCGGCCCAGGTCCACCGCCTGAGCAGGGTCGTAGATGTCCAGTGGGGGCATCCCGTCGAGTGCACCCAGGGGCGCCTCCTGCGCCGATACCTGCTCGGCAAGGTGGTTTCTCAGTCCTTGCAGGTCGAGCCCCCGGGCCAGCAGGCTTAGCGCAGCAGGTGACGACTCGGTTATCAGACCCGCCAGCAGATGTTCGGTCCCCACATCGAGCGCTCGGTCGAGCGCCCGGGCCTTCATGCTGGCGTCAATCAAGACGGCTCGCAGGGCCGGCGAGTGGGGCAGGGGGATGATCACCTCTCCGGAGTTCTCGGATTGACCCGACGGCGCCTCACGGTCCGATTCCAGGGCGAACCATTCGGCTTCCATCCCGAGCGCGTCGAGCACCAAGGCGGGATCGAGGCCGAAGCGGACCATCAACTCGGCGCCCCGGCTCTCCGCCTCGTCAACCAGGGCGGCCAGGAGATCAGCAGGTTCCACGAATGATCCGCCGTGCGCCCGGCGCGAAGCTGAGCCCGTTCGAGCGCACGCTGTGCTCCGGGCGTGAGTGCGTCGTACATCCTCTTAACGGTTCCCTCGCCCGTATGCCTCAAAGGGACGACACCGAATCGGGTGCATGAAAGTGTCGTCCACGCGGACCTCAAGGGTGGATCTGTCCTCGTGCGAGGCAGAGTCCCTTGCTGCAGACCAGCCTAGTGTCCGGATGTTTGTCTCGCCAGAGTGCTTTTCAGCTTGACCTCTACGACAAGAATGTGGTCCGGAACCTGAAGCCGCAGTTCCGCGGGCGCCACATGGCGGCTCTGGGCATGTGTCCCCTCGAAGGTCGGCAAATACGTGGTAGAAGACTCGACAGGCTGGTTGAACGTCAGAGTCACCTGACGGGCCGGCGGCTCGATGTCCTTCTTTGCGTGGAGGTCGACCGCTCGATTTGTCCTGCAGCCCTTCCGATCCCAGCGTGCAAGCCCAAGGGCCTGGCAACCCGTAGAGAAATGAGACCGCGACAAGGAGAGTCAGTAAGGGGTTAATTGCCATGGTCGAGTCGTCCTTCAGTCTTTGCTCCTTCGACGGATAATATGCAGTTCGGAGAAGATTGTATCGATCCCCGCGAAACTGCGGGTTTGCACGCCGCGAAAGCAGTTCTGCCCTTCGATCTCTTGAATTTCCATTCAGGCCATTGCATCATGGTTATAGGTTTGTTCGACAATCCGCCTGATGACGGTGTTGCGACCCGTCGCCTCACAACAGACAAGCGCTCCGGCGACCGAGGTACGGCCGTCCCCTCCACACCACAGTCTTTCTCACCCGAGGACCCCACCGTGCTGGCTCGCATGATCTCAACAGTTATCCTGGCCATGTCGGCCATCGTGCTGGTTTCGATTCCCTGGGCCATGATATCGGCCCACTCCGCCCCCAACCAGGCGGGCTCCGTTCTCGATTTCACCGTGAAGGATATCGATGGCAAGGACGTTCCGCTCGCGAAGTTCCAGGGCAAGGTCTTGCTGATCGTCAATACGGCCAGCCAGTGTGGCTACACGCCGCAGTATAAGGGGCTTCAGGAAATCTATCAGAAGTATAAGGATCAGGGATTTGAGATCCTCGCTTTCCCGGCCAATGAGTTTGGCGCCCAGGAGCCCGGAACGGACGACCAGATCAAGCAGTTTTGCAGCTCCAAGTACAACGTCAGCTTCCCGCTGTTCTCGAAAATCGTGGTCAAAGGTGATGGCATTCACCCGCTCTACAAGTTCTTGACCAGCGAGACGACCGACCCCAAGCACGCCGGGGCGATCCCTTGGAATTTCACCAAGTTTTTGGTCAGTCGCAAGGGAGAGGTTGTTGGCAGGTATCAGCCCAGCGTGAAGCCCGAGTCCTCCGAACTGGGCAGCGCGATCGAGAAGGCCCTGGCCGAGAAGTGAGCGAACGGCCACGCGTGCTTCGAAGGCCTCTCTCGGTGCCTTGACTCAAGAGCTCGGGGGAAGAACATCAAGCGCTGGCCCAGTCTCCGGCCCGACCTTCGCGTCGGCAGGCAGACTGGGCCTTTCGTAGAGTCTGAGGTAGCGGTAGTAAACTTCGAGAGTCAATGCGGCGAGAGTGGTGCAGTAAATGCGGCCGCCCGTGGCTCCGTAGATGCTATCGTCCGGATCCCAGCTACCTGCCTGGTGTCCGGACGAACGCTGGAGCCCGACCACTCGATCGCGGATCCGGTTGTTCCAGTGCGTCCAGGGCTGGCCGCCGTGCTGATACATTGCCAGCGTGCCATAATACCAGTAATAGAAATTCGTATCGCCGTGGTCCGACTGGTGTTGCAAGAGGTAAGCGGCGGCTTCGGTGCTCGCTGCGCTCGTACCGCCGACGCCCAGAAACTGGCGGCAAACCCAGGCCTCGGCAGTCATCGTGGGAGTCTCCTTGACGCGAGGCTGATAGCGGGACAGACCTCCGTTCTTACCGCTCGCTACCCGTTCGAGCCACCGAAGAATCCCGTGATTGAGCCCGGCCTGGTCGGGAACGCGCAGGCCCACCTCCCGTGCTGACTTGAGAGCCATGACAACCCAGCCGAGAATGCTCGTGTCGCCCTCGGGTGCCGACGGCGCATAACGCCAGGCCAGGCCGTCGCGGGCACGGCTGCGGACCAGGAACAAGATCGCCCGCTGGGCCGGATCGCGAAGGCGTTCGTCGAGACTCAGGGCATAAGCCTCGCAAAGCGCGAGCGCGGCCATGGCGTGACAGTACATACCCACGACCTTGCACGCACCTCGCAGGTCGCCGTCGGGCTTCTGCTGAGCCAGCAAGAAATCGAGCCCGTTGCCGACGGTCGTGGCGAACTTACCCTCTTTGTGCGTGTAGCCGGCACCCAGGTAGGTCAGGAGTGCCAGTCCGGTGAGCGCCGTGTCGGCCTCAAAGTAGGCACATTCTCCAAAGCAAGTCTGGCCCGGGGGGCAGTGGACGGTGAAATCATCGTCGCCCTGGACTGCCATTCCATCCTCATACCGCGCTGTGGCCCCGTCCCAGCGGCCATCGGCGTCCTGATGGCGCGACAGCCAGTCGAGTGCGCGCTCAACAGCTTGTTCGCTCGCCTTGCTGGCGCCGCTGCGCTGGGCAAGGAGCGTACGATTGGCATCCAGGCGAGACCGATAGAACTGGGGAACCTCGCTCAGGGTGCGGCCACTCACGGGCCCTGACAGGTCCGCAAGCGCGGGGCCGGGACGGTCGTGGTCTGCGCCTCGTGGCATGGCTCGCACCAGCGGAATCGGCTGGCCGGCGACTTCACCACGGAGCTGCGGCGGAGCGTCCAGCTTGACCTGGTCTCGGGCCGCCTCGTGCCGAAGCTCGGTCGGAGCCAGCAGGGAGCCCGCCGGTTCGGACAGTGCCGACCTGCCACTGCCCCGCTGTTCCTGAATCTTCACCGGTTCCGGAACAAGCGCGGCCAGCTCGGAGGCCGGCGGCACCCCCACAGTGGCAGGCCGTGGTGAACCGGCTGACAACGTGGTCGACGCCGGCCTCGATACGGGTATTCCAAATCCATGTAAGGGCGCGCCTGCCGGCACAGCCTGCGTCACAGGCAAGGAACTCTGTGTGGGGAGATCAGCCGGCGCCGCCACAGGTGTATCCACGGTCGCTTGAGCTTCCGACCGCAATGCCGCACGAACGGGATCGGCCAGCGGGATCGGCTCGATGGCAAGGTCGGGTGATGACACGGGAGCAAACCGCCCGGAGACAAGGGAAGAGGTGACGGCTGAAGAAGATTCCTCGGGCCTGCCGCTCGAAAGTCGGTCTGCCGCAGCAACCGGAGACACGCGGATCTGCCGGATGTGTGGCTCCCTCGAAGCGTCACGAGACGCCAGGCTGAGAGCACGGAATACCGAGGGAACCGTGCTGCCATACAGGACAAGTCCCGCGTGAGCCACGATCGAGAGCGCCAGGCACTTGCGCAAGGCGCGGCGCGAGCCCCAGCTCAACCAGGCCATCAGCCCGAGGACCAGGGTTCCCAAACCGAGCAAGGCCCAGGCACCCAGATCAGCCCGCATCAGGAGCAGGAAGGATTCGAGATCAAGTCCGGTATCAGGTCCGCTCATGCCCCTCGCCTCGGTATGGCTGGCAACCCGCCTGTCGAGCGCGAGCAACCCTTTTCACGTTTGTAAGCCTCTCCGCCTTCAGTCTGCCCCGAAACTGAACCGATCTTACCTCATCTCTCGAATCACGGAGGAGTCCAGGCCGTGATTCTTTGACGACGACCGGCATCATCAGTCCACCCATGCCTGTTCCGCTAGAATCCGATGTCAGGGTCGCATGCCGGACCGCGGGTCACCAAATCATCGACTCGCCGGCGCGGTGCATTCGCCTGGCGGGAAGGATGAACCGGGCCAGGGCTGCTCGAGGGATGCCCCGGATCGGTCCTGCTAGTTCGAGCGCCTGGAGGGCCAATCATTGGCACTGCTGCCGGCGGAGTGGCCATCGCGATGGCATCGATCGTCTCGGCTCCCAGATGGTCGAGTGCCCCAGAGAAACGCTCGATCCGGATGACAAGCGAATCGTAGGCCACCAGTGCAAGCGTCGCAATGGTCAGTCCCAAGATCAGGGGAGAGATGCCTGGCCCAGTGCCGGACCCCAGGCGACGGAAGTCGATACGACCACTCCCTGAGCCGCGGGCACGACCGTGGTCGGGGCGGGAATTGCCGCCAGAACTCGTCCGACCGCGAGCAACGAGCCCACCAGTCCGATCAGAGGCGCCAGCGCGGCGATCCGCCGTAAGCTGCCGACGTTGCGCCGCAGGCGTTCCGCCTCGCCTCGGTGGGTCAGTGCGACGGCGCGCTCGAGATCCACGGCCGGCCGGCCCCACCTCCGCACGGCCGCCAGGGCGACGCGCGCTGCAGGGCTGGGATTCATCTCGCAATAATCGAGAGCCTTACCGCCGTCGAGCTTCCCCTCGTAGAGACGATCGAGAAACCTGGCTGTGAAATCGGCGGGGATAATCCGCGAACGCCGGAGGCGAAACGCTCGTTCCAGAAGCACCACAAGGCCCAGTCCCGCGCACGCGATCAGGCCTCCCCAGCTCATGCGCTCCACCGCCGGAGTGCGTAGATACCAGCGTAGCCCGGAGCGGATCAGACCGCCGGCCGTACGCTTGAGTGCTTCCAGATCCACCATCTCCGACCCCGCGCTCCTGGGTTCGGGCCCTGGCGCGGCTGATTTGGAAGTCACCCTGGGTTCTGGCCGGTCCTCGGGGGAGTAACCGGTATCAACGGCGTGCTCTTGTCCGAAGCCTGCACTGGCAAGGGAGCAGCTCAAGAGCATGGCGATCACCAAGGAACCCCGGGCTCGGTTCCCGACCGGTCCTGAAATCTTGCTCGATTCTGGCTGCATGGACGGGATCCCTCCCAGAAAAAACCGCGCCGGCGACTGCGCCCGGACCTGGAAAACAACCTAGCCTGCCGGGCTGCCTGGGGCAGCTTGATGTTTGCGAACGCTGATGAGACGTGTATTTGCCTCGGGAACGTGAGGATCGTCGGGGAACTGGGAGCGGAGCCGCTCATAGGTTTCGGCGGCATCGCTCCACTGGGCAAGCCGCTCATGGACTTTACCCGCCTCCAGGAGTGCAGCGGCCTGCCACCGGGGGGCGTTGTACAGCAAGTCAACCCGGAGGAACTCGGTGAGGGCCTCGCGCAGGCGGTCTTCATGAAAATAGGTCTCGCCTCGCAAGAGATGAGCCTGTGCGGCCAGGTCGCCCCCATGCCGTGCATCGATCACCGACTGAAACGCTGTTCGTGCGTCTTCGGGACGGGCCAGCCCGAGCAGCGACCGGCCGCGTGCAAAATCGAGATCGGCGATCGTCGGATCGCTGGCCGGGAGTTCCGCCTTGAGCGCCTCGGCCTGAGATAGTGCGTCTCGCCAGCGCTTCATTCCCACGAGGCTTTGCACGTGCCTGCCACGAACCAGGCGGTTGAACCCGGCAGGATCCGACGGTTTCGACGGTTCGGCCGCGAGTGCCGCGAAGATTGGTTCCGCTTCGGCCGGATGATCAAGGCGGAGCGCCGCCTCGCGCGGAGGAACCGGGCTTCGCGAAAACGCGGACTGTCGGGATGCTCTTTGATGAGGCGATCGAGCGTTGTCGCGGCCGCCGCCCAGTCGCCCGTCTCGATCTGGCTCCGCCCCAGACGATAAAGAATCAACGGCATGAGTCGGCCGGGTGAGGGCAGGGCATCATGGCCCGGGGCCGGGGCCGCAGCGATCGGCAAGAGCAAGCGGATGACTTCCGTATTATTGCGAGCCTCGCTGGCCGACTCCGCGAGACTGAACCGCGCATCCGCGGCCCGAGAGCTTTGCGGGAAGGTCTTCAGCAACTCGGCAAACACCACATCGGACTCAGCCGTCCTGCGGGCATTGACCAGGGCCCAGCCACGCTCGGCCAGCAAGCTGTCGAGCTTCTCGCCCAGCGGTTCCAGGCCCGAACGCTTCTTGGCTGAGGACAGCAAAGCCTCATAGCATTTCGCGGCCTCATCTGCCCGGCCGGCCCGGGCAAGCAGCCTCGCTCGTGCCAGCTCGGCTTGAAGGGATTCGCGGGCATTGGGGTGTTTTTCGATGAGCTTGGTGTACGCGGCCAGTGCGTCATCGATGGACCCGGCGGCTGTCAGGGCGCTGGCGTACTCCAGGTTCACATTCGGAGTTTCGGGGTTCGCACCGGAGTTCGCCAGGAATTGCTCGAAGATCTTGGCGGCTTCGGCGGGCTTTCCTTGACGCCAAACCGCGCGGCCCAGCCCGACGCGGGCGCGAGCCAGCAGCGCTGTGTCGGACGGCGCGGCGGCTGGCTTCTTGCCGGTTTCCGGCTTTGCGGCCGCATTCAAGTCGGCTTTGAGAACGAGCTCAAACTGCTCGGCAGCGCGATCGACCTGACCGGCAGCAAGAGCCGCTTCGGCGATACGCAATCGCGTGGGTGCAAGTGCTTTGCTGTGCGGGAAGCTCGAGGCGAGCTGGGCAAGTGTTTTCCAGGCCTCGTCCGGATGCCTCAGCCCGAGCTCGGCCGTTGCCAGATGCGCCAGTGCAAAGTCGGCCACGTCTCCCTGTGGGTTTGCCTTCAAGTACTGCGCGAAGCGGTTCGATTGCCTCGGTGAAACGCCCCTGTTCGACGGCTTCCTGGCCGATCAGAAACTGCGCATCGGCGCTGGCCGGTTCCTTGGAAGAACTGGCCAGACTGGCCAGCAGTGCGTCGGCCTTTGCCGACTTGCCCGCGGCGCGGTAGGCCAGCGCCAGGTCATAGCGAGCCCTTGTCAAGGCGGCGGGCGACAGTTGAGCCGATGCGGTACTGGCTCCGCCTTCGGGCTTCTTGCCAAGTCCCAGCAGCAATTCCAGGCGATCGGCCGCCTCCTCGGCTTGACCTGAGGCGAGGAGAGCCCGGGCCTCGATCAAACGAACGTCGGCTGCGAACTTGCTCTTGGGAAAGCGCTCGGGAAAGGTCCTGGCAAGGGAAAGCGCGGTCGCGTGATCGCCGGCATCGAGAGCAAGTTGCGCGGAACGGGCATGTGCTTCGTCGGCCCACGGGTCGGACGGGTAGGTCTCGGCGACTTTCGAATATCGCTTACGAGCCTCATCGGTCCGCTTGAGCTTCTCGAGCGCTTCGGCCGATCGGAAAAGGAACACCGGGACCAATGGCGATTGCGGAAAACGCCGAGTTGCCTCATCCATCGTGGCCAGTGCGAGGTCGGCATGACCGTGTTCCAGCTCGAGGGTCGCCAGAGCCAGAGCGGCTCGGGGGGCCGAGGTCTCGGAACCCTCCTCGACAAGAGGTTTGAGGAGCTTCTCGGCGTCTGTCGTCCGATCGAGCCGGGCCAATGCCTCGGCACGGAGAAGGTGACCCTCGGGCCTCAGTGTGCTGCGGGGCGCCAGGCGATCGAGAGATTCGAGGGTCTCGATCGCCGCGGCGAAGCGGCCACCGGCAAGCTGAGTCTTGCCGAGCTGGAGCAATGCCCTGTCTGTCCAGTCGGAGCTTGCCTGACTGGCAAGCTCGGAGAAGAGCTTGATCGCGAGATCCGTCTCGCCCATGTCCGCAAGTGTTCGACCCAGGCCAAACCGTGAGCGATTGGCGAACTGGCCCTTCGGAAAATCGGCAAGCGATCGTTCGTAGGCTGTCCGCGCGGCAGGCAAATCCTCGAGTCCCAGGCAAACATCTCCCAGGTAAGTCCAGGCAGATTCGAGGTTGGGATGCTTGGCAGTGCCCCGCACGAAACGGTCCAAAGCCATGCGCGCCGCTGGCAAGTCGCCCAGCATATATGCAAGCTCACCCAGCCGATACCAGGCGGTCAGGGCCCGGGGATGGTCCGGAGACTTGTCGAGAAACTCCTGAAAAGCTTTTCGTGACTCCTTGTAGCGGCCCTGGAATAGCCTTGCGTTTGCCAGGCCAAATCGAGCTTCGGCGGCGTCCCGGGCCGTCGGAGTGGAGTCAAGAAACCGCTGGTACTCCTCGGCGGCAAGATCGAACCGCCGCTGCCGGAACAGACCATGGGCAAAGTTGAGACTCTCGGAAGTCCGTTCTTTTGCCTGCGGGGGAGAGTTGTTCCGATTTTCTTGAGCCATTCCTGAAGCGGTCGACAATCCTGGCAGGCCCAGCAGTCCGTGCATGAGTAGTAATGCAGCCCCTGGCAGGAAACGCCGAGAGAGCCGGAATCGGGCACATTCGGGCAACCCGGAGACCATGAACGGCACCAAGACCACTCCTTCCCTGAACCAATTAACCCAACATCCCACCTTCTCGATTTCGTACTTGTGATCAGGAATGTTGAGAGTTTCGTTTCGGTTCTTCGCTGTTTGATTCATCATCGGGCCTGGACCAAGCGCCGACTGCATTAACTTCGCACTTATACTCCCTGCGGCTGAAATTGCTCAAGGTCTCCGCAACGATCTCCATGATCTAAACTGGTATCTTTCAATCGCAGAAAGCGCCAATGAACGGCTTCTGACTCCCGCACGCCCTCGAGACGTCGAGCGACTCACCGGAAACCTTCCCCTCACCCCCACCATTTTTCTGCGGATCCGATAATCTCGACACAATCGTTTTTATTGAACTTGCTTCTCTTTTTTGTAGTTTCTCCCTGAGTTAACTATGGACACCGTGCAAAACTCGATTTATTCTACTGGAAATTCGCAAAGCACCCAAAATTCGCAGTCGATGATCTTGTATACTTTGAGCTAACCAGTCGAGGTCGCAAGCGTTTTGCGGTTTCGAGCAAGTGGTTAAGTGATGTCATCAATGGAGAACGCATCAATGATGATCTTTCGTCTGATCGGTGGAACCGCCGCTGTGCTGGTGGCCACAACAGCTTTTGCGCAGGTACCCTCGAAGCAAGTTCCCGTCGCCGTCGCACCCGCGCCGACTATTCAGTCGGTCGCGCCTTCTGCTCCGGTGAAGAGCTACCCGGCTGCCCAGGCACCTGCCGCCCCGGCCAAGAGCTATCCGGCTGCCCAGGCACCTGCCGCCCCGGCCAAGAGCTATCCGGCTGCCCAGGCACCCGCCGCCCCGGCCAAGAGCTATCCGGCTGCCCAGGCACCTGCCGCCCCGGCCAAGAGCTATCCGGCTGCCCAGGCACCTGCCGCCCCGGCCAAGAGCTATCCGGCTACCGTAGCGCCCGCGCCGACTGTCCAGTCTTCTACCCCGATGGCCCCGAGCAAGAGCTATCCGGCTGCCATGGCACCTGCCGCCCCGGCCAAGAGCTATCCGGCTACCGTAGCGCCCGCGCCGACTGTCCAGTCCTCTACCCCGATGGCCCCGAGCAAGAGTTATCCGGCTGCCCAGGCACCGGCCGCTCCGGCCAAGAGCTATCCGGCTGCCCAGGCACCTGCCGCCCCGGCCAAGAGCTATCCGGCTGCCCAGGCACCCGCCGCCCCGGCCAAGAGCTATCCGGCTGCCCAGGCACCGGTCGCTCCGGCCAAGAGCTATCCGGCTGCCCAGGCACCTGCCGCCCCAGCCAAGAGCTACCCGGCTATTCAGTCAGGGTCTCCCGCTGTCCCGGCCAAGACCTATCCCATGGGCCAGACCCCCGCAGCTCCGGGCAAAGCCATCTCGGCCACTCCCGCATCGCAGTCCGCGTCATCACCTGCACCGGCCGCCCCCGCAGCGGCCCCTCATGCCGTGGATGAGGCACCTCCGGCTCCTCCGGCTCCGGCTCCTCCAGCTCCGACTCCCAATCCGGCGGCCACGACTGGCAAGAAGGTCTGACTCTGATTGCAGAATTGCGTTCCGCTCCTTAATCCCCGGCCCTCTTTGGGTCGGGGATTTTTTTGCGCTCATGACTGACGGACAGATCGTCCAGGGACGTGCTCACGAGAAATCGCAGATTCCACCCCACGCCATTCTATATCAGCTCGGAAGCGATGGGCGACTGTGCCACTCCTGGTCCTGGGGCTCTCACTTCCGAAGGAGACGCGGCTTGATTGGCTCTCGCCTGCCAAGGCGATCACTGCGGCTTGAAGTCAGTGCTCTCAGCGATCGCGGTTCCGAGCGGGTGATTCGGGTTTAGCCCGCGAAAGAAAGACCATACGCACGAGCACGAACCGTGGGCTACTGTGCTCGAAGGCTGCTGGCGAATCATCATATCGCTTCCGGCGATGACTATGCTCGGGACTTCGAATATCGAATCCCACCGGCTGAGGGCTGGGCACGCGAGGTTCTTCGTTCGCGACCGCAGTTCGTTCTTCGCCAGGCGAGGCCAGGTTGGCACCCCAGTTTTTCTTGTAGAGCGTTCGCCGAACGATGCAAGTTCAAAACGAAACGACCAATCTTCCCTCCGGCGCCTTGGCGCCTTTGGAAAGATCGGTCGGGAATTGGGACGGATTTGTTCGAGTCTCAAGGTTCTCGAAGGCGACGCCGGCCCGGTTCAATAAGCGTCGGCTTTTGGGCCGGGTCACCTTCGAGGACGATCAGTGCTGGGGCGAAGCCGCAGGACTGACGGCGGCCGGAGCCGTCGTGGCCGGAGCCGTCACGGGGACCATTACCTGCTTCGTCACGGCGACCTGGCGGGCAACCTGACGCTGATGGGTCTGGTAAGTGGTGACCGGGACGGTGTAAGGTACCTGCACCGCGTACTGCTGGGTGACGTTCTCGGTCACCTGCTTCTGCTGAGCCTGGTAGGTGGTAACGGGAACGGTGTAGGGTACCTGCACCGCGTACTGCTGGGTGACGTTCTCGGTCACCTGCTTCTGCTGAGCCTGGTAGGTGGTAACGGGAACGGTGTAGGGTACCTGCACCGCGTACTGCTGGGTGACGTTCTCGGTCACCTGCTTCTGCTGAGCCTGGTAGGTGGTAACGGGAACGGCGTAGGGTACCTGCACCGCGTACTGCTGGGTGACATTCTCGGTCACCTGCTTCTGCTGAGCCTGGTAGGTGGTGACCGGAACGGTGTAGGGGACTTGCACCGCGTACTGCTGGGTGACGTTCTCGGTCACCTGCTTCTGCTGAGCCTGGTAGGTGGTAACGGGAACGGTGTAGGGTACCTGCACCGCGTACTGCTGGGTGACGTTCTCGGTCACCTGCTTCTGCTGAGCCTGGTAGGTGGTAACGGGAACGGTGTAGGGTACCTGCACCGCGTACTGCTGGGTGACGTTCTCGGTCACCTGCTTGTACTGAGTGGTTGGCACTATCTCGGTTCTTTGCTCAGGAACCTGAACCGTGGTGGTCACGGGAACCGTCTCGGTGACCTGCGAGGCCTGCATGGTGGTAATCGGGACATCAATCTCCTGGACCTGCTGCTCAGAGACAACGTCGTGCACGGTCACGGGAACCATCTGAGTTTGAGTCTGCGGCACCTGCACAACCTTTTGGACCGGAATCATTCGGGTCCTGGTCTGATTCACGTAGGTTGTTTCGGGAACCGAGCGGACGACCGGACGAGAGACATAAACCTGGGTGTAGGTGCAGGAGGTTTGGGTTGTGTAGCCAGCAACCGCATAGCCGCCACCAGCACCTACACCAGCGCCTCCGCCACACAGTCCACAGCCACCGCCGCAACGATGACCACATTTGTGGCCGCAGCCGATTCCGCCGGTGCACCGGGAGAACAAGCCCCCCAGTCCGCCGCCACCAATGCCGCTGCCGCCCGAGGGTACGCAGCCACCCGTGGGCACATGGGTCGTCACGGGAATCGCCTGAGTGACATAGCCGCCCTGTTCCTCAACGACCTGTCGGGTCGTGGTAACCGGAACAGTCTCGGTGTAGGTCTCGGGTACCATGCTGGTCTGGACCTGAGAGGCCATCACGGTCACGCTCTGCGGTTGCATGAAGGTTCTCGTGATGGGTTTCTGCACGGTGAGATAGCGCTGTTGCTTCTGCATGGTCGTGACGGGATTGTAAACCGTCTTGGTCACCTGCCGATTGACTGTCTGCTGCTTGGCGACATAAACAGTCACCGTGTGCGGAACATTGACAACTTCCGCAACCGTCTTGGTCACCGGCACGGTCTGGGTCTTGTACTCGGTGCGATACTGGGTCTGATTGGTCGTGACAGGAACCTGCTCGACGACCGTCTTGGTCACCGGTACGGTCTGAGTCTTGTACTCGGTGCGATACTGGGTCTGGTTGACCGTGACGGGAACCTGTTCCGTGACGACGCGTGTGACTGGTACGGTCTGGGTCTTGTACTCGGTGCGGTACTGGGTCTGGTTGACCGTGACGGGGACCTGCTCGACAACGGTCTTGGTCACCGGTACGGTCTGAGTCTTGTACTCGGTGCGATACTGGGTCTGGTTGACCGTGACGGGGACCTGCTCGACAACGGTCTTGGTCACCGGTACGGTCTGGGTCTTGTACTCGGTGCGATACTGGGTCTGGTTGACCGTGACGGGGACCTGCTCGACAACGGTCTTGGTCACCGGTACGGTCTGGGTCTTGTACTCGGTGCGATACTGGGTCTGATTGACCGTGACGGGCACCTGTTCCGTGACGACGCGTGCGACTGGCACAGTCTGGGTCTTGTACTCGGTGCGGTACTGAGTCTGGTTGACCGTGACGGGAACCTGGACCGTCTCCAGGTCGTAGACCGTTTCATAGACCACCTGCTGCTGGGGAACATAGGTCGTGGTGGTTTGAGCTTGGGCTGCGGGCGAGGCCGCCGATTGAGGAGTGGCCTGTACTCCATCTGCAGCCCAGGCCAAAGAACTCACTCCCAAGAGTACCGCCGCCGAGAGTCCGCACACAGCTTGCCCGGTGCTCCTCAAAGCGCCCTGCATTTCGATTGACTCCTGAAATAGGAACTGGCTGTAAAAGGCATTCCTTTTTTTCCATCCTACACAATCCTTTGATACGTCTGAGTCGTCCTCGTCTACGAGATCGGTCGTTCTCCTTTTACCTTCCTAAAGCTCTCCAATTTCCCAGAACACTCAGACCCAGGTAATCTAACGCCTGGTATGACTCAAAGCTAGAACCGACTTTCGAGAAAGAGAGAATCTGCACTTTCTTCTTGCTATAGCACTTGGGTCGGCTTTAACGGTTTTCTTAGGCTCTCTTATCATAGATTTATAGCTAATCCGGCCTGGAATTCTGCATCTCGTCGCCAAACTGCTTTACTGTGTCCATGCAACGCCAAATTAATCCTTGACCCATTAATTGTTGAGTCGGATGGCGGGCTTACCAGATCCCAAAATCTCGATAGTAGCGATGAGGCCATAAGGCCATTAAACGATGCATCATACAAAGCAATCAGGAAAGTAAAGGCGTGATGCAAAACGAGACCCCATGAAGAGACGAGCCTCGACCGGGTCGTTTTTCTTCGGCATGAACGCACGAGGACATTTTTATCAGAATCGGCGAATGCTTGGTCCGGGCTGATCGGTGAGCGGATGAAGGAGCTTACCGCGATTTCCCGCTCCGCAGGTTTGTTGCGGATCGCTGGAGTTTCGCTTAATCTGAACCAGCGTGGTTTGCATCGAACAGCGAACCGCGCTGGTCCTTCCGGACGTTGACACGGTGTCTCCGGCCGCCGACAGCCAGTGCGGACATTAATCCGATCCCAGGCATGCAGCGAATCTCCTCTCCCATGTCAAAAACCGAGCGCGAACGAAATCTCGCGGTCTTCATCGACCTGGAGAACCTGGCCATGGGGTTCCAGGGCCAGAGAAAAATTCGTTTCGAAGTGCAGAAAGTGCTTGAGCGCCTGGTCGAAAAAGGAAAGCTGATTGTCAAGAAAGCTTATGCCGACTGGAGCCGCTTTCCCAGCTACACCGCGCCGTTTCACGAGTCGGCCATCGAGCTGATAGAAATTCCCAAGCGATCTCAGACGGGCAAGAATTCCGCGGACATCCGACTGGTCGTTGATGCGATGGACCTCGCCTGGAGCAAGCTACATGTCGATACGTTCGTGATTGTCTCCGGCGACTCCGACTTCTCTCCCTTGGTCTCAAAGCTGAAAGAAAACGGCAAGCATGTGATCGGGCTGGGTATGAAGGGCTCAACCTCCGACCTGCTGCGCGACAACTGCGACGAGTTTATCTATTACGAGGATCTGGAGCGGCAGGAACAGAACGAACAACAACTGGCCACAAACCTGAACTCTTACTTGCCGCCGTCGTTGAACGAGAAGCAGCGCGAAGTCTTCAGTCTGCTGGTCGAGGCCTGCAACGCGCTGCGGCGCGAGAACCACGAAGTGCTTTATGCTTCGATGATCAAAGACACCATGAAGCGCAAGAAGCCTTCGTTCGACGAGAGCTACTACGGTTATCGCAGCTTCACCCACCTGATGGAGGATGCCGACGACCTGGCCCTCGTGGACATCGAGCGCAACCCCAAGAGCGGGACCTACGTGGTCACCCGTATCTGCGGAGAGGGAGAGGATCGGGCGCCGGGAACCCCGACCGCTCCCAGCCGTGCCGCGGGGTCAATTCCGCAGAATGCACGGCGCGACAAGGGGGGATCCAGCCACCGCCGCTGACACCTTGTGGTCGCGGAGGTCGACCCACCTCCATGGTTCACGTGGTTCGCACAGTTTCTTTTGTGTTGCCAGACCGGCATCGTATAATCCATCATACCGAGCAGGCGGCAGCGCCTTCGACTTCCAGCGCCACCGTTCCATGCTCACCAGAGGGCTATGGCGATGGTTTTATATCAAGCCGCCAGAATCGTCGGATGGACATTACTCGTAGCCGGTTTAACGGGTGCCGCGGCCAGAGCCCAGGACCCGGAGCCTGCCAATCCCTCTCCCCAGACCGTACTCAAAAGCCATAACCTCGAGCGAGCCAGTTCCTTCTGGGTCCTCTCATCGGCCGAGAAAAGCGTGCTCAAAGATCTGGCCGATGCGCGGGCCTCGTACCTTCAGGTCTACCAGGGAATGATGCGGCAGCAAGAAGTCGAGATGGGAACTCAGGGCGCAAGGAAAACATTCTCGAACTTCGTGAGCGGAGCGCGAATCCTCGGCCAGCAGATCATGGCCATGGATCAACAGATCAATGCCCTGGTCTCACCGCCCGGTGGCAACGTTTTTGTCAATCAGCAGCGCAACCAGCTTTCCCAGCAGAAAAATGTCCTGGTGGCCCAAAGCAACGAGGTGAATAATCTGCTCAACACGCTACAGGAGCAGAACCGGGATCAGGGTCAGGACCAGGACCAGAAACTCCAGCTCAATGCCGAGGTTGCCCAGAGTCGGGAAAAGTATATGCAGGCAGTGGTGGACCTGCGCAAGTCGATGGACGAGCTCACCGCAAAATACGATGAACTCGCGAAGAATCCGGAAATCACGAAGGCGCTTGATGCACTTTCCGCATCAACCAAAAGTAAGCAGAAACTCGGTCCATCCGCCAAGATTCGCGAAGCCATCAAGCTGCTAGAGAAGGCCGAGGGGTCGGTGCAGAGCGAGAATATCGAGCTGCATCGGGAGAATGGCGTCTTCCACGTCTACGCGAGCCTCGGCAAAGCTTCGGCGAAAATGGTCTTCGACACGGGAGCCGGCCTCACCACCATCTCGACCAAGCTCGCAGGCCGCATCGGATTGAAGCCGAAGGCCAGTGATCCCACGGTCCGGTTGACTACCGCCGACGGCACGGTCATCGAGGCCAAGCGGCTGGTCATTCCGTCAGTCCGGATCGGCAAGTTCACCGTCCCGAATGTGGAGTGCGCTGTGATGCCGGCGGAAAAGGGAGACGTTGATCCTCTGCTGGGCCAGAGCTTCTTCAAATACTTCAAGGTGGAGTTCAATCCCGAAGCCGGCAAGCTGAGCCTCAAGAAACTCGACACAAGTGGGGACGGAGACGCGACCAAGTCCATGGCGGATGCCGACGCCAAACCTTCCACCAAGGCAACTACCAAAGGCAGACGGACCACGCGCCCGTCCCGAGCCACAGCAAAGAGCAAGCGAGCCACCCAGAACCGCCAGTCGGACAGCGGCGATAACGCCCAGACGCCGCAGGATCAAGGCGGGGCGGACCCGAACTGAACCGCCGGGATTAGAATGGCGCGGCCGGTTTTTTCTCTGCCTGGTATTTGAGGACCCGATCGAGTTTGCGCTCCAGCTCGCTCAGCCGGCGTTCCAGCGCCGCAAGGTCGGGCGCGGGTTTCGATTCCCTTGCTTGCTTGAGCATCACCTCGGCCTCCAGCCGGTTCTGAGTGATCTCCGTGACATCGGCCTCCGTTCCTTTCCCGACCACAAGCTCCGCCTTCTCACGGTTTTCCATCTCCTTGAGCCGGTCGACATGCCTCTGCATTGCGGACAGGACTTCGGAATCTTTTCGGGCAACCATGCGCTCGACCTCCATGAGTTGCTTGCTGGCCGTCGCAAAGCGATCCAGGGTGATTCGCCCCTCTTCGTAAAACGCTCGTTGCGCATTCATTCGCTGACGCGTTGCATGGAGCAGTTGCGCAAGAGGGGGTCGACCGGATCAGGCGGATCGGCGCAGGGGCGCAACATCCACTTTCGTTCCCGGTCCTGGAACGGTTGCTTCCTGGGGATTTTGTTGTGCGCCCGGCTCATGTCCGATGACCAAGCCCGCCGTGATCACCAGAACGCATGCGGGCAATACGGTCCATGCCAGGCTCATCGCCTTTTCGATCGCCATGGTGTTCAGAACTCCCCTTGTTAACGTGAATGCGTTGCTGGAAAAGAGCGCGACAGTTGCTGCCTTGCCATCGACCATGTGGCCAACCGAGCGGAGTGTCGTTGCCAAAAGATCGATGGGAATCTCGGAAAATAATGCCGCGACCGCCGTCGCAGCGTCGGCAGTTGCCGCCGCCTCGAGGCCGAGCCAGCCAGCTAGCGGGCCGATTGCGGCAGGCACGGTTATCCCCCGGCGGATCAGCCGCTCACGAAGCTGACCGCGAGCCCGAGCCAGGCGGCTGCGCACGGTTCCCACCGGCCAGTTCAGTCGTACGGCAGCTTGCTCGTGGGTCAAACCTTCCAGATAACAGAGCACAACCGGGGTGCGATACTTCTCTGCCAGCCGCCCGATCTCCTGATGCACGGCTTCCACGTCGATGGGATACGTGGCGGCGTCGACCGCTTGCCCCGTAATCTCCTCGTCTCCGCCTTCAACCGGGCGTTCACTCCGCTTTCGCCGATTCCTGCGAGTCCTGGCCCGGGCAGTGACACGTAGAGCCACACCGTAAAGCCAGCCACTCAGCGACTCACGATTCCGCACCGTGCCGCCTCTGCGGGCCAGGACAAGGAAGACGGCCTGAAATGCGTCCTGAGCTTCGTGGCTATCTCCCAGGCCCTGGACACAAACTCGGTAAACCATGGGACCGTGCCGGTCGACCAGCATCCGGAAAGCTTGCTCACCGGCCGTCTCACGCTGGCTCAAGAACAGCTCGAGCAACTGGCTGTCGCCGAGAACCGAGAGCGTACCGCCGCGGAAGATCGATTCCAGGTCCTGGTGCCATCTATGGGCTCGAACGCTCGACATCGGCATTGGCTCCTCGATCCCCAATCAGCTCTCCAAGCTGTAGTGCACCCGGGAAGGGAGAACCAATCCATCTTTTTCGGTTTTTTTCCTCGAGATCGCGCGCAGTCGAAGGACGATCATGGGCGCGGCTCTGACCGGCCGGCATGATCCCCCTGCCTGCTCACCCGGGTTTTGCTCCCGGAGTTTCGGTTGAGCCATCCAGCAACGCAAATCCGCAGTTCACCGCTCGAGTTCGTCCGCGGAGACTGTCGCTTGCACACGATCAGAACGCCGCGGCGAGACCCATGAGAACTTCTGGACGATCTCACGGGGCTCGTGTCGCGCCAGATCGTCGGGCAGGACATGAACCGCGGGTCCGGTGTTGTACGATGCGGGATCAGGTGGCGAATTGCCTGCCGCCGTGGCCAGGACATCGAGGAACTCGCCAAGAATCGAAGGGTCGCGGTAGGGGTAGCGGATGAATGTGACATCCGCCAAACCGCCGTTGAGCTGCTCTCCGCGCGTGCTGAACGCGTACCAGAGATCTTGCTGGCCACGGCGTTCGAGGGCGGCCTGAAGCTCCTGATAAGTAGGCCGCTCTGAGAGGCCGCTGTGACTCAGCAGGTTGAGCGACGACTCCGGCACCCACAGGTTGAGCATCACGGAACGGACGGTCACACCGGAGCCAGACCCGTCGGCGGTTTCGAGTCCCTGGCTGGGCAAGCCAGCTTTCAAGTCGAGCTGCGTCAACTCGATCGTCAATGCAAGCAACAGGACGGTGATCAAGACCTTCTCACAGCAATTCGCCAGAGGCCGCCAGAGCGGGAGCCTGCCGGCAATGCCAGGTTGCTTCCCGTTGAACCGGCACCGGGCCGATTGGGATAAAGGGATACCGCGCCTCCCAGGCTGAGCAGGGTTCTTGTGGGGCTGCATCGAGGCATGAACTCCCATTCTTCCGTACGGTCCAAGGCGAGGAGGAGTCCCGGCAGGAGTCGATCAGCGCGAGTCTCAGGGATTCATTCCGAATCTCAAACCGTGAGAGGGCGCCAGAGCGGTCCAACCTTGGAAATGCCCAATCGGCTGCCAAACCAACCAAGAATCTTGGGATCGACCTGAAAAACTCGCGGTCGCTCGATCGCCGCATGTGGTCGCGGCATAAGGAGTCTTGCTATACTTCACAAGCTACAGAAAGCCTGCGAATCGGAAGCCAAAGTGTTGAAGACTCTCGACTTGAGAATGTTCTGACCCGGCGGGAGTAGTCGGCTTCCGGACGTTCCAGGAAGTTGTTGAGGTTTTTTCAAAATGCTTGAAATCATCATGCCATCGAAGTGAGAATTTAAGTTCCGAGGATGGGAGAAGTTGAGGTAAAGCATCGGCCCGATACGAGGTTTCTGTTCCTGCGGCAGTGGCTATCTCGAAGCGGGGGTTGCTTGTCGGCTTCGAGCCCTGATGCTAGCGGGCGAAGAGCTTACGATGTTGAGACTCATGGTAGCGGCACGATGACGACACCCCAGTGTGAAAACGAGGAATTCGAAAACCAGATGGCTCGCCTACGAGCTGGCGATGACGAGATCGCGACTGCGGTCTTTCGTCGCTTCGTACGCCGGTTGATCGCGCTGGCCAGCAGACGCTTTGAGTCGTGGATGCGCGACCGGGCCGACGTCGAGGGCGTCGTGCTGTCGGCCTATATGAGCTTTTTCATCCGCAACAATCGGGGGGATTTCAGCCCTGAAGGATGGGACGATCTGTGGGCGATCCTGGCGTTGATCACCATCAGAAAGTGCGGCAAGCGGCGCAGGTTCTTGCGTGCCGCCCGGCGGGATGCGAGCCGCGAAGCAGAGCAACCGCGTCACACCGGTGTCTCCGGCATTCCCGATCGGGCGCCGACACCCGCGGAGACGGCCGCCGTGCGTGAACTGGTGGAGCTCTTTCTCGCGGGGTTCGATCCTCCCGAACGGGCGATCATCGAGATGAGCTTGCAGGGTTGGAGTGCGCAGGAGACGGCGGCTCGGCTGAGCCGCTCCGAAAACACGGTCCGGCGCGTGCGTCATCGCGCCAGGGATCGCCTGTCCCGGTGGCTCGAGCGTGAGGAGAGCCTATGAGTCACGACGATAGCCACCTCAGCGAACTGACCAGCACCCTCTGGACGGGCCTCGAGCAGCGAGTCCGGCGTTTTGAGCAGGCCTGGACAGACGGCACCAGGCCGTTGGTTCACGATTTCTTGCCCGTCGATCCCGCCCAGCGATTGCCGACGCTGATCGAACTGGTGAAGACCGACCTGGAGTTTCGCTTTCAAGCCGGTGAGTCAGCCCGGCTTGAAGATTATCTTGAATCGTTCTCCGAGCTCGGCGATCCGCGCGTGCTGCCGCACCTGCTCGCAACCGAACGGTCGCTGAGCCGGCAATTCGAAACCCGCTTCGCTCCGAGTTCTGGCGGCATCCCCGCTGATTCATCAGGAGTGGACCAGCTTGTCAGGGAAATGGTCCCGGGTGCCGGAAGGAACAATTTCGCGCCATCGGCTGCGCCGAAATTGCGATCTCTGCTGCTGGCCGGCAGGCGAATCGGCAAGTACCAGCTCCTGGAGGAAGTCGGCCGGGGCACTGCGGGCGTCGTCTATCGCGGTCTGGACATGGAGCTCGACCGCGAAGTATCGGTGAAGGTCCAGCGGTCCCGCGAACTATGCTCCAGCGAAGCCATCGAACGCTTCAGTCGCGAAGCTCAGAATCTGGCGCGTCTACGCCATTCCAATATCGTCACGCTGCACGACGCCGGCCAGGTCGATGGCCACGCCTATCTCGTTTGCGGCTACCTTGCCGGCAACACCCTGGCAGACCGACTGGTGGCGGACAACTGCACATTCGAGCGAGGAGTCGAGTGGCTGGCCCAGATCGCCGACGCCGCCCACGCGGCCCACGAACAGGGAGTCATCCATCGCGACATCAAGCCCTCGAACATCTTGATCGACACGCACGATCGAGCGTACCTGATTGACTTCGGCCTGGCCCGGCGCCTCGAGGCGGGTGCCACCTTGACCCACGAGGGCGACATCCTGGGAACGCCGGCCTTCATGTCGCCCGAGCAGGCGAAAGGCCAGGGCCACAAGGTCGATGCCCGGACCGACGTTTACAGCCTGGGCGTGGTGCTCTACCAGGTGCTCACGCATGATGTCCCGTTTCGCGGCCAGCCGCTGATGGTCCTGGCCCAGATCGTTGAAGACGATCCCATCCCGCCTCGACGGCTTGCTGGGAGCATACCGGGCGACCTGGAAACGATCTGCCTGAAGGCGATTGCCAGGGAACCCGGGGCACGTTACTCGACAGCGGCTGCCTTTGCCGACGACTTGCGGCGCTATCAACAGGGCGAACCGATCCATGCCCGCGCGGCCGGGCCGGTGCGCAGGCTCATGAAGCGATGCCGCCGCAAGCCGCTCCTGACCACGCTGTTGGCCGCCCTGGCCCTGTCGATCATCGTCGGCGGCTCGAGTGTCGTCTGGCAATGGGGGCGTGCCGAACAGCAGCGGCTGCGCACTGTCAGGGCACTGTCCCAGATCAACGAGATGCTCATCGAGCTCAACCAGCGCAGGGGAGACCCCTTGATCCGCATGCTCAGCCCGCAAGAAGTGGAACGACTTCATCTCCAGATCTACCAGAAGTCCAAGGACAATCTGCCCGAGCAAGTTGACTTCGTTCCCGGGCTTGCCGACGCCTCGTTTCACGTGGCCGAATCGATGCAGCGCAAAGGGGAATGGAAGGAAGCACTGTCCACTTTTGAAGTGGCCGAGGAATCGTTCGACAGGCTCGTTCAGGCCAATCCCATGAATCTGGAAGCTCGTTACTGGCTGGCCAACTGCTTGAGGAAGAGAGGCAAAATCTCGTTGCGGAACGGGCTGGCCGAAAGCGGTCGCAGCCTGCTCCTGGGAGGCCAGGACCAGTATCGTCGGCTCCGGGAAGCCGCAACCGCCAGTCTGAGCGGTACGCCGAACGACGAGACAGTCCTCCTGCTACTGGCCGATGCCGAGGCAAATCTCGCTGACATCGAGCGAGACCTGGGCCATCGAGCCGATGAGATCGGCGCGCTGAAACGCTGTGCGGCCCTGGCCGACCGGATTATCCAGATCGGCGCGGGGAAACTGCAGGCATCTGCCAAGCGGATTTTTGTCCAATCACTGGAATCGCTCTGCAAGCTGCTGCCGCAAGACCGGCCTGACGAGATCGCTTCGATTCGCAGCCGGATTTCTTCACTCCTGCACAAGGAAATCGAGTCTCCCGGGTTCGCGGAACTGCCCCCGGTCCTCCGTGGGCGGTTCCTGATCTGGCTGGCTATTCAAGAAGATCACGCCGATCACGCGGAATCGGCATTGCGCCACTTCGAGAGCGGCATCGAGACGCTGGAATCACTCGGTGACGAGTGGCTCCTGAGCGAGGATCGCTCGATGCTGGGGGTGAGTTACCACGTTACCGGCCGTCTGCTCTGCGAGAGCGGCCGGTTCGCGGAAGCGCTCGAGCCGTTCCGCAAAGCCATCCGTTTCCGGGCGCGACTGAGCCAGGCCGACCCTCAAAGCGTCAGCCGCCGATCCGACCTGATCGGTGCCACCTTTCGACGCGCCGATGCCCTCGACGCGCTGGGACGCTTCGAGGAAGCCCGCGAGCACTACCAGCAGGTTATTATCGATCAGCGCTGGGTTTGCTCTCGCGAACCGGACGAGGTCAAGCATCGCATCTTTCTGGACGAGCGGCTTCGCCTGCTCTCGCAGTTCTACCTGAAACTGGGCCGCCCGGCGGATGCCATGGCCGCAATCCTGGAGCGAAACAGTCTTGAGCTCGACGATCCATCCGCCTCCCGGAGCGTGGCCGCGGATATCGCAACTGTGCTGCTGAGCCAGACGCAAGTCTTCAACATCAGCAGGCTGCTCGAGCCATGATCCCGGTTTGCCGTCGCATTACCGGCCAGGACCCTGTCAGCGGTCCGGGTTCAAACGGGCGATGTCAGTCTCCCAGACCCTCACGACACCGTCCGCGGACGCCGAGGCCAGGCACGTGCCGTCGGGGCTGAAGGCCACGCCGTGAACCCGATCTGCATGGCCGCGAAGCGCGAGAATCTCGCGGCCGCCGGTGGGTTCCCAGAGACGTACGGTGCCATCGCCGCCCGCCGAGGCGATGCGGGTTCCAGAAGGATGAAACGCCAGACCGAAAACCCAGTTCGTGTGACCCGTCAGTGTTCGAAGCAGGCGGCCCTCGGCCGGCTCCCAGATCTTGATTGTTCCATCCCCACCAGCGGATGCGAGCTGACAGCCGTCCGGACTGAGAGCCAGGGCATGAATCGACTTCTTATGTCCCTTCACTGTATGCAGGAGCCGGCCGTTCTCAGTCTCCCAGATTCGGATCAGCCCATCATCGCCAGCCGAGATCAACCTGCCTCCGTCTGAAGTGAAGACGAGCGAACGGATCGACCCCACGTGGCCGGGCAGAGACCGGAGGGGTTTTCCGGTCTTCGCGTCCCAGAGCCGCACGGGCCGAGCTTGATCCGCCCGAGGAGACTCCTTGCCCGAGGGTTGTTGCAGCACCACCAGCGGGTTTCCGCCGCCCGTCGCCACGATCGTTCCCTGGGGGTTGAAGGCCAGGCTGACCAGTCCGTCCCGCTCATCCTCGAGCACCAGCGTGTCGCGCAAGGAGTCGGCTTCCCTGATGTGCACTTGATGACCAGCGCCCGCCGTGGCCAGCAGCCGTCCGTCCGGGCTGTATTGCACTGCCGTCAGGGGACCCCATCCGGTGGCAAAAGCCTCGCCGGCCGTGCCCGTCGCCAGCTTCCACACAGCCATCGACTGCTCGCTGCCGGCAGCGGCCAGCTCGAGTCCGTCGGGCCGAAACACCAGGCCGCCCACCCAACCGATCGGAGCAGGACTGCGTCCTTGCTGCCCGGGCTCCTGCGACAGCAAGCGGACGCCGGGCTCGGAGGTCAGATCCCAGACCTTGACCATCGAGTCCTGACTGGCCGAGGCGAGCCTCTTACCATCGGGGCTGAAAATCACGCTGAAAACCGGCGCGGCATGGCCGTGAAAGGCTGCCAGGGGGCGGCCTGTCGTCGCATCCCAGAGCCGGACCGAGCGATCGAGGCAAGCGGTCGCGATCCGGCTGCCGTCGGGGCTGAACGCGATGCCGTCCACGCGGTTGCCAAAATCGCCGAAGTGCAACAGTTCCCGCCCTGTTGACGTGTCCCAGAGCCGGACGGTCCTGTCTGCGCCGGCCGAGGCCAGCACGTTCCGCCGCGGATGGAAGGCCACGCACCGGACTGCTTGCTGGTGCCCTTGAAAAACCCGAGAGTGCGGTGTCGACCCGGTCCGCAGGTTCCAGAGTCGAACTGTGCCGTCCGCGCCGGCCGATGCGAGCGACGAACCGTCGGGGCTGAAGGCAACGCCAAAGATGGACCCGGTGTGGCCCTGGAGGATACGCGTCGGCTGACTGGACTCGACGACCGAGCCCGACTCCACGTGCCAGAGCCGGATCGCGCCGTCCTCGCCGGCCGAGGCGAGTGTTCCGCCATCGTCGGCAAAGGCGACGGCCGCAACCCATCCCCGGTGCCCGCGGAGCACGGCCAGGTTCGCTCCGCTGGTCAAGTCCCAGAGCCGAACTTGCCCGCTCGCTTCCGCGCTGGCCATTCGTGTTCCCGCGCGGTCAAAGGCAAGGTCGTAGATCGTGCCGTCACGGACCGGAATGTGCCGGACCACCTGATCATTGGCGTTTTCCCAGAGCAGGAAGCCCGTCGTCTCGGCGGGGCAGGCGAGCTGGCTGCCATCCGGTTTGTACCAGATACCACAGAGCACTCCATCGTGCCCGCGCAGCGTTTGCAGTTCGGAATGGAAGCGGCGGCGGAGATGGTGCCACTCCCAGCCGCGAAGGCGGCTCGGGCAGCGATCGAGGAGTTCATCGGCAAGCACGGGGTTATCGCCTTCCCAGTTCTGCTGCGCTGCAATCAACTGCTTGAAGTAAGTATCATCCTCCATCTCCACGAGCTGGGACTCTGCCTCGGACCGTTTCCGGGTCTCAACATCGAGGGCCAGTCCAGTGCTGGCGACGGCGGATTCGAGCTTCGCGGCGGTGACCTGGCCCCGGATTGCCAGAATTGTCACTAGCAAGGAGAAACCGGCAAGGGCGATGAGCGCTGCGGCGGCCGGCCGGCGGACAGCCCATTTGACCAGCCGCTCGAGCGGGGACGCCGGACGCGCCAGAATCGGCAGGTTCGCCAACCAGCGTTCAACGTCGTCGGCGAAGGCTTCGGCCGACGGATAACGCCGCCGCGGGCTTTTCTCCAGGCATTTCAGCACGATCGTTTCGAGATCGTGGGGGACGGAGCGATTGATCGACCGCGGCCGGATGGGCTCTTCTTCCCGCACCTTGCGGAGAATCTCGAGCTGGGAATCACCGCGGAATGGCGGCCTGCCGGTCAGCACCTCGTAGAAGATCGCTCCCAGGGCGTGGATATCCACGGCTGTCGTGACGTTCTCGCGGCGGCCTTCGGCCTGCTCGGGAGCCATGTAGCTCGGAGTGCCCAGAATCGATCCCGACGATGTCAGGCCGCCCGCATCCTCGGCTCCCACGCGCTTGGCCAGCCCGAAATCGGTCACCATGGGCGACAACCGTTCCGGGGGATCTTTCGAATCCGCCAGAAAGCAGGATATTCGCCGGCTTGAGGTCGCGGTGCAGAATGCCTCTCTGATGCGCGTAGTGGACGGCGCGGGCGACGGTCGTCATCAACCGCGCGGCCGCCCGCGGTTTGCCGTGGAACCGCGGGGCCTGAACCGCCAGGTTGCCGCCGGTGATGAGCTTCATGCTGAAGTAATGGTGACCTTCGTGCTCGCCCACCTCGTAGATCGGCACGATGTGGGGATGATCGAGGTGGGCCGCCGCTTCGGCCTCGAGCCGGAATCGCATCAGGTCTTCAGGGCTGGCAAGTCGGCCCGCTCGTACCATCTTCAGCGCGAGAACCCGGTTCAGGCTGATCTGCCTGGCACTGTAAACGATGCCCATGCCCCCCTGGGCGATCACTTGCAGTAGCTCGTAATCTCCGAAGTAGCGAACAGGCTGGCGGCTCGGGCCGGCGTCCGGATCTGGCGCGGTGGGGTACGGCAAGATCGTGGGCAAAGGCTCCTCGCGTTCATGATCGGGTCCGGACTCGTTGCCGATCGGCGCTTCAAGGCCGCGCGCTGGGGCGGGCCAGCAAGACGATCCAGGTGGTCCTGGTTGGCGAAGAAGGCGGCGAGCTCATCGGCGAGCTCAGGTTCACGTTTCAATAGCAGATCCCGATCGGCGGTATCGCCTCTCTCGATCGACTCGAGATAGGCGGCAATCACTTCGTGGAGACGCTGCTCGCGGGCTGAGTCATTGCTGGACAGATGGGCCGGAATGCTCGACATGACATGGCCTCGTTTTCAATTTTGAGGTGCCCCGGGCGGCTCGACTTCACGCGTCTGCTCGGAGGCAGTTCGGCGTCAGGGTTCTTCGAGCCCAGCTCTCAACGCCTTCAGCCCACGGTGAAGCAGGCCAGCCACGGCAGCCTTGGTCGTATCCAGATCACGAGCGATTTCAGCGAGGGTCCACCCCTTGAGATGATGCAGTTCGATCGCCCGGCACTGATTCTCTGGAAGCTGTGCCATCGCTCCGGCGATCCGGACCATCTGCTCCTTGCGTATCATCTTCTGACTGGGAGAGGATTCGTGGGTCGCCAGCCAGTTGCCCAGCCGCGAGGCCGACTCTTCAAGGGCGGCGGTGAGCGAGCGGTCCCGCCACACATTCCGTTTGTGTGTCGCCAGCTTCCTCAATCCATCGGCCAGGTTATGGCCGAGGATTGACCGGAGCCAGGCCGCAATCTCCACATCGGTGCGTACTCTGGGCGCGCGAGTGACGTCCTGAAAGGCTTCCAGCAAAGTTTGCTGAACGATCCCAGAGAGGTCAACTCTGTCGCGCAGGCCGGGGGCGATCTGGAGGCGGGCAAGAAGGGCCAGGTAAGCGCGGAATCGCTCCAGATCCTCAGCCGATAGGGGCATTGGTGATGTGGTCATCGCTTCGACGATCTGAAGGGTGGTCGATAGTGCAATTGCAAGAGCGGGAGGAGAACCCGCTCCTGCCAGCCATGAATTCATCCTACTGCCAAACGGCCGTAGAATCACAGATGGTCATTTCGAGCCGGAGCTTGCAACAATCTTCGTCCCGCCTGGGTTCACGATTGCCTGAGGATCAGCCGCAAGAAATTGCTGCCACGCCCGGTCAGCCAGGTTTTGCTCACCTCGAGCCTCGTGAATGAAGGCGAGACGAGCGCGGAACAGCCGGCTTTCCAGACTCGACGGATCGCGTGCGTCCGACTGAAGTCTGGCCTGGAGCCCGGCGATTGTCCGTTCGGATTCGCCTGAGCGCACCAGGCATCGTCCGTAGCCGCGCCCGACCCACCAATCACGGAGCCAGGCGACGACATTTGCGTCAAACCTTCCACATGACTTCAGTTGAATCTCGATACAGTCGGCGTAGACGGCGGCCGCCGACCGATCGATACCGCTGGCTTCAAGCGCGGCAGCCTTGATATCCCTCTGGATCTGAGCCATCGCTGAATTTGCAGGGCTCGTGTCCACGCGGGCCCGAGCTTGCGCCAGGTCGTTGAGGATTGCCGTGCCTTCGCTTCTGGCCTCCTTCTCGAGACCGATGTCACGCAGCAAGCGGGCGGAATGGGCCCGCAACAGCCGGGGGTCGATATTCAGCGGGGTGCCATCGTTCGCGTCGTGGATCGCCGCCCGCAGCTCGGTGACGAGATCGGTCATGAGCAGCCGCCGGCAGAGAACACGCATGCTCTCGTCGTTGGTGGTCTTCTGCACGCGGCGGATGATGGGCTCGACGTACCGCCCCTGGTCTCTCAGGAAGGCATACGCCTGCATGCGCCGCTGACCGTCGGGGTCGGCCAGGGAACGCACCGCGAGCTCGGCCTGTCGCTCCCGTTCAGGAGTCAGCAGCTCGATTCGTCCCACCATCACCCGGACCACCTGCCTGGGCTGGGGAACCACTTTCATCGGGATGAAGTGATCGGTCCAGGTCTGGGGAAGAACGCAAAGAACGCGAATCCCCTCGGTGTGAAAATAGCTGGAGGTCCAGGTATTGACCATCGCCCGCGCTTCCTTGGCATAGAGCCCCGAGGCTTCAAGGCGGCTGGCCAGCTCCGAGGCGATGGACGTTGTCAACTCCGCGAGCGGCCTGGCATCGTTCATGGGGGGAATCACGCTCGAGACACTGTCTCCCGGTCGAAGCAGCGGCACGTAGCGATAGGTCCCTCGGCCGTTCTCGATCCGGAGCACGAAGGCATGACGGATACCTTCGCCAATGGTCGGCTCCCGATCGGCAGACAATGTTCCGCCCTGCCGCGACTCGAGGCGGAGTGGCAGGCGCGCCTCGCCCAGACCTCTGTAAAACAGGAATCGTTCGTACTCGTTGGCGGGGGGTGTCCGGGCACCATTCACAGTCCGTACGTAAGCCGCATCGACATTTCTGGCATGATTCCAGAGTGCCCCGGAGCTTGTCGCGGGTAGCGAGGCCCCGGCGCCGTTCTTCGTATTCCGCAATTGCTCGACCAGTGCGGCGGGGAGGATGTCCGCATGCCAGCAGATGTGACCGATGGCCGGGTGCCCGGGCGATTCGGCGTTCTGGAGCAGCGAAGGCTCGACCTTCACAGCCTGCGGATACCACTGGGTCCACACGCCGCGGGGGAAGCTGACCCCGAGTCGAACCGACTGCCGCCGGTCGGTGTAGAAGTAGATGACCGGCGTCTCCCCCTTGATAAGGCTGCCAGGTAGACGCAACTGGTCGCGGCTTCGCGAATGAACGAAGGCCGGCAGCGCGTGCTCCTCGTGATACATGCCATCGAGCGATGAACCATCCGATCCGCTCATCCCGAGGAACGTCCCCCACTCATGAATCACCAGGTCGGGCGACGTGTCCGTCAGCGATGGCAATACCACAACTTCGTCCCCCTCTACGTACGGCGAAGGCGACGCCTGCGATGACGTCCTACTGATCAGGCTGGTTCCGATCAAGCAAACCAGACCTAGCCCAAGAATGCCAAGCGATCCTCCATGGATGACCCGAACTCGCCTTCTGAGCATCATGATCCCCCCCTCCGAAACTATGACGACCAGTCTTCCGTGGCCCAAGGTCTAGCTTTGACCAGGTCCCGAAAGCGTGTTCTTGGGCTCGCCCCAAGACAAAGGCGTGAACTGCACTGGAACGGATGCGCGATCCGGCTGGTTTTCCGAACTGTTGCTCTTTCCAGCGGTTCCGAAGTACAAGGAAATGGAATCGTTCTTGCTTCCGTGTAGCCACGAAGAGTGATCTCGAAAGAGGCTAGCGGTCTGAGGGATGCCGCCGGTGACCATCTCCACCAAGCCCAGTGTGCCGGTTCGCCGGGGTCTTGCGTTCCAGGGCACCGGGCGGTTTCACGCCCTGGACAATTTGCGTGCGGCCATGATGTTGCTGGGCATCGTGCTGCATGCCGGGCTCTCGTACAGCCACATGCCGCGGAGCGCGATCTGGCCCTACAAAGATGCCGGTTCGAGCTATTTCTGTGATCTGATCATGGCGGCCTCGGGGCTTTTCCGGATGCCGGTTTTCTTCATGGTCGCCGGCTTCTTCGCCGCGCTGATTTATCAGCGACGAGGCGGTCGCGGCCTGCTGGCCGACCGTGCCCGGCGAATTCTTGTGCCCTTCGTGGTCGGCTGGGTACTGACGTTTCCCCTGGCCCGGGCCGGCTTTGTCTACGCCGACGCCTTGGCCCGTCACGAACCGTCGCCGCTGGTCGCCGCGGCCCGTGTCTTGCGCACGGCCGGCCTTTATGCAGAGGCGTACCCGATTCACTTATGGTTTCTGGAATATCTACTAATCTATTATCTTCTAGCCGTGCCGATCGTGGGGTGGGCAAGCAGATTGAGCGACCCGGCGCGCGCCAGGGTTTCCGCGCGGTGTCGCGGCCTGCTGCGTTCGGCATGGCGGCCACTCTGGCTTGCGAGTCTGACGGCTTTTCCGTTGCTCGCGGCACCCATGGGCGTGATTCCGACACCCCTCTCGTTCGTACCCGAACCGGTTTCGCTGGTCGCCCACGGGTTCTTTTTCGCGGTGGGCTGGGTTCTCTTCAAGCAGGTGGATCTCTTGCCGGCGCTGGTCAGCCACGCGCGGCGCGACATCGCCCTGGCCGTCTTGCTCCTGCCGCTGTGTGGCCTGATCCTCCGATTTCGCTCGCTGGTCGTGCCGCCGGGATCATTCGGACCCTTGCCGCCCGGAGCAGAAACGAGTCTCACGGCAGGCTCGCCCGCCGGCCTGGGCCTGCCACCATTCTGGGCCTGGCCGATGGGCTTACTGGCTCAGTTCCTGCTGGCGGTCACTTCCTCGATCGTCATCTGGCTTCTGGTGCTGGGGGTCACGGGGCTTTTCCTGCGCGGTCTCAGCAGCCCGAATCGCGTCCTTCGCTACCTGGCCGACGCGTCCTACTGGCTTTACCTGGTTCACTTCCCGCTGATGATCTGGACCCCGATCTTGCTGGCGCCACTCCAGGCTCCGGCCCTGATCAAGCTATCGCTGGTTCTGGCCATCACGATGAGCCTGATGCTGGCCGCGTACGAGATTCTGGTCCGGCGAACGTTTCTGGCGGCTTTCGTCGCACGGGCGACACCGGTCGAAAAAAACATGAAAGAGGTCAGATCTTGCGGGCTTGTTTCAGTCGCGCCACAAAGTCCGAATGCTCAGGGGAATTTAGACCTTGCTGGACAGTGACGAGTACCGCGGTTAAATCGCCGCCGATCAGTGCGCGCGAATTGAGCCATAGACCGGGAAATACCTTGCTCTGAACAATACCGTCAAGCGTTGGGGATAGACGCTCGAATTGATCTCCATGGTTCACGAACCAGTCAACCTCCTGGTCGAGCACCCTCCAGACGACGTACTCGCGGATGCCGCTTCGCCGGTATGCCAGGAACTTGTCGCCCAGGTCGTAACTGGCGCTGGAGGAAGTGACTTCGCCGACCAATTCAGGCGCGCCTTCGATGTAGCCATCCTCCCCGATTCGGACCTGACCTCCATATTCCGGTTGAATGAAGAGGAGAGAGTCAGGTTGAGGCTCGTTGCTCTGGTCGAGACGCACCGTGCTGTTATCGCTCACTTCGACATGGGGTGTACCGCTCTCGTAGGCGCAAAGCCAGAAGCCAAGGTGGGAGTGCTGTCTGCCGTGGTACCTATGTCGGACTGGCGAAGGCATGTAGACGACTCCTTCGATCAGCTCGGCCTTTTTCACATTTGGCATCGCCTCATACCGTCGCTCGAACTCGGCGCGGGTCAGGCGGTCGCCATTCTCGAGCGGTGGTGCGGAGACGGCCATCGGGCTGGCCTCCAGGATGCCGGAGTCTCGTTGAGCCGCAACAGGATTCATTCTAACCCTTTTCAGTAGACAAGGCACAACGGGGCAAACCTGTCGTCGATTCGCGGGTCGATCTAGCGAGCCCCTTTCTTCAACTGATCCCGAGCCGCTTGGGCGACACGGTCCACGGTGAAGCCGAATTCCTTGAGCAGATCCTTGAGCGGTGCCGAGGCGCCGAAGGTGCGCATGCCGATACTGGTGCCGTGGTCGCCCACGTACTTGGTCCAGCCGAAGGTCGAGGCCTGCTCGACTGACACACGGGCCTTCACGCTGGGCGGCAGGACGTGATCGCGGTAAGCCCCATCCTGGTCGTCAAAGAGCTCCCAGCAAGGCATGCTCACCACGCGCGACTTGATGCCTTCCTGCGTGAGCATCTCGTGGGCGCCTACACAGAGGGAAATCTCGCTGCCGGTGCCCATCAGGATCACGTCGGGCTTGCCATCGGCAGTGTCGGCGAGAATGTAAGCCCCCTGCGCCAGCCCGGCGGCGGAGGCGTAATTGGCGCGATCGAGGGTGGGTAGGTTCTGACGCGACAGGATGAGCGCCGCGGGCTGGTGACGAAGCTGTGCGATAAGCTTCCAGGCTTCGACAACCTCGTTGGCGTCGGAGGGTCGGATCACCAGCAGGCCGGGTATCGCGCGGAGCGAAGGAAGTTGCTCGATCGGTTGGTGGGTCGGTCCGTCCTCGCCCACGCCGATCGAATCGTGCGTGAAGGCGTAGATGACCGGCAGCTCCATGATCGATGCCAGGCGGATGGGTGCTCGGCCGTAGTCGCTGAAGATCAGGAAGCCGCTGCCGAAGGGCCGGACCTTGACCGTGGACATGCCGTTGAGAATCGCCCCCATCGCGTGCTCACGGATGCCGAAATGGAAGTTCCGCCCACCGTAGCTACCGGCCTCGAAGTCGCCGGCTCCCTCGAAGGTCAGCCGCGTTTTTGTCGAGGGGGCCAGGTCGGCGGCACCGCCGATCAGCCAGGGGATGTTCTTGGCCAGGGCATTGAGAACCTCGCCCGACGAGGCGCGCGAGGCAACGCCCTTGGGATCGGCCGGATACGTGGGCAAATTCTTGTCCCAACCGTCGGGTAGTTGACGATGCTGGATCTGATAGAGATTCAGGGCAAGCTGCGGGTACCTGGCCTTGTACTGCTCCAACCGGGCGAACCAGGCGTCGCGTAATTCCTTGCCGCGACGACCGATCCCCTTCTTGAAATGATCGTAGACGCCGTCGGGAACGAGGAATTTCGCGTCTTCGGGCCAGCCGTAGAACTTCTTGGTGAGGCGGACCTCGTCCTCGCCCAGGGGCTCGCCGTGGGCGCCATGGGTGTCTTGCTTGTGGGGAGAGCCCCAGGCGATGTGGCTGTCAACGATGATCAAGGTGGGCCGGTCATTGGTCTCGAGGAAGGTGTCATAGGCGCGTTCCAGCAGGTCCAGGTCGTTGGCATCGCTCACCCTGGTCACATTCCAGCCGTAGCCCATGAACCGCTCGGCCACGTCTTCACTGAAGGCGAGCTTTGTCTTGCCTTCGATCGTGATCCGGTTGTTGTCGTACACCCAGCAGAGGTTGGACAACTTGAGGTGACCGGCGATCGAGGCGGCCTCGTGCGAGATGCCCTCCATCATGTCGCCGTCGCTGCAAATGGCATAGACGTGGAAGTCGATCAGGTCCTCGAAGCCGGGCTGGTTGAAGTGGGCGGCCAACCAGCGCTCGGCGATGGCCATGCCGACCGAGTTGGAAACGCCTTGACCCAGCGGGCCGGTCGTCGTCTCGACCCCCGAGGTAAGGCGGTATTCAGGATGCCCGGGGCACTTGCTGTGGAGTTGCCGAAATTTCTTGATGTCGTCGAGCGAGACCGACGGCGTGCCGAGCACCTCGTAGTTCTCGTTCACCGACTTGACGCCGGTCAGGTGCAGGAGCGAATAGAGCAGCATCGAAGCATGCCCCGCCGAAAGCACGAACCGGTCGCGGTTGGGCCAGACCGGATCATCGGGATCGAAACGCAGATGGTTCTGCCAGAGGAGGTAGGCCACCGGGGCCAGAGCCATCGGTGTTCCGGGATGTCCCGAATTTGCTTGCTGGACCGCGTCCATGGAGAGCGTGCGAATGGTGTTGATCGCGAGCGTATCCAGCGGGTCTTTTGCTGAGGAGACCGGCTGCTTTACATTCCGTTCGGAGGCCATCGGGTTGTCGACTCCCTGAGGTTCATAAGGACCACGGTTTCCGATCGAAATCGGACCGGGGAAACAGTGGACAAGACTCTTCACGTTTTTGAGTGTTCGATTGTTTGTCTCGAAACGGCACCGATCGGCGGCCGCGGGCTGCTTCTTATGTCCCGATCCCGAACTCGACTAGCGCCGCGCGAAGCTGCTCGAGATTTTCGAACCGGATTGCCCGGAAATCGAGCTTCAATGCGGTTTCCACATTGACGGACCGGTCATCGATAAAAATGCCCTCGCGAGCGTCGCAGCCGGCAATCCCCAGGGCATTGCGGTAGATATCCTCGTCCGGCTTGACCTGGCCGAGGTAGCAGGAGGCCAGAAACGATTCGAAGATGGAGCAAAGTCCGAAAGTGCGCACGCGATACTCGTGCAGCTCGCGCGACTCGTTGTTAAGGGTGAACAGCCGGAACCGTCCTGTCGCCGCGAGCGCTCGAACCCACTCCAGTGTGTCGCCTAGTAGACGCGACTGCTGGAACATGAGTGCCTTGAAATCATCCGGAGTGAAGGACCGCCGGGTGTGGAAGACGGTTTTCTCGATGTACGAGTCGAGACTGAGCCGGCCGGTCTCGAAGGCCGTTTTCACCATGCCGTGGCGCGTATGAAAATCGCGAGCGTCGAGGCCGAGAGCCTCGACGACCCGATCACGGGCCGCCGTGTCCCAGGCGTTGCTCAAAAGCACGCCGCCGACGTCGAAGAAAAGGGTGAAGGCCTTGGACAATTCGAAACCCCGCTTTGAATGGAATCCCGATCAGTCAGCAATTCTGTGCCCAAAAACCCAGCTCGCCGGGGCGACCGGCAGTCGCATTCGGCCCCGTGCAATTCCGGGCCGAACTGATGTTATAACTGGAAACGCAGTTCGGGTGCCATTGGTTGACTGTCCATTTCGGCCCAATACCCAGGCGGTTTCCTGCTCCGATCCAGTGTGCCACGAGTCCCGGCGACGCACCCGAGTGGAAATGCCCGCACTTGGGTTCGATTGCCAGTCGACGAACAAAGCCATCGGACGCTAACTGTGGCTAGATATCGAGTTGCACCCGAAAATTGGGTTCGTTCTGCAAAAAAGTCGGGAGCTGCCCGTTCAATTCCCCGTCACTCCGGCTCACCCGATCCCCAGTCGGCCAAGGGCGCCTCTCCGCCTGATTCCAGCATGATCCGTCCCGTAACCGACCAGCCTCATCCCCCCGAATCGGGTTCGTTTTCCCATCAACAAGATCGAAGTCATCGAGGTTAACTCTCTACAGAGAAACAGTTAATGGCGAATCTGAATTTGGCTTCGTTCCGCACTTTTCGCACCTCTCCCGCTTGCTCCCTGCGCTTTACCGACCGCTCCTTGCCTGCCGTTCACCACGGGTTGCCGGCAGCGGCAAAGGACAATCTCCGCGTTTCACTTCTCGCCCGGGTCGATACGCGAGCGTGCTCACACGAATGAATTGCCAAATACGAAGCCATAAGAACTTCTATCTTAGAATACGGCAGAATTGAAAGCCAATTCCGAAAAGGTCGTGAGTTGGGTCTTTTCCGACCACGCAATCGCGAGTGCATTTTAGGCCGTTTTCACCCGAACCGATCACCAGCACGACCTCTCCTCACCGCCTTGTTTCCCGGGCTGCCATGAGCTTGGGTCTCGAGGTCTCCAAAATGGCGATCGAAAGAGACACGGGTTAATCGGGGAGAATGGCAACGGTCGACCTGGCCGAAGCAAGTTATACTCCGAGCGGTAGTCATCGACACATTCGAGATTCCCGGAATCGGGCTGGACGCCGAGCCCTGTCGGTAAAGCTGTTCGGTGGGTTGTGGGTTGCACTTCCAGGCAGCAGAAGTGATCCGGGCGAGGGCCGATCATGCTGAACCCCTGGACGGTAAAATGTCTAGGTTTGTCTAGGCTACGGGCTATTCAGCAGACAAACGTCCAGATTCCGGGCTGGGCCAGCGGTGAATAGTGTGCATGCGATCATATTCGAGTGAAGAAGCAGGGTCGTGAAAGACTCCACGCCACCTGACTGAAGCATGAGGCTCACCCAAAGACTTCGACGCTATCACATACCTGGCCGCGCAAGGTATAGCACAGCAACAGTGCGTGGTCGCAGTTCCAGTCAATCGCTTGAGCGCACGGGCCCTGGCGAACGATCTCGCTCAGCAGCCGGGGCCGCGTGAGGGGGCTACACACTCCCAGAAACGACAGTCTCGTCCCCGGTCCGCTGCAGCGGATGGTTCGGCGTGCCTTGCTCGCGGTCCGGATAGAGCGTGACCCTCAGGGAGGTGCCCGCCGCGGCCATCCGCCCCAGCAGCTCGGCCGACAGTCCCTGGTTGAACGCCCACGGCTCCAGACCGCAATCGTACCCGACGTTGAACTCCCGCCGCGTGCAGCCTGTCCAGACGACCCGCAGCGGCGGGGCTAGTGACTCGACGACGGCGAGCACGGCGGCAATGTTCGACTCCGGCTCGGCGTGCTGCTCGACCGTCTCGAAGCCAGCGTACCACAAGCCGTCCTCACCGAGCGTCACGTGCAGGGGCGGGACGCCGGCGGTTCTGAACGCGGCGGCGGGCGCCGTCAGGTCGTCGGCTGACGTGAGGTCAAGGTCGGTGTTCAGGTAGCTGATTACCCCGTCCACCCCTCCGCTCCTCCATCTCCGAACGTTTCAACGAGTCATGGCTGGCCTGCGCGTCGTAGGGCGGGAGACGCGAAATCAACCCAATCACCCACATCAGAACCTGTGCAGACTCGACGCGCCAAGTCGCATTGTCCTGTTGTTGCGGCGTCGTCGTGACAATAGTGGTCCGAGCCAACTCGCGCTCGGCCCGCGAAACATACTGCCGGAGCCGGCCCGATGCAGTGGTCGCCAAACTCCTCACGCTTTGCTTCACCATCGACGGTGAACTGCTGTCGGTCGTCCGAATCCTTCCGAAACTGCTCGATCAACTGCTACTCGGTGAACCCGACAGCATTCCCTCCACCCCGCCAGCATGCAATAATCGGCAATGCCGAGCGAATCCACTGACGAAAACAGCCGGCCTACCACGCGGGCAGATGAACCGCGTTTCTGTATTCTCCATAGGCATTTTGTTATGAGCACTGCGATTGCGATCGAGGGTGTCACCAAGCGGTTCGGTAACGTCGTGGCGGTGGATAACCTCGACCTGAAGGTTCCAAGCGGCTCGCTCTACGGGTTCATCGGCCCCAACGGCTCGGGAAAATCCACGACTCTTCGTATGATCATGCACATCCTGTTGCCTGATCAGGGAGAGGTTGAGGTCCTGGGCCTGCGCGATACCCGGGCCGCGCACGATCGGGTGAGCTATCTTCCCGAGGAGCGCGGGCTTTACAAACGAATGAGCGTGCGCCGGTTGCTGCGCTACTTCGGTTCGCTCAAGGGCGCGCGCCAGCCCGAACTTGACCAGTCGATTGACCGTTGGCTCGAGAGGATGGGGTTGTCCGACTGGATCGACAAGAAGGTTGACGCCCTCTCCAAGGGCATGGCCCAGAAGGTCCAGTTCGTCGCGACGGTGCTCAACCGTCCCGACCTGCTCATCCTCGACGAGCCCTTCACGGGCCTCGATCCGGTCAATGCCGAGGTGCTCAAGGACGCCGTGCTCGACCTGAAGCGGGCGGGGACCACGGTCGTCTTCTCCACCCACGACATGTCGGTCGCCGAGCGGCTATGCGATCGGATCTTCATGATCTTCAAGGGTCGCAAGGTGCTCGACGGCACGCTCGACCAGATCCAGTCGATCTACGGCTACGACACGATCCGGGTGCGGACGGAAGGCGGCATGAACGCCCTGGAGGGACTCGACGGCGTGGACGAAATCAACGACCTTGGCAACCTTCAGGAGGTTCGCTGGCGCGGTGATCCCCAGGGGATGCTGCCCGCCCTCGCGGCCCGGACTCGAATCTACCAGTTCGAGATCGCCCGGCCCTCGCTGCACGACATCTTCGTCCGGATTGCCGCCCCCGACCACTCCCCCGAATCCAAGAAGAACTCCCATGAAATCTGACATTTACAAGATCTACGTCGTCGCCACGACCGAGTTCGGGTCGGCGATCCGCACCAAGTCGTTCATCATCGGGCTGCTGCTCCTGCCGGTGATCATGGGGCTGTCGATCCTGCTCCAGGTCTTCGTGGCCGAGCGAGTGGACACCAAGCCGCGGAAGTTCGTGGTCATCGACCACAGCGGTGTGCTTTACCCCGCCATCGAGCAGGCGGCCCAGGCACATAACGCCATGCTGCCCGAGGCCCGGGGTAAGAACGCCCGGCCCAGGATGGAGCCCGAGCCGTCCCCATCGGCGGCCCGCTCCGCCGATCCGTCGCTGGCTCTCGAGCTTGCCGACCGCGTCCACCGCGGCGACCTTGATGCCTACGTCGAGATCCCTGCCGGCGTGATCGAACCGGCGGCCGCCGACCCGACGTCAGGCGCTCTTCAGTACCATTCCAACAACCCCAACGACGACACCATCCGCAACTGGCTGATCCAGGTGGTCAACGGAGTCGTTCGTGCCCGCCGGTTCCGCTCCGCGGGGCTCGACCAGGCGCTGGCTGAGCGACTCAGCAAGCCGGTCGAGATCGAGAACCTGGGTCTCGTGGAACGGAGCTCCGAGGCGGGATCCGCCGCGGGTGTCAAGTCGGCCGAGAAGGTCGATCGGGTTCGAACCGAACTGGTTCCGGCGGCACTTATGTTCATCATGTTCTTCGTGATCATGACCAGCGCCCCGCAGTTGCTCAACAGCGTGATCGAGGAGAAGATGAGCCGGATCAGCGAGGTCTTGCTGGGCTCGGTCACGCCGTTTGAGCTGATGATGGGCAAGCTGCTGGGCAATGCGGGTATCGCGATGGTGCTGGCCGCGCTCTATCTCGGGGGCGGCTTTGCCGTCCTGGCCTACCACGGCTATGCCAATGTCCTTTCGCCGGGGCTGATCGCCACTTTGGTGCTGTTCCTCTTTCTGGCGATACTGCTTTACGGCTCGCTCTACATGGCCGTGGGCTCGGCGTGCAGCGAGCTCAAGGACGCCCAGTCGCTGATGATGCCCGTTATGCTGCTGTCGATGATTCCCGTCTTCGTCTGGACGGCCGTGCTCAAGAACCCGGCCAGTCCGCTCTCGGTGGGGATGTCGCTCTTTCCGCCGGCCAGCCCGTTTCTTATGCTCATGCGTCTGGCCCTGCGACCCGCTCCACCGGCCTGGCAAGCGGTGCTGTCGGTGGTCCTTACTACCCTGACCGCGATGGCCATCGTCTGGGCCGCGGGCAAGATTTTCCGCACCGGTCTGCTGATGCAAGGCAAGCCGCCCAGCTTTGTTGAACTGGCTCGGTGGGTGATGGCAAAATGACTCCGTTGCCGCTTGACCCGCACGGCCGCGTGACGCTCAAAATCGAGGTGCTTCTTACCGATGCAGCCCGATCAACTTGAAGCGATTCGGAATTCCATCCGTTGGAGTCCATACGCCTGGGGCGGGACGGTCGCGGCCCTGGCGACAATCTACATCATTGCGAGGTTGGGGAGCTGGCTGGCGATTGCCGTGGCATCCTGGCCCCTCTGGAGATACCGCGGAGATAGCTGGAGTGAGCGGGCGCGGCGTGCCTGGCCATCGCGGCGGATGTCGGGCATTGCAATGATCGTCATGGGAGGCGGGGCGATTGTTGCGTTTGCGCGGCCGCAATACCGGCTTCAGATTCTTTCTCCCGTCGTGTTGATGGCCACTGCCAGCGTGGTCGCCATCTGGGGTGTACTTCAGACGGCCATCCGCCGCGAAAGCCGGTTGAACCCTGCCTATTCATTGACACCAATGGCCGCGCGTGGAGCAAGGATCTCGTGGTTACTGGTTATCGCCCCCATATTTCTGGGTACAGTTGTCCTGGATTTCATTCTCCCCGACCAGTTGAACTCGACCGCGATCATGATCCTCGTCGCGGTCGCAGTCAGCTTGGGCTCCTATCTCGCGTGGGGGCGGCTCGGTCTGATGCGCTCTCTGGGCATTATCCGTCCGGCCTCGGAACGCCTGCGCACGATCGTTCAACGGGCTTCCGGAAACTCCGGAACGATCCCGCGAGAGGTTGTGGAGATGGGGTTACCCATGGCAAACGCCTTCGCATTCCCCCTCCAGCGAATGGTGGGCATGACGGACGCCAGTATGGCGGTGCTCGATGATGAAGAGATTGCCACGGTCTGCACCCACGAACTGGCTCATCTGCGAGAGCCTCGCCTTGTAGTCTGGGCCCGTGCCGCACGCGTATTCCTGATTGGAGTATGCGCAGCGATTCTTGTAGCCTCGGCGCGGCCGCTGCCGGGCAGTTTCGGTCCCATGGCTGTCTTTGTGGGCGTCTACAGCGCGGTGATCATTTTCTTACTGGGAACCGTGCTCTTCAACCGACTCAGCCTGAAGATGGAACACCGCGCCGATGCGCAGGCCGCCCAATCGCAAGAGTCACCGGGGGTTTATGCCCGAGCACTTGAAAAACTTTACCGGACGAACCTGGTACCCGCGGTGTTCAGGTCGAAACGAATGACCCATCCTCATCTTTACGATCGGATGATCCAGGCAGGAGTCGAGCCGGAGTACGCTCGTCCGGCGGCACCTTCACAATGGGCCGCCCTGCTGGGGCTCGCAACGCTTGCGCTGGCGGCCCTTCTCGGAATCTTCGCCTACCGCTTCACCACAAGTACGCTGCCCGATGCTCTGCTCGAGCACAAGGCGGCGATCCTCTGGCGGATTGGTGCCGGGGAACAAGATTCGCAAGAACTCGGCGAACTCTTGGTGGTCCCAAGCCGCGACGGACCATCGCGGATGTGGTGACCGTATGGAGCATCCTTTGGAAAGTAAATTCACCCGAGGGACCGCGCCATGTCAGCCGCCAACCGCCTGGGATTCAGTCGTGCGGATAATTCTCCAGGAATCGAGCCAGCCGGTGGAAATCCGAGCCGGTCTGAATGAAGCGGACGACTGTCACCAAGGTATCCGGATCGACGAGGGTGTTGAACGGCACGTACGACAGATTGAGCTGTCCCGAGCAGGAGATCAGCACGCCGTCGAGCTGGTTTTCCACCAGCGCCCGATAGGCGCCGACACCGAGCTGGCTGCCGAGGATAACATCAAAGGCGTGGGGCAGGGCACAGGCGCCTCGTAGCCTAGCTGCAAACCGGTGATCCGCTTGGTCTTTCCCGTCCGCTTCTTGTACTCGGCCTCGACGGCCTTGACCATGGTGCGAGCCAGGTTGGTCTGGGCAAGCGAAATATGGCCATGCTCGTCAAACTTGACGCCTTCGAGATAGCTGGCCGGCAGGAACTGGGCCATGCCTTCGGCGATCACGATCACGCCGAACTGCTTTCCTTCCGCTTCGCGGGCCAGCATGGCCTTGACGATCAGATCGACGACCTTGTCGATATCCATGATCTTGCGGTTGCTGGTCACCCCGGTCTTGGGATCGGTCAAGGTTTCCTCGGTGCTGAGTTCCTTGACAATGTCCTCGACGCTCAGAGCCAGGCTGGCTTCGCCAGCGATCGCGGCACCGTAAGCCAGCCACCCGGCGCTGCGGCCCATGCACTCGGCGATGAAGTAACCACGCGTCGCCTCGGCATCGGCCAGCAGATTGCGAATCTCGCCCGCCAGGGTCTCGACGGCCGTGAAGTAGCCGAAGGTAAAGTCGATTCCCCGGTAATCGTTATCGATGGTCTTGGGAACATGGACCACTGCAATCCGCCGATGGTCGGCGGGCAGGTAGTCCTGAAACATCTTGAACTTGTTGGCGGTCTTGAGCGTATCGTCACCACCAATCGAGATCAGAGCATCCACTCCCATCGAAGTGAGGGCCTGGTGCACAGTCCGCAGAGGTTCGGTACGCTTCGGGTCGCTCAAATGACTGGGATGCGACACGTCCTTGCCCGGATTCGTGCGGGCTGTTCCGATCATGATGCCGCGGGTGTTTCTTGACCGCCTGAGCGCCTTCTGGTCCAGGACAACGTAGTCGCGCCCCGCCTGCATGGGGTGATCGGGTCCGAACTCGACCAGATGAGCATAGCCGTTAAGTAAGCCGAAGACCTCGATGCCGTGACGCAGAAACGCCGATGCGGCTGTGGAGATCACCGCATTGGCCGCGGGCGCGGGGCCGCCGGCAAAGAGGATGCCGACGCGGCGGATTTGACGTGGACTTTGAGAGGGTGTCGAGGCAGACGCTAACGAGGACATTCGCAACTCCCGTCGAGTAACTAACGTTCAACAGTTTGATTCAGCGAGGACACGTGCAGCAGCGCGACATTGTTCGCCGGGAACAGTCAAGCTCGCCAGGAAAGCCGCACCAGCACCACGCGCCGTCTTGGCCCAGGTGCATTCATTCAAAAAAATGAAGAGAGCAAGCGTGTGCTCAAACTCAACACTAACCGCGGGCGGGCGAGGTCTCAAGGGTTTGTCCCTGAACCCGGCGTCCCAGTCCAAGAGCGCGCGAGACCCTATCCATTGATTCGGGCGAAGCGTGTGCTTCCCAGCGGATCGATCTCCTCGAGCCAGCGCAGGACCTGCGACGCAAGGCGGTTGATTATCTCCTGGCTTCCGCCCCGGACGAGAGCGGCGATCTTTCCTTCACCGTCGACAAGCAGATGGAGCGGAGGGTCGGCCAGGCCAACTCCGAAACGCTTGAGTGTTTCACGACCGGCGATGTACGACGGCACCGTCGCATGGACCTCCGCCAAAGTCGATCGGACACGTTCGGGCTGCTCGGAATTGATCGCCGCGGACACCATGGTGAGCCGTCCGTGCAATTTCAGACGCTTCCAGGCAGACTCAAAATTCGCCAGCGCGGAACTGCCGGATGGTGAGTCCGCCGACCAGAAGACGATCCACGTCACCTTCCCTTTTGATCCGAGCACAAGCCGAGGTTCCGCGGTCTCGAGATCCTGGAGCCGGAGCGGAGGGAGCGACTGTCCAACGGCCAGCGGCTCGGGCCGGGACGGCGGGCCGAACCGGAGCCAGGCAGTCCCTCCGACAAGTACCAGTGTCACCGCGGCCAGCAAGACGCTCAGCCAGTCGATGCGACGAGACGGCGAATTGGCATCGTTTTGTGTTAGCGGCGACTCGGTGCTCATCGTCGTCGTGCCGGGCTTTGTTGACCGTCGCCCAGCGGACTCAGGACGATGATCGTGTCGATGGGGGTGCGAGCATTTTCGGGCAGCGTCAACTCCAAGGCTTCACCTTTCTGGACGAGTTTCAACGGGCTGGTCTTGCCGAAAACAAAGGGCGTGAACGAACCCACCGTGCCAGGCAATTGAATCGTGTCGGCGGGCTTCAGAATGTGCAGATAAACATCCATCGGCTCGGAAGACCTGAGCGTCGAGACGCCCCAAGGCTGCGGAGCGATCGGTCCCCGGCGCGTGCCGTAAACTGTCTTGCCATTGGCTTCCAACCACTTGCCGACGGCCATCAGCCGCTCGGTAAATTCGGGCCCGATTGTCCCGTCTGGCCGCGGCCCAACGTTGAGCAACAGGTTTGCACCACGTCCAGCGGCTCCCAGCAGGGCATGGATGACCTGTTCGGGGGATTTGTATTTGGTGTCTCGGGCGTTGTAACCCCAAGATTGGTTCATCGTCAGGCAGGTTTCCAGCGGAACCTGTGTGGTGACCCCCGCCTTGTTGAAACCGGCCGAGTTCTCTCCCGGCAGGTCCTGCTCGAACATCTGGAAATCCTCTCCGGGAAACGGGGCGACGTGGTGATTGTTGCCGACCAGCGCCCCGGGTTGAAGCTCGTGAATGATCCGGTAGGTCCCGGCCAGATCCCAGTCGGCATCGGGTCGGTCCCACCAGCCGTCGAACCAGATGCCGCCGATCTCGCCGTAGTTTGTGCAGAGTTCGCGAACTTGACCCTGGTAATAGGCGACGTACGTCCTCCAGTCGCCCTTCTCTTCCCTTCCGGCTGTCTGTCCCGTTTTCCCTCGGGGAAAGTAATCGGGATGGTGCCAGTCGAGCAGCGAATAGTAAAAAAACAGCTTGATGCCCTGCCGGTGGCAGGCACTCGCGAGCGCCTTCATCGGATCTTTGCCGTAGGGTGTGGCATCGACAATGTCATAGGCAGTGAGGCTGCTGTCGTACATGCAGAAGCCGTCGTGGTGCTTGCTCGTGATCGTGATGTACTTCATGCCGGCGGCCTTGACGAGCCTGACCCAATCTTCGGCATCGAACTTGACAGGGTTAAACCGCGGCGGCAGCTTCTGGTACTCGCTGATCGGCAGCTTGTCGTTGTTCATCACCCACTCGCCCTTGCCCAGCAGCGAGTAGACCCCCCAGTGCACGAACAGGCCGAATTTCGCGTCCTCGAACCAGCGCTTGGCGACGGCGTTCGCATCGGCCGGAGACGAACCCGGCTCGTCCCCTCGCGCGATCGGTGGCCGCGAGGTCCCGATCACCCCGGCGGCCGCCATGACCAGAACCCCGGTAACTCTTGTCAGCTTCCCATAGTGGAGGTTCATGAGTCTTCCTCGCTCCAGTCCATCCGGTCGTTGTTCTCCAAAAGCTCCCGCCAACATTCGCCGTTTCCCACTGCCAAGTCAAGCCTCGGCGGGTTCACGAGCGGTTCCTAAAAAAATACGAAGCTCCTCGTTGACTTTCTACGAAGTGCTTCGTATCAATGAGGCTGGCAGCAGACGCGGCTTGAGGGTAAGGCGATGGCAAAGCAGGAGCTTCCCCGACCCACCGAGGCGGAGCTGGCGATCCTTCGGGTGCTCTGGAGCGAGGGACCGAGCACGGTGCGCAAGATCCAGGAAGTCATGATCCGCAAGCAGCCAACAGGGTATACGACCGTGTTGAAGCTGCTCCAGATCATGACCGAAAAGGGCCTGGTGCTGCGTGACGAGTCGGAGCGCTCGCACGTTTACAGAGCCAGCAGGAGCGAGGCTCAGACGCAGAAGCAGCTTGCCGGCGACCTGCTTGAACGGGCCTTTGGCGGATCAGCGCTCAAGCTGGTGATGCAGGCGCTGGCCTCCACACGAACATCCACCGAGGAACTGACGGAGATCCGGACACTGATCGAGGGGCTGGAACGCGAGCGCGGGGGGGGATAAATCATGAACACAATTGAGTCCTGGTTAGAACACCCGCTGGTGGCGCGATTGGAATGGTGTCTCGTTCATTCCGTCTGGGAGATCGCGGCGGTGGCGCTGATTGCTGTCGCGGTGCTGAGGATCTTCCGGAAAGGATCTGCCCAGGGACGCTACCTCGCCGCCTGCGTCGCACTGGTGGTGATGGCGGCTTTGCCGGTGGTCACGCTGGCATGGGTCTCCAGGCTGCCGGCGGCTGCGGAAGTCTCGATCCCCGGTGCAACTCTTCGCCCGGGAATCATCGTTCCGATCGGCAACGGTCCGGATCTGGCCGGCGCGGCTCAGGAGCCCGTGAAAGAACCGCCTATCATCCGGGTCAAACCTCTGCACGTTCCAGCGCAGCCGGGTCCCTCGGAGCAGCTCGAGCCCTGGCTGCCGCTGCTGGTCGCAGCCTGGGGTCTGGGAGTGGTATTTCTGTCGATACGCCTGCTCGGTGGCTGGCCCCTGATTCAAAAGCTGACGCGAAGGGCAACACGAACTGTCGAGGGGCCGTGGATCAGCGACGCAGGCCAGGCTCTCCCGATGGTCGAGCAGGTGGAGGGGCGATACAAGACCACTCCGGGCGAAGTGTTGATCGACGGAGGCTTTGCTCAACACGATCAGATTGAGGCGTTGGAGGCTCCTGAAAAAGGCTGCACGGTGTACGCGCCTGTGCCTGCGTCAAAGGGATCCGAAAGTGGACCGGTATGCTGCCAAGCTGTCGGTGGCAGTGACTGTATGACTGCCCCCCCGTCGGGGCTGGCCGAAGGGAGGTGGGACTCGCCTCATACCAGGGGCTTATGCCCACCGGCTATTCACTGCCGCCCCGTCGGGGCTGAAGTACAAGTCCACCCGGTAGCCTTGCTACAGTCTCGGTAATGCGAGCCTCAGTCGATTGCGGCATCCGCTCGGTGCGTAACGTTTTCACCATAATCGACATTCCTTAAAAAGCAACGTTCTCCTGGCTGTTGGCCGAACCTCCAGCTTTTCTGACGAGCTGGAAGGCCCGTTGGCGATGTGCTCTTGATAGCTTGCTAGAGCGCGGGCGAGTCTGAGTTGGTCGAATCAGCCATGGGCCCACGAGCGACTTCGTCGACTCATGACTGGAGGCATTCGTGCAATACCGTTGGGTGTGCGCTACCTTACCGTGGTAAGCATGTAGGTTTGCGTCAACTTCCGGACCCAGTTCTCCCACTTTTTGCACTCTTTGTCCCACATTGATTCCCAGAATCAACACGGTGCGGAATGATCATTGACCCTCCCGAACGACCGTGCTAGCTTACAACCGCTAATTGAGTTCTGGAAATCACTCTCCCTGTTCTCTGAACAAAGTTACTCGCATTGGTTGCATGTCAGGTTCTAGCGGTCATGACCCGCCCCAAGGTGGGTACCCCGGAGAATCTGTTTTGATAAGTTCCCCGTCGAGATCTAACACCATGTATTTTGGTTCCGAGACACAAGACCTATCCCCAACACTGAATGCCGAGCTTCAACTCTCGCCAGTCCTGCCGTTGGAGCCGACCGCAATCGCGATCGATGGACTCTCCTTCGGTCTCAAGCGGCTCATGGATTTGGTTGGTGCGCTGGTCGGGATGCTGTTTCTCGCCCCGGTGATGCTGGGTGTCATGGTGCTGATCCGGCTCGACTCATCGGGCCCGGTTTTGTTTCGCCAGCTTCGTCGCGGCCGTCATCGGCACCTTTTCCACGTACTCAAATTCCGAACCATGGTCGTCGATGCCGAGCAGCGGTTGGGCGAGCTGGAAAAGCACAATGAGTCTCAACATGGCGTTCTTTTCAAGCTCCGAGACGACCCCCGAGTCACGCCGCTGGGGCGTTTCTTGCGGCGTTCGAGCCTCGACGAACTGCCGCAGCTTATGAATATTCTCCGAGGCGAAATGAGTTTGGTTGGCCCTCGCCCGCTCCAGTTGCGAGATAGTGATAAGCTTCAAGAACTTGATCCTGACGGCTATGCCTGCCGGCTCCAGGTATTGCCAGGGCTGACAGGCCCCTGGCCCCCGGGGTGATTGCCGCGGTCGACGAACCGGAAGTCGCCGAACGAACTCTGTAGGCTCTTTCGCCCTACACAAGGCCTGTTAACAGGCCAGCAAAGGAAATGCAAGAGGATGTCAACTGTGACTGAAAATATCTCTGCCGCTCAAGTCAAGGAGCTTCGCGACAAGACTGGCGCGCCCATGATGGATTGCCGCAATGCGCTTCACGAAGCCAAGGGCGATCTGGAGCAGGCGGTTGTGGTTTTAAGGAAGAAGGGCATGGCCTCGGCAGCCAAGAAGGCGTCCCGCAACACTTCTGAAGGGGCGGTCGGCACCTACATTCATGCCGGCGGCAAAATCGGGGTATTGATTGAAATCAACTGTGAGAGCGACTTTGTCGCGCGGACAGAGGATTTTCAGGAGCTGCTCAAGGACATCTCGATGCACATCGCTGCAACCGACCCTCGCTATATCCGCCGCGAGGACGTGACTGCCGAGGATCTGGAACGAGAGAAAGATATCTACCGTTCGCAGGCGGCAGCCACCGGCAAACCGGCCAAGGTGATCGAACAGATTGTGGAAGGCAAGATCAGCAAGTTTTACGAAGAGGTCTGCCTGCTGGATCAGCCTTTTATCAAGGATCAGTCGTTCGCCATCAAGGATCTGATCGCGCAGAAAATAGGTAAGCTCGGCGAGAACCTGACGGTGCGCCGCTTTGCCCGCTTCAAGGTCGGCGATCCGGTCTGGACCGTGGCCCAGATGAAGGCAAGCGCGGCGGAATAACGCTGCATCAGAAACGAAGAGAAGGGCCGGGAGCTTCCCGGCCCTTCTCTTTTGCGCCGGGCAGCGCGAACCGCGTTAACGGTCGGCGTTCTCAACCTCCGAGATGCGCACCCGCTCAATCCGGCGGTCGGTCGACGCTACCACTTCGAAGCGTAACGAGTCGGCAACGATTACCTCGCCCGGCAAGGGGATTCGGCCGGCGATCTCGCTTACCAGTCCGCCGACGGTCGCCGCCTGGTATTCCTGCTCCACCTGGTAGCCGCCACTCAAGAGGTCTTCCAGCCGAGCTATCTCCAGATTCCCTGAAACCAGCCAAGTGCCTCCAGGCTCCTGCACCGGCGCATCCTGCTCGCTGTCGTATTCGTGCTCATCGCTGATCCGGCCGACGATCTCCTCCAGCAAATCCTCGATCGTGACGATGCCGGCTACGCCCCCGTACTCGTCGATCACGATGCGCATATGCTGCTTTTCTCGCTGCATCTCCCGCAACAACTGATTGACCCGTTTCGTTTCCGGGACCAGCGCGGCCGGCCGCTCGATACTGGCCACGGTCTGCGTACTCGCGGCATCGTCAGCGATATGAAGCAGATCGTGGGCGAAGGCAATTCCAGTGACAAAATCAAGCGAACCCTTAAACACCGGGACCCGCGAGTACGGATGATCCTTCAATCCGGAAATAAAGTTTTCCAGCGTCATATCGGACGGGACCGCAAACACGTGCGGCCGCGGGGTCATCACGTCACGCACGACCTTATCGCCAAATTCAACCGCGGACCGGACCAGATCCCGGTCGCCCTCTTCGATGATTCCCTCTTCCTCGCCGGCAACAATCAGGGCCTCGACCGCTGCTTCGCTCGGATCTTCTTCCGGGTTGCCAGGCCGAGGCTCCGCCAAGGCCGCAATGGAAAGCAGGAACGCCAGAAAAATGGTCACCGGCAGGACAAGGTAGAAAAGCACCCGCAGGACCAAGGTCAGGCGCACGATCCAGAGCCCGGTGGTGCGGGTGAAGAACACAAACGGCAGGAACTGGTTGAAGATTACGATAACCAGCACCGCTCCCAGCACCGCTTGTGCTGCCTCCGCTACGCTGGGTCGGGCCCCCGCATTTCCCGCGAACAAAAGCACTCCGAAGTAGAGAGCCAGGGAGGCCAACGAGAACTGGCTTAGGATGGCCGCGGAAAGCGCTAATCGCTCGCGGCTGAGCCCTAGCCGAGGCTCGACCTTCAATTCCCAGACGTCGATGTTTTCCTGAAATTCACCGGAGAGAAATTTTCCCATCTCCGCGTAAAGCCTCACCACGTAAGAGGAGAGAGTCAGGATGACCAGCAAAATGGGGATAGCTATTCCGGAAACCAGGGTCATGGTTTGGCGTCCGGCCGTGGCAGTGCGATCCGGCCGCTTCGCTCGATCAGGCCAGTGGGCAAAGCGAACCGCTTGCGCAGCAGCTTTTCCCGCCGCCGCATCTGCCCTTGATCGCGTTCATGATCATAACCGGCCAAATGCAGCAGGCCATGCAGGATCAGTATCTTAACTTCCATCTGGAGGGAATGCCGATGGTTCGCAGCTTGAAGCGAAGCAGTTTCCAAAGATATCGCCAAGTCCCCGCCGCCCCCATCGGTGGCTTCCGCTAATGCCGGAAAAGACAACACGTCAGTAGGCTTATCCAAGCCCCGAAACTGAAGATTCAATGCGCGTAGACGTTCATCTCCTGTCAGAAGGACGGAGAATTCGCCGGTCAAACCAAGTGCCTCGCTAACGCCGGCAAGGAACCGGTTCAAATCACGCTTATCGAGAGCAGAGGTGGCCGGTAAGGTCTTCGCTCGGGCAGCTTCGACAACGATCATCTTGCGATTGCCCTTGCGTCTCGCAGATCGATGGAGTCGGAATTCTCGATCCCGCCCGACGCAGAGTGCAAGACTATTGTATGTCACCTTGGCGACGGTCTGTAGGCGAAGGAAAGTGCCGGGTGGCCGAGTTCACCTCCTGAGCCGAACGGCTCATGGTGCCCACACAGAAATGCGTCAACCAGCTTTCAGCCGATAGCGACAGCTGCCAACTTTGATTGGATGGGGTTCATCGGCGTTCGTCGGCTCACCGGAACAGCGCAGGCACCCTTAAATACCCGCGCTCTCTCCCAGCACCCCGAGTGTTTTCGCACGTTACTGTGGCTTTCCGGCAGGCTTTGCCGAAGCGCCTTCGCGCAGGTTAAGCGGCAGTTCGCGTTGGTTCCGCCCGAAGCTATCGTATGCGCGGATGACCCGCTGCACGAGATGATGACGGACCACATCGCCATCTTCGAAATGGCAGAAGCGAATGCCGTCTACGCCGCGCAGAATCTCGATAGCTTCTACCAGGCCGCTTTTCTCGGATTGGGCAAATCGATCTGGGTTACATCGCCAGTGATGACTGCCTTTGAATTGCTGCCGAGGCGAGTCAGGAACATCTTCATCTGCTCGCTGGTCGTGTTCTGGGCCTCATCCATGATGATGAACGCATCGTTGAGCGTGCGGCCGCGCATAAAGGCCAGCGGGGCAACCTCGATCACGTTTCGTTCCAGCATTTTGTCCACGCGGTCCTGTTCCAGCAAATCATAAAGCGCGTCATAGAGCGGCCGGAGATAAGGGTCGACCTTTTCCTGCAACGTCCCCGGCAGAAAGCCCAAACGTTCGCCTGCTTCCACCGCGGGCCTCACCAGGATGATGCGGCTCACCTTCTTTGCCAGCAGGGCGGATGCTGCCATCGCCACCGCCAGATAGGTCTTTCCGGTACCCGCGGGACCTACCCCGAAAACCATGTCGCACTCTTCAATAGCTTCGAAGTAGCGCCGCTGGTTCATGGAACGGGGCTGGACCATCCGCTTGATGCCGGCCGAGCGTTGCTTGCCGCTCTCCACCAATCCGCGCAGAGTGACTGCCGGATCGGCGGTCACCAACTTGAGCATGCCGTGCAATCCCCGTTACACAGCAGCGTTCCGTTGCGCCGTAGATACTCAAAATCGGTGAAGACCCTTTCGAACCGGGCAATCGCCTCTGGGGAGCCTTCCACATGGAGCGCATCGGAACGCAAGTCGATGCGGATATGCAGATTTTGCTCGAGTAGCCTGAGATTTTCATCGCGAGTCCCGAACAGGGGCTCCAGATTGGGCGTGATTTCCAGCGCTTTTTTCATCAAGCGGAGAGATGACCTCCTATCAGATCGATGAGACCTGACATGATTGTTGGATTTGTTTCAGAACACCATCTGTGGAAGTACGGCGGGACAGGAAACTCCAAGTGCATCGGATGCTTAGCCGGATTGGCGATAATCACCAGATATTTCCCGAGGTTGCGCACAGAGTAGCGGTTGCGGATCGTGGCGTCAACGGCTATTCAGTGAATTCTTTCCGATTGGATGCACGGGAGTGCCGCTAGGCGTAACTACCCGGCCCAAATTTTGACCCAAGCCGCCAAACCCCGTAAACTTAGGTTTTGCGGGCCGACTCGGCAACTCTTTTCGCCTGCTCCAGCTTTCCAGGAAAGTTAAAGGTTTAACCATGGCAAATCGTGTCGGCGCTGAAGCGCGCCCGTCAGACAGTCAAGCGCACCGCGGTGAACCGCGCAAATAAGAGTCACGTTCGAAAGTCACTTCGCGCTCTCCGCGAGGCGATCACCAAGGGTGACAGCTCCAATATTGCCGAGCAGTATGGCAAAACCGTGTCAGAACTCGACAAGAGCGTGCAGAAGGGCGTTCTCCACAAGAATACCGCCTCCCGCTACAAGAGCCGCTTGCATGCGCGAGTAAAGGCTCTCACCCAAAAGGCTTCGTAAATAGCCTCCCGCTTTCCGTCTCCCAGATGATTCGGGTCGGAGCGCTCAGCTGAACTCCACTGATTCAGCTTGGCCTCATCGGGTAAACCCGGCTAAGTTGTTCGTGTCTGGGGCTTTCTTAGGGAAAGCGGCAAGCGAAAACGCTTGCCGTTCTCATTTCTTTTTAGAAAGCGCGGTTGCGTTTTCTGGCGGCGGGGGCGACGGCACCTGGTAAATCTCTATCGCGCCGTTTCGCAGCACCGCCGGATGCTCTCCATCTGCCGACATGCAAAGTTCTGCCCGGCCGTCAGAATGGGCGACACAGTCGTCGTCATCAACAGCGTGCCCGTTGCAGAATCGAACACTTGCACCACCTGTTCTCGGACATCCTCGTCACTCAGTGAGTCGGCCGAATCGACGGCATGGGTCACATGCAGCAGACTCACGGCAAAGCGGTCGCCCGCGCGCGAGTAGGCAAATGTCGGCCACACCAGACGGCCTTCGCGGTGCCCGTTCCACAGCTTCTTTCCATCGGTCGTCCAGGCGTCCAAAAAATGTCCGGCGACTTTGGGCCGCAGCTCTCGATGAACAACGCTTTTGGGTTCAGGAAATTCTCATGGGCTACATGTCGAAGCTACCCTGCCCAACACTTGCTCCTGGCCGGCAAACGGAATGAAGCGAACCAGGAATTCATCTTCGCCCTTGTCTCTTGCCACCCCTATATAGCCGGTGGAGGTGATGGGTAGATGAATCGGCGACTCCGTTCGCAGGGCAGCCAGGACTTCTCTGGAGGCTACATTGATCAGCGTAATCTGGGTGTCCTCCGCTGGAGGTGGATCCCCGTACTGGATAGCTTGCGCTTCCAGTTTGCGGTGCTGGTCGGCAGTATGCCGTTCATACTCATGCTCGATAGCCAGCACCCGCCCATCAGGAGACACTTCGGTCTCGAGTACCGGAGTGGGAACCTCAATGTAGGGATGCAGCTTCAACGATTCGTCTGTAAGCGAGAGGAGATTCGTTGGCGGACCAGGAATTTGCCGCTGGCCAACGGCCACAAATACCGGGAGCGATCATGCATTCGCCACTCCGTGGATGCCTGCACCTCTCCGCCGGGGAGATTGAGAACCACGGCATGGATTACCTGGTCGTCATCGGATTTCCCGGAGCCATCCTCGCGCCGCAGCAGCTTCGGCTCATGGAAGGTGAACAAAATGTGATGGACATCAATAAAGTCCAGGGAGCTGAACGCCCTTCGGAAAACAAGTAGAGCGCACCCGGCGGCCGGTTCCCAATGGGCCTACGGGAATGCGCTGCTCGGGTCCTGGGGGAGGCGGTTCCTTGCTATGCGATGACCCCAAGAGCGGAGCTGACCCCGGGAGCACCGTGAGCAGTGTTCCAGCGAGCCACAAGCCCGGCACTATCAGGTTGAGCGGGAAAAGGCGTCTCGGCATTCCTGGTGTCCTCGCGGTTCTATTTATCGAAGACGTGATAACGCGAATCGTCATCGCCGTTCATCCAGCCGGCGATGAGAGCCACACTTACTTTGAGTGTAGAAGAAATTCGGCGAACTGCTTAGATCGCTTTCACAATACTGTGGTCTGACAAAGCTGAGCCACGTTCGCGGCGATCATAGGTCCATGGCGTACTGGGCGCTGCCGAGGGCAGCTTCCCTGGGGCGCGGCTCGCTGGCCAGCTGCATCACCAGGCACTGTAATACTAGTCGCTTATCGGGTGGTGAGGACCGCAGTTCGAGATCAGCGCGGGCAATGAGACGAAGCATTTGCGTGAGTTCTCGCCGGGAATTGTAGCGGCGGGCCTGGCGGATCAAATCTTCAGCGGCGAACGGAGGCATGCGAAAACCTTGCCAGAGCGCCTGCCAGATAGCGCGCGAATCGCGCACATTCTTTTCCAGGATAACGACCATCTGCCTGAAGGTCCGCGCCAGCATATATAGGTGACCGATAGCCGAATCCTCACCGCCGTCGGAGGCGTTCAGCAAGCCGTACGCAGGCTCAGCGCACGGGGTTTGTCCCGCGCTGAGATAGCGTCGGTGAGTTGGTAGAGGGAGCGCTGCTTGGCCGCCAAGACCATCGTTTCAACGTCGCCCAGCGTAATGTGCCGCCGGTCAGAAGCGTAAAGCATCAGCTTCTCCAACTCGCTGGCGATGAGCATCATGTCCGCGCCCAGGGCGTCCGCGGATTCCCCGGGCGCCGTCCGCATCGAACGT
>CAWCPP010000028.1:0-67731 GCA_963797295.1 uncultured Planctomycetaceae bacterium
CTGGCCGTGAATCGATCCGTCGTGACCGACCCCTGGGAGACGAGATCTGGACGCTGGCGACCGCCAAGGACTTAGGCTTGGAGTACAGCCTCCACCCACGCGGCCGACCGCCAAAGTCGAATCGCGATTGACACGGTCACCACACGAAACGGGTCCCGTTGAGGCACTTGGCACGAGACTGAGCAACAATTTTACCCATGCTACCTAAACCACTAAGAAATTTAGCAGCGTCCCCTTATCCCTCCACGAGCGTCGTTCCGCCGGAGTTCTTGTCGACGATCCCCGTCATCTGGTTGGCGCTATCATAGGTGTACGAGGTCGTCGCCACGACGGTTGTCTCGGCCAGGTTCGAGTACCGCGTCAGGCCGGTCAAGTTGCCCGCGTTGTCGTAGGCGAACTTGACTGCCACGGGCGTGGTGATCCCCGACCCCGAGAGCGTTTCATTGACCAGCACGTTCCGCGAGTCGTAGCTGTAGGTCACCACGCCGCCCAGGCTGTCGCTCATGCTGGTACGGTTGCCCGCCGGGTCGTAGCCGTAGTTGAGCGTCACCGAGGGCAGGCCCGTCGTCCCCGCGTCGGCCTGACTGGTCAGCTCACCATCGGTATTGTAGTGATATTGATACGCGCTGTTGTTGTCGCTGATCGACGTCAACTGGCTGTCGGCATTGTAGCTGTAGTGAAACACATCGTACGACCCGCCCTGCGGGTTCACCCAGGTCTCCGTGGTTTCCAGGTTGTCGGCGTTGTAGGCGTACCGAATGGTGTGGCCGTCCGGATCAACGCTCTGGGTGAGGTTGCCAACCAGGTCATACCCGGTATGTTCTGGGAGTTCGCACGCGATCCTCCATCGGCTATCCGGGAGACTATGGTGCTCAAGGGGCTTTTCACTTCTCCGGGCTTCGTGACGTTGCCCAGGCTCTCCTGGGGGCGGGACCAGCGTCCCCAGGTCCCGCCCCCAGACCCCCGCCCCCTTCCCTCTTCCCTGTGTTCCACCTCCTCCATCACTACATTCCGCACTCGCCTCACATCCCCTACCACCGGCACATGCCGTCCCACTTCCGCATCCCGCCCCCTCCTTCCTGCTTGCACTTCTCTCTGCCCTCGCGCCTCCTTGGTTTACCGGATCTCGGGTGGACGATCGCTGTTTGTCGTGTCTTGTTTCCCACAATGTTTCCCACAATACATGGCCTGTTCCAGGGGCCGATCGTCCAAGGGCCGCTCGTTTATACTTATGGGCTTCGAGCCCGCAGTCGTATCTGAGCGCCCTTACGACCAATCCGGTTGAGCTCCGAGCTCGAAGAGGTAGTTGTCGATTCGGCCCACTCGCCGCGCTGTTGCACTTGGCGTACAACCCGGCGAACCCCTGGAAAAAGGCCCCCTGGAGATCTTCACCATGGCGGCCCAGAAACGTAAACCAGATGCCACACCAACACCCCTCCCAACCGCGGTGCCAACTCCCGAGCCACGGTTCATCGGCGTCGATCTGCACAAGCGGATCGCCGAGTATCACATTCTCAATGCCAGAGGCGAATCGATCAGACGCGGCAAGTTTCCAGTCACCGCGGAAGCAATTGCTGAATTTGCAGATAAGCACCTCTGCAAAACTGACTATGTCGCCGTCGAGGCCACCTCCAACACATGGGCGTTCGTCCGCCTGATCCGTGACCACGTCGCGGATATCGTTGTCTCCAACCCCCTGAAGACCAAGGCCATCGCCGAGGCCAGCATCAAGACCGACAAGGTGGATGCTCTGGTCCTGGCACAGCTCTTGCGTTGTGATTATCTCCCCTCGGTCTGGCAGCCTGGTCCCGCCGTCGAACAGAGCCGCGGACTGGCCGCGCGGCGGACCTCCCTGGTGAACAACCGCACGGCGATCCGCAACCGTGTCCACTCGGTGCTGGCGCAGCGGTTGATCACCGAACCCGCCTCTGATCCGTTCTCGGTGAAGTGGCTCGCGTGGCTGGGCTCGATCACGCTCGATCCCGCCGCCAGAGCAGCCATCGACGCCGACCTCAGGCTGCTCGCCGCGCTGCAGGTCGAAATCAAAGCCGTAGAACATATGATCGATGGTGAGGCATTTGCTGATCCGCGGGTTCAGCTCTTGATGACCCTGCCCGGCGTCGATTGCGCCGTCGCCCAGACGCTGATGGCGGCTCTGGGAGACATCGATCGCTTTCCCACCCCGGACCAGGCGGCCGGCTACCTGGGCCTGGTGCCCCGGATCAAGCAATCGGCCGACAAGTCGTACACTGGCCCGATCACCAAGGCGGGATCGAGCCAGGCGCGGTGGATGCTGGTGCAGGCAGCGCAGAGCGTGGGTCGGCACCCGGGCCCCCTGGGAGCCTTCTTCCGCAAGCTCGCCCGCCGCAAGAACCGCAACGTGGCCGTCGTGGCCACCGCGCAAGCTGGTCACAATCTCTTGGCATATGCTCAAGAATAATGAACCTTACCGCTATGCGTCCCCCCGATGTACCGACGAGAAGCTCGCGTCGCTGCGTGTGCGGGCGACCGGGCAGAAGCGAAAGTCGGGCAGCCCCAAGGGGACCAAACCCCAGTCCAAGCTGGGCACCGGCAAGACTCGAACGATCAAGTCCCTCGACGAGGTTTACAAGCGTCAGGGTCTGCCCCCCAGGCCGGCGTTCAGCGAAGGCGAGAAACGAACGATCCGCGCCTCCGGGAGTGAAGCGTTCGTAGACTCGCTGGCCCACGAGAGAATCGAGCCGAGGACGAAACCACCGCGGCCCCGAACCGTCTCCGAATGAGGCACGGACAGGCCTGGAAAAAACTGTTCGCACGATCTGAATTCTCCACCCGGCCGGCCAACGCGTAGGACCCACCACCGATGTGGGGATGGGGAATCTTTGCGCGATCCTAGGCCGCCAGTGCAAGCCGAGGCCAGCGAACCGTGGCAACCCACGCCAAGGCTGCCGCGAAATTCCGAGCAAACTGGGGTTGCCCCGAACAGAGGTAACTGTATGTGTACGTCCCTCCGGTCGGAGTCGTCTCCGTCGCCACCTGGTGCGCCGCGGTGTAGGTGTAGCTGGTTACGTTGTTGTCGGGATCCTTGACGCTTAGCAGATCGCCGGCCGCGGTGTAGGTGTAGCTCGTGGTGCCGCCGCCCGAGGGCGTCCTGCGGGAGCTTCTCGAATCGGTCCCGAACGAGCGTCACCGCGCTGCGAAGGGTTCCAGGTATCAGTGGATCGAGGAGTAGATGATCCGCATGGGGCACCGGAGAGGAAAGGCGGCCGTGAGAGTATTCATGGGCAGTGCCGGCGAGGAGACAAGTTCGTGAAATTTCTTCAGGATCCGGCGAATCTTCTCGTACACTCAATATGTCGGGTGAGTGTGGCCGCTCTTTGCCAATTCGGGGAAGGTCTCTTGACCGCGCGCCGCCCAGGCCGATGGGCGGCGCAGCGGGTGTTCGAGGGAGCTTGATAACCGACGCGATGGATCTGCCGATTGTGTAAGGTTTGTCGATCATGAGGGACAAGCCGGAGCCGAGGAGGAAACACGGTCACCGGTTTGTCAAGCAGAGCAGAGAATCGTTGTGGGAAAAGCGCCGATCGAAGCCAAATGTGCAGTGGCGTTAATCGTTTGGCATTCGGGGGTTAACATCGACCCATCCAACTCTGCCTATACGGAACAAAGCCAATCTGCCCTCGGCGTGGACGGGATGTGGTTGGCCGTCCGATCGCGCGCCTCCGGCAGGTGCCGCTCGCGAATGGCGCAAGGTCAATGGTTGGCGGCCGGCTGCGAACAGAAGAACTGAGGTCAGGCGACAGGGAGGCAAGGACAAGGCGAAAGATCGCGGGAAAAGCGCCGAACGAAGGGCATCGTCCCAAAGTGGGGTCAACGTGGACTTGTCTCGCTTGACACTTGGCGGGCCGTTCATACTAGCCCGAAGCGTCAGCGAGGGTCGACACAAATCCATGCGGGGAAAGGCGTAACCCCTCGCTGACGCGTCGGGTTAATGTGTCGCGCCGGCCTGTCATTTCGTCAACTCTAGAAACGAGGGGTTTGGGACGGCGCCAAACAAAGCCATTTTGTGGCGGCCGAAAGAGATTGGTACAATTGAACTTGCGGTGGAATCGAGGCAAGTCCCGAGCGCCAAACAAAGCCAATTTCGGGCGGTCGAGGCCGGAAGGTTGCAGAGCCGGCCAGACCGGAAGCTGCCACAGCGGGATGGTCTACGCCGCCGCCTCGGGCGGCAGGACGGCGCCGCTCTTGAGGGCCTCCCATTCGTCCAAGGAGTAGAGGACCTCGCGAGGCTCGCCTTTCTTGAACTCGCCGACGATGCCGTCTTCGGCCATGAAGTCGATCAACCGCGCGGCGCGGCCGTAGCCGATGCCCAGGGCACGCTGCAAGAGCGAGCACGAGCCGCGGCCTTCCCGTACCACGATCTCGATGGCCGGCTCGTAGAGCTCGTCGCGCTCCTTCAGGCCCGCGGCCCGGTCCTTGCCGGGTGCGCCGCTGACCTGGTGCTGCATCACCTCACGGCTGAACTCGACGGGATAGCGCTCAAGGTACTGGCAGACCCGCTTCAATTCGGCATCGGAGACGTAGGTCCCTTGCGATCGCACAATCTGCGAGGTACCCGGAACCAGGAACAGCATGTCACCGTTGCCCAGCAACCGATCGGCGCCGATCTCATCGAGGATCACCCGCGAGTCGCCCCGGCTGGCGACCTTGAACGAGATCCGGGACGGCATGTTGCCCTTGATCAACCCCGTGACGACGTCGACGACCGGCTTCTGGGTCGCCAGGATCAGATGCATTCCCACTGCACGCGAGAGCTGCGCGAGACGGACGATGTGCTGCTCGACCTCCTTGGCGGCCGTCATCATGAGGTCGGCCATCTCGTCGGCGACGATGACGATGTAAGGCATGTGGGTGGGAATGCGCTTCTGCTCTTCTTCGTCCTCGGGCCGCACCCGCTCCATCAGCTCGGCAGGACCAAGCTGGTTGTAGGCCTGGATGTTGCGGACCTCGGCCCGCCGCAAGAGCTCGTAGCGCTCGTCCATCTTCTCGCAGGCCCAGGCCAGGATCGACTCGGCCTTTTTCATATCGGTGACTACTGGATGCATCAGGTGCGGAATCTTCTTGTACTGCGAGAGCTCGACCTTCTTGGGGTCGATGAGAATCATCTTCACCTCGTCGGGCCGCTTTGTCATCAAGATCGACAGGATCATGGCATTGAGGCAGACCGACTTGCCCGTTCCCGTGCTGCCGGCCATCAGCAGGTGAGGCATGTCCGCGAGGTCGAACACCATGGGTGTTCCCTTCACGTCCTTGCCCAGGAAGAGGGGAATCTTGCTCGGCCGGTTGCTGGAGTCGGCGCTGGCGATCACCTCGCTGAGCCGGACCACGACGCGACGATCGTTGGGAACCTCGATGCCCACGGTGGTCTTGCCCGGAATCGGCGCCACGATCCGCACGCTCGGCACAGCCAGGGCAATCGCCAGGTCATCGGCCAGGCTCATGACCCGCGAGACTCTCAGGCCGGCTTCGAGCTCGATCTCAAACTGGGTGATCACCGGGCCGGTATCGATCTGGACGACGCGGACCTTGTAGCCGAAATCGAGCAGCGTCCGCTCCAGCAGCATCGCGCGGGCGTGGATCTGGGTTTCGTGGTCCTGGATCGGGAACGTATCGGGGGGCTCAAGCAAATCGCGCGGGGGTAGTTGATAGGGCGCACCGGGTTCGACGGGTGGGAAAGCCACGGCCGTGCGGGAATTACCTGCAACGTGGGAATGTGCCATGAACGGACCGTGCGGCGAGGCCGGTGCCCCATTTCCGACTGCGGCAGGAAGCGCCACGCGAGCCGGCAGCGCGGGCAAGGCCGGAAGGGTTTCGACCGACGAGTTGCCGGGTGCGGGAAGCACATAGTCCTCGCCTGGCCGGAGCCCCTGAGTCTTGCGGGCGCCGCGGCGGTCGAGCCGCTGTCGTACCCAGGTCGAGACGTCCCGGACCGGCCAGGTGAAGAGCACGTCGTGGCAAAGCACCAGGCCGAAGGCACCGGCCGAAACCATGATGAGGAGCATGCCGTAGGGGCCGAAATGCGTGAACAGGAAGGTCGCAACGAGCGCACCGGTATAACCGCCGCTGCCGACCGGGGGGCTGGGTCGGAGACCTGGAGCGAATTTCTGGATCATGCCTGCAAAAACCGCGAGCATCAGCGCAAAGCCCAGGGTGGGGCTCACGCGGTCGGCGACCTTACGGCGGGCCGCGACGAGCACGTTGACGGCGATCAGTCCCGCCATCAAGAGCCACGACGACCAGCCGAGAACGTTGAACGAGACATGGGCCAGCGACGCGCCTACCGGGCCGCACGGGTTCGACAAGAACGGCGATTGATTGGCCGGTACGGCCCCCGAGCCCGGAGCATCGGCGGGGTCATAACCGCCCAGGCTCAGCGCCAGGAACAGGTTCAAGAGCAGGAAGACAATCGCCGGCGCGAGGCGGAGCAAGTGTTGTCGAACAGGCATGGAAACCCCCGGGAGGGCGGGGCCGGGCGATGCCCGGCAAAGTCGCTGGCGGGCGCAGGCCCACGCTGGCCACTTACTCTTCGGCCAGCGGATCGACGTCCCTTGCGGGTCGGCCGATGAGTTCTCCCGGGTTAGCGAGCGGGGCTACTTATTCTGTCGACTGGGTAAGATCCACGGTTCCCCCGTCCGACTCCATTTCCTCGGTCGCCTCGTTCGTCTGGAGCTTGCCGGACATGTCGAGATAAATTTTATCTTGCATGATTTCCTGGATCACCATCGTCATCTTGTCGACGCCGCGGCCGTCCACCAGGGCCCGAGCTCCCTGGTTCAGCGCGATCATCCGCTTCTGGATCAAGGTCGAGAGCTTGAACCGCCCACCCACCTTGTTGACGATCTCCTCTTCCTTCAATTCATCAATCATGATCGATTCAACCTCCGCAATGGTTCCGGACCAGAATTGCCGCCAGATCGTCAACCGAGCGATCCAGATCGTCATTCACCAGATGAACGTCATAACACTTCGCGAGCTCAAGCTCGCGCCGGGCGTTGGCCAGCCGACGCTGGATGGTCGGCTCATCGTCAGTGCCGCGGTCCCGCAGCCGCTGTTCCAGCACATCCGGCCCTGGCGCCTGCACGAAAATCAGAAGGGCGCTGGGCACGATCTTCCGAACTTGAATTCCTCCTTGAACGTCGATCACCAGGATGACGCAGATGCCCTGTTCCAGTGCCTTGCGCACCGGCTCGGCCGGTGTTCCGTAATGATGGCCGTGAACCTCGGCAGACTCGAGAAGCTGATTGCGGATGGCCTCGAACTCCGGTGTCGACAGAAAATAATAATCGCGTCCGGAGCACTCGCCGACACGCGGTGGGCGGGTGGTGGCCGAGACCGAAACCTGGAGCCGCAGGCCAGGCCGCTCGAGCAGGCGTCGGACCAGCGTGGTCTTGCCCGAGCCCGCCGGACCGGAGAGCACGACCAGTCGGCCGGGAAGTTTTGCCCAGTCAACCTGCTCCACGCACGACCTCTCTCTTACTCCACATTCTGGACGAGCTCCCGGATGCGCTCCAGCACACCCTTGATCTCGACCACATGACGGCTGATCTCGACATCGCTGGCCTTGGACCCGACGGTGTTGATCTCGCGGCCGATCTCCTGGACCACGAATTCGAGTTTGCGGCCGCCGCTCTCCGGCTCGCGGAGGATCTCTCGATATTGCACGAGGTGAGCACGCAGCCGGACGATCTCCTCGGAGATATCGCTGCGATCGGCAAGGATAGCAACCTCGCGCATCAGGTCCTTGGGCTCGACGGTGACGCCCTGGTCCTGCACGAGCGTACTGATCCGTTCGATCAGGCGCTTCTGGTACGCATTGACGACGAGCGGGCCGCGGTCGGCGATCCGCGTCAGTCCATCTTCGACCAGTCGGCCCAGCGCTTGAAGCTCGTCGGCCATGGCCTGGCCTTCGCGGGATCGGGCCGATTCCAGATCCTCGAGCGCCGCGGTCACCACGCGGGCAATTTCGGGCCACTCTTCGCGAGGATCGCAGGTGGGTGTCCGCACCTCCTCGACAACTCCGGGCAAGGCGAGAAGCGCGCTCAGGCCCACCGCGGATTCGCCGGCTCCCAGCCCGCTGCCCAGCAGGTGCGCAAGCTGGTCGCGATAGCTGCGCAATGCCACGGTATTCAGCTTGTAATCTCCGGCCTGACGCGGGCGCTCGACCCGGACGTTGATCTGCACCGCCCCGCGCCGCACCTTGTCGCGGACCAGGTGCTCGAGCTCCGACTCGAGCGCGCCGTAGGGCTCGCTGAGCTTGGCGGAGAGCTTGAGATGGCGATTGTTCACCGTGCGCACTTCCACCTCGATCGACCGTTTCTGGTCCTGGAAACGGGCCGCGCCAAATCCGGTCATGCTCAGCAACAAGGCAACCTCAGAGTGGAAGTGCAAGAACAGCAAAGATCGCTTCCGCGATGTCGGAATCGCAAATCGCGATTCAGGGCGTCTTGGCGGGTGTGCTGGGCGTCAGGGGAAAGCTTGAGCCTGTCGGAATCGCCGGAGCCTTACCGGAATCACCGGGTGCTTCGGCGGGGGTTGATGTGCTTGACGCCGGGCCCGCGGCCGGGGTCGTCGCGCCGGTCTTGCCCTTGCCGCGGGATGAGCCTAGTTCCTTGGAGATCGAGCTTGGCGTCTCGTTTCCCCACGAGGATGTGGATCGCCGACTGGTCATGACGACCAGAAGCATGGCCATGAGCATCCAGACCGAGGCCGTGATCACGGTGATCCGCGTGAAGGTGTCGCCGGCCTTGGTGCCGAAGGCGCTCGAGCCGCCCACGCCGCCAAAGGCCCCGGCAAGGCCGCCGCCCTTGCCACGCTGGATCAAGATCAGGCAGATCAGGAAGATCGAGGTCAGGATGATCAGCGTATTGAAGATGTTTGTCAGGATGCCCACGTCTTTGGTCCTCTGCTCTGTCTGGTCCAGGTAAACAAGCGTCCGCGGCGGGCAACCGCCGGCCAGCCGCAATCGGTCACGTCCTGCCCGGGAAATCATGGCTTGCCGCGCGCTGTGACTTCCTGGCCGGCCTTGATGATGCCCAGAAAATCGGTGGCCTTGAGACTGGCACCACCCACGAGCGCCCCGTCGATATCGGGGCTGGACAGCAATTCCTGGGCATTGTCCGGCTTCACGCTTCCCCCATACTGGACGACAACCCGCGCGGCCGTCGCTTCGCCGAAAGTCTGGGTGAGCCAGCCGCGGATGAACGCGTGAACGGCCTGGGCCTGCTCGCGCGTGGCCGTCAGTCCCGTGCCGATGGCCCAGACAGGCTCGTAAGCAAGCACCGTTCCGGCCATCTGTTCAGGGGTCAGCCCGGCCAGCGAGCCGGCAAGCTGCTCGCGAATGACCACCTCGGTCTGCTCGGCAAGCCGCTCTTCCTTGGTCTCACCGACGCAGACGATTGGAATCAGCTTGGACTCGAGCGCGGACTTGAGCTTCTTGTTGACCTCGGCGTTGGTCTCGCCCAGTCCGTGCCGCCGCTCGCTGTGGCCCAGGATGACGTGGGTGCAGCCGACATCGACCAGCATCGAGCCCGAGACCTCGCCCGTGAACGCCCCGGCGGCCTCCCAGAACATATCTTGCGCGCCCAGGCCGATCGGCGAGCCTTCCAGGGCCTCGTCGATCCGGCTCAGAAACACAAAGGGCGGACAGAGCGCGACGTGGACGTCGGTCGCGGTGCCCAGGCCCGTCTTGACCCCCTCGGCCAGGGCGACCGCCGTCTCGGTCGTGGTCGGGTTCATCTTCCAGTTGCCCGCGATCAGCAGGGTGCGCATGAAACCGTTACTCCTTCAGGAACGTCGATCGTTTTCCCCATCAGCTCGGCAAGTTGCCGCAGGCTGTCCATCAGCCGGGCATACTGGTCGGGCAGGAGCGCCTGGGGACCGTCGGAAAGGGCTTTCTCGGGACACGAGTGAACTTCGATGTGCACTCCGTCGCAGCCAGCCGCGATGGCCGCCCTGGCCATCGCCGGAATCAGGTCGGGACGGCCGGTCGCATGGCTGGGATCGACGATGATCGGCAGGTGCGACAGGCCCTTGACGCTGGGCACGCTCGACAGGTCTAGCGTGTTGCGGGTCGAATCTTCGAACGTCCGGATTCCCCGCTCGCAAAGGATGACCTCGCGATTGCCCTGGGCCAGGATGTACTCGGCCGACATCAGCAGGTCCTTGACCGTCGCGCTCATTCCCCGCTTCAAGAGGACCGGCAGCCGGGTCCGGCCCACCTCTTTGAGCAGGTCAAAGTTTTGCATGTTGCGAGCGCCGATCTGGAAGATGTCGGCATACTGCTCGACGAGCTCGACCTGCCGCGGGTCCATGACCTCGGTGACCACCGGCATGCCGAACTGCTCGCCGACGGCCTGGAGAATCCTCAACCCCTCTTCGCCCAGCCCCTGGAAGCTATAAGGACTGGTGCGCGGCTTGAACGCACCGCCGCGGAGGATGTTGGCCCCGGCCTCCTTGACACGTCCCGCCACTTCCGTGAGCAGCGGCTCGCTCTCGATCGCGCACGGGCCGGCGATCATCGCCAGGTGCCCGCCGCCGATCTTCACGCCCTTGACCTCGATCACCAGGTCCTCCCGGTGAAACTCCCGACTGGCGAGCTTGAACGGCTTCAAGATCGGCACGACCTGCTCGACCCCGGGGATTGCCTGCAGCGGCTGCACCTGGAGTTTCTCCTCATCGCCGATCACCCCGATGATTGTTCGCGCGACACCCTGGCTCAGGTGCGGCGTCAACCCCAGGGCCTCGATGCGCTCCAGGACGTGCTGCACCACTTCGGGCGTGGGATGCGGCTTGAGTACGATGATCATCGCAAGTCCTCGTCGGTTCCCTGGTGCGCCGCCTTGCACCACTCTGTGCACACAGAAAGTAACCGGAATGCGGCGGCTCGGGCTCGTGCGGGTTGTCGGTGAGAATCACATAGTCTACCCGATCTTGCTCCCGGCGCGAAGCGATCCAGTGCCGAAAAAACCTGCCCGACCCGCCCGCCCGGCCCCTTGGCCCTTCCCTTCGCGCCAGTTATCGTGTTCCTGACCCTGCCTTAGCACCCAAGCTGGACACGACAAGCCCGGAGCCCGCACCATGACCCAACCGCCCAGCCGTCGCCAGTTTCTCGAGACCACCGCGGCCGGAATGGCTCTGGGGGCGAACGTGAACCTGAGCGCGGCAATGGAGCCAGGCGCAGCGGCAGCGGCCGGCGCCAGCGCCGACCAGCCGGCAACGCGGCCCAAGGTCGCGGCCCTGGCGAGTACCTACTTTTACCTGTCGCACGCCTATCATATCGTCGGCCGGTTCCTTGACGGCTTCACGGTTTATGAGGACGGCCTCTCGTCGACTTCCATTCCTGGCGAGCTCCACAAGCCCCCATTCGAGATCGCCAGCCTCTACATCGAGCAGACCTCTGATGCCACCGACCTGGGCCGGGCGAAGGCCAGACGGCATGGCGTGCGGCTGAGCCCGACGATTACCGACGCCCTCACCCTGGGCACCGGCAAGCTCGCGGTCGACGCCGTCCTGCTGATCGCCGAGCACGGCGATTACCCGCTCAATGCCAAGCTTCAGAAGCTCTATCCCCGCGGGCGCTACTTTCGCGAGGTGCTCGACGTCGTCCGCGACGCGAACCGCGCCGTGCCGGTTTTCATCGATAAGCACCTCTCGTACAGCCGGGCCGAGGCCCAGCAAATGGCCGACTCCGCGCGGGCCCTCAACGTCCCGCTCATGGCGGGCTCGAGCTTGCCCGTCACATGGCGGCTGCCGCCCTTGGAAATCCCGCTGGGAAGCACAGTCTCCGACATCCTCGTCGCCTCGCGCGGCAACCTCGAGATCTTCGGCTTTCACGCCCTCGAGACCCTCCAGTGCCTTGCAGAACGGCGCGACCGCAAGGGCCATCCGCAAGGCGTCGCCGCAGTCACTTTCCTGGAGGGTGATGCCGTCTGGCGGGCGGCCGACCAGGGCGTCTGGTCGTGGGAACTGCTGCGCCACGCTCTGAGCCGCAGCCATACCGTGAACCCCGGCGACATCAAGCAGAACACCCGCGACTTCGCCGCCCCCGCCACCCGCGACGCCGTCACCATCCTCAACCGCCCCGTCGCCTTCGTGATCGAGTACGTCGACGGCCTCCGCGCGACGGCCCTGATCCTCAACGGCCATGTCGACGACACCACCGCGGCCGTCCGCCTCAAGGACCCCGCTGCTACCGGTCGCGACAATATCGTGTCCACTCTCATGTACCTCCCCGCGCCGCCGGGCGCCCGCTTCTTCGACCCCCTGGTCCTGCGGATCGAAGACTTCTTCAAGACGAACAAGCCCCCCTATCCCGTCGAACGCACCTTGCTCTCCGGCGGCATCCTCGACGCTGCCCTCGACAGCCGCGTTCACCAGAGCCAGCCCGTCCGTACCCCCGAGCTCGCCGCCATCGACTACCGCGCACCGGACGACTCCGGCTTCATCCGCAAGCCCCTGACCAGCCCGCAGCCCAACCGCCTTTAGCGATGAGGCTCACGTCGAGGCCACGCCCCCACCCGGCCAGGGCCAGATGCTACGATATGCTACGTTATCGGGGGGTTGGACGAGGCGAGCCGACCCCGATTTTCGACGCAAGTCGCATCTCTGTAATGAGTTATGCGGTTTCCTGATTGGCTACGCCGAGACCACGACCACAGACCCAACTTAATACTGGACAATGATTTACATCACGCCAGCCAGGCAACATCCGCGGCATTGGAACACCCTCATCTGGATACGCCGACCGAGCATGTGATCCACACCGGGTGAACGGCTCCGAGTCGACCGTTTTGAGTGGCTGTCGCGGCGTACCTGTCGCCGTTGCGTCGTGCCGTGCGCTCCCCTCGATCGGTTTCGTGGTCGCGGGCATGATCTTAGAGAGGGCATGGAGTTGGATGTTCTCATGCTAACCTGGGCTCACACCACCAGGTGGGTTGGACGACGCTTGTCCCACACAGCGACGTTGCCGCAAGGAGACACATCGATTAGCCTGGCGGCGTCACCCCCACGGATCTGCCCATGGCTTGCGAGTGACAGATGGCAAAACCCTTCGACGCGGCGGCCAAGGAACTGCTTCAGATTGATCCCCGGGCGTGGTTGAGACTGCTGTTGAACCGGGATGTCGGGGAGGTTCGCATTCTCAATGTCGATCTCTCCGCGATCACGGCCGAGGCCGATTCCGTCCTGCTTGTGGAGGAGGCCGAACCGTGGGTTGTTCATGTCGAGTTTCAATCGAGCTACGATGACGACCTGCCGGTGCGGATGCATCGCTATAGTACACTCGTGCATTACCGTCATCGTTACCCGGTCGTCAGCGTTGCACTCCTGCTCTGTTCCGATGCCGATGGTCGGGCGATGACCGGTTTGCTCCAGTATCGTTGGCCTGATGGCTTCGTTTACGACGAATTTCGTTACAATATCGTCAGGCCCTGGGAACGACCGGCCTCGGAGATCCTGGCCGGAGGGCTGGCCACGCTTCCCCTGGCTCCACTCGCGAGCGTGAACGAGAACGAGTTGCCCGCGGTGATCCAGGCCATGCACCAGCGGCTCGATCGCGAGGCAACCAAGAGTCAGGCCCAGACACTCTGGATGGCGACTTATTTACTGATGGGGCTGAATTACCCCGACGAGCTGATTGACCGTTTGCTCGAGGGAGTGGAGAACATGAAAGAGTCCGCGACCTACCAGAAGATCCTCAGGGAGGGACGCGTTGAGGGACGCGTTGAGGGACTTGTCGAGGGACGCGTTGAGGGGCGAGCCGAGGGACGCGTTGAGGGACTTGTCGAGGGAGAACGGCGGATTCTCAGGCGGTTGGGGACCCGGCAATTCGGAAAGCCCGACCCTCTCGTCGACGCCGCACTCGATGCCATCACTGACCTCGAGCGTCTCGAGCAACTTTCCGATCGCGTCCTCGAGGTCAAGACCTGGGAGGAATTGCTCGCCCGGCCGTGATCGGTGGTGCGGGAAGCCGGGCGTCCCATTTCCCCCAAGCCGCGAAGCGGCGACAGTCAATAGCCTTCGCGGGCGTCAGCCCCAGGTCCTGCGCGGCGACACGGGTTAGCCTGGCGGCGTCAGCCCCAGGTTCCAGGCAACACGGCCCGCAAGCACAAGCCTCCGCGCCGATTCCACCGGGTTCCGGCAGATCTCGCCGACCCAGGAGCAAACAAAAAACCCGCACCGGCCAGGCCTGGGGGCCGGGCGGGGCGGGCTTTGCGAATGATCCCTGTCGTTCGTGGTTTCGATTCTCGTCGTGTCGCGTGACGGTTCCGCTCGCTTACGCTTACTGGGCGAACGAGTCTTGGCTGACGGGCAACTGCTTGTAGGGGACGGGCAGCTTGACGCCGGCCGGGGTGATGATCTTCGAGTAGACCGTGCCGTCGATCGTGTTGCTCAGGAACCGCACGGCACCGTCGCAGAAGCCGAAGTTCGCTCCGGTGGGGTGGCCGCTCGTCGCGAACGGGAACGAGCCCTTGAGAGTCAGCACCTGGCCGTAGTTGATGTTCTCATAGGTACCTTGAGCATTGGCGTAGTGCCATTGCACGTCGTCGACCGCCGCGTTCGTGTACCCGCTCGTGAACGTCGTGTTGCAGGCTCCGGATGGAGCGGTGCCAATGCCGCCGCCCGACTCGCAAATGTTGTCGGAGGCGATGAACATGCAGAAGTTGGGCAGCGGGCAGGCCCAGTTCGTTTCCGCTCCACCCGAGAAGGGAGTGCCAAGCGAGTAGCCTACCAGGGTGTTCTCACCCATCAGCAGGGTCGAGCTCGTGCCATCGGTGATGGCGCTCAGGTTGGTCTTGTCCTGGCCCCACTTGGGCTGCGAGTTGGCCGGGGTCGCGGTCGTCAGGGCATCCAGCGGGTTGTAAATGGAATTGAGGAACATCACGCCGGTCCTCTGACCGACGGACGGCGTGAGGAAGCTTGGCGTCGATCCGCTATCCCAGTTGAGCGGGGTGCTGGCCTGCGAGCCGCCCGCGGACGGGTTGCCGTCCGACTGGAAGCCGTACCAGGTCAGCGGAAGCTGACTGTAGCGGCCGAATCCGCCGTTGACGACATAGCTCAGGTTGCCCTCGTTGGCCGAGTAGTTGTTGTCGTCGGGGCAGCGGAGCACGCCCAGCGCCGTCCGGCCAATCAGCAGATTGGGGGCCGCGGTCGAGTCTCCCGAGTTGGGGCCCGGGTTGAGATAGGTCTGCTGCAGCGACCAGGCATTGGCGAGGTCGGTCTGGTCCAGGTCGCTGAGGATCTGCACAACCCAGCTATAGCCGGCGCGGTTGATCACCGTGGCGGGGGGACCGGCCGTGCCCGAGCCCTGCGACTGGAACGGGATCGAGGTCGCCGAGCTGACGGCGTTGACCGGATCTTCGAAGAACATGCCGGCGGCCGGGTAGACGTTCTTGCGGCCGGCGAAGGCGTTCGAGCGCCAGCACGAGCTGTCGCATGTTGTTCTGGCACTGGGTGCGGCGGCCGGCCTCGCGGGCCGAGTTGATGGCCGGCAGCAGCAGGCCGACGAGGACGCCGATGATGCTGATCACCACCAGCAGCTCGATGAGGGTAAAACCTCGACGAGAACGAGGACGACGACGGGAAATCATGTGCGGTCCTTTCCTGGGGTTGACGACAGGTTCAATCTGAATTCTATCAGCGTATCGTCGCCTACGACAATACGTTCACGCATTGACCCTTTGTGACTGGCACGGAGAATCGGATTGGCGAAATGGCCCTCAGATCTCCCTCTCTGCTCGCGGGAGAGGGTCGAGTCGATGGGACGCGGCACAACCAGGCAGCTCGGCCCATGCCTCTCTTTTCTCCCTCTCCCCTTGCGGGAGAGGGTTGGGGTGAGGGGGGCGCGGCACAACCAAGCACCTTGGCCCATGCCTCTCTCAACCCCTCTCCCTGCCCTCTCCCGCAAGGGGAGAGGGTGAATTGATAAACTGCCTCGCATTGGTTGAGACCTCATTCCACGGTATCGTTGCGAAGCGATCTCTAACAATTAACTATGACCTCGGCAAGGAATCTGATTCGTATGTCAGGCGGAAAAGCTCGCCCCACCATCTACTCAATCATCTGGCGATAGACAACGGCCGGGCGGAAGCTGCCGGGCGTGGTGTCGTTGAAGCCGAGAAGCTGGGTGCGGTCGATCAGGAAGAAGCCGCGGAAACGGGTGGTCGCGCCGGCGGCCGCGCCGATCTCGGGGCCAAGCAGATCGTAGGCCTGCAGCGGAACACCCTGCGCCAGCATCCCCAGGTCGCCCTCGCGCTTCACCTCGAAGAAACCGATCGTGATCCAGACCGCATACTGATGCGTCCGCACGGTGGTCAGGTTCATGACCTTCTGCATCATCTCCGACCGCCAGTACGGGTGCTGGCTGTTGTCGGGGTTCGAGCTGTTGTTGGCGCCCAGGTAATTCTGGGTCGGCGAGGTCGATACCTGAGTATTCGGCGTGTTGCCCGACCAGACCAGATTCGGGTAGCCGTTGTTCACGTAATACGTGGTGCCGGGGGCAGCGCCCACGACGACGGTCCCCAGTGCTCCGGCTGCCAGATTCGTCGCGAGCAGCGGGACGACGTTGACAAACGGATCGCCGGAGTCGCTGGCATTGCTCACCGCGGACGCCGTGGCCGGGGTCACCGGGGCGTACGGTGGTGCCGTGACAGGATTCAGCGGCGTGGTCGAGCCGTTGGTATAAGCATCCGGAATCTGGAACAGCCGCCGCGGCGGGATCGCGGAGGGGAGCGAGACGTAACTGGTCAGGCCGCTATAGTACACGCCGTACTGGCTGGCCGTGGGAGGCACCGTCACGGCAGGCGTGTTTGCACTATATACACCCAACGCACTTGCAATACCGCTGGGAGCCGACGCGGGGTTGATGAACGGGTTCCGAAGCGCGGAATCTTGCTGGTAACTCCCCGACGTGTAGGCCGCAGTGGTCGCGGGGAAAATCGTCGTGAGCGGCGGCAGGTTGGCCGGACGCATGACCGTGTAGTTGATGTCGGGGTAGCTGAGCGAGTGGAACGGGCGTTCGGCCAGAGCGCTGAAGAGCAGCGGGTTGCCGGCGGCGTTCAGGTTCGCCCCGTGCCGCAGGACCAGGAACTGGGCGAACGCGGCCTTCATCCCGTTGAAAGCTGCGCTACCGCTGCTGACCGGGTCATTGGTCAGAACGCCGGGATGCGACCCGCCGAAGCCCCAGATCGGCGTCGAAGTGCCGGCGGCGCCGGTGCTCAGCGACGAGGTCACGACCTGGGGGATGTCTGGGCTGCCGGCAGGAAGCTGCGCGAAGTCGAGCAGATTCTGGGTAAACGAGTCGGTATTGGTACCTGCCGCGCCGTTGGAAAGCGTGAGCGACTGCGATCCCAGAATGCTGCAGAAGACCTCCTCGTCGATGATCAGGTTGATATTGATCAGGCCCGGCTTCAGGTCTTGCCGCGCCCAGTCGAAGTCGGTTCCCTGCGCCACCGTGCCGATGGCCCCCGCCGACTGGCTGGGTACTTCGAGGAACTCGAACATCTTGAACCAGCCGTCGGCACCAGGCCCATCGACGACCCCGCCCGGGTCAGCCGGCAGAGTCGTGGCCGTCGGAGTTGCGCCGTAGCCTGTGTAGAAGAACTTGTCCACCAGGTAGGGGTAGGTATGGGGCTGCGCCACGCCCGCCGGGGCGGTGCCCTTCGCGCCGGGGTGAATGCGACCGCGGCGTTGCCGCCGGCCAGAGTGGGCACGGCGTTGCTGGGCGTGGGCGGTGTCGGGGCGTTGGGCGGGGGCGTGGAAACGGGGAATTGCGTCAGCGGCGTGCCGGTCGTGACCATTGGTGAGGTCGCGGGGGGCATCGGGGCCAGCTCGACGAACTGCTTGGTGAACAGGCCCGGTGGGCAGCCCGGCACCAGCATCAGCTCGGCCACGCTCGTGAAGTCGCGGTCGTTGAACGGGAAGTAGTCCCAGGGCTCGGGCTGGTCGTTGAGCACGCCCAGGGTGTGATAAATGTTCTGCGAAACCGCGTTGCCGACCACTCCCGCGGAATAGCCGTAGTTGGTCGACTTGGTGATCGGTCCCGCCATCTGCTCACTGTAGCCGTAAGGAGTGAACAATGGCGAGGCTGCGCTCGTGGCATCGCCGGGCAGGCGAACGGCATGTCCACCCCGGAACGGCTGGCAGCGCTGGGTCGAGAAGAGGGCGTTCTTGCCGATGACGGCGGGTGGACCTGCGGTGCCGCCCGCCTCGATGTAGGGGAACCGCATCGCGTCGACCACGATCATCGGGTTGTAAGTGCTATGACCATTGGCGTCGACCAGGCTGATGTCGGGCTGAGGCGGAGCGAACGGATTGGCTGGCCGGCGGAGGCAGAGCCAGTAGTACAGCATGTTCTTGTTTGCCACCTGGGGTACGCGCTGGGGAAGGTTATTGGTCGCCTTGCCAATGCTCTGGGTAGTTGGAGGTATGGCAACGGCACCCAGGTTCGGGCTGTAGCCTGGAGCGACGACATTGGCCGGTGCTGCCGTGGGCGTGGGCGATGGCACCAGCAGCGGATCATACGTGGAGCTGAGGTTTGCACTCGTGGTGGGGAGCTGCTTCTCGCTGCCGGCGACAGAGGGATTGCCGATCACGTAGAAGTAGCCGCCCGGGAAATCGGCCGCCGCGGGGATTTGGCTGGCAGGCGACCCGAGCGCGAACCCGGGCAAGAGCTGGACGTCGCCGTTCCCGGGAAGTACCGGGCTGAACATCGGGGTGCCAGTGGTATTTGCCTGGTTGAATGGCATCTGGCCGTAGTAATTGGCGGTCAGGATCGGCAAGAGCTGACCCGTGAACGGGTCGGGCCGGCTGACCGGATCGTCGCCGGCGATCACCATGTCGTAATTGGCCAGCGAGAGGTCGAGTACCGAAACATCGGGCGCGTTGAGCGTACCGCCCGCGGCATTGTCGATGCCGACGGCCGTCTGGCTCAGGGTGTTGAGCAGCTCGACGTAAAACCGGTTGGTCGGGGTGTTCGGCGCTCGCTGGAACGAGTAGGCCAGGGTCTCGTTGATGGCGATCGGGTTGTATTCCATCCCGTACTGATCAAGCGGGATCGCCGTGCTGGTGGCCGGAATGGCTGCTCCGATCGGGGCCAGGTAAGAGGGGTTATAGATGGTTCCCGCAATCGAGCCCAGCACCATCTTCACATCCGGGTTGCGGAAGTGGGTCATCGTGCAGTCCGGGTCGCGGAAGTCGATCACGTTGACCAGGAACTGACTGAGCTGGGCGAGCTCGTCGGCGGTGTCAACGGCCTTGGGCGGAAGTACCGACTTCATCAGGTGATAAGCATCCATGACCCATTTCTGGCGGATCGAGTCGTTGGGGTCGTTCGAGACCGGCAGCGGGTAGTTGAGGTTGATCTTCTTGTCGCGATGGGCCAGCGACGGCGTGGGCATCGGGGCCGGGGCCGTGGTCGCGGTCGAGAACGGATAGTACGGCGGGCCGGTCGGGTTGAGCAGCCCGGTGGAGGTCGAATTCGGGTTCGAGGTCGCGTTGGCCGATCCGGAGACGTTCAGCGTGTTGAAGCCGGCGTTGGCGGTCTGGGTGAACCGGCTGTTGTTCGGGAACCGGTTGCCCGGGTTGTCGTTGGTCCAGGCGAAGTTGTTCATTTCCCAGGTGTCGGTGCAGAAGAGCCGCCGCCGGCGCTGGCCGTCGATCGCGTTGGTTAAGCTCACCGGAGCGAGCTGGGACAGGCGGCTGGTCAACGAGGCGCCGTCAACATCTTGCTGGCGGTACAGCCACTCGAGATCGGTGGGGCCGAACGGCGAATCGGCCTGGGGGTTGGGAACGTACAGGTTCATCTCATCGGCGTCGTTCAGGCCGTCCGTATGTTCCTTCGAGTTGACGTGGAAGTCATAGGTCGGAAAGGTGGTCGGGAAGCCGAAGCCGTCGACAGTCCCATCGAGCGGCATCGCGGGGTTGCGAGCTGTCTGGAACTGGAAGCTGAAGGCTACGGCACCCATCGTGTTTGTGAGCACGTGGTTGACGATCGTGGTGCCGCTGCTCGGTCTGACGATCGGAGGCAGCTTGAAGAACTCGAAGGCGTGGAGCGGATTGCTGGTCACGTCGGGAAGATAGCTGGGATAGACCAGTGGTGTGGCCGACGGGTTGTTGTTTGGGCCTTGCGTGTAGAAATAGTTGGCGCCGGTCGTGCTCGACGAGGGATAATAAATCGCGCCCAGGGTGCCGACGCCCGTGGGAACAGGTCCGCCGACCGGTGTGCTTGGAGCGGTCGCGATGGAACCGGGCGTGCCGGGGGGACGGTAGTAGCTCCTGTGCAGCACCCTGCCCAGCGGGTCAGCGCCCGCGGCCGTGCCGTTGGTCCAGGGAGTGACCGATCCGGTACCGTTGATGTCCGCGGGAGTCACGTACCGCCGCATCCGGTCCACGGGCAGGATCAAGGCACCCGCCACATCATAATAGTCGGAGTCGTCGACCTCACCTCCGAAGTTAGGGGAGACGCCACGTCCCGGGGGGAAAGGATCGAATCCGTTGTAGTTATCGTCGGCGGCGTCGCGCGGCAGGCCGCTGGTGCTGCCACTGTCAAAGGTGGTGCTGATCGCGTCCGAGGTATCGTAGGAATACCCCCCGCGGGCAGGGTTGTTGTAAGCCACCTGAAGCAGGTTCAGGTAATTGTTGATCGCCGGCGGACTGGGACTGTTGGAGTCGAATGTTCCGCCTGGTATCGAGCCGGGTTCGCCCCACCGGCCGGCAACCGGAGGAGTGAGCCGCATCACGTACGGATGTCCGTTCGCGTCGGTTCCCGGAGAAGAGTCAAGCGGATCGGCGACACCATTGGGCATATAGATCGGGTTGAGAAAACTGCTGCCCTTGGCCGATTCCGAGTTCACGTAGTTTGTGTCGCCATCGGTCCCGGAGCCGAAGCTCGTTTTCTGGGGCGGCCGTGTACCTGCAAGAATATTGCGAAGCTGAGTCAGGCGGACATCGATACCGGCGTTGTCGACTTGATTATTCAAGGCGAACACGGTTCCGCCGGGGGGGCTGAACGCTGCCAGAGGGTCGGAGGTCGTCGGGTCAAAGGCATTCTGCAACGCATACGTCGGATCGGTCTCACTGACCGAGTTGCCCAGGTGCTGGGCGTGAGCGGCGCCGCCGCCGTAGGTGTAGGTCACGTCGGTGCCTGTCGAGCCGATGGGAAAATTGATTCCGCCCGCGTTACCGGCCAGGTTACCGGCGGTGTTGAGCGGGATCCGGCCGTTCAGGCCGATCACCATGAAGGCGAACATCGGCTTGTAGAGCTGGCCCGACGCGTTGCGGCGGGCCGGGTAGCCGAGGTCGACCCAGACCGAGTCGGTGACGCCGTCGCCGTCGTTGTCGACGTCGTAGGTGATCTTGCCGGTCGACGGGTCCGGAGTCAGGTCGGGGAACGCCGACGCATCGTGGCCGTCGGCGGCGCGGGGACGAAGAATCCGTGAGGCCGAGTTGTTCCAGTTGTTCGGCGCATTGTTCTCGTATGCGGAGTTCTGAGGGCCACCCCAGTCATAGATGGCGGGCGTGACCGTACTATCGATCCGGATCGCCGCGGGGCGGTGGAATGACGGGATGATCACCGAGCCATCGGCGCTTTGCATGGCCAGGAACCAGTTCTCCAGGTCGGCCGCGTCGTAGTCCTCGTCCATGCCCTGGCCGTTCGGCCCACCCACGCCCATCGCACCGTTGTACCGGAAGTTGGCATACTGGGCTTTCGTGGTCATGCCCGGGCCGTTGAAGGCGTGCAGCCAGCGACCGTCGAGAACGAACCGGGGAGAGCCGGTGCCGGCGATCAGCGACTGGCCCGGCAAGGTCGTGATCGTTCCCTGGCTGGGATTGATCAGCTTCGTGGCCGGTGTGCCGGGGTTCGCGGGCGGCCCCGTGGTCGCGTTGACGGAATTGCCCTCGGTGAAGCCGATGTTCACCGTGAAGACCCGGCCCGTATTCGTCGACTGGCTGAAGTTGCTATCGGCCAGGATCTCGAGCGTCTGGTCGACGACATTCGTGCCGCCCACGGCCAGGTAAGAGACACGCATGTTCCAGCGCGTGAAGTTGTAGCCGTAAAACGTCGGATCATTCGACGGGATGTTGGTCGTCAGTTGGTACTGGGTGGTGGTGGTGCCAACCTGGGTGATGCCCGTGATATAGAAATACGGGTCATTGTTCGGAGCCACGTACTTGCCGTCGGGCCGGGCGGCGAGATAGCCGTTGTAGCTGGCGTCGCTGCCGTACATGTCGCGGGACAGGCTGTGGCCGCGAATCGCCGACCGCCGGTCGGGCGTGTCGCTGATCAGTTGCGACAGGGCATAGTCCATCAGCTCGTCGCGCTGGGGCTGGTTCATCGACTGCATATAATTGCGCGCTGATCCGTGACTGGCCCGAGAAGGTGGCGAACGTGATCCCGATCAGCGCCATCAGCGCCAGCATGCCGAGGACCAGGACCAGAACGATCCCTCGCCGCTCGTATCGTTTGTATCTTGAGCTGGCTAGCATGGTCAAATCTCCCCAGGCGAACCGGGTAGGGTGGGTGTAACCCACCGTACTTGATGTGCCATCGAATGGTGGGTTCCACCCACCCTACAGCTTGTCCGTGAAGTCCTGTCGAATCGTCAACGTCTTGATCCGCTGGTTCGTCGGGTCGGCGACGCGGACCTGAATCTGGATCCCCCGCAAGGGCGCCGGGTAGGGCGGCGGGTACGACGGATAGATCGGCGGCGTGTACGGCGGCCCCCAGGGGAAGCCGTTGAGCGGGTCGGCGGCGTTGGTCTTGTTCAGATAAACCCCGGTGCCCGGCGCGCGGCTGTAATCGGTCGACCACGAGTCCCAGACCCGGCGCAGGCGGACGATCCCTTGCTGGTCGTCGCCGATGTTGCTGGAGTAGTTGGGATATGCGGAATATTGAGCTGTCCAGGTTCCCGTTATCGTGTTGTACGTTGGGTTGGGATATTGCGCATCCAGCGCTGGTCCTCAACCAGGGGCGGCATGCGGCCTTCGTGAGCGAAGGTCTGGCCGTAGGTGTCGTAGAGGTTCGTGCCCCAGAGTGTGGTCACCGGCGTCTGTTGGAGATACTGTATGCCACCTGTGATCCGGGTATCGTCACCCCATCCCAGGTCGACATAGTCGGCCTTGGCGTTGTCGTAGGCCTTGATGTCGAAGCTGCGGACATTGGTCATGATCAGGTCGTCTTCCCAGCTCTGCGACCAGAGCGGGTCGACGTTGTTGGGCGGCGTCACACCCGACCAGAAATTGCTGAGAACTCCCAGGCCGTCACAGTAGAGATCCTGCTTGCGGCGAATGAACGAAAAATCGCCCGTGTAGGTGCCGGGTACTTTCATGGGCGGCAACAGGTTGTGGTCACTGGTCACGGGGTACGTGGCGGTCGACCGAAACGGCAGGCCGATGGGCTGAGATTGGGCGATGTTGACCTGCACGGTGGGATCGGCCCAGCCGGCCGATAGCGACTCGCGCCAGGTGGGAAGGGCCCACCAGGTTCCGGTGTCATAGTTTTGCGAGCCGGGAAGCGGCAGGTTATCGCCCACGTCGATCGGGTTGTGGTTGAGCACGCTGAGGTAAAGGGCAGGGTTCGTGTCGAACGCGACATTGGCGTTGGTGGCGGTGTTGAACCCCTGCGGGTTGGGCGAGTGAATCCAGCCGAGGGTCGCGGTCAAGGCGGCCGTGCTCAAGACCTGGGGACAGGAATAGGATCCCGGATAGATATAGGGAAACGCCAGCAGCAGCCGGAAGTTGGGACCCTGCGCGCCAATCGTCGGCTCGAAAACGAGCCGGTTGGTGGGGGCCACGAACAGTCCGGCGTAGAGCGAGGGATAGTAGTCGGGCACGTTGTCGCCGTTGAAGTCGTCAACCACGTTGTCCGGGGCGGGCGCACCGGTGAGGTTCTGGAAATCATTGGCGAACCGCTGGTTGGGCCAGCGGTTTTCACGATTGGCCAGGTGGGCCAGGGTGTTGAGGATGACCGAATTGTGGGACTGTAGAGCATTCGGATCCGGTCCCGTGGGCGCCGGGTGGGCGGAGAGATCGTTCATCCCCTGGAAGCTTACCTGGACGCCGCCCAGTCCCTGCGGTGTGTAGAGCATGGACATGCTTGCACCGTTGCCGTACGCCACGGTCGCCGTGTTGTTGATGGTCGGGACCATGGTCGATTGCAACTGGGGAGCCACGAGCAGAACGCGGCGGTAGAGATTGCCATTGCGCAGGAAGTAGATGATCTCGGCGTACTCGCTGCTGATCGTGATCGGCTGGATGGACGACTGGAACAGGTTCTGAGCCTGTGTCTGGTTCAAATACGCGGCATTCTGCGGACCCACCCACATCCGCCCGGTGAACGGCCGGCCGGCGGGGGCCTTGGCGGTGAACCGGAGGATATCGTCGGCGTCCTCGCCCTGGTTGTCGGCAAACTCGTTCTCGTCGTACTGAAAATAGCCCGGGTTGTTCAAGGGATTGTTGGGCGGCGTCATCTTGCAGGTCACGCCGGCCAGGTCGGAGCGCATCGTGCCGTCGAGCAGGCGAAGCTGGTTGTCCAGCTCCTGGTAAACCTGGGCGGCGTTGAGCGCGCCGGTGGCCGCCTGGAAGATCTGCACGATGGCCGTCATCATCAGGAGCAAGATGGCCAGCGTGACGAGCATCTCGACGAGCGTCACGCCCCGCCGCTTCGTGGCGAGTGGCGAGCTGGGAGTGGCCAGTGACCAGTGGCCGGTGGCCAGTGATGATCGGCGATCCGCGGGCGGTGCCTCATCGAGGATTCGACGCATTTTACTCACCTCGGTGCACCGCATAACTCTCTGCCTCCGGCACTTCAATCCGCACGGACGATTGCATTTGATCGCAAGGGTAGGTCAGGCTGAAAAGCCTGACCTACGGGATATCACCTGATAAAGAACGTTTGCGGAATCACGTTGACGACGTTGGGGCAGATCAGCACGGCGTTCCTGTAAACCGGGCTGACCTTGCCGCCGCTGGTCTGTAGCAAGGTCCGTGCTTCCAGCTTGCGGTTGACGTACACCACCATCGACCGGTAGGGAGAACCGAGGATCGGGTCGACCTGGGCCGGGGTGATCTTCTGCACCTGGTACCAGAAACAACGCTGGGCCGGCAGGTTGTCCCATTCGCCGTTGTTCAGCGGGTTGGGAATGCCCTGGGGGGGGGTGAAGGTGCCGGAGTTCATGAACCGCGTAGAGACAAGACTCGCGATCCGTTCATACGTCACATCGGCGATGAAGTCGCCGACCCGGACGAGCGGGTCCGCCTGGTAGCTGCCGTTCCAGCGGATGAGCACGGTCTGGTCGGCCCCCGAGCCGTAGCCGACGGTGTAGCCCGGGGCGCTGACGACGTTGTGGCTATAGCCGAAGATGCCCTCGACCACGGTCTCGCCGCCGGCCTGGTACACGGTGGTCCCGCCCACCGAAACCGTATCGAGCGAGAACGGCCGGTTCTCGAAGACGACGATGTTGCCGTCGTACGATGCGCCGTTGGATGCGTTGTTCTGCTTGGCGGTGATCATCCATGTGAACCGCCAGTCCTGGTTCGGCACACCAAGAGACGACGGCGTATTCAGGTCGGGCACGACCGGGCTGGCCGGCGTTGCCACCGGAATTGCGTTCGCTCCCACCACGCCGCCGAGCGTGTACACGTTGTTGGTGAGCGTCGGGTCCTGCCAGACGAAGTCCTCGGGCGAGACGAAGATGTTGGGAACGAGATTCGCGGAGGGCATGTAGGTCCCAACGACCGTACCCGCGGTGTTGGTATACGCCGGGCGGTTGAAATTGGTGAGCCGCTGAAGACCGTAGGCGCTGATGGGATTGCCGTCGCTCTCATTGCCTTCGCTGGCCTGTAGCGCGACGCCGGAGGCGAACCGGGCTTCGGGCGTCCCGCCCAGGGTCGTGGTGTAGTTCGGGTTGTTCGTGTCGTAGAGGTAGATACCGCCGCTGGCGTGCTCGGTGTACCACCGCCAGAGCGGATCATAGGCGAACGGCAGCCCGTAGCCTCCCGAACTCGGAGCGCTGGCACCAAACCCGAGCGAGGTGGTGTCGAACGGGTCGAGCGTGTAGGCCGCCCGATCCTGGACCAGGGGATTGTAGAAACCGCCGGTGCCGCCGTTCATGTTCGCGGAATAGTACCAGTAGCCCTGGTTGTACAGCGGGTTAAGCAAATCGGCGAGGGTGAAAGAGGTCGAGTTCAGGAGCGACCGCGCGTTGGCGTCGGCGGTGGCCGACTCGTAGAGATACGCCGATCGTGTCTGCCTCTGGGCTTCCCGAAGCCGTAGCAGGCCGATCGGGAAGAGCGTGGCCAGCGAGATCAGGCCGATGCCCATGATCAGGATCGAGATCAAGATCTCGGTGAGCGTGATGCCCCGGCGCAGGCCGGGCCGTTCGGTGTTCGGAATCATGGTCGCCCCCCTCCCCGCGAGTCTGGAAACGGTGCCTTCCCACCCCTAAGGGCAATACCGTTGTATGAACCGTAAAGCCCTGGGAGGTCGAGACTTAATTCACCCTCTCCCCTTGCGGGAGAGGGTAGGGAGGGGGGTGATTCATTCGGCCAGAGTCTGTGAACCAAGCCATCGGTGGTGCCCCCATCCCCCTCGCTCCGACCCTCTCCCGCAAGGGGAGAGGGAGCCAGAAATGCCTCCCGCATAGTGACTTGTGGCTCATTCAACGGTATTGCCCCGAAGCGGCAGTGACAAATCCGCCCAGGGCGACGCCCTGGGAAATCGGCCGGCAGACGTCTGGCGCCAGGCAATTTCATCGGTTCCCTCCCGTCACCCCTTGCTGGGCCTCGACGAAGGGAAAATTGAGGTTGTAATGGTTGCCATTGGCCGGGTTCGCGGGATTGTCGAACCGCGGCGGAGAATTGACGAGAATCTGCCCGGTCCGCGAGTAGACGGTGACCAGGCTATATTCTCCCTTGAGCTCGGCGCCGGTGGCGAAGTTGGTGGGCGCCAGCCCGGCCGGCAGCGGCAAGGTGAAGTACGTTGACGTCCCGGTCGAGGGTGCAGTCACGTCGCTCCGCTCCGACAGCCAGAAGTGGAGGAATGCGCCGTTGAGCCCGAACGAAGAGGGCGACGAGTAGACCGTGGACGGCACCACGGTCCCATCGGGATTCACCAGGATGTCGATGCTTCCCGAGTTCGGGTTGACGACCTGCGAGCTCTGTACGCCTGTGACCTGGCCCGCTGGTATCGTCACCGCGGGGACGGGAAACCGCGACCGCTCATGGGTCGTCGCCCAGGTCGTGACGTCGATCACCACGTTCGAGGGCAAGGCCACCTCGCGGCTGCCCGAGGCCGGCGCCGGGCGGCGGGTGATCGTGTACGACTGGTTCAGAAGACCGGACGTCGGCGCGTTGGTTCCGTTCGGTGGAGTCAGCGGCAGGCTGGTCACGGTACTGGTTCACCTGGGACAGACTTCCCGCCAGCGCTCCCAGCCAGGTTCTCTTGCTCGGTCCACTCGGCGAAGTCGTCGACGATGATTGTTGCCGTTGTTATCGACGCCATCCCAGCCGTCATCCACGAACCCGTCGCCGTCATCGTCCGCGCCGTTGACCAGGAAGAGGTACTCGACGTGGATTACCCCGGTTGTTTGTTGGGTGTTCAGAGGATTCGTGTAAATTCGTGCAAGCTGGGTCGCGGACCCCGCCGGTCCGTCATTCACGAAGAGCTCGGGGTTGGGCTGCGTCATCGGTCCGATGACCGTGTAATATTGCCCCGCGTTGCCGATCCGGATCTTGTCGCCGACGCGGATATTCCAGAACCACGAGGTCGGCTCATTGGCGAGGAAGGTGGTCGTGTCAACCGGGCACTCCTCGACCATCAGCGTGGAGATATTCTGACTGGTCAGTGGGTTAATACCGATCGGGTAGGGATAAGCCGGGGCAACCGCGAACGGGGTGCTCGGAGTGTTCGTGGACCTGTCCTGGATGATGCTGATCTTGCCCTCGTCGTAATCGGGCGCCGCGTCGAGGGGTACTATCCGGTTCATCGCCAGCGGCTGGTTGATATCGACGTTCCCGGCGGCGTCGAGGCCGTTGAGCGTGGGATCGGGAAGAAGCCGGATTCCGCTGACGGCGTTGTTGTGGATGGCCGAGTCGCGGGCGCCGACGAGGGCCGCCTGGAGGATCCGGGCCGCCTCGCTCGCCTGGCGGTGGCTGATCGCCGAGACGATCGAGGGCAGCGCCACCGCGCTCACGAGCAGGATGATCGCCATGACCACCAGCAGCTCGACCAGGGTAAATCCGAGCCCGGGCCGGGCCGGCCGTTCGGTTGCTCATCATCGCGACCCTCCGATCCCGCCGGTTGCCTGGAGGTTTTGATTGGTGATGTCGTCCTGCGCGGCCTGCAAGGTCTCGTAAGTCGTCGGGAAACCGGGGATGCCCAGCACGTTATACGAGACGGTGGAGAAGCCAATGGTGGCGCTGCCGGTGAAGTCGACGTCCGGCGCTCCCGAGGTCCAGCCGAATGGCATCGCGTTGTTCTCATTGGCGATCAGGTGCGCCGAGGCGGCGTCCGCGGTGGTGAATGAGTTCAAGGCTGTGTCGGGGTAAAGAAAGACGCCCGGCAACTGGTCAGGGCCACCCGAGAGGACGAGGAATTTCGTGAAGAAGGCGCGACGGCCGGTGCCCGAGCGGTCCCAATCCACCCCATAGACGTTGTAGCCGGTGGGGTTCGGCAACGGCTCGGTGAGCCTGTGAAAGAAGCTGCCGAAGAAATGGGCCGAGGCACTGACTCCCGGGGGCACGGCGACTCCCGGAGTGACACTGAACGGCGATTGACTGTTGGCCGCGAGCCCCCCGGCGCTGGTCGCCCACCAGCCGGGCGAGAGAAGCTGCTGGTTGACGTCGATCGGGTCTTGCTCGCGGACCTCGTACACGTTCTGCGTGAGCGGGAGGCGGGCAGCATAAGGGGGGATCAGGTCGTACAGGGACGCGGATGGGCTGATGATCTGCTGCCCGCGCTGAATGTCGGAATGGTACAGGATGGGCCAGCGGAAGAACTGGAGCGGCTGGCCCCAGGCGTCGACGAACTCGGGCAGGCCATCACCGTCGGTGTCCTTGACCTCCTTGTCGGTGAAATCGTCGCGGTTGAACACCGAGCCCAGCGGCCCCGAGCCCTCGACCAGGATCGCGTAGGCCATCTCGGCCCGCGCCGTGTTGTGAGTGTGAGCCAGAATGCTGGCCACGATCTGGGCCCCGTTGCCGCCGCTTGTCGCCTCGGCCCAGTCGTCGACCAGACCGTTGCCGTCGTTGTCCTGCATGTCGTAACCGGCGGGAGCAAAACCGAGGTTCTTGTACAGAGCCGCCGCCGCCGAGTACGAGGCGCCGTTGATGCCGGTTCCGGTGGTTCCCAGCTCGGGATGCGTGGAGTAGAGATTTCCCGTCACGCCGTCAAAATGGCTGTCGCCGAACCCCGAGGTCCAGGGCGCCGGGCTCGTCGTCGTGTTCGGCACCGCGTTCCGCGGGCCATTGATCATGTGGCCCAGCGGCAGCACGTAATGCCCGAGCGGCACGAGCGCAGTTCCCGGATAGGGCAGCCCGGTGAAGTTGATCGGGTAGGCTCCGCTGTAGCCGGCTGCATTACTGCGGAACGCCGGGTCGACGAAGAACACATCGGGCATCTCGGCCTTGATGTAGTCGTAGGTGGCGATCACCTGGGCGCGCTGGACCGTGTTGCACTTGGGGTTGGGCAAGTACGTCGTGGGCAGTATCGCCGAGGGCAACATGATGGGATTGCCATCGACATCATTCCCCAGGCCCGGGTAGATTCCGGCAAGGTAGCCGTGGGCGTAGTTGGGCGTGGGCTGGCTTTGCATGAGCGCGTCGAGGCGGTCGTTGAAGCCGTTTTCCAGCTTGGTGACCAGCGACTGGGTGGCGCGCACTTCCGCGCGGCGGACCGAGTCCCACGCCGCGTTGAGCAGGAACACGATGATGATGCCGATGATCGTCATCACCATCAGGAGCTCGATCAGGGTGAACGCCGGACTCTGGCACGGACGTTGTGCTCCGTGCCCGAGCCGCGGCTTCATCGTTCCTGTTCGCTCTTGTCTCATGACCAGCAATCTCGCCTATGTGTTCATTTCCTGGCATCACGCCCGCAAGAACGTGGGTCAGTCTTTCCAGCCTGACCTACGACTCTCATTCCAGCCTGCCGTTATGGAAGTTCGTGACGTTGTCGCGCTCGCGGTAGCGGACCGACGTATCGGTCGTGTTGTAGGGGGTCGGGGTCGACGAATCCCAGGGCAAGGACTCGCCCGCGTTGTTCGCGTTGTACTGGCCTCCCACGCCATAAAGGCCGTCGAGACCCGACGAGATGATCTGGTACGACTGGGGATTCTGATAGGTCGCCGAGAGGTAGCCGTCGTTCGCGTTGAAGGAGGCGCTCGTGCTACTGGTGTACGGGTTAGGCGCCGGCGAGTTGGCCGGCGTCGCCGGGGTGGCGACCGGCAGAATCGGGAAGTTGACGTGGAAGGCCAGCTCGATTCCCAGCGGTGTCGGCCCGGTACCGGAAACGTCGAACTCCTCGTAATTCACGTCGTTGGGGTCGTAGTTGCCATTGCCGTAGGAGCTGAAGTAGGCATAGAAGTTGATCGGGTTCCCCGGGACGTTCCCCGGATTGTTATTGCCCAGCGAGTCGAGATAGCCGGGAATCAAGGGAGGGATGAAGGTGCCGATCCCCGCGTAGGGATTGTGCGGATCGAGGATCAGCCGGTTGGCGACGAACTCGAAGAACGGCTGCTTGCGATTGGCGCTGTAGTTCGTGCTGCCCACGACGCTGTTGGTGAACGGGTTGGTCGGATCGCTCCCAAAACCGGTCATCCCGTACAGGCCCGTGGAGGTCACCTGCGGAATCCCGCCCAGAAAGAAGACCAGGCACTCGTCGCCCTGGAGGATGTACTGCTGCGGGTGGCCGTTGACCACTGACAGTCCGTCACCGTTGAAGTCGTACCACTTGCCCGTGGCCGTGCCAAGGTTGAACGATACCCGAGGAAAGAACTTCCTCATGGCCGCGATCGACCGCTGACCGAGCTGGGCGTAGGTGATGTCGCCCGCCTTGATCTGTGTGTTCCCCTGGGGCGGCAGCAGGTTGCCGTCCTCCGACAGATAGATCCGGCTGGGCGGATAATCGCCATACGTGGTCTTGAACTGCGCCAGCGCCTGCGAGAGCTGGTTGATCTCGCCGCCCACCGCCGCGTTCTTGGCCGTGCGCAGGGCGGCGTTGATCGCCGGCAAGAGCAGGGCGATCAGGATCGCCAGCACCAGCATGACGACCAGCAGCTCCACCAACGTGAAACCGCGCGGGCCGCGGCGCTCGCCGGTGCGGCGGCGGGTTCGCGGGGTTGAGCTCGAGCAGAACATCGGTCCGGTCTCCCTGGAATTGGGATGGAAGGCAAAAGGTAAGAGGCAAAAGGCAAAAGTGGGAGAAGGCAAAAAGTCTCGGCCTGCTTGCTTCTCCATCATCCCGACAGCTTGGTGATCAGGGTGATCAGGGGCAGGAAGAGGGCGATGACGATGAAGCCGACGATGCCGCCCAGGACCACGATCATGATCGGCTCGAGCAGGCTGACCAGCGATTCCACGGCCACTTCCACTTCTTCGTCGTAGTTGTCGGCAATCTTGTTGAGCATGGTGTCGAGCTCACCCGTCTCTTCGCCCACGTCGATCATGTTGACCACGATGTCGTCGACGATCCGGGCCTCGCGCAACGGCTGGGCGATCGTCTCGCCCTCGCGGATGCTCTCGTAGATCCGGGTGAACGCCCGCTCGAAGACCGCGTTGCCCGCCGTCTCCTTGACGATGTTGAGCGACTCCAGGATCGGCACGCCCGACTGCACCAGCGTGCCCAGGGTGCGCATCGTCCGGGCCACCGTCGACTTCTCGGCGATCGTCCCCATGACGGGCGTCATGAGCAAGATCCGGTCGCAGACGTAAGCCCCCGTCCGGTTGCGATATAACAACTTGATGAATACCCAGATCAAGAACGGAGTCAAGAAGACGACATAAAAATACTTGATCAGGAAGTGGCTGCCCTCGATCAGGATGACCGTCATTCGCGGCAAGGGAACGCCGAAGTCTTTGAAGATCGACTCGAACTTGGGAATGATGTAGTAGAGGATGAAGCCCACGATCGTGCAGGCGACCAGGATGACCACGATCGGGTAGACCATGGCGCCCTTGATCTTTCGCTTGAGCGACTGGGCCTTTTCCTTGAAGTCGGCCAGGCGCTGAAGGATCGCTTCGAGGGCACCGCCGGCCTCGCCCGCCTTGATCATGTTGCAATAAAGCCGGTCAAACGCCTTGGGGTGCTTGAGAAACGCCTCGGAGAGCGTCTGGCCGCTCTCGATGTCCTCGACCACGTCGCCCAGCGCGTTCTTGAGCACGCCCGGCTTGCACTGGCCCTCGAGAATCTTAAGGCTCCGCAAGATCGGCAGGCCGGCGTCTTGCAGGGTCGAGAGCTGGCGGGTGAAGGTGCAAAGCTGCTTGGTCGAGATCTTGCCGATCGTGAACGACTTCTTCTTCCGCCGGCCCCCCTTCTTGGCCGCCGTCTTGCGGGTCTTCTTCGCCTTCTCGGCAATCTTGGTGACGAAGAAACCCTTCTGCCGGATGAGCTGCTGAGCCTCTTCCTGGGTCGCCGCGTCGATCGAGTCTTTGACCTCGCGACCGGTGTGGTCCATCGCTTCATATTGATAGGTCGGCATCAGTATTCTCCGTCGTGGCCGGTCGGTAGCGGTCTATGGCCAGTAAACTCATGGCAGAGGGCAAAAACTCATGGCAAATGGCAAAGGACAGATGACAAACTCCGGTATTCGCCGGCCACTGACCACCGGCCACTGGCCACTCAGATTTCCGTCATCGTTTCCCGGACGATTTCCTCGATGCTGGTGTGGCCGCGGTCGATGGCCTGGAGGCCGGCCTCGCGCAGGGTCCGCATGCCGTACTTGCGGCAGGCGTTGCGGAACTCATCGAGCGAGACCTCGGCGACGACCATGTCGCGCAGGGTGTCGTTCATGACGGCCAGCTCGTAGATTCCCATGCGGCCCTTGTAGCCGGTGTTGTTGCACTTGTCGCAGCCCTTGCCGTAGAACCACTTCTGGGCGGCGGCCTGCTCGGCGGTCAGCCCCAGCTCCATGATCACTTCCTGGCTGGGGGTGAACTCGGTGCGGCAGAAGTTGCAGATCTTCCGGACCAGCCGCTGGGCCAGCATGGCCTCGACGGTCGCGGTGATCAAGAACGTGGGCAAGCCCATGTCGCGCAGGCGGGTCACGGCCGAGGGGGCGTCGTTGGTGTGCAGCGTGGTGAACACGATGTGCCCGGTGAGCGACGCCTGGATCGAGATCTCGGCCGTCTCCAGGTCGCGGGTCTCGCCGACCAGGATCTTGTCCGGGTCCTGGCGCAGGATCGACCGCAGACAGTTGGCGAAGGTGACGCCGATGTCGGGGTTGATCGGCACCTGGATCAGCCCCTCGATCTCGTACTCGACGGGCTCCTCGGTGGTGATGATCTTGTCCTCGATCTTGTTCAGCTCGTTGAGCGTCGCGTACAGGGTGGTGGTCTTGCCCGACGACGTGGGGCCGGTCACCAGGATGATGCCGTTGGGCTTCATGATCACTTCCATCCACGTCGCCAGCGTATCCTCGGGCATGCCGAGCTTGCGCAGGTCGAGCTGGACGACCGAGCGGTCGAGGATTCGCAGCACCACGCTCTCGCCGAACATCGTGGGCAGAGTCGAGACCCGGATGTCGACGTTGTTGCCGCCCAGGGCAAGCTGGATCTTGCCGTCCTGGGGCAGCCGGCGCTCGGCGATGTCGAGGTTCGACATGACCTTGATGCGGCTGGCGATGGCCGGAGCCAGGTGCCGCGGCGGCGGTACCAGCTCGTAAAGGATGCCGTCGACGCGGTACCGCATCTTGTACTCTTCCTCGAACGGCTCGAAGTGAATGTCCGACGCCTTGTCCTTGATGGCCAGCAGCAAGACCATGTTCAGCAGCTTGCGCACCGGCGCGGCCTCGGCCATCTCCTCGATGGCCTCGAGGTCGATCGTGTTCTGGTTGCGGTTGGCAAGCTGCGCCAGGCCCTTGTCTTGCTCGATCTGCTTGACCACGTCCTGGATCGACTCGTGATGCCCGGCGTAGAGCCGCTCGATGGCGGCCATGACCTCGGCCTCGGAGGCCACCGCCCCCTTGACGTCGACCCCGAGAAACAGCCGGAGGCTGTCGATCGTCGATGGGTTCTGGGGCTCGGCCATCGCCACCGTGACGCTCTTGTCCTTCTTGTTCTGCGACATGGGCACGACCTTGTAGGCCGTGGCCATGCTCTCGCCCACCAGGTCGGTCATCTCGGCCGGGATGGTGACGTCGTTGAGCTTCACCACTTTCATGCCAAGCTGCTCGCCCAGCGCCCTGAGCACCTGGTCTTCCTTCACCATGCCCAGCCGCACGGCGACCTTGCCCAGGAGCTCGGTGCCCGAGCGCTTCTGCTCCTCGAGCACCTTCCAGAGGCGATCCTCGTCCAGATAGCCCATGTCGACCATGATCGTGCCGATGCGTCGCGCCATGTCTGAACGTTCCAGTCTGGAATCGTGGGCGCGGGGACCTAGATCTGTCCCCAGCCGGGATTCCCTGCGGGCCGGATTGTGTGGTGTCGAAGAGACGAAGCGAACCGGCAAGGCTCAGAACGAGCATCGCCACGAAGACTGCACTGCAAGATCGCCAACCGGGGCACGTGGTTTCAAACGGGTCCGCGGGCCGGCAGCCTAAATCGGAGAGGCCCGCCCGGCGGCTCCGGATGCTGGCATTCACTCACTGAAGGATTTAAACGCGATGATTCTTGAGATATCCTCACTTCTAATTACTTCACTGTTCACTCGCCGTGACACCCCGCCGGCCGGCGGCCGCCGCGATTTCCGGCGTTCATTTCTCGGCTTCCTCCTCGGCGGCCTCGTCCTCGAAGATTCCCTTCTTGGCGTTCTCGATCCGCTCACGCAGGTCGTTGGGCTTGCGCAACTTGAACATGACCTCGCTCTCCTCGACCAGGCCCTGTCTCCAGAGGTTGAAGAGGCTGTCGTCGAGCAGGATCATGCCGTGCTTGCGGCCGGTCTGGATCGACGAGTCGATGCGGTAGGTCTTGTTCTCGCGGATCAGGTTGGAGATGGCCGGGGTGACCACCAGCATCTCGTAGGCGGCGACCAGCCCCTTGGGCTTGCGCGGCAGGAGCGCCTGGGCCAGGATGCCGATGATCGCCACCGAGAGCTGGGTGCGAATCTGGTCCTGCTGTTCCTTGGGGAAGACGTCGATGATCCGGTTGACGGTGCCCTCGGCCGAGTTGGTGTGCAGGGTGCCGAAGACGATGTGGCCGGTCTCGGCCGCGGTGATCGCCGCCTGGATCGTGGCCAGGTCGCGCATCTCACCGACCAGGATGATGTCGGGGTCCATCCGCAAGGCCCGGCGAATGGCCTCGGGAAAGTCGGGCACGTCGATGCCGATCTCGCGCTGGTTCACAAGGCACTTGATGTGCTTGTGGAAGTACTCGATCGGGTCCTCGATCGTGATGATGTGCCGGTCCATGTTGTTGTTGATCCAGTTGACCATCGAGGCCAGACTGGTCGTCTTGCCCGACCCGGTGGGGCCGGTGACCAGAATCAGACCGCGAGGCCGCTGGATCAGTTCGCCGATGACCGCGGGCAAGCCGAGCTGCTCGAAGGTGAGAAACTCGTTGGGAATTCGCCGCAGCACCAGCCCGACATTGCCACGCTGCTTGTAGATGGCCACCCGGAACCGGGCCATCTCGCCAAACGCGAACCCGAAGTCGGTACCCCCCACCTCCTGAAGCTCTTGCTGACACCGCTCCGGCGTGATGCTCTTCATCAGCGCCACGGTGTCGGGAGGTTCCAGAATCTTCGTCGCCAGCGGCCGCATGTGGCCGTGCAGCCGGATCACCGGCTGGCTGCCTACCGTCAAATGCAAGTCGCTGGCTTTCTGCGTGCAAACCGTCTGAAGCAGCTTATCGATCAGCAGCGTGCCCATTGCCGTTACAAACCTCCCCCGGAGACATGGATGGAATTTTCATCCGCCAGCCAGCACCAACACCCGGGGGGTTGACTTTGTCCTGGAAGCCAGGTGTCCACCGAATTCCAGTTTCCTGTCTTGGAGTTAGAGAATGAGCACTGCTGCCCGAACAACTCCATTATTTCGCCCCCGGCTGGTCAGATCAAGGGTCCTGGCAGTCCACAACTTCGTGCAACACCCGCAAACTGCACCGTGTTGGCGGCAGATCGGCGCTCGTAAACGGACGCCATGGGCGCCCGCTTCGCCCTTCCGCGCCATGGCCGCCGCTCTTTTTTGGCGACCTCACTCCTTCTTACCGGCGAACAGTCCCTCGCTGACCATATCGTGCTGGGTAATCCGAAGAACCTCGTCGAGCGTGGTCTGGCCCTTGATCGCCTTGATGATTCCGTCCTCGAACAAAGTGCGCATCCCCTGCTTGCGGGCCATTCTACGTATCGCCTGTGTCGATTCACCCTTGAACGTCATCTCGCGTACCTGGGTGGTCAGGGTCATCAGCTCGAAGATGCCCATGCGGCCGCGATAGCCCTTCTTGTTGCAGTTGTTGCACCCCTTGCCGCGCATGAAGTTCGCTTTCTTGGCGAGTTCCGGTCGCAGACCCAAGGCCGTGAGAACGTGCGCGGGGGGCTCGTAGCGCACCTTGCATTTAGGGCAAACCTTCCGCACCAAGCGTTGGGCCATGATTGCGAGCACGGAGCTGGCAACCAGAAACGGCTGGATGCCGATATCGACCAGACGTGTAATGGCACTGGGCGCATCGTTCGTGTGCAATGTACTGAAAACCAAGTGTCCTGTCAGTGACGCTTGAATCGCGGTCTCCGCCGTCTCCAAATCGCGAATTTCGCCCACGAGGAGGATGTTCGGGTTCTGCCTTAGCATGGCGCGGATGATCCGCGCGAAGGTCATCCCGATCTTGGCCTTTACCTCACATTGGTTCACACCAGGCAGGTAATACTCGACGGGGTCTTCGGCGGTGATGATCTTGACGTCGGGCCGGTTCAGCTCGTTGAGCGCCGGCGTAGAGCGTGGTCGTCTTGCCCGACCCGGTCGGTCCGGTCACCAGCAAGATTCCGTTGGGCCGCTTGACCATGGTCTTGAACCGGGCGAAGTCGTCGTCCGCAAACCCAAGGTCCTGGAGACCGACCTTGATGTTGTCGCGGTCGAGGATTCGCATGACCACCGATTGTCCATGCGTGGTTGGCAGGATGCTCACACGAAGGTCGATATCTTTGCCGGCGACAAGGATCTTGATCCGGCCGTCCTGGGGCCTTCGCTTTTCAGCGATATCGATCGAGCCCATGATCTTGAGGCGGCTGACGATGGCGCCGAGCAGTCGGCGCGGGGGCGAATCGCGTTCCATGAGCACGCCGTCGATCCGGTAGCGGATCCGGACCCGGTCGGCGAACGGTTCGATATGGATGTCGGAGGCACGCATCGTGACGGCCTCCTGGATGATCAGGTGCACCAGCTTGATGACCGGCGCGTCACCCTCTTCCAGGGTATTGGTCGTGCCCGGCTTGGCACCAACCCCCGTATCTTCGGCAAAGTCGATGGCGGTGTCGGTGAACTCCTGGAGCATGGAGTCGACCGATTCGGTCTCGCCGCTGCTGGCTCCATAGTACTTATTGATGGCCTCGACGATCGCTTCCTTGGGCGCGAGCGCGACCTCGATCTCACGGTTGAGCACGAACCGCAGCTTCTCGATGGTCTCGAAGCCGAGGGGGTCATGCATGATAACCTTGATGGTACCATTACCCTGGGCCAGCGGCATCACGATATTTTCCCGGGCCAGCGACTCGGGAACGAGTTCGATGACCGAAGTCGGGATCTCGATCTCGCGAAGTTCGATGAATGGGAGGCCGTGCTGTTCGGCCTTGGCCTTCATGATGTCTTCGGCTTCGGCATAGCCGAGCTTCACCAGCGAATCCTCGACGGTTCCGCCCGCCCGCTGCGCTTCTTTGAGCTGGTCGGGGCCGATGACCCCCCGCCGGATGAGGATGTCGGTCCAGTCCCGAGTCTTTGCCATGGCCGCTGAGCTCCAGAGATGAAAGTCAAGCAGGGACCGGGACGGCACACCCGCCAGGGCCGTCCGTACAATCGCATTGACCGTGTTTCCCGATGATGGCACTGCCCGCGCGCTTTGGGTCTTGAAGCGCGAGAATCTGGCGTAACGTCAGGTACGGCTGCACGATGCACTGTGTGACATCAAACGACCGACTCGGTCTTTCCAGAATGCGGGCACACGAAAGGGGATAAAGTATCGATGAAGGATACCTTAACTTACCAAACGATTTAGCTTAGAGCAAGAACCCCTGGAGAATTCAAGAACCTCGACAGATCCGCCGATCGCGCCGGAGCAACCTCCAGACGATCGGTTGCCCGCCGATTACAATGTCTGCCGAAGACTCCGCCGACGGCGTATGCCAGCCAAGCCTGGTTTGATGCACACATTGACCGCCCGGCTCTGCAACCATGTTATTCGACAACGGGGATTTCACCGCATGAGTTTTCTTGCCGATGAACAGCCGAAAGTTTTGGGAGTTTTCTTTCGGGCCTTGCTTGCCCTGACCGTTCTGGTTGCCGCTTCCTTGATCCCGGCGGTGAGTGCCGTGGGGCAGACCGCGGAGGCCAGCGGCGGTGCCGATCTGGGTGGAGCGCCGAAGTTGCCGGTGCTGACGACGGCGGTCGCGTTTCCCAACCTCCGTTTCGACCGACCCGTGGCGCTGGCGTATCCGGACGACGGCTCGAACCTGCTGTTCGTGGTCGAGCAGCACGCCGCCAAGGTCTGGTCGTTTCCGGACCAGCCGGAGAGCAGCGACAGGCAGCTTTTCCTCGAGCTGCCCGACCCGATCAACCGGGGCAACGAAGAGGGCCTGCTCGGCCTCGCCTTTCATCCCCGGTACAGGCAAACCGGCGAGTTTTTCGTCTACTACTCGGCCAACGACGGCGGCAAGCGGTTCTCGGTCGTTTCCCGGTTCAGAGTTTCCCGGGACAATCCCCGCCGGGCCGATCCCGCCAGCGAGCAGCGCGTCTGGGTCTCGGCCGAGGATCCGTTCGAGAACCACAACGGCGGCACGATCGTCTTCGGACCCGACGGCTATCTGTACATCACCCTGGGCGACAGCGGAGCCGCCGACGACCCGCTTTCCAGCGGTCAGAACCCGAAAGACTGGTTCGCCTCGATCTTGCGGATTGACGTCGATCATCCCTCGGACGGCAAGCCCTACGGAATTCCGGCTGACAACCCGGCGAAGCGTTCCAAGGTTCACGCCCACTGGGCGCCCGAGGTTTATTGCATCGGCCTGCGGAATGTCTGGAAGTTCAGTTTTGATCGCGAGACCGGCGAGCTCTGGGCCGGCGATGTCGGCCAGAATCTCTGGGAGATGGTTCATCGGATTGAGAACGGCGGCAACTACGGCTGGAGCATCCGCGAGGGCTTCCACGCATTCCAACCCCAGCGCAGGCAGCGTCCGGACCCTGCCGGCAAGGTCCGCCCGCCGCTCGTCGAGTATCCTCACGCCCCCACCGCCGACCGCAAGGACCACGGCCTGAGCATCACCGGAGGCTATGTGTATCGAGGCAAGGCCCTGCCGGAGCTGGTGGGCGTTTACATCTATGGCGATTTCGAGACCGGCCGGATCTGGGGCCTGCGCGCCGCGACGGCAAGTTGATCGCCAGCGGCGAGCTGATCGACGCGTCGAAGCACCCGCTGCACATCGCCTCGTTCGGCGAAGACCCCAACGGAGAGCTGTTTATCCTGGCCTTCGACGGCCAGATCCACAAACTGGTTCCGGCGAGACAGTGAGGTAGCGCGGTATTGAGAGTTTCCCCTCCGGATCAGCCCGGCGCAGACCCTTCTCTTGCAGGTGGCGCTGCGCCGAGGCATTCCACTCGGGATCGAGAGGGGGAACGGGGTCAGCCTTATAGTTGAGTTCGAGATCATACCCCGCCCGGTCATAGGCCGTGTCAAGGACCGTCTGAAGCTCCAGAACGGCGTCCCCATCTTCGGGTTTTAGCGGTATCTTTATGGGTGGAAGCTTCTGTGAGAGCCGGATTGGCCAGAGCGTGGCCCTGGGTCGGCGGTCCGCCCGCGAGACATGGACCAGGTATTCATGGGGCGGAATACCCCCGTAGACCGGGATTGGCAAGCCACGCCGTAAGAGGTCGATCTCCACCAGGTGACTCGGCGACTTCATGACTTCGGCACGCTTGGCCTCATAGCTTGCCCTGCCCCGGGAACCGGCCATCTTGTTGGTGGGGCTGAGGATCTCGATCACGGTGACCACCAACCGTTCCACGCGGTCAACAATCTCGATATACGACTCGCGAATTTCTTCCTCGATCAAGGTGATCGCTTCGATCGGTTCGGCGACCGATACCCCGTTGCCGCCTTCCGGCGTGAGAATTCTGCCTTCGTGATTTGGCTTGAGCGCGATGCGCAGGTCGGGGACCATCACCTGTCGGCCCGAGTCGTTCTCATCGGAGATATAGACCCGCTGCTCGACCCGAACGTAGTACTTCGGCCGAAGAATCGTGTTGAGGGATGCTCTTGTCTCCGAGATCAACTCATGATGCACATCAGGCCAGAGCCCCGGCTCCTCGAGGAAAGGATCCATACCCGGAAATGGAGAAGGCATGATCGGTGATCCTGGAGAAAGGCGGATGCGGCCGGCGGTTTTATGCTGATCACATTCTAACGAGAAAGTCGGGCTTGTGTCAGGCTGACTTCCCAACCGTGGAGTGACCTACTAGACTGAATGAAATTCTTCCTGCCGGTTCAGGTCTTTTCCAAGGAGTCCGCGCATGGCAACGGCCGCACTGCCGCCCAGGGCCGTACTGCTCAGGGGTGATGATAACGTGGCAGTGGCCGCCCGGCCCATCCCCAAGGGCTTCATGCTCGAGTTTGACGACCTCGCCGTCGAGGCTCGCGAGCCCATCGACCTCGGTCACAAGGTGGCGCTGCGGGCGATCGCCCAGGGGGAACCGGTCAGGAAATACGGGCAGATCATCGGGTTTGCCTCCAGGAGCATCGCTCCCGGCTCCCACGTGCACACGCATAATCTAAGGGCCGACCTGTTCGAGCGCGACTATGCGTTTGCCAGCGAGCGGCCGCCGGTGCCCGCGGCTGATCGGCTCCGCAACTTTCAGGGTTTCCTTCGCCCCGACGGCCGCGTGGGCACGCGCAATTACATCGCCGTGATCAGCACCGTTAACTGCTCGGCCAGCACCTCGCGGCTGATTGCCGACCGGTTCCGCGACGGCCTCTGGAAATCGCAGTTTCCCAACATCGACGGCGTCTTCGCCATCACCCATAAAGGAGGCTGCGGGCTGCCGTTCGAGGGGCTCGACCACCAGATCCTCGAGCGCGTGCTGGCCGGTTTCGCCCACCATCCCAACGTCGCGGCCTACGTCATCGTCGGCCTGGGCTGCGAGGGCGCCTATGCGTCGCACCTGGTCGAGAGCCAGCAACTGACGCTCTTGCACGCGAACGGAAATGGTGCTCACGCGGGCACAACCCCCCGAGACCAGCCGTACCGGCCCCGGGTGCTCAATATCCAGGACGAAGGGGGCATCACGCGGACCGTCGAGGCCGCCGCGCGGGCGGTTCACGACCTGATGCCCGAGGCAAATTCCTGGCGGCGGTCCGAGCAGCCGGCGTCGAAGATCTGCCTGGCGATGGAGTGCGGCGGCTCCGACGGCAACTCGGGCGTGACAGCCAACCCCGCGCTCGGAGTGGCGGCCGACCTGATCATCGCTCAGGGAGGTTCGGCCGTACTGGGCGAGACCACGGAAATCTACGGTGCAGAGCATTTGTTGACCCGCCGGGCCGTCAGCCGCGAGGTCGGCCAGAAGCTCGTCGACCGGATCAAGTGGTGGGAGTGGTACACCGGCGTCTTCGGAGCTCGCATCGACAACAACCCCTCGCCGGGAAACAAGGCCGGGGGGCTGACCACCATCTACGAGAAGTCGCTCGGCGCACTGGCCAAGGCTGGGTCGACTCCCCTCGTCGATGTGGTCCCCTATGCCGCCGCGGTGACAAGCCCCGGGCTCATCTTCATGGACACGCCCGGATATGATCCCCCCTGCACCACCGGCCTGGTGGCCGGCGGCGCCAATGTCCTGGTCTTCACCACCGGCCGGGGCAGTGTACTGGGCCTCAAGCCGACGCCCTGCATCAAGCTGGCCACCAACACGCCGATGTACGAGCGGATGGGCGATGATATGGACATGAACGCGGGAACCATCCTCGAAGGGGAACCGGTCGAGAGCGTCGGCCGCCGCCTCTTCGAGCTGGTGCTGGAGGTCGCCGGTGGAACGACCACCCGCAGCGAGCGGCAAGAGGTCGGCGAGGAGGAGTTTGCCCCGTGGACCATCGGGCCAACCCTGTGACCGCGCCGGCGGCTTCGCGAGCGGGAAAGATTGCGAACGAGCGTCCGCTTCGCCGCGGCCCGCTGGGTCCGTCGGCCTGGCTCCTCCTGCTCCTGGCGGTGCTCGAGCTGAGCTGGCTGGGCTGGTTCCTGGTCGTGCCTCTGCCCAACTTTCCACGCGAGTCGGGCACCCTGCGCAGGGGTCTCTTGCTCTTGAAGGCGTTTCCCGAGGTCGTTCCGGGAACGACCTTGCGGGAGTCGCTGTTTGGCCAGGCCGCGCGTGAGCTGAGCCACATCGAGAACCTGCCCCAGCGCGTTCCCATCGTGGGCGCAGCCGCGCTGATCGCGCTGGCGGCTTTGGGCCTGGGGGAACTTGTGCTGGCCGGATTGCGGCTGCGCGACACCGTGTCAGGGGCCGAACGCGTGGCCGTCGCCTACGGCCTCGGCACGACGGGCCTGGGCGTGCTCACCCTGCTAGCCGGCCGGGCGAGGCTGCTTGATCCCTGGGTCTTCCGGATCGGACTGGGCGCGATCGCGCTTGCCGGGCTGGGCGCGTCGCGGTTCTGGCGACGGCGCTGGACCGCGCCGCGCTGGGCGTCGATGTGCTCTTGCCCCTTTTGATCGTCGCACCGTTCCTGCTCATCATGCTCCTGGGCTCGATGCTGCCGGCGATTGATTTTGACGTGCTCGAGTATCATCTCCAGGGCCCGAAGGAGTACTTCCAGGCCGGACGCATCGCATTTTTGCCACACAATGTTTATACCAGCATGCCTTTTGGCGTGGAGATGCTCCACCTGATGGGCATGGAGGTGCTGGGCGACTGGTGGTGGGGCGGACTCGTGGGCCAGTTGCTCGTGGCGCTTTACGCTCCCGCGGCGGCGGTCATGATCGCCGCGACCGCCGGGCGTGTGGGCAACGGGCGGGCAGCCGGGCTGGCGGCGGTCGTTTACCTGTCCACGCCGTGGATCTACCGGATGGGTGTAATCGCCTACGTCGAGGGGCCGCTCTGCTTCTATCATGCCGCCTTGATCTGGGGCGTGATTCGGGGCTGGAACGAACCCTGGAACGAGCGCAGACGGCTCTGGCTCTTGCTCGGTCTGCTTGCCGGCGGGGCGATGGCCTGCAAATACCCCGCGCTGATCTCGGCCGTCATTCCGCTGGGCCTGCTGGCAGCCGCGGACGGCTGGCGCGAGCGATCCCCTGCCCCGGTCCTGCTGAGTCTGCTGGGCTGGTCGCTCGTGATGGCGCCCTGGCTGGCGAGGAATGTGGTGGACACGGGCAACCCGGTCTACCCTCTGGGATACCAGGTCTTTGGAAGCCGGCTCTGGACCGAGGCACGCGAGGCTCAGTGGCAACGCGCGCACGGGCCAAGAGAAGTGAAGCTGAGCGCGCTGGGGAGTTCGCTCGTGGATGTCGCGGGACGATCCGACTGGCAATCGCCGCTGTACCTGGCCTTCGCTCCCCTGGCTTTCCTCCGCCCTGGCTCGCGGAGAATCGTTGGGGGGCTGGCGGGCTACGCAGTCTATCTCTTCCTGACATGGTGGCTGCTGACGCATCGGCTCGATCGCTTCTGGCTTCCCCTGCTCCCCTGCCTGGCGATCCTGGCGGGACTGGGCGCCGACTGGTCTGAAGACTGGCCCTGGCGGATCCTCCGCGCGATGATCCTCGCCTTGGCCCTGGTGTGCAACCTCATCGACTGCACGACCGCCTTGACCGGGCTCAATGAGTGGACCGGGAACCTGGCCTTGATGCGCACCGATTTACCCCGCCGGCTCAACCCTCCCCTTGCCGCCATTGATCGGACACTTCCTCCCGGCGCAAAGATCTTGCTGGTCGGCCAGGCGGCGGTGTTTCATGTCAGCCATGAGATTGTCTACAACACTGTTTTCAATCCCGAGATCATCGAGCTTCTGGCCGTGGGCAAGAGTGCCCGGGAGTTTCAGCAGATCCTCAGGGATCGCGGGATCACTCACGTGTATGTGGATTGGAAAGAGGTGAAGCGGCATCGCGCTCCGGGGGGCTACGGCTTCACCGACTTCGTGACCCGGGAGCGGTTTGCCGCCTGGGTCGAGGCGGGAGTGCTCGGTCGTCCCGTGGCCATTGCTCTCGAAGATGGTTCTTCGCGAGTAGCCGAGGAGCAAGAGCTTTATCCGGTTCGTCAACCCGGATCGGCCGCGGAACCACGGTCGTGGTAACGCGCGAGACGGTTCACTTGGAATCGCGATCGAGGCCGCGGATCACCTAGACTTGTCGAAGCGGTCACGGTTTGACGGCAAACACGCGCACGCTGGCGGCGTAGTCATTGACGTTGTAGCGCCTGAGCAGCTCGGTGAGCCTGCTGTGGAAAGCAGCCGCGAGGGGCTCATCGGTCGAGGTATTGGTCGAGCAGCACCCCGCATCGGTGATCGGCAGGCTGGCGACAGCGGGCAGCGGAGAACAACAACCAGCCTGGTTCTCGACCTTGGCGTAAGAGTTCAGATCGCGACCGCTGTCGACGACCTCGACGTGGGCAAAGCCGGCTGCTCCGAGGATCCGACGATAGTCCTCGATCGATATGGCTCCGGCGATGCAGCCGACATAGGCCATCAGATCATTGCCAAGCTCCGGAGGTAGCTCCCGCTTCAGGGCGATGTCGCTGACCGCCAGCCGGCCGCCCGGTTTCAGCACCCGGGAGATCTCACGGAAAACGGCGACCTTGTCGGGTGCCAGGTTGATCACGCAGTTCGAGATCACGCAATCCACCGAGGCGTCGGGGAGCGGCAGCTTGTCGATGGTGGCGAGATGGTACTCGATGTTTGCCAGCCCCGACCTGGCAGCGTTCCGTCGAGCCAGGTCGATCATCTCCTGGGTCATGTCGATGCCGATCGCCTTGCCGGTGGGACCAACCTTGCGTGCCGCCAGCAGCACGTCCAGTCCTCCGCCGCTGCCCAGATCGACGATCACCTCGCCTTCCCGAAGGTTCGCGAAAGCGGTCGGGTTGCCGCAGGAGAGACCCATGTTCGCTTCGGCTGGAATGGATGCGAGTTCCTCGGGCGTGTAACCGAACGCCTGAGCGACCGCCTTCACGCCCTCGTGATCGGATGAGAGCCCGCTCGTGGCGACCGACCCATATTTGTCCTTCACAGCATTGATGATCGTCTCGGACATTTCACTTTTCCTTTTACGTTCAAGGTGACTGCTGATTCAGACGATTTCGCGCCTGCATCATGACGCTCATCATGAGCCTGCCGATGTCGTCCCGCCGCTCGGCATATTTCAAAGCTTCGTAGGCGCTGTCGTCGTAGATCTTGGGGTCCAGGTAGGGCATCGAGATCCGGACGGCGGCTCCCTTGACCAGAGGGCAAGCGGCGTCTGCTTCACCACAGACCATGAGAGCGGCAAATCCCTTCTGGGGATTGCTGGCGTCGAAGTAGGTCTTCGAGAACTCGGTCGCTTCCATACCCACGCCCCAGCAAACCACAAAGACCGGGTTGGCGGTCGTGGGTTCGCCGCGGGGCGCTTCACGGCCAGTCATTTCGACCTTCACGCCGATATTCTTGAGGGCGGCAATCGTGCGTGGGTTGAATGCTGAGGGGGCAGTTCCACCGCTGTGGAAGCGGATCTCGGGCATTCCGTAGTAAGCCGCGGCAATGTTCCCCAACATCGCCCCCAGGATGCTGCGGCGGCTGTTCCCCGTGCAGATCACCGTGGCATGAAGCGGCTGCCCGGGCTTGTAGCGCTTGACGATCCAGTCCACGAACTTCTCACCGGCTTCGCGGTGGGGCTCGTCGATCATATCGAAGGAGGTCGTCAGCAAGTCGGCGTAAGCGGCGACCGTGGGGCTGAGCAGCTTGCGAGACTCCGGCACGTCAGCTTCCAGGCACTTCCTGACCGCGTTGGAATCGAGCTGCCCCTTGTCACCGGCGAGCTTGGCGAACGTTGAGGTGTCCATGAGTCCTTGTACTCCCTCAGCAGTCAGGACGCCTTGTTTGCCCAGAGCCTTGGAGATCTTTCCTTTGAGTTTCTGATCGTTTCGAGGGGTGACGGACTCAGCGGTACCATGCCGTTGTACCAACCAGAGGCAGTGTACCAGCGGACCCACGTCATCACCTGCAAAGGCGTGCGTGGTCAATGTCGCAAGCAGGACAGAAACGAGCAGGGAATCAAGACGTGCAAACGACATGGAGTCGCTCCAGCGAAAAGAGAGGAAACTAAATTTGGTATAACGAATGCAGTAGCAAAAAAAGACTATTCCCCGCCTCCGCAGCAGGAGATCCGGCGATTCAGCCGCTCCTGGTCCTGGCGGAAGACCTCCGGGTCGCCCAAACAGGTGCCGAGGCAGCCGAGCAAGATGCGGCGCAGTCCGGTCTTCGGCTTCGCCAGGCGGTAGTGGACCCAGAGACCCTCCTTGCGTCCCTCAACCAGTCCGTGCTTGCGGAGGTACGCCAGGTGCCGGGAGACAGTCGGTTGCGGAATTCCGAGCGCCTCGAAGAGATGGCACACGCAAACCTCGTCCCGCTCGCCGCTGAGCAAATTCAGGAGGCGAAGACGCACGGGATCCGCAAACGCCTTGAGCGTCCGGGTCGTTTCCTGAAGTTCGTTTCTGCGATCGGTTGCCGCTTTCATTCTGGAAGACGAATATACTTCCTCGGCGAAGCCAAGTCAATCCCCGATCGGGCTCACCTCCCCGATCGGGCCCACCTTATAAGTCCTCGCGTAGATCGTGTTCAATAATCCAAATAATCGGTGTCAGTTCAATTTTCAGAGAGAGACAGCGTAGAACTCGACAACGAAAGTGTCGCACGACGATCTGAATCGGCCATCCCCCTCGCGGCGGCGACGCGGACGTCGTAAACTGACCAGGTGTAGATGGAATGAGCAAGGACGACGATCGATGACGACTCAATCAGCCTCGAGCCGGACAGACGGTCAGAGGATGCAAATGCGGACGAAGATGCAGGCCGGTCTGACTCTCATCGTCACCCTGGCGATTGCGATGGCCCGCGGCGGGGCGGCAAATGCGGATCTTTCTCCCCAGGGCTCGCCGTCCTACCGCGCGGATGCGTTCACAGACTTTGTCGGCATCAACGGCGGCCCGATCAAGTACCACGTCATCCCCGACGGCCCGTACGCGGGTGCCGGCCGGACGTATGACCCCCGTGTCTTTTACGACCTGGGAATCCGCCATTACCGCACGGCGTTATTCAATGAGCTCACACTTGAGGACCACCCCGACCAGGTCCGGAAAGCCTGGGAGACGCACGGCGTCCGCGCGATGTTGCTGATCAGCCCAACCCGGACCCGGACGATCGACGAGCTGATGGCCAAGCTCAAGCGGTTCCGGCCGGAGGCGGTCGCCGAGGTCGAGGGGGCCAACGAGGTCAACAACAAATTCCCGCCCCAGGAACTGAACTTCCACTACGCCGGCAAGACCGACGAGGCGGCTGGGGCCGCTTACATGACCGAGGTCTACCAAGCCATCAAGACCGATCCCCGGACAAAGGGCATCCCGGTCATCGCCTATACCGCCATCTTTACCGACTACGCGCTGGCCAAGGGCTATGACGCGTTCGACTTCGCCAACATGCACTCGTACCAGGGCTACAACGTCCCGTCCTCGAGTCTGTTGATGAACGAGACGCGGGCGAACAACGTGTTGCCGCCAGGTGCGACGATCCGGCCGTACGTGCCGACGGAGTGCGGCTACAACGTCGAGGCCGACCAGTCGAACGGTTCGTACAAGACGGGTTCGCACCGGGCGCAGGCACTCAATATCCCGATGCTTCTGGCCGAGTATTTCCGCCACGGCATCCGCCGCGCTTACCTGTTCTCGCTCGATAACGGCGATGGCTACGGCCTGATCGAGAGTGACCTCAAGACCACACGGCCGTCCTACTTTGCGGTCAAGAACTTCCTCTCCCAGGTGAAAGACTCGACGTGGAACGCGAGAACGCGCAAGTGGGAGGGAGGCGACGGCTTCACGCCGCGATCGCTGCTGTTCACTCTTGAAGGCGCTCCGGCGACCGTCCACACTCTGACTCTCCAGAAGCGGAGCGGCGAGTACCTGCTGCTGATCTGGAACGAGGTCACGAACTTCAACGAGAGCACGAAGAAGGACATCGTGAACCCGGCTGTCCCGGTCACGCTCCACTTCACCACGCCCCTTGAGTCCACGGCCCGTGTCCTGACCCAGACCGATGCGGGTGCTTACACCGGCCGCGAGGCGAATCTGAAGGCGAGCACCTTGCACGTGGACGTACCCTCCTCGGTGGCGATCGTGAAGCTCCAGCCTCGTCCTGAGACGGACCGGGTCGCGCCTGGCGCGCCTGAGGATGTCCATGGCACCGCGACCGAAAACCGGATTGAACTGACCTGGAAACCCTCGCGTGCCCGGGACGTGGCGGGGTACCTCGTATTCCGCAACGATGCCCTGGCGACGACCACGGCGGGGACCTCGTATGAAGATTCCACCGCCTGGATCCGACCGGGACTGGGCTATCGCTATGCGGTCCAGGCTTACGACCGCGCGGGCAACAATTCCCCGCGCCGGGAGGTTGTGGTCCAGACGCCCGACAACCGGCCCGACCTGATCGTCTCGGACGTGCAGGTTCCCGAGTGCAAACCCGGCGACAAGGTACACTTCAGAGCCACCGTACAGAATACTGGCAGAGGCGCAACACCCCATGACACCGAAGTGGGTGTGACGTTCTTCGTCGATGGCCAGTACACCTCGTTCATGACAGCGCCGAAGGTTCTTCAGCCCGGCGAGCGCCTGGAGCTCGAAGCCGGCGGCGTGTGGACGGCTACGCCCGGAGTGCACATCCTGCGGGTGATGACAGACGACATCAACCGGGTTCCCGGCGAGGCGAACGAGAACAATAACGATGCCGACCGTTCTCTGCTCGTGGACATCCAGGCCAGAGGCTCGCTGCGAGGCGCCTCGGACCCGCGCCGGGCCAGGTGGACCTCACGCAGGAGGGAACCATGGACTGGATCCACTGGGGATTGAACGGCAACACGGCCGTGGTGCGCAAGGCGGGCGCCAACCTGATTCGAGGCGAGCTCAAGAAGAGTGGCGAGGGATATCGCGACGCGACGCCAGGTTTCGGCATGAGCGTGAAGTGGAGCGACGGCGAGCCCGTCCGCGCGGTGAGCGACACACATGCCAGCCTCTGGTGGAATGGCGTCGGGCACGGCTACACGATCGAAGCACCGGCCGGCAGCAACCGAGTACGTCCTCCACGTCTATGTCGGCGCCATCGAGGGCGGGCGGGGCAAGCTGACGGCCCACCTGTCCGATGCCAGCGCCCCGGATTTCGTGTCGACGACCTGGAACGGCAACCGTGCGTTCGACTGGTCGCCGGTTCCGGGCGGTTTCACCGCGGTCTACACCCTGCGCTATCGAGCCGCCTCGCGGGGCCAGACGCTCCTGGTCACCTGGGCGCTCGAGGGCGAGCCCAATCGCTTTCTGGGTCAAGCCCGACTCCAGGCCGTCACGCTCGCCCTGGGAAGGTGAGCCGTCTGGTACCGTGCGTTCGCCCACCAATCGAACGAAGTCGAGGTGGATCGAAAGCGCAACAGAAGGCTGGCGGATCATTCGTCCGTCGAGTTTCGTCCGCGCCGACACGAGACGGCTACCGCATTGATCGCTGAAGATCATTGCTTCAATAGAGAAAAGGAATCAGTTTTGCCGTTCGCCGCGCATACTCGTCGAATGCGCTGCCGTAGTGCTCGTGCAGATGGGAATCCAGCATTGGAATATTGACGAACACAAAACCAGCCAGCATGAGCAGCGGGATGATCGCCGTGACCCACCTTCCGGTTATCAGGCACAGTCCGGAGAACGACAGCAGATCGCCCAGATAGTTAGGATGCCTCGAGTATCGGAATAGCCCTTGGGTATAAAGCTTTCCGCGATTCTCCGGCCGTTGCTTCCAGAGATACCGCGCGTACTCGGCAGAAGAGTTGGTCCACGAACCGGCGACGAAGAGAATCATGCCTATGCCGCCGACGACGCTGAGGGGTCTGGGGTTCGTTCCGCCCGCGATTCCCAGCAGCATCACAAGACACCACACCCAGACGGCAACCGTGAGTGCCTCGCTCCAGTTCACCCCACGCCTCAAGAAGACGAACACGGTGAAGAGCAGCCTGAGGTAGTAAATGGAAAAACCGGCGGCGAGGCATACTCGCCTGAGGTGATCTCCCGGTTTTCCGATCCACGGCAACCAGCCGGCCGCGATTTCGAGTCCTCCTGCCAGCAGCAACCACCACGCAAGCACGACCCATGCCCCCACAAGCCCCGCCAGCGTCATCCGCTGCGCCATGGAAGCGTCTTGCGACTCGTACATGCTCCGTCGTAAGTCCCGCTTCAAGATGGATCTTCATCGTGAAAGAAATAGCCCGGGCGACTCTCGGGTCCAGTCGTGCAATGGAATGGGTCGCCTCCTCGTCCCGATTATACCATCGCCCCTTTCCCGAATGCGGGCGGTGCGGGTTGGTCGCTCGTGGTAACTCACTTCAACAGCTCGCCGACAATCAGGATCGCGCCGGGGTAGAGACTTGTACCCCGGAATCGCTCGGGCCTGTCGAGATCCCTGGCCCGTTCGCCCAGCAACTTCATCCGATCGGGCTGGTCGGGATGGATCTCGACTTTGACCGTGTGAGGCTTGTCGGGAAGATCAGCGCCTATGGGCAGTACCGAGAGCCGATAGTAGAGACAAAAGGTGTCGAAGCGAGAGACCAGCCGCGGCGGCTGGTCGTCGAGCGTGACGAGGACCTGACCGGAATCGGGACCGATCACGTCATAGATCGCCGCACTCGTGCCTTTGAACTTGAAGGTGATCGTGTCGCCCGGATGCGTGCCTCGATAAAGTGAGCTCAGCCGGGTGGCGAAGTATTTGAATGCACTTTCGGTCTTCAGGTCCAGGGCCACGAAGCCCTTTGAGAGTCTGGCTCCCTGGATCGGGACCATCTTTGCGTCCTCATAATTGCCGGCCACAAATGGGGGCTTCAGCAAGTGAGGCCCAACGGAACTTCGATGCCGCGGCGATCGGCTTCAGGGAGCGAATGATCGCCTGAAGATAGAGCTCGTGGCCAGTCTCCGGATAGGGGTGGACGCCGTCCGGCGCGAAGGCCAGTTTGTCGCCCTGCTTGGTTTTTTCGGCCGCGGATTTCGGCAGAGGCGCAGTCCAGAGTCAGCTTGCCTTCTTTCGCGAGTCGTGCGACCTCCATCGCCAGATGAACCGAAGGGATCCCGTAGTGCTCGGCAATCGCTTCCATCGCGCTGGCGGCTCGCTGAAACTTTCCTTCAAGCATCGGCCCAGCCGCCGATTCGACGAGGGTGTACACGAAACAGATGTCGCAGTCGGGGAGCAGCTTCCAGGTCTGTCGGACAATGCCTTCCATACACTTCTGAATCTGGAAGGGTGGAGCACCGCCGTCGTTGGTGGCGAACTCGACGAAGAGAAGGTCGGGCTTACCGTCGAGGACGTCATGCTTGAGCCGGTAGACGCCGAGGTCCGAACCGGTTCCCCCGATGGCTGCGTTGATCTCGGAGAAGTTTGCGTCCGGATAGGTTTTCTGGAAGTAGGCCAGCGTTTTCGGTCTCCAGCCGGGCTGCTCGGTGATCGAGCCGCCGAGGTAGGCCACCTTCACCAGGGCGCCGGGCGTCCGGGCCTTGGCAAGGAAGTTTGGCAGTCCCTGGCGAGGGCGGCATTCCTTGGCGTCGACGAGGGGAAAAGGCGGATCCCCGGCTCTCGCGTCCAATGCAACAAGTCCAACGCATCCCAGAAAAAGGCAATACGCGGGCTGCTTGAAATTCAGATGAGGGCGCATGAAATAACACTCCGCAATGCTTGCCAAACGTCGCACTCGTTCTATATACAGTTGTTATTATTTGCATCCAGCACGGTAAGGCACGACACCGGTCACGGATTTCGACTCGTTCCGGACCCGGGCGGTGAAACCGCCTGGTCAAGCCCGGAAAGCGACGTCCCGCAGGTGCAATCATCGCACCAGGGGGTGACCAGAGTCCAGTGGCCAGGATCGAGGGGACATGGATCGTTCGCCAAGGGGGAACTAACGCGCCGTCCATAAAGAATCGACCGTGTTCCGATGCCCGACGTGCCTCGCGGTGAGGCGAAACCACCTTCCCGGTTTTGCGGCTCTTCGCTACGATCTCGCCGCCTGGGTGGATCGTCAGCGACCATTCCAGATTTGCCTGTGGAAGCGGGCGGCATGCAGAACCCTTTACAGGAGGTTCAGGGATGACGACTTACGACGCGGCGATGGTGATCGTGGTCGTGCTGGGAATGGTGCGCGGAGCATGGAGAGGGTTCACCTGGCAGATCGCTAGCATCACATCGCTCGTTCTCGGCTACACTGCGGCGCATACGGCTTCAGCCCGGGTTGCATCTTATCTTCCGGGAGAGCCGGAAGTTCAGCGCATGCTGGCGATGGGCGTCGTTTACGTCGCCGTCTCGGGCGGGATCTTCGGGATCGCCTGGATGATTCGCGGAACGCTCCGCAAACTCAAGTTCGAAGCCTTTGATCGTCACCTGGGCATGCTTCTAGGGGGAGTCGAAGGCATGGGTGTGGGGCTGCTGGCAACGATGTTCGTCGTCAGCCTGGCGCCTGCCACCCGTCAGCCGATTTTCTCCAGCAAGGCTGGCCATGTGGTCGGCGCTGTGATGAATAACCTGGGTCCGGTGCTCCCCGGCGAGGTCCGCTCGGTGCTGGCCCCGCACTGGGACGGTTCGCTCACCGAAACTGTGGCCACTCACGATGCCGATCATGAGACCGGCGAATCTGAAGAAATCCTCCCGACCTCAGGTCAGGATGCCGTCTCGTCCGAGCTTCCCGCCCTCCGCGAGGCCGATGCGGACGACAGCCACTCCACGGCGCCTGCGGCGGCATTTCCTGGGCTGCCCGCGCTGGTGCCGGTCGGAAAGGAAGATCGTGCGGTCGAGCGTGCCAGCCGTTCAGCACACGCCGCCAGGCACCCCTCTCCCGAAGGCCCCTCCGGGCAAACAGGTCTGGAAGGCGTTATCGAGAAGGGACGGGAAGAGGTTGAGCACGCGGTTTCCGAGACGATCGACAACGAACTGCAACGCCTGGGAGGCCTCAAGTCGGCAGCACCGAAAGGCCGGCGATGAGCGGCAAAGCGGACCTGAGCCTTGAAGTCGGTGATCGTCCGATCAACCTGACCCAGGTCCTCAAACTGTCCGGAAGCGTCCTGAGCGGCGGTGAGGCCAAAGCCCTCATCGCCGAGGGACGCGTCCGTGTCAACGGCGAGGTCGAATTTCGCAAGCGACGTCAGATGACTGTCGGCGATCTCGTTCAACTGGAAGACGGACCCACAATTCGTCTCGTCTGATCATTTTTCCTCCGCTTCGGCACACTTTACGCTTGCACATTTCCCGACCCGAAGTATCTACTAGCTGAATCTTTCCTATTTCACCCAGCTTACTAAGGCTCATCTTCCCTGCTCGCCTACAATCGACAAGTGGCACGGACTGCCGCCTGAATTCGCCTTTGATGACATGCATCCTCGATTACTCTCCGATGGAGGTGTTTCTTGACTGCGCAGCACCATACTGCAGCCTCTTCCTCGACCGTGTCACGATCGCGCTCGCCGAGGATCATCAAGTTGATCGAGCCGCGCGCGGACAAGGCATACCTGGCCGACTTTGCCAGAGCCGTTACAGCGGGGCTGATCAGTCAGCCCAAGAGTTTGCCCTGGCCGTTTTTCTATGACGCGGAGGGATCGCGGCTCTTCGAGGCGATTTGCGAGCTTCCGGAATACTATCTGACGCGGACCGAGGACGAGATTCTTTGCCGGTCCGCGGGTGAAATGGTCGCCGCCCTGCCTGCCGGCGGTGCGGACGGTCCGGAGCCGACGATCATCGAGCTGGGCAGCGGCAGCGCGGTCAAGACGCAACGGCTGCTTGCCGCGGCACTGCGACGGCATGGCCGACTGCATTACGTGCCGATCGACGTCTCACCCTCGGCTCTCGAAGATTCCGCCCATCGGCTGACGCGGCGATTCCCCGCGCTCCGGGTCACTGGCTACGTGGCCGATTATCGCCAGGGGCTGGAACGGATCATGACGCGAGCCAAGGGCCCGCGCCTGATCGTCTTTCTGGGCTCAAGCCTGGGTAATTACGAGATGGAAGCGGCCGAAGAACTGCTCGGCATGATCGCCCGCACGATGCGCCGGAAGATCGTCTCTTGCTCGGTACCGACCTGGCCAAGGACCGATCGGTGCTGGAATCCGCCTATGCCGACTCCCAGGGTGTGACCGCGGCCTTCAATCTTAATCTGCTCCGGCGAATCAACCGCGAACTCGATGCCAATTTCGTAATGGAGGCATTCGAGCACAGGGCGATCTATCGCCCCGACCGCAATCGCGTTGAGATGCATCTGGTGAGCACGAAAGAGCAAACCGTGGAGGTTCCGGCGGCCCGCTTGACGATTCATTTTGCCGACGGCGAATCGATCCATACCGAGAATTCCCACAAGTACACGCCCGCGATGCTGTCGTCCTTACAATCCGCGGCGGGCTTTGTGGAAGAGACGGCATGGACCGACGAGCGCGGCTGGTTCCGGCTCCAGCTCTGGCGATTGCGGGAACGCGAATCTCGTTGAGTTGATCCGAGTATCGCCCAGGATCCGATGGCCCCGGGGTATTCCGGTTTACACGCCGAAGACGAAACGCGGGTATCGTTCAGAGCTTGCAATGGAGAACGGATCATCGAATGGCGACCCGACACTTCAGCGAGGGAAATCTCCGGCTCCCTCGCTGGCGAATTGGGTTGCCGGGCAGTCGAGAGCACCGATAATTCCCCCGACTCGGCAAGTGCCAGAACCGCGGACACGAGCGGCGACCAACCATGGCGACGAGGGGTAGCCAGCGAATGGCCGGAAGACCGATCGGCGGCCTCGGTCGACGATGCGACGGCGGCCCAGTCGCTGTTTGCCCGGCTCGACGGCCAGCCGATGAGCAAGGTGGTGCGGATGTACGCCGACTCGAAGTACCACAACTTCAAGCTCTATGAGTGGGTCGATGCGAACGCCGACTGGGAGCTGTCGATCGTGCGCCGGCCCGAGGGCTCGGAGGGCTGGGTGAGACTGCCGATTCGCTGGACGGTAGAGCGGACCTTCGCCTGGCTGGGCCGCTGCCGGCGCCTGATCAAGGACCACGAGAAGAGCACGTTGTCCTCCGAGTCCTACATCAAGCTGGCGATGATCCAATTGATGACCCATCGCTTGCGTCCCTCCGAGACTGAGCCTGAGTTCCACTATCGCAGTGTAGCCTAATAGGACTTATGGGACAGACTCTTAGTCGGTTGTTACTCTGACCAGGTTTCCGGTTGTCATGCCGTAAGAATTCTCGGCAGCCACGGTGAACGTATAAGTAATCCCCGAACTCAAGCCGTACACCACGGCGAAATTGTTCGGGGATGTGCCCAGGCTATCCAGATAGGGAAGCGTGCCAATCAACTTCCAGCTCTGCGGCCCTTCAATTCCACTGTTATAGGTCAGCGCATAAATTTCGTAGTCGGTGGTATTCGGCACCGGGTTCCACATCAATTGAATCTGACTGGTTGAGACCGTTAATGCCGTAACATGCGGAGCATTGGGGGTGGAGCGTGGCAAAGCCGGCGTGGAAGCAACCTGTGGTGCCTCCAGGAATTGACGGCCGCCCTTGACATACGCGACGTCAAAGGCATAGGTGGTTCCCGGGTTCAAACCGCTCACCGTATAACTCGTGGTCCTGGGACGCACGGAAGCCAATGGCGACGAGAGCTTAATACTGGGTTGCTCGACGTAGACCCGATAGAGCGACGCACCAGAAACCCTTACCCATGAAACGTCAACCTGTGTGGCCGCGACTGCTGTCGCCGTGAAGGATGGGGCATTCAACACAAGGCGGTCTTCCATGACCTCGACGAGGGGAGCCAATGACTTGCGCTTCGGTTTCGAGCGCTTTGTTACAGTCGTCATTGTAACCTATCTTTCACGTGGGTGGTCACATGCACCGGATCATCCGACGGCATCTGATCAATGACCTGTTGAGCCTATTGGCTCCCCAAGTATAACCCACGGTTGCGCCGTCCGACTTTTGTCAGCGAGGTCCTGTCATACCTGTAGCCTTCAAGGCCGAAGCTTTCACGGGCTTGCCGGCGCTCTCCTGCTCGGCCACCAGCTTCTCGACGAGCTCCACAAGTGCACCGCCGTGAGAGTTTTTCGAGCGGATTGTGCCTTTGGCGTCAATGACGAAGACGGTCGGATAGCCTTGCACGTGGTAGAGTTTGGCGATCGGTCCTGAGTCGGGCGCTCCGTCGTTCCAGTTGGGCCAGGTGATACCCTGCTCTCTCATCACCTTGCGCCGGCCTCCCGGTCGGCGTCACAATCGACTCCGAGCATCGCGAACGGCCGATCCTTCATCTGCTCGACCAGGGTCTTCTCGCGGGGGACTTCGCGCATGCAGGGGCCGCACCACGTTCCCCAGAAGACCAGAGCGACGATCTTGCCGCGGTAGTCCGATAGCTTCAGGGGTTTGCCGTTACCGTCGACCCCCTGGATTTCGGCGCCAGCTTGCCGACCGCCAGGTTGAGCCAGTCGTCGAGCCGGGCCTGCGCGACCTGACCGAGCGTGGAGCGGCGGCGGGCGATTCCAGCCGCCATCTTCTGTTTGTCTTCGGCAGTGAGGGGCCGGCCGTTCCATGTCGGTTCAGGTCGCGTGAGCAGGGCCTCCAGCAGCCGGTCGCGAGCGGTCATGTAGGGCACGTCGCCGTACTCGGCGATCACCTCCTCGTAGAGCCGCTCGACCTCGGCGCGGAGGTAGTTCGCGTCACACTGCTTCAGATGCAGGAGGTATGCGTAGTCGTCGTCGGGCATGACCTCCTTTTCGGTATAAAGCGTTCCGTCCGCGCGGACGAGATCGTCGTGAGTGTAGGTTGGCCGGCCTTCCACTTTTCTTGCCCCCTCGGCCAGCGTCGTCTTGCGATGGAGGTACTGCGCCAGCGCCAGGCGGGCCAGTCCCTTCGATTCCCGGCTCTTGGCCGAGGCGTAGAAGCATAGAAGCAGGTTGTCGCGGTTGGCGGTCGGCCAGTTGTCGAGGTCAAGACCCACCCGAATCGTGTCGGGATCGTCGCCAAAATGTCGGACGAGCCAGGTCGACGCGATGGCGAACTCGCCGGCATAGGGTGCTCGATCGCAGGACTTTCGGATCACCCAGAGCATGGCATCCCGGACTGCCGGGCTATTCGGGGCGGCCGCCGCCAGGTCGGCGATCCTCCGCACGACCGCCGGGAAGTCGGGTTGAACCTTGGCGGCCTTCGCCTGGTCCTCTTCCGGGATCGTGGAACCTCGGTAGAACTTTGAGAACTCCCGGTTGGCGGCCTCGTATCCGTCCTTGAGGCGATCAAGCTTCTCGTCCAGCGGGGGCTCGGAATGCTCCGCCCCGTCCTGGGCTCCGGGTTTCGGATTGTCGGCTCGGAGAGCGGCCGCCGGTTCCTCGTGATCGCCGATTGCCAGTTCGACCACCCCGGCGGTCGTCGTGAAGCCCAACGCGATGACGCCCGCGATCATGCAGCATTGTTTCATCAACAAGGTCACGGCAACAGCTCCTACTGCATCCTCTCTTTCCCACCCTGAATAGGCGTTGCCGGAACCCGAACCTTCCCGAATTCACGAAATTTTTTTCGGCATCGAGGCTTGCTCGACGTGCTGCGCGGAGCAATGAAGCACTTCCTGGCGGATGGTCAATCGAGCTTGGCGTCGCCGCTGCGGACGCATTCGAGGTCGGCCAGCGAGGCGCAGCCGGAAGGCAACTCCGCGTCCTCGATCAGCATGTCGGGGATGCCGTCCTTGACGGGGAACCGAGTCCCGCACCGGGTGCAAATCAGCACGTCCCCATCCTGCCGCAAGGGAGCTTTGCCCATCGGGCACACCAGAAGAGACAGAAACTCGTCATTGAGCATCAGCAGACGTCCTCATGCAGGAAGCTTGAGTCGGGGCTCGCGCGGCGATCACGCCCGCGTCCAGGCCGGGTCAAGGTCAGGATCAGGAAGGCTTGCGGGACCGGTGAGTGCCATTATGTCGCCAGCCGCCGTGCGATTGAAGGCGAATCGGTCACGCAGGGTTGCGTGTCCCGACTGGAAGCCGTGCCGGCCTCTCCCCTGTTCCGCGGCGGCATTCCCGCGCATAATCGATGCAGAGGCGCTGAATTCGCCCACGGATCAATGGCGCAGTGCCGCCTCGATCCCGGGACTCCCACGGAACCGCAAGAGATTTCCATGGCATACGTAGTCCGCTATGGCCGGATGCGGTTTCTCGGTGAATGTACGGCACCGGCGGATCAGGATCACAGGAGGGGCCAGCGGGTGGTGGTTCGCACCGACCGCGGGATCGAACTGGGCGAGGTCCTCTGTCCGGCGACCGAACGAACCACGAGTTATCTCGAGCAATCCGGTCCCGGTGAGATTCTGCGGACGGCGACTGCCGAGGACCTGGACAATGAAGCCACGCTGATCACGGCACAGGAGAAAGCCTTTGACGTTTGCCTGGAGCTGATCGCCAGGCGCCACCTTCAGATGAACCTGGTTGACGTCGAGATCATACTGGGCCGCGAGCGGATGGTGTTCTATTACCTGGCCGAAAAACGCGTAGATTTCCGGGAGCTCGTCAAGGACCTGGCCCGAGCGTTCCGTACCCGGATCGAGATGCGCCAGATCGGCGTCCGCGACGAGGCAAAGCTGCTGGCGGACTATGGCGATTGCGGCAAACCCGTTTGCTGCAACACGCACCTGACTGCCATGCCCCCCGTCTCGATGAAAATGGCCAAGCTGCAAAAGACCACGCTCGACCCGGCCAAGATCTCGGGACGGTGCGGCCGGCTCAAGTGTTGCCTGCGCTATGAGTTTGACACTTATCGCGAATTTGAACGTCAGCTTCCCGCCGTGGGTTCCCAGGTGGCCACCTCGAAAGGGAGGGGACGGGTGGTCGGGCAGGAGATCCTGACCCAGAAGCTGGTCGTCGAATACGAGGATCAGCGGCGAATCATCATCGGTCTTGATGATGTGCTGAGTGTCGAGCGGAACAGAACCCGGGAACGCGGGACGACGAGCGAACCGGCTCGAAGACCGGCCGGTCCCACCGCCGTAGGCCCGACGAGCACCTTCTCGAGGACGACGACTCCGACCAGGGCCCCGAGTCCGACGACGATTTCGAACGGTGAGACGGAGCCCGACGACCGAGCGGAGAACGGCAGGAACTCCGGTTTCGATCGAAGCGGACCACGAGGAGGTTGATCGGCTCATGAACCTTCGTGATCAGCTTGCGCGGGTCATCGCTCGCGACCCCCGCTATAGCATCGAGTCGTACGCCTTCGTGCTCGAGTCGCTCAAACGCGCACGCACCCGCAAGCTGAAAGAGCAACGAAAACAGCGGGACCGCGACCGTGCGGCGCGAGCGCGGAAGCGGGCTCAGGCATTGCCTGCCGGAAAAGCCGAGACCGAGCCCGCGGGCCACGTCACCGGCAGCGAGCTCTGCCAGGCTGCACGCCGGCTCGCCTTGCGCTATTATGGGCTGATGGCGATCACCGTGCTCAATGAGTGGGGCATCCGCTCGACTTCCGACATCGGCGAGATCGTTTACAATCTGATTGCCTCGGGCGATCTGGACAAGACGCCCAACGACAAACGCTCGGACTTCGACGACGTGTTCGACTTCGCCAAGGCATTACGGCCGAAGTCGTTGCTCGAGGACGACAAGTCTCGATAGTCCGAGCAGCCTTACCGGGTGGCCAGACTCTATCCGACGACTGCCGGAGCCATCGCTCTCGGCCAGCTCATGTGGTGCCTGCCGCTCGCCCCTTCGCTGAACCGGAGATTCTTCACGATGGCCTGGAGCCTGGATCGGAAACGGTTTGTCGCAGCGCCTCTGTCTGTTCATGGTCTGGGTCGCGCTGCTGGCCGCCCTGGCCATCGTTTCGGCCAACAGGCCGGCCGCGCGCAATGCCCCGCTCGAGCCGCCTCCTGCCGCCATCGAGACGGAAGGTGGCGATGTCGAAAAGTAAATCGGCTCGGCCGCACCAAGAAAGGCGGGGCAACTGACCTTCATCCCAGGGTCACATCAAACCGCGTCACCGAGGCAGGCGCCAGCAGGCAGCGCAAGGCGGAACCGCCAAGATCGAGTCGGGTCGACCTGGGAACGACCGTTTCCGGCTGTTCGAAGGTATTGTGGGCATTTGTCTCCTTGTGCGTGAGCACGGTCTGCCGCACCTCCTTCGCCGTTCCGCCGCGAAGCAGGATCGATACTTCTGCGGGCTCGTCGGCGTGCGTGTGCACGAGAGTCAGCGTCAGTTTGTCGCGGCCCGATCGCGACGCCGAGCCTGCGACCCGGAATACCTGTCTGGGGAACCGGCCCGGCCCGAATGGCAACTCGGGCGCGTGAACCTCCATGCGCACCGCCTGGGCGCCCTGGTGCGGCCGGTACATCTCAAAAACATGGAAATTGGGCGTGGCCACAAACCGGTCGCCGTCGGCCAGAAACAGCGAATGCAGGTTATTCACAAGCTGTGCGATGTTGGCCATGGCCACCTTGTTGGCGTGCCGGTTGAAGGTGTCGAGCGTGAGCGCGGCCACCAGCGCGTCGCGCAGCGTGCTCATCTGCTCGAACAGATGCGCGGGGTTGATCTCGGTGCCGGCGGGATGCCAGCTTCCCCATTCGTCGACAACGAGCTTGATCTGGTGCTCGGGGTCAAACAATCCGAGAACCGCCCATTGATCGACGATCAGCTTCTCCATCTGGTTGGCCTTGAAGAGTTGCTCGTACCACTGGTCGGTCGTGAACTTGAGGGCGTGGCCGGTCGTTCCGCAATAATAGTGTGGCGCCCAGCCCTGAATGGGAGCCCGCGTGCCGTCGACCCACTTGGTGAAGAACCGCCGCGTCCAGTCGAGGTCGTTGCTGTTGGGCCCGGCGGCGATCAGGAAAGGCTTCACGCCGTACTCGGGGAGCCACTCGGTGAACTTGCGGTACTCGCGGCAGTAATCTTCGGGAGTGAACTTGCCGCCGCAACCCCAGCTTTCGTTGCCCACACCCCAGTAGCGGATGCCGAGCGGCTCGCGGTCGCCGTTGGCCGCGCGCTCGTCGGCCAGAGTGGTCGAGCCGGGCGGGGCATTGCAGTACTCGACCCATTGCTGGAACTCTTCGGGAGAGCCGGTGCCGACGTTCGCCGCGAAGTAAGGTTCGACCTCGCAGAGCCGGCAAAAGCGGACGAACTCATGAGTACCGAAGGCATTCGGCTCGGTCACCTCGCGCCAGCGGCCGAATCGCCGCGGACGAGCCTTCGCAGGTCCGATCCCATCGCGCCAGTGATAGCGATCGGCGAAGCAGCCGCCCGGCCAGCGCACGACCACCTTGCCCAGCCGCCTGACATGCTCGACCAGCGCCTTGCGAATCCCGCCGAGATTGGGCACCTTTGAATCCGGCCCGACCCAGATCCCGTCATAGATCACGCCGCCGATATGCTCGGCGAACTGGCTGTAGATTGCCGGCTGGATCGTGCCGATCTGCTCATCGAGCAGCACCGTGACCGCGGGTCCCGCGACCGCGCCTGCCCCCTTGCCGGAGTTCCGTCCCAGCGCAGCACCCGCGCCGGCGGCCGCCGTCATTCCCGCCATTCCACGCAACATCGTCCGGCGATTCACGAGAGTCTCCCTTTTACTTCATGGAACAGATTGTCATCGCGACGACGGCTGCCCGGCCCGGCGAATCCGCCCCGAAGCTCAATTCACCGACGAAGCCTGCGGCTTTTTTAGCAAGGCGCAGGCCATGAGCTTCCAGTTGTCGGCACGCAGGGGATCCTGGCAGACGCTCCGGAATCCATACTGGAGCGCGGTCGAGCGGTCACCTCGAACAAACGCTTGCCAGCCGGTATTCCGGAATACCCCGGCGAGCACTTGCTTGTAGGGACTGTTGGGCTCAACGTGCCGGCAAAGCAATCGTGCCGTCTGACGCCGGACCTCCAGGAACCGCTGCGCCGACAGCGATGCCGGATGGATCCGCTTGCGATAGAGCGTTTTTTGAATATGTTCCATGGAAAACTTCTTGTAGATCCGCAAGAGATGGTCCCAATCCTCGACCAGGATCATGTCCGGATCATAACCGCCGACCTCCTCGTACACTTTTCTGCGGTAGAGGATGCAAGAGCTGAGCGAGCAAGTGCTCTTGAGCTGCTCCGGCGAGCCGCTGGGATGCGGCCCGATGACCTCGTCGTCGGGTCCGATCAGGATGGAGTCGCAGTGCACCAGTCCGACATCGGGCCGGGTTTCCAGGGAATGAACCATCACGGCCATGGCTTCCGGTTCGTAAATGTCGTCGTCGCTGAACCAGGTCAGGTAGTCGCCCTTGGATTCTGCCAGGCCGATATTGAGCGAACGCGGCAAACCCTGGCCCTTGACGGTGATCACCTTGACCCGAGGGTCCTCGGCCGCCAGCCGCGCAAGGGCGTCTTGGGTTCCGTCGGTCGAGGTATCGTCGACGACAATCACTTCCAGGTTGCGGTGAGTCTGTGCAAGGCAACTCCGGATCGACCCTTCGATGTACTTCACCCGGTTAAAAGTAGGAAGGATGATCGAGACCAGCGGTTCACTGTCCGACATGCGGCGCACTCCAATGGCAATGGAACAAGGTTCGGCTCGCGCGTTTTGGGCGGCTGGATTTCAGGTGAGTCACAGCGGCAATCGGGGTCCAGAATCAAAATAGCGTCCCGTTCGGGAATCGGCGGAGCACCGCCGCCATTCGCTCGGCGAACTTCTATTGTCGTGGAAGTGTCGGGTCTGGATCAATCCGAATCAGGAGTAACAGTGGCACGATGACGACATGAGAGCCAGGCTCAGGTAAGCACCGTCGATGCAAATCATGAGTTTATCGTCGATCCATTCGTTCAGTGTGCGATGAATCTCGAGTTCCTCGACCGCGCTGTCCTCCTTGCGGATTCGCTCCACAATTTGCGGCATCCGGCGCGCGCTATCGCAAAAGCTGTAAAGCGTTCGCGTCCAACCCAGAAGACGATATTCAAACGACCTGGCTCCCGGGCGGGTGTCGAAAAGAATCAACAAACCCCGAGGCTGCTCGTGACCTCGCAAAGTCACGGTCCCGGCGAGTCTGCGCCAGTCATTCAGAGCGTCCAGTGTAGGTTGAACGTAACTCGGCGGCGTCGAGGACGGAGCCGCCACAGTCGATGTCTCAGGGCCAGGGAACTCGAAATAGTACGCCAGGCAAGCAATCGCTTCTTCGTCGAAGGGAAAGACGTGGCGATACGCCTGGATCGGTCGTGGCCGAGACAATCCGAAAGCCTCGGGCGACTCGAAATACGGACTGAAGCGGTCGATGCGCACCTGGCCGTCAGCCTGCGGCGGAGCCAGGTGCACCAGTCTGGCGACGAGTTCGGGCAGGCCGGCATAGGCCCCCGGGGCCTCGCCGGGGAAACCGTAGAGGAAGTTCCATTTGACCTCCATGCCCGCGGCCGTCAGCCATTTCAGCGTCTGAATATTCTGACTCGCCGTGACCCCTTTCCGCATTAGCCGCAAGATTGGCGTTGAGAGACTCTCAATGCCGAGCTGTACCGCGCGAACTCCGGCGGCACGTAGCAATTCGACCTGGGGGCGGCTCAGGTTGGTCTTCAATTCATATTCCAGCTCGAGGTCGAGCTTCGCCTCCTCGAGCAGTGGAAGCAGCGACCGGAAGTAGCGAAAATCGAGGATATTGTCGGTAGCGCAGGCCTTCCGCACGCCGTAAGTTTGGCTCAGAGCCCGAAGCTCCTCGATCACACGTGAGGCACTCTTGCTGCGAAAGGCGATCGCCCCGCCGTTCAGCCCGCAAAATGCGCACTGGGTCTTTGCCCCCCACCAGCAACCTCGCGCCGACTCGAAGAGCAGCAAAGGATCGATCTGATCGTTGAGTGGACTCTCGCCAAGCCGTCGGAAGTAAGCAGCGAATTCGGGATGGGGCAGACGATCCAGATCCTGGACCGGACCACGGGCGATTCCGTCGACTTCAGTCGCGCAACTCGGCGAACAGCGGGTCAGGATCCCGGCCGATCGCGGAACTGGCCGACCTGCGATGATTGCTTTGACAGCGAGCGGGAACGTCTCGTCCGCCTCGCCGCTGAAGACAAGATCAACCTGGGGAAACTGGTCTAGCAAGGTTTGCCCCATGACCCCTTCACAGTTGGCGCCGCCCAGGCAGATTGTGATTTGGGGCTGAGACTGCTTGATCAGCTCCGCCAGAGCCAGTGAAGCCATCGTTTGCTGAAAGGTGGTGGTGAACCCGACGACGGCGTATCGCGACCAGTCAGTTTTCTTGAAACAATCCTCGAGGAACGTGGCGACCTGCTTGCCGACATGATCAAGGGCCCGCTGATCCTCAGCAGGCAAGCCGGGATCGGTCGCCAGAAGGACCTCCTCGACATACTCACGATCGCTGGAAAGGCGTGTGCCGAAGTGAGTTTTCGCGAACAGCCTCTCGCCACCCAGGACGAAACCGAGCGAGTCGTTGATCCAATCGTATGTCTCCAGTCCGATGGCCTCGGCCAGATCGAAGTTGAAATAGGCGAGGTCACAGTCAATCGCTTCGCGTCGCAACCCCGCCTGAAGCAGACTGATCCCCAGAGCCGGCCAGCGGAGACTGGAGAAAGGCATGTTGACCAGGAGGACACGAGACATCGCCACTTGCCCCCCTGCACAACTCGAACAGTTCCCGACCATCGATCATAGCCATTGCGGCTCGCCAAGCCAGGTGAGGGTGGGCAAGGGCACGGTTCTGAGGTTCTTGCCGTCGACGTCGATAACCTGGATCTCGATCCCGGCTTCGGCGGGTTTATCCAGGTATTTTGTCCCATCCGCGTCACGCTTCCAGGTCATTGTGGTCACGACCAGGCGCTTGCCATCGGGGGCCCAGGCAAACGATGTGGGGGCCTTGAGGTTTTTCTCCTCGAACAATACCCGCGGGTTCTTCCCGTCGGCATCGACGATCACGATTTGCTCGGGGGCTTGTGTTTCCTGCCTGTGGAGGTAAGCCAAGAGTTTGGCGTCCGGTGAGAACCGGGCATTGACGCTCACGCCTTCACGCGAGACCCTGTGAATCGCCGAACCATGAATGCGGCGGACATAGATCTGAGGGCTACTTCCTGGCTTGGATTCAGGAGAAGAGAGAACCGCCAGCCATTGTCCATCGCCCGACCAGTCAAGAACGTAATCGGTGATCGGCAGCTTTCGGATGTCCGATCCATCGGCATTCATTTGCCATGATGTGAAAGTTGCGGGTCCAGGATCACCAGGTTGCCCGCTCCATTCGCTGACGATCAGCCGTTGGCTGTCCGCCGACCAGAAAGTGTGTCCCGTGGAATCGGTCAGCTTACGCGGTTCGGTTCTGGCAACAAGGTCGATGATCCATGTCCCCAAATGGTCTTGCCGGTTGTCGCGGCGCGGGGGTCCAAACTTTGCGAAGGCCACTTTCGTGCCGTCGGGTGAGACGCGAACCAGTCCGCCGACGTCGGATAGCTTATGGTAAGCCCCGGTGTCGGGATTGATCGCGAATAACCCGCGCGTCTCGGGCGTCTCCGGCCCGCCAGGCAACTCGGGCACTTCCTTGATCTGGGCATAGAGCACGATCGTGTTCCGGAGCTGGCTCTGAACTGTTGCAGCGCTCCCCTGCGCCAGCGCGAGGCCAGGCGGAATGTGGGAATTACGGCGAGCGCGCCGCCCCCAGCGCCGATATGCAGCCACTCGCGCCGCGTCATCGGCCTCCCTTGCTTGCGAGCATCGATCAGCCGGCTCATACGATCCCTCCAGAAGGTACTGAGGGGCTGGGACAAACCCGAGCCGAAGGCACTGCTCCATGGACCATGATCAAGACTCATGGGCAAGTCTCCCGTGCCAGTAGATCTTCCGACATGCTTCTTCAGGGTGGAATTGTGCAATCATTTACGGCAGCCGCCGTCAATTCCGTCGGAATCTTACGGCAGCCGCCGTCGCGTGTCAAGTCGATGATCGGGTCAAGGTGGCGGGAGGGCGTTGCCGAAATCGAGGATAAACCTGCCGGGAAGGAAAACGGGCCCCGGACCATACAACACCGGCCCGGTTCCTGTGGCCCGTGATAGGCTTTGGTGCCGGAAACAATGCGGTAGGTCAAATTACCGGCAGACCAAGGAAAAGGGGGCGTTGCTGACAGTCGCCGTTCCTCGGAGACTGACCGTGATCGATCCCTGTGCGTTTGAAATCGTCACGATACCGTGAACCGGCCGGTTCGCGCCTGCCTTGAGGGGAATAATCAAGTGCCCGGTCAACGAGACTGTTCCCAGAGGTGAGAGGGACCTCGAGCTCGAATTCAACTTATGCACGGTTCCGTCGACTTTATCGCTTCCGAGGATGAACCCATAGAGGTTCAGGGTTTGCGCTGAAGCAGCAGGGGAAACGTGCGTACTCGTGGCGGCACTGGAAAGGCCCCCGTGGCTTGGTGTGATTCGCTCCTCCAAGGGGTTGGGCGAGCAGGGGATGAACGTTCTCCGCCGCATGATGTGGCTCCTTGGCTCCTTGGGATCAGGTATAGAAAGGATATGAAATCCATGCTAGGTCGGGCGGCTCCCGTATGTCTACGAAAAATTTCGTTCCAGTGATTCTTAGCTGCTCCACGTCGAGGGCCTGGATCGTTATCTCGGCCTGGGCTGTCGGGATCACTGGATCCACTTTCTGTCAACCTCAATTCGCAAAAAAATGCGCAGCGCTGGCCGCGGGTGCTTTCGTTTCATTGAGTAGGCCGCGCCACCTTGTCCCCTGGCACCGAGAGCTTGATCATCGCGCGGCGACAATCTTTTACGGCTTTCGGTCAAGGGGGATACAATGATTTCGAAGCTCAACTCCAAGCGTTCCAATTCAGTCAGCCGGTTTCTCGGCAACGCGCCCAGCAACCATCGTAGTCACGCGGACAGATTGTCACGAAGTCACGGCCCAACCTGCGAAGCACTCGAAGCACGCGTCGTACTTTCAAGCTGGGGCATGGGCGGGAACGACTTCCTGGGAAGTCTTGCCAGCGCTGGAGTGGTCACCAGTGCCGAAGTGGGTGGACCGGCCAGGAGTTATGACTCATCCTGGGTCAGCCAGACCTCGGCGGTCACCCAGCTCAATACCGATCTTCAGAAACTCCAGACGGAATTGCAGAGCCTGGCGGCAAAATCGGGCATAACCATCGTTGATATGACGAACCTGACGACCGACTCTCGCAGCA
>CAWCPP010000029.1:0-310221 GCA_963797295.1 uncultured Planctomycetaceae bacterium
GTTGAGCGCGTAACGGATGAGTTTCGGGACCAGGGAGTGCAGTTGATTGCGGTCAACTTGCAGGAAACTCCACAGCAGATCACCTCCATGCTCGAGCGGCACAAGTTGCACCCCGCGGTCGTACTTGACCGTGACGGCGCCGTTGCCGAGAAATACGCGGCCAGTGCGATTCCTCAGACCGTGATCATCGACAAAGCCGGTGTTGTCGCCCGGCTTTTCGTGGGCGGTGGTCCACACCTGGGAGACCAGCTTCGGGAAGCACTCGAGGCGGTGCTCAAGCAGCCTGAAACGAAGTCCAAGGGAAAATGAGGCGAGCTCTGCTTGCTGGAATAGCCGGGCGATGGAGGGCACCGGGTGAATTGCGGATGACAGATGGCGGATGACAAATGACCAATAGGGATAGAGAGTTTAAATGAAGCGTGAGGCAGAGCGAGGTGAGACTGGTGAGAGTACCGGCAGATGACCCGAATCTCTTCGCTTGGTACTTATCAGGTCTTACCACTGTGCTGTTCCAGATTGTGGTTTCTTCATCTTCACGGTGCTCCCAAGGGAATGTGCTGCTCGGCGGATCTGATGTGGCGTTGAGAGAACTTGATGGTGTAACAGAAGAGTACGTTGCCGACGGTGGAATGGTATTCTTTTTTCGCCAGGGGGATCAACCTCTTGATTCTGTAGTTTACATTGATTATTGATTGATTATCTGTGAAGCAAGGGAGCCAGCACTACTCGCCTGGAGACGCACTCATGCCAGCCACCAAGACGCGCGATCAAGGAAAGACATCCTTTGTCAAAGAGCTGCTGATCGATAACGCGTTTGCCAACACGAAAGCCGTGAACGAAGCCTGGTCGAAGGCCGGGATGGACGGGACGATCAGCGAAACGCTGGTCAACAAGATGAGGTCGCAGATGGGGTTGACTGGAAACCTGCGCGGCAATCGTGGCGCGAAGGCCGGAACGTCAGCCGGCGCAAAACAACCGTACACCGGAATGAAACGAGGGCGGAAACCGAAAGATACTGGTACGACGGCCATGGGAACGGGGGTATCGACGGGGGCACGCACTAGCAAGCAGAATCACCAGTTGATGGACCTCGAAGCCGATCTTGACAGGGTGCTTTACAGGGTGATGAGCCTGGGGGAACTGTCCGAAGTCGAGCACGCTCTTCGTGAGGCACGCAGACGGCTATACCATACGTTTGTGACGAAGCAGTGAGCGTTTGTACTTTCGATTCACCACGAGAAACCACGCCGGGAAAACGATCCCGGCGTTTCGTTTGCGCAGAGACCTCTGGACAGTAGCAACGGGTCGGTATCACTTCCCCCCTACTCCATGCCTCCAATGCGAGATAATCTGGATGACCGGGGCAACGGCCCAGGATCCAGGTCGCTTCAGCTCGTCTGGCTAGAAGCTACGGAGCAAAGGATCTGTACGCTTGACTATGCCGGGCCAAGTGAATCGCGTGCTCGGCCTTCAGGAGGGTCTCGTTGTGGAGCCCAAGAATCGAAAATCCGCGGCGCCGAGGTCCGTGGATTTCTTGATCGATGCCTTCCGCATTGGTTGCGGCCTGTGCGTTGCGCTCGTTGGCGGCTATCACCTGGCCGCAAGCTTTCTTGGGGTCCCGGGAGACCTTGGTTTTCAGACCGACGACATCATCATGGCCCCGATCACGGCAAGCTGCTTGATGCTCATGGGCTTATCGCTCTTGCTGATCAGAAGGTCCGACGGATCGCGCTGGCTTGGCGGACTGGTCATGCTTTGCCCCGGGGCAGTTGCGCTGGCAAGCTTGTTGCGGTTCTTGGAGTGGCTGACGCCTGGACATGGCTTTTTCACGGGAGATTCTTCTCCGTCCCTCCCGGCGTGGTTGCTCACCATGGGAGCGGGCCCCATGGGACCGTGGACGGCCCTTGCGCTCCTCCTGGCCAGCCTGACGACCTTGATGCGGAACGCTTTTGGACGATTGCCGAAAGTCGATTACATCGGCCTGGGGGGCCTGCTGGTCGCGATGGTCGGCGGTGTTTTCGTGCTGGGTAATTTTTATGCGACCCTGCCGTTCTATCAGGCTTCAAGCATCCCGATGGCGCCAGGGACGGGCCTGGGTTTCTCACTTCTGGGTCTGGGCTTGATCGCGACGGCGGGCCCAAAAGGAGCACTCCTCAGGCCGGTGCTGGGCCGGTCAGTCAAGGCACGGTTGTTTCGCTGGTTCTTGCCCTATGCGGTGCTGATCGTTGTGGGGTCAGACTCGTTGACTCTGCTGGCGGCGCGATTTTCGTCACCGTCGTCCTCCGCGCTGACATCGGCGATGTCGGTCGCCACTGCCGCGACACTGGCCGTCGCGATGTGCGCTTTCATCGCGAGTTATATCGGCGACCGGCTCCAGCGCGCCGAGTCCGAGCTGCGGACCGCCAACGAGCTACTCGAAACAAGGGTCGAGGACCGGACACGTGATCTCGAGGTCGCCAGAAGGCAACTCGAGATCAAGAACCTGGAGCTCGAGCAGTCCGCCAAAGAGCTTGCGAGTACCGCCGCGACAGCTCAGCGGGCACACCAGCAGTTGCAAGTCGCCCATGAGGATCTGAAGCGGGCCGAGATCCACCTGGTCCAGTCCGAAAAGATGTCTTCCTTGGGGCAACTGGTGGCGGGAGTCGCGCACGAGGTTAACAACCCGCTTGCTTATGTGAGCAATAATATTGCAATTGTTCAACGTGACCTTCTCGAGCTTCGCAAGCTGATCCAGCTTTATCAGCAGTCCGAGGATCTTCTGGAGCAAGCTGGCGACGGACGGCTTGCCCCCATCCGTTTGCTGGCCGAGCAGATCGACATTGATTACGTTCTCGAGCACCTACCTTCCATGGTCGAACGCTCGCGGGATGGATTGAAGCGGATCCAGCAAATCATCGCCAACCTCAGAGACTTCGCACGACTTGACGAGGCCGAGATCAAGGAGACCGATATCATCCAGGGCATCAGGTCAACGATCGAGATTCTGCGTCCCATGGCCCGCGAGCAGGACGTCAAAGTGATCGACGATCTCCACCCGCTGCCCCGGATCACCTGCTGTCCGGCCAAGATCAACCAGGTGTTACTCAATCTGGTGTGCAACGCGATCGAGGCCAGTCATCGGGGCTCGACGGTCACCGTCAGAGCCCGCCCTGGCTCAAAGGGCGGCGTGGACCTGGTTGTGGAAGACTCGGGCGCGGGCATTGCCCCGTCGATTCGTGTCAAGATCTTTGATCCCTTCTTCACGACCAAGCCGATCGGCAAGGGCACGGGGCTGGGGCTTTCCGTCAGCTATGGTATTGTCCAGGCACATGGGGGGACGATCGATGTTGAATCCGAGGTCGGGCGGGGGTCGCGTTTTACCGTGCACTTACCGGATCATCCGCCCGAGGAGTTGAACCTGGAAGGTCCGGGACGCTCGGCTTCCGTGTCAAACTCATTGACCTCAAGCTCCCATGAAGCGGACAATGGCGGGGTGCCGTCGCCGATCTCGAAGCCTGCTTCTGGAACCGACCCGACGTGAAAGGGCGGAATTGATCGTGCTCTGGACCGAACTGCCGCATGCGAGTGGCAGCGCAAAGTCTCGCAAATTACCCCAGGAGTACCGAAGTTGCGCATGGTCAAGATCTCGCCTTTTCTTCTGATCGTGATCGCGTCATTGAACGCTGGTTGCACTTCGCGGACTGAAACCGGCACCAGTGCCCCATTGGCCGTGGCTCCACGCGCTGCGGAGCCTGGCTCAAGTGTTCCGAAAGTTACACGTGTCGATCTCGGTCCGGATGCTCCGAAGCTGGCACAGACGGCGATGATCAAGGCGAAACCGGGCGATATCGTTGAATTCGGTCCCGGGAAATTCGAGTTCACCGCGACGCTGTCTCTCGATGTCAACTCCGTGACGATCCGTGGCCAGGGACCGGACAAGACCATCCTGAGCTTCAAGAATCAGGGACAGGGGACAGGCGGCGAGGGACTTCTGATCACCGGCAAGTCGGGCATGACCCTTCAGGACTTCGCCGTGGAAGACGCCAAGGGCGACGCCATCAAGGTGAGCGGCACCAAAGGCTTGACGATCCGTAATGTGCGAACCGAGTGGACAGGCGGGCCATCAGAGACGAACGGCGGGTACGGACTTTACCCGGTGCTTTGCTCGGATGTACTGATCGAGAACTGTGTCGTCAAAGGTGCTTCGGATGCAGGGATCTATGTAGGTCAGTCCGAGGATATCATTGTCCGGCGCAACAAGGTCGAGCAGAACGTGGCGGGTATCGAGATCGAGAATTGCACACGCGCTGATGTTTACGAAAACCTGGCAACGGACAACGCGGGCGGCATCCTGGTCTTCACCATGCCCGACCTGCCCAAGAAGGACGGCCGCCATTGCCGGGTTTTCCAGAACAAGGTTCAGGCCAACAATCACGAAAACTTCGCCCCCAAGGGCAATATCGTTGCGACGGTGCCTCCGGGCACCGGAGTCATGATCATGGCCAGCGACGAAGTTGAGGTTTTCGACAACTCCATCGAGACGAACCAGACCTCCGGCCTATCGATTGTCAGTTATCTCCTGACCGACAAGCCATTCACGGACGACAAGTTCGATCCGTTCTGCGAGTCGATCCACATTCACGACAACCGGTTCAAGAACAACGGCCAGAAACCCTCCGGAGCACTCGGCCAGCTTGTCAGCAAGGTGGTGGGCTCGCCGCTACCGGCAATCCTCTACGATGGCATCGTCAACCCGAAACACCTGGCCGGAGGGTCGCTGCCGCCGGAGCTGGGAATCCACATCCGCAACAATGGCGACGCCGATTTCGCCAATTTCGACGCGGCCTCGCTCAAGACGATTGCTCCAGGGGCAAACGCGAGTGCCGGCAAGCCGCCCAAGGTCGTTCGCGACCTCAAGCTTTATGCCGGCGAACTTCCAGCGCTGGAATCTGTTTCGATTCAAGGGGTGAAGTGAGTGATCACGATGGTGGGCGGCACTCCGCCAATGTCGCGGAACATGGCTTTCCGGATTTGTGGTCTGCTTTTCATCGCGGTCATGGGCGGCTGCGGATCGGAGAGTTCGCGGGATGTGCCAGCCCGTCCAATCGCCGTTTCGGCCACGGAAGAGACCCCGCCTGAAAGGCTGTCGGAGTACGGCCTGTTCGTGGGCAACGGGGCCTTGCAGCAGCCGGCCGAGGGTGTCATTCCTTATGATCTGAACTCGGCGCTCTTCACCGACTACGCCCTGAAATACCGCTTCATCAAGCTGCCGCCGGGAATGCACGCGAACTACCGCGACCGCGAGGCATTTGACTTTCCCGTCGGCACCGTGGTTGCCAAAACGTTCGCCTACCCAAACGACGTGCGCGATCTGTCCAGGGGACAGCGGCTGATCGAAACGCGAATTCTGGTCCGAAAACCCGACGGTTGGGTTGGCCTGCCCTATGTCTGGAACGCCGAGCAGACCGACGCCGTCCTCGAGCTTGCCGGGGACACCCATGATGTCGCGTGGATCCACACCGACGGCAAGCCTCGGACGAATAATTATATCATTCCCAATGCCAACCAGTGCAAGGGATGTCATATCACCGGCGAGACCGTGACGCCCATCGGTCTCAAGGCCAGGCATCTGAATCGCGACTTCGCGTACTCTACCGGTGTCGAGAATCAGCTCGAACACTGGAAGCGTCTGGGGGCTCTCTCCTGTGGTCCGCCCGCGTCTCAGGTTCCCAGGCTGGCCGTGTGGGACGATCCCCAAAGCGGTACACTCGAAGAAAGGGCTCGCGCCTGGCTCGAGATCAACTGCGCCCACTGTCACAACCCCGAGGGTCCCGCCCGGAACTCGGGACTCGATCTGCTCGCGTCCCAGCGCAATCCCACCGCGTACGGCATCAACAAGTCGCCCGTGGCCGCAGGCCGCGGCTCTGGCGGCAGGGAATTTGACATCCTCCCGGGCCAGCCCGACAAGTCGATCCTGGTCTTCCGGATCGACTCGACGGACGCCGGCATCATGATGCCCGAGCTGGGCAAGCGGCTGGTTCATAAGGAAGGTCTGGCCCTGGTTCGGGAGTGGATCGCTGCCATGGCAGCGCCCGGCAAAACCGCTTCGACTCTTCAATCTGGCGACGATGGTCCGCCGACCCGACCCCGAGCCAAGGCGTCCACGACCGCACAGGGAACATGTGGCCAGGGGGCACTCGACGGCGACCGTTTCTCGATCGAGCCAACCTCGCTCTGGAAAGGCCGCGCCGGCGACGCTTCGTGGTGGTGGCAGGTCCAGTTTCCGCACTCGCGCGACGTGGGGGCCATCCTTCAAGTTCACGGAGATCATGAATACGCCCTGCGGAATGCTCCAAAAAAATACATCTGGCAGACCAGCCAGGATGGTAAGAACTGGGCGGACATCCCGGAGACCGCGACCAGCAATGAACGGCGGATCTTTCGCATCCATCGGCTTGACCAGAGCCGCCGCGTGCGCTGGCTGCGGATAGCAATCGCGGACGCGGACGGTGATGCTCCCGCGCTGCGTGACGTCGAATTCTTCGCGAGTCCGCGTGCCGAGATTCCATTTCCTCCCTGGGCCATCGTCGTGAGCACGACGGGATCGAACAAGGTTCCGGGTGAAGGGGCGGCGAGCTTCCGACAACTGGCAAGATCATGCAACGGTTGGGACCAGATCCAGTTCCAGAACGTCTGGTTGGGCGATTTCCAGGACGCGTTCACCAGGCTGGAACCGCAACCGCTCTGTGGCTTCCTGTCCGGCAATTTCATCGACTGGTGCCAGCAGAAGCGCGAGTACTGGCGGGGCACCGCCGAGGTTCTCAAGGCCGGACGGCTCCCGTTGTGGGCCTCCTGCGGCGGGGCTCAAGGGCTGGCGATCCTTGCCGAGAACGGGGTGGATCAGCCCTGGGACTGTCCCCAGTGTCGCGATCCCGAGCATCCTCGGTTGCCCATCTACACCCATGTCGCGGGCTCCATCAAGCGCAAGTGCGGTGACTATTCCGGATGCGTCTTCGAACGCGGTCCATGCACGGTTCAGCAAGTTGGCGCTGATCCCGTGTTCCAGGGATTGCCCCGCGAATTCCCGGTGATGGAAAGCCACTGCGGCCAGATCGAGTGGCCCCCGCGCGGCTGGGAGCTGATCGCGACCTGCGGCGCTGGCGGCAAGACGAAGACCCAGTGCCTCCGTCTCAAGGACCACCTCACCTATGCGGCCCAGTTCCACATCGAGCTGAGCGGCACCTCCGAGTCCTCAGGACGCATCATGAAGAACTTCCTCGACCTGGCCCAAGCCGCGAGCCACCCGACCAGGATCGGCTATCAACCGGCTCCCACCCTCGACTGAGGAAGACGGCGAACCCGGCTTCGCGATCGAGTGTCCACGCAGGTGAGGACGACTCTATTACCGGGCCGCCGCCGATCGCTCCAAGTTGCCGATGGCCGGCTGAGAACCACGGAATACTCGCTGGCTGGACGGTCTTATGCTGCTCACACTCACAACGACCCATCAGCCAGCGACGGATCTTGGCTTCCTGCTGCACAAGAACCCCGACCGCTTTCAGAGCTATGAGCTGAGCTTCGGTCAGGCGCACGTCTTTTACCCGGAAGCAACGGCTGAACGCTGCCAGGCTTGTCTGCTGCTGGACGTTGACCCGGTGGGTATGGTCCGGGGCAAGGGCCAAGCCGAGGGGCTGCTTGACCAGTACGTCAACGATCGCCCGTATGTCGCGTCGTCTTTCCTGAGCGTGGCGATCTCCCAGGTCTATGGCACGGCGCTCCAGGGACGTTGCAGGGACCGTCCGACGCTGGCTGCCACGCCGCTTCCTCTGGAGGCGCGACTTGATGTGCTGCCCGTGCGCGGGGGCGAGCGGTTCCTGCGCGGCGTTTTCGAGCCGCTGGGCTACTCGGTCGACGCGATCCGGCATCCGCTGGACGAACGGTTCCCCGGGTGGGGGGAAAGCTCGTACTTTTCCGTGACGATCCGCAAGCTGACGACCGTCTCGGACCTGCTGACGCATCTCTACGTTCTGGTGCCCGTCTTTGACAACGCCAAGCACTACTTTGTCGGTGAGTCCGAACTCGAGAAGCTTGTGGCGAAGGGAAGCGGCTGGCTGGCCAACCATCCCAAGCGCGAGGAGATCAGCCGCCGCTACCTGAAACACCAACCCAGTCTTTTCCGCCAGGCCCTTGCCCGGCTGGTGCGCGAGGAGCAGCCATCCGAGGCGGAAGACGATGGGAAATCTCTCGCTGACCGGGCCGAAGATGTGCTGGAACGGCCTCTCAGCCTTCACGAGCAACGGATCGGTGCCGTCCTGGCGGCGATCCGCGCCAGCGGTGCAAAGCGGGTGCTCGACCTCGGCTGTGGTGAAGGCAAGCTCCTGCGTGAGTTGCTCAGGGACAAGCAGATCGAGGAGATCGTCGGCATGGACGTGTCGATCCGAACTCTGGAGACGGCCCGGGACCGGCTCAAGCTCGATAGACTCCCAGAGCGGCAGGCGGCGCGGATCAAGCTGATCCATGGCTCGCTCATCTACCGCGATCGGCGGCTGGAAGGGTTCGATGCCGCCGCCGTCGTGGAAGTGGTCGAGCACCTCGACCCGCCCCGCCTGACGGCGTTCGAGCGCGCGGTCTTCGAATTCGCCCGCCCGCGAACTGTGGTGCTGACCACGCCGAATCGAGAATACAACGTGAGATGGGAGAGCGTGGGAGCCGAGAAGCTGCGCCATCCTGACCACCGCTTCGAGTGGACCCGCCAGGAGTTTCGGGAATGGGCGGAAGGTGTTGCCACGCGACATGGTTACCGCGTGAGGTTTCTGGCGATCGGGCCTGAGGATGAGGTGCTTGGATCACCTACCCAGATGGCAGTAATTGAAAGGAATCTGTCCTCTCTCTAGGATGAGAGTTCGGAGAGAAGTCCACGGCCTGGAGGGTCCGGAACGATGTCAGATACCAGGTTCATAAGTTCGATCCGTCTCGACGGGTTCCTTTCGTTCGCACCAGGGTCCGAACGGATCGACCTTGCTCCGTTGAACGTCGTGATCGGCCCGAACGGCTCCGGAAAATCGAACCTCATCGAGGCGATCGAGCTCTTGCGCACGGCCCCGACCGCGTTCGCGGCTGCGATTCGCGACGGCGGGGGCGTCCAGGAGTGGCTCTGGAAGGGCGAGAAGTCGAAGGTTCCCGCCGTGATCGAGGCAATCATCCAGGGTTCACCTCCGATGATCTCTGATTTGCCAGAGCCGGTACGGAGGCGGGAGCGGACCGCCAGGCAGATCATCCAGGATTCACTTCCGATGATGCCTGATCTACGCTACCGCCTGGCGTTCGCCGCGAGTGGGTATCGGACCGAAGTCGTCGACGAGGCGATCGAGGAACCCGACAAGCGGCACGCTTCCGAAAAGGATGTTTTCTTTTACTATCGCTTCCAGCACGGAAGACCTGTCTTGAGCGTCCTTACCGAATCGGGCGGACGGGAGAAGCGATCACTACAACGCGAGGATCTGAAGCCCGATGAGTCGGTGCTCTCGCAACGCAAGGACCCGGACTTCTATCCCGAAGTGACATGGCTCGGTCGGCAATTCGAACAGATCCAGACATTTCGTGAGTGGAGTTTCGGGCGATGCGCCGCTTCGACAACCCCAACCCGCGGACATGCCTTCAACGCCGTTACTGCCCGACTCCCGGAACCTCGGCCTTCTCCTCAACGAGATCGAGCATGTCGACGCCGGTGCTGAGCTCAATCGACTGCTCACATTGTTCCTCCCGCGTTATCAACGGTTCTCGACCCGTATTCAGGGCGGTTCGGTGCAGTTTTACTTGCACGAGAAGGGGCTTCTGGCACCGATCCCAGCAACTCGTCTGTCGGACGGGACCATTCGCTTTATGGCGATCCTCGCTCTCCTGCTGTCGCCCTCGCCGCCGCCGCTGATCTGCATTGAGGAGCCCGAACTCGGCCTCCATCCCGACGCGGTGGCTCTGCTGGCCGAATTGCTCATCGACTCCGCTGAAAGGACTCAACTCGTCGTCACGACGCACTCCGACGCGCTGATCTCGGCGCTCACCGAGCATCCCGGTTCGGTTCTGGTCTGTGAGCACAGGAACGGCACGGTCATCGAACGACTCGACCCCGAGCGTCTCACGTTCTGGCTGGAGTCCTATCGCCTGGGAGAGGTCTGGCGCATTGGTGAGCTTGGGGGCAATCCGTGAAGGGAATCGCCATTTACTTCGAAGGTGGAGGCGACACGGCACCGCAAAGGGCGGACCTTCGTACCGGACTCGACCGCTTGCTCGACGCGCAAAAGACGGCCGCGCGCTTCAGGGGATTGGGATGGAAGATCGTTCCTTCTGGCGGTCGCCAGCGCACCTACGACGCTTTCATCAACGCTATGAGGAGAGGAGACAGCACCACGCTCAACGTTCTGCTCGTCGATTCCGAAGAGCCACTTGACCCGGAACCGCCCACTGCGGAGACAGAGTCCCCAGAAGAGAAGAAACAACGCGAGCGCTCCACGCACAAGTCCGTCGTAATCACCTGGTGAAGCGCGACGGTTGGAATCTCAGCGATGTCGAACCCGAACAAATTCACCTGATGGTCCCGTGCATGGAAGCCTGGATTGTCGCCGACCCGGAGGGCATGGCACTCTATTACGGACAGGGCTTCCGCTCGAAATGCCTGCCCCATCGGTTGAACCTCGAGGGCGAGCCCAAGTCCAAACTGTACTCCAAACTCGCCAACGCGACGAAGGACACGAGCAAGGGGGAGTACTCCGAGTCCAACAACGCAAAGATCCGGCATGCCAGTAAGCTCCTGGAGAAGATAAGCGCCGCAAAGGTGGCCGCGCGATGCCCCCGGTTCGCAGCCTTCACCGCTTGGCTCGACAAGCGGATAAGAGAGGCATGATTCCCCTGACCATCAAGCTCCCCAATCTTTCCCTTGTCGTCCTGATCGGCCCCAGCGGCTCAGGCAAGAGCACGTTCGCGCAGGCACTTCAAGGCCACAGAAATTCTCTCGTCCGACGCCTGCCGCGCGATGGTCAGCGACGATCAGAACGACCAGACCGTGACGAACCAGGCCTTCGAGGTGCTCCGGTTCATCGCCGGCAAGCGGCTGGCGCTGGGGCGGCTGACGGTGGTTGACGCCACCAATGTCCAGCCCGAGGCACGCAAGCCGCTGGTGGAGCTCGCCCGGCAGTATCACTGCCTGCCGGTAGCGATCGTGCTCGACTTGCCCGAGAAAGTCTGCCAGGAAAGGAATCGAGATCGTCCCGACCGTGACTTCGGGCCGCACGTTGTTCGTAACCAGAGGTCACAACTCCGACGGTCGCTGCGGGGACTTCAGCGGGAGGGCTTCCGGCACGTGTTCGTGCTCGATTCGGTCGAGCAAGTCGAGTCGGCGAGCATCGAGCGTCAGCCTCTCTGGAACGACAGGCGCGAGGAGCACGGACCCTTTGACATCATCGGCGATGTCCACGGCTGCTGTGATGAGCTCGAGCAGTTGCTCGATCGACTGGGCTACGTGGCCTCCCGCCTCGATTCTGCTGATCCGTTCTGGGGCGACCGGAGCTTCGTGCATCCCGAGGGCCGCAAGGCGGTATTCCTGGGCGACCTCGTGGACCGGGGCCCGCGTATCCTCGACAGCGTTAGGCTGGTGCGGAACATGCACGTCCAGGGCTCTGCACTCTGTGTGCCAGGAAACCACGATGTGAAGCTTGTGCGCAAGCTCCGGGGCAAGGATGTCCAGATCACGCACGGCCTGGCAGCGTCGCTGACGGAGATCGATGCGCTGCCGCTCGACGTCAGCGAAAGGTCCAGCCGCGAGCTGGCGGATTTCCTGGACAGCCTGGTGAGTCACTACGTTCTCGACGACGGCAAGCTCGTGGTCGCCCATGCCGGGATGAAGGCGGAGATGCAGGGACGAGGCTCGGGCAAGGTTCGCGACTTCGCCCTCTACGGCGAGACCACGGGCGAGACCGATGAGTTCGGCCTGCCACTCCGCTTTGACTGGGCATCGGAATATCGGGGTGCGGCGATGGTCGTCTACGGTCATACGCCGGTCCCGCAACCCGAATGGCTGAATCGGACGGTGAACATCGACACCGGCTGCGTGTTCGGTGGCAAGCTCACCGCGCTGCGCTACCCGGAGAAGGAGTTCGTCTCGGTTCCCGCGACCCGGACTTACTGCGAGCCGGCCCGAGCGTTCCTGCCACCCGAGGATCGAGCACCCGGCCTGTCGGCCCAGCAGGTTCACGACGACGTGCTCGATGCCGAGGATGTGCTGGGCAAGCGGATCATCGCAACGCGGCTCCGGGGAAATGTCACGATCCGTGAGGAGAACGCCACGGCTGCGCTCGAGGTGATGAGCCGGTTCGCCGCCGACCCCAGGTGGTTGATCTACCTGCCTCCCACCATGTCGCCCTGCGCGACGAGCCAGGCCGCCGGGCTGCTGGAACACCCGGGCGAGGCGTTCGACTACTTCCGCAACGAGGGCGTGCCGCGGGTTGTCTGCGAGGAGAAGCACATGGGCTCGCGGGCCGTCGTCATCGTCTGCCAGAACGAGCAGGCCGCGCGTCAACGATTCGGTGTGACCACCGGGGAATTCGGTATCGTCACGACCCGCACGGGGCGTCGATTCTTCAACGACCCGGACCTGGAGCGCCGGTTCCTTGACCGGGTGAGCGCCTCCCTTACCGCCACCGACCTCTGGACCAGGCTCGACACGACGTGGGCGTGCCTGGACTGCGAGTTGATGCCCTGGTCGGCCAAAGCCCAGGAACTCCTACGGACACAATACGCGGCAGTGGGAGCAGCGGGGTCGGCCGCGTTGCCCCGCGCGGTCACGTCTCTGGAAACGGCGGCATCGCGGCTGGCGGGCGAAGAGGGGGAAAAGCTCGCCGCGGTCAAGTCCCGATTCCACCAACGGGGGGAGAATGTCGAACGGTTCGTATCTGCCTACAGGCAGTACTGCTGGCCCGTGGCAAGCCTTTCTGACCTCAAGCTTGCCCCGTTTCATCTGCTCGCCACCGAGGGCTACGTGCATACCGATAAGGACCATTCATGGCACATGGACATTCTGGCCGAGGTCTGCCGCGCCGACTCCGAACTTTTGCTCGCAACCGGGCATTTGATCGTTGACGTGACCGACTCCGCCAGCCAGCAGCAAGGAATTGCCTGGTGGCAGGAACTGACAGGTAAGGGCGGCGAGGGGATGGTTGTCAAACCGCTCGACTTCCTGCACAAGAGTCGTCGCGGCCTGAGTCAACCGGCCGTGAAGTGCCGCGGACCCGAGTACTTGCGGATCATCTACGGTCCCGATTATACGTCCGCCGAGAACCTGAGCCGGCTTCGAAATCGCGGTCTGGGTCGCAAGCGGTCGCTCGCCCTCGCCGAGTTTGCCCTTGGCATCGAGGCTCTCGAGAGGTTTGTGCGGGGCGAGCCGCTGCGGCGTGTCCACGAGTGCGTCTTTGGCGTTCTGGCCATGGAAAGCGAGCCGGTGGATCCAAGGTTGTGAATCCATATATGAAGTTTTGAAGTGCGATCATCGAGATACAATCCGCGTCAGGATGGCTGGAAGTCAGGCCTCGGGCCCGATCTCACAGGCCGCGAGACGGCGATCGAGCAGTTCGCGCTCGCTGGTCGACTGCGTAGCATCACGGGTGCGCGTCAGATGCTCGCGGGCGAGGCTCAGCTTCCCGGCACGCCGGTACAATTCACCGAGTGTCGCATCCACAAGATGGTAGCGCTGAAGCGAGGGGTCGCTGGTGAGCGACTCGATGGCGCGAAGCCCGGCGGTCGGTCCCTCCAGGTGCGTTACAACGATCGCGCGGTTGAGATGATAGATCGGCGAAGGTCGCATCCTGATAAGCGCGTCATAGAGCTTGAGAATTTCGAGCCACGGAGTCTGCTCGAAGCTCATAGCAGTGCAGTGGAGTAGCGCGATGCCCGCCTCCAGATGGAACGTCGAGATGATCTTGCCGTCGGCCGACTGGTCAAGGAACCATTGGGCACGCTTGATCAGATCATGATTCCACTTCGAGCGATCCTGGTCCTCGAGCAGCAGCAGCCGCCCCTGGTTATCGGTGCGCGTTTCGAAGCGGGCGGCATGGAAGAGCATCAGGGCCAGCAGGGCGAAGGTTGCCGGCGACCGGCTGTGGGCATGACCGCACAGCAAGTGGCAGAGCCGGGCAGCCTCCTCGCAGAGGTCGAGGCGAATGACGGCATCACCGCTCGATGCGGCATAGCCTTCGTTGAACATCAGATAAAGACACTGGTGAACCGAGTCCACCCGGCCCGCCAGCTCATCGGCCGCGGGAACTGATAGATTCACGCTCTGCTCGACGAGTTGTTGGCGGGCCCGTTGGATCCGCTTCTTGACCGTCTCCTCGGAGACCAGAAGTCCCCGGGCGATCTCGGCGTTGCTGAATCCGCAAAGGGATTTGAGTGTGAGGGCGATCTGGTTTTCGCGCGCGAGCGCTGGGTGGCAGCAGGCGAAGATCATCCGAAGCTGGCTATCCTCGATCGCCGAGTCCAGAAACAGATCGTCGATCTCCGGCTCGGATGCCAGCGGTCGCAGTCGTGCCCAGGCTGGAGCGACGCGCAGCAAGGTGTCGCGCTGGCGCAAGGCATCCACGACTTTATTGCGAGCGACCCGATGCATCCAGCCCGACGGATTCGCCGGCACGCCCTGCACACGCCAGGTGTGCAGGGCATCGACGAGCGACGATTGGACCATGTCTTCGATCAGGTCCAGGTTGCGTAAGCCAAAGACGCGAGATAGCGAGGAAACGAGCCGGCCCGATTCGTGGCGGAAGAAATGCTCGACGAGCTGCGACGGCTGCCTGGCAGCCGGCGACGATTCAGCCATAGGCTGAGAGTTGAACCGGACGAAGGCTTCGTTCATGGCACGTCCCCGGAGTTGGGAACTCAACTTTTCGCGGCGGTCAGTCCGGCCATTTGACGGATCTCCAGAGATCCGCCTTCGGTGACGTTGGGACACGTCTTCGCGTATGTCGAGCGCCTCGTCGAAGCTGGCGGCCTTGATCACCGAGAACCCGCCCACGAGTTCCTTCGACTCGACGAACGGTCCGTCTGTCACTACACGATCGCGGCTCACGAGCCGGCCCTCGGGCAGCAACGCATCACCGGGGTCAAGCATCCATCCTTCGGTAAAACCCTGGTTGATCCACTTGGACCAGCGATCCATCGACTGTTGCATCTCCTCCGGTGAGACCTTGCTCATGTCGAAGGGCTCGCTGCGATAGACGAAGAGAAAGTTCGGCACGACATCATCCTCCAGGTTAGAGTTCCGGATCGGGAACCTGTCGAAGGCGCAAGCAGTATGCGAACGTTGACCGTTGGCTTCGAATCTCGGTCGATAAGTTGACGAACAAGCTCAACGCCAGGGGACATGATCTTAAAATTTTTCTCGGACACCACGCAAACCCGAGAATTGTTTACGGATTCCGGGGAGGTTCCGCCCAGTTCAAGTGCTTGTCCAGGAAGCGGAAGGTCTCGGTGCCATGGATCATGTGCGGTCCGACGAAGAATTCGATCTTGCAGCGATCGCCAATTCCCAGGCGCGCGTTGTAGAGGTGGTAAACTTTGGCAAATTCGGAAGCGACGGTTTCATCGGGCGCCACGCCGTCGAAATGCCCACGCTCGACCATGAACGGCCGGGGCGCGATCAGGGCAGCCATCTCGGCGTAGTTGAACGTCGAGCCCAAGTCAAACTCGAAAATCTCGTATTCGTTGCTCCATACGTAACTGTAGGGGCTGCGGCTCGAGGCGTTCTTCCAGACCCAATCGTTGAAGTCGGCAGAGCAGATCGACAGGCAATAATCCTTCACCAGCGGGGGGATTCGCATCGCCGACTTGCCGCCGTAGCTCAGTCCATAGAAGGCGATGCGCCGCGGGTCTACCTGGGGCAGAATTTTCAGCCAGTTGATGATTTGCTGATGCTGCGGGACGATGATCGAGAAAAGCGTTTTGCCGAGCGGGTTTGCCTTGCGCTGGAGTGTGCGGAAGCGGTCCTCGAAGAGATAAAGGTTCTGGGGCGCGAACGTGATGAACCCTCGCTCGGCCAGCCGGATTGCAAACTGATTGTAGGCGGGGTTGTGCACGCTGGGGTCGGCCACATCGCGCGGTCGGCCCTCCAGCCCGTGCTGACAGACGACCGCCGGTCGTTTCTCGCCGTCTTTCATGCCCGTGGGCAAAAGCAGGATGCCGGAGGCGAAGACATCCGGGAACACATCCATGACAACTTCATAGCCGGTGTACCCGGGCTGGTCATAGACCTTACGTGAGCGGACATTCGGCGGTAACAGGTCCATCTCGAATCTGCCGATCACCTGGGTTGCGAAAAACTCGCGATAGGGCTCGACGGTTCTGGCATAAGCCTCCGGCGATGTCGTGTCGAGTCGGGCCATGAATGTCTGGCGGGTGAAGGGGCTCTCGATGAGCAGTTGCTGATTGTGGCGATCGAGCTCGTGAAGCTGGCGAGTCTGCCTGCTCTCCAGGCTCTCTTTCGGAATGCGGCCCCACGGGTGAAGCGCATCGTCGGGGTCGGGTTTCACAGGCTTCGCTCCGGGATGGATGGCGTTCAGTAACCGCGCGATCGCAAGTTCGGTTCCCGGCGGGCCGGTGCCGTCGCTGGCGCTGGTGATCAGCTCGATCATGGACCCTGGGTCGTGAAAGCCAGCGATCAACTGGCGTGCCCGCAGAACTTCGCTCTGGACGTTTTTCAGCACCGGCGTGGTGATCTTACCTGGCGCTCCCCCCTGCCCGGCTGCATACACGAACTCTGGACCTCGGGCTGCCTCGATGATGAGTGTTCGAGGGGCGACCATGGTCGCCAGTTCGGCGTCGCCGAACTGATCAAGCAGGCCAAAAACGTTGCGGTCGACGGGTTGCGTCCAGACTCCGTTGCGATCGTCGAAATAGCCGCTCACGCAGGCCGCGTCGATCCGCGGGTCGAGCGCGGCGGCGTCGATCGCGATTCCGCCTCCTTCCCCATAGCCAAAGACACCGATACGGGCCTTCTCGTCCGAACCGGCCTGCTTCGACAGCCAGTCGACCAGCGCCAGAACTTTTTGCACCTCGTAACCGATGATGGTCCGTCCCAGCTCATAGGCCGATCGCTGGATGAACTCGCGGCTGGTGAGTCGCGCGCGGCCGTTGCGCGGGGCCACGGCGCGGTTGATCAAGGTCGGGACGATCACCCGGCAACCACTCTCGGCCAGTCGCCGCGCAACCTGGCACTCATTCGCCGGGCCGGGTACCAGGCCCACGAGCTGCTCGGGCAACTGGTCGGCGTCGGGAACGACGACAACGTCCGCGATCCCCAGGCCATCGCCGGGCTCCAGCAGCAAACCTTCGCCGGTCACATCGCCGAATGCCGGCCAGCGGACGGCGAATACATTGTACCGTTGACTCGTGGCCAGCAGGTCGGGCCTGCCGATCGTGCCAACGAGCTGAGGACTCGCGAACGGGACGCGCAGGTCGCGTACTCCCAGGATATGCGCCAGCCGCTTGCGGTTGGGCTCAACCGACGAATTGTAGGCGGATGCCGAATGAAAGTCCCGTTTCCACCAGCGATCGCGCCGGGCCGTCGATTTCGCGGTTTGGTCGAGCAAGAATCGATCCACTCCGGCCACCATTAAATCGGCGAGGTCTCCCGTCGAGGTGAGTGGCTGGGTGCCGGGAATCGTCGATGGCTCCGCGGATATGGATCTGGGGGACCAGCCCTGTCCGGCCAGGAAAATCACCACCAAGATACGGATTCCCGGACGCCTGATCTGTCGGATAATCAATCCCATGCGGAGCCCTCGCTCGATCAACCGTGACTCATCTCGGTGTGAGAATGGCAATGCGCCTTGTGCCACAGGGCAGACGCTGAATCCTCTGGCGCCCTCCGGCGTCACCTTGTCAGACCCACGGACGAATTTCAAGCCGGTGGCAGGAAATGAGAATCATACGCTGCCAGGTTGGACGAGGCACTTTGCGGCGTTTTCTATGTGCGCGACGGACTGCGGTGTCGATGTGCGGTGCAATGCAAGGTTTGATGGAAGCATCGCTAGGGAATTCCGACCTTGCCTGTTGCCTTTTGGTCCGGTCGGTGCGGATGATCGGTTTGTCAATTCCGACACAGGGAGATGCACCATGCTTACGCGGCTCGATCGAACCTGCGAGGTCTTTGCTGCCGCCTTTTGCTTGTGCGCGGCCGGGCTAGCCGTGCAGGCGTCGGCGATCGAAGCGCCACCACAATCACACGAAGCCAAGGTTTTGCGGGTATTGATCCTGTCCGGTTCCGGCGGTCATGATTGGCGGGCCTCGACCGATCTCCTGTGCAAGGCCCTCGCCGCGAGTGGGCGGTTTGAGGTGAGGGTCTGCGAGGCCGCCGGTGGGTTGAAAGGCCTGCCGCTGGCGGACTTCGATGTCCTCGTCGATGTGTGCGGCAGATCGGCCGCCTGCCATGACCCCGAAGGAGAGATTTCCCGGTTCGTGGAAGCGGGGAAAGGTCTTGTAATCACTCACGGTGCGCTCGCCGAGGCTGAGCCGGGAACGACAAACCGGGGGTGCTGGCCGTTGAATTCGCGAGGCGGGTCGCATCCGGGTGTCCGGTTCCAGGAGGTGCGTATCGTCAAGCCCGATCAATGGATCACCCGAGGTATCCCGGCCCGGTTCAAGATTGCCGATGCCTTCCCGGGCGGACTGGTGGTCCAGGCTGGCGCCGAGGTGATCGCCACCGCCAGTGACGAAACTCGGGATGGAGGCGGTTCTGAACAGCCGGTCCTGGTGGCGATGCACCACGGCAAAGGGCGTGTCTTCTGTACGGCCATGGGGCATGACCCAGGCGCGATGATGGAGCCGACTTTTCTTGCAACATTCACGCGGGGGACCGAATGGGCGGCGACCGGGGAGGTCACTTTGCCCGCGGATGTCGGCATTACCAGGCCCCGCGCGGGTGCCGTGAGGGGGCTTTTGATCACCGGTGGGCACGATCATGAAGCCACGTTTTACTCGCTCTTCGATCATTTCGATGATCTGGCTGCACTTCCGGTTTCCTCGAGCAACATGGCTTTCAAGAGCGACCTGCGGGGCAAGTACGATGTGGTGATCATGTACGACTTCTCGCGCGACCTTGATGAGACCGGGAAGAAGAATCTCCGCAGTTTCGTCGAGAGCGGCAAGGGCGTCGTCGTTCTGCACCACGCCCTCCTCGATTACCAGAATTGGACCTGGTGGACCCATGAGGCGGTTGGCGGCAGTTATCGATTGAGTAACGAAGGGGGCGTCCCTTCGTCCACGGTCAAGGACAACCAGCAGTTCTTCGTCACACCAGAGGGCGGCCACCCGATCACCGTGGGGATCCATCCCTTCCATCTCGTCGATGAAGCCTACAGGCGGATGTGGTTCGCTCCGGGCGTCCGTTCCCTGCTGACCACCGATAACCCGGCGAGCGACAGAATTCTGGCATGGGTTGGCCCGACCGAAGCGTTTCGCGTGGTCGCAATCCAGCTCGGCCACGGGCCGTCTGCGTACACTCATCCCGACTACAAGACGATCGTCCACAATGCGATTCTGTGGTCGGCCGGGCGGAGTCGCCAATCGCCTGGGCGATGACCGCCGGACGCGTTGCTTCGATCTACGTTCCCTGAGTACCGTCGTGTCGCGAGAGGAGCCGAAATGAAACTGGGACTGTACAGCATCACGTACCTGGGCCTCTGGTATCAGGGTGAGGCCCTGCCTCTCCCCCAGATGATCACCAGGGCCAAAAGATTCGGATATGATGGAATCGAGATTGACGGCAAGCGGCCTCATGGCAACCCACTCGACTGGCCGGCGCCGCGGTGCCGCGAACTCCGTTCGATGGCCGACGGCGAGGGCATCGAGATCTTCGCCGTCGCGGCCAACAACGATTTCAGCTATCCGGTCCCCGAGGTTCGCGAGGCTCAGATCTGCTTCATGCGCGACCTGATCCGGATGACATCGGATCTGGGGGCACCGACGCTGCGCGTCTTCCTGGCCTGGTGGGGCGTCACCAGGCACCCGAAACTGGCAAGCTACAAGATCGCCAAGAAACTCTGGCCGATCGTCCACGAGGAATTCGCCGCCGAGGAGATCTGGGGCTGGTGCCGTGATGCCCTCGTCGAATGCGCCGCTATGCCGGCGACGCTGGAGTGACGCTGGCGCTCCAGAATCACATGCCCGTCGTCAACGATCATCACGACGTCCTGCGCATGGTCCGCGAGGTGAACTCGCCCCACCTGAAGGTCTGCCTGGACGCTCCGCTCATGTCAGACAAGAGCACGCAGGTCATCCACGAGGCGGCCCGGGAAGTCGGCTCGCTCCAGGTGCTGTCGCACTTCGGTGGGGAATACGAGCGCCACGACCGACGGATCGATTATTGGTATCGACCGCTGGGACGGAATTGTCAAAGGCGAGACGAACCAGTACTACAAGGATTTCGTTCACGCCATGCGCGAGATCGGCTACAACGGCTACATCAGCTACGAACTCTGCCACGATTTGCCCTTGGTCAAGGGCCAGATACCAGGCATCGAATTCGTCGATGAGAACGCTCGCCTGGCGGCCGAGTTCATGCGGGGCCTGATCAAGTCCGCTTAATGGCAATACCGTTGAATGAGCCGTAAAGCCCTGATAGGTCGAGACTTAATTCACCCTCTCCCCTTGCGGGAGAGGGCAGGGAGAGGGGTGATTGATTCGGCCACAGCCCGTGAACCAAGCCATCGGTGGTGCCCAGTCCCCCTCTCCCCAACCCTCTCCCGCAAGGGGAGAGGGAGCCAGAAATGCCACCAGCATCGTGACTTGTGGCCCATTCAACGGTATTGCGCTGATGGGGAGAAACCATGATCTGTGCGACGCGACCCTTGCTGCCAGTGCTCATCGGCCTGCTTCTTGCAACGGCGGCGTTCGGGCAGGAGAAGAAACGCAACCTGTTGTTCATCGGCCAGAGCAAGGGCTACCAGCACGAGGCGGTCTCCCCGGCCATGGTCACGCTCTACAACCTGGGACGAAGTTCGGGACTCTGGAATACGTATTTCCGCACCGACTGCACGGCGATCACCAAGAAGCCGCTCAAGTGGGGGGCCAAGAATCTCAATTCCTTCGATGCCGTGGTCTTCTTCACCGATGGCGACCTCGATATGGACGACGCGCAGAAGGCCGACTTGCTGTCGTTCATCCGCGACGACGGTAAGGGGTTCATCGGCATCCATAGCGCCACGATCACGTTCCTATCGTGGCCCGATTATGGCAAGATGATCGGCGGTTACTACGACGGCCATCCCTGGGGCGAGTTTGCAGCACCGCTGGTGGTCGAGGATTCCGCATTTCCCGGAATGAGTCATCTGTCATCCAACTTTACCATGAAGGACGAAATCTATCAGATCAGGGACTTCACGCGGGACGATGTCCGGGTGCTGCTGAGGCTGGACGCCGGCAAGGTCGATCTCGCTCGCAAGGGCGTTCATCGTGGGGACTCTGGTTTTCCCGTCATCTGGGCACGCGATTATGGCAAAGGCCGCGTGCTCTATAATGGACTGGGCCATACTTTGGAAGTCTGGGATCGTCCCGAGATCCAGCGGATGTGGCTGGAGATGGTCAAATGGTCGATGGGGCTCATCCCCGGAGACGCCACGCCCAGATCCTTATCGGCGAAGATCAAGTGATGAAGCGATCAAAGGCGGTTCGATTTCTCTTGGGATTGTCACTGGCGGCGATCGCTGTCCTGCCGGCGCTCGGCCTGGCGTCATCGATCCTTGGCCGCATGCTCAACCGGACGCCCGAGCCGCCGGACTCGATCTTCTTCGACAAGGACATTGCTTACACGAGGATCGACGGCAAGCCGCTCCTGCTCGACCTGGCACGCCCCAAAACCGGTGCCGGGCCGTTTCCCGCGATCGTCTGCATCCACGGCGGCGGCTGGAGAGCTGGCGATAAGAGCGAGTTTCATGGAGCGCTCTTCTCGCTGGCACAGCAGGGCTATGTCGCGGCGACCGTCAACTACCGGCTTGCGCCCGAGGCTCACTTTCCCTCGCAGATTCAGGAAGTCAAGACGGCGATCCGGTATCTGAAGAGTCGAGCCACGGAGCTGCACATTGACCCGGACCGAGTCGGCGTCTTCGGCGGATCGGCCGGGGGCCATCTGGCGCTCCTTCTGGGCACGACCGACGCCCACGACTTCCCGCCGGCCGGCGAGCATCTCGACCTTTCCAGTACCGTTCAAGCCGTGGTCTCGCTGGCTGGCCCGACGGATCTGACGCAGCGATTCCCCGAAGCTTCGGAAGCAATGCTCAAGGACCTGATGGGCAAGAGCCGCGCCGAGGCACCTGCGGCGTACGAACAAGCGAGCCCCCTTCATCACGTGAGCGCGAAGGACGCTCCGGTCCTGGCCATCCATGGTACGAAAGATGAGCTGGTTCCCTATGCCCAATCGACGGCGCTGGTGGCGGCTCTCAAGAGCGTCGGCGTCGAGGCCGAATTGCTCACCATTCCCGATGGCGGACATGGATCCGGTGGCAAGCCCGAGGATTGGAACGCGGCGATCGTGAAGACGGTCGAGTTCTTGGACACGCACCTCAAGGCGGCAGAGCAGGACAGCGGTCAGTCCCGGCGGCAGATGAAGCCAGCAAACCGGCACGAGGTTGCTTGCCGCCCTCAGTGGCGCGGCTATCATGCGGGCGCTGGGCAGGACCCCGGCAATCCTACCTCGGACCGCGCTTCCCGGACTGCCTGAGAAACGCTCTCCCACTCATCGAAGGAGTTCCATCATGGCGAACTCTCCGGGCATCGAGCCAGTCGTACAATCTTTAACGGCCTCATCGAGGCGTCAGTTTCTTCAAGGAGCGGCCGGCGTCCTGGCCTTTCCCTTCATCGTCCCCGCCTCCGCGCTGGGGAGGAATGGGGCAACCGCGGCCAGTGAGCGAATCACGATTGGGGTGCTCGGCACCGGGAACCGCGGAACCGACGATATGAAGGGCATGATGAACTCGCCCCTCAGCCAGGTCGTCGCCGTCTGCGATTGCCGCCGGCCTCGGCTGGAGGCAGCCGCCAAGCTGGTCGAGACGTATTACTCGGAAAAAGACAACCGTGGGTCGTACGGTGGGTGCAAGGCTTACCGCGATTTCCGCGAGGTGATCGACCGCAAGGATATCGATGCCCTGATCGTCACGGTACCCGACCACTGGCACGGGATCGTCGCAACCCAGGCGCTTGCCGCCGGGAAAGACCTGTACTGCGAAAAGCCGCTGGGACGGACGATCGCCGAGAGCGTTGCCGTCCGCGACGCGGCCGTCCGGAACAAGCGTGTTTTCCAGACCGGTACCCAGCAACGCAGCGATGCGAAGTTTCGTCAGGCCTGCACCCTGGCGCGAAGCGGGCACCTGGGAGAGATCCAGGCCATCGAGGTCGCCGTCCCGGCCGGAGGCGGCATCGTCAAGCAGCCGCCAGCCCCTATCCCCGACGGTTTCGACTACGACATGTGGAGTGGCCCTGCCCCGATGCACCCGTTCGACCTGAAGCGGTGCGAGTGGCTGGGCATGTACTGGATCGCCGACTACTGCGTCGGGTTCATCTGCAACTGGGGCATCCATCACCTGGATATTGCCGCGTGGGGCTGTCCCGAGGTGACGGGCGCGCCCTTCGAGATTGAAGGAACGGGCTTGGTCCCGACCCAGGGAATGTGCGACACCATCGTCACCTGGCGCACCGAGTACCGCTATCCCAGCGGCCTGCGCCTGAGCTTCACGAGCGACCGCGGGCCGTTCGACTGGCAGAAGCAGCAAGGTCTGACCGAGGAGAGCACTCGTGCGCTCGCCGACGTCGATTCCAGGCGACACCACGAAACCGGGTGCCGGTTCATCGGCAAAGAGGGCTGGGTCCACGTGACCCGAGGCGCCATTTCGGCGGAGCCCGCGTCGCTGCTCGAGAAGCGCGTCGATCCGGCCTCGGCAGGCATCGTGGTCAGCGACGATCATTACGTGAACTTCCTGGAATGCGTCCGCGACCGCCGCGAGCCGGTGTCGACCGTCGAATCCGGCCATCGGGCCACCTGCCTGGGCAACGTGGCCGACATCGCCGTTCGCCTGGGGCGGAAGCTCAAGTGGGATCCGGCAGCCGACCGGTTCGTCGGCGATGACGAGGCCAATCGGAGGTTGTCTCAGCCCATGCGTTCACCCTGGAGCATGAGTTAACATGAGCAAGCATATCATGCGGTCAGTCTTGCGGACTTGCCTCGGTTGCGCCCTCGTATTCTGTGTGTTCGGCGTTCTGATTGGGTCATGGCAGGCTCGCGCGGAGGGGCCCGAGAGGCCGCTTGGCTGGCGCGTCGGCCCGGCGGCCTGGACCTTCAACCGATTCACCTTCTTCGAGGCCGTTGACAAGACCGCGGCCTTGGGCCTGCACTATATCGAGGCCTTCGAGGGACAGAAGGTCAGCAAGGAGACCCTGGAGCAGATCGGCCCCGCACTTTCTGATGCCGCCCTCGATCAGGTTCGAGCCAAGCTGAAGGGATGCGGTGTCACGGTCACGAGCGTCTATCTGCATCACCTTTCGAGTGACGAGGCGGACGCTCGCAAAGCGTTCGAGTTTTGCCGCAAGCTGGGCGCGGAGACGATTGTCTCGGAGCCTCCGCCCGAAGCGATCAACGTGCTCGAGAAGCTCTGCGACGAGTATGCCGTGAAGCTGGCGATTCACAATCATCCCCGGGGCAGTTCGCGCTACTGGCACCCGCAAGAGGTGCTCAAGGTCTGCGAGGGGCGAAGTCCCCGCGTCGGCGCCTGCGCCGATGTCGGCCACTGGCAGCGTTCGGGCATCCGGCCGGTTGACGGCATTCGTCTGCTGGGCTCTCGCTTGCTGTCACTCAACGTCAAGGACCTGAACGAGTTTGGGCCCGCCGGCCACGATGTGCCCTGGGGAACTGGTAAGGGCGAAATGGGTGAGATGCTCCGCGAGATCCACAAGCTCGGCGTGCGTCCGACGTTGTTCGCCATCGAGTACGAGTACAACTGGGACAACAACTCCTCCGAGGTCGCACTCTGCGCCGAGTTTTTCCAGAAAACGGTCGCGCAGATGGCCAGCTCGGAAGCCGGGAAGGGCCAGCCCTTGCAGGTCGGCTGGGCGCGGGTGGATATCACGCCTCCTGGGCCGATCGCGCTGGTGGGACAGCTCCACAAGCGCATCTCCACTGGCGTGCGCGACCCGATCACCGCGACAGTCCTGGCTCTGGAAGAGCGCGCGACTGGCGGTGTGGAGCAAGCCATCCTGGTCTCGTGCGACCTGATCTCCAGCCCGCATGCGGTCCAGCAGCGTTTGCAAGAGAGGGTAAAACCGCTGGTGCCCGACCTGGACGCTGGCAAGCTATTCGTCAATGCCACGCACACGCACACAGCGCCGGGGTTGCTCGACGACAAGTTCAAAGGTCTCTATGACGTCAGCAAGGACCCCGGAGTGATGAAGGCCTCCGAGTACGCCGAGATCTTTCTCGACCGCGTTTCAAAGGCGGTCGCTCAGGCGTGGAAGACTCGCAAACCGGGGAGCGTGAGCTGGGCCGTGAGCCAGGCCGTGGTCGGCTACAACCGCCGCGCCCATTATTCCAACGGCACGACGGTGATGTACGGCGATACGACCAAGCCCGAGTTCACGAGCGTCGAGGCCGGCGAGGACCATTCCGTGGATGTCCTCTGCTTCTGGGGGCCGGATCGGAAGCTCACGGGCTTGGTGGTCAATGTGCCCTGCCCAGCGCAGGAGACGGAGCAACTGTACGAGATTTCGGCCGATTTCTGGCATGACGTGCGCACGGAGGTCAGCCGCCGGCATGGTCCGGGTCTCTTCGTGCTGCCGCAATGCGCGGCAGCCGGCGACCAGTCGCCCCACCTGCTCTACCGCAAGAAGGCTGAAGGGGTGATGGACCAGCGGCGGTCGCTCTCACGCCGCAAGGAGATTGCCCGTCGCATCGCCAATGCCGTCGATGACGCGCTGGCAGGCGTGGGCGACGCCGATAGCAGCCCGGTCTTCCGGCATACAGTTGTCCGGGTGGACCTTCCTGAACGGCGACCGTCGGCCCTGCCCTTTTACGAGACCGATTCCGTCCATCCCGCCGAGGTCCACGTGCTCCGGCTGGGAGATGTCGCCATCGCGACCAACCCGTTCGAGCTTTATGTGGAATATGGCGCACGGATCGAAGCCCGCAGTCGCGCACCGCTGACGATGCTCGTGCAACTCTCCAGCGGAGACAGCGGCTACTTGCCGACGGAGCGGGCCGTGCAGGGCGGAGGTTACAGCGCGGATCGGTTTCTGGTTGGTCCCGAAGGGGGGAAAGTTCTCGTCGATGAGACCGTCAAACGGATCAACGAACTCTGGCCCTGACCGGGTCACACCAAGCGTGAAGGAGACACCATGGGCAAGATTGCCATCGGGCTGAACGCCGAGTTCTCGCGGAGCTCGGACAAGCCCTTTGAGTGGGCTGTCGAGCAGGCGGCCGAGATGGGCTACAAGTACTTCGAGCCGATGATCCACTTCGGCCGCGAGCTCATGAGCGAGGCGGGTTACTTTCACACCGTCTCCATGTTCGACGATCCTTACCGGATCAAGGATGGGTGCGACCGGGCCGGGTTGACGATCTCCGGCTTGCAGTCGCACGGGCCGCTGGGCCGACCCGACGTCCACGGCGAGTACATCAAGCTGGCGATTCGCGTCGCGGCCGAGATCGGTGTGCCCGTTGTCAACACCGACGAGGGCATCAAGGCGAAGTGGACGACCGAGGAGGAAGACTTCGTCCTGATCAAGTACACCTTGCAGGAAGCGGCGTTCATCGCCGAGCGGAGGGGCGTGAAGATCGGGCTCGAGCCGCACGCCCAGTATTCCCGGCACCCCGACGGGCTCGACCGGATCTACAACCTGGTGAAGTCGCCGGCTATCGGCATCAACTTTGATACGGGCAATGCGTATCTCTGCGGCCACGACGTCTACGCCTGGCTCGAGCGCGTGGCCGGTCGGCTCGTGCACCTGCACGCCAAGGACATCTCGACGGAACACTCGAGCGCGGAGCGCGGCAAGGTCACCGGCACGCCGGTCGGCTGCGCCTGCGGCGAGGGCGTTCTCGACTGGGCGCGGATCATCGACATCGTGCTCAGGAAGTGCCCGCGCGACATCGTCTTCTCGGTCGAGTGCGGCACGCCCGCCCAGGCGGCTGGCAGCCTGAAGCACTTGAGCCGCTTGCTGAAGTCGGTCGGATGAGCGCCTTGCCGTAGCCACCGAGGGACCCCCGATGAATCGTCGTGTATTTCTGGCGATGGCCGTGATACTGGGCGTCGAAGTGGGCTGCGCCGGTGGGACATCCTACGGTGAGTCGAGCTCAGATGGATTGCAAGTGTTGCCATATCCACAGGAGGTCAAACGCGGCGGCGGCATTCTCCTGCTTGGTCCGGCAGACTGTGAGTCGGCTCGTGTTCTATCGCAGACGGAGCAGATCGCACTGAAGTCTCTGAGCTCGTTTCTACCCCGGAAGGGTACGGCAGTGAGCACCCGCCTGGGCTCGGTGGAGGAAGGATATTCTCATCACTGGTTGACTGACGAACAGAGGACTTTCCTCAACGATCCCGCGACCAGTCCCGAAGCCTCTGTTCTGACGATCGCACCTGCGGGAATCACGGTGGTCGGCAAGGGTAAGTGGGGGATGCTCTACGGTGTCCAGACCGTGAACCAACTCGCCATTCAGGCCGCGCGGGAGAACCGCGACGCGATTCCCTGCCTCACGATCCGCGATTGGCCCGATGCCAGGTGGCGCTGCCTTTCCCCGCAGTTGGCCTGGTATGCCGGATGGTCGACCCGCCGCGAAGGATACGACAATGGCAACTGGAGCTTCGATGAGTGGAAGTGGATGGTGGATTGGTCGCTGCTCCATAAGTGCAATGCCTGGGCCGTCTGCATGTACGGCAATTGGCCCTTCTCGCTACCGGGTTACGAGGCGGATACTCTCGACTTCGATTCGTCCTTCTATGACCTGAGGACGGGGCAGAGGACTCCTTACCACTACACACACCGGAACATCCAGAAGGCGTTCCTGCCCGAGCTGATTCGTTATGCCAACGAGCGAGGCGTCCAGGTACACGCCTATATCGGGAAAAACACGTTCAATGGCACATATATTCAGCGACACCCGGAAGCTGACGGGAAAAGCCTTGTCGCAGAGGCACTTCCGTTCACGCCAGGAGTACGCGAGTACTGGGACGCCTTCATCAAGCGAATTCTCGAACAGGGCTTCAACGGCTTCGTCTTCGAAGATCCGGAAACATACCATGTGCCGAACCAGAACGAGCTGTGTTACAAGACGTTCTGGGAGCCTTGGGCACGGGAGTATGGCCTCCGCTCCGTCGCGGATACGGATCCGAACAAGCCGCCTCTCGGGGTGCACGTCGAATACTACACCTGGCTCACCCGCGAGTTCGACCAGATCATTCGAAAGCACGCGAGCCAGCTTGGGCGCCCGGATCCCGCGATGTTCTTGATCTCCCATATCCTCTTGAACAGGATCATGAAGGAGAGCAAAGACCGAGCGGAGCGAACGAAGTGGATTGCGTTGATTGACCAGAAGCATGGTCGCAAAATACCGTTCGTCCTGTTCGAGGATGACGAGCAGGAATACGTGAGCTTGCTGGGCAAGGACCGCGCGGCCACGCTCGGCGGGCGGGGCGGAGCGGCGGCGGGCTGCTTCCGGATCGCCAACATCAACAACGATCGCATGCACGGCGACCTGGGCATGGATCTGGCTGAAGAGCGCGACAAACAGCGGCGGATGATCTTGGCCGGCGGCTACGGCTCGATGGCTTACATCTTCCAGTGGACCCACGCGGAGGTATTCGCTTATCTCGGCGCCCAGTACCTGTGGCGGCATGACGGCGTGCCCAACATCAACAACAATGACGATTTCGGCTTCCTTGACCGCGCTTACCGCATCGCCTACGGAGACAAGGTGGGCGCGCTCGTCGGCAAGGCTTACGGCGTGAACTCCTGTGTCGCCGAGTGGCATGTGTTCGAGGACGATCCCCCCATGATCTTCTTCGGGGGACCGCTTCACAGAGACTTTCAACTCCTGTCCGTAATGGCCGACGCAGCCGACAGACTGGCACAGGATGCCTACAAGCTCTACGCCGGCCGCGCACCGACCTTTACCATGCGGCCTACGACCCCGATGCATTCCGATGGAATGGATACGACGCCGCGGCCGACAAGGTGTTCAAGACGGAGAGGCTGCGTCAGCTTTGCGTCTCAACCAGGCGATCACGAGAGCTCTGCACGGCAGCCTTGGCCTCTCGCGTGGCCAGACAAAGAATCGCCGAGGGCGCCTTGATCGGAATGGTCCGCGAACAGCTCGACACGGCGGTGAACGCTTCCAGGACAAGCGAACTCCTCTACTTCGCGAACTACGACGACGATTATACGACCGGTGACGACGGCACGCGGTTGAGGAAGAAGCTGGAGGCCATGCGCTCCCGATTCCTGGCCGACTGTGGCGGTTCTGCCGGCTCGGATGTCGACCCGATGCATCCGGTCCCCGAGGCCGTCCAGCGAGCCACCAAACGCCGTTGCGTCATCAACTGGGAAAAACAGACGGATGTCCTTCCGGAAACGTTTAGAGCGAACAGACCGGGCCTGTACCTCAGCACAGACATCGGTCTCAGCAGGAACATCGACTACTTCTGCCTTGGCGCCGTCTTCACGGTGCAGGAACGCGTCAAGGATGGTCCCTGGCGCACCCTCTTCCGGCGGTCGATGCTCAAGCGGGACAGCGGCTGGCAGCATTGGGACATTCCGCTGGACGCCGTCGTCGACAGGGCCGGTAGTATCAAGCTGCGCCTGATCACTGATGCCTATTCGCGAGCCATCGACCGCACCGCGCCGACATGGAAATGGGGCTACTGGGGCCGACCCCGAGTCGTGCAGGTGAGCGTCGATGGCAAGCGTGAACTACGCTTCGACCTCATCGAACAGATCGACCGGTCGATGGTTTCGGTGCGACTCGACGGCACCGGCATGCAGCGCGCGTTTGACGGCCAAGGCGAAGATTCCACCGGCGCCACCTTCATGCCGACTGGGTCAGACGCCGGGATACCAGAGCCAGTGCAACCGGCGATCGCCGCGTTCGCACCGCACCGCCTTGGAAACTCCGGGGTGACTGTTGCGGAATACAAGCTGCTCGCCATTGCAAGCGTGAGGCCTGATGGGCGCACCTCCAACCCGGTGGGCAAGGATGCCCCTTGACCGCCCCTTGGTTTCACTCGAGATTTTGCTTCCCACGCCGGCCCCCTCGGCGGTACAAAAGACATGTGTCGTAGACAGGAGACTCACAACGAGGGAGGCACATCCATGCGCCGAGCATGCGCGGTGGGGATCTTGACGTTGGGGATCATGAGTCTGGGGATCATGGCTGCTGCAATCGCGACTGCGAGCGCGCGAGCCGGCGACGACTTGCCGAGGTACCGGTTCGTGCCCGGCATGGAACTGTCATACAAGGGGTCGAGCACGTTCCGCCATCAGAGCGGGATGCACATCAATGAAGAGGAGACGACGGCGTGGGTCATTCGCCGCAACAACGACGGCAGCGTTCGCATCGTGCTCCGCCAGGGAAGCCGATTCACGGCGACCTCGGTTGTCGATACGCTCAAAAGCTTGTTCAAGAAACAGGCCAAGCCGCCGATGCAGTACAACTTCGGGTACTTTGACCTGTCCCCCGATGGCCGCCTCGGGCCCGATGCCGAGCTCGGGTACCGCATTCAACCGGCCAGCTTGTTCCCTCGATTGCCCGACGACGAGGCGAACGCAAAGGCAGAGTGGGGCCAGCGCGACGAGCGGATGGGCCAGGAGTACCGCTATACCTCGCTGCGGACCGAGCCCGACGGCTGGGCTTTTCGCGCCCGGCGAATCGGTCCTGAAAATAAAGTCTATGAGATGACCATGGACTCGACATTCCATTTCAACACCAAGCAGGGCGTGATCCGACGGATCGAGCAGGAGTATACACAGGGATACGGTTTCAAAGGCAAGGGAAGCGGGTCAACGGAACTGACCGCGGTGGAAACCCGAGACGCCGCCTGGCTCGCACCGTTCGCCGCCGCGGCTGACCGCTATTTCAGCGCGAGCAAGGCCTATGAACGGGCGACCGAGGAAGCCTCGAAGGACGCCGCCAAGGCCAAGACCTTGCTAGCGGATGCCAAGGCCGCACTCAAATCGGCCCGGGATGCGATCGAAAATCCGATCTTTCGCGAGCAACTCGATCGCCAGATCGCGGAGCACGACGGGATGGCCGGCTATTACGCCGATTCCGCGAAGCGCCGAGCCGACGTGATGGGCAAGCCGGCCGCTGACTGGGAATTGCAGGGTCTTGACGGCAAGAAGCACGCCCTGGCCGAGTATCGTGGCAAAGTGGTGGTCCTCGACTTCTGGTATCGCGGCTGCGGCTGGTGTGTCAAGGCCATGCCGCAGCTCAACGCCCTGGCCGAACAGTTCGCGGGGCGACCGGTCGCCGTGCTGGGAATGAACACCGACCACGACGAGGCCGACGCGAAGCTCGTGGTCGATGTCATGGGCTTGAAGTACGCGACTCTCCGCGCCGAGGGCATTCCCGAGAAGTACGGCGTGCAAGGCTTCCCGACCCTGATTCTCATCGACAGCGAGGGCAAGGTGAGCGACGTCCACGTGGGCTACTCGCCGACCCTCCGCGCCGACCTGGCCAAGGAGATCGAGAGCCTTTTGCCGCCCAGATGACGACCCTGGTTTTCGGGCCGGTGAGCCTTTCGCCCGGTCCACCGGTTCCGCGCCGGAAAAATCGAAATCTGCCACTTGACTGGCCACCCTTCACTCACTACGATTCACCTAACTTATTAAGTTAGGCAGCCGGTGCCATCACCCGGCCTGGGAGGGGAGGTCAACGTGGCCGAGAACGAACCGAGTCCGCGGGAGCTGGACGTGCTCAAGGCGCTCTGGTCCCTGGGCTCCGGCAGCGTGCGCGAGGTCCACGAGCAGATGTGTCCCGACGGCGAGCTGGCGTTCAACACGGTCCAGACGCTGCTGCGGATCATGGAAGACAAGGGATTGATCCGCCATCGCGCCGAGGGTCGCACATTCATCTATGAGCCTATCTATAGTCGCGACCGGGTGACCGCACGGCTCTTGAACCGCGTCTTCGACGGCGCTCTGGATCAGGTCGTACTCAGCCTGCTCCAGGCCAAGGATTCCTCTGAGGAAGAGCTACGGGACCTGGAGCGGATGATCGCCGCGGCCCGGAAGCGCAAGGCATCTCAAACCGACCGCAAGCTGGAGGGCAAGTGAAATGGACGGGTACGTACTCGCCTGGCGCTGGCTGGCCCACGGGGCGGTCGGCGGACTGATCGTGCTCTGCCTGGGAAGTCTGGCGGCGTGGCTCTGCCGCCAGCCGGTGCGGCGTGCCCGTATTGTTGTGCTCACGCTTCTGGGCGGCTTCGTCGTTCCGTGGCTCGGCGCCTTGCCCATCGCGCCGCGGTGGTCCGCGGGAATCGTGCTGGCCGCTCCACGAGTCCTGACGCTCTCTGCGGCAACCAGCCGGGCCACGGTTGCTCCGGCCTTGTCCTTTCCCATCGAGCGCCGAGATGGTCCGGCCATGCGGGACGCCGGCCACCACGGGCTGCCCGAAAGCGAGAATCTTGCTCCGCATGAGGCTTTCGGCGGAGGAGAGCGGACAGAGTTCTTGCTGTCGTTGTGGAGTGCAGTATCCTGGGAAGTCATCGTGCTGGCGGTTTATGCCTTCTTGTCGATAGCGTGGGCGGCTTGGTGGTTGCTCGGCCACGCTCTGCTCTGGCGTATCACCCGCGCGGCGCGACCGGTGCGGCCCCAGATTCAAGATCTCTTCCATGAAATCGGCGGACACGAAGCGCATCGGGCCGTCGTGCTGGAGAGCGACACAGTCACGCTGCCATTCACGTTCACCTGGATCCGGCCAGTGATCGTGCTCCCCTCCGCACTCTGCAGCGAAGCCGATTCGCGGGAGCTGCGGTTCTGCCTGGCGCACGAGTGGTCGCACATCGAACGCCGTGACGCCTGCGCCTGGAACCTGGCGACGCTGGCCGGCTGCGTGCTGTTCTATCAGCCCCTGTTCTGGTGGCTGCGGCGGCAACTGCGGCTCTGCCAGGATTACCTGGCAGACGACCGCGCCGCGGCGCTGACCTCTGCGGAGGACTATGCGACGTATCTCGTTTGCCTGGCGCGGGGGTCTCGAACGATTACGGTCTTGCCGGTGCTGGGTGTCAGCGACCGGCGCTCGAACCTCTACCGGAGGATCACCATGCTCGTCCAGGACCATGAACCGCTGGAGGGCCGCTGCCGGGCCGCCTGGAGCCTGTCCGCCGCCATGGCCGCGGCCGTCGTGATCGTCTTCGCCTCGGGGCTCCGACTCGGTGCCGCGCCACCGGCCGCCGATGACCCCGTGAAGGGGGCCCAGACCGTGAAAGACGCCGCCGAGGCCAAGAAAGACGACGGAAAACCCCTGCATTACAAGGGGACGATTGTGGACAAGGACACCGGCAAGCCGATCCCCGGGGCCATGGTGACCGTCCGCCGTTCGATCCTCCGGTCGTCGGAGAACCGCGTGCTGCAGGAGACCCGCCACACAACGGGTGCCGACGGCATGTACGCCTTCGAGATCCCTCCGGATCAGTATGCGTCCCCTTATCTCTACATCGAGCTGGACGTGGAGCACCCGGATTACGCCCCTCGGGACCGGTTCGGCTACGCCCTGAGCATGACTCGTAAGAATGAGAAGCTCAACGAGCGGCCCTTCTTTGAGATGGTCGAGCTCCGACCGGCCACGCCGATCACCGGCCGGGTCGAGACGCCCGAAGGTGAGCCGGCGGCAGGGGTCGTGGTGCTGGCATACTCGCGCACCGACAAGGGGGGTCAGTTTGAATACGGCTCCTTCGCAAGGGCCGAGAGTGATGCCCAGGGCCGCTTCCGGCTGCCGATCACCACGCCCGGTCAGGCGGCGTACTGGGTCCTGCCCAAGGATTATGCCGTCGATCTGTACGTGGTCCCCGACGGCAAGCGCGGCGACATGGGGACAATCATTCTGAAGAAGGGCGTCTCGGTGGCCGGCCGGGTCCTCGATGTGCAGGGCAAGCCGATCGCCGGTGTGTTCGTCGAGATCGAGCGGCAACGCGGAAACGGACCGGATCTGGAGGCGCACAGCCTGACGTTCATCTCCAATGTCATCCGCAGGGCGGCAGAGACCGGCGCAGACGGGCGTTTCACCTTCGCTCCGCTGCCTCCAGGGGAATACAGCGTCGCTCCCAGCGAGACCAACTATGATGGCGACCGGAAGACCCAATGGACACATCGGCCATTGCCCGAGGTCTTCGCCCCCACGAAGCTGACGATCAAGGAGGGCGAGACCCCCGACCCGTTGGAGATCCGCGGTTTGCCCTCGGTGGTGATCGAGGGGCGCTGGGTCGATAGCAAGGGGCAGCCCAGAGGCGGCTGGAGCAGCGCCATCGGTGGCAAGATGGACGGCTCGTACTGGATCGCCCAGGCTCACCCCAATCCCGAGGGCCGGTTCTCGATGAAGGTTCCGCACGGACTGGAAGAGGCCAACCTCAGCATCATCACCAACGAGCACGCCGCCACGCGGCACCGGATCGGTAAGGGCGGTCCGCTGGTCGAGGGTCGTACGGTCAAGTTCGGTACGCTCGACCACGACGTCAAGGACATCGAGATCGTCCGGTACGTCTCGCCGATCATCGTCATCAACGCCACCGCGAAGGACGGCAAACAGATCCCGGGCTTCAAGGTGGCCGTCCAGTACACGACGCCCGCGGGCGACGAGCGCGAGAACAGTGTCCACGTCGTGGGCGGCGGGAAGAAGCAAGACGTCATCCAGGACGAGCAGTACGACGGCCGTTACCGGACGTCCCAGATGCTGCCCGACAAGGAGGTGACCGTCTCGGTCTCGGCCGACGGCTTCGAGGAGGCGAGCCGGAAGCTTTCCCTCCCCGAGGGGAAGACCGAGGACGTGACCCTCGTGCTGGAGCCGAAGGCACCCAAGGGAGCGGGCCGATGAGACGCGTCGTCGCGGCAGCAGCGCGGGCGGTCGATCAGGAGGCGGGGGCGACGTGCACAACAGAAAATGTTCCGACTGGTAGCTGATAGTCAACGCGGTCCAGACATTGCTTCGGGTCATGAACCTACCGCAAGCTGGAGGGCAAGTGAAATGGACGGGTACGTACTCGCCTGGCGCTGGCTGGCCCACGGGGCGGTCGGCGGACTGATCGTGCTCTGCCTGGGAAGCCTGGCGGCGTGGCTTTGCGGCCAGCCCGTGCGGCGTGCCCGAATCGTTGTGCTCACGCTCGTGGGAGCCTTTGCCGTCCCCTGGCTCGGCGCCTTGCCCCTTGTGCCGAGGTGGTCGGCGGGGATCGTGCTGGCAACGCCGCGAGCCCTGGCACCCCCCGTGACCGAAGTTCAAACCGCCGCGGCACCGGCCTTGCCGCCGCTTGCCATCGACCGCTTGCAAAGACGCGTCGAGCGCGATCGCGGCCGCACGGGAATGGCTCGGACAATCGATCGCCCCGCCGCGACGGAACAGGTGGCAGCCGAACAACGGGAAGCGGGACTCTGGCCGTCCTGGCTGACTGGGATTTCCTGGGAGACCCTCACGCTGGCCGCCTACGTCGCCGTGTCGCTCGGCTGGATAGGCTGGTGGCTGTTCGGTCAGTTGCTGCTCTGGCGAGTCGCCCGCGCGGCGCGGCCGGTGGCACCCGAGGTTCATGAAGTTTTTCGTCGAATTCAGTGGAGCTGACGGGGCCAGGGTCGTCCTGCTGGAGAGTGACACCGTCCACTTGCCGTTCACCTTCACCTGGCGCCGGCCGGTGATCGTTCTGCCCGCGACACTCTGCGCCGGAGGGAGATTCCCAGGAACTGCGGTTCTGCCTGGCGCACGAGTGGTCGCACATCGAACGGCGTGACGCCATCGCCTGGAACCTGGCCGCGCTCGCCGGCTGTGTGCTGATCTATCAACCGTTGTTCTGGTGGCTGCGGCGGCAACTGCGGCTTTGTCAGGACTACCTGGCCGATGACCGGGCCGCGGCGCTGACTTCGGCGGAGGATTATGCCACGTACCTCGTCCGCCTGGCACGGGCACGACAAACCAAGTTGGCCTTGCCGGCGCTGGGGGTCAGCGACCGGCGCTCAAACCTGTACCGGAGGGTCGCCATGCTTGTTCGGGATCATGAACCGCTGGAACATCGTTGCCGGAAACTCTGGAGCCTGGCCGCCGCGGTGTCGGCAGCCGCCGTGATCGCCGTCGCGTCGGGTCTGAGGCTGGACGCCGCCTCCGCCCCTCAGCAGGAGCAGCCCAAGCCCAAAGTCGAGGCCCCGAAGATGGAGACGCTGCATTACACAGGCAAGGTAAAGGAGATCGGCACCGGCAAGCCTGTCGCCGGCGCCACGGTCACCGTCCGGCGGTCGATCCTCAAACGGAATAACGAAAACACAATCCTTCAAGAGACAAAGCACACCACCGACGCCAGCGGGGATTACTCGTTCACGATCCCACCCGAGCAGGTCGCCGAGCGGTACCTCTACATCGAGCTCGACGTCGAACATCCCGACTATGCCACGCAGGCCGGGTTCGGCTACGCGCTGACGATGATCCGCAAGAACGAGAAGATGGGGGGGCGGCCGTTCTTCGAGAACGTCGAGTTGCGCCCGGGCAAGCCGATTGCGGGTCACGTTGAGCGGCCCGACGGCTCACCGGCCAAGGGCGTGTCGATCCTGGCCTACTCCCGGTCGGGCAAGCTGAAGGCTGGCGAGGGCTTCGAGTACGGCTCGTTCTCGAAAGCGAAGACCGATGACGCGGGCAAGTTCAAGGTCAACGTCACGACTCCCGGCCTGGCCGTTTTTTGGATCCTTCCCGATGATCTCGCGGGTGAGCTCCACGGTGTTCCCGAGGGCAAGCGTGGCGAGCTTGGCAGGTTCACGCTCAAGCCCGGGGTCTCGCTCACCGGCCACGTGCTTGACGTACAGGGCAAGCCAATTGCCGGAGTCTTCGTCAACGCCGAGCGAACGGGGGACAAGGAATCTGGCGAGATCCTGGGCGGTCTGGCCGTGGCCGATGCCATTGACCGCACTGCCGTGACCGACGCCGATGGATCGTTCAAGCTGAAGCCGCTTCCCTCGGGGGAGTACCGTGTACTGCCCGGAGACCGCTCTCGCGACGGCTCGGAACGCTCGAAGGTGCGCCCGCTGCCGGGTGTCTTCACGCCCCGCAAGGTCGTGCTGAAGGAAGGCGAGACCCCTGAACCGCTTGAAATTCGCGCCTCGCCCCACGTGGTGATCGAGGCCCAGTGGGTCGATGGACAAGGCAAACCGACGACCGGCTTCGCGAATCACATCTTCGGCCAGATTGATGGCGGCTACTGGTTCGGAGAGGCCAAGGTCGGTCCGGACGGGAAATCCGTCGCCCTCGTCCCCCATGGGCTGGAGAACGTCCAGATCAACACCATGACCAACGAGCACCATGCGATCCGCTGGCGCAAGGCCAAGGGCGAGCCGCTCAGCCGCAGCCGGATAATCATGCTCGGCACGCTTGACCACGACGTGAAGGGTATCGAAATCGTCCACTACAACGCGCCGATTGTGATCGTGAAAGGCGAGACCAAGGCCGGCAAGCCGGTGCCGGGCCTCAAGATCTCTGCGCATTACCCCCCAGAGGAAAAGCAAGCCATGCAAGGGAAGATCATTCTTGCCGGCGGCGTGCAATCGGACGTGAACTTCGAGAAGCAGGAGGACGGCCGGTTTCGTTCCGAGCAGCTCCAGCCTGACCTTGAGTTCAGCGTGAACGCGGAGGCCGAAGGCTTCAAGCCGGCCAACCGCAAGTTGAAGATCGCCGAAGGCAAGACCGAGGAGATCACCTTGGTGCTGGAACCGAAGTGAGTGGAGCCGAGGGAAAACCATGCATCTGGTCTGGCGAACCGTACTGGCACTGATCGCGGTGGTGGCGGCCCGGCCCGCGCCGGCCGCCGAACCGCGGCCGCTCCATCTGCCGGACGGAGCGGTGCTCGAGCAAGTCGATTTCGACCGTCACGTGGCCAGCTTGTTCGGCCGGCTCGGCTGCAACGCCGGATCGTGTCACGGGTCCTTCCAGGGGCGTGGGGGACTGAACCTGAGCCTCTTCGGCCACGACCCGGAGCGCGATTACGCGATGCTCACCCGCAACGTCCTCGGCCGTCGAGTCGACGTCATGAACCCCGACCGCAGCCTCCTCTTGCTCAAGCCGACTGGCCAGGTGCCGCACGAGGGCGGACTGCGGATCGCGGTCGGCTCGTGGGAGTATCAGGTCATCCGCGCCTGGATCGCCGGGGGGGCAAGACGCGACCCATCGCGAGGAGCGGTCGAGCGGATCGAGATCCACCCCTCCGCACTGAACCTTCAGCATCCGGGCAACTCCAGCCGGCTCTCGGTCATCGCCCGGTTTGCGGATGGCAACGTGAGCGATGTCACTTCCTTTTGTGACCTGCGCGTTCGCGACGACGCGGTAGCCGAGGTGTCCCTTGCCGGGAAGGTCCGCGGTCTGCGGCCGGGAGACACGGCCGTCGTGGCCTCGTACAACGGCCGGCTCGCCGCAGCGCGGGTGTCGGTGCCAACCGGACGGGTTGTGACCGTGCCGGAAGTCCCGGAGGGCGAGCTGATCGACCGCGAGGTTTTCGCCAAGCTCAAGAGCCTGGGCATCACACCGTCGCGGTCGGCCACCGACGCCGAGTTTCTCCGCCGGGTCACGCTCGACGTCACGGGCGATCTCCCTTCTCCGCAAGACGTCCGCGACTTCCTCGCAGATCAGTGTCCGGACAAGCGGTCGCGGAAGATCGACGAGCTGCTCGCGCACCCGATGCACGCCGCGCTCTGGGCCATGCGTTACCTCGACATCACCGGCTGCGACGTCGCGGCTCTGGAGGGTCCCGACCAGCTTCGCCCGCGCCGGGCGCGGATGTGGCACGACTGGTTCCGCAAGCGGTTCGCCGCCAACATCCCGTACACTGAAATCGCTCGTGGGGTCATCACGGCGACGAGCCGCGACGGAGCCAGCGCCGATGCCTGGGCCGACCGGGAGGCCGCGCGGATGATCGCTCTGAAAAACGGATCGACGAGTGATTATGCGTCTAAGCCAGGCCTGGATCTGTACTGGCGGCGGTTCGTCAACGGCGAGTACGTCGCCGTCGAGCCTCTGGCCGAGCGCACGGCGGCGGCGTTTCTGGGCGTGCGGGTTGAATGTGCCCAGTGCCATAAGCATCCGTTCGACCGCTGGACCCAGGCCGACTACCGCGCCTTCGCCAACGTCTTCGCCAAGGTGCAGTTCGGCTTCTCTCCCGAGGGCCTGGCCGCCACGGCGCGGTTGCTCGAGCAGCGGCGAAAGGCCGATCCCAACGGCACTCTGGCGCCCATTCCCCGTTTGAGCGAGAGCTTCCTCGCCGAACGCCCCTTGAGGCGCCTGGCTGACCCCGCGACGGGTCGCCCGCTCGCGCCCGGGCGCTCGGCGGCCCGGAGTTGCCCACCACTGGAGATCCGCGCGAGCGCTTTTCGCGTGGCTGACCCAGCCCGACAACCCGTACTTCGCCCGCAGCTTCGTCAACCGCGTCTGGGCCGCTTACTTCGGAGCCGGGCTGGTCGATCCCGTTGACGGCTTCTCGGTCGGCAACCCGCCCTCGAACGCGCGGTTGCTCGACGCGCTGGCGGCGGACTTCGTGACTCATGGGTATGACATCCGCTGCCTCGAGCGCCAGGTCTTGAGATCGCGTGCCTATCAACGGTCATCGGAGCCGACCGAGGGGAATCTCGGTGACCATGGCAACTTCGCGCGGGCCGAGCCAAGGCCCATGATGGCCGAGGTTCTCGTCGATGCGCTCAACTCGGCACTCGGCGTGGCCGGCGACTTCGGCCTCGATGCGCCGCGGGGAGCCAGGGCGATCGAGATCGCGACCAACAGGGTCGAATCGCCCGACCTCGCCCGCGTCTTCCGGATCTTCGGGCGCCCCGAGCGGGTGGCGATCTGCGACTGCGAACGGCCGAACAGGCCAGCGCTGCCGCAGACGCTCTTTCTCATGACCGACCACGCGCTGCTTGAGAAAATCAAAACCGGCCGTCTCAAAGAGCTTGCCGCTTCAAATCGCTGTGATGCCGAGGTTATCGAGGAGCTCTTCCTGGCCACACTGTCGCGGCTGCCGGACGACGCCGAGACGCGGTCGGCACTTGATCACGTTCGCGCCCGGCCCGAGCGGGCCTCGGCCTACGCCGACGTGCTCTGGGCGCTTATCAATACGCGTGAATTTGTGCTCAACCACTGAAATCTCACAGGGGCCTGCCGCCATGTCGCGAATCCGAACCGACTGCGAAGGGTTTCATCGCCGCGACTTCTTGACCGCGGGCGCCGCGGCGTTGCTGGGTCTGACGCTTCCCGAGATACTCAAGGCCGAGTCCGCCGGCCAGACAACCGGCACGAGGCGGCCGGCGACCGGCGTGATCCAGTTCTGGCTCTCCGGCGGGCCGGCGACGATCGATATGTGGGACTTGAAGCCCGACGCCCCCGAGGAAATCCGGGGCGATTTCCGGCCGATCGCGACGTCCGTACCAGGCGTTTCGATCACCGAGCACATGCCGGGCCTGGCACAGGTGATGGACCACTGCGCCTTGGTCCGCTCGCTGGGTCACACGGTCACGGCGCACGGGCCGGGCACGACCTACATGACCACCGGCAACCGGCCCAGTCCCGCGCTCGAATACCCGCCTCTCGGTTCACTGGCAGCGCGAGTATTGGCACCCAGGCAAGGCGTTCCGCCTTACATCACTTTCGCCGCGCTTCGTGAAGGCGTTGCCGCGGCGGGGCCCGGCTATCTCGGTCCGGCGTACGGTCCTTTCGAGGTTGAGGGCGAGCCCGTGCGCGGAGAATTCCAGGCTCAGGGCGTGTCGCTGCCGAGCGGATTCTCACCCGGCGAGCTGGAGCAGCGCGAGGCGCTGCGACGCCGTTTTGACCGCGGCCTCCGCGCGCTCGATTCGACTGATACGCTGGCAGGTCTGGATCGCTTTCATCGTCAGGCGCTCGAGGTCCTTTACTCGGATCGAGTGCGATTGGCCCTCGACCTGGCCCGTGAACCCGAAGTGATCCGTGACGACTACGGTCGCACGCGCGCTCGGGCAAGGTGCCCTGGCGGCCCGACGGCTGATCGAGGCCGGGGCCCGGTTCGTCACTCTGGGCTTTGGCGGCTGGGATACGCATGGCGATAACTTCCGGACACTCCGCGACCGCCTCTTGCCGCCCCTCGATAAGGCCCTTGCCGCCCTGATTCGCGACATGAACGCACGCGGCCTGCTGGACGAGACGCTCATCGTCTGCGCCGGGGAGTTCGGCCGGACACCCCGGGTCAACGGCACCGCCGGGCGCGACCACTGGGCGCGGACGATGTCGGTGCTCCTGGCCGGCGGCGGCATTCCCGGCGGGACCGTCGTCGGGCGCGACCGACGAACACGGAATGCTCCCCGTCAGGGACGCCTGCTCGCCCGATGATCTGGCCGCCACGGTCTTTCACAGGCTGGGCTTCGGCCCGCATCACGAGGTGCGCTCCACCAGCGGGCGGCCCGTCGCGATCTTCCGCGAGGGACGCTGCCTGGAGGCACTGGTCGGCTAATCGATTCTCTTATTCGCCTAAACTCGCAGGAAGATCTTACGCCGGTACAAGAAATGGCAGATCCCAAATGTGATGGCTACGGACACCAACGCGGCGGCAAGGTCACCATACCGACCGAGGTAGAGCTTCTTCAGGTCGCCGCCGACGAACCGTTGCGCGATCTGATCGATATCCACCAGGTTGTGAACCATGTAGATCGTGATCGGGTTCATCCCAATCCACACGAATGGCTGAGCCCAGGTTTGCAGCTTCCAGACATCGATCACCAGGTAGAACAGCCCGAGCAGGATCGAGCTGTAACCGACTGCCACTAGCACGAACGATGACGTCCAGAGGTTCTTGATCACCGGAAACTGGGCATCCCAGAGCCAGCCGAGAACCACGGAGCCCGCGCCCGCTGCGACGAGGTAGAGAACCTTGCGCAGGTCGCCGAGTCGACTCTTCAGCAGTTGGCCGGCAAAGACGCCCAGCAGGCAGTTGGCGATGGCCGGCAGCGTGCTGAGCAATCCTTCGGGGTCGTAGTCGCCGCTCCATCTGCGCAGCGGCAGATAGTGCTTGTCGACCCAGTTCGCCAGGTTGTGCCCAGCTTCAAAGTGACCCGCGCCGATTTCCGGGACCGGCACGAACGTCATGAGTGCCCAGTAGCCGACGAGCAAACCCAAGCACGCAGCCAGCCGGCCGCGGAGGTCGAAGAAGCAGAAGACCAGCCCGGCAAACAGGTAGCAGATCGCGATTCGCTGGAGCACTCCCAGCAGGCGAATCTCCTGGAACGGCGTGCTGAACCCACCGTAGTAGAAAATGCCGAGCAGATAAAGCAAGACCGCGCGGCGGACGATGCGACCCGCGGCCACCCCCCGTCCCTCCTGCTCGATCGTCCGGCTCACCGAGAAGACCAATGATACGCCCACGATGAACACGAACATCGGGAAGATCAGATCTTCGAAGTGGAACCCTGCCCATTCGACATGTTCAAGCTGGTGCGCCAGCCCTTGAAGCGCGCTGTTGTCGTCGACCTTGCGCAATCCCTTGACGAGCTCGTCGGCACCGACGATCCAGAACATGTCGAACCCACGCAGGGCGTCGAGCGACATCAACCGCGCAGGTTTTGGCGGAATTTGATTTGCTCTGTCCGATGAAACGGTCGCTGTATCCGTCATGTGCTCGATCGTCCGATCACGAAGTTGCCAGAGGTTAGAACTTTCCCTATACCGGGCCGGCCTGAGTCATGAGAGAACCTGATCTCTTGGCTTCCGGACGAGGACATACGATTCTCCTAGCCATAGCGATTTTTTCCAAATTTCGACTCAAGAGCAAGTGCTTTCAGGATTGAATGCTCAGTGATTCAGCGAGGCTTTCGCGGGGGTCGTCGATCAGGAAAGCCTGCCACGGTCATGAGTCGGGCCTCGCCGGCTTCAACTTGTAAGTACCGCCTCCAGAAGTGTTGAAACGGATTACGCACTCCTCTGGTCTTTCATGCGGTACAGAGCGGCCATCTACTTGCACGTCCAGTCGAGTCGGTGACCGTACCACACACGACGTCCCAGGTGCGGAATGGATCGTCGCGGAGAGCAGTTGGCCGTCCGCCCAGGATTCGTCGACGGTGAATCCACCTCGAGCTCGAAGCCCCGACACCTTGCCGGCCGACCAGGCACTGGGTAATGCCGGCAGAAGCTGGATCTCCCCGGACTGCGACTGGAGGAGCATCTCCGCGATCGCGGCGGTGGCACCGCAGGCACCGTCAAGCTGCGGTGCGGAAAAGCACATGGAGAAAAGGTTGGGACAGGTCTGACGGGCGACCAGGTTTGCCAGGCAGAGATTGGCGTGCTCGCCATCGAGCAGCCGCGCCCAGCAGGCAGCCTTCCATGCCATGCCGAAGCCGGTGCCGGCATCGCCACGCTGGTTCAGCGAGACCTTGGCGGCCGCGGCGAACTCTGGAGTGCCGCGGGGTGTGATTTGCGCGCCAGGATAAACACCGTACAAGTGCGAGATGTGACGGTGCTGCTTTTCCAGATCGCCCCAGTCCTCGATCCATTCCTGCAGGTTCCCTTGCTTGCCAATCTGCATCGGAGCGAAGCGAGCGCGGGCTTGTGCCACCTGTCTGCCGAAGTCCTCGTCAACCCTCAGCGTTTTTCCAGCCTCGATGCAGGCTTCGAACAGGTCGCGAAGGATTTGCATGTCGATCGTGGACCCGGCGCAGATGGTTGTGCCGGGCAGGTCGATGCCGGTGTACGAATCATGGTACTTGTGGTTGCCAGGCCAGGCAGGAAAGTTCTCGGGCGAGGTTGAGGGACAAGTCACCAGCCACTTCTTCCCAGGATGCTCGACCAAAGTGTCCAGGAAGAACTGTGTCGACCCTTTGAGCAAAGGATAGATATCGCGGAGATAATTTTTGTCTCCGTTGAAAAGATAGCGTTGCCACAGATGAGTGCAAAGCCAGGCACCGCCCACCGAGAATGTGCCCCAGGTGGGACCGTCCATCGGCGCGGCGGCGCGCAAAGGTCGGTATTTTGATGGAACACCCAGCCGCGCGCCCCGTAATGGATTTGTGCGACACGGCGGCCGGTCTCGGACAGTTCCTTGACCATTTGAACCAGCGGTTCCACGCATTCCGGCAAGGCGGCAACTTCCGCCGGCCAGTAGTTCATTTCCAGGTTGATGTTGGTCGTGAACTTGCACTCCCAGGCCGGGTTCATATCTTCATTCCAGAGGCCCTGGAGATTCGCCGGCTGGCCGCCCGGACGGCTGCTACCAAGAAGTAGATACCGCCCGTATTGAAACATCAAAACCATGAGCTGGGGGTCCCGCCGCGGATCGTAAGTGCGGAGGCGCTGGTCGGTGGGCCGAGTGGAGGCCTCGGTGGCCGGCAAGCTCAGAGCGACCCGGCGGAAAAGCCGCTGATGCGCCTCCAGGTGCCGGGCCAGCAGCCGCTCGTAAGTCGTGTTTTCGACGCCCGCCATGGCCTCCGAGGTCAGCTTTTCCGGATCGCCGCTGATGTCGTCGAAACGTTTGAAGTTGGTGGCGGCGACGATGAACAGAATGGCCGAGTTGGCCCCTTCCACGGAAACGCTGTCTGCGCTGGTCGTCAGCTTCCCTCCATCCTGCAGTACGCGCGCCCGTCCTGCATAACGGACCCGCCCCTTGATGCCACACGACGTTGCGGTGGTGCCCCGCAGCACGAGTTCTCCACGTTGGAGAACCTCGGTGGAGAAAGTCTCATCACCGGGCGGCTTGGTGTTCAAGATGCCCACGAGTTTCCCGCTGAATGAGATCATGCCAGGCCGGTCGGCAGTAAGCCGGATGACAATCACCGGGTCGGCCGGGCTGGCGAAGACCTCGCGCTGATACGTCACGTCACCGACGCGGTAGGAGATGCTGGCGACGGCGGTATCAAGATCAAGGCGGCGGTGATACTCGCTGGCGCTGGAGTGGCCGGGGAATGTGAGGAAGAGATCGCCCAATGGCTGATACTTCATCTGATCGGGCTTGCCCATCGTCGAGCGGGCAAAGAGGGATTCGGCCTCGAAGAACTTGCCAGCAAGAACGAGCCGGCGGATCTCTGGCAGTGCCTGGGGTCCGCCGCGAAGTGTCGGGTCATAGGGGCCGCCAGTCCAGACCGTTTGCTCGTTCAGGGGAATGCGTTCGGTGTCCGTGCGGCCAAAGACCATCGCGCCTAATCGCCCGTTGCCCACCGGTAGGGCCTCGGCCCATTTGTTCGCCGGTCTGTCATACCACAAGACAGTCGCTGCTTCCCGGAAGCCGATGGGCTTCAGACTGGGCCGTCCAGGTTCGCTTGCAGACCTGCCCTCGTGGCCCGCCAGCGGTCCCCAGATCGCTTGAAGCAACTTGAAGATCTCTGGCTCGGCGGTCATCAGCTCGGCACGGTTGAATGGGAAGAAATCGTTCTCGCCGAAGTAGGCCTCGGTCATCTCGGCGAAGAACTCCTTGTGATCGGTCAACCCGTAATGCTTCACCCGCGTTCCGTCGAACAGCAAGGCCGCGTCGCCGTGGCCGCTATTCTTGTACCTCTCATAGGCTTGAAGGATGCGCGGGTCTTCGAAGCCAAGGATCTGGTCGTGATATGCGTGCGCCAGTTCGTGGAGGACGACCCAGGGTTGCTCGTTGATGTTCCGAGGAGTTGCCAGGTCGGCCGCCTCGGGGATGTGTACGCACTTGACGAGTTCGGTCGAGTAGCCGTTGTCGCGCAGCCAATCGGCACCGGGATGATACTGCATTGAGCCCAGCTTGCCGTGCTTCAGGTCGAGCACAATTGTCACGACCTGCAACCGGGCCAGCGGTCCCGTGCCCACGACGGCCTTGATGTCGGAGAGCTTGGATTCCAAGAAGCGCAACGCGCGAGTGCCGAGCGCGATCGGGCCCACTCAGCAGGCGGTCGTCCACGCGAACGGTCCATCCCTCAACTTGCCGGATGGTATGCGACCTCGGTTTTGACGGCTCACCCGGCCCGCCAGGCCGAGGATCAGTGAGCAGCTTCACCATGGCTTTGCCGAGGGCGTCGCCGACCAGGAAATAAGTTTCCGCATTGCCAAACTCATGGTGGCCGTGGCCGGGATTGGGAGAATCTTCGGGCTTACGGACGAAGTCGTGCGTGGGGACGAAAATGACGGAGCCCTGGAAATCGGGATCTGCCGCCGCGGCAGCCTGGGCGTTCCGGATCGCCGCCCACTCGCCGGGGGCTTGCACCCAGGGGCCTGTCAGCTCGCCGATGACGACCGGAAGCTTCGGAGCCTGCAAGTCCTTACGGACATCCTTGATCAAGTGGACCAGGTTCTGTTCGTAATCGGGCACGGCGTGCCGCGGATCGACGCCATCGTTCCAGCCCTGGTACCAGACCAGGCCGGCGAGCTCGTACCCCTGGCCTTTGTAACCTGGGAAGTCGGTCTTGAGGTTTGCAAGCACCGGCGGATGTCGGCCAGCATCTTCGTGTAATAAGGTCCGACCTTGCCGCCGGAGCTCGGCGGGCGGAAGTCCTCGTAAAGGCTCTTGCCACCCCATGCTGTCTTGATCAGCAAGACTTGATTCGAGAAATGATTGCCGACCACGTGGCCAAACTGCAGTTCTGGACCGAAGTGGTGCAAGTCGCCGTAGACGCTGAAGCCCAGGGCCAGCGGCCCGGTGAGGAGCGGCTGATCTTCGCGCTGGTACCAGACCCACACGTCGTCGCGGATGGACCAATCGCCCTTGTCATTCTTGAGGTGGCGCACGAGCCTGGCCTTGGCCGGATCGCGGAACAGGGCGCTGAGAGTGCCTTTTCCGTTGTTGTAGTCGCTGCCGTCGAGATCGACGACGGCCTGGCCCTCCATGTTCGATTGCCCGGCAAGGATGAACACCTTGATCGGTTGGGGCGGCTCCGCGGCATGAACAATCGGTCCAATCCATGACAGGAGCCAGACGATCCAAGAAATGTGTCGATCAGTCATAGGTTAGGTTCTTTCCCGACGGTGTATTTCTTGAAACTCGCGAGCCGACTGCTCGCAGGAGCCCAGCCTCTTGCTTCTCGGAGCCGGTGCACCGAGGATGGAACGTAATCGCTTGGCGGCTCCGGGTGGCATCGTCGCAGGGCTGTCAGCAGCTTGCGTCGTGCTCTCGTTAGAGACACACAGACGCGGAGTCGAGCATACTAGACGGAACCAGCTCACGTAAGAGGAGCCAGCTCATGACTCAGCCTCCCGATGGCCGGAATGAAGGGAACTTTGCTTCAACGCGGCGGAATTTCGTGCAAGGTGCGACGGGAGCCGCGGCGCTCTTTTCCATCGTCCCCGCGCATGTGCTGGGCCGCGAGGGCAAGACCTCACCCAGTGAGAAGCTGAACATCGCGGGAGTTGGCATCGGCGGCATGGGCGGGCACAATCTCTCCGAGTGCGCGGGAGAAAACATCGTTGCCCTCTGCGACGTTGATTCGAACTACGCGGCGAAAACCTTCGACAAGTTTCCCTCGGCGCGGCGGTTCACCGATTTCCGCGTGATGCTGGACCAGCAAAAAGATATCGAAGCGGTGATCGTGGCCACGCCGGATCACTCGCATGCGATGATCGCTCTCACGGCGATGGAGCGAGGCAAGCACGTTTACGTTCAGAAGCCGCTGGCCCACGCGGTCTCCGAGGCGCGGGCGATGACACAAGCCGCGCGCAAGTACAAGGTCATGACTCAGATGGGCAACCAGGGCCATTCCGGCGACGGCGTTCGCGACATCTGCGAATGGATCTGGAACGGGGCAATCGGCGATGTCCGCGAGGTGCACGCCTGGACCAACCGCCCCGTCTGGCCGCAGGGCATCGAGGTGGAGCGCCCGAAGGAGACACCGGCCGTCCCCGCGAGCCTGGACTGGGACCGGTGGATTGGTCCCGCGCCCTATCGCCCTTACAATCCCGCCTACCATCCCGGAAACTGGCGCGCCTGGTGGGACTTTGGCACGGGTTCGCTCGGAGATCTGGGCTGCCACATCCTCGATGCGCCCTTCTGGGCACTCAAGCTGAAGTACCCGATCAGCGTGGAAGGATGTATCTCCACTTACTGGCATGACCTCTGGAAGGAAACCAAGCCCAGGAACGAGACCTATCCACGGTCGACCATCGTGCGTTTCAAGTTCCCCGCGCGGGAGGGTATGCCGGAGGTCAAACTGACGTGGTGGGACGGCGGCATGATGCCCCCGCGGCCCGACGAACTCGAGCCCGGCCGGTCGATGGGCGATAGCGACGGCGGCGTCCTGTTCCACGGCACCAAGGGCACGCTGATGTGCGGCTGCTATGGCCGGAACCCGCAACTGCTTCCCGAATCCCGGATGAAGCAGTACCAACGGCCGCAACGGAAGCTGGCCCGCATCCCTGAAGGTGAAGGGGGACACGAGCACGACTGGGTTCGAGCCTGCAAGGATGGCAAGCCGGCGAGCTCGAATTTTGACTATTCCGGACCACTCTCTGAAATGGTGCTCATGGGAAACCTTGCCGTCCGCTACCCGAACCGTCTCCTGCTCTGGAACGGCGAGAAGATGGAAGTAACCAACGACAAGGACGCCAATGCGTATGTCCGCCGGGAATACCGCAAGGGATGGACCCTCTGAACCTACTCTCGTTCCAGGATCCGCCGAGGATCGGCAACGAAATCGGATTGACGATTGATGGAGCTTGTCTCTGCGCGGTATTTCTCCGTATTTCGGCAGTCGTGAAGGCGCGGCTTGTCGGAGGAAGAAGTGATGCCGCCCATGGCGAAATCTATCGGTTCGTCGCGAGATTCGTGTCCTAAAGTGTCCAATACATACGGTTCTGGTGGATGGTCCCTGAGCGGCAGCCGCTCGTACGATGACTGGTTGGAAAAGTTGAAGGCCATCCAGGACACGAACAAATCGCCCCGGTGATTGGGGCGTGGCACCGGGACACGAACGAACGAGAACGGGGAGCCACCGAGCGAAGCGGCTCGGAAGTGACGGGGCTCACTCCTTCCATCCAACGCCTGACTCACCCACCAGGAGCATCTCCATGCAGTGTCCGAACTATCCTCCCCTGCGGATCAAAGGCAAGTCGTTGATGCCGATCGTCCAGGGCGGCATGGGGGTGGGTATCTCGGCCCACCGGTTGGCCGGCAACGTGGCACGTCTGGGGGCAGTCGGCACAATCGCCAGCGTGGATCTGCGGCGACACCATCCTGACCTGATGGACTGGTCAGGCAAGGGACGGAACAAAGAGGCGATCAATGAGGCAAATCTGATCGCTCTCGACCGGGAGATTCAGTCCGCGAAGGAGATCGCGCAGGGCCGGGGCATGATCGCCGTCAACGTGATGCGTGCCGTGTCAGAGTACGCCGCGTTCGTCCGCCAAGCCTGCGAGAGCGGCGCCGGGGCCATTGTGATGGGAGCCGGCTTGCCGCTTGATCTGCCCGACCTCACTGCCGGCTACCCCGATGTGGCGTTGATTCCGATTCTCTCCGACGTCCGCGGAATCAACGTTGTGGTGAAGAAATGGGCTCGCAAGAATCGCCTTCCCGATGCGATCGTCATCGAGCATCCCTTCTTCGCCGGCGGCCACCTGGGCGCCACCCGGCTCGAAGATCTGGATGAGCCCCGATTTGATTTCGAGACTGTGATCCCCGAGTCGCTCGAACTCTTCCGCTCGATGGGAATCGACCCTGAAAGTCTTCCTCTCATCGCTGCCGGCGGAATCAACAGCCACGAACGGTTCAAGGAGGTTCTCGCCCTCGGTGCCAGTGCCGCGCAGGTTGGCACGCCGTTCGCCGTGACGGAGGAAGGCGATGCCCACCCGAACTTCAAGAAAGTGCTTGCCGATGCAACTCCCGACGACATCGTGACGTTCATGAGCGATGCCGGGCTACCCGCCCGTGCCGTGCGGACGCCCTGGCTCAGTCGTTACCTCGACCGAGCCGAGGAGCTCCAGCAGCAGGCTCAAGGAGGCCGTGAGTGCGTGATTGGCTCAGACTGCTTGATCCAGTGCGGGCTACGCGACGGCAACCCGCGAGCGGGCCAGTTTTGCATCGCGGTCCGCCTCGCCGCGGCCCTTCGGGGTGACGTGGAGCACGGCCTCTTCTTCCGTGGTGCCGAGCCGCTCCCCTTTGGCAACGCCATCCGGCCCGTGAGCGAGCTGGTCGATTACCTGCTGACCGGTATCAAACCCTCGTCCTTCGCCTGGCAAGCCATGCCCGCGCCGATCGATCATCTGACCACCGCAATCCCCGAACTGAGTGTCAGCTCGGCTCCTGAGGACGCAATCGCCCCGGTAGTACCGATCTCCCGCGAGTGAGCAACTCTTCGTACAATTTCTTGAAGCGGGAGCAGCGGCTCTCGGATATGCAGGTTCCCAAAACGCGTTGTATTCCGGATGGTCTGTCTGAACGGCCATTGGTCGAGAAGTCTTGATTGTTCCGGCTTGAGCACAAGGTATCCCGCGGAGATGCAGCTCGCGACCTCCCGGTCGATCCGACCGCCGTCAGGAAGCAACCTCGACCTAATACACACTTCTTGAACGGTCCCCAAGTCAGGAGCGCATGTGATGTCAATGACAGTTGAACAACGCCTGGAAACGGTGGAAAAAGACCTTGCCGCCCTCAAGTGCGAAGTCAGTACGCTGAAGCCAAATGGCAACTGGATCAATGCCATTTGCGGGTCGTTCAAGGACGATCCCGAGTTCGATGAAGTGCTCCGCCTTGGCAAGGAGATTCGCGACGCGGAGGAACCCGGGGAGACTGACTGAATGTTCGTCCTGGATACGGATCACCTGGGTATCTTGCAGCGGCAAACGGACCCACAGTGTGGCAACTTGATGCGTAGAATTCTGCAGTACCCCCAGGTCAGCTTCTTCGTGACGATCGTATCATTTCATGAAGAGGTCCTGGGATGGAACGCATACCTGTCGCGTGCAAGAGACGCTTCCGGTGTCGTGCGAGGTTACAGCAGGCTCGAAGGGATCTTGAGCGACTTCGCTCGCTCTCAAGTCCTGTCTTACACCTCAGCGGCGGCTGATACTGTTGACCGGTTGAAAAGGCAACGCGTACGTGTGGGGACTATGGACTTGCGGATCGCTGCCATCGCATTGACGAACAGCATGACTGTGCTGACGCGTAATCGCGTCGATTTCGAGCGTGTCCCGGACCTCTTGGTCGAGGACTGGACCACCTGACGGCTGATAACGACCCTGCCTGCCTTTTCTTACCCTCTCGGCAGGCACGACGCTCTCGCCGAGAAGGTCGGATGACGGTCCGTGAGGAATGTGGCGGGACCGGATCGGTAACTCGGAGAGCGGTGGCGAATCGTGTTTCCGAGCACACCAAGATCGTACGGACGAGGTTTACTGGAGGTCGTCAAATTGCCATCCTGAGCTGAGTTCCACCATGCGGTTCGCGGGGACGCTTCTGATAAGAAACAATTCAAATCAAGGATTTGCAATGCCTCCGAACCGTTTCCTCGTCTGCTGGTCTCTCGGCTTGCTGGTCGTCCTTTCGATGCGAGTCGTTGCCGAAGAGCCGCCGGTGATCCCGATTGGCCTCGATGCCTATCGGCAGTGGGACCGCTGGGCCTATCAGCGCATCGGAGCGGCGCTTACATGCGCAGCACCTACGACCGTTCCGGCGGCAACGAGGGTGCCGATGCCAGTCACTTCCTCTACCAGGATGCTGACAACTTCAACGTTGCTCTCGACATCGAAGGCCCCGGCGTCCTGTACTTCGCGCGTTACAACCACTGGCACGGAAGTCCCTGGCATTACGAGGTTGATGGTACCGATCATCGTGTGGCGGAGAGCAGCACGGCAGACCCGAATCACCCCGTCGAGAGCTCGGTCTTCTTGCCCCGGGAGCTTTTCCCCCGCCCGCTCGCCTGGACTTGGTCCGACACTCGAGGCGCGGATCTCTCCTGGGTTGCCGTCCCGTTCCAGCAGTCCTTACGCATGGCCTACTCGCGCACGCATTACGGCACGGGCTACTTCATCTACCACCATTACGTCCCGGGGACGAATCTCTCGCGTCCGCTGCAAACCTGGAACGCCACGGACCCACCCGACGCCGATGTGCTGAAGCTCATCGCCCGGTCCGGCGGCGACCTCGTTCCCCGGCCGGACAGCCCCGAAGGGAAGCAGATCGGTGTGCGTGAGCAGGACGGCAAAGTGGCACTTCCGGCGAAGGGGCCAGTGAATTTGGTCCGGCTCGCGCAAGGCCCCGCCATGCTGCGAGCTCTCGAGCTTGACGTGCCAAAGGCGTCGGCGATCGCGCTTTCGCGCGCCCGGCTCCGCGTCACGTGGGATGACCGGCAGCAACCTTCCATCGACGCCCCAGTCGCCCTTTTCTACGGTGCGGGGACCTTGTACAACCGCGATGGCCGGGAGTACCTGGTGAAGGCTTTCCCAGTCAATGTGCGAGATGACGGACAGCGCGTCCATCTGGCCTGTTATTTCCCCATGCCTTACTTCCGCTCGGCGCGTATCGAGCTGGTGGGATCGGAGACGGAGGCGATTCCCGAAGTCAGGTGGCGTGTCCGCTTCGCGCCCTATCACGACCCGGCCAACCACGTGGCCTATTTCCACGCAACCTACACCGACCATGTCCGGCCAGAGCCCGGCAAGGATCTCGTTCTGCTCGATACGCGCAAGGTAGAGGAAAGTGAGCAATGGTCCGGGCACCTGGCGGGTACCTCGTTCATCTTCTCGCATCGTGCCAACCTGACCACTCTGGAGGGCGACCCGCGGTTCTTCTTCGATGACAGCCTGACCCCGCAGGCTCAGGGAACCGGCACCGAGGAGTGGGGCGGCGGCGGCGACTACTGGGGCGGGCAAAACATGACGCTCCCTTTCGCCGGCCATCCGGTCGGCGCGGTTGATTCCAGGTCCGCAAAATGCGAGGAGGACAAGATCGAGTCGGCCTACCGCTTCCTGCTCGCCGATCTCATGCCTTTTGGCAAGAACGCAAGGATCTGCCTGGAACACGGGGGAACCAACGAATCGACCGAACATTACGAAGCCGTGACCTACTGGTACGGTGCCCCCTACCCCACTCTCAGGTTGACAGACGAGCTACAGATCGGCGATGCGAAGAGCGAGCAGGCACATCAGTATGACTCTCCCGATGCGTCGGCTCCCTATGAAATATCCTCGCGTTACGAGTGGGGCGTCGATCACCTGCGTGGCAAGGAGGTATACTCTTCGCACACGGATCGAGGACGGTCCACCAGTGGAAGCTCCGAATTCACACTCAAACTGGAGCCGGAGAATCTGGGCGTTCTGCTCCGGCGGAAGCTCGACTTCGCGTTCCCCAATCAACGCGGCGAGGTTTTCGTGGCCGACGCCAGCACCGGGACTGAGGGCAGACCGTCGGCATGGAAGCCTGCCGGCGTCTGGTATTTGCCCGGCTCCAGTACCTGTGTTTATTCCAATCCCAAGGAGGAACTTGGGGTCACACAACACGTGGTGCAGACGTCCAACCGGCGGTTCCGGGACGACGAATTCCTCGTTCCGCGAGCGCTCACCGCGGGTCGCTCGGCCATCCGCGTACGCGTCCGGTTCATGCCGGTGAGGCGGCCGCTTTTCCCCGGCCATCCGCTGGCCGAACTGGCCTGGAGCGAGATCCGTTACACCGCCTACTGCTTCGTCATGCCAGCAGCCTCAATTCCGGCTGCGACGAGCGGATCGCAATCGGCATCGGACCTTCCCCACACTGCATCAGTTCCAATCAAAACTCCGTTGAGAGCACTTGCTGCGAATCCGAACTACTTCACCGACGGTACAGGTAAGGCGATTTACCTCACGGGTTCCCATACCTGGAACAGCCTGCAAGATTGGGGGACGAATGGTTCGATCCAGCCTTTCGATTTTGCGGCGTACGTGAAAATGCTCGTGAAACACAATCACAATTTCACCTTGTTATGGTCAACAGAGCTGCCGACATTCCACAACCTTCCCACCACGGCGAGTTCGCCGCCGGATTTCAGCGTCACTCCGCATCCATGGCAGCGGACGGGTCCGGGCAAGGCGTCGGATGGAAAACTCAAATTCGACCTCACGAAGTTCAATCAGGCGTACTTTGACCGGCTCCGCGATCGCGTCCGGCAACTCGATCAGGCAGGTATCTACGCCGGAGTCTATTTCTTCACTGGCGAATGGCTGCTTTATTTTCGCTTTCCGGGCGACGGATACCCCTTCACAGGCACGAACAACGTGAATGGGATCGACGATGGCGGCGGCATGGCGTCGGTGACAATGAGCACACCGAACGCGATCACGGCGATTCAAGATGTCTATGTGAAAAAGGTGATCGACACCCTCAATGACTTGCCGAATGTCCTCTGGATCGTCTCCGAGGAAGCCCCTGCCGGCTCGATCTGGTGGAACAACCACTTGATTGCACTCGCCCGTACTTACGAGATCGGGAAGCCTCTGCAACATCCCATCGGCTATGCAGCGCCGACGGGTGTCAAGGATTCGGTCATCATCAACAGTGATGCCGACTGGATCGCTCCCGCCGCGAAAATCTCCCCGACGACCACTTGCGGCAATGGTCATCCAACGTGCAAGGTGAACATCAACGATTCCGACCACAGTTACTTCGGCATGTGGAATGATTCGGAGCAAGTCAATCGCAATTACTTCTGGATCAATTTCACGAACGGCAATCAAACCCTGTTCATGGACCCCTATGTCGTCTTCTATCCGCGGGAAAAGCGCAATCTCTGCCCGACGCCCGTCAATGGCATCGGATCCGGGCCGGATCCCCGCTGGGATAACGTTCGCAAGACCATGGGCCGTATTCGTGGTTATGCCGATCGTATGAATCTGGCCGCGATGGCTCCCCAGGGCAAGCTATCCTCGACTGGACATGTCCTGGCCAGCTCTCGCGGGGCCATTCCCGAACTCCTTGTCTACGCGCCTGCAGGCGGCAGTTTCACGGTGGACCTATCGCACAGCAGCGGCCGGTTCGCGGTGGAATGGATGAACGCGGCGACGGGGGTCAAGAGCGTGGTCGCGGATGTGAGCGGCGGCGAGACAAGAACCTTCACACCGCCGTTTGCCGGGGGTGCCGTTCTGTATCTGAGAACGAAGGAGAGATAGAATCGTCGTAAATGCGCATTTATGCGCGACCATAAGCCCCGGAGAACGACTGAGCAGGGAAAGGCCGTCGACCATGACAACACGTGGAATCCAGATAGCGGTGGCCGTCGGGGTCTTCATCCACGGTGTCCTTGCCTCGGCGGTGTTAGCCCAGCGGCAGATGGAATGGCTGGGCCGAGGGGTGGTTGCGATTCCGACCGATGGCGGCAAGGTGTTCGTGGGCTGGCGCCTGCTGGGAACCGATCCCGATGACATCGCCTTCAACGTCTACCGTTCAAGCGACGGTGCGCCGCCGTTGAAGTTGAATCCGGTGCCGATCAGCAACGCGACGAGTTACGTCGACGGCAGAGCGCCCTTGAAGGAGGCCCTCTCCTATTTTGTCCGTCCGCTGCGCGACGGACGGGAAGGTAATGCCAGCGGATCGTCCCGCCTGCCGGCGAACGCGCCGGTGCGGCCTTATCTCTCCGTTCCCCTCCAGACCCTGCCCGGACATACCCCGAATGACGCCTCGGTCGGTGACCTCGACGGCGACGGCGAGTACGAGATCATCTTGAAACAGGAGATGAGGGGACGCGACAACTCCCAGTCCGGGATGACGGGCGAGACCAAGCTTGAAGCTTACAAGCTCGACGGTAGCTTCCTCTGGAGGATCAACCTGGGCAAGAACATCCGGGAAGGTGCCCATTACACGCAATTCATGGTTTACGACCTGGACGGCGACGGCAAGGCCGAGGTTGTCAGCAAGACGGCTGACGGCACGATCGACGGCAAGGGGACGTGTATCGGCGACGCCAATGCGGATCACCGCAACAGCGCAGGTTACATCCTCGAGGGACCGGAGTTCCTGACCGTATTCGACGGCACGACCGGCAAGGCGCTGGCCACGACCGGAATACATCCCGCCCCGGGGCAAGGTGGCCGACTGGGGCGACACCTACGGCAACCGGGTCGACCGCTTCCTCGCGGCCGTCGCCTACCTCGACGGGTCGCGACCAAGCGTGGTCATGTGCCGCGGCTACTACACCAGGACCGTGCTCGCCGCCTGGAACTGGCGAGACGGTTCGCTGTCGAATGTCTGGACCTTCGACAGCGATGACGGCACTCCCGGCAACCGAGCGTATCGCGGCCAGGGGAACCACAACCTGCGCGTCGGTGACGTCGATGGCGACGGCAAGGATGAGATCGTCTACGGCGCCTGTGTGATCGACGACAACGGCAAGGGGCTCTACTCGACGGGCCTTGGCCACGGCGACGCCATCCACCTTTCCGACATCGATCCGGACCGGCCCGGGCCTGGAAGTCTTCGACATCCATGAACGCCCTCGCCACCCCAACGGCGCCGAGTTTCGCGATGCGCGGACCGGTGCCCTGATCTGGGGGAAACCCTCGCCGGACGTCGGCCGGGGCCTCGCCATCGACATCGATCCCAGGCATCGCGGCTATGAGATGTGGGCCTCGGGCCAGGGGCTGACTGGCCTCTGGAACGTCAAGGGCGAGCAGATTTCCGACCGGAAGCCCCGGTCGTGCAACTTCGGGGTCTGGTGGGACGGCGACCTGCTCCGTGAACTCCTCGACGGCAATCGGATTTCCAAGTGGAACTGGCAGGACGGTACGGAGACCAACCTGGTCACGGCGGAGGACTGTGCCTCCAACAATTCCACGAAATCGACCCCCTGCCTCTGCGCAGACATCCTCGGCGACTGGAGGGAGGAGGTCATCTGGAGGACGACCGACGGCAAGGAGCTGCGGATCTACACGACGACGATCCCGACGCCGCATCGCCTCTATACCTTGATGCACGACCCGGTTTACAGGCTGAGCGTGGCCTATCAGAATGTGGGTTACAACCAGCCGACGCAGACCGGCTTTTACCTGGGAGACGGCATGGCGAATCCACCCCGGCCCGCGATCGTCACCAAGGATCCGAGTCGCAATCCGTAAGGTTCGTCGCCGTGTTGCGTTCGCACCGCGGGTTTTGTTGAGTTCATCCGGAGCCTACCATGAGAATGATCATCACTTGCGCTGACTATGTTGCTCGCCGCCGCGCACGCCTTCTCCGCGCCTCCCGATAATGTCTACCATCTCGGACCTGACTCCGAGCCGCATGAGGGAGTGCCGCAAGGCAAGGTCATCGGCCCGACCGCGCTGCCCAGCAACGTTTACCCGAACACGACGCGTGATTACTGGGTGTACGTCCCCGCGCAGTATGACGCGTCCAGGCCGGCATCTCTCATGATTTTCTGCGACGGCCATGCCTATGTCGGGCTCAAGGGCGATTACCGGATCCCTTACGTGTTCGATAACCTGATCTACCGCAGAGAGATACCCGTCACGATTGGCGTCTTTATCAACCCCGGCCACGGACCCGATCAGAAGGAAGCCACGGATGCCGAATGGGGCGACCGGACCAACAACCGCCGCGTGGAATACAATGCCCTGGATGATAAGTACTCCAGGCTCATCGTTGACGAGTTGCTGCCGGTCCTGAAGAAGGAATACAAGATCTCGGATAACCCGGAAGACCGCGCCATCTCGGGGGCCAGCTCGGGAGCGATCTGCGCCTTCACGGTTGCCTGGCACCGCCCCGACCAGTTCCGCAAGGTGATCAGCACCATCGGCAGCTTCACCAACATCATGGGCGGCCACGTCTATCCCGACTTGATCCGGCAAAGCGAGCGCAAACCGCTCCGTATCTTCCTTCAGGATGGTCTGAACGACAACCGCGGCCTGCGCCGCGACGGCAGCTACGACGCCACGCGCGACTGGCACGCGCAGAACATCAAGATGGTCGAGGCGCTCACGGAAAAGAAGTACGACGTGAATTACACCTGGGGCATCGGCACCCACTCGAACAAACAGGGCGGTGCCATCATGCCCGAGATGCTCCGCTGGCTCTGGCGTGATTACCCGAGGAAGGATGATCCGAAAGATCCCAGCGAACGGTCAGTGCTCGTTCCGCGTGACGTCTCGAAAGCGGAGACTTCCACGCCGGCGAGCGTGAAGTAGTCAGAGCTTGAGTCAGCGGGTCCGGGAAGTACCCCGCTTGGGAGATGAAAGCGGCGGCCACGGTTCATGCCCGGAAGCGGCGGCTTCGGCTCCCGTTCCAATCGACTCTCGACGCTGACATGGGTCAGGAAGGGTATGTCCGTGCTCGACGCCCCGGCAGCCTGAGGCATCTGCTGATCGGGGGCGATGCGGGGGAGCGAGACCGACTCCTCCGGTTCAGGGACTCTTTTGGACCTGGCAGGACGTTTCGCTATCCGGCCGAGCTTACTCGCCTCAACACTCGCCCCGAGCAGGAGCATGGCCGCAGGGCTGGAGCCGCGTCGCATCGCTCGCTCCTGGGCAGAGCGCGTCAGGCGAAATTGGCCCGACGCGACACGCCGCGTTCAATGCAACCGAGCACCGTCCACCAATCGCGCTCCTGGATCGATTTCAGGGGGACCCACAGATTCGGCAACGCACGGCTTCTGATGATGCCGTCCTCATCGGGCTCGACCAACCGGTAGGAACCTGCGTCCAAACGATGCCAAAGCACGCTCGCCGGATCGTCGTCGAAAACGACCAGGTACTCCTCAACGCCGAACTTGCAGAACCGATCACGGCGACGCAAAAAGTCCGGATCGTCTTCCGAGCTAAACACGTCGAGCACGAAATTCGGTGGTCCGTGAAATGCCTCGTCGTGCGCCTCACACTGTTTCTTCCGTCCATAGTTCACCATCGCCACGAGTCCGGGGACCTCCGATTCCTCCGGGGACAACTGGACCTTGGCCATAACGCACACGTACCAACCAGGCGAGAACAAGCGATACCGGTTGATGCACAAAGCCAGGTCCGTCAGAAGCGCGGATTGATGGACTCTGAGTTCAGCCATTTCGTTCCTCCCCGTTCGGTTGTCTTGTCGTCGCAGTTGCTCAACACCTTCGGAACACTCAGGAAATCGTCGCGTGTCCGTTCGGCCGAACCCACTTTGCCGGTCGCGGCAGCCTGGATCTACTTATCATGGAACGAGCCGGGATAATCCCGGGCGATTCGCTCGCGAATCGCATTTCGCTGGACACCGATGAGACAGGCGTCGACGGCGCATGATAGAGCCAGCACCGCGAAAAACGTCACGATGCCCAGCCGGATGGCGGATGGCCATCGCGTCGGCGGCTCGACGAACCGCCGACGGGCAACGACCAGCAACACCCCGCACAGCGCGGCCAGGATCACGGCGACGGCCGCTGTGATCGTGCCCGCAAGGCTCTCGAGCTGCCAGATGATCCCGGGTCCGAGCCATCCCGACAGTACCATGGCAACCGGCGGGCCGTCGCCGAACTTCTCATACGCGTAGCGAAGGGTCGCGATCAGCGTGTCGTTGGCCAGGAAGAACAAGACAGCCAGCGCGAGCGCGAATACGGCGAGCAGGACCATCCCCACGCGAACGACGTACTTCAGCCACCTACGCATGCCGATCGTCGCCGCGAGCAACCCGGCGAAGAGGACCGAGACCTCGGCCAGCCCTACGATCGCGGACCACTCGGCGCCGAGCCTGTGCGTGGCCAGATGGAGCAGTTCGCCAGCCCGTTTGTCCCCGGGCACTTGCGCGGCGAACGACTCGGCCAGGGAAACCGCGGCGCGGCCGTCGATCCGTTCCCGGAATCGGAGGGACGTTTCGAAGTAGAGCGCGCTGGCCCGCAGCTCGGGATCCTTGGTCGTCTCGAGGACCTCGCGAATTTCGGGGTCAACCACGCCCCCCTGACCGAACATGATGAGCGAGGCCCAGCGCTCGGGCAGGTAACGGGACACGCGCGGATCGTGGGGGTACACCGTTCGCAATTCGCCAACGAGTGCGGCGATCCGGCCGTGAACTCGCCGCATTTCATCCGGTACGCTGCTGCCGGCGAGCTCTCTGACCGCGTTCATGACCGAGATCTTCTCGATCTCCGTGACCTCGTGGGGCGGCCACATGCGCGGGACCAACTGCTGGAGATACATAACCCATGTGGACGTGAACCGCTTCGCATCGGAGTCGAGCACCATGATGCCTTCGAGGTCGAACATCCGTAGATGGAGGGCATGATTCACATCGGCGACGATGAACAGGCGCTTACCGGCCGTCGGGAGGGCATGCAGGTCGTTGACATTCGGCATCAATCGGAGTTCGCCCCCGCCCGCGTATCCAATCCCGGGTTCGGCGGCCAACGCGAGCGCTGCCGTGATCTCCGTGACGATCTCATCGGCCGGCCGCTGACGGTCGGTGGGATTCGAGGCGGGCTGCAACGCGACGGTGGGCGCCCGGCCGTAGTCCTGATCGCGCGCGCGATCACGGACACCGGCTCCCCCTCTCGCCCCCACGCCGACCGCGGTCCCAGTCACGGCGATCGCCAGCAGGACCGCGGCGGCGACCTTCAGCCGGGCCACAGCCGCCGCGCTCAAAGCCGCGTTCATCAAAGCGAGGGCTGATGCCGAGGCGGCTCCGGCCTGCGACCCTCCACCGATCGCGAGTTGTGTCGCGGCCCGGACGGTCGCCGTGGCGAGTGGTTCGGGAACGGCCGCACGGACTCCCTCACTGGTCAGCAAGGCGACCCCGGGAGCGAAGCCGCGGCGTACCAATCGGTCTCTCAACAAATCGCGGCCGCGCGACAACCGTCCACTCACCGTCCCGACGGGCCAGCGCAGCCGATCGGCCGCCTCAGCGTGGGTAAGGCCCTCGAGATGGCAGAGGACGACCGGCGCCCGGTACTTCTCCGGCAGCCGGCTCACTTCCTCGTCGAGCGCCGCCAGCAACCGGATCCGATCGGCCGGGTGGTCCGGGGCCACCGGGTCGTCCTCGAGCGGGGCTGTCCGAACGCGATCGCGTGCCGAGCGCGCCCGGGCCTTGGCCGCGACCCGACGCGCGACGCCGTACAACCAACGCCCCAGCGAGTCGCCCACCCGGACCGAGCGCGCCCGGCGCACCAGGACCAGGAACGTGGCCTGGAAGGCGTCGTCGACGTCGTTCGGGTCGGCCAGGGCGCGCCGGCAGACGCCCAGCACCATCGGCCCATGCCGCGCCACCAATGCCGCAAACGCCGCCTCGGCCGCCAGCGCGGCATCCTCCGCAGTGGCCCTCTTCCCGCGGAACCGCTCCAGCATCTCGGCGTCGGACAGCCCCGCCACGACGCCGGAGCCGAACAGCGTTCGGACCTGTTGCAGAAGGCCGGACGAGCGTGCATCTGACATGGATCCTCCCGGCGAGAGACCGATGGTATTCTATCCATACCATCCCGCCTCGCGGCGATTTCATACAAGATTCCTCCCTACGTCGGGAACTCTTCGGAAGATACCGCTCCGCGCCCTCGTTCCATGAACCGGGACGTCCCGCACGCGGTAAAACCACCGGGGGGGGACCCCGGCCCAGATCGTCGCGAGATTCGCGCTCGCTTTCGGCAAGGCTGCCGGCACTGGTAGTTCGGCGCGGGCGCGAGCAAAATAGGGCCATCCAGCTCGCTCTGAATCCATAACGTGGGTGGCCCTTCAGTCGCTAGGTTCTTGACGTTACGTGGTTCAGCATAACGGCCGGGCACACGGGCACAAGGCCCTGCGATCGCAAACGGTCCAGATCCAACGGACGGTGGTGACCGCCAGTCCGGTATTTCACCTTCTGCACAGAGTGCATGGCTCAGGAGGGCTTTAAATTGACGTTTGAAAGGGACCTGGGGCAATGGCCGAGAATAGCTTCTGTCGATCCGACCGAAGCGCGCAGACGTGTCCCGAATACGGACAAGCGGTCCCGTCCTTCCGGTGGGCTGATGAAGCCTGCCCCACAGCCCGAGCGCTGTCTGGGTACAGTCCGATAATGCGGACTTATGTTAGCTTGGCCCGAACCGTTACGGCACATAAAGGGCAGGGAACCCGTCTGCCTATCTCCCCGACCGCGGCGTTGGCAGCATAGGCGTCTACTTTGCCCCTGGTGACACGAATGTTGGCTTTGGGCCTACAAGGGCACACAGCAGAAACCCCAAGACAGCACTGAAGACGCTCCACAAGATAGCCATCCGATGCTTTCGCCAGAATACTTGAAGAGGCGTGATGTTAATTATCTCTTGCCATTCCTCCTTTCGCCCCGGATTAATGAAGAACATTTGCATGGGAACACGTTGTGTCTGAGCCGGGAGAGTAATCTCGAACGATGTAGTTGGCCCGGTTGCCACCTCGAACTTGGTTTCGCCGACTGAAACCTCGACCGGTATGACCTTAGCAAAGAGCAAGCCGCGTTGAGTAAGGTCCATGAAGATGTAATAGGCTACTTCGTAAGGGAGCCCCGGAGATGGATTCGGGTTCGAGACTGTAAGCACACTCGGGTCCCACCAATGTTCAAGACCCCGCCCGTTTGTTTGCATCCAGCGGGCAGCCTCAGCCCGCTGACCTTCGAACGTGCGTTGAGGGGCACGACGGAACTGAGTCCCGAGCAAGAACAGAACCCCCACGATTGTGGGGCCGCCCCAGAAAATGACTAGGAACCAGCTATAGAATGACATCTTTGCTCCAGTGCGTCGCCTCGCTAGCAGCTTCAATACCCGGACGTTCACACCTTCCATAGGCAGTCGACATTATACTGCCGAGCCTTGAAACCGACCCGAAACCGTTCTAACTAGACAGGGCGATTGCCTTGATCGTGCCATCCGTTTTGATGAGCCTGCCCACAATTACCCCTCTGGCCACATCGACGGCACTGGCAGGTTTTGGATTGACCAGGATCGGCACCGTCACCGCCTTCCGGGCCGCCCGAATCTGGCCGGCCAGGTCGAGGACCCATGCCCGCAGCTCCTCGGTATTGTCGATCCGGTGCCGGGTGCCGTCACCCAGCACGATGAATCCATGAGACGGCCGAATCCGCAGCATCTCCTCGATCAGCAGGAAGTAGCAACCTAACTGTGCTCGATGTGAAGGCCAGACCTGCCGCGACGATTTCCACTCCTCGGGGATGATCATGCCGTCCGTTTTGATGAGCCTATCCGGCTGCCGGTCAGCCCCAACCGGCGGGAGGTCAGCGTCACCCGGTCGAGTGAAACCGTCCGTCCCTCCCCTAGCCCGCAACGCTGACGCATGCTCCGACCCAGGACCACCAGCACCAGGCCGAGCAGCAGCCCCAATACTGCCGCCACGGCGATCCAACCAGCCGGAAGGCTCATAACCACCACCAGAGCAGCAGCAAGAGCAACACGGCCGCTAGAACGGCCAGAGATCGCCCCAGGGTGATTGAACCACCCGCGACACGCTCCGCGACTACCTTCCTGGCATGATGCTGGTCGCCCGTGTCCAATGCCGCCCGGTTCCCCGGCTCCAGCCCCAGCCCGTACTGAATCCGCCAGGCTTCCTTGCAGAAAACGAACGCGGCGATCTCGCTGGCCGTCACCAGGTCACGATCTGAGCCCAATCTCTTACCCTCCCGAGGCATCGCCTTCTCCTTTGCCGTCAGCAGGCTTGTCGAGCAATTCCCACACCCATGCACAGACCCAGCTCAGGCGGTATGATACGTTAACGAAACGCTAGTCCGAACGAATATGCCGTGGTATCTCATTGAAGGGCGTAACAAGCAACACTTGCAATCATAAGTGACCGTGACATGACAACAACCCCCACGGAGTTGAGCCAGATACGACAGGGCATCACCATCAGCGGGCCATTTATCCCGGAACCGATGGAGGTTCTCCACGTCATCCCGTTCGGGTCCTCCCTCAAAGTCATTGGCCGCGGCACGAAGACCGGCCGCAGCTACGATCCGGTCCTGAGCCCCGAGCAGATCGCCCAACTTAAGGTTACTGGCGAGTCAGAACCCTTCGACGGTTCCGCCCAGCACTTCCGCATCGGCGTCGAGGCGCACCGGCTCGGCCTCGCCTACGAGTACGACCCTTATTTCGCGCTATCGATCGCCCGCGTCGATCCTCTCCCCCATCAGCTTGAAGCGGTCTACGGTTACTTCCTGAAACTGCCGCGCATCCGATTCCTCCTGGCCGACGACCCGGGTGCCGGAAAAACCATCATGGCCGGGTTGCTGCTCAAAGAGCTGAAGGCCCGTGGACTTGTGCAACGGACCCTCATCGTCACGCCCGCCAATCTCTCGTTCCAATGGCAACGGGAGATGAAGGACAAATTCCGCGAGAACTTCGAGATCATCCGCAGCGACGTTCTCCGCGCCAACTACGGCCAGAACCCGTGGCAAGACCGCGACCAGGTCGTCACGTCGGTGTCGTGGGTCTCCCGTGATCGAGGACGCCCGTGACAGCCTCCTCCGCTCGCGCTGGGATCTCATCATCGTGGACGAAGCCCACAAGATGGCCGCCTACGCCGGTGACAAGAAGACCCTCGCCTACCAGCTCGGGGAGAAGCTCTCCGAGATGACCGACCACTTCCTTCTGATGACGGCGACGCCTCACAAGGGCGACCCGGAGAACTTCTGCCTGTTCCTCTCCCTGCTCGACAAGGACGTCTACGGCAACATCAAGAGCCTCCAGGAAGCGATGCGGCGGAACGAGGCTCCCTTCTATCTGCGGAGAACGAAGGAGTCTCTCGTCACATTTCCCGACCCGGAAACCGGGACGGTTCACAAGCTCTTCACCAAGCGGGACGTGAAAACTGTCGAGTTCGACCTCGACGGCGACGAATTCGCCTTCTACGACGAACTCACCCGCTACGTCGAAGACCAGTCGATCCGGGCCTCGGCCGAAGACAGTGCCCGGGGACGTGCCATCGGCTTCACAATGGCCATGCTTCAGCGCCGGATGGCTTCGACCATCTACGCCGTCAGGCGCACCCTGGAACGCATGCGGGAGCGGCGCGAGAAGATCCTGGCTGATCCCGAAGCCTACCGCAAGCAGCAGATCGAGGCACGGGTCCCCGACGACTTCGACGAGCGCCCGAAGACGAACAACAGGAGATCATCGCCCAGCTCGAAGACGTGGTGGCTTCGGTGGACCCGGCCGCCCTCCGGATCGAAATCGCCAGCTTGACCAGGCTCATCGACCAGGCCCGCATTCTTGAAAAACGGGAAATCGAGTCAAAACTCACCAAGCTGAAGAGCGTTCTCAAGGACCAGGCTTCCTCTCTGACCCGACGAAGAAGCTTCTGCTATTCACCGAGCATAAGGACTCGCTCGACTTCCTCGTCGGCGACGGCAAGGACGGCCGCCCCTACGGCAAGCTCCGGGAGTGGGGCCTCACCGTCACCCAGATCCACGGTGGCATGAAGATCGGCGACCGCGACACGCCGGGGAGCCGCATCTATGCCGAGCGGGAGTTCCGCGAGTCCGCCCAGGTGCTCGTCGCCACCGAAGCCGCCGGCGAAGGGATCAACCTTCAATTCTGCTCGCAGATGATCAACTACGACATCCCGTGGAACCCCGTCCGGCTTGAGCAACGGGTTGGCCGCATCCACCGCTACGGGCAGGAGCATGACTGCATCATTTTCAATTTCGTGGCCCGCAACACCCGCGAGGGCCGCGTGCTCCAGAAGCTCCTGGAGCGCCTGCGCGAGATCCGCAACGAGCTCGGGAACCGACCAGGTCTTCGACGTGGTCGGCGAGGTTTTCCCCGCCAACCTCCTGGAGAAGCTCTTTCGGGACCTCTATGCACGGCGGACCAACGAGCACGCCATCACCGACCGCATCGTCCGCGAAATCGACCCGACACGATTCCGTGAGATCACGCAATCCGCCCTAGAGGGGCTCGCGAAGAGAGAACTGAACCTCTCTGCGATCGTTGGCAAGAGCGTCGAGGCCAAGGAAGGCCGCCTCGTGCCCGAGGCCATCAAGGATTTCTTCGTCGTTGCCGCCCCGGAAACTGGCATTCACCCCCAGGAAGTAGGCAAGGACAGTAACATCTACCGAGTCGGGAAAATCCCACGCACGCTGATTCAGCGAGGGAACGCGCTGGAGCACCGGTTCGGCAAACTCGGCCGGGAATACGGGCGGGTCGTTTTCGACAAGGAATACCTCAAGAAAGACCCGACGCTCGAATGGGTTACCCCAGGGCACCCGCTCTTTGAGACGGTTCGGGATGCGGCTATCGACCGGGTCCACGACGACCTCAAGCGCGGGGCAATCTTCTACGACATCCAAAGAAAAGCCCCAAGCGTTCTCGACGTCTTCGCGGCCTCAGTCAAGGATGGGCGCGGACGGACGCTCCACCGCCGGCTTTTCGTGGTCGAAACGGACGCCATCGAGCCAGATGACTCTCAGGCAGCCTACCGTCTTCCATGACATCAACCCCGCCCCGAAGGACGCCAAGCCGGTCCCGCCCGAGATCCTCCCCCAGCCGGACCGGGTCAGGGTCGAGCAATACCTCTTCCAGGAGGCACTCAGCCCCTGGCTTGCGGAGCAGGCCGGGCAGCGAGCTATCGAAATTGAGAAAGTCGCTCGGCATGTCGAAATCAGCCTGAACGCCCTGATCGACCGGGCTAATCTTCAATATGCCGAATACGAGAGCCGCCGTCTCGAAGGAAAAACGGTCCAGGGGCTCGAAGGATTGATTGCCCAGGCCGAGCAGCACCTGGACGAACTCAATAATCGTCTCGAATCACGCCGCAAGGAACTCGACCAGGAGCGGCACTGCACGATCGGGGACATTACCCACATCGGACGGGCGATGGTTCTGCCCCACCCCGAGCGGCAGACGCCGCAGATCGCCCCGATGGTCCGCGACGAAGAAATTGAAAAATGCGCGGTCAAGATCGCCACAGAGCACGAGGAAGCCCGGGGATTCGTGGTCGAGAGCGTCGAGGCCGATAACCGGGGGTTTGACCTGATCTCGCGGAAACCTCACCCCGAAGACGCGAAGACGTTCATCGAGGTCCGCTTCATCGAGGTGAAGGGCCGGGCCGGCGTCGGGGAAATCTTCCTGAGCGCCAACGAGTACAAGGCCGCCGAGCGGCTCAAGAGCGATTTCTGGCTCTACGCCGTCTTCAACTGTGGCTCAACGCCTGAGCTGAACACCATTCGAGATCCGGCCCGGCTTGACTGGCAGCCGGTGACGAAGGTCGAGCAGTACAAGGTCAAGCCGAGTGCCGTGAAGGAAGCAGGCAGCCATGAGTAACCCGCCTCCTGCTTATCCGAAACGGCTCATCGAAGTCGACCTGCCCATCGCCCGCATCTCGCCCACGCCCGTGCGCGAAAAATCGATCCGGCACGGTCACATCTCCACGCTGCACATCTGGTGGGCGCGGCGTCCCCTCGCGGCTTGCCGCGCGGTCATCTGTGCGGCGCTCTGGCCCGACCCGGCGGACCCGCTCTGTCCGAACGCTTTCCGGAAAACGGCGCGAAGGCTCATGAGGACGTGGGCGGCTGACCAGGGCAAGCTCCAGGGAACCGAGAGTTTCACACGATTCCTCAAGGTCCAGCAGAAACCACAACGCTGCTGGACGACAATCACGCGCTTCGCCAGGCTCTGCTCGACTTCATCGCCGACTTCGCCAACTGGGACAACTCCACCGTCCCAGCCTACCTCGACACCAGCCGCGCTCTCACCCAGGCCGCCCACGAGGCGCTTGGCGGCGCGCCCGGCACCCGGCCGCTCGTCGTGGACCCGTTTGCCGGTGGTGGCTCCATCCCGCTCGAAGCCCTGCGCGTGGGCGCGGACGCCTTCGCCAGCGACCTAAACCCGATTCCCGTACTGCTCAACAAGGTTGTCCTCGAATACATCCCCAAATACGGCCAAAGCTCGCCATGAGGTCCGCAAATGGGGCGAATGGATCAAGGCAGAAGCAGAGAAGGAACTGGCCGAGTTCTATCCCAAACAACGACGATGGGTCGATGCCCATAGCTTACCTCTGGGCACGGACAATCCTTTCAGAGGCTCCAGGTGAGGGTGACACTGCCGTTGAAGTTCCTCTCATCCGTTCGATGTGGCTGGCGAAGCGTTCCAACAGGAGGCGTGCCCTGCGATGGGTTCGCGATAGCCACGGCAACGTTAAGACAGAAAAGGTTAGCCACCAGTTCGCCGACGGCTCAACGAAGCAAGTGCGATATCCCCTCCTTGAAGGTCTTAGAACCAGAGCTGCGAGAGCGAGGTTGAATCAGGCACTTCGTCCGGAGGAGCCGCAACATGCCCTGTTACCGGATATACCACATCCGTCGAAAGCGTTCGGAGTCAACTTTCCGCCAGACGAGGTGGGGCCGCAGACAGTCGTCTTCTATGCGTTGTTAGTGTTCACGATGAGCGTACAGGACGCGAGTACTGTAATCCATCGTCAGCAGACCTCCAAGCGTATCTGAAAGCCATGAAGGCTCTTGACGCCTACTCAAAACCGCAACCGAGAGTGACCCCAGGATTCCCTGCGGAGAGCTAAACCATTTACGAGGCTTCTTCAACGTGGTCCTCTATGGCATCACATCGTGGGGCGACGCATTTAACCCGCGACAGATCCTAGTTCTCCTCACTCTCTCGAAGGCGATCCATAAGCCGCACCTTCTCTGAGGTTTCTGAAAAAGGATTAGCCGAAGCTGTTGAATGCTGCCTTGCTCTTGTCATGGGCCGAATGGCCGATGGCAATTCGTCGCTTGCTCGATGGCAAAACGTTGGTGAGAAGATTAGCAATACATTCGGACGTCAAGCATTGCCGATGGTCTGGGATTCACTGCGAGGCAAATCCATTTTGTTCAGCTACTCGTAGTCTAGAGAGCATGTTCGAGTGGATTATCAACGTTCTTGAGCATTGCTCAGTCAATAAAGAGTCAGGCCATGCCGTTCAGGCGTCTGCCACAAGACATTCTCTGCCGGACGACTCGGCTGAAGGGGTTATGACCGACCCTCCTTACTACGTCGCCGTTCCATACGCTGACCTTTCGGACTTCTTTTTACTCGTGGATATCTCAGTCACTGAAAACCAGACACCCCGTCCTCTTTGGAGATGCACTGACACCCAAGGAAAATGAAATTGTTCAGCTTTCTCATCGAGCCGCGATGTATCGCAACAAAACAAAGGAGTGGTTTGAATCTCAGATGGCACTCGCCTGCTCCGAGTCAAGGCGAGTCACTAAACCATCCGGCATTGGAGTCTTCGTATTTGCAAGCAAAGACACTCCTGCATGGGAAGCAATGATTGCTGCACTTATTGGCTCGGGCTGGATTGTCACGGCCTCATGGCCAATCGACACAGAGATGGGAACGCGGCTTCAGCACAAGATTCAGCAACCCTGGCGTCATCCGTCCACATTGTGTGCAGACCTCGTGAGAACGAGGAAGGCACTCTTTTGGATAAAGAAATCGGCGACTGGCGCGACATCCTGGCCGCACTACCACCGCGTATCCACGACTGGATGCCGCGGCTCGCTCAAGAAGGCGTCGTTGGCGCGGACGCCATTTTCGCCTGCCTCGGACCTGCCCTCGAAATCTTCAGCCGCTACAGCCGGGTCGAAAAGGTTAACGGCGATGTTGTCCCGCTCCGCGAATACCTGGAGCACGTCTGGGCCGCCGTCTCGAACGAAGCCCTGTCGATGATTTTCAAGGATGCCGACGCCGCCGGTCTCGAACCCGACGCACGCCTCACAGCCATGTGGCTCTGGACCCTGAACGCCGCGTCTTCGGACACCAATGGGAACGGATCGACCGCAGAGGCTACAGAAGAAGATGCCGACGAGGACAACGAAGAGGGTGAAAAGCCGCCAAGACCAGCGGCTTCGTGCTGGAATTCGATGCCGCCCGGAAGATCGCCCAGGGGCTCGGCATCCACCTGGACAAGAGCCCGAGCATCGTCGAAGTGAAGGGCGACAAGGCCCGCCTCCTGCCCGTGGCCGAGCGCACGAAATACCTCTTCGGCAAAGAGGCTGTCGATGCGCCGACCACGAAAAAGAAGCCCAAGAAGAAGGACACCCAGCTCACCCTCTTCGAGGTGCTCAAGGAGGTCGACGCCGACATAAACACCGACAAGCCCGAACTCAAGGCCCCACCGCCCGGCTCGACCGTCCTCGACCGAGTTCACCAGGCCATGATCCTGTTCGCCGCCGGACGCGGCGAGGCGCCTCAAGCGATTCCTCGTTGAGGAAGGGATCGGCAAGGACGCCCGGTTCTGGAAGCTGGCCCAATCCCTCTCCGCCCTTTACCCGCCTGGTATCGACGAGAAGCGATGGGTCGACGGCGTCCTTGCTCGGAAGAAGAGCTTGGGGCTGTAAGCTTCTGTTGCGCAATTGAAGAAACTCAGGTATCTCGGAGGCTTATGGGAACAATGGCAAAACTCAAACCCTGGTATCAGGCAGTCACGCCCCGCGAAGACCTGCGGGAAAACCGCCCCTTGGACGCCTCGGAATTCGCCGTCCATCTCGACCACATCCGCGACAAGCGTGCGCACGAGGATTACGTCAATCCCGAGCGGTTCTTCGAGCGTACCTACATGACCAGGAGCCTTCTCGACCTCTCCGCCCAGGTCGTGCGAAGGCTTTCCGGAATCAAGCTCGAGACCTCTGCCGTCTTCAACATGGCAACGCAGTTCGGCGGAGGCAAAACGCACTCACTCACGGCCGTTTACCACTTGGCACAGGGAGGAGACAAAGCGAAGAATTGGCGCGGAGTAGACACGGTTCTCACGCGAGCCCAGATCAGCACCGTCCCCAAAGCCAACGTCGCCGTCTTCGTCGGAACCGAGTTCGACGTCATTGACGGCCGGGGAGGTGATGGAGAACCCCACCGTAAGACCCCGTGGGGAGAGATCGCCTGGCAGCTTGGTGGTGAGAAATCATTCGCCGCCGTGGCCAAGCATGACGAGCAAGGCATCGCTCCCGCTGGCGACGTTATCCGCAAAATGCTCCCCAAGGAACCATCCCTCATCCTCATGGACGAGCTGCTCAACTACGTGAGCAAGGCCCGCAAAACCGGCCTCGCGTCGCAGCTCTATGACTTTCTCCAAAGCCTCTCCGAGGAAGCCAGGGCTCAGGATCACGTCGTCCTTTGCGTCTCTATCCCGGCTTCCGAACTGGAAATGAATCCCGAGGACCAACGCGACTATGATTCGTACAAGAAAATGCTCGACCGGGTTGGCAAGGCCATCAGCATGTCGTCCGACGTCGAGGTTACAGAGATCATCCGCCGCCGCCTCTTCGAGTGGCATGGTCTCTCCGACGACATGCAGCGGACCGCAGCCGCTTATGCGGAGTGGGCGCGAGAGCACGCCACTGAGGTCAGCAACCTCGGGGGTGACGCGGCCGTGGACCTTTTCAAGTCCTGCTATCCTTTCCACCCGAGCGTGATCTCGGTCTTTGAACGCAAATGGCAAAGCTTGCCCCGGTTCCAGCGAACACGGGGGATTCTCCGTTTGCTCGCTCTCTGGGTCTCCTGGGCATACCGCGAGGAACACCAGAAGGCGTCAAGCGAACCGCTTATTACACTCGGCTCCGCCCCGTTTGATGACCAGACGTTCCGCGACGCGGTGTTTGAGCAGCTCGGGACGGACCAACTTTCGGTCCCCGTGACGACCGACATCGCCGGAAAGAAGGACACGCACGCGAAGAAGCTCGACAAGGAAGCCAGCGAGTCGATCCGAAAAAACAGGCTCCACCAGAAGGTCGCGACTGCCATCTTCATGGAATCCAACGGCGGGCAGAGCCAGAACAAGGCCGAAGCCTCATTGCCTGAGATTCGAGCCGCCGTTGGCAACCCGGACATCAACCTGGCCGATGTCGAGACGGTGCTCGAAGGGCTCAGCGGGGCCTGCTACTACTTACACTGGGACCGAAATCGCTACCGGTTCGGGCTTAGGCCAAATCTCAACCAGATCCTCGTCAGCCGCCGGGGTGCGGTCGCTCCTAAGGTGATCGAGGCCCGAGTCCGCAAGACGACCGAGGATCTTTTCCGCGAAGGGCCGAAGTTTCTCGACCGCCGGTTCTTCCCCGAACGCTCCAACGACATTCCTGACCGGCCACAACTAACGCTCGCCGTCATGGGGCTCGACAGGTTAGCGAGCGAGGCCGGGACGAAAACCCTCATCGAGTCCTTCGTCAAGGAGTGTGGAGGATCGGGTAGGACGTTCAAATCAAGCCTGCTCTTCGCGGTCCCCGATTCGGCGACAGCCATCACGAACGCGGCCCGCGATCTTCTTGCCTGGGAGGACATCAACGACGACGACGACACGATCGGGCAATTGGAGGACGCCCAGAAGCGGGCTCTTGCCCTCAGTCTAGGCAACGCGAAAAGGGACCTGCGAGAATCCGTCTGGCGGTCGTACCGGCACGTCTTCCTGCTCAACAAGAGCAACGCCATCAAGGACACCGACATGGGCCAGATCAATTCGAGCATGGCCCCGACGCTGCCCGACCTGATTGTAAACACGCTTCGCAAGGACGACGAGATCACCGACAAGGTCGGTTCCGCGCGGCTCGTCCGTTTCTGGCCCCCGGCCCTGACCGAATGGTCAACCAAGGCCGTCCGTGATGCGTTCTTTGCTTCCCCTGCCCTGCCGCGACTGATGGACCCGGATTCAATCAAGCAGACGATCGCTGATGGCGTCAGCGCCAAGCAGATAGGCTACGCCAGGAAAGAAGGGACTCGCACCGTCCTCGAACGGTTCGGCGAAGCCATGGGCGAGCACGAAGTCGAGATCAGCGAGGACGTGGTCATTCTCAAAGCCGAGGACGCCCAAAAGCTCCTCGAACCGCCACGCCTCCACCGGCTGGCCATCCACCCTGACCGGGTTGATCTTCATCCCAACGAGCACGCCAGCTTCACCGTCAAAGGCAATGACCAGTATGGACACCTATTCGCGGTTGAGAACCCGTCGTGGTCAGCGCCGGGTTGTACCGTTGGCCAGGATGGGCAGGTTACCGTTGGCGAAGCATTGGGTATCTACGTGGTGACCGCTCGGTGTGGTGAGACTGAGGCACAGGCACAGATCCGCGTCCAAGCCAAAAAGCCCAACGGTAAAAACGGCGACGACAAGGACGGCGGGTCGAAGGTCCTACGCTGGAGCGGAATGATCCCCTATCAGAAGTGGATGAACTTCTACACGAAGGTCGTTTCCCCGTTCGCCTCCGTTGTTGGGTTGAGCCTTCGGGTCGAAGTCCAAGTCCCCGCTGAGAAGGACGAGCAGCAGACAAAAGCTCAACTGGATAAGATAAGAAGTGCCCTAAGAGATCTGAATCTCGATGAGGACGTTGAGATCACGTGACCCCTGCATCGGAAGTTACAAATGCACATATCCTAAATACGCAAGCCTAAAGGTCATTGCCTGAGTGCTCACTCCGTACTTCTCTGCCAAATCTACCAGAGCATCTGCGTCGCCGAGATCAAACGTCCCCATCTTCTCCACATCCTTAGCCAGGAAACGGACGGGCATCAAGAGTTCCGCAGCGAACAAGTTAGCCTCTTTTTCTTCTACATCGGTTCCCTCGCTGGAAGCCTCGCTCCTAAGCCAAACCTTCATTTGACGATCCACGTGAACCTCGTCGAAATCGTGAAGCAGAAAATGACCAAGCTCATGTGCAGTGGTGAATAATTGGCGATTCGCAGAATGGCCGGCATTTACTCCGATAATCGCAAGCCTTCGTTTTCGATCCCGGTACAGAAACCCGGACAGATCATTCTCGGCAAGCTCATGCTGAACTCTTACCCCAAGAGTGTTGGCGATCGCTGCCACCGGTACCGGAACGGACCGCACGCGGTGTTGGGCCAGCAGATTCTCGACGACCAATCGGATGTGTTTTCTACGCACCATCGCCGTTTCTCCCATCGCGTACTGCATTTACAGCGGATGTTACCCACTGTTTTTCCGATCGTGGCCGATTCTTCAAGGCATCCTCCAATTCTCGCTCCGGCTCAGTTTCAAACCTTGGCAGAAGGCTCGCTGGTTCGACATGCAGAGCCTTCGCGATTTCGGCCAACGTGTGCAACAGGAATTTCTGGCGCCCTTTCTCGACGTTCGTTATGGATGTGCGCAGTGAGCGAAACCAGATTTGCAAGCCCCTGCTGCGTCATTTTTGGATTGCGGCGTTTCCGGGCATCCCTGATTCGCCGGCCTACCTCCTCATAGAACCCTTTGTGGTCAATCACTCAGGTCGCCCCCGCGGAGTTTACATAAGCCAATTGGGCTAACCATACGACGCCGAACCCGTGATGTCAACCCTGCAAACTGTTTGTAATACAAACACTGTGAAATGTGTCAAGTTTCTCTTGTTGACTTAGACGGTCTTTTGTAATATGTGCAGAACAATCGAGCTTGCCCGCGCTTCTGTGCCGCTTGGACGGTTTAGGTGCGACGATGAACCAGCGGAAGCTCCTCATTCCAGTGCCGATGCGACGAAGGATAGACGGTGAAACTGACGAAACGGATGCGAACAGCGACTAATACCGGCACTCGACACGTACTGACCGAGCCAGCCGATTATCCGTGCGAGATGACCAGATACGTGAATCCCTCAGTGCAACGGATGCTCTGGGGGAAAGCAGCAGGAAGGTGTGAGTTCGCCGGGTGTAACAAATCCCTCTGGAAGTCTTCGGTCACTCAAGAACAGGTCAACATCGGTCAGAAGGCGCAGTACTCTACGCCTTCAGCAGCGGTGGCCCTCGTGGCCACAAAAGCATTCCGAAGGAGAAGCTCAACGATCTGGATAACCTTTTTCTCGTATGTCACGAGTGCCACGAGAAAATCGACCAGGACAAGGACGGTGGTCGCTACTCCGTATCCCTACTTCAGGCGTGGAAGGCGGAACACGAGCGACGCATCGAGCTGGTCACCGGCATCGATCCGCGAATGAAGAGCCATATCCTCCTCTTCGGGGCGAACATCGGGGAGCACAGCTCTCCATTGAAATATGCCGATGCTGCCGCAGCCCTGTTTCCCGAGCGCTATCCCGCTGACGATAAGCCGATCATGCTCGGAATGGCCAACAGCGCATGGCAAGATCGCGACCAAGCGTTCTGGGACACTGAGGCCGAGAATCTCAAAAGACATTTTCATAAGCGAGTAGGGGAACGACTCGCGACCGGAGACATCAAACACCTCTCGATCTTTGCTCTGGCACCCCAGCCGTTGCTCATCCTTCTAGGCTCCCTACTGACCGACATACCCGAAGCAGAGGTCTTCCAGCGACACCGTGAGCCTCAAACCTGGCACTGGCCCTTGCACCCGAAGCCTCAGAACCTTCAAGTCCATGCGTCCACTCGCACAGGCGGTTCACCAACCTTAGTGCTTTCCTTGAGCGCCAACGATCACCGATGAGCGGATTACCGCCATCATTCCAGACGCCAACATTTGGACGGTCACCATCCCGACGCCGCACAATGACTTCACAAAATCACGCGACCAATTGGCCGAGTTCCGATCGACGATGAGGTCCCTCCTGGATCTGATCAAAGTGAGACATGGCCAAACGACGCCCATTCATATCTTCCCGGCCGCTTCAGTCTCGGTTGCGGTCGAACTCGGCCGCATCCGAATGCCCAAGGCCAACGCGCCGTGGAGGATCTACGACCAGGTGAACCATCGCGGCGGATTCATCCATGCTCTCACCATTTCATAAAGACTTAAATTATGCTCAAGATGACCGACAAAACGAATGACCTCTTGGAAGCGATTGCCGACGGCTTAGAGGTCCCACCGTCCTACTACGAGAAAGCCACCGATCGATACAACTCTCTCGGGGAGTGGCTGCACCGCCAGGAATCGATGGTCGCTGGTTTCAACCCCCAGGTGTGTCCTCAAGGGTCGTTCCGCTATGGCACCGTCAACTGGCCGATGCTGAAAAAAGAAGAATACGACCTCGATCTCGTGTGCGAGATGAATCTCTCAAAGAGCCACGTGACGCAGAAACAACTTAAGCACCTCCTCGGCAGTGAGATCGAGTCGTATGCCAAGCGGTATGGTATCCAGAAGCCGGTGGACGAAGGCAATCGGTGCTGGAGGCTTGACTATGCCGATGACGTCCTGTTCCACATGGATATTCTGCCTTGCGTGCCCGAAGACTTAGCCTTCATCCAGACCATGCACACTCTCGGGGTTGACCCACGTCTGGCAGCCACGTCCGTCGCGATCACCGACAAGCGGCACCCAAAGTATGAACAGATCGGCGCCGATTGGTTTGGCAGCAACCCGCGAGGGCTCGGGGGCTGGTTCGAAGACCAGTGCACAGTCCGGCTGCTTTGGCTCGGATGGCGGATTTGATTGCCACGAAGGAGTACCGGTCGATCGACGAAGTCCCAACCTATAGGTGGAAAACTCCTCTCCAGCAGGCTATTCAGATCCTGAAACGACACAGGGACGTCGTGTTCAAGGACAACCCCGAGTGGGCGCCGATCTCGATGATCATCACGATTCTCGCGGCCAGGTCCTATCAGGGCGAGCGGACCGTCAAAAACGCCGTTGAGCATATCGTCGCCCGCATGCCGCAGTTCGTGATCGCCTCCAAGCCTCGCATCCCAAACCCTGTCAATCCCAGCGAAGATTTCGCCGATCGTTGGGCAGCGGACCGCCGATACGAAGATAACTTCTGGGTCTGGCATAGCACGCTCAAATCCGACCTGGCGAACTTGTCAGAGACCCTCCAGAGGGGAAATGTCGCGACCGAAGTCCGGAAGCTCTTTAAACTCGATTTGACCGAGATGCAACTCACTAAACTGGGAGCCACGTCCGCTACCTCCATTCCCGCAGAAGCTAAGGCCAGTCCAATTATTCACATCCCAGCAGGTCCACGACCTTGGCAACGTGATGGTTAACCCGTCCCCTCGGTGGCGGTATCAAATCTTACGACTAGGAGACTTGCTACGCGACCAGCCGGGCCTCCGTGTGCTGCCCGTAGTGGACAGCACTTTGAGGCTCACCGGCACGTTCACGTTTTCGGCGGACTCACCCAGTTCTGAGCGGATCAACGACTCATACGAGATCCAGATAACGATCCCCGGAGGCTTCCCCGCCGAGCTCCCAGCCGTCCAAGAAACAGCCGGGAGAATTCCCAAGACTTTTCACACGAATCCGGATGGCACACTCTGTCTTGGCTCTCCTACCAGGCTGCGACTGACCATCGCAGCCTCCCCAACACTTCCGACTTTCGCGGAACACTGCTTGGTGCCTTACCTCTACGGATTCTCGCTCCGCGAGAAGTACGGAAAGCTCCCATTTGGGGAACTATCGCACGGGTTCCGCGGCATCTGCCAAGACTATGCAGATATCTTCAGAGTTAAGTCGGAATCCGCGGCCATGGAAATGGTACGGCTCACCTCGCTGAAAAAGAGGGTCGCCAACAAGCACCTCTGCCCCTGCGGCAGCACTCGGCGCACTGGGCAAGTGTCATAACCTCACGGTCAATCAGCTTCGGAAACAGCTCGGACGTTCATGGTTCCGCAAGGAGTATCGCTGGCTAACGGAGAATGCTGGTTAACAGATCTTGTCAGGATTCGGGTTCGTACAAACAGAACCGAGGCCGGACATAGGTACATGGCCAACTGGATCGCCGAGAGCCGCTACTGCTTCATCGAAACCGACATCGTCGCCGTCGATGATCCCGACCGGAGCTGGTGAACACCCATTAACGATTGTCCGGACGACCCCGGTCGTCCCCTGCCCTAATTCGCCGCTTGACCCCTGCCTTGGAATGGCGTTACATAAAGGGCGTTCTGTTACGCACGGCCTTCTCCGCCGGTTCTCATCGGCTATGTGTGCGTTTTGCACGACTCCTTACCTACATCCTTCCTGAGACCTGGCCTCTGTTCTATTGGGGGTCCCTTCCGTCGTTTCGCTTTGTTCAGTTCTTGAGTTCTTCTGTTCATTACCACCGCCACGGGGCGGCAAAACGGGGCCATCCACCTTGCTCGGAATTCAGAACGAGGATGGCCCTTTTCAGTCGCTTATGGCCCGGAGCGAGTGGCTGCTCCGTGAGCGTTGCCTTTGTTCCGGCGGAGGAGGGCCAAGATTTCGGGAAAAGAACGCGGCCATGTTGCCGTGTTTCGTCCGCACCCTGACAGAGCGGGAACTCGTGGCGACGCGATTGGCTGCTGGTATGATGAATCCCTTCAGGACATCATCAACTGGCGGAAGGCGTTCACGTCGTGGGCGAACGCCCACCTGGCCCGCACGGCTCTCTGCTGGGAAGGAATCACCATGAGCGAAGTTCGCCTGGTCGTTCGAGAGGCGGTATGCGACTGGACCGGGACGATTCATGCAAGCTGCGCCGATCGCGCGGTCGCGGCGCTCAGTGCAGACCCGGTCACGATGGAGGAACTGGAGACCGCGACCGGGCGATTCGCGAAACCGCGCCGGCAATATCGCTTCTTCGGGAACCTGTCGCCGGGACAGTGCGCCGAGCCGTACGATGCGGGGCTGGTCGTCATCGACCTGCTGGCACGGCTGGTCGTCGTGGATTCGACCTATTCCTACCCCGAGCCAGAAGGAACCGTCTGGTATCACGACGGTCAATGCTGCACGGAGACCTGTCTACGGTACCACCTGGCCGGCGATTGGCTTTTCTTGAGCGATGGCGACGAATGGGAGCATGTGGCCGAGAATCGGCGCCGCGAGCGAGCAGCCAAACCGAGTCGGGACGCCCGCCAGGTGTTCTATGGGCGGCCCATGCTGGAGTTCATCGCGCGCGAGTCCTTTGCCGCGTTCGCTCGGCGCGACGAGATTGCCGCCGCGGTTCGCGCCCAATGGACCCAGGACGCGCAGACGCCTGGCGGACGGATCGGGCCTTGTAGCCGACGAGATCGATGCCAGCCGGCTGACCGAGGAAGAGATCACACCCAGGACCTGGCCCGGCCAGGAGCGTTACGCCAGCCCCTTTTACGACACGCTGAAGCAGATTCACGAAGCATGGTTGCTGACGCCGCGCGACGACCTCGGGGGAGCCTGCCCGCGCGAGGTCGCGCTCGAGCGGCATGGCCACCTCACATGGGACCTTCAGGACCGCTGCGAACAATGGTCGTGCCTGGACGAATGCCCGCGCGGCCTTGCCGAAACGTCCCATGCCTTCCGGCACGGGGGCTTCGGTACGCATGAGCTGGTCGAGTATTACGAACTCGTTCGCCATCTGCTGTGGTCCTGCTGGGACCAGCTCACCGAGCTGGCGCAATCGCCCAAGGTTGAGCATCGGCCCGGATTGCTCACTGTCGGCGACTTCCTCGCGAGCGAGATCCCCCGATTGGAAAGCCTCCGCGAAGTCTGGCTCGATTCGCCCGATCGCGAACTCCATGGTCGGACTCCGCGTTCGGTCATCGACCGGGAACGCGCCCGGCTGCCCGAAGGTGTGTCCGGCCGCGATGCGGTGATTGACCCCGACTGCCCCTGCTGCCAGATGATGGCGGAAATGCCCGGGCCGACGTTCTGGCATCTCGACGGCAGCGGCATGGACGATGAATTCGCGTTCGATATTCACTGCGAAGCGCGCGAGGAGTGGGAGCAAGAGCGGAGCCGCTGGGACGATTATAACAGGCGTTTCAATGCGGAGAGTTCCGAGCGCAAGAGTCTCGGGATACCGGACCACTCGCTCACCGAGGAGGGTTCCGGCGCTGGTTGGTCACGCAGTTTTTCCATGGGTGAGACCACTGGCCTGCCGCTGGGTGTCCGGGTGTTCGGTATCGGCTGCCGGCTCGCCGAGATCATCGTGGACCTGCGCGGCGGTGGCGACCGAGAAGCCATGAACTCCAGGGCGCAACGTCTCATCGACCAGCTCGATCGCGACTTCGGCAACCTCCGCGAGATTCTCCAGGGCTCTGACGCCTCTGTTGCGGGAGCGCTTGTCGACCCGGTGATCCAACGTTTCACCGACTCGCTCGACACCGTCGCAACCGCCCATCCGGACCTCGCTGCGCACTGTGAGGCACTCCAGAAAGCCCTCCACGAACTCCTGGACCCACCGGCCCCGGAGCCCACCTGGGATTCCAATGACTCCGAACTTCCGTTTTGAACCCCGGACTCCGATCCCCCAAGACCCCTCCCCGTGAGTCTCCAAGGGTGTGGGCTTCCACCGCGAGCAATTGGTGATCGACTGACTGAACCACTGGCTCACGTCGGCTGGTTCGAAGTCGGTCGCCTGGACTCGCTCGGGCGAAACTGCAAGTCTTATAGCAGTAATTTGTTACGATCAACTCAGCTCGTTTGCGCGAATACTGATCGCGTGCACATTGTTTTCTGCTGGCCCAGCCGCAAACCTAGACATTCTCTGCTGGCCCAGCCGCAAACCTAGACATTTCTAGACATTTGCCGTCCAGACGTTCAGCATGATCCGCCCTCGACCGGATCGTTTCTGCCGCCTGGAACCGCAAGCCAAAACCCGCTGAATCGCTTTGCCGCCAGGACTCGACCTCTAGCCCAATTCCGGGCATCTCGAATGCATCGATCACTACCGCTCGAAGCATAGCCCCGGATTCAAGCCAGCCATGGACACGAGCACGCATGCTATTAATGCGGCGCCGAGCCAATCTCGGCGACGTGGAGACAGCGAACATCTGCGATCGGACTTGCGTAACTAGGATCGTCTCGCTTTATCTTAATGGAATCAGTTTCACGGCCGAGCCACCGGTTGGTTCGGTCACCGGAGCCATTGCGCACGGGCGAGTCGAGCATCGGCGCCGGGCTCACGGGCAAAAGGCGAAGGCGGGAGGATAGAGCGGAGCGTATGAGCGTTGACATTCAGAAGATCAAGGATCAGGTTCTCCAGTACTCGGACCAGATTGAACGGGTGAAGACGGAGGTTCGGAAGGTCCTGATCGGTCAGGACCACATGCTTTCGCGGCTATTGATCGCATTGCTAACCGGGGGACACGTCCTGCTCGAGGGTGTTCCCGGCCTGGCCAAGACGACCGCCATCAAGGCTCTGGCGGCCGCGATTCACTGCAAGTTCAACCGCATCCAGTTCACGCCGGACCTGCTGCCCGCCGACCTGATCGGCACGTTGATTTACAATCCCCGGGAAGGGGCGTTCAGTACTCGCAAGGGACCGATCTTCGCGAACCTGATCCTGGCGGATGAGATCAACCGGGCACCCTCCAAGGTCCAGTCGGCCTTGCTTGAAGCGATGCAGGAACATCAGGTCACCATTGGCGATGAGTCGTTCACACTCGACGAACCGTTTCTCGTTCTGGCCACGCAAAACCCGATCGAGCAGGAGGGAACCTACCCGCTTCCCGAAGCTCAGGTTGACCGGTTCATGCTCAAGGTGGTGGTCGGCTACCCGAGCACGAGCGAGGAACGCAAGGTCGTGGATGTCGCCCTTGACGGCCTGCGGCGCGAGATTCAGCCCGTCCTCGATCCGACGCAACTCGCCGACATGAAGCAGACGGCGGCCTCGATCTACCTGGATGACAAAGTGAAGGATTACGTGCTGGACATTGTCTCGGCAACCCGGAATCCCGAAAAGTACCGTCTGAACGACCTTAAACCGCTGATCGAGTATGGCGCATCGCCACGGGCTTCGATCAATCTCTGCCTGGCGGCTCGTGCTAATGCGTTTCTTGTCGGCCGCGCGTATGTCACGCCGCAGGACGTGAAGGACGTGGCGCTTGACATCCTCAGGCACCGCGTGCTTCTGACCTACGAGGCCGAGGCCGAAGAGACCACGGCCGACGATGTGGTGCGCAAGGTGCTTGAATCGGTCCCTGTCCCTTGAAGTGATCATCGATGCCTAAGCGACAGCTTGAAGATGTCTTGAAAGAAGTTCGACGAATTCAGATCGTCGTGCGCCGGCAGGTGAATGACCTGCTGGCCGGTGAATACCTCAGCGTGTTCAAGGGACGCGGGATGGAATTTGACGCCGTGCGCGAATATGTTCCCGGCGATGAGATCCGGAGCATTGACTGGAACGTCACCGCGCGGACGGGGACACCGTTTGTGAAAACGTTCTGCGAGGAACGCGAACTCACTGTGATCCTGGCCGTCGATATCTCGGCCTCTGGATCGTTCGGCTCATACCGCCTGAGCAAGATGGAGACGGCCGTGGAAGTGGCGGCGGTGTTGATGTTCACCGCGCTGCGAAATCACGACAAGGTCGGTCTCCTGTTCTTTACCGATGACGTGGTGAAGTACATTCCCCCTCGCAAGGGACGGGCCAACGTGCTGCGGCTGATCCGCGAGTTGCTGGCCACCGAGCCGGTCAAGGCACAGACAGATATCTCCAAGGCGCTTGATTTCCTGGGAAGAGTTCAGCGGCGGCGATGCGTCGTTTTTGTGATGAGCGATTTTTTGGGTCCCGATTGTTCACGGGCCCTGGCGATCGCTAACCAGCGGCACGACTGCGTGGCCGTGACAATGAGTGACCCCCGCGAATCGAGCCTCCCGGACGTCGGCTTCCTGACGCTCCGCGACGCGGAAACCGACGAGCTGCTCGAACTGGACACCCGCCACCCTCAGGTGCGGGCACTCTTTGCCAGGGCCGCGCAAAAGCGGGAACAACAACTGGCGGGCTGGCTCCGTCGCGCCAGTGTTGATCGCCTGGAAATTCGTACCGATCAACCTTACGCCGTCAGCTTGCAGAAGTTCTTCCGCATGCGAGAGCGGCAACGATGATCGCGAGAGCAAACAGCCGAATCATGCTTCACGCAGCCAAGCTCTGCCACCGCGGGTGGGCAAGAGTAGCGACATTGACTTGCTTACTGAGCGGCATGGCCCTGCTCGCTGGTTGTGGAGGGGTACGTCCAAAGGATGGATCCGGGACTTCAGCAGCGGCAGACGCGATCGAGCGTACCGCCGAGAAAGGCCCGGTGAAGCTGTTTGTTCGAGTTGCGCCGGGCAAGCCGCGGCTTTCGGATCTTGTGGAGATGGACGTCAAGGTCGACTCCCAGTCCGGCGTGGAAGTCAAGCCACCGGCGTTCGGGCAGGCGGTAGGCGACTTTCTCATCCGCGATTACAGCGAGCGGCCCGCCGAGGCCGGTGCCGCCAACCAGAGGCGGTTCCATTACCAGCTTGAACCGGCGCACGCCGGCAAGCACCTGATCCGGTCCGTGTCCATCGAATTCGTCGATAGACGGCCGAACTCGGAACATCCTGGTGAGCCCGTCCTGGTGGAAACTGACCCGCTCGAGCTGGATGTCACGTCGGAGCTGGGAGACAAGGCGCCGAGCCTGGCAGACCTGGAACCCATGTTACCACCGCAACCGGTGCCGCGATCTTTCACGATCGGCTGGGTGATCGCAGCCGGACTGGGAATTCTGCTCGCGATCCTCGTGTTCGTGAGACTGCGTCGACGCAAGCGCCGGACCGTCGAGCCGCGGCGCAAGTCTCCCGAAGAGATTGCTCAAGCAGCCCTGGCGGCCTTGCTGGCGGAAAATCTCCCTGGTCGCGGCCTGATCAAGGAATTCTATCTGCGGCTCACGGGGATTGTCCGCCAGTATGTCGAGGACACGACGGGAATCCGGGCGCCCGAGCAGACGACGGAGGAATTTCTCCGCGACATGCGGTCGCGGGCAGTGTTCCCACCAGAACGGTCCGCCCGGCTCGCGGAATTCCTGGTGGCGGCCGACCTGGTCAAGTACGCCGGACAGCAGCCTGATCAAGAGCAGCTCGATCAGGCAATCGCGCGGCGCACGAGTTTGTAAACCTGAATCCATTGCCTTTTGCCGAGACCGTGGCCGCGGGTTAGGCTGAAATTTAGATCAACGATTGCAAGGTCGTGTTTGTGAACTCATTTCGTTTTTACTCCTGGTTCTGGCTGCTCCTGGGGCCGCCCGTGATCGCCGCGCTCTGGTGGCGGTATCGTCCTCAGAAGCGTTTCGCGGCGGTTTTCTCCAGTGTGAGCGATCTCAAAGGTCTTCCCGTCACCCTGGCGCAGAGGCTGCGGCGCGGCCTGCCTTATCTCTATGGATTAGGTCTGTGCCTGGTCGTGACCGGTCTGGCACGGCCCCAAGCGGGCAAAGCGGAATCACGGATCAGCGGTGAGGGAATCGCGATCGAAATCGTGCTCGATGTGTCCGGATCAATGGAGGCCATCGACTTTCAACTGGGAGGCCGCGAGGTCAGCCGGCTGGAAGCTGTCAAGCATGTCATGGAAGAATTTGTGCTTGGATCGCGCGAAGGCGGATTGTCAGGCCGCCCCGATGACCTGATCGGGCTTGTCGCCTTCGGTGGGTTTGCCGACAGTAAGTGTCCCTTGACGCTCGATCATGGTGCCTTGGTCGACATCGTCAGGGGGCTCGAAGTTCCCCGACCGATCCGCGATGCTCAGGGCGGGGTCATCAATGCACAGTCGCTTCAGGAGGAACTGGCAACCGCAATCGGCGACGGCGTTGCACTCGGGGTCGACCGGCTGCGCGGTGCCAGGGCGAAGAGCAAGGTGCTGATATTGCTTACCGATGGCGACTGCAATGCCGGCGTGGTCGACCCGCGCGAAGCCGCCCGGATCGCGGAGGAATCGGGAATTCGGCTGTATACGATCGGCATCGGCCGAAGCGGCATGGTTCCCTTTCCCCAGGAGGATGAATTCGGCAACCGCGTTCTGGTGCCCGCTCAGTTTCGCATCGATGAAGAACTGCTGCGCGATATGGCCAAGACCGGTGGCGGCCAGTATTTTCACGCCTCCCATACCGAGGGACTGGCGCAGGTTTACGCCGAGATCAACAAGCTCGAAAAATCAGAGTTCGAGGAAACGAAATACTCGGAATATGTGGAATGGTTTCGCTGGTTTGCCGGTCCGGGCCTGGCCCTGATTCTTCTCGTGGGCGTCCTCTCGGAAACCCGGTTTCGATCGTTGCCGTAAGGAGACCGGTCGGAGATGGAATGGCAACACCCGCAGTGGCTGTACTTGATCTTGCCGTCAGGCGTGGCGTGGCTGGCGCTCTCACTCTATTCTCGCCATCTACGCCAACGAGCCGCGGCGGCATTCGTGGCCCAGGCGATGTGGTCGCGAATCTTACCGGCGGATTCTCTGGCCCGATTCTGGTTGAAGCTGGCCTTGCGTGAGGCGGCGCTCGTGGCGGGATTGATTGCCCTGGCCGGCCCGCGGTTCGGGATACAGTATGAAGAAGTCATCCCGCGCGGCAGTGATCTGTACGTCCTGATCGACGTCTCTCGGTCGATGCTGGCCGAGGACGTCCCTCCCAGCCGCCTCGCTCGCGCCAAGGCCGACGTGGCCGCCCTGGTCAGCCGGCTTGACGGCGAACGTGTGGGCCTGGTCGCCTTTGCGGGGCAGGCGGTCGTGAAGTGTCCGCTCACGGTGGATTATGACGCCTTCCGCAGATCGCTGGACGAACTGGATCCGAAAAGCGCGCCACGAGGCGGTACGGCGATTGGTGACGCAATTCGCAAGGCTCTCGAAGTCTTTCAGCCCAGGTCCGACCGCGATCAGGCGATTCTGCTGATCACCGATGGCGATGACCAGCAATCGTATCCCCTGGAAGCGGCCGCGGTCGCCGCCGAGCGCCATGTCACGATCTTCACCGTCGGCCTGGGAGATACCGATCATGGCGCACGGATACCGAAGGGAGCGGAAAGCAAGTCGTACGTCGAGTACCAGGGGCAGCAGGTGTGGAGCAAGCTGGATGGATCACTGCTCAAGGAGATCGCGCTCAAGACATCGGGCGTCTATGTCCCTGTGGGAACCCGCGCCTATGATCTCGGGGAGCTTTACGCGAAATACCTTCAGGGCCGGCGCGGCAGCGAAGAGCAAAGCCACCAACGTATTCGCCGCTCGGAGCAGTACCAGAGCTTCCTGGCACTGGCGCTACTGGCACTGCTGGTCGATGCGTTCACACGCCCCTACTCCTCAGCTCCAAAGTCAACGGTAGAGGAAATCGAGCCCGGTGCTGCTGCGACTGCTCGAGCCAACGGCAAAGGCCGCCAGACTGCCGTGCCGGTCTCGACGACATTGGTTCTGGTCGCGGCTCTTGCAGGCATCGCTCAGGCCGAAGATGGCACGGACGCAGTCCGCGAGGGCCTGCAATGGTACGGCAAGGGCGACTACGCCAAGGCGCACGAAAGTTTCGCGGCGGCCCGAGAAAAGTTTGACAGTGAAGACTCCGCCAAAGCGGCGATCGCGGCATTTGACCAGGCGTGCGCATCCCATCGCAAGGGTGACCTGGCGCAAGCCAAGGAATGCTATCTCAAGGCCGGCCTCGCCTACGATAAGAGCCTGGCGGCCGCGGCCCATTTCAACCTGGGGACGCTGGCCGCCGGGGAGGCAGGACGGTTGGCCGGTGAACATCCGGAAACCGTGGCTCCGGAAAAGCGCCAGGAGATTCTTGACCAGTTGAAGACGGCGGTCGCGTCGTTCCGCCACTGCCTGGAACTGCAACCGGACAACTCCCACGCCCGCCGCGATATCGAACTCGTGCGGCAGTGGATCAAGTACTACACCGACAGATGGCAAGCCCTGGATCGCGAGAAACGACGCCAGGAAATGAGCCTGACGGCATTCCTGGAATTCCTGATCGAAACGGAAAGATCACTACGGGAGTCCGTCAAGGCGCTGACGGCCACGGCCTCGGCGGATGACTTTGCCGAGCCGAAACGTTTGCAGGACGAGCTTCATGTGGAGATCGGCCCGCTCAAGGAGAAGATCCAGGCTGAACTGACGCCTAAACAGTCTGGAAATGGACCGTCGTCACAGGCAAATTCACGCGAGCTGGAGCAGGGAATCAAGCTGCTCCAGGAATGGGCTGGTGCTGCGGGTGACAGGATGTCTTCCGCAGCGGGGCACCTCGACAACCGTCAAGCGGCACCGGCCGCCGCCGACCAGCAGGCCGCGATCGATGAGTTGGAGCGAATCTGGGATGCCGTGATTCCGTTTCAACCCTTGCTCGCTCGCGACCTCAAGGATCAGACACACATCGCCAGTTCCCTGGCACCCGTTTCTGGGGCTGAAGCGAAGCCAGCAACGGACACGTCACCCGAAAAAAATGACCAGAAGCAAGGTAACAAGCCCAGCTCGAAAGGCCTATCATCAGCGACCAATCAATCAGCGACCAATCATACAACACTCGGAACCGAACGGGAGTCTCTAGCGCCACTGACCGAGATGCAGGAACGAACGCTCCGCCGGACGCAATTGCTCAAGCTCAAGGCCGAGGCCGAACTGGCCAGACTGGAAAAGTCAGACTCGACCGAGGCCAAGCAGAAAGCAAAGGAGCCGTCTTCCGGCAAGAACGACCCGCGGAACGGCCAGGTAGCCGAGCAGGAAGCCGTTGATCCCAAACAACTCAAGGAGGGCTACCAGAAGGCCGTCGAACTGGTGCCGCGTGCGGTCGAGCAGATGGAACGAGTCATCAAGACGCTCAAGCAAAATGATCCTCAAGCCGCCTATGCTCCAGCCGAGGAAGCACGTAAGATTCTCGAACAAATCCAGAAAGCACAACCCAAGAAAAAGCAGCAGGATCAGAAGCAGCAAGATCAAGACAAGAGGAACGAGCAACAGAAGCAGAATCAGAAGGATCAAGAGAAGCAGGATCAGCAAAAGGGCGATCACCAGAAGGATGATCAGCAGAAGAAGGACCAGGAAAAGAAGAAAGAGGAAGAGTCCAAGAAGTCGGACGAGCAGAAACAGGATCAGCAAGAAGAAACAGCAACAGGTCTCGCGAGATCGAATCGAAGAAGCACTCCGTAAGGTCCGTGAACGAGAGCAAGAGAAACGTGACCGTGACCGCAAACTGAGGGCTCGTGTATACGGCAGCGTCCCCGTGGAGAAGGACTGGTAATGCGACGTGTGTACAGGGGAGTGGCCGGGCTGGCCTGCGTGATACTGCTCGTTCAGGCTACGCAGGCTGTCGCCGAGGATGCACCGGAGATTGCTGTTGAGGCAAGCGCCAGCGAGATCTTCATCGGCGAAAGCGTCGACTATGTCGTCGAGATTCGTAACGTGAAGAACCCGTCTCCACCCGATCTTGAGGCGGCACGCCGGGACTTTGACATCGTCTCCGCGGGCGACGAGTCGCATAATCAATCCTCCACCTTCATCATCAACGGCAGGGTGACACAACAGAACAGCTTCGGCCACTCTTACCGTTTCCGCCTGACACCCAGGCGAACCGGGAAGCTCGTCATCCCGCCGCCGTCGGCATCGATTGATGGCAAAACCGTCACAGGCCGCGCTCTGGACCTGAATGTTGTTGCTCCAGAAGCACAGGACCTGGTCGTTCCCGAGATCAAGCTGGATCGTCAAAAGGTCTACCCCACGCAGCCGTTCGAGGTGTCGCTCCGCGTGCTCGTGCGCCCCCTGCCGGACGAGGCGGAGACTAATCCTCTTCAACCGCTGCGCCGTCGCCCTCCGCACCTGGACGTCAACTGGGTTGATCCGGCGGCAGGACTGACGGGAGACGACAAGGCGCGCTGGCTCGAAAAACTCCTCGCCGAGGACGGCAGCGGTTTCACACTCAACGATGTCACGACGGGAAGGGCTTCCTTCTTTGAGGGACCACGGTTGGCGGTTTTCAACCTTTACCAGGGCCGCGAAGAACGCAAAGGGCTCGATGGCCGTCCGGTCAATTACTTCGTCTACGAGTTGAAGCGCAAGCTCACGCCCGAAAAAGCGGGGACTTATACGTTGGGCCCGGCGGTCGTGAAAGGGTCGTTCGTCGACGGAATGAATGGGAGCAACTACACTGGCCGGCGTCTGGTCGCGATCGCTCCCGCGGTACCGGTGGAGGTACGCGAAGTGCCGTTTCCGAGGCCGGCGACATTCTGCGGCGGGATCGGGAATTATCAGATGGCGGCCTCGGCCAACCCCACCACCTTGCGCGTGGGTGACCCTCTCACGCTCACCCTGGATATTGAACGCGGGCCGTCGAGCGGATCGCTTGATCTGGTCGCGGCGCCGGACTTTGGAGCCAATTCACAGGTCGCCGCCGATTTCGAGATCCTCGACAAGAATCCCACCGGCCGTAAAGAGGGGGAAGTGAAGCGATTCGAGTATGCCCTGCGACCGAAGCGGCCTGGAGTTGGTATTCCGCCCTTGGCCGTGACGGTGTTCAATCCCGACACGGAGAAATTCTCGGAGATCGCAACCAGGCCGATCGCACTGACCGTCTCTGCGGCCACGTCGCTGAGTCCGAGTGAACTCGTCGGATCGCTTCCGACGTCCGGATCGCAGGAGATCAAGTCGCGCGCCCAGGGGGTTTTTCAGAACGTCACCGACCCCGCCGAATTGAAAGACGAGCGCGTCGATATCATCGCGCTGGCCGGACTGACAGCAGGTTTATGGTGCGGAGTTGGATGTCTGATCGCCGTGGTCTCGGCGCATCGCAGAAAGTCTGGAGACGTGGTCTGGCAGCGCAAACGGCAGGCGCGTCGCACAGCCCATCGCAAACTGACAGAGGCCCGCAAGGCTCTCGCCGAAGGGCGATCGAAGGAGGCGATCCGGTCTGTACGTTCTGCCCTGGTCGGTTTGGTCGCCGACATGCAAAACATCGTTGCCGAGGGGTTAACGGCGTCCGAGGCAGACGCAATCCTGGCGCGGACACTCGTACCCGAAGATGATTGCGCCGAATTGCGTCGCCTGCTGAACACGATCGAATCGGCGGAATACGGGCCGGGAATCGTGCCCGAGGCCCCGGCGATGATCGAGACGGCGGAAGGCCTCATCCCGAGCCTGGCACGCCATCTGGAACGGGGCTCCTGAGTGATGCACCGATTTGTTTTGAGCTCGATCGCACTGATTATTTTCCTGCCGGCCGAAGCCGTTGCCCTCGAACCGGGAATGCGGGAACGAACGTTCCTCCGCGCACTCGAGGTATTCGACGCGGCAAAAGCTCCCAAAGACTACCTGGAATCGGCGGCTCTGCTGGAATCTCTGCTGACCGACGGCTATCGCAACGGTGCCGTGTACTACAACCTGGGGAACGCGTACTTCCGGGCCGGCGAGTATGGCCGATCCATCGCAGCGTACCGCAAGGCCAAACTCTACCGCCCGCGTGATCCCTATCTCGAGGCAAACCTTCAGCAATCGCTCTCGATCGCGCCAGGACGCCTGCCCGAATCGGCACAGCCATGGTGGAAGCACGTCCTGTTCTGGAGCGGCTGGTTGTCTTTTCCGGAAAAGGCTTACACTTCATTCGCGGCATTCTTGCTCGCAGCTCTGGCAGCCTGTGCGGGGCTACTGTTGCGTTGGCCGCGCGTGTACTGGATGAGCGGGGCACTCGTCATCATCGCCGCGTTCTTGAGCGTTGACACTGGCTTGAGCTATGCCGATGTTGCCTGGTCCAGGCGTGGCGTGGTCACCCAGGAAACGATCGCCCGCAAGGGGATCGGCAAGGATTATGAACCGGCCTTCGACCAACCCCTCAAGGACGGAGCCGAATTCACAATTCTCTCGGAAAATGACGACTGGATCTTCGCCCACTTCGAAGGCATTGGCGACGGTTGGCTGCGCCGCGAGCATACTGTACATTAATGCAAAATCTCTTGAGATCGTCCGCTTGAATCTGCGATCTGATGACATAAAACTCGTCGCCACAATAAGAAAGCCCTTCGACGTTGTCGCCGAAGGGCTTCAAACAAAACTGACCCCAACCTCGAGTGACGAATACAAAGGAACAAGAAGACGCTCGGAAATCGGCTGTGTAGGAGACGGAACGCCTCTCCCGAGACACGGAGGATGACGGCGGCTGCCATGCCCGTACCGTTGCCGCTATGACGGATTACTCCAGAGAGTACTGGAAGTGTCCCTTCGCATCGACGCTGATCTGGACCTTACGAAGAGGCTGACCTTCGGCCATGCGAGCCAGCACCTCCTGGGAGATTTCGGGAAGTAGGGTGCGGGTGAGGATATGATCGACATTGCGCGCACCGCTCTGAACCTCGCGGCAGCGCGCGGCGATGGACTCGACCAACTCATCACCGTAGCTGAACTGTGCATTGTGGTTCTGCCGCATCCTCTGGGCGACCCTACCAAGTTGAAGCCGGATGATCTGCCTCATGACCGTGTCGGTGATGGGATAGTATGGGACCACGATGAGTCGGCCCAGGAACGCTTGCTTGAAGATCTGGACACCTCGCTCCGACTTGGCCTCAAGCAGGTCGGGGCGGATCGAATCGGCCAGGGCTTCGGGCAAGGGGGTCGTGTCAGGGTCCTTGCAGAGCTTCAAAATCGTATCCGTGCCGACGTTGGAGGTGAGCAGGATCACGGTGTTCTTGAAATCGATCTCTCGGCCTTCGCCGTCCTCGAGTGTTCCCTTGTCGAAGACCTGGAAGAACAGCTCGAGCACGTCGGGGTGGGCCTTTTCGACCTCGTCAAGGAGAACGACGGAGTAGGGACGACGGCGCACGGCCTCGGTCAAAACGCCCCCCTCGCCGTAGCCCACATAGCCAGGCGGTGAACCTTTCAGGCTGGAGACGGTATGGGCCTCCTGGTATTCCGACATGTTGATTGTGATCAGATTCCGCTCACCGCCATAGAGTGTGTCCGCGAGAGTCATCGCGGTCTCGGTCTTGCCGACACCACTGGGGCCGACAAGGAGGAACACACCAATCGGCCGGCGGGGGTCGGTCAGGTTAGCGCGTGCGGTCCGGATGCGCTGGGAGATCGCCTCCAACGCGTGCGACTGGCCGATGACGCGTTCCTCAAGTTTCTCCCTGAGTTTGAGGACGGTCTGGATCTCGTCGGCGAGCATCTTACCGACGGGGATGCCCGTCCAGCTCGCGATGACCTCGGCGATAGTCTGCGAGTCGACCGAGACCTGTAACAGCGGACTTTCACCCTGGGCGGCGCGGAGGGTGCTGGTCTTGGAGCTCAGTTCGGCCTGCATGGCGACCAGTTCCGAGGAGGGCTGGAACACAGGATCGCCGTTGGAACCGCTTACCTTTTGCTTCTCCTCGAGGTAGCGGGACTCGATCGACTTGGCCAGGCCGCGAATCTCCTCGACATGCTTCTTCTCGTCCTCCCACTTCGTCTCGAGGGCAGCCAGCCGGGAGTGGGCCTCGTCGAGCGCCTGCTGCACCCCAACCATGCGCTCTGCGTGCTGGGCGCCGGTCGCCCCCTCGCGGTCGAGGATATCGAGCTCGAGCTCAAGGTGGTCGATCCGCCGCCGACAGTCCTCGATGGCCGGGGGAATTGCATTCTGGCTGATCGCCACCCGGGCGCAGGCGGTGTCCAGCAGGCTCACGGACTTATCGGGGAGCTGCCTTGCCGGGATGTAACGATGCGAGAGCTTGACGGCGCTCTCGACGGCCTCATCGAGAATTCGCACACCGTGGTGCTTCTCAAGGGCCTTGGTGATCCCGCGCATCATCCGGATGGCGCGGTCTTCGTCCGGCTCCTCGACCTTGACGACCTGGAACCGCCGCGCCAGGGCCGCATCTTTTTCGAAGTATTTCTTGTATTCGGCCCAGGTTGTGGCCGCGATGGTGCGCAGCTCGCCTCGGGCCAAGGCCGGTTTGAGCAGGTTGGCGGCGTCATTCTGGCCGGCCTGGCCACCGGCCCCGATCATGGTGTGCGCCTCGTCGATGAAGAGAATGATCGGGACAGGAGAGGCCTTGACCTCGGAGATCACCTGCTTGAGACGGTTTTCGAACTCGCCCTTCACTCCGGCGCCGGCCTGAAGCAGGCCGAGGTCGAGGGTGCGAAGCACGACGTTCTTGAGTACCGCGGGGACGTCCCCACCGGCGATCCGCACTGCCAGGCCCTCGACGACCGCCGTCTTGCCGACGCCTGCCTCGCCGGTGAGGATCGGGTTGTTCTGTCGGCGGCGAATCAGGATATCAACCATCTGACGCACCTCGGCTTCGCGGCCGATGACGGCGTCGATCTCCCCTTTTTTGGCCCGGTCTGTGAGGTTGATTGTGAACTGATCCAGGCCGGGCGTCTGGGTCATGCCTGATGGGCGGTCAGAGCTGGATTCGCCGGTGGCGGTCGCGGCCCCAGCCGCCGACCCTTCGTCCTCGCCAGAGCCGGCCACCAGCTTCATCAGGTTGGCCTTGAACACGGAAGTGTCGATCTTGGCCAGTTCTCGCGACGCGTCGCGCGCCAGCCGCCCGAGTTCTTCGTCCTCCAGCAACGCCATCAGCAGCATACCTGAGCGAACCTTCGGCGCCCGGAACTGTACCGAGGTGAAAACCCAGGCCTCGCGCATGAGTCTGTCGATTCGCAGGGAAAGTGTTGGAGTCCGCTGATTGCCGGTGCGGAATTGGTCCATAACCTTCGTCAAGTCGCGGAGCAGCTTGGCGGTGTCGACCTCGAAGTGCCGGAAGATGCGGGTCAGGTCGGTGTTCGAAGCCTCGACCAGCTTGGTCAGCCAGTGCTCGACCTCGACGCTTGGGTTAGTCCGAGACAGGCAGAGTCCGGCGGCGGCCTGGAGCGCATTCACACAGGTCGTGTTCAATGTCTTGATCAAGGCTCCCGAATCAACGCCCATGAACGGCTCCTTACTAGAAAGTGGCTGTCTTGCACGAGAACGTGTGCGACTTGTGACGGATGGTTCGGATCTCTTCCGGTTCCTTGAGCGTAGTCGACTCGAAGTGCGTTTTTCGCTCTAGCTGATTGGCGCCGTTGACCCCATCTCGTCTTGATCGTGCGTCATGGTATCATAATCGAATGATACTTCCAGAAAAAAATGGGCACTGTCGCACGCTCTGGATTCATACGGCGGATTGAGCTTGCGACCCCGCCAGTGGAGGCGCCTGATATGAGCCGGCGACCAGCGCGGAGTGAGCGACAAGAGCGGACGTTCCGGCGCGGTGGGCAGTGGCAGATCTTATTGGGACTGATCATCGTGGCGTCGGTCCGGGCACAGGACGAAGTGCGGAATTTCAAGATGCCCGTCCTCATGGTCGAGACCGGCGGCCACCACGCGAGGGTTCGGAGCCTTCTCTGGCAGGACGACCTCACGCTGCTTTCGGGGGGGGAAGACAAGGTCGTGAAAGTCTGGGATTTTCACGAAGCTCCACGGCTTGCACGGTCGATTCGGCCGATGATCTGGCGCGGCCCCGCGGGAATTATCTACGCGATGGCGGTCTCGCCAAGGCCCGATGCCCAGGGCCAGTCGTTCCTGGCTGTCGCGGGATTCGGCGTCGAGGCCCGGCGCGGGGATATCACCGTTTTTCGCATTCCTGGCTTTGTCCGAACATCCACGGGTGAGGTTGCGGCCCGGATGCTCCCGCCGCCCCTCGGTCAGCCCCAGGCCATCGGTCATCGCGACTCGGTGAGCTGCATGGCGTTCGACCCGACCGGACGCATCCTGGCTTCGGGCAGCGCCGACAAGACAATCATACTCTGGAATGTACCGGATTTTCGGCCGCGCACCGTCCTTGGAGGAAGACCAGGAGAGGGACATACGCTACCGATCCGCGCGCTGGCCTTCAGCCCCGATGGTAGTCGCCTGGCCTCCGGCGGAACGGACGGCTCGCTTCGAATTTGGGACGTCGCTCGGGCCACGCAGGTGGACGTGCGGGCCGCAACCAACCCGATCAACACCCTGGCGTATAGCCCTGACGGACTCTCGATCGTGGTCGGACGCGAGGCACCCGGCGTGCTCCACCTGTACCAGGCCGGCAATCTCGCGGCTCCCCCTGCACAGTTGCCGACTCAGGCTGCCCAGGGTCCTGTCGAGTGCGTGGCTTATCACCCCGACGCGCGTCGACCCCGGCTGGCCGTCAGCATCAAGAGCAACGCCGAACAAGTACCAGACGCCTTGCGGATGTCGAGTGATGTCGAGATCCGCGACATGCCCGGGGGCAACCTGGCTCAGCCTCCGCGGCGGGTTTCCGGGCTGGTCCACACTCTGGCGTTCAGCCCTGACGGCCGTCGGCTGGCCTATGCCGGCGGGCCGGCCCAGGCGATTCAGCTCATCGATCCGGATGCGCCGAACCTGCCCGCCCAGGAAATCCGAGGTGTCGGCAGCACGCCGTTTGATATCCGTTTCTCGGAAGACGGCAAGATCATCGGCTTTACTCGCGAGTCGCTCGCGCCCGGCAATCCTCCCCCGTCTTACGAGGCATTTAATCTGGATCGCAGGGAATCGCTGACCGTGCCACGAAACGAGCTTCCGCACGGCGCGATTTTCCAGTTCCAGGGCTGGACCCTCCAGAGGAGCATCAACCCTCTCGTACTGACGGCGGTTCATGCCAACGGTCAGATCCGTTCCTTTACGATCGATCCGCGGTTGGAGCGCCAGGCATGGTCGATCACGCTCATTCCAGGAACACCGAGCCACCCGCGCACAACGGTCGCCATCGGCACGGAGTCCGGGGTCGCGATTTTCGATCTCGAGTCCGGCTCGCGCACCCGCGTCTTCGCCGGCCATAGTTCACCGGTTGTGGCACTGGCCCCTTCTCCTGACGGTCGGTGGCTGGCGAGCAGTTCGCTGGATCAGACGGTACTGCTGTATCCGCTGGAGGGGTGCGACACCCGGGCTCCGCTGGGCGCCACGTTCAGGCAGGGACCCAACGGCGCCTGGACAGTCGAGTCGGTCGACAAGCGGAGCTTCGCCGCCGGCATGGGCCTGCTTCCCGCCGACGTGCTCGTCAAGGTCGGCATTGGCTGGGGCGCGACCAACACAAAATACTATAGCACCACGACCGAGATCGACGAGTTCTTCCGGACCTTGCCTCAGCTTGAGCCCTTGCTGTATATGATAGGTCTCAGGGTCCGCAGGACGGTTTCGATCCCGACGATCGGATTCGTCACGTTCGAGACCGATCTGCCGACGACTCGACGAAACAATCCCGCGCTTGCTCTTTTCCTGGGAGCGGACCGGGAGTGGGTGCTCTGGACGCCTCAGGGCTACTACGACACGTCGATCGAAGGAGACGCACGGTTTCTGGGCTGGCACATCAATCCGCCATTCTGGACCACCAAGCCGACCGACTTCGTGCCGATCGGGGCGTTCGCCGATGCGATGAACCGTCGGGACATCCTGGAGAGACTCTGGCGCACCGGTGTTGTTGATCAGGTCGTGAATGTCTCGGCACCGGTAATGGAACAGCGACCTCCGACCGTCGTTGCGGTCGAGACTCAGCCGCCACGCATCGTCTTCGCTAGCATCCAGGGAGGGGTTCAGCTTCCTGCGCCCGGAGTACTCTGGGTCGTGGACCGGGCAGACGTTCGAGTGTCGCTCCAGATCTCGGGGAACGGCAAGTCGGAGATTCGGCGGCGGCGGCTTATTCTCGACGAGCGACCCCTGCCGCGCGACCCGGATATCGGTCCTGTCGGCGAGTTCAACGAAGAGGTACCGCTGACCGGGCTGATCCCTAACCGCCGGGTTCGCCTGGCTGCCGAAGTTACCAACGTCGCAGGGCGGCAACGGACCGAGGCGATCGACCTCGTCTATGTTCCGCCAGCGCAGCCGGCCGAGCCGGTTGTGCCCCAGCCGCAGGCGATGGCCCCACCTCGGCTGCACTTGCTGGCCATCGGCTGTGACCGGTTCTCCGCTGGCCTGCCGTCCGTGGAGTATGCTGGCTCCGATGCTGAGGCGTTGGTTGGTTGGCTTGCTGATCACCTGACCTCCGCCGACGGCACCGCGGTAGCACCTGAATCACCCCATGTTCTCGCCGGACAGAAAGCATCTGTCCGATCGATCACCGACGCGTGTGACCGCCTTCACGAGTTGGCCCAGCAGAAGCGTGTTCGTCCGCACGATACCGTGGCCGTCGTGATCGCCTCGCATCTGCTGGCCTCGCCCAACGGCGTTGTGATCGCTGCTTCCGATACGGAGGCAGGCAGCAAGCCTCCGAGCCCGGCCTTCGCTGCCGCCGACCTGAGCGAGATTCTCGGCCAGTTGACCGACTATGGCTGTCGCGTTGTCGTTTTCCTCGACGGAGTCCACAAGTTGGAAGAACCACTGAGAAGCGAGATCAAGCCGTTTGTGCGTGACTTGCAGAGAAAGCGCGGGGTGATCGCCTTCATCGCCTCGAAAGAAGGACCCAGTGGCGTGGATCGAACCCGGCGACACGGACTCTTTGCGCTGGGCGTCATGCAAGTGTTCCAGGGAGCCCCTCTGGCCGGAGCGGGTCAGGATCGCTTCAAGGCTTACACTCTCGACCAGTTCCGGACCGCCGTTCAGAATGAAGTCTCCAATCTCAGCGCCCGTCGACAGCAGGCGGCTTGCTACATTCCGACCCAGATTCCCGAGCAGACCCTCTTTGTCAAGCCGCGGAACTGAGCGGCGCGGAGAGCGCAGGGCCACCGCGAAAAGGACCGATGCGAGCGAGCCGTGCCGCATCTACTTCAATCCCTACGGCCCGCCGATCGGAATCAGGGGGAAGGACGCCTCATTGCCCTGAAGACGGAGTGCCTGGTCGAGCGCCTGCGGCGTCTTCGTCCCCAGTGCGGCCGTTACCGGAGCATTGCGGGGAGCGATTCCTTCGCGGCGGGTTTCGGCTAGCTGGGGAAAGACGCCGCAGAGCTGGGGAAGCACTTGCCTGGCGTAGGCGTCGAGCTCATCCGTGGAGACGATTCCATCTCGATTGATGTCGGCATCGGAGGGTAGCGCCAGCGCGGCAATCTCTTTGGGCTCATCAGCCGATTTGACCGCCCGCATTCCACGCAAGAGAGTATAGGTGAACAGCCCGTGCGCCAGGCGACCGACCTCGAGTGCAGGTTCACCCCGGCGGGCGGCCATAAGGTAGGATGTTCGCTCCCTGCGTGAGGAGAGCTCCATCCATTTGCGGATCGCGCGGACCTTGGGGTCGTCAAGAATCGACTCGGCCTGACAGGCGTCGACGATCACAAGGCGATTGAGAGCTTTGAGCCGCGCCAGGTTCACCTCGATAACGGAATACGGCAGAACGAATCGGGGGTCGACCTTGTCGTTCTCTCCGACGTTGGGGGCGGCGCCCGCGCCGCGATCTCGATCGGCTCGTCATCAGGGAAGGGGTAAGATGGCAGCAGCAGGCAAAACCGCTGAGGGTTGAAAACGCCGGTGTGACCTGCCAGGAAGACGACGACCGTGTCCTCCGGACGGTCCTCGACGCGGCGGGCGATCTCATCGAAGACCAACTCGACATTCTTCCGGTTGATATCGGCCCCATGAAGCACGTGCGCGATGCCCTGCTGGCCCGCGGCGTCGAGCCCGCGACTATGAAGGAACTCGCTGATCTGATCAGCGTCGTCTTCCGCATACTTGAGGCTGCGCCGCTGGTAATTCTTTACCCCGAGCGCCAGCACGTGGACCTGGCCCCGCTTCATCGGGGCCGCGTAGTCGATTTCGACGACTCGTGAGCAACTGTCATAGGCGTTTTTGCGGCTTGCCATGACATAGAACCGATTGCTACCAGAGACCAGCGTGACGGGGACATCCACGCTCAAGGACTTTGCCCCGCGCTGCCGCCCCACGCCGGGCCCCCAGCCGGAAGGGACCGGAACGTCATTATGGTAGAGTCGGACATCCTCCAGGTCGGCCGCGCCCAGCGAGATCGTGAGCCGGGCATCGGCTCGAGTCGGATCGGTGCGTGGCGGGGCAACGATCGAGATCGGGGGAGGCTCTTCGGACTTCGTGTTCAGGCGAGGAACCTCGCCACGCATGAGCTCTTCGCCGAGTCCATAGATGTTATGCGTGGCCGCCAGTTGCTCAAGTTGCCCGGCCTCGTCGAGCGTGCGGAGACCTACTGATAATTCACCCTGCTTGCGACCTCCGTCATGCCCCACGGCTGCCCGAGATGGGCCAGGGCGACGGTAATGCACGAGCTTGGTGGCCTCTGCCGAGGCGTCGAAAAGACCCTGAGGCGTATAAAGGACCCAATCGAGCTGATTGACCGGCCCCACGTCCGGAGCGGTCGGGGTGTTACCCGCACAGAAGGTTCCCCGCAGCGCTTTCTCCTCGAGGTCCCAGAGTCGGATCGTCGTGTCGTCACTGCCACTGATCAGGATCGGCCGATCACCCCTGGCGGCGTCACGTCCCCGCCAGGTAATCAGGGCGTTGATCTGCTCGTCGTGATGAGGCCCGAGCCGGTCCAGCAAGTCAATCCGGTGCGGCTGCGGATCCATGGCGCCCACCCAGATTCGTTTGCCGTCGCCGGATGCGGCCAGGTACCGGCCATCGGTGGTGAAGCAGAGCGCCTTGACCGCGGTACTGAACTCACGGGCGACCAGGCGGGGAATCTCCAGAGCAGCTCCGCCGTTCTTGGCGTCAAACCGCCATACGTGAACCTGGCCGTCGCTGTGTCCGGTAACCACCTGCTCGGGGTGGCCGGGCCGGATTGCGACGGAGGTGACGTTCGCCCGTACCAGAGGATTCGAGAACGTGGCGACCGGCGCCTTGAGCTCTCCCGGCGGCGCCGATAGGTCCCAGAGCCGGGCGGTGGGAGATTCGCTTCCCGTCAGCAAGTATCGACCGTCGTTCGAGAAGGCCAAGGAGAGCACGGCATCGTCTAATTGGGCGTCGGTGATCCTGTGCGTGAGACGGCCCTCCTTGGTTTCCCAGACGCAGACTATCGGCACCTTGGCTGGATCGGCCGCGGCGGCGACCTGCCGGCCGTCCTCCGACACTGCAACGCGCTCGAAAGGAATTCCGTCGGGTATTACGAAGGTGCCAGCCCCGACGGCGAAAAACGGCGAGGAATTGCGTCTCCCGGAGCGGTCGGCCATGACCGGCCGTCCGGAGTGGTCCGCCGCATTGGCGTCGGGGATCAGGACAAGGCGGTTGTCGTCAATGAACGCCCCCGCGCTATAAGTCCCTTGCAGGCGGCGGCAAACACGTTCCTTGAGGTCCCAGATGCGGGCGCTCCGTTGTTCATCGACGAACAGAAGAAGTTGCCGGTCGGGCGTGGCACTCAACTGCTGGATCTTTCCCTTATGAGCGGGAAAGGTCCAAGGCGCCTCGTCTCCTTGGGCGTGGAACGGGCGGAACTCGAGGCTGCCGGAATAATCGGCGATTGCCAGGCCCCGACTGTTCCCGGTGACACCCAGCAGAAATGCCTGGGCCGAGGGGTCATCGATCACCACGGCCGGCGGTCCGTCGCCCGCGACCCGCCAGACCCTTACCGCCCCGATCTCCTCGGTGCACGCGGCCAGGTATTCGCCGCCGGGTGAGAAGACAACGTGCTGGGGCGGACGATTGAGAAGGTCGAACACCACGCGGGCGGCGCCGCGCCCACTGTCGAGATCGGCGGATTGGGAGGCAGCCCAACCAGACGCAAGCCGTCTTTATGGCCGATCGCCAGCAGCCCGGCTGGCGAGAAGACCAGGCGGCGCACCGCGACGGGGTGGTTGGCTGCCTTGAAGTCCTCCCTCGCTCCGTTCCTGAGATCGTGGATGCTGACCTGACCGTCGTCGTATCCCACCGCCAGCAGACCGCCATCGGGTGAGACCGCGACCGCCGCCGGGTCGGAACGAGCAAAGTTCCTCACGGTGCCGCCGCCGCCCGTCGAATCGAAGATCCGGACCGTCCCGTCACCGCACCGCGTCGCCACGTAGCTCGTGTCGTGGCCGTCCGGTCCGGTCCGTCCGCCGACCGCGACCTCCCTGCATGCGACATCCGCCAACCACGGCTGGGGTAAAAGAGGGGCCTGACTTGCATCCCAAAGGAAGCTCCGGCCATCGGCATCAATCGAAACGAAATGGAGACCGTCGGGAAGTAAGGCGATTTGCCGGATACTGGCACCGTGCGGTTGCGCAACCGCCAACGGGATCACCCTGAAATCCTTTTGGCGATCGTAAACCAGGACCGCGCCCCGGCCGCCGCCGCTGATCAGCCAGCGATCGTTGCGAGTCAGTGCCAGGGCGGTCACTCCCACGGTCTGGCCCGGAAGCACTCGTAGCAGGGACCGATCCGGCGCCGACCAGACCCGCACCGTCGAGTCCATCGCGGCGGTCACAATCTGGCGGCCGTCGGCCGGAAAGACCATGGCCGTCACCTTATCCGCATGACCGTTTTGAATGACCAATTCGGGACGCGGCTCCGCGGCGTCCTGATCGCTGGGCCACAAGGTCATCGAAGGTGGAACTCCGCCCAGGGAGCAAAAACCCTGGAGCTGGAGTCGTGGGTCCTGGTGCAGTTCTCTCAAGCAGGCTGCCAGGTTGGGCCGGCGAGCGCCTCTTGTTGCAGCGCGGGATGAGCTTGCGCCGAGGGCCTCCAGGAGGGACTGGGTGAACACGTCCCCCGGATCGGCGACCTTCCCTGTCGCGGCCGGTCTGGGGCGTTCGGAGGCCAACCAGGCCGTCACCCCGGGCCAGCGTGCCAGCCGCGTCAGCCAGGCCACTCCGGCCGACCAGCCCGCAGGAAGGTCGGTATCACCCGCTGCGCGTCTCGCTGGTTCAGAGGGGGGCGCCGGCCCCGAAGCCGGTGGGTGCCCAGGCGCGGTGGCCAGCCAGCAGACGACCCGTAGCTTCTGCCTGACGCACTCGTCAACGGCTTCTTCGAGCAGCCAGCCGTCCTTCTCGAGTTTGCCTGGATCGGCGTCCACGAGCAGGAGGTAATGCCGCATGTCCAGTTGGGTCCCCTGACTCCTGGCCACGCAACCGGATTCACCCGCGAAGTAGAAGACGACCATGTCGCCGGCCCTTGCGTTATTGGCGAGCCATTTCTCGAACGCCCATTTCAGATTCGGCCGGCTGGGCAGGATGTTCACCGCAGGTGCCGCAAGCTCGCCGGGTTCAGCGCTGCCGCCGTCAGTCAGAAGGAGCTGGTGACGCTCGCCCCAGCCGGTCCGCTGGATGTACCGTCGAACCCGCTGAGCGTTACGCACTGCCGTCTTGCCGTCCGGCACCACCGGGTTGTTGTAATCATCGATTCCCACCACGATCGCCCAGACTTCGGGTGGCCGTGCAGCCGGAGACGGCGACTGACCAAATGCATGGCACGAAGCAATGCACAGCAATGGTAGTGTCGCCTGGAGCAGCCTGCGAACTCTCGACGGTCGTCTCATGATCAAGACCCTCGGTCCTCGTGCGCGTCCGGCCGGAACATGGTGCCCGCGGTTCCGCAGATCCTGTCAAGGCTACTGTTCAGGTTCAGGCTCAACCGGACATTCTATGACGATGCGGAATCCGACGTCGTCCGGGATCTCGTCGGGCGGCTCCCTCCAACGATAGAAGGCCATCGCCCGATCCTCGCTTGTCTTGAAGGAACCGCCCCGAACGACGAGCTTGACGTCCGGGAGGGCCAGGTCGACCAGTCGGCGCTCGTCAACCAGTGGGTTCCTTCGCGAATTCTCGGCAAGCCTCATCTCGGTGTAGGGGATATAGGCGTCGGCGCAGAGTTCGCGCAGATTGCCGACCATGTCGTAGACGTGTTGCTTGGTCTGGTCCTGTTCATACTTTCCCACGGGGGCCGGGCCAAACTCGGTGCCGTTCGGGTCATCCAGGCGGCCCCGGGGGCCGGCCGCTTGCGGGGCGAAATCCGCACCCCAGGCAAACAAGAATTCGTCGTGCCGCGACTTGGCGGCCCACTCCCACTGGGCCTCGGTCGGCAGCAGGCCGCCGACGGAGCGAGCGTATTTCCGTGCCACGCGGAAGTCAACACATGCGGCCGGGTAGTTCGTCGCGTCAGGATGATCGACCTGAAACCTCGTGAGCCAGTTTCGCCACTTCGTCTGGCCTGGGTCGTCGGGGTGATCCTTATCGTAGCTCTCGAACTCGCCGTTAGTGACCTCGGTTTCCTGGATGTAGAAGCTGCGGACGCGGACGTGGTGCGGCGTTATCGATTTGTTCTGGGAGTCAAGACCGGGCACGCCGGCTCGCGGGTCGCCGCGCCGGTAGATTGCGCCCTCGATCAGGATGAAGCGGGCCTTGTCGTGCTTGCGGATGATAACGCTCGGCCAACCTTGAGCCCCCACCAAGTTATTCTCGGATTCGGGTTCGTATTCTTCGGGAATATAGACCCGATCGCGGAGGAACACGAAAAGCACGTCGTCATCCAGCCGTCTGAGATGGACGGGAAAGCCGGGGTGATCGGGAACGATGTCGGTCGGGTCGCTGGCCACATAACCCTTGGGCTCCCAGAGCCCGGACGTCTGGGAGCCGACGGCGGGAGCGATCCTCGTGCCTTCTGACTCGACGGTACCGACCTTGTTATTCTTGGTTGTGGACGGATTGAGCGATGCGACCCGGCTGCCTCGGAAATACACCGTGGCGGCCAGGCCGATACTGGCGAGCAGCACGACCGCGGCGGCCACGACGGCCATCGTTCGCGATCGGTGAGTGCCGAAAGGGCGAGGGCTTACCTCGGTCTTGCCGATGCCCGCCGCCTTACGGAATTGCTCGTAAAGTTCGCGAGCGCTCTGGGGGCGTCGAGTCGGGTCCTTCTCAAGACACCGCAAGACCACCCGCTCGACTTCGGCAGGGACCTCGGCATTGGGATTGGCTTCCTTCATCGGCATCGGCGAGTTGTTAAGATGGGCCGACAGGAGCGCCATCTTGCCGCCGCGAAAAGGGAGGGCGCCGGTGAGTAGGTGATAGAGGACCACCCCGGTGGAGTACAAGTCGCTACGCCCATCGATCTCCTGGGGGCCTGCGTCCCGATCAAATCCTCCGCGGATCTGTTCCGGGCTCATGTAAGCCGGAGTGCCGACAAGGTCGCCCGCCCCCGTGAGCTCGGGTGAGCCATCGTCTTCGACAATCTTGGCGATGCCGAAATCCAGTACCTTCAGCCGCGGCGGTCCAGTGTCGCCCTTGCGTTCGACAACCATCAGGTTGGACGGCTTGAGGTCGCGGTGGATGATCGGCTTGAACTTGCCGGTCGTCTCGTCAACGTGACCGTGCGCCTCGTGGAGCACTGCGCAGATTTGTTCGAGAACCTGGACTGTCCATTCCAGCGGCATGGGCTGGTCGCGACGTTCCTTCAGGATCTCGGTAAGGCTGCGACCGGCGATGAACTCCATTTCGATGTAGCCGACCGTCTGGGTGCGCCGGAAGTCAAAAACCGAAACAGCGTTGGGATGGTTGATCTTGGCCATCAACCGGGCCTCGCGCTGGAACCGCTTCCAGCCCTTGTCGTTGTAGGCAAATTCGGACTTGATCAGCTTGAGTGCACGTTCGGCCTCGAGGTTGACGTGCCAGACGCGCCAGACTTCACCCATGCCCCCCTCGCCGATCTTTTCGATGAGGCGGTATTTCTCAAAGACGACCTTGCCCGCCTCGAGAACCGGCGGCCGCATGACTTCCATCTCGCTGGAAGGGGCTTGGGCCACGGTCTGTCGAGGGTCGCTGTCCGGGTGGGCCGCGGTGGATGCGATCTCTGGGATTGGTGACACGGTGTCGGAGGAATCCGTTCGCTTCGCGTTGGCAAGGGGGTCAGCGTCCGTCTCGTGACTTTTGTGCCCCGACGACTCTCGCAGTGTCGGGCGTTCGATTGGATGCTTATCCTTCGGCCCTGGCGCCGGTTGCTGCCAGGTTCGTTCGTCCGCGAGGCTGTCCGTTTCCTGGCTCATGAGTAGATCCTCCCCGCGAGTCTCCCAACCACTCCGACAGTTACGGCTGACGGCGGCCACGATCTTTCTCTACGACGAACGACGCCCCCAATTAAGAATCTATCTACTCTCCCATCCACGTAGGAAGTCCAATGCCAGGGATTGCCGCAACGTGGGTCTCGATCATTCTTCGATCTCGATCGGGTTTGGTGAAGATGTCTCGTTCAGTGATCGCTCCAGCACAGCCGGAGACAGCATTCGAGGCGCCTGGTTCAAGCCGTGGATTGGCGACCAATCGTCGCTGGCTCGAGGACATTGAGCCCCTCGACTCCATATTGCATTGCCATCGGTCCAGAAGTCGAATCCAGAACAACCAGGAGTTCTTTTTCATGAATCGAGGTCCAAGGGCTTGAAATATCGCTCGCGGGTTTGTGTTATGATCATTTCGCGGTGATCCCTTGGCCTAGATGCTAGGCCGTCCGGGCACCAAGCGAACCATAGATTCAAAGCTCAGGCTCCTGAATGTCCAGGGAGTAGCAAGACCATGCCGAGAGGTGAGGTTCACTGGCACGAGGGGATGTTCCTGCGCCAGCATCACTTCCTGGCCGAGCACCGCCAGCTCGTTAACCTGATGCAGCTTGACGGCAAATGGGCGGTGCATCACAACTGGGGCCTGCGATCGATCCGGCTCAACACCGACGCCCTGGAAAATTTTCGATTCTCGGTCGGGGAGTTGAAGGCGCGATTGCGCGATGGGACCTTGATCGAGGTACCCGAAGACGGTCCACTGCCAGCTCTGGATCTCAAGCCGGCGCTGGAAGCCAGCCGCAAGGTGACGGTTCATCTGGGCATACCGTTGCTGCAATCGAGCCACCCGAACGTGACGACCGAGGGCCTCTCGGAGAATCAACGCTATCACTTGATCACGCGGCAGATGGATGACGAGAACCTGGGAGTGAATCCACAACCGATCGCATTCCGGCGGCTCAACCTCAGGCTGCTCTTGTCGACGCAGGACCTCGCCGGGTACGAGACAATCCCGCTAGCACGCGTGGAGAAGTCGGACCGGGCCGAAGCGACGCCGCAGCTCGATTCAAGCTTCATTCCGCCGGTACTGGCCTGCGATGCCTGGCCGGAGCTTTCGATTGGCATCCTGCAGCACGTCTACGATCGAATTGGGCGGAAGGTCGAAAAGCTCGCCGGGCAAGCGGTTTCGCGGGGCATTACTCTGGATACCCTGGACAGCCTATCCCAGAAGGGGAACCTCAGCTTCGCTCAGCTGCGGGTCTTCAACGAGGCGCTGGCCTACCTGTCGAACCTTGCGTTCGTGGGCGGAATCCACCCGCTAATGGCTTACCTCGAGCTGTGCCGACTGGTCGGCCAACTCTCGATTTTTCACGCAACTCGAAGGCCACCGGACCTGCCGCGCTACAATCACGACGACCTGGGAGGCTGCTTCCACCGGGTCAGAAGTTATCTGGACGAACTGATCGACATCGCACCGGAACCCGACTACGCGGAGCGTGATTTCGTAGGTCATGGTTTGCGGATGCAGGTGGATATCGACCCGACCTGGCTGGACGGGAGCATTCCCATGTATATCGGAGTGGTCAGTCCACTGGAACCCGAGCCGTGTGCGCGGGAGCTTGAGCGCCTGGGCACGAAGGTCAGTAGTGCCGATCGGGTCGAGATGATCTACCGCCGGCGGGATGTCGGATTGCAGTTCACGCACGTGCCGACCTCCTCCGTGCCGCAGGCCCTACCACGCGACGCGGGCGCCTCGAACTCGATGACGTACTTCCAGATTAACCGCGATCTCCAGCCGAGCGAGTGGCAATCTGTCGAGAGCACCCGAACGCTGGCCATCCGTTTCAAGGAGGACATCCTGGTCGGCAAGATGGAAGGAGAGAGGGAAGTGACCCTGCGACTGAGCTCCGATATGACCTTCCGGTTCACTCTCTACGTCCTCGTGCGCGGCTCAAGTAGCGGCGGGCGTCCAGGTGGCCGCCCCTGAGTCTCGATCGGGTTCAAGTCGGGTTTCGTTGACGCGCCGGTCACCGCCCTTGCCACCGATGAATAAGCTGCTCGACCCGAGTTCCGGAGTCGTTAGCGGCATCCCGTCCCTTGGAGGTGAACCGCCAGTCCCATGAACAAGACCTTTGGCCGGATCGTTTACAAGGTCCTCAGCCAGTCACTGGACACCAAGGACCGGCTCGATCGTGGCGAGTCGCTCGATATTGAGTCAGTGCGCCAGCAGTTGATCTCGCTGATCCGGAGCGAGTCCGAAGGGCGCCGGTTGCCTGACTATACCGGCGACGGAGTCTTTCTGGGCGCCCGGTATGCCCTGGCCTGCTGGGTCGATGAGCTGTTCATCATCCATTGCCAGCCGCCGTGGGCAGACGACTGGAAGGAGCGTACCCTGGAATATGAACTCTTCGGCACGAACGTCGCCGCCACCAAGTTCTGGGAGCAGGCTGATATCGTGCTCCGCCGCCCGGGAATTGCGCGGACGGTGACGCAGCCGGGCCTCGATGCGGTGGAGACATTCTTCCTCTGTGCCGTGCTGGGATTCCGGGGCACCTACTTCGATAGCCCGGGCAAGGTGAGGGAATACGTGGAGGAAATGCGGCCCATGCTCACCAGGCCCACCCCCTGGCAGCCGCCCCGTGATCGCGGCGTCCAGACTAACGTTTCACCCCTGGTAGGCAGGGAAACTCTGCGCCGGGTCGTAGGGATTTACGGCGGGTTGACTCTGGCGGTCATCCTCTTGCTTCTGGTCCTGTATCGATTCTGAATCACTGCTTCCACCGAGCTTGTCACCGATCATGAGCGCGATCATCTCCAAGCCTCTGAATTTTCTCAAGCGCCTATTTTCCCTGACCTTCCCCATGCTCGGTACTCCGGAGGCGGCGCGGTCCGGCGATCCGGCGGTAGCGTGGCTCGCGCGCCTTATTATCGTTGGCCTTGTGCTCGCGATCCTGGCTGTGATCAACCAGTCGGCGATGTTCGGCCTGTCGAACGTGATCCACGCGACGGCTCCATGGGTCGGCCGGTTCTGGCTACCGCTTTTGGCCCTGTGTCTGTACATCATGGTCTGGCTGGGTTGGTGGCTGTATCGACTGCTGAGCCTGGAGATCGAGCCTATCGGGTCGGAGTTTCCCGACATCGACCGCGCTTGGGCCCAGGCGGTCGAAGTGATGGGCCGATCCGACATCGCGCTGGATAATGTCCCATTGTTCCTGGTATTGGGCTGGCCTTCGGGTTCCGAGGACGACTTCTTCCGTTCCGCCGGGATCAAGGCTCCGGTCCGCCAGATTCCAGCCGAACTGGACGCACCGCTTCACGTCACGGCCAACCGTGACGGGATATGGCTGACGTGTCCCGGTGCATCGCTCCTGGGCCAGTACCATCAAGAGGGCTCCCGTGCGCGGGCACTTGAGGAAGTCATGGCCACGATGTCCGATGAGTCGGCAGACCCGTTCAAGACCATGGGCATGGGCGCCGGCGCCGCGGCAACCCTTCGGGTCGAAGACTTCCAGGCGACGTTCAAGGAGGCCGAGGAACGGTCGCGTGTCGGACGGACTCAGCGGATCGACAACCCCGACGAACACCTGGCGCGGCTGCGACACCTTTGCCGGCTAATCACTCGCGATCGCCGGGGGTTCTGTCCGATCAACGGCGTGCTCTTGACACTACCTATCGGCGTCGACACCCGTGGCGACCTCGCTGATCTGGCCGACGCCTGCCGCAAGGATCTGGCCGCGATGTTTGAGACCTTTCGAATGCGCTGCCCGGTGCTGGCCTTGGTCTGCGGGCTGGAGCAGGTCAAAGGCTTCTCCGAATTGATCGAGCGGCTCCCCGTGGAGCAGGCGCGTAAGCGGATGGGCCAGCGATTCCCCCTGATCCCGGAATTGACCGCCGGCGAGTTCCCTGAGAAGATCCAGGAGGCTATCGAGGTGGTCTCTGGCAGCCTGTTCCCCTCGATGATCCACACGATGTTCCAGGTGGAGTCGAAAGGATTCGAGGATGTCGATGGGGTGCTTCGCGCCAACTCCCATCTCTTTCAGTTCCTGCACGGCATGATCGAGCGGGGAGAGCGGATGGCCCGCCTTGTCAGGGATTGCATTCCCAACCTTCGGGGCGAGCCGCTCATGTTCGGCGGCTGCTATTTCGCCGGCACGGGCCACGACCCCGCAACCGAACAAGCCTTTGCCTCGGGCGTCTTGATGCGGCTGATCAAGGAAGACCAGGACAGCGTGACCTGGACCTCGGAGGCCCTTGACCAGGACGCCAGTGCCGCGCAATTGACCAACCGTGCCAGGATGGCGTTCATAGTGATCATCACCCTGGGCGTCCTCGCCGCCGCCGGCATGATCGTACAACGCTTCCTCGCCAGTCGGGCCGACGCGAATACGGCTTCCTCTGAGGCGAGCTGACTGCGCAACCGTGGATCGTGTCTCATTCGGGTTATCTCACTTGGCCAAATCCAGGTCTAACTGAATGCTCTTGCCGGGCTCGAGAGTCACCCGCTTGTCGGCTGCCCGGTTATTGATTCCATCTTGCTTCTGACAATAGATCCGATACGGCTTTGGATCAAGTTTAGTAAATATAAACATGCCTTTGTCATCGGTGTCCTTGGAAGCCAGGACAGGGCTCTTGTCGGGGGTGGCGGGGACCGCGGGATCGATCAGGTAGACTTTCAACCCCGGTTGTGGCCGATCGCCTTCCTTCACGGACCCCTTGATCACACCGGGCTTGGCTGCGGCTAACTTCGGGTCCTCCGGCTTGGGCGGGTCGATCACTTCGACTTCTCCAGACGCGAAGGCGGTCAGGCCAACGCCCGTCGTGAAGCGGGCAGTCACGACGAGCTTGGCAGGAGCGTCCGCGGGCACGGGGAGTGTTGCAGACCAGTTGCGACCTTCCGGATCACCCGTTCTCGCCTTGAAGGTACGGTTCTCACTCGCGGCCTTCTCGAACTCGGGCTTGGTACCGAAGCTGAACGCTACCTCCGTGATCCTGGAAGGTGGGGGCGAGACCGAGGCGCGGACCATCAGGCTCCTGTCACCGCGTGCGATTTGTGCGGGAAGCTTGATCGTGAGCGCCCTCGGCAACTGGTCGTCAAGGGTCGTCTCGACCTTGTACGAATCCAGCTCTTTCCGCCCTGTCTTGTCGAGCAACCGGGCACGGAGCAGCCGAGGTCCGAGAACGCCCTGGACGGGGATAAGCTGGAACTGGTCCTGGATCGAGGCTTCGAAGAGCAAGGCGCCAGACTCGCCGCCGGGATCGAAGCCGAGGTGGCGGCGTTTGGCGGGGCCGTGCCAGGATAGGTCGTCGATCTCCCCGACGAGGACCTGTTCCAAGCGAAAGTCAAGCTGAGAGTCGGACGGGGCGTCGTCAACCCGAAAGGCGACCTCGAGCTGAGCCGGCTTATCCGGCTCGACCTTGGGATGGGCGAGAAAACGCACCCGGGGCTGGCTCGGCTCGACAGCCTGTTTGGGGCCCCCAACAAGTGGGAACTGGCCCCGAAACCAGAGCGAGCCGCGTACTCCGTCAACATTCAGACAGAACGAACCTTCCGCTTTGCCGGTCGGTTCCAGCGCGACGTTCTCGGCGTAGAGGGTCAGCTCTGACTTGCCGGGTTTCAGCACGCCAGCGAGCTTGCCAATCTTCGGCAGGTCGCGAAGGGACGGGAAGAGTTCCTTGTCGATCGCGTCCATTGGCAGCACCAGCTCAATCTGACAGGGAGGCCCAGCCAGTTCAGGAAGAGCGCGGACGACCACGGTCAGGCGGTTAGGTTGTCCCGGTGACGCCGGTGCAAACTCGACAGGCTTCACCTCGAGGTAGTCTGTCGGCTCGGCGATGGCCGCGCGGAGCGGCTGTTCGTCGAGCACGGCTCCGCTCGGGTCGCTGAGCCGGAGCCGGAGCAGCCCCTCTGGCTCATGCAGCTCGACGCCCGGCTTGGGAGCAGGTGGGCCGAAGCTTGGTACCTGCATGGGTGGCGAAGGCTGAGCTGCGACCTCCAGCGGTTTTGGCCCACTGCTACCCACTACTTTGTCGCCGTCGAGAATCTCGACGATCACGCCCCACCGCCGATCCGACGGGTTCTTTACAAAGACAAAGAACGGCTGTCGAAGCCCGGCAATCGGACGCAACCGAAGCCGGTCCATCGGCAAGTCCTCGCAGACGTCACGGCGACGGCTCAGGGCCAGCCGGGGCGACGTGCCGGCCGAGACGATCGACAACGGGACGAGCCGATGGTAAGTGCGTCCATCCGGCATTCTTGCTCGCACGACAAGTCCAGCCGGGGGCGGCAGGCTGGCGCGGCTCGAGTCATCCGATAGCTGAAGCTCAACGGAAACCGCGGTCGGCGCAGCCTGCGAGACCTCCGGCGCGACAGGCTCCGGCCCGGCGACCTTCAGCCGGGCGTCCTCCGGCTGGAGCATGTCCACCTTGATCATTTGGGGGTCGACAGCGGCGGCACCAGTCAGAACAAGCTGGACCGTGGCGGTAGCGACCGGCCGGATTTGCGAGAGTTGGATCGGCGTCGTCGGGCCGTCGATCCGCAACGCGACTCCCGACACTCCCTGGCTGTCGGTGGGGCATTCGCGGGCGGCCAGCTCCAGTACGCCATCCGGGTCCGTCAGCGTGTGCAGGTCACGGCTTTCATGCAGGTAATGAGCAGCCAGCCAGCTCCAGGTCGCGAGAGCGGCTTGCCCGCGGCTGCGCCGCGTCGGGTTGGAAGACCACTCATCAAATCCCGCGATATAGGCCGGCGCCAGCCATCCGGGGCGGTCCAGTGCATCAGGCTGCGCGCTGGCTCGGAGGAGTTGGGCAAACGAAGCATAGGCCAGCTCGGCGCAGTGGGCCATGGATGACCACGCGCTGGCCGGGTCGGACATGTCCCAGGCCAGGTCCACTCGGCTCGCTGGTTTGAGCTGGCTCGACTGCTCGATGGTCTGGCGGTATTCGTCAAGCCGCCGAGCGGTCGTCGGGTCGCCAGCCAGCTTGAGGCATGCGGCCATTCGCTCGAACCGCCGCCGCGCGCGTTCACCGGGTTTGCCGCCCGAAGTCACGGAGGGTAAGCCATCGGATTCTCCCTGGCGCCACGTTTTCTCCAGTCGGCCGTCGAGGGCGCGGCCCGCATCGTAAAGGGCCTGGCGGTCGGCAACCGTGAGGAAGGGGGTCAGGAGCATGGCATCGATTTGCAAACCGAGCGTCCGATCGGGCGGGACATCGGACCGGCAGCGTCCGATGGTCGAGCGGATTGCGGAGGGCTGGAATGGAGCCATCAGCTTACGTGACAGGCCGTCGAGCCGACCGACTGCACCAACCAGTGTGCTGACGTTTCCCGGCGTTGCTGGATGCTGGTCGTTTGGCGGCTCCAACATTCTGGCAACATCACTGCTCAGGGTAGCCGCCTCAAGCCACTCGGCCTGGAGCTCCGTGTTTGGGCTAGCCTCCAGGTAGGGAATCAGGTTCACGAGGGTAAACAACGACCCCGACAGGGCAGCCTGCCCCTCGCGAATGGCTCGCTGCTGCTCTCCCGCGACCTGGTACTTGGCCCATGCGTCGTCCCAGGCCGTTGCAATCTGACCCCACGTCGCGTAGCCGGCGGCCTCTGGGAGCAACAGCACCCGCGCCTCATGAAGGCTGGCGTCGGCCTCGTCAAGCTGGCGTCGAACCCAAGCCATCGACTCCGGCCGGTTATTTGCCTGCTCGGCGTAAAGGACTGTCCTCCAGGCCATCCGGGCCGTATCGGATTTCCACTCCCCGACAATCTCCGCTCGCCTGGCTAGCTGTCTGAGGAACCGGATTTCGAGAATCTCCCCGGGCGGGTGGGCCGGGTTGATGATCGCCTCGGCTTGCTTGACGATTCCGTCGAGGAAGGCGAGGGTCTTCGGGTCGAGGATCTCGTTTTCCGATTCCAAGGCGGCGACCAGAGCCTCGGCGAAGTCAAGCCCTGACTTATCCTTGAACTTCGCCAACCTCTCCTTGAGCACCTTGTCCAGGTCGGCCGGGGAAACATCACGGCGCAGCTCGATTAATCCGGCCAGTGCGGCTTTCAGTGCGGGATCAGCCTGCCGTCCGAAAGCCCGGGCCTGCCCGACCGATCGGACCACCGGTGGGCGGGGTACGTCCTCGGCTTGCTTCATCGCGGCAGTCAGTTCCAGGACGGTCTGCTGCAGGTCGCGGCGGATCGATTCGTCCGGTTCGCCGCCGCGCCATCGGAGTTCGGCACGAACTGACTCCCGTGCCAGCCGCCGATAAACGCGGGGAGCGGCCTGGAAACTACTCGCCTTCTTCCATCGCTCGACAATGGCCCATGCCTCCGTGAGCCAGTCAGGAAAGACGCTCGCAGGCCCGGCTGCCAGCTCACTATCGCCCGCGCCGGTAGGGGCAGCTTTCTCTTTTTGGTCTTGTCCGAGACCTTGGATTCGCCCGCTTTCTCCTTGGTCGCCGCCGCATTCTCCTTGGTCCGGTCCTCCGTCGCGGTCTGGTTCACCGTCCCGGGCGGTCGTGACGCCCGGGTCGAAGCGAGCTGAAAGTCTCCATGTTCGCGGCCCAGTAACAACGGTTTCTGGTGCTGGCCACGGTAGTGCATGGCCCAGGCGTCTACGTTCTTATTAAGGTAGTCAGCAAGCTCCCGGACAGAGACCGTACCATCACCGCCGGCGTCGGCCTCTTGGGTGGTGAGCCCACGGTGGAAGTAGTAGCCAAATACCGAGTGCTGGAGAGCCACTGAGCCCAGTGCGAGCTCTCCCGGAGTGCAGGCGGTGATCACCATCAGGTCGGGGTCATTCAAGCGTCCGGCATCTGCGCTGGCCTGAAGCTTCTGCGCGATCAAGTCTCCCACCCCGTCGGCTGTCCCGCCGACGTCCCGCGGATCGATCATGCCTCGCATGATGTCCAGTACCAGCAGCTTGTTTCTTGCGGGACAACTCTTGAGCCGATCGAGAACCCACGACAGGGGAAGCTGGGTCTTCGCCTCATACGGGACGGAGTCGGCCGCCATGATCTGGATCGATTTGTTGGTGTCGACGATTGCGAACGCTGAAAGGTAAACAACCACGGCCTCGTCGCGGCGGCCGGCGAGGTCGTCCAACCGTTTGCGCATCACCTCCAGGGTCTGCCTGTCGGCGCTATTTGATTGGCTATCGACCTTCGAAAAAACCTGGTCGTCGATCAAAGACCGTCGGTCGGCGTCCAGCCATGCCGTTGCTGGAATCTCGGGTCGGTCATACGGGCTGACCCAGAATGCCACGAAGTAGGGGTGCGGACCAGACGCGAACCACACATGGAAAGCGAGCCAGCCAACGACCCCGATTGTGACTGCCAGAAGCACGGACACGCCCACGGCCCCAAGCCACTTCGATGCCGAGCTGGGACCCGCGCGGCCGGGACTGCGCGATGAGTCTCCGTCTCGCCAACGTCCCACTTCCGTCTCGCGCGACATGATGATACGTCTCCTCGCTGGCATCCACCTGAGGGATGCGAACGTCGATATGATCGGATACTGTCTGACGCGCCTACTGACGGATCGCCCGGGGCGGTTCAGGAAGCTTGACCTTGTCCCCCGATCGCTCCAGCTTGAGTTCAACAGTCTGCCCAACCTTCACAGCCTCGTCCCTCAGCCGATTGAATGAGACCAGGCGGAACTTGTTCTTGCGGAGGAGGTTGACCTGTTCGATGTTTACCGGCCAGAATAGCCCGGCGTACTTGCTCGCCCGTTTGTAATAGCGGTGTTCATGGCCTGTGGTTTCAACAGCTCCCAGCGATGTGGGATCGACGAAATAGGGGCTGTTCTTGGGATAGGACAGCCGAATCACCAGACAAGGCTTGGACCTGGGCAACGCACCCGGCTTGACCTCGACAAAGTGATTCTCAAGCTGGAAACTCTCGACTCGCACTGCCTGACCGTTGGCGAGCGGCACGTCGAACGGGAAACTGGACGGGTCAGGAACAAATTCTGCATTCATCTCGGTGAACTTGCTGGCCTGTTGGCTGTCGAGCCACCAGGCTGTCATGATCGGCCGGGCGGGGTTGCCGGGATCGGCCGGATCGGCCGGCCAACGCGGGACGTCGAGGTACCAGACAGGAGCCGGGTAAGTCATTCGTTCGCGCAGGCGCAGCGAGATGGCCGACGAGGCTTCCTTCAAGCCTTCACCGGCCAGCCGGAAGCCGACCCACCCAGGCCTGTCCTGCACCAGTGTCTCCCCCGAGTTCAATGTCGATTCGATGGCTGCCATCAACCCCAAGCCGGTGGTCTTGTCTCCGGTCTTTTGATTGCCCAAGATGGTCAACCGCCAGGCCCCTCCGGCTTGTTTCTCGGCACCCTGGTAGTCTTCGTCGTCTCCGTAGATGGCGCGGCGGAAGGCGATGCCGCCTTTGCCGTCGTCGACCAGATCGACCATCAGCCGGTCACCCGACTTGAGGTTGACCTCCTGGTCGTAGACCCTGTCGGCCTGGACACGGAGCGTATAGATACCGGAATCCAGGCCGGCAGTCCACCACCTCGGCAAGTCACCCTTCGATCGAGTGACATCGAGTGGCTCATCCCCAGCCGGAGTATTGCCCGGCTTGAGGATTTGACAGACGAGCCTCTGGTCGAGGCCCGCCCGCAGACTTTCCTCCAACTGCTCGACATTCTTGGCCTCGATGAACTGCCCGGGCAACTGCAGCTTCTGGAGCGGTTCCTCAAAATTCTTCCTGGCGGTCTTCAGCTCCTCTTCCTCGGTTTTCTTCTGGTCCGGATCGAGACCGGATGACCGGAAATACACGACAGTAATCCGTATGCCACGCATTTCAGGCGAGTTGAAGTTCTGCACCAGGAAATCGGGGATTTCGAGGTTGCCTTGCGGATTGAGAATCCGACTTTGCTTGAACCGGTCGTCGGCACCATCCGTCAACACAAGCAGGTTTTTCAGGCCACGGCCTCTGGTGAGGTCGGATGTCGCGGCGCGCTGCATCGCCTCGACCAGCGGCGTATGGAAGAAAGGATTGAGCCCGTCGAGCAACGCACTCACCTGATCGGCCTGGGAGGCGTCCCACGCCGCCATGGGGCGCTGACATTTGATGGTCCGTTCGGGCTCGGCGTTGTCGGCGTTGACGATGTCGTTCTGGCCGGCACCCGCCAGGGTGCCCACCAGGTTGCCTTCCGCGTTGACAGGGATGCCATCAGCAAGTTGGCTGAAGGTCCAGAGACTGAGCCTGGTGCCGTTCGGCACATCCTTGAGGACCCGCTTGAGAGCCTTTTTGGCGTTGGGCCATTTGCTGCGGTCACCGTCAAACCTCATGCTGCCAGAGCAATCCAGCACGATGGCTATCGAACCGGTGCCCTTGCCAAATTGTTGGATGATCTCATCGCTGGCACGCACGGCGACACTGGCTCGTGGCGGATCAGGGGCGCCGGCCCGATGGCCACCTCGTCGGGCACAACCTGGAGGTCGATTTCGGTCGGGCGCGAGAAAACCTGGCCGCGAAAGAAACCATCAATGCTCAGGCCGGCTCGCCGACTGGCGGGATTTGCCAGGAGCGTCTCGAAACCGCTTGCGCGGCTTTCGGCGATGACCATGATCGGGCTTGTCAGCCCGACACCGACCGTGGCTTGCTTGCCTCGGGTGGCCGTGCGGTATTCGGCCGACGAATCCGTGAGAGTGAGTGGTCCGCTGATCAGCGGCCTGAGAACGGGGATGCCTTCAGGGACGGGGACCAACTGCGAGCCACTCTCGTCGACGACATGGCACTCCGCGGAAACCGCGAGCTCGCTGGTCACGACCAGGCGCTGCGGGCTTTCAAGGGTCAGTCGGCCTGACGCTTCAAGTCGCTCGAAGTACTTCTGGTCGGCTTCATGCAGTTCCGGGAAAAGCGCCTGGGCGTCGTTGCGCAATCGTGCGACGATCGCCTGGTAATACGGAGGGGCTTCCGGATCTTCGCTGTACCAATGGTCGAGCCAGGCTCGTTCGGCCATCCAGAGCAGGAGGTCGTGAGCACGCGCCTGTCGATATCGCGACGAGGGCTCAACCGCGGAGGCGGCAGGCGGGTCCTCGCCGCGGTCGACCATTCGGGCCAGACCGTCTGCTGCCGACAGGCGCAATTCGAACGCCGCGAAGTCGGCGATCCCGCGCTCCTCGTCGGCCAGCGCGTCGACCTTGCTGCGCAGAGCACGGAATCGGAGGCCGATCCGCTCCCCCTGGCGTGCCGCTTCCTGCCACCATGGACCATCATCACTGCCCCGCGCGGGTAAGGATCGCAGGCGCTCGAGCGTTTTGCGATAATCGCCCTGGTCCTGATCGTTGAAGTCGGCATGGCCGAACCATGCCCCGCCGAGCTCCGCCATCGCTAGAATGCCCTGCAACGCGGCGCGGCGGGCGGGCTCGACGGCACCCTTGGAATCGGCGGTTTCGGTGGCCTGGGGCCCGGACACCTGGGACCTGGCAACCTCGATATCATGGAGGCGGATTCGCTCCAGCCGGTCCCAGATCGCGGCGCGGCGGGTCAACTTCTCGTCGTCGGGGAAAGGGACGGCCGCGGCCACGTTTTCTGCTTCCCAATCCTCGCTAAGCCGGTCCTTCGCGATGGCCTCGGAGTCTCGGACGAAGCCGAGGACCAACTCACCCAATCCAGCGTCTAGCGCGTGTGCAACCTGCAACATGCCCGCTGGCTCGTCGGCCCGCCCCAGCATCTCGGAAAGCTGGTGGGCCTTGGCCCAGAGCCTCTCGACCTGTCCAGTCAGGTCATCGCCTGAGGTGGGATGGCGATGTACCAGCCATTGCGAGTACTGGGGCAAGGTCGCAAATGCGCGATCGCGAACTGCCAGGGCGGACTGGATTGCATTCGCCTGGTTCAGGACGCTGCGATAGCCGACCTCCGCGGCCTCGAGATCCCGTCTGGCAAGGTCCCACGCCGTTTCATCGGCTGCGAAAAGTCTGTCCTCACCGGCTCGGCGGTGCTTGTCGGCGTCATTGATAACCTCGATGATTTGTCGCGTCCATGCCTGGACCTGCTCGCGATAGGGATATCCACCAGCCGGCGAGGCAACTCCCATTGCGGCACGCTCCGCCAAGGTGCGAACGCGCAAAGCCAGCGACGCCAATCTCCAGAACGGCGGCCGACGGTTATCCAGGCGTGGCGCTAGCTTGGCTCGGAGCATTCGCAAGAAGTGGGCCTCGGCCGCGAGCGGCTCGCCCGCCCTCGAGGTCAGACGGATGCGGTCCGCGGCGCGCCGAAGTCTTTGACCGGATCATCCTGTGCCCGGCGCAGCAGGTATTCGGCGAGTCGGCACCGCAGCGGCCGGGCCGGGCCGCCGCCATCGTCTCCGGTGTTCTCAGCCTCCCGGAGAGCGTCCCAAGTCTTCTGAGCATCCAGGTCATCTCCAGCCTGATCGATCTTGAGGAATTCGGGCGGGTCGGTCGACGCACCCGCCGCGCCGGCATTGAGAGCGTCCATCACCAGATTGACCCCGATTGAGGCGTCAATGCCATTGAGCACGCGGTCCTTGCGGATGGCCTGCTCGAGCTCAGTAAGCAACTCCCCGAGCGGATGAGCTGCCTCGGTGGCGCCGGTGAGCAGGAGTTGCTCGTACCGCACGAGCGTGGCGCCGTAGGCGCACCACCGCAACGGCGAGTAGGCGGAAGGAGGTGGAACCATGGATCCGAGCTGGCCGAATCGGCTCCAGGCGTGAATCAGAAGATCTCGATCGGGAAGTGGAGGCATCTTGCGCGGAGCCACGGCCTGGACCCTGGCAAGGTGGACTGTCGCTGGATCCCGACGCCGCGGCTTCGTGGCCGCGGCGGTCCTGCCGTCGGGCTCGCCGGCTGCCGCCGAGGATGTCGGCAGGAGGACAGGTTCCTGGACGACCCCCCGTGCGGCCCAGGCCCAGCGCCGCACGTTTTCCCGAACGTATTTGTACAGCTCTTGAAGCGAGAGCCGTCCGTCAGAGCCCGCCGCGTTCCCGCCCCGCAGAGCCTCGGTAATGAAGTGCAGAAACACAGTCTGTCCCAGTCCTTCGGAGGCCCAGCACCGCTGGTCTACGTCACAGCCGCTCAGGACCCAGAGGTTGGGGACGGTGCGGATCTCCGGCTCGAGCGCCTTGAGCTGCGCGCGAAGTCATTGTGGAGCATTCCCAGCCGCCAGTCGGATTCGACCTGCACCCCTCAACCACGAGGATCTTGGTCTTCTGGGCAGGCAGTTCGTTCATGGAGGCGATCAACTTTTTCATGTCCAGTCGGTCCTCCGGCCGCTTCATCCGGTTGGGCATGAGGTAGGCGCCACTCGCGTCGGAGCCACCGTGCAGGGCCAGGACGAGGATCAGGGTTGGCTCACCGAACCCTTTCTTGAGACTCGTGATCAGCTCATCCCAATCGTCGGCCGTCTCCAGCGCACCTTGACTGCTCGTGTCGCGTAGGAGCACGAGCCTCGCGGGGTTGAACAGGGTCCAGGGTTTGGGCGTCCTTGAGAGCTGCTCGATATCCGCGAGTCCCTGGTAGCCCAGAGCATTGTGCGGCACGGCGAGGTTGGCGGCGTAATCGGCTCCGATAAGGACCACTCCGGCGGGTCTGGGCGGGTTGATCATCCAGATGAGCCATACAACAGTGCCCAGGCAGACCGCGAACGAAAAGAGGCCGATGAGCAGCCGACCCGCGCGCGACCGCGGCGACCGGCCAGGAGGTGCTAGCCGCGTGCCCCTCATGGACCATTTGTAGGAGGACTTCTCGGTTTGAGCCTGCCGCTCGCGACGATCGGGCTCGGGCTTTCCCCGCCAGGAGCGCCTCCCGGCCTGCGACCGATCGTCCGCCATGATCTGAAGCTCCCCAAGAGTTATAGGATCACCGCGAACTCAGAGAGTTCCCGAGCGCCTTATGCTACGGTTTCCGGTCGTCGGTTCGGAATAGAAAAATCGATGTGGTGGTCTCTTTACCTGTCTTCAGTCCGTCCCTCACCCCGAGCGGCCGCGCCACCCGTGCCACAAGCCGGGTCGTGTTACCGACTGGGCCGGAGCGTCAAGATTGGCATCCGGTTTCTGCAGTCATCGGGGACTTGGATGCCGTCAAGAACTCATGAGGAGTGCTCAAGCTCAGAAGAGAAACCGCGCCTCGAATCGGAACCAAGGCTGGGCCCAGTGGGCCGTGTTGGTCGCAAAGGTCAGGGCGCCGCCGATGTCGATCCGGTTGCAGATCGACTGGCGGAGGCCGGGGCCGATGTTGAAGTAGCTCACCCCGCCTCCCATGCGCTGGAATCGATCAACATACTGAGCATAAATGGGCTTCTGGCCCGGCGCGATCGCGGCGGTGTAGCCGCCGTTCTCGAACGACCATCCGTCCATCTCCAGCGTGGCGATCAGGGGGCTGTCGGGGGTCGCGTACCAGAGGACCTGGTTGACGCTCATCAACCAGTAAAAGACCCCGCCCGCCAGGTTCTGGTTGCCGGCAAGCGGGATCCAGTTGCCAAACTGGCCCTGAAAGTAGGTGCTAGGTCCAAGCTTCAACGATGTCAGGATGGAGGGATCGAGCGAGAAGTGGCCGGTGCCCAGGTTGAGCATCCCATTTCCTGTCGGAGTGTAAGTTCGGAACTGGAATGAGACTTGTAGCAGCTCGCAGTCGAACATGAGCGACTTGATGCCGAAATTCAGGTCGCTGAATCCAGCCTGGGTCGGCGCGTAGCTCTGGTTGATCTGACGGTAGGGGTACTCGATGAAGAAACTGCCGCGCTCGCTGGCCACTTCCTGGTAAATATAGAATTCCTGAATCCGGGCGCGAGGATCCCTGATTCTTGTGTTGTTGTTGCGCGTTGCTGCGACCCCCTGAATCCAAAACTGATTGCGGTCGGGTCGGGTCATCGACTCCAGGTTGTCGTATCGGAGGCGGGTCACGGTTCGCGGTCGTGCGTAGTCTGCGAAGAATGAGGCGTTTGCCGCAGGAACCCACTGAGGCTGGTAGCAGGGGTCGGGGCAACAGATGCATTGATAAAGGTTCTCGAGGAATGCGCCTGCGACGGTATTGCAGGTATGGGTCGGCGGATAGCAGGGCTTGCGGCCCGGGATGCAACTCCCGTCAGCGCACCCCATCGACTCGTGGATCATTGGCCCGTCACCAGAGTTGTGAAAGCCACCACAAGTGGCACACCCGACCGGTTCAACTTGGCTATCCTCCTTCGACAGAGTTGCCATGGGTTCGACCCGGGCATTTTCGGGCACAGCGACTTTACCGTGTGCTGCGATCGGATCGGTGTCTTCAGTCTTGGAGGGAAAGAGCCCTTTCGTGTCGCCCGAGTCGGATGACGGTTCCGCGTCCACGCTTGGGGCAGGTTGCGGTGGGACCGGATCGGTGTCAGGAATAGCTCGATCGGATCCCGGCTTCTCCAGGTGGGACCTCGCGGATGAAGTCATCGCCGGCGGGGATTTCTCGGAGGGCGCGCTGTTGGTCTCGCCCCGTCGAACTGCGGACTGCGTTGAATCCGCCGATTGTGCGCGCATTGGGTCCTTTGCGGGAGCTCGGGCCGCACTCGATGCCGCCGGCGAATCGGTGACGGGAATCAGGTCTCGAGCATGTGCTTTGCTCGTCGGCCTGGCGACCTGGGGCCAGACGCGCGGTGGTGGAATTCTGGGGCGAGCCGACGCCGGCGCGGCCACCGACGTCGAGGATGAATCGGATACTGTCGACACTGCGGTCGCTCCATCGTCTGCCCGGCATGTCGCGGCCAAGAGCAAGGCGACGACCAGCGGCCACGCGCCCATGTCGATGAGACCTTTCTTCTTGACCGTATTGCTCACCCGACATGCTCCTTTTTTCGCCTCTGGGTCTCATTCCCCTGGCCGTCAAGCGTAGGGCTCTGCCGTGGCAGTGGACCAGAGAATGAGTCGGCGGACTGGCCTCGATTAGACGTGGTGGTGATGGATCCGAGCAGAATTGACGGGAATCAGACGAGAAAACCGAATTGACTTTTCTTCCTTCCAAGGCAGGTTTTGCCCTTCCAGGGATCCCAGGGGGCGAATCCGTAGGGCGGTGCTGCGGAACAGACAGTCAATCGCCATGGGAAGAAAACAGCATGCCAATGAGGCCACGGTGGGCGCTGGATGTCGGGGCCGCTGTCGGTTTGGCGCTCGACATCGGGCCAGAACCCTCCGTCACTCCCTTGGGAGCCGGCTTGATCGCGTTTTCGGTCCCGCTTACGCCGGGAAACGCTTCAGGTAATGCCAGGGGAGCCAAGCCCGGACCGGCCCCGGACGCTGGCGTCACCGCGCTGGATTCGAGCCCGGCGCCTGTCGGAGACGGGGCCGGGCCGGCCAAGACGGGCTCCCGGGGTTGATCGGTCCTGGACATCGGACGTTTCTGCTCTCGGATCCGGGACTGGTTCGTTACTGCGAGATCGGTTCGAGCCTTCACCAGGGCACCGAAGACGCTTCGCTGTCGGGCGGGCATCACGGTCGGTGGGCGCGTATTCTTAGATACCTGAACGAGCGCACGTCTGGCCTCCTCGACAGTCTGGGAGAAAGACTGGCGGCTGAGGTGCTCATCATACGTGATCGGGCCTCGTTGCGGCGGTTTGTAAGCGGTGGCAATGTGGGGGTTCGCCGCGGAACGCTGGCTCCCACTCTCCGGGGCCGGAGGCACCGGAGTCAAGCGGGGCCGGTCCCCTTCCGGCGCGGGAAGCTGGGGCTCTGGCGGAAGCTCTTCCGGTACTCGCATCAGGCAATTCTGCAGGGCCGAGAAAGCGGCACCCTTGACGCGAACAGAGGTTTCGGCGGGTGCGCCATCGGTGGTCTCGCCAGAGATGCAGAGGCGCATGGCATCGATGACCTTCTTGTTGCAGCAGCAGCCGCTGTTCAGCGCCCGAGCCGCGGCGAAGCGAACGCACTCGTTGGGGTCCTGACGTAGACCGTTGATCAGAGCCTTTTGTGCCTCGGGCCATCGTGTGCAATCAACGGTTCCAAGATACTCGATGGCGGCCACTCGGGCTTTCGCGTCAGCCTCGCTCGCCTGGATGGCGGCCGCCGCGGCCGCCGCGCTACCTGGTTGCGACGCCGCGAGTGCCGCGGCTTGCGCGGCTCCCGGCGGCGGGCAGATCGACGGGATGAATCCGCCGGTCACGGCACCCATCGGCCCCGTGATCAAGCTGTTGGACATCTGGCCGAACTGGCTGGCGCACAGCTTGGCCTTGCACCTTTGACCGATGGCCATCAAGGTGTTCAGGCACCCCGAGGACTGTGGCACGGCCGTGCCCAACGATCCCGCGTTTGTTGCCGCCCCCGGCATCAGACCGGCACCCGCCCCGGGCACTCCACCCGTGCTGGGAATCCCAGGTATGTTCAATCCTTGCGCACGCAGACAGGGCGTCCCGAACGCGACGATCGCGAGCACTGCTAACCACGCCTTTCGGGATGGCATGTAATGATCTCCCTCTGCGTCACCGCCTGACCGCCCGAGCCTCCCTCTTGCCCGGCATCTCCGCGGTATTGAGATTGTCGGCTAGCTCTTTATATCGATCCCCAGGGCCGTCGACTTTATCAATTGTGCCGAACGCAATGATTCTACGGACCAGGATGTTTATTCCGAGGATCTGGATCCACTAGCAATGCAACGATCCACTCACCCTCGCAGATGACAGAAACTCCAGCGATGATCAGCCGGGCCGCGAGCGGCAAAATGTTGCTCTTTGCCTGCTTGATATGTGGAAAATAGGAGGATTTCGATCGATTCGGTTGATTGGAGGAAATCGGTGGTTATAGTGGTTTCATTGAGCGCTACTTGACACTTCTTTCGATTGAGCGTCGTTCGGCATCCCGATTGATCAGTGACCCGTGTCGACGTAGAGGTTTGCCGGATGCAAAACGAGCCTGAAAATGCCTATCAACAGGTCCGGTCAGGGCATCCAAGCAAGTCGATAAGCCCGAATGCCGTCTCCCTGTTTACGCTCAAAACAGTTTGCAAAGGCTCGAATCCGAGCCTGCTCTATTGCATTCTCAGACGAAAAAAGGTCAAATCAACCGATTCCCCAATGCGAGCCTGATTCGATGCATGTGATCCTCGGCGGTAGTTATGGGCTAGCACTGAACTAGGCGTTGCGTGACCCAGCCGAAGGTCTCGCGATCGTGCGCCGAATCTCCCCAGGAAAAAGGTCCATGAAGCTGTTCGACCGGATAGGGCGTCTTGTGCGAACCCAAAGCCGTCGGCGTGCGATCGAGCCAGGTCTGGAGCGCTTCGAAGACCGAACGCTGCTGTCGTCGATTTACACGGTGACGAACAATTCGGACAATCCGGCCATGGAGGGTTCGCTCCCATTCATTGTCAACGAAATTAACCATGACGCCACCCCGGGCGTCGACACAATCCACTTTGGGCTGTCCCCGAATGAGTTCGCGATCGATCTCGCATCGAACCTGAGGCTCACTCACCCGGTGTTGATCGACGGCACGAGCCAGCCCGGCTATAGCACAACGAACCCGGTGCCGTTGATCACGATCAGCGAGGCAAGCGGCAACGGGTCAGTCGACGGGTTTGTACTGGCAGCCGGCTCGGATAACAGCACGATTCAGGGGCTCTCGATCGTCAATTTCGGCGGCGCTGCGATCAACGTGCAATCGAGTGAAGACAAGGTAGTAAGCAGCTATCTGGGTGTCACTCCGACCGGAGGGAATGCGGGGAACGGGGTCGGCGTGCTTCTCAGCAATGCCCCTGGGAGTACCATCGGCGGTACAACCCTCGGGGCCGCCAACATCATCGGCTTCAATACGGTGGCCGGAGTACTGCTCTCGGGCTCGTCCAACGACTTGGTTTTGGGCAACTACATCGGCACCGACCCGTTCAATGACCAGATGGGGAACAAGGTTGGAATCGAGATCGATGGGTCGTCCAGCAATTCTATTGGAGGCACCGTCAGCGGTACCGTTGGCGGTACGATCAGCGGCAGCCTTGACCCCAATCAGCCTTTTCCGTCCGGGTTCACCGAGACGCTCAACTACTCCGGTTCTGATGTGCAAGGCGGCTCGATCTCCGGCACTGGCCTCGTCCAGGCAGGCATTGGCAATATCATCGATTTCAATCAGGGCGCCGGCATCGCTTTCAGCGGCACAGCATCGAGCATTGGTGGCTCAGCCTCCGCCGACAACGTCGTGATGGGTAACCTCATCGGCGTCAACGTGGTCTACCAGAGGGAGTCAAGTGGTCAGAGTAGCCCCCAGATCGAGAACGCGGGCAACCTGAGCGATGGGATCGACCTAAACGGTAACGGTAACGACGGCGTGCAGTCGAATACCATCGGGTTCGCGAACACACTCCCGTACATTGCCTCGTCGATTGGCGGCACGATTACCCCCAGCGTGACCGTCGCCGGTCCGTTCGGTACCGCAACCCTGCAAACCTTTCCGCCTCAGGTCGTGACCGGGCTCCAGACCCTCTACGGCACGTTGGCCGTCGGCAATATCATTGGAGACAACGACGGCGCCGGGGTGTATATCACGGACTCCGCTTCCCAGAACGTTGTCTTGGGAAACACGATCGGAGCGACGTCCAGCGGGGCGGCCAACTCGCTAGGAGGAAACTCGGGTAACGGTATCTCGATCTCGAACTCGTTCGGCAACACAATCGGCGGCTTCTCGCTGGCCTCGACCGCATCCATTATGCCCCTGACTGCCGCCGCCAACGTCGTCTCGGGCAATGCGGGAGACGGGATCGCGGTGAGTTCCGCCAGTCTGACAGACAGTGCAAATCTCATCGCCGGCAACCTTGTTGCCTCCAATGCAGGAAACGGCATCCACTTCATCGGCGACCTATCAGCCGGCTCGCCCCAGGTACAGATCAGCAACAACCTGGTCGGCACCACCTTCTCCGGCTCGAGTACCGTCGACGTCAATGGCATCCTCCAGGGAAACGGACTCGACGGAATCAAGCTGGAGCAATCGGCGACGTCCGTTTCGGGTGGCGGCAACGGCGTGCCCTCGGCCACGGTCGCGTACAACGTCTCCTCGGGCAACGGCCAGAACGGAATCCACGTACAGACCGCGAGCGTCAGTACCGAAAGCTCCTACGCCGTGGTCTCGATCGTCGGCAATCACGTCGGCACCGACATCAGCGGCAGCCTCGTCAGCGCGTCCTCGAGCGATGGCCCCATCTCGTTCGGTAACGGACTGGACGGAATCCTGCTCAACGAGATCCGGGGCGTCGCGATCACGAACAACCTGGTCTCTGGTAACCGCGCCAACGGCATCGACCTGCTCCAGTCGCAACAGGTCGCGATCACGGGCAACCGGATCGGCACTGACATCAATGGTTCCAGCAGCTCCAACGAGCCCGCCCAAGACTTCGGCAATGCGGCCAATGGCATTTTGCTCGATCAGTCCGATCAGATCACGATCGGTGGCACCGTCCAGGGCGCCGCCAATATCATCTCCGGGAATCATTCGAGCGGCGTCTTCGTCGCGGGCACGACCGTGACCGATATCGGTGTCACAGGCGCGACCTCCAATAACAATCTTGTCGAGGGCAACTTGATCGGCGTTGGTTACAAAGCCGGCAATCAAATAACCGCGATACCCAACGCTGTCGCCGGCGTCATACTCAGCAACGCGAACTCAAACACACTGGGCGGTAGTAGCCCCCGTGCAGCCAACCTGATCTCGGGCAATTCACTCGACGGCATTGTCCTGGTCAACGATGCGAGCGACAATGCGATTCTGAACAACCTCATCGGCACGAACCCCACGGCAACCGACGCTCTCGGAAACCTGACCGAGGGTATCTTCCTCCTGGGCACTAGCGCAATCACGATCAGCGGGGTGACGCCGAATACCACTGCAAGCACCATCTCCGGAAACACGATCGGCAGCAACGTCATCGCGGGCAACGGCGCGGACGGCATCCGGGTCTTCGGTCTCGGCGTGACCGACAATGCAATGACAAGCAACTGGATCGGTCTCTCGCCCACCGGAACGCGGATCGCAAACGGGTCCGACGGCGTACTGTTGAGTGATGCCGGCCCTGCGAATGTGGTGGGCGGCGTCGGGCTGGGAAACATTATATCAGGGAACGATCAGGCCGGCGTCGCGATCACGGGCTCGCCTACTTCCCTGATCGGGACTGCGGTGCGTGGCAATTTCATTGGCACCGACCCTTCCGGCAATTACGCCGTCGGCAATGGTACCGATGGCGTACTCGTGTACGGTTCATCCGCCAACACGATCGGAGGCGCCACGGGATCGCCCGGGACCGCCCCGGGCAATGTCATCGCAGGCAATGTTCAAGCTGGTATCCAGATTATCAATCCCGGCGGGATGCCGGCCAGCAATAACCAGGTGGTCGGTAACTTGATCGGCACCAATGCCGCGGGGAACTCGCAATTGGGCAATGGCACCGATGGAGTGCAGATCCAAAATGCCAGCAGCAACGTCATCGGCGGCGCCTTCAGTATTGACCGTAACGTCATCTCGGGGAACTCAGGCAACGGCTTGCTGATCATCCAGTCGCCGAAGCTCTCGGCCACAGGCAACCAGGTACTCGGCAACTTTATCGGCACAAACGCCGCCGGCTCGGCAGGGCTGGGAAATATGGGCAGCGGCGTGTTGTTGATCGACGGATCGGCCAACGTGGTTGGGGGCATCGGCGGGGGAGTGCCAATTCCCGGTACCGAAGTGCCGACCGGCGCCGGACCAGGCAACCTGATCTCGGGGAACAATCAGTGGGGCGTGTGGATCCAACTCACGGGCGCTGCCGCGGGCCAGCCGCAGTCCCTCATCCAGGGCAACATTATCGGTCTTGGTCTCGCCGAGTCAACAACGTCCGTCATTGGCAATGGCAAGGGCGGCATCCTGATCAACAATGTCACCGCGCAGCCCCTCGGCCAGACGATCGGCGGCTCCGTGGCCGGCGCGGGCAATCTGATCACAGGCAACGCCAATGTCGGAATCGAGCTTGTGGGCCCGCAGGCTGGCGGTTCCGGAACCAACGACGTCGTCCAGGGCAACCTGATCGGCCTTGACGCCACTGGGAATTTGGTCAACGTCGCGGGGAGTGCCACGGGAAACGGCACAGGCATTTGGGTCGACAACTCCCCCAATGACCTGATCGGCGACACGAGCCCGGCAGGCCGGAATGTCATTTCGGGGAATAGCCAAGCGGGCATCGAACTCTCCGACGTGCTCTCCACAGGAGACCGTGTCCTGGGCAACTTCATCGGCACCAATCTCGGAGGCAATGGATTCCCATTCAATACAAGCGAACGGGCTCCCGGCCAAGGAATTGGGGTCTTCATCAATGGCGGCTCGGGCAACACCGTCGGCCAGGACGCCACCGGCGCCAATAATGTCATCTCCGGTAATGAGGTGGGAGTTCAGATCTCGGGCATCGCGCAGAGTAACGGCCAGTTCATTGGCAGCGGAAACATCATCTCGGGTAACTTCGTCGGCACCAGTGCCTCGGGCACTGGACCACTGCCGAACCGTGCTGTGGGCGTGTTGGTCGACAACTCTCCAGGCAACCTGATCGGCCCGGGTAACGTCATGTCTGCCAACGGCATCGCCGGGGTAGAGATCTTCGAGGCCGGCTCGCAGCAGAATCTTGTCACCGACAACACCATTGGAGAAGGAAAAAACGGCGAGATCTTCTCATCCGCTGGCCAGACGAGAATCTCTTCGAACGGCTCTCAGCCGGGGATCCCTGTCTATACAAATGCTCAGCTTAACGGTGTGGTGATTTTGGGCGCTTCGCAAAACACGATCGGTCTGAACTCGCGCATACCCGGTAGCGCACGCAATACGATCAGCGGCAACGTCCAGGTGGGTGTCTACATTACCAGTCACGATTTCCAGGGCAATGTCTACACGGTCCCGATCAATAACTCCGTCTCGGCCAACATCATCCGGTCCGACGGTACTTATGGGGTCCTGTTCTATAACGCGCCAGGCAATCTCGCTCCGCCATATATCGGAACCAGCCAGTTCCTTGCCACGAACCAGTTCGGGGCCCAAAAGGTCAACTTCCGCAATTATCAGACGGGGTCCAGAGCGGCTGTATTGCTGACAGCACGTGGGTCAAACACCAATCCTCACCTCCAGGCAGCTCATGTCTTGCAACGGTCAAAGCCCCGTCCGCCCACACTCAGGGACTCCAGCGTCAAACGCTGAGCATTCGACCCCGGGAACTGGCTCCATTCACGGATCGCGGTCAGATGCAGGTCCTGCGAGAGATCTTCAGGTAGGACCGATCACAAGGGAGGCGGTGTGATCGCGAGTAATCGCCTGGTTCGGCCGAAGTAGACGTTGAGCATGACGACCGCCTCGGAATCGAACGGCTTGGGGCTGTTTACCGAGGTGACGAAGGCCGTGGTGAGTATGGCAGTGTTCCTGATCCCGAAGTTCAGGCCGAATGTAAGGTTCACGCTGTCGGCCGTGCCGGCGGGGTCAAAGCGGTTGTACGGATCACGGTGGTTGACAGGATCGTTCACGTGCAGCTCGAATGTCGGCGCCAGCGCCGTCAGCCATGCAGAGGAATCCTGGTTCCGGACCAAGTAGTAACCGACTCCGATGTCGTTGTAGACCATCGAGACGTCGTTGGGGTTCATCGAGAAGCTGAACCCGCTAAACCCCTGGAAATACCACTTGTTGTATCTGTATATATATCCAATACATGTCTGAAAGTATGTGGCATTGAGAGGAAGGAGGTAAGGTGCGCCAGCGAACTGCCCGGTTGCAGTCTGGGGAGTGATGGCCCAGCATGCCGAGATCAGGTTGCCGGTCTTGGTGTTCTGCGCCAGAATGTACTTGGAAAAGATGGTCAGGTTGCCCGGAGCCGTCGACGTCGGTGTGCTGATGGTGTTGTCGTAACTGTTGGCTGTAAGGTTATCCAGGGGAAAGCGGATGCCGATCGAGCCCATCCCATTATTGAATGTCTTCTCGAGTCCGAAGTTGTAGACGTATGCCTTCATCTGGGTGATCGGTGAGTACTCGTGGACGTTGATCGCGTCGTTCACGTTGTTGTAGTAGTTAAATTCGAAGAAAACGCGATCCTGGGGTCGAGGAGACTGGTTTTCGGAGATCTTGTAGTTACGGATCGAGGAATACATCGGCGACGCGTAACGCGCACCAGGGACGGGGGGAGGGGGGGGGCCAGGGGGACCTATCGCCAAGGGGCGCGCGGTGAACGGAGCGATGTCGCCGATCATGGCGAACGGGGCCGCGCCGGCTTCGAGGTTGCCCCCAAATCCTGCCCCTGTGCCGGTACCGGTCTCGCCGAATGCCCCGGCGAAATTCGGGGCCACCTCGGCCGGCGACGTTGCTGATGGCGGGGCCGTCGTGCCGGGAGCACTCTCCGCCCCGGGGGCGGCATTTGGTGCCGGCGCGCCTCCGGCCATGCCACTCGTTTCAGGAAGGGCCGCGGCGCCAGGCATTCCGGCACCTTGCTGCGCTGGGCCATTCCGCGGGGTTTCCAACTGGCTACTGCCTTGCTGCATCAGTCCGGGCGGGCCGGACGCCTTGGAGGGTACCCGCAGACCGAACGGACCTGGCAGCGTCCCGCCGTCAAACGGATTCGGCAGCCGCGCCAGCGCCGATCTGCTTCTGTAGTACCGATAATCGAAACTCTGGGGCGTCGGGACGATTGAACGGCCATCGCCCGTCATTGGTGAGATCCGCTGCTGGTTGGGTGCTGGATCGCCATTGCCGGTCCGTGGCTCTGACGGCGTCTGCGAAGCGGCGTCCGAGTATTCAAGCGTGAGTGGGCGCGGCAACGGGGGCGGCAATGAAGAATTCTGTCCTCGCGCGCTCCCTTCCCCGGCCCAGGCCATCACGATTGGGACGAGCAGGAACCCAAAGTTTGGTTTGAGTCTCATCAATCCCGTCCTTCACGCTCATACGAGCAGGTCGCCACGAACTCCGCCCGTTCAATTCAATCTTACTACCCACAACATGGGTCCGGAAAATCGCATCAAGAGCCGAGCACAGACCGGGGGAAAAGGTTTCTTCTCATGCCGCCGAACGCCGTTGAATTTTCGAGGTTTTTTTCTTGCATATTTTCCATGTACATAGTTTAACATTATACCGTAGACAAACCTGAAGCCAAAACTGCTGAATCGGTCAAGAGAACACCCAACCGCGCTCTATGATCACGACATATCAAAGCCGGAGTGGGTTCTGAATTTGCAGCAGTTACGACCAATCGCTTTGCGCAGACTTTATCGGCCAAACCGACCGCAAGACTCTCGTGGATTTTGACGATTCTCCGAAATGACCGGTTTTCGGCATCACAAAGACCGCCGCGAATTCGCTATTCTGATTACTCAAGAAAGTGGCTGGACTACGTAAAACCTGCTCGCGGCATGATTTCGGCTAATCGTCATTTCCGATCTGGAAATTACGGGCGACAGCACGATGGTTGTATCCACCCGTGGGTGATCGCCCGGAATTCGGAGGATGTTAGCTGGCGTCTGTTCGTGTGTGCAGCCCTGAAAGCCGGCTTGTTTCTTCAAGCAGGACGACATCCTCTCCCTCAAGAACCACGTCTTCGGCGTCAACGCTCATGGCTCGGGTCAGGAGCCATGTGTTCCACCCCAGCCGCGCTCCGAACGTCGTGCCTCCGGCTACCTGGCATTCGGGCACTTCCTGGGCTTTCAAGACGAGTTGCACGTCGAAATCGAGTGTCGGCTCGGCATACAGCCGGATCAGGTGGGCCAGCAAGAAAAACGCTTTCCGCTCGGGCACGGGATCACGGTCGGGCAGGAGGTCGGTGAACTGAGCGTAGGTCATGGGGCCCAGTCGCATTCGAAATTTGCTTTGCCTCTCCCAGACGCGATCCCCGGCCACGGCCGAGACACCGAGTTGGTTGTTTCCGAGTTCGCCGTCGAGGTGCGTTCGATTCGGCGGCTCCAGTTGAAGCCACTGACCCTGGAACGAATTGAGCCGGGCCGGTACCTGGAAATAGTCCTGGACCATCGCCTCGAGGGCCACGGCGCAGCGGGGCCGGTGTGCGAGGATCCCACTGAAATGCACCAGAAACAGGTCTTCGATCCGCGCCAGGACCCGTTCTTTCGGTTTGTCGTATTCGTCGACGATGTCACGCGTGGCGACGCGCAGTCGGCGCCGCAACGGGCGGGCTCCCAGGCCAATCAGGCTGTAGAGTGTGTTCGTGAATGGGTCCGGTTCGGCCCCGTTGTGTTCCCCACGCTCGAACGGGATCGTGAAGCGGTATTTCTCCCAGGCGCGGTAGAAAAGCGAGACCAGCCGATGGTTGAACAGGTCGAGCCAGTCCCGCAGCGCGTGCTTCTCGAGCCCTTTGGCATCGCGTTTGATCTTGTAGAGCAACTCGGAGTAATGACGGGGAAGCACACCGCTAGGGCCGGTGAGTCCCATGAAGGCCTGAACCATCACCGGCACCGGCAATGACGTCGTGGGGCGGCGCAGTTCGTAGATCGCGCTGGGAGGGAAGCTCAAGGAGATATGGGCCCGGAAACGGACGACCTCCGCCGTTGGTGGACCCCCGCGACCGACTCCCACCCTCCCGGGATCAAGCCGTTGCAGCAGGCGCACTGCCTGGAAGAAGTCGAAGAAGTAGCTTTCCTCGAAAAGTTGCCGCTCGAGCGAGTGGCGATGTAAAGACAACGGCCGGCTCGCCGCACGAGTATGGCCAAGGTCCGGTGACAACTCCGGCTTCCCTTCGGGTGGTGGCTGCTCTCCCGCCGTGGCGACATCGAGGGCGGTGCCTTTATGAGAGGCTTCCGGCGCAGCCTGGGCGGCTACCTCGGCCACGGCGGTTTCGGCCGCAGGTTTCGGGGTTGCCAAATCATTCGCCGCGTCGGGTTGGGGCGCGGGTTTCGCGTCGGTCATATCAGTTGTTGGTCGCCCGCCCTCGGTGGCCATGTCTTTAGGGGCCCTTCGCCTTGCGTCGTCTTGGCAACCAGTTGTGTGAACGCGTTGATCGTCGTGTACAGGCCGAGGAATCGCTCCAGCAGCGATGCGAAAAGGAAGACCCCCGTGCCGACATACTTCTGCTCATCGAATTCGATCGTGACTTCCATCCCACGGCAGAGGCTCTCCACACCGGTCCCCGGCAGCCGCCCCGTGACCCGCCGGCTGCGCACGGAGGTGATGCCCTCGATGAGTTGACGGGTGATCATGGATCGCTGCCTGTCGACACCGGGGTCGGACAGGTCGTAGAGACGGAGGATTTCCTGGAGCGATTCGCGACCCTCGATCGCGTTGGACAGTGAAAGGTGATTGAGGCAAAGGTGCGAGATCAGTCGCCAGTAAGTGCCCCGACGCAGGGGAGGTCGCAGCGGCAGCGAAGGCGATTGCACGCAGCGAATCCGCGACAGAGGGGCCGCGGCCTCCAGGTCGAAGATCAGCCGCTCACCGGCCTGTTGCAGGACACCTGGCAGCTCGCGGTTGGTGCAGGTCGTACGCACGATCAGCGAGGGGTCGGAGGGTTGGATCGCGTCGAAACTCAGGTTCACAAGGTTGAGGTAGACCTCGGTGCCCCGGTCGTTCGGCTGAGTCGACGGCCGCCGCGCGGCATACCAGAAATCCTGGGCCAGCTCGTTCGTCGTGCCGTGACGCAACGAATAGAACGGCAAGTACTCCGTGGTCACTCCCAAGATTGGATCGACACTGGTGACCTGGTCGACCGAATAGACCTCCATTCCATCCGGTGTGGTCACATCCGGGACGATTCGATACTCGTAGCGCATCCTCGTCAGCGGAATCGGCTCGGCAGTCTGCTCGAACAGATTGATCACAGGCGTGCAACCCAGGCGGAACGTTTCTGCCGAGACATCTTGCTCCAGCTTTGACCAGGTGTGGTTGAAGAACAGCAGCACTTCCAGTTGCTTCTGATGACCGGCCCGGCAAGCCTGACGCAGACCGCCGAGATCGACGAAATGGAACTTGTAGGGGAAGGCGAAGAATTCACTCAGCAAGCGGTAGCCCACGAACGACTGGGGCGGGCAGGGAAGTAGCCCGTCCTCGCGATCGAAGCCGACCTGGGCAAGGCAAAGGTGTGGCTGCATGGCCACCGGCGGCGGGTTCGCGGCACCGCCGGGATCGCGGAAAAGGACCTGGAGCGTATGGTTGAAGAGTAATTCGTAAAGTAGTGCGACGGTCTCGCTTTCTCCTTTCAAGTAAAGGCGCAGGACCTCGAGGGAGAGATCGGCGAACTTGAGACCGCCCTGGCATTCGAGCTGGATGCGCAGGGCTGCCTGAGTGCCGCGCGGGGGAGTGATCCCGCGCGGGAACGGCGGCCGGAAGAGCGCGGCGTCAGTGATCCGTATTGGCCAGAGTGTGACCGGATATCCCGTGCGGTACTTGCACGGCAGATCGTCAACCGGTTTGGTTCGCAGCCGGCTCTGGCGCTCGATCCGATAGCCGTTGGGGACCTGGCCGCGGCTGGGGTCGAGCTCGAACTGCACGATCGCCATCGACGGGATGGGTGCCAGGTAATGCGGGTAAAGCACGTCGAGGAGCGCGGTCGTCAGCTCGGGAAACTCATCGTCGAGCTTGTGCTGAATTCGCCCGGTCAAGAGTGCGAAAGCTTCGATCATCCGCTCGATGTGCGGATCGGTGCTTCGATTGGGCTCCAGGAGCAGCCGGCCGGCGGCGGACGGGTATTGCCTGGCAAATTCCTGGGCGAACTGGCGGATGAACGTGAGCTCGCGCTCGTAATACTGGTACAGCGACTGGCTCATTTCACTCGTTCGCCCTTCGGATCGTCGCCTCTCCCGTCGTCAACTTCAGGACGGTCACGAAGGCCACCTCCGGCGACGGATCGACGCGCAGCGTCGCCTGAATTTCAAAGTCCAGTTTCATGATTTTGACCCCCTTGGGATCGATCAAGGTGGCCCGAACGTCGGTGAGCCGGGGCTCGCTCAGCGAGATCGCGGCCTCGATGGCTTGACCAATCCGCTGAATGCCTTCGGGCCCGATCGATTGGAACGCAACCAGGTCGGGCAGTCCGTAGGCGATGATCGAATTGCGGACCTCCACCAGCTCCTCGGGGATGTTCTGATCGGATTGGTGCGAGTTTAACAGGTCCTCGAGGTCCTTGCGCACCGAGTCGATGACTTGCTCGATGCTATATCCGCGACGCCAGCTCGTTCCTTCCGAGTCCGGGTCGATGAGGCGGTCGATGATTGAAGGTCTGAGCCCTTCCTGGGATGTGATTCGAGCCATGGGCGAATCGGGCCTCCCGTCCCGCTCGATGCGTCTTTCAGGCGTGTTCCGAGTGCCATTCCCTCAATTCGAGCAGGCTGATCGCGTCGTCATCACGGAGATAGGTATGCAGACCCACTCCCAGGGTTGGCCCGCCGGGGATCTCCTTCCAGTCGGTGCCGCGGCCCAGGCGTATGGTGTCATCGGGGTATTCGTGCGAGCCGGGATAGAGCGTGGGCAAGTAGACTTCGCCCTGCTCGTCCTCCAGCTCCAGGTGTGCGGGAATGAACAGCAAGTCGCGCGGATATCGCGGGGCGTTCATCGTCAGGAGCCGGACCTGATCCAGCCCTACCCAGAAATAACGGCCGTGGGCCATGACTTCCAGCACGCCCGCGAACAGATCGTCGGCGTCACGGAGCGACTCGAACGATTGCCCGTTGAGCTGGCCCCCGATGGCCCCGACGGCCTCGTTGGCGCGGGCGAGTGCCTCGGCGGCTTCTTCGGGGTGCCCATCGCGCAGATTGTTGACTGCTTCAAGACGCAGACGCAACTGCTCCGATGGCTCTCCGAAGAACCCAGGCGCCACGCCCTGGGTGAACAGGTCTCGCCGCGCTTGCTCGGATTCCAGCAATCTCTTGTAGATCGCCGTCGCTGCGTCGAGATGAGTATCTTTATACTCGATCATATCGATCTGACGCCGGGCCCGGTCAAGATCACCGGCGAAGGTTAGCAATTCAAAGAGGAACAGCCGCCTCGCGTGATCGGTGGGGTTCTCCTTGACCTCCAGGATCTGGGCCGCGATGGCGTCCTGAAGCTGTCCGGCCTTGTAGAGTTCAGCGGCTGTCATCTCCGAGCCTCACGAGATGTCCAGGGGGCTGGACCCGTCCCCCACTAGTATTGTGTCGGCCAGGACGGGAGTGGGCGTCATCGTCCAAGTCGATGGCGGTTCCACTCCCGTTCGATCCGCTGGCCGTCCCCCACTTTCCGAAATCACTTCGCCAGAGCAGTGACCGCCGTCGAGTCCCAACTGGCGTTGTTCGCCGGAGTCACAGCGCCGCTCTTCTCGTCCTGCTTGTTGTACGTGATCTTGACCTTTGCGAAGGCGAAGCTAACCGACTCGGTCGGTGTGTCGTCTCCGCCCGAAGAGCCCGACCACTGGATCGATTCGACCATGACGTCCGTGAAATCATACTGCAAGAAAATACCTTGTTTACCGGCAGCGCCAGCAGCCTTGCGCATGACGACCTGGGCGGTACCGTAATGCTGTCCATTACAGCACGCCTGGAAGAGGTCGCACGAGGAGTTCTCGGTCTTCTTCATGATATTGAAGCTGGAAACGGAGACCTTGCCCGCGGACAACCCCGTGGACCCCGACCCGACGGTCGTGGGATTGGAGGCACCCCAGGAGAAGGAGTAGATAGCGATCCAGCCGGTCGGTGGTTTGAGATCTGCGGCGGTAGCCTCTCCGGCCGTTCCGGTCGCGCCAGTCTTGCCGTCGCCAACCAAGAGATAGGTATCGAAAGCCATTGTCCTATACTCCAGAAAAGTGAAATGGGGACGTGCCGCCTGTTATCCCGCGACGAGATCGAACGTCAGGGCGGCTAGTACCGGGGCGAGAAAACCATCCCGAATGCGGCTTCGGGAACGGGCGAGAGGGCCCCTCCTCTTCGCCCGTTGATAGCGATTCCAGGAACCTCACGCTGACTGCTACGACTGCAGCGGCAGGAAGCATTCTGCTGCACAGACGCCGCGGTTGTGGGACTGCGCCGGCGAGTCTTGGCTTGCGGCAGCCAGGATTCAGGTCAACTCTTCTTGGGGATCTCGGCGACCAGCCGCATCGACGCCGACAGGGTTTCCAGTTGATAATGGGGTTTCAGGTAGCCGACCGCCTCGTAGGAGCCAGGACGCCCCTTGACGGCACGCACTTCGATATGAGCTTCGGACAGCGGCTGCGATGCCCGCATCGCCTGGCTGGCGTTTGCCGGGTTGGGCAGCACGTACTGGTTGATCCAGTTGTTCAGCCAGGCGGAGCAGTCGGACAGCTCCATGAACGAGCCGATCTTGTCACGGGCCATCACCTTGAGGTAATGAGCAAATCGCGATGTGTTAAGGATCAGGTTGAATTTCGTGGACAGCTCGGCGTTCGAGTTGGCCACGGGGTCGAAATAGGTCTTGGGCTTCTGGCACGACTGTGCTCCCATGAAGACGGCGAAGTCGTTTCCCTTGCTATGTAATAGCGGAAGGAAGCCCAGGTTCGACAATTCAAATTCGCGGCGGTCGGAAATGGCGATCTCGGTCGGGCATTTCATGGCGACGTCGCCGTCGTCAGTCGGGAAGGTGTGCACCGGCAGCCCTTCCACCTTGCCACCGCCCTCGACACCACGGCTCCGGGCCATCCAACCCCATTGGGCGAATGCGTCGGTGATCCGCGCGGCGTAGGCCCAGGCCGCTCCCATCCACGAATAATTGTTATGTTCCTTGCCGTCGACCTCTTCCTCGAAGTTGAACTCGGTCACCCGCTTGAAGTCCTGGCCATAGGGAAGCCGGGAGAGAACGCGGGGCATCGCCAGCGCCACGTACCGCGAATCTTCGGATTCGCGAAACGACCGCCACGGGGCATACTCGACCGCCTCAAAGATCTTGGCCAGATCACGGGGGTTGGCGAGCTCGGTGAAGCTGTCGAAGTTGAACAGCTTGGGGCCGGCATTGGCCACGAACGGAGCGTGTGCGGCGGCCGCGACACCCGAAACCATCTTCAAGAGGCTAACGTCCTCGGCGCTGCGGCCAAACTCATAATCCCCCACCAGCATTCCGTACGGCTGGCCGCCGAGCTGGCCATACTCCTCCTCGTAGATCTTTTTGAACAGGTTGCTCTGGTCGAACTCGACGGCCCGTTCCAGGTCCTTGAACAGTTCCTGCTTCTTGACGTTGAGCACCCGGATCTTGAGGTTTTCGCCGGTCTCTGACTGGTGCACCAGGTAATGCAGCCCGCGCCAGGTCGACTCGAGCTGCTGGAGCCCCGGATCGTGCAGCACCTCGTTCAACTGGGCACTGAGCTTCTTGTCGATCTCGCCAATCCAGGCCTTGATGTTGGTCTCGACATCCTTGGAAACGACCTGTCCCGGCTTGACGGCGTGGTCCAGGAACTGTCGGAAGTAATCCTTGGCGCGCTCTTGCTCGATGCTGCTCTGCGGCCGGGTGGCCGCGATGACCTGGTCCAGCAAGTTGGGAGCTTCGACGGTCTGCCCGGCGGCGGCCGCTGCCTGTGCTTGTTCCGTTCCGGTGCTCATGGGGTTTTCTCCGCTTCAGGGGTGCCAGTCGCCGAATCGTCAGACCCGCCAATACCCATCTGGGTGGCGAGTTCCTTCGCCTTCTCGGTATTGCTCAGTACATCGGCAAGCAATTGATCAAGCTTGTCGTTGCCTTCCATCTTGCTCAGAAGCTGTGTGAGCTCCATCCGCATCTCCAGCAATTTCTTGAGCGGGGGGATTTGCTCGGCGATGCGGGCGGGCTCGAAATCGTCCATCGACTTGAAGTTCAGCTCGACAGCCAGTTTCGTGTCCTCGCTGGTCAGCTGGTTCTGGACCTTCATCGCCACTCGAGGCGTCGACTTGGCGAGGACATCATTGAAATTGTCTCGATCGATGTTCGCCGCTTTGCGCTCCTTGAGCGGACGCAACGGCGAGGATGGCTGGCCCGACAGGTCGGCCAGTACGCCGACGACGAAAGGCAGCTCGATCTTCTGCATCGCCCCGTTGGTCTCCACGTCGTAGGTGATTTGTACGCGTGGCCGTCGCACTCGATCCAGCTTGTGCTGCAGACTCGACATGGAACCCTTTCTCCGTAGTACGTCGTTTGGGAGCTTTTTCCGAACGAAGGTTGATCGCTCGCGAGATGCAGGAAAATCTCCGGCCATGAACTCACCTATCGCCGTCCGGTCCGCGCAACCAACAGGCCGATCGGCCTCTCGAGATGAATCCAGTGCATCTGCCTTCGAACACAGGAGAAAAACAGAATAAAGTCAGCCCAAATGCCCTGCAACAAAGAAATCGAAAAAACCCGGAAGAATCTGTCGCGAATTATCGGGCAACGAACCGGATTGTCCGCCGATCAAGAGAATCCCCGGCGATCCAAAGACTCGATGCCGATCTTGGGGGCCGAGCCAGTCGTCGCCGACGATACGGAATTGATTGAGTTTCTCTCTCCTGTGAAAACATTTCGAAGGGGAAGCCATGGCAATTCCTGGTCTCGCGACTTTGTTTCCGTCGTTCCCCGAGGCATCGGGAGCGGTCCGGTAAAAGCCCGGCACGAGCTCAACTCTCCGGCTCTTTGATGCCCAGCTCGCGATTCATCGTCATCAGCACGCTGGAGTCCTGGATGAGCTGCCGCATCAGATCGGGGAATGAAAGGGCGCCGAGTTCTACGGCGCGGTTGATCAGGTAGGGGATCGGGCTGTGCGGCTCCAGCCTCTGGAGCAGTGCGGCGGCCTGGGCGAGTTGCTGATACACCTGGGCCCGCGAATTGACCTGCCTGCCGAGAAACGAGCCCCCCTCGTCCCCCGATCCCGGCGTACCACCCGACTCGCCCCCCCCCTCCCCTTCGGCGGGCTGCGACAGGTCCGGTCCCTTGCGTTGAAGTATCTGCTGCGCAGCGCCCTGCATTCGCCGACGGCCTGGCGCAAACCGGTGAACGCAGGGGCGTACTGCCCCATCTTGCTGTTGAGTTCCCTGGCCAGGGTGTCGAGCTCCTGCCAGATCTCGTTCAGGTCGTCGAACATCAACTGGCAATGTTCCCGCGGAGTCGCCTCGATGGCCTTTTCAATGTCAGCGGGAGAAATGCCATCCTTGCCGCCCTGGGATTGTTTCCACTGGAGCCAGCCATACCGTCCGCCTTCTCCCCGCACCATGGGCACCTGTCGTACTGAATTGGGGAAGCGGGCGCCGCGATCGACCTCGTCGAGCCAGTAGAATGGCGCTGCGCGGACCTCGAGGTCGTCCTCGCTCTCAATGGCCGGGTTGAGCCGATCCCAGCACTCCTCAACCAGCCGACGCATCAACCGCAGGCCGTCGCGCAGGCCCCCGAAACCGTGCTCCTTGGTCAGGCCTTCGGTCAGTCTCGCGGTGACGAGCAAATCCTTGGAGGTGCTCGTGAGCGTTTGCCGGGCTAGGCGGATCAGCGTGGCCCACTCGGCCTTCACGGCCGATTCCGGCCGCATCGGATCTTTCTCATCGAAGTCGTTCGGATCGACCTCCTTACGATACTCTTCCAGCTTCTCCCGGACCGCGAAGGGGACCGAACCACCCGCGGGAGAGTCGCCCGGGATCGGGGCAATGAGTTCGTCGAGATCCAGTACGGGAGGTGAGGGCATAGCGATACCGTGACGCCGTCAACTTGGAGGTGGTGGTTGCGAGTTGAGCCGGGCGGAACACGCGATGCCCGGCAGGCCGCCGTGCGTCGGGGCCACATGGGCGTCGAGTTTAAGCGCGGCATGCGCGGAAAACAAGATCTCCGATGGCCCAGATGTCACCAGGAAGGGCGCTCTCAGCCCGGCTGATGGCGCGGAGGCTCCTCCATTTTTGCCCCTTCGACCTTGGCCCCGCGCAGGTCGGCCCCGAGCAAGATCGCCTCGCTGAGATTGGCTCCCCGGAGATCGGCCCCGCGGAGGTCAGCGCGGGTGAGGTTGGCCCCCTGCAGATTGGTACTTCGGAGATTGGCCTCGCGCAAATCGGCATGGGCCAACTGGGCCGCTCTCAGTGTGATCCCGGCCAGCTCGGCCGCGTGCAGGTTCGCCCCGTGCAGATTCGCGCCGGACAATTCCACCGCGGCGAGTTTTGCTCTCGAGAGGTTCGCCATGAAGAGGTGCGCTCCGCGAAGATCGACGCCGGTCAGATAAGCCGCCCGGAGGTCGGCCCGGCTGAGGTTGGCCCCCCGCAGGTCCAGCCGGGTCAACCTGGCTCCGCGCAGGTTGACCTCGCGTAGATCGACCGTCAACAGGCTGGCATCGGCCAGGTCAACTTCGGGAAATGTTTTCTCCCCGGCGGCCAGCCGCTGGCTCAGTTCTTCCACATCCATATCATCCCTCTCAAGTCAACATGATCGAGGCGGCTGCTCGCCCCCGGACGAATCACCACGGACCCCGGCGGGCCAGAGGAAGCCTTGCTCGATCAGGCTTCGTACCGCCTCGAGTCCAATCGGCCGGATGGCTTCCAGGTCGTGGCCGAGCCGCGCGGCGACCTGGGTCAATACGACGGATATCGGCTGATCGCCCCGGCAGAGCGTCAGCAGATGGTACACCAACGGGTTGACCTCGCCTTCGAACCGCAGACCGTCGCCCAGCACGCAATGGGCCTCATCGATGGTCCAGCCCGAAGGCACCGGCCTGAGCCGCTGCGACAGCCGCAGCTCTGGTTGGCAGACCAGCCGGAGAGCGAGCAAGGCCTCACCACTGCCCTGCCCCTCCAGGAGATCGCGCGCGGCAAAGCCCACCGCGATCCCCATGCCGTTGGGGTGGTTGAGCAGCCGGTCGGTGTCCACCTGGATCCAGTTGCGCTCCGCCGGCCGGCGCCTGAGGTTGATCAGCCCGGAGTCGATCGCCTCGATCCCTTGCTGGTCGTAATAGTCCATCCACCGGTCGAACCGCGCTGCGAACCGCTCCTGCCCGGAGAGGTCGGCCTGGCCCAGCCAGTGGTGTGCATAATCGCCGGGCTCCTGGGATTGGGTCTGGATGATCCAGGCATCGCAGCCCGAGCCGTCGAGCCAGCCCGTGAGCCGCTCGACCCAGTTCTGATCGGCGATCCGGACCCAGTTGCAGATGATCTGGGCGAAGCCCCCTTCGGCCAGGTAGCCAGGCGCCTGGCGAATGATCCGCTCGCAGATCGCGTCTCCCTTCAATCCGCTGTCGCGAAAAATCAGGTCCTTCTCAGGCGAGACGACGAACGGCGGGTTGGACACGATCAGGTCGAACTTCAGATCGTTGGCGGGCTCGAACAGGTTTCCCACCGCCGCCTGGATATTGGCAATGTCGTTGAGTTGACAATTGAATCTAGCCATGGCGATGGCCCTGGGGTTCAGGTCCGTGGCCAGCACCTGCTGACTGTGCCTGGCCGCCAGCATGGCCACATATCCGCCACCTGTGCCCAGGTCCAAAGTCCGTCGCGAGGGGAGCCGCATCATGGACCTGGAGAGGATGAGCGTCGAGTCCGTGACCCCCAGCACGTGATCGCGGCGCTTCGTGCCGTCAGGCAGTGCACCATCGTGCGCCAGGATGAGCCCCTCGCTGGGCTTGAGCATGACCGCGCGGCGGACGCTGTCGCCCTCGGTCTCGACCAGGCCAAGCTCGCCCCAGTCCGCCGGCTCCATCGGCTCGACGGCGCGACGGAAGGCACCGAGCGTGACCGTCGCTCCGGCCAGGAAGACGCGAATCAGAGTAGAGAGAGCGTCCTCGTCGCGAGTGCGCCTCAGCAGACGGGGGCGGTCGAACGGACCGAGGCTGAGATCGGCCATCTCCCTGGCTCCCAGCCGCTCCAGGATCCGAGATTCGTCGAAGCCAGCCCGGTCAAGAACCTCGCGAACGCGACGGGCCAGGTCTGGCCGATCCAGGGTGAGCGGGGCTTCGTCGATCCGTGGACTCATGATGACTATCTCGAGTGAACACAAGAAAGCGGGTCCGGCGACAAGGCTCCCGTCGATTTGTTCGTTCGCCCAGCCTATCCACTTCGTGCGGCCGCCGGGAGGGGGTGAGGAAAAAACTGGTCCGAAACGCTGGCAAAGCAGGATCATGCTGGCTTGAAACGACCACCTCGAATCAGGAAGTCACCTGCTCTTGCCCCGACAGCCTCCCGCCTCGACGTCCGGATGAGCCATGCCGCCCCGGGGCAGTCCGTCTCTGAAGGCTCTGCCGAATTCTCGGCGAGGACCTGGCGGATAATGTCGCGTTTCAAAACAAAGTTCTTGACAGGCGTTCGCCTCGCTGTTTATGAAATTAACGTCCAATTTACGGGCGGTGGAAGAGACCCCCGTCAAAGTGAAAATCCGGCCTATCTAACTTTCCGGAATTGCCGGCTGGCATGGGAATGTCCCCTTTTGCCATTCACGCTCCACGATCTGTGTAAAGCCCTAGAGAATATCACCAATTCTCGAGCAAGTGAGGACGATTCATGAGTGGACTACCCAATCAGCCCCCATTACCATGGAAACCGGCCAAGACACCAACCATGAACCCGGGATCCAGAACCGCGCCCGTTCCGCCCCCGGCAGCGTCTTCAACAGTCGTGTCGACAACGCTTCCGGTATCCACCCCATCGAAGTATCCCGAGCATACATGGCAAGCGTCCAAGATCAAGACGGCAATGCAGCACTCGTTTACCAACTGCCGGCTGAAACAGATAAACACATACGAAAACATCAACAAACTCTATGAGGAAACCAAGCTGATACTGATGAAGGAATTGGGCCACAAACATTATAGTGATCAGCTTGAACAATGTCTTCTGAATCTCGTCGAGCGACTCAGACAAGCCGACCTGACGATCAATTTTAATGCGAACAGGTGGTTCAAGAAGGAGAATATTTACAATACTTACTCGCAAATGTACGAGCGCAATCAACTCGAGTGGCCAGATGGTCCTGACCAACAATGATCCCAAAAACCCGCCTAAGTACCGCGCTGCAATTGACGACAAAGTTTCCTTCCTTCCTGATATGCTCAAGGTAGATGTCAACCAGCCGATGAATCCCAAGCATGAGATTACAGCCCCCGACATGCCTAGCCGCGGACTCTCGTCGGACGCCTTCAAGAAGCGCCTGGTCGATAAGATGTCACCAGGCCCGCTGGTGCAGCCCAACCCGTCGAAAGAAGAGTACGTCGCCTCGAATCCGAACTTTGATCCCACAGCGAAGCAGGTTTTCGCTGCCCTGAATTACGGATACCGCCCGCACGGGTCGAGTACGGAATACGGCTACAGCTATCTAGTGCTCTCGGACTCGTTCAAGTGCGATGCCCTGTATTTCGCGGGCGACACTTTCTATTCAACATCTGGAGGGTACAAGAATTCGGCTGAGCATGCGATCAGCTTTCAGTGCATCTTCGGCCTGCTTACGAAGGCCGGACCAAACATGCTTAGAGATATGGTCCGAAGCTGCGTAAATTGGGGCAAGTGTGACGATACAAAGGAGCCTGATCTGCTCCTTGAGGTACACATCTTCGATGTCGTGAAGATGAGCGGCGGCGTCGAGAAGATGTGCGTCTCTTTTCTGGACTCCAGCGGTAAGCCTATGTCCGATGCCGACAAGGAGGATGTCTATGTCTATGCGAAACATTTCGCGGATAAGCATGGTATCAAGCTCGAGTTCATCGACGGCAGCCCGCCTAAGATCAGCACGTCCACCGTCTTTAAGTCAGAGGTTCCGGGCCTGAAATGATCGAGGATCCTCGGTTCGCGCTGGCGGCATGGATTCCAGGGGGATCGGGAGGAGAACGCCGTTCGAGGTTCAGACGGTAAGCGCATAGGAGACGTTGCTATTCACGACGAATGGCTGGGTAATTTGGTATAGCCTGCTGCAACTCAAAAACATAATCCCAAAGGCCGCTGATGAAGCACGACGAGCTCAAGGGTGGCAAAGGGGACATTGAGGTGGCAAAGACCGCCATGCGGGTTTTGGGGGGCAGAGACCTGTCAGTCTACCTCTGCTCGACATGGGGGCCTGGCCTCACTTGTGGGCTCGATGCTGGGGCCGCATCCGGACCTGGCGTGTCCCTCCGCGGTGGACGTTACGAGACTGGCGCGAGGAAGCCGGCGCAGAGGGAGAGGCGGCTGCCTGCCGAGCTATGCGGGACTTCAACCCGGACCGCCTGGTCCCGCTCGACGCCTTCATTTACCTCCGGGTCGTTGAGGCCGTCTGGACGCGATACCGCCAGGAATGGGCCTATGGCCGACGCACTCGACCTCGCGAGTCAGTCGTGGACCGCCCCGCTTTATCCCGACTCGGACCCGATCCACAGATACTGGTACGTTTGGAGGCCGCCCTGGGCAGCTTGCCCGAGCAGGAACACGAACTGATTCGCGACCTCTACTGGGAGAATCGCTACGAACACGATCTGGCCCGGGATCGGGGCATCAGCCAGCAAGCCATCAGCAAGCGCAAACAATAGATTCTGCAAGAGTTATTGCGTCAAGTGGACATGCCATGAGCCTTACTCCGGGAATATTTACGATTTTTTTCGCGCCATGTGGTTGTGGGTTCGATTGAGCCTGCATCTCTTGGCATAGGACGTGACTGATCCGGAGGCTTAAGAGCGGGCAACCCGGCTAATCCCCGAAAAACTCAGCTTCGCGCTACCGGGAGAATTTGTTGTGCAGTGACCGCTTTGGTGGTTCCTGGTTTTTCAGACCACACGCATGACTCAGCATTTCGCTTTTGCAATGGCGAGTTAAATCGTGTCGTTGCAGGCTAGTTTAAAGGTTGCAATTCGGTCTAACCGAGGACTGTGCCATGCAAATGCCGCCAGGTCGGGGAGATGGAGGTCCGCCACGCCCGCTTCCATCCTTACAGCAATTGACGATGTCCGCTATCGCCCGGGGAGTTCGAGAGAACCCGGATAACGTCGGCCCTGTTGCGGCGAGCTTACCTGAGAATTACAACCAGTTGGTCACAGGCACGGACATGGAGGATTTTAATCGCGTGTGGGCTTTTCACGAGAAAATCGTGACGCTGGTAAACAAGAGTTTTAGTAGTCACACTCACACGGTTAGCAATATGACACAAGCATTCGCTCTACACGTAAATAATGTTGACGTTCTCATTAAACGATTTACGGAGAAATTTGATGGGTTCAGCAAATACCTGGTGTCGTCCGGACCTTTCTTGGATTCTACGAACTTCATGTACCTGAGAAAGACCTACGCCGACTGGATCCAGCAGCTCGAGAACATGAAGGTATTCTACGGCGATACCAATCTCCTGAAGAAAACAATTCTTTGATCGGGTCCCACGCTCTGGCCCTTCAGGACCCCGCAAAGCCGTCTGGGCATGACGGCGCGGAGGACGCGATCCCCGTCGCGCATGCGCCTCAGCAGCCGCGGCTGGTGAACCGACCGAGGCTGAGATCGGCCAGCTCCTTGGCTCCCAGCCGCTTCAGGATCTGCGCTTCCTCGAAGCCCGCCCGATCGAGAACCACGCGGACCTGGTGAACCAGGTCGGGCCCATCAAGGGCGAGCGGGGTTTCGTCGATCCGTGAACTCATGACGATTGTCTCGAGTGAACGCAAGAAAGCGGGGCCGGCGACAGGACTTCCATCGATTTATTCGGTCGCCCAGCCTATCCACTTCGTGCGGCCGCCGGGAGGGGGTAGGGGTAATAACTGGGCCGGGACGCTGGGAAACCAGGATCATGGCGGCTCAAAACGGCCACCTCGAACCAGGAGGTCCCCAGCTCTTGCCCCGACAGCCTCCCGCCTTCTCGTCCGGATGAGCCTTCCCGCCCGGGTCAATCCGTCTCGGAAGGCCCTGCGGCATTCTCAGCGAGGACCTGGCGGAAAATGTCGCGTTTGAAAAGATAATTCTTGACAGGCGTCTGCCTCAGTGTTTTATGGTTTAAACGTTCAATTCTCGGTCGGTCGAAGCGATCAAGATCAGAGTGAACATCAGACTGCCTTTTTTATCGGAATTGCCGGCAGGAAGAGGAATCTTCCCTTTGCGATTTTGCGCGAGCTTTCCGCCCGGCGGTTGCAGGTTCGATCGAGCCTGCATTACTCAGAGTAGAAGGCAAGTGATCCGGGGATTCGCGGGCGTTCGCGATTCCGGCTCATTCGCGGGCCTTCTGTGGCTTGGCCCGTGGAACAGTGCACTAGGCGGTGGTCGCTCTGGCGTTTCCTGCCTTGCCCGAACTACCGGTAGGAATAGTAATGTCCGCTCTGCGATTCCTGTAGCGGTGGCGATGCCGTAGAACAAGAGAATGCTTCATGATGACATATGACGAGTTTGTCACCGCGACGGAGATCAAGGACTGCGGGCGCGGCAAGGCGTTGAAGAAGATCGGGGAGCGAGTGAGGGCCTGCGACGGCCCTAACAAGACGATACCCAGGTTGGTCGCGGTGCTGACGGCCGTGCACGCATGGGCATGGCTGAAGGGGAAGAAACACGGCCAAAACCCGACGGCCAACTTCAGTCTGCGCCTGAGGGCGGTGAAGACCTTGGTCCAGGAAGTCAAGCAGGAATTGACGGCGCTCGGCGTCGATGCCACGACCGTTGAAAAGGCGGCGATGAGTTACGAAAGACACAAGATCCAAGGCGCCAAGTCGGGGCTGCAGTCGCTCCAGAAAGGATACCACTTCGAGCGGACACAGTTCCTATCTGCCAAGAACGGCGGCATCGACAAGGATACCGGAGTCACTCCGAAGGGTGGGAGCTATGTGGCTGAAGCGCTGAAGGCGGCCAAGGATCTCCGGGCGAACTACCAGCAACAGACTTCCATGGGCGTGCAGACTCAGGACACACTCGGGCAAGCGATCACCGACCAGCAGATCGTGAAATTGCTCCTCTCCAAGGATATTTCAAAGTTGAAGCAACACGAGTTCGACACCATCTTCGATAACGCCGATATGCTCGCGGGTCAGAATACCCCCGAGGTCAATTTCCTGAGAAAAACGGATCGCGTCGCCAGGTTTCTCACGTTGTGTGAGGGCGGACTGTTCTACAAGCAAAATGGTCAACCGTACACAAGCGCGGGGCACGAAATCTACGCGATGGACAAGTACGGCAACCTGATCACGATGAAGTCGACGACCCGCTTCACCCCGCGGAGCGGTCAGTATGACCCCCACGGTACCGTGCAGCACAACCACTCCAGCCTCAACGCCGGTGCCGACGTGATCGCCGCAGGGGAAATCGAATTTAATAATGGCTACATCGTGTACATCGACAACGCGAGCGGCCATTACAAGCCGACCGCCAAGCAGGTGCAGAACTGCGTCTACAGCCTGCGCATGGCCGAGGATGCTGACCTGAGCCAGTTGGTGAACATCCGTGTCTGGCACAAGAACAACTGGCAGACTTACAACGACGCCGGACAGTTTCTTGCGGCAAGGTTCTGAGGCTCACTCCTACGTATCCGCAAGAAGGCAAAGAGGACGTTGCGATTGACGGCGGATGGCTGGTGAAGCTGGGTTAAATATCAATCTACTCAAATCTCCCGGTCAACTGCGAGCCATAGGATTGTTCCCTTTGGGTGGGTCAGGAGATCAAGAGATTCAAAGCCCCTAGAACGGTCACGGGGCGAATCGTCGATGCGGAGATTGCGCAAGAGTTTTGGGTCTGACCCCGCCAAGTGCCTGTTTTACCGGAATTGCCGGCAGGTATAGACATGTCCCATTCGCGTTTCCTGCCCATGGAGGCACCATGTCCAAGTTTCCCGAATATGACAAGAACGCAGGGTTTCCCCAGGTTCACGTTGATGGTTTCAAGAACGTGGCATGCAATAACAAGATGATGATTTCCTCACGTGAATTGAACCCGCTCTGCACCGACCTCATGCTGGAGGGTTACGCTGCCAAAGGCTTTCACATCAAGGCGAAGACTTGCGACTGGGGACCTATGGCCGGATTCGTGCCTGAGGATTACCGATTCACAAAAGCCACACAGGACCCCGAAAAGCAAAAAAAATCCATTGGCGAGGCTTTCGGTCACCACGCTGAGTGCGTGCCACTATACATTTCCGATGCGCGGTATCACAAACTCATAGAGAGGGGCCTGCTAAGGACTGGGGAGGCGAAGGGCGAGTCGATCGAGGTCTGTGCCAATGCAGAGGGTGCCCCGGCATTCAAGTTCGTGCTCGTACGAGACTTGAGAACACCCCCAGGCTTCAATTCTCCAGCGTGGGGGGTTTATTACCACCCGAATACCACACCGGAGCTTTCAGTTGGGCGGACGGTCAAGTCGGGCGTGTTCCTCTCAGCAGAAGGCTTAAAACCCGTGTGCGGAATGACCAATCCCCTTCCCAAAGCCCCTCGTTCCGAAAAGGACCTTGGTGCAAAGGCCGCCGTATGCGGTGATTATGACCTCTGGTGTATTTTCGAGCATTCCACCGTTGACTCAAAGGGTATCGGCGACCGTAATCTGCCGCTCCCTGGCACGTTGGTTACCAAGAAGACGATCCACAGTGGGGGCAGAATGGATCAAATCATGAAGCAGGTCGGCGTGGAAAACGTATTGGATAAGGGGCCCGGGACCTGGATAAAGCAGCAAGCCACAGCCGGTAATCTCGCGTTCAACTTCTCGAGTGCCGAAGCTGACAGAGTCAAGAAAACGGATCTCTTAAACAAAGAAGATGCGCATCTAGGCAATGTCTCGCTTGCCGTCAACAAGATCCGGAAGGAGCTGAACCAGACATGTGACTGTGGAGGGGGTGATGTGGTTCAGCACAGCGACTACGGAGGCAATCCATTCGGGGACATCGACTACCCCGTCATCTTCTTCATACCCGATCCCGGGAGTGATTTTGCAACCGCCACTTCAGAGGTTGCTAAAGATCTCGGCGAACTGAAAAAAATCCTGACGCAGATCAAAAAACAAGGATACGTTGTAAAGCTGAACCCGCAGTGGGGTATAACATTATTTTGAGGGGAAGGTAAAGAGCAAAGGGGCCCGCGGTCACCTCTCTCGATGGCGCAAGTCAGGATGCCACATGGGCGACCACCGCTGCGATCGTGGCCTCGCTGGACCTGGTCGTCACACCCGATTCTGCCGTTGCCCACCTGGCCGGTGCTCTGGGGCGGCCGGTCTGGATCGCGCTCCCATATACCGGGCGGAATGGCGGTGGCTGCGACAGCGGGAGGATAGCCCCGAGTATCCCAGCGCCCGGCTCTGGCGCCAGGCGAAGATTGGCGACTGGGCCGGCATCTTCCGGCGGATGGCCCCGGTCCTGGTCGGGCACGTCGCCGGGGCAAATGCAGGGTGCCTGTGACCTGCTTTCCTCGCGGGCGGAATCACGCGGACGGCACGGGCATCCCGAGCCATTCACGGGAATGCGAGAATGCCTTACTTTCGCGCTTTCTCCCCAGACCCCGGCGCAACAAGATCGAAGACCGCTTGTCCAAGAAATCTTATTGACGCAAGCCAATCCGCCATGTATCAAGGATTGGGTGAGGTCTCGGGCGATCAGAGCAAACAGCCTGGACCGACAGATCTTTTGGCGTCCTGGCCCAGAGAATGTGACCGTTTGGATTTCGTGACACGAAGCGGCCTGCCGGTCCGCCGATTGCCCTGTGCGAGGTTCGCGATGGAAGCCCGCATCAGTGTGCGATGGCTCAGAGTCAATACTGAGCAGGCGGGGGGAGAGTCTCTCCGGCTGACGCGGATCCGGACCTGGCATGTGCCGCCTGGGTGGTCGTTCCGCGACAGGTGCGACGAGGCCCGCGCGCACTGTGAGGGGGCGGCCTGCGTCGCTCTGAGCGAGTTCAACGCGCACCGTCAGGTCCCGCTCGACTATTTCCTCTACCGCCGGGTGGTCGACGCCGTCTGGACCCGCCATCGCCAGGAATGTTCCTACGGTCGACGTACTCGGCCCGGCGAGGCCATCCCCGATCGCCCCGTCCCGGAAGGGAGTTACTCGGACCCTCCTCTACTGCGAAGAGTCATGGCCACATCGCCTTGGGGCCTTCCGGGGCTGATCGTTGAGATGAGTTGACGAGCAAGCAAACCGCAATTGAGGAGACGTGCGATGGCAGTGATGATGGACTTCGGTGCTTTCTTGGCGAACAGAGGGTACTTTCAGAGATTCCACGTGTCCTTGGAGATCGTCAGTTGCACAGGATCTCCCGAGATCAGCGCGAATGCGAGCGAGGACGCCAATCTGAATGCGCTCCTTACGTGCATGTGGTTGTTCGGCAGAAAAAACTGGGATTATCAGCCCGTGGGATCAGTCGACGTGCCTCAGGTGCTGCGGGGTGAGAAGGATCGGGTGGACTGCAAATCGCTCGCCCAGATCTTCGTTGAGATTGCGCAGGAACTGGGCAACGCTCTTCGTGCGATGCCGGACGCCAAGGTCCCGCGTCGCCGGGATTATGGGGGCCAAGCCGTGCAGATTGCGAAACCGGGTTACCGACTCGTTACCTCCAGGGATCTGATGTGCATCGGCGGGACGACAGGCGATCAGGAGATCGAGGGTCGGTGGTGCTTCGGCGATCATTGGGTGGCGAAGTTTGCCGATGGACACGCGTGGGACCCAACATTCAACATCCCAAATAAGGTTCATCGGTATGATGGTGGCAACTACACCGGCGGTGGAGCACATGACGGGTGGTGGGCCAAGGAAGAGACTGACAAGACCTACCAAAACAATACAAAGTGGGTGGCTCCTGGGCGGCCCACCGTATATTGTTTCAACGAGGGTGCGGGAAGAGGCCTGGTCTACACCTATAGCAGTTGGGATGGCAAGAAACCGCTGCTCGATCTGGCATCACAGTGGATTGATCAGTTCAAGACTACAGACACAAGCGCATTCGGCGAGTTAAAAAACCTGCAAAAACGCTCTGGCCCGTGAGTGGAAGAATAAGGTGCCAGGAACCCTTATCCCTCTCAATTACCCCTCCCCTTAGCCCATGGTCGTATCTTACACTCTTTTCTCAGCCAGAAGGGAGACTTCAGGTAGATTAGTCGAAGGAGGAACCAATGAGAGGCGTCCGCTTCGACGAGGAAAGTCTCTTCCGACCCCCTGAGTTCATCGATTTCCCTGCAGAGCACTTAACGGAGCTTCCTCATGCCGACACTTGACAATCGCGGAGTCGCCGTCAGGGGACTGAACGTACAACTCAACTTTTCCTCGATAGACCCCCCAGACAGCGGAATGATCAACAAGCTTCGACTGAGCTACCTGCTGGCTCGCGACGTTGTGAAAGCTGCCATCAAAGGAATTCAGGACGTGCGCAGGATTCGTCGAAACCCGAAAGACCAAGGAGAAGCACAACCCGACTACCCCTTGCACCGGCGCCGACAACAAATTCGCCGTGGATGCCATATATTCTCACTTCAAACTCGACATAGAGTCAAAGTATGAGCTGGACCAGACTTTGACGAACCTTGGGCAGATCCATTCGAAATTCCTGAAAATTCAGCACGGTCTTGACGACGGGTTGGTGCTCGCCGATTCCCGCAGTGAAGACCTGGGGAACATGTTAAAAGATTACTTGGAATACAACAACCAACCAATACCCGAGAAGAAAAGGTTTCACGAGGCACTCTCATCGCTGCCGCAGTCAGCGAAGGATCAAATGGCGCAGGCTCTCAAAGGCCAGACGGGAGGCCAAGATGGTGTAGGAGAGGGTTATGTTAGCCCCAAATCCCGGGTTGCGAACCGGATGGATAGGGAGCTGACCGCAACGACCCCATTGAAATCGGATGAACAAGGCGGTATCCACCTGAACTTCGCGTTCCTACGCGATGATGGCCCGTTCGGAAGCCTCCTGTACATTGCGTGCCTGATCATCCACGAAGCGAGCCACAAGTTTGCGAGCACCTTCGACCATGCTTATACATGGAAAGTCAGCTATCTAGACCTCACGGTCGCACAGAGGATCGAAAATGCAGACTCTTATGCCTACGCAGCGATTTCTCTGTACAAGCGTCACGTCTTCCGCGAAAGGTCCAACTTTGAGAGCCTGGAGGAAAGCGTCAACCTGGGCCCCAATGCGGGTTAGCTCGTGCATCACCTGCTCCGATCGCAGCTCTCGAATATGAACCGACACACAACGCCCCTGTCGTAGGTTGGATTGGCGTGGCAAGTTCGTTTCCGTTCACGCTTCTAGTACGGTGGCTTCGTAACGGCCAAGGCTTCCGCTTGACGTGACCTTGCGGGGCCCCCGGCTAGGTTTTCGATCGTCGGGCTTGTTCCGGATGCCTGTCTCATTGTGACTCACCGGCCGCGTCGTCCGGCTCTCGGGAAGTAGAGATGGTGCAAGAAGGGACCGACTACTCGTTTCAGGGCGCCAGCGAAGCTCCGACGATTCCCAGGTGGCCGGGACTAATGTTGCCGCCTGGGGCCTCCTGCTTGTTCTGCAGCTCCAGGCTCTCGATCCACCAGCAGGTGCTGCATGCGCGGTTCTGCGGAGCGGCATGCCGCGTACAGTACGCAATGCTGGCATCTCACCAGATCTGCTCGGTCTGCGGCCGGGCGTTGAGCCCCGCGCAGTACGGACTGCGGGCTTGTGCGTCGCCGGCGTGCCTGGCGGTCGCAAACAGGGCCGCGATTGAGGCGAGCCTCCGGAGGGAGCAAGAGGAACGGCACAGGCGCGCGGTATGGGACGCGAAGGTGAAGGCGCTCCGCGATCAGTTGGCCGCGGAGGCCGACGTGGAGGAGCCGGAGACCTATCGGGTCGTCCACATCCCGCATGTCAGGCGTCAGCCCACACCACCTTCCGAAGAACGGCGGCTCGCATTCCGCGAATTCCTGACTCAACTCATCGGCAAGCTGGGTAAGGATGACACTGGCCCGAGCGCCGACGAGGCCGGATCTGACTCGAGCCTGAAGGCAAGTTCTGACCCCAACTCCGAGGCGCTTGCCGTTCTGAGTACGGCCTGCGGAGTCTGCCAGGGCTATTGCTGTCAGCACGGCGGCCAGCACGCGTACCTGACCGTCGACACCATACGGCGCGTCATGGCGAGGAATCCCGGCCTCCTCCCCGACGACGTCCTCCACGCTTACCTGGATTGCGTGGGAGAAGTGAGCATGGAGGGGTCGTGCCTCTTTCACGGCCCCGCCGGTTGCGGGTTGCCCCGGGAGATGCGGTCGGATGTCTGCAAACGATTCTACTGTGGGGGCCTGAAAGAGTTTCTGAACGGTCTCTCTCCGCAAGGTCCAGTGCGCACATTCCTGGCGGCGGCTCAGGGAGATACGGTCATGGATGCAATGTTCTGCGACGAGAACGGGTCCAGGACCGTCCAAGTGCTGCCGCCCGATGATCACGCGGCCGGTGTCGCGTCACACCAGGCGCAACCCGGAGCGAGCGGAGCAAGTTGAGCGGACGGAGACCCGAGCCAAGTCGAGCGCGCGGGATGACAAGAGCAGGCTCGGTTTCGCCAGCCGAGTTTGCCGAAGAGCATCAGCCCCGAGATACCGAGTCTCTAGCAAGCTTACCGGGTTATCTTCGAGCCCCGGGGGGGTGGTCGTGAATAGCCAGGGTCGTGAGACCCTGGAAAGCCAGGGGAGACCGAACCCCACGAGCCCCAACGGGGCGTCAGCGACCGTATGACTGCCCCCCGTCGGGCTGCCCGAAGGGAAGCGGGACTCGCCTAATACCAGGGGCTTACGCCCACTGGCTATTCACTAGCGTTACCAACAGAGTGGGACATCGCCATCTGATCCCTGATACTGTCATTTCCGTGACTACGCTGCGAGCGCGTCGTCGCCACCCTTGAAGCATGGTTGATTCCTTGTTTGGAGGTGCAGTCTCGATCAATGTCCTATCAAGGAGAGCGGACATGCCTCGCCTTTCCTCACCGAGGATTCTCTGTCCTCTGATCCATCGCAGTTTCGCCCCATCGCGGCTCGAGCGTCAACTCCTGACCTACGCCTTCGCGCAGGCCCTTCCTGTTGTCCGGAGACAGCTCCCAAGAGATTCTCAATATCATGTCATTTCATGCGATGATATCGCCATCTCTAAATCACAGTGTGCTTCAGGAGGTAGATCATGAAAGACCAGGATCGCAACCACACCAGTCTCTACGCCAGGGTTTCCTCGGAACACCAGGTCGTTATCGAGACTATTGCCAGCCAGCTCGATCTCCTCGACCGCCGCATTCTGGCCGACGGTCGCTTCGTGGCACCCGAACTCCGCTTCATCGACGACGGCTACAGCGGTGAAACCCTCAGACGCCCCGGCTTGGAACGCTTGCGGGACACTGCTGCTGCCGGAGCAATCGATCTGCTTTACGTCGAGTCCCCCGACCGCCTCGCACGTGATTATCCTTATCAGATGGTCCTGATGGACGAACTGAATTCCCACGGGGTTGAGATCATCTTTCTCAACTTCAATCTCGATGCGACACCAGAAGGCCGATTACTACTCCAAGTCCAGGGCATGATCGCCGAATATGAACGGACCAAAATCCGCGAACGCTGTCGCCGTGGCCGGCTCTTCGCTGCTCGGTCCGGACGGGTCTCAGCCCTCTGCGCCGCGCCCTACGGATACCGCTACGTCACGAAAAGTGAAGGAGGCGGGGAAGCCCGGTATATCGTCGTTTTGGCAGAAGCTGCGGTCGTTCGCGAAATTTTTCTTTGGATCGGAATCGAAGGATGTTCATTAAATCAGGTGTGCAGGCGATTGAAAGAGCAAGGAGTTCTCACACGGAAGGGGCGATCCAATTGGGATCGTGCGACTCTCGTAGGGATGTTACGGAATCCGGCCTACATGGGGGAAGCCCGATTCGGCAAGGAGAGGGTCGTTCCGGCTCAACCCCGGCTTCGTCCCCGCCGTGGCGTGCCGGAGTATCCCCGGCGTCATTCTGCGCTGCAGTCAACTGACCCAAAGGAGCAGATTCCCATCGCGGTACCGGCGATCATCGAGTCCGATTTGTTCGCGACCGTCCAGGAATGTCTGGCAGAGCACAAGAGGCACCCTGGTCAAACCGCTCCACGGCCAGCACATCTGTTATCGGGATTGGTAGTCTGCAAGAAGTGCGGCTACGCTTACGTCGCCCATCGGTCGGGACCGAAGGGAGCGGGAAAGCTCTACTACTGTTGTCTGGGTGTCGACGCCGGGCGGTTCCATGGTCAAAAGGTGTGCTCCAATCCGTCGCTACAGGCACCGCTTCTCGAGGAGGCGGTCTGGAACGATGTCAGAGCATTGCTGCTGGAACCGGAGCGGTTAGCACAGGAATTCGAGCGACGATTCCATGGGGATGCGAAGACAACCACTGTGGCACGAACCGTTCAAGCCCTGGACCGACAGATCAGCCAACTGAAGCGGCGGGTGGCGCGGTTGGTGGAGATGTATGCCGACGGATACATAGACAAAGACAAGTTTCAGAAAGATGTGCATTTCTCTAAGAGACGGCTGTCCGAGTTCGAGCAGGCGCGTCAGATCGAGATGGAGAAAGACGGAGAGCAAAGAGAATTGCGACTCCTGATTGGTGAGATCGAGGAGTTCGCAAAGAGTGCCCGGGAGGGGCTCGATGCCGGTGACATGGCGACCCGAAGGCGAATCATTAGTACACTCGTCAAACAGATCGAGGTTGGTGCTGACGAGGTCAACATAGTGTACAAGGTAACCCCCAGCCCTTTTGTCCAACCCCCAACAGAGCCTAATGTCCCACTCTGTTGGGGACGTGCTGCCAGCCCGTCGGGGCTGAAGTCCAAGTCCACCCGGTGGCTTTGCTATAGCCTCGAGAAATCGGTCGGAAATGTTGTCTTGAAGAGCGGACAAATGACAATCCTCATTTGAAGTCTGCCGCAAGATACGACGGGCGATGAGACCGGCGTCAAGGAAGTAATCCGGACGATCCTGGAAGGTTCAATTTGGGAAGGCCGCGACCGGCAGCTTGAGCCGGGGTGTGCATGGATCGACTGCGCCCGCAGAACCCATAACTTCCCGTCGGGAGGTTTGTCGGCTCTGGGCTGGGTCGCAAGGCAGATCGGGCTGACGTTCCAGCGTGAGGGACAGTTGTCACTCCGATGGTCGCAACTCTTTCCTCGCGCGACTCACCTGCCTCGTTCCGAATTGCCAGGCAGGCCATGAGAGGCAAAAGGACACTTTCCGTTCCTTCACCAAGTCAGGAGACGAGATGATGGCTGGTATGATCTTCAATTTGAATCTCCCCATGGAGCCGGTGAACACCGCAGTCAACTACGTGCCCAAGTCGAGCGACGGGATCAAGATCGAGCTCGGCCACAGGTTCGACACCCTCGCCTCGAAATGGCCCATCACCGTGTGGAACGATTACACCGCAATCGCCTTGAAGCTGTCGAAATGGAGCGAAGTGAAGCCGATCCTGCAGATTCTCAACGACATCGTCGAGCGCTATCTGAAGGACGCGAAGAAGGGCAACTACATCGACAACTTCCTGACAAAAGTCCTCACGTTCTATGAACGAAGGCACAACTTCCCTGGCTCCTTTACCGTCCTGTCTGGGTTCGCCGGTGAGGACGACATGAAAGCAAAGGTCATCCAAGCCGGGTACCACTTCAAGGACGGCGTCTCCTTCGCCCACGGCGAATTCTCGCACCGCTTCCAGTGGTTCGTGGTGATGTGGCTGAAGGACAAGACCAATACCCTGAACAACGAGGTGCGAAAGCTGTACAAGGAATCGGCGCTCGCCTCCCGGTCCGGGAAGTACACGCTGTGGGACTATTGTGTGGACTGCTTCGGGCGCGATGAAAACTATACTTATACCTACGCGAATATCCCCGGTGTCGACGGCGACAACTGTCGGAGCCCGTCCGTCCTGAATTCGAAAATCCTGGGGGACCCGGACATGGCGTCGCTGGCCTTCATCCTGACCAACAAGGTGAAACAGACGAAATGGCACGCGTCTGGCACCCTCGTATCCACGGTGTCTCGAGCCAAGCATGTGGAGGATTGGGCAGACGATAAGAACGTCACCGCGACTGCCACCCAGAGCCGCCTTGGCCTCTACCGCGAGGCCAGCGTGGTCAGGCGAGGAGACACGATGATTGCCAAGAATATCTACGGGCACCCCGTGAACAAGATCTCGGCGCTCGCCGGCGACGATGCCATCAAGCCCTACCTCCCTGATCCAGTCATCTGAGTTCCCACGGCGATGGGACGGGCGGAGGTCAACAGGTTGCTATCAGGCTTGCCGTCGTGTGATTGCCTCGAGAACAGAGTGCGGTTGCTTGGTGCCACTGATCTGCCAAACGGTGTATTGCAGCAGTCGGACGCACCGCTTCCAGCAGGTTTACGAGTATTCGTACGACAAAGGATTCACCGGGAGCGAGATCCGGGCGCCCGCTACGTCATCGAGAAGGAGGTGCGCGCGAGCCACGGACGTTTTGTGATGGCATTCAAGAAGTTCGGTGACGTCGCCAACGGCGGGACCGACCCGTTCGAGCTCGAGGTGGAATACGATATCGGCAACCCCCCGCCGAACCTGCCGGCGACGAAGGGAGAAGGTGGACTCCTTGGCCGCCCGCTGTTTGATGTCCCCCAGGCAGAGTTCGAGAGTCGGGCACTCGCCCGACTCTTGAAGAACGTCTCCCGGCGACGCTGACCGGCCCGGATCGTCCCGCTGTGACCCGAGGGAACCGCCCCGATTGATTCGTTTCAGGTTGCGTACGTGCGCTCACAACCCGCGTGCGATGGCCCAGCCACTTTTCTGATTTGGCTTTCCGACGGTCGCTTGCAGATTCCGAGGCAAGACGGCTATGATCGCGCTTGGCTTGACGCCGTGCGGGGCATTTTCCATGCGTCTGAACTGGGCCTCCCTCCTGTTTGGCCTCAAGGCCAGGCGACTCGAGGGCGACATTTACTCGGTGCAGGTGGCGGTCCTGGGAGACAGCGAGATCGGTCCCTACATGGACCTCTTGCGGTTCACGAGGACGTGCAACCTTTACCGTACGTCTGTTGATGTTCATCACATTGTCAACGGTGAGCACCTCCCGGGTACCGGCTGGTCCTATGACATCGCGCCCTGCATCGTCCTCTCGCGGTCAATGCACCGCCAGTACCACGGCCGTTTCAGTGAGACGATCACCGAGTATCATGCTCGTGACACCGTTGGTACTATCTCACTCCAACACGCTCTTCAACTCTACCATGACGTGTTCGTGAATCACACGGGATGGCTCGAGCTCTGGCCAATCGCGGCCCGAATTCTCACTGCGAAGACCCGAATTCCGACCGAAAGGCAAATCTGGAAAGGAGAGGAATAACTTCTTGAGCGGCGAGTCGAACAGGGTGGGGCACCTGTTCAGCGGCGCAGGGAAAGCCGGCAGGAGAGCGAAGCCGGATGTCGCCAAGTCTGGAGAGCTCAGGAACCACGGAGCCGCCGTGAGTTCGAGCACGGCTCCATTGCCGAGGACGTAGACCTTGTAGAGGTCTTGGATCAAAGACTTGCACTGCGACTTCACGCCGTCCGACAAGCACCCGGATTACCGCGTTCAGGGTGGCGACGTAGGGATCGGCCGAGGCTGCAGCGCGTCGGTCAGAGAGTTCAGCCCGTCAACCACGGGGGTAGTATGGTTGAAAGGCTCTCCGGCAGATATGGTCGGCCGAGGGGGCATTACTCGACCATGCGAATATCCCATTGGTTCCTGTCGATCACTCCTTGGGTCATGTTGCCGAGAGCCGCCCAGACGGTGACGCAGTGATGGGGCTCGAAACGGGAACCTCCAGACATGATGTTCATGTTGGGCCTGCCGAACGGAGGGGGAACGAGTTTGGCCTGCCCGCACAGGTCAATGAAGACTCGCTGGCACTTGGTCGTGACAGGCGTATCGGCCGCGCCTTGATTCAGGTTGTAATCGAGGAAGCGTTCCCCCTCTGTGGTTTCGCGAACGAGTTTGTGGGCGACGAGCGGGTTGAGTGATTCGGAGCAGAGGACATTATACTCGTCGGGCAGACCGAGCATGTGTCCGTACTCATGCACCACGGCAGCCTGTGAGAAGAGCGGCACCGATCGCGTGTCGGTCGGGAACATCGAATCAAACTCGGCCATGCTCGCCCACTCCACCTTCACTCCGGTCTTGTTCCAGGCGACGATGCTGTCCCTGGAAGTCTCGATCACGTTCTGAACGCCGTAGAGTTGAAGGAAGGACTTGGCCAGATCGGCCGCCTGAGTGCTCCACGAGTTGAGGCTGGTGAGCTTGAGTTTCGGTTTGGCCGCCGTCCGGGCGAACGCGTGGACCACGTTGCTGGCAAAGCTTTGAAGGTGCCCCAGCGCCAGAGCCGACAACGGCCCTCCTTGGTCCCCCGAGCCGTAGGGAACGACGAACGACTTTCTCAACGCATTCTTGATCTGCTCGAGCTGAAAATCAGCGTTTGCCCATCGATCGGCGGCCTGACTGCCGAAGATTGCCGTGGCGTGATCAATCGGACCGGCGTCGGCGGTGTGGCCCCTGCCAAATGGCCTCACCGCTGTGTTACTTGTCCCGAATGTCCCGGCGGCCTTGATCGCAAAGTGCCGGTCATCCGCCTCGCGCAACGTGAACTCCGGAATGGCCACGACGTCGGTCCATCCCGGTTTTGTGCAGTGGATCGCAAACCGATTGTTCCAGAACTCCGGGATCCGCCCGCTGAAATCCGACTTGAAGGAATTTTTGATTTCCTCTGTCCACGTCAGAGATGCGTTGACAAACAGAATCTCATACCGAACATCGATGCGCAAGAGCTGAGTGCTCGGATTGTAATGCGCGTCAAAGTAGCCCAGTCCGGTGTCCGGGCAGTGCTTGGGAAGAACAAACGTTCGGGCGTGGAATTGATCCTTGTTCACTGAAGGGCCCTTTCCAACTCTCGCGACAAGCATCAAGAAGCGAACCACGAAACCTGTACATCGCGTTCCGATTCTTCCGGCCCCGATTCGGGGCGGTCGATTGCTGTAAGGCATGAATTGCACCGCCTAGTTTATCAGACCTCTTACTCTTCTCGCAGAGTGGGGCGGAACTGATGACCATCTCATGGGTCGTGAAGCCGGTTGCGCACCGGGAGTATCCAGCCACGGCTATGAGGCGGACCCAAGTAAACTTTTGCTACTAATTTCATATCAGAAGATATATGTGTATAAACCCTCCCGGTCCGCACGACCCACCCGGACCCCGCCCTCCATCCCGGGACCAAACTCCAAGTTCAGGACGGCGTTTGCGGATTGCACGCCGCGTCACCAAGAAATGGCACAACTCCTTTTATAGGAAACACTTACACTGATAGCTCTGGATGCTGCTTGTTTCTCAATCAATAAACGCAAGGCCCTATTGGATATCAACTTATGTCGAGGCTCGAGCACCACTCAGCTCGTCCCAGAGCCCCCAAACGTAGCATTCCGTAGCAAGTGGACCGGCGCCGGCTCGTGAGTGTTCGCCTCTAGTTCGTTCTCGGCCGCCAAGCTTGGAATTGATTCAAGATCTGGTTATGCGGCTGTGCAACCCGTTCAGGATCGCGAGGCATTGAACCCGCTGTGCCGAGAAATCGGCATCTTCTCGAGATTTCGTGGTGTAAGCTTCATCAGCCTCGTCTCGCGAAGGTTTCCTTGTCGTCACCATCAGAGACAAGCGACGGCTCATCCCGGAGATTGACAGCCATGACAGTTCGGCCGTGCTGGCTTGTGGCCGTGGTTCTGGCAGGCTCGCTGGCCAGCGAGACCGTCCGCGCGTGCCAGGTCTGTAAGCAGACCCCCTGCGCATGCGCGGCAGCCCCTGCACCGAGGTTCGAGTGCGTGACCGAAATGGTTCCCTGCACCGTGATGAAGACCAAGACGAGGGTGGACCTGGTGCCGGCTTACACCAGGACGGTCATGAAAACCAAGCTGGAGACGGTTTACGAAGAACAGACACAAAATATCTGTAAGCCGGTGTTCGACACCGTCTACGAAACGCGCTGTGTCACCGTCTGCCGGCCCGTCTGTGAAACGACGATGGAGAGCCAGACGTTTCGGGTCTGCCGCCCAGTGACGACAACTCGACAAGTGACCGAGTATTGCGTCAAGCCTTACACGGAGCTGGTCACCGTGCCGGTCAAAACAAAATGTGCTCGCTGCGGGCATACCGGGGGCGGCTGTACGTGTCAGGCGGTGGCCCGGACCTGCTACAAGCGAGTGCCGGTGGTCCGGGAAGTGACGGAGACGTGCATGGTGACGGAGGTCCAGAGCCAGATGGTGCCCGTGGTCCACTGGCGCATGGTCCCGGAACAGAGGATCGAAAAGGTGCCGATGACGGTCTGCCGGATGGTCAATGACGTGGTCCGTTTCAGGGTTCCCAGACTCGTCATGAAATGCGAGCCCACCACCCTCGTTTACAAGCGGGCCGTCCTCACGTGCGAGGAGATTCCGGTGACGGTTTATCGCCCCGTGATGAAGATGGTTCCCGTGATCGAGGCCAGTCCCCAGAACATGCCCAGCTCGCAGGGGAGTGAGACTGTCACCGTCCCGACAGGGCCCACCGATCTAGTTCCCCTGCCAGAAAAGAGAGACTCCGCGACGACGAAAGCTCCGCGCTAGACACCCTGAGGACCCGAACTCAGCCAATCAATACGGTCGGGCAGCCGAGGACGATTGTTCCGCCGTGGGCGGTGAGGTCGCCGAGGCGTGCGGCGGGCATCTTGCCGATGAGTGTGGTGAACGAGCCCAGCGCGTATCGTATCGGGAGGGCCGACGCAGGTGGCCATGTCGCCGACCCTCGCCGCGGGCATGCTGCCGATCAGCACGGTGGGGCAACCCGGTGGCAGAATCGGGCCGCCGACATGCGGGACCAGCACATCGACCATCGGACAGACATGCATGTCACCTGCGCGCGCGGCGGGCATACCCATGAGCGGCCCCTTCTTCCCTCTCGGTGTTTGCGTTCTTCTCTGCGACGGCCTCGGGCCAGACTTGCCGGCCAGAAGCGACTTCCAGCCCGGTCTGGAGAGATGCCGCGGACTTCTCGGCTGCCTTTTCCGGCTCCTTGATCACGGCCGCGAGAGTCAATGCGCTGGCGACCAGATCCGCGGTGATGTGCGCGGCCGGAGCCACGGCCGGCAGATTGGCCGGAGCAAGGCTGCCACCGCTGAAGTAGGCCGCGGCGGCGGTACATCCCGCCGGAGTGCCGATGTCCGCGGCCTCCGCCGCCGGAAATGTCGCGCGGCGTTTTTCATCGCTCGGATCAATCGCCCAGGCCTTCGCGGCATCCAGCGCTGCAACTGCGTCCGGCGACGGTTCTGGACCCAAAACCTGACCCACACAAAGGCACGCCCACCAGACCGCCTCACGCTTGGGCAGAGCATGAGCCAGGAACTGCACGGCGTCTTCATGCAAATGCTCCTTGACTAACTGGTCGAGGAACTGACGGGAGGACATGCCCTCGGTCAATAGCCCCGCGCGGCCGCACCCAATCGAGCCCGGGCAGCGGCCTCCGCGGCGCTCTTGACTGTAACCTTGTCGGTCGTCTTCGAAGGCTCGCCCTGGTCCATTGCGGGATGGCCGATCGTCTGAAGATTCGTAATTCTATAGTCCAAATTGAAGAACCGTGTGTTGCGGGACAGTGTCACCCTTGGCGATTCGGGAGGGCCAGGGGCTCAGATCGTTCGTCATGGATGCGCCAAAGTAGATCGCACGATAGCTCCCCAGTTCCGGAATATACAAGGCGACTTAGTTGATCATTGTGATCCCGCCCTTGATCTGCGTCATGGCATCACCGCTAACCTGAACCATCAACCCCTGTATCTGCGTCTGGACCTGGCCCTGGACCTTGATCATCATCCCCTGGAGTGTGATCCCGGTCTGATCGATCTTGATGCTGTTCTGCCCGACTTTCAGCTCGATCGACTGCATGGCCTCGGTCGAGCTGGATCCGAGGTTGAGCTTGGTGGTCTGGTTGCCCATCTTGATGGTCAGGGTATCATTGCCCATGTCGATGGTGACCTGTCGGTTGCCCTGGCTGATCTCGTGCGTGTCGTTGCCTTGCTTGACGGTGATGCTCCGATTCCCTTGCTCGATGGTGACTGACTCGTTCCCGGTCTTGACGGTTTCGGTGCGGTCCTTGTAGATGGTAATGGTTTGGCTGCCGCTCTTGGCCTGGCTGTCGCCGACGGTGAGCGACTGATTGTTGAAAACGGTGATGGTCTGGCTGCCGTCGTCAGCATTGGTCTTGCCGGCACCGACGCTGAGGGATTGGTTGTTGAAAATCTCGATCGTCTGATCGCCTTTGTCCTTCTTGTCGGAGCCGACCTTGAGGGTGTCGTTGTTCTCGACGTACCGGTTGAAATCCTTCTCTGCGTGAAAGTAGATTTCCTCCGAGCCCTTCTTGTTCTCGAAACGGAGCTGGTTGAAGTTGTCGGAGGACGCGTCCTTGGTGCTGCGATCGATATAACCGCTCTGTGTCATATTGTCGGGGAGCTTGTAGGGAGGCATTTCCTGCGCGTTGTAGACGCTTCCCACGACGATCGGCCGGTCTGGGTCCCCTTCCTCGAAAGCAATGATTACCTCCTGACCAACGCGCGGAATATGGATAATTCCCCACTGAGGTCCCGCCCAAGGTGTCGCGACACGAATCCAGCAAGAGCTGTCGGCATTGTTCTGGCCCTGGCGATCCCAGGGGAACTGGACCTTGATCCGACCGTACTTGTCGGTAAAGATCTCGTCTCCCGAATTACCAACGACGACGGCCGTCTGGGTCCCGTCGACCCTGGGGCGAGGGACTGTCCGTTCCGGCCTGAACGGCAAAGCAGCGGGGATGCACTGAAACGTGTTTGTATAGCGTGGCGATTCTTCATCCCCCATCGTGTAGGAGTTGCCAGCGGTGGCAGAGTGTTCCACTCGGGTCAGAATATAGGCACCGTTGCCGTTGAAGTGCCGATCGAGAGTGAACTTGCATCCGGCGCCAAGCTGGCGGCAGGTGCTCTCGCCATGCAGGAGCATCGCGGCCGCGGTTTCCTCTTGCATGCGTATGCCGACCGTGCGCGCGTTGTCCTGGAAGATATGCTGCACGTCGGAAGATCGGTCGCCGCCGCCAGGCGCCACGCCGTCGAACCGCTGGGCGTAGCCGCCGGGATAGTCATAGATCTCGAGCTGGTCGTTGCCGCCAACTTTCAGCTTGTGGGTCACAGTCCCGACCTGGATTGAGTCGAGGGTCGGCTTGACGGCCTCCAGGTTTTTGCCTGGCAACTCGAAGCAAGAATCCCAGAGGCGGTATTTCCCGGAACGGAGGATCTGGGACTTCTCCCAGCAGTGGATACGATCCTCGGTCCGCGTACCCCCCTCGATCGTTTCGTAGATCAACGTGGTCGGACCCGACACGTCGGGATGGCTCTGGGACGAGTCAGCGACCACCATCTGATGAGAGCCGTTACTGTGCGTGAAGAAATAAAAAATCCCCTCTTCCTCCATGAGCCGGCTGGCGAAATCGAGATCCGACTCGCGGTACTGCACACAATAGTCACGGGGCAGATAATTGCCCTGGAGTTTGTAGCTGACGCTCAAACCGGTGAAGACTTTTTTCAAGATGTCGGGGATGGCGAGTTGCTGGAAGATCCGGCTCTGGTAGATCCGCGTGAGCATCCAGAGCTTGGGAACCACCTCCGCTCGATAGCGAGTGAAAGTGCCACCTCCCTGGGCTGAGGGGATGCGCTGTCCCTGACTGAATCGGCTCACGATCCCGTTGAGGTAGCGTGGGGTGCCGTCTGGCATCAGCAGGGTCACGGTCACGCCCTGTCCGAGGATCGAATCGAACGCGATTGTCGCTGTGGACTCGGCCAGCAGATCGAGCTCGAATCGGAAGAGCTTCGAAAGCGATTCTTCACCGGAAAACTGCTGGAGCAGCAAAACGTCAGTCCCGAGCGGCGTCGTCACGGCCAGGGGCCGATTCGCCTGACTGTACTTTGGCATTGATCTCTCGAGCGACAGGCCGATTGGTTGGTCCGGGTCCGAACAAGGCCGAACACCAGCCCGGCACCGGGTCGCCGGGACCGCAAATGTGGAATGATTCTACCGCGCCCTGAATGTGTTGCAAGTCACCGCGCCGGCTCCCGGATGATTGTGCCACGGCATTTTTCACGATCCGGTAGGCATGTCACAGGCCTACCAAGCGCCGTCTCGAGCTACCTGCTGATCGAACGTCTCCTGACTCCCCGTCGACGATGGGGCCGGTCAATCACTGACGCTCGAAGGCAGGACGAGCGAGGAGACCAAGAGCCTATGATCTCAAAGGAGTGAGGTATGACCAATTGGCCAGAGCTCCCAGGGCTTGTAGACTATCGCTGAGTATGGAACTCGAATTGTCGCCAGGCACGATGAGTCCTCCCGTGTTGATCCGTGTGTTCGAGCAGAACAGTCAGGTATTTGCCGGTGAGTTTGACGGAGTTGTCGAGTTGGGCCGCCAGATCGACCCGACCGAGCCAGTTCACACTGGCCGTTCTCAGGTTGACCGGTGCCGGCTGGTGATCGCGCGGCTCGACGAGCAGACGGTTTCTCGCCGCCACCTCGAGGTGAAAGAGCTTCCGAGCGGACTTGTCCGACTCAAGAACCTCAGCAGCGTTAACGCACTGACAATGCGCAATGGGGGGGAGTTGAGCCCGAACGCGTGCGCCGAAATGACGCTGCCTGTAATTCTGACGATCGGGCGAAAGGTCGTCCAGATCGAAGGAACGGAGGAGGAGCCGGACGGGACGCTGATCCAGGGATTGTCAGAGGCGACGATGATTCCCGGCCGTACTCTGGCGCCAGGGCGGCTACCCCCACTCGACCTGGCGACGGCGCGAGGGATCGAGTCGGAGTCGTTGGTACGCTGGCTCCAGACTGTGATGGATGTCCTTCAATCAGCCGCCAGCTCATCCGACTTCTTCAAGCGGGCGGCGATGGGAATCATTGAGGTGGTCGGCCTTGATGCCGGCCACGTCCTGCTTCGTGACGGAGATGACTGGAAAGTTGTCGCGAGTGGGGCAGGAGCCGTCGTACCCGACTGGCGGCCTAGCCGACGGGTGCTCGCTCGGCTTCGATCCGAGCGGCGAACGCTCTGGCAGGAACCCGACGACGAATCCGAGGCTTTTCGCAGCCTCGTCAATTTGCGAGCCGTGGTGGCTGCGCCAATTCTAGATTGTCGCGGCGAAGTGATCGGAGCGCTCTATGGCGAGAAGCTCTTGGGGGGACGACTCTTGGGCATGCCGCGGGTAGCCAAGGTAGAGGCAATGCTTATCGAACTGCTGGCCAGCGGCGTGGCCGCAGGGCTGGCCCGTCTGGAACAGGAAAACGCGACGATGGCCGCGCGTGTGCAGTTCGAGCAGTTCTTCACTCCAGAGCTGGCCCGTGAGCTCGCCGCCCGCCCCGACCTGCTCTCAGGGCAGGACCGTGAAGTGACGCTACTCTTTGCCGATATTCGCGGGTTCAGTCGCCATAGCGAGCGGCTTGGGACCGCCGGAACGATGCGCTGGATCGGCGACACGATGGGCGTCATCTCCGAGTGCGTTCTGGCGCACCGCGGAGTGCTCGTCGACTACATCGGTGACGAGTTGATCGCGATGTGGGGAGCGCCCAGAGAGGAACCCGAACATCCCCGTCTCGCCTGTCTGGCCGCGCTCGATATCGAGGCCAGGCTGCCCGCCCTGAGCGAACGCTGGTTTGGAGAGGTCGGAGAGGCGACCGGCCTGGGAATCGGTATCAACACGGGCATTGCGCAGGTGGGTAATACCGGGTCGGTGTACAAGTTCAAGTACGGAGCACTTGGCAACACGGTCAACGTCGCCAGCCGCGTGCAAGGAGCGACGCGACACCTCAAGTCCGACATCCTCTTGACCGGGTCCACTCATTTCCGCATTGGCGAGGGGTTTTCGACACGACGCCTGGGGAAGGTTGCCCTGGTCAACATTGCTGAACCGCTGGAACTCCACGAACTCGTGTCACCCGGAAAGCCGCACTGGGCCGAGTTGACGCGTGGCTACAACCAGGCTCTAGCTCAGTTTGAGGCGCGACAATTCCCCGAGGCCGCGCGGACTCTCGGGACCCTGTTGGTTGACTATCCGGGCGACGGCCCCTCGCTGCTGCTCTTGTCGCGTACCGTGGATTATATGTTGCGAGGCGCCGATGGCTTTGACCCGGTGTTCCGGCTCGCCGAAAAGTGAATTCCCGCACTTGACCACCAATCTTCTAACCGTCGACTCCGAGCCTGAACCCATGAACGACCTTAATCCGGCCCGCGTCGACGACCCGCTCCGGACCGAATCCGAGAGTGCGGAACTCCGGTCGTGCTTTCAACTTCTCGGTCGTGTGGAAGACCAGATCCGGTTCGCCGATTCCAAGGCCGGGTTCCTCGCGACGCTGCACGCCTTTCTGATCAGCCCCTTGATTTATAATGTGGGAGAGATTCGCAAGGCATTCCGCCAGTGGGACACGACTTCGCTCGACCTGCTGATCGTGATTGGCGGCGTCTACGTGTTGCTATACCTGATCTCGATGGGGATGATCGGCATGACCGTGTTGCCGCGAATCCGGCGAGGAAAACAAGCGCGTCAGCCAAGCCGAATCTTTTTCGGCCGGATTGCCCGCGAATTCGGCGACGATCCCCGTCGATTCGTCGCCCTGATCTCCGCGATGAGTGAAAAAGACTGGCTCGACGAGATCGCGGTTTACATTGTCGACGCTTCAACGATCGCCACGGTCAAGCACCGGTACGTCCGCTGGGCGACCCTCTTCTCCGTCCCCACCGTTTTCTTCTGGATTCTCACAGTACTGGTGCTTTTCTGCGCGGGCCAATCGTAGAACGCGTGCGGCACCGCTCGCCGCCAAGGAGTTATCCGTCAGGACCCCGAGCGGAGACGGTCGGGTCGGCGGTTGGCGAGGCATGCCCTCTCCCCGAGTTCTTGAGCCTGTAATCAACATCAGGCCCGACTGCGTCCGTTCCACCCCCCGCGCTCAGCCGTGCATACGTCTTTCGATGTCCGCGGTTCTCCAGGGGTCATGCTATTCCGTGTGTTGATGATCGAGAAGGCAATTCGTTAGGAAATATCAATCCGGACAACAGGACGGCTATTGAACTTTTCCAGCGAGAACTTACGGGTTGGCCGAGCAATATCGCGTGGCTTCTAAAGGTCTTCCCAATCGATAATAATGAATACGAGCGTACAGGGCGCTTCTGAGTCTGCGGAATGAGGGGCGTCGTCCCTCGCTGCCAACCTATGCCCACGCGCGAGTTGTTCTCTTCCCAGGTAGACCACAGGCACAGGCTCATGACCGGTACGACGACCCCCGAAGCCCGCATGGTTGCCGCCTGCAGCAGCGGTGATGAAGCGACGGTTCGAGAGCTGCTGCACGAGAAGCCTTCGCTCGCGCGCCAGGCTTTCGGGGAACCGCTCGCGCCTCTGCATTACGCAGTGCGCGAAGGCCATGGCGGCATCGTGCAGCTCTTGCTGGAGAATGGTGCCGATGCGCACGTCGTCGTGCAGTATCTCTGTCGCATTCCACTGAGAAGCGTGGACGTCGCCGCCGCCCGCGGGTTCAACGAAGTCGTGGCGCTCATCGACAAGGCGATCGAGGCACGGCAGAGCTCGGCGCTCTCGGAAGGCCCGTTACGGCGCGCGCTACGCGATGAAGACCTGGCCACCATCCAGCGTGAGCTCAGGCGCGATCCTTCGGCCGTGAACACGACCGACGAGGACGGCAACACGCCATTGCACCTGGCGGCGCAGGCGGAGGACACGGCCGACAGCGCAGAGTTCGTCAAGTTCCTGCTCGATCAAGGCGCCGCACTCGACGTCCCGAACCAGCTCGGCTTCACCCCGGTCTACGTCACGCTGTTTCGCAATCACCCCTATACCTACGCCCGTCCGCGCTGGGGCCTGTTCGAGTTGCTTCTGGCCCGCGGCGCCCCTTACGACATCAATCTCGCTTGTGTCAAAGGCGATATCGACAAGGTTCGCTCGTTCTTGGCGACGGACTCCGGCGCGGTCTATTTTCAAGCGCCGTGCAAGAAGCGGCCGCTTTCGTGCGCGGCGGAGTTCGGCCATCGCGACATCGTCGCACGGCTGCTGGCTGCGGGCGCCGATCCCAACGCCCGGGAAGCCGAAATGTATGACACATTTCCCCTCGTGGCCGCTGCCAAGCGGAACGATCTGGAGATGGTGCAGATGCTGCTCGAACACGGCGCCAATCCAAACGCCCAAACCGACGGCGCCGAGGTGGCCCTGTTGCAGGCCATCGAGCACGGCAACCGCGACATGGCGAACCTGATTGCCTCTTACGGCGGATCGCTGCCGATTCACTGCATGGACATCGTCACGCTCGCGGCCGTTCTGCACCAGAGCCCGAAGCTGGCCCTGCACGCCATCTATATCCCTAATCCCGCGCGGCCGATGGAAGCTGCCCAGGCGCTGCGGCTGGCACTACACCACGGCGTCAACCCAAAAGACATCGGCATGTGGACGCTGTTCCGCGCCAGCCCCAACCCGGAATTGCTGCGCGTGTTCCTCGAGGCCGGCGCCAATCCCGACGTCAACGACGAGAGCGGCTGCTGCACGTTGCTGCACTTCTTGACTGCGTTCCCCGATACGATGCCGGCGATGGAGGTCCTGCTGGCGTTTAAGGCAAACATCAATGCCCGCGACAGCTACTTCGGCTTGACGCCGCTCACATGGGCCGTCTTGCACCGCCGTCTGGACCTGGTGCGGTTTTTCCTCGCCCATGGCGCCGCCATCGAACTCCCGGACGATCAGCCCTGGACGACCGCGCGTTTTTGGGCCGAGAACCTTGAAGAGCCAGCGATTATGCAGGCGTTGGCGGGATAGCTTCCGGCCGAGTGGAGTGCTTCATCCAAATTGCCGGCTCTCGCGTCAACTATTGGCGCCGTTGCACGGGAGAGCCATGTTGCCCCCCGGCGCCAGTCAACGCGACCACAACATGAATGCAACGCCACTGCAATGTAGTCGGGACAACAAGACACCGTTAGAACTTTTTCTGGCCGGCGTGCGAGGCTGGGACGGGCATGTAGCCGGGCAAATGAAGGATAGAAAGCCCAAGGCCGACTGGGATTTGCGGTCGATCCCAAGGTGATCTTCTGGGGCAGCAGCAGACGATTGGTCATGGTATTCGATCGCGGGATCATCGGGTTCGAGCCAAATTGCGAAATTCGGTCGGGGTCAGGCCCGTCTTCCGCCGGAAGGCGGTCGAAAGGTGCTTCGCCTCCGAGAATCCCGAGCTTGTCGAAACCTGAGCGATCGGCATCTCGGTCCCTGAGAGCAGTTCCTTGGCCTTATCAATGCGGACCCGGCAGATCTCCTCGCCCAGGCCACGCCCCAGGATTGCCCGGAACCGCCGTTCAAGCGACCTCCGTGAGACAGCGACGGCTTCTAGCACGTCAGGGACGCCGATTGGATCAAGCGCGTGCGCCCAGATGAACCGAACGGCAGTCGCCACGTCCGGATCCTCGACCGCCAAAACGCTCGTGGAATGCCTCGTCATCACGCCAGGTGAGGGCAAGAGGACCATCCGGGTACGTGAGTGTCTTCCTCGGTGGGACAGCAATCCCTTCAGCATTCGGGCGGCTTCGAAACCGATCCGCTCGCCTGGAAGCGCGACGCTGGACAAGGGCGGACGGGCCAGCTTGCAAAACAGGTCGTCGTCATCCACGCCCAACAGCGCCACGTCATCCGGCACACTTAGGCCAACTCGGTGGCAGACTTCCGAGATTTGCACGCCTTGAATGTCGTGGCTGCACAGCACTCCCATCGGCCTGGGCAGTCCGATGAGCCAGTGTTGAAGCTCGTCGTCCCACCGCCAGAGGCCCGTCGGCTCCGGGTGCAGCGGATCATCCGAGAGATACTTGGAGACCCTGAAACCCGCCCGCTCGATCTCGCGATGGAAGCCCAGCTCCCGTCCCTTCGAGAAGGCGTGAGTCGTGTAGCCGAAGAATCCGAAATGACGAAGCCCCCGGTCGAGGAAGTGTTCCGCAGCCAAGCGGCCCACCTGCTCGTGATCCGCCATCACCCGGGGAATCTTCAAGTCCGGCAGGACACCGGAGACGTTCACCACCGGCTTGCGGAGTCGAACAAGCGCCTCGGCCAGATCGCGGGTGAAGATGTGGGCGATCAATCCATTGAGATCCAGGGGACGGATCGACTCGATGGCATCGGGGTCGGGGGCGATGGGCGTGAAGGTCCACCGGGGACTCGACTCGGCGAACGCACGGACGCCTCGGACGATGTCCCGGTAATAGGACAGGCTGTAACTGAAAACCAGGCCGATTCGGATTAGGTCCTTGCTCATGCTCCCAGAATAACACGTGACGCATTTTCGGAACAGATTTCCGCAATTGAGGATGGCAATCCCAGCTCGCCGGGCGTCAAATAAGCTGAGTCCCTGATGTTGATGAGGACCAACTGCTTCTACAGCATGCACGCTGGGTCGAACCTTTACCCCACGAGTCCATCATGAAAAAACCGACCGTTCGACCAACTTTCGTCACCCTGACAATGCTCCTCGCCTGTGCATTGTGTCTTGCCGGACCGCCAGCCTCCCACGCGGCGCACTGGAGGGCTCGGACGACCGACTGGTCCCGGAACTTGAATCCGGTCCTGGGTGACTGGGGTTTCGATCGGCCGGGCTGCCCGCCGGGACTCTATATTTACGGCGTCACCGTCAAGGATGGCGAGGCGGTGGCCAACCCGGTCATTTACGACAACGATGTGTACGACGACGTCTTTGACGACGAGTGGGCCTTCGCGATGGCCAGCCTCGGAAAGATGCAACTCGCCGGGCTGATCGTCACGCCAGTCCTGACCGATGGCTGGGGGTTTTCCCACCCGGATTGAATCAAGACGGCGACCGAAGCCCGCGACCGCGCCCAAGCTTCGGGGATGCGTATGGATCGGATCCCCTCAATCACGATCGGCACTGAGGCCGACAATGAGAAGACCGGCGAGCGCAAGGATTCGGCCGGAGCGAGGCTGTACGTGCGCCTCATCAACGAGCAATATCGGAAGGATCCTGGACGGCCGGTGCTCGTCAACATCGGTGGCCAGTCAGCCACACTCGCGTCGGCGCATGGTCTCGACCCCTCGATCGCGGAAAAATGCGTCGTCTATTACACCGACCTGCTCGTTTATAACGGGCATTACGAATGGGCGTCGAAGCTCGTGGCAAAGCATTTCCGTGTGATCAGTTGGGGTGACGACAACTGGTGGATCAACAAACGATGTCAGAACGAGTGGCATGTCCTGCCCAGACCCGATAAGTGTGAGGGGAAAGACAACGGCACCGAGAGCGGCGAATGGCGGCTCCTGACTGAGAAGCACGTTCCGGTCCTGGACCACATGGTCCACCAGTTCCAAACGCGCGGAGAATACTGCCAGGGCGAGCGGAAGGGCGATGGCTACCTGGATGGGACGTTTTTCCACGCCTGGTTGCCGGGTATCTTCGCTGACGCGGCACTCAGAGAGGTCCGCGGTTCGGAAGTCCTGCACGTCACGAAGTTCACGCCCGAGAACGAGCGACGAGTCAAGGACTTCACGCTGAAGATCCTGCTAGACCCGCAAGCCTACGGGCAAGCGGCTCAAATTGGAGTAAAACGATGAGATTATTGACCTGCTTATTGACTCTCGGATTTGCGGCTTCGTCAATCGACGCCGCAGACCTTCCGAAACTGCGGGTGAGTGACAACAAGCGGTTCGTCGTTACCGCCGACGGAAAGCCGTTCTTCTATCTAGGCGATACTGCGTGGGAGCTGTTCCACCGGTTGGACAGGGCCGATGCAGACGAGTACCTGGAAAAGCGTGCCAGGCAAGGCTTCTCTGTTATCCAGGCCGTAGCGATCGCGGAATGCGACGGGCACACAGTTCCGAACGCCTACAACCATTTGCCCTTCACCAACCTCGACCCGGCGAAATCTGCGGTCAAGGACGGGCCGGACAACGACTACTGGGACCACGTCGATTACATCGTGGATAAAGCGAACGCGAACGGACTGTACGTTGGGTTCCTTCCGACGTGGGGCCGGTACTGGCACGATAAGGTCCAGGGCGACAAGCCGCTGTTTAACAGGGAGAACGCAGAAGCATACGGCGAGTGGCTTGGCCAACGATATCGGGATAAGGGGCTGATTTGGATTCTCGGTGGGGACCGAAGTGTGGACACAGATGACCAAAAGGACGTCATTCGGGCGATGGCTCGGGGCCTCCGAAAGGGTGATGGAGGCAATCACTTGATGACGTTCCACCCACCAGGAGGCGCAGGTTCCGCTCAGTGGTTCCACGGCGACGACTGGCTCTCCTTCAACATGCGCCAGAACGGCCACGATGCGGAATACACCGGCCGCTACGACCAGACCAGCGCCGACTACGACCGAAGGCCGGTGAAGCCAGTGCTCGATGGCGAGCCGATCTACGAAGGCCACCCGCTCTCTTTCAACGCGAAGAATCAGGGGCATTCCGTGGCGGCCGATGTGCGCCGTCCACTTTACTGGGACTTGTTCAACGGGGCGTGCGGGCACACCTACGGCCACCACTCGGTCTGGCAAATGTGGAAGCCGGGGCGAGATCCGATCAACGACCCGCTCATGCCCTGGACCGAAGCCATCAACGCACCCGGCGCCAATCAGATGATCCACGGCCGGCGGCTCATCGAATCGCGACCTTTCCTCACGCGGGTTCCCGATGATTCCGTGCTGGTAACGGATCGAGTGGCTACCTCGGTTCCCGGTGCCGGTCGCTACCGGTTTGTTGCCACGCGGGACTCGGCTGGAAGTTATTCGATGGTGTACGCGCCGATTGGCCGGGCGTTCAAAGTGCGCATGGACAAGCTCACGGGTGAAAAAGTGAAAGCGTGGTGGTTCAATCCCCGCACGGGCAAGGCCACCAAGATCGGCGAATTCGCCAACACGGGTGAACGTGAGTTTGTTCCGCCCGATCCGGGGGAGCAACTGGATTGGGTGTTGGTTCTCGACGATGCGGCCAAGAACTATCCTCCTCCTGGGCAAACGGATCAACTCCAATCTTCGACCAAACAACGATCCTTGTTAGTGACCTTGGTTCGGACGGGGGACACCGAGATCTTCGCCGTCGATCCCGACACGGGAAATGCACGCAATGTGTCGCGAAGCCCGAAATCTGAGGATCGCTATCCGTGTTGGTCGCCGGATGGCAAGCATGTCGCTTTCACGTCCAATCGCGATGGGCCTTACAACCTCTATGTCATGGACGCCGACGGTGAGAACGTAAAACGGCTCGTCAAATCGGAGGCGGTCTGCTACATGCCCAGTTGGCAACGAACGCCGGATGGTGAACGCATCGTCTTTGGCATGCACGGCGACAAACCGGAGATGGCCAGCATCAAGCCGGACGGCACAGATCGTAAGATGCTCGGTGAAGGGCACGACCCGACCATCTCCCCGGATGGCAAAAGCATCTGTTACACCGGCCATGCCGATGGCGGGGTGAGCGTGTTCGTTATGAACCGGGATGGCACCGACAAAAGGCAAATCGTGAAAGAATTCAGTCCAGTCGGCGCGACCTTTCCGAACTGGTCGCCTGACAGCAAGGAAATCGTTTATTCCTTCCCGGTCGGAGAATCGCTTGAATTGTTTGTTGTCCATTCAGACGGGACGAAAAACCGGCAGCTCACAAAGTTGAACAAGGTGGCTACCCCGGCTGACTGGTCTCCAGATGGAAAATGGATTTCATTCCGTCTCACCGACGAGCGGTACTGGAGTGACGCGGAGAAGATGAGGAAGGTGTACGCCGAAAAGCCGCCCGACAAGCGGCCCGTCTGGATCGTGAAGCCCGACGGCACGGACGCGCACGTCATCGAATCACTGCGGTTCCAGTGCGCGATGGACGGCAGCCGTGCTGCCTGGAAGCCCACCGAAAGATGACTCGCACCGATCAAGATTATTGGAGCTTCTCATGCGGATCGACCGTCAATGCCACATACTGTTGATCGCCGGCCTCGGAGCCTTCATCTCGTCGGGAGATGGCTCTTTGCGTGCCGACGACGCCCCTCAGTTGAAGTACTCGACGACATGGATCGGGAACACGTTCGGCGGAGGATCGAAGTGGGTTCAGAACTTCGCTGAGGATTTATGCGTGTTGCCGGACGGCACATGCGTGGTCGGTAGCTTCTGGGATGAGGCCGGCCGCGAGGTCGGCCTGTACAAGGCTGGCGAGCCGGTGGCCAAACTCGACCACACGCATATGCGTGGCGGCAAGGCCGTAACTGCCACGGCGACGTACGTGTTCTACGCCCACACCTGTTTGCGGGAGGACCAGCCGGAAGTAAACGCCGGCGAAGCCCGACGAGACAAACCCATCTGCTTATTTGGCGTGTCCCGCTGGACCCACGACGGCAAGGTGGCCCCGTTCGAGGGCGGGAAGACGAGCCACAAGAACATGGTCGTAGTGAACGAAGCCCCGGACAACCATGAAATCATCCCCCGTGGTCTGGCCACCGACGGCAAGCTCCTCTATCTGGCCGACACCGCTGCCGACCGCGTCCGCGTGTTCGATGTGCAGACGATGGAGCCGCTTCGCGATTTCAAGGCGGACAAACCCGAGCGGATCGCCGTCGACAAGACGGGTGACGTGTGGGTGATCCTGACGGGCGGCGCGAAGGTGCTGTCGTTCACGGCCGACGGCAAGGCCCGCGAAGTCACCGTGCCGCTACCTGAGAAGTCCATCGCGGCGGGGCTGGCGTTCTCGCCCGACGGCCAACTCGTGGTGGCTGATCAAGGTCCCCGCCAGCAACTCTTGTTCTTTGACGTGAGCATGCCGACGGCCAAACTGGTGAACACCTTCGGTGAGGAAGGCGGCATGTTCGCCAAGCCGAAACCCGGACGGGCCGGGCCGACGCGGTTGGCCATGCCGACCGGGGCCGGGTTCGACGCGAAGGGGAACTTGTACGTGACGTGTAACGTGCCGTACGGCGGCAGCGTGATCCGGGCGTTCGATGCGAAGCAAAAGCTGACCTGGGAACTGCTCGGGCTTGAGTTCATCTCCATCGCCGACGCCGTGCCCAGCACAAACGGGCGCGAACTGCTCACCGCCACCAAACGCTACACGTTCGACCCGAACGCCGAGTCGGGTAAGGGTTGGAGTTGGAACGGGCTGACGGTCGACCCGTTCCGCTCCCCGGACGACCTCAGGCAGCATCTGCCTGTGCTGCAATGCGCCACCAGCGTCCGGGTTCTCGAAGGGAAAACGTTCCTGTGTCAGCGGGGCATGTGGCAAGGGGTTCTCGGCATTTACCGACAGGACGGCGACCTGTTCGTACCGAGTGTCGTCCTCAGTAACGGCCACCTGAAAGCGGAGAAGTCCGACTGGAAGCCGACCGGCCAGCCGAAGGACGGCCGCTGGTTCTGGCGGGACGCCAACGGCGACGCCAAGTTCGACGCGGACGAGTACACGCCGACCGAAGGGCCGACTGGCGAATTCTGGGCGAGCAACGTCGATACTCGCGGAGACATCTGGCAGGCCGGACGGGACAGCGGCATCTGGCGGTGGAAGTTCACCGGTCTGGACAAGAAGGGGAACCCGAAATTCGACCCGAAGGCCGACCACTGGAAGATGCCGGAGCCGTTCGACGACCTGCTGCGAACCGAGTACGATCCGGACACCGACACGATGATTCTGACCGGAGCCACGAAAGACCGGCCGATCAGCGGCGGCGAGTGGGGGACTGCGGGATCAGTGTGTGTGCGGTACGACTCGTGGTCGAAGAAGCCGGTTCAGAAGTACCGCATCGACTTCCCGTACAAGGCCGAAACGCAGTTCATGGTGTCTTTCCACACCGCGGGCGGATTGCTCTTCGCGGTCGATTGCAAGCAGGCCAACGTGCTGGTGTACGACGCCAACACCGGCAAACACCTGGGCACCATGAAGCCCGGCCCGGAGGTCAGCGGCGAGAGCGGGTGGGTGGATTTCCGTGATGCGGTACGGGCAGTGCGCCTGAAGGACGGCAGCTACCTCGTGTTCGTAGAGGAAGACTGGAAGGCGAAGGTGCTGGTGTACCACCTGAACGACCCACTTCGCAAGAACGCGAGGTAAGCCAATGTTCAACCATTGGTGACAAAACCACAAATCATAGCTGCATTGCCTCAACAAATGCTCGTCCGTCAAACCCTGAAAGGATATCGTTGCGATCCCGCATCGGTCTCAACTGTTCCTTTCTGCAGGAGCTGTCCTATGTTCAATCGTAGCCGAATCCTCCTGACGTGCGCTAGCGTTTTGGCACTCCTTTCCCTCGATGTCGCCGCGCGTGTGCGGGCCGCCGACCTGCAACCGGGGGACAGCCTGCCGGGGAAAGTGGTGCACTCCTGGCTCGCGAACTCGTTCGCCACCGAGAAGGGGCATCAATCGGTGCCCGTCAACGTATGTGGCATCTGCGTGACGCCGGACGGAACAGTGTATTCGGCCGGGGTGTCGGAAGCTTTCGGTGGGGTTGCTTCCTATAAGGACGGAAAATTCGTCACGAAGTACGACTATGACAGTGGTTGGGGCAGCAGTTCCTCGGCGGTCGTGGCCGACGGCGACTACGTGTACATTGGCACGGGTGCGGGCCTGTTTCGCACACGCATCGGGGACACCGGGTACAACAAGACGGCGATCCTCAAGGGCAATTTTCACGGGCTGGCGATTCGTGGAGGAGAGCTTTACATCAGCGATTACGAGGCGGGGAAAGTGCGGGTGTTGGCGACGGAGACGATGAAGGAGGTGAGCGCGTTTTCCACAGCCAGGCCGGGCCCACTCGCGGTCGCGGTCGATGGCAGGATCTGGGTGATTGAAGGCAAACCGGCCAAGGAGCCCTATCTGTCCTTCTACACCGGCGGTGCGAAGATCGTTAGTTATTCTGTCAAAGGTGAAGCGGGCCCAGAAATCACGGACTTTGAAAATCCCTGCTCTCTGGCCGTGGACACGAAGGGCCGCCTACTCGTCGGTGGGCTTAACAAGCACAGTCAGGTCTGGATTTATGACGTCTCCGAGAAGCCGAAGAAGGTGGACACGTTCGGCACGGAAGGCGGTATTTTCTCCGGCGAACCGGGGCAGTATGGGCCGAAAACGTTCCACTGGATTCGCGGCCTGGGCACCGACAAAGCCGGAAACCTCTACGTCGCTTCTGTTTTTGGAACGTGGTACAACGTCTCGATCGAAGCCTACGACCCATCGGGAAAAAGGCTCTGGGACGTCCACGGCCTCGGCAACTGGCTTGACACGGCATGCACCGACCCGGACGACGAGAACACCGTCTACACCAAAGAAAACATCTTCAAGATGGATTGGACTAAACCTGCAGGCCAGGAGCAGTCATTGGCCGGGTTCACGGTCGATCGGTTTAAATACCCAAGCGATAACCGCGTACTGGAAGGTCATGGCCCTTCACATCGGTTGATCAATGGTATCCGGAGAATCGAGGGCAAGCCCTTCCTCTATTGCGGCGGCCAGGGCACCGGCAGCCTGGAGATCTATAAGTTCGGCAAGGGCTACATCGCGGCCCCATGCGGCTACGTTGGCGGCGCTACCCTCTGGCGTCCTGGTGCCGGAATGCGCTGGCCGGAAGACGCCGAAAGTTTCATCTGGACAGACAAAAACAACGATGGCGTCGCCGACGCCGATGAGTTCGCCGACGTCAAGAAAGAACCGCGTTGGGGCTCGATGCACCTCGACGCCAAGGCCGGCATCTGGCAGTGCGCCGAGGAGACCATTTGGCACATGCCATGCGAGGGTCTCGACAAGGGTGGCAGTCCCATCTACCGTCGGGCGTCCGAGGTGAGCTACAAGAATCCGAAAGAGTTCCCGCCCTCTCGTCTCCGAAGGCTTTTCTACATCCCCACTGATGACGTACTCATCGCGGCCGGCTCACCGAAGTCCGAAGAAAACGTGTGCAATTTACTGATCTGCTACGACAACTGGTCCGACGCGGCCAAGAGGAAGGAGCGCTGGTCGATCAAAGTGCCACTCGACGACAAGAGTTACACGCCGGAGACCAGTTACGGCGGCGGTGGCGGCCAGGCCATTTCCGCTTGCGGCAAGTACCTTTTCATGGCGTATGGCTACGGCTACGTCCGCGTTCACGCTCTCGTGGACGGTGCATACATTGGCACGCTTCGACTGGACATCAACGGATTCAAGGGCAGTGGCGGGTGCGTCGATTCGGACAACGCGCTTAACGTGACCCTGCGCCAGAACGGGGAATACGTTATGTTTCTGGAGAATGCCGGTCGAAACCACGTGATGATGTTCCGTTGGACACCGCCACACGAGCTGAAATGATGACCTTCGGGGGAGTTTCGTTCTTAATAGGGTGAAGGAACTGGTTGGCCTGGAAGGATTCGACCTCAACTTGGACTAGGAACAGTCTTCTCATCAAAAAGCAAAAAGTTCAAATCCCGCCGACAGTCGCTTTCGCAACCACTGGCGGGATTTGCTTTTACATTTCAGTCGGGGCGAGAGGATTTGAACCTCCGACCTCACGATCCCGAACCGTGCGCTCTAGCCAAACTGAGCTACGCCCCGTCAGCATGCAGTATCAGCAATTATCAAGCTTCTGTCAATTCCTTCAGTTCTTGGTGCCGTGCTGAGCCGGATTACGGTTTGTCATCGATGCAGGTACGCGCTCCACCGGGTTCCGAGATTCCGGAACGTGCCGCCCGAGGGGCGTCTGCACTGTGGCCATGTATTCATGCCATCCGCGTTCGAATGCCCCGAGATCCGGACCGAAAGCGCGGCGGAAGGCGGAGGCCCAGCGATCGCTCACAGGGAGATCCGCAAGCTCGGTGTCGGGGCTTCGGAGCAGATCGAGAAATGTCAGGAACTCGGAAGGATGCTGGACACGGAGGTAGTAAACTAAAGACCATGCTTGTGCATAGAGATCGCGCCGGTAGCCTCGGCCATAACCGGAGTCGCGGACGAGTGGCTCCAGGGCAGGCGGTGTTTGGATCCGCCGCCAGTCTGGAAGCCGAGGATCGCTGGCACGGCTGATCCCAGCCCAGCGGCCTCCGCGGATGACCTCGAATTGCATGGCCAGGCCTTCTTGAAGCCAGACCGGAAAAGAATCATTTCTCGGCAGAAGCCCGCTGTTGATGGCCAGCAGGTGAACAATTTCGTGGGCGGCAGTACCCTCGTTGATCGCTCGACGCTCCAGTTCGAGCAATAACTCCTCGCGTTGGACTTCACGCCGAAGCCGATCAATCAAAGCCAGCGCGGCGGCCCGATCGAGAGTGCGGGCCGATTCCCCGCTCAACGTCACGCGGAGCTTGCTGCGCGGGGGGAGTCGATTCACGGTTGCCTGGAACTGCCTGATTTCTTCGTGCCGGGCTCTGGCGGTCTCACGTCCGGTCTGCTGCTGGTTCGAGCTCAGAGCGTCAAAGGCCACCACGGCATTCCAGGTGGGGTGATAGTAGCCCTTGGTGGTGGCAAAGGCGTCTGCGCCCTGTGAATGCAGAAAAGCGAGGTAGTCTTTCTGGTCGGCGAACCAGGCACAGATCAAACGCTTCTCTGGCACTCCAAGCTCGATGCCTTGTGCCGCGAACCAGAGATAAAACCCGTTGATCACCCGTTCGATCAGCGCAACGCGCTGCTCTGCCTCTGGTTCAGATAGTTGATGGAGCAAGATGACATGGCGTCCGCGAGCGATGTTTGTTGTGATTCCCAGGGCCTTGCGAAACCCTATAAGGTCGGGGTCCACGGCGGGCAGTTCCAGCTTGTTGATTGCGGCAATCATCCTCGCTGCTGGCGCATGTTCAGGATTCATCGCGTGTAATGTTCGCAGTTCCGGCACCACCTCGTTGCCGAGGCCGTTGGTGATAGCCCACCAGACCGCTTCGTACCGGGTCGCAAACCCCGCCGATCGCAACTCCTGGCGGCGCATATCCCATTCGCGCTCGGGTGTGAAACCAGGGACGATTTTCCGGAAATCCTCCCGAAGGAACTCATATCTCGTCTCGGCAAGCTGAATGACGATGCGGTTGCCATCGATGGCGGCGGGAGCGTGGACCTCACCGCCGTTCTGGAAATAAAGCAATTCGCCGCGCACTACGCCGGTGGCCAGGCAGACCATGAGCGGCCCTGCACCGAGAAAAGCCGATACGCGGGCCGCGAACCGTTGTAACTGAGAGGACCTCATGTCCTTTTCGATCTCCTGGATCAGGGCCGTCGGATGTCCTGTGCGATGGAAAGGGATGTGTCGCCTGGGATGCACGGAATCCGAGAAGGTAGCAGCAGGAAGAAGCAATTACTGTCAAACGGTTTTCCGCAATGACACCGGGATGCCAGGGAGGTGAGAATGCTGGTTCTCAGTCGTAAACCGCTCCAGTCCATCATGATCGGTCCAGACATCAGGATCACTGTTGTGAAAGTGGAACGGAATCAAGTTCGGATTGGAATCGAAGCTCCCCGCGATGTCACAATTTTGCGTGATGAGTTGATCGAGACAACCCATGCCGATTCCGGCGATGAACAAGAGCAGTTCGATCCGATCCCCTTGCTCACCTCCTGAGTTGACCCAGCCGCACTGTGCGGCCGGGCCGTGGACCTTTTTCACCTCGAGCAGACATCATCAGAAGGCGACGGGCGAAGCCGTTCCTTCGCCGGTGCCCTCCAAGTCCTCGGTTTCCCCGCCCGCGAAGGCCCTCTTGGCCTTGTCGGCGACCGCGAAAGACTCAAGGCAGAGCCCGATCTTGGGATTGACCGCGTTGTGCTCTGTTTTGGGGTATTCGAAGATCAAGGCTACCTCGTAGGGGTCGCTCTTGCTGCCGTACAGGTAGACTTGCACTTCCTTCGCATTCAGGTCGAGCAGGTTGGACTTGAATGTGTTGTTGAGCTTGCTCTCGGTCTTGAATTTCGTGAGATCGATCTCGGCCCCGTACACGTTTTTGAGCATCTCGACCACGTCGGCATTAAACTCGCCTCGCGGAGTTTCCGGCGGGGCGGGACCTTTCTTGGATGGAGTCTTGGGCCGCTTCACACGGCCCAGGATGTGAAGGCTTTGCTTGTCCGGCTCCATGAAACTGGATTCGACGTCATACTTGCCGGGTTCGACCACGGTCAACAGGAAGGTTTGGCTTGGTGTCATGTTCTTGGGTGGACGGACAAAGATGTGCAGCTCTTCGAGCTTTCCCTTGGTCGGCGCACCGGTAAGGTTGTCATCAAGCCGCTTCTGATACTTCATATTGTCAAGTGTTTTCTCAAGTCGCGTCTCGTAACTCTGGGTTCCGCACCCGATGATGACGATGAAACTTGCACACAGAACGACCGCCGCCGCCCGTTTCATGAATCGTTCCTTTTGATAGGTGAATCTCGGCTGACCGGCCGTGATCTCCCTGCTCGTGCCTGCCCTGATCTTCCGATCGCACCTCAAGTCTTGGTAGTTTCTATCTTAGTATCAAGAGGTTCGCGGCACCAGTTGAGACAGGTCGAGCGAAACGAGCCAACCCATGGGAGATCTCGGGCAAGCCAAGTGCGACACTGGTGCAAGATCCGGAGAAGGGCCCGGGAGATCCGGGCAGCCGGTCAAGATCATTGCCCTTGTCAAGCCGTTCCGTGCTCAGGCCGTGCTCTCGGCGCTCCAGTCCCTGGAAATTCTTGGGGGCACGGTACGCGAGGCGATGGGATACGGGCGGCAAAAAAACCGGCTGGGGCACTACCTGGGAAGCGAGTATAACACGTCCTTCCTTCCCAAGGTCGAGTTGACGGTTTTCGTCGAAGAGCAGCATGCCCCGGCGGTCATCAAGGCCATTGTCACCCATGCGCGAACCGGTCGCATCGGTGACGGCAAGGTCATGGTCTTGCCCTGCCTGGACGAAGCACTAGGCTGGTGACCATCCCGACCGGCCAATGATCGACCGATCAGTGAGCGGTATCGATCCAGAGGACTCGCCTGACGCGTGGTTTCTCGCCGGCATTCTCCAGGTCGATGAGATGTTGCTGGGGGACCGTTTCCGGGTTTTCCGCGCGCAGCAGACCGTATCGGCCACAATGGCTGAACCAGCGAATCGTGGGCTGGTTATCAAGCCAAACGACGACCATCTTGCCGTCAAGCTGACGCGGGTCTTCATCATCCTTGGAAAAAGCGACGCACGCTCCGTCGGCCAGGATGGGCGCCATCGCGTTGCCCGTGACCTGGACGCAGCGATGTTCGTGCTGGGCTTCCTGCCATTCTTTGCTGGCGGGGGTCGCAAGCGGTTGTTCAAAATGCGCAGGTGCACTCGAGGAGGCTGCTTCGCCGCTGCAGTAACCCGGGGTGCCGTCGCTTTCGAGCAATTGCAGTGCGGTTCGCAAAAGGGCACCGACGGTCGTCGACGACTTGGGTGAAGCCTCGCGCTGGTCCAGTCTTGGCTGCTGGCGGTATTTGGGACCCTTGCCATGAAGCAGCCACACCGGCTCAACCGCGGTGAGTTCGATGATTCTCAGGACCACCTCAGCGGGTACTGTTACGCCGCCCTCGTAGTTGTACCACGTGCGAACCGGAATCTCGAGGCGTCGAGCCATCTCGGGGCCACCCCGGTCTCCAAACAGTTCCAGACGCAGGCTTGACAATCGCTCGGCAAGCGCAAGCTTGGCACGAAGCGACTCCGGTAAGGTCTTGCGACGAGCCATGAGATAGATCCTAAACGAAACTGACGAGCGACCCTTGGCCTGTCCAGGCAACACGACCGAACTGAGCACGATCATTCTCGTGTGCTATAGCTATTTAAAGCCATTGACGCCGGAAATCAATGCGTTGCCGGAAGAAGATGCGAAAGTTCACCGAATACGAAGGTAAGATTTGATGTTTGTAGCATCGAGGCGTTACAGAATCGGATGTTCGCTTCGGGGCAAATGATAATGAATTCAGACTATTCGAGAGCCCTGGAGTTTGCCTGAGAGGGCTGATCGACGTGTCCGGGCCTGGGATCGAAACCGACCTGTGAACTTGCAGATTCGCGGCAAACGGTCGTTCCCTTCACCGGGTAATCGCCGGTCTGCGGCGATCGAGTTCCTGGCACATAGTAAAGCTGAAGCAAGTTGCCAGCGCTTGCGAGGTTTGAGGCCTGAAAAGGCCTCTCCGGTGACGATCACTCGTCCTCGTCCAGCTTCAGGTCCATGAGAAACTGAGCCACGGCATCCTCTTCCTCGGGAGCAGGCGACTTGGCTTCTGCGTTGCCGGCTGCGGCCGGCGTGCCAGCCTTATCCTTTGGGCCGGTGACCGTGCTCGCTTGCTTGTCTGCTTTCTGTGGTGGAATTGCGGCCGGCTCGTCTTCCAGCGGAATAATGTCAAGGTGGTCAGGTTCGCTGTCGATCGCAACCTCGAATTCCTCGTCATCTTCTGCCAGTTCTACCTGAAAATCATCCTCGCCTACGGGCAGGGCTTCGAGCTCGGCGGTGTCCTTGGGCGATGGTTGCGACGAAGCTGCGGCTCCAGCGGGCTTGCCTGCCGCGTCCAGCACGCCCACCCGCAAGCTGACAGATCCGATGGTCAAAATATCCCCAGGCTTGACATTCTGCCTACCAAGTACTCGTTTGCCGTTGACATAGGTGCCATTGGAACTGCCGAGATCTCGCAGGATGAGCTGGTCTCCCTCCTCGAACAACTCGCAATGACGACGGCTGACCTGGGAAGACCGAATCCGGATCAGGCAGTCGTCGTGGCGACCAATACTGTTCACTCCATCCATCAGTCTCAGCATGTTGGCGTCGCTGCGGCCTTGCACGACCTGGAGAGTATAGTTCATGATCGGAGGAGTCCCGGCTGGCTTGCAGAGCGTGACGCTCGTGGGGATGAGAACGAACGAAACGGAACATGAAATCGTTGTCCGTCCAGGCTAACCGTTTAGATTCCGGCACGCAATCTGAAAGCGAATCAGCCTGACTTCCCGGCTGCGGTTTGTCCCCGGGCGATCGACGCAAGCGCCTTGCATTCCCGAGAGGCGTCTCTATACTAAGAAGGTCGTCGGTGCCGGGTCTTTGCCAGGGCCCCAAGGCTCGGTTGGTGACCGGACGCATCGACATCCGCGGGAGTAGCTCAGGGGTAGAGCACCACGTTGCCAACGTGGTTGTCGTGGGTTCAAATCCCATCTCCCGCTCTGGTTGTTGCCTCTGGGCTGGCAGCTTTCGCTCGAGCGCGTGGGTTGCGTGATGGCGGACCTAGCCGTCCCAGCCAGATGTGAACCGAGGGAAAGCCTGAGATGAGTCACGGCGAAGAAAAAAACGATGCCTCGGTCTCGGTGACCGATCAACTCGGTGATGAGCACGCCGAGCCAGGAGAGGAAGCCAAGCCCAAGCGAAAACTTGAGCTCGATGTCAACATTCAAGATGTCGGTCCTTGCAAGAAGCACCTCAAGGTCTCCGTTCCACGATTGGAGATCGAGCGTCAGTTTGAGGAATCGCTCGGCAATTTTCAGCGTGATGCCCAGGTTCCGGGATTTCGGATCGGGCGCGCACCGCGGCAGTTGGTTGTCAAACGATTCCGCAAGCAAGTGGGCGATCAGGTCAAGTCGTCTCTCTTGATGTCCTCGCTCGAGCAGATTGACGAGGATTACAAGCTCAATCCGATTGTCCAGCCGAAGCTTGATGTCGAAGCAATCAAGCTCCCCGACGATGGCCCGATGACCTTCGAAATGGACGTGGAGGTTCGGCCCGAGTTCGCGGTCCCCGAGTACAAGGGACTGAAGGTCAAACGACCGATCAAGGCAATTCGTGATCAAGACGTGGAGATCCGGCTCGGCCGGTTCCTCGAGCGTTATGCCCAGATTGTGCCGAAGCTCGAGGGTGCAGCCAAGATTGGCGATTATCTCACGGCCGACCTCACCTTCCTGCGGCCCGATGGAAGCGTGCTCAACGAGGTGAAGGAAATCCAGTTCCGGCTCCAGCCGGAGCTTCGCTTCCAGGATGGTCATGTTCCGGGCATCGGCGCTGGTCTGGAGGGTATCAAACCGGGCGAATCGCGGGAGATCGAAGCCAAGCTCGGCTCGGCCGTGGCCGACCCGGAATTGCGTGGCAAAACGGTCCAGGTCAGGATCGCGGTGAACGATCTCAAGCAAGTTCGGCTTCCCGAAGTCAATGCGGAGTTTCTGACGAGCATTGGCTTCGAGAATCTCGACGAACTTCGCGACGCGGTTCGCGACGCACTCAAGCGCCAGAACGAGTCACAACAGAAGCAGGCGGTTCGCCGCCAGATTCTCGATGCCTTGATCTCGGCGACTCCGTTCGAACTTCCGGCAGATCTGGTTTCGCGCCAGGAGAAGAGTACGACAACCAGGCTGGCCATGGAGTTGCGCCAGGAAGGCTTCTCGGATAACGACATCCGGGCCCGCGAGGCGGAAATTCGCGCCAACGCTCACGAGATGACCCTTCGCTCGCTCAAGGAATTCTTCATCCTGGCAAGGATCGCGGAAGCGGAAGGGATCACGGTGGAAGATGAGGATCTCGAACTGGAAATCCAGGCGATGGCCGCGCGTTCCGACGAGAGTGTCCGGCGAGTCCGCGCTCGGGTCGAGAAGGAAGGTCTGGGCGACGCCTTGGCCACTCAGATCCTGGAACGCAAGGCACTCGACCACATTCTCCAGTCCGTCGAGATCGAGGATGTGCAACTCGATGAGGTCGATACCGACGTCGAAACCGTGGACCAGTCCGCTTCCCCGGTCGTTGAAGCGGCTGGCGAGGAGTCCGAAGCAGCGGAAGAATAAACTCAATTTCAGGTAGCCGCTTCGACCGTTCCAGAACCGACTGGTCTCGAACGGTCAAGGTCCGGTGAAGTTGCAGACAGCCTGCCTCTTGCCGTGGCCGTACATCATTGTGTTGTAACTGGAAGTTTTTCTGCCTTGCCCCTCAGCGATCGACCGTTCGATGCGGTTTCGATCGCCCGGGTATTGTTTACCCAGGACCGTTCCATGCCTTTTGACCATCCGCTCGCGGACCCCTCGCTGCAACGCTACCGCGACTATGCCCGGCAGCGGCAGATGACCTTGGGCGACCTGCTCCTCGAGAATCGGATCATCTTCCTTGAGGGGGTCATCAATGACGCCGCGGCGAATCTGGCCGTGATGAAGTTTCTCTATCTCCAGTATGAAAACCGGACGCAAGGCATCAGTTTCTACATCAACAGCCCCGGTGGCAGTGTCAGCAGCACGCTGGCGATCTATGACACGATGCAGTTCATCGAGTGCCCCGTGGCGACCTATTGCATCGGCCTGGCCGCGTCTGGCGCGGCGGTCTTGCTGGCCGGCGGTTCCAAGGGCCGGCGGTTCTCGCTGCCCCATTCCAAGATCATGATTCATCAACCCTACGGACAGGTTGGCGGTCAGGTCTCGGATATCGAGATTCAAGCCGAGGAGATCGTCAAGAGCCGCCAGGTCATCAACGAGATCCTCGCGCGCGACACGGGCCAGGCGATCGAGCGGATTGCCCGGGATACCGAGCGTGACCGCTACCTGACGGCCATGCAAGCCAAGGAGTACGGCCTCGTCGATGAGGTCGTGGGACGGATCGCCGCCAGTGAGAAGGGACCGGGCACGAGCGTGGTATCCACCGCGCCGCCGGACACCGAACTCAAGTAATTGGACCGGACCAACGTCGCGTCCCCTTTGGTCAGCCTGAAAGTCTGCTGGCTATTCAGTCGGAAGACCATCACACCAGGGGTTTGAGAATGTCTGTTCAGTAAACTTTTCGGGAGCACTCCCGGCTTCCGGCTTTTTTTCTTTCAAGGGCTATTCACCCATGCCACTGGTTCCCATCGTCATCGAACGAAGCGGTCGCGAAGAGCGGGCGATGGATATTTATTCCCGCCTGCTGCAAGACCGTATCATCATCATGGGCACGGCGGTCGACGATAACATCGCCAACTTGATTGTGGCCCAGATGCTTGTGCTGGCCCATCAAGACGCCAAGGCCGATATTCACCTTTACATCAACAGCCCGGGCGGGAGCGTGACCGCGGGGCTGGCCATCTATGACACCATGCAGTGGGTGCCCTGCGACGTGGCCACCTACTGTATTGGCCAGTGCGCCAGCATGGGGTCGCTCTTGCTGGCCGCGGGAGCCAAAGGCAAACGCAATGCTTTGCCGCATAGTCGGATCATGATCCACCAGCCGCTCGCCGGCATGGAGGGCACCGCGACCGAGATCCTGATTCACGCGGAGGAGTTCATCCGCATGAAGAAGCAACTCAACGCGATCTACCAAAGGCACACGGGACAGACGCTCGAGAAGCTACAGGAAGACACCGACCGCGATCGCTTCATGGGTCCCGAGGAAGCACGCGATTACGGTCTCATCGATAACGTCGTCGACCGCGCTCCCGACTTTCCGACCAATCCCGAACGCGTCTGACCGGTCAGGGCGTTTCTGGCCGCTGATTGCTGGCCGCCGGTCCCGAGGACTGCTTGCTCAGCTCTTCGAGCACGGGTTCGTTGGCCTCGGGAAAGCGCAACTTCAAGAGCTCGGTGACCGGGATCCACCGCGTGCCGGAATGATGCGCAGGTTGCGCGGTGGGATCGGCCGGGACGCAGTCGAAGAAGAAAAGCCTGACGTGACCATGAGGGTAGCGATGGTCGATGACCTGTCGCAACGCTCCCACGATCACTTCAAGACCGGTCTCTTCCAGGCATTCCCGGGCCGTGGTCTGTGCCGGAGTCTCGCCGGGCTCACATTTGCCTCCCGGAAACTCCCAGTAGCCCGCGTAAACCGTACCTTCCGGTCGGCGGCGGACCAGGAAGTCGCCCTCCCTACGGATCAGCCCGATCCCCACGTTGATCAATCCATCGCCGCGCTGATCTGGCTGGCTCATGGGAAAGGCCGCCGCGGTTTTTCGCAAGGGTTCAGCTCGCGACTCGAAGTTCGGGTCAGAGAGTTCCCGCCCTCAGTCCTTCGACGGCGCGGCCGATAGACCCCATCACGTTGTACCCACAATCGACGTGAAGAATTTCGCCGGTGATTCCGCTGGCCAGACCAGAAAGCAAGAACATTCCGGAAGCACCCACTTCGTCGCGAGTGATATTCCGGCCCAACGGCGAAACGAGAGTGTAAAGCCCGGCCAGATTGTCGTGATCGCCCACCGCTGAGGCAGCCAGCGTTTTCACAGGGCCGGCGGAAAGCGCATTGACCCGGATCTTCTTGGGGCCCAGGTCGTAAGCCAGATACTTCACCGAGGCGTCGAGTGCAGCCTTGGCCACACCCATCAAATTATAACCGGGCACCACTCGCTCGCCGCCAAAGTAAGTGAGCGTGAGCAGCGACCCACCGTCGGGCATGATCTTCGCGGCGTGCCGGGCCACGGAGACCAGCGAATAAACGCTCACATCCATCGCGGTCTTGAAGCCCTCGCGGCTGCAATCGACATAATTGCATCTCAGGTCGTCAAGGGGAGCAAACGCAATCGAGTGCAGAACGAAGTCGAGAGATCCGTAAACCTGGCCGGCTTGCTCAAATGTTCGGGCGATATCTTCGTCTTTCTGAACGTCGCACGAGACCAGCAGCTTGGCCCCGATCGGTTCCACGAGCTTGCGAACCCTTCGCTCCATTTTCTCGCCGGGCAAGTGCGTGAACCCGATCTCCGCGCCTTCTTCCAGGAGTTTCCGAGTGATTGCCCAGGCGATGCTAAAATCGTTGGCAACGCCCAGCACCATGCCTTTCTTTCCCGTGAAAATACCCATCTTCGGCCCCTTTCAACTCGTCGCCTCGGACAATCCTCGTTCTCAGGTTCATCGACCTGGATTCTCAGTGCTGTAAAATAACCGGACGGATGGGCTCGCTCAACCTCGACTTTCCACACTCGGGCTGGTTGGAGCACGACCTACAACCTCTTTCCGACCGCCCCGGCATCAAGGAGAGACATCTGTGATCAATGGTGAATCAGCCGTACCATCCGATCATCGGTCGACCGAGCGGCGGCGATTCACCGTGGCGGCGGGCCCGTGGAACGCCAAGCTGACATGGGACGGCCTGACCTGGATGACCGTCGCGGTCGGGGTCATTCTGCGTGTCTGGGAGTATCTCGACTTTCGCGCTCTTTACATGGATGAAGTGGCCCTTTTGAAGAACATATCCGGTCGGGCGGTCTTCGATTTCAGCCAGATTCTTGCGGACGACCAGATGGCTCCTCCGGGATTCTTGCTCATCGAGCGATTGCTGGCCCATCTTCCGCTCGACATCAAGGCGACCGCGCGGTTCTTTCCGCTCGTCTGCGGGATTGCCTCGGTGTTTCTCATGCGAAGCACCGCGCGGCGATACCTCGACCGCCGTGCCGTCCCCCTTGCCGTGGGCCTGCTGGCCCTGGGGGACCACTTGCTCTACTACTCGGCGGAGATCAAGCAATACTCGTGCGACCTCGTGATGGCTCTGGCTGCGCTTCTTCTGGCCGCACCGAATCGCCCCGATCGGTCTGGGACGCATCGCTTCGCCGCCCTGGCCATTTTCGGAATCGTCGCGCCCTGGTTCTCGTTCACGGTCGTGTTTGTACTTGCGGGAGTCGGCCTTCACTTGCTCGTGACCAATGTCCTGAACAAAGATTGGCGAAAAGCCGTCATGACAGCGGGTGTTGGTCTGAGCTGGCTGGTCAGCTTCGCCGGTTGCTTCTTGCTCTCGCGGTCGATCATGAGCCGCCGCGACTTCCTCTGGGTTTGGTGGAACTTCGCATTTCTCCCCGTTCCACCACGTTCTTTGACTGATGCATCCTTGCTGGCCGAGTCGGTGGCGAATGTCTTCATCAACCCCGCGAGTATTCTCTCGCCGCTGAATCTCGTTTACACCGCAGTACTGGGTTCGATCATGGCTTTCTTGGGTTGCCTTTCCTTGGGCAGGCGGTGGCCGGGCGGGCTCTTTATGCTGTTGTCACCCCTCTGTCTTGCCCTGGCCGCCTCCGGTCTTCATCAGTATCCTTTTCATGGCAGGCTGTTGTTCTGTCTTGTTCCCACATTCCTGCTGCTTCTGTCCGAGGGCGTCGCGGCCGTGGGACGCCGTGCTGGCTGGGTGGCAATGTTGGCACTGGCCGGGTGCTTCTTGTACGGCGAGGCAGTCGAGGTTCTCTGGCACAGAGCCATTCAGCCGCGGTCGCGAACCTTCGACTCTCACGGAGACCTCAAGAACGATCTCCTGGATTACCTCGAATCCCGGCGCAGGCCGCGCCCGGCCTGGCATGACCGTACTCATCGCCCCGAGTCCACGGATCGTAAGTCACCGTGAACTCGGGCCTTTGAAGTGCCCGCCTCGAGTCCCGATCAAAGCGCGCAGGTGGTTCACGGTTTACCGGGCTGAGAGCTTCCGCCCGGATTCTCGAAGATCGGTAGCATCAGGGCGTTGAGGTCCTGAGTGATCGCGGCCCGCGCCGTACCCAGGGCCTGGTCGGTCGTGGCGCCCATCTTCAGGCTGCGCTGCTTGAGCTCGGGGGCGATCGTCCCCAGGCCGAGCGCTTCGACGAGCGAAAAGGCTGACTGAACCTGAGGATCAGCCGCAAGCTGGCCGCCCGCATCGGCGCGAAGGTCTTCGGGGCGGACGGATGCCGACCGCGTGACGAATGGAACCCAACGGTCGCTACCGGCGCGGACCCACAAGGTGGCCTCGATGGTCGTCCGGCTCATATCGGCGGGGATCTCAAGGCGAGTGACCAGCGCACCCACTCTGCCGCGTTGTTCGACCTTTTTGAGCGTCGCAACCAGGGGATCTTCCCTGCCTTGCTCGGGATCAAACAACTTCGCAACCTCGGCGATCGCCGATGCCACGTTCAAACCATCCAGGGCCTGTCCTGTCTTCTTGTCGGGGAGGACCATGTTCTGGAAGCGGATGAACCGCAGATCGGAATCGACGGCCAGCTCGGTCGCCGCACGGCGGCCTAGCCACGACATCTCGTTTTCCGGAAAAAGGGGTAGCAGCCCCGCCAGTGAGGGCATTTGATCACCGGCAGCCGCGAAGCCGCGGCTTTCGAGAGCATCTTTCAAGTCGTCCAGCGGCATCGTTTCCACGCCGGGCACTCCACAAAGCCAGCCAAGCTGGAGCAGCCGGGTGTTTACGGCCGGTTGCCGGACCAGGCCACGGACATCGCCGCGGGACAGATGAACCGGCATGAGACGGGTGCGCGAAGTTCGAGCCGGGTCGTCGAGTCGTTTCAGCTCCTGATCGATCCAGGCGACGATGCGATCGTCGGCCGGCGCCGGCCCGCGCGCTCGCGTTTCCACGCCGCTAGCCGCTCGCGGCGCTGGCGTACCGCGAGCTTCGATCCCGTTTCGATCGCGCGACTCCACTTGGTTGCCCAGGTTTTAAGATGGCGTTCGGCCCAGTCGCGCTCGACTACCAGCTCCACGGCACCCCGAGGGCCGTTGCTTGCCGCAGTCACCAGACCCAGGACTACCGAGCCGTCACGCAGGGTGAGACGTTCGGACGCCGCCGCGGTCCCGACCTTCTCGGCCGGCTTTTGGAGCGCCATCAGCGATCCCGCCAGGATCAAAGCGCCACAGATCATGATGACCCTCGTCTCCATTACGGGATAGACTGGATGGGGAGCCACCTTGATTCTAGCGGTTCGGAGGCCGACGGGAATCCCGAGAGGTTGCCGATTTCTCATACCAGGGCCGGCCGTATCTCAGGCTCCGGAGCCGGCCGAGCTGATGAGCATGCTGGGAGAGCTATCATGACGATTGCTCTGGAGCCGCTTGGTGATCGGGCATTCCTGGCACGTTTCGCAACCGAGCGCGATGCGGCGCGGTGGGCCGCCGCTGTCCGTGCTGAGGGGCTGCGTGGAGTGAACGATGTGGTGCTGGCTTATCGCTCGGCCGCCGTCTTCGCGGATCCGGATCAGACCGACCTGGAGGCGCTCGAAACCCGGCTCGGCTCGCTGGAGGCCGTACCGGAAACCGCGATCGACGGTAAACTGGTGGTGATTCCGGTACTTTACGACGGTCCGGACCTCGAGTTCGTGGCCGGGAGGCTGGGAATCGGTTGCGCGAACGTGATCGCGCTGCACGCGGCCACGATCTATGACGTCTTCGCCATCGGGTTTGTCCAGGGTTTCCCTTACGCCGGCTACCTGCCTCCAGAATTGAGCGGGCTGCCACGACGAGACGAGCCCAGGCTCAACGTCCCCACCGGCTCGGTGGCGATCGCGGGACGTCAGACCGGAATCTACCCCCGCGAATCTCCTGGAGGCTGGCACTTGCTGGGCCGCACTCCATTGCGAATTGCCGATGCCGAACGGGGACTGTTCCCGATCCGGGCCGGCGACCGCATCCAGTTCCAGCCCATCGATCACAAGGAATTTGAGGCCAGGCGCGATGAGCAACTTGGAAGTACGAACTGATGCGCCATTGTGTGTGATCGACCTGAATGCCGACCTGGGCGAGGGTTGCCAGAACGATCGCGAGCTCTTGCATCTGGTGTCGTCGGCAAGCATCTGTTGCGGTGCACATGCCGGCGACCCCGGCTCGATCCGTGAGACCCTGCAATGGGCCGCTGAGCGAGGCGTAGTCGTGGGTGCTCACCCGGGCTTCGCCGATCGGGAGGGCTTTGGCCGGCGCGCCCAGGTGATCACGACCGGTGACGTCGAGAAGTTGATTTGCGAGCAGGTGGAAATGCTCAAAGCACTGGCGTGCGGAGTGGGATTGCCGGTTCGCTTCCTCAAGCCCCATGGCGCGCTTTACAACCAGTCGCAGGCTCAGGAGCCGGTCGCGCAAGGTGTTCTTCTGGCGGCCGTTCGCCTCGATCTTACCTTGCTTGGCCAGCCCGGCACGCTCCTGGAGCGGCTGCGCGCGAGCAAGGTGTCGGGTACATTCCCGAGGGCTTCCCCGATCGTCGCTATCGCTCGCTCGTCGAGCTGGCTCCCCGCAGTGAGCCAGGGGCGGTTCTCCACGACCCGGATGAGATCGGACACCAGGTTCTCCGCCTGGTCGAGGAGAGACGGGTAAGCACTCTCTGCGTTCATGGCGATGAGCCGGCTGCCGTGGCGAATGCAAGTCTCATCCGGCGGATCCTCGCGAGTAACGGGATCCTGGTCCAAAGTTTTATGACCCCCGAACTGACGGCTGCAAGATCCCATGGGCTTGATCGTCGTTGACTCTGGATTCTGGACGACCGTTCAAGATGCCGGGCGTGTTGGGTACCGGGAGTGGGGTGTTCCCACGGGCGGTGTTTTCGACCGTGGCGCGGCCGATCTCGCCAATGCGCTGGTCGGCAACAGGCCGGAATGCGCTGTCCTGGAGCTGACGCTGCGAGGCGGCATTTTCGAAGCCCTGAGCAGTGTGGGAATCGCTCTGGCCGGTGCACCAATCGAGGCGTCGGTTGTCGCGACCGACGGTAGTCCGCGTCGCGTTCGCGTGCCATCGAGCTGCTCACTCCATGCCGGTGAGCGCCTCGTGCTGGGGCGAACGCTCGAGGGCGCCAGGACCTACCTGGCAGTCCGAGGAGGATTCCAGACGCCTGTGCGAATGGGCAGCCGCTCGTCCGAGCAACCGTTGCGGCGAGGTGATTTTCTCCATGCCCAGGCCACGACCATACCGACTCGACATCTCAGCGAGCCGACATGGAGCAATCCCGCGGCCCGGCCGTTCCGCATCGTCCCCGGTCCGGACGACATTTCCATGGCGGCCGCCGGCTTCCTGCCGGAGGGCCGGTTTCGTGTGGGATCGCGGAGCAATCGCATGGGTTTGCGGCTGGAGGGACCATCCCTGGCGTTGCCGCCACAACCCGATCGACTGTCCGCACCTGTGGCGCCGGGGGCCGTTCAGCTCGCCGGGGGACAGCTCATCGTCCTGGGCGTCGCTTGCGGAACCATGGGCGGATACCCCCATATCGCCCATGTGATCTCGGCCGACTTCGACCGCCTGGCCCAGCTTTCTCCCGGCGACCAGATCCAGTTTCGCCCCGTGGACCTTTCGTCGGCACGGACACTGGACGTTGCCGGACGGCTGGCCCACCGGGCACTGCTCATCCGGGTTGCGAGCCTGGCAGGAGACGTCTGCGGCAGAACCGCGAGCCAGCCGGAGCCCGGCCCTAAATCGGGAACCGCTGGGGCGTCAGCGGCCCCCCAAGGATCTGATTGAGCGCTTTCCGCATCCGTTCGAGGACGGCTCGATGAGCCGGGTCATCGGCCAGATTGCGCAACTGGCGCGGGTCCTCGCGCAGGTCGAACAGCTCCTCGCGTTCGGAATCTCCACGGTTGATCCGGATATAAACCTCGTCTCCCTCGACCAGCGATGCCCACGCCCGGCGATCCTCGAGCAACTTCGCCGGATCCGGATCGAGAGGATCGGTCGGGACGACTTCCGAGAATGCCGGCGAAGTCGGGTCGACCGATCGACCGTCCCTGGCCGCCGCGGGTGACGCGTTCCAGAGCGACACCAGCGATGTGCCCGGGAAGGATGCTCCCGCCTTGAGCCCCAGAAAATCGACGATGGTCGCCGGCAGGTCGCGCAGGCTGACAAGCTCGGAAACGATAGCCTTCGCCGGCTTCGGGCTGTTCGGGGGCGGGACGATCAGGAGGGGGACGTGAACCTGAGTCTGGTAAAGGCTCGTCCCATGGACGTAGATGCCGGGCCGCTCGCCGAAGCTCTCGCCATGATCCGAGGTGATGATCAGCCAGGTTGAGTCGAGCGCGCCCGGCGCTCCAGTTCGTCGAGCAACCGTCCCAGTTGCTCGTCCAGATTGGCGATGCAGTCGTCGTAGGAGTCACGGGCGAAGGCAGTCTCCCGAGCGGACACCTTGATCTTGACCAGCGACCTCCAGTGCTCGATCAGGTCCATCTCATTGTTGTTCCGGGGCCCCACCGCGAAACGGTGAATGCCCCCTGGCGGCGGTATGTACGGATAGTGGACGTCAAAATAATTCAAGAAGGCGAAAAATGGTCTCGCGGGCTGGCGGCGTTGCGACAGCCAGCCGAGCATCTCGCTATTGACCACCGGTGCAGGCTTGCGAATTCCCGCATCGAATGGCCTGATCAGGTCGGCAAGAAAGATGAGCGATAAACGCTCCCTGAGAAACTGATGGATCGCACGAAGCCCCTCCACGGGACGATTGACCAGCGACGCCGGTTTGAAAGCGCTGAGCTGCGGGAAAAAGTAATCCTGGTACGTTGCAAAACCGCGACTCAGCCCCGTGTCGGTTCCGCAATAAAACGTGTTGGCGACGAACCCGGCCGTGGCATATCCGCTTGATCCCAGGTACTCCGCCAGGGTGGTAAAGGTAGTATCCAGCGGCGTGAGCCAGCCGGCGGACAGCTCGTGATGCCAGCGCCCTGTGAAAAAGCTGGCGTGAGACGGCAGCGTCCACGAAGAAGTTGCCTGTACCCGATCAAACCGGATCCCGCGCCGCGCCAGCGACTCGAGGGTCGGGCTCGTCGGCCGGTCGTAGCCGTAAAGGCTGAGGTGGCCCGCGGCCACCGTGTCCAGCACGATCAGGAGGACGTTGGGAGCGCCGGTAGGTGGCAGTGGCCGCGCCGCCTCGGCTCGCTGCTTGAACCAGTCTCCTGCCCAGACTGAAGCGGCCAGGAGCGGGGCGATGAGCACAAGGACAGGAAAACTGATCTGAATCAAGCGGCGCAGTCCCGCGGCATGACGCTCTAACGAGGGAACAAGGCGCGCGGCAACCCCCAATGTAAGAAGGAACCCAGCCGGGCCATAGATCCGGGGAAATGCGGCCCAGAACGGCGCCAGCAACGTGAGCAAGCAGAGCAGCCGGGTCCCCAGCCAGCCTGCGCGGCGAGGCCAGACCAGCCCCAGAATCGCCAGGCCCAAGCCAACAATCAGGAAGATCAGCAGATTTGTGAGCGGGATCAGCCAGACGAAGTGACGGCTGATCCAGTACAGCTTGTTGAGGTCGTAAGTGTTCTTGCGCAGAACGATCGTTGCGACCTCGAGCGGGCCGGCGAGCAGGCCGCACCACACGGCAAGGACCAGGAGCTGATGGGGTCGCAGCCGTCTAGCCGCGACGCTGGGCTCGGCTGCGTTGGCCGCCGATGTCTCCGCGACGACATCAGCCGGGCTGCTCGTCATCATTGCAATTATTCCGCTTGCCGGTCTTCAGTGACATATCCCGTGACGGCCGTTCAAGGCTTGAACCGTTCGTGAGTGAGCGGCCCATCGATCATTTTATCGAATATTCCGCGGAACTGCTCGATCACGGGCCGCATTGCCGGATCTCCTGCGCGATTGTCGCGCTGGTGGCGATCGGTGCGCAGGTCGAACAGTTCCTCCGTGGGGCCATCCTCCCGCCGCACGTAGACCCGATCCCCTTCGGCCAGGGCGCCCCAGGCCCGCCGGCGATCGAGTAGTTGCGCGGATTCCGGCTCCACGGGATCGATCGGGACGACCTCCGCGATTGCGGGACTCTGAACCGGAGGTTCGACAACGGCCGCCGGAGGCGACGCGCTCCAGAGCGAAACCAGTGATGTGCCGGGGAAGGGCGCGTCGGCCTTGAGCCCCATCAGGTCAACGATCGTCGCCGGCAGGTCGCGCAAGCTCACAGTTTCCGAGACGACCGGGCGCGTCGGTTTCGGGCCACTCGACGGCGGGACGATTACTAACGGGACGTGGATCTGTGGCTGATAGAGACTCGTTCCGTGCCCGAAGAAGCCCGGTTGTTCACCGAAGCTCTCGCCGTGGTCTGATGTGACGATCAGCCAGGTACGTTCCAGAATTGCCCGGCGCTTCAGTTCCCCGAGCAGCCGGCCGAGTTGCTCGTCCAGCGCGGCGATGCATTCATCGTATGCATCGCGAACGAACGCGATCTCCTGGCGAGAGAGCCTGCTCTTATCAATCGTCCACCAGTTTCGCAGGAGATCGGCTTCGCGTGCGTTGCTCGGCATTCCGCCGAAGCGGGGCGCGCGGCCGCTCGGGGGTTCATAAGGATAGTGGGCATCATAAAAATTCACGAAGGCGAAGAACGGGCGATCCGGCTCGCGACGACTCGACAGCCATTCAAGCAGTTCGCGTCGAACCACCTCCGCATCTTTCCGCGCATCGGCATTGAATCGCCCCCAGATCGGCCTGACGAAGGGTCGCAAAACGCCGAGATTCCAGCTCTCTCTCAGGAAGCGATCGAGTGATCTCAGCCCCTCCAGGGGCCGGTTGATCAACACCGCCATCTTGAGTGCGCTGAGCTCGGGAAAGAAGTAATCCTTGTAAACTGTAAAACCGCGAGCCAGGCCCGTGTCCGTACCGCAGTACGTTGTGTTGGCGACAACCCCGGCAGTCGCGTAGCCGCTGGATCCCACGTACTCCGCCAGCGTGAGATGGGTTGCGTCCAGCGGCGTGAACCAGCTTGCCGACAGCTCGTGAGGCCATCGCCCGGTGAAGAAGCTCGCGTGCGACGGCAGGGTCCACGACGAGGTTGCCTGTGCCCGATCAAACCGGCTCCCACGCCGCGCCAGCGACTCGAGGGTCGGGCTCGTCGGCCGTTCATAGCCGTAAAGGCTCAGGTGATCGGCGGCGACAGTATCGAGCACGATCAAGATCACGTTTGAAGTGCCGGCGGGCGGCAGCGGCCGCGCCGCCTCGGCTCGCTGCTTGATCCAATCTCCGCCCAGAATCGAAGCGGCCAGGAGCGGCGTGATCAGCGCCAGGATGGGAAAGCTGATCTGGACCGAGCGGCGGAATCCGGCGGCATGACGCTCCAGCGCGGGGACGATGCGGGTGGCGATTCCCAGTGCAAGAAGGAACCCGGCGGGGCCGTAGATCCTGGGGAAAGCGACCCAGAACGGTGCCAGCAAAGTCAGGGCGCAAACCAGCCGCGTGCCAGGCCAGCTTCCCCGGCGGGGCCAGATGGAGGACAGGCCCGTCAGGCCGAGGCCGACGATCAAGAACATGATCAAATTTGTCAGGGGAACCAGCCAGACGAAGTGCCGGCTGATCCAGTAGAACTGGTTGAGATCCACGGTGTGCTTGCGCACGACCAAGGCACAGATCTCCAACGGGCCAGCAACAAGCCCGCACCAGAGCGACAACAAGAGGAGGTGACGGCCACACAAGCTGCTGAGCCCCGGATCCCGCACCGACCTACCTGTTGTCGCGGTGTCCTTGGTAACAGCAATCGGACTCATCATCGGAATCGGCTCAGCGAACCGGCATCAGTTAGGGAGATATTTCGAGTGTCGGGAGAATTGGCAGGATCCGTCAAGTTCATAATGACGAATGGGCGCTCCGAAAAACGCATGAAGGGTCCACCAAGGGCCAGAGGCTCTCGGTGGACCCTTCACGCTGTCGCATGCGAAGGAAGGACGAGACCGACGAGGCTGCTTTCGCTCCCTACGACTTTGCTATTTCGTCAATACGCGTCTGAGCTGATGACTTCGCCACCCTTCGCGGAGGACAGGGCCTGGTAGATGGAGATGTTGACCGAGTTCTTGATGAACCGGACGCTGCCATCGCACATGCCCGAGTTGACACCGCCGGGATGCTTGCTGCGGGGAATGTTGTTCATGCCCAGACCGTTGTAATTGCCACCGCTGCTCGACGACCCCGTGGCGCCAACGCAAGCAACGCCTTGAGGATTGCCGCCCGAGCAATAGCCAGCCGTTTGCATGACGTCGGGCTGAGACGAGTTGGGCGGATAGAGACCCGTGAATTGCGGGGCGTAGCCCCACCAGGAGAACCCGTGGAGATTCCAACCCTGGCCAATCAGGATCTCCGAGGTCATCAGGGTATTGCTCAATCCGTCCGTGATCCCCGCGAAATTGACCGTTCCCGCGGCAGCGGCTTGCTGCGTGCCCGCGGTGATGTCGGTATCAGGCGCCCCCATGTCCGTGAACGGCGCGCCGAGGAAGGGCAGCTTGATATTGTTGTAGACGTAGTACGCCGGTTGGTTTGTGATCGTGTTGCCGAAGTTGGCAACGTAGTTATGACAGGTCACGGCCCAGCCTGACCCCCCAGGGAGGTTGGTGCTGTTAGGGTCGCTCGGGCAGAGGTAGGAATTGATGTGCCGGTAAGTGACCGTGGTGTTGACCGAACCGCCGTAACGGAACTGACCGGTCTGAATACCGAGACCCTCGTAACGGTCATTTCCCGAGAAGTTCCAGGCGTTGAACATGTTGGACTGCTCAACGTACGGAAGGATGAATATCAGCCAGGTGCCCCAGCAGCAACCCTTTACTCCAGGGGGCAGGGTGCCCTGCTGGTCATGGTAATTATGCATCGCAATCCCAACCTGCTTGAGATTGTTTGTGCACTGGGCGCGGCGAGCGGCTTCGCGGGCCGATTGAACTGCCGGCAAAAGCAAAGAGATGAGAACCGCGATAATCGCGATGACGACCAAGAGCTCGATCAGTGTGAAGCCCCGGCGACGATGATTCATGGTTGGTATTTCCCCCCTAAGTCTCATTGAAGTAACAAGTTTCGAGGTCGTCAAAATCGACGACCGACGGCTGGAACAGACGGCAAGTTGGTAGATGGAAACAGTGTCAATGCGAGGATCTGATGATTCGAGATCCACGCGCCCGGATCTACTTCGATTCCAGTGCAAACTTCAGATCGTTGCCACCCCCCTTCTTGATCTCGATTTTGAGCTCGGTTTTGTAGTTGTACTTGGCGGGGATCAATTCCTTGGGGAGGTCAGAAGGCTTGATGTGCCCGACCTGGTCCGGCTTGGTCGCGTCGTCGCGCTTTTTTGAAGAATTAATTACCACACTGTAGTTGCCAGGCGGCAATCCGACATCTTGCGCAATGGAAAACCTACCGTCTGTGATCGAGGCGCCACCCGCCCCCGGCCCACCTCCCGCCGGGATAAATGAGACTGATCCGGAAGGTAGTGGTTGACTGTCAAGCGTCACGGTTCCCGTAACCGGTTCCCTTGCCAACTCGTCGGACGATCCGGAACAGCCCACGAAACAAAGGGGTAGGGAGAGGACAAGGAACGAAACCGACAATCGCCGCGTGGAACGCACGATCATTGAGATTCCTCTTCGGTTTTCAGGTAAGGCAAGTGCTAAGGTAGTACAAAGACTAATCAATCCACAGGCGTCAACACCTTGGACGACGTACAGACATACAGGATTTGGAGAGGGAGTCGCTTCGTTTCGAATAGAATCGAAGGGTCATTAGATAGCCAATCCGGGCTCACGAATCAAGAAAAAAATTCTTCGGACCATGTTTTCCTTGATTCTCCATGAAGATAAATAGTCCTAGTTTCTTCGTACTTGAAGTTCACTTATGGTTTGAGCACTGCATGAATGAAGTCCGAAAAAATCAGTAGATAAGGGATCAGGGCTGAAAAGCAGATGGGTTGCTGCGGACAGGACAGAAGCGTCATACTGCCATTGACTGTCTCGTCGCGGTGGACATCCCAGATCCTACAGTTCATTTCTTGGTCCGTTTCGGAGTGTGGTGTATTGAAGGCTTGGCAACGGGGAGTCAGTTTGGGAAGGAAAGGCACGAACCACGACGGACCAAGGAATACTGCTGGGCCGGTCCCCACAATGGAGAAGCGACAACAGGCCGAGGACAGGTTTCCGAGCAGCGGCGGACACCTGCGCCATCGTAACAGCGGCACGTTGCCGCCCTGGCGGCTCAGGTGGCCGTTCGTTCTGCTCGCGGCGGTGTTCCTTGTGGTGATTACGCTGGCCTGGGTAGTTATGAGTCGTCGCCATCGATCGGCTCTCGATGAAGTGGATCGGCAAATCGCGGCGCGACGCTTCACTATCGCGCGTCAGAATTTGATCGGTCTCTCGACCCGCTGGCTGTGGCCGGATGGAGTCAACTATCGACTTGGGTTGTGCGAAGGATACCTGGGCCATGACGATGCCGCTCTTACGGCCTGGGGACGATTGCCGGCGAGTTCCACGTTCGCCGAGGCGGCCGCTCTCAATTCCGCCGCCGTGGAGATGAACCGGGGCCGCTTCTCGGTCGCGGAGACGATTCTCGAGAGGGCACTCAGCCGTCCTGGCCGACAGGTAATCACCGTCGGTCAGGTTCTGACCCGGCTCCTCTGGGAACAAGGGCGGACCTACGAGAGGCGGGCCGTCATCGAATCAAGCTGGAGAATCGCCAGCCGGCCCGACTGGCCCAGGTCCGACGAGGCGCTCGGTTTGCTTCATGATCACATCGCGGTGGACTTCGAGTCACTGGCCCTGGATGCGTTCCGGATGCTTCTCGATCGCGCCGGGCGGCAGGCCCCCGAGGACGATCGTGTCTGGCTCGGGAAGGCCAATCTGGCCACTCGCAACGGCCAGTTCGCCGAGGCTCGGCGGTTGCTCGATGATTGCCTCGCGCGTCGTCCGGAGGATCCGGCTGTCTGGCAGGCCGAACTTGATTGGGGACTGGCGACCGAGCAAGACGCTTCGGTCCGGCGGGCCATGGCACATCTGCCGGCCCAGCGGTTTTCCCGCGGCGGTCTCGAAGTGATTCGCGCCTGGCTGGCCTCTCGTCGTCACGACCCTGTCGGCGAGCACAGCGCGCTCGAACGGTTGTTGCAGAGCGAACCCGGCCAGTGTACGGCGATCGAGCGGCTGGCCGTGCTGGCGGCTCAGGGTAATCAGGTTGAGCAGGCGGGCCAGCTTCGCCGGCGTAAGTCGGAAATGGACCAGATCCGGCAGCGTTACGAAGACCTCTACAATCAGAATCAATTCGCCGCCGACGCGCCAGAGCTCGCCCGGCTGGCCGAAACCCTGGGACGCCGGTTCGAGGCGATCGGCTTCTTGACCTGGATCACGCAACACAGCCCCGGCGACCTTACGGCGCGGACGACGTTGACCCGTCTTCAGGGAGAGGAATTGGGCCAAGCCGCAACGGGCCAAACTCTCGCGGAGCTCCTCGCCCCTGACCTGACGGGCGAAGAAATCGCACCTCAAGCGGTGGCCGACTCACTAGTGGCCGCCCCGCCCCTGTTTCGCGATGATGCCCAGTCCGCTCGACTCTCGTTCAGTTACGAGAATGGCGAGTCGAGTATCCATCAACTTCCGGAGTTCACCGGGGGAGGTGTGGGTCTCATCGATTATGACGGCGATGGCTGGCTCGATGTCTATCTCGTGCAGGGGGGGCGGTTCCCCCCGGACCCGGCCCAACCGCCTCGAGGAGACCGGCTGTTCCGCAACCACCGCGACGGGACCTTCGAGGATGTGACGGCCGCCTCGGGAATCGACGCGATGACCCAGGGTTACGGCCAAGGCGTGGCGGTCGGCGATTACGACAATGACGGCCACCCCGATCTCTTCGTGACCCGATGGCGATCCTATGCACTCTATCACAATCGGGGCGATGGACGGTTCGAGGATGTCACGCAGCAGGCAGGTCTATCTGGCGACCGCGACTGGCCCACGTCGGCCGCTTTCGCCGATTTTGACAATGATGGGGACCTTGACCTCTTCGTCTGCCACTACGTTGTCTGGAACGCCGAGAACCCGCAGATCTGTTACACGTTCCCTCCCAACCAGGTGCCCATCGGTTGTAATCCCCGGCAATTTGAACCGCGATCCGATCACGTGTTCCGCAACGACCGGGGCCGCTTTGTTGACGTCACAGCGACGGCGGGCGTCCAGGAGCACCAGGGGCGTGGCCTGGGAGTGGTCGCCGCCGATTTTGACGACGACGGCCGCGTTGACCTGTTCGTCGCCAATGACCAGTCGGCGAATTTCTTGTACCTCAATCGCGGCGGCTTCCGGTTCGAGGAGTCGGCCCAGCTTGCAGGTGTTGCCACCAATGCCGAAGGCGGCTATCAGGCGGGAATGGGCGTGGCCTGCGGCGACCTCGACGACGACGGGCGGCTCGACCTCGCCGTGACGAATTACTACGGCGAATCGACCACGTTCTTTCGAAACCTGGGTCAAGCCACGTTCGCCGATCAATCGGTCCACGTTGGTCTCGCCGCGCTGACCCGACACCTGCTGGGTTTTGGAATCACCTTTCTCGATGCGGACAACGATGGCCGACTCGACTTGCTGACGGCCAATGGACACGTCAACGACTATCACCCCAGTATCCCCTACACGATGCCGATTCAGCTTCTAAGAAATGACGGAGACGGCCGACTGAGAAACGTTTCCGATCGCGCCGGGCCGCCGTTTGAGCTCTTGCACCTGGGCCGCGGGCTGGCGGCCGGTGATCTCGATAACGACGGCCGTGTCGATGCGCTGGTCGTCGTCCAGAATGAGCCCCTCGTTTTCTTGCACAACCAGACCAGGCCCGGCCATTTCGTGACCTTGGGCCTGGAAGGAACCCAGTCAAACCGCGACGGCGTCGGTGCCCGTGTTGTGCTCGTCGCTGGATCCAAGAAGCGCGTGGCGTCGAGGAACGGCGGCGGGAGCTACCTCTCGGCAGGCGACCCGAGGCTCCACTTCGGTCTGGGTGAAACGATCCGGATTCAATCGCTGGAGGTGCATTGGCCGTCAGGACGGGTGGATCGCCATCACGACTTGCCCGCGGATCGTGGGTATCTGGTGCGTGAGGGGGAGGCCAGTGTGAAGTCTCTTCGTGGTTGGCGATGAGCAGTGGCAGTAACAGACGTTTCACGGTACCCTGAGAGACGATCCGTTTTGGCCATTTCCTTTGGATTTCTCAACGGCCTTGAACTTGATAGTTGGATACCCGCCCTGCTCCGCTCGTGTCGAGAGCTAGCATTCCCGGGAATTGCGGAGATTGCCCGATGGCGTTTCATCGTCCCGCCAGGTCGCGGCGCCGGATCGTGAAGGCTCTTGCGGTACTCGCGATCATCGTCGCGACGACCTCGGCGTCTCTTGGCTGGTACGCGCTGTATGCCGGCCGTCCTGCGGGTCGTCGAATGGCGTCGTCGCCCGCATCTGGGTTGTCCGTCCGGCCCAAAAATCCGTCGCGCGGGGTTGGCAGACGACTGGCGTACCGTCCTTACGAGGCCGTGGATACGAGTGGCTATCAGGTCGTCCTCGCCGCGCTCGAGCCCTGGAAGCCAGGCGATTCGCTGGCGAAGATCAGTGAATCGTGGAGAGAGCCGGGTCACAAGCTGATCGGGAAACTCGAGGAAACTCTGGATTCCGCCAGGAGCGCCGGCGACCCGCGCAAGTCCGCCGCGATGCTGATGACCAAATCGCTGCTGCTGAATTACGAGGGTGAGCCGGAACGAAGCTACGAGGTGCTTCGCGAGGCACGGTCCATCGTGGAGAGTAATGATCGTGTGGCGGCGGAGTTCCTTTATACCATCATTTACTTTCAGGGTGTCGCCGCGCTGCGACGAGGCGAGAACGAGAATTGCATCATGTGCCGGGGCGAAAGTTCCTGCATTTTGCCGATCGCGCCGGCCGCCGTGCATGTCAAGCCGACCGGGTCCCGCCTGGCGATCCGCCACTTCACCGAGTACCTCGAGCAGTTCCCGGGCGATCTTGGGGCACAATGGCTGCTCAACCTGGCTCACATGACTTTGGGCGAGCATCCCGATAAGGTTGATCCCCGGTTTCTTCTCTCGCTGGATCGGTTCCGAGACTCGGAGTTCAACATCGGCAAGTTTCGCGACGTCGGCACCCAGGCCGGGGTCAACCGCTTCAACCAGTCCGGCGGGGCGATCATGGAAGATTTCGACAACGATGGTTGGCTTGACCTGATCGTCTCTTCATACGACCCGCGCGAGCGCCTGTCCGTTTTCTGGAACAAGGGCAGTGGGGTCTTCGAGGAACGCGGCGAGTCGGCCGGCGTGGCCGACCAGCTCGGAGGGTTGTTCTGCGTCCAGACCGACTACAATAACGACGGTCTCATGGATATCTTCATCCCGCGGGGGGCCTGGCTGCCCATGCCGGTTCGCCCCAGCTTGCTCCGCAACAATGGCGACCACACCTTCACCGACGTCACGCAGGACGCAGGGCTCTTGGATCCGGTCAACTCGATCTCGGCGGGCTGGGCCGATTATGACAACGACGGCTGGCTCGACCTCTTCATTTGCTGCGAGCGCCAGCCCAACCGACTTTACCACAACCTGGGAAACGGCAAGTTCGAGGAGGTTTCCGCCCGGGCCGGCTTGCGTGAGCCGGTCAAATACCTCAGTGGCTGCAAGGGCTCGGCTTGGTTGGATTTCGACAACGACAGCTACCCCGATCTTTTCCTGAACAACCTGCGCGGGGTCGCTCAGCTCTTTCGCAACAACCGCGATGGCACATTTTCAAATGTGACGCAAGAGATGGGAATTGACGGTCCGTATCACGGGTTTTCGTGCTGGGCCTGGGACTATGACAACGACGGCTGGCTTGACGTCTTCGCGACATGTTGGGACCACACGCTCGACGACGTGGTCAAGGGGCTTCTTGGCCAGCCGCACAGCCAGTCGTCCAACCGGCTGTTTCGAAACCTCAAGGGAAAGGGATTCGAGGACAAGACCAAGGAAGCCGGCTTGGACCTGGTTTTTTCTACCATGGGAAGCAACTTCGGCGACTACGACAACGACGGCTACCTCGACTTTTACCTTGGTACCGGCGACCCCAGTTTTGCCACCCTGGTCCCCAACCGGATGTTCAAGAACGTCGCCGGCGAGCGGTTTGCCGAGATCACAGGCTCCTCCCGCACCGGTCATCTCCAGAAGGGACATGAAATCGCCTGCGGCGACTGGGACCGCGACGGCGACATCGACCTGTTCGTCCAGACCGGCGGTGCCATCCCCGGCGATAAGTATCACGACCTCTTGTTCCAGAACCCCGGACAGGGGAACCACTGGTTGACCGTGAAGCTGGTCGGCCGGAAGACGAACCGTGCGGCCATCGGAGCCCGGATCAAGGTCGTCACGGCGGGAGCAACACCGCGCACGATCTGCCGCCACATCTCCTCGGGAAGCAGTTTCGGAGCCAACCCGCTCCAGCAGCACATCGGCCTGGAGAAGGCTGAGCGAATCGCGGTTCTCGAAGTGACCTGGCCGACGAGCGGGACGACCCAGGTCTTCCGCGACATTGCCGCGGACCAGGCCATCGAGGTCACCGAGTTCGCCGAATCCTATCGGCCACTGAACTGGAGCCCGATCCCGCTGTCGAAGTAAGACTCTGGGGTGCTGGCGGACTGCTCGGTCGGGGCGCGGAGGTTTGCATTTGGTGGATCGGTCCGGAAAAACGAGGTGAGGATGATCAGAGGCGTTCGGCGTTGGATGTGGGTGCTGGTGCTGGCTGTGGTTGCAGGGTCGGCCTATGGGGGATGGCGGCTGATGAAAGCCTGGCGCTATCGGACAGCGCTGGTCGAGATCCGGAAGCAGGTGCAGGATGGCCGGCACGGGGTTGCCGCGAGAAACCTCGCCGCGGTGCTGGCCGCGGACCCCGGCTCGGACGAAGCTGCCTATCTTCTGGGGATCTGTGAAAAAGCCCGGGGCCGGACAGTGGCAGCGGACAGAGCCTGGGCACAGGTACCGCCGACCTCCCGGTTCGCACCCCCGGCGATCGTTGGCCGGGCTGCCATGCTCGTCGATCGCGGGCAGCTTGCCGAAGCCGAACGGCTGCTCAGCGTCGCCCTGAGCGATTCTCGGATCGATGGGTTCGAGCTCCGCCGACTTCTGACGCCCCTCTACTGGCAGGAGGGCCGGATCGCCGAGGCGCGGCGGTTGGTCGAGGCCAACTGGGACGTGCTGAACCAGGCGGGCCGCGGCGGTTCGCAAGAGGCCATCGAACTGGTCCGCCTGCACATCGTCATGGGAGTGGGAACCGCCTCCGCCGATGCGGTCCGAGACTTCCTGGATCGCGCCGAGCGGCTGGCCCCGGGTGACGAGCGGATCGACCTTGGGAGGGCCAATCTGGCGATCCGACAGGGTGCGTTCGCCGACGCGGTGCGCTGGATCGACGCTTGCTTGCAGCGTCGGCCCGAGGATGTCCCGGCCTGGCGGGCGAAGTTGAATTGGGCCATGGCGACGGGGCAAGTCGACGAGGCCCGCGTGGCACTGGACCATCTGCCGGCCGCTGACTCGAATCCGGCTGAGCTCCACAGGCTGGCAGCCTGGTTCGCCGCGCATCGTCAGGATCTCGCGTCCGAACAGCTCGCGCTCGCGCAGCTTGTCGAGGCCGATCCCGGTGATGGTGCCTCCTTGGACCGCCTGGCCGAGCTCGCGGTGAAGGAAGGCAAGCCGGCCCAAGCTGCCGAGCTGCGACAGCGGAAGGCGGGTATTGATCAGCTCAAGAATCAATATCAGGAGCTATTGCTCCGCGACCAGCCGCTGCGTGACGCGGGCAAGATGGCGGAACTGGCCGAAAAATTGGGCCATTGGTTCGAGGGCAAGGTCTTCGCCAGCGTGGCTCTCGCGAACGAGCCGGGCCGCGATGATCTCCGGGCCGCGATCGGCCGGCTGGAGTCGCACGGGAAATCCGCTGCGACCAATGGACTGACGCTGGCCGCGGCGATTGGCTCCGCGCTCGGCGACCCTCCTCCCCCTCGTATTTCTCAGGCTGCCCCGCCGACCCCTGAAGCCGGGCGCGACCCCATCCTCTTCGACGACGATTCCGCCCGCGCCCGCCTGGGCCATGTCTTCGATAATGGGGAATCTTCCATCCATCAAATGCCGGAAGTCTCCAGTGGCGGGGTCGGGCTCATTGACTTCGACGGCGACGGCTGGCTCGATGTGTATGCCCTGCAAGGTGGACCATTCCCTCCCCCGAGCACGGCTGCGTCAACTGCGGCACCCCACGGTCTGGACGCCAGTCACGCCCGTGGAGATCGCCTTTTCCGGAATCGTCGAGACGGCACCTTTGAGGACGTCACCGAGTCTGCCGGTCTTTCCGGCAGATCGCAGAGGTACGGTCATGGCGTGGCGGTCGGCGATTACGATAACGACGGCCACGCTGATCTGTTCATCACGCGCTGGCGTTCGTATGCCCTCTACCACAACCGCGGGAACGGCACGTTCGAGGATGTGACCGCCGTTGCCGGGCTGGGAGGCGATCGCGACTGGCCGACCTCAGCAGCCTTCGCCGACCTGGACAACGACGGCGATCTCGATCTCTATGTCTGCCATTACCTCAACTGGAATACCGATCATCCTCGCCTATGTCAGAACCGCACGCATACGGCATATACCAGTTGCGACCCTCTGGAATCCGAGGCTTTGGCCGATCATGTCTTCCGAAACGACGCGGGACGTTTCACCGACGTGACCGTCCAGGCGAGCATCGTCGATCGCGACGGCCGGGGCTTCGGCGTCGTGGCCGTCGATGTGGACGACGACAACCGCGTGGACCTCTTCGTCGCCAACGACCGGTCGCCTAATTACCTGTTCCACAACCTGGGCGGATTCCGCTTCGAGGAGCTGGGCTTGACCGCGGGAGTCGCTTGCAACGCCCAGGGAAGCAATCAGGCGGGCATGGGGGTCGCGGCCGGTGATCTCGACGGCGATGGCCGGCTCGACCTTTCCGTGACCAACTTTTACGAAGAGTCGACCACGCTATTTCATAATCTTGGAGGCGGCCAGTTCGCCGACCATTCCACCGCGGTCGGCCTGGCCGCGCCCAGTCGCGACCGGCTGGGCTTCGGCATCACTTTCCTTGACGTCAACAATGATGGCCGGCTTGACCTCCTGACGGCCAACGGGCATGTGAATGACAACCGGCCGGAAGTTCCCTATACCATGCCGCCTCAGCTCTTGCTCGGCGGCCCGGGAGGATGGTTGACCGACGTCACCACGCATGCCGGCGCACCGTTCCGCGTCCCCCATCTTGGCCGTGGCCTGGCCGTTGGCGACATCGATAACGACGGGCGAGTCGATGCGCTCATGGTTGCCGTCAACGAACCGATGGTCTATCTGCACAACCGGACGACGGGCGGCCATTTCCTGACGATCACGCTCGAGGGGACGAAGTCGAACCGTGACGGAGTGGGTGCGCGGGTGATCGTCGAGGCCGGCGGATCACGCAGGGTCACGCAACGACTTGGCGGCGGCAGCTTCCAGTCGGCGGCCGACCCGCGGCTTCATTTCGGTCTCGGCTCCGCGACCCGGATCGATCGGCTCGAAGTCCGCTGGCCGTCGGGCCGGGTCGATGCGTTTCAGAACCTGGATGCCGATAAGAGATATCGCGTCCGGGAGGGAGCTCCTCATCCCGCGGAGTGAGCAATACTGAAGACGGGACATTCTTGGGCTCGGTTTACTTCTCGGCGAATCCATGCGTACTTTTCGACCGGTGTCTCTACGAGCTCGCTCGCTGCTCATGTTCGCCGCGCTGCTTCTCATGGCAGGGTCCGCAACGGCCCTGTTGTCGTGGAGCAGGATTCCGGGGATCAAGAAATCCTCTTTGGTGGAGACCGGATCTCCGTATGCAAACACCCGCTCGACAATACGGTACGTGGGCGATGCCGCATGCTCGCGGTGTCATGGCAAGATCACCGACGACTACCGCCGGCAGCCGATGGGACGATCGCTTTCTCTCATCGCAGAGGCCGCGACGGGCGGCGACGTTGCGAGTACCCATCCGCTGTTCCAGGCTCAGGGGCTGGAATACGCGATCGAGCATCGCGATGGACGCGTTGTGCATCAAGAGACGCGCCGCGACTCGGCGGGCCGGGTGGTCGCTCGCCACGAGGCCGAGGTTCGGTATGTGCTCGGCTCGGGAAGCCAGGGCACCGGCTTTCTGATCGAACGCGACGGCTTCCTCTTCCAGTCCCCGATCAGTTGGTATGTTCAGAAAAAGCAGTGGGATCTGGCTCCCGGTTACGAGCGGATGAATCCCCACTTTGACCGACCCGTCGCCGCGACCTGCTTGTATTGCCACGCGAATCGTGTCGAGCCGGTGGCCGGCACGATGAACCGCTACCAGACGCCCATCTTCCAACAAGGCCACGGGATCGGCTGCGAACGCTGCCACGGGCCCGGCGAACTTCATGTCCGGGGCCAGAACATCGTTGATGGCAGTGATACGACGATTGTTAATCCTACCCGGCTCGAGTCACCGCTCCAGGACGCGGTTTGCGAGCAGTGCCATTTGCTGGGACAGAGGCGCGTCGTGAAGCTGGATCGCCGTGAGGAAGACTATCGGCCGGGGCTGCTGTTCGATCAGTTCTGGTCAGTCTTCGAGGCCGCTGCCAGCTCAGCCGAGGAACACTTCGTCGGCCAGGTCGAGCAGATGCACGAGAGCCGCTGCTTCCGCGACAGCGGAGGCCGGCTGGCATGCGTCTCCTGTCATAATCCGCATCAGCGGCCAGAGCCCAAAGAACGGGCACGCTACTACCAGGAACGGTGCCTGGAATGTCACTCCGACCAGGGTTGCAAGCTGCCTTCAGCCGTCCGCCTGGCGCGGAGCCCAACCGACGATTGCACCGGCTGCCACATGCCCCGTTCCGAGCACACCGACATCCGCCACGCAGCCACGACCAACCACCGCATCCTCCGCCAGCCAGAGAGTGGCGATCAGGGCACCCGTCAGCTCCCCGAGGCCGCGTCCCGGCGATCGGCCGCTGGTTCTGTTTCATCGTGAGAGGCTGGACGAACACCAGCTCAAGGCAGCCGACCGCGATCTGGGCATCGCACTCTGCCGCGACGGCCCCTCGGCCGCGGCCATCGCACTCCCCCTGCTCGACGCCGCGCTCGCGGCTCGGCCAGACGACCTCGACGCCGTCGAGGCGAAAGGCTATTCCCAGGAGCAGCTTGGCCGGTACGTCGATGCGCTGGCGACCTTCCGGTCGGCACTGGACCGCGAGCCCGGCCGGGAGTCGGCACTGCTCGGAGCGGCCGACGCCGCGGCCCGGGCCGGACGACGTGACGAGGCCATCCTCAACCTCCGGCGAGCCATCTCCATCAATCCGATGCGCTGGGCTTACCGCGCCGACCTCGCCTCGCTCTGCTTCCGCGGCCGTGACTGGCCTGGCACACTTGCGGCCGGGCAGGAGGCCCTGCGCCTCAACCCCGCCGACGTGGCAACCCGCAGGCTTCTTGTCCGGAGCTACCTCCGTATCGGAGACTCCCAGGCCGCGCGCCGTGAGCTCGACACCCTTCTCGGGTTCAATCCTCCCGACCGCGACGAACTCATCCGCTTGCTCCCTTCCGTGACCCAACCCCGGTAACACCGAGCGGGCCTGTTCCTGGTTCAGAAAAGTTGAGGTTGAGAGCTTTTTGCGCGCCGCAACGCGTTCAGGCGTCCTCTTGGTCGTTTTTTTTAAATGCTTGTAGTGGAATGACTTACGATCGCGATTTGGACGGTCAGTCGACTCATCGCCTCCCAACCGGCCGGTTTGACTGGTTGCATAAGGAAACCATAATGTGTCCAGGCTGCCCGCGGTTTAAATAACATGCGAGAGGACTTGCACGTGTGAGTTCTAGCTTGCTTGGGTCGCTCCCTTGCACAGCCGACGGTCCAGGTACTTGCCTGCGACATCTGTCGCAGGTAAAAGGGAGCCGGACAGGAGGCGTGTCCTCATGGTTGAACTTCGGCCACATGTTGTCGCCTGGGAGCGATCGCGATGAGACCGACGAGTCTTTCCACACTCGTGCCTTTCCCACCAGACCGAGCACGCGGGTCGATCGCGGCGGTCGATCGCCTGTTCTGGCTGACGGTGCTGGTGGCTCACCTGATCGCCGCGGCGCTCTGGTGGTGGCTGGAGCCGGGAGGCTTTCCCTGGGGGCATCCGCGATTCTGGAGCAACCGGGTGCTGCCGGGCCTCGCGGTGCTCTGGTGCTCCGGATCGCTCGCAAGCCTGCATCGCGAGGATCGGCGGCGACTGGTCGTCTGGCTGCCGGCCATGCCCGCCGTCTGGCTGGCCGCCGCGATCGCGGCCCGCCTCGTGTTTCCGATCACCTTCGCCGGTATCTGGCTGGCCCCGCTTGTCGTTGCGATCGCCATGTCGGCGTTCTTGATCCGGATCGGCCAACGCCTGACACCAAGGTCCACCGCCGCGATACTCGCGGTCATTGGCGTCGGCAGCACGATCGGCGCCGCGGCCATGCTTGGCCAACGTCCGCCGCCGCCCGGAACTCATCCGCTGCTGGTCGATTTCCCCCAGGTGGCTGAACTGCCCGCCAGCGCCTCACCGACCGCGCCGGCGGTGATCGACCCTGGTTCGGAGACGAGGGTCTACACGTCGGAGGGTACGGTCAATGTCCGTCTTGCCCACCTGGCTCTGACCGTCACGCCCCTGCTCCGCTTCCTCAGCCGGTCTGCCGATGGTTGCTGGACGATTCTTACCCGGCCCAATGACCGGGAGGGCCCGGAACCCAGGCTCCGCGGAGCCACCAGGCAGGAGGATCAGTCGTGGGTCGTGAACTACGACTTCCCGGGTCAAGGACCAGCAACTCTGCGCCTCGCCCATGACCCGCGGCGGAAATCACTTTTCATCGATGCGGCGACCCGGCTCGATCGTCCGGTGTACTCGCACCTCAATGGGTTTTGCGATCTGGAAGTGCGCGGGCATCGGCGGCTGGCGCTCGAGTTCTCGCCGTGCCCAGCCACGCGCATCGAGGTCTTGCACTACGACTACCCGTTCGGCCGCCCGGCGCGGTTTGCCTATGTGGACGACGCGCGCCGGTTTCGGGTTGTGGAAGCGTCGAGCGGCGAGAAGGGCCCCTTCCGGATCCTGGCCGAGGGCCAGCTCGAGCAGTCCAGCTCTGTCGGGATCACACTCTGGGACGAGGACCGAGCCGTCGGGCGGATCACACTCCAGGACTGGTCGGCGCAGGCCAGCACGCAGCTTTCTCCGACGGCCGGCTGGGGCGTTCCCGAGAACGCCATCGAGTTCAGCCTGAGCGGTCCCGAACCGACCTCGCCCGCCTCCCTCTTCATCACCCTGGCCGCCACCTCCGTCGGCCGCGGCTGGGACTCCGTCGCCCACGCCGCCGGCACATATCGCAATCGCATCAGCGATCGTGCCCGACCCTCCTGTTGATCCATGACCGTCGTAGAACTCGAAGAGGACCGGGACCGGATCCGCCGGTTTTCGGCGACTGGCGGGAAATGGGTAGCTACTATCTCGTCTCCCTCCTGCCCGATGCTATTACCTCACCATGGCGGCAAGACCGCCAATCCGTCGTGGCTCTACTCATGGGCCAGGCCGCAGACGGTTGTGGTCAGCCAGAGGATGCCCGTTCTGGGAACCAATGATGCCCTGACACTCCTTGAGCGAAGCGGAACTCCACTCCTGCGCACTGGCAACGCGGGGCCGCGCACTTTCGATGGGGCCCGGATCACATCATCACGGAAGGGTTCCTGGATCACAGCGAACACCCTCGACCGCAAGACCCGAGCCGGTGAAGAGGGGTTTTCCACGGAACCTACGCGGAAGGCCGTCTTCTCGCAAACCGTTTACCGTGTCTGACCTCGCAAAGCGAAACGGCCGCGAACCGTCAATAGTAATTGGACTTATCCCCTTTTCCCCCACATGTGATAATTACGTGCGATGAGGCGACCTCAGCGAACCGATCCCTTCAGACGCTTGTGTTCCAAACGAATTTGTTCACAGAAACTGAGCCAGACTCGGACAGGACGACGATACAATAGTGGGATTAACAACGACGGCGGCAACCAGATCGCTAAAATCCAATAGTCATATCTATTATCGTTGTACAAATAATACACATATATTAAACTTAATATTACTAATAATACAAGCATGTTAATGGCTGACCTATGACCCGCGAGTACCCAAACTGCTAGCATGAAAATACCAACAAATATTGGAAGCATGAGCAATGCAAAGATAGGGTTGGTACGGTCAGTCATATAAATGCGCTTATCCATGTATATTGACAGAGTTTGTAATGAGAAAAACACTCCAGCAATCGACAAACAGATCATAATGCAAATATAATAAATGATTTCTCTTGGCCTCTCCGCGGCTATCTCCCTTCCATCGAACTTGTATCTGTATGGCTTCGCAGCGATCGGCCTATTGGAGAGCATGCATGCCAAGTCATCAGCGAGGGCAAGGGCCGAATCATAGCGCTCATCCGGGTCCTTTGCTGTCACCTTGTGAACGACGCTCTCAAGATCACGCGAAACCGCCTTGTTTTTCCACCCCAATGGGATCATCGCTTTGGTCACGATCTGCCGCAATATGCCGTCCCGCGTTGGAGACGAGAACGGTTTGGCAAGGGTCAACATCTCGTACAAGACCAAGCCGAGCGAATAGATATCCGTTCGATGATCAAGCTCGATCCGCCCCGTGACTTGCTCAGGGCTCATATACATAGGTGTACCGACCAAAGCTCCCGAGCTGGTAAGAGTCGCATCCTCGTAGAAGCGAGCCAGACCGAAGTCGATCAGTTGTGTATTACCCTGCCGGTCCAAGAGGATGTTCTCAGGCTTGATGTCCCTATGGATAACGCCTCGGTCATGAGCATGGGCGAGCGCGATGGCCGCATCCCGGACAATCTCGCAACATTGGCGGATGTAATCGGGCGAAGCAATGAGATCCTTCACCCTTTCCGCCGTCATTCCACCGCATAACGGTCCATCGTTCGCAGAGTGAGCCGGGGGGTATGGCAGAGTCGGACCATCGTATCGTACCACAGGTGCGTCCCCGCCTACGGACGTCGCTTGCAAGATATCATCTATGGGGTGAGCTTGAACTTCAGATGACACGAGCTTCCTCATCAACTCGCGGACCGAGATCCCATCGATATATTCCATCGCGATGTAGCAAATCTCTTTGTCCTGGCCGACGAAATGGATACCGGCGATCCCGGGGTGACTGAGTTTAGCAACAGCCTGAGCCTCGCGTTGAAACCTGGCGATGTCGGTTTGGTCGGTCAGCGCGGAACCCAAGACCTTCAAGGCGACGAGTCGGTTAAGCGAGAGCTGCCGGGCCAGATAGACAATGCCCATGCCACCCGCGCCGAGCCGTTTCTCGATCCGGAAGTCGCCGATTTTCACGCCGGCTTCGAGGTTCATGGCGTCACTGCCGATCCACTGAGTCCTCGTTCACAATCCCTTAGGTCAGAGGGGTCAGCGAGATTATAAGCGAAGCCGCCCATCCAATCCAGCAGGCGATCCGGCTCACTTCTTCGGGGATTTCGACTCGGTGCCGTGCTTTTCCTCCTCGTCTACAGGACGTCGCTACTCAGCTCTCAGTGGTCCCGGGGGGTTTACCGCACAAATAACGTCGTGGTTGGCCAGTTCCTTCATCCTACGCAGCAGAAGCTGCTAGAAAATGCAGCGATGCGCGTTTTAGCCAGTTCAGCATGTCTTGTCGAGTAAACTTCCAAGCAAACGGTTTTGGTGTGCGGTTGCTCAACTCCTCGTATAACACCAGGCGCACGCGGATTGCTTCCAGCTTCGCAAAATCGTTTGGCGTCAACACCTTCCTCTGGATGATCGAAAAATAGATCTCCACCTGGTTCAGCCAACTCGCATGGATCGGCGTATGTACCAATACGATTCGCCTATCCCATGTTTGGGGTGGCCAGACCGCTCATGTGACGTAAGTCCTTATTTTCTCGGCCACCCCGACCGCATGGACCCCAAAAGTGTAGTGACAATATTGGTCGAAATCTCCTAGAATTCCCCGACAATTGAACTTGATCCTCCAAAATCCGTCGTGATAATTGTTCTCATGTACCCGAGAACCGTCAAAGTCCGCTCCAAAAACGGCACTGTCAACGAATACGTCCGCGTCGTCGAGGCCTACCGCGAAGGCGGTAAGGTCAAGCAACGCGTCGTCGCCGATCTCGGACGGAAGGACCTCCTCCTCGAAGTACTCCCCAAACTCCGACGGCTCCTCACCGGCGAGGACTGTGGGTCCTCCCTCGGGGTCAGACCGAGTTCCAATTTAATTGGAACTCGGTCTGACCTTGCGCAAGAAGTCCAGGAAAGGAGGATAGCCCACAACTTGAAACCTTTCGTAGGGAACCCTACGGGTAACCAATCCCGTCCGGTAGAGCTGGACCAGCAGCCAGAAGCGAGTCTTGCGTGGCGGGTGGGTAACTGCCCCTGCGAAGCGTAGTGGCTATAGAAATAGAAGTGGGGATGCCTCGATAGGCGGCAAAGGCGAAACTATTGAGGTCTCGCAACCGCACGTGCAGGAGGTCATCCCCATGAGTAGCAAAGCATACCGTGCCACGCGCGTCAACGAGGTGAACTGGGAGCAACTCGCCCGCGGAAAGGAGGGTCTGGGCGTGACCGTGGGTATCGACGTCGGGAAGTTTGATCTGTGGGTGATTTGTCGCTGGGCCGATGGGCGGTTCGAGCGTCCCTGGCGGGTCAAGAATCCCTGGGAGATCCCGACGTTGGTGGGTGTCCTGAAGCAGGTCAAGGCGGACCGGAAGCTGGTGGTGGCTTTGGAGCCCTCGGGGACCTATGGAGAGGCCTTACGACAGGCGCTGGGGGACAACGGGATCGAAGTCCTACGCGTCGGTACCAAGGCGTCCCATGATTATGCGGAGATCTTCGACGGCGTGCCCTCGCAACACGACGGCAAAGATGCCGCGGTGGTTGCCGAGCTGGCGGAGTTGGGTAAGGCCAAGCCTTGGGCGTACGAGGCCGCCGATTCCTGGGAGGAGGAACTGGCGTATTGGGTGGAAGAGATGGTGGCCCAGCGACAGATGCTCATGCCCTGGCAGGGACGCTTGGAGGGTCTCTTGGCGCGGCATTGGCCGGAAGCCTCGCAGGTCTTGAAACTCTCCTCAGGGACGTTGCTGCGGATCTTGAAGCGTTATGGGAGTCCCCAGGCGTTGGCCGCGGACGGGGACGCCGCGACACAATTGGCCCGCTGGGGTCGTTCGCTGTTGTCGCCAGCGAAGATCGAGGAGTTGCTGACCGGTGCGCGGTCGAGTGTCGGCGTTCGCCCAGGTCCCTGGCAGCAGCGTCAGATCCAGGAGTACGCCGAGCGGGCGTTGGCCGCCCGGCAGCAGGCGAATCGGGCGCAACGGCGGTTGCGTCAATTGGCCGCGGGGCATCCGGTGCTCCAGCCGCAAGGCAAGGTGGTGGGTGTGCCGACGGCGTGTGTCTTGTGGGTGAGCACAGGTGACCCACGCGACTTTGATTCGGCGGGCGCCTACCGCAAGGCGATGGGGTTGAACTTGGCGGAGCGGAGCAGCGGGACGTACCAAGGGCGGTTGCGGATTAGCAAGCGGGGCAGGCGCGGACGCGGCAATGGCTCTATTTTGCGGTTTTGCGGCTGGTGCAGCGGTGCGGCGTACGTCCTTGGTACGAGGCCAAGAAGGCCCGCCATGAAGGTGAGGCACGGCGGGTCCTGGTGGCCGTGATGCGGAAGCTGGCCGTGGCGCTGTATCACGTCGGGGTGCGGAACGAGGAATTCCAACCGCGGCGGTTATTCGGCCGGATCGGCCAGCCGGCCCAGCACTCCGGCGCGAGCAAGCAGCGTGCGTAAGGAGGAGGGATCAGCTCCCGAGGGGAGAAAACGTCGCGTGAGCGGATGGCACAGGGAAGGTGGTGAGATCGTGACTGTTGGAGAACTGTTAATGGATTTATCGCATTGGGGCCAATCCCGGGATGCCGAGGGGCGGCATCATGCCGCCCGCCCCGGTCTTGGCCCCTGGGTCGGCGCTCAGGTCGCGTCCCCGCGTTGCCCTATCCTCCGCCCAGGCTCCTACAGTGTATCGGGGACCACGGCCACCGGGCAATGCCGGGGCTGGGTCAGCCGCGCACGACGGGTCAGGAGACCCCACCTGGAACCGCGGGCCAGGATCAGGAGAAAGTTCCAGGACCCTGGCCACGAAGAGGATTGTTGAGGCGGTGTGGGGTTGGGCGTGTGTTGTTATAGAGTTATCATGTAATTGATCTATACTAGAAGGAGGATTGTCCGCGACGGGATTGCGAACATCTGAGGCCACCGATCTGTCCTGCCACCTTTCGCAAGTTGTCTTCGCGCCCCTGCGGGGAGCGCCCAGCGTAGTTTCGAGGGGCACGGACAGAGGTGCTCGGTACAATCTCCCATACGGCCAATTCGGCGATCGTGCTTTGAGCACGATACGCTCGAGGTGACAGACTTGAGTTACCCGATTGGCTCTGTCCCAGATCGGCCCTGAAAGACACGCGATCCCCGAAGATAAGCAGCACTAGTGGACAAACGATCAGACCAATGGATAGTATCCATATGGTCACTGATCGAATTGTCCAAAGAGGCCGCCAGCAACCCCCAAAAAAAGTCGAAAAACTGCCCTTGAATTCTCAAGGACAGACAGCCAAGTCAAAGGTCGTGTGATTGAGCCCCGAAATGTCCTTGCCGTGAGCCTTCGTCTTGGTCAGTCGCGGGGGCCGCGCCGGGCAACTCACCCCTGGTCCACTCAGCCTGCCTGGTCACGCCGGGGTCGAAGAGCAGGGCGAATGATCACAAGGGATCCTCTGGGAACTTGGGAGACCCTGCCATCTCCAGCAAGCAGGGCGGCCGGAGCTACCGCCAAACAACTCCAGGATGATCCCCGGTTCCGCGTCCGGAACCGAGGGGGACGAACGACGGACGCAGCGCTGGTATCGCCAAGCGAAGGAAACGAAGTGCGGCGAAACGGACGGCAGGGAGTCGGAGCGTCTCGTAGTACCGTTGAGCCGGGGGAACTATCCCGAATGGACCCCGGGGAGGGAAGGGGACGCCGTTTCATGAACCGTCGGAGGGAAACATGACAGGTACGCCGAGACCTGACACCGTGTATACAAAACGACGACGAATCGCGAAGCTCGCGAAGGACTGCCCGGATCTGTCCTTCACGAACCTGGCGCATCACATCGACATCGACTGGCTGCACGAGGCTTATGTCAAGACTCGCAAGGACGGGGCTGTCGGCGTGGACGGACAGACCGCGGACGAATACGAGGCCGATCTGTGAGGGCAACCTACAGCGCCTCCTCGACCGCGCCAAGTCCGGCACGTACGTGGCACCGCCAGTGCGGCGGGTGCACATTCCCAAGGCAGGCTCGCCCGACGAGACCCGCCCACTGGGAATTCCCACATTTGAGGATAAAATCCTCCAGCGTACGGTCCTGATGGTGCTGGAGCCCGTATACGAGGCCGACTTTCTGGACGCCTCACACGGATTTCGGCCCGGACGGGCGCCCACGGGGCACTTGCCTCGCTGTGGAAACAGGCGATGAACCTGGGATGCGGCTATATCGTGGACGTCGATCTTCGAAAGTTTTTCGATACGATCGACCATGGCCATTTACGGGAGTTCCTCAAACGACGGGTGCGCGATGGTGTGATCGTGCGACTTGATCGGCAAATGGCTCAACGCGGGCGTCATGGAGGAGGGAGTTCATACGAATTCCGAGACCGGCGCACCCCAAGGCGGGGTGCTCAGCCCCCTGATTTCCAATGTGTTCTTGCACTATGTGCTCGACCAGTGGTTCGATCAGGAGGTACGGCCGCGCCTGAAAGGGGAGGCGTTCTTGATTCGCTACGCGGACGACTTCGTCATCGGGGTGGCCCGAGAAGACGACGCACGGCGGATCATGGAGGTATTACCCAAGCGGATGAGCAAGTACGGCTTGACGGTTCACCCGGAGAAAACGCGGCTCATCCGGTTCCAACCGGAGGGATCGCCCGACTCCGATTCGAGGGAGGGAGATTCTCCCTCGCCCGAGACATTCGACTTCCTGGGCTTCACCCATTACTGGGGCAAGTCACGGGCCGGCGAATGGGTGATCAAGCGCAAGACGGCCAGGAGCCGACTCAGGCGAGCGTTTCAAGCGCTGGCGGAATGGTGTCGCAAAAACCGTCATCAACCGCTTCCCGAACAGCACCAGACGCTGAAGCAGAAGCTGCAAGGGCACTATGGCTACTACGGGATAATCGGCAACTTCCCCAGCCTCCTGGAATTCCGGGAGGGAGTCAGGAAGTTCTGGAAGTACTGGCTGTCGCGGCGGCGCCGCGGCGGACCCATGACCTGGCCAGAATTCCTACGCCTGGAGCGACGTTACGAACTCCCGAAAGCCCGAGTGGTCCACGGCCTGCTCAGTCGCGCAGCGACATGAGATGACGAGCCAGATGCGGGTAATCCGCACGTCTGGATCTGTGGGAGCCCCGGGTGAGCAATCACCCGGGGCGACCCGGCCCGAATGGATGGACTGACCCCGAATGGATGTCTCGGTCCGGCGGATCTCCCGATCGTGCGGCCGAATGTCCGAGTTCGCACCGCTCGACCACCAGCGACCGGCATGCGGCTGCATCGCCTGCCGTTCCGTGAGGAAAGCGGCGGGCCGATCTCGGGCGCGATGCCTGTCCTTTTCCTGCTTTCCTAGTCTTGGATCAGCCGCAAATCTCCCGGGAGGCTTAACCCTGTCCAGGCTGGTCGCTGCCCTGTCCCGTCCAGTGACCAGAATCCGTCGGAGAAGGCTCCGCAATGTGTCCGTTTCGCAGATTCCATGCACGCCATAACTCGCCTGGTTTGACTCCTCGGTGACGCGTACTCCAACTCGGTATGGTCTCGTCAGGAGGGATCAGTCCGACCCGTGAACAGCCGCACCCTTGCTTAGAGGAGCTTCTCTCGGTCAGACCTGATCCGGGATGGGTAGACCTCACTTGGTCTGGCTCATATTGCTACTCGGAGCCGCTGAATGGGTTGGTGGGACCAACTTACCTCACCATGGAGGACGATCCGCCAATCCCTCGTGGCTTTATTCCTGGGCCCGACCGCGTGTCATCTTCGTTAGCCAGCGGATGCCCGCCCCGGGAACAAGCGATGTACTCACTCCCCTCAAGCGAAGTGGGATTAGCCTCCTCCGCATCTAGCAGCGCTAGGCTGTCCACTTTCCATGGTCTTCTGATCACATCGTTACAAAAGGCTTTGAATCCACACGATCAGCCTTGATCGCGACCCGTCCCGGCGAAAATCGACCGAGACCAATCGCATGCCGTCGAGAATTGCGTTCAGTGTCCGTCCCCGGAACTCTTGGTTGGACAAGCCTGCTGCCGGCATCCCGTTCCGAGCCGCTCCGAAGTCGCTGTCGCACCTGTGCCGAGAGATGGGGGCCTTGACGATTCGAGCCATGCCCCGGCGTTGCGTCCTGTGTATAATCTCTATCGGACCCGTGCGAGTCCTCCAAAGGAGCTGAAAACCATGTCGACTCCGACCGACTACCCCCACATCGAGAATCGCGCTGATGGTAAAGTTTGGCTGATTGGGACACAAACGAAAGTTCTTGAGGTCGCCCTGGATCGTTTGGCACACCACTGGGATGCCGATGAGATCCAGCGTCAGCACCCGCACCTCACGCTGGGACAAATTCACAGTTGCCTGGCCTATTATCACGACCATCAGGAGGAAATGGATCGAGCCATCGAGGAACAGTTGCGTGCGGTCGAGCATCTCCGGGGACAACAGGGTGAATCCGTTCTGCGAGCCAAGATCAAGGCTCGAGGCCTTGCCTCCTGATGGTATCTTTGTACATGGATCATCACGTGCCTTCGGCGATCACTGCGGGATTGCGGAACCGCGGAGTGGACGTACTTACCGCTGAAGAGGATGGGTCAGCAAGGCTCGACGACGACCCTCTCTTGGACCGAGCCACGTCACTTGGCCGCGTGCTTTTCAGCCAAGACCAAGATCTGTTGGTAATCGCGCACCGGCGTTTGCGAACAGGCACGGCTTTCTCTGGCGTCGTGTACGCGCACCAGCTCGGTATTTCCATTGGCCAAGCCGTTCGCGACTTGGAGTTGATTGCCAGAATCCTCGACCCGGACGATATGCAAAACCGGGTCGAGTATCTCCCCTACTCTTGACCGCGAGGAAGTGAGGGCATGAGTCCTCCTGGAAAAGCCACCGAAGGCCGTCTCCGGAATCTGCACAAGACTTCGAGGCTGAGCTAGGCTGACGGTCTGATCGAACTCTCCCTTTTTCCGGCTACGAGTCGCGGCCCCCGAAGGGACGGTCATGGTCTGGAATTGGTGTTTTCCGAAATTAAGACTGCAATGCATGTCCCTTCGTCTTCGGAACCGAGGCTCCGCGGAGCCACCAGACTGGAGTATCAATCGTGGGTCGTGAACTACGACCTCCCGGGTCAAGGACCAGCAACTCTGCGCCTCGCCCATGACCCGCGGCGGAAATCACTTTTCATCGATGCGGCGACCCGGCTCGATCGTCCGGTGTACTCGCACCTCAATGGGTTTTGCGATCTGGAAGTGCGCGGGCATCGTCGGCTGGCGCTCGAGTTCTCGCCGTGCCCAGCCACGCGCATCGAGGTCTTGCACTACGACTACCCGTTCGGCCGCCCGGCGCGGTTTGCCTATGTGGACGACGCGCGCCGGTTTCGGGTTGTCGAAGCGTCGAGCGGCGAGAAGGGCCCCTTCCGGATCCTGGCCGAGGGCCGGCTCGAGCAGTCCAGCTCTCTCGGGATCACACTCTGGGACGAGGACCGGGCCGTCGGGCGGATCACACTCCAGGACTGGTCGGCGCAGGCCAGCACGCAGCTTTCGCCCACGGCCGGCTGGGGCGTTCCCGAGAACGCCATCGAGTTCAGCCTGAGCGGTCCCGAACCGACCTCGCCCGCCTCCCTCTTCATCACCCTGGCCGCCACCTCGGTCGGCCGCGGCTGGGACTCCGTCGCCCACGCCGCCGGCACATACCGCAATCGCATCAGCGATCGTGCCCGGCCCTCCTGTTGATCCATGACCGTCGTAGAACTCGAAGAGGACCGGGACCGGATCCGCCGGTTTTCGGCGACTGGCGGGAAATGGGTAGCTGTATCTCGTCTCCCTCCTGCCCGATGCTATTACCTCACCATGGCGGCAAGACCGCCAATCCGTCGTGGCTCTACTCATGGGCCAGGCCGCAGACGGTTGTGGTCAGCCAGAGGATGCCCGTTCTGGGAACCACCGATGCCCTGACACTCCTTGAGCGATCCGGCATTCCCCTCCTGCGCACCTGGCAAAGCGGGGCCGTCCATTTTGAGTGGCGTGCGGACCAGATCGTCACTGAGGGACTCCTGGATCATTACGATCGCTCCCGATCGCGACCTCAGGCGTGGGGGAAAAATGAACAGACTCCAGCTGATTTCCTGAGGAAACGACTCCTGTCTCCTTAGAATTCGTCCATCAGTCCCCCCTCGCCACCGGGTACGTCCGCTTCAAACTCATAGTCTTTCCCACAGCATCGGCTTCGGCTCAGCGAACCACCCTGGCCATCGGCAGGGCCTGGCGAATCACCGTCATCCCGTCTTCACTGACAGTCGTGCCGACGAGCCCGAGGGTTCGTAGGCCGGTCAGTTTTCTGAGCGGCTCAACCCCGCTGTCGCCCACCTCCGCTGAGTCCTGAAGATCCAAGGATGTCAGGTTTGGCAAGTCCAGCAGGACCGCCAATCCAGCACCGGTGACCCTCGATTTGTCAACGGTCAGTTCTTGGAGCCCTTTGAGTTTGGCGAGATGGTTCAGCCCGGCGTCGGTCACCCGTTCTCCGCCGATACCCAGTTGAGTCAGGCCGCTCAGTCCTGAGAGCGTGGCCAGCCCGGTGTCGGAGCAGAGGTTGTCTCCCAGTTGCAGGACCCTCAAACTCTTCAGGTTGGCCAGGTGCGCCAGGCCGTCGCCCGGGATCGGCTTTCGGGGTTGATAGGCACCAAGTTCTTGAAGCCCGTGCAGGCGGCCGATATGCGTCAAGCCGGCGCTGTTCGTGGGGGTAAACAGCTTCTTTAGCTTGGACATCCGACCCAGGTGCGATAAGCCGGGACCCGTGACCCCCGTCTTGGCGATGTCGAGCGTCTCGAGGTTATCCATCTTGCGGAGGTGGACCAAACCGGCGTCGGTTATTTCGCAACGGTAGAGGTTCAAGTGTTGCAGCTTCGTCAGGTCAGTCAGGTATGCGAGGCCGTCGTCGGTAATCCTGAGTGTCTCCCAGAGCGAGAGGATGCGTAGCTCTTTCAAATTCGCGAGGTGCTTCAGCCCGGCGTCCGTGATCGGGGCCCCCGAAATGTGGAACTCCTCAAGGCGGTCGAGGCTCGCGAGCGGGGCTAGGTCGAGGTCCGTCACGGGCCGGTTGATAAACTGGACCGAGGTTACCTCCTGGAAGAATTCATCGCCCAGCCACTTCCGGAGCCAAGCCGGCGCCCAAGGCCGTGCATTCAAGTTACGATAACCCTTTGACACCGAGAATTGATAATCGTAGCTGATGCCTCCGCCAGACCGCCGGATCGCCGCCACGGCCCGCCGTTGATCGTTCGCACGGTTGACCCTCCAACCCATCCATAGCCCGCTTACCAAGACGAGAAGCATTGCGGCCCGAAGGCTGAGCACGAACCGCTTTCGCAATGGCCCGGCCATAGGTCGTAGCCTCCTGGAGAAAACGCAACCGGAGTAGCCCGCGCGTGGCTGCAATACCTTCTTCAGACCGGCCCGAGACAGATGTCCCGGGGCAGCCTAAGAAGCAAGTGGTTGCCCACGGTATTGTTTTGCCACCCCTCGCTCGGGTCCAGTCGGTTCTTCTCGGAAGTTGTCCGGATGTGGCGAGTCTTTCTGTTCAAATGGCCACTCTCAGGTATTGGTGCGGTCGGCGCGCCTCACCATGGCGGACGGGCCGCGAATCCTACGTGGCTCTATTCCTGGGCCAGGCCCCGGACCGTCATCGTCAGTCAGCGGCCATTGGCGTCCGGGACTTCCGACGCACTGATGCCGCTGGAGCGAAGCGGGATTCCACTCCTCCGCACCTGGCAGCGCGGGGCCGTCCATTTTCGATGGACCTCGGATCACATCATCACGGAAGGGTTCCTGGACCAACGCGATCCGACTCGATCTCGATCCTTCTCCCCATAAAAATGAACTGACACCGACGGCTCTTGCTCTGGGTTTATGATAAGTGTTAGTCGTCCGCCCTCAGGGTGGTCTCGCCCGGGCTGAGCCGGGGCAATGGCGTTTCGGGGTCGGTCGTGACTGTGGTTCAAGCGGATGGCTCGGGACGACTGTCCGCCATGACCGAAGTGACCCGCATCCTCGTTGCGATCGACTGGGGCGACCGCTTGGCCGCCGAGCTGCTCCTCTCGCTTGTCTGCGACGAGCTTGGCGGGCTAGCCGCCGACAAGTTGCGCGGGAAGCCTCGGGGCAGACGCTCGATGCCTGGCCCTCGTCCACGAGGCCTACCTGCGGCTGGTGGGTCCCGACAACTCCGATGCTGGAACGACCGCGGCCACGACTTCACCGCCGCGTCCTGATCGATAATGCCCGCCGCAAGCGGTCCTACAAGCGCGGCGCGGGCCTCCAGCAGCAGCCGCTCGATCCCGTGACTGTGCCAGAAATCGAACTCGAGGTCGTGGCCCTCGGCTTTGAGAATCACGTAGTGCTTTCGCCGGCCGCTTTTCGCCATCGCTTCCGGGTTACAATGGCGTGCCGAAACGCGGTGTCACCTGCACAGGCCTTTTCCAGGAAGTCGGACCGCCCCGCAACCGCCTTCTCCAGGGCAAGGTTGAACAGGGTTTCGTCGCTCATCGTTGTTCTCCAGGCTCGGACCGCGTGGAAGCCCTGCTCCGGCCGCACGAAACAACGGACATCTTCCTGGTGAGGTCCGAGGGGAACCCGGAGCCGACCAAAGACTCGAATTCCGATCAGATCGAGGACGACGCCGGAGCGGCCTGGCCGGAGAAGGAACCGTTCGCCCGGCTCAAGTGAATCGCCGTTTCTCCGTTTCTCTGGCCTCCCACTGGGAGCTCGAGAAACGGAATCCCTCAGTTCCTCAGTGGTCAGACCCGCTCGGGGCGCAATTAGGTTATCATGGACATCATAACGGTCGAAAACTCGAACGAGACCAATCGCTTGCTGGAACATGCGGCGCATGGGGATCAAAAGAGCTGGGGCGAGTTGCTCACCCGGCATGAGGATCGGCTGCATCGTATGGTCGCCTTCCGGCTGGACCAGCGGCTACAAGGTCGCATCGACCCCCAGGACGTCGTCCAGGAGGCGTTTCTGGAAGCCTCGGAGCACCGAGCTGAGTTCCTTCGGAACCCGTCTGTCACCTTTCTCTTGTGGATGCGGGGGATCGTCGGCAACAAGCTACTCGAACTGCACCGGTTTCATCTCGGCACCAAGATGCGGGATGCGAGCCGGGAGGTTTCCCTCTTTCGCGGCACGATGCCGGAGGCTTCCTCCGCCGCGCTGGCCGCCCACCTCCTGGGGCACGCGACCCGGCCCAGCGAGGCGGCCATCCGGGTCGAGGTCAAGATCCGCCTCCAAGAAGCCCTCAATCTCATGGACCCCATCGACAGGGAAGTCATTGCGCTTCGGCACTTCGAGCAACTCACCCCGCCCGAGACGGCGCACGTTCTTGGCCTGAAAGAGAAAGCCGCGGGAATGCGTTACCTGCGGGCACTGAAACGGCTCAAAGATATCCTGATCAGCCTCCCCGGGGGGCTGAAAGAGCTCCGACCATGAGCGAAGCCGATTCCGGACCTGACCTCTTGAACGACCTGGCTTATGAATTCGCCAATCGCTTCCGTCGCGGCGAGCGGCCTTCGTTGACCGAGTACACCGGCAAGCACCCCGAGCTGGCCGCCCAGATCCGCGACCTCTTCCCCGCGCTGGTGGTGATCGAGCAGTTCGGCTCGGTCGCGAGGCCGGCGACTGGCACACACACTCAGGCTGCGACCTCCGAGGGCCCATCGCCGCGGCAACTGGGTGAGTACCGCATCCTCCGCGAGGTGGCCCGCGGCGGTATGGGAATCGTCTACGAGGCGGTCCAGGAGTCGCTGGGCCGGCACGTGGCCCTGAAGGTGCTGCCTTTCCAAAGCCTGGCTGACACCAGTCATCTGGAGCGGTTCCGGCGCGAGGCCCAGGCGGCGGCCCGGCTGCACCACACCAATATCGTGCCGGTTTTCGGCGTCGGCGAGCACGAGGGCGTCCATTACTTCGCCATGCAGTTCATCCAGGGGCAGCCCTTGAACAGTGTGCTGCATGAGCTGAAATCAGGGCGCCAGCCCGAGGCAGCCAATGCGGTGGACGGGGTCGATCGTCACTCCTCGGTCCATGCGCCCGGCCGAAACCTGGAGTTGACCATTACCCTGGCTGATGGGCTGAAGACAGGCCGGTACCCGGGCAAGGACGAGGCGCACTGGGACCGCCCAGGAGACGAACCCTCACACCATGTCGACCCGCTTGACCAGAGTTCCATCCGTCCGGGTCTATCGAGCGCAATGGTCTCAGGCGACGAGTCGGACCTGGGTGTCCAGTCGGAATCGCGGTATTTCCGCAGTGTGGCCCGGGTGGGCGTTCAGGTGGCCGAGGCCTTGCAGTATGCTCACGAGCAGGGCATCGTGCACCGGGACATCAAGCCGTCGAACCTCCTGCTGGACACTCAGGGCACCGTCTGGATCACCGACTTCGGCCTGGCCAAGTCTGAAAGTACCGACGAGCTGACCGGCCCGGGCGACCTGCTAGGAACTCTGCGGTACATGGCACCGGAGCGGTTCCAGGGACAGGCTGACCCCCGAAGCGACGTCTACAGCCTTGGCCTGACGCTGTACGAGATGGTCACGCTACGACCGGCCTTCGCTGCCGCCGAGCGGGCTCAACTCATCGAACGGATGCTCCATGCCGAGCCTCCACGGCCGCGCCAGATAGATGGCCGCATTCCCAGGGACCTGGAGACGCTGATCCTCAAGGCGATTGCCAGGGAGCCGGCGCGACGCTACCAGACAGCGATGGAGCTGGCCGCCGACCTGGAGCGGTTCCTGGCCGACCGGCCGATCAGAGCGAGGCGGAGCACCGCGACCGAGCAGTTCGGCCGGTGGTGCCGCCGCAACCCCTGGCTGGCCGGGGCCAATATTGCCGCTGCCGTCCTGACGACAATGCTTGCGATTGGTTCGACGCTGGCAGCCTGGACCTATCACGACCAGCGCGACCAGATCGGCCAGCACCTTGGACATATCCAGGAGGCCGAGACACGAGGTCGCGAAAGGCTATTAGAATCGCTCACGGCCCAGGCGAGTGCCAAGCGGCATAGCCGCCAGATGGGACAGCGGTTCGAGAGTCTGGAGGCCATATCCCAGGCGTCGGCGATGGGGCGAGAGCTCAAGCTGCCCGCAAGCCGGCTCGATCCGCTCCGCGATGAGGCGATCGCCTGCATGGCCCTGCCCGACATGAAGCCCACGGGTCAAGTCCTTCAGCGTCCGCCGGGGGCTTTCGCCATCGTCTTCGACTCCACCATGACTCGCTATGCATGGCGGTTCAGGGATGGGACGATCCAGGTTCTTCGCTCCGGCGACAATGTGGAACTTGCCCGATTCCGCGCCCGGGGTGATCGTGAAGTCCGATTCCTGGGTTTTAGCCCCGATGGTAGCTACCTGGCGACCACAGACGCTCCTGGCGATACCCTCAGGGTCTGGGACATCGAGAAAAGCACTGTATGTGTGAGCGACCCGGTCCCCGTTGCGGGATTCTCAGTCAGGTTCAGCCCGGACAGTCGGCGAATCGCCCTGGCCCACCCTGATGGTGATCTTCTCGTGTACGACCTGTCGACGCGCAGTTCCTGCCGGCTCTGGCGCGGGCCCGGGCCTGCGCGGGATCTGGCCTTTCGGGCGGATGGAGCTCAGATCGCAATTATTTACAATCAGCAGCAAGCCTCCTGCCAGATCATTGAAGCGGCTTCCGGGAAGCTCGTCAGGTCGTTTCTGCTACCCAGCCCCGCAGAGAGCATCGCCTGGAACGCGGACGGCACCACCCTGGCAATTCCGTGCTATGACAGCAAGATCCATCTCTGGGACGCCGCCACCGGGAACCGCAGGGCAAGCCTCGAAGGCTTCAGAACCCTCGGAGTGCGCGCAGCCTTCCATCCCGCTGGAACACTTCTGGCCAGTAACGGCTGGGACGGGCGGTTCCGACTCTGGGATGCCGTTCTGGGCAGCCCAGTGCTGAACCTGTCCAGCACAAGCCTGGATTTCAGCAAGGACGGCCGAATTGTTCTCTCAATGGAGGATATGTTGATCTCGTACCAGGTCGATCCGGCCCTCGAGTACCGGACATTCTCCCATGTATCAAATCAGATGATTGAATATGCACATGCTTCGATCAGATGTGACCGACGGGTGCTTGCAGTGGGCACAAGCCGAGGGGTAGCTCTCTGGGATCTGGCACGCGGAACTGAGCTTGGTTTCCTGCCTATCGGGAGGGCCTGGTACGTGACCTTCGAGGCGTCTGGCGACCTGGTCACCAGTGAACCGATCGGTGGCGTGAGGCGGTGGCCGATTCAGCTTGACCTGGACCGCGGGGCATTCCGCATCGGCCCGCCGCGCCAGCTCCCGCTACCGGCGGGAGACTGCGGGATCGCCGAGGACCGTCTGGGCCAGCTCGTGGCCCTGGCCGACCATGATTTTGCCTTCGTCGCAACTTCGGAGCGAACGACCCACCTGGGGCCGCTGGACGACTGCCGTAACATCGCAGTCAGCCCGGACGGAGAATGGCTTGCCACCGGTAACCATGTCGCGACCAAGGGCGCGCAGGTCTGGCGCATCGGCGATGCCACCAAGGTGGCCGATCTGCCGATCGATTATGGCACCCGAGTCAGCTTCAGCCCCAACGGAAAATGGCTCATGACGACCACCGCACCGTGCCGGCTCTGGACGGTCGGCACATGGGGATTGGCGCGGCAGATCGGTGGTGAAGGTCGTTGCTTCTCTCCCGACGGCCGCCAGGTGGTCGTTCAGGACGCAAACAAGATGATTCGCCTGGTCGAGATTGAGACCGAGCGCACGATTGCGCGGCTGGAAAGCCCCGACCTCTGCGAGGTCTATGCGGCGGCCTTCAGCCCTGACGGATCGCGGCTCGTGATCACCACCAACGACGGGCCCGCCGCACATGTCTGGGACCTGCGTGCCATCCGCCGACACCTAACCAAAGTGGGCCTCGATTGGGACGCGCCGGCCTATTCCGACGACGACCCGGCCGACCCATCGGCACCGTCTTTGCCCCCGCTTCAAGTCGATCTCGGCCCTTTGCCGTTGACTACGTCGGTCGATCCCAGAGTCTACGAGCCCGTGATCGCCGATCTGGAAGCCGCGCTGACGAGCAAATCAGACCAGCCCGGCGTTCGAGGAAGGCTGGCTTTACGCTGCAACGCTTACGCATGGAAACTGGCCAACACGTCCGGATCTTGTCGCAACCCGGAGCGCGCTCTAACCCTGGCCCGGCGCTGCGTCGAGCTGGCACCGAACCAGGCGATGTATCTCAACACGCTGGGCGTCACCCAGTATCGCGCGGGCCGAAACGCCGAGGCCATCGCCACCCTGGACCGGAGCCTGGCCGCCGGCCAGGGCGGGTACGACGGCTACGACCTCTACTTTCAGGCCATGGCCCACTGGCAACTGGGCCACAAGCCCCAGGCAACTGCCTGTTTCGACAGGGCCGTCGAGTGGAAGAAGAAAGAACAAGAAACGGATGAGGAGCTCGTCTGCTTCCGCAAGGAGGCCGCGGCCTTGCTGGGGGTCAAAGAGAAGACAAACTAGTAACCCGGGAGGCAGGGCGGAGAGTTCAAGACCCCCGTCGAAGTGCCCGTCATCTCCGCGTACCAGGTGCCTCCGGACTTCCCCTGAGTTAGACCAGAGTGGCTTGTGAGGTGCTTCCAACAGGGAGTGCCCACACGGCCGGGGCGCTGGGTCTGCGCGCCCTGGTCAGCGGCCTTTCCCAGATTGCGGACCGTTTTCAGATGACAGGAGACCACACCATGAGATTGAATTTGCAGAATCTGACGGCCGGCACGCGACGCCGGGATCAGTTGTCTACACGGGGCTCTACCGGTTCAGGAGTCGCGGCTCCCGTGGCAAGGCCCGACGGTATCGTCAAGACGGCCCATGACGGCTCCTTCCTCTTCTGCGGGTTCGTCCCGCACCTGGGAGGTATCGCCCGGGTCGAATTCCGGTCGCAGGGCTTCTTCGCGCTCACCCTCCTCAAGGGTGGCCTCTGGCAGGAGACAAACGTTCGAGTCGGCCGCGCACGCAGGGGTGCGGTCCCGCTCGTCTCGATCCGCACAGCCAGGTCAACCGCCGATGGCCGGATCGAAGCGGAAGCGACGACCCGGTCCGCCGCGGGGCGGGACCTCAGGCGAAATCTCGTGATCGAGGCGGACGGTTTACGCCAGTGGCGGATCGAGGATCGATTTCCGGACAGGTCGATGATCACCGGCAAGGGGGTCCACAACACAACAACCCGGCTGAACCGCACGAAGATCGACGCTGCCGGGACGATGGTATGGACGACCGACCGCGAGACACGTCCGGTTTCCGGCCAGGCAGGGGAACTGGCAAGGGCATCCATGATCACGACGAAAATCAGACTGGCCGACGGTGAGAAGGGCGAGGCCAGGCATCTCTCTTGGGCCGATGAGGCGGGGATCCACGTCCGGGGGAATACCCACTGGGACACGGCCCCCGGCAGTCTTTCCCACGAAGCTTACAGCTCGGAAAGTCTCAATGCTTCCGGCGCCCGAACCGAGACCAGTGTCATCAACTTTCTTGCGGGGGGCAGTGTGACGGTCTCCAACACCACCTCACCAGTGCAAGGTCCAGGCCCCATGACGGGCGAGACGTACACCTCGACGACAAGCCAGGTCTACACGTCATCCGACGGCCAGATCAACTTCGTTTCGGTTGACACCACGTCGATTACCAACAACGACGATGGCAGCTACAGCGTCGTCGGAAGTGTTCAAACGATCGACGCGGACGGGCAGAAGACGTCCGTGGATACGTCAACCTGCACGGACGCCCAAGGGAACACCAGCACGACCACCGCGACAACCTCGCCGGACGGATCCGTCACCGTGGTGACCACCACAACCGACGCGGACGGCAACGGCACGTCGCACTCGACGACGACCGACGCGGACGGCAACGTGACGGACGACACGACGGTCGATGTCGGCCCCGGCGACAGCACCCTTACCGACGTCGATGAGCAGGATATCAGCGACAGTGGGGGGGAGACCGGCGGCGACGACAGCGGCGAGGTCGTCGCCGGGGGGAGCGACGGCGGCGACGACGGGATCGAGGAAGATTCGAGCGACGGCGGGACGACGTTCGCGGGCGACGCGGGCGGGATCGGCGAGATGCGATGGACTGTCCCGGACGGTGTCGGTGAGGCACTCGACGAGTGGAACACTCTCAACCTGCTCGGCGGCAACCTCGACCAGGGAGACGGCCGGGAGCCGGTCGCCACTCAAGTCGGCAAAACTCTGGATCAAGGTATCTCCGCGGGCTGGGCCGACATCGACTTCACCACACGCGACCGGGCGACTGGACTCAAGATCCCGGCCCCGCTGCACGCTCCCTGGGTGGAGATCAGCTTGCGGGGTGAGGCCGCCACAGCGGGCAACATCGGGAGCGCCGACGACCCGAGGCCGGTGATCGCGTTTACCATCGGCATGGTCGACGCTATGGCCCACACCGGCGCCCTGAACCAGCCGGATCTCTCGCGGGCCTCGATCGCCCTGAAGACGCTCGCCACGATGGCGGATCTCGTGCTCTCCCGGGCCGGCCTCTGAGACATGATCTCGACGGGAACACGATGGGGCCACCCACATATTTCCTATTCGGGAAAGTGGATGGCCCCAATAGGCCCTCTGGGCCCTCTGGCCGGTTCGCGGCGAGCTTGCATTGTATACTCATGTCGGTGCTTGTCGATGTCCAACACAGATCCCTCTTCTGCCCGGTTGCCAGACCGGCCTAGGGCGCAATTAGGTAACTGTGCTTGACCGGAATCAATAAGGCAACAAGCGGAGGGTGAACACTGCTTAGAGCAGTGCTCAGACCGTCCGGTCGACCGGTCCGCGCGCAAGCGGTTGCACTTCCCCCATGGATCACGCGGATCAAGCCTCTTGACCTGGAAGGCAAAAACCATGGCTACAACGCGCTCACTCACCGAACCGACGCTGGACCCTGACTGCCCCAAGATGAAACATCCGGCGCCATTGAGGGCTGTCCATACGACGAATTTCCCCGCGCTCTTGCGGCAGCTCGGCGCGTCGCTCCTGGTGACCACCTACCAGGCCGGCAAGCTTGCGCTCGTCCGCGAGGAGGGGGACCACCTCAACACCCACTTCCGCGCATTCCAGGCGCCGATGGGCATGGCCCTGTCCGGCGACAGGCTGGCCATCGGGACCAAGATGCAGGTCTGGGAGTACGTCGACGTCCCGGCGGTGGCCGCCACGCTCGTCCCGCCCGGCCAGCACGACGCCTGCTTCTTACCCCGCTCCAGCCACGTCACGGGCAACATCCAGATCCATGAGATGGCCTGGGGCGTCGGTGCCGAACTCTGGGTTGTGAACACTCGGTTCTCCTGCCTCTGCACGCTTAACGGCTCGGCCAGCTTCGCCCCTCGGTGGCGACCGCCGTTTGTCTCGGCGCTCGAGCCCACCGACCGCTGCCACCTGAACGGCGTGGGCATGGTCAACGGTCGCCCGCGCTACATCACTACCCTGGGCGAGGCCGACGAGCCGATGGGCTGGCGAGCAAACAAGGCCAAGGGGGGCATCGTGATGGACGTGGCCTCGGGCGAGGTGATCACCCGAGGGCTGTCGATGCCCCACTCGCCAAGGTGGCATGCCGGCCGGCTCTGGGTCTGCGAGTCGGGCACCGGGACGTTCGGCTACATCGACCCGAACACCGGCAAGTACGAGCCGATCGTGGAGGCGCCGGGCTTCACGCGCGGCGTTGACTTCGCCGGCAATCTCGCCTTCGTGGGACTGTCGCAGGTTCGTGAGAGCGCCGTCTTCAGCGGCATCCCGATCACCGAGCGACTGGCCGAGGACGAGCGGACCTGCGGCCTCTGCGTGATCGACCTGACGTCCGGGAAGGTGCTCGCTCTCTTGCGGTTCGAAACGACCGTGCAGGAAGTCTTCGCCGTGACGGTGCTGTCGGGCCGGCGATACCCGGACCTGATCAACGACGACGACACGTTGCTGGAGAACTCGTTCGTGGTGCCCGTCGCGGCGATGTCCGATTTATCGGCCGCGCTTCGGTCGCCGGCCGGAAACGGGAAAGTGGTGCACGGGGCGTTTGTGGAGGCATGAGAGTGGTTGTTCATCACCAGAGGTTATTCATCACCAGAGGAGCGAGAGCACGATGACCCATAACTCGGTAAGGGATCAGCGGAGAGGCGGGCGGGGAACGGTCAAGGCCCGGCAACGGCGGCGCATGCGGCCGACGGTGCTGGCGCTGGAGGACCGACGGCTGCTGTCGACGTTCACCGTCACCAGCACGCTTGACAACGGCAGCACCGGCACCCTGCGCTGGGCGGTTGGCCAGGCGAATTCAGGCGGGGGGGCCGAGACCATCGCCTTTGACAAGACTGTGTTCAAGACGGCGCAATTGATCCAACTTGCGGGCACCCAGCTCGAGCTGACCGAGACGACCGGGACGGAGACCATCACAGGTCCCAAGGCGGGCGTGACCGTCAGCGGTGGCAATCAGAGCCGGGTGTTCCAGGTCGACGGGGGTGTCACGGCGTCAATCTCGGGACTGACGATCACCGGGGGCAAGACCACTGGCAATGGCGGCGGTCTGTACATAAATGGGGGCACGGCCACGCTGACCAACTGCACCGTCAGCGGAAACTACGGCGGCAACGGCGGCGGCGGCCTGTACAACTTGAACGGCACGGCAAATCTGAACAAATGCAACGTGAGCGGAAACTATGGCGCTTTCGGTGGCGGCGTGGCTAATCGCCGCGGAACGACGACGCTGACGAACACCAGCGTCAGTGGCAACTCGTCCGACAGCGGCGGCGGTCTGAACAACGATGGCGGCACGGCCATTTTGACCAACAGTATCATCAGTGGCAACTCCGCCGACACTAGCGGCGGCGGCCTGTACAACATGTACGGCACAGCCAAGCTGACCAATTGCACCGTGAGCGGAAACTCCGGCTTTTGGGGCGGCGGAGTGTATACCAACGGATCGGGCAAGGTCACGCTCAGCGACTGCACCGTCAGCACCAACTCTGCCGGCTACGGCGGCGGGCTGTATGACAGTGGAAGCAAGGCCACGCTGACCAACTGCACCGTCAGCGGCAACTCCGCCACCGTCAGCGGCGCCGGCGTCTTCAACATGAAGGGCTACTACGGGGGCAAGGCCACGCTGACCGACTGCACCGTCAGCGGCAACTTCGCAGCCGTCAGCGGCGGCGGTCTGTTCAACGCCAAAGACTCCTACGGCGGGGCCACGGCCACTCTGACCGGTTGCACCGTCACTGGCAATTCCGCTGTCGACGGAGGCGGCATTGCCAACCAGGGCACGCTCAGCGTCTCGTCCTGCAATATCATCAACAACCAGGCGGCGGCCGAGGGTGGTGGCATCGCCACGACCTCTGGCAGCGTGACGATCACCAATTATTCCGTCATCAACAGCAACGTGGCCAGCTCATCGGGGACCGCGCTGGGGGGCGGGATCTTCAGTGAAAACAGCTCTCTTTCGCTGACCAACACCACCCTCAATGGCAACCAGGCCAACGGCGCGACGGCCCTGGGGGGTGGTATGTATGCCTTCGATAGTACGGTGAACTTGCAGAGTTGCACGGTCAGCAGTAACCAGGCGGATGGCACGGTGCTCGGCGAGGGCGGTGGAATCTATAGCTATGGCGGCGTCCTGAAGCTCGGGACCAGTACCGTGAAGGGCAATCAAGCCACGACCAGCTATCCCGATATCTTCACCCACCCGTGAGGCTTCCGAGGCCAGGATTCGCAAGAGTCAAGGCCACGCACAAGCGAATGAACCCGTTGCCTGAGCATTATTGAAGCCTCAGGGGACACCTGAACCACAGACAAGGGGCCGTGAGCTTCTGCGTTCACGCAGTGCCCACACCGCCCGGGCGCCCGGTCTGCGCGCCGCGGGGGGCAGCCACGTTTCTGGCAACGCAGACCCGGGAGAATCAGTCCATGAGACTCCCGGTGAATCGAGCGACTCACGATACCGTCACGCCGGTGGGTTCTCGGGAATGTATCCCGAGTCTCCCGGCACTGACCATCCAACGAAGGAATGCACCGATGACGACTCGAAGTATCTTCGCGACCGTGGGACTGGGCCTGTTTCTGGGTATCCCGGGGCCGGTGAACGCACAGTACAACTTTACCACCTACGACGTGCCCGGCTCGACCGGGACCGCGGTCAACGGGAATGGCCCGCACGCGATTGCGGGCCAGTTCGATGATGCCAGCGGCAACACGCACGGCTTTGTCTTGAGCAAGTGCGACCTCACGACCATTGATGTACCTGGTGCGACTTTTACCAGTGTCAACGGGATCAATGCGAACGGCGAGCTCTCAGGAATCTACGTTGATGCCGGTGGCACGTTCCACGGCTATTTCCGAAGCAAGAAGGGCGGCTTCACCACGCTTGACCCGCCCGGCTCGGTCCGCACGCAGGCGGAGTTCCTCAACGCGCAGGGCGAGGTTGTGGGAGTCTACCGTGATGCCAGCCAGACGCGTCACGGCTTCACGTGGAAGAAAGGTGCTTTTACCACATTCGACGTGCCCGGCGCAACGGTACCGCTGGGGACGGTTGGCATCGGGATCAACGACCATGGAGACATCGTGGGTGACTACGTGGACAGCTTTGGCAACCGCCACGGCTTCGTGAGGAGCAAAGGGGTCTACACGTCGCTTGACGTGCCTGACGCCGTTCTCACCGTGGCCCAAGGAATCAACAACCGCGGCGAGATCGTAGGACTCTACGTCGACACGGACGGCAACCAGCATGGCTTCGCGTGGTGCAGCGGCGCCTACGCGACGATCGACGTCCCCGGTAAGATCGATACCGGTGTCTTTTCCATCAACGTGCAAGGCGAGATCGTTGGTTCTTACAATGACGCCAGCGGCGTCACGCACGGCTACGTCGGAACGCCTGCCCACTGAGCCCTGTTCTCCCTCCCGAGCGCTCGGGTCATGCGCCGACGAGAGAACGGATCGCAGCCGAGCGTTTCTCCCTAGAGCAGTTTACTAACGCGTTGCACGCGTAGAGAATATAGATAGATGGACACACAAGGAAACGGATAGGCAATGGATCAGGAGGTACCTGCCATCCCTCGGGGTCAGTCCGAGTTCCAATTAAATTGGAACTCGGACTGACCCCGAATGGATGTCTCGGTCCGGCGGATCTCCCGATCGTGCGGCCGAATGTCCGAGTTCGCACCGCTCGACCACCAGCGACCGGCATGCGGCTGCATCGCCTGCCGTTCCGTGAGGAAAGCGGCGGGCCGATCTCGGGCGCGATGCCTGTCTTTTTCCTGCTTTCCTGCTTGGAAAGAGAGATGTCATACTTGTCTGGCGGGATTTACACTCAGTTTGACTCACCCCGGATGACGGCCTTGATCTGCCCCAGGTCGCGGGTCTCACCCGGCTTCAGCGGGACGACATCCTCACCCTGGTTGGTATCATTGCCGTCGGCGTTTTCAAACACCAGGCGATACGGCTGGCCAGGAATGAAACCATCGACCTGGAACATGCCGTTGGCGTCGGTGAACACACGCGGCTCGTAGTGGTCGATTCGTGTCTTGCGGACACGGTTCTTGAGCAGGAGTTTGGGCTGGATGCCGAACTTGACGCGCGGCTGGCCGTCGGCATCGACCAGCCTCCCGGTCACGGTGCCCCAGGGCTGGAGCCGGACCTGGACGGGGTCGGGCGTGCTCCAGCCGATTTCCGTGAAGCCGGCCAGATGCTTGCCTTCGTGGACGAATGCCACCGGCCGCGAGTCTTCGGGTACGAAGAACGAGCCCAGGGCATCGAGGTCGCGGATCTTGAACAGCCGCGGCAAGGTCCGCGGCGTCGGTCTCTTCAACCCGGCGATCGTGAAGTTGCTCGTCTCGAGCGGCTCGATAGTCCACGTGTCGAACTCTCTCATGCCGTTGTAGCGAGCACCCGCCAGCGGCAAGCCGGCGGAATCAAGAATCTGACCATTGAGCTTGCGGAAAGGGACGAAATTGAGAGCAAAGTCGTGAATCACCCCTGAATCTTCGCGCGCGTCGATCTCGGCACTGAACTGATCGTAGCCGTAGAGGAAGGGAACGAACCGGGCTTGATCCGGCTTACGCGTCCCGGGATCCTCGACGAGGTAAGACTCCATGTCCCGGTACTCGAGAGCCAGCATTCCACGGCCCGGCAGGACAGGAATGCGGTACGTTCCGTCCGGCTCGGTATTCCTCACAAAGGAATAGTCACCGTTGAAGAAGAGATCACGGAACCCGGGCGCCTGGTCGACGTTGGGATTATCGGCCGCGGCCGCATACCGCAAGAGCACCCGTACGGGCTTGCCGTCCGACCTGTTGGTGACCTTGCCCTGCGCCGAGACTCCGCGCTTGAGGACGAAGTCCACGGCGATCGGTCTGAGCCCAGGTTCCGACCGCAACTTCTGATGCGAGGCCAGGTAGGGCTCGTCCTCCGGTGGCATCAGCACGACCTCGTTGCCTGTGCCGATCGGCATACCCTCGAGCCGGAAGTGCCCGTCTTCATCGGTCCGGGCCTTGACTCGCCGGTAATTGCTGATCGGGTTATCGGCGAGGAGGTAGCTCTCGATCGAGACCCCCGGAACTCCTCGGCCAGTGTCGCGGTCGCGGACGAATCCCACGTACGGACGGCTCGGCGGAAGCGTCAGCGTGAACTCGGCGCCGTGGTACGTCTCGATCCAGGGGTCCTTGGCTCGCCAGAGGTCGACAATCTTGATGGCCGGGCCGGGGCGGGTCAGGGCCGAGACCTCGGTCCAGCGAATCGACGAGCCTTCGACCATCAAGCTCACCTCGCGCTCACGACCGATTCCCCGCACCACGAACCGGCCGTCGGAATCCGTGGTCACGGTCGGTATCGGGTGGAAGCTGTCGGTGAACTGGAGGTCCCTGCTCAGGTACCTGTCACGAAGCTCGTAGATCCTGACTTTCGATGCTTTTGCCGCCGTGAGGAACGCTGTGAGATCGCCCTTGGCGGATGTCGCCACGCGCTCGACGCGAATCCGCGCGCAGCGACGGGCCTTCCTTCGAGATCGATCAGTCGACCTCGGATCGGCACATCATCACGGGCCAGGAGGACCGTCACATCGCGGTTCGCATCCGGCTTCTCCGAATCGGAGACACCGAGGCCGAAGCCTGCGGCGACGGCGACAACGGGCGTGTATTTCCAGGGCTCGAACGCAACGCGATCGTAGTGAGACTTCTCGACCATGAATCGGAAACGTCCATCAGCACCCGTCGTTGCCCTGGGCTCCAGCGGTGTGCCAGCCATCGTGTCTTTGAAGTCGTGAAGGAAAACTTTCGCTCCGGCGAAGGGCTTGCCGTTGGGGTCGACCACATGGCCCTGGAAAACGACGGCACCGCCCTCGGCGCTGGCCGGCTCCGTACTGGCCCGGCCCGGTTCGATTCGACCGGCGCCGGCCGACGGCCGGATCGATCCCAGCGACAGGCCCATGACGAGCGCGGTACCTATGCCCCACACGGCCAGTCGCCAGCGACGAGGTGAGCACGGCTCGATAGCAAACCGCTCGTCCAGCAAGATCGCGATGCGCCTGCGAAGCTGCGACGGACGCTCCCAGAGACCGATCGCCGCGAGGGTGGAACCGGCGGGCCGGGCGGTCATGCTCCTGGCCCAGCCGAGCAAGATCTCGGCATACCGTGTCCGGTCGGCGCTTGCCGCCGCAACATCGGCCAGCACTTCCTGGTCGAGGCGGACCTGCCGGCGGAGTAGCCAGAAGAGCGGTTGCGCGTAGTAGAGCGGCAGCAAGCAACGGCAGATTGCCAGCAGCCAGAGATCGCCATTGCCGATGTGTGCCAGTTCATGAGCCAGCGCCGTTCTGATCCGCTCCTCCGGTTCATGCACGACAAACGGCTCGGGCAACAAGATCGTCGGCCGAAGAATGCCGATCGCGACGGGCTGAGCGATCTGTTTGCTCAGTCGGAGTCGCGGTGCGCGGTGGCCCTCGGAGAGGCACGCGCAGAATCGTCTTGAGCCTCTCGTTCGCATGGTGACTGCGGCGGCACAGGAGTGCGGCTTGCACCGCGCCGAGGAGCAGCCAGGCAGCGCTCAGGAGGAGGCCCGTGATGTACGCCGCGACGATCTGCGAGATCCAGTTTAGAGCATCATGTGATGATGAGACCGAAACGGATGCTGGCCCGGCAACCGGCTCGACCCCTGCCCTCTGCTGATTTGGCTTCTCCGGTAGTGATACAACCTGTGCCGAGTTCGCAGCCGTGCTCACAGCCGATGTCACGGGCGGCTGATTTGGGTCCGCCATTGCAGCATGAGCACCTGCAATCTGAACTGTAAACCGCGGCGTATACGTGGTGATCCTCGCTTCTCGTTGAGGAAGCCAGTTGATGCGCCAGCAATGCCGTGGCCAGCCGGGAACCGTCGTCAAGATCACCAGACCGGCAAGGCCCAGAGCTGCCGCTCGTCCCACCGTCATCCGCCGCGCCGGCTGACGCAGGAACGCAAACGCCACGAGGGCGATGACGAGCAGCAAGGACGAGACGAAGAACAAGTCAGCCAGCCAGAGAGCAAAGCGGCCGATCCACTCGGTTGTCATCGCGCTCCTCCTTTTTTCGTCTCCGCTGGAGGACGGCCGCGCTTCTTGGCCTCGGCGATCATCCGCTCAATCTGTTCGAGTTCGGCAAGCGATGGCCGGCGCGATTGCAGGGCCCTGGCCACGTATTCGCCAAGGGCACCGTCAAAGACCTGGTCAAGAAAACTGCCGGCGAGGATGCGAAAGGTACTGTCGCGCTGGGCCACGGCGGAGTAGAGATAGGCCTTGCCCGCCGACTCGTGCCCCACAAGCCCTTTCTGCTCCATCGTCTGGAGCAGGCTGAGCACGGTCGTATACGCGAGCTCCCCTTCGCCGTCACGCGGTTTCATCTCCTGGTAGATCTCGCGAACCGTGGCCTTGCCGCGCTGCCAGAGAACTTTCAAAGCCTCGAGCTCGCGGCCCGTGGGCAGAACATCCGCCATGGTGATCTCTCTCCTACGGGAAGAGGCGTACCAACTGACCTTATCGTACTGGTCATCCCGTAGATATCAAGAGGGTTCCGGCTTTTTTTCGAGTGCACTGCCTGTCAGTCCTATCACTTGACCTGAGCGCGGCTCGTGCTCCGACCGAGGGGGTAGCCCCCTATTTCTCCAGTTCGACTACCGGCCTTGACAACTTGTCCTGGCTCTCATAACGTCCGTCCCAAAGGGCCCAGCGGCTACGCGATCAGGGTCAGCATGGCCGGCATACACGGCACAGTGCGCTGTGGGCTGGCTCGGAGGCGGCCCTTGATCCGCACCACCCACTATTCCTGATATTAACGTATGCTCACAATCGATCAAGCCTTCGATTCGGCCGTGCAACATCATCGAGCGGGGCAACTGCCGCAGGCAGAACAGCTCTACCGTCAAGTTTTGCGGGTGGAACCCCAGGATGTCCGCGCACTCCACTTGCTGGGATTGCTCACCCACCAGGCGGGCCGTAGTGATCTGGCCATCGAGTACCTAAGCCAGGCTTTACGCCTCAAACCCGATTTTGCCGAAGCGCATTGCAACCTGGGAATGGCGTTTGCCAAGCAAGAGAAGCTGGCCGAGGCCGTGATGTGCTATGAAGAAGCCTTGCGCCTCAAGCCCGATCATGCCGAGGCGCACAACAACCTGGCGAACGCCCTGCGAAAACAGGGAAAGTTGGATGAAGCCGTGAACAGCTACCTCCAGGCCCTGCGTTTCAAACCGGACATTGCTGAAGCGCATTGCAACCTGGGAACCGTACTCCATTTGCAGGGAAATCCGACGGCTGCCGTGGCGTGCTTCCAGCAAGCGCTTCGGCTCAAGCGAAACTACGCGGAAGCACGCCACAACCTGGGATTGGCGCTGGCGAGCATTGTAAGTCTGACGGAAGCAATCGATGGCCACCCCCAGACGCTGCATTTCAAACCAGACTGTGCCGAAGCATACTGCAACCTGGGCGCGGCCCTGCTTCAGCAGGGAATGCAAAGAGAGGCTGTGGCCTACTTCCAACAGGCTTTGAGGCTCAAGCCGAATTATGCCCTTGCCCACAACAACCTCGGGGTCGCCTTCGCCGAGCTGGGAAGACTGAAGGACGCACTGGCCTGTTGCCGGGAGGCCCTGCGTCATGAACCAGACTACGCCGAAGCCCATGTGACCGTGGCTTACTTTTCGTTCCTCCAGGGTGATTTCACTGAAGGGTGGCCCGAGCACGAGTGGCGCTGGAAGCGTCGAGACCTTTCATTACCTGCTTTCGAGGAACCGCGCTGGGACGGATCCAGTCTCCAGGGCCAGACCATCCTGCTGTTCGCGGAGCAAGGCCTGGGTGATACGCTTCAGTTCGTTCGCTATGCTCCGAGTGTCAAGCAGACGGGTGCCACCGTGTTGGTCCAGTGTCCGGGGTCCCTGCACCGCCTGCTGGCCACCTGCGCCGGAATCGACCGTCTGGTGACCGAAGTCGGCGAGCCACCCAGTTTTCAGGTTCAGTCTTCGCTCTTGAGTTTGCCATGGGTCTTTGGAACAACTCTGGCCACCATTCCAGCAAACATCCCCTACCTGTCGGCTGACCCCGATCTGCGCACTCGATGGCAGCAGCGACTGGGAGTCATCGAGAGCATCAAGGTGGGTATAGCATGGCAGGGAAACCAGCAACACGCACTTGACCACAGGCGTTCCGTGCCTTTGCGTAGCTTCACGCCGCTGGCCGGTATTTCAGGCGTCCGGCTGGTCAGTCTGCAAAAGGGCCCTGGCCGTGAACAGTTATCCGAACTGGCGGACCGCATGGAGGTGCTCGATCCGGCCGACGAGTTGGTGGATTTCGCGGATACGGCAGCGCTGATGAGCAATCTCGACCTGGTGATCACAGTCGACACGGCTGTGGCGCACGTTGCCGGGGCCATGGGCCTTCCGGTGTGGGTGGTACTGCCGTTGTTCCCTGATTGGCGCTGGCTGCTGGACCGCGACGATAGCCCCTGGTATCCCAGCATGCGTCTCTTCCGCCAGACCGCCTGGGGTGAGTGGGAGGGCGTCTTCAAGCGGTTGACTGACGCTCTGGCAAAGTACGTACACACAGCTCAAGGGATAGTTCAGGCGTTCGCCCAGGTAGAAGGCTCAAGTAGCTCGTTGCCAGAATGAAAACTGCCCAGAAGCAAAGCAGGAACATGACTCTTAGCAGGACCCATCTCCAGCCTGAGCCTTTCACGATCGGCAGGGCAAGAGCATAGACGACAAACGCCAAGCTTCCCAAAAAAAGAGTGGGAAATGTCATCCCGTTGTAGTCGGCCGAAACTCAATCACCCATTTGGAACGCATCTGTCATTCCGAGGGGGTCATGTAGTACGAACATGACGACAGACGGCACCAGGAAGAGAGCAGAAGAGGCCATCCACTCTCGGGCAACCCCGGAGACCACGGCTTTCCCCGCTCTGATCGCCGCCGGAGGCGTCGGTTGGGCCAGGCCGCGATGTACGCCTGCCGCTCTTCCCGTGGTCACTCTGTTGCAAGGACAGGCAACGCTCTGATTGGCAAAGTCCGCATGACTTGGACCTGCCGGTTGCCAATACCAGTGATGCCCCCCTTTTACTGCCCCAGATCAGACGCCGGGCTAGTTCTTTCCTCTTTGCTCGAGGATTTCGCGGTACAACTGATCCGCCTCGTGAAACCGTTTCCCCCGAGTCAATGCCCTGGCGAGCGCCAATCTTGCGCCGACATCGCCCGGGCTGATCGTGAGAGCCTTCCGGTATTCGATGGTCGCTGCAGCCAGGTCTCCGTCGGCTGCAAGGGCATTGCCTAGATTGACCAGTACGACCGGATCGTCAGAGTGAATCGACAAGACGCGTCGGAAAAGCTCGATGGCTTCCTTGTGACGAAGTTGCCGACCAGCGAGTATCGCCAGTTCATGAAGGGCTGCCCAATCGTTCGGCTCACGTCGGAGCGCCTCTCCAAGGCACTCATTTGCCTCGGCGATTTTCCCCTGACGGGCCAAGCTCATCCCCAGAGCGGTGAAATCCGTATGAGATTCCGAATCATCGGTCTCGAGCGCGAGTGATGCACGAAAGTGGTCGGTGGCTTCCGAATAGCGGCCTTGATAGGCACGGATCTTCCCCAGGTGATTGTGAGCCAGGTAGCTGGAGGGATTCTTCGCCAGAACGTCCGACCACAATGACTCAGCATCGCGGTAACTCGCCTGCTGACGCCACGTTGTTACGCCCAGGAGAAGCAGCACCATGACCCATCCGAGCGACAACCGACGCACTTGTGAGGGCCACCGAGAGAGTATCGTCATCGTTCCACCTACGCCCAGAACGATCGGCCCGAGACTTGCCAGATACTGAAAGTGATCGGCAACGAACGAGTACCGCATCGGATACACATTGAAGAACCCCAACGCGGGAAGAAGCGTGCCTCCGAAGAACAGGGTCGCGACCAACGGGCCACGGCCGATCTGGCCGCGGGCGAGCCAGAGCCCGATCGGCAGAAGCGCGGCGCCGATCGGAGCAATCCAGTCAGTCCAGTGGTGAATGTCGATGGACCAGCGTGGATAGGAGAAGATCAGGGGGTGGGGCCAAACCAGTTTTCCCAGGTAGAACCACAATGCGTTCCCCGCGATCCAACAACGCTGCAGGGGCGTCCAGGCGAATGCCGCCCCCCTGGCGCCCACGTGTGTTTGTTCCAACCAAGCCGTCTGGGCCCCCGAAGCGGCCCCGAGGATGAACCAGGGGATCATCAGCCCGACTTCGCGCCAGGTGACGCGGCCCCGTTTCCAGTAAACGATGAGAAGGCAGGCGGCAGGTAGCGTGCACGTGACCGACTTGCTCAGTAAAGCGCCAATAAAGAGCAGTGTCGCGATCAGATAACGGTTGATCAAGAATCGTCGCGAGGGAGGTTCTCGGATCAGGCCGAACAGCGGCAGGACGAGTCTCAGTGCCAGGATATAGCAGAGCCCCGAGAGGAGGTTCTTGCGCTCGGTGATCCAGGCAACCGACTCGACGTGAACAGGATGTATCCCAAACACGGCCGCCGCCAGCCACGCCCCGGGAACGTCCAAGGCGACCAGCAGGCGCCAGAGAAAAACTGTCATAATAGCATGTATGGCCACGTTGACCATGTGGTAGCCGCTCGGGCTCAATCCCCAGAGCCTGTACTCCACCCAAAACGAGGAATAAACAAGCGGGTAGTACTGAATGTTCGCTCGCCTGTCAAACCAGATCTTGGCCAGCCCGTCCCGAGCTTGAATCGACCGATTATCAACAACATACGAGTCATCGTCCCAGATAAATCCGCAACCGAGTGCCGGCAGATAAACCAAGCACACGGACCCGAATAACACTGCCCCCAGTGCCAAACTTCGCCAGCGCCATCCGGTCGACTCACGAGACGCGATGCGAGTTTCCAGGTCCTTGTCGCTCTTCACCCGGTGCATCTTTGACCTTGTAACCTTCATGAGCATGGACAGGGAACTATGCCGTTCCACGTATCGATTCAGGCAGTACGAGTAATACCAGAAAGACAAAAGGGCCACGTACAAAATCTCTCGGAACCGGTTGGAGCTATTCTCGTAAACCACTAGAAGGCAGTAACTTATGGAGTTTGGTGTGGGGTCTTCCCGGTCCGATCTGGCGACGCCCGATGGGGAAAAGCAAAAGCGACGATACTGAGAGTTCGTTTTCTTGCGAGGCCGGCATGGATTGCGTAGGGTGACGTCCAGCCCCGGCCGCACGGCGATCGCCTGCACCCAAGAGCTCGTGCCGAAGGGACAACCGCGTGCCACGCATTGCCCCACACTGTCTCAATGATGGCCCAGTGGAGCAGGGTGAGGTCGGTAACGATAAGAGCGGTTGCCAATCAGAGCGCTGCAACTGAAAATCGTGGTAACCGCATGGACACTGCCTGCGCAGGCAACTATCCCCTTTCATGGCCCCGCAGATTTCGCTCCGAGGGACTCCGATCTTGCCCCATTACGGTTCGCACAGCGGATCCTATACCTGTTCCCATGTAAAGTATCTATGCTAGTTCGCCCATTGCAATTCTCTGATACGCAAAGCCCGAGTGTAAAGTCTCAACAATAGATGAAGCTTTGCACAAATCTAGAGAGTCGCTGAGATGCTGCATCATGCGGTCAGTCGGGAGTGGGCCGGATGCAAGCCGGCCTGATGGTGTACAAACCGTGTCCATCGAATTCCATATCCGGCCCGGCACATACATGGATCAAAGCGGAATACGGCCTACCCAAATTCTTCGTTATTTCGAGACAGTAGCAAAGCTACCGAGTGGACTTGGACTTCAGCCCCGACGGGGCGGCCGTGAATAGCCAGTGGGCGTAAGCCCCTGGTATGAGGCGAGTCCCACCTCCCTTCGGCCAGCTCCGACGGGGGGCAGTCCTACTGTCACTGCCACCCCGTTGGGGCTTGTGAGGTTCGCTGTCTCCGGGATTTCCAGGGTCTCACGACCCTGGCTATTCACGACCACCCCTCCCGGGCTCGAAGATATCCCGGTAAGCTTGCTATAGACTCGTTGTTTCCCCGAATACCCGATCGCCCCCCTTCCTCAAGGTCAGGTCCTATCGTTCCCGACTCAGAAACCCGGCGAGCTGGAACAAGTGAGCGAAATCCACGGCCACGAGGGCTCCTGAATCGACAGATGCGAGGGGGTTACTGGGGGAACCGTCTTCCGGTTCGGCTGACTCGTCCCCGGCATCTCAATAGTCAAGGCCGTCCTCGCCACTACCGAACTCAAACATTAATTGGTTGGCGCGGTCAATTGATTCATTGTCGGTGTCTAACGTGTTGCGGGCGCGGGTGCAGCCTGCGGGTGGGGCTGAGGCTCATTCGCGCGCGTTCGTGCGGTCGCAAGGATGGCGAGTTTTACCAGAAATTCGGCGCCCTTTGTGGTTTCGGGATGGGGGCTGATCGAGATGACACGGCCGGCGCCGAACGTGGTCGCGAAGATTGCGGGGGTGCCGATCATGGTTCCGCGCTGGGGGGTATAGTTGGCGAGTTCGGTGCTATAGTGCGCCAGCGGGATGCACGGCGGGAGGTCGTCGCGCATCGGGCCGGGAAAGACCGGACCGCCGGAAAACGAGATCTCGAGTGGCCCCGATCGGTCGCCGAAGATCGACCGGCCCTCGGGTGTCAGCTCGATCTGGACCGAGCCGGGGCCGCGGTCGGCCATCGAGCGGATTCCGATGCCGGGCATCTCTCGATCGTCGTGCAACGTGCGTGTGTTGACGAAGCCGAGACTCCACTCGTACTGGGCCGAGGCGAGGAACGCGCCGGCGCAGATTCCAATGTAACCGCCGCCGGAGCGGATGAAGTCTTTAACGGCCCGGCGGCCTTCCTCGCCCAACGCATCAGCCTGCTTGTGGGCACGGCCACCCGGAAAGATGAGCACGTCGAAACGCGAGAGGCTATTGGAGCTGGACCGCACGTCTTCGGGGCTGAGGATCTCCCAGGTGCACGAAGGGACGGACCCCAGTATGTGAATGAGCGGCTCGGGCTCATCGCAGCAAGACTTCTGGTTAAAGATGCCGGCGCGGATGGGGCGCACGACCGCGGCGGAGTTCGCGAGCGCCTGAAGCAGCTTGCGCCCCTCGGCCGCGGGGGCTGGCCAGCGTGCCTTGGCGGCGAGACTGAGCTCATACGACTCGACCGCGGTGAGGGGCTCGACCGGCGGCGGCCTGGGCGGCTGGGCCACCTGGGACGGCTGGCTCAGCGCCAGTCGTGGTGATGAATCGGCCGCTTCCTGGTACCACGAGCGATACGACGCGACGAGCGCGGCAATCACGCAAACCATCGCCAGCGCGATGGTCGCTCGGGCCGATCGGCGGCTCCGGCGAAGCCTCATTCGAGCGGATTCAATGCCACTCTCGTCCACGTCCACGTCCTCCTCATCGTTCAATCCTGACAAGGCTGAACGCGGGCGCCCAGTACCAGATCGTTTGAGCGGCAAGAGCAGTCCGGAAATAACTTCCCGATCTCGTCGCAATCCCGAACCGAATTCTGGCAAGGTCTCCAGACCTTGCCAGAGACCCGACCGTAGATCTCCCATCCCGACCCAGGCATGGGACGAGCAGACGGCGGGGTCAGGAGACCCGAGCCGAACAGTTGAGTCAGCAGTCGGGCGGGGTCAGGAGTCCCGAGCCGAACGGCTGAGATCAAAAAGATCCACAAGTGTGGCCTATCACGGCGCCATGCCAGATCCAGACTCAAGCATCCGCGGCACATCGCAATTGATGATCACCAGCACATTCGGAAACGATCAGCTCACGGCCGCCTGCGCAGATTGGCCGGCCGTGGACCTGGCCTCGGCGCCCGAGCGAGGCGGCGATCGGCTGGTAATTTGCTTGCGACCGTCTGGCGGATCGATTAGCGTATCTCGGGAAATCCTTTCTGGGACCATTGCGGAGCGGGAATGACTCTGGACCTGGCACAGGCTTCGGATCGGGTGCTCGACCGTGCAAGAGGCTTGGTGCGTGTTCGTGGGTGGTTCTCTGCAGCGTCGCCCGTGGCGGAGCTACCGGGGCTCGCGATACCTGGATGTTATCCCCGGATCTCGCGTTCCACGGGCCTGATCGGCGGCTGACGGCTGGGTTTGAGCTATTGGTACCGACCTGCTGGCAAGGAGAAGTACCAACATGGAGAGCGAGAGCGATCGAGGCCCGGAGTCGGCGATCGGAGCGGGGCCGACTGCTTCCGGATCCGTGCCGGCCGAGGTGCGGGATGGCCCGCGTGCCCCCCAGGCCGAGCGGCCCGCCCATCCCGATCTCCGCGTCGCGGGGCCAGCGAGCGGCGATCTTTCTGCCGCGTCGCCCGCGGGCCCGGCGGCGCATCGCGGGCGGAGATGGTTGCTCATCCACGGGATCATCCTCAGCCTCGTCGTGGCTGGGTATTTCCTCTACCCCGTGGTGATGACGATGCTGAATACCGTCTCAACCGATGACGCCTACGTCAACGGCCATGTGACGTTCGTGGCTCCCCGGGTCGCTGGCCAGGTCAGCCGGATCCTGGTGGATGACAATTATCGCGTGAAGAAGGGGGACTTGCTGGTCCAGCTCGACCGTGAACCGAACCAGGTGCAAGTCGACATCAAGAAAGCGGCGGTGGCCAACGCCGAGGCCGACCAGCAAGCCGCCGAGGCCCAGGTTCGAGCCATCCTGGGCTTGGCCCGCAGCCAGAGGTGGAAGCTCCAGACGGCGATCGAACAGGTCGATAACCAGATCGCTCTCCTGAGGGCACGGGTGGCGGCCCTGAAGAGCAAGGAGGCGACCCTCGAGCGCGCCAGCGCCGATCTCAACAGGGCGCAGGCACTCTTCAGCCGCGGTGCGATCGCGAGGGAGGAGTTCGATCAGCGTCGCGAGGCCGAGCATGTGGCGAATGCCCTGGCCCATCAGGCGCTGGAAGAGGTGTACGAGACGCGGGTCATCCTCGGCCTGCCGCCGCGCCCCGAGAAGGGGGAGTTGTCCGACGTCCCCGTCGACCTCAACCAGAGCTTCTCCGGTGTCCGCCAGGCACTCGCCGAGCTCGTCCAGAGCATCGCGCAGGTTGGTCTGCCGCTGACCTCCACAACCCGGACGCCCAAGCAGGCAATCGACGAATTCATCAGCCGGGACAAGGAGGGAAACATCGATCGGATCATGGAGCGAATCGTGCCGGGGGCGCCGGCGGTCCGTCAGGCCGTCGCCAAGCGCAAGGAGGCTGAGCGGGACCTCGCCCAGGCGGAGCTGAACCTCCGCTACTGCGACATCGTCAGCGAGATCGACGGCGTGGTGACCCGCCGCAACGTCAACCCCGGCAACAACGTTTCCGGTGGGGCAGAGCCTGATGGCCGTCCGCTCGCTCACGCGAGATCTGGATCGACGCCAACTTCAAGGAGACGCAGCTTGCGGACCTGCGCATCGGCCAGCGAGTGCGCTGCGAGGTGGACATGTACGGCAGCCGCCGAGAGTACGAGGGCCGCATCACCGGCTTCACCATGGGGACCGGTCAGACCCTGGCCCTGTTGCCGCCGCAGAACGCCACCGGCAACTTCGTGAAGATCGTCCAGCGGCTGCCGGTCCGGGTCGAGCTGACTGACTACGACCCCGACAAGAGCCCCTTGTTCGTCGGTCTCTCGGTCGTCCCGTACGTCTACTACAAGGAACCGGCCGCTGGGCCGCACGCCGGAGAGGTCTTGCAGCCGCTTCGCCAGCTTCCGCCAGGGCCCACCGCATCCTCCTCCCCGGAAGCCTTGCAAACCAATGTCCCATGAACCGGAGGCTCGGGCGGGCCGTAAGGGATGACGGTGGCGCGGTCCGAGAGTTATCGATGATCATTCTCCTTGCTCTTGTTGAGGAGGCCCCGAATGAGCAACGTGGCGCTGACGCCAACCGCGGCAAGCCGCCCGGCGATCAATCCCTGGTTCGTCGCAGCCGCGGTGGTCGTCCCCACGTTCATGGAGGTGCTGGACACCACCATCGCCAACGTCGCTCTGCGATACATCGCCGGCGGCCTGTCGGCCTCGAACGTCGACAGCGAGTGGGTCATCACCAGCTACCTGGCCGCCAACGCCACCATCCTGCCGATCACCGGCTGGCTGTCGGCCCACCTCGGCCGCCGCAACTACTTTCTGCATCTCGATTGCCGTCTTCACCATCGCCTCGGGGCTCTGCGGCATGGCAACCAGCCTCGAGCAACTGATCCTGTTCCGGGTGATCCAGGGCCTGGGCGGCGGCGGACTCCAGCCCTCCAGCCAGGCGATCCTGCTGGACAGCTTCCCGCCCGAGAAACAGGGCGCCGCCCAGACGATGTTCGGCATCGCGGCCTTGCTGGCGCCGGTCGTCGGCCCGACGCTGGGGGGCTATCTCACAGTCAACTACGACTGGCGGTGGATCTTTTACATCAACATCCCAGTCGGCGCGCTCGGCTTCCTGGCGTCTTACTTCCTGGTCGAAGACCCGGATTACCTCAAGAAGGAGCGGGCCGAGCTGCGGCGGCGGCCGCTGAATTTCGACTACATCGGCCTGGGGCTGCTCATCCTGATCATGTCGAGCTGGGAAGTGATGCTCAGCAAGGGGCAGGAGTGGGACTGGTACAACGACCCGTTCTGGCGGGTGCAGACGCTCTTCATCCTGTTCGTGCTCGGGCCTGGTCAGCCTGATCTTCCGGGAGATGCGAATCGCCAACCCGGTGGTCAACTTCCGGCCGCTGGGCGAGCGGAATTTCGCGGCCTGCTGCATCATCATCTTCTGCGCCTACGGTGTCCTCTACGGCGCCAGCACGTCCCTGCCGGGCTTGCTCCAGTCCCTGTTCGGCTACGACGCCTATGTCTCCGGGCTGGTGCAGTCGCCATCGGGCATTTTCTCCATCATGGGGTTGATGGCCGTCGGCACTCTCATCGGCCGGGGCGTGGATGCTCGCTGGTTGATCGCCGGCGGCCTGCTGATCATGGCGGCCGGGAACTACTGGATGGCCCTGATGAACCTGTACATCAGCCCGTGTCAGGTGATCTGGCCGCGGGTGGTGCTGATCGTCGGCCTGTCGATGATCTTCGTTTCGATCAACGTGGCCGCATTCAAATACACTCCAATGCATCTGCGCGGGGCGGCGGTCGGGCTGTTGGCGCTGCTGCGCAACGAAGGGGGCAGCGTCGGCACGTCGATGGCCCAGACGGTCGTGACGCGTCGCGAGCAGTTTCACGTGTCCCGTGTGGGCGAGTTCCTCGATCCGTTCAACCCCCTGGTGAGCTCCTTCTCCGAGCAGGGCCGTGCCTTCTTCTTCCAGCAGACCGGCGACCCGGCCGGGTCGCAGCAGATGACCTTGCAGGCGCTCGATGACCTCCGCCAGCAGCAGGCCGTCTCGCTGGCCTATTTCGACGTCTTCTGGCTGTTTGCCGTCCTTGCCGTCGGGCTCATCTTCCTCGTGCCACTCATGAAGCGCTCGGTCGCCGAGAAGGGCGAACATATCGGCGCCGAGTAGACCTGTGGAGTTCCCCGGCCATCTTCGTCGACGCTGCGCCGCGCCTGGGGCTTGATCTGATCATCTGCCTGGTTGTCGAGGATGCCGTCTCGGAAGTCAAGGCCGCGAAAACCGCCGGCAACCCCGGCCCCTTAGAATTCGTCTGACTGATGCCGGACGGACGAACCGCCGATGGCGATCTCCTTGCGAAGTTCCGCGAGCTTGCTCTGATGCAGCTCGTCGCATGCTTTCATCAGCCGTAATCCATCGCGGATGACCTCGCTGGCCGAATGATACATGCCGCTTTCAACCTTCTGGGTGATGTAGTGCTCAAACTCTTTGGTCAGCGAAATATTCATGCCGGAACTCTCCTCCTGGTTTATCTCGGCTCTAACATGATATAACAGAAAATACCAATAATTATTATTATACCTGACCCATGCCGAATCTGCGCAGGTGACCCCCCTCTCGCTCCACAATGTCGGCGGCGGGAAGCCGACTGCCTCGTCGCTCCTCTGGGCCAGCCGGCGTGATCGGTCATGCTTGCTGGAGGGGAAAGCCGGTCTCGATTCCTCGTTCGGATACCAGACCATGCCCTTTGAACTGACCGAGCAGCAGCAACAGCAGAGCCTCGACGCTGCGGCGGAGTCACCGCCCACGTTTTTCGATCCCCGCACGAGCGTTTCTCCTGTGTGATTATCCCGATGCGAGAGTATGAGACCCGTCCTCATCACCCCTGAGCATCATTTCCAGATCACGACCGGCGCAAGGGCTCGGTCGCCAGCGGCCGTGGGTGCGGCTGACCCGTCGAATCGAAAGTTGCGGAATCGGCCCGCCACGATGTCGAGCTTTCCGTCGCCGTCGACATCGCCAAGAGCGACTGTGGGATAGTCGCAGGTCTCTCGTTCCAGAGCGTGACGGCGAAACTCTCCGGGTTTGGTCTGCTCGAAAAGAATCACGGCGTCGGCTTCCACAGCTTTGCGCATCGCGCCGTAATACGGTTCGCCCAGGAAACTCGTGGCCACGATGTCCAGATCACCATCACCGTCCATGTCTCCGGCCAGCGCGCGGTGAGCGCCATAGATGGGTCCAATCGCGTGGCGGACGAACGGTTGCTCCGGCCCCTGGTTCTCGAGCCACGAGACTCCGTGGTAGGGCTTGATCAGGGGCGAGTCATACACGTCCCCATTGGAGAGCACGGCGTCGAGATCGCCATCACGATCGAGATCGATCATTTGCAGCCCGCTGCTGCCGAATGCGGGGTTGGGCGCGGTGAAGAGCGTTCGTTTCACAAACTTTCCGCCGCCTTCGCTCAGGAACGCAACGACCGACTCGAATTCCTGCGCGATCAGCGCCACGAAGTCCGGTCGGCCGTCCCGATTCAGGTCAACCACCGGGACGTGGATCGTGCCGTGGCGATCGTCGAGCGTTTTGCGGACGAACTCGACCGAGCCGTCCGCGGACTTGCGCTGCTCCAGCAGGAGGATCTCTCCGGCCACGTGCCAGCCGAAGACGGCGACAACGAGGTCAAGGTCGCCATCGCCGTCAAAATCGGCAGGTTCCACGTCGCACACGCGTCCCAGGCGAGAAAGGACAATCCGGGTCTCGTAGCCGCCGGCTTTCCGTCCCTTGAGCCAGAGAACCCGGCCCAGACGGTCGTCGGAGGGAACCGGACTGCCGAGATCGGCGACCAGAATATCGAGGATCCCGTCGTGGTCCAGGTCGGTCACTGCGGCGTGGGCCGGATGCGCCAGGTCGGCCGCCAGGACGGTCGCTGGGTCATCCTGGCGGCCGGCCTTGTGGATCAGCAGCGTACCGCCGGCCATGTCGCAGGCGAGAATGTCGGGAAGCTTCGGGTGAGTGAGGTGAACGAGGGCGATGTTCGCGATCGAGGGCGCCTCGTTCTGGTAGGGTCCCGCAATTTCGACGCGTACCAGCGGCCGCGTCGGTCCTGGACCGTCCGGTGTCCGAGGGATGATCGGCAGACGATCCGGCGCAGCGGCTTCGTAATAGGAAATCACGTCCTCGATCGGAGGTGGATCGAGCTTGCGATCGGAACTGGCATAGAAACCGAAACCGCGTCGGACTTCCGCATCCCAGTTCGGCTTGGGAAACAACTCGGGTGAGGGAAAACCGTGGCAATCGCCGCAAAACGCGACAATGCGATTCTTGAGTGTTGCCTGGTGATCGGGGACGGCTTTGGCAGGGCTCACTGGCGCAGCGAGCGGGACAGTGGGTTTACCACAGCCTGCCACAATGCTGATGCTCGTCATCAGTATGGTAGTTACCACGTTGGAATTCGCCCTGCCCCACCTTTGAGTGGCCGTCAACTTGCGATCCTCCTTTTCAAGCGTTGGGCCTACGGGATCCACGAGACCGGCGCTGTAGTAACCAGGCCGACCTCAGTCAGTCTGGAGAAATAATATCGGCAGTCGTCGATTCGATCGAAGGGAGTACGGTCTCGATCGTGTTAATGGTCATCGGTCGCCGATTGGTTTCTGCTTTCGATGGTCGGGCCGGGAACGCGGTCGATATCGGTCAAGAGCCTTGAATTCCCGACTTCTCCCAGTACCTTGATTGTCAGTAAGCCGGGTCGATCCGGTCAATCGCGGACAGCCTTTACTTCAAGGTCGCGGTGGTGGATCGGCCGTGTGTCGCCTGGGCGCTCCAGGATTCCGAAAGGATTTTTCGGTAGCCTCTTGACGAAGTCGCCGTGTCCTCTACATCATGATGCTCGACTTTGAAAGCAGTGACAACATGTCCAATACGAACTGATTACTATCTCTCCTAATCTGTTCGTTCGGAAGTGGTCAGCCTCCTGTCCAGTGTTAGAACAAGCTCTCAGTCTCTTCTAATTATTTAGTACTGGAGTGTGGATTAAGGGACAGCCGCCCACGGTCGGCCGGCTGACCTTGTTTGGTGGTATATCTGGCCAGGTTCCGTGGAGCAAAGTCGTTTCTACGGCTTGGGAATTCTCGTCGCCTTGTCGTATATCACGGTCGAGGAAGTCTTAATGTTTTCAGACTTGCGGGTGCAGCTCGCACTCGGGCACTCAGAGAAGAGGGCAATGCCTTGATCACGTTTTACAAAAAGTCCGCCGCGGTTGGTTTCTTTGCCGTCGCTGTCGTTGTCACGGGCTTGGTGGGTTGCGACTCGACACCCGCTCCGTCCAACGAGGCATCACCGACCATACCAAAACAGGTAGACACGTTGTCCGACTCGGCCAAGAAGCAACTGGGTAAGACGATTCCAAGATCGATCAAGGATCGGACTCAACAACCAGTCGCCAAGCCCTGACCGAGGTCTCTTTCCCACGTTTCCGATTCGAGAGGGTGATCCCCCGTGCATCTTTATCTTTTTCCTCACGACCAGGTTTTTCGGAAAGGTTGGCACATGCAAGAAGGCGTCATCGTTAAACGTCGTCCCGGTTTCACGCTGATCGAATTGCTGGTGGTGATCGCGATCATCGCGGTCCTGATCTCGCTGCTACTTCCCGCTGTCCAGTCCGCCCGCGAGGCGGCGCGCCGTGCCCAGTGCACGAACAACCTCAAGCAACTGGCGCTCGCGGCCCACAATTACCAGACCGCTCTCGACTGCTTCCCGATGGGGTTGCTCGACCAGATCTCCGGGGATGTCGGCGGCCTCTGGACCAGCTACGGCCCGATGCTTCCCCTGACGCAGTACACCGAGCAGAACGCGCTCTTCAACGCGATGAACTTCAACCTCAACGTCTATGACCGCGAGAACAGCACGATCAACGCCACCGGGTTGTCGATCATCTGGTGCCCATCCGATGCCGGTGTCGAGTCGCCTTACACCTACGCCAGCGGCTACGATCTGATCGGATCCGCAGGGGGAACTGGCATACCCGAGGTGATGAGGTACAGCAGCTACGCGGGTTGCGCCGGCGCCTGGCTCAACTACCAGTTCGGCACCACGGGGCCGCAGGGTCAGAACGGCGTCTTTTACTCGTACAGCGTGACCAAGATTCCCGCGATCACGGACGGGACCAGCAACACGATCATGTTTGCCGAGCACACCCGCCTCATCGAGAACTCGACCGACCAGCACTGCTGGCACTGGTGGACATCGGGCAACTATGGCGACACGATCTTCACCACATTCTGGCCGATCAATCCCCAGAAAAAGGTCCCTTATGGAGACGCCGATGGAACGGGCCCTTCGAATGTCGTCGTCGCGGCCTCGAGCAACCATCCAGGCGGGGCGAATGTCGCGTTCTGCGACGGCTCGGTCCGGTTCATCAAGGAATCGATCGATTCCTGGCAGAATACGCAGACATCTCCGGGCGCCCCGCTCGGCATGACCAGTGTTCCCCAGGGTGACGTCCCCTCCAGCGCACCGTTCTGGGTTCTCGCCCCGGGTACAAGGGTCGGCGTCTGGCAGAAGCTGGGCACCCGCAATGGAGGCGAAATCGTCAGCTCCGACTCTTATTGATTCTGGTGATTCCTGAAGTTTCGTGGGCGGCGTCCTGGTCGCGAGGCCGGGACGCCGCGTTTGTTTACGACTTCCCTTCCTCCCGGACCGACTCATGTCCGCCAAGGGCAGGCTTGTCACAGGTTCCTCACGGCGCGGGGGACGATTGAAGGCTCTGGCGATCTTCCTCGCCGTGGCGTCGGCACTCCTGGCTGCCGGCTTCACACTCCGACTCCGAGCGGGTGGGAACAGCGAGGTGCTCCGGCAGGAGGCCAGAAAGGCGGCGCAGCAGGGGCGTTGGAAGGAAGCCGAGGCCGTACTGAGCCGTCTGACCGATCCGACTCCCGAAGATTGGCTGCTCCGCGCGGTGGTGGCGACCAGCCTCAACGAACCTGATGCCGCATCTTGCTATCTCGCGCGGATCTCCCGGGACGGGCCGCTGGCGGCCCAGGTGGCACTCGTCACCAGCCGCGCCGAGCTAGGCAGGTTTCGCGCCCGCCCCATGGAAGAAGCACTTCACCTCGCCTTGCGACTCGATCCCAAGCTTGCGGAGGCCCGGCGATCGCTCGTCTTCCTCTACGGCACGCAGGGGCGTCGGCGCGAACTGCTCGAGCAGTTCGCCGCCTTGGCCGCGCAGGGACCATTGACCTTCGACCTGGTCGACCACTGGTGCATCGCCCGTCAAGAACAGATCAACGAGCCCGCCAAGCTGCGGCCCACCCTGGAACGTTTCGTCGAGAACGACCCGGACGACCGATTGTCGAGGCTGGGACTGGCCCGGGTCTATCGCCAGCTTGGCTGGTTTGACCGGGCCAAGGATTGCCTCGCCAAGCTGCCCGAATCCGACCCGGACGCCAGGGCCTCCCGGGCCGAGATCGAATTTGATCGGGGGGACATGGAGGTGGTGGGCCGGCTTCTTGCCGAGGGTCCGCTCGATCATCCGAAGCTCGCTCGTCTCCGCGGACATCTGGCGTTGAACCGCAACGATGGCCCGGAGGCCGTCCGTTGTTTTCGCCTGTCCTACGCCGCCGAGCCGAACCATGGCGAGACCCTCTACGGGCTTGCCCAGGCGCTGAGAGTCGTCGGCGATCGGGCCGCGGCGGAGCCTTTCGCGCGTCGCGCCGAAGCCCAGCGCGTGCTCCGCGACCATCTGACCAACCTGGCCACGAATCGGGAACCCAGGCCGATTGTCTGTTGCCGGCTTGCCCAGGACTGCGAGTCGGCCGGGTACTTCCCCGAAGCACGCGCCTGGTATCGTCTCGCGATCGCCTTCGACCCTTTGAACCAGCAGGCCCAGGCCGCTCTCCTCCGGCTCGCTGCGTCCGGCCCTGCGCAAGTGGCTAACGGCCATGCTCCAGATCCCGCGCAACAACCGGGCCGATAAACACATCCTACGTTGAGCAACCCGCTGTCGGGCTCGCTCGCGCAGGGGAAAACGGCCGGTCAGTAGACTCCACATTCCTCGACGCTCAGCCACTGGCACTTCAAGTCACGGGCAACATAGAAAGTATGGGACGAAGCTCAAACGTTCGACGCTGGAATAAGGGATGCCGCTGGGCCATTTTCATCCGATCCGGGCCGCTTTCCACGACCCGGCCGATCAAGGCGGACGCATGACGTCAGATTCGGAGGGCGTGTGAGACGAAGCTGCGCCCCCGGGGTGTATTCGGCGGGAGATCACGACCGTTTGCCCGGCACCGAGTACGCAATGACCTGGCAATCATCGTCCTACTTGATCGACTACGCTTAGCCAGTGCCGTCATGGCGGGGTTTTGTCCTGGTAGGCCCTGTCGGGGTCATCCGGTCGAATCAGCTCGATACGAATCCGGCCCTCCGAATTGGGATGAACGCGGATCGTTCCGCTCTTGATTGCATGCCGGATGTGATCCTGAACTTCGGGAAGGTGTGCATTGGATTCAAGATCACGCCAACGCGCTTCCTCTGCCCAGTGCGTCATCAGTCAGTCCTCTCGACATCCGGGTGACAACGGCATCAATGCACGGAGTCCGGGATGTAGAAAGTTGCTGAAGGAGAGGCGGTCAAGAGCCGCAGTGATTGATATTTACCCAAAAATCTTGGACAGCTCAACAGTCCACCTCCGAATCTGCTCCGATGAATTCGAGCCGTCAGCTTGGGTCAAGTGGGAAACGGAGAGAATTCACGGATGTCGGTCCTTGGTATTGTCAGAGTATGACCGGACCAAGTTGCTGGGTTCGACGACACCGTGTATTCCCTCGAGATCGATCTCAACGCCCTCGAAGTCACCCTTGAAAAGATACCATGCCTTGCAGTGGCCGCAAATTCCCAGAATGACTTCGGGCATTTGGGGGTCTGGTTGATGAAGACGGAGTTCACTTCCGCATTTTTTACACACGCGGGAAGCGCCTTCGTCGGGATCGGGCTCAATATTGAACTGGCGATCGTCAGCTTTTCGCCCGAGCGGGTCTCTCATGGTTGTATCCTCGAAAGAGGTATTCGCCGAAGGCACGAAGACTCTATGGACTGCGGACGTAAGGTATCGATGGAGACGAGAGTTATGCATGCAAGCCAATCTAAGGTGCATGTGCAGTAACGGTGCCAAATGAGCATGCAGCATCGAGGTGTCGCGAGGCTCATGATGCGTGGATACGACAATTGGCTATGATCTGGATGTGAGAGGTGCAAGCGGAGGCGAGGCGTGACCATGCGGTTCGGATTGCACTGAGTATCCTTGCAGTTCTTTGCGAATCTCCTGCAGCATTCGCATTGACAAGTCCAGGGGACAGCCTACTTTGGACCGGGCGACTTCCGACCAATGGTCAAGGCAGAGAGACTCGTGATGCGCCAGCTTCGTCGATCGCGGGAGGAACGCGCCCTTACCTTGATCGAGCTGCTGGTGGTCGTCGCCATCTTTGGACTCTTGACCAGCCTGCTCTTGCCCGCCGTGCAGTCGGCGCGCGAGGCGGCCCGTCGGATGCAATGTCAGAATCATCTGAAGCAGATCGGCCTGGCCATGCACGAGTATCATGCGGTATGGGACACCTTCCCGCCGGCCTATCTGGCTTCGTATGCCCTGCGATCGAACCAATCAGTGACCGGTCACGAACTTGGCGCGGGCTGGGCCTGGGGGACGCTCATCCTGCCCGAGCTGGAGCAGAGGCCAGTGTACGACGCCGCGAACTTCGCCTTTTCCTTCGGCAGCGCCGACGCCACAGACCCCCGTGGTCTGCTTGGCCTGAGTGTCAACAGGACCGTGATGCAGGTCAGTCTTTCGACGTTTCTCTGCCCGAGTGCCGGGGGTGGCGAAGGGCCGATTGACCTGGGGCACGGTTCTGCACACGTCTTTGGGTCTCCCGGCCAGTACGTCGCCTCGGCGGGATGGATGGACTCGGCGCAGTCACCAATCAATGGCACCGGCCTGCTTTACCCGAACAGCAGAGTCGCCATCGGTGATGTCAGCGACGGGACGAGCGCGAGCTTGATGATCGGTGAGCGGTCGCGCAATCTCGCAGATGCCGCCTGGTCCGGCGTCCTCTGGAGCTATTCGGTGCCGGCCCCTCTCTGTACGAAAGTGGGCTGGCCCGTCAAATCATGCGTCGAGGTCATGTTCCTTCTCATGGGCAGGACGGGTCCTGCATCCGATATCGTGAGCGGGAGCATCTCTGACGGGAACACTCCGAATCACCAGGGAGCGGATGGCTTCGCAAGTCAGCACCCTGGCGGATGCCAGTTCCTGTTCGGCGACGGCTCGGCCCGATTCATCAAGGAGACGCTGGCCCCGCAAGTCTTCCGGGCGCTGGCAACGCGATCCGGCGGAGAGATTCTCTCGGCCGACCAGTACTGAGCCGGACGGAGTCTTCCCTATGTTGAGAAGCCTTGCCTGCGTGGCTACCTCAAGGAAGGCGATCTACCCGATTCTGGCGGTCGGACTGCTCGGGGGCCTCGTCGCAGTATGGGCCCTGAAGAGCCCGCCTGAAGCAGGTCGACCCAAGCAGAATGAGCCTGCGGCAAGCGAGACAGCGAGACCGACGGGTCTCGTCGTTGCGCCGCCGGAGGTCCGCGAGTTTTTGGAACGCGTGCTGGAGGAGATCTCGGAGGCTGGCGCGGGGGTCACTGGCTATCAGTTCCACCACTGGGTGCGAAAGGGGAAGCCGACGCACGAGGCGCTCGGGCTCAAGGCCATACCGGGCATTGAACCGCGTGAGTTGATCGCCCGGGTCATGGATGTCAACGCTTACGAGGGTCATGTCGCCCACGTCGAGGTTTGCCAATCGCTGCGGGAGCCGGCGAGAAAGCGCTTGAGTCGGTTCACTTCTTCCAGCGAATCAGCGTCCCGGGAGTTGCCAAGGTTCAGCACAAGCTGGTGCTCGTCGACGCGGGGACGATCAAGGGCTACCGGGTCGCCTACTGGTACCTTCTCGGGCCTGAGACCGGATCACTCGACCTCAAGACCGGCGCGCGCAGCGAGTTCAATGTCGGGGCGTGGCTGGTAGCTCCTGGGGTTGTCGGTTACGCCCTGAGTACCTGGCCACGGCGGAGCGACGTAAACATGATGCAATGGATCATGTTGACATCGGGCGCCAACGGCCTGGCGAAGCAAGTCGTCGAGGGCAACATCGACGGCATGGCCGCGTGGGCCAAAGAGCGTCGTGTTGGCGCATCGACCCCGCGGTAGTTTCCTCAAGGATGTAGGCACCAAGAACCGGGGATACGCCCTGACTGAACGCTCGACACCTGAGCGTCAGGTCCGCAGGTGCGCTTTCAAGAACGAGCCGGTGTGCGACGCCTTGCAGGCGGCGACTTCCTCGGGCGTTCCTGTCACCACCAGTTCTCCGCCAGCATGACCGCCCTCCGGGCCCAGGTCGATCACATGGTCGGCGGTCTTGATGACGTCCAGGTGGTGCTCGATCAAGAGCACAGTGTGCCCGGCGTCTACCAGCCGATTCAGGGATTCGAGCAGCCGCTGCACATCCGCCAGATGCAGGCCGGTCGTCGGCTCGTCGAGGATATAGACCGTGTGCTTCGACCGCTGCAACTTACTCAGCTCCGTGGCCACCTTGATTCGCTGCGCCTCGCCACCGGAAAGCGTGGTCGCCGACTGGCCGATAGTCAAGTAGCCGAGCCCGAGCTGGTTGAGCACCTCGACTTTCTTTCCCACCACGGGCTCGCTCGCGAAGAACACCGAACCTTCCTCGATGGACATGTTCAGCACATCATCGATGGTCTTGTCGCGCACGGTGATCTCCAGCGTCTCGCTATTGAACCGCGCTCCCTTGCAGGCGCCACAGGTGACCTCGACGTCGGGCATGAAGTAGAGTTGCGTGGTGATCACCCCCTCTCCCTGGCACTCCTCGCATCGGCCCCCCTTGACGTTGAAGCTGAACCGCCCCGCCTTGTAGCCGCGCTCTACTGATAAGGGCGCTTGCGTGAAGAGGTCACGGATCGCGTCATAGAATCCGACATAGGTGGCGGGGTTTGAGCGGCTATTCCGCCCGATTGGCGATTGATCGATACTGACCACTTTGTGCACATGTTCGAGGCCGTCGATTCCATCGTGCTCACCGGGGAGGGTACGCGTGTCGACAAGCCGTTTCCAGAGCGCCTTGTAGAGCACGTCATTGACGAGTGTGCTCTTGCCCGAGCCGGAAGCGCCGGTGATCGCCACCAGCTTGCCCAGGGGAAAGATCACATTCACCGACTTGAGGTTGTTCTCACGTGCACCTCGAACGACGAGCGACTTGCCGTTGCCGTTTCGGCGCTGTTTGGGGGTGGCGATCGAACGCTTGCCCGAGAGAAACTGCCCGGTCGGCGAAGCCTTGCACGTCAGGACGTTATCGAGCGTACCCTGGACCACGACTTGTCCTCCATGGACTCCCGGGCCGGGCCCCATCTCCACAAGGTGGTCAGCGGCCCGGATGGTATCCTCGTCATGCTCCACAACAATGACCGTGTTGCCGATGTCGCGCAAGCTCTCGAGCGTGGCGATCATCTTGACATTGTCTTTCGGGTGCAGGCCGATGCTCGGCTCGTCGAGGACGTAGAGCATTCCCATCAACCCCGAACCGATCTGCGTGGACAGACGAATCCGCTGCGCCTCGCCGCCGGAGAGTGTGGCCGAACGCCGGTTGAGATTCAGGTAGTCCAGTCCGATGCCCAGGAGCAGCTCAAGCCTGCCTCGGATTTCCTTGAGCACTTGCCGGCCGGCATCTGCGGAGCGGCCGGTCGGTTTGATGGTGGCCAAGAAGGCGTGAAGTTCATCGAAATTGAGCTGGCCGAACTCGTGGATCGTCTTGCCCGCAATGGTAAAGCAGAGCCGGGTGGCCCGGACTCGCGCGCCCTTGCAGTCGGGGCAGGTGTGCTCGACCATCACGCTGTCGAGCCAGGCTTCCATACCGGAGTTCACCTCCCCTTGCTGCCTGTAACGGCGGTAGCGCCTCTCGATCCGGCGGGCGATGCCGCCGAAGCCAACCTCCTTGCCCAAGAATTCATCCCGGCTTCCCCTCGCCTCAGGCGGTGAAGCGAGCACGACCTTCTGGTCAATGCCGCCGAGGATCGACTGGCGTACCGACTCGGAGAGCTTTTCCCATGGTGTATCAAGGGAAAAATTCAGCGCCTTCGCCAGGCTGTACATTACCCGTCCGTCCCAGGTGTCGGGATTGTACTTGAACGCCTCGCGCACGAAGCAGCCGGCGCGAATACTCCGCCTCGGGTCGGGTACCAGCAGCTCAGGGTGCGTCAGCTTGTGAACTCCCAGACCGCCGCAGGTCCCGCAGGCGCTCTCCGGGTTGTTGAAGACGAAGTACTCGGGCTGGATGTCTCCATAGACGAAGTGGTGGGTGGCACTGCACAGCGACAGGTAGAAACCAGAAGTGTCCGCCTTGTTTGCACCGTTGACGACCTGTACCTGGAGCAGCCCATCGCCCACGAGCAATGTCGCGGCGATGGCGGCCTTGATTGCTTTCTCGTGCCGGGGACTGACCACCAGCCGGTCCACTACCGCGTCCATGTGGCGGACCTGGGATTCGTCGAGGTCTACATCTTCGGAGATGTCCACCGGCCGGCCATCAACAATCAGTCGCCGACAACCTTTCTTGCGCACTTCCGTCAAGACAAAGTCCAGCTCCTCACCGTACACCTTGAACACGGGCGCGCGCAACTCGATCTCGGTTCCCTCCGAGAGTGACAGGATCGCCTCGAGAATCTGGCTCGTAGTTCGGCTTGGCGTCGGCTCGCCGGTGCGCGGGCAGCGCGGCTGACCGATGGTCGCGAACAAGAGGTTAAGGTAACTGGCGATATCGGTCATGGTCCCGACAGTCGAGCGCGGGTTGCTGCCGGTCGTCTTCTGCTCGATGGAGATCACCGGGGAGAGGCCGAAGACGAAGTCCACGTCCGGCTTGGCGACCTGGGCGACGAACCGTTTCGCGTAACTTGACAACGATTCCATGTACCGCCGCTGCCCTTCGGCGTAAATGGTATCGAACGCCAGGCTCGACTTACCCGAACCCGACAGCCCGGTGACCACGGTCAGCCTGTCGCGTGGGATCTCGACCGAGATGTTCTTGAGGTTGTGCACCCGCGCGCCCTGCACGGCGATCGTCGTGCGCACCGAGACGCTGGACTTGGCCTGCCTGGCCGTCACTCTAGAAGGCATCCGATGGGTCCTCGAGATAAAAGAAAGCCAGTTCCTGCACCTGGATGTTGCTTTTCCTGGTGAGCTGCACCGGGACGGATGCCTTGCCGATGAGCCCATTGTCCGCCAGGTACTCACACGCTGCCGTGACGCCGCTGACATTGAAGTTGCGCTGGAAATGGTCCTCGATCTCGGTGCAAGACCGCGCTTCGCCGGCTGTGCGAAGGTGATCGATCACCGGTCCGAAGAGAGTCGTAGCACGCTGGGCCAGGTAGAGGTCCACCGCCTCGAGCGCCTGCTGCACGTTTTTCCGCGTCTTCTTGCCGTTGAGAATATCGGTATAGACCGTCTTGAAGAACGCCGGGTTCAACGTCATAGCCTGGGGGAGCACCTCGCGGGCGGCGAGCAATCTCCGGCCGATGATTTCAATCTGTGCCAAAGGCGTTGCGGCGTAGAGGATCCAGAGCGCCGTGTAATCCAGGTCTCCACGGGTGAGAAACCATTTATGGGCTTTGTAAATCGGCGGCAGGGCGTGCGTTGCCGCGCGGAGGAGCTGGACCTGCGTGTCGCGCTGCCCGATCTCGCGCATCCGGTCGCACAGGTCCGCCACCGTCTGATCATGGGTGTAAAGGAGCCGTCCCTTGGCCAGCAGAGAGTGCATGAACGAATTGCGGATCGACCCTTCCGCCGTCTTGCGAAATTCCGCCCGTGGGATAAGTATCGCATGTACGTTTACCCCGTCGGCGTAGAGCGCCAGGTCTCCGGCTTTCACCTTCTTGTCATCTATGGTCACAAGCACCAGATCGATATCGGACCTGGCCCACACCGTGTCGTGCGAGAGGCTGCCACAAACAAGAGCGGCCAGCACGGAGCGATCCTCCTTCACACACACGACGAGTGCTTCAAGCGCCCTTGTGAACCGCTCATAGACCGGCTCGTTTCCCATGCTCCACCACCGCGGCGTCAGTTGTGTTTCCCCGAATCGATTCGTACGATGTGGATTCGGCCACCATCTTACAGGCAACCGTTCAGGCGATGCACCAGCGAATGGTGAAAAATGGCTGGGTATTCGTCGAGGGAGCCTTGCCGGGCGGATGCCGGACGGACGAACCGACACCAATTCTCGTAACTTAAGAAATCGCAAGCCAGAGACATGCGGCTCGTGACAGGTCTCCCGGCATGGGCCATAATACGCCTCTTGAGGCGATGCGCGCCTGGTCGTGCCACGGCAGCTCGATTCGGATCGCTTCGCAATTCGACAACAGTCCAGAACAACCAGGGATCCCGATTATGAACAACCGTTTGATTTCCATTGCTGTTGCTCTGCTCTCTTGCCTCGTGTTGCCGGCTCATGCGGCGGATACGGCCCAACCCGTACGGATGGGTTGCGGGCTGATGACGTTCGACACGGTGCCGGGCTGGGGACTCGGCCCCGATGGAAAGTCGATCATCGGGCCGTGCCACGGCAGCGTCGTGATTGACAAGCAGGGCAACATCTACACGAGTGCTCACGCCGGTGTGTTCGTCTTCACTCCCGAGGGGAAGGTGGTCCGCAGCTTCCTGGGCGACAAATACGCCGACATCCACGACATGAAGATCCAAGAGGAAGCGGAGGCCGAGTTCATTTACGCGGCGCGCAACAACAATGCCGAGGGAATCAAGTTCAACGCCCGGACCGGCGACATCGTCTTGAAGCTGCCGTTCCCCGAGGAGTCGGGACTGAAACTCAAGCAATTCAATCCCACAGCGATCACCGTGGCACCCAATGGCGACATCTTCCTGGCCGATGGTTACGCGAGCAATCACATCTTCAAGTTCGACAAGACCGGGAAATACCTGATGCACTTCGGGACCAAGGGTAACGGGCTCAAGGAATTCAACACGGCCCACGGCATGACGCTCGACACACGCTACAGCCCGCCCCGCTTGCTGATCTGCGACCGCAATCACGAGCCCAAGGGGCGCCTGGTTCATTACGACCTCAATGGAGAGTTCATCGCCGAGGTCGTGACCGGCCTGGGAATGCCGACGTCGACCGCGGTACAAGGAGGCTACGTCTCCGTGCCCGACCTCCATGGGCGCCTGGTCATCCTCGACAAGGACAACACCATCGTCGCGGTGCTTGGCACCAATGCCGACCCCGCGAAGCGCGGGAATTACAACGTACCGCAAGATCAGTGGATCGAGGGCATCTTCAGCGGCACCCACGGCTCGTACTGGGACAAGGACGGCAACCTCTACGTACAGGACTGGAACGTTTCGGGACGCATCATGAAGCTGGTGCGCGTCAAGTAGCCGACGGTTCAGGAGTGCCTGTTCGGTCTGCGAGAGATGGTGGACAGCGACACCGGATCACAATCGCGGAGAAACCCGGGAGGGAGAGCGATGAGACCAAAGGTGGTCGTGCTGTTCACGATCGTCGGATTGTTGACCACGAGCCCGGTGACACGCGGTCAGACAAGCTCGTCGGCTGGGTCCGAGCTCCCGAGGGTTGTACTCGTCGGCGATTCGATTCGCCTCGGCTATGCGCGTCGCGTCACTGAGCGGCTGGCCGGCAAGGCGGTCGTGATCAGCCCCGCGGAGAACGGGGGCGACAGCGCGAACGTACTCGCCCACCTTGACGAGTGGGTCCTTCGAGCGAAGCCCGACGTCGTCCATCTGAACTGTGGTCTGCACGACCTGAAACGAAGCAAGGCCGACGGGCACCATCAGGTCGAGATTGATCGGTATGCCGACAACCTGCGGCGGATCGTGGCCCGGATTCGGGACGTGTCGGATGCCGCGCTGGTCTTCGCGAACACGACCCCGATCCTTGACGAGCGTCACGCGCGGCGAGGCGCGGAATTCGACCGCACCGAGGCCGACGTGCGGCGGTACAACGCATCGGCCGCCGCGGTCATGAGTGAGCTCGGTGTGCCCGTCGATGATCTCCACTGGGTCGTCGAGCAGGTAGGCAAGGAGACGATGCTCGGACCCGATGGGACCCACAACACGGCGGCCGGTACCGACCGGCTCGCGGCAGCGGTCGCGGATTGCGTGCTCCGACAGCTCACGGTTCGCCGCTACCGGCCCCTACCTCGGCCGGCCTCCGGGCCCCAGGCCGCCGCCGAGTACCGCAGGGCGGCTGCGCGTCGGGATGCGCTCGTCCCGGAAGCCTACCGGCACCTCAAGGTCGGTGAGTTTCGCATGCCGCAGGACGCCGGTGCCTGGAAGCAGCAACGGCCGGCTGTTCTCAGGGTCGTCCTCGATTCGCTGGGCGATCTGCCGCCCCGGCCCTCGCCCCCACGAGCGCGGATCATCTCCAGGGAACTGCGGCCTGGCTACACCCTGGAAAGCGTCGCCCTCGGCAACGGCGCTGACGGCGAGGTCACCGCGCTGATGCTCGTCCCCGAGGGTCGGAAGGAGCCGGTGCCGGCCATCCTCTGGCTGCACTCGTCGACGCCCGACAAGACGCAGGTGATCATCCCCGGGACGAACGGCGGCAAGCAGTCGCTCGGAGAGGCCTTCGTGCGTGCGGGCTATGCCGTGCTCGCACCCGACTCCTACTGGCACGGCGACCGCGCCGGTACGGGTCCGTCGGGTAGGGCGGAATCGGGCCGGGCCGAGCAGGAGGATCTTTTCAAGGCGAACCTGTGGCTTGGCCGCACGCTCTGGGGCATGTTCGTGCGTGACGACCAGGTCGCGCTCGACTACCTCTGCAGTCGCCCGGAGGTGGATCCTTCCCGCATCGGCGCCACCGGCATGAGCATGGGCAGCACGCGTGCCTGGTGGCTCGCCGCGGTCGATGATCGGGTTGCGGCTGTGGTGGCCGTGGCCTGCCTGACCCGCTACCAGAACCTTATTGCCCACGGCGAGCTCCGCCAGCACGGCGTCTATTACTTCGCCAATGGTCTGCTCAGGTACTTCGACACCGAGGGTGTGCTGTCGCTCATCGCTCCCCGACCCTTGCTTTGCCTGACCGGAGAACTCGACGCAGGCTCGCCGGCCGACGGGGTCCGCGCCCTCGAGCGGGCCGTCGCGGGGACGTATCGGGCGATCGGGGCGGACGATCGCTTCCGGAGCAACCTTTACCCGGAGATCGGCCACGACTACACGCCCGAAATGCGGGCCGAGACGCTGGCCTGGTTCAACCGGTGGCTGCGACCGCGGACGGTAACAAGCCGACCATGATTCCAAGTGACCTTCTAACGCTGACCCGGTGAAACTGTCCGTAGGCCTGGCGGCATTGGCACGTTCAGCTACCTCGCCATAGGGTGGCATCTGGCCAGTCAGGTCGAGGACCTATCGACGCGGGATACATTCACGCGGGGCCAGGTCTGTGTATCCACTCGATCGCCAGCGATCTCAAGCGACATCGGCTTATTGCTCGCCGAAGGGCCAGTCGGGAAAGGCCATGTCCATGATAAGCGGTCGAACATCCTCCCTGGAAAGGAGAACTTCGGAGTCGGGATTATTCCTGAGCATCGTCCGATCCTTGAATCCGAGTGAGATTGCGAGGCGGAGATTGGCCGCTGCTTGGTCCAGATCGAGCTGCCGCACGAATCTGGCGGGATCCGTGATCGGCGTTTTTCCGTAACCGATCAGAACGGCCTGAGTGGTTTCCCGCAGCGCCGACGAAGCCAGCTTGGCCGGCGGCTGACCTTCCCAAAGGGCCACGCGCCGGACATCACACTCCGCAGCTTTTCCTGTCTCTCGCGTGGCACGGAGGACTCGGGCAAGCTCCCAGAGCGACTCGCTGAGCCACTCCCTCGACCGATCGTCGAGCGTCGAAACCGTACCAAGATTCGATAGCAAGTCCACCGCGCGATGGAGCAAGGGCAGCGCCACATTCGTCTTCGACAAGTCGGCCAGCGCGCACGCCTCCTGGGTGAGGATTGTGCCGAGGCGGCCCCGGATCGGAACGTTGATCGCCGCAACAGGTTCCAGCACCATACTTGCCTTCGCGAAGGATTCCAAAGCGGCAGACGAGTCGCCGTCATGGCGCTGGATGTTGCCAAGCCTTGAAAGGGCTTCCGCCAGTTTCAAAGCGTGATCCGGGTTTCCCGGTCGGGCTGTCAGGAGTTCCTGCAACATCACGATCTGCCGTCGATAATGCGGAAGCGCCTCGGCGACCATTCCCAGGTCGACATATTGCTCTCCCAGGTTGTCGAGCTGGCTGCACAGCTCGACCTTGTACAGGTCGACCTCCGGGGCACCGGGGATCGCGCGTGACTCCTCGGCGATCGCGCGGTCGAATACCTCGATCGCCAGTTTGTTCTGTCGGATCTCGTCGTAGAGATAACCTTGAATGTTCAAACTTCGAGCCAGGTCATGGTGGTAAAGCGGCTGATCCGGATGCGACTGGACAAGTTTCTCGATGATCTCGATCGACCTTTCAATCGAGGCGAACGCCTTGTCATCCTGACGCGCGTCGTGCTGGACGACGGCGATCTCGGCCAGGTTCTTTCCCAACTGGTGCCGGAACTGGGACACAGAAGGATGGGCTTCCACCAGTGCGGATCGATATTCAAGCGATCGTCCGAACGACCGCGACGCCTCCTCATTATGGCCGTCATTCCGTTGGATGGTCGCGATGTTGTAATAGCTGATTGCCAGCAAGTCGAGGAGGCGTACAGGTCTCGGTCCGGTGCTGATGCCGTCGAGAAGCAACCGGCAAATGCGTTGACTCTCTTGAAACGATCGTAGCGCGGCGGAGTCGTCGTGCCGCTCGTAGAAGAGAGTTCCCGTGGCAAGGAAGATCTCGGCCAGCAACTGCTGGTCAGCGGTCCGACCCGGGAGCCGTGCGATCAAGCGTTCCTGGATCGTTCTTGCCTTTTCGAGCGTGCTCAGGGCCTGATCGAGAGACTTGAGGACACCCTGGTTGATCCCGATGCGCATGTAGCACTTCGCCAGGCTCGCCGTGTAAGAGGCTACGTCGGGATGCTCCCTCGCAAGCGACTCCAGAAGGTCCCGCGCCCGGGTCAGTGAAGTCATGGCCGCTTGAAGGTCGTCTGTCGCGGACTGCAGCATGCCGATCGCCAGGTGGCAGTCGGCCAGTCGTCCTCGCAGCTCGTGATTGACTGGATCCGCGGCGGCGAGTGGTTCCCAGATTGACCGGGCCGAGTGAAATGCCTCGATCGCGCCGCCGAGCGAACCAATTTCCCTGGTGATCTCACCTACGCGGTAGTAAGCATTGGCGAGCTGGCGGCGGAGCCGGGGATCGTCGCCTCGCTGGGACACGAAACTCTTGTAGTAGGACAGAGCGTTATTGAGCAGTTCCTGCCTGAGACCGCGGAGATCGACCGAGTCCTGTTGCTTGAGGAGTATGTTTTCGCTGACCTTGGTCAAGTAATCGTCGACGGCATTCTGGGCCATGAGAAAGTTGGTCTCAGCCTCCTTGCGGGCATCGGCTTCGCGGCCCAAGGCAACACCGAGCTCGCGGTTCTTGGCCGTCAACTGGCCGTTGGCCTGCCCCTGCACACTCAGCACGGCCCCCAGGCCGACAAGAGCCACCAGCATGGCCGCACCGACGGCGGTGACGCCGGTCCGATACCTCGCTAGCCAGCGAGTGAGCGTCCGGGTCCAAGGTTCGGCATAGGCCGCCACGGACTCGTCGGCCATCCACCGCTCCACCTCCTCGCCAAGAGCCTTGGGCGTCGCGTAACGGTCCGACGAGTCCAGGGCCATCGCCTTGAGACAAACGGCCTCCAACGCCCGATCGATCGACGAGACAAGGGTCCGCGGCGGCTGGAACGCGCCCAGTTGCACCGCCGAAATCACGTGGATGGCGGGGCCCTCGAACGGCGGCTTCCCGGTCAGCAAGCAGTAGAGCGTCGCACCCAGGCTATACACGTCGGACTGCGGGCCAAGTTGATCGATATCGCCGCGGGCCTGCTCCGGGCTCATGTACGCGGGCGTTCCCAGCGTGCTGCCAGGCAGGGTCTCGGTTGAAACGCTTGCCGAGCTGGGCACAATTGGCCGCTCGTCCGAGGCGTCGGCGTTGGACCGCCCGCGCGCCTTGGCCAGTCCCCAATCGACGATCAGTGTTTCGCCGTGCTTGCCGACGATGATGTTCCCTGGTTTGATGTCGCGGTGAAGAACCCCGCGCGAGTGGGCGTAGTCGATGGCGTTGCAGACGTCAAGGAAGCGACGGAGCAGCTTGCGCAGGTCCAGGGAATGTCGTCCCAGGTCGTGTTTCAAAGCCTCGTCGGCATGAAATCGATCGATGGCCTCCTTGAGCGACTCACCGCGGATGAACCTCATGGCGTAGTAGGGACGGCCGCCGTCATGGGCTCCCATGCTGTAAACGGGCACGATGCCGGGATGTTCCAGGCAGCCAGTGACCTCGGCTTCGAGAAGAAATCGCTGGCGGCTGACCGGGTCGTCAGCGTGGGAGTCGAGAATCTGCTTGAAAGCCACCTCGCGATGCAGTTCGCTGTCCAGCGCGACGGAGACGACGCCGAGACCACCCCTGGCATGCGGGCGCAGAACCTGAAATCGCTGACCGTCGGAGGTGGTCGAGCCCACCGAAAGTGTGGGGGTGCGGTGCGCGTCACGACCGGATTCGGGCTTTGTCTGTTCCAAGCCTGCGCCGAGATGGTGGACTGTGATCTCGCCGTCAGGGCTGTCCAGGAATCCGAGGCTCACGCAGGTCGATATGCCGGCGGGGATGGCGGAGAGGCTCTTCTCCGTGCTTCCTTCATGCTTCTTGAGGTGCAAGCCGACCATTGCCTCGATCACGCCGCGCTGCTCGGCGTCCAGATCGCCGCGATCGACCAGGTAGTCAGCGATCTGAGGTCCCTTGTCGCGACTGCAAGCCCGGAACGCGGAGACGAGCTGGTCCTGATCGATCAGTCCGTTCTGAAGGGCAAGCAATCCGAACAGCAGATTGCGGTCCGCGTTGACAGGGGCCATGTGACAGATCTCCTGGGCGCCGGGCCTGGGCCGAAACCGATGGTCACCACAACGGGAGCCACTGGCAGACTCTCGGCCCATCTCGATTGGATTATCTCATGACTGATCTTGTAACGCTGCCCCGATCCGGAAAGCGTGAGGCGGAGACGATCAACGCGATGACCACGAGGAAATGAAAATAGGCCGCTTGAAGTGGCACGGGCTTGGTACTTCAGTGTGCTCTCCGCCTGCTGGTCGTTCGACTCCGGGGAGCCGAACTTCTCCCTGACGGCCCAGCAAGTCGCGCACCGCGAAAGCGGCAATGCCTCGCCGGCCACGCCAATGGCCGGGGCCATCGTTGAGAGCTTGGCCCAACACTCGGAATGCCCGTTCCAGGTGCGAACGCGCCTGTTCTCAGTCCCCTCGCCGCTCCAGTTCTTGCCCCAGGATCATCTGGTCGGCACAGTTGCCCGTCTCGTGACACGCGAGGACGAAAGGCTCTGTCTCGGCCCTTCCGACACGCCCGAGATAAACAACCTGACGCAGCCAGCATCACGGCAGACCTCGCCGCCGACCTCGCGCACTGAGCTGCAGAGGAAAACCGGAGGTCGGCTCGGTCGTGCCCCCGATATCGGCTGGGTGAGCTGCCTCCGAACTTCGAGCACTTTCCGCCCTTCTGCTGTCACGCTTCTACGACGACATGGTCAACACACCGCGCCTGACAGCTCAGGATCAGGCCATTGGCACGATCAACCGGGTCTAGGGCATCTTCGGCATCCATGACAACGTGACCTTCGAGCAACTTGATCTTACACGAGCCGCAGATGCCGGCTCGACAGTCATAGTTGATTGCAACCCCAATCGCTTCCGCGGCCTCGAGCACCGTTTGATCCGGCGTTATGGAGGCCGACTTCCTTGAGCGACGAAACGTGACTGTGGTATCGGGATCGTCAGGTGCAACCGGACCTGCGGTTGCATGGGCGGCTTCAGGCTGGTCGTTTGTAACGAGGCGACCAGGCGAGGTGAACGATTCCAGCTTGATCGAGTCGTCAGGCACGCCCAGGTCTCGGAGCATCTGGCAGATCGGGTCGGCCATCTCGGTCGGCCCGCAGAGATGGACCCGGCGAGAGGCGACATTCGGGACGACGCGCGTCAGCAACTCAGAGCTGACTCGGCCCCGCTCCCCGGACCACCCCTCTTCGTGATCGCGAGTGAGCGTGACGGTGACACGCAAATTCGCGTGGCGGCGCCCCAGGGCCTCGAGCTCATTGCGAAATATAATGTCTTGCCTGGTCCTGACCGAGTACACGAGGTCAATGTCGCCCGGCCAGTTCCGATCGGTCAGGTAGCGGATCTTGGACATGAGCGGAGTGATTCCTACGCCGCCAGCAATCAGGACGATGCCGTCGACCTCGGCCCCGGTGAACGTGAACCGGCCGGCAGCGCTCGCACCTCGAGCAAACAACCCGCATGGACGTGGTCGTGGAGATGTCGCGACGATAGTCCGCGGTCTTCTCGCTTGACCGTCAGCTCGCAATATGCGACACGCGTCGGGGACGAGGCAATCGTGTACGAACGGCGAACCTTCTGGCCATCGATCACCTGCGTCAGGTTCAGGTATTGACCGGGAAGAAAATCAAACGGTAGCAGGGATTCCAGTGGTGACGCCAGGCGGAAGGTACGAACTCCGGGAGTCTCGTCGAATACCTGGATGACTCGCAGCTCTCCGCTCCAAGGCTTCGCCCGCGTCGCCGACGGGGCGGGTGCGGTGGTCACGGTGGTCCGGTACCTGCGGGTGCCTGTCCGGACTTGCCTGTAATGGGCGATCAGCCTGTACAGCAAGAGCACCCCCAGCGCGGCGGCAAACGCGACCGGTCGTCGGATGTCGGCCTTGACGAGCATGTAGAAGTGCAAGGCTCCCGCCGCGGCCGCAACGTACGCCAGCCGGTGCAGGGCCTTCCATCGTGCCGGTCCCAGTCGTTTGATCATCCGGTCGGTCGAGGTCGCCGCCAGCGGAACCATCAGGACCAGCGCCACCATCCCGATCATCAGGTACGGACGCTTGAGCACCTCCGAGACTGTGTCCCCGACGCTCAGCGCGCGGTCAAGGCCGAAGTAGATAAGGAAGTGCAGAAGGGCGTGGAAGAAGGCACAGAGACCGAACATTCGCCGAAATTGGCCAAGCCAACCCCAGCCCATGATCCGGCTGACTGGCGTGACGGTAAGCGACAGCAAGAGAAAAATGAGCGCGAGGATTCCGGTCGTGTGGATGGCGAAGTTGACCGGATTGGCACCCAGCCTGCCGCCCCAGGCGTCCCACGCAAGGAGGGTGATCGGCACGGAGCAATTGAGCAGAACCACGGTTTTGGTGAATCGATCGACCTTCAATGGCGCGGCTCCCATGGATGCGAGCTAAAGCACGGCCTGAGTACAGGAAAGTCTCTTTTCTCGTTGACGAGAATGAACAGGAAACGGCGGCCGGGATCATGTCCGCGAATTCAGAAGTTGAGCCGTAGATCCATCCCTGAATAGAGATGGCCGACCTGCTCGGAGTAGCCATTGAAAAGTAGGGTTCGCCGACGGCCCGCTTCCCCGATGCGCTGCTCGGTCACCTGGCTCCAGCGCGGGTGAGGAACCCCTGGGTTCACATTCGAGTAAAACCCGTACTCGGACGGGGCTTGAGTATTCCATGTTGTGGCCGGTCGGTCTGTTGTGAGGGTGATCTTGACGATCGACTTGATTCCCTTGAATCCGTATTTCCACGGCACCACCAGCCGCAAGGGTGCGCCATTTTGGGGCGGAAGCTCGCGACCGTAGAGTCCGGCCGCGAGAATGGTGAGCGGGTGCATTGCCTCGTCGATCCGCAGCCCTTCGACGTACGGCCAGTCGAGCACGGAACGTCTCTGGCCCGGCATGCGGTTCCGATCGAGCAGGGTTTGAAACGCGACATACTTCGCGTCGCCCATCGGTTCCACCCGGTCGAGCAGTCGGGCGAGCGGGAATCCGTCCCAGGGGATGACCATCGACCAACCCTCGACACAACGCATGCGATAGACTCGCTCCTCCAGCGTGCCGAGCTTCAGGATCTCGTCCAGACCAAAGACCTTCGGCTTATGGACCATCCCGTCCACGGCTACCGTCCACGGGCGAGAGACAAATCGACCTGCAGCCGCTGCAACCGCCTCCTTATCGGTCGTGAATTCGTAGAAGTTGTTGTAGTTGCCGATCTGTTGCAGTGTCGACATCAGTTCGTCGGTGCGGAAACCGCTGGCCACGTCGACCTCTTTCGCAGGCGTGAGCGACAGCTCAGAGAGCGGCTGCGCTTCGACCGTCGAAGAACCCGCCCGGTTCAGCATCCTGTAGGCAGTGGCGGTCGCCGTCAAGCTGACGGTCGCGGCCCCGGCCCTCATGAACCCTCGGCGATTGAAGTAAGTCTCCGCGGGAGTGATCTCGCTTGATGGAATGCGGTCCGATCTCGGCATGAAAGACTCCTGAGTGTCCCGCAGCGCGGGGTTTGTCGATTGATCCGGCATCGTCGCCCGGTCAAGCCTGATGGCATCATGGTTTTTCGAGCAGCAGCGCGTCGATCAGTTTCCTGACCGTTTGCTCGCCGGCGGCTCCTTGGTAGCTCAGCTCTCCCTCCCAACCATAGCGAACAACACCACGCCGATCGACCACATACACCGTGGGCCAGCAGCTATTATCCCATGCTTTCCAGTTGACGCCTTCATTGTCGACCGCGATGGGAAACTTCAATCCATGTTTCGCCGCCTCGGCCTTCACTCTGTCAAAGTTGCGCTCGCCGGCCGTCTCGGGCGTGTGGATGCCGACGATCACCACGTCCTTGCCGGCGTAGCGCTCTTGCCATGCCTTGTAGTGAGGGTAATTGTTCATGCAATTATAGCAACCGAAAGTCCAGAAATGGACCAGCACGACCTTGCCCCGGAGCTTCTCCAGGGTGAGCGGCTCGGAGTTGATCCACTTCGTGACTCCCTGAAACTCGGGGGCCGGTGCGCTTGCGCGTGTCTTGAGGAATTGCGCGCGGGCTTCCGGAACGCACAAATTGGCAACACTCAGAGTCAAGCCGAGGAGAGTGAGATTGCGCAAATGGGTTCCCGTACATCGTTGATATCCTTGAGTTCGAAATCGTGGCCAGGCGGTGATGCTGCATGGATCGCCTTGCGGAGGGTCATGTCCCCCAGGACAAGGCATGAAAGATTCGCTTGAGTTTTTCCTTCAATCCATTTGTCGGGCATCGCCTGGCATCGTTACAGCAGCACCCTCAAGTTTCGAGGTTCGAGGATTCGTTTTCCTGGGTCATCGTCAATCCTTTCCGATCACGATTACCGCCCTGACGGGTGTCGACGCGACCACGCGGATTGCGCTAAGATGGAGAAGGTCAACAGAAACGGCCTGGGCCAGCAATCCAATTCCAGCAGCGGGCTCGAGTTTGATCTTGTCTGATCAGCCGGGTTGGGGTACATCGATGGTCCGTACACATCCTGTCTCATGTCGGGGTCCGGTGTCGTCCGGAACGCGGGAGTTGCGGAATCTCCAGTTCTGAATCCGAGGGGTCGCTCGATGTCGCGTGGCTGCGAAGCGGGGCACACCGCCAGGGTGCTGGCTTGCGTCGCTCTCATGGGTCTTGGCGCAGGCTGTCGCTCTCCGTTCCAGCGGCTGACCGAAGACCCTGCGCCGAAACCGTACTCGGAGGCTGCGCATCCCGAAATTCCACAATTGCAGCCTGTTCCTGAAGGTGGGCCGGGAACCGTTGTCGCGCCGGTCTCCCGGAAGGCAAGCGCGAAGCCTAACGTGGTTGGCTCGATGCCGGTGGCTCCATCGCCAGCGCCTACGCCCATGCTCGACGCCGCCCTCAAACACGCCGAGGCGATCGAGCAGTCTCACCGCGAGGAGAATCCGCCCGGCGATCGGCCCGCGACGACCGCGGCGGTAAGCCAGCCGGACCCCTCAGGCAAGGACGTGGCGGCCGCGACCAAGAACCCCGTGAAGGACGACAATAAGGTTGTGCGAGCCTCAAAACCCGCTTCGGGACAGGCTGCCGGGGCATCGCCTCCGGATGCGGAGGCCAAGGTTAGCTCGGCGGCCGCGGGGGTCACGTCTCTCGCTTCCGAGCAGTCCGGCCGGCCGAAGTCTGCCGATGTCGCGCCAGGGCCTCCGACTCGCGTCCAGGTCATCGACTGGCTGGCAAGCGAGGCAGCGAAACCGGCGAATCAGGTTTTATTCCATCGTGCCGTGAACACGATCGCCGACGCAGTGAAGAACTCGGCGAGAGACGAATCTGCCCGAACATCCGACATCCGAACCACCTTGCTTGCGCTCGAGGATCGGGCGCCCCTGGGCGTCTCCGAGCCGCGGCTCTGTCGCAAGGTGAACGGGTTTGGCTCATTCGAGTCGTTGCCTGACGCCGCTCTGAAGGCCGGTCAGCCATTTCTCATGTACTGCGAGCTGACCGGTTTGCGCTACCAGGCCAGAGACACGAGCTTCGTCTCGCGGGTGTCGTCGCGGGTTGAGTTGATCTCGACGCGCGATCACACCAAGGTCTGGGAGCAGTCGCTGGACGAGGTTGAGGATCAATGCCGCAGCCGCCGTCGCGACAATTGTGTGAGCTACCGGATCGCCCTGCCCCAGACGCTGGCCGCCGGCGACTATCGTCTTCGTCTGACAGTGACTGACCTGGTCGCCAACCGATCGGCCTCATCCGAGCTGCCGCTGACCGTCACGCGGTGAGTTGCCAGGGCCTGTCGCCCCTTCGACGACCAGAATTCCAAGGACGACGCACGGTTCGCCCATCAGGCTCCCGCCCAGCCCGGTTCCAGAAAGCCGTGGCGGCGGGATGGACGTCCGGGACAGCTTTCGCTAAAGTTCCCGAGCGTCAGGCTCTCTACACCGAGCCAGGGAATGACAGGTCGGGCTAGCAAGGAATCGCCGTCATCTCCGGAACCTCGACCGCCACCGCCTTGATATCCGTCCAAGCATCGTCGCGGACCTTGCGTGCGCATGCCAGGCCGGGACAGGTTCACAAACCTTACACCGACCTCTTCCTCGTCAGCTTCGCCGTGCTCTTTCTCGAACTGGCGTGCATTCGCTGGTACGGCAGTGCGGTGTTGTTTCTGACCTACTTCACGAACCTTGTGTCGCTCGCGGCGTGGCCGGGGAACGTTTTGAACGCCTCGTGAATTGAACCAGGGACAGATGTCCCTCAAGACCTGGTCTTACCTGCCCGAAAAACCCGCAAGCCGGTCCGGAAGCCGAACGGAAAACGCAATTCGCTTGCATGTCCTCTGTGCGGGACGGAAATGTTTTATTAAGCTATTCTCGGTTCCTCAGGTACCGGACCTGCATTGGTACGTAATCCATCAAAGTTGATGGACATCTAGCGGAAGACACTGACATGCCGAAACCGCCGCTCGATGTGTTGCTGCGCTACGGATGCGCAGTGGCATCCGTTGTCTTGGCCACCGTCGCCTTTCTGGCGTTGTCCCCGATCCTCGGGGATCGATTTCCCTTCGTCTTGTTTTTCGTCGCCATTGTGCTGGCTGCCGGCTACGGCGGTTATGGACCGTCTGTTGTGGCCGTGGTCCTGTCGTGGTTGGCCGTCGATACCTTCTTTCTGGCCGGCCGAGCGAGCACAAGTGTCTTTGATTCCAAAGCTGAGATCGCTTTTGCTTTCTTGTCGCTCGTGTTCGCGATCAGTGTCCTTGGCGGATCGCTGCGAGCCGCACACGAGCGTGCCATGGTCGGCAGCTCCGAATTGCGGCGAACGCTCGAGGTTCAGCAGGCCGAGCAAGAATGGCTGCGGATCACTTTCGCCAGCATTGCCGACGCGGTGATCACGACGGACCCGCATGGGTTGGTGAGGTTCTTGAATCCCGTCGCCGCCCGTCTCACCGGGTGGCCTTTGGATGAGGCGCTGGGGCATACCCTCAAAGAGGTCTTCCGGACGGTCCAGGAAATGTCCCGGCGTACAAGGGAGTTTCCCATCGCCAGGGTTGTCGGTGATGGTGAGATCATTTACTCGAGTGATCAGGTGATGCTGGTAGCCAGGGATGGCACGGCGCGATCTGTCGAGCACAACGCCGCCCCTATCAAAGACGCGCATGGCAAGATCAAGGGCGCCGTCATCGTCTTCCGTGATATTACCGAGCGCCAGCGGGTCGAGCAGGCACAGCGAGAGAGCGAGGAAAGGTTCCGTAAGCTGGCCGATGCCACGCCGGTGCTGATCTGGGGCTCGGACAAGAACAAGGCGTGTAATTACTTCAACAAGCAATGGCTCGAGTTCACGGGACGGACCATCGAGCAAGAAATGGGCGACGGATGGACCCAGAGCGTTCACCCCGATGATCTGGAGCGATGCCTGGGAACGTATGTTTCCGCGTTCGACTCTCGCACATCGTTCACGATGGAGTACCGGCTGAGGAGGAGGGACGGAGAGTATCGTTGGGTCCTGGACAACGGTGTTGCCAGGTTTGCGCCTGATGGGACGTTTTCTGGGTACATCGGCTCTTGTGTGGATATCACCGACCGAAAGCAGGCTGAGGAAGAACTCAGGAAGTCGGATCGCCGCAAGGAGGAGTTTCTTGCCGTCTTGTCGCACGAGTTGCGCAATCCGCTGGCTCCAATCCAGACCGCAGTCGACCTGCTGGAACAACGGTCTACAGAAGCTAACGGGGCCACCCGAGAGCTGGCGATGATCAAGCGGCAGGTTCTGAACCTGACGCGATTGGTCGACGACCTCATGGACATCTCGCGCATCAGCCGTGGAAAGATCGAGCTTCGGAAGCGCGTGGTCGATCTGGTCACGCTGGCTGCCGAGTCGGTTGAGGCGGTTCGACCACGTTTAGACGAGCATCTCCAGGACCTTCGTGTCATTCTTCCCGTGTCCCCGATCTTCGTCGAGGCTGACCCAACACGCCTGGACCAGATTCTCTCTAACCTGCTTCTGAACGCGAGCAAGTACACGCCTCGAGGGGGACAGATCGACCTGGAAGTCGAGACCTCGCAGAACAAGGTCGTTATCCGTGTCCGAGACACCGGGATCGGGATTGATTCCAGCCTGCTTCCCAAGGTCTTTGATTTGTTCCTGCAGGGAGAACGGCGAGCCGGTCTGTCGCATGAGGGTGGTGGAATCGGCTTGAGCCTGGCCAAGAATCTGGTCGAGTTGCACGGCGGAACCATCACAGCTCACAGCAAGGGGCCGGATCAGGGTAGCGAGTTTGTGCTCCGATTACCCACGACCTCGAGGATGGGGCCGGATCGAGAAACCTTGTCGCAGACCGCCCGCATCGCGTCCGTCGATTCCTTGCCCCGCCGAGTCTTGATCGTTGACGATAATGTTCAGGCGGCGGATAGTCTGGGTCGCCTGATGACCGCGGTTTTCGGCCTCGACGCGCGTGTTGTCTACAACGGTCATGCCGCCCTGGAACTGGCTGGATCATTCCTGCCGGAGATCGTTCTGCTCGACCTGGAGATGACCGGGATGGATGGCTATGAGGTGGCCATGCGGTTACGCGAGCGCGCCGACTGCGCCGGGGCCCAGATCGTGGCAGTGACCGGTTGGGGGCACGAGGAGGATCGTCGTCGATCCCTGGAGATGGGATTCGATCTGCACCTCGTCAAGCCTGTCACGGCACAAGTCCTGAGAGCGTTGCTTGCGGATCTCGATGGAAAGCTCGAACCGCAATATCAACCGGAGTTTTTCGCAGACCTGGTCTCGGGCACAAGTGTCGGCTCGATCGAGGAGACATGCCCCGGACCAAACGACTGAGGCAGTAGCGGCCCTGGATCAGTGCCGCGATCGTCGCGGGCGGGTTCCGAGAGCAGAGCCGGAGAGCCCCGCTCGTGCGGATGGTCATCGGGACCGTCACGTGGCTCCGCCCTCCGTCACGGCGCGCACCCGGAGATAGCCCTCGGGAGGCTCCGGGATTACAATCGTGGCCAGATCAAGCTTCCTGTGTGCTCCTGAGTTCACAAGCCCGTATCCGGTCAGGAGGGTGAAGCCATCAGAGACGCGACATCCATCGGCTCAAACCTGTCGCGGCGGTCGTTTCTACATGGTTGCGGGTCCGTGGGCGCCAGCGGCGTGCTGCCGGCTGCCCTGGACGCGTTCCAGGCCGGGTCAGGAATTGCCGCTCCACCGGCAAGAGAAACCTCGATCGGCATTCAGGTGGGAGCCGTTTCATTTGTCGACGAGGGCGTGGAGAAGGTCCTCGATATCTTGCAGGAGCGCGGTCGGGTCAACACGATCTACTTGACGACGTTCACTTACGGACGTGGACTGTCAGGCCGCCAGGTGCCGGGTAAGCCGTTCCCTGACCACGGCGTGCAGTCGACCGATGAGGCCTTCTTTCACGGTGGCAACTACGCACGTCCGCACTCGCGGTACTACCGCGATACGATCCTCAAGGAAACGCGCGCTCCTGATCATGGCGAACTGGACATCGTGGAGCAGGTTCTTCCCGCGGCCAGGAAGCGAGGACTCAGGCTCTTCTGCTCTTGCGAGGACCAGTGGCGACCAACAGTTCGGGGTTTCGACGAGGTAGCCGAAGTCGACCTCGAAGGGCGCCGCGCTGGAACGCTTTGCCTGATGCACCCGGACGTGCGTCACTTCTGGACGGCGCTCGTCACCGACCTTTGCTCGTCGTACGACATTGACGGCATCCTCTTCTTTAACGAGCGCAACGGCCCGCTGCTCAACGCGACCGGGTCGAGCCACTTCCAGCAGATTGCCTCGAGCACCACGACCTGCTTTTGCGAGCACCACCAAAAGGCCGCGAAGGAGCACGGCATCGACATCGAGCGGACCAGGCAGGGTTACCGACAGCTCGACGCGTTCATGAAGTCGGCTCTGGCTGGGCGAAGGCCAAGCGACGGGTACTTCGTCGAGTTCTGGCGGCTGCTTGTCGAGTATCCCGAGATCATCGCCTGGGACAAGCTCTTCGACATCGGCAAGCACCAGGTCCTGGCTGACGTTCGAGCGGCCGTGAAGGCGGTGAATCCGAAACTCGAGGTCGGCTTCCACATCGAGCACGTCAATTCGTTCAACCCCATCTTCCGGGCCACTCGCCGCTACTCGGATCTGGCCCGAATGGCCGACTTCCTCAAAGTGGTTGTTTACAACAACTGCGGCGGCGAGCGGTACAGGCGGTTCATCGACAACGTCGGCTCGACGGTGTTTCGCGATGTTCCGAAGGACGAGTTGCTGCGGTTCAACAACCACTTGCTCGGTTATGGCGATGAGGCTGGCCTCGAGGCGCTGCCCGGCGCCGGGCTCTCACCCGACTATATTGCTCGCGAGACGAAGCGGGCCCTGCAGGGAGTTGAAGGAAGATGTCGAATCATTCCCGGCATCGACATCGGGATCCCGACTGGATCGGAAAGCCGCAAAGCCACCCCGGAGGATACCTACGCAGCCGTGGCGGCCGCCCTCAAGGCGGGAGCAGACGGTGTGGTCCTGTCGCGCAAGTATTCCGAGATGCGGCTCGATAACCTGGCGGCTGCCGGCCGGGCTGTCCGCGATTGCGTTCATTGACTTACTGGATCGACCAAGCGTCGGGGTTGATGACTCCATGAAGCACGATGGCAACATAGCTCGCCTCGCGGGCCACAGCCGGCGCTCCTTCGTGGGGCAGGTTACCGGGATCACAACGACACTCGCCGCGATCGGTCGGGGCGCGCCGGCTTCGGGACGCCCGGATCGGCAAGGCGACGGGCCCGATGCAGTGGCTTGGTATCGGCGCGGTCTGCGCTGGGGTCAGACCAATATCACCGAGATCGACGCCACGAGCTACGACATTGCGTGGTGGCGTCGCTACTGGCGAGCAACGCGGATCCAGGGGGTCATCCTCAACGCGGGCGGCATCGTGGCCTACTATCCCAGCAAGTTCCCACTCCATCATCGGGCCGAGGGTCTGCGGGATCGGGACCTCTACGGGGAATTGGCTCAGGCCGCCCACGAAGACGGCCTGTTCGTCTTTGCCCGCATGGACTCGAACCGCACCCACGAGGCTTTCCATCGAGCCCATCCCGACTGGTTTGCCGTCGACCGCGCGGGGCAGCCCTATCGCGCGGGAGAACTGTACGTCACGTGCGTCAACGGCCCTTACTACGACGAGTACATTCCGGGTGTCTTGCGCGAGATCATCGAGCGATCGCACCCCGAGGGCATCACCGACAATAGCTGGAGCGGACTCGACCGGGAAAGTCCCTGTTACTGCGCGCACTGCCAGCGCCGGTTCCGCAACAGGACGGGCCAGTCGCTCCCGCCGCGGAAGAACTGGGACGACCCGCTTTACCGGGAGTGGATACTCTGGAACTACGACCGCCGCCTGGAGATCTGGGATCTCAACAACCGGACGACGCGCCAGGCCGGAGGGCCGCATTGCCTTTGGGTGGGCATGAACAGTGGATCGGTCTCGGCGCAGGCGAGCCGGTTCCGGGATTACGCGGCCATCGCCCGCCGCGCCGAGATCCTGATGCTCGACCACCAGGCAAGGGACGACGCGCTCGGGTTTCAGGAGAATGGCGAGATCGGCAAGAAGGTCCACGGAGTGCTGGGCTGGGAGAAGCTCGCTCCCGAGAGCATGGCGATGTACCAGGCCGGTCGGCCGACCTTCCGCCGCGCGAGCAAGCCGGAACCGGAAGCACGCCTCTGGGTGGTCGAGGGCTTTGCTGGCGGCATTCAGCCCTGGTGGCACCATGTCGGGGCCAACCAGGAAGACCGCCGCCAGTTCCACACGATCGAGTCGCTGAACCGCTGGCACATGGAGAACCAGGACTGCCTGGTCAACCGTCGGCCCGTGGCCAGTGTCGGAGTGATCTGGTCCCAGCGGCACACCGATTTCTATGGCCGCGACGATGCGGGTATGCTCGTGGACCTGCCCTACCGCGGTATGACGAACGCCTTGATCCGCGCCCGAATTCCCTACTTGCCGGTTCACATCGATCAGGTCGATCGCGACGGCGGCACGCTGGCGGTTCTCGTTCTGCCCGACCTGGCCGCCTTGTCGGACGGTCAGTGCGCGAGCATCCGGCGGTTCGTCGAGCGCGGCGGCCACCTCGTCGCAACGGGACGAACGAGCCTCTACAACGAGTGGGGAGAGCCTCGGTCCAACTACGCACTGGGCGACCTACTGGGTGTACGCCGAGCCGCAGTCCGCAAGCCCTCGATCGCGGAAGATCTCGATCATGCCCGGGGGACCGTGCATTCCTACCTCCGCCTGCCTGCGGGGCCGAGGAAGACGGGCGATAGCCCCAGGTCTGGCAGCGAGCCGCCCGCGGCAGGTCGAGCGCCACCCGGCCCTCGCCGGCTTCGACGACACCGATATCCTTGCCTTTGGCGGCCGGCTCGACGGCCTCGTTGCGCTGGATAGCGCCGAGGTGCTGCTGACTTACATGCCGCCATTCCCGATCTACCCGCCCGAGACGGCCTGGATGCGCACCACCCATACTGACATTCCCGGGCTGATCGTGCGGACGACTCCCCAGGGCAGCCGGATCGGCTTCCTCGCGGCCGATCTCGATCGTCGTTTCGGCCGCGACAACCTGCCCGACCACGGTGATTTGCTTGCCAGCCTGGTGCGCTGGAGTGGCGGTGACACCATCCCCTTGAAAGTCGAAGGGAAAGGCGTCATCGATTGCCACCTGTACCGACAGCCGGGCCGGATGATCCTCCATCTCGTCAATCTGACAAATGGCTGGGTGTCGCGTGCTCCGGTCCACGAGTTGATACCCGTCGGCCCGCTGAAAGTTCGGGTGAAGCTCGATGTGGATCTCGCGGGACGAACCGCGAAACGGCTTGTCGATCGGGCCGAAGTCCGGATCGAGCCAGCCGATGGCTGGGCCACATTCCAGATTCCCGCACTGCTTGACCACGAAGTCGTGATCATCGCCTGAGGAGCACGGGGCGCCCGACCGGCCCGATCCGGGCGCGCTACCCGACGAGGTGTTCCAGCTCTCTCCGGGCGGCCGGATCCATCGTGCTCGCGTGGGCCGACGCGATGTTCGCGCCCAACTGGGCCTGGTTGGCAACCCCGATCACTGCTGTCGAGACTGGTAGCCCCAGGGAATAGCGAATCAAGTCCGCGGGGTCAACCTGATGATCGGTCTGATCGTGATAGGGCCGGAGCACCTTCCGCGACGGGTTCCCAATGACCAGGCAGCCGTTTCCCCCGCCCATGACCTTCATGGCGATGACGCCCATCTTCTTGCCGTTCGCGGCGGCCAGCAACTCCTCGCGGAAGGGGCGACGGCGGCTGACGGGATTGAGGGTCGTCAGCAAGGTATCAAATTCGTACATCACGATTGCTTTGCGCAATGCCTCGGCGCTGTCGTGCCCGGTGACGCCCAGAAAGCGAATGACCTTTTCGTCGCGTAACTTCCGCAGTGCCGTGACGACCCCGCCCGGTTTTCCCCATTCTGCGAGGTTGTCCCCTTGCGACACTCCGTGGATCTGGAGCAGATCCACGTGGTCGGTACGGAGCCGGCGGAGGCTCTGTTCGATGCTGCGGAGGGTGCCGTCGTAGGACCGATCACCCGTCTTGGTTGCCAGGAACAACTCGCCGCGCCTTCGGCCGACCACGGGGCCGTAATTGGTCTCGGACTGGCCGTTGTTGTACGACGGGGCGGTGTCAAAATAGGTGATGCCCAGGTTCAGCGCCTGCTCGGCGAGGGCGCTGGGGTCGTGATCTCGCGACGGCGGAAGCTGCATGCCGATCACGCCGCCCAGCGCCAGAACGCTCACCTCCACGCCAGTCCCTCCCAAGGGACGACGGGGTACACGCTGGGCGTCGACAATAGCACCGCGGGTGCCGGCTCCCAGACCAGTGAGCGGAAGGGCTCCCATCACCTTGACAAACTCGCGTCTCTTCATGATCAGGTCTCCCCTTGACCGAGCATCGACGTTTGGTACTTCACTATGACTCCAGATCGATCGCCACGATTTCATGGTCGCGAATCGACGGTACCTTCAGGCTCAAGCGGGCGCCTGCCCAAGGCCCGGGCAGGACACGTCCGTCGCGAAGTAATTGCACTCGCGCAGCTCGGGTTCCCGCGGGCAGCCTGGCGATGACCACCTGCTCGCCCACGGGAATCAGCTCACGGAACGGTCCTTTCATCATCATCGGGTTCGTCAGGTTGACCAGATGGATAGTCATCGAACTCTGCTGTCGCCATACGCTTACATCGAGCACCCCCGGGCCCTTGACCTCCACTGGCGGATCCTCATTAGTCGCCCACCGCACAGCATTGCGAAGCAAGAGGCCGTGATCCAGGGCCAGGACTTCCCAGAAGACACGGTCGATGTCCCAGGGAAAGTACACGACGCGACCGGTGCCGATCTCACTCAGGTATACCTCGGGGATATCGGTTCGCGCCACGCGCGGGTAGACCATCTCCATCGGCAGGTCGGGATAGCTGGGAATCAGGGTCAAGGGCGGGCTCGGGAACGCGCGCCGGGGCGTGAGCTCCAGGCGGGCTGTGCCATGAATGATCCGCGACGCATCGTCGAGGCCGTCCAGCAGGGGATGACGCTTCCTGGTGCGGGTATCCGCCTCCAGTTGCAGGTAGGCGTTGCGCATCGGGCCCTCGACCTTGCCGCGGAATGAAACTCCCAAGAGGTCGGCGAGGCCGAGATCCTTGCGCCTGGCTCCCCACTCGTCGTGGAGCGAAGTCTCATAAGTCGCCACCAGGCCCCCGCCCCGCTCGACGAATGCGCAGAGTTGCCGGCACTGCTCGTCGGAGAGGGCGGCGATGTTTGGCAGGATCAGTGTTTTGATGCGGTCGAGATGCCCGGCATCGAGGAGGCGGTCATGCACCATCTCGAAGGGAATACGGGCCTCGATCAGTGCCTGGTACCAGCCCAGGAGATGGTCCTCAACCTTCGACCGGGCCCGCGGACCTCCATAATACCAGCCGGTTTGCTGCGAATAAACCAGCCCCACTCGCGCCAGCGGGCTCTCGTTGCGCAGGTATTTCTCGATTTGATAACACCATGTGTAGATATCTTCGACGACCTTGAGCCAGCGCTGATCGTGGAGTGTGCCGGAAAACTTTGTGAACCAGGGACGCTGGCCGTTGGCGATGCTGTCGGCAGCCCAGATGCGAACCTCGGCCTCGCTCTGCACCGAGTCTTTCCAGCGGTAGGCCTCCTCGACGCCCACACTGAAGATGCCGCCGACTGGCTTCCGCCCCATCGTGGCGCGGTATTCCTTGGCGCTCTTGCCGGCCGCCCACGGCGGGATCAGTCCGCTCCGCGCCTGGCGGTCGTTGAACAGAACGGGGGCAAGCTCGCCGATCGTTTTCATGTCGAGCTCGCTCGTGGCGCCACCGCCCGTGTTGGGGATCACGCAGGAATCCGGGTTGATCGCCCGGACTTCGGCATCCCAGTGCCGCCAGAGCTCGAAGAGGCGATGCTGTTCCCAGCCGATGTACGCCCGCCGTGACAGATCCTGGGGGTCGGCGGTGCGCGGCAATTCGCGCCCGGTCGCGGCCAGGAACTGTTCGCGGCAATGATTGCAGAAGCACTGGCCGTGTCCCGACCAGCGGTTGATGAAGATCCCGTCGACATGGTAGCGGGTCATGATTTCACGATGCACGCGGGTCATGAAGTCGAAGTTATATGGACCCAGAGCGCATGTGACCCACATCTCGGGCGAGGCCCAGTGCCGGCGCGGGCGGCCGGCGGCATCGACGGCGATCCAGTCCGGGTGGGCCTGCTGGACATCGTTGTAGGTGGCGTGCGGATCGGTGCGCGCCAGGACCACCATCCCGAGGTCGCGGCATCCCTTGACAAGGTCACCGAAGACGTCACGGTTGCCCAGCCATCGGCTACGATGGTGCAACGGCACCTCCGTCGGATAGTAGGCCACGCAGCCCCCGGCGCTCAAGCAAACGGCGTCGCTGTGAGTGCGGCGGAAGTAGTCAAGCCAGAATTTCGGATCGAACTTGGCGGGGTCATCCTCCACCAAGGTGAGTTGTGCCCACCGCATCGGCCGGTCGACCCAGCTCGGAGTGGGTGCGGGGGGAGGTCTGTCGCGGACGGCCCCGCCAGTCTCCTCGGCGCAAGCGATTGCCGCTCCCGCGATGCTGCCAGCCTTCAGGAACTGCCTCCGTGAGAGATCGTCGCGCATACTGTAAGCTCCTTGAGACACCGACGGTTTTCTAGCCGGCGAAGGCACGCAGAGCGGCCGAGATGCCTCCGGCGTCGCGAGTGGCGGCCTGAAACTCCGCGTGCTGGCGGTTAGTGCGCTCGGTGAAGCGGGCTGCAACGGCGATGACGGCGTCGAGGGAAGGGCCTTTGGCCCAGCGAGCCAGGTCGGGCCAGCGATCATGATCGGGCTTGAATCGGGCCCCGCGAAGCTGAGACGAAGCAGTCAGGCGGCCGGCCCTTTCGACGGCCCGGCGCAGTTTCTCCGGTTGTCTCTGGAAGCGGTCCAGGCTGGAGCGGTTTTCGGCGGGAATCATCTCGCGCATCCGGTACGATCGCGGGCCGATCTCCAACTCGTCCAGGCCAACGGCCACATGCCCCTGGAGAATCGTCTGCGAAAGGACGACTCGCCGGGCTTCGGAGCACTCGCTGCCAGGCAGGAGGTCCGCGGCACACGAAGCAACCGCGGAAGGCCTGGCTTCCTTGATGTCCAGTATCTGGTAGCCATCGGGAGGGCCGGCTCCCTCGACCAGTGCCAGGTACCGGCGCACTCCCAGGCTGCCCACGCCGGCGATCCGGAAAGCCAGGTCGTGAATCTTGTAAGCGTCGGGATTGAGCAGCCGCTGGCCGTGGGATTCGAGAGCTGCGGCGATCTCGTCAAACCGCTTGTGGGAGATGTCGACCACCGTGTCAGTGCGTCGGATCAACGGCCTTCCGTTTTCCTTTCGCCTGGTATTGGCCTTGAGGAGCTCGGCCTGGGTGGCAATGGCCGTGGCGCCGAGGATTTCCTGGATCGGGCCATGGCCGCCGTGGGGAACGATCTCATGAATGGAACCACTGGCGACGGCCTTGAGCACGAACTCGCGGTAGTTTTCTAGAAATGCCAAGGCCATGCCGGTCGCCTGGCTCGGCGTGAGCTTCCACTGTTCCGAGGCCAGGATGATACTCGTGGTGCAGCGCACGACGTCGAAGCTGCACGGAGCGACCACCGCCTCGTCGAAGTCGTTGAGGTCGTAGCGAAAGTCACTCTCTGTGGTACGGTGGGCGCCGAAGTTTTCGAGGTGCAGGTCGCCACAGATCAATACGTCCGGACCGACATCCAGGGGACGGAGTTCGGGCCAGTCTCGGCAAAACAGGTGATCGGCCCCCCGGAAGAACGTGAACGGGTCGGCACGCATCTTCCGCAGCTTGAGCCTCAAGAGCCTCGGCTTACGGTCCTGGTTGAACTGGACGATCGCGCCCAAGACCCCAGTGTCGCTCAGGGTGTTTTTCATGGTTGACCGCATCCAGGGTGTTTCTGGCCAAGTGTAATCAGAGGGCTTGAAAGACAATTGTTCGGAGATGAGCAAGAACGATCAAGCCTGCGTACCGCGAATGGGATAAGCTATCGATCATGAGCATACCAGTTACCCAGCAAACCTACCGGAATCGCATCCTGCGGGTGCAACTTTACATCGAGGAGCGCCTCGACGAAGAACTCGTCCTGGAGCAACTGGCGCGGTTGGCTCATTTTTCTCCCTATCACTTTCATCGGGTGTTTCGGGCAATGGTCGGCGAGACCCTAGGAGAACACGTGCGCCGGCTGAGGTTGGAGCGAGCAGCCTTACGGCTGAGCAGCACCGACCGGCCTGTGGTCGAGGTGGCGCTTGATGCCGGCTATGGTACCCACGAAGCTTTCACGCGTGCCTTCCGACAGCATTTTGGTGTCTCGCCGACCGAGTTTCGCAACCACAAGCGGGCGCTCGTCAAGTTCCCCTCATTCGCCACGGAGATTCCTGCCATGACCGAACCGACAGCGATTATGAGCTATGAAGTTCGCCTGGTCGATCGTCCTCCTCAGCGGGTTGCCTTCCTGCGGCATGTCGGGCCCTACACCGAGGTGGGACCCACGTTCGGGCGTCTGGGAGCCTGGGCCGGTCCTCGTGGAGTGTTCGGACCCGGGACGGAGATGCTGGGTGTTTGCCACGACGATCCCAAGGTCACTCCCGCCGACAAGCTCCGCTACGACTGCTGCGTCACTGTTCCCCACCACATTCAGCCCGAGGGCGAGGTCGGCGTGATGACACTCGAAGGCGGCCCGCACGCCGTGATCACCCACAAGGGACCGTACACACAGCTTGCGAAGGTCTATGACTGGCTCTACGCCGCCTGGCTACCCACCAGCGGCCGAGAGCCCCGTCACGCCCCGCCGTTCGAGGTCTACCTCAACACTCCGCAGAACACGGCACCCGAGGAACTGCTCACGGAGATCTACTTGCCTTTGGAGCCGAGGTAATTCACATGCTCCTGAGGTGCCGTGCTTCGAAACGACTCATCTGGACTGTCACAATCGTGGGGGCCGTATCGTTGACTTCCAGTTGTGCGGGACAATTGCTCCGCACCACCGGATTGTGCGTCTTGCCAAACTGTGAGGAAGGGGTGAGAATCAATTTTGATGGTTCCACCTCGAGGTTACAAATTGGGATAAAAACCATGTCGCTGGGCCTGCGGTCGCATCTTTTGCGAAGTCTGCTGTTCACGACGTTCTGGTTTGCCTGGGTCGCCCTTCCGTGGGGTAAGCCGCCGACCAGCATCGCCCGGGAATTCGAGCTTCAAGAGTTCGTGGGAGCCTACTCCGGACCGCAGGACGCCCCTGGGCAGCAGCAGGAACCAGGTAGGCAAGTGCCTGACGCCAGTGGTGACGTACCTCAACCGGTTCGCGGCAACCGTTCCAGGCCGGCAGCTACCAAGAAGGGGCGCAGGGCCAATGCCAGGGCAGCCACGGCCGAGAAAGCCGAAACCGAGAGTGGTTCGGTCCCGGCGGGCATCAGCTTCCGCAACGACGTGGCGCCGATTCTGGTCGCCAACTGCGTGGGCTGCCATAGCCAGGATCGCCCCGGAATGGTCCGTGGCAAGCTTGATCTCACGTCATTTGCCAAGCTGATGCAGGGAACGCCCAAGGAAAAGGTGATCGAGCCGGGGAAGCCGGATGATAGCCACCTGATCTTGCGAGTCAAGGGCGAGGAAACGCCGCGGATGCCGCAGGGAGGCAACAACAACGGGCTCTCCGCGGAATCCATCGGCAAGATCGAAGCGTGGATCAAGGCGGGGGCCAAGCTCGATGCGGGTCTTGACCCCAAGGCCGCGATCGAGTCGTACGCTGCCAGACCGGAACAGGTGCGCCGCAATCAAATCGCGAGGCTGAGCACGAAGGACCGCGAACAAAAGGTGATCGCCGCGGGCCTTGACCGCTGGAAGCAGACCAATCCCAAGCTCAAACCGGAGGTCACGAGAGGTCAGTACGTCATCCTCTTTGCCAACCTCCCCAAAGACCGGGCAGCGGGCGTTATCAAAACAGCCGATGCTCAGCATGGCCAGCTCAAGCGCCTGCTAGGGGGGCCAGCGACTGACTGGGTCGAAAAAGTGAGTCTTTATGTTTTTAACGACCGCAAGGATTTTGTCGAGTTTGCCAGGACCGTCGAGAACCGCGAGGTTGATGCCAGCGTTTCCACAAGCGGCAATCTGACGGTCCCCGAACCATACGTCGCGGTCGTTGACCCCTTGTCGGGCAAGAAGGAAGAGCCGGCCGCGGCCCGGCGCAGGCCGCGCGCGAGGAAGGGAGAGGAGAGGGAAATTCCAAGCGGATCGGACCGGACTCTCGCCGGCTTGCTGGCCGAATCGCTGGGCGAATCGACAGTGTTGTCCCAGGGCAAGTCACCCCACTGGCTGGCCAGCGGATTCGGCGCCTACCTGTCATCCCAGATCGAACCACGAAGTCCCTTTTATCAAGAGCTGCGCAATGTGGCTCGCAACAAGTACAACCAGGGCTGGCCCTCCAAGGCAGCCGAGGCACTGGGCGAGAGCGACCAGGTCAGCCCCGCGGAGATTCGCGCGGTGGGTTTCGCGATTGTGGATTTCTTGATGACCCCAGAGTTCCGAGCTTCGTTTCCCGCCTTCGCGCAAGCAATGAGCAAGGGCAAGGAAAAGCTGGACGACGCGCTCAGAGACGTATATCACGCGGATCGCGAGACGTTTCTCACCCAGAGCGGAGACTGGGTGGCCGCACGCTACGGACAGGAACAGTAAGCATGTCTGACCAAGAGCACGAGAAGGCAAGCGCTTCTGCCGTAGCGAGTGATTATTTCGTGGCGGCGGGATCGGGCTCACGTCATTTAATCTTTCCTGGTGTGGAGATCCGCACCACTGCCGGAAACCAGCTCATGCTTTCGGTTGTGAACTTCGAGCCCGGATCGATTGTTGCCGATCATTCCCACCCGCACGAGCAGATGGGCATGATGATCTCGGGCCGCCTCGAGTTCACCGTGGGTGGCATTAGCCGGGTACTTGGCCCCGGCGAGATCTGGCGAATACCCGGTGGCGTCGTGCACAGCGTCCGCGCCTTCGACGAACACGCCGTGGCACTCGATGTGTTCCATCCGATCCGTGAAGACTATCGTTAATGCGGCACTGGGAATCCGGAATCAACCATTGTGGAATTCGGCCGCGGACTACCGCCTGCTTGCGGGAGCATCAGCATGAATACGCGCCTGGGATCGATGGCTACAAGTCTGCTGGTGCTGGCTACCTTGCTCTGGCTGAGCCTGGGCAGTGAACGGCGAGTGGCGGCGGCCGATCGACCGCACGGGCCATTGCACAAGACGCGATCCGCGGTGATGGCCCGTCAAGGCATGGCGGCGACCAGTCAGCCGCTGGCGACGGCCGCGGCAATCCGGGTGCTTCAGAAGGGTGGCAATGCCGTTGACGCCGCGATCGCGGCGAATGCCGTACTCGGAGTGGTCGAGCCCATGTCCTGCGGCCTGGGCGGCGACCTGTTCGCGATCGTCTGGGATTCCCGCTCAGGCAAGCTCTACGGTCTCAATGCCAGCGGCCGTTCGCCCGCAGCCACGAGCCTGGACCTGTTCCGCGAGAGAGGACTCAAGCAGATCCCCGAACACGGTCCGTTGAGCTGGTCGGTCCCGGGGTGCGTGGACGGCTGGGACGAGCTGCGTCGGAAGTTCGGATCGCGATCGTGGAGCGAGCTTCTGGAGCCAGCCATCGAGTACGCGGACAACGGCTTTCCCGTCAGCGAGATCATCGCGGCCGACTGGACCTCCGCGGCCCCCGCGCTGGGCCATATTCCGACCTCGGCAGCCTGCTACCTTCCCGGCGGACGCGCCGGCGGCGGGCACGGTCTTTCGCAATCCGCAACTGGCGAGGTCGCTGCGACTCATCGTCGATCGTGGACGAGACGCCTTCTATCGAGGGCCTCTGACGCGTTCGATCGTCGCTTACTCGCAATCGGCCGGCGGCCTCTTCTCGTTGGCGGATTTTGCCGAGCATACCTCGACCTGGGTCGAACCGGTCTCGACGAATTATCGTGGCTTCGATGTCTGGGAGCTGCCGCCGAACGGCCAAGGGATCGCGGCTCTTCAGATGCTTAATCTGCTGGAACCTTACGATCTGAAGCGATTGGGATTCGGCTCGGCCGAAACGCTGCACCTGATGATCGAGGCCAAGAAGCTGGCCTACGAGGACCGGGCCCGTTACTACGCCGACATGGAGAAGGTCCGGGTGCCTGTCAAGGAGCTGATCTCGAAAGCGTACGCCGCACGGCGGCAAACGCTCATCAATCCCGAGCGTGCCAACCTGCATCCGACGCCCGGAGAACCCAAGCAGGCCGACACGATCTACTTGACGGTGGTCGACAAGGATTTCAACTGCGTCAGCCTGATCCAGAGCAACTTCCACGGCTTCGGCTCGCTTCATGTTCCCGGAGATCTGGGGTTTGCGCTGCAAAATCGGGGATGCCTCTTTGCCCTCGAGGAAACGCATCCCAATCGCCTGGAACCGCGCAAGCGGCCCTTCCACACGATCATCCCGGGCTTTGTGACGAGAGATGGCAAGCCCTGGCTCAGCTTCGGACTGATGGGCGGCGATATGCAGGCTCAAGGACATGCTCAGGTGCTTTGCAACATGATCGACTTTGGCATGGACGTTCAAGAAGCCGGCGATGCCCCGAGGTTCCGCCATTTCGGTTCGTCTGAGCCGACCGGCCAGCCCGCGGAGGGCGGCGGATCGGTGGTGCTTGAATCAGGTATCTCGGCCGCGGTGCGCAGATCGTTGCAAGCCAGAGGCCACCATCTGGCCCCTCCCAGCCCCGGCGGCTTCGGCGGCTACCAGGCCATCCGGATTGATCTCGAGCACGGCGTCTTGATCGGCGGCTCAGACCCGCGCAAGGACGGGTGCGCGATGGGGTATTGATAATGGGCTTAGGCGAAAGTGGCCGCCTGGGATCAGGCGATCTTCTCCAGGCGTTCCAACCAATCACGGAAATGAGGGCACTCGGAGCGAATCTGTTCAAAACCGATTTCCAGCGCCGCGATGTTGCCGAAAATTGGCTTCTGGTAGCTCGGTACGAGTTCAAGAACGCGAACGCGGCTGGGTGCCTCAGGGGTGAATCGTTGATCTCTTCCGGCGAGTTAAAATCGTCACGGATCGCCTGGAAGTTCGTCGCAAGGTCACCCCGACCTATGCCCTCTGCAAACCTCTTGCAGTCGCTGAAGAGCAGGGACTCGAATTCGTGCATCACGACGAACGGAATGAAGCGTCGTCGGTCACCCAAATCGGCATCAATTTCTGCGGAGAGCGCAGGATTCCACACAGGTCGCTTTCTTGTCGTATGCCAACGAAACCGACTCGTGACGACCGGGCCAGGCTTTCTTTTTCGTGGGATCGCTCGGCATGCCATAATAATCAACCATAGTAGTCACAAAGACTGCGGTGTCCGATTGAAGGTGTCTGACGATCTCGGATTTGATGGCCGGCCAAGGGCGAACGCCGCCACGCTGATTACGCAGCCGCGCGTTCCCCATGAGCTTGGCGCTAACGGACTCGAAACCTTTCCGATAAAGATGAGGAGCGAGGAGATCATTGACGAAGGTCTCCTCGGTTTCTCCCTCGACGAGAACGAACAGCCTAGCCACGCGTGGGTCTCCCACCGAACTGGTTCTTTTCCCAAAGTTGCCCGAGGCTGTAATCCTCCAGCCAGCCGGTCAGGTCCTGAGATTGCAGGCGTTTGAGCGTCGTCGCTCCCTCTTCCAAATCCGCCACGAGCACGTCCTCCGGCTGAAAATGATCAAGGAGTAGGGCGGACTGAGTTGACACGATAACTTGCGTTTCGGTGGACGCGGCCTTGATGAGGCTGGCGAGCATTGTTATCGCATAGGGATGAAGACCCAGTTCTGGCTCATCGACGATGATCACCGACGGTCGATAGGCAAGCGGTTGCAGGAATAGCGTGGCGAGACAGATAAAGCGGAGCGTGCCGTCTGAAAGTGAGGACGCGTCGAAGTACTCGTCGGAGGATCTGTGAATCCATTCCAGTTTGATCTTATCCGGATTCAGGCGAAGCGGCTCGAGATGAAAATCGTCGAAAAAGGGCGCGACACGCTGAACCGTCTTACGAATCAACTGATACTCAGGTGAATGGCGTTGATGCATTAGGTAAAGATAGGCCGCCAGGTTGGACGCATCGGCGCGAAGGAACCGATTGTCACTCACATCGCCGGTTTTCCGCATCGAGGAAGTGCTGCTCGTATCGTGAAAGTGGTAAATCCGCCAGCTATCCAATCGAGATTGCACCCAGTCGGCCACCGATCGCCGACCCTTGGATTGGGGCTCGCTGATCCCGGCCTCCTTCCCGTTGCCCGCAAGCGATTCATCGTAAGGTCGGGGATACATACTCTTATCCGAGAACCAGGCGCACTCGTTGTGGACCCGGAAACGATCTTCGGTGGTTGGCGACAGGGCAACATGATAGCCGTTCTTGCCATCACGAAATGAGATTTCGAGCACAATCTCTCGGGTCACCTTTGATCCGAAGTGAAGGATTTTCTCGGCCCCACCTGCCGTGTCCGTGTACGCGGTGAGTTGTCCGTGTCTCAAAACGCCAAGGAACGCGAACACTCCCACGAAGTTCGACTTCCCGACACCGTTCGCGCCTACCAGAACGTTGACCGGCCGAAGCTCCAGCTTCTCCATCGATTTGATGCTTCGGAACCCTATGACCGTGATATAATCCAATTCCCCCTTTTCTTTGAGGGCTGGTCCGCCTCCGGGAGCGTCTTGCTGGCTAGCTGTCGCCACTGGTCTATTCCGCTATGAACTTTGAAGTGTCAACGAGTTGATTCTATCCGGCCTTCCCTTGTGAAAGCGAGCCTCTTTCGCCGTGACAGCCCGCGCGTGGGCCGTATTCGCTTACAAGGATCACTCCGCCGGGAAGAAATGAGACAAGGGTGGGAAATTCGACTCACTTGATCAGCGGACGGATCTCGATCTTGCGGAAGACGATCTCGGCGCCCTCGCTCTGAAAGATCAGTTTTCCGCGGGTGAGGCTGGACCTGGTAGCGATGTTGACCACGTGACCATTGAGGATGTTAGTGATGGTGCCGCCGTCGCAGATGACCTCGAGACGGTTCCACTCGCCGGCTGGTTTCTCGACATCGCACCGGCCTCGGAAGCCGATGACGTCTTTCCACTCGGGGTCGCGGCCCCACCAGTTGAATCGACCGGAGTCTCTGGTCACTGCCGGCGAACCTTTGGCGAAATAGGGCTGACCGTCCGTCCCGGTCCGAACTTCACAGGTCAAGCTCGGCTTGTCGCGGCCGGCAACCATGATGAAGTCGCCGCAGCCCCCTTCGATGATCTGGCATTCCTGCGATTCCATCCAGTGTCCAGAGGCTGCGCCATCGAGCCCGACGCAGTGGAGCAAGATCCCCGAATCGCGGGCATTTCGTACCCGCGGGGGCCAGGTCGTTCCGCCCCACTTCCACTCGGTGATCAGGTGATAGTTGGCAAACTCCTCGCGCGTGGTCAGGCCGCCAAACTCCTGACCCGAAATTCGCAGCAGGCCATCTCGCACCGTGAAGACCTTGTCGGGGTCAGCGTACTTGTGATCGTGAAGATATGTGTAGAATCCGGTAAGATCCTTCCCATTGAAAACAAGACTCGGCGGTCCCGTATGAACTTCGGGCAGGTCGAGGGCGAAGGAAGGAACATCCGGGGGGCCAGCCACGGAGAAGCCGCAGGCCAGGCAACCGAGAACCAAGCTGGCGAGTAACAGGAATCTTCGCGCGGAGAGACGATGGTGCATGCTGACGGTCCTGGAACGGGCGGTATCAAGGATGGCGTTGGTTGGGGGCTGGTCCGAGTCTCAAACGCGCTGGCGATGAAGCCGACCGCCAAGCTTGCGGCAGACGTCCTCGGCCTTCCCGAGGGACTTTTCATCCGGACAACCGATGGACAGGATCATCCCCTGGCCGCCTTCGATCTGGTCGGGCGGCGTCACGCCCAACCGGTCGTTCGGCGTGCCTAACGAGGTCAGAATCTGGATGGCGAGGTTTCCCTCGGCCGCGTTGTGGAAGAAGGCGACGACCCGAAGCTTGCTCTCCGGGCTCTTGACGGCACCGGGGCGGACTTGCGGCATTTCCATGGCGCTTGGTGTCTCTATTTGCAGAGTCTTGGTTATAGCTTGGATGGCTGCATCGGCGCAAAGGCGCATTCGATAGAGACTCAGTTTGACGCCCCTATGGCGGTTTCGCAAGTCGCCTGTGCGTCATACCTTTCGAGGCCGCTCGCTGTTGCCGGCGGTTCCTCAAGTGGTCAAGTGTGAGTCCGGTTTGTTACCATCGATCCGTTCAAGCCTCTGCAGGAAAGTCGTCGGCCCATGTGCAGTCTCACTTCCTTCGTAACTTCGGTCGTGCTGTTTGCCACTCCGCCGTCCCCGCTCGAGCATCTGGGGGACTTCGATCTGCGGAGGATTCCCGAGGCATCGGGGATCGTCCGGAGCCGGCGCTATCCGGGCATCTTCTGGGTTCATAACGATTCGGGAAATCCCCCGGCGATCTTCGCGATCCACCGGGACGGTACGATCGTCCGCGAGTTTCGACTTGCTGTTCCCAACGTCGACTGGGAAGACATCACGGCCGATGATCACGGACACCTGTTCGTGGGGGACATCGGCAACAACGGAGGCATGCTGTCCATTCGGGCCATTCACCGGATCGACGAACCCGATCCCGGAAAAGCCGCGGGTCCGCCGCTCCGGCCGTCGTCCTCGGTCTTCTATGTCTTTCCACGAGCCGACCGCTTCGACGCCGAGAGCCTGATCCTTGAGCCCAACGGAAGTTCCGTCATCGTGATCGCCAAGAGGTTCGACGGTCGCGAGACCGACCTGTTCGCCTTTCCTCTGAACGCGCCAGCCCCTCTGCTCCGGCCCGCATCGCCCCGGCGCATCGGCAGCTTGCCGGGATTCGTCGAGCCGGCCACCGGCGCCGGCCTCTCGGACGACGGCCAGCTTCTGGCCGTCTGCTCGTCGGCCGTGACGAGGGTCTACAAGCGTGCGGGGGAGCAAGGCTGGGACCGCGTTGCCGAGGTGCGCGATGATTCCCAGCAGATCGAGGGAATCGCCTGGGATGGGCTCGACCTGATCCTTGTCAGCGAGGGACGGGGCGTTGATCGAATTGCCGAGGCGACATGGAAGCGCTCGACGCGGCAACAATCGCCGCGTGGCACGGTACCTGCAAAGCCTCGGTGAGTCGTCCCGGCTTTTTTCATCGAGAAATGATTCAATGCTGGAAACGCAAGATGTGATCATTATCGGCGGAGGAGTTATCGGTCTTTCGATCGCCTATGCACTTTCACGCGAAGGCGTCAGGAGTACGGTCCTGGATCGCCGCGAGCTTGGCCGTGAGGCTTCATGGGCCGGCGCCGGGCTGATCGCGCCGACGAGCGAGAACCGTTCCGGCTCGCTTCATCCCACCGTCGAGCTGCGGTCGTGGAGCGCCGAGCTGTTCCCACGCTGGTCCGCGGAGCTCCGCGAGGCGACGGGCATTGACAATGGTTATCGCCGAAGCGGCGGTGTCGATGTCGCCTGGACGGCCGCCGAAGAGCATGAGCTCCAGACCACGGCGGGGCGCTGGCGTGTCGAGGGCATCGTCCATGAGCGGCTGGCTGCGAGCGATCGACTCCGCGTCGAACCTGCCCTGAATCCGGAGCTGCCACTGGTCTACTTTCTGCCGGATCGTGCCCAGGTCCGCAATCCCAGGCACTTGCGCGCGCTGGCGGCGGCCGCGGCCGATCGCGGCGTCGAGCTCAAGCCCTGTCTGGCCGTCGATCGTCTCGAAACACGCGGCAACCGCGTCACCGGCGTTCGAACCAGCGAGGGCGTGCTTTCCTGCGGAAGCGTCGTCATGGCCGCCGGCCCGTGGTCGGGGGGGTTGCTCGAAGAGATCGGCGTTCACGCTCCCACACCGCCCCTGAAAGGTCAGATCGTACTGCTGCGGCATGATCGCCCCCTGCTCTCGCGAATCGTCGAGCACGGCAAGAACTATCTCGTCCCGCGCGACGATGGGCATATTCTGATCGGTGCAACCGAGGAGCACGCGGGCTTTGACACGCGACCCACATCGGCGGCTGTGCGAGACCTGCTGAGCGAGGCGATTCGGCTCTGCCCGGTCCTCGGTGAGGCCCAAACAAAGGCTGTCTGGGCGGGGCTGCGGCCCGGAAGCATCGACACCAAGCCTTATATCGGAATGGCGCCGGGCTTTCGCAATTTGATCGTCGCCACCGGTCACAAGCGCGCGGGCTTGCAACTCTCGCCGGCGACCGCCGAGCTGGTCACCGCTCTCTTCATGGGCCGTGAGCCGCGGATTGACCTGGCGCATTTTCGGGTTGATCGCGAGCCCGACCCGGCTGCCGACACAATTCGCTCGTGATCGATCGCTCGGTCAGTCCGTCATGATCTGAACCAGCACCTTGGACGCCGCCGCAAGCCCCAGCGCGACGGTCCGCTGCCCTAGCAGGCAGACCACCGCGCCTGACTCGGGACGGTTCTCCAGGACGGCTCCCCCGGCGTGCAACTCCAGGCCACTCTCGGAAAGGTAACGGAGAAAGGCCGGGTCCTGATCCATGACGCGGATGATCCGGAAGCGTTGCCCGCCTCGCGATTGAGAAAGCGGCAAACCCTCCGGCTCGGTGAGCGATCCATCCGCACGGGGAATCGGGTCTCCATGCGGATCGACCGTGGGAAAGCCAAGGAAGGCTTCGATCCGGTCGATCAGGCGATCCGAGGCCGCGTGCTCCATGTTCTCGGCCTCTTCATGCACCTCGTCCCAGGACATCTCGAGCGTCCGGGCCAGAAAGAGCTCCAGCAGGCGGTGTCGGCGAATGACCTTCAGAGCAAGTCTCAACCCTGCGGCGGTGAGCAACGCGCCTTCGTAGGGAGTGTAAGTTGCCAGGTTGGCCTCGGACAGCGTCTTGAGCATGCCGGTCACCGTTCCCGGCGAGACCCGAAGCGCCTGCGCGATCTCCCCGGTCCCCACCAAGGCACCGGACGGATTCCGGGCCGCGATCAAAGCGATCGTCTTCACGTAATTCTCAACGGTCAGACTGGGCACGACGTTGTCTCGAGTGAGCAGTAGGAAGCCCAGGGCGGCTCACGTGTCCCTGGTCGGTCCGCTGGAAAGTTTCATTATCCTAGAAAGTGAGGCGATCGGGGAACAGGGTCTTCGCGGAGCCCGGTTCTAGAAATTGGCTTTGTTCCGTATCATCGTTTCCGAATGCGTCGTCGTTAACTCCTTATCATCAAGTCACTAATGGCTACACCAAAATTGGCTTTGTCTGGCACTTTTCGGTCCTGGTTGGCTTCCCGCTTACGCTTGACGCACTGCCCGCCGTCATTCCCTGACCGCACTGCACTGCCCCATCTGATGGACCCGACCGGAACAGTTGGCAGATCGCCTGCCCGGGTTCTCACAGAGCCACCAACAGCCCCCGCGCCGCCCCTACGCGGGGCGGCGCGTTGATTGAACTCGCTCACCAAATTGCCAAAGAGGCGCCGCACTGACGCACCATCATTCAGTGTACGACAAGATGACCGGAATCTTGAAAGAATCTGACCAACCTGATCGCTTCACCGGAACTGGCCAGTGAGTCCGTTCATCGCCAACTTTTCCTCCGGTGATCCCTGCGCCGGCTCTTCTCCTTGATCCACCGTTACCTGGACCCCTCAAGCGGCGCCGCCTTGTGCACCCGCGAGCTGCTCGAACTGTTGGCCGCCCGAGAGATGGATTGCCGGCGTACTCACGACGGGAAGTCTCGATTCGGAGCGGGAGACAACGGTCGACAAAGTGCTCGCCACTCTGGAATTCCCCTGCCAGCGATTGCAGGCGGAGCTGGCAACGGGCGACCCGGCCGATGTCATCGACCTGGCTTTGAATGGCGTGCGGATGTCGGTCATGCCAACGGTCTCCAGCCGCGCCGAGCGGTCGCCCGATCGGCGGGAGGCGGACGACTTCCTCGCACTGGCCGGGCAGGTCTTCGACCGCTTCCGGCCCGATGTGCTGCTGACCTACGGCGGCCATCCGGCCAGCCTGAAACCGCGGAGGAGGGTTGCCGAAGAACGCCTTGGCGCGTTTTACCGTCGAGTCTCAGGCGAGGGGACATCCTGTCCTTCTCCCGCCGGGAGAAGGTGGCCGGAACGGCCGGATGAGGGTCGTGGCGCAAGCCGAGTCGCGCATAGCGTCCCCTTGATCACTGTCAGCAAACGTTCCTGTGGGTCTGATAACCAAGAAGAATGGCGCCGAGCCAGGAATCCGGCCTTCGGCGCGGCGTCATCGCGCCGCGCACCCGCCCAGGTTCGCCAGGTGGTGTACGCCCAGACGCGTGGCGGTTTCGCGCAAGAGCGCCCGGCTGGCGGCGAAGAACCGGCCCAGCAGTCGGCCCGCGGCCAGCTTCTGCAATCGCGCCTGCCAGCTCTCGGCATTGTCGCGGGGTGGGAAGAGGCGTCTGCTTTATTGTACCAGTTACACGCTCAGGCTCGATTGCGGGCCTTCGTTGCGCACGGTAGAGTCAGCGCTCATGGAGTCGAAAGAACCGATTTCAACTCGCCGTTGGCGTTACGTGATTACCGCGATCAAAGGAAGCTTCCTGACTGCGGCAGCGGTGTTGTTCTGGGATGTCGGCAACGAAGGATCTTATATCTTCTCCCTGGTGATTTGCCCCTTCTGGTTTCTGATCAGCTTCATCAGGAATCTTATACAGCGTCCAGGTTGGGGAATTGCCGTTCTTAGAGTTTCAATGCCGCTCCTGACGCTTGCGATTGCCACCAGCAACGGTAACTTGCAGTGGAAGATCTCGGACGCAAACGCCGAGCGAGTTATCAAGGCGTGTGAAAGGTTCCGCGTCGTCAACGGACACTACCCAAGTCGTCTTGAGGAACTCGTTCCCAAGTATCTAACTTCCGTCCCTCCCGCCAAGTATTGCATGATGGGCAAATACTGGTATGTGAACTCAGGTGACACTTGTATGTTGTGGTGGACCCGGTACGGATTTTATCGGAGGATTTATCGTTTTCATGAAAGGCGATGGAGCAATCTCGACTAGCAGGCCGGTGACACTCCCGAGGGGCGGCTGGACCACTCCCGTGATTGCATTGCCTGTTTTTTCACAATCTGAAGACTCTCACCAAGAGCCTGATTAACTCACCGGAACGTCGAACAGTCGGAAACCCTCTTCAGGAGAAATGCAGCCTGGGAAGGTTCAACCTGTGGACCGCTGATCGACTATTCGCACAGGTGCGATAAGTTTGACCGCTGACAAAGGCATATTCATGCAGCAATTGTGACCTGCGAACCTGATCTCCAGACGGCTGATGCGACCATGATCCACCCCAACCCAAGAGTCCTGCTCACCTGGAGTTCCGGCAAGAATAGTGCGTGGGCGCCGCACGTCTTTCGCCAGCAACCCGATCTTGAAATTGATCAGGTTGAACGAGGCGTTCAACCGGGTTGTGATGCACGCAGTGCGACGGGAGCTTGTCGATGCCAGGCGGCAGCGGCGGGGCTACCCCTGATCCCGGTCAGGTTGACCTATCCCTGCTCAAACGAGGTTTACGAGGAAGGAATGAAGGTGGCTATTGCTGAGGCAAACGCTGTGGGAGTCACCCACATTGCCTCTGGCGATCTGTTCCTGCGAGACATTCGTGAGTACCGAGTCAGGCTTCTGGATGGAACCGGCGTTGAGCCGCTCTTCCCGATCTGGACCACCTCCGAGGACACGCCGGACCTGGCTCGTCAAATGCTAGATGCGGGTTTGCGAGCGGCTCTGACCTGCGTAGACCCCAAGCAGTTGAGCAAGATGTTCGTGGGTCGTGCGTTCGATGCTGACCTCTTGGCAGAAATCCCTGCTGGCGATGATCCCTGTTGGGAACGGGGCGAGTTTCACATGTTCTGCTATCGCTGCCTAGAGTTTAGCACTGACATCCCAGTCACCGTTGGCGATGAGGTTGAGCGTGACGGGTTCTGGTTCGCTGATCTCCGACTGGCTGACCCACCATGACCACGTGTCCGGATGGTCGAACGTGCCCAGAACCGGAAGTCCTCCCTTCGCCCTGGTCGTCGTCCCTATGAACCAAGCATTTCTTGCGAGCGTGCTGAACCCGCTCAACTCACGCCTCTGGCGCTCTTCCCGCTTCCGAGGGAACGCCACCAGCGAAGCCCGCTGGCTGCCCGTGATGGACTTGCACGGACACGGCCTTTCGATCGGGCTCACAGTCGACGGGAGGTGGGTGATCGAGAGCGTTGATGGCCTGGTGCTGCTCAAGTCTGAGCCGGGCATCGACTCACTCCTGGACTGCCTGTATCACCCACGAGCCGAGGTCGTTAATCGGCTGAATGATAGCATCGAGGCGGTCGAGCTCCCGGTCGCAGTCTTTGCGTCGTTCCCGTTCGCGGAGCTCGTCGCCCACGCCCTCGACTTTTCTCCGTTCTACGCCGAACTTGCCCTCGAATGGCTGGAAGAGGGCTTGTTGGGCCAGGAATTCCTGCCTCTCCTCCAAAGCGTTGCCGATGCGGACGAGAGGCGATTCCCGGAGGTACTGCGACGCCGGGCGACCCTGTTATGCCGCCAAATCCGAGGAGGGCTGACCGAGCCATGAATGCCACCGAGATCGAACAACGCCAGGCTGCCGCACAGGAACGGCTCAAACGGGCGGCCCAGACTCTCGCACCGAAACACAAAGGCGGCGAACGAAGCCCTCGAAGCCTTGGGCCGGGTCGCCCCGGGTGATTGCTCACCCGGGGCTCCCACAGATCCAGACGTGCGGATTACCCGCATCTGGCTCGTCATCTCATGTCGCTGCGCGACTGAGCAGGCCGTGGACCACTCGGGCTTTCGGGAGTTCGTAACGTCGCTCCAGGCGTAGGAATTCTGGCCAGGTCATGGGTCCGCCGCGGCGCCGCCGCGACAGCCAGTACTTCCAGAACTTCCTGACTCCCTCCCGGAATTCCAGGAGGCTGGGGAAGTTGCCGATTATCCCGTAGTAGCCATAGTGCCCTTGCAGAGGCTTCGCGGGGTCAAGAGGCTTCGCGGGGTCAGGCCCGGTTTTCGGTTTTCTGGGCTCGAGGGAACTGAGAGGCTTCGCGGGGTCAGGCCCGGTTTTCGGTTTTCTGGGCTCGAGGGAACTGGCAGGATGAGCGAGAGTTGACGCCGGCAACCCTACCGGAACTCTCCCAGGCGTTTGGCTTGACGCGCCCGACAGCGTCCGCAACCTGATTCGTCGCGACCAGCAACCTCTTGACAGCTCCTCCGCCTCCGCGATGAAATCGGCTTGACTCGTCTGTCCATCGCAAAAACCGAAAACCGGGCCTGACCCCGCGGAGCCGTGACCCTGCGGAGCCGTAAAACCGAAAACCGGGCCTGACCCCGCGGAGCCGTTAATGGCTCTCTTTTCGTGATCGGTCCCAATGATGGGCGATAGCTTCCCGCACTTTGTTACGGCCTTCGCTTACCCCAATCAAAGTGCTCGTATGTTCTCACAATCCGCTCCCTTTACCAGCCCCATGTTTCAAGGGCATCTTGAATCCATCGGCAAACCACAGCGTTCGGTGTAAAATGCGTCAGTTCAACCTAGGCAAATACGAAGGCCTCGTTTCAGCATGGCTGGTCAGCGTACTCTTTGGCCTGGGGTGGCCTGTAACACTTGTTCAGGACGTGGCGAAAATAGCATCTCCATTTGTCATTGTTAATATCGGCAGCGTCGTCATGTTGCTGTTGCTGATTGGGGTCGGAGCTGCAATTCCGATTTTGTTCCTTAGGGGTATCAAAAGTGAGGTGAAGTGGAACCAGCGCTTATGCATTGTCTCATTTGTTTTTTACATCTGGGTACTGTGGTTCCCTCTCTTGTTAATGCTTGTTCACACGGGGGAAAGATAAGGAAAGATAAGGGGACACTAGTGAATGGCATTGAGAAGTCATGAGCCGTTGCGGACAAAGGACTTCAGGCGAGCGACTTGTTACATCGAATCAACATGTACTTCATATATGACATCTTCGATGGGACATCGCGCCTGCCGTGACTGGATCACGGCCCGAAATCAGGCGACGACGATACCCCCCTCATGTCGTCGAGTCGACCTGCATTCCTCATCATGCGCTCGGTCCGCCTACACCTCCTTCACGCCGCGACTTCCCCCGCCAGTAGCCGCCTCCGCAGCTCGGCCCGCGGGAGGGTCATGCGGTCATATTCCTTCGGTCGTCGCTTCACGACCCGCGGTTCCATCCGGTCGGGCCGGTCCGGGTTGACCACCAACTTGGCCAATCGTTCCCCGGCCTTGGCCGACCTCAGCCACCGCACGGCGTCGACAAAACTCAGCCGCCCAATCGGCTGCCCCTGTCGCCGCGACGCGGCACCCAGTACCACCCGCGCCAGGTTGTATACCAAGGCAACAACATGTAACTCTTTGAGCACTCCTGCGACTGTCTTGCAACGCAACACTTCCATGTGTAATGTTGTCTTCAATTCCTTCAGATGTTCCTCCACCTGCCACCGCTGCCGGTAGAGCGACGCCAGCGCCAGCATCGGATACAGCTCCGCGTCCAGCAGGGTCGTGACCAGGGTCACCCAACGGGTCCGGAACCCGGGCTGCCCGACAGGATATCGCAGCTCGCGCACGACCTGACGCTCGGGCAAGGCGGCGTACTCCTCGGCCGTCATCCAGTCCGGGGCCTCGCGCGGCTTGATCCACTCCACCAACTGGTCCATCGCCCCCAGCCGGTGCAGCCAGCGAGCCATCCGCCGCCGGCCGCTACCCGCTGCGGCGGCGCGCTCATCGGCGAAGAATTCGACTTTCATCTTCTGATGGATTCGGAAGACGCCGAAGACATCCCTGAGCCTCAGCAGGGCAAGGTGCGCGTAGGAACAAAAGGCACGGTCCCCCAGGCCGATGTCGCCGGCCTCCAGCGCCGGGTGGAGTTGCACGGCCTGCGACATGTCGTGGGTGCGCAGCGGGGAGGTCAAGACCTCCCGGAGCAGCCCGGTGCCGGCGTGGAACAGGACCAGCAGGTGAGCCACCGGGAACCCGCAGCCGGGACGCTGGTTGCCCGGCTGGCCGAACTCCCTCTGCAACTCGGGGGTGTCGGACATCGAGCAGCTCGAGCCGTCCATGATGAAGACGCGATGGCCCCGCCAGCGGCCATCGTCGTCGCCGCACGTCCGGTCGCCGCGAGGCAGCAGAGTTTCGGCCAGGCGGCAGAGCAGCCGCTTGAAGACCCCCAGAGGGAGCCGCTTGCGCGCCTTGCAGAAGGCCGATCCGGTGAACGACTCGCCGCTGCGGTGGGGCACGTCGTTCAGCGCGGCGTTCTCGTTGAGGACCTGGAGCATGAACAGATGGACCGTATTGGCGGGGTTGAGGAGCCGATCCTTCCAGGTGTAGTTCTCCTCGCGACAAGCGTCGTCGATGGCCTCCTTGCCGAGGAGCGTGGCGACATCTTGCCGGATACGCCACAGGATGCTAGTGAGTCGGTGATACGCTTGCATCGGAGGATCCTCCAACAAAACAGGTGGCTTGTCCTATCCACCTGTACGAGGGGGGACCCTAATGCGTTCGCAGGATTCGCCGTAACAGACGTGCGCACTGACCTTTACGTCGATAATTCAATGCCATTCGGGACATTGCTCTGATTTGCCGCAAAATAGGCGGACTGGGAGACTCGTTCGCACGGGAGCCGGAACGGGGGCTGGAACCGAAATGGGGACGCGAATTGGAGCCGAAACGGGGACGCAGCTAGATTCCCTCAGAGCGACAGGGAAGGACACGATCCGGGTGTCGCGCATGCAAGGCGCTGTACCTCGGACCAGAAAGGGTACGAGTAGCAACGCCCTCATGGGTTTCACCTGGAGTTGTTTTGTGTGGTCGCGCCGGTTCTTTATTTAAGACGGATTGGTACATCACATACATTTAACAGAAGCACATATGATGTCTTCTGTGCCTCGACCTGAAAACGATGATCGACGATACCGCGAACTCGCCGTCTCTGGCCACGACGGTATCCGGCTGGTCAGCGAGCGACACGATCCCGTGGAGCACGTGACCACTTATGTCTGGGCCTTTGATGATGGTCCGCCCGGCGCCGAGCTCGATTGCCTGGACGAAGAAAACGATCTGCCATTCGGGAGCTTGAGTTGCACGGCGCTGGTGACTTTCGACGGACGCCAGGGATGGACATGGTCAGACAGCGACGAGGCGCACCGCGAGGTTCCTCACGAGGCGACTTACGCGGAACGGGGGGCTTCCAGGGAAGAGACCTCGGCTCGGTGAAGGGCAGATTGAGCCACGGATGAATACCGATTGACACGGATATATGTACGCACGTCGAGCCGCTCGCAACCTGGTGACGCCACATTCCAAAGTAATTTTCAGACACTACTCGCTGGACACCTCCAGGCCGTTGCCGCAAACCGAAACGGCGCAACGAATTCATCTCGTTCCCATGATCTGCGTGGGAATGCCTTCCTGGACGCTCCGGCGTCCCAGCGCCTGCACGACCACGCAGAGCGTGGATGACTGCATTCCCACGCAGAGCACTTGTCATTCCCTGAAAACTGCATGCAGGCTTTTGTTATTAGTAGTGCACATGTGCATTGATTCTCTCACGCTCAATCTTCGCTCCCTTCACGAGCAGCCGGAGCACCTTCATGCCTCGCCATAGCGTGATCCAGCCGGGCAGTCCGTCTCGTCGCCGGTTCATATGACCACCGAGCCGCCCCAGGGCAAGCAATACGTCTGTCACTGACTTGAGTTCACGCTTGACCGCCAGACCGAGTACCTCCAACTCGAGCTTGTCCAGGCCAGTGGATGCCGCGGGAGCTTCCGGGAAGCCTTTGCCGAGCTCGCGCAGGTCGAGCAGCCGCAGCGCCACCACGCTCATCACGGCAATCGCTGCGAACAAACGGTTGCCCCGCTCCAACTGCAAATCCTCAGCCTTCATGCCAGTCTTGATACCCTTGTGAAACTCCTCGATCAGAAAGCGTGTGCCGTAGTCCATCACTACCGTGATCGCATCGCTGAAACTCTCGGTCGGCCAGTCTGTATAGAGCACCCATTCCAGCGGCTCGACGCCTTCAGGCGGGTCTTCCTCCCAAATCCGGACGAACCAGCAGTCGATCGGCTCGCCCGTCCCGGCCGCACGTCCCGCGCGCTCGGGCGCCCGAACGCGCACCGGACCACAACTGATCAGGAGCTTCGCTCAACGCGCCGCCTTACCATCGCGGCCACGCAGGTCCAGATACATTCCCCCCACCGGCGCCATGCCCGCAACGTGCTCGAAGACCAGCCCGAGCCGCTTACCATCGGCCGGATTGAGCAGGATGCGATTTTGACTGACCCGGATCACGAAACCGTGGCCCGCTGCTCGACAGGACTCCATATACTCATAGATATCTGCTTCTCGATCGGCGACTCGCACCCAGCGGACCTCCGGGTTGTTTGGTGCCCGGCCGATCCGCTTGCCCGACTCGAGCCAGCGGTCCGACTCTCGATCCCGGATCTGCCGTTGCCGCGATCCGGCCTGTTTCGGCGTGTCGGGATCTCGGGGGGTACGGATGAGGTATTGCTGGTCGGCCAGTCCTAAGATCGTGACCGGGGGGCGACGCCCGCTCGCATCAGGTACAGGCAATGAGTCGGCACGCACCGCAAGGATCGAGTGCAGGAGGAAGCCCTGCTGCCCCGGCTCCGAGTCCCCAATCGGCCCGAGCCCGGGTATTGGCTCCTTGCGATGAGAGAACGAGGGAAACGTGGTGTCCTCGACGAGGAGATATCGACCGGGTTTGCGGAGCTCGGCCATCACCAGTCGGCGGTGAGTCGCCTGGATCGCATCCGGGACAACCTCGCGTTCGTCGAGGAGGTCATAGGTCGCGTTGATGTCGTACTTACGGGTGAACAACTCGGGGATCATCTTGCCGGGCTGCTCAGCGAGCGCCTCCGCATACGCCATGATGCGCTTTCTCCTCGCGCTGTTGCCGAGCCTGACTCCATCGAACTGTGTCCGAGCCCATTGGGCTGGCGGGGCCTGGTGAATTGACTTCCATGTGAACATAGTTGGCTCCATCCATGAGCGTGCTGGTAGAGTTCAGCCAACCATGATAACAAATTCTCGGGAATGAC
>CAWCPP010000030.1:0-333669 GCA_963797295.1 uncultured Planctomycetaceae bacterium
ATCATCGACCCGCGGGGCGACGTGACCACGATGGCCTACGACGCGGCGGGCAGAATGACAGGTCTGACCGACCCCAACGGCAATCAGACGACCTGGGGCTACGATTCCGCCGATCGCATGACCACCATGACCGACGCCCTTGGTCACTCGGCAACGTATGTTTACAATTACGACGATCAGCTTACGGACACCACCGACCGCGACGGCCAGCGGGTGACGTATTCGTACGATTCCGGTGGCCAGGAGACCGGCGAAACCTGGTACAATAGTTCCGGCGGCAGGACCGACCTGATCACGAGCACCTATGACGCGGACAACGAGTTGACGAGCATCAGCGACAACTACGCAACGCTGACGTTCACTTATGATTCCGGCGGCAACCAGATCACCGCCGCCACGTCCGGTCCGCGGCGCGGGGCAGCCGAGCGTAACCTTGACATCGGGATACGACCAGGACCACAACCTCACCAGCATCGCCGACAATCTCTCGAGCCCGGGGCTGACGACGTTTCAGTACGATGCGGCCTTCCGGCTGACCACGATCACCACCAGTTACGGCGGCACGGCCGGACCGCAGGTCGTGCTGGGCTACGACCCGGGGAACCGGGAGACGTCGATCACGCGGACGGTCGGCGGGTCGGGCACTGAAGTGAGCACGACGCTCTCTTACGACGCGGCCAACAGGCTCACAACGATCGCGGATGGGTACTACACCCCGGTGGGTAGCGGCGGTTCCGGCGGCCACCGATTGGCACGTATGTTTATGGTTACGACAACGCCAATCGGGTCACGACCGAGGTCAATGCCAAGGGGACCGTGACGTATACGTACCTCTGTTCGGGGCAACCCCAGTTTGCTCGGAATTTCGCGGCAGCCTTGGCGTGGGTTGCCACGGTTCGCTGGCCTCGGCTTGCACTGGCGGCCTAGGATCGCGAAAGATTCCCCATCCCCACATCGGTGGTGGGTCCTACGCGTTGGCCGGCCGGGTGGAGAATTCAGATCGTGCGAACAGTTTTTTCCAGGCCTGTCCGTGCCTCATTCGGAGACGGTTCGGGGCCGCGGTGGTTTCGTCCTCGGCTCGATTCTCTCGTGGGCCAGCGAGTCTACGAACGCTTCACTCCCGGAGGCGCGGATCGTTCGTTTCTCGCCTTCGCTGAACGCCGGCCTGGGGGGCAGACCCTGACGCTTGTAAACCTCGTCGAGGGACTTGATCGTTCGAGTCTTGCCGGTGCCCAGCTTGGACTGGGGTTTGGTCCCCTTGGGGCTGCCCGACTTTCGCTTCTGCCCGGTCGCCCGCACACGCAGCGACGCGAGCTTCTCGTCGGTACATCGGGGGGACGCATAGCGGTAAGGTTCATTATTCTTGAGCATATGCCAAGAGATTGTGACCAGCTTGCGCGGTGGCCACGACGGCCACGTTGCGGTTCTTGCGGCGGGCGAGCTTGCGGAAGAAGGCTCCCAGGGGCCCGGGTGCCGACCCACGCTCTGCGCTGCCTGCACCAGCATCCACCGCGCCTGGCTGATCCCGCCTTGGTGATCGGGCCAGTGTACGACTTGTCGGCCGATTGCTTGATCCGGGGCACCAGGCCCAGGTAGCCGGCCGCCTGGTCCGGGGTGGGAAAGCGATCGATGTCTCCCAGAGCCGCCATCAGCGTCTGGGCGACGGTGCAATCGACGCCGGGCAGGGTCATCAAGAGCTGAACCCGCGGATCAGCAAATGCCTCACCATCGATCATATGTTCTACGGCTTTGATTTCGACCTGCAGCGCGGCGAGCAGCCTGAGGTCGGCGTCGATGGCTGCTCTGGCGGCGGGATCGAGCGTGATCGAGCCCAGCCACGCGAGCCACTTCACCGAGAACGGATCAGAGGCGGGTTCGGTGATCAACCGCTGCGCCAGCACCGAGTGGACACGGTTGCGGATCGCCGTGCGGTTGTTCACCAGGGAGGTCCGCCCGCGGCCAGTCCGCGGCTCTGTTCGACGGCGGGACCAGGCTGCCAGACCGAGGGGAGATAATCACAACGCAAGAGCTGTGCCAGGACCAGAGCATCCACCTTGTCGGTCTTGATGCTGGCCTCGGCGATGGCCTTGGTCTTCAGGGGGTTGGAGACAACGATATCCGCGACGTGGTCACGGATCAGGCGGACGAACGCCCATGTGTTGGAGGTGGCCTCGACGGCGACATAGTCAGTTTTGCAGAGGTGCTTATCTGCAAATTCAGCAATTGCTTCCGCGGTGACTGGAAACTTGCCGCGTCTGATCGATTCGCCTCTGGCATTGAGAATGTGATACTCGGCGATCCGCTTGTGCAGATCGACGCCGATGAACCGTGGCTCGGGAGTTGGCACCGCGGTTGGGAGGGGTGTTGGTGTGGCATCTGGTTTACGTTTCTGGGCCGCCATGGTGAAGATCTCCAGGGGGCCTTTTTCCAGGGGTTCGCCGGGTTGTACGCCAAGTGCAACAGCGCGGCGAGTGGGCCGAATCGACAACTACCTCTTCGACTCGGAGCTCAACCGGATTGGTCGTAGGGGCGCTCAGATACGACTGCGGGCTCGAAGCCCATAAGTATAAACGAGCGGCCCTTGGACGATCGGCCCCTGGAACAGGCCATGTATTGTGGGAAACATTGTGGGAAACAAGACACGACAAACAGCGATCGTCCACCCGAGATCCGGTAAACCAAGGAGCGCGAGGGCAGAGAGAAGTGCAAGCAGGAAGGAGGGGGCGGGATGCGGAAGTGGGACGGCATGTGCCGGTGGTAGGGGATGTGAGGCGAGTGCGGAATGTAGTGATGGAGGAGGTGGAACACAGGGAAGAGGGAAGGGGGCGGGGGTCTGGGGGCGGGACCTGGGGACGCTGGTCCCGCCCCCAGGAGAGCCTGGGCAACGTCACGAAGCCCGGAGAAGTGAAAAGCCCCTTGAGCACCATAGTCTCCCGGATAGCCGATGGAGGATCGCGTGCGAACTCCCAGAACATACCGGGTACGACTCCGGTGGCAACCGCAACATGTCCGGCTACACCACTGGAACCGGCAACGAGCTGACGTCGGGCGGCGGCTACACGTTCACATACGACAAGAATGGCAACACGGTCGGCGAGACCCAGCTCTCGACTGGCGATGTCTGGACGTTCGGCTACGACGATCGTAACCGGATGATCAGTGCCGTGGAGAAGAATTCCGGTGGGACAACCCTCAACCAGGCCACCTACACCTACGACGCCCTCGATCGCCGGATCGGCTTCGACGACAACGGCACGCAGACCTGGACGGTGTACAACGGCAGCAGCGCCGACGCTAATCCGTACGCCGACTTCAACGGCTCGGGAACTCTGCTCACCCGATACGTCTCCGGCCTGGCCGTCGACGAGACTCTTCGCCCGCACCAGTTCCGGCGGCACAACCGCCTGGTACCTGACCGACCGGCTGGGCTCGGTGCGCGACATTGTCAACTCGTCGGGGACGGTGATCGACCACATCGTCTATGACAGCTACGGCAACATCCTGAGCGAGACCAGTCCGAGCAACGGCGATCGGTTCAAGTTCGCGGGGATGGAGTGGGATGCAGCAATTGGGCAGTATTACGATCATGCGAGGTGGTACGCTGAAGGAATCGGTCGATTCACCACCCAGGACCCATCTCGTTTCACGGCTGGTGACTCTAACCTCTACCGGTACGTTTGGAACAACCCCACCGATAAAATCGACCATACTGGCTTTTCAGGCGGCGGGGATAATCAGGGCGAGCAACAAGCGGCAGCGGAACAAGCACAGCAGGCTCAACAGCAAGAAGCCCGTGCCCGAATTGCACAGTTAAAGGCAGAACAAGCCGCTCTGGAATCAGAGATTAGGGAACAAGATGCACAATCCAACAGGATACTCGTGGCGATAGGTGCCAACGCCGCACACGCGTATGCTGTCACCCAGCTGGCGTCAGGGCTGACGCTCACGGTTCCTGAGGTCGCCTGGCTCGTCTGGATATATGACGTCTCTATGATTGCCGCGGGGGTCGCCATGGCGAAGCAGTACAACGACATGCAGACAGCTATAAGCCGCTACTGGGCCCGGTGGGAGATCAAGCAAAACGAGATAAATTCGCTCCAAAACCAGCAGAGTGGTGGTCAGCCGTCCCATAAAGGTGCTCCAGGACCGTAGGTCTATGCAGGCGTCACAGATCCCAAAAACGAACTCTGTCCGCATCACGCGGCGTCTCAGGCTGAGACTGCGGGTCTTCATGGTCGCGGTTCTTGGAATCGGCGGTGCATTCGGTGTCATTCTGCGCGTCCTTCACGTGTCGCCAAGTGGTCACCACTGCCATAGAGGACGCTGGTGGCAGGGCGTACTCCCGGCAGCGGCCGCGGACGGGGGTCGCGCCCTCACTAACCTCTGGCTTGTTGGATTCGTGGATAAGCCGGCTATTGCCTCGTTATCCAGGTCCCATTATCTCGGTTTGTTTTGACAATACGAGTACCGAGGCAGGCGGTCCAGACGACGCTGTCCTATGCCAGCTTGGTCGCGTCGACACCATTGAGGAAATCGATTTCAGTCCGATGGACCCGAGACTAAAGACTTTTGCCTCGCACAGGTCCGTGAAGGATTCGGGAGTCGTGTACCTGGGCAAGCTGCCTCGGCTTCGACGTTTGAATCTCAGCCGAACTGGAGTATCCGGTCGGGGCTTAGCCAGCCTAGAAGGCCTGACGCAGCTTAGGGACCTTAGGCTCATCGGGCTACCGATCAACGATCGTGACTTGGCCCCTCTTCGGTCGTTGACTTCACTCGAGATCCTAGAACTGGACAGCTCAGGCGTCACAGATGACGGGCTTCGACACCTGGCGGGACTAGCAAATCTCAGGCTGCTCTATGTGAGCCATACGTCGGTGACGAGTGCGGGGCTCGATCATTTTCAGGGCCTACATCAGTTACTGTGCCTGGACCTGCGCTTCACCAAGGTCGACGGTCTTTTTGCTTTGAGGCCGTTGACCGGACTGATTGCGCTGTATTTGTCCCACACTCAGGTTGGCGATGACGACCTTGCCATAATTCCGAAACTTGCGAATTTGGAAACCCTCTACTTGGATGGTACCGGAATCCACGATCGTGGGTTGTCATATCTCTCAGGTCTCACGAAGCTGACCACTCTTGACCTAAGAGACACGCTGATCACTGATGCCGGCCTGGACTCCCTCACCGGGCTATCAAAATACACCTACGTGTACCTGGAGCGTACGAAAGTTACACCCGCCGGGGTCTCCAGACTTTCGGCCAGATGCCCGACAATGCGTATACTCACTAGTTTCTAGCCACTCGGGGGATGCGGAGAATTCCGGAAACACCATACGTCATTCGGGGTCAGACCGATTTCCAAGTTACTTCGGCGTTCGGGCTCTGATCCCACCGAGGGTTCTGTGACGGAGAAGGACTCGATGGGTCCCGCGAATGCCGTGCGGTGTAGATGGCACAAGGAAGAGTACAAGAAGCAGCGCCCTCGTGGGTTTCCCCTGGAGTTGCTTTGTGTGGTCGCACGGGTTCGTTTTGTTGAGATGGGAAGAGTATCGCCCAGACATTTGAAGGGATCACATCATGATGTTTTCCGTGCCTCGACCTGAAAACGATGATCGCCGGGACCGCGAACTCGCCGTCTCTGGCCACGACGGTATCCGGCTGGTCAGCGAGCGACACGATCCCCTGGCGCACGTGACCACTTATGTCTGGGCCTTCGATGACGGTCCGCCCGGCGCCGAACTCGATTGCCTGGACAAAGAAAACGATCTGCCTTACCGGAGCCTGAGTTGCACGGCGCTGGTGACTTTCGACGGACGCCAGGGATGGACATGGTCAGACAGCGACGAGGCGCATCGCGAGGTCCCGCACGAGGCGACTCACGCGGAACGGGGGGATTCGAGGGACGATGTCGCCTGTCCGGCACAGGCCCCTGGCTTGACCGCTCGGGAAACATGAGGGGTCATTCTTGGATTCTCGACGAAGGACTCGGTCCGCGGGGCAGAGCGATCACGGGAGGTCACGACCCACACAGTACGTCCCGCCGCCGCCCCCGTTCACGTGCTATCACGACCGGGAGTATCGAGTCCTCAATCTCGTCGGCCCAGCCGGCCACGACGAACGGCGAGCCGAAGGTCCTGTACCTCTGCCGGGAGGCAGGATTGTAGGAACCGCGAACACCAATGCGATTGGCGAGACTTCTCGAGTCCGTAACAAGGCAACCGGGTTCTCTTCAAGCCCCAACGGGGCGGTCGTCAATAGCCAGGGTCGTGAGACCCTGGAAAACCCGGGGCCAACGAACCTCACAAGCCCCAACGGGGCGGCAGTGACCGCGCGACTGCCGCCACGTTGGGGCTGACCGAAGGACGGTGGAACCTCGGCTCAGACCAGGGGCTTACGCCCACTGGCTATGTACTGCCGCCCCGTTGGGGCTTCTGAATCGACCGACGAGCCGCTTGTGGAGAACCTTGCCATGAAACGACCGGCGAATGACGTCCTCGCTTCGATCATCATCCCCTGCTGGAACCAGCTTGAGTTCACGCGGGTGTGTATTTCGGCGCTGCTCCGCCACACGCGGCCGCCGTGGGAGCTGATCGCCATCGATAACGGGTCGACGGATGGGACGGCAGCCTATCTGTCCGGCGTGCGGGATGTGGCTGCCATGCCGATCACGGTCATCGGCAACTCCAAGAACCTCGGCTTTCCGGCCGCAGTCAACCAGGGACTGAAAGCGGCGCGAGGAGAATTCCTGGTCCTGCTGAATAACGATGCGGTCGTCACGGACGGGTGGCTCAGCCAGCTCATAGCACTGGCGGAGATGCCCTGGAAAGATGATTTAACCACAGAGCACATAGAGATCACGGAGAAGAGAATTCCGGGAGGAGAGCCAAATCCAGGCAGGCAGAGAAAGGGCATCGGTCTGGCCGGGCCAACGTCGAACTATGCATCACCGCCGCAACTGGTGGAGAATGTGCCGTATAAGAGCATGGAAGAGATGCAGGCGTTTGCGCGAGGGTGGCGCGACGAGCGGCGCGGGCAGTGGTTCACGACGGGCAAGCTGTCGGGGTTCTGCTTGCTGATGAAGCGCGGCCGTGTACGAGTCCGTCGGTGGGCTCGATGAACAGTTCGGGCTGGGACTCTTTGACGATGATGACCTGGCCGAGCGGGTCGCGGCTCGAGCTGGCCGATGTTCGCACCATTCGAACCGGCCGCGGTGATCGACGCGGAGAGGCTGCTCCAGGAGAACAGCCACAAGTTCCGTCGTAAGTGGGGGAGTCCGGATGTCGGGCAGCGCGTGGCCCTGCGGCCCTGGATAAAAGACGGAATTGGTCCGCAGATGACGCAGATGAACGCAGATGAAAACACAAGAAATGCAGAAACTTCAGAGACGAACAGTGATCAGAATGAGCCAGCAGCTCGACCTGATGCATTTCATCTGCGTTCATCTGCGAAATCTGCGGACAAGAGGTCTTCTCCCTCCGTAACTCTCACGATGATCGTGCGGGATGAAGAGAAAAACCTTCCGGCCTGCCTGAGCTCCGTTCGCGGACTGTTCGATGAGATCGTGGTGGTGGACACGGGGTCGAAAGATCGCACGCGTGAGATTGCCGGGGAGTTCGGGGCACGGGTGTTTGATTTCGTCTGGGTCGATGACTTCGCCGCGGCCCGCAATGCGGCGCTGGCGCGGGCCACTGGGATTATGCGTTCTGGCTCGATGCCGATGATGTGGTTGACCCGACGGAGCGGGAGACGTTGCGGGAGTTATTGGAGGGGTTGCGAGGCAGTGGAGGAATGCAGATCGCAGCAGAGGCGCCCGGTGGCGCCACGCCAACCCCCCCAGCCCCCCCTTTGCAAGGGGGGGGGAGTGCTCATTCGTGGGCCCCGTTGATGCGAGAGCAACCCCCCCAACCCCCCCTTTGCAAGGTGGGGAGTGCTCATTCGTGGGCCCCGTTGATGCGAGAGGAACCCCCCCCAGCTCCCCCTTTGCAAGGTGGGGAGGGCTTGGTGGCGGCGTACGTGGTGCGGTGCTCGTGCGATCCGCCGCCGAACGGGGATGGCGGGCAGACGGTGGTGGATCATATCCGGCTCTTTCCGGTGCGCGAGGGCGTGCGCTGGTCGTACGCGGTGCACGAGCAGATCTTGCCGACGTTGCGGGTCTGGAAGCTGGTCCTCGAAGCGTGTCCCGACGATGCCGAGGCCATGGCGCGCGAGCAAGCGGCGCGGTGAATTAATCGAAAAGCTCCACACGCATCGCTTATTCAATCACGAGCGGAGGCACCTTGTCGCCGACCCGGAGCCAGGCGGCCTTGAGGTAGGCGCCTTCGGGGGCGTCGAGTGCGACTGGATGGTCGGCCGACGCACCGGCCATTGCCAGGAGCTGGACGCTCCGCTCCGCCTTCCGCGCCGCGGCACGCAACAGCGCCTGGAAATCGGCCGCGGGCAGCAAGCCCGAGCAGGAACAGGTCAAGAGCAGGCCGCCGGGCTCGACGAGTCCCATGGCCAGGACGTTGAGATCGAAATATTTGCGCTTGCCTGACGGGACCTCGTCGCGGTCGATGATCAGCTTGGGTGGATCGAGTACCACGACCCCGAATGTTCGCTGATTCTGGGACATCTGCCGCATGTAGCCGAAGGCGTCGGCGTGGACCACGGTGAGCCGGACGCTGTTGGCGTTGCCGTTTTCGCGGGCCAGTGCCACCGCCTTCTCGTCCAGGTCCACGCAGATGACGTCGGAAGCCTTGCCGCGGATCAAGGCGTTCAGGCCGAAGCCGCCGGTGTAGCAGCAGGCGTCGAGCACCGACTTCCCGGCGCAGAACCGCGCCAGGTTTTGCCGGTTGTCGCGCTGGTCGCAGAAGAAGCCGGTCTTGTGACCCTCCTCGAAATGAATGCGGTAGCGAATACCGTGCTCTTCGATCGTGACCCGCGGCGGCAGCTCGGGGCTGACCACGAGGCGGCCCGGAAAATCTTCCTGGAGCGCCACCCGCTCATCGACATGAGCCCGGTAGTGCTTGGTGCCCAGCCGGCCCGCGCAGAGCTCAAGGATCGGCCCGATGCGCTGGTAAATGCCCAGGCTGAAAACTTCTACCGAGAGGGTATCGTCGAACCGATCGACGATCAGGCCGGAGAGCCCGTCTCCCTCGGCGTGGATCACCCGATAGGCGTTGGTCTGGTCGTGCACTCCCAGGTTCTTGACGCGGAGATCGACGGCCTGGGCAATCTTGCGGTCCCAGAACGCGGGGCCGGGAGGTTCCTCCTCGCGCGAGAGGATGCGGAGGCTGATCTGCGACCGCGGGTTCCATAGACCGTAGCCCAGATGCCGCCCCTCGCGGTCCACGGCCCGCACGAGGTCGCCGGGGTTGGGAACGGTCGCGCCCACCGGTCCAATCACCATCTTGCGGAAGACAAACGGATGGGCGCCTGCCGCGCGGATGGCCACCGACGGTAACGTCGATTCGGGCGTCAGGGCGCGGTCGGGAATCGTCGCGGGTTGTGGTCGAACGGCACGAGGTCGAGGGGGTCGGGGCATCACGGGGTTCCGGCGAGAAGCTCAATCGCGAGCGCGAGCAGACCGATACGCGAGGACGGATCTCTAGTCAAAATCCTCAAGGTCTTCCGCGTCCAGCGCGGCGTCGTCATCCGGTCCTACGTCCTCCTGCCTCATGAGCCGCCGGAGACGAACCAGGAGTGCCGTGGCGTAGCGCTGGACGGAAAGTTGCTGGGTGAGCACCGCCTCGTCAATCGCGCCTCGGGGAATCTCGGCCATCAACCGGTGGGCCTGGGTCAGGCTGTCCCAGCCGGCATTCAGGACGGCCGGTACTGCAGCACGATTGCCCCGCGTCTGTTTCATCAATTGCCGCGCCTTTTTGAGGCCCGAATGCGCCGCACGCAGCTCCCGCAACGCGGCCGCTGAACTCATCTCTGCCATGGTTTACCCTCGGTTTGCTTCCGGCATCGCGGTATTTTCGTTTCACTTTTGGGGCTCATTCGTTATAGAGTATGGATGTCAGTCGACGCGCACAACGTCTACCAGGAGTTCGAGCAATGTCGGGTGGCTATGAATCGGTCAGCACGGTCGTCGACCCTGAAGTTTCGGAGGAGACCCGAACCCGGCGTATCCCTCCCTATCATGTCGTGGTTCTCAACGACGAGGATCACACGTTCGAATACGTCATCGAGATGCTGCTCAAGCTGTTTGCGCACACAATTCCCAGGGCCAAGGAACTGACCTGGGAGGTTCACTCCCGGGGGCGGGCGATCGTTTATACCACGCACAAAGAGAAGGCCGAACTGAAACGCGACCAGGTCCTCGCCTATGGTCCCGATCCCCGCCTGAGCCGGTCCAAGGCATCACTTCGTTGCTACATCGAGCCCGCCGTCTCGGACTGAGCAGTGCTTGCCTCCGAGCATCACGGCATGGGACGCTACCGGGTTCCGTCCAGGCCCAGCGCTGCCGGCAGCCCCGACCAGATATCCGGGTAGAGCAGTTTCACACCCAGGTCGGCCCGGATGCGGCCGCTGGCGATCCGGCGGTTTGCTGTCTCCAGTCCGGCTCCGCCGCGGCCCTCGGCGTCCGGCACGTACCGCGGCGTCGGGGCGCCGAGGAGGCGGGCCGCCAGGGTATAATACTCGTTCCGCTGCACGGGCCGATCATCGCTGACAAGGTAAAGCCGGTCCGGTCGTGCCGCGTCGAGTGCGGCCACGGCTGCCTGGACGGCATCATCAACATGCACCAGGTTCAGGTACTTTGCCGGATCTCCGGGGATCGCCTCCCCCCGCTCCAGCAGCGCCCGGCGGATTACCCGGTCCGGCCCGTACAGCCCCGCGAATCGGAGGATCACCAGCGATGCCCCTATCTTTTGTTGCCACTTGCTCGCCTCCTGCTCGGCCTCCAGGCAAATCCGGCCCGATCCCTGGATTGGCTCGGTTGGCGAGTCTTCATCGACCCACTCGCCGCGTGACTGGCCGTAAACGCTGGTGCTGCTTGCATAGACTAGCCGTGTAACCGGCCCGGGCAAGGCGTGGAGCAAGTTGCGCAGACCATCAAAGTAAACGGTCCTCATGTCGGCCCCGCTGGACCGGTCGAAGCCGACACAGTAGAGCACGCGCCCGGCCGCAGGCAAGGATCCCAGGCTCTCTGGTCTGAGCACGTCGGCCACCACGGGCTTGATTCCCAGACGGGCAAGAGCCGCAACTCTGCTCTCGGAACGCACCGTCCCGAATACCGATTCACCCCGGCGCACGAATACCTGGCCCACACGCTCGCCCAGGTATCCGCAGCCCACGATGAGGGTGCTCACCGCTCGGGTTCCTCCGGATCGGCGAGCGGCTTGCTGGCAGACTCGACCTCGGGACAACCCGCGTCGAGATAACCCTGAAGCAGAATCTGGGCCGCCAGCTTGTCTCGCAGGGCTTTTCGCTTCCGTCTCTTGAGGCCCGACTGGATCATCATGTTCTCGGCTTCGACCGAGGTGTACCGTTCGTCGGCGAACATCACGGGCAGCCCTGTCACCGCCGCCAGCCAGCTTCCCCACTTCCTTGCCAGCCCGGCAAGCTGCCCCTCGCGTCCACTGGTATGAACGGGCAAGCCGACGACGATCCGTTCGACCTCATGCTCACGCATGATCGCACGGTAATGGCGGGCGTCGAGGTCGTCGTTTTTCCGCTCGTACACCTCCAGTGGCGAAGCGATGACTCGCCCCGGGTCGCTGATGGCGCCGCCGACGCGTCGCAAGCCAAAATCCAAACCCAAGACCCGACCCATTACGTGATCCAATTCTCCATAGATTCCCCTGGATCGTCGATTCGATTCTAATCACGATCGAGGTTCCCTCCCAGCCGGACTGCGGTGAAGGACAGGTCAGGCCGATTCATGGTGGGCTTCGAGATTGTGAACTTTCTCCGTCTGAATATTGGGTGAGCTCCTGATTCTTTTCGTGTGTTTCATGTTTCACTTGGTTCAATGTATTCTTCTGCATTTTCCTCATGGGTCAGGAGGTGAGTTCGTTGAGATCCTACCGAAAACTCGCTCGCGTTGTCGTGGTTTGCCATACGCTGGTCATAAGTCTCTCCGCCGCGGGACAGGAAGCCCCACGGACGACGCGTGGAAACCCGGCGGCTCGACTCGTGGGTGTCTGGCAGAACAAGGCGGGAAATCGGCTCGTCTATCGCGCGGATGGGAGTGGTGAGAATCCGGACGGCAGCAGGTTTGTGTGGACACTCGAAGGCGATTTCTTCACCGCGCGGGCTTTAAATTCCGAAGGGAAAGTCGTTGGCGATCCCTTCAAGATACCGATCTCGTTCACGAAGGACGGTAAGGAGTACACGATAACCATCGAAGGCGGCAAGCGGGATCTCGTCTACTACCGCCTGGAGGCCGATCGGCGCATCGACCAGCAACGCACGGTGGAAGGTCGCATCTATGTGACCGGTCCGAAAGCGGCCCCGAAGGTGGGGGTAGGGAAAGTCGACGAGTTCAGCCCGCTTCCGGTCTACGATGATCCGCCTCTTTCCAAGAAGGTGGCTGGCTCGATCGTGGTCGAGCCCAACGTCCAGGTGAGCGGCTCACACGAGGATGTCCCGCACTGGGAGGTGATTCTCGCGGCAGACCCCGGCGACCCGAGGCGGTTACTCGCGGGCTCGATGTGTAATTCGCCGCCGATCAATTATGGCGTTCCAAAAATCATGGCTTATCACTCGTTCGACGGGGGGAAGACCTGGGGTTCCTCGCTGCGACGAGCTGGCAGCTCGACCGATGTGTTCGCCGACCCGACCGCAGCCTACGCTCCTGATGGGTCGCTCTACTTTGCCAACCTCTATGGACCCTCACTGGGAAGCTCCCAGGGGTGGGTCGAAGTCTCTCGGTCTCAGGACGGCGGCAGGAACTGGGGCCAACCAATCCGGATCGCCGGCTGGCGCGATCGTCCCTTCATCGCGGTTGACCGGACAACGGGCCCGTTCCGCGACCGGCTCTACTGCATCACGGCCGATGGACTGTACACCTCGACGGATCATGGTGGGTCATTCGGCCCCCTGGCTCCCCTGAGCAGAAGGTCCGGCTACGTCTCAACGGGCACCGGCAACGTTGTCGTACTCTCGAACGGCCGCGTGGTTGTGCTCTGCAATGGCTATCTCACAGAGGCGGGCCGGTCGGAGACTCCTGCTGGTCTCGCACCTGCCTACCTGGCCGTCCGAGTCTCTCACGACGGGGGTGCGACCTTCGACGAAGAAAAGCCGATCGCGGCAGGTTCCATCGCCGCCCTACCCCCCTCCATTGCGGTTGGCCCGATCGCAAGCAGGTTTGCCGATCAGCTTTATGCAATCTGGGATCAGAATCAGGACGCTTCCGGCGCGGCGCGATGTTCGCCCGATCGACCGACGGCGGGACAACATGGGAGAAACCCCAGGTCTTGAGTGAGCAAGGCGACGGTCAAGCCGTGGCCACGGTGGGGAAGGTCGTCCACTCGGCGTATCTTCCGGCGATCGCGGTGAACAAGGATGGGATCATCGGTGTTTCGTGGTACGACACACGAGGCCTGCCGACGAAGCAGGCAGGCTATAATACCCGGTTTCGCGCATCCAATGACGGTGGCAGAACGTGGCTCTCGAGCGTGCCGGTCAGCACGACCGCCACACTCTGGACCGCGGCAGTGAAACAAAGGTATGCGCAGCCTTACGAGGAGGAAGGATACTGGACGAGCGGCCCGGTCACACGGCAGGACTTGCGGCCGATGCCGACGGAGCGTTCCATCCGCTCTGGATCGATGGCCGGACGGGCGTTCGTCAGGTATTCACTGCTACGATCACGGTCAGGCCGTGAATTATCGAAAGCTACAGGTGTCCGACCGGCGGGTTGGCACTTCAAGAGTTAGAGCGGCCAGAATAACCGCCTCAGCGACATCGGGCCTCCCGGGACGCGTCTTTGGATCTCACCGCCGGGAATCAGTCAACGGCCATGACCGCTAGACATCATCTTGAATGGGCTTCATCCGCACGCATTTCTCAACCGCGCTCGCGAAGTAGCCCGTGACGGCTCCGAACAAAATGGCCATGCCCAGAGGCTTGAAGAATGCCCAGATGACCGCGCCGGCGATGAAAGAGAGATAGACCAGGCAGCCGTCCGCCAGATTCATATTCGGGGCAGCGCATAGCGAGCCCAACCAGATGAACGGCAGCGCAGCCAGCGCCCACCAGGTCACCGCGAGGCCCGAGACCAAGGCAACAACCGACAAGATCGAGGGTGCAATCCACGCCGGGGATACCATGTAGGCAATCTCGACGCCGCTCATAACACACTCCAAGCCAACCCAATGAAGTCCATCGGGTGTCATGGAAAGGATACTCCACGCCAGGAATTGTGGCAGTCTCCATTCGATCCTACAACGCTTTCAATGTCCTCGCCAGGAATTGAACCTGGTCCTCGACCTTCGCAGGGTCGGATGCGAATCCGTCACACTCCGAGGACGAACACAACAAACACTCCCCCGCCCGGGAATCGAACCCGGCCTGGCGGTTTAGAAGACCGCAGTGCGGCCGACACACTCGCGGGGAGCCAGCGGTGCGACGAGAGTGCCCTCGCCAGGAGTCGAACCTGGTCCTCGACCTTCGGAGGGTCGCGCGCCGGTCCGTCACGCTCCGAGGGCAACGGCTGTGAATTTCCCGAGCACGGCGACGGCTCACGCCATGGCCATCGCCGGCTCGTGAGGTACGAATCGCGACCAGCTTTGCAGGCGTGCTCCGTGCGTGGTGTAGAAAGGCTTCCAGTCGGGACGCACGGGCCGTCTTCGCAGCCGCATGCCGGCCTGGTCGGGAGTTCGGTCGCTCTTGCGGGTGTTGCACTCGACGCAGGCGGCCACGCAGTTGATCCACGTCGAGGCTCCGCCCTGCGATCGCGGCAGCACGTGGTCAATGGTGATTGACTCGGCTCCTGGCTGGACGCCGCAGTACTGGCAGGTGTAGTGATCGCGCTTGGCGACATTGCGCCGGCTAAACGTGACGGCCGCGCTGGGCAGACGCTCGTAATGAGCCAATGCAATGATTTCCGGAACGGGCAGCCGCAGCCGGGCTGACCGGATGCACGGCTCTCCCTCGGCCGGCTGGCGCTGGGCCCAGTCGATCCAGGCGAACAGACGGTACTCCTCGGGGTCGACCACGCCGCGCCGCGTCGTTCCAGAGCAAGATCAACGACCGTGCCACGGTGGTCACGTGCACTGGTTGCCATTGGCGGTTCAACACCAGAGTGGGTAGATCCAGCACGCTCCTCGACATCATCGCCTCCGAAACCAGGAAACGGTGAGGGTGCTCGGCGGGAGTTGAACCCTGCGCCTTGAGATTCACATTCTCATGTGCTTCCATTACACCACGAACACCATCAGTCACGACCGGTCCCACCGAGGGGCCGGAGCGGAAGGCAAGAGATTCGAACTCTCATGCCCCGGAGGGCGCACTCTTTAGCAAAGAGGCCCGGCAAACCGTATCCGGCTACCTTCCAGGTATAAACAAGCGAACGAATCGGAGAGTGGACAGCCGGGGAGTCGAACCCCGATTTTCTGGTTGCAAACCAGATGTCTTCCCATTGGACCAGCCGCCCGAATCGACACACGGGGTGTATTGCCTGACCACGAACTACTAGCCACTGACCACTGGCTACTAGCCACTGATACCCCAGTCGTCCCGGAGGGAATCGAACCCCCGTTTCCTCTTTGTAAGAGAGGAGTCGTTACCGCTGGACCACGGGACGAGGAAGAAAGTGAAATAGCACGGGCGGGAGTCGAACCCACAGGTCACGAGGCTCTCAGCCTCGTCGCTTTGCCGATTTGCGTACCGTGCCGTCAAATGAAGGCGCCTTCTGCAGTTGCGGGTATGGGAGTCGAACCACATCGATCCCAGCTTATGAGGCTGGGCTGAGCACCGGCCCACCCGCGAGTCCCAGGCCCCGGGGTCGATCCGGGAAGGCCGGCCTTATGAGAGCCGGCTGGGCGCCCGCCACGCCTGGGTTGCAATCAGCCTGCACACCAGCAGGAAGTCGTATCGAAATAGCCCGGACGGGAGTCGAACCCGCCTCACCACTGTGAGAGAGTGGCGTCCTGAACCGATAGACGACCGGGCCGTAAATCGCGATGTCGAGGAATCGAACAGAGCGTCGGGCAGGAGTTGAACCTGCAAAGCTCGAGGCGGGTGGGTTACGGCCACCGGGGCTCGCCAGTGCCCAGCCGACGCGGTTGATAAATGGTAAACTCATTATGAAAAGTCCCTGCCTACTCCCCTTCCCCTTTTGCCTTTTGCCTTTTTCCTTACTTCAAGCGCCCCCGACGGGATTTGAACCCGTGATCTCCACCTTGACAGGGTGGCGAGCACTCCAGGCTGCTCCACGAGGGCGTGAGGTCTACAAACCAATTTCGCCGGCTTGCCAGTGGCTCAGGAGGGATTCGAACCCTCAGCATCTCTCGGTCTGAACGAGAGTGGTCTGCCGGTTGCCTACCGAGCCATTGTGCATGAAGCGGAAGCCGTGGGACTCGAACCCACAAGCGGCCCCAGGCCGCCACCTGTTTTCGAGACAGGTCCCTCATCCAGCCGGATGACTTCCGTCGCTGCTGGCTTGCATTCGAGTTCCGGGGGCTGGAATCGAACCAGCGGCCTCCACGTTCAGAGCGTGGCGTCACGACCAGCCGCAACTGCCCCGGAGTCTTGCTTCCCTCGTCGTTTGGACAGCACGGGTTCCGTTCAGGTTCGGGAAGGAGGATTCGAACCTCCACCACCTGATTCAAAGTCAGGGCGCCTGCCGATTAGCCGATTCCCGAGAGTGCCCCGCGGGAGTTGAACCCGCCTGTCCAGCTTGGAAGACTGGTGCCTGACCGCTCGGCCAGGGGCACGCGATGCCAGGTCCGAAAACTCTCGAGCTCCAGGGGAGGGACTCGAACCCCCACGCCAAAGGCGCCTCATTAACAGTGAGGTGCGTCTACCATTTCGCCACCCTGGAAACGGATGTGCATAACTCTTCAGGAATTATCTGTCATGTACTGGAAACAGTCGGGGTGGCTGGGCTCGAACCAGCGATATCCTGCTCCCAAGGCAGGCGGATTAGCCAACTTTCCCACACCCCGAGGAAGTGCCCAGCGGGAGTTGAACCCGCACGTTCGCCATGGCAAGGCGATAGGCTGCCGTTACATCATGGGCACAAGACCGTCGCCGAATTGTCAAAGAGACCGAGAGCACCGGGTGGGGGTTGAACCCACGTCGCCGCTTTACGAGAGCGGAGTCTTGCCTGCTAGACGACCAGTGCCCGCCTCGAGTGGGACCAGAGGGACTTGAACCCTCACCTGCCTGGTTAAGAGCCAGGTGTGCTGCCGCTAACACCTTGGTCCCGACGATCGTTTCCATTCGGCCCGGGAGGAGTCGAACCTCCATCTTCCGGTTATCAGCCGAGCGCTCTGCCGCTGAGCTACAGGCCGTGTGGATCGGTGATTGCCGTTTGACAACTCCCCTTCCCGGATGGGGCCGGAGGGACTCGAACCCCCACTCCCCGGCTTAAAAGGCCGATGTGCTGCCGTTACACCACAACCCCTCGGCACGACGATTCCCGCCTCCTTCCCTTCCGCAACCAACCCAGCACGACCGGCAGGATTCGAACCCGCGAGACAGCGGTTTTGGAAACCGCCCGCGCTCCCAGTCGCTCCGGTCGTGTATGTGTGTCATTACAAATCGCCCGTGAGGGAATCGAACCCTCCTCTCCGCCTTGAAAGAGCAGTATCCTCGTCCGCTAGACGAACGGGCGTGCGTTTCCTGTCGCTCCCGCGCAGGGAGTGGGCCGTGTGGCGCTCGAATCCACGTCTCCACCGTTTCAGAGTGGCGCTAGACCGTCTCAGCTAACGGCCCGTAAATGACCAAGGCCCGGTGCTTGTGACACCGGGCCTTGGTCGGTTCCTGATCAGGAAGAACCAGTACCGGGCGTCAGTGTCGCAGGTGACCGCGTGGACGCGGAAAGCTCACCGGCGCGGAAAGGCGCTGTTCTTGAAGCGATTTCGTTTTTTCGATCAACCACCGGGCGAGCATGACAATCGACCCCGAACTGAATAAAGAACCGAGCAAAGAGGCTCGAGAGCCCATACTATTTTCGATCGTTTTCGCTTGCTTCACCTGTAGAGACGCGGCAGGGCCGTATGGTGTTCGCGCGGAAAAACCATTTTCCAGAATTCCTTCCGGCGATCCCAGGTCGTGATGACGCTGTGTCGGTTGCCCGCGATCTGTAACTACCTCCGCTGCCTGGCTGCTTCTCATTGCCATGAGGGATAGTTACAGTAGCCGCGTACGGATTCCGTACACGCACAAGCAATGGGAATAACGACCAGGAATTCCATGAGCAACTTCCAACTCAGTCGAAATCGATACCAAGCGAAGAGGTTCTGCACCTTGATCGCTTGCCTGGCCTGGGCGTCTGCCGCGGGTTCGGCCGAGCCGCAGCCCCCGCGGGTGAAGCTGACGCCGGTGCAGCGGATGGCACCGACCCGGCTCAAAGCGGCGCACGAGGATGTGCTGAAGATCCAGCGATCGCGCCGAGAGCTGCCGAAGTTTGCTGGATTGAACGATTACCGGGCGATACTGCACGCCCATGCCGAGGATTCCTCCCACACCGGCGGAACTCGTCCAGAGATGCTTGCCGAGGCGAAGCGGGTGGGCATCAGCGCGATCTTGCTGACTGACCATTACCGGCCGCCGCGGGATTTTGTCACCGAGAGCTGGCGCGGACTGCGCGAGGGCGTGCTCTTCATACCCGGCTCCGAAGAGCGCGGGTTCTTGCTCTATCCCGCTCACTCGATCCTGGATCGGATGGAAGACCCGTTGCCGCGTTTCATCAAGGCCGTGCGGGCTGAAGGCGGCTTGATCTTCCTGTCGCACATCGAGGAGCGGCCTGATCATTCGATGGAGGGCCTCGACGGGATGGAGATCTATAACCGTCATGCCGACGCCAAGAAGGACGTAGCGGGGCTGCTGGCACTGGTGCTCAAACTCACCGCGCCGTCGTCGGTCAAGGAACTTCAGGAGTTGCTCCGGGCCTATCCCGACGAGCTGTTTGCGTTCCAGGTGGATTATCCCGCCGATTATCTGGCCAAGTGGGATCGCGAGACGCCCCTCCGCCGACTGACCGGCGTGGCCGCCAACGATTGTCATCACAACATGGTCATGCTTGTGAAGATGGTGACCAGCGAGACCGTAAGGGTCGGCACGATCGTGGATCGAGATGATCAGATGCAGTCGATCTCGGCAACGCTTCGTCCTGGAATTCGCGAGCTCACTCGAGGACACCAAGCAGGAGATATTCTGGCCCGGGTTGACCTGGATCCTTATCACCGCTCGTTCCAGAACGTCTGTACGCATATCCTGGCGCCGGAGCTGAGCGAGGACGCCATTCGTGAAGCTTTGCGTGCCGGGCACGCGTACGTCAGCCACGACTGGATGTGCGACCCGACAGGCTTTGCCTTTGAAATGCTGCCGGCTTCGGCTTCCAGATCAGCATCGTCCAGCCGCGTCATCATGGGCGACGAGGTGAAACTGGAGCAAGGTGCCAGGCTGGTGGCACGGTTCCCGGTCTCGTGTCATGTTCGATTGCTCAAGAGCGGGAAGGTCGTCGCGGAGCGGCGCGGTGCGAGCCTCGAGCACTCTGTGACCGCTCCGGGGGTCTACCGGGTCGAGGGGTGGCTTGAGGTTGACGGCGAGGAGCGTGGTTGGGTCTATTCGAACCCGATCTATGTGGCGCTAGCCTGCCGGCAATCGCTGGCATCGGGCAATTGCTTCGACTGGGCGGCCTGGCTACGATCTTTCTGATCCGGCGCGATGACGACCGTTTCGATCGGAATTCCGGACAGACGCTGGTGCTGATCTCTCGAGATGGAAGCGATTTCCCTGGCCATGTCGACAAGTTCTCCGTGTGTATCAACTGGTCCCTTGCCCGCGGCCGAGCGGGTGCAGGCACTGGTGGCCGAGGCGCACCAGCGATTCAAGTCGGTGATTGAGGGCCAGGTTGCAGATTACATCCCGGCCCTCGCCGCAGTGCCTCGCGAGTTGTTCGGGGTCTGCCTGGTGGAGGCATCTGGCGCCATTCATGCCGCCGGAGACACGGAGTATGAATTCTCGATCCAGAGCGTTTCCAAGCCTTTCGTGTTCGCGCTGGTTTGCCAGGCCATTGGTGAGCACGAGGCGCGCCTGAAGCTCGGCGTGAACAGCACCGGATTGCCCTTCAACTCGGTGATTGCCATCGAGCGGACCAGTGATGGAACGACCAATCCGATGGTCAATGCCGGGGCCATTGCGGCGGCCAGCCTGGCACCAGGCTCGACGGTGGCCGCGAAGTGGCAATTTCTGCACGACGGATTGTCTCGCTTTGCGGGAAGAACCCTCACGCTCAACGAGGAAGTGTATGAGTCCGAGGCGACCACCAACCAGAGGAACGAGGGTATTGCCAATCTGCTCCAGAGCTACAGCCGGATTTACTTTGACCCGATCCAGGCAACCGACATTTACACGAAGCAGTGCTCCCTGAACGTGACCGTCAAGGATCTGGCGGCCATGGCTGCCACACTGGCCAACGGAGGAGCGAATCCGTTGACCAGGGAACGTATCATTGATCCGATCCACTGTCAGCACGTTCTGGCAGTGATGGTGACCGCGGGCCTCTACGAGAATTCTGGAGACTGGCTGTATGAGACCGGGTTGCCAGGCAAGAGCGGGGTCAGCGGCGGGATGGTCGCCGTCGCTCCGACAAAGTGCGGGCTGGGTACTTTCGCACCACCGCTGGATGATTCAGGCAACAGCGTCAAGGGCCAGCGCGCGGCCAGGTTCCTCTCTGAAGAGTTGGGGCTGAATCTCTTCGCGTCGCGCCCTGCCGTATGAACCCGTCTGAAACTGCTGGAAGCGATCGAGCAGATCTTGTCACCGAAGTCCCCTCGCTTCGGACCGTGTTTCATCGACCGGGATAGTGCTTTCATGAAACGCATTCGCATTACACATGCCACCGATTACCATTACCGCAAGCCGGTGACTTTTGGTCCCCACCGGGCCATGCTGCGACCGCGCGAGGGCCACGACCTGCATATCGCGAGCTCTCGACTCAAGATCGAGCCCGCTGCGCAGGTGCGCTGGGTTCGAGACATCTATGGAAATTCGATCGCGGTCATCACGTTTACCGAGCCGGCAAGCTGTCTGAGCCTCTTCAGCGAGGTTGATGTCGAACTGTACGACGATGCACCGATCGATTGCCTCATCGACCCACTGGCTCAAGATTACCCGTTTCAGTACGCCGCGAATGAGCAGGTGGAAATCGTTCCCTACCGCGTTCCAAGTTATCCGCACGACGGTCCAGCCGTTCAGCATTGGCTCCTGGACCTCTATCGCCCGGGGCAGCTTGTGAACACGTTCGACCTCTTGAACAACTTGAACTCACGTATCTATCAGTCTTTCCGCTACAACGCCCGTTACGACCCCGGGGTACAGCTTCCCTGCCAGACGCTGGCGCTGGGGAGTGGAACGTGTCGCGACTATGCCGTGTTCATGATGGAGGCGGCCAGGCACTGGGGCTTCGCGGCCCGATTTGTCACGGGCTACATCCAGATGGGCGAGGGCCAGCACGGCGCGACGCACGCCTGGACCGAGGTTTACATCCCGGGCGCGGGCTGGCGAGGGTTTGATCCCACGAACAACAAGCTCGCCGGCTCCGAGCACGTCTCCGTTGCGGTCGCCCGCGAGCAAGACAAGGCGATGCCAATCTCCGGTTCCTGGGAAGGACCGGCCGACGCGTGGAATCGGATGGAGGTCTCGGTGCAAGTTGTGGCGCTGTGACCGGGGTGAGGCGGGCCGAATTTCGGTCGCCAGGCACGGCCTCACTCATCAGGCACGAGCTTTCAAAATCTCTTGAGCCCAGGCTGAATCGTCTTTGTCGAGAGGAGGCTCGGGCTCGCCCTCATAGATCGAGAAGGCAAAGCCTCCTTCGTCGTAGGCTCTCGTCAGGACCGATTGAAGGTCCAAAGTGGCGTCGGGTTCACCTGTATGGAGAGGAACGGGAACAACGGGCAAGCGATCACGCAGCGTGATCGGCCAAAAGTCAGCCCGTGGCCATTTTTCACTGCGGCTGATCAATACGCTATAAGTGCACTCGGGTCTCGGATCCAGTGTGGGAAGCGGGGCACGGCAGCGCAAGAGATCGATTTCCAGCAGATGAGCGGGACTGGCCTGAATGACGCCTCGTTTCGCCAGGTATTGTTCGCGATCCGGACCGGGTTTCTTGTTGGAAGGGCTAAGCAGCTCGATCACCGTCACCAGGGAGCGAGATCGGCGGTCACGGATTTCAATGGAGCGGTGCCGTTCGATATCCACGGCGGGAAGCCTGACCTCCACGGGAGCTGCAAGCAGACTCGACGTCGTCTGAGATGTAGCTTTCGTTGAGGTACCGACTCCCACCGCGACATCCGCACGTCCTAGAAACCGCCGCTCTTCCGCCGGCAATTCATGAATGAAGAGTTGCTCTTTCATCCGAACCACATAGGCGGGTGTAACCTGTGGCACAAGCTGCGCCACGATCGCCGACAGAGCCTGGCCGTGGAAACCAGGCCAGACATCCGCCTGCTCGAGGTAAGGGTCCATGCCAGGGAAGGGAGACGCCATGCAATGAAACTCCAGGCCATCTGATCAAAGATACTCCCCGTACCCCTTTTCTCCCAGACTTTCGACCAGACCCTTCAGCTTGTCGAGCTGGCTGCGGCGGGCGACCAGGGTCGCCTTGCCGGACTGGACGACGACAATATCGTCGAGGCCGAGCGTGGCGATCAGGCCGCCGTCATCGGAGATGATGATCGAGTTTGTGGTCTCGCGGGCGAGCACGTCCCCCTGGATGGCGTTGCCGCTCTGGTCACGGGGGAGCAGGTCGGCCAGCGATCTCCAGTCGCCGACATCGTTCCAGTGGTAAGGTACTTCGAGGACACGGACATTGGCGGCTTTTTCCATCACGGCCTTGTCGATCGGTGCGCGCTCCATGAGCGGATATTCGCGGGCGAGCACGTCCGGTTCCGCGGGCGTGCCGAGAACATCGCCGACGCGTGCGAGGGCGGCTGCAAGCTGGGGACGGTGGCGCTGAAGTTCCTCGAGGATAGTCTGGGCTCTCCAGAGGAAGATGCCCGAGTTCCAGGCGAAGTTGCCGGCGGCGAGAAAGGCCTCCGCGGTGGCGCGGTCGGGCTTCTCGCGGAACTGGACAACCCGGTTCACGGCGATCCCCTCGCGGGTCTCGAGCAGCTCTCCGCGCTCGATGTAGCCATAACCAGTCTCAGGACGCGTCGGCTTGATTCCGAAGGTGATCAATGTGGTGGGATCGTCGTCGATGACCGAGGCCGCGGCCCGAACCGTCGCCAGAAAGTCGGCTGCCGGCTCGATGACGTGATCGGCGGCGATGACGACCATGGTGGCCTGCGGATCCTTCTTGCGAACGATCCACGCAGCCAGGCCCACGCACGCGGCCGTGTCGCGCGGACAGGGCTCGGCGACGATGTTCTCCGGAGGAAGATCAGCGAGCTGCGCGCGCGTGGCCGCGGCCTGATCGGCGCCGGTGACGATCAGCACGCGGTCCCTGGGGATGAGTGGCTCGATCCGGGCCACGGTTTGCTGGAGCATCGTGGCATCGCCAAAGAGTTTGAGAAGCTGCTTGGGTCGGTCGCGGCGGCTCTTGGGCCAGAATCGCGTGCCGCTGCCTCCCGCCATGATGATCGCGTGGAGCATGAGACCTCCTTGTTGAGTCTTTCTTGCCTGCGTGGCGATTCGTTGTGATTTGTTTTCACTCTATGATATCAACGCAAGTAGAGCGGTCGCTCGACGACGAGTCCCGGCTCGATCTTGGACTTCAATTCCTGTGCGTCGAGAGCGAAGAGTGGACTGATTTCGATGGCAAAGGGAATCGAACCGTCCGCCCGGCGCGGGATTTCGCGCCTGCTTGCTCGAGCCAGTTGCCAAACATGTCGCTCATTCGCTGGTGCACGGTCGCCGGTGAGTCGGGCCCTACCGCGTTCTTGAGTGGCTCGAACTCGCTTGACCGATCGGTTTCGATGATCGCCCATCGTTTGGCCTCGGGCAAGGCGTCGAAGATGAACTGCTCGAACTTGACGCCGTTGGGCTCGGCCGGCTTGATCGTCTGTCCCGTTTTATCCACGTAAGGAACTTTCTTGATCGCACGATGAAAAGGCAGGTGGTGCTCGCCGACGATGCGCTCGATGAACGGGCGCTCAAGGATGTGAATGGCGATGCTGCCGGCCCACAGCGAAAGCCGACCATCGGGATCGCGCAGACTTCGCCAGCTCGGGTGGCAGATCGGAGTACTCGATCACCTGGGGTCGGCCGTCAACGGTCACGACCGCACCTAATTTCTCGTCGGGCGAAAGCCGCTCGATCACCTTGAACGATATCTCGGCCTCGGCCTGCCGGTGGAGGCCAAGAAACGCCGGATCGGCGATCTGGACTAGGGGATTATCGACCTGGAAGTAGAAGAGAGTCTGGATGCCCCGCTGTCGCATCTCGTCCAGGCAACTCGGGGAGCCGTGCGGACCCGGGGCCGCCGCCAGCGCGGCGAGCGTGCCGCCATGGCCGTCGGGGCTCAAGGCGATGTGGTCCTTGCCGCCCAGCAAGACATTGCCGGTAACTTTATCCACCGCAGGCATCTGTCCCTGGGTAAAGAAACGCACGTGATCCAGACCGAAATTCTGATGGGCCTCGAAAAATGCGGCCGTGGTCGAATGGTTCTCGGGACTCGTCATGACGTAGAGCGGCAGCGGGCGGCCGTACCTGCGCCCCAGGGCCACGATCTTCTCGGCATGAATCTGGAACAGGCTTGCCGAGGAGACCGGTCCGATCGGGAAGGTTCCCTTGGGGCCTTCAAAGCCGAGTCGCGTGCCCGCACCACCGGCAACCACGATCAAGGCCACTTCACCGGCTGCGAGCATTCCGGCGCCCGTTTCCATGGCCCGGCGTCGAGCCACGCGCTGGCCGTCGGTTTGCGGCTGACGGATGACCTCGATCGGCTGGACGCGGGCGGGGTCGACCGCCGCCGCGGAATCCCCCTGAACCAGTTCGCCGATGAGCCGGTTCAGTTGATCGAAATCAAGAGCCGCAATCTCGCCCTGAAGTCGGAGCCGCTGCGCGTCATCCAGGTCGTTCCACCAGGCAAGCAGGTGTTCTTGCCCATGGCGTACCAGGCGTTCGACCAGATTGGGGTCGGGGGACATGAGCGCCTCACTTCTATTGGCTTATTCGCCAGCCCTGCTTCACGTTGCAGGCTTGTCCGGCGGGCATCAGTCCCGGACAGCCTCCTTGATTTCAGATTGATGCCCAGGAACTTTGTGCACTCTATCCACATCGAGTCTAGAATTCCACGGCCAGCCCGTCATACGCAAGACGCACATTGGCCGGGAGAATGGCCTCCGTGGATTCGTGATCGAGCTCATGAGAAAGATGTGTGAACAGAGTTCGGCGCGGTTTCAACCTCTCGACCACGGCGAGGGCCTCTTGCACCGAAAAATGCGTCGGGTGGGGTTGGAACCGCAGTGCATCCAGGATCAAGGTGTCCAATCCGTCCAGGAGCTTCCAGCTCTCTTCAGGAATCCTGTTGACGTCGGTGCAATAAGCGAGGCTGCCCAGGCGAAACCCAAGCACCGAGAATGAGCCGTGATCGAGCCGGATCGGTAGGATTTCCTCTCCCAGAGTCTCGAACGGCACGCCGGGCTCGATTCTCTGGAACCGGATCTTGGGCACAAAACCCGGCGGCCAGTTCTCGGTCCCTTCTCGGAAGGCATACGCGAAGACCCGCTTGATGTAGTCTTCCGTATCCTGCTCGCAGAAGACGGGAACCGGACCACCGATCCATTTCGGAAACAGGCGGGCGTCATCGAGTCCGAACAGATGATCGGCATGATGGTGGGTGAATGCGATTGCGTGCACCCGCCGCACACGCTCGCGAAGGAGTTGAATGCGCATCTCAGGCGTTGTGTCGATGAGGAGGTTGCCTGCCGGGAAAGCCAGCAGCACGCTGGGGCGTGTTCGCTGGTTGCGCGGATCGCTCGAGTTGCAAACCGCACAATCACACCCCAGGACGGGGACTCCCGTGGACGTTCCTGTTCCCAAAAAGATCAGCCGCCGCGCCGCAGCAGAGGGGCTCTCGATCAACCTTATCAACCTCCAGGATGCAAGAACTCAGTCTGGCGGGGTCCATTCCAAGTGACGTTCGCAAGCCGGAGTTTTGATCTTACGAAAAAACGGCAACCAGAGCGACAGGAGACAACGCTGGAGGAGCCAGAACCGGTTTCGGTGAGTGTGAAGTCACGGCGGCCTGGTTGCCAACATCAGAAGCTGGGAATTCAATGAAATCAATTCAGGGCACCCTCGCTCGGTTCGATGCTATAGACGGAGCGGAGCAGACGGGAGAATCGTTCGTAGAATCGCTCCATCTGCCGCAAAGCACTCTCCTCGCCAGGGAGTGCAAGCTCCACTCGCCCTTCAGTCCGACCGTCTCTGCGAGCCAGAAGCTCCTTGCAGCCTTCCAGCACTACTGCGTGGAGGAACCTCATGAAGCGGAACTCCAGAGTCAGGTAACGCGGGTAAACCAGTAATCCGCCAAACCGCGCACCGGGAAGACCTATGGTCATCCTGGCCTTGAGTTCGCGTTCATGAGTCCAGCCGATCATGCCCAGGATTGTTCCGGGCATCCACATCGGCGAGCGAGTAACATAACATTGATCCAACCGTTCATGGAGTATCCGATCCGCTTCGGACGCAGTTAACCTGGGCTGCTCATCCACTTCACCACGCACCATCCAGTTCTTGAGCTGGTCTCGGAAGGCAGCGACTTCTTCAACCGCATGATTCTGATAGACCAGCTCGCCAAACCCCCATGTGTCGCGGTAAAACGAAACACCCTCCTCGTTCGGGCGAATGTAGAGACAGAGGGCACCCTGACAGATGGCCCGGGCAATGGCGGCCGCGATCGCTCGACCGTCGGGTGTCTTCTCGAACTCGTAGGGCGTGTTGGTCGGGGCCGAAAAGGCGTAGAAGCAGTTTTCACCAAGGGTCTGGATCACCCGCAGGGTGTGCCCGGCGTAGCGTTGATACGTTTTCTCTGCGATCCGGTACTCTCGGTTCACCCGCCGCAGAGCTTCCTCGGTAGGATGAGCCTTCGATCGAGCCACGACCTTGCTGTCGATCAGCTCAACGCCGAGACCCGTGGCAGCTTCCTCGTCCAGATCATCCCAGTGCAGGAGCTCGGCGAGCTGGGCCAGGCAGGCACGGCGAAACTGGTTGCGCTGCTTCCATGACGCGAGCGTCTGAACCGGCAGATGGAGCCGACCAGCCAGCCACGACTCGCTCTTCTCCAGCTTCGCCAGATGCCACCCGACCTCATTCCAGAACCTGGATCTTCCGTCCCGTAAGGCCATCGTCAGAGCCCCTCGGTTGTGTTTGCATTAACACTCAATTTTACGCAAGCATCTGCGTAAAAAAAATAGCGGCAACATTGCGTAGATCTGGAAAACACAGCGTCCCTCGACCCGGAAGCCAGTAGAATGCGTTGCATGGTGAACGCGGCATATCCGGCTCGATCATGACCGTCTGATTCGCCCGCTTCCGGGCGACAGGAGCAGGAGTCAACTGTGATGCGAACGAATTGGATCGCGCCGATGCTGGGTGTGGCGGCGTTCACGTGGGCAGCAAGCACGGGCTGTGGTGGCGATCCGGTCGGGCAAACCGACCTGGCCAAGGTCCCACCCCCTTCGCAGCAAGTCATCGATCGGGCCAAGGCCATGCCGTTGCCGAAGTCGCGTCCCAAGTTCGGATCGCCGCCGAAATCCGAAATGGGCCCCCCGAAGGCGACTTCCTGATTGGGTATAGGGGCGGTTCGGCCACCCGCTTCTCGGTTCCGGGCAGTTCCTCGAGAGAGGGCTTTCTGAACCTGGTCGGATCCGTCTTGGGATGGATGAGCCGGCATGATCCCTCAAGAGTGTTGGTTACGAACTCAACCCGAGAGTGATGGAGTTCTTATCATGCGTCATGTGGTCGCAATGATCCGAAATCGCCGGACAGGGTTCACGCTGATCGAGTTGCTCGTCGTGATCGCCATCATCGCCGTATTGATTTCTCTGTTGTTACCTGCCGTGCAAGCGGCCCGCGAGGCGGCCCGCCGCGCTCAATGTACGAACAATCTAAAACAGGTCGGCCTGGCAATGCACAATTATCACGCCGCGAACAACTCCTTCCCGCCGGGCGGCACGAACACCAGCACCATTCAAGGTCAGGTCGGCCAGGGCTGGGGCTGCTGGAGTGCACACTCGATGATGCTGCCGTACATGGAGCAGACAACAATCTACAACGCCTTGAACTTCAGCGTCGTGTGCGAGAGCGCGAGCAACAACAATGACGACCTGTGTCAGACGACGGGCACGACCAGGGCTATCAGCATCTTTCTATGCCCCTCAGATGCAGGAGCGGGGTCCTTTGGCCAATGGTCTGGCGGACCTGCGGGCCAGAGCTACAATTTTCCGGGCAACAACTATTTTGCCTCGATCGGCTCGGGCATGAATCAGTATGGCAACAGCCCCTATGCCGAGATCATTCCGGTAGGCTCGTCGGCCCCCAACGGCATGTTTCAGGTCTTCGGCAACCCGATCAGCATCGCATCGGTCACCGATGGGACATCGAACACGATCGCCATGGGCGAATGGATCAAGGGTTCCACCAAGAGCACATTGAATCTGCCGCAGGACGCCGTCGTGATGGGCTCGACCCTCCCCGCGGGCGCCAGCCCCGGCTCGCCATTGCTGCTGATGCCCGCGGGCGGCGCCGGTTTCAACGCCTGGCTCCAGCAGTGTGTCCAGCAAATCCCGGCAACCAACGCGCAGGGCAATCCCTATAACGAGCTCGGTCAGGACTGGTGCGTCGGACTATTCTTTCATACCATCGGGAATATCCTGGTCGGCCCGAATCCTCCTTACCCCAACTGCGCCGCCGACGTCTACGGCCTGGGCGACACCGACGACGACATCGGCTACTTCGGGCTCAGCAGCCGCCACCCGGGCGGGTGCAATGTGCTGATGGCCGACGGCTCGGCCCGCTTCATCAAGAACTCGATCAGCCAGATGGCACTCTGGAGCCTGGGCTCGCGTAATCAGGGCGAAATCATCAGTGCTGATGCATATTGAATGGATCAGCGTTCACCAAGATCAAAGGACGAGTTTCGCAGCCATGAACGCGCTCTCACGTCGAAGCCTCTTGAGGCAAGCCAGTCTCGCGAGCGGCGCCCTCGCAGCGCCGCTCTTGCTTGCGAAGACCTCGGCCGGGATGCAAGCGGCGGTAAATCATGATTCTGGCCGCAAGCTCAAGGTCATCGTTACCGGCGGGCATCCCGGCGATCCCGAATATGGTTGCGGAGGAACGGTCGCACGCTACACCGACCTCGGACACGAGGTCGTTCTGTTTTACCTGAACCGCGGCGAATGGCCTCCCAGTGCAGCACCCGAAGCCGGTGCCGCGCGGATGGCGGAAGCCGCGAAAGCCTGCGAGATCCTCAAGGCTCGCCCTCTTTACGCGGGGCAGTTGAATGGCCGTGCCATCGTTGACCCGGCCCACTACGAGGAATTTCGCAAGCAGCTCGAAGCCCAGCGTCCGGACGTCGTCTTCACGCACTGGCCCATCGATAACCATGCAGACCATCGCGCCATTTCCATGCTTACTTATGATTCCTGGTTGAAGATGAAGAAGAGTTTCGCCCTCTACTATTACGAGGTCTCTAACGGCGAAGACACCGTCCAGTTCTCACCGACCCACTACGTGGATATCACCGAGACGGAACCGCGAAAACGCAAGGCATGTTATGCGCATGCCAGCCAGAGCCCCGACAAGTACTACGGCGTGCAAGAACTCGTTACCCGGATGCGCGGCACCGAGAGCGGCCATCGCCAGGCGGAGGGTTTCGTCCGTCACGTCCAGAGCCCCGACTTCGGCCTGCCGCTGGCGTGAGGGCGCCGCGTCCCGGCCTCTGTTGGCCTTCGACCGATCGAGCCGCCTACCTCACCTGGCAGGCTGCCGACGCTGCTTGACCGAGACGGAATTGATGTTCGGCCGGCCCGGGGCCATGCCTCTATTCGGCATCGTCCCAAAGTGGGGTCAACGTGGACTTGTCTCGCTTGACACTTGGCGGGCCGTTCATACTAGCCCGAAGCGTCAGCGAGGGTCGACACAAATCCATGCGGGGAAAGGCGTAACCCCTCGCTGACGCTTCGGGTTGGTATGTCGCGCCGGCCTGTCTGTTCGTCAACGCAAGAGACGAGGGTTTTGGGACGATGCCCTCTATTCACGTCATGGCAAGGAGTCGGCCAGATGATAGGACGACGAAGAGTCAGGATAGCACTCTTCACCCTGTCGTATTCCAAAAAGGCCTCGGAGCAGGACGGATACCTTGATTGATTGTGTAGAGGTGGCCTCAACATGAGCCTCTCTAGCCTCACCAATGAAACCGTCCGCGCCGCGGAGGCTGTGGATGCTCTCTGGAATCTGCTTTCGACCCCGACGATTGACCCGGCGACTCTCGCTCGAGCCATCGAGTCTGTCCTGAACCAACAGAAACTGGACTGGAGGACTCTTCAACTCGTCAAGGAGGGCTGGGAGGCTCTCCAGGAGTCGGTCGAGCAGCCGTTTCTGAATGAGTACCTGCACGACCGCTCGACGATGCAGATCACGTATGCCATTGGATTGCTGACAGCCGATGTGTCGAACAGTCAAACACCGATGGTTTCGTTTCTACTCCGGCAAGCGACATCTGCGAAGGCAAGGAACAAGCCCCTCTTCTTTCACCCGGCTGCTAGCGAGGAAACGGCGAACGCCCGTCCCATGGTGATCGTAGAACCATCGGATTCGCCACTTTCAGGGGGTTGTCCGGTCCGCTTGACGGACGCCCATTGTCTGTTGTAAGATCTAGTTTTCAAAAGACTTAGTGCGTCTGATATCGCTCACTGAGTGGGGTAATGCGGCAATGGAAGTGCTGACGGAGCTTTGGGATAAAACAACCGACGCGTTCACGGCCTTATCGGAGAACGTATCTGAAGGCTTGGTGCGGCTTTTCGGTAGCTCCAACGAGCGGCGAATCCGCTCGATGCGGCCGATCGTGGCCACGATCAACGAGCTTGAGCCGCAGATGCAGGCCCTCTCGGACGATGAGCTCAAGGCCAAGACGGTGGAGTTTCGCGGCCGCCGGGCTTCTGGAGAGACGCTCGACGACCTCCTGCCCGAAGCCTTTGCGGCCTGTCGCGAGGCGGGTCGACGGTTCCTGAACATGCGTCACTTCGATGTTCAGCTCATGGGCGGGATGGTCCTGCACGGCGGCGACATCGCCGAGATGGTCACCGGCGAAGGCAAGACGCTGGTCGCCACGCTGGCCGCCTATCTGAATGCCCTCGAAGGCAAGGGCGTGCACGTGGTCACCGTCAACGACTACCTGGCCCGCCGCGACGCCGAGTGGATGAGTCCCCTCTTTCAGGGATTGGGAATGACCGTCGGGGCGATTCAGTCGGAGATGGAATCGACCGAGCGGCAACAGGTTTACGGCTGTGACATCACCTATGGCACCAATAACGAGTTCGGCTTCGATTACCTGCGCGACAATATGAAGCCGGTGAAGGACTACCAGTGCCAGGGAGAGCTGTTTTACGCGATCATCGACGAGGTGGACAGCATCCTCATCGACGAGGCGCGGACACCGCTGATCATCTCGGGGCCGGCATTTGACGATGTGCGGAAGTACGCGGAGGCCGATCGGATCGCCCGGGCGCTGAAGCGAGACCTGCACTTCGAGGTCAAGGAGAAAGAGCGAACCTGCCATCTCAACGATGACGGCATTCGCGAAGCCGAGAAGGTTGCCGGTGTCGAGAGCTTTTACACGCCGGGCAACATGGAGTGGCCCCACCTCATCGACAATGCGCTCAAGGCTCACCATCTTTACCGTCGCGACCGCGATTACGTGGTACAGCCCAATGGCGAGGTGGTGATCGTTGACGAGTTCACCGGGCGATTGATGGTCGGCCGCCAATGGTCCGATGGACTGCACCAGGCGGTCGAGGCCAAGGAACGGGTCAAGATCAAGGAAGAGAACCAGACACTGGCCACAATCACCCTGCAAAACTTTTTCAAGCTCTACAAGAAACTGGCGGGCATGACTGGCACCGCCATGACCGAGGCGACCGAGTTTTACAAGGTCTACGGTCTGGACGTGATCGCCATTCCGACCAACCGGCCGCTCACCCGCCAGAACTTGCCCGATGTCATCTTCCGGAGCGAACGCGAGAAGATTCAGGCGATTCTCGACGAGATCAAGGATGTGCATGAGACGGGGCGCCCGATCCTGGTCGGCACGACCTCAATCGAGAAGTCGGAAGAGTTGTCGGATTACCTGAGTCGGTTCGGTATCGCCCACCAGGTGCTCAACGCCAAGTACCACGAGCGCGAGGCCGAGATTGTGGCTCAGGCCGGCCGCAAGGCGGGGGTCACCATCGCCACCAACATGGCCGGTCGCGGAACCGATATCATTCTAGGCGGCAACCCCGAGTTCATGGCCTGGGCCGACCTGAAGCGGGAGACCGACGAGGAAGGCCGGCTCAAATACGAAACACGGCTCGACGTGTCCAAGGAAGTGTGGCAGAACGCGGTGGGCCGATACGAACCCGAGATGAAGGGTGAGGGGCGCGAGGTAGCCGCCGCGGGGGGCCTGCACATCATCGGCACCGAGCGCCACGAAAGCCGGCGCATCGACAATCAACTTCGCGGCCGAGCAGGCCGCCAGGGCGACCCCGGCTCGTCACGGTTCTTCCTGTCACTGGAAGACGACCTGATGCGCAAGTTCGCCGGCGAATGGGTCTCGAGCGTTCTCACCCGGCTGGGGATGCAGGAAGGCGAGGCCATCGAAAGCAGGATGGTCAGCCGGCGGATCGAGGGAGCTCAGAAGAAGGTCGAGGAACGGAACTTCGATATCCGCAAAAACCTGCTTGAATACGACGAGGTCATGGACGAGCAGCGCAAGCGGGTCTACTCGTTCCGCCAGGGCCTGCTCGAGGGGTCGCCTCCCAAGGACAGGATCGTCGAGATGATCAATTCTCAGATCAAGGACTCGGCCGATCGGTTCCTGGCGGAGGATTATGGGGCCGCCAGCTTCGCCGAATGGGTTTCCCAGCGTCTGAGCATCGATGTCAGCGCACGCGATCTCCGGGGGGCCAGCTTCGAAGACGCGGCCGAGGTTGTCCGCTCCAAAGCGGAACGACAGCTTCACGATGCGATCCGTGAGGCGATCGAGGAAAACCTTCCTTCCGACGCGGATCCGTCGGAATGGACCTGGGTGGCCCTGGCAACCTGGGCCAACAATCGGTTCGAGTTGAACCTCAAGGAAAAAGACCTCAAGAAATTCGCGCACCAGGACGCCGAGGAGTTCGAGTTCGGCCGCGATGATCTCGAGGAGTTTCTCTATGAGAAGGCCTCTGCGTCGATCGAGAAATTTGACCTGACCCCGGCCCGCGAGTTTCTTGAACCCGGCTGGGGCCGCCGATCGCTGGCCGGCTGGGTGCACCACAAGTTCGGGCTGGCAATCGATCCCGAGTCGTGGGCGGGACTTGATCGCGGTGAGATCGTCGGGCAACTTCAGGAGAAAGCAGGGCAGCATTACGCCGTCAAGGAAGCGGAGTTGCCGGTTCGCATCGCGCTGACCCGGTTCGTGGCCGACCGCACGCAGCACATGCCTCCGCGCTACGATCGCGAGGGGCTTGCGACGTGGGCGACGGAACGGTTTCATACCGTGATCGACGCGGACGAAATCCGGCCGATGCTGCGGGCCGAGATCGAGGCCCTCTTGCTGAAGCTGGCGCACGAGCGATACCAGGGTGCGACGCTGTCAAGCGAACTCGAGCGCCGGCTCGAAGCGGCTTACCCCCCTGCATCGTCTCGAGACAAGCATGTCGCGACGAGCGATCCGGCAGCCTTGGCCGCTCTGGCATCCTGGGCTCATGAAGCCCTGGGTGTGGAGACGACCGCCGATGAGCTGGCACAACAGACCTCCGCCGAGACCCGCGTCTTGGTGGTCAACGCCCTGGACGCCAAGCATCGCCCCGAGATGCGCGAAATGGAAAAGGTCGTCCTGCTGCAGATTCTCGACGCGAGCTGGATGGAGCATCTCCGAGCGATGGATCATCTGCGCAGCTCCATCGGTTTGACGGGGTACGCACAAATCGACCCCAAGGTCGAGTACAAGCGCGAAGGCATGCGTATTTTCGGCGATATGTGGAACGGCATTGCCGACCGCGCGACCGATCTCATTTTCCGGGTTGAACACTTCGATCCTGAGTTTCTTTCTTACCTGGGATCAAACTGGAAGCTCGAGCACGCCAGACGATCCACCAGGCGGCCGATTCACAGCTTGAGGCCGCGGCCATGCCGGCCTCCGGAGGCATTCGCCAGGCTCAAGACGCCGCCATCGCCGGTAGCCAGCAGTCGACTGAAAAAAAACGCGAGCCGGTCCGTAATGTTGGAAAAAAGGTGGGCAGGAATGACCTCTGCCCCTGCGGCTCGGGAAAAAAATTCAAAGCTTGCTGCATGCGTAAACAATCCCCGAACGGTCCTCTTTAGCCAGTTTTCCTGGGTTCCCCATTGTGCAATGTGAGTGGTCAGCCAGGCCGCGGGACCACCCGAATGACTGCTGGCCGGTATTACAGTCGGATCGTGCTGACGGAGAGCTATCCGCAGCCAATTCAATGAGTTAAGTTCACATCTGCGGCAAAAAACCGGCGTCGCTTGCTGGTATGGGGGCGTTGCTTGTGAGTGGCATAGGTCACTCAAGACCCAGGGTTTTCAGCACGTTATCAACTTTCCGCCGCCAATGAGGCACACTTGTTGCTACACGGGGGATTCTTGAAGCAAGGACAACCTGTTCCGGATCGGGAAAGGATTCCCCGAGATGCCCTTCGCCTTGAATCTGATCTATCTCGCGCTTCTGATTCTCCTCACTCCCGTGCTCGCTTTCCGCATGATTCGCTCCGGCAAGTACCGTGAGGGTCTTTGGGAGAAGTTTCGTGGCGATGCCCCGTTGCGGATCGGCGGCCAACCGTGCCTCTGGTTTCACGCCGTGAGTGTTGGCGAGATCCTCCTGCTCAGACCGCTGGTGCGAGAGATGGCCCGGAGACGCCCCAACTGGGAAGTGGTCATCTCGACGACCACGACGACCGGGCTGGCAGTGGCCCGCCGGACATTTCCCGATCTGATCACGTTCTACGCCCCGCTCGACTTTAGCTGGTCAACCCGCCGCGCCATGGCTCGCATCCGGCCGACGGTTCTGGCTCTCGTCGAACTCGAATTGTGGCCCAACTTGATCCGGGCGGCAAAGGCATCGGGTGCTAAAGTCGCGATTATCAATGCTCGACTGAGCGTGCGGAGCTATCGCGGATACCGGAGGCTGCGCGGGCCGCTGGGACCGACGCTGAGACGTATTGATGTGGTTGCGGCGCAAGACGCAGATTATGTGCGCCGATTCGTGGAGCTGGGAGTACCCGGTGACCGCGTGAGCATCACTGGCTCGGTCAAATACGACGGGCTGGAGAGTGACCGAAATAATGCGATGACGCGTGACTTACGCAAAGAGCTGGGGCTTTCGCACTCCGATCTGATCTTCGTGGCGGGCAGCACGATGGAGGGTGAGGAGGCCGCCGCGCTCGATGCTTACCGTGCGGCTCGGCTGCAACATCCGAGCTTGCGGCTGATCATCGTGCCCCGACACGCCGAGCGGTTCAGCAGCGTGGCCGAGTGGCTGACCAAGAGCGGAGAAGCGGTTGTGCGGCGAACACAACTCTCCAACGGCGAAGCACGGCTCGTCTCGCCGGGTTGCCCTCCGCCGGTGATTCTGGTTGACACCATCGGCGAACTGGGGGCCGTGTGGGGTCTGGCCGACGTCGCGTTTGTCGGTGGTAGCTTGGTGCCCGGCCGCGGCGGGCAGAATATGATGGAACCGGCCGCTTATGGTGCTTCGGTGTTGTTCGGGCCGCATACGTCCAACTTTCGCGAGACGGTGGACCAGCTTCTGGCACGTAACGCGGCATGCCGGGTCGCCAACGCCGACGAGCTAAAGCTGAAACTTCAGGAAGACCTTGACGATCCCGAAACGGCGGCTACCCGCGCCGCGGCTGGCCGCTCATTCGTGCTGGCGCAGAGTGGAGCATCCGGGCGCACCCTCGCCGAGCTCGACCGGCTGGTGGAATCCTCATTTACCCAAAAGTCGGCTTGAATTCGGCTTGCGTTTCGAGTTAGGCTCTGGGCAATGCGTGCGTAAACCTAGGTCTTAGTTCGAGAGTGCGCCATCGCCTCTCCCCTGTGAACCGAGCGCCGTTCTGACTGGCGCTCCCTGAGTGATGACAGGACTACCCGATGAGCGAAAAAGAAACCGAGCACCCCACCCCGGCGACCCAGCAGGGCACGACGACCGAGGTTGTCGTTGACGATTCGAACACCCTGCCTTCGTACTCCAATTTCTGTCGAGTGACGGCGACTCCCGAGGAGGTCATCCTCGACTTCGGACTGAACCCCCAGCCGTTCGCAACCGGCCGTCAGGACGTCAAGGCGAACCAGCGGATCGTGATGAACTTCTACACGGCCAAGCGACTCCTGACGGCGTTGGGCATGACCATTCAGCGTCATGAGGGCACCTTTGGGTCGATCGAGCTGGATGTTCGCCGCCGAGCCTCCAATGCGCCTCAATATCCGCAGCCTGGCCGCGTGGTTCCCCAGGGGGTTGTTGAATAAGACAGCGATTCTCACGCTTGCGACTACGTCTCTATCTGATACTTCTGTTGCACTTGTAACTTTGACCCATCCAGGTGACCAGGGCACGCCAAAGCTGGCCGAGCATCCTGGTCACCTGCCCTTCCTATCAGCTCCATCTCGTTTCCTCACTGTCACCTCACCGTTCCTTGACGCTGATGATCTGCAAAGCCGTTGCGCTCGCTCGCCCTGTCAATAGCACCGGATTTTCCGGATTTACCGGGTCTTTCGCTGATCGCGCGTGAGGGTTTCGGCCGATTCAGATGGTAAGAAATGATCCGCGGGTGCGGATTATGCCCCTTTCAGGGGGCTTGCCGGATGTTTCGACTCATCAACCAGCGCAAGTTGCGCCGATAGTGTGACTTGCCGGGCATCTCGGCCTCGGTTCAGGACGGACGAGTCCAGCGATAGGAGATAAAGGAATGTCTCAGCCATCCCGACCGCGGGCACGTGGCTCAGCCAAGCGGCGTCGAGCTGTCAAACCGGATACCCCCTTTCCGCTGGAGCAACGTTGCCTTCTGGCTCCTTACGTTTCTCTCTTTCCCGTGACCGCGACCTTCACGGCGGCCACCACTCCGACAAACGCGGTTCTGGGCACAGTCACGGTTGCTCAGAATTCGACGGCGACGAATATCTCCACATCGGCCCCGATCACCTCGGTGGCCGAGTTGACCCCGCTCAATTCGTTCGGGGGAGACATCGTCCGCATCGTGGCTGGTCCGGGTGGTGTTTTCGGAAACGGGCTCTATGCGATCTCGCGCGGTTCCGGCGGTAACGCCAGTGCCGTCAACAGGCCGGGTGTGATTTACCGCATCGATCCGGCCACGGGCAAGGCCAGTGTGTTCTTCGACTTGAATACGGTCATGAGCCAGATCGATCCCAATTCGCTGGCCACCGACGGCAAGAATCCCGCGGCCAACTCGATGGGCACGTCGACCGGGTTCGTCAACTGGTACGACATCACGTTCGATGCCGAGGGTTACTTCAATGGCAGCCCGGTGATGTTTGTCTCCAGCGCCGACCGTTCCGATCCGGCGAAGAATGCGATCTACATGATTTCTCCCAGCGGGCAATTCCTGGGCGCATTCGTGATGCTGACCGACGGCCTGGCTGCCACCAAGTTCAACGTCAATCCGACCGGCATGGTTGTACCAGGCCCGGAAGACCAGGCGTTCCTTCGCGGTTTGCTGGCCGGTAGCGGCATCAGCACCACGGGCGGTACGTTTGCCGGGCTCTTCTTCAACGCGAATGTCTACTCTCCAGGTCAGACCATCAGTAATAGCACCCTGCCGACGGGAGTCTCGCAGTCGGGTATGTCCGAGGGAACGATCGTCGGTATGACCCAGGCGAGCGCCGACTACATCTCGCCGGTGTATTCGGCCTTCACCGATTTCGGAACCCCGGCCGCTGGAGGGATCCCGGCCACGCCTGGCCTCAGCGGCGTGCAAGGGTCCAACGGCGAGCTGCTGATCGGCTCGAGTCTTCCGACAACGACCACCTCACTGACTCTCGACCAGCGAGGCGCTGTCAGTACAACCTATCGCCGGTTCGAGGACATCGCGTTCGACCATTACGGCTATTTCTCGCAAGATATCGGGCTAAGCGCAACCACGATCACAAACACCACGACCAACACTTCCTCGGTATCTTACACGGTCACCCTGCCGCCGACTTCCGCCGGTAATCTCTTCGTGAGCGATCTTGCATCGGGATTGTCGGTCACTGTGACGTCGGTAGCCAGCGGTACCGCGGGACAGCCCGGCTACATCCCTGCCGGTGTCACGGTTGCCGTTCCGGTTTCTGGTGCCGGCACGGTCGGCGTCGCGCTCCAGAATCCGAACGAGCCGTACAACGCGACGACCAATCCGTTGATACCGATCACATCCGGAGAAAGTGACACTCTAGGCGGTCGTATTATCCAGATCACGCCTCAAGGCATTGTGAGCAACTTCGCCCGGGGCTTCGACGTGTCGGCCGCGACCGGCGCGTCGAGCTTCATTAGTTCCGAGCTCTCGATCACCTTCTCGGCCGATGGCACAACGCTGTGGGCCTCGGACAATCAGGGTATCTGGCAGTTCAAGACCACGGCAAGCCTGGCCGATTCGACGACCGGGACCTTGATCGGATTGAACGACCTGCGCACCCTGGGCGTTCCCTACAACGGCCAAGGTAGCGCGGTGGCCATCATCGACACCGGCGTTGACGGCCAAACGCCGCCGTTGCGCGGCCGCGTCACAACCGGCACAAATGTTTGGACCGGGGGGCCGGGAAACCAGGATCTGGCCAATAATGGCACTTCCACCACGGCGACCGGCGCGGGCGGCGCCGGTGGATCAAGCGGGGGTGCCAGCGGTACAGTGCTATTGAACACGTATGACGGCCACGGCACGCCGGTGGCCGGCGTCGTGGCGCAGTTCGTGCCCCAGGCGACCCTTGTTCCGGTCACCATCTTCGCGCCCTTCGTGGGCGCCGTCACTCTCCCCTCAAGCACGGGCACGGGTGGCGGCGCGGGCGGCGGTGCTGGCGGCGGCGTGGGCGGCGGCGTGGGCGGCGGCGTCGGCACCTCAATCAGCGCCACGTCCAATGCCCTGACCACCAGCCAGGCGCTTTATCAGGGCTTGCAGTACGTGGCCAATCACCCCTATGTCAACGATCCGGTACGTCCCGGCAAGGTCGACCGCGTGATTGCCGCGACCCTGGCCTTTGGTACCACGCAAACGTTCACGAGCGAATACACCGCCTACAAGCAATTTCCCCAGGTCGTCATTGCCCTCAAGAACCAGTTGCACAGGTTCCGCAAACTGGGTATCGCGCCCATTGCGGCCTCCGGCCAGTTTGGAGCTCCGCTGGGCGCTTCCAGCACTACAACCACCACGGGTGGTGGCGGTGGCATCGGCGGCGGCGGCTCGGGAACAGGCTACATTCAGCCCGGTTTCAATAATTCCGACAATTCCGCGCTCGGCGATGTCAACGGCATGTCGCTGCCGGCTGTCTTGAACGAGGTAATCTCGGTCACGGGAACTTATCCGTACCCGTTCACGACGAGTCCATCGACCATACCGACCGATCCGTCTATCAGCGTCATTCCCAATCTGCTAGGCCCAGTGCTGGTCTTCGGCAATGCGCTCACCATCGGTGGAACCGCGACCCCATCCACCGGCACTGGTGGTGCGGGTGGTGGCGGGGCGGGTGGCGTGGGCGGTGGCGGTGGCGGTGCGGGCGGTGGCGGTGCGGGCGGTGGAGGAGGTTCCACCACAACCGGTGTTTCAGCCAACATCGCGACCTACACCGCGGCGGACCTGCTCCAGTACAACGACCGGATCACGGGGGCGGCGAACCGGAGCGCGACGACCGACTTCGCTGCTCCAGCGATTGACGTGCCCACTTTCCGCCGCACATTCTCGCTCACGAACACGACCACCGGAACGTCGACAAGCGCGGCGGGCGATCCGAACAACCATATGACGTTCAGCCAGGTGGGAACGTCGATGTCCTCGTCCATCGTGACCGGATCCTTTGCCCTGGTCTCCTCGGCATTGAATTACTGGATCACGCTCGCTCAAGGCAGCGGTACCACAGCGAACGCTTACCTTACCACGCCGGTCGGGGTAGACTCGCTGAACTTCGGCGCACGCGCCTTCAGGAATCTCACGGCCTACAACACCCCCGACGGGATTAATGGGATTCTAGCTTACACGGCCGTGCCGGCCGCCGATGTCAACGACGCCGGGTCGCTTTCCACACCGCCTTTGGTCGGCACGACGGACAGGCAGCATCACTTTACTGGAACGACCAGCCCGCCGTCGTACGCCCGCATTTCGGTCAGCAATGCGATCGCCTCGATCGAGGGCACGATCGCGATCAATTACCTGTTGCAGCACAAAGACTTCCCAGTGATGGACACGAACGGCGACGGGATCATCACGGCCCAGGAGATCCAGAACTTTGTCGATACGGCCGCCTCCAAGGGACTGGCCGAGGCCGGTGCGATGGCGGCATTACTGGGCGGTACCTCTACCTACGCGCAGCCTCAGAACGGCATTAACAACATGGTCTATAACGAGAACCCCGATCAGCCAGCGGCTCTCCAGCGTCGGTTCAACTACTTCGATTACCTGGCGAATGGCCAGCTCCAGGGCGGTATCAGCATCAAATCGTTCAAGATGCTGGCGAATACCCTGCTTCCGCAGCCCGATTCGTATGTGATCATCGATCGGCAGAGGGCCTCGGCCAACGGCTTCCTGGTCGCTCCTCTGGCTTTGCGGAACTCTGTCAACCTGCAGCATCTGCTGCCCAAGTTCATGTTCGTTCCACCATCGGCGATCATGAAGTACCGCAACATGTCGCCGACGGCGCTCGATGTCAACTTGAACTCTCGGCCCGGTACGGCGCTGCCATTCTACTCGCTGTTCGGTAGCACTTCTGGTAACGCAATTACCACTGGAGCGCCCGTGGTCAGGACAGGCATGGTCAACGGAGTGAGCTTCTCCGTATCACTGGTTCCTCTAGAGGGCGTGGCAAGTTCGACCACTTCGTCCACGTCCACCGCCACACCGACAACGACGGCCGCGACAACGAGTTCTTCGAACTCGACCGGCATGACCACCGGTACAACCACGAGCACTACGGCCGCGACAGGGAGCGCGTCGTCAGGGAACTCGAATACCACGAGCTCGACGACGACCCCGACGACTTCGACTTCGACCTCGACAACGGGCAGCTCAACAAGCCAGACCGCCGCTCAGGCCTTGGTCGCAGCGGCGGCGCAGCTTGCGAGTTCCCAGAGCGCGACTTCGACCTCGACCTCGACGTCGCCAAACAGCCTGGTGCCCGCGGGTACTTTGACCCCGGTGGCCTCGCCAACCTCAACGGCCTCCGCCACGACCGCGAGTACCGTAACCGCCAGCGGCAACACTGCGAGCCAGGCCGCAACCACGTCAAGTGCTGCGACAACGACAAATGCAGCAACCACGGCCACGGCGAGCACCACCACGCCAGCCGCGACCACGCCAAGTACCACCACTCCGAGCACATCCGCGGCAAGTGTCACGCCTGTCACGCCTTCCACGACTCCGGCGAGTAGCTCGACCGGGACGTCGACCACGAGTACGACGTCAACCACGCCAACGACCGCAGCGAGTACCCCGACCGCCACCCCGCTCGAGACAGCGAGCAGCACTCCGGTCGGATCGTCCACGCAGACCCCCATCCAGGCTGCCGCGGCCAGCAAGAAGTTGGCCGCGACTCTGGCGACGGCCCAGAATAAGGCCACCGCCAAACAGAGCTTCTGGACCAAGCTTTGGAAGTCGCTCTAGGAAGAAAGACTCACGAGGGCCACTCTTGGCCCGAGTTCAAAAAGGAAATACCGGCCCTCGTCCCCACCTCGGGGACGAGGGCCGGCTTGTTTGATTGAGACGCTCTCACCCGGTTCGCGTGCTGTCAAGCGCCCTTCTCCGAGAGGTGCGTCGATGGCCCACGACGAGCAAAAGTCCATAGCTTTGCGTGGTCCGCGACAGCAACACGAAAGCGCTTTGAAGGATCCGCCGCCCTGCTGACTTGCTCATCGATCGGAATGCTTGACCGCCGGCTCGGCGTGTTACACGGTCAGCGCAAAAGGAGATTCACCCAGGATCGCGGGCGGGTTGAGACCTGGCCGACTTCTTCTCGACCTCCGCCAAGGCTCGCGCAAAGAAGAAGCCCGGCCAGGGGTCTCGATGACCAGCGGCCGGGCATGATGGCTTCCTGTTCGTCTCGATCGCTCGCACGATCTTCCGCAAGGATGTTCAAATCGAGAAATGGAACGTCTTGTGGAAGAGCCGGTAGAGCCACCAGCCGAGGGTGTGGGTACCGCCGTTGATCTTGGCGAACCCGCGAAGGCCCGGCTGAAGCGTGAGGTTCGGATTCTCGATCGGGATGATCACCTCGTAGACCGCCGTCTGGGGCTTGATCGCGCCGGTCTTGGGGTCGGCCTTGCCGGCGATCTCACCCCCGGCCACGTGGGAAAGCTCGGGGGGGATTTCGTCCCGATTGCGCTTGGCGACCTCGGAAACCTCGCTCAAGTACGTATTCTCGGCCCGACCATAGATCTTGACCCAGGCACGACGGCCCAGGTGGATCAAGTCGACATCGGCCTGATCGACAATCAGGTGTGCTTCGAGATGATGGGGGTCGCCCACCTCGCAGAACGGTTTGCCCGGTTTCAGTACCTGGCCCACCGTCTCGGGATGAGGAACGCCCATCACCTGGCCGTCCCGCAGGGATACCAGGGTCAACTTGCCGATCTGTTCATTGATGTTCTTGATGATCGGCTCCAGCTCTTCAGCGGCCTGGAGGTACTGGCGAGCCAGGCCGCGATTCTCGCGCTCGGGGCTCTGGTTGTGCCACTGAGCCTTGGCCCAGTTGATGTCGTGGTCCGCCTGTCTTTGTGCGCGTTCCTTCAACTTATCGGGGTTGATCAGCTTGGCGATGACGGTGTCTTTGGCGACCCACTCGCCATCGCGGACGTTAAGCTCGACGAGCTGGCCTTCAACCTCCGGGTATACTTCCTCGGGTTTGGCCGCCGTGAGTACAAGTGTACCCTGAATTCGCAGCGGAGTCGGAATCAACAGAATGCCGGCCACGATGGCGACGGCCGCCACGGCGAAGCCGGCCGTGCGTGCTTTTTTCACTTTGCGCAACCTCCCGGGGGTGCGGAGAAACTTGACGATTTGATAAACGGGCATTCCCAGTAGCGGTACCAGTGCTCCGGACGCCAGCATGTAGCTGATCGACTGCAGCTTGTACGGTTTCAGAACCTGGGACAAGAAGTAGATGATGCTGAATGTCACGACCCAGCGGTAGACGTAGCTGGCAACCGCGTAGGTCACGAACAGGGACCGCCGCGACCTGGGCAGGTAGCTCTGAACCGGGATTTCCAGCCCTAGCACCTTTTCCTGGATCAGATAGGCGAAGAACTGGGTACTCTTGATTCGGAGGTTGGGAATCTCCAGCCAGTCGGCCATGACGTAATAGCCGTCGTAGCGAAGCAGCGGGTTGGCATTGAAGAGGACCGTGTTGATCGAGCAGATGAACATGGTGGCCATTGACAGGCTGTTGAGCAGGCCGGGCTCGCTGTAGAACCAGACGAAAGTGGCGATGCTTGCCAGAAAGAGCTCCACATAAATGCCCGCAGCGGAGATCCAGATCCGGTGCCACTTGTTGGGCAAGAGCCAGCTATCGGTCACGTCGCAATAGAGGGCCGGCGTCAAGACCAGGAACAGAAGCCCCATCTCGTGGACTTCGCCGCCGAAATGCTTCGCGGTGAGGCCGTGGCCGAACTCGTGAATGATTTTGACGATCGCCAGGCTGATCCAGAAGCTGAAGATGGTCCACCAGTTGAAGAAGCTCTGGAACTCCGGCAGCTTGCTGTAGAACATCTCCCACTGGCTGATGACCAGCGTGATGGCGGCAAGCATCAGCCCCACGGTGGCCGTGACGAAATACGAGGTGAAAATCCAGCGGAAGTACGGGTACATCCAGGTCAAGAGCCGTTCCGGGTCGATGATCGGAATCTTGATGAAGAGGATGTTGGCCACGAAGGCCCAGACTTTCCGCCAGCGGTTCTTGCGGCGGCGGCGGATCAGCACCCTGGCCTGTTCCGGACTGTCGATCTGGATGATGCCGGCCTCGTGCAACTGAGCGACGAACCGGGTCAGATCCTCGATCGAGATGGTCTGCGGTCGATACTTCCGCTCGAACGCCTTCTTGACGTCCTGAAGGGTCTGGTTGCCGTCGAACTGCTGGAGCAGGAAGTACTCCTCGATCTTGAACCGGAAGTACTTGAGAGCCAGCGGGTCCTTGATTACATAATGGGTCATCCCCTCGTAGAACTGGGGCTGAACCACCAGATCAGAGCGGAGCTTTACCTTCAGATGCTCGGCGGCTTGCCCGAAGGGGGTCACGGGGGCCAGGGACGGGGCGGCACTCATCGGTCAGCAGTCCTCGGGGAAAACTCTGAACTTGTGATTGTTACCCAGGGATGTCCGGGCTCAGCGGGCGGCCGGCTCAGGCAAGGGAATTCTCGAGGCGACGTCGTTGGTCAGGAAGATGGTCAACTGCACCTTGAGACCGGGCGACAGCTTGTAGTCCACATTGTCGAACTCGGCCCGGATCCGCCGTTCGGTACCGGCAACGGGCTGAATCGAGGGATCGACGAATATGATCTTACCCCGGAATTTCAGCCGCTCCATCTCCTCATTACCGACGTCAGTCGACTCGAACCTGGGCTGGATTTCGACGACCTGTCCTTCCTTGACCTTGAAGGCATACTTCAGGGGCACATAGGCGTTGACGGCCAGCTTCGCAAGATTGCCGATCTGGACCACGGCGTCGTTGGCCCGCACGCTCTCGCCGGGGTGCTTCATCACCTTGAGGACGACCCCATCAAAGGGAGCGACGATCGTATGTTCTTCGACGATCTGACGCGCCAGTGCCAGGTCGGCCTGCGCGGCTTTTTGGTTCTCGGTGGCCTCCTGGATCTGGGCATCGGCGACCTTGAGCTCGCCCTCGGCCTTGGCCATGTCTTCGGCAGAGACCATGCCCGGCTTGCGCTCGTTGAGTCGTTTGTTGATGGCCACGATCGCCAGGGCGACTCCCAACGAGGCCTTGCCTTTCTCGATCGCCCCGACTGCCTCGGCCTGAACCTTGCTTTTGACGGCGGTGAGCTCGGCCGCCTTCTTGTGCAAGTAGCCAATGGGCCGGCCGGCGATGGCGGGGTCTCCCAGCCGCAATTCCATTTTTTCGATCACACCCTCGCGAAGCGCGGCAACGTCCGATTTTTCGATCCAATCCACGGTGCCCAGTTCGCTAAGGACCAAGGTCGTGGCGTTCGCGGCCGGAGTGCGGGGCCGCGGCGTGTCGTCGCCGCCCTGCGCCAGTGCGGCAACGGAAAGTGCTGTTAGCAGCGCGGCGGCCATGGCCGCGGCGATCTTGGCAGTCGTCATGGGGGAAGGACCTCCAGCTTCAGGGTTCAAAAGGTTGTTTCCAGATTGATCACAGGTTTTCCGTCGTTTGAGGCACCAGCCCGATCCGAGCGGGCGGGCGTCTCGATTGAGCCGGCCATGCAAGGCACGCGGGGCAGCGTCACACTCACGATTCTTTGGTGAGTGGGGGCTCCGTCCCCCTCTCTTTTTGCCTTGTTCCCGGACCTGGCTCGCTGCCTCAGTGGAGGAACGGCCAGCGGAACATCACCGACTCGTACCAGACCTGGACAACCTTGCGGAGCAGGTAGTAAGCCAGCCGGGTCTTGCCGCAATCGACTCGGGCCCGGACCTCGGCCCCAGGGCGTAGCTCCTGGTTCCGCGACAGGAACTCACGTCGCACCGATTCGTCGAAGCCGACGGTGACCTTGACCACATGCTTTTGTTCGACCGTCTCGGCCTTGGCCGCGATGCGGCGAACGTAGCCTTCGTACTTGTCCTCGGGATTCGTGGCGACGTGGAAGTATGCCTTGAGCGCGGTACCGGGTTGCTTCGTGCCCGCGGCAATCTCCTGCTGGAGCTTGCTCTGGGCCAGGAGGATGGGCCCCATGTCGTCGTCGGGCACGTCGACCTCGAGCACCCAGTCGGAATCGCCGCCGATGGCCGCAATGTTCAAGAGCTCATGGCCGATTTCCACCGGCCGTCCCATCAGATTCTTCTTCACTTCCCAGGTCGTGATGATCCCGTCCTGAGGCGCCTTGATGTTCATCAATTCAAGCTGCTCCTGGACGATCTCGATCTGCTCCTTGGCGCTCTTGTAGGTCAGTGTCGCCTCGGCGAGCTGAGACTGGACCTGATACAGCATGTCCTGCTCGGTTTGCGAGTTCGAGGACTTCTGAATCTGATTCTCGGAGATCAGCCTCTGGTTCCGCGCCTTGTCGCGTTCACCGATCAGCTTCTTCAGCTCTTTCTCGAGGTCCTTGCTTTCCAGCCGGGCAATCAGATCGCCTTTCTTGACGATATCTCCGTGCTCGACGGGTACTTCGATGATCGTGCCGGCGATCGGCGCGTAGATTGTCCGCCGTTCCTCGGGCAAGAGCGAGCCCCGGCCTTCAATCGTCAGGTTGCACGGAACAAAGTACATGGCGGTGATGAGAGCGAGAATCAGCGCCGCCACTGCCCCGATCTTCGCCAGGGTCCGTCCCCGGAGTACGCGCAGGGCGCTCCCATGAACTTGAGCAGCGGTTTGAGGAAGATCTTGTGATGTTCCTGAGAGTTCCAGAGAGCCGTGGAGGCGTGCCGGGCAACCACCTCGGTTCGCGCGTGCATGTCGGTGGGTGCCACCTCGTCGCCGATCTGCTCGGCGACCAGGCAACCATAGGGCACCTTTTCACGGTGCTCTTTCTGATCGGGCCCTTCTTCTTCCTCGGGCTTGTGGAGCAGAGTGACGACCACGACCTTGGAACCCGACTCATCGACGTAGATTTCCAGGGCATCGCGAATATCCGGCGCGAAGCCCTCGGTGTTGCCGGTGTACACCAGGTCTTCGCCCGAACGGATCACGACCTTGCACAGCTTGGTGAGATCGCGGACCAGGTTGGACCGCTGCTCGACAACTTCCTGGCCGCTGACAGCTTCGACCAACGTCCGGCCGGCGAGCTTCAGAGCCACGCTCAGGCGATCGCAGCCCACCAGCCGCTTGCCATCGTTGACCACCGAATAAGCGGTTTCCTTGAGGTCGAGCGAGCCGTGAATGTGGTGCGTGAAACCCTCGAGTTGGTTCCACAGCCTCTGCTGCGACATCATCTGCCGCATCTGCCGGTTCTTGAGGTAATTGCCGGCCAGATCGCAAAGGTCGCCAACGAACCGCAGTGTGCTTTTCTGCTGTGCCGCGCGGCGGTTCGGGTCCATCAAGATCTCGAGCAGGCCGACCACCTGCTTGTCGACGATCAGCGGGGCGATGATCAAGGCCAGGCCAGTCGGGTTGTACGCCTGGGGAACCCCCTCGATGACGGCCCCGGGAGGAATGATCTGCGCCTGCGACGCCTGGATCATGCACCCCAGCAATGCGTCGTGGGGCGCGGTCTTGACTCGCCCATCCATGAGCCCTGTCTGGGAAAATTCCACCTGGTACTGGAGACGCAATCCATTGCGGCCGTCCAGTAACCAGAATGCGCCGCCCGTGGCGGCCACGGCAGCCACAGCGCGGTTCAGAAACTCGACATAAAACTCCGCCGGCTGAACGTCCGATTCGGCCAGATCGGCGATCTCGGCCACCAGCTTGCGTATCTGGTTTTTTGTCTGCTCAAGCAGACCAGCATCAATCGTTTCTTCCGGCATGGTGGTACCAGTGGGTTAGGAGCAGAATCGGCGACGTCACGCCAAAGCGGCACTATGATTCACTTTGCGACGCCGGGAAGGGCGATGAATTGTCGCCGCTTCATGTCCCGTCATCGCGAGCGCACGCTAACGCAATTAACGGGACGACGAAATTCCCGACTTTCCTGAATTGCAGACTCAAAAAATGCCCGGCCTTGTCGCCTTTTCTCCAGATTCCCTCATTTGCCACTGAAGTGATGCGTTCGTGTGCTCGGTGGCAATCTCCGTCACGGCTGGATCGACGACTACTGACGAGAGTCAACCGGCGTTGGCTTGGCGCAGTGGTGCCGGAACGATGAGAATACGACACGGGATGGTAGAGCACGGTCCAGCATCTCTCTGGGTCGATTTCCGACCGCCGAGCTTTCCGGGTCGTATCCGTGCTCGACGAACCATGAGCTGCGAAGTGATTCCGAACCTCGTGCTGGCTTCACGAGTTACCGGCCATCGGTGATGAGTGCTATCGCTGACAGGCGATCGAACTCAATGGCACTCTGACCGATCTCTCTGCAAGAGCCGCCTGCATGATGTCGTCGGCTCGCGTATGCGAGAAATGAGCGAGTGCGGGAGCCAAGCGAAGGCGATGGCCAAAGAGATTCGAAGGAGATGTCATGGCCGCCAGGAAAACGGATAAGCACCAGCAACAGAAGCCCCAGCCGGACGAGGTCCACTCAAAGGACGAGACGCAAGGGACCGCCAATGCCGATTCCGGCTTGCCGCGGCCGGACGCGATACTGGGTCTGTGGGCGGCCTGGATGGAGCAGAATCTCGGTGCCGCCCGGGACTGGATCGGCTCCGACAAACCTTGGTTGCAAGTCGGCACCGACGAGCTCGCTGGCGGCCTGCTGGCCGGTGGCATGCGGAAGTTCCAGGATATTCTCGCCAAGGATCCAATCCTGCGCTCTGTTGACATGATGTGGAACGCCAATCCGCTGCGCCAGGTTGTGCCGATCGACTGGGGGGAGATCACTCGGGCGCTGCGAACCGTTTGGATGCACTCGCTTCGAAAGCCCGAAAAGGCCATCGCCTCGGTCGCCGAGCTGAACTTGACACTCTGGCGCTCCGCGATCGACGCTTGGAGCGAGGCGGGCAAGCAGTGGTTGGGGCTGGCCGGCATGGACCCCTCCGCGCCAGGCCCGGCGCCGCCCTCAGCCGACAAGCGGTTCGCGGCGACGGAGTGGCAGACCAACCCGGTTTACCGTACCCTCAAAGAGCTTTATCTGCTGGCCTCGGACTGGCTGCTGAAACAGGGCACGATCGAAGGCATGGACGAATCAGAGCGTCAGCGCCTGAACTTCCACCTCCGCCAGTTCGTCGATGCCATGAGCCCGTCGCTGCTCCTGATGTCCAACCCCGCCGCCCTGCGCCGGGCCATCGAGACCGGCGGCGCCAGCCTCGCCGAGGGAGCGCGCAACTTGCTGAGCGACCTCCAGGAGGGCCGTCTCAGCATCGTCGACCTGACCGCGTTCGCGCCGGGCCGTAACCTCGCCCTGACGCCGGGCAAGGTGGTTCACCGGAACCGGCTGATGGAGCTGATCCAGTACACGCCAACGACCAGAACCGTGCACGAGACGCCGCTCTTGATCGTCCCGCACTGGATCAACAAGTATTACATCCTCGACATGCAGCCGAAGAACAGCATGGTGAAGTACCTGGTCGACCAGGGCTTCACCGTCTTCATCATCTCTTGGAAGAACCCGGACGGGTCGATGGCCGACCTGACCTTCGAAGATTACATGGACCTGGGACCGCTCGAAGCCAGCGACGTGGTGCGCGAGATCACCGGCAAGTCTTCGGTGAACGTGATGGGCTACTGCATCGGCGGCACTCTGCTCACGTTGACGCTGGCCTGGCTGGCCGCGAAGGGCGATCGCCGGTTCAACTCGGCAACCTTCATGGTCTCGCTTCAGGACTTCACGAAAGTCGGCGACACGGCGGTCTTCATCACGGAACCGAACATCGACTTTATCGAGCAGCAGATGCTGCAGCGAGGTTACCTCGACAGCCGCGACATGGCCAACATGTTCAACCTACTGCGCGCCAACGATTTGATCTGGGCCAACGTCGTCAACAACTACCTGATGGGCAACAAGCCGCCGGCCTTCGACCTCTTGTACTGGAACAGCGACGGAACCCGGATGGCCGGCAAAGCTCATAGCTGGTACCTGCGGAACACCTATCTCGAGAACAATCTGATCCAGCCCGGCAAGGTTATCTTGAAGGGCGAGCCGATTGACCTCGGCCGCATCAAGCTGGACGCCTATGCCGTCGGCGCCGAGAAAGACCACATCGTCCCCTGGGACGCCGCCTGGCGAATCACCCAGCTTTTCGGCGGCGCCGTGCGCTTCGTGCTGGCCTCGAGCGGCCATATTGCCGGTATTGTCAACCCGCCCGGTGGCAAGGGATCCTACTGGGTCACCGAGCCCGGCGCGCATGCCGCCGACCCGCAAGAATGGCTCAAGCTGGCGGCTCGCCACGACGGCACCTGGTGGACCGACTGGACGGCCTGGCTCGCTGAACGGTCCGCCCGCCAGATCGACCCGCCGCCACTCGGCAGCCACGCCCACCCGCCGATCGGGGATGCGCCCGGGAGCTATGTGCTGGAGAAATGACTAGCTCTTTGCATCAAGGCGTCCGGGTCGACTCCGGCGATTTTAAGAATCCGATCAGATCGGCCAGATCCTGGAGGCTGAGCACCTGTTCGAGGCCGTCGGGCATGAGCGATTTGCCGGTGGAACGGACGGCCTCGATCTCGGAACGGGGGATGATATCTTCAAGTCCCTCGGCGCGGCGCAGATGAAGTGCGGCGGGAGTCTCTTCGACGAGCAGGCCGGTGAGGGTCCGCCCATCTTTGGTTTCGACGACCGCGGCCATGCCGTCGGGCGCGACTTCGCGGCTGGGGTCGAGTATCGCCACCATCAGGTCGTCCGGGGGTCGTCCGGAAACGCTTAACAGGTCGGGACCCACCTTCGCACCTTCACCGCCGCGGGCGTGGCAGGTCAGACAATTGCGTTTGAAGAGATCGCGGCCCCGCGCGGGCTGGGGCTTCAGTGTCAGAGCCTGCTGGTATCGAGACAGCACCCCACGACGGTCGGTGCCAGGCGCGTCGGGAAGGACCCTGGCCAGCCGCGATTGCAGGGACGCGACATTCAGCCGGTGGAGGGCGTCGCGGGTGGACGGACTCAGCTCCGAAGCGGCAACCACTCCTCCGGCCACGGCCTGCACCAGCCGTTCCGCGAGCGGAACGGACCCGGTCAAGACCTCAAGCAAGATTCGCCGCGTGGATAAAGACAGCGTATCCCAGCGAGCCAGGACCGCATCGGTGAGAGCCGCATCGTCCACGACAGCCACCGTGCGCGCCGCGGCCATCTGGAGATCGGGCGGCTGCGCGACGTCGAGCAGAGCGGGAATCTCGTCCTTGAGAGCGGGGTCGCGTACAGCCAGCAACAGGGCGAACGCGCGGGCTCGGACCCAGGACGGCCGCGGGCCGTCGTGTGCCGCACCGACGGCAGCCTTGCGAAGCTTCGCGATCTCAATGCGAAGGTGCGTTGGCGCAGCCAGGCGCGCCGGCCAATCCACGGCCCGCGCAGCGGTCCGTGACTGGCCCTTGGCCAGGCCCTCGATCAGAGCGAATGCCGCGGGCTCGGCCCGCGCAGAGACTGCCCGCTCGAGCGCGGCCACGACCTCCGACTTCCCCGCCGCCGCGCCGATCAATTCGCCCAACCGCACCAGGAATGCGGCCTGCTGCGAACTCGTGTCGGTCAGCCAGCCGGGTTCCTTGGTGGCGAGCACATCGAGGAACCGCACGGGACGCGCCGCGACCGCGTTCAGAATTGCCGCGGCGGTCCACGGCGACTCGGCGTCGCGTGCGGCAATTCGCGCCAGAGCCGCCTGCGCAACATCCGATTCGTTCCCTGCAAGAGCGACGGCAGCACGGAGCCGGACACGGGCATCAGGGTCGTCGGCCAGCGCGGCAAGAGCCTCCGTAAACTCGGTCTGTCTGCCGCCGGCCAGAGCCAGCCGGGCCGCGTGCTCACGCACTCGCGGGTGCCCGTCACGGAACCGCTCGCGAAGCGTGGCCGCATCGAGCGCACCGAGCCCGAGCAGCGACCAGAGCGCTGCGACGCGGGCCTGGGCAATTTTGGAATGAGCCGCCAGCGCACGGAGAGTTGCGACCGAATCCCCCGTATGCCGCTCGACAAGCAACCGCTGGGCCGTATCGCGATACCAGCCATTCGGGTGCTCCAGCAGCCGGACGAGGCCTTCCGTGCCGAGACTGCCCGGCTTGCAGGCCTCTGGCCGTGTGGTCATGCCGCGCGGCACGACCCGCCAGATCCGGCCGTGCTCGAAGCCTTCGCGGAAGTCGACGCTGTTTCTCTGGCCCTCTGGAACGAACGCCGGGTGCTCTACCCAGGCACGGCAGAAGTCGACGACGTAGAGCGCACCATCCGGTCCGGTCGCGAGGTTTACGGGACGGAACCAGGGATGCGCCGAGGCGAGGAACTCGGACGTCTTTTCCCGCTCTACCCGCCGCGCCACGTAAGTCGGGCCCAGCGGATCGAGCCGCCAATGCAGAACGGCGCTGGTGAGCGGCTCGCAGGCGAACGCATGACCGCGATAGGTATCGCCGAGCATGTCGCCGCGGTAAATCGCCGGTCCGCAGCTTGCGTTGAAGTAGGCCACGGTCTCGGCGTTGAACCGCCGCTGTGCGGGGGCGAGGGAATAGACCCTCCCGCCGTCGGACATGTCGAGGATCTCGGCCACTGTTCGGGGATCGGACGCCGATTCGGCTGTCTCGAGCACGACGTGGCGGATGGGAACCGTGTTCCACGATGGGAACCGATCACCCCAGTCGTCGCGAGCGAGTCCGAACTGGCTGAAGCCGGCGATGGGCGCGAACGAGCCAGTTGCCGGGTCAAGGCGAACGTCATTCCGGGGAATGGCCACCGCATTTCCGGGAGGGTCGCCGGGGCGTCTCAATGCGCCGCCACTGCGGCCGTTGGCCAGGTACACGGCGTTGTCGAGCCCCCAGGTGGGACTGTTCACGCGGAGTTGCTGGTTCCCCTCGGCAAAGCCGGTGAGGATCACGCTGCGAACGTCGGCCCGGCCGTCGCCATCGGTGTCCTTGAAGAAGAGAAGGTCGGGGGCCGCCGTGACGAGAATGCCTCCGTTCCAGGGCAAAACGCCCGTGGGCCAGTGGAGCTTGTCGGCGAAAACGGTCGATTGCTCGTAGCGGCCGTCGCCGTCACGGTCTTCGAGCCGCTTGATCCGGCCACCGTCGGACGCGATCGGGTAATCGGTCATCTCGACGACGTAGAGCCTCCCCTGCTCGTCCCAGGCCACGGCGACCGGCGACGCCACCGCGGGCTCGGCGGCGACGAGTTCGACCGTGAGCGACGGATCGGCCAACCGCAGCGCAGGCGCGCTCCTCATCGGGCGTGGGAGGGCGGTCGGCACGTGCGTTTCTTGCGGCCATCACAAGCAGGGCGGCGGCCAGGCACCGTACAAGAGGCCGCAGTATTGAGGCGGTCATCAAGATTCTCCTCGCGACGCGGTTGCGCGGGCATCATCGATCAGTCACCGATCATGGGGCACCGCTCGTCGTGCAACGCGCGCAGCAGGTCGACGGCCGTGGCGACAATGGCTTCGCCTGATCCCCTTGCCAGGAAGCTGTGCAGGCCCGTCCAGACCTGGTAGCCGCCGCGATCAAAGCCGCGGGCATCGGGAATGTAGCCCACGTAGTCGTTCGCCAGCTCGAAGACGTAAGTGTAGCGGTAAGGCGAGAGCCGCTTGATCTCCTGGCCGAGCACGGTGAAGAACTCGCCGGGGACGCCCACCAAGGCAATGTCGCCCACAACGACGGCCTGGACCCAGGTCTTGCGTTCCTGCCCCTGTCGAGGGGAGAGAATCTGCCTCATTTTGCGGAAAATCGCGATTGTTTGTTCGTGATAGGGAGCGGGTTGACGCTTGGTGCAGTAGGCGGTGACCACCGCGTCCTCCGCATGGTCGTCGAAGGTGCGAACTTTGAGCGTGATCTCGGCGCGCTTCCCCTTGATCGACGGCACGGCGCGGAGCTCGGCCTTTTCCAGGGCGTCGCTCAAGGCCGCCTTGATCCGGAAGACGGCCTCGGCGGTCGCGACGTCGAGGTTGTGGGTCGATCCCGAGGCCCCTTCGAAAAAAAGGAACGTTCCCCCGCGTTCCTTCTCCAGCTCCTGGGCCGCCAGCCCGTAAAAGCTGGGTGAGCGCACGCCGGGCTTTACAGTGCCGATCGTGTGGGTCGAGTGGTTGAACAGCACGGCCTCGGGCTTCCCTTCGGTGCCGACGAAGGCCAGCACGGGCAACTCGGGGTCGAAGGGACCAGTGGGCCGGACGGCGTCATCGTGCGGGCCGACCCAGAAGATCGTGCCATCTTTCAGCAGCAGCCGGCTGTTCTTGCCTACCGACGATTCCTCGCCGAGCCGGAACCTGAGCGTGACCGGCTTGAGTCGGGCGTAAGCTTCCCTGGCAGCCGCAACGCACATCGCTCCCACCTGCCGCGTGAACGCCTCCTCGCGGTGGTAGCCGTGTACCGTCACGGTCGTCGGCGCGTGGTGGGTGTGCGTGCAGTTGATCAGGATGTGATCGAAAGGGATGCCGGTCGCCGCGCTGATCTGACGCGCGGCGTCGTCGAGGACGTCACGCTCGACCATCAGCACGTCGCAGGCCACGAGGCACGCTTTCGAGCCGTCAACCGCCCCGATGACCACGGCCGAGGTGCGCAGTTCACCCTCCTGCCCTTTTGCATGCCCCGGACCGATGCCGCCGCCGATGACCAGCGAGTCGTCGGCAACGAGCGCTTTCGCGGCGGCGCCGGCCTTGATCTCGCCGGCCCGCGCCGTCACGTTCAACTCGCGAATCTCGACGTTGCGAAACTCGATCTCAGCCGCCTCAAGCTCCAGCGCGATCCGGCCACGAGTGATTGGTCGGGCCGGCACATCGGGATGCGCGCGGTCGATGAGCCGGACGCCCGTTCCGCGATTGACGACGTGTCCGTTGAGGATATGGGTCACCGAGTCACCTTTGGCGATGACCTCGGCGGTGTTCCAGCCGTCGAGTTCCCACTCGCCGGCGAGGTGCTTCTGGTAGACGTCGACCTTGCCGCCGTGCACCCAGGCCACGCCGCCGTGGGCGGGGTCGAGGAACGTCAGCATCTTATCCCCGCGGGTTTTCGGGTCGACCCAGGTATCGAACCCGAAGCCGTAAAGGGCGATGAGGTCGCCGACGTTGGTCTGCTCGACCTGGAACTGAAGCGCCTGCGGCCAGACGGCATCGGCGCCTTGGATGTGGTAATAAATTCCCGCGTCGCGCTTCAGGGCGTAACGGGGCTGGAACTTCTTCGTGCCCCAGCGATACTGCACGCGGAGATGGTAGTCGCCGTACTCTTTCTCGGTGCCGATGTAGCCCATCACCACGTGCTCGCCGTCGGCGGCATTCTTGTAGAGATGGATGGCACCGTTCTCGATGGTGATTAGATGATCCGGATCGGCATTCTTGCCATGTTTCTGGAGAAAGGTGTACCAGCCGGTGAGGTCGCGGCCGTTGAAGAGCCGGGTGAAAGCCTTCTCCTTCGGGGGTTCGGCCATACCGTGGGCCGACACCGCGAGGACAAGGCTTGCCAGGATTGACAGTGAGGTTGTGCGCATCGCGGAAGACTTCCTGAAAGCGGCCGGCTGGCGGCGGTCCGGTCCACGGCGACTGAGTATTCCACCGAGACTGCGTTCGCGAACGCGTGCCTGGACGTGGAGACGTGCCGCGTGTATTGACTCTTGTTCAACTCAAACAGTTATGTCGTCGTGAGCAGTTGCCGTGAACCTTCTGAGTGCATGACGCATTTCAATAGTCGATTATGCGGCCCATTTGCTGCGAAATTTGCCACATAGCCTCTGGGACCATATCTCGCGTAGCATTCTGTAGCCGGTCACGTGCTTCTCTGGCCATCTGCATTGTTGGGAGGCGAAGTTCTGTCCCGGTCTCGGTCTCTATAGCTCCTTCAAGTTTCACGAGTCGCCGGACCTGCTCGAAATTATCAGAACTCCGGTGCACGCTGCATTGGACAGAGTATGGAAGAACGCCCATATCAAGAGCCTGGCTAACCGTGACAGGAATGATCGCCGAGATGTGATCCAGGCTCACGCCGTCAGGAACCTGACTGCTTACTTGGCGATAGGCTTCCGACACTAATTGAGTGCGTACATCAGCGGATAGATCGGACCATCGGTCCCATACGACAATCACTTCAACAAAGTCAGTGCTCCCAGTTGCAACCTCGAAAATCACCGGGCCGTCTGGCTGCTCCTCATTCTTGATTGCTTTTGCGAGAGCCTCAACGAAACCGGCTGTCACATCATTGGAACTAGCCCGGGGCCTGGAGCGAATACGTGCCATTATTTTACGCTCCCATCCTAATATAATTTGAAATCAACCACTTCGCCTCAGAACGGACGGTTGCGACCTTGGAGAAATGGGGAGTCGTGTTCCTATACCGCATTTGTGGCCGCCAGTTCTCATAGATGGTAATGGCCTTGGCGACGAACTTTCTTGAGAAACCCGCATCGTACGCTGGTGTGTGCAGTGTCTGTTTGTCCCAGACTAACAGCCTGGCCCATCCCGGTATATCGTGCGGGTCCCTTGCCATAAATCCGTTCATCTGTGCAAGTGCCATGGCCCGATTGCGAGTCTCCCGGTCAATTTCATCGATCGAACCAAATTGCAAATTCTTGAAATAAGCAGCCTTGAGAATCATCTCTGCCGCGTACCCGTAGAGGTAGATGGCAATCAGGGGGTATTTTATCGCAAGGGAATCGCCTTCCTCGATCCTCAATGGCGCTGACCTCTCAAATCTCACGATCGTGTCCGGCCCAAGCTGATCGACTAAGGTCTTTAACATCAGGTCGAGGGAACTACGCGCACAGAATATCAGAATAGGTTAACCGAAGGCAATTGCATACGCAGGTTTGATGGTACCAGCTCGACAAGGCGAGTAAAAACCCCCAAAAGACACTTGACAGCCCATGAGAGGGGTGGCCGGCAGGGACCGCGCGACGCGGTCGCGTGCAGTTGCCACCCACTCGCGAATTTGCGGTTCAGCGGAAGGGCGATCGTCGAAGCGCGAGTCACTCCCGATGCGTCGCGTTGGGGTAGCGGCTCTCGAGGTCGTTGAGATAACGATTGATTTGATAAAGACTTTGCTTGTGGACCTTGGGGAATTTGCGTTCGAACCAGTTTTCGACCCGGCCAAATGCCTTGGGCCAGAGAACCAGCCCGCCGGCAATGGCGGCAGGGGTGCCGACGACTCCGGGAAGAACAAAGCCCAGCACGCCCACGGTCAGGAGCATGACGCCGACTTCCCTCGGGAGATCCTTGATCCGACTGAGCTCGGCTTCTTCTTCCGGGGTCAAGATCGATTCCGCATCGACCTGCTCGGGATGGTCGGACGGTTGCGGATGCTCCTGCCCGCTGGAGGATGGCTCCGGAACAGTCCGACCTGGCTCATCGTCGGGCGAGCGCTGGCTTTCCATCTCCGAAGTCATCAGTGTGGCCGAAGTCACGGTGCCCTCCATTGTTAACCGGCAATCCGGGAAACCCGGCGTCGAGAGACGCGAGTCAGTTGCTTTTCAAGCCCACGAATCGCGGCCGCAGTACGTGCGTAGGTACTGTACGTCCCGAGGTTGGTGATAATCACCGACGTGAGCGACGAGAAGTTCAGCAGAAACGCGCCGGCGATACAAGCGAGGTTGGGAATCCAGGCCGAGCCCTGTGCCACCAGGACGCGCCGGCGATGAATGCGAGTTACCTCGTACAGGGTACCAAGCCGGCCCAGGTCGGGCTGGAGCAGGACGATCCCCGCGGGGTTGCGGTCGAGATTCTCAAGGCCTTCGGCGTCCACGGAAACGGCCACGTCGGCTTCACGGGCGGCTCTGCCCCGGCGCAAGCATTCGCCGACGTAGGCAACCTTGAGCCCGCGCTTACGGCAGCCGCGAATGAGCTGAACCAGTTCGTCGGTCGAGACTTCGCTGTGATGAAAATCGGCGCCCAATCTAGAGGCAAGGTGGCGGATTCGCGACTCGGGGCTCTCGGCGATCAGGCCGATGGCCAGAGGGTACTGAGATTTTTCACGCAGTTCCTGGAGAGCCGTTGTGGCCACCAGACGGGAGGACGATCGAAAGTCTATCAAGCCGGCAATCTGGCCGTTCACACCGACCATCAAGGAATCGATCAGTCTGGCCTCGGGAGCACCGCGGGCACGCGCGGTCGGATTGGCCTCCGGGCCCTGCCCTCCCAGGTTGCCGACCTTGATGACCTGATCTTGATGAATCAAGGTGATGTCAGTCTCGTATCGCGTGGGGATGCGATCGAGAAGCGCGATACGCCGGGAAAGGCAAGCCGACCGGAGGGCACTGGCCCGTTCGTCATCCAGGTCACGCATCGCCGATGCCGCATAGCGTAGAATCTGGAACTCGGTATGCCCCGGGAAGACACGGACCGAGGCGACCTCCGGCTCGAGCGCCTCGAGCGCGGGGTGATGGTCCAGAAAGAGGACGTCTGCCTTCGCCAGCCGATCGATGGCCTCGGGATCGCGCACCACGATGCCCTGCTGGTAGCAGAGCGACAGGGCCTGGAGCGTTTCCAGCGGGTAGGCCAGGCCCGGGCCTGAGGCAAAGTCGGTGTCAAGGATTGCCAGGGCCGTGGGAATTCCCCCCAGAGAATAGCCCAGGCCAGCCGCCGCCAGTGTCGGGCCGACCACGCGGGCCGCGAACTTCTCTCCCTTGAGGGTGGGAGTCTTGACACCAAGCTGGTGGTTCGCGGCGGTGAGCGCGGCTCGGGCCAGGGTGGCTGCCCGGCTCTTCGCCGCTTCGCCGCAAGTTTCCACCTCAAAATCACCGCTGAGAACGATCGAGCCCGCGTAGACCCTCTCATCGGGGCCTTTGCGGTTCATGCCTATGGCACCCCGGACAAACCGTTCGTCGATTAGCCCGTTCCCCTTGATGATCCGCCCATCGACGCAGAACTTTTCGCCCGCCGACGCCAGGATCACGTCGCCGCGGACAAGCCGCTCGGCCGGGACCTCGACCTCGACGCCGCCGGCTGCTTCAACACGGGCAAACCGCTGTTGCTGAACGACCTCACCGAGCAATCGCCGCCGGGCGCTGGCAAGCTGTTGCTGATACTGTCGCTTCCAGAGCTTGAGCATCCAGTTCATCGTGGCCCAGGGAAGAAACTGCCCGGTGGCGAGCGTTCCCGCGGCAATCGTCGTGTAAAGCACCGGCAAGCCGAGCTGACCGCGGCCGAGCTGGCCGGCCGCGGCCCGGAACATCTTCACATTCGAGCCAACCACCAGCGCGGCGGTTGCCGGCCAGACCGCGGGAACCACGAAATCGCTGACGATCGCCAGAGCGACGGCCGTGTTGACCAGGCCAAACTGGACGGGGGCAGGTTCGGTGCCCGGCGCCGTCTCGACCGGCAGTGACTCCGGTGCTGATTCGACGGCTCTTAGCAGACGCTCGGTCCGGGTCTGTGACGGATCAAAGCGAATTTTCAAGGTTCCCGAGAGTGGCCGGACCACGCTGCTCAGCACGCCGTGAACCGACTCGATCCGGTGGGCGATTCGCCGGGCAAGCGCCGAGTCTGCCGCCACCATCTCATGCCGCAGGCTGAGCAGACCGGGATGGTCGGCAACCACTTCCCAGGTGGACAGGAGGCCGCGGTGGCGATGGATCGTCAATTTCGATTTGGCCAGATCTTGCGGCAAGAGACAGACAGCCGGAGCTGCGGCTGCTGCCTCGGTGGTGCCGCGGAGCGCGGCGGCCAGTCGCTGCATCAGGTCGGCCGTGCCAAGTTTGCCCCGCTCATAGCGAATGACCGCGGTGGATTGAGGGCGATCGATGTGCACGCTGCGCACTTCCTCGACCGAGAAGACGCGGAGCAGGAAGCGGCTGCAAAGGTCGGCCCCGGTTGTCCCGAAGACTTCCTCGTCGCGGAGTTGGAGCGTCTGCGGTCCCCAGCTCACCCTGACGCCGGAGTGCGGCATTGCTCCTGCATCGACTTTGGAGTCGGTCACCATGCGCGGCTCGGGGCAAGAGGTGGAGAGAGAGGCACCGAGAAAATCAACACGTGCGACTAGGCTCGTCAGAATTAGACTGGGCTCGGAGCTTCATAAGGCTTGAGCTCGCCGCTTTCGACCCACTGTTCGAGCACGGCGGCAATCGCGCTTTCTTCGCGATCGAAAACGTTGAAAATCGATCGCAACTTGTTGCGCTGCCGGTTCACCTCGAGCCCGAAATAACAGAGGACAAGCGAGGCGACAAGCAACGGCAGGATCGGCACACCCTCTTCATTCATGGTCACGTCCTCGACTCAAATTCCGGCGGCGGGTCAGAGAAGTTCCAGCGATGCTTCCGAGGCTTCACGGAGCAGTTTTACCATGTTGCTCAGACCTTCGCGGTGAAGCTCGCGCTCCACTTCGCACGACAGGCAGTCGGCCGTCCTGTGGGTGGCAACGAACTTGAGGAACTCTTGCACCTTCACCAGGGCCTGCTCGGGGTTCTTGATAATTCCCAAGTTGAGGCGAAAACCGTGATAATTCGCCTTTTCCTTGGTCTTGTGAGTGCTGGGACGGTAAATGTCATAGACCACGACCATGGGATCGCGGCCGATGTGCTCGGGAGCCTGCTTGAGGATCTTGATCGACTGTTCTTTGCTGAGGATGTAAACCGGGTCTTGAGGATGGTACTGATGGAACACAGGAATGTGTTCATGCAGGACCTTCGAGACCGGTCCATTCCAGCCGGAGTCGATCAAAAACACGTGAAACCGGGGAGTTTCCGGGGTCAGCGGCTCCTCTCGGACCTTGGGCCGGAGCCACTGGCTCTGCGGTGCCGAGTGCTTGCTGGAGTGCTTGTCCATCGTCGGAGTTCCGCCTGAGAGTTTGCCCTTGAAAGCTGTCGGCTACGGAGTCGTGACGTGTCAGAGGTTCAAGTCGTTGGCGATACTGTCGATGAAGCGAACCGCAACCTGCCGGTTCTCATTAGTGGCCAGCATCTTGGCGGCCAGCGAGAGCTCGGCGTCAACCCTGAGAGTTTCCTTGTTGAACTGGACAATGAACGAGAGCCATTTCGTTTTGATGGTCATTTCGGGCTTGGCCGGGTTCTCGTGCAGCTCTGAAGGAACCGGAATCTCATGCTGACGCCGCTGGAATTCCGAGCGGATCATCTCGAGCGTCGGGCTGTCCACGGGACGCTTGAGCCGGCGCTCATACAGTTTTTCTCTCCAGGCCATAGGCTTGCCTCATCTCCTGTTCGTGCTTTTTCTCTGCCTCGATCTGGGCGATCTTCCTCAAAGGCAGCATGCCATTGGCCAGGGCGCCGATTGCCGAGACGTTATTGGTGAGGACCGAGGCCATGATTCCGAACCCCATTGTAAAGACGCCGGCGATACATGCAATGTTGGGTACGAGAATCATGGTCCAGCTTCGCTTCACATTCCGATCCAGGTCGCGGGCGATGTCGCGCAGGTCGCAGAGCTTGGAGAGCCCCTGCTCCATGAAGACAATATGGGCCGTGTCGGTGGCGATCGACGAGGCACCCCGCAACGATATGGACACATTCGCCTTCTTGAGTGCGATCGAGTCGTTGATTCCATCACCCACGAAGCAGACTTTCTTGCCTTCTTTTTGCAGTCTCTCAACATAGTCCGCCTTGTCGGCGGGCAGAACCTGGGCAAAAAAGCGGTCCATGCCCAGCGACTCGGCGAGTTTGCGGGTGGGGGCCTCATGGTCGCCCGAGATGATTGCAAGGTGCTTGATTCCCCTGGATCTCAGGCCCTTGACGATGTCTCGAACCTCGGGGCGAACCGCCGCGTGGAGCTCGATCGCTCCGCCCACGACATCATCAACCCCGACAAGCACCATCGTGTGGCCTTCGGCATGAGCCTCCTCCAGGGCATCCCTGACTTCCTGGCTCATCGGCAATCCTTCGAGCTCCATGAACCGCTTGCTTCCCACACGGATCATGCGGCCATTGATATGCACCGTGATTCCATAGCCAACCTTGTACTGCGTGTCGTCGGTCCGAGGTAACTCGAGCTCGAGCTCCTTGGCTTTGTGCAATATGGCCAGGGCGATCGGATGATGGAATTTTTTCTCGGCGGCGGCAGCGAAGAGGAGGATTTCCTCGGCAGTGTGTCCGGGGCTGGGAATCACTCTGCCAACCTCAGGGCGTTCACGGGTCAGCGTGCCGGTTTTGTCGAAGAGAACCGTGTCCACCTCGTTCATCAGCTCGAGGGCCCGACCATCCTTGACCAGGATGCCCTTGCTGGCGCAGAGGGCCAGCGACGAGAGCATGGCCAGGGGGGCCGCCATCCGGATGCCGGTGCCGAAGTCGCTATTGAGCACGGCCACCGCGCCGAACGGTCCCATGGTGGCCATGCCCACGGCTCCGATGGTCAGGGTGGGAATCACGGCCTTATCGGCCAGTACTTCGCCCTTGTGTTGCGAGGCGAGTTTGTAGCCGGCCGTGTCGTTAAGGATCTGGCTGATCTTGGCCGAGGCCGTCTCGCTGCCCGATTTCTCCACCGACACCAGGATCTTTCCGGCCACCAGCAACGTTGAGGCGTACACGCGGTCGCCCACGCCCTTTTCGGCCGGTGTGGACTCGCCGGTCAGGGCGTGCTGGTCGATCATCGCCAGTCCTTCGACGATGACTCCATCGACCGCGACCACCTCTCCGGTGTTCACGACGATGATGTCGCCGGCTTGCAGCCGGTCAAGCGAGACCTGCACTTCAACGCCGTCGCGGTAGAGCCAGACAAACCGCGGCTGCTTGCCGAAGGCGTTCAGGAGTAGCTTCTTGGAGTTGTCCTGGGTTTTCTTGACCAGCACACGGCCGAAACCAAGGCACCAGCAGAGAACCGCCCCCGGGAAGATCGACATGGTTCCCAGGCAACCCAGGACGACGATCGCGTCGAGAACATCGACCCCGAGTCGCTTGTCTACAAGCAGCACTTCTCGAGCATTCTTGAAGGTCGGGATCGAGGTATAGGCGAAAAGCCCCGCGGCCACGGGGAGCAGCCCGGGCGCTGCGAACTGGGCCGCCGCCGCCAGCGGGATGGAGACCGTGCAGAGCGGCAGGTGCAGGTCGGGCCGGTCCTTGAGCGGAGGATGCTCGGACGTGGCCAGGGCGCCGTCAATGATCTCGATGATCTGGTCGCGGGTCAGCTCCCTGGGATCGTACTGGACCAGAACGGTGCTGGTGAGCGGATTGGTCTTGTAAGAATCTACTCCCAGAACGCTCATCAGCTCGCGCTCGATGGCCTGGCAGAGTTCAGACTTGCGATGGATCGCCGCGTTTCTGATCCGCAGTCGACCGGGGATCTCGTGCTTGATCTCCCAGTTCGTGACGACCGAACCGTAGCGGAAAAAGCGAATCTGTCCGCGCTCGTTGCGAATCGGGGTTACTCGGGTGATCGTTGTGCCCTGACTTTCTCTCGCGGCGGTCGGGTCGGCCGGATCATGGCTTTCCAAATTCACCGTGGCGTCATCGCTAGCGCCGGGATCGCCGGCGGGCGCGGCGTCGATTCGAAGACCGCCTCGGACGCGTTCGCGACCGGGGTCTAGACAGGTGGAAACCCTGGCCACGACGTCCGGTAGCGCGAACGATGTATGGCAGAATCGGAGGTCGGCGTGAGGCCGTTCTCCGGTTTTGTGATGCGAATTGATCGTAACGTCGGTGATTTCCGGAGCGCGGAAGACCCGCTCAAGGAACTGCCGGCAGGTCTCGTTGCCCGGTTCGGCAAAGAGGTCATGGCTCTCAAGGCGAATGTGGCCCTGACTCGGAAAGCTGATCGCGATGTCCATGGTTGCCTTTGGGTTGTTCTCAGACGGTTCCTGATTCGCGATGGATTGGCAGGGAACTCACCATCGCCTCATGCAATCGTGAGGCTGGCCATCTTCTTGACCGACTCGGAACGAACCAGGGAACTGCTCCTGCCAATCTGTCGGTTGGTCCGTCGTCCCGCCTTTAGATCAAGAAGAACAAGCAAGGAATGAATGAGTCCCGAAAGGAATTCGCGGCAAGTACCGGGCCTCCGCCGGAGTGCCGCGGATCAGAGTTGCACAGGGGACGGGCTCATGTGGTCGTGGCTTCGGCTGCGCTACTGGGTGCCGCCGCGGGAGAGGCGGCCTGCTTCATCTCAGCCATCGCATCCTGAACGGCTTCCACCTTCTCGGCCACTTTCTTGGCCATTTCGGAGTACGATTCGCCAAACGCCGAGCCGGCTCCTGCCAGGGCACCTGAGAGCAAGGGCCCCAGCTTCTCTTTCAGGAGTGGATAATTGGCGCCGGCCGTGGCTCCGATCACGAGCCCGGCGGTGAAGAACATCGCTTCTGATCTGGTCATCGGCATCGCGGTCTGCCTCCGGTGCTTGGAATCAAAACAGCTACAGAAGATCGCGTATCTCACCAGTATCGAGAATTGGGTCCGATCCGTCGAGAGCCGAAATCTCACGAGTGTGGCGCAAATCCTCAAATCCAGAAAGATCAGAGCGACACAGTTCAGGTTCCATGTCGTCCATTCGCGACCGAGTAGCGTGGGCTAGCGGATCAGGACTGGCTGATTGCCGGCGATGACTCACCGGAAGTCGACTCCAGCTTCCGCTTCTTCATCTCCTCAACCATGTCAACGGCCGCATGGGCGCCATCGACGAGCCCATGAACAATCGGGTTGTCCTTGGGAACCGAGCGGGCGACCAGGATCGTCGGAAACACCACACCGTAGGAAATTGTATAGCACGTCGTGTATACGAACCGAGATGCAAACCGGTTCACAGCGGGCAGCGCCTGATCAACCTTGGCCCTGGCGTCGGAAGCCCCATCCCTGGCCGCCTGAACCGCGTGCTCCATCGCGTCGGCAACAGTCTTCAGCGGATCGGACGTCTGGGCTTCAACAGAGGCATTGTCGCTCATCGGTTTTCCTCATCGGGAAATGAACAACCCAAGGTGATCACGCGATCACACGGAAATGCAGTCGTAAAATTATAGGATGCAGACGACCACAATCCAAAGTCAGCATCGGAAGCGTGCCAGAGTGAATGCAGCCTGTGGCTATCAATCACCGTGCGCATGAAACGCCCCGAACGATCACATAAAGAGGATAAACTGCGGTATCTGGGAAGTCAAGTGTTCTCCGGCTCGACAAAAACAGCCGCAAGCCCTTTCTTGACTTCTCTTTCCGGGATGAACTCTGGAATGGCATGCGCGTAGCCAACAATGCTCGGTGGTACCCAGAAACGCCTTTCTAGGCCTTCAAGAGAAATGTTCCGGGTAATGGTCTCATTCTCCAAACAGATACGCTCGAAAGCTTTCGAATTTCCAGCGCCGAATCGTTTAGCGAAGCTGATCGCCTATGCAGTTACCGTGCCATGACGGCACCAAGTGAACGATGTTTTATTCGTTGATTATTCTTCAGTTGGCGGTTGCATCGGCCGGCGTCAGACTTCATTGGAAAGGATATTGATCACCAGTCCCAGAATGGCGGTGACGTAAAGAAATGAGATCACGGCATGCAAGAGGGTGATCCGCCGCATCGCTCGGCTGCATACCGTCACATCCGACGTCTGGTAGCACATGGCGATCGTGAACGAGTAGTAGAGAAAATCCCAGTAATCGGGCGGCTCGTCGTTGGGAAAGCTCAAGCCTTTCCTTACGGGACGGGCGGGGTCCTGCTCGTCGACGTCATAATAGCGGTGGGCATAATAGAACGCATAGATGACATGAAGTAGAATCCACGACAGCACGATCGCCAGCAGCGAGGCGGCTGTGTGAAGATGCTGGTGGAGCGGACTCCAGTGACTGGAGACGTCGGCCATTGAGCCCACTCCAGCCATGCTCAGACTGGAAAAGAGGACGGCCGTGATGATCACAAACCGGTTGCTCGGCTCACGATCCTGATAATAGTCCTGGATGTCCTGTGCTGTGATCCGATTGATCCGGTACGCGTCCAGAGCCAGCAGTGACGCAACGGCCACGTCGTAGGCAAGTGTGATCCTCAGGACGGTTTCCAGCGGAGAAGTCAGCACGTAGACCACGACCGCGATGAGCGCTGCGATCGAGAATCTGCCCCTCGGGTTGAACACACGGAAGAGAAATGTGCTGGGTGGAGCGGTCATTCGGGCATTCACGACTCTCGCGGGGCGAACCTTGCCTCGTCGATCTGCGGTAGGGCGTCACTCAAGGCTGGGCGACGGCGGCCGGCAGAGCGAGCAAGGGATTGGGCGGATCGGTCTTGGGATGGTGGAAAAAGCCAATCCCGAACATGACGTAAACCGCAACCAGGATCAAGCCCTCCAGCCAGCTTGACTCACCGTCATAGATCAGGTTCCGCGTCAGGTAGACGGCCATGACAATGGAGATGAGCTCGAGCGGCGAGAAGATCAGGTCCATGTTTTGACCCAGAAGCACGCCCAGGAATACCAGGACGGGAGCAACCAGCAGACCCACCTGGGTGCTCGCGCCGGCGGTGATACCGATGCAGAGATCCATTTGATCCTTGCGGGCGAATCGGATGGCGTTGAAGAGCTCGGCGGCGTTTCCCACCAGGGCCAGCAGGAAGACTCCGGCAAATCGGGGAGTCAGATGCAGGCTTTCGGAAGCGGGTTCAAGCGCTCCGGTGAGGATCTCGCTCATGATTGCCAGGGCGATCGTGACCGCGGCGAGGATTCCCAGCGCCTTGTTCCTGCTCCAACCCGGCTCGGACTGCTCCGTCGACTCGTCAGGCCGCTCTTGCTTCTCCTCGAGGTTTGCCTTGACCCCTTCCTTGCCGATGACCGACTTGCGACTCACGAAGATCGCGACCAGATTCGCCAGATAGACCAGAAACAGCAGGCCCGCGACCTCGAGACTGATCGTTCGCGATGCCGAGGCACTGAAGCGGGTCGCCGCGGGGATGATCAGCCCGAAGGTTGCCAGCGTGAGCAACGCGCTGGTCATCCTGGCAGCCTGGGGATCAAACTTCTGATTCCGCCGATACTTGATCCCGCCCGCGAAGAACGCGAGTCCCAGACCGAAGAGCAAGTTACCGATGATCGAGCCGGTCAAGGAAGACTTGACCATGTCCACCAGGCCAGCGTGCAACGCGAAGCCGGAGATGATGATCTCGGGCGCATTTCCCAAGGTGGCGTTAAGCAGGCCGCCGATGGTCGGGCCGAGGAACTTTGCGAGCGACTCGGTAGCGTCTCCCATCAGCCCTGCCAGCGGGACAATCGCCAGCGCCGAGGTGGAGAACACCAGGATCGGGTTGGCCCCGAACCAGTTCAGGCCGATCCCGATTGGCAGGAAGACAAGCAGCCAGTTCAGGCTCATCTCGGGACTCCGGCGCAAGATCGATCCCGGGGACCGGCCACGGATTCAAGACGCAAAGCCAGCCCGTCCGTCAGCGGAATGCTTTCCAGAAAAGCATATCCGGGATCGGTTTCGAAGAGCCCGCTGAAAAAGCGCGAGAGCCTCTGAAGTGTCCGCGATGTCAGTGCGTGATGGTTGCTTACGGCTTGTGGCCCAGGACGGCTTCAGCGCGCTGGGTTGCCGCGTGGGCTCCCTCGATCAATCCGCGCACTGCCGCGTTATCCCGCGGAACCGCCCGTGCCACGAAGGCGACCGGGAACACCACGCCGTACGAGACCGCGTAAGTCGTCTGATAGACCACCCGGGAGAAGAACAGGCTTGTGTTCGACAACGCCCTGGAGGCCGCCTCGCGCGCGTCCGCTGCGCCATTTCGGGCGGCGCTTGCAACCAGGTCGAGTGTGCCCGAAACCGAGTTGAGACTCGAATTGACTCCTACGGTCCCATCGGACATGGAAAACTCCCGTGCGACAATGCTGTACAAAAACAACGCAAAACGCGTCGACGCTAGAACGCTCTAGTTTGTCTGGTTTGCCCAGTAGTCGTAGCCAGTCTAACACGTCATCCGAGTCCGGTCCACTTCAACGGCTGGTTCGCTGAGGAAGAATTGTGATCTCGATACTCCGGTTCGAGTAGCTGGAGACGGTCCTGCGCATCGGCTAGGATGCGAGCAGGGACAAGTTACCGGATCCCCGCCCTCGGCCCTGACTGTTTTGCGAAGTGCCTCTGGGAGCCTTACAATGCGTTGCCGATTTGGTTTTGCAATTGGCTTCTTGCTCAATCTCGGTCTTCTGGCCTCGACCGCCAGTGCTCAGTGGAGGTTCCCTGGGGGATACGGTGGGTATGGCATGAGCCAATGGGGGGCCGACCCCGCTTCCGGTTACATGGCCGGGCTGGGCGCGTATGCGCGTGGGCAGGGTGTTTACGAGCTGCAGAAAGCCCAGGCAGACGCGATCAACGTCGAGACCATGGTCAAATGGAACAAGGCCCTGCGGGCGCGTTAGGCCGCGCTTCGCGAAGAGAAGCGCCAGGAGGCGATCAAGCATGAAATCGCACGCGAGCAGCGCGTTGCGGAAATGGAGCTGAGGGACGGGACGACGCTCAACAACTTGCTCATGGGAATTTTCGACGCCGATCCCGGCGTGGTAAAATCCGCTCGCGTGAAATCGCCACTCAGTCCGGCCGCGATCCGCGAAATCCCGTTCGAGTGGGACACCGAGGCGATCTCGATCTGTCTGGATCAATTAACTGGTAAAGAGTCGCTTCCTGCCGTTTTGATGCAGCCGACGTTCCTGGAGGAACGCAATGCCTTGCATGCGGCTGTCCAGCCCGCGATCGCCGAGGACGCCAAGGGTGATGTCTCGGCGGCCACGCGCAAGCATATTGGCGAGGCCGTCGCGAGTTTCCGGGCCAAGTTCTTGAAGGCAACTCCGGACTTTGACCCGGGATATGAGGATGGCCTGGCGTACTTTACAACCATGGCCAGCCTCAGCAGGTTATTGCACGATCCCAGCATGAAGGCGTTCCTGGAGCAGCTCGAGGAGAACAAGGAACGGACCGTGGGTGACCTGGTGGCCTTCATGAATGCTTATAACCTTCGCTTTGGCCCGGCGACATCGGATCGGCAAGTCGAGATTTATTCCAGGCTCGCGCCGGCGCTCGCGACAATCCGCGACCAGGCCATCGCCGACAGGGCCGCCCCATCCGCTCCCGATCGCACTGGCGAGGGTTTGAAAGCCGCTGCCAAGCATGTCTTCAAGGGAATGAGCTGGAATGAGCTCGAGGCGCATCGCAACGCCAAGTGACGGAAACTGGTTCAATCTGCCGACCCTGAAGCTCAAAGTGGCCGCACCGAATTGAACAACCACACTCCAAGGGGAAATCTCATGCGCTGGCGAGCCTGCTCGTGGACTTTCATCTCCGTTTTTCTGAGCTGCGGTCTCGGCCGCGCACAGGACGCGTCCGCCCATTTCAACGGCCTGGACCTGCATCTGGGCAACCTTTCGAAACTCTCCGACGCGCGATCACGATCGATCAGCCCGGAGAATTTCCAGGGCGAAAAGGGCAAAGGCGGGATGGCGACCGAGGGCACCGGCCAGGGTGCCGCGCGCGACCTTGGCCGCACCTGGAAGGTCTCGCCCTCGGTGCGAATCAAGGCTGGAAGCACGTTCACGGTGGCAGACATCGACGGGCCGGGCGCGATCCAGCAAATCTGGATGACCCCGGCGCCCATCGACAAGACCCGTCAGTTCATTCTCCGCTTCTACTGGGACGGCGAGGCCGAGCCCTCGGTCGAGGTGCCGATGGGCGACTTCTTCGCCTGCGGCTGGGGCAAGTACTGCCAGATCAACTCGCTACCGGTCTGCGTCAACCCGGGAAGCGCCTTCAACTGTTACTGGTCGATGCCGTTTCGCAAGAAGGCCAGGATCACACTCGAAAACCTGGACGCCAAGGACATGGTTCTCTACTACCAGGTGAATTACACGTTGACCGAAGTTCCGGCCGACGCAGCCTACTTCCACGCCCAGTTCCGGCGCGTGCATAAACTGGCCCCGAAGACGATGTACACGATCCTCGACGGCGTGCAGGGCAAGGGCCACTACGTGGGCACCTACCTGGCCTGGGAGGTCCGCAGCCCGGGATGGTGGGGCGAGGGCGAGATCAAGTTTTACATGGACGGCGACCGCGAGTTCCCGACCATCTGCGGAACCGGCACGGAAGACTATTTCTGCGGGTCGTACAACTTTGAGAACCAGGAGTCGCATCGCTACCAGACCTTCAGCACACCCTACACCGGGCTAGCCCAGGTGCTGCCGCCGGATATCGTGTATCAGCCCGGCCAGCGTTTCGGCCTCTATCGCTGGCACATCGCCGATCCCGTCCGGTTTGATAAAGACCTGAAGGTCGCCATCCAGGCTCTGGGCTGGCAGTCGGGCGGGCGTTACCTGCCGCTGGAAGACGACATTGCCTCGGTGGCTTACTGGTACCAGCGCGAGCCCCACGCGAAGTTCCCGCCGCTGCCGGATGGGCCGGGCCTGGCGATCAAGCCGATCATGATCCAGACGACCCAGAAGGCAGAGACAAAGTAACCCGCGGACCAATGTCCGGAAAAGGTTCGGGCTCGTGCCAAGCTCGCGACCCGACACGCCGCGCAGGCTCACACCCGGTTTGACCGCAGGGTTCCGATAATTTCGCCAACCTTCGTCACACCCTCTTCCCCGAGCAGCCCGTTTAGCTCGTCCAGGAGACTCTCGGAGGCCGTCGGATTGTAGAAGGTCGCGGTTCCCACCTGAATGGCCGAGGCGCCCGCGACCAGGAACTCGAGGGCGTCGCTGGCACGAGCGATCCCGCCAATGCCGATGATGGGAAGTTGAGGGAGAGCCCGCGCGACCTCCCAGACCATGCGCAGGGCGACCGGCTTGATCGCCGGGCCGCTGAGGCCGCCGATGTCGTTGGCCAGGATCGGGCGCCTTCGCCGCCAGTCGACGGCCATCCCCTTGATGGTGTTGATCAGGCTGACCGCATCGGCCCCGGCCTCCGCGGCCGCGGAGGCAATCGGCACGACGTCGGTCACGTTCGGCGTCAGCTTGGCGATGATTGGCAACGGACATGCACTGCGGACCCGCCGGACCAGCCGGCCGACGGCTCTTGCGTCGATGCCCAGGTCCAGGCCGTGGCTCACGTTGGGACAGGAGATGTTGAGCTCGATGGCGGCAAGTCCCGGCTCCGTCCCGAGCCTCTCCGCCATCGCCACGAACTGGTCCTCATCTTCGCCCGCGATGTTGGCAATCACGGCCGTGCCCACGGTCCGCAAGTAAGGCAGATGGTGCTCGCAAAAATGGGCGATGCCGTCATTATCCAGTCCGATGGCATTGAGCATCCCCGACGCGGTCTCGGCAGTTCTCGGCGTCGAGTTCCCGGCTCTGGGTCGGAAGGTCACTGTCTTGGGAACCACTCCTCCGAGGCGATCCAGATGCACGAAGCCGGCCATCTCGCGCACATAACCGAATGTCCCCGAGGCGACCAGGACGGGGTTCTTGAGCTGTAAACGACCGAGCTTGACACGAAGATCGACCACGGAGAATCTCCACCCGACGATGGCTGAGCCCGGACTGCCCAGGGCTCGGCTAATCAACCATCATCTTGGCTCCAGGGAGAAGAATCCATGGGGCCGCAAGAGATCCATTGCCGCCGGCCCCGCGGTCAGATCTCTTGAGATCCTGCCCAGGCCGGTTTGAAGGCTGCCCCGGCGCCGTGTCGGGTTCGACCTGCCTGCGCGTTGCTCCAGCCTGAGTGATGCCCACTGGGCCACCCGGAAGGGCAAGGTCAGGGCGTAGAGGACGCACTTGACGAGAAGCAACACGTTTTTCAAGGCAAAGAAAAGGACTGCGAGAACGAGCTCGAAAGTCAGTAGAAAGAGCAGGTCGATCGCGATCGCCAGAAACGCTCGCAAACCCGTATAGGTGCGGCAGACCTTACCCCCGCGCCGGCCCAGGCTGTATTCCGTCTGGTAGTACAAGCCCATGAGATGGTGACTCCTCGGTGGATGATCCGGAATCGCAGCCGCCCGATCGACTCACTCAGCGCCATACCGTCAATTCGGTCCAGTCTCCCAATTATTGACCGGACGAAACAAATTGAACTTCAGAACACTGGAGTGCCGATCGGTCGGTCGCTCGTGGTCCAACTCTCCGGCACACTCAGGGGATTCTCTGTCCCTCCACGGAGAGGACGGCTGGCAGGTCCCGCACGATGGCTGTCCAGCGATCGCCCGAGTCGGCCGAGGCATAAACCTGACCGCCGGTGGTACCGAAGTAGATACCGCAAGGATCCAGGGAGTCGGTCGACATGGCCCCTCGGAGCACGTTGACGTAACAGTTGCTCTGTGGCAGGCCGTTGCTGAGTTCTTCCCACGCATTGCCGCCCGTCCGGCTGCGGTAGACACGCAGTTTGCCCTCGGGTGGGAAATGCTCGGAGTCGCTGGTGATCGGCACGACATAGACGGTATCCGGCTCGTGGGCATGCACCGCGATGGGGAACCCGAAGTCGGTCGGCAAGTTGCCGCTGACTTCTTGCCACGATTCACCGGCGTCGTCGCTCCGCATGACATCCCAGTGTTTCTGCATGAACAGCACATCGGGACGCGCGGGATGCATCGCGATCCGGTGCACGCAATGGCCGACCTCGGCGTCCGGGTCGGGGATGTACTGCGACCGCAGGCCGCGGTTTGTCGGCCGCCAGGTTTGCCCGTCGTCGTCGGACCGGAACACGCCCGCGGCCGAGATCGCAATGAACATTCGCCCCGGGTTGCTGGGATCCAGCACGATCGTGTGCAGGCCCATGCCGCCAGCGCCTGGCTGCCACTTCGGTCCCGAACCGTGGCCGCGGAGCCCGGAGAGTTCCTGCCAGGTGCGTCCGCCGTCGGTCGAGCGGAACAGCGCGGCATCTTCCACGCCCGCGTAGACGGTATCCGGGTCGGTGAGTGACGGTTCAAGATGCCAGACGCGCTTGAATTCCCAGGGATGAGGCGTTCCATCGTACCATTGATGCGTCCCCGGCTCGCCCTCGTACACGAACGAGTTCCCCACGGGCTCCCACGTCTTGCCGCCGTCGTCCGATCGCTGAATGAGCTGCCCGAACCAGCCACTGGACTGCGACGCATAAAGCCGGTTCGGATCCGCGGGTGAGCCCTTGACGTGGTAGATCTCCCAGCCCGCGAAGTGGGGACCGCTGATGTCCCATCGCTCGCGCCCGGCGTCCGATGTCAAGATAAACGCACCTTTGCGAGTGCCCACGAGGACTCTGACGCCCATGACGTGCTCCCTGAAAGAAGAGGAGTATTCTGTAGCTTTGACGTGAAGGATAAGGGTTTCTTGGGTTCGCCTGCGGCCGCCCGAGCGCCTGGTCAGACCTCGGGCAGACCCGGAATTTCCAGGACCGGCCGGATCTCAACAGTTCCCAACCGTGCGCCGGGAATTCGCGCGGCAATGCGAATGGCCTCGTCGAGATCCTCCGCCTGTACGAGGAAGTAACCGCCGAGCTGTTCCCGCGTCTCCGCGAACGGGCCGTCGGTGATGATCGGTTTGCCGTCGCGAACCCGGACGCTGGTCGCCGTCGCCACCGGCAGCAGCGGGTTGGCCGCCAGGTACTTTCCTTGCGCGTGCAGGTCATGAGTGACCTGTGTCGATTCTTCGTAGCAGTGATCCCGCACGCTCTCGGTCAGCACCTGCTCGTCGATGTAGATCAGCAGCATGTACTTCATGACAACGCCTTCCCCGCGAAGGTTACGAGATGTGCGCTGGCTGTCCGGGACGTGACTTCCACCTCGCTGAAGAGAACGGCAAGAGCCGTCATCAAAGCCGCCTTAGGCTGATCGGTGGCGCAAATGTAGCTGGCGAGCGGCTCGATCACTTGCTCGAGGTCTCTCGATACTACATGATTCGATTCACGCTTGATTCGATTCATCTCGGTTCTCCTTCAAGGATGTTTTTTTGTTCTCCGCCAAAATATCGATCGGCGAGTGATCGGATCGACAGTCCATTGGAAAATTTTCTACGATAGGGCATGCGCAACGACCCGGATGCCGTCATCGATGAGATCTACCGCTCGGATTGGGGCCGATTCGTCGCCTCATTGATCCGGGTCGTCAACGACTTCGACATCGCCGAGGAAGCGTTGCAGGAAGCGTTCGCGGCGGCCCTCACGCAGTGGAGGACGGCGGGAGTTCCGGACTCGCCCCAGGCCTGGATCTATCAAGCGGCGCGAAACAAGGCCATCGACCGCATCCGCCGCCGGGCGCGGCTCTCCGAGAAGCTCGAGGTCCTGGCATCGTCCGGAGCGACGGCGGCGATCGACGAGCCGGATCTGGACGACAGCGAGATCCCCGACGATCGCCTTCGCCTGATCTTCACCTGCTGCCACCCCGCCCTGGCTCCGGAGGCCCAGGTGGCGCTGACGCTGCGCACGCTGGGCGGGCTGGAGACCGACGAGATCGCGCGTGCCTATCTGATTCCGACCGCGACGATGGCCCAGCGCCTGGTGCGAGCCAAGCGGAAGATCCGCGATGCGGGCATCCCGTACTCGGTCCCCGAGACGCACGACATACCCGCGCGCCTTGACGCCGTGCTGACGGTGATCTACCTGATCTTCAACGAGGGCTACACGGCCACACGCGGCGAATCGCTCGTCCGGACGGATCTCTGCGCCGAGGCCATCCGCCTGGCCCGCCTGGTGCGAAGCCTCATGACCACGGAGTCGCCCGCGGAAGCCACCGCGCTACTCGCCCTGATGCTGCTGCACGACTCCCGCCGCGCTGCGCGGCTCGACGCGGCGGGCGATCTTGTCTTGCTGGAAGAGCAGGACCGCAGCCTCTGGAACCGGGCACAGATCGCCGAGGCGTTGCCCTTGGTGGAAGAGGCGTTTCGCCGTGGGGCCGGTCCGTTCACTTTGCAAGCGGGGATCTCGGCCATGCACTGCCGTGCCGCGCAGGCCGAAGACACCGACTGGCCCGAGATTCTCCGGCTCTATGACTTCCTGGAGCAACTTTGCCCCACGTCCGTCGTGTCTCTCAACCGTGCCGTGGCCGTCGCCAAGGTGCGTGGCCCCGAGGCCGCGCTCGCGCTCGTCGACGCCCTCGCGGCCACTGGCGATCTCGACGGCTACCACCTCCTCCACGCTACCCGCGCCGACCTCCTCCGTCGCACCGGATCCGCCGCAGAAGCGTCGCGAAGCTACACGCGAGCCCTCGAACTCGCGACCAACCAGCGCGAGCGCCGGTTTCTGGAGCGCCGGTTGCGGGAGGTTGCGTCTGCGTGACAACCCACCATCGCCGGGCTCACCCCGGCTGCGGCTTGCTGGACTTTCGCCCCGGCGATAATGGCCCGGGTCTGCACGGACGATGATGCCGTACGAAATATCTGGCAAAAGGCGGCCAGGTCGATCTGAACCTTGTCCTGGCGATTCTGGCGATTGGACAGCTATCGAGAATTGCGATCGATCGACGCAACTCATTCCCCGGCCCCTGGGATTCTATGGGATAGAGCATCCCCGCACGCATCGGCCGCGAATGCGTTTGGAGGTCTCTAAAAAAGCATTGATTCGCCCCAGGTGACCGGTAACAATCGTACACGTCTTCGCGGCGAGAACATCACCCCAGCAGGAGTACTAAGGATGGCCAACGCAGGTGTACTGAAGATTCAAGACAGCTTGCTCCCGCCGATTCCCGGGTCAACGGTTGTGGGAAGCAGCGATCCGGCCGAGAGCGTGCAGCTCACGGTGCGGGTGCGGCCCCGGACTCCTCACCACCATCTTGCCACGACGGTCAAAGAGCTGGCCTCGAAACCGCCCGCGCATCGGCGGCACCTGACTCGCGACGAGTTCGCCAACGTGCATGGGGCCGATCCAGCCGATCTGGACAAGGTCAAGACGTTCGCGAGCCGGCATGGCCTGACGGTTACCGACACCAGCATCGCACGCCGGACCGTGCATTTGCTGGGCACGGTGGCCACCGTGGACAAGGCCTTTGGTGTGCAGCTCAAAACGTACGAGCACGGCAAGATTCGCTATCGCGGCCACGATCAACCCGCCACGGTTCCCGCCGAACTCGGACCGATCGTCGAGGCGATTTTTGGCTTCGACACCCGCCCCTACGCCCGGCCGCATATCCAGTTTCTCCAGCCGCCCCGCGGCAGCAAGCCGCGAGCTTCCGCCTCCGCCCCCACCACATTCACCCCGCCCCAGCTTGCCGAGATTTACGGCTTTCCCACGGACACCGATGGAACCGGTCAGGTCATCGGCATCCTCGAACTGTCCTCCTCGGGCGGCAGCGGCTATCGCACGGCGGATCTGGACACCTATTTTCAGGGGCTGGGTCTGACAACGCCTGACATCATGGCGGTCTCGGTGGACGGGGCCAAGAACAGTCCCGGCACCGATCCCAACAACCCCGACAACGCCGACGGCGAGGTCGCACTCGACATCGAGATCGCCGGGGCCGTCGCTCCCAAGGCCAAGTTCGTGGTTTACTTCGCCCCCAACACGGATCAAGGTTTCGCGGACGTGATCGACCACGCCGTGCACGACAGCGTCCATAATCCCACGGTCATCTCGATGAGCTGGGGCCGGGCCGAGGACTCCACCGACCCTACGACCAACCAGATCGATCAGATGCTTCAGGCGGCCGCGGCCATGGGCGTGACTTTCTGCGTGGCCTCGGGCGACAGCGGCTCGCGGGACGATCCCAACAATCCCGATAATGCCACCGTCGATTTCCCCGCCTCCAGCAGCAACGCGCTGGGCTGCGGCGGAACGACCCTCCAGGCTTCGGGGACGAAGATCACCAGTGAAGTCGTCTGGGAGGATCATTCCGGAGGCGGGGTCAGCCGGATCTTCGATCTTCCCGCTTATCAGGAAAATGCCGGTGTTCCGCCTGCCGTCAACCCCGCCGGCCCTGTACGCAGGGGCGTTCCCGACGTCGCCGGCAACGCCGATCCCTCGACCGGCTACAACATCGTGGTGGACGGCCAGACCGCAACGGTCGGCGGCACAAGCGCCGTGGCGCCGCTCTGGGCGGGATCTGGTGGCGCGACTCAACCAGAAGCTCGGCCATAACGCCGGGTTCCTGAACACGATCCTTTACCAGAACCCGCAGGCCTTCAACGACATCACGTCCGGCAGCAACGGCGATTACAATGCCGGCCCCGGATGGGATGCGTGCACCGGACTGGGCTCTCCCAGGGGCGAGGCGATTCTCGAGGCTCTCGGCGGGAGCAGTAGTGGTGGCGGTACGGGAAGCGGAGGAAGCCAAGGCGGCGGCTCCAGCAGCACCGCGTAGTCGCGGGGGTCAAGAGAGGGCCGGCAGGTAGCCAAGATCCCGATTGCAGATGCTCACGTGGTTCGGCCCTTGGTGGGATTCAGAACCAGGTAGGTCGCATCGTGCGGATTCTCGGCATCGGCCGGCCAGCGCTCCTCGTGAACGACCTCCCATTCGGGAGACTGGAGCAAGACTGCCGGGAAGTATACGTCTCCCGAAAACGACCCCTCGACCAGGGTGAGGTGAATCGCTGGCTTGAGCGGCAGGAACGCTTCGTACACCTGGCTGCCGCCGATGACGAATGCCTCAGCGCTCCCGGTCGCACGCGCCTGGGCGAGCGCCTCTGAACGGTCAGGAGCGATCAGGCAACCGCGGGCGATCAGGTTGGCCTGGCGCGTGAGGATGATGTTGGTTCGCCCCGGGAGCGGCCGGCCGATCGCTTCGTGGGTCTTGCGGCCCATGATGATCGGCTTCCCCCAGGTGAGCCGTCGAAAATGCTTCAGATCGCGCGACAGCCTCCAGGGGAGGGCCCCTTCGCGGCCGATCAGGCCGTCTCGACTCATCGCGACGATCAGAGCCACGTTCATGGGCGGGCTTCCTAGACGGCGACCTCGCCCGCCAGTGAGGGATGCGAGCGATAGCCGGCCAGCCGGATCTGATCGCGCTCGATCCTCGCCAGATCGATCACGGCCGGGTCGATTAAAATGCGAGGAAGCGGCAAGGGCTCGCGCTCGAGCTGGGTGTCAACCTGATCAAGATGATTTGTGTAAATGTGGGCATCACCAAATGTGTGAATGAACTCATCCGCTTTCAGGTCGGTGACGTGCGCCACCAGCAGCGTCAGCAGCGCGTAGCTTGCAATGTTGAAGGGAACGCCCAGGAACAGGTCGGCCGAACGCTGATAGAGCTGGCACGAGAGCCTTCCCGCGGTGACGCTGAACTGAAAGAGCGTATGGCAGGGAGGCAAGGCCATGCTGTCGATATCCGCAGGATTCCAGGCCGAGACGATCAGACGTCTGCCGACCGACGCCGTGGGATCGGCCTTGACCGCCTCGATTCCCGCCACGAGGTTGGCGATCTGATCGATCGCCCGGCCATCAGGTGCCTGCCACGACCGCCACTGCTTACCGTAGACCGGACCCAGCTCTCCCTCGGCATCGGCCCACTCGTCCCAGATCGTGACCCCATGCTCCTTGAGGTAGGCGATATTGCTCGAGCCCCGAAGAAACCAGATCAGCTCGTGAACGATGGCGTGGAACGGCAGCCGCTTGGTGGTGACGAGCGGAAATCCCTGGTCGAGGTCAAACCGGATCTGCCTGCCGAAGACGCTGAGAGCGTCGATCTTTTCTCCGGTCGAGCGCAGCACGGCGCGGGTCGGCTTCCTCACCCCGTGAGTGCGGACGTCGCGGAGCAGGTCAAGGTATTGCCTCATGCGGTGGGATACTCAAGCAGCGGATTGAAGCGCGGTCGCGGACACCAGCGCTTGATAGTATATCCCTCCGGCCCGGCGAATTCAGCGGGGCTGCGAATCGCCTGCTGGGGTAGCCGGCTGTGGAGTGCTTACCCTGGCCGGCTGTGGAGCGGGTGCCTGAGCGGCTGCCGGATCGGCGACTGGACGCGCGGTGATGGCGATCAGATGCTCTTCGTGGCCTTTCAGAAAGCCCCGCTCATGCACGGCACGCGGCCCGAGGCTGACCAGCAACGCTCCATCGCTGGGAATCAGCCACTCGCCCTCGACGCGCCGGGTGTCGACCTCGGGTACCTGGATCGTGGCATTGATCGCGGCTGGGTGCGGACCATGGCTGGGGTTCAGCCGCTCCAGCAACGACGTCTTTGTGACATCAGGATCAGTTCCGGGCTTCGGCTGGACGGTTTCGGCGTACTTGACGGTGTGCAAGGCCACAAGCCGGTTTTCCTCGATCACGACCTTGGCGAGCAGGTTCTGGCCCTTGAGCTGGCTTGTCGGAATGTTGACGCGAACGCCACTGTGCACCTTGTCAACCTGGGGCTCGAACGCCAGGCTGGTTGATTGGTTGGGAGCTCCGTCGGCAATGCGTTTCAGCGAGGCGACATAATGAACCGTCTCTTCACTGGTCATCCGCGCGGGCTCGCCGACACGGGTCGTCATTTTGGGAGCCTGGAGCACATTGGTCCTGGTATCGGCCTGGCAAAGCTCGAGAAGCTCGCCGTAACCCGCGGAATCGAGCGTCCAGACGGCACACCCCTCCTGGCGAGCAACAGCATGCAGGCGCAGCAACAGCTTACCCCGCCACGCAGGGCCCGGCGTGTGGATATCGCGGATCACAAAATCGACCATCGGACCGCTTGTGGCCGAGGGCACACCAGAGCGGGTAGCCGTCGCCTTGGAGGCAGCGGTCGAGCTCGCGTTTTCATCGATTCCAACCAGAGCCGCCATGAATACGCTCAGTATCACCTGCATCCGTGTCCTCCCTGCATCGAGCCGACCAAGAGGTGGCTTCGGTCCCCGAGGCCGGGATGGTAAGGCGAAATGTCCGGGAGGTCAACCGCGAAAGGAAGCACCCGCGGTCGCCTAGTCCAGCCGGATCGACCCACTCATGGCACCGTTGTGACAGCAAGCATTTACATCCATTAACGCCATGACTGAACCAGCCGTACAGCTCTCAGGATTGGCTTTGTTTCGCGTCAATGTTTTGGCCAGATTCCGACGCAAGTTCAATTTTATCAATGTGTTTCGGTTTTCACAAATTGGCTTTGTTTCGCCACTTTTCTGACTTTCCCCGCCCTCGCTCTTGCTTGGTTGGGCACTCAAGTCGCCCTGCTACCGATCACGAGTGCATCCACCCAGCGGAGGTCGGTCCGTGCGCCGACCTTCCCCCGCTGGGTCGTGACTCTCACCGACAGCCGAATTGCCAACGAGGGGACGGGGTCCGATCATGATGAGCGGTCGCTCTCTACTTAATATGCGCCCGGTTGGTTAGCCTTTGCGGACAATTTCGCGCCCGGGTTTCGTGTTCCGCCCGCACGAGCACTCCGAGGCTTCGAGATCGGCACCTCTCGTGAGGCCCTCATCTTCCGATGCCTATTACGGTCTTCAAACGCATTAAGTAGGGATCCATCTGTCCAGTAGCAAGCCATTTTTGTGGGTGGCCCCAATTCGCCCTGTTCCTTCGCCGCTGATGGCCTGCGCTGACGACCGTTTAAGTCTTTACGGGAACGGATGAGGAGCCAGGATCCCATTATAGGGCTTCGCCGGGTCTAGGGCTTGGCGGGCCGGGGAGGCCTGGGGCTTCGCGGGGTCAGGCCTAGTTTTTAGTTGTTACTGGACTTTTGCTAAGCGAGCCAGGCCGAGAACTGGTCAAGCACGTGATCGAATGGCAGCACCCGCTCGACCATTTGCTCGATAACCTCAATCAGCATGACCTACAGTTGATTGCCCAACACCTGGGAAGGTTCTCCGAAACCTTGACCGACCACGTCACGGCCCCGCGAAACGGGGAGTCGTGGAGGACGCCGATCTCACTGGACATGCGGGGGTTGCCCGGGCGGGGAGCGTTCCTGATCTTGTTCCTCAAGGTCCAGGCGGATCGGATCGAGGCGGCGAAGTATCACACCTATGGCTGCAGGCCGACCATCGCGGCCGGGTCGATGCTCACCGAACTGATCGTCGACCGGACGCTGGACGGGTGCCGCTGGCTGACCACCGACGATCTGATCGCAGCGCTCGACGGCGTGCCGCCGGATAAGCTGCATTGCCCGGCACTGGCGATTGGAGCGCTGCAAGACGCGCTTCAGAAAGCGGAGAAGCAACAATGAATGAGCATACCAAGAGAGGCTAATTCGCCAGCGCCAGGTCTCGGGCGAGAAAGCAAACGATTCCGGGGAAGCCGCATGCAACAAGCCTGAAGTGCAAGCGAAACCTATCGTGCCGCCGTTGGCGGCACGATAGGTTTCGCTTGCGCTGCGGTCCTCGACATTGATGAGTTCGCGGCTGGCCCTGTGGGCGGCGGCGAGGAGTTCGTTGAGCTTGACCTGAAGCGAGAGCATACCCTTGTTCTGCGACCGCTGGATGAGGAACAGAAGGATGAATGAGGCGACGGTGATGAACTGATCGAAGGTCTGGTAAGCTCTGGACCAGCCGACGAACGGGATGGCGATGGCCCAGGCCGCGAGGGTGCCGAAGAGAGGGATCGTGCCCCAAGGGCCGCTCACGAATTTGGTCGGCCGCCGCGTGACGGGCTCGAAGTGAGACTCGTTTGGGAGGCTCGTCGCTCGACGGTCCCGCTCGACGGCTCCGGTCGCTAACCGCTTGTTAGAATTTGGCATCTGCGTACGCGGCCTCCGCTGGCCCGGGGTCGTATCTCATGACGCCCTTTGAACGAATCCGCTTTGCGGGAGACGGTGCTGCGCTCGACCCCCGGCTCATGGGGGTGCCTCTGACGCTCCACTCTCGCTCACTGCCGACTTCCCGTCACGTCCCCAGCGCTTCATGGCATGAATACTTCAACTGTTCGCAACGTGAAGGGAAATCCCGCCAAGGATTTGACGGGACATATTATGATATTCTATCGCGTCTACTGCGTGAAGGGGGAATCGTAATCGATGGAGCCCAGACGTTCGCGGAGCAAGCCGTCCGATTGAAGCAGGGCATTCTGATAATGCTCGGCCAGCCTGAGGTAGCGGCGGCCGAGCTGGTCGAGCTGTTCTTCGGTCAGATGCTCGATGCTGATCAGCTCATTGCGGGCATACTTGCCGGCATAGATTAATTCATCGAGCTTGAGATGGACGGCCTTCGACTCGCGATTCTGGGCGTGCTGGATGAGGAACAGCAGCAGGAATGTGACGCTCGTTGTGACGACGGAGAAGGCGGTGGTCCACGATTCATGGAATTGAAAATAGGGGCCAGTGGCCATCCAGGCGAGGATAAGTAGGAATGCGAAGCAAAAACCCTCGCGTCCTCCCGCCGTGCGGACCACCCACAGCGAAATCCGTTCAAAATTATCGCGGCGGCGAGCGCAGCCCAGCTCGACGCGGTACCGGCTCGAGACTGCATCCTGCAAATTGATCATGATCCTATCCTTGAAATATTGAGCAGGTATTGCCTTGTCCACGTCCGCCTGCGGGCGGTTTGGATGGCGAAAAATTCATTCAAGACGGTGGTCGAGAAAACCGACATGCGTGAACATCGGAGCATTCGTAGGTTCCCAGAACTCGCATTTTTCATGCCATCCGTAGCAGCGGGTGTATAAGTCTGGCCATGCCGTGGCAAACGAGGACCAGTCATTCTGAGCGACGGTTGCTTAGCGTTATGGTTTGTCTGTTTGCTACGGGAAGGCCGTCCATGAACTCCGTTGCAAAGATGATGCTTTCGCCGTGTCCTCTGGCTGATTCATCCAGGACGATGTTCGGATGGTACAATCGGGTAGCCTGCAAACGATTACAAAGCCAGCGGCACCACTTGGGATCTTCCGTTCGCATCCGGCCTGGCCCGGGCGGTTTGAAGCGGCGCGACAGAAGGGTACGTCGTCGTCTCGGCGAGCCGGCCCCCGGCAAGCGACACAAGGTGTTCCTTCGGACCACTCGAATCGCGTTTTCCGGATCAACCTCGCCGTGTCGAGTGTCCGGAGGACCGTCGACGAGTCAGGGCAGCGCACTGTCACATCGCACTTTTTCCCCGGTGCGTAGTCGACTGAAAAAGCGTAAGATTCCGTGGAGAACATAACTATATTATTTTATATAAATATTTGCATATTGTTTTCGTTTTTGGGGGCAGCGAACTGCCCTTCCCCACGGGGAGACGCATGACCTAACATCCTTCGCCCGAATCGTGTGATTGGCTTGCAACCGGTTGAACCGGGTTGATCGCCTGGAAGAGGCTGGCCATCGGGTCCGAAAGCTATTCATAAACCTCTATATCGCAAGAATTTGCGTTCCAAACACAGGTGCCTCGGCAGGGATTCCCGGTCGGCGTGAATTGTCCCCAACCTCAACTTTTCTGAACCGGTTTCGGTGCCGTCGGCACGATTCGGCTCGAGCGTCGCAAAGCGTTATGAAGGGGTGGTTTGAGGAAGGAACTTGCGATCTGCCGGGCGAACCGTCGGGCGACGGGTCGGATCAGCATCGACTGATCTCGACTGGCCGACGACCGGCCTGGATCAGGACTGGTCGCTGATGCGATCGTGCGCCGGGCATGTCCCTGAGGATGGCTCAGTGGTAGCGCATCGCAGCCAGGACGGTCAGCGGTTACAATGGTCTGACAGCTCAAGGAGAATCGCAGCGATGACCGAGGAACGCCTTTCCGATCCGCCGCGCCCGCATCCTCATCCCGGGCTTTTCCTTGCCCTGGAGGGGCCGGACGGGGGCGGCAAGACCACTCAGGCCGCCCGGCTGGCGGGCTGGCTGCGCGGGGACGGATTCGACGTGGTCTCGTGCCGCGACCCAGGCAGCACGCAGGTTGGCGACCGGCTCCGCAAGATCGTCCTGGATCGCGAGACCGTCCACCTCTCGATCCGGTCGGAAATGTTGATCTACATGGCCAGCCGGGCACAGCTCGTCGACGAGGTGATCCGCCATGCCCTCGCGGCCGGCCGCGTGGTGATCTCGGATCGTTTCCTGCTCTCGAACATCGTCTATCAAGGCGTGGCCGGCGGCCTTCCGGTCGAGGATCTCTGGCGAATCGGTCAGGTGGCGACCGGGGGATTGCTGCCCGATCTGACCCTGGTCTTGGATGTCGCCGCCGACACGGCCCGAGCCCGCGTTGGCTCGGCGCGTGATCGGATCGAAGACCGCCCCGCCGAGTATCAGCACCGCGTACGATCCGGGTTTATCGAAGCAGTCCGCGCGCAAGAGGGTGCGGGCGGGCTCTGTCCGTACTACCCTGCGCCCTGGTGGCGATCGACGCCCAGGGCGATCCGGACGCGGTGTTTCTCCAGATTCAAAGCGAGGTGCAGCGTGTCCTGGCACTCGGTCCGCGGGCATGACCGGATCGTCGCGTCGCTGCGGTCCAACCTGCGGAACGGGCGGTTTCCGCACGCCTTCCTGTTCGTCGGTCCCGAAGGCGTGGGCAAGCGCACCTTCGCGCACAAGCTACGCGCAGGCGTTGCTCTGCGAACGCAACGCCGAAGCGCTGCTGGACCCGTGCGAGAGCTGTCCGGGATGTGTTCAAGCCGCGGCCAGGACGCACCCCGACCTGCTGGAGGCCGCCCGGCCGGAAGATCGCCAGGAGCTGCCCATCCGGGTGATTCGCGACCTGTGCGCGGAGTTCGGCTTGAAGCCGGCGCGGGGCGTTCGCAAGGTCGCCATCGTCGACGACGTGGACGACATGAACGACGAGGCGGCCAATGCGTTCTTGAAGACGCTGGAAGAGCCGCCGCCAGGCGCGGTCTTGATTTTGATCGGCACCTCGCCGGAGCTTCAGCTCGAGACCATCGTGTCTCGGTGCCAGGTTGTCCGCTTCGACCCGATCCCCGATCCACTCCTGGCCGAGTTGTTGCTCGAGCGCGGCGTGGCCGGTGACGCCGAAGACGCCACCCGGCTGGCGGCCCTGGGTGAGGGCAGCGTCAGCCGCGCGGCCGGCCTGGCTGACCCCGAACTGGAACGCTTTCGCCGCGAGTTGATCGATGAGATCGCGGCGGAGCACGGCTTTGATCCGTCCGAGCTCGCCGGGCGGCTGGGGGCCTTCGTCAAACAGGCCGGCAAGGAGGCCGTGGACCAGAGGCGACGGGCCGGGCTGCTCGTGGGAGAGCTTGCCCGGCTCTTTCGCGGAGTGCTCTGGCAGACGGCCGGTCTCGCGGCCCCCTGCCCTGATCCCGCCGATCGCCGGGCCGCCCAGGCTCTGGCCGAGCGACTTGAACCCGAAGACGTGTTTGTTCTGGCCGACCGGTGCTTCGAGGCGACCTATCATTTGCAGAGGAACCTCTACATGCCCTTGGTCCTCGAAAGCCTGTTCCACGACCTGGGACGGTTGATCGGGCCGAGAGTGCCGACGTGAGCCGGGGCGAATCCAATCCGGGGTATCAAGAAGGCCCAGGATCGAGTCTTGAAAGTCGTCAAAGTCGATACTGTGAGGCGTGAGGATGCAACTGTTGTTTGCCTATGGCACGCTGGCCCCCGAGACATCGGAAGTCGCCAGAGACGAAGGGTGGGCGGCCGACGCGGTTCGCGGGCGGCTTTACGACCTGGGCCCCTACCCCGCCCTTGTCGATCACGACGACCAGCAGGCTGACTGGGTGGAAGGCTATGTCCGGCCGGTCTCGCTGGACCAGCTCTCCGGCAGCCTCGATTCTTACGAAGGAGTCCGGGACGGGCTGTACCGGCGGGTCGAAACAACCACACGCGAGGGCCGCCGCGTCTGGGTATACGTTTACGCGGGCTCGGTGCCGCCATCGGCGATCGGCCCATTGCCGCGCTGGAACAGTACCAAGCGCGTCCGGCTCATACCACCACCAGGGAACCAGCAAGGAGTCTTCTGATGGCAAGCTCTTCAGCCCTGGAATCTGCTCGCGACGGTTTGCCCGGAGGGGATTCGCGGACGGCGTCCGGGGGGATGACGGTCGGGCAATACCTGGTTGACCGACTCGCTGCGTGCGGGGTCGAGCACGTCTTCGGGATACCCGGAGACTATGTGCTCGGTCTCTACCGGCTGCTGGAGCAAAGCCCCATCCGCCTGATCGGGATGACGCGCGAAGACTCGGCCGGATTCGCAGCCGATGCGTATGCTCGGATTCACGGCCTGGGCTGCGTCTGCGTCACCTACTGCGTGGGCGGACTGAGCACCTGTAACAGCATTGCCGGAGCCTATGCCGAGAAATCGCCCGTGATCGTGCTCTCCGGCTCGCCGGGAGTATCAGAGCGCGCCCGCAATCCGCTCTTGCATCACAAGGTGAAAGATTTTGACACGCAGTTCGAGGTCTTCCAGAACATCACGGTGGCCTCGGCGGTTCTCGATCGACCCGAAACCGCATTCAGCGAGATCGATCGCGTGCTCGAGGCCGCCCAGCGCTACAAGCGGCCAGTCTATCTGGAACTGCCCCGCGACCAGACGCACGCCCGGCAAGTGGCACCCCACCGGATGACCGAGGGTCTTCCTCCCAGCGATCCCGACGCCCTCCGCGAGGCGCTTGACGAGGCCTCGAAGTTGCTGGTCGACGCGCGTAGGCCGGTGATCCTGGCCGATGTCGAGATTCACCGTTTTCATCTCCAGTCCGAGCTGATCAGCCTTGCCGAATCGACCGGCATGCCGATCGCGACCACGATTCTGGGGAAGAGCGTGATCTCCGAGGCGCACCCGCTCTTCGCCGGAGTTTACGAAGGCGGTATGGGTCGAGCGGAGGTCACCGAGCTGGTGGAGTCGGCCGACTGCCTGCTGATGCTCGGTTGCTTCCTCACCGACATCAACCTGGGGATCTTCACCGCGAACCTTGACCCCTCGCGGTGCATCGATGCGACGAGCGAGAACCTGAGGATTCGCCATCACCATTATCGCGAAGTGCGGCTTGATGATTTCCTTCATGGCCTGATCGAGCGGAAGTTAGTGCTGAATCGTACGGCGGTGCCCCGGCGCAGCAATCCCTTTGCTCAGGCGTTTCCCGCCGATCCAACGACGCCGGTGCGCTCGGTCCACCTGTTCGGGCGGCTCAATCAGTTGTTAGCCAAACACGAGGAGATGACTGTCATCGCCGACATTGGCGACTCGCTATTCGGTGCCGCCGATCTCGAGATGCACCGGCACACCGAATTCCTCAGCCCGGCCTATTACACGTCGATGGGATTCGGCGTTCCCGCCGCGTTGGGGGCGAGCATGGCCAACCCGTCACCGCGGATTCTGGTCGTGGTGGGCGATGGGGCGTTTCAGATGACCGGCATGGAGCTATCGACCATCGCCCGCCACGGCCTCAACCCGATTGTGGTGGTTCTGAACAATCATGGTTACACGACCGAACGATTCCTGCTCGAAGGATCGTTCAACGACATTCACAACTGGGCCTATCATCGTGTTCCGGAAGTCCTGGGAGCGGGCCTGGGACTGGAAATTCGGACCGTCGGCGAACTCGACCGAGGGCTCGAGGCCGCGTTGAACAATACGGCCGGATTCAGCCTGCTGAACGTCCACCTGGATCCTTACGACCGCAGCCCCGCACTCGAACGGCTGGCCAATCGCCTCTCCAAGATCGTCGATAGCCGCGGGACGGAATAAGAACGACCCCGCAAGTTTGCGGGGTCGCTTTCGATCTGGCCGGGTCGGTCGTTTTTTCACGATACGTGAATGCTCGATCAGGTCAGACCTTGCCCAGCGGGTTGCCTGCGCTCGTGTATCTCTCTCTAGACAACTGGGAAGGAACCACTCGCAGGACTGTCCCGTTATGCGGGCTCGTGTGGGTCCACGTGTAGGTCTTGCCGGGGTGGAACCGCCCGCGCGTGAAGACCTTGCTGCCCAGTGTATAGACACCTTGAGATGCATAGGTCCTGTAGCTATGGGTCTGACCGCGGTTCTGGAGAGTCGGGGGAAGCGGCTTGCCAGGATGTTGAAACGCGTAGATTCGCTGAAGGAAGCCATTGGGCGGCAGATACTGCTGGAGGGCCACCTTGAGCGGGATCGGCGCGTAATTGTAAGCGGAGAACGCCGATACCGTGGGAACAAAACTCGTACCCAGGGGCGGGACATAACGTTGTCGGGTGATAAGTTCCGGGCAGGATAGCGCCTGCCGCTCCTCCAGTTCCGACTCCACCGCCACCACCACCGCCGCCACCGCCGCCGCCGCCACCTCCGCCAAGCACGGGTAGCGTGTTCGTGGGCTGCAGAGACGACAGGACGACGGTCGCCGCACCGGCGAGCGGAGTCGGCGGGCTGGATGTACTCGTTGGCAGGGCGCCCGTATAACCAGGCGCGCCCGCGATGAAGTCCGCGGACGTCGGGTACGCCGAGACCGAGTTGCCGAACCCGACCGGATTGCTGCTCGATAACGTGGTGGGGAATGCGAGCGTATACTGCCGAGCAACCGCATTGGTCAATGCTTGAAGCTGAGTCGTGAAGGTACCCGTCGAAGGTCCTTGCAGCTCATACACGCTTCCCGACCCACTGGAGGTCGAATCGCTCGGTGCTCCAATCAAGATGACGCTCGAGGTCGCTGACGTGCCGTTATAGTAAGACATCGAGAAGCCGGCGCGGAAGCCGCCACCGGCGCCGACGAACGATGCGCTCGTCGGTGAGACGCCCGTGATGGTTAGCGTGGCGGTCGGATTATTCAAGGCGATCGGGTTGGTGGCGTTGGCAATCAAGCCGCTCGTGTACTGGCCAGTTGTATTGATGGTCCCGGTGGATGCTCCGTAAAACAAGTTCACCCGCCCCGCCTGGCCGTTACCGCCCGGTGATCCGATCATGAAGTCACTCAGGCTGCTGGCGCCGGGATTGAAGTCGCCGGCGCTGCTGACCGTGAAACCGGCCTGGTCGGTGCCGGCACCCACAAAGACCGCACCTTGCGGCGGCGTCGGGTCGGCATTGGATCCGAGCGGAATCGGTATAATCTGCAATCGGCTGAGATCGACGAGGCCGTTGAGGACTCCCGAGGTGAGAGTGGTGCCGCCATACACGAGGTAAGCCGCACCGGCCTGGTTATTGAAGAACGGCGCGCCGATGAGCAAGTCGTTGACGTTGGCCCCGGTGCCGGTCGCGCCGTTCACGTCACCAGCACTGGCAACCGAGAACCCAGCCTCGTCGCCGCTATTGGCACCGCAGAGTGTGAACTGCGACTGAGCCTGGACTTGCACCACGTTGTTCGCACCGATATTAAGCGGTAGGGCCGTGGTCTGGAACACGAAGATCCCGCCGTTGGTGGTCTTGCCGTTGAGCGAGGCGGAGGCTTCGCCAATGACCAGATCCTCGCTGCCATCACCGAAGAGATTGGGTACGTCCGCGAAGGACATGCCCAGGCCAGAGGTCGGATGCGCCGTGTCCTCGAAGGTCACGATGGTCAATCCCGGGTAATTCTGGGGATTGTCCAGGTCGATCGGAGCCGACGTCAGCGTCGAAAGGTTGAAATTGGTGGTTGCCGTGATGTAGTAAAGTCGACCGCCGCCAGTGTAGTTGGGGGCACCGATCACGAATGCGTTCGGTCCCGCGGCCGCGACGAAGGCTCCGAGTTCGGACTGGGGGGATTGGCTGGTGATGAATGAGACACCGCTAAAATTGTAATTGTAGGGCTGGCCGCGCGCCGTAAATGGGTTGGTCTGGATGGTCGACCCGAGCTGGGAAAGATTTCCAACCCGCTGCTCGGGCGTGGCGGAGAGCCAGCTCTGGATCGTGGGAAGGGTGGTGGAGCGGCTGCCGAACAGCAGGTAGGCCGTGCTCGGCGTGGATCCGGGAGTAGGACTGATGACCGTCCCGCTCTGGGTGACATTGGGCGCACCGATCAGGAAATCGTTGTTGCCGTCCCCGTTCATATCACCCACGGCTGCAACGGTGTAACCGGCCCCCTGTGAGTTGACGGTGCCCGTCTGCAGGATTCCCAGGCCGGGGTCGGTGGTCTGTGTGCCCTGGACTTGGGGATTGAATCCGGACGAGTCGGCGATGAAGGGAAGCTGGCCGCCGATCGTTTGCGGACCATTGGGCGGAGTCGTCTGATTTCCCGCGATACTTTGCGGTGTGCCGAGACCTAACTGAAGGAGTGCCAGAAGCACCTTTTCTTCCAGTGCCTCGCCTCGCGGCCGAAACGCCTCGCTCTTGCGCTGCTTCTTGGCGGAGGACCGGGCACCGCGATTGCCAAACACCATCGGAGACTCCCTTCTCCCAAGCCTGATTCCAAACTGCGCCACGAAAGATTGTGGTTCAAATCGATCGTGGCGAGTGATCCCTGGTGGGCCCGTACGAGGGGTCGCAAGAACGACTCCCGGAACCAGCCGGCTCGGCACGACGCCGTCGCCCAGAGCACCCACTTACATCAGGATTTTCGGACCGTACGCGATGCCAACTCAACCCAATCCGTCCTAGCAGCGATGTTCTTCACAGACGCGGACGGTCTTTTCGGCTCAACTGAAACAACCCCTACGCCCGATACATCCGGTGAAACAACTACCAAGCGGTCAAGACCGGGGCCTGGAGAGCTGCTCTCACGGGCACGGTCGCGTTGGACCCAACGAGCGGGGCCGATTGTGCTTATGCCGAGACGGCCGGGCGCGGTCTCGTGCTTATTTGCACCCAATCCGAAAAACCGGATCAGCGTGGTGTCGTGTCGAGGGAAACCCATGTTCAGGATCAGCAGAAAACGCTCAGACGCTCTCACTCGGCGAGTTCGGCGGGGAGCGCTCCTCACCCTCCTGGCGGTGGGGACGCAATCAGGCTGCACCCGCGAGTTTTTCCGTGACTGGGCGAACCAGGACGCAGCCGAGGCCGTCTTCGAGAAGAGCCGCGACCCACGCTGGCGGCTCGATGCGTTCTCGATCGAACCTCCTGCCATGTCACGATTTGCCTCTCCCTATGATCCCGAGTTTCCGCCAGCGCCGCCTGATGACCCTACTGCGGAAGCGCTCTCGCCCGTGCCCCAGCGGCCCGACAACCGATTGATCGTACCGGCCGAGGGAACGGGCTACATCGACATGATGGAAGGTTGGATGCGTGAACGCGAGGCAGCGATCGCGAGGGGGGACATCAGCTCGAAGATCTACGCGCCCCCAGGCACGGGGGGGCGCAACGGAATACCGCAAAAGCTTGTCACGGGCGCCTCATCGAGACCGGCCGCTCCACCCACGCCGCCCGCTGGCCCGTCCCCATTTGCTCCCGGAGCTGGCTCCTCCTCGATGCCGCCGGCAAGGCCGGGCGGACCCAGTCCCTCGGCGACGGGGGCGGTACCAACGACTCCGTCCGCCGCGCCGACGCCAGCGCCCGCTCCATCTGCGGCCGGAGGACCCTCGGCCAGCACTTCCGTGCGAAAACCTGGCATGAATTCTGGGACGGATCCCCGCGCTTCGTCGCCAATATTGGTAGTGAACGCGCGCTCGGGGGACAAGAGAAAGACGATTCCACCCCCGCGGCCGGCCTCAAGCTTCAAAGTCCTGGAAACCGTCGGCGGCAAGGGATTGAGGGACGGCTCAGTCCAGAGAGCTGCGCGGCAGGAAGCGGGTCTTCCGAATCCAGCGCCACCAAGCCAGACCAACCCGGTACGCGCCCGGCCCCGGAGCACGGCCGGTCATGCCACGCGACACGAGCACGAACGAAGAGCAAATGTCAGACGAGACCAAGCGGGCGATAGAACGGATCATCCCAGGAGGCCCGGGCGTGGCCGGCACGATCAGTCCCGAGCAAGCCGCCGAGCTTTCCAGTGTCCTCATTCCGAGAATGCCCAAGTTCAACGTGGCTGCCGCGGCCGGGTTGCCGCGGAACGCGAACCCCTATGTGGTCACGTTGCAACAGGCCTTCACCCTGGCGCTGATCAACGCTCGTGTTTACCAGTTGCAACTTGAAAACTTGTACACTGCTGCTCTTACCGTGGCTCTCGACCGCTTCACGTTCGCGCCGCAGTTCTATGCCGGCATGTCGCCCCTGACATCTCCCACGATCACCCCGAGTGGCGGTGGTGCGGGTTTTCCCGGCGTGAACCCGGCCAACCAGTTCATTTATTCGACGCGATCCTCGCCGGCGGGCCAGGTCTCGACCTTGACCATGGGTGATGTTGCCGGCATGGGCAAGCTGCTCAACTCCGGCGGCCAGTTGCTGGCTGGCTTTGCCAACCAGCTCGTCTTCAACTTCGTGGGCAAGAATCCCATTCAACCCACGGTGCAATCTTCGTTGCCGCTAACTTTCGTGCAGCCGTTCCTACGCGGTGGCGGACGGGCCGTGGTCCTGGAGACGCTCACACAGGCAGAACGATCTCTGCTCTACCAGGTTCGCACGTTCGCCCAGTTCCGCCAGCAGTTCATCGTCGATATGCTTACGGGGGGTACGATTTCCCAGCCTGGCGTCGGGTTCGCCTTGCAGGGCTTTTCCACGGGGGGAAACAGCGACCCGACACTCGGCTTCATCCCCAACGCCCAGCAATTTGCCGAGGTGCTCATCGACCTCAGGAACCTGGCCTACTTCGAGCAGCTTGCCGCCTTGTATGAACAGCTCATCGAGGGTGAGTCGTCGGGGCTGTCGCAGCTCCAGGTGGACCAGGTGAAGTCGCGCGTGATCACAGCCAGGCAGACGGTGATCACGGACATCGTCACCCTGCGGAACCAGAACGACAGCTTCAAGCAGCAGCTCGGGTTACCTCCGGACACCCCGATGGTTCCCGACCTCAGCCTCTTCCAGCCCTATCTTGACGTTTTCACGGAAGTTGACGAATGGCAGCGGGCAAAGGATCGCAAGCTTGAAGATATTCCCAAGATCGTGAATAAAATCCCCGAACTTCAGGACATCGTCCTTGATGGCCACTCGATTCTGGGGATGTACAGGAACAGTTCAACGTACCTCGACAACGAAGAAGACCTCGAGGCGACGTTGCAGGCGGCGGTACGAATTGCCCTGGAATATCGCCTAGATCTTATGAACACGAGGTCCCAGCTCTACGATGCCTGGCGAAAGATCCGGGTTGCGGCCAACGCGCTGAAGGGATACCTTAATGTTGGTGTAACCAACCAGATTTTCACGCCGCCAACCACCACGAACCCGTTCGGCTTCTACAGCCAGGCAAAACAGTTCAGTCTCGTGCTCAACGCAGAATTGCCCCTGATCCGCGTGGCTGAGCGAAACACGTTCCGGGAAGCGATCATTGCCTACGAGCAGGAGCGGCGGGCGCTGATGAGCCAGGAAGATTTCATCAAGAACCAACTGCGTGGCGATCTCCGCAGCATGCAGGTGACTTACATCACATACGACATCAATAAGAGGAACTTGATCTTGAATATCCGGCTCAAGGACCAAGCCTTCGAGCAGATCGTCGCCCCGCCCCAGGCTCAGACCGGGCAGGGACTGGCCCAGTCGGCAAACGCGGCCACCCAAACGACCAACCTCATCAACTTCCAGAACACCTTGTTCGGCAGCGAGGTGGCTCTTACCATGAACTTCCAAGCGTTTCAAGCTGCTCGTCTGACCGTCTATCGCGACATCGGCATCTTGCCTTATGATGAATGGGAGGCCTTCAGTGAAATTTTCCCTGCAGAATACCGAGGACCCAGCCTCGGCCCCAACACCGTCAATAGGGACAGAAAACCTGCCTCCCCTGAAGCGGCCAAGCCACCGCAGGGCGTCGGCCGGTAAGGTGATCGCGATCGGCCTGGCCTCCCTGCTGGCCCTGGGCGGTATCACTGTGCTGAGCGTCCCCGGATTGAGTAAGCCGATCCGGGGATTCTTCGCCACGCCCGATCTTGATATCATCCCCTACGAGGTCAAGCCGGCGGCCTTGCCAATCACGGTGGCCGACAAGGGTACGCTGGAGAGCTCGAAGAATCAGGACGTGATGTCGCAGGTGGAAGGCTCGACGACGATCATCACGATCCTCGCCGAAGGCACCAAGGTCAAGAAGGGCGATCTGGTTTGCGAACTCGACTCGGCCTCGTTGCGGGATAACCTGACCAACCAGAAGATCGCCACCCAGGGCGCCGAAGCGTCGTTTCAAAACGCCAAACTGACCCGGGAAGTCGCCGAGATCGCAGTGAAAGAGTACGAGGAAGGCATCTTCCTCCAGGACAAGGCGACTGCCGAGGGCGAGATCAAGCTTGCCCAGTCCGACCTGGCGAGGTCTGCCGACCGTGTCGATTGGGCCAATCGCATGTATGAGAAGGGTTACGTCTCCAAGGCTCAGAAAATCTCCGAGGAGCTTAACTTCCAGAAAGCCAAGTTTGCCCTCGAGCAGGCCGAAAGCAAGCTCCACGTGCTCCTCGACTACACCAAAGGCAAGACGATCAAAGAGTTGCGAAGCGAAGTCGAGAAGGCCCGCTCGGACGAGCTGGCCAAGGAGCAAACCTATCAGCTCGAAAAAACCAAGGAAGCCAAGCTCGTCAAGCAGATCGATAACTGCAAGCTGTTCGCGCCTGGTGAAGGGATCGTCGTGTACGCCAACGACCCCCAGCGGTCGTTTGGCAGCAATGCACCTCAGATCGAGGAAGGTGCAAGCGTCCGCGAGCGGCAGAAGATCTTCAGCTTGCCGGACATCAGCAGAATGCAGGTGAACACAAAGGTTCACGAGTCGCAGATCGACAAGATCAAATCAGGCATGAAGTCGCGGATCCGGGTCGACGCTTTTTCCGAGACCGAGCTCGAGGGTACTGTACTCGACGTGGCGCCGCTCCCCGACCCAACCAGCTTCTTCAGTTCCGACGTCAAGGTCTACACCACCCGCGTGAAGATCGATAACCCCTTGCCCGGCCTGCGTCCCGGCATGAATGCCGAGGTCACGATTCTGGTCGACCGCAAGGAGAATGTTCTGAGCGTGCCGGTGCAGGCTATCCTCGAGTACAGCGGCAAGGACCACCTGGCAATCAGAACTCCCAACGGTTACGACCGGCGCGAGGTGGAACTGGGTGATACGAACGATAAGTTCGTCGAGGTCACCAAAGGCCTGACTGCCGGTGCCGTGGTCGCTCTCAATCCGCTGACCCTGATCAGTGAGAACGAGAAACGTGAACTGTTCGGTGTCGATGGTAAGGCGGCCGGCAAGAAAGATTGGGTTGGCTTTGCCAAGGGCAAGGGCGTGGAAGGTGCAGCCGCCGGCCCCGCCGAAGCGGGCAAGGGCGATCCCGGACCAGCAGCAGGCAAGGCCGGCGAACTGGCCAGCAACAAGGGAACAGATCCGGCCAAGGCCAAAACAAAAGCCCGAACCAAGGGCGCAGGTGGTGGGTTTGGCGGTGCCTTCGCAGCCAAGTTCCAGAGCATCTCACCCGAAGACCGCGCCAAGATGAAAGGCGCCAGTGAAGAGGAACGCGCCGAGATCCTCAAGCGCGCCGGCTTCACCGACGCCGAGATCGAACAGATGAAGCAGATGCGCGGACAACGGGGCGCCGGTGGTGGTGGCGGCGGCGGCTATGGCGGAGGTGGCGGCGGTGGCGGCGGTGGCCGGGGTCCGGGCGGAGGAGGAAACTAGTCGTGGATTTCAGCACGGGTAACGGCTCCTCAACGGGCCGACCCATCGTAAGCCTGGTCGACGTCAAGAAGACCTACGTAATGGGCCATGCCAAGGCTGGCGGCGGCGGTCTCATGGGCCGCCGCGGCCCGGTCACGACGGTCACGGTACACGCCCTGCAGGGCGTGTCCGTCGATATCTACCCCGGCGAATATATTGCCATCATGGGTGCCTCGGGTTCGGGCAAGAGCACCATGCTCAATCTTCTAGGGTGCCTTGACCGTCCCACGAGCGGCCAGTACTTACTGGGCGACCGCGACGTGTCACGGCTCGACGATGATGAGCTCTCCGAGGTCCGCAGCCGATACCTCGGTTTCATCTTTCAGTCGTATAACCTGATCGCGCAGTACACCGTGCTCGAAAACATCCAGCTCCCTTTGACCTACCAGGGGACTGGCGAGATCGGCAAAGAGGCCAACGACCGTGCGATCCAGCTCGCAAAGCTTGTCGGGTTGGCGGATCGAATCGATCACCGGCCCACCCAGCTCTCTGGTGGCCAGCAGCAGCGCGTAGCTATTGCCCGATCGCTGATCAACGACCCCTACATCATCCTCGCGGATGAGGCGACTGGTAACCTCGATACGGCGACCAGCATGGAAATCATGGAAATGCTGGGGAAGCTGAACGACGCCGGCAAGACCATCATCATGGTCACGCACGAGCAAGACATTGCCGATCATGCCAAGCGGGTCATTCGTATGCAGGACGGTGTCATCATCGAAGACAGGCCGGGCCATCGCCACGTTCAGGCGGAGGCGGCCAAGGCGGCACTGGTGGGCGCGGGCGAGTCCTGACGCGCCACATACCATGTCCGCACGGGGCTAGCCGCCTCCGTCAGCACACGCATGCCCCGCCGTTCACGGTCGGTCGCGTTTAAACAGATTATATTTTGGTTGGATCCTGCGAGAGGATAATACTTCTATGGGACGCATCTGGCGAGCACTGAAACTCGGCATGAAGAGCTTGCTTCTGCACAAGCTCCGTTCCGGCCTGACCGTGCTGGGTATCGTCTTCGGCGTGGCGGCGGTCATCTCGATGCTGGCCATCGCCGAGGGGGCGAGCCGCGACGCCCAGGAACGCATCCGGGCGCTGGGTGCGACGAATATCATCGTTCGATCCGTCAAGCCGAGCGATGAAGCACAGGCCTCTGCCGGCCGGCCGGCCCGTATCCTCAACTACGGGCTCAAGTATTCCGACTACGAGCGGATCATGGACACGGTGCCGACGATTCGCAAGGTCCTACCCATCAGAGAGATTCGCAAGGGAATCCGGAGGTACGCGTACAATCTCGACGGCCGCGTGGTGGGTACCACCCAGGATTACGCCGAGTTCAACATGCTCGAAGTCGATCGGGGCCGTTTTCTCACCGCCGCCGACAACGAGAAATATCAAAATTACGCCGTGCTCGCCTCCACGACCGCCAAGACTTTGTTTCCCTATGAAGACCCGGTGGGCCAGGCAGTCAAGCTGGGTTCTGACTACTACACCGTCGTCGGCGTAACCAAGGAACGGCAAAGCTCCGCGGGCATTGGCTCCAGCCTGGCCGCTCAAGATTTTAACAAGGATGTTTACATCCCCCTCAATACGTGCAAGGTGCGGTTCGGCGAAAAGATCGTCAACAGTCGCTCGGGATCGATGGAAGCCGAGGAGACTCAGCTTTCGCAAATCACGCTTCAGGTCGCCTCCATCGACAAGGTTCGTCCCACCGTTCCGATCATCAAGGCAGCCTACGAACCCTGGCACCCACGGCGTGACGTCGAGATGACCGTACCTTACGACCTGCTTGTTGAGGCGCAACGGACGGCCCGCCAGTTCAGCATCATCCTTGGTACCATCGCGGCCATCTCGCTCTTGGTCGGCGGCATCGGCATCATGAACATCATGCTGGCGACTGTGACCGAGCGAACTCGGGAAATCGGCATCCGCCGGGCGCTCGGAGCCAAGCGGCGCGACATCACCCAGCAGTTCCTGATCGAAACGGTCGTTCTTTCCGGGGTCGGCGGAATCCTCGGCGTGACGCTGGGCGTCGCCATCCCCCAGCTCATCGTCTATTTCATCCCTGAACAAAAGGCCTTCGTGACTCCTGTCTCGGTCGTGCTGGCCTTCAGCATCTCCGTTGCCATCGGCATCTTGTTCGGCCTTTACCCGGCCCGTCGTGCTGCCCTCATGGATCCGATCGAGGCCCTGCGACACGAATGAGTTTATTGCCCGGCCTTCGTTTGACCGCGATCGGCCCGGCATGCCTCAAGCACTTTTCCCCGAAGCCTTTGGCTTCTTCGCAGTTGGGCTTGCATCGACAATACCGGAAGACTAGGCTTGATCGATCGACAGAAGGGTTGAGCGCGACATCGGGTCTTCCGAAGTCGCGTTTTTTTCTTCGATCCACCATTCCCCCTGAGCGGGGATTGTGGGGATGGCGTATGGAGGCTGCCTCGTTTCCTTCATTCTCGAAAACCGCAATTCATGGACCTCGGACGGGAAACGCCTCGGGCTGTGCTGAATCTCCTGGCACCACCGGCAGGCTAGGTTGAATGCAAGTTGCAAACCCCAATCGGAGCGGAGCCGAGATCAGGTCGCAGAGCCGTACCTGGGCGCGCCGAACCATCGGCGCATGAGGTGACTCCGAGTTGGGAGAGGGAGCAGATCGGGATGACCAACGACCGAATACCAATGTCGAAGGAAGGCTATGAGAAGCTGAAGGCCCAACTCGACAGGATGAAGCACGACGAGATGCCGCGCATCGCCGAGCAGATCGCCCAGGCACGGGGTTATGGCGATCTGTCGGAAAATGCCGAGTTTGACGCGGCCGTGGAAGCGCAAGGGATGCTCCAGGCCAAGATCAATGATCTCCAGGACAAGCTCGGACGCGCGTTCATCGTTGATAAGACGACCATGCCCTCCGATCGCGTCGTCTTCGGCTCCAAGGTCCGTGTGCTTGATCTCGACCTCAATGAGGAAGAAGACTTCATTCTCGTCGGCCCCGGCGACGAGGACTACGACCAGAACAAAATCCTCCTCACCAGCCCCATCGGCCAGGGCCTCGTTGGCAAGAAAGTCGGCGACCAGGTCGATGTGCCAATACCGCGCGGCACGCTCAAGCTCAAGATCGTCGAGATCGGAGCGGCTTGATCGGGAACTTCACACATGCCGATCACAAGAGGCGCGGCGACTCCGGGTCCAATGGCCGCGCAGTCGCTCCGCTGATCTCATTCCCGGATGTCATGCACGCATCCGGGAGAGCAAACCCCAGGCTTGTCCATGATGCCGGCACAGGGGCGATCAATATGAGCGGCGTGCCCGTAATCGGATGATGCACGCCCAGTTGCCTCGCGTGAAGCGCGATTCCTTGCGGGAACTGTTTCGTGGATCCGTAATTGGAGTCGCCAAGGATCGGCAATCCGCGGATCGCCGCCTGCACGCGTAGCTGGTGAGTCCGCCCTGTCTCGGGCCAGAGTCTGAGCCAGCGATATCCGGGCGCAAGGCCGGACGAGTTCTCCGTTCGATATCGTGTGACGGCCTGACGGGATTGCTCGGTTCCCGCCGGCACCGCGCGGACAACTCCGGAAACTCCCGCGTGGGTCAGCCAATCGATCCAGGTACCTTCCGCGGGAGTCTCTTCAGTCGGGCCAGCAATCGCCGATTCGGTTTGTTGATCTCTACTGACTCCCTCGACGATTGCCCAGTACTCCTTGGCGACCTTTCTGCGCTCGAATTGCTGGGAGAGGCGTCGGGCCGCCTTCGTAGTCTTTGCCCAGAGCAGCAACCCGGAAACCGGCCGGTCCAGGCGATGAACGATGCCAAGGTAGACGGATGACGGGTCGGCGGGACAAAGGTATTCGCGAACCTCCCGCTCCAGCGTCTGCTCACCGGTTGGCGCCCAGGAGCCCTGGGTGAACTGGCCTGCCGTTTTCAAGACACCCAGGCAATGCTCATCCTCGAAAACCAGTTTTGAGCCAAGCCCCATGTCCGTCGCGTCACCTCAGGTAACTGATTCAAGAAGAACTTCGCGATCCGATCAGGGATACGCGCCGCCCGCGGAACCGGGTGAGCCTGAAACTATGGGATCCGGATCTTTGGCCGTCATCTGTGAGCCGGAGGGGATTGTCTTCAGCAAGGCGACTTCCCAGCGAAGTGGAAGCGGATGCTCCCTGTCCACCTGGGCCGGAAGTGCCCGGAGGTCCATATTGATTATCCGTTGGCGCGCCCAGCAGAGGCGGGCCCTGGGTCGGCGTTCCGAGCACCAGCCCTCCCGGGTTGGAGGAGTCACCCCGTCCATCCTGATAGGTGGAGCCGGGGGCCTTGTTGCCGTACAGGCTTGCCATCCCGGTTGCCAGGTTGGGATGAGGCTCGTTACTGAAGCCGAGCGACGAGGGAGCTTCGCCCGTCGTCTGATAGGGCTTACCAGGCGGAACCTCGCTGTGAGTACTTCGGCAGCCCTGAGAGCAAGCAAAGACGATCGCGACTGGCAGGATGATTCTGCCCGCCAGTAGACCGCGGTTGAGCCGATCCATCGGCGTGACCTCCTTGGTTTGAAAACCCCCCGGTGAGTCCAGGGGATGAATCGCAAGGCCAGTTCAGCCTCACAAGCACCCTGAATCTCGCGGGCAAATGCCGGTGACCGGCAAAATGCGCGTGGCGAAAGCCTACCCATCCGGGAAAGCGCCAGGGCTCGAAGGGACCAAACCTGTCCGGAGCAGCGAGACATGCAAAGCACTTCCGGCGAACAATCGATCCCAATGATCCGATCATAGACTTCCCGGGCGATCGGTCAAGCCGATCCGCATGAGGAAAGAATGATCTTGGACAACCGCGATCCGCGGTTGCGTTCAATTCGCCGGCCCACCGGCCGCGCACGGACCGGTGGCCGGACATCCTGGTTGTTATTGCTTGGCGGCGGCGTATCGGCGGTTGACTTCATCCCAGTTGATGGTATTCCACCACGCCGCGATGTAGTCGGGCCTGCGGTTCTGATACTTCAGATAGTACGCATGCTCCCACACATCAACTCCAAGAATCGGCTTGAGGCCTTCCATGATAGGACTGTCCTGATTGGCAGTCGAGCTCACCGCAAGCTTGCCATCCTTGCCGAGCACCAGCCAGGCCCAGCCGGATCCAAATCGCGTTGCACCGGCCTTCGCAAAAGCTTCTTTGAACGCTGTGAACCCGCCAAGCTCGCTGGTGATTGCGCTGGCGATCGCGCCCGTCGGCTCACCACCACCACCCGGCTTCATGATCTGCCAGAAGAAGGAGTGATTGGCATGGCCGCCCCCGTTGTTCCGGACCGCCGTCCGGATGCTTTCGGGCAAGGTATTCAAGTCAGCAATCAGGGCCTCGATGGTCTTGCCTTGGTGGTCGGGGTGGTCCTTGAGCGCGGCGTTCAAGTTGTTGATGTACGCCGCGTGATGCTTGTCATGGTGGATCTCCATGGTTTTCGCATCGATGTGCGGTTCCAGCGCTCCAAAATCGTATGGCAGCGGAGGCAAGGTGTATTCAGCCACGGTGTCGCTCCTGGTCGGGATTGAAGAAAAATCTCGTGACGGTCGGCATGAGGCCGCGGTGCGTGTTGTATGCCTTCGACCTCTTTCGCAGGCAAAGTGCGCGCCCGCTCAACCTACCACATTCGGACCGGACCGTTCAAATGGCAGGAACCTCCACAGCCGGGTTGCTTGGTGAATCCCCAAATTGCCTTTCGCACCGCCCAGGTTCGTTCAGAAAACCTGCATAGGAACGGGCCAATCAGCACGCCAGGTCCGGGCGCCTTCACGCCAGTCGGCTACTCACAGCGCGGAAGTGGGCTGGACGCGAACGACCAAGTAGCTGGCGGCCTTTGTGATCCTATCGTCTGGGCCAATCCCGTGGATTGCCTCACTTGGCGCTTCTTCCTGGTCGTTTGGGCGTGGAACAGCGGCAAAACGTGAGAAAAGCGGCCGAAAGGGGATGAAGCCCGTGCCCAACCTGCCTCGTTTGGCGCTCATAATACAAGGTTGCGCCGCTGGAAAGTTGACCGCCGGTCCTCCATGCCGATAATAAAGAAGTCTTCAGGTCCCTCGATCTCTGACCGTCCCGTGCACCACCGGTTTTCGCGCATGGGAATTCGTACCGTGTATTTAGCCTAGCCTTCCCAAAGCCCCGAGTCTGATAGTTATGCCAAAACAACTGAATCTTGGCAGTGAGATCATCCTGGAACGTCCCGGGTCACGCCAGAAGGTCCTGGGCTATCTGACGATGCTTACGGCCTTGCTCGCTGTAGGTGGATCGTACTGGGCCTGGCATGTGGGATATCGGCCACCGTTTCTTGCCGATCAGCGTTCGGGCATGGAACTGAGCTTGGTAGAGGTAGATCAGGGGGACGTGGTTGAATACGTCGTCGAGAATGGCACGCTCGAGAGTTCAACGAACAGGGTCGTCCGGTGCGAAGTAGAAGCTCTGATGGGGATGGTGGGCGGGACTTCCGGCAGTAGTGGAGCCGCCGGAGCCAACCGCTCAGGAAGCTCGGGTAGTTCGAGCTCGAGCCAGAGTGGCTCGGGAACGAGCGGCACGCAAGCCAGTGGCACTGGCGGCAGTGGCTCCGCCGATTCAGGCGGGGGGAGCCAAGGCGGCGGCGCCTCGACGAAAGCAAAGTCGAAGGCAGGGACAAGCAAAAAGGCGTCCGGTAGCAGCGGCTCGGGCTCATCCAGCAGTGGTTCATCCGGTGGTAGCGGTTCGTCGGGTAGCAGTAGTAGCGCAAGCGGCTCGTCTGGGAGCAGCTCTTCGAGCAGTTCTTCAACGGCGTCATCTGGGTCAACCAGCAGCTCGAAGAAGCCGACGATTCGCAGTTTCAGTTTCACTGTCACGCCTCACACTCCGCTTCGTGGAGCCAGCACCAAGAGCACGACCACGACCGCGGCAAATAGCAGCCAGTCACAAGGATCGGGCAGCGGAGGCGGTGGTGGTGGTGGTGGCGGACGAGGAGGTCGGGGCGGAGGTCGAGGGGGCCGGGGCGGTGGCGGCGGTGGCATGGGGGAAGACGAAAAACCAGGCTCAACACGGATTATTTCGATTCTTCCCGAGGGGACCCGGGTCGTGAAGGGGCAACTTGTTTGCCAGCTCGACTCTTCGGCGTTCGAGGACGAACTTCAGGCTCAGCTCGTGCGTGGCTCAAAGCCAAGGCCTGGGTCGACCAGGCAAAATCGATCATGGAGGTTGCGGACATCAGCCTGCGTGAATACCGGGACGGCATTTACCCCCAGGACCAGCAACTGGTCCGCCAGTACATCCAGACCTGCAAGATCGAGAAGGAACGAGCGGAGCGGAATTTCAACTGGTCGAGTGACATGTTCAAGAAGGGCTTCCGAACCGCGGCCCAGCTCAAGGCCGATGAACTGAACGATCAGCAGGCGGCCATCGCCCTCGAAGAGGCCGAGGGCATGCTCGAACGGCTGATAAAGTATACCGGTCCCAAGAACATCAAATCCCTCGAAGCCAAGGTCAAGGCGATCGAATCGGACCGTAGAAACCAGGAGGCGTCCTACCAGCTCGAGACGCAACGTCGCGATCGTCTGCAAAAGAATATTGACCGCTGCACACTCCGAGCCCCTGATGAAGGGATTGTCGTTTACATCAATCAGACCAATGGCTGGGGAATGGTGCAGCAGGGGATCGACGAAGGCGTCACGGTTCGCGAGAGCCAGCCGATTTTCCAGCTTCCCGATCCCAAGTCGATGCGTGTCAAGGCGCGCATCAACGAGACCAAGATGGGACAGCTCCGCTCCGGACAGCGGGCCACCATCCGGGTCGACGCCTTCCCCGATCGGCTCATGGAGGGAACGGTTGCCGAGATCACAGCCATCTCGACGCCCGTCAACGGACCTTTCTCCGACGTTCGGATCTACTTCGCCACGGTGAACATCGACCAGGGCCACGATGATCTCAAGCCCGGTCTAACCGCCGAGGTTTTCTTCAAGTGCGACACGCGGACCAATGTCACCCGCGTACCGATCGAGGCCGTTCGCTCGTTCGAAGGCAAGCACTATGTCGCTGTCCACCAGACTGCGCCCCAATCCGGCCAGACGACTTCGTGGACCTGGAAGCGTGTTGAACTGGGAATCAGTGACCCCGAGTACTACGAAGTGCTCTCCGGAGTCAAGCGCGGTGAACGAGTCGTCGCCAATACGCATGCCTTGCCGGCACCTGAATTGATCCCGGATCAACCGACCGAGGCTCCTTCAGTGGCCGACGTGAGTATGCAACCTTGAGACGTTGTCGCGTGCTCTTTCATTGCTCGCACACTCTCCAGATCTGGACCAATTGATCAAGTTCTTGCAGCATTGGCGCGTGAGCACACCACCAATTGTATTTGAGAGACCGCAATCTCGCGAAGACTTGCGACCGCACTGAAGAGTCGCGGCGAGGTCCCCGGCCAGTTCAGGTCATCAGGGTTGCACCGCACATCAATACCCGCATTCGGGCGGCCACCGGGTGGAGTTCGATCCATGATCTGGAGCCGACTCTGGCGGCCGCTCGGCGTGTGCATCGTGGGTATCTTATTCGCCCATCATCCCATGCTGTTCAGCGGCTTGCGGCGAATTCAGATCGATCATGAAGACCCGCGACTGATTAACTATCTGCTCGAGCATGGTTACCAGCGGCTGCTTGGCACTCCTCTCCATGCCCGGTTGTGGAGCCCGCCGTTTTTTTACCCAGCGCCTCACGCCCTCGCGTTCTCCGACACGCTCCTGAGCGCAGGGCCAATTTACTGGGCCGGCAGGCTGGCCGGTCTGCATCCCGACACCACCTTTCAGCTCTGGGTCATGACGTGTTTCGTCGTCAACTACATCCTGTTTTACCTGCTCCTTCGCCGTCAGCTCGACCTCGGAGAGTGGCCATCGGCCATGGGCGGTTTCCTGTTCGCCTACGCCGCCCCACGGGTTGCCGACATCGGACATCCTCAACTTCTGCCTCATTTTTTTTCGATCATCGCGGTCCTGGCGATCCTCTGGCTGGCCAAGGCGTCCGAGCGTTCCATGGGACAGAGAATCGTCGGCTGGTCCATTGCTGAGCTTGCAATTGTCGCCCAGTTCTACTCGTCATTCTACCTGGGCTGGTTTCTCGTTCTGGCCATGCTCTTCGTGCTTTTGCTCAGCTCGATCTATGGCGGTTTTCGCCCAGGCATGTTCAAAACCGTTTCCCGTGAGTTTCCGATCATCGGGCTCGCGTCGATCGCTCCAGCCCTGTTGATCTCGCCCTTGGTCGTCCGGTACCTCGAGGTCGCAAGGAGCACTGGCTATCGATCGACGCTGGAGGTATCTCTCGCCGCGCCGATCCTCCAATCGTGGGTCTATTCGGGTCCGGATAGCTGGCTCTATGGCTGGATGCCCAGGCATCAGTGGTTCCTGAGCTTCGGATCCCTCGAGCCGGCGCACCGCATTGGTATGGGTCTTGTCACCCCCCTACTCTGCATCGCCGGGCTCTGGTTGCACCGAGGTCAGCGCATCGTCACAACCCTGGCGATGACGGGATTGGCTCTATTCCTCGTCGTGACAACCATCCCCAGGGACATCGTTCTCTGTCTGGCGCTCACCCTCCTGTCCATCTTCATCCACGCTGTTTGGTCCCGGAGGAAAGAACCCAGATCGATACTCACACCCTTGGCCCTGTGCGCCCTGCTGACCGCAAGCCTGTTTCCGGCGAGCAACCTGCTACTTGTCTGCCCGTTTGTGATAGCGTGCACGATTGCGGCTTGCTTGCTTCCTGGCATGAGAACAACGTTATTTGGCCTCACAGGACTCTTTTCACTGGCCGTTCTCATGCTCGGCTCGTTTTTCGACAGGCCGCTCGTCCTGGCATGGGGTTGCGCCAGTACCCTGGCCATTCTGGCCATTTCGAAAGCAAAGTCCCCAACGATCATCCCGCCACGTCTCTGTATTCTGGTCGCGGCGACCGTCGCTTTTCTCGTGTTTTCGCCGGGCAGCCTGGTGTTATGGAAGTACATCTATGCTTACGTTCCCGCTGGTGGGGCAATCCGCGTCCCCGCACGTGCGGTCCTGCTCTTGCTGATTCCCCTGTCGATCGGATTTGCATTGTTCTGGGAGTGGTGCACAGCGAGGCGAGCCTGGAAATATGCAGTGCCCCTGGGAGTCTTTTGTCTGCTTGAGCAAGGGATATCGACCACGACGTACGATAAGCTCGAGACGCGCAAGCGCGTGGATCTGATTGCGGCAAGAGTCAAGCGTGCGGAAACGACAGGACACGCTCGGGCGTTTTTCCACAGTTCCTCTCGCGCGGGGCTTCCCAACTGGAACGACCATCTCGATGCCATGTGGGCCGAACTCGCACTTGGGGTTCCCACGGTCAACGGCTACTCGGGAAACGTTCCCGTCGGCTGGGAGCCGCTCTATGATTGCTCGATCCGTGGTGAAGCGGATCAGATTCGACTCGGAAAAGCCTTGCGAAGCTGGGCTTTCCGCAGCGATTTGGCGCTCGATGAGATTGTCTGGGTCCATGGCGACCGGAGACTCGAACTGGGAAATGAACAGGTGACTCGCGGCCCCGAATCCTCCGAGGATGACGCCTCCACGCCGCAATGAGGATTGCCCGGCCGAGACGCATCACGCCTTGTTACTGGCGAAGCCTGGCCTGAGCCCCTGCGATGAACCGGTCCCACTGAAATGCCGGGCCAGGATCAACCTTGTTAGTCTGCACGTGGTAGTGCCCCAAAATGCCCTGGTATCGCTCCAGTTCGCCATCGGCAAGCCTGGCCCGGACAAGCGCCCCGGTTGCGTCGCGGGGATAATCGCAGCGGATCTTGGGGAAGAGCTTGCAAAGGGTCGCTGTGAGCCGGATCAGAGACTCGTACTGCCGGTCGGTGAAATCGTATTGCACGAGCGACTGGCCCTGGATCGTGCCCGTCACGGACTGGTCTGCGCGGGACGCAACACGGCCGCGTTCTGGCGCAGGCTGAACCGCTCCCCGGGATCGGGAAAGACGATGCGCACCAGGCCCCCTGCCTCGCGGTGATACCAACGATCGAGCGGGTTCGGCGCGCCTGCGGGATACGCGCCGATATTGGCGATCTCGATGCCAATCGAGCGGCCATTGGCGATGGTGGCATGCCAGGCCTGTTCTTTCAGGTCCAGCGTCTGGTAGATGGTGCCGTCCAGGTCGAGCATGAAGTGAACGCTCAGTCCTCGAACATCGTGCAAGACTTCGAAAACAACCTCTGCTCGTTCCCCGGGCATCGAAATGAATGACGAACTGGTCAACCAGTTTTTGCAATGTGGCAAGGTCCCAGCCGCCGCCCCGAACCCGTTCGATCTCAGCATCGCTGAGACCCTTTCGCCGCAGACTGAAGCGATTTGCCGGCGGCCGCCCGGGCTTATCGCGGGGAGGCGTCGCCGCCTGGTCCAGCGGTACGAATCTCCGCTCGAGTCGATAGGCATCATAGCCGCCGGGATCCATCCATAACACGACGGGGGCCGTGGTGTGGTAGAGCTGTCCGCAGACGACGATCTCATCGCCCCGCCGCTCCAGTTTCTGTCCCGGAACGGGCGCGTCATCCGCGGCAACCGCATGCGGGAGTAGCCCGCCCAGGCTCAGGATCGCCAGAATCGAGGCTCTTCGAGTCGCACATTGCATCGACGGGGTCCACCACGATCAAGGTCCGCTGTGTTGGCATCGCGTCCGACGACGACTTCATCGTTTTACCAGATGGCAGGGTGTCTCGAAAACGGAGAGTCAACGATCATCAAGGCAGGGAATGCCTCGCCGATGAGCGAGCAATTTCCCTTGGTGGGCATCAGCCCACATGCGACAATGCACGGTCACGGACCAAGGAACCAGATCGTTCCGCGGGGGAATCCCAATGCTCCGTCCCATACGATCATTTCGACCGGCGACAAACGTGAGTCTTCCGGCAGCGATTGCACCGAGCCTTTTGAAGGGACTGCGAATATGCTGGGTGGTGCTGCTCACCATGGTCGGCAACCAGGCGATCGCCGAGCGAACCGGACGCGGCCAGTAGCAAGTTGTCTGCCGGTTTGGCCGCGCGGATCGACCCGCTGATTCGGTCTCACAAAGGCAAGGTTGCCGTCGCGGTCAAGAACTTGCGCACCGGCGAGAACTTCCGGCATTGCGCTGACGAGGTGATGCCCACCGCCAGCCTGATCAAGTTTCCGGTGATGATTGAAGCGTACCGTCAGGCAGCGGCGGGGAAGATCGATCTCGACGCACGGATGACCTTGAAAAAGGAGGACAAGGTGCCTGGATCGGGCGTTCTGACGGCTCACTTTTCCGCCGGCACAACGTTTCCCTTGCGGGACGCGATCCGGCTGATGATCGCGTTCTCGGACAATACGGCCACCAACCTGGTGCTCGATTCCATCGGCATCGGAGCGACCGCGGCGACGATGGAGGCCATGGGTTATCGCAACACCAAGATCCATTCCAAGGTCTTCCGGCGCGAGACCTCGGTCTTCCCGGAACGAAGCAAGCAGTTCGGGCTGGGCAGCACCACCGCCAGCGAGATGATCCGGCTCTGCGAGGAGCTTCATTTTCAAAGGTTGGTGGGTCCTCAAGCCAGTGCCGCGATGCTCGAGCATCTGCGCCTGCGACGACCGGGACAAGTTTCCCCGTTTTCTGCCCGCTGGAACACGAATCGCGTTCAAGACGGGGAGCGTGTCCAATGCGCGGACCGCCGCGGGAATCATGGAATGTCCAGAGGGGCCCGTCGCCCTTTGTGTGCTCACGTGCGAGAATGAAGACACACGGTGGGTCCCGGAAAACGCCGGGAACGTGCTCTGTGCCGAGGTCGCTCGCGCGGTCTTCCAGCATTTTCAAGGAACCGGACAGTCCGCAGCCAGTGCCGGCCAGGCAACCGGCAGTGTGACAGGATCGAAGGCCAAGTGAAAAACCAGGGCCGCCTGCCAGAGGATTCGACCACGCAAGACCCCGATCGATCGAGGAGGTCAGCCATGGGTTTCTTCAATGCTTTGAAGCGTCTGCTGCCCCACGCATCGCACGCGGGGGCCAGTGAGGAATCACGACAGCGCATCTGCGCCGCCTGGGGTCTCGAAGACGACGAGACCGGGGCTGAGACCGAAGCAGACTCTGACGCCGCCGGCCAGGCCGAAGAGGGCCCGTCCACCGTGGAAGCGGCTGGCACGAACTATTCCGCTTTCGATCGTACTCAGTGGCAAAAGAAGCTGCGGGGGATCCTCGATGAACTGCCCGCTTCGCAGCCGCGGTGGCACGAGCTGATGACCGAGGCTCACGCGCTTCAACTCCAGCCGGAATGGATCGCCGATCGCCAGCGCGAGGAATTCCTCTTTGTGATCCGTCGGGCAGTGGCCAACAAGGTCATCTCGGAGGATGAGCACCAGAAGCTCGAGCTGGCGCGGAAGCTGATCGGCATGTCCGAGGCCGAGGCCGAAACAGCCCTTCACTCAATCCTGGCCGAGGCCGAGGCTTTCTTCGGCACGCCGGTTCAGGATAAGCGATGAGTCCCCTGCGACGGTTCGTTTTCGTAGGTGTTTCCTGGATACCGGCGACGCTGGAGCACGAGGTTTGCGCCCGTGTAAACCCATGTCAATGCGAACGGGCCAACCACTTCCCGGTGTCATGGGAAAGTGGTTGGCCCACTTGACTGCTCAATCGCATTTCACGGCACTGGCTGTTCTACGGCGAAGCCTTCAAGGCTGGTCAGTGCCAAGGTTTAGTAGCTATCCGAGGAGATGACCTCGCCGCCATCCTTCGAGCCCAGCGACATCCAGGTCTGCTGCGCGACGGAGCTCTTGACGAAGCGGACCGAGCCGTCGGCGAACAAGACGTTGACGCCTCCCGGGTGCAGGCTGCTGGGCACGTGAAGATGGCCGAAGTCCACACCACATGTGGCGGCGCAATCCCATCGGCAGCCGGAGAACTGGTACTGCTGTGAATTCGGCGTGATAATGATGTTGGTCATCGTCAGGCCCGGCGAGCCGGTCTGCCAGCGGTAACCACGATCATTATTCGACCCCGGGGTGGTCTGGACCGCCGTCACGCAATTCTGGGCGAATTGGAATACCGCCGCAAGACTCGTGCGGGCATCGTAAAGCAACATGTTATTCGGAACACTGCCCGGCACGCCCGAGACATATTGACGCCAGGGAGTGTTCAGTACGTTGAAATCGCCGACAAGGCCCTCCACGAACGCGATCGTGTTCGAGGTGCCGTCGGTGACCGTGGCAATACTGTACGCGGAATTCTCTATCGGAAAGATGCCGTTCGTCGAACTCGACCATGGATTCGTGCCGGTCCCGAACGAGGCGTAGTAGCTATTCAGATGGTCGGATCCCGCTTTGCCATCCGAGGGGCAAAGGAATGCGTTCACTTTCGTATTCCAGACCGTCGAATTGATAGGCGCCCCGGTGCCGTACCAGATATTCCAGTTGAAATTGCAGGAGTTGTAGAGCGGAGTTTGTTCCAGGTAGGGCAGCATCAGAGCGTGAGCGCTGAAGGTGCCCCAGGTTGTCTGAGAACCCACGTAGGCGTAGGCGATCGTATTCCCCATCGGGAAAGTGCCGACGGCCGAGTGGTAGTTGTGCATCGCCAACCCGATCTGCTTCAGGTTGTTGGTGCACTGGGCACGACGTGCCGCCTCGCGGGCTGACTGGACCGCAGGGAGGAGCAACGAGATCAGGACTGCGATGATGGCAATGACCACCAGCAGCTCGATCAAAGTGAAGGCACGGCGACGAACTCTGATCATGGCGACCTCAATTCACAAAAAAAACGAGAAGGGCGGAATGAACAGAACGATTGAAAAACCCGCCAGTACTTTCGAGGCAAGACTCGGGGAACCTGATCACAGGGATGGATCATCACTTTGGGAATCCAGACATCAATCCACTCTTCGCATTGAGAAGCTCAAGCGTGATTGAACATGGTGCAGACATCCGAGCCTGCTGTGGTCTCATCTCTGGGGCTTTGTCTTGGGCTTTCCCTGCATGAATTCCTTCATGCCATCTTGGATTTTCGCGTCGGCCTTCTTGGCTTCCGGAGAGGCTGTTGTCTGCGAAACATCGGTGCCGCTGTCGCAGCCGCTCATGGTTCCACACACACCCGCCACTGCGCTCAGGAGGAACGCCCCAAGCAATGCAATCCTGAACTGTCGCATCTAACCAGATCTCCCCTAGGAAAAGCCTCACGAGAATTGTCTGTGTGTTTTCTGTGGGTCCGCGAGGCGCTACCGCAAAGAAAACATGAGAGAACACCCAAATCGCTAGTGATCATGCTTGCAGACGTAAACACGTACTTAACAATAAGAACTCGTGCAGGCAGCTTTGCCTGGAATGATTTCGTCGAGTTTCGGACAACTGCCTGTCTATTAAGTCCTGAAGTCCTGAAGGATGCTCAGGTGTGACATGGCACCTGTGAGAAGTTCACCCGGAGCCAGATAAATCAATCAAGGCGTGCAGCTCGGTTGCGCCGTGGACGCATTCTCCACACACGACCCCCAAGAGGCCGGTAGATGGAAGAATTCGTTTGAATCTGATTCGGTTGGATGACCCCTATCGTGCCGTCCATGTTCTCTACAGTCAATGGATTCGACTGCTTTTTTTTGAAAATCTGTGTAACAAACCGAGTTGACCGGTTTTCCCTGAGACCAGGCCGCAGTCCATGCGAAAATGTGACGATCATCCCGGCGGAGAGGCAAGTCCGAGCGCACTCGTTGGGTTGATTGTGAAGGGACCTGTGACGGTCCCGCTTCCTGCTCTTTGACATCACGGAGCGAGCTTGAGCTGATCCATTCTCGTCCGGAATCGTTGCAGGACGGGGTGCACGACCTCAGCTCGCAGGGGATTGAGCAGCAAGTTCGTCAGTTCACGAGCATCATCGGACACATCGAATAGTTCCTCGCCGCCGTCCCCTTGATTGCGAATGTAAACGAACTGGCCATCAGCCAGGCTGACCAGTCCGCCCCTGGTTGCCGGAGAACGCCCCTGGTTGGGATTGATCGGATTGGGAGCCGCCAGTTCGGACATTACGACGTCTCCAGCATCGGGTTTTGCCTCCCCGGGGGTCTCATGCCGCCATAGCCGCGTCATGGCCCGGCCAGGGAATGACGTCGTCCGACCTGGAGCGACAAGCTCGGCGATCGTGGCGGGCAGATCGCGAAGACTGACAGTCTGGCTCACGACACCTGGTCCCCGCTGCGTCGCCGGCAAAACCATCAGCAGAGGAACCCGGATCTCCGTGGCGTAGAGGCTTTCGCCATGATCAAACAGATCATGCTCGCCCAGTCCCTCGCCATGATCAGCGGTCACGACGATCAGGGTCTGATCAAGCACGCCCCGCCGTTCCAGCTCCTTGAACAGGTCGTCCAGCCGCTCATCCAGGTAGGCCAGGCAGTTGTCGTAGGAATCACGACCGAGCGCTTTGCCTTGCTGTGAAAGCATTCGCTTGTCTACCTGAAACCAACCTTGCAGCAAGAAGAGAAAATCACTTTCGCTGGGTGGAACATTGCCGAAATGGTAGGTGGAGTTCGGCGGCAGCACATAAGGCGCATGGGCGTCCGCGTAATTCAGGAATGCGAAGAACGGCCGTCGCGGTTCGGACCGGCCGGACAGCCAGGTGAGGAACTCGCGGTTCACCACATCGGCAGACTTGCGATCGGGAAACGCGATCTGCCTCAGCATTAACTCCTGAAGGGACTGTGACGGAACCAGCGGCAACAAGCCGCCCAGAATCATGCCGATCTGCGGGACGGCCTTGAGCGAAAGATCGATCAGGTGCACCGTCCGCATCGCATCGATCTTTCCAACCACATAGTCATCATAATGCGTGAAGCCTCGGGCGAGACCTGTATCGTACGAGCAGTAAAAGGTATTTCCCACGAAGCCCGCCGTGGCATAACCCAGACCTCCCAGATGCTCGGCCAGCGTGGGAAAGGCGTCCGAGATCGGGCACATCCATTTCACGGCCAGCTCGTGAGGCCAGTGCCCTGTGAACAAGGTCGCGTGCGAGGCCAGAGTCCACGGAGCCGCCGCGCGGACGCGATCGAATCGCACCCCTTGCTTGGCCAGCCGTTCCAGAGTCTTGCTCGTCGAACGCTCATAGCCATAGAGACTGAGATGATCCGCGCGTACGGTGTCGAGCACGACCAGCAACACGTTGGGAGCATTCGAGGGAGGCAAGGGACGGCTTGCTTCTTGCCATTGCTTGTATCGATCGCCTCCGAAGATCCCGCCCGCCTGGAGCGCCACCATTCCCAGCAGCACCGGAAAACTCCAGACCAACCACCGACGCAAGCCGACCTGATGCCGCTCGAGCAGCGGACCCAGGCGGAACGCGATTCCCATGGCGAGAACGAGCCATGCCGCGGGATGAATCTGCCTTCCAACCACCAGGAGCGTCGGCCAGATGGTCAGCACCACGATGAGCCGGCTACTCAACCAGCCCACCGACCTCGGCCAGAGCTTCATGGCCAGAGCCAGCAACCCACCGATCCCGACAAAAAACAAGAAGTCAACCGTGGGAATGAGCCACACAAAATGCCGGGTCATCAGGTACAGCCGGTTCGTTGTGCTCAGGTAGCGGTAACCGACCTTCGCGAGGACTTCCAACTCCCCGGCGGCCAATCCGCACCACGCCGCAAGGATGAGCACGTCCAGCGACCCCAACCGGAGCGCTGAGTCGGGGGAAGGATACTTCCGATGTTGTGAAGGCATCGTCGGCGGTTTCACCAGGGCGTTCAGTTCGTCCGGAGTCTGCTATGAAGTTGTCGTCCCTGCTAATCAAGGCTCCGGTGTCGAAGCTCGGGATGTCAAGACTTCGTTTGTACTCATTGTTGCCTCTCAGGTGAAGCGCTCGGAACACGAGAAGACTCTCCGCCTCTCGCGAGAGCGAAACCGGTGAGCTGAGAGAGATGGCCGTCTTACTGGAGGAACTCCGGGAGTGCCTGCGGCTTCCCGTCCCTGTCCACGCAAGCCAGGGTCGAGTGCCCCTCGGCCAGAAGCACCGAGTCGCGGTAGAGCTCGTAGTTGTGAATAATCTTGACGTGCGTGACTTTCCCGACCGTCGTCTTGAGCGTGAGAAGATCATCGTAGTAGGCCGGACGCTTGAACTTGCAGCCGATGTCGATGATCACAAGGTAATGCCCGGCGTCTTCGACTTCACGATAAGTCAGGCCGCGCTGACGAAGCAATTCGGTCCGCCCCATCTCAAAGTAGACGAAGTAGTTGGCGTGGTGCAGCAAGCCCATGCGGTCGGTCTCGGCATAACGGACGCGAATCGTCAACTCATGACTGTTGCTCATGGTCCGCAGCATCTCCTTACCGCGCCGGAAGGCCGTTCGTTCGCTTATCGTTTGATCGTCTCTGGTGGTGTCATCGAGTACATGTTCCTCGGCGAGGCTTGCTCCTCCGGCCCGTACGGGTGCGTCACCACAACCATCGGATATGGGTCATACGGCCATTCCTCGCGGTTCGGTTCACCGGGCACGTAGCCGTCGGCGATCCATTGCCGGAAGATGTCGGGACGGTGTTCCTGGTGTCTCGCGAGAAGCCAGTTCTCGTATTGATCGAGAAACTCCGCCATGATTCTGCCATCACCCAGGCGGACGAACAAGAACCGGAGTGCGAGCTGGCGGCGGGCATCGGCAAGCGTACGACTGGGTGAAAGCAACTCCGCGACCGCCGCGGTCAGGCCGGTTCGCTCGGAACCCCATGCACAGTGGATCAATAAAGGATAATCGCAAGTATCGAGCACGCGTATGAGTGTACGAAGCTGGACGCGAGACATCCACACGCATGACGACAGCGACACATCCACCTGCGTGGCACCTGCTGCCAGCGTGGCGGCGATTTCCTTGCGATACCACGACTCCTTGAGGTTTGGACCGCGGAGGTTCAAGACGGTCTTGATGTGGTATTCACGAAGGGTTTGCCGCAGCGCACTTTGGCTCATCTGTCCCGACCGGAACACCCGGGCTGGCTGAAGAATCGCGAAGTTGTACGTCGCCTGATTCCAGCCGATCCATGTCGTGGGAAACGCCAGAAGCAGCATCACCAGGATTGCGAACCACTTGCCCCGTCGCATGCGGCCCAGCTTCATGACCAATCTCCCAGACACCCTGTTCGCGCGATGGAGCCAGCGAGCGCTGGACTCTGGCAAACTCCTCGATCAGAAACCGGTCATTGCGGTCCACCAGTGAATCGGGCCGAGCCCAATGAAGGCTTGAGACCGCCTGCCATGCCTGATCGGCCGTATATCCCCGATGACGGATCAGATAGGCGGCATGCGCCAGGCTGGTGCGATGATGGCCCGCGACACAGTGAAAAAAGACCGGCTGGCAGGCAGGGTCGGCGAGCAAGTCAGCGGCAAGCGCCATTTGTTCGGGCGTTGCACGCGAGCCTCGCATGGGGACCACCACCCAGCGGACTCCGGTTTCCCGGACCACTTCGATCTGGTCGCGGAACTTGGGATCGGAGGAGTTGATTGCCGTCAGCGTCACAATTGTCTTGATCGCCTCGCGACTGATGATTCTTCGGAGTGGGCCGGGCCGTTGCCAGGCCCCGCGCACGAGCTGCCCCGGGAAAATCACCTGCACCCGCTTTTCGAGCCAGATGTCGCGGTTCATGACCGCCGAGGCCGCTAGGCCGAGGCCCAGGGCAAGCAGCAAACCCACGATCAAGTTGCGTGTGAACAGACGCGTCACTCGCCGAACCTTCCTCGCCATTTCAGAATTTCGATCGACGAAACCCTCTTCCCGGAGGCCAGACCAGGCCACCCGGCTCAACCGGGCGGGGAGATTCTAGCTGGCAGCCCGATTCCGGCAACCCCAACCCGCCAGGAGCCACGAACACAAGCTCGTCAAGCGGAGCGTTCGTGAGCCAGGGACCTGAGGGAATCATGAGAATCGGAGCAGCGATGACTAGAACGCCGGTTCGCTCGAGCGTGGAAAATGGCTGACGAACTTGAGCAGGCGCTGAGGATTTCGAAGCGGAGGGCCGTGGCCAAAGCAAGCGAGCCGAGGCTCCAGTTCCGCCAGGCGAACGGCCGACCGGCGATTCTGTTCAGGATCGATCGAGAAGATCCGCTGCGGTTCGCGTAAACGTGGGATTCCACACCAGATATGGATATTGGCCAGGACATCTCCCATGACCAGCACCCGATCCTGCTCGCGCCAGAATGAGATGTGTCCGGCCGTATGTCCCGGCGTCTCGAGTACCCGGAACCCCCCGACTTCATCGCCTTCCCGCAGGAGCCGTGACACGGGATGGGGCGGACCCACCCAGTGAGGGCCGATGGTTGCAGTGAGCCAGTGAGGCGGCATCCGGGCCATGATCTCGCCATCCGTTTCCATCGCCGGCGCGTCGGCTGCCCCGCACCAGAGAGGCAAATCCAGAGACTCGCAGATCGCGTGGCTGGCGCCCTGGTGATCGGGGTGGGCATGAGTCAAGACATGTGCTGTCAGACGACGTCCGCGAAGCTGCCGCCCGATTCTACTGAACGCAAACCGGGTACCCGCGTCAACCAGCACCCCACCCATCAGGTAGATGTTAAAGCTGAACGGGGGAAAGCCATCCAGCAACTCAAGATCCTCGGCCAGTCGCCGCATCGATCGTCTTTCGCTAGAAATGCCCGCCGAAATCGTTCCGCCTGGTCGCCGCCGCAACGATCGCGTAAATCGCGGTGTCGGGCAGTCCATACTTTGGACCCGCTCCTCCCTGGGCTCCCTGACCGTACGCGACGATCGAGTCGAGAGTCCGCGCGAAAGTTGCGGGATTATATGTCAGCCTCAGGAAAATTCCCGAAGGACCCGGTACGAGCGTGGAGATCCGGCCGCCCAGATTGAGCACGAACCCGCCCTGCACCGGCGGTACGGGATAGTACTTCTTGGTCAGCACGTAAAGGATAATCCACTGGCCCGGCTTCCACTCCTGAGCTCCCGTCAGTACTGGAAAAACCAGCGACCTGGCCTGATTACTGAGCCTTGCCTGAAAGCCGTTGCTCGCCGTGAACGTCTGCGCAGTTCCGTTCTTCACCGCAACGTAGAGCACGTTATAAGTCTGCCCAGGTACGGGCTGCGCGTTCTGCACGAGCGCCTGGCCGAAGGGAGGCGTCAAATTGACCGGGCTGATCGAGGGATTCGTGATCCGATAGGCTAGGAACGACGTGGGCAAGGTGGCGGAGTCCATTGCCGTGCGGCCCGTGGCATAACGAACGGCCAGAGAAGCCGTTTCATGGGAGGGCGCAACGCGTGGGCGAACGGACTCGATCCGAGAATGAGCCGAAATCGACAGTGCACTGAGGAGTTGCCTCTCCTCGAGCGGCTCCAGGAAAAAGCGAACTTTCATGAAGACGGGCCTCGCTGGTGTCCACACAGATCCGCATTGACCAGTTTGCGCGCTTTTCCCAGAATCTGCGAGTCCGCGTGTGGGGTGTTTCCCTTTTTCACGGTCGATGACCCGCACATTTCGTACAGGCCTGGAAGCCGCGCCCGTGGAGAGGCGACTCATGAGGGACCGCCAGGACCGGCTGGATGCCGCGATCGCCTTGCTGGCGATTGTCCTCAGATCGGCCGCGGTGCTGGCGTTGCAGAGCCACCATGTTCCGCGGAGCACCTACGAGCACGGCGAGATCGCCGCGAATCTCCTGGCCGGACGAGGCTTTTCCATCCAGTTCCTGGGCGCGCAGGGGCCGACCTCTCAACAGGCGCCACTTTACCCGGCGCTGGTGATGCTGGCCTATGCGGTTGGGGGGGTCGAAGCGCCGTCGGCCCTGCTGATCCTGGAGCTTGGTCAGGCGGTCCTGGGAGGTCTACTCGTGCTGGGCGTCCTTCGCCTGGCTCGGCAGGTCGCGCCAGGCCGCCCCGCGGTGAGCATGGCCGCAGGCTTGATCACGGCGGTCCATCCCACGCTGATCTACGCCGCGACCCACGTCCAGGTGGCCAGCTTCGCCGCAACGCTTCTGACGTGGACGCTGGTCCTTGCCTTGAGAACAGGAACACGTGACTGCACGCGGGACGCGGTTGCGACCGGGTGTCTGCTCGCGGCCTCGATCCTCTGCGATCCGATTCTCGCCCTGTCGGCGGCGGGCATCGTCTGGGCCATCTTGCAAGGCTCAACCGCGCGAAAAGTCTCGTTCCTTCGCACAGGCTATCTCGCGGTCATCATCTTCATGATCGCAGCCGCGGGGATCACACCCTGGCTGGTCAGAAACTTTCTCGTTCACGGCGAGTTCGTGGCGATCAAGAGCACTTTCGGCTACGCGTTCTGGCAGGGCAACTGCGCGCTCAGTGAAGGTACCGACAAGGTCGTCCGCGGCAGCGTCGAGAAGATTCTGGAACAGGGGAAGTCCGGTACCGGGCTGGCAGCCTTGAATCGCAGTCTCTGGGCCGCTCGGCACGAGGCCGGCTACATCGACGATATTGCGTTGACAGCCAACGATCGTAAACTTCTGGGCTCGGTCTCCGAGCCGGAGCGGTCGCGGATCTTGTTCCGGCGGGCCATCAAGGAGTTACGCGACCGACCGGGTAGGTACTGGCAGCTTTGCCTGCGCCGGCTTCGGTATTTCTGGCTTTTCGATGAGACCAATCCCAAGACGCGCGTAGGGGCATACCGGCTGAGCCACCTGGCGCTGACGGTCGCCGCCCTGCTCGGGCTGGCGTCGGCCTCAAGCGACGTCCGCGGGAATCTGCGTCCGACAGTTGCGACGGCGGTCTTGATCTCAATCTTCCATGCGTTGACGATCGTCTCTGCCCGGTTCCACATTCCGATCGAGCCGCTCATGGCTGTGTGGGCTGCGGCGGGCCTATCGCGTCTCGACGGAACCCGTACTCGCTCAGCCGCGGCTGGAGACCACATCGAAGGCATCCGGCTCGTACACCGGCTTCACGCTCGTGAACTGGTCGACCGGCTTGTTTGAGCGCAGCAGCATGATTCCCAGAACCAGGCTCGTGATCAAGGCAGTGGTGCTGATGAGGAACGCGCATCCCCACGCAACCGAAATGATCGCTATGTAATCCTGGTGGGAGTGGGGAATGCTGATCGTGGTCAGCCAGGCTGCTACCACCGCGGCCACCGGAACACCCGCCCCGATCGCGGTCACACTTCCTCCACCCAGCGCCCGCTCGCGACCAGGTACCGGCTGGCCCATCTCCAGAGCGCGCAATCGCTCCTGGTGATGCCACTCACGCTTCCTCTGGCGGTGCACAAGGAAGATGATTGTCGGCACCAGAACCACCGGCATCATGATGCCCGCCAAGGGGATAATCACACCTTCATCCATTGCTCGCCTCTTTCTTACAGTGAGAGATTCCCGCACGGCCAGATTTCATCCCCGCGCCGAGACGACGTCATAGGCGTCGTCTTCGACCTGCTCCTTGGCCGCCGAGCCCGCGTTGTGTTGAAGGTCGTGAGGCTGCCGGGTGAAGGCAAGGCTGGTGACCACCGTGCCGCAGACGACGGCGAAAAGACTGACGGCGCCGGCCATCATCCAAGGCGCTTCCTTATAGCCGAGAGCCAGGCTGGCCAGCAACGCAGAGGCGAAGGCTCCAATGGGTACGGCCGCCGCAATCAGTAAACCGGCGCAATGGGGAGAGCCACGGAACATCTCCGGGTAGGCTCCGGCCTAGCTCCAAAGCGCGCATCCGTTCTTTGTGCTCGAGCTCTCGCTTGGTTTTCTCGAGCCGGATTCCGAAGTGAATCGCGAAGTAACCGATACCGACGCCCAGGAACGCCAGGGCGAAACCGAGCATTTCATAGATCGTCGTCTTGTCCATGGTTTACCTCGGTTTGAGTCAGTATCCTTCAGCAATCAACCATTCTAATCAGCGGGGAGGACGTTATGGCACGCGACCATCTTCTGGTTATCGACCAGGGAACCACCAGCACGCGGGCAGTGCTGTATAATGCAAGGTTGCAGCCAGTCGGCCAGGGTCAAACCGAGGTGTTGCCAAGTTATCCTCGATCCGGTTGGGTTGAACACGATGCCGATGCGCTCATTGGGTCTGTAGGTTCTCAGGTGACATTGGCGTTGCTCGACGCCGGAGTCAAGGCAGATCAGGTTGCGGCAATCGGGTTGACCAACCAGCGGGAGACGACGATTCTTTGGGAGCGGGCGACCGGCCGGCCCATCGCGCCGGCTCTCGTCTGGCAGGATCGGAGAACGGCTCCGACCTGCGAACGATTACACAGCCAGCGGCAATGGATCACTCAAAGCACCGGGCTGGTTCTCGATCCCTATTTCTCGGCAACCAAGATGGCCTGGATTCTCGACAATGTCCCCGGGGCTCGCCCCCGGGCAGAAGGGGGCGAGCTGGCCGCGGGGACCGTGGATACCCTGGTAATCTGGCACTTGACCGGGGGCCGTGAGCATCTGACCGACGTCACCAACGCATCGCGGACCTTGCTCATGGACCTGGAAACGGGTCAGTACGCAGACACACTCTGTGACGTATTCGACGTTCCTCGCCAATTATTGCCGGAGATTCGACCGAGTGCGGGCGATTTCGGTGTCACTCACGGGCTGGACTATCTTCCCGACGGGATTCCGATCACCGGCGTGGCCGGCGATCAGCAGGCCTCGCTCGTCGGGCAAGGATGCCTGGCGCCGGGGCAACTCAAGTGCACCTACGGGACCGGTGCGTTCTTGCTGGCTCATACGGGCCCCAAAGTTGTTCATTCCAGGCGCGGATTGATCACGACGCGCGCAGCCTCGCTGGGAGACGAGCCCGCGCAGTTTGCTCTCGAGGGGAGCGTGTTCATCGCGGGCGCGGCGGTGCAGTGGTTTCGCGATGGTCTCAAGGCCATCGGTGCCGCTCCGCAGATTGGCGATATGGCCCTGCTTGGCGATCCAGATAGTGGCGTCACCTTCGTTCCCGCGCTCACGGGGCTGGGCGCTCCACACTGGCAACCTGCGGCCCGGGGCACGCTTTTCGGGCTCACCCGGGCAACATCCCTGGCCGACATTGCTCGAGCGACCCTGGAAGGTGTCGCTTTTCAGATCGCGGATCTCATCGAGGCGATCGAGGACGACCTTGGCTCTGCACTGACCGAACTGCGTGCGGACGGCGGAATGGCACGGTCGGATGCGTTTCTCCAGTTCCAGTCGGACGTGCTGGGCCAGCCCGTTCGCCGCAGCCCGCAGAGCGAGTCGACAGCGCTGGGGGCTGCACTCCTGGCCGGCCTGGGCGTCGGGCTCTGGAACGATCGTACCAGCGCTCTGGAGCTTCTCGAGCTAGGCGGCCACACGTTTACTCCCGCTCGAAATTACGCATGGCGGGCCAGAGCCCTGGAGCGCTGGCGGAGGGCCGTTGAGAGTGTGATCGGTCACTACCGTAAGGAAGAGACATCCGCTTGAACTGCGTCGGTCATCTTCCTGTGCATCAAGCGGAAAGACTCCGCGGAGCGCACCCGGCCGGCCAGCCAGAGCGTGAGCACCGTGGCCGCCACGGCCATGATCCCGACCCTGCCAAAATGCGACAGGACACCGCTCTCCGTCGAGGTGATGATCTTGCCCCCGATGAACGCGCCGAGGCCCGAAGCCAGGTGCTGGACCGCGGAATTGGCGCTCATGAACCCCCCGCGCTGGCGCTGCTCGACGGAGCCGGTCACAATCGCCAACCCCGCCACCATTCGTCCGGCGTTGCTTAACATGAGCAGGCCGGTCACCCCAACCGCCACGATCAGCGGCACCGGGCTGAGGTTCGTGACTGCGATCATCATGCAGGCGGCGATTGACGCGACAACTCGATAGACAACCAGTTTGCCGAATCGGTCAGCGAGCCGGCCGATCACAGGTGCTCCAATCAGCGTCAGCAAACCCCCGGTCACGTAAACCCATGTCAAATTCTTCTCGGTCACGCCCACATTGCCCACCAGGTAGAGGCTGATGTAGGGGATGATGGAGAAGCCTCCGAGCATGATAGCGAAGGTCAGGGCGAAGGCACGAAGATGATTCGCGTGGCTGAACGTCTCGCGAAGCTGTGCCAGAGGGTGGGAATGTACCCGGCCGTCCAGGTGATCGCGAAGCGGCGGCAACACGCGCAATGCGAGGATCAAGAACGGAACGCCGACCACAGCCAGAGTCAGAAAGGGAACATGCCACCCGAATCGTGTACCGATTTCTATGCAGATGGGTACGCCGACCACCGACGCCAGCGCGAATGCCGACATCAAGACTCCAGTGGCCCGTCCGCGGCGCTCCTCGGGAAATGCATCACCCACGATGGCCAGCGCCATGCCTCCCAGGATCCCTCCGAACGCCCCGGTAATGATCCTCGCCAATAGGAGCGTCATGTAATTGAAAGACAGCCCGCAAAGCGCCGTGCCAACCAGAAAGCCGAGGAACAGGCTCAGGAACGCTTGTTTGCGGCTGAAGCGATCCAGTACAGACGACCCCAGCAGCCCGGCAACTCCCGCGCTCAGCGTGTATGAGGAGACAATCAAGCCAAACTGAAACGGATTGATACCCAGGGTCCGCCGGAGCTGCGGCCCCAGCGGCATGACCACCATGAAATCAACGATGCTGAAGAACTGCACCGAGGCCAGGATCAATAAGAGGATCAATTCGCGGCGGCGTTGCTCCTTTGAGCCGTCGCTTGTGGCCCCGTCTCTGTTGCGGCTGGCACCGAAACTTGATGACTTGTCGGTCTTGATTGCATCTTCGGTCGCCATCATCACCTCGACTTTTGATCATCGGGAATGTCCACGCGAATTCTAGACGCCAGACAACCCCCCCCCGCTCCGCGCGTAGAAAGACCGCCCGGGCAATGCCCGGACGGTCTCAAACTACTTCTCGACATCATGTCCCATTCCGATCTCGGAATCGTCACTTGTCGCGGCTGATCGCCTTGCCGTCGGCAAGGGCGGCCTGGGCGGCGGCAAGGCGAGCGATGGGAACGCGGAAGGGCGAACACGACACGTAGTCCATGCCAACTTTGTGGCAGAAGACGACGCTGTCCGGATCGCCGCCATGTTCGCCGCAGATACCGACCTTGAGATGCTCGCCGTGCTTTTCCTTTCGAGCCTTGCGGCCCTTGGCGGTGCCCATCTCGACAAGCTGGCCCACGCCCCTCTGGTCGAGGGTCTGGAACGGGTCGACCGGCAGGATCTTCTGGTCGACATAGGTCGGCATGAACGAGCCGATATCGTCGCGCGAAAAGCCGAAGGTCATTTGCGTGAGGTCGTTCGTGCCGAACGAGAAGAACTGGGCTTCCTCGGCGATCTGGTCGGCCGTGAGTGCGGCGCGGGGAATCTCGATCATCGTGCCGATCAGGAATTCGACCTTCGTGCCGGCCTTCTTGAAGACCTCTTCAGCGACGGCCAGGGCACGCTTCTTGAGGAAGCTCAGTTCCTCGACGGTTCCGACGAGCGGGATCATGATCTCGGGCAACACGGTCTTGCCCTTCTTGTGGACCTCGATGGCGGCCTCGAGGATGGCTCGGACCTGCATGTCACCGATCTCGGGGAACTTGATGGGCAAGCGGCAGCCGCGTAGGCCGAGCATCGGATTGGCCTCGTGGAGCTGTTCAACGCGTCGCCGGACCTTCTCGACTGGGATGCCGAGCTGACGAGCGACCTCTGACTGGCCGGCCTCGTCATGCGGCAAGAATTCGTGGAGCGGCGGATCGAGCAGGCGAATGGTGACCGGCAGGCCGTCCATCGCCTCGAAGATGCCGATGAAGTCTTGCTTCTGGTAGGGCTCAAGGGCCGAAAGGGCCTTCTTCCGCCCGGCCTCGTCGTCGGCGAGGATCATCTTCCGCATGTCGACGATGCGCTGGCCTTCAAAGAACATGTGCTCGGTGCGGCAGAGGCCGATTCCCTCGGCGCCGAACGAGCGAGCCTTGACGGCGTCCTCGGGAGTGTCGGCGTTGGTGCGGACCTTGAGGGTGCGAACCTTGTCGGCCCACGACATGAGCTCGGCGAAGTGGCCGGAGATCGTGGGATCGACGGTGGGCATCTTGCCGATCATGACATCGCCAGTTGTGCCATTGATCGTCACAAAGTCGCCGGTCTTGACGATCTGGCCGTTGATGTTGATCTGGCCTTTCATCTCGTCGATGGCGATGGCATCGCAGCCGACAACGCAGGGCTTGCCCCAGCCGCGGGCGACCACGGCCGCGTGGCTGGCCTTACCGCCGGTGGCGGTGAGGATGCCCTTTGCCAGGTGCATACCGGCGACATCCTCGGGACTGGTTTCTTTGCGAACCAGCAGAATTGGCTCGTTGGGGTGTTCCTCATGGAACGCGACGGCTGCCTCCGCCGAGAGGATCACCTTGCCGCAAGCCGCGCCCGGGCTGGCGGCGATTCCCCTGGCGACCACCGAGCCCTTGGCCTTGGGATCGAGCTGCGGCAGCAGCAAGTGATTCAGGCTGTCCGGGCTGACACGCTTCAGTGCGGTCGCCTCATCAATCACCTTTTCCTTGACCAGTTCGACGGCGATACGCACGGCGGCCGACCCTGTCCGCTTGCCGGTCCGGGTCTGGAGCATGTACAGGGTGCCGTCCTCGACGGTGAACTCGATATCCTGCATTTCCTTGTAATGCGATTCCAGCTTCTTGCGGATCTCCATTAACTGCTTGAAAACCTTCGGCATCTCGGCATGAAGCTGGGTGATCGGCTCGGGAGTCCGGATGCCGGCCACCACGTCCTCACCCTGGGCATTGATCAGATAATCACCAAAAAATTCGTCCTCGCCGCTGTTCGGATCGCGGGTGAAGGCCACGCCGGTGCCCGAGTTGTTGCCGGTGTTGCCGAAGACCATGGCCTGGACATTGACCGCCGTACCCTTGAGCCCGGTGATCCGCTCGATCCGACGGTACTGCACGGCCTTGTTGCCCATCCAGCTATTGAAGACGGCCATGATGGCCTTCCAGAGCTGGTCCTTGGGATCTTGCGGGAACGGCTCGCCGACGTGCTTGGTGTAAACGGCCTTGTACCGCTTGACGAGTTCCTTGAGGTCCGCCTCGTTCAGCTCGGTGTCCAGCTTGACGCCTTTTTCCTTCTTCAGTGCCGACAGCTCGTGCTCGAACGCCTCATGTTCGACGTCCATGGCGGTCGAGCCGAACATGTCGATCAGTCGGCGGTAACCGTCGTACGCGAATCGAGGGTTGCCCGTCTTCTTGGCCAGCCCTTCAACCGCGGCGTCGGTGAGTCCGAGGTTGAGAATGGTGTTCATCATGCCCGGCATCGAAAGAGCGGCACCGGAGCGAACGCTCACCAGTAGCGGGTCGGACGCGTCGCCAAACTTCTTGCCGGTCTGGGCTTCCACTTGCTTGAGAGCGGCCTCCACCTGGGGCTTCGCCGCTTCCGGCAGGACCCTGTCCGCCGCGTAATAGTCCTGGCACACTTCCGTGGTGATCGTGAAGCCCGGGGGAACGGGTATTCCAATGGAGCTCATCTCCGCGAGATTCGCACCTTTGCCGCCGAGCAAATCTTTCATGTCGGAACGGCCGTCGGCCTTGCCGCTGCCAAAAGCATAAACATACTTGGGCGTGGTAGACATCGGACTGCGAGACTCCTCAAATCGAGTCAAAAGAATCAACGACAGTATAGATGAACTGGCAGGGCTGGAGGCTTGCCGGATGATCCGGCAACGAAAGCGAAGGGCGTCCTTGCCCGGATCTCCAGTCTTGGCACTCTCTTCGGTCGTTGAAGAAAAACGGTGCCGGTCCTCTGCGACATCCCGGCGCGGACCATCCACCGGTAACGCTTATATTTGTAATTCCTTGTTAGTTCTTAACTTAACGGCCTGCACGGGGCGAGTCAAGAAGATACTGTACGATTGCCCGAACCTGCTGAACCGCTTGGACTATGGGCCAGAATTGAGCGGGTGGGCAGCCTCCGGCTCGACGACCAGCGGATGGCTGGCCCACTGTTTACCAGATGGCGTCGCGTGGCCGTTCTCTGCCTCGGGCTCATGAGTACCTGACGTAGCGGAACCAGAAGAAGTTGAACAGGTTGAGCGGGTTTCCGCCGGTGAATGGTTCTCATCTGGAACCGGTGACGACCACAAGCATGCCTGAGGGCTATCGGGCGGCTTCGCCCACCGCATACGGCGACGACGGCATCCAGGACATTGATTCGGTCGTGACGGTCAGGAAAGGTGAATCAATCCAATTCACGGAATCTATGAGGCTCGTGGACTTGCGATGCTGTCCGCCGAAATCCTTCGTGACGACCAAGGAATCGCTTTGTGATCTCCGTCTGCTACAAAGGATCTCCTGAAGTGAAACTATGAAGCATCGGCAAGCCATTCCATCCGGTCGTGCAATTCTGGGATCACTCCAGGGAGATCAAGGGCTGCCAACCAGAATCGCGGCAAGGAGCTCTCGTCTACCGTGATCATCTCACGAGGAAGGGCCCATGGGATCGCGAAACGGCCCGTTGGTACATGGTCGACCAGCACGCGACCGCCACGGGAAGCCTGCTCGTTATCGGCAAGATCGAGCTTGATCCGCCGGCCCCGCAATTGTCGCTCCACCGCGCTGTTCTTTCCCTGGCCCAGGGTGACACCCTGATTCGCTGGTGCGGTGCTACCCTGGATCTCGCACGGGACCTGGCCAGAAATGCATTGCAGATCGCCGCAAGTCGGAGCGGCGATCCGCAGGCGCGTCCCTGGCTGATCGCATCAAACCACCTGGCGCCCGGCCATGGGTTTTCGGTCAGGCCGTGATCGCCTGAGAAGGGCCCTTGCTCGGGTCTGAACCAAGGCATGGCTCGTTCAACCTGGCGGCCGTCAATACGCATCAGCCGAGAGCACCTCCGCGCCGCGCGGGTCCCCAGCGCGTGGTATGCGGGCTGGGAGATGGTCTGCTTGATAAACCGAACCGAGCCGTCAGCCATGGCGAAATTCGCCCCGCCAGGATGCTGACTTCCGAATGCGTTCACCCGAGGATACTCATAGGTCGTGGTGAACGCGGTCTGGCTCAACCCCGATGTGGACGCAGTTCCATAACTCACGGGGACCTGGTAATTGATCGGCGAGAAGGTGCTCTCGGCAACGTCCGGGAGTCCGTAGCCGCCGCTCGACGAGGCCCACCAGCCCCACATACCCAGCGTTTGCGAGAAGAACGTCCAACCCGGCGTCGCAAAGGTGTCATAGTTGGGGTCGAAGTGGTTCCGCTCGCCGAAGAAAAGCGTATTCGACAGCCCGTTCGTGACGCTGGAAATCTTCACTTGCGAAAAGCCCGGCGCGGCCGGTCCAGTGTAGAAAAAGATCCCATCGGACGTCACCGCCGAGAAGGGATGCGACTGGCTACCGGCATTGCCCCCATAACTTGTCAGCCCGTACCACTCATTCGACGTGCCGTTCTGGATCGGGTTCTGAGGGATGATATCGGATGGGCACAGCAGGGCGCTGATGACCGTGGCAGAGCGCGCCGTGGAGCCATAGAGATTGTCGAAGCCGCTGCTGAAGTTCCATCCGTTGTAAAGCGGTTGCTGTTCCAGGAACGGCAGCATGTTGACGAAGCGGACATTGCCAAGGTCGATGCGGCGTGGAGAACAGGACCACCAAACGAGTACATACCGCCGGGAGGTATTGGCGGCGGCACGAGGGTTTCGAGGGTGAGTTTCATCGTGGTGAGTGGTACGCGGGGGTTCAGGATTGGCCCCAGGGGCGCGTCCGGGACCAAGGCGATTCACCGGGCTCGAATTGGATGCCGCGATCGCCTGGCCTGGGAACAAGATGGTCGGAGATATTGGTGTAGAGGGCCATGGGGATGAAGTCGTAGGCGGCGCAGGATTGGAGAGTCAATCGGTGCTTGCAAATCCGGCAACTCTTGGTCCGCATCCATTCGGCGTGGTTTGGGGATCTCTCCCAATCGGGCTCTGGCATCGCTATCTCCTGATCAGCCGGGCGGCTTCGGTCGAGAAAACGATTATCAAATCAATCGGCTTTCCGGCCGTGCCTCGCTCACCTTTTCGGATGATCAGGCCATCGTAGCCTTCGGCCTGCAATCGCCGCCTGACCTCCTCTCCGCCAGGATCGCCCCAGGACTTCAGCGCGTCATCAAACTCATCGATCGTCATCATCCGGGGGTTGTCGAGGCGGACTACGCCACGGATTTCCGGCCCTGGCGACCGCGAGATTGGAGCTTGCGTGGCATAGACGCCGAAGCCGTATGGCCCTTCGATGACGGGAGGCCCGTCACGATGAGCGAGATTCTCGCTGGATTCTTGGAGCGAGATCACCACCGGCGAGGTGATCTGGAGCCGGCCCTTCGGGCGGCTACGCCATCTGGCCGGCCAACCTGACGATCATGAACACATCCGTGAACCTGTTCCTCTGCCCCAGCGACGGATTCCCTGCACCTGCACCACCGTCCGGGGCGAATCATTACGTGTCTTGTACCGGTGATGGAGTCAGCAGCAACGAGGCAGCCACCGACCCTACGGTGGGGGTTGGTTCACCGACGGGTGCCAACGGTACGTTCATCACCGACACCCCCCAGACGTTGGCCTCGATCACCGACGGCTCGAGCAACACCGTGGCCGGCTCGGAATGCCTGGTCGGCGACGGTTCCTCCCCACCTTACCCGGTCGGTCGCCTGCTGGCGCTGTCCGCGGCCACTTCACTGACCGTTGCGGCCTGCCAGGCACCCGATGAAGGGTACATCCCCAAAGGGTCGCGATGGTGGTTCGGTGACTGCCGGAACGTCTTGTACGACCACTACCTGACTCCCAATTCCAAGCTTCTGAACGATTGCGAAGGGGGAAATTACCACATGCCCGGCTGGAAAGCTGCCCGAAGAAACCATCCCGGGGGCGCCAACGCCATGTTTTGCGACGGTCACGTCGCCTTCGTCAAGGACTCGGTCAGTCAACCGACCTGGCAGGCGCTGGCAACACGCAACGGGGGAGAGGTGATCTCATCCGACTCATACTGATGGAATCTTGCCATCCGGATCGGAGCGTTCTTGCGATGCGAATCTTGATCTTGCGACATCGCCTTAGCCTGACACTCACGCTCTTGACCGCGGGCTGTGGCGAGACGTCTTCCACGGTGGACTCAAAGGCGGGCCCTCCCTCGCTGGCGCCGACCATGGAGACCAAGGCTGCCATGGAGCTCGGCACGGCCCGGACGCTGGAGAAGTCGCGCAAGACCAAGCAAGCCGAGACCGCGTACCGCCGGATCATCCAGGAATACCCCGATAGTCCACAAGCCAGGATCGCGACCGAACGTCTCGGCGTCCTGGGTTCGAAGTGAGCCAGCTAAGGCCCTCGATCGGAAGCCGGTTCACTCAGCCGATTTTTTGGCCGGCGTGCTGGATTCACTTTTCGAGATTGAGTGATGCCGGCCAGAACCGCGAGTCGAAGTCAAGTGTCGATTCTTATCGAAACACCCGACCGGGTCGGATTAGGCGGTGAGTACCGGGTCGGGTCGACAACGATCGACATGCAAAACCCCGCCAGCCGGGGCGGACATCCCCATGTCCGGCCCCGGCAACCAACAATGGGCCATGACGCCCGTGTGGCTCCTGGGAGAGAATGACCGAGACATGAACAATCCATTGCACCAGGAGTGAAAGAGTTCCTCATGGTTGAACGTCGCCTGGAACGCAATCCCGCTTCTGGTGATCGATGTCTGGGAGCACGCCTATTATCTCAAGTACAAGAATGCGAGGGCCGACTACGTGAAGGCATTCTGGAACGTCGTGAACTGGGCCGCCGTCGATCAGTGGTACGGGCTGATCAAGCGAAAACATGAGGCTCCCGGACCGGAACATCAGGGCCATTGACGGCAGCCGGCCGAAACCCAAATTGCCTGGTTCTCAACACGAGACGCTCGCCGTGCTCGGGGGCGCGTCCTCCGCGCACGGTTCAACAAACGGCTTCAGAGTAGGGAAAAGCATCGCCGCACCCGGATCGCTGCTGGCGGATTTCGCGGCCAGCCCATGGGGACCACACTTGACGCCGGTCCGCCCGCATCCGAGAATCCGTGTGTGTTGTCGGTTTGATGAGCCGCGCTTCACACCATCAAAGGCTTGACGCGTGGGACCAACAAGTCGAAATCTACCGGGCAGACCGCCTCGCCACTGGCTGATGGTTGTGGTCGTGATGCTCTTTGGTCTTGGCTGGACGGGAAGTGTCTCGGCCGTTTCCATCGCCTCGGCGGACATTGAGGCCTCGGAGCACGCCAGGTACTGCGCGTGCGGATCGAACTGCCAGCGGGGCGCGTGCTGTTGCGGTCCCCGGGGCGCGACATCTCGAAGATCCTTTTCTGCATCGGTCCCCGGGGCAACTCTTGCCGACTCGACGCCTTGCTGGAGCTGCGCCCCCTGTCGGAGGTCGGGAATTCCCGCTGCTCCCAGTTCGGCCGGCGGTGCCGGCAAATTGACCGCTGCTGACATCAGCAAGCCCACGCGATTCGCGGACCCGGGGAGACTGCTCCCCGGCTTACCCCGGTGCATCCTCCCGGCGCGACGAGGCTCTCGCCTGGACGAGCCGCCCGAACCTCTCGCCTGACTCTTTCCCCTCCCATCGAGCCGCTTCGATCTCCGGTGCCGGGTCCGTGCGTCCGGGGAAAACGATGTCGTCCATCATGTGACATGCCGCGATCCTCGCGCTGCGCGGCCCGCGAGTCGCTGGATTCCCTTCAAAGAACTTACAAATTGGCCGCTTCTGGAGATTTCTCCCATGGTTCGCCGACGTGGTTTCACACTCATCGAGTTGCTGGTCGTCATCGCCATCATCGCAGTGTTGATCTCGCTCCTGCTCCCCGCCGTCCAGTCCGCCCGGGAAGCGGCCCGCAGGGCCCAGTGTGTCAACAATCTCAAACAGCTCGGGCTCGCTCTCAGCAACTACGAGAGCGCGAACCGAGTTTTTCCGTTTGCCCGCGGCGGTTATTACGCCACCGCGCCCTGGTATGGTCGCTGGTCGGCTCACGCGATGCTCCTGCCGCAGTTGGAGCAGAATAGTGTGTACAACGCCATCAATTTCGCGCTGGCCCCTGCGCTGCCGAATATGGGGGTCGACATGATGGGCAACGTGATCCTGCCCGCGCTCAACATTCCCGACAATCTGACCGCGACCCAGACCCGGATCGCAACGTTCAGTTGCCCTTCCGATTACACGCTGAGCTACTGGCCGGGCACGAACAGCTATGTGATCAACCAGGGCGGCTGGATGTACAACTCGGCCACCAACACTGGGACGGTAGGCCCGTTCTATGACGGCAGCGCCGTGACCGTGGCGGCGGTCACGGACGGGATGAGCCAGACCGCGTTCGCCAGCGAGCGGCTCCTGGGAAGCGGTATCATGAACCAGGATCTGTCCGGATGGTACATGGCCATGCAAACGATGCCGACGTCCGCGGACCAGACCTACGCCATCTGCCAGGGGCTTGCCCCTCAAATGATCTGGTACAACCAGACCGGCGCGGTGTGGGCCTCGGGAGAGATGCCCAGTACCACGTACAATCATGTCGCGCCGCCCAACGGCCGCTCGTGCGCGATCATGAGCGGCATGCAGATGATGGCACCCTGGTCGGGAGACGCCATGGATCTTCCCTGGTACATGCAAGTGCCGCCTTCCAGCGCCCACCCGGGTGGCGTGAATGTTCTGGCCGGAGACGGTTCCGTCCGGTTCGTCAAGAACTCGGTGTCCGTGCCGACCTGGCGAGCCCTGGGATCCAGAGCCGGCGGCGAGGTCGTATCATCGGACGCTTACTGAGCGAGGTGAACATGCGTGTCCCTGGTTCGTTGCTGCCGATGGTTTTTATCATCGTGGTCACGCTCGGGTCGCCGGTTCTCGTGACCGGATGCTCCAACAACTCCACTCCCACCCAGGCTCAGCTTGACACGAACAAGCAGGAGCAAGAGCTGTTGCACGACCAGATGCAGAAGGGCTTTGCGAAGCGACCGGCCACGAAGCGCAGATGACTGCCAGCGCGGGCACCTCTTCAGGCAAACTCTGGGGAGGGTTGTCCCCGCCGAGCACCTGAATAAATGGGATGATTCATCAGAACGATTTCAGATTCGATTGGCTTCTACTGTACCGTCGATTACAATAACGCCTCGCGATCCTTCAATTAATCGCTTCCGTTCCCCGCGCGCAAACTCGCATGCGATTCTCTGACCATGATCCTGGACGACCGCTACGCTGGCTAGCACTGGCGGCCGCGCTTGTTCTCCAGGCCCATGTGGCGGTCGCCGACTCGGTCTCGTCGCCTGTCTTCGATGCCGAGGCTCATGCGAAGGTCTGTCGGTGCGGATCACACTGCCGACAGGCTGCCTGCTGTTGCGGACGGCCCTCGGCCGCCGGGCGCGAAGATCGCGCTGCACCGCTGACTGCAACACCGCACAGCGACTCCAGCCGGTCTGCTTCCTGCCTGGAACAGGCGCCCTGCAGCGACTCGGGGTTCCCCCCGACGTCCGGCCCTCGCCTGGATGACAAGGCGGGTTCGCTCGGCCAGTACGCTTGGCGCGGCGCGCTCAAGGCGACCGCCTTCCTGCCTGTGCACATCTCTTGCGGTCGCCCTCGGTGGCGTCCCTCGCGGATTCAGAGGCCTCCCCGAACCGGCCTGCCGGTCTGATCCGCTCTGAGCCTCTTGATGAAGTGACACAGCCTCACCGGCCTTGCCAGTGTAGGTTCGCGCTGTAGCCGTTCCAGGCCGTCAAGTCTTCGCGATCGCACTGCGGTGACTCAGTCCGCGGGTGTGACAGTCTGCGCACCAACTCAGTACAAACGGAGAACATCTTCATGCACCGGCATCGCGCCTTCACATTGATCGAACTGCTGGTCGTCATTGCGATCATCGCCGTGTTGATCTCTCTGTTGCTGCCAGCGGTCCAGGCCGCCCGAGAGGCAGCCCGGCGAACTCAGTGTACGAACAATCTGAAGCAGATCGGCATTGCCCTGCACAATTACCACGACGCGATCGGATCCTTTCCCCCGGGCTATCTTTCGCTGATCGATCCGGTGACCTTCGATAACGACGGCCCCGGCTGGGGCTGGGCTTCCTTCTCGCTGGGGCAGATGGAGCAGACCCCGGTCTATAACAGCATCAACTTTGTGTTGGGGATCGAGTTCCCGGCCAACCAGACCGCACGGTTGACCCTGCTCGCCAGCTTCCTTTGCCCGTCCGATGCCTGGCGGCAGGATACGTTCACCGTCGTCGATTCGACGACGACCGGCACAACCCCCGGTGCCCCGATCTGCACCGTCGCATCTTCGAATTATGTCGGCTCGGTAGGCAGCGGGGATCCCTCGAGTCTTTATCCCTATATCATCGACTCCGATAACGGCCCCCCTGGCCGCGACAACGGCAACGGGCTTTTCTTTCGCAATCACTCGATCAGGATCGCCCAGATCCTCGACGGCACGAGCCAGACGTTCGCCGCAGGAGAGCGGAGCCAGAACCTGTCGCGCGCGACCTGGACGGGTGCAGTAACCAACGCGGCGGTTCCCCTGGTGGTGCTCCAGGCCGAGGCGGGCCTTGACCCCGAAGGCGGCGGCGCGCTGGTGCTCTCACACACCGGCGAAGGACACGGGCCCAACTCCCCCTCGGGTCTCGCCCATGGCGATCAGTACTGGTCGCTTCATCCCGGTGGCGCCAACTTCCTCTTTGCCGACGGCAGTGTTCGATTCATCAAGGAGCTGGTTGGATTCACCATCTTCCAGGCCATCGCAACCCGGGCCGGTAGCGAGGTTCTCTCCGCCGACCAGTTTTGAGAAAGAGGATCTACTGCCCAAGCTCCAGAAGCTCGCGACCTACCAACGTCGCCAGCGCGTCTCAAGGATTGATATGACCTGAGCCTTGGTGATGAGGTAATCGACATGAAACAACTTGGTGCTCTTGGCGTTGTCGCTCTCATGCTGGTTCTGAGCATTCTCTACGCATGGTTCCGGCTCAGTTCGGAACTGGGCAGCAGAGAGGAGCCGCCGGTGATCATCAGCGAGGAGTCAACCAAGCACAGGGTTACTCCCAGAATGGCCGAGGCCAGCCGTGAGATGCTCCACCGCGTGGCTCCAGCATTCACACGCAAGGCTACCGATGGCGCGGAGTATTCCCTGGACAAGCTCATTCAAGAAGGACCGGTGCTCCTCACGTTCATCAAGATCGGCTGTCCTTGCAGCGAGTCGGCTCAGCCCTACTTCAACCGACTCCAGGCCGCTTATCCGCAGGCCAGGATTCTCGGTGTGATCGACGGGGGCCTCGGTCAGGCCAACCTCTGGAGCAGCAAGATTCGACCGTCTTATCCCTTGCTGCTCGATCCGGAACTTCAGCTTGTCCGCGCGTACGGCGTGGAGAACTCGGCCTATGCTGTCCTCGTCGATCAGAATGGCCAGATTCTGATGCACTGGCCCGGTTACTCGGCGTCGATGCTCCAGGAACTGGGAGCGACCCTGGCGAGTCTGACGCGTTCGGCCGTGCGACCTGTTGACACCCTCGACGCTCCAGTCGACTCCTACTCGGGATGCCCGTATGACCTTTGATGGAGCGAGCAGCCCGACCCCACGTCGGGTGCAGCGAATGTACGTTTTGCTCCCGGCGCACCAGTTTGGTATCGCCGGAGAATCATGATCGTCTTACAAGGATGGGTCGGCCGGGCTCAAGGCGGAGCCCGTGGACGACTGCGGCCCTTCAGGATGCGACCAGGGTAGCGGAGGCTCGGGGCTCATCCGCACATAATGTCCAAGCGCACGGCGGATGCGGTCCGGATCCGTCTCGGGGCCGGTGCCGGGCAGGTCGAGCAGGTCAAGCGCGTCAGAGATCGAAGGAATGTTGGGCACGTCAAGCCGTCCAAAGACACGATGGATCGCGTCGCGGCCAATGCCCAGTCGGCGTGCCGTCGCTTCCGCATCTTCGAGCTTGACGAGATGCCTCCTTTGCCAAATGGCGCGATCCAGTGCGACGATGCGCGTGGGCATCCCCTTTCGGCTCGAGCCGCGCTCGGTGGTGGTTAGCCAGGTCGCGTGCAGCACGGAGTTCTCCCAGATCGCCTCAACACGCGGGTGGTTCAGTGCCACCAAGGCGATGGTCACGAGTATCACGCAAATGACTCCTTCCCAGGTTACCGGCGCCGGGGCCGCGCGATCCGGAATGGTGTTCTTGCGACAGTTCGATACCCAGCCGAACAAGAGCAACACCGCCCCGATCTGAGGAACCGCATGATACCAGGGCGCGATCAGGCGGATCATCCAGAACGGCGCGTAGCCCCTGGCAGTGCACTGGATCCAGTAACTCGCGAACACGAGTGCCGCGCCAGCGCACTCGAGGCGGTTGAAGGTCCAACGGTCCCGCCGACAGATGATCCACATGAGAATCAAGCCGACAGTGAGTATGACGCCCTGGATCGGAGTGGTTTCGGCCGACAGCCCGAGGCTGCCGACGATCAGGTACTCCGGGATCGCCTGAGCCGTGTGCAGCATGCCCTGGAGCGGGCCGATCGCCTCGCGTACAGGCAGACCGTGGAAGTTTTGCCGGGCGTCGATCAACGGGCCTCCGGCCGCCATGGCGACGACCAGTGCGATCGCGCTAGCGGCCAGGGGAATAACGGCCGCGCGACGGGATCGACGATCTCCCTCAACCCAGAGGAAGACGGCGCCGATGGGGCCGGCCAGGAATCCGATCGTCCAGAGCCAGCCCGCCACGACCGCGGCCACGGCGGCCGTGGCCAGCCGCAGCGGTCCGCCGCGCACACACCAGCTTCGCAAGAAAAGGAGCGTGGTCAGAATACCGAGCCCTGCCCAGAGAATCTGAGATGCCGAGTACCATATCGCCACCGGCATCACCTGCGCGGAAACCCCGACGGCGGCCGAGGCCAGCAGCCCCGAACTCGTCCGTCCAGTTTCACGCGCGACCAGCAAGCCCGTCGCCAGCATCACCGCAACAAGCACACCATACGAGACAACAGCCATGACAATCGGCAGACCGCTTGGCCGACCGGCGCAGACCACCACGCACCACGTCAAGAGCCGCCAGGCTGGCGCGATGTGCGTTGCGTGGGGAAGAAATAAGCTGGTCAGTGCTCGCCTTAATGTCAGCGACCTCCCGGCGAACTCGAAGTCATCATGTTGCAGGCTGTAAACCGCAAGCGGATCGCAAAGCCCCGGTCCCAGCGCGCAAAGATCAGCACCGCGGGCGCAGCGCAAATGAGCAGCAACACCACCCCGGTCACCACCCTACCAACTGGCCGTCGCATTTTTGCGCGAATCGCTGAGCATACGCTCATCGTGGCTCCTGACCACGCCCGATCGAGGGAACCAAGCCGAAGGTCCCGCCGCTCGTCGATTCGATTGTATTGGACTCTTGAGGCAGTCTGCAATCGCTCCAGCCAAACCGTCCGCCGAGAGCGAGGACGACCACGGAGCAGAGCTCATCGCCTGATCGACCAGATAAGAACCGAACTGACCTGCTCTTTCCTCGGCCATTCCTCCGCAGCCAGCCGAAATGGACTGCCCCCTGGCGGCCTGATATTACGACTGATAAATTGGTAATACTGAAAGAATCTTAGTGTTTGGAACCCTGATCTCAAACCGAGGGAGCTATGAGAAAGCGTCCTGGATTCACCTTGATCGAGCTTCTTGTTGTGATCGCCATCATTGCCGTTCTGATTTCTCTCTTGCTTCCCGCCGTGCAATCGGCGCGAGAGGCGGCCCGCCGCATTCAGTGCACCAACAACCTGAAGCAACTTGGGCTTGCGATGCATAATTACCATTCGTCGATCGGCACATTCCCCGTGGGTTACTTCTATCCAACTGTCGCTCAGGTCTACCCCGGCATCCCGCAGGATCACTATGCATGGTCTGTTCTCGCCCAGTTGACTCCGTGCCTGGAGCAGACCACGGTCTATAACGCGATGAACTTCAATTTTTCATTTCGCGGCGGCCCGAGTGGCAACTTCGGTTCCGTCCCCTACGGAATCAACCCGGCGAACTCGACGGCCCAGGTCACCAAGGACAACGTGTTTCTTTGCCCCAGCGACGCCGGCACACAGCCCGACCCGACGTGTGGACCAACCAACTACGTCTTCTGCACGGGAGACGGTCTGACGAGCAACTTTGTGCCGCCCACCGGTGATCTGAGCGGAGCTAACGGGACATTCATCATGAGCATGCCGCAGTCCATGTCGTCCATCACGGACGGCTCTAGCAATACAGTGGCGGGCTCCGAGCAACTGCTGGGCACCACGACAACACAGCAGTCCACGCCGACTCCACTGCCGTCGGATCCGCGCAGGGCATTCGCTCTCGACCCTTCGGGCGGCCCGACGCAGGCGGGCTGTGCGGCGGCCGCCATGGGCTGGGAACTCGACAAGGGTGTCGCCTGGTGGGAGGGTGGAATCCGGAGTACTCTGTACAATCACTATCTGACACCGAACACAAAATTGCTGATCGACTGCGTGAGCTACAACCCGTTGCGTCCCGGCTGGAAAGCCGCGCGAAGCCTGCACCCCGGCGGAGTGAACGTGATCTTCTGCGACGGCCACGTGCAATTTGTCAAGGACTCGATCAATACGGCCGTCTGGACCGGGCTGGGCACCCGAAACGGCGGCGAAGTCGTCAGCGCGGACGCTTACTGAGTGCGAAGACATCCAAGATCTTCTGTTTTCTCCCGGAGAATCAGCGACGATGACTCGTAAAAGCATGATTTGCCTGGCACTATTGGGCAGCCTGGCTTTGTTGCCTCGAGCCGGCGGTCAAGAAGCTCCCACAACTCATGATGTGGAAACTTCTCTGAGCCGTGTACTCGATTACCATGGCCACCTCGGTCCCTGGGCGGTTATCGGTTATCGCGTGGGTGAGCGGGCTCTCAAGGAAACGGGACTGCACCGATCTACCAAAGACCTGGTCGTCATTCATTACTGCCCGGAGGCAGTCCAGTACACCTGCATGCTCGACGGTCTGCACGCCGCGACCGGCGCCAGCATCGGCAAGCTCACGCTCAAGCACGAGATCGTGCCGGCGGATCAACTCCGTACGATCGTTCTGGACCGCGCACGGCAGGCAGTATCAGTTTACGATCAATCCCGAACTGGTCTCGGCAATTCTCAACCTCGACCATGATCACCAGATTTCCGAGGCCAAGCGCGTCGCCGCCTTGTCCGATGAAAAACTTTTTCGCGTCTCCGCAGAGCCCGTGAAGTGACCGCTATGGTCTCCTTGCGAAGCTCGGCTGTTACAAGAACCCGGCATAACCGACACCAACCAAGTCCGCGAGCGTTACTGACGTGCGCCTCCGCACCGGGACGCACGTCGACACCCTCTGAGTGTCACAGATCCATCGCAGCCTCGACTCCCTGATCGACGTGGACGGGCCGCTGATCTGCGGGGGACAACGCGAGAGATTGCAGTCTCTGCGCCAGGCGATCTCTCAATGGATTCAGGGAGAGGGTTGAAATCAATCCGACATTCGTCGTAGACTTGGTTCAAATCTTTTCCCGGCGGAATTCGAGGATGCCAATGTCCACCTCGTCCTTGATACGGGCTCGTCATTGCGTCCTCAAGAAAGGCGCAGGGTTCGCCATGTGGATGGTCGCAACGCGCTTGGGCGTTCCTTCGCCAGAGTACAACAGTAATATCCATTGATATTTACTTATCAGCATCCGGGGAGGAGCCATGAAGCTGAGCCACGCGATCCTGCTGACCGCCGCACTGATCTCGACGATGTCTCTCGCGGCCGGGGCGATGAAGAACACGTGGGACTTCGAGAACGACGAGCCCGGTCGGATCGCCAGAGGATTCAGCAACCAGGTGGGTCGGTGGGAGGTCGCCAGGGACGGCGACAATCATATCCTCTACCAGAAAGCCAGGAACGACGACGCCACGTTCAATGTCGCCTTGGTTGAGGGGACAAAATGCAAGGACATCGATCTGAGCGTCAAGCTCAAAGCCATCGCGGGTGAGGTCGATCGCGGCGGTGGACTCCTCTGGCGGGCCAAGGACTCGAAGAATTACTACCTCGCTCGATACAACCCGCTGGAAGATAACTTCCGGGTCTACAAGGTTCAGGACGGAACACGCACACAGTTCAAGTCAGTGAAGCTGCCCGGGGACGATAAGTGGCACACTCTCCGGGTGACCATGGTCGCAACGAAGATCGCTTGCTACCTCGATGGACAGAAGCACCTGGAGGTCGAGGATGGGACTTTCCCCGGGCCGGGGATGGTCGGCCTGTGGTCCAAGGCAGACGCGCAGACGTATTTCGATGACCTGACCGTGACCGAGTGAGATGGCGCTGTCGATACTCCGTTGCCCATCCGCAGAGTTGAGATGATATCAACGACTGAGGGATGGGCTGGATCGCCCAAGTCGTCCACGAGGGAGACGCCCAGCGCCGGGTGGTCGCGGCAATCACGCAGGGTTGTGGCTGGCTGGTTTCTGACAGCGAGCGGGACGAAGACGAGGGCACTTCGAGCAGGCAGCCACGGTGGCCGAGGCGGTTGGTCGGTCACGTGGAATCGACTATCTCGGCAACGTCGTGTTCATCAACCTGCGCGATCCCGGAGCTGCTAAAGTGCTAATGGAGAGCGCTGGGCTTCACCATCTCCGGCAGTTACACCTCTCCTGGTTCGCGGTGACCGATGCCGGGGTTGCAGAGCTTCGGAAGACGCTGCTGCAGCCTCAGGTGATCCTGGATCAGACAGCAATCAAGAACCAGACGGGCTCCTACGGGTTACGGCCATGACTGAGAAGCCGTTAATCTGAGAATCCTGCATAGAGGATCGAATAGTCGCCGCTTGTATCGGGGCAAAGCAGGACGCTCGCGCCGGCACGGATGTACTGGCTCGTGACGTGTGACGCCATGAGAGTTCTCCCATCGAGCAGCAACACCTCACCCCGCGACGGGACCGCAACGGTCCCCGGTGGAATGCCATTTCTGCCGGCCCGTCCGTAGACGGCGCCGGTAGGCGCGGGACGCAAGTCTGCCTGTTCTGCCTCGGTCTGGCGAGTCATGCCAAGAGTTGCCATTGCTCCCACTGAAGTCGCCAGGAAGTCGCGGCGAGTGACGACAGTGAACTTCATTGTGCATTTCCTTTGAAGGGGGAACGGCCAGCACCTTATCGCGGCTCGTTCAACCTGCTTGCAACTTATGGTCCGATTCTCTGCTCGCCGGGCCCGGAACAGCCGCGGGCACGGATTTGCTGAATTATCCAGGGACTTATCGTCCGCTCAATGATGATCCAGAAGGTCAACGAAGGAGAATCAGGTGTATCACCATATCAAGAAGCTCATGTACACAGTGCGCGTCGGCGCTGCCGACCCGAAGTTCGGCAACATGCTTCTGGAACAATTCGGAGGCGCGAACGGTGAGCTGGCGGCGGCCATGCAGTACTCCGTTCAGGGGATCAACTGCGAGGATCCGGCCCGCAAGGATCTGCTCATGGACATCGGTACCGAAGAGCTGAGCCACCTCGAGGTCATCGGCACCCTTGCCCGGCTGCATCTCAAACCCAGCGGAGCCTCACGAAGCGCAGCCGAGGCCGACCCGCTCATCGCCATCTGCGGTGGCGGCGGTGTGAACCTCTACAACTCGCAGGGCGATCCCTGGACTGCCGACTACTTGAAAATCACCGGCGAGCTCGATGTGGACCTGCGCAGCAACATCGCGGCCGAGGCCCGGGCGAAAATCGTCTATGAGCGCCTGATGAATTTTACCGACGACGCGGGTACGAGGGACGCACTCCAGTTCCTCATGACGCGCGAAATCACGCACATGAAGGCATTCGCGGCAGCGCTTGAGAGCATGGGCAAGGATCCGTTCGCAATCGGCAAGTTGCCTCCCACCCAGGGCCTTGTTGACCAGTACTTCAATGATTCGACGGGACAAGGTGATACCGGACAGGACTTCCGCGGGCCATGGAATCAAGGCGGGGCGTGGCAACTCGTCGAATCGCCGGCTTTCAAGGAGATGAAAGACAAGAGCGGCGCCAGGTGATCGTCAATAAGTACGGTGGGGCTCTGGGCAGTCGGTTTCACCGGGAACTCGGCAGGGCGAGGAGCGTCCCTCGGTTGATTCGCCGAGGGCCTGTAGCAACGCGTCGATGTCTGTGAACGGCCGATCGCCGATGGCGACCCAGCGGATCATTCCGGCGCGATCGACGACAAATGTTCCGTGCAGGGCCTCACCCTCATTGTTGTCCCCGCCGGGTAGCGGTTTCCAGGTACCGTAAGCCAGGGCGGCTGCGTGGTCAGGATCGCTCAATAGCGGGATCTGAAAACCGCCGAACCGGCGCATCCGATCCCGCGAGAAGCCGGGGCTGTCGGCGCTGACGGCCCAGACCTCCGTGCCCCGTTCACGGAACCGTGGCAGCTCACGATCTAGCTCCACAAGATGGGTCATGCAGGCCATGCAGGTGGAACCAAGATAGAAGACCACGACCACCGGTCCTTTTTCGGTCCGAGCCGGCAGGTCGCGCTTCTTCCCCTCCGCGTCTTCCAGCACAAAGGATGGAGCCGGGCGGCCAAGCAGTGGATGAGTCTGGCTGGGAACGTAGTGCCGGGTCCCGGCTTGCGGGTCGGCGGCAGAGGGGACCGATCGAGCCCGGTCCGCCACGATCTGCCGCATCAGATCAACCTGGACGACCCCGCGCGTGTGGCCCGAATCGTCGACCTTCGATCGCCGGAATAATCCGGAAAGAGGGCGGGTAGGACGCTGTCGAGCCAGGGTCCACGCTCCCCAGGCCGTGGAAACGACGATCACGGCGATCAGTATGGCGGCTTGAACAAATCTTCGCATCGCAACAGGAGCCTTTCGCCAATCACTTGAAAAACGGTTTTGACTCGCGCATCTCGTAAGCCTGCTTCTCGGCGCCTCCCCAATCCCCGCTCCGAGCTTTCTTGATAATGGACTGGAGATCCGTGTAGCTTTGGTCAGAGAGCTCGCCGGAGGAATGGCGATCGTCGATCCGTTGAATGTCCTTGTCGAGCTCTTTCTGATTCTTCAGCGTGATGGCCGTCAGCAGAGCTTCAAGCTCCCGCCGATTCTTGTACTCTCGCTCCGACGGCTCGCCACAGCCGGACAGGGCGAGCGAAACTGCCAGCAGCCACACGGCCGCGATCCCGCCGCCTCGCGAGAGATGCTCACGCCCTCTCCATTGTGGACCTTCAATAGGCATCGGCACTGATCACCTCGCCGTTACTTCGGCTGCACAGGGCGGCCCATGTCCATAAATTGATGGATTGCTTGATGAACCGAACCGAACCGTCGCCAAGCAGGACATTGGCTCCGCCGGGGTGTAGTGAGAACATCTCGTCGGTGTGCCCGAGCGGGCTATTCGGGGGATGGATGACAACCGGGTCCTCGTAGAGCGATGGACCGCTATGAGCCGCCAGGATTGCACTTGGGTAGTCGTAATTGACGCCGAGCCCGCCTGTACCCAGACTGGCGAAGGCGTTGTAAGCGAAGTGCCGGTAACCGGGAACGATCCCCACCCAGCTACAATCGGCGAGGAATGGGCTTTTCTCGCCCGCGAAGACCGTGTTACTCAGGCCATCGGTCACCGCCGCATAAGAAATATGGCTGTTCCGATACATCGGCCCGTTACAGCCGGTCACCGTGTTGTCGTAATTGACCGTTGCCGGCATACCGGAGTCATTCCAGCCCACGTTGTACTGGTAATTGGCACGAGCGAAGTACTGGTTCGCGACCGGCAACAAGTTCAGATTGGCGTCAACCATCGCACAGGTTGGAGTCGGATTGTTGGCCGACGGGCAGAGATACACGTTCAACTGGACCAGGACAACGGTGCGATTGTCGGCGACCCAGGTGGGCAGATTTGCGTTGAGCGCGTTGTATAGCGGGCCCTGTTCGATCTGGGGCAGCACGAGCGCCAGCCAACCCCAACCGGGTCCGTTGTCGCCGGTCTGCGGATCCGGGTTATATCCCGGTACACCGAGCAGCGGCATCGGCCCGGATACGCTGACATATCCCGAAACGATGCACCCCAGGGCCGACTCGTAATTCGCGATCGCCAGGCCGATCTGCTTCATGTTGTTGGTGCATTGCGCCCGCCGGGCCGCCTCGCGTGCCGACTGGACCGCTGGCAGCAAGAGTGAAATGAGGACGGCAATGATCGCGATGACAACCAGCAACTCGATGAGTGTGAAAGCCCGCAACTTGGCCCTTTCTCCTCGCTGTATCATCGCCCTTCTCCCTCCAAATTCGCAAAACTCGACACTTCTTTGAGATCAACCTAACCTGAGTATTTTGGAAAGACAATAGAAAATTTTGGATAATCAAAAAAAGAATGCTGACGAGTCCAAGTCGAGTGAGACATACAATCAGGGACGCGACCCGGTTTACGGGACAACCAGGGAGTGAGGCCGCACCGACTTCAGAGCAGATCCAGGTGCAGGTGGATGGCTACGATGGCTGCGATCACGCAGTAGCTTGCCACGTTAGCGATGCCGGTGCAGAGTGCGAGGTTCCGGAATGGAATCCACTTGCGAACCAGGCGCAGGGTCCCGTACTCAAGGCCGAAACTGAGCAGACAAGCCCAGAAGAAACTGGCCATGGCCATGGCGCTCCAGTTGGGGCCCTGGGTGAGAATCTCAATGTCGTGATCGCCCCCATTCACCAGTTTCGGCACCAGGCCGGACGGCAACACAAGGGAGAGCATCACTCCCAGAAGCCACGAAAACAGGTTCACGCCCGCCACCACGGCGAGGAGGCGAAATCTCGAAAGGACGCCACGCTGAAACGAATTGAAAACGACAAACTCGGTGGCCAGCGCCAGTACGGCCGCCACCGGAAAGAAGAGACACGCGACGTAGACGGCGGACGGCGCCGGGAAGATGATGTCGGCCAGCGGCATGGAAAACCTCGCAATCAGGTGGACCGGGACCAGCGCGACGACGATGGAAAGGAACCGGCATCGCAGGTTGAGGTTAACTCTTCAGCCCACCAACTGGTATCGCGGTCACGGCGGAAAGAGCAGAAGGCTGTCCCGGTGGGTGTGAGTATTTTGCAATTCTTCGGTGCGTCGACGTGACTATATAAGTAAGAGGGTGGAACGAATCGATCGGTCTGCGGTCCGCGAATTCAACCGAATGGTCAGGTGATGGATGGCAAGTGACGGAGGACAATAGGCCGATCAAACGCCAGAAAAAGTTGCGGAACAAAGCCAATTTTTTTTCGTTCCCAATTTCCAATCTGCCATGAGTTTAGAATGAGATTTGAAAGACGTGCAATGCAGGATCAAACCCATTTCCGATCCTGGGACGGCTGACAGGCAACCAGACGGACGCTGCTCTGAAAGCCCTGGGTACATGATGTGCGATTGACTCTGGAGAACTCTGCGGGAGTCTTGTTCTGGTAAAGTGAGTGGTCTTTGAATCGCGCGGCCAGACCGTGGGTGATTGACCGGGTCGGGAATGACTCCGAACTGGTAAACCGGCCTGGCCCGGTTGGCCCCAGATTGCGGACTTCGAGATCCTGGATCAACGTCTGTGAACTACCGTCGGATGAGAGGATATCTATGGAGGAATGAGGGTATCGACGCTTGTCTGGCGATGTTGGTTTTTCTGACTGCCCTGGCTCTGCGTCTGACATGGGTTCAGCAATTCGTGGCGCATCCCCTGGGACGGATTCCTTACGTTGATGAGCTTGGGTATCTCATCAAGGCCGAAGATATCTACCACGGGAGCTGGTGTCCCGAAGAGCCGTTTTATCAAGATCCACTGCTCCCTTATCTGCTCGCGGTGGTGATGGGAGTTCTGGGCACCGGGATTGTCAGAATCCGGATTGCCCTGGCTGTCATCGGGTCACTGACTCCGCCGATCCTCTTCTATGCGGGCCGCCGCGGGCTTGGCCGAGGCGCAAGGAGTGCTCGCCGGCTTCATGGCGGCCATGTACGGCCCGCTCGTTTTCGCGGACGGCCTGGTTGAAAAGGAGGGACTCGCTGCATTCACAGCCAGCCTGGCACTTTTGCTGACCGCCGTCGCTGTCAAACCAGGGCGGAGGTTGCTGCCTCCAGCCAGTGCCGGCATCTTCTGGGGCACGCTCGTTTTGCTCCGGGCCAATGCGCTCTTGATCGGCCCGCTCGGCGTTGTGTGGTGGCTTGTGGGCGACGGTATTCGCCGCCCGGCGGCGCGCTCTTGCCTTCGGGCTGGGATTTGCCCTTCCCGTGATTCCGGTCACACTCGTGAACGGGCTCGTTTCCAGGCCACACGAGTTCATTCTGACAACCTGGCAGGGCGGAGCGAACTTTTATCTTGGCAATGGCCCCGAAGCGACCGGTTCTTACAACGCTCTCAATTTCGTCACAGCGAGCCCACTTCATGAGGCCGCCGACTTCTCCGCGGAAGCCCGGCGACGGACGGGACGACACCTTTCTCCGAGGGAAATCTCGCGGTTCTGGTACATCGAAGGATTGCGCCAATGGAGAGCCGCACCGATCCCGTCGCTACGGCTTGGGCTTCAAAAACTCGGGCTGGTCTTCAACAATCTCGAGATTGGCGATAGCTCGGACGCGGAATTCGTGTCGATCGCGGCCGCCCCGGCCTTGAGCTTCGCCTGGTTCCGATTTGGAGTTTTCTTGCCGCTAGCTGCCCTCAGCTTGGGTTGCGTGCAGCGATCTCCGTTTCGGACGTTCGGAACGCTGGTCGTGCTCGTCGGCCTGATCTCGACAGCGGCGTTCTTCGTTGTCGGCCGATATCGGGTTCCCTGGGCACCCGCTCTGATCCTGCTCGCTGCCTGCGGATTCACAGACCTGGTCTTCCTGCTCAGAAACCGGCAATGGAATTCGTTGGCATGGCGGAGCGGTTTGCTTGTGCTTCCGGCAACCATTCTCGCCTGGTGGCCGCAAACCGCATTCGCGTCGACCCGGTGGAGTCACAGCGAGATCTATCTCGCGCTCGCCTGTACGGAGGCGGGCCAGGTCCAAGAGGCGATTGACGCTCTGGACGACGCCAGAGCCATCGGTCCGGAGGGCTCCGCCCAGGTCGACGAGCAACTGCGAAGCAGCTTTGTCCAGCACCTGACCAAGGCGCTCGCCAGACCATTGTCCGCGGCCCGGGCGGTCGAGAGAGCGCGTTTGCTCCGGCAACTTCCCCAGGGACGCAAAGAGGCGCGCAGGCTGATCGACGCGGCTCTTGAAGTGAATCCCCATGATCCCGTGGCGCTTCGAGAATCGGGCGCATGGTGGCTCGGAGAATCCGCCAACCCGTCGAGCCGCCAGCGCACGATGGCTCAGCTTCGGCAAGCCGCTCTGGGTCAGCCGGGTGATCTTCCTGCCACGCTGTTGCTGGCGCTCCTGGAAGCGGATGCATCGCTCTTGCAATTACCGGCGGTGCGCAACGCCGGCCCGCCTTCAGTCCGCTTGCGTCTTGTCCGAAGAATCCTCATGGAGCGCGGAGAAGACGGCCGCGAAAGTCGCCGGTCGGCAGACCTCCGGCCTTGAGTTCTGGTAGACTCGTGAGTTCTTGGATCGCGGCGGAACCTTCTAGGATCGCCGGTGTCCAGAAAGTAAGGGTCGCGGGGCAATCGGCCCTGATGACAAGAAGCGGTGACAGGAACGAGTGTACCAAGGGTCGGGGATCGGGACAGCACGATGGCAGATGCGACGCGGTTTTACATTACGACGGCGATCGATTACCCCAACAGCCGGCCGCACATCGGTACGGCGTTCGAGAAGATCGGGGCGGATGTCCAGGCCCGGTTTCAACGCATGGAGGGCGCCTCGGTTCACTTCCTGATGGGCAACGACGAGAACACCAACAAGGTGACGCTCCGCGCCGGGAGCTCGGGCTCGAGCCCAAGCCCTACGTCGATGACATGGCGCGGCAGTTTCAAGAGGTCTGGAGCGCGCTCGAGATCTCTAACGATGATTTCATCCAGACCAGTGAGGCCCGGCATCACATCGGCTGCCGGAAGTTCATCCAGGCCGTGTACGACGCCGGCGACATCTACAAGGGCGTCTATGCGGGGCACTACTGCAACGGGTGTGAAGCATTCAAGACCGAGAAAGAAGTGGCCGAGGGTGGCGGCAAGTGCCCTCTCCATCCCAATGCGCCGCTGGCCTGGCTCGAGGAAGAGAATTACTATTTCCGGCTCTCGGCGTATCGCGAACGGCTGCTCGACCATTACGCCGCGCATCCCCAGTTCATCCAGCCCGAGAGCCGCCGCAACGAGATCGTCAACCTTGTCGAGACCGAGCTTAAGGACGTCGCAATCACCCGCAAAGGGCTCACCTGGGGCATCGACGTTCCGTTCGACCCCGGCCAGACGATCTATGTCTGGTTTGACGCCGTGCTCAACTACATCACGGCCATCGGTTACGGGACCGATGAAACACGTTTTCGCAGGCTCTGGCCGGCCGATGTGCATGTGATCGGCAAGGATATCACGCGGTTCCATTGTGCCCTCTGGCCGGCCATGCTGATGTCGGCTGGCGTCGAGCCTCCCCGCAAGGTCTTCGGGCATGGGTTTGTCTACCGCAAGAACGAGGAGACCGGAGAGATCCAGAAGCTCAGCAAGAGTCTGGGCAACGTGGTCGAGCCGATGGACTTGATCAGCAAGTTCTCATCCGAGGCTTTCCGTTATTACTTCATGAGCCAGTGCCCTTTCGGCGGCGACGGCGAGTTCTCCTTCGAGCGGTTCGCCGACGTTTACAACAGCGGCCTGGCCAACAACCTGGGCAACCTCTACAGCCGGATCTTGACCATGTGCGTGAAGTACTTCGAGGGCCGGCTGGGGACCACCGAGGGAGTCGACCTGACCGCATGGCGCCAGGGCTCGATTTCCCGGCGTTCATCCACGAGTTGCGTGAAGGGATCACCGCCTTCGATTACAGCAATGTGTTGCAGCGAATCTGGCTGGAGGTCGTCGATCGGGCCAACCGCTACACCCAGGAAACCCAGCCGTTCAAGCTGGCCAAGACCGATCTTGAGGCCTGCCGACACGTTCTCTTGAATCTTGCCGAATGGCTTCGCGTGGCGGCGATCCTGATCAAGCCGTTCTTGCCGCGCACCGCCGAGACGTTCTACGGCGCTTTCAATTTCGGAGCGAATGCCGCCTGGGAATCGGTATCCTACGGCGAGGCGGCCCATCCCCTGAACGACATTGACCTGAAGGTCACCGCGGCGCTTGCCGGCGGCAAGCCCGCTCCCTTGTTTCCGAAGGTTGAGACCCAGAAGCCGGTGTCCGGGTAAACGCGATCGAAGATGGCAGCGATGGGTTCGTCGTCACCGTGCGCGTCGGTCGGCCGGAAAACCCCGTAATGGTTGCGGCTGCACGTCGCCCTCCCGCAAGAGATAGCCTGTATCCGCGGGGAGCTTCTCGTAACCATTGTGCTTGCCCGAGGGCCAGGTGACCTCAACGCGATCGACGGTTTTGGCCGGTCCCAGGCCAAAGTGAAGACGGGGATCTCGGGCCGATAGATAACTGCCTCCACCGTACCGCGTGGACGTCTGCGTTCGGCCCGCCGCCGTCACGACAACCTTGGCGCCGACGGCGTCGCGGTTGGAGGTTGTTCCCTCCAGGCTCAGGGTGAGGAAGTGGTCCCGAGGATTCGTCTCATTGTGGAGCAACGCAACAGGATCATTCAGTGAGACGATCAGAACGTCGCTGCGACCGTCGTTGTCCACGTCGCCGACGACCAGGCCGCGGCCGAGGCGCAGCGTCTGCCAGGGCGGCCCCGCGCGGGCGGAGACGTCGACGAACTTGCCCGCGGGATTCCCCAGGAAGAGTTTGGGACGCATCGCATAGGGCACCCCGGGGCGGAAGTCGCCAACATGGCCATTGGCCTGGACCAGATCGAGCAAGCCGTCATTATTTGCGTCGATGGCCGAAATCCCAAAGCCCAGGACGACGCGGGTGGCCACGGCGAGGCCGGTCTCTATGGACCGGTCGCTGAAGAAACCGCCGCCATGATTGTGATAAAGAGTTGTCGACTGATTGATAAAGTTCGTGACGGCGACATCCAGCCGGCCGTCGCCATCGAAGTCACCGCAGGCAATACCCATCCCCGCCATGTAACCGCCGCTGGAACCGGTTGCCAGGCCGCATTCCATAGCCTTCTCGACGAACCGGAAACCGCCTTGATTCTGAAAGAAGTAGTTCGCGGTGGTGTCGTTGGTCACGAACAGGTCAATCTTGCCGTCGTCGTCGAGATCGGCCGCGAGAACTCCCAACCCGCGGCCGTCGGCATCCGTGAAGCCTGCCTCCTTGGTCACGTCGACGAAGCGGCCGGAATCGTTGCGGAAGACGTGATCAGGAAGGGCGGGAAAGCTGCCCGGGTCGCAGTATGTATAGCCTCGTCCCGGGTTACCCGGATAGCCGCAGAGTGGCGGATTCACCGGATCCCAAACGACGTAGTGGCAGACGTAGAGGTCGAGATCGCCATCGTTATCGAGGTCGGCCCATACCGCCGATGTCGGCCAGTCTCGGGGGCCGCCCAGCCCCGCGCGCGGTGACGTCCTCGAACCGGCCCTGGCCCAGGTTGTGATAGAGAGCATAAGACCTCCATCGCGTCACGAAGATGTCGAGCCGTCCGTCGTTATCGTAATCGCCCACGGCGATCCCGTGACCATACCCGCCGGGAAACTTGTCCAGACCGGACGCTCGGGTCACATCCTCGAACTGGCCGCCGCCGCGGTTGCGGAAGAGACGATCGCCGAAGGGGAGAGGGCCGTCGGGAGGCGGGAACGGCCCCCCTTGAATCGCGTAGATGTCCAACCAGCCATCGCCGTCAAAGTCAATCAGGCCAATTCCCCCACACATGGTTTCCGGAAGCTGGGCGGAAGGACTGACGCCGTTATCGAACATGAAGGAAAAGCCTCGCCGGTCGGCATCGTCCACAAACGTCGGGAAGGCGAGGTTCGCTGCCCCGGCCGTACTCGCGACGAATGTTCCGGGATTGATACCGAGACGCTCGGCCAAGGTGTCATGAGCCGGGTCGGGCGGCGGCACCGTGTTCGCGAGCTGTTCGATTGCCTTTTCAGCCTCGCGCTTCAGCGATGCGTCCCGCCGGACTGCAAGCCCCCACCAGGTTCGGGCGTCGAAGCGGCGGCCAATTCTGGCGGCCGCCCGCGCCAGCTCGGCGGCATGCGGCTGGAGTTCGGGCTGATTGATCAGCTCCTTGTACTGCTGGGTATGGGCCTCCATCTCGGACTGTCGTCGCCTCAGAACGGCAACTCGGTCAAGCGCTCGATCCTCTGCCGCAAGATCTGCCAGCCGCTCCAGGGCAGCGTTATCTCCCGGCACGACGGCCAGCAGCGCATCGAGCGCCGCGCGTTCGGCTTGCCTATCTTCCCCTCGCGCTGCCAGCCAGGTACGCAGCTTCAAGAGGCGTGCAGGCGGGAACGTCGAGGCTTGCAGATGACTGGCCGCCCGGGCGAACTCATCGGTCCGATCGGCGGCGACCGACCAGTTCAGCCGGGCATTCCAGACCGCCGGGTCGTCAGGACGCGCTTTCTCACACTGCGTCAACCACTTGTCGGCCTCGTCAAACCGCCCGGAACGCGTCGCGACGTCGGCCAGACCCAGCCAGACGCGATCGTCGTCGGGGGCCACGCGCATGGCCTTTTCAAGAGCTGTGCCGATTCCGCTGACAGGGTAGGGATCGGAATCATGCCGCCAGAGAACACGCAACGTCTCCGCGGGATCGGGCTGCTGCTCAGCGACCTCCTCCAGATAGTTGCGGTACTCGTCGCGCCGGCCGGTGACCCAATGGAGGTTACCAATGAGCCTCCGCGCCTCCTTACCGGGTTCATTCTCGAGCCGCGCGGCGTGTTGCAGACAGGTTTCCGCAAGGGTGTAGCGCCGGTCTCCAAGGCCAGGCGGCCACGCGACAGGGCCGCCATTGGGGCCTCGGGCGCGTTCTCCGGAACGCGGCTCCATGCCTCCAGAGCCTCGGCGTCATTGTGAGCCATCGCCTCACATGTTCCAAGGAAGTACTCGACATCACCCCGCCCAGGCCACCGCTGCGCCAGCCGAAGGAGCCGGGCCCTCGCCTGGCTGAATCTGCCGATCCGCATCTCGCTCTGCGAGGCAACCAACTCACCGCGAATCTGCCGGGATTCGTACGCCTGAACCGCGTACCAAGTCCCCGTGGCCAGACCCACCGCCAGCAACAGGATCAGCACGCGAAACCGCATGGTTTTCTCGGGAACCGTGTTCAACAAAAAGCCCCGGCGGAGGCGTGTGCTCCGCCGGGTCTTTAGTAAGATTCATGACCGGAGACGGCTCGCTTACAGCCCGATCAGTAACTTTCCGACGAGATGACCTCGCCGTTCGCCTTCGTGCCGAGCTGCATCCAGGTCTGGGGATTGATCGAGTCCTTGATGAACCTCACGCCTCCGTCCGCGAACAGGACGTTGACGCCGCCAGGGTGGTTGCTCTGGGCGTTGGAGAAGAGCGAGTCGTCAGGGCCGCAGCCAGGGCACGAATCTCGGCATGAGTTCCACGGAGCCTGGCTGAAGTTCGGCGGCGCGATCGTGTTGAAGAGGGTCATCGACATGGCACCCCAGCCCCAGCGATTACCGTTGGCCTGGGAGATGTTTATCCCGGTGTTGATGCCTGACTTGTACGCCTGGGTGCAGAGCTGCATCGCGGGCAGGATATAAGCCTGCCACACCGACACGCCTGTGGTCGTCAGGCCGCTGGCATCCCCGAATTCGCCGAAATAGGCGGCGGTCACGCCCGTGACGGAGTTGTTCCGTGTTAACGCCCACCGAGCACTGTTGTTATCCGCTGTTCCGACCAGCGACTCGGAGTAGGCGATGGTGTTCGAGGTACCGTCGGTGCAGTCCGAAATGCCGTTGGCAATCCAGTAGCCAAAAAGTCCGGTCGAATACGGGGTGCCCGGGACCGACTGACCGCCCGTGGAACCAGCCAGGTTGAACGGGTCGGGCTGGCAGCACGCATATCCCGTACCCCAGGTATACCTGGACGTCGTGGTACCGATACTGCCACGGTAACTGTTCGTCTGAGGGGGATAAGTGGAGTTACCCCAGCTTATGAGTGACGAAATGTTGCGATTCGGCGGGCCACCCTTATTGACTTCGGTGTCTGACGGGCACATGTACGAATTGATAGTCGTACACCAAGCCGTCACGTTCACATACATTCCAGCGCTATACCCGCCGCAAAAAGAAAAATTGATGGCGTTGTAAAGCGGAGACTGCTCCATGTAGCCAAGCATTTCCGCTTCGGCGCTCCACTCGGTCCAGCCCGCATACCCTCCGGCGTAAAAATAATTCGCCGCCGATTCGGATTTGCCTTGCGGAAACTTACCTGCTGACTGGTGATAGTTGTGCATCGCCAACCCGATCTGCTTGAGGTTGTTGGTGCACTGCGAACGCCGGGCCGCTTCACGCGCCGATTGCACGGCTGGCAGGAGCAAGGAAATGAGCACCGCGATGATCGCGATGACCACGAGCAATTCGATCAGTGTGAAGCCTCGACGCATTCTCGAATTCATGTCGGATCTCCCGTACGAGAACGGAAAAAGAAAAAAAGACCCTGATCGGAGAAGCGAGCGTCGTCAGGTCGCCTCTCAAGAGAACTGCGAAAGGTAATGCACGGCGACAGTCTGGATATCCTGCCTATCCAGGGTTTCAAGGAAGGTGACACGACTAACACTCCTCGACTGTCAGAAAGAGAGGGCCACGAACAGACAGAGAGACCGGCTTACGGTAGGCGATGCAGGAATCTCAGCGTCTCCCTGATGGGCCGGCACCCGGGCCAAGGGTACCGCTTGGAAAGGGATCGAAGGATTGCGGCTGCGGTCTTGACCTCAATTGGTTTTGGGAGGTTCAGGCGCGGGTTTGGGAGCTTCCTTCGTGGTCTTGGGGTTGGCGGACGGGCCGAAAGCCTTTTGCCGGGCCTCCCTCTCCGCCTCGCCTGGGGGCTTGCCGCCAGGTGGAGTTATTGGCGCACTCGACTCGCCACCTTCGCCACAGCCGCATTACCAGGGCCGCGAGCCCGAGCAAGCCGGCACAGAACTGCCGCCGGTTTCCAGCAAGCGTATCAATGATGTTCATGGACGATTCCTTGAGATTTGACCAACATCGAGTTTGAGTATAAGACTACAGGCCGGTTCGCATGCCGTTGCACCATCATTTCAAGATCGCAGGGGCGAGTTGATTCCTGGGATCAAAGCCGTCGGCCTTGAGCGTCGCGGCCTTGATCTTTTCTGACCTGCGTGCCTCCTTCCCGCCCCTGCCACGCACATTTCAGGCATCGTGATTTTGTTGATGCTATTGGGTGCAATGGGCACTGTCAATAGGAAGGCACAACATAGCAACCACGAATGTCGGACCCCGGTTTCCGATCTCCGAAACGCCTTTGCCAATGCCGCCGGCATAGGTCGAATCCCCACCGGTGCAGATGGGTCCTTGCCCGAGGATCAACAAGTCAAATTATTCGCTCCGGCTCAGCCCGCGGGTCGTCTTGAGGCGAACCCGGGAAGCGGCTTAGGAACGGGGTCGCCTTCGCGAAAGTGGTATCCCGAATCGGCAGCGAGCCCCTGGAAAGTCTGACTCTTGCCCGAGGGCCAGGTGATTTCAATGCGATCAACGGCTGGCACTGAACCAAGTCCAAAGTGAATCCGGCGGTCCAGTGCCGACATGTAGCTGCCGCCACCGAATCGGGTGGCCACACGGGTCTGTCCGCCGCTGACCGCGGCCACAATGGCACCCACGGCATCACGGTTCGATGTCGTTCCTTCGAGTTGCAAGGTCACGAAGTGATTTTCAGCCGGCGACTCATTATGAAGCAACACCAGGGGTTCGTTCTCGATGAGCATGAGCAAATCGATCCGACCGTCGTTGTCGAAGTCGCCGGCAGTCATGCCCCTTCCCAGTCGAGGAACCGACCAGATCGGGCCGGCTTGATGCGAGACATCTTTCAGTTTTCCCGCCCCATCGCCAAGGAAAAGCTGGGAAGGCATTGCATAAGGGGTCGAGGGCCGCAGGTCGGTGACGTGACCGTTGGACTGGGCCAGATCAAGTTTGCCGTCGTTGTTTGCATCCAGCGCCACCAGACCAAAGCCCAGTACCACCCGCGTCACCGCGGAGATTCCGGCTTCGGCGGTCCGGTCGCTGAAAAGTCCGCCTCCATGATTGTGGTAAATGGTCGTGGATTCGCCGTAAAAATTGGTCACGGCCACGTCGATCCGGCCGTCTCCGTCCAGATCGCCACAGGCGATCCCCATGCCGGCGAGATAGGTGCCGCTGGCATTCGTCGCCAGCCCGAATTCCATTCCCTTCTCGACAAACCGGAACCCGCCCTGGTTGTGAAACACATAATTGGCCGTCGTGTCGTTGGTGACCAGAAGATCCGTCTTGCCATCACCGTCCAGATCGGTCGCCAGCACACCTAACCCGCGGCCTACCGTCTCGACAATCCCGGCCTGGTCCGTGACGTCGACGAAGTGGCCCCGGTCGTTGCGAAAAACGTGATCCGGAAGCGGATTGAAGTAGCGCGGATCACAATAGGTGATCGTCTTGCCATCGGGCCCCTGGCAGGTCGTCGGACTTGCGGTGTCCCATTTCAAGTAATGGCAGACGTAGAGGTCGAGGTCGCCGTCCCCGTCAAGATCCGCCCATGCGGCCGACGTCGGCCAGTCACGATCGCCGGCCAGCCCGGCGCTTTCGGTGCAGTCCTCAAACCGCCCTTGGCCCAGGTTGTGATAAAGCGCGTACGAGTGCCAGCGCGTCAAGAAGATGTCGGGGCGGCCGTCGTTATCATAGTCCCCCACGGCGATTCCAAATCCGTACCCGCCTCGTGACTTCGCCAGGCCGGAAGAGGCGGTGACGTCCTCAAACTGGTTACCTCCACGATTACGGAAGAGGCGATCTCCAAAGGCCGGTACGTCCGCCCGGGGGGGAAACGGCCCACCTTGCACGGCATAAACGTCCAGCCAGCCATCGCCGTCGAAATCGAGGACGCCGATGCCGCCACTCATGGTCTCGGGAAGCTGGCGAAGCGCACTGGCTCCATTGTCAAAGGCAAAATTCAGTCCCCAGCGCTGGGCACTATCGGCGAACCTGGGGATAGCAGCGGCGACCTCGACGTGACCGGTGGATGGTTTCAGAGGCTCAAGCGGATCGAGCAAGACAGCCAGTGTTCCGCCGTTCGACGCAGGAGCAATCTCCGCTTCCGCCAGCCGAGCTCGTGCCGCCACGGCTTGCGGCTCGAGCGAGGGATCGCGACTTCATGGCGAGTCTCCACCAGGCTCGCGCATCGAACCGCCGGCCGATTGTCTCGGCGACACGCGCGAGTTCAACGGCATGAGAGCCAAGGTCGGGCTCGCTCATGAGAGCCCGATAGCGCTCACGCGCCGCTTCGATGGTCGACTTGCGCCGCCGCCAGTCCGCGACTTCCTTCAAATTGCCGGCTCCGGCGGCGAGGTCAGCCAGACGCTCGAGGCTGGCAAAATCGCCCGGTTGCCGACCGACGAGCTCCGCGAGAGCAGCCTTCTCCCGGTCGTGATCGCCGTGGCGCGCCGCCAGCCATGCGTTCAACGCAAGCACCTGATCCCGGGCAAACTGGCTGGCGGGCAGGTGGGTGGCGGCGCAACAGGTCTTCGGGCCGACCCGCGGCCCTGGCCCACTGCAGCCGCGCGTGCCAGACGGCAGGATCGTCGGGCCGGGTCTGCTCACAGCGCGAGAGCAACGAATCAGCCTCGTCGTAGCGCCCTCGGTGTATTGCCAGGTCGGCCCTGGCAAGCCAGACCCGGTCATCCTGAGGATTCTTGCTCCCGGCATCTTCCAGCAGCCCGGTCATCCCTTCCAAGAGATACGGATCGCTGTCCAGAGCCCAGAGTGAATGCAAAGTTTGCGAGGGATCGGACTGGCTTTCAGCTTCGCGCTGAAGAAGTTGACGGTAGTCGTTATGGCGGCCTGTGATCCAGTAGAGCCGCCCCAGCAGCTTGCGACCCTCGACCGCAATATCCCCTCGTGCCCGGCTGGCTTTGTTGAGGCACGTTTCGGCCAAAGCATAGGCGCCATTTTCGTAGGCCGCTTTGCCGCGCGCGAATACTGCGCGGGGAGCCTCGGCCGCGTTATCGGGCACGCGGCTCCAGGCCTTCATGGCAGCCAGAGGGTTGCCCTCGTTGAGCTCGCAGACTCCAAGCCAGTACTCGACGTCGCCTCGCCCAGGCCAGCGGACGGCCAATCGAGCCAGTCGGTCCCTGGCGGCGGCATACCGGCGGGCTACAAAATCATGCTCGGCCAGACGAAGTTCGGATCGCAGACGCCGGAATTGATACATTTCGAGGCCGAACCAGCAAGCCAGGATCGCCGCCAGGCCGAGGGGGATCATCAAGAAGAAATGGCGACCGCTCATGGTCTTCACACAGCCCCGCAGACAAAAGCAAGACCCGGCGAGAACAAGTCTTTCGCCGGGTCTTGCCACGTTGTTCAGAAAACCTCAGTCAGGGCGATTTCATACTCAGTAAGAATCGCTGCTGATCACTTCGCCGTTGGCCTTGGTGCCGAGGGCAAACCAGGTCTGCTGGGCAACCGAATCCTTGACGAAGCGAACGCTGCCGTCACCGAAGAGCGTGTTGACGCCACCCGGGTGATTGCTCTGGGCGTTCGAGAAGATCGAGTCGTCGGGGCCGCAACCACCGCATTGATCGCGGCAAGAGTTGAACGGATACTGCTTGGAATTGGGCGTCGCAATCGTGTTGAACAAAGTCATGGTCGTGGCTCCCCAACCCCAGCGATTGCCGTTGACGTTCGTGACTTGTGAGGCCGACTGATAGGCCTGGGTGCATGCCTGAAGCGCCGTGATGATCGTGGTGATCGGCACGGCACTGGCATCGGGGTACTCGGCTGCAGCAGCCCCGGTGACGCCGGTCACGGAATTGTTGCGACGAAGGACCGAAGTGGTCGGATCGCCCACCAGCGACTCGGAGAAGGCGATGGTGTTCGAGCTACCGTCGGTGATGTCGCGCAAACCATAAGCGGCCCAGTAGGCGAACATACCGGTGGAATATGGCTGGCAGCCAGGTTGTCCACCGGAGAGATTGAAGGGGTCAGGCTGACAGCTCGCATAGCCAGCCGTGCCCGTATTATTGCTCCAGTAAATGGCGGTCGTGGTGCCGATACTGCCCTTGTAGCTGTTGGTATCGGGACTGCCGGTACCCGAGGGAGGGGCTGCCGTGGCGATGTAGTTGTCGGAAGGGCACTGGAACGCCTTGATAATCGTGCACCAGCCGGTGTAGTTGCACGCCTGGCCGTAGTTGTAACCACCGCAGAAGCTGAAGTTGATCGCGTTGTAGATCGTCTGACCTTCCATGTACCCCAGCATTTCCGCCTGGGCGCTCCATTCGGTCCAGCCGGCATAGCCTCCCGCGTATGCGATCTGACTTGCCGACTGTGACTTTCCCTGGGGGAAGCAATCATTCGAGGAATGGTAGTTGTGCATCGCCAACCCGATCTGCTTCAGGTTGTTGGTGCACTGTGCGCGGCGGGCCGCTTCACGCGCCGACTGTACGGCCGGCAGCAACAGAGAAATGAGCACCGCGATGATTGCAATTACCACGAGGAGCTCAATCAAGGTAAACGCACGCTGAACTCTCGATCTCATCAGAATCTCCCATTAGATAGACTAGAAAATGACGAAAACTGGCTATGAAAACACCTACCTCGTGAACAGATAGTTCATTCAGCCGGATTCCCACGACTCGGTGGCTACCGAGCGACTCGAGCAAACCGGCTGACTAGACCACCTGTCAGTCGAAGCGCAAATCACGGAGTCGCACGTCGGGGAATTCGCAATGCGTAGAATACATGAATCTCTGGCGAATCCTCGAACCTCTTCCGCAATGACGCACGACCTATAGAAGCAGGATAGCCCTCAAGATTGACTGCTTGCAAACCAAGCGTGTCAGACAAGCCATACGTTGGCTAGCCCGGGACAGTAGAGATTTCCCTGGTCAGAAATCAGCCCGACATTACTTCTTACCCGTGGTCTTGGGAGCTCCTCCCTTCCCGAACGCCTTCTCACGCGCTGCGCGCTCGGCGTCCTGCCGCTCTTTCTCTTTCGCGGCAGTGTCCGCGGAAGGAGGTGGGACGCTCGCATCGTCCCCACAGCCGGAGACCACAGCCGCCGCGCCCAAGAGGCCCAGCATGAAGCCCCTACGCCCCACATCAGGCAATCGATCGATGTCCATCAACGGTTCCTTTGACTTTGAACATGCACGTGCACGACCAGACACCAAGTCATCGCATTCGAGGACGCGAAGCTGACAAAGAAATCGCCACTCGCTGAGGCAGTTTCTCTGGATTCGCGCCATTTCGAACGAAATCGGTGTACTCAAGCACAGGCTCAATCCGTCCTTACACACGGGCACTCTAAACACGCTTCACAATGCCCTGACAATCAGCTTGTGCTCGAGAATCCCTTTGGATTCGCATGCACAATCCAAGCCAACCGTTGAAACCAGCTCGACTTCGAACTGGTTTTCGTTCTGTCACGGATCAACGTATTGTCAGTATTCCTGTAAAGGGTGGGAGTACCTAATCAATTATGGTATTCGACATCATAGTTCGAGTCAATGACCGAAAAGATTGAAACACGGTATGAATCACAAATCGCCTTATATTCCTGCTTGAGCCGTTCATAAAGTTCTTTTTCCTCTTACGAGGCCGCGCAGACATTCGATCCGGATTGTGCCGTCAGGTTGAACCGAGGAACGGAAGCCACGGATCGGCGGCCCGGTCACGATCATGTCGCGAACTTCCTCCTTGGACGCCGAAGGCGTACCGCGGTCGAACCACTCGTCAAAATCGAGCACAAATGGTTCTTCCCGAAACTCAATCTCCACGAGCCCCGCTCGGCACAGCAGGTCGACCAGAGCGCCTCCGGTCAGGTTGCTGGTATGGGTATGGTCGCGTGCCCGCTCGATGTCTTCGTGACGCCGAGCCTTCGCCTGATCCGGATCGGTGAGATGGTCGTTGATGACGAGCAATCCGCCGGGCCGCAGCAACTGCAATTGTCGGGAAACGAAGGCCAGCGGATCCGTCACATGGTGCACGACGTAGCGTGACAGGGCACCATCGAAGGGAGCCATGCTGTCTACATATGCTTCGAACAGCGATCGCTGGTGAAACCGGCCTCGACCGCCCCATCGGGCGCAGGCGCTGGCTTGCCCGCTCGATCATCTCGCGTGAAAGGTCCACGCCGACGACGTGGTATCCCGCGGAAAGCAGTGCTTCAGAGACGAGTCCCGGCCCGCATCCGGCGTCGAGAACTCTGCTGCCGGGAGGAAAACCGGCGAACTGCACCAGCCGTTGCAACGCCTCGGGATCACTCTGAACAGGTGCTCGCTCGAACCGCGGTGCCTGCGCATCGAAAGCTTTCGCAAGCGCCTGATCGTGCTCGTTGGTCATTGCATCTCCCTCGTGCCGAAGCCGGAGCAATCGGAACTCAAGAGGCCCGATCAATCAATCGTCATCCGACTGGACAGCTTGCTGGAAATCTTATGCCGTGCTACTTTTACGCTCTCGATTGCGGGAGAATCAAGGGATCGCTTGCGAGTCTTGTCAATGCTTCCCCCGGCCCAGGGGGTCCTCGCGCACCTGGTTTGGACGCTGATGATCAGGCGGACTGCTGTCCTCATGATGGCCGGATTAACAAATCGCGCCGCTCCGGGTCTTCCAAGGGACCGGTTGGATTTTTTCTCGCTGTTAGTCGTTTCAGCCTGGTGCGGGTTGGTTGCCGGCCTTCTTGAAGTGGGGGCAATCCTGCTCCGCAAGCGGCTACTCGATTATGACCAGTTCTACAGGATGAGCCGGCACTTTGTCTGGCTCATCCCGCTTGCAAACCTGGTTCTTTTCCTGGTGCTTGGGCTGCTCTGCTGGGCCATGATCCTGTTCTGGCCGCATCGTGGCCGCTGGCTCTTCACCCGCATCGTGGGCGCGCTCACTCTGCTGCCCCCCATGCTGATCATTTTTTCCCGGATTTATAGCCTGGCCTGGCTCATCGTGGCGATGGGAATTGCCGCGCGGCTCGCTCCGATCGTGGAACATCGTCGAGCAAGTTTCCGAAGGATCGTCCTGGTTAGTTTCCCGGCCGCGATCGCAATCGTGGCGATGCTGGCGGGATCGCTCTTGTCCGGCGACCGGTCCAAGCAGAACCGCGAGAAGGCTCGCCCGTTGCCTTCACCCGGGGCGCCGAATGTGCTGCTGGTCGTGATGGACACCGTCGCCGCCGGCCACCTCAGCCTGTATGGTTACGATCGGCCCACTAGCCCGACCATGCTGGATCTGGCTGAGCATGGCGTTCTGTTCCAGGCGGCCAGGGCATCAACTTCCTGGACGCTGCCCTCGCACGCGACCATGTTTACCGGACGATGGCTGCATGAGCTTTGTCTCGGCTGGCTGACACCTCTAGACCGGGAATATACCACTCTGGCCGAATTCCTGGGCGACCGTGGCTACGCGACGGCGGGGTTTGTCGCCAACACGGGGTACTGCGGAACCGATTCGGGACTCGCCCGAGGATTCACGCGCTATGAAGATTTTGTCTTTCCCAGGCTCACTTTCCTCAAGACCGCCGTGCTGGCGGATCGAGCCCTGGAACTTGTCCGGGCGTTTGCTTATTACTTTGAGGCTTGGCTCGAGTCCGCGGGGTTGCAGCCCACCGTGGAACGCCTGGTGCGGTGGCTCGACGACGACCGCAAGGGCGCTGACATTGTCAATCGCGAGTTCCTTGACTGGCTGGCCTATCGTCCCCAGCAAGAGCGCCCATTTCTTGCATTCTTGAATTACTATGATGCTCATTATCCCTATGAGTTGCAACCAGGAAGGCTGCATCGTTTTGGGGACAAACCGAGCGACAGTAATGAGCGTTTCCTGATCCAGCAATGGGGGCTGCTCGACAAGAAGACGGTTTCCCCTCAGGGTGTGGCCTTCGCGACCGCTGCCTATGACGATTGCATCGCGGATCTCGACGAACAGTTAGGAATCCTGGTCGACAAAATGAGCCAGCGCGGCATTCTCGACCATACCTGGATCATCATCGTCTCGGACCACGGCGAGAGCTTCGGCGAGCACGCGGGCTATTTCGGTCACGGCACGAGTCTTTACGACACGGAGTTACTTGTTCCTCTGCTCATCATTCCGCCGGCCGGCAATCGGACGAGGCGGATCGTCAAGGATGCGGTGCAGTCTGCGCGACCTCACAACCACGATCGCCGAACTGGTCCCACAGGCAGTCGAGGTGCCATTTCCCGGACAATCACTGGCACGGTTCTGGAACCAGGAGCTGTCGCCACCACCGAACCGGCAATCCGCCGGATCACCGGTGCTTGCCGAGCTTTTTCCCAACAACCCGAATCTCCGCGATGAGCGGGACTTACCAGTGCGACTCCCCGCACTCGGCGCGGTCAAGGAAACCAACTGGTCCTATATCCGCCGCGAAGGCCAGGTTCGAGAAGAGCTGTTCCATCTCAGCGATGACCCCAGGGAGCTGCACAACCTGACGAGCGATCCATCCGCCGAGACCGATCTGAAACGGCTGCGCGGCACGCTCGATCGTTTGACCGGAGGACCGCTTTCGCCCGACCGGTTCCCTCGTTGACGCAGGATTCTGCCCGCAAGACTACCGCGAACCTGCGATTCAATGGCTCGAAAAGACGAGCCGGCCCCCGACCATCGTCCAGAGTACCCGGGTGCCGGCAAGCTGGTCGTCAGGACAGGTCAGTGGATCGCGATCGACCAGAATGAGATCGGCAAACTTCCCCGACTCAATGGTTCCCTTGTCGCGATCCTCGAAGTGGAGGCGGGCGTTGCTGATGGTGTAAAGCCGCAAAGCCTCGGCGCGGGAGAGACGCTGGTCAGGATTGAAGACACCGGCCCCCTCGGTCTGGCGGGTCGCGGCAACCCAGATTCCCAGCCAGGGATCCCAGGGATTCGTCGAACGGATCGAGTCGAGGCGGATCATGTGGTCGCTGCCGCCGCCAATTGTGATTCCGGCATCGAGCCACTTGCGATACGGGTGGAACCACTCCATGCGTCGGGGACCGAGTACCTTGAGCAAGGTCCGGGTGTCCTTCCATAGCCAGGCGGGCTGAAGATCGGCGGCGACTCCGAGCTCGGCGCACAGTTTCAGGTTCGCCGCGGAGGTGAAGTTGGCATGGGTGATCAGCCATCGGCGATGGCGTATTCCCACGGTCTGGTCGGCGTGCAAATAGGCCGCCAGCAATTGATCCATGCCCGCCTCACCGGCGCAGTGGGCCGTCATCTGCCAGTCCCGGCGCGCAGCCTCCTGGGCAATGACCCCGAGGGTCTCGGGCTCGATGAAAAGCAGACCGCGGTAATCGGGCTCGGTGATCTGATAGGTCTCTCCGACGCCCCAGGGTTCGCGCATGTAAGCTGTTCCGTTGAGCATCCCTCCGTCCAAAAAGACCTTCATCGGGCCGATCCGTACCCAGTAATCGCCAACCCCGGTGGGCCCGTTTGGCTCGCCTTTTGTCTGGTAGCCGGCCAGCTCATTCAGCTTGGCAACGATCGCGGCCCGATCGCCAAACGGTGGGCTCAAGATTCGCGTAGCATTGATCCGAACGGTGAGCTCGCCACGCTCGCGCAAGGCACGATAGAGCTCGAGGGCCGCGACGCTCGCCGCGCGATCGCCGATACTGGTAATCCCGCGCTCGTTATATTTCGCGAACAGCAGTTTCACTCGTCCGGCGTCCGGGTTGCCCTCGTCGCCGTAGGCATCGGTGGGTAGATCCTTGAGGACCGAGTATGCATTGCGGATCATTCCCGTGGGCTCGCCGGTGCGGGGGTCCTTGACGATCTGCCCCGCGGGAGGATTGGCCGTATTCCGCGTCACTCCCGAGTGAGCCAGAGCTTTCGAATTGACGACTCCGGCCGGCCCTCCCTGATGCAGGACCATGTGCTCCGGCGCGATCTGATCGAGTTCAGCTCGAGTCAGAAAGCGACTCTCCGCCAGCCGGGTAGGGAAGGCATATCGGGCGACGATCCAGGTTCCCTTCGGCTGGGCCCTGGCGCGGTCGGCAATGTATGCCTTCACGTCGGCCAGCGATTCGAAGACAGGAATAGCGTGATCAGCCTCGCTGTGAGCCGCGCCTAGAGGATGAACGTGGCTGTCGTAAAGCCCGGGCAAGAGCGTCTTCCCTCCTGCCTCGATGATCTTCGTGGCCGGGCCCATCAGCCGCTGAATCTCATCATCGGTTCCGACAGCCACGATCCGCTCGCCGCGGATGCCTACCGACTGGGTCACGCGGTCGGCTGTATCAAGCGTGATCACGCGGGCTTGGCGGACGACCAGGTCGGCCGTCGTGGGTTCATCGAACCGCGCGGCCGCGGAAACCGTGGCGAGCAAGATCGCAAGGCATTCCAGGTTCATCGGCTGTCTCCGGTTCGGCCGTCGACCGGTCCAGGTCACCACGGGCCTATTCTAACGCCGCTGCATCGCTGCGTCTCGTATTTCCTCTCCGGGTGGATCAAGACGGGGGAGATCTGAACGTTTGACAAACCATCGACGATTACCGCCGCGATCTGGTGCCATCGGCGACGTCGTGCGAGCGAAAGTACTTCGCCAGCCTTCAATGGGGCCTGGTTCGAGAAAGAAAGGCCCTGTCCTGGCTCCCGCGGGAACTCGCCAAACGTGTGCGAGAAAGCCCATTTGGCATCACGTTGGCTCGCGCCGTACCAACCAGTTTTCGACTTTCAGCCCTGGCACTTGAAGGAAGTCACTCGTGTTCGCCGTCAGCACAGTAGCATCGTTTGCTAACGCAATTGAGGCGATCCATGCGTCCTCTCGGCCAATCCGCCGGATCATCCTCTTGTCGAAACCGTTGAAGATCGACGAGGCGTTGACGTCGAATGGAAGAATTCTGCCCGACCATTTTGCATAGAACTCGACCAGGTCTTGGAGTAGCTTGAAGTGGCGCACTCGCTCAAGGCCGGATTTATTGTCGATCTTGTTCGCACATGACCGGACCTGCTCAAGCGGAGTGACGATCGTGATGTAGAAAACGTCCGTGGCATGAGCAGCCATCTTGGCCTCGAGAAGCTGAGAGTCGCGGGAGGATTCTCTTTGCAGCTGAGAAACATGCTGCGTATCGAGAACGAACTTCATTCGCCATTTCCGGATTGCCGCCTGGCTTCTCGCTGCGCCCAGACGTCTTTCATCATTTCTTCAAAAGCCGGATTATCCTTGAACATTCCAATCGTCTCGCGCCAGGGCTCTCTGTCTGCCGCATTCTTCACCTGGGGGACGATTGAGACAATCATCCCCTCCTCGAGGACCGCGTACTCAGTCAAGTCCTTGTCGCCGATGAATATGTTGGACTGATAGGCGCCGGCATCGGCGCCGGCTTGACGCAGCAGGGCCGCGACTGTCGAACCCTCCGCGAGCTCGACGACTTTCGTACCCACACCTGGTCGCAGGAGTGTGACCCTGATGGTTTTTTGATCGATCTGCTCGATGCTCACTGGCATGCCTCCCGACCGGACTCGTGGAACTACGCTCAGGCCCCTGATTGTAGCCGATTCCGTGCGTCAGTCCGCAGAGGATTCCTCGTGGATCTTGCGATACGCCTGCCGCGCAAGGTCGTAGGCCTTTCGGGCCTCTTCCTTCTCGGCTGGGCGAATCGCACGCTCCTTCTGCGACCAGCACTGATCGACGCTCTTCAGGCACCATGCGGCCGATTTCTTGGAGGCCCGGATCGGCTTGACGCCGACAAGGACGAAAACCGGATTGGTGTGTGAGGAGGGCAGAATCCGCAGCGCGATCCAGCTTGATTTCTTGACGGGCACGTCGAAGGTGACCTCATTGACACTGCCGTCGGCGACGATCTCGGCCCTGGCGACCGGGATGGCGTTGACGATGAGCTCGACGGGAACTTTCCGGGTCTGGCCGATCCGGGCCCGCTCGATGTCCCAGTAGGGTTTCTGATCAAGCGGGCTCTGGCGGATGGCTTTCGCCTCGGCGGACGGCTGGGCGTCGAGCAAGGCAGCCACCCGGGCGCGAACCTTGACCGTGCCCGGAGCCACGAGCTTGAGCTCGCTGCCGGCCTCGCCCACGCCCCGATCGTTCACGCGAAAGTCGATGATGTGGCTATGGCCGTCGCCGACGTAGGACCGGCCCTCCTTGAGGCCCTGGCACCAGCGATCGAAATCAAGCCTTCCATCGTCGAGCTTGACATAGACGCGCCCCAGGCCGACGCGCTCGCCGTAGATGCACGGAAAATCGGTCTCGCCGCTGATCCGGGTGCGAAAACCGCAGTTCAGCGTGTGATACCAGATGTTCAATTCCCAGGGGGCCGGGGTGTCGACCGTCGACAGGAAATCGACCGCGTCATGGACCACGTCGACGATGTACTCGTTGGCCCCGATGCCATCGAACGGAGGTATCTCGTCCGTGGGAATCGCGTCGGTCGAGGTCTTCAGTCCCCACCCCGAGTGGGAGAATCCGACGACCCCTCCTTGAGACTTGCCCCACTTCAATATGGGCAGATCCCAGCTTGGCCACTCCTCGATCCGCGTGGTCCCCGGATAGTCATCTTCCTTGAGCCGCAACAGGCACAGGTGCCCGGCGTGTGAAGACGGGAAACCGGAAACCTCGACGTCGTAGCGCATCACATATTCCGATGTGGACAGCGCATGAATCTTGCCCTCGAAAAACTGCTTCTGCACGTACCAGCAGGGCCCCCAGCTCAGCACGCAGCCGACGTCGAGGTCTTCACCCAGAATATGCCGCCACATATCTTCGGGCTTGACACCTTCCGTAGGGCTCTCATAGTGAGCACAGCCTGCCGCGTGTACGTGATGATCACCCGAAAACCAGTTCATCGCCGCCAGATGAATCCAGCGTTCAAGCTGGAAGCTCTCATGATGAGTCTGCGTTCTGGGCACCGTCAGCGTCCTGGTTTGCTTTCTATACTCGGGTCCGCGCGTGAACTCGACCTCGAAGTTCCCGGGCGGAAGGGCGACTGATTCGCCGTTCTGCCGATAAACCTGGGGGTGAAAGAAAAAGTCGGGCGCCAGGCGACGGCTAGGGGAGGGATAAACCCGTCCCATCCGGTCCCGGAAAATGAACGAGGCCATCGTGGGACGTCCGTCCGTGTCCTTCACGTCAAGAACCACCTGGACGGCGGGTTCACAGGAGAAGAGGATATCCACATCGCTCCGAAAGCCCAGGTCCTGTGTCCCCTGGCCAACATTGAAGCTGAGCTTCGCCTCGCGCTTGCCGGCATCGCGGCTGTAAATCTGGATGATCCGGTACTCGACGGCCAATCCGGACAGCTCGCGCTTGAGCGGCCGGTCACGAAACATGGACAGGTCCATCCAGCGGTCAATCATTTCCGCGGCACGGATCGTTTTCTTGGGCTCGGCAGCGCTCGTCGATTGCTTGAACATCGGGGCGGCGTTAGGACTGGTCGCTTGCAATTCTGCCGTGACTCCGGCCTCGTTCTGCACCTTGATGAGAAACACCGTCCACCCGTTTTGCACCAGACGAGCAGAAGCCGGTCCCTGGGCCGACTTCACCCGGCTTTCGGGGTTGATGTTGATGCCGATCAGGCAATAGGGGTCAAGCACCTGCTGGATGGCCCGCACTCCGGCCTTCTGGTCGTCACTGTCGGCGGCGCGGTAGATCTTTTCCTGGTCGGCACGGGGAATCGGCTGGCCCAGCATGTCCAGGGCTTCCACCACGCGCCTCGCCTGGGCGGAGAGGGGTTGAAACTCCACGTCCTGGACAAGTGGAAGTGCCTCTGCGCGAATCGCCCACGGAGAATTCGTCAGGACCACGGTGGCCAGGGTCAGAACGAGCCGATGGAAAACAAAGATCGAGTGACGCACGTTGAATTCCTCGCTGCCAGGGGTATTACGCGCGAAGTCAGCAATGACCATGCTGTCTCGAGGCTGTTGGCCGATCCGAGTCACATTCAACACTCATGGAGCATCATTCCGCAAGTGAGCCGTCCGCACAAACGTGTGGTCGATTGTCGGCCTGATCGGAAGAGTCTCGGCCCGGCTCCTCGAGCGATTCAATTCCAGCCTCGGCGCATCTTAGCATGCTTGCGGCGAGTGCACCTTCGTGTTATGGAGAAGTCAGTCCATGCTCAAGGATCTCGAGCCTGGCGAGTTGTGAGCCCGTTACAGGCGATCCCACCATGGCAGACATCCGAGGCGGGAACGGTAAATCGTCGTGAGATGCGCGGTCGGCCGGCCTGATCCATGGGTCGGTTAAGGGGGAGAATTATGGACTCAGAAACACCGATATCCGGCAGTGCGTCGAGCAATACCGAGGCCCCGGCAAACTCACACGGTCTGAGTGCGGCCGAAGGCGTGACGGGCCGACTGCGCCGGGCCCGCTGGTTTGCCGCGATCGGCGGCGTGCTGGCCGCGCTCTCGGCCTTCGGCATCGACAGGGCGACCTTCGAGTTGATCCCTCCCGAGACGGTGAATCAGCGGGTGATGGGATCGATCTCGACGACCATCACAAGGAGCACTCCTCGTGTGATCACGCAAAGTGAGGCACTTGCCTCGGGCCTCCTCGGTGCCTGTTTATGCGGTTTTCTTGGCGCGGCAGGAGGCCTGGCCCAACGGTCGCGGTCATCGACAATCTTCTGGTCCAGCACAGCAGCGGTGCTCGGCGCCATCCTGGGAGTCGGCCTCACTTACGCATTATTTCCGCTGTTCTTCTGGGTACGTGAGCACTATCTGGAACAGACGGAGATGGTTGCGTCGATTGCGTTACACGCCATGATCTGGGCGCCGCTGGGAGCCGTAGCTGGAGGAGCCTTTGCTCTTGCGCTGGGTGAGCGGCGTCTCTGGGGGAAGACCCTGGCGGCCGGTCTCGTTGGTGCCGTGCTGGGCGCGATCGCCTACGACCTGATCGAGGCGTTTTTCTTTCCGCTGGCCAGAACGGCCGACCCGGAAGTGGAAACCTGGTTGATCTTTCTGACATCGAGACTTTTGGTTTGCCTGGCGACGACATTGCTCGTCATCCTGAGCTTGCCGGAGCCCCGTTCCGCGCAGGCCAATTTCAATGAGCCAGTGAAATCGCCCTCCCTGGTCTGAAACTGCACCCTCTGAACTTGCACGGTCTTCGCCAAAGAACCTCGCGAATTGACCTTCGGCTTGCAAGCAGCGAGTCATCATCTCCCGGCTGCTTCAATCCACAAAGCGCGGGGGCCCTTCCCTTCGCCAGGGCGAGACTGTGCTTGTCCGATTTGGCTTCTCCGAGTATCGTCCCGATGCAAGGAACGCGGGGAAAGCGAGACCTTGCTCCCTTCTTCTGGTCTAGGCGTTGGCCATGACGGCCCTGATCTCTCGCGTCTTTCGCGAGACCTGGGAGGAATTCCCATGAGATGCCGCCGGTTCTGCTGGCTTGGTTTGACAATCCCGCTCGGGATTCTGTTCACACCTGCGCTCTTGTGGGGACTGATTGTCCTGGTAGCGCCGACGAACTGGGCGCGCTCCCATATCGTGACGCGTCTGGAACGATTGACTCGGCGATCGGTTCGGCTCGACAAGCTCAGTGTTTGCCTCAATGGAGGAATTGAGCTGTCCGGGCTCAGGATCGGGGCTCCGCATTCCGTGGGCGACCCCTGGCTGGAGGTGGCGCGGATACAGATGGATGTCAGCCCCTGGGAACTCCTCTGGCGGAAGTTCGAGCCGACCAACCTCGAGGCCAGCGGAGTAACTCTGCGTGTTCTGCGCCGCGATGATGGATCCCTTGAACTGGCCGACCTGGTTCTTTTGGATCAGCACCGTGCAGCCAGCCACATCGAGCCACATCGTTGTGGACCGAGCAAGCTCACGGCCAGGATCCACCAAGGTCGAGTCCTCCTGTATGACCAACCCAGCCACACTCAGCTCACGTTTGATGATGTGGAAGGAGAGGGAGGGTGCGAGGGGGACTGCGGGTTCGTTGCAACGCTTTCCGGCCGACTGAATCAGGGGCCTTTCGAGTTCACGGCTCATCTCGATCAGTCAGGCGGTATGCCGAACTTCGAAGGGCAGTTTCGAGCGACGGATGTTGTGCTTGACCAGGGAATGGCAGTGCTCCGCTATCTGGTTCCGGTGCTGGCCGGCGCCGCTGGGGAACTTCAAGGTCGCATGGCGCTGGATATCTACCTGCGTGGGCATGGCGAATCTCGCACAGCTCTGACCCGGTCGCTGATCGGCCATGGAAATCTCGTTCTCGACCCGATCGAGCTTTCCGGAACCCCGCTCATGACGGAATTTGCGAAGGTGGCGAGGCTATCTCCGAATGAAAAGCTTGCCTCGGTCCGATCCGATTTTGTTGTCGAGGACGGGCGCATCAGAACCGACCACTTGAACCTGACGGCTGGTCGGATTCCTGTCGCACTTTCCGGCTGGACGGATTTCAACGGCCGGGTTGAGTACCTGGTGAAACTGGACGGAGTCGCTGAGCGAGTACCCGAACAGGCGCGGAAGCTGTTAAGTGAACTGGACCTGGACCTGAAGTCGCTGACATCGCTCAAGCTGACTGGCAATGTGGATCAAGTCGCGATCACGACCACCGGGGCAACAGCTCATGGTCGATCGCCGCTCGAGCAGATCATCGCACCTCAGGACCGCGAACGCCTCAAGGTTCTGGGACGACAATTCCGTGACAAGTTGCTGCGGTAAGCACTGCCTGGGTGCCGCCGATAACAAACATGAATCAGCTCGATGGTTATTAGATTGACTTATTCCAGCCCATGTCTCATGGATTCATCAAAGCTTGGAGGGGTTGCTTGACCTCTCTCGAGGACCTGATATACGATAGACATCCTGCCTGAGCAACCTTACGTAGACGAAGATTAAGGAGTCTGCAAATGCCCAGGCGCGCATGGATTGGCGTATTAACGATCTGGCCCGGTCTCGCTCAGATCTGGACGGGTCAGGAAGTCCTGGGATTGATACTGGCTACTCTTTTCGCATCCGCGCTGAATCTGGCGATTGTGGCCCGTTGGGTATGGACCGAGGCTTTTGCCCCGGGATTAAGTGATGTCTTCGCGACCCTGGCAATATTGACCTGGCTGGCGGGTTTTGCCTACACGCTCTGGTGGGTCTGGCTGTGCCATCCGCAGCGTTATCGCCAGGAAATCGAACGCCTATTTCGTGACGCCATGGAGGCCTATCTCCAAGGCCACTGGAACGACTCGAGGAAACGCATCGAACGAATCCTGGCAATTGACGAAACGGACGCCGACGCTCTCCTGCAACTTGGTACCCTTCATGTCCGCTTGCATCAACCCGCGCTCGCTCGGCGTGCTTTCCGCCAGTGTCTGGAGTTAGAGGGCGGTGCAAAATGGCGATGGGAGATCGAGCAAGCACTGGCGCGATTGAGTGAAGAGTAAGGTACAATCCTTTTGGAAGCGAAGCGGCCTCCAGAACAGAAGCAGTCGGCCGACAGTGAAACAATGGATCGATGCTATCAAGCAGGTGACTGAGGATCTTGCCACGCTGGATCGTCAAACAAGAACCCTGGGGACTGTTTTTCTCCGCGCTCTTGTCTTTAAAATTTCGCGACGAATGATGATCTCAAGAAGATCAGAGGGTCTCAAGAAGATCAGGGGGATTGCAGGGCCGACGAGAAAACGATCTGCTTGTAGCAGGGAGATTCCCGACCAGACGCAATCAAGTAATGCACGAAAGCGACCGCCCCTCCCATTGTCCTCCTGAACTTTCGCCGTATTCAGCGCATATAATGACACTGTGGTTCTCGGGGCAATTTGCTGAGTCGGCGAAATACCGTCGAGGGTAGGATCGTCGGATCGGAGTTAACGAATGTACGAACGTTTCACCGATCGTGCTCGCAAGGTGATGCAGCTAGCCAACCAAGAGGCTCAGCGCTTCAACCACGAGTACGTCGGAACCGAACATGTCTTGCTCGGCCTGATCAAGGAAGGAAGTGGCGTTGCCGCCAACGTCTTGCGGAATCTGGACGTCGATCTTCGAAAGATCCGCAATGAGGTCGAGAAGATTGTCCAAGCCGGCCCGGAAATGGTCACGATGGGCAAATTGCCCCAGACCCCTCGAGCCAAGAAGGTCATCGAGTATGCCATCGAGGAAGCTCGTAATTTAAACCACAACTACGTGGGGACCGAACACCTCTTGCTCGGCCTGTTGCGCGAGCAGGAGGGAGTGGCCGCCCAGGTCTTGATGAACCTCAACCTGAAGCTCGAAGAAGTGCGCGAGGAGGTGCTCAACTTGCTCGGTCACGGGATGGACGCTGGCGGCGAAAGCGAACGCGGTGCCACGTCAAAAGGCAATAAGTCCAAGACCCCTGCTCTGGACTCATTCGGACGCGACCTGACCGACCTGGCACGGCAAGGAAAGCTGGACCCGGTCATTGGCCGCCAAAATGAAATCGAGCGCGTAATCCAGGTGCTTTCCCGCCGCACCAAGAACAACCCTGTCCTTCTCGGTGAGGCCGGGGTCGGCAAGACGGCGATCGTCGAGGGCCTGGCCCAGATGATCGTCGACGGCAATGTTCCCGAACTGCTCCGCGATCGCCGGATCGTGGTTCTGGATCTTGCCATGATGGTCGCGGGTACCAAGTACCGGGGTCAGTTCGAAGAGCGGATCAAGGCCGTGATGAACGAGGTCCGGCGCGCCAAGAACACCATCCTCTTCATCGATGAACTGCACACCTTGGTAGGCGCCGGCGGAGCCGAGGGCGCGATCGACGCGTCTAACGTCCTCAAGCCGGCTCTAGCCCGTGGCGAGGTCCAGTGCATCGGTGCCACGACGCTTGACGAGTACCGTAAGTACATCGAGAAAGACGGAGCCCTGGAACGGCGGTTCCAGACGATTATCGTCGAACCCCCGAGCAAGCCCGAGGCCCTGGAAATTCTCCGCGGTTTGCGCGACCGCTACGAGGCTCACCATCGCGTGCAGATCACCGACGATGCACTCGAGGCCGCCGTCGAGCTCTCGGATCGCTACATCACTGGCCGCTGCCTCCCCGATAAAGCCATCGACGTGGTTGACGAGTCGGGCGCCCGTGTCCGACTCAAGGCCATGACCCGGCCTCCCGACCTGAAAGAGCTCGATGAGCAGATCGAGCGTCTGAATCAGGACAAGGAAGAGGCCGTCGCCAATCAAGACTTCGAGCGGGCCGCCGCGCTCCGCGACCAGGCCGACAAGCTCAAGAAGAAGAAAGAAACCATCACCCGCGAATGGCGGGAACGGTCGAAGGAAGTGGACGGTACGGTTGACGAGGAAGTGATCGCCGAGGTCGTCAGCAAGATGACCGGCATCCCGCTGACCCGTCTCGAAACCGAGGAAACGGCCCGCCTCCTCAAGATGGAGGATGACATTCAAAAGAAGGTCATCTCCCAGTCCGAAGCCATCAAGCGGATCAGCGAGGCGGTTCGGCGAAGCCGTGCCGGTCTCAAAGATCCCAAGCGGCCGATCGGCAGCTTCATCTTTGCCGGCCCCACCGGCGTCGGCAAAACGCTGCTGGCCAAGGCGCTTGCCGAGTTCATGTTCGGCGACGCCGACGCACTGATCCAGATCGATATGTCGGAGTACATGGAGAAACACAACGTTTCCCGGCTGATCGGAGCGCCTCCGGGCTATGTCGGCTATGAAGAGGGCGGCCAGCTCACGGAGAAGATTCGCCGCCGGCCCTACGCCGTTGTCCTCCTCGATGAGATCGAGAAGGCACACCCCGACGTCTACAACATGCTCTTGCAGATCATGGAAGAAGGCCGGCTGACCGACAGCTTTGGCCGCAACGTCGACTTCAAGAATACGATCATCATCATGACGACCAACGCCGGGGCCGAGGTGACTTCGAGCTCGAATATCTTCGGGTTCGACCGTGGCCGCGACGAGGCCGGCAGCTACGAGCAGATGAAGGAACGGCTCAAGGTCGCGATCGAGAAGTACTTCAGGCCCGAGTTCCTGAACCGGCTCGATGACGTCATCGTGTTCCACTCGCTGAATAAGCAGGACCTCAAGCAGATCGTCGATATCGAACTCTCCAAGATCCGGGGCCGCATGGCGGACCGCGGACTGGAACTGGTTCTCACCGACGAGGCCAAGGATTACCTGATCGCCAAGGGTTACAACCCCGACTATGGTGCCCGACCACTGCGGCGGGCCATCGAGAACATGATCGAAAACCCGCTCAGCGAGGAGATCCTTCGGGGTTCCTTCACGGGCAAAAACTCGATCATTGTCGAGGTCGAGGGCGAGGGCGATACTCGACGGCTCAAGTTCCAGGCCACCAACAACAAAGAGGCCCAGGGACCTGCTCTGGCCGGTGTCGGTGGCGGTGCTGAGTCCGGTACCGGCTCCGCTGGTTCCTGAGCTCGGTACTCCCGATCCACAATAGGTTCTAAAGAGAGGGGAGGAAGCCAGTGCTTCCTCCCCTCTCTTATCTGTCTAGACATTTGCTGAATCTGCTAATGATCACTGATCACGCGGTCGTTCCCTTTAATTTCAGTGGGGAAGTTCGGGCGCCAGACTCCACTTTTCCGGCGATCGCCACAGCCGCAAGATGAGCTGTTCGCGGTCGAGCAGGAACTCCTTGGGCATTTTCCCATAAAGCTTGAGCGCCAGTTCCTCGTCCGAGAGGACCTCGCGGGTCCAGGCACCGCAATCGACATCCATAAGTTGGTGAAAATCTTCGTGGCTGAAACCATTCATCCCGTGCAAGTCGATATCCTGGGGGCGAGGCATCCAGCCCATCGGGCTCTCGATGGCATAAGCCCGGGCGTGGATCCGATCGACGATCCATTTCAACACCCGCATATTCTCACCGAATCCGGGCCACAGAAAACGGCCGCTAGAGTCCTTGCGGAACCAGTTCACGCGAAAGATGCGGGGAGGGTTGGGAATCTGGCGTCCGATGTTCAGCCAGTGACTGAAGTAGTCGGCCATGTGGTAGCCGCAAAAGGGAAGCATGGCCATCGGGTCGCGGCGTACCTCGCCGATGGCGCCAGTGGCCGCGGCCGTCGTTTCCGACCCGATGGTTGCCGCGAGATAAACTCCGTGGCTCCAGTTGAACGCCTGGAACACCAGTGGCACGGTGGTCGAACGGCGGCCGCCGAATATGAAGGCGCTGATGGGCACGCCGGCGGGGTTTTCCCATTCTGGATCCAGGCTCGGGCACTGCGCCAGCGGTGTCGTGAAGCGTGAGTTGGGGTGAGCCGCCTTGCGACCGCAGTCGGGCGTCCACGCCTGGCCGGTCCAGTCGGTGAGTCGGGCCGGTGGTGTCTTCGTCATGCCCTCCCACCAGACGTCGCCATCCTCCGTGAGTGCCACATTGGTGAAAATCGTGTTCTTCCGGATCGTTTCCATCGCGTTCGCGTTCGAGTGGTACGACGTGCCCGGCGCGACGCCGAAGAAGCCATTTTCCGGATTGATCGCGTACAGGCGGCCATCCTGTCCCGGTTTGATCCAGGCAATATCGTCGCCCACCGTGGTCACCTTCCATTCCGCGAACCGCTCGGGCGGGATCATCATGGCAAAACTGGTCTTGCCGCAGGCGCTGGGAAACGCCGCCGCGACATAGGTTTTCTCTCCATCAGGCGATTCCACCCCCAGGATCAGCATGTGCTCCGCGAGCCAGCCCTGATCACGCCCCATGCAGGAAGCGATCCGTAGCGAGAAGCACTTCTTGCCCAAGAGCGCATTGCCGCCATAGCCGCTGCCGAATGACCAGATCGAGGGCTCTTCGGGAAAATGAACAATGTATTTTCGCTCGTGATTGCAGGGCCAGGGAACGTCCGGCTGCCCGGGCTCGAGCGGCATGCCAACCGAGTGGACGCACGGCACGAAGAAGTCATCACCCAGGGCCTCCAGCCGCGCCGCGACCCATGCGCGTCATGATTCGCATGGACACAACGACATAAGGCGAATCAGTGAGCTGCACGCCGAGATGAGCGATCGGGGAACCGATGGGCCCCATGCTGAACGGCACAACATACATGGTGCGGCCGCGCATGCAGCCGTCAAAAAGCCCGTGCAAGGTCTGCTTCATCGCGACGGGGTCAACCCAGTTATTGGTCGGTCCCGCATCGTCCTTACGAAGGCTACAGATAAAAGTTCGGTCTTCCACGCGGGCCACATCGGACGGGTCTGAGAGAGCCAGGTAAGAATCAGGCCGCTTTTCCGGGTTCAGACGGTGAAACGTCCTCTTATCGACGAGCAACTGGCAGAGGCGGTTATATTCCTCCTTCGAACCGTCGCACCAGACGATTTCGTCGGGCCGGCATATCCGTACGATGTCATCGACCCATTGCTGCAGTAACGGCCGCTCCCTTTTCACCTGCGGCAATACCCTGGACATCGCTGGTTCCTCATCAGAAGTGTGGTGCCTTTATCGTCTCGTTCACGTGGATCCCGGCAACTTCGTGGCCAGGTCGGCAACAGCGGTCAACGCGGTCTTGCCATCGGGACCGTGCGCTTCAAGTTGCACATGATCTCCGGCTGGCGTGGCAATGAGGCGAAATGGAGCGAGATCAAACAACGGCGACTGCCCCCGAAATGTGAATGCGATCACCGGTTCTTGCGCGTGAGCCCGCACCAGTTCCATCAGCAACATGGCCGTCAACTGTCCATGGACCACAATCCCCGGATAGCCTTCCTCGTTCATGGCATAGTTGCGGTCATAGTGGATGCGATGAGCATTGAAAGTAAGAGCCGAAAAGCGAAATAAGAGCACCGGATCGGGAGTGATGATCCGGGTCCACGAGCCTGTCGGAAAGGGAGGAGATTCCTGGGATCTGGGAGCCGCGATCGACGCGCCGGGTTCCCGGTAAACGATGTCTTGCTCCTCTTCAACACAGACTTCGCCATGCTGGAAGATGCGGTGCGACACCTTCACAAAAGCCAGCTTTCCGGTCTTTCCGTCCTTCTCGGAGACCTCCCGGATGACCGACTCTCGCCGAGCCGTCTGACCGATCAAGAGAGGCCTGGGAAAGCGCAACCTGCGCCGGCGAACATTCGCCGGGGCAGCTCGATCGGTGGCATGAAGCCCCCGCGCTGGGGATGGCCATCCCCACCAAGCCGTGAGTGGGGAACTCTTGGCAAGAAGAAAAACCAATGCCAGAGCGGCGGCAAGGGACTGCCCGGCAGGAACTCGGTAGAGATCTCGTCGAGTGTCGCCGCGGCAGCCTGCACTGGCGCCAGCGCGATCATCTCTTCGGTCTCCTCGGTGCGGCCGATCCAGGCGGAATAGGACGCTGCCATCATTTGGTCCCTTCACGAAAGTTCTACCGGCCCGGCGACCACATGCTGGTCACGCAATTTGGCAATCTCTCCGTCGGAGAAGTGCAGAATCTCACTGAGAACCTCGTCCGTATGCTCGCCCAGAACCGGGGCACGCCGGGGCGGGAGGCGCTCGGCGTTGGAAAACTGAAACGGTGATCCCGGTACCAGGTAACGGCCGATCCCGGGCTGATCGAGGGTTGAGAACATCGGGTTAGCGGCCGAGCAACGGGGGTCATTTTCAACCATCTGACGAAAGGTTTGATACGGACCCCAGCAGACAGCCGTGCCCCGGAAACACTCGTGGATCTCCGCAAGCGTTCGCTGTCGAAACCAGGGGGTCAGCACCGCCGGGATCGCATCGCGAGCTTTGAAGCGATCGCCTTCGCGGGACAGGTCGACGTCCCTTAGGCTTTCGATCATCTTCAGCTTTTCGGCCAGAGCGGTGGCATCGCCCAGCGCCCTCCATTGTCGCAGAGTGATCGCCACGACGTAAATGGATCGGCCATCGCGCATCTGGAAGTCGTGCCCGTAGGTTCCATACAGGTCATTGGCGGTGGACTGCCGATCCTCATTGTTGATTTGAACTTCGGCGACGTAACCAAGGTTTCCCACCATGGCGAACGCAACGTCGGCGAGGGGCAGCTTGATGTACTGCCCCTGCCCCGTGATTCGCCGGTGCCGTTCCGCCGCAACGATCCCCAGCGCCGCGGTCACTCCCGTGATCACGTCCCAGGCGGGAAGAACGTGGTTGACGGGGTTGACCGGAAGGCCGCCATGAGCTGGGCCGGTGACGAACGGAAATCCCAACGCGCAGTTCAAGGTGTAATCCACCGCCGTGGTGCCGTCTGGATTGCCCGTCACATTCATCATGATCAGATCCGCTCGCCGCTTTTGCAGAGCTTCGTAACCGAGCCATCCCGAAGTCGGAAAGTTCGTCAGAAAGATCCCGTTGCCCTCGCCGGGGGCTGTGATCAAGCGAGAAATGATCTCCTGCCCCTCGGGGCTGCGCGTGTTGATTGCAATCGACCGCTTCCCTTTGTTGAGGCCGGCCCAGTAAAGACTCTTGCCCTCGCGAGTCACGGGCCAGCGGCGAGCGTCGAGTCCTCCCGGGATCGGGTCGAAGCGAATCACCTCAGCACCCATCTGTCCCAGGGTCATCCCACACAGCGGCGCGGCCACAAACGCCGCACCTTCGATCACACGTAAGCCATCGAGAATCCTGTTCATCTACGCATCTGGCCCTATCTCGTACCGCCTCGGGGAATGTCGTCCATGCGGAAGCTCCATGAATCAGCCTGGCCCAGGATGCGACCGCCAAGACCGATCAACAAATTGTATAGTGCCACGGGTTGTGCTGAAAGAATGCGCGATCCTGACGGCCCTCAGAGAGGTTCCAGTGCATGTCGTCCATAACCCAGGTGATGACCCTGATGGAGGCCAGGAATCCTCGCTTTGCTTCTCGGCGTGACGAACGTCTCGACAACCACTTGGACATGGCCCGCGAACCAAAGGCGAATCCACTTGTCTTTAACGTAGATCGGGAATGGCCGGGCGGATACCCTGAGCGAATTCCCGAGCACGAACTTGAGGACCGGACACATGGCGAACCCTGAGTTGCTGACCCTGGCCAAGGCACTCTCGATCAAGAACCGACTCAGCGGACGGTTGGCGCAGGCACGCGATAACATCGAGACTTACAACAGCGTTCTCGTCGGGCTCCGAGATAATTATGGTAAGTCGACCGTCGATGTCCGGGCCGAGTACGCCCGCTACCGTAAGCTCCAAGACGGGCTGCTCGTCGTCAAGGCGGCGATCCAGCGGGCCAATCTGCCAGTTTATGAAGACATCCTCCAGTTGGGAGAATTGAAGAGCGTGATCCAGATGCTGAATGGTCTGAACACCAAGGACGGGTCCGAGCCTGGCTATAACGGAATCGAGCTCCGCTATACGCGCGGTGATGCTCAAGCCGGAGGTCCTGGGAATCATCCGCGAGCTCGAAGCACAGATCGACGCGATCCAGGACAAGGTCAACGAATTCAACGCCGCAACCCGGATCGAGATCCCCGCCTGGATACTCGAGCTGGCGCGGTAATCGTACACACGACCGGTCGGCCACAATTGCAAGGGCGATCGCGGGTCGTCCCCGCGTTCCACTACCATGGTGGTCCTTTCTTGTTCACGATGCCGGTGCCGTTTCAAGCTTCATCGTTCATCGGATCAAGGCTCAACGCTCACGGTTCAACCCTCAAATGCCCTCGCTTCGCGGTGGGCCGGTCGTGTGGCCTTACGAATTCAGGCTTGCTCACTTCAGGGGACTCTTACTTATGATCGGCGACGATCGCCTGCTCTCCGACCGGTTCCCCCGCTCATCGAAATATCATCCAGACTGGATCATCAAGAACGGCATGACGGGCACGGCCAGCACCCTCTGGCTCACCGAATGGCTGGCCGAGGCAATGGAGCTGAAACCAGGAATGCGCGTTCTCGACCTGGGCTGCGGAAAGGCGGTCTCCTCCATTTTTCTGGCCCGCGAGTTCGCGGTTCAGGTCTGGGCGACCGATCTCTGGATCGCCGCATCGGAGAACCTTCTGCGAATTCGCGACGTCGGGCTGACCGACCACGTGTTCCCGATCCACGCCGATGCCCGCGCTCTCCCCTTCGCCGGTGACTACTTTGACGCCATCGTGTGCATCGACGCTTATCCCTACTTTGGTGCGGATGATCTTTATCTCAACTACCTGGCGCACTTCGTCAAACCTGGAGCACAGATCGGTGTCGTCGGAGCCGCTCTCACCCATGAGCTCACTGACGGCCTGCCCGAACACCTGCGTGCGTCCTGGACTCAGGATTTCTGGGCCCTACATTCGGCGCCCTGGTGGAAACATCTCTGGGAGCGAACCGGCATCATGACCATCGAGGTCTCCGAACCGATGCCCGACGGCTGGAAGGCCTGGCTCGATTGGCAGACGATCGCGCATCCGGAAAATCAATCCGAAATCGACATGATCAAGAATGATCATGGCCAGTATTTTGGGTCCTTCCGCATGGTCGGCCGCCGCAACCCCGAAGCCAAGTTCGAGCAGTACTGCTGGCCCGACACGATGAAGTCGTTCCCGGCCGATTACGAACCCAGACCGCTATTACGCAGTTGAGCGGGAAACGCCGGCAAATGGCACACAAGCCAGATAAGTGCCCATTAGCTGGGTTTCAAGACTTTCTTTGATGTCACATGTTTCATCAGTTCCTCAGGCCGCAAAAAATGGGTCTGAACTGCCTTGCCCTGGCTGAAAAGCTTCTCTGCCTGATCGTCCCAGTGACCGCTCTCCTTGTGGTCGCTTTCACCCAGGGGTATGACCGCGTAAGACTCCGGCGGATCGGTCATGATGACGATCTGGGTCGATGACTGGCCGACCTGGCCGACCTGCTGCTTGCCGTCGGGTGTCGGTACGAAGCCGATCGCGCGCGGCGTTGCCATGCCGAGGTCTTGAAAGCTGCCGCCGCCCACGGGCCAGGTGCGGTCGCCGCCGCGCCGGCCAACGCGGAAGTATTGGCCAAAAGGGATCGCGACGGCTCCAAATTTCGCCGCCATCTCCTCGCCGGCCTTCCGCAATGCAGTGAATATTTGCTCATCCGTCAAGCTCGCAGGTGGCTCGGTTTGCTTGCCCAGGTCGCGACCGAGCGCTTTCTTGAAGGCGTAATAGGCCAGTGCGCCTTGCGACTCGGGGTCGGCACGGCGATTCCAGTTTTTGATCAGGTTGAAGAGTTGCACCGTCTCGGTTTTCTGACCGGCGGCACCGGCATGCTTCCAGGCATTCTCGAGCCGGGCCTGCCAGCGCTCGGCGTGCCAGACCTGGGTACTGAAGGCGATGCCGATCGCCTGTTCCGCAGTGACATTGACAGCGGCGTCGAGGAGGTCGGTCACCATCTCCGCACGCTGGTGTGAGTCGGGAGAGGGCCGCTCGTTATACAGGTAGCCGTGTTCCGAATACCTGGCGAAGGAAGGCTGGTTGTGGTTCATCATCGCCTCCGGCGAGCAGTTGCAGTTCTGCATCCAGCCGCACGGCGGGTTTTCAATCTGGACCAGGTCGGCCATGGGGTGAATCCCTTTCCACTCATGAGCCGGAGTGTTGCCGGCGATGGGCAGGCCGGGATTGACGCCATCGGGACGGATCGGCACGCGGCCGTTGCGCAGGTAGAAGATGTCGCCCTGCACCGTACTGACCATGATGTTCTGGGCCATCAACTGAAGTCGCGAGAGCACTGCTTCATCTCGGCCAGATTCCGCGCGGTCATCATCTCATAGCCCTGATCCACCAGCCCGACCTCGTTCTCGTAAGGAAGGGCCATCGCGTAAGCCTTGCCGTTCTGTCGCGCCACGATCGGCCCATGATGGGAAGACATAAGTTCGATCACGCGATGCTCGACTTCGCCGGGCTTCTTTCTCACGCCGATCGAGACTTTCCGGACAGTGAACGCCCGCCAGTCGCCGGCATAGCGATACTCGGCGGGATTGGCCGGGTTGATCTCTTCCTCAAAGATGTCCGAGGTATCAGGCCCTCCTGTCGTCATGGCGATGGAGCAGTACCGGCTGTGCCCCAGGGTCGGCAGCGGCATCCCCAGGATCGTCACCCCCGCGACGTTATATTCAGGGGTGTAGATCCGGATCTCGTAGAACCGGATCGCCTCGTACCACTGCACGTGCGGGTCGATGATGGCGATCGGCGCTTTCATGGCCGTCCGGCCGGGGCCGATGAGCATCTCGTTGGAGCCGCGGTAAGGCAAGGGACCGAAGCGGATGCCGGCGCGTTCCAGGTCGCCCGCCGCCTCGCCCATCGGCCAGTTCCAGATGATGTACCGCCCGAGAGCCACGATGTTCCAGGGGCGGATCTCTTGAGCCCAGGAAGGAACCTGCTCGGGATGTTCCTTCATGTATTGACGGATTCCGTCCTGGAATGAGGCGATCACGCCTCTCAGCTTGGGACTGATCTCGCCGTACCTGGTTTCGCTGACCTCGGCATGCCGCATGACCCGCTGACGAAGGTCGTCCTGAAAGAATCTCTCTCCGAACACTTCGGCCATGGTGCCGGCAGCTCGGCGATAGTTCTTCAGAAGCTCTTCCAGGCGGTCCTCCGCCTGGGCATAGCCGGCGGCGAAGCTTGCCTCCTCGAGCGTGGGGGCGAAAATATGCGGAATCCCGAATTCGTCGCGACAGATGGTCGTCGATCGTGGGTCGTCAGCCGCCAGGAGGCGGGCCGCCGCACAGAAGAGCGAGAGACAGGCCACCGCACCGCCGAAGGCACACGATCGCCTCATGAGAATGGGTCCTGAACAAGATGCTCCAGCTCCGGCATCGGTGAAGTGGTCACTCTTCGTAAAACTGGCCCAGGCAGGAGTCGATGGCTTCGGGCCGCAGCCCGTCGCCCCTCGTTCTGGAGTCGGCTGTCTCTTCGACCGGCTTTACATTGAGGCGAGCCTTGTCAGCGGCGGCAGCCAGGCGCTCACGCTCCTCAGCCTGTCGTGCGTCTCTCAAGCGATCCATGACAACGACGAAGGCCGGGACCAGGATCGGCCGGACGAGAAAGGTGTCGAGCAGGATTCCCAGGCCCAGGGCGAAGCCCAGCTCACGCAGCGAGGTGAGCGTGCCGGTGAGCATCGACCCGAACGTACCGGCCATGATCAGGCCGCACGAGCTGATGATGCCGCCGGTATGGGCAACCGCCAGGCGCGTTCCCTCGGTGGTACCATGCAGCTTCTCTTCTTCGATCACGCGGGCCATGAGCAGAATGTTATAATCCTCGCCCACGGCCACCAGAATCACGAACAGGAAGAAACCCACCGTCCAGTCAAGCCCTCCCCAGGGCTCGGTGCCGTGATGGAGCGACCGGAAGACCAGTTCTGTCACGCCCAGTGATGCAAGATAACCGAGCACGACCGTGAAAATGAGATACAGGCAGATTCCGGGCCGCCGCAACAGGGCCACGAGGATCGCGTAAACGCCCAGCGTGACCAGGACGTACATCCGCTGCTGATCGCTGGTCGTCACGTTCTTGAGGTCGTTGACCGCCGAGGTCGACCCGGCCAGGCCGATCTCCGCCGCGCCGTGTAGTGGCTCACCGGGGTGGCTCGCGGCCGTCAAGACTTGCCGCACGTCTTCGAGTGAATCCAGGCTTGTATGCGCGAACGGGTCGGTGCGGAAGACAATGTCGAACCGGGTAATGTGGTTGCGGTCCGTCTTGTTGGACGGATTGGTGCTGACGTAACGCGAATCGGCCGCGGCACGCAAGGCCTGGTCGGCCAGACGCTGAAAAAATGATTTGTCCTTGTCGGCAACAGGCGGCTTGCCCAGCGGCTGAGTGAGCGACCGGACTTCGGCCACGACCGGGATCGCCATCAGCCGCCGGCTCATCTCCGAGACGGCGTCGCGCCCCGCAGGCGTCCGGAAGTCGATCCTTGGATTCTCAACGAGCGCGACCGTTGGACTGAGCTCGCCGACCGCAAAATAACGGCGGATCACGCTGGCGCCGATGACGCTCGGCCGATCCGGGTCAAGGTCGGCAAGCTGGCTGTAGCTCGCTTTCGTCTGGGCCCCGATGATCGCCAAGGGAGTCAGGCCGGCCAGGCAGAGAGTCAGGATCAAGACCGGATACTTGACCACAAGATTGGCGACGTGAATCCAGAAGCCCGTCATGGGGATCTGTTCCAGGCTCTCGACATCCGGATCGGCGCCCTTTTCATGGTGTGGCGGCTTGAACGGCCAGAAGATGGCGCCCCGCAGCCAGGATAGCAACACCGGCGCCAGAGTGAGCGCGGCGACGAGCGCCATTGTCAGGCTGAGCGCGATCGCCGGCCCCGTGTACTGGATCTTGGCGAAGCTCGAAAAGTAAAGCATTCCCAGGCCGACAATAACCGTCCCGGCGCTGGCGACCAGTGCCGCGCCGACCTGGATGATGGCCTCACTCAACGCCTCGGAGCGACTCCGGCCTCGCGCCAGCTCCTCGCGATAGCGGGCGATCAAGAAAAGGCAGTAATCCGTACCGGCTCCAAACAGCACAACGACGACAAAAACCCGCGTGATGTTGATTACCTGAAAGGTGATTCCAGGGATCTTCGTCAGCAGGGCAATTCCCTTCAGCGAAGCGACCACGGAAAGCGCAATCGTCAACAGTGGAATCATCGCCAGCAGCGGCGAACGATAGACAATCAGCAGGATGATCAAGACGAGCGCGACGGTCGTTTTGGTGGTGCTGTCAATACTTTGATTCGCCGCGGTGTTCATGTCGTGCCCGACCACGGCCGACCCGGTGACCACCCGCCGCAGGCCTTCCGGCAAAGCGGGGCTGGCCTGGAAGTACTCGAGGATATGGTCGACCGCCACCCGCGTCTTCTTCGACAGGTAGGTGCCCCGCAACGAGATGATCGTCAGGACCGCCTGCCCCGGTCCCTCGGCGCTCTTGCCGATCAAGCGTGGTCCGATCACCGGCGACCTGTGTGTGTCAAGCTTCTTGACCCCAAGGTCGGGGTTCTCCTGGCTGAACTTGTGGAAGTCCGCCGCGCGCTCCTCGACCAAGGCGAAATCGGCTGCCGTCAGCGGCCCTTTGCCCCGTTCATAAACGACCACGACCTGCGAACTTGCGGCGTCTTGAGGGAAACCTCGCTCGAGCAGATCCTGGCCGATCACGCTGGGGTAGTCGCGAGGGAAAAAGCGGACGTCGTCGTCCTTCGTAACCTGATCCCAGGGTGGGGCGTACCTGAAGAACAGGAACACCACGATCACCCAGACCAGCACGACAAGCCAGGAATGACGCTGAACCAACCTGGCAAGAAGCGAAAACATGAGTTAATGCATTTCCGGAGTGGAGTGAAGAATCAGGCCGTCGGAATTTCTTAATCCCTTGATCAGCGGCACATCCTGTTGAAAACCGATCGCCTGAAAGCCACTCAACTTCCGGCGATTCAACATAGTCGATTTCGAGCACTCTGTCAAAGCGAAAGCCCTATCCCGATGGAACGCGAAGCGCTGCTTCCGGGCACGGATGGCGCGAATTCGTGAATCCCTTCATCATGATGTCGGAAGTTCGCAACCCGGGTCTTGTCGGAGTAAATATAATAATCTAGTAAAAGGATGAGTGCCACCGAGTTCGGGTGCTCATTCATCGCGAAACCCGAGGGCTGTAAATTCCGTGACACAACCACTCTCCTGCAAACTTCGTGATACCTGGAACGGCCGACTGGCCCACTACCGCAAGCACCATAACGACGAGCATCTCGCGGCGCTCTTCGAAGAGACGACGCGATACGTCGGCTTGTACCTGGAGAACGACCTCTGCCGATCGATGCAATGGTCGGGTGTGACTCTCCGTCATGCCGCCGCCATCCTCTTGTTCCTGGTTGACAAGGGCATCGTGAACCGAACCACGCGCTATGGCCGACGCATCTTTGAACCACTTCCTCACGCCGAGTCGTGGTTGTCGGACCAGACTCAACTGCGCCACTATGTAGAACCGCTGATCGAGCTGATCTCAGCGCTTCGCCACGACCTAAGCCGCCGAGCCTATTCACGTAATGCCAACAACTAGTTTCCACACCCGTCCAAATCCATCGCAGCGAGCGAGCCTCTGACGGCTACCACCCCTCGCTTCTGAATCGGAATTCATCCTGCCCCTTTTCCCGCACTCTCTGTGCACGATCCGGGCTTATGCGGAGCATTGCTCCGGCCAGCCTCGTCGTGCCCGAGACTGGGGGAAGCTGTGTCGAGCCAACTCGGATCTCCGCCACCCAAGGCATTGCGGCGTTTGTCCCTGGCCAAGTTTGTCGAGATAGGCTCCTGTCCCGATTGACCAGTCGGCTCAAGGGATGTCGGCGAATGGGTTCGTTTTGGGCTTGAGAATTCGCCGCTTCTTGATCCAAACTCCGGCGAGCCTGAGCGTTTCAGCGATTCGATCTTGGCTTCGTTTTGCGCACTTTGCTGAAGGTCTAGATGGACCTCCGGGCACGACTCTCCAATGGTGTCACAACCGGAATCGTCGACGATCACGGTGGAATCTTGCTGCCCGATCTGATCGTTGCAGTTCTCGCATGTCATCTGCCCGCTTTCATCTGCCAGCCCTCCTCTGTCAACCACACTCTGAGGTGCCACATCTCCCAGTCCGCTTCGCGCGATCCGAGTTTCACTCTCGGACAACTTACGCATCTTGTTCAGCGTTTCCAGCGTCCGGTGCAACTCACGCGTTCTTGCCGACTGGTACCGCCGGTGACGGTCCAATGACGTGCTGCAATCGAGCGCCGCGCGGTCGGCCCGCTCGGGGTATTCTTCGACTTCGGTCGCCTCGTTCCTGGCCATCAGCTCACTGAGCCTGTGGACGTGCTGATCGATGACCGCGTAGATGCGTTCGCGCGCCTCTTGCGCGTTGCCGGGTCGAGGAGCGATCTCTCGCCAGTCCAGCCAGTAGTGCAGAGCGGGATGGTTCTTCGGCGAATCCTCCTGGAACCACTTCCAGGTTTTCGCGGCATATCCCGGACTCAGCACGTTCCAGGCGAGAAAGAGGGAATTGAGCGCGGGTCGTAGACCGCTTCGCAAAGATTCTTGCCCTGAAGCCGGACGAACCGCAGCAAGACCGCCTGTTCCCACCTGGATTTGTGGTCCAGCAAATTGCGGAATTCGGCCCACCGCTGCACGAGCCAGCGGCAACCCTCAGCGGTGGCTTCGAGCTTACTGACCAGCAACTCCGGGTCGTCGGCCCAGAGCGGCGTTCTGGGAACTTTGACGTCTTCCGGAGGATCAATATACAGCAGTTTACGGCCGAGTTCGCGAACCTCTTCGAGCCGCCGCGTACTGATCTGCTGGTTCCGCTTGCCGGTCGCCTCGCGAACCAGGCCGGCCAGATGCGCCGTCTCGATCCGCTTGGCACGCTCAATATCCCAGGAGAGATGCGCCGCCTGCTCGACGAGCTTGCGTTCGACGGCAGTACGCGGTTGCATGTCCGCGAGCCACTGCTGGACCCGTTCCTCGAGCTCCGCGGGATCCTCCTGAGGCAAAAGAGGCCTGACGACCGTGGCGGTCAAGCCATGCTTGAGCGCATTGCATCGCGCACGCAATTTTCCTTCTTCTGTCCTGGGCCCGGTGGATCGTTCCGCATTGCGTTGATTGGCTGCGATTTGAGCTACTGTGGCCATGAGGGGTAAGCTCTCCCTTGCGGAGGCGGCCAGGAGTCTGGTCCATGGGAAGGCAGCGCCACCGATGACGCTGCTACTAATATGATCCTTCCTGAGCGTGAAAAAGTTGCAGGGACCGGCGGATTTTGCGACAAGCAGGGGACCGGCCCGATCGCCGCAGGGTTGACGAAATGACGGAAGGCCGCAGCATCCATCAGGCGAAGGCGTTCTACGAGAAATACGGATTCGTCCCGCTCCTCGAGAACGGGTTTCATCTCTTCCTACCTATCGCCACGTTCAAAAAGCCCTGTCCCGCGTCTCTCGCAGTACGAAATGGCGCCACCCAGAGTACGAAATGGGGCGACCCGGTGTTGATCGCCAGGAAGACCGGGTGAGCCTTTTGCCCGCTCCTGCTGAAACCTTGTTTCAATCACCCGCCAACGTTCCGCAGGCGGCGCGAATGTCCTTGCCGCCGGAGTAGCGGCGGACGATGGGCTGGCCGACGTGGCGGGTCAAGGCGTCGCGAAAGGCGCGGAGTTCGTCAAGCGAAGGGGGATGGAAGCGGCCGGTGGGGTCGGTCACCTCGATGAGGTCCAGTCGAACGGGCGTGTCCGCGATGAGATCTCCAAGAGCCCGGGCGTCGTCTTCGTGGATGTTTTCGCCCGATATGCAGACATAGGCCAGGGTGACACGGTCACGCCGGGCATCGGCGTGGCGGCGGGCGGCTGCCATGACCTCGGCGACCGGAGTCCGGGCGGCCAGAGGTACAAGGCGGACCCGCTTGGCGTCGGTGGCAGCACCCAGGCTGATGGCCAGGCGGTAGTTGTGCCCTTCCTGGGTATAGCGGTCGATCTCGGGCACCAGGCCCACGGTGCTGATCGTGATCGTCTTGGCGGCGATCGAGGCGCCGAAGGGGCAACGGAGCAACTCGGCGGCGGCCAGCACGCGGTCGTAGTTCAGAAATGGTTCGCCCATGCCCATGAACACTGCGCCGGTGACGCGGCGGCCCGAGATTCTCGCGAGGTGGCGTGCCTGGATGAACTGGTCGACGATCTCCCAGGTCTCCAGGCTGCGCCTCCGCGGCATCCGCGCGGTCGCACAGAACTGGCAGCCCATGACGCAGCCGACCTGCGACGAGAGGCAAAGGCTGACCGCGCCTGGCTTATGCAAAGGGATGATCACGGTTTCCACAGCGAGGCCATCGTGCGTTCGGAACCGGAGCTTGCGGAAGCCGTCGGTCTCAGAAACGACGGAGTGCTCGAGTTGCAACCGCGGCAGTTCGCCGATGGTGTCAGTCAGGCGCCGGGGAATCTGGCAATCACGGCCCCACGCGGCGGGGTCGTGGATTCCTCTGCCCACGATCGCCGACAGCAGTCGCCGGACGATTTCCGGGCCGACGCCCAGGGCGACAGCCCGCTCCATGAACGCGTCAGGGGCCAGGTCTCGAGGATCGATCACGCGGTCACTCGAAAAAAAGAGCGGAAAAACTGTCGACGTTTCCCATTCTTTCATTAGAGTAGCGAATGCGTCTACAGGCGAGCAAAATGCTATGCGCGTGGTTCGGGCGGTCAATCGGAGGAGGTTCAGCCAGGCATGGAACGACTCGGCGACTGAACCGGAAAAATCCACCCAACCTTCTTGACAGTTGCGTCGTACAGAGGAGGTACCTCCGCCAAGATCACTGATCGGGTGCCGGCTAGCTAGCCCGAAACCCTGTCCAGCTCGGAGGTTAACGCATTTAGTTTGGAACGGTGAAATCAGGTCGACGCGGGGTCGGATCGAAGCCGGCACCACTTCGGGCAGCCTGTTCAAGAGGATTGCCCGGGTGCCACCTTGATCTGACGTTGCCCCGGTCGTGCGATGGGCATCGTAGAAGAGGAGATTGATAGCTAATGAAGCGTAATCCTGTTGCATGGGTCGCGATTCTGGTTTCGACCGCGGCCCTGGTGAATTCCTCGGGGCTCTTGCGGCGGATGCCCGCTGCCCCGAACGTCTCTCCCGAGAGTCAAAAAACGGTCCAGGCCTTGTCCCAGGCGTTCGAGTCGGTCGCGGATTTCGTGCGGCCGTCGGTCGTCCAGATCAGCGTCCAGAAGAAAGCCGGCCGCTTGCCGAACCTGCGTGGGTTCCCGTTCCAGAATCCCAATGGGCGGACGCCGAATCCGAACAACCCCAACAGCCCGAAGGATCTGAAGGATCTCGAAGAAATGCTCAAGCGGTTCTTCGGCCCTGATGGAGCACCCGAGCGGGAGCAGTTTGGTGGTCGTGGACAGGGAACCGGCTCGGGTTTCGTTTATGACAACCGGGGTCATATCCTGACCAACAACCACGTCGTGGAATCGGCCGAGAAGATCACTGTCGCGTTCCATGACGGTACCGAGGCCATTGCCACTGTCGTCGGCACCGACGCCAAGGCTGACGTGGCCGTGATCAAGGTCGACAACACGAGCTATCCCGCTCTGCCTCGAGGCGATAGCGACAAGCTGAAGGTCGGCGAGCTGGTCATGGCGGTTGGCTCTCCGTTTGAGCTCAGCCAGAGCGTCACCACGGGCATCATCTCGGCGACGGAGCGGAACGAGGTGGGTATCAATGAATACGAGTCGTTCCTCCAGACCGATGCGCCGATCAACCCGGGCAATTCGGGTGGTCCGCTCGTCAACATGAGCGGCGAGGTGATCGGAATCAATTCGGCCATCGTCACCGGCGGCCGCGGCAATGACGGCATCGGCTTTGCCGTGCCGATCGACATGGCGGCGAGCGTGGCCGACCAGCTCATCAAGGACGGCAAGGTGCACCGGGCGCGGATTGGAATCAAGCTCGGCTTGCTCACCCCCGTACTGGCCAAGCAGCTTGGTCTCGAACCTGGAACCAAGGGAATCCTGGTGGATGACGTCGTCAGCGGCAGCCCCGCGGACAAGGCGGGTCTGAAGCAGGGCGATATCATCGTCGGCTTCGCGGGTGAAAAGGTAACTAGCCGGCCTGCGTTCCGGCTCAAAGTTGCGTCGAGTCCCGTCGGCAAGTCTTACGAGATCGACTACTTCCGTGAGGGCAAGCGGCACTCCACGACCATCACCCCGGCCCCGGCCGAAAACGTCGTTTTCGACCTGGAGCGGGAGTCGGTCCAGGATAAGGAGTCCGCGAAGTCGGCAGAGCCGGCCAAGACGGCGATCAGCGATTTCGGAATCGAGGTCCAGCCGTTGACCCCTGAGCTGGTCAAGTCACTCGACTTGCCTGCCAACACCAAGGGTGTGCTGGTCAGCGACGTCAAGGAGGGATCGAACGCGGAGGCTGAGGGCATCAAGCAGGGCGATGTCATCACCAAGGTCGTTCGCGACCGCGGGATCCAGACGCTCTCCAGCGTCAAGGAATTTCAGGACCTGGCCTCGAAGTCCGACGCGATCTCGTTCTACGTGCAGTCCGGCAAGAGCCAGGGACGGTTTGCAACCCTGACCAAGACCAAGAAGTGAGCTTCGTCGCTCGCCGAGTTTGACCCGGACAGTCTGGCTCACGCCGTCCGCGGCTCGCTTTGATAAGGGACGGTCCGGAATTGCTTCCGGACCGTCCCTTTTTATTGATAATCCGGAGTGACCCGGTTCCGCGGGGCCAATCGAGGAGCCAGTCACGACATCGGGTGGGTCCTCCTGGTGGTACATCGTGTATCGGCCCGACGGGTGGTCCAAATTGTGAAGATCTTCTCGCTGCTTCAGGTTTCGTCGACTTCCCCCTCGGCGCGTCCGGTCGAATCGCTAAAACTTCACTGTTTATCCGCCTGACCAACCATCGAGATGGTGTTGATCAATGCAATGCCATCGTTAGCGGATGCCATCCGATTTCTGTCCTCCCTCATTTGCCATTTGCCATCTGTCCTTTGTCATCTGTCATCCACTTTTCTCCCCTCCGCGCCGCGTCGGCCAGTCGTCTCGATGCGGGGCGCACCGACCGCCTCGGGCGGAATCAATCAGTCGCCCCGGAACTGGACGCGCCAGCAGGTTCCTGTCTTCTTCTCGCGAGTCGGAAGATCCCTCTGCCAAGATTCGCGCACGCCGGTATGATAAGGTCAGTGGCGTCCTGCTCGGGGTTCCAGGGATTATTCCACCTTGAAAGCCCGAATCGGTAAGCCTCGTGTTGCGGTTCGGGGAAGCCCCGTTCCGAGAGTTGACAAAACCCGAGACGCCTCGACATCGGACACGGACTGTCTGGCCGAGTCGGTGTTGGTTGGGTCCGGTGCGACCGGATCCGCTGGCCAAGGACCATGTTGGCGATGATTGATCCCAAGACCAATCCGGGCTCGGAGGAGCATGAGTCGACCGAGCATTACGACCTTGAGGTCGCGCCCCGGGTACGCAATCTTCCAGCGTATCTGTTCGGCCGGATCAACGAACTCAAGTACCGGAAACGAAAAGCCGGGATCGATGTCATCGACCTGGGTATGGGCAACCCGACCGACCCGCCCGAAGAGTGGGTGATCGACAAGTTGTGCGAGGCCGCGCGCGACTCGCGCAATCACCGCTACAGCGTGGCCAATGGAGTCTACAATCTGCGCCGCGAGGTCGCCAAGCGGTACGAGACTCGGTTCGATGTCACTCTTGACCCCGACCAGGAAGTCGTCGCGACGATCGGCTCCAAGGAAGGGTTCAGTCACATGTGCCTGGCGCTGCTGGGTCCCGGCGACACGGCGCTCGTTCCCGCGCCCAGCTTCCCGATTCACATCCACGCCGTGGCGTTGGCGTCGGCCAACGTGATCTCGCTGGATGTTCGTGATTCTCAGGCATTTCTTGTCAACATCGCGCGCGTTTGCGAGAGCCTTTATCCACGGCCGAAAATTCTGGTCCTCAACTACCCGCACAACCCGACTGCCACGGTGGTCGACAGGGGTTTCTTTGACGAGATTGTCGGGTTAGCCAAGAAATACCGGTTCTTCGTCATTCACGACTTTGCCTACGGCGACATCGGCTTTGACGGCCATCAGCCGCCGAGTTTTCTATCTGCGAAGGGGGCCAAGAACGTCGGCTGCGAGTTCACGACGATGTCCAAAGGCTACAACATGGCCGGCTGGCGCGTCGGCTTCGCCGCGGGGAACCGTGATATGCTGGGCGCACTCAAGGCCATCAAGGGCTACTACGATTACGGAATCTTTCAGGCCGTTCAGGTCGCCGCCATCGTGGCGCTCAGGCATGGTGAGGAGGGACGCCTGGCGCAGGTTGTTGAGTACCAGGAGCGACGCGACGTTCTCCTCCGTGGTTTACGCAGACTGGGCTGGGCGCCGGAGATGCCCCAGGCGGGAATGTTCGTCTGGACGCCGATGCCCGAACCCTGGAAGTCGCAAATGGGATCGATTGATTTCGCGATGAAGTTGCTCGAAGATGCCAATGTGGTGGTCAGTCCGGGTCGAGGTTTCGGTGAAACCGGCGAGGGCTTCTTGAGGGTGGCGCTGGTGGAAAATGCCCAACGGCTCCGCCAGGCGGTGCGTCAGATCGGCCGCTGCCTGAGGACGGAACAGGCCGTCCGCTAGGCATCACAGACGTCCTCCGATCCAGGTACTCTAATAGGAAGGGGGAGAGCCATGATCGAATGTGCTTACTGTGAACGCCCCCTGATCTGCGCGAGGTGCAGTGCTCCCTACAAGCCGCCGTCCCAGCAACATTATGAGGCGCTGTTCCAGTCCGAGGCATATCTGGATTGTCCAGAGTGCGGTAGCGTCCTGGTATGTCATTGGTGCAAAGCGTCTTACGACGGGTCCGAAAAAAACTCCGACGTGTCCAAGCAATGACCGGCTGATCGCCCGCCAGGCCCGCGCGATCAAACGTTGTGAGGCCGGCCTGTCGCGGGCGACGGATTCTCTTGATGAGCCGGAGTGTTGACGAAGTTACTGCTCTTGCCCACGGGTTGCGGCTCGATACGGCCAAAAATCATTCGCCCGGCGCTTGTCTGGAGCACGCTGGTGACGGTGAGCCGTATGGTCTCGCCCAGGTGATATGAGCCCTGTTCGGCCACGACCATGGTGCCGTCGTCCAGGTAGCCAACCCCCTGCCCCTGTTCCTCTCCACGCTTGATCAGCTTCACCGTGAGATACTCGCCGGGCAAGACGATTGGCTTCATGGCGTTGGCAAGGTCGTTGAGGTTGATCACCTCAACTCCCTGGAGGCGGGCAATCTTGTTGAGATTGTAGTCGTTGGTGACGACCTTGCCACCCAGGTGTTTGGCCAGGATGACCAGTTGCTGATCGACTTCTCGCACGCCGGCCAGTTCGGGAATCTCACCGTCGTGGATCCGGACCTCGACGCCCGGCGATTTTTGAAGCCGATTGAGGATATCCAGACCGCGCCTGCCTCGGTTGCGGCGCAACTTGTCGGCGCTGTCGGCAATGTTTTGCAGCTCTTGCAAGACGAAGCGGGGAACGACCATCGGTTGATCGATCACCTGAGTTTCTGCCACGTCGGCGATCCGGCCGTCGATGATGACCGAGGTGTCGAGAACTAGCGGACGAGCCCCTTTAACTTCCTTTGCGAATTCGACATACGGAATAATGAATCGAAAATCGTCCTTCGTCTGGAGCAGCGTTGTCACGCAGACATAGCACATGAAGATCATCAGGGTGCTGGTGATTGCCATGTGCACCTTGGGGTCCAGGTAAAGCTGCATCGAAGGCTGGATTGCGTCGTTGATAAGATTGCTGAGGAAGAGCCCGACTATGACTCCGAAGTAGAGGGCGGAGATCGTCTGGATTCGCTTGCGCGGGGTCAAGAGGTCGCCGGCGACGATCGCGACCGCGGTGATCATCAGACCGATGAATATGACATAGGGATTGGCGAGTTGGTTCTCCCCGACGATTCTGGCCAGCTTGACTCCAAGGCCAGCGATCACAAGGACGAACGTGGCCCGGATCAGGATCAGAAGCATGATCGAATCACCTCTCTCTGGACCGTCTAGTCGTGAGGTCTGACAGGCCGATGAGTTCACGCCGACTCAGGATGCCTGGAGGCTTGAGACATCCTCCGCGCGAATCTCCTCGACCAGCCGATCGTAAAACTCTTGCAAGCTCTCCACGAGAACCTTCGTCTGGCCGACGATCGGCATGAAGTTGGTATCGCCATCCCACCGCGGCACGATATGCCAGTGGAGATGGCCGGGAAGGCCTGCCCCCGCGGCCTTCCCGAGATTCAAGCCGATATTGAAACCGTGAGGGCGCAGCATTCGATCAAGCACGACCACCATGCGCTGCACCGTTTCGACCGGTTCGAAAAGTTCAGGACCAGAAAGCTCATCAAGCCGCCCACAATGCACGCGAGGTGCGACGAGAAGATGTCCATTGTTGTACGGGAAACGGTTCAAGACGACCATGGAATGAGGGCGCCTCCAGGCCAGGAGATTTTCGCGATCGTCGGCCGTGCTCAGTCCATGACATAAAAAGCATGAAGAACTCGCCTCGTCCCGTGACGAATCTCGAATGTATTGCGCCCTCCAGGGAGCCCAGATGCGATCGAGCACAGCTTTGTCCTCCGCCTGCATACCCGATGCCGAAGGCACGGGCCCCGATCAACAACCGCCATGGTCGTGGATCACGACGATAAGTGAAGCGGCTCGACTACGTTATGAAGAACTCATCATACCAGGCCTCGACTGGTCGTTGCGAGCGGATTCCGCTCGTGCGAGATAAGATATTTGGTCGTGGGCTCTGGAATGGAGTTCAAGAAGGCAAAACCGGAGATGTCGGGGGGCTGAAAAAAAGTCTGGAACTGCTTTTCCGAAAACGACTCAAAGTAAGCGGCGCTCCCAAAATGGGTAATATCGGGCCCACGCCCGACCCACAATCTGATCTTTGTTCACGACCACAACAAGCGAATCGGGCTCCGCAGCTGCGGTTTCGCCTTCGGGCTCGATCAGGACATGATCTGGCGGGACCTGGAAGCTCCAGGCGTCGGGATAGTAGGGAAACGCTCCCGGATGCCTCGGCTTGATATCCTTGCCATCAACCCGCCAGCGGTGTCCAGTCCACTCAACCTCCTGTCCCGCGACAGCCACCACCTGACCGGCTCGGGGAGCCGCGGTCGGTGAAATTCGCATCCAGATGAAATGCCCGGCTGCCGGTCCTTTTTCTTGATAAGCCAGACAGTTCACCAGGTAGCCCGTCCCCCCGGCGTCTCCACCAGTTGCGAAGGCACAGAACCAGAGAAAAGTTCCCACTGGCAGGTAGACGGTCAGACCCAAACCCAAAACCGCCGCGGCCAGCGCAGTCTTGCTCGAAAAGACCGGAAAGGCGCGCTGCCGCACCACGTCCTTGTAAGCTGCGATCTGGGCCAGAAAACAGAACGCCAGAAAGCCCCAGCCCAGCGGATTGCCCCAGCAAAACAGACTGGTGGCCAGCGACGCAAGAAAACTGACCAGGTAAACCAAGCCGCGCTCGTGCTGATTCCAGGTGAGCTGCGTCAAGCCCGGGATCAAAACTCGCCAACCGAGGTTTTTGGAAAGCGGAGAAGTCAAGAACCTATCCTTGTGCACGAACCCTCGGCATCGACCGTCGGAAGATACCACCCTAATCTCCTTGGACGCTCTGGGTCGCTACCTTGTATAACGATAAAACGATAAGCTCGACCAGTGCATTCGGCCCGTCTACCACCCGAACGGTCAAGCGATCGGTCCGGCCGATCGGCCGCCCTTCTATTCTATTGAACGAGAAAAGAGGCTGGCTCAGAGCAGGAAGAGGGAGATTTCTCGCGGAATGCATTCTCCCTATTCCTCAAGTCACGATGTTTGAGCAGAATTGTGACAGGGATTGTGACGAACTTGGCGAACCCAGGCATCCGAGCAACCAATCATCGTCACAATCGGAACTTTTACAATGACTGGAACGGGCGGATTAGAGGCAGGCCCCCGAAACCTCGAGTGGACGGTACTCGATCGGAATTCATTGCCGGCGTTCGGCAATCTTCTATGAGCTAACCTGGGGCTTCCCGCACGCTATATTATCATGGTGTGGCATGATTCAGAGTCTTGACTGAGAGATTCTATCTGATAAGATGATTTACCTTTTAACATCTTGTCTACTTGGACTTTTCTCATGCTACACACCAAAAATGATTAGGCTTCCTGATCGGCGGTTTTTGGTGTGCCTTCGTTCTGACCCTCCGGCATGCCTTCCAACCCGTGCTGGACTTGCGGGTTAAGAAATCCCGGCTGTTGACTCGTCGTGTGGTTCGCGGCCCAGCGCAGGGGGCGATCCACCTATCGTTCGCGGGCTGAGAATAGATTGACCATGGAAAACCTGAAAAATTATCGGAACATCGGTATTTCGGCCCACATTGACTCGGGCAAGACCACGCTCACGGAGCGCATGCTCTATTACACGGGCCGCACCCATGTGATCAAGGAAGTCAAGGGTGAAGGCGCGGTGATGGACCACATGGAGCTCGAGAAGGAGCGAGGGATCACGATCACCTCGGCCGCGACCACCGTTCACTGGGGTGACAAGACGGTCAACATCATCGACACTCCGGGGCACGTCGACTTCACTGTCGAGGTTGAGCGATCGCTTCGTGTGCTCGACGGTGCCGTTCTGGTACTTTGCGCTGTGGCCGGCGTTCAGTCGCAGTCGATCACCGTCGATCGCCAGATGAAGCGGTACGCCGTGCCCCGCATCGCCTTTATCAACAAGATGGATCGTACCGGAGCCAACCCGGTCAACGTGATCCAGCAGCTCGAGTCCAAGCTTAACCTGACGGCAATCCCGCTTCAGTTGCCCATCGGCGCCGAGTCGAACTTCCAGGGGGTCATCGATCTGGTCGAACGCAAGGCCATCTACTTCGACGGCGAGAACGGCGAGGACGTGCGCACCGAGCCGATCCCCGCTGAGATGGCCGAGGCTGCCGAACGGGCGCGGCAGGGCATGCTCGAAGCGCTCTCCATGGTGTCTGACGAGATCATGGAACTGCTACTGGAAGAGGTCGATGTCCCGCTCGACTTGATCTACAAGACGATTCGCGAGGGGACGATCGCCCAGCAGCTCTGTCCGGTAATGGTCGGTTCCGCCTATCGGAACAAGGGCGTACAGCCGCTTCTGGACGCGATCGGCCGGTACCTGCCTACGCCGCTTGACCGCGAGGTCTTTGCCAAGGACAACAACAACGGAATGGCCGAGATCCCGCTGGCCGCCGACCCCGACGCCCCGCTGGTGGCCATGGCGTTCAAACTGGTCGAGGAATCGTTCGGCCAGGTTACTTACATGCGAATCTACCAGGGAACCTTGTCCAAGGGGACCTTTTACTTCAATTCACGGCAGCGGAAACGCGCCCGGATCAGCCGGATACTGCGAGTTCACGCTGACCAGAAACAAGACGTTGATTCGGCGTCTGCCGGCGATATCGTCGCCGTGATGGGCCTCGAGTGCGCCACCGGAGACACCTATTGCTCCGAGGATTCGAATGTCTCGCTCGAGAGCATCTACGCCGCCGAGCCAGTCATCGACCTCTCGATCCAACCAGCGAAGCGGGCCGACTATGACAAGCTGTCCAAGGCCCTGAACCGGTTCATGCGCGAGGATCCCACCTTTCGCGTGCACGTCGATCAGGAAACCAGTGAGACGATCATCTCTGGCATGGGCGAGCTGCACCTCGAAATCTACGTCGAGCGCATCCGCCGCGAATACAAGGTCGATTGCACCGTCGGCGCTCCCAAGGTCAGCTACCGCGAGGCGCCGACCCGAGAAACCCCGTTCAATTACAAGCACAGGAAGCAGACTGGCGGTTCGGGACAGTATGCCCATGTCGTCGGCACGCTGATTCCGCTCGACCCTCAGGCACCGGAACCTTTTGTCTTCGAGAACAAGGTTACCGGCGGCCGTATCCCGTCGGAGTACATCCCATCCGTCGAGAAGGGTTTCCGCGAGTCGATGCACAAGGGCCCGGTCGCGGGTTATGAGGTGATCGGCGTGCAGATGCGGCTGGAAGACGGGTCGTACCACGACGTCGACTCGTCAACGATGGCCTTCGAGATCTGCGCTCGCGATTGCTTCCGTGAGACCTTCAAGAAGGCCGATCCGGTTCTCCTCGAGCCGATCATGAAGGTCGAGGTGGAGATTCCGACCGAGTTCCAGGGGCCCGTCACTGGTGCCATCTCGTCCAAGCGTGGGGTTATCCTCGGCACCGAGAGTCGCCAGGGCTATACGGTGATCACGTCCGAGGTTCCGCTGTCCGAGATGTTTGGCTACTCCAACGATCTGCGGAGCTCAACCCAGGGCAAGGGCTCCTTCAGCATGGAGTTCCTGAAGTATCAAAAAGTGCCTTCACGCTTCCAGGAAGAGATCGTCAAGAAGGCGGCCAAGGCAACGGCAAAAGCCTGAGCGATCACCACCCGGCTCTCTGCGGGCTGCGATCGCTCGAGGCCGTGCGGGCGGTTCTCGAGAGTGGCCTGTCCAGCGAATTCTCTACCGGACGGATCGCCCTGCGAGCTGCCGTCTCCACCAGATTGCCCAGCCGGTCATCGCCGTGGCCAGCAGCAGCGAACTCGGCTCGGGAACTGCCGGCGGAGAAACTGTTTGTGGCGACGTCGTGGTGGAGGTGGTGGGATTGGAGACCGTCTGCGGGCCAGTCGGCTGGGGCACTCCGGTTGGAAGAGTAGGCGACGTGAGAAGCTGTGCCAGGGCCGGTGACAGACTGGGATGATAGGAGGTGAAGCGAGTCGGATCCAAGCTGCGGCGCCACTCCAGATACTGGATCATCGGATTGGCGAGCGATTGGGCCTGTGTATCGGTCTTGAGTACCTGCCAGATTGTACTCTCCACGGCCGGCGTGAAAGCTGGAGCATGGGTTGTCGTCCAGGTCGAAACACCGGCCGACAAAAACTTGGTCCAGACCTCGAAGGTCTGAACCTCGCTGGGAGTCAGAGCGAGTTTCTTGGCGGTCGCGGCATGCAACGGTTGCACGCCACCTAGCAAGGAACTCGCGAAGATGACCCCAAACCAACGAACCATCCTGGTTCGTCTCCGCTTATGCGTGAATCCATTCACGTTCATAGAGCAGTACCACCCAGCGTATGAGGCATGCGCGCATGCGCTCGAAAAGTCGATCAGAACTCGAGCTCCAATGCTATCGATCGGATCTCTGCCCCGAACAGTTGAGCGGATTATGCGCAGGATGACGTTTCTGTCTACATCAAAGGTCGGGATAACCTCTCAGGCTACCCCATAATGTGAATTTCCCGGGATCAACCCCAGCTTGATGATAAGTGTGAGTGTAGCGGCATGAATCACCGCGGGCAGCGGATTGGTTGAACCCCACGATGCTGGGCGGTATGGTGACGAGGAGATGAGGGCTTTGGAGGGGACGTTCAGTCCCAGCATAATCGGACTATCAGCACCGGAGAGCCAGCCATGGCGACTGCGACGGGCAGAGAAAAAACAGCGAAGGCAGACTATCCCACCCGGATGTTCATTGATGGCTCCTGGTGCGACGCTCGTGATGGCAAAACGCTCGCCGTGATCAATCCGGCCGATGAATCCGTTCTGGCCGAGGTCGCTTACGGAACCCGTGCCGAAGCCGATCGAGCCATCGCCGCTGCCGAGCGCGCCTTCCCGGCATGGAAAGCCCTGTCGGTCTATGACCGCTCGAAGATCCTCAAGAAAACCGCCGAGCTGATGCGCGAGCGAGCCGACAAGATCGCCCGGGCACTGACCCAGGAGCAGGGTAAGCCGCTCACCGAAGCCAGGCTGGAAGTTCTCCACGCGGCCGACACCTTCGAATGGTTCGCCGAGGAAGGGAAGCGGTCGTACGGACGGATCATCCCGGCGATGAATGTCGCCAAGCGTCACTACGCCATCAAGCACCCCGTGGGAGTGGTCGGTACGATCACGCCCTGGAACTTCCCGGCAGCGCTTCCTAGCCGCAAGATTGCCCCTGCGCTCGCGGTCGGTTGCACGGTCGTGAGCCGGCCGGCCGAGCAGACGCCGCTGACCCTGATCATGATGTTTGAATGCCTGGCCGACGCGGGCATTCCCGCCGGCGTGGCCAACCTGGTGATCGGCCCGGCGCGACCGATCGCCGACGCCTTTTTCGAGCACGCTTCCGTCCGCAAGATCAGCTTCACCGGCTCGACCGAAGTCGGCAAGGAGCTGATCCGCCGTTCGGCCGACCAGGTCAAGCGCTTGAGCCTCGAGCTCGGCGGTCACGCACCGCTGATCGTCTTCCCCGACGCCGACATTCAGCAAGTGGCTCAGGCCGCGGTCATCGGCAAGTTCCGTAATAACGGCCAGGTGTGCATCGCCCCGTCGCGGTTCTATGTCCACGAGAAAATCTCCAAGGACTTCACCGACGCCGCGGTGGAGCTGGCCAAGAACTTGAAGCTCGGCAACGGCCTCGAGCCCGGGGTGCAGGTGGGCCCGATGTTCGAGGCCAAGGCCCTCGAAAAAACCTCGGCGCTCATCGAGGATGCCCGCGCCAAGGGCGGCAAGGTGCTCACCGGCGGCGGACGCTCGGAACGCTTCGACAAGGGCTACTGGTTCGAACCCACGATCGTCCGCGAGGTTAACGGCCAGATGAAGCTCATGACCGAAGAGCCCTTCGCTCCGGTGATGCCGCTCCTCGATTTCGATAAGCTGGATGACGTGATCGCCGCGGCCAACAACACGCCCTACGGCCTCGCGGCGTACGTCTTCACCAACGATCTGACGGTCGCCACCCGCATGGCCGAAGGCCTGGAGGCCGGCATCATCGGCATCAACGATCCCGTGCCTGCCACGCCTCAGTGCCCCTTCGGCGGCATGAAGGAATCGGGCATGGGCCGAGAGCTAGGCATCGAGGGTCTGGACGCCTATCTCGAGACCAAGTACGTCTCGGTCGGTCTGAGGCAATGAAATCACGGATCTGGGATCCGGCTCGATCGGAGCCGGCCTGACCGTCATGAGAGCAACTGCCTGCTTGCTGGAATCGAGGTCTTTCACTTAAGTTAGTAGTCGGCTGTCTGGACCTCGATTCTCACCTGCTCGGCCCGGGGAATCGGCATGCTTCCGACCGACTCTCCGATTCACGATCCCCTTGCCGGCGAACTCTCCGAACAGCCGCCGAGCGATCTCTCCGACTACACCTGGGACGATTCCGAAACCCAGGTGCTCAAACCCGGTCAGGCTGGGGCAAGTGCATCCGGCCCTGTCGACAAGGACGGGCAGGCCGCGCAGGCGGCGATCGGTGACGCCGCGAGCCTTGCGAAATTGCTGGTCCAAGGTGGACTCGTCACCGAGTCGGAGATCCAGTCCGCCCGGTCCCGGCCCGCGTCCGGCGGACAAACGACGGACGCCGAGCACCTGTTGAACGAGCTGATCGGCCGCGGCAAGCTCACGCGGTACCAGGCCGCGGCGATCCGTCAAGGAAAGTCGAAGGGTCTGATCATCGGCAACTACATCGTCCTCGACAAGGTCGGGGCGGGCGGTATGGGTTTGGTCTTGAAGGCACGGCAGCGGAACCACCAGCGGATCGTGGCACTCAAGCTCCTGCCTCCATCGATCAGCCGCGACCCCGCCGCGGTCATCCGATTCCGTCGCGAGGCGGCGGCCGTGGCGAAGCTGCGGCATCGCAATATCGTCTCGGCCATCGAGGCCGGAGAGACCCACGGCTTGCTCTTCTTGATCATGGAATTCGTCGAGGGGAAAGACCTCGCTAGGCTGGTCCGGGAGCGGGGCCCGCTGCCGGTGGCGCAGGCCGTCGATTGCGTGATCCAGGCCGCACGCGGCCTCGAGCACGCTCATGCGCACGGCATCATTCACCGCGACATCAAGCCTGCCAACTTGCTGCTCGACAACTCGGGGGTCATCAAGATTCTCGACATGGGCCTGGCCCGGGTGAGCCATGCCGAGAATTTGCTGACGACCGAAAGCACAGACCTGAACTTGACCGTCAGCGGGGCCATTGTCGGAACCGTCGATTACATGTCGCCCGAGCAGGCCTACAACCCCAGGCTCGCTGATGGCCGGTCTGACATCTATTCGCTGGGATGTACCCTTCACTATCTGCTGACCGGCAAGCCGCCCTACTCCGGCCAGACTTTCATGGAGCGGCTGATCAGCCATCGGGAACGGCCGATACCCTCCTTGCTACGAGCCCGGGGCGATGTGCCCAACGGCGTCGATGCGATTTTCCGCGGCCTTATGTGCAAGTCGCCCGAGGCAAGGCCCCAGACGCTGTCGGAAGTGATCCAGCAGCTCGAGCGAGCACGAACCGGCGCCTCGGCCGCGGTTCCCGTTCAACGGAATGCTCCGGCCCGGAACAACGACAGTAGCGAAGATTCCGGATCGATCTACCAGGTCACAGAACCGTCCAGTCCTGAAAAGCCGACGCGCAGGATAAAAGCTGAGCCCATGTCGACCGTTTTCGTCCCGAGCCGGGGGCGAAGCAGCGAATGGACGGCGGGGCCTCGCTTCAGGCGGCGGCTGATGAGCGAGCGGCTCATCGCCGGGATCCTGATGCTGGCCACGGCTGCCCTCATGGCCTGGTACGTCCTGAGGCGATGACCCAGGCACGGGCGAGCCCTGCCCGAGCAGAGGCCTGGAGTTGTTTCGTCTCAGCTCAGCACAGTCAGTGCCGTTTTCTGTTGCCTCTGCTTTTCTTTTTCGACGAACGAGGCCAGCGGCTTGGTCTCCTCGTCAAACCGGGCGACTTCTTCGAGCAGAGCCTGCACCATCTCGTCTTCCTTGACGTGGCGAATCGGCACCCCGCGCTTGAAGATGATGCCTTTACCCGAGCCGGCCGCGATACCCAGGTCGGCTTCCTTGGCCTCGCCGAAGCCGTTGACCAGGCAGCCCAGGATGCTGATCCGCAGGGGGTTGGGCAAGTTCTTCATCTTGTCTTCGACCTCGGCGACAATCCGCTCGAGATCGATGTCCAGCCGCCCGCACGTCGGGCAGGCCACCACTTCAGGCTTCGTGACGCGGCGGTCGCAGGCGCGAAGGATGTCAAAACCGGCGGCGATCTCGGGAACTGGATCGCCCAGCAGCGAGACGCGAATCGTATCGCTAATGCCCCGCAGCAGAATCGCGCCAATGCCCGCGGCGCTCTTGAGCGTGCCATACTCGCGCGAGCCGGCCTCGGTGATGCCCACGTGGGTCGGATAGTCGCACTTCGCGGCGTACTGGGAGTAGCATTCGACGGCCGTGGGCACGTGGCTGGCCTTGAGGCTGATGATCATCAGCTTGTAGCCCAGCGCTTCGGCGGTCTCGATGTGCCGCAAGGCACTCTCGACCATGGCCTCGGGGCAAGGGAAGCCGTACTTGTCGATCAGGTCTTTCTCAAGACTGCCCGAGTTGACCCCGATCCGCATCGGCACGCCGGCGTCGCGCCTCTTCGCACAACCTCCTTGAACCTTTCCTCGCCGCCAATGTTCCCCGGGTTGATCCGGATCTTGTCCACCGCCCGCTTGCCTGAAGGCGTGCGGGCGTCCAGGCACGCCAGCGCCATGCGGTAGTCATAGTGAATATCAGCGATCAGCGGGATCTTGATCTGATCGCGGATCGCCTTGACTCCCTCGACGTCGTCTTTCTTGGGCACGGTCACGCGGACGATCTCGCAACCCGCTTCCTCGAGCCGGCGAATCTGGGCGAGAGTCTGCGCGACGTCGAACGTGTTGGTCGTCGTCATCGACTGGACCCAGATCGGGTTCGTGCCGCCCACGACATGCTCGCCAATGCCGACTTCGCGTGTCTTGTGCCGCGGGACCGTGGTCGAATAGGCCATCGATCATCACCCTAATTTGTTGTAAGCGTTGCCTTTAGCAAGATTCTTGATACGCAATCAGATAAGATTATCGTAATCAAATGGGGGTCAAGGGTCAAGGCTCGGCGGTACGGGACTCATGACGGAGCCGTGGCGATGCCGTCGGGCGTCACAAGAAAGGGTCGGGGAGTAATCGGATAGCTCGAGGTGCGATTGTCCTTGCGCAACTGCCGCTCGGTCTGCTGCCTGAGCCGGCGCCGGTCGGAATAAACAACGAGGGTATCTCGATCCGGGATGCCGGCCCTGAACGGGCTGCCGAGGGGGCCGCGAAAGAGATGGTGCAGGTCGGGGTGGAGGAGTCGGCTCGACGCCAGCCCGTCGCTGGTCGTGATGACGATGATACGCCCCCCGTCCCGCTGCCGCGCCCCTTCCAGCTTGCTTGGCCAGGCAAGCCGGGACAGGTTTGCAATGGCCACCTCGTGGAGGGCCTGAGCATCCGTCTGCCAGCGGTCCACATCGGCGGTGGTGACGAACCGAAAAATGTCTTTGCTGCGGAGGGCGTAACAGACAACCACATCAGCGAGCCATTCACTGAAGAGCGAATGTCGGGTAGCGGAATTGGAATCGAGGTAGCTGCGAGGCTTCAAAAGGGGAAGCAGGCGAGCTTGCGCCTCTTCCCAGGTTTCGTGCCCCAGTGGCAATTCCGTGGATTGGCCAAGGCTCCGCACAAAATGGTCGATGATCTGGACCCGGCGGGCAGGAGCCGCGCGAACCTCGCGATGGAGGTTGCTCAGAAACACGACGCGGTTGCCCCCGCGGATCCCTTTTTCGTCGAGCTGGAAGTTCTCATCGGGATGGCGCTCCCGCAACCGCGTCAGCACCTCGTCGGTCAATTGTCGCAGGGCCAGTTCCTCGTCGCGCGTGATCTCCAGTGTGGCCATCAGTTGCTCGAAGGTCGGGTTCCAGATGTCGCGTTCCGCGGCCGGGACCTGGCTGCTGGCGAAGAGCACCACGTCACCACCTGCGATCATCCAGAAATGGCCGGCTTCGTTGTCCTTCTGCACATCAGCCTTGACGCCGTAGTGCCGGAGGGTCGGATCGCGGCGGACATTGCCCCCCTGCATCTGCGGCAGTGCCTGGCTGAATACCTTGGGCAATTCCTCGCCCAGGCGGGTGCTGTCCACGCTGACCGGCATCAGGGAAATCCAGAGCCCGACATCATCGCGTTCATGTGGGCCGAATCCGCAGGCGCGCGCCTCGTCCTCCTGGACCTGGTCCCAATGGGCCGGGTACTCCAGCCGGTAGACGCCCGCGGGATGGAGGAATTTCTTCCAGTTGATCGGGAACATGAGCATCCGTGAGAAAAGTTGAAGCGAACCTTCGTCGTAGCCCCTTGCGATGAAACCAAAGTTCCTTCGATGTTGGAGACGGTCATTGAACGTGTACGGGCACGCTCGGTTCCCCAGCCCCACCATCCGGTGCCCTCGCCAGTTATGCCATACCGGCAAGGCGGCGTAAGCTTTTCGATGGCACTACCCCGATCATCCAAGTGACAACCCAGGGATGTCAAGACAATCGCGAATTGAGGCATCGCCTCCAGGCTCCTTGTACCCAAAGCCGCTGAAGAGCAGCCCTATGATTGAGATAACGTGGTGTGTTACTCACCTGGCGGGACTACTTCCTTCTTGAAGAGACCGAGCTTGAAGAGACCGAGCCAGGCAAAGAGCTATCCGACCTGGAAACCAATCCGACGAATTCTCGCAGCAGTGTTCGTCGCGCCCGCGGCCCGCAAGTCGTCGATCGGTGCCGCGCAGGGCGGCCATGATCTTGTGAATGGAGCTCTTGCGGATGCGACATTTTCTGATGAGGCTAACCGGGGAAGAGGTCACGGGCTAATTGACCCATGGTCGCGGATCATCACCAGCCAGAAGGCTGGCCGCAAAATGCGTAAAGTGTCCCTGAAAGTTCGTGGCCCCCATTGTCCCAAAGGAGTGGCCGGCCCTTTCGGATATTTTCGGACGTGTTCAATGCTCGGATCCTCAAGGCCAGCGAATTGAAATCCTGGTGAAGTCCTTTGGCCTTGGGTGTCGCCGCATCTGAAGGAGTGCTTCAAGGTCTTGCTCATTGAGAGGACGGAGTATACCATATGGTAGATATCACCAATTCGCGGAGGTTGGTCATGGCGGTTGCCAAGGTTTTCCGGACGGGTCGTAGTCAGGCGATCCGGCTACCCAAGGAGTTTCGCGTCGAGGCGGACACCGTTTACCTCAAGCGCACCGGCGAAGGGTTTCTCGTGATCACTCGAGAGCCTTGGGAGATCTTCTTCGAAGGGATCGAGCAACTTTCCGATAAGTTCTTGAGCGGAAAGCGCGTGCAACCCGAGTTGGAAACACGGAATTGACCGCCGTGCTCTACATCCTGGACACGGACATGATCATCTTCATGCTGCGCGGTCTGAAGGCGCCGGCAAGGCAGCGCACCCGCCGCGAGCAGGCGCTGGCGTTGGTAGCACGCTGCCGGGCGGCCCAGGCGAAGGGCGACGTGGTCGGTCTGTCGGCCATCACAGTGTCGGAGTTACAATTCGGAGCCTACAACAGCGGCGACTATGACACCGAGATCCGAGCCGTCCAGAAGGTTCTGACGCCCTTCGAAGTGTTCGATTATGATGGCGTGACCTGCCCCGCGCACTACGGGCACATCCGGCATCAGTTGGAGCAAGTCGGGCAGTTGATCGGCGCCATGGATCTGTTGATCGCCGCCCATGCCCTCGCCCTCTCCGCGACGCTGGTGACCAATAACCTCGCTCACTTCCAGCGGATCCCCGGGCTGTCGATAACGCGCTGGCCGTGACTCTGGCCCGGCGATCATTGCACCGCCACACGCATCGCAGCCATGGCCAGAGTAATAGCTCCCCCATTGATCCCCAATCGATGCCGGCTGGATGATGGGTTTTGGCAATACCGAGAGCGAGTCGCGGACTTTTCAGCACGAATCTGGACCCGCCCCGATCACAAATCTTGACTCACCGAGCACATAAGTCATAGACCGATCTCCGGCTCATCGGTTGAAGAAAGTCGTGGTCCATTTCTTGTCACTCGTCCAGCCTCCAGGCCCATCTTTCATCCTCAAATCTCAAGGCTCGAACACTCCCCCTACGGACTCCGGCTGCTTGCTGATCGATCTCTGACTTGCTCCTGGAGCCGACGAGGTCTCAGGACGAACTGCCTCTTCGTCCCATGATAAGGGCTGCCATTTCGGAGCTTCGATCCACGAGCGGCACCTTGGGCAGACGAGCCAGACGATGACGAACCCGCTCATCAGCACGGTTACGGAGACGACGATCACGTTGATGACCATGGGTGCTCACTCGTCATGGAAAAAGGAACGGACGTGGCGGGCCAGGAGCTTCCGCTGATCCGGCGTGAGCTTTCCGACCCATCGAGGCATTGCCGAGCCCCGAACTCCGTGAGCCAACGCTGACTCGGCATGGGCGGTCGTGGGACGGACTTCCTGGAAGTTCGTCGGGGCCGGTGCAAGGACCGACGCTGAAGGCCCGTCGCCCGCTCCATCCGGCCCGTGGCAGACTGCACATTGCCTGGTGTACAACTCCCGGGCTGTCTCCCGCTCGGTTCCTGTCAGTTCGGGTGGCGGCTCCTTTGGGGCGAGAGTTCCAAGATATGCGACCAGCCCCCGCAGATCGCCCGTGGCAAGGTCATTCCAGGAAGGCATGGACGATCCACGGACGCCGTTCCAGAGGGCTTCGCTCAGGCGGCGGTCGGAGAGCCGGGCGGTTGTCAGGTCGCGCGGGCCGGGAGTCAGCGCACCAGCGGCCGGGCCGTCCCCTTTTCCCACTGCCCCATGGCACCCGGCACAGTTGCCGGCGAAGACCTGGTCCCCCCTGCGCGCGTAGCGTTCGGCCTCGCCGACGGCCAGTTTGGTATCCCAGACCGGGGCCTTCCCGGCAGTTCGGGCAATGGCGCAGTCGCAAAACATTCCCTTGCGGCGTTCTTCCGCGGGGTCCCGACCCGGCAGCGGACCGGGACCGGTGAGGCCCGCCAGTTGGGCATCGCGGCCGAGCGACTCGAGGTAATTCACCACGTCGAGGGCTTGCTGCCCGGGACGGGTTGGTGAGCCGTCGAACAGCCACGGATAACCGGGCATGACCGAATCCGGGACAACATTCCGGGCGTTCCACAGGTGGGCCAGTTGCCAGTCCCTCGACTTTCGACCCGCCTCGCGCGCGAGGTCCGGACCGATCCGGCGGGTCCCCCAGATCTGGGGGAAATCGCCATGACTCTCCCACGCCTGGCTTGCCGGCCCGAATCGCCGCACATCGTCCTCCGTGAACCGGACGAGTTGCGAGTGGCAGGTCGTGCAGCCTTCCTGGGAGTAGACGAGCCGCCCACGCTGCTCGCTCGCCGTCCGGGCGAGCCGGTCGGTCGGCTGCGTTCGGGTGATCTCCTCGTCCAAGGTGCGATTCGGCCAGAGACCCAGCACAACGAACGAGAAAGCGAACAGCCCAAATCCCGCCCCGGCGGTGAGCACGTAAGCGTTCTTCAGCCAGCGGAATCCGGCCACCTCTTCATCGGCGTCGTTCTGCTCGCCCGAAGTTTCGTCGCTTGCTCGCGCCTGGTCGGCGACGACAACCGGACCAGTGATCATTGCCGGTATGATGGCAAGAAACCCCGCGAGGAGGACGAAGCCCGGAGACCGTGCGAACCCACCAGAACGGGAGAGACGCCCGCACCGAGTCCAGCCACGGCAGATCGCCCTGCCACAGTTGCCCCTGGACCAGTCCGGCGGCGGTCAGGTCAAGGACCATCCCGGTCAGTCCCAGGCTCAGGAGCCAGAAGGCCCACTCGGCCGCCCCCCGGTGGTATCGGCAGCCCGGAGTCAGCCGCCAGGCGTGGAAGAGTCCGCCCAAGGCGATGAACGAGGCAAAGCCGATCATCGCCAGGTGGGAGTGGCCGATGACCCAATCCGAGAAGTGGACAAATCGATTCACTGGCATGATCGCCTGAGCAGACCCCTGGAGGCTGACGATCAGATAGACGACGACGCCGACCCAGACGAACCGCAAAGGGGTGTCGACGGCGACGGTGCCACCGCGCGTCCGGAGCGACAGCAGCAGATTCGTCACTACCAGGAAGACATCCGCCCCAAGGAAAACCGAGGCGACGATCGCCCCCTTCTGGGCCTCCATCGGGATCGACGAGAAGACGTAGTGGTGCGTGCCGTTGAGCGGGTAAATCAGAAACAGCAGCCAGAACCCGATCATCGACAGGAAGTGGCTGTAGATCGGCCGTCGTGAGACGGCGGGAATGACCGCGTAGGCGACGGCCAGGGCCAGCGGGGTGACGAACAAACCCACTGCGTCATGAATCCAGAGACCGCTGAAGGTCGCGCCCTGGCGCCTGGGAGGTACTCGGGAACCACATTGCCGACCGGGTAGGCCAGCAGGGTAAACGTCAGGCCGCCCAAAACGTACCAGGCCGACACGTACAGGCTTGATACCCTGGCCCGCAAGAGTGGCAAGACGAACTGGGCGACGGCCATCAGCATGCCGAGGGTCGCCGCGCCGTCCACCGGGAGCGGGAATTCGGCCCACTCCAGAGGCTGGCTCACTCCGGACTGCACCAGCGCCCAGCCGGGCAGCACGAGCAGCCCGTTCCAGACGGCGAACAACGCCCAGCCCAGCCGGACGCTCGTGACGGGGCGGTTGGCGAGCCGCGGAACAACGAAATAGAGGAACGCGAGGAAAGCGTTGCCTAGCCAGCCGAAGAAGAGCCCCTGGGTGTGGGCATAGCGCAGCCGCCCCCACGACAACCAGGGCACGCCGCCAAGCCAGTCCGGCGCGTGCAACCTGATCGACATGATCAGCCCGAGCAAGGCCACGTAGAGCAGACACGCAGAGCGCCGCATACCCATGCCAGCGTATCAGGGGCGGGATTGTCCGGAGTTCGGTCGGGGCTCCGTTGTTCGAGGTGGCCATGTCGTCTTCGATCCCTCCTCGTGACGGGAAATCTGTTCGCGGCGAAGGAGCGGCCCGGTCACGGGTCGGGCGGTCGGGCGACGAGCAAGTAATCGACGACGCGAGTCTCGTCGTCGGGCGTCATCGGAGCCCCGTACACAGCAACCATCTTATGGACAATCTCGGTCCATTTCTCACGGCGGAACGAGGGTTGCCCCAACGGCAGGCGGGCCGAGTGGCAGATCAAGCACGAGCTCTGGAACTCGTCCCGGTGCGGCCCCTCCGGCAGCTCGATATCCCAGGCTGGGTCCGCCGCGACGGCTGTTGCGGGTGCGGGCGTGATCGCGACCGAGGCGTCAGCGTCGCGGCCGGCTGTCACCCAGACGTCCTTCGTCCCGATGTACGAGATACCGCCTGCAATCAGACCCAGGCCGATGACCAGAATGAGCCCGAACCGCTGTCGTCGCGTGGCATCGGCGTCGGGGCCGAACGTCGTGTGTTTCGCACTTGGTTCACGCGACATGGATGTTCATCTCCTCGACGACGTTTCGCATGTATCCGCCCCGGTTCCAGCCTTCCTTGTCGGGCTGAACCTGCCCGTCACCAGCCATGGCTTTGCACCGCAGGCGGTACTCTCCCCGTGACGCCGGTGTCCAGTGGTAACGCCAGCGGCGGAACGAAAATCGGCCCAGGTCGTCGCCCAGCACGGTGCCTGCCCAGGTCGATCCCCCGTCGACCGAGATGTCGACGCTGCTGATGCCGCTGCCGCCGTCGAAGGCAATCCCCTCGATCTCGATCGCCCGTCCCGCCGGCACGGTCGAGCTCGGCTTCGGCGCCGTGATGAACGAGCGGACGTTCATCCGGTTGATCGGGATCAGTTGGTCGGTCAGCTTGGCCTTCGGGTCCTCGACCCCGTTCGGGGTGGTGGGAATCTTGTACGCCTTGGCCATCCAGTAGCCATCGTAGGTATGCGGCAGCACGGTGATCTGGTGCAGGGCCTTGACCCAGTAGGTGGCGTACCAGCCGGGAACCACCAGCCGGGCCGGGAACCCGTTGAGCACCGGCAGTGGCGCACCATTCATCGCGTAAGCCACCGTCACCTCCGGCTCGAGAGCGTGGCCGATGTCGAGAGCCTTGATGAAGTCGGGCAACCGAGGCGAGCGGACCTTCGTCCAGCCCGTCAAACGTGACCTGAACGGCATCGCGCCGCAGCCCTGCCGACCTAAGCAATTTGGCGAGCCCGACCCCCGCCCAGCGGGCGTTGCCCATCGCCCCATTTCCCCACTGTGCGCCGGCGACGCTCGGGCCGAAGAAGCCTCTCGAGTTGCCCGAGCACTGGTTCACGGCCACCACCTCGTCGCCGCCCATCCGCTGGAGGTCGCCCATGGATAACTCCAGCGGACGGTCCACGGCACCGTCGATGCGGAGCCGCCACGACTTGAGGTCGATTGCCGTGGGGATCGATTGCAGGTGCCAGCGCACGTAGAATGCCTCGTTCGGCGTGAGGTCGGAGCCGAAAGTAGCGCCAGGGCGTCTCCAGGCAAGGAGGACGGTCGTTGATGATCCGCATGGGGGCCTTGCCCGGAAAGCGGGCGAGGGTATCGCCTCCGACCGCGGGAACATCGGCCTTCGGTCTGCCCCCGCAGCCAGCCTGCAGGAAGGATGTCCCTGCTGCCGCGCTGAGGATCCATTGCCGCCGAGTCAGATCCATGCTGCCTCCCCAAGTCGATGGATCTCGAGTTGTGTGATCTCCGCTGGATGTAACAGCCGACTCTCTCGGCCTCTTGGAGTCAACCTCATTTCCGGCGAGACTTTGAGATTGCATCATCAGTCCGAAAGGAAGCCCCAGGCTGACGCGTCATGGTTTGCCCCGGCCCTGTCGCGCGGTGATGCGTCGCGGTAAATTGGGGTGCGTCCTGCGCTCCGTGGACAACCCGGCGCCCGTTCGCTCAGGCTATTGAGGGCTCGGGAAACACCGGCAGTCCCGTTCAAGATCGGATCGTAAACGGGACCAGGGTGTCTTCGTGTACCCGTCAAGGATCATCTTCTCCAATGCCTCCCATACCGGTTGCGTCGAGTCTGAAGCGATTCCTGCTGCCGGTCTGGAATGCGTCGCACCGGATCGGCTGGCTGGCGCGCGACTATTCCGACGCCGCTCTGTCCGGTCGCTGGGCGGCCTGTGAAGTTTGCGGTAAGTTCCGCCCGATGCTGCTGAGGAGACGGATCATCCCTCCCAGGCTCGTTGAACTGTGGGGCGTTAGACCACCATTGGTGGAAGCGCTCGCTCGCAGAGAATCGAGCGCCTGCGCGAACTGCGGCGCGAGCCTGCGGGCGCGACGCCTGGCCGCGGTCATTCTTCAAACAATTCCGGTCGGTGCCCCCCCTGCACCGGCGCGGTCGATTCGCGAATGGACGCGGTCCCCTGAGGTTGAAAGACTAAGAATCGCCGAGATCAACCGGATCGAGGGTCTGCACAACCTGCTCTCGAGCTTGCGAGGCTTCCAGCCCTCGGACTATCGCCCTGGCGCCGGAAGGGGCGAGATCGTTGACGGGGTTCGGTCGGAGGACCTCACGGCTCTCACGTACCCGGACGCGAGCTTTGATCTCGTATTGACGTCGGAAACTCTGGAACACGTGCCCGAACTCGGGGCGGCTCTCTCCGAAATCCACCGCGTTCTGGTGCCAGGCGGCCGCCACATCTTCACCGTGCCCATGCTGCCGGAAGTTGCTCGAACCTTTGCGCGGATCGAGGTCCGCGCGGATGGCACGCTCCACGACCGCGTACCGCGGATCTGTCATCCGGGCGGCGACTCCGGATACCCGGTGTTCACCGAGTTCGGTTCCGATCTTCCTGAGATCCTCCGGCAGGCCGGGTTTGACGTCGCCGTGCACTTCGGCCCTGTCAGCCGCGATGACCTGGCGCAGGTTCACGTCTGCACAAGGCAGGATTGAGAGTACCTTCCAGCTTGAAGCCAGTGGGTTGGAAAGTCGTCTGAAAGCCCTGCCGATCCTATGAAGAATGGCCGTTGATGCGTCATGGCACCTCCCATCGATTGTCGGGTCGCTCAGGTGTCGTCACTGTCAAGTGGTCCAGGCCGCATCTACGATAAATGCTTCAATCAGCTCTGATCGAGGTTGAGGACGGTGGGATCGTCCAGGTCCTCTTGGTCCGCGGGATCGACGATGATGCCTTCTCCAGGAAGGCCATTGAAATCAGGCAGGTAGATCTCGCCGTTCTTTATCAGGGCTCGGTAAGGGGATTCGACGATGGCCTCATAGAGCCTGTCATCGATCTTGTTGAACTCTGGGTCCCCCATACCCAGGCTTTCCTTCTCGATCTCATCATAGACATCGACCAGGTGAGACAGCATTGCTCGATCGGGACGCTTGGCCATATTCGCGCTCCTCGAGGATTCGGTGTGGTCCGTATTCGCGGCACCGGGCTTGAGTCAATGGTTCCGCGACTCGTGGCTCACTCGTCGCCTGAGTAATTAGCTTTGTCTGCGGGGATGTAAGGAATCAACCCCTTCCGAAACGCTTCCTCCTGGATTTCCCTCGGAACATGCCGAGCATCGGCGATGAGGCCGTTGATCTGGATCATCCAGGTCATGGGATTCCGATCCATGCGGCTGGCCAGCGTCCATTGCGGGTCAAGGGGATGAACCTTGATGAGTTCTCGTATCGCCTTGGCTTTGGCCGCGCCCGTGGCCCCAGAGACTCCAATCCCCTCGTCGATGTCGGTCATCTTCATGTGATGAGGCTGGGAGGGGTCGCCGAGAAAGTTCACCCAGCCGATAACCCGAACGATCCCGCTGGCCCAGGACTCCGGCTTGCCGGTCAATAAAGGGGATGGGCGTTTCCGGGCCAATTTCTCAGCCAAACGACGGCAGAGGACCGCATACTCTTCGTTGAGTTTCTCCCGGCAGAACCGATCGGTCATTGCAACGATTCGTTCAAGAACCGGTCCAACCTCCCCAGATCCTTTGGTCGTTGCTTTGCGCTTCGCCATGTCGTCCTACTCCTGATTCTTGCCTGTTTGCGAACGTCACTGCTAGAGTTCCGCGACTGCGGAAGGCGGGATTCGCCTCGAGTCGGCAACGCGCTCAGTCTCCGGGTGCCAGCACATACGCGACCCGATCGACGTCTTGCTGAGTGAGCTTGTAGACATAGATCGAGTGACCGATGCGCTTGATCGGCTCGAAATTCTGGAAATAGCGAAACGCCTCGACATCGGCGTTCCAGACGGGTGCCCAGGTCTCGGGCGACGGGTCATAGAGCCGCCAGCCAAGACCGTAGACCAGGGTTGCGCTCACTGCGTAATATCCGGGTAATAGATGTTTCGCCGGGCCAACGAGCCGTGGACCGGTCAGCCCCGGTCTCATGGGCAAGAGCGTGACAGATCCCGGCTTCACTGCCGGCAGGAACCAGTCAAACCGGTCGGACTCGTTGATATGCCCGAAGATCGAGGGATTGATCTGTCCAAAATACGCCAGGCCGACGGGTTGCCCGGGGGCGTGCTCGCGGCACCATGCGCGCAGGCCGACCAGGTCCTGGCCCCAGTCGAGATTGCTATCCATGAGTCGAACGGGTACACGGTCCGGCCCTCCCGACAGCCAGTTGAAGTAGGCAAGATAGCTCGGCCTGATCCAAAGCGTGGCGGCGACCGTGAAGCCGATCGCCGCAAGAATGATCGCTCGCCCGAACAGCAGCCGGGGCCGCGGCAAGCTCTCCACCCAGGGCACGACGCTTCCCGCGGCAATGAACACATACGGCGCTATTGACAGGACATAGCGCAGACCGAGATTGATGTCGGTGAGAAAACTCATGGAAAAAAGTACGACAGCCGGGACGGTCCAGAGACAGATCGTGTCGGCCCAGGCCTCGCGTGACCGGCGTTCGATCAAGAGCAATGAGAGTGAGAGCAACACCAGAAACCAGGTTCCCTCGGGCACTTTGTAAACAAGTGCACAAATGTAGTAATACCACCATCCCGTATTCCGTAACTTGCCGTTCAAGTAAACCCAGTAGCCGCCGACGGTCTGGTCATCAGAGCCGGCCTCCTTGCGGGCCAGTTCCACATCACCTTTCTGGAGTGCCCTGAACGCTCGATCATAGCGTTTTGGAATCCCGTCGGCCTCGATCTTCTGCTCATCGAAACCGAGCAGGTAGTGCTGAGGCAGCGGCGCCGGCAGCCTTGCCAGAATCGTGCCCCGAAACCGGTTCTCCCGGAACGGCCAGAGCACGCGATAGAGCGGGTTCTGGCTGGCCGGCGCCATGCGAACGCCCGTGGCGACTGGCCTCGTCAGCGTCGCGGATACGAATTCGAACCGTTCCAGTGGAATACCGACTCCTTCGAATAGGTAACCGGCATCAATCACCAGGAAGCTGGTTGCCACGACCAGCACGCCATGGCCCACGCCCACGAGTGTGCGGCGCAGCCTGTCGGTTTTCGGCGTGACCAGAATCAGCCGGACCAGCCAGAACAATGGCCAGACGGCATAGAGTAAGAGCATACTGAACTTGGTAAGTTCCGCGAGCCCAAGCATGATGCCAGCCGCCAACGCCCTGAGCCCCGAGGGATTGCGCAGGTAGAGCCAGAACACGAAGGTCGCCGCGACCCCAAGAGCCGTCGAGCCGACGTCGGTGGTGATCAGCCGGCAGTGCGCCAGGATGTTCGGGCAGAAAACCCAAAGGGAAAGGCTGAGCAGCCCGCCCAGGTTCCCATGAAGCCGGCGCGACCATTCGAACACGACGATCCCGCCGAGGATCGAGAAGAGCGGCATCACCATTCGCGCAAGCAGGAACAGGTCGAAGTAATGCGCACGATTCAGGTTAGCAAAAGTTTGCGAAAACGTGGTGGGAGAGGGCTCGGCGGAGCTCCAGCTCTCTTGCTCATACGCCGGCGCGGTCACGGGGTTGCCCAGCAATATTACCGGCAAGGCGGCGACCATCCGGACGAGCGGGGGATTGTGATGGTAGAGCCGGAACGTGCCCTTTTGCCAGTAGGTTACACCGGCCGGCAAGTGGACCACCTCGTCCACGGTCGGGTTTTCCGCGACAAGGCTCTCGCTCGGCCAGGGCCAGGTGCGCCGCGAGCAGCCCGGCGACCGCCAGCGCGACTTTCACCCAGCCCAGGCGATGCGACTTACCGACCGAGAGACTGGTAGCCTCGACCGCCTGCAACGCGGGTGCTGGATGCCGAATCATGGTGCCAGGGGCTTGCGGTGCCGGTGGACGTCGTCTTCTTGCCAAAATGTGTTCCCCTCGGGCGCGGGTCGGTGAGAGATTTCAGAACCAGACTCGGAATCTTCATCGTACCCGGAACGGGTCTGAACGAAGACGAATTGAGCGGGAAACGACCTCTTACAGCACCCCCCTGGGCAATCGGCCTCGCCGGATTCACCACCCTGCCGATCCTCACTGGCCTGGCCCTGCCAGATCCTCCAGCCTGGGACGCGGTCTAGAAGGCTGACTCTCACAATGAATGGGCCACCAGCTCGCTGATCGACCGGAACGAATCTTGGAGGTCGCGATAGAGCTTCCGGTAGATCACGTAGGACCTGTCGTAAAACGCCTTGACCCTGGGGTCAACCGCGGTCGACTCGACCGTGTGAATCGTGGCGTCGCAGGCTTCGGGCACCGTACGATACATGCCCGCGCCCACCTGGGCCAGCAAGGCGACACCGAAGGCCGGTCCTTCCGTCGAGTTCAGCGTGTGCACATCGCCGCCGTAGATATCGGCCTGGATTTGCCGCCAGAGCGGGTTGCGGGCTCCGCCGCCGGAAAGGCGGATCTGGTTGATTCCGACCCCCATCTCGCGGATCAGCTCCAGGCTGTCGCGCATCGCGAACGTGGCTCCTTCGAGCACGGCGCGGATCAGGTGCGCTCGGCCATGCCGGACGGTCAGGCCAATCCAGCCGCCCTTGGCGTCGGGATCGAAGTGCGGGGTCCGTTCCCCGGTCAGGTAGGGCAGGAAAAAGAGCCCCTCGGCCCCCGGGCCGGCGAGGGCCGCCTCGGCGGTGAGAACGTAGTAGGGATCGACGCCCTGCTCCTTCGCCCGGGCAACCTCGGCCTTGCCCAGCTCGTTGCGGAACCACTGGAAGCTGCCGCCGGCCGAGAGCACCACGCCCATCACGTGCCAGGTGCCCGGCACCGCGTGGCAGCCGCGCTGAAGCCGGCCCAGCGGGTCGAACCCCGGCTGATCGGCGTGGGCGAAAACCACCCCCGAGGTGCCCATCGTCGCCGAGACGACTCCCTGGCGAACGATCCCATTGCCCACGGCGCCTGCCGGCTGGTCCCCGCCCCCGCCGACAATCGGCGTGCCCTCGAGAAGTCCGGTCGCCTTCGATCCGATCTCACTGACCACGCTGGAAACTTCCGGACTCTCGTGACAGGAGGGCAGGAGCGCCGGATCGATGTCGAGTGTGCCCAGCAACTCGCGGCTCCAGCGCCGGTTGGCGACGTCCAGCAGCAAGGTGCCCGAGGCGTCGCTCACCTCGGTCGCGAAGGTGCCGGACAGGCGGTAACGGACGTAATCCTTGGGAAGCAAGACCTGGCTTACACGGTCCCAGTTGGCCGGCTCGACCCTGCGTACCCAGAGTAGCTTGGGCGCGGTGAAACCCGTGAGCGCGGGGTTGGCCACCATCTTGACCAGTGCCTCACGACCACCAGCCCGCTCCTCGATCTCGCGGCACTCGGCCGCGGTCCGCTGATCGTTCCAGAGCAGGGCCGGTCGGATCACGGCGCCCGCGTGGTCGAGGAAGACCGAGCCGTGCATCTGTCCGCTCAGACCGATGCCCTTCACATCGGCCGGGGCAAACGTCCCCGCGGCAAGGACCGACTTCAGCGTCTTGATCGTGGCGTCCCACCAGAGCGCCGGGTCTTGCTCCGACCAGCCGGGGTGGGGGTGCGAGCATGGGTACTCTGCCGAAGCCGAGGCGAGAATCGTACCCTTCTCATCGATGGCCAGTGTTTTGGTTCCCGATGTGCCGATGTCGATGCCCAGAGTCACGCTCACTTCTTGATCTCCCAGAGCTCGCCGCAGCGCAAGATGCGGGGCTCGACGTCCGCCGGCAGCCGGCGGGCCTCGGCCTCGAACGTCTCCACCGGAACAGTGTTGAATGTAAACATATCGTAATGGTGAGGCACGACATAACGAGGCCGCACCTGCCTGGCCAGGTCCACCGCCTCGGCCGCCGTCATGTTTCCCGGCACGCCGCGTGCCGGGTCGCGGCCGTTGATGGGCAGGAAAAGCACGTCAAACGGCTCCGCCCCCAGCTCGCCTGCCAGCCCCTCGTATGCCAGGCTATCTCCGCTATGATACAGCCTCAATCCCTCGGTCTCGATGACGTGCCCCAGGTAAAGATGCCGGCCGCTGGCATCGCGGTCGATCTGCTCGTGAGCCGAAGGTAAGGCGCGCACGCGGAACCCGGCCCGCTCGACCACCTTGCCCGCGTCGGTGGCCAGGCAGCGGTCGGTAGGCAGTCCGATTGCCCGGGCATGGTCGATCAGGCTTTCCGGCAGCACGAGCCGGGCCTCAGGCGAGGCCGCCAGCAACTCGGCCATCGTCTCCGGGTCGAGATGATCGGAATGCTTGTGAGACGCCAGGACGAGGTCGACGTCCTCCAGGTCAGCCCCGCGAAGCGGAGCCCTGGTCATGCGAACGTGGGGCCGGGAAGTTCCCTCGTATTTCCGCGTCAGGTGCTCGGACAGATAGGGATCGACCACCAGCATCCCGCCGTCGGTCCTGATCAGGAACCCGCTCTGCCCCAGCCACCAGATCGCCAGCGAGCCGTGTGACGGGTGGGTCCCGCGGATCTGTTCGATCAATTCCGGACCGTGGCAAAAAGGCTCGATCATGGCAATTGGAATACTCGAAGTTAGAGCATGTTTTCGACCACATCCAGCAGGTCTCGTACAATGCGTGCCGCTCGAAAGCGGCCACCGATTGTACCTCACAAGGACGGGTGGCGGCGGTCCATTCTTCCTGGATCAATGCTCAAATCCCCAACTCATTCCGAACGATCGCTGCTCCTTCGGCCAAAGCCTTGGACTTCGCTACCGCGATGTGGCGGGCGGTCTGCGAGAAGCCGCAGTCGGGGGTGACGGAAAGACGCTCGGGCGGTACGTACTTCAAAACTGTTCGGATACGCGAGGCGATTAACTCGGGTGGCTCGATCCAGGTGTTCTTGACATCCACCAGCCCCACGGCGACATCCATTGTACCGGGCAGTTGGCCCAGCAGTTCGATCTCGGCAAGTTCGCGGCTGGCGAACTCGAGCGCGAGTTGATTGACGGCGGCCCGGCCGATGTGAGGAAAGAGCGGCCGGTACGAACGGTGCCCTACCGCGCGAGCTCGGTAATTGCCGAAGCACATGTGCATACTGATATAAGCCTTGACACCATCCACGGTTCGGGCAACCACGTCAAGGAAATGTTCGGGCGCGTCGGGGTGGCAAGCGAAACTCGGCTCGTCAAGCTGGAGAAAATCAACCCCCGCAGCGACCAGTGACTTGAGCTCGGTGTTGATAATCGGGATCAACGCCTCGGTCAGTGAATGTCGGTTCGGGTAGACGTCGCCGCCCTCGATGCAGCCTGCCAGGGTGAACGGTCCGGGGACCGGCATTTTTATCGGGCTCTGCGCATACTCTCTGATTCGGTGATACTCGGTCACGGTCCCGAGGCCGTCAGGAGCAGAGAGCGGCTCGATGCAGCGATACCGGTCGCGCTGGTCGTGTGCCGGCGGACCCAGGTGGCGGGCACGACGGAGTCGCTCCAGACCACCCAGATACTCGTAAAAACCCAGATTGAAATCGACACGCTGCATCTCACCGTCGGAGATGCGGTCGAGCCCGGCTCGAAGCTGGTCGTCGATGGCCAGCCGGACCGCGTCGCGGACGGCCTCCTCCCGGTCGACCGGGCCGAAAAGCTCGGGATGCGCGGCGACATCGCCGATGAATTTCTCATACCAACCCGGAAACGACCAGCTGCCGATGACTGTGGCCGCAATCAGGGGTTCACCCATCGCAGGGCTCCTTTCGCAAGGGTGCAAGAAATCACGTCCTGCTCGAATTTAATCTCCCTCGATCGCGTACACTAGTAATAGGGAGCGAACAGGGACCGTTGGAAAAGAACAGCGCAGTCAGCAAGTTGCACGAGTGCACGCTTTTCCTGACAAGCTTTTCATTTATAATTTAGACAGATCCCGCTTCTTTCCAGGGTCGAAAAGACAAGCAGGGAGATCAGTGCGGACTCCCTCCTCCATCCTCTCTCCGGAGGCGATCCATGACCCGTGCCATTTTAGCCCAACTGATCCTAACCACTCTTACACTTTTAGGAGTTCCGACCGACTCGCGTGCTGATTCATGGTATATGTCCCGGAAACCTCACCCCCGGCTGACCCGCGACGAGCAGGCTGAACTAAAACGATATGCGAGCGATACCTGGCGGTCGTTCGAACGGCTTACCCAACCAAGCGGGCTGCCGGCCGACAGTTTGCCCCGTGACGGGGGCGGCTGGGGTACGCCATCCCGGCTGACGACCCCGGCAGACATTGCCGCTTATCTCTGGAGTGTGATCGCGGCCGAGCGGTTAGAGCTGATCACACCCACGGAGTCTCGGTCGCGACTCGAGCGCACGCTGGCGACACTGGCGAGCATGGAGCGGCACAACGGGTTTTACCTCAACGACCTCGATCCTCGCACCGGCGCCACGTTGAAGATTTCTCCCTTCGACGCCTCCCCGCGCAGGCCTCTGGTTTCGTCGATCGACAACGCATGGCTTGCGATCGCCCTGGTCATGGTGACCAACATTGAGCCGACGCTGCGGACGCAGGCGGCCAAGCTGCTGGAGGCCATGAACTTTCGCTTCTTTTACGACCCTTACAACGCCCTCGATCCGATCAATCACCCAGGGCAACTCCACGTCGGCTACTGGGCCGATGACCGCTCGTTTTACGGCCATTACGGCATGCTGAACACGGAAGCACGGATTGCCAGCTACCTGGGCATTGCGCGTCAACAGCTTCCCGCCGAGCACTACTTTCGTCTCTACAGAACACTTCCTGATGCACTCGGAACCCAGGAACAACGGCCGCACGGCCAATCCCGCGACTACCTGGGTGTCAAGGTTTACGAAGGTTCGTACACATATCGAGGCATGCGCATCGTGCCAAGCTGGGGCGGCAGCATGTTTGAGGCTCTCATGGTAACGCTCTTCGTTCCTGAGAGCGTCTGGGCTCCGCGGAGCTGGGGCGTGAATCATCCCTTGTACGTCAAAGCGCAGATTGAGCATGGTCTCGAAGACGCGCACTACGGCTTCTGGGGATTTTCTCCCGCGGCAAGTCCCCTGGGCGGCTACGAGGTCTATGGAGTCAAATCGATTGGCAGCAACCCGATGGGCTATCTTTCTTACGAGATGGGTGGACCGATTGATCGCCGCCTGCCAACCACTCCCGGCGCCAAGTTCAATCATGGAATCGTGACGCCCCACGCGTCGTTCCTGGCACTCAGGTATGCTCCTCAAGCAGCCCTGAACAACCTCCGCGAACTGACTACCCGGTTCCCGATTTACAGCCAGTTTGGCTTCCATGATTCGGTGGACGTGTCTGCCGGAGTTGTTACCGGCTGTATCCTGGCCCTCGATCAGGGGATGATCATGGCGGCGATCGCTAATGAACTCGCGGATGACGCCATGCAACATGCGTTCAGCGATGGACCCGTGGAGCAGAAAATCCGTCCGCTCCTGGCAATGGAAGAGTTCTCCGCCGGACCCATTGGCCCCGTGGCCGCCTCGGGTCGACGGTCGGCCATGCGTGTTCTGGACGGGATGGGGATGAAGACTCGACTGAAGTGATCGTCGGCCCAGCCCCGCTTATTCAAAAGCGAAGCGGTTCCCGCCTGCCCTTCCGGGCTCGGTGATTGAATCGAGTGAAGATGAAACGCGCCAACACCACCATTGCGGCGAGCGTACTATCATGGTAAAAGGCTGGAGCGGTGTTTGATATTCCTTGAGCGATTGTCCATCACGATCCTGCCTTGCTCCACACCGTGCCTTCCAATGTCCTGACCAGTGCCATGAGCGGAACTTCAACCGGTTATCTAAATACTTTGAGAGGATCAGTTTTCGCCGTTCCAGTTGGTACTGACAGGCGACGTTACTGCCACAATTCTTCCCGCCACACCTGAACTTTGCTAGGCTGGCATCGAACTTGCACACTTGGATCCAAGCAAGATCTACAGCGTGCGGAGCGTGGGGAGATCGAATTTTCGACGATACGTATCCCCGAAGTTAGAGGAGAATTCGAGATGCCAACTGGGTTCCATCAACCGATCAGCCGTCGCGGCTTTTTGACGGTGGGAGCAATCGGACTGGGGGGATTGACTCTCGCCGATTTGCTGAGAGTCCAGGCGCGGGCAGAGCTCAAGAACTACGCGCCGATTCCTGCCAAAGCCGACTCGGTCATTCACATTTTCCTCCCCGGCGGCATTGCCCACCAGGAGACTTTCGACCCGAAGCCCTACGCACCGATCGAATATCGGGGCGAGATGGGGTCCATCGCCACCAAGATCGACGGCGAGCGATTCAGCGAGACCTTGCCCCAGACGTGCCAGGTCGCGGACAAGCTGACCGTGATCCGGGCAATGACTCACGGCGAGGCCGCCCACGAGCGCGGCACTCACAACATGTTCACGGGATATCGGCCCAGCCCTGCTCTCCAGTATCCCAGTTTCGGTAGCGTAATCTCGCACGAATACGGTCCCAAGAATAACCTGCCTCCGTACGTCTGCGTCCCGAGCCAGCCGAACGTCTATGCCGGTACCGGATACCTGAGTTCCTCGTTCTCGCCATTCAGTCTGGGGAGTGACCCCGCCGACGGCGGCTTCCGCGTTCAGGACCTCAATCTCCCCGGCGATATTTCGGAGCCACGATTCGCAACCAGGCGCACCGTGCTCGACGCGGTCAATGATCACTTTGCCCGGAAAGAAAAGAGCGACAACATCGCGGCGATGGATACCTTCTACCAGCGTGCCTACAGCCTGATCAGCTCGCAGAAGGCACGCGAGGCGTTCAACATCGCGGCCGAGCCGGCCAAGATTCGCGACGAATACGGCCGCAACGCGGCCGGCCAGCGCATGCTCATGGCCCGGCGTCTCGTGGCGGCGGGAGTTCGCATGGTGACTCTGCAATACGGCGGCTGGGATTTCCATACCCAGATCGTGCCTGGCATGAAAAGTCAGATGCCCGCATTCGACCAGGCCTTCGCGGCCCTGATTCGCGACCTGGACCGGACCGGATTGCTCAATCGCACGATGGTCATGGTATCCAGCGAGTTCGGCCGCACGCCGAAAATCAACAAGGACGCGGGACGCGATCACTGGCCCAAGGTCTTCAGCGTCGTCCTGGCGGGCGGCGGCGTCAAGAAAGGCTACGTCCACGGCGCATCGAACGCCACGGCAACCGAACCCGACCACGACCCGATCGGCCCCGAGGACCTTGCCACCACGCTTTACCACCTGATGGGCATCGTGGCCGACAAGGAACTGATGGCTCCCGGCAACCGGCCTATCGAGATTGTCGATAACGGCAAGGTGGTCAAGGAACTGCTGGCTTGACGACGGCTGCGCGAGGGGGGCATCGTGAAGGAATGCGAAGCCCCCTGATCCCACGGGCAGGAGCCTTCCGCGATGGAGCGGTCATCCCCGGCCTGGCTGATTTTTCCTTGCCTCGGAATTTAGCGACCCACCCCTTGAGTACCCCACCATGCTCGCCGCGATCTTCGCTCGCTTGAAAACCGCGCTTCTGGTACTTCTGGCGGTTTGCCTGGCAACCGCACTCGCCACGGCGGCCACGCCCAGCCTGAGCGCGATCCGTCCTGTAGGTGCCCAGCGCGGAACCGAGGTCGAGGTCACGCTTTCCGGTGCCCGGCTGGGCGATGCCAAGGAAATCTTCTATTACCAGCCCGGGATCACGACCCTGTCGCTCACCAAGGTAGACGACAACAGCGTCAAGGCGAAGCTCAAGATCGCTGCCGACGCCCCCCTGGGGTTGCACGACCTTCGCGTCCGCACGGCGTCCGGAATCAGCGAGCTGCGTACCTTCAGCGTGGGAGCCATGAAGGAAGTGGCCGAGGTCGAGCCCAACAACGACTTCGCTGCACCCCAGGCGATCCCCATGAACGTCACGATCACGGGAGTTGCTGACAACGAAGACGTTGACTATTACGTCGTCGAGGCCAGGAAAGGCGATCGGATCAGCGCCGAGGTCGAGGGTATGCGACTGGGCATCACACTCTTCGACCCGGCGGTCGCGATCCTCAACAGCAAGCGGTTCGAGCTCGCCTCCAGCGACGACGCGGCCCTGATCTGGCAAGACGGTTTCGCGTCGATCCTGGCCCCGGAAAACGGCAAGTATGTCATTCAGGTGCGCGAGAGCGCTTACGCGGGCAACGCCTCTTGCCTGTATCGCCTGCATGTCGGTCAATTCCCTCGAGCCACCGCGATCTTGCCGGCCGGCGGCAAGCTCGGCGAGAAACTTGACGTGCACTGGATCGGCGACCCGGCGGGTGAGGTGACCACCGAAGTCACACTGCCCGCGACAAATGTTCCGGGATATGGCCTGTATCACCACGATGCCAAGGGCTCATCACCGTATCCTAACAGCTTCCGCTTGACGCCCCTGGGAAATGTCACCGAGAAAGAGCCGAACGACGACCAGGCACACGCGACGCCCTTCACCGCCCCGATGGCTCTGAACGGAGTCATCGACAAGCCGGGCGACGTCGATCATTACGTCTTTGCTGGCAAGAAGGGGCAGACCTACGATTTCCGGCTCTACGGCCGGCAGATCCGCTCACCGATCGACTCGGTGATGTATCTGGGGAAGAAGAACGCCGGGGCTGCTATCGGCAACGACGACAGCACGGGCCCGGATAGCTACTTCCGGTTCACCTGCCCGGAGGATGCGGAGTATGTGGTCTGGGTGCTCGATCACCTGAGCAAGGGTGGACCGGATTACGTGTACAGAGTCGAGGTGACGCCGGTCGAGCCCAGCCTCGCACTGTCCACAAATGCCGAGCAGATTCCTCTCGGTACCGGGGTCATGGCTGCCAGCGTTCCGCGCGGCAACCGGCAAGCCGTGTTGATCCTGGGTAGTCGTGCCGATTTCGGCGGCGACCTGAATCTGAGCGTCCAGGGGCTGCCGCCCGGCATGGCGATGGAGGCTCCCGTACTGGCGGCCAGTCAGGCGATCGTGCCGGTCCTGTTCACCGCCAAGGCCGATGCGCCTCTGGGCGGCTCGCTGGCCAGCCTCTCGGGTAAACCGGCCGATCCCAAGCTGAATGTTCCTTCGACGTTCACGTCGACGTCGGCCTTGGTGCTGGGCCAGAACAACGTCATCGTCTGGTCTCGCGTCGTCGATCGGCTGGCCGCTGCCGTGACCGAAGAATGCCCCTACGCGATCGAAATCGTCGAGCCCAAGGTCCCACTGGTCCGCAGCGGATCGATGGCGCTGAAGGTTCGCGCCAATCGTAAGCCGGGTTTCAAGTCGGCAATCTCGGTCTACCTGCCGTGGAACCCGCCGGGCGTCGGCTCGGCGGGCGGCATTGCCATTCCCGAAGGACAGAACGAGGCGGCCATCCCCATCAATGCCGATGGCGGAGCCGAGCTGCGCACGTGGAAGATCGTGGTCAACGGCGCCTCGGGCGTGCCCGGCGGGCCGATCATGGTCTCGTCGCAACTGGCGAACCTGACCATCGCACCGCCGATGCTGGGCCTGACCTTCGCGGCAGCCAGTGTCGAGCAAGGCAAGGAAACCGACATGGCACTGAAGGTCGCCAAGAATGTGGACTTCCCCGGCGAGGCCCAGGTCACCCTTCTCGGTTTACCCAACAAGGTTAGCACCGATGTCAAGAAGATCACCAAGGACAGTACGGATCTGGTGTTTCACCTGAAGACCGACAAGGCTTCGCCCGCAGGCATGCATGGCACGCTCTTTTGCCAGGTGGTCGTCACCCAGAACGGGGAACCGATCGTTCATAATATTGGCACGGGAAGCCTGCGGATCGATGTTCCCCTCCCACCCAAGCCGGCAGCCCCGGCGCCTGTGGCAGCCAAGCCCGCCGCGGCCCCACCTGCCGCCGCGCCGCGGCCAAGCCACTGGGCCGGCTGGAAAAGCTTCGACTGGAAAACAAGCAACGCGTTCAGGGCACGGCAGCCAAATGAACACACGCGGATCACTCACGAACGGCTGTGAAGCCAGGCTTCGGATCGCGTTCATGCAGTCAGAATCGTTCTCTCGGTCAGGATCAACCGCCATCACGGCGAGATATCGCACGTTCCCGTTCAAGGACCCCATGGCGATGAGCAAATTGACGGTGCCGATCGGGTGCGCCACGATGGTTGCCACATTCTTGCTGGCCGCGACTTTGCCTGCCAGGGCCGGTGACCCCCGCGCCGACCAGAAGCCGCCTGCGACCCCACCCAAAGCGGCCGCGCCGGCGCCCACCACCGGACTGGCCAGCATCCGTTGCTTTCCCGACGCGATCAACTTGACCACGGCGCGTGACCGCCAGTCGATCGTGATCCAGGCGACCTACGTGGACGGCATCACGCGCGACGTCACCAAAGACGCAAGGATCGCCGCGGCCAATCCCGCACTCTTGAAGCGCGACGGCGCCACTTTCCATCCTCTGGCCGACGGCACCACCACGCTGGCGGTCACGTTTGGCAGCCAGTCGCTCACGGTACCCGTCAAGGTGTCGCAGGCCACGGCGCATCCGCCCTTGAGCTTCCGCCTCGACGTGATGCCGGTCTTCATGCGCGCCGGCTGCAACACCGGCAGTTGCCACGGAGCGGCTCGCGGCAAAGACGGTTTCCGGATCTCGCTTTTCGGTTTCGACCCCGCAGGCGACCATTACCGGCTAACGCGCGAGATGGTGGGCCGACGCATCAATCTGGCTGTTCCGTCTGAGAGCACCCTGCTCGAGAAATCGATCGGCGCTGTCCAGCACACAGGAGGAAAGCGGTTTGAGCCGTCAGGCGAGCTTTATCAGACGATCCAGCAGTGGATCGAGCTGGGTGCTCCCAACGACGATGTGAGCAAGCTGCCCAAGCCTGTGGGCCTGGATCTTTACCCCGGCTCGGCCGTGTTCGACGGCAAGGCCGCCACGCAGCAGATGACCGTGCGTGCCCGATACTCCGACGGCACCGACCGCGATGTCACCAGCCTGGCGGTGTTCCTCTCCAACAACGATAGCTCGGCCGCGGTCTCGCCTGACGGGCTCGTGACCGCCGGCGACCGCGGGGAAGCCTTTGTCATGGCGCGGTTCGCCACTTTCACCGTGGGTTCCCAGTTCATCGTGCTGCCCAAGGGGCTCAAGTTCACTTATCCGCAAGAACCCGAGACCAGCTACATCGACAAGCTGGTCGGCGACAAATTGCGAAAACTGCGGATCACGCCTTCGGGCATCTGCGATGACGCCACGTTCCTTCGGCGAGCCTACCTGGACATCGTGGGACTGACTCCCACCAGCGACGAATACAACCGATTCATGACATCGACCGACCCGGCGCGGCGTGCCAAGTTGATCGACGAATTGCTCGAGCGTAAGGAGTTTTCCGAGATCTGGGTCAACCAGTGGGCTGAGCTCCTGCAGATCCGCTCGACCATCACGGTCAGCTACAAGTCGATGTTCCTCTACTATAACTGGCTGGTCGAGCGGCTCTCCAAGAACATGCCCATGGACCAGATGGTACAGGAACTCCTGAGCGCCAGCGGCGGCACGTTCAAGAATCCGGCGACCAACTTTTACCAGACGACCACGGAAACACTGCCGCTGACCGAGAATGTGGCCCAGGTGTTCATGGGTATGCGGATCCAGTGCGCCCAGTGCCACAACCATCCCTTCGATCGCTGGACTCAGGACGACTACTACGGCTTCGCGGCTTTCTTCTCCCAGATCGGCCGCAAGGGCGCCGAGGATTATCGTGAGACGATCGTGTTCAACTCCGGCGGCGGCGAGGTCGCCCACCCGGTGGGGGGACGGGTCATGGCTCCCAAGTTCCTGGGTGGCGAGACGCCCGACGTGAAAGGGAAAGACCGCCGGCTTGTACTGGCCAAGTGGCTGGCCTCGCCGCAGAATCCGTGGTTCGCGTCTTCGTTCGCCAACCGCGCATGGGCACACTTCCTGGGTGTGGGCATCGTCGAGCCGGTGGACGATTTCCGGGTCAGCAACCCGGCGTCCAACCCGGAACTGCTCGAGGCCTTAGGCAAGCATTTCACCGACACGAAGTACGACCTCAAGGCCTTGGTTAGAGACATTTGCAATTCGCGCACTTACCAGCGCGACACCGCGCGAAATGAGAGCAACGCAGGCGACGAGCGGAACTTCGCTCATGCGCTGATCCGCCGGATCAAGGCGGAGAATTTGCTCGACACCATTAGCCTGGTGACCGAGACGCAAGACAAGTTCCAGGGGCTGCCCAAGGGTGCCCGGGCCGTGCAGATTGCCGACGGTCAGAGTTCCACGTATTTCCTCACCACCTTCGGCCGCGCCACCCGCGAGACCGCATGCTCGTGCGAGGTGAAGATGGAGCCAACCTTGTCACAGGCCTTGCACTTGCTCAATGGCGACACCGTGAACGCAAAGATCAAGCAGGGCGGCGTGATCCAGAAGCTCATGAAAACCAGGAAGCAGCCCGATGAGTGGCTGACCGACCTCTACATCCGCTGCCTGTCCCGAAAGCCGGCCAAGGAAGAGATCGACAAGCTGCTACCGATCCTGACCAAGGGCAAGCCAGCCGACCAGGCACAAGCTCTGGACGATGTATTCTGGGCTCTTTTGAATAGCAGGGAATTCTTGTTTAACCATTGATGATTCTGCTCTGAGGATTGGGAGAAGTGACCGGCGCGACAACGAATAACCTAGCAAAGCATGGCAGATGACACATGACTGATGACTCATAGCTCATGCTGACTGTCATTTGACATCTAATCCTGCCATTTGCTATCGCGTCTCACTGGCCACTCGAGGGTATTACGATGCGACCGAAGCTGACGGTTTTGGTTCTCTCAAGCGCCTTCCTTTGTGGACTGCCGCTGGTTGCGGCTCTCCGGGCCGATGACGCCAAAGCCAAGGAAAAGGTAACCTACGCAGACCATGTCGTGGGGATCTTTCGTAGCCGCTGCGGCACTTGCCATAATCCCGACAAGGCCAAGGGGGGGTTGAACCTCGACAGCTATGGGGCCGCGATGCAAGGCGGCGGTTCGGGCAAGGTGATCGAACCGGGAGATGCCGAGAGCAGTTCGCTGCTGGGGGTGATCACTCACAAGGAAGAGCCCAAGATGCCGCCCAACTCGGCAAAGATTCCCGACGCCGAGATTGAAGTGATCCGTAAGTGGATCGAGGGCGGTGCGCTCGAGACATCGGGCTCCGCTGCCTCGGTCAAGGCGAAGCCCAAGTTCGAGTTCAAACTTGATCCTTCAACCCTGGGCAAGCCCAGCGGCCCAGCGGCCATGCCTGAAAACCTCTCGACCGAGCCGTTTGTCCCCCAGGCAAGGCCCGGAGCGATTGTGGCAATGGCCGCCAGCCCGTGGGCGCCACTGATCGCCGTGGGTGGGCACAGGCAGGTCCTGCTCTACCGGACGACTGACAATCACCTGGCGGGCGTGCTGCCCTTTCCCGAAGGGACAATCCACTCGCTAAGGTTCAGTCGCAACGGCGACCTGCTACTGGTCGGCGGCGGAAGGGGCGGTCAGTCGGGCCTTGCGGTGGCGTTCAACGTCAAGACCGGTCAGAGGGTCTTCGAGGTTGGCAAGGAATATGACGCCGTGCTCGCCGCCGACATCAGCCCCGACCACGGCCAGGTGGCCCTCGGCGGCCCCAGCAAAATCGTCCGGGTTTACAGCACGGCCGACGGGTCCTTGATGTTCGAGATGAAGAAGCACACCGAGTGGATCACCGCCGTCGAATTCAGCCCTGATGGCGTGCTGCTGGCCACCGGCGACCGGAACAACGGACTGGTCGTCTGGGAAGCACAGACCGGCCGCGAGTTCTTCGATCTCCGCGGCCACACCGCCGCCATCACCGATGTCTCCTGGCGGCTGGATTCGAATGTTGTGGCGTCTTCGAGTGAGGACGGATCGATCAAGCTCTGGGAGCTGGAAAACGGCACCGCAATCAAATCTATCGGCGCCCACGGCGGAGGCGCGGAGTCGGTCCGCTTCGCCAAGGACGGCCGGCTCGTCTCCACCGGCCGCGACCGCATGGTCCGCGTCTGGGACCCCAACGGCAACAAGCAGCGCGAGTTCGAGCCCTTCAGCGATATCGCCCTGGAGGCCGTCTTCAGCTTCGATGAGTCGAAAGTGATCGCGGCCGACTGGTCCGGCGAGATCCGCGTCTGGAACGCCAAGGACGGCAAGCGACTGGCCAACCTCGCGGTCAACCCCGCACCGATCGCCGTCCGGCTGGACCAGGTGAAGAAGGCGCACGCCGTCGCCCAGGCCGAGGCCGATTCCCTGGCGAAGCAACTGGCCCCGTTGCAAGCCGCCGTGGCCGTGGCCGCTGCCACGCAGACCAAGGCGCGGCAGGAGTTCACTGCCGCCGAGCAGGCTGTCACCAAGCTCAACGGCGTGGTCGGCCAGAACGACCAGACCCACAGGGCGAAGCTTGCCGCCCTGAGCGATGCCAAGGCAACACTCCAGGCCGCCGAACAGCTCGCTTCTCAAAGCCAGGCAGCACAGGCTGCCGCTGAGAAAGCCATCGCGGAATCTGCCGCGGCCGAGAAAACGGCGACTGAAGCCCTGGCCGCAGCCAGGTCCGCGACCGACAAGGCCCTCGTCGACAAGGTTGCACAGGATCCCGCGCTCGCTGCCGCCGCCGCCGCGCTCAAGGCCGCGAAGACGGCCGAAGAGACCGCGAAGGCCGCTGCCGAGCTGGCAAAGCAGACCAATCGTTCCGGCGATCTCGTCCATGCTCTCGCCGCCGCGGGTGATCACCAGAATGCCGCCCAGGCCGCTCTCGTCCGGGCCAGCGCTGTCAAAGCCGCCGCGCCCCAGGCTGCCACTGTCGCCCAGGCGCGCACGAAGGCCATCGCGCTTGCGGTCCAGTCCGCCAGCGACGTGATCAAGCGTGCCGAGGCCGAGAGTACGGCCGCTGAAAAAGCCCTGACTGACGCAAAGGCCACGGCCCAGGCCGCCACTGCCGCCCTGGTGAATCCCAAGAAGATCCTCGACCAGACTACCGCCGCCAAAGCTGCCGCCGAAAAAACCCTTGCCGAAAAACGCAGCCCGATCGACGCGGCGATCGCCAAGGTTCAGGCCCTCAAGACCGAGCTCGACGCCCTATCAGCCGAGAGCAAGCGCACGTATCCCAAAGGCGGGCTGGCAGCATCCTCGCCGGTCGGTCCGCAGGCGAAGCGATAAGACGTAGACTTCCGGGGACACGCCGCACAAAGCGTCGGCTTATTCCAGGTCCGCCTTGAACCCGAAAATACCCATCTCGGGGCCGAGTTGCTGCTCGACAAGGTGAAAACTGCGTTCCACTCTTGCAATCGGCATCAGGTCCCGCATCTCGGTCTCGGGGATGAACGACCCCAGCAGGCGCCCCGATTCGTCGCAGAAATCGCGCGGCCCCTCGAGGTTGTCGAGCATCGCGATCGTTTCTTCGGTCAAGCAGATCGTCGTCATTGGGATACCCCTCCTTTCTGTTCTGTACTCACTTGTATCCTAATTCTTGAGATTCTTGGATTCAAGTGGGTGAAGACATGTAAAGCGGCCGCGGACCGCTTTCGCCTCTAAATCGCCTCGAAACCGGGAAGCTGCTGGAGAATCCCCCGTAGCCGCTTGATGGCCCTCAGGTAACGACTGCCGGCACCGGCTTTGGACAGACCCAGCACCTCGGCGATCTCGGCGGTACTGAGCTGCTCAAAGTGCTTCAGCGCCAGCACTTCGCGGTCGATGGGGTCCATGCTGTTGAGCGCTTCCTGGACAAGAAGCCGCGTCTCGGCCTTGATCGCGGCCTGCGAGGGCGCGGTCAGCTTGCCGAGGAGCTGGGCGGCGAGCGAGACCGAATCGGCCATGGGCAGACCGCCGCGGTGGAGTGTGACCTCGCGGTCGGCATCCCGCAGTTGTGTGCCCAGGTGGCGGCGATGGACCTCGGCCAGCTTGAGCGCGGTCACGTTTCGCAGCCAGAGGAAGAACGAAGTCTGGGGGTCCTTCACATAATCGGGCAGCCGTCTCGAGACATCCATCATGGCTTCTTGTACGACGTCCGAGTCGTCGATCCGGCCCGCCAGCCGGCGGCTGAGGCGAAGATGGACCATCCGCTTGAGCCGGTCGCGATAGTTCTCGAAAAGCGCGCCAATGCCTCCTGGTCTCCCTCGGCGGCGCGGCGAAGGAGAGCGGGTTCCTCGCTGGCATCTTCATTTCCAGAACCGATCATAACTCACTGAACCAGGGTCACGGGGCAAAGGGATCGACGGGGAACGCGGGATCGAGGATGAGCGCCTCGGCCTCGCGGCGAAGCAGACGAACCTCGAAGTCGTGCCAGTAACTTTCATTCTCGGGCGGCTGGTAATTGCGAAATCGGTTTATCCAGCTCCTGGCCTGGTCCCGATGCCCGAGCCGGTGGTGGGCCATGGCCAGGAAAGCCCAATCTTCAGGTAAGCTCTGTCCGCTCCGCTTGCGGATTCCCTCGTCCAGACGGCGAATCGCTTCCTCGAATCGATCAGCTCGGTACAGCGCGGCGCCCAGTGTATTGAGCACCAAGGGTTTGGCCTGTTCCGGAGATCCGGCGAGTGCTCTCTCAGCGAGCAAGACCAAGGTCGCTGGGTCGTCCACGGCGTTATCGGCCAGAACACAGATCCAGGCGACAGAATTGTCATCCTCAGCCTGGCTTGCCGCTCCGGGACCGGGAGTTGAGCTCTCAGGTATACCGCTGCTGCCGGCCGGTTGCTCAGGTCGATAGCGGCGGAGCTGCGCCGCAGCAGCCGAGCGAAATCCGTTGCTGTCACCCGCGGCCAAGAATGCAAGGGCGTGACGATAATGGACGAGTCTCGGCTTCCCTTCGCCCTGGGCGGCCCTCTCAAGCACATGAACCAGCTCGTGCCACCGGCCGGTTCGTGCCGCCATCCTGCCAAGCTGCTCCGAGCAGACCTGAACCACTTCGGCCGAAGTGCTGACCTCAAGATGTCCTGACAGGAAATCCCAGACCCGGGCTTCGCGGCCTGTCGATGAAAGGGTGCGCACTATTCCGTAAAGAGCCCAAAGATCAGCCGGTCGCTTTTGCAGTGCACGCTCGTAGTGCCAGAGCGCGGCGAAGGGGTCCTGAGTCGTCTCATAGAGCCAACCCTTGCCGAGTTCATGATTCGGCGCGCGTAAGGCCCTACCGGGGGCCTCGCCGACACTTGCTGTCTGGTCGTGTTCCCAGCCCTTGCGGCGGTCCGCCCACTCCTCCTGCTGGAGGCGGGTCACGGATCCCCGTGAATCGATGGTCCAGCCGGTGCGAGCCTCCGCCCAGCGGCGGAGATCCGCCTTGGTTCCTGACGCAGGCGTCGGCCCATCGAGCAGGAGAATTCCGGAAAGGCTGGCGATGACGAGCTTGCTGCCGTCCGGAAGGAATCTAAGGCTCTCCATTTCTCGAGCGGAATTGACAGGCAGGCCCAGCGACAGGCCACTGGTGCCATCCCACAATCGGATCACCGACTCGGCGTCGCCCGTGGCGATGGTCTTACCATCCGGGTGCAGCGCGATTCTCCGCAAGCTTACAGAATGCTCGATCGCGGGGCCCAGCGAATCGCCCGATTCAAGTGACCAGAGCCGGACGGTACCGTCTTCGCCAACGGTCGCGAACGATTGGCCCCCCGGAGAGACTGCCAGCCTGGCCATTCCTTCCTGCTGGAGTTGCCATGGCGATCCGACAAGGCCCCCGGAAGGCAGCTCGCGCCGGCTGAGACGGCCGCGACGATCTCCGATAAGTAGGGTCTTCCCATCGGGCGTCACGGCGAGGGACTTGATGTCTGGCTCGTCCAGGACGATCTCACCCGCCATGCTCTTCGCAGTACTTGTGCTCCAGAACGTCACATGGGGCTTCTTGAGTCTCAGGCACATCAAGGCTGATCCATCCGGCGAGAACACAAGATCGGGAGGACTGGGGTCGTTGGCGGGAATGGGATCGGCCACCCGCCGACGGCGGCTCAGGTCCCAGAGTTGAACCTCGCCCACAGGACTTGTGTCGGATGTGCGGTATTCGAACCCCGCACCGATCGCGAGAATCCGGCTGTCGGGGGAGAACGCCACTTTCCAGATCGTCTTCTCGGGAATCTCGATTCGTAAGTTTGCTTTGCCCTGGACCTGGACAAATCCCAGTCCGGAGCCCATGGCCACGCTTCCGCTCGGCGACACATCCACTGACTGGAAGGGGCCCGGCGCGATCGGCGACGCGACGGTGGGTCCTTCAGGCAGCGTCCAGACCTGCGTGGTGCCATCACTCAGTCCGACGACAATGGCCTGGCCATCGGGGCTGAATGCGAGGTCCCGAACGCCCACCTCGAATTGCCACTGGGGTCCTCGCGGCGCACCCGTCACTCGGTCGAAAAGCCGCACGCTCGAACGGGAGAATCTCGCCTCGTTGATCTGGCTGCCCAATCCGGCAGCCAGAGTCCGGCCGTCCGGGCTGAAAACGAGGCGAGCGCAGGCCACCGGGAGATCCAGCGCGGGAATCAGTAAAGTCCCGGTTGCCGGATCCCAGAGGCGGATCTTGGTGTCGTGGCCACCGGTGGCGAGCGCCTTGCCATCCGGGCTCCAGGCCACGGAGTAGATGTGATAGCTAGTCTCCGTCGGAAAACTGCCATTTCTTCCGAACCCCAGGCTAAAGCTCTGTTACTTTGTCGAGGCGCTGACATAAATGTACGTCACGTATTTCGCATATATGTGCAAAATATCGCACGATAACTCGAATTGGCCAATCCCCAAGCGTACTCGATCCGCTCCACGGCGGTAACGCTGTGGTCTCACCCTTCTTTGCCGACCGCTCTGGTGCTTCAGGCCGCGCTGCGGCTCCGCCGCGACTGACCTGCCACGCATTTCGGGTCCTCTTGCGCGATCAACAGCTTTCCCAAGACATGAAGATTCCGACCCAGGATTCCCAGCCCCACGTATCGACAGTAGCCGCCGAAGGTCTTATCTCGGCACCGATCCAGACCATTGCCAGACTGCAACGCGCCAATCGCCGACTCGATCCCCGGATGATGCCGCCGCGCCCGACGGAATTCCACAGTGGCCTCTTGCTCCTGGCGCTGGGCCTGAACGTGGCCTGTCTTGGGCAAGCACGGTTGCTTTACCAGTTTCAGCAACTCACGTTGATTCTCTGGAGAATGAAAACCGCGATCGAACGACGCACTTCGGATTCGGCCGTTCAGTCGTTGCTGCGCCTGCTTCATCTCCTCCACCAGGACCTCGCTATCCTCCGCCCCACGAGGCAGGATTGCATAGTGGCAGACGAAGCCCGCGCCATCCTCGATTACCAGGACGCGGTGGCCGAACTCGAGAGGTTGAGGAACCTTACCACGCATGATCAACTGAGTGTGCGGCTCGAACAGACTGAAGAGTTTTTCGCTGTTGTCGATCCGTTCCCCCTCGAGCACACGCCGTCGAGCCAGGTCACAGACATGAATGGTCATATTTATGTAGTCGGTCAATTTCTCCCTGAGCATGTCGATTCTGGAGGTAGCGGCGCTGGAAGCGATGGTGGTCAAAGCGGGGTCGAGCAACTCCAACGCTCGGGCCAGAATCCGATCAGCCAGGTCCAAGAGCGTCCGGTAGCCGTCCTCAAGCCGCTTGGGAAAGTCGCGCCCCTTGCCCTTGGCGATCTTGTTGATCGTGCGGAGTTGTTTCTTCACGGTCCGAAGCAAGTGCTTGCGCTGACGCCAACCGCCGAGACCGAGGAGTCTCGCCAGGCGCACCGCCAGCGGCACGATCGTCCGTAAGCCATCGCCGATGAGACTGGAATCGGTGGGATAGTGAATGTTGGTGGCAGGAACGAACGAGTCGCCCCGGACCGTCTCAGGGGCCTCGGGGACGAGCCGATGGCCCTCGGCCACGATCAGGTGGTTGACCCGCTCAATCGTATCGGGCGACAACAGACAGATGTTGTCGCGGAGGCATCGCCAGTCGAACGTCTGGTCGTCACACCAGCCGCTGATCCCCATGACGTGCCGCAACGAGCGATGCTCCTCGGCCAGATTCTGGAGCCGGTCATAGTCGAAATTGCAGCCGAGCCGAACGGCTCCCAGAACAAGGATCGACCAGTAGGTCATCCCTGGACGGCCAAGGTCTGCACTGGAGGTTCCGTTGACGTCCTGAGCAACTGCATCGAGCAGTTCATCACGCAGTTCGGGCTGGCTGTAAATGTGCTGCAACGCTTTGAGGATGGGGATGATCTCGTCGCGGCACGATGTGTTGAGCCGGACCTCCAGGACCGGAGGACAATCGAGCCGAAGCTGGGGATCAAAGGCGATTCGCATCGGGCAGTCCCTCGAAGATTTCTTGCTCAGAACGCGCAAAATGGCTCTTTCAGCTCAAATCTTACGCGGCAGGCCCGAAACTTCGAGACTGATCTTTGAACGAAACGCCAGAAAAATCAGGCCCAGATGCATTTTCCGGCGGACACTAGCTATCGTGGTAACCCGTCTCGCGCTCGAGCCGGCCGGACACGATGTCCCAGATCAGGGCCGCCCGGCAGCGGGCAGACCCGGAATCGTTCGACTCGCTAATAGCCAGCCTCGTTCCGTCGGGACTGAACGCCAGACTCTCGCGGGAGCTATAACTCCGCTTGTTGAAGAGCCGGGGGCAGATTGCAGCGCCGCTGTTGACGTCGAAGACGCCCACCGTATCGCTCGTGTGGAAGTAGCAGACATAGGGCCTCCATCGTCACAGAAATCGATCGTCCGGGCGTCGCGATGCAACCGGACCGATGAGGGTCCATCGTGGGTGCCCGTGTATGGGCCCTCGCGTGGCGCCTACGCTGATTATCGCGGAAGCCGCAGAGATTGCGACTCCCTGCCGATGCTCATGCGTCGAGAGCTGAGGAGCGGTGCCCTGATCGCTGAGGAATGTGTAGAGTTGACCCTCGAGTGGGGTCGGGCTCTTGCCGTTGCGGCTGCGCGATTCCACGCGGAAGGCCCCTTCGAGGTACGATGCGCGAACCAGTCATGCAGAGTTCGAGAACGCGTCGGTGTTGTCGGACCGAGCCCCGTTTGTCGTTGGTGCGATAGATCGGAATCAATACTGGTCGAAGCTGACGACCTCGCCCCCAGACCGTGTCGACAGCTTCTGGTAGACGCCGAGCTGGGCCGAGCCGAACAGGTGGACGGTCCCGCTGGGGTTGCTGACTGCCAAGGTTGTCGAGCCGTCGGGGATGGCGTTGCCGGCGGGGTCGGTACTGTTCCCGCTGACGCTCCAGGTGTTGATCGTGGACTTGAGGAAACGGACGGATCCGTCACAATAAGCGAAGTTGGCGCCGCCGGGATGCAAGCTGTTCGCGGCGGTGATGGAGTAGTAGCCAAACGGGCCGTTGACCTGGGCGGGGAGCGCCTGCAGATTGATGCTGATCGGGTAAAGCGTGGAGAAGAGCGTGTCGTACCAGCGGCCCGACTGCCACGAATTGTCGGAGACATAGAAATTGGGGTCGTTCAGCGTTGCCATGAAATGGCTGTGCTCGGCGAAGAGCATCGTGTTGCTCGTACCATCGGTGACCTGGGCGATGGCCGTGCTGCTATCGTTGTAGATGACGCCATTGTACATCGCCCGCACGGCGGGATTGGCCAGCGTGGTGGTCCCGTAGTCCCATGTCCCCGCGTTCCCGGCATAGCTGCTGTAGCATTGGAGCCAGTTGCCGGGGGGCGGGGTGCCGGCGATCAGGTTGAACGAGGAGTTCGGAGCGCCCTTGACTAGCGGAACAGGGTCATTCGTTGTATCGCTCGGGCACGTCAGGATATTCAGCCGCACCCCGGCGATGGTGATGTTCTCGAAATTCGAAGACGTGAGGTTGAAGTTGACCGCGTTATACATCGCCGACTGCTCGGTGTAGGGCAGCATCCGCACGAAGACGCTGAAGTTCTCCGGGAAGGCGCACGGGGCTACACCGTTTGCACAGCCCCTCGCCGGGGCGCCCCCGTTATAGTTCGAGTAAGAGCCCGCAGGGTAGCAGCCGTTGGCCGACTCGTAATTGTTCGCCGCCAGGGCCAATTGCTTCAGGTTATTGGTGCACTGGGTGCGGCGGGCCGCCTCGCGCGCCGCCTGCACGGCCGGCAGGAGCAGCGCGATCAGTACGCCGATGATCGCGATGACCACCAGAAGCTCGATCAGCGTGAAACCCCGGCTGCCATCGCGATTTCCACGACGAATGTTCATATTCTCTTTCTAAAGAAAAGTCGCCGTCGACACGTCGTATCGGGGTAAAGATTTCGAGGTCCATGTCCAAAGACTGCCCGGAAATAGTCAAATCGAATGTTGGGCCCCTAGCCCACATGATTATTCGACCAGCGGAGTCGTATAGGCGCTTCCTTGCTTGGTCGACGGGTCAGGAGACTCGGGTTGGCCGCTCGTAGAGACCTACCTCGTCCTGCGTGCAGCCCGCCGAGAGGCGCGACGAGTCAAGGCCGCGGAACCGGACGCGGATTTCACCATCGCTCACGCCGGCCGGTCCTGGACCTTGTCTTTCGCGAGCGACGCCAGCCAGGTCGTCACGACGGCACCGACGCGGCGGATTGTGAGCGAGAGGCTCTTGCCCGCCGGGCCGCCGAAGTGGAACGCCAGCCATTCGACGGCCCGCGTGTTTAGCTCCGCGACGGTGCCGAGGAGCGGATGCGACCGGACGTCGAGCACGCCCCCGGCTATCTGCGCGTACTTCGACTGGTCCGTCCGGCCACCCGATTTGCAGAAGATCGCGAAATTCTCACAGTTGAACTTGAGCAGGTTGTACTTGTAGAACTTACCCACCTCCGAGACCGCCGTGGCGACGACCTCCTCGGCGGGCCGTGGCGGCAGATCGGGGTAGGTCCAGTGCTGTGGCGTCCGCCCTCGGAGGAATTCTTCCCATGTGGCCTCGTGGACGTGGTCGTCGTCCAGGTAGTTAATGACCTTTCCGTCGCCGATGTAAACGCCGAGGTGGAACGCTGTGCCGAAGTAGACTGCGTAGAGCTCGGCCCGCTCCGGCTCGGGCATCACGGCCTCGTAAATCAGCGCGGGGTCGGACTTCATCGCCCGCAGCGCGATCCAGACGAGGCTCACTCCGAAAAGGATGAGTTTCAGGCCGACGAGCACCCCGGCCCAGGCGAGCGGATCCGCGACCAGCCGCAGGAGGATGGCCAGGCCGGCGGCGGCGGTCGCGAGCCCGCAGAGCGTCATCCAGCGCCGGCTCGTGGCGGTTGGGGAACGCAAGGCGACGTAGACCAGCACGACCCCCTCGATGGCGAAGAGCAGACCTAGCGCGGCCGCCGCCACTTCGGCCGAGAACCGCCACCGGTTCAGCAGCAGCAACCCCATCGCCGCGTCGACGGCCACCTGGAAAGCGATTAGCGGCCAGCCGCGGCGTCGCGCATCGGCCGAGCGCCGGCCGAGCAGGAGCTGGAACGCCTTTACCCCCGCGGCGATGAGCAGCAAGACGCCCAGCAGCCGGATCAGCGAACCGAACAGTTTTAGCGGCAGCGCCATCGCGATGATGCCCAGGAGCACGCACGCCAGCCCCACGCCCAAGAGCAGGCTCCGGTTCACCCCGAACCGCTCTTCCAGCCGCTGCCCAATGTCCGCGAGGTTCGGGGTTTCACTCATCTAGTCTCTCCGTCAAGAGCGTGTCCGCGGGCTCGGCAGCGACCCGCGCGGAACGAACCTCGGATGCCTCACGGCCAGTCGCAGCCGGCTCGAGATCCTGCAAGTCATGCGCGGCCGGAAGCGTGCCGTCGCGGACGAACTCGACGGTTGCAGCGATGACACGATGGCGGTCGCGATCGAGCGCGACTAGGTGGTCGGAGCGTGGCAGATTGACCAGCGCCTTGGAGGTCGCGCCGAGCCGGCGGTGAAGCCAGCGGGCGTTGGAGGGCTCGACCACGGTGTCGAGCCTCCCCTGGATGATCAGGGTCGGAGTCGTGATCTCGCACACGAGCGACTTGACCTCGTCGATCAGCTCGAGGGCGCTGATCGTGGCATGGAGGTTGAATGTGCGGAACCCGTCGCGGCCGGCGGCCCAGCGTCGCATCACGGGGTCGCGAACGGCCGGCCGGCGGCGCGGCAGATCGGGGATGAGATTGGCGAGGTGCCGGAGGTAGCTTGCCGGGCGGAGTGGGATCAGCCCGCTGTAACGGATCGCCAGGAACGGCGCGAGCAGAACCATTCGCGCGACCGGGCGGTGGGTGGCGAGACGCAGGGCGAGTGTCCCACCGGTCGAAAAACCGATCACGACCACTGGCCGGCCTGCGGCGGCCAGCGCATCGAAGGCCGTCTCGGACGCCGTCGCCCAGTCGCGCCAACTCGAGGCCGGCATGATCGAACCGACCGGCTCATGACCGGGTAGGATGGGCGCCTCAACGAGGATCCCATCGGCCCTGAGAGCGTCGATCAACGGCCCGATCTCGTAAGGCCCACCTCCCAGCCCGTGCAAGGCCAGGCACGACGGCGCTGCCGCAGTCTCGCGGGAGGCGCGGCCGTCGGTGGTGGAACTCACTAGCTCGTTCTGCATGTTTCCCGCCGTTTCCGTCCCGTATTAGACACTCGAAGGGCCTTGAAGGTAACCCGCGGCCTGGCGCGGATCAAGGCAGCTATGCCTGCCGGCATGATCAGATCCAGAGGAGTCGCGGAGAGCACTTCTCGCGATAGCATTCTGGTGCTGGCCCTGTATCGCCGAGACGAGATCGTTTATCATTCATCACGCGGCTGCCGTTCGTGCTTGGGTCGAACTCGCCGCGATTGGTCGCCGAACGACCCCACAGGATTCGAGGCGAGCACTTGGGATACGAGGAACAAATGATGAGGACGACCAACCGACAGAGTCGGTTCATGCTCATGATTCCAGTCGCGATGGCAGCATTCCACATCGGGTCGAATCAGGCCCAGGCGCAGTTCCGAGGCGGCTGGGGTGGGGGCTTCAGTGGCTTCAATTATGTCTCCCAGCCAACCGACGTCTTGAATCAGCAAGCGATGGTCAATGCCTCACACGCACATGGGCCGGTTTCTAACAACGTCTACGCCAACAATCCCAACGCCTATATCAACCATGTCCGAGATAACGGATTCCAAACCCACTATGCTCCCGATCCTGCGAGACGTTTTTCAGATCAGCCGGATCCTCAACGATCCCCGAGCGTGAGTCAAACGAGCCACAAGCTGCCTGGGCCGGCGCCCGCGACTCCAACCGCTCCGAAGCCGGTTGTCCCCATCGCGAGCTTTTTCGACGCGTCACGGAAGCTCGAATGGCCGGGTGATGCCCCGGTCGCCGGTGACCTGAGACCGAAGCGTGACAACTCGGATCAAGCCTGCCTCGTCGTCTTTGATGAGGTCGAAAAGCACGAGTCTGCCCCGATCACGACGGTGACGGACGCTCGAAAGAAGTTGCTGGACTACGGTCGACCCGCTCTGCAGGATTATCGAAGCCATAACACGCCGCGTGTGGCCGACACCTTCCACCTATTCCTGTTGTCGCTCTACGAGTCGCTGGAGCAGGCGGCTTACCCTCCCCAAATGGCCTCGGCCACTCCGTCCACGCATTGATAGTCATCCCCTCCATGATGTCCTCAGTGACCGAGCATTCGCGAGACTACGGATTCGAGGTTCCTGCGCGACAGGTCGATCTGGACGACCGCCCCTTCGCGGCCGATGAGGACGTTCGCTGGGATATCCGAGATTCCGTAGGCGCTGGCGTAGTCGCATGCCCCGAGCCGTTGACCAGGGTGGGCCAACGGACATTGCGATCCAGTAAGAACCGGCGGATATTGGGCAGGACGGTTTCGAGTTTCTTGCCGCCGTCCTGCTGAGCATCGAGGTTAATACCAACAACTCGCAGGCCTCGGTCGTGATAGGCATCCTGGACCTCTTCAAGCCATGGGATCTGCGTGGCGTTGGGTAGGCACCAGCTTGCCCAGAAGACGACCAGGACAACTTTCCCTTTTTCATTGGCGAGGTTGAACGCCTTGCCATCGAGGTCGGTTCCCTGGATGGGAGGTGCGGGCTTGCCCACCAGCTCGATCCTTTTCAAGCGCCCTGAGAGGAAGTCTCTGACCCCAGGGCGGTGAGAGTGTTCGAGCACGAGCTGGAAAGCCTCACGAGCGATCGGGAACTGATCCCCTTCGACGAGGCGCTGATAGTATGCTTCGCAGATTCCGATGATTTCGTCGGGGGCGAGGCTTGCCCGAGCCGCTGTCGCCCTTCGTTCTTGTGTGCTTTCGGTAACGGCCTGACGCAGGCTTTGCAGGGACTGTTCATAGGCCCCTCGGTCGGCCTCCGCGATGATCTTGACCAAATGGGCCAGCGCGTTGGTCTGCGGCGACGGGGTGCCCTGCTTGAGCACGCTGCCGGCGGCCGCCTCGGCATCGCGGAAGAGGTTACCACCAATCGCCAGACGAAAGAGCCGCTCGTAAGTGGCCGCGGCCGCGGAAGGCTCTTGCCGCGTAGCGAGGCGTTCGAGACGTTCCAATCGGCTCCGGTCAAGCTGGAGGAGTTGCCGGTCGTAATCTTCATCGATCGCCTGTATGTTCTTGTCGGCTCCGGCCGAACCGGCGGCTTTTGGCGCTGTTAGTTCTCGTTGATCTCGCCGATCGGCCTGGCCGAAAGCCATCCCTGGTAGTGTCAGAAACGCGGTCAATACCAGGGACGTTCCAGTCTTGCCGGCGAATCGAGGCCATTGCATGTCAGTCTCTTCTCCTGGACGCGTGCCTGTTCTTGGGAAAACGAGTGGAGCGGCCCGATCGTGATGGAGATTCGATGCCTTGCCAGCTCTACAAGGTTGGTCACTCGCTGGGTAGCACGTTAGATGCACTCCTGACCGATGAAGCGAGTCAGGATGCCATTGTGCCATGTTGGCCTAAGGTGGCGATAGGGAGAACTTGCAGTGCGTAGTGTACGAGAGCCCCGTTCTGTCCGGCCGGTTTCGAGCTCTGTGCGGTCGGCTCGTGGGCGGACTGCCGCCCAGCAGTTACTCCTAACCATGAAGCGAGGCAGTGCTTCGAAACATCGCGAGGGCGGAACTTCGTCGGCTCGGCCTACCCGGCGACATGGATAGCATATAATCGTTTCGAACAGCGGCGATCAGGAACTGGCTGAAGGCTACGTGACGTCGGAGCCAGCGGCCCGGGAGAGCAATGGCTGCATGCCCAGGCCGAGGCTGCCGGGAGGGCTTGCCCGCTCAATACGCTCGTCATCATGGGCTGCGGCGCGGTAGCACTCCTGGCAGGTTCAAGGGCTCTTGGGCTTCGCAGGCTGAGCCGCAGGGTCGTCCTCCCGCCCGCGCAGAGTGAGCCACGCCCGGCGATAGCGGCCCGGGTCGGCCAGGATCGCGCCTTGATCCAGGTACTCGGCCCCGCCGAATTCGTCGAGCCGCTGGCAGGTCAAGAGTTCGGCCAGCGGAGCCAGTGCGGCCTCCGGGGTACGGAACTCAGGGAACTCGGCCGCCACGGTCGTCGTCCCATCGGTCAAGTTGAGGCGAAGACCGTCGGCGCCAAACCGGGGTTGGACCTCATCGGTCTTCGGGAACAGGCCCGCGGAGAACGCGAGACGAGACAAGAGGTCCCCGGTGGTCCAGTCCCAGAGATAGATCCCGAGCTTCGCCTGGGTCACGACCCGTCGCCCGTCCGGCGCGAGGTCGCCGGCGCGGACCGAGGAGGGATGGTGCAGGGGCCGACCGGCCAATTGCCCGGTCTCGGCGTCCCAGACCCGCGCGACTGTGTCGCTCGCGGTGACGAGTACCCACCGGCCATCCGGGCTGAACTCCAGGCCGTCGGGGACACCCCGGAACCGTTGCGGGTGGTCGTGCAACAGCCGGCCGGCCGAGACGTCCCAGACGGCGAGCGTCCCGGTGCTGGCGGATGCGGCGGCCACCCGGCGCCCATCCGGGCTCACCGCCGCGTTCGTGACCCTGCCGGCGGTCTCGCGGGCGCCGAAGACGACCGGCGACCCCTTCGAGGTCTGGAGGGGGCCCAGCAGGCGACGTCCGGCCATCGTGTCCCAGACCTGGAGCGACTCAGTGCCGTCGACCAGGATGAGGACGGCCCCGTCGCGGCTGGCGCGGAACCTGTCCCGCTTGAAGATCAGGTGGGGGAGGTCGCCGGTCTCAAGTCCTTCCGGCCAGAAGGCGGGCCCCGACGCCTCGCCGCGGGCGACATCCCACCGCAGGATGCCGTGATCCTTCATGACCGCGAAGAGCGTGCGGCTGTCGGCGGTGAAGAACGCGGCTTGGACCGGACTGGGATGGTCGAGGCGGCGGATCGGATTGGCCGCGTCCCTCCCGGCGATCTCGACGACCGTCGGCGTGTCGCCCCCGAACCGCGCCTCGACCCGGCCCGACGGGTCGAAGGCCCGCTGCCTCCCGGCCGGGCCGACGACGGGCCTCAGCCGGTGCGCCTGGCCGTCCGAGAAGTCATACGGCCGGAACCTCTGCGTCGGCTCCAGCGACCAGACTCGGACCGTCCCGTCCTCGCTGGACGCGAGGCAGCGCCGGCCGTCCTTCGAGAAGGCGAGCGCCCGTCCCCACGAGGCGCACCGCTGGGCCGGCCACACGGGCGTGAGGCTGCGGAGGTCCCAGAGGTGGACGACCGCGCCGGAACTGCAACTCATCAGGCGCTCGCCCCGGGGGTCGAAGACGGCGTTCTGGACGGCACGGGGGTGCCGCAATTCGGCCTCCATCGAACCGTCGCGCGCCGAGAGGATCATCGCCGCGAAGACCGGGTCCAGGGTGAACACGATGCGCGTCCCGTCGGGGCTCCAGCCGAGCGACGTGACGCGATTCTTCACGGCGTAAGGGTCCAGCCGGCGCTCGCCGGTGGCCGCGTCCCAGACGTGCACGGCTTTATCGGCGGTGAGGACGCGCGAACCGTCCGGGCTGAACGCGGGGTAGCGGCGGTATCCGTACTCGACGTCGATCTTGTCCAGGGCGGCGTGGGGGAGCGGCGGGGTCAGCGGCTTGCGGCTCCGGGCGTCCCAGACGCGGGCCCTGCCCGATCGATCGGCCGTGAGCAGCTTCGTCCCGTCGCCGCTGTAGGCGACGTATTGGACCGCTTCCGGCAACTCCAGCGGCGGGCCGGCCTCGGCGCCGGAAGCCGTGTCCCAGGTCCGCACCTTGCCGTCGGCGCAGGCGGTCGCCAGCCGGGCAGAGCCAGGCGCGAACGCCAGCCATAGGACGCGGTCGGGGTGGCGGAGGGTCCGGATCGGGCGACCGTCGCTTGCGTCCCAGATCCGAGCGGTGCGGTCGTCCGACGCGGTCGCGACGCGGGTGCCGTCGTGGCTCCAGGCGGCGTGCCTGACCTTGGCCTCGTGCCGAAGCGGCGGCACGGCCAGGCGTCCTCGCTCGTAGTCCCAGATGTACGCCTCCGGCCCCTCCACCCGGGTCAGGATGCGGGCGCCGTCGGGGCTGAAGAGGGCGTCGGAGACCAGGGCGTTGTGGATGCCGAGCCCGACCAGCTCCGGCCGCGCCGCCAGTGCCGCGCCCACCCGAAGTCGATGGCTCTCCTCGGCTGCCGGGTCGTTGTCCGTGCCCCAGGCCCGGGCGTACCAGAGCAGCGGCGCTGTCCGCGTCGCCCGCGTCGAGGTAGCGAGTGCCGGTGGCGATGTTCAGGCGGCTGAGCCGGTCGCGTGCCGTTGCGCCGGCGGCTTCGGCCTCGCCCCGGCGGCGATCGGCCTCGATGGCGCTGTCCTTCGCCTGCATAGCCGCGGCGCGGGCGTCGGCGGCCCGCGCGTCGGCCTGAATCTTGAAGTAGGTCGACACGACGGTCCCCGTCGCGAGCGACAACACGGCCGCGGCAATCAGGCCGGCCAGCGTCGGGCGGCGACGGGCCCACCGGGCCAGGCGCTCGAGGTCGCCCACCGGCCGGGCGCGGATCGGCTCGCCGGTGAGGCAGCGCCGGAGGTCCTCGGCCAGCGCGGCGGCCGAGTCATAGCGTTTGCTCGGCTCCTTTTGTAGGCATTTCAGCGCGATCGTCTCGATGTCCCGCGACAGGCCGGGCACGAGCCGCGACGGCGGCACCGGCTCGGCCGCCTTGACCTGCTCCAACGTCTCCAGGACCGTCGCGGCCCGGAACGGCGGCCGGCCAGTCAGCAGCTCGTACAGGATCGCCCCCAGGGCATACACGTCGGCGAGCGGCCCAACCTGCTTGGCCTTCCCCTCGGCTTGTTCGGGCGCCATGTAGCCGGGCGAGCCCATGATCGAGTCGGTCGCCGTCAGGCCGCTGTCGCCCTCCAGCGACTTGGCCAGGCCGAAATCGGTGACCTTGGGAGTGCCGTCGGCCGCCATCAGGACATTGTCCGGCTTCAGGTCGCGGTGGACGATCCCGAGCCGGTGCGCCTCGGCGACGGCTTGCGCCAGCACCTCGACGAGCCCGGCCGCCCGTCGGGCCGGCCAGGGGGTGCCGTCGAGCCTCTTGCGCAGGCTGCCCCCCTCGACGTACTCCAGCTCGAAGTAGGGGAGCCCGTCGGCCTCGCCGATGTGGTGGATCTGCACGATGTTGGGGTGCTGCAAGCGGGCAACGGCCTGCGCCTCGGCCAGGAAGCGGGAGGTGGCCAGGTCGCCGGCATGGGCCCCGGCCAAGATCATCTTGAGGGCGCAGGGCCGGTTCAGTCGGACCTGTCGGGCGTGGTAAACCACGCCCATGCCGCCGCGCCCGAGTTCGCCCAGGATCTCGTAGCCGTCGATCGTTGGGACGGGCCTCACCCGGGAAACCGGCGGCGATTCGCCGGCCGGCTTCGTGACGGTCAGGACGGCCGCGGGGTCGTCCGGCCGGGCAACCGTCAGGCTCCCCACGGCTACCGGGTCGAGCTGACCCCCGCTCGAGGCAGGCGGGTCCGCCGCAGTCGGTGAGCCGGTTCGGCCGGTCAAGGCGGCGGGATCGGACAAGTCGACCGTCGGCTCTGCGGACGGAAGCGTCGGGGGATCGGCCCCGTCTGACATCTCCAGGCGAGAAGTCCGCACAGACCCGGGCGGGCCGGGCCCAGTGGTGGGCACCGAGCCGTCGCTGCCAACGGTCGTGGTCGTCCGAGTGTCCGTTATGGCCTCACCGTCGGAGGAATTCGGATCGCACACCGATCGTTCTCCCGGCTCGACTCGGCGAGCCAACGGATCGGCCGCGCCGGCACGGGCTCCGTCGAAAGCGGAGGCGGAAGCCGAGCGCGGCGAGCGGTCCTCAATCGGCGGTGCCCGTGTGCCGATTGTCCCATCCCAGGGCAGTTCCAACAATGCAATCCGGAGATGTCGAGTTCGCGAATTCGCCTTTGCGTTAAGAATCCATGAAAGTTGTATAGCACCGGGAAGAGTGGCGGCTGGGCTGGCCGAGCGCCTTCGCCGGACCGCTCGATTCCACGGATTCATCGACTCGGCAGCGGCAGTACTCTGGCCCAGCACGCTTCGGTCGGCGAGAAAATATTGAATAGGCCCCCGGTGATTCCGGCGCCTGCGTCTTCCTGGGCGAAAGCGGCGTCTCGGACTTACCGGGGGTACCTCCTCACCTCCGCCAGACTGGGTCGCGCCGTTAGCCATGCCCGAGCCGCTTTGGAGTGATGAGCTCGGCCGGATACTTTATGACGCCACGATGCGACGAGGCCGCCAACCTCCGGAGTCGTTTCAACTCCGACTCGTCGGCCCAGAGGATCCAAAGATGTTGCTCGGGCGTCCTCCGCGATCGGACCCACCCCCGGTGCGCCCAGTTGGCGAGCTTCCCGACGGTGACCGGGATGGCTTCGGCCAGCCTCGGTAGCCACCATTCGTGCGGACCGAGCTGCTCTGTGTGCGCCTCCGATCGTGCCAGGCCGCGACGCACCATGAGCTGGCGGACGAGGTCGGGGAAGAAGCCGCGTCGCCTTTTCGGTGGGCTGAACCCCTCCCGGTTGAGGGCGTCGGCGATCTGGGCCGTGGTGTAGCCTTTGTCGCGCAGCGCCGCGATCCGGTCCAAGAGCTTGTCGAGGTCGCGGAGCTGCTCGTACGACCGGACGGGCCGCACGATTTCGTGCTCGCTGGCGAAGCCGCCTTGCCAGTGAATCGTAATGCCCACATGTTCGTTGTTGTGCTCCACGTGGACGACGACTTTATCCACCAGGTGCCGCACGATCTCCTTGCGATCCCGGTGGGTCGTGCCGGCGGCGTGCCAGAGGGCGTTGAGGTCGGAAGACAGCGCGGTGATCCGCGCCCGCTCCTCGCGGGACAGTTGCGGCGGCTGCTCACGAAGGAATCGATCGTAGTCGTCGTGGACCTGACGCTCCGCCCGCAGCGCCTCCTCCCAGCGCTTCTCCAAGGACCGGCCCACGAGGCGGTTCTCGGGGTCAACGGACCGGTAGCGCCTCTCGGCGTCCTCGGCCTCGTAGCGGGCACGCTCCAGCCGCTGGTTCCAGTGCTTGTCCAGGCGGGCTCGCTCTCGCTGGACGTCCTCCAGCGCCCGGCAGCTCAACTCCAGTGCGGCGGGTTCCAGCGCGCGAAGGACCTGCTCCGCCACGAGTTCGTCAACCGCGGCGGCTTTGAGGCCGAAACACGCCTGCTCGGTCGCTTCGTAGAAATGTCGGGCGCAGCGGTAATAGGCCTTCCCGTGAGCTGGATGATCCGTCTTGAGGCGACGGCCGCAGTTGCCGCAGACGACGAGGCCGGTGAGCAAACCAGACCCATTGCGGGGGCTCCCCTTGGTGCCGGGAGTGGAGCGATGCTGCGCAGCACACTCTTGATTTGCCAGATAACGCTCCCAGGTGATGTAGGCCGGCAAGCAGTCGCGCTTCAGGACCTTCCACTGCTCCATCGGGAGCCAGTTGCCTTGGCGGGTGCGTTCCCCGGTGGCCGTGCGAACGCGCAGGCGCGAGCGGCGGCCATAGGCGTAGGCGCCCGCGTACATGGGATGCTGCAGGAGCTGACGGACGCTGGTCATGGTCGCACGCCGCCACTCCAAGTTCCCGCGGTTGGGCCCTTGGAACGGGCGAATCCCCAGGCGGATGTGGTTGCGCACCAGGTAGTGGAAGACGCCCCAGACGGAGCCGATCTCGTCGTACTTGTCGAAGATGAGGCGGATGACGTCGCGCACCTGCTCGTCGGGGTCCATCTCCACCTGTTCTGGGGAGACCTTGACATAACCCCAGGGCACGTGCTGAAAGAGTTCGCCGCGCTGGGCCTTGTTCAGCCGGCCTCGCTCCAGTCGGTTTCTCATAGTAACAAGCTCAAATTCGCTGATCGTTCCCTTCAGGCCGAGCAGGAGCCGGTCGTTGCTGTCCTGCGGCTCGTAGACGCCGTCCTCGTCCGCGAGGATCGTCCCGAAGATGGCACACATCTCCAAGAGATTGTGCCAGTCCCTGTTGTTGCGGGCGATGCGGCTCATCTCGATCCCGAGGATCAGGCCGACATGCTCCATCGTAACCTCAGCCAGGAGGCGTTGGAATCCGCCCCGCTGGTCGGACGTTCGGGCGCTCCGCCCTTGGTCGTCGTCGATGATCACGACGCGATCTCGGGGCCATCCCAGGGCGACTGCGTGATCGACGAGGGCGTATTGCCGTTCCCGCGACTCACGGTTGTTGAGCACCTGCTGGGGATCGGATTGTCGCACGTAAACGACAGCAAGGCGGTCGAGATGGAGATCCAGGATCTTGGGGGATCGCAAGACCCGGGGCTGCCTCATCGGTTCTTTGACGGGGGGACTAGAGGCCGCGGCCCGATCGGCTTGGCGGCTGGGATCATGTCGGCTCATTGTCGGCCTCCTTGTCGGCGGGAGGCCTTGGGAGTTGCTGCGCGACGACGCGGCTGAGGGTCAGGAGTGTCCGCCGTCGGTCCGATCGGGGTAGCGCTTGCCAGAGGCGCGCCGGTGAGACGCGTCGGCGCGGCTTCCGCGGGCGCGGGGGGGCTGGACGGTCGGAATGGCCTCGCATGACGGTCCTCCGTACTGAGTCTGTTCCCGGCGACGCTGGCTCCAATCCGCCAGCTTCAAGAGCGCCGAAACCCCGATTATCGGGAACGGCGATGAGGATCGACAAGCCTGAACTTCGGGTGCAGTCTGTTCGTTTCTTCTGATGAACGGCCACGGCGCCGCAGTCGGGTCGGAAAGCCGCGACCCAACCGGGATAAGCACGCGCCGCGGCCAGCGGGCGGCCGGTTGCCACCTCGAAAGCTCTGGACTCGCTGCGAGGCGGTTGTCCCAGTGCCTTGGAAAGATCGCCTCCTTTGGGGATACCCTCGCGTTCCGCTTGCGTCCTATCGCCTTGAGACGATGAATCGTCGCTGGAATCGAGCGCGATCATCTCGCCTTCAGGGTTCCCAAAGTAATAAGCAGTCTGGAGGTACCCGCGGCTTGTTGCGATCCAGAGCTGGCGGCCATCCAGGCTGAATGCGAGGGCGGAAACATGGTCAGCGGTGGCGATGGGCTCAAGCAGCGAGTGGCCGTCGGAAGCGTCCCAGAGCCGGACGCGATTGCTCTTGTGGACCGTGGCGATGATCTTGCCGTTGGGGCTGAAGACCACCTTGCGGACACCCTCGGCAGATTCCTTGCCGGCGACTCCCGGGTCGGCCCCCTCGGGAGTGAGCGTCAGCCGGGGTACGGCGAGCTGCTCGCGAGACACCGCTTCCATGTTGACCCGCACGGCGTGGTGCACGCCGGCTGCGTCACTTGGATCAAGCTCGAGCGCTCGAACCAGCCAGAGGAGCCCACGTCCACCGTCCTGTGCCTGGATCAAGGATACTCCCCTGGCCGCAGCCAGCCGGGCCGACTCGGCCTGCCCAGCGAGCGCTGCCTCGGACGCGGCTTTCGCGGCCAGCGACGCCGACCGGGCCGCCTGCGAGGCCTGGATCGCCAGGGCCGTCGAGACCGACGAGCCAATCAACAGGGCCGTCACGGCAAGTCCGATCGCCGCCGCCAGCCCCTTGTTCCGCCGCCGCCACCGGGCCAGCCGTTCCAGCGATGAAAGCCGCCGCGCCTGGATCGGCTCGTCTTCGAGGAATCGCTGCAGGTCGGCCGCCAGCCCTCCGGCCGAGACGTAGCGATGCTCGGGGTCGCGGTCGATCGCTTTGTGAATGATCGTCTCCAAGTCGCGCGGGATCGCCCGGTTGAGCTTCGCCAGCCGCACCGGTTCCTCGCTGGTGACCTGGCTGTTCAGCTTGCCGCGATCTTTCTCGTCGAACGCCGGGCGGAACGCCAGCATTTCGTAGAGCGACAGGCCCAGAGAATAGACGTCGCCCCGGGCATCGGACTTGCCCTCGAAGGCCTCCGGCGGCATGTAACGGAGCGTGCCCAGGATGTCGCCGGTGTGGGTCAGATTCTGCTGGTCGTCGGCCTTGGCCAGGCCGAAGTCGGTCACCCAGACCGTCCCGCGAGTATCCAGCAGCAGGTTCGAGGGCTTGATATCACGGTGCAAAATTCCCTGCTTGTGGGCGTACTCGAGTGCCTCGGCCACCTGAAGGCCGACCCGGGCCACGCTCTGCCAGTAGGTCGCCGGCTGGCCGCTCCGCGCCACGGCACTGCCGCTGGCGCCGGGCAGGACTACTGAGGAGGAACCGGAGAACGAGCCCGGGGCCGGCGATTCCGCCCGGGCTCCCGGCACTGCGCCGTCGGTCAGGCTTCTTGCCGGCGAGGCCGAGCCATCAGACGGGGCGGTGGTCACCGTGGCCGCGAGCGGACCATCCGCTAACAAACCGCCGCGTTCGACAGGGCCGAACCGCCCGGTCAGTAGGGACTGGGCCATGTCGGCCGCCGAAACGTCGCGCCGGGTCGAGCGGGCGACCGGCTTGTTATCGTGGCTCGAAGCGCCCGGTCCGTCGGGGCGTAGTCTCTTCAGCTCATCGATCACCTCGTCGAGCCCGAGTCCTTGGATGAACTGCATCACATAATAAGCCGTGCCCTTGTACTCGCCGACGCCGAAAACCGGTACGATATTCGAGTGATGGAGCCTGGCGGCGGCCTTGGCCTCGCGCTCGAAGCGCAGCCGCTGCTTGCGGTCGCTGAGCATCTGGACCGGTAGGATCTTCAGCGCGACGTGGCGGCCGAGCGAAACCTGATCGGCCTCGTAGACCACGCCCATGCCGCCATGGCCAATCTCGCGGATGATCCGGAAATCACCGATCTGTCTGGGCAGTGGCGGGGTGCAACGCGAACAGTCGGGGGCCTCGGTCGTCTCGCCGTCCAGGGAATCGTCGTTGATCGCGATGTTCTCCATCATCGCCATGGCGGGGAAGACTTCGCGGACCTCGTCGGCCAGTTCGGGATGGCGGTCGATGTAGTCCTTCAGCGACGGCCGCTGACCCTGGCGATACCGCTCAAGGAACTCCTCGGCAAGCTCCATCACGACTGCCGATCGCGACTCGGAGGTGGACATCGGATTACGTCTCCCGGTAAGAATCGCCACACGCTCGAAAGGCCCCAGACGGTCGGTTTCGGTCTCCTTCCTTACTAGATGCTGGATCAGCCGGATCGTCTTCATCGAAGGAGCATTTTTTGCTGACGAGCCTCTGTCCCGGCATACCGATTAGCGATCAAAGGTATAGAGCAGGCGCGGCTGGCCGGTCATGCTGTCTCGATCCTGGCAACGTCGCCCAGGCCAAGCTCGGCGATCGCCTGATCCCTCAGCACGTGCTTGCGAACCTTGCCGGTGACAGTGCGGGGGAGAGCCCCGACGATCTCGATATGTTGAGGAATCTTGAAGTGCGTGATTTTTCCCCGGCAGTAGACGGTGATATCGTCCGCGGACAGCGTCGCCCCGGGGCGGGGCACGATCCAGGCGGCGACGATCTCGCCGAACCTTGCGTCGGGCAAGCCCAGGACGGCGACTTCGGCGACGTCGGGGTGATGATGGAGAAATTCCTCGACCTCGGGCGGATGAATCTTCTCGCCGCCGCGGTTGATCTGCTCCTTGCAGCGGCCGACGATCCGGTAGTTGCCGTCGTCGCGGCGGCGAGCGAGGTCGCCGGTGTAGAGCCAACCGTCACGATCGATGGTCCGTGCGGTGGCCACCGGATTCTTGTAATAACCGGCCATCACGTCGTGGCCGCGGGCCGCGAGCTCACCGGGCTCTCCCGGCGCAGACTCTGACCGGGTCGCCGGGTCCACGAGCTTCACCTCGATTCCGGGTATCGGCCGCCCAACGGTTCCGCAGCGCACTTCGAGAGGGTCGTCGGCCGACGTGAACGTGATGATTGGCGAGGCCTCCGTCTGGCCGTAGCCGATGCAGATCTCGCGCGCTCCCATCAGGTTCACGACCCGCTCCATCAGTGGCAGCGGACAGGGTGCGCCCGACATGATGCCCGTCCGCAGGTGCGAAAGATCGCGACGGGCGAAGTCGTGATGATCGAGCATTCCGGAAAACATCGTCGGCACACCATACACCGAGGTGCACCGTTCGGCTTCGAGGGCCGCGAGCGTCACGCCAGGATCAAATGCCGGCGCCGGGACGACGATCGTCGCACCATGGACCGCGCACACCATGTTGCCAAGCACGCAGCCGAAGCAATGGTAGAACGGAACCGGAACGCAAACACGGTCGTCGGCGGTGTAACGTAGCCGCTCACCCACGAAATAGGCGTTGAGAAGGAGATTGGAATGGGTGAGCATGGCCCCCTTGGGTAAACCCGTTGTGCCTGACGTGAATTGCACGTTCACGACGTCACAGGCAGCCAGTTGCCCCTGCCGGCCTTCCAGATCCTCGAGTGCGCACACCGGACCCGCTTTCAGGTCGTTCCAGGTTAGCCATCCTGGCCCCGGACGGTCGCCCAGGGCAATCAATCGCTTCAGCTCGGGCAGCTTTTGCGAGGTCCATCCGAGATCATTAACCGCGGCGGCCTCCGGGCAGACCGCGTGTACCATCGCCACGAAGTCGGAGCTCTTGAAAGGACGGCCCACGACCAGTGTCGCCACATCGGCCATGCGCAGGGCGTCCTCGAGCTCGAAGATGCGATAAGCCGGGTTGACATTGACCAGTACAGCCCCGATGCGCGCCGCGGCGAACTGAGTCACGACCCATTCGGGCGCGTTCATTGACCAGACGCCGATATGTTCGCCCCGCGCAACTCCCAGCGCAATAAATGCCCGCGCCGCCTGCTCGACTCGACAATAGAATTCGGCCCACGACCACCGCAGTTCGAGCGCGGGAAAGACGAGGGCATCGCGTTCCGGATGAGCCGAAGCCGTTTGCTCAAGAACACTGCCGATCGTTCGGCCAGATACCCAGGGAAGCGATCCAGGGGCGGGGCCAGGCATTGCTCACCTCCAGACGAGCGGCTTGCGTCCATTCAACTCGACATTTGCCATGCTTACGCTGATTCTGTCTGGATTGTCTTTATGAGTTCGTCTCGGCCCATCGCGGCGGCCGCTTCTCCAGAAAGGCGAGAATTCCTTCCTGGGCTTCTTCCGAGACCCGGATCGCCGCGCTCACCGCGGCGGCTCCGCGGAGACTTCTGGGACGCCCCTGCGTCTCATCAAGCAGACGCTTGACCGTCGCCACGGCCTGCGGCCCCAGGCGTACCATGTCTTTGCTCACGCGAATCGCCTCCGTAAGGCAGCGATCCGCCGATGTGACCTGATTGACCAGGCCCCAGTGGAGGGCTTTTTCAGCCAGGATCAGTTCGCCAGCCAGAAGCATCTGGCGGGCGCGTCGGTCGCCGATCAGTCGGGTCAGGTCGAACATCACGACTGCCGGAACGAGTCCTCGAAAAATCTCAGGGTAGCCGATCCGGGCGGCCTCGGAGGCGATGGCAAAATCGCAAGAGCTCACCAGCCCGGCGCCTCCGGCCAGGGCATCACCGTTGAGCGCCGCCATCGTCGGCTTGCTCAGCGTGTGCAGCTTTTGAAGCAGGTCGGCGTATTCCTGGAGTGTGGCCACGGCACGTTGTTCGGCCTCGGCACTGGCTCGCTCGTTGGCAGCTTCCTTGAGATCCATGCCCGCGCAAAACGTGGTGCCTTCACCGGTCAGGACCACCGCGCGGATCTTGGGATCGCGACCAACTCGATCGAGCTGATCCTCGAATTCATGCATCAAGGCCCGAGAAAGCGCATTACGCCGCTCAGGACGGTTCAAGGTCAGGATCGCAACCGGGCCGTCGTCGAATCGCTTGACCAGTGTCTCGCTCATTGATCTGCCTCCGCCGAGTTTTCGGATGTCAGTCCTTCAGGGGCTGGCAAGCGCAGTTCCAGCAGTGCCATTCCCAGCGCCTTGCCTTGCGTGTCCAGCCGCAGAGACTGGCTGGCTCCACCGGCCAGCGCCTTCTCAATCACGAAGTTGAACGACCGCAGATGAGGCAGCTCATACCTTCTCACCGTGCCGATCTGGAGCGGCTGAAAATACGCGGCAACCGCTGCCTCGGTGAGATGCGAGCGCAGCCATTGAAAAGTCAATGCGTCGTTGGCGACCACGCCGATGTTTGCACTGTTGCCCTTGTCGCCGCTACGTGCGTGAGCGAGATCGCCCAGCCGGACTGTTAATTCTGATTGTTCCATGAGTATTTATCGATCCATATGGAATCTAAAAACAGTTTTACACTTGAAATGAGCTTGAGCTCCATTCCGCGGCGCTCCGTACTTTCACGGAGGGCGTGATCAACGATCTGGGAACCAGTGCTGGCCAGTAGCCGAAAGCCGGACGCGGCGTGGGGCGGCCCGAGGCATAGCCGGCGATTCCGGGTGGGCCCGAGGTCACCAGCGGTGCGAACTCGCGGCAGAACCGGTCGACGGCCCGGCGATCTGGATCGCGAACCGTGACGCGGAGTACCACCTCCCACGGGCTTTCGCCGGCAGGAGCGACACCGGGAACGACGTCGCCGGCACCAAGGCACTCGACCAGGGAGTCCGCGAACGAGAACCCCGCGCGGCGTACCCGCTCAAGCAGCATCGCTCCGGCCGCGCCGGGCTTTTTTCGCGGCACTTCGGCCAATGACGGCCAGCATGCCACTAGCGGACCAGCCGTCGCGGTAGACGATTGCCAGCTTGAACCGGTCGGAGGGCGGCCTGCCGGTCGCATCCCGGACGGCCACGCGATCCGTCCCGTTCTCGGTCAGCCGGACGGTCGTGAAGTCGACATCGACATCGGGCGTGCGGTACCGAGCTGGATCGTCGATCTCGTAAAGGAGTTGCTCGGTGACCGTCCCCACGCTGACGAGTCCCCCGGTTCCTTGAGGCTTGGTGATCACCGATGATCCGTCGGCGGCGACCTCGGCGATGGGATAACCGATACCTGCGAGGTCATGAACCTGGTCCCATTCGTGCCAGAGGCCGCCGGTCACCTGAGCGCCGCATTCGATCAGGTGCCCCGCCGCACTGGCGCCGGCCAGGCGGCTCCAATCGTCCCAGGCCCAACCATGATGGGCCACGGCGGGACCGAGCGTCAGCGAGGCGTCGGCCACGCGCCCCGTCACGACGATTCGCGCACCCTCGCCCAAGGCGTCGGCGATTGGCCTGGCCCCGAGATAGACGCTGGCACTTTGCAGCCGATCCGCATCCATCACCAGCGGCTCACCCGTCTCAAGATGATCGAGTGCAACGCCAGATTTTAGCCATTCGGGAATCTGCTCGAGAACATCGTCTCCGGTAACGACGCCGATCTGCAACCCGCCCAAGCCTGATCGGCCAAGGTGCCTGCCGCTTGCAATGGCGCACGACGCCGGGTTGAGTCCCCCGGCGTTGGTGACGATCCGTAGCGCATGCGGCTCTTCAAGGAAGGGAGCCAGCCGATCGAGGGTTTCGGGAAAGTCGGTCACGAACCCCGCCGCCGGGTCCTTGGCCCGCTGGTGGCTCAGAATCCCGAGCGTCAACTCGGCCAGGTATTCGAGCGTCAAGACATCCAGCTTGCCGTCCCGGGCCAGGAGGAAAGGCGCGTCGAGATTATCGCCCCAGAAACCCGCGGCGTTGCCGATCCTGAGCGGTGAGGTCGAGCCGGGCGACATGAGCGGCTCCTATCGTCGAGACGATTGTCCGGGCGATTGTGCTCCGGCAGCAGACGGATCACGGGAAGAACTTCAAGTAGTTCTGCAAAAGGTTTTCGACAAACATCTTCAATCGCCGTCCTGGCGTCGTTTCGATCCAATCTTTCCACTCGGGAAAGCTGTAGCTCAGCGGTCCGCTTGTTGGCATTTTTGGGGGCCACGGGTATTCCGGGTTGGGACCATTGTTCCCTCCCGCAGGGGCAAGATTTTGAAGTCGCTGGGCCAGACCGAAAATGGATGGCACTTGATGTCCAAATCGCCAGCGGTCGACGTAGCCGAACATCTCATGAAAATCCGGGCGGCTACTCAGATCTCGAAGAAAGGGTACAAAGACGAAATGATTGAGGCCAGGAGAGTAGCCATGCCTCCAGAAATAGACCTTGGCAAGCTTCTCAGTGCACATCTGGAGATAATGAAGACGATGGCAATTGTTTTGACTCCGCATATACTCATAGATTTCATAATCGGACCGAGCTTGGTCGAGATAGAGTTGCTGTTGAGTATTGAGCGGCACGGCTAGCCCCTCGCAAATATCTGCTTGTCTTTCAGTTGCCAGCCAAGCTGCGAGAGAAGTTCGGGGTCGCGTTGAATTCGCTCCCACTGGTCTCGAGTGATATCGGCGACAAACACTCGGAAGGGCAAATCTGCGCCGTCCGGAGAAAAGTCGAGAGGTTCGATCACATCGTCGTCCGGCGGACGAAGGAATCGGTTGACTTCAAGCAGTCGGATTTCATCGACCGGTGCACCTGTCGGAAGGTACACAACCCGCTCGATAGCCGCGTCGGTTTCCATGTGCCGTTGTGCGAGCCAGCGAGCGAATGGGCCTGCACCGTCCGCGGGCTTCGGCCTCACTCGACGGGTTGTCTCCGTCGGGTCGCGACGACGGTTGTAGGCTGTATTGATCACGCTCTCGAGTATGGCTGGGTCGAGTTCGGCGAGCGCCTGGATCAGCTCTTCGGGATTCGGCATTTCCTGGTCTCCGTCATCAGTTCATCATGGGAGGACGATCCCAAATCGGTCAAGTGCCAGGAAGTACCACGATCGAAGTCGCTCAGACCTGGAACACTCCGGTCGTGATCGGGATGGTCTCACGGCAACGCGTGGCAATATCGAATGCTTGGATCAAGACCTCGCGAGTCCGCGCCGGTTCGATGATCGCGTCGATCCAGAGCCGGGCGGCGGCGTGGCGAATGTCGGTCTCGTGATCGTAACGCTGACGCAACTCGTCTGACAGCTTATCGAGCTCGGCATGATCGATGGCCCTGCCCTGCCGTTTCAAGGTTGCCAGATTCACGTCGAGCATGGTCCGGGCGGCCTGCTGGGCACCCATCACGGCGTAGCGGGCTCCCGGCCAGGCGAACAAGAAGCGTGGATCGAAAGCCCTGCCGCAGAGGGCATAATGTCCCGCGCCGAACGAGTGCCCCACGATCAGAGTGATCTTGGGCACGGTGCTGTTGCTCACGGCGCTCACGAGCTTGGCGCCGCGGCGGATGATGCCGCTGCGCTCGGCGTCGCGACCGACGTCAAAGCCGTTGACATCCTGGATGAAGAGTATCGGCAGTCGACTTTGATTGCACTCGAGTACGAACCGCGCGGCCTTGTCAGCGCTGTCGGCATAGATGACGCCTCCGAACTGCATCGGTCCCGCCTCGCGCGAAATCGCAGACGCTGGCTGGCAACCACGCCCAATGGCATTCCCCCCAGGTGGCCAAACCCACAGACGATCGTCTTGCCGTACTCGGCGCGAAACTCGTCAAACGGGGAGCCATCGAGGACACAGGCCAGCAAGTCGCGAACATCGTACTGGGCCGAGGTCTCGGTGCAAACGACGCGGTACAGATCGTCGCCCGGCCGGGCTGGCTCCACGATGGTGTCGGGTTTGACGCGTGGCGCGGGATCGGCGTGAATCATACCGATCAGCCGCCTGAGCCGCGCCAGACAGGAGTCGTCATCGGGCTCGCGATAATCGATCGTGCCGCTGAACGCCGCGTGAACGTGTGCGCCGCCGAGCTCATCGTGCGAGATGTTCTGACCGATGGCCGCCTTGACGAGTGACGGCCCGGCCAGATACAGCCCGGAACCTTCCGTCATGAGCACGGTATCGCAGAGCACCGGAAGATAGGCACCGCCGGCAACGCAGTTACCCATGATCGCCGCATACTGGGGAATGCCCTGGGCCGAGAGCACGGCGTTGTTGCGAAAGATCCGACCAAAATCATCCTCGTCGGGAAAAACCTCGTCCTGCATCGGCAGGAACACGCCCGACGAGTCGACGAGGTAGACCAGAGGCAGCCGGTTACTGGCGGCGATCGCCTGTGCCCGCAAGATCTTCTTGATCGTGAGAGGAAAGCAGGCCCCGGCCTTCACGGTCGCATCGTTGGCCACCACAAGGACGCGGCGGCCTTGCACCGAGCCGATCACGGTCAGCACGCCCGCGGCCGGCGCACCGCCCCACTCCTCATACATCTCGAAACCAGCCCAGAGGCCTAATTCGAGCTGGACCGCGTTCTGGTCAAACAGCAGTGCGATGCGCTCGCGGGCCGTTTTTCGACCTTTCTCATGCTGCCGCGCAATGGCTTCGGACCCGCCGCCCAGACGCAGGGTATCCTCTTGCAAGAGGATCTCCGAGGTCTGTGCGAGCAGCCGGGGCAGTTCCTGGTTCTTGAGTTCAGGCGGTATTTCAGTGGCGCTCACGGGAAGACTCGACAGATCAATGCAGTCGCGGATCGGTCGCGGCGATGATCGCACTGACGGCTTGCTGGTTGAACCCCTTGTAACCTTCGCGACGCTCCAGGTTCTCGAGATGGCTGCCGATGGCCCCTTCTTTCAGGAACCGCGCATGTTGCGCCGGGTCGATCCAGCCCAGGGCAAGAGCCCCGTCGGCGCGATGCCGCGCGACTGGCCACCGCTCGCCGGCCGTGAACGCTTGTCGCAGGAAAGGAAAGTCGGAGAACGGCGGCATGGTCTCGATGCCGGCCTCGTTTTTGAGACCCTCGCGGAGTGCCTCGAAATCGAATTGCGCCTCGAGATGGTGCATACCGGCCTCGAGCATCGACTCCCCGTGCAAAGCCACCCAGAGCCCCACCGTCCCGGGCCGCGGCAGATCGTCTAGAGGCTGGTGAGCGAAATCCTGGGTCGCCTCATCAGGTGCCAGGTCCAGGTCGGCGAAGATCACGATCCCCGTGGTCGGATGTTCGAGCACCTGGGCACCCCAGCCCGCATGGGCGCCGGCGTGAAACCGTTCGCGAAGCTGGAAGCCTAGCGTGCTGAAGATCTTGATCACGCGGGGGAAGAACCGCCGTGAGCAACGGAACGTGTGATGGTCGTGATTGGCCCATCCCAGGCCCAGGCGATCTTGACGTGCCTTCTGAACCTGGGCCGCGCAATTGCGCGACTGCCAGTACTCGCGCTCAACCTCGAAAATCAGGTGGCAAGCCAGGTCACGAGATCCAGCCAGCTCAATGACCCGTTCAAGAGTTGACTCGGTGGCGTCGAATCCTGCGGCGTCATCGTCAAACCGGCGGCAGCGAGCCAGCCAGAGATCGCGTGCCGCAAGCGCATCGCGCGCCGCGTGCGGTCGCATCCGGCCCTCACGGGCCGGCTCACCCGGGAATGGCTCGAATCCCAGGTAACCCCGGCGCTCGACGACGATCAGATCGGTGCGATCGCCGCTCACGCAGGCGGAGCGGTAGGGGCCCAGCGGGTAGCCGAGGATCTCCAGTCCCAGATCGTGGGCTCGAGAAAACGCCGCGATCGACTCCACTTTGATGGCTAGCTTTTCAACGCTGGAAACACCCTCTTCATCAGCCCCGGCTTGCGACGGCAACACGACCACCCGCGGAAAGATCCCGCCCGGATGGGAATAGACAGGTGCTCCGACCGCATAGGCCGCCGGCTCCCGCCTGTACCCCATCCCGGCCATCGTCCCAGCCAGTTCCTTCGAACCCGAGATTACGAGATGATCAACCCAGACCTTGAAGCGCGTGCCCGTTTCTCGGATCATCCGGTCGGCCAGATTGGCGGCGAACATGTTCCGTTCAAGGCCGCGTTCGATCAGTCGGTCGATGAACTCTTCGGTGACCGGCCAGCGCTTCCATTCGGAAGGAATCGATTCAGGCGGAGCCACGGCAACTGACATGAAAAATCTCCTTGGGGCCTTGCTTGTCTTGTTACCGGTCGCTCAGTCTCAAACGATGGCCTCGGCGATGTCATCTGGCTCGCCGAGATCGTTGTCCACTAACGGCGCCGCGTCTTCAGTCTCGGTTTCCATCTCAGGATGGACCACGGTCGCTCCGCTCCGCTGATCGAATTCCGTCGCGGCCGCAAGCAAGGCTGCCTCGAACAGCTCCAGACCGACATCGACCTGGTGCGCCGTCAGGCAAAGCGGCGGACAGAACCGCACGGTGCTGGGCCCGCATGGGAGAAGCAGCAGGCCGCGGTGAAACGCCAGATCGATGATCCGATCGCGGAGCAAGGGAGCCGGGTGGCCGCCATCATCTTGCACCTCGAAGCCGATCATGAGCCCTTTGCCCCGAACCTCGCGAACCGAGGTGAAGCGGTTTGCCAGCGCTTCCAGCCCGGAACGGAGTTGTGACCCGCGCACTTCGGCGTTGACGCGATAGCGCCGGTCGATCAGCCTAAGGGCTGCCAGGGCCGCCGCGCAGGCGACGGGGTTACCACCGAACGTCGAGGCATGACTTCCACTGGGCCAGTCCATCACCGACGCTCGGGCCACGATCGCACCCAGAGGCAGACCGTTAGCAATCCCCTTCGCCAGGCACATGATATCGCCCTCAACCCCCCAATGTTCACAAGCAAAGTTCTTGCCGGTCCGGCCAAATCCACTCTGCACCTCGTCCAGTACGAGCAGCACCCCATGCTGATCGCAGATCTTCCGCAGCCCGGGCAGGAAATCGTCGGGGGGAACAATGTAGCCGCCCTCTCCCTGAATGGGTTCGACGAAGATCGCAGCCAGCTCGTCGGCGGGGCAAACGGTCCGCAACAGGGCGTGTACGCTTTCGAGATCGCCATACCGAGCATGGTGAATTTCCGGAACGAGTGGTGCGAAGCCTCGACGCTGCATCGGCTTGGAGCCTGAGAGCGACATCGCCCCGTAGGTTCGTCCGTGAAAGGCGCCCAGAAACGCCAGGGCACGGTTTCTGGCTGTGTGCCGGCGTGCCAGTTTGAGCGCGGCTTCGATCGCCTCGGCCCCGCTATTGGTGAAGAAAACGCGCTTCGGGTCCGGCCCGGGTGCAAGGCTTGCCAGTTGCTCGGCCAGTCGCACCTGGGCGCATAGTAGAAGTCGGTGCCCGACATGTGGATCAGTCGCCGGCTTTGCCGCTCGATGGCCGCCACAACCCGGGGATGGGAGTGCCCCACGTTCGTGACTGCGATTCCTGCGGTGAAATCGAGAAACCGATTGCCGTCCATATCCTCGATCATCGCCCCCCGAGCACGGTGGACGACGAGCGGGTAGACGCGCGTGTAGGAAGGCGACATGACGCGGTGGTCGCGTTCCAGCCAGGCCGCGCTCCGGGGCCCCGGCAAAGGGCCCAGAATCCGAGGATCGTCGCGATGAAGCGGGACCATGGCATCAAGCTCCTTCTGTTCGAGACTGTACCCAGCTCCGTTGCGGGGACCTGGACCGTTTGCAACTGCCTCACACTGACGGCGAACGCGATTCCTGGAGTTCTCCCAGCCCGACTGTTGCGATCGTTGACGGGTCATTCCCAGACAGATGCGTCGATGAGATGCTCTACCTCTCTATTGTGCGACAAATCCACCCCAGAATTCAAATCGGTCCGAAAAAAACCATCGGCCCACCTGCCACGGAGGGCATTCGGGACGGGAGGGAGGCGGCACAAGCACCTATTCGCTAAGATGACGGGCGTTGCGACAGGTTCAAGGCAAGCCGGCGCTATGCCAGATCAGAATCACTTTACGAGGGCAAGTCATGGGTGATCCCGAAGCAGTGATCGCCACCCTGCAACCGTCGAGGGTTGGATCGCTCCCCGTTCCCGAGGCCGAGCCGTCCGGGCACGCGTCGGATCTGACCGCGGCAGCGGATGCTCCCTACCGGAACTGGCAGAGTCCCAAGGTCCTCACGTCGGCGGCATCGGCCTCGCTCTTAGTGACGGGTTGGCTGATCCGCCTGGCCGGTGGGCCGACAGGACTGGTCGATGCTTGTGCCATCGCGGCGATACTTTCGGGAGCCTTTTATTTCGGCCGGCGCGCGGTGGTCGACCTCTTTGTCCATCGCTCGGTCGGTTTCTATTTCCTGATGAGTGCCGCGGCGGTCGTTTCCGCCCTGATCGGCCATGCCCAGGAAGGCGCCATACTTGTCTTTTTGACGTCGATCTCGGAAGCAGCACAGGATTTTACAGAGTGGAAGACACGCTCGGCCATTCATGCCCTGATGAACCTGGCGCCTAAAACGGCACTGGTCCAGCGCGGCGAGCGGACCGAGGAGATTCCCGTCGAGCAACTCGTCGTGGATGACCTGTTCGTCGTCAAGCCTGGTTCCACGATCGCCACCGACGGCGTGGTCGTCGAGGGAACTGCCGATGTCAACCAGGCTCCGATTACGGGGGAGAGTCAGCCCGTGACGAAAGCGCCAGGCGACACGGTGTTCGCAGCCAGCATCAATGGACCGGCCGCTCTGAAAGTTCGTGCCACGAAAACTTTCGCCGACAACACCGTGGCCCGGATCATTCAGATGGTCGAGGAGGCGCAAGAGAAGAAAGGGACCAGCCAGCGGCTTATCGAGAAGTTCGGGGTCAGATACAGTCCGATCGTGGTCCTGGCCGCGGTGATTGTCGCTGTGCTTCCCCCCCTGCTCTGGCATGCGCCTTGGTCAACCTGGATCATGCGCGCGACGGTACTCATGGTGGCAGCATCGCCATGCGCGCTCATGATCTCGATCCCGGTCACACTGGTGGCCGCTTTAGGCACGGGCGCACGAAAGGGCGTGCTGATCAAGGGTGGCGTCTTCCTCGAGCAGATGGCGAATATCAAGGTGGTCGCGTTCGACAAGACGGGGACCTTGACCTATGGCGATCCGGAGGTTACCGAGATCATTCTCAACCCGGCGCGGCCGGCAGGTTCGCCCGGTACCGCTGACGAGCTGATCGGGATTGCCGCGGCGATCGAGCAGCACAGCGAGCACCCTCTGGGAAGGGCGATTATTCGACATGCCCGGTCGCTCGGGCTCAGCCTCCACGAGATCGACGAGTTTCACGCCCTGGTGGGATCGGGCGCTTCAGCCAGGATCGATGGGACCGTGGCGTACGTGGCCCGCCCGGCCTTCTTCTGGACCGAGTTCGGTCACAGCCTGGCGTCTCTCGATGCCGATCTCGAAGGCTGCTTGCTTCAGGGCAAGACCGTGGTGATGGTCGGTGACGCGGCCGGCGTATGGGGCCTGATCGCGCTCCAGGATCGGATTCGCCCCGATGTCAAGCGAGTTGTGGCGGAGCTTCGCGCGCTCGGCATCAAGCGTGTCGTGATGTTGACCGGCGACAGCGACCGGACCGCCCAGAACGTCGCCGCTCTCGCCGGAATTGACCAGGTCGACTCGGACCTGAAGCCCGAGCAGAAGGTGGAGCGGATCGTCGAGCTGGCTGAGAAATACGGCCCGGTCTTGATGGTCGGTGACGGAGTCAACGATGCCCCTGCCCTGGCCGCGGCCAGCGTCGGCGTGGCGATGGGTGCCGCGGGAACGGACGTGGCGCTGGAAACGGCCGACGTCGCCCTCATGGCGGATGACCTTGCCAAACTGGTGGACGCCCTTCGCCTGGCTCACCGCAACCAGACCGTTGTCCGGCAAAACCTGGCGCTCTCGACGCTGGTCATCACGGGCCTTGTGCTCGGGGCTCTGACCGGCCTCTTCTCGCTCACGACCGCGGTGATCGGCCACGAAATCAGCGAGTTTCTGGTCATCGCCAGCGGCCTGCGGATGCTGCGGGATTGAAAAGCCGACTCAGGGACGCTCTTGTGCCGCCCAATCTTCAAGAAACGCCAGGTACGCCTTGTGTTCGGCGTCCACGCCGACGATGTTGGCCAAGAGGATGATCCAAAGGATCCAGGCTTGCTCGGTCTGGTCAAACTTGGCGAGCGGGTTCTGTTTGATCGCCGCGGCCCAGAAGTGCAGCTCGGCTGCGACGATTTCGATTATGGTCCGTTCCTTGGTCCGAATTTGGTCCCGTACCTTGGGCGGAAAGTCGCTTTTCGGCTTCTGTTCCGGATTCAAAGTTGCGATCAGCCGGAGTGCTTCATCGACCGTGGCCATGTGCCGGTCGATGCGCAGTTGGAGGGCTGTCTTGGCCTTGTCCTCGACGGTTATGGGGATCGCCGCGGCAGGTGCTGCCGGACGAGGAGGTGCCGCTTCGTCTTTCCTGGCTGCTGGAGCCTGCGACTGGAACAAGTCCAGCACGGCCCTGGCGCCGTCGCGGAATTTCGCAAGGTGGTGGAGGATGCCCCGGTAGGCGACCGACTGCCCTTCCACTCTCTCGGGTGTTGGAGCCATGGCGGTGCTGGCTTGATACATTTCAACGCCATCTCCTGCCACATCAGCACGTGGATTGTTGACCGCCTCGCCCATTGACACCTCCCTGCAAGGCACCGTGCTTTGTGTCGAAAACACCAAGAACAGCTTACGGCAATTTCGAGTCCGGGACAATCCTGTTCACATGTCCGCGCCCGGGGAGAAAGGGCCACGCACCGTTGCTGCATGCAAGAAATACTGCAGCCCCGAACCTCTAAAATGGCTTGGTTTCGTAAGGTGAGATGGCCTTTGATCCCCTGATCGGATCGAGGACCCAGAACTGGTCGGGACGGCTCGGCGTCGGGGGCCTCATGGCAATCAAATACATGTATTTATTGACGTTAATATGAGAAATAATAATGGATCATGAAGCAAGCGGCTCCTCCCAGCAACGCGAAAAGGGAGCGGATGTTGCGAGTCGCGGGCTTCGCCACAATGTAGCGTCTCACGCGCGTAAGCTCGTACAGGTAGCGTAAACTCGTACTGTTGGCCTGCTCTCTGACGGTCCGGTCCAAGGGCAGGCGACGACAGCCAGCGCAACCGGGACGACTCACTTATCGAGAATCCGCGATGCCTGACCGACGTGACGTCGGAGCTGAAAAAGCGGCGGAACAAAGCCGACCTTCACGGTTGCTTCATGAAGAGCAATCGGAGATAAGCGGACGCTGCACAAGATCAATGAAGCGTCTTGGACTTGTCGGCAATCGCTCTCAGGCATGCTCGTGTGGTGCCCGGTCTTCAAGGAACGTCAGGTGCTCTTTGTGCGTGGCGTCCACGCCGATGATATTCGCCAGACGGATGATCCAGCGGATCCAGGCCTGCTCCACTTCGTCAAACTTTTCGAGTGGCCTGTTCTCGATAATCGCGGCCCAGAAGTGCAGCTCGGCGCCAACGATGTCGTGGATCGTCCGCTCTATGATCAAGAGCTGGATCCGAACCTCTGGTGGAAGCTCGACCGTCGTGCTGCTTTCCGGATTCAGGCTGGCAATCTGTCGCAGCGCCTGATCGACCTTGGACATATGCCGCACGATGCGACGTTCGAGGAGCGACTTCGGCTCAGCCTCAGGCTCTTGAGAAATCGTCGGAGCCGGGGCGACTGGCAGTGCCTGGTCCTCGGCAACTGGAGCTTGGCGAGCGAAAAGGTCCAGCACCGCGGTTGCACCCTCGCGAAATTTCGCCAGGTGCCGGAGAATGACCTGGTAATTGACGGACAGGGCCTCGCGATCGACAGGTGCCTCTGCGGCACAGGGATGGGGAGGTTCATTACGATCTTTTTCGTCTTCAATTGGACTGCTGGCCACTGCACCCACGCGGGCCTCCTTGCAACGTACCATGCAAAGTTTTGGAGTGACAGGGTTCAGATTACGCCACTTTCGTGCTCAAGGCAACGAGAATCAGACAATTGCCCTGCTCCAGGCGAGGGCCGACTTCGGCCTCGGGGTGCGTCGCGGATAACTCGCCAGTCGTCGAGTTCTCGACTATCATGAGGAGGCTGGGCACATTATCGAGGGGCTTTCCAGGTGTTCCTGGGCAGGACTGAGCGGATGATCCAAACGGTGGTGGTCGGGCATGGGTTGGCGGGCAGAGCATTTCATTGTCCGTTGATCCGGCGGCAGGCGGAGATGAATCTGCATGGCATCGTGGCCCGCAATCCGACCGTCCGCGCCGAGGCGGTCAAACTCTGGAAAGTGCAAGGATACGCCAGCCTGGACGAAGCCCTCGACGATCCCAAGACCGAGCTCGTGGTCATTGCCACCCCCCACAACACGCACGCCGAGCTGGCCGTACGAACCTTGGAAGCAGGCCGGCATTGCGTCGTGGACAAGGTCATGGCGCTGACCACCGAGGAAGCCGATGCCATGATCGCTGCCCGTGACCGAGCGGGGCGGATGCTGTCGGTCTTTCACAATCGCCGCTGGGATTGGGATTTCGTGACGATCAAGGAAATGCTGGCTCAAAATATGATCGGCCGCCCACTACTGATCGAGAGCTCGGTCTGCCGGCACTCGATGCCCCGAACCTGGCGCGGCAAGCTCGCTGAGGCGGGGACCATCCTCCACGATTGGGGCGCGCACCTGGTTGATCAGGCACTCTTGCTGGGCTTGGGCCCGTGCCGGCGGCTGTCAGCCTGGGTGCTGGAGAGCCCCTGGGAAGGGATCGACAGCGGGGGTCATGGACGGATCATCATGGAGTTCGACCGGGCGATCTTCCAGGCCGAGACGAGCCGGATCTGCCGGATCGACCGGCCCCGGTGGTGGATCGTTGGCACCGATGGCGGTCTGGTGAAGTACGGAGTCGATCCTCAGGAAGACGCCCTCCGCGCGGGCGACATTGATAAGGCATTCGAGCCGGAAAGTCATCAGGCGATCCTCCGTAGGTCATCCTCTTCGGGAGAGATCCTGGAATCACGCATTCCTTCGCTGCACGCTCACTGGGACAGTTATTACGGCAACATCGCCAACCATCTGCTGCACCATGAACCGCTAGCCGTCACGGCCGAGCAGGCGCGCGAGGTCGTGCGTGTGCTCGAGTCCGCGGTGCATGCGTCGCGCGTGCACGGCATGGTCGAGGGACCATGGGGAACATGAGCCGACGATGGCTGATTGACGTGGTTCTTTACCTGTGGAGAGCCGACACGTGCTGATTGAATGCCCCATGTGCCGGCATTCGATCCGGGTCGTCGATCTCCGGCCCGGCCGCTTCACACCCCGTTGCCCGCGGTGCGAACGGCTGTTCGAGCTCACCGTCATCGACGCGAACGGCTCGCAGCCGGTGGTCTCCGCCCTCGACGCCAGCGTATTCGCCGAGCCCGTAGTGCTGGCGTCCCCTGAGCCGAATTCTAGCGAGCTTCCCCCGTTTTACTGGCCCGTGAAGCCGCCGCCGCATGCGATCCGCTGGCCGCGCCCACGAATGCTACCGGCCGGAATCCCGCGTTTGCTCGGGGCGAACCTCGTGCTGAGGCTGCTCGGGCACGGTCCGCGCGGGCGGGTCGTGCTGGCACAACCGATGTCCTTCGAGCCGCCAGCCGTGCTCAAATTGCTCGCGGCAGACCGCGCGGCGGATCCGACTTTCCTGGCCCGATTCACTCGCGAGGCCTTCGCAGCCTCACAAATTGACCACCCGAACCTGATTTCCTTGCGAGAACTCGGCAGTCAGCACGGCCATCACTATGCTGTCCTCGACTGGATCGACGGACCCTCGGCAGCCGGACTGCTCGAGGCGCGAGAGCGGCTTGAACCGTACCAGGCGGCGGTTGTGGTGCTCCAGGCCGCGCGGGGCTTGAGGGCGGCACACGAGCAGGGCCTCGTGCATCGAGATGTCAAACCGGCCAACCTTCGCCTCGACCACACCGGACGGGTCCTGGTCGACGACCTGGGACTCGAGATGACTCCATCACTTGCCGCGGCGCTGGAGTTACGCCGGAAGTCGAGCAACGCTTCCAGACAACGCTCGGCAGCCGCAACCGCGGAAACCTTGCGCCCGGTCGCGGGAACCCCCGCTTTCATGGCTCCCGAGCAGGCGGCCGACCCGGTCTCCAGCGATGGCCGCGCTGACATCTATGCTCTTGGCGTGACGTTTTTCAAGCTGGTCACTGGCAAGCTGCCATTCCCGGGAGACGACGTCGTCGAGCTGATCCGAAAGCATCAGGAAGAAAGTCCGGTTCCTCCGAACGAGCTCGTACCCGAGCTGCCGCGGCCAATCTCGAATACCATCCGTACCATGATGGGCAAACGGACCGACGAGCGCTATCCCAATATGGCCGTCGTGGTGGAAGTCCTCGAAGGCCTGCTCGGACTTCAGAGTGAGCAATTCACGACGGAGTTCGAGGCGGCACGCGGGACGATCCGGCAAGCTGCGAACAGCTTGTCACAATCCCCAACGCGGCTGCTCCGGTTCCGGATTGTCGCTCTCAGCGCTGCGATCTGGATTGGTCTGACCGCCTTGCTTTTCTCACTTAAGCTGGTCAGTCCCGCACTGGGCATGCTGGGGTTCGGTGGCGCAACGGCCCTGGCCGCGGCGATTGCCTCGGGAGTCGTACACGACTCGGAAGGGCTTCACCTGTTTCTCGCAGCCTGGCTGGGTGACGTTCGATCCTGGTTGATTGGCTCGACAGCCACTGTGGTAGTGATCGCGTCGCTCTGGTTCTGGGGAGGGATTCTATCGGGATTCTTGATTCTTTGTCTCGTGGGTTTGGTTGGAGCGTTCCTCGTTTTCCTCGACCAGCCGCTGGCCGCCGAGCGCCGGCTCACCATGGAACCGGTTCGTGAGCTTCTCAAGAGCCTGCGGGCCCGAGGACACGACGAAATTCGCATTCGCGAGATCTTCGCTCGCAGCGGCAGCGACCACTGGGAAGAGCTGTACGAGCTGGTTTTCGGACATCGTGCGCTGACCGCCAGTTTGGAACGCCAGCAGAACGAGCGATCCGGCCTCCGCCTGCGCCGGCTCGATGGCATCCGCGATCGTCTGTTCGCACGACTTGAAAAGCGACTGCAAGCTCGCCGAGATCAGCGGCATCTCCGGCTCTTGCAGGAAGTCGAGGAGAAGTACCTCGAGGTGACCGGGCTGAACATGTTGACGGCCCGGCGCAAGGCTCGGCGAATTGCCAAGGCAATAGTAGTCTCGGCGGCGCTGTGGAAAGACGACCAGCGGCTGATTGACGCGCCCGCAGATTCCGGGACGTCGCATGGTCCACCCCTGCTGGAGCGGCTCCGGATTGCTGCAAGTCAGCCCGAACCGGTCCTCGAGCCGCACGAAACGCAGCCACACGCCCTGCTCCGCCGGGTCGACTCCTGGATCGGCATGCTGGTAGGACGCGGTCTGCGTTTCTGGCTTGCCATCGCGCTTCTGGCTGTCCTCGCTTTCTGGCTGGATAGCAAGGGAATCATCACAGCGAGGCAAGTTCGGGAGCAGGCGATCGAGCTGCACCGGGTGGTCCGAAGGGCGGCAAGGCTGAGCGATCCGAGCCTCTTGAGGGACCTCAAGTGGAAAATCCCGGTCGACTGGCGGCGACTTGCCGAGCCGCTCGACACTCCCTGGCTAGATGACCTGCTGGGCAGAAAGACGCCGGGTACCAACCTCGCCGTCGCCGCGACAATCCTCTGGGTCTCGTTACTTTCGAACCGAAGAGTCACAGGACTCATGGCCATGGCGGGGAGCGCCGTGGCGCTTTTTGGCCCGCGTTGGGGGCTGGCAATTCCGGCGTTCATTCAAACGATCGATGAAAACGCCCAGGCGCGGGCTCTCGGTATCTCGGTCATGTTTCTGGGATGGCTCTGGCCACGTCGCAGGGCTTCCTGAGCCGATCTGTCTGCGCGACTTCAAGACCATCGTTATCGTGAGGTTCGAGCAACTCGGCGGCGGAATCGCCTTACCGTCTCGACGATCAGGCTCAGGCAGACCAGTCCGCAAGAAGCGAGTGAAACTGCGAATGCCGCACGAACTCCCTGGGGTCGATAGCTGAACGACACGTAGCTGGGTCCACGTCCCGCGAGTCGAACGGCCTGAACCCCGATCTCGGCGCGGGCAACGGGACATTCGGGGCCGCCGTTGACCGATGCGACCCAGCCCGGATAGTACGTCCGGTTGATGACCAGATCGCACGGGCCATCGTGTTCGACAACGGCGTTGCGACCGTCCCAGGAGGTCACCCTCGCCGTGCCGGCCATTGGCCCGGACAACGAGGCTGGCTGGTCGCCTGAGCGGTACCAGACAGTGGCGAGATCGGGATCAAACGTGACCCCTGAGAGCAGAGCCCGTTCGTGGGCTGCGACCCGCACGCGAGTTGCCGCACGCGCCTGGGGAAATGGGTCCGGATAGCGGACAAGCCGGAAGCGGGCACGGACAGGCGCCTCCCGGCGGCTTGTAAACGAGTCGATCGAGGGCCGGATCTTCGCATTCCAGGAGGGTCGTGACTCTTGCCCGGTCGACAGGGCCGTCCCAGATTCCGTGAGTGGCTCCATAGCGCCTTAGCCTGGCGAACCCGGCGGCCGAAAACGCCTCATCACGGCGAGTGGCCAGTTCCAGAGCCGGGTGGGGAGGAGGCGCAGCCAGCCCGGTGTAAGGGAACATCGGCCCCGCACCGGCGCGAATGGGCAGGTCGTGGACCAACCCAGCGACCCTCCTTGGCTCCGGCTCGGCCGCCAGGCGGCTCAATATCCGGCTCTGGGAAGGAAGGTCGATGGCCCAGCCCCAGACGGTCGTGGAGGTGTAGTAGAGGTAACCGAGCTCGGCGGCCGTGGCCAGGATCAAAATCCAGGCCAGGGAGGGCCGCCGACGCCAGGCCAGCAAGAGGGCAGTCGCTACTGTCCAGCAGAGCGCGGCGGAACCAATGACGAACGCCAGTCGCGGACCGCCCAGCACCGACTGGTGATCGGCTCGAAGTGACCAGTAGACGACCCAGCTCGCTGCGGCGATCGCGAAGGCCCAGGCAAGAGACAGACCGCGTCCGATGGAAGACTTCCTGGGATCGCAATCGAGCCCCGCGCCGGCCAACAGGCAAAGGCCCAGGCTCGCCAGCACGACGTACCGGCCCGGAGCTCGAAACCAGCCGAACCCCGGGAGTTCGAGCACCAGCGCGTACGCTGCGGGCCAGGCACGCGGCAGGATCGCAAGAATCGCGTTCACAGCGGTGATGCATATCCAGGGAGCCAGACGACTATCGCGCCCTTTGCAGGTGACTGCCAGGAACGCGAGAAGCAGCGGAATTGTGCCGATGTAGAAGCATGCCTCATATCCTGAGGTCCCCTGCTCGTACCAGTAGGGCGCCTCGGGCCCACCTGGAATTCCCCGCAGAAACCCGGGGATGGCGAGCTCGGCCCAATGTGCGGGCGGGAAAGCAAAAAAGGCGAGTTCCGAGAACGATCTGTGGGTGAAACCCACGAATTGAGCGAACTCCCAACTGGTTAGCAGTTGAACGCTCACCAGAGCGGCTCCCCATCCCAGGGCGAACGTGAGTCCAAGCAAACGATGCCAGGGCCGGTGATCATTCACAGTTCTCCACAAACCGATCAGTAGAATCAGAACCGCGGTCCACATCTGGAGTTGGAAGTGACCGAGGCTGACCTGCGCTCCCCAGGTCAAGGCCAGCAACGCGATGCTCAGCGTGGAGCCGGTCTCGACGTACCATTCGGCGAGCAAGAGAGCCAGACTCAGGTAAGGCAGGGCCTGATAAAAAGGCTCGTGCGTGGAGTGGATGGCCTGAAATCCGCAGAAGGTGAACCCCAGTGCGGCAATGGCCGCCCCGTGAGGTGAAATTCGCAGGAAACGGGCGTACGCGAATGTTGCGGCCGCGAGCAAGATATAATGCAGCCACATCGAGAACCGGTAGGCTGTCGAGATACCGGCAGCGGAATAGATCACCCAGTTGAGCGGGTAGAAAGCGGCGACATGGCTTTCGGCCAGAAGGGGGATGCCAAGACCGAAGCGATCGCTCCAGAAGGGCAACTGGCCATGGGACAAGAACCGCGAAAACTCTTCTTTGAGCGGGCGGTAAAGTCGATCAGGGTCGCCGCCGACCGGCTCAAAGCCTACCAAGAGCCCGCCCATGAGCAGACCAACCAGTCCCACCGTCACGCCCATGGGACAAAAGAGTCGCGGAACAGTCGATTGCATTGAGCGAGTGACCATTTTCAATGTCGTAAGTCCGCCTTCTGAACTCGTCTAGCGGCAGCCGGGGCTAGATGATAAGTGCGATCTCAGCTCCTGCGTGAATCCGCGTCCCAACCCAGGCAAACAATCGTAATATCCTGAGACCGAGGACGAAATCTGTTAGACGTCAGTCTTGGTGGCCCTGTCTGCTACCTCAGAGGGCAGAGTGTCATGACGTAAAAGAAAAGGATTCCCCAGCCCCTGGAATTGAGCTTGATGGTTTTGCTTCAGACTCGCCTTGAATTAAAAAATTGATTACGTTGGATGAATGCCTGTGGGATTATTGCTGTCCATCCGTGGAGCCCCCATGTACATGGCCGCACGGTTGAGGTATTAACGTACGAAATGCTTGGTCCAGCAAACTGCGAATCACGCCTATTCTGAATAGGGCCAAGAGGGCACACTGCGGGACGATGCCCGTGATTTGAGGGGGGGCAACTTCCATGATCGCGATTAAATGCCCAGCTTGCGGTGCGGAGGGACGAGCTCCCAAAGACAAAATCCTGGCACGTCTGATCTGCCGGAAGTGTCTCAGGGTCTTTCACGTGACTCCGTCCGGCATGTCGGTACTGGGTGAGCCGCCGACGCCCGGCCAGTCCTCGACCGGAGCATCGCACGAATCTAGCTCAAAAGACAGCTCAATCCAGGTCGACCGTTTGCTTGAAAACCTTTCGCGGAAGGCCTCGTCGCCCACGACATGGATTGTTACCGGCGCTGTCGTGCTGATTGCGCTGGCAGCCGCAACCTTCTCATCCTGGCGGCCAGAGAGCTTGGAACAACGCGTGAGCAGGGCGGCCAAAGCGGCCGTGCAGGGGGACCTCCAGACTATTGAGGCGCTCGCGGCGAGCGGAACCGAAAATAACATGGGGCCCTGGTACGTTGCGATCCGTCCCCGGAGCGATGATTTGTTGAAGAGACCTGGCTCGGACAAGCTCGCCGTCGAAACGGAGATCAAAACGCAGGCCTCCGATCAGGACGGCGTGGAACTGATTGCGTGGGTGTACACTTCGGAGGATCTGGCTCGAAAAGGTCGGGATTTGCCCGACACGACCATCACGGCAGCTTCCGCTGGCGGATTACCTATATCCTTACCTATGGTCTGGAGACGCGAGAGCATTGGCGGATGGAAACTTGATCTGAATCGTAGTCTGGAACTGTCCAAATCCGAACCTGAGAAGCCGCTTCGTATACCAACCGGATCGCTCTAGCGGCATCGTCCCAAATTCTCGCGGGTGAGCGCAGCGCAACCCACCCCACGCAAAACAATGCCCCACGGTGGGTTGCGCCGCGCTCACCCGCTCTACCTCGACTCGCGGGCATGGTTTTGGGACGATCCCGGTTTAGTCGACGGGCAGTGGCTCGAAGTGTAGTTGTCATTGCAAGATGCAGCGCATCAGCACGTTGCGGTGCGGCTTGACGGGTCAGGCCAATGCAGCTACGATGACCCGGTCCTTGCGGCACCGATTCACCCTGGAAAACGCTATTCGCACCTTGTCAGGTTCCTCGGCGATTTGCTCCTGGAACTAGCGGCGATCGCTCGAGCCTGGAGTCCCGGTAAAGGTTCCATATTCCGCGTGAGACCCCCAGATCGAGTGCGTATTGACGGTTCTTGCGCTGATGGATCGCGTGCTTGAACCAGGCCAGCAGAACGCTCCCGATCAATCGCCGCTTGAACGATCTCGAGTCTGTCGTGGGCGGGTCGAGCCGGCGACTCTCTTTCCGTACCAGCGAGGTGAGAACACTTGCCGATGCCGCCTTTCGACGGACTTCAGGATCTCGTCAAGTATGACGTCCCTCTGGCTCCCTTGATCTGGTTTCGCCTGGGCGGCAATACCGCGTTTTTCGCGAAGCCGCGCACACTAGAAGATCTGCTCGCGGTGATGAAGCGAGCGCGCGACGCTTTGATCTCGGTCAAGATCCTCGGAGCAGGGTCAAACGTCCTGGTGCGCGATGAGGGCGTCCATGCCCTGGTGATTCACCTGGAGAGCCCGTTTTTCTCGGACGTCCAGATCGACGAGAATCTGGTGACGGCCGGTACCGCAGTGCCGCTGACGGCGTTGATCTCGCAAACGGCTCGGGCCGGACTTGCCGGACTCGAGATTTTGACGGGAATTCCAGGAACAGTCGGAGGCGCTCTACGCGGAAATGCCGGAGGTCGCCAGGGCGCGATCGGCCAGTTCGTGCGTCGTGCCACCGTGCTCGATTCGGCCGGCGAGATTCAGGTTCGTGAGCGCGATGACCTTAGCTTTACCGACCGAACGTCGAATCTGGATGAGCCAGTGATTGTTTCGGCTCAGTTCGAGCTCGGCCATGAAGATCCCGAATCCGTCGTCCGCCGCATGCGCCGGATCTGGATTGTCAAAAAGGAAGGACAACCGTACGGGCATCAATCGTCTGGCTGTATCTTCAAGGACCCCTCTCCGGACATCACAGCCGGAGCACTGATCGACCAGGCCGGCCTGAAAGGCATGCGATTCGAGGGAGCCGAAGTGTCCGACCGTCATGCCAACTTTATCCTGGCTCACCCAGGGGCCAAGGCTGCCGACGTCCTTCAGCTCATCGAGCAGGTGCAGCAGCGAGTTTGGCAGCAATTTGGGTATGAGTTGGAACTTCAGCTCCAGATCTGGTAAGATAGAGGAAGGGTGCCAATTCGGCATGCCGTCCCACGAGGCGCCAGCAAGTCCCTCCACCTCGACCCGTTTGCACCTTTCCACGTGGGTGATGCCAGTTTGTTCGGGTGCCTTGATCGGAAACCCCGCCAGACCGCGAAGCGGCTTGGGAGGACTCTGGGTGATGTCGTACCGCGAAACTCCGCGAACCGCTGCCGATGATGGGCGGCTCGACGGAGCGGTCGACGATGAAGGCCCGCCCCGCCGTCTCAGGCGCTTCGAGTTCGCACGGACTGAAAGGCAGTTAGATATCCCACGTGTCCTGCTGGCAACCTGCCTTGCCTTGGCCGGCGTTGCGATTGTCGGATATCTGGCGATGAGTGCCATGCATTTCATGGTCCACTGGCTTCACCAGCAGCCTGAGTATCAGGTGAGATTCCTGGATATCCGCCTCGAGAAGGAACCACCCACCTGGTTCAAGGGCGGCAGCCAGGCGTTCTTGCGTCAGGTTCGGGAGAACAAGAAGGAATCCGAACTTCTCCCCGTGATGGAACTCGAGGCAGAAAGAATCATTGAGGACTTCAAGGTTTTCCCCTGGGTCGACGCTGTCAGACGCGTCGAATTCCCCCCTCACGGCATCACTGTTCATCTGGATTACAAGCAACCGGTCGCCATGATCTGGATTCGTCCGGCCGAACCCCTGATCCTGGACTCCAAGGCCACCCTCCTGCCCCACGAGGATATCGACAGGGACAAACTCGGGCCGCTCATCTCAATTACAGGCAAGGGGTTGGATCAGGCCGCGCCCGACAATCAGCCGGGCCTGTACTGGAAATCATCCGCCCCAGGCGCCGAGGGCCCGCGTCTGGAACGCTGCGTCCTGGAAGCGGCAAAGCTGGCCGGATTTCTCCAGCATCCGGATCGTGTCCAGGAAGCCATGTCCGTCTCGGCGCTTCGGATCACTGTCATCCATGCAACCGAGCGCGGCGGTCTTTTCGTTCAGAATGCCGAAAACGCGATGATCTTCTGGGGAGAGGCACCGGGATCGGAAGCCAGCGGTAATCTCACAGCTTCGACAAAATGGGAAGTTCTTAAGAAATGGGCAACTCCTCCCAGCCGGAATGCGCTTGCTCCTGGCGGTTACTGGGCGTTTATCCGCAACGAGCTCAGACCGGTTGAAGCCAGCCGGCCTCGCCAAGGGTCGTAGGTTGATTTTTTGCGCCGATTCCAATCGGGACATTGGGGCACTTGGAAGTCCTATTGAGATTGGGAATCATCGTCGCTTACACGAACTCTCCGCCGCGAATCCGCACACGCTGGAAGCTGCTGGAAGTATAGGAGATCAAGCACCATGGCCGACCGTTTGGGCTCGATGTGGCTGAATCGCGTGTCGCAACTGGCCGTCCAGACCCCCGCGGCACGGTTCAGCAAGTTCGCCCTTTATGTACCGCGGATCAATGCGCTCGAGATGGTCCTGGAGCCGCTCAGCGATGACGAGCTGAAGCTCCGCTCTCACGAACTCCAACTTCGTGCCCGCCAGGGAGATTCACTCAACTCACTTCTGGTCGAGGCGTTCGCACTGGTCAGGGAGTCTGCCAAGCGAATGATCAGCCAGCGCCATTTCGACGTTCAGATCCTGGGTGGAATCGCCATTCACAATAAGTGCATCTCGGAACTGGAGACCGGTGAAGGGAAAACCCTGGTCGGCACCATGCCGACTTATCTAAACGCCTTGCCGGGCAAGGGCGTTCACGTGGTGACGGTCAACGACTACCTGGCTCGCCGCGACGCTGAGTGGATGGCGCCCATTTATAACCTTCTCGGAATGTCGGTGGGCTGCATCCAGACCGGGCAGTCCGACGGAGCGAGAAGGGCGGCCTATGCTTGCGACATCACCTACGGGACGAGCAAGGAGTTCGGCTTTGACTTTCTCCGCGACGAGCTGAAACGGTTGCAGCTCGGAGATACGCACCGTAAGTCGTTCGAGCAGGTGTTTCTGGGTACCGGCAGTCACAGTCAATCCGAGCTGCCCGTCCAGCGCACCCACTTTTTTGCCGTTGTCGACGAGGCCGATAGCATCCTGATCGACGAGGCCCGAACTCCATTGATCATCGGCGCCAACAACCAGCCGACCCAGGAGGAAGCCGCCGCTTATTATGGGGCCGATCAGCTCGCCGAAAGCCTCGTGCGGGTCAAAGATTACAAGTACGACCCGCTGGAGCGAAAAGCCGAGTTGACCGCCCCCGGCCGCCGCAAGGTGCAAGCCCGTGCGGCGCATCCCGCGTTTGTGACGCTCACGGTAGACGGCCTCTACGAGTATGTGGAACGCTCGCTCCGTGCCCAGATCGCCTACCTTCGCGACCGCGATTACGTGGTGCATGAGGGCGAGATCGTCATCGTCGACGAGTTTACTGGTCGTATGATGCCCGGCCGGCAGTGGCAGGACGGCCTGCACCAGGCCATCCAGGCGAAGGAGAAACTGGAGATCACGCTCGAGACGATCACGGCCGCGCGCGTCACGGTACAAGATTTCTTCAAGCGCTACGACAAGCTGGCCGGGATGACCGGCACAGCCACATCCGACGCACCCGAACTGCGGCGTATCTACAAGGTTGGCGTGATGAAGATTCCCACCAACCGGCCTTGTCGCCGCGTCTGGTTACCTGATCGGATCTTTTCCACCGAGGACGAGAAGTTTCGCGCCGTGGCCGACCAGATCATCGAATGGAACAAGTCGGGCGTGCCCGTGCTGGTCGGCACGCGATCAATCGAGAAATCGGAGAAACTGAGTCGGTTGCTCGCCGAAGCTGGCATCGAGCATCAGATCCTCAATGCCAAAAATCACGAGATCGAGGCTCAGATCGTCGCCCAGGCCGGGCAACCTGGGAAAGTGACGGTCGCCACCAACATGGCTGGCCGAGGTACTGACATCAAGCTCGGCGAAGGGGTCGCCACCCTTGGAGGCTTGCACGTCATCGGCACCGAGCGTCACGAGTCGCGTCGGATCGACCGCCAGCTCTCCGGCCGGTGCGCCCGCCAAGGAGACCCCGGCTTTGCCCAGTTTTTCGTCTCGCTCGAAGATGAAATCATCGAAGCGTTTGGTGAGAAGCCGGCCGCCCGCATCCGCAAGAAGTACGCCGGTCAAGGCGAGCTCACGAGCATCCGCATGCGACGCCTCTTCGTCGCCGCTCAGCGAAAGAAAGAGCGACAGCACTTCAAGGACCGAAAGCTGCTCATGCACTACGAGAAGCAGCGAGCCGAGATGCGCAAGAACATGGGCCTCAACCCGGTACTCGGCTGAAGCCCTCGAGTTCGACCGCAACCCGCACAGCGAACCGGTCAACCTCGCAGATACTTCCGCGCTTCGTCCTTCAGATCGTGATCAACCTTCGCCAGCGGGCCGAGAACCTTCGCCGCGATCGCGATGCGGTCTGCCGACTGGTTCGCCGCCTGCAGGTCGGCAACAAGTTGACGAAACCGCGGCTGTCGCGCGCTGGAACGAAGCAGGTAATGAACCAGCAGCCAGCTTTCGGCATAGGCCAGTTGCTCGGTCTTTTCCTCGAACGCCTTGTCATCGGCAAGCAGATCCCCGATCGAGATCCAATCGACCGCCTGTCGCAGTGCTTCCATTCGTGGGCGATTCACTCCGCCGATCGCATTCTTCACCCCCGGACGCCAGAGCTCAACGTAGGTTGCCAGCCCTTCGGAAATGGACATGGGAAGGGCGCAATTGCGCTCCAGTATCCCGGTATTGAAGCTCAACTGGTGGGCCGTTTCATGCACCAAGGTGAAAAGATTCACCCGCTCGGCGGCCGCCGCGAGAGCTTCCTGTTGGGCACGGAAGTCGAAAATCACCAGACGGTTGGTTTCCAGGTCGTAATGTCCCCCCACGTCCTTTCCGGGCGCTTCGCCTAACAAGGCAGCATACGATTTTTGGTCCCGCAGCGCAATCACGGTGAGCCGCCGCTCTGGGTAGTCCACGGTAAACCCGCGGTTACGGAAATCACGCAGGAAGGATTCTCCCAGAGCTTCACACAGCTCCAGCGCTTGACGCTGATGGGTCTCGGTGGCGTTCCCTACGGCCAGGAAATGGGCGCTCCGCGTGTTGTGCAGCGGTGCAAGCCCCGCGCCGGTTAACAGCTTCTCGACCTTGGAGATTTCTTCGGTGTCGACTCCCCGATCAGACGTCTTCGGCTCCTGCCCGAAGACAATTGAGCGACAACACAGACCGGACAACGTGGCCAGCAGCCCCTTGACCAGTGCTCGTCGTGACAGAATCCCGTGTGCTGGAATGGTCACCGTCACCCTCCCACACCAGAGCTCAGAGCGAGCACCGCGCGGATGGTAAGCCCGCTTCCCCCGCTGGAGTTAGTATAACCTGCTGATCAACGATGACATAACCCTCAACGGCCAATTGACCTGGGCTGGCATAGGCCGTAGATTACTGAGACTTGGATATCAGGAGGTATCCTGACACGCGATTTCCTGTCCATCGAGGTCCGTTGAAATGAGCGATCACGACCGCCGGCCACCGTTTTACCTGGGTATCGACCTTGGTGGGACGAACATCAAGAGTGGCGTGGTCGACAATTCGGGACAGCCGTTGTCGTCGGTGAGCCTGGAGACCGAGGCCGAGCGGGGACCGGAGATCGGGCTTGCCAACCTTGGCGAAGCAGGTCGCCAGGCGGTGTCAGAGAGTGGACTATCTTGGGATGAGATTACCGGCGTGGGACTCGGCTCACCGGGCACGATGGACCTGCCCCGCGGGATGCTTCTGGAGCCGCCCAACCTGCCGGGATGGAATCAATTACCGATCCGTGACTTGCTCGCCAAGGAGCTCAACAAGCAAACAGTGCTTCAGAACGATGCCAACGCCGCGGCCTACGGCGAATACTGGGCAGGCGCTGGTCGGAACACACGCAGCCTGGTTCTTTTCACGCTGGGCACGGGAATCGGCTGTGGGATCGTTGACGAGGGGCGGATCATCGAGGGCCGACACAGCCACGGCGGCGAGTGCGGCCACATCATCATCCAGATGGAAAACGCGCGCCAATGCTCGTGCGGCAGCTACGGCCATCTTGAGGGCTATGCCTCGGCCACTGCGCTGGTAAAGCGGGCGATCGAGGCCCTTGATTGTGACCCGTCTCCGAGCCTCTTGCGGAAGATTCCGGCACTCGATCTGACCAGCCGGGCGATCGACGAGGCGGCCGTGGCCGGAGATCCGCTGGCCATCCGATTGATGCGTGAAACTGCGCACTTCCTGGCTGTGGGCGCGGTCTGCCTGATGCACACAATCGATCCCGACATCGTGCTTTTCAGCGGAGGGATGATCGCCGCCGGCCCTTCGTTCCTGGAAAACATCCGCATCGACATTCGAAAAATGGCATTCCCCACCCTCGCCCAGAACGTGCGCGTCGAGTATGCGGCCCTGGGGGCTGACGCCGGGTTCATCGGTGCCGCAGGTTGCGCGCGAATGGCGTTTGCCAAGACGCCCTGAACCAGATCTCGACGCTGAATGCTACAGCCATGGTCCGGCGTGGTCGCGGGTCGTACCCTTCCATGGCAGCCGATCGTTGGGGCGGGATGTGATCAGAGCTTGACGGGCTTTCTTGGGGCCGCATTCGGGTTCAGCCACGGGATTTCGTCACGACTCAGATAGCCGTCCCCATTGCGGTCAAGCTGCTTGAATCGGGCGGGAAGCCCTTGGAATTCCTGTCGGTCCAGCTTCCCGTCCTCGTTCCGATCCAGGTTCTTGAACCGCTTCTCGAGCTGCTCTGGTGGAACGGCACGGCTCCAGTCCACTCGTTGAAGCAGATCGCGAAATTCTTCGGCCTGGAGCTTTCCGTCGTGATTGGTGTCGCCGTTGACCAACAGCCGGTCGAACGCCTTACGTCCCGTTTCTGGAACTTCCAGGCGCTCGACCACCCGATCGTTGTTCGCATCCAGCTCAAGGAAGAGGTCGCGCCAGGGGGTTGGGCTGGGCGCTGGCTTTGGAGGCTGTGTCTGGCCAAGAGCCAGTGTCGAGAGGTCAAGAGCAAGCAAGAGAGCCAACCGAAAAGGAAGCTTCCGAATGACTCGCATAGCCTGCACCCTCGCCGGAACGCTGTGCCTGTTGAGTACCTTTCGACACGGGATTGTCTCCAATCATGAAACACCGAGCCCGAAAGGCGGTATCGCGAGGCAGCCAGTAATAGTAGACCCAATCAATAGGCATCGGACGAGACGACCTCGCCGCCGTTTCGGCTACCGAGAGCTTGCCAGGTCGCCACGCTGATCGAATTTTTGACGAACTGCACATGGCCATCGGCCATGAGCGAGTTGACGCCGCCTGGGTGCTTGCTGCGCACCGCGATGTTCAGCGACAGCCAGCTCCACATCTGGACAGTGCGGGTACTATGCGGCAAGCCGCCGCGACAGTCGGGCAGGCGATCGTTGGGCGGCCGCAGGTGATTGTACAGGCTGTGCCCCGGTGCTCCATAGTGCCAGCGCACGCCGCGCGTGGCCTGAAACTGGGTAGTCGACGGTTCCAGGCTCAGGCAGAGCGACTGGTAGTCGGAGTCTGAGCTGATCGGCGGACCGGTCGTGCTGTTGTTGCCCGTGACCAGGAAGACCCCCAGAGGATCGTTGGCATAAGTCGATGTCGGCGTCGAGCGAACGGTTTCCGTGACTGCCACCGTGTTTGACATACCGTCCGTGAAAGACGCCGGAGTCATCCGCGAATTCTCAAAGAACGGACCGTTTGGAACACCGTAAAGCGGCGGCAGGGGGTTTTGCACTACCGAGTAGGTGTTCCCGGTGTTCAGATCATAGTTGTGCGTTGCGAACTGAACTCCGCTCAAGGTAATCAGCACGGAATCCGAGTCGGAGGGACAGATCAGCGTGTTGATGAAGGTCGTGAATCCGGTGAAATTTGATACAGCCAGAGTATCGGAGTCGGGTGGTAAGTTAAAATTGAAAGCGTTGAAGATCGCGCCCTGGTCCAGTTCAGGAAGAAGCTGCGCATAAGTGCCCCAGCAATTACCGTGGCCGGAGATATAGGTGTTGAAGCGTCCCGGGGGCAATACATTGGTCGATGACAGATAATTGTGCAGGGCCAGGCCGATCTGCTTGAGATTGTTGACACACTGGATCCTCCGCGCAGCCTCTCGTGCAGCCTGCACGGCCGGCAACAAGAGAGAGATCAACACGGATATGATGGCGATGACCACCAGCAATTCGATCAGAGTGAAAGCCTGATGCTTGCGATATACTCTCATGGCGTGTATAGGACTCATTGGTTGGAAGGTCGTGCGTCGTTATGCTAGAATGCTGGCGAATAGCGACAGAATTGTGCCGGCGATTACTATAGCCGACGAAACCGAGTGATACAAGACTGGCGAATGTTGTCAGAATCATGGCGCAGACATACTCGATGGAGAACCACGTTCGCCAGCATCGTGCTCGACGCGGCTGGTCGCAGGACGAGCTGGCGCGGCGGGCGGGACTGTCGCGCGCCGGTGTCAGTGCGATCGAGACCGACCGCCTTGTTCCCTCGGCAGCGGCCGCTCTGGCGCTCGCGGCTGCACTGGATTGCCGGGTCGAAGACCTTTTCCGACTTCGCCCCCAGGACTCGGGGCCTCCGCAGTGGGCATGGCCCGCGCAGCGCCAGCCATGCCGTTACTGGACCGCGGAAGTAAATGGTATTGAGCGGCTGTATCCGACCGAGCCTACGGCGATGGGGATGATTCCCCATGACGGAGTTTTCAGCGCGAACGAACGCGAGCCAAGCGCACTCGTCGACCCTGGGCAAACGCTCGTCCTGGCCTGTTGCGATCCCGCCGTTGGTCTTCTGGCTGTCCTGGCCGCCGCGGCAGGCATCCGTCTACTGGCGATCGAGAGATCCAGCCAGCAAGCTCTCGAACTGCTGGGGAGAGGGCTCGTGCACGCCGCCGGCATTCACCTCAGTCGCGCCAATGAGTCCGGGGGTAACACGAAAGTTGTCCGAGAGAAACTGGGCGCGGGATACAGCCTGCTGCGCGTCGCGCTGGGAGGAGGGCGTTGCGGTCTCGCCAGCTTGCCAGGTCCGATCAACGAGCTCGGCGGTGCGTTCCAATCTGCGGTGGGTTGGCCGCGAAGAGGGCTCCGGCGCACGCGATTGTCTCGACGAGCTGTTAGGCGGGCGTCGTCCCGCTCCACTCTGTCTCGCCTCTCACCACCGAGGAGTTGCCGAAGCCATTCATGGCGGATGGGCGGAGGCCGGAGTCTGCCTGCGGCTCGTGAGTGAGGAGGCAGGTCTGGACTTCATCGGTGTTCGCGAAGAGGCATACGATCTTTGCTTTCCCACGCAGCTTGCGGGCGATCATCGGATCCAAACGCTTCAGGACATCATCCGTTCCCCCGAGTATCGCAAATCGCTCGGGGAACTTCCCGGTTATGACAGCAGCGAGACCGGAGAATTGCAGGAAATGACATGATCTCCACCCGGAGTGGGTCGGTCTGTCAACGCCAAGGTCGATCGAAGACTACTACGGATCACCTGCCGGCAGGGCGTTCTCGACCACAAGATCTTTGAGCTCGAGCTGCACGTCGCGGCGGCCGTTCCATTCGTTGATGCTGGGGTGGAAGACGATCGAGCATGCGGTGTTGGTAGTGAGCTCCTTGGCTTTCTCGGCCATGTTCCAGCCGATCGCCTTGAGCTGCGCATTTCCCTGTGCCATGCGTAACTGAAGATGGTTTTTGAGCTCGCCGACGAGACGGGGCTCGCCAGCGATGCGCACCTGGCTGGCCAGCAGCAGTGGCCGAGGGTTCCCCAGTCCGTGCGGCTCTAGCCTCTCGAGCTCTGTGACCACGGGAACCGAAAGCACACTGAGTGGCACTTCGGCGTCAATCACTAGCACCTTCTGGAGTTGCTCGGGCGTCAAAGCGCTGCGGCATCGTTCCTCGAACCGCTGGGCGAAGATCGGAAAATGGCCCTCGGTCAGCTTCAAGCCCGCGGCCGCGGCGTGGCCGCCAAAGCCGATCAGACCCTCGGAGCAATCGCGGATCGCCTCGTAAAGATTGAAGCCGCTCACGGATCGCGCCGAGCCCTGGCACAACGCCTCGCCAAACGCGACGATCACCGTGGGCCGCTGATAATAGTCGACAAGCCGGCTGGCGACGATGCCGATCACCCCGGGGTGCCAGCCCTTCCGACCCAGCACGATCGCCCCCCGGTCTTTCAACCCCCCCTCGGCACGGATCATTTCCTGAGCTTCGGCGACGATCTCGCGCTCGATCTCCTGGCGCCGGGTATTGATGAGATCAAGCTCCTCGGCAATCTGCCGCGCGTGCTCGGAATCCTCGGTCGTCAGCATCTCGACGGCTCTCATCGCCCGCTCGAGCCGCCCGGCCGCATTGATTCGCGGTGCCAGGCCAAAGCCGACCATTCCGGTCGTCAGCCGGGACTTGTCGAGGCAGCCGGCGACCTTCATCAGCGCCCGCAGCCCGACGGTCGGCGTCCCGGCGATGCCCGCCAGACCGTGCCGCACCAGAATCCGGTTCTCGCCATGGAGCGGTACCACATCGGCGACCGTCGCCATCGCGACCAGTCCCAGAGCGCTCACCAGGTAGTCGCGCAGGTGCGGTGAAGCTCTCTTGCCGTCGCCAAAACTTTTGCAAATTTGCCAGGCGAGTTTGAATGCCACGCCCGCGCCACAAAGGTCGCCGCAGGGGTACTTGCTGCCGGGCAGACGGGGATGAACCAGCACATCGGCCGCGGGCAGTTCGCCACCAATCGTGTGGTGATCGGTCACGATGAGCTCGATCCCGAGCTCGCGTGCCAGTTCCGCCTCGGCCACGGCCGAGATGCCGCAGTCCACGGTGACCACCAGCGGCCTCGCATAGTCCTCCGCCAGCTTGCGCACCGCTTCGGCGTTAACACCGTACCCCTCTTCGACCCGGTGCGGTATGTAGTAGTTGACCTGCCTCGCGCCGGCCAGCCGCAGACAGGCCCACAAGACGCTGGTGCCGCAGACTCCGTCCACATCGTAATCGCCGTAGATGACAATGGGACGGTCTTCGCGGATGGCCCTCACAATCCGCTCCGCCGCCTCGGCAGCACCTGGCAGCGTCTCGGGATCGTTCAGTTGCCCGAGCTTGGCCTCAAGAAATGCCCGCGCAGCGCCCGGCTCTTCGATCCCACGATTGATCATCATCTGGGCAGTCAGCGGCGCGATTCCTGCGGCCCTGGAAAGCGACGCGATCCGGTCGGAATCAAACGGCTTCAGCCGCCATCGCGTCGTCATTCCTGCTGATTCTCCCGCGAGCGACCCGCGTCGGTGCCGCGGGGGATTCGTGTGCTCCTCGAGATCCAAACTAGACCTGAGCCGCATCCCCCCGCAAACAATCCATGATCATCCAAACCGTGAGGAACAACAAGAGCCAGCCGGCGCGACCGCAAGGGTGAAGCGTGCGCCGATCTCCTCAAGCTCCGGTCTGGCCAGGCGGAGGCGGATATCCAGTCTTCGTCCTGAGGTTCAACATGCTACGGTATGCTACGATTTCCGGGGGTTGGAGCCTTCCAGAGTGCCGAATGCGGTGGACCTGCGCGGTCGCGGCGAGACTCTCGGCAAATACCAGCCAGGTTACGACAAGAACTTCCGCCTGGTCGCCAACCAGGTCTTGTTCGGCCAACCCGTTGCAGGCCGGCGCGCGTTCGACCTGATCCGTGCCGTCGATTACCTGGCGACGCGTCGTGAACTTGCCGCTGGCTGGTTCGCAACAAGATCGACGGTAAGCCCTGATCCGGTTCGCGGCGGGAGCAGAACGAGGAATAACATTCCCCCGGCTACGAGCTCTCCCCCTGTAAAGCTCGGGCCAGAGCTGCGTCGACGTTCCACAGCCGGCGAGTGGCCGTGTTTCGGGCACCACGGAGTTCAGTATTCCGAAACCTTGGCTCACCGCCTGGCTCAAGGGTACACCTTCCACGAGCGGCACTTCATGGAACCCCAGCCCAGGCCACCGACGTGGACGTCTTCGTGAAGCCTCATTTCTTGCGTCCGGCCGCACGCCCTGCCCACTTCACTTCTTGGCGGGGGTCGTTGCTGGGTCTGGGATGTCGACTTTTCGATCTGCCGGCGCGGCATAAACTCCGGGCTTACCGTCGACCGTGTAAACGATGATCAAGGTCTTCTTGACTCCATAAGCCGAGTCGGGCTGAAAGTCGTATTCGGGCGAGTCGACCTTCAGTCGATTCTCGCGAATGAGACTTCGGGCAGGCACCGTGACATCGTTCCATTGCTCACCTACCCCGATCTCCGCGCGGATGATGCGGAAGCCCCGCGGGTCGCCGGCCTGGGAATCACCGAGATTGGTTCGATCGGCCTCCGCAGCAAGCTCTCGGCGCAGGGAAGCATTTTTCTTCGTGAGCCCTTTGCTCGCCTTGTCGAGTTCCGCGAGATACTTGCGACGGGTGGCCTTGGCCTCGTCGTCGTAACGCTCGTTTAGCTTATCGATGGCGGACTGGAACGTGCGCCGGGCTGCCTGTAAGGCGGGGGACTGAGGCGGCTCGGCCGTCTCCAGCGGTTCGATGCGAACTCTCACGTAGATCGGAAAAGGCTCATCGGACTTGAGGTCGAAATAGAAGAGATACTCCCGCCCGGCCTGGAGTTTCCGCCCATAGAGCCGGTACTGACTCCACCAGTTCGGGTCGGGCAGCCTCATCCCGGTGATCGTGACATCCTCCTTCACCTCGGGATAAGTGAGTATCAAGTCTTCACCGTTGACCTCAAGGATGTTGAGCGCCGCGATGTTGTGAGTCTTGCTCGTGCCGGGATAGAGGAAAGACAGATACAGTTGATACGTCCGACCAGCCGAGGGAACGCGGAAGCGAAACGCATCGAAGCCGCCGCCGCGGGAGTTCAAACTTAGCTTGGTATAGCGCGCCCGGTCGCCGGGCGCGGCGACGACCACCGGAAACGACTCGCGGCATCCGAAGATGACCTTCTGGAACTCCTTTTCCGCGGCGGACTTCGCATTCTGACCTTCAAGCTTGGTGATGCGTCTCCGGAGTTCGTGGGCCTTCGCCACGGCCAGACGTATTTCGCGCGGGGAGGGACTCTCCTGGTCTGCCGGCACTCGGTTCAAGCCGATCGCGGCGAAGATCAGCAAGACCATCGCCGCCAGGGCCAGCGTCTTGCGTGTCGTCGCCATGACTTCCGTCCCTTTCAAGGTTGAGAGGACCCGACCGGCGGAATTCGGTCCAGGATCGGGGCCGTGGGAGGCAGCTCGACCCTTTGCTTTTCCGTCGTGATCGAAACGCCCGTGTTGCCATCGAGCTCATAAATGATAATCAGGCGCTTCAGCGTTCCGTAAGCGGGGTCGGCTTTGAACGTAATATCCTTGCCATGATCGAACCTCAAGACATTGCCACGAATCAGCGGGCGGAGCTCGTCGGTCACGTCGGCCCAGCGCTCGTCGACGCCGTAGCTGGCGCGCAGAATTCGGAATCCCCGCCGGCCGGCGGTCGCGACCTCGCCGCGCAGGATCTCGTCGCTCTCGGCCACAATGCGCTCGGCCTCGGGGGCGTCCTGCCGTTGAATGGCCGCCTTTCCGGCTTTGTCGAGTTCCGCGAGGTAGGACTTGCGAAGGGTCTTCATCTCCGCGTCGTAACGCTGATTGAGCGCCCTGAGAGACGTCTGGAACGTGCTTCGCGCTTTCTGGCCCCCGATCGCCGGAGGGGGCGATAGCGCTCTGACGGGCGTCAGCCGGACTTTAACGAAGGCGGGAGTGGTCTGATCGCTCCTGATGAGGTCGAACCAGAGGATATACTCCGAGTTTGGCCTGAGCGCCCCTCCGATATGTGAGGAGGCGCAGTAGTTCTCGTCCGGGAAGCCGGCTCCTGGGAGGTCGAAGCTGTCCCGCCGGCTGAATCCGTTGACGACGGGAGCGGGGGAGTCAACGCCCACAATATCCCATTGCTGCAAATTCCTGGTCTGATCGCTGCCCGGGATGACCGTTTCCCAGAGGAGATTGAACTCCTCACCCGTGGCCGGGGTCCGGAATCGAACCGCGTCGAAACCCGCTCCGGTCCCATTGAGAACCACTCGCACGAAGCGGACCTGGTCCCCTCGACCCGTGGGGATCTCCTGGAGTCCCAGACGAGCCTGGCCCAGGATCGACCGCAGAGACTCATCCAGGGCATCCTTGGCGGCCTCATCCTTCGTTGCCCGCCATTGCTCGCGATTCGCATGGCCACGCGCCAGGATGCTGCGCATCTGATCCCGATTCGGCGCGACTTGTTGCTTTTGATTCGAAGCGGTCAGGCCGGGCAAGGGAACGAGAAGCAATGCAGCCGCCGTCAGTCGCCACGAACGCGCGCGAATCGTCATCGCTTCCCCTTCAGATTGAGCCGGGATGACTTCGTGTCAATTCCGTCAGATGGTGTCGACCTTAAGCGCAATACCGTTGAAGGAGCCACAAGTCACTATGCTGGAGGCATTTCTGGCTCCCTCTCCCCCTTGCGGGAGAGGGTCGGGGAGAGGGGGATGGGGGCACCACCGATGGCCTGGTTCACAGGCTGTGGCCGAATGAATCACCCCTCTCCCTACCCTCTCCCGCAAGGGTAGAGGGTGAAATAAGTCTCTATCTCTCAGGGTTTTACGGTTCATTCAACGGTATTGACCTTAAGCGAGGCCCGCTACCTTCGGGCGGGTCGGTCTCGCGTCGCATGTTCCATCCGGGGCGATACTGCCCTGGGAAAACACTCTACGCAATCGACAAGCCAAAGTCTCCAATTTAGACCGACCGACGTGCCCAATCACGTGCGCGATGCTTCGAGGTTTTCGCTCGAGAAACCGTCGCGGGTCAAGCCGTGGGAGGTTGGGCCGCGCCGCGCTTCGGCGCGGGCATGGGGCGGTGGTAGCGCCTTGTGGCCTGGCCCGGCTGTCGGGCAGGTCTGTCGCCCGCCAGGCCGGCGGGAACCGGTGGCGGAGAGAACGGTGCGAGACGATCGAGGGTCACGTCTTTGCGTCGCGCGACGATCCGGTATGAGAACGCGAGCCGCCCGGTGCCGCCGCCGTGCTCATGAACATCGAAGCCCTTCGCGTCGCGCCCCGACACAAACAGCCCCCCCGAATCGCCGTAAGGGGTCAGGAAAACGTGGTAATGGTCGAGCTTGATGAGCGCTGCAAAGTCGGGGTCGAGGTCGACCCGCGCTTTGCCGCCGTGGAGGGTCGCCTCGCCGAAGTCTTCGAACCAGCTCTCGGGACTCTCCACACAGTAGAGACGGCGGAGTGTGCCGTCGGGATGCGGGACGGCCGCGGATTTCGCTGCCCCGAGAACCGTGAGCGAACCGACAACGAGCACCTCGCCCAGGAAGTAGCCCGCGAACGCTCCCACTCCCATCACGCCGAACCCGCCCGACGCAGCCCCAAGGACGCCGACACCGGTCCCCGATTCGCCTATCACACCGGTACCGCTCGTACCTTCATCGTAGCCCGCGAGGCCATAGACGCCCGTGCCATTATCGGAAAGCCCAAATACCCCCGCGGTGGGGGTCGCGCCGAGAGAGACTCCGCAGACCCCGGCATTGTTGACCTGGAGCGGGAGGGCAAGCTCGCCCGATCCTTCGACCCGGCCGAGGACCCCGAACAGACTACCCTGGCCGACGACCCCCGTACTTTCCGTGCCGAACCCCACGCCGTAGATTCCGTCAACCCACACGAGTTCCTCCTCGGTCGACTGTGCCTGCACGGTCAGCACGACTTGCCCGCTAAACGGAGGAAACGGTGGCCCGAATGGATCGATGAGCGTGGTCCCGCCGAACAGGTTCGTTGTCGTGAAAGTCACATTGTCAGTGCCGAGCTCAAGTTCGGGCATGGCCGCCTCCAACGGGTAGATGGGTGTGTATGTTTTTCCGCCGAGATCCAGTTGGAACAGAGATGGAACCGCGCGAAAGACCAACCGCCCCCGATGGACGTGTGTCGGCTGGCATCTCGGCATTGAAGTGAACCTGGCGAACGCGTCGTCGATGAGAACGCGTGACCCGCATTTCGCCGCGTCGGCCCTTTGCGGTAGAACTCTCAACCGTCTGAACTGTGCTGGGGCCCGATCGAAATGTATCTCCCTCCCCTCACGATTGCAATGTAAATCCTTTCGTTCGTTCGCGGGTCAGGTATCGCGTGAGCACTCCGCGGCGTGTTGACTCGCCGCTCATGCCGTGGGCATGCGCTTATCATCCGAAATGACCCGGAGCAAATCGACAATACGTACGGGCTTGGCCAGATGCTCATCGACGCCGATTTCTTTTGAGCGACGCCGATCTTCCTCGCAAGCATAGCCCGAGATGATGACGATCTTCGTCCGGGCGAGCGATTCGTTTTCTCGCATTCTCCGAGCCACTTCGTAGCCATCCATCCCCGGCAGGCCCAGGTCGAGGAGGACCACCTCGGGACCAAAGTCGATCGCTTGAGAGAGCGCTGCGCGTCCATCATTGCAGATCAAGACTTCATGGCCTGCGGATTGCAGCATACGCCGCACGCCCAGGGCATAGTCCTGATTGTCCTCGACGATCAGGACTCGCCTCCGTCGAGTTTCCTGGAGCAGTTCGCGGCTCGGGCGATCAATGGCGGACGGCGGTGGCGAGCCGACCACCTCGTCCGCCGTGACGGTGGGCAATCTTACGACGATCTCGCTACCAAGGTTCAAGCCTGGGCTATGTGCCTCGACCGAGCCGTTGTGCAGTTCAATGATGGCCTTGACCAGTGTGAGGCCAATTCCTAGCCCCCCGCGTCCGCGCACAAGCGATGTATCCACCTGCATAAAAGGCTCAAAGACATGGGGCAGAAAATCCGGGGCAATTCCGATCCCGTTATCGCGAATTATCAAGACGAGGTCGCTTCCCTCAAGTCGGGCGATGACATCGATCCTTCCGCCCCGTGGTGTGAACTTGATGGCATTGGTCAGGAGGTTAGAGACGGCCTGCTCGAGCCGGGCTGGATCTCCGTGTAGCTGCGGTAAGTCCGCGGGTATTGCGATCTGGAGGTCGATCCCCTGGGCATCAGCAATTTGTCTAACGGTTTCCCCGGCTCGTTCGATGACTTCGGCGGGCCGCACTCGCTGTTTCCGCAAATTCAAAGATCCGCGCGTGATCCGAGAGGTGTCCAGCAGGTCGTCCACCATACGGGTCAGGAGCTGAACCTGGTGCTCGGCCATTGTCAAGGCCCAGAGGCGGTCGCTCTCGTGGTCCTGGCCTCCCAGCAGCGACAGACCGCAATCGAGCGCGGCCAGCGGATTCCGGAGCTCGTGGGCGAGCATCGCCAGAAATTGGTTCTTGTGGTGGTCGGCTTCTTGAAATGCGACTTCGGACGTTTTCTGTTCATCGATATTGGTGCTCGATCCGGTCCAGATCAGCACACTGCCTCCGGCATCGCGAAGCGCGTTTGCCCGGCTGAGGTGCCAGGCGAATTTGCCGTCAGATCGCAAAAACCGGTGTTCGTGGTCGAACGGCTCGCCGGTCTCGATGGAATGTTGCCACTCGCGAAGAGTTTCCTCAGCGTCGTCGGGATGGACGAACCTGGTCCAGTTCCTGTTCTCGACGGACTCCGAGGAGAGGCCGGTGAAGTCGGACCAGTGCTGGTTGAAGTAATCGACGCCGCCGTCGGGCCGTGCCGTGAAGATAATCTGGGGTATTGATTCGGCCAGAAATCGGAACCGATCGACGCTGTGCCGCAACGCCGCCTCTGCCCGACGGCGCTCGGTCACGTCCTCGATCGCCAGGAGAATCAGCGGTTGCGTACTGTCCCGCAAAGACACCCGGCGGGCGTTGAGCAGCATCACTTTGTGGCCGATCAAGGGGAAATCGTGCTCGACCTCGTATTCCTCGATCGTGCGTTCTCTGGCGAGCACCTCCTCCAGCAGTCTCCGCAGAGGGGGAATGTCCCACTCCCCGCTTCCCAGGTCATAGAGGAAGTTGTTCAGTATCTCCTCGGGCTTGCCCCGGAACGTTGTGTAGAAGGACTGATTCGCCGACTTGACCTTGAGGTCGCCGGTGAGGATGAGCAGTGGCTCCCTGATCGTCTCCACGATGCTCCTGGCATACTCAGCCGATTCGAGCAGATCCAACTGGGCGTGCTTGGCTTCGTCGATATCCGTCAGCACCACGACGGCGCCGTCAATCCGGTTGTCCGAGGTCCAGTAGGGACGGATCCGGAGCAGATGCCAGCGGCCGTCGCTGTCACGGACTTCTTTTTCCTGGGTCTGAACCCGTTCGATCACCTCTTCGATCATGGATTTGAGATTCGTGATATCGACTTTCAGTTGGCGATGGCCGATGAAACATCCCACGTCGGTCGGCTCGAGATCAAAAAGTTTACCGGCCACCGACGTGAACTTCCGGATTCGCAGATCGGCGCCGACGACTACCATCGGGACCTTGGCACTGCCGAGCAGGTTGGTCATGTCGTCGCTGAGCTTGGTCAATTCCAGATTCCGGGTCTGGAGCTGATCGTTCACCGTCATCAGCTCTTCGTTGACGGATTGAAGCTCTTCCTTCGCGGTTTCCAGCTCCTCATTGGTGCTGCGGAGTTCCTCGTTGCTCGACAGACTCTCCTCGTTGGCCGATCTGAGTTCCTCGTTCACGGCGTCTTGTTGTTCGATGACGGACTGAAGGTACTCGCGCATCGCGGCGAGCTCTCGCTTTAATCGGTCGATTTCTAGCTCGTCCCGGGACAGCCTGGCTGGAGGGGAAGCCGTCGCGGGTGGTACGGTGCGCTGTAGCCACTTCGGCAACCAGTGGCCCGGACTGGCGAAACGCGGAGCACCGGTCGTCCCCGACTCGGCCGATGATTCGTGTTTGGGCTCCTCGAATAACACGAGAAAGCAGCGCTCGCCAAGGCCGGGCAGATTCACAGGGAGCACTCTGAGGTCGATCTCCCGGATTGCCCCGTCGGAACGGATCTGGACGCCGGCTCGCTGCACCGTGGCGTTCGTCGTCCTGCACTCGCTCAGGACTTCGCGAAGTTCCAGCATCAAGCCTTCGCGAGCCATCTTGAGAAGGTTGAGGGTCGGGTCTCCGGGAGCGGGCGTAAGGTATCGGCCCGTCTCACCGCGGAACTGGAGGATGTCCAGGTCGTCGTTGACCAGCACCCCGGAAGGTGAGTACTCCCCCAGGACGGCTCGGTCGGCCGCCCGCTGCCAGTCCACTTTAGTGGTGGGCGGCAGCATGTCTTTCGAGGCGAGCGAATCCCTCGGTGACAGGTCACTCTCGTAAAAGTCGGGATACTGCCGGATTCCTGTCGCCTTCTTGTTGAAGATCTGGCACTTCGCGTCCATCATCCCGAAGAGGTTCGTGAATGGACCGACCGTCTCCGAGGCCCCAAGGAGCAGAAAACCGGTCGGGTTCAAGGCGAAGTGGAAGGTCGGGATGACCCGCTTCTGAAGCGCGGGGGTGAGGTAGATGAGCACGTTGCGGCAACTGATCAGGTCAATATGAGAAAACGGCGGGTCCGCCGCCACGTTTTGCCTGGCGAAGACGCACAGGTCTCTGACCGACTTGTGGATTCGATAAGTTGCTTGTTCCTTGGAGAAGAATCGGCGGAGCCGCTCGGGCGACACCGCGGCCTCGATGTTGTCGGAATAAACCCCCAGACGGGCCTTGACCAGCGAGCCGTTCTCGCTCAGGTCGGTGGCGAAGATCTGGATCGCCGGTCGGACTGGCTGCTGGTCCAGGAATTCCAGGAGCGCCGATGGCCAGCGAGTAGGCTTCCTGGCCCGTGGAGCAGCCTGGCACCCAGACGCGGATCGGCGTGTCCGGGCTTTTTGCCTCGAGAATCGCGGGGAAGACGCACTCCTTGAGGGCCTCGAAGCTCTCAGGTTCACGAAAGAAGCTGGTCACATTGATCAGGATGTCCTGATACAGTGCCTCGACCTCGCCGCGATCTTGCCTCAACTGCTGGGCATAGTCGGCGAAGCTGTCCTTCCTCTGAAGCACCATGCGGCGCATGATCCGCCGTCTGACGGTTGTATCTCGATAGGCGCTGAAGTCGACACGGAATGCGGACCGGAGGATCTCCAGGATTTTCCTGAAGTTAACGTCCTCGTCCAGGTTGAGCGCGGCCTCCTTCTTCTCGGCGGTCTTGTCGGCGGCCACGTAGGGGTGCTGGCCGATTCTCGACAGCTCGCGGGCAATCTGATCGGGCGGCAGCACCCGATCGACGCAGCCGCTTCGGGCCGCGCTCTCGGGCATGCCCGTGTACTTCGCGGATAACTCGTCCTGTGCGAAGGTGATTCCTCCCTCGGCCTTGATTTCCTCCATCCCCAGAGTGCCGTCGGAGCCTGTGCCCGAGAGAATCACACCGATCGCGGCCGACTGCCGGTCCTTCGCAAGCGACTTCAGAAACTGGTCGATCGGCAGGTGCAAGCCGTGCGAATCATCTCTGGGCGAAAGCCTCAGATTGCCTTGCGCGATGGTCATCGTCGTGTTCTTGGGAATGACATAGACGTGGTCGGGACGTACCGCCAGATCTTGCTGTGCCTCCAGAACCGGCATCTTCGTCACCCGGGAGAGCAAGGTACTCAACTTCGTCTCGTAGTGGGGATCGAGGTGCTGGATGACCACGACGGCCACGCCAGGATTCTGCGGCAGGTTCGCCAGCAGCTTGCTGAGGGCCTCCAAACCCCCGGCCGAAGCCCCGACCCCCACAACGACGAAGGAGCCATTCATTGAACACTCGGCCTGACTAAACTTGACCGCCTCAGCCGGTGCTGCGGATCGAGAATGTTGGAAACAGTCCACCTGGAACTCCGTCCCGCTCCGGCGCGGCGTGCCGTCCAAAAGAACCTACGCGGAACACGTTCGCATTGGACGGCCCACAGGGATTCGGTGCCACATCGCTCTAATCTGCAAGCATTGTACCACTACAGCAGGTCAGAATAAACCGGTTTTATAGGATTTCCAAATTAAGGCATTTTGTGCACCAAACGGTAACGTTGGCTCTCCTTCCGAGCTCTGACTCTCTCGTCTACCCGTGCCCAGAAAAGCACACCTTTGCCGTGCCGTGATCGCGATCACCGACTCACGTCGCGCCGTGCTGCTTCAGCAAGTCGACAATCTCGCTGTGGCTGTGCCGTGCCGCCCACGCCAGCGGCGTGGCCCACGGTTCGTCGCCGGGCAGATTGGTTGCGGCACCGCGATTCAAGAGGAACTCGACCATCCGGCGTGTCCGGCCTGCGTGCTTGAGGTCGGGGTCGCTGGATCCTCGAACCGCGGCGGCCAGAGGCGTCGCCTGGAATTCATGGTCCCGGGCGTTGATGTCCGCGCCGGCGTCGAGCAAGACGGCCGCGGTGGACCGATCACCAATCTCGGCGCAGACGTGGAGAAACGTCTTGCCAAGCCAGTTCGGTCGGTTCGGGTCAAGTCCGCGCGCCAGCAGTTTGCCCACCAGCGCGCGCGGTCTCGGAGAAATGATCACATCCCGGCAATCGAGGCGATCCGGCACCGTCGGGTCGGAATCCAGACAAAGATCGAGCAATGCCCCGACGCGCAGCCGTATCACACTGCCAAGGAATTCCTCGTGGCGGACAACTTCATGATTGTCGCGAATCGCCTGCTTCATCTGCCGCGCGTTCATCGCGTAGGGCGGCGTGTATGCCCCGTGCCGTCGCAGAATCTGTTGCAGAGGCTTTGCTTTTTCGCCGTGGTAGACCTCTCCGATCGTGAGACAGCATCCGCTCGAATCCACGCCGGCGTTGGGATTGGCACCGTGTTCGAGCAGCAACTCGGCGACTTCCAGGTGATTCGCGCAACAGGCCTCGAACAGCGCCCGGCCTTGGGGAGCGAGGTCCTCCGGGGCATTCGGATCGGCGCCGTGTTCGAGCAACAGGCGGACAATGTGCAGATGGCCTTCGCGCGCCGCATGGGACAGCGGGCTGACGCGCGCCGAGTCGAGACGCCTGGCCAGGCCGATATCCTTGCGCAAAAGTTGTTCGACGCGTTCCTGATCGCCAACGGCGGACGCCACGGACATGGTGTAACTCGCTCCGTGGGCGAGCAGGCTGCCAACCAGCACGGACGCGTTTCGAAGCGAAGGATGGGACCGGCCCCGCGTACTGCGATACCAGTAATCGGTGGCGCCGTTGACTGCCAGGAGCACCGGAGTCTGGCCATCGGCACGTTGCGCGTCGATCGGTGTTCCGAGTTCCACGAAGCGCTCGATCAGCCGCAATTGACGGGTCAGGACGCTCCAATGAAGGGCATTGTTGCCAAGTGCGTCGCTCTTCCGCGCCAGGATCGGCTCCCGCCGCAATATCGCTTCAATCTCTCGCCAATCCCTGGCGATGATCGACTCTTTGAGCACTTCGAACTCGGGCGCGTAGCTGAACCGTTTCTGGATCGCCCGCCGGAGCAGTGACTCGATCTGGCGATACCCACGCTCTCTGGCGCAAAGAAGCAACTTATCCCATGAATTGTAGGTAAAGCGCGACTGACCCGGGTCGGCACCCTGATCCAGCAACAGCTTGACGATCTCGGCACGCCCCGCGCGAACGGCCATGTGAATCGGAAACTGGTACCAGAACTGCGCGTTGACGAGACGCGGATCCTTTTCCAGGAGAGCTCGCACCTTCGGCATGTCGCCGAGGGCGCACGCCTCGAAAAGCGCCCATGCATCAAAGCCGTTCAACGTCTCGACGCCATAAACGTACGACTTCGTCTTCATGGCTTCGGGCTGCGTCATGCGCGGCGCGGACAGTGCTCGAGGCTTGTGATCGGAGGGTTGTTTTTTCATCTGTCCGGGTCCCGACGAGACCGGCTCGATCACGCCGTCCAGCTCACGGCAAACCGGCCAGGGACGCCCGGCCGCTCGGGCAGGACGAACCCCCGCGTCTTGAAGATAAGCCCGTCAGCGATCTCGACCTCGCGGTACGCACAGCCGCGTGGGTCGGCCATGCCTTGCTCGAACAGCCCCGAGGCCGCGGAGACGAGGAAGCGGGGGAGCTTCGTCGGAGTGGCGGTCCAGGGGGCTCTTTGAAACGGCGGATCGGGGATCGACGGGCCGGTGAACTTTCCGACCGGGCGAGGGTGCTCGGGGCCGAGGCCTGAAAAGCGCGATCAGTGGCAAGAGCAGACGTATCGAGGCGGATGAGCCGATCATCCTGGCTCCTTGATGGTGCTACCGACTCGTCGCGATGGCTCGAGCCAGCCCAGCTTGTGGCTGCTCCGTCATTCTACCGATCAGTCGATTTGATGACGATCGTTGTTTTTCTTCCGTTGGCATCGTAACCCCCGCTGCGACTGTTGCAGTCGTAGGTTGACAGCTCACCGGGCCGCGTCGAGGATTTTCAGACGCATCGCCGGGCTGGCGGAGAAGGAGAGTCGCTGTCCTCCGATCCGGCGATCTTTTTCGCAATCCAAATTTCTGACAAACGCGGAGCAGACTTCTTTGATACCGGCCCCGGTCAAGCTAAACTCCGTAAGGTCATCGATTTCCTGAGCCGATCGTCGGCAATTCGCCACCGAGGCGTTAGGCGCAATACCGTTGAATGAACCGTAAAGCCCTGGGAGGTCGAGACTTAATTCACCCTCTCCCCTTGCGGGAGAGGGTAGGGAGAGGGGTGATTCATTCGGCCAGAGTCTGTGAACCAAGCCATCGGTGGTGCCCCCATCCCCCTCGCCCCGACCCTCTCCCGCAAGGGGAGAGGGAGCCAGAAATGCCTCCAGCATAATGACTTGTGGCTCATTCAACGGTATTGGCGTTAGGCGAGACTCGATCGTATCTGAAGCAAGCTCTTCTTCGATGGAAGGATACCCGAGGTGACTGCCGTGGACCGTTCATGCTTTCGCTACTTGCCGCCAGTGGCATTCGCGCTGCTTTCGGCCGCCACGATCGTGGTCACGGTCGCAGGGAACGAAGCGTCCGGGCAAAACGGCGTGACTGCCCGGGAATCCGCCGGCACGGCACCGGGCGTGACAAAGAATACAAGCACAAACGACACGTCGGCCAGGACGCTGCGGCTCGCGGTGAACGGCCAGTTCCTCATCGGCACGGCGGTCATGTCCCGACAGCTTGACGACCCGAAGCTCGCTGCGCTGGTCGCGCAGCAATTCGATTGCCTGACCGGGGAGAACGAATTCAAGCCGAAAGCCTCCAGCCGCAGCCGGGCCTGTTCCGCTTCGCCGCGGCCGACAGGATCGTCGCCTTCGCTCAGCAACACGGCATGAAGGTGGTGGGGCATACCCTCTGCTGGCACGGCCAGTCGCCTCGTTGGATGTTCCGGGGGCCGAACGGCAAGCCGCTGCCGCGCGACGAGGCACTGAAGAATCTCAAGGACCACATCGACGCGGTCGTGGGTCACTTCAAGGGGAAAGTGGTCGGCTGGGACGTCGTCAACGAGGCGATCAGCGACGAGGACAACCAGTATCTCCGCGATACACCGGCGCGGCGTGCGATCGGCGACGACTACCTCGTCAAGGCATTCGAGTTCGCGCATGCGGCCGACCCGGGCGCCCAGTTGTATTACAACGACTACGGCAACCAGTACACCGGGAAGCGCGAGAGGACGATTCGCCTGATCCGTGAGCTCAAGGCCAGGGGCATACGTCTCGACGCGGTCGGGATGCAGTGCCACCTGGGGCTGGATGAACCCGACGATCCGGACCGGCTGGACCAGGCAATCCAGGCCTATGGTGGCGAGGGCGTGAAAGTTGTGATCAGCGAACTGGACGTGGACGTCCTGCCACGGCGCGTTCGCGGCGCCGACATCAACGCCCGCGAGAAAGGTGGAGCCGACCCCTACCGGAGCGGACTGCCGATCCCGGTGGCCGTTGCGCAGGCCCGTTACTACCAGCGGATCTTCCGGGTTGTCCTGCGGCACCGGGGCGTGGTGACGCGTGTCACCCTGTGGGGGACGAATGACGGAGCCTCGTGGCTCAACACCTACCCGGTTTTCGGCCGCACCAATCACCCCCTGCTCTGGGACCGGGCCCTCAACCCCAAGCCCGCCCTCGGTGCGATTCTGGAGACCCTGGCCACGCACTGACCGGGCGTGGTCGGGCCGACCTGTGGGGGAGCCAGTGGAAAATGCGAACCGTTGCAGGCAATCCGGATGGTCCTGTCGCCGCGATGGATCGCGCTGAGGATGACGTCCGATGGAGCAGGACCGATTGAACCAGTCATATTTCTGCCGCCTGGCTCCCGGTTTGGAACAGTGCTTCGAGTGCATCGCAGGCCGAGGTCACTCCGTCCTCCTGTCGTACCTTCGTTGCGATTTCGCCGGCTCGTTGCGTGTAAGCCGGATTCTCCAGCAGCAGCCTGAGTTCCGCGACAACGCGCGTGGGTTCATAATGGTTTCGGGTGATGGTTCGAGCGATGCCAAGCCGCGCTGCGCGCTCGGCGTTGTCCGGCTGATCCCAGGCGCATGGCATCACCAGGGAAGGACGACCTGAGCGCATGGCCTGGCCGGTGGTGCCGATCCCACCGTGATGTACGATAGCAGCCGCGCGGGGGAAAAGCTGTGAGAAGGGAGCGTAGTCAAAAGCCATGACGCCCCGTGGCAGCACAGGTAGAACAATCCGCGGGTTCCTGACGAGCAGGACGGCCCGACGACCCAACCGTTTCGCCGCCTCAGCGCTGTGGTGGTAAAACAGCCCGGCGTCCGCGACAACTGCCGTACCAAGCGTGAAAACGAGCGGCGGTTCGCCATCATCCAGGAACCGCGCCAGTTCCCGTGGCAACTCGGATTCGCCATCAAGGTCGAACCAGGGGAACCCCGTGACGACGGTTTGAGCCGGCCAGTCGCGTTGCTTGTCGGCCAGCCATCGTGAAAAGAGGGCCAGATGCAAGACGGGAGAATGGCTCTCGGTGAGCGGATTGAAGCCACGCGCGGGTGGCAGTCCGATCTCTTTCCGTAAACGATGCCAGGGCCGACCCAACCCGCTCGCCAGCCGGTTGACCGATCGTCCAAAAGGTCCCCAGAAGCATGGCCCAAGGCCGCGCAGTCGTTTGGAAAATTCCGGAAATCCGGGGATGAGCGGCGGATCGTATGCGGAAAAAATCCCCGTCGGAATGTGCATGGCCGAGACCCATGGGATGCCTGTCTTCTCGGCCACGATGCCGGTTGCATAGGCGGCCATATTGCTGACAAGCAGGTCGTTCCCTCGGGCCGCGGCGAGGGTGTCTTCGTACGAATCGCGCAAGCTTATCAATGGTAGTTGCGCAGCGCGGATCATTCCCCAGCGCGGATGCGTGAGCCGTCGCACCACAACCGGATCATCTAACCACGCGCAATCCGGTCGCACGGCCCGAAAGCCAAGTCCGAGTGTTTCGAGTTTCCGCCGATAGCATTCTGCCGCAGCCAGGACCACCTCGTGGCCCCTCGACTGCAATCCCAGCGCGAGAGCGACGTATGGGTGCAAGTCGCCAAGGGAACCCCACGTCGCGATGAGAATTCGCCGTGGCGTGTGATTGGTCCGCGGTGCGGATTTCGAACTGGCTGGTTCCACTCGTGACCCCGGCTAAACGGCAAGCTCGGCTGGCTCCGCGGCCAACTCGTGAGGAAGTCGTCAAGTTGGCGGTGAGACTATCGGCTGGCGAGGACTGGTTCAAGGGTGCGGAGCAGCGGAAACAGGCAAAGACGGGATCGAGCGATGTCGCCTGTCCTGGTGACGGCCATCCCTATGTTCACCCCCATGACCGCGGTGCTTTTGTGCTGGTGGGTGACCCGCATTGAGCCCGATGTTAACCTGAAGAGGCGATCGCACGAAAGCACAGAGATCTGCACGTGTGGTACGCTCGACGGATCCGTAGCGGCCTGACGGGCGGGCAGATACTTTCAAGGGGGCAAGATCACGATGGCACGCAAGGTCACCACGCATCTCATGTTCGAGGGAGTGGCCGAAGAGGCCATGAACTTCTACGTCTCGCTCTTTCCAGGGTCGGAGATCACGCAGGTTGAGCGCTACGGGCCCGGTGATATCGGAGCGCAAGGCACCGTCAAGATTGCGACCTTCATTCTTTGCGGGCAAGAGTTCCACTGCATTGACAGCCCGATAAAACATGATTTTACCTTCACTCCATCGATTTCCTTGTTTGTCGATTGCGCCAGCGAAGCAGAAATCGAGGAGGCCTTCAGTCGGCTTTCGGCCGGTGGACAGGTCTTGATGCCGCTGGACAATTACGGCTTCAGCACCAGGTTCGGCTGGGTCAAGGACCGTTTCGGACCTTCATGGCAACTCAACCTGGCGTGATTATGGCGGCGATCGTGAGATCGACTCTGACTCTGCATCGCCATTGAAGCAATGGGATGGGAGAATTCATTACAATCTCATCACAATCTACGTCATCGCGGGACGCAGACGCACGGAACTCGTCCATTCGCTCAGATTAGGCGAGCCATGAACCGGGGGCGCGTAGCGAAGCGAGGCTCCTGTCTGCTTGGGGATTGTCTGCCAAGCAGTCAGCATCGCCGGATACGGGCTTGAACCGGCAGCCGATCGACGTCCACTGTTGATTCTTGTTTCCTACTACCATCGTGGCGATTTCGGCCCGTCCTCCGACACTTTCAATTTCGCTTAGAAAAGCACCTCTCGTCCGGAATTTCTTTTGCGTACCACCAGTCTGGAGCTAGAATGAAGCCGGAGTAGATGAAGGCTCCCGCCGCATTGCCGTGGCTGCCCCGATTCAAGCCGCGCTTACCTTGTCTCTTCAAAAACGATCGCAATAACATCCGGCTTTCTGAGCCAAGAAGCCTCGTTGGTTATGCCATCCACCCCCTCCTGAGCCGTATCTTCGGAACCACTGACGCATAGCAGCCTCGCGCCCGTGGCATGGCAGCCTCGCGCCCGTGGCCCCGCTTCCTCGAATTAGAACACAACAACAGCATGCCCGTGTCGATGCAGGCTCACTGGCAACACTACACCGGGGTTTTCGCGCTCGTGGCGTTTGCCACGATCGCGCGAGCCGCCCTCGACCCAGTCTTGGGCAATCACTCCATCTACTCGACATATTTCCTCGCGATCATGGTCGCGGGTTGGATTTGCGGGCTCGGCCCTTCCCTCTTCAGCCTCGCGCTCAGCGCACTGGCGGCGGACTACTTCTTTGTACCGCCGAGAGGCAGCTTGCAGATTCAGGGTGCTGACAATCTCCTGGGTCTTGGGCTCTTCATCTTCGTCAACATACCCATTGTCCTCCTGGTCGCTTCTCTGCGAGCGAGCCGAAAGGAAGCCGAGGACCGCGCGGTTGCAGTGAAGGAAAGCCAGGAGCGGTTCCAGCGGTTCATGGACCAGATTCCTCTTGCCACCTGGATCAAGAAAGCCGACGGGCGGCTTGAATTCGTGAACCGGCATTTCGAGAAGATGGCCGGGCTGGTTGCGGACCAGATCCTCGGCAGGACCATTCAAGAGCTGTTCGGCGAGGCCATCGGCGCGAATCGAGCCGCTGGTGACCGGCTGGCATTGAATTCTTCCGGGCCGGTCGAGCTGAACGAGCAGTTCGCCTTGCCCGACGGTTCGCTCCTGGAGCTGATCACCCTGAAATTCACGATTCCCGGCCCGGGGGGCGAGCCGCTCATCGGCGGTGCCGCGATCGACGTCACCAGGCTTCGTGAGGTGGAGCGGTCGCTGAGGGAGAGCGAGGAGCGATTTCATCTGTTCATGAACAATAGCCCCTTACTGGCCTGGATGAAGAATCAAGAGGGACGATATACCTACATCAACAAAGCACTATGTGCTTCTCTTTCAGCTCGAGGAACCTCAGGTCCTGGGAATGACCGACGATGAGCTGCAATTCGATCACGCCGACGAGTATCGTCGCAACGACCTGGCGATTCTGGAATCGGGAGTCCCCACGCAAGTCCTCGAAAACTACGATCTTGCGAACGGTGAGCGACGCCGGTTTCTCGATACGAAGTTCCGGTTTGTCGACCGGCACGAACACGCCTTCGTCGGTGGAATCGGCATCGACGTCACGGAACGCCTCAAAGCCCAGGAGGCTCTCAAGGAGCAGACCCGGCTACTCGAGATGATCCTCGACCAGATGGGAGACGCAGTCGCCGTGCACGGCCCCAAGGGCGAGTTCCTGATGAACAATCCCGCGATGCGACAGACGGTTGGCAGCGAGCTTGATGGTAAGTCATTGGAAGAGGTGCTGAACAGCAGAACCTTGTATCAAGGAGACGGTAGGACGCCATTCTCGGCCGACATGATTCCGGCGATCCGGGCACTCAAGGGCGAGCCGGTCAATGATGTCGAGGTCGTCGTTCGCGGCCTGACACCTGATACGGATGCATGTTACTCCATCAGCGCGCGTCCCATGATCTCCGACGACCAGGTTCTTAAAGGGGTCGTGATCGTGTCGCGCGACCTCACGCAACGGAAACTTGCCGAGGCCCACTTGAAAGAGAGCGAAGCACGCTTCCGGAGCGTTTTCGAGCGATCCCCATGCGGGATGGTTGTCACGGATCTGGAGGATCGTTTGCTTCAAGTCAACTCTGTATTCTGCAAGATGGTGGGCCGCACGGAAGACGAATTGCGGTCATTGACGATGCGCGAGCTGACTCACCCCGATGACCTGGCTCCAAGGCGTGAGAAGATTCGCGCGGCGCTCGAGGAGGACCATCCGCATATCATCATGGACAAACGATACGTCCGCCCCGACGGTCAGATCGTCTGGGCGAAGGTGAGCGCCGGGCTTGTACGAAACCAGGACGGAGCCCCGCTCTTCTTTGTCGGCCAGGTTCAGGACATCACCCGGCAGCGGCAGGATCAGGAAGCTCTCCGCGCCTCGCTCGCGGAGAAGGAGGTGCTGCTCCGCGAAGTCCATCACCGTGTCAAGAACAACCTCCAGGTCGTCGCCAGCCTGCTCTACCTTCAGTCCCAGCAGCCGATGGAGCCCGCCAGTGCGGGTCTCATTCTCGAAAGCCGGGAGCGGGTTCTCTCCATGGCCAGGGTCCATGAACGGCTTTATGCCTCCAACAACTTCTCCTCGGTCGATTTCGCGGCGTATCTTCGTGAACTGGCCACCCACCTGCTCGAGACGTACGCGCTGACCGGCCAGCCGATCAACCTGAAGCTTGACCTGGAACCCGTCAGTCTGCCGATGGATGACGCTGTTCAGTTCGGCCTGATCGTCAACGAGCTCGTCTCCAATTGCGTCAAGCACGCGTTTCCGGACGGCCGGTCTGGAACCCTGGCAATCCGCGCCACCGCCAGCTCAAACCGTTTGATCCTCGAGATCAGCGACGACGGTGTCGGTCTTCCCCCGGACATGACGCCCGAGCGGGGCGGCTTTGGCATCAAGATGATCGCCGGGATCGTCCGTCATATCGGTGGCCATCTCAAGATCGACCGCAACGGTGGCACTACGTTTCGCCTCGATTTGCCGATCAGCAGAGGTAGCAACGGCGAAGGAGTCCTTCCATGATTGCTCCCCCGATCGTTCAAGGAGACGACCTGCGGCAGGCCATCGAAATTCTCGTGGTCGAAGACGAGTGGATGATCGCCGAGGAGCTCAAGGATCGACTCGAGACCATGGGCTTCAAGGTGAAGAGCATGTGCGCCTCGTCCGAGGAGGCCATCGCCCTTTGCGAGCAACACCAGCCCAACCTGGTGCTCATGGACATCTGTCTGAGAACGGAGATGGACGGAATCGAGGCCGCGAGCATCATCCGCAAGCGGTTCGACACACCGGTTGTCTACGTGACGGCTTTTGCCCACAGCGACCTGGTGGCCAGGGCGCTGGCGACAGCGCCCTATGGCTACATCCTCAAGCCATTCAACCCCCGAGAGGTCAAGGTCTTGATCCAAACGGCCGTGCACTGCCATCGCCGCGAACAGCAGCTCAGACAGAAAAATCAACTACTGGAAGCAATGCTCTCAAGCGTGGCCGGCGCGGTCATCGCCTCGGACCACGAGGGCTACATCATGTACCTGAATCGTGAAGCAGAGCGGATCACCGGCGTCTCGGCCTCATCCGCCGTCAAGAGTTCCCTGGACCACGTCTTGCGTCTCGACTGCGATCTGTCCAAGGACATCGCGAAGGATGGGCTGCAGGCAGAACCGAACAAGCTCCGAACGACGCTGGTGACCAAGGCCGGCGGCCAGGTCGAGATCGAGCTGGCACATCGCCGTCTATTGAGCCAGTCTAATGAGCCTCATGGCGATCTCTTTACATTTTGGGAAACAACCGAGCCCTGACCGGCCCGGTTGGTTCCGGAAGGCTTTCATCGAAGCTGAGCCTGCGGTCGCTTGCGTTGTCGGTGAACCAGGTCGTTCAGACCACTGCCGGATGACGGACTGTGCAAGACATGAGGGTCGCCAGCCCGCATCACCGCCGCGATGCGGCCGTGGAAGGGGCGATGTCTCCCTTGACGTAGACAGGCGAAGGACCGAGCGTGACCTTGGCGCGGCCTTCGGATACGGCCCTGGACGCCACGCGATTGCCCATCCAGTCGTAGATCGCGACCATCGGCGTCTTGATGGGCGCGACGTCGAGCGCCACTTCATGCGTCGTGGCGGAGTCCCAGGCGGCGAGAACCGTGTCGTTACCGCGCTGAAAGATATAGCCATAGGATTCGCCGAGCAGCCCGGCGATCGGTCCGCGCGAGGCGTGCCCCTCGAGGAACCAGCTACAGGCGGCGTACGCCGGAGCAACCGGCTTGGGGCTGATGATCTTCGGGCCCCATCCCACCTTGTCGAGGTTGTAGTAATAGCCCCGGTGCTGGCCCCTCTCGAAGGTGTTCTTGCCGATGTCCCAGTCGACGTCATAGAAACCGAAATTGAGCTCCGCCCCCAGGCCCAGAAATTCGAGGAACTGGATGACGTCGAACCGCGCCTGGTGCAGCAGCTCTGGACCGCTCCAGTTCTCTTCGTTCAGGAGCACGAGCCCCACCTCGGTTCCGTAGAATCGCGCGTTCGAGCCCTTGGCCAGACGCCAGACGGTCAGGAACTTGTTCATCCGTGCGCGGAACTGCGATGGCCAGTTGAGCCGGTTGATTCCCAGCCAGGCATGCTTCTTGGCGCCGGTCGCTTCATCGAAGTAAGGATGGATGGCGAAGCCGTCCACGAAGGCTCCGCCTCCGGCATCGAGAAAGCCGCGCGCTTCGCTGCCGTAGCGGCCGTAATCACCCGCGATCGCCCACATGGGGCTGATTGCCGGGCCGATCACCTCGGCCCTGGGATCGGCCTCATGGATGGCCTTGTAAGCGACTTCATGGATCCGGACCAGACTGGCATCATCGCCATCCCAGTTGTCCCAGTTCCGGTCGGGCTCCCATGTGATCTGATAGACGTTTCGGGTGCGATCGGCATGGCTCTGAGCGTAGGCTTTCGCGACCTTTGCCGCGTACCGCGCCCAGTCCTGTTCATGTGCCGGGGATACCGGGCCATATTTCTTGCCGTCGCGGGACCAGGATGGTGGCCTCAGGTACAAGGTCGGCAGATCGTAAGTGATCCACGGCTTGCCCTTGTAGGAGATCGTCGGACCTCGCTCGGGACTGCCGTCGTACTGGCCGGGGGCCTTCGGCTCGAGGCTGCCCCAGCCATAGCCGCTGAGCACCCAGCGCGCGCCCAGGTAGGGATACGCAAGCGCCGAGGAGCCCTGCAGCCCGAACCGGGTGTCCACGTCGGGAAGCAGCGGTCTAGCTTCGGGGTCGGGCACCACGGCATACGTCAGGAAACCCGCCCCACGGGTTCCGATGGCCGGCAGGGTTGCCCCATCGGCCGACAGCTTTGCTTCCACGCGGAAGAAGCCGAAACGGTCGCCGGGAATCTCCATGCTCACCGTCCCGGATTTGACAATTTCCAGCGAACGAGACGCGACGACTTGCCCGTCTTCGTCCTTGATCACGACACGGAGCATGTCCGGACGGGCCAGTTCAGCCACCGTGAACTTCAGGTTGACGGCCTCGCCCTTGACGAATGTGTTCACCGAGGGGCGGTTCGTCTCTCCGGTGACCGTGACGCCGGTGGCAGCCCAGAGATCCATCGCCGGGAACGGGAGTAGCACGCTCAGGCCGATCACAGCCCGTCGTAGCAATTGCCATATCACCATGGACAGCGCGCGTTTCGGCATGACCGTTTCGCCTCCCGGTTGGCTTGGCCCAGGGGTGACACGTTCTTCACCCCGAGCCTCAAGATCATGATAACGGAGAGGAACGTGCCGGAACATCACCCATGCTGAAGGACGGCCAGCTCAAGCGTTAAAAAGATGCGGCCTTTGTCTTGGTTCCGGGGCCGTCGCGCCTGGCCTCACTTCGCCTTGAGCGTGATCTCCGTCAGCCGCCCGCTTTTGAGCTCGACCGTGACCGGCTGGGTTTGCTGGTTCCCACTCGATGGGTTCGGCTGCCCGTGAAAGACGTACCGCCCCGGCGGCACATCGCTGAACGTGATCTGATTCTGGGCGTCGATCAGCCCGGAGCCTCCCCATGATCCAACGACCGATCCTGCCTCGGGCTCTACGGACACGATGTAGCCTTCCGGTTTCGCCTTCCCGGCGAACTCGATGGTGACACGGACTCGGGCCGACTTGATCATCGTGAGCGTCACACCGTCGGACGGCAGCTTGATCGGCAGGCCCAGACCCGGACGGCAGTACCCGAACTTGTAGACCCCGACGCTGGCTCGTCCGCGGGGAAGCTGGTCGTGATGGAACCGGCCTTCGTCATCGGTCTTGGCCGTGACGTCGAATGGCAGGTCGTAACGGCCGTCTTCCTCGGTCGCGATATCCCGTAGCCGGACCTCGACTCCAGGCAGCGGCTGGCCCGCCTCGTCGGTAACCCGGCCCGACACGGCGGCGACAGGCGACAGCCGGCCATCGAAGAACGACCAGTGCGGCTGGTCGTCGAGCCTGGCGTGGCCCACGATCCGGGGCACGAACCCGTTCGCTTCGATCACGACCTGAAACCAACCCGCAAGGACCTTTTTCAGGACCCAGTGCCCGTTGGAGTCAGCGGTGGTCTCGGCCACCACGGAATAACGCTCGGGCCCCAACCCGCGGGGCTCGACCCTGCGCAGTTTCACCTGCCCGGCGATCGGCATCCTGTCCGCAACATTGGTAATCTTTCCCTCGAGCACAACTCCATCCGCGGTCGTGAAGCCGTGCGATTCCAGCCTCTCGTCGACCACCTCCAATCCAGCCGGCACTTTTACCTCGGCCCAGCGGACATTGCCGCCCGTGTAGACGTCGATCTGGGAAGGTGGGCCGTCACTCCGGTCGCGCGCGTCGGTCGGATTGATCCCGGCCGGCAGCCGGCTGAGCCGCTCCCAGCTTGGAGGCTGCCAGACCATGAAAACCCAGTCCATCCGCGCAGCGTCCTTTCTAGCCGGCTCGCTGATCCAGAAGCTCTGGCCGACGCCGTCATGAACGACCACTCGCTTGGTTTTCCCATCCATCCTCGAGAATCCGGTAAGAATCGCGGTCAGCGCTGTGGCGTTGCCGCGACATTCCGAATGCCATTGACCGCCGCCAAACGGTGGTCCTTCCCACCATGCGAAGCGGCCCGCATGATTGAAGATTGCGGCCGCCCCCTTGGGCCACCCCGGATCGGCGATCGGCGTGTTCCCCTCACCCCCGGTGATCATTGCGGCAGCCTCGCGCGTCGGCAGAGCCACGAGCAGAAATGCGAGTATGATCGCGGCCGCCGGGACTTGCCTCTCTGACCGTTTGTGCTCGTTGACTCGTCTGGGCATGATCTTGGCACTCCAGGAGCGCGCCGCCTGCTCGCTCGGTATCCACCGGCTCAGAACCAGTTCTTCCGCCGCACGTATAGCCACATGAGCAAGGGAGACACGCACATGACGACAAGTGATCCAAAGAATAGCAGCCGTTTGGGCAAGGCCGACTGGAAGGCCAGGGTCTCGCCAAAGAAGTTCATGCCGAAGAAGCCGACCAGAAACGACATTGGCATGAACATGACAGTTACGAGTGTCAGCGTCTTCATGATGTCGTTGGTGCGATTGGACATGACCGAGAGGTAGGTCTCGAGCGTGCCGGCGATCAGGTCGCGTAGACTTTCGGAAATGTCGTGAATCCGCACGGTGTGGTCGTAGATATCGCGAAAGTAGACGCGGTGCGCGGGCTGGATCGGCTTGTAGGGGTCGCGTGCCAGGCGATTGAGCACCTCGCGCTGAGGGCTGAAGATCCTTTGCAGGCGAACGGCCGAACGCTTGAGGCGGAAGATTGTCTCGAGAGTCTTGGGGCGAGGGTCGGCGATCACCTGGTTCTGGATGATGTCAAGCCGATCGTCGAGGTGCTCGATGGTTTCCAGCGACTGGTCCACGGCCCGCTCCAAGAATCGGACGAGGAGATGATCTGCGCCATGCTGGAGCCGGTCGCGGGGATCGCGCTCGATCGACTTGCGGTCCTGGTCAAGGAATGACAGTGGCTCGGCATGATAAGTGACCACGTAGTTCGGTCCCAGGAAGATATCGAGCTCGTGGAGCTTGAGCTCGTCGGTTCGTGGATCGATCGACGTGCCGTGGAAGACCACGTAAATGTAATCTCCCCAATCGTCAACCTTGGGAACATGGGCCTCATCGACGGCATCCTCCACGGCCAGCGCGTGGAACTCGAAGACGTCGCGGAGCAGTCTCTCGGCTTCCTCGCGGGCCGCGGAATCGGGGTTTTCGATATCAACCCAGAGCGTGCCCTGACAATCCGCAAGGGCCTCGGCAATTCGCTCGCTCGGCCAGTCGAGATGGATCTCCCCCGCACCCTCGCGGTAGACGACACGGGTCGTCAAGCCCGTGCGGCTCGCCTCCACAGGGTCCGGCTGGGAGATCCGGGCGGGTGAGTTCATGGCTGCTCTCTCGACACGGACGGGGTAGCGCTGCGGGCTGCCGGCCTGGGACGCGTGGCCTGATAGCGCATGGCCTCCTGGAGGAGATCGATCGTGACCGGGCCATCGGGCTGCGGAGGGATCTTGCGTCGGATGGGTGTGTTGAACCGGGAGAAGAGCGCCGCTCCTCCGGGAATGGTGATCGGTGCGTTGACCAGGCGAATCACGTTCTCTCCGACGGGCACCCGATCGACTTGAAACGATCCGTCCTTGGCGATCCGGGCGGAACGCAGGTTACCCACCGTGCCCTGGCCGGGAATGAACTCGATCCATCCGCCGCCCACGGGCTTGCTTCCCTCCATGACCACCCCGGTGAGGCGGGTCGTGGGAAATCGTTCCGGCCCGAGCTCCTCGCTGCAACCTTGCGCTGCGATTCCGGAAAGAAGCACCAGGGCAAGGAGCCATGGTGAGCCGGATTGCCGCAAGGAGTAAAAGCGGTAAGACATGACCGCACGATCCTCACGAAGCGGAAAGGAAGCGGTTCACGAGCTCGAAAGCGGTGTGGACCAACCGGGAATCTTCCTGGTCCATGCCTTCGGCCAGCGGCGGTTCGGACGGCAGTGCGATCAGCCGTCCGGCGCGGCGGCCATGGCCGGCATGGGCACCGGCGAGCCCTTGTCGGAACACCAGTCGCCCACCCGATTGACGCTCTCCAGCCAGGGCACCGACCTTGCCGAGCAGAACGAGGTCGCCCCCTTGCTGGTTCAGGCCCGCCCTGGGCCCAGCGTCACCGGCCGCGACGATCATCCCGCCGTGCTGGAAATAGCCGACAGCCGGACCGGCGTTGCCGCCAATCAAGAGCCGTCCCGCCAGAAGGCCACGCCCTGCTCCATCGGCGGCGCTGCCCCGGCAGACCACGGTCAGGTTGGGGGCATCGAGCTCCGCGGCCAGTTCGGGGCCGGCGTGACCATCCAGCTCGACGAGGGCATTCCAGGGTCCGTTAACACGGAAGACCAGCAGCCGCTGTCCCGCCACGCCCTCGAGTCGAATGTGCCGCTCGCCGAGATTCAGCCGCCTGAGAATCTCGGCGTTGATTTGCTGATAGTCGCGGAGCTCGGGGACAACAATGGGCGGAGCCGCTGGGGCCGGAGGATCATTTCCCACCGGCCGCCCCGGCCACCTTGGCCGCACCAGGCGCGACCGGCGCACCTGCCTGGGCATCCGCGTTTTCCAGGAACCCGTTATCGTCCGGAACCAGATGATGATTGGCCGGAACATTCTTCGCCAGAAATTCCCTCAGCGACTCCACGCGAGCGACCAGATCAGCCCGGCGGGCCTTGAGCTGACCCGACGGAGCGCGGATGAGCTCGAGCGCTGCCTTCGCCACGGGCTTGATCTGATCGGCGATCTTCTGGATCTCGCTGCGGGCGGGCGGCGTGGTTGCGTTCGAGTGTAAGAGTCCGCTCTCGCGGGCCCCGGGTTGGCCGTCAAAGGCTTGATAAACCGGCCCGAGTAGCAAACCGGTCAGATATTCTGCCTTGGTTGCGTTCAGGGGTTTAGCCTTGTCGGCCGAGAAGCAAGCCACAATCTGGTCGCCAAGACGGGCAGCGAGCTGGGCCGCGGCATGGGCGATCAGGGGGAAATTATAGTTGGGCACGGCGTTGCTGATCTGCATCATACCGAGGGCTTGTGCCGCCTCGGCGCGGACCTCGGATCGGCTCTTGGGATCAGCCAGAATTCGCATCGCCGCGACCGCCATCTCGGCGTTCTTGGGCGCGGAGGGTATGTAACCCTGACGCAGCACGCTGAGCGCCTCGAGAGCTCGATACTGCAACGGCCAGGGCATGTCCTTGGTCTTCTCGTCGAGCTGCTCGGCGATCACCCGGGCCGCGTCGATCTCCTGGGCGGCGCTCAAGCGAGTGGGGGAATTCTTCTTGATGTTCGTGACGCCTCGCATGGCCCACAGCTTCACCCAGAGCGTTTGCTGCGGATTCCGGATCTCGTCGAGAAACAGCTTGAGTGCATCCGGGTTGCCGCTGGTACCCAGGACGATCATCGCCTGCACACGCGGCACCAGGTGATGCTTGAGCAACGGCTGAAGCGATCGGAGCAACTGGCGATTGTATTCGCTCAGGAACCGGATGTTCTGGTTCGCACGAGCGATGTAAATCGGCTCGATCAGAGCCGTCGTGGCTTCTTCAATGGCCCGCATCACTGGTGAGCCGATCGGCGTTCCCGGCGGAGGATCGATCACGGCCTGGATGTTCTTGGTGTCGGTCAACTGGGCGACCATGCCATCGACCATTGAGCGGATGACCGTGAGGTCCACGGCACCGTTGACGGCCTGGGCCATCCCTTGCACAGCGGCGACGTCGCCCTGTCTGGGTGGTCGATTTCGAATCGGGTTAAATTTCTTGACGTCGACGATATCTTCGGCGTTGGGGTCCTTGAAGATCTCGACCGGGGCAACCTTCTGTGTTTGCGACGGATCGGGCGGCGGCTCGGACGGCGGCTGATCGTCGGTCTTCTTGCCGTCCTTGGTCGTCTCGTCATCCTTGGCGTCCGCGGCGGCGCCCTTGGGCGTTGCGGCGCCTGCGGCATCTTTCTTGGCGGCAGGCGTTGCCGGCTTGGATGTCGCGGGCGGCTGAGCAAAAGCTCGCTCCGATGCCGCCCATGCGAAAGTCAGAAGCAATGCCAGGCGGACCAGGAACCACTGAGCCTGGCGCCAGTGCGACTGCCCCGGCGAGAACACCTTGACCATGTCGGCAAACCTCGTGGTGAAAAATGCCCGGAGATCAACCTCAATGTGACCAGGGACACCGCGGTACGGGACACCTCGTGCTCCGGTCAGGTCGGCAGCGGTCATCCGCAAGAGAGGGTCCCCCCACTCCGACGACTCTCCCCCTCAATTCGACCTGTTCGGAAGTTGGTTCAACTGCCTGCGATCGAGTGATCGGCGAGGTGGATGCCACGCAACGGGGCCGCGCTTCGCCGCTGGAATTCGTGTGCGGTGCCTTTAACTCATCTTGAGATAAACTAAACACTTCCAGCAATAAACCATGTTTCAACTTACCCCGCTATTTAACCTCTGTCAAGTCAACCGCAGGCGCTGTAAGTCGGGTCCAAAGAGACCGCCACGCTGCAACGGCGATTCGCCCGGCCGTGACTCCCGCCAGAACCATGCATGCGCAGGAGCCGGTAACCGGAGCAGTGGTCCCACCGGGTTTTTGACGCTTGCCGCGGTGCAATGGTTCCGGGGTCCAAGCTTCAAAATAGGAGAAGGCCAGGAGACGGCGGCTTGCCAGCCCCTCGGAGGCGGCTCCAGGCTTTCGCGTTGAGCCACGCTTGCGGCAGCAAGTAAGATATGGCTATCCGGTTGACCTGGTCCCGCCCGGGAACGCAACGGATCGCAGACACGTCGACTTCGAGGCCGCGATGATTGAACGGAATTACCTGTTCCCCGGTGTGATCGAGATGAATTACCAGGCGCGGCGCCGGATGGGTGTCAATGTCTACCTGATCGATGGAGGTACGGAGTATGCCCTGATCGACGTCGGTTTTCTTGCCGAGCTGACCGACGTGCTCGAGCTGACGCGCCAGATGAATTTCAGCCTCTCGGCTTGCAAGCTGATCGTCGCCACGCACGCCGATGTCGATCATGCCCAGGGACTGGCCCGCGCCCGGGAGATCCTCAAGTGCCCGATCGTGGCTCATCCTCGAAGCGTCCAGCCGTTGGAACAGGGCGACGAGATCCTCACTTACGCCCGGATCGACGCTCAAGGAATCCAGATTCCCATGCCCCGCTGCAAGATCGACCAGACCATCGACGAGGGCGATCGATTACAGATCGGCAACCGGACACTCGAGGTCTGGAGTACTCCGGGACACACGGCCGGGCAACTCGCCTTTCGCATGGATCATCTCTTGTTCTCGGGTGACAACATCTTCCGCGACGGCAGCGTGGGCGTCATCGACGCGCACCACGGCTCCAACCTGGTCGATTTCATCACCAGCCTCGAGCGCATCCGGGCCAGCGACGTCCAGTTCCTGCTCCCGTCGCACGGCCCGATTTTCCGCAAAGACGACACGCTCCTGGGCGCCACCATCGCCCGGCTGGAGTCGTACACCCACATGGCCGACTTTGGCACCTGCGCCGTGGACTGGCCGCTTCTGGACGAGTATGAGGAGGAGCTGGCGAAAGGGACGACCGGATTCTGAGAGCAGAGGACCAAGTCGGAAATCGCCGGTTTCTGTTCACTTCAGCGCGATTGACTCATTCGGAGCGACACCCATGACCTCGGTCGCCTTCACATTGGCCTCGAAAACTCCGTCGATCGGGCACGAGCCGAGACCGCGCCGCTGGACCAGCGAGGAGTTTCATCGAATGGCGGAACTCGGCTGGTTCCACGGCGAGCGGGCCGAGCTGATCGAAGGAGAGATCATGGTCCTCAGTTCTCAAGGCCCTTCCCACAGCTATCTCACCGATCACGTTGCCGCTCTACTGCGCGCATCGGGATGGGCGGGTGTCTGGGTGCGAATGCAGCTTCCGATCAATTTTGGCCCTTACTCCGATCCCGAACCGGACGTTTCTGTCGTCCTGGGATCGAGTGCGGATTATCGCGCAGCACATCCGACTTCCGCGCTCTTGCTCGTGGAGATCAGTGATACGACCCTCGTTTACGATCGAGGACGCAAGGCCAGCCTCTATGCGATGCGCGGAGTCGCCGAATACTGGATCGTGAATGTTCAGGAAGATCAGCTCGAGATCCATCGCGACCCGGGGAGTGAACCCGCGCAGCCGTTCGGCCATGGTTACCATTCCGTGACGATCCGGCATCGGGGCGATACCGTAAGTCCTCAAGCAGCTCCCCACCTCGCCTTTCCCGTGGCGGAATTGCTGGGCTGAGCCGGTCAGCGACCTCTTTTTCCGTTGGCGGACTCGCCTATTTCGACAGCGACCGTGCGCTCACATCAACGTCGGGATCAAGCCAGGCCACGTCGCTGGCATCGTCGGCAAACCGCTTGACGCCAACCTCGCGGATCAGACGATCGTCCACCTTGCTGAGCGGCGTGTAGCGCGGGTGATGGGCCTCCTTGAAAGGGTCGTTGTGGCGGGCATTATAGCAGCAGATCATGCTCCAGCGGGGCTGGTCGGACGTGTTGCGGTCGGATCGGTGCAACAGGTTGGGATGAAAGAAAAGCGCATCGCCGGGCTTCATCTCGACATGGATCAGCGGCAGGCGCTTGAGAACCTCCTCGACCCGGTCGCGATCAGCGCCCGCCTGCTGGCCGGTGAGCACGTGGTCGATCCTGCCCAGGCGGTGCGAGCCCTCGATCACCTGGAGGCAGCCGTTCTGCCTGGTCGAGGGGTCCACGGCAATGAACACACTGACCAGGTCCGGGAAGAGCACGCCATTCTGGTACCAGTAACCGTAGTCCTGGTGCCAGGTCCAGGCGCCGCCGACCTTGGCGTCTTTCATGATCATTTTTGAGTGATAGTGGTAAACCTCGTCGTCGAGAAGCTGCTCGCACGAATCGACGATCCGCCGGCATCGCGCGAAAATCCCGTAGATGCCCTCTCCGGGATGGTTCCAGAGCGAGAGCCGGACCTGTCCGCCCTCACCGTCTTCCTTGGCATAAGAATGCTCGTCGAGAGCTCTGTCTTCCTTGGCCGATCGGAGCAAGAGGCCGATTTCCTCGGTGTCGAAGAGCCGCATCGACCACGAGGTAGCCGGTGTGCTCGTACCGGGCAATCTGTTCGGCCGAAAGCGGACCGCTACGCATGGAGGTGGCTCCGTGATCAATGAACGACTGAAGGATCGGCAAGACCGAACAGGAGCTTCCGCGCATTCCCATTGTAGAGCTTTGCCAGCACGTCGTCGGGTAAGAAGACTCCGTAAATATTCCAGAGCCCCTGGCGATGATGGCCGCCGGCGGGGTCAAAGTATTCGTCATCGGTTTCCAGGAACCGGAAGTACATCCTGTAGGCGTCTCGGTTGGGTGCCGTGTCGGTGCCGAAGAGAACCCGATCCCGATACTTGATCAGGAACCGCCGAGCCGAATACGGCTGCCGGCCCAGCTCGGAGATCCTGGCCTCGATGCTCACGTACATGTTTGGATAGCGATCGATCCAGCCGGCCACCTCCGCCAGGTCCTCGCCGTCATTGGCGATGTGGGCGCAGAGGAACGTTGTCGAGGGATGACGGGCGATCACCCGCAGACGCTGGGCATGAAGCTCGGCGCGGGGCGGAAAGTCCTTACCATAAAAGAGCCAGTTGGGGTTGTCGTTGAGTTCGTGCCAGCGCTCGTTCTTGTGGTCCAGGGGAGTGAAAAATGCTCCCGGGTCGCCCGAGTGAATCATCACCGGCCGCTTGTACTTGCCGCAGAGCTCCCAGAGCGGATCGATCTTGGGGTCGTCGACCGGGACGAGGTGGCCGTCCTTGTAGCGATGCCCGAGCCCCAGAGTCTTGTGAATCTTCAGCCCCTTGGCTCCCGCCCGGAACCCCGCCTCGAGCCGCTTGAGCTCGCGCTCGGTCCAGCCCGGCTCTTCGATTCCCTGGAAGTTGATCAAGGCAAATGTCAAGAACCGGCCCGGATGGGCGTTGTCCAGAACCGCCAGGGTCTCTTCGAGCCGCTGATCCCACCCGCCATCCAGGTTCACGACCGTCTGCACCCCGCTCGCATCCATCTCGGCCAGATACCGGGCAACTCGCTCCGGTGTCAGCATCGCCTTGCCGCCGCCAAGGTGGTTATGCACGTCGATCGCCGGAAACCTGGCCCTGGCGACATTGGTCGTCCTGGAAACCAGCATGGACTTCGGTTCCCAGTCGCGCAGCTTCAGCTCGCGAATATCCTCCGGAATCTGGGCCAAGGCGATCGTCGCCATCCACGAAGTGAGCACCAGCGCGAGAGTGGCAACGCCCAGACGTTTCATTCCGGAACCCCCGCGTCAATCTTCTGAGAACGATCAAGGAAGTGTTTGCACGACGCCCCTGCCCTATCTCGGAGCTTGCCTGATCTTAGCTCACCGCCCATCACGTCGCAATCAGCCCGGTCGGAGTAACCCGTTGCGCCAAGGATTAAAGCTAAGAGAGGTGGGGGCAACGCGAGGATTTGCGGAAACCCTGAGTCAGAGAAAGACTTGAGGATTATTCGCAGTTCCCTTATTTGTCAGGACGATTGGCGACAGTGAGAGTCTGCCGTTATGCTAGGGCGAAAGCGTGATCCTCCTATCAATCGGGAGGCGAATTCTTGAAGGTCCGCGAGGTCATCAAGCTCATCGAGGCGGACGGCTGGTATCTTGATCGGCAGAGGTCGAGCCACCGGCAGTTCAAGCATCCGATCAAGCCGGGTCTAGTGACTGTCGCAGGACATCCATCGAAGGATCTTGCACCAAAAACGCTTAAGAGCGTACTCCGGCAAGCGGGGCTGGCCTCATGAAATATCTAATCATCCTGGAGCCGACACCAGACGGCTTCTCGGCGTACTCTCCGGACCTCGAGGGCTGCGTGGCCGCTGGCGATGATCGTGAGGAGACTATCGCGCTCATGGAGGAGGCGATCGCGTTCCATCTGGAGGGTCTGGCCGCGGCCGGCATGCCCATCCCCATGCCGTCCAGTGAATCGGCGTACGTGGAAGTGTCGGCCTGACCACGCGCTCCGGCAACTCGCCGCCACATTCTTCCTGAGATCAACGCGAAAGCCGGTTACCGGGAGGCCCGCATGATTCGCGCGATCCGGCAGTCCTCAGAATTGATCGAGGACCGCCCCCGCGCATTGCTTCGCCTCGTCCGACACTCTCTGACTCCTACAATTTGCTCCCTATCAATTCCCTCAAAAGCCCAAGCGCCTTCCTGGCTTCCGCCGTGATCTGCTTTGCATCGCCGCGGGCGAGGCACTCGACAACCAGGGGGCCGTGAGTAAAGCCGCCTTTTTCAAGACGCTCGAAGACCTTCGTGAAGTTCACTCGGCCGGTTCCGGGCGTGATCATGACCTCGTCGGGAGGACGAAAATCCTTGATGCTCATACCCATGACAAGGCCGTCCACGGTGGCCGCGTCATCGACCGGGTCGAGGCGGCCGTGGGAGTAGTAAAAGATGTTGCCGGGGTCATACCAGAGACCGAAATTCGCGTGGCCCACCAGCTCGATCGCCTTGCGGCAGGCCAGGCCGGTGGCGTTCTGGCCGCCGTGCGGCTTGACGCTCAGACGGACGCCATGCTGGGCGGCGAAGTCACAACAACTGGCGATCACCTGGAAGTAGGCGGCGTACTCCCGGGCGTTTTCCGTACCTCCCAGCAGCAGGTTCGGTGATCCGCAAGCGACGCAGTGCTTGACCAGGCGCTGAAGGTCTTCGCGGCTCTTGTCCGCTGAGTCAGCCAGCTTGAAATCACCGTAAACCGAGATCGTTTTCAGGCCGCGCTGATTGACCTCGGCACCAACCTGCTCGGCCTCCGCCGGTGTCGTCTTGGGGGTGATGATCACCCAGGTCTTACCTTTACCGGTCATGATTCCGGCATAGGGAAACCCGGCCTCGGCAATGCCGTCAAGGGCGACGCGATAGTCGAACCGGTCCCACGGCCGGGTGTAGCAGCCAAGTTGCCAGTTCGCCGGAGCTGTCACGTCGCGAGCGGTTACGCGACGAGTCATCGAGGCCACCGCCACGGTCAGGCCGGTGGCCAGGAAACGTCGGCGCGAAGCTGGACCTTGCAACATCATGGTATGCTCCTCGCAAGAATCACATCAGCCAGAGCTTGCGTTCATCGGGTCCCTGCCGAGCCGCGGGATAGCGACCATCCGGGCCTGGCTTGACGGGAGGCTCGACGTTCCAGTCGTACTTCGCCAGTGCGAACGACCGCTTCGAGCTCATCAGCTCCTCCCAGGTGACCATGGTTCCGGTGTAGCAGGCGATCTGGGCCATGATGCCCAGGGCCGAGCTGAGGCACATGTAGTTGCCGTTGTTCAGCGGCTTGCCGGCGCGAATCGCGGCGAACATCTCCTGGTGTTCGACGTCGTACATGTTCGCCTTGGGTCCCTGGTAGACCCAGTTCGTCTGCCCTTCGATCGTGTGCTTGAGGACGTCGCACCGCCCCTTGGTGCCGATGAGGTAATCGGAGGTATCGCTGTAGCAGCCCTCCTGGTCGCGGGTGTAGCCGAAGACGCGAACTCCTTCGGGGTACTCGAAGACAACCGCCTGGTGGTCGAGCTGGTCGCCGAACCGTGGTTCCAGGCAAGTTTGCCGTCCGCCCATGCCCCAGGCACGCAACGGCGGCCTATCGCCAAATGCCCAGGATGCCTTGTCGAGGCTGTGCACGATTTGCTGGGCAGTCTGGTCGCCCGAGAGCCAGTTGAAGTGGTACCAGTTCCAGAGCTGGTATTCCAGCTCCGACTGACTGGGCCTGCGGTCCCGGACGATGTAGGGCTGGGACACGTAATTCTCCTGGATCGCGACGATCTGGCCGATTGCCCCGTCGTGAACGCGTTTCATCGTCTCACGGACGCCAGGGTCGTACCGCCAGCACAACCCCGAGACCATGCTCAGCCCGCGCGACCGTGCCTCTTCACAGGCGGCCATCATCAGTTTCAGGCCGGGGACGTCAATGCCGTGCGGCTTCTCACAGAAAACATGCTTGCCCGCCGCGATCGCCGCCTGGACGATCCGCGGCGCGAAGTGAGACGTCGGCGCGATCAATACGGCGTCGACGCCGCTGGCAATGACCTTCTCGTAGGCGTCAAAGCCCGTGAAACAGCGGTCCGGCGGCAAGTCGCACTGCTCTGGCGTTGCCTTCAGGAGCTGGTCCCGGCTGGCCGCGAGCCGTTCCGCGAACAGGTCGGCCAGGGCAACGAGCTGAACATCGCGGCCGGCGTTCATGGCGTTGCCCGCCGCCTCGGTGCCGCGGCCGCCACAACCAATCAGGCCGATCTTGATCCGGTCGCTACCAGCGGCGTGCGCATTGGACGGAATCACCATGGAGCCCGCTGTCGCGGCCGTGGCCAGCGCCGCGGAGTGCTTCAAGAATTGGCGTCGCGAGGTGTTGCTCTCGTCGGGGGACTTCGAAAACCGGTTCATCCTCATGCTCCATGTCAGAGTGTGGGTTCGCGCCCGGATGGCCGGGCCAAAGAGCAAGCCTGATCCGTTGAGGTTTCGCGGGAGTCGAACAGCGGAGGGAGTCGCACGACCGTCTGCGCTCGACGCAGTTTCGTGGTCGAGAATGAAGGATAACCAACTGGATCTTACCGCAACCGGATTCGAAAGAAACTGATCTCTGGGCGGAACCGGGGCCATTCCTTGGGAAGAAACGAGAAGCCAACTAAGAAACCGAGGACCATCAACGTAATATAAGGAACGGCTCTCTCAGTCAGTTCTCACTGTTCGCAGGGTTCGACGTATGACTCAAAACAGCCTGCCGCTCGCCCTCGTCCTGCTCGTCGCGGTCGTCACACGAGCTGACGAGGCCCCGACCCACTGGGGCCCCATCGTCAAGGGCTTGCAGATGTCAAGCCGCCTGGAGAAGTCGGAGTACCGATCCGACGAGCCCGTCATGCTCGAAGTCGCGATCAAGAACACCTCGAAGGAAGTGGTCAGTCTCGGCTGGAGCGCCGACGACCAGGCGAGCTTCGAGATCGCGGTAAACTATGTTGGGGGCGGGCTCGCTCCGGCGGGTAGAATGCCGCTGACGAAGTATGGGGCGTGGAGATTCGCTCCTTCCGATGCGACGAAGAATGTCGAGATTTTCCTCAAGGCGGGCGAGGAGCGGCGTTACCGATTCCCGCTCCGTCGGATGTACGACATGACACTCCAAGGGAATTACTCGGTTGTCGTCAACCGCTTGATTCCTGGTCAAATGAGGTACGACACAGAGGGCCACATCCAGCCGATCGAGGGACCCAGGCCGGACGAGCTGGTATCGAACTCTTTGACTGTGGTGATTTCCGGTTCCACTGCCCAGGAATACTGAAGCGGTGTGGCCCACGATATCGCGGCAGTGCGCGAGTGTCCGGGTGCACCCGGGGTGTATTCAATATGAACCACACGAAGCTCTGCACCTGCACCTTACCGATCGCCCGGGCTCAAGACCAAGTGTTCCATGGACGTGCCCCGGACCGCCTTTTCCCCGTCGAGCAATCTGCCAGCCCGATCGCCGCCAGAAAGACCTACCATATCATCCGCCCGATCGAGAATCGGATTGTCTTCATCTCTGGCTCCCTGCCAGTCGAGATGCAAGGTTGAAATGCGGCTGATGCTTCAGGACCACGAAGCCGCCCCGTACGGCTGAGTATGGTCTCGCCACGAAGGTTAAACTTTGTTAGAATAATCGGCCTGCCAGGAGTCCCGCCGGTTCGGAGAAGCGATGATGCATGAGCGCCGCGAGCTGATCGTCTGGAGCGGCCTGTTGTTACTGTTCCTGAGTTTTCACCTCGCTCAAGCCGACCAACCGGCGAGTGCGCGCTCGATCGCCGACCAGGCCAAGGCAAAGAGCACGGCCCCTTCGAAAATTGCGGTGCGTCCGCTGCTCACGAAGTACTGTACCGGGTGCCATGGTGCGGTCAAACCGAAAGCCGGCGTGAACCTCACGAGCTTGCTGGATGACAGCCAGGTCGCCGGCAACCACAAGCTCTGGAGCAAGGTCAAAGAGAACATCGAGGGCGAGCTGATGCCGCCCGAAGGCCGTCCCCAGCCAGCGCGTGCCGAGGTGGAGGCGGTGACGAAGTGGATCGAGCTGGAACTGGCGAAGGCCGACTGCGGCCGCACGATTGATCCCGGCAGGGTAACCATCCGCCGCCTCAACCGCAACGAGTACAACAACACGATTCGCGACCTGGTCGGGCTCGACTTTCATCCCGCCGACGACTTTCCCTCCGACGATGTCGGCTACGGCTTTGACAACATCGGTGACGTGCTTACGATTCCACCGATCCTGATGGAAAAGTACATTGCTTCCGCCGAGTCGATTGCCGAGCAGGCGATCATGGCGGGTGGTTCCAATCGGGCGCTGATCAAGACTTATGATGCCGTCGCTCTGGACGACGCGGCTGGCGGCGATCCTTCCGACGAGGTCCGAGTCCTGGCCTCGAGCGGGGAAATTCGCGTCGTGCACGCGTTCCCGAGGGATGGATTCTACACGTTGCGCGTTCGCGCCTGTGGACAGCAAGCGGGACCCGAGCCGGTCCGGATGGCTGTCTTGCTCGACGGCAAATCGCTCAAGACCTTTGACGTCAAGGCCGTGGAAGGGAGCCCGCAATCTTATGAGATCCGCCAGCGCGTGAGCGGCGGCAAGCGGGCGTTCGCCGTGGCGTTCCTCAACGACTATTACAATCCCCAGGCGGCCGACCCGAAGCAGCGCGACCGCAACCTGCTGGTTGACAGTTTTGAAATCGAAGGCCCGATCTTCACGCCCGGCGAGCCGTTGCCGGAAAGCCATCGGCGGATCGTCTTCCAGACGCCCAAACGGCCGGAGGATTATCAGGACTGTGCGACGGCCGTGATGCAGAAGTTTGCCAGCCGCGCCTATCGCCGTCCGGTGACCGGTGGCGAACTGGCCAAGCTTTTGCGGTTCGTCGATCTCGCCAGGGAAAATGGCGACAGCTTCGAGCGCGGGATTCAACTGGCGGTGCAGGCCACGCTGGTCTCGCCCCAGTTTCTGTTCCGGGTCGAGCTCAGTCGGGGCAAACGGCGGTCCGGCAGCAACAAGGCGAGCAGCGAGGCTCCCGGGGTTCCACTCAACGATTTCGAGGTCGCTTCCCGATTGTCGTATTTCTTCTGGAGCACCATGCCCGATGATGAGCTCTCGAAGCTTGCCCTGGCGGGCACTCTGCACAAAGAGGAGAACCTCACCCGCCAGGTCCGCCGGATGCTCCGAGACCCCAAGGCCCAGGCGCTTGTGGACAACTTCGCCGGTCAGTGGCTTCAGTTGCGTAACCTGGCGGTCGTCAATCCCGATCGCGAGCAGTACCCTGCGTTCGATGAACCGCTCCGCGCGGCCATGCAAACAGAATCGCAACTCTTCTTTGCCTCGGTGATGAAGGAAGATCGCAGCATCCTCGACTTTCTCGATTGCGACTACACGTATCTGAATGAGCGGCTGGCGCGGCATTATGGCGTGTCGGGCGTGGCCGGTAAGTGCCTTCCGGCGCGTCAAGCTTGGTAATCGCCAGCGCGGCGGCCTGATCACGCAGGCGAGCATCCTCACGGTGACCTCGAATCCGACCCGGACCTCGCCGGTCAAGCGCGGGCGATGGGTGCTCGAGCAGATCCTCGGCACGCCACCGCCGCCGCCTCCTCCCAACGTGCCCCAGTTGTCCGAGGACAAGAAGGCGCTGTCCGGAACGCTCCGCCAGCGAATGGAGCAGCACCGGTCGAATCCGAGCTGCGCCGGGTGCCACAGCCGGCTCGATCCTCCCGGTTTCGGCCTGGAAAACTATGATGCCGTGGGCGCCTGGCGCAACAAGGAAGGCGAGAATGCGATTGACGCTTCAGGAAAGCTCCCCTCTGGCGAGTCGTTCCAGGGGCCGGCCGAGCTCAAGAAGATCCTCAAGTCGCACAAGAAAGAATTCACGCGTTGCCTCGCCGAAAAGCTGTTGACCTACGCGCTGGGCCGGGGACTCGAGGATCACGATAGCTGCACGATCGACCGGATCGCCGACGCTGTCGTTGCCGGCGACTACAAGTTCAGCCGGCTGGTACTCGAAATCGTCAAGAGTGAACCCTTCTTGAAGCGTAGAGGCTGAGAACACGAACAAGGGACTGATCATGCGACGACGACAGATGCTATCGCGGCGGACCGTGTTGCGGGGACTGGGAACGGCCATCGCGCTGCCCTGGCTGGAAGCCATGGCTCCCTCGGTTGCTCTGGGCGCGGGAACGCCGGGAACGCCAGGTGCCTCGAAGCCCAGGCGGATGGCGTTTTTCTACGTGCCCAACGGCGTTCACATGGCCGACTGGCAGCCCAGGCAAGAGGGCCCGGGCTTCACGCTTCCCTCGACCCTCCAGCCGCTGTCGCCCTTCAAAGATGATTTGCTGGTGCTGACCGGCCTCGCCCAGCAAAACGCCGAGGCGCTGGGCGACGGAGCCGGCGATCACGCCCGGTCGCTGTGCTGCTTCCTTACTGGCGTTCATCCGCTCAAAACCGACGGTGCCAACATTCACGTCGGCATCTCGGCCGACCAGGTCGCCGCCCAGAAGATCGGCGGCCGGACCAGGCTCCCCTCGCTGGAACTGGGTGTCGAGCGGGGCGGTCAGTCGGGTAATTGCGATTCGGGCTATAGCTGCGCCTATTCGTCGAACATCTCCTGGCGCTCGCCTACCACACCGATGGCCAAGGAAATCAACCCGCGTTCGGTTTTTGATCGCCTGTTCGTCGGCCGGAGCAAGTCGGTCGACCGGGCCGAACAGCAAAAACGCGACTTCTACAAGAAGAGCATTCTCGACTTCGCCGTGGAAGATGCCCAGCAATTGCGTGGTCGCCTGGGGACGAACGATCGCCGCAAGCTGGAGGAGTACCTGACCTCGCTTCGCGAGATCGAGCAGCGCGTCACGCGTGCCGAGACGGCGTCGGCCGATCTTCCCCCGGGTATCACTCGCCCCGCCGGTGTTCCCCAGGGCTACGGCGAGCACATCCGGCTGATGTTCGACATCATCGCGCTGGCATTCCAGACCGACTCGACGCGGATTTGCACCTTCATGTATGCCAACGAGGGGTCCACCCGCCCTTACCCGTTCATCGGCGTCCCCGAAGGCCATCACGACTTATCGCACCACGGTGGCGACCCGAAGAAGCACGACAAGCTCAAGAAGATCAACCGGTTCCACATCGAGCAGTTCGCCTATCTTCTGGGCAAGCTGAAGGCGATTCGCGAAGGCGAGCATTCGCTGCTCGACAACACCATGATCGTCTACGGCAGCGGCATCAGCGACGGCGACCGCCACAATCACGATGACTTGCCCGTTCTTGTGGTCGGTAAAGGCGGCGGTACCATCAAACCCGGAAGGCACGTGAAACACACGCCTCAGCCGCTCAACAACCTTTACCTTTCCTTGCTCGACCGCCTGGACGTGCCCGTCGATCGTCTGGGCGACAGCACCGGACGGCTGCCGAAACTGGATGGCTGACGCCCAATGCCCCTTCCTCGATCGATGCTCTCCGGGCCTGCGACCTGCGCGAAGGGCGTTCATGCTCGACCATTTCTATTTCTATCGTCTCCCCAGCATCCGTGACTGCATCCGGGCCGAAGCCTCGGGAAACTGGCTCCGGAATTCCTGCACGCATCTCGAAGAGTGCTGTACTTCAGACCCGAGCCGCAGGTGGGCAGCAAGGAATTGAGCGATCCGAGCTATCCGCAATCTCGCATCGCCGCGATCCATCGCGTCCGACCTTCTCTCCCGTGCCCCGACCCGCGCTGTCCGGCTGGTCGCCGCCCACCCTCTGCCGTTGTCCAGGAATTTGCCTGCAAACAACCCCCGAAATTGGGTTCGTTTTGCATTAACAATGCTAAATACATTGCACTTAAACCCTTAGCAATGTTCGAGTAACGGCTTTTTCGAATTGGCTTCGTCTTGCACCTTATCACTGTCCTCGATCACCTGTTCGTCTACTTGCCACTGACCGGTTGCCACCTTGACCGCGTTGCCTTATGGATACGCAGGATCGGGTCTTCCAGCCCCTCGATGACCTTTCCTGGAACGGAGGGAATTGGGTTTGTTTCGCACAAGCATTGCCGTATATGTTGCCTTTAAGTCCCTGAAGATAGACGTTTAACGGCAAATTGCAGTTGGCTTCGTTTCGGCGCTTTTTCCGAAGTGCCAGCCCGCTTCCATGTCGCTGGGCACTCAGCACCGCCCCCGTCGGACGCGGCTGAATGGTACATTCCTCGAGATTGGCACGACCGGCACATCCAGCGAGTCAATTGGCATCCCTGAACTTCCATTCCCCGCGCACCGCCGCTGCTCCAGGGCGGCGCGGACGTAAAGCTCTCACCAAGTTGCCAAAGAGCGGCCACACTGACCCGGCATACTGAGAATACGACACGATCGTCCGCGTCTTGAACGGATTCCCCGAACCTGTTTTCTTCTTGGTGGAACCAGCGCGGCGGAAACGAGTTGGTTCTGCCGAAGGTGACGATTATCGGAACCTCTGATCACCGACTCTTGCCCCAGGTGTCCCATGCGCCTGCTCTTCTCCTCGATCCATTGTTACCTGGACCCCTCCAGCGGCGCGGCGTTGTGCACCCGTGAGCTACTCGAACTGCTGGCCGCGCGAGGGATGGATTGCCGGGTGCTGACGACGGGAATCCTCGACCCCGAGCGGGAGACAACGCTCGACGAGGTGCTCGCAACCCTGGAATTGCCGTGCCAGCGGTTCCGGGCGGAGATGGCATCAGGAAGGACCGCCGAGGTCATCGACCTGACTGTGAATGGCGTGCGGGTGACGGTCATGCCGACGGCTTCCAGCCGCGCCGAGCGGCGGGTATGCGGCCAGCCTGGAGTTGATGCGCAGGGCGCGGCAGCGCGGGATTGCCGTCGTCTGGTACCTGATCTGGAACCGGGAGGCTATAGCTTCCCGAATTCTCCTTTCTGTGATTCTCCCCATCTGCGTTCATCTGCGAAATCTGCGGACAAGAATCTTCGAGTCATCTCGACAAGATACAGGCTGGCCCCGACCTCCGGCTCGATGAAGCTTGAGATTCCGGGAGCCAGGAGCGTTCAACTGGCCGACACGGCTGGTCCCATGTTCGTCAGGAGATGAAATCTAATTCCTGGTCCGCAGATTTCGCAGATAAACGCAGATAAATTCTGGTGAAATCCACCGAATGGAAGCGATAGCAAGAACGGTTGCAGGGCTCTCACGCATCTGTCGGCTGTGAGCTTCCGATCGAAATACTCCTGCCGGCGTCATGCCTAGCCGGGGACTTTCCGTCGGGAACGTCCCCAGACTGCGGTATCGGCTCGATGTAGGGCGGGTCGAGCAAAGCGAGGCCCACCGCGTGGAAGCCGTCGCCCGGTCAGAACCTGGACGTGCATAGGGCGTCGCTTCACTCCACCCGTCTTACAGAGTTTGGAGACGAACCCTTCAGGTCCGATCCGGGGAGACCGGATACAGATCCGTCGCCGGCGGATACGATGACCATGGCACATCGGGCCGCGAACGGGCTGGCCCTACCCGATCCGTTTCGGCGGGGCTCTTTTTCGCGTTTTCCATGAGTTTCGAAACCGCCATTCTCTCTGCTTGCAGAATGTGCTTGTACTGCAGACGCCGGCTCGTTGTAATTCGATTGTTGTAATGGAAGTTGGACCGCCAGATTTCCGTCAAATCGCCTTCGGTGAACGCCCCAGGCGTGCGTGCTGGCGACTACGGCGTACGACGCTGATAGCGAGGTCATCGGCACCACCGATGCGAATAGCCGGCAAGTTACTTACTCGTACGACCTGCTGGGCCGCCAGACCGGCGAGACCTGGCTGACCAGCTCCGGCGGCAACCTTGAATCCATCACGTATACGTATGATAAAGCGGGCGAAATGACGAACGCCCAGGACCCCAACAGTCTGATCACGCTCACATACGACAGTGGCGGCCGGCTCTTGACCTCGACGGAATCGGGCAGCGGGCTACCGCAGGTGACGCTGACTTACGGCTACGATCCCTCGGGCGACCTGACGAGCATCAAGGACAACCTCTCGGGTTCGGGCGGCGCGGGCCAGGGGCTCACGACCTACGTTTATGACAACGCCCTCCAGTTAACGACCATCACGCAATCGCTGGGCGGCGTGGCCGGCCCGCAGGTGGTGATCAGCTACGATTCGGGCGGCCGGGTGACGGAGGAGGTCCGTACCATCGGCGGCAGCGGCGAGCAGGTGCTGACGACCTATGGTTACGACGCGGCCAACGTGGTGACGGGCATCACCAACAGCAGTGTCAGCGGAGGCGGCGTTGCCGGGGTAAGCCCGCTCAATGCGGGATTCAAGTACAACAACGAGGCATACACTCCCGACCCGGCCGGGCGCGTGACAACGTTGACCTACGGCACCAACAATACCGCGGAGTCTTACTCGTACGACAGCACAGGCCAGGTCACGGGTGCCTCCGGGGGTTACAGTAATTCTTATTCTTACCTCTGTTCGGGGCAACCCCAGTTTGCTCGGAATTTCGCGGCAGCCTTGGCGTGGGTTGCCACGGTTCGCTGGCCTCGGCTTGCACTGGCGGCCTAGGATCGCGCAAAGATTCCCCATCCCCACATCGGTGGTGGGTCCTACGCGTTGGCCGGCCGGGTGGAGAATTCAGATCGTGCGAACAGTTTTTTCCAGGCCTGTCCGTGCCTCATTCGGAGACGGTTCGGGGCCGCGGTGGTTTCGTCCTCGGCTCGATTCTCTCGTGGGCCAGCGAGTCTACGAACGCTTCACTCCCGGAGGCGCGGATCGTTCGTTTCTCGCCTTCGCTGAACGCCGGCCTGGGGGGCAGACCCTGACGCTTGTAAACCTCGTCGAGGGACTTGATCGTTCGAGTCTTGCCGGTGCCCAGCTTGGACTGGGGTTTGGTCCCCTTGGGGCTGCCCGACTTTCGCTTCTGCCCGGTCGCCCGCACACGCAGCGACGCGAGCTTCTCGTCGGTACATCGGGGGGACGCATAGCGGTAAGGTTCATTATTCTTGAGCATATGCCAAGAGATTGTGACCAGCTTGCGCCGGTGGCCACGACGGCCACGTTGCGGTTCTTGCGGCGGGCGAGCTTGCGGAAGAAGGCTCCCAGGGGGCCCGGGTGCCGACCCACGCTCTGCGCTGCCTGCACCAGCATCCACCGCGCCTGGCTCGATCCCGCCTTGGTGATCGGGCCAGTGTACGACTTGTCGGCCGATTGCTTGATCCGGGGCACCAGGCCCAGGTAGCCGGCCGCCTGGTCCGGGGTGGGAAAGCGATCGATGTCTCCCAGAGCCGCCATCAGCGTCTGGGCGACGGCGCAATCGACGCCGGGCAGGGTCATCAAGAGCTGAACCCGCGGATCAGCAAATGCCTCACCATCGATCATATGTTCTACGGCTTTGATTTCGACCTGCAGCGCGGCGAGCAGCCTGAGGTCGGCGTCGATGGCTGCTCTGGCGGCGGGATCGAGCGTGATCGAGCCCAGCCACGCGAGCCACTTCACCGAGAACGGATCAGAGGCGGGTTCGGTGATCAACCGCTGCGCCAGCACCGAGTGGACACGGTTGCGGATCGCCGTGCGGTTGTTCACCAGGGAGGTCCGCCGCGCGGCCAGTCCGCGGCTCTGTTCGACGGCGGGACCAGGCTGCCAGACCGAGGGGAGATAATCACAACGCAAGAGCTGTGCCAGGACCAGAGCATCCACCTTGTCGGTCTTGATGCTGGCCTCGGCGATGGCCTTGGTCTTCAGGGGGTTGGAGACAACGATATCCGCGACGTGGTCACGGATCAGGCGGACGAACGCCCATGTGTTGGAGGTGGCCTCGACGGCGACATAGTCAGTTTTGCAGAGGTGCTTATCTGCAAATTCAGCAATTGCTTCCGCGGTGACTGGAAACTTGCCGCGTCTGATCGATTCGCCTCTGGCATTGAGAATGTGATACTCGGCGATCCGCTTGTGCAGATCGACGCCGATGAACCGTGGCTCGGGAGTTGGCACCGCGGTTGGGAGGGGTGTTGGTGTGGCATCTGGTTTACGTTTCTGGGCCGCCATGGTGAAGATCTCCAGGGGGCCTTTTTCCAGGGGTTCGCCGGGTTGTACGCCAAGTGCAACAGCGCGGCGAGTGGGCCGAATCGACAACTACCTCTTCGAGCTCGGAGCTCAACCGGATTGGTCGTAAGGGCGCTCAGATACGACTGCGGGCTCGAAGCCCATAAGTATAAACGAGCGGCCCTTGGACGATCGGCCCCTGGAACAGGCCATGTATTGTGGGAAACATTGTGGGAAACAAGACACGACAAACAGCGATCGTCCACCCGAGATCCGGTAAACCAAGGAGGCGCGAGGGCAGAGAGAAGTGCAAGCAGGAAGGAGGGGGCGGGATGCGGAAGTGGGACGGCATGTGCCGGTGGTAGGGGATGTGAGGCGAGTGCGGAATGTAGTGATGGAGGAGGTGGAACACAGGGAAGAGGGAAGGGGGCGGGGGTCTGGGGGCGGGACCTGGGGACGCTGGTCCCGCCCCCAGGAGAGCCTGGGCAACGTCACGAAGCCCGGAGAAGTGAAAAGCCCCTTGAGCACCATAGTCTCCCGGATAGCCGATGGAGGATCGCGTGCGAACTCCCAGAACATACCGGGTACGACTCAGGTGGAAATCGCAATTCGACCGGCTACCACACCGGCGCCGGTAACGAGATGACTTCCGGCGGTGGCTATACCTACGGTTACGACAACAACGGCAACACGATCTCCAAGACGCAGCTTTCCACGGGCGATGTGTGGAGCTACTCGTATGATTATGAGAACCGGTTGACGGGCGCCGTGGAGAAGAGCTCGGGCGGGGCCACGCTGGAGCAAGTGACGTACACGTATGACGCATTGGGCCGTCAGATCGTTGTGGACACCAACAGCACCCTGCGCCGGACGGTCTACACCGGCTCGTCGGCCGATGCCAACCCCTACGCCGACTACACCGGCAGCGGCGCCCTGTCGATGCGTTACCTCTACGGCCTGGCCGTCGACCAGATCCTGGCCCGCACCGACCCCAATGCCAACACGGCCTGGTACCTGACCGACCAGCTTGGCTCGGTCTGGAACGTTGTGAGCTCGTCGGGCACGGTGCTCGACGCCATCACCTACGACGCCTACGGCAACATCCTCAGCGAAACCAGCTCCAGCAGCGGCGACCGGTTCAAGTTCGCCGGGATGCAGTACGATTCGACGACCGGGCTTTACTATGACCACGCGCGGTACTACGATCCGAACACGGGGAGGTTTGTGAGTCAGGATCCGAAGGGATTCGCGGCGGGGGATACCAATCTGTATAGGTACGTCAGCAATAGCCCGACCGTGCTAACGGACCCTTCTGGGCGCGGATTCTGGTCGGGACTTGCGGGGGCTGTCGCAGGGGGCGTTGCCGGGGGTATCGCCGTGGGCATAATCATAGTAGCAGCGCCGATAACCGCTCCCATCCTCATTGGCGGGAGCGTGGCAGTGACCGTAGGCGTTGGTGTTGCCGGGGGGGCACTCGGAGGTGGGCTAGTGGGTGGCGTCACGACAGATGACCCTCTGACTGGAGCCGTGGGAGGCGGACTGGCCGGAGCGGTAACTGGTCCCGCCGCCGTTGGCGGTACTCTGGTTGCTACCGGGGGCGGTGTGAGCAAGCTCTTATACATGATCAAAAAGTTGCCGCTCCCACCTCTGAACCTAGGCAAGTATTCTCCGCCCGAGGGCCCCGAGCCCACGCCGCCACCTCCGATGGGTCCGATGACGCCACCACCTCCGGACTGGTGACCCGCTGGCGTGGCACGTGAAATCTAAGGGTATTATGCTAGAAGCGGATCAATGTTCGTTTTCGGGAGCTCGATCTTTGTGGCTCGGAAGTGGTCGTGAGTCGCGGATTGATATGAGCTTACGGGCGGCTCTGGGGGACCGCACTCCTGACGCTCCAATCCCATGGCCGAAGCCCCGACGGCGGTTCGCGTGCTTGGGGCGGAGGCGGAGAATAAGTTGATCATTATTTGGGAAGTGAATCAGTGAGTTGAGTACATAGCGACCTTCCTAGGCTCGCCAGGAGCATGTTCGTTTGCCCGAGGGTATCGGAATCAATACCCACGCGGAGAATAACAACCCCACGCCGGACTTCCTTTGAACGATCCCAAGAGGAATGATAAAGTGGTCGACACTTCGCCGTTATTGACAACATATGCATGACTACAGATGTCACGAGCGACAATCTATCACAACCTCAGTATGGTAACCTGCATCAATCACAAGGCGTTCTGCCTTGGTTGTGATGGAAAACTGACGGACGTTCTATTTAAGGGGGGTCGCTTCAGTGAGCCCCTGTTGTACTGGGAATGGCACGACGGTTCTGTCTACTGGGCTAAGATCCTCCGCCGCGGCGCCAGTATTCATAGCGAAACCGGCGCTCTAGTTCAGCGAAAAGCGTCTCGGCGTGACCCAAAGGTTACGTGGACATCTGACCGGTGGTCGCTAACGGTTTCACCTAGTCGTTGTCGACGGACTTACCTGCAAGCAAACGGACAGCGCGTAATGATATCGTTCGGTGCGAATTGGTCCTACAGTACGACGATAGTCTTCCGAACGGGGTGGAAGCAGAGCCTTCCTTTGTTGCTAGGGATCGCGATGACAGACGACGCTCTGTGGGGTCAGACACTGTGTAACGGTGTAGGACAAACGTGAGCCGCCGAAGGTAAGCTCCTTTTGAAGGGAGGTCACGACCCTTTTCAGGAGCTTTACCATGGCAGCGAATCACTCCACGAATTGTACTGTCTCCAACGCCCCTGTGCTCTACCTGGCTCTCGATCTCGGCACGCGCGACTGGAAGTTGGCGTTCACCGTGGGTCTGGGCCAAGCGCCCAGGTTCAAGACGATCACCGCCCGCAGCACCACGGCGCTGATGGGCCAGATCAAGGCTGCCAAGAAACGATTCGGTTTGCCGGAGGATGCTGCGGTTGTTAGTTGCTGTGAGGCGGGACGCGACGGTTTCTGGCTTCATCGCTTCTTACTAGCACACGGAGTCCAGAACCAAGTCGTCGATTCCTCGAGCATCGAGGTCAACCGCCGCCAACGTCGAGCCAAGTCGGACCGCCTGGACGCAGTCAAACTCGTGCAGAGGTGGGGCCTTCGGGGTCGGGGCCTTCGGGGTCACGGGGCCTTCGGGGTCAGGCCGATTTCCAAGTTACTTGGGCGTTCGGGCTCTGACCCCACCGAGGGTCTGCGACGGAGAGGACACAATCCGGGTCCCGCGCATGCAAGGCGGTGTACCGCGGACGAGAAAGCGCACAAGAAGCAGCGTCCTCGTGGGTTTCCCCCGGAGCTGCGTTGTGTGGTCGCACCGGTCCGTTTTTGTGAGATGTGAAGAATACTTCCCAGACACTTGAGAGGAGCACACCATGATGTTTTCCGTCCCTCGACCTGAAAATGATGATCGCCGATACCGGGAACTCGCCGTCTCGGGCCACGACGGTATCCGTCTGGTCAGCGTGGATCACGATCCCCTGGATCGCGTGACCACCTACGTCTTCGCGTTCGACGACGGTCCGCCCGGCGCCGAGCTCGATTGCCTGGACGTAGAAAACGGTGTGCCATTCGGGAGCCTGGACTGCACGGCGCTGGCGACTCACGACGGGCTCCAGGGATGGACCTGGTCAGACAGCGACCAGGCGCACCGCGAGGTCCCGCACGAGGCGACTCCGCGGAACGGGTGGCTTCGAGATACGAGGCCGCCTGTCCGGCACAGGCCCCTGGCTTGACCGCTCGGGAAACATGAGGTGTCATTCTTGGATTCTCGATGAAGGACTCGGTCCGCCGGGCAGAGCGATCACGGGAGGTCACGACCCACACGGTACGTTCCGCCGCCGCCCTCGTTCACATGCTGTCACGACCGGGAGTATCGAGTCCTCAATCTCGTCGGCCCGTCCGGCCACGACGAAAGGGGAGCCGAAACGGGGACGCAGCTAGATTCCCCCACTGAGCCGAAACAGGGACGGAGCCGAAACGGGGACGCAGCTAGATTCCCTCACAGCGACGGGGAAGGACACGATCCGCGTCTCACGCAGGAAGAGAAAAGGGGACATCACTGATATTGACGGCTTCGTAAAGTTCAAATGGGACATTGCGCTGATTTGCCGCAAGATAGGCGGCCTGGGAGACTCGTTCGGACGGGAGCCGAAACGGGGGCTGGAACCGAAATGGGGACGCGAATTGTATTCCCTCACTGCGACGAGGATGGACGCGATCTAGGTTCCGCGCACGCAAGGCGGTGTGCTCTGGACGAGAAAGGATAAAAAGGGCAGCGTCCTCATGGGATTCCCGTGGAGTTTCTTTGTTGCTTTGTGTGGTCGCACGGTCCTTTTTCTTGAAGATCGGAAGGATACCTTCCTGACGTAGGAGAGGAGCACACCATGTTGTTCTCTGTACCACGACCTGAAAACGATAATCGCCGATACCGGGAACTCGCCGTCTCTGGCCACGACGGTATCCGGCTGGTCAGCGAGCGACACGATCCGCTGGCGCGGCGTGACCACTTATGTCTGGGCCTTTGATAACGGTCCGCCCGGCGCCGAGCTCGATTGCCTGGACGAAGAAAACGATGTGCCTTTCGGGAGCCTGAGTTGCACGGCGCTGGTGACTTTCGACGGACGCCAGGGATGGTCATGGTCAGACAGCGACGAAGCGCACCGCGAGGTTCCTTACGAGGCGACTTACGCGGAACGGGGGGCTTCCAGGGAAGAGACCTCGGCTCGGTGAAGGGCAGATTGAGCCACGGATGAATACCGATTGACACGGATAGATGTACGCACGTCGAGCCGCTCGCAACCTGGTGACGCCACATTCCAAAGTAATTTTCAGACACTACTCGCTGGACACCACCAGGCCGTTGCCGCAAACCGAAACGGCGCAACGAATTCATCTCGTTCCCATGCTCTGCGTGGGAATGCCTTCCTGGACGCTCCGGCGTCCCAGCGCCCTCGCCGACTACGCAGAGCGTGGATGACTGCATTCCCACG
>CAWCPP010000031.1:0-529059 GCA_963797295.1 uncultured Planctomycetaceae bacterium
AGAGATGCCCGTCACCATCGGCGTCTTCGTGATGCACGGCAAGGTCAAGTCGCTGATTCCCCAGGCGTTCGATCGGTTCAACCGCAGCTATGAATACGACGGCCTGGGCGACAACTACGTCCGGTTCCTGATCGACGAGCTGCTGCCGGAGGTCGAGCGGAAAACCACAACGGACGGCAGGCCGATCCGCCTGTCGCACGACGGCAACGACCGGGCCATCGGCGGTTCCAGCAGCGGCACATCTGCCACTTCACGGCGGCCTGGGAGCGTCCCGACTCGTTCCGGAGGGTCTTCAGCTCGATCGGCAATACGTCGGTCTGCGCGGAGCCAACGACTACCCGACGCTGGTCCGCAAGTCCAAGCCCAGGCCGATCCGCATTTTCCTCCAGGACGGATCGAATGACCTCAACATCTACGGCGGCGACTGGTGGATGGCCAACCAGGAGATGGACAACCCTGCGATTTGCCGGCTACGAGGTCAACCATGCCTGGGGCACCGGCGGTCACGACCACAAGCAGGCCGACCAGGTCTTTCCGGACGCGATCCGCTGGCTCTGGAAAGATTGGCCGGCTGCGGTGAAAGCAGGCTCGGGTTCACAGCAATTGAAAGAGATCCTGATCCCCGGCGAGGAGTGGATGCTGGTGGCCGATGGGTACACGTTCACCGAGGGTCCCGCGGCCAGCGCGAGCGGTGAGGTCTTCTTCAACGACATCCCCGCGAGCAAGGCCTACAAGATCGGCCTCGATGGCAAGGTCTCTTTGTTCCTGGGCGAGACGGGAAAGGCCAACGGCCAGGCATTCGGACCGGATGGCCGGCTCTACGCCGTGGCCACGGGAACCGGCCAGGTACTTGCCTATGACGCTGGCGGCCAGGCGAAAGTGATCGCCGACGGCCTCCGAGGCAATGACCTGGTGGTTCGCCACGACGGCGGCCTCTATGTCACCGAGCCCAGCGGCGACGCGCGGGAGCCGAGCAAGCTCTGGTACATCAGTTCCGGTGGCGAGAAGCGCGTCGTGGACACCGGCCTAAGGTACGCTAACGGCGTGGCTCTCTCGCCCGACCAGTCGCTGCTCTACATTGCCGATTACCGGAGCCATTGGGTCTACAGCTACCAGGTTCAGCCCGACGGCTCGCTGGCGCACAAGCAAAAGTATTATCACCTGCACGTCCCCGACAGTGCCGATGACGCCGGTGCCGACGGGATGCGGGTCGATCGCGACGGACGCCTCTACGTGGCGACTCGGATGGGTATTCAGGTCTGCGACCAGGCCGGCCGTGTCAACTGCATCATCCCAACGCCGAACAAGAAGGTAGCCAATCTCTGCTTCGGCGGCCCTCAGTTTGACGTCCTGTACGCCACCTGCGGCGAGGCGGTCTTTAAACGAAAGGTGAAGGTCAAAGGGGACAACGCCTTCCAGCCGCCCATCAAGCCGCCGTCGCCGAGGCTATGAAGGGAAGCCCCGACGCACGGTCCATGGAGCCCAGGGCGTTAGCGAGTGACAGCGTCGATCATGCCCTTCCACTCCGGCAGCAGTTCGAGCGTCCGCAACGGATTGGCGATGATCCAATCTCGCAGCGCGGCACGAAACGCCCCCGGGTTTGCGATTCTTCTGGTGACGAGCCAGTCCGCCATTCCCGCGAACAGATCTTTCCCCGAGAACCAAAGCAGTACGTTCGCCACGTCGGCGACAAAGGCGTCATCAAACTTGGCAACATAATTTGCAAGTGATGTTTCTACGGCAGCCACGTCCGTCGCTGCAGCAATTTGCCGTCGGTGGTTATTGATGCTGTTCAACGCCCATGAGTTGACCGCCGGGGAATCGGCGCCGTAGGCAGATCGATGTCGTGCAGACCATCAGGACGAGTTCTCAACTCGTAGTGCGGGGGCATGACACGGCGCAATGCCCCGATAGTCCATCGTGACGCTTCGTAACCTCGAATCTTCGCCGCGGATTTACGCAGAGCTTCCTCGACGTCGGGCAGAGACCACGCCATTGACTCGCTGACGAGAGCGGGATCGATGAGATAATTCTCAAGCTCGTGCCGGCACCATCTCCACCCAAAGGGAACGCCGCCGTCAACACTATCTACCGCCGGTCTCGAGTGGTCTGCTGGTGGATCAAAATCGAAATCGCGATCCCGCAGAAAGCCGGCGACAACCTTGTTCTCTCGCCGTTCGGTCAGGGCGCGGGGTTTGAGAGAGTACTTCGAACCACCCTGTTGTGGTATCGGACTCCCTTGGAAGATGGGTCTCAGGACCTCGATTTCCAGCTTCCCTTCGACAAATAATCTGATTATAGGCATCGGGTTCCTCTGTCTAGGCGAACTTCCTGCTCGTTCGGAATCGCTGAAGAAAGGAACTCGGAATGCGTGGTAATCAGGAATTGGCAGTCGGGTCCGATCTTCGGCAAGGCCGACAGTAGACGTTGCTGCTCGGGCGGATGCAGGTGCAGTTCCAACTCATCGATCAGCACGACCGAGCGCTGGATGTCGAGTCGGACAAATTCGTAAACCACCGGGAAAACCGCCTGTTCTCCCGACGACATTTCCGCGAGGTCATAAACTCGGCCATCGCGATCGATCAGAAAGTAGAAGTCATTGGCCCGAGGCACTGTGACCCCGCTTCGGGGCATGATTCCGACGAACCGTGTGCCGGGGAAGACGTTGTTGAAGCGGGCTTCGAGCAGGGGAATGAAATCCTTTCCATGACGTCCCGGCGTGGTGTGGAATCCCCACCAACCGACGAGATACTCGCGAAGCTGCTCGACGCCGGCTTGCCAGCCTTCGCGTCTTCGATCCTCTCTTCGATCTTCACCAGCCATATCATCGACCATGAGAGACCCGAGGTTGCGATGCTGATCAAACCAGAAGACGTCGCCAAGCTTCGCGAAACTCTCTTTGAATTCAGGTCGCACATCCTTCAGAACCCTGATATAGTAGCGACCAAGGAATTGGTTCACCGCTTCATAACCCTGGGGAGACAATACCCGGCCCTGCTCAAAACGTAGCGTGACTTCGCTATGTCGCGAAGGCGGCACGATCTGCATGGTCTGTCTCCGATTCGACGAAAGCGATTCCTGCCAGGCAACAAACAGATCACTAGTCAGGGCAATCTCTTCCGGTTCAAAGGCAACGACCAGTTCGACAAAGGTTGGTCCGAGGCTCGATATACGTTCTGGCAGAAAGCCGTGCCAGTTGAAATACCTTATGACGCGGGTCCGGCGCGTTGCCAAGGAGAGTGTCAACGCAATGGCTTGGAGGACGCTGGTCTTGCCGCTTCCGTTGTCGCCCAAGAGTGCGGTGAGCGAGCGCAGAGCGTGTGGCGCGGCAGCCGTTGGAAAGGCGGCTTCATGAACACCCTTGAAATTCCTGATTATGACATGCTTGAGCTTCATTGAGGTTCCCTTCGCTCCGCCTCGTGGTTGAAGGCTGTCTGTCATTCAAAGTCTTGGTGGCAGTCGCTTTCCGCGACCGCGAGAAGACATCACCGCGCTGAAACGCGGAGTGGTCGCATGGCTCCCGGAGGCGCTCATCACTAGCTTACCTGTTCCGTCGAACACTCGCTAAGTTGCCAACTTCCAGCTCAAAAGCAGAACAGACCTGGGCACCCATCCAGGACATGTGGCGATACGGGCACCGTCCAGTATAATAAAATACCTGTTGAACACTCCTAATGAAGTATGCGCTCCTACAGCCCACGCTCGTTCGGAGCGCGCGGCTCGCCGGTCGGGGAGAATGCCGCTGTGTCGATCAAACGAGCCCACGAATCACGGTCACGGCTTCACTTCGACATGGCGGCCTTTGCGGTCATGGCCTTCATGGGGATGATCGATCCCGCTTGGGCCGCCGCGGCAGACACGAGCAAGCCGGCGAGCGTCGAGTTCAACCGCGACATCCGGCCGATTCTCTCCGAGAACTGTTACGCTTGCCACGGTCCCGACAAGAACCGGCGAAAGGCCAAGCTGCGGCTCGATGAACGGGCTTCGGCCGTCGCCGCCAAGGCCGTGGTTCCCGGCAAGCCGGACGATAGCGAGCTGGTGGCCCGGGTCTTCGAGGACGACCCCGAGCAGGTCATGCCTCCGCCGGAAACCCACAAGACGCTCACGGCCGAGCAGAAGGAATTGCTCAAACGATGGATCGCCCAGGGCGCCGAGTACCAGGCCCATTGGGCCTATGTGCCGCCCCAACGCCACATGCCGCCGGCCGTCCGGGAGACAGGCTGGGTTCGTAATCCGATCGACGCGTTCATCCTCAGCACGCTGGAATCAAAGTCGATCAAGCCATCACCCGAGGCCGACCGCGCGACCCTCATCCGCCGGCTCTCGCTCGATCTGATCGGTCTGCCGCCCACACGGGAACAGGTTCGCGCCTTCGAGCATGACGCCGATCCTCGCGCCTACGAGCACCTGGTCGATCGTTTGCTCGAGTCTCCGCATTATGGCGAGCGGATGGCCGTGCCCTGGCTCGACCTGGCACGGTTCGCCGACACGGTGGGCTACCACGGCGACCAGGGCCAGCGCGTTTTCCCTTATCGCGATTACGTCATCGACGCGTTCAACGGCAACAAGCCGTTCGATCAGTTCACCGTCGAGCAGCTTGCCGGCGACCTCCTGCCGCATCCGACCACCGAGCAACTGGTGGCCACCTGCTTCAACCGGCTGAACATGATGACGCGCGAAGGAGGCGCCCAGCCCGGCGAGTATCTGGCCAAGTACGCCAGCGACCGTGTCCGCACGGTGGCCATTACCTGGCTGGGCTCGACCATGGGCTGCGCCGAGTGTCATGATCACAAGTACGATCCCTTCACCCAGCGCGATTTTTACTCGCTGGGCGCATTCTTCGCCGACGTCAAGCAGTGGGGCGTTTACGCCGATTATGACTACACGCCGAATCCCGAGCTCCGCGGCTGGACCAACGATTACCCGTTCCCGCCCGAGATCGAGCTGGAAAGCCCTTATCTGAAGCATCGGCAAGCACAGTTGCGTCAGCAGATTCATGAGTTCTGCCGCACGGCAGTTTCCGGTCTGACCGCGAAGCCGCCGGGGCAAGCCGCGTTCGATGACTGGGTCAAGAACACCGCCGGTTTCATCAAGACCGCACCCTCCGGCTGGATCACGCCCAATCCCACGGTTGAGACGGAAAAGGGCGCGAGCCTTCAGCCCGACGGCAGTGTGCTCTTGAATGATCGCGCCACCAAGCCGACGCGCGGGCGTCGTGGCGACTCGTGGACGTTCGGCATCAAGCCCGGCAATTTGCAGGTCGCACGCATCCGGCTGGAGCTCTTGCCGCACGCGGCACATGGCGGCAAGATCGTTCGCGGCGACGGCGCGAGCGCCTCGGTCCGGCTCTCGGCGTCGGTTCGCGGAGCCAAGACGACGACCGCAAAACCTCTGGCATTCTTTCAGGCCGAAGCCGATGTGCGAGAGCCGCGCTATGCCAACGGCTATGAGCTCCCGGGCATAATCGATGGCTGGCAGACCGCGAAGAACCGCAAGAACGCACCGCAGACGGCCATCTTCGCTCTCGATACGCCAATCGACCTGACGGCCGGCGATGAGCTCAAGATCGTGGTCCAGACCGACCGTGCCGGCTGCATCCGGATCTCGCTTTCACCGCTCGGATTCGACCCGCTGAATCGTCCCGGCCTTGATGACGACGAACGCCGGGCCCTGGCCGCACGGCCCGATGAACGGACGCCCCGCCAGCGCGAGATCCTCGCGGAGCACTATCTCCTGGCCAGTGGCTCGCGTGGTCCCGCCTGGAGCACGATCAAGCCGCTGTGCGTGAAACTGGCCGAATGCCACGACGGCAAGACCCATTCGATGGTCACGCAAGCCACGACGCCCATGGTGATGCGCGTGCTGCCGCGGGGCAACTGGCAAGACCAGAGCGGCTCCATTGTCGAGCCGGCGGTGCCCCATTTCCTGCCCCGGCAAGCCGCAGCGAAGGAGGGACGGCTGACCCGACTCGACCTGGCGCGCTGGCTCACCGCGCCAGACAACCCGCTCACGGCCCGGGTGTTCATGAACCGGCTCTGGAAGCAGCTTTTCGGCATGGGCATCAGCAGCCAGGTCGAGGACGTGGCGCGCAGGGCGAATGGCCCGTTCATCCCGAGCTGCTCGACTGGCTGGCCCTCGAATTTCGGGACAATGGCTGGAACGTCAAGCAGATGGTCAAGCTGCTGGTGATGTCGGCGACATACCGGCAAGACGCCCGCCTTCGCCCCGAGCTCCGCGACGTCGATCCCGCCAACCGGCTGCTCGCCTCGCAGTCGCCGCGCCGGCTTGACGCCGAGTTTGTACGCGACAACGCGCTGGCGATCGCGGGGCTGATCAACCTGGACATCGGCGGCCCCAGCGCCTTCCCCTATCAGCCCGCCGGATACTACGCCAACCTCCAGTTTCCCGACCGCGACTACATCGCCGAGACCGACCAGCGTCAGTATCGCCGGGGCCTCTACATGCACTGGCAACGGACGTTCCTGCACCCGATGCTCGCCAATTTCGACGCGCCTCCGCGCGAGGAATGCACCGCCGCGCGAACTGTTGCCAACACACCTCAGCAGGCGCTCACGCTGCTCAACGACCCCACCTTCGTGGAGGCAGCGCGCGTGCTGGCTCAATCGCTGCTGGCCTGCTCCGGCAAGAGCGACAGTGACCGGCTCGACATCCTCTATCAGCGGGCCCTCGCTCGGTTGCCCCGAGACAACGAGCGGCAGTCGCTGACCGAATTTCTGGCGATCCAGCGTGCCTTCTTCCAGGGCCATCCCTCCGAAGCCTCGCAGTTCCTCGGCGTTGGCCTGGCACCCCTCTTGACCGACGTCCCCGAGCCCGAGCTGGCCGCCTGGACCGCGGTCTGCCGCGTCGTGCTCGGGTTGCACGAAACGATTACGAGGTACTGATTCCATGAACCAACCCCTGGACCTCAATGCCTGGCAGGCGGCCATTCGCCGCAGGGCCTTTCTGAAGCACTCGGTCTATGGCCTCGGCGGCATCGCGCTGGCCGGGCTGCTCGATCCTTCACTGATCTCCACCGAGAGCAGGGCGGCCGATACGGCAAAGCCCACGGATCGCTGGCGAGGCGTTCTCAACCCGCCGCATCGGCCCATCAAGGCCAGGCGGGTGATCCACCTCTGCATGGCCGGTGGTCCTTCGCAGTTCGAGAGCCTCGACTACAAGCCCCGGCTCAAGGAGCTGCACGGCAAGCCGTTCCCGGAGTCGTTCACCAGAGGGCAGCAACTCGCCCAGTTGCAGAACACCAAGCTCATGGCGCGAGGGCCCACGTGCGGCTTCCACAAGCACGGACAGTCGGGGCAAGAGATCTCTGACCTCTTCCCCCATATCGCCGGCATCGCCGATCGCATCTGCATCGTGCGGTCGATGACCACCGAGCAGATCAACCACGACCCTGCCCATGCCTTCATGAATACGGGCTCGATCATCAAGGGCCGGCCGAGCATGGGCTCGTGGCTCTTGTACGGTCTGGGAGCCGAGACGGATGACCTGCCCGGGTTCATCGTCTTCACCTCGGCAGGCGCCACCGGGCAGCAGCCGGTCTCGGCCCGGCAGTGGTCGGCGGGAATCTTGCCCAGCAAGTTCCAGGGCATCCAGTTCCAGTCCCGGGGCGACGCCGTTCACTATATCGCCAGTCCGCCGGGAATCGACCGCAATCATCAGAAGATGACTGTCGACGAGATCAACCGGCTCAATGCGATGCTTGCCGACGACCGGCTCGATCCCGAGATCCACACCCGGATCGCCCAGTTCGAGCTGGCCTTTCGCATGCAGGCCTCGGTGCCCGACCTGACCGATTTCCGGAGCGAGCCCGCCAGCATCCTGGAGATGTACGGCATCAAGTCTCCCGGCGACGGCAGCTTCGCCTCCAACTGCCTGATGGCCCGCCGCCTCGCCGAGCGCGGAGTGCGGATGATCCAGCTTTACCACCGGGCCTGGGACCATCACGGCGACATCGAGCACGCGATGCCCATCGCCGCCCGTGAAGTCGATCAGGCCTGTGCGGCACTGGTGAAGGATCTCGATCAGCGGGGGATGCTCGACGACACGCTCGTCCTCTGGGGCGGCGAGTTCGGCCGCACGCCCATGGGGCAGGGGAGCGGCCGCGATCATCACATTCTCGGCTTCTCGATCTGGATGGCGGGAGGCGGCATCAAGGGCGGCGTGACCCACGGCGCCACCGACGAACTCGGCTACCGCGCGGTGGACAATGTGCTGCACGTCCGCGATCTTCATGCGACCATACTCCATCTGTGCGGCATCGACCACTCGCGCTTGAGCTACAAGTTCCAGGGGCTCGACGTGCGGCTCACCGGCGTCGAGCCGGCCAGGGTCGTCAGCGAGCTGCTGGCCTGAGCGTTGGCGTCATTGGCTCTCGAAGGCGGCTCCGTGCTTCCCGGCTTCCGGCTCGTGCTGGAGAGCCTGTTGCTGCAAGGCACCGAAGACTGAGAGCCCGCGAACAGATCCGCCTGCCTGATCTCGAATACAAAGGCAAGGAGCACCCCCATGACGCGAACGGCGGTCATCCTTCACGAGCGCTTGGGCACCTGGTCGGCTCAGCTTCGTTCCCGGCTCCAGGAGCGCCCGGTTCACTGGATCGAGACCCGCTCGGCGAGCGAACTCGAGAGGGCACTGATCGGCCTGGCTTGCCCGGTGGTCCTGATTGATCTGAGACGAGACGTCGAAGAGGGTCTGATCGCCCTGGACCGCTTGCTGCGGCTGACTCCCGGAGGCGCTCGTGCTGGTGCTCGACCCGGAGAATCACGAAGAGGCTGCCCGACTCGCTCATGAGCTGGGGGCCACGCACGTGATCTCCGGCTTTGTCCCACCTCCCGAGGTCGCCGGCCTCATCGATCGCTGGATCACCCGCGCCGAAGCCGGCACCGAGCGCGCGGGCTGGTCGCGGCCGCTGCTGCCCGCCACGCCCTTGGACCCCGAGGAATGGCTCCAGGTCGCCTCCGGGAATTCCTCCCCCGGCTCCGCCTGAGAACCGTCCCCCGCCAACCCATCGGCAACAGCCAATATGCTACGAAATGCTACGATTTCCGGCCTTCAGGTTAGGCGGCCTTTGCCTTACTGTGTCGCATCCTTATATCCCATAATAGTTTAGGCACAAGGCCCAATCGGCTACATGGGGCTTCCCAACGAGACCGAACCTTCTGCCCTTAAACAACTTGCGCCGGAAATGCGGACCAAGTCAGTTCCCGCGACAACTGGGCTTTTCGACCTCCTTCCCAGGCGGCCTGGCTCCCCGACCTGCGCACCGAGGCTTCAAGCTACGGATTCTGGATTTTACGTAAATTCATACGTATATATTCTATTAGCGGGGGCGATGCGCATGATCAAGTGGCGATTGACGCCCTCGATTCGAACCACGGCCGCACGGTATCACGAAACTGAGCGGAGGGGACGACCACTCTCGAATTCGCGTCGGTAGTTATCGGATCATCGACACAATCCGGGTGAGAGGCCCCCTGTCGAACGGCTGGGGTTGGCAGGAATCTTGGCTGATGTCTGGTGACAATAGGACGACCATCCTCGGCCTCCCGCCGGGCGTCGCTGACGCGCTCATGCGGCGCATAATCTTAATGGGTGTGGACACATCGATTGAATTACGTAATGGGTGGGGCGACGTTCACAACTTGCCCTTCGCGCCACTGCGGGTGATGAGACGCAACGATCACGGCGCCGAGCCGCGGGTCAAACACGGCGATCGCGCCGGCTGGCGATCCATGCAGCCGGTGGAAGGCAAGTCCGTAACGCCAGATGGGTGCCCGGCCTTCAATGACGACCAGCGATCCGCGGGGTATCTCGGGCAATGATGGCAGCGGCTCGCTCGGTGTGATCGGTTGATCGACTCCAATGGAGAAAAAGACCACTTTCTGGCCCGAACGCATCATGGCCGCCTCGACCCACGGCCGCCTCGACCCTGCTGAGGATCAGGCAGCGTGGGGAGTCCGCAATCATCGCTCAAGTCGGGAAGCGCGTATTCGGCGCCGTCCTTTTCGTTCGCGACAAACCACTTGAAGGATTCGCCGTCAGGACTTGGAGGCCCCGGCCGCCCGTCTGGCGTAGCACGCGGATAGTGGACCGGGTTTGCGTCTGAGAAACCTTTGCAGGCGACGAGAAACGCCTTGATGAACGAGATATCATCGAATGCGTTCGAGCCTCCGCTGGCTGGATAAGGCGCGGGAAAGGGCTTCCTTGAAGGCCTGCTCCGCGGCTGCGGTTGAATCAGCAGGCAACGCCTCGGGATGCCACGCCATGTAGCGATTACGAAGATCATTGCCGGTCCGGACATCGCATTCGTCGATGGTCAATCGCACGCTGCCAAAGCCAAGCGGCTTCCCGCCCCCAAGCCGGTAGTAATGCTCCTCAGGGAGAGTCAGCAACCACAGAAGAGCGCCCAATTCGACCTTCGAGAGGTTCTGAACGTGCAGGCCAAACGTGAAGACTTCGCCGGGCTTCACCCAGCCAAGGATCGACCGATTCTGGTCGTCACGTTGCTCTTCCGCGTTGATTCGAGGCCGTCGGTACTCCTGGTACCCGGTCTTGCTCTTCGACTGAGTGCGGTCTTCTGTGGGGTTTTCCCAGTAAGCACCAGGAAGGTCATGCTGGTGCGGGTAGACTTTACGACCGCGCAGAGCTTTGTCCTTTGAATACCCTGCCTCGACCTTTCCCAGCCCATCTCTTTGCGCTTCGCCGTCTCGTGACTTGGCGACGTAGAAACGTCCCTGCTGCGGTTTCGGTGCCGCGAGGATCGCCAGCGGAAGACCAGGACAGGCAAACGTCTCGACCGCGACCACACGTTCCGATTCACACAGGATGGGCCCGACGCGCAGACAACCCCGAACGGCGACACGATCTCCTTGGTTTCCCGTGGAGGGCGAGTCCTCATCGGCGCCACCCATCCAAAGACACGATCGGCTGGCGACAGATCGTCAATGGATGCTGCCGGGTGAAGGGTCGAGTGCAGTAATCTCCAAGGCGATGCGGAATAAAGCTCTCGTGTGATCATGACAGGGAACAGTGCTTCAACGTCGGTTCTATCCGCGTTCAAACGAACATAGCAGAGCGTCCCCTCGGCAAGATCCCTGTCTTCGAAAGTGTACACTTGCCGAGACCAAGCCGTCCGTCCCGGTTCCGGTCCCAGATACTGATCGTAATCTTGTTGCCGTGATCTGCGCCGCCTCAAATCCTCCTCGTGCGTCTCCTGGTAGTTCGCGATCAATTCTCGCCATGCCACCCGCTGCGCATCAGTCAGTTGAAATATGGTGGGCGGAGCTTGATAAATAAAGAAAACCCGCTCGTCATGTTTTCCCTTGATGTTAGCGTTCGTGATACAGACATAACCATCAACCTGAACACATTCCAAGTCCGGTATTCCGGTGACCTGTCCTCGGCGGAAGATATTGCGCACACCCCAGAAGGAAAACCGACCGCTACGGTGCGATTTTTCTACCACCCAGCACGTTACTGCGTCGCGATGCTGGGGTAACGAGTCGTCCGGGAACCGGAGAGCGTCAAGCTGACCTTGCTTGTATCGAGGCAACCACGCCGCGTACATTGGGCCATTCGGCCGCCCTTCATTTCCGATGTGCGAAGTACCAATCAGCAACCGAATTTGTCCATTCTCGATGCGGGCAGGAATCAGCCGCAGAGAGTCACGAGCATCCATCCTAAAAGCGAGGCGATTTCGGTGGGTTCTTGAAAACCTCCCGAAGCGCGAGTTAGTGACTGCTTCATAGGCCGAACGCAGCATGCCACGAACGCTTGATGCCGGAATGGAAGGTAAGCCGTTTTCATCCACTCGCAAACGAAACGTCTTGTGCCCGTTGCTGTCCTCCCGAACATTCGCGAGATCGGAGTCAGGAACGAGCAGCGGAGTCTTCACTATCATGCGAACCCTGATGCGGCCGGAATATCGCTTGGGATCGAAGGTGTCGTGAGGAACAGGCGGGCAGTCCCCCAAGTCCGGATCGTCTGTCTTTCGCGGCGGAGCCGGGATGAAATTGTAGGGATTATGGAAATCACGGTCAGGCCCGTCGTGTATAGCCTGCTCTCCCGGGGCCTGCGTTTGCGTCTGCGGAAAACGTGGACCTGCCTGTTTCGGCTGATTCTGCGCACTCCTTTGGGCCCGGCGATCTTGCACAGCGGGGGATGGTTTGGCCATCCCAGGCGTAACGAAATTCTGGCCGACGGCGCGGATTTGCTGCGGTTGCCCGCCGACACGCAAGAATTCGACCTCAAGGCCATCCACCGGCTTCAAGTCGGACGACAGTTGCCCTTCTGCCAAGTTGAATGGCTTGTCATCGATCAGAACCTGGACCATCGTCTTCTGGCCCTTCTTCGTCACCTTGAGCGTTCCGCGGTGTAGATCAGTCATCCCAGCTTCTCCGGAACCAGTCGCGTGGCGACAATGCGGACCGCACCAGTCGAGGCATCTTGCTCAAAGTAATGGCGAACGCTGAATTCTTCCGGGAACGACTCCGGAGCGAGGTGCTGCGCCCCGCCGGCATCAGTGTAGCGTTTGAAGCCGTCCCGCATTTCGCGACACTCTCCTCGCAGGCGGCGTCCTTCATTCATCGGGCGCAAGGGGTCCGAGGAATCGAAGACGGTGCCATCGTCAGCAAGGAGGCGGCCTTGGAGTTCGTTGTCGCCGCGCCAGATCAGCACTTCCGCCGTATTGCCGAACAGCCGCAGTTCGTGCAATGACCTGGCAGTGGGAAGAGGACACAGACGAGGATCAACGGCAGCCCCCAGCTTCCAATGCCCTTGGTCATCGAGATAACCCCACGTTACGCCCGAGTCCGAGTGAGCAAGCGCGAATCGCACACCGTGAGTTTCCGTAAGCGGTGGACCACCCTCGCTGAGCCAGTCGAGCCAAGCCCTCGCCTGCTCGGTATTTATGGGTGTGATACGAGCACCTGCGATTCCCGAGTTGGCATTGGCAGTATTCATGTCGTAGCTCCCTCCAGCTTCGCGTCAGCAGGTAGGGTCTGCGTGAACCGCTGGACGAGCCTGTTCAACTCGCCGTTGGTTGGCACTCGGCCGCGTAGAACTTCCGCATGGTCAAAATTCACCTCGATCGTTTGCTGAATGCCAGTGCCGGTCAATGTCATCTGTCGTCCCGCGAGCACACCGCGTCCGACCGATGACGTCCCGCCAACCGGCAGTTGGCCGGTCAGTAGATCTTTGAGGATGAGTAACAATAGTCCGATCTCTCCGTCTCGCGGGTTGCGCAGTTCAAATCGAAGGTGGACGGTCCCTCCGACATGCGGCTGCTCCTCGAACAGGGCCGTGGGAACGACCCCTTGCGTGAACCGGTCAATGGCCACGCGAGTGATTCTTTGGCACTGTCCATTTACTACGGGTCGCTCGGAGACGCGCAGGCGAGAGCCTTGCGGCTCAAAGCCCGGGTTTCTGGCCCGCTCTTCTCGAGGACCAAAAATCGGAGCGATCCAGAGTTCTTCAGCAGCTTCCGGGGCCAGTCCATGCACCAGTCGGACAATTCGCAGGGCCTGAGACCGCATCACGCCGGTGAGACTGGTGCCGCTCAGAATTGGCTGACCTCCGCTCGACAGGTGCATGACATCAGGACCATTGGCCTTAGGGTTGGGGCTGCGGATCAGTAAGTCGCCAAGAACATCTGCTTCAGCCTCAACAATAATCCGCTGTCGGTTGTCGGGCTGGTCATCCAGGGTGCCATTCGGTGGCATCACCGATTGAATTGCATCACGAATAGATAATTGCGACGACAGGTCTGGGTTGGGGTTGTGATCGCTGCCGATCCATTCCAGCCAACCCTGTGAAGTCGAAAGGTCGTATCGCCGCGCCGTCCAGTTTTCACATGCGACCTCACCCAGACCGCGAGAACGACGCAAACCGAGGCGGATGTCCCCGTTGCCCAAGCCCTCCAGGGAGGCACGCAGCAGCGACAACAACGCGTTTTCGTCGCTGTCAGCAAGGACGAGCAAGTCGAAGCGGACGTTGAAAGTTGTGCCGGCCGGCAACACCTCGAAGTCAAACTTCTTCTGATCGGCGGCGACTCCGGTGGAGGTTTCAATCATCACCCCGTCACGAACTTCGGTGCAAGGGGCGACCGCGGAGAGTGAGCCCAAGGCGTCGAAGACGATCAGCGGCGACTGCGACTGTTCCTCGATGTCAAGCCCGCGAACCGCACCAAACAGCATCGCCACGCGATCCGCTTCGGTGGATGGCTTTCGCGAGGTCGGTACGACTTCATCCGTCCGATAACCTACCAGCCGATCAAGCAGATAAGATCGCAAGGCCCCTCCCAGGCTTGTCCCTGGCAGAAGGGGCAGGCCGGTTCTGGCGCAGCGCAAAATGGGCATATCGAGCGCCGAGTCCCCCCGCCCACCGAAATGGGCGGCCGTCTTGAGCCGGAGGGCCGCGGTCAGGACCCATCGCGCCGCGAGGCGCGCCGGGGCATCGCATCGAAATTGAAGTCATCGTCGCTGGATTTCGTCAAGACGCTGTCTCCCTTTCTCGGCGGCGGGCCTGGCGAGCGAGCGTCGCCAGCACGGCGTCAATCAAGCGCACGGCGTATTCGGTGCCTCGCACCTCGGCAGCGGTTCTTGCGAGACGGTCGTCCGCGCCCAACTGGTATTTCCGTTGGACGGCATTACTCATCGCAAATTGGGCCCCGGCCTGGGAAGTTGCTGTCCGAATCAGCCAGTGCTGGAGAGTCGTTCCGTCTGCCAGCCGGCATTCGCGAAGTTTCCTCTGGGCCTCTTCTCTCAATGCCGTGCCACGGTTCGAATCGCGGTCATCGAGCCATTGCCGCAGACTTTGGAGACCACCTGCCGGATCACCGTTTCGGAGTGGAATTCGCAACCGCCCAAGCAAGCTTCCAGAGGGAATTCTCGTGTTTCTGAGATCGCCCACGATTGCTCTCACGTGGCGGTCCAGAGATCGAGAGAAGGCGGCAGTGAGGACGCGCTGCTGCAGGAACCGGACCAGTTCTGGCTGCTCAGTCGTCGGCTGCTGCGCTGGGTCGCGCGGTCGCCCAGCCGGCGCAATCGACAATTTCAACGAGTCGCTGCGTTTCAGGAACACAAGCCTTCCAAACCCTTCGATCCGCCGTTCGCCGAATCCGTCATGCTCGATCTCGCGGAGTGCGTCCGCCGGAATCGCGTGCCTCGCCCTGAGCACGAAAATCGAGCCCGCCCTGACAGCGAGTGCTTGAGGTACTTCGATCTGCCATTTACGGTTGAAGCCGCCAATGGTCTCGAAGTCCCACAAGGTCCGTTCGATGCCGACCACTGCTTCGCCGCCAAGGCGTTTGACCAGGAGGCCGGGTAGTGCGCAGGGATCAGGTTGGCCGGTGAAGGGATCACGGGCGATACAAGCGGAGAGCAAATAAGTTCGAAACAGCGAACCAGCCGGAATGTCGCTCCGTTGAACATCACCCCAATTGGCTTCATGTTGTTCGGTCGAAGCAAATGAGATTGTCGCCGATCCACCGTAACCGGCGCGGCGAGACCGACCAAGGGCGATCAGTCGCCCGTTAAGCAATTGCGTGACCTTCTCAATAATCGCCTGGCTCTCCGTCTCCGAGTCGGCGATGACCTGAAGCATACCTTGGAATGACTGGCCTGGCTCAAGGAATTCGTAAGCATAGAGTGCGCCGTGAGCTTCTTCACTGCCATCCGCGAGCGTCCTCTTCCACGAGCGGCCCTTGATACGATCTCGCTGCTGATGGGATCGCGCATCGGTGCGGACTTTCAAACCGCTTGTCGTCGAGCCAGAGAATTGAAGGAATGGAAACTCGAATCGCGTCAATGGCGCTGTTGGCCATGTCTCAGCGGGATCAACAATGAGCTCGGAGTCGCCAGTGGTGCTGAACTCCGTATCCGCATTGATCTGACCGGTGTAGGCCGTCAGGTCATGGGCCGATGTCGCCGCCATCCCTTTCTCTTTCCGCCAAGAAACAGGTGCGGGAAGGGAACGTACTGAACCGTTCGCGGGATAGGCGTGCAGGAAGCGCACGTCGCCTTCAAGGATCAATCGGCGAAAGTCGTTACTGTCGGCGGAGACACCATTGCCAAGCAATTCGGCCGCAAGGACGCCTGCGCAGAGCACCACCCGGAATGAATGGCTGAGTCGTCGAAGTATTCGGGTCGCCATGCAACGTCGTGACGACGGCTGGGGCCTGTAACGTGAGAGTGTAGCGCAAATATATTACGGCCCGGCTCATCTTGTGGCCTCTCCGGTGGCAATGCCGGCAAGCCCTCGCGTTCCTTCGAGGTCGCCGTCGAGACTGATGCGAAGATGTCCCCGACCGCGGTTCCGCATCTGGCCGCCGTGGCGAGTCGCCAATGCCGACATCGCCAGCACGCGCATGTCGTCTTCCGCGGCGCCGGCACTGGTCCGCCAGGTCAACGGGGCTTCAAAAGCGAATGTCCGGAGCACGACTCGAGACGAACGGAGTGTGCCCGCGGCGGGAGCTCCAGTCAGGCGGTCTTCGGCCGTCTGATAGCGGATGTCCGTGCAGGCGGCCAGGATCATCGCGCGCGATACACAATCTCGTTCAACTGCTCGCGTCGCCGACGCGATCAGCCAAGCTCGCACATCCTGTTGGAGCAGGGCATCGCCGACGCGTAAGACACAGACGTCGTCGCAAAGAAATCGCTTTGTCGGGCCAAACACCCGGTCTCCAGCCTTTCGGAGTTCGGGGAAGAGCGGCCGCATCGACAACCAGGTATCGCGGAGCAGCCCGCGCACGGCCTTGCCACCGATGAAGGGAATGCCGAATTCATCGTGCTCGACCTCGGAATCGACCTCGCCGGCTGTTCCCTCGCCGCGGCCAAAGCTGGCATCGGACAACAATTCGATGTGAAGTGTTCGTGGCAGATTCATGCTTCGACCTCGACCGACATTCGCTCAACCCGCGGGGACGATTGCGCTGGCTCCAGTCGGAGATGAATGTCGAGTAGCTCCACGGCGTCGAGCAAGGGGGTACGGTTTCCTTTGAAGCCATTAGCGTTGATAGGGCTTGGAAGCCTGAGATCAGGGGCCACGGAATTCCACGCCTCAAGCTGATCTCGAACAGCATCGCCGCCATCGACGACAAGACTTGCCAGAGCCTTCACCTTGTTACGGCGTTCGTCCCAGACTCCGGGTTTGCGAAAACTGAGTTGCTTGCTGCCGTCATTCGCCGGTTCACCGAGCAGTTCTCCGTCGAGCCATTCCCAGGTCAGGCGTCGCGAGGAATCACCGTCGAGTGGATAAGGCCGACAGGTCAGCCTATCTCCTTGGTACTGCCGCTCGCGGATGTCAACCACTGACTCGTCGGGACGGATCGTGCCGAGATGCCAGTCGATCCAGCAGCCCGTGTTCACTGACTGACTGACTGATTCGGCCTCACGTTTTGCCAGTTTCGCGCTCGTGCACAGGTCTTCACACAATTGGTAGCTGCGGTTGAACGGGGCATGAGCTTTGACCAGAGCCACACCCGCACATGCTGTCACTGGAGCGCTCCCCAATATTTCAAGATCAGTGATGGCGGATGAATGCTCTGCGAACGCCCGAAGGGCCGTCGTCGCGAGGTCGAGCGCGATCCGGCCGTCACAGACGAACGTGAGATCGTCGCCGCCGAGCAGAATCGGGCGTAAGGGCAGCCGAATCGCTCCATCGCGGTCGGTTCCCAGCTCAAAATCCAGTTGCCCTGGCGGACCCGGCTGGCCACGCACGCAAAAACCGCCGTTCCTTTGGTCGGGCTCGATCCGACTCGCCAAACGGGTGATAACCGTCACAAGAACGACCTGCCCGAGCTGTTTCAAAGCCCCGGACCACTTGCGATAGTCACAGATGATAACATTATCATGTAGTGAGTCGTCGTCAAGTTTGCTGACGAGCCATCGCTGGATTCGCTTGCCGATTCCGTTGCCGTCTACATGGACAACGCCGATGAGGCTCGTGTCGCCCTGTGTTCGTCCCATCTGGTCCATCACGTCGGGAAAGCACGGCTTCCGTCCGCAGACAACCCGTGGCAAGAACGGTTCCCATCGACTCGCGACCGTTTCGGCCGTTCTTGTTTCTCGAGTCCTGGCGATCCGGGTAGACACCCAATCGTTGTCGCCTTGCTTCGCTCGATTGCTCGCCGGTAAGCCTGTGACAGCACAGGGTTGCATGACGCTCAAACCCAATTGCGGCACATGGGGACGACGATTCAGCTTTGCCTTCGCCATTTCGACGTGCAAAGCGAAGATCCCTCTGGCCAGTTTGCCCTGATCGTAAGGTTGATGCGCGATGGCCACGTCGAGCCCAGGAGCCTTGTCGAGCAAGCGCCGCGAATAGCAGAGCACGAACTGCCTTGCGGCGTCGATGGTGTTGAACCGAAGGATCGCGTTACCGCCGGCAGCGACAATGATCTCTGGCGTCGCGACGCCATCGATCTCCAAACGCAATCCGCCGTCTCGGCTCGTCGCCCATTCCACGAGGTACGACGCCCCTACCACGTCGCGCAGCCGATTGGAAGCGAAGATGTACGACTGAATGCCGAGAATGTCGATGGCGGTCAGGACGGGCATGAGCGGCTCCGATCAATCCGGCCGAAATTCTGACCGGCTCTGAGTGTTTCGTAATGAAGCATCACGATTCGAGCCACTGTTTCAAACTCCCAAGATCGGGTGAGCCGTAATGGCCCGACCATGTACGTGCATCCTCCAGGCCGAAGATCCTGGTTGGGTTGCTGGAACCCCAGACGTCATCGACATCAGCACGTAATTGATCGACAAATGGACCCCTCTTGTCTTCTCCATGAAGCAGACACACGAGTGCTGACCGGGCCAGGTCGCCGCCCATTTGTCGAGAGCGTGCGGCAATCTCAAACGCCTTGGACTTGCAAAGGCCAAGTGACGTGTCAGTCGTGCAGGAGAGGAAATAGGACCGCTGACCGCGAAGCACAGCCACGTCGACCTCAAACTCGCGATCCGTTCCCGTACGGGTGCACATCACTCCAACTGAAATGTCCTTGTCAGTGACTCCAGGAAGGTCGAGCGATTGGATTTGCCCTTTAACCCAATCTTCAAGCCACTCACCGCCAAGAAACCGCCACCATGCCTTGAATCGATCCTTTCCCCAACCAGCCCCGTCAGGAGCCTTCCCAACGCTTAAGGCGAGACCATATTCCTCTGGATCAAATGCAACGGAAATCGCCTTATCGGGTTTATCCTTGTTCTTCCTCAGCTCGTTACTCTTGTCGTACAACTTCTTGGCCAGTTGCGGATCAGCCAACTCCTTGCAGCAAATAGCCCCAATATCACTCATAGTTGGCCCATCACTCACTGTCGACCGGGGCTTTGGAAGAATGTCGTGCAACTGTAGGATTCGGTCCAACTCAAGTGCGACTTCGCAATCCGCCAGCGATCTGCTGCTACCGTCATCGAATCGCAGGCAAGCTTTGGCTTCATCAAGGTAGGAGGCGTTGTTCGGGAGCCCTTTGTTATCGTAGAACGCCTTCAACGCATGGGCCGACATCACCTTCGTCCCGCCCGTGTAATGCAGGTGCGCGACATTGCAGTTCGCTATCAGGTCGCGAACCTTGTCACCGACAGCAGAAGCGCTGAAGGGATCGTCGACAAACGCATTGCCGTCAATGGTCACGACCCCGAGGTCCTTGCTCAACGCATCGCTCAGCCGCTCCTTCGGCCCTTCGGTCTCTGACGAGTGGACGAGATGAATCCTCGATGGCTTCAGCGCCATCGCGGCCAGGTAATTCGGCAGTGGATTCGATCCCACGAGAAGAATCAAAGAATCGCAACCTCTGTTGTCATCCATGTCGGGCCCCAGATCGATCTGTAGATATGCCTTCTCTCATATACACCAGCGGCGATGTGCGCGCCGTCACTGATCCTTTGCCATCGTCGCCGGACCAATACGCTAGAAGTTGCCCGCGGATCGCGGTTGGCCGGATCGGGAGGCCGGGGTCGATCTGGCGGGGCTCGACGCCGCCTCCGAACATCGGGGTGATCAGCGAGATCTCGAAGGAGCGGACATTCTGAGCCGCGGGCCGCGGCCTGGGAGGACAGTCGGGAATGCTCTTGGGCATTGGGTTGACTCGGAGAAGGCGATTCAAATCTTGCTTTTGCGGCAGCTATTACGATGCGTGGATAGATTTCTCGCGCGACCCGCGGTATCGTGACAAAGACCAAATCTTGATGAAAGACACAAATCGCTCGGTGCGGCATCACGAGCAGCCAGCGGTTCACAAGCAAGAGCCGATCGCGATTGCGGCGATCTCTTTTTGCGAGTCTGCTCGTCATCTTCGAAACCAGACTCCAGTCCTGATCCTACTCCGCGGATTCAGGAAATCTATGGGTGCGACTTTTTTCGGGTAGACGCGGGATGACCGAAACGAGGCCAATGGAGCCGCCGAGGCCGATCACCCTACCGGCGGGTCGGCACGCGACCAGAAGGTCCCGACAAGGACGGCTGCGGACAACGCGTCACACGGAATTCAATTCATTCCGGGAGACGATCCCGTCTCCGTGGCCCGGCGGTTGCGCTGAGGAAAGGGAGACAGGGCCGCGCTGGGACAAAGCCAACGTACTCGGAATACACGAGCGTTTACGTTGCGGTCAATCACCGTTGCCGCCCGGGCACGCGGTCTGGCGTGCGACGATGGCTGTGTTGGCCAGTGCGATGTCGATCCAGTAGTGCTCGTTGCCAGCGATGCAGTAAACCAACCGGGGACTCACGTCGCCCCACGCGAGGGCGTCGGGAAGCTTGATCTCGACCTCATCCGTCGGCCATCCGGATACGAAAAGGCATGAAAGGCCGTTGATTCTTGATTCGTTTGAGGTCTTCGATCTTCATCGCGTGCTCCGGCTGCTCAGTGCGTGATCCCGTATTCACTCTAAGCACCAATGGTGCAGCGGGCAACGCTTCAATGGGGCCGCGGCGGTGAGGCCGCGGAAAGACGTCCGCGTGCGACGCGCATCGAGCACGGCGCGCGGTGCTTCAATGGGGCCGCGGCGGTGAGGCCGCGGAAAGCACGGCCGGCGCTCGGAGCGTGAACGCGCGCGCATGAGCTTCAATGGGGCCGCGGCGGTGAGGCCGCGGAAAGCGGCCGTGGGCGACCAGGCGACGTCCGCGAAGCCGTGGCTTCAATGGGGCCGCGGCGGTGAGGCCGCGGAAAGACGATGCTGCCGTGACTCGCAGCATGACGCATTGAGTGCTTCAATGGGGCCGCGGCGGTGAGGCCGCGGAAAGAGCGTGCTGACGTCGACTCAGCGGCGTCCTAAGTTGAGCGCTTCAATGGGGCCGCGGCGGTGAGGCCGCGGAAAGCGGTCGTCGCTCGCGGCGTCGCAGATCGGGCCGTGATGGCTTCAATGGGGCCGCGGCGGTGAGGCCGCGGAAAGGTACGTCGGACGGCATGAGACACTGCAGATCGCCTGGAGCTTCAATGGGGCCGCGGCGGTGAGGCCGCGGAAAGCACGGATGGCTGACCGATGTCTACGGGCAACTCGATGAGCTTCAATGGGGCCGCGGCGGTGAGGCCGCGGAAAGAGCACGGCGTCGAGACCGTCACCGCGCTGCCAGTTCAGGCTTCAATGGGGCCGCGGCGGTGAGGCCGCGGAAAGCAGTGGTCACGCTGTACTCAGTGCTCGAGTGATGGCTTCAATGGGGCCGCGGCGGTGAGGCCGCGGAAAGACTCGAGACCGTGCGAGCAGCCATCGCGGCCGTGAGGCTTCAATGGGGCCGCGGCGGTGAGGCCGCGGAAAGTCGAGATGGCAGAGCCAGACGCTCGGCGATGCCATGATCGCTTCAATGGGGCCGCGGCGGTGAGGCCGCGGAAAGGGATCGGGCCACTGAGCGAGGTGCACCGACGGCGATGGCTTCAATGGGGCCGCGGCGGTGAGGCCGCGGAAAGGAGCGAGTGCCAGTCGATCGCGGCAGGCTCGACTCGCTGGCTTCAATGGGGCCGCGGCGGTGAGGCCGCGGAAAGCATTGCGGGTCCGCGATTGCGACTGCAGTGCTCGAGGTCGCTTCAATGGGGCCGCGGCGGTGAGGCCGCGGAAAGGAGCAGCGTCTGTCGCAGCTCGCGGTAGCCGGAGCGAGCTTCAATGGGGCCGCGGCGGTGAGGCCGCGGAAAGACGCGACTGCGTAGCTGGCCGGCCATCGGCCAGCGGTGCTTCAATGGGGCCGCGGCGGTGAGGCCGCGGAAAGTACGAGCGGCGATCGGCGACATCGCTCGGCAGATGCCGCTTCAATGGGGCCGCGGCGGTGAGGCCGCGGAAAGCGACTCCGAGCGCTCGAGGCACGTCACAGGGCTCACCGAGCTTCAATGGGGCCGCGGCGGTGAGGCCGCGGAAAGTGAGCGCATGCTCCATGCACGGTCCAGTCCGCATGCCGAGCTTCAATGGGGCCGCGGCGGTGAGGCCGCGGAAAGCCAGGCTCGGCAGAATCGAACGCGGCCTCGATCGCGCTTCAATGGGGCCGCGGCGGTGAGGCCGCGGAAAGGCAAGCGCTGGCGCGAGCACGACCGCGCCAAGCCAGCGCTTCAATGGGGCCGCGGCGGTGAGGCCGCGGAAAGCGCGTGGGTCGCTCGCGATCGATCGCGATGCAGCGTGCTTCAATGGGGCCGCGGCGGTGAGGCCGCGGAAAGCCGACGACCGCTCGGCGATGGCATCGCTCGCGACGGCTTCAATGGGGCCGCGGCGGTGAGGCCGCGGAAAGGACCGCGACACGGCTGCACTGGCCGCAGTGCACAGCATGGCTTCAATGGGGCCGCGGCGGTGAGGCCGCGGAAAGCAGTGGATCGGATCCGGACTGACGGCCGATGGCAGTGCTTCAATGGGGCCGCGGCGGTGAGGCCGCGGAAAGTGATCGTGCTGAGCCATGTCGCACCGAGCATCGATGAGCTTCAATGGGGCCGCGGCGGTGAGGCCGCGGAAAGGCTACCGATCACGTCGCTCGGAGTGCTTCGCACGTGCAGCGCTTCAATGGGGCCGCGGCGGTGAGGCCGCGGAAAGCTATCGCCAGCTCGCGACGCAGGCGCGACGTGATACGCTTCAATGGGGCCGCGGCGGTGAGGCCGCGGAAAGGGCGGTCGCGTAAGTGTCGAATTGCCAAAGAGCTGCGAGCGGTTTTGCGAGAGCCGGGCGGTTTTTGGCGTCCTGGCACCGAGTCGTGCCGGGGCTGTTTTCCTTAAGCATTGACGGATCAGTACTTACAACTTGCGAGCGACCCCCGGGATTTTGCTCGCACCGCGCCGCTCGCGAACTCGGTGCGATCGATGAGTGACCAGCCCCTCGATTCGCCGAAGCTGGCCCGGTACACAACGCAATACACCACGAACCGGCCGGAATGCGCTTTCACCCATTCCTGACCGAGCCGGAAACCGCTATCTCGATCTCCAGCATCCGCCGGCAATCCAACGATAACCGAACCGCGACCGCCTCTCAATGGTGCGGTCCGGCGACGCGCAGGACGCATCATTGCCAATTTTCGACATTGCCCGTTTCCGCTTCGTTTGAAACACGTCTCGATTGCCTCATGGGGCGTGGCGTGGAGCGTGGTGAGAAGCGGCGGTTCCGGGACGACACGCGGGGGCGCCTGCGCGATGTCGATCCCGTGAACGTAGCGATCAGCGACGGAAGATACCCGGCTTGCCTTTTACCTTTTGCCTTTTGCTTTTCGCTTTTTGCTTTTTTCCTTTTGCCTTCTCCTTTCGTTGAGGCTTGTGAGGTTCGCTGTCCCCGGGCTTTCCAGGGTCTTACGACCCTGGCTAAGCGTCTTGCGGAGGTTGCTCATCGCGCGCCTCGATGTCCCCAACCCGGTAAGCTTGCTAAGGTCATCATCCGACCCTGGCTATTCACTACCGCCCCTCCGGGGCTCGAAGATAACCCGGTAAGTTTGCTATAGACTCGATTCTCATGCCATTCCAGACATCGCGATGAGATCTGGTCAGGCTGGAAAGCCTGACCTACGTTGCGTGACCTCGAGTTGCCGGCTCGACTGGTCCTGGCTGGACCTCTGGAATAGAATGTTCAAGGAAAGAACGGACTTCCGGCAATACGGCCAGGTTGAAACACCCGCGAGGGGGGGAATCACGCTCGATGTTCGGCATGACCAATCCGACACTCACTGAACGCGATGTGCTCCAGGCGCTCAAGGGGGTCAAGGACCCGGACCTGGGCCGCGACCTGGTCGATCTGGGGATGATCAAGGATGTCCGCATCAGCAACGACACCGTCGCACTCATGGTCAACCTCACCACCCCGGCCTGCCCGCTGAAGGCTCAGATCGAACGCGACGTCCGCACGGCCCTGGAGAGCCGGCTGCCCGGCGAGTGGAAGCTGAATATCACCATGGGCGCGGAGGTTCGCGGCAAGGGGATCACCGAGACGGGCGATATCCCCGGCATCAAGAATGTCATTGCCGTCGGCTCGGGAAAGGGCGGCGTGGGCAAGTCGACCATGGCCGCGGCCATCGCCTTCGGCCTGCGGTCCTATGGCGCCTCGGTCGGCCTGATGGATGCCGATGTTTACGGCCCGTCCATTCCCCATCTCGTCGGCGCCACGGGTCGGCCCATGGCCCGCGGCGAACGCATCCAGCCGATCGAGACCAACGGCCTGAAGCTGATGTCGATGGGGTTCCTGCTCGAACCTGACCGCGCGGTCATCATGCGCGGGCCCATGCTCCACGGGATCATGCAGCAGTTCCTCCGCCAGGTTGATTGGGGGCCGCTCGATTACCTGGTGATCGACTTGCCGCCCGGCACCGGCGACGTCCCCCTGACGCTCGCCCAGACGCTGCCGCTGACCGGCGCCGTGGTGGTGTGCACGCCCCAGGAAGTTGCCTTGCTCGACGCGACCCGGGCCATCATGATGTTCCGCCAGCTTCGCGTGCCCGTCCTGGGGATGGTGGAGAACATGGCCTTCTTTGACGTGCTGGCCTACCTCAAGGATCGTGGCGGCGTCCAGGCGCGAAAGCTCGTCGATGGCAAGGCCTTCTTCGACACTCCCGGCGACGAGCGGGTTTACGTCTTCGGACGCGGCGGAGCCCGGCGCAAGGCCGAAGAACTGGGTGTGCCGTTCCTGGGCGAGGTGCCGCTGAACCTGTACCTTCGCGAGACGGGCGACGAGGGCAAGATGGAGCATGCACTGTTGCCCGGCTCGCCCGCGCGTGCCCACCTGCTGGGCGTGGTCGAGCAACTTGCCGCCCAGATCAGCATCCAGAACCTCAAGACACCCAAGATGCCCAAGCTCGAAATCTTGAACTAAGTGTTCCTCTTGCTCGTAGAGAGGAAGGCGCTTTGGAACTCCATGGCAACGATGTCATGGAGCGGTTTGCACGCTCGCTGACTGACAGATTGATCCTGGAAGGAGTGAAGCAGATGAGCACGAAGCAAGTCTTTCTCGCCCTGTCCCTGGTGGCAATTTTTGGCCTGGCCGCTCCGCATGCCCGGGCACAGGTTGTCGGTGGCGGATATGTCGGATTTGGCGTACCCGGAGTCGGCGGTGCCGTCACCTTCGGCGGTCCGGTGGGAGGAGTCGGTGTCGGTGTTGTCGGAGCGCCTGTCGTCCCGTACGTCGCACCCTATCCCGTCGCACCCTATCCCGTGGTCGTGGGCCGGCCAGTCGTCGCTCCGTTTTACGGACCGGGCTACGGACCGGGCTGGAGAGGCTATGGGCCCCGCTATTATGCGCCCCGCTACTACCGCGGCGGCTATCGGCGGTGGTGAGGAGTCCGCGCTACTTCGCCGAAGGGTTATCCACATTGCGCCATATGTACCAGCTTGCGATGGTGCGGTAAGGCTTCCAGATCCCGGCAAGCGCATGGCATTCCGCTGGTCTGGGCAATCCGGACAGAGCATGGCGATCGCGAATGGCGGCGCGAACGCCAAGGTCGTGGGCGGGTAGAACGTCTGGGCGGTTGAGCGAGAAGATCAGGAACATCTCCGCCGTCCAGACACCGATGCCCTTGATCGATGTCAACGAGGTGACGATCGCCGCATCGTCCCAGCTATCATCAAAGGCCTCGAGCGGCACCGTGCCGCTGGCGACGGCCTCGGCCAGGTTTCGCACGTAGCTTGCCTTGCTCGCCGACAGCCCGACACTCCGGAGCGCAGCTTCGTCCAGTTCGAGCAGCCGGGCGGGCTGGTGCGGCTGGCCGCCCAGGGAATGCAGCCGCAGATTGATCGCCGCGGCGGCCTTGGACGAGATCTGCTGAGCCACGATCGAATTGACCAGGGTGCCGAACCGGTCGGGCCGGGGCGCCAGGCTGCACGGGCCAATCCGCTTGATCAGCGCCCGCAAGTGCGGGTCAACGCGGCTCAGGTGTCGTTCGGCATGGGCCCATCGGGGCGGCTCGACGGGAAGGCCGTTCGCCGACCGCTTGTCCGGCCGCGCGTGGGGTGTTTTCCTCGCTTCACTCATGGCAGCCCCGGTGTGTTGTTGCCCTGACCCAAATGCCCCTCGCTTGCGCTTCAGGCTTGTAAAACTGCCGACAATGCGACGATTCCAGTATGAATTGCCGGGGCCGATCAGGCCAGACCGTATGGTTGAGCCAGCACGAATTGGGGGTTTGCCTTAAGGTAGCGTTGCACGCGGTCGTGCCGGGCCAGGGCGGTGGGGAGGAAGCTCATCGCCTGGTCGATCCGCTCATCGGGCTCGGCGCAACTGAACCGCAGGAAGCCCTTGCCGGCCTCGCCGAAGCACTCGCCGCCCAGGCACGCGACGCCGAACTCGTCATCAGCGCCTTCGAGGAGATAAAGCGCCAGTCCGTGCGAGGTGATGCCCAGTCGGTTGCAGATCGGTCGGGCATCGGGAAAGACATAAAACGTGCCCGCCGGTTGAGCCACGCGGAGGCCCTCGACGCCGGTCAGCCCGGCGCAGAGGCGTTCGACCTTGCGGCGGAACCGGTCCATGTAGTCGTCGCGGGTGGCCGCGTCGTGCTCGAGGGCGGCCTGGGCGGCCCACTGCGCGAGCGGGGGGCTGCACGAGGCTGTGGTGTTGATCAGCTTGCCGATCGAGTCGACAATCTCGGGATGCGCCACGGCAAAGCCGATCCGCCAGCCGCTCATGCTGTACGACTTGCTGAACGTGTAGGCGGCGACCGTGTGCTCGAACATGCCGGGCTCGGCCAGAATCGAGGCGTGCCGGCCGGACCAGACCATGTGGCAGTAGGGCTCGTCGGAAAAGACCATGACGTCGGTGCCTCGCACCACGCCGGCGATGGCCGCCAGGTCTTCGCGGGTCGCCACGCCGCCGGTCGGATTGTGGGGAGAGTTCAGGAAAATGGCCCGCGGACGGGCGTCTGTGGCCAGGAACCGCTCGACGTCCTCGACCCGCGGCCGGAACGCGTGCTCGACCTTCAACGGCACCTGGACCGCGCGGGCCTGCCGGCGCTCGAGGTTGGGAAGATAGGTCGGGAACTGCGGGCTGAAAACGAGGACGCCATCACCGGGATCGAGCAAGGCCTCGGCGAAGTACTGCTCGAACGGTTTGGCTCCCGAGGCCACGACGATGTTTTCCGGTCCGGCCGGGTAACCAAACTCCTTCGAGACAAACGCGGCCGCCGCCTCCCGCAGAGTGGGCAAGCCCAGGCTGGGACAGTAGCCGGTCTGGTTCTCCTCGATGGCCAGGATGCCGGCGGCCTTGGCGTGGGGAGTGCTGGGAAACGGGCTATCGCCAATCTCCAGCTCAACAACATCTTTCCCTTTCGCCTTCAGCTTTCGCGCCAGGGCCAGGACCGTGAACGCAGTCTCGGCCGACAAGTTCTTCGCAAGAGCGCTGAGTCGGGGCATGGGCGGGCTTCTTTCGTTTCGGCTGGCATTCTCGTTGCCGGTGGGATTTCGATGTAGAAAATACAGAAGAACACAGATTAGGATTAAGATGAGGATTACGATGAGGAAGAGGATTAAGAGCAAGATGAGGATAAGGATAAGGATGAGGATTAAGAGCAGGAGCAGGAATCAGGAGGCTTCGTTTGCCGTCTCGCTTTTGTGGTAGTCCCTGGTCGAGTTCCTCTTGATCAATCCCATGAGCATGCGGACGATCCTTTGAAGGCTTTCTTTGCCGGGACGGATCTGCTCTGGAGTTAATTTCGTCCTGGCTACGAGGATGTCCAGACCGGAGGCACATTCGAGCGCCGAGCCGTGGGCGATGTCGAAGAATCGGCAGCGATCCTTGGAAGTGTACTTGCCGTTGCCCTCGGCAATATTCAGGGGAATTGAGGTCGATGCCCGGTCCAACTGATCTTTCACATCACCAGCCCGCAATGTTCCTTCCAGCAGCGTCGAGAGCCAGGCAATGAAGGCGATCGATTCTTGATAAACTTCCAGTTGCTCGTGACCGAACCAATAAACCTTTGACTCTTGCATAACCTCCGCCTTCAATCACTCAGCCTCTTAATCTTAATCCTCATCCCGCTCCTAATCCTCTTCCTCATCGTAATCCTCATCTTAATCTTAATCGTCTTCAATCCTATTCCTACCCACCATGACCCCACCGCGCGCACTGGCCCCTTAATCTTATTCGCATTCAATACCCCATCCCCGAGGCATCCCACCCAGTCCCCCTACCGTGACGCGATCACTTGCGCCAGGGGCCGGACGACCCGGGGGATCACCGAACGGCGGAGCACTTCCTCGCCGATTTCCCGTTGTTTCTGGAACGATTCGAGGAAGGTCATGTCGGGACCGGAACCCCAGTACTGGCGGACAGTGAAATACACGCTGATTTGATTGTCGGAGTACTCGTTGGTTCGCACCTGCACCGCATTGGTCCGGGTTTCAATGGCAAGGCGGCATTGAAGCTGGCACGATTCATCCAGGCAGAGGGTCAACGAGGGCTCGTAGTTGATCACCCGCGTGCGGGGGAGCTCGAGCAATCCCTCCAGGGCGCTGCCTACTCCCAGGGCTTCGGTCACCACTTCGTCGTGATTGCCGTCATAGGCGAAATCGAACCCGTACATGACGTCGAGCGCCTCGCAGTCCAGGAGGCTGATGGTGAGCAGCGGAGGGGCCATGTCCAGGACGAGCTCGTGCTGGCGGTAGGCGTCTTCCAGGTTTCCGGGATTGGTGTGGCCGGAGCAGAGCCGCCGCGGCTCGATCGCCACCCAGCGATACGAATCGGCCTCCTTGTCTCCCTCCAGCACGAGGTCTCCCGTCTCGCGGGTGTGAAAGTTCCGGAGGTCCGGAAAGCCCTTCTTGATTTGCTCAAAAAAGTGCAGCACCGTATCGCGATTGGTGGGCAGCTCCATTTCTGTGTTGAGGTGAATGTTCACGTAGAAGTCGTCGGCGTCCTGGCTGTAGTGGTTCATCCGTCTTACCCCGAATACCTCTTCCCGTGCGACCCACCCGGCGCTTTCAAGGCAATCACGGGGTGCCTTGGAGTGCCGTAGAACGGAGCGAACTCAGAAAAGATCTTCACAAAAATGTCATCCTACCAAAACCTTTCAGGGGGCGGAACGAAGTGAGCCCACGAACTGACAAGCCTGCTCCAAGTCTTTTCATGATCGCCAGTTGTGATCCCTGCACCAGAACAAATCGGGCAATCCGTGGGCATTGCTTCAAGGTCGACGAGCTGGAAGATTCCTGCCAGCTCGCGGTCGACCTTCTTATCATACCCGGGCGAGGCCGATTTCGGGATGGCGCAGTCGAATTGGTGGAATGGAAGCTGGATCGCTGGCCGGGTCCGGGAAGGCACGAACGTTGAGGCGAGACAGGTTGAGAGCGGTCCGGATGGCGTGCGTTGCTCCATCCTGGGACACGGGCAACCGCGCGATGATGTCACCATCGTCGGCCGAAAGTGGGACGGCACGCGGGTTAGCGACCACAACCATGGGAGGCACGGCCGCGCCGGCTGGCCCGGTTTGCCAGGTGAGCATCCAGGGACGGGGCGGAAGCCAGAGCCGCTTGAGCGAGTACGACACCGTGATCTGCGGATGCGGGCCGGGCACGGTGGTCGTGGCACTCGGTTCCAGGCCTGGTGAGACAAGAGTTGCCTGGTCGATCTCGGCCAGGCTGAAGGCGCTGATGTACCAGTGGTCTGATCGAGCGACAGGCGTGGGTGACGCTGGTTCCGCGATCGCTTCGGCCTCGAAGTCGGATTGCTCGATCAATGAGGTGCGAGGCAGGTCGAGCGTCCACGAGCCGAGCCGCTCATAGTCGGCGCGAGCGACGGTGGTCACGATCGCGTCAGGGTCGGACGCACCGCGCGGGGGCGAGCCCTGGCGGGCGACCAGACGGGTGGCGGTCGCCTCGGGCGCCCACCGCCAGCGCAGCAAGACACGGCTCGCCTGCGATGCGTCTTCACCCGGTGCGCCTGTCCTGGTGGCCCGGAGCTCCGCGGGATCGGCCACGCGTGAGAGCGCGGCCGGGTGGCCGACGGTGACCAGGCTGCCGGTCGTGACCAGCGGCGTGTAATAGCAGAATCCGACAGCCGGGGGATTGGTGTCTTCGGCACCATCGGGTCTGGAGGGCAAGATCCAATCATCGCCCAGCGCGTCGGCGGCAAGAGCGGTGAGCTGCACTCCGGGAGCAACGGGCAGAGGCATGGTCGTGCGGAGGATGCGCACCGAGCCCCGGGGTGGTTCGGTCCAGTCGAGCCGGACCTGGCCGCTCGTCGTGATCGTGATCCGCGGAGCACTCATCGCGGGCGCGGGCAAGCGGGGATACGCCGAGACGTGAACGCCCTGGGACGGAAACCGCCGCGAGTCGGCCATCCGATAGATCGCGTAGATGGCGTAGTGATAGACCTGGTCCTGCCGCAGGCCGGTGTCAAGCGCCTGGTCGATCGCCGCGGCCACGCGCTCGCCATCGCGGGGACCGGACGGAGGGGAACCGGCCTTGCGAACCACGCGGATCTCGGACACGCCATGGGGCGGAATCCAGGACAGTTCAATCTCGCCGCCGCGCGGTTCTACCCGCACGTCCAGAACATCGGGCAGGTAAACGAGCGGGCCGGCCGCGACGGCGGTGAGCGATTCGGCCTCTCCGCGCTTGGCGAGCACGGCATAGCTGATGGTCTCGCCCGGCTTGAGGCGCCGATCTTCATAGTCGCACGTCGAGACCTCGGCGATCCGTGTGCCGTCGCCGGGATGATGGGGCAAGCCGCCACGCTTGCGCATCACGGCGAAGGTGAGCGGCCCCAGGCCGTCGGGCGCCGGCGGCGTCCAGGTAAGCCGGACGCGGTCGCCCAGCATCTGTGCGTCCAGTCCGGCGGGAGCGTCGGGCGGGCAGCGGTTCAGGCCCGCCAGCGCCTCGGGCAAGTCGGCGGCGATGTCCAGGCTCTTGCGGTAAAGACTTCGCGCGGCCGGTGGGTCGCTGCGTTCGAGCTTGCGGGCGCGTGCTGCCAGCTCTTCCGCTTCGCGGAGGCCGGAAGCCACCTCCTTCCATGCGTCTCGGACTTCGGGCAACGATGGGTCGACGAGCTTTCGCCACGACTCGATCGCCTGCTGGGCGGCCACCAGCTTCTTGCCGGCATAAGCCAGCTCCCAGGCCATCTTGGCATATTCGATCTCCGTCTCGTGCAGGCGGATCTTGGCCATGCCGTTGCGCGCACCGACGTGGTGGGGCGCGTAGCTTTGAACCTGCACGAGATGGGCGCGCGCCGTCTCCAGGTCAAGGGAGCGAAAGGCGTGCAAGGCGGCGGCAAAATGCCGGACCAAGGGCTCGCGCAGGGCCAGGGGAAAGCCGCAGACGCACTTGGGCTCGTCGACCCAGTGCGCGCGGCGGCAGACCGGGCACTCCCACTTGAGCGAGGCACCGCAGTGGCGGCACCGCGCAGGGCTCGTTTTTCTCGCCACCGGGCTGACCTCGGTCACCCCCGCGCAGTTGCGACACCGCAGTTGCTGGTAGGCGCCGTTGACCGCGGGCAAACCCGCTCCGCCTGGTGCCATGGCGACAGCAGGCGCCACGGAACCGCCGTCATTCCGCAGGCCGAGCTTCCGGCAACTCCGGGCGATCAGCCGATCGGCGCGGTCCGCGACGATCCCCAGGGCGGCGGCTTCTTCGATGAGTGCCGCGCGGGTTCCGGGGTCAAGATGGGTCAATCCCTGGAGGGTAAACCCGGCCACCGTGTCAAACCGCTCCTCGGCCTCGAGGGCCAGGGTCCGATCGTACCGGGCGCGGGCCTTGGGCGCGGAGAGGTGCGACTGGGCGTGGGCGATGATCTCGAGCCAGGCCGTCTTTTCGGCCGTGACCTGGGCCTTTCGCATCCACCGCTGCCGCTCCTCGTCGGCGCGTGCCGTGATGATCGTTGCCGGGGCATCGCGAAACAGCCCGAGTGCGTCGTAGAGATCGCTCTTGCCCAGATGCTCGAGGGCCCCGCGTATCTGCCGACGGGTGGAAGGGTCCAGGACGTCGACGATGGGATCTCCATCAGGCGAATCATCGTCGGGCCGCGGCGCGGTGTTGGTCAGGCTCGGGATCAGGCGGGTGAGGCGATCGAGGACCTCGCCGTCCAGACCGAGCCTGGCCGCCTCGTCGCGGAGCAGGTTGCGATCGGCGGCCGTGAGCCCTCCCTTGGCGGCCCGCAGCCGGACCCGCCGCTGGAGCTCGTCAAGCTTCTGCTCGCGGTCGGCAATCTGGACCGCGGCGAGGTCGGCATCGTAAGCCGCGCGCTCTTCCGGCCCGCTCAGCAGTGCCCGCCGCAGCGCCGGGACCTCGTCGAGAAAAAGCTGGTTGGTGTGCCGCGTCTTGGGGTTCCGCGTGCCCATGGACCAGACCGGCTGCTGCTTCTTCAACGCAGCCTCGATCTCCGCCGGGTCCGCCGCCGGATCAACGCCCAATCTCGCATAGTAGTCGGGCACCATTCTTGCCTGCGCTGCCCCCGGGGTCGAAGATCACGGCACCTCCCTGTCCAGAACGATTGACTCCTCCAGGTACAACCGCGCTAGTAGATCGGAGCTTCTGACTTCCGATCCGCGTCGGCAGAAACCCGGCTCACAAGCGTCTTCCCCGGCATGGTTTGCATTCTCGACGACGACCGAACGAGCGATTGGGTACTGGCACGGAAAAGCGAGGCGAACGTCAAGTCATTTGAAGCGTGAGCAATTCGCTTGGAATTCTCAGATTCGGAGCCTGGCTACCGATTTGCCTGTATCTGTCGCCTTTCATCGGGGACACCACCGCACCCGCCATAAAGAGCAAATTCAGGCTCACCTCGCCGTTCTCGACGCTGACGCCAAACTCGCCCAGGGTCTGGAGCAGTTTTCGAGCGCCCTTGATCTTGCATCCAACCAATGAGTTGTTTTCTGGGGAGAGATAGACTGTCAGGAGCTCATCGACTCGCTCGGCGTAGTAGTCTCCGTCACAAAGGTGCAGGGTGATGAAGTCGCCATCTCGACAATAGATCGGCCGAGACTCGAACCCTTGTGGTTCTCTGCCGTCCAGAAAGTCAATCAATCGGTCGGCCATGTTCGCCTCTCAAAGTCGTTCTCCCAACCCAGCGGATGGCCGGGTTGATGGGGATCGAGCTTTCGGAGTTCCCAATCCAGGATGACAAACCCTCGATCGTCCTGATTGACGAACGTCACAAACACAAACCCGGGAGGGAAAGGCAACTCGATCGAGCTACTCTTTAGTCTACGATCGGGAACCTTGGAATAGCAGTAGGAGTCCGAAAGATCATCGCGGAGCAAGCCTTGAAAGACCACATCCGGTGTACCCAATGTCTGGGGAAGTAATCGCATGTCGAAAAACTTCTGGCTCGGTCCCCATCTCTGAATATCTTCGACTCTCGACTTTGCGATAAGGAATTTTTGTGGAGTTCGCCCGTCTGCGGCAACCCCATCAATCTCTAGAAAACCGCGAGAAACGGCCACTTCGCCAGTCCCCCAATTGATGCACTCATACGTACCGACTTCATGGTACGCGGAAGCCTCAGAGTGTTCAACGATCAAGGGAAAGACTCGGTGCATCAGCTCCTGATGTTCCGCGACTCTCTCAACCATACCGGCTAAGCTCACTGGCGTCGCCTCAAGAAATCGCAGAAACCTGAATCGCAGGCGATCACTTCTCGGCACTACTTGGCGATGATGGACGGGAAATGGGGGGTCGAACTCATGTCCAGCGGGTCGAGACCGGATAGGCTGCTCAGGCAGTTCGAGGACCTGTTTGCCACGGGGGTGGTGGGCGGCCTGAGCGATGGGGAGTTGCTGGAACGCTTCCTCCAGGATCGGAGTGCGGCCGGCGAGGCGGCTTTCCGGGCGATCGTCGAGCGCCACGGGCCGATGGTTTTGCGGGTCTGCAACCAGACGCTCGAAGATCGGCACGCGGCCGAGGACGCGTTTCAGGCGACGTTCCTGGTGCTGGCTCGGCAGGCGCGGGCGATTCGCAAGCGAGATTCGGTGGCGTGCTGGCTGTTCGGCGTGGCCCGCCGGGCCGCGGCGCGAATCCACGTCGCCGAGGCACGCCGCAGGCATCACGAACGAAAAGTCACGCCACGATTGACAGTGATTACCGCCGCCCATTCGGAACCTTCCGAATCCTGGCCCGAGCTTCATGCCGAGGTCGAGCGGCTGCCGGAGAAGTACCGGGTTCCCATCGTCCTCTGCTACTTCGAGGGCATGACCCACGAGCAGGCCGCCAGCCTGTTGCGCTGGCCGTTGGGAACCGTGAAGATCCGGCTCTCGCGGGCCCGCGAACAGCTCCGGTCGCGGCTCGAGCGGCGCGGGTGGCCACACGTCTCGATGGCCCTGGCCGGCCGATGGCTGCCTGACAGCGGAACGGCGATTTCCGGACGCCTGGTGAGCGCGACCGCGGAGCTGGCAACTCACTTCACCGCCGGAACGGCTGCCGGAGGATTCGCATCCCCGGCGGTGCTCACAATCACGAGAGGAGTCTTGAGAGCCATGGGGATCAACAAGTTGAGACTGGCAGGCATCGTCCTTTTCGGAGTCCTCGGCCTGGGGCTGGGCGCGGCCGTTGTGGCCCAGCAAGCCGCCGGCAAGAAGCAGGCCGGCGCTGTGGAACCGGCCGGAGCGCCGAGGGTCCCGCCAACGGCCGCCAACGGCACCCGATTTCCTGGCTCGACGGAATTTGAACCGGAGAAGGTGATCCGGATACACCCCAGGTTGGATGGCCGGGTCGACAAGGTCCTGGTAAACCTCGGCGATAGAGTCAAGGCGGGTGATCCGCTTGTCGAGCTGTTCAGCAACAAACTTGCAAGAGTCAAGAACGACTACGAAGTGGCTGTCAGCCAGTATGCTCGTGACAAGAAATTACTCGATTCCAGGTTCCCGATGGCCGCGAGCATGGTCAGACCGCCCCAGGACCTGATCGTGGCGCAGCACAATCTCGCCAAGAGCCAGGTCCAGGCGGAGGTGGCAACTTTGAATCTCATGGAAATCGGCCTGACGCAGAAAGAGATCGACGACGCTCTGCACGAGTCTGGGACTCAGAAGGCGCGGATGATTCTCCGTTCCCCCATCGACGGCCTGGTGATCGCCAGATCGGCGTCCCCCGGCGAAATGGTCCAGGCAACGAATCTTCTGCTGGTGATCGCACAGGACGAGCCGCTCCTGGTGATCGCCAATGTCAGTGAACGGGATGCCTCCAGGTTCGAGATCGGTCAGACCTTGATCGTGCGGTTTCCTTTTGAAGGTCGACCGGTGAATGCCACGATCAAGGCGATCGGCGCCGTCGTTGATCCAAGCACGCACACGGTTCCTGTTCGAGTGTCGATTCCCAACCCCGAGCACCGGCTCAGGGCCGGCATGTACGCGAGCGTGCAACTCGAGACCCCGCCCCGGCCATCGGAGCCGAACAAGCCTCAGCGTCCCGTCGAGACCAGATCGAATCTCAATGTCATGGAGCGATTGGACGCGGTGGAGCGAAAGATCGACAAGCTGTTGAAGGAGAAAGAAGATCGCCCCACGAACGCCAGGGTCCTCGAGCGCCTCGATCAGATCGAACGCAAGCTGAATCAGCTTCTCGAGGACCGGAAGGATCAATAATCGTCGCGGTCGATGCCACGGGAAGGAATCCCGGCGACACCATGATCCGGAATGCGAATGCGGTTGACACGTCGTTTCGATTTCTGTAGAAACCGCAGTCGATTCCCGACCATCTGACACCTTGCGAAGAAGGAGCTTCCATGGCCCGACCACCGAGCGCTCAACCGACCGACGCCGAGCTGGAGATCTTGAAGGTGCTCTGGGAGCAAGGTCCCACCGGACTGGGACCGATCCACTCCGCGATTCAGGAGCACCGCCAGGTCGCGCTGACGACGATCGCCACGACCTTGAAGACGATGCTCGCCAAGGGACTGGCGACCCGTCATGACGGTCCTCGCGGCTATCTGTGGTCGGCCGCCGCCAGCCGGGGGTCCACCGCCACGGGCCTGCTCGGCAAGCTCGTTCAGCACGTGTTCGACGGCTCGGCCCGGCGCCTGGTCGCTCACCTGATCGAGGAAGGCGCCCTCGACGGCCGCGACCGTGCCGAGATCGTTGCCCTGCTCGAAGCCCGCCCCGATACGGCGAGGAAGGGGCGTGGCCGTTGAATCTGCCTCCTCTCTCTAGCTCATCCGCCTGGACCGCGGCGGGTTGGACCATGCTCCATCTCGTCTGGATCGGCGCCGTCGTCGGTCTGGTTGCCGCCCTGCTGCGTCGATTGCTCCGTTCCGCGCGGCCAGAGGTCCGTCACGGTCTGGCGGTCGCTTGCCTGATGTCCCTGGCGGCGACGCCCGTCATCCTCTTCGCATTGCTCTACCGGCTAGATGCCGCGGTCGAGTCCGCACCCGTGGAGAAAAACCGCACCGCGCCGGCGGCCGAAGGGGCGACCGTCGGCTCATCCCCATGGCCGGCCCTGGAGCTGCACCGGCCGGTTGTTGAACCAGTATCGCCCATGGTCCGGGCACCGAGCTCGTCCCGCTTCGAGCCCCTGGTGGGCTACTTGCCAGGCGTCTGGCTATCAGGCTCGCTGTTCACGCTCGCAGCGCTCGCGACCGGACTGGTCGGCGTCGAGCGGCTGCGGCGGGTGAGCCTGTCCCTGGACACCGGACCGATCAGCCAGCGCTGTCGTGAGCTGGCCGACACCCTGAAGATCGCCCAGCGCGTCGGTGTTGCGGTCTGCGACCGGATCGCCGCACCCGTCCTGATCGGGGTCGTCCGCCCCATGATCCTCTTGCCGCCCGCGGCGATCCTGGGCTGGAGCCTTGAGGAAGTCGAGATGGTCCTGCTGCACGAGCTCGCCCACATCCGGCGGCGCGACAACCTCGTGACCCTGTTGCAGCGACTGGCGGAATCGCTGCTCTTTTTTCACCCGGTGGCCTGGTGGCTGTCGGCCTGGGTCAGCCTGGAGCGCGAACTCTGCTGCGACCGGCTGGTGGTTGAACACACGGGGCAACCGCACACCTACGCCCGGCTGCTCGCGTCCCTTGCCGGACTGGGTGCCGGTCCGCATACCCCACGACTGGCGCTCGCGATGGCCGAGCGCCCCTGACGACACGGATTCGTCGCATTCTGAACATGGAGGACCGTTCGATGAAATTGACATTGACCGAGGGGCTCGGGCTGATCGCCGCCGCATTCGTCGGCACGATCTGCACAATCGCAGCCCATGGCGGACCGCCGCCAACCGCTCCCGACGATACAGCCCGACGAGCCCTGCAACGGCTGGCGGCCAGCGTCGCTTCGCTGCCTGAAGACCCGGAGGGCCGGAACGGCTACACAGACAAGACAAGTGCCTTGCTCAACGTCGCTCGGGCTCAGCTCAAGCTCGGCGACCGCGCCGCGTTTTTCGCGACGCTGCGCATTCTCGAGGGTCCAGACGATCCTCCGCCAGCACAGCGGGAAGCAAAGAGCGGCTTGCGGTCGAGTCCACGGTGCATGGCCTTGATCGAGGTCGCACAGATGAGGCGCAGGGAGGGCGACCTCGACGGCGCCAGAGCCACCCTCGCCCGCGCAGCCCGCGACCTCGATGCCCTCGACTGCCGCGGTGCGGTCGACGGTATGGGCAACGCGGCTGATACGGACATGGCCAACAAAATCGGTGAGCCGCGGGATTTGAAAGAACAGGAAGCCATATTCATCGTCTCAGCGTCGGTGGCCCTGATCGAAGAGTGCATCGCCCAGGATGAGTTTGCCCTGGCACGTACCAGAATACGTCACTTGCTCGACGCGGTCGGGCCGGCACAAGGGCCAATGAAGACCGTGCTTATCGGGTTCCTTGGTAGTTGCCTTGTCCGGGCCGGTGATCCGGATGAAGGCCGCGCGGTGATGAAGCGGGCCCAGCAGGCCGCGATTGCGCTGTCTGACCCCGTGGCCAGAGCATTCGCCGTGCAGGCTATCGTTCGCCCGCTGACCATGGCCGGCGGATTGATGATGTCCGGAACCACAAGGTCGACCCCGCTGCAGGCTATCGTTCGCCCGCTGACCATGGCCGACGAGATTGATCAGGCTCTTGCGCTGGTCAGGGAGGTGACGCCGCAGGCCCAGGAGCGCGCCCTCGAGGGAATCCTCGGGGAGCTCACTGTCATCGACCCGAATTTCCCGGGCGGCGCCATGGCCGATCTCACGTCGGGCATCAACATCATGATCGGCAAACCGTGGCTGAGCCTGAAGGACCCGGCCGCGGCTCGCACGGCCTTGCCGAAGATCGCCGCCGCGGCTCGTGCTTCACTGGACGTCAAAGTGCAGGCCCGGACCCTGGCATGCATAGCCCGTCTCCAGGCGCCTGGCCGGCGATGTTCCGGCCGCCCTGGCCACGGCCAGGTCCATCCCCGACCTGAAACGGTCGGACTTCCCCGGACCGAGCGACGGCTTCTACGATGCCGTGAAACCCGTAGCCATTGCCCTCGTCGCAGAGGTCATGGACCGATCGGGCGACCGGTCCGGGGCCCTCGCAACGCTCTCCGAGGCAGGGGCCCTCGCTCGTGGCATCAAGCCCGACGATCAAAAACTGATCGCCCAGATAGCGATCGCCCAGAAGTACGCCGCGTGCGGCGAGCAGGCGGCCGCTCTTGCTGTGGTCAACGAGGCAGTCCCTCTTGCCCTCGTCCAGAGTGAGCCCAGGCGGTCGCGGATGTTGAGCATGTTCGCGGATGCCCAGGTCAAGGCCGGCGAGCCTACCGGGGCGTTGCGGACGATCGAGGCCATCCGCGAATACCCGGGCCTTGAGAAAACGTGGGCGCTGGCCATCCTGGCCAACTGGTATCAAGAAACAGGCGACGCAAAAACGTCCGAAACGCTGTCGCGTCGCGCAGTGGCGTGCCTGGAGAGAAAGGCACCCGAGACGCCGCTGCCGGGAAAAGTCCTGGCCGCGACAAGTTTCAGCATCACGTTTTTCACCGACTTCGAGCTCGAGTTCGAGCCGGGTCTGGTCAAGTTTCAGCGCGAGTCGACGCTTCAGGGCTTTCGCTCCAGGATCGGTGATCTGAATGTCGCCATTCGCGAGGCGAAGGCCCTGCCATCACAGCAGCAAGGTGCGGCCCTGTCGCAGATTGCCTGCCGCCTCGCCCTCCGCGGCGACATCGCCGGCGCAGTCGACTTGGCCACGTCGATCGAGTCTCCCGATGCCCGCCTCCAGGCCGTCGCCGCGGTGGCGGCCGCGATCCCGAATCGTCAGACCAGGAAGTGACAATGATCGAAGGCCGAGACTACGGAACCCGACGGGCGAGAGTCAGGAGTGTCTCCGAAATCGCTTCGTCGGGTGCCTGATTCTCCGCCGCCAGGGCGACCGAGATCACGCCGAGAACTGATCCAGCCGGGTCGCGGATCGGCACGGCTACTGACCGGCTGGCACCGAAGGCGCGGAGCCAGCGGCCGGAGCCGGAATCGGCGGGCAAGTCGGCCGCGTGGGAGATCGCCGGCTGCCCCGTGAGCACCGCGGCCACGATGCCCAGACTGGTCTGGCTCAAGGGCGCTGTTGCCGTGGCGGCCGCGAATTGGCGGCCGACTTCCGGATCAAGTCCCACGCCCGGCACGAAGCTGATCTGGACGAGTTGCTGGTTCGCTGGATCGAACTGCCAGTAGCCGGCGGCACGTGCACCGAGCGCCGCGCCGATCTCGGCGACTCGTGCCCGGATGCCTTCCAGGTTGCGGTCCGATGAGGATTCCATGATCAGCCTCCCGGGGCATCGATGGCGATGCCCGTCTGCTGTGCCATCCTCGCACTCCGCCGGTGCTTCATCCAGGCCTTGCCGGAGCGGCCTTGAGGAACGCGGGCATTGCCTCGCGCGCGTGATCGGGCTAACCTGACTCGGGTCGGGCAAGCAAGAGCCATTCAGGACGTCAGCAGGGTCGCTTTCAAGCCTTTGACTTCGAAGGGATTCCTGCAGTCAGGGGGAAACCGAGCCATGAAACCGAGCGTCAAGATCACGGTGAGCGAGCGGAACGGCCGGGATTGTGCGTCGACGGGCTCGGCCTGGGAAACGGCCATCGGTTATTCCCGGGCGATCCGCGCGGGAGACTTCATCGCGGTCACGGGCACGGTGGGCATCGAGGCCGACGGCCGTTACGCACCGACGATGAAAGGGCAGACCCGGCGCGCCCTGGAGATCATCGTCGCCGCGATCGAGTCCCTGGGCGGCAAGACAGCCGACGTGATCCGCACCCGGCTGTTCGTGACCGATATCCAGAAATGGAAGGAAGCCGGCGAGGTTCACGGCGAGTTCTTCGACCAGGTCCGCCCCGCGCTCACGATGGTTCAGGTCTCCCGGCTGATCGATGACGCCGCCCTGATCGAGATCGAAGCCGACGCAATCGTACGAGTGGAGCATAAAGACCACATCTAGACCGCGGAAGTCTGGCAGCCGAATCAGCTCGGAATTCCCGATCCGAGGAAGAAAACAAGACGCCAGACGCGGTCGTTCTCGCCACGATCCATCGCCTCGAGCGGACTCAGACCGCCAAGCGCTTCGAGCGGTGAAGTGAGCCAGGTACGAATGAACGTGCGTTTCATGGACACGGCCAGCTCGGAGGCGAGCCGGTTCAACTCCTTGATTCGCCTGAGGGCGATCGAAGTGATCTGCCCACCGGATTCCCAGGTTGAGACGGTGCGATCTGTAACGCCAATCAGACCGGCGAACACTCGTTGCGAAACACCGAGTTGCTTCCTCGTATCCGAGACAAGTGTCGCAGAACCTGGCAGCGATCGCACGGACGTCTTGGTTTTCAGGCTGGACTCCTGTTTTGCGGCGGAGGGACTGGTGCGATGAGGCGTCTTTTGCGGGGCCGTCTTACCAGGTCGCCTCTTTGCCGTGCCTGGCTTCCCAAGGTCCCCGGTTTTGGCAGGGGCGGTCAACGTCCCCTTGGTCTCGCTCAAGCCCTTTGAACTCGCTTTCGACGTTCGACTTTTCACGGACGTTGGTTTCTTGAGCTGCACCGCCATGGGCGTATCTCCATCGAATGTCGAAGAGCGAAACGAGAGTTTCTGCATCACGCTATTCTATTCTAAATGGGAGAGCCTCTGGATGCGGGCCTTCCCCTTTTCCACCGATCCGCATGCAAAAGAAACAACGGCCCGACTCAGCGCTTGCACGAAGGTCCGGAGACGGGGCCCCCTCCTACAGATTGTGGCGGAGACGGCTCGGCTCCGCGACCTCTCTAGTTTCGCGACGTATTGAAAAACTTACGAGGGTCAGGCTGGAAAACCTGACCTGGGCAGATAAAGCCAAGAAGATCGATAAAGGTCAGGCTGGAAAGCCTGACCTACGAGGGTGTTCCGCTTGCTGCAACCCTCCTCACGGCCCGGCTTGACGCAGGACTTCGGGGACGGGCTGCCTGGCCAGGTAGAAGACGTAGGCGGTGACGGCGCGGAGCTGGGAGGGCTCGAGGACCAGGCCCCAGCCGGCCATGCGGGTGCCGTCGACGCCCTTGGAGATGACGCCAAGCACCTCTTCGGGCTTGCCGCCGTGTTTCCACTGGCCGTCGCTGATGTTGCCGACCGGCGGACCCAGAAGACTGCTCGCGATCGGACCGTCGCCACGTCCTTGCTGGCCGTGGCAGGTAACGCAACGGCCGAGGTAGATCGACCTGCCTTCGAGCAGCAGGGGATCGCCGGCGACCTCGGCTGGCGGGGGCGGGGGCGGCCGCCGGAGCACGAAGAACGCGAGGCCGCCCGCGATGATCAGGCCCAGCAATCCCAGGAAGACCCACCGCGCGGCCGCGGGATCGATTGTCCCGGGCCCGTCAGGATCTGACAGCCGATCATCGTCAACCAAGGTCCAGCAATTCCTCTCGATCCGGGGCCACGCATGTCCACGACGAGATCAACCTTACAGTCCGCTCATCCTACCTGGCAAGTCCGGCTGACCAGCGCGGCAAGCTGACGAACCCGGCCCGCAAGCCGGCTCGGTGCTTCAACTCGTCCGCCGTCTCTCTTAGACTCGATGGAGCGTGATCGATTGCAGCTCCGAACCACGAGGCCGTCAACCATGCCGAGGCGCGACACGCCCGAGATCCTGACCCTTCAAGAGGCTTATGAAAAGACCAAGCTGGATACTCTGCACCGCTCGCCAGGTTGATCGATCCCTATGCGCCGAGCAAGAAATCCGACATTGTCCCCTTCCTCACACTCAAGATGAGCAGCGAGGAGGTGGTTCGGAAGCAGTACGAATTGCTCGACGACCTGGAGAAAGCAGCCATCCGCGAGGCCGTCCACAATCCATTCGGATTGCTCGACCCAGCGCGTTTCAAGGCCAAGTACGGAAAGGTCCCGGACAGATGGATGCGGGGTCAAACAACGGCAATCGAACTCTTCTTCCCCCTCGGCTGGTGGCTGCCCAGCGACCTCCGGTCGATGCTCCGGAACTTCGTGCCCGAACCCGAGGTGCCCGCCGTGGAAACGGTCGTCGATCTCCCCGAGACCGTCGCCGAGGCTGGTCCGGACTGGGTCTATCGTGACGGCAAGAAGCAACGCGAACGGGTGCCGCTCCGTCAGCGGTTGACGGCAGCGACCGCGTCCCGGGAGTTCGTGACCATGCTGCGGCTGGCGGAGGCCGGCAAGCTCCGCGTGAGCGAGAAGACGCGCAAGCCGTCGCAGGCCACGGTTGACACGATCGAGCCGCTTCTGAGCGACGGTGACTTCTATCAGGATGAGGATCGGATGGAATACGCCACGAGCACAGGCCAGAGCCTGACGATCCGGGCGTACGCCTGGCCGTGCATCCTCCAGGCAGCCGGGCTGGTCTCGCTGGCAGGCGGAAAACTCGAGCTCTCGCGGGAAGGTCGCAAGGCGCTCACCAGGCCGCCCCAGGTCGTGATCCGCGATGCCTGGAAGAAGTGGGACGCCACCAAGCTGTTCGACGAATTCGACCGCATCGAGCAGGTCAAGGGCAAGTCGACCGCGCGGCTCACCGCGGTGGCCGATCGCCGCCGCTCGGTGGGCTGCGCGCTTGCCAAGTGCCCGCCCGGCGTCTGGATCGAGGTCGACGAGTTCTTCCGATTCCTGAGGGCTCTCGACCTGGATTTCACGCTGGCTCGCAATGAGTGGAAGCTCTATGTCTGCGAGGCGCAATACGGCAGTTTCGGCTACCAGAATAGCAACGACTGGGAAATGCTCCAGGGGCGCTTCATCCTGGCGGTGCTCTTCGAGTACGCGGCGACACTGGGCCTGATCGACGTGGCCTATGTCGCTCCCGGAGACGGCCGCGACGATTTCTATGGTCACTGGGGAGCGGACGACTCCTCGAGCTTCAGCCGCTATGACGGTCTGAAGTACATCCGGCTCAATGCCCTGGGCGTCTGGTGCCTGGGTGTCGCCGCCGAATACCAGGCGGAGGTTGCCACGTCCGGAGGGTCGTGGCGGGTCTTGCCGAATCTCGAGATCGTCTCGGGCGATGCCCGGCCCGAAGCCGCCGATGCGCTCTTTCTCGACCGGATCGCGGAACGGACCTCCGAGGCGGTCTGGCGGCTGGACCGCGACAAGATCCTGGTGCGTGTCGAGGAAGGCTTGCCGCTTGGCGAGATTGCCGCCTTCCTGGAAAAGCATGCGCAAGGAGCGTTGCCCGGCACGGTACAGGCCTTGGTTGACGATATGGAACAGCGATCGGGGCGGCTGCGCGACCTGGGGACCGTTCGCATGATCGAATGCAGCGACGCCGAAACGGCCCGGATGCTCGTGCTCGACCCCAAGTTGAAAACGCTCTGCGAACCCGCCGGAAAACGCGGAATCGTGTTCCGGGCGAACGTGGAACCACAGGTCAGGACCCAGTTGCGAAAACTTGGCTATGTTCTTCCCTCAGCCTGAATCGGGAACATCGTCGGAGACGACTAAAATGACACGACCAACCATCCGTCTGCTCGGGCCCCTGCTGATCCTGGTCATGAGCCAGCCGGCGCCCCCGGCCCCGGTGCACGCCCAGACCATCTGGGTCGAGGGCGAAAAGCCCGCTCGATCGACGATGACCCGGCATCCCTGGTGGTACGACAAGGTCAAGAAGAACGCGCTTGCCGGCGGCGACTGGATCTCGAACTGGTCGGATGACAAGGACGGCGTGGCCGAGTATGCCATCCAGGTACCGGCCGCCAGCCGCTACACGCTCTGGGTCAGGGCCAACCCGGTGGCGTCTCGCCTGGCTTACAAAGTCGGGACCGGACCGTGGACGCCCATCGACCTGGCCGCGGGCGCCATCGACACCGTCAATGTCGCGGCCGACGACAAGCCCGACCTGCGGTTCCTGGCGTGGAAGAACGCGGGCGAAATCACCCTCAGCAAGGGACGCCACACGATCGCGTTCCAGATGAGCAGCGAGAATCATCATCATGGCGCACTCGACGCGTTCGTGCTCACGACGACTCCCTTTCAGCCCAGCGGCGCGATGCGGCCCGGCGAGGCAAGTCATGTTGCACAGACCAGCGCGGGTACCTGGCCGTTCTTGCCCGAGCGCGATACCTTCAGCCCCGAGGCCGGGTTTGACCTCCGCGACCTGAACGAGAAGGTTGCCGGGCAAAGCGGGTTCGTGCGGCTGAGCCCCGATGGCGAATCGTTCGTGCTGGGCGACGGCGCGCCGGTCCGGTTCTGGGGCGTGACCACCTACGTTCAGCGCGATCGGTCGGCGGAGGAACTCGCTCATCACGCGCGGTTCCTGGCCAAGCGCGGAGTGAACATGGTGCGGCTCCACGGCGAGCTCGAGTCGAAGGCCAAGGGGGCGAGTCTCACCGACGTCGATCAGAAGACGATCGACGAGGCCTGGAAGCTTGTGGCCGCGATGAAGAAAGAGGGCATCTACACCACAATCAGCCCTTACTGGGCGGCCAGCCTGAAGCACGTGCCGGCCTCGTGGGGCATCGAGGGCTGGCCCGAAAACCAGGACGCTCAGGCCTTGCTCTTCTTCAACCCGAGGTTGCAGGAAGGTTACAAGGCGTGGCTCAAAGCGCTTCTGACCGCGCCCAATCCCCATACGGGTATTCCCCTGGCCCAGGACCCCGCCCTGGCGATCATCCAGCTCCAGAACGAGGACAGCATGCTGTTCTGGACCATGCAGAGCGTCAAGGGGCGGCAGCTTCAGGTGCTGGGTAAGCAGTTTGGCGGCTGGCTCAAGAAGAAGTACGGCTCGCTCGAGAACGCGCTCCATGCCTGGGACGGCGACTCCATGTCGGAAGACGACCTGGCGCGAGGGATCGTCGGCATCCACATCGTCTGGGAGTGGACGCAAGAATCTACGGGCGGGCACAAGCGGCGGCTCAATGACCAGCTCCAGTTCTTCGCCGACACGATGTATCGGTTCAACCACGAGATTGCCCGCTACCTCCGTGAGGACCTGGGCTGCAAGCAGCTCATCAACGCCGGCAACTGGAAGACGGCCGACACGACCCGGCTCAACGACGTCGAGCGCTGGAGCTATACCGCGAACGAGGTGCTCGCGGTCAACAATTATTACAGCACCGTGCACATCGGGCCCGATCGCGGCTGGCGGATCGACAAGGGCGATCACTTCGAGGACATCTCGGCGCTGGTCAATCCGCGAGCCCTGCCGCTGAATCTCAAGCAGGTCAGCGGGCATCCCATGATGATCACCGAGAGCCACTGGGTTCCGCCGCTGGGGTATCAGTCGGAAGGGCCGTTCCTGGTCTCGGCCTATCAGTCGCTCACCGGCGTGGACGTCTTTTACTGGTTCTCGACCGGCGAGACCGAGTGGTCGAGCGTCGACCGCGCCGAGTGGGACGCGGCCTCGCGCCAGAAGTGGTCGATTGCCACGCCGATGGTCCTGGGCCAGTTTCCGGCCGCCGCGTTCGCGTTCCGCAAGGCCTACATCTCGCAGGGCGAACCGGTGGTGGTCGAGCACCGTTCGCTGCAGCAGCTCTGGGGGCGCGTGCTTCCGGTGATCTCCGAGGACCCGAGCTATGACCCCAACCGCGACCGGGGAGACTCAGCGCGGCGGTCCACGGCCCGGACCGCCGTCGACCCGCTCGCGTTCCTGGCCGGTCCCGTCAAAACGGTCTATGGCTCGGACCCGAGCAAGACCAAGGTCGCCGACCTGAAGCGGCTCATCGACCGCAAGAAAAGCGTGGTCCACAGCGTGACCGGGCAGATCACCTGGAACTACGGCGAGGGCGTCTGCACGGTGGACGCTCCGCGGGTCCAGGGGGCGTCCGGCTTCCTCAAGAAGACGTCGACGATCAAGCTCAAGGACGCGACGATCCAGTCCGCCAATGACTACGCCACGGTGCTGATTGTCTCGCTCGACGGCCAGCCGCTGAAGCAGAGCAAGCGCGTGCTCGTGCAGGTGGGCACGACCGCCAGGCCCACCGGCTGGACCGATCGCGAGACTGCGTTCCAGAGCGACGACGGCAAGCAGACCTACCACGGCAAGCAGATCATCGACACCGGCAAGATGCCCTGGGCCATCACCGACGCTCGGATCACACTGACGCTGGACAACCCGGGCCTGACCGCGGCCACGCCCCTCGACATCAACGGCAACCCGCGGGCAGAACTCAAGACGACCGTGCAGGGCACGGCGGTCCGGCTGCAACTGCCCAAGGATGCCCTGTACGTGGTGCTCGAGGCGAAATGAGGCCGTGGGGATGAGGGTGCATAATATTAGCCCGAGGCGTCAGCGAGGGTAAAGCCTGGGGACCCTCGCTGACGCTTCGGGTTAATATATGATCGTCTTTGTTGCCTTGGTAAAGTGATTCTAATTTCACGATGAAGAACGCAGCCGTGTGACAGAAGGTGCCGTACCAGGTCCTGCCGCTTCATGAAGCCTTGGGGATAAAAGGTACGCTGTAAAATCCATGCTCTTTCCCCTCGCATGCGAGCAACCGGGTTGGCTAATACGCATCGGAACTGATCACTTCGCCGCCGTTGCGGGTGACCAGGGCCTTGAAGACGATCACGCTGATCGAGTTCTTGATGAAGCGGATCGATCCATCCGCGAAGCCGCAATTGAAACCGCCGGGATGCGATGACCCCGCGCCATAGAACGAGGGCTTCGCTTGCTGATCAAACGGCAGGTCGCCGGGCTTGGTCCAGGGAACGGCTTCCTTGGCTTCGGTGATCGCGATCGTGTTCGACGTGCCATCGGTGACACTGGCGAAGCCGATGTCCTGGCCGGTCTCGAAGATCGCCCCGGGGCCCATGAAGCCCCGATAGGTGGTCGTGAACGGGACGGTTTTCCCCAGGCTGGGGCACTTGAAGGGCGTGGGCATTTCCTTGAGCAGCTCTTTGTTGTGCGGGCTGTCCCAGGGCTCATCTTGCTTGAACTTCTGGTACAGCTCGTTCTGCTCGATGTACGGCAAGATCGCCACCCGCCAGCTCAGGAGCGGCTTCCCATTCTTGTCGGTGATGTCCCTGGGCAAGGAATTGTTCGCGGAATGATAATTGTGCATCGCCAGCATGATCTGCTTCATGTTGCCGGTGCACTGGGCCCGGCGGGCGGCCTCGCGAGCGGCCTGGGTGGCCGGCAAGAGAAGTGCCACGAGAACCCCGCTGGTGGAGGGTGAGCTCAGGCTGGGCACCGGCTCGCGCTGGAGCAACTCGATGCCCTGGTCACTCACGGTCACGGACGTCGATGCGGGGAAGAGCAGGGGCCGAAGCTGGTCGGCCCTGGGCAGCTTGCTGGCATCGATCTGAATCTGGAAGTCCGGTCCGGGCGAGCCCGGGGCATGTCGCTGGGCGATCTGGGCGTTCATCGCCTGGGCGATGGTCGGCAGGCTCTCGATCACGGCCGGCATCGTCGCGCGGGGGTCGGTCATGACGAGCATGATCAGGTTGTGCGGGATCTTCTCGGCGACTCGAACGGTCGCTTCCGTGGCGGACCAGCGCTTGTCGGCCGGGCCTGCGGTCAGCGCCAGCGCCTTCTCGGCGGCGGCCGTCGTGCCGCTGAAAATCAACTGTTCCTTATCGATCGCGATCGTCGGCGACAACTGGCCGATCACACCGTCGGGAACCGAGCCCGGAGGGAACTCGAGCACGTACTCGGTGCGCGGGCCGTCCTTCTTGCGGATCTGGGGCGGTTCGGCGCCGCCGGCCTGCGGCCGTTGTCCGAGAACCTCGTTGGCCGTCTTGATCAGGACCTCGAGCTGCTTGCTCACCGCCGCTTCATCCCGCACCTGGAACGACAGCGTCAGACCGGAATAGGCACTCATGAATCCGGCCATCGGGTTGACCGCGGGCGGGGCAGGAGCGGGTTGGGTATAGAGCGCCAGCTTCGGCCCCAGGTGCTTCAGCAGGTCATTGCGGGGGTCGAAACCGAGCTGGCCGCGGATCGCGTTCTCGAAGGCGTCAACGGCCTGTTCACCCGCGGGGCTAATGGTCTTCGCCAGGGCGACGAACTTATCATAAGTCCCGACAAGATCGACCGACAGGACCGCGAAGATCGGATGGCCCGCGGGAACCGGCGGCAGTGATCCAAGATCGAATGTCGGCTGGTCAAGGAACGCCAGCACCCCGCGCCTGGGGGCCGGGGCGACGATCTGGAGCCTGGTGACCAGTGCCTCATCCTGGAACCCCCAGCGAAGCTCGATGCGCTTGAGGCCATCGAGACCCGCTTTCCTGGGGTTCTCGGGCAAGGGCGGCAGGGCGGCCATATCGACGAAGCCGTAAGCCGCCGTCTCGATGCCGTCTTTCGGAGGGGCCAACGCCGCGCGGAGGGGATGGTTCGCCGCGCTGGGCTGCTTGCCATCGATGACCGCCAGGATCGTATCGACCGCGTCACTGTCGGTGACAATCATGTCGTCCTTCTCGACCCACCAGACCCGATCGTCGCCCAGCGAGTGAACGGCCCGGCCGCTTTTCTGGACGGGCTCGGGCCGGGGTTGATCGGGGGGACCGCCGACGAAGACCTTCAGGATGCGGGCAAGTTCCGGCTGGTTCGCCTTGCGGATCACGATCATCAGTTTGGGCCCGTCTTCCCCGTTGCCGAAGACCCCGACAGCCAGTCCCTGGTGCGCCACCTGCTTGAGCAGCTTGAGGTATTCGGCCGGGGCCACGCGCTGATTCTCGGGCGTGGTCGGCTGAGCCTGACTGATGCCCTGGGTCGCCAGATTCTCCAGCAGCGACCCCAGCGGCGTGTCGTTGAGCAGCTTGTAGGCAGCCGACTTGTGCCAGGCCCCGGCGTGGGCGTCGAGCCCTTCAAATTCGAGATAGGCGACCAGTTGTTGCTGTGGGATATAGCGGGCCAGGGGAGCCGCTGCGGAATCGCCCGGCGCCTGCGCGACGGCTCCCCGGCCACTCAGAACGACCGCGGCCATGGCCACGAGAAAAAGGCGAATTCCCTGTTTCCAGGTCCGCCTTGTCGGCTCGATCGAACGGTTTTTCAGACGCCTCATCGATGTCCCTTTCACCGAAGCCGCGGCACGGCGATTGTCCCGGAGCACGACTTGAACCACAATTCTCAATCAGCATAAGATCGCCGGCCGGACTGATCCACGAAAAAATTCGGCAGCCAGCCGACCGCGGCAACGGGCGGATCGACGGTTAAGATGAGCGAGAGGACGAAAACCACCAGGAGGAGGCGGTTCGCATGATTGTCATTCCGACCGGTACCGACGCCCCCATTTACCACTGGCCCTACGCCACGGTCGCGCTCATTCTCTTGAACGCGGCGCTGCTCTTCCTGGTCCCTCCCGTCGCGGGCAAGGTGCGGCTGAACGAGAACGACGAGGTGATCGAGGATGTGGAAACGGTCTCGAACTTCGAGCGCTATTCGCTGTCGATCGGCGACGGCCGCCTGCACCCGATCCAGTGGGTGACGCACAACTTCCTCCACTTCGGAATCATCCACCTGGTGGGGAACATGGTGTTCCTCTGGGCGTTTGGAATCGTGGTCGAGGGCAAGCTCGGCGCCTTGAAATACCTGCTGGCGTACCTGGCGATCGGCACGCTGCATGGCGCGTTCGTACAGATGTTGTTGCGAAACTCCGGGATGGAGCAGCACGCGGCCGGTGCCTCGGCGGTGGTCTACGGGCTGCTTGCCATCTGCATGATCTGGGCGCTGCGCAACGAGCTCAATTGCATCGTCATCCTGCTCATCGGCTTCCGCTCCCTGGTCTTCCACTGGGATCTTTACTACACCACCGTGGCGCTCTTCTACATTGGCGAACAGGTTTTCGGGCTGGTCTTCTGGGGCACACTGGGCGGCAAGTTGATGATCACCGAGCTGGGCCATCTCTCGGGTGCGTTCTGGGGCTCGGTGGTGGGGCTCGTCCTGCTCAAGACCGGCCTGGTCGATTGCGAGGGCTGGGACCTGTTCGCGCTCTGGCAGAAGCGGCGGAAGCTCGCTCACGACTGGGAGAAGCGCGGCCGGCGACTCGACCACGAGAAGATGGTTCAGCGATCCAGCGTGAAGGCGAATTCGCGCACGCGATTCGCCTTTGACGATGACGCGGGCGGAGGGCCCGGTTCCGGGAAGCGCGGCGGCGCGGCCGTCGAGCGGGTCCGGTCGCTGGTCGACAGCGGAGAGATCGCCACGGCGCTCGAGGCCTACACCAAGGCCGCGCGAGCCCTGCCCAACTGGCCGTCGCAGGCCGACCTTTACGACCTGATCCGCGCGTTCCATGCACGCGGGGCCGAGGCCGATTCGCTCCCCTTGATGCGCGACCACTGCCGCTATTATCCCGCGAGCTCGGTGAAGATGAGGGTCAAGCTCGCGCAGATCCTGATCCGAGATTTCCAGCGTCCCGTCGCCGCGATGCGGGTCCTCGAAGAGATCCCCGCCGGCGCTCTTCCCGCCGACCTGGAAACGGCCCGCCAGCGCCTGAACCGAAAAGCCCAGCAGATGGTCGATGACGGGGTGCTGGAGCTCGAGGGCGACGATTGATCCGCGGCGGCTCCCGGCACGTCTGCCAGCCGTTCCCACCACCATGGGTGCCTGCGTGCCAGACGACAGAATGCAATGCCTCTTGACATGACGGCGCGAAGTCGCTTACGATTTTGCCGCTCTTCATGATCTTCCTTTCAGAACTCGTCAGGCCGGTCCTGGCCCGTTCCTTCATTTGAGATTCACAACCATGCGAAGGTTTACCCTCGGGACAGCGACCGACCGGAAGATTGTGGTCATCGAGCTCGATGGCAAACGCATGAGCGTGGTCCAGATGCTCCCGGATGGCAGTTCAAAGCGAAACAAGAAAGAGCTGAGCAACGAGGCCGAGGCCCGCTCGGCCAGCGATCGCATGGCCAGTGAGCTGATCGCGCGGGGATTTGTCGAGCAGGTCGCACGCAGCTCGAAAGCCGCCAGTCCGGCCAGTCCGAGCAAGCCGGCTGCAAAGCCGGGCGCCCCGGCATCGAAGCCCGCCGTCGCGGCCGCCCAGCCAGAAGACCTTGATGGCTCGTACGTGTTTGCCGACCTCGAAGAGCCGGTTGCCGCCGCGGGGCCCGTCCTTCAGCGGTTGAGCGCCGCACCGGGCGCGGCAGCGGCCGCGGAGCCCGCGGTCAAGAAAAAGAAGAAGACCGGCAAGAAGCGCAAGAAGGGCCAGACCGGTGATGGGCTCGACAAGCGCGTGCTCGCGGGCATCTTCGCGTTCGGGGCCATGATCGTCGGCTTCCTCGGCTACGTCGTTTATGACGGCTTCATCAAGCCGCCCTCGATCGTCGGCACCTGGCGGGGATCGATGACCGAGCACGAGACCGGCCGGATGATCTTCCATACCAGCTACGATCTCATCCTCGACGAGAAGCACCGCGCCGAGATGACGATCCAGGAAAAAGACAAGTCGGTCGGCACCTACGCACTGAAGGGCAAACTGCTCAATCTCACGTTCAAGGACGAAGACGGCGCATCATTTGAGAGGAAGTACAAGATCGTCCTGGGCCGTTCCACGCTCGACCTGCTCGACCCCGAGACGGGCAACCTGGTCGTTCAGTTGATCCGGTTCCGCGAGAAACCCACCGTGGGCGGAAAACCCGAACCCCCGCCGGCGCCTACCGATCTGGCAGGCGGTGACGCCGACTCGATCGACAAGGCGGCCGATGAACGCATTGCCGCCGTGGAGTTCTCGGCCAAGGACAGCGCGTTCAAGCTGCGCCATCCCCAGGGCTGGGAGTCCGATTCCGGAAGCCGCCCCGACAACACGTATTCCTGGGCCACCTTCACGCACGACTCGGCGAAGATCCGGATCATCGCCGACATCCAGGGGTCGTTGATGTCGGGTTCCGACTCCGCACAACCGCAACCGGAAGGAAGCGAGTTCGCGCCGGTCCAGCGCGCCCACGAGCTGTACAAGAAGGCGGTTTCCGAGGACTACGGCGACTTCAACGAGAGCAAACCGGCGCTCTTCAAAGGCGCGGGGCTCGGCGAGGGCCGGATCTCAACATTCACCGCCGCCGGCGAGGGCCTGTTCGGCTCCAAGCTGCGAGGCTACCATGTGACGCTCCTGACCAGGGACCGCCGCGTGACGATCCTCTGCCACTGCCCCGAGAAGGAATTTGCCAGGCTCAAGCCAACCTTTCTCGCAGTCTGCCGCAGCCTGTCGCGTTAAGCCCGGCATCCCTGAACTGGCAATTACCTTTTACTCTTCGCCGCCCCAGCGACTGGAGTGCTTGCCGCCGCGCGGTCGATCGCCTGCTCCAGGTGTCGGAACTCGATGGGCTTGATGAGGTGCTCGGAAAATCCGGCGACGCGGCTCTGCTCGAGATCGTCGGGCGATCCGAAACCCGAAAGCGCGATCCCTCTGACGGAGCTACTGGCGCGAAGCTTCCACATCAGCTCCAGACCACTGCCGTCGGGTAGCTCGATGTCGCTGATCAGGAGCTCGAAGTCTGCCTCGGCGGCAGCGCTCAAGGCCGTCGCCAGGTTGCTCGCCGTGCGGACGACGTGCCCCCGCTGCGTGAGCATCTGGGAAAAGAATTTGAGCGTGTCTTGATTATCCTCGACCATGAGTATCCTGAGACCGCGGTGGCCCACCGCAGCGCTGGGCTCCGCGGCCGGCAGGGAGGGTGAGGACACATGCGCAGCGGCAAGGGAAAGCTCGACGGTCAGCGTGGCCCCCTTGCCCTGGCCGGGACTGGAAGCGCGCATGCGGCCTCCGTGCTGTTCGACGATCGACCGGCTGATGGTCAGCCCCAGTCCCAGGCCGCCGAATCGCGACTTGGTCGCGGAACCGCTTTGCTCGAACATGTTGAAAACACGGGGGAGAAACTCCGGCTCTATGCCGATGCCCTCGTCAGCGACTTCGATCACCAGCCACGAAGCGGCGGGTGAATGGTCGTCGTCGCGATTTCGGGTCCGGATGGTGATCGTGCCCTTGCGATCGGAGCTGAATTTGATCGCGTTCTTGGTCAGGTTCCAGAGCACCTGCTGCACACGGGCCGGGTCAGCGTCGATCTCGTGGCGCCGGGCCGCGAGGTCAAGCGAAAGTTCGAGCCCCGCCGAGCGCAGGTCCTCGTGGCAGATCTCGACGACCTGGTGGATCAGGTCATGCGCGTCGATCAGCTCACGCTTCATCGGAAGCTGGTTGCCGCGGATGCGCGTCAGATCGAGCAGGTCGTCGATCAGCCGGGCTTCCAGCGCGACGTTGCGGTGAAACATTTCCAGGACGTTGCGTAGCTCGGCGGGTGTGGCGGAGTCGTCGAGCATTGCCGTCACCGTGGCCAGAATGGGTGTTAACGGGGTGCGCAGCTCGTGGCTGAGCGTGGCCAGAAAGCGGTCCTTGGCCCGGTTGGCGGTCTCGGCCTCGACCCGAGTCGCCTGTTCGCGGAGCAACCGAGCGCGTGCCAGCTCGGCACGCTTGATCTCGGAGATGTCGCGGAGGACCAGCAGCCAGGCGACGGGATCGGCCGTCGCCGCCCAGCGGAGAGATTCGCACATCGTACAACGAGGCCGGGGCCGACTCGGGCCCATCCAGCTTGAAGCTTTCTTCGTGCCATTCCACCCGGTCCAGCCGCCTGGCCAGGTCGGCCCAGAGGGCAAAGGCTCGGCAGGCCTCGACCCCGGTGACCTGTTGAGATTTCTTGCCGATCAGCCGCTCCGCGGCAGGGTTGAGGTTGACGATCCGGCCCCGGAGATCGAGCACGACGACCAGGTTGTCCATCTGCGCGACAACCAGTGCCCAGGCGATGGGCGGCAGGTCCAGCAGATGGAACCGGAACAGCGCGGGCAGGAAGGTCAGACCGGTCACCGCGAAACTCATCGACACCAGATCGACGGGAATGAACCGGCAAATCCGCAGCATGTCGATGATCTCGACCACCCACGGCAAGAGCACGCCGAAGAGCATCACCGCGGCCTGAAGACGGTACAGGCCCGTGAACCGGATGGCCGCCAGGAGCAGCAGTAAGGTCGAGAACGCCACCATCGCATAGCAGTAGACGCACATCGCCCAGAATCCGGGGCCGAACGCCCGGATCGCGATCACGTGCTCATCAATAATTGCGAGCTCGAGACGGGTCCAGTAGAGATGATGCCAGGAATTGGTCCAGGCCAGCAGCAGCAACGGAATCGCCGGGGCGCAGATCAGGCCGAATCGGTCCGGTTTCAGCAAGCGGAAAAATCCCGTGAAGCGGAAGACGAAAGCGACCAGACCGAGCATCGCCACGACCGTGCCAAGCAGCCGCAGATCGATGCACAGCCGCTTGGTCGGGAGCTCGACGATGCTCGGCTCCAGCGCCGAACCAAAGGCCCAGAGCGCCTCGCCCGCCATCATGACCGCGAAGGCGGGCGCCATCGGCATGGCGCGGCGGTGCCAGGCGAAGACGGCCAGGGCGCCGGAGAACAGGGCGGCGGCTCCAATGGGAATTGCCTCGGGAATACTCTGGAACGTCATGATTTCGGCCCCGAACAGGCCCGAATGACTACGACTCTCCGGTCCATGGAGCTACGAGGCGAGCGGGAACTCGTAACCGGGCCGCACCTATCCAGGTGCGATCATGCGTAAGATCTCGACATGCCGCTGGCGCCACGGCCCGATAATTCGGCGGCATTCCGCACATCCGCGATGAACCGCCCGCTCCGCGAGTCGACCGGGTCTCATCGCGAGGAATCATTCTAATCAATCGTGCAGCGAAACCACAGACGTTGACGGGAAGCGTGCCAGACAGGGTCGGCGCGCGACCAGGCAACCTCACCGCCGCGATACCGGCAGGATCACGCGAAAGCAAGTGCCGCGACCGGGCGTGCTTTCAACCTCCAGGCGGCCGCCGTGGTCCTGCACGATGCCGTGGGTGATGCTCAGGCCCAGGCCGGTGCCGTCGCCGACCGACTTGGTGGTGAAGAAGGGATCGAAGATGTGCGGCAAGACCTCCGCGGGGATGCCGCAGCCGTTGTCGATGACCTCGATCATCACATCCTTTCCCTGGCCCTGGGTGCGCACGATGATCCGGCCGTCTTCCTTGTGGGTCGCCTCGATGGCCTGCATGGCGTTGACCAGCAGGTTCAAGAAAACCTGGTTGATCTGGACCGGCGACGCCGTGACCAGCGGCAGATCGCCTTTCTCTTGGACGACGGAGATACGCCGGCGATGCAACCGGCCGCGAATCATCTCCAGCGCAGAGCTCAACGCGTCATGAAGGTCGATCTGGTCCATGGCGGCGCGGTCAAGCCGGGCGAAGCCGCGCAGGTTGTGCACGATCTCGGCCACGCGCTTCACGCCCTGTCGCGTGCTCTGGAGGATCTTGTCGAGGTTCTGCTGGACATAAGGAAGATCGCATTCCTCGCTGAGCCGCTCGATCTCGCTCAGCAGCTCCGGCCGGTTTGCCGCCAGCAGGTCGTTCGCTTTCTCGTAGGCCGCCACCAGATTCAAGAGCGAGGTATTGTCGCGCTCGAGAACCGCCAGGTTATTGGCGATGTAGGCGAGCGGATTGTTGATCTCATGAGCCACCCCGGCGCTCAGCATGCCAAGCGAGGCGAGCTTCTCGGACTGGACCACCCGGGCGTGCATCTGGTGGCGATCGATGAACTGGCCGATCTGGCTGCCCAGGTTGTTCATCATCTCGAGCAATTCCTGATCGGGCGGGCGGGCCGCGCGGCTATAGAACTCGAGCACACTCAGACATTCGCCGCGCACCAGGATGGGAATGGCAAAGCCGCAACGCAGGCCGTCGGCCGCCGCGGGCGCCGATCGTGGAAAGTTCGTGTCCTGGGACAGCTCGCTGATCCAGGCGCCCTTGCGACTCGACCAGACCCGGCCGGGAAGTCCCAGATCGGGAGTGAACGGGGTCCTGCGAGTCATCTCCTCGAAGTGTGGCATCGGCATGTCGGGAGGATGCCAGACGGTGACGCAGCGCATCTGGCGAGCGCCCTGTTCCAGTCTCCAGAACGCCCCGAAGTCCCAGTCGAGGCGCAGGCAGACGATCTCCAAAATCAAGGGAATGGCCTCGGTCAGCGAGTCAACCTCGGAGAGGACCCGCGTGGCGTCGTACTGGACCGCCAGCCGCCGCTCGTTCTGCTTGCGGGGTGTGATGTCGTGAAACACGACCATTCCGCCCTGGATCTCGCCCTGGTCGTCCAGTAACGGGCGAGCGTTGATCAGCATCCATGTCCCGTCTTGCAGGCTGGGATGGGCGATGTAGAGCTCCTCGTGATCGACCGATTCTCCCCGGATCGCGCGGAAGAGCGGCAGATCTTCGCTGGCGTAGCGAGTGACGCGGTCGGGATGGAACACCTCGTACAGGGGGTTCCAGCGGTCGGTCGAGGAGAGCTCGGTGCTCCGGCCCAGGGTCCGCTCGGCGGCCGGGTTGAACACGAGTAAACGCCCCTCGCGGTCGGCGACGACAACCCCTTCGCGCATGCAGTCGAGAACCAGTTGCAAGATCCGGGTTTGCTCTCGCAGCGCCGTCGACGACTTGACGAGCTCCACGGCCTGCTGCTCCAGGCTGCGATTGAGCCGGCCGATCTCCTCGACCTGGTTCAGCCCGTTGAGTGCCCGGACCGTGTGACTGGCCAGCGATTCGAGCGGGCGAAGATCGACCTGCTCCGGGATGAGAACCTCGGGCGTGGCCACCTGAAGCGTGCCCAGCACGCTGTCGCCGACCAGCGGCAGGATGATCTGGCCCCGGATCTGGGAACGGGACACGGCCGACTGATCACACCGGGGATCGGTCCGGGAGTCGCCGATCACCACGGCATTCCCTTCGCGCACGACGATGGCCAGGATGTCGTCGCCCGCCAGCGGCCGCACCGTCGCTGCGACCACGTCGGCCATTGAACCCGCGCCCCGGACCCCGCGGATCACACCCGCCTCGCGATCGACCAGCGAGATCATCGCCAGGTCATATCCAAGCTGATGACAGAACCGCAGCACCAAGTCGAAGGTCCGCTCGATGTTCTGAGGATCGAGCCGGGAGGTGAAGATCCGAAAGAACGCGTCGAGCAGGTCGCGCATGGCTTCCAGGTCTCGGGTGCGCTCGACGATCCGCTGCTCGAGATCGCCATGCGACCGCGCAACCTCTTCGGTCATGCGGCTGAAGGCCTGTCCAAGAATGCCGATCTCATCATGAGTATTGACATTGATGCGGGCGTCGTGCTGGCCCCGGGCGATCGCGTCGACCGTCGCGGCCAGCTTGCGGATCGGCTGCGTATTCTGGCGGGCGATCAGGTACGACGCGGCCAGCCCCACCGACAGGATCAGACCACCGATGGCCAGCAGCAGGTTGCGCAACTGGTTGACCGGCGCGTAGGCCTCAGCAACGTCCATCTTGGCCACCAGGCCCCAGTCCTCGTATCCCACCGGCCGGAAGACGGCCAGCACCTCGCGGCCTAGACGGTCCTCAATGCGCAGAAATCCACGCTGCCCGGCAATGGCCCGGTTCATGGCGGGAGTGGCGCCCGCCGGGAACTCGATCTCGTCTGGAGTCAACCGGGGTGGGATCACGTAGCGGGTTCGATCGCCATCCCGCACCGCCAGGAGCACCTCCCCGGTATCTCCCAACCGCTGCGGATCGGATGGCTCGAAAAGGATCGGACCCACGTCGATGACGAGCATCAACTGCCCCACCGGGCCTCGGCTCCGCGACCTGGCCGCGGTGCGAAAAAGCGCGGCGTAGGTGTTGCCGGCCCGGCGTGGAAGCCCGATCAACGCCGGGTCGCGCGTCGCGGGCCTGGGCGATCGGGCATCGGGTTGAAAAAGGTCGAGCAGAGGCCGCGGACCGCTGGAGATCAGCGTGCGTCCGGCCGGGTCTTCAATCCAGAGGGCAAGCAGCCCGGCCGTATCGTGGCGTACTTCATCCAGAGTCCGCTCGCCGTGTTCCTGCAACGGATCGCCCGGGTAAATCACGCCGGCCTGGCGATCGATGACCTCGAGCAGCCGGTATCGGCTGATCAGAATGCGAATGCGCTCCTCGACGTGAAGCAGGCCGGCCACCAGCAAGGCCTGCCGGTCATCGGCCATCGCCGAGAGCCGGTTGTTGATCTGATCGCGGAGGATGTTGCTGGTGTAATAAAAACCGACCGTGATCATGGTGCCGGCCGTGAGCGCGACCAGTACCCCCACGAAGAGCGTCCACCTGAGAACGATCGATCGCCAGGGAGCCAGGATGCGACTCTCGGAGGGGGCAGCGAAGCCAGGTTCTTGAAGTTTGTCCATGCGAGGGTCTTGAAGGCTGTCCATTGAGAGGGTCGACGATCGGAAACGCGGCAGGCCCGCCCCGCGCGGACAGGATACGATCGTTACGGCTCCGAGGTCAGTGGGGCGGCAAAGTCGGCATCTCGGTGATCCTCAAGTCGGTGCAGCCGTAAGGGACCAGGGTCAACTTTTCCAGCGGCAGGTCGCTGTGAACCGGGCTCGATGGCGGTGCGGCGGCCGCCCCTTTCTCGATCTTCCAGTCGGCCACGCGCCTTCCTTTCACATTGGCGACCACGGGGAATGCGTTCGTTGAGAACGGCGGCGAGCCGATCGGCCGCTCCTCGAAGTTCACCGAAAGACTCGGTTTCGCGCGATCGATCTGGAGGGCGTAGTTCCAGGGCGTCGTCGGATAAACCTCCCAGTCGGCGAACTGGGCGTTGTCTTTGACCTTCTTCCACTCCGTCCCGATGTTGAGCGCATAGACCAGCGGACCACGTTCGATGGCCACGGAGTCGTTGAAGCCGCGGTAAAGGCGGACGGGCATTGGCAGGCGGAGAGATATCCTGGCGTTTCCAGTCCAGCGACCTGGGAGAGCGACATATTCGCCTCGTCGTTTCACCTTCACGACGGGCGAACCATCTACGAGCATGCTCCCCGGCCCGTCGGATTTCACGCTGACACTTTGCATCTCCATCTCGTCCGTCCACCCTGGCATGCGAAGATGAAGCGGAAAGTTCAACGCCTCCGGGACCCTCACGTCAATCTGAATGGTCTCGCGGAACGGATAATCGGTCGTCACCTCGACCTTGACCGGCTTCCCCTGAATCGTCGTCTCGATCACACAGGGCGCATAGGCGATCACGGCCAGGCCGCCGTCGGACGACCTCATCCAAAGGCTCGAGCAGAATTTGGGCCATCCCTGGTGCAGGTTGGCCGTGCAGCAGCCGAAGTTGGGCTCAAGGCCATAGAGATTGGAATCGGGGCCGTTATCCGTATAGATATGCTCTCCTTGCTTCGAGCAGATCGCCTGGTTGCACTGCTGGTCGTACTGGTGCGCGGTCATGTCTTTCTTGAAGGTGGCCGGCAGGGCGTTATAAGCCAGCTTCTCGAGCCGGTCGCCGAGGCGGGCGTCGCCGGTGACGGCTGCCATGAGCTCGAGCGAATACATGGCCTCAACCACGGTGCAAAGCTCGGTCCCCTGTGACGGATTGCGCCCGGCCAGGTGCTCGTCGCACGAGAAGATGCCGGTGGGCTGGCCGTGGTACTTGTCGAGCAGCTCGAGCATCGTGAAGATCGCGTTCTTGTCGCGTGCGTCGCCGGTCAGCAGGTACCGCATGCCGCCGTACTTGAGCGCCATGCCGGTGTTCACGCCGTGGGTGTCGAGCTCAAACTTCCCCCGGGTCTTGCCGGTGAACTGGAAGTTCTCGAACTGGGCCCGCCAGTCGTGGCTCTGGGCGAAGACCTTGCGCGCCACATCGAGCGGCCAGGTCTCACCGGTTTTGGCGTTGAGCCAGACCATGCTGACGGCAAAGTCGGCCACGCGCATTTTGGCCCAGCTATACACGGGCTTGCTGGCGATGACCTGGTCGATCTTCCGCGTACACTTCAGCAGCGCGGGGACGACGCGGGGGTCTCCGGTCGCCTCCTGGTACTGGGTGAGCGCCTTGAACAGCGGGAAGAGCGGCCAGACGTCGTAGGGCAGGTGCCCGGCCGTGTCGCCGATCGGCCCCAGCCAGCCGTCGGGCTGCTGGTGGTCGAGAATGTGATCGACGAAGCGTTTGATCCTGGCCTGAAGCGGCCGATCGTCAAGCAGGTAGGCCAGCGGAACGACGCCGTCGAGCCAGTAGGGCACGCGCTCCCAGCCTTCGGTCTTGCCGCCGATCCAGGCGCTCCGCTGGATATCGGGCCAGAACTCGTCGAGATGCCCGCTCAGTCCGGCGGCCTGCGTTTTGAGCTGCTCGCGCAGCCAGCCCGCAGGCTTGACATGACCCAATGGCAGCGGCCGGAACGCCACGGTTTGAATCGCCGGCCGGCGGGAACTGGCCGGTTCGTCGGCTGAAGCGTGCGAGGGCCAACCGCCGAGGGCGATACCGAACAGAACAATCGTCGGGAACCAGATCGTGAGAGGCATGACGTGGTATCCTGGGTGCGGGCTCGAAATCACGTCGTGAGCAGTCACGATCCATTGTACGCAGCCGGGCGGCGGCTCTGCCAGAAAGGCTCGGCGCCGGTTCGATCCGCGGTCACTCTTGATAACATCGCGGTCAGGGATTGATGTCGGTGTTGCGGAGGATGAACGAGACGTTGGGCGAGTAGATCTGGGCGTGGATCTTGACGACGGCCGTTCCCTGCTGAACACCGCCCCGGGTCGTTTTGCCCGAGGGGTAGTAATGAATGTCCATGACACCCTGAGCGAATCCCTCGTCATAGACGCCGGAGCTCGAGTTGACGTCCAGGGTCACACTCGAGATCACATTCGGTCTGCCGGCACTATCGACACTGGTGATCGGGGTGGCCAGGTCGAGGCCGAGAACCGTGTTCGAGTTGAGGTTTCGATCGAAGATTGCCGAGGCTCCGGTGGTCTCGAGCGACGTATCGGTGGGCACGGCCAGGCGGATCTGGATGTCGCTGTGGAGCATGGTGGTGTTTGTCCCCGCGCCCGGATGTTCACCAGCAACGCCTGACTGCTGAAGTTGCCCGGCGCGATGATGTAGGGCCCGCGGTAGACGGCCTTGAAGAGCTGGCGCTTGACCTCGGCGGACGTCGCGGTCCCGGTGGGCTGGATCACCAGGTTGTAACCAGGGTGGGCGGGGGCCACATAGCCCTGGTTCTGGGGCACGGCGATCGATTGGGAGGTGGGCGTGAACCCGCTTCGTCCACTGGCCGCTGGCGACGTGGCTGCGACGGCCGTCGTCATGGCCTGTGCGCTGGCTGTGCCAGCCTGGGCGGTGGCTGGATTCGAGACGCCGTTCAGTAGGGCCTGGACCTTGGGAGAGCTGACCATCGCGTTGTAATTGCCGGCCATGATGTTGGTGATCGCCGAGAGCAGCCTGCGCTGCTCGATCATCTCGAGGTCCGGCTTACGGTTCCGTGCTCTGCGGCGTCCCATCGACTCCTCCGTGAAGTTCCCGGTCTCCTCCGGGCCCTGCGGAACAAGCCGAGGCCCTCATCACTCTCGTAAAGATCGGCAGGATGGGCTAACGGGCTTTCCCGTTTCTCGATCACGGCATGATCTTCTTCCCGGTCACCGTGTTGAGATTCACCATGGCGCGGCGGTGGCGGATCGCGGTGTCGAGAAACTGTTTGGCAATCTGGTTGAACTCTAACTGGGCGGCGATGTAATCGGGGATGCTGCTCTCCCCGGCGTTCAGGCGGTTCAATACCTCGCTACGCACTTGCCTGGCTGCCGGGATCACATCCCTGGCCAGCTCGTCGACCTCGCGCCGGGACACGTTGTATTCCTCGACTGCCTTTTCCACGTCCACCAGCGCCTGACGCTCCGTATCCGATAGCTCGATCTGGGTCTGGGTCACGTTGAACTGGGCGCGCTGGATGCCCCCCTGGTTGCGGTTGAAGACCGGCAAGGGGACCGTCAGGCCCAAGGCATACGACACCGCGCTCCTCAGGCCATAGGGCGTGTTGTCCTGATAAGTATAAGGCTGGAACAGCAGGTAGGGGTTGGCGATGCGATTGGCGCGGGCCAGCCGGACCTCCGCCTCGGCGCGGACGACGCCCAGCCGGTAGGAGGTGATGTCGGGCCGCGATTCCAGGGCGATCCTGCGCAGCTCTTCGATCGGCGGAGGAGGCGGTTGGTTGTCGTAGATCGTGCCGCGGAGTTCCATCCTGTCCACTTCTTCACGGGTCAGGTTCATGAGCGAGCCGAGGTCGAACCTGGCTTTGCGGTAAGCCGAGACCGCGTCGGCGACCCCGAGCTGGGCGATGCGAAGCTGGTTCTTGATGCGATTCAGATCTCCCTGCGTGGCGGTGCCATGGCGGAACAGGTCTTCGGTACGAGCCTGGAGGTTTTTCAGCCCTTCGACACTGACCTTCGAGAAGCGAACCATCTGCCGTGCCGACAGGGCGCCGAGCACATAGGCGTCGTAAACATCGTCGATCCGCTGCCGGATCGCTTCCTGGTACTGGGCTTCCAGTACCTTCTCGGCGCGCTCGGCAACCGCCGTGCGGGCCAGGCGCTGGCGGGCGACGTCCAGCAGGAAAGTCACGTTTGTGTCGTACTGCGACGGACCGCCGGCCACCTGACGACTGAAATGCGTGCCCGGATAGGCCAGAAGCTGTCCGTCCTGGTAGAAGACCGGGTTGGCTCGCAGACTCGCCTGAAGAATGTCGGCCTTGGCCTGGGGGATTTCGTAATACTTGGCGCGAAGATCGCGGCTCCGCTCCAGCGTGATTTCGATGGCCTGGTCCAGTGTCAATCCGTCGGGCGGCCCGTCGTCCTCGCCACCCGAGGGAATCGCCAGCGGGCCGACAAACGGGGCCGCCGAGGGTGTGAGGGGCTCCGGTTGCGGGCCGGTGATCGCCGCCTGAAGTCGAGTCGGGGAAGGTGCCGAAGCCGGGTTGACGACCGAAGTGGGAATGCCCTTGGGCGCGGTGGCTCCGGCGCGATTACTGAGAAAACCGCCCATCCCCGGCAAATTGCTAAAGGTGCCGCCCCCAGCACCCGGGGCACCTCCCATCCGCGAAGTGTACCCGCCGAGTTGCGGCATTTCCGGAGTCGTACCCGGGCCCTGAGCATGGCAATGCCGGGCGCTGGCCACGAGGCAGATGGCCGCGAGAACGACAAGATTTCGTCGCAACCAATGATCCATCATTGCATCGGTAGCCTTCCTGGCCCGGTCGAAGTGCGGGGCATCGTGCCGCCACCGGCCAACCGGAAAAGTCCGTACATGCGCTGCGACACGTGCAACCCTTCATCGACCATTCCGGGGCAGATTCTGAAATCAGGTTAGGCGACTCAGGCCACGACCGGCTCAGGGCTCGACGGAAATCGATGAATTGTGTTTCATGAGCGGGTCGATTCGCTCATCAAGCTCGGGTTGTGTCGACAGGAATTCGCCCTCGACCATCACCCGGTCCTCGTACATCTGCTCGATGATCAAGCTGCCGGTCGAGACGACCTCTTCGCCCGGTTTCAGTCCCTGTAGTGCAGGGGTGGACTTGGCGACCAGCACGAAGTCGTTGTTTTCCTTGGATACGATGATGGGCCGGCGGTCGAAGATGTAGCCCTTGCCCGGTTCCTTGACGTAAACAAAGTCGACACGGTCGACCGAGACCATGGCTCCCCGGGGGATCACGGTCTGATCGCCATTGGGAGGGATCTGGAGGAGGACGCGCACGAACATCGCAGCCTTGAGCTTGCCGTCCGGGTTGGGGATCGACGCCCGGAACTTGGCGGACCGCGTTTCCATGTCGATCGCCTTGTCGATGTACTCCACCTCGCCTTCGATCGTCAGGGACGAATAGGGGAAGACAATCGACAGCTTCTGGTGCTCGTGGACCTTGTCGGCGTCCATCTCGCTGACGGCCCCGCGGACCCAGAGCCGTTCGAGAGGCGCGATCTGCATCAACTCGTTTTTCGAATCGTAATAGTCACCCCGGACGACCGATCGCTTGATGACCATTCCCGCGGCGCACGAGCGAAGGGTCATCTTGGCCTTCTTCACACCGTCCTCATGGGGAACCTCGTCGATCTCCTTGTCGGTCAGGCCGAAAACCAGTAGCTTGTCCCTGGTCAGCTTCATTTGCAGCAGGCTCTTGGCCTCGTCGTTCTGGGCCTCGATCAGGTCTTTGCGGGGGATGGCATTGGTCTCGGCGAGCGGGGCTTTGTATTCGAGCACCTTCTTGTCGCGCGCATGCTGGCTGAGAGCCGTTTCATAGTCGTTCTTGGCAACCGCCAGATCGGTGCTGAACAGTTCCAGCAGCGGGGTCCCCACCTTGACGACCGATCCGAGGTCGACCAGAACGTCCTCGACGCGGCTATCGAACTGGGTTCGCACGGTGGTCAGCTTGGCCGGGTCATAGTCGGTGGTTCCGCTGAGCCGCAGTAGCGTGGGCAGGGTCTGCTTCTCGACGACGGCCGTTTGCAAGCCGATTCCCTTCACTTGATCGGCGGTGAGGTGGATCTTGTGATCCCAGGGTGCCTTGGGCGAGAGGTCCGGCGTCCAGGTCTTGGCGGGCTGGACTTCTCCGGCGTGGATCGCCGCGACGGGGAGACGGTGCCACAAGTCCTCGACACGGCCGCGGGCGTGGTTGTCGACCGTCAGCCAGGTGCCGAGCCCGGCCAGAACGGCGAGAACCAGCATGAGTTTCCAGGAGATTTTCATTGTCCGGGGCCTCCAAAATCACCGTTGTCCTGGGGTGGCTGCTCGGTAGACTCGTCCGCCGTCCAGTGATTGGGCGGCTGCGACCGCCGCTGCTGGGGATGCAGGAACCGATCGGTGTAGTGCGAACCCAGGATCAGCTCCGACTTGCACTCGCCGTGGCCCGCGGGGGCGGGGAAGAAGCTGTACAGCACGGGCATCAGGTAGCGCGTCAGGAAGAGCGTGCAAAGCATTGCCCCGACGACGACGATGCCCAGGGGTTTCTGCGCCTGCGAACCGATCGAGGTGGCGATCGCGGCCGGGAACAAGCCCAGGGCCGCCGTCAACGACGTCATGACGACCGGACGGACACGCAGCTCGGCGCCCGCATCACCGCCTCGCGCACCGGCAAACCAGCCTCGCGCAACTGGTTGAAGTAGGAAATCAGGAGCACGCCGTCCTGCACGGCCACACCAAAAACCGAGACAAAACCAACGGCGGCCGAGATCGAAAACGGGGTTCCCGTGATCCAGAGCGCCAGGATTCCCCCCATCGAGGCTTCGACCACGTTGACCATGACGAGGAACGAATCCTTGATCGACGAGAAAGCCGTGTAGAGCAGGACCATGATCAGGCCGATCGAGATCGGCACGATCCAGAGCAGCCGGCCATTGGCTTCCTCCATCTGCTGGAACTCGCCCGACCAGTCGATGTCGTAGCCGCCCGGAAGGTTCGCGCCCCGCTGCGGGTCGTTGACCTTTCGCTTGGCTTCGGCAATTGTCGAGGCCAGGTCGCGCCCCTGGACGCTGAACTTGATGGGAATGTAGCGCCGGTTGTTCTCGCGATAGATGTACGACGCCCCCGGTTTATGGGGATCGATCTTCGCCACCTGCTTCAAGGGAATTCGCGCGCCGGGCTTGCCGTCCTGACCGGGGGTATCGACGGTGATCCGTTCGATCACCCCGGGGTCGTCGCGCTGGTGCTTGGGCAGGCGAAGCACGATGTCAAACCGCTTCTCGCCCTCGATCATCTGGGTGAAGGCCCGCCCGCCCACGGCAACCTGGACCACCGCCTCGACATCCGACACGTTGATGCCGTAGCGGGCGCACTCGTGGCGGTCGATCTGGATCTCCAGGTTGGGCTGGCCGACGATGTGGAAGAGCCCGGCGTTGGAGATTCCGGGGACCGTATTCAGGATGTTGATGACTCTCTGCCCGGTCGTCTCCAGCACGTTCAGGTCGTTGCCAAACAGCTTGATCGAGTTGGCGCCCTTGACGCCCGAGAGCGCCTCCTCGACGTTGTCGCGGATGAGCTGCGAGAAGTTGAAGTTGACGGACGGGAAGATCGCGAACTTGTTCATCAGCTCGTCCTGGATCTCCTCCCGGGTGATCGCCCGCTGCCAGAGCTCCTTGCCGAAGATCTTCACCGGTTTCTTCCGCCATTCCTCCATCGGAATCAGCGGGGCGTTGAACTCGAGGTTGTAGTAACTGGTCACATCGGTGCCGTCGTCGGGCCGGCCGACATGCGACATCACGGCCCGGATCTCGGGGATGGAGCCGATCACCGCGCGGAGGCGGGGCGCCATCCGCGCCGCTTCCTGGAGCGTGACGGTTCGCGGCAAGAGGGCCCTGATCCAGAGGTTGCCCTCCTCCAGCGGGGGCATGAACTCTCCCCCCAGCCTGGGTATCAGCCAGAGGGTAAAGGCCAGCAGCGAACCCATCGTCGCCAGCAGCAGGTAGCGGTGCCTGAGAATCTTGTCGAGCATCACCAGGTACCGCAGCTTCATGATCCGGTCGACAAATGTTTCTTTCTCTTCCTTCTTGTTCGCGAACAGGAACGAGCAGAGCACCGGGGTCAGCGTCACCGCCAGGGTCAACGCGCCGCAGATGGCAAACGCGTAGGTGTTGGCCATCGGTCCGAACAGCGCCCCTTCCGGGCCCGACATCGAGAACAACGGGATGAAGGCGCAGACGATGATCAGGGTCGAGAAGAAGAGTGCCCGCTCGATCTCGTACGACGCCTCGATGATCCGGTCGACCAGCGGACGCGTCCGGTCGGCGTCGGGCGCGGTGATATGCCGGTAGATGTTCTCGACGATGATCACCGAGCTGTCGACGATGATCCCGAAGTCGATGGCGCCGATCGACAGCAGGTTGGCCGACTTTCCCTGGATGTAGAGCACCGAGACCGAGAACAGGATCGCCAGCGGGATCATCAGCGCCACGATCCCCGCGCTGGTGATGTCGCCCAGGAAGATGAACAGGATGACGATGACCAGAATCATCCCGACGATCATGTTCTCCAGCACATTGCGCCTGGTCACGTAAACCAGGTCGGTTCGCCGGTTGAACGGCACGATCTGCATTCCCTGGGGCAAGATACTGCTCTTGTTGAGCTCGTCGATCTTTTCTTGCACCCGGTTCGAGGTGGGCAGCGACTTCTCGTACTTGCGCATCAGGACGATGCCTTCGACGACGTCGTTCTCATCGTCTCGACCGACCACGCCCAGCCGCGGCTGGTAGCCGATCACGACCTTGGCGATCTGCTTGATGTAGACCGGCATGTTCTGATAGGTCGTGACCACCACGTCCTGGATATCTTCCAGCTTCTCGACCTCGATGGCGTACGACCTGGCGGCCCGGCTGGGATCGAGCGAGTCGACGCCCTCGCCCAGGTAGCCGATGGCCCGGACATTGTGCGACTGGTCGCCCAGCGGCAGCACGTCGCCGCCGACGTTGGCGTTCGATTGCGAGATCGCGTCGGTGACCATCTGCAAGGTCACGTCGTACCGCTTCATGAGCTGAGTGTCGAGCAAGATCTGGTACTGCTTGACCGTGCCGCCGAATCCGGTGACGTCGATCACGCCGGGCACGGTGCGCAATTGCCGCTCCAGGACCCAGTCCTGAACGGCCTTGAGCTGGTTCAGGGTGTACCCCTTGCCCTCCAGCACATACCGCACAATCTCGCCTGTCGGGCTCCAGGGCGAGAGCGATGGAGTGATCCCCGTGGGCAAGTTGCTGATCATGCCGATGCGGTTGATCACTTCCTGACGAGCCTGCCAGTAGTCGGTGCCATACTCGAAGATGCACTTGACGTCGTTGAGCCCGGCCAGCGAGATGCTCCGCAAGTACTTCAGCCCGGGCATACCGTTCAGCGCGGTCTCGATCGGGATGCCGATCAACCGCTCCATCTCCTCGGGGCTGGTACCCGGATTCTGAGTGATCACCTCGACCAGCGGCGGCGTGGGGTCGGGATAGGCTTCGATATTCAGGTTGTACGCGGCATGGATTCCAAACGCGATCAGGCCGATCGTTCCCAGCAGGACGACCAGCCGATTATGCAGGCTCCATGAAATCAGCGCACGAACCATGAGATCCCTGCCTGTTCGTTCAACCCGGCGCGAAGCCCCGCCCGATGCATGTTGTCCACTGTATCACGCAATCAGTCCGCGTGCTGGTCGAGAATCAGGGCAACGCCAGCTTGGCACGGTTCTCTCACCTGAGCAGGGTGCTGCCAGGCGTTCGACGCCAGGATTGGCTCACCGCGGCGTGCAAGGCTCTGCTTGGTTCGATCGCGCACTTCGTGTTGTTCATTCAATGTACACTCTAAACGCAGAATCTGAGAAGCACAGCCGCATTGCCTGGTCTGAGAGTGCTTGACCCGGTGTCCGCACTGTCGGAAGCATGTATGCACCGGAGGTGCGAGGTTCCGGTCCGCCTTCATTCCCGGGACCAGGCGCCCAGCAGCCGGCGGACGGTGACAAGCTGGCCCAGGTGATAGGCGTTGTGGTCGGCCACGAGCAGCGCCTCGCGGAGGATCGTCTGGCCCTGGCCGTGCGCGATCGGGGCGAACAGATCGGTCGCGGGATCGGCCACGAGCGCGATCATCGCTTTCAGATCGGCCTGGAAAGCCGCCACGGACCGGTCCCAGGCGGCCGCGCTTGGCGGAGCGTCCGTGGCGGGCCAGTAGCCATCGGGAAACTTCGGCGAGACGTGGGCGGCATCGATCGAGAACCGCAAAATGTCCCATTGGGCGAGCCGCATGTGCTCGACCAGCCGCCAGGGCGTATGGGGCAATCCCGGCGGTTTGGCTCCCCGTAATTCCGCCGGCAGGCCGGCAATCGCCGTGTCAAAATCGAGATGGGCATGGCCGCCTTCGAGCAGCTCGACCAGGTGGTTCCGTAATGCCTCGATGCTCATGCGTGCCTCCCGTACGACGATTCCGTGACCACTCGCCACTATTCCCACGCGCTGGCAGCAAGCTATCCTGGCAGACGCGAGCCGGCTCGTAAACATGGCTTGGCGGCTGCCTCGGCGTTCACGCGTGCCGATTTTTCGGGTCACGCGGCTCGCGGCAAGCCCTCTTGAACCGGAGTGACGGAGTGGATGAGAACCCGTTTCCACATCACGATGCCTGGGATGCCGGCGACCTGGCCTGCGGGCCGATGCTGCTGGCGCTCAAGGGACGGCTGGAGCGGCTGGCGCCCGGGCAGGTCATTCAGCTCGTGACCCGTGATGAGGGAGCCCCGGTGGATGTTCCCGCCTGGTGCCGGCTCACCGGGCATCGCCTGATTCATGCGTCTCATCCCTGTTATCATCTCGAACGCAGAAAGGATTGAGCAAATCATGGCCGGAAAGTTTTGCGTCTCGTTGACCCGGTCGTCGGACGATCCCGATCGCGCCACGGTCGCCTTCGTCGTCGCCAACGCCGCCGCGGCGTCCGGGCAAGAGACCATGGTCTTCCTCAGCGTCGAAGGCGTTCACCTGGCGATCCAGGGCGTGGCCGACTCGATTCACGAAGAGGGCTTCTTGCCCCTCAAAGAGCTGATGACCAGCTTCGTGGAAGCCGGGGGTCTGGTCGTGGTCTGTGCCTCGTGCTTCAACAAGCGTAAGCTGGACGCGGGCAAGCTGATCCCGGCGCGCTGCTCGCCGGCGGTGCGCGGCTGGTCGAATTCCTGTCTCAGGGGGCGGCCTCGGTCAGCTATTGACAGTTTCGAGCCGGCGTCCGTGTTCCACGGGGAGCTTGCCGCTCATGAGCGAAGATCGTTCCGACCCGCCGCGGCCCGATCCGTACGAACCGGCCGTCCGATTCGATGGTGGGAAGATGGATTGCGGCAATGGACTGCTGCTCCAGATCCGCCGCCGGATCGATCCGCTGAGCACCGGCCAGCTCCTCGAGGTCCGCTCGACCGAGCCCTCGGTGGCCGAGGATCTGCCGTCGTGGTGCCGGCTCACCGGCAACGAGCTTGTCTCCAAACGGCACGATCGTGAACACGGCTCATGGACCTTTCTGATCGTCAAGAACCGGTTCAGCCCCGTCCCCACACCGGCCGATGCCGCGGCATCGCCAGAGCCGGGCTCGCTCACGGTCGAACCCTCCCCGGCAAGTGCCTCACCGGCCCAGGCCCGCGCCCGGGACAAGGACGAGAATAAAGCCCGGCCCGCCATCGCCCCGTTCTCGGTCATGGGCATCGGGAGCTGGCCACGGCCCGACTGGCTCTTGCAAGCGCTTCACGATCGGCTGGAAGGGCGGCTGCCCGACGCGGAGTTCGCAGTGCTGGCCGACCGGGCGGTGTCGCGGGTCGTCGAGGCCCAGCTCGAGGCGGGCGTGGACGTGGTGACCGATGGCGAGCAGCGCCGCGACAGTTACGCAAGCTTCGTGGGCGCCCGGCTGGACAACTGCCAGCTCATCCCGATCGTCGACCTCTTACCTTACGTCGAGCACCCCGACGCGTTTGCCCGCGAGCTCCGCGCGCTCGACGTTCCGGCCGAGTCGGTCCGGCATCCTGCCGTCTTTGGCAAGCTGTCGCGAAACCCCGCCCGGCCGCTTGCCGCGCACGAGCTGCTCGCGGTCCAGAGCCTGACCGATCGGCCGGTCAAGGTCGCGCTTCCGGGCCCGTACCTGCTCACCCGCACGATGTGGCTGGAATGCGTCTCGGATCGGGCCTATGAGACCCGCGAGGCGCTTGCCGAAGACCTCGTCGAGATCCTTCGCAAGGAGATCGGCCAGCTCCTCGAAACTGGCGCGGCGCTGGTGCAGCTTGACGAGCCGGTGCTGACCGAGGTGGTCCACGGCCGCTCGTCGGCCGGCAACCGCTCGTTCATGTGCGGCGCCCTGGGCGAGAAGCGGCCGCCCGCGGAAGAGCTCGATTTCGCCCGGTCGCTGCTGCGGCAAACCCTGGAGGGCTTCCCCCGAGAGCGGCTGGCACTGCACGTCTGCCGGGGCAACTGGACGCGTGACGAGTCGGCCGCGCTGGCCGGCAACTACGCGCCCCTGGTTCCCCTGTTCGCCTCAATTCCGGTCGGCACGCTGTTCCTTGAGCTGTGCACGCCGCGGGCCGGCGAGATCGAGGTGCTCAAGGCCTTGCCCGACGACGTCCGGATCGGCGTCGGCGTGGTCGATCAGAAGTCTGACCGCGTCGAGCCGACCGACGAGATTGTGGCCCGGGCCGAGCGCGCCATCGCCCTGTTTGGACCGCGCCGGGTGCTGCTCAATCCCGATTGCGGATTTGCCACTTTTGCCGATAGCCCGATCACCGCGTTCGAGATCGCCAGGGCCAAGCTGTCCAGGCTGGTCGAGGCCAGCCGGATTCTCCGCGACCGGTACGCTTGAACAAGACGGCCGGTTGATTGGCAGTTGCGTCACGACATCTCGAGCGCGGCTGGCGGAGCAGGCCGCGGCGGGGCGAGCCATGAGGGCGGCAAGAATGCCTCTTCGCCTTCAATTCCGGGCAGATTCAGCAGAGTGTAGACTCCGCCGGTGGTCAGGACGAAGGTCACGGCCAGGACCGTGGGAGTGATGGTCACGATCGAAAAGCTGACGGCCACGGCGGCGGCGATCAGACCGATGAGCTTGAGCTTGGACCGCTTGCTCAGCCCATGCAGCTTGCTCCATTCATGAATGATCGGACCGAAGAAGCCCGACCGGACAAGCTGATCGTGGAGCCGGATCGACGACCGCGCCAGGTAATAGCCGGAGAGCACCGCGAATGTGACCGTCGGGATTCCCGGGACGGTGATGCCGGCGAAGATCAACGCGAACGAACCGCCGCCCAGGGCCAGGTAGAGGACGCGTTTCCGGCCGCTGACGAGAATACCCGGCTCCGCGCTGAGCGCCGAAAGCAGCTCGGGCTGAGGTGCGGGCTGAAACGCGGCGGCCTCGGTCGGCTTGCCGGCAAGAGCCTGCTCGGCGGTGTCGAGCAGCCGGGCAAGGTCGAACCGCTCGGGTTCGAAGCGGATCTCGAGCTTACGGCCGCGGCGGTCGATTCGGCACGAGCCCGGCGCGATGGCGCCGGCTCGCAAACCTTTCAGGAGCCGCGATCGGTCGCGTCGGGAGCTTGTGAGCGCCTGGTGGTCGATCTCGGCCAGGCCGGGTTCCTTGAGCCGCGCTTTCCAGACGGAGGGGTGGTTTTCCCCCGGGAAGGCGGTAAGCACGCTCCAGCTTTCGGGCGGGGAGGAGCTGCGATTGAACCACGGCCGGGCGCGGGCAGGAGGCTTGTGCCGGCGGCACTGGCCTGGTTCATCGACGCGGCGAGCACGTCGGCCATGGCGGGCGCGGAGGGCCCGGGGCTGAATTGGATCTCGCAGGCCGCCGTCTCCAGGTCGAGCCGGACCGCCTCCACGCCCTGTCGGCTGGCGGCGGCCCGGGCCAGCGCCAGACACCAGTTCCTGCGGTCGGCGCGGAACAGGCGCGGGTCGACCACGCGGATCAGCCCGGCACTCTGTCTGAACTCAATCTTCACATCCAGCGGCTCCGGGCGGGCGGGCTGCGTGGTCTTCATGTTCACCTTCCGTCGCCAGTTCCGAGTGGACGCGATGATGGACGGGTCATCGCGGATCAAGCAATTCTATCAGAACATCGCGCCGGTGCGTCATGCCAATGACAATGGCGCACCGTTTCTTTTCATGCACAATCGCCACAGGTCCAGAAATTTTACTTGTGAATCAGGAACCGATCCAGTTCCGTGCCGTCGAGGGAGAGCTGGCGGACCCGCAAGGTGGGGCCGTCGATTTCGGCCACGGTCAGCGAGTGCACCTTGGAAATGAACTTGGCGGTGAAGTCGTGCCAGGAAGACGGATCATCCTGTTGCTCGGGATTGTACAGGCTGGCCCCGCCGCCCCCGGTCACGATGTAGATCACGCCGTCGGGGCGGGTTCTGGTCACGCCGTCGAAACTCCTGTCGAGCGTCCAGTGGCCCGGAACGAGCTCTTTCTGGTGAATCGGCTTGCCGTCAGCCTGCCGGTCGATGAAGAAATGGAGCGGATAGGACCGCTGATAATTGTGAACATGGCCGCAGAAGACGACATCCACCTTCTGGGCCTCGAAGATGTCGGCCATCACTCGCATGTTCTGCTCGTCGGCATGCGCCTTGGCCGACTGGAAGCCCGGCTGGTGGAGCCCCACGAATCGCCAGGTCGCGTGGCGGGCGGCGGCGAGGTCGCGCTCGACCCAGGCGCGCAGGTCGCGGTCGGTCCAGTCCACGTAGGAGTTGGCGTCGAGAATCAGCCAGTGGGCATTGCCGTGATCGAGCGAGAAGTTCGCCATCCGCGGATAGGCTGGGCCCGCGGCTTCCTGGAACGCCTTGCGGTTGGCCTCGGGTCCCTTCAAGACCGGGACCGAGGCGCTTCCCTCCGCGCCGAGGGGTCCGTTAAGCGGTTGCGTCCAGTCGAGGAAGTAGGCCAGGCCGTCGGGATATTTGTCCAGGTCGCGGCTGCCGATGTCGTGATTGCCGGGCGCGGCGAGGAAGAGCGTCGAGCGCAGCAGCGGAGCACCCTGGGCGGGGGACGCCTCATCGGCATTGTAGATCGGCCAGAACTTGTCGCGGTACTCGGTGATCCGGCCGCGACTGTAGACGATATCGCCGGTGATGAGCACAAAGTCGGGATGGGCGAGATAAGCCTGGTAGGCGATGGCCCGCTCTTCTTTGGTATTGGCGCCGCAGTCTCCAAAAACGACAAACCGCTGCGGCCGGTCGGCAGCCGGCGGCGCGTGGCCGGTCGCCGAGAAGACAGGTTCGCCCTCCTTGCGTACGCGGTAGGTCCACTCGCAGCCTGGTTTCAGCCCCTGCACGCTCGCCTGATAGATCCGGTGCGGAGGCACGCTCGGCACGGCGACCCGCCGCATGAATAGCGGCTCTGCCTTCCGCCACTCGGTGTCCGCGGTGCGGTATTCGACGGCCCAATCGGCATTCACGTCGTCATCATGCCAGAGCAACTGGAGCCCCGCGTCCTGCCAGTCGGGCGAGCTTCCCCACTGGATGTAGGGCTTGACCAGGAACGGCGCGGCGGGCTGCTGCTTTGAGGGAGCAATGGCGGAAGCGGAAGTAGGAACGGCCTGTCCCGTCTGGCCACAACCGGCGGCGGTGGCGACCAGCCATACAACAGTGAAAACACTTGCAACTCTCATCGCTCGCTCCGATCGGTTTCATTGCGGTCAAGGCCATAGATTCTCCCGCAACCGAGCCGGGGTTTCCATGACAAACCCTGGAATCGAACCGTCGTGGGCAGCCCGCGATTCCGCCGGCCCCGGAGGGGCGGCAGCCCCTGGAACGGTGAGCCCGTGCCGTGAACCATCCACAGCCCCGAAGGGGCGACCGTCAATAGCCAGGGGCGGCAGCCCCTGGTGGCGATGGGGCGTCGTGAGATCGTAATTGAAACAGCCCCGAAGGGGCGACCGTCAATAGCCAGGGGCGGAAGCCCCTGGAACAGATCGCGCGACGAGAGATCGTGTTTCATCCAGCCCCGGAGGGGCGGCCGTCAATAGCCAGGGGCGTGAGCCCCTGGTGGCAATGGGGCAACGTCGAGATGAATTCAGACGGCGGAAGGGGCGGCCGTCAATAACCAGGGGCACAGCCCCTGGTGGCGATGGGGCGTCGTGAGATCGTAATTGAAACAGCCCCGAAGGGGCGGCCGTCAATAGCCAGGGGGCGGAAGCCCCTGGAACAGGATCGCGCGACGAGGGGTGGTTTAATCCGGCCCCGAAGGGGCGATGCCGTCAATAGTCAGGGGGCGGCACCCTGGAACGGTGAGCCCGTGCCGTGAACCATCCACAGCCCCGGAGGGGCGGCCGTCAATAGCCAGGGGCGGAAGCCCCTGGTGGCGATGGGGCGTGGATGAGCAGGGCGACAGCCCCTGGAACAAGACACGCACGAACGTGAGATCGTAATTGATACAGCCCCGGAGGGGCGGCCGTCAATAGCCAGGGGGCGGAAGCCCTTGGTGACGATGGGGCGTCGTGAGATCGTAATTGAAACAGCCCCGGAGGGGCGACCGTCAATAGCCAGGGGCGAAAGCCCCTGGAATGGAACGATCGTGGTCTGCCCGCTAGTCATCACAGCCCCGAAGGGGCGGCCGTCAATAGCCAGGGGGCGGAAGCCCCTGGTGGCGATGGGGCGTCGTGAGATCGTAATTGAAACAGCCCCGAAGGGGCGGCCGTCAATAGCCAGGGGGCGGAAGCCCCTGGGACGGGAACCGCGACAACGACGCCCGATACAGGAGCACCGGATGTGCGACGGCCGCCGTCGACAGCCATCAATCCCACAAATAGCGTTCGTCGTACGCGATCTCGTGCCGTTTCAGAAATGCGAGAAACTCCTCCTGAAAGCTCACTCCCCGATGATGCTCCGCCTGCCGGCCGAGATAACCCCTGACACGATCCAGATGGGAATAGCTCACCGCGAACGCACCATAGCCGGCTTGCCAGGCGAATGCCGACAGGACCGGGAAACCTTCATGAACCCAGAAGGAGGAATTCGCCTTCACGATGCGCAATGTCTCCGCGATCGAAAGTTGCTTGTCGAGCGAAACAAGAAGATGCACGTGATCCGGCATTCCACCCGCTGCCATCAGGGCACAGCCGTGTGCGCGAAGGATGCCGCCGATGTATTCGTAAAGTCGAGGCTGAACCTCATCGGTGATGAGCGGATCACGGTTCTTGGTGGAGAAGACCAAGTGATGATGAAGGGACGCAAACGACTGTGGCATGGTGAACTCGGTGGCGAGGGAATCTGTCGCCCTTTCAGGGCTTGCAGAGGGTGTTTGTCGATAGCTCCTCCTATACCAGGGGCTCACGCCCCTGGCTATTCACGGCCGCCCCTCCGGGGCTGCGGATGGTTTTCGACCCGCCGCCTGACCAGTCCAGGGGCTCACGCCCCTGGCTATTCACGGCCGCCCCGCCGGGGCTGGGATGAAACACGATCTCTCGTCACGCTTCCTGTCCCCGTTCCAGGGGCTCACGCCCCTGGCTATTCACGGCCGCCCCTTCGGGGCTGCGGACGGTTTTCGACCCGCCGACCTGACCAGTCCAGGGGCTCACGCCCCTGGCTATTCACGGCCGCCCCTTCGGGGCGGAATGAATCAGGATCTCTTGTCGCGCGTTCTGTTCCTCACGCCCCTGACTATTCACGGCCGCCCCTCCGGGGCGGAATGAACACTGGCTACGAACGGCCGCCCGTTCGTAGCGGGCTCGGCGGTGCGTGTACCGCGGCTTTGGGACGGTGCCGTCGGTACTTCACGACCAGGGCGCCGGGCTTGGTTTTGATGACCAGGGGAAGGCCGGACTCGGTCAGTTCTTTTCCGCTCAAGGACACGGCTTGGCCGGTGTCGAGATTGGTGATCTCGTAACGAGCCGAGGTGTCAATGCCGCTCAGGCGGAAGCTGGCCGTGGCCTCACTGGCCTGCAGACGGCGAAACGCCTCGACGATGCCGTCTGCCTGGTCGGGCCGGTCGAACTGCCAGGCGAGCCAGTGGGCCTCGTCGCGAGTATCGGGCGTGAGCGGATAAAAGTCGCCCCGGTAAAAGGGCACAACCTGCCGCCACTCGGCGGTGAGCTTGCGGAGCAGGTCGTAGTCGAGATTCGTGTTCCTCAGGTCGTAGCCCAGAACCACGTTCATGGCGTGGCCGCTGCGAATGGCGTAGGCGTCCACGGTGTCGACGGGAACGGTGTTCGAGCCGAAACAGGGAAGCCACTGGAAGAGGCTGGCGTGAAAGGCCTGCTTGGCGGCCAGGTGGCCGTAGTTGTAATCGGTCGGGTGCAGGGCGATCGCCCGCCGCATCGTCTCCAGATCGTTGCGGCGGCCGCCCGAAGCACAACTGTCGATGATCAGATCGGGGTGCCGCTTGCGGAGCGCGTCCCAGTAGGCCAGGTAACCTTGAATGTGCTGGTTCTCGGTCATCCCCTGCCGGTTGGCCGGGTCGTTCTTCCGCCAGAACGATAGCGGGTCCATGTTGAAGTCCTGGCGATAGAGGCTGATGCCCTGCTCGCGGAGCACGCGATCGACGTGATCGGTCAGCCAGCTCCGGGTATCGTCGCGACCCAGGTTCAGGAGCGTTTTGCCGAGCAGCCAGTCGGGATGATTGTCGGCGATCCATGTGCCCTGGGCCACACGCTCGGGCTCGAACCAGACGAGCGTCTTCACGCCCACAGTCTGGGCATGGTCGCTGATGGCGCGAAGGCCGCCGGGGAACCGCTTCAGGTCGGGCTCCCAGGTGCCGGTCTTGGGCCAGTTGCCGTCGCAGGGATACCAGCCGGCGTCCATCCACCAGTAGTTGATGGGCACCCGCTCTTGAATGTAGCGGTCGATGAAGTGCTTCTGGTTCTCCTCGTTGGCATTGCACATCTCGTTGAATTCGCCAGACGTGTTGCCGAAGAGGATGGGCGCAGGAAGCGACCCGTCCGCGGTGCGCGGAACGTTGTGGGCGAACATCCACCGCCGCCACAGGTTCTGCGACCGCGCCAAATCTTCACCTTGCCAGAAAACCAGGGCCACCAGCGGCGAACGCACAAGCTCGCCGGGCTTGAGCGTCAGGTGCGTGAGCTCCTGTCCGGCCTTGATGTGCAGCGATTGGCCCCCATCCCGGCTGAACGAGGATGCCCACTGGCCCGGCCAGCCCACGCCGATCATCAAGCCGCCGTCGGGCGTCGCGAGGTTGTAATACGGGAACGCTCCGTTGCTCCCCCGTCCGCCCACCGGCGCGAACCGCTCGACAACGCCGGCACCCAGCGTCCGCTGCTGCGGCTGATACAGGTCCGCCGCGAAGGTGTCGCCCTTCCAGTAGTGCAGGACGAACTCCTTGTTCGGCGTCAGCCCGCGCTCGAGCGTCACGTCAAGCCCCTGAATCTGCTCCAGGATCGGCGTGTCGTGCTTGCCGGTGTTCTTGAAATACAACGTCCACTCGACGGCGGGAAAGTCGGAGTACCCGACCGCCACGCAAGAGACCTCAAGGCCCGTCGCGGGGTCGGTCCAGCTCACGGTCCGGCGCGTGCGGACGGCATCGATGCTGGTGGTTCCCGACTGAGTCGTCCAGGACGGAAGCAGCTCACCCGAAGCCTTGCCGCCGTAGACGAACGAGAACGGCTGACCGGTGCGAGGGTCCTCCAGGTGGTTCTTGATCCAGTCCGCCTTCACCTGCATCTCGCCGGGCGTCACGAACTCCGCCGGCCTTGCGGCAGCCCCCGGAATGCAAAGACCCAGGACCATGAGGACGAGCGGGACGGCGCGATGGGAACCACGTGTGCGGGAATCCATGATGCGAGCTCCTGGATGTTCCTTGTGAGATTCACAACGACCAGCCGTTGCGGTAGGGCGTGCGGATGTATTTGTTGGCGTCGGACAGGTTGGTGACCTCGAGCTTCTCGGCGTCCCAGAGGATGCGCGTTTCGACGCGCTTGGCGACGTTGCCCAGCAGGCAGAGCTCGGTGAGCGGGCCGGAGTATGCGAAGTCGGCTCCCGCCTTCGTTCCCGCCTTGCAGGCTCGAACCCAGTCGATCTCGTGCGAACCCTGAATGCGCGGTAGCGTCTGCGGCGGAGCCTTCATCTCTGTCCTTCTGGCGGCCGGGATGATCCGGGGCAGGTCGCCGCCGGTCACGCCGGTCACGAGGGTGCCTCTTGTGCCGCGGAAGATCGCGCCTCCCTCTGCAGGCAAGCTCGCTCCCTCGTCGAGATCCACCGGCCGGGGCGGCTGCATTCCCTCGTACCAGGTGAGCTTCACGGGCGGCATGGTGCCGCGGGCGGGGAACTGAAACGTGACCACGGCCGCCAGCGGATGCACTTCCCTGGTCGATCCGCAGCAGGTGGCGTCAACGCTCGAGGGTGCGGTGAGCTTGAGTGCCGAGACCACCGGGTCGAGCGTGTGCACGCCGCGATCGCCCATCATGCCGCAGCCGAAGTCCCACCAGCACCGCCATGTGGACGGGTGATAGGCGCGGTGGTAGGGCCGCATGGCCGCCGGGCCAATCCAGCAATCCCAGTTGAGCCCCGCGGGCATGGGCATGGCCTCCTTGGGCCGCTCGGACCATTTCGAGCTCCACCAGGCGTGGCCCCAGGGGTAATAGGAAAGGGTGCACCAGGCATCGACCTCACGCACCTCGCCGAGCTGGCCCGACCCGATCCACTCGCAGGTCTGACGAATGCCTTCTCCCGAGTGCCCCTGGATTCCCATCTGGGTTGTGACGCGCGATTCCCGAGCGGCCTTCGTCAGCATCCTGGCCTCGTAGATATCGTGAGTCAGCGGCTTCTGGCAGTAGACGTGCTTGCCCGCCCGGATCGCGGCCATGGTGATCACCGCGTGGGTGTGGTCGGGCGTCGCGATCACCACGCCGTCGATGTCTTTCTGGCGATCGAGCATCTCGCGGTAGTCGGTGTAGAACTTTGCGCTGGAGTAGCGCTGAACCGTCTTGGCGGCGTTGTTGGGATCGACGTCGCAAAGCGCAACGATGTTTTCGGATTCCAGGTGATTCAGGTTGCCGGGGCCCATGTCGCCAAGGCCGATCCCGGCAATGTTCATCTTCTCGCTGGGAGCGACATACCCCACGCCCCCCAGCACGTGGCGAGGGACGATCGTCAGTGTCGCGGCGGCGGTGACGGCCGTCGCTTTTTCGAACAGTTGGCGGCGGGTGAACGGACCGGTCATGGGAAGTCCTCCTCGTTAGGGGATCGCGGCCACGGGGGAGTGCCCGGTCTTCCGGGTCGGGTCCTGCCCCGCGCATGACCGCGAAACGAGCAAGCAACGACCCTGGGGCGGGATGACCACGAAGGCGGGAGCGTCTGCGCGAAGCCCGGGGACGCGTGAAGTCGCGTAGCGGCAAGATCTCGGCCGGCACACGACATGCCCGCCTCGAGCACAGCAGACAACTGCAAGTTAGAGGCTCAAGCGGTGGGAATCAAGGCAGTGGCGGTGGAGAGTTCGGTCAGGCCGGGTTCTGATCGCCGAAACCCGGCCTCGCATCTCATCGGGAGTGAGCAACTGCACGAGCGTCTGGCGAACGACCACGCTGATGTTGTCGACCGCGCCGGTGAGGAGCAACATCCGCGCGTCACGGCTTTGCACCAGGCGCGGTCACCGGCGACGATGGCGCGGCGGCCGTCGGAGGGACGGGCAGGTCCCAGAGGCGCACGAGCCTGTCCTCACCGCCCGCGAGCGCGCGGTAGCCGTCGGGAGAGAAGGCGACAGCGACGACGTTAGGGGGAGACAGAAAGCGGGCGATCTCCTGCCGACCCGCCAGGTCCCAGAGTATTACCGAGCCGTCCCATCCGCACGAGAGGGCGCGACTGCCGTCGGGCGAGATGGTCACGTGCTCGACGACACGTTCGTGGCCCTTCAGCCGGCCGATCTCCTTCCCGGAACCCAGATGGGCCAGGTCCCAGATCAGGACGTCGCCCTCTCCGCCTGCAGAGATGGCGGTGCGGCCATCGGGACTCGCCGCGACGCTCATGACCGGGGCCTTGTGCCCGCTGAAGACAGCGATCTCGTGGCCAGTCTCCAGGTCCCAGAGCCTGACGGTCTGATCCTCGCCGCAGGTCAGGGCGCGGCGGCCATCGGGCAGGAAGGCGACTGACCGGACACTCTTCGTGTGGCCGACGAGCTCGCGAATCTGCGTCCCGATCTCCTGATCCGCGAAGCGGGCAGACCGGTCGGCGGAGCCGGTGATGGCGACCCCCCGGACGCCCGCCGCGTGGCCGAGAAGCGCGCGAACCTCCGCCCCGGTCTCCAGATCCCAGAGACGGGCAGACCGGTCGGCGGAGCCGGTGAGAGCCCGGCGGCCGTCGGCCGAGATGGCCACGCACTCGACGAAGCCCGAGTGCCGCTCGAAGCGGCGGAGCAGCCGGCCGCTCTCGAGATCCCAGACCGCCGCGGTCGTATCGCCGCTGGCCGTCACGGCGCGGCGGCCGTCCGGGGTGACGGCCAGGCCGTTGATGCCCCGTGTGTGCCCGTCGAACCGGCGAAGCTCCTTGGCCGGCTCCAGGTCCCACAGCCGCATGGTGCCGTCCCAGCTCCCGCTCAGGGCGCGGCGGCCGTCGGGCAAGAAGGCGACCGACCGGACCATCCCCGTGTGCCCCGCGAACACGCGGAAAGGGAGGGGTGGTAACATTTCCAAGGCCCGTGCCCCCGACCCAGCGGCCGGGGGTTCCGGATCGGCGACCTTGTGTGTCAGCTTGGCGGCCCAGTCTGTCGCCTCGGCGACCTTGTGTGCCGGCTCGTTTCCGGGCTCGCGGCTGACTTTCACAATTTCTCGGCCGTTCTTTTCGATCGTGACCGTCTGGTCCAGTACCGTCCGGCCGTCACGGGTCGCGGCGATTGCGTGGCGGCCGGTGCGCAGCTTTAATTCGCGCACGCCCGCGCCTCCAATGACGACGTCGTCGCCGTCGACCCGCACCTCGACCGCCGGGTCGTTCACCTCGATGACCAGCGTCCCCTCGGGAGTCTTGATGCGGATGAGCACGCCCAGCAGTGCCGTCAGTCCCCCGAGCAAGAGCACGGCGGCGGCCGCCCCGACCCACCGCCGCCATCTCGGCGGCTGCCTGCGGTGCGGGGATGGAAGCGTGGGCATCGGGTTCGACGTGGGCTCCTGGAGGTGGGCCAGGCACCGGCCGAGCACTTCGGCGACCTCGGCGGCGGACTGGAAGCGGTCGGCGGGCTCCTTGGCGAGGAGCTGCTCGATGATCGAAGCCAGCCACTCGGGGACTTCCGGGTTGACCTCGCGGACCGGGCGCGGGGCGTCGTCCGAGACGCGGCGTAGCACCGCCATCACCGTCTCCGCGCGGAAGGGGGAGCGGCCCGTACACATTGCGTAGAGCACGCTGCCCAGGCTGAACAGATCGGCGCGCGAGTCGACCGTTTCACCGCGGGCCTGCTCCGGCGCCATGTATTGCGGTGTGCCGGCAACGGTCCCGCTCTGGGTCAGACTGGCGTCGTCGACCGTTCGCGCCAGGCCGAAATCGGTGATCTTGACCCGCTCGACCCCGTTCTCCAGCAGGATGTTCGAGGGCTTGATGTCGCGGTGGATCAGTCCCTGCGCGTGGGCCGCGGCCAGTCCGCCGGCGACCTGCATGCCGATCCGTACAACCTCGCTGACCGCCAGCGGGCCGTCGCGGTCGATCCGCTCCTGGAGCGACCGGCCGGCGATGTAGGGCATGACGAGGTAGGGCAATCCCCTTTCCTCATCGACGGCGTGGATGGCGACGACGTGGTCGTGGCTGACCGAGGCCGCCGCCCTCGCCTCGCGGGTGAACCGCCGCCGCGCGGCGGCACTGGTCGCCAGTTGAGGGGCAAGGACCTTGACTGCCGCGAACCGGTGCAGGGCCGGGTCGAACGCCTTGAGCACCACCCCCATCCCGCCCCGGCCGATGACCTCGACCACCGTGTATGGGCCGAACCGGCCGAGCACACCCGCCTCGTCGCATGGTTCGAGGAACCCGCAGACCGGCTCGTCATCAAACAGCCCACCGGCAGACCCGGGCTCAGCGGTCGTCGCATCGGGGGCAAACCGGCGGAGGTCGGCCCACCAGCGGCCACCGGCCGCGGTCGCTTCGAGTCGGTGTCGGCATGACGCGCAATCGTCAAGATGCGCGATCATCTCGGCCCGCTCCACGTCGGTCAGGTCGTCGTCGAGGAGCCGGCCAATGCGGTCGGTCCGGCAGCGTGAGGCACGGGAAACCATGGGTGATGCTCCTGCGACCGTAAGTGATACTCTTGCGACCAGGGCGGGTCAAGGGTCGCTCTCGACCTGCTCGATCGTGCGCCGAGCCGCGCCATCACGCGGCTCTTGTAGTAATAGACCGTCCCGACCGTCGTCCCCAGCGTCTCGGCGACCTCGCCAGCCGGCCGCCCCTCGACGCCGGTCATCCAGAACGCCTGCCAGGCGGCCGGGGAGAACTCCCCCCGGATCTGCCCGACGGCCCAATCGAACAGCCGGCGGCGATACTCGACGTCGAAACACGCCGAGGCTTCCGGCGCGGGTGCTGGCTGTTCTTCCAGAAGCCGCATCACATCGGTGTCACCGCTGCCGCGCGGCTGGCGGCTACCGCGCGGCAAGGGCGTTGATGGTCAGGTTCCGCGCGATCCGGAAGAGCCAGCCCCGGAACGAGCCGCGGCCCGGATCGAGGTCGAACCGGTCGATCGCCGTGGCCACGGCGCGGAAGACCTCCTGAGCCAGGTCGGCCGCGTCGGCCTCCTGGAGCCCGCCCTGCCGCGCCAGCCGGTGAACCAGCGGCGTGTAGATGTCCAGAAACTCGGCCCACGCCCGCTCGTCCCTCGGGTCGCGCAGGCGGACCAAGAGGCTGGCTCGCGTGCTCGGCGTATCGTCCATCCGACGACCTCCCAGTGAGAATCACAGCGCCCGGCTCGGGACCTTAGTAAAATCGCTGCGAACGGCGAGGATTCTGGGGCAGGGCGGGAGTTGCCACATGAAGTCGGCGAAGGTGGTCTCGAACCGATGAACTGAACCACACCCATGGTACTCGGACGAGGAACCCTCCGCTATTGCGGGTCCAGCCCGGATCAGGGCTGTTGCCGGCGATCGTGATCACTGGCGGATCATTGAAGCACCCATGGATCTGCCCCAGACTTCTGTGTCGCGGGACATTGAACTTTCCCCGCACGCGCAGATTTGAACCATTCCGGCCGCTGGCGCATCCTTGGCTGTGTCTGAAGCTTTCACGAGGAGCGCCGCCATGACGGATGCGGACCTGATCCTATGCGAACTGCTTGTGCTCCGCTGCCAGCGGGGAGACCGCCGTGCGGCCGACGAGCTGGTGACTCTTTTCGAGAAGCCGCTGTTGTACTACCTGCGCCGCATGGTGGGATCGGAGGCCGACGCCTGGGATCTGGTTCAGGAGACCTGGGTGTCTGTCTTTCGCGCTCTGCCGAAACTTCGCGATGCCCGTGCGCTGCCGGCCTTTCTCTACCGCGCCGCTCGTAACCACGCCCTGGCGCACTTGCGCCACAGGGACGTCAACCTCCGTTTGTACGCGGCTGTGGAGAGCGCCTTGACCGAGACCGCTCACGAACCCGTCTTTACCCGGGAGGACGCTGCCGCCGTCCACGCCGGCCTCGACAAGCTCTCCCTGCCGCATCGCGAGGCTCTGACCCTGTTCTTTCTTCAAGACCTGACCATCGAGGAAATCGCCTCGGTGCTGGCAATTCCACCCGGGGACCGTCAAGTCACGTCTTCACCATGCCAAGAAGGCCCTGGGGACAATCCTGTACGAAGGAGCCAATCATGACGCCCGAGAATGACTTGCGAGAAAACCTGTTCAGCGCCGAGCCCGTCAGCCCGGAGCGCCAGCAGCGGTTCCGGCAGGAACTCGCCCAGATCGTGGAGCCTCGGCTGCCCGGCAGTCACAGACTGTACTACAAGTTCTGTCTGGTGTGCCTGGTCATCGGACTCCCCGGCGCGGCCTGCGGCCTCATTTTCGACGCTGAGCACCGCTGGATCTGGGGCCTGAATTTTCTGGTTTTCATCTCGACCGCCGGTTGGATACTCTACATCCTTCGGCGCGGGGCCGAGCCTCTACGGACCATGCAGGGCATGAGCAAGGTGGTTGCCGGCATCACCTGGGCCGCGGCATTGTTGCTCATCTGCCAGGCTCTGCGGAGTCCTTCGCTGGCCGGCGTGCTGTGGGCGCTCCTGGGCCTGCTCGTGTTCCTGCTCATGAACTTTATCAACCTCTGGAACCGCCTGATCACGGCCGAGCGCACCATGCGGGAGCACATCCTTCGTGTTGAGTACCGCCTGGCCGATCTGGCGACGCGGCTGCCCACGCCGACCAAGCCCTAGGATGCGCGTCGGTTCTCATTGCATGTGTATCCGGTCACGACGGAATGGCTGGCAACCAGGTCGGGAGTCTCTGAACCACCATGGCCCGCCCGAAAAAGACTCCGAGTTCGCGCCGAGCGATCGGCCGTGTTGCGAGGTCGCTGGAATCCGCCCGACCACTGACGGGGCACGTCGCCGTCGTCGCCGGCGCCACACGCGGCGCGGGGCGAGGTATCGCGCGCGGCTTGGGCGAAGCCGGTGCGATCGTGTATTGCACGGGGCGCAGTGTTCGAGGCAATCCCTCCCCGTACGGGCGACCCGAGACCATCGACGAGACTGCGGCGATCATTCAGCAGGAGGGCGGCACTGCCGTGGCAGTCCGCGTCGACCACACCGTCGAATCCGAGGTCGAATCCCTCTTCGCGCGGATCGATGGCGAACACAGTCGACTGGATGTCCTGGTCAACAGCATCGCTGGCGAAGAGCCAATGATGGCTCAGTGGGAATCGTTCTGGAAAACGAACCTGAAGGACGGCGAGGCCATCTTGCGGCAAGCCCTCCTCTCGCACATCATCACTGCCAAGCATGCCGCGCCTCTCATGATCCGCCGTCGCCGTGGCCTGATCGTCGAGGTGACCGAAAACGACATTCTGATGGCGGGAGGAAACTCCCTGTCGCAGAGCGTGAAGCTGGCGATCAAGGGCCTCGCCCTCAACATGGCGGCCGAGCTGAAGCCGCACGGTGTTGCGGCGATCGCGATCTCGCCGGGCTTCCTGCGCTCGGAGGCGATGCTCGACCATTTCGGGGTCTCCGAGGCCAATTGGCGTGATGCCGGCAAGCAGGACAAGAACTTCCTGGAATCGGAATCGCCACTGTTCGTCGGTCGGGCCGTCGCCGCCCTGGCGCAGGACGCCCACGTCCTCGAGCGGTCCGGTCAACTTTACGGCTCGTGGCAACTCGGACGCGAGTATGGTTTCACCGACGCCGACGGTCGGCGACCTGATTGGGGGTCGCTCGAGATCGATTTCTCGGGGCTCCCGCCGGCCTGGGTTGAGGAGATGAGGACCGGCTCGGAGATGCAGATCGAATGGCTGAAAGAGTTGACGAAACGAACGAAGCGGTTTCAGAGGAAGCTCCCGTAAGCGCGCCCGGCGTCGCGGGGACGTACGCGCCGATCAACGACCGGCGGGATGGCGAAGGCCTGTCCGAGGAGCGGCTCCATTTGCGGCAGCCGCGACCCAAACGGGCGGCTCGAAGCAACCAAGACGGGACCCAGCGGGCGGGTCGCCTTCCGTCCGTCAGTCCGACGACACCGAAGCAGATTGGTCCGAGCTGGCTTCGGTCGATCACACGTCGATCACACCGAAGCGCGCAACGCTCCGGGCCTTGGTACGACCTCATAGCCCGCGTTTCGCGGCCCCCCGCAAAATGATCGCGCCACGATCGACTTTCACGATCGCGCCGCCATCAAGCTCTTCTCGGCCTCCCGGAGGATTTCCGCCGACAGCTTCGGGTCGTTAACCACCCGCGACATGGTCACCGCGCCGATCATCGTTGAGGCCGCAACCAGGGCGCGGTGCCGCGAGTCTTTCTCGTTCGAGTTCCCCGCCAGGAGGCCGACGAGCCGCTCGAAGGCCGCCGTCGCCACCTTTCTCGTCTTCGCGTCGGTCCGGGCGAGTTCGCTGCCGATGGCCGAGAGTGGGCAGCCCGAAGCCGGGTTGTCCCTGTGTCGGGTCGAGAGGTAACCCGCCACCGCTGCGTTTACCGTCGGCTGGGTCTCCATTCTCTCCATGACCTCCTGTACTGCCGCCTCGCAGGCCTCGGCGATGAGCTGGCCCTTCGACTCGAAATGCTTGTAGAAGCCGCCATGGGTCATGCCTGCGGCTTTCATGAGGTCGGCCAGGCCGGTCGCGACGATCCCCTTCTCGCGGAACTCACACGCAGCAGCCTTCACGATCCGCTTCCGTGTCTCCGCCGCTTGCTCTCTTGACTTCCGCATCCTCCGCCTTTCGTCCGAAAGTTTTTGGATGTCGATTGACATCAAAAGATCCACTGTCTACCATTCGGATGTCAACCGACATCTTATCCGCTTTCGACGGAGACTTCCAGATGGCAATGGGCAAGATCCTGATCACCGGGGCGACGGGCGACACGGGCGGATACGCGATCGATAGGCTCTTGGAGCAGGGCCGCGAGGTCCGGGCGCTGGCCCACGCCAAGGACGAGCGATCGGAGCAGCTTCGCAAGCGCGGGGTCGAGGTGGTGTATGGCGACCTCCTCGACTTCGGCCAGGTCCGGGCCGCCCTCGACGGCGTCCGGCGGGCCTACTTTGTCTACCCCATCCGCCCCGGGATTCTGCAGGCGACGGCCTACTTCGCCCAGGCCGCGAAGGAGGCCGGGGTCGACGGCATCGTCAACATGTCGCAAAAGTCGGCCCGCGAGGACGCCAGGAGCCACGCTGCGACCGACCATTGGCTCTCCGAGCGTGTGTTCGACTGGTCGGGCGTCCCCACTGTCCACATCCGGCCGACGTACTTCGCGGAGTGGCTGCTCTATCTCGCCCCGATGATCAGGGCCGGCAGGCTCCACGTGCCGTTCGGTACCGGCAAGCACGCCGCCGATCGCGGCTGAGGACCAGGGTCGCGTGATCGCCGGCCTTCTCGAAGATCCCGCGGCGCACCGGGGCAACGCCTATCCGCTCTTCGGCCCGGTCGAATACACGTATGAGGAAACCGCGTGGGTTCTGAGCCGGGTCCTTGGCAAGGACGTCCAGTACAAGCAGGTCGACTTCGAGGAATTCAGCAACGCCCTGCAGACGAGCGGCAAGAATGCGGGCGGCGAGAACACCTTCCTCTTCCAGCATCTCAAGGAAGTCGCGATCGATCACCAGAATGGGATCTTTGCGGGGACGAACGACCTGGTCGAGAAGCTCGGCGGCCGGCCGCCCTTGACGCTCGATGCGTTCATCGAAAAGCACAGGTCGGCGTTCGTCTGAACCCGTTTCGTGGCGCCTATTCTCGACCAATATGGTGAATTATCGGCCGTAGCCGGTAGGGGAGGATACGATGCATTACCCCGCCTTGCTCGAGGCATATCTTGCGGGACCAGACCAGCTCCGTTCCGCCGTCGCCGGCCTGAGCCGCGAGCAGTTGATCGCGCGGCCTGTCGTCGGCAGTTGGAGCGTCCTGGAGGTCGTCTGCCATCTGGCCGACACCGACGCCAACATCGTCCATCGACTCAAGCGGGTACTCTCCGAAGAGCGGCCGGTCTTCAATCGAGTGCAGCCCGACATGATGCTGGCCGCTCTCGCGTACCATAGCCGGGATGTCGAGGAGGAGCTGGGCATCTTCGACCTGGCGAGACGCCAGATCGGTCGCATCCTCGGGGCCTCTCCACCGGACGCGTGGGAGCGGACGGGAGTCGTTGGCGATCGGGGCGATAGGACGGTGGACCAGATGATCCACGGTGCGGTCGAGCATCTGGCCCATCACCTCGAATTCGTCATCGAGAAGCGACGCGCCATGGGGCTCGATTAGATCTTGTGCCGGACCAACTGCCTCGACGTCGGCTCGACCTCTCTCGACGACTCGACGGCCGACCGTGAGATTGCGTGCATCGGTCCGACGACACCGAAGTTAATTCGGTCGATGAGACCGAAGCGTCTCCGGAACGCTTGGCCAAGCTGCCGGGGCCGCCTGCAAGAACGCTGAAGCTCGAGAAACCAGGATGGCGGCCCCGGTCAGTTTCAGCCGTTAGTTCGGCGCGGTGCGATTACCCCTCGGCTGGGCGCGGCTCCCAGAGCTCAAATCGGTTGCCCTCCGGGTCGGTCGCCCAGCCGAACCGGCCATAGTCGTAGTCCTCGACTCGGTCGTCTACCTGCGCCCCGGCAGCTCGGAGCTGGGCCAACATGGCGTCGAGGTTCCGGACGCGATAATTGAACATGAACGGTGCCGGGCCCGAACCGAAGTACGAGGTGTCCGCAGGGAACGCAGACCAAACCGCCTGCTCTCCAGCCGCTGCAGACGTGAAAGCCCCGTAGGTTTGCTCTGGTTCGACGGGCACTCCCAGGTGTTCGCGATACCAGGCGGCGAGCGTCTTGGGATCGCGCGCTTTGAAGAATACACCGCCAATTCCAACCACCTGTTCCATGCAAACCCCTTTTCTTTGCGCCTCCGAACTTGTGATTCTCTCACGCAAACGCATTGAAAATAACGGGCCAAAGTCGGCCGGTCAATCAGCGAACTTCCAGATGGCTCGATGGGTCAGGACGATTTCAGCCGCACCCACAGCATAAACATTTGTTGCACGGCTCGCAGCTCGACCGCTCAGCCTTACAGGAGTTTGAACAACTTCATCAGGCTTGGCCTGGGAGCTGTCTTGCCCGCGTCGTCGGCCCTCCACCTCCTGTGTCAGAAGAACCCGGCCCCGACGTTGACTGTCAGCGCGAGAATGGTCGTGTTGAAGAAGAAGGCGAACACGCAATGCAGCGTCGTGATCCTGCGCATGTTCTTGGACGTCACGTTGACGTCGGCGGTTGCGGTGGCGGTGCCAATGATGAACGAATAGTAGACGAAGTCCCAGTAATCCGGCGGCTCATGGCCCGGAAACTCGAGCCCCTCCTCCAGAACATCGTCCGTTCCCGCGAAGTATTCGTGCGCATAATGGATTGCGAATATCGTGTGGGCGAAGGTCCACGAGAGCAGGACGGTGACGCCCGCGAGCGCGATGTGCTGCCAGCCGCTGTCGCCTTTGAGCGTCTTGGCCGCGGCCATCTCCGCCATGGTGCCGCCCAGGCTGATGAGCGCGGTGATGGCAGCGAGGATCAGGATCAAGATCTGCCCCTCATCCTGCAAGGTGGCGCGATAGCGAACTTGCTCCATCTTCGACCGCGCCATCATCACGGTCGCGAGCAGCAGATAGAGACCGGTTGCACAATCCCACGTTACCAGCAGGCGCGTCGATCTCCGCAAATGGTGAGGCAAGAAGAACCAGATCAGGGCGCCAGCCACGGCAGCGGTGACGAACCTCGGCTGCGCCTTGAGCAACCTCAGGGGACTCATGGTCATTTCGCCTTTATCCCACCCGCTCTGCGAGCCGACTGTCATCTGCTTCCGGCAGCCCTGGAACGGAAATGTGCACGCGCTGGCATACTCGGAGGCTCGCAGTTCGGTCGGGCGTCTGCCAGAGATATGAGGTGTGGTCGTACAACTCATGGTCGGGACAGACAGCCCCGGCGACGATGTCAGGTCGAACAGGAAATCCCCCCTGGAGTGATTACGGTCTCAACCTCTCTGTCCTCTCGGAATGAACCCGGGAACACCGGTCTCCACAACGGCATTAAACCGGACCTGCAACTTGATTCCTTCGCTGATTTCCCGCACGGCCTCTTCAGGAAGGGTGGAGACTTCAAAGTTCTCCTTGATCCGACTGGGGGTCTTCGAGGTGGTCAGGAGGGCCGTCCCGCGCTGGATGGCCCAGGCGAGCAACACCTGCGCCGGGGTCTTGTTGACTCGCCTGGCGATCGCGGTAATGACAGGATCTTCCAGCAACCTGGGCTCGCTACTATGCCCCAGCGCTGCGAACGCTTGCAACACGATGCCATTCTTTCTGCAATAGTCCAGAAGGTCCCATTGCGGGAGATACGGATGGGATTCGACGTGAACCACCGCAGGCTTGATCCTTCCCGCTTCAAAGATCTCTTTCACCTGGGCCAGGCTGACGTCGGATAATCCGATGGCCTTGCACTTGCCCTCGTCCACCAGGCCCTCCAACGCCCTCCATGTGTCCAGCAACGTCACCCCTTTGTCATAAATCACATTGCCATTCGCATCCCTCGGGTCTTGCTCGTCACCAGGTTGGAAGGCGAAGGGAGTGTGGATGAGATAGAGATCGACGTCGTCGAGCTGGAGTTTCTTGAGACTGGCCTCGAAGGCAGGTTTGACGCGTTCAGGACGGTGATTGTTATTCCACAGTTTCGTGGCGATAAACACGTCCTCCCGCTTGATCTTCCCCGCCTTGAACACCTCCTGAATCGCTTCGCCGACTTCCTTTTCATTGCGGTAGCGTTCCGCGGCGTCGAGCTGGCGAAATCCGGCCTCGAGCGCCGCCTTGGTCGCGGTCCTGGTTGCCATGGGGTCGGGAATCAGTGTGCCAAAGCCGAGGGCGGGGATAGCACCCGATCCATTGTTGAGGGCTATCCTCGTATAGCGAAGGTTGTCGCTCTCTACCATTGTGTCACCTCATCTCCTGCGAGAAGGCCTCCGTCGCGTCAGTGGCCAGGGTCACGTGAGGCCGCCGGCCTCATCACGGAAGTGGGGACAGCGGGCGGGCGGTTCAGCGATTCACCGCGCTCATGTCCTCGTAGCGCTCCCCGCTGGCCGCGCCTTTCGGTGCCGCCTGGTCGATCCGCTCCAGGTCCTCGCGCGTCAGGGTGATTCCGAGCGCGGCCACGTTCTCCTCCAGATTCTTGCGGCGCTTGGTGCCCGGGATGGGAACAACTCCCTCCTGGGCCAGGAGCCACGCCAGGGCCAACTGGGCAGGCGTCACGTGCTTCGTGGCGGCGATCTCCTTCACCCGATCCACGAGCTCCAGATTCTTCTGGAAGTTCTCGCCCTGGAACCGCGGTCTGTGGCGACGCCAATCGTCCGCCGGCAGATCCTCGAAGCGGCGCAACTGGCCGGTGAGGAATCCACGGCCGAGCGGGCTGTACGCGACGTAGCCGATGCCCAATTCCCGGACGGTAGGCAGGAGTTCGTCCTCAGGGTCGCGGCTCCACAGCGAATACTCGGTCTGCAAGGCGGAGATCGGGTGTACCGCATGCACCCGGCGGATGGTCGCGGGCGCCGCCTCGCACAGGCCGAGGTAACGCACCTTCCCCTGCTGTACCAGCTCCGCCATCGCGCCGACGGTCTCTTCAATGGGGACCTTTGGATCGACACGGTGCTGGTAATAGAGGTCGATGTGATCGACCCCCAATCGCCGGAGCGAGCCGTCGCAGGCTTTGCGCACGTGCTCCGGCCGGCCGTCGATGCCCCCTCCCCCCTTACCGTCCGTGCCGCTCACGAAGCCGAACTTCGTGGCCACCCTCACCTCGTCACGCCGGCCGCGGATCGCCTTGCCGACCAGCTCCTCGTTGGTGAACGGGCCGTAGGCGTCCGACGTGTCAAGTAAATGAATCCCCAGTTCCAGGGCCCGGTGGATGGTCGCGATGGACTCGGCTTCGTCGGAGGGCCCGTAGGCGTCGCTCATACCCATGCAGCCGAGTCCCATAGCGGAGACGATCAACCCCTGCTTGCCGAGTTGTTGCGGTTTCATGTGCTTCCTCCGCGTGAAACGTGCTCTCGCCCCCGCCAGTAATTCCCGGACGTGCGTTAACCCGGGAGCTCGCCCGACTCTCCTGAACGCAGATTAGACACCTGCCGGATGCTCGTGTGCAACAAAAATCGGCGAGACCGGAGCGGACGGCAAGCCGGATGCTCGGCCGAACGACCCGGCGGCCCGATTCGACTCGTTGCTCGGTCAGTCTCCACTCAGCCCACGGCGGCCCACCCGCCCGCGAGGAACGATCACCCACGATCTCTCAATTTCCGCGCGTCGGTACCGCCACAGCGATGTCGATTGATCCGAAGTTGATTTGGTAAAACACGTCGAGCACGAAGTTCGGGGCTCCGTCGAATACTTCGTCGCGCACCTCACACTGTTTCTTCCGTCCATGGTTCACGATTGCCACCAGTCCGGGAACCTCCGATTCCTGTCGCTCGCCCGGTAGGTGGCACTCAAGGGAGGGCCCGTTCTATCAAGTGCGGGCACCCACATCCTGCAACGACCCCAGGCGGGCAACCTTCGGCCAGATCAGAGCGACGCCGAGCACGACGAGGACCGTGCCGATCCCTCCGCCGACCACCGAGGCGACCGTGCCGAAGAGCCGGGCGGCCACGCCGGACTCGAAGGCTCCCAGCTCGTTCGACGAGGCGATGAAGATGGCGTTGATCGCGGAAACCCGGCCCCGCATCTCGTCGGGAGTGAGCAACTGCACGAGCGTCTGGCGAACCACCACGCTGATGTTGTCAAGCGCTCCGGTGAGGAGCAACATCGCAAACGAGAGGTACGGATTTTTCGAGAGACCGAAGACGATCGTCGCGATTCCGAACCCGGCCACGGCCCAGAGCAGCGCCTTGCCGGCGTGCCGCATCGGCGGCCGGTGGGCCAGCACCATCGCCATCAGAAAAGAGCCGATCGAGGGCGCAGCGCGGAGCCAGCCCAGGCCGGTGGGGCCGATATTGAGGATGTCGCGGGCATAGACGGGCAAGAGCGCCACGGCACCGCCCAGGAAGACCGCGAACATGTCCAGCGTGATCGTCGCCAGGATCAGGTCGGTGCGGAAGACGAAACCCAGCCCGGCAAGGAGCGAGCGCACGGTCACGGGCCGGGAATCGCGGGCGAAAGGATGCAACCGCAACGACGCGGTCAGGGCGATCACGATCGCCGAGCAGCCGGCGTTGAGCAGGTAGCAGGTCGTGGCACCGCCGGCGATCGCGATCACCACACCGCCCAGCGCGGGGCCTGCCATCGCGGCGATCTGCCAGGCGCTCGTGTTCCAGGTCACGGCCGACAGCAGCAGCTCACGCGGCACCACCTGCGGCAGGATCGCCCACCGCGCGGGGCGGTTCAGCGCCTGGGCAGCGCCCGTGATGACCAGGAACAGGTACGTCAAGCCGACGGGTCCGCGCCACGCCGAGATGACGGCAAGGCCGACGGTCGCCAGCAGGAGCAGTCCATGAGCCAGGATGATCAGCCGCTTGCGGCTGTACCGATCGGCCGCGTGCCCGGCCGGGATCGCCAGCAAGATCACCGGCAGCACCTGGGCCAGCCCCACCATCCCGAGCGCCAGGGGTGAGCTCGTCCGCTCATACAGCTCCCAGCCGATGGCGACCCCTTGCATCTGGTTGCCGACGGTCGCCACCATCCCGGCAAGCACCAGGAGTCGAAAGTTGGGCTCGCGAAGCACCGTGTAGGGGTCATGTGCGACCGAGGACCCGGAAGCGATGTCCGCGCCCTCGATGGCGTCCGGCTCGGTCTGGTCTGACTCCATGACGCTGGCGTTCCTCGTGTTCCGGTCGTGGCGGCAGCTTGCATCGCAAACGGAGTGGGGCCCGGGACGATTTCATTCCTCGAACTTGTCGACTTCCGCAATCTCCGCCGCGGTGAGTGGCCGGATCTCGATCTGACGCAGAGCGCCCGTGCAATCATAGGCGGCGAAGCCCAGGGGCTGGTTTCTGCGGGTCTCGATGCGTGTCGCAACCCGGCGCTCGCCGTGGGCGACGGCGATGATCTCCTTGTCATCGATCAGGCAGCGAATCATCTTGGCGGTGACGCGGACGCGAAAATGGTACCAGGTCTTGTCCTTGTAGCGAACCGACCGCGTGGTGTCGTTCTCCGAGGCGTCCATCCCATCAAGGCTGGACAGACCGGTCACGCCGCCGCCCCAACCACCGTTGACCAGGGTGATGAACGACTTGCCGACGGGAAAGGTCGCCGCGGCGAAGAAGTCCTGTCCCTCGAGCCGCATCGCTTCATAGCGAAGCTCGTAATTCGTGGTCGGCAAGTTCTGGTGCGTCGTGGTGATGCCGGACATCGGCACGCCCTTGGACATGACGATCATTCCGTCCTCGACCTTCACCTCGCCCGCCTTGTAGAAATCGCACTTCTTCCAGCCATCCAGGCTCTTGCCGTCGAAGAGAACCCTGGCTCCCGGGGCCCCGGTTGGCGGAATCTTGGGTTTCTCGTCCTGAGCGGCCGCCAGCGTCGTGATACACAGTACGAGCGAGAGGATCGCGACGACCGCGCGAGGCATCACGCGCAGGCACGGAGTTCGGATATCGCGAACGACGCGGCGGCTGATCAACATGGCGGCTCCAGCGCGTTTCGAGTGAAGGTGGAACGTTTGCCTGATGCACAGGAGGGTTCCCTTGCATCACGATCCTAATCGATGAAAGCCCGCGGGTCGATGTTCCAATTGCCAGGGCGGCCGGCGACCCGGAAATGGCTTCAACACTCTTGTACTCGCTGGGGCAAGAGAGTCCAATGAACTCAAGGGAGGGGCGTCACCGTCGCGCGGTGGCAATCGCCTCAATCGCATGGAGCCGGTCATGACTGCAACACGAGTTCACCGCATTCTGGACGAGGTCGGGGCGCTGGCCTTCCCTGGAGTTTATGACACGCTTTCGGCGAAGATCGCCCAGCGCGTCGGTTTCCCGATGGCTTTTGTCTCCGGGTACTCGGTCGCCGCGACCGCGATTGGCGAGCCCGATATGGGCTTGCTCACCCAGACCGAGATGATCGACCGTGCCCGGCGGATTTGCATGAGCGTGTCGATTCCCATCATCGTCGATGCCGACACCGGCTACGGCAACCCGGTGAATGTCCACAGGACGGTGAACGAGCTGATCGCGGCGGGCGCGGCGGGCTGCTTTCTGGAAGACCAGGTCTGGCCCAAGCGGTGCGGCCACATGCGCAGCAAGAAAGTCATCGACGGCAACGAGTACATCCAGAAGATCAGGGCCGCGGTCGATGCGCGGGACGGGCGCGACTTCTTCATCGTCGCCCGGACCGACGCGCTCGGTGCCGTGGACATCGACGAGGCGATTCGCCGCGTGGAAGGTGCCCGCGAGGCCGGCGCCGATGCAAGCTTTGTCGAGGCGCCGACCTCGCTGGACGACCTTCGGGCCATCGGCCGCCGCTCCCCCGCGCCCAACGTGGCCAACATGATCGAAGGCGGCAAGACACCGGTCCTGCCGAAGCAGCAGCTCGTCGAACTCGGGTTCCAGTTGATTCTCTACCCGCTCACAGCCCTCTTTGCCTCGGCCCGAGTGATCGAGTCGTTATACCGAACCTTGAAGGAGGATGGAACGACGAAGCAAGACACCGAAAGGCTGATGACCTTCTCGGAGTTCAATGAGCTCATCGGCGTCGATGAGAAATACGCACTTACCGAGCGCTTCGGATCGGCAGAGCAGGGGACGTGATCCCGACCGCTCAATCCGAGCTCATGGCGTTCCTACAACCAAGGGTGAATCTTCCAAGTAACAGGGAGCGAACCCGATGCTACCCATTGGCCCAGAGGAAAGACGGTTCGCGCTGGAGTCTGCCCGCAGCGCCCTCCGGGAATACCTGGCTCGCGGTGCGGCCCCGGAGTATCCGACCAGCGCACCTTGCTTGCTCGAGCACCGCGGCAGCTTTGTCACGCTCCGCTGCCGCGAGACCGGCGAACTGCGCGGCTGCCGGGGCGAATGCCGGCCCAACCGCCCGCTGATCGAATCGGTGATCCGCCAGGTGATCTGTTCGGCGATCGATGATTCGCGATTTCGTTCGGTCACGGAGGACGAGCTGCCGCGGTTGACCATCCGGATCAGCGCTCTGTCCGAGCTGTACCTCATCAGGCCCGATGAGATTGTTCTCGGCCGACATGGACTGCTGATTGTCCAGGGGCGCCGGTCCGGGCTGCTGCTGCCGGAGGTGCCGGTGCGGTTCGGCCTGAAGACTGCCGACGAGTTTCTCGAGGCGCTCTTCCACAAGGCGGGCATCACGGCAGAAGCGGCCGCGGACGAGGGCTATGAACTTCACGCCTTTGAAACCGAGGCCTGGGATGACGAGGCGATGATCGCTGCTTCAAGTACGTAACCTCGGCTGCTCCGCGACCGCAAGGGGCCCTGCGTGGTAAGATGCTCGAACGCATCTGCACACGATCCCCGGCGAGGAGCCCGAGCCCGTGTCTCACTCAACTTCCGACCCCGACCTTCTGTTCGGCGTCCTCGCCAGGCAAAATGGGCTGATCACCGAAGCTCAGCTCGCCTCGGCCATCCGGGCATGGACGCTGGACAGGAGCCGCCCGCTCGCCGACCAACTCATGAGCCGGGGGGATCTCGACGCCCGGCAGCGAGCCTTGATCGACGCACTGGTTGCCCTGCAACTCAAGATGCACGATGGCCGCATCGAGCGGAGCCTGGCTTCCATTCCCGTTGACGCCCCGACCCGCGATGTGCTGGCCGATGTGGGTGTTATGGACGTCGGGACGACGGCCGGCCATGTCCATTCCGGATTGGGTTCAACCGAAGGCGGTGGTCTCGATCGCACGTCACCCCACGGCTTCGGGCCGGCCACCAGCGACGGCCAGCGTTTTCGCATCCTGCGGCCTTATGCCCGCGGCGGGCTAGGGGCCGTTTACCTGGCCCTGGATACCGAACTGAATCGCGAGGTGGCGCTGAAGAAAATCCTCGACAATCACGCCGACGATTCCACCAGCCGCGCCCGGTTCCTGCTGGAGGCGGAGGTCACCGGCGGGCTGGAGCACCCGGGGATCGTCCCGGTCTACGGGCTGGGAAGCTCCGAGGGCGGCCGGCCGTATTATGCCATGCGGTTCATCCGCGGCGAGTCGCTCAAGGAGGCCATCGACCGATTCCACGCCGATGAGGCTCTCAAAGGCAACCCGGGCCGACATTCACTGGCCCTGCGCAAGCTGCTCCGGCGCTTTCTCGACGTTTGCAACGCGATCGATTACGCCCACTCCCGCGGTGTTTTGCATCGCGACATCAAGCCGGCCAACGTCGTTCTGGGCAAGCACGGCGAGACCCTGGTGGTGGACTGGGGGCTGGCCAAGGCGCGCGGTCAAGCCGGCGCCGGCATGTTGGACGAGCGGCCGCTGGTGCCCAGCTCGGCCAGCGGGTCATCCGAGACGCTGCCGGGCAGCGCGCTGGGAACACCGGCGTACATGAGCCCCGAACAGGCCGCCGGCAACCTCGAGCAACTCGGTCCCCAGTCAGACGTCTATAGCCTCGGTGCGACGCTATACTGCCTGCTGACGGGGAAGCCTCCGTTTGAGGGGTCGGCAAAGGAGGTCATTCCGGCCGTGCAGCGCGGCGAGTTCCCGCCGCCCAGGTTCCTCGTCCCGTCGATCGACCGGGCGCTCGAAGCGATCTGCCTCAAGGCCATGGCCCTGAACCCGGCAGACCGCTATGCAACAGCCAGAGTGCTCGGCGAGGAGGTGGAGCGGTGGATGGCCGACGAGCGCGTGACAGCCTATGCCGAACCCTGGACCCGGACCCTCACGCGCTGGCTGGCAAGGCATCGCACCGGGGTGACCGCGATCGGTGCGGCCATGCTGGTGTCCCTCGTCGGCCTGGGTGCCGTGCTGACCGTGCAGGCGCGAGCCAACGGCCAGTTGACGGCCAAGAACAACGAGCTCGGTGTCGCCCTGGGCCGCGAGGCCGACGCTCGCAAGGAGGCACAGGCCAACTTCGACATGGCGCTCAAGGCCGTGGAAGACTACCTGACCAGCGTCAGCGAAAACACCCTGCTCAAACAACAAGACTCCGTCGATCTGCGCAGCCTGCGTCAGGAACTGCTCACGACGGCATTGAAATATTACAAGACCTTTGTCAACCAGCGGAGCAACGATCCCAGGCTTCGCCAGCAACTGGCCAGCGCCTATTTCCGGGTGGGCGAGATCACCCAGGAAATCGACTCTCGCACCGAGGCGATCGAGGCATTCCACTCGGCGAAGACCATCTGGGAAGCGCTCGCCGCGGCCGATCCGGAAAACCCGGAATTCCCTGGCCGCCTGGCCGATTGCCACCTGGCGATCGGCAAGCAGCAAGAAGCGCTGGGCGATCTTCAGGGGGCGATGACCTCGTTCAACCAGGCGCAGGCCATCCTCGAACCGCTCGCGGCCCGGCACCCCGAGCTGGCTCTCAACCAGTCAAGACTGGCCGATTGTTACTCGGAGACCGCAATCATTCAGGGGAGGCTCGAGTCCGCCGATGACGGTCTGGGCTACCTCGTGAAAGCCAGGGCGATCCAGCAGGCGTTGATCGCCCGGTATCCGGAAGAAGTTCAATATCGGCGGAGAATGGCGGAGATCACCAATGTCCTGGGCTTTGTCTACAGCAAGAGGCTCGAAAACGCCAATGCGCTCCGTTGTTTCGAAACTGTCCGGGAGATTTGCCAGTCCCTCCTCGAGCAGGTGACCGCCGGGCCCAAGCCGGTCAAGCTGCTCAGCCTGCTGGCCCTTTCCCATTACAACATCGCCGCAATTCACATGGCGAGCCGCCGGTTTGATCAGGCCCTCGTATCCTTCGAGAAATCGCTCAATTACCAGTCCAAGCTTGTCGCCGCCCACCCATCGGTCACCAAGTTCCGAGAGAGCCTTGGCGAAACGTATGAAGCTATAGCAGATTTGCAGCATAAGGCCCATCAAGATGATAAGGCGTTCTCCTCGCTTCAGATGTCCATCGATATGCTTGAGAAGCTCGTCCAGTCTCGACCCGACCAGGCGAGGCATCATGGAGCGCTCGGCCGCAGCTTCAACGCCATGGGTTACTTTCAAGACGAGCTCCGCCACAATGTTCAGGCGATCCCCGCGTTCGAGCGAGCCGTGCAGGAATACGAGCGTGCCATCACTCAGTCGCCGGATGAAAACGATTACAAGATCTGGTGCGGTGTCGCCCTCGACAATCTCGGTGAGCAGTATGTCGACATGGGCCAGGTCGACCGGGGGCTGCCGTATTATCGGCGGGAAATCCAGATTCGCAGGCAACTCTGCACTGCCCACCCGGAAAACCGCGGCTACATTCTCGATCTGGCGGAGGGGCTCTCAACCTTGGGGAACATCCAGCGCCATGCTGGCGACTCGAAAGCTGCGCACGAATCCTTCCTTGATGCGCGGAAACTTCTGGAAAGCGGCGCGGCAGCGTGGCCCGGCGATGATCGGCTCCCGGTCCGGCTGGGAGCGGCACTGACTCGCGAGGCCGGTACGCTGGCCGATCTGAGAGAGCCAGAACAAGCACGGCGCTTGCTCGACCGGGCGGTTAAGACCCTGTCGCAAGCCTCGGTTTCCGCCACCGAAGAAGCTCAGCGGCGCGAGTGGCAAAGCGCTGCGCTCTGGGAGCTTGCACGTGTCCTGCGTGATTTGAACAAGCCGGCCGACGCGGAGCGAGTCGAGGCTCGCCGCGAGGCGCTATGGCGAAACCGGCCGCCCGGCGAGCTCGCCACCCTGGCACTCAAGCAGACGAGCCAGGCGGCCCTGATCGGCTACGGCAAGACTCCGGTCTCGTCATCCGCTCTGACCGTCCGCCAGCTTGATCTCGATCAGGCCGCGGCCAACCTCAAGCTCGCCATCGCGTCGGGATTTCGCGACCTGCCCATGGTGCGAACCCATCCCGACTCGCAGATCCTGCTCACGCGGGCGGACCTCAAGCTCCCGCTCCTGGACCTGGCTTTTCCCGATCGGCCGTTCGCAGGTCCATGAGCAATCCGAAGGGGGCAAGACCCAGGCTCGGGGCGTGTCTCGAGGTCATCGCTCCAGCTTCACCACGATCGAACGGGAAAAGTCGGGAAGTGCGACCCGGCCGTCTTTCAGCTCAGCGCTGGACCAGTGGTCGGTCCAGGGATCATAGGTCCGGCACCGCAATTCTCGCTCTCCACCGGAGGGAACGCTCGGGTTCAGATCGAGACTCTGGCCCCGAAGCGTGGGCGGGGCAATCCCGTCGGCCAGCTCGGTCTTCCAGTTGCTGGCCTTGTCGCGGCACCAGGCGATCCAGGTGTGGCGGCCCTTGAGCAAGTAGACCCGCAGCGACGGATGATCGATCGTGACTGGTTCGAACCCCTCCGCGGGCGGATCGAGGCCCTTGGTGGCGGCGGCAAAGCGGCCGAATTGCCACCAGAGGTCATTGGCATCAACGTATTGATCCCAGTGCCAGCACTGACCGGAACCCGCGGCGCCTGCGAAGAACGGAGCGAACAGGATGTCGTGGAGAATGATCCCCTTCTTGTCCTTGGCGTAGAGCTTCAGCGGCCCGGCGTGGTTGGGCTCGACGGCCCCGCTCTCGGCCAGCATCACCGGCCTGGCGGGCCTGGCGGCCAGCAGCGTGGAAACGGCACTCGCCGACAGCACATCAAGGGGACCGTGACAAACTTCCAGGCGAGCGCCAGGTCAAGATAGCGATGGACCTGGGCGACGTCATTGCCCGGCATGAGGGCAAGCTTGCGATACGTCCCGCGCACGCCTTCGCTGTCGTAGCTACCCAGGCTTTGCATGCAGAGCTGGTGCGGAAACAGCCGGTGCAGCTCGGGAAGCATGGCGCTGGTCCAGGCCATGTAATCGCCGTCGCCGACAACCGCGTTCATCTCGTTCCAGAGTTCCCAGCCGTAGATGGTGGGATCGTCGCGATAGCGGCCGGCGAGGAACTCGAGCTTGCGAACGAACTGCCGGCGCGCCTCGGGCGATTCCATCCAGCCGGCCATCGTCGTCGCCAGCCCGCCCTGCGACGTGTGGTGAACCTTCTTGATGGCCCAGGTCTGGCGTGAACTGGTCGGGTCGATGTCGCGGAAATGCTCGATGGTCATCTTGACCCGGATGCCGTGCTTCCGGGCGATCGCCAGCATCGCGTCGATGCGTCTGGCCCGTTCCAGATCGTACTGGCCGGCCTTCTCATGCTCGACCTCATAAAATGGGTCACTGAGCCAGACGCGAATGTGGTTTCCGCCATTGGCGGCAAGCTTGCCCAGCCACTGGTCGAGCGCAGTCAGCCGGTCGTTGGGGTCTCGCGACCTGACCCAGGGAGGCGAGATCAGGTTCAGCCCGTTGGGAACATAGGCCCGGGCCTCGCCGGTCTCAAAATAATGGGGATCTCGGGTACTGATCCGCACAAAATCGCCCGCTACATCGTCGCACCGGGCCTCTTGACTCGCGAACCCGGCCCCGCCAACAACCAGCCCGCTCAGCAAAAGCAAAGAATTTCGCATGACGCGATTCCCCCGAGTCAGGAGCGCGATACCGCTCCGATCTTCGTATCGCGTCGATGCTATCGCCTTGCCGGTACCTGGGCAAGCTTCCAGAAATGACGTGGGTGTCACGCCGGGCCGTAGGTTTGCAAACAGGCAAGGCAGTCGCGGTGGGAGACCGACCCCGCATGCGGGGTTCCTCCCGCGGACCGCAGGCCGCAGCGGGCACCTGCGCAGGCGCAGCCTGTCGTGGAGCGGTACGGACAGCGGTGCATGGCGCGAAGCTCGGTCGCGACCTGGCCGACGGAGGGGAGCTGGGACTGCTCGATCATCTGCCGTCGGTATGCCGTATCTTCCGGCGAGACGAGCGGGATCACTGGTGGAAGCTCACGGTGCCGCCGACCGGATCAGTGAGAGGTGCGCCGGTCGGCGGGGTGAGGGTCCCCGACCAGGCGATCGAGCCGCAAGTGACCGAGATGGGCGAGGCAAACGACTCGGCCGCGCTGGCGACCCCGGGATTGCAACTGCACGGGCAATACTGGTAGCTCGGTCCGCTCGCACAGCCGAGGAAGTAGTATTGCCGGAAAACCGCCATCTGACCCGCCGCCACACATCCGATCAAATAGTAGTAGACCGTTGGTGCCTTTGTGGTCGCGCTCGAACAAGACGCGGTCCCTGACTTACAAACAGCCGTCGGCGAGACCGCTTGAGAACAAAGCGCGGGGGTGACCCAGTACGACGTGCCGTTCCATGTCGCCTGATATGAGCCGAGTGCGTCGGTGACCGTCAGTGTGTCAGGGATCGTATGGCCCGATCCGCTGCATGTGATACAGGTCACGCTGCCAGTGCCGGGAGCTTCGCAACCTCCCACGGCCTGTCGAATGCATGCCGAACCACTCATGTGCAGGACTCGCCAAGCAGCGTGTACGTCCCGTCGCCGTTGGGTGCGACGGTGACAACCTTGACCTCATTAGCCGTGGCTGACAGGTACGGGTTGTAGACCGTGGCCGACGCACTGACAAGGTTATAAGACCCACCGGAGATTGCATAGATCGAGAGCCCGGCCGCACTGCCGGGCGTGCCGCCGGAGGGTGCCGCTGACGACCCGGAGATGCCGCCGCTTCCCGTAACTGCCACGTAGACGGTACCGCTGCCCCCGCCCGGCGCGACATACTTTGCCTGCGCATTGCGGATCTGCTGCAGCGCCTGGGTCAGCTTGCGCTGAGTATCCTGAAGGTCAAGCCGCAACCGCTCGAAGCGGGCCTCAAGCTGATCAAGACGATTGGAAATCATCGGGCTGTCATGATTCGTTAGTGGTTTATGGTGGGTGGTCTATGGCCGCTCACATTGCACTGCGTGACTCGACATGCAAGGGCGGGGCAACGTCCGGTTTAGGGCATTTTTCGATCGTGTTGCACACGAGGCCGTGCGGTTGCCCAAGGCCAGCACGGCCTTCGCTGGCGCTTCAGGCTTGTGAAAGCGGCTCGATTGGTTCACAAGCCTGAAGCGCCAGCGAAGGCATCCCATTCGCACGATCTCCTATTCCATTCGGTGGTGCGCAATGCGCCTGCAAACCGCTCTAGGGCTCACGAGCTCAGGCCGAGCTGCTGGCCGGTGACGGCGGGACGGACGAAGATGTCGCCCGTGTAACGCGCCTGGCGGTTCGAGAGGTGTAATGTCGAAACGTAGGACGTTCCTCCCGGGCCCGCGTTGAACTGGATGTCGATCGATGCGACGGGCAGGGCCAGCGATTCATAGCCGGTCGTGTAGCCGTTGCCTGTGATACAGACCGCCTGGCCGGGTGCGAGGTATGTTCTGGCCAGGCCGAGGTAACTGATGGTGCCCTCGACAACCACGTTGCAGAGCGCCGAGAGAAGCTGATCGGAATAGGCTTGCATGTTGGTCATCAAGCTGTAGTCACGCCACTCGCGAACAGTGACCGTCTTCGTTCGATCAATGCCTTCCACGGTGGCCAGCGTTCCCGCGTAACCACCGCTCGATGGGCTTTGCACCTGGAGCGACCCGCTGGCGACGGGAACAAACACCTGAACGTCGGTCGGAGGCGTCACGACCCCGCCACCATAGACCAGCGCCGTCGGGCTGACCGTTGTGATGAGTCCATTCACCGGGTCGATCTGGACGCCGATGCTCGATTGGTTGTACGGGGGCGATCCCGAGGCCGACCAGTAGACCGTGCAGACGGGCGAGGAGGTCAGTGCGGCCGCCGTGCCGTCCGAGTTGCGAAACGCGAACGGGTAAGGAAAGAACTGCTGCATCGCCGCGGCGATCGCGGGGTTGGTCACGGCATACCGGCGCCAGACGACGTTCCCGGCCGTACTCAGTGCATAGAGCCGATAACTGTTGTAGGTGGTCGCGGGGAGCGGTCGATCGAGCGTCAGCGTGGAGCACCCGCCCGCCACCATCGCCGTGTTGGCGATGACCCGGGCCATGAACTGCTGCTCAATGTTCGCGATGCTGTCCGAGAAAACCGTGATGATCGCGTGCTGCCCGGTGATCGTCTGATCGAGCTGGTTCACCGGGAGCGTGAGGCTGGTGTTTTGACTGGTGATCACCACCTGGGTTGTGCTCAGGCAAGTGCAGCTTCCCTGGTCCTGCCCGGTGTTCATGGACAGTTGCTGGTACTCGCTGGGCGACCACGCGGCCTTCGCCTGGGCATTCGTGGTCCAGCCGCCCCACCCCGCGAAGTCCTCGACCAGACCTCCATTGGGGGTCATGCCGCCCGAGGGGGGCCAGTTCGTCTCGTACGAGCTGCCTGGAAGCGGCTTCAATCCCAGCGTCACGCCGCTCACGTACAGATCGCCCCGGACAACAACCTGGCCGTAGCAGTCGGAAAGATCACGATGCAGCGACGGCAGCAGCCAGCGTATGTCCGAGCCGCCGAGGGCTATGGTGTTGTTCGTAAACGAGAGTGTGTTCAGGAACCGGATATTGCCACTGACGTCAATATGAACCCAGTAAGTGGGATAGACGCTCTGGAGAGCAGACTCGATCGACTGGATGATGCGTTCGCCGGCGAACGTCACGCGGAAGGGGGGATGATTGTCAGGGCCGCCAGGTCCTCCACCGTGATCGCCGGCAAGGTCGAGATGATGACGGTCGGCGCGCTCGTGTAGCCGCTGCCCGCGCAGATCTGGGTGAAGCCCGTGATCGCGCCGCCGGAGACCGTGGCGGTGAACTGTGCCCCCGATCCGCCGCCACCGCCAAGCACCACGGTGGGAGCGGTCGTGTAGCCGGTGCCGGGATCGACGACGGTGAGGCTTGCGACCTGGTAGCCCATCGAGTCCATGCCACCCAGCGTCGCCGTTGCTACCCCTCCGGTACCGGGTGAGGTGTAGTTGCCGATGCTATAGGAAGCAAGCGCCGCGGAGTTCTGGCTCATGCTCAGCAGGTCGAGGATGCACTCACCGATGGTGCGGCCTTCGCGGCTCAAGATGGCATAGATGTCGTCCGCGGGCATGTTGAACGTCGCGGTATCGGAGAGCGTGTTGCTGTCGGTGACGGGTACATAGTCGGCCCGGTTCCGCAACCCGAGCGCCCGATATTCGCGTATCCAGCCGACCCCGTCTTGATAGTGGTCGGAGTAGCCAACAATGTCACCGGCGAAATAGGTGGTTCCCGGGTAGCTGATCCCATTGGACCACGAGCAACTTTTCCCGCTCCATGGGTCCGGCAGTGCGGTCAGTGTGCCGAGAATGCGGGAAAACCCGAGCCCGGGTGTCCCACCGCGGACATACGGCGTGCAGCGGTCGATGGTGCAATCGTACGTCGCGAGATTGATCTGCGCGCCGTTGATGGTGAGGAAATCGGTGGACATGGTATTTCGGGAAGAGCGGCCATTGGCAGACAGCCACCCTCAAATCCCTCCCATGTTCTGCTGAGTGCGATTCTGCTCTTCCATGCGCAACTTCCGCCAGTTGGCCTGAAGCTGCCGCTGCTGGGCGACGAGCTGGTCGATCCGGGCGCCTTGCTGGGCCATGACGGCCTGGGCCTCCATCTGGCTGGCCGTCGCGTTCTGGCTGATTTGCAAGACGCGGTCATGCTGCCTGAGTATCTCGCCGAGGATGGGGCTCGAGCCGGACCGTTCCGCCTGGGCTGGAACCTCATCCTTACCCTGCGTCATCCCCGAGTTACGGACCAAATGGTCAGTGCGTCGTGTGCTGATATCGGTAACAGTGGTGTCAGAGGTCCCAGGGTTACCGTTAGCAACGAACGGTGCCTGGCCGGCGCGAAACTGGGCCGAAATGTTCTCGCCGACGCCAACGTCACGACGAGTATCGCGATTGCTGTCCAACAATCGATCCAATGACCTCTCGCCGTGCTCGCTCTTCGACGTGGCCACCGGCTCCTGGGAAGATCGCTCCTGGGCGACGTGGCTACTGTCGCTACTGCCGCGCTGGGACACCTGGGAAAGGCCGGCATATTCTATGTTCGCCGAGCCCGGAGTGTTGCCGGCATGGACGTTGACGCTGACCTGGTTCAGCATCGTGGCAAAATCTTGAACGGCATAACCGACATGCTGGAGTTCTTGCGCAAAATCGGATTGTCCCAGGCCCGGCGGAGCGGCGAACTCGGAGCTTCCGGCGGAATGATATGGCGCCGATGCGACGTACCGCCTGGTCCCCGAATCCGATCGTTTTCTTCTTTTCTTCTTGGCCACTGTACGTCTCCCTTGAAACCGCGGCTCAGGTGAAGCTGAGACTCAGGTCCGAACAGGCTGTGCTGTCCCACTGGTTCGAGACGGTCATGGTCTGTGTGTACAGATCATTGAGAGGCAACTGGTCCTCGAATGTCGTGATCACGTTGGCCGTGTTCATATTGATCGTGACCGAATGCGTGCCGTTGTTCAGAGCAAACGAGGTCGTCTCGTTGGCGAGCCCCTCATACGACGTTCGGTCATCGGGCGTCGGGGCGTAATAGTTCACGGCTTCGAGCGTGGTGGTGCGGCCGACAAATCGCATCAGATTGACGAAGCGATTCGCCCAGAACCGGCGAGCCAGATGGTTCTTGCAGGCGATCTTCACCGACTGGAACTGAGTGCGACTCGAGCCGACGGTCAGGTTGCCCGATGCGTGCAGAAACACATAGGGGTTGGTCGGCAGTTGAGAGTCGGTGGGCGGGGGGAAGGTAATTGCCGTCGGGTCGGCTGAGCTGTCGAACTGGTTCCCCTGCGGCGTGGAGGCCGACAAGTCCATCGAGAGCGTCGCGATCGTGCCATCTTCGCTGATTTCGATGCTCCATCCGTCCACTTTCGTGCCCAGATAGACCCTGCGCTTGATCGAGCCGTCGGAACGAGCAATCGCGTGGTAACACGAAACGCTGGTCAGGTCGCCGGCCGGCTCGGTGGTGGTCCAGGGCGACGTCTGGGCCGCGTTGACCGTCTGGGCCGCCCACTGGAGCAGGAATTGCGATAAGGCTCCGGAATACAGCTTGCAGACCAGCTTCCCCTTGCACTCGATCTTGTCCGACACGCGAAAGGCGTCGACCGCCACACCGCCGCCGTAGGGGACTGCGACCATGACGGGACGCGGCCTCATCGTGAAGGCGTTGGAGCCATCGAGTCTGATGTAAAAGGCCGAGGTCCCGACGACGGGAGTGGCGACGGGAGTCTTGTACGCGGACTCCTGGACGAGGTAGAGAAACTCACGCGACATGGTTGTCTCCGGGAGTGGCCGGTGGCCAGTGGCCACTGACCAGAGAAGAGCGGAAGAAAAGCGACCGAAGGCGATCCTCGATTACTGACCACTGGCCACTGGCCACTACGTATTGATCTGCGACTGGATCTCGATCTTGAGTTGCCCGCGGCCCGTGAAGAACACGCCGTCCGGATCGGGGTCGAAGGCCGGTTGACTGAACAGCACGAGGCCGCTGCGGGCCCCCGCGTTCTGAAGGGTGAGCACGTTGGCCTGGCGGCCGGCCAGGTTGCTCGGATAGAAGCAACGGGTGAGCATCCACCAGAAGTTTGTGAGGTCCGAACAGTTCGTCCCGGTGATCAAGAGCTCACAGTCGATCAGCAGGTCGCCGGCCATCGTATCGGGCGTCTTGAAGTCTTCGCCCGTATTCCTCGGCGTCCACCGCATCGCCGGGGCGTACTCGAACGTGAACTCCTTGGCATCTTCCGGATTGCCTTGCCAGGTGCGGAAGGAGACTGGCTTGACGATTCGTTGAAACGTCGCATTCGTCCGGACGATCTTCTCCATCGTCCGGAACACCGCATCACGCGGGGACTGCGGTAAGTCGAGTTGTTTCACGCCCATGGCTGATGCAAGCAAAAGGCAAAAGGCAAAAGGTAAAAGTAAAAAGTATGGAATGGATACGCGTGAATGGTTTCCGCTCTACCGACCACGCGATCCCCCTTCAACTCTTTTGCCTTTTACCTTTTACCTTCTGCCTTTCCTTTCCTTTTATGCCCAGAGTGTATTACTCGAGCTGAAGTTGATGGGGACCTCGCCAAAGCCATCGCCGTTCACATCGATTTCCACCGTGCTCGACGCCAGCAACGACTCGGCCTCGAGGCGGAATCGTGCCGAGAGTGCGATATATTGCCCGGATTTTGTGATCATGCTTTCACAGATTCGGGAGAGTGCGTAATAGGCACAGACCGTCTTGACCCGCGGCGTGACCAGGAGCTGGTTGGCCGCGAGAGCCTGAAAGAGCCAGCGGTTGGTGAGGCTTGTGCGCCTGCCGCCGCCGGTGTACCAGGCGTCCAGGGCGAAGCCATGATAGCCCAGAAGTGAAACGTTGCCGCCGCGGTAGTTGCGGAGCGTCAGCTCGTCGAGCCAGTCGCGGGCGTCGGCAAGCTGGTCATCAAAGCCGGTGTTGTTGCCCGGCACCTGAAGGTCGTCGATCCAGGGAGCGATCTTGCGGACATCGGTGATCGAGATGTACGTCGGCCGGGGCGTGAACGAGACCCCCGGGGCCGCGAGAATCTCGATCGTGGTTCCCGGCGGCAACAGGGCCGTGGTGCGGGTAGGACTCCCCGAACGGGTCGCGTAGGCTTGAAGATAATACTGGCCCACGGCCAGGCTCGCCGAATCGGCGTTCTGGAACGTAACCTGGGCCTGGGCGTTGAGTCGACGAGATCCAAGTTGCCGCGGGCGTCAGGAGCGGAGTTTCGTTTGAGCCCGCCCACAGGCTCGCCGTGAGAGTGTCCGTGGACACGAACACGCCGGTCGGGATTGTCCCGTCCGGGTTCTGGACCTGGAACGGGAAGTCCCGCGATGTGCCCTGGATGAGTTCGAGTGTGAGAGCCATATCAACCCTCTGGCAGGAGGCCCGTCGTGATCAGTACGGCCGTCAAGTGTCGTGACCACGGTGTCTGGGATGGAGCAGCAATGTAGACGGACGGCACGAACGGGCCGCCCCTGGCGTAATAGCCTCTCTTTGGCTGTGGTGTTCCCTTCGCGACCGCCTGCCAGGTGACGATGCCCGGCATCGCAATGTAGACGGACGGCACGAACGGGGCAGCCCCGGCGTGATAGATCCTGCTGGCCGCGGGCCGGGTCCTGACGGACTCGACCCAATTGATGATGCCCACGCCCGGAATGTAGACAGACGGCACGAACGGAGCAGCCTTGGCGTAATAGACCTTGCTCGGCTGCGGTCGGGTCCTGACGGACTCGACCCAACTGACGATGCCCACGCCCGGAGAGTTGGCGGTGAACGTCAGCGGGGCGTTGACGTAGGTGAGCGATAGAGCCGGGATCGTGACAGTGATCGTCCGTGCGCCGGCCGTGCCGCTTGGCGTGAGGTAGAACGAGCTGCTGGTCGCGCCGATGCCGATCGTCAGCGTGGTGACGGTCAAGCCGCCGCTCTGGAACGTGTCGCTGCCGTTGGACGATGTGAGGTTAGCCGTCAAGGCCGCACTCGAATCGGGCTGATCCAGCAGAATCGTGAACGCGCTCGATCGCAGGCCAAGCACGCCGGTCGTCGTGCCGTAGAGTGAGAGCTGCGTGGGTGTCGTGCCGGCCAGTGAGTTGACCCACTCATTGTGTCCCTGACCCGCGACCGAGACGCAAACCGCGTCCTGATTGTGCAGATGGAATATTGTGGTCGGATAACCAACCATCTCGCGTGACAGGGTGTTGTTCAGGTTGCCGTCCGACCCGTCGCCAGCTCCTGGCTGCTGCCCGGCCCACCCATAGACGAGCCAGTCGGCCGAGTAGTTGTACCCTAAGTCTGCGCTGTAGTGGCAGTGGTGCGTATAGTGAGGCTGCTGGAGTGCAAGGAAAGCCTTGTAGTAATGCTTGAAGCTCGGGTCGTAGAACCCATCACGGTTGCCGCAATATACGGCCTGGCTTACATTGCCACTGTCATGCCATGACATCAGTGCATTCGTCGGCACGTTGTTCGAGACAATGGCGTCGAAGCCTCCCTCGTAACATCCCGCGATCGTGGCCGGATACCCAAGGCCCGTGACGTAGGTGTCGTACTGGCTCTTTGGGGTCACGAGGCCATTCACCTGCGTCATGAAGCTGTTCGCAGCCGGTGCCTGAATAGTTATACGCGATGCTATGGAACGCCGCCGCAACCAACGCACCGGTGTAATCCGGGTTGCTCGAACCGCTCTGAGGGATCAGTTGATTCTGGTAATACGCCAGATTGCCAATCGTCAGCGATTGATAGTCAGGCCCCGAGTAGCTGTTGGGTGCCAGGAGCCCGAAGACCGCGGGCTGGTATGGCCCGTGGATCGCAGAGTCAATGTACGTGCCCTCATTCGTTCCAACGGGCGAGACACTAAGGACCATCTTGAACTGCGAGGTGCGTCCCGCTGTCGCGAAAGCGGATCGAAGGACGTTTCCGATCTGCGCCGCCCGCCCCGTGAACCACGAGACGCCCCCGTTGTAGGTCGTTCCCAGAATGCGTGCCATCTGGGTTGCCTGGGAGGTGATGTAGTGTCCCAGAATCCCCCCGATGCTGGGCTCGTCGGCAAGCTCGACCATCATGTCGTATGCGTTCGAGTTGTTCGCCAGATACTTCGTCGCCAGGTCGTAAACGAAGTCGTCCGTAGCCAGGATTGGCAGGTTGTACCACGTGGCGCTGTTCATCGCCTGCCCGACCATCGCCGGGGATCTCATCCGGGTAGCCAGCGGTCGGCGTGGAGAGCGAGAACGTCACGGCAGTCGTGTAGGTGTTAGCAGCGTGCCACCACCCGAGTTGTTGATGCCGAACGCGACAAAGGTATTGGGGCCTGTTGGCCACAAGCCGAACCCCACCTGATAAACAAATGGGGCACTATTGTTGCATAGCAGGTTCGTCGTAGATGCCGCGTCATGCTCACAAACGGTCCCGCGCTGAGATGATGCGGGGTCGAGCAGACGAACTCCGCCACCTGCGTTGCGTTGGGTGTCGGGGCACCTCCCAGTGCGTTTATGGACGTCACCAGTACACGGCTGTAGATCGTGATCGACTCGCCCGCGATGTGTGGTGGTGCCGTGGTAGGTGGCAAGTATGCCGTGTTGTTCGGGCTCGTTCCCTGGATCGAATACGCGCACGTGTTCCGCTGGACCTTGTAGGTCTGGCCATCGCCGTAGTCGTGGTAGACGCGCACCCATTCCGTGCCGCCGAGATTCAGGATCTGTCCGTAGCAGATCGGGTCGGTCGTGCCGGTCGCTGACGACAGTTTGAGCGTGCCGTAAACGAGCGAGCCCGCGGGGGTCGAGATCGACGGCAGGCTGCTTCCACTCCCGACCGTCGACGCGGACGTATAGCTTGACCCGGCACCGAAGAAGTCACCGTAGAAATACGATCCGATCGCGAGCGGCCGGGCGGTCGTCGGGGAAACCGATAGGCTCCACTGAGTGCCGCTCGCGTAGCTGAAATCCGCCAGGCCCCGTTTCTCCCATGTGCAGGCTGCCTGGTCATTGCATCCGCTGCCGCCGCGCTGCGCGTCCATCCAGCGAAAGCAGCCGCTGCCCGAATAGGCATCGGTGAAATAGCGGGATAGCGCATAGGGCTGGCTCGTGTCGATCGTGAGCGGCCCATACGCGGGGAGCGTGCCCCAGAAGGTCGTTGTGGTGTTCGAGCCGCCGTAGGACGTCGCGAGCGTCCAGGTCGTACCCGACCCACTCAGTATCGTGTAGAGTCCAACGGTCGAGTCGTTCTCCACGGTCAGATTCAGGCTCGTCAGGGCGGTCATGCTCTGGCTGAAAGTGACAGTCGTTGACCCGTTCGTGAGCGTGGCTGAAACCCCCGCATATCTCGTGTAGAGGTCGCGCGGAGGGACGATGAATAGATTCGAGATCTGAGGAAACGCATTGACGCCCGCCGAGAAGCTCGGCATCTGCCATTCGCAGTACACCGGGATGTTCGCGGTCGGTTGACCGCTGACAAGCGCGCCGGTGCCCACAACCTTGTAGATCGCGTACTGAGGTGTTCCCGCCACCCTGGTTGTCGTGTAGCCGCTTACCGGCGTGATCGTGCTGCCTGTGCTCTGCTGGAGCGTGATGTTGGTTTGGTTTCCACCACCATAAGCGGCGTCGGTAAATGCGACTCCCCAGTAGCCCGGAGTACCCGGAGAGGCCGTGGAATCGCCGGGCAGTGCGTTCGTCCTGGACGCGGAGAAGACATACGCGAAGATGCCCGCCGAGCTGAGCTGCGTGGGGTAGCCATCGGCGGTCCTGGCCGCAACGCCAGTGTTGTAGGCGAGTCGGTAGCGCAGATTCCGATGCATGACCATAGGGTCATTGGATGCCCACGGCTGATAGATGTTATAGCCAGGCCGCAAGCTCGGGGTGATCGCCGCCTGTGGCGGGGGCACCTGATTCACGGCGTTCGTGACGGCGCCAGAGTATGAGCCTACCGCCCCGAGTCCGGTGTTGAGCCAACCCGCGGGCTCATTGATGGTCACTGAATCACCAGGATGCACCCAATTTCCAGGGGGCAGTGCGAGCAAAGCGCAAGTTGAACTCCCGGACGACGGTGCGAAGTAGATCGACGGCGTGAAGGCCGTGCCACCGTTGATCTGAATGGTCGGGAAGCTGTTCACGCCGGTCACATTGATCGAGGTCCCACCGCTGACCGCCGTGGGCAAGAACGCGATCGACTGACCGCTCGCCTCAACGTAGCGCGTCGAGATCTGTCGCGAGGGGCTGGATGTCCTGAAGCGTGAGGTTGCTGAGGCGGAAGCCGGTCCCGGCGCTCGGAACAGTGCCGTAGCAGTAGATTTGCAGGTCTGGCGTCCACCCCGTTGACGATGGGACGGTCCAAGAGGACAAGCCGCTCCAAGACGTGTAGGGTGGGGCGGAATAGGAGACCGTGAGGTTGATCGTCGAGCCGGCTACCTGGCTCGTGAGGATGAACTTCCAGGTCGTGCCAGACGGGACGCCCGATTGGTAGCTGCTGGTTCTCCCACCGTTGTAGATGATCTGCGTCGAACCCACCAAGGCGATAAAGCCATAGGAGTTGGTGCCGTTCGCCAGACACAGAAACCCACACGTCGAACCCGACAACGAATTGTAATTCGTCATCGAGAACAGGAGCTGAAAGTTCGGCGTGCTCGGCATCGGCATGCCTGACACCGCGATCGTCGGGCTCGTCGTGTTGTTGTACACGCCGCCCGCGTCGAGCGTCCAGTTCGTCGCCGTCAACCACGCGCCGCCGGGGGGCGTCGTCGTGGTGTGGGCCGACAGGAGGCCGGTGCCAATCAGGGAGTCTTGGAGGTACGTACTCACGAGATTTCGATCGTCTGCTCGGGATCGATGAAGAACGGGTCAGTATTGGTTGACGCGATCACGACGGCGGTGAACTCATAGGGCAGGTAAAGCTCGCCCGGGCCCGCGATGTCCGCCGTGATCCCCATGCCCGCGATCTGCGACCGTGCCCAGCGATAGAGGCTGGCACGAGTCTGGATTCGCAGTACGTTGGACGGGATGGCACCGGGGAGTCCCGCCGTGACTGTCAGCCGTCGCGGTGATCGTCGCTGTGACTGAAACCCAAGCCGCCGTCGTGCGACCACCTGGGGGAGCGTTGACGGCTGATAGAGCGATCGCCGCTGAGGGCCGGGCCGGGGCTGTGTTTTGGTCCGAGGCTTGGGGTTGCCGACGGCCGGTGCAACGATCGGAATCCGGGGCACTGCCGGGATGGTTCGAGCTGCGTAACGAGTGGGACGGTAGAGGCTGGCACGCTGCCCCCCGACTCTCGGCAACGTCGCGGGCAAGTCCTGCACCAGCAGCCGACCGAGGTGGACGCCGGTCGTCTGGGTCGCGGCGGTACCGCTCGGATAGAGCATCACGAGCGGGGGCGGTACCAGGCCGTCGCGAGCGTGTAATCGTTGCCGAACGATGTCCAGGTCTGGCCCTGGTTCGTCGAATAGAACGCCGAGAAGATCGCGTTCGAGCCGTTTGGGTGAACGTCGAGCCGGATGCGGAGCGTTGCTCCCGTGACCCACGCGGCCGGGGTGACGTAGCTCGTTTTCGCCGTGCCGACGTTCCACCACGAGAACCCCGATCCTTGCAGGTACATGAAATGGATGTACGCGGTGAAGATCGTGCAATTGGTGATGACCGTGAAATACGACCCGCTCACGGCCGTCAGATATTCGAGGTCGTACTGGACGGTGAACGTGTCCGCGCTCGGCATCAGCGCGTTCGTGTAGGCCACCGTTGGCGTCGTGCAGTAGACGTAGCCCGACCCGTCGAGCGCGATGCCTGCGGCGCCTTGCCAGGTCGCTCCTGAATCGCTGGTGTGGGTCGCGAGCGCCGATCCCGCGTTGCCCCCGAATGTGTCGCAGAGGTAGAGCGATGAGGGCAGAGCGACCGAGGGCACGAGCGACGTAGGCCGGGTCGGGTTGGCGGGCCTGGTGCGCGGCCGCGAGATCGGCGGCCACGCGACCAGGCCGGGCTGGGCTGTGATCGCGCCAGCCGCGAGCGTGCGTGGCCGGGTCGGGTTGGCGGGCCTGGTGCGCGGCCGCGAGATCGGCGGCCACGCGACCAGGCCGGGCTGGGCTGTGATCGCGCCAGCCGCGAGCGTGCGAGGCTGGATCGCGGTAATCAGCGCACGCAGCTTCGGGGACACGACATTCGGCGTCGTGGTGACCGTGCGGGGCGGGGTCGTCGCCCAGTTCGCCTTGCCCCGGAAAACCCGTACCGGGTTGGGCCGGAGCTTGCCGACGACGGGCGGGGTCGGCGGCAGGTTCTGCACCAGCAGCCGGCCGATATGGACGCCCGTCGTCGCGGTTGCGCCGGTGCCGCTCGGATAGAGCATCACGAGTGGGGGCGGAACGCTGGCCGTGGCGAGCGTGTAATCGTTGCCGAACGACGTCCAGGTCTGGCCCTGGTTCGTTGAGTAGTACGCGCTGAAAACCGTGTTCGTACCGCTCGGGTGAACGTCGAGCCGGATGCGCAGCGTCTGACCCGTGGTCCAAGCGGCCGGGGTGACATAGCTCGTTGTCGGCGTGCCGACATTCCACCATGCGAAGCCCGAACCCTGCTTGTACGCGAACATCACGTATACACTGAAGATGGTGCAGTTCGTGATCACCGAGAAGTACGACCCACTTACGGCCGTCAGATATTCGAGGTCGTACTGGACGGTAAACGTGTCCGCGCTCGGCATCGTCGCGTTGGTGTAGACTGCGGCCGACGACGTGCAGTACGCGAACCCGTTGCCATCCAGGCTCAGATTGATCGCGCCGGGAACCCACGCCGCCCCCGAGTCTGCCGTGTGATTGTTGAGCGTCGTACCCGCCTGACCGCCGAATGTGTCGTACAGATAGCACTGCGGGAGTGCGATCGAGGGCGGGAGCGACCGTGGCCGGATCGGGTTGGCGGCTCTGGTGCGCAGCCGCGAGATCGGCGGCCACGCGACCAGGCCGGACTGGGCCGTGATCGCGCCAGCCGAGAGCGTGCGTGGCCGGGTCGGGTTGGCGGGCCTGGTGCGCGGCCGCGAGATCGGCGGCCACGCGACCAGGCCGGACTGGGCTGTGATCGCGCCAGCCGAGAGCGTGCGTGGCCGGATCGCGGAAATCAGCGCTCGCAGTTTCGGGGACGCGACATTCGGCGTCGTGCTTACGGTCCCGGCTACGGTCGTCGCCCAGTTCGCCTTGCCCCGGAAAACCCGTACCGGATTCGGCCGGAGCTTGCCGACGACGGGCGGAGTCGGCGGCAGGTCCTGCACCAGCAGCCGTCCCAGGTGGACGCCGGTCGTCTGGGTCGAGGCGGTGCCGCTCGGATAGAGCATCACGAGCGGGGGTGGAACACTGGCCGTGGCGAGCGTGTAATCGTTGCCGAACGATGTCCAGGTCTGGCCCTGGTTCGTCGAATAGAACGCCGAGAAGACCGTGTTCGAGCCGTTTGGGTGAACGTCGAGCCGGATGCGCAGCGTTGCTCCCGTGACCCACGCGGCCGGGGTGACGTAGCTCGTTTTCGCCGTGCCGGCGTTCCACCACGAGAAGCCCGACCCCTGCTTGTACATGAAATGGATGTACGCGGTGAAGATCGTGCAATTGGTGATGACCGTGAAATACGACCCGCTCACGGCCGTCAGATATTCGAGGTCGTACTGGACGGTGAACGTGTCCGCGCCGGCATCAGCGCGTTCGTGTAGGCCACCGTTGGCGTCGTGCAGTAGACGTTCCCGGAGCCGTCGAGGACGACACCCGCCCCGCCCGTCCACGTCGCACCCGAATCGCTGGTGTGGCTCCCGAGGGCCGACCCCGCGTTGCCCCCGAATGTGTCGCAGAGGTAGAGCGATGAGGGCAGAGCGACCGAGGGCACGAGCGATGTGGGCCGTGCGCAGAGCCAGACGGGCACGCGGTCTGGCGAGCATCAACGGGGTGGTGATCAACGGGTTGGTGAAGGATGCCAACGGTCATTACTCGCATCGTGAATCGTTCAGAGCGTGAGACGTGAGGCGTGAAACGTGAACCATGGAGCGTGCAGCGTGAAAGGCGATGAACGCCCCTCGCTCCACGCACCATGATTCACGATTCGAGGGTCATTCCTCGATCTCGAGCGTGCCGTAATACTGGCCCGTGTACTGCGGGGTGAACTGGAGCACGAAGTAGGTGCCGCCCTTGATGAAGTAGCCTTCGGGGTCGGGGAACGACTTGATCAGCCCGATCTGCGGGTTCACGCCGGCGGAGTTATACGCCACGATGCCGGTCGGTGCCGTGGCCGGGAGATTCAGCCATGTGCTCTGGGGAATCTCGGTGTTCTCACCCTCGCGAGCCTTCGGGGTGATGGCCGTGCCGCCCGTGCCGCCAGCGGTGGCCGACGCGAACTGCACCAGGCCGGGCGTCTGGGCGCTGTTGGCGGTGCCGTAGAGTTCGAGGCCGCGAATGCGAATCCGCTGATTCGCGGGAGCGGTGCCGGCCAGAAGATTATAAGTGGTACCAGAAGTCAGGGTCGTCGAGGGAATGTTCACGTCGCAAATCAAACCTGCCATGGAAGTCTCCTGGAGAAACAGTGGTCAGCGATCAGTAGGAAAGACAAGAGAAAGAGCCAGTGATCCGCATTCTTCGGTCTTGATCGACGACTGACCACGGACCATTGACTACTGCTAATTGGGGCTAACGGTGCCAAGCCAAGGGAAAAAGAAATTGCCTTGCTGTGACACGGCCGATGGAGCGGTGCTCGCAACGGACTGCGAAAACAGAATCACGTTGCCGGCGTCTGGCGTGGGAGTCGAGCTGGTGCTCGTCTTCACCGCCAGTGTGCCCGTTGTGGTGTTCACCTCGGTGATCCAGTAATTGGTGCCGGAGCCTGGAACACCGGGGCTGTTGACCGTGCCAGAAAAGCTCACAGGGGATGTGATGCCCTGGGGAGACCGGCCGATCGAAGGCGGGACGTAGATCCCCTGCACGCTGATCGTCGTCCCGGAATCGGGAAGCTGGATATTGGCCCGGATCGCAGGGGCTCCCACTCCATCGCCTGCGACAGGGCTGATCGTGACTGGCATAGGAATCTCCGGTAGTCAGCGGGGCGTTGTCGGTAGTGAGCGAGTTCGTAGATGCGGGCAAGCCGGCCATTTGCAGGTGTGGACCTGCTCCGCCCGCGTCCGACGGATTACTCCCACCGTTCGGTTACTGGCCGAAGGCCTGGAAGTAACCCGCGACGAAAAAATTCACGTACTGGTTGGCCGTCGTCTGACCCAGGACGAGGTTCAATGTGTTGCCGGGAATTGCCATCGGCTGCGTCTCGTGCAGGTAAGCCGCTGGCGACGTGTTGAAGACAGATGCCCGGTCAATCGGAATGGCTCCGGACTGGAGCTGAACATCAACCTCCGAGGTTCCCGCCGTCGAGCAGCAGAAATCGGTGATGTACAGCACCATGTTGGGCGGGACCTTCACGAGTGGAACCGTGACACCAGAGCTGGTCGTCGTGCCGATGCGGCCGTCGCAGGAGAAAATCGCCTGGCCGGGAGCCAGTGCCCCCGCCGTGGATCGCGTCACCAGCGGACTGACGCTGCACTGGTTTCCGTACTGGTCGAATGTTGGCTGGGGCTGCCCAAGGCTCGGGTACATGCTGGCACTCCTAAGAATGCGGAATTCGGAATCCGGAATCCGGAATTCAGAATGAATTCAATGACCTGTATACGACTCCGCATTCCCCATCCCGCATTGGAAGAATCCCGAATTAGCACTGGATGATCACGCCGAAGTCGGGGCGGATCACTCCGAGGGCGTAGCCGAAGTCGACCGTCACGAAGAGGGCCTGGTAGATGTGGACGTAGCTGACCATCACGCGGAGCGGAATGCCCTGGAGGTCGATGTAGCTGACGTCAACAACGTTCCGGGCCTCCGCGGGAGTGGCAATCGGCCGCAGGGCCAGGGCGATGGCGTACTCGTGGAGCGCGAGGTTCGTGTAGCTCTTGACAGTGGCCGTCTGGCCCGATCCATTGGCGGCCGCTCCGGCCGTGCATGTCAGGGTCAGGCTGGTGGCCGACGCGATCGACTGGATCTGGTACGGCGTGGCCGTGGGATCAGCCGAGAAGACCAGCCACTGGCCCACCGACAGGGCCGAGTTGAACGCGGTGCCCGAACCGGTGACCGTCGCCGAACCGGTCGTCACGGTGACCGTGCCAGACAGAACGGTCTGCAGCCGCGCCGAGGTGGTCGCCGTGCTGCCCGCGAAGCTGGTCGCCAGCGTGATCGAAGAGTCGCTGTTGACCGCGCTCACCTTGTACTGCGTCTTGGTCGGGTCGTTGCCGAAGGTCAGGTACGAGACACCGGCGGTCAACTGCTGGGTGAAGACGGTGTTCAGGCCGGTGACGGTCGCCGAGCCGTTGGCCACCGAGACCTGGCCGTAAAGGATCGTGCCGGTCGCGGTCGGCATCTGCTGATCCCACACCGGCTGGAAATTGAAGGCATGCGCCAGGTGCGATGTCTCGCGAGCCTCGCGGGCGATCGCGGCCGAGACCAGGCTCTCCTGGACCCACGCCGAGTCGCCGAGCATCTTCTGGTACACGTTGTTGTGCACCAGCAGACGCAGCTTGTCGGAATCTTCCAGCGGAACCTTCTGATCGGCCAGCACGTTCCAGGCGTTGAGCTGGTCGGCGACCTGCACTTCGCCCTGGGCCGCACCGATGATCGGAGCGTTGCTGTTGAAGCTGTTCGTGTTGATGAGCGCGGCGATCTGACCGTTCAAGAACTCCTTGGCTCGCTTGTAAAGAGGATCAAAGAACTTCTGGGCCAGATCGACGGACGTTTGCCATTGCTCGAAGTCCTGGAACTGCAACGCGGCACCCGCCCGGGTCTGGAAGACCAGCGGGATGTAGTTCGGGTTGACCGAGGTCGCGCTCAACATCCCGTCGTTGATCGCTTGCAGCGGACCGGTGTCCGGGAAGTAAACATCGACTGTCTTACCAATGCGGGCGGCCTCCGGCTTGACATCCTTGTACACGGAGTCGAGCAAGGCGGTACGACCGACCTTGGCGCGGTTGTACTCGTCCGCGCCCGCAACCAAAGTCTCGAAAAAAGCAGAAAAATTGTTAGGCACAGACGTCACCTTTCATAGGAACCCCGTGACCGAGGCCTGGTCAGCGCCAGACGCGGAGTACGAGGGAGGAACAGGCCAGCGGCCAGCGGCCAATGGCCCGAGAAGGGGATGAAGGAACGAGGAGGTGGCCACAGGCCACTCACTGCGGACTGCTGACCACTGGCTGCTGACCACTGGCCGCTGGACTCTGAACACTAGCGGAAACGGCCCTCTTTGGCGGCCGCCGCGATCAGTTCCCGGTTGCGAGGATCGAGCATGAACCTGGGGTCTGCCCTCATCTCGGCCGTGATGATCGTGCCGTCGCCGCCCAGATTCCGGCTCGACCGGCCACCGCCGGCCGGCACGGGGGTATTGCGGAGCTCGAGACCGGATCGGGCCTTGACTGCTTCACTGGCCGCGCGGCCGGCGCCATGGTCGTCTTCCCCGGCGTCAAAGGCGTAGGCGGCCTCCTGACGCAGGCGGTCGACCAGCTTGCCAAGAGTTTTCTCGTCGATCTCGTCGGCCTCGGGTTTGTAACCGGAAACTTGCCAGAGATGTTTGAGAGCGGCTTCCTTGGCCCTGGCGCCCTTGGCCAGTTCGGCAAAGCGGTCGTAGTGCTGGCGGTCGCGAATGGTCGACTCGAGCTCCGAGATCCGGGCGGCCTGGGCGTCCGGCGCGGCGACCCTGGCTTTCAGAGCGTCACGCTCTTCGCTGGTTCTGGTCAGCGATTCGCGGTACTCGTCGCGCTCCGAAACAAGCTTCTGGAGCTGCGTGGTCAAGCTCTCTACCTGCCGTTGCAAGATATCAAGCGCTGTGGTTTCAGATGCCATGGAACTGGTTTCCGGGGTAATGAGGTCTGGTTCGTCGGGCATTGTCTTCCAGGGTTGCCGGCGGCGGCTGGCAAGAGACGTCGGTTGGCCAGTTGGCCGAGGTGGTCTCCGTGACTCGCCACGCGCCACGGTACAGAGCCACCCTCGATCAGCCACGATTGAGTCGAGAGGGGCCGGGCGGGGCCCACGATCCCCGCCCGGCGAGTTACCAGGTTCGAGGGATGAACCTGGCGGAATGTACGATACGTGGTTTATGATTCTCCATGTCACGACATCTACGAATACGTTGCGGTAAGCTTGGGGATGATGGTTGCTCAGTCTGGTGGGCTTCCGGCCACTTCTTCTTCAACGGGCAGATCGTCGTTGCTGACCACGTCTGCCACGTCATTCACGGGCGGAGCGGCCGGCTCTTGCCTGTCCAGCGTGATCCCGGCGGTTTCTTCCTCGTCGTGCGCGACCTGCTTGATGTGCTCGAGCGCCTGGCTGCGGGAGAGGCCGTACCGCTCCATGCAGACGTTGATCCGTGACTTGATGCCGACGCGGATCTCCCACTCGTCGCACTTGTTGCGGTCGGAACCCGGAATCGGGACGCGGGGCTCTGGCCAGGCCAGCAGCAGCTTGAGCTGGGGCACTTGCTCGAGCAGTTCGGTATGGCCGTAATGATGGCCGCACGCCGTGAGGATCACCTTGGCCAGGTAGGTCTCGGCCATCTGGAAAATCGGCCTTCGTTGCCGTGCTCGCGTGAGCAGAGGCGCGGACTGAATGATCAGCGAAATGCCGGATGCGGCGTTGCTGTACTCGAGCTCGAGGGCCGTGTAGGGAAGGTTGACGGCCGTCGCGACCTGCTTCATGAATTTTTCGAGATCCATCCAGATCGACTCGATTTCCAGTCTGGCCTGGAGATACTCGGCCGTGGGTTCTCCGCCGTCGGCGAAGCCTTCGCCGGTGTAGCCGGTCCCACCGCGACAGAGCCGCAGGAACCGTGACGGGCCGATTTCCGGGTTGAACGTGGGGCTCACGTTCTTGAACACGCCGATGGGCCGGCTGTACTTCATGATCAGCTCGTCGATCTCGGAGAGCCGATCGTTGATCCGGAGCTCGGCCTTGCGGAGAAACGTCCCCGGACCCGGGGTCCAGAACTGGCGGACGGGAGCGCGATAGTGGACGAACGCGAAGGGAATGCAGCCGTAGGTGTTCTTCTCGGCCGTCATGGTCTCCCTGGCGACCCGGGCCCCGGAGGTCCTGTTGCTGCTGTACTGATCGGTGAAGAAGGTGCGCACCTCGTCTTCAAACCAGAGCCGGTACCGCGTCCGCTCGTTGTAGCGGTCGATGGTCACCACACCGAACGGCTTGCGCGGGTCGTCCGGATCGGTGAAAACCGTGAACTCGTCGCCACCCCAGAGCTGAAGATCGACGGGCCTGTCGGGATCGTTGGTGCACCTCACCTGGATGGCACAGACGTCGTTGAGCGTGGCCTGGGCCTCGGCGTGGATCATCATACAATCGATATGGGCCGTCTCGTAGACCTGGGCGAGCAGGCTGTCGGCCAGCCCGTCGCCCACCACGGTGCGCAGCGGACCCGGGTTGTAGGTGTGCTCGCAGAGCCGGTCGACGGCCTGCTGCACAAAGCCTGACTGGCGGTGCGGGCGGCCGGCAAAGTCAAACTCGGTCTCCGCCTCGCGCCGCGGCTGGTAGCGGTCCGATTCCAGGTCGTAAAACGCCTGGTTCTCGATCGCCGCCGCCAGCCGCGGCCGATGATTACGTAGCCCGGACTCGACTTCCTTGATGATCCAGCTCTTGTCATCGCTGGATATCGAGGAGCCGACGTTCGGTGTCGCCGGAAACAGACGTGGGTCGGTGTCAGCCATGTCGTGTCGTGTCGTGTCGTCAGGAGGAAGCGATCCGCGAACCGTGATCAATGCTCTTGCTCAGTGGTCGGAAAGGTCGGAACCCCAATCCAGATCTCCAGCGCGGAGATGCAGGATTCCGGTTCAAACACAAAGATTCCATTTGTGTTCATAGCGCGAAACTCTGAATCAAGGCGTCTCCCCGATCGGGCGAACGCCCGAGCCGGACGAGGAGGTCTTCTTTCCTGATCAATCGGGTGTGATTTCCCACCAGGTCGTACGTCAGTGCTTCCAGGTCTTCCCGGAGCAGCGGCCACCAGGCCATGGACGGAATGTGGAACGGATGCTGTCGCGAGGCGAGTGGCGCACCGGGGTCAAGGGCCCAGTCGGGGTTCAGCCGGCGGCGGAGCTTCCAGGCCGCTTCCGTCCGGAGGTTGGTGAAGACCTTGCGGTCTTGGGGCCTGCCGCTGCCGGCGTAGCCGACGGCGTCGCCAAGTCCGCGGCGGACGAGGTGGTTGCGGAAGTCGCGGCCGACTCCGAGCTGGTCGTAGCTGATCCGGGAGACGTCGACGGACCAGTGTCTTGCAAGCCGCGCGACTTCTTCCGCTGCATCAGCCAGACATAAACTATTCCCGGAGACAAGATCGAGGATGCCAATGTCGTCCCTCACAAGTATGGCCGTCGAGTCGCGGCCGACACCTTCGCCCAGGTCGACCGCGATGCGGCGAGTGCGATGAACAGGGTGAGTCGGAGCCAGAAACGGGCGTTCCACACTGGTTGCGTAATCCATCCACGCTGAAGGAATAAGCTGATCAAACGAGACTTCCGGAATCTGGGCCCGAATATGGCTGCGGACCCAGAGCGAGTCGCGTCCGTAACGCCTGTAGCAGGCTTCGAGCCAGGTGCGGTCGGCCAGTCCATAGGGCGATTCATCAAGGTCGGCGTGGGGTGATTCGGTGCTCGGAATTCGCATGGCACAGACGGCTTTGCACGGCGGAATGGCTTCTCTCCGATCCGTTTCCGCCTGCCGGATCAGATCGACGAATCGACCCTCCGCGCGGATCGGGTTGCCAATGGCGACAAGCTTCGTGTACTTCAGGCTCTCGATGGCGTCCCAGATCTCGTCATCGACTCCGGATGCCTCCTCCACGATCACCAGCAGCTCCTTGGCGTGCTGGCCGCTGGCCCTCTCCACGTTGGTCGTGCAGTAGCCCAGCGCCTGCCATCCCGGCTGCATCTCGACGACCGCGGGGCTGGTCTTGACGCCGCTGGAGATCCGCGGCCGATACGGCAGCCGGCAACCGGCGATCGCACGCTTGATCTCCTTCCAGGTGACGGTCCCCAGCAAAGTCTGGCTCGGTCCCGTGACGATGCAGAGCGAGTCTTTCCGCGTGTACAGCCACCAGGCGACAAGTCCGCCGATCCAGTAGTCCTTGCCGATACTGTTACCCGAGTAAACCGCCGTGACGCGGTGGTCGACCACGGCGCGGCACATGTCGATCTGCCGGCTCCAGTAGGGCGGCCGGCCAAGACAGACGTCGTTGAAGTAATTGGGGTCATTCCTCGCTCGATCGAGGTGTGTCCGGATTCGCGCTGTCGTGCTCGGCACTGGCAAGATCCATGGCCTCAAGGTAAGCGGAGTAGGGCTCGGGTTTCGGCTTCTTATCGGTCTGCTCGAGCTCGACTTTTCCGAGCCAGATCAAGATCGTCGCGTTGCCGCTGAGAGCCAGCTCGTTCTGGGCGTTGTAAAGTGTTTTCCTTCGCTCCGCCCGTTTCCTGGCGATCAGCCTGGAGAACCGCCGGAGCAGTGTTTTTTCGCCGCAGCCGCAGAGCAGGGCGATGTCACCGTCGTTCAACCCTGTAAGCGCCAGTTCGGCGACGGTTTTTTCCTGCTCCTCGACGGTCTTGCCGAAAAGCTTCTCGTCGACGGCCATTTACGGGCTCTCAAGGTAATTGGCGTGTGGCTCGAGGTCGACCATCGGAGCCGGTTCCGGGGTGCCCAGGCGCGGTTGCGGTTGCGGCGCCGGGCCGATCGGGTGGTGCTTCAGCCGCTCGCACGCGGCCGGAAAGCGGGGCCACCGCGGATGGGTCAAGAACAGGCTGCGGGCCTGCTCGCCAGAGACGTTCGTCGGGCCGTGGTCCTGCGCGGTCATGATAGATGTCTCTCCGCCGTATCTTTGATCTGGTGCTTCCGGATCGCGGCAAGCGCGTCGGCCAGATCTTCGTCGCGGGCCGCCTGACGAAGCTGGTGCTGGCGTTCGATCTCCGCCCGCACCAATTCGGTGCGCCGCGTGATGTACCAGGCCAGACCCGTCGAGACGATCGACCCGATCAAAGCTAATGCACTGCCCATGTTCACGTGTCTCAGGAATTCCACGAAAGCGGCGACGCTGAATCCTGTACTCGAACCAATGACAAAAAGGATATTGCGGTCGTGCATGACTCAACTTTCCAGGTAACGAGACGGGCGGGAGCGATCCCGCCACGCCTCGATCGCCAGGCCGCACCCAAACCCGACGAGAAAGCCGAAGATCCACTGCCAGTTCATCCGGCCACCAGGCTTGTATGACTCTCAAGATCGTTCCAGGGAACGATGGCGAAGATGACCTCTGGTCGTGCAATCGGCGATGGGTTGGGAAACTCAACCTTCGCGGCACCCCATGCAAGATTTCTCTTGATGACCCGGACCCGCGTTCCTGGCGCGATATTCCACTGGCCACCGGCCCATGAGACCTGCCAGGGGACATTCGGAGTACGGATGTGGGTCATGACTTGTCGGCCGTCATGGGGAGCGGCGGTAAGAACAGGTGGCCGACGACGATGCCGGCCCAGAAGACGAAGATCACGAAGGTCACCGGCGCGTGCAAGGTGACCCACAGAACTAACATGGAGAGTCTCGTCTCCTCGCCCTGGCCGGTCCATGACATCCAGTCATCGTAAAACCAAAGTGCGACGCTGAGCACAATCAGGATCACGGCGGCCAGGTGTTGTTGGGAGAGGGTCTTCATGAGGCGGTGCTCGGAACCTCGGGGCCTTTGGTGGGCGTCAGCCAGCTCAGGACCGACGGCAAGAAGCAAGCCAGGATCGCAGTGACGCTCGAATAAAACGCGGGAGCATTCTTCTGGCCGATGGCGGTGAGAAGCTCGCCCAGGGCAACCAGAAGCGCAGCGGTTGAGACATGAACTCCGGTCATGGCATCCTCAATGAGTTGGTGAACTCGGAGCCGAGGGCGGCACCGGGGGGGGCGATGCAAAAACAGCCGTGAGGTCGGCAATCAGCGTTGGGACGTCCGTCGCAATGTCGCCCAGCAGCTTCAGGAGAGCGCTCACACTGAACGACATGGGTCCGGACACGCTCATGGTGCCGGTCGCGAAGTTTCCCGTGACGTCGATTGAACCGTCCGCCTGGGGGGTCACGGTGACCTTCTTAAGACCAGGGATAATCAACTTGCGCGGCAGAAAAACGGGCTCGGGCATGGTTGCCTCAACAGTTCCAGGGACTGGAAACGTGTGACTGGGAAAAGACGTTGTCGAGCAAAAATGGCGTGGCCGCGGAACGCTGGCGGCCATCGTTGATTCAAATGGCGTGGCCGCGGAACGCTGGCGGCCATCGTTGATTCAGTTGTTGGCGGCCATCGTCGCCGAGATCACCAGGGTCTGTCCGGCCCATGACACGGTGACCGGCGAGGGAGGCGTCAGGGTGGGAGTCGGTGACGTGGGCGTGCCGCTGATGGTAAGGTTGTACACGCCAAACGGTACGTTCACGCTGACCGGCCCCGGCGTCGGTGTGGGGGTCGGGGTTGGAGTGGGAGTGGGAGTGGGTGCCGGCGGCACCACGACGTTGCCGCCCATCGCATTGAAGTACGTGCAAATCTGATTCAGATTGAGTCCGTTCGGGGCCAGGCCGGTTGTCTTGTTGACCATCGCCGGGTTGACGTAGCTGTGCACTTCGCCGTTGGCCGATGCCGCCCCGTACTTGGCGATCGCGGCCCAGGTGATGGTGCCGACCATCCCCCACGTGGCGATGGCAATACCCTGGGAAGTCGGGTACGCGAAGCCCTCGAAACAATGACCGTTGGAGTTATCGGGGCGGCCGGCCACGTCCCAGACGAACCCGGACTGCTGCGGGGCGGGGTTGATCCAGGCGTCCGGCATCGCGATCCCGAAGCAGACACCTCCGGTGACCCAGACGGACTGCTGCAACGCGACCTGATTGGTCGGATCAACGTCGATCGAGCCGAGAATCTTGGACCCGTCCGCGAAGCCGGTGCTCTGAAGGTACGAGAGATCCGTCGCGATATCGCATCCCTGATCGCTGAACGGATTGCCGGGCCTGTAGCCGCCGACCGCGGAATAGTCCTTGACGATCTGCGCGTCGGAGTAGATGAACGGCGTGGCTTGCCCGTTCTGGCTGGTGATATTGGCCAGGAAATGGGCGTGGTGGCTGATCACGCAACACCCGAGCTGAGTGTTCATGAATGTCTGGGCCAGGCCGTTGGCGCACGATCCGGGAATCGCGATGGTGCTGGGCGGGGCCGGCACGGTCGAGCCGAGCAGCCTCTGGCCGGTGAGGAATGTTCGCTCCTGGCTTGCGGGAGCCCTACGGCCAAGTATCCACTTGCGGCCTTGAATCTCGACGGACTTGAGCGGCATCACTTGCCCCCTCTGGTTCGGGCCGCCGCGACGAGGGCCAGGACATCGGCCTCGGTTTCGGGCAGCTTTGTGACGTAACTGAGCACCGCGTTGCCCGCGCCGTTGGCCGTCACAAGCAAGAGCGCGGGGAAACCCGTAGCTTTGACGTCGTGATCACTCAGCCAGGAGGCGGCCTCCGGAGACTTCGTGGTCCAGGAATACCAGTAGGCGTTCAACTTGGTCAGGGCGGGTTGAATCGTCTTTGAGCCGGCAAGCGCCTGCTGGGCCGGAGTGGGTGCACCATCGATGAGCTGGATCACATACAGCGTGCCAACGATCTCGGGTACGTGCGGAGCTTCCGGCGGAGCGGGCGGGACCGGTGCCGGCGTGGGCACTGGTGGAGCGGGCGGGCCGGGCGCGGGTGTCGCGGCGGCCCAGGAAATCGTGACCGACGAACCGGTCCACGAAATCGAAGTCGGGGCGGGCGTGGTCACAAGGTATTGACCCGCCGGGTAGACCATCGTGGCGGGGGGTGACTGCGCCCAGGCGGTCGAAGCAAGCGAAAGAATCGCTGCGCAGATCCATGACCGGATAACCAAGAATCACCTCCGCGAGTAACGGTGCGTGAGCATGTCGAGGCCCGCTGCGGTGCGATCGGAATTGAGACGGCGACGGAACGCTCGCGGGCCGGGTGTGCTTCCTCGAGTTCAACGAGGCGAAGCTCAAGTCATCACTATATTTAATGTATGGTCGAAACACGGGATTGATTCAAAAATGTCGTCAGCTAGCAATCCAAATGCTTGTCTGCCCAGGAGATACGTTATGGTCGACGCGCAATGAATGGCATCGTCCCCAAGCCCTCGTTTCTTGCGTTGACGAAGTGACAGGCCGGCACGACATACTAATCCGAAGCGTCGGCGAGGGGGTTCCCGTTCCCCGCGTCGATCTCGGTGGACCCTCGCTGACGTTTCGGGCTGGTATGAACGGCCCGCCAAGTGTCAAGCGAGACAAGTCCACGTTGACCTCACTTTGGGTCGATGCGCAATAAGCGGCCCTGTGTTAGCGGCTGCCGGCCACCGGGGAGGCTTCGCGGGACGCGATCTTCGCGGCCGGCCGCTGCCGCAGTGCCGCGGCGATCTGGGCGGCGGTCTGTCGGGCCGGACGGGGCGGCCGCTTCACGAGCCGGACGAAGTCGTCGTGTGTCGCGGGCCGATCCGGAAAAATCATGTCGTGCTCCGCGCCGCGCGGAATGAGCAACCAGCGCGACCGGCCCAGACAGATATCCTCGACACGAGGAATGCGGGCCTGAAGCTCGGGAGGAACCCGCTCCCTGATCCAGTTGCCGGCGTCGCACCGGCAGTGGGCGGCGATCGCGGTCGGATACCGGCGGCCATCAGCCGCCTGGCCGACCGGATCGTCGGTAAACGTGGGATGATAGACCGTGACCATCCCGTTGCCTTCGCAGAACGGACAGTCGCGGGAGACTCGCTCCACCTCGGAGCGGTCACGCTGGTCGTTGAAGTAAGCGGCTTTCGAGAAATGCGTCGACGTGTTCATGTTATGGTCCTGGAATGATCTTGTAAGCCTTGGCCTGCGACCTGTACTCTCCCGGGCGGGCCACGACGCTGGGCTTCGCGGGTTCGGGGTAGCCTTCGCTCGCCAGCCGGCGCAGAACGCCCGCCGCGAGTTCTCGCGACCACTTGCCCTTGTTCACGCAAACGTTCAGGGCCTGCTCGATTGCCGGCAGGGGATGGCCCAGCCTCGCCTGGGAGTTCACCCAGATCGACCAGGCGACGTCCCCGGAAAGTTCCGCGGCAAGGGAAGCCACCCGCTCGAGCTCAGGGATTGCGGGTGGCGGGTTTACAGGCGAAGGCACAGCCGCTTTCCAGGCGCGCTCCGCTCCCCTGGGGGAAAGGGGGGTTTCTGTACTGCTCTGCTCTGCTCTGCTCTGATAGCGCGTGACATCGCCACTTTCCGTGACGTCCGTGACGTCTCTCGTCACCGTGACATCCGTGTCTGCCGTGACACCCGTGACGTGAGGTTCATGCGTGACATGACCAGAACACGGAGATTTCGCGATTCTGGCCCGTTGCCGGCGTTTCCGCTCGGCGGAGGTCGGATCAGGCAGTTGTTTCCAGTCGCTCCAATCGTGAATCGCGTAGACTCCATCGCGATCGGTCACGAAGTCACGCGTGACAAGCTGTGACATGAAAACCGCGACCTCGCTCGTCTCCATGTGCAGGCTGTAGGCAAGGTCGTCCAGGCTGGGCAAGGTCCCCCGGCGATGGTCGTGCTCCTGGGCCGAGACCAGACATAAGATCCAGAATCGAAAGAGGTCCGGAGGAAGGCCTCCGACCTTTCTGGACTTGAGGATGCATGTCCACAGAGGCACGTATTGCACAGGGGTTACCTCGAATCCGCGCGGATCAACCGGTACTCGTAAACTCCCGCCTTGACCGGTCGTTTCAGCCAGGGGTGGCCGGCCCGTTTGAGCTCGTGCAGCCGCGCACCGAACCGCTGGCAGATCGCGCCGAGTTCGAGGTTGGTCGCCGGGCCTTGGGCAAGCCGTTCCAGGATCAACCGGTGATGTGCCGACAGCCGGGGCACATCGGCTTCGTCTATAGATATATTCGTCGATACCCCTAGCGCCAGTTGCAGAGCCACGCGCGGATTGTCAAAAAGGGGCATCGAAGACGTGTAGCCGATCATGGGCGCACGCCTCCGGCCCCTTGAATCAAGGGTTGCTTTCATGCCGGTGCTCCAGGAAGAGGGGCGAGTCGTTCCTGCTCAGGCGCTGCGCGCTGACGCAGGAAGCTGATGGCGGTGGCTCGTAACTTGGAGATCCGTGACTCGGACATTCCCAGGATCTGGGCGATCACCTTCAGAGGCACCTCCTCGACGATCGACTTCCAGACCACGGTCTGGGTTCGGGTGTCGAGGCCGCGCAGCAGTTGCCTGTCATCCTCGGGGTCGTCCGGCTCTCCGGCACGGTCCGCCAGGAGCGCCGAGAGCGGCTGGCCGTCGGGTTCCAGGACCGCGTCAAGACTCAGAAACCGAGCCTTGCGGAAATGCTTCCTGCGGCTCTTCTGAGGCACTTCCAGGCGCAACAGCTCCCAGCAGGCCGACCGCGCTTGCCAGCTTGCCCACGACTTCAGGTCGCTTCTCGACGGGTCGAACTTGGCAATCTGCTGGCAGAGCCAGAGCGCCACTGCGCCCTCGAAGTCGAGCTTCGGTCCGTACCACCGGGCATGCTTTCGGGCGACCACCAGCGCGCGAGGAAGCGCCAGTGCGACCTGCTGCTGCTGGTCCGGGGTGAGTTTCGATCGCCGTTTCATGACCCGAGCTCCTTGACCAGAACATCGTCAACGGGTGCATTCGCCACGTTGGTCTCGAACCAGTCGCGATAGGCTCGCAAGACAGCCCACTCGATCACCGAGCGCGTGACCGGGTTGGTTGAGCAGACCAGGTCGCGGCAGTAGGCGAAACCCGCCGAACCGGTCCGCGGCGTCGAAGCAAAGCGAATTCTTGCTCGGCCCTCAGCCGGATTCCTGACCAGACGGATTCCACGAACGTCAAAGCAGCCGCAAAGCACGATGCTGGCATGACAAAGAAGCTCGGGCGGATCAGTCGGCTGGGGCGGGGCGATCGTAACGCGGGTAATTTCGAGTTGACCTGTCATTCGAGATGTCCTATGCTCCACGAGGTTTCGCTAGTTTGTGCCGCCAACGTGTAGTCCGCCTTCACTCGGAGCTTTCCAGGGCGGCCGTGATTTCTTGGTCGGTCAGATTGCCAAAGTCGCAAACGCTGAGATGTGGCTTCATCACAACAGAGCTGTTGACGATCGTCAGGCAGTAGTCGATCGATTGGCGAACGAAATGCTGCTCCTCGTAGGCGGTCGCCGTGACAACCGGGTAATCCTTGGGAGCCAGATAGGCCAGCGCGACTCTCTCGAGCTTGTCAAATTCTTGATCCGCCAGAGTCTGGGCGTTCGTCATTGCCTCAATGATTCGCATGCGCTTGGTCGTGTCATGCTGAATCTGAGCCAACCGGTTGAACACCTGATGGGGGTCGGAATAGTCGATGGACAACATCGTCTGCGCGTACCTTCGTCGGTACGCCCTCCTTGGGACTGTCGAAATTATTCAAACAAAAATAGATTTGTGGTTTAGGTAAGCTAAACCGATAGCAGTAGAGAGGCGGGTTTGCTAGTTCGGGGATGGTGTGAAAATCGGGGACTCTGGTAGCCCAAAGTCGCGAGGGTCTTCACCCAGTCCCTTGGCCACAGCCTCGGTCAGCATGCTGCTGAGGCTGCGTCGGTGCTCTCCGGCGAGTCGACGTAGCTTACGGCTCAAGGCAACCGGGATCTGACCTCCTGGGTTTTCCTTTTCAATTTGGCGAAAGGTTGCAGCCATGTTCCTCCTCTTGAGGGGGTGTGCCATAGAATGCCCAAATTGAGAATACAACCAAATTCTAGAATTTGTAAGAAATTCTTTTCTAGACTTCTAGAAAATTCGGTCAAACGTAAGAAACGTTAAAAGTCCATCCGTGCTTTGACATGGCAAGAAAGCTTAACAAGTCTTCGCAGCTTTCCTACCAGAGCAATGACCAGCTCAAGGCTGACCTGGGAACACTGCGCATTCGGCTCGGTCTCAAACGTGATTATCTGGGCAGCAAGCTCGCCGATGGCCACGTCGTCAACGCCATCCTCTTCTGGCTGACGCGGCTCGAACCCGAACTTGGTGATCGGGTCGCCAGCCATGCGCTTGACATGCTCGAAGATTACGTGATGGACCGACCGGTGCGGTCGCCCGGATCGGCCTCGGCCGCTGCGTCGTCGGCCCTCGACGGCGCAAACCTAGCCGGCACCGCCAATCTTGAGCTTGAGATTCTGGGGAATATAACGCTTCCCCCCTCCAACGATCCGCATCGCAATGATCTGCCCCCGCTGGACGTTGATGGACCATCCCGGGGCCGACGCAAAATCTGACGATTCCCACTGTGCCCGGGTGCCGACCACGATGTCAGCCTCCCGCACTTCTTGATTGATGCGTAATCGGAATCTGGTGCGCCTCATCGCTTCCGCCTCCGGCCGGTCGACTTCGACCGTCAATGAGCTGATCTTGCAGCGCCAAGCCGGAAAGTGAGCCTAACATGTCTCGCAATCGCGCCGCAATGGTTGGAGCCAGGCGTTTTATTAAACTGTAACTTAACCACCCTTCCTGATCCCTAAAATCGCTATATTCTCTACCAACTCACGTCATTCGCCGAGACTTCCTATTTGCACCAAAACGGACATTGCCTTTCGACGGTATTACCTAACAAGTTTACCAAACAAGGGTTACGTCCCAAAGCAGGAAAAACCGAAGAACCCGGGTGGCATATTCCAGCCAGCCCGCAAAAAAAAAGCCGTTTTGGGTTCGAAACGGAGTCTATAGCAAGCTTACCGGGTTATCTTCGAGCCCCGGAGGGGCGGTCGTGAATAGCCAGGGTCGTGAGACCCTGGAAAGCCCGGGGACAGCGAACCTCACAAGCCCCAACGGGGCGGCAGTGACCGCGCGACTGCCGCCCCGTTGGGGCTGACCGAAGGGCGGTGGAACCTCGCCTCATCCCAGGGGCTTACGCCAATACCGTTGAATGAACCGTAAAGCCCTGGGAGGTCGAGACTTAATTCACCCTCTCCCCTCGCGGGAGAGGGTAGGGAGAGGGGTGATTCATTCGGCCAGAGTCTGTGAACCAAGCCATCGGTGGTGCCCCCATCCCCCTCGCCCCGACCCTCTCCCGCAACGGGAGAGGGAGCCAGAAATGCCTCCAGCATAGTGACTTGTGGCTCATTCAACGGTATTGGGGCTTACGCCCACTGGTATTCACCGCCGCCCCGTCGGGGCTGAAGTACAAGTCCACCCGGTAGCTTTGCGACAGTCGCTCGAAACCCGAGTATTGGCGAAAGCTTTCCAGGTATGGCAGAAGTTTTCTCTGCTCAATCCTGGAGAGGCAGTGGTCTATTTCGATTTGAAATCGCCACCGGGCGAACCCTGTGTCAACGCTTCGGGCAGCTTGCGCGGCCAGCGACCGGAGTAGACGACGTTCCGCACGCGGACGCTGGTCTCGTCGCCGTAATGGAAGAACCCGAAAATGCGTTGATTTGTGGATTCAAGCAGGCGTGAGTAGACCTCGACCTGGTTGAGACGCAAAGTCACACGATCGCCGGCCAGGCTCAGCGTGAGGCGATTCCAGCCCTTCGGTTTCAGGGGCAGTGACGCCGGGCCTCGCGCGTTTTCAGGCTCGGCGGCCGTGTTGTCGGGCTTGAGACCCGACCGGTCGAACTGGGCATCGGTCAGCCAGTGAATCTTGACGCCGTCGGGTTCGAGCAGGAAGGCCAGGCGATCGACGGCCGGGTGGACCATCGTCTTGCCGGGCTCGTAATAAAACTCGTAGTCGATCTCGCCGTCCTCCAGGAGTGGGCGGTTATAGCGGAGCACGCTCTCCAGCTTCATGCCCGCGGAATCGGTGCGCAGGCGGCCCTGGATCTCATCCCCGCGCCTGTCCCAGTCGGCATCGTTACTCCCCACCGACTCGCCGTAATAATCGGCGAGCCAGCCGGTCAGGTCGGACAGGGCGCTGAGGTTGACCCGCTCGGGGATCACCGGGTTTCCCGAGATCTTGATCTTCCGCGCACCGCCGTAAAGATGGCCCATCGCGTAGAAGGCCAGCCACGGGTCGCACTCGGCCGCCAAGGGGGCCTCGTGGATCTTTCGTCCATCGATAAACGTACTCATTCTCCCCGATTTGACGACCAGCCGGAACGGATACCAGTCGCCGATCCTGGTGAAGGGAGGCACCAGCGTGATCTCTTTCAAGTAGCGGCCATACTGGAACTGCTCGATGTGCTTGAGGTCGTACTTCAATCCCACGGTCGAACCGCCGTACGAAACGCGGATCTCGCGCCAGTTGAACGACGTCAGCTCGCAGTCGAGCTGAAACTCGCCCCGCAGGGGAATCGAGAGATAGAAAAAGTCGTTCTCATGGCCCGGGTAGTGGTCGATCTGACCGTCCTTCATGGTCCACCGGGGAATCGGATTGCCAGTCCCGCGGGTCTCGGCCCTGGGATGGGTCACCCGAGCCCAGGGCGCGGCGTCGGGATCAGCGCCGAACGGTTTGCCGGCATTTCCTGGCTCGTCCAGGAAGATTGCCCGCGAGCGCAAATTCTTGAACTGTCGGTCGAGGATCGTCTGGCCCGTCTTCGTCTGGGCCTGGCCGATCACCGGTTCCAGGAGTGCGAGCGCCGACTTGCGCAGCCGGGCATGTTCGATGGCCCGCGAGCAGACGACCGGCTCGGGCCAGCGGGCCCACGCGAGCTGTTCCTGGCCCAGCTTCGCAACCAGGCCCCCGAGCTCCTGCATCGCTTTTTCCGCCGCCGCATCGTCGTTGCGAGCGATCTCGATCAAGGCCTGAAGCGCGCGCTTGCCACGCTGGTTCACTTCACCTTCGGCCGGGGCACTCGCCACCCGATCGGCCAGCTCAGGCAGCTTTCCCAGCTTTTCCGCCGTGTCCACCAGCTCGAGCGCAGGGGCCTCGAGCGTTCCTCCGGTTTGCTGCCGAACCTGAATCGGCCCGGGTTTGGAGCCAGCGCCGCCCTTCGCGGGTGAGTCTCCTCTCGGGGCTGGAACCGGATCGGTCGGCGTGAAGACGCCCTGGAGCCGGAAGACCGGGTGACCGCTCGAAGGCAAGACCCAGTCGGCCAGGGCGGCGTAGCGATCTTCGGGCTTGAGCTTGCGGGCCGACGCCAGGATCTCCCCGGCCTGACGACAGAAGAGCGGCTCGCCGATCACCGCATGGCGGGCACGCCGCTCGGCCTCCGAGCCCGACTCGCTGCTCGGGTTGAACACCAGGCTGTTCTGGTCCTCGGCCGAGAGCGTCTGGGGCCAGCGCCCCTTGAGCACGACGTTGCGGACTCGCACCTCGGTGCGGTCCTTGTCATGGAAGAGGCCGAACTGGCGGTTGTTCCCGGCTTCGAGCCGGCGTTCGAGAATCGTCTGCCCGTTGAGCTCGAGCGTCATCACGTCACCGTGCAGCGCGACCACCAGTCTGTTCCAGTCTCCGGCTCGCAACGGCAAGGTTGCGGGTCCGCGCCGGGCTTCCGGCTCATCGGCCACGTTGTCGGCGGCCAGGCCGGACGCATCGGACGATCCTCGGGTCATCCAGTGCAGCCGCACCCCTTGAGGCTCGAGCAGGAAGACCAGGCGATCGACCGCGGGATGAACGTCCACCTGGCCGGGCTCGTGGCGAAACTCGTAAGCCAGCGAATCGCCATCGAGCAGCGGGCGACAGTAAGTCAGCACGCTCTCGGCGGCCGTGGCCAGGCTGAATTCCTGCTCGTTATTGACGTACCGATTCTTCGTGGAAACGGGCCCTGACAGCCGCCGGCCGCGGATCTCGCCGTCCTGGGCCGACCAGTCGTAGTCGTTCAGATCGAAGCTCGCGCGCGGTGACCCCGGCGCGGTATTCGAGGTCCTTCGTGTCCCGCGTGCCACCGAGATCTGGTTGCCGAACCGATCCGTGGTGATGCCGGTCCGTCGCGGTGGCTGGGTCTCGCCATAGAGACTGGAGACCCAGCCTTCAAGCCGGTCGGCGACGCACAGCTTCACCTCCCTGGGGATCACCGGCGTGCCCTTCAAACGGAAGTTTCGCCACGCGGTCTGCCGCTCCCTGTGAGTGTACAGGCCCAGCCAGGGGCTGGTGGGGCTGGGCTCCTTGTCCTCGTAGAACAGATGGCCGTTGACCAGGAATCGCACCCTGGCGGGCGAGACCTGGATGGTGAAGTCGTTGAAGTCGTTGGACCGGGTCAGTTTCCAGGCGATCGGCAAGCTTTCGCTGCCTCCAACCGGGAAAACATCGGAGACCCAGAACGGCTCGGCGACGAGCCCTCCGAAGGAGCACACGGCCTCTTGCCAGGAACCCTGGGGCGCCTGGAACGAGACCTCGAAATTGCCCGTCAGCGGATAATCATACAGGAGCAGATCCTGCTCGGGTCCGGTGATGTGCGCCACATGTCCTTCGTGTCCGACCCAGAGCGAGGGCGTGATGCTGTCTCCGGCCGTGATCATGGTGTGGTAACTGGCCGCATGCCAGAGCGGCGTGCCGTTTTCGGATTGGCTCACGATCGAGGGAATGCCGGCCGCCCGTGCGTGCTCGATGGCCAGATCATGATGCAGGCAAGCGAGCGCGGAAGGGTTCTGATATTTTTGCGCTTGCTCGACAAGAGCCTCGAGCATGAGCAAGCCCAGGTCATGCGCGTCGGGGCTCTTGGCGTCGAGTGCCGCGCGGGCCACGAGATAATCGAGCCAGGCAAAGCCGCGTGGTTTCTGGCCGGCCGTGCTCGATCCGGGGGCTGGATCGGCAGGAGCGGGCGCAGCATTCTCTTCGATCAATGCGGCCCGTCGCGCTTGAATCTGCGTCGTGACGCCCTGGGATTTGCCCCGGGCGAGCTCGACCAGGAGCGCGAGGACCTCGCCGTTTTCGACCTTCGCCGCGGCGGCCGCATTTGCCTCTTTGGCCAGCTCTTCGAGTGTGCCGGCTTCGACCGCGGCGTCGATCAGGGATGTCGCGGTGCTGATCAACGGGCCGCTTGCGGAGTCGTTGCTGATCGGCGGCGCGTTGCCGGTCGCTTGCAGCTTGTCAAAACTGGCCGGCGGCCGATCGGTGGGAACGAGCGCCGCGAGCAGCCGGACCATCCGCCGCGTCGGCGTCGGCAGCGACCAGGTTTTCAAGGCCTCGTACCGTTCCCTGGCCGGCTTACCCGTCAATTGCCTGGCCAGCAGCGTCAGAACGTCTCCGGGCGTCGGGTCGCCGCCGCTATAGGTCGGGGCATCGACAAACCGGCCCAGCCATTCGAGCGCGTCGGTCCAGAGCCCGGCACGCGCGAACTCCGCCGCCACTCTTTGAAGCTGGACCTTGCGCTGGTAAAGCGCGTAGTCTCCGCCGTAATACTGGTTCATGGACCGTTCCATGACGTCCAGGTACTCGCCCATTCGCTTCCGCCCCGCCGCGGTGTCTCCCAGTCGGAATTCATTACGTGCCAGGATCAGCATCAGGCTGCCCAGGGGCTCGCGTGCGTTGGGGCCCTCGAATCCTGCGCACGGCTCCTTCGAGCACGCGGCAAGCCGCCTTGCGGGTCGGTTCCCGATCAAGCCCCGGTAGCGCGACCTGAAGGGCAAGCTGGGCCGTGGCGCGGAGTGAGTCGCGCTTCAAATGGTCGGCAATGGCCCCGAGCGCCGCGTTGGCCTCGGAGTCGTGACCGGCGGCCAGGGCAATTTGTGCCGTGAGGATGCTTCCCGGAAGCTGGGCCATGGGCTGCCGCTTGCGAGCCTCAATCGACTTCAGCAGCGGCTCGGTGCGCGAGGCGCGACAGGCCCACGCAGCCAGCATGGCGCCGACACTGCGCGGCCGCGAGGTCGCACCTTGGTTAATGGGCTGGGCGTACAGAAAGATCTCGGCGGGCCGCGCGGCGGGCAGCACCACCTGGCGAAGCGTGTCATAAACGAGTTCGGCGGGTGCATTCTTGCGCTGCCAGATCGCTTCGAGCTCGGTGAGCTGGGCCACCACGCGCGGAGTCACCGGATCTTGGGGCTCTTCCGGATCGCCATTGCGCATCATGACGACCCGGCTACGCATTGCCCCCTGCGCGGGCTCGACCACCACGGGAGGCCCTCCCTTGAGCGATTCGCGGACGGCTCGCGCGCTGAGCGGGAACAGGCCGTTCGCCGCGGCCAGCCTGGCCACCTGGATCGCCTGTTCGAAGCGATCGACGGTCAGGAGCGGCACGTTGCCGCGAGCGGTTGGAGCCGGCTGGCCGACGGTCGCTCGTCGAGCCGAGCGTGCAGGGCGGCGTGGCGATACCGGCCGTGCGGAAGCTGGCGGCGGGGCGTCCTGAGGACGGTACGAAGTGCGCCGGACGGGAACGGAAGTCGCCGATCCGGCAGGCGCCGGGGCTGACCTTCGCGACGGTGCCACCGGGGCCGGCACGACGGGCTTCGGCGGAGGGACTGCGATTCCGGCGGGACCGCCTGCTGGTTGCCTGGACTTCGTTTTTGAATCACCGACGATGATCGCGTCGAGCATCTGTCCCCAGGCGGCCTCGGCGGTCTTCGGGTCTCCGTGGTCGATCGCCGCCTGTCCCTCTTCGCGGAGCATCGCCATCGTCCAGCGATTGTCCGTCTGGCGACGCGCTGCCTCGAGCGCGACCGCGGCCAGCGTGTCGCCGGTTTCTTTCCACTCCGGCTTTCGCCAGCAGGCGCGCGACCAGCCAGAGCGGAATCTGCCGCAAGGCCTCGGCTCGTTGCCGGGCGTTGGCACGGGCGCCGGGCAGAAGCGTCTCCAGCGGTGCCTTGGTCATCGCCTGGCTCAGCCGGTCGAGTGCCTCCTTGATCTTCTCCGGCTTGCCCTCGGCCAGGGTGGTCAGGCTCAAGGCGATCTCCACCGAGAGATCGCTCGTATCGCTTTGACGCAACTGTGCCAGTTGCTTTTCAAGCTCGGCGAGCCGCTCGGGTTGTTTGGCGCAGGCCTGGATCGACTCGTCAAAGATGCTCCGCACCGCGCTCTTGTCGAGGGCGCGGGGATAGATCATGACGACCATGTCGATGCGCTCTTGCGGATTCTTGGCCGCCTGCTTTGGGGTCTCGTTGCCGCTCCTGGTCTTGTCTCTCCCAGCTTCGGCTTTCCCGGCAGTGGGGCCGCGACCGAGGAACTTGATCAGGTTCTGTGTCAGGTCCTCCGTGCTCAGGCCCTGGAGAGCCTGGTTCAGTCCATCGCGAATCTGTTGCAGCATCGAATCGCGATCCATGTAGTAGACCGGCGCATCGGGGGCCATGGATTCCGCGGTCGCCAGCGCCGCGTTGTAGAGCGGCACGGCGTCGGTCACAAATCCCAGCTCGATGAGCTGTCGCGCGGCCGCGGCCTGGCCGACGGTCCTCATCTGCTGAACATATTCCTCCGGATAGTTGGAAAAGTCGCGGGGCTTCATGTACTCCTGCAAGACGCGGCGGGCGTCGTCCTTGCGGCCTTCGGTGACGTACATGGTCACCAGCCGCTTGACGGCGCTGTTGTCGTATTGAAGGAACGCATACGGATTTGAGGTGCGACTGGTCAGGCAGCTTTCGTAGACGACCGTGGACAGGTCGCGGGTGGCACCGTGGTTTTCGAGCTCGGAACCGATCACCCAGGGAACATAACTCGACATCTCTTCGTCCTTGAACTGAGCGACGACCTCGCGCACCAGTTTCTTGGCGTCCTCGTACTTGCCCGCACGGCAACAGGCCAGCGCCAGCAGTGCCTTGCCCGGCTTCCAGTCGGGAAACTTCTTGCGGGCGGCCTCGATCTGGCCGATCAGCTCATCCAGCCGGTTCTGGCTGACGGCAAGGTCCAGCACCTTGGAGACCATGCTGTTGACCCGTCCATCCGCGTTAAAGGAGAAGATGCGCTCGAAGGCGTACCACTCTCCGTAGGGGGATTGCGATGATCCGGCCCGGTCGGGAATCAACCCCTGGAGGGCGTAGTCGTACATCTCGGGCATCTGCCAGAACGCATCCTGACGGATCACGGCGACCAGGTTCATCCGTTCGTCGGGAAACGCCTCCCAGGCCTTGCGAAACAGCTTCATGGCCTGTGGACCCTTACTCTCGTCGTTGAGCATGTTCTGGATCATGTTGCTCACCACGTTCGAGCGACCCAACGATCGGAGGTCGATCTGGTCGAGCAGCGCCAGGAACTCATCGGTCTTGTTGGCTTGCTGAAATGTGTTCATGACCTGGAAGTAGTTCCGGCTCAGCAGCGAAGGGTCTTTCTTGAGCGCGGCCTTGTAGTGGTCGATGGCCGCCGCGGCCTGCCCTTCCTGAGCAAGCTGGGCGGCAATCTGGTAGCGCAGCGGCGCGTCGTCGGGCCGGAGCTCGACGATCTTGACCACCTCGTTACGCGCCTTGTCGCGCTGGCCCGCGGCCCTGTAATAATCGGCCAGGGTCTGGTGAAGCGGAACCGAACCGGGAGTTGCCTTGAGCTGCTCCTGGGCCCGCTGGATCAGGTCCGCGAGCTTGCCCGAGCGAGCCAGGACCTGCATGGCCGCCGACCGCGCCTGGTCCGGATTGTTGGCGGTGATCACGTTGGGATTGGCGTTGCGCTGGGGCGAAGAGCTGCGGAGGATCTGCTGGGCGATCTGCACGGCCACGTCGTTCTTCTGTTGCCTCTGGTACTGGAGCATCAAGGTGACAAGCACGGTGGCCTTGTTGCCGGCCCGGCGGCGGGCCCGGCCGAGAATCGCCTCGGCCAGCTCGTGCAGGCCAAGCTGGTTCATCTGGCCGGCCAGGCGAACCTGGGTGTCGGTATCCAGCCGCAGTCCGAAGAGCCGTTCGGCCGCCTTGTGGGCCCGTTCCAGGTTGCCCGTCATCACCGCCAGCCGCAGCGCCTGCTCTTCGCGCCGCTGGGTGATGGCGTTGTCCAGCGGCTTGACGGCGTCGACCAGCCTGAGCGCCTCCTCGGGGTCGCCGCGTTGCTCCAGCAGCTCGGCAAGGACCAGCCGCATGTCCGACTCGAGTTTCGTTTGCTCCGCGACCTTGGTGAACTCGACAATGGACGCGTCCTTGTCGTCGTCCCACCAGAGCAGATACGACAGCGCCAGACGGGGATAGAGCGCATCCGACGCGGCCTGGGCCCGGTCGGTCTGGGTGCGGAAATGGGCCACCAGGTCGCTCGTCAGATCCTCCTTCTTGAACAGTTCGTAGGCCGTGCGCAGGACCGTGATCCCGCCGTAATCAAAGTACTCGTTGGGCAGCGGGAAGCTGATCTGCACGTTGGTCGCCGTGCGGCCGAGCCCGACCGTGTAGTAGGGGACATTGCCGGCGCCATAGGGGTTGCCGAAGTTGCGCGACTTGCCCGCGGCGGGCTGCTGCTTGCGGCGGGCGGTGGCAAGGTAGCTGTCCAGCAGTCGGAAGACGTCGTCATAGGCCTTTGCGCGAGCACGTACGTTCATACCTTGACTGATGGACTGTGCGACCCCTTGAAAGTAGAAGTTCCCGGCAAGGTAGCCGGTGCCCGGCGCGGTCTGGAGCCGGTCGTAACGGTCGGCCAGGCCGAGCAAGGAATCGACGTCGCCGCGCTCGGCGGCAAGGCCCAGGACACCGGCGATCTGGCCGAGCTGCTGAGCCGAATCGACCGCCTCGCGGTACAGCCGGTCGCCATCGGCCGTACGTTTCGCCCGCTTGAGCTCGGCGGCCATGATCTGGACGAACTGTGCATTGACCAGCTCCGGCCGCTGCTGGCGGAGGGATCGGTAACACGTCATCAGTTGCTCGAGCTCGGCGGCGGGTAGCGGAGGCGTATGGTCTTCCGCGTCTTGCATGCCCTGGTTGTAGTAGCGCTGGCCCGTGGCCGCTTGCCTCGAGCCCGCCGCATAGAGTAACACCCACATGGCCATCGAGTCATTGGGAGCGGCCCGGCTCAGATCGCGTGCGTCCTGGTAAGACTGGGCGTTGTCGTACCGGAGCTGGTCGAGGTAGTAACAATCCCAGAACGCCTGGAGATCGCGCGGGACCTTGGTTTTCGCCGCCCGGAACGAGGCCAGGACCTCGGCGTCCTTCTTGTTCTTCGACGCGATCGCCAGAACCCAGCCCAGGGCGCCCATGCGGGCCTGGCCGAAATCGAGGGGGGCCCAGTTGTAACTTGAGGCGCGAATCACGACGCGCGGGTCAAGCCGGGTCGCCAACCGGATCTGAGAGATCGTGTTGATTCGCGTCTCGATCGGCAGCGAGGGTCCGCGCTGGTACCGCGACGGCACCGCGACCGAGGCACTTAGCCTGGGATCGCGGCTGCGGGCCTTGGCGCTCGCGCTCTTCTCGTCCTCGTTCACGCGCAGTTCCAGCAGCTCGCGGAACTGCCGCGTGGCGTCGTCGTCGCGCTTGAGATTGGCCAGGGCCACCCCCTTGCGATAATGGGCTTCCCAGTCGCGCGGGTCTTTCCGCAGCAAGCCCTCGCTGACCTCGAGCGCGGCCTTCGGCTTGTCGTTGGCCAGCAGACTGTCAATCGCCTGGAACACCCGCTCGGCCTGGCTCTTGCCCTCGGCCATCTTGGTCCAGACGGCCTGCGCTTCATCCATCTCGTTGAGCTTCACGTAAAGCTGTGCCAGGCGCGTCAAGCCGTCGTCGCTGGGGGCGAGCTCCAGAAGCTGCTTCTGGTACTTCGCGGCGGACTCGGCGTCGCCCTCTTCTTCGGCCAGCTTGGAAAGCTGCTGGAGCAACTGGGTGTCACGCGTGTTGGTCGAGAGCAGGTGTTCGAGCTCGGAACGGGCCATGCCCAGGTCGCCCGACGACGCGTACGCCTGGGCCATGCAGATGGCGAATTCGCGCTGCTGCGTCTGCCTCTGGCTCTCGTTCTGGTTGCTCTGGAGCCGCGCGAGCAGACGGTCGAACTGGTTCCGCTGGAGGTAAAGATCGGTCAGCCGGGTGATCATGCCGAGCTTCGCCTCGAGATCCTCGGCCTTCTCGAAGGCCCGCCAGTAGATCTCGATCGCCTCGTCGGTGCGATACTGGCTTGCGAGTGTTTCGGCGAGGGCGAGGATGACCTTGGGTTCGTTGGGATTGACCCGCACGGCGCGGCGGAGCGCGTCGACGCCCTCATCGTTCCTGCCAAGCTGGAAGCAGAGCTCGGCGAAGAATTGGTAGCTTTCGGGGTTCCCGGGCGCCGCGGCGATCAGGTCGCGGCCGGCCTTGAGTGCGGCCTCGACGCGGCCCAGCCGCGTCTCCAGCTTGGCCACGCCGGTGAGGTACTCGGTCCGGTTGCGACGGTCGATGTCGGCAAGCCGCCGGTAGGCATCGGCGGCGTCGCCCAGGTTGCCCGCGGATTCGCGCAGCCGGGCCGCCAGCGTCCAGGCGGGAACTGACCGCGGGGCCAGCGCGACGGCCCGCTCGATCGCCCTGACGGCGTCGGCCGGTTTGGAATCGGCCTCCAGGTAGCGGGCCAGGCGAGCCCAGACGCGCGACTGCTCTTCGGGGCCGGCCTGGGACGCGGCTCCTCGTTCCAGGTCGACCTTCAGCGCGTCGATCTGGCCGGCAAGCCGCCCCGCGGCCTGGTCGTTCTTGACCAGGGCATCGAGGGCCGCGGCTTTCTCTTCCTCCTTCTCGGCGAGCTTCTCGGCGGCGGCAAGCTGCACCTGGGCATCATCATAGCGGGTGCAGCGGTGCAGCAGGTCGGCCAGCTTCATCCGCAGGCTGAAATCGTCGCCCTCGAGCGCGACGGCCTCGGTAAACGGCCCGATCGCCTGGTTCAGGTAGCCGAAACCGGAGAGCACCTCGCCCAGCCGGGCCAGGTTCTTGGCATTGCGATTCGGCCCCTCCGCGATCTTCGCCCAGGTGGCCTGCGCCTCTTCGGGACGCTTGAGCGCATGCAGATATTCACCCAGGTACTCGTAGTACTGAGGGTTCGTGGGCGCGAGGTCGACCGCGGTGCGATAGAGGGCCAGGGCCTCCTCGGGCATGTCGGCCTGGCGGAACAGGTCGGCGACCTGCGCCGTCGTGACCGGGTCTTTGGGCTTGGCGTCCAGCAGCTTTCGCCAGACCGCCGCGGCGGCGGTCTTCCGCTCGGCTTCCGGCTTACCCGTGTCGCGCAAGAGCAGTCCGCCCCAGTCGCGGAGCGTGTCGGGGTTGTTCGGCTCGGCGCTGTCCATCGCCTCGTACTGGGCCGCGGCCTCGGTAAACTTCTTGTCCTGGGCGAGCTGGCCGATCAGCGCGAGCCGCAGGTCGCGACGCGACGGCGCCAGCTTGATCGCCTTCTCGTACCAGGTGTGAGCCGCGGCCGAATTGCCCTGACCGGCGAGCGTCCGACCCACCCGCACCAGGGCCTCGACGTCCTCCGGATTTTGCTTGGTCCAGCGCTCGTAATAGGCCACCAGGCCGGCCTGGTCGTCGTTCCGCAGGAACACTTCCTCGATCCTGCGCCGGACCTCACGGTGCAGCCAGCTATCGGGCCGCAGCTTTCCCAGCATCGTCTCGAAATCGTGCAGTGCCGGCCCGGTCTGGCCCAGCCGCACCTTCAGGTCGGCCGCCTGCATGGCGAGCTGAACCTGGCGGAACGGGTCAGTCACCTTGCGGGCAAGCAGCTCGAAGCGCGGCAATGCCTGCTGGGTTTGACCTTCCTCGGCAAGCGCGGTGGCGATCTGCTCCTGGACCCGCGCGTCGTTCGGGAACAGCGCCTCGAGCCGGTTCCAGACCGCCAGCGCCTCCTCGGTCTTCTGGGTCCGCTGGTAGACCCGGCCCAGCGCCTGGAAGATCTCCATCAGGTCGTTGCGCGTGGGCTTGCGTGCCAGGGCCCGCTCGAAGGCGGCGGCCGCGTCGTCGGGCTGGCCGACCAGGACCAGGGCTTGACCGAAATAGTAGCAGGGCAGGGGGTCTGCCGGGCGCGTGGCTTCCGCCTGGCGGAGCGCGGTCACCGCGGCCGCGTCGCGTCCCCGCTGCGATTCCACCAGGCCCAGGATCATCCAGGCTGCGCCGTCCTTGGCATTCTTCGCCGTCCTTTCGGCATAGGTCTTCACGAAATCATCAAGCGAGCCCCGTTCCACGTGGTAGCCGTACACGCGATCGAGGGCGGTGCCCTTCCGCGGCGCCTTCTCCAGCAAGGTCAGGAACCGGCGTACCGTCTCCTCTTGCCGCTTTTCCTCCGCGGCCGCGGCGTCGGCCTCACGCTGCGCTCGCCGACGCGGGCGGCGCGGTGGAAGAGGAACCGGAACGCTGAGCCAGGACGGGGGCCGCGAATGCCCCGGCCAAAAACGTGCCAAGCACGAGCTGACGCAGAGGCCGGCGATGCCACGACATGTTGCAGCCCTCTTGAAGACCGTGAAAGATAAAAAAAGGCAGAATGCCCGGACGAGAGCCGATTGGGGCAGGATAGCCAGTCCGAAATGTATCGTCAATCGTGTGGCCGGGCCACCGACACGGTCCGGCGGATCGGGGCGAACGCGTGGTCCGGCCCCGGGCGCCCCACAAGTTCTGGCCCAGAATTACCCGGAGTTGATGGCTGCCACCTGACACATTTCACGTCGCCCAGTAAAATAAATGAAAAGACCACTTTCTCAGAGCGAGGTTAAACCATGACGATCTTGGAGCAAACGCCGCCGAGTCTTTCGGTCCCTTTGCGGGAAGATCCGCCAGGCGTGCTCCGAGTCGGAAACAGCCGTGTCCTGCTAGAACTGGTCATTCACGCTTACCAGCAGGGAGAATCCCCCGAAGGAATTGTGGATATGTACCGGGGCCTGGAACTGGCCGACGTTTTCGCCGTCATTGCCTACTACCTGGCACACCGGGCGGAAATCGATGAATATCTGCGCGAATGTGACGACCAGGCGGAAGCCCTTCGCCGCAAGATCGAGGCATCGCAGCGCCCCGGGCCGACCAAGGAGGAATTGCTGGTCCGCGCCAGGGCGAAAGGCCTGAACCTGTGATTCCGCTCCTGGTGGATCAGAATTTCAACGAACGCATTGTCAGAGGATTGGTACGCCGGGAGCCGGCAATTGACCTTTTGCGCGTTGGCGCGATCGGTCTGTCGGCCGCCTCCGATCCTGTGATCTTGGAACGGGCGGCATGAGAGGGGCGGGTCCTCCTGACCCACGACCGCCAGACCATCCCGGGCTTCGCTTACGCCCGCGTCGACGCCGGTGAACCAATGCCCGGCGTCTTCCTCGTCAGCAAGAGTTTGCCGATCGGTCAAGCTGTCGATGAAATCCTCCTGGCGGTTCATAGTAAGTCACCCGAGGAATGCAGAGATACCGTCACATACTTCCCTCTGTGACCTCCCACGCGCAAGTAAGAGAGGTGTGACGTCGGGTGGCCATTCACCTCTCCCCGGGTGTCAGAAAGCGAGTGGCTCCATCCGCTCCACTCACCAGTCCAGTTTGCTGATTGTCGAATTCGCCGGCCAGGGTTAAGATATCGGACGAATGTCGAAATGTCGGCCCTGGATCTATGCCTTTGTCGCGGGAATCGATCATCATGACGGGCGACTCCTCTGCGCTCAAAGAACAGCTCGACCAGTTCCGGGCCGATTTCGACGCCCTGCGGCGCGAGGTCGGCAAGGTGATCGTCGGGCACGCGAGAGATCGTCGACGGCACGCTGACCGCCCTGATCGCCGGCGGGCACGTGCTGCTCGAGGGCGTGCCCGGGCTGGGCAAGACGCTGCTGGTGCGGACGCTGGCCGACGCGCTGCAGCCTGAAGTTCCAGCGCATCCAGTTCACGCCCGACCTGATGCCGGCCGACCTGATCGGCACCAACGTCGTGCTCGAGACGCCCGAAGGCGGGCGGCGGTTCGAGTTCCAGCCCGGGCCGGTCTTCGCCAACCTGGTGCTCGCCGACGAGATCAACCGGGCCACGCCCAAGACGCAATCGGCCTTGCTCGAGGCGATGCAGGAGCGGTCGGTCACCGTCGCCGGCAAGACGCACAGCCTGGGCCGGCCCTTCTTCGTCCTGGCCACGCAGAACCCGCTCGAGATGGAAGGGACCTATCCGCTCCCCGAGGCCCAGCTCGACCGGTTCTTCTTCAAGCTGCTGGTCAAGTTCCCCTCGGCCGAGGAGATGGAGGCGATCCTCGACCGGACGACCGAGGCCGCCGAGCCGCAGCGCCGAGCCGATCTTCGACGGCCAGCGGATCGTCGAGCTCTCCCAGCTCGCCCGGCAGATCCCGATCGCCGACGAGCTGCGGCGCTACGGCATCGCGCTCGTCCTGGCCACCCACCCCGAGAACGAGCATGGCCACCGAGATGGCCCGGCGCTACGTCCGCTATGGCTCCAGCCCCCGGGGCGCCCAGGCCATCATCCTCGCCGCCAAGATCCGGGCCATCCTCGACCACCGCTACCACGTCGCCCGCGAAGATCTGCGGGCCGTGCGCCCACCCGGCGCTGCGGCACCGGCTGATCCTCAACTTCGAGGGCCAGGCCGAGAATGTCCAGGCCGACGACATCATCGACGACATCTTGAAGCACGGTCGGAGCGCCCGCCCTGGTCGGCCTGAGGGGTCGAGCCGGCTGCCGCGCCGGAACCGAGCCAGCACGGCAACGCTCGCGAAACGGCCCGCGAACCCTGGAGTCCGAATCGAGGTCAGCCATGTCTCCCGCAGCTTCGCCAGAGGTCAAGACGCCGCTGTTCGACTCCGACTTCCTCAAGAAGCTGGAGTACCTCTCGCTGGTCTCGCGGCGGGTCTTCCGCGGCCAGCTCCTGGCCCAGCGGCGGACGATGCAGCTCGGCGGCGGCATCGAGTTCGCCGACCACCGCGAGTACACGCCCGGCGACGACTTCCGCTACCTCGACTGGAACGTCTTCGCCCGCCACGACGAGCTGCTTGCTCAAGCGGTTCCAGGAAGAGGAAGACCTGCACGTCTACATCTTGCTCGACTGCTCGCGGAGCATGGGCTTCGGCGAGCCCGCCCAAGTTCGACTATGCCCGGCAGGTGGCCGCGGCCCTGGCCTATATCGCGCTGGCGGACCTCGACCGCGTGGCCGTGGTGGCGTTCGCGGGGGACATCGTGGCCGACTTCCCGCTGACTCGCGGCAAGGCGCGGATCCTCTCGCTGCTCAAGTTTCTCGAAGGGCTCGAGCCGCAGGGGAGCCGAGACCGACCTGGCCCGCGTCGCGCCAGAGCTTCGTCCACCGCGGCCAGCGGCGGGGGCTGGCCGTCGTGATCAGCGACCTGTTCGACCCGAACGGGCTTCGAGCGCGGGCTCGACCTGCTGCGGCACCACCGCTACGAGCCGCACGTCGTCCAGATCTACGACCGCCGCGAGGCCGAGCCCGACCTCAAGGGGGACGTCGAGCTGCTTCGACGTCGAGACCGAGACGATCCGGAAGGTCACGATCACCGAGCGGAACCTGCGGCAGTACCGCCAGATCTTCGCCGAGTTCCTGGAGTCGGTCCGGCGCTACTGCAACACCTACGGGATCGGCGGCACGCTGCACCACGACCGAGATCCCGTTCGACGAGCTGCTGCTCAGGATGATGCGGGCGGCGGGGGCGCTGGCATGAACCTGGTCAACCCGACCGCACTGCTCGCTGGCCGGCACTGGCGGTGCCGATCGTGATCTTCTACATCCTCAAGGTCCGCCTGCGGCGGGTGCCGGTCTCGACGCTCCTGTTCTGGCAGCAGATCTTCGAGGAGAAGAAGCCGCGGTCGCTCTGGCAGCGGCTGCGGCACTTGCTCTCGCTGCTGCTGCAGCTGGCCTTCCTGGCCCTCCTGGTGTTCGCCCTGGCCGACCCGATCTTCCGCTGGCAGCAGGCCCGGGCGCGCCGGCTCGTGCTGGTGGTGGACAACTCGGCGAGCATGAACGCCACCGATGTGGTCGCCGACCCGGCTCGAGGCCGCCAAGGCCGAGGGACGCCGGCTGATCGACGGCATGCGGCTGGGCGACGAGATGGCGATCATCGCCGCCGGGGACCCAGCCCCAGGTCGCCTGCGGCCTGACCGACCACCAGCGGACCCTCCGCGAGGCCCTCGATGCGATCGCCCCGACCGACGGCCCGACCCGGGTCGACGACGCGGTGACGCTGGCCCGACGGCTGCTGTCGGGCTCGCACAAGATGCACCAGGTCGTCGTCGCTGACCGACGGCGGATTCGAGGGCGCGGCCGAGCTCGCCCGGCAAGACGGACGTCGAGCTCGATCGCGGTCGGCAAGAAGACGCGGCAACGTCGGGATCACCCGGCTCCAGGCCAGGCGCAGCCTGCTCGACCCGATCGGCTACGAGATCCTGGTCGAGGTCGCCAACGCCTCGGACGAGACCGGCGGACTGCCGCCTGGAGCTCGACCTGGACGACGACCCGATCGACGTCGTCCCGCTCGAGCTCGAGCCCGGCGAGCACAACGATCCAGGTCTTCGAGAAGACCTCGGCCGACGGCGGCCGGCTCCGCGCCCGATCGACCGCGACGACGCCCTGCCGGCCGACAACACGGCCTGGGCGATCCTGCCCCGGCGCGACCGCCAGCAAGGTGCACGCTGGTCACGCCGGGCAACCTGTTCCTCGAAAAGGTGTTCGAGGCGATCCCGCTGGTCGACCTGGAAGTCATCAAGCCCGCAGGACGGCCGGCCGCTCGCCGACCCCGATCGGCCGCCGGCGTCAGCCGGCGCAGCGACGGGCTGGCCGTCGTGGTCTATCATCGCGAGGTTCCCGACACGCTTCCCGCCGGGCCACGTCCTGGTGATCGAGCCCGGACCGCTCCGGCGCCGCTCTGGGAGCTTGGCGAGACGCTCCACAACCCGGTCGTCGCCAAGCAGGACAGGGACTCGCCGCTGATGGCCCACATCCGGCTCGACAACGTCGCTGATGCCCGAGGCCCGCAAGCTGACCCTGCAAGGGCGCCGGGCAGGTGCTGGCCGAGTCGGCCGACCGGCGACCCGCTCTACGCGGTGCTCGACCGGCCCGACGGGGAAGCTCGGCAAGGTCGTCGTGCTGACGGTCGACCTCGACAAGAGCGACCTGCCGCTCCAGACGGCCTTCCCGATCATGATGACCAACCTGCTGAGCTGGTTCGGCCGGGACCAAGGGCGAGCTCCGCGAGGCGCTCCCGGCCGGGGCGGTCGACCGAGGTCGAGCTGCCGGCGCGCGAGGCCGACGCCCGGGCTCGTTCGCGTCCTCCGCTCGCCGACGGGCGCCGAACAGCACTCTTCCCGGCCGCCGGTGGCGACAAGGTCAGCCGTCGGCCCGCTCGACCGTGCGGCGTCTGGAGGTCGATTCGCCGTGCACCCAAACCAAGCTCGGCCGCCAATCCCGGCTCGAATCGGCGAGCCGGGGACCGAGCGAAGAGACGCTGATGGAGCTCGCCTGCAACCTGGCCGACCGCCGCGAGAGCGACCTGCGGCCCGGCGACGGGCTCGACCGAGCGCCCGGTCGGCCTGGCGGCCGGCTTCGGCTGTGCGGCCGATCTGGTATCTACCTGCTGGTCTCGGCCTGGTGCCTGACATCCTGGGAATGGTTCCTCTATCAACGAAGGTGGATCGACTGATGATGCCCTGGCCGTCCGATCCAGTTCGAGCTGACGCCGCCCCTGGTGGCTGCTGGGCTTGGCGTGCTGCCGGTCCTGGTCTACTACTTCTATCGCAGCCTGGTCGACTTCGCCCGCTGGCAGCGGTGCTCTCGCTGATCGCTCCGGGCGCTGGTCGTGGTCCTGCTGGTCCTGGCCCTGGCGGGCCTGAACCTGCTCCGGCCGACGCGCGAGCTGTTCGTCGTCTTCGCCGTCGACCGGAGCGAGAGCGTCGGCGACGAGGCGCGCAAGGCCGCCGACGACTTCCTGACGCAGGCGGCCGCGCACGCCGGGCACGAACCGGTTCGCCGTCCTGCCGTTCGCCGCCGAGCCGGGGATGCGTCCGCGACGCGGGCGGAAGCGCGCAAGCGAGCCGCGCCGAGCAAGGCATCGCGACGCCCGCGCCGGAGCCGGCCGACGCCGGCTCGATCGCAAGGGGACCGACCTGGCCGCGGCGCTCGAGGTGGCGGCGGCGGCGATCCCGCCGTTCTATGTTCCCAGGATCGTGCTGATCTCCGACGGCAACCCCACCGCCGGCGATGCCTTCAAGGCCGCGGCCGCGCTGCAGGGCAAGGTCGAGGTCTCGACCGTCGCCGCTGCCCGGTCCGCACCGACCCCGAGGTCCAGCTCTCGGCCGTGAACGTCCCCGCGCAGGTCCTGCAGGGCGAGCCGTTCAACGTCGAGGTCCTGATCGACAGCAACCACGACGACGACCAGGGCCGCGTCGAGGTCTACCGCGGCGACATCAAGGTCGCCGACCAGCCGCTCAAGCTCAAGAAGGGCGAGAACCGGATCGTCCTCAAGCAGACGATCGAGCAGGGCGGGCTGACCCCGATCACGGCCCGGCTCAGCGGCTACCGCGACACGCTGCTGGACAACAACAGCGACTTCGGCCTGGTCTCGGCCGCCGGCAAGCCGCGGGTGCTGCTGGTCGAGAGCGACCCCGACCAGGCCAAGCACCTGACCTGGGCCCTGGAAGAGCAGAACATGCAGGTCGACGTCCGCCCGCCCCGCGGGGTGCCGGACACCCTGGCCGAGCTGCAGAACTACGACCTGTTGATCCTCTCCAACGTCCCCGCCACCGCGCTGACGCATGCGGCAGATGGAGGTGGCCCGGACCTACGTGCAAGACCTGGGCGGCGGCCTGATCATGCTCGGCGGCGACCAGTCGTTCGGCCTGGGCGGCTATTACAAGACGACCCTCGAAGAGATCCTGCCGGTCCGCAGCGACTTCGAGAAGGAGAAGGAGAAGCCCAGCCTGGCGATGATGCTGGTGATCGACAAGTCGGGCTCGATGGGCGGCGAGAAGATCGAGATGGCCAAGGAGGCGGCCCGCGCGGCCGTCGAGCTGCTCGGGCCCAGCGACAAGGTCGGCGTGCTCGCCTTCGAGGGGGAGAACTTCTGGGTCAGCGAGCTGCACCCCTGCACCGACAAGGGCTTCGTGCTCGACCGGATCGCCGGGCTCGAGGCCGGCGGCGGCACCGTGATGGCCCCGGCCATGGAAGAGGCGCACGAGGCTCTGCGGGGCGCCGTCGCCAAGCTCAAGCACGTGATCATCCTGACCGACGGCATCTCGGCGCCCGGCGACTTCGAGGGGATCGCCCAGGCGATGGCGGCCGACCGGATCACCGTCTCGACCGTCGCCATGGGCGGCGACGCCGACCAGCAGCTTCTCGAAGAGATCGCCCGGATCGGCAACGGCCGGTATCTACGTCGCCGACGACCCCGCCCAGGTGCCCCAGATCTTCGCCAAGGAGACCGTCACGGCCAGCAAGTCGGCGATCAACGAGCAGCCGTTCTCGCCCACCGTCGTCCGGCCGACCCAGGTCCTCTCCGAGATCCGGCCTGGACGACGCACCGTTTCTGCTGGGCTACGTGGTCACCCGCCCCAAGCCGACGGCCGAGGTGATCCTGGCCACCGAGTCGGGCGACCCGCTGCTGGCCTGGTGGCGGTACGGGCTGGGGATGAGCGTGGCGTTCACCTCCGACGCCAAGGCGCGGTGGGCCGCCGAATGGCTGACCTGGCCCCAGTTCGGCCAGTTCTGGGCCCAGGTGGTCCGCCACGCCCTCCGCAAGGCCGAGACCAAGGGGACGGTCGTCCAGGTCGAGCGCAAGGGCCGCAAGGCGGTCGTCTCGCTCGACGCCATCGAGCCCTCCGGCAAGTTCCTGAACCGGGCCGCAGACCGAGCTGACCCTGGTCGACCCGCAGCTCGACCACGCGGAAGCTGGAGATGGCCCAGGTCGCCCCGGGCCGGTACCAGGCCGAGTTCGACGCGCCCCGACCGGGCTCTTACCAGTTCATGTTCAGCCCAGACCAAGGACGGCCAGCTCGTCGGCCAGCAGTCGCGCGGGCTGGCCGTGGGCTATCCCGACGAGCTGCGGCTGCGGCCGACCAACACCGAGCTCCTGCGCTCGATCGCCGAGATCACCGCCGGCCGCAACGACGCGAAGGCCGAGTCGGTGTTCGAGCCGACCAGCGCGGACGGTCCCCCGGGCCACGCCCCTCTGGCCCTACCTGGCTCACCGCGGCGGCCTTGCTCTTCGTGCTCGACGTCGCCCTGCGGCGCATCGACCTGGTCCTGCTGCTGAGGCAAAGGCGCCATTTTTCGCTGTTCGCCAGAACGGCCTGAGCGGCATACGAGCCCGCAGCGTCAGCGAGGGCAGAGCGGGCCTTCGCTTGCGCTTCAGGCTTGTAAATGGAGGTCGTGGCGAGGCTTCACAAGCCTGAAGCGCAAGCGAAACCTATCGTGCCGCCTTCGGCGGCACCCTCGCGTCCCGTGAACTTTGGTTCGGGAGATCTGGCTCTGTGTGCCGTTTGGCTTCATTCTGGAGTCTGGTGACGCGTGTCTGCGGCCGTATTGCCTTTGGTGCTCCTTGCCCGCAGCGAAGCTTGGCCCGAGAGGCTTCGACCTTTTCTTTGGTGACTTGCCATGTCGGGTCCTCCCGTCGTGGTACTGATCCCGTTGGGGAGACTTCAAACGTCCTCGATACCCCTCTTGGCACGCGGCACCTTGTTCTTACACGATCCGTATCGTCCAACCGGAGACATCCATGGTCGTCCCAAACCAAGAGCCGAAGAAGCCTGCCAAGCCGGGCAAGTCAAGTGAGCGGTCATTTCCCGTTCCCGTCCCCGCTTCGGCGGCGGCGCTCAATGTCATCAATCCGGACGCGGCCGGAATCGACGTTCATTCCAACATGCATATGGTCTGCGTCCCGGCGGACCGTGATGCCGACCCAGTCCGCCAGTTCGGTGCCAACACCGCCGACCTTCACGAGATCGTCGCATGGTTGAAGAAGTGTCGTATCAAGACGATTGCTTTGGAGTCCACCGGAGTCTACTGGATTGCCCTGTTTGAACTCCTCGAATCAGAGCGTTTCGAGGTCCATCTGGTGGAACCAGGGCAGCTTTCACGTTGCGGCGCGCGGCCGAAGACCGACGTGCTGGACGTCCAGTGGATTCAACGCTTGCATTCCTACGGTCTCTTGCCGCGTCGTTCCGGCCTCCCGATTTCGTGCTCGCGGTGCGTGCCTACTGGCGACTGCGTCAGATGCAGATCCGTTACGCCGCGCATCACGTCCAGCACATGCAGAAGGCCATGGAGCAGATGAACGTCAAACTGACGGAGGTCGTTAGCAACATCACGGGGCTTACCGGCATGTTGATCATCAGTGCCATCCTGGAGGGGCAACGTGACCCCAACGAGCTGGCTAAACTGCGTCATCCACAATGCCATCGCAGCCAGGAGCAGATCGCTCTTGCCCTGGACGGAACATGGCGAGCTGAACATCTCTTCGAGCTTCGGCAGGCATACGAGCTGTACCAGTTTCATCATCGCCAGATCGCTGAGTGCGACCAACAGATCCAAGCAGAACTGGCGAAGTTCCCCAACCGGGCAGGGGAGAAACCACACACGGCCAAGCCGCGCAAGCGCGGGCACAAGAGCAACGATGTCGGCTTCGAGGCCACGGGCCCACTATTCAAGGCCTTGGGCGTAGACCTGACCTTGATCGAGGGGATCGACGTGGGAACGGCTCTGGTGATCTTGGCCGAGATCGGTGTAGATGTCAGTCGTTTCCCCACGGAGAAGCACTTCGCCAGTTGGTTACGGCTTTGTCCCCCGCAGAATGAGAGCAACAAGACGAACCGACGTCACCGTAATCGGAAGGGTACCAGCCGAGTGACCATCGCGTTACGGATGGCTGCGCAGTCGGTGGGTAGGACGATGACGCCGTTGGGCCTGTTCTACCGCCGCATCCGCAGTCGGATCGGCGGCCTCGGAGCAGTTAAAGCAACCGCGCACAAGTTGGCATGCTTGATCTACAGGATGCTCAGGTACGGCCAGGAGTACGTGACGCAGTCAATGGAAGAGTACGAGGCCAAGATGAAGGACAACATGTTGAAGGCGCTGAAACGGAAGGCGGCGGCAATGGGCTTCCAACTCAGTCCGCTGCCCGCTCAGTAAGTGAGTCGACTGAGGCGGTCGCCGTCACGTGACACGCCGCTGGCCATGCACAACGATGAGAACCCAGAGCCTCCGGTATCGGTTCACGATTCTGGGGTGAGGGGGTATTACGTGCTGCGTCCAACACTCCCGACAGGAAAAGCCGCCGGACGACCCGCCGACACCGTGCGGCCACGGTGGGAGTTCATGGGGAGGCCCGCTATCGAGCTTGCAGAAGCATCTGCCATTTTTCGCTGTTCGCCCGGACGGCTTGGTTTTATACTGTGTTTCCTGTCGATGAATGAGAATTTGAGGTCAATCTCCGGTAGGAAGTGATCAAGGAGCTGCGACCATGCCAGATCGAATCTTCGGAATGCTCGATCCCGTCCGTCGCAGGCAGCGCACGTCGAGCATCCTCCGCTGGGCCGTCCTGGGACTTCTCGCGAGTTCCCTCATCAGCCTGGTGACGGGCATTTTGAGATGGCAAGAATGGACCGACACTCCGCTGCTGGGTGCCCTGGCCATACTGGCGGCAGGTCCGCTGGCCGGCGCAGTGGTGGGCGCCCTCAAGTGGCGAGGCTGGGCCAGCGCGGCCGCCGCCGTCGATGACCACTACCAGCTCAAGGACCGCGCCCTCACGGCGATCGACCTCGTGAACCGCACCCAGCACACGCCCGTTCATGAGCTCCAGGTCGCCGACGCGGAAGAGCACCTCGAGCGGCTCGATCCCCGAAAAGTCGCACCGATCCGCCTGCCGGCGATCTTCCCGCTGGCGTTCGGTGCCGCGGCGATCGCGCTTGTCGTCCTGTTCTGGCCCCGTCCGGCCGTCGTTCAGGCCAACCCGGCGGACCCCATCGAGGCCGTCGTCGCGGCCGCCGATGAAGCGCGAGCCAGCCTGGAAGACCTCGAAGCGCTGAACAAGAAACAAGAGAACAAGGAGCTGAAGAATCTCGTCCAGCAGCTCGTGGAAAAGATCGATGAGATGAAGCAGCCCGGCATCGACGTCAAGGAAGCACTCGCCAAGCTGTCGGAGATGCAGTCGTCGATCGCGGCCCAGCAGGCCCTGTACAACGTGGGAATGGTCGACGCCCAGATGACGTCGCTGGGCGAGGCCATGGCCTCGACCCAGGCCCTGGAGTCCGCGGGCAAGGCGCTTCAGCAGCAGAAATACGATAAGGCCGCCGAGGCTCTCGAACACGCCGAGGCCAGGTTCGAGCGCAAGGAAGCCAAGAACCTCAAGGAAAAGCTCAAGAAAGCCGCGGAAGCCCAGGGCGAAGCAGGCCTCGGCGAGCTCAGCGAGACCACGTCCGAGCTATCCGAGACGCTCGACGACAGCAACGCGTTCTGCAACTCCGCCCGGAAGCTGGCGAAGCTCGCCCGCGCCCAGGGCCGCCGCAAGGAAATCAGCAATCTTCTGACCCTGATGTGCAACAACCTCTCCGAATGCAAGGGAAACTGTCAGAAGAACGGCGGAGCCAAGATCCGGGTGGCCAAGAAATCGAATAAACCCTCGAGCACCTGGGGACGTCAGGTCAGCGGCAATGTCGACGGCGAGAAGACCAAGCTCGACTCGGCGCGGAAGAGCGACCAGTTGCAGGGCCAGGCCGACGAGGGCCCTTCCGAGATCGAGACAACGCACTCTCCCGAAGGCCGCCAGCTCGCCTCGCGGAGCTACCGCGAGAGCTATGCGAAGTATCGCCGCAAGACGGAAGCCGCCCTCAACAGCGAGCCAATCCCCCTGGGCCATCGCGAGACGATCCGCCGTTACTTCGAGCTGATCCGACCCCAGGAAGGTGAATCCGAGAAAGCCGACGTGAAAGTGAAGCCTTGATCGACGCCCGCGATGACTACACCCACGTCATGGCCGTCGCGTGATCGCATAAGGTAAGACGAGTTCGAGATCGGGCCGGAGCCGCATCACCTGATCGGCGCCGGCCCGGCTCACTCTGGTACCCGACATGTTCACCGATCGAAGCTTGACCAGGCTTGCCAGGGAGAGCAAACCGGTGTCGCCGACGCCGGTGCCGCCGAGGTCGAGCGTATTCAGATTGACCAGCCCGGCGAGACTCGAAATCCCGAGGTCTTGCACCCGGGTATGCTTCAGCCCGAGGTAGCCCAGCGCGGTGAACCGCTTCAGGTGCACCAGGCCGGCGTCTCCGACCTGGGTGTTGTTGAGCGAGAGCGACGAGAGTGGCGGAGCAGGATTGCCGCCCATCACGCCCAGGCTCGCCATGCCCGCGTCGCCCACCTTTGTGCCGTCAAGACTCAAGATCTTCAGCCTATCAAGCTGCTTCAGCGCGGCCAGCCCCGCATCGGTGACTCGCGTGGCATCGAGCGCCAGGCTTTGCAGGTTCCGCAGGCCCGATAAGTGAGCCAGCCCCTCGTCGTCGACCACCGTGTTCGTCAGTTCCAGCTCCGCCAACCCCGTCAGCCCTTCGAGTGAGCGAAGTCCTGCCCCCGTGACCCGGGTTCGCGTCAAACCGAGCGAGCTCAGCCGCGTGAGCTCGCGGAGGGAAACCAGCCCATTGTCGTCGACCTTGGTCCGGTCGAGGTTCAGGGTGGTGAGCGACTTGAGTTTATTGAGCTGGGCCAGGCCCGTCCCGCTGACGCGAGTGTCGGCCAGGTTGAGCGACTGGAGCCGCTTCAGCGCGGCGAGATGTCGTAGTCCCTCGTCGCTGATCGCGGTGTGGCTGAGGTCGAGCGATACGAGATTCTTCAACCCGCCCAGACCGGCCAGGGCGGCATCGTTGACGCTGGTATTCGCGAGGTTCAGGGTTTGAAGCTGCTCGAGTGCCTTGAGCGGCCCCAGGCCGGAGCCGGAGCCTCCGACATCACAGTTGGCCAGGTCAAGCACCTGCAACCCATGGAGCTGGCCCAGTTGGGCGAGCGCCCCGTCATCGATCGCGGAGCTTTCCAGATCGACTTGCGTGAGCTGACCGAGCCGAGCCAGGACCTGCAACTGGTCAGCCGAAAGCCGTGGCGAGCCCTCGAAATTGACGGCGACCACGTCCTGAAAATATTCCTCGCCGATCCAGCTTCTGAGTCGCGCCGGCACCCATTCGCTCCACCGTCTGGGCATGATGGTGACCGGCCCGCCGGCCTGCCGGATCATCGCTTTGGCACGCCGCTGGTGAAACGATCGATTGACCAGTGGCGTCATCCCCGCGGCCAGCAAGAAAATGACGAGCAAGCTGAGCCGCACGCTCACCCTGCACCGGCGCCACCATTTCCGCTTTCCACGCGCGTCCGCCATGACTATCTCGCCGCCGGAGAGAACGTCGAACGAGCAAGGCATTGTCGCCCGGCAATCAAGAAACTCGCAAGGCCAACAAAGATACGTGTCCAGGGCGCAACCAACAGTGAAGGAATGGCCGTTTGCGGAAATGCGTGTCGTAGGACTTGAACCGACAACCCGCTGATCAAGAGTCGGGCACGCTGCCTTGTTACAAATCGTTTGAAGTTAAGGATTGCGGCGATTCTTCGTTCGCTGTTTTCCAGGGATTCGAAGATTTCTTTATGGTTTGTCGTGGATTTTCTTCGCTGAATCAAGACCCCGGGCCTTGTTCCGCCGCGAGCCAGCCCCTCGATCTGCTCAAGAATCGCTAGCGGGGGTAGAACTCTTGCGACTCTGCTTGGGCCAGGCCCCCTCAGCAGGCATCTCGGAAGTGGTGGCGTCTAAAATCCTCTCGTCGCGATTCCGCCGGGTCGATGGTTCAGCTAAGATAGTCCTTGTGGCGACTCGCGGGGTTTCCAGGTCAGTTTGATCAGAGGAGTGGCGGCCATGGCGAAGGCAAAAGGGCTGGAAGTCGATCGCCGCGTCGGCATCGCTCTGAGTGTCTTGCCGTCGGCTCAAAAGCACGCAGTCGAGCGGGTCATCCGATCGCCGCAATCCTTCGCAACTGCCGCCGCGATGCCCGGTCGAGTGCAGCAGATGGCGACTTCCGGGCAGCCGCTCTTCAAGATGCGGGTTTCGCCGTCGCTGCGCCTCATCTACACGATGGTTGGGGATACGGTTTACGTGGTGGACGTTGTGGAGCGTGCGACGCTGAAGCACTTCGCCAGCCGGAAAACCGCCAAGAAGGCGGCGAAAGCCCAGGTGGCCAAGAAAGCCGAGGTTGTTGCGAAGAAGGCTTCCAATGCCCTTGAGAAATGAAGACTCTGGACAAGTTCACACTGAGCTTGGCCAAGTGCAAGAAGGAGCTGGTGGAATTCAAGAAGCTCCTGGATGGTAGGGCGTCGCTCGGCGAGCGTGACGACATCCTGCCGTTTTTCAAGAAGCACAGGCACTTGGCCGCGCTCATCGGCTCGTACAACCCGAAGATCAACGGGTTCGATCGGATCGCCACGGAATTCAATCTCTTCGGCGACTACTCCTGCGATCTGGTGATCGGCGACTCCGCAAGCCACAATTTCTGCTTCGTGGAATTCGAAGACGCCACGCCGAACAGCGTGTTTACGAAGAAGAAGGGTAAGGCGACGCCAGAATGGTCAGCCCGCTTCGACCACGGCTTCAGCCAGATCCTCGACTGGTTCGGCATTCTGGAAGACCAGCAGCGTACGGCCCAGTTCAAAACCAAGTTTAATGCCGACGTCATCCAGTACGTCGGCCTACTAGTGATCGGTCGAAGGCAATTCCTGGACAACAGCCAATATGATCGGATGCGCTGGCGGAGCGAGCAAGTTCAGGTCGGTGCGCGCCAGGTGAATTGCATAACTTTCGACGAATTGTTCCAAACGTTGTCCCTGAAGGTTGCAATCTTCGGGTGAACATCGACTACTATCAACGAATATGCTCCGCCCACATGTCGGGATTCCTTTGTTGCGCGGTTTGTCGGTTTGGAAGGTGGCGCTTGCTGGGCGAACCAATCTGCCTGTTTCACCGTCCAGCATAGAATTCCGAGGGCGCCGACTACTGCCTTTCAGGCCGGAGGAGGGATAGATGGAACCCCCCGATCGATCACGGCGCTTGGCTGGCAGAGGACGAAGCGAAGTCACGCCCCTATCGCACCGAGCGGTTTGGGCAATCCTTAGCCGTGCTTCCCTCGACAACATCGTATGTAATGCCCCCCGTAGGACTCGAACCTACAACCCGCTGATTAAGAGTCAGCTGCTCTGCCAATTGAGCTAGGAGGGCGTGCGTGGCGGCCGGTTGCGTGGAAAGACTATTGTTACAGGCAGAGCACGTTGTTTCAAGGGGGGCCATTGGCCGCACACGCGCCGACCCGCAGCATTCAGAGCCCCCCTTTGATGTCGCAGTAGGATTTGCCCGGGCGCGGAGCTATAATTCTTCAGCAAGAATCGCGCACGGCGACCGCCCTTCGGACTGGACATTTGCCCTCCATGGTCAGGTCGTTTTCGGTTCGGTTTCTGCTTGCAAAGCGGAGCAGCGCTCATACGCGTCTTTCGCGTAGTCTTAACCCGGCCGTTCGGGAGCCTTGCATGCGACGAGACTTGGATGATGTGATCCAGGGCTGGCCCTATGATCCGGAACCGGGTGAGGTGCTGGCACGGGAGCTCCGCGCCCGCGACGGACGGAGCGTGTTGCAAATTCGCGTCGAGCTGGGGGTGCTTCAACTGGAGGTCACCGGCCGGCCCGATGGCTTACGGCCGCATGGGTTTGTGACTTGTCTGGAATATCTTCGCTACGCTTCCACCAGCCGCAGCCAGGCGCCGGGGTCGGCTCCTGCCTCCTGGAGCATGGATCAGGAACAGCGCGACGAGGCCGATCGCGAGTTTACCCAGTACTTTCATCGCCGGATGGCCTGGCTCTCGCTTCGCCGTTACGACAAGGCCGTGCTCGACGCCGACCATACCCTGGCCCTCATGGAATTCGTGTGCCGGCACGGCAATGACGAAGACTATGTCGCGTCCCACGAACAATCACGCGGACTTGTCCTGTTCCACCGCACCCAGGCCATGGCCCTTCTGGCCATCGAACGCCGCCGCCCCGAGGAAGCGATCGACGCACTCCGCGAGGGCATGGAGAAGCTCGCCTCCCACCAGCGCACCTGGTGGGACAACCGTGACAACGAGTCGAACGAGTCACCCAACCCGTCGCTCATCGAGCAACTTCGCATGTTCGAGCAGGAAGTCCGCAAGAACTACGCGGTCGAGAAGACCCTGCGAGAGCAGCTTGAAGAAGCCGTTGCCCGTGAAGACTATGAGCAGGCGGCACGCCTCCGCGACATGATCCGCGCCCAGACACGCGCACGACGGTGAGCGGCCGGCAGCCGCCTGGGAAAGCGAGCACAAAAGCCAGGATTGGCTAACCCCAGTTCACGGCCGAAGCCGCGAACACCGGCCCTTCCGTGCAGACACGGCGGAGGTCGATGGTGCCGTCGCCTTGACGGATCGGGGCGACGCAACTGAAACAGACTCCAAAGCCGCAGGCCATGTGGTTCTCGAGCGAGACGTCGCACGGAGTCTTGTACGGTTCGACCAGACGAGCCAGGGCCGCGAGCATCGGAAATGGGCCGCAGCCGACAATTCGCGCGGGCCGCTCTCCCTGTTGCAACCGATCAGCCAGAAGTTCGGTCACGAACCCATGATGCCCGGCCGTACCGTCGTCGGTCGCGACCTCGACCTCGATGCCCGCCCTTCGAAAATCATTCACCCCCGCCAGCATCGCCGCGGTCCGCACGCCGTAAAGCAAAGTCGCCGCGGGTGATGTATGCATCGCGCCGGGCGAACCGGGGGAGGGATGCGTCGTTCCTGGCGACGGCAAGCCATAAGACATCTTGCCCATCCACCACCGGCCCAGGGCCAGGAACGGCGTCTGGCCAATGCCGCCCGCCACAAAGTAGACAGGACCGGCCGGCGGTGGGCCAAAGCCGTTGCCCAGCGGTCCCCAGACCGAGAGCCGCTCGCCCGGTTTGCGCCGGGCCAGAGCCGCGGTGCCGCGGCCGACGACCAGGTAGACGACGTCCACGGCATCGGCAACGCCCGCGGAGTCGGTCGCCACGTCATAGAGTGCGAACGGCCGTCCCAGCAAAGGATCATCGGCCCCCTCGAGGGCCGGGCGAACCATCAGAAACTGGCCTGGAAGAATCGCCTGCGCCAGCGTCGGTTCGTGGAGCCGTAGCCGGTAGGTATCGCGGGCGATCGCCACGTTTTCGACGACGGTCGCCATGTGTTGCGAGGCCCGAGAGCCTGTGGGAGCGGCGAGATCAGCCTTCATCCTCGCCTTCCCCCGGACGCCTGATCCCGAACACCTTGCGCGGCGGACGACGCCCGATCCCCGGCCGCTTCCGGGACGGACGACCCGAAAGCGATAGCCCCGCCTCCTCCGCGACTTTCGGAGCCAGGCCGATGATCCGCCGCGGCGGCCTGGACGCGGAAGTTGATGGCTCGCCGGCTTCCGGCTGCGGCCGCGTTACGGCTGGAGTAGTCGGTCGAGAAGGCGGTGCTGGCCGAGACGGCGGCCCAGGCTTGCGGCCCGGCGGCGGTAGAGGTCTGGCTGGCTTGGCTGCCGGCCCGGGCGCCTCGGAACGGCCCTCGATCGGCATGCCGGGCATGGGCTTCCTCCCCGGCATCGGCTTGCCCGGCATGGCTGCCCCGGGCATGGGTTTTCTGGCCGGCATCGGCTTGCCCGACGCCGGTTTGCCCGACACGACTGCTCCGGGAACGGGCTTGATGCCTGGCATCGGTTTGCCCGCGGTGGCTGCTCCGGGCATGGGTTTCTTGGGTATGGGCCTGTCGTGCAGCGAACCGCCGGGATGCGGCCGAGGCGCACGCGGGGCGTCACCGCGGTCGCGATCGGGGCGGGGGCGATCCTCATTGCGGCGTCGCGCGTGGGGAGCGCGACCCTCGCCCTCGCCGCTTTGGGGCCGGGTGCCGGAGCCTCGCGGCCCGCGTCCGGGTGGTCTCGGGCCTGAAGACGGACGGCTGCCATGGCGTTCCGAGGAACGTGCATGCCCGACCTCGTCACCCGCCGCGACCTTTCGCAGCAGGTCGATTTCGGTGCGGGTCAGGGGCCGATGCTCACCGGCAGACAGCCCCTTGAGGAGCACCGGGCCAATGGCGACCCGGGTCAGGCTCATGACCTTGTGCCCGAGCTTGGCCAGCATCCGGCGGATCTCGCGCTTCTTGCCTTCGGCCAGAACCAGTTCCAGCGTGGTCGCCTCACCCTGGCTGCCGGCGAAACGAGCGCGCTTGGCGCGAACCTTGCCATCGGAAAGCCAGATTCCCTCGGTCAGCTTGTCGAGGATCTCGCGGCTCGGGCTGCCCGCCACAAGAGCGCGATAGGTCTTTTCGACGCCATAGCGGGGATGGGCCAGGCGGTTGGCCAGCTCACCGTCGTTGGTCAAGATCATCAAGCCCGTGCTGTCTTCATCGAGCCGGCCGACCGAGTACACCCGTTCCGGAACTTCAGGGAGAAGGTCGACAACCCGGGGCCGGCCCGCGGGATCATCATTGGTCGAGACATAGCCCTTGGGCTTGTTCACGGCATAATAGACCATCTTCTCGAGACGGACCTTTTCACCATCCACGGCGATTGCCGCCGCGTCCGGGTCGACGCGGGTGCCCAGCTCGCGGACCACCTTGCCATCGACCGTGACCCGCCCCTGGAGAATGTATTCCTCGCACTCCCTGCGCGAGCCCAATCCCGCGTGTGCCAGAACCTTCTGGAGCCGCTGAGGCGTGTCGCTGTCGGTTTCGGATTCCTGTCCGGGACGGGGACCGCCGGGGCCGGGACGGAGACCGCCTGGCTTCGCTCGATGCGGCTGGGCTTGCAAACGCCCAGGGCCCGGTGGCTTCGGTCCCATCTCCCTGCGCCGGGGCGGCGGACCGCCGGGGCCCGCGGCCGGCCGTTTCCTGGGCCCCGACCCCGGCCCTGACTTTGACATCGGCCGGCGATCCTTACCCGAAGGACGGCGACCGTCCCGACCGCTAGGGTTGTGATGAGCCATGATGAGTTGCTCCCTGACTGAGCCCGGCAGCGGCCGGACTGACGGAGCCGGCAAAGCCATTGCGAGTGCGCCGCGTGGTTCAAGCAGAATTCATCTTAGGCTTCAGCCTCTTTTTTGCCCAGTGGCTGTCCCGCGTGCCCAGAGCGAGCACCAGATCAACGGCCACCCTCCAGGGGCTAGAATGTGGGTGGGTCACTGCCCCTTACCCGAGCATAAGGACAGACCATCCAAACGAGGCGGACATGGCCATCACACCCAGGCTAGTGATCTTTACCACGATCTCGACTTGCGTCTATTTCGGCCTTGCGATTCTGGGCTGGGGCGGCTTCGCGGCCTTCTTCTCCCACCCGGCTCTGAGCGCTCTGACGATCGTGGTCGTCGTGCTGACCGGTGTCGCTCTTCTGAGCGAAGGCAATCTCAGTAGCGGTGAGCGCGAGGATCGCGGCAACCGTTGGGTCCTCGCGGCCTTCGGGCTGATCGGGCTGCTCTCCGCCTACCTGCCGGCCTACGCCGACCGGAAGGAATTCTGGACGATCGACGGGGAGAGCATCCGGTGGCTGGGCGTTGTCCTGTTCGCCGCCAGCGGTGCATTGCGCATCTGGCCTGTCTTCGTGCTCGGCCGCCGGTTCAGCGGGCTGGTCGCGATTCAGCCCGGGCATTCGCTGGTCACCACCGGCATCTACGGCACGATCCGCAACCCCAGCTATCTCAGGATGATCGGCAATTCTCTGGGCTGGGCTCTTGCCTTCCGTTCGGGCGTCGGCCTGCTGCTCACCGCGCTTCTGATCCCACCGCTCCTCGCCCGCATTCATGCGGAAGAGGCGCTGCTCCAGGCGACCTTCGGCAGTGAATACGACGTCTACCGCGCCCGCACGTCACGCCTGATTCCGTGGGTCTACTAAAAGAGCGGGCGGGAATGAGCGAATGGGGATGCCCACGTTCTGGCATGGCCCAAGCGTTACAACGCTCCCGGCGGCACCGCGCTGGGCTGCTGCTGCGACAGGCAATGCAACGTGCCCAGGCCGAGCACCAGATCGACGCAATGAATGCCGACGATCTGCCGATCGGGAAAGAGCTCGGCCAGGGTGTTCAGGGCGATCCGGTCGGCGGGGTCGTTGAAGGTGGGCACCAGCACGAGCCCGTTGGCGATGTAGAAATTGGCGTAGCTGGCCGGCAGGCGCTGATCGTCGAAGACCACCGGCGCGGGCATGGGCAAGGTGACGATTCGCAGCGGCTGGCCATCCTGATCGCGGGCCGCCTGGAGCCGACGGAGATTCTCGTCCAGCGGCTCGTGGTTCGGATCGTCCTTGCGAGGCTCGACGACGGTCACGACGGTTTGCGGGTCGACGAACCGGGCAAGATCGTCGACATGTCCGTGGGTGTCGTCGCCGGTGATACCCTGGCCCAGCCAGATCACGTTGCGGACGCCCAGGTAATCGCCCAGCACCTGTTCGTACCCCGCGCGGTCGAGGCCCGGGTTGCGGCACTGGACCTCACTGAGCAGGCACTCCTCGGTCGTCAGCAAGCTACCCCGGCCGTTGACGTCGATCGCGCCTCCTTCCATGACGACGCGGCGGAGCTTGTCCCCGCGCACGACCCGAGGTATCCAGAGTGTGTAGCCCAGGTGAGAGGCGATCCGTTGGGGAATTCGGTTGTCTTCCTTGTGGTTCGAGTACTTCGACCAGGCATTGAACCTCCAGTCGACCAGGTGGACCGGCCCGGGCAAATCTTTCTCGTCCTGGGGTTCGCCGCGGCCTCTCACGAGGAATGTCGGCCCCGAGTCGCGGAGCCAGACCCGATCGGTTGCAGCCCTGAAGAACTGCACGCGCTCGAGATCGACACTCGCCCGGTCGAGGAGGTCGGCAACCCTGCGTTTCATGACGCCGTTGCGCACCACGATGAACACGGTCTCGACCCGGCTCAGATGGCGGACAATCTCGGTGTAAACCCACGGAACGGGCGCGAACTTCCCCGGCCAGTCGTCGCGGTTATGCGGCCAGGCAATCCAGGTCGCCTCATGCGGCTCCCATTCGGCGGGCATCCGGTAACCGAGCTGGGTTGGGGTGGGCTTATCCAAGGTTCTCATTCCTACTCTTCCATCCGGAATCAGAAATCTCAGGATTCGGAATCCAGAAACCGCTGCGTGATCGGCGCATAGGCATCGATCCGGCGGTCACGGAGGAAGGGCCAGTTGCGGCGGGTTTCTTCCTGGAGCCGGGGATCGCACTCGGCGACGAGAATCTCCTCGGTGCCCTGGCCGGCCTTGGCGATGATCCGCCCGAACGGATCGGCCAGGAACGAGCTTCCCCAGAACTCGATGCCACCCTCGGCCGGCCCCTCGTGGCCGATCCGATTGACGGCCGCCACGTACACGCCGTTGGCAATCGCGTGGGCCCGCTGGATGGTCTCCCAGGCACTCCCCTGGGCCACGCCGAACTCAGCCTTCTCGGACGGGTGCCAGCCGATCGCCGTGGGGTAGAAAAGGACCTCCGCCCCCTTGAGCGCCGTCAGCCGGGCCGCCTCCGGATACCACTGGTCCCAGCAAACCAAGGTTCCCACGCGGGCGAATGCCGTGGAAAACGTCTGAAATCCGAGATCGCCGGGCGTGAAGTAATACTTCTCGTAATAGAGCGGGTCGTCGGGAATGTGCATCTTGCGGTAACGGCCGCGGAGCGTGCCGTCGGCGTCCAGCACCACCGCCGTGTTGTGATAGACGCCCGCCGTCCGCTTCTCGAAGATCGACCCGATCACGACCATGCCCGTCTCCCTGGCGACCGTGGCGAGCGCCTCGGTCGTCGGCCCGGGTATCGGCTCGGCCAGATCGAATCGACCGGCCTCCTCCGTCTGGCAGAAGTACTCGGTCCGGAACAGCTCGGGCAAGCAGGCCACCTGCGCTCCCTGGGCTGCCGCCTGCCGTAACATCGCACAGCCGCGACGCAGGTTGTCCTCAGGATCGGCCGAGCACCGCATCTGAATCAGAGCCACCCGAAACGGGCGAGATCTTCCGCTCATGGTCGGTTCATCCTGCAAGCCTGACGACAGCATCATTGCCAGCCTGATGGTCTCCGGCCGACATCGGTTTCATCGTAACCCGTGCTCGAACCGGAGACGAGGGTTCCTGACGATGTTTCTTCTTGCCCACTTTCCCTATATTATCTATACTGTTTTTTCTTCAGGTGGCGGATCGAACGCACACTGGCATACCGCGAAGGCGGCATGCGCCGGATGAATGAAACGGGTGGAAGCGATGTTTGGAAAACGGCGAATCCGTGTGTTTGGAGTCGCGGGCATGTTTGGCCTGCTGGCAGTAGCGGCATGGCCGTTGGACAAGCTCGGTGCGCAGGAGCCCGGCGGGGGCTCGGCGGGGGCCGATGCCGCCACCAAGGAAACCGTCTACGCGGGACTGAGCTTGCGGGGAATCGGCCCGGCGCTGATGTCGGGCCGGGTTGGCGACATCGCCGTCGATCCGACAGAAGCGCAGCACGTGGTACGTCGTGGCGGCTTCCGGGGGCGTCTGGAAGACGACCAACTCGGGTACGACCTGGGCGCCGATCTTTGACGGCTACGGGTCGTACTCGATCGGCTGCGTGGCGGTCGATCCCACGAACCACCTGATTGTCTGGGTGGGCACGGGCGAGAACAACAGCCAGCGGAGCGTGGGATACGGCGATGGTCTGTACAAGTCGATCGACGGCGGAGCCAGCTTCTCCAGGGTCGGTCTGGAGCGTTCCGAGCACATCGCCAAGGTTCTCGATCGATCCCCGGAACTCCCAGGTCGTCTACGTGGCCGCGCAAGGGCCGCTCTGGAACGCCGGGGGCGAACGGGGCCTGTACAAGACCACCGACGGCGGCAAGACATGGAAGGCCGTGCTGACCATCAGCGAGAACACGGGCGTGACCGATGTTGCTTTCGATCCCCGCAACCCGGACGTGCTCTATGCCGCGGCCTATCAGCGGCAGGCGCCATGTCTGGACGCTGATCGACGGCGGTCCCGAGTCGGCAATCTACCGCTCGATGCGACGGCGGCCAGAGCTGGCGGAAGATCAACAAGGGGCTTCCCGACGGCGACAAGGGGCGCATCGGCCTGGCGGTCTCGCCCATCAATCCCGATGTCGTCTATGCCACGGTCGAGGCAGCCCGTGGGCAAGGCGGCTTCTTCCGCTCGGAAAACGGCGGCGAGAGCTGGGCCAAACGATCGTCTTACCTCTCCACCAGCCCGCAGTACTACCAGAGGATCGTCGCCGACCCCCGGGTCTTCGACCGCGTCTACGCGATGGATACGCTGCTCCATGTCTCCGAAGACGGAGGCAAGGCGTTCCGCCCGCTGGGCGAGCGCTGGAAACACGTGGATAACCACGCGCTCTGGATCGATCCCCAGGATTCCGAGCACCTGATCATCGGCTGCGACGGCGGGCTCTACGAAACGTGGGATCGAGGCCAGAGCTACCGCTACATCGCGAACCTGCCGATCACGCAGTTTTACAAGGTCGCCGTGGACAACGACACGCCGTTCTACAACGTCTACGGAGGCACGCAGGACAATGCGACGCAGGGCGGCCCGTCGCGCACCACCAACGTGCACGGCATTCGCAACAGCGACTGGTTCGTCACCGTCTTCGGCGACGGTTTCGACCCGGTGGTCGATCCCACCAACCCCAACATCATCTACTCGCAATGGCAGTACGGCGGCCTCGTCCGCTACGACCGCCGCTCCGGCGAGCGGATCGACATCAAACCCCAGGAAGACAAGAATGGCCCTCCGCTGCGCTGGAACTGGGACTCGGCGCTGATTCTCAGCCCGCACTCGCCGACGCGGCTCTATTACGGTGCGCAGATCCTCTTCCGCTCGGACGATCGTGGCGACACGTGGAAGGCCATCAGTCCGGACCTGACCCGCAACATCGACCGCAACAAGCTCAAGGTCATGGGCCGGGTCTGGGGCGTTGAATGCCGTGGCCAAGAACGATTCGACGTCGTTCTACGGCACCATCGTCGCGCTGGCCGAGTCGCCGCTGGTCGAGGGCCTGATCTACGCCGGCACCGACGACGGCCTGATCCAGGTGACCGAGGACGGCGGCCAGCACTGGCGCAAGGTCGAGACGTTTCCGTTCACGAACAAGCCCGAAGACGTCTACGTGGCCGACATCGAGACCTCGCAGCACGACCCGAATACCGTTTACGCCTGCTTCGACAACCACAAGAACGGCGACTTCAAGCCTTATGTGTTACGCAGCACCGATCGCGGCAAGAACTGGATGAACATCAGCAGCGACCTTCCCGAGCGCGGCTCGGCCTACACCATCGCCGTCGATCACAAGCAGGCCGACCTGCTGTTTGTCGGCACCGAGTTCGGCCTCTTCACCACCCGCGATGGCGGCCAGCACTGGCACCCCCTGAAGTCGGGCATGCCGACGATCGCCGTCCGCGACCTGGAAATTCAGCGCCGGGAAAGCGACCTTGTCGTGGGCACATTCGGCCGGGGCATCTTCATCCTCGACGACTACAGCCCCCTGCGCGACCTGACGAAGCCGATCGCCGAGAAGCCGGCAGCCATCTTGCCGATCAAGAAGGCCCTGCTGTTCATCCCGGCCGCGCCCCTGGCCGGCGGCGAAAAAGCCTATCAAGGGGCGAGCTTCTACACGGCCCCCAACCCTCCCTTCGGCGCCACGATCAGCTACAATCTGAAAGAGGCGATCAAGACGAAGAAGGCGACCCGGCGCGAGCAAGAACAGAAGCTCGAGCGCGAGAACAAGGATGTCTTCTACCCGGCCTGGGACACCCTGAAAATCGAGGACCGCGAAGAGCCGCCCGCGATCATCCTGACCATCAAGAACGACGCCGGGCAAATCGTCCGGCGGCTGGGCGGACCGGGTGCCGCCGGCTTGCACCGGGTCGTCTGGGACCTGCGCTGGCCGTCTTACCGGCCTGTTACCGGCGGCCCGCCCGTCCATCGCGGCGACGATGACGAGGAGTTTTTCGACCCCAGAAGCGGTCCTCTGGCTCTGCCCGGGAAATACACCGTGACGCTGGAGAAGCGCGATGAGAAGGGGCTGGCCGAGCTCGTTCCGCCAACCCCGTTCGAGGTCGAGCCTCTGAATTTCGCCACGCTTCCCGCACCCGACCGCGCTGCCGTCATGGCATTCGCTCGTCAAACCGGCGAGCTTCAGCGGGCGGCCCTGGGGGCACTCGAGGCGCTCAACGACGGTTTGAACCAGCTTTCCATCATCAAGCGGATCATCGACCAGACCCCGGCCGTACCCCTCAAACTCCGCCAGGACGCCCACGCTCTGGAGCTCAAACTCGTGGATCTGCGTGAGCAGTTCACGGGCGATCCGACCAGGAGCCGTCGTAACGAGCCAGCCCAGGTTGGCCTGATCGAGCGGATCGAGGCCATCATCGGCGGCCACTGGTCCACCACTTCGTCCCCGACCGGCTCGCACCGCAAGAACTACGACATTGCGGCCGCCGAATTCGAGACGGCCCTGAAGAATCTCCATCCCTTACTCGACCACGATCTTCCCGCCCTCCACGAAACCCTGGAAGCCGCCGGCGCCCCTGGGCTCCCGGCAGGAAACTGCCGCGGTGGAAGCGGTGACACGAAGTCGCCACTTGGGGACGATGCCGAGAGTGGTCACTGGCCACGACTCCAAAGCACTGGCCACTGTTGCTTTGCTTCGCCGCAGCCGTTAGTTTTGGCTCTTGGGCTCGCGGTGAGCAGAAGAAGCGATCGATTCAGAACAACAGGAAGGATGACCCTCATGGGAGCTGAAGACCGTCTGGCCGAGCTCAAGCTCGAGCTGCCCCCTGTCCCCAAGCCGATGGCCACTTACGTTACGGCGATACGGGTCGGCGACTTGCTCTATGTTTCCGGCCACGGCCCGCTTCGTTCCGATGGCACCTTGATCACCGGCAAGGTTGGCGTCGATATGGACATCGCGGCCGGCATGGCGGCGGCCAGGCAGACCGGGCTGGCGATCCTGTCCACCGTGCGCAGCCATCTCGGCTCGCTGGATCGGGTGGTCCGGGTGATCAAGAGCCTGGGAATGGTCAACTGCGACCCGAACTTCGGTGACCAGCCCAAGGTGATCAACGGCTATTCGGACCTCATGAAAGACATCTTCGGCGACGCTGGCGTCGGCACCCGAAGCGCCGTGGGCATGGGCTCGTTGCCTTCGGGCATCGCCGTGGAGATCGAGGCCATCTTCCAGGTCAAGGATTGATCGTTCGCCGCTGCCAGTTCATCCCGCATGCCCCCCTTCCAGGTTCCGCACCATGACGCAAACCGGGCGAGTTCCGGGCCGCACGTGCCTGATCGTGGGAGGCACCAGCGGCATCGGTCTGGCCACCGCTCGCCGGTTCCTCCAGGAGGGCGCCGTCGTCGCCGTTTGCGGACGCTCGCCACAAACTGCCGAGGAAGCCCGGGCGAGCCTCGCGGAGATCGGCGGAGATCATGTTCTGGCCCTGACCGCCGATGCTTCCGATCCGGCCCAGGTCGAGGATTTGCTCCGCCAGGCCCTGGTCTTTTTCTCGGGACGTCTCGACGTCCTGTATCATGTTGCGGGCATCAGCGGACGGCGGTTTGGGGACGCCGCGCTGCACGAGTGTACGGTCGAGGGCTGGGAGACCGTGCTCGCCGCCAACGCGCGGAGCCTGTTCTTGACCAACCGCGCGGCCGTCCGGCAGATGCTCGGGCAACCTCTGGATGCCCATGGCCTCCGTGGCACCGTCTTGAACATGGGCTCGGTGCTGGGCTGGTCGCCAGCCCCGGATTTCTTCGGGACCTACGCCTACGCGGCCAGCAAGGGAGCGATCCGGGCGATGACCCTGAACGCCGCGGCCCGCTACGCGCGGGACCGCATCCGGTTCAACCTGATTGCCCCGGCGCTGATCGAGACCCCGATGGCCGTCCGGGCCGTGAGCGACCCGGCGATCCGAACCTACCTGGAAACCAAGCAGCCAATGTCGAGCGGGCCGGGAACGCCCGAGGACTGCGCCGAGGCGGCACTTTTCCTCTGCGAGCCAGCCTCGCGGTTCCTCACCGGCGTCGTCCTCAACGTCGATGGCGGCTGGTGCCTGGCCGACGGCCAGTTGCCGACCAGTCTTTCTTCCTTACATGCTTCGAGCACGGATTCCGCATGACCGACGCGATGACCCAGTATTTTCAGGCCGCCCGCAAGGCGCTCGACGCGATCGAGGCGACGCAGGTACCGGCGATTCGCCAGGCCGCCGAGCGGTTCGCGGCGACCATCCTGGCGGCCCGGCTGGTGCATGTCTTCGGCACGGGGCACTCGCGGATGGCTGTCGAGGAGATGTTCCCCCGCTACGGCTCGTTCCCGGGGTTCCACCCGATCGTCGAGCTCTCGATGAGTTATCACAACCCGGTCGTCGGTGCCAACGGCCAGCGCCAGGCGATGTTCCTGGAAAACGTGCAGGGCTTTGGCCCGGTGCTCTGGCGGAATTTTGTGATCACGCGGGACGACGCGCTCCTTGCCATCTCCAGCAGCGGCTGCAACGCCGTGACCATCGACGTGGCGATCGAGGCGAGGGCGCAGGGAATGTTCGTGGTCGCGCTCACATCGCTGGCCAACGCCGCGGCCTCGACCTCACGTCACGAGTCGGGCCGCAAGCTCCACGAGGTCGCCGACCTGGTGCTCGACCAGCAGGCACCGCCCGGTGACTCGGCGGTCTGGATCAACAACCTGCAAACCCCGGTGGCGCCCCTCTCCAGCATCACAAGCTGCACGATCATCAACCTGATCAAGGCCGAGGTCGCCCGCCTGCTGACCGAGGCCGGTCAGCCTCCCAAGGTTCTCACGTCCGCCTGCCATCTGGGCGCCGAGCGAGCCCGCGAACTGTTCGAGGAGACCTACGACGACTACCGCCGCCGCGTGGGAGTGCTTTATCGCTGAAGGTCACTTCGCAGTGGGGGCCGGCTCAAACTCGCGGACATCCGGGTGCATCGTGTAGAGGCGGTCGCCCTGTGGGGTGGCGACAAGGATGGCGCTCGAGCAGTTGTTCTTGATGATCGGGTTGCCCGGGTATTTCTCCCAGTGCACCAGGTCGCGCGAGCGGGCGACATTCGTGGTCCAGTCGGCCCAGGGCTTGTGGGCGTTGGCATGGTAAAAGGCATAGTAATACGCCCCGCGCTTGACGACCTGGTTGAGCGCCACGGCGGTCGAGTCGTAAGCCTCGGGTCCGCAAGCGAGGACCGGCTCATCCTTCACGTTGGTCCAGGTCTTCAGATCACGCGAAGTGGCCAGCCAGACGGCCATATCACGGCGCTCGTAGAACAGATACCACGTGCCGTTCTCGTACCAGCCCGAAGGCGTGCCGTAAGGGCCGGGCTCGATCGGCGTCCCGTTGGTCTTGCGGATATCGAGCGAGCCATGTTCGGTCCAGTGCACCCCATCGGTCGAGCTCAGCCGGTGCGCGATATCGTTCTTGCCCTCGGCGAACATCTGGTAGGTGCCGTCTTGCTTGACGACGCACATATCCTCGACCCAGGACCCGGTGAAGATGGGATTATGCGGGTCGCGGGTCCAGTGCGTACCGTCGCGCGACGTCGCATGCCCCAGCGACATGGTCTGCGACCTGTCACCATCATAGCCGGTGTACCAGAGGTGAAAGGTCCCGTCGTCCCCGACCAGGATAAAACCACGCTCACGAATCTTGCGGTCCCACGTATTTGTTCCGGTTCCGGCAAAGACCGGGTTCTCGGCGATCGGCTTCCAATCGACCAGGCTGAACGGTGCCTCCTGGGCTTCGGCAAGCCGGCCGTGAAGCACCGCAAGAATCGCAGCGCCGAAGGTCAATGCCCTCAAACCCGCTCTGGCAACCGCAAATCGATGTGCGATCATGAGTCGTCCGTTTCTGACAGAATGAGCCACACGGCGAAACCTGCCCATTGCCTGTTCCATGCCCGGCCGCGGTCTTGCCTTTCATCTTAGCTTGCGTCGCGGCATTTTCGACGTTACTCTGATGAAGAATCACCCACCTACCGGGGCGGTAGCTCAATTGGGAGAGCGCAGCGTTCGCAATGCTGAGGTTGAGGGTTCGATCCCCTTCCGCTCCAATCGTAAGTCCATGTGCCGCATCGAGACTTTCGGTATCGTGAAGTTGCAAGTTCGAATCTCATCGTCCCGATCCGCCACAGGCGAATCGTGCAGAAAAAGAGACGAAGGCGGCGGGAGCCGTGCACCCGCTTCTGCTAACCGGCTGGGCCAAGCCGACACTGGAACTCTTACAGTCCGGCGCTTCTAACGAATAGTCCGGCCGCCTGAGGCCGTGCGAGCCTGATCGGTTGCGAGTGCTCTTCGGATCGCTCCATGTCACGCTGGTGAACCCTGCGGCCCAACTGCGTGATAGAATCCAGGGATGAAGACTCCGGACATCGCCATGATCCTGCGGATTCTGCGGTCTGTGCTCTTCTCGCTGGCATGCTCACGCGAGGGGCTGGCCCAGAACACACCTTTGATCGGTATTGATAGCAACTACGCTCTGGACATGGCAACGCGGAAAAGGGCCTGGAAAGATGGGTCTGAACTGGTTGACCCATTCGAGCTGTTCGCAAGAAACGGCTGCCAGAATGCGCGCATCCGCTTGTGGGTCGGTGAAGCTGGGATCAATCGTCTGACCTACGCCACCGGGACCGCGCGTCGTGCGAAGCAGGCCGGGCTCAAACCATACCTCGTTCTCTTTCTGAGCGACGATTGGGCAGACCTTGTCAAACAACCGGTGCCGGCTGTCTGGAAGAAGCTGACTCCAGAGCAGAAATCGGCGGCCGTCGCCGCATACACGGAAAGCGTCGTCGGCCACATGGCTCGGAACGGGCTTGACATCGACACGTTCGAGATCGGCAACGAGATCGATTTTGGAATCTGCGGAGAGTTCGAGGAGGAATGGCCGCGGCGTGTGAGTCTCGAATTTATGCGAACGAAAGTCTGGCCGCGCATGGTGCCAATTCTCAAGGCGGCGCAAGCCGGTGTGCTCAAGGCCCAGCCCAGGGCGAAATTCCTATTGCACCTGTCGCAGTGGAACAACGTCGACTATTGCATCGCGTTCTGGAGGGCGATGCTGGCGGCTGATGTGCAACTCGACTATCCGGGGCTCAGTTACTTTCCCTCCTCGGCAAAAGACCCGGTACAGCGTCCGTTCCATTTTCTGCGCGTGCAGGTAGGCAAGATCGTGAAAGCCTTGCACAAGCCGGTACTGATCTGCGAGACCGGATATCCCGCCGTCGCCCAGTTCGGCGGGCAATTCGCAGACTGGAATCTGCCGACCGAAGGCTATCCCCTGAGCGACAGCGGACAGGCCAGATGGATCGCCGATCTGGCCGCGGTGATCCGCCATGATCAGGATTTTGCCGGCGTATTCTACTGGAGTCCCGAATGGTACGACGGCGGGTTGTGGGACGCATTCGCGCTGTTCGATGCCCACGGCGTCTCAAGGCCGGGTGTTCGGTCGTTTCATCCCTGGCAACCCGTTGAAAGACGCGGTCCGGCCTTGTGAACATGCATCGACAATCCCAGCGACGCCTGGAGCAGTACGGGGCAGTGTCCGCCGGGCTGGTCGTCTCGCCGGTCCACTGAACACTGCTGTCTAGCTCATGCCCATGAGCAGGCAGGGCAACCTTGTGCTCGTCCTGGCGTCGAAATTAAAATGAGCTAGCCATGCGGCTCAAAAATGCAAATTCTTACGTGTCCGAGCCGGAGACTCGAAACTCGCGTGTTTCGAGTTCACACGGATCGACCTTTCCCTGGATGCACCTATCGTCCTTATCAAGGCCAATGGGGTCGATTCGATCTCTTCATGAATGACAGTGATGTCGTCTGGATGCCGTTGCTTTTCGTGGGCGTTCCCGTCGCGGTCGCATGGGCGTACGCCCTGCGACTGACCATCCGGTTCAGTCGGCAAGGCAGCCGAGACGCGGAATCGGCGCGGTGGCGACGGATCGCGGCGGCGGTGATGCTGGGGTTGCTCTTGCTCGCGGGCTTCGGCCTGGTGGCGCTCGGGCCGCCATGGTTCCGGGCGAGCGTTTCCAACTCGTTCATCCGACGAACCGAGATCCGGATGCTCGGCATGGTGGAAATTGCCTACGGCGCGGCCGTCTTGATCGCGGCGGTTAGCGGTCGTCCCAATACTCGTACTGGCGACTCGCAGGCCAGCGGACTGCGCGAGTTCGGTACTGGACCGTACGCTGTCTCGTCCTGAGCGATCTCGATTCTGCTGGCGGCTGGAGTGGCGGAGGCCGCCGCCGCGGCATGCCTGTGGGCCCGGGCCACTCCCATGCCGTGGCTGCCAACCCGCTTCGTGGATCGGCCACAGGAAAACATCGTCGACGTCCTGGTCATCGGCGAGTCGAGTGCCCGGGGCGTGCCCTACGATGAATGGCTTTCCGTGGCCGATATCGTGGCCTGGAAACTCGGGGAGGTTTTTCCCCAAAGAACGTTTCAGATCGAGAACCAGGCGGCTCCCGGGCTCTCGCTCCAGGCCATGCACACCAAGCTCGCCGGGATCACCCGACGTCCCGAGCTGGCGATCGTTTATGCGGGCCACAATGAATTCCAGTCGCGCTTCGACTGGTCTCACGGGGCAATGCACTATGCCGACGAAAGCCCGCCCAAGGTCAGGACCCTCGAAGACCTTGCTTGCGGCGTGTCACGGGTGTTGCGGCTGATGGTAGACACGGCCCAGTCGCTGAAGGTTTCGGTGCCGCCGACACGGACCGTCACACGGCAACTCGTCGATGTTCCGGTCTACACCGCGGAACAATATGCCGAACGCCTCAAAGACTTCGAGATCCGCCTGGGTGCGATCGTGGGCTACCTCGAGTGGGTCGGCGCACAGGTCGTTCTGGTGATCCCTCCCGGCAACGATGCCGGTTTCGAGCCCAACCGCTCGTTCTTGCCCAGCCACACTTCGAGAGCCCAGCGCGAACAGTTTGCCAGCGAGTTCACCGCGGCCCGAAACGACGAAACGGGCCAATCCTGCACGGGCCGAAATGGCCTATCGGCGATTGCTCGAAGACCAACCTCGGTTTGCCGAGACGCATTTTCGATTGGCCCGATTGCTGGAGCAAACCGGCCGCTGGGATGAGGCGTTCGAGCCACTACGTGGCCGCGCGTGACCTCGACGGTCTGCCGATGCGGCTGCCGTCCGATTTCCAGCAGATCTACAGAGAGGTTGCGGCCCGCCACCCGCGCGAATCCTGGTCGATGGACCGGCGGAAATCCACGCACGGGCAGACCATGGTATGATCGACGACGTGTTCTTCGGCGACGGCTTCCATCCCTCGCTCAACGGCTACACCGTTCTGGCGCAGGCGATCTTGACGGGCCTGCACAGCACCAGGTTTTCGGCTGGCCCGCCGACGTCCCATTGCCGGCTCTGACGCCGCTTGCTTGCGCGAAACGGTTCGGAATGGATGAAGCGAAGTGGTCCGAACGTCTCGAGGTATTGCTCCTGGTTTTACGGTCGAATGGCCTACATCCGGCACGATCCCGCTGAGCGGCTTGCCAAGGGCGATAGCTACAACAAGGCGGCTCAAGCACTCAAGGCCGGTACCCCCATCAATTCGGTGCGTGTTCCGGGGGTTGGACCGCGCCTCGAGCCGTTCCGAGACGGGCAAGGGCCGGCAATCTCGAGCTCCGGCGGTTAGACCTCTCCCATGTCAGGCAGACGATTTCTCGTCCCACGTATTGCGGAAACGCTTCGACGCATCGCGGGCGATAGGCCCGCCATGGCCAAACCCAGCAGCATCGAATGAAAGGCTGGCAAGTTTGCGCTGGCTCGCACGACCTTCCTCCAAACTCTCGAAGCCGACAGGATCACCCAGGCCCATGAGGTTCATGCACACATCGCCCGCGAACAGCATTCGTCCCGGACGCCACAGCAGCGCGACATGTCCCGCGCAATGCCCAGGAGTATGAATCACTTCGATGCCGCCAGCGATGGGCAGTATCTCCCCAGCGGCCAAAGGCTGGTCGATGGCTACCGGCTCCAGTCTCTCGTCCGGATGGAAGAACAGCTTGCACATCACTCGCCGCAACAAACCAGGTGCCGCCCTCATAGGCCGAAAAGGACCTCCATTCTCGGCGATAGGGATATCGAGCGGGTGCATGTAGGTCCTCGCAGCGGTTTCCCGCACGACCGCGGCAGCGCTGCCGATATGATCAGGATGGCCGTGGGTGAAAATCAGGTGTTTGAGCTGGTCTGGTGAACGGCCAAGCCCGCGGATCGCCCCGAGGACGGCTGCCTCCTTGCCCGGGTAACCGGCGTCGATCAGTGTCAACCCGTCGTCGCCATCGATCAGGAAGGCGTTTGCCTTCCCCATCGGGACGACGAGCACTCCGTTAATCACCCGCGTCACAGCCATGGTCAGAGCCTCTCGCACTTCTTAGGAACGGGCCGGGAGTTACTTCCCAGTTTTTCTGAGATATGTTATCAAGCCGGTTGATCAGAGTGCAGCATCAAAGAGGGCGGCATAAACGCCAACGCACCAGAAATCGAGCGGGTGATGAAGCCGTCTCAAGAAGAAGTACTTGAACGCCGGGTTGCCCGTCATCAGCATCGACACGAAGAAAAAGGAATTGCTCGGCGATTTCTACTGTGAGGGTCGAATCGACACACAAGGGACGATCACGATTTCGGCAGCAGAGCGCGCTGCTCGCCCTGCTGCTCCGAGTACAATCCGATTGAGCACCGACTTTTTCCTCATGTGACACGGGCGTGTCGCGGGGTGATCTTTCAATCCCTGGAGGTCGCTCGGTAACACATAACGAAGACCGAAACAGCGACGGGATTGAAGGCCGCTGTGGGCATTCTAAAGAGGTCTACGAGACGGGCGGCAAATGCGTCGCTGGATTCAAGGATTCCATGAAAATTGTGTTCGAAAAGTTACTCCCCAAGTGGAACTACCGTGCAGTCCCACAGCCCAGGTGAAGTTGGGAAGTTATTCCCGGCCCGTTCCTTACAGAGCAACCGTAGCGACCTGAGTAGCTCATGCCTAACGACAGAGAGACCAACCAATAGCACGGGATGCACTCATGGTTCCATCTGATGATACGAGGCTATTCCACATCAGGTCAAACGCTTATTACTTATTCTTTTGCGGTACTTCTCGCTGCAGCATCCAGACCTTGATGGTCGCCAAGAACGGCGCAGAGTTGATCCTCTTCAAGTTCGGTGAGAACGGTGAACTTATCGAAAAGCAGGTGAGGATGCGGCCTGCTGAACGCATCAAGGTAAGAGTCAGCTACGAGTTTCACCGCTTGGCGGTGGATGTGCCTGAGGAGTTCGTCGGTTGGCAGGAGGAAATCGGACTGAAGCACCAGACCATTTCTGTGAAGAAGTTCTTTGACGAGGAAAGCCGAATAGGGATCGAAGAGTTACCAGCCCACTATCGTGAATTTGTTGCTGACCCAGGAGGTTACATTCAGTGGCTTTGGGAGGGCGAGGATTATACCAGCGACGAACTCGACAAGGAAATTGGGGCCTGGCGTGATGAAATCAAGAGATGGAACGACCAGGGTATGTTCGTTTTCAGGTACGGGAATGACTATTACTGTAACCAGGATGGCGATGTGATTTCGAGCTAAAGCAACTGACCAGTAGCGTTCACATTACCGACTAGTCCACTCTGTGGGTTGCTGGCGAGGCAAGTGCAGCGCCCATGTCCTGTCCTTGCCGAAACTTGAGCCTGCCGCAGAGAAGTCAAGATAAACACTTCACATCTCGTTGGCATCTAACATCCACTCTCTCACCATCCGCCATAGAGCCAATGAAAACGAAGGTGCGTACTCCTGTGTCAAGGGGCCATGCTCATGTAGATAAGCCACGACCGGCATCGATGGATCATCCATGTCGAACATGAGTTGGTCGCCGTCTGCGTATCTCCAGTAGTCTCCGAATACGATATAGCGATGCCCTATGCGATGTTGATCTGATAGCCAGGGCCACCCAATGCTCACGCCATCGTGATCCAATCCCCAAACCCGATAGCCGTCGCCGAGCATCAAGTACCGCCACTGCTGCAAGAACCGCTCATACTCCTGCGGCAGAAAACCGCCTAATTGTATGCGCAAATCATCGAGTTCGGCATCAGATGCCCCACAAGACGGGACCGGAGGTATGTCGAAAATGTCCAGCAAGCCTTGATCAGTCAATCGTTGTTCGACCTTTGAGACGCATACCCGTATCCGCTCGTCCACTGAAAGCCTCAAAGCATCGGCAAAGTCGAAAGCTTCAATGACTTGGTTGGCGTACTCGCTCATGAGTTTATCCACACGAAAGGACACCCTTCCAGGTTAATGTCAGACTCTTCACAACGCCGACCACCCCGATCGGGCAGATCAACCCAAGTCTGGCATGATTATCGGCTTCTCGGCACGAATGGGCAGGGTACCCGGTTGCCGATTCCTATGCCAGAACAACCACCCGAGAGACAAGCCGAACGTTACCGCCAAAGTGTGCGTTGCAATGGCGATGATGTAGTCGCCCTTTCCGTAGACGAGGATTCCCGAGTGAAGCTGGTCGTTATGATCGATCTCGATGAAGAAGTCCTCGTCGCAGGGCTGGGGAATCACGCTGCTGAAAGGAACCGTTCGGGTCTGGGTTATCCCCGTCCGATCCACGTAGGACAATTCGAGCGGGCCCAAGATAACCATCTGGGTCTTATGGCCGAAGTCCCGAATCCACGCCTGGCCGTCGGTCATGTCCGGTAGCGCTATCCGATCATCGCCGAGTCCGACTTGGTTGCCCACAACGGGCGACCGGAGAACTCCACCAGTGGTGTTGATGATGATCAGTCGCCCATAGAACAGGTTCGTTGGCGTGCAGCCCGAGACGGCAAGCATCCACAGCGCAGCGACCGACAGGAATAGGAGCCTAGAGACTGGCGGGCTGTGCGGCATTCTCATTCGATCATCCCTCAAGCTACGACGTTTCCGGCCTTTATTGTCCGCAATGACAGGATGTGCGTCCCCCTGAGTCTTGTGCTCGGATGGCTCTGACACGAGAAAGGCGAGGGATATTTGGTTCGGGCCGTATGGCATAGGGTGCGCTGTGCGGACCACGATGACCGTTGTCCGCACAACGCACCCTACTCAATTTACTCGGAGTGCCCTATTTTTGCGACCGACTCCAACACTTGCCACGGCTCAAAGTACCATATGTTCGCACTTTCCAAGTATTCTCCCGCACCTAGCTCTCGGAGGCTCTCCAAATAGAGTTCACGAGTTCCCCGAAGATAGTACTCGTGGCGTCTTTCATTGGGTTCGCCCACCAGCGTCGGGATTTCGTGCAGGTGTTCAGCCTCGATTCGGCACAAGTCGATTCGGTCAGTGTGAGCGGTGTTTCGGAGCATAACTAACCCGCAGCGAAGCATTCTCAGATAGGCCTTATCACGATCCAACGATTCATTGTTCATTTGGGTTTCCGCCGTCTGAATGTTGTAAATTGCCCTGTCCACATTCCTAGACCGTAATTGCATTATCGCTGTTTACACCGCGGGGAAAACAGAGACGTAGCCCACAGGAGTCATCTTGCGGGCGTGCCGGGCGACGTGGCGTACGCAGAGAGCCACACCCCTTCAAATCGTGGCTCAGCTCGTGATCTGATAACGGGCAATGAGCACGGTGACGTTATCGCGCCCACCACGCTCCAGTGCCCGGGTGATCAGAGCGTGGGTTGCCGTCGTCGGATCGTCAGTCGCTCGGAGCACCTCGGCGATCTCATGGTCGGGCACCATTCCCGTCAGGCCATCGGTGCAGAGCAGCAGGCGATCGCCGTCCTGAAGGTCGACCTGCACCGCCTCGGGCTCGATGCCCCGTCGCGGGCCGCCCGCAAAGTTCACGAGAACGTGTCGGGCGGAATGGCCGCCGACCGACGCGGCGGGGATCTTGCCGGCATCGGCAAGACTTTGCGCCAGCGTGTGGTCGCGGGTCAACTGGCGAAGGCTGCCGTCGCGCATCAGGTAGGCGCGGGAATCCCCCGCGTGGACCACAAACGCGTGGCGGCCCACGCTGTACGCGACCGTCAATGTCGTGCCCATTCCGGCCAGGCTGGGATTGTGGAGGGTTTCTCGGACCAATGTCGCGTCCACCTGCGTGAAGTAACCGCGCAACCGGTCGATCAGCAGGCGGGTCTCGTGCTCATCCAATCTGAATGCCCACTTGGGCGCTTCGAGCACCAGTTTGATGCCGGTCTGGATTGCCAGGATACTCGCACGTTCGCCGCCCGCCATACCGCCCATGCCGTCAGCGACGACCATCGCATGAGCAAATTCCTCAACCTGCTCCGGAATCTCGAATCCGGGAATGTTGGAAGTGAGCACATCGAGCGTGCGCGCGATCCGCACAATCGTGAAATGGTCCTGATTCTTGTCACGGACCAGGCCGACGTGTGAGCCCGCGCCGAACTCGACTTTGACGGACGGTCGGTCAGAGCTGGCCAGTTCCCGCGTGCTCAAGGACGGGATCGGAATCTCATCCGTTTCATCAGACAACAGACCGGACATGAGAACCCCCTGAACTTGCCTGAACTGAGAATCGGCTTGAACTGTGGAGTCAGCAACCCCGGCGTGGTTGACGACATCAAGCATTGCGTTGGAAAGTCGCCCTGTCCAACGAAAACCCGGAGGGATTTTCGCGGCGGTCCGGGTGGCGTATCAGGCTCTCGAACAGACTCGAGAACAGCCACGGCCGTCGCCTTTCGACTCAACCGCGTTATGCTGGTGGGATCAATGATGAAGAACCGGTCCCGGCAGGTCTCGAGGGGTATCATGACGCCAGACGAATTTCGCGTTGTCGGCCATCGCCTGATCGATTGGATTGCGGACTATCGGGCCAGCGTGGCAAGCCGGCCGGTGATGGCGCGTACCGAGCCAGGTGAGGTCAGGTCGCGGTTCCCCACCGCGCCGCCGGCAAAGCCCGAGGACTTCGAGGCGATCTTTCACGACCTCGACAACATCCTTCTTCCCGGCCTTTCGCACTGGCAGCATCCCAGCTTCTTCGGCTATTTTCCGGCGAATTCGTCGCTCTCCAGCGTGCTGGGCGACTATCTCAGCACCGGGCTGGGTGTGCTGGGGCTTTCCTGGCAATCAAGCCCGGCCCTGACCGAGCTCGAAGAAGTGGTGACCGATTGGGTGCGCCAGATGGTGGGCCTGATGAATGCGTGGAGCGGCGTGATTCAGGATACGGCCTCAACCAGCACCCTGGTCGCCCTGCTTTCCGCCCGGGAACGGGCCTCGGGCTTCACGATGGCCCGGGGGGGCTTGCAAGCGTCACCCCGGCCACTGATCGTCTACACGTCCAGCCAGTCGCATAGCTCGGTCGCCAAGGCCGCGCTGCTCGCGGGGTTCGGCCGCGACAACCTGCGAGTGGTCACTCACGACGACGCCTATGCGATGCTGCCCGACCGCCTTGACACCGTCATCCGCCAGGACAAGGCGGAAGGCAGGCAACCCTGTGCCATCGTGGCAACCACCGGGACCACGACGACCACTGCGCTCGATCCTCTAGGACTCATCGCCCGGGTGGCCCGTGAGCACGGCCTCTGGCTTCATGTGGATGCCGCCATGGCGGGCTCGGCCATGATCCTTCCCGAATGCCGCTGGATGTGGGAGGGTGTCGAGGAGGCCGATTCGTTGGTGTTCAACGCGCACAAGTGGCTCGGCGCGGCTTTCGACTGCTCGCTCTATTACGTCCGCGACCCCGAGCATCTGGTTCGCGTGATGTCCACCAACCCGAGCTACCTCCAGTCGGCGGCCGACGGGCGCGTGAAAAACCTCCGCGACTGGGGCATTCCGCTGGGCCGCCGCTTCCGCGCGCTCAAGCTCTGGTGCCTGCTGCGTACCGAGGGCGTGGCGAGCTTGCAGGCACGCCTTCGCCGCGATCTCGAGAACGCCCGCTGGCTGGCCGACCAGGTCGGCTCGGCGACGTCGTGGCGCGTGCTGGCGCCGGTGCCGCTGCAAACCGTCTGCATCCGCCACGAGCCGCCAGGGCTGGCCGGAGAGGAGCTCGAAGCGCACACGCTGAGCTGGGCCGATCGCGTCAACCGCTCGGGGAGCGCCTACCTCACCCCGGCGATTCTGGACGGTCGCTGGATGGTTCGCGTCTCGATCGGCGCCGAGCTTACCGAGCGCCAGCACGTCGCGGCACTCTGGACCTTGATCCAGCGGGAGGCCAACGAAGCCTGAAAGCCCTGCTCATTCGGGCGGCAGGCGCTCACTCCTTCGGGAGATTGGCCGTTCGGGCTTTCAGATGGGGCAGTGGAGACATGGCGGATCGGTTCGTATGCAAGATCAGCGGCCACGCGAGGCGGTCGCCGAAACCGCCGCGGATCTTGATCGAGCCCTCGCGAGCCGTGGAGCACCCAAATGTCCAAGCTGTTCGATGCCCTGACGCGTTCGTTGCTGGAGAAATATCCGGCCGACTGGCTGAACCAACTCGGCCTGATCCACGGCGAGCCGGTGCGGGTGATGAACTCCGACCTGTCCTCCATCACCGCCGAGGCCGACAAGGTGATCCACGTGGACGGTCCCGAACATTGGCTGGTCCACATCGAACTCCAGGCGAGCCACGATCGCACACTTCCCCGACGGCTTTTGCGGTACAATGCAATGTTGAACGTGAAGCATGACCTGCCGGTTCATACTGTGGCGATCCTGCTCCACCCCGGCGCGGACGGTCCCGATCTGACCGGGGAGCTGCGGCAACAATCGCCCGATGGCCGCTGCCGGCTTGAGTTCTGCTATCATCTGGTGCGAGTCTGGCAGTGGGACACCGAGGCCATTCTGGCGGGAGGCGTTGGCCTTTTGCCCCTGGCCCCCCTGAGTGCCCGGGAGCTGGACCAGATTCCGATCATCGTCGAACGTCTGAAGCAGCGGGTTGACCCGGCGGCCGTCACGGCCGAGATCAGCGAGTTTTGGATGTCGGCCGCCGTCATGGCGGGCCTGCGGTTTCCCTGGGAACTGATCAAGCACTGTTTTGGAGGCATCACGGCCATGCGCGAATCGTCGACCATCCAGGCATTTATCGAAGAGGGACGACAGAAGGGGCTGGAAGAGGGGGAGGCCAGGGAGGCGAGGAGGATCATCCTGCTCCAGGGACCGATGCGGTTTGGTGCAGCCGACGAGGAGGTCAAGGCCAAGCTCGACGAGATTCATGATCTCGAACATCTCGAAACCATGATCAAGCGAATCCTGATCGCCTCAACCTGGGACGAGCTGTTCGCTCAGAACTGACGATGTTTCTGAGAAATCACGACCATGCACGAATCCTCGACCATCCAGGCATTTATCGAAGAGGGACGACAGAAGGGGCTGGAAGAGGGGAGAGCCAGGGAGGCGAGGAGGATAGTCCTACGCCTTGGCCGAAAGCGTCTTGGTGCTGTCGATGAAACAGTCGAGGCCAGGCTCAACGAGATCGTCGACCTCGAACGGCTCGAAGCCCTGACGGAGCGCGTTGGTCAAGTCTCGACCCGGGACGGGCTGCTCGCCCAAAGCTGACTCTGCTGGCCATCGCTCTCGGCCTCTGCCAGACGGAAGCTAGATCGTTTCTCCTGTCGCCACCTCTCGCCTCGGTTGACGGTTTGGCTGAACTCGATCCCGAAGAACAACTCACCGAGCACAGGCATGCATGTGCCAAGTTTTGCAGCTCCCAGGCGAGCCGCTCTGGCCCGCTCGAGGTTCGAGCACGTCGAACCAGGCGAGCAAGCGTGCGATCGACGCGGGATCGTCGCCAAGAAGGTCACCCTCCGGATCGATCACGAGCGATTCCTCGATCGGCTCGACCGCCAGCGCGGTCCCCTCGGGCCAGGCGACTGGTTGCGTCGGAACGATCCGGCCGTTTTTCCAGACGGCGTGAATCGACTTCGTCATGATGGTCCCGCACGCTCAAGGGTTCGACTTGGATCACGAACTCCGATAGCCGATTTCTATTCGACCGGATCGGGCTCGATTAGCGAATGGAGCGACCCACGTTCTGGAAACGGGGAAAGGTGGATGGCCCCGTCTTGCAGTGGCTCATGGACCCCCGGTGGCGACCGATCGCTGGAGCGGCGCACGGCCGAGCGGATCTCGGCCTCTTCGCAGAAGCTGGCGAAGGGTATTCGCGCAAGCTCGAGCTTTACGACATCCGAATCTGAGCCACCGCGACAGGCTGGATTGATTCATGCGGAAATCCGGCCGCGCCCGCCCACAGCAGCGGACCTCCGCCAGATCGTCCTCCGCAGCCGCGACATCCGGTGAAAGGCAAGACGATCCGGCCGGTGACCGTCAAGGTCACGACTCGGCCGGCCAAGGCCGACGCCGGGGCTGCAGACGATCACGCTGAGAGCCCGTTCCTCGCCGATTTCGGCAGCGTGAGGGCACGCGCTGTACAGGCACCTCGAGCATGCTCGCTTCAACGCCGTGGCACTGATCGCCATCTGGCAGGCCGAGGTTTCCTCGTGATCAGGGCGTGATTATCAAGAAGAGAAGCTGACCGGTTCGACGCCGAGCACCGCGGCCATAGGCAGGCACGGCGATCGATCTGAGATTTCTGGCTGGTGTCCGGCGAGAAGTATCAGAACCGATCGCTGTTCTGTCAGCTCGGCTGAGCACTTTTGATCGACGACACCCCCAGCATGGGGCGGCGGACCAACCGATGGATGGAGCCGCGGAAGCTGGGTCGATTCGCAAGGGAGAACTCGACTGGATCGTCATGGAACGGGCTGCCTTGCAGGAGCGCGACCGCCGTTACGAGACGGCCACGAACTCGGCCAGCGGACATCGAACGGTTCCTCGAAGCCACTCTCAATCGAACCCGTTGCTCGGCCCCGTAACCAGGCGAGTACGGCTTACCGAATGCGGAAGTTTGTGAACCGGAACCGCGTCCAGGTGATCGACGGCCAGCCGGGTGCTGATCGCGTGCTGGCTGGGATCCGGCACGAGCGCTCGAGCTGTTCGAGGCGAGGCGGGGCAGGGACTGGTGAGAATGGCGGAGGCCAGAACTCGCGAAGGGCGTGGTCGTGCCGTCAAGGCCGAGGCTCAGGCCGCGGGAAGTCCCGGACGATCGTGCCCGTCAAGGCCGAAGCGCAGGCGGTCGCCGTCATGGACCGAAAACCCCATGGCGGTCAACGATTTTCTCACGACCGACCTGCTCACCCAGGCCGAGCCGGCTTGTATGAACGCGGAGGAGAACCACGTACCCTGCTGGAAGTTCTCGACACGCGCGGCTGAAATCGAGATCGGCTGAGCTGTTCCAGGCAGAGCCGGAGCTGGAAGCAGCCATCGAAGCGGATTCCATTGGCCGGACGTACCACGGTCTGGCTTCGTGGTTGAAAAAGCGCGATCGGCAGCAACGAGCGCGCCTGGAGCGGGCCCGGCGGCCGGGTGCCGAGCCGGCCGCGGTGTACCGGGCCGAGAGCGAACTGGCGTACATCCTGCGACACAGTGGTCGCGTGGACGAGGAAATGCTGTCGATAGCGAGATCCGCTCAAGAGGGATTGAAACGCCTGCTCGGCCCGACCATCCCGATACCCTCGCGAGCATGAGCAACCTCGCTCAGGCGTACCAGGCGGCCGGGAAGCGGGACCTGGCACTGCCGTTCCTCGAGGAAACGCTCAAACTCACGAAATCCAAGCTCGGCCCCGACCATCCCGATTCCCTCACCACCATGCAAAACCTCGCCAACGCGTATGAGGCTGCCGGCAAGTGGGACCTGGCCCTACCGCTTTACGAGGAGGCACTCAAGCTCCACAAAGCCAAGCTCGGCCCCGAGCACCCATACACAGTCGGGGTGATGGCTACATTCGCCCTGGGTCTGCTAAGCCACAAGGATTTTGCCCGGGCCGAACCGCTGCTCCGCGACTGTCTGGCCATCCGCGAAAAGACGCAGCCAGACGCCTGGACGACGTTCAACACCCGGTCCATGCTGGGCGGAGCGCTGCTGGGCCAGAAGAAATACGCCGAGGCCGAGCCGCTCTTGCTCAAGGGTTACGAGGGGATGAAGCAGCGCGAGAAGTCGATCCCGCCGCGGGCCAACACACGCATCCCCGAAGCCCTTGATCGGCTGATCGAGCTGTACACCGCCATGAACAGGCCCGACGCGGTGAAGAGATGGTGGGCCGAGCGGGCGAAGTATCCCGACATCAAGCCCGCGGATAAGAAATGATGGGCCACGCACCTGGCGTTATAATACTTTTGGCAAACGTCCGGAGGATCGACAATGGAACAGTTGCGCATCGAAGTCATCGATCGGACTCACGCTGCGGTTCTGGCGTCCAAGACGGCGGCAGAACGGGTCGCGATGGCCGATTCCGCGCATCGAGCCGCACGAACTATGATTCAGAGTCGTATCCGGCAACTTCACCCGGAGTGGACCGACGCGCAGCGGCATCACGAGTTTTTGCGGAGATTACTGGGCAATGGAGCAGCTCGATATCTTGCGTCATGCGGTTGAATCGCTCGAGCGCATGGGAGTTCCGTATCTCGTTGTTGGGTCAATGGCCAGCATCGCCTATGGGGAAACTCGCTTCACGCAAGACATCGATATTGTCGCCGCGTTCGAGATGAGACACGTCGCACCGATGCTCGCGGCTTTTCCTTCGAGTGAGTATGACGTGAGTGAATTCGCGATTCGAGAAGCGATCCGAACGTCGTTTCAGTTCAACGTCATTCATCCGGCATCCGGGAACAAGATCGATTTCATTCTGGCACGCAATGACGAATGGGCATGCGCACAAATGAGTCGGGGGCAACCCGTGAGACTCTTCCCTGATCGCGATGTGATGGTTGCCGCTCCCGAGGATGTGATTCTCGGCAAACTCTGGTACCATGCTCTGGGTGGCGGCGATCGGCACCTGCGCGACATCGCAGGCATCTTGCGCGTCACGGGTGACGGTCTGGACCGCGCAGAGGTCGAGCGCTGGGCGACGAAACTCGGTTATCTGGAAGTCTGGCAGCAAATCGTTGCGAAGGTCGATGCACCCGATGCACCACCCGGCCCGGGAACTCCTTGAAGGCGGCCTTGTGCCACAAGACTTGCAATGACGCCCGCCGAATTGTTGCCGCAGGTTTACGACGAGCTCCGCAAGCTCGCGGCGGCCAGGCTGGCCCTGGAAAAGCCTGGTCAAGCCCTCGACGCCACGGCCCTGGTCCACGAGGCATTCTTGAAGCTCGGCGGCGAGCGTTCGTTCGCGACCCGCGGCGATTACTTGCAAGCCGCCGCGCAGGCGATGCGGCGCATCCTGGTCGATCGCCCCCGCGCCCGCAACGCCGCCGAACGCGATGGCGGGCGCCGGGTCGAGCTCGAGACCGAGCACCTGGCCGGCTCGCCGCAAGATGACCCGATCGAGCTGCCCGGCGAGGCCCTGACGCGCCTGGCTGTCGGGCACCCCAAACTCGCCGAGCTCGTCCAGTTGCGCCGCTTCGGCGGCTTGACGCTCGCCGAGTGTGCCGAAGTGCTCGGCGTCTCGGCCCGAACCGCCGACACCTGGTGGTCCTACGCCCGCGCCTGGCTCGCCGTCGAGCTCAGGGACCAGTAACGATCGACCGCCGCCAGCACGAGTGGGAAACTGGTACCAGCGGGCAAGAATTCGAACGCAGACGGTGCGCAGAAAGGACCATCCTTGATTCAAACCACGGCGCGAATGGGGCCACCCATCTTGCCGAATCGCTGTGAGAAAGCGAATGTGCGAATGGGGTGACCCACGTTCTGGAAACGCGGCCGGTGGCGACGCGACCGGCGCATGTCGCGAACGCCGGGCGCGACGGTCGAGTCTTCTCTCCTCCCCGGGACAGTTCGACCGCAGGCTGCCGGGGTGGCAGCGCGCGGGTCCGCGGATATAATGGCAGTCTGGAGGACCATACCATGCCGTTGCGCGACCATTTTCGCCCGCCGCTCGATGACATCGCCTCGTGGGAGGAACTCCACGGCGCATGGCCGACCGTGATCGTGATGGCCCTGAACCGGAAACTCCCGCCGCGCTACGTCGCCGCACCACGTGTCCACCTCGGGGCCTCCATGGAGATCGACGTGTCCGCTTACGACAAGGACGAACCCGCCTCTTTCGGCCGGACCACGGGCGGAGGCGGGGTCGCGACCGCGACCTGGGCCCCGCCGCGGCCCACGTTCGACGTCGCCACGGACCTGCCGGACCAGGACGCCTACGAGGTCCGCGTCTACGACACGAAGCGGCACCGCCGCCTGGTCGCCGCCGTCGCGATCGTCAGCCCCGCCAACAAGGACCGGCCCGAGAACCGCCGTGCGTTCGTGACCAAGTGCGCGGCCCTGCTCCAGGAGCGGGTCTCCGTCGCGATCGTCGACCTGGTCACCACCCGTCAGTTCAACCTGTACGGCGACCTGCTCGAGCTGATCGGCCAGACGGACCCCGCGCTGGCGCCCGAGCCACCCTCGATGTATGCCGCCGCCTGCCGTCGGACGCACCCGGGCGAGTCCTGGCGCTTCCAGACATGGAACCACGCCCTGGCCCTCGGCCAGCCGCTGCCGACGCTGCCGCTGTGGCTGGCCGACGATTTCGCCGTGCCCCTTGAGTTGGAGGAGAGTTACGAGGAAACCTGCCGCATCCTCCGACTGCCGTGAACGGGGCCGGCTGGTCGACCATCGTGGGCGGTTCACGATTCCAGCTCGGTGCTCCGAGCCATCGCTGACCCGTGGGCCGGGAACGTAAGGAACGGGGACTTTCCTCAATCAGCGTGACGGATGGGCAAACTGGGGACTGCTTCAACGGGCCGACCCCTCCGCTCGCAACAGCACCCGTTGCCGCGACTCACTGGACCGTTGCTGATCCCCGGTGCTCCGCCCTCCAAAAGAGCCTGCTGTCTCTGGAGGGCGAAAGCCTTCTGATCCTCGGTATCTCCCCTCCGAACCTGAAAGTACCGTGTTCTGGCAATCGTCCTCCGCCTCTGCCACACTGAAGCCGGACGCGAGGAGTCCCGCGCCTGTCCGCTTCGAATTCCTTCCTGACCTTGGAGCCATTCACCATGAGCGATCAATCCTCGCGACGGATCTTCCTCGAGAATCTTGGCGTCGGATCACTCGGAGCCATCGCGGCTGAGCGACTGCTCGGCGCAGCGCAGGCTCAAACGCCGGATGCGAAGATCCTTGGTGCGGAAGGCGTGAAAACATCCGCCCGTCCCCGGAAAGTCTGGCAGCCATCCACTGATAAGCGTATCCGCGTGGGCATCGTCGGTTACGGCGTCTGCCAGTTTGGCGCGGCGTTCGGCTTTCAGGATCATCCCAACGTCACCGTGGCCGCGGTCAGCGACCTCATTCCCGATCGCTGCGCGGGGCTGGCGAAAGCATGCCGGTGCGCCAAGACCTATCCATCGCTCGAGGAGCTGGTCAAGGACGATAGCCTCGAAGCCGTCTTCGTGGCCACCGATGCGCCGAGTCATGCCCGGCACTGCATCGAGGTGCTCAGGCACGGCAAGCACGTGGCCAGCGCGGTTCCCGCCGTATTCGGTTCGCTCGAGGAGGCCGATTCGCTGTACGAGGCGGTCAGGTCGAGCGGCCGCAAGTACATGATGTTCGAGACCTCGGCGTTTCATGACGACTGCCACGCGATGCGGCAGATCTATCGCGCGGGCGGGTTCGGCAAGCTGATCTACAGCGAGGGTGAATATCTTCACTATTCGGTGTCGCAAATTCCCTCGTTCCGCAACTGGCGCGTCGGGCTGCCGCCGCAGTGGTATCCCACCCACGCCAGCGCCTATTACGGCTGTGTGACCGGCGGCAGCTTCACCGAAGTCGAGTGCATGGGCATGCCCAGCATCGTCAAGGAACTGCGGCCCGAGAACAATCACTACAAGAACCCGTTCGGCACCGAGATCGCCCTGCTCCGCACCAGCGAGGGCGGCATGGCCCGCGTGGGCATTAGCTGGGACACCTTCGTCCCGGGCAGCGAGACCGGTCGGGTTTACGGTCAGCGGGGATACATGGTGGGGATGAGCTACACCGGTCAGGAGACGAAGCTGCCCGACCTGGATCGGCCGCCGGTGCCGGCCTCGGTTGACCCCGGCGGCCACGGCGGGTCGCACGGGCACCTGATGAACGAGTTCGTCACGGCGATCCTCGAAGACCGCAAGCCGCTGGTCGATATTGCGATGGCACTCAACCTGACCGTTCCGGGTATCGTCGCCCATCAGTCGGCTCTCAAGAACGGCGAACGCATGAAGATTCCTCAGTTCGTTTGAGCACCCGCAAAATTGGCCCCGCGGCGGTCACGGGTTGCTTGAGAGCGCAGCGAGCGTTCCAATGAGGAGGTATTGCCCGCCACAGAAACCAACCGTGCGATGTAGCACACACCCTCCCTCCCGAGAGCTTCGGCTCAGAGGATACCAACATGTTCAAGACGCTGATCGTCCCCGCGGTTCTGGCTCTCGCCTCCGTGATGCCGGTCGTGGCATCCGACGACCTGGCCCGAGATTTCGCACGGCCGCCCCAGTCGGCCCGCCCCTGGGTCTACTGGTTCTGGCTGAACAGCAACATCACCAAGACCGGCATCACGGCCGACCTCGAAGCGATGCAGCGCGTCGGGATTGGCGGCGTGCTGATCATGGAAGTGGACCAGGGCGCCCCGGTCGGACAGGTGCCGTTCATGAGCGCTCGCTGGCGCGAGATGTTCGGGTACGCCGTCGCCGAAGCCCAGCGGCTGGGCCTGGAAATCAACATGAATGATGACGCCGGCTGGAACGGCAGCGGCGGACCCTGGATCACGCCCGAGCAATCGATGCAGGAGGTGGTCTGGACCGAGACCGGGATCACCGGTCCCAAACACTTCGCGGGCGTGCTGCCGCAACCGCCGGCCAGGGCCAACTTTTATCGCGAAATCGCGGTTCTTGCCGTCCCTGACACCGGGAGTTACCGCCTTCCCGACTACGAAGCGAAGGCGGCCTTCCAGAGCCGCGACCATTTCAAGCCGCCGGCTAAAGCCGCAGTGCCAGCCAGCATCAAGCAACACGGTGTCATCAATCTGACCGCCCGGATGTCGGCAGATGGCCGCCTCGATTGGGAAGTACCGGCTGGCAAGTGGATCGTTCTGCGGATGGGTCATACGACCACAGGCAGCGAGAATGCGCCTGCGCCGGCCAGCGGCCGCGGCCTGGAATGCGATAAGTTGAGCCCCGAGGGCATCGAGGCGAACTTTGCCGGCATGATGGCCAAGCTCACGCACAATGCAGGCCCGGCCACCGGCAAGGCACTGGTCGCAACCCACATCGATAGCTGGGAAAACGGCTCGCAGAACTGGACGGCTCGGATGCGGGCAGAGTTCCAGCGCCGTCGCGGCTATGAGATGACGCCGTTTCTTCCCGTCATGACGGGCCGCGTGGTCGGCAGCCCGGAAGTCTCCGAGCGGTTCCTCTGGGACCTGCGGCGGACCATCTCCGAACTGGTTATCGACAACTACGCCGGGCGGATGAGCCAGCTCGCCCACCAGCATGGCCTGAGATTCACGGCCGAGGCCTACGGCAGCCCGTGCGACAACCTCCCCTATGCCGGCCAGGCCGATGAGCCGATGGGCGAATTCTGGGTGGGCGGCAGCGCGATCGAAACGTGCCGGGGCATGGCCTCGGCGGCCCATACCTACGGCAAGCCGATCCTCGGCGCCGAGGCGTTCACCGCCACCGATTCCGAGCGCTGGACCCAGCACCCGGCGACCATCAAGGCGCTGGGTGACCGCGCCTTCTGCGAGGGAATCAACCGCTTCGTGTTCCACCGCTACGCCCTCCAACCCTGGGCCGACGTGCGGCCCGGCATGACCATGGGCCCGTGGGGCGTGCACTATGAGCGAACCCAGACGTGGTGGGACTGGACAGCACCCTGGCACGAATACCTCGCGCGGTGCCAGTACCTGCTGCGGCAGGGTCTCTTCGTGGCCGATCTCTGCTACTTGCAGCCGGAAGCCCCGCCGCAGTCGTTCCAGGACCATCCGCGAAACGGCTATGGCTGGGACGAGTGCAACGCCGAGGTCGTACTGACCCGCATGACCGTCCGTGATGGCCGGCTCGTGCTGCCCGACGGCATGAGCTACCGCCTGCTCGTGCTGCCAGAATCACCCACCATGACCGTCGCTCTGCTGAGCAAGATCAAGACCCTGGTCGAAGCAGGCGCCACGGTTGTGGGCCCACGCCCCGTCAAGGCGCCGGGACTGAGCGATTATCCCGCGTGCGACACCACCGTGCAGCGGCTTGCCAGTGAGCTCTGGGGTGACTGCGACGGCCAGAAGGTCAAGGAACACCGCCTGGGTCTCGGCCGCGTTGTCTGCGGCGTCGCGCCCGAAAGTTTGCTGGCCAGCTCGGGCGTCGGTCCCGATTTCCAGACTCGATCCAACCTGCGTTACATTCACCGCGCGCTGGGAACTACAGATCTTTACTTCGTGTCGAACCCGCTGCCGAGCGCTCAGAACACCGTCTGTTCGTTCCGCGTCAAAGGCAAGCAGCCCGAGTTCTGGTGGCCGGAAACAGGCCGGATCGAAGCCGCCTCGATGTTCACGTCGGAGAATGGCTCGACCCGAGTCATCGTGCCGCTGGAACCCAGTGGTTCGGTGTTCGTCGTTTTCCGCAGTCATGCGGACGCTTCTTCGTCGCTCGCGAGCGTGACGCGTGACGGGAAAACCGTGCTCTCCACTTCCGCCGGGCCGGCCGCCAGGATCGAGGTACGCAAGGCCGTTTACGGAGTGCTCGGCGATCCGGCACGCACGCGCGACGTGCGGGCCAAGGTACAGCAAATTGTCGACGCGGGTGAGGACCGGTTTAACGTTGCCCGGCTCGCGGCCGGCGATGACCCGGCGTTCAACGTCGTGAAGACGCTGGTGGTCGACTACGCGATCGGCGGCCAGCTCTGTACGGCCAGAGGGACCGACCCGGAGACGATCGTCCTGGCCAGCGTGACGGCCGCCGAACGGATCGCAGAACTTCACCGAGAGCCTGCCGGTCACCTGCTGCTCGAGGCCTGGAAACCCGGGCATTACGAGGTGCCCACGGCCGCGGGTTCCCGGACCATCGATGTCGCCTCGCTACCTGACGCGATGGAGGTCACCGGGCCGTGGGAAGTCGCGTTCGCTCAGCGCGGGGGTACCACCGAGAAGGCCACATTCGAGACGCTCGTGTCGTGGCCGCAGCACGCCGAGCCGGGAGTGAAATACTTCTCCGGTGAGGCAACCTATGCGCGGTCACTCACCGTGCCGCCCGAAATGCTCGGTCGATCGCACCGCCTGTATCTGGATCTCGGCAAGGTCGAAGTGATGGCCCATGTCACACTCAACGGCAAGGACCTGGGTATCTTCTGGAAGCCGCCGTTCCTGGTCGATATCACCGAGGCCGCGCATCCCGGCTCGAACAGCCTGGAGGTGAAAGTGGTCAACCTCTGGATCAACCGGATGATCGGTGACGAGCAACTGCCCGAAGACAGCGTGCGGAACCTCAACGGCACACTCAAGGAGTGGCCGCAGTGGCTCAATGAGGGCAAGACCAGCCCGACCGGTCGCTCCACGTTCACGAGCTGGAGACTCTGGAAAAAGGGAGACGCCCTGGTTCCGTCGGGCCTGCTTGGCCCGGTCAAGCTCATGGCGACGGAACGTGTTGTCGTCGATTGATCTGTCGCTTCCGCATCGGGCCGACAGACTGCTGCCAATCCTTGTCCGGAACGGAGACGATCGCGATGCGTATTCGCTCATTGAGCCTGATCCTGGCCGGCACCTTCTGCGGCCTGGTATTGTCCCTGGCGCTCTGCGCATCGACGTGCGTGTCCGGGCAGGTCTCGTCTTCGAGTCTCTCCAGTGACGATGCCTACGTTCAGGCTCATGACACGCGTTGGGTCATGGGCACGGCTGCCGTGGAAAGGACGGTCGAGCTCCGGAATGGCCGGCTCGTCCTCGGCAGCTTCAAGAACAAGATCAGCGGCCGCGAGCTGGTGCCCGCCAACCTTGACCTTGACGAGGTCTCCGATGCGGTCGTGGGCGTCCGCGGCGACGGCCCGTGGAAGCTGGAATCGGCCCGGGCTGACAGGCTCAACCAGGGTGAGCTCCACCTGGAGTTGAAGCTTTCCCGCGGCCAGGTCGCCGTTGCGAAGCAGTACGTGATCTATCCCAAGACGAGCTTGATCCGGGAGTGGATGACCATCAAGAACACCGGAGAGGCACCATTGCGGGTGACCGAGCCCCGGTTCTTGAACACCGCCGCGAAGCTTGGAGCTGACCCCGCAACGCTGGATTTCCAATGGATGACGGGTGCCGAAAACCAGCCGGGTTGCTGGATGCTGAAGACCGAGCGGCTGACACCGAAAACCGCGCGCCAGTTCGACTCCTATGATCCCTTCCCCGCCGTGGGAGGCCGATCATCGGGCGGCGACGGAATCGACGCCGGGATCACGGTCAACGACCATCCGGTCTGGCCGGCCCAGGGCTGGCAATACAGCCGAGGCCCGGACGATGGTAAGCCGTTTGACCTGAGACTCGATGTGGCTGCCGGTGATCGGATCAGGTTTCTCGTGAACAAGCATGGCGAGATCAATTTCGACACCACTCAGTTCGATCCCACCATTGCTTACGAGGGGGGCGAGTCCCATCGGGCGTCAATGGAATTCGGCGGCCGGCAGGGAACTTCGGGCTGGCGCTACGGTTATCTCGAGAAGGGGCAATGGCACGATCTGACGTATTCCGAAGAGGCCAGAGCCTGGCGATTCAATGCGGATAATCCAACCCACACGCCGTTCGTCGCGGCGGCCACTCAGCATCCCCATACCGATCAGGACGCCGCTCGAGAATGGACCGCTCCCCACGCGGGGCGCGTGCGCATCACAGGTTCGGTCTCCAATGTCGGCGATGCCGGTCTGTCGGCGCCCGGCAGCCATCGCATGGCCTCGTCCAGCTATGCTCCGTGGTACGCCCTCTTCGATCGCCAGAGCCGTGACGGCCTGATCATCGGCTGGGACTACATGGGACACTGGGCGTCATCGTTCACGATCGCGACCGATGGGACAGTCTCGGCCGTGCTCAAGGTGGCTGGCCACAAGCAGACGCTCCAGCCGGGACAGTCACTCACGACCCCCAAAAGCTTCGTCGCGCTCTACCGCGACGATCTCGACAACGCCGGCAACGAACTGCTCGACTGGCAATACCGCTATCTCTGGGACTACACCCGCGAAGGTTGGTTTCCGGCCATTCCCATGCTCGGCTACTGGTACAAGGGGACCGGCTGGGGCCAGCCGGGCGTGAGCTGGACGGGAGGCCACGGCGATCTTGCCAGCCAGTTCACCAAGGTCTTCCGGACCGTCGACCTCATGCGGACCGTCGGCGGCGACGTCTATCATCGCGACTGGGGCTGGTGGGATCGCGCCGGGGACTGGAACGGACCCGACTTCGGCACGACCGGCAAGTACCTTCAAAAGTACGGCATGCGGCAGCTCGTCTACGCGTTCCTTTACACCGTCGACCGGCAGTCGAAGGTCGCTCGGGAACACCCCGACTGGCTCCTCGGCGACACGCTCGACATGTCCCGACCCGAGGTTGTCGCCCACATCCAGCGGCAGCTCGAAAACTTCCACGACCGCTGGGGCGACTTCGCCTGGAGGAATGACAGCACGCCGACCGCGCCCCGCGATGGCGATGACACCGTGCTCCTGGCTCAGGACCAGGGCTTCCGCGAGATCATCCACGGGTTCCTCGACGCCTACCCCAGATCGGCGTTCCAGTCGGTCAACGGCGGGGGCAACGAGGCCGGCTATGATTACGTTCGGCTCTCGTCCATGCTCCAGTTCAGCGATGCGGCCATCGGCATCCTGCGAAACTATTACGCGTCACTGCTCTTTCCTCCCGACAAGCTTGAGGATAACGGCGATGCCTGGAACCCCGACCATTACGACAAGGCGACCTGGCGCGGGCTGCTTTGCTTCGCCATCATGACCACCGGCGACACATGGGACAAAGCCAAGCTCGCTGGCCTGCGCCAGCTTTTCGACATCTACCACTATCTGGCCGCGCAAGGAGTCGTCGGCCGCTGGGTGAAGGTCTATCGGCCCAAAGTCGAAGGCGATGATCCGACAATTTACTTCGAACGCCTCAGCGGCGACCGCCGTCGAGCCTTGATCATCCCCAAGCGACCGGCGCCAGGGCCCGTGAAAATCTTCCCCAAGGGCCTGCTTCCCGACGCCAGGTATGACATCAGCTTCCAGGAATCCCTTGCGGAATCCGAGTGCAGCGGCGACGCGTTGATGAAACAGGGGCTGGCCATCGACCGGATGGTCCCCGGCGAGCTCATTTACTTGAATCTTCCGCTTCACCCCGGCAGCAAGCGAGACCACCAGCCGCCGACGGCACCGGGCAACGTCGCTAAACGCTCCGCCGAGAACATGGGCTACCCCGGAGTCGAATTGCAGTGGAGCCCCGGCACTGACAACAACTGGATCTCCTGCTACGAGATCCTCCGCAACGGCCAGCCGATCGACAAGGTTGCCAAGGGGACGTTCTACTTCGATCACTCGGCGGGCGCCGACCTGGCGGCTTGCTATCAGGTCCGTACCGTTGACGGGGCCGGGAATCTCTCGCCACCCGCCCAGGCCATGGGGCCGAACGTTCCACCCGCGACGGTTTACGATGACGTGGATCAGGCTTTGACCTGCCGCGGCCCATGGCAGCATCAAAATGGCTTGCAGCCGGCGCACGGCGAGACCATCTCGTCGGCCCGCGATCGCGGAGCGGCCGTGGAACTGACCTTCGAGGGGAAGCGAATCCTCTGGTTCGCGAAGCTGGGAGACAACTGCGGCCGGGCTGACGTTTGTATCGACGGAGGCTCGCCGCAGATCGTCGACACGTATTGCTCTGATGACGTATGGGGCGTGTGCGTCTTCCGGTCCGACCTTGCAAAACCGGGCAAACACACGATTCGCATCACGGTTCGCGGCGATCACAATCCGAGGGCCAGGGACAGCCTGATCTTCACCGATGGACTGCGTGCGGAACACTGAGACGGCGCCGGGCCCCGCCGTCATCGGTGAACCCTACCAATCACATGCCCGCTCCGAGTGGGGAGGAATCGTAGTTCATGAGCAGGTCGGCGGGATCGTCGTAGACAGCGAAGGCCTCCTTGAGCCCGGCGTCGTCCCAGCCGCCGCAACGAACGGCGATCACCCGGACATCGACGTGAGCTGCGGATTCGACATCGTAGGGGGTGTCTCCCAGCATCACGACTTGGGCAGCGGGCAAGGCAATCTGCTCGAGCGCCGCGGCCACGATGTCGGGATCGGGCTTGGATCGCTCGGCATCGTCCGACGACGTCTTCTCCTCGATGAACTCCTCGGCGCCGCAGAGCCGGAGCAAGTGCTCGAGCTCGTCGGCCTTGGCCGAGCTGGCGACCACCAGCTTCAGTCCGCTTTCCTTCATCCGCCCGAGCAATTCTCGGGTTTTCGGGAACGGCTGGAGCGTCGGCAGGAACTCCTTCAAGAAGATCTCCCGCCGTCGCTCGCTGAGCTGCTTGGCTTGTTTTTCGTCCTCTTCCCAGCCGGCGATCTCCTTGACGACCTTGTCGCCACCCTTGCCGATCAGCCGGCGGATGCGCTCGAACTCGACGTCGATTCCCTGCTCCGAAAACGCCTTGACCCAGGCCCTGGCATGGGCGTCATTGCTGTCAACGAGCGTACCGTCCACATCAAGCAGAACACCGCGAATCGCGCCCATGAAGTTGCCTTTGCAAGAAGTTGACCGCGGCGATTCTGGCGCTGGCTGGATTCCGTAGCTGCGGGGTTTCCCTTCCCATTGATTCGCCCGGTATCGCCTCGGTCTGGGAACTTCGAGGTTTGCAAGTTCCGCGCCCGAAATTCCTTGAACCGTGCGCTTGCGGCTTGTATGGTGTTCGCTGTTTTCCGCGACGCGAATCATGGAGCCATGCGATGCTGGCGGTCTATGCGCTCAAGCGAATTGCGGCTTATATCATTGACTTCGCGCTCATCTACACGCCCATAACCATTCTGCTCACATTCGGGCAAGGCAAACTCTTCGAGGGGATCTCACCGCACCTCCACATGTTCGCGGCGATGGGAAGCTGGGGCATCTCGATCCTCGCACCAGTACTCGTCACCGGGACCTTGATTGGCCTGACGGGCCGCACACCAGGCAAGCTCATCATGTTCTTGAAGGTGAACGACTATGGCGACCCGCCAGGCCTCGCCAAGGGTATCCTCCGCGAGATCGTCAAGACAGCATCCATGTCGTTCTTCTTCCTTGGGCCAATCTGGGCTCTTCAGGGGTTGGTCACTCGCGGAGAGACCTTTTACGACCAGTGGCTTGACCTCCAGGTCGAGGACCTTCGCCCCCATGGCCTGAGCGAAACCCAAAAGAACTGGCGTAAGTTCCATCGCCAGCAAGCTCGGCTCAAAAGGAAGGCGTGAAGAATTCGGAAAGTCCACATGCACTTTCCGCCACGATCCTCGCCTGGTCCGCAGCCATCGGCGTGTTACTCCTTGACGAGGTAAGAATCGAAGACCTGAACTTTCTCGAACTGCTCCTTGTTCTCGGCGACGAACTGATCGTGCCGTGCGCTTTTCAGGTACTTCAGCTTCCCGTCCTTGGTGCTGAAGACGACATGCAAGGCCACGTCAAAGTCCTTCACGCTCACCGGCTCTTCAACATCCTCGGCCCGGGTGCCGACCGAGAAATAGACACCGCCCTCATGTCCGCTGAGCAGCTTCTCGCACGACGCGATGAACTTGTCGCGCGACTCCTTCGAGTGGTCCTTGAGCCAGAAAAAGACCATGTGGGCCAGCTTCGGATCGGCTTGCTTGCCGATGCGGGCCGACGCTTCCAGACCCAGCACCAGACCGAGAGCGAGAACCAGCCCACCGATGATCACGTTCTTCATGAGAACTCTCCATTTCCAGTTATTGAAGGCAAACCGAACGCCATCATCGTCGCCTCAAACGGGAATCGCAAGGATCAAGGACCAGCTCCGTAAGGGCACCTCTCATCACTGCATCCACTCTGCCATCCGACACATTTCCCACACCGGACGCTTGACACCAACCCGGTCGCTCTGCGCGAATATCCAAAGAATGTTTGACGTTCGATGCCCGGGAATGGAATCATGCTTGCGTTCGCCGGGAACCGTTGGGCTCATGACGAGGCTGGTATTGATGGAACTGTCCTTGCTCTCGGTTGTTCTTGTTGGTGCGCTGGCAACGTCGGCCGCTGAACCCGACCGGGCTTCACCGGATTTCTTCGAGGCCAGGGTCCGTCCCATCCTGGTCGAGCATTGCTATGCCTGCCACTCGTCACAGGCCAAGAAGCTCAAGGGTGGGCTCTTGCTCGACACGGTCGACGGGATGCGCAAAGGCGGGCAGAGCGGTCCGGCGGTGGTTCCCGGCAAGCCCGAGGAAAGCCCGCTGGTCGAGGCCATTCGCTACGACGATGAGTCGACCAGGATGCCACCCAAGGGAAAGCTTCCCGCGGCGGCGATCACTGCCCTCGAAGAATGGGTCAAGGCCGGAGCCGCTGAGCCGCCGGTGAAAGTGGGCAGCGCGGGATCATCGCCAGGCGGTGCTAAGGCGCGAGGCATTGACCTTGCCGCCGCCCGAAAGCACTGGGCTTACCAACCGATCCGGCGGCATGATCCGCCACCGGTCAAGAACCAGAGCTGGCCCCGAACGCCGATCGACGGCTTCGTGCTGGCAAGGCTGGAAGCGAGCGGGTTGACGCCATCGCCGCCAGCCGACCGCCGCACCCTCTTGCGGCGAACATATTACGACCTGATCGGGCTTCCCCCTACGGCCGAAGAGATCGCTGCGTTCGAGAGCGACCGTTCTGAAGACGCCCTCGCCCGCGTTGTCGATCGCCTGCTGGCCTCGCCCCGCTACGGCGAGCGCTGGGGCCGGCACTGGCTGGATGTCGCGCGTTACGCCGACACCAAGGACGGCGTCTTGATGTTCGGCGACGACCGCGTACGCCCCTATGCCTACACCTATCGTGACTACGTGATCCGGGCGTTCAATGAGGACATGCCTTTCGACCGGTTCATCGTCGAGCAGCTTGCCGCCGACGTGACCGCGCCGAAAGACGAGCCATGGCGGCTGGCGGCGATGGGGTTCCTGACCCTCGGCAGGGCGTTTGACAACAACATTCACGACCAGATCGACGATCGGATCGATACCGTGTGCCGTGGCCTGCTCGGCCTGACCGTGGCCTGTGCCCGCTGCCACGATCACAAGTACGACGCCGTCAGCACGGCCGACTATTATTCGCTCTACGGGATCTTCGCCAGCACTGAGACCCCCCTGGAATTGCCTCTCGTCGAACGCCTGGAGAAGCTGCCCGGCTGCGCCGAGTTCGAGAAAAAAGCCGCGGCCAAACGCGCCGAGATCCGGCAGTTTCTCGATAGCCAGTATGCGGTGCTCTCCGAGACCGCACGCCAGCGCGTTGGAGACTACCTGGCCCGTGCCGCACTTTCCGAGCCGGACCCGCTCGAGACGGCGGTCTTCTTCATGTCGCTGTCGCCCGAGGATCTGCGGCCCCAGATGGTGGCCCGCTGGCGCCGCTATCTCAAGCAGCGCGTGACGAGGGACGATCCGGTCTTCGGCCCCTGGCACGACCTCTTGAAACTCGCCGACGCCGACTTCCCGGCCGAGGCCAGCACCGTGCTGGGCCAGTGGTCCACGATCTCCGCGGGGACCACGCCGGGACGCGTCAACCCACTGGTGACCGCGGCCCTCGCCAGCGCCTCGCTCAAGACCAGGGCTGACGTGCCCCGCGTTTATGGCGGGCTGATCCGCCGCGTTTACGAGGAATCGAAAAAGGTCAAGCAGCCTGCGAGACTCGCCGCCCAGACGGACGCCGAGAAGGCGGCCCGGCAAATCCTCGAGATCGTGACGGCCCACGACAGCCCGGCCTATTTCCCCGAGAGCCAGACCTACGCCTACATGTCGCGGGGCGAGAAAGATGCCTTTGGCGGCAAGCTCGTGGAACTCGACCGGATGACCGTGCAGGCGGCCGACAAGGCAGCGCCTCGAGCCATGATCGTGACCGATGCCGCCGAGCCGTACGAGCCGCGCGTGTTCGTCCGTGGCAACCCCGGCCAGCCGGGAAATCGCGTGCCCAGGCAGTTCCTTCGCCTTCTTGCCGGCAACAACCCTGCGCCGTTTGCTCACGGCAGCGGCCGGCTTGACCTGGCCCGTGCCATCACCGCCGCCGACAACCCACTCACCAGCCGGGTCATCGTCAATCGTGTCTGGATGAACCATTTTGGTGAACCCCTGGTCGCCACCCCGAGCGACTTCGGCACCCGCAGCACCCCGCCCACTCACCCCGAGCTGCTCGACGACCTGGCCGCGCGGTTCATCCAGTCGGGCTGGTCGCTGAAGAGCCTGCATCGCATGATCGTGCTCTCCAGCGCCTATCAGCAGGCCAGCGCCGATCGACCGGACTGCCACAAGGTTGACCCCGAAAACCGCCTGCTCTGGCGGTTCAACCGCCGCCGGCTCGATCTGGAAGCGATGCGCGACACGCTGCTCGCCGTCTCCGGCCGGCTTGATCTCACGATGCGGGGCCGTCCCGTGGACGTCGTGAACGATCCCAAGGTCGCTCGCCGGACCGTCTACGGCCTGGTCGACCGGCAGAGCTTGCCCGCCGTCTTCCGGGCCTTCGACTTCGCCAGCCCCGACCTCTCGGCAGAGCGCCGGCCGCGGACGACCGTTCCCCAGCAGGCCCTCTTCAGCATGAACGCCCCCCTGGTGATCGAGCTGGCCCGAGCCCTTGCCGCCCGCCCCGAAGTCACCGCCGCGTCATCCCCCGAGTCCTGCGTCACCGCCCTCTACCGCCGCGTCCTCGCCCGCCCCCCCGATCCCGTCGAGCTGCAAGCCGCCGTCGCGTTCATGGGGCCCCGTTCAGACAGTGCGAAGATTCCCGAGGAGCGCTCCCAGCTTGACCCCATCCAGCAATTTGCCCAGGTATTGCTCATGACCAACGAATTGATGTTCGTCGATTGAGGTAGCCAGTGATCAGTGGCCAGTCCTTCCTTGCCATCTGTGCCATCTGTGCCATCACGACCTCTGTATCCGAGAATTGACCCATGAATCAAAACCTCGCGAACCTGATATCTCGCCGCCGGGCCCTCAGCCAGTGCGGCACCGGCCTGGGCATGCTCGGACTGGTCGGCTTGCTTCACGATGCCGGGTTGCTGGGGAGTGCGTCCGTCGAGGCCGCCAGCCCGAGCGCGACCTCCAGGAATCCGCTCGCACCCAAAGCCCCGCACTTCCCCGCCAAGGCCAAACACGTCATCCATATCTACCTGAACGGCGGCCCGTCCCAGGTCGACACGTTTGACCCCAAGCCGCTGCTCAAGAAGTACGAAGGCAAGATGCTGCCCCAGGGCAACCTCTCGACCGAGCGGAAAACGGGCTTCGCGCTGCCGTCGCCGTTCCGGTTCCAGAAGTACGGCCAGAGCGGCGTCGAGGTCAGCGACATCTTCGCCCGCACGGCCCAGCATGTCGACGACCTCTGCATCATCCGTTCGATGCACGCGAACACGCCCAATCACGAGCAGTCGATGCGGCTGATGAACTGCGGCGACGAACGCCTGTCCCGCCCCAGCATGGGCGCCTGGCTGAACTATGGCATGGGAACCGAGAACGAGAACCTGCCCGGCTACATCACGCTTTGCCCCGGCCTGCCGGTTGCCGACGTCTCGAACTGGCGGTCCGGGTTCCTGCCCGGAATCTACCAGGGCACCTACATCGACACCCGCAAAGAAAAGGCCGAGGACCTGATCGAGAACATCCGCAACCCGGCCGTCTCGAAATCCGACCAGAGGCGCCAGCTTGACCTGCTAGCCAAGCTCAATCACCGTCACCAGCAGCCACGTGCCGAGGATGACAATCTCGAGGCGCGAATCGCCAGCTTCGAGCTGGCCTACCGGATGCAGATGAGCGCCACCGACGCCTTTGACGTCGAGCAAGAGCCCCAGTCCATCCGCGACATGTACGGCCCCGGCGTGCAGGCCAGGCAGTTATTGATCGCGCGCCGCTTGATCGAGCGTGGGGTGCGGTTCGTCCAGCTCTTCCACGGCGACGTCCAGCCCTGGGACAGCCACGACAACATCGCCGGCGCCCATCGCTCACTCGGCCAGCAATGCGACCAGGCCATCGCAGCGCTCTTGACCGACCTCAAGCAGCGCGGGCTCTTCGAGGAAACCCTCATCCTCTGCGGCGGCGAGTTCGGCCGCACGCCGTCGGTCGAGCTCGCCGGTGGCAAGCCCAGCATGGGCCGCGACCACAACCACTGGGGTTTCTCGGTCTGGCTTGCCGGCGGCGGCGTGAAAGGCGGCCACATCCACGGCGCCACCGACGAGTTCGGCTACCGCGCCGTCGAGAACCCCGTCCACGTTCACGACCTCCACGCCACGATCCTCCATCTTCTGGGCTTCGACCACACCAAGCTCACCTACCGCTACGCCGGCCGCGACTTCCGCCTGACCGACGTCGAAGGCGAGGTCGTGCGCGACCTCCTGGCATGAGGTGCCACAGGCCACGCCGGCTCGGTCTTCCGGCCGGGGCCCAATATGCTACAAAAAGCTACGTTTGTCGCGCGATCCCGGCGCGATCGGCTCTGGTCCGGAGCAAGACTCATTGCCGAGAATGGAATGGGATACTCCTGACCTGACAGCCCGGGAATTCGATGCAAAATTATGTGAACATTAATAATGAATAGTGAATTCGATCGCATTTCGATCAGTTTGTATTCTCTGTCGTCGCGGCAGGCGCCCCCAAGACCAGATTCCCAGTCTGCCCATTCGCAATCAACCAGAATGCAATCCAGAAGCGGTTCCCTCTACACGCGTTTTTGATACCGATAGCGTACTTCTTCCATTCCACGAGTCCGATAACTTGTTTGCCGGTCATCGTCACGTCGGTTATCCTTGACCTAATGAATGTGGTCACCCGTATCCTGAGCGCCGTCTAGCAAGATGACCCGTGCACCACCGGGAAGCTTTCGCTGATCGTCTCCGACGCGTTGCGGTAGCTTTCCGCGGTGGGTACCACGACGAGGGATCGGGCATCATGCCGTCAGATGTCACCAGGCCAACACCCGTGGTGCTTCCGGATGCGCTCGGCTGGACACGCTGGGGTTCGCTGGTCACTCTGGTCAGCGGGCTGCTCATGTTTGGTTTGCTTTGGGGTCCAACGGGAGGCATCCCTCGAATACCCAAACCGACGGGAGACCGAGCGGCTAGTGATGTTTGCGTCAACTCCTGGGACCATTCTGGTATCACCGGGATCGTGGACCAGTCGATTCTTTTGGAGGAGCGTTCGTCGATTTCTTGATCCGAAAGCATGGCATATTGAACCGCGCAAGGTTGGGCGGGTGCGACACGGATCAAGCAACGGCGATCCGGCTCAACGAATTGCGATCGATCGAGGCTCCGGTTGAAATGACAATGGTCCGGTACAGGAAATGACGTCGAGGGGATGGTCGTCTCATGGGTTTCTACGCCCGCTATCTGTTTCCCCGGTTGTGTGACTGGGCGATGCGGAATCCCCGCATGGCTGACCTTCGCATGGAGGCTCTGTCGGAGGTGGACGGAGAGATCCTGGAGATCGGGTTCGGGACCGGGCTGAACCTGGAGCATTACCCGGAACGAGTCCGTCGCCTGACGGCGGTCGATCCGGGAGTTGGCATGACCCAGCTCGCCGGTCGCAGGATCGCGAGGAGCCAGATCGATGTGGACATTCGCGTGCAGACTGCCGAGGAACTGCCGTTCGAGGACGAGCGGTTCGATTGCGTTGTGAGCACCTGGACGCTGTGCAGCATCCAGAAGGCAGGACGAGCGGTCAGCGAGATTCGGCGGGTGCTCAAGCCAGGAGGGCGGTACATCTTCCTGGAGCACGGGATTGGTGACGACCCTGGAGTTCAGCGATGGCAGCGCCGCTTGACGCCTCTCCAGCGGAAAATCGCCGATGGGTGCCGCCTGGATGTGGATGTCGAAGGGCTGGTCAGAGGGAGAGCGTGGGCTCAGGTCCGGGTCGAGCAGTTCTTGCTGGACGGGACGCCGAGGATCGTGGGATCGATGTACCGAGGGACCGCGGTGAAGTGAATGCCCGGTCAGCCCTCAACGGTCTCAAAGTGGGTGGGGGACAAATGATGGTGTCCTTGCGACGACCTTCGATCGAGACGATCGGTGAATTCCTGGCATCGCAGGCGAAGCTCGGCTTCACCTACACGGCGGTCGGGGCGACAGCGAGCCAGCCTCCCGCGGGCTATACGGTGGATCACACCCGGATCAAGCTGGGCAAGGGCGAAGAGGTCTTCGCGAAAGCCAAGGCGGCTCTCGTGCGATGGGAACAGTTCCACCTCGGCTGGATGGAGGTATGGCCACCCGAGACGCCGATCCAAACCGGGGAGGTCCTGGCGGTCATCGCCCGGAATCTCGGGCTCTGGTCGTTGAACGCTTGCCGGATCGTCTACGTGGTGGATGAGCCGGGTTCGGTCAGCCGCTACGGGTTCGCCAATGGGACGCTTCCCGAACACGCTGGTAGCGGAGAGGAGCGATTTCTTGTCGAATGGGATGGTGCGAGTGGAGAGGTCTGGTATGACATCCTGGCGTTCTCCCGCCCGCACCTGCTCATGACCTGGCTGGGTTATCCTTACGTCCGGCGAGTCCAGAAGCGATTCGGGAGAGAGTCGGCGGCGGCGATGTGGAAAGCGGTCGGGAACGAATCCGGTGAACGGGCTTGATGCTCCGGCACGGCATGATCCGACCGACACTGGAAGCTGGTGGCCTGCACCGCCTGGAGCCGGGCCGGGCCAGCAGCGCCAGTGGTTTGAGAGCGGTAACCTGAGCCGTACAGGGAGCGATTCTTGCGGTTCAAGTGTGAGACTGCTCCCGCGGAACTGGCGTATCGGTCGGGAACGGCTTTCGCGTCGAAGTCGTATCGGCTACTTTGCCTTGATGGCTCGGGAGAAGATCAGCATTTGGAGACTGGACATGACATCCGACAACGACAAGCCCCTGACTCCACGGCAGGCTCGAGAAAAACTCCAGAAGGGCATGATCGATTACCTGGCGGGCAATGATCCGGGACCGATTGTCTTCCGCCTCAAGCGGACCAGTAAGGCGAGCCAGACGTATCCGCTCAAGCTCACCCAGCAACAGCGGGAAACCCTGCTCAATTACACCCAGTTGAGCCGGACTTTGAAGAACAAGATCAAGCAGGCCGGGGAAGGCACACAGGTCGTTGGCGTCACCTGGAACGAACTGCACAAGCTCAACGATGAAACCGGAGAAGCCGCAGTTTACGCACCCAGCCTCCACAAGAGACGCCTGCTGGCGGTCCAGGGTAGGCTGGTCAAGTTCTTCGAGGCGGAACACGCAGAAGTCTTTGACTGGATGTCACCAAAGCCCCGCAGACGACGCTTCACGAAGTCCAAACTTCTGTACCAGTTCAGGATCACGCTGCTCGACATCAAACCAGCGATCTGGCGTCGGATTCAAGTGACCGATTGCACGCTGGCTGATCTTCATCAGCATATCCAGGCTGCGTTCGGCTGGTGGGATTGCCACTTGCACCGATTCGAGATCGATGGCGTGCCGTACGGCGAACCGGCCCAGGACGGTGACGATTTCGACCTGACGTTCGAGGACGAGACGCAGGTTCTTCTGAGCAACCTGCTGCCAAAGTCGGGCAAGAGAACCCGGTGGTTCTACGAGTACGATTTCGGGGACGATTGGCGGCACGAGGTCCTCTTCGAGGGCTGTCCGCCACTCGATCCCACGGTGAAATACCCCCTGTGCCTTGAAGGGGAACGGGCCTGCCCACCGGAAGATTGCGGTGGAACTTCGGGCTACGTCGATTATCTCGCCGCCATCGCTGACCCTGGCCATGAGCAGCACGAGGAAATGCTCGAATGGCGGGGACCATTCGATCCCGAAGCCTTCGATCCGACGAAGGCGACCGAGGCGATGAGAAAGCTGAAACCATGAGCCACCAGCCTCGCAGAATGTCCGAGATCTTGTCGGAGATGTCCAAGATCAGTCTTCGGGAGCCCGGTGCAGTTCCATCTTCAGAGGCAGGACACGCTGCGATGTTCTTGGCCGATGCAGCGTGGAACGAGTGCGTTGGACTCGATCATGCCAGGGAGGGCTATCGCAACGCATGGGAGACGATCGAAGCGGACAAGCCGGACCTGTGGAATGAGTTCAAGACGACGCACCACCCGGACGACCAGCGATGACAAAGCGCAAAGCATCGAGCAAACGATCTACTGAAGCCGACCTGGTTCTTGCACGGATTGTCGCAATGACGGACCAGTTCTGCCGGGAGAGGCTCAACGAAGAATATGCCGTTCTCTGCCGTCGTTTGGCTGAGAAGCTGGCCCGCAAGCGACCATCCCCCTTGCTCGGCGGCAAGCCAGAGACCTGGGCCTGCGGGATCATCCGCACCATTGGCTGGGTCAACTTTCTTGACGACAGCAGCGACAAGCCGCACATGAAGCTGACAGCAATCGACAAGGCGTTCGGGGTCGCCGAGAGCACCGGCCAAGGCAAGTCGAAGACCATCCGCACGATGCTCAAGATTCGGCAGTTCGATCATCATTGGATGCTCCAGAGTCAGATGGACGACACCTCGATGATCTGGATGAAGGAAGTCGATGGGATCATCGTGGACATCCGAAGATGCACAAGAGTGATCCAGGAAATTGCCTTCGAGAAGGGCCTGATCCCCTACATCCCAGCCGATCGGACAAGTAAACCAGCCGACGCATGAACCATGAGCCACACCAGAAACAAGCCAGTCTCCCTCGCTTTCGGGTGTAAGACAAGGTTCGGGTCAAGCTCGGCGAGACACGATTGCGAAGGAACAGTGAAAGCCCAAGTCTCCCTTACTCGGGCGCTGGCACCACGAATAGGCTCAGGTTGAAAGAAGGGATTATTCATGAAGCCCTGCTCCGGTGACATCCGCCACAAGGTGCTGATCAGTGGTGACGAGCTGCGGGAATTGAAGCGGCATACCGGCTCGATGGCGGAGGTATTTGGCCTCGACCGCAAAATTGAAAAGTATCAAGGGACTCGCCCGATCACTTTGTACCGCTGGGATCTGGACTGCTTGATGGACGTGATCGACTGCGAACTCCGCGATCCAAGGGAGTATCCCGACCAGACCACTCCCGAGTATCTGGCATTGAAATCGGTGGGAGAGCGACTCCGCGAGGAATACAACCGACACTACGGCAAGAAATGATGCCCTCGGTTACCAGATGGGGGAGATTCGATCATGGAACCCGAAAACCCTCCGAGGAATGAGCCCTGGATCACGAAGGAAGGCTTCTTCGACGCGACGAAGTTTCCCATCGACGGCGTTCTGAAGCATGCCCTTTCTCATGACGATCGGGTATTTCGTTCGGGGTTGCGACTCCTCCAACTCATGAGCCATGAGGGGCGTATCGAGGCAGGGGTCTTCCTCCTGGGCCTTCTTGTAAACTGTGACGACAACTGGGAGCAACGCATCAAAATCGTCAAGGCTATGAGGTTCATCAAGACCAAGCCTTGCGCGACCTCCTCTTCAGCGAACTGAAGCGAGTCAAGAGTTCCAACACGACCCGGCGTACCTGGCGACCGTCATCGAGGTCTTATCCGATATGCCCTCGGAATTGATCGAAGCGGGTTTTCGGGCACTTGCCGACGACAACTCGTTCAGCCCCAAGATGCGTGAGAAGTTCCGGACGATCCTGGAGAAACGGCTCTTCGGGAACCCTGGGTCGTGACCGACGAGAGCAGAGCCATGAATGACGGAGGTCGTCTTCGGCAGACCGACCCGCTGACTCCGAAGCTCATGCTGGCAAGAACGTTTACAACGGAGAAACGAACATGCTGCTTCTGAGTGCTCGGCGTCGAACGGCATCAACGGGTAGCACGGTCGGCTTGAGCAGGATCGCCGTCGTTACGCTGGCGATCCTGGGAATGACGGGGTGCGTGTCTTGCTCTGACGTTTCCGAGCAGTCGCTCAAGCGAATTCGGGAAGAGATTACCAGGAGTCCCGATGCTCGAACGGTAATCGATGCCAACAACCAGTTTGCCCTGGACCTCTATACCCGCCTGCGTGCGGATCAGCCTGGTAATCTGTTTTTCGCTCCGTGCAGCATCTCGACGGCATTGGCGATGACCTATGGCGGTGCCAGGGGTGACACGGAAGCCCAGATGGCGAAGGTTCTCCATTTCACACTACCCCAGGAGGTGATCCATTCAACTTTCGCCTCGCTGCACCAGGCCCTTAACTCCAGTGGAGGGAAGCGTGGATACCGGCTGCATGAAGCCAACCGACTCTGGGGACAACAAGGCGTTGGCTTCTTGCCCGGTTTCCTCAGCCTCACACGAGCCCGGTACGGGGCGGAACTGGGCCAGGTTGATTTCACGGGGCAGCGAGAGCAAGCCCGCCAGACCATCAACTCCTGGATCGCAAAGCAGACCGAGGACAAGATTCATGACCTGATACCTGAGGGCAGCTTGGATGAGACAACCCGCCTGGTTCTCGCCAATGCCGTCTACTTCAAGGGCGACTGGACTGAGCCATTCGACGTCAAGGTCACAAGGGATGCCCCTTTTCATTGCACGGCACAGCAGGAGATTCAGGTGCCGCTGATGTTCCGGAAGAGCGTCTACCGATGTGCGGCGCGGGAAGGGTTGAAGATACTGGAACTGACCTACGGGAAGGGGGACCTGTCGATGTTGGTCCTCCTGCCCGACGCAATCGAGGGGCTTGCCGACCTCGAAGCGAAATTGACCGCCGACAACCTGAACCGATGGCTCATGGAAATGCAAAAACACGAGGTCGAGGTTTATTTTCCCCGTTTCAAGCTGGACTCCCGGTTCGACCTGGGGGATATCCTCAAGTCGATGGGTATGACGCTGGCGTTCACTCCGACCCAGGCCGATTTCTCAGGCATGGATGGGAAGAGGGATCTTTTCATCTCGGCGGTGATCCACAAGGCATTCGTCGATATCAACGAGGAAGGAACCGAAGCTGCCGCCGCAACGGGTGTCGAAGCAAAAAAGGAAGCTCCTCCGATCGGTTTCCCGGTTATATTTCGGATCGATCACCCGTTTGTCTTTCTCATCCGAGACAACGCGGTTGGTAGCATCCTGTTTCTGGGCCGAGTGGTGAATCCAAGGCCGTGAACGACCATTTCTTGTCGATCCAGAGAAGACTATCGGAGGCAGGCTTGTCCAAGGAGTTCGAGGAGCAAGGCGTCAAGATCGTGTACCACGCCGTTGGCTTACCTGCAAGCGGAGGAGACAATGATCGATCATCAGTCCCGTTGGGTTGAGATCGAGGGTGGGAAAGTCCACTATCTGATCGAGGGGCCCGAGGATGGGAACCCGGTCATCCTGTTGCACGGGGCGAGTTTCTCGTCGGCCACGTGGAAGCAGATCGGCACGATGACTCTGCTCGCCCAAGCGAACTACCTCGTCCACGCCGTGGACTTGCCCGGCTATGGTGAATCCTCAGCAGGGTTCGGGTCGCCGCAAACCTGGCTCCGAGTCTTTCTCGATCTGCTCAAGCTCGACCGTCCCGTGGTCGTATCACCGTCGATGAGTGGCCGCTACGCGCTGCCGCTGGTGACCGAGACTCCCGAGAAGGTCGCCGGGTTCGTCGCCGTGGCTCCGGTGGCGATCATGGACTACCAGGACCGCCTGGGTCAGATCACTGCACCGGTGCTGGCAATCTGGGGTGAGAACGACACGCTGATCCCTCAGACTCATGCCGACCTGCTTATCCGCTCTGTGAAGAGAGGCAGGAAGGTCGTCATCCCCAACGGCAGTCACGCCCCGTACATGAGCGACCCGGCGACGTTCCATGCCGAAATCATGGCGTTTCTCTCCGAGTTATCTCGATGATCGGCCGGGGAGTGCCTGCTTATGAGGATCGGAATCCTGGCAGACGTTCATGAGCATCTGAGCCACTTGCGCTGGGCGACCGATGTCCTCTGTGAGCAGAAGGCTGACCGCATCGTGTTCCTCGGTGACGTGTTCGAGCTGGGACACCATTTGAAAGAGACCGTGGATCTCCTCGCTGAAGCCGGTGCAATCGGCGTCTGGGGCAACCACGATTTCGGGCTCTGCCGGGACAACCCGAGGCCGGAGGACCGGCAGCGGTACGGCGAGGCGGTTCTGGAATTCATGGGGAGTCTTCAGCCCCGCCTCGAATTGGAAGGCTGTCATTTCACCCACATCGAACCATGGCTGGACCCGGAGAAAATCGAGGATTTGTGGTACTTCGAGGGGCTGCCTGAGACGCCATCACATCTGGCTCGGAGCTTCGCAGCAGTCCCGAATCGGCTCATGTTTATGGGGCATTACCATCACTGGCTGCTGGCGACCCCCGAGGGTGTCCAGCCGTGGGCGGGGGATCGACCGATCGTCCTGGATGCCGCCCAGCGCTACCTCGTGGCGGTCCATGCGGTTTGTGACGGGAGGTGCGCCCTGTTCGATACAGGAACGAGCGAGCTATTCCCGTTCCGCAATCCTTCACGCGGGTAAGCACAGCGAATTGGGAATGGAGAATCAGAGGGATGTTCATCGTCATAATAGATTAGCTGACAACGGTGCCGTCGCCTGAAATGCTCGTTTCAAGGCGGGTAGCACGAAGAGCCCATAGACCGCCCATTCCACGAACAGGGCAACGGCAGCAATCAGGAACCTCACAAGAAGGTTCAGTCGCCTGGTGCTCGTGAGCTTCTCCTCGCTGAGCATGTACGCCAGCATCGGGAAGATGCCGTAGACGAACGACACGATCAGGGCATAAAGCAGCCCGATCACCGGGACCGTGAAGATACGAAGAAAGACCTGCCCTACCTCTTCGGTCAAGATGCCGTAGATGCCGGTGATCACGAAGACCTCGCTCCTGGAATACCTGAGAGTCTTGATGAGTGCGAACCACGTGACGATCAGCATGAGGTAGTAGACGATTCCATAGACAAGATCGAGAACAGGGACCGGGCTCAAGAGGATTCGTTGCTCAGGAGGCAGGTGGCGGTTGTTCACGATGGCGAAGATTTCGGTCAGCATGCCGAACAGCAGGCCGGACCCGATGAACGAGGCAGCCAGCGGCATTCCTTGAACCAACCGCCTCAACGACTGGAGGTTGAGGTAGGTAAAGATCCACATGGGAAAGATCAGGAGCATGGGATTCTTCGAGATCCCGACCCCGGTCAGGAAAATGCCCAGCGCCCAGAGCAAGACTCGCTTCATCGTCGGACCAGGCACCGGACGGTTCCTTCACAGGGTCCACATCGCCCAACCAGTGATCAGGTCGGTTCCCGCGATCCGCCAGATCCTCGCCAAAGGGTCTCGGCCAGCACGCCCATGCTCACCCCGACAGCGTAGCACGCCAGGTCGCTCCACACGAAGTCAAACCCCAGGATCAGCCCGCCCAACGTCGTATGCCGGATCGAGTCGATCCAGGGGGCATGGTACAACTGGCTGAGTTCGATGGCGACGGAGAAAGCCATCGCAAAAATGCCGATGGTCCGTGTCGAGGCTCGGGGCAGGATCAGTCCGATCCCGAGAAATGCCGCCAATGCCCAGAGCGTGTCCCCGGCATAAGCGGCGATGAACCCTGGCAAGGCATGGGCGTAACGGCGGGAGCCGATGCCCAGCGCGGAAACCAGGGCAATCAGGCTCATCTGGACCAGTGGAATACGTCGTCGAACCATCGTCGAGGCAACCCAACTATCGTATGAACCTCGGCATTCTTCACATTGGCTGCCTCGGGAGAGGGTGCGTGCGGCGTGACCCCGGGGACGCCAGCCCCGAGCCGTCCCTCACACTTTGAAAAAGATCCGCCGCTTCCAGAGCCAGTACAGCACGAGCCATTCCAGCGCGAAGACGACGAGGTGCTGAAAGACCGGGAACCAGAGGACTCCGAACGGTTCTCTGAGCCCGCCGATCCACGCGCCGGTGAGGCTGCGAAACCAGCCGCCGAACGAATTGCCCAGCACATAGGCGGCGATCGAGTTCGTGCCCACCACGACGAGCGGAAATGCCCAGCGTTTCCAGCCCATCACCTCGATGCTCCAGTAGAAAGCCAGGAGCATCAAGGTCGTCCAGCCGCCGGCATACACCGCGAAGCTCGGGGTCCAGATCCGCTTGATCAGCGGCAGCCAGGGGCTCATCAGCAGTCCGGCACAAACCCCGCTCAGTCCCGCGATGAGCAAGATGCCGTCAAACCTCATGAACCGGTCCTGCTCAATCAGCTTGAGCAGGGCCGCTTCGCTCTCCTTCGTCTCGCCACGGCCGATGGATTTGGCAATCTCCTTGAGTTTCTCATCAACCTCAATGCTATAGGGATGATAGTGCGTCGTCTTGGAAAACGCTTCCCGAAATGACTTCCAGTCCGCCTTCTCCGGGGCGTTCATGGCGTCTGCCAGGATCTTCTCGAAACGCTGGTCGGGTGTGTCCTTGGTCCTGGGGTCGTCCAGCGGACTCGCAAATGCGGCAGGTGTCGAAGCGAGGCAGACAACGCCAAGCAGAGCTAACCAGTCAGACTTCGATTTCACGGATCGGCCCCCGAAGTTGAAGGTAGTCTTGGTTACTGAAGCCGCATGGGACGGAAACGCTCCGGTAAAGTAGGCCGCACGATCAGTCACACCGTGCGGCGTGCCTCATCGCCAAGTTCACCAGCCGTCTCCTCGAGGCCAGGTCATTGGGATCGCCTTCTCTCGAACGAAATCCGCTCAGGTTCTTGAACCGTCCGTTCTTCCTGCACGTCTCCCGTGTTCAGAGTCCCGGCAGGCTCGAACAGCAAAACGTGAACCTCCTGTTCGGCAACCGGTCGATGTTCGACGCCTCGGGGCACGGCGGGGGTTACCTGGACCTCTTTGCTTCGGGTGCAGGGACTGTGTTGTGGCTTTTTTTCCAATCCCAGAAGTTCAGCCCGCTATCGGCGTGCAGCCAGACCAGCCACTCCTTGTGCTCCGCCACGTGCTTGTCCCACCATGGATTCCACCAGTCGTCCCACGTGCCTGGGAATCCAGCGGCTTCCCACTCTGCGATGGAACTGACAATCAGGTGTCCTTTGGATTCGTCCTGTTCATCGAGCCGGTCATCGTGGGTTTTCGCATCTGTCAGGTTGCTGAATAGCCCCTTCGCATTTTGGCGGTCCTTGATGTGCTGGTAGACGTTCATTTGAGTGGATGGCGGGAGGAGCCTGATCGGATAATGGCCGGGTCGGCAGCCAACGCCCATCGGTTGACCGAAAGCATTCAGGAGCGTCATGCAAGTTCCCCGCTCCCAGATGTGAGCATGGCTCGGCTCCATGTGCTGCGGATACCATCGGCTGCATTCGTTCTCATGGTAAGTCGAATGCTTGAGTCCAAACAGAGTGGTCTCGACTCGACCAAGACGGCAGAGCACGCAGGTGTAGCTCAACGAACTTCCTGCCTCGGTAGAGCCGAGAACCAGGACGAGGAGACCACCGCCGACCAGCGTGATGATGATGTTCGAGAGCCGAAACACCGGTATTCCTCCATGGCTCAGCAACCTCTTTCTTGAGTCTATTCCGGCCCGGGTTGAATGGGCAAGACTCGAAGCGATCACCCTGGTTGCGTCGAGAGCGGCCGCATGTCCATTCGGGAGCAAACTCGCGGCCGCGCGCTGCGGGTCCGCAGGCCGCTGTGTGGGGCTTACCAGATCTCTCGCTCGAGCGGGTCGCTCAGTTCTCCGTAGCCGTAACCGTGCCAGGCGTTTTGCCATCGGTCTTCGTAGAGACGGGCAAGCCTCGAACCAACGGCCCCTTTGAGACGGAGGAGGGCATTCGTCTCGAGCTCGGTAGTCGGCTGAATTTGCTCGATCCTGGCGACCGCGCCGCGGGGGTCGATCAGCGACCAGGTCAGGAACCGCGACTTCCATTCGATCACCTCGCGGTCGTCGGATTGATCGAATTGAGTGCGAATCGGCTCGAACAGCGCCGTGGCGACTTCGCGGTGGTACCAGGCCAGGAGCTCGACCAATTCACCGGAGGAGTTATCGCCGAGCGCGCGTGGGTCGCCGATGGGAGGTCGAGCGGCAACAGCCCGCCAGAAGAGCTCGGGAACAAGGGCCGGGTCGATCTGCTCCACCAGCGGAAGAAGTGCCGCGATTTCGATCCGGATGTGCTCAGGCAGGGGACTCGCCTCTTCGTCGATGAGACGATCGATTCCCTGGATACCTTGCCAGAACGCTTGGTTCGCCGCCGCCGGGTCGCGGCGTTTCAGGCCATAGGCCAGATAGAGGGAGATTCGCGGGAAGGCCCGATCACGCTGAAATTCGTCCGCCAACCTCCGCGCACGCGCTGGGTCGCTCGCGGCCATTTTCCAGACGATTGCGGGAACGAGCCAGGTGGGCTCATGGGGGTTGCTGACCCGTCTGAGCGTGCCTTCGGCTTCGGCGGGGTTGTCCGCAGCCAGGTTGATGGCGACGTTTTTCAGGATTCGATCTGTCTCTGCCCGATTTCCGGGGACCATGCCTTGGGCGAGATTCAGGGCCGCCTGCGGGTTGAATCGGGCCAACATGCAGGCGATATAACTGCGGTACGAGGGGACGACCTTGGCCGGGTCAATACATTCGGCGACGAGCGCCTTGGCCTTCTCCTTATCTCCCAGATTAGCAAACGCCAGGGCGACGGTTGCCACGGTGTCCGGATTATTCGCGGCCCTGGCTTTCCCCTCGGCGCGAGCCAGCAACATGAGCTTTCGCGTACGACGTTCCGATGGCAGCATTTTAGCCAGCCCCACGAGGGCCTTGGCTCGATAATCCGGGTGATCGGCGATCGAGTCGGCCACCTCTTCGGCTCGAGCCGGATCACTCCGACTCAAAGCCCTGACCGCCATGAGCTTGATCGTAGCGGTCAGGATTGGCGACGAAAAATCCACAGTATCGAGCTTTCGCAGAGCACCGACCGGTTCGGCCACCACGAGGTTGATCAGTGCGAAGCCCGCGGCGTCCAGGTCCCCTCGAGCAATGGCGGCATCCCAGCACGGTTCGATCAATCGCCGGGCCAGAGCGTGCGCTTCCTCAGAGTGAATTGAATCGGGAAGCGTGCGCAACTCGGGCGCCGGGCGCTCGCCGATGCGGACCATCTTGACCGCGACCTCGTCCTCGCCGGGTTTGATCAGCCGGCCGAAGAAGCGGAAACCCTCCTTGCGCAGAGAGAAACACCGGCCCCTCGCGGAATCCCCCCAGCGCGAACCGGCCGTCGCTGTCGGTTTTCGTCGCGGTCCGCTCGGGCCCATCACCCGACTGAAAGACTTCGACCTCGGCCAGCGGCTTGTCTTGCCGGTCGACGACCCGGCCGCGGATCATACGGAGGGGCCTCTGGAGCATGGGGAGCAGGAGCGGAGGCTGGTCGCCGATCGTGATCCATTTTGAGAGGGCCGGCTCGAAGCCCGGTGCGCGAATCACCACCTGATACGACGAACCGACCAGCAGGTTCTCGGGTGTCCGGAATGAGCCGTCGGCCGCCGTCCGCACTGGTCCGTTCTGGAACACGACGGGATTGTTGGGCAGCCAGGTGCTTCCCTTGAACCAGACCTCGACCTCCTGGCCCGCGACCGGCTTGCCCGACCGGTTGCGGACGCGGCCCGCCAGTCGTCTCGTCGGTCCGAGATGGATGTCGATCGTTGCGTCCTGGTGGCCGTGGTAAGGGTTTTCGAGTAGCTGCAAGTCCTGAGTGCCGATCGCTGGAGCTGTGAGCCGCGCGATGAGCAGATTTTCGTCGACGGCCACGTAGTCGATCGTCGCCGTGCCGTCCGCTCTGGTCGTGACGGCCAGCAGGTTGGCCAGTGCTTCCGGCACTTCGGAGCGGCGGTCCTGAGCCGCGGGGTAGAGGATTCGCGGTGAGATGATCGCGCCTGGAATGGGTCGCCCATCCGGACCTTCGACCTGGACTTTCCGCGGCCGGGGCTGTCGCAAGACCAGGTCGAACGGCGGTGTATTGCTGCTCTTGGCCGCGATGGCCGAGCCCGGCCGATAGGCCCAGATGAGAAACCAGTTCGCACGTTTCCGCGGAGGAGCCGCGAGCCGGAATCGGCCCGTGGCATCCGTCTTCGTCGCCACCTCCACGAGATTGCCCCCACCATTCCAGGGCCGGGGAGCAAAGTAGAAAACCCGGGCATCGGCAGCCGGCTTGCCCTCGTCGTCGACGACTTTGCCTTGGATCATCTCACCCGGGAGTTGCGCGACCAGGGCCGTCATCAGAATCGAGCTGAACAGCGTCATGGAGTGGGCCTCTGACCAGATGCAGATTCTTCACAGCCGCCGATTACGTGGCTGCTTCGCAAGCGGCCGGCGCGGCGAGGGTCGTCCCTGAGATTACAGCGCCCTGCGCCACGGTGCATCCTTCCGTTGGAGCTGGAATGCGATCACGGAGATGACCTTGCCATCTCCCGGCCTGCAGCGTATTCTGCGGCCGGATCGTCGCTCTCATCCGCAGTTCAACGAGCGCCTCCTCATTTCTGAGAGAAAAGAATACGGCGAAGAGGTGTAGGGGCTGCAGAGCGGACCCTACGGAACTACGGATCTGCCAGATACGACGCGCGGACGTTCGTGCTATGCGTGGAAGAAACTTTCCCGCATGAGGTATTCGCGAAGTTCAACAGCTTCGGAACGGTTGATTTCAAGAAGGGCAATTGTTACGCGGCCGGTATGTGTACGTCCACGCAGAAACGGCCCATCCCACGTGAAATGCCGCCTCCAGACGTCCTTTCGCGGGTTGAACAAGCGCACCAGCCGTCCCGTTTGCGGATTGCGGCCGGCGATGTTCGGCCCCTTGTAGCTGTTGCAGAAGGGGCAAAGGCAAGACCCACGAAGTTAACCAGCATCGACCCATCTCGCCGTTTCCGGTAGTATCGGTCTCCGCTTTTTTGAAGCTCGCGGATTGGCATCGAGCTTACACGATTGCCATTCAAGGAGGAGAGCCATGCGCGGGAGCCAAGAAGGACCCCTTTTGCGGCGAGACCGGTCCAGAATCAGCGGCTGGCACTGAACCGACTCTGGGAAGTTCTTCCCGAGGAGGATCGCCAGCGAAGCCTGCAGGTGCTCAGTCGGTTGCTTGCTCAGCAGCTTCTCCCACCTCAAAGCAGCGAGGAGGTGGTGCATGAAGACCGTTGAAACCGGTACCGCCGCTGAACAGCCTGCTGCCCTCTCACTGCCTCCGATACCACGTCGGGTGGCGTCCTCCAAAATCCTGTCATCTCACCAGGAGAAGTTGGCGATCGTCTACATCCGGCAGTCGTCCCCGCAACAGGTCGTGGAGAACCGCGAATCGACTGCACGCCAATACGCATTCGCCGAACACGCGCAAGCGCTGGGCTGGTCACGAGACCGGGTGCTGATCATCGACGAGGATTTGGGAAAGAGCGGTCGCACGGCCGAAGGTCGCGATGGTTTCCAGCGATTGGTGACCGAGGTGACATTGAATCACGTCGGACTCGTGCTCGGCCTGGAGATGAGCCGGCTAGCCCGCTCGTCCAGGGATTGGCATAACCTGTTCGAGATCTGCGCTTCGTGACAGCCTGCTAGCGGACGAAGATGGCGTGTACGACGCCAATGATCCCAATGACAGGCTTCTGCTGGGCCTGAAAGGGATCATGAGCGAAATGGAGTTACACATCATGCGCAATCGCCTCGAACATGGGCGAGACAACAAGGCCCAACGTGGCGAGATGTTTCACGCAGTGCCTATGGGCTACGTGATCCTGCCCACCGGGGAGATCGATTTTGACCCCGACCAGCAAGCTCGTGGCGTCGTGCACCTCGTCTTTGACAAGTTCGAGGAACTTGGCAGCATATACGGGTTATTTCACTGGTTGATCCGGAACGACATCCGGCTGCCGATCCGACCGCGTACTGGAGCAAAGAAGGGACAATTGGATTGGCGCCGGCCATCCATTCCCACGCTGGCTCAGATGCTGCGTCACCCCATCTACGCGGGAGCCTACGCATACGGGCGCCGGCCCGTCGATCGGAAGAGCAAATTCTCACCAGGCAATCCCTACCGCCCCTGGGTACCCATGGAACAATGGAAAGTGCTGCTCAAAGACCGCCTTCCCGCCTACATTAGCTGGGATCAGTACCTGAAGAATCGAGAACGGGTGAAGCAAAACCGAAACGGACCTGATACGCCGGGCGTGCCGCGTGCCGGAGCGGCTCTCCTTCCCGGCCTGCTCGCTTGCGAGAACTGTGGTCGACATATGCAAGCGTCTTATCACACCAACGATAAGGCACAATACGCTTGTAATCGCCAATATGTTGAGGCTACCGAGCCGCGCTGCTACGGCCTGGCCGCGAAGGCGATCGATGACCTCGTCGCGCAGCAGGTGTTGCGCGCGCTCGAGCCGGCTGCAATCGCCTTGAGCCTCAAGGCTCGTGCCGACGTCGAGCAGGAGCGCCAGCGCCTTGACAAGCACTGGCAGCAACGACGGCAGCGAGCCCGCTACGAAGTTGAGTTGGCTGAACGTCGTTATCAAGCCGTTGATCCGAGCAACCGTCTGGTGGCCGCGACGCTGGAAAATCGGTGGGAACAAGCTCTCGGTCAAGAACGGCACCTTCAGGAGGAATATAACCGTTTCTTGCGAGAAGTCCCGCTCGAATTGACCGACACGGAACAGGCTCGCATTGCGTCACTGGCTTCTGACATTCCCGCCTTATTGAACGCTCCAAGCACCACGAACGCTATTCGGAAGGAAATGATCCGGTGTCTGGTCAAGCGTGTCGTCGTGCGAGTGCGGTGCGATAGCGAGTTCGTCGACGTGACAATTCACTGGGCTGGGGGCTATGAAAGCCAGCACGAGATCGTTCGGCCCGTTGCCACTTACGCGCAGCTCCGGGACTTCGAGCAACTCATGGACCGCGTGGTGGAGCTGCGTGAGGCCGGCCACACGGCTTCTGAAATCTCGGATGCTCTAAACGCCGAGAACTTCTACCCTCCCAAGCGGAGCGGTACTTTTACCGTGCCAGTCGTTTACCAGTTGCTCAAGCGCCGAGGTCTGATCGGTAGCGAGCGGTCTCACGACGAACTCTTGGACCAGAACGAATGGTGGATCACGGATCTGGCACGGGAGCTGGAGATGAGCCATCTGAAGCTACGGGACTGGGCAAAACGCGGCTGGGTTCACAGTCGCAAGACGCCGCTGCAGGGCCGCTGGATTCTTTGGGCAGACAAAGACGAACTGAAGCGGCTTGGGAACCTCCTCGCGGAAAGTCGACGCGGCGTGAACGCATACGCCAGCGAGCTCAGAACGCCGAAGAAGCGGCCGAGGGCGAAATGACCCTGATCCAGGGACGTGGCCCCGTGGGTCACGTGGCAAGTATAAGCGTTATGCGATGTGATTTTCGGGGATTACCAGACTGGACTCGCCGTGTAAGGCGGCGCGTTTCCCGACATTGACTAAAAGGCGGCTTATCGACGAGGTTCTCAAGTGTGGCAATGTTCGTCATGAAAGGAGATGTTACATTCGAACCGGCTTCAGGCAGGCGGGGTCGGGATTACTGCAGGGCAGCGGAGGCAGGAGCTGGGCACTCATGGGACGCACGCATGACAAACTGATGCTCGGAGCAGCCCGTAGGGGAAATATCGGCCGCATTCAGCGCTTGCTCGCTGAGGGTGCCGACGTGAACGCTCGCGGGAAATACGGGTACACGCCCCTCGTCAACGCCTCATCCAGTGGTCATCCAGATGCCGTCCGCCTACTTCTTGACGCAGGGGCCACTGCGTCGATAAGAACCGACGATGGTGGCACAGCCCTGTACTGGGCCGCGAGCGAGGGGCATGCTGACGTTGTCCGGCTCTTGCTCGATCGCGGGGCCGAGGTGGATGCCATGCGAGAGTCCGATTGGACGCCACTGACAGCCGCCATTTTCAACGGCCATGAATCAGTCGCTGAGTTACTGCTGGAGGCAGGCGCGCGAGGAGATCACGAGTCGCACGGTAAGAATATGTACCAATGGGCGGTGAGACACGGGCGGGAGCGAGTCGCTCGGTCCCTGCTGCGGCGAGGGTGGCACGGCTCCGGTCGTGCCTGAATAAACGCCGGAGCGGTCCCGCCCGTTTCAGGCTTTGCCATGGGCTAATTCCGGATTGCGATCACATTGCTAGCTGCGGATAACGCGAACGTCGCGTTAGGAAACGAGGATCGACCCCTCTTACAATCGGAGGCACCATGTCTGCTCATTCCAGAAGAAGCAGGCAAGGGCGAGATTCTCTGGCACCGTGGGGCCATGGTGTTGCCGGGAGATAATATGATCAATCGCGTGGGGCAAAGGTGAGCAAGCTTGCGGGAGCCGACAGTATTCGCAACGAGAATTCGCACGTTGCCAGATCAGTTGCTCAAGGGCGATGTTCATGCGAGGCGTCCATGCCGGCGTGTTTCAAGGAGAGCCGTGCCCTGGACCACAAGATCCCCAGCCAATAGCCGACGCGCCGATAATTCTCGACCTCTTCCTGCTCGGAAGCTGTCAGCGTTCCCTCCTGTGCTTTGAGAGACAGCTCGCGCATTCGCGCCTGATCGTCATCGCCAAATCGGAGACTCAAAAGCTCTTGGGCGGCTTCGGGGGAGAAATCACCGCGGTCAGGCTTCATGAGTCTGCCCACAATGGCGGCTTCATTCGAGGGAATGTCTGTGTGTTGCATGGTGATCCGTCGGTCGAACAACTATGTCTCTAGTATATCATTTGGTTGGGCGACCCGCCAACGCCTTCTCATTGCAAAGGCGCTTGCGCGTCTGCTGCAAATGATCAGGCGAGGTCATGAGATGTATGACGATACCGTGAGGCCATGGCCGCCCGCTTTCTTTCGCCGGGGGCCGTGCCCCGATCGGCTCGGTGCTAATCGTGACGCGAATTGTAGAGCTCCCCGATGAGCCGCGACAATGTGGCTTTCTCCTCCTTCCATCCCGCCTCAAGCTTCAGTTCTCTCAAACGTGCCTTGTGCGCCGCGTCTTTCAAGGCTATGAGTGTCGAGTTCTTGTCCTCGTCACCGTGCTTGGCGGTGTGTCGAGCGATAGCAGCCTCGGCCGCTTCTCGTGCGAGGCCGGCATTGCGGTAATTCGCCTCGGCTCCACTCACAGCGATGTCCTGGTTCATCAGCCGCAGCGTCTGCCGCCTGAGGCGTTCGCTCTGGACCGCCCACGCCAGCAGTATGCCCACGATGGCGACCAGGGCCATCGTATCACGCACCGTCCGTCGCGCACGGGGGAGATGCACAACTTTGCCCTCGACAAGCGTGATGGACCCTTCAAACGTCAAGGTCGCCCTCCTGGCTTTGTTGACCGGCCAGCGCAGCGCCCGCCGCCGGGTCCTACCAGGAATCCCTCAAGACTTCCCTTTCGAGTGGAGATTTCATCTCCTCGTAGCCGCGGATGAACCAGGTCATTCGCCATCGTTCCTCGTACGAACAGGCGAGCCTCCTGCCAACCTGTACTCTGAGGTCAAGGACGACCTTGGTGTCAGGCTCCGTCGTCGCGCGGAGTTGCTCGATCCTGGCCACCGCGGCACGAGGATCGAAGAGCGACCAGTCCACGAACTGAGATTTCCAGGTGGCCAGTCGCGGTTGTCGGTCTGGTCCATCAGGTCCCGAACCGGTTCAAACACCGCCGCGGCCACCTCACGGTCGTACCAGCTCAGAAGCTCGATCATATCGCTGAGTGATTCATCATTGAACGAGTGGGGATTGCCGATGGTAGGTCGCGCGGCGACGGTGCGCCAGAAGACCTCGGGCACGAGGGTCGGGTCGAGAGGTTACCGCGCGACGCTCGACGCTCTGAGTGTAAAAATGGCCTTGCCGGTTCTTGACCCGTCGCGTATGTTACGCGCGAATTCTCTCGCACGTCTTCGGCATATCGATCGCTATTCCTTTCCGCGGGTCAGGTCATCGCGTCCGTGGTCTCGTGGCCATGGGAAGCTCTCGGCATTCAGGGAGAGTCGAGGCAATTTCGACTCTGACGGAGTCAGTCATGATGTCCATCTCCTTGCCAGGCGGGGCGGCCGGGTTATTCGGCCCGCGCATGGGCCGGCCAACGCGACGGCATGCACTTGCCTTTGATGCGGGAACGCTTGAAGGACTCGAGCAGCGGCTGGCGATGAGTGCCTCGGCTGCCGCGCCGGCCGTCCAGATGATCTCGGCGACCACCACAGATTCGAAGAGCGTCACGATCGATTACACGGTGAACCAGGCCCCGTCTGCCGCGACTCCCTTGCAGTTCGGCGTCTACCGCTCCAGCACCGGCCAGTTCAACGCGAGCGACTCGCTGGTGGCCACGGTCACGCTGGCCGCGCCCGGTTCGGCGTCGGGACAGGGCGCGATCACGCTTGACCAGAACGGCCAGCCCGCCACGGCCGTCGGCACGCACCAGGTGACGCTTCCTCTGGCCCAGGGCTTGCCGCCCTTTCCGGAGAAGCCCTATGTGCTGGTTGTTGCCGATCCGAATTCACCCTCCGCGACCACCGATCCCGCGCAGACCGCGTCGTTTCGGGTCTACACGATCGGCATCGTGACGCATGGAGGAATCCAGGACCCGAGCTGGGTTCACGGGCCTCCGTGGGAGCTCGAAACAGCCTATATGATGAGGCGACAGGGTTTCGATGGGGTCATCGGCTACAACTGGGCGATCCAGAGCAGCACGCCCGGCGCGGCGATCCAGCAATCGCCGCGACTGGAACGGATGATCCTCGACGCTGTCAACCGGTTTCCGACCTCCGCGGTGGTCGACCTGGAGTTCATCGGCCATAGCGAGGGAACGGTGGTCAACACCTATGCCATCAACGCGCTCCAGAGCCAGATGCCCCCGCAGGTCAAGGCGGGGTACATCGAGGACATCCTGCTCGATCCTCACGCCGCCAATAACAACGTCCCCGGACAGCAAATGAGCTTTGGGGGTGTCCTCGGCGGACTGGGCAGAGCGATTGTCACCGGTTACCAAAGTCAGGCCAAAGACCCCCCCGCGTTCTTCCCCTCGAGTGTCAATGAGGCCATCGTTTTCTTTGAGCACACACAGTCCACGGCCAGCGGGATCTATAATCTCTGGGGCCAGGTGCCGGTCAAGAGCTACGGGCCGGTGGTTCACTATTACAATCTGACCGACATGGGCGTGACGCACTCGGGCAAGACGGGTGTGAACTACTGGTTCCGCGACTTCATCGCGCCGACGCTGGGCAACCAGGCGCCATTGGTTCAGGAGCTGCAGTTGAACGGTCAGATCAATAACGCCCTGCCGGCGACGGCGGCTTCCGTCAGCCAGAGCAGCCTGGTTCAGCGGGCGAACAACGCCTTTGCCAATCGCGTTTACGGGCCCGAGCAAGTCGTCACGACGAGCGAGCCGGTATTCTCCGGCACGGCGGCGCCCGGTTCGATCATCCGGCTGGGTCTCAGCCCCGTCGGCAAGCCGATGGACCTGGCGCTGGCGGGTAAGACCATCGCCAATAGCGCCGGGCAGTGGACCCTCACGCCGGGCCACCCGCTGAGGAATGGGGAGTACCGCACGCTGGTGACCGCGTTCTCGCGGGCGTTGACGACGCGTCCGGGACTGGCCATGGTCCCGACCCAGCCGCTGGGGCGCCTGGTTGTCGACGCACCGTCCGGATCATGAATGAGAGCGTCGCGGGGTCGTCTTGATTCCGCCGCATCACTCCTGGCGGATCAATCAGTGAACGGATGGGGCATTGGTCTGAAACAGGTCTGCCTGGCTCCAGGCGTCGACAGTGGCAGTCAGCGCAAGGTTTGTCCAGGGTTCGGGTTGGTTCCGGGCCGGAGTGCTGCGATAGAGCAGGCTCCAGTCGGCCTTGTCGTCGGTTTCGATGAAGCCGAACCAGCGTGCGAAGCGTACCTGCCTGTAGTAGGCGTACCAAGATTTACGGGCCTTGTCTCTGGTTCGTCGACTTCGTTGTGCGTCCATGATCGTGCGTCCTGATGCTCACTAGGTAGGAACGTCAAATGCATCATTGCTTGAGGCGTGGGTGCGTTGCCTCTTTAAGAACCCTAGCTCCTGTTTCGAGGAATTGGCTTTTGTCGCACCTGGTCGGATAACGAATCCCGCTGCTTGGAAAGCACCCATCTGTCGAGCGATTTCAAGATCTGATCAATGATCAAGGCGATGCAATTCCGGCTGGCCGGGATTGGCGGAATCGTTATCCTGATAGGTTGATTGCTGGGTGCTCGTCTCATCGAGCCGGAGGAGCGCAGACCATGCTGACTAGCTTCCAAGAGTTTCTGAGACAGAAAGTCGATATCTCGGCCTTGAAAGATCGAAACCGGAGCCGGATGGAATGGCTCGGCGCGTTGAACCGCCTGTTTGAGCAGGTCCGGGAGTGGTTGCGCGAGGCAGACCCGGATGAGCTTCTCGAAATCGTGCCGTACGAGGTCGAGCGTGCTGAGAAACGCCTGGGTATTTACGATGCGCCCGCGCTGAAGATTCGCCTGGGCACCAACTCTGTCGATATACTGCCTATGGGCCGCTACGCGGTCGGGCCTCTTTCCCTCGAGTTGCCGACAGGGATTCCGGGCAGCGCACAGAGGTGGGGCGACTTGTCCGGAGGGCGCGTCGATATCACCAACGGGGAACGAAGACACCTGCTTCTCCGTAGCATCCAAGACGGGCAGGATCATTGGTATACCGTGGGCGAGCTCTCAACCCCGGCCGCGTTCGACCGGAAACGCCTCGAAGAGATTCTCCAGGATCTGCTGTCATGATCCAGTCGCTCGACGATGCCTGGAAGTGGTACACAGCGGTCAGGAGAATCGCGAACGACATGAGGCATCTGGCCGGGATCTGGGACGAACCGACCCTGGAGGAAGTCCTGAGTCTCCACGACCGCCTTCGACACCGTACCGCGGCTGACCTCAGGGATGCGATCAACACCATCCTGGGAACGGACGAGGAGGATCTCAATGACCTCGCCGTTCTTGTGTTGTTCTCGGTCTTCGAGGCGACCGTCCGCGCCCGGGCGAAAGACGGCGTGGATCGAGAGACGGCGCTAATACGCCATCCCGCCGTGCTGTCGGCCATCAAGAACCTGAAGGATTCCATCGAGAACGGCAGCTTCGCCAAGGTTAGACAGGCGTACAAGAAGATGGACGGCGATTTGACCACACAGGTCAATCAGGTGCGGAAGTTTCGGAATTGGGTCGCGCATGGCCGTCGTGACGAGCCTGAGAATAATGTGGACCCCAAAGCCGCGAAAAGTCGTCTCGATCTCTATCTCCAGCGGCTGGCCGAGCTTGAATCGGCCGGAGAAATGTCCGAGGCGAAGTAAAAGTTGCGTCGTTGCGTCAATGCGCCGTGACGACGGGGGTGCGTCGCCTCAAGCTCGACGCACACTCCGTCTTGGCTCATTCGAGCCTGGAGAGGGACGAGCGGAGTCGACTCCACTCGCCCCGTCACCTTGCATCGTGGACCAAACGCTTGATCCGATCAAGGTTCGTTGGCGTTGAGGTTTGCCTTCAAGACCTTGTCGATCCGGTGGTGAATCTCCTTGAGGTGGGCCAGCGAGGTGTCATCGATCTTGACGTCCTTCTGGGCGATCATCGTCTCGATCTTTTGGCCGATCTCCTCGAGATGGAGCCGGGCCAGGTTCTTGGCGTCGGAGGGCGCTGTGCCCGTGTCGCCGTAGAAGATGATGTACCGGTAACTCATCCCGTAAAGCGGTTCGTTCTTGGGCCCCAGGACCATCTCGCTGAGCCGCTTGATGTATTCCCGCTGGAGGTTGCGGCGGATCGTCGAGATGGCGAACGGCGCCGAGCCAGCCGCCGGCGCCGACAGCTCGGTGAAGATGCCGTCGCTCAGCGACCGGAAAACCTCGGCGATCTTGAGCGGATCAGTACCGGGGTCGCTTTGCAGCTCCTGGTTCTGGATGCGCTGAAGCACGCTCGAGTCCAGGCACTGATCGAGGACAATCTCCTGGATGTTGAGGATCGCCCGATAGATCGGGTAATCCGTCCCGCCGCCAAAGGCGTAGTATCGGCTATCCTGCCACGACTCGGTGATCAGCTTGCGGAGCAGGGCCGGAGAGAAGTGGAAAGCCTTGTCGGAGAGGATCTGGTCGATCAGCATCTTCAGTGCATCGCGCTGTTTGCTGCCGCTGACCGGCGTGATCGGATCACGAGCCTTCTCGGTTCCCTTGAAGTCGCGGTTGACCGACTGCCCGCCGATGTATTCCGAGGCCAGATACGCCCCGTTGCCATATTGGCTGATGCACGACCTGAAGGCGCTGCGAAGGCGAGCCCACGACTCGTTCTCGCGGACAACCTTGTGATCCAGATCCTTGAGCAACTCGGCAGCCATGGCGATGCGCTGCTTGCCGTAGGTCAAGGTGTCATTGGTCAGGTCGTACGTGTTGATTTGCGGGTCGTTATCGGAGAAATCATCGTCGGTCCCAAAGGCGAGGTCGGGGTCGGACGATCGGGCCGCGACCTTCTTGAGCTCGGCGGCCTCATCGCCTTCGACTTGCTTGTAGGCATACTCGATGGCCCAGTGATCGTAGGGACCGATGGTTGTCGAGGCGTAGTCGCCCTGCTTCTGGCCCTTGGGGGCGATGTTGATGGGGTTGTAATCCATCACGCTGCCGGTCATCCCCTTGACCCGGGTGATCGAGGTATCGTTAATCTGGTCGGGCCGGAGCATGACGCTGGCCTTGAAGTTGTGCCGCAGGCCCAGCGAGTGGCCGACCTCGTGCATCACCACTTCCTTGATCGCCTGCCCGAGAAACTCCTCGGGAAGCTTGGGTTCCTTTTCCTTTTCCTTCTTGTCGAGCTCCTTCTTTTCCTTGTCCGGGTCTTTCTTGTCCTTATCCTTGTCTTTCTCCTTCTCCTTCTCCTTATCCTGATCGCTGGGATCGAGCATCGCCAGGGCCAGCGTTGCGAACTGCATTTCGCTCGTCTTGGCGGCCGAATAGTTGCAGCTTGTGAACCGGCCCTGGCTCATCCGCTGGAACAGGTGGGCCTGGATCGGGTCCCAGCCGGAGGGAACCACGTCAAGGGCCATGGCGCCCGCCCCACCGCGCGAGGAACCGCCAGCTCCCTGGTTACCCAGGACCGCCGCGTTGAAGGCCGCGGCCCGTTTCGTGCCCGGAGGAGGCACGGGGAGGCCGAAGCCGTGCTTGATCGCCATGATCGGGCTGATCACCTCGCCCATGGCCAGCGGGACCACACCGCGTGACGGATCGGAGCCGGCTCCCGTCGGTGTCGGCACGCCCACCAGGAAGGCGTATTCTTCCTTCCATGTCTTGATCCAGCTCGCATCAAAGATGACATCGCCATCGATCATCTCGCCGGTCATGGGGTCGCTGCGCAGGCCGGACATGGCGAATGTCGAGCCGGTCGTGATCCATCGCAACGTGCAGTAGTTGATGTCCTCGGGCTCGAAGTCGTCGCGCTCGTTCTGCCAACGCACGGCGATCGCGTCGAGGAAACCGATCTTCTCGAATGCCTTGTTCCACTCCAGGATGCCCTGCTGAACGTAGGGCCGGTACTCGAGCGGCACGTTGTCTTCGATCCACCAGACGATCTGCTTCTTGGGGGGTGAGAGCTTGGCCTTGGGGTCGGACTTTTCAAGCCGCCAGCGGTTTATCATCCGCCGGGCATCGGTGTCGGGATCGGGATTGCCGTAATCGGTGACGGCGTTGAGGAAATGCCCGACGCGATAATCGGCGTAACGGGGGTGATAGCCAGGATCGGGCGCCTTGCACAGGCTGTAGTGGATCACCATCGTGATCCCCCGCGAATCGATGATGGGCGACTGGCCGCCAAAAAAGTAGGAGGAGCGCCCGAGGCCGCCGCCGCTGAAGGTGGCCTCGACCTGGATCTCGTCGTTGTTGGGATAGGCCCGGATCTTGAACCATTTCGACCGGTTGCGGTCGAGGGCGCCGAAGCCGACCTCGGCGAAGTCGGTCATGAAGATGTCGGCGAAATCGATCACCAGGGCCCCACCGTTGGGGCTGATGCTGAGGATCGGCAACGCCATCAGGATCGAGTCGGTGTAGTTCTGCTTGACCGCCTTGTCCAGCGGGGTACCCGTGGCCGCGGTGAAGTGGATGTTCTTGCGGATGAGCTGAAGCTTGTCGTCAACCCGGCGGAACATCAGCACCCACTCGTCGCCAAAGTTGAGCGGGCTGCCCGCGTTGGCGGAGCCGCGAGCGATCACGATCGGCGCCAGGATCGGCTGCTCGAGCTGTTGCGGCTTGATCTCGGCGTAAAGGTGCTGTTCTTTCTCATGAAGCGTGATGAATCCTTCGTACTTCTTGGAATCCTTGGTCAGCTCGTTGAAGTCCTGAAACTTCTTGGGTTCGCCAGGGGTGGCGCCCGCTTTCTCCAGGGCGTGGATCACCACGCCTGGCGGCACGGCGGCCCCGGCCGGGTTTTGCGGACCGGCCCCCTGGCCGAGCGCCAGGGAAACGCTTGCCAGGGCGACAACAATGGCCCCGGACAGAAGCGCCTGCGACAGTCGCCTCATCATTGGTGCTCTCCTCGTTCTCCGCGTCACCTCGGTCATCGATGGGAAGCATGCGAGGATTGCTAGAGCTCGCCGAGATGCCACATATTTCCCATTCCTCGCACTTAGCATCATTGTCAGAGTCAGCGGCTCGTACAAGAGTCGTCCCAATTTTTTCGGTGCCCTCCTTGATGCGGTGAAATGTCCTGCTCCTGCCGCTTTTCGCAATCCCGAACTTGCTAGAATAGGATTTCCGATCTTGGGGGTGCTCGAACTCTCGGGGACTGAATGTCTTGGCGAGTTGTTCGGGCCAATCGCTCCACGAGGTTACGAGAATGAGCAGCACAAACGCCGGTTACTTATCCTGGACGGGCCAAGCATTGATGGTCCTGGTGCTCGTCGTGTCCTCAGGCTGTGGCGATCGCAGCGCAGCCTTGCCTACCGTGAATCCCGCCGCCCAGACGATTCGCCTGACCAGTACGGCTTTCGCGGAGGGCGGCATGATCCCGCGGGAGTTCACATGCGACGGCGCGGACAAGTCCCCGCCGTTGCAGTGGTCGGGAGTTCCGCAAGCGGCCCGCGCTCTGGCCTTGATCTGCGACGATCCCGATGCGCCGATGGGAACCTGGTCGCACTGGGTGCTCTACAACCTTGATCCCGGCGTCACAGTGCTCAATATGGGAATCGCGGCGGAGCCCGTGGTGACGCTCGAATCGAAGACCGCCGATCCGCAGACCAGGCCCACCTTCAACCAGGGCAAGAATGATTTCGGCAATGTCGGTTACGGGGGCCCCTGCCCGCCCAGCGGAGCCCATCGCTATGTCTTCCGGCTTTACGCACTCGATCGGCTAATCGAACTGGACCCCGGCCCGAAGCGTGCCGCACTGTTCAAGGCCATCGAGGGCCACGTCCTTGCCGAGGGTCATTTGATGGGCAAGTACGCCAGGTCCTCGTGATCGATGACAAGGAAGGGAGATATGCTTTTGTGAAGGTACTTTTTCTTCATGGCTGGACTTCGGTACCCGGCGGCCTGAAACCGACCTATCTGGCCGGGGCCGGCCACACGGTGATCAACCCCGCGTTACCCGATGAAGACTTCGCGGCGGCGATCCAGATCGCGCTGGCCGAGTTTGACAGGCACCAGCCCGAAGTGGTGGTCGGCTCTTCGCGTGGCGGCGCGGTGGCCATGAACATCGAGTCGGGCTCGGCCCGGCTGGTCTTGCTTTGCCCCGCCTGGAAGGGCTGGGGGAGTGCCATGACGGTCAAGCCGGGCACGGTGATTCTGCACTCCGAAGCCGACGATGTGGTGCCGATCGCCGACAGCCGCGAGTTGCTGACCCGGAGCGGCCTGCCGTTGACGGCCCTCCGCGTGGTCGGAACCGACCATCGCCTGGCCGATCCCGAACCGCTGGCCGCAATGCTGGCGGCCGTGGAAGGCGGGCAGCCGCCCGGGCGTTCGATTCAGTCTTGACCTTGAGCGATGGCCCGCAAACTTTCCACCGCGCGATCCACCTCGTTTTGAGTCGTGTAACACGCGCAGCCCAGGCGGACCAGCCCGTCTTGAGCCTGACCGAGCCGCTCCACAACCGTCTGAGCGTAGAAATTCCCATGCGAGGCAAAGATGCCGCGCCGCGCCAGCCTGACGGCGACCTCCCTGGCGGGACGCCCGGCGACGACCAGCGAGATTGTAGGGGTCCGGATCGCCGACGGGGGCGGACCGAAAAGTCGAACGCCGGGAACGCTCTTGCAACCTTCCCAGAGCTGTTCCAGCAATCCGCAACCGCGTGTGTGCAGGGCGTCGAAAACCGCCGACAGTCGCTGCCGGCGCAAGGAGGTTCCGGTGTGTGATTCGCCCGGGGCAGCGTGGTTCCCTGCCTTGGCCAGGCCCGCCAGGAAGTCGACGGCCGCCGCCGCGCCGAGGATTCCCTCGTGGTTCTGGGTGCCGGTCTCCATCCGCTCAGGCGCGGTGTCCGGGGCCGGCCTCAGCTTTGTGACGCCGAGGGTTCCCAGCAATTCGCGGTTGCCGTGAAGCACGCCCACGTGGGGGCCGTGAAACTTGTAGGCCGAGCAAACCATGAAATCGCAGCCCCACGCCCGGACGTCGACGAGTTGATGCGGCGCGAAATGAACGGCATCGACGAACGCCAGCGCCTCGGCCTCGTGTGCCATGGCGACGGCCCGGGCGATGTCGTTGATCGTTCCCAGCGCGTTGGACGCGGCGCCGATGGCCAGCAGTTTGGTTCCATGCTGGTTCAAGCAGCGGTCCAGATCGTCCCAGTCAAGCTGGCCCGTTTCGGGAATCATCCGGGCCTGGCGGATGGTGACGCCGCGCTCGCGCTCAAGAGCCTGCCAGGGATCGATATTGGCGTGGTGATCGAGCTCGGTGACGACGATCGCATCGCCGGGCGCGAACCGGCGGCCCAGCGCCCGGCTCACGCGGAAGGTCAGCGTGGTCATGTTCGCCCCGAAGACGATCTCGTCGGGCGAACCATTGACGAAGTCGGCGAGCGTCTGCCGTGCGCTGGCTAGTGCGGCATCGGTCTCGGCGCTGGTGGGAAAGGCCCAGTGGGTGTTGGCATTGTGATGGAACAGGTAGTCGCTCATCGCCGCGACCACCGCTCGCGGAACCTGGGTCCCGCCCGGCCCGTCGAAATAGGCGACGGGAAAGCCCGCATGCCGCCGCTCGAGTGCCGGAAACGCGGCGCGAATCTCGTCGGTGGAAGCCACGCACGACTCTGGAAATCTTTCATTGGCAGGGGGCATACGGTTAATCTCGTAGTACGTGGCGGATTGACGCGTCTGGCTTCGTCGCGCCCATTCCTGCGTCCTGGCTTGTCTCTCAAGCCAACTTGCGACGCACTCTGGATGGTATCATTGTGAGCCTTGCGTTTCGAGACTGGAAAGGAGAGACCATGATCTGCGCCGCGGTGACCTACGTGATCAAGGCTGGTCATGAGCAAAAAGCGGTCGAGCTGTTCCGGACTTTGACCGAGCACACCCGCGCCGAACCGGGATGCCGGATGTACCTGGCGCATCGCTCGCCGACCGATCCCCGTCGGTTCTTTCTCTATGAGCAATACGACGATCAGGCGGCCCTGGATGCGCATCGCGCGGCACCGCACTTCGAGCAGTATGTCAAGGAAGGCCTGTTTCCCATCACCGAGGTTCGCACGCCGGAGCTGTTCGTGCCGCTTGTCGGCTGATCGGTGTGACCCAAGAACAGGAACCCGCATCGCATGTCCACCACGGTGAAGCCCGGTACCTCCCGTGCCAAGTTGCCTCCTGGTCCCCGGGGCGGTCTCTTGCTCGGCAACACGCTCGCGTATATGAAAGATCCGCTCGGCTTTCTCGAGCAAGCGGTCCGCGACCACGGCGATATTGTCAAGCTGAGGCTCGGCTACCTCACGACCTATGTGATGGTCCATCCTGTGCACCTCGAATACGTCTTGCGGACCCATCAAGAGAACTTCATCAAGGACAGGCTGACTCAGACGGTCAGCCCCCTGATCGGTCAGGGGCTCCTGACCAGCGAGGGCGCCTACTGGAAGCGGCAGCGGCGGCTGGCGCAGCCGTCGTTCCAGCACCAGCAAATCCAGGGCTACGCCACGCAGATGGTCGAACAGACCCGACGGCTGCTCGATCAGTGGAGCGACGGCGCGGAGCTCGAGCTGCATGCCGAGCTGTCTCGCCTGACGCTGGCGATCGTGGCCCGGACGCTGTTCGACGCCGAACTTGAAGGCGAGGCCGAGGTCGTCGGGGCCTCGCTGGAGACCGTGATGAACTACTTCTTCAACCCGATGCGCTGGTTCCGGATCAGGGAGCACCTGCCGCTCCCCTCGACCCGCGAGTACTGGCGGGCCATCGGACGGATCGATGAGATCATCTATCGCCTGATCCGCGAACGCCGCGCGACGATCCACGAGCATGACGACCTGCTCTCTCATCTGCTTCTGGCCCGCGACCCGGATGGCGGCGCCATGTCGGACTTGCAGCTCCGGGACGAGGCCGTGACGATTTTCCTGGCCGGCAACGAAACAACGGCGCTCGCACTTTTCTACGCGTTCTACCTGCTGGCCGGTCATCCTGATGCCCGGGAGCGGCTGGACGAGGAGCTCACGCGCGTTCTTGGCGGCCGCCCGCCAACCGCCGCCGACGTCGCGAACTTACCCTACTGCGAGTGGCTCTTTCGCGAGACCATGCGGCTGTATCCTCCGGCCTGGGCGATCGGCCGGGAAGCCGTGGAGGATTGCGAGGTCGGCGGTTACTTCATGCCCCGCGGCACGCAACTCTTCCTGCCCCAGTATCTCACCCATCGCGACCCGCGCTGGTTCGATAACCCCGAAGCATTCCGCCCCGAACGCTGGGCCGGCGATCTGGTCAAGCGCTTGCCTCGCTGCGCCTACTTCCCGTTCGGCGACGGCCCGCGCGTTTGCATCGGCAATCACTTCGCCATGATGGAGGGAGTTCTCGTCCTGGCCACCATCGCCCAGCGCTATCGCCTGAGCCCGTTACCCGGCCAGAGGCTCGAACTTCTCCCCTCAATCACCCTCCGCCCCAGACACGGCCTCCGCGTGCGCGTGCAACGGCACGAGGGCGCGACTGCTCGCCCGTCCTGAAACACGAGGGCCGCGGATCGCTTCTCCCGGTACGCCATTCTGAAGCTCGACACGCGGCGGCCCCTTACGTGCCATCAGGAAATGCCTGGTATCCGCGTGTCTCGGAGGCTTGTGCTCTAGAGTTTCATGGGAATACCGGTACTCCCTATCGTGTGGACACTTCGTCTTGGATCAGTCTTGGTCTTGCGCATCAGGGTGCAGAATGCTGATTCCAGCACTGCTCCGGGTGGTCTCGTGCAAGAAGATGGGTTCGCAAGCAATCGCGGCGATTCTGACAAGCCCAGGCGCTTCCTCGGTTTTTTCTGTTCTCCAGGGATGTTGCGGTGAAACCTCGCTTCTCCACCATTCTGATCGCTTGCTTTCTGGTCATCGCCCTGGGACCGTTGGCCCTCGTAGCCGCCTTGAGCTACTATCAGGCGCAGAGTCGGCTGGGTCGAGAAATCACAACTCAACTCCGGATTGTCGCCAGCAACAAGGCCAATCAACGAGAGTCGTACGTCCTCGGAAAGGAAAAGCTGGTCACCGCGCTCGCCATCGCAGGAGTGGCCTCTTGTGTCGTCCTGCTCGCGGCTCTCGGCCTGGCCCGCTGGATCGTTGTTCCCATGGTCGACCTGAAGGCTTCGGCGCGCCAGTTCGCGGTGGGCAACTTTTCACACCGGGCGGGTGAATCGCGAATCGCCGAGGTCACCGAAGTGGCTCAAGCGTTCAACTCCATGGCCGGTCAAATCGAGCAACACACGTCGGAACTTGACCATACTCTTCAAGCCCTCAGGGACAACGAGTCGCGGCTCGAAACCCGCGTATGCGAGAGAACCCAGGAGCTGGAGACCGCCAACACGCGCTTGCAAGATGAGATCGCCGACCGCCGCCGGGCCGAGGAGTCGCTGCGCCAGACCGAGGACCGTTTCCGCAATGCTTTCGATCATGCTCCGATCGGCATGGCATTGGTGTCGCCTGAAGGACGCTGGCTCCAGGTCAACCAAGCGCTCTGCGAGATCACAGGATACTCCGAGAAGGAATTGCTTGAGAGGACCTTCCAGGACATCACCCACCCCGACGACCTGGAAGCCGACCTCGCCTTCTCCCGGAGGATGTTGGCCGAGGATCTACCCTCCTTCAGCATGGAGAAGCGATACCTCCGCAAGGACGGGCAATCGGTCTGGATTCTGCTCAGCGTATCCCGTTCCCATAATGAGCCGGGTAAACCGTTCCTGTTCGTCACGCAGGTCCAGGACATCAGTGAACGGAAACTCGCCGAGGAATTGATCAAAGAACGTTCTTGCCTGGCAGCATTGACGGCGGATGTCGGTATCGCCCTGACCCAGCAAGGCAGTCTGAAGCATCTTCTGCAACGCTGCACGGAGGCGATTGTGCAGCATCTGGATCTGGCCTTCGTACGAATCTGGACGCCTGGCCCCCAAGCAGACGTGCTGGAACTTCAGGCCAGCGCGGGCCTGTACACTCGCCTGGACGGTGCTCATGCTCGAGTACCTGTCGGTCAGTTCAAGATCGGGCTGATTGCCAAGGAGCGAAGGCCTCACCTCACCAATCAGGTGATCGGCGACCCCCATGTCAGCGATCAGGACTGGGCGATCAGAGAGGGGTTAGTCGCTTTCGCGGGGCAGCCGATCATGCTGGGAGGCGAGCTGTGCGGAGTCATTGCCCTGTTTGCCAGAAAGCCCCTTTCCGACACGACGGTCAAGGTACTGGAAACCATTGCCACCCAGATTGCCCTGGGAATCGAGCGGAAGCGGGCCGAAGCAGCTCTGGCTGATTCCAACGCCCTCTTGAGGGGTGTGCTCGATGCGTCGACCAAGGTGGCCATCATCGCCACCGACACGAGCGGCCTGATCACCGTGTTCAACACCGGGGCCGAGCGCATCTACGGCTATTCCGCCGAGGAAATGATTGGTCGACAGACTCCGGTGATCCTGGGTCTCGAAACGGAAATCAATGCGCGAGGAGAGGAGTTGACGCGGTTACTGGGCCGACCCATAACCGGCATGGAGGTCTTCTTTGAATCGGCCCGCCTGGCCGACGAGAAAGAACACCAAAGAACCGGAGTTCGCAAGGACGGGTTCCAGTTCCTCGAGAAGCTTGCGCATCACGACGATCCGCGACCCGAACGATCAGATTATCGGCTACATGGGCCTGGCAGTCGACATCACCGAATCCAGGCGGAACGAGGAGGCGCTGCGGGCCAGCGAGGAGACGCTCCGCGTCATCAGCGATACTGCTCTGGATGCTGTGATCTTGATGGACTCGGAGGGTCGTGTCGCGCACTGGAACTCTGCGGCCGAGCGCATGTTCGGTTACACGCGCGAGGAGATTCTGGGACGCAACCTACACCTCCTTCTGGCACCTCCGAGCCATCGCGAACGATGCGAGAAAGCTCTGCCACACTTCTTCAAGACGGGCGAGGGAAACGGCATCGGAAAGCTGCTCGAATTCACTGCCATGCGCAAGGACGGCAAGCATTTCCCCGTGGAGCTTTCGGTGGCCGCCGTTCGACTCCGGGGAGACTGGTGCGCCGTCGGCATCGTTCGTGATATCACCGAGCGCAAGCGCGTGGAGGAGACGCTCAGGGAAAGCGAGAACCGGTTTCGACGGATCACGACCAACATGATCGACCTGATCGTCGAAACCGATGCGCAGGGGGCCATCATTTATGTCACGCCCTCGACCCTTGCCGTGACCGGATACGCGGAGGCGGACATGCTGGGCAAGCCCGCACTCGACTTCGTTCAGCCGATTGACTTTGAACGGGCGGCAGTTTCACTCCAGTCTGTGTATGAAACTCAAAACCCCCACGGCATCGACTTTCGCTGTCGGAAAGCCGACGGAAACGATCTCTGGCTGGAATCGGTGGTCAGCCCTCTGCTCGATGAGAATCACGGCGTGCGGGGTGCACTGATCGCTTGCCGAAACATCAGCGGCCGCAAGGAAGCCGAGGAGGAACTGCTCAAGGCCAAGGCGGCCGCAGAGTCTGCCAACCGCGCCAAGAGCGAGTTTCTCGCCAACATGAGCCATGAGATCCGAACTCCGATGAACGGGGTGATGGGCATGCTCGAGCTGGCCCTCGATTCGGACCTGACGGGGCCGCAACGGCACTACGCCGAGATGGCCAAGATCTCGGCCGACTCGCTCCTGGGAATCATCAACGACATTCTCGACTTTTCCAAGATCGAATCGGGCAAGCTCGAGCTGGAGCGGTCCGAATTCGACCTCCGGGAAACGGTCGGCGATACCGTCAAGACCCTGGCGATGCGGGCCAGAAGAAAGGACTCGAGCTGATCCTTCATGTCCACCCCGATGTCCCCAGCGCGGTGATCGGCGACCCGCTCCGCCTGAACCAGGTGATCGTCAACCTGGTTGGCAACGCGATCAAGTTCACCGAACGCGGGGAGATTGTCGTCCAGATCACGACCGAACGGCTCGAGCAAGAGCAAGCTCTGCTTCACTTTTGTGTCACGGACACGGGCTGCGGTATTCCGGCCGACAAGCAGCAGGTCATCTTCGGGGCCTTCAGCCAGGCGGACAGCTCGACGTCGCGACTGTTCGGGGGCACCGGGCTCGGCCTAGCCATCTCCACCCGGCTGGTGGAGCTCATGGGAGGCTCGATCGGGGTGGCCAGCGAACCGGGAAACGGCAGCCGCTTCCATTTCACAGCGCGATTCGGTCGACAGCATCCGACGATCGTCGAGGAGCCGCCGGAACCGATCGCTACCGAGGGTCTGCGCACGTTGATCGTCGACGACAACGCGACCAACCTGGCTGTGCTGGAAGAGATGCTCTCCAACTGGAGCATGCGACCGAGCGGGGCAAGCGGTGGGCGCGCGGCCCTGGCCGAGATCGAAGCGTCCGCGGCCCGGGGAACCCCCTACCGGCTGGTACTGCTTGACTCCCAGATGCCCGACCTGCAAGGTCTTGAGGTTGCCCGCGAAATCCGCCAGCGACGCGATGAACCCGAAATGATCCTCATGCTGCTCTCGTCTGACGACAAGCCAGGCGATCTGGCCATCTGCCAGGAGCTCGGCGTGTCCGCGTTCTTGAGGAAGCCGATCAAACAGTCCGAGCTGCTCGACACCATTCTGAACGTACTGCACCAGTCGCCCAGGAAAACCAAGCCTGTCGCCGTACCTCGCTGCGCCGCCGCAGGTCCCTACGGCCCGCTCCACATCCTTCTTGCCGAGGACAACGAGGTCAACCAGGAGTATGCGGTCGATTTGCTTCAGCGGCGAGGCCACACCGTCGTGGTCGCAAGCAACGGCCACGATGCTCTGGCCGCCTGGAAGACGGAGACTTTCGACGTCGTGTTGATGGACGTCCAGATGCCCCAGATGGACGGCTACGCCGCCACGGCCGCCATCCGCAAGGAGGAGAATGGTACCGGCAGGCATACGCCGATCATCGCTCTCACGGCTCATGTCATGAAGGGCGACCGGGAGCGTTCTCTGGCGGCAGGCATGGACGCCTACGTCACGAAGCCGCTCCGTCCAAAAGAACTCTTCGCCGCGTTTGACAGCCTGCTTTCGGGGCGGAAGACGGCTCCGACAGGCGCGGCGGTCCGTCAGGAAACCGTGGCGGCCGTCTGGGACCCCACAACGGTCCTCGCCGAAGTCGACGGTGATCGGGAGCTGTTGCTGAAGCTCATCGGACGCTTTCTCGACCAGTGCCCCAAGGTGCTTTCCGAGATTCGCGCCTCCGTCTCGCAGCGAGACAAGGCGATGCTCGAACGCAGCGCCCACAAGCTCAAAGGCTCGGTCAGTCACTTCGGAGCCCAGCATGCCTACAAGACGGCCGGGCGGCTGGAAGAGATGGGACGCGAAGGTGATCTCGAGGAAGCGGAGACTGTGTTTCAAGCGCTGGAGACAGAGATCTGCCGTCTCCAGGAAGACCTGACCCATTACTCGAAGAGCGGTACCTGATGAGAATCCTGATCGCCGATGACGACGAGGTATCCCGCTGCAAGCTCGAAGCGCTGATCGGCAAGTGGGGGTACGAGGTGATCGCCGCGGAAGACGGAACGTCGGCCTGGGAAATCCTCGAGCGCGAGGATGCCCCCCGCCTGGCCATTCTCGACTGGATGATGCCGGGGCTCGATGGGTCTGAGATTTGCCGCCGGCTCCGTCATTCGAGCAAGGGCGCCTATGTTTACGTGCTGCTGCTCACCTCGAAAGTCGGCAAGCAGGACATTGTGGCCGGTATGGAAGCCGGCGCGGACGATTACCTGAGCAAGCCCTTCGACGCACAGGAACTGAAAGTCCGCCTTCGGGCCGGGCAACGGATCATCGACCTCGAAGAGGCCCTCCGCGTCCAGGCCACGCATGACACGCTCACCGGCGCCTGGAACTACGGGGCGATCATCGACCTGATGCAGAACGAACTTGTCCGCGCCGAACGCGAAGGGACATCGACCGGAATCGTCCTGATCGATCTGGACCACTTCAAACGCGTGAATGACACGTACGGACACCTGACAGGCGATGTCGTGCTCCGGGAAGCGGCCCAGCGGATGACCCGCGTCCTGAGACGGTCCGATGTGCTGGGCCGCTATGGCGGCGAAGAGTTTCTCGTTGTGCTGCCCCGATGTGAGCCGGCAGACGCGCGGGCACTTGCCGAGCGCCTCCGACACTGCATCGCGAGCGACCCCGTGGCGACGTCACTCGGGGAAGTATCCATCTCCATCAGCCTTGGGGTGACCACCACCGACGCAGAGAAAAGTCTGGAGCTTGCCACGGTACTCCAGCGTGTCGATGAGGCCCTGTATCAGGCCAAGCGTGAAGGCCGAAACCGGGTTGTGCTGGCGGCTGACAGTGCGGGTCGCCCCGCGCACGTTCTCGTTCGAGCCGTGCCATAGCGTTCCGGCGGACGACCGGAAATCCTGCCGGGTCTTGCTTCGATCAGACCCCTCCGCGCCACAATTTGCTTTTTGCTCGGGGCTGTCCCTTCCCATGCTCGGCGTGTGGGCGGGCTCTCCATTGCCCCTGATCGCTCACGCGTCTGCTGGATCACACGTATGAATTTTCGCTTGCTCGTGAAATGGACGCTTGCTGCTTTGATTTCGGTGAGTGTGGTTCCCGCGCTCGCTCGCGGCGTTGACGGCACCGGGTCAGCCGGCCAGCGGCTGCGCGAGATCATCGCCGCGTACTGGACCGACCTGCTGAAGACGCATCCCCTGGAGGCCACGATCTTCGTCGGCGACCAGCGGTACAGCGACCGTCTCGACGACCCCTCGGTCGAAGCCTACCAGCGCTGGCTGGATCGGCTCGAATCGACGCGGACCGCCCTCCGCGCGGTCGATCCCAAGTTGCTGACAGCCGACGAGCGGCTGGACCGGGAAATTCTCGGCACCGTCATCCAGAGCCGGCTCGAGGCGCGGCGGTTCGGCGACCATCTCGTGCCGCTAGGGCCGATTGTCCGCTATGCCTCCGACCTGCATTTCCCCGACCTGCATCTGCTCTTCGCCCAGCTTGGCGAGTTCCAGCCGGCGGCGACGCGCGGGGATCTCGAGAATTACTTGCTGCGTCTGAAGGCCTTTCCCCGCCTGGCGGAGGCGATTGTCGGGACGCTCAAGCGGGGGATCGCCGAAGGCCGGCTGGCGCCCCGCGTGGTCATGCCCAAGGTGGTGGCCCAGCTTCGCGCGCTGAGCAAGCCGGGCGCCCAGGGAAGCCCCCTCTGGGCAATCGTGGCGCGGCTTCCGAGCGACTGGCCCGACGCCGACCACCAGGCGATCGCCGCGCGGATCGAGCAGGCGATCGACCGCGACGTCGCTCCGGCGTATGCCCGTCTGGCCGATTTTGTCGAGAAGGTGTACCTTCCCGCCTGCCCCGACCGCGTCGGCCTCTGCGCGACAGCCGACGGTGCCGCGCATTACGCGTTCCTGGTGCGCGATTACACGACGACCGACCTGACTCCCGATCAGATCCACGCGATCGGCCTGGCCGAGATGGAAAAGATGCGCGCGGCGATGGAGGCGATTCGCCGCGAGGTTCGCTTCCCGGGCGACGCCAAGGGCTTCTTCGCCCGGATGCGCACCGACCCAAAGTTCAAGAACACGTCGGAGCAGCAGATCCTCAACGGCCATCGGGCGATCATCGCGACGATGGAGGTCAACCTGCCCCGCCTGTTCGGCCGCCTGCCGCGGATTCCCCTGGAAGTGCGAGCGTTCGAGCCGATCCGTGCGAAATCGTCGCCGACCGGCGAATACTACCCAGCCGCCGCGGACGGCTCGCGCCCGGGCATCTTCTTCGTGAACACGTCGGACCCGACCAGCCGTCCCACCTACACGATGCAGGCTTTGGCCTATCACGAAGCGATCCCGGGCCACCATCTGCAAGGCGCGATCGGTCTGGAGGCGCCCGGCCGGCCGCCGTTCCGCCGCTACATCTACTTCCCCGCCTTCGACGAGGGCTGGGCGCTTTACACCGAATCGCTGCCCGCCGAGATCGGCCTCTACACCGACCCTTACGCCGTGTTTGGCCGCCTCAATTACGACGCCCTCCGCTGTGCCCGCCTGGTGGTCGATACCGGCATGCACCACAAAGGCTGGCCCCGCGCCCGGGCCATCGATTACATGGAGCAGAACACATCGCTCCCCCGCAACGAGATCGAGAACGAGGTCGATCGTTACATCGCCTGGCCGGGCCAGGCGCTCGCCTACAAGGTCGGCGAGCTGAAGATCCGGGAATTGCGGCAGCACGCCGAAAAGCGAGCCGGCCCCTCCTTCGACCTCCGCGCCTTCCACGACCGCCTGCTGTCGTTTGGATCGGTGCCGCTCCACCTGCTGCAGAAATCCATGGAGAATTGAGCTCAGCTCGACAGCACCGACCGGCGAAGACTCAGCTCGCGTCTCCGGACTCGAGATCGAAGATCATGTTCCCCAGTCGGTCGATTTCCCTTAGAAACTATCTCAAAACCCGGTTTTGCTCACAGCCTTGAGCCAATTCTTGAGGGTATTGAAATAGGTTTTTATTCCACCTTGTCACCGTCGCGAACCTGCCTGACCCCCTCCAGGACGATCCTGTCGCCCACTCCGACCCCCTTCTTGACGACGAGGAGGTCTTCCGCCTCGTCCTGAATGACGATCTCGCGCCGATGCGCGACGTGATCCTTGTCGACGACGTAAACGTACCGCTCGGCGTGATCCTCGAACGTGGCCCGCCGGGGGATCATGGCGTTCTTCAACACCCAGTTGATCAACAATGTGCCGGTCTGGCCGTGACGCAGCAGCCCGTCCGGGTTCGGAAATTCCGCGAGGAAGGGGATGTCACCGGTTTCGTTGTGGAAACTGCCCAGGATGTTAATGATCTTGCCGGCGTATGGGTACTTGCTGTGGTCCGCCAGGATGAGCTCAAGATCCGAACGTCGCCAGTCCTCGCCCCGTTCGATTATGTATTCGAGGTAATGTTTCTCGGGCATGTCGAAATGGACCCACATCGCGCTGTCGTCGGAGAGGGTCACCGGGCTGTCGTACTTCGGAACAATGCCGCCCCGCAGGCTGGACACGCGGCAGACCAGGCCGTCGCAAGGTGCCTTGATGGAGACCACCTCGTCCCGGTTTTCGGCCTCCGGCTTTTCCTTGTCCCTGGTCGGTCTGACCTGGAACAGCAGATCGCCCTGCTTGACCGACTGGCCCTCCTTGACGAGGATCGCCGTGATCCGCCCCTTGGCCTTGGTGCGGACGTGGACGTAGCGTGGCGACTCGATCCGGCACTTAAAGGGCTGCTTGATGGTTGCGGACTTCAACTGGACGACGGCGACCGTGATCTTCCTGGCGTCGTCCTGAGGTCGCGGCCCGTACGCATTGCATGCGGGAAAGCCGAGAGCGATCAACAACAGGATGCGCGTCTGGACCCGTGAGACTTCCAAGGTGCCACCTCTTGTAGTTCGTCCGGACGGCTCAGGCCCTGAATGGCATCGTCCCAAAGTGGGGTCACTGTTGACCTGTCTCGCTTGACACTTGGCAGGCCGTTCATACTAACCCTAAGCGTCAGCGAGTGTCGACACAAATCGATACTGGGAAAAGGGAAAACCCCTCGCTGACGCTTCGAGTTAGTATGTCGCATAAGGACGCGGCACACATCACCCTTTCCTGAATCGCGGCCAACGCTTGATCCGATCTGTAAAGCCCTGGTAGGCTGCAAGTCACAGACTGCAACCCGGACAGGCGACCCGAACAGCAACCTGCCCCGGGCCAAACCCGGTCAGGCCAGGAGTACCCGACGCATGGACCGCTCAGAATATCGACCGGGACTTTACTCCTACTTGCTCGCTGGTTCGCTCCTGCTGGGAATGATCTTCGCCGTGACCCGCGACGTAGCGGCACAGGCAGCAGGTCAAGGCGGAGCGGCCGCGGCGCCAGGCGGGGCTGAGCGACAAGGGGCGAAGGCCCCGGCGAAAGCGGTCCGGGGAGCCGGGCAGGTACGGAACGAGCCCAGTGAGGCTTATCGCGACTCGATCCGCCAGACAGTCGAGAAACGCCGCCAGCGCCGGGCCCGGCGCGGACAAGGGATGGACGACGCTATGGCCGTCGGCGCGATCGTGCCGTGGCCCATGCCCCCCGCGCTGATCATCCGCCACACTCCCCAGGTCCACGATGAAATCGAGAGCCTCCTGGGATTGCTGAGGAAGTGAGCCAGAGCACGGGCCGGTGTCTCGAGATCCAAGCCGAGCCAATCAGGAATACCGCCGCATGGCAACCACGACGATGACCGATGCGCACCAGGCCAGCTCGGCGATCGAGGTTGCTCCTTCCGCGGATGGTGCAACACTGCCGCGGCTGGAATCGCTTGATGCGTGTCGCGGGTTGATCATGGCAACGCTTCTGTGCGGGGCCATCTTCGGGTCGCTCAAGGGTGATCCGACCTGGAACTGGCTTTACCTCCAGAACGAGCATGTCGAGTGGCAAGTGTGCGTCTACTGGGATCTCATCCAGCCCTCGTTCATGTACATGGTCGGCGTGGCGATGCCCTTTGCTCTGTCGCGGCGGACGGCGCGGGGGGATTCGTGGGGCAAACGGTTCCGGCATGTGCTGGCCCGGGCATTCGGCCTCATTCTCGTCGGCGTTGTGCTTGATAACTTCGGTGCCGACCGGTGGAGTATCGGGTTGATCCGTGTGCTCCAGCAGATCGCGATCGGCTACGTGTTCGCGTTCTTCGTGGTCGGCAAGAGCTTCCGCGTTCAGGTGCTCGCGGCAGGCGCGATCCTCGTGGGCTATAACCTGCTCTGGATGTTCAACCCCTGGAACGGTTCTGGCGGGCCCTGGGCGAAGGGCAACGAGAACATCGGCAGCGCGTTCGATTTCTGGATGCTGGGCCGCCACTACTCCGGTTACTACGTCGGCATGAATGCCATACCGTCCACGGCCACCATCCTCTTCGGAGTGATGGCCGGTGAGCTCATCATGAAGCGGCTGCCCCCGCGCCGGACTGACACCCTGGCGATGCTGATGATGCTCTACGAAAGGACGGACCAGCCGGAAAAGGCGGAGAAGTACAAGAAGTTACTGGATGGCATCCTCAAAGTCCTGGAGTACCCCAAGGCTGGGACGAGCTTCGAGAACCCGATCCCGGTCCTCTTTATCCAGGAGGAGTATCTCGTGACGACCAACATGCCGATCAAAGGGCAAGAGCTATACATCAATGATGGGCACCGTTTCGATGTCTTGGAGCTAAAGCCCGTTGGAAACGGACAGGGGAAGAAAGTTTACTTCAACATCGACTTGACTCGTAACGCCAGGTCGATCCTGGACAAGTGAATGAGGTCTTCAATCCGGCAACCACTGCGTTCGAAGACGAGGAAGGCATCAACGGGCATCGCTTCGGTCGCTTCTCGGCCAGATCACTCCTCGTCTGACTCCTGCCCCGGTCGTGCCAAGCACAGAGGCTCGCTGGGAGGCACGCCGTACTTCTTCTGTCTCGCTCGCCCGAACGGGCATCCCCCGAAAGTGATGGCCATTTCGACCGCCTGCAAGACCTGGGCGATTCTGTTGCCGTTTCTGGCTCGTGTGCAGATCGGGCATCGGAGTTCGCAAAAATCGGGATCGAACATCATTCGCCTCCTGAACACGGACGGAATCGGTCTTGATAGAAGAACTATTCTGCACGCCGGAAAGGCTTGCCAGAGGCCGAATGGGTCGGTCACCCCGCTGGTTCGATGATACTGGGGACTGCGGGGCTTCGACAGGGTGGGGGCATTCACCCTCAAGCCCATTGATTCGAGGAGAACGGCCATGCTGGTGCTTACGCTTACCTTGACCTCCCTGAGCCTCACCTGGGCGGGCCAGAACTCATCGACCGACCGAGCTCAGTTCTTTGCCGAGGGCTTCGAGGACACACGGTTGACGAGCCGGGGCTGGTATGACGGCGACCGCTTCGTGCTGTCGGATGATGCGGCTGCCGGTCGTCATTCGATCAGCTATCACTTCGCCAAGGGGAAGCTGACTCCCTCCGACTCATCGGGAGTGAGGCACCTCTTTGATCCAAGTGAGGTCGTCCACCTGCGCTTTCAGCCTCAAGCTTTCTCCGAACTGGTCGTGGACCAACAAGCCCTATGGGCCGCACCTCCTCCACTTCATGACCACCGAGAACAACAAGTTTCACGGTCCCGCCGCCAGTCACCTGACTGTTTACATCGAGCCCGTCAACGGCAAGCTGCGGCTGGCAACACAAGATATCCAGAACAGGGACATGCCGCACGGCTTGACCCAGGGACCGCTGCGAGGTGGTTACAACGGGCAGACCTTCGACAGCCGGGACGTTTTGTTCAACGACGGGAAGTGGCACTGCGTCGAGGCGATGTTCAAGCTCAACAGCCTGGACATGGCGAGAGACCAGCCGAATCGCGACGGGGAACTCCGTGGCTGGGTCGATGGGAAGCTCGTCATCGAGCAAACGGATGTGGTGTTTCGCTCGAGTGACTTTCCCAGGATGAAATTCCAACAGTTCATGATGCTGCCCTACTTCCACAACGGCGTGCCGCACGACCAGACGCTCTGGATCGACGAGCTGGCAGTGGGGACAAAACGAGTCGGGTCGATCAATTCATCATCAAATGGCTTGCGGGGATGAGTATCGTGCCGACACCGGTCGAACGGGAGATTGCTGCCTTCTCTCAGGCAGACTCGCTCATCACTTCCAGTGCGGGGTTGGTTCAAAGAGCAACGAGAGCGACTTCGGGATCAGCCTCGGATACCGTCTCTCTCTTGAGCCTTCTTTCCATAGCAAGAGCCAGCTTGATCGCACATTGAGGATGAATGTCCGCCAGCGAATAAACGGCTTGACGGCAGACTGAGCAGCGTTTCCGTTCGGCATCAAAGATCGGCGTGTGGCGGTACTTGGGAAACATCAGAACCTCCTGGTGCGTGAGCAGGATGGCGGGAGCATCGTTGAGCGAGTTCAGACGGTCCCACGAGTCGCTAGCAGCGGGCAGCAGACATCAAAGACGAAGGGCTTTTTTCAGGCTACCGGGTTGAATCGAGTCGCTTGCCCGGCTGGGCTCTTCCATGAGAATTACGTGACTTCACGACCCGCTTGACGATATTGCTTGGCGAATCGCTTTGACCGAGTGGGGTCCAGGAAAGTCGAAAAAGGGCTTGGCCCGTGGCGGGATCAGTTGCGCCGAGATCGGTGACCTCGGTGAGCAAGACGCATACGGAATCCCCACGCTTTACGTAACAGGTCTCTCGGCCTTCCTGAAAGTAAGCAAGGTCGAAATTGATCGAATCGCCAACGGAAAGCGTTCTTGCACGAGGCATGGGGAGGATTGCATTGCAGATTCGACCTCTCTCAACCTCCGATATCGTTCGTTCGCTAGCGGGATAACTGTTCACTTGAGACTCCGAACCAGCATGGTGATTAGACCAACTCTTCATTGATGGCTTTCTGAGGGGGACTTGCTCACGAGTGAACGGCGCCCTGGCAGAGGACCTGTTTCGGCCACTCTGGCTCGGATTGACTGACCGATTCAGAGCCCCCGATTCCTGAGGTCGGCAGGTGAACGGCCATAACGGCGGTCACCCGACAGAAAGGCATGACTCATCGGCGGCAAGGCAGGGATCGAGGGACCGCACGACTGATCGCCACGAAACCCAACGCGATGATGAACGATCAATACTGACGCCCATCTCCTCCATAACCATTGCCACCGCCAGTGCGACCACTGCCATCAAAACTGCCACCAGCGAAGCCGCTGGTACGAGCTACCCGAGGCTTGGCTTCGTCCACCGTGAGACGACGCCCGTCGTGATCTTGATCATGGAGCCCCTGGATCGCTGCTTGAGCCTGGGCGTCGGTGTCCATCTCGACAAAACCGAACCCTTTGCTGCGCCCCGTTTCCCGGTCTGAGATGACCTGAGCGCTTTGCACGTTCCCGAACGGAGTAAACCAGCCTTGTAGATCGGAAGACGTGGCCGAATAATTCAGATTTCCAACATGCAGTTTCTTTCCCACGAGATTCTCCTTGTCCTTGAGCCATTTCGACCCCTTGGTTGCTTTCCGGGTCGATCAGAAAGGGGCACACAGAGGAGCCCTGGAGGTGGGAAAGGCGAAAGGGAGAAGCAGAAAGTGATTCGATGAGAACCCGAGGAGTTCACTCAGTCGTCAGACCAACCTATTGAAGTATAACCAAACTTCACTCAAAAAGAAATCCTTATTCTGGAAAACTTTTCTGCTTTACCGGAAGACGTGGGCTTTTCATGACTTTCCTGGTTGCTGGAAGGTGTGCTTTCTGTCGGATTTTGCCACGACGAATGGAACCACCCGACAACTTCCTTCGGATAAGTCGAGTGGCCCGGTGCCTGGCCTCGTGGACAGTTCAGCAGACCATGCCCTTGACGATGTTGGAAAGCCGATAACCGGTATCCGTAAGGCTGTAGAAGTTGTTCTTGCCCTGGCGGCGGCGGTCAACAATTCCCCCGAGTCGCAACAGTGCCAGGTGGTGGCTCACAGCAGGTTGGGTCAGGTTGATCTGGCTGCACAGCCCCCCGACATGGTGCTCTCCTTCGGAGAGCAAGCCGATGACCCGGAGTCGGGTCGGGTCACTGACTTGCTTGAGCAGCAGCGCGACCCGGTGCATGGTCATTGTACGCTTGGCCTCGTTCGTGACATTGGCCTTCTTCGTGGTCTTCTTCCTCTTGAGGATCTCTGTGGTTGTCGTCATCGGAATCGGTCTCCAAAAGAGTTTGACGGGCTGGCGGCAGGGAGATACATCGCCCACTCTGCCAGGGGTCATTGGGACAAGCGGATTCTTGAGATGGGATGGAGGGGGATCGGTTCGGACAGGTCATCGACACCAGGCAATCGGGCATCCCGGCATCGCAGTCTATCCGATTGCTTGTCGCTTTCTTCATTGATCATGTTATTGTAATTGTCTAACATCGTCAATGTAAAACTATTTGCATTTCCTGAGATTGAGTGCAAATTGTCGCTCTCACGTCACCTGACTTCGGGAATCATCTTTAGCCTGGCGATCCAGGCCGTCCCGTCATGACGGGGAATGATCATTCCAGGTCAGCTATGCGAGGTGATTCAGGGATTCCGGAGTGGGCTCGGACTCCCGAACGATTTGCTGACTGGTTCTTGTGGTTTTCCCAAGGAATGAGAGCACAAGGGCGACGATGCCGCCCGTGAGGAACCCGGCTCCCCAACCAATCGCTTCGCTGAACTCCGTGATGATGTGGCTGTCGAACGGCGGACGAAGGCGTTCTCCACTCACTGCCCCGCTGATCCCCCAGAGCAGGAATCCCATCCCCAGTCCCATTGCGATCACGGCGAAGATTCTGGCAAGTCGCCGTCCGACAACCGGATCAATCAGCCCCCAGAGCAACAGTCCGACGAGAAGAAGTCCCGAGAACACTGCATAGAGGATACCGTTTTTCCCATACGACATGAAAAACCAGCCCAGCACCCCCACGCCGACAGCCGTGGCACTTGTGGCGAAGAGTTTCATGTACCTCTCTTCCACGGATAAGCTGTTGACGCCCCAGATCAGCAGCCCCACGGCCAGACCGAGCAATACGAATGGGATGACGGGTTCCATGTCTTCGTCCCTTCCTGACACCGAGACCGAGCGCACCATCGCATGAACCGCTCATCGATGAACACGTCGCTGGAAGACTGTTCCTGTGCTATGTGCGATCTTCCTGTGTCTGACTCCTGAGTCTCCTGATATCGGCTCACTTGAGAAGCAGCCGCTTCACGAGCCCCATGAAAACAGCGGTCGGCAGCATGCGATGGAGCCACAGGATCGAGGCCGCGTTCGCCGGATAGCGCAGGCGGTGGCGGCCATCGGTCGCCGCCCGGTAAATCGTTCGGGCCACGATCTCGGGACCCGGAGCGTCGGCTCCCGCCTTTCGCAACCTGGGCATCACCCTGGCAACAAACCCGTCGTAGGCCGTCAGCCCTGGTCGGGTCATTATGTCCATTGACCGGTCGTAGAAATCGGTCTTGATCGGGCCCGGCTCGATGATCTTGACCCGGATGCCGAACGGCTCCAGTTCGTAGACCAGCGCCTCCGAGAATCCCTCCACCGCCCACTTGGTCGCATGGTAGAGGCTGTGGAGCGGAAATGTCATTCGACCGCCCACCGAAGAAATGTTGATGATCACACCGCTTTGTCGCTCCCGGAAGTGGGGTAGAAAGGCCCTGGTAACGTTCATCAACCCGGTGACATTGGTGGCGATCTGACGCTCGACCTGCTCGGGCGTCGATGCCTCGAACGGCCCCACCGCGCCGTAGCCCGCATTGTTCACGAGAACATCGACCGCGCCGAAATGGCTGATCGCCCGGGCCGTCGCGTCGCGGATGCTTTCGCCGTCCGTGACATCGAGTCGTAACCCAAGAGTCCGCTCCTGCTTGATCCAGTCGCCCGCCTGGTCGGGATTGCGCATGGTCGCCGCCACGTTCCATCCGCGCTCGTGAAAGAATTGCGCCGTCGAGCGACCGATGCCGCTGGACGCCCCGGTGATGAAGACCGTTTGTGTCATGAGTCATGCGTCCCGAAGTTGATTTTCTGAGCCGTCCACACATGGACCGGTCGAGTCTAACATCGACTGAAGGGGCAGCGAGATACCTTGCTGCGGCCGCTGCAAAGCACGTGGCAGTGTCATGACTCATAGCCCACAAGACGAGGCGCGGTGTGCCGGTCGCACGGATCTACCAGGAATCTGGCCCTTTCCTGCAAAACGACAAGAGTCAACACTGGTGATGAGTCGAAAGCAAAACCTTGATCGGTCGCCAGTGCAAACCGGGCGATCGCGCCTTCGAATCGGATTGGTCCATCACGGGTCCCGAGGACACGTTTGTGCAATTACGCCACGTGCGGCTGACGGTGCGGGATGCGATGGGGCTGATCGCCATCGTGGGGATTTTGCTGGCGTGGGGAATTCAAGGCAATCGTCTTGAACGGCAAAAACTGAGGCTGAGGAACCAGGACATCGCCACGAACAGAGCCGAAGCGCATTACCGCAATTCCGTACTGCGACGGGAAGAGGCCCTGTCCGCGATCGCCCGGCATATCGCGCAGCACGGCGACGACGACACGAACCCGGCACTCCGGGCCTTGAAAGACGCCGCGAAAAACGCACGCTTCGCGGAGCAGGATCTCGAGCAGATATGGTTCAAGGAGAGAACCACGCTGTCACGGCTGATCGGTGAGTTCGCCAATTCGTGGTAAAGTTCGCATCGCGCGGCCATGGAGGCCCATCGATCGATCTTGCCCCAATGCACTCAGGTCCGGTTCAGTCCAGGTACTCATCTTCGGGGTCGAACTTGGGCGAGACGACGATCAGCACCTTCATCGCGCCGATGGCCCGGTGACGGACTCCGGGAGGGATCAAAACACAACGGCCCGGGTGCAGGGGGATCACATCGTCGTCGAGCTGCATCCGGGCGCCGGGATCGCATTCGAGGATGTAGTAGGTCTCGGTCAACCGGCGGTGATAATGGAGCCCCGCGTCGAGCTTGATCTCGGTGAGATGAATGGTGAGCGGGAGGTCGTTCAGGTCCGCGAACGCACGCCGGGCCGTCCCGCACGGACAGGGAACGCCCGGCAGCGCGGCGAGGTCGACAACCTGATAGCGTGGTGCGACAGTCGTGTGATCAGTCTGGGGCATGGTGCTGCTCGTACCTGGCCGGCGTTTGGAACGATTGCTCTCAGCATGATCAGGGGCTCTCTCAATTTACACAAATCGGTCGGCGCCCGCACGGGCTCGCTCTGAATCCATCTCCTGCAAGGATGCCGAGCGTCAAGGGTGGTTTCGAGTCGGCACGAGCGGTCGAGCGCGGGAGGATGGGGCAGGGATGGAATCTGAGAAGGAGTTTATGAGCCACGGATGAAACACGGATCAAGCGTCTACCCTTGAGCCTTCAGCCCGGATGCCAGGCGGCGATGGCGGCCCGGAAAATACTCTTGACCGGCGACCGCTCGATCCGCCAGCGTAAGTGATGGAGGGGCGTGATGGACGACATCGATGACCGGCTGGCGGGCGACCCTGTCTGGGAGCTCTTTGCCCAGCCGACAGCGGGAGCTGGACACGAAGCGGACCGGGCCTGGCCGTACGCAAATTGGCTGGTCGCGGCCGGTTTGATCGCGCTGGGGTGGCTCAAGTTTCCGCCCCTGGCCGTGGTGACGGTCTGTGCGCTGGTCGCCGCTTGCGATTTTCGCAAGGGCCGATTGCTCGCCCGATCGATACCCAGCAAGGCAGGCGGAGTGATCTGCTCCCGGTTTGCCTATGCGTGGGGCGCCTTCAAGCTCGGGGCCGCAGGCTTCGCGATGATGTTCGTTTCCGTTGCCATCCTCGTGCTCATCAAGGACGAGTATCGAGCAACCTCCGTGGTCGCGGCCTCGGCGCTGCTCTGGATCGGCGGTTTCGCCGGATCGGCCGTGCTCACGGCTCTTGGATTGCTGGCGGCGTACCGCTCGGGAATGCGGGTCTGGATCGGCGAGGGCGTGAACCGGGCCCGAACGCTGTTCCTGGGTATGCTGCTCGTCATGTTCAGTTTCGCGGTACTTGGGACCGCTCTGCATCTGGCTTATCGGTCTATTTCCGCGGGCCCAGGACAGAGCGACAGCGACTACATACCTGGCTTGCTCTTTTTTTCGGTGCCATGTTCGCCGGCCCCGTCATCATTCTGCTCATTCTCGACATGATCAGCCGCCGTGTCATCGCCGACAGCCCGGGCAAGTTCGGGCCGAAGGTGCCGACGGTTGGGAAATGGGACGCCTAGGGCGGAGGATCTATGTGGCGTTGATAGGCCTTCTCTTGACGGACTCTACGGTAAGGATTGCGGATTCTCGATTCATTCGATAGCCGCGGAGCGACGACCGTCCATAGCCTGGTGGCGTCAGCCCCAGGGCCCGGCGACAATAAAGTTTATGAGTCTGCCAGGTCCGCAGTCGCTTCAGGAACACAACAGGGTAGACCGACCGACTGCCGCCTACATGGAGCAATCGCTTTGACCGAGAGGGAGCAAACACCATGAAATCGCCGAGGGGCCGCAAGCCGCTGTTCGATCGCTTGAAGACGAGCCTGGAAGAAGCGATCAGCCATGCCCGAGGCGAGATCACTCTGCGCACCACGACGCACGATCTACCCGAAGAGCCGCCCGAGATCGACCCTGAGACCCTCGTGGCGCTTCGCGATCAGTCCATGATGTCGCAGGCCGTCTTCGCCCGATTGTTGAACGTGTCTACCAAGACAGTGCAAAGCTGGGAGCAGGGTGTGCGCACGCCTTCTCACGCCTCTCGCCGTCTGATCCAGATCTACAGCGAACACCCCGAGACCGTGTGCCAAAGCGTCGGAATTCCCCCAGTCACTCTCAAGGGCGTGACGACCAAGAAGGTATCTCCAGGGCGCCGGAAGATCGTGATCCGAGGGTCTTCACCTGGCCCGGATGGGAAGGCCTGACGATGAACCTGACCGAGTATCTCTTTCATCGACTTCGCGAGCTGGGAGTCGGGCACACCTTCGGCCTTCCAGGCGATTTCGTGCTTCCCGTCTATGCCGTGCAGGAGTTGCTGGAGTTTCCCACCGTGGTCTGCTGCCACGAGCCGGGCGTGGGGTTCGCGGCCGATGCCTATGCGCGGCTCAAGGGGCTGGGCGTGGCGCTGGTGACGTACGGGCCGGGGGCGCTCAACACGCTCAACCCGGTCGCCTGCGCCTATGCCGAGCAATCGCCGCTCTTGATCGTCAGCGGCGGGCCGGAGATGACGTATCGCCGCGGGGATCACGAAGTCCACCTGCATCACGTGGTCAAGACCTATGAGAGCCAGTTGCAGATCTACCGCGAGGTGACCATCGATGCGGCCATCCTGGACGATCCCGCGACCGCTCCGGAAACCATCGACCGTGTCTTGCGCAACGTGGTCATGCGCAAGCGGCCGGGATACCTGGAGATCCCCCGCGACCGGGTTTACGCCCAGGTCGCGGCTCCGAGCGGCCGCCTGGTCCTGGACCTCGAACCCGAAGCACGGCTGGCACAGGCTGATGCGCTCGACGAAGTGGTCAGCGAAATAGGCGCCATGCTGGCCGCGGCCAGACGCCCGACGCTTTATGTCGGAGTGGGCCTGCGCCGGCATGGGCTGACCGAACTCGTGGTACGGCTCGCGGAGCGGCTGCGGCTGCCGGTGGCCACCGACGTGCTGGGAAAGGCCGCCATCCCCGAGAGCCATCCCCAGTTCGCCGGAGTTTACATGGGCGCGCTGGGCGACCCGGCGGTGCGCGAGCTGCTTGACGGCTCGGACTGCATCATCGGCATCGGCGTCGTTCGCACCGATCTCGGAACCGGCTTCTGGACCGAGCGGATCGATCCCAAATCGCGAATCCTGATCGATCCCGACAGCGTCCGCGTGCGGTTCCACCGCTACGATGGACTGGGCATTCGCCAGGTCGTCGAGGCGCTTGTGGAGCGATTGCCGGCCAGTGACCGGCCGCTTCCCCGGTTCAACGGCTCGTCGGCAGGGCAAACAGCCGTGGTTCGCGACGAAGGTTCCGTCGCGAGCTCGGCCACCGGGCCGGATACGACCCCGCTACGCATCGCCGACATCCTGGCCGCACTCAAGCGGCTCGATCCCGCGCGCTACAGCTTCACGGCCGATGTGGGGGATAGCTGGTTCATCGCGCTGGAGCTGCGCACCGAGATCTTCCTGGCCGCCGGCTATTACGCCTCGATGGGCTTTGCCGTGCCGGGCGCCCTGGGGGCAGGAATTGCCGAGCCTGGGCGGCGGCCGTTCGCGATTGTCGGCGATGGCGCGTTTCAGATGACGGGAACCGAGCTGTCGACCATGGTCCAGGAAGGGCTGGCACCCATCGTGTTGTTGCTGAACAACAGCAGCTATGGGATGCTCGAGGCGATCGACCGCTCGCGCACGTACTACGCTCGACCAAGCTGGGACTACGCGGCGATGGCCCGCGCGCTCGGTGCTTCGGCCGAGCGTGTGACGACCCGGGCGGAGCTTGATGCGGCGATCGCCCATGCCGAAGCCGTCCCGGGCGCCTTTCTCATCGAGGCGGTTTACGCGCACGACGACCTCTCGCCGGTGATGGCGCGCATCCCGCATTGCTTCAGAGCCAGCCCAAGCCTACGTCTACTTGAGGGCTTCGCGGACAGTCGCTGCCCGTGACCGTGCGGCGGCGGGCCATGGTTGGGATGCCTCAATTATCTCGAGGGTTTTCAGGAACCTGTTTGACGGGCACGAGCGCCTGGAGCTGACGTCGGCCCGCTTCGGTTATGGCCAGCTTCCACTGAGAGACGGCATCGAGGTCGCCGAAAACGTGGTCGGGCGTCGCCGGCAGGATGAGCCACGAGCCTTCCGTCAGCTCGCTTTCGAGCTGGCCGGCACCCCATCCGGAATGTCCCAGAAAGAAGGCGACCCGTCCGTCATCGCTGGCGGCCAGCGACTCCATGGCCGGCAACTCGGTGGCGATATAGAGCTCATCGGCGACGACCACGTTGGCCATGGACCGGTTATCGTGAAGCGCCATCAAGGTGCCGCTCACCGGTCCGCCATGCCGGACCGCCTGAGATCGCTGGCAGGGCGTTTTGCTGAGCTGGCTCCAGACGTCCTCGAGCTGCACGTCGAGCTCGCGGTTGAGGATCAGACCGAGGGCGCCGTCGGCACCGTGCACGGCAACGAGGACCACCGTGCGCGCGAAGTTGGGGTCAACCAGCGTCGGCGAGGCGATCAGCAGTTGCCCTTGAAGTGATTCCATGGTCACTGTGAGTCGTTTCGAGACTGCCCCATCGTGGGCGGAATCCACCGGAGAGTACGCCTCCGCGGTTTTCAGGCGGAGCGCGACTCGGCTCCGCACGCTCATGAAACCACGCGGCGCGGCAGTTGTCGAGAACCGAGCGCGGAATGCGCGAGTTTGAGCGCGAGCAGTCTGCCGTACCGGCGAGGCTTGCGGCAGCACGCGCGCTGTGAGTGATCTGGCGGTCGCTGAATCGGCGAGGTGATTGATGTCAAAATGGCATCGGGCGGCGGGATTTGCGATCGAGATCCCTCGATCAAGTTGCTTTGCTTCGCTGGCGCAGGCCAGCGGGCGGTGGAGTCGTCCGTGTTCGCGGATCTTCTCCACGGCCCGCCGGTCACTGGCCACAGGTTTTTACTTCGTTTCCTTGAAGTCTCCCGCCGTGACGACGGAGAGTTCGTCGGGATGGATGTACTTGCGGAGGGCCGCGTTGACCTCGTCGACGGTCAATGCCTTGATCTTCGCTTCGAGGTCGGCGTCGAACTGCATGGTCCGGCCAAGGTACAGGTTCTCGGCCAGCGTCGAGGCGAGCATGTTATCGTTGGTCCGGCTGACCTCGTGTTGCTTCAGGTAGCCGTCGGTGGCGTGCTTCAGCTCTTCCGCCGTGACGCCGTCGCGAAGGATTCTGGCCACCTCTTCATTGACGCCGGTCACGACCTTGGTGAGGTTGGCCGGGTTATAGATGGCCATGATCAGCAGATTGCCGCGAGGATCAAGCGGGCTGGCCGAAAAGCTGGCCGCGGCGCTGTAGGACAGGCCGCCCTTCTGCCGCAAGCGATCGGCGATCCGTGACGAGATCGAACCGCCGCCCAGGATATAGTTGCCGGCGACCAATGCGGGATAATCGGGATCGCTGTCCTTCATTTTCAAGGTCAGTCCCGCGAAGTAGCAGGCGTTGGCCTTGTCGGGAGTCAGGATGGTTTCGCGGGTGGGTTTGAGATCGGCCTGGAACGGCCGTTCGATGCGCTCGAAGGGCTGAGCGTTCTTCCAGCCTTCGAAGGTCCGGCCCAGAACCGACAGCGCCTCGGAGGATTCAAAGTCGCCCACGATGGTCAGTTCGCCGTGGCTGGCGCCGACGAATTCACGGTAGAGCGAGCGAACGTCTTCCACCGTGACTTGCTTGACGCGCTCGATTTCCTCGGCGATCGTCGGCACGTAGCGGACATCGGCGGCGGGATAGTGCGACAGCATCCGCTGGAGGCGGTTGGTGCCCAGGCGCATCGGGTCGGACCGTCCTTGTTCGAGCATGGCCAGCCGTTCGTTCTTCATGACCTCGAACTCGCTCTCCGGCAGCGTGGGCTCGCGGAGCACCTGGCGGAGGATCTCGAGAACAGCCGGCAGGTTGGCGTGCTTGGTCTGGACCGAGTACGACAGGGTCCCGGCCCCGCCACCCCCGCCCCCGCCGCCCATCCGCCTGCCGCCGCCGAAGCCGCCGCCCAGACGTGCGTAATTCTTGTCCAGGGCGTCCTGGATCTGCTGGTGGTTAAGATTCTTCGTGCCGCGGAGCATCAGGCTCGACAGAAAGCCAGCCGCCGCGACCTTCCCCTTGAGGCTTTCCGCGGTGCCGTAATGCAGATTCAGGTGCACGTAAACGGCGTCACCGCGCGTCTTCTTGGGCAGCAATACCAGCTTGACGCCCTCGATCGGGTCGGGCCGCTGGAGCCGCGCCTCGATGGCCAGGGGAGAGATGTCAAACGATTCGCCCGTGGACTGCACGGCGCGACCCTTGTAGTTGTTCAGGAGCTTGGCCACGTCGGGCGTGGGCGGCACGTTCGTTCGCTCGGGCTTGTCGCTGGGGATGAAGTAACCGATGGTCCGATTGCTCGGGGTCAGATACCGGGCGGCAACGTCCTTGACCTCCGCCGGGGTGACCTTCTCGATGCGATCACGGCTCAGGAAATAGAGCCGCCAGTCGCCCTGGGAGCCCCAGTTGGAAAGCGCGATCGCCACGCGGTTGGGCTCGGAGGCGGCGAGCTCGCGATCCTTGAGCATCTTCTGGCGGGCCCGATCGACCTCCTCCTGGGTGACGCCGTTACGGCTCACATCGTCGAGCACCGAATAGATCGTATCCCGGACGTGTTGCAGGGTGTTCAGGTCCTTGGTGTTGACCTCGGCCATGATCTCGAACGTGCCGGGGTCGTGCAGCGCCTCGGCGTCGGCCGAGACCTGGGCGGCTTTCTTGGTTTCCACCAGGGCCTTGTAGAGCCGCCCCGAGGGCTGGGCGTCGAGGATACTGGCCAGCACCTGCACGGCCGCGAACTCGGGGTGCGGGCCCGAGGGCACGTGGTAGAGCATGCCGACCAGGCCGACGTCGCCGACCCGGCGCAGGGTCACCACCCGCTCGCCGTCTTGCGGCGGCTCTTCGGTATAGGTTGCCGGCAGCTTACGATCCGGACGCGGCAAGGAACCAAAATACTTATTGATGTACTCAAGAGCTTTCTGCTCGTCGAATTTCCCGGCCACCACCAGCATGGCGTTGTCGGGCTGGTAAAACTTCTTGTAGAAAGCGCGCAGGCTATCGACCGGAACGCGCTCGATATCGGTGCGATTGCCGATCGTGGACTTGCCGTAGTTATGCCATTCGTAGGCCACGGCCTCCATCCTCTGCGAGAGCACGCGCTGGGGCGAGTTCTCGCCCATCTCGAATTCGTTGCGCACCACCGAGAACTCGGTGGCGAGGTCTTCGGCCTTGATCGGGCTATTGACCATCCGGTCGGCCTCGAGCTTGATGGCGAACTCGAGGTTGTCGTCGCTGGCCGAGAGGGTCTCGAAGTAGTTGGTGCGGTCCGACGACGTCGATCCGTTGAACTGGGCGCCCCGCTCCTTCATCGCGGCGGGGATGTTGGGATGGTCGGGCGTTCCCTTGAAGACCATGTGCTCCAGCAAGTGAGCCATGCCGGTCTCGCCGTAGCCTTCATGGCGCGAGCCGACAAGAACCGTCAGGTTGACGGTGACCTTGGGCCGCGATGGGTCGGGAAAGAGCAGCACCTGAAGCCCGTTGGCCAGGCGGTACTCGGTGATGCCCTCCACCGAGGTAACTTTTGTGGGCGGGGCCGAGTCGGCTGCCGCGATGGCGGGCGCCAGCACCAGCCCCAGGGCAGGCAGGAGCAAGACGGTACACGTTCGGAATGAAAGATTCATGAGATCTCCTTGATGAAAAACATCCTTCAGTCTCGGACCGAAGGGGCGGGTGGAAGAATCGTCACCTTGGCTGACTGGTCTTGGTGGCGTTAGTCTGCCGTTCCGGAGCTTCCGCCTGCGAAGGCTTCGATCCGTTGGGTGAGGGCGTGGCCGAGGGCGGGTTCGGCTGGGCTGAATCGGCAGGGTCCTTCGTCGGTTGGGCCGGATCGGTGGCGGACTTTGGGCGAACTCGCGGCTTGAGGATGATCTTGCTGTCCCTGATCTCGAGGCTCTCGAACTTGCGAATCATCTCGGCGTTCTTGGGTTTGTCATAAGCGTCCTTGGCCAGGTTCTGCTTGCGCAGTTCCGCCAGGAATTGCTCGGGCGGGTGCTTGCCGTTGACCTCCAGCGTTTCCAGCGTGACGACCAGGATGCCCTCGCTGAGCGAGGCTTTGAGCTCGGCCTCGCCGTTGAGATAACGTCCCTTGAGCATGCCGACCTTCAACTTCTCGAGGGGCAGGCTGATCTGCGCCTTGAGCTTGTCACCCTCCACTCGCACAAAAATCCGGCCCCGCAGGTCAGCGTTTTCCTCGATCAGCGCGTTCAGATCTTCGCTGGTCAACACCAGAGGCTCGACTGCCGTCCCTTCGTCGAGAGACTTCTTGAAAGCGTCCACCCGCTCCCGCACCGTGTGGCGTTCCTCCTCGGAGATCTGCACCTTGGGCAGTTCCACGGGTGCCGGCGAGGTCCACTCGTTCACGAAGCCGGAAAACCAGCGCATGCCCATATACGCCACCACCGCCAGCGCAATGATCATGAGCACGGCGAAGACACTGGCGATCACGCAGCCATAAAAGAAGCAGCCGCGCTGCCTGGGGCGAGAGTCGTCATACTCGGGCGAGAATTTGGGAGCATGGTCGAATTCGGGGTCATAGCTGGCCATGGATGTCATCTCGAACCACGGGAGTGTTCGTTTCGCGTCACCAAAGGGAATGTTCGTTTCGCGTCATGAAATCTTCGTCGAAGGCTCTTCAAAAAGGAAGGGGCAAGAGTGTCTTGAAGCCTTCCGGCAGTGGTTTCGGACCGGTCCGGCCGCCGGTCTGAAACGGCTGCCATGGACATGAGGACGATGACGCGCATCTCAATAATCCCTCGCCCGGTTCGAATTCCCACTGTACGATCCAGGACGACGACGTCGGTAACCCTGGAGAAGGAGAACTCCATGCTGAGTGTTCGAGACCTCGTGAAGATTTATCCCGGTCCCGTGGCCGCGCTTCAGGGTGTCGATCTCGACATTCCCAACGGCATGTTCGGGCTGCTCGGTTCCAACGGCGCGGGCAAGACCACGCTCATGAGGATTCTCGCCGGGCTGCTTGAACCGACCTCGGGGACCGCCGCGCTCGACGGCGAGTCGATCCTCGATCAGCCTGAAACCATCTGGAGCCGGCTGGGCTACCTGCCGCAGGACTTCGGCTTCTTTCCCCACCTGACCGGAACGGCGATGCTCAAGTACCTGTTGCGGCTCAAGGGCGTGACCGCGCCCGGCGGCCTGGACGCGCTCTGCGACGAGCTGCTCCAGCGGGTGAATCTTACCTTCGCGGCGCGAGCAGGGTCAAGACCTATTCCGGAGGCATGCGTCAGCGCCTGGGCATCGCGCAGGCCATCGCCGGCAACCCCCGGCTGATCATTGTTGATGAGCCGACGGCCGGCCTCGATCCGGAAGAACGCCAGCGGTTTTATCGTTTGCTGTCCGAGCTGGCCGAGAATCGGATCGTCTTGCTTTCCACGCACATCGTCGAGGATGTCGCCCAGCTTTGCCCGCGATTCGCGATCATCAGCCATGGCCGACTCCTCGCCAACACCACACCCGAGCTGGCGCTGGGGGCCATCGAGGGAAGCATCTTCGAGGCATCGATCACCGCGGCCTCGTATCAGCAACTAGTCGATGATCCCCAGCGGTGCGTGACCCAGGCGTACCTGGTGGGCGGCAACAACCGGGTTCGGATCTATCAACCCGAAGGCGACCCGCCCGAGGGTTTCGTGCCGGTGGAAGCCAACCTGGAAGACGTTTACCTCGTCGTGATCAAGACCGGAGGCCTTCCCGGCCGCGAGATCCCGAGACTCAATGGGGTCACCCTGGCCGGGGGTATCTCATGAGCCTGGCCGCCGCAAGTCCTGCACATGCGACGTTTCCATCCGCCGGCCTGCGCCGGTTCTGGACAGTGTTCTCGGGAGACGCCGCCTATCACTGTCGTCGACCCTTGTTCTGGATCTGGACGTTGATCCTGGTGCTGGGCGCCTGGGGGATGTCGACGGGAACCCTGATCATCCAAAGCGGCGATTCGTCGGTGGGGGGAACCAAGGCCTGGATCACCTCGGAATTCGCGGTGGCCAAGCAGCTTTCCATGCTGACGCTGATCCTTTACTCCTTTTGCCTGGCGATCGCGGCCGGAATGACCGTCATCCAGGACTCCGAATGGCGGCTGGGCGACCTGTTACACGCGACCTCGCTCAAGCCTGGTGAGTACATCTGGGGTAAGTTCGCAGCCGTCCTGGCCTGCACGCTCGGCGTGCTGGCGATCCACGTGCTGGCCATGGTCTTCTTCTTTCAGGTCGTTCCCGGCGACGCCGCGAAGGACATCCGTGGACCATTCCACGCGCTCAATTACATCCGCCCGGCGCTGGTGTTCTCGGTGCCGACAATCGTTTTCCTGGCGGGAATCTCGCTGGCGATCGGCGAATGGACGCGGCGGTCGATCCTTGTCTTCATCATCCCCCTGGGCCTGATGCTGGTGGATCTCTTCTTCCTCTGGAGCTGGTCGCCGGGCTGGCTTGACCCGCGGATCAACCGCGTCCTGATGCTGTTGGAACCAGGCGGGTATCGCTGGCTCACCGAGATGTGGCTCAAGGTCGATCGGGGTGTGAGCTTTTATAACAAGTCGGCAATCCCTTACGACGCCGCATTTCTGGTCAGCAGGCTGGTCTTCGTGGCTCTTGGCCTGGGCGCGGTGGCGCTGAGCCGTAGACATTTCGCGAGCACGCTGCGGGGGAGATCGGCAGTCACTCGGGGTCCGCTCAAGTCGATCGCTCCCGAAGGCCAGGCAACGACGGCCCCACTCCGGCCCCTGGCTGCGCTGGGAATGGAGATAACCCGGCCCGGTCTCCTCTGGGGTGCCTGGCAGGTGGCCCGGATCGAGCTGGCCGAGCTTGTGATGAGCCCCGGACTTTACCTCTTCGTCCCTTTGATTCTGCTGGAAAGCCTGGGCACGAGCCTGGTCCAGGTTGGCTACCTGGACACACCGATCCTGATCACCTCGGGCGGCTTTGCGGTCACCGCGATGACGCCGCTGTCGATATGCGTGTGCGTGCTTTTGCTCTGGTACACGGTCGATTCGCTCGACCGGGAGTCATCGACGCGGCTGGCGGAGATCGCTCATGCCACCCCGATCCGCACCGGATCGCTATTGCTGGGCAAGGCCGTGGCGCTGGCCGCGGCGGGCCTGGCCATCGTTGTGGGGGCCGGACTGGCGGGGGTGATCACGATCCTGATCCAGGGCCGCGTCCCTCTGGAATTCCGCCCGTTCCTGCTGGTTTGGGGGGGGTTGCTCGTGCCCACCTTACTGGCCTGGACCTGCTTCGTGATCGCCGTGCACACGATCACGGGGAACCGTTACACGACGCTCGCCATCGGCCTGGGCGTGCTCGGCTTCACCGGCTTCCGGCTGCTGGCCGACGAGATCAACTGGGTGGGCAACTGGCCGCTCTGGAGTGCGGTTCGCTGGAGCGATATCAGCGTGCTGGAAATGGACCGCAAGGCCCTGATCTTGAGTCGGGTGCTGGCGGTCGGCGCGTCGATGTTTTTCCTCGCGCTGACGGTCCGCTTCTTCCGCCGCCGTGAATCCGACCCGGTCCGCAACATCCACCGGCTACGGCCCCAGGCGGTACGAGGCACGGTGATGCGGCTGCTGCCGTGGGCCGTGTTGCCACTGACGGCGGGGCTCTGGCTGGCGCTCGAGATCGGTTGGGGCCACGACGGAGCCGCCGCCCGAAGACAGGCCAAGGATTACTGGCGCAAGAATCTGGCCACATATCGCGACGCCGACCGGCCCGATCTGACGCACGTCGATCTTGACCTCGAGCTCTTCCCCGAAACCAGCCGCTACCGCGTCACGGGAACATACAACCTGGTCAACCCGTCGGACCGGCCGCTACGCGAGATCTTGCTGACCGGCGGCCTCCACTGGGAGCAACTCGGGTGGACTCTCGACGGTAAGCCGTTCACTCCGACCGATCGCGCCCGGCTCTACGTCTTCACCCCGCCCAAACCCCTGGGACACGGTGATTCGGCCCGGATCGGCTTCCATCATGAAGGCAGCTTTCCCAGGGGCATCAGCAAGAAAGGCGGCGGCGCCATGGAGTTCATTCTTCCCTCCGGCGTCGTGCTCACGAGCTTCCGTCCGGGTATCGTGCCCGCGCTGGGGTTTATCGACGAGATCGGTATCGACGACGACAACCACTTCGAGGCAAAAGAGTACCGGGATGATTTCTTCGAGGGGCAGACCGATTCCTTCGTGGGCAGTCGATCGCCGTTCACGACCAGGATCAAGATCACGGGCCCGTCCCGCTTCACCTACAACTCGGTGGGAGTGCAAACGGCGGACACCGAAGAAGCGGGCCGGCGCACCGTGGTCTGGGAGAGCGATCATCCCGTCAGCTTTTTCAACGTCGTGGCGGGCCGATGGGACGTGAAGCGGGGGGCGGGGACAGCCGTCTATTATCACCCGGGCCATCCCTACAATGTCGATGAGATCCTCGGCTGCCTTGATGCGTCTCGCAAGTATTACTCCGAGTGGTTCTTTCCCTATCCCTGGAACGAGCTGAAGCTCAGCGAGTTCCCCGCGCTTTCCACGTATGCTCAGGGCTTTCCTACGAACATCTCTTTTTCCGAAGGAGTCGGTTTCCTGACCGGTGAGACGCCCGAGATCCATTTCGCGTTCGAGATCACCGCGCACGAGGCGGCCCACCAGTGGTGGGGAAGCATTCTCACTCCGGGAAAAGGACCGGGAGGCAACATTCTGGCCGAGGGCACTGCGCACTTCTCGACGATTCTCCTGGTCGAACAGGTGAAGGGACCCGCCGCCCGCATCGACTTCTGCAAGCGGCTCGAGGCCAACTACGCCAAGAGCCGCCGGCCCGACTCCGAACGGCCGCTGGTCAAGATCGATGGCAGCCGCGAGGTCGACACCACCGTGACCTACGACAAGGGGGGCTGGGTCTTCTGGATGCTGCTGAACCAGATGGGACGTGAACCCGCGCTGCACGGCTTCCAGAAGTTCATCGCCACCTACCACGGCAACCCGGACCACCCCGTGCTCCAGGACTTCCTGGCGATCATGCGCAAGTTTGCACCCGACACCACGGCGTTCGACGAGTTCGCGCAGCAGTGGTTCCGCGAGGTGGTCCTTCCCGAGTATCGCCTGCACGATCCCACGAAGACGCGCGAGGGCGACCAGTGGAAGGTGACCGTCCGCCTCGAAAACGCGGGCACGGGTACCATGCCCGTCGAGGTCGCCGCGGCACGCGGCACGCGGTTCGACAAGACCGGTCAGCCCGCCGCCGATTATCACGAGTCGCGAACGGGCGCAGTCCTGGGTCCCGGGCAGTCAAAGAATTTGATCATTACCTGCCCCTTCGAGCCCGAGTCGATCATCGTCGACCCGGACGCGAAGGTGCTCCAGCTTCAGCGCATGGCGGCGCAGGTAAAGTTGTGACGGGATTGCCGCTGGTCGTCTCTCAGGCGAACTTGTTCACTCCGGGGATCGGCACGGGGGGAACCGGGTTGGGACCGAAGGTGTAATCGGCGGGGCTGAGGTCGAGCTTGGATTCGAGAACCTGGCCGGGGGTGATGACCTGCCCGGTGTAAGCGGCCTCGCGGCCCATGATCGCCAGGAGGGTGCTGATCGCGGCCTGCTCGCCGTTGTTGATCGGCTTATCGGCGCGGAGGGCGGCGAACATCTCGTCGTGCTCGATCTGGTACATGTCGCGGTGCTCGCTGCCGGGTTGACCGGGCCGGACACGCGACGTGCGATAGCGCCACTTGTTCTCGCCGGTGATCGCGTTGCCGAAGACGTCCGCCATGCCTTGGGTGCCGAGGATGTAGTCCTTCACCTGGTTGGGAGTGTTCACCCAGTGGCGGCAGTGGTGGTAGCCGCGAACGTTCTCGGGATACTCGTAAACGACCGAGAAGTGGTCCCAGATGTTGCCGTACTTGGCATCGGTGCGCGACTGGCGCCCGCCCACGCCCCAGCAGCGGACGGGGAGCTTCTCGCCCATCACCCAGTTCATCGTGTCGATGCCGTGGATGGCCTGCTCGACGATATGATCGCCCGAGAGCCAGCAATAGTAATACCAGTTGCGCAACTGATACTCCATGTCGGAAGAGCATTGCTCGCGCGTCTTCCGCGGTTCCCACACCCCCTGGGAATTGTACGTCGTCTCGATGCCCACGATCTTGCCGATCTTGCCGTCGAAGACCTGCTTCATGGTCTCGCGCCGGGGCTCGTCGTACCGCCAGCAGAAGCCATTGACGAGCGACAGGTTCTTGGCCTTGGCGTCCTTGCACGCCTGGATAAACTTGCGGAGGCCGGGACCATCGACGGCCATCGGCTTCTCGACGAAGCTGTTCACGCCCTTCTCGACGGCATAGGTCAGATGCTGGGCCCGGAAGTGAGGCGACGTGGTAAGGATCACCACATCAACCTGGTCGATCACCTGCTTGTAGCCGTCGAAGCCGCTGTACTGGCGGTCCTTGGGAACCTCGACCCGTGAGCCGACCCCCGAGCCTTTGAGGGCAGAGAGGCTCTCCTGGAGCCGATCGGCGAAGACATCGGCCATCGCGACCAGCCGGGTTCCACTATCCGCCGTGAGCGCCTGCTCGGCCGCTCCTGTGCCGCGGCCGCCGCAACCGACAAGCCCGACCTTCATCGTGCCGCTGCCCGCCGCGTGAACCATGGGGACGAGCAGGCTACTTGATACCACGGCCGCTCCCGCCATGGTGGAACCCTTGAGAAAATCACGCCGCGAGGCGGAGGCCGATTGGGACGAGATCGTTTGAGGACGTTCAGTCACGGCGAGGTCTCCTTGAGATTGGGGGGTAGGAGTGTCCCGCGGGCCGTCCGCCAGAAGCGAAATCGACCCACGCTGGAATCCCTGAATGGTAACTTGTTAAACAAGGAGACGCCAGCAGTTCGCTCCTGACCTCGCTTCCGCCCACTGGCCGGTCATTGCTCACCGAAGTATCCGATCCAGGCCACGTCGAGCACCTCCTGTGTCAGCTCGAAGGACTTGCCCCGGAAGCGGCAGATGTCGCGGGCCCGCTCGATAAGGTCGCGCGGCTCACACGAGCGCATCTCACGGTTCTGCGAACGGTAACGCTCCAGCACCTGGGTCATGATCTCGGGGGTGAGGGCAACCCCCCGGCGCTGGGCATACTGCTGGAAAATCCGGGAGTACTGTTCCGGGGTGGGCGGCCCCAGGTAAAGTCGATACCCCAGGCGGCGAAGGAAAGCCGGGTCCGTGACCACGTCAGGGCTGAGGTTGGTGCAGATGATCAGCACGTGGCGAAGCGGCAGTTGAATCTTCTGCCCCGTACGCAACGTGAAATAGTCAACCTGGTGCTCCATGGGCGTGATGAAACGATTGAGTAACTGCTCGGGTGAGACGCGTTCGCGCCCGAAGTCGTCGACCAGGAAAACGCCGCCGTTGGCCTTGAGATGCGGAGGCGCCTCGTATTGCCGCAATGCGGGGCTGTAGATAAGGTCGAGGGTTTCGAGCGTCAGTTCGCCGCCTACCACAACCAGGGGACGACGGATTCGAACCCATCGTGGATCGATCGCCGCGGCCGACTCGCTGGTATCAATGCGCTGATGACTTTGCTCATCGAACACGCGAATCACATCGTTGCCCACGTTGACGGCGTAGGGAATCCAGTAATCTCCCGGCAGAGCGGCCTGTACCTTCCGGCCGATGCTGGTCTTGCCGTTTCCGGGGGGCCCGAAGAGGAACAGACTGCGCCCGGAGGAGACGGCCAGGCCGACGAGTTCCATCTCTTTGGGTGACAGGACCAGCTCTGAGAGGGCGGCGGCCACGCGGTCGGGGTGCACCTGCGGCGTGTTGGCGAATTGCCACCGCAGCATCGCTGTATAAGCCGCCAGGCTCACCGGGGCAGGACCGATGTAGCCACAGACCTCGAGCAACCGCGCCGCCTGCTTGCGGCCATCCTCCGTGATCCGGTAACGGAAAGTCCCCTCTCCGGTCTGGTACATCTGCTCCACGGTGCCGTCGAAACACGCGCGTTCCAGCACCTTGCGCTAGCGGCAGGGACAGGTAAAGGTGCTGCATGACCTCTTCCGTGGTGAACCGGGTTTCCATCAACCCCCACTTCACCAGCAGGCCGGCCAGGACGCTTCCTTCCAGCCCTGACGCGGCGATGTCATGCGGCGGTTTAGGAGCGATCAGGTCGCCCACCTTGTGCATAACCGGCAGGGATTGGACTTTGGCACTGGCGTCGGCATGGCCGCTGGCGGCCGACGTGGTCGACATGACATCGCCTCCCGAGCGTTCAATCGGCGTGTTTCGAGGACCGGGCAGTCGGCGCACCGCTTCCTCGCGGGGGTCCCATGCCTGAGCCCACAGTCCGGGAAGGAACCGGATCAAAGATCCTTCCTATAGCATACAAGATTCCTTCACCGGTCAAACCCCCTCGTGTCGCAAGAACCCTGCCGCAACCCGCCGAATGTGTTCATCCACGGAACCAGGGTCGGGATACCCACGTACCTGGGATATAGTCAAGAGAGTCCGATTGCAAGTTGCCAACGGATTTGCCTGGCACAAGGGGGCTCGTGCATCACGATCCCGCTCGACGGGAAACGAGGTATCGAAGCTGGAGGATGACGATGAGGCTTTCTCTCGTTTTGATTTCTGTCCGTGTTCTTTGTGTGCTCTATTGTTGATAGATTGGCATTCACAGGAACTGGCCCTGGCCGAGAGTGATTGAGCTTTTTTCCATGAATCCGCGTATTGCGGTCGAAATTTGTGTGGGCGACCTCGAATCCGCGCTCCAGGCCGCCGAGGGAGGCGCCGATCGTGTGGAGCTCTGTGCCGATCTTGGCGTGGGGGGAACGACTCCGAGTGCCGGGACCATCGCCGAAGCTTGCCGCCGGTTGAAGATCCCCGCCCACGTGCTGATCCGTCCGCGAGCCGGTGACTTCGTGCCCTCCACAGCCGAGCTCTGCGCAATGCGCCAGGACATTCAGACCGCAAAGCACCTGGGTGCCGCCGGCGTTGTCTTCGGCATGCTTCGAGCTGACGGAACCATCGACAGCGCGGCGACGGCGGAATTGATCGAGCTGGCGAGGCCCCTCTCGGTCACGTTCCACAAGGCGTTTGACCAGACCCGCGATCCCGAGCAGGCGCTCGACGCGCTGATCGCGGTGGGCGCCGATCGGGTGCTTACCTCAGGATGTCGGGCGACGGCTGAGGAGGGAAGAGAGATCCTCAAACGCCTGATCGCGCAGCGCGGGGGCGAATCATCATCCTTGCTGGCGGCCGGCTCTCGGCCGGGAACCTGGCGCCGATCATCGCAACCACCGGCGTACGCGAGGTCCACCTGGGCTCGGCCGTGACCCGAATCGTGGCGGGAGTGATGGAATCCCTTCCATCAGACGGATCTAGGAACGAATGGAACCGCGTCGATGCCGTCAAGGTACGCGAGATTGTTGACCTGGTCGCGCGGATCGACGCAGAGATGTCCGGCACGGCTTGATCACGGCGGCCGCGTCAGTCGATGATCGGCTGCGTGCTTCTCAGGTAAGCGAACAGATCACGCACCTGCTGTTCGCTCATGCTCTTGAGCAAGCCCTCGGGCATGAGCGAGGCCCGGGAAGGTTTGATTTCCTCGATGGCGTCGCGCGAGCGGTGACTCCTTTCCATCGTTGGTCCTGAGCACGACGACGTTGCGATCCTGCTCCACGACGATCCCGCTCAGGGTCCGGCCGTCTGTGGTGGCAACAACCTGGCTGGCGTAGCCTTCGCGAATCTCGGCACTTGGGTTGACGATGTTCAGCAGCATGGCCTCCAGGTCGTCCCGGCGGTAGGTGGTCAGATCGGGGCCTACCTTTCCGCCCTTGCCGAAGAGGCTGTGACAGCGGGCACACTGATCCTGAAAAATTTGCCTGCCGGGTTTCGGCGTGCCTGGCCCTGTGCGGACGACGATCGCCAGCCGGTTGATTTCAGCCTGAAGCTCGGCGCTGGTGGCCGGCTTCAGCGCGCCGAAGTGCCGTATCATCAGCTCGTGAATACGAATATCTCCCAGCAACTGGAGCTTGTCGGTTGTTTCGCGCGATAAAGTTCGGGAATCGATGACCCGCTCGTCAATCGCCTCGAGAAGCTGCATCGCCCATCCGCGGCGGGCAACCAGCAAGTTCTGGGCAGCAGACAGAACGTCATCGGATAAACTTCCGTAGGTCTTGAGGACCTCGGTGGCGATCGCCGGATCGTCATAGTTGGCCAGGGCACCCAGGGCTGCGGCCCGCAGCGCGTTGTCGGGCGAGCGGCAACCCAGGCCAAGCAGAACCGGGACTGCGCCTGGCACGCGAACCTCGCCCAGAATCTGGAGGTACTGGAGCTGCTTGGACCGGTCGCCTTGCTCGTTACGGAGCAGGTTCAAGGCCTCGGCGACCGCCTCAGGTTTGTGCTGGCGGAGACCCAGACTCACCGACTGGCCGCTGTACCGCGCCAGCGCGTCGGCCAGCGATTCCGGGACCCCCGAGAGTGAGCGGCCCGCGAAGGCCGCCTCGAAGCCCGCCATGAGCGATTTGCGATGCCCGGCCTCAGGTGCCATCGCCAGCAGCCGGGCGCAGCGGTCGAGGTCCTTGCGGGTTCCCGCCGCGGCGAACCGGCGCATCAATCGCTCCTCGATCGTACCGGCGGCAATGGGACGGTCCCAGATCGCGCGATCCTCGAACAGCTTCAGGACAGCGTCAGGATCGGTCGCCACCTTGGCCTCGATCGCCCACCACAGCAGGAGCGGTATGTGGATGTCGTGGGCATCCTCGGCGTGCGTCAGGAGTGCGGCGACGATGGGTAAACCGTCGTGCGGCGGCAGCCGCTTCGCCGAGCACGCGAGCTGGCTGCGAACCTCGACATCCGGCTCGACAGCGGCGCGGGCCGCCAGTTTCGCGGCGACCGCGGGCGACACCTCGTTCGCATCGCAGAGCAGCCGAGCGGTCCAGAGCCGGACATACCGATCGGCGTGATCGAGGGCCTGGAGCGCGGTCGACTCATCGAGTCCACCGACGAGGTTCAGCGCCCAGAGGGCTTCGAGCGCGGTCTGGCCCGTCCGGCTCATGAGCAGGCGATGCAGCTCGGGCCCGATCGACGGGTCCTTGCGGTCGGCAATCAGCCGCAGCGCCGTCTGGCGGACCCAGCGATTGGGGTCGTACAGGCGTTCGACCAGCTCGGGCGTGCGGAGCGCCGCGAGATCGCCAGGCCGGGAGGGCGAGGAGGCTCCCTTTGCACCCAAGCGGTAAATCCGGCCCGAGGCGGGGTCGATCTGGCCCTCATGATTGCGATAATGGCCGATCTGGCGATCGTACCAATCGGCGATATAGAGCGCACCATCGGGTCCGAGTGTGATGTCCACCGGGCGAAACCACGAGTCCGAGGTCGTCACGGCGTGGCCGATGTCGTGAGTCCGCAGGGAAGACCCATCGCCAATCACCTCGCTCATCACGACATGGTTGAGCAGGGGAGCCACGCCGAAGAGGATGCCCCGATACTTCTCGGGCAAGGCGTCGGCCTCATAGAAGAGAAAGGTGTGGGTGAACCGGGGCACCCGGTTGTGCTTCATGGCGGGAAAGTAGCCAAAGGCGTAGGGATTCGAGAGCGGCCCGTGCTTGTCGAAGCCTTTCTGGAAATAGGCGCCTTGCACGTAGTGAAACCCGCGTGTGTCGCCGCCGTTATGTCCCGAGAAGATCCGCCCCTTGGCGTCGATCTCCACGCCGAACGCGTTGCCGCCCCCCTCGGCAAAGACCTCGTAACGCCGGGTCTCGGGGTGATAGCGCCAGATCAGTTGCCCCATCGTGTGCACCGGCTCCTTGCCCTGGTCGAGGCCCGGGCGGGTCACGTGGCCGGTCACCGTCGATCCCTGGGCCGCGTAGATCCAGCCGTCGGGACCCCAGCGCAGGCTGTTGACGACCGAGTGCGTGTCTTCCAGCCCGAACCCCTGGAGATGAACTTCGGGGTCTCCGTCGGGGATGTCGTCGTTGTTCCGGTCGGGATAGAAGAGCAGATAGGGCGGGTTGAGCACCCAGACGCCGCCTCGGCCCCGCAGCGCCGAGGTGGCGATGTTCAGGCCCTCGACGAAGGTCTTGTGCCGGTCGAAGACGCCGTCGCCATCGGTGTCTTCATGGATGGTGATCTTGTCACGGCCGCGGACGTGATGCGGCGGGGCCTGGGGAACCTTGTCATAGACCGCGCCAGACGCTGTCGCGACTGATCATCTTGAGGCCGGCCGGAAACGGGTATTGCAGGTACTGGACGACCCAAAGCCGCCCGCGCTCGTCGAAGCTCAGGCTTACCGGCTGGCGGACGACCGGCTCGGACAGAACGAGGGCGATCTGCAAATCGTCGGGAACGTGAAACGCCGCGAGCGCTTGCTGGGGACTGAGCCCGACCTGCGACGCCGCGTCAGCAGGGGGCCTCCCTGGTCGAGACACGGAAGTGGGGTTTGCGGTCGCTCCGGCCGATGGCTGGCGGTTCAACGCCCAGAAGACGGCATTACGCAGCAGGCGCGCGAAACGGAGTATTAGCGAAGTCGCCTGGATGGCCCAGCGACGTGTAAAAGATACGCGAGGTGCCCACGAGGTTGACCCAGGCCGCGGGCTCGGCGGGCTGGCCGGCAATCTCGCCCATCAGCAAGGGACGGGCCGAGGCCGCCAGGGCGCGGTCTTGTAGAGCGAGCCCTGGCCGGTGAAGGGCGTCTGTACACCGGCCAAAATCGGGTGGCTTTCGGCTCCCCTGGCCGTGGTGATCCTGGGCTTGATCTCGTTGGCATGATGTCCAGTGTAATGGCCACCCAGGATATCGGGGTCGAAGGTCGGCCACTCGACGTGCCCCGCGGGTGCAAGTCCCGCCGAGGTGGTGCGGCGAGTCCCGAAAGCGTGACAGGCCGTCCGGATGCCGACAAGCGGCTTGCCGGATTCCAGGTACTTGCGAATGATGCTCATCTGCGCGGCCGTGGGCGCACGCCGGCGCACGCTCAGGACCATCAGGTCGGCATCGTGCAGCGCCTCGATCCCCTTGAAGTCATGCGGCGTTTTGGGATCGGCGATCACAAAGGTGCAACGCACGCCCAGCGGCTCCAGTTCCGCGTTCGCGTAGGCCGGCAGCGTTTTCTCGGTCTGGTACTCGTCCTCGCCGATCACAAAGACGGCCCGGGGCCGGTCGTCGGGCTGGAAGGCGAACGCCGGCTGCCCCGTGAGGTCGGTGGAGGTGATTGTCGGGCAGACATATTTTTCCACGTGTTCGATGATCCGGCTGGTTCCCTCGAAATGGCTGACGTAGGGCCAGCTCCGCGAGTTGTACATGGTGTCGGTCAGGTCGCGAACCAGGACCACGTCCTTGCCGTGGCTGGCAAGCTGCCGCAGCCCGAAGGGACGGCCAAGAACACACATATTCGTATGCACGCCCATGAGCATGACGTGCGAGATTCCCCGGCTTTCCAGCAGGTTCCAGATCTCGATCCCCGAGTCGCTGATGGCATCGTCACCGCGGATCTCGATCGCGGCGATCTGCGATCTCCAGGGAGAGCCTTCCGGGCACTTTGGCCCATCATCGCAACCGCCGTCGGACTGGTCGATCGGGTAAAGTCCGCGCTCTTCCGCGGGGATCTTGGTACACCAGCCGTCAATATCCTTCGGCAGATTGGCCGCCTTGGGTGCTGCCTGTGCGCGCTTGCGAGCCGGGTGATTCTTGTAGGCGTCCATGCAACTGCTAGGGGCGTGGATGATGAGCACGCCCCGGTCGCGCGCGGCCTGAACGGCACGGTTCATGACGGGCGCGAGCTCGCCCACCCGGCGCGAGGCCCCCTTGCACCAGTGCTGGTCCCACATATCGCAGATGATCAGCGCGGTCTTGGCGGGGTCCCATTCCAGGGCCCTTTCCTTGACCGTGAACCCCGAATCCTGCGCCGTTGCCTCGCGCGACCGCGCGTGCAGGACTAGCGGTTTGGCGGCGGGAGCCTCGCCGCCATGGGCTGCCCACAGTACGCCGATCGCCGCGACCGCAAGGACCACGTAGACCCCGGTTCGCGCATCAAGTCACCTCTTCGCTCGAGATTCCCGCGGTTTCGCAGTGTTGAACCGACGTTGAATAATTTACTCTTGGCTCCCGACGGATGCTACACCTGGAGGAGCTGCGGATTGCCTGTCGGGTTTCCTCAACGCCGGATTGCCCGCGGCCCTGGCCGGTGCCCGGAGTTGGTCCACCTCGCGGCGAAGCTGCTGGAGTTGCTGCTTGAGGTTGACATTCTCGTGCCGCAACTGTTCGAGCGAACCTGCTGGAGAGGGAGCGTTTTCGGCGGCGGATGCTGCCGCGCTGAGGCGTCGCTGTTCCTCCCGAATGGCCGATTGCAGGGCGACTTCGCGTGCCAGCAAGATCTCTTGCTGGGCCCGCAGCAACTGTCGGCGCTCGCGAGCCACCCACACCACCGGCACCATCAGCAGGGCCACCGCCACGGTGACAAGCAAAAGTGATCGCACCGTGAATTGCCATCGGCCGTGCCTCGCCCCGTCCATCGCATTGATCCCAGGTGTCGTTCGCGTTCCGATTGTGATGAGGTATCAGGGATCTTATCATGAACCCCAGGCGTCGAGAAGCTGCGCAACAAGGACTCGACCCTTCTCCGTGACCAGGAGCCAGCACCGATGCCGATGAGTTATGTTTGTGATATGGATGGCGTGATCTACCATGGCAGCCGGCTGATCCCCGGTGCGCTCGATTTCGTGCAGCGGCTTCAAGCTCGGGGGCACAAGTTCTTGTTCCTGACCAACAACAGCCAGTGGACTCCACGCGATTTGAAGCACAAGCTCGAGCAGATGGGCATCTCGGTCGAGGAAACGGCGTTCCACACCTCGGCGCTGGCGACTGCCGAGTTCTTGGGCCGGCAGAAACCGGGAGGAACCGCCTACGTGATCGGCGGGGCCGGTTTGACACATGCCCTTTATAGCGTCGGCTTCACGCTCACCGAGCATAATCCCGATTACGTGGTCGTGGGTGAAACGCGCAGCTATGACTACGAAAAGATCGAGCGCGCGATCCGGCTGATTCTCAAAGGAGCCCGGTTCATCGCGACCAATCCCGACCTCACCGGTCCCACCGAGCAAGGCATTGCCCCCGCATGCGGAGCTTTGGTTGCACCGATCGAGCTGGCCACCGGCAAGAAGCCCTACTTCGTCGGTAAGCCTAACCCGCTGATGATGTGGACCGCACTGGCGACCCTTCAGGCCGGTCCGGCCGAAGCGTTCATGGTCGGCGACCGCATGGACACCGACATCATTGCAGGCACGGAAGCGGGCATGAAGACAATTCTCGTGCTCACCGGTGTCACAACCCGGGAACTCATTGAAACCTACCCATATCGCCCCACCCATGTCTTCGACGATGTGGGCCATATCCCGGTGGACGAGTTGGAGTGAGGAAGACAAACAGGCGCGGACTCCCGGAGTATTGCTGCCCGATTTTCCGCGTGCCTGCGGACAAATTGCAACCTCAAGCCGCTCAACCGCGCGCGCATCCGGGGCGGGGTTGCGTGATCTTAGATAGAGGATCAAAGCAACCGAGACTCCTTGAATCGGCCGTCCTCGCTAGCACCGGGCAGCTACCTCCGCACCTCGAATTCGACACCCTGAGATGAGGTTCAACATGAGCCATCAGCAATCGTTCGACCCATTTCGACCCGGCGGGCTTACCCGGTTTCGAGCCGAGAATCGCACTCGCTTTGTCTTATCTTGCGAAGCACTGGAGAGCCGGCACCTCCTCTCGACAACTGCAAGTTCAACGCCAAACCTGAGCCAGATCACGGCGCAGACTCAGGTACAGGTCCTGCCGCAGGCGATCGCGGGACCGAGCGGCCTGAATCCGCTGCTGCTCCGCAGCGCGTATGGAGTCAGCCAGATCTCCGTTCCGAACGGAGCCGCTTTCATCTACGGTTACGGCACAGGTCAGACCATAGCCATCGTGACCGCCTATAATGATCCCCGTATCATCTCAGATCTGGCCGCGTTCGACAGAACGTATGGTTTACCTGATGCGCCGGCTGTCAATGTTTTGAACATGGGTGCCACCACGACCGACCCGGGCTGGGCGCTGGAGACGTCGCTTGACGTCGAGTACGCCCATACCATCGCACCTTCCGCCACGATCGATCTGGTCGAAGCCTCTTCAGCCAGCTTTAACAGTCTGTTCAACGCCGTCAATTTCGCCAAGAACCTCCCGAACGTGAGCGTTGTCTCGATGAGCTGGGGAACGTCTGAGTTTTATGGTGAAGCGGCCTACGATAGCCTCTTCACGACGCCCGCGGGGCATACCGGCGTGACCTTCGTGGCGGCGTCGGGCGATTCGGGAGCCTGGTCCGGGCCATCGTACCCGGCGATTTCACCCAATGTCATCGGCGTCGGCGGGACGACGTTGAACTTGACCTCCAGCGGCACTTACGGCTCCGAAACAGGCTGGACCTACAGCACCGGCGGGTTCAGCGGCCTCGCCACCAACTGGACGAGTTATGAGGCCCAACCCGCGTACCAGACCGCGACCTTGACAGCCGCGGGATTGAGCTATGGCGTGCGCACATCGCCGGACGTCTCCTTCAACGCTGATCCCAATACCGGCGTACCCGTCTACGATTCGATTCCCTACAGCGGCCAGTCAGGATGGTTCCAGGTCGGCGGCACCAGTGCCGCGACACCTGCATGGGCCGGTCTGATCGCGATCGCCAACGAGGGGCTGTCCCTGGCAGGAAAGGGAACTTTATCGAACACACAGGCACTGACGGATCTTTACTCTCTTCCCAGTTCCGATTTCCACGACATCACGAGCGGGTTCAACGGGTATTATGCTTCGACCGGCTACGACCTTGTGACCGGCCTGGGGTCGCCCAAGGCCAATCTCGTGATCTCCGGAATTCTGACCGCCAACGGCGTGTCTGTCGCATCAGCCACAACGCAGCCAACCACTTCAACGACGATTCACGCAACGACCACGCGGCTCGATGTGGTTTCATCTTCAACCTTTTCATCAAGCATTGCCGGACTCACGAACAACGGGCTGGCGGGGAGTTCCGCGACACTGACCACATTCGGGATGCAAGCGATCGTGACGCAAAATAGCCCGACGCCGACACAACCGCTGGCACAGCAGACCGCGGTCGTCGCACCGCTCAGCCAGACCGCTGCCACATCGCCCTCGCTGGGACAGAGTCTGACCCAAAGCTCGCAGAACGGTTCGACCATCCGGACAACCGACGAGACGACCGCACCGACCCCGCTCGATGAGGACACCGCGGAAGCGCCGGCGCCGGCCGCCGTGCAGCCGAGCACACCGGCTGCCGAACCGAGCACGGCGCCGGCCCCCGAACAGACGCCGATGCCGGCCGAAGAGGCACCCGTTGTTTCGCCAGCCGCCCCCGCGTCCGACGAGACGGTCGACGATCCCGCCACCAGCCTGCGCGAAGAAACCTTTACCGAAGTTGACCCGAGTGTAGCGGCGCGAAACCTCGAGCAGCCGTTAGGACCGGACCGCGAGTCGGAGCAGGCGAGCGAGCCCCTCTCCGACCGCAGCCTGGCCGCGCTCGCGGGAGCCGCGGTTGTGGCCGTGGGCGGCTATCGAGTCTTGATTGGCCGTTCCGACCGGATCAAGCGGCGCTGGAATCCCGGCCGGTTCTTTTGAGTTCCACGCAGTCAGGTGCGAACAGGGATGAGCGGTCCCCTCGGTCGCACAGGAAGTGCCGGAAAATGGGGGCCGATCGCGGCCGCTGACTCGGATAACCGGTCAGCGGCCGAATCATTGTTAGGGCTCGCGATTGGTTTGTACGCGTGGGTAAAGTCATGTCGGGTAGGCCCATCGGAGCGCTGGTCCACCGGAGTGCCTGGCCTGCGGAGACGTTGCATCGGCGCTGCGATTGACGCATCCTACTCGACTTGCCTGTCTCACCAGTGTCTTCCTGCAACTGCCGGCCGGTGTTACTGCCTGTCGCGATCTAGCAAGCCTGTCATTTCGGTGTACTCGGACCAGATCCGCCGCCAGCGATCCTCATAAGAAAGGCCGAGAACCTCAGCAACCAGCTCTCTGGCAGAGTTCGCCGTCTCGAGCAGCACCGCGACGGGCACCTGCTCGAGCCGGGCTGCGGCGGCGCGGGGATCGAAGATCGACCAGCTCACGAATGGGCCCCCGCTATTGGCCAGCGTCCGGTCGTCGTTCTGCTCGATCTGAGTACGTACGGGTTCAAACAACGCCGCGGCCACTTCGCGGTCGTACCAAGCCAGCAGGGTCACTAGGTTGGTCGGCGTCTCATGGAAGGTTGTGCGCGGATTGCTGATTGGCGGTCGCGTGGCGATCGCCCGCCAGAAGAGTTCGGGCACCAGGATCGGGGCGATCTGCTCGACCAGGCGCAGCAAGACCCCACGGGTTCCTCGCATGGCGGCGTATTCCACTCCCTCTTTCATCAAACGATCGATTCCCTCGATGGCTTTCCAGAACGCCTGCTCCGCGGCCGCGGGGTCGCGCGGCTTCAGACCAAGAGCCAGGAACAGGTAATTCTGCGGGTGGTCGTAAGAGCGCTGGGCCTCCTCTACAAGCCTCCAGGCTCGCGCCGGATCGGTTGCGGCCATCTTCGCGATGATCGATGGAGAGAGCCAGAGTTGTCCCGGCGTCTGGGGGACCATTCTCAGCAAGCGCTCGGCTTCCGCGGGGTTCTCCGCGGCCAGGCGTTTGGCAATCATCCAGTAAAACCGGGTCGCGGAATTGCCATCGACACCTGAATGTTTCTGGAGGATGGCCAGAGCGGCCGGCAAGTCGAAACGGGCCAGCCGGGCGGCCAAGAAACCGTGCGTGGGGCTCTGATTCTTCAAGCGGGTACTTTCCGTAGCGAGGGCTTTGGCTTTCTCCTTCTCGCCCAGCTCGTACCATCGCTCGGCCACATTGGCCTCCGCGTACTGAGCTTGAGATTGCGCCTCCCTGGCGTGACGCTCGGCGCGCGTGAGCAGGGCGAGCTTACGATCGCGCTCTTCCGGTGGCAGTGCATCCGCCACATCCACAAGGACCCAGGAGCGACCGGTCGGCGAATCCATGGATTCGGCCACTTCCTGCGCCCGGTCGGGATCACTCCGGGCCAGAGACTGGACGACATAGCTCCGCAAAGTCCGATTACTCAGGTGTCGTGAGCAGAGACTCCTCCGCATCCAGCTTCTGCAAGACACCGATCGGATCAGCCGGCGCGAGATAATGCAGAGCCAGATAGGCGGCGTTCTGGTTCTTCTGTTTCACGGCTGCGTCCCAGTACGGCGCGATCAACCGCCGCGCCAGGGCACGCGATTCATCCAGCGGGATCGGTTCGGGCAGCATCCGCATCTCCCGCGCCGGCCGCTCGCTCCTGCGTGTCAATTCGACGGCGAGCTCTCCCTCGCCCGGTTTGATGAGCCGGCCGAAGAAGCGGTAACCCTCGGCACGCGCAAGAGAAACACCGGCCCCTGGATGAAGCCGCCCAGCGCGAAGCGGACATCGCCATCGGTTCGCGTCGCGGTTCGATCCGGCCCGTCACCCGATTGGAAGACTTCCACATTGGCCAGCGGCTTGTCCTGCCGATCCACCACCCGCCCACGGAGCATGAGCAAGGGCCGCTGGATCAGCGGCAACAAGACTCGGGGCTCTGCGCTGATCGTGATCCACTTTGACAGGATCGGCTCGAACCCTGGCGCACGCACTGCCACCCGGTATTGCGATCCCAAGAACAGGTTGTTGGGCGTCCGGAACCACCCGTCCGCAGCAGTGAGTACGGGCCCGCTCTGGAAGCCGACGAGATTTGGAGGCAGTCGGTTGCTTCCCCTGAACCAGACCTCAACCATCTGGCCCGCAACCGGTTGCCCTGCGCTGTTCCGCACATGACCGGCCAGATTACAGGTCGCCTTGAGCCGGATCGTGATAGTCGCGGCCTGGGCGTCGCGGATGGGACTTTCAACCAACTGCAAGTCCTGAGTGCCGATCGACGAGGCCGTTAGACTCACGGCGACCAACTTGTCGCCGCCCGCCAGGTAGTTGAGCGTTGCCTGGCCGTCAGGCCCGGTTGTGACGGATAGCGGCATGGCCAGTGACCCGGGCAATTCGGCGGCCGCGTCTCCCCCGACATAGATCAGTCGCGGAGAGACGATCGCCCCGGCGACGGGCTGACCGTCAGGCCCTTCGAGCTTGACCGTTCTCGGCTGCGGCTTCCGCAAGACGATCCCTCGTTGTTGAGTTCAGTCGCACGCACAGCGGCCCAGCCCCGCTCGTGCCTCCGCCGCCGGGTCGACGCCGATCGGGCGCATGCCGAAACCCGCAGGGCCACGCCATAGAGCCAGCTCGCCAGCGAGTCGCGACCGCGGATCGAGCCAACCTGCCGGGCGAGCACGAGGAAGGTGGCCTGGAACGCATCCTCGGCGTCATGGTGGTTGCCCAGCACCTCGCCGCAGACCCGCCGCACCATCGGCCCGTGCCGATCCACCAGCGCAGCGAAGGCCGTCTCATCACGCCGGCTCGCAAACAGCTCGAGCAGTTGCCCGTCACTGAGACTAACCACCGTGCCGCCCTCGAACAGCATCCGGAGCTGTCGATTCGCGGCCGCGTGCTGAGCGTCGCCCATGAGCCTGGCTCCCTGTTACAGCGGGGTTTGCTCCTGTAGTGTAACGAGCCGAGCCGATTGTTCGATTTTTTCCTGGCGCTCGTTAGCCGGTGCGCGATACCAGGTAGGATGCACAAAATAAGAAGATTGTTTTCCGAACTAATTCCGGTGCGGGGTAGCGGCGCGCCTCGGCCGAGCAATCCAAAGGCACGCAGGATGGATCACCACCAGACTGGCAGTTCAGCTGGGTCGCCTGGAGTATTTCACAACCCTGCTTGTTCGCGCGAAAACTGATCGCATGTGCACTATTTTTGCTGGCCCAGCCCGCAACCTGGGCATTTTGTCTGATGAATAGCCCGACACCTAGACAAACCTAGACATTTTACCGTCCAGAGGTTCAGCATGATCCGCCCTCGCCCGGACCGTTTGTCTTTTCCTGTTGCTGCGCTCGATTCTTTCCCATCCGCTCGGCGGCTGGACGTGACGCCCTAAGTGCCGTTGCCATGGTGCTTTGCCGCGATGCAGCCAATGGCCCAGTTGTTGGCGGTCGGGGGACGCTCGCAGAAAATCTGAGAGGCCTCGCAGTTCCAGAAGACGAGGTTGGTCCCGTCATCCGGCCCGCCAGAGGCGCTGATACAAGAGTTATTTCACGTGACCCTGGTGTTTGAAGCCTTGGCGGACAAGAGGGCGATTAGCGGCTGATCAGAACCGATTCCACCGATCAGTCAAGGTATCCGGCGGCGCCTGGCCCAACACAGGGAGGCGCTCGAACTCATCGCGGATGAATTCCGTGATGATCCGTCATCGTGAACCAGGTTCTCGCGACCCGACGAGATGAGGCGTTCCACCATGGCTGTGAAAGAGGTGGTTCCAGGACTCTGGCAGGTGCCGCTCGGCTTTGTCAACGCCTATGTATTTGACACAGGCGACGGATTGGCTCTGATCGACACGGGCATCCCGGGAAGCTCTCCGAAGATTCTTGACGCCGTCCGGGCGATCAGCCGGGAACCGTCCAGCATCCGCCACATCCTGATCACGCATTGTCACGCCGACCACACCGGCAGCCTGGCCGAGTTGAAACGGCTGACCGGCGCGCCGGTGACCATGCACCGTACGGACGCCGCAATGGTCCGCGTGGGTCAATGCCGGCGCCCGTTCACGCCGGCACCCGGACTCATCAACGTCCTCATCTGCCAGCTCTTTATCAAAGCGGCACCCACGGCCATCGAGCCGGCCGAGATCGAACATGAAATCGAAGATGGGGCGATGCTGCCCGGAGGTCTGCGGGCGATCCACGTCCCTGGCCACTGCGCTGGTCAACTCGCATTCCACTGGCCGGAGCAGGGCGGCGTGCTCATCGTGGCCGACGCCGCTTCCAACGCCTTGGGCCTGAGGCTAAGCCCAGTCTACGAGGATCTGGCCGAGGGGAAGCAGAGCCTATCGAAGGTCGCCAGTCTCGATTTCCAGATCGCCTGCTTCGGTCATGGCAAGCCGATTACCTCAGGTGCCGCTGCGCAATTCCGCAAGCAGTGGCCTCCGGTCCGGGAAACGACGCAACGGGGATGAACCTCAGTTCGGGCGGCCCGTGCCATTTCCGCAAGATCGATTACTCACTTCCGAGGTACTTACCTTCGGGTGAGATCTCGATCTCCTTGATCTTTCCCGATCTCAATCGGCCTTTCAGCTCGATGCTGTCCTGGCCCTGAAATTTGTCCTTGTAGGCGGCGAAAAAGGTCAGCTCGGGTGCTGCCGCTTTCGCGGCTTGCAAGACTGCGGGAGGCACCTGATCCATCGGGATCGCGGTCTTCACTTTCCCCACATCGTCATCGTCCTCACCACATCCGAACATGGAAAACATCACGACCGCACCAGCAAACCAATGGCGCATGGAACACTCTCCGTGTCGATTCAATAATCCCCGCCAATCGCCTCTCCGCCGCTCCGGGTCGAAAGAGCGACGTATGTCTGATAATTCATGGTTGCCTTGAGGTAAGCCACATGGCCGTCTGCAAATAAGAAATTCACTCCGCGACCGGCATGCAGGCTGTAAAACTGGTTGGGTTCGGAACGATTGGAACCGGGGCCGGCGCCCTCACCGGAGTGTCCGAGGACCATTCCGGGGCTGGTTTCCAGGTCTGTCGAGCCGATCTGGTCGCCATCGTCGTCATACAGGAGTGCCCCGGTCACAGCTCCTGACCAGGTGGCCACGCCAAGCAGATGCGAACGCTCACCGACTGCGATTGTCTGCGACAAGCCATCGGTAATGTCTCTGAAAGCGATCCGGCTGTTACGAAACAGCACGCCCTCGCCGTCTGGCCCCGGCTCACTGAACCCATTCATACCGACGTAATTCGACGGTGCGACCCAGCAGATCACCTGCATGGAAGCACCGGTCAGAATATCTCGATTCACGGCGGGCCATGAAGGTGCAACCCGATCCGATGGGCAGAGGAAATTGTTCACCAGGGTCAATCTTGCCGTCTGGTTGGCCACGGTCTCGACACCGACCAGGAAATTCACTGCCGAGAACGTGGCTGATTGTTCCATCTGAGGCAACACCATCGCTGCCCAGCCCCAACCTGGACCAAGGTCAATGCCATTGGCGTCAAAGGCGGATACGTAGCCCGGGGGCAAGGTTTGAAGGGCCTGCTCGTAGTTGTGCAAGGCAAGGCCGATCTGTTTCAGATTATTGACGCATTGTGCTCTGCGGGCCGCCTCCCGAGCCGCCTGGACAGCCGGCAACAGCAAGGCGACCAGCACGCCGATGATCGACACCACGACAAGCAACTCGATCAGAGTGAAAGCACGGACGCGACCCGATGCAGTCCTATGACTCATAAGAATGTTCCTGTATTGAAATACGGATGCGAGCGAAAGACGACGGTCCGTCGCATGCGCCGTATTCAGCACAGAAAACATTGGAGCAGAGCGAGGCATCGGTGCCGGGTTGCGGGGAATCGCCGTGGAAGGGGTTGGAATTGCGAGGAGGTAAACCATGGAGCGAGAGGGGTCGGGCTCAGGTGTCCCGGCGGAACATAACTCACCACTACAGTCGTGTGCCAAAAGCTGGAGTTCCCCGCCGTGATTGCTGCGTCAGAGTCGTCGCCAATGCCACCGTCCGGGATCTCGATAACGCCCGTGTCGACTTCGCCGATCGACCTGGCGAAATCGCTAGCCGCTTCGGCTTGTCGGAGCGGTGCTCCCGACACGGCCGCAATCAGGCAGAGCAGTAACATTGTCATACGCCACACGGCATTCCCCCCCTCCGTGCGTCATCTTGTCCGGCGAGTGCGTTTACAGTCAAGCTGGAATCGCCTGTCGCCGGGAAGCGGGTCAATCCTCCGGCGCGAGCAGTATCCGGCACTCCGGTCTGGAGAGTCGCTTATCATGAGGGGTCGTCCCAACGCTCTTTGAGTCCTCGGCTGAATCCAAACTCTACCCGATCTTCAGAGTTCAAGGGTATTTACGGTGGCCCGTGAGCAATGAAGCCGTCGAGCAGTGGTGTGTCGTCAAGGATCTGCGGATCTGCCGGGCAACGCTTTTTGAGATCGACGCAACCGCTGAAATAGATTAGGTTTCGATAAGAAAGCAAGAAACGCAAGACAGCCAGGAACGCCGACCTGGCAAGTGAACGCAGGTTAGACGACCGTGTGCTCGGTTCAAGGTTGCTTGCCGCAAGGGGCTGGTCGGGGTAACGTCAGGAGAAGTGGACAAGGCGGACGCAACGGTCAAGACCTGGAAACCGGCGGACGCTTACCGTATCTGAAGGAGCTTGCTGTGAGAGAGTGCTTGGCGTTTTTCGCGTTGTGTTTCGTTCCGCCGGCCATGGCCGGCACGGCGCCGAGCGTCACGCCAGAGCAGTTTCGCGGCTGGTTTGACACGGCGCACCAGGGCAGACTGGAGATTCCGGAACCGGTCCTGCACAGCGCACGTGGCTTTCGCTATGTCTTCATCTGCGGCCTGTTCAACGAGAAGATCCCCGGATACTTTGCGCAGAATGTCAAGGAGCTGCGGTCCAGGGGTATACCGCGATCGTCGATCCATCTCATCAAGCCGGATTCGCAGCAGACGATCGACGAGAACGCCAGGGCGGTCCGCACCGAGCTGCAGTCGATTGCGGAGCAGGGGCCCGAACGGCTCGTCCTGATCGGCCATAGTCGCGGAGCCTGCGACGCTCTCGTGTTTGCTATGCAGAATCCAAAGTTCTTCGAGCAGCACGTTCACGCGATGTTTCTGATCCAGGGACCCTTCGGCGGGACACCCGTCGCCGACTACGTCGCCGGGGAAGGAGCGGCCATGGATCGGCGAATGCCCACGGGATACCGGCTCATGGGGCAGGCCATCGGCCGCGCCGAGCCTTACCTGTTCAAACAAGATACGCACGTTGCGATCGCCTCGCTCAATCGCAAGGATTCCGAGAGCTTCTGGAAAGAGATCCTCAAATCTCAGAGCGAGGCGGTGCCGATCGTCGCCCCCAGGACGTTTTACGTGACCAGCCAGACCAGCCCGTCACATCATCCGCTCTTCCAACGCGTCACGGGGTGGTACCTGGGTACCTATTACGGACTGAACGACGGAATGGTCGCCCTGGAAGATCAGTCGCTGCCCGGCCTGGGCACCGTTCTCGCGGTCCTCGACGCTGGCCACACCGACTTCACCCGCCGGTTTCCGGCGGCTCGACCCAAGCGTCGCCTGCGCGATGCGCTCGTCGATTCGATCATCATGGCCGTTGGAAACAGCAACGAAAAGCTCGCCAAACCCCCTTCAGCCACGAGGGCTCACGCCCCGGAGCCTGTTCCGTCGAGCGCCCATTGAATGACGGTCCATTCGGCGCGAGACCGCAGTGGGGCAGCGTGCCGAACAACCCGGGCAATCTGACCAGGCGATCACTGTTTCGTGATCTCACCGGCAGTTGCGACGTGTGGATGAACTCGTTATCTTGGCTTCGGTCCCGGGCTCGCACGCTCGTGATGTCTGAAGGGCGTGAGCTTGCCTCTTTTGCAGGTCCCCGCAAGGGATGTCCTTCCTGTACCGCGAAACGCTCCCGATCCCGCCAGGGTGAGCTGCTGGAACGGGCCTTCCGGCCGGTCTCAACCCCGGCGGCTGGCCTCTCGCACTGGACGGGCCGCAGGTGATTCACTCCAGGATTCTTTCCTCATGTATATCGTGACTGGCGCTGCTGGGTTCGTTGGAAGCAATGTGGTCCGCGCGCTCAACGAGCGCGGGGTCCGCGACATCCTGGCCGTGGATGACCTGACTCAGGGCGACAAGTTTCGCAACCTGCGCGACTGCGAGATCGCCGATTACATGGACCGCGCCGAGTTTCGTGCGTTCGTCGGCCGCGGTGCTCCCGGGGTGAAGCCGACGGCAATCCTGCACCAAGGCGCCTGTGCCGATACGACCGAGCAAGACGGCCGGTACATGCTGGACAACAACTTCACCTACTCCAAGGAGTTGCTCCACTGGGCCCTCGATCGCCGCGTTCCGTTGGTTTACGCGTCAAGCGCGTCGGTATACGGCTCATCGCGTCACTGCGCAGAGACTCCCGACCACGAAGGACCCTTGAACGTCTATGCCTATTCGAAGCTGCTCTTTGACAACCTCGTGCGGCGGATGATGCCGCAAATCACCAGCACGGTTGTCGGCTTGCGATATTTCAACGTCTATGGCCCGCGTGAGGCGCACAAGGGCCGCATGGCCTCGATGGTCTGGCAGCTCTACCAGCAACTGAAGGCCACAGGCGTTGCGCGGCTGTTCGACGGGACCGATGGCTACGGGGCCGGCGAGCAGAGGCGCGACTTCGTTTTCGTGGGCGACGTGGTGGCGATCAATCTGTTCTTCGCCGCGGGCCCGCCCAAGCAGGGGATCTTCAACGTCGGCACGGGTACCAGCCGCAGCTTCAACGACATCGCCCGTATCGTGATCGGGCTTCTGGGCCGGGGAGAGATCCAGTACATTTCGTTCCCCGACTCGTTACGCGGCAAGTACCAGAGTTTCACCGAATCTGACATCACACGGTTGCGCGCCGCCGGCTACGACCAGCCGGCAACCTCGCTGGAGGAGGGTATTCGCCAGCTTGCCGAGCAATCGGGGAAGGAGACATGATTTCGCCATGAGTGCGGTCAACAACAAGTTCGAGGGGCTGATCCGGGGACTGCGGCCGTGCCAGATCGCGGTGATCGGCGACGTGATGCTTGATCACTACGTCAAGGGTAATGCCGATCGGCTCAGCCCCGAGGCACCCATTCAGGTTCTCGACGTGACCGACGAGTTCCAGATGCCCGGCGGCGCCGCCAACGTGGCCATGAAGGTTGTCGGCCTGGAGTCCAGGGTGCGGATGGTCGGGCTGATCGGTGCCGATCCAGCCGCCGCCGATTTGCAGGCGCTGCTGGCGTCGCATCCCAACGTCCGCGACAGCCTCGTCGCCGACGCGAGCCGATCGACCACTGTCAAGACCCGGTTCATCGCTCATAATCAGCAGCTTCTTCGAGTGGACCGGGAGCGGCGGGCTAATCCGGACGAAGGGGTACGGGCCAGGCTGGCGGAAGCCGCCCGGGAGGCTGCGGCCGAGGCCGACGCCGTGATTCTGGAAGATTATGGCAAGGGCGTACTGTGTCCCGAGGTCATCGCCGCTGCCCTCGAAGGAGCCAGTCGCAAGGGAGCACCTGTTGTCGTTGATCCGACGGGGCGTGATTACCGCCGTTACGCCGGCTCGACCGTGCTGACCCCCAACCTCAAGGAAGCTTCGCTGGCTGCCGAGCGGCCGATCACCGATATGGAGAGCCTTGAAGCGGCCGGCCGCCTGCTCGTCGAGCAGACCCGAGGCGCCATGGCCATTACCCGCGAGTCGGAAGGAATCTCGCTCTTTCGCCGTCTGCAGGCCGGCGGCCCGATCGTCCATACACACGTACCCACGGTTCCCGTGGCCGTCTTCGATGTCACGGGCGCCGGAGATGCGGTGGCGGCAACCCTGGCCATCGCCCTGGCCTCCGGAATTGAGATGGCCGACGCCTGCGCACTGGCCAACCTCGCGGGCCGGGCCGTCGTTCGCCAGTTCGGCGTCGGCACCATCTCGACGGCTCACCTGATCGCCGAGGCAAGCAGCGAATCGGCCGAACGGATGGTCAAGCTCGCCGACGTGGCTTCGGCCCGTCAGCGCGCCCGCGAGGTCAAGCAGGCCGGCGGCAAGGTGGTCTTCACCAACGGCTGCTTCGATATTCTGCACTATGGACATGCTTATCTCTTGCAATATGCCCGGAGCCAGGGAGATTTCCTCGTCCTGGGGCTGAATACCGACTCGTCGGTCCAGCGGTTCAAGGGTGCTTCGCGGCCCTACGTCTCCGAGGAGCAGCGGGCTTACATGCTCTCGCTCTACCCGTTCATCGACCTGATCGTCTTCTTCGACGAAGATACCCCGCTGAATCTGATCGAAGCTATCCGGCCCGATGTCCTCGTCAAGGGTGGCGACTACACGCCGGATACAGTGGTCGGCCGCGATGTCGTCGAGTCATACGGCGGCCGGGTTGCTATTTGCCCGCGGCTGGAAGGTCTGAGCACGACCGACCTGGTCCGCAAGATCAAGGACGAGTGACTCCCGGAGCGCGCGGGGCGAACGCCGGGGCCGCGAGGCGTCGTCCTCTCCAGATCAGGAACGAGGCGAGATTCGAGAAATCATCGGTCCACGGTCTCGCTCCAGGGCGCTGCCGCGGTAACTGCCATCGTCGGTCGGCGGCCAGTTTTCCCAGATCGGACTCGCTTCGCGCCAGAACCGCCCAGATCGAAGGCTGCTTGCCGAGTTGCTTGTCCTCGTCCGTCAGCTCAAGGTCGTACTGCACCCGGCAGGCCATGTCCGAGACACTGGCCTGCATGCCCATGACAGGGTCAAGATCGACATAGCGATTAGACAGATGGAAAGCCAGCAGCCCTCCTTCGGCAAGCTTCGCTCGATAGACCCGAAAGGCTTCACGAGTCAGCAAGTGAACCGGTATGGCATCCGAGCTGAAAACATCGAGTACAATGAGCTGATAATGCCGATCCGCAGCCTCCTGGAGCCGTAGCCGCGCATCACCCGCAATAATGTCGAGCGCGACACCCGCGATCTCGACAGTCCGATAGATAAGTGAAATATCGTTGATCCTGGGCGATCCGGATGACCGCGGGGTCAAGATCGTAGAACGTCCAGATCTGGCCCGGCCGGGCATAGCAGGAGAGTGTGCCGGCCCCCAGTCCCACGATCGCCACACGCGCATCCGGGCGCGATAGCAGACCCGGTTCGCTGGCCGCGAAAACCTGGCCGATCGGGCCCGATCGCGTGAAATACGTCGAAGGCTCGCGGCTCCGTTCCGGATCGAGGCTCTGCTGCCCATGCAGTGTGCTTCCGTGCAGCAGACGACGGACGTTGGCTAGAGGGTCGTAGAGCACTTTCAGCGTGCCGAAAAAGTCGCGTTGGCGATCGACCACGCGGCCGCCGGGTTCGGGCGCCAGGCCGCTTGCCAGCAGAACTCCGGCCGCCGTGAGGGCGAACCGGACAGGCCGGCGCAGGCCCGTGACGCAGGCGAACGCTCCCAGCCCACAAGCCAATTGAATGGCCAGCAGGCCCGGCACCGAATCGAGGAGCTCCCGTGGACCTGCCACCAGCAACACTGTCAGCCCGGCGATCAGCACTGGCAAAACAATATCCAGGAGCCGGCCGCCTGGGCGCCGGGCTTCGAGCGGCCGGATGCCACCCGGCGCCGCCAGGTATGCCAGGACGATCACCAGAGGGTATTCCACCAGGCGGTCAAAGACCAGGGGGGCCACAAGCGCATTGAACAAGCCCCCGAGAACGCCTCCCAGGGCAATCGCCAGGTAAAAGGCCGTCGCGTGCTCGGGCCCGGGCCGCGTGGCCGCAAGCCTGCAGTGGCAAGCCAGGGCTCCAGCGAAAAAAGCGAGCAGGTGCAGCGGAATCCAGAACAAATGCGTGAACCCCGCTCCCAGCACCATGACCAGGGGAACAACCAACAGAGGCAGCAAGGCCGCGGCAGCGCGGGTCCATCGTTCCGATCCCGGAGCGAATGCGAGAATGTAGGTCAACAAGTAGATACCCAGTGGCACTGTCCAGAGCAAGGGCACGGGCGCGAGGTCGGTGGAGATGTAGGCCGTCACACCCAGAAGCCAGCTCGAGGTTACAAACGCCAGCAAGATCCACTTCCCGACTTGCCTTGAAGAAGATCCGCCTCTTGCAACGTCAGCGCACCGGTTCTCATTGGCCGGCATCGCGGTCTGCACTTCACGCCGCCAGGCCCAGACAGCAGCAGCAAGCGTGAGGACTGCGAGGACCGCCGCGCCTGTCGCCCACACACTGGCTTGCCGCGTCAGGCTGAGCCAGGGCTCGACGATCCAGGGGTACGACAAGAGACCCAGAAGACTTCCCGCATTACTGGTGGCATAAAGCACGTAGGGATCGCTTGACGAGCGATGACCACACTGGGAAAACCATCTTTGCAGGGTCGGTGTCATGGTTGCGATCACGAAGAACGGCAGTCCCGCGGCGACAATCAGAACCTTGCAAAGCCAGAGGGCCGGGACAATACCTCTGGAAACAGGCACCTGCAGATCAGCGGGAATGGTGATCGGCAAAAACCAGAAGAGTGAACCCAGGAGGACGATCTGGACAATGCAATGCCAGTGAAGTGCCAGCCTGGTAGAGCCGAGATGAGCCCACGTGTAACCGGCCAGAAGCGCTCCCTGGTAGAACACCATGCAGGTGTTCCACGTTGCCGGAGATCCCCCCATGATGGGCAGAACCATCTTGCCGATCATCGGCTGAACCGAAAAAAGCAGCAGGGCCGATAAGAACGTCGCCGAGCCGAATAACCAGATCAAGGCCGTTATCCCCGAGTGGACTGGCTTCCGAACTGGAGCGTACGACGTCGGTGTCCCCCCGGCTTTCCGCTCGTCGATCTCGACCGATCCTCTACAATATCAGAGAGAGCCAGGACGCGAGGCGCCCGTGTGCCGTCGCCGTCCGGGACCGAAACAACGCGAGAGGACGATTCCTTGTCACTTCACCGACGGATCGGCAGCCGCCAGCGGTTCCAGGAGTACCTGCGAGATTACCGGAAGCGGCTCAAGAGCAAACCCTCCGGGCAGCCAGGCGGACAGGCACAGGAGCCTCGCGACGAAGTTCAACTTGATGTCGGCAAGCGTGCGCCTGGCGAACCGATGTCCACGGGCAGGCACAGATCGCTGCCGGTTCTTTACCGGGAGCTTTACCGGATCTTGAGTGGGCATCGACGTCCCATCGCCCTGGCGCTCCTGGCGCTGTCGGCGGCCACGTTGCTGAAACTCGTTCCCCCCGCGGCGACCAAGATCGTGATCGATTATGTGCTCACGGCTCGCCCGCTGCCCCCCAGTATTGAACGGATGAGCCCCTTGGCGATTCCCGATTCGCCCAGGCTGCGGCTGTTGCTACTGGTTGGCGTGGTTTCGGCGATCACGGTCGTTGGCACCCTGATCGGGCTCTGGAGCCGCTGGCAGGCGACGCGGACCACCAAACGCGTGCAGGTAGCCGTCCGTCGCAAGGTCTACGAGCACGCGATGCGGCTTCCCCTGCATCGGGTTTACCAGCTCAAGTCCGGGGGCGCCTCGAGTCTCTTGCGCGAGGATGCAGGTGGCGTGGGCGAGCTGGTTTTCAGCATGCTTTTCAATCCCTGGCGCACGGTGGTTCAGTTTCTCGGCGGGGTCGTGGTACTGGCATGGGTCGACTGGCGGCTGCTCCTGGGCTCACTCTGCCTGGTGCCCGGCGTCTATTATTCCGACCTGATCTGGAATCGGCGAATCCGCCCGCTCTATCGCGATGTTCGCAAGCAGCGGCAGGAGATCGACAGCGAGACCACCGAGGTCTTCGGCGGCATGCGCGTGGTGCGGGCGTTTGGCCGCCAGAAGAGCGAATCGGCCCGGTTCATGGGCGAGAACCACCTGATGAACCGTCTGGAGCTTCATGTCTGGTGGCTTTCACGGCTCATCGAGCTGCTCTGGGAATTCGTGCTGCCGATGGCCACGGTGGTCCTGCTGCTCTACGGCGGGTTTCAAGTCCTCGATGGCCGGCTCTCGCTGGGTGACCTGATGATGTTCCTGGTCTACCTCACCATGCTGTTGGAGCCGATGGCCGTTCTGGCGACCAGCGTCACGCAGTTTCAGAACAATCTGTCAGGCTTTGACCGGGTCCTCGACCTTCTGGAAGAGCCTCGCGAGATGGCCGATTGCCCCGGACACCGGCCGGTCCGCAAAGCATCGGTCACCGGCCGGATCACCATGGAGAAGGTCGGTTTCGCCTATCCGGCAACCAGCCGCCGAGTGCTCCGCGACATCGATCTGGACATCGAGCCCGGAGAAACGATCGCCCTCGTGGGCCGCAGCGGCTCCGGCAAGACGACTCTGTGCAACCTGATCGCGCGATTCTATGATCCCAGCACGGGCGCGATCCGCCTGGACGGAACAAACCTGCGCAACATCCAGGTCGAGAGCTATCGCCGCTTGCTGGGCATCGTCGAGCAGGATGTTTTCCTGTTCGACGGCACCATCGCCGAGAACATTGCCTATGGCGATCGGTGGGCCACCGACTCGCGAATTGCCCAGGCCGCCGAGGCGGCCAATGCCGCCGAATTCATCGAGCGCTTGCCTGACCGTTACGAGACGCTGATCGGCGAGCGCGGCGTGCGTCTGAGCGGCGGGCAGCGCCAGCGCCTGGCCATCGCCCGCGCCGTCCTGGCCGACCCGCGCATCTTCATTCTCGATGAGGCCACAAGCAACCTCGACACCGAGAGCGAGCGGCTGATCCAGCAGAGCCTGGCCAGCCTGCTCCACGGTCGGACCTCGTTCGTCATCGCCCACCGGCTGAGCACGATTCGCCACGCCGACCGCATCCTCGTTCTCGACGGCGGCTGCATCGTCGAGATTGGTTCGCACCAGGAGCTGATGACCGCGGGCGGCCATTACCACGATATGGTCGAACTCCAGAAGCTCGAAACCGGCGAGACGCTGATTGAGCCGGATGGCGGGTCGCGAGGATTTGCGATGGATTAATGACATCCTGAACGCGAACCAAATGCAACCGCTCAACCGCCAGGCGTGTCAATCAGCGCCTGGAGCCGCGCAGCCAGCCCGGCGGGGTATCGCCCGCACCAGCTCTCGTCGATCAACCCTACGTCCAGCAGGTCCCGAAGATGAGTTCGGTCTTTGTCGCGAAACGCTGTTAGCTTGATTCGCACCAGCGCTTCGAGATCGAGCACGCGGAATTGACCCGAGGGAACCGAATCTGTCACATCGGGGTTAGGCAACAGCTCTTCGGCACGCATCATTTCACCAGCGAAAATGATGTGCACGGCATCTCGCGGTCTGGCACCTGGCCCATCGAGGAACAGATCAAGACCAGCCGTGTGCTTGTACTCAAAACCGGCCGCTCCCAAAGCCGCCTTGACTGCGTCGAGGTCTGATCGGCGTATCAGGATATCAACATATCGCGTATTGCGAACCGCCGCTTCGTCCACCCGCGTGACCCAGACGGCCACGGCATTTCCTCCGCACACAGCGTAGGGGACCGAAGCGATTTCCAGGGCGGCCGTCGCCCGCAGAAGTCGTTCGCGCACTTTCTCCACGGCATGCACCATTCGTTCGAGGGAAAAGGGGCCAAGGTTTTGAGCCATGTCACCGTGGCGTCTCGAGAACGCTCTTGGAAAACCCGATCGAGTGTGGACGACCAGCAACTCTTCGAGTCTAGCATGCTCATTGTCGCTGAGTCACGACAACGTTCACCCCGTGAGCGGGGCGAAGGGTCATGCTGGGTAGCGGCGTGACGACGGCGTCGGGCGTGAGCCGCAGACGAAATCGTCGGGCGATCGTCGCCAGCAGCAAGACCGACTCCATCAGGGCGAAGTTGTTGCCGATGCAGATTCTGGGACCGCCGCCGAAGGGGAAGTAGGCGTAGCGGTGAATTTGATCCTGGAGGCCCTGATCCCAGCGCTCGGGGCGGAACGATTCGGGCTCGTCGAACCAGCGCGGATCGCGGTGGATTGTCCACTGGGGCATGAAGATCGTGGTTCCCGTCGGAATCGTGTAATCACCCAGCTCGACCGGTTCGATGTTCTCTCGCCCCACCATCCAGACGGTGGGATAGATGCGCAAAGCTTCGGTGACCACCAGGCCGGTGAACGTGAGCCGAGACAGGTCGGCTACCGTGGGAGGACGATCAGCCAGCACCGTATCGAGCTCGGCGTGCAGCTTGGCCTCGGCTTCGGGATGATTCGCCAGCAGGAACCAGACCCATGCCAGCGTGTTGGCCGTGGTTTCGTGGCCGGCCATGAAGAGCGTCATGGCCTCGTCGCGGAGCTGCTGGTCGGTCATCCGGCGGCCGCTTTCCTCATCCTGAGCATTCAAGAGCATCGACAGAAGGTCGCCCCGGTCCTCGCCGCTGCGCCGGCGATCGGCAATGATGGAGAGGATGATCTCGTCCAGCCGCCGAGCCGCCCGTTCGACGACGATATTCGATGGAGTAGGAAGCCAGGCGGGAACGGGGATCAGCCGGCCCATCCGGTTCATCGAGGTGTGCAAGAGCGTTTCCATCGCAGCACTGGCGCCGATCGTGTCGTTGCCAATCTCGGCGGCGAACAGAGTCCGGGCCACGATTTCCAGAGTCAGCCGCATCATGTCGGCCTGAACGTCGCGCGTTTGCCCGTCTTTCCAGGACACCAACATGCGCTCGGTGTATTGAACCATCACATCGGCATAAGCGGCGATGCGGTCGCGATGGAATGCGGGTTGAGCCAGCTTGCGCTGGGTACGCCAGAACTCGCCCTCGCTGGTCAAGAGCCCGTTGCCCAGGGTTCGCCGCGCGTTCCGCAGGCGGTAATGCTTGATGAACTTGCGATTCTGGGCAACCAGTACTTCTTCGACGAGGTCGGGATGGTTGAGAAAAAGGATCGATCTGGGCCCAAATCGAGCCCACACCATATCGCCATACTGGCGATGCCACCGAGTAAGGGCCCCCAGGCGATCACGGGCGAACTCCCGCAGGTTTCCCGAGAGCCAGTGCTGCCGGGGGCCGGGAGGGCGCTGGATGATCGGTGTCGGACGTGTTCTTGTGCTCATTCTGGTATTCTTGAGGGGACTGCTCTCAAGTCGATGACCACGGACTACGGAGCATCGCCACGAACTAATCACTGCCGGTTCGCGAGGAGAAACGCCAGCAGGTCACGAAATTCCTGGGTCGTCAGGTCTTGTGCGACGTTATCCGGCATGATGGATGTGGTCTGAGACTTCCGCTCTTCGATGTCCGAGGGCTTCACGTCGAGCAGGCGGCCGTCGGCATCGGCAAAGGTCAGCTTGCCCTCGGGCGTCTCGCCGACAAGCACTCCGTTGAAGACGGTCCCATCGGTTCGGGCAACCGACCAGGCCACGAACTGGGGAGCAATTTCCAGGCTGGGCTGGAGGATTGACTGGACGAGCCTGCGGCGGTCCATGCCCTTTGCCAGTCGCGAGAGGTCCGGTCCCACGCGTCCACCCCGCCCATCGACCTGGTGGCAACGGTAGCAGACTGGTCCCTTGGAGTGAAAGAAGACCCGTTCGCCGGCCGCGGCATCAGCCGGCCCTTCGAGGCGCGTCAGCCAGGCTTGAAGATCGGTCTTGGGTGGAAGCCCGGTTTCCAGCGACGAGCCCGCTTTGCCGTCAGTGCGGCTGGAGTGGTTTTGCAACGAGTCCACCAGCAGGCGTGATTCCTGGTCTTCGCGCGCGGCACCGGTCAGGGTCATCCGTTCGGAGCCGGTCAAAGATAGGCCCCGCAACGACCGAATGGCCTCGTGTCGCAGCGGCGCCTGGCTGCTCCTCGCCAGGGCAAGCAACCGTTGCCGCTGGGCGGCCGCGTCATCGGCCAGACCGACTACGGCCCAAGCGCGAAGCGGCAGGGATGCCTGTGAATCGTCGGCAATCTTACCGAGCAGATCGAACCGCTGTGGCAGAAGGCCGGCTCCCAGCGTTCGCACCGCTTCAATCCGGATCGATTCGTCGGCTGAGGCGAGCAGCCGGCCGATACGGTCGACATTCAAAACCGGGTGATCGGGACGAAGCAGACGCAGTCCCCGGCGAATGGCGGCATCTGGTGTCCGGGGGTCTGTCAGGAGCGCGGCGATGTAATCGTCGCCCGAGGCTTCCTCGCGCGGGGACCGCTTCTTCGCATCGAGCATCTCAAGGGCCGCGAGCGTCCCCTCGAAGACTTCGCGCGTGACTGTTCCCGAGGAGAGCCCCTGAAGCAACTGCGGACGATACTCCGCCAGACGTTGCTCGCCAATCCACTGGATGGCGGCGAACCGGATCGTGGGATCGACATCCTCCAGGAATTTCTGCACCAGACAACGCGCGTCGGGCCGGCCCGAGTCCCTCAGTATCAAGAGCGCTCCAAGCCGGTGGGCGGGTACCGGGTCGGTGGCAAGGTCCACGATCGCGGTGAATGGCAGCGACCGTCTCAGTCCCTCGCGGGCCGCTTGCTGGAGGAATGGGTCGTCACTCTCCAGTGCCTTGAGCAGATCGTTCTTGACTGCCGGGTCGGCCGTGTGTCGCAGAGCCTCAGCGCGAACCAGGGGCGTGGAATCGGCTGCGGGAGCCGGCGTGCTCACGACAGGCGACGTTGCTTTCGGGGCGTGCTCCCGGCTCCTGAGCCGCCAGACTCGACCCTTGCCATGCAAGTCATATGATTTGTCGACCCAATCGCTGAAATAGAGCGACCCATCGGGTGCCATGGCGATGCCGACGGGGCGAAAATCCTCACCGCCGACGACCACCGGCTCCATCACGGAGCGAAACGAGGCGCCGCGGGGTTCGAGCCGGTACCGCTCGATCCGGTGATCGCCCCAGGAGGTCACCAGCAGCATGCCCTGGTATTCCGCGGGCAGGAAGTTCGCGTTGTAGGAGAGCACGCCGCAAGGGGCCTCTCCTGTTCCGGCAATCATGGGCAAGGTCCCGGGCAGCTCGCCGTTCCAGGCCGTGAACGGGTGCACGCCCTTGCGGCCGTTGCGGAATCGATAGCCGTAATCGCCCCCTTCCACGATGTGCAAGAGCCGGCACGGAGGCCGCGAGTCGGGGTCGTTATCCACCGCAAAAAGACGTCCGAATTGGTCGAAGGCCAGACCGAACGGGTTCCAGAAGCCGGTGGCGATGCGCTCGAGTTTCGAGCCGTCGGGCTGGCACCGATAGACGTTGCCGCCTTCGCCACCGCCGGCCAGGGTCGTCCCATCGCTGCCGATCAGCCGATAGTCGGCTCCCAGGTTCTCACCGAGCCCGAAATAGACCCTGTCCCCGGAATCGAATGCAAAGCCCGAGAGCCCGTTGTGCGGATAATCGCCCGGGGTGTCCAGGCGGACAATGGGCGTGGGCAGTCGCTCCGGGGAGACGTCGTCGGCCTTGCCATCGCCGTCACGGTCCGCCAGTCGATAGAGCGCGCTGCGGGTGGCGACGAAGAGGCTGCCATCGCGTGCGAACTTCAGGCCCATGGTCATCTTCGTGCCCTCGAAAAACGTGCTCACGCGCTCGAAGCGGCCGTCGCCATCGGCATCCTCGAAAAGGCGGATGCGGTCCGCGGGAGGCCCCGCATAGTCCTTGGGCCGGAAGTGTGTATGGCTCTCGATGACCAGGACTCTTCCGCGAGCGTCAACCGCCAGGCCCGTGGGCGTGACAATCTGCGGCTCTTTTGCGATTTGCTCGAAAACGAGACGAGAATCGAGGGACCGAGGTGGGGCCGAGGCCGGCACATCGTGCCCTGCTTGGGTTAGCAGAGCAGCGATCCAGACGGCGGTACCAAGCATGTTGAAACTCCGTGACGAATTCCGGTCAGGTGGGGCACGACCCGGCGCAACTTCCGTAAATCGGGCTGATTCCTCGAAGTATAGCGGCCCTGGCCTGGACCTGCCAGGTAAGCCGGAGCCGGGACGTTTCATCACCGAATGGGGAATGCTAGGATCATTCTCGAAGATTGGTCGTGACGCAATGCCTCGGGTTTGGGCCGGGGATGATCGCGTTGGATTTGGGTTCCTGATCAAGAGGGAGAATGAGGATGGAGATCAATTGCAAAGGCCTGTCGCGCCGTGGATTCATCGATCGGTCCCTGGCCGCGCTGACGATCGGCGCGGGCTTGCCGCTCTGGTATGCCCGGGAACTCATGGCGGCTCAGCAGGAGAGAGAATCCAGCGTGCGAAAGGCCAGCCGGCGCGGCCCGAACGACCAGATCGTCATGGGAGCCATCGGAGTTGGCGGGCAAGGCACGGGCATCATGAAATCCGCCAAGCGCAAGCCCGGAGTCAAGTTCGTGGCAGTTTGCGATGTCGATGCGGAACGGCGAAAGAAGGCCGCCGACGTGATCGGCAAGGATTGTCATCAATATGCCGATTTTCGTGAGATGCTCGGCAGCGAGAAGCTCGACGCCGTGACGATTGGCACAGTCGATCACTGGCACGCCCTGACCGCGATTGCGGCGATGAAGCATGGCTGCGACGTATACTGCGAAAAACCCCTGAGCCTGACCATCGAAGAGGGCAAGGCGATGGTCAAGGCCGCCCGGAAATATGATCGTGCCTTCCAGACGGGCAGCCAGCAGCGGTCCAATGCCCGATATCGCCTGGCCTGCGAGCTTGTTCGCAACGGCCGGATCGGCAAGGTTCACACCGTCGAGGCCCGGATCGGCGATAATCCGATCGGCGGCCCCTTTCCCGAAGTCGCCGTTCCTCAGGGCCTGGACTGGAACTTGTGGAAAGGCCCCACAGCCGACATCCCCTATGTCAAGGAACGATGCCATTATGAATTTCGCTGGTGGTACGAGTATTCCGGAGGCAAAATGACCGACTGGGGTGCTCACCACAACGATATCGCCCAGTGGGGCCTGGGCATGGACGGTTCTGGGCCCGTGTCGGTGACAGCCACCGGAGTGCCCCCGTCGGGCAAGCCGAATTCCTACAACTGCCACCCTCACTTCGCCGTGACCTATGGTTATGGGAACGGAGCGCACCTGATCACGACCAGTGATGGAGAAAACGGCAACCGATTCATCGGCGATCGGGGCTGGATCTTCGTGAACCGCGAGCGGATCGAAGCCAGCGACCCCAAACTGCTGGATGAACCGCTGCCCAAGGATGCCCTTCGGCTCTACAAGTCTGATGATCACATGGGCAATTTCATGGACTGCATCCACAGCCGCAAGCGTTGCATTTGCGATGTCGAGGTCGGTTACCGCTCGGCCTCGGTTTGCCACATCGGTACGATCGCGCTGCGGCTGGGCATCCCGCTTTTCTGGGATCCGGTTGCCGAGCACTTCGTCGGTCCGAGAGCCGAAAAAGGCAACGCCATGGTTGCTCGCGAAATGCGCTCGCCGTGGCGATTGGAGGTATGAGCCGCACGCCGTCTCCCGCTTGAGTCTTTCTCGCCGCTATCGACCACGCCCGGATTTGACCGCTGCGCCCGGCCCAATAATCAGGTCGAGCAGTCCACGCACCTCGCGGTGTGACTCGACCGTATGGCGCAGCGGTCGATCCGCATGAACCTCGTAATGGTTGCGCCTTCCTTCGCGAACCCGCGACAAGTACCCGCCCTCCTCCAGATCGGCAACGATTCGCTGCACCGCACGCTCCGTGATGCCGACTCGTTCCGCCACATCCCGCAGTCGAATCCCCGGTTCCCGAGCGATGCAAAGCAGAACGTGGGCATGGTTGCTCAGAAAGGTCCACTCGGGGCCGCTTGCTATTTCCGAATGCTTCTCGTCTGCCATGACTTGCCCCCTTATCAAATCTAAGACAGCAAATGCGCGACTGAGCGACTCAAGCGACTGCCTCGGTCGGCGCGAATTCACCGGCTTCTTCCTGATTCTCGACAACCTTTTCGGGATCAACTTGACTCCACAGGGCCATTCCCAGCAAGGCGACGGCCACGTACATGTAGAATCCGGGGTCCCATCGTGACCGGCCCGTGTAACCCCAGGTTTTCATCATTCCCACGTAATAGCCGAAGAGCGTCTGGAGGATGGCGGCTCCTCCGTTGCCGATCATATTCATCATCCCCATGAGGGCTCCCAGGTGCCGGCCACTGATCTGGGTGCCGCACGCCCACCAGGCAGGCAACTGGAGCTGCAAGCCGAAGCAGGCAATGGCGACCATCATGGAGGACAGCACCGTGTTGCCAGTGAAGACGCTTGCCAGCAGGCCCGAGGCAGCCAGCCCCGCGCCGAATACACTCTGGGCCGTACGGCTCCATCGTGGGTTGCCCGTCGTTCGTAGCAGAAAGTCGGTCAACCAACCTCCTAAGAAACAGCCGCACGCTCCGGCGGCAAGGACCATTCCCGAGAGCCAGCTAGAAAGATCGGCGGTCGCGCCCCGACCCTCTTGCAAGTAAGTCGGATACCAGTAGGTCGTCAGCATGTAGACGCCCGCCATCGTGATCATGGTTCCGCTGAGCAGCCAGACGTTCTTGTTGCGGAACACCTTCGCCCAGGGAATCGGGCCGTGGGCCTGAATATCACCGCTGCGCAATTTGCGCGTCCGGTCGCCATCGGCCATGATCAGCAACCGCTCGGCCGCGTTGGTTGCCGGATGCTCGGCCGGGTCGTCCCGGAACCAGAGGTAAAACGATAACGCCCAGGCCAGTCCTGTCAGACCGAAAACCACGAACGTCCAGCGCCAGCCAACCGTGTTAATGAGCTTCTGCGCGGCCAGCGGTGAGACGGCTCCACCGATCATCATGGCGGTCGTGATGATTCCCTGAGCCCGGCCGCGCGTCGACTCGGGGAACCATTCCTTGAGGACACGCGCCGCGTTTGGCAGCGCGCAGCCTCTCCGGCTCCGAACAGAAAACGGACGACCAGCAGCATCGAAAGGCTGGCGGCTGCTCCTGTCAAGGCCGTGAAGAACGACCACCAGACAACGACCCTCGTGAGCACCCCACGCGAGCCATAGCGATCGCCCCACCGTCCGGTCGGGATCTCAAAGACCGTATAAGAGATGATAAATGCGTTGAAGACCCAGCTCATCCAGGCATCCGAGATCTCGAGATCTCGCTTGATCGCCGTAGCTGACTGGCCAATGCAAACGCGGTCGAGGTAGAGCACGAAAGTCATCGCCGCCAGGAAGGCGAGGACGCCGTAACGAACCCTGGTCGGCTGCCCTTGCCCCGCGGGAGTTTCCTCGCGCATCGTCCCGTGGTCGATCGAGCTGGAAGGCGTATCGTGCTTCAAGAGTCGCATCCGATTGAGAAAATGGGCATCATCGTGATCCGCGAGTCGCGAGTTCGGCCTTGGCCTTGGACATCACGGTCTCGAGCGTGACCGGCTTGCCTCCCTGACGCTTGCTCTCGTCGGCCGCTTCCATAAAAGCGAAGATCTCGATCGTCTGCTCGGCGGAGACCGGAGGTTTGCCGGTCCGGAAAAACTTGCAGACTTCGACCAGCAGCGGTTCGTAGCCCACGTCACTACCGCCGGTGACGATACCCTTGGAGCCGAAGACAGTGGCCCCGTACTCTGCCGGACTCTGGCGGAGGCCGCGGAATGTGCCGATCCGGCCTCCGTTCCAGACGCCCGCGGCCAGGTCCGTTCCCTCCGTCTGGATGCGCGCGACCGACTGGCAGCCGGTTCCCATGATGGTAAAGAGTGATTCGACTCCGTGAACTCCATACCAGTAAAGGTCGGGATGATGCTCCTCGAGATGGCAGGGGCCGTAGGCATCGCAGCCGATCACGTCGCCCAGCTTGGGATTCTTCTTCATCCCCACGACTCCCGCGCTAAACCGGAGCGACGAGCTCGAGAAGCAAGGAGTACCGGACTCCCGGGCCAGTTCGAAAATCGCGATCGCATCGGCCAGCGTCCCCGCCACGGGCTTGTCGATGAAAACCGGCTTGCGCGATTGAAAGACGGGACGAGCCTGGGCGAGATGGGGCCTTCCGTCCACGCTTTCGAGCAAGACCACGTCCACCTTCTTGAGCAGGTCGTCGATAGAACCGACGATCTCGACCCCGTATTTTTCGTGCAGTGCTTTGGTGAAACCAGCGATCCGGTCGCGGCTCGAGGCAATATCCGGGCTGCCCCCGGGGTAACCCGCGACGACGCGAACTCCCGCGAACTCCGCGCGGGGATGCGGGTCGTTCAGTAGCTGGGTGAAGGCCGTCACGTGTGAGGTGTCCAGGCCGATGATGCCTGCCCGTAACGGCGTGACCGCGGGCTCGCCCGCGTTGGTGATCTCGCAAGGGACCATCAGGTTCAATCCGGCGATGAGCAGGACCATTCCGAGAAAGACGAGACGACAAAGCATGGCGAAGACTCCTGAGAGAGAGGCCGGTGTGCAGCGGCTGCGCAAATGCCGTGTGATCGAACATCATCGGCGGGCGGCTCGAGCAATGCAACGCCCGTGCGTTCGCCTGGCGAGCGGATTGCTCGCCCACTAGGATAGAAGTTCTCCCGGACGAGAATGGCCCCGCGAATGCTCCGTCGTCGAACCTTACTTGCGAAGTCTGAGGGTTTCCCGAATGTTAACCCGTCACTCCTGCGGGAGGATTTTTTGGGTTCTTCTTTACTTATTCATGATCTCCTGCGTCTTTCAGACGTTGGCAAAGGCCGCGGAGTGCGATCTGCGGATCGAAGTCGACGCACGCGACTTACCCCGGCGGTTGTTGCATACGAACCTGAAGATCGCCTGTAAACCTGGTCCGCTATCTCTCTGGTACCCGAAGTGGATTCCGGGCACGCATGCGCCATGCGGTCCCCTGGACACCGTGGGAGGGTTGAGGCTGACCACGGATGACGGCAGGACCATAGCCTGGCACCGCGACCCGCTGGAGCTTTATCGCGTGAGTTGCATCGTCCCGGAAGGCTGCCGTGAAATCCACATCCAGCTCGATACCATCTGCAACGCACCGGCCGTCGATGCCAGCGGACACCTGAGCTTCGGAAATGGCTCGGTGGGCATCATCAACTGGCCGACCTGTCTGCTTTATCCCGAAGGCCCAACGGCCCAGGAGACCCGCGTTCACCTCGCGCTGCGGCTGCCGGAGCGATGGAGGTATGCCACAGCATTAAAGTCGCGCCAGGAGAAAGAGGGGTCAATCACGTTCCAGCCCGTCTCCCTTGCCACGCTGGCCGATTCGCCCCTGATCGCGGGCGAGCACCTTCGAACCATCCCGCTGGCGACCGGACCCAATCCGCCAGCCTTTTTCCAGATTGCATCGGAATCGCCGGCAGCACTCCAGCTCTCTCCCGAAGTGATCGAGCTCTACAGCCGGATGGTCCGCGAGGCTGGTGCCATGTTCGGAACATGCCATTACTCCGAGTTTCATTTCCTGGTGACCTGCAGTGATGAGCTGGGCCATCTCGGTCTGGAGCATCTCTCGTCAAGCCTCAACGGCGTGCGCGAGCGCGACCTTATCGATGGTGCCAGCCGCAAAGGTTGGATCGCAAACCTGATTCCCCATGAATACGTTCATTCCTGGTGCGGCAAGTATCGCCGGCCCGCCGGCCAGTGCACAGCGGATTTCCAGACGCCCCAGCAAACCTCGCTGCTCTGGGTCTACGAGGGTTTGACCGAGTATCTCGGCGAGGTAATCATGGTCCGCAGCGGGCTGGCGAACCCCGCGGAGTACCGCGAAACACTGACCTCGACGATCGGTAGTCTGATGCTCCGGGCCGGCCGGAAATGGCGATCGCTCGAAGACACGGCCGTGGCCTCTCATCTGCTTCGCGCCAGCAGCCCCAACTGGAACGAGCTGCGCCGTGACCAGGACTATTATTTCGAGGGCGCACTTCTGTGGATGGAAGCCGACGCCATCATCCGGCAACAAACCAAAGGTGCCGCGCAGCCTTGATGACTTCTGCCGGAAATTCCTGGGTCAGAACCCCGCCAGCGGTGATACGGTACCCTATGACGTCGGCGAGATTGTCCGACTCCTCAAGGCAACGGCCGACTTCGACTGGGAACGGTTGCTGATCGAGCGAACCGGTCGTCCACTCGATGCCCTGCCGCTCGACCTGGTTGGTCGGCTCGGCTATCGGCTTCAGTACACCTCCAGCCCTTCCGACCATAACGGTACTCGCGGCCGAGGCGGCATCTCGGCACAGCATTCGCTGGGCCTCGCCTTCACCAGCGACGGTCAAATCACAGATGTCGTTCCCGGCATGGCCGGTGATCAATCACGATTGGCTCCTGGGATGAAGGTCATGGGAATCAACGGTCGGATCTTCAGCCCGCGCCGGCTCCAGGACGCCCTGGCTGAGAGCACGAACGCCCACAAGATCGAATTGCTGATGCTGGAAGGAGATCGCTTCAAGACCATCACGATCGACTATGCCGATGGGCCGAAATATCCAAAGCTTGTCCGGGATGAATCCAAACCCGATCTGCTGGCCGAGATTCTCAAGCCGATTGCGGACAAGGAGCGTGCATCGGCTGAGCGCAAAACGCTAACGGACGAGGCCCCAGCGCTTCCCAAGGGCTACGTCGCTCACCACGCGACCGCGCCGATCACGATCGATGGCAAACTCGACGAGAAAGCCTGGCAAGCCGCGCCATGGACCGACACCTTCGTCGATATCGAGGGCAATCGCAAGTCCCTTCCGAGGTATCAGACCAGGGCCAAGATGCTCTGGGACGATCAGTACTTCTACATTGCCGCCGAGCTCGAGGAACCACATGTCTGGGCCACCTTGACTCAGCACGATGCGGTCATTTTTCAAGACAATGATTTCGAGATCTTCATTGATCCCGATGGTGATAACCACGAGTACTATGAGATCGAGATCAATGCCCTCAACACCGAGTGGGACCTTCTTCTGGAGAAGCCTTATCGCGATGGTGGACCGGCCGTGAACGCCTGGGAGATTCCCGAGCTCAAAACGGCCGTTCATGTGGAGGGATCGCTCAACAACCCCAACGACAAGGACCGGTCCTGGTCGGTCGAGTTTGCCTTCCCGTGGAAGGCACTTGCCAAGTACGCCCATCGCCCCGTGCCTCCGCGCGATGGCGACCAGTGGCGCATCGACTTCTCGCGAGTCGAGTGGCGGCATGAGGTCAAGGACGGTCAGTACCTGAAGATTCCCAACACCCACGAGGACAACTGGGTGTGGTCGCCTCAAGGCGTCATCGACATGCACCGCCCTGAAACCTGGGGCTTCGTCCAGTTCTCGACAGCGGCTCCCGGGAGCGTCAAGTATCATCCCGATCCCGCTCAGCCAGTCCGCAGGCGCCTGATGGAGGTCTATCACGCGCAGAAGCGTTTCTACGAAAAGCACAAGAGGTGGGCCGACAAGATCGCTGAACTCGATCTTCCACCCCTGCCCGCGGGCTCTCGCGAGCCGGCGATCACTCTCCGGCCCGGACCAGAGGGTTTCACCGCGAGTATCGCGCTCACATCCGACAGTGGCACCCAGCAAACCTGGACCGTTCGGCAGGACTCACGAATAACGCACACACCGTGAACCGCTCGTCAATCTTTCCAAGCGAAGTCTCCCGATTCGACACCCCAATCGGTACCAAAGAACCCCGCGGCCTGAAGGGCGGCATCCGTGCGCGGATTGTCGGGGGCGTTGAAAACGATACAGTCGGGATAGCCCACACCAGAGAGGAAGTAAGAAAGCCGCTCGGTGAGCCGCAATCCGCTCATTCCGGTGCCGGAGACGACGCCGACCGCGGCCTGAGTGCTATCAGGACGAGGTTGCACAAAGAGACAAGCCAGGTGATCGCCGGAGAGCTCGCGGCGGCCGATCCGCACACCTCCGCGCCGGACCTGAACCGGACTGCCAGCCAGCAGTACGGGCCAGGCCCCGTGACTTTCGGCATGACCGTAGAGAATCACGTTACGGTCCTGGAACTCCGCCTTCCGGGCCGGGTCGAGAAAAGCGACGTCGGACACAAGATCGACAGAACCATTGCCGCGATACCAGAAGACCTCGGCATCGTAGCGTGCCCGGGCAAACGCCCAGGCATTCTCTGTAGCAGTTCCCCTGGTTCCGTATACCAGGACGAATCGATTGCGAAACGCCTCCTTGAAGGGGCCATAGCGATGCGGCCCTTTGAGCGCCGACGAAGGAGGCTCGCTCGAGGCCGACCAGGTTGATTCCTGACGATTCAACCAGATTCGGCCCATGCCCGGCCCGCTCGCCGGGCGGAGTCCGTGCAGGCTCTGCCCATCGAGCGCTATCTCAACAGCACCGTTATCTCGAGGCAGAGCCTGTGTAAGATCAAACACCAGCCGCGCCACGTTCTCGGTGGTTCCAGAAATGCGCCGGTGGTCACGATCCACCGTCAGATGCACGGCACTTGGGGCAAGACAGTGAACCTGGGCCTCGATGGTTGCCCAGTCGGCGCGGGCCGAAACCCCTGGACTCATTGTGAGAAAATCGATCCGTCGCACATCCTCGGCGGTTGGCAGCGAATGTTCGTCGATGAAGGCGAAGAGAGGAGGCCAGTCGACGCATGGGGAACCCCACCAGTGGCCCGCGCCGGGCTGTTCATGGTAGGCAAAATCGGGATGAAAAGTTCCCAGGACTTCACGCATCCGCCGCGCCTGGCTGACCGGAACGTTATCATCAGCGTCGCCATGCAAGACATAGACCCCGCGTGGGCCAAGGTTTCGCACCAGGGCAAGCGTGTCGCTGGGGTTAGCCGCGCGTCCGACAAGCTGCTCAAGGGGACTGGCATGCTCAGCGCGTCTCGCTCCAGCATAAGACCACATGCTGATCCACCCCGCGCTTGGGGCGATCACCGCAAACCGGTCGGGGAAGGTCACGCCAAGATGCCAGGTGCCGTGGCCACCCATCGAATGCCCGGTCAAGTAGGTTCGTCGGGGATCGGTCTGAAGCTCTCGCTGTGCCAGGTCGAGAACTTCAAGCGCATCAAGACGGCCCCAGTCTTCCCAGTCAAACCCGTAAGGCCGGCGATTCGTGGGCGCGACGATGTGCAGCCCCGGCTTTCGCGCGTAGGCCTCGGCCTGTCCAATCCCTTCCACGGCCGCTCCGTGGAGGGTCAGAACAAGCCCCGGGCGGCGTGGAGGCTTTCCCGGATCGCCGGCAATGGCGCGATCGGAGCGCGCGGGAACCAGACCAAAATACTGAACACTGCCGTCAATCGTGCTTCGAAAGGTTCGCTTGCGCGCCTGTTCGGGCTGGCGCAGGCGCAGAGATAGGGTCGCGGAATGGAACGACTCCGCGGGAGAGCTTGCGTGTCCACGGAGACTCAAGTTCACTGCGAGGTTTCCCGGTTCCCGGGCGCAGGGCCGGTGAGCCGGAAGCCGACTTTGCGAGCCGAGAGTGGTGGCAGAGCAGGTACGCTCGTGTGGACAGAATCTCCACCGGGTAGCCGACTGACGATTGCTAGATTGTCGCACCAGAGTTGCGAGGCATTGATGACGATAATCGACGCTTCGGTGTTCACCGGCTCGTTCACGATCAGATCCGGCGTGGTGACATCAGCCGGGTCAAGCACCGCCAAAGCAGCCGGCGAACGCAACCGGGCTGTGATCCGATGGTCGCGACCGGCCTGAAACAGAAGCACATTCGGCCCTTTGCGAAGCAAGATCGGCAGGTGGACGTAACCATGAGCATAGGGATCGCCGCCGCGTGGTTCGCCATTGACCTGAACCATCACATGTCCGGAGGCTTCGAGGATCAAGACGCGTTCGTCGTCCAAGGTGATCTCGATGGCCAGGTAGCTGCCCCTGCCAGCCAGGTTGAACGTCCCGTCAGGTGTTGCCTGGACAGGTTGCCAGCGGCGAACCTGGCCGTTCTTGAAGTTAACACTCTCGTCCTTGGCGGGCATCGTCCAGATACCGGCAACCCATCGCGCTGCGACAGGATCGAGAGAGAGCAACGACCGATCACCGCGGTCAGGATTCTCGATTGCCAGACCTTGCCTTGGAAGGGAGGGGAACGGCGATGATGAATCGGCCGGTTCAGCCGCCCGAACGGAGAAAAAAATCGACTGGACGGCGATCATCATCACGAGGCCAGCGAACCGGCACAACCGGCGGCAAGATCGCGTGCCGGCATCTTCACAATCCCGCACAAGGGCATATTCGTGAAAACCGTTCATGGCCAGTTCATCTCGCCGAGCGAAGGGATCAGAGTCACGACCAATGTGTTGGAACACTGGATTGTACCAGGCGGCCAGACTCGGTGTTGCCCTCTCTTTGTTGCAAGGCTACGCTACGAGTTGATATGCGTCGAACATCTTGACTGCCTCCTCAGTCCGGAGTGCCACCATGCCTGATCCCCAGCTTCAGCCTCAAATGATCACAGACCAGGTCGTGGAAACCTGTTCGACGGCGATCGGCCGCCAGGTCCTGGACCGCGATCTGACCATCGACGAAGCCGAGGCCATGAAGACCATCTTCCGTGCCGCCGCCCAGGCACTCTCCGAGGGATTCATCCAGCGCCTCGCCAATCATGTGCTTGCAGAGCGACGGGACGAGACGATCGAGGAATTCTTTGAAGGCAAGGTCAAGACCGACTAGCCGGCACATTGGCGGGTTTACGGGGAGATCCGAAGCATCTACGCCTGGAGAGCTGTCAGCGCGTTCTCATATACTGGATAACCTCAGAGCATCGACCTGCCGATGGCAAGAAGAGCCGCATGGAATACTGCCTCCCCAGCGCTGAATCGGGTTCCCACCATGGACCATGATCTTCGGAATTGTCAGGCGCTCAGGAGGCTGGCGATCCGCCTCCTGCTTGTTTGCGCAAGTTTCTCCCCGGAGATTCCCCGAGTCGCCCACGCTGAGCCTCCCACACACACGCTTCCCCCGCCTGCCTCGCAGACCATCGAGTTCACCCGCGACATCGCGCCGATCTTGACCAAGAACTGCTATCGCTGCCATGGTTCCAAGAAACAGCAGGGCGGTCTGGACCTGCATGTCCCGGAACGAGCCCTGGCTGGCGGCGACAGCGGCGCGGCGATCGTTCCGGGAAAAAGCGCCGAGAGTCGGCTGATCCGGTATGTCGCCAGGCTCGATGCTGAGAACATGATGCCTCCGGAGGACGCCGGTGACCCTCTTTCGGCGGCCCAGGTTGGTCTTCTTCGAGCCTGGATCGATCAAGGATCTCTCTGGTCCGATGCAGCCGGACCCCGCGGTTGCCAGTGAGCACTGGTCATTCCGACCGCCTCGGAGACCACCACTTCCGACGGTCAAGAATGCCGAATGGCCCAGAAACGCGATCGATCACTTCGTGCTGGCGCGGCTGGAAAAGGAAGGGCTGACGCCTTCATCGGAAGCCGACAAGACCACGCTCATCCGGCGGCTCAGTCTCGACCTCACCGGCCTTCCGCCGACGCTCGCCGAGGTCGATGCCTTTCTCGCCGACAGCCGGCCAGACGCCTACGAGCGGCTTGTCGAGCGGCTTTTGGGTTCGCCTTCATACGGGGAATCCTGGGGCCGACACTGGCTGGATCGCGCCCGCTATGCCGACACAAACGGCTACGAGAAAGACCGAGAGCGATCGATCTGGCCCTACCGGGATTGGGTCATCCGGGCGTTCAATCGCGACATGGCGTTCAATCGGTTCACCATCGCGCAGATTGCCGGCGATCTGATCCCCGGGGCAACCCTCGAAGACCGCATCGCCACGGGATTCCATCGCAACACGATGGTCAACGAGGAGGGGGGCATTGACGTCGAGGAGTTCCGTTACGCCGCGATGATCGACCGGCAGAACACCACCGGCACCGTCTGGCTCGGGCTGACCATCGGCTGCGCACAGTGCCATTCCCACAAGTATGACCCCATCACCCAGCGCGAGTATTATCGGCTGCTCGCCTTCCTCAATAATGCCGATGAGCCGGAAATGGAGATCCCTGAGCCAGACATCGCCCGCAAGCGCGCCGTGATCGAGACCAAGATCCGAGGACTCGAGGCGGCCCTGGACCAACGCTATCCCACCAAGGGTCCAGAGAGCCTGAACGCGCGAATAACGGCATGGGAGAAGACGATCCGGCCGGTGCGATGGTCAATCCTGAAGCCTTCACGCCTGTTCTCGAGGAAGCACGCCACATTGACGCTTCAGCCGGCTGGATCGGTTCTGGTGAGCGGCGATAAACCGAACAACGACGTATATGAACTTGTCGTGTCATCCAATCTCAAGGGCATCACGGCAATTCGGCTTGAAGTGCTCAATGACCCGAGCCTCCCCGAGGGGGGTCCCGGCCGGGCACCTTTGTTCCAGGTCGGCGATTTCTTGCTCACGGAATTCCAGGCGACCGTTGCGCCTGCTGGGGACAAGGCTCGGCCCCAAGCACTGGTGTTCCGGCGGGCGAGCGAGGATTACGCGGCAAAGGGCCGCGCGGCAGCGCTGGCCATAGACGGGGTCACCGACACCGGCTGGAGCGTGAGCGGTCAGGTCGGCAGACCGCATGCCGCCGTCTTTGAACTGAAGGACGCGCTGGGCGACGGCCGGGGCACGGAGCTTCATCTGACGATGCACCAGGAGTTCATCCACCAGATGACGATCGGCCGCTTTCGCGTGTCAGCGACGACCGACCCGGCTCCGGTGAATGCCTCCGGGATACTCGCCGAGGCGGAAGAGATCCTTCTGGTCCCGGCGGAGAAACGCTCGGCGGAGCAGGTCAACCTGATCAAGCGGTATTATCTGTCGGTCGCGCCCGAGCTTGCCGAGGCGCGGAAACCGATTGCCGCGTTGCGGGAGTTATTGCCCAGGTTTCCCACCACAATGGTGCTGGAAGAGCGGCGGCCCGAGCACGCCCGAGTCACTCAGGTTCACAAGCGCGGCGAGTTTCTCAAGCTGGGCGAAGCCGTCGAGCCGGGCGTACCCGCCGTGCTCCACGCGCTCCCGCCAGGCAGCCGTCGCGACCGCCTGGCGCTGGCAAGGTGGCTAGTCGACGAGAAAAACCCGCTGGTCGGCCGGGTGGTGATGAACCAGACCTGGCAGACGTTGTTCGGGCGGGGAATGGTCAGCACAACCGAGGATTTTGGCACTCAGGGAGCCCGTCCCACGCATCCCGAGCTCCTGGACTGGCTCGCAACCGAGTTTGTGAGCCAGGGCTGGAGCCTCAAAGCCATGACCCGGTTGATCGTTACCAGCGCCACCTATTGTCAATGCTCCCGCGTCAGCGCCGAGCTCCTGGCGCGTGACCCGAAGAACGAGCTGCTGGCACGCGGGCCAAGGTTCCGCGTCCCGGCCGAGACCGTGCGCGACATCGCCTTGGCCGCCAGCGGACTGCTAACATCAGCCATGGGCGGCCCCAGCGTTTACCCACCACAGCCGGACGGCGTCAGTTCGCTTGCCTATGGCATGACGCCGTGGCCGGCAAGCACGGGCGCCGACCGCTATCGTCGGGGGCTCTACACGTTCCTCAAACGCACCTCGCCTTATGCAGCGTTCATCACGATGGACGCCCCGACTTCGGAGACGGTTTGCGTTCGCCGCGAACGGTCGAACACACCGCTTCAAGCTCTGACTCTGCTCAACGACACGGTGTTCGTCGAGGCAGCCCGCGCCCTGTCGCTACGGGTCCTCACGGAAGTCCCGAACGCGTGCGATGAAGATCGGATCTGCCAAACCTTCCGGCTCTGCCTGCGCACGGGCCGAATCCCGGGGAACTGGCCCAGCTCAAAACGTTCGTCAACGATCAGCGCACCCGGCTCATGTCCGGCGAGCTGGACGCGGTCAGGATTGTTGGCAAGGGGACGAGCGCAACCGCCTCCTACTCCGCTGCTTGCTCCGCCAGTCGCCATGAATGTCAAGGAACTGGCTACATGGACGATCGTCGCGCGCGTGATCCTGAATCTTGATGAGACTGTCACAAAGGAATGAGGAGGCTGCCCGCGTCGGGCTCGCTGATCGATGAATCGCACAACCGAGAACGCCGCGACAGCAGGAGCTCTGGACCGCACGCGCCGGCATTTCTTCCGGGACTGTGGAGTGGGCGTTGGCAAGATCGCACTGGCCTCCCTGCTTGTCGGCGCACAGGGTAGGGGAGCCCTGGGCGATGTAACGCCGGCTCCATTCGATCCGGCCAACCCGATGGCCCCGAGGCCACCCCACTTCCCCGCCCGCGCCCGGCGGGTGATTTTCTTGTTCATGGCCGGAGCGCCCAGCCAGCTTGACCTCTTCGATTTCAAGCCGATGCTTCGGCGATACGACGGGCAGCCGATCCCGGCCGACGTCGTGAAGGATCAGCGCTATGCGTTCATCCGCCCTGACGCCAGCCTTATGTCAGCCCGCTACTCTTTTCAGCGTCATGGCCAGTGCGGCGCCGAGCTTTCGGAAATTTTGCCCCACCTGGCTCGGGTCGTGGATGAGCTGGCCATTGTCAAGTCCGTGCACACCGATCAGTTCAATCACGCGCCGGCCCAGATCTTTCTGAACACCGGCTCGCCGTTGCCTGGCCGTCCTTGCATGGGAGCCTGGGTCTGCTATGGCCTCGGAACCGAATCATCGGACCTTCCCGGCTTCGTGGTCCTGTCTTCAGGCTCGGGCATCAGCGGCGGTGCGGCGAACTGGTCGAGCGGCTTCCTGCCAACCACGTTCCAGGGAGTTCCTCTCCGCTCCAAGGGAGACGCGATTCTCGATGTCACCAACCCGGACGGTATCGATCGACGGTTACAGCGTGATTCACTGGACCTGATTCGTGACCTGAATCGTCACCACCTCGACGTTGTGCGTGATCCCGAGATTACAACCCGGATCAACTCTTACGAGATGGCCTTCCGGATGCAGACGAGCGCCCCGGAACTGATGAATCTGGCCGGCGAGTCGGCGGCGACCCTCGCTCTTTACGGCGTCGAGCTCGGCAAAACTTCGTTCGCGGCGAATTGTCTTCTCGCCCGTCGGCTCGTGGAGCGGGGCGTTCGATTCGTCAATCTTTACCACGAAGGTTGGGATCATCACTCAGACGTTGCGGGTGGTCTCAAGACCCAGTGTGGTCAGACCGACCGAGCTTGCGCGGCCCTCATTCTCGACCTCAAGCAGCGCGGGCTGCTCGAGGATACCTTGGTCATCTGGGGAGGCGAGTTTGGCCGCACACCGATGGTTGAGTCCAACGCCGCGCTGGGGCGGAGCATGGGTCGCGATCACCATCCGCAAGCCTTCACGATCTGGCTGGCCGGCGGCGGCGTGAAGCCGGGCCTGACATTAGGCAGGACCGATGAACTGGGTTTCAACGTCGTCGAAGACCCGGTACACGTCCACGACCTTCAGGCCACGGTGCTCCATCTGCTCGGTCTCGACCACACGCGGCTCACCTTCAAGTTCCAGGGCCGGCAGTTCCGGTTGACCGACGTACACGGGAATCTCGTTCCCAGACTGCTCGCGTGATCGCGGGGCGGCGAATCTTCAGGATCATGGGTTCGATGACCAGAGGGCAGGTCGTCGTGAGCCAGTGCGTTGTTCAGAGTCACGGTGAATCGGCAAGCTGGCGGTATTTGCCCGCGTGGTACAAGAGTGGTTGGCCGCCCAGGCACTCTCCCGATACAATCTCGCCGACAAAGATTTCGTGATCACCACCGGGAAGGATTTCCACAACCCGGCAATCGACGAAGGCTAGACAATCGGCCAGGATCGGGGCCCCGGTCACATTCGTCTGGATCGACAGACCGGTGAAATCCTTAGGGCCGGGCTTTGCGAACCGCCGCGAAATGTCTTCCTGGTCAAGCCGCAGAATGTTGACCGCGAAGCAGCGATTGACCTTGAGGTATTCGAGGGAGTGCGTCTTCCTCTCCACGGCAACCAGCACCAGGGGTGGATCAAGCGACAGCGAGGCGACAGCGTTGGCCGTCAGCCCGTGCGAACCGGCCGGGCCGTCGGTTGTCACCACTGTGACACCGGTCGCGAACTGCCCCATGATCTGCCGCTGAATCGCCGGATCAAATGCCATGGAAAAAATCATCCTGTAAGGGCTGGACGAGGGCGGCTGCGAACCTTCAGACTCCATGCGGTGCAAGTCCTTTATTGTACACGATCCGCCCCGATCACCAAGGGGCCCAGCCAATGGCGGGCCTGGACCACGACGCTCACTTCGCCAGGCACTCAGGGCTCTCGACGCTGGCGACGAAGCTTGTACTTCCAGCCGGTGACGAAGAAGCAGGCCGCGGCCACCGTCCCGAAAATCAAAGGCGCGTAGCGGGGAAACCATGCCATGGGCAAGATCGCCAGGATCACCGCTGCCGCCTGGAAGTAGTAGAACCCGGAGAGGATGCCCGCCTTGACCATGAAGAGCATCCCGTTGGTGACGGCAATCATTGTGATCAGCGAGAGCACGGGTAATCCGAGCAGCCATTCCACGAGGAAAACGAGGTTGATCGCGACGATGCCCGAACCCCAGACATGCGCGAGCTGCCGCTCGACAAAGCTGATGGGTCCGCCCTTGCGGCGCAATGCCCAGAAGAGCGCGGCCCACGCTCCCAGGCCCGCGGTGAAGAGCAGCACGTAGGGCCACCGAGCCGTGACTCCAGCCAGAGACAAGGCGTTCGTCGCCCCGAAGAAGACCAGTAAAGCAACGCTATGGTAGATCCAGAGCTGGCCCCAGTTCTCGAGCACGCCGGCATGGTGAGTCTCTCCCAGCAACCGGCCCGCCAGGGCGCGGCAGACTGGTCGAGCGGGCGGAAACCGGCTCATCACGCAGGAACGCCTCGAGGTCGTCCGCCAGCGCCGCGGCGCTGCCGTAGCGCAGAATGGGCTGCTTTTGCAGGCAGCGCAATGTGATCATCTCCAGGTCCGCACTGACCCGCGGATTCAAGACCCGTGGCGGGACGGGATCTTGCTCGAGCATCAGCATCAAGGTTTCAACCGGGCTAGCAGCCTGAAACGGCGGCCGGCCGGTGAGCATATGATAGAGAATCGCTCCCAGGCTGTAGACATCGCATGCCGGTCCGAGCGGACCCCTGCCACGTGCAGCTCGGGCCTGTTCGGGAGGCATGTAGCCCGGCGTGCCGACGATGGCCCCCGACGGAGTTAGTGAGGCATCGGCAGGAAGGTCAAGCCGCTTGGCCAGGCCGAAGTCGCTGACGTAGGAGTGGCCCTCCGTGTCAATCAGGATGTTCGACGGCTTGAGGTCCCGGTGGAGGACGCCGCGGTCGTGAGCTGAGTGGATTGCCCGGCAGACGGGAACTAGCAGCCGAGCCGCGTCGAGTCCCGGCATCGGGCCTTCGGCCAGCTTCCGAGCCAGGGTCGTCCCGGCGATGTATTGCATCGTGAAGAAGGGCTGACCCTCATGTTCACCCGCCTGGAACACCGGCACGATATGGGGATGAGCGAGATGCGCGGCAGCCATCGCCTCGACGCGGAACCGCTCCACATCCTGCGCCTTCGACTCCGCGCCGCGAAGCAGCCGCTTCAGGGCCACGATTCGCCCGCGGCCAAGCTCCCGGGCACGGAAGACCACGCCCATTCCACCCTGGCCCAGCTCTTCGAGAAGCTGATAATCGCCGAAGATCACGGACCCTTGCAAGGATGCGGGCGGATCGGTCGACGGGTTTGTCGAGGGAACCAGGACGGTCCGATCGCCGGACGGCAGTTCCGGGTTCTCGGCGCGCGCCAGCGACTCGGTGAACCAGATCGTTGCCCACAGCGAGCGGAGCTCGTCGGCCAGGCGAGGGTGCTCACCGGCAAGAGCCTCGACGTCGGGGCTTTCTCCCTGGCGGGCGGCCGTAGTCAGCTCGTCGATCAGGCGCACCAGAAGCGACGCGTCGGATTCGGTCAATGGCGTCGGATCGGCCGCCGATCCTCCGGTTCGATGGGGTGTTTCCATGACGCTTTCCGTGGTTCAGAGTCAGCACAGCGAAGGAGTCTCGCCGAGGATCGCTCGTAACCGGCGGAGGGCTCGGAGATGACGCATGCCGGCCGCGGCCTCGCTCAGCCCCAGAGCCTGAGCCGTCTCATTGTTGGAGAGCTGCTCGAAGTGGCGGAGCAAGATGATTTCACGGTCAACATCGTCAAGGTTGTCGAGGGCCATCTTGAAATGGCGCTCCAACTCTCCCCGCAGCGCCTCGGCCGCGGGGGTGAGAGCCGGATCGCAAAGACGAGCCGCGAGGTCGAGCGAGGATCGGTCGGCTGCCGATTCCGAACCCCCATTCCAGGCCAGGGGCCGCTCGCGATCAAGGCTCCGTTTGCCAGCTCTGCGGTGTCTGCGATGGGCATCGATCACCTGGTCCTGAGCAATCTGCCGGAGCCAGAGATGAAACGGCAGGGCCGGGTTGCGCAGGTATTCGCCCAGCCGCTGGCTGGCTCTCAGAAGCACGTCCTGAACAATGTCGCTGGCATCGACCCGCCGGCCCAGCACCTGGTCCAGCCGCAGTCCAATCATCCGCCGAAGGGCAGGGCGGTGACGCTCCCAGAGTTCGTCGACGGCAGAGGGGTCGGCCTGCTCAACCTGCTTCAAGAGCCGCTTTGTTTCATTGGCATCTGGCCACATCTGTCGATCCCTGTTTCAGGCCTGGCCTGGCGTTCTACGGGTTGCCCCTCGTGTCCGGCCCTGGAGGGAGCGACCGGTCATTTGAATCGGTTGGTCAGTATAGCGGCCGGTCGCCGCAGGCGGCCATCGTTTCCGATCCGATGGGAACTCGAGTTCCTCCTTTTTGCGAGATTCCTCGCTGAAGCCGGCAGTGTTTGATCACCCGGCCCGATGACAAATACCGGATGGCAAATGGCAAATGCCAGATGACGCAGGCCGGGTGTCGGATGCCATGTACCATTTGTCATGTGCCTTCTGTCAGTTGCGTGAGGCGGCAGAATCAGTCGGGATCAGCGATAAGTCTCCTTTTTTGAGAAATCCGGCAAACCTCGTTAATGTCCTGGCGCACTCTGCGGTTCTTGTTGTGAGGAGAACCGACGCTCCTGAAAATCCATGACCCGTGGAGGACTTTGCCATGTACGCCGTGTACGCTTACATCGCCTACCTGTTCATCAGCATCTCGGTGACAATCTGGGTCGCGCGGGCGCTTTCCAAGCATGGGCGCGTCTTCCTGATCGACACCTTCATGCACAACGAGCCACTGGCCGATGCGGTCAACAACCTGCTGGTGGTTGGCTTCTACCTGATCAATGTCGGCTACGTTGCACTTGCCTTGAAATACGGCGCACGGCCCACCGACCCGGCCGGGACCATCGAGACCATGAGCACCAAGGTGGGTCTGGTCTTGCTGGTGCTCGGGGGGATGCATTTCTTAAACCTGTACGTGTTCTCGAAGATGCGCCGCAAGGCGCTGCTGCGCAACCAGAAGCCACCGGTATGCCCCGAGCAGTTCGTATCCCCGGTCCACTCCTGGAACGCTGCCGAATAAGCCGCCTGCCAGGAGCTCGAAGGAGAATTTCCGATGGAAAAGCTCTACGTCCTGTATGACGCCCGGTGCGGTTTGTGCAGTTGGGCCAAGCGCTGGCTGATGCAGCAGCCGGCAATTGTCCCTCTCAGCTTCATCCCGGCCGGGTCGGTCCTGGCCGGGCGGCTCTTTCCGGGCCTTGGCCAGCCGGGCGAACCCGCGGAGGAACTTGTGGTCGTCTGCGACGAGGGGGGCGTTTACCGCGAAGGCAACGCGTGGATCATGTGCCTGTTCGCGCTCGAGGAGTATCGCGACTGGGCGAACCGCCTGGCGCATCCACTCCTTCGCCCACTGGCCCGGCAGGGCTTCGCGTTGCTTTCCGGTCAGCGGTCGCGGATCTCGCGCTGGCTCAGCCTGGCGAGCGAGAATGAGATCGCCGAGACGCTGCGCGGTGTCAGCGCACCGGCCTGCGCACCGTATCCGGATGGTGCGCTGCCAATCACTGGCGAGGACCGCGATCCGCAGACAACTCGGCCAGATCCCAGATCTTGACAAGCCCATCGTTACCGGCCGTTACCAACTTCTTTCCGTTGGACGAAATACCCAGGCTCTTCACCCATCCGTCGTGCGACAGGAACATGGTCTTTTCCTTGAGGCTGTCGACGCCCCAAAATCTCACCAAACCGTGTTCATCACCGGTGACGATTGTCTGGCTGTCTCGGGTAAAGGCCATGCACGTGAAAGTATTCACCGAACTGCGAACAATCGTATGACTTTCTTTTTTCTGAAGATTCCACAGGCGAACGGATGCGTCACCAAGCGCTGTCGAGGCCAATAATTGGCCGTCGGGGGAAAACGCGACGGCAAGAATCACATCGTTGTGCTTGTAGAGGAGCGAACTCTCCTGCGAGGTTTCGGTGTCCCAGAGGCGTACCGTGTGATCCTCCCCGCCGGATGCCAGGATTCGTCCGGCAGGGGAAAACGCGAGTGCGGTGACGGAACCCCGATGACCTTCTAGCGTTGACTGCAAACGATATGTCCCAAGCTCCCAGATGCGGATACGCGAATCTGTGCTAGAGCAAGCCAGTCTGTCTCCGGCAGGGGAAAAAACGACGCCGAGAATCATCCCGGTCCCCGCGCAGATTCACGCGATTCTTGCCTGAGGCTGTGTCCCACAATGAAACCGTTCCATCCACATTGCCTGCAGCCAAGGTCATCCCGTCGGGTGACAACGCCAGTGACCGAGTACCACCAGGCCGGTGCTCGGGAAGCAAGATTTCACTCCAGTCCACCTCTCTTCCCTGAAACCAAAGCCACAAAGGTCGATCGCGGCAGGTCGCGGCCAAATGTTCGACGTTGGCGGAAACTGCCAGTGAGGTCACGTCGGCATTCAGATTGAAGATCGTTCGGGCCGCGGGTGAGAGTGATGAGTCATCGCTAAAGGTCCAGACGAGAGGAAGTATCACAAACACCAAGACGATGGCCAGGAAGAACGGCGACGGGAGATAGAATCTGAAGCGCGTGCATCGACCTTTGCGGAATGATACGTGAAAGATTCTCGTGTCTGCAAATTCCCGCAGTTTGGTCGGAAAACGCACCATGTCTATGCCCTTTCCATGAGCAATATGGAGATTCCCGCATCGTTGCACTAACAGTAGATTCTAGGGCGTAAAATAGAAAAAGGAAATGTACAGGGCAACTAATGCGGAAAACAGCGAAGAGGTTTAGGAACGTTTATTATCCAAGCAAAGCAGATCCAAACCGCACGTCAGCAATTTGTCGTAGCCTCAGGCCGAAAGGACACTTGCATTCGGTTGACCACTCTGGGCGACTGTTCAACCTCGAAGCCCGAAAGAAGCCGGACGTCAGGCACATTTGCCATTTTGAAATGGATATAACAATGATCGTCTGTTGAGATTCTGGAATGGAGTGTTCTTGCTCGCGGCACTGGAGCATTCATCGCAGGTTTTCACTGATGTCTTGAACTAACCGTGGTATCCAGGTATCATCAGCCTTAGTAAATATCTAGAAGCTGGTTTGAATGCATGGCCGGACGCTTGCAACCGTGCAGTCCAGAGGCTTGGCAGTACTTCCATGTAAGGGAAGGTGTACGGTTCTGGTCCGACTTTCAAACGTCCCAACAACTCCCGGATTCGATCACTCAATGGGCCATTTGATTGACATCTGTTTACATTGAGTCTTCCGGATCGATCGAAGATTTGCAGGAAAGGGATTTACCTGCTTAAACGAGGCCCTGGGCATTTGGCCCTCTTACTTCAAAAGTTTTGCCGAATTAGGCAAAGCGTGCTGGCGATCGTGTATAGTGGATTTCAACGTCGCCACGATGTGGATGGACGCCTGATACTGCCTTCCCAGGTAATTGCGTTTCTTTATTGTGACCTGAGATTGGAGAACTCCAATGAACCCAAGGCTTCAAGAAAGTCGATCTAGCCCGCGTCCCAGTGATTCGATCAGATTTGACAGGTCCGAACTACGGGCCCTGATTGATGAGGCCACGACCGACAGCGTTGATGAAAGCGACGAATACGTCGGTTTGCTGGGAATGATCAGAGAAGAGGTCACTTGCCCATTCCGAGCACGCATCCAGGGAGAGGATGTCGAGTGCACTCGCTTTGAATGGCCTAAGCAAGGTTACACCGTGAACGCGGTGTGTCAGACCAAGAGAGGCAAAACACGCGTGGTTGATATTAGCCTTCTCGAACTGCCCGATTCGCGACCCGAGGGTTACAAATGGGTTGAAGCGTATCTCGCATGGCGCGAGCTCATGAGGTGAACGACGCTGAAAATCAGTCCTTGCGAGCATTCCTCTTGTTGGCCTCCTTTGTGCGAGAATTTAAGCTGATCTCTATGTTGCCATGCTGTCTATTTTTTCTTAGAAAAAGATTGGAGTCGTAGTCGCCTATCCTGAATCTCACAGGGAACTGGGGCCGCTTGCCGCTCTGACTCGAAAGCCTCGGCAGCAAGCGGGATCGAATACTACCCGCATCTGTCCGGTGATCAGGCGAGCCTCTCGGGCACTACGAATGGTGCGCGATACGGCCTGGTCAGCAGACCGTTAGCCTCGGCGTCGCCCTCGAAGGATTCCGTGGCAGCATCGAAGCTGAGCTTCCGACCGAGTCGGTAGTTCAATCCATCAAGAGCCACGCCGTTGTTTTTGAGATGCTCTTCCACACGGCTAAGGCTTTCGGCGGCCTCTTTGTTGTCGCCGAACGCCTTTGCGGGCTGGTTGAAGGGAACCTCGGTCCCAAGCCGGTAAGAGATGTTGGCCAGATGGCAGAGAGCGGCGGAGTAGTGCCCTTGAAGGATGTCTGCGTTCAGATTCTCGGTCTTGCGACTACGTACGGCTTCGATGAAATTGCCGAAGTGGCCCTTGCCTGGTCCCGGTTGCGATTCCGGATTGATGCCGAGTTTCGAGAGTGGCTCGCCCTGCCTGCTCCCGTTGCGGTAGAACTTACCGTCGATGATTGTTCCTTCTTCGAGATGGGCAATGTTGCCAACCTTCTCGCCGTGGTAAGCGTCGGTTTTGAGTCCACGGACTTCAAAAATGAGTTGTGTGTCTCCAAAGTCCATGATGCTGATCTGGGTGTTGGCCGTCTGACCTTGATCACGATATCCAAATCGACCGCCCAAGCTGAGCACGGTCTTGGGATAACTCGCACTTTGGCCTTTCCCGTCGGGGATCAGCCAGCGAGCAATGTCCATCTGGTGGACTCCCTGATTGCCGATGTCGCCGTTGCCGAAGTCCCAGAACCAGTGCCAGTTGTAATGCACCAGGTTGGCATGATAGGCCTGTTGCGAAGCAGGGCCGAGCCAGACGTTGAAATCCACCTGGGCGGGTGGCTTGGCGTTCGGCTTGAAGCCGATCGAGTCCCGAGGTTTGTAGCAGAGCGCGCGGGAGACCAGCAGCTTGCCGAGTTTACCCGACTGCACGGCAGCCACTGCCAACGCCCAGTCATGGCTTGACCGGCCTTGCGTTCCATGCTGGATAATCCTCTGATAGCGACGTGCCGTTTCGACGGCGATTCGGCCCTCATGGATGTTGTGGCTACAGGGCTTCTCGACGTAGACATCCTTGCCGGCCTGTGCAGCCCAGATCGTCATGAGGGCATGCCAGTGGTTGGGTGTCGCGATCGACACGACATCGACGTTCTTGTCTTCGAGGACCCGGCGAATGTCTTGTGTGGTCGAGGGCGCGCGGCCGCCGCGTGCTTCGATCTGATGAATTCGCTTATCAAAAGTCCGTGTGTCGGGATCAACCAGATAGGTGATGGTCACCCCGGGCATTTTCGAATACTCGTCGACATGAGACCCGCCGCGACCGTTGAGCCCGGCCACCGCGACCCGGATGGTGTCATTTGACCCGATGACCCGTCCACTTGATCGCGTTCCCCCGATGGCAAACCCCGCCCCGGCCAAGACCGCCGATCGATTGAGGAACTGGCGGCGCGTCACATTGCTCTTCGACATGGCGCTGGTCCTTTCCGTCGCGATGAGAATGCGCTGTGCAGATGAATCGCCATGGCGGCGATTGGTTCCCTTGAATGACTTTCAACGGATAATGGTACTTCCTGGCTCAGCGGATTCCCACAGTTCCTTCACCCGGCCGGAGCCAGTCCATCGCTGGAGCACTCGCATACCCCCCGTCGATGTGGGTGAATCACGGCAAGAAGGATGAGTAGACTCAGGATCTGGGCTGAGCACGGCTCTGTCCCAGCCCCGAGATCGGCGCGGGCGCCGGAAATCCCAGGAAACGGGCGAACCGCCACTGGCGGTGTCTCGCATACCAAGCCTGACGTGCGCGGTCACGTGTTCGTCTCAACCGGGTTGCGTCCATTGTCCGAGTCCTCTTGAGTTCTGCCTCAGGAATTCACTAGCCCACACTTCCATGGCCAAAACTCGGAGAATCCAGACAAAGCGATCAAGCAAAGCTTGGCGAATCCCTTGTCAGGACTGCAAACCAAGCTTCGCATGGTGCGGTGAGGCGACATCGGACGGAACACAGTCAGCTCGGCATGGCCACTCTTTACTTGTTGTTGATCGTCACGCCGGGCCAGTCGTCGGTGCGGAAGGGCGTGGTCGGCAGGCCCGCGGCGCTATAGAGGTTGCACACCGGATTGTCAGCCCAGGCATAGCGAACGGCGGCAGGTTCGGAAATCTGATCGGACCAGACTTCGATCTTGTTGGGTCCGACTACCTTGGCCTGAGCCTTGACGAACTTGCGATCCGAGCCGGCAATGGCGAAACCACGCGGCTCTTTAACGTCGAAAGGCCGGAACCCACCTTCGACATGATCAAACGTGAGCACGATCTTGTTCTCTTGTCTTTCCATCGATTTGTAGATCGGGCTATGGCAGGGAATCCCGATGCCGTAATCCTTGGCGAGGGCCCACCGCGCCAGCCGCTTGCCGACGTCGAGCTTGTTTCGGGGGTGGATGTCCTTGCCTTCACCGATGTCGATGATGACGGCTTCTCCCGTGCGAGGAAGCCGTTTCATGGTCATGGTCTGGGCCTCGCGAAGCTCTGCCCAGGCGCTCTCGGCCGGCTCTGATCGTTCATTCATGAAGTCGGCAAGCTGAACCCAGTAGAATGGAAAATCGCCCTGGCCCCAGAGGTCGCGCCAGGTCTGGATCATCAAGGGGAAAAGATCCCGATACTGATAGGCCCTGCCCGAATTGGATTCGCCCTGGTACCAGATCGCACCTCGGATACCGTAGCCAATGGTCGGCAGCAACACGCCGTTATAGATATTGCCAGGCCGGAAGTTGCCATGCATGTCCGAATTCGGGTTGTGCGGCTCCCTGGGAGGAGTCTTGCCCTCGGCCTTGGCTTTTGCGGCCGCGGCCTGCCACTCCTCGTACGCCTTCTTCTTCTGCGGATAGTTCTTCTCGATCTGTTCCCATTGTTCCATCAGGGGCTTGTACTCAGGATCAGCGGCCAGCTTTTCACGCGGAATCCAGGCTTCGCAGGCTGACCCCCCCCACGAGTCGTTGATCAGCCCGATGGGGACACCAAGGATCTGATGAAGCTGTCGCCCGAAGAAGAATCCCACCGCCGAGAAGCCTCCCACGGTGTGAGGAGAGCAGACCTCCCACTTGCCATGAAAATCTTTTTGCGGCTCCTGAGTACCACGATTGGGCACGGTGATCAGGCGAATGCCAGGGAAATTCGCCGCTGGAATCTCCAGGTCGGCGTCGTTCGATCCGTAAACGGACATCTGCATATTCGACTGACCGGAGCAGATCCAAACCTCACCCGCCAGCACGTCGCCGACGGTCAGAGTGTTCTTGCCCTTCACAGTCAATGTGTATGGACCGCCTGTAGGCAACGGATCGAGAGTCACCTGCCACTTTCCATCCGGGCCGGCTTGGGTTGTCTTGGTCTGGTCCTTGATCGTGACTGTGACTTCCTCCCCAGGATCGGCCCAGCCCCAGACGCGATCTTTCTGATCACGCTGGAGGACCATGTGATTCGTGAAGAGCGCCGGTAGTTTGACGTCGGCCCACGCGGGGGTCAAGAAACCAGCAAGGAACGCGGTAATTGCAAAGCACGAAGTCTGGCTTACATGACGCCATCGTCGGCAATTCGGGTTACAACGCATCGATCAACTCCCTGACAGTGGAGATATCCCGCCCACTCGATGGCCGCCGCACGACGGGCGGGCAACACGAGCCAGGCACGACCTACCCAGTCTAGGGCATATCATGACCCATCCCAAGACCCTCGTCACTGACGTGCGGGCAGCCGGTCTGGAAGAGAAAGACGGGTATCAGAACCCCGGGGCGGCAAAGAGGCTCAGCTCGGAGATTGCCGGGCACGCCGACGCCTGGACGATCCGCAGCCGGACCCGGGTCGTATTGACCGGGCGTGTGCTCATGATCCGCTGACTGCCGATGCTGGTGCCGGCGGCAACCTCTTCCCAGTCACGGCCGTTCCAGGAATCGAGGGCAAACCGTTCGACACGCTGGCCTAGCGGTAGGTATTCCCTGATTCGCCAGGCGCCGACGGTTACTGGGTGCGGCAAGTCCAGGATCAACTCGGGAGATTGCTCCTGATCGTCGCTGGCCCAGTAAGTTTCGCTGTTGCCATCCACGCCATTCGCTGCCGCGAACCGCGAGCTGTTACCGCGTGTATGCTTTGCCGATGCCTTCGCCTCCCTCGCCAGGTCCGTCGCAAAGAGTGCCGCGCGTTGCTTTCCCCACTCGCGGAGCGCCTGAGCATCCTTCTCGTGAATCCGTCCCCTCCGGTCTGGCGGCACGTTGAGAATCAGGTTGCAACCGCGACCCACGGATTCCAGGTACAGCTTCATGAGCCGTTCGACCGATTTCACGGAGCCATCCTCCCTGGCGTGGTAGAACCAGCCGGGGCGAATTGAGACGTCGACTTCCGCGGGTAGCCAGTGCGAACCGTCACGAATCCCTCGATTGAGGATCGCTCCGGGCGTCCCGCCGATCGCGTATTGCTCCGGACTGAATGTGGCCCAGCAGGGATCGCCGGCGACTCCCGACTCGTTGCCCACCCAGCGGACGTCAGGGCCTATGTCGCTGAACATGCAAGCTTCTGGCTGAAGCTCGCGAACCAGGTTCCAGGTATTTTCCCAATCGTAATAGGTTCGGGGGTCGATATGTCGCGTTGTCCGGCGCCGCCGTAATAGCCGTCGCCACCATTGGCTCCATCGAACCAGACCTCGAAGATCGGCCCATAGCCGGTAAGAAGTTCGCGGAGCTGATTGCGGTAATAGGTTACATACTCAGGTCTGCCATAATCCTTGTGATTGCGATCCCATGGGGACAGATAGACCCCGAACTTCAAACCGTGACGCCGGCAAGCCTCCGAGATCTCCTTGACGACGTCGCCCTTGCCGCCCTCCCACGGGCTATTCTTGACCGAATGCTCAGTGTACTTGCTGGGCCACAGGCAGAACCCGTCGTGGTGCTTGCAGGTGAGGATGGCACCCTTCAGGCCACCGGCCTTGAGGCTGGCGACAATCTGCTCGGCGTCGAAATCCGTCGGCCGGAATACGTCTGGCGACTCGTCTCCATAGCCCCACTCCTTGTCCGTGAAGGTGTTCACACTGAAGTGGAGAAACGCATAAGCCTCCAGCTCGTGCCAGCGAAGCTGCCGGGCGCTGGGCACCGGTCCGTAAGGCCGTGGTGACGCGGCTGGCTCTTCAGCAGCACCCGCGTACGCCGAAATCAGGGCGACATAGCCAAGGGTAAGCAAGAGATGAGAAATGATGCGGTGTAGCGACTGTCGGAGTAAACGATTCATTCCAGTTTCCCGCCTTTCGTGAAGGAGCGCACATGCCTGTTGACTTCCCATGAGGTTCTTCACCACGAGCTTCCCCCACCGCCGCCGAATCCGCCACCGCTCGATCCACCACCCCCGAAGCCGCCGCTGGACCAGCCGTAGCCGCCGCCACCGCTCCCCGAGTCGATCTGAACGCGCGGCTGCGTCGGGAATGTTTGGCTCATCATCCACATCGAGCGATCGATGTCGTTGACAAGAATCCAGGTCGAGAAGTCCATCGGTCGGGCCGGCTGGTACCAGTCGGGAGGTTGACGATAGAGGTCGGCGAACGCCTTGCCCCAGCGCTTTGACAGGCCGAAAATGATTGCGTACGGAAGCAATCTCTCAAAGATTCCCTGACGTTCGCTTTCCTGAAGGTTATCGACTTCGGCCCGGCGAATATACTCCTGCAATCCGGCGATCTTCTCCCAGGTGATTCGACCCTTGCGCGTTTTCCGCGGCATCACGCGGCTGGTAATCAGCACCACCACGATCGAGAGAACCCCCGCAATGATGACCGGCACGAAGAAGACCCGGCCAATCAGGACGTACTGGATCATGCACGACAAGGCGAGCACCGCCAGGACCAACATGACTCCCAGAACAAGTGAGGCTCCTCGAACGGTCTCCGGATTGCCGTCGAAGAAACCTTGCTTGCTCAGGCCCCGGTAAAGGTCGTCTTTCACCTGAGGTAGCACCGGGTAGAACTTCTCCTGAAGATCGCTCAGGGTCACGCTGCTCTTTCCAGCAAAGATCTTGTTGTAAAGCTTCAGCTCAAAGTTCTTGAGTCCTTGCGGTTCCTTGAGCTTGATGAACCGATAGTCGCTGCCCGAGGAAAACCAAGTGCTCGAATCGAGCTCCTCCATCCTCAAGTAACCGCGCACCGCCAAATCGATGATTGTGGCGGAGATGTCGCGAAGATCGACCTCTTCGTCAACGAGGGTACCCACCTCGGCGGGTGTTAGCCCGTCTGGAGCCTCGTAGTTGACCACGATCGTGCCGGTACCGGGCAGGTCGCGGCCGTGAAAGAACCAGGAGAAAAAGCAGAAGACCAGAGTCGCCGGAAAGACCGCATAAGGAAAGTTGTCGACCAACCACCAAGTGATCTCCTTCCTCCAACCGGGCCTGGCGACAGTATCCGCCGGCATCGAGATCTCGACGGTGATCCCTTCCCGCGGTTGGAGCAGACCGGTGGTGAACTCGACCGTCCGGGCGTCGACGGCCCGTTTCGTGAAGTTCTTGCCCCGCGCGTTGAAGTAGCCCGTCCAGGCATCGTAACTGAGCTCGAGGTCGTTGAGATCGCGCGGAAGCTGGGCCGTTACCTTGGCCGCGTAGATCGGCACTTGCCACTCGGTGCCCGTGGCATTCCAGCGCAGCACCGCGTAGCTTCCCTTTTCCCAGGCATGGTTGCCCTCCCAGAGGATGGCTCTTTCCACCTGATAACGCAGCCGATACCGTTGGGGTCCCTTGACCGTGTATTCGGGACTACCGATCCTGATTTTCATCAGGTTTTCTTCATAAGTAACCGAGCTCTCGTAATTCCGTCCCGTACCGTCGTCCACCTCGCGAAGCCTCACCCGCAGCGCATATTGATGCATGCCCACGGCGTAGCGAATCGGCATCTCACGGAGGATTCCGTGTTTGGGAACCGAGAAATCGGCATCAATCGTCTCGGTCACATCGAGGCTGGCGTCCGGGTTGATGACAAGTTGAACATCGAAGTTTCGAATGGACCAGCCGCTATCGGCCCATGCCGGAGCCTGGTCCAATGCGCAGAGAGCGACCAACCCCACCAGGACAGCCAGGGCTCTTGACCGTTTCACTGCACTTTCCTCCCATCGGCCTGTCTCAGGCGGACGGTCCAGCGTTCGAGCCGGCGGGAGTCGATTTCTCCGCGCCGGCATCGGTGGCAGGCTTGAGATTACGATCGAACTCGACGCGGGGTACCGCACGCTCGGAATCGTCGAGCTGAAAATAGCTTCGTTCGCTGAAACCCATTGCCGAGGCAACCAGATTCGACGGAAAACTTTGGACCAGGGTATTCAAGTCTCGGATCACCGCATTGTAGTAGCGCCGGGCGTACTGAACGTTGTTCTCGATGTCCACCAGCGACTTCTGCAATTCCTGAAAATTCTGACTGGCTTTCAGCTCGGGGTACGCCTCAGCAAGGGCAAAAAGCCGGCCAACCGCGGTCGACAAACCTCGTTCGCTCTCTCCTCGAGCCGTCAAGGAATCGGCCTGTGTCGCTTGCGACCTCGCCTGGACCACGTTCTCCAGCGTGCTTGACTCATGTCGCGCATAACCCTTGACCGTCTCGACCAGAGCGGGAACGAGGTCCCAACGACGCTTGAGCTGGACATCGATGTCGCTCCAGGCACCATCCGCTCGTTTGTTGAGGCTGACGAACTGGTTGTAAACCCAGGCCAGATAAAAGAGCACCAGGACCACAACACCGCCAACGATCCACCAGAACACGATGGCTCTCCTTCACAATGGACAGAATCGACATCGACCAGATGCTACGCAGTCTAACCCAACGGACCCTCAGGAAAAAAGAGGCGGCGGCAGACGGCTCGTGACTTGATCGGGTTGTAACTTCCCGGACTCTGCGCAGGGCTGTCTGGTCGTGCGACCTGCGAGCAAAGCGCTCTGGCTTGTCCGACCATGACGTGGCACACTGAAATTGTTATCGTCCGCATTGGTATTCGAGACTCGAGGCGGGGTTATGAGCACCACCTTCACGCAGCCCTCACAACCCAAGATCTTCTACCCTGACGATGATGGTCAGCCCATGTCGGAAAATACACTCCAGTTCAAGTGGATCGTTCTGATCAAGGAGGGTCTCGAGACACACTTCCGGCATGATGCCAGGGTCTTCGTCGCCGGTGACCTGCTCTGGTATCCGGAAGATGGTAAGCCCAAGGTTCGTCAGGCACCAGACGTCATGGTGGTGTTTGGTCGGCCCAAGGGTGAACGTGGTTCCTACAAGCAATGGGAGGAAGAGGGCATTGCCCCCCAGGTTGTCTTTGAAGTCCTTTCACCAGGCAATCGGTTTCATGAATTGCTCCGGAAATTTCAGTTCTACGAGAAATATGGGATTCAAGAATATTATATCTACGACCCGAACAACGGTGATTTGCTCGGCTGGGGACGAGGAGATGGAGGTCTTGAAGAGATCGCCGAGATGAACGGCCATGTCAGCCAGCGTTTGGGCATTCGATTCGAGCCCGGCGCAGGTCCAAACAATCTGCGAATCGTCGGTCCCGACAACCAACCTTTCCGCACTCACCAGCAGTTAATGGACCAAGCAGAGACCGAACGCCAACGCGCAGAGACCGAACGCCAACGCGCAGAGGCCGAACGCCAACGCGCAGAACGATTGGCAGCCAGGTTACGCGAGCTTGGAATCGAGCCGGAGTGAGCCGCACCACGTCTAACAAGATTAACCGCGAAGCAGGTGTTTACGTGTCCCTGGCCAAGGTCTGCTCGACGAATCTGCGCACCGGACCTTCCAGCAACTTGACCGCCAAGGGTACGTTTCCCCTGGCATACACATTTTGGTCGTCGAAACTTAGTATGAGCCGGTAGGCGGGACCAGAGAGAACCGCCGATTTCCGATCCGCCGACCATTCGACTTGCCGAATCCAGCGGCCATGATGGGCATGGGCTGCCGTGATCACTTTCTCGAAATTGGCACGCGCGGCATCGGCGGTCTGGCCGTGCTTGACGGTCATATTGAGCTCGGCCATGACAATCACCTGGATCCGATTCCATACTGGACAGACGTTCATAAACGAGGTAGATTTTCCGCGTTCATGTTAACCGCAAGACGCGCAAGTGACACGACCCAATCCCATCTCGAACACTCGTGACTGCGCTTTCAGCACTGGCGATTGGAACCGTCATGCTCGCCCCGGCTACAGTCCGCAGCGATGAGAAAGACAAGGACAAGTCGCCGATCGGAGCCAAAGAGGTGTTCTCCCAGCTCACGACGTTGGAGGGGACATGGAAGAACAAGGTGAGCGCATTCCACGAGCACGAGCATGATGCCGAGAGCAAGGTAGTTTTCCACTTGACAGGCGCAGGCAGCGCTCTGGTCGAGACCGACTTTCCCGAGTCGAAGCATGAGATAGTCTTGGTCTATCCTCTTGACGGTGATGATCTGCTCAGCCGTCCGAAGCCATGCACGATGTTGGGGAGTTCGCCAAGGACAATCACGGATGACCCTTGCGGAAGATCTCCAGCCAGCCCAGGGTCATGGCGTCAGCGATCGATTTCGACTGCTTCAGTTCCCCGGGCGTCTTGCCCCAGTAGAAGCCGATCCAGCCGGCAGCCCGACGTTTTGAGAGTTTCAGAAAACTCTCGAATTCCTCGAGACCGCACGTAAGAGGGAAGGTCTCTTCGATCACCACCGGCTTGCCCGTTGCCGCGAAGGCATCCAGCGTCTTGATCGCCTCGTCAACCTTGCCCCGCGTGGGATAGAGGTGGACGCACACAAAATCAAGCGCGGGAGCGATCGCGGCCGGGACAAAGCCCGAAGTCAAACCTGGTCGGTCCAGGCTCCAGTCAACCAGACCCACCGTCACAAGATGATCCGCGTCCACGCGCCTGATGGCTTTCACAAGAGTCTCGACCCAGGTACGTGCAATGAATGATCGAGTTCGTTCTTCCTGATCCAGTGTGATGACCTGAACATAATGAAATTCGCCCAGAGGCGGGCCCAGCCACTCTCCCGGCTGCCGCCGTCCTCCAGGCACCACCGGCTCGTTCATCAGGTCGTAACAGAACACCGCCGGGTTCCCAGCGCATCGCGCCGCGACCGCCTCCCAGAATCGGGCCTGCACGGCCCACCGCCCTGACTCGTTCAGAGCATCGTACCAGGCCGGCACGTCGCGTTTGCGATAGCACCCGAGGCCGGTCAGATCGAGGTAAAGCCCCGTCTGCTCGGCCAAGAGAACCAAGTTAGCAAGCCGTTGAAGTGCGTCCGGACTAGGCTGGTTCGGCCCCGTCATGAACTTACCGAACTGGAGATGGACGCGCACGACGTTCGCGCCAAGCTGCTTCATCTCCCGGAAATCGGCGACGACTTTCGGCCAATCGCGGTCCCAATAATCTTCCAGCAATCGGCTGTTCTCATCGCGATCGTAATTGAATCCCCAGGGGACAAACGGTGTGCCCGAACGAGACAGAACGAAACCCCGATGGTCGTCGGCAATTCGGATGGTCTCCAGCGCGGCTTCGCTCACCCTCCCCGAGAACTGGAGGAGGCAGATCATACCAAGAATGGACGTTCTGTGTCGCTTCATCAGAGCCTCCGCCCGGGGCATCAGGCCGGTGACCAGGAGCAAGCCCCGAGACCGCACGGAACCCCAAAAGACGAAACGCTCTCCATGCCGTGCCAGCAGGGAGAGCGCAAACAACGAAATCGGTTCACTCTTTGGTGTGATTGTTTTGCACGCGCCGTTCTTTAAAAGAGCGGGCAAGCGAACAGGAGGCTGGGGCTGTCTCTAGAGAAGACAACAGATCCATCGCCGGGCCGTCATCGCCGGGCGCGGGCAGCCTCGAGAGTGTCGCAGTCAAACCATCAGGCCTTGGCGACTGGGGCTGACTTGGTACCGAGATACTTCTTGCCAGCCAGGGAGATCATGACGAAGAAGTTCTTGGTCTTGTCGTCCTTTTTCCCCTTCTTGACGAGCTTGTGCTTGAGCAGAGCATCGACCGTTTTCTGGTCGGGCTTCTTGGCAGCCACGAAGCCGTGTGGCTCGGTGACCTTGGCGATCGCCTCGAGCATGGTGATCTGAGGCGGGGTCAGCTTGGGACCGGCCGCCTTCTTGGGAGTCGTCTTCTTGGCGGTTGCCTTGGGAGCGGCTTTCTTGGTGGCCGGCTGGGACTTTTTCGGAGCAGCCTTCGTGGCCGCAGTCGCCTTCGGGGCAACCTTCTTGGGAGCTGCCTTCTTGCTCTCTCCACTGCTCTTGCTTGTAGCCATCGTATGAAACCCTCAGTCCGTGTTGACAACTCGTCGATCGGTGAATTCGCCGATCTTGCGTGGAATCATTAGTTAATATAACAGGCTCGGCAAGACAATAAAGATCGATTTCTCACGAATTTTCGATTTTCCACGACATTTTATCCCGATATATCCACCATTTGGGTTCTCAGACGTGGTCGCATGCGGGTTTCGAGACGTCCTTGGATCAAAATCTCATTCCCTGGCGATTTGCCAACCTCGTGTGGAGCGCCTCTGCGGCAGCGGCAGGCTCATCGTCTCGCTGCTCTCGAGTCGAGGCCAAGAGATGCCCGAAGCGTCGAGTTGATCTCGGCTCCAATGCCGATTAGACTCGCGCCAGAGATGGTACTCACGAGCGGCCTCGGGGCAGATCGACTATGAGACTCTTACTTCATCGCGTCCTCTGTTTTGCGGTACTTGCCGGCAATTCAACGGCCATGGCTTCAAACATTTCCAGGCCTCAGGGCGATCCTCAACTCGAGCGTCCAACGCTGCGCTCGCTTGGCGTTTACTGGATCATCCAGGGCGACGACAACCAGAATGCGTTCATCGATCTGGCTTACCGCAAAGCGGGCTCTGAGCCCTGGCAAAAGGGAGCGCGGCTCTTCCGCGTCGAGCGCCGCGCCCATCTCATGGAACACGATGAGAGCGACCTGCAAGTTCCCGACGGCGGATGGCTGTTTGCGGGTAGTGTGCTCCTTCTTGAACCTGGAACGGCGTATGAGCTTCATCTCATGTTCGAGGACCCGGATGGCGGCAAGGCGACCAAGACCCTTCGCGCCTCAACCCGGCACGAGCCACCGACCCCAACCGCTGCGCGTGTTCGCCATGTCGCGCCCGGGTCGGGAGGCGGTACGGGAACCGAGCGCGATCCCTTTCTGGGCCTGGCGGCCGCCGAGAAAGCCGCGGCTCCTGGTGACCTCTTTCTTGTTGGCTCTGGAGTCTACGAGGGGACCTGGGCAATCCATCGCAGCGGTACGCCCGAACGGCCAATTATCTGGCATGGCCAGAATGGAGGCGCGGCCATCATCGACGCCAAGGGGCACGGAGACGCTGTTCCTGGCCAGGCGATTTCTGCGTCGGGCAGCCACGATGTCTGGTTCGAAGCTCTCACGGTCCAGAACGCAACTTACGGTATCGTGATTCACGACTCCGCTCGGATCGTGGTTCGGGGCTGTCATATCCGCCATGTCGAATACGGCCTCACTGCAACCCGGAACACGCAGGGCACGGCCGTGGATCACTTCATCTCGGACAACCTGATGGAGGGCCCTTCGACCTGGCCCCGGACCAAGGGGATCGAGAACGCCCGAGGCGTCCAGATCACGGGCCAGGGACACGTTGTCTGCTACAATCGGATTCGCGGCTTCGCTGATGCTATCGATACTTTCCCCTCACGCCGTTGCGCTTCGATCGATTTCCATAACAACGAACTGAGCGAGCTGACCGATGACGGCATTGAGCTGGATTACTCCGAGCGCAACACGCGCTGCTTCCATAACAGGCTGACCAACGTCTTCCAGGGCATCTCGATGCAGCCGGTTTACGGAGGACCGGTCTACGTCTTTCGCAACGTGATGTACAACGTGGCCGCCGAGCCTTTCAAGTTGCATAACAGCCCAACGGGTTGCCTGATTTTCCATAACACCTCGGTCAAGTATGGAACGCCCACCCAGCTCTGGACCACCGAGCCCGTGCGGCACACCTTGAGCCGGAATAACCTTTACGTTGGCACTCCAGCTCGATACTGCATGGATTTCACGGCACCTATGAAGAATTGCGATTACGACTACGATGGGTTCGCGGGCGGACCGTTCCAGATCTTGCTCCGCTGGAACGGACTGCGCTATGGCACGCTCGACGAGGTCAAGCAGCGAGCCCCCGTGCTCAAGCACGCCATGCTTCTCGACGCCCGAACGCTCTTCGCCTCCAGCATCATGCCCCCGAGTGATGCAATGAGGTCGCAAAACACCATGGTGGACCTTCGCCTCTCTTCGCGATCCAAGGCGATCGATGCTGGCCAAACATTGTCCGGCTGGAATGATGGGTTTCGCGGGCCTCGGCCGGATCTAGGCGCGTATGAGTTCGGCGACTCGATGCCGCATTACGGGCCGCGGGCCAGCCGACGGGATTGAACCCGGCTTTCCGTCGGACTTTGGGGCATTGATCGCCGATGGGCCGCGCGGCAAACTCAGACTTGCCAATTGAGACCCCACCGCCTCTACACACCAGCGCGAGGCCCGGCCATGCGACCTGCCATCCTGCTCGTGATCTCGCTTCCCTTTGTTTCTCCCTTCGCCATTGCGCAAGGACCGAGCGAGCCGAAATCGGGCGGAAGGATCAACCAGTTGAAGGTTCTCTCCGACAAGATCGACGATGTCACGAGCGTGGAAAATATCGTCAAGTCGTTCGTCAAACCGGGGATGTCCGACCAGAAACGTGCCGAGGCGATCTGGCGAGCCGTGGTGAAGTATCGCTATCAGACCACCCCACCGAACGAGTATCTGGCTGGCGACTGGGAAGCACATGACCCCGTGAAGATTTTCAATGTCTACGGCTACTGCATGTGTTGCTGTTGCTCGGCTCTCGTCGAAGCCCTGAATCGCGAGGATGGGCGATCAGCCAGGGGCAGGATCTTGAATAACCACAGCGTACCCGAGGTCTGGTACAAGAACGGCTGGCACATGTTTGATAGCTCACTGATCAACTTCTTTCCCCGCCCCTCCGATGGCGTTGCGGCTGCGGTCGACGAAATCTCCGCTGCCGTTTCCGACTGGTATGCCCAGCATCCCGGATACCAGAGAAACGGCGCCAAGCTCGTCGACCTGATGCGCAAGGATGGCTGGTGGGGCTGGAAGTCAGAAGGGCCAGCCTTGCTGGCGAACTGCCCATTCTATCGCGCCGGGTTCTTCCCCGCGCGAACTCACGGCTGGGACGGCACGATGGTCGAGTATGACCGCAAGAGCGAGGTTTACGAATACGGCTACCAGGTCGGCCACCGCGCCCTTTTCTCTGCGCCCCGGCGAGTCGCTGGTGCGCGTTGCAGGTAACCGGGGACTGCACGTCAACATGGACACTGATCCGAACTGGGAGGGTCTCAAAGCCCGAGCTCCTGAGAATGACCTGGTTTACCTCAAGGAATTCTTTCCGGGCTATCGCGGCGGCGTGGTCGCTAACGGCACCCACTACTACGCACCGAACTTAAGGGCGGGAGATCTGGCCACCGGGTCCGAGCTTTACGTCAACTTAGCGGCAGGCAGTTCAGGTTCACCGGCTCTCCAGCTCAAGCAGCCCGGCAAGCCCGGCATTGCGCTCATTTCCATGGCTTCTCCTTACGTCTATCTTGGAGGACGGCTCAAGCTCAAGGCTGTCGGCCGATCAAGCGGGGACCGTTTGACCGTGTCAATCTCAACGAACAACGGCCGATCGTTCACCGAGCTTTCCTCCATTCCGATCACCAAACTCGAAAACTTGACGATTAACCTGAAGGAGAAGATCTTTCGCCGCTACGCTTACTGGCTAAAGATCAAGCTCACCAAGCAAGCGGGTCTGGAATCTCTCGAGATCGAGAACGATTTCCAGCACGCGCCCCGAACCCTTCCCTGGCTGGGCAAGGGATCGAACACGATCACGGTGGCGGCGGATCGTGACCCGAGGCTTGCGACCCGCTCGATCACCTGCCGGATCACGCCCGACACCGGCTTCACCAAGAATGAAACCAGCGACACCATGGGTCTGAAGTTCGACAATGTGAGTCTTCGTGACGACGCCTGCTGGTGGACGGGAGGCACGGGTCTGATGACCGTCCCGATTGATGTAGCCGGCGATCTTGTCTCACTCGATTTCAGCGCCCAGATCCGAGCACGAAGCGAAAAAGACCTCATTCACATTGTCGCCAGCACGGATAGCGGGACGACCTGGCGCACGGTCGCCGACATGAGGGGTCCAACCCAGGGACGCACCGGTCACTTCCGGGTCGCCGACTGGCCCAAAGGCACGCGGCATGTCCTCCTCAGGTTCGAGATGAGTGGCAACAACACCGCCGGGGTGCAGAGCTTCCGGATCGATGCCGACTACCGCGACCCCCTCGCCGAAGAGAGATTTCACCCTTTCCTTGTCGTCCACCGCTGGACCGAGCAAGGCCATGCGAAGACCCATACCGAGCTGATCACGACGCTGCCTGCGCGGTATGCGATTCGCACCGAAGGTGATCCCGAAATGGTCTCGGTGGCTTACGAGATGGCGGCATCTCATTAGACTTGATCCCGGCTCTCAAACGGGCTGTTCAAGTGTCCAACCTTAACTGAGTTGCGCAAACATCAGCCGTATTACGACTATAAGAAAGATCGACTGTACCGATCTGCCCGCAGTTCAGCCATCCCAGGATGGCCAGCTTTTCTGAAGGATCATTAGTGGTACTGGGCTCGCTACGCCTCTTTCGACCTGATTACCGCTTGGAGCGTGAGATCAGGGCCGGATACGCGAATGGCCCTGGATTTGCAATGAACCTTGCTTGATCGGGAAGCGAGCGGGCTCATATTGATGCACCATTGAAATCTCGGAGCCGAAGTGATGAGAAGGTCTCGTGGATGGATTGTCGTCGAGTTCCTGGCGCTGGTGGGTGGTGCCGGAATGGGGCTCGCTTGGGCCCAGCAAGACCAGGGATCGGCGGAGAAAGCCGGCTCGAGGCTCGACGAGGCGGGGCGGTCCATCAAGAAAGGGCTTGAGGAAGCCGGAGATACAATCCGCGGCCAGTTCGAGAGAGCGCGCAGCTCTGTCCATAACATGGACGTGGCATCGCGCGTTTACGGCCGAATTCACTGGGACAAAACACTTACGACCAGCAACATTGATCTGGACGTGAAGAACGGGGTCGCGACCTTGAAAGGCGCAGTGCCAGATGCCAAGGCCAAATTGAAGGCCGTCGAGCTGGCCGAAGAAACCGTGGGAATCTCAAAAGTGGTTGATCAACTCACGATTCAGCAGCAGTCGCAACCAACGCCCACTGGCTCTTCCGACCCAACGCCCAAACCTTGATCTGCGGATGCGCTGGGGAGTACAACAATTAGCCACCCGAGGTGATCCAACCTGGTTCTACCGGCGGGAGGGGGTAGTGTGAGCTTCAACTCAAGAGCTGAGGAACGAGCCGGGCCTTGGTGACCTCGGGGTCGGTCAGGCTGTCAAGGCGTCCCTCGAAGGGGTAAGTAAGCTTGCGGTGGTCCAGCCCCAAGGCTTGGAGAAGGGTCGCCTGAAGGTCATGAACCGAGATAATGTCCTGGACAGCGGCATAGCCGAAGTCGTCGGTCGAGCCGTGGACATATCCGCGCCGGAATCCTCCACCGGCCAGCCAGAGGGAAAAGCCATGGCGGTTGTGGTCGCGGCCGTCACTGCCCTGAGAGACAGGTAGCCTGCCGAACTCGCCGGTCCATAGGACGATGGTTTCGTCGAGCAAACCACGCTGCTTGAGGTCCCGAACCAATGCCGCGGAGGGCTGGTCAGTTATTGCGCAGAGTGACTTCAAAGTCTCGGCGTTCTTGCTGTGCGTATCCCAGGGCTGGCCGCTCAAGAAGAGCTGAACGAACCGGACGCCTCGCTCGATAAGGCGGCGGGCGATCAGGCAGCGGGCGGCGTACTCGTGCGTTTTCGGGTTGTCCAGGCCATACATCCGGCGTATCGATGCCGGCTCGCTGGAGAGATCGATCGCCTCGGGAACAGTCGTCTGCATTCGCGCGGCAATCTCGAAGTTGGTGATCCGGGCCTCGAGCTCGGTGTTGCCCGCATGGCGGCCGAGGTGGGTGCGATTGAGTTCGTCGAGGAAACGGAGCTGAGCATTTCTCGCCGAGCTGGTCACGCTTCGGGGTGTCTCGAGGTCGAGGACCGGCGTCTTGCCCGAGCGGAATGGGGTCCCCTGGTAGATCGCGGGCAGCCAGCCGCTCGACCAGTTACGCACGCCGTCCACCGGCAGGCCACCGGGATCGGAGAGCACGACATACGACGGGAGATTCTGGTTCTCGCTGCCCAAGGCGTACACCACCCACGAGCCCCAGGTCGGGCGGCCAGCCAGAATCTTGCCTGTGTGGATCAATCGCAGCGCAGCCTCGTGATCGACCGATTCCGTGGTCATCGAGCGGATCAGCGTGAGCTCGTCCACAATCCCGGCCGTATGCGGCAAGAGTTCGCTGAGTACCATTCCCGACTGCCCTCGAGGGCTGAACCGGAACGGTGAGGCCAGCACGTTGCCCGCCTGGGTATTGAAGTGGATTTCTAGCTGGCCAGGATAGGGTTTCCCATGGTACTTCGCGAGTGCCGGTTTGGGATCGAACAGATCCATCTGGCTCGGACCGCCATGCTGAAACAAACAGATCACCGATTTGCGCGTGGTCGCGCATCGAGAGGCAACCAGGCAGCCCGTCGTTTTTCGATGTCGACTTCCGATCCACGCGCGCGGTTCCGGTTGTCTTCGCTGTCGAGCAAATGGGCGAGGGCAAGTGATCCCAGGGCTCCGGCATGGCGGCTCAGGAACGCGCGACGGTTCAAACAATAAAGATTCTCGTTTCTCGAGCTCACAAGCGTTCTCGACTACTCGACATAGAGGAAGGAGTTACTGGCCAGTATCATCTGGCAGCAGTCGGCCCAGGCGCGGCGAACCGCTTCGCGCGGGGCCAACCCAGAATAATGAGCGGGCTGGGTCCGTAGGAACTGACTGGCTGCGGCGCGTTCCACTCTGTCGGGAGGCCGGCCTATGGTCAAGAGGAAGGCGCGTGTGAGGCGTGGATCGCAATCCTCCGGACGCGGCCACTCTCGCTCCAACCGCGTGGCCAGCGCTGCCGCGCGGGCAACCACGAACTCAGAGTTCAGCAAGCTAAGCGATTGCAAGGGGACTGTCGCGGAAAAACGGCGTGTGCAGGTGGTGACGATCGAGGGGGCGTCGAATACCTCAAGCAGACTCGTGACCTGGGTCCTGCGCTGCTGGAGATATACCGACCGTCGTAGTCCGGAACCTCCCGGCGCCGCGGGCACAACTTCGCCCGTATCGTTCCGCCGGGTCGGCACCGATGGTCCTCCCTCGAGCTCATCCAGCTCGCCCGAGGCCATGAGCATGGCGTCACGAATCGCTTCAGCGTCGAGCCTATGGAGCGGGAAGTGTGCCAGCAGGCGATTCTCGGGATCGGTGGCCTGAGATTGGGGACGAGGCGCGCTCGACTGGCGCCAGACGGCGGAGTTGAGGATGAGACGATGCAAGGCCCGGGCGCTCCAGCCCGAACGAATCAGCTCGGCAGCCAGGTATTCCAGAAGTGCGGGGTGCGAGGGTGCCGAGCCGGTGTATCCCAGATTGTCCGATGTCGGGGCCAAGCCCGTGCCAAAATGGTGCTGCCAGATGCGGTTGGCGAGTAGGCGGGCCAGAAGCGCCTCAGGCCGAGATCCGGGCCTGGTCAACCACCGGGCCAAGGCGAGCCTCCGGCCTGTCGAGCGTGCTCCGGGAGTTGGTGGATGAGCCTCGTAAGTGTTGTCGCGGTCGGTGAGAAACTCCGGAACGCCAGGTCCGAGCAGCGGTCCGGGAGTACTCGGGTTGCCCCGGATAAGGAGGGGCGCGGAGACGGCTTCCGGCCCGAGGTCAGTCACGCAGGCGATCCGGCCAGGATGGGGCCGACGCCTGGCGTTCGCGGCTCTGGTCATCTTGGCCAACGTCTTCTGTTTAGCCTCTTTCTCCGCAGGCGGATCATTTGGTAACGGGCCGAACTTCTTCGTGACGTCAGCGATCTCGACGTCAATCACCCGTTCCTGAGCCTGCCAGCCCGCTTCGATGGACCGTGGAGCAGCCTCGATGACCCGGTCGTTGGGCTTGACCCATTGATTGACCCGAAACGCCGGAGCAAGGATTGCATGGAGCTGGTAATACTCCTTCTGCGTAACCGGCTCGAACTTGTGGTCATGGCACCTTGCGCACTGCAGTGTCAATCCCAGGAGCGATGAGCCGATGATCTGAACGGCACCGTCGAGGACCGAAACCTTATCCGCGCGAACCTCGTCGGGGTTCCCGTCGCTCTCGCCCGTGCCATCTTGACCATTACGGAGGAAGTGGGTGGCGATGAGCTGATCGATGATCGCGGGTGTGACATCGACTCCCAGCTTGTAGCCTGAAAGTTCATCGCCGGCCAGTTGCTCGCGAACGATCTGATCAAGGGGCTTGTCAGCATTGAACGCCCGGATCACGTAGTCGCGGTAACGGTAGGCGAGCGGCCGTTCGGAATCGGCGCTGAAGTAGCCGTTTGACTCGGTGTAGCCGGCGGCGTCGAGCCAGTACTTCCCCCACCGTTCGCCGTGCCGCGGCGAGGTCAGTAGTCGCTCGACCACGCGCTCGTAGGCATCGGAGCGTTGATCGGCCAGATACGCCGCTATCTCCTCCGGGGTCGGCGGCAGGCCCGTCAGGTCAAAGGTGAGTCGGCGAATCAGGGTCGCCCGATCCGCCTCGACGCCGAACGCGAGCCCCCGCTCTTCGAGAGTGACCTGGATGAAACGATCGACGGCAGTACGTACACGCGAGGAATCACGCGGAGCAGGTGGTTCTGGGACAACCATCGACCCGAAAGCCCAGTGATCGGCCCCTGGAGATGAGCCTTGGAGATTCTCACTTCGCGGCAATCCCTTCGCACCCTGTTCGATCCAGCCGCGAATAAGGACTTTCTCGGTGCCCAAGAGTGGCTCCTCGGGCTTCGGAGGCATCTCGTCGACGGCGATTCGATTCCAAAGCGCGCTTTCCTCAGGCGACCCAGGCTCGACGACTGGTCCGCTCTCGCCACCGCGCGCTAGCGATCGCGATCCGGAAAGATTCAGCTTTCCTCTGGGCTTGATCGGCCCATGACACTTGATGCAACGGGCTCTTAGCAGAGGTTGAACATCATGGTCGAGTGTTGGATACGAGGGAGCATCGGCCCCGCGCAGTCGCGACAGTAAACATCATGAGCAAGGCAACAGGCCATTGCTTGATCATCACCATCATACTTGGGTCGGTCATCGCGCCAGCGCCTCGGTGATCTCGGTCCAATCCTTGACTATTATGAAGAGAGGAACAACCGCCATACAACCCGAGACGGGAAAGGAGCACGCCCGTGGCACTGGCACACGTTACCCTGGCAACCCGTGAACTCACGAAGTCCACAGCCTTTTTCCACGAGGTCATGGGCTGGGCGCCGATCGGGCGGCCGCGGAACAACGCGGCACCGGCAGCCTGGCTGCAGATCGGGCCGGGCCAGGAATTGCACCTGGTCGAGGTTCCCGACTTCCAGCCCTCCCCGTTCGAGCAGGAGTACGGCCGGCACATCGCGCTGAGCTTTCCCCGCAACAGGTTCCCCCAGCTCAAGGAGCGTCTGGTCGCCCATGGGGCCAAGGTGATTGAACCGTTGCGCGAAACACCCTTCGACCGCTTCTTCTTCCGCGACCTCAACGGATACCTCTTCGAGGTTCTCGAAGAAGAGAGAGTCCAGGAAGACCTGGCGAAGTGACCGATGAGCTTCGTCCTGCCTGTCCGTCACTCCCGACCGACCCCCAGCGAGTCCGCAACGCGGTTGATGTAATTGAACCAGGAGGCGATCAGAGTAATCTGGAGCCTTGCCTGATCGTCGAATCCCACGGCATTCAGCCGCTCGTGGTCCAGGGGAGAGATCCTGGTCGCGTCTTTGGTCAGCTTGATCACGTAATCGATCATCACTCGCTCGGCCTCGGTGATCGGGGCCGTTGTGTAGTCCTCACGCAACGCCTGGATCAGCGCGTCATCCAGGGTGACCCGACGCAGAAACTCTGCGTGCGAGACAATTCAGTAATGGCACTTGTTGGTCAGGGAGACCATGGTGGCAATCATCTCATGCTGCCGGCGCTCGAGCGGCAGATCGGGCGACATGAGGGCACCGAAGGTGGCAAACGCGTGATAGAGCGCTTCGGGAATCAAGGTATGCGAGGCCACGATCCCGGGCAGACCTTGGTCGAGCTCCTGAACGGGATCGGCGTACTCCGGCGGGTAAAGGGCACGCTGCTTGGCCATCGCTTCCACGACATCGGGGGCAGCCTCATCGAGAGATAGCGTGCGAATCCAGGGCATCAGAATGAATCTCCTTGGTCAATAACACTCGAAAAGAACGCAGGCCGAAAGACTGAGAACGGGCGAGTCAGCTCGTTTCCGCTGCGGCGGAGGTTGGAGTCAGCCCATCGTTCGAGGCATTTTCTGCGGCTTCCCGCCTTGCGAGTCTGGCGAAAACGAGCTGGTACACCGGGAGGCCTAGCAAGACCACGGCAAGGCCAATCCCAGCATGTTTTGGCTTATCCGCGGCCAGCAGCACGATCAGAGCTCCGGTCGGGATCAAGAAGAGTAGAGGAGGGATTGGCTGCCATGGGACGAACACCGGAACTTTCATGTTCCGGTCTCGCCGGTTTATGACAAAGACAGCAGCAACAGTGAGCCCCACGAAAAGCACGGTGGGTACTATGAAGTAGGCGAGAATCTCATCGAACGTTCCGAGCAGGGTCAGAATGCTGGCCAGAGTGGCCTGAACAATGATTGCTCGAGCAGGAGTTTTGTATCGCGGATGAAGCGAGGCGGCTGCCGGGAAAAAGAGGCCATCGCGGGCCATGGCAAAGTAGACCCGCGGCATCGCCATCAGGAGCGCAGCCAGACTTCCCAGCACCGCGATGACGACGATCAGCGACAGCACCACGCCGCCCGCTCGCCCGAAAAGCGCCTCACCGGCCAGGGCAGCAAACGTTTCTCCAGAATCGATCCGCTCGACGGGAACCAGGTAAATAAACACCAGACTGATTAGCACATACACAAGTGTGATGATTGCGACGCCCAGAAGAAGCGCTCGGGGCAGATTGCGCCGGGGTCACGGACTTCACCGGCAAGCTTGCTGACATCCCACCAACCCCCCAGAGAAAAGAAGGCCGCGATCATGCCGCCGATCAGACCACTCAGCAGAGGATCGGAACCAGGGCGCTGCTCCAAGAAGGGTACAAAGTGTGACCAGTCGCCGCGGCCAGAGCCCAGACCCCAGAGCACGAGAAACCCAATCAGACCGAGCTTCAGACCGGCGAGGCCTCGGATCATGCCGGAACCGAAATTCACACCGCGGATATTGGCGGCTGCGAGTAGCCAGATCGAACCGACCGCGACGGCTTGAGAACCCCACGGCGCAAGCGGAACCAGGTAACTCACGTAGTGCGCAAGGCCAACCGCGACGGCGGCCGTGATGCCGGGATCGGTGACCAGCATCGATAACCAGCCGAAAAGAAAAGCCGCCCGGCGGCCGTAGGCCTCTTTCAGGTAAACGTACGGCCCGCCGGCATCCGGACGCCTCGCCGCCAGGGCACCGAAGCAGATGGCACCGCCCGCGGCCGCGATTCCCGTCGTCAACCAGACTGCCAGCAACCAGAATGGTGATCCCAGCGATTTCACCATGCCGGCGGTTGTCAAGAAAATGCCCACGCCGATCACCTCTGCCACCACGAGTGCCGTGGCGGTCGTCAGCCCCAGTTGTCGAGATAGTCCAGGGCCATGAGGGAAAGGGGCGGGGGCCGTCGAGGGCGTGATCATGCACTGGTCTCAAGATTGCGGCTGTTGTTCTCGAACATCCATCAGTAGACGAACACGCGGCCCGCACACCGGCATGCCGGTAACCATCGAGTCCCAGCACGGCCAGGTCGGTGAAATTTGATCCTCAGCACCCGCCAATCAGGCTGCGGGACCGAGCTTATAGCCGGGTCTCCCTTGCTTACATCAGGAAAACCAGGATCGCCGTGAGCCCCGCGGCGAGAACCCCCAGGGTTCCGGCACGAGCCAGGGAGTCGTCACTCTGCGGCGCCGAGCGTTCGAACCAGTTGCGTGCGGTTGCAAAAGACATGAACATCCTCCCTTTGGCTTTCACTTGATCGGAACCAGAACTGCCATGATCAAGCCAGGCGTGCCCCCCTTTCGGAGACACGTGACACAGGGGCAGAGGGTGTCAGTGGAATGAGCGCGGGGGTTGAGGCCTACTGCCACTTTCCGCCAAGCCCACAATCACCGATTCACAAGATGCCTACGGGGATCAGCCGGGGAACGGGGAGGATGGAAAACACGGGAGGGATTCGCGAGGGGAGCGGGGAGGCGTTCCTCAGTAGATTCTGACCTATCGAGTGACCAAACCAAGTCGATGGATTCGGCGAGCAAGGCCCAATGGACCAAATCAAAAGCACCGACCACGTTCGCGGAAACCGGAACAGGAACCTGACGAGAGCAGGATGGCCCGGAACAGGGCGCGAAGGGCGCGGGTTGGGGATAAGTTGAATGGCCCGCCCAGAAGGCGGTCGAGTGCTCTGTCGAGGTCCATCCCGTAACCAGCGCATCGAGATCATCCGATCCGCCATGAATCTGCTGGTTAGAACGAACGAGGTGATTGCATCCCGCCCAGACAGATCGAGGCGCGCCAAGCACCTGGATCGAGAGCACGAGAATGGCTCCGATCGCCAACCGAACCTGTTGCCGGGACAACAAGAACTTCATCACACCTGGTGAACCTGGCGAAGAGATAGGATCAGGACTACGCCGGCCGAGGAATTTCACGAATGATTTGATGTGTGGCAACTGCGACTCCACCACACCGTTTCGCTAAGATAGACATTGATCCACGTTTCTTGCAAGCAAAACTGTGAAAAAATCCTCGATCAGAAAAGAAATACCGACTCGTGCCCCAGACTGGAGTTGGTTTGGAGAAGAAGTGACACGAGAACTGACTCAAGGATTGCATGCGCCGGTGTTTTGCGTTCGGTTCAATCACGTAAGTGATTCCTCCATGTTCTTTCGGAATCCGTCAGCGCTAGAATGACGCCTTGCAACCTCCCATCTGTAGGGGCAGGCTGATGGCCAGCCCCTACGCGAAGGTGCCTATAACCTGCCTATGGTTGATTACTCAGATCAAGTTCATCGAGGTAAAAGACGGCCGGGTGATTGGCCTGGCTGACAAAGCCCAGCCAGTTGAGCGATTTCCAGCCTTTATCGCACGGTAAGTTCAACCGATGAACTGGCGGCTTGCCGGGCTGGGTGACAGTTAAACTCCATGTTCCATCGGCCTTCTGACCCAAGCCGGCGCGAACCTCGAATCGGACCCATTTGCCCGTTGGTATTTCCGCCACCTCTTGCCCCGATGCGCAGTTTCCCATTCTCGATCCAGATCAACGGGCCGGTACGATACGGGTTTTCCTGGTCACGCCATTCGTGATTGAAGACGGCACCTGGCTCGATCCGCACCGCGAAACGGCAGACAGCCGTTCCCTGATGATAGTCGGGCTGAAAGACAATGTGTGGATCATAGGCGAACTGCAGGCCTGAAACATCGCTTACCTTGAGGCTTTGCCGACCGCTCGCAGCAGTCTGATCCGTAATGGCGATCAACTCGGGTTTTCCCTCATGGTAAACCATGGCTCCCTCGGGGACGTAGGCGCCTCCGGAACTCGCCATCGGCGCCTCGAAGTCATCACGAATCGCCAGGCGGGGAGGCTCGGGGGCAAATACCGTTGCTGCCAGTGGAGCATGAGCTTCCTTGATCCATGCCGGATCTCCGTAGACACCCGCCTTGGACACGTCGAACGGCTTGAAACCGATCACCAGCGCGGGGCTGTCGGGTTGCAGACGGAAGTCATGATGATCCGCATCGACAAACTTCGGGTCGGCGATCCGCGAATTTCGATCCTGTCCGGTCCGCTTCCGCCACTCGGCCAGGCTCGCTCCGGCAAACTTGACCTCGTGACCACCCTCCTGAAAATACAGGTTATGGTCGAGCCGGAAGTTGGTGCCCGACCAGTTGCCGGTCAGCAGCGGTCCATCCTTCCAGTAGATGAGGTTGTGCTCGAGGGTGAACGAGAGATGCGGCTCGGCGCGCGTCCGCATGATCTGGCCGTACCGGCTGTTGACCAGGATATTGTTCCGGAGCACATTCTCCCGGCCGTAATGCTGGTGATAGCTGCCCGTGGTCGTGTTGTAGACCACGTTGTTCTCGAGACGGATGCCCGTCGAGCCCTCGTCGTTGTACAGTCCCCATCCCCCAGCGCCCGAACGATTGTACGAATCGACATCGTGGATCAGGTTATGACTCACGCTCGTGCCCGGAGAGATTCCCAGGGTATAAACGCCTCCCATATCGCTGAGCACGCCGCGGCCGATATGGTGCAGGTGATTGAACTCGATGATGTTTTTCTGGCACTGTGAGTCGGAATACCCCCAGGTCCAGCCGACCGAGATCGATGTGTAAAAGAGGTCGGCGATGTCGTTGTGGGTGATCGTGTTGTCGCTCGACTGGCCGATCCACACGCCGACGCAGCCGGGAAAGATCCGGCCGCCGCCGCGGAGGATGCAGTTGTCCATGGTGATGTGGCCCGTCCGGTCGGCGGGCTTGGCAAACATCGAGGTCTCGCCGATCCGGACACCGCCCGCGCCCAGATCCACTAAAGCGCAGCGATCGATCCGGCAGTCTGTGCAGCCGTGCCGGAACCAGACGCCGTATATTCCGGTGTGCTCGATCCGACAATCCGCCAGGGTCACGTGCCGGGCATTGTCCGCCATGATTACCGCGGGAATGCTCACGGCCGCCTGGCCATCGCCATGGCCTTGGGGTGGAAGCTGATAGCGGCTGTGTCGGAAGGTCAAGCCCTTGTAAGAGAGGTATTCGACGATGGCATTTGGCGTGCCCTTGATCTGAAGGAACGCGTCAGCGACCGGAGCCACAACGCTTGTGCTCACGGGGTCCTCTCCGGGTAACGGATGGTAGAGAAGCGTTCCGTCGCGATCGAGAAACCATTCGCCGGGCTGATCCGATGTGTTGGGTACGTTCTCGAAGTAATAGCGCTGGTTGGATCCCCAGGCAAAAAACGCCCAGGGAGCGGGGCCGGTCAGGATGACTATACCCGTTTTGTGATCGACCGCGGCGATCCGGTGGCGCGAAACTTCCCAGGAGTGGAACACCACCACGTTCACGTCGTGAAGTTGCTCGGGGGAAAGCCCTCTTAGAGGTTCGAGGTCTTCTTGCCGCGCAATGAAGGCGCGGTTATCCATCGGCACATTCTGCCCCGTGGCCGGATCAACACCGTGGGCAACGCGTTTGAGCATGTAATGATAAAATTCGTTCGGCGTCCGTGCGCGCGTGGCGCGGCGGCCGTTGACGAAGATTTGCTCGAAGTTCCAGCGGCCGCCCGCAACCTCGGGAACCTTCGCTGTCCAGAGGCCATCGGCCCTGCGCGAAAAGCCCGTGATCGCACGGCCGCCATCGAGGATAGGCCGGGCGTCTGGCTCAGCCTCGTAGGTGACTGGGGCAGCCGCCGCGCCGCCGTCGGTTGTCTCGAACACGACGGGACCGGTTACAGGGTAAATTCCCGAAGCGAACAGAACCATGATCGGTCCGGATGGAAGCTTCTGCTCGCGCCGAAGGGTGCGAATCCGGTTGCGTGCCGCCTTCGAGCGAGGCCAGGGGACCGTCGCTTCGAGTAGCATTGGGGTGCGTCAGGCTGCCGGACCAGCGGTCATCGCCGCCAGGAGCAACGTGGATGGTCAATCCGCCGCCGGGCTGGGAAATTGTGTCGGCGAGCGCTGACGTTGGCGTTGCGGGAATTGAGGTTTGAATCAGGAGGGTCAGCAGGAGAGAGAAGAGCGAGGAAGGAATGGTGCGCATGGCAGGAGGCTCCAGCGGGATCGCTCACCGCTGAGGGATCATTTCCCGGATGCCACGATGAGCGACTGTTCCTGGAAGATACCGCGCTGGGGGGCCGCTCGCCATGCAGCAACCATGGTACTGGCCCCATGACCACGGGAATGCATGACCATGGAGCCTCGTACATCTATGGTTCTCGCACATCAGGAAATTCTGATCCGACCTCCCGGTTGACGCCGGTTGGTGCTGGGGCGGTTACTCTGCGAGCTCTCTTTCGCATCGCCGTCTTTCTTTGATTTGTCGATGTCTTTCTGACCCTTGAGGCTTTCGAGCTCCTTGAGCAACCGGTCCATCTTGTCCTCGAGATCGCGCAACCGGCGCTCGACGCGGGGATTCATCACGGCAGGGCCGCCGGCACCAGCGGGACCAGGGCCAACCATGCCGGGTCGGCGGAAATTCGAACCAGGTCCATCGCCTCTCGGTCCAGCCGGACGCTGCATAAAACGGGGTGCCGCCGGAGTGGCTGGAGCCTCGGGTTGCGCGGGGGGCTCAGCGGGAGCTTTGGCGGCCTCGGCCGGGGCTTCAGGGCGAGCCGGTGCGGAGAGGGGCGCCGGCGGGCCACCAGGACCACGTCGCTGGTTGCGCTGACGCTGATCGCGGCGCTCGATTTCCGCAAGCCGCCGGATCGCCTGGCGCAATTGCTGCTCCATCTGGCGGATTTCTTTGCGTGCTTGTTCGGCCTCGCCGGGCTTGCCGGATCCATTGGCCCCGGCGGCTGGCGGTTCGTCCTTCATGTCAGACTGCGACAACAAGCCTTCCCGAGCGGCCTCTTTCGCCTTCTCCGCCCGCTCCCGCACTGCCTCGCGAGCTTCTTCACGCGCTTTCTCGACGGCGGATTTCACATCCTCGCGCGCCTTTTCCGCGGCGTCGCGCGCCTGCTTGTTCAGCGGGCTGCCTTCCCTGAAGGCTTCGTGCAGCTCGTCCCGAGCCTTCTCCAAAGCCTGACGAAGGTCCTTGGAAAGGATTCCCTCCCTGTCGAGTGCTTCGCTCACCTCTTTCGCGGCCTTATCCAGGGTTTTGAGAATCTCTTCACCGACTGGGCTAAGATCCTTGCTCAATTTCTCGCCAAGATCCTTCAGGAATGACTCGAGATGATCGGCGATTTCCTTGTCACTGGGAGTGTTGGCCGCGTCGCGATCGTCATCGTCGCCTTCCGCTTTGAGCTCCTGGCGGGGTTTCCCGGCTTGATCGCGATCCTGGAGGACGATTGTCTCAAGCAGACCGTCGTAGTTCAGAATCTTGCTCTCGGGTTTGACCTTCGCGGGTGCAGCATCGCGATCGGCCTCGGGTCTTGAAGCATCCGTCTGCCGAGCCCAGGTGGGCGCCAGCGGCAAGATCAGTGCGGCGAGTCCAAGCACGGCGAGTCGTCCGGCCCAGCTCAGCGTCCTGGGAGTCCTGGCTTGAACGATCATTCTCATCCTCCTCTTCAAAAAAGAAACATGCCCTCTGCCGTTGATGATGGCCGCGGCCGCGGCCACGCCGACGGTCGGAGCACCCGAAACAAATTCCAGAGCCGCCAGCAGCGCGGCAGCGTAGGACTTCGACCCCCGAGGCGTGGCCCAGACAGCCCAGGCATCGCAGCACTGTTCCTCGGCTTCACGTAAACCACGCCGGGCCCACCAGACCACGGGATGCCACCAGTAGAGCCCCGTCACGAAAAGGTCCAGCCAGCGGACCAGGTGGTCTTTTCGCTTCAAATGCGCCATCTCGTGGGCAATCAGTGCTGTTTGCTGGCTATCTGTAAGGGCCCGCCAAAGTCCGGTGGGCAGCAGCAGCCGGGGTCGGCCGCCGAGGGTCCAGAGCATCGGGGGAATGCGACCCGGCACCAGCCACGTAGCCGGAGCGCGCTTGAGTGCAAGTTGATGAGCCACCGCGAGGACCCGTGCCTGCAACTCGGCCGGCGCGGGTTGTATGTCACGGAGCAGTGACTTGAGCCGGATGATCCGGACGGCCGCCAGCGACCAGCAGACCAGGCAACCGACAAGGTCAAGCGCCAGGGCGAGAAACTCCCAGCGCCGCTGACTATCTGGGTTCATGGACAGCACGTTCGTCGCGGCAATCTGCTTCTGACCATCAGGTTGAGCTGCTTCGACGGGTGCGGCGGCAGGAGCCCGTCGATCGTGCGTCTCACCGGCTTCCGCAACATCGGGCGGAATCAAGGCTCCCATGCCCTGATCGGTGGCAGCACCATCGGTGAAGTTATCATCGTCCGGAACCGTGTTTGCGGGTAGTTTGTGGCGATCACTTCGCTCTGCCGGGCTGAAACTGGCAAGCCAGTCGTTCGTCGACGTGGGCGCCCGCGGCGCGGGCGAGGTCACAACCAGTGGCACCTCGATCAACGGTGGCGTCACCAGTTTCATCAGAACAACGAGCCAGAGACCGTGAACCAGCGCCGGAGACCGGCCCAACCGGTTCAGAGCCAGGGGGACAAGGGCCAGTACAGTGGCAGTGATGGCGTTGCTCAGGATCGCGTTCAAAAGGGATTCCATGGCCAGGCGGTCTCCCGGTAATACTCCTGCGTGGTCAGCTCAAGAACGCGGCAAACGCCTTGGCCGGGGCTGGCCTTCTCGGGCCGTTCCCTGCGCATCCTGTTTCCTCACATCGAGAGATTCCTGGATAATTTCCGGGGGATCTTCCTCGCCCGGTGATTCCTCGATTATCGCGCGCAACGCCTGGCGATCCGCTTCTGTCAGATCGCTGGCCCGCGCCAGATGCGTCAGAAGGGGAGTGAGCGAGCCGTCGCAGAGTGTCTCGACCAGCGACCGGAGGCGCCGGCCGATCAGTTGATCACGGTCGAGCACCGCGGCAAACTGGTGCACAAAGAGCGAGCGATCCCGGCGGACGAATTGCTTGGCCTCCATGCGATCCAGCAACTTCTGCACGGTCGCATACTGAGCCGCGCCGCCGCCCGGGTAAAGAACATCCGTCAGATGGCGAATCGTCACCGTTCCCCGATCCCAGAGAACTCGCAGGACGGCAAGCTCAGATTCCGTGATGTCCCGAGCGGGACGAGCCATGTGCTCCCCTGTGTTCAGTAGTTTTGTCTGAAAATTCAGTCGTTTTGTCTGAACCCAGGATACGCTCCCTTCATTTCGCCCGTCAAGGGGTATTTCGTGCGGCGCGGAGGATTATTGAGAGTGGTGAGCGGCGAGTGAGTTCAAGACACGCGCAGACGCCGCTGTGTCCGTATCTCCTTGCCACAGTTCACTCGTCGCTCACCAGGGCTCACACTTCTTGAAGCTTGGCGAGCAGGCCACGAAGCAGCGACTCCTGGCCGATCACGCGAGTGCGGTAATCAGGCGTGTGAGTGCGGTGGATTTCGACACGGGTCTCTCCCATGACCTGTTCCAGGAGCCGGACCAGTTCGGTCCGTTCCTCCTCACTGATCAGCAACGTGCGTGTTTCAGGTATGGTTGTGGTTGTCATTGGTGGTTCCTCCCTTTCGCTTGAAGTCGCGTGGCATAACATCATGTTCGTGTCAGTGAACATGATTATGTCGTCCGACGATCTTGACGGTGCTGGCCTGGGGACCTTTCTCCCCGAGCTCCTCCACGAAGCTGACCTCGGTTCCGACATCCATGTTGCCGAACGCTGCGTTGACCACACTGTTGCGATGGAAGAAGATCTCCCGGTCATCGAGCGTTTTCAGAAACCCGTACCCCTCCTCGGAAAAAAGCCTGGCCACCCGGGCATGGGGAAGATCTTCGTGAGTCTTGACGAACCCACGGCGGCGGTTGACGAACTCCTCGATCTGCGCCTGCATCTCCTCGAAGGCATCCTGGATCACGAGGGAGAGTTCGCCAGTTGCAACGCTCCCAATCGTTTCGCGTTTGACCACCAGTTCCGATCCGGGCATGTTCAGGTCGATGCGAACCTGCAAGCAATTGCCCTCTTTGTGGTGACGGTGCGGTTGGTCAACAACCACGTGACAACTTGTGATCCGATCGTGAGTGACTTCCAGACGGTCGACCGCTTCCTGGATGGCCCTCTCGATAACCTTGGAATGGGGAAGATTGTGGAACGCAATCTGGAGTGGATTTTTCATGGTCGTTCCCTCTCGCGGGACGACCGCGGCGGTGTAAAACTTCCGTCGCGGTTGGGAGCTCTCGGTCAGGACAGAGCAGCCAGCCAGAGCCCCCGATGTCGGAGAATAGCAAAGCACGACAAGCAAGCGGGGGTTGGGGGCGCCACCGCCCGATCAGTCGGGAAACGGACCACGGGCACGGGCACGTCGAGCGGCAGCGACTGGCACCTTGCCCAGGCGCATCTGCCAGCGCGGGATCGTCGTGGACGTGACCTGCTCGACGAAGCTGGTGACCGTTTTCCGAGGTGATCCCCCGTCAACGTCAAGACACCAAGTTTTCAATACTCAAGAATCGGAGATGATGGGTCTCGATCGAATCGAGGCGGATGGACCCCTCGAAAGAACTGCGGCCAGGTCGATACCGAAGCCGTACCTCAAGGCGGGCCACCGGATCGTGCCGACATGCCAGCCGGTTCATGTCAGCCTGGATCGGACCGATCGTTCCTCGGTCCTCTTCCTTGATTGTATCCCGTCAGTCCGTCAATTCCCAGCCGGAGGATCGAACCCATCACGTTTCCGGGTTCCGCCGGCCGGGGCGTTAGCGGGGTTGCTTGGCGGGCTGCTTGCGAAACGTCCGAAGACGCTGCCTGGCAAAGAGCAGAGGCAGGTCGTCGACGGCGCCTGGGCGGGTGAGATCCTGGTTCTGCTTGACCACTGCGATGAAGCCCTCGCACATCTCGTCGTTGGCCCCCAAGCCCCAGCTCACGGGCCTGGGAGGATGGTTGGGATTCCTTGGGTTGTCCGAATTGTCGAAGTGGGCAACCACCTTTACAATAGAACCCCGGGGCAACAGGATTCGCTTCAGGAAGAAATAGGTACTCTGCCACGAGGGATCCCAGTCGGGAATATGAATCAGGTCCTGGCTGCGGCCGTTCGGGAGGGTGACCGACATCCGCATATCACGCCCGAGCAAGTGCATGTGAGGTGATACAGCCAGAACTTCCACATCGGCCGGGATATTCCAGCTTGCCTTGACTTCGATGTTGGACTTGCCCGCTGGAAGCAGGAAATCGGAGTTCGAGGCCGTACTCCAGTGCAGAGCCTGCTTGACCGGCACGCGAGAAAAGTAAATCCCAATTCGCGTGCGGTCGACCTCGGCTTTTCCGGTGGGATGATAGTGCACCTGGAGAATCACGTCGGACTGACGAGGTAAGCGCTGGCCAATTCCGTCGGGAAGATGGTGAGGCTCGTGCCCGGCAGCCCAGAAGCCAAGATCCTCATACATCGCCACACCCGGCCCCGAGAAGGACGTGTACCCCGGCCCTGGCTCGGCCTCGTCCCTGGCCCGTGCGGCGCCCGACGTATCGAGAAAGGCATTGATGTGATGAACCACACGGGCATTCCCCGGTCGAAAGTCGATTGCCGAAACGTAGAGATCACTGACCAGGTTGGTGGGTAGCACGAAGCAGCGATACGTGTCGGGAGCGGTGGCGGGAATGGAGAATTCCTCGCCCGGCTGAAGTACCAGGTCGGGCGGTCCCAGCTTCCAGTCCGTGCTGAATCGGAGCGGAGGTGGCATGTCCTTGGGATCACCCTGGGGTGCGCCTGATTCCGCCCAGGTCTCGAGCACGCTGATTTCCTGGGGTGAAAGCGATTGATCGTGCTTGAGTCTCGGCCCAACTCCCGGCGCTGGCTTCCACGGCGGCATCTGTCGTTCGGTTGCCACCAGGGCGATGTCTGTGGCGCGTTTCCGGACTTGCTCGAACGTCTCCAGCGCAAATGGTCCAACCTGATGGCTGCGATGGCAGTTCTGACACTTCTGCTGAAGGATCGGCACCACATCCTTGGTAAAGGTTGGAAGATCTTTCCGTCGGGCGGGCTCATCACCCATGACTGACGGCAGAAGGCTGCCGGCAAGCCAGGCGACGAATCCGAGTCGCACAACAACGGTCGACTTTGCCGTCAACCAGCCACCTTGAGCGGTGCGGGGATCGGCCATCTCGCGATCCTCCCGGAGCAACTCTCACGATGGGAAAGCCCGAGGCGATTCGGCGCATTCTCAATGGAGAATCCACGCGTGCGATAGACAAATGGGTGAAGGGGTCTGAAATGCGATGCTATCCCCGGGTTCCTGTGGCGTCAAGAAGCCGGTCATCTCGGCTCGTTCGCGGACATCTGGCGCAGCGAGAACGTATGTCCCTTGAAAACCCGAAACAGGTAATAGAGCGAGGGAAGCAAAATCAGCGAACCGACTCCCAGCGCGATCAAAAGTAGAGTTTGAACCAAGGGGGGCGCCGAAGTGTTGCCGATTGTGAGGTTCGGGGGAACCAGCAGCGGATACTGAGCGAGCGCACAGCCCCATAGAATCAATGCCACCTGAGCCATCGCGGAAACCCGCGCCAGATGGAACCAGCGGAATGTAAGAGCCGCCAGAGTCAACACGGCAAAAACCCCCGTGACATAACGTACCGGCCTGCCCCAGGGCGAGTCATTCAACCCTTGAAAGACCTGGGGAGCTTCGTTGCGAGCCAGATGGTAAACGGCCCAGGCCACGCCTCCCAAGATCACCGCCGCCGCCAATGCCCGCAGACGAAAATCCTCCTGGAGCTCACGATCCGATGTCTCCAGGGTCAAGTAAACGGCGGCCAGGAAGGCGAAGATATTGAGCGCGAACAAACCGACCACCAGCGGAAACGGTTGCAGCCACGTTGCGAAAAGCGGGACGGGCTGCCCCGATTCCAGGGCACTCGCGGGCCGGCCGGTGGCAATCGCCCCGATCACCGCTCCGAGCAAGAGTGGCGTGACCACGCTGGGGATCGAGAACACGCGATTCCAGCGCCGCCTTCCCACCTCGGTATTGTCGTAGCTGCGGAACGTGAAGGCCGAACCGCGCAGCACGATACCGATCAGCATCAGCGAAAGAGGGACGTGCAAGGTCGTCATGATCACGGCAAAAGCCGAGGGAAAGCCTGTGAAGAGAAGCACAATCACGATGATCAGCCAGACGTGGTTCGCTTCCCAGACCGGTCCGATCGCATGAGCGATCAGCTCGCGCTGGGCTGCCGCCCGCGGTCCCCGCGCCAGCAGGTCCCAGACACCCGCGCCGTCAGTCAGCGCCTCCAAGCAGGGCGTAGATGACCAGGGCCAGCAGCATGACGGCGGCCACCATCTGCGCCGGTCCTACCGAGCTCATCAGCGAAGCCATCAGTGATTCTCCTCCAACGCCAGGTCGGCGACGATCTCTTCCGCGCGCGGGCTGGCACGAAACTGGCTTGCCAGCAGGAGGGCGACCACGACCCCGAGGATCAGGTAGAGTGTGGAGTAGCTCAAGAGCGAGATCCAGAGCCCCGGGACAGGCGTGACAGCATTGGCGGTGCGCATCACGCCCTGGATGATCCAGGGCTGGCGGCCAACCTCGGTCACCGTCCATCCTGCCTCGATGGCCAGCATTCCCAGGGGACTGACCAGTACGATGGCGCGGAGAAACATGGAATCGTCGGGAACTCGCCGGGTCCGCCAAACCGCGACCGCGGCCCAGAGCGAGACCATCGCCATCGCCATGCCGCAGGCGACCATGACCTGAAACGAAAGATGAACGACCCGGACAGGCGGACGATCGGCGGATGGAACCGCGTCCAGCCCGACGATCTTCGCATCAGGATCATTGTAAGCCAGGATACTCAGGCCGGCGGGAATCTCCAGGGCATAGCGCGTTGTTTCCGCAACCGGGTCCGGCAGGCCACCAATACGTAACGGAGCCCGACGTTCGGTACGGAACTGACCCTCCATCGAAGCGAGCTTGATCGGCTGGTTCCGAGCGACGACGTGGGCGGCGTAATGGCCGCTGAACGGCTGGAGTATTGATGCCACACCGCCCACGGCTAGCGCGATGGCCAGGGCTCGGCGGTGGAATGGATTCGTCCGATCCTTGAACAGCAGCACCGCGTGAATTCCCGCCACCAAGAGCCCCGTCGCCGCGTAGGACGCGAGCGTCATATGCAGGGTTTCAGCAACCATCGCGGGGCTCAAGAGCGCTCGCACGGGGTCGATCTCTACAGCCTTTGATCCTTCCAGAACAAAGCCGGTCGGGGTGTTCATCCAGGCGTTGACCGAGACCACAAGGACGCCCGACAGGCGCCGGAGAAGGCGATGATTGCCCCGGCCAGCCAGTGCGCCCGTTCCGGGACGCGATCCCAGCCGTAGATGTAGATGCCGAGAAAGATCGCCTCGGTGAAGAAGGCAAACCCTTCCAGCCCGAACCCGAGGCCGATGATCGGGCCGGCAAACTTCATGAAGTACGGCCAGAGCAATCCCAGCTCGAATGACAGCACGGTCCCTGAAACCGCCCCCACGGCAAACAGGATCGCCGCCCCGCGAGCCCACCGCCTGGCAAGCACGCGATAGACCGGATCTCTCGTTTTCAGCCACAACGCCTCGGCCACGGCCATCAAGAACGGCAACGCAATTCCGACGACCGCGAAGAGGATGTGAAATCCCAGCGAGATCGCCATTTGCAATCGTGCGGCAAGCAGGTTCGACACGGACTCTCCAGAGAAAGAGGTCGGTGCATCCTATCCAGGCTCATTTTAGGCAGGAGCGGCGGCGGCGTCATCGCCCAGGTCGCCGACGTCATGATCCGCCGGCAAGAATTTCCCGGTGGCGCGTGGTGAACGATGACCGGCCGGATCGCTTGCCGATGCCGCGATTTCACTGGACGGATTCGCACTCCGCCACTTTCCGCACGTAGAGATCCTCGGTGAGCAGCCCGTCTTCAAAAAGCAGCTTGAGCTGACGCAAGCGGCCGGCCACCTGCTGCTTGGTGAACTTGGGCTTGGGAGCTGACGGGTCAGCGGGTGGGATCCTGGCCTTGATCTCCTCCGCAGTGGGCTCTCGCCTGCCCGGAGGTTTGAACGCGGGGTCGAACACCAGAACCTTCAGTTCCTCGGCAGGAACCAGGTGCCGCCACAAGAAGGCCTGCATCCGGTCTTCCGCCGGAACGCCTTGCCGGACCACATCCCGCCCGCCGATCCGGCGCTGCCCTGAACGTGAAGCGTGATCGGCTCCGGTGTCGCGGTCAGGGTCGTTCTCAGATTAAGCCTGCCGACTTCCTGCGCTCCGGAAACCGTCAATGGCCCTGCGGTGAAGCCTTCGGGAGGATCTTTCAGCCCGAGCTTGATTGGGCCCGCGAACCCATCCTTACGGATAACGTGAACGCTCAGGGCCGCCCCGGCCTTGCTCCGCAGAGCCATGCTCGAGGGCACCACGCGGATCGCAAAATCAGGTTGAGGCGCGCTGATCCGCAATCGGTAGGCATAGTCTTCACCGCCCCCGTGTTCGACATCACCCACCGCCACACAATACGCACCGTTGGCGGGGAGTCCTGATTATGACGTACGAGTCGGCATGATGCGTGTTCAGCCCCGATCCAGGGTCTTCGCGATCGTCGTTGAATGCCAGCAACTTGCCATCAGGACCCGTGATCTTGACAAAGGAATCGATCGACGAATCGAGCCGCCGCGCGTGAACTTCCGCGACGACGGTGTCGCCGGCTCGTCCCGTGAACATGAAAACATCTACATCACCCGGACGATCAACCCGTCCGTTGACGATGATCGGAACTTCCACCCGCTGTGCGGCCGCCGGGTTGTTGTTCGGTTCCTGCTCCATACCTTCAGGCAGCGTGTCGAGTGCAAAGGGTACGCGGTTGGAGACCAGCATCTGCTTGTGCGCCTGGAGAAAGTAAGTGCCGGGCTCCGCGTCGGCCAGCGGCGGCGCCAGGTCGGCCAGGTCGAGGTTCCAGCCTTTCATCCTGACTGCCGCCGGAGCACCGACCCGGGAACCCAGCGGGAAGATGCTGGTCACGAATGGCAGCTCACCGATCGTGACGCGGTAAACGAAATCTTCTCGACCCCGATAAAGGGCGTCGGTGATCGTGAAGCAGTACTCCCCATCCCGGGGAACCTCGAAGAGGATCAGCGGATCGGGCTTGAAGCGGTCGTCGTCGTTGTAAGCCAGCTCCTTCCCGCCCACGTCGTACAGGGTCAGCACCGGCTGAAACCAGCCGGGGACGGCGTCGGCAATGTACGGGATCAACGCCCTCGCCGACGTGGAGATCACCAGCCTTTGGCCTTTGTGCGCCGAGAAGCGGTACCGGTTCACTTCTCCGGAGGCAACCTGGCCATTGACCGTGCAGGGTAGCGTGATTTGCTGTTCGACCTCATCGGCGGGCCGCTTTCGCAGCGCAAGTGCCTCCTTGCCCAGCACCTGGAGCGGGGCTGATTTCATGGGCGTTCGGGAAACCTCGGCAAACTGGCCGACGTGGAACTGGAGCGGGTTCGAAACGCCGCGCGCGGTGACAAGCCGGAGCTCTCGCGGGTGTGCGGGCGCGTCACTGGTCAGCGTGACCTCCACCAGAACGATGCTGGAGATCGAAGGGCAAGCCGGCGCCTGAACGTAGTCGGCAATTCGCTGGTTGATCGTCTCGCTGAGCTTGAGCCTTTCCTCCTTAGGCATCGTGGCGGAAGGCTTTCCCGGCGATGACACAGAGGTCGCAATGGGCGACCCCGCGGGTGGCGGGTCCTTGAGTTCCTTGAGCTGTTCCCGCAAGAGCTGGATCTCCTGAGGGTTCAGCCTGCGGTGATACGCGATCACCTTGGCCCGGGCTCCCGTGCCGGAGATGAGCACCTCGCGGACATCATCCAGACCCTGTCCACCCAACCTGACCTGGAACGTCGTTCCCTGCTGGCCGCCGGCCGGGTAGGCATAGCCGATGTACGGGCGCGGCTGCGCCCGGGCCGTTGAGGATGTCGCCAGCCAGACGGCCAGGGCGAGTGCCAGTGCCACGGGACACCGAAGTCCGAGCATGAGCAGTTCTCCTTTTATCTGGGACAGGCTGGAAGACCTGTCCTTCCGGCTGCGACTGCTACATGATCTCGGTCAGGAGACCAGCGGATTTCACGGTTTCCGACACTGCCGGCAGCACGTGGGCTTCCAACCCCATGGGGTGAGGCAGCCTGGCCCTGGTATCAATGCCGCCCAGATGATAAATGCTTCCGAGGAGATCTACCGGGTAGACAGGACGATCCTTGACCTCCTCGCTCTTGTCGTCCGATGCGCCGACCACGCAGCCTCCCTGGAATCCGCCGCCGCCCACGAGCACGGAGAACACATTGCCGTAGTGGTTGCGGCCGCCGTTCCAGGGTGGTTGCCAGTCGACCTTGGGAGTCCGGCCAAACTCGCCGCTGCTCCAGACGAGGGTGCTCTCCAGAAGGCCACGGTCCTTCAAATCCGCGAACAGCGCCGCCAGTCCCTGGTCGAGTTGCGGGCACTGCCTGCGCATGGTCGCGAAGTGGTTGCTGTGCGTGTCCCAGCCGCCGGGGTAGTTGATGACGATGTAAGGGACGCCCTTCTCCACCAGCCGCCGCGCCACCAGGCAATCCTGGCCGAACTGGTGGCGGCCATAACGGGCTCGCAGCTCCGGTTTCTCCTTCGAGAGATCGAACACTTCCCGGCCCGTGCCCAGGATCAGCTCGTAGGCCTGCCGCCTGGCCTCATCGGCATCCGCGAGTTCAAGGCGGCCCGCCATTGCGCGGCCCATCGTGTTCAGACCATTGAGCAGCTTGTGGCGGGCTTTCTGGCGGTCGTCGTTGATACCGCGGGCGATGATGCCTTCAACCTCGAACCGTGCGGCGTTCGGGTCTCCGCCGGTCTCGAATGGTTTGAACTTCGGCCCCAGAAACCCTTCTTCCGAGAACCGTCCCTGCGACCGCGTCAGCACCACATAAGGCGGCAACACACCTTTGTGTTCAGGACTCTTGAACCAGGAAAACACGGCACCGATGCTGGGATACGCCAGCCGCTCACCGGGCGTGTGGCCGGTCTGCATCAGGTAGGCCGCCGTTTCGTGGCCGTTGTTGCGGTGAGTCATGCCGCGGACCAGGGAAAACTTGTCGGCCTGCTCGGCCAGCTTGGGAAAGAGACCACCGAGCTGAACCCCCGGCACTTTGGTCGCGATCACCGCCGCGAGATTGCCCATGAAGTTGTAGCCGGCCGCCGGTTTGGGGTCCCATGTGTCAATGTGCGACATCCCGCCCCACAAGAAAACCTGGATCACCGACTTGGCCTTGACCTTGGCGGCGATCTTGGCCGGGATCTGGACCGGCCGCGTCTCATCCGCGAGACCAAGGGGCAGCAGGCAACTGCCTGCCAGCATTCCAGCGGCGCCTTGCAACCCCCGGCAAATCAACTCGCGCCGGGATCTGCCGGTTGCGTCTTCGGTTCCGTGGATCGTGTTCATGTTCTCAAAACCCTTTCCGCCTCACCCGGTCGGTTTGCTGGCTGACGCGGGACTCGGCGTGATCAGCCGGCGTCAGTGCCGGTACAGGAACTCGGGGCTATTGATCAGGGCCCAGGGGATATCAATCGCCGCGTCGCGTTTGGGGCGGGCGGCTTGCATGTACTCGGCGACAATCTTTTTCTCCTCGAGGGTCGGCAAACGGGAGAGAATCGTCAGATAAACCGTGTCCAGGATCTCGGCGGGCTTGAGGCTCGAATTGTAGATCGCCCTCAGCGCGGGGCCTTGCTCCAGCTTGCGCTGGATGTGGCTCGAGTTGAGCATGTGCAGCGACTGGGCGGCGACAGGTTTGTTGTTGCGCTCGTTCATCATGCCGGTGGCCCGGGCCGAGCGTCCGAACAATGTCAAGAAAGGGCTGGTGATGCTGCCGTCGGCAATGGCAATCGCGGGCTTGTCGGCGGGGATATAGGTGAACGGCTCCGGTATCGGGCTGGTGTACAGGTCGGTGGTTCCGGTGATCTTGTTGATCGCGTCGATGAGCACTTCGGCGTCCAGCCGGCGCACCGGGTAGCTGGCAAAGTTGGCCTCGGCCCGGGGGTCACGAGATCGAGGGATCGAGGAAAACTGGTACGTGCTGGAAGTGGCGATCAGCCGGTAAAACCTCTTCAGGTCATAGCCGCCAGCGATCAGCTCCTTCTCCAGGTAAGCCAGAAGTTCAGGATTGCTCGGCGGGTTATCGTCCCGGATGTCGTCCGGCTCGTGGATGATGCCGCGGCCGAGCAGCCAGTACCAGACACGGTTGACGATCGACCGCGCGAACCACGGGTTCGCGGGAGTGATCAACCAGTCGGCGAAGACCTCGCGCGGGTCCTGCTCCGGAGATAGGGTGACCGTGGTCCCGTCCGGAAAGATCGCGGTTTGCGACTCGAGACGGGGTAGGGGCATCGGGATGGTTTCGTCCGGAAGCGGCTTCGGCTTCGCGCCGTTGGCTGGCTTCTCCGGCGCCACGTTGGCGGTCAGCGTGCTGGAATGGAGCGGGTCCCAGAAGACACACTCTTCCTTCCACTCACGAGTTGACTTGTAACCGATCTGCGCGAAGAAGACGGCCATGCCCTTCAAACGGTCGGCCGGCCAGGAATCGACGCGCGAGCCCATAAAGGTCAGCGCCACGGCTCCGGCGATGCCTTCCGGGGTTCGGTTCTGGATGGCTCGATAAAAATTCACCGGGCCAACCCGAAAGTTGCTGCCACTGGAAGTCAGCAATTCGCGAACGAATTTGTCATACGGCTTGTTCTCGGCGATCGAGGCTCGCACCCAGTGGTGATACGCCTGGGCCGCGTTGGGCCAGAGGTTGATCGGGAACTCCGCCTTGATTCGCAGCACGTCGCCCCACTTCATCGCCCAGTAGTCGGCGAATTCCGGGCGCTCCAGCAGGCGATCGATCAGGGCGGCGCGCTTGTGCTTGGCATCGCGATCGTGAATGAACTCGCGAGCCTCTTTCGCCGAAGGAAGTGTGCCAATCAGATCGAGATAGGCACGGCGGACGAACACGGCATCCGAGCAAAGGACTGGCCGGAAACCCAGGGACGACAATTTGGCGAAGACGATCCGATCGAGCGGATTTGCAGGTGCCGGGGGAGCGGCGATTTCGTAGAGGTTTGCCTTGCCCTGCGCCAGCACCGCCTGCGAGCCGACGAGGAAGATCGCCGTGAAAATCAAGCGCGTCTTCATCATGTTCAGTCGGCTCCAGACAGAGGACGCCGGCATGGTTCGGTACTCTGGATACGGTGCCGCGCAGCGATCCAGGGGTTTCCGTCAGGCGGGATACAAGTCGGTCAATCCAGTGCATGAATGCCGTCGCGCACAGACGCTGGCCACCGGCGCGGTGCCACGTTCTCTATAATTATAGTATTGAACACCGGCCTGCTCGTAGGGGGTCGGAAAACCGTCGAGATTTGTCCCGGAACCCAGAGCGCTAGGACTTGACTGGAACCCGTCTGTAAGAGTCTTCAAACAATCACCGCGGTCACTGTTATTGAGTTCCGGTTTTCGCTCGCTTCTCCAACTTCTTGATCGGGAATCCTTCGACGTCCTGAATATTCACGAGGTTGCCTTGGGCGTCGAAGGTGAAGATTACGTTCTCGTTCCAGATGCCCTTGTCCCCGATGGTCTCGTAGTAGTTGTATCGGATCGAACGGTTTCCGTCCTTGTTGCGCTGGACTTCCCCCCACTCGACGGATTGCCGAGCCGTGATGTCGTCGCCGCCATGCAAGAACAGCCACTCCACGCGGCCCATCAGATCGGCCTTCTCCACCGTGATGCCCAGCGGCTCACCCGGGGCAATCCGTTTCCGCACGCTTTCAGACTCGCCCCTTGGCGATAGTTCGCGACCCTGCGTGATCTTGTCGCGCACCTGCTCGTAGAACCAATAGTTCCTATACATTCGACTCTCTGAATCCCTCCCGGCGATTTCGAGACTGGGCAGGCGGTTCTCACCAAGGTTTTTCCAGAAGCCGTTGATCCTCCCAAAGCTCCGAACGCTGTAAGGATCGCGTCCTATGCCTGGTGGAAAGTCCAGCTTGCTGATCACGAATGCTGAGTTCCCTCGATAAATGGTAACCTCGAGGATTTCGGCGTTCAGTTGGGCTTTGTTGAAATCCTCGGTCTCTTTCAGGTCGCGATTGCGGAGCTGCTGCATCCGCTGAATATCTCTCGGTTCCCACTTGACCCAGCTCAGTTCCAGGAGAGCCTGGTCGTCCATGCGAGCCGATGTTCGAAACCAGGCGGCTTGAGCGGTCTCGGGCGTGGAGAGGTCAGTCTTGTCGGGAAAATCGCTCACCCTTTTGTTGATGACGAGCCGCTCGACGACGGGCGGTTCCTTGCTCGCGGACTTCGGCGCCTGCTGAGTTGCGGGTTGGGCGTTTCTGGTCGCCAGGCCTTGCTGAGCGACCACGGCCACGGTCACGCTGCCCACCAGGGTGACGCCGAGGAGGGCGATGGCCGAGCCCAGCTTCAGAGTTGAGAGGAACATGGTTTTGAGGACCTCGTGTGCCAGTTCACTGGCCGCCGCCGAGATCGCCCCGGCGGCTGCCGCGTGATGGATGGTGGAGAGCGCCGCCCGGATGGTCGTCTCGCGCCAGGCCACCGGGACTATGCCTCTGGCCTCTCGCAGGAGCAGCGTCCCCATCGTCGAGCCGTCCAGATCCAGGCCGCGGCCGGTCAGCCGGCGTTTCAGCCGCTCCCGGCCTTCGCTGAGCCGGTTGCGCAGAGTCCGCTCGCTCCAGCACAACTGCCGGGCGGCCTGCACCTGCGGAATCGCCTGGAGATCGCAGAGCACGACCGCCAGACGGTGCTTGTCGGGCAGCCGGGCGATCTCTTCGTGGAGTGCCGCCACCAGTTCTTGAGAGAACGCAGAGGAGGTCTGCATGATCGTGGAAGCCACCTGTCCCGCCTGCCTCTCGTGAAGACGCCGCTGGGCCGCGGCCGAGTTGGCCTGGATCGCGACGTGGCGGGCGACACGATGCAGCCACCCTCCCAGGGCGCTGCGTTTCCGGATCGAGCCCGCCTTCCTCACCAGCAGCAAGAACGTGGCCTGGAAGGCGTCCTCGGCATCGTTCGGGTCGCGCAAGATGCCCCGGCAAACGCTCATGACCATCGGCCCATGCCGCGGGTCGGCTCCCCTTCGCGCCGAAGCTCTACAATCCATGAGAGTCCGGCAGAGACCGACCGGCAAATTATTTTTCGGAATCTCGAGGAGTGCGATCTGGAACAGGCAATCCATCCTCCGTCACCGGCGACGGTGGGTAGGCCCCTCTGACCTCCCGTCGTTAGACGGCGGGCTCCCGAATCAAGCCGCTGGCAATGAGAAGTTCGCGCTCGGTGACACGCTCCGGATCGTTGAACCGCAGCAGCCGGACTGTGCAGCGCCCCTTCGCGGTGCGCGGTTCGATGCGGCCCCCTACGAGCTGGAAATGATCGATCCAACGGTCTCGCCGCGGGTGGAACAGCGGCTCGATTGCTCCCGTTTGTTCATCAATCGACGCCAGATCACTTCCTTTCCGGGCGTTGCACAGGGTGCACGCCAACGCCAGGTTCTCCGGTGTGGTCGTTCCTCCGTGCTTCTCGGCGGTGATGTGGTCGATGGTATGCAGAGCCCAGGTCATTGCCTCGGGAATGAGGCAGTACTCGCAGCATTCGCCCGCTCGTTCGCGAACAAGGCGGCGCAGGGCGGCGGGGACGTGGGTCTCGCTCGTGCTCGTTCACCGCCGCGCCTGATGCTGCATGGCCTGCGTCTTGGCCAGGCGAACCAGGTGCTCGATGTATTCGTAGCGTTCCCACTCCCGTTGTTCTTCGGCCGAGAGGCCCCCGGAGCGGTTCCTGGTGAGGAGTTCCTCGATCCGGTCTTGCAGAGGCGTCGCGGGTCTCAGGGCGAGCACTTCTTCGGGCGATGGCAGGCGAGCCAGCGTTTCCAGAATGTCACCCAGACCAGCATACCCGGGCCCAGTCGACAGCCACTCCCGAAGCCCGAGCTCGAGAATCTCCGGGAGCCGATCCTCCACGACGCGGAGTCGGATCGCGAGTTCATCCGGAACGGTCAGCGTGAGGTCCATGATCGGTCTCCAAGCCAAGGCCTGTTCGTGCTCCTGATTGTGGCAATTCCGTCATCGAGCGGGCAGGGCTCGGGACCAAGGCGCTGGTCGGAACACCGAATGGCGCACATTCAAACGATCCGTTTTTCCCATTGCGCCTGAAGGAGGGCACGATGCCGCGGCAACACTACGACCCAGCCGTTGCGGCAGGGAGTTCAAGGCGAGGAATAGCGGCTTCTCGTGGTGAGTGCTGCGCATGAGTGGAAGCGAGACATTGTAGCCCAGAGCCCCGATCGTGAGTGGCTCCGTTATGACTGGAGATCGGCACGCTCAGTATGACGTCGCGGAGATCACTTCGCCGCCGGCCCGAGTGCCCAGGGCTCGCCAGACGGCGACGGCGATGCCCTGACTGGTGAAGCGGACCGAGCCATCGGCCATCGATACGTTGACGCCACCCGGATGCATGCTTCCGGCGGAAAGCACCCCCGCGCTATGGGTCGCACAGTCGGTGAGCGGGGGATTGGGAGGGGCGGCGACGTAGAAAAGGGTCGCTGCATTGTCTCCAACAAGCCAGGAGCCCCCAGAGGGCTCGATGCCGGGGTTAGTGAGGAATGGCCGTTCACAGAGGTGAACCCATTGTTGTGGCGAGAAAGTCCCCCCGTCGAGTGGGATATCGACGATATAGATCCAGTCCCGATGGTGGTCGAAGCCGCCACCGGGCGGAGTGCCCACCAACTTTTCGGCGAAGCCAAGCGTATACGAGAGTCCGTCCAGAACACTGGCTGGCGTGGCGCCACGGGACGTGAATAAACCGCTATCCTGACCGTATTGAGCGGCACATGCGCCGCAAGAACCTGCGTTTGCCCTGTAGCTAACCGGGCCGTAGGTTTGCTGGGCGGTGAGATGATCGGAAGGGCACAAGAAGACGTCCAGAACGACTTGGGCCACTGTCTCGTTCTCTGGGAAGCCGTCCATGACAGGAGTGACGAAGAATGGAACGGAGAAGTTGATCGCGCTATATAAATCGCCCTGTTCGAGATGGGGCAGGAGCGCGGTTTGCACGGAAACATTTCTGACATACACCGGGGCCGGTGGAAAAGCATAGGGCAAAAAAGACATCGTGTGATAGGGAGGAAAAGCCCCCGTTGTAGCCTGGTATTGCTGCAACCCCAGGCTGAGTTGCCGTAAGTGATTCGTACAGGTCGCCCTGCGTGCCGCCTCGCGAGCAGACTGCACGGCGGGCAAGAGCAGTCCGATCAGGAGACTGATAATCCCGATCACGACTACGAGTTCCACAATGGTGAAGCCCGCATTCGTCGTCCCCACTTGTTTACGCATGGTTCACTTCACCAAGAGTGAGAATCCAACCTTCGAAGGCCGACAAGCCTGTCCAATGGACCAGCAAACAAACGCGGTGACGGCGAAGAATAAAAGAGACAAAGCGGTCGCGAGGCTCTCGCCACCAATGCGTAGTTGCGCCGCGGCGCCGAAGCAACCGCAGTTGATCTCGAGTCCCCGAGTGAGAGCCGACACTTGGGCCGCCGCGAACCCAGTCAACAATACTGAGCTAAGAAACAAAGCGCCTCCCACAAATCGCCTGGTCACCAAGGCGGCGGCCAGTACCAACTGGAGCGCCGGGAATCCCGTCGCTGCGGCGACACCGAGCACTGGCCCGACAACCTCGTACGAGTAGATCGATGAGAGGAAGTAATAAGGATTTGTGGTGTGCGCCAGCCCGCTCCGCAGCCAAAATACCGCCAGGATGATTCCTGCGAGGACTTGGTAGCCATCGATCAGGCTGCGCGTAAGACCATGACTGCTGACTTGGAGCGCCGAAGGCGTTAAAGCCTGCGACGGCAGTGCTTCCTCTTGACTATCGGCTAGCTTGCTCAGGGTGCTCATACTTCTCCCACTCCATCCAACCGCCGGGGTAAAGCGAAATCGATTCGAAGCCGTCCCGAGAGAGCAGCGCGGCCAGAGTTTCATCGAACTCGCATCGGTCGCTCTGGCAGTATACAAGGAGCGGCGTGTTACGGGGGATCGGCCCCAGCTTCGCGCGACGTTCAGCCGCACTCGCGTTCACCGGGACGTTGATCGATCCGGGGATAGCGCCTTGATGGAAGGATTCGGGTAAACGCGCGTCGACAATCCTACCACGCCGCGTGAGCACGAAACGACGGGCCTCGTCGTGAGTGAGTTTCGGGAAAAAATGGCTAATATTGGCAGCTGCCACATACCTCACTGCGGCGAGATTACGAATGAATCCGGCGTCGTCTACCATGTGGAGGACGATACCGAGAACTAAGGCGCAACCAAGCAGCACAGCGGATTGGACAAGTGCACGCACGGCCAAACTCTGGACGGAACGAGCGTGCCCAATCGACTGAGCCGTCGATATGCGCTGAACAGCAACGTGAGCAAGGTATACCGTTATCAATATCAACAGGATCAGACTGACGTGAAAAACGCGCTCAGCCATTTCGACCGATCGAGAGACGCTCGAATCATCCGAGACGAGGAGGGCGACTCCGTCCCACCGGGCAAGCACAGAAGAAAGCGGTTCGAGCTGGATCGCGTTGGGCGCGTCCAGGAGGCGCGCGTTTCCGTTCTCCAACCCGCAAAACAGCGCCCAGTGATTATATCTCTTGAGATTACCGTCGGCCGAGACGTGAAGGATCATCGCTTGCCGAGCACTTCGAAGGCTCTCCGCACCAAGGCCCGTCATCGCGACCGCATAGGCACCGCAGTCGATGGCGGCCTGCCGTAACTCCTCGATCGAGCTGCCTTGGCGCGAGGAAAGATATCTCGGTGACAGGAGCCTCTCAAAAGGCACGTCTTGGCCGATCGACTGTAGTGCAGCATAGACGCAGTAAAGCCCGCAGTATGGTCCGGAAACCTCGCGCTGCGAATCGCCCGCCCGGCACGCCAATGGGTTTGGGAATAGGAGCAGCAATCCGAGCAAGAAACTTGATCGTACTCCATTGCGATGGGAGCAGAGGCCACACATGGCTTGCAAATCCTCCCCTCGGTCATCATAAGCCCAGTGATGATCTCCAACCCGCTCTCAGGCGGCCACAGCCGAACGATATCGCCAAGCTAGAATGATACCAACCAAGACCAGTAGAACCGCTATCGCCATGACCAGCGGGCGGCGCCATAGAGGAACGGTTTTTTCCTCACTGAACCATTTCCCCTTGAGAGCGGCGACCACGGGCTGGTCGTACTTCTTGACCAGCTTTCCACCCGACCACTTTGCCTGGATTCCTGGTCCATTCATCAAGAAGACAGAAGTCTCTTCGGGTATCGGCAAGGTCGGCTCGACGTCCTCGGGCTTCGGATCGAAACGTATGTGTTCCAGGCTGAAATCACTACGTGATAAGAATTCCTGCCCGCCTTCATAGATGAAACGGTCTGTTCTAACATAGCTTGTGGGAGCAATCCGGCCCTGGATCGATTGCAGCCGAAAATCGACCTGCAGCTCGTATTGACGCAAGGGTAATTTTGGACGGGCTCCCCTGTTGGCATCGGCCTTCAACAACCGCATTGGAGTCTTTTCCAAGAGGTCATTATTCTCCTTCCAAAGATGCAGGCGGACTGGTGCGTAATCCGATGCGGGGTCAAGCCAGAGGGTCAGAGTCCCATGGGCCGTAACACCCCTGAGGACGTCACAGGATCGCCCGTCGATCGTTTCTCCGCCGGCCGTGAGGCGCGTAGTCCTCTGCCGCAACATGTCGTCGGCTGTGATACCATCCTCACCAATGTAGCCGTAGAGATCCGCCACTTCGCCTCGAACGAAATACCGGCGAGCCGCTTTCGGCTTCTCGGCATCGACTTCGGCGCTCACGTCCATCTTCCAGGGCCCGATTCCATCGCCCTCAAGTAGCTTGCGCACTCTCCAGGTCCATGCTCCTCAGCTTGCGGGCCCCACGATCGTCTCGAATGACCATGAAGTAAGATTTCCCGTCGAAAACGTCCTCTCGGACCACGTTCACCGCTGCTACACGATCGTAGAGGTGGAAACCGACTAAGTGGTGTTGGAACCTCCATCGGTCCCCCACTCGGACGAATGATGCTTGGACGATCCAATCCCATGTCCAGTCCGGGAACGCCCCTCCCTTTTCGTTGACCATTTGGCGCGTGTCGAAGCTGAGGGTGCGCAGACCATCCACGTATGCCTCATACCGGGTGAGCAACGTCTCAGGTTTCGCCGCTTCGGCCGCGCGGCCGCTCGAAAGCGAACAAACCCCCCCTGCCAAGAGGCTCAGCAACCCTGCCAAGAAGCGCACTGTCTCCACTCCTTGGGGCACCCCTCCCCATGAAGGCGCCTGTCCCTCGAGGGGATCTGAGTTAGATGTCATTCGTTGAGTAATTGTTTGTCTCCAGGGTTAATAGACCGTCAAATTCTGATTGATGGTTATCACGGGTCAGAACCTTCTAAGGGATAGAAGTTTCGGCGAAGCCTGGTCTGCCCGTCAGACGGAGATTGCCGGATCAATACACTTTGTCGGGAAAAACGGTCTTGGCAAAAAGCCAACCGATGAGCACAAGACTGCACGCGCAAGTACACGTCAGTGAGGCTCCACATCTTGACTTGGCTTTGATGATTGGACCGCGAATGGTAACAGATTTGGGACATCGTCCCACTCCCTGCCCGCTACCGGGCGCCAACCGCGCGAGCATCGCCAGGCCGTCGATGGAATTGTCTGGATCGCCAGTAGTAGCGCCTTGGTGCGGCCTCCCTAAAGACTCCGGTTTCCGCGGTACCAAAACAAGACCCGACCGAGTCGCCGGACCACAGGTTGGACCGCTCCCGCGGGGGTTCTTCCACAAAATCTGATCTGCGCCGCCACACCTACGGTCGCCCGCTCCTTATTCACTTGAGGCTCGGACAAGCGCTAGGTGCTGGTGCTACTGCCGGACGGTGCGGACGTATCGTTCGACGACGGGGCCGGTGGCCAGGTGGCGTGATCCGTCGCCTTGGCCGTAGACAAGAATATCAGGGTCCTGGGTCGACGAAATCCCCATGGAACCCGCCTCATCCTTGTGATCACCTTAACCGGGAACGATGGCAGGCCCGGTCGACCGGTGGCGCTCGATTGCGGGCCGCAACGGGGGTGCAGCATCGTGGAGTGACCGATCGGCTGGCTGAAGGAGTGCCGCCAGGTGCTGACTCGGTCCAAGAAGCCAGCGGAAAACTTTGACCCTATGCTCAGAACAGCGTTCATACAACGGCCTCAAGGCCCTGTCTGTGGGTAGCAGTTTTTCCATGGAGCCTAGCTCTAATTCACGATGTTGGGCAACTCGAAGTCGTAGCACTTGCGCATGAGCCCCCTGTGCCGCATTCATATTCATTGCCCGTGGTCGAGCATGTTTTACTACATCCTCTTCCATTGTAGCTACAGTCTGTGTCCTGGCTACAGTAACACCCCGAGTATGTTCCGCCACAGCCGGTCTTGTTGTAATCGGGACATTGGACGCTTCCGGTGCTATCGCAAGTCGCGCAGTATTTTGGTGGGTTATTGCCGTCATTTCCCCCCAGGTAACCGTCGTTGACTACCAAGGGGCCAACACCGAGCCAGGCAGAGACATCCCGCGCAAATGCAATTTCGCTTGCGAGGACCATGCTCGCTACCACCGCAGCGATAAAAAGGAACGAGAAGGCCAAAAGTTCTCGTCGAACGAAGGAATCTCGATTCAGTCTCATCAGTGTTTCTCCTCTGAGAGCCATTCTTTTGTCACGTTCCGATCACGAAAGTCCTCGAGCAACTTGAAACAATGACCAGCGAAGGACGAACTGGTGTGGGCCAGTTACTGGATGCGAAATCAATATGCTGATTAGTGTATATTCGCGGCGAGGCAAGGAGGCTGGCAGGCAAGAACCTGGATCGGCCCCATTCGCGCACCAGAAGGTTTCGACGGAGCAATCTGCTCTTATTTGGACGATTGCGAGGAAGATGATGGAAGGGGGGGGGAACAATAGCGCGACTCGAAGCAAGAATGTGTCGCGAGTTCCGAAGTGAGCTGCCAGGCTTGACGCAGGTTGGAGGGGCTCATATGTGTCGGAGTCCTCACGTCACCGTAAAACTGGATGTGATCGGGATCATACTGTTGCGTTTTCTAATTGTCAAGTGTATCTGAATCTCGAGGAGGGCGCAGGGCGCCGGTACGCGGCGCTCATACGAAGCCGGATGGCTGTGGGGCTCATTCATCCTTACAATGCAAGCAACGGGCTGTGCTACGGCGATTCGTACGGAGAGTACCTGTGGAATCACTCAAGGATTTCATCGCATCTCGGGCTCAAAGCCTTCAAGACGAGGAGTCGCAGGCGGTCCGCGCGCGACGAGTGGGTCAGGGCTATCGACCGCCTGAACCAGCAGATCAAGGATTGGCTCACCGATTCGGACCCCGATCGTCGATTCCTTGAGGTTCGTGAGTTGCCGTGCCAGCTTCGGGAGCAGGGTATTGGTACCTACGAGGCTCGTGGCCTGCTGATCCGCGTGGGACGGCTGGAGGTCCGCGTGGAGCCGATCGCGCGTATGTCGCGGGGCCACATTCGGCGACAGGCGTCATTCACGTCAGTCGAGCATTCGGGCGGGTGGATCTGACGGACGGCTTGCAAAAATTCATGATCTTCAGGGTGGAAAAAGACCCCGAAGATCGGTGGAGCCTCATCGAGCAGGATGGGTTCCGGTTGCAGCCTTTTGATCGGTCCGCGTTCGAGGAAGCCTTCAAAGCCTTGTTGCAATGATCAACCTCGATGACGCCTGGAGCTGGTACGTTACGACCCGGACCCAGCTCCAATTGTTCGGCAGACTCGGCAGGAAACATTGGGATGGGCTGCCCTGGGATGGCCCGCTCGGCAGAGACGACAAACTCAAAGGACTCGAGTCCGAGGCTGTCGTCACGGGCTCGGATTTCTGCCTGGAGCACCTCGACGACTTCGCGGTTCTGATTCTCTTCTCCGTCTTCGAGTCCGTTGTCCGGGACCGGATCCTTTCCGAAATCGAGGATGAGAAGGGTCGGTTGCGCCATGCGGTGATCATCCAGATCGTGAACGACGCCGAACAAGAGATCGAGCACGGCAGCTTCTACCGTGTGCAGCAAGTCCTCAAAGGCGGCGACGTGAGTCTTGTCGAGGAGATCAATCAAGTCTGAAAGTACCGCAATTGGGTCGCGCACGGACGCCGGACTGCAAAACCGGAGGCAATTGATCCTGAAACGGCTTTCGGCGCCTGAAGAGATTGCTAAGCGCTCTTGGAATTCACTCCACCCACAATTGATGAAACAAGGCGGCGCAGGGCGGCGGGGACGTGGGACGCGCTCATGCTCGTTCACCGCCGCGCCTGACGCTGCATGGCCTGCGTCCTGGCCAGGCGAACCAGGTGCTCGATGTACTCGTAGCGCTCCCATTCCGCCTGAAGGAGGGCATGATGCTCGACGGTACACTACGGTCCGGCCGGTACAGACGGGAATTCGAGGATGAGGAACGGCGGCTTGTCGGGGTGAGTGCGGCGCATGAGTGGAAGCGAAACATTGTAGACTGGAACCCCGGTAGCGGTGCGCCCTTCGGGGCTGCCGTTATGCGCATGACCGTGAACGACGGCCGACACCGGATGGCGATTCAGCGGCTCTTCCAGACGGCTGCACCCCAGGAAGGGGAAGATCTCGACCGGTTCATTCTCGACCGTCGCCCGGATCGGGGCGTAGTGGAGCACGGCGACTCGGCTTTCGGTGCGTAACCGCGCCAGGGCGGATTCGAGTTTCATGGCCTCGTCGATCGCCTCCTGGACGAAGGCCTTGATGGGCTTCTCGCCCCAGGAGCCGAGCGTCCCCCGGCCGAAGCCGCCGGCGAATCCCCTCGCCCCCGCGAACCCGACCCCCTTGATCTCGACGGCGTCGCCATCGAGCAGGATGAGCCCCGCGTCGACGAGGATCTGCTGGACCTCGTCCTCACGTCCCGATTCGAAGTCGTGGTTGCCCAGCACGGCAACGATCGGCAACCTCAAGGCAACGGACAATTCCGCGACGAGCAGGTGCGCTTCCTCGGGCAGGCCATAATCGGTCAGGTCGCCACAGAGCACCAGTACGTCGGCAAACTGCTCAGCATGCTCGAACAGAGGCCGGATCAGACCCTGGGAACTCTTGCTGCAATGAAGGTCGCCGACCGCCGCGACACGAACGACCGATTTTGAATCGAGCATCATTGCCTCCGCTTCCCGGGATGGTCTCGCGCCGCGGACGGTGGACGAGTCCCGCTCACCCACATCGGCAAAGTGCATGCCCAAATGGCACTGGCTTTGCGAACAATCGTCGGGAGCATTGCCGTTGTGAGCGAATTGAGGATCGTTCGATATGGAAATGGCACCGGTCGAGCTGGACCCAAAGACGCGTGACTTCTATGTGCGGACATTGACCGTCCTCAACGAGGCGGGCGTGCCGTTCCTGGTGGCCGGCGCGTTCGCGCTGGCCAAGCACGCGGGAATTGAACGGCATACGAAAGACCTGGACATCTTCATCCGCAGGAGTGACCGCGACCGGACCCTCCAGACGCTGGCCGCCGCGGGATATCGCACCGAGGTCTCGTTCCCGCACTGGCTCGCCAAGGCCCGCGGTGATGATGGCCTTGTCGACATCATCTACAGTTCGGGCAACAGCGTGGCCGAAGTCGATGAGGAGTGGTTCGCTCACGCGTCCGACGGCGAGATCCTCGGCGTACCGGTGAAGCTTTGCCCCGCCGAGGAGATGATCTGGTCGAAGGGTTACGTTCAAGAACGCGAACGGTTCGATGGGGCCGACATCGCGCACCTCATCCGTTCCCGCGGTGAAGACCTGGATTGGGGACGGCTGCTGCGCCGTTTCGGAGACCATTGGCGCGTTCTTTTCAGCCACCTCATCACGTTCGGCTTCGTCTACCCGGCCGAGCGGTGGAAGGTTCCGGCCTCGGTTCTCAAGGAGCTGTCCGATCGGCTTGGCAATGAGATGGAAGGGCCGTTGCCGCGCACGCAAGTTTGTTTCGGAACGCTCCTCTCGCGCGAACAGTACCTCCCGGACATCGGCCTCTGGGGATACCGTGACTCCAGGCTCAAGCCGCTCGGCTCGATGTCCGCCGAGGAGATTGAGCACTGGACGGCCGCGATCGCCGCGGCCAAAGCATGAACCGGGGAAGCGCAGGCCGAGCAACTTCTCATGTCCAGGACCAGGGTCGACGCGGCTATACGTCCGTTCGCTCCGTTCGAAGACCTCGATCCTGGAAAGACAAGAGCTCCTTTCTTGTGATGGCAAACTCGTCGGTAACGGCCCAACGGTCACTTTTTCTCAGGGTGGCGTACCACGCATAAGAGCCAGCACCGAGAGATAGAACATCAGGCTGCCTGCTTTGTTGGTCGCGGTATTTCCGCTGTACCATATAAAGGCCGCATTCCTCGAAAACCGGCCGAGCGGCTGGGCGAGCCAGGGCCTGCCCGGCTGCCGAACGTGGAGTGGTTTAGGCTGCTCAACCTGTGTCCATGCCGACCTTTCCGCGACCCTGGCGAAATGCTTCTCGGAACACACGCGATTCGGCGTAAAGGTTGGAACGCGCAGTTCTTCCCCCTTCCGGCTCCACCAGCGAAGCCACTTGTGATCGAACCAGCTATCGATGTGGACGAGGAACACCTCGCGCACATGAAGCACTTCCACGGCGCCATTCACGATCCGTTGAGCCAGAGCCAGGAAGTCAACATCATCATGTTCGGCAGGAAGTAGCTGAATCATTGCACCATCCCCGCAGGAAGCTTTGAACATGGTCAAACTGGCGCTTGAAGTTGGCGGAGGCCATACTTTACCTCCGCGCCAACCTCGTGTTACCTCCTCAGACACGTCCAACGTTCTGAAGGCTCGAGGGGTACGCCCGAGATCAGGATACTCGATCACTGAGTGCGACCGTGGGCATCGACCACTCCACCAATGAAGTGCCTGCCGACAGAGAAAGATAATAGGGTCCAGACGACCAGGGAAAGACTCGCGTACATTCCCACCCGCTAGCCAGTTTGATGACTGGCCCTGATCTTTTGCTGCATGCCGTTGAGGAGCAAAACGATCATGCCACTCATCGCCGGGCCAGACCCAACGAGGAATTGTGCACAAGGATCGCCCGATCTGGCGCATATTAGAAGAGTAGGGATACTTTTCTGGATCATGCCCCGTCCGATCTTTGAAAATCCGACAGTCGGTTGTGGCGGCAAAGTTGAACGATGGTCCACGGCCAAAGCCGGTGAAGCGTGGATCGGAGGCAGTAGCGTGAGAAAGCGCCGAACGAACCCAAATGGGTCTGGCCATAAACTATTTGGCCTCGATGAGATGACCTTGATACATAAATTTTTACTTGTACCAAACGAACCCATTTCCCGATCGTCAAGGACAGAATCTTTCGGTGCTGGCCAACGCCGGAAACTCGCCCCCGTGAGAACTCTGTTCGCTCGCGACCTGGCGGCCCAGACCGGCCCACGCGAAGACGGCGCTGCTGAAGGTCATGTGGATCGCACTGGTATTGCGGATAAGCCGGACAGGAAGGACTCGCGCAAAATTGACGGTTCATTGAGATCGAGGAGGCACCTTCGGAACAGGTGGCAAGGAGGGAATTATCAGCAGCCGATCGAGCGGAGGATGAGGATAAGCAACGCCGGAAAATCGCCAAACGAAGGGCATCGTCCCAAAGTCGGCTTTTGGAGGTCGTTTTGCCTTGACACCTGGTAAGGTTTTACCAGGCGCCTCTTGATTTGAAATGGGGATGAGGTCCATGTGTGTAGGGTTAGTTACTACACAAACGCTCACGCAAGGAGCCCCATCCCCATGTGCAAGATACCCATAGTCCTCTGGATCGCCAACGCCGCGGCCTGCTTCTCGGGTCGTCACGGCGCCGTAACCCGGCAGGCTCAACAGCATCAAGTGAGCCGCCAGACCGTCTACAACAATGCCCATCAGGTTCACGAGGCCGTCCACCTCGAGCACTCCGAGGCTCCTTCAAGAGAGCGGCTGCTGCGCGAGAACCAGGAACTTCGCTCCGAGAACGGCCGGCTCTGGGAGTGGCTCTACCAGACGATCGAGTTTCCCAGGCACAAGCAACGGGAATTCGGTGTCTTGGCCATCGCGATGGGGCTGAGCGTCAGGCAGATCGCAAACCTGTTGGCCCTGATCCTGGGCACCAAAGCCGCCCCGGGACGCTCCACGGTCGAACGCTGGGGCTTGGCCGCCGAGGCGGCAGCCGGCAGGGTCCTGAAGCGCCTCGACGAGCGTTGCAAAGGCCTGGTCACGACGGCCTGCCTGGACGAGACCTTTTTCCACGGTCGCCCGGTCTTCGTCGGTGTCGAGCCGCAGAGCATGACTCTGATTCTGGCCGACAAGGGAGATCGGCTGGACCGTACCGCCTGGCTTCAGAAGCTCGTCGGCTGGGACGCCCTGCGGTACGTCGTCAGCGATGCGGGAACCGTCTTGCAATCGGCACTCGGCTGGCTTGCGGCACGACGCCGGGCCCCAGGTGCCGCTCTGCGGGTGAGCCTCGATGTCTTCCACACGATGAGGGAAGCTCGGCGTGTCTTGAAGATCCACTGGAACCGAGTGAAGAAGGATTGGAAGGCCGCCGAAAAAGCCGACCTGCGGGTGGCTCGGTTCCAGCATAAAGGAGAGTACACATATAAACCCGCTGGGGCCGCCTGCTCAGCCTGGACCAAAGTCGCCCATTCCATGAAAAGCTATGACGCGGCCAGTGCGGGCTGGCAGATGGCCAAGGCGGCACTGGAACTTTTCCGCCCCGATGGTCGGCTCAACGACCGGGCTTGGGCCGAGGCCCGGGTCAGCGAAGCTCTCCCCGCCTTGGCGGGCAAGCCGTGGACGACGCTGCGGCACCTGCTCCAGTCGCCCAAGGCCTTCGCGTTTCTGGACCAGCTTCATGCGGAGCTTGGCCGGCTGCCGATCGATCAGGAACTGCGCGAGGCGTTGGTGCGGCTCTGGTGGCTCCGCCGTCGCGCACGAAAGGACGATGACGGCCACCATGCCAAGGCGATCCTCCTGCAAGAGGTCCTTTGCTGGCAACTGGCCCCCGACTGGCAGAAATGGTACTCCAAGTCCGCTGAAACGCTCCGCACGACGGTTCGGGCCAGCAGCGCCGTGGAGTCCGTCAACAGCGTCCTGCGGATGCACCAGTCGCGACACCGCAACCTCGGCCAAGGCCTGCTCGACCTGAAGCGGCTCTACTGGAACACGCGGTCGATCGTCCGAAAGGGCCGGCGTCGAGGACGCTGCCCCTACCAATTGCTGGGGCTCGACCTGTCGAGCTACGACTTCTTGGCCCTGATCCGCGCTGAAATGGCTGAGACGGTGCCTCCCCAAGGCCTGGAAGGCAACCTTCAGCCCTCGCCTGGATAAACGCAAAGTGTCAACCCGTTAAACCTTGCGTTTGGGACAATGCCAAACGAACCCAAATGGCTTTGGCCATTAAGTCTTTCACAATATCGAGTTAAATTCGATCGATTTAGGTTTACTGATGCGAAACAAAGCCAATTTCAAGCGATGGAATGCAGGATGATCCTGGTTCGCGATGTGTCCGCTCTTGGCTCCTGCACCGCTTCCCATTGTGTATAAAGTTAGATGATGGCGAAAGCGAATCGTGAGCGTGGCGGAGCGGAACCGGGGGTGGCTTCTACCTCCGCAGTACCTGAGTAACGCCCGAGGCGTGTCGATCGTCCGGTTGCGTTGCTCTTGCGAATCGCCGTCTTTACCTCTCAAGACCTTCGACCCAGAAAGTTTGCTCGAGGCCCGTGATGAATTTCGGTGCTCTTGTCTTGCTGAGCCTGTCCGTGTTGACCGCTCAAATGCTTCCTCCCGGAGACCACGTTCGCGAGCTACGGGTTGCCGACCAGTTCCGCTCGTACTCGGTGCATCTTCCGCCTTCGTACGATTTCCGGAGGCCATCGCCGGTCGTTCTGGTCTTTCACTCGGCGATGATGAACGGGGCGATGATGGCCCGATTTTGCGGCCTGAGCGAGAAGGCCGACCGGAGCGGCTTCGTGGTCGTCTACGCGAACGGGACCGGTAGCACGCCGCTCTTTCTCTACTGGGATGCAGGGGGGGTGCGGGGGCGCATGTCGGACGACGTAGGCTACACGGCGAAGTTGCTCGATGACCTGGCCACCGTGGTGAACGTCGATCCCAAGAGGGTTTTCGCGACCGGCATGTCGAACGGGGCAATGATGTGCTATCGCCTGGCCGCCGAACTCTCAAACCGGATTGCCGCCATCGCCCCGATCGCCGGAACCATGGCGATCGACAACTGCCGCCCGGAGCGGTCGGTATCGATCATCCACTTTCATGGAACCAAGGACGGTCTGGTCCTTTTCGGGGGTCCTGATGAACGAACTCCCAAGAACATCAAATTCCTGTCCGTCGAAGAAACGATCCGCGTCTGGGCGAAGAACAACGGCTGCCCGGAAACACCCCTCGTCGCAGAACCGCAAAACCTCGAGGACGACGGAACCAGTGTGCGCCGGAGCTGGTACGGTCCGGGTAAGGAGGGCTCGGAAGTCATCCTCTATACAATAGAAGGAGGCGGGCATACCTGGCCCGGTCGGGACCCTCGCGTGCGGTTCCTGGGAAAGAGCACCCGCGAAATTTCAGCCAACGACCTGATGTGGGATTTTTTTCAGAAACATCCCATGAAATGAAGCCCTTTGGAACTGGAAAAGGAATCGCGATCGCGTACTGATCAACGGAATCGGTTGCTGTAACTTGAGCCGATTCTAGCGAGTGTTGGGGAGCTCAGTTGAGCCCCGATCCAACCGGGCACGGTGTTTCTGAAGTGCTTGCAAGAGAGGAGAATCATCCATGGCGGAGCGTCGAACATTGCCGGTTCTGCCGCTTCGGGGAACGGTTATCTTTCCCGGCATCACAGTGCCGATTGGAGTCGGTCGTCCGGGGACGCTGCGCGATCGAGACAGCGCTCAAGGGCGATCACCTGATCTTCACCGTGGCGCAACGGGAAAACGTGGAGGAGCCGGCTCCGGAACAGCTCTACACGATGGGCGTCGTGGGCAGGATCGGCCAGGTGCAGCGGGGGCTGGGCGGTGTCCAGCTCTTGCTTCAGGGCGAGGTTCGCGCCACGGCCCTGCATTATCACAGCGAGGACGGATCTCTGACGGTCGACGCGATGCCGATCGACGAGATGAAGCCGATCGACGAGAACGATGCTGCCTTTGCCGCCCTCTACAAGGAGACACGCGAGCGAGCCAGGGAACTGGGCGAGCGGAAGGGTCTGCCCGAAGAGATGCTGCACCAGATCCTGGATTCGGTCACCGACCCGGGCCGGTTCGCCGACCTGGTTGCCGGCTACGTCGAGCTGCCGGTCAACGAGAAACAGGCTCTGCTCGAGACGCTGGGCGTCGAGGAACGGTTGCGGCGGGTCTTGATCCACGTTCAGAGACAGATCGGAATGCTCGAGGCGCAGGCCGAGATCAAGTCTCAAGTCCAGGAAGAGCTGGGCGAGCGCAGCGCGAAATGTTCCTCCGCGAGCAGATGAGGGCCATCCAGAAGGAGCTGGGAGAGGATGACCAGAACCGCGAGATCAACCAGCTCCGTGAGAAGCTGAACAAGCTGGACCTTCCCCGCGAGGCGCACGTCGAGGTAGAACGCGAGCTTGGCCGTCTGGAACGCGCCGGGCGTGAGTCGATGGAGGCCCAGGTCATCCGCACCTACCTCGAGTGGATCGCCGAACTTCCGTGGAACAGCCGCTCCGACGATCACCTCGAGTTGAGGCACGCCGCCGAAATCCTGGATGAGGATCACTACGGATTGCAGGATGTGAAGGACCGGGTTCTCGAATTCCTGGCCGTGCGGCAGCTTCGCGCCCGGCAACTGGCTGATGAAGTCGAGAAGTCCGGCGAATGCTCGGCAGCCAAGCTCAAGACCGTGAAAGACACAGCAACCCCGTCGCTGGCCACCGTACCGGAGGAAGACCGGGCGATCACCGACTCTCGCGAGGTCAAAGCACGAGCAATGGCGAAGGGGCCGATTCTTCTCTTCGTCGGTCCGCCGGGCGTGGGCAAAACCTCGATCGCCAAGTCGATCGCCCGCTCTCTGGGGCGCAAATACGTTCGGGCAGCGCTCGGAGGGGTGCGCGATGAGGCCGATATTCGCGGCCATCGCCGCACCTATGTCGGTGCGATGCCCGGTCGGATCATTCAGGGCATGAAGCAGGCCGGCACCAAGAACCCCGTATTCCTGCTCGACGAGGTTGACAAGCTCGGTGTCTCATACCAGGGTGATCCATCCAGTGGCGCTCCTGGAGGTGCTCGACCCTGCTCAGAACGACACGTTCACTGATCATTATCTTAACGTGCCTTTCGACCTGAGCGAGGTCCTCTTCATCGCCACGGCGAATTTCTTGCAGAACATTCCCGGACCACTCCTGGACCGCATGGAAGTCGTGGATTTCGCCGGCTATACCGAGCGTGAGAAGGCCGAGATCGCCAAGAAGTACTTGATTCCACGCCAGCTCGAGGAGTCGGGGCTGGCCGATCGGCCCGTTCATTTCACCGACGCCGCGGTGGCAGCCATCGTCAGCCAGTACACCCGGGAAAGCGGCGTCCGGCAGCTTGAGCGGCAGATTGGCGCAGTGGCCAGGAAGCTGGCACGCAAGCTTGCCGTCAGCGAACCGACGGATTTGACACTCGGGCCTGAGGCTGTGCGCGAGCTCTTGGGCCGGCCCAAGGTTTATCCCGAGCATGCCGGCGAGATCAACGAGGTCGGCGTGGCGACGGGTATGTATTACACCCCGGCCGGCGGCGACATCATGTTCGTTGAGGCCGCCGTGCGCCGGCTCAACGGCCCAAGGCCCCAGGATGGCTTGCCCATGGCCGGTGGACTGGGCAACGTCTCCCTGATCCTGACGGGCCAGCTCGGCGATGTGATGAAGGAATCAGCCCGTGCAGCGCTGACCTATGCGGCCACTCATGCCCACAGTCTGGGCATTCCTGACGACAAGCTTGGTTCCATCGAGGTCCACGTACACGTTCCCGCTGGTGCGATTCCCAAGGACGGCCCGTCCGCGGGTGTAGCCATGGCCACGGCAATCGTCTCGGCCATGTCGGGCCAACCCGTGCGCAGCGACGTGGCCATGACCGGTGAGATCACCCTCAGGGGACGCGTTCTGCCGATCGGCGGAGTCAAGGAGAAGGTTCTCGGGGCTCACCGTGCCGGCATCAAGCACATCATTCTTCCCAAGCAGAATGAGGGAGACCTGGAGGACCTCCCCGCCGACGTTCGCGACGTACTGATCTTCCACGCCGTCTCGACGCTCGACGAAGTGTTCGAGTTGACCTTGCTGCCCGCGGGGGCGGAAAAGCCAGGGATACTCGAGCCCGCGGGCTCATTGTGATTGTGAAGGTACTCCTGGATTGGCCCGCAACGGGGTCAGTTTACAAACAAAACAAGGCCAAGAGCTCCGCCAGGTAGTCTTGCCGGTGCTCTTGGTCCTTGGCTCATCGACTTCCCGAGCTGGATTCTTTCTTGACCGGTACGAGCTGAATCTCGTCGATTCCAACACGGTAGCCATGCGACTTCGGGTTCTTGTCTTGGACCGTGATCATCAGGCGGTGTTTCCCCTTGTCAAGGGAAACGGTGCCCAGCGAGAGCAACTGCGCCGGGCGAGTATCGTTGTAGTAAAAATCACGCGCCCGGCCATTCAGCAGGGGGCGAGTATCCATGGCGAGGCGGATCTGGCCGTAATCGGGCGCCATGGTGAACTTGGCCTTGATCTCAAACTTGCCGGTGGAATCCACCGGAATCTCGAGCGTGAGTGATTCACCCTTGCCCAGTGGTTGCCATACGAGCTGGCGATCTTCGGACCACTTACCCTTGAATTGATTCATGTTGGTCTGTGGTTCGGCTGTGCCCGCAGTGGCCTTGAGAATCTTGAGCGCAGCACCTTCCAGGACGACCGTGCCGTCGCTTCGTCGATCGGTTCCGGTATTGACCAGCCGGGTCAAAGCGACTGGCTGGGGATGGACTTCTTGGCCGCCGGGCCCTTGCAGTGTGAACTTGTCGAACTTGGCCCTCAGCGGTTGCTTCGAAAGGTTGGCAGCCGAGATTCCGACGAGGAGGCTGGGATTGAAATCCAGGGCGAGCTCTTTGAATATGGTCAGGTGTCCGGGCGGTTCGGCAAACAAGAATTGCATGGTGGTGCCCTTGCGATGTGCCGCCAGAAGCACCGCCTTTTCGGGGATCGGGTTCGAGTAATAAATGCCAACGGGGCGCCCGTCTTTGTAAATCTCAACCAGGACGCGGTGAATCAACCCGAGGTTGCCATCGGAGCCCTTGCAACGTTCCAGGCGGATGAAGTTTTTCTCGTCCTGCCAGATCAAGAGACCGGCTCCCTGAAAGGTGATCGGGAATCGTCGGCCCGTAGATGTACTGATCGTTGTGCTGCCCGGGTCGAATTCACTGTTGATCTCGACCATGGCGACAAATTCACCATCAAGTCGGACCAGCGCACTCGGTGCATTGAAGAGCCTGAATTGGGGTGCGTTGATCATCGCGACGCCCGCGGGCAAATCGATGGTCGAGCCACCAGGATGATGATTGATCTTGGCCCCTTCGCTGAAATTCACCTCGCACGACCACTTGGGAACAGTGCGTGGGCGGTCCGGTTCCATCGCCAGGCCGGAGATCGCTCCCGGCCGTTCGGGGATGTCGACCGGGACGGGTTTGCTCGCGAATATCCGCCCCGTGGATCGGGTCAGCACGAACTGCGCCATCAGCTTGCGATCCTCGGGCGTGGCCACTGGAAGGCTGAACTTCACGGTCGCGCTTCCCGGCGCGATCTGCATGGGCACATTCGTTCCGTTCAACAAGAGCGGCCACGACCCGCGCTCATCCGGCTTGGCCGGGGCGGGAGTACCGGACTGGCGGACGTAACGCACGGTGACGCCGCTGAGATTGCGGAGCGGGTCCACCAGCCGGACATCAAGCTTCACGTTCGCCGTGCCCGAGTTCAGCCCCTCGAGTTCGGCCTTGTAGCCCCCAATATCGCCATCGAGAAACTGGGCAATGACGCTGGGAGGTATCGCGAATCCCACGGCTTCACCCCGGATTCGCGAAACGATCACTCCAACCAACCGCCCCTTGGCATCGACGAGCGGGCCACCGCTATTCCCCTCAATGGCCGAGCCGTTGAGCTGTACACGAGCCAGGCGGTTTGCTTCGTCCTTGCGCAAGCTGCTGATCGACATCGGGTTCACGGTGATGGCCGGATTATCTTTGGTGTTGCCAACCACTTGCTGGATCTGCCGGCCCCGGGGAAAGCCCAGAGCGTAGACCGGCATCGTGAGATAGAAATCCGCCTCGGCCGTGGTCAGGTTGGCCGGGATGGGAAGTGGAGGCTGTTTGACACCATGAACCTCGAGCACGGCCAGATCGCGGACTTCCCGGTCATCGTGAGCCAAGAGCGTCGCCGGCAACTCTTGCTGTTGAGGAGTGCCACTGCGGAAGACCACCGTGGTCTCGAATTTTGCCCCTTCGGGCAGCTCGCCGGTCTCGGGTACTGCCACGTGGCGATTGGTCATCACCAGCACAGTATCACCCGTTACCTTGATGACAAAGCCCGAGCCACTTCCTTCACCGACTTGGGCAACTTTCAGCTTGATAAAAACCGTTGCGTCCTGGATCTGGTCCAGTACCTGCCTGTCAATGGCTTGACCCCAGCCCGAGGGAGAGCAAGCAAGTAGTACGCCAAGACTGATGATCAATTTACGCATAGCCGATCTCCGGTCATTTTTTCGAAATGTCCTCGAGAGTAGCAAGTTAAGAATGAAATGTCTTCGAAAGATAATCAACGAAATCGGCAAATGCAAGCGCCAAATCGAGGGCTGCCTGAAGGTTGCATGCTTTGCACGACGGTTGATCCAAACCGGTTCTCTATGGAAACCGACCGTGGTGTGGGTTTTAATTCATGTTTTGCGACCCGGGGATTCCGGCATTCGTTATTCGTGCCAACCTCCCAGGTTCTTTCTTCATCGTTGAATTGATGGCGACCCCATGAAGCTCGAGACTCTTTGCCTCCACGGCGGCACCCATCCCGATCCCACAACCCTGTCGCGCGGCGTGCCGGTCTACCGTACCAGCTCGTACGTATTCAAGAGCGCCGAGCACGCGGCAAATCTGTTTGCACTAAAAGAGCTTGGCAACATCTACACCCGGCTGATGAATCCGACGACTGACGTCCTGGAAAAGCGCGTGGCGCTTCTCGAAGGCGCTCCCGAGCTTGGAGGTCTGGGCGTCGCCTCTGGCACCAGCGGTGTATTTTATTCGATTATCAATGTTGCCGAAGCCGGAGACAACATCATTTCGGCGCGCAACCTGTACGGTGGTTCCTACACCCAGTTCCATGACATCCTGCCTGGGCTTGGCATCACGACCAAGTTCGTCGATTCGAATGACCCTCAGAATTTCGCCAAGGTGATCGACGAAAAAACCCGTGCCCTGTTTTGCGAGACGGTCTCCAATCCGGCGCTGGAGGTCACCGATCTCGAGGCGGTCGCCAAGGTGGCTCATGCCCATGGAATCCCCTTGATCGTCGATGCGACGTTTTCCACGCCCTATCTCACTCAGCCCTTGAAGTACGGTGCCGACATCGTGGTTCATTCGCTGACCAAGTGGTTCGGCGGGCACGGCACGGGCATCGGCGGGGTAGTCGTGGACAGTGGCAAGTTTGCCTGGGCCGCGGGCAAGCACCCGCTTTACACCAAGCCCGACTCCAGCTATCACGGCCTGCGCTGGGGTATCGACCTGCCCGATGTCTTGCGTCCTGTTGCATTCATCCTGCGGATGCGGACGGTCCCACTGCGCAATCTTGGCGCCTGCATCTCGCCGGACAACTCGTGGATGTTCCTTCAAGGGATCGAGACACTTCCCTTGCGGATGGAACGCCACTGCGAGAATGCCAAGGCCGTGGCAACCTTCCTCAAGGCACACCCGAAGGTTGACTGGGTGCGCTACCCCGGCCTGGAAGATGACCCCATGTTTGACCTCAACAAGAAGTATCTCCGTGGCAAGGGCGGGGCCATGGTCGTCTTCGGCATCAAGGGTGGCAAGGAATCGGGGCCCAAGTTTATCGAGGCACTGAAGCTCTTCTCTCACCTGGCCAATGTCGGCGATGCCAAGAGTCTTGCTATTCACCCCGCGACGACCACGCATTCTCAGCTCAACCTGGATCAGCAGCGTGAAGCAGGAATCACTCCTGAACTTGTTCGCCTGAGCATAGGCATCGAGCATATCGACGACATCCTCGCCGATATCGACCAGGCGCTCAGCGCGAGCGCCTGACGCCCTTGCAACAGCCTTGAGGGACGCAAGTCGCCTCTTCCTGATTGCCACGCTTGACGGTGACATTCCTCCTTCATGAGCCAATACATCGGAAAAACCCAGACGCTCTTCTTCGAATACAACGATCCGGACAATCCGCTCATCTTGCGGGTTGGCCGGCCGCTGGATCGGTTTACCTTGGCCTACGAAATGTACGGCCGGATCAATGCCGACAAATCGAACGTCATCTTGCTCTTTCATGCGATGACGGGCAACCAGCATGCCGCCGGGATCAACACCGCAGTGCCGGACATCGATGGCCGCTGGGCCGAGGAAGTGCACGAGGGATGGTGGCACGGCTTTATCGGTCCCAATAAAGCTCTCGACACGAGCAAGTTTTGCGTCCTTTGCGTGAACTACCTGGGCGGGTGCTATGGTTCAACTGGGCCGGCGTCCATCAATCCCGAGACGGGTACGTACTGGGGACCGTCCTTCCCCGTCTTGCGGATGAGCGACATCGTCGATTCGCAGGTCAAGCTGCTCGACCACCTTGGCGTTCACCGGTTGCACGCGGTGGTTGGGGCTTCGATCGGCGGCTTCTTGAGTTTGCTCATCGCCACGCGCTATCCGGACCGTGTCCGGATCGTCCTGCCGGTCGGCACGGGCGTCGAAACCACGATCTATCAGCGGATCATCAATTTCGAGCAGGTTGCCGCGATCGAGGCCGACCCCAATTTCCGCGGAGGTGACTATTACGGCGGCGCGCGGCCCGATCTTGGCCTGGCCCTGGCACGACGGATCGCGCACAAGACATTCGTATCACTTGACGCTCTTCGGGAGCGAGCACGCACCGAAATTGTCAGTCAGAAGCCGCCTTATGGCTGGTACGAGATGAATCACCCGGTGGAGTCATACATGCTCCACCAGGGACAGAAGTTCGTCCACCGGTTCGATGCCAATACCTACTTGCGCATCCTGGACGCCTGGCAGTGGTTCAACCTTGTGGCCGAGGCCGGTGCCCGGGATTTCAAGGATCTGTTCCAGCGCTGTCGGCACCAGGAGTTCCTGGTCTTCAGTATCGACTCCGACCTTTCGTTTCCTCCCCAAGAGCAAGCCAAGCTAGTCGAGTTGCTGAAACGGGCACGCGTCCCGGTCATGTGGATCACCGTGCATTCCGACAAGGGACACGATTCCTTCCTCCTGGAGCCTCGGTTGTTCACACCTCACATGCATCACGTTCTTGAACTCCCCGAATAGGAGAAGTTCGCCTTCCGAATTTCGCCTTCGTACAGCAAAGCCTTGTAGGAGAGAAAACTCATGTTCATCCAACCGCGAATCGTTGTCACAACGATGTCCGTCATGGTCTCCACCTTACTCGCAATGGCATTCGGCCAGGACCAGTCCAGGCACAAAGTCGGCTTCAAGGATACTCCGATGCTGCCGGGCAACCGCTGGCATGTTCACGACAGTGACCGGCCCTTGCCCCCGGTCATCACCCCCGGAACCTGTAGTACCCAGGAGTCTCCAGGGAAGGCTCCTTCCGATGCTGCCGTCCTTTTCGACGGCACGGATCTTTCCCACTGGCGAAGCGACCGGGGAGAGCCCGCAAAATGGGATATCAAGGACGGTGCCCTGGTCATCCATCCGGGGGCTGGGGCTATCTTGAGCCGCGAGGAGTTTGGCGATTGCCAGCTCCACCTCGAATTCGCCTCTCCGGTTCCACCGGTCAGCAACGATCAAGGCCGGGGAAACAGCGGCGTCATGTTCTTCGGCCGTTACGAGATTCAGGTCCTCGACTGCTACAATAACGTGACCTACGCCGATGGCCACGCGGCAGCCATCTACGGCCAGTATCCGCCCCTGGTCAACGCCTCGCGCAAACCTGGCGAGTGGCAAAGTTACGACATACTTTTCACTGCTCCAAAATTCAAGGAAGACGGTTCGCTCGAATCGCCGGCTTACGCCACTGTGCTGCATAACGGGGTCGTCGTGCACAACCACACGGCCGTACTCGGCCCGATGGCATACCGTGCGCTTCCCCATTACAGGCCGCATGGTCCCAAGGGGCCGATCCTGCTTCAGGATCACGGCAACCCGGTCAGGTTCCGCAACATCTGGGTCCGACCGATCAAGGGTTATGATGAAGTCGGTGCTTAGCTTCCTACGAAAACTCCTGCGGGAAGCGTCGCTTTAGCCTGCGGCATCGAGACCCATTCCGCAAACCGGTCCACCCCATGGCGCTCGTAAAGCTGAAAGACCTCGCGGAGCTCGCGCTCGATCCCAGAATACGCCTCTGCCGGTGCCTTCAAAGCGGGATTCGCAACGATTTGGTGATTGTGCTGGCGGACCCACCGGGCAAACGGCTCGATCAGGACTGTCCGGGGAGCGATCGATACCTTCTCGACACGCCGCCTGACCTCGTCGTTCTCAGCGAGCGCCATTCCCTCTTCCAGGAGTTTCAGCGTCTTGCGTGCCACCGCGGCGTCAATCCCATAACTGGCCGCCGACCCGAAGCAGTTCTGGTGAATACCTGAGCGTCGGGCGGTCTCGCCGATCAAGGTCAGGTAGGCGCGGACCTTGTCGGCCGCGCGGCCATAGTGAAGCGTGACAAACTCGTCGACGAGTTTGTGATCGTCGAGTGTCGGATCCCAGAGCAGCCGCGAGATCAGGTAATTTCGCAACTCGCAGAGCTCGGTGTTCTGCGCATTGCCGGCAGCCTGCATGAAAACGCCGTTGACTCCGTGGGCCGCGAGGAAGCGAACATTGGGGCCGATCACGTCCAGGTTGGGGCAGGGGGAGTTGTAACAAGCAAAGTTGGTGTTGTAATTCCAGACGTAAACATGCTCACAGATCCGGCACCAGCCTTCCAGGTCCTTGCAGAAGGCCACGTTCTTGGGGCAACCGGGGTCGTTCAAGGGATGGATCTGGCAGGCCTCGATGCTGCAAAGCTGGATCGCCACGTTGGCATGCGGCTTCAGAGAGCGTGGTGGAGTGCGCGAAAACTGGTAGGCGAGCGTGCCGACGAAGACACCGGGGCGGTCCTTCGCGACAGCATCGGCGGCCTCGTTGACCAGCGTCAGGAGCGCTCCCATGTGCGATTCCTCGCGGTCATCGATGGCGCGGCAACGATCGCATCGGCAGTACTTCTGGTTGTCATTCTGGCTGATCGCGATGTTGCCATCGGTCTGTCTCTGCCGAGCCAGACGCCCGAGGACGCCATTGATGATCAACGCCTTGACATCGGGGTTGGTGAAGCAGGGCTGCGTTCCGCCCTGTTCGAACTGATCGTCGCGCATGAAGCTCCGCCGCTTGCCGTCAACCAGGCTGAAGAACTCGGGATGCTCGGTGCCAAGCTTGGCCACGGGAACGTATTCATTGACGCTATGCGAGATCAACGACCAGTTCGAGCGGCCGCCCAGCTCCGCGCGGTCGGTCACGGCGTTGTTGCGCAGCCGGGCCGCGAGCTCGGGATGGGCCATGTTCACACCGTAATAGGAGTATCTCCAGCGAAAGCGAGGACGAACCACACGTTCGACGGCTTTCAGAGCCTGACCCGAGTCGGCGTGGGGAACATGGGTATGGTCGTTCGTGAGGAAGCGAACACCCAACTCATCCTCCAGAAACGTGTAGACCCCGTAAAGCGTTCCACGCGGACTGCCTCCCGCGATCTCGACGTGATGGTCTGCGACGATGATCCGGAAATCTTCCTCGCCGAGGTCCTCGGCTTTCCGCCGTGATGCCTTACCGAGGAAGACTCCGGATTCTGGACTGCGCGCTGTGACAATCTCCATCCGGATTCCAGTGGCTTGAGCGATGAAGTCGCGAAGCTCATCCGCCGCGTGTCGTTCGGCGGGCGTTGCATCGGCCGCAACCACAATTGGCCAGGCAGTCATCTGGCCGACAGTGAGGTCCGCGCGCACCGGCCTGTCAAGTACCAGAAACACCACCATGAGCAAACTGATCTGGGATAGGAACCCACATGACCGAGGTCGGATAGAAAGCAGAATAGGTTCCACGTCGGACCTCCATTTTGTTGCTAGATCCTTCGGTGTGTCGCTTCAGGCTAACTTACCCGATCTGCTTAACAACCGCATCGTCCGAGCCGATCCGAAGTGCGCCCAGGCCAAGATCGAGCACGCCGCCCACCTGGTCTTCGAGTAGCTTCAGGTCGCGTTCCAGGGCCGCCAGGTTGTCGCTGTGGCGGCGGATCGCCTGGCAGGCAGTGGCAGAGTCGGCATAGAGAGCATCAAAAAGGTGCCCTGGTGAAAGCTTCACAACAACCTCTTTCAACTGGCCTTCGAGACCACCATTCAGCCAGTTCAGAAGCAGTGCGCCGAGGGCCACACCCCAGATAAGGCACCAGAAGGCCGCCTGGAAAAAGAAGTCGAGGCCAAGTAACGGTGAATTGTGCCAGAGGTGTTCGTAGAAGAAATTGCGGCCCATGTGAAAAACGAGATAGACGGGAAGAAGGCAAAAGGTCAGCTCGAAAACCATGTGAACGACGCGCCCGGCCCTGAGCGCGACTCTACGCTCGACCACCCCGGCAATCTCGGATTCGAGCTTCTGGTAAACCTGTAGCGCAACGGTGGCCAGTTGTTCGCTTGATAGATCTCCAGATGAGCCGCCTGTCGGTGTTGCCGTGGACAGTTCGATCTCGGCATCTGCAAGATGGCCTCGAAGTACACTGCGGGCGCGGGCCAGGTCCGCTTCGGTCAGTCCCAGATCCGCTTCGGCTGCCCATGCCGTGGTCGCCTGATGTTCGCGCCATTTCTCACCGGCGAGCTGGCTCAGCGCCAGGCCGCCAGCGAGCAATGCCTGTGTCGGGGTCCGGGCGCGCAGCAGAATCAACGATCGGATCAGGCTGCCTCCGGCCGACCAGAGCCCCAGCAAGCCTGCCAGCGGTCCGGCCCCCCAGGTTTGGGTCAATTGGCGGAGAGTGCGCGACCGCCAGAGCCGCCGGTTGGTATCGATGCGTTCCGACATACGGGCGCGGACCTTGGCCAAGAGTGCCGAGCGGTCCTGGTCCATCGCCTGCTCCAGCCGGTTCACATCCACGAGTCGGGCGGTAATCGGTACCTTGATCGTGGCAATCAGCCACTCGTAGAGTCCTAGCAAGTTGGCTCGCCGGATACGGTGCCGCGCCCGACTGGCCAGCTCGTGCTCGAGCAAGTCGCGGAACCGGCCAAAGTCGCCATCCACTGGCTCGCCGTGCATCTGATGAGCCAGCGCTTCGACCGCATCGAACCGGAAGACCTCGGGAACTCGCAGGCCCAGAGTGTCCAGGTAGGTATGGAGATCGGCCCGGTTGTCAGAATCGATCGCGGAGTGCGTCTGGACATAGAGAATCTGCCGGCCCGGCGCATTCTTGAGCAATTCCTGGCCTACGACGTGCGACTTATACTTCTGCGAGGTGACGGTGTGAACCATCACGTCACAGTGAGGAAGGACCGTGCGAAGGATGTCCAGATGTCGCTGGCCGCCCGCACCATCGTCCGGGTCTTGCGTGTCGGGGTCAGGGCAATCAATCAAGATCATCTGATCGAGCAGAGGGATGTTCAGGCGATGAATCTCTATCGAATCAGCATCGAGGCCGAGGAAGCTGGGATCAACACTCGGGTGACAGGCCACGATGGCCCGTCGGGTCATGGGCCGGTATTCCTTTCCCGCCCTGCTGATCGGGCGGCCCAGCAGGGCGTTGAAGAGTGTACTCTTTCCTGTTCCCGAGCCTCCCAGAAAGCCGACCACAAGCGCCCGATCGAGATCAATCTCGGGCACCCGCAGTCTTGGCTCAAGCCGGGTGATCAGCCGCCCGGCTGCGGTGAACGGCGGCCAGGCCGGGGCCGTGCGGGCCCAGTCAACCAGCCGCGTGTGCAACCGGTCAAACCCGGCCAGCAAGTGCTCGCGCTCCCAGTCGGGGGCGGGTAAACGCTCAGCCAAGGCCATGCCTTTCTCTCCGTGCCTCAGGTCGCCGCCGCAACGGCAGCGCGCGAGGCTCTATCCGACCCTTCCAGTGCCGAGAGCTGAAGCGTCAGCTCGCCGCGAATCAGATCGACTTTCTTGTAATCCTCGCCTTCGTGGATTCGTGCCAGCCGATTGATGCGATCAAGATGCCGGCCCAGGACGCAATCGTGAATCATCCGCGCCAGCAGCGCTGCGCGTTCTTCGTAGAACTTCGTGAAGAGGTCGGCAAGCAGTTTCTTGGCGGGAGAGCCCAGGCCCGCAAGCGTGCCCTCGCCGCCCACTGTCACGGCGGTTCCGGCGGCAAGATCGACAAAGATCTGGGCCATCGAGTGCGTACCTACGTGCAAGGCCGTGTGCGCAGCCAGGTCGGCGGCGCCGAACATGCACAGAGTGATCGCCGGCCGGATCACGGCGGTTGCCACCAGGCCCCACTCGATGGCCCGCATCATCCCCGGGTTCGTGGCTTGAAACTTCTCGAGCTCACTGGCGATCGACTGGCGATAGGCAGCGGTCAAGAGCGGGGTTGCAGCCAGACGCTCCCTGAGCTCCTGAAACGCACGCTGGCGCTCGTCTCCCGTCAGAATCGGCGCGAGCTCACGCCGCACCACGGAAGTCGCTGTCGACTCGACCAGCTCGAGCTTGGTGTAAATCTCTTCCAGGGCGCGATTAAGCTGCCCTTGCTCGGCCTCGACGTAATGGGCTTCCTTATCCAGAGGGTCGCGATGACCGGGCAGCAGGCGGACCACGGCAGTGCCGATCCTGCCGTAGAACTTATGCACGACCCGGTCAAACCGAGTCCGCCGCGGCTCCAGCCATCGCCAGATCTCGTCGGTGACGATGTGCCCGGGCAGTTCCGGCGCGTCCATCCGGATCTGAACCGCGCGGCAGATGGCATCGCGGGCCTCTCGGTTCTCGATAGCGCGGCTCTTCAGCTCTTGCAGATATGACGGCAGCCCCGCGCGGCTCGAGCATCTGCCGCAAGGCGCCACGGAGCGAACGAACCTTGATCTCGGTGAAGCGTAGCTCGGCAAGATCGGCCCGGGGCTCGGTCGCGCCCTGGGACAGGGGGTGAAAGGTCAGCCGGTTCGCGCGCGCCGCGGAGCGGTCGCGAGGTACGGCGTAGACATGGGCCGGTGTCGCGCCGGTCCCTTTGCAGAAGGTATCAAGCCATCGCAGGCAGTGCTCGCGATCCTCGGGCCATTCCACCATGTTAAACACAACCAGGATCGTCTTGTCGGCCTCCGCGGCCTCGCGGAAGAAGCGGCGAACCGCAGCGTCGTTGAACTTCTGCTGGGTCAGGACGGCGATCAGAACATCCGCGGCGTGGCTGATGAGCCTGGCCCTGTCCCAGTTCACGGGAATGGCGCCGTCCACGTCGGGTGTGTCCAGAAGGACCAGATTGGCAGGCTGAACACCGCTGGCGTCCTCGCGATGGATCAGGCGGTTGGACGGTCCTTCCGCGACCGCGTCATCCTCCGACGTCCAGGAGCCCAGCTCGAAACCCGGAAAGACCCGGGCCAGTTCGTGACGATCGGAAAAGCCTCGCGGCAGCAGGCAAACCGGATGACGCGTCTGGGTCGCGTCGGGATGGACCCGGCTGGCCGGAAAGCCGACCAGGTGATTGAACATCGTACTCTTGCCGATGTTCGTCCCGCCGGCCACGGCCACGATGAGGTACGGCGCCTCGGTCACCTGCGGCAGCAGTTTCTGAAACAGGTTCGCATGCCAGGTGGTCGTACCGGGCGAAGTCACTCCCAGGGGGGTTGCCTCCGTCTCCAGACGTGACACCGCCCCGGCCAGGTCGGCAATCCGGCGCGACCAGGTCGCGTATTCCATGAACCGAGAGCTCCAGGAAAATACCGCCAAGACGCTGAATGCGTGCGACTTCGGTTGAGTGAAAGTCCTCAAGAACGCGATAACGCACGCCTCGGAAAGCCGTGACACAAGAAGTCAGAATCTATCATAGCGATTCAAAGGCCTGGTGGCTCGCGGATTCAGTCCTCACCCGATTACCAATCGACTGTTCTCCTGGGAGAGCGAGTTTATCCGGAGGTCTGTCACAATCGGTATTTCCTGTAATCAAGGTCGTGGCGAAAGTCGCGATTCATGAAGGATTAACGATGCCATGCTAAAAAAGGCATGTGAGACGTCCGGGGTGGTTGACACAGTGGAGACTCGAGTGTAATCTTGGGACCGCATAAACTAAATAATCGTTAAAAACTACCAAGAACTCGCAGGCGGCCAATATCCCCTCTACACTGTCGTCTACCTCTACCCCTTTTTTCAGAGCGTACCTACAACGTTGAGTTTTGCCACGGATTAAGCCACTCTGGCGCGGACTTTGATAATCCGGCCAGCAAACTCAGGAGTTGCAACGATGACAAAGAAGCACGAGTTTCATCCGACACTCAATGGCCGGCTTGAAGACCGTCTCGTCCTCAGCAGTGCCCATGTTGCCTCGCCAGCGCATGTCGCTGCGCTCAGCAGCGTCCATGCTCTGCAAACAACTCCGACGACCGGCGTCAATTTCACGACGCTGCGTTACTACAACATCGTCATAAATATCCACAACGCCTTTGTGAATTTCGAGCACAGTGGCGGCTCGGTTTCTGCCACGAACACTCTGCTGAACTCGGTTTACCAACAAGTCAGACACATTCCCTTCGCGATCTCGGACGGATTGGTTTCCACCTTGCGCAGCGACATCCAGGGAACCGCGCCCGCAGACTACCGATCAACGTACGCCCAGGTTCGCGCGGATACCCTCAGCGACATTGCCTCTGAGGTCAGCAGCGGCGGGATCGTGGTCGTCAAGAGCAGCGGCCCCAGCCACTGGACCGATCCGGAGATTTACGGTCCCAACGCCAGCTTCACCGTGGGTAGCGGGATCAAGACGTCATGAAAGAGAAACCGGCCGCTGGGCCGATCCGGATATTGGGGGTTCCAACGCCACTATCTCCAGCATCGGACCACGGCCACGGATATGGTCGCGAACTTGGCCGGGCTTGAATTTGACCTGAGCCGCGTACAAGCGGGTACAAGGTTGTTCGGACGGCGGGGATTGCTGCCAGGCTTGGCTTCTTCGATCCCCGCCCATCTTGCGCAAGTTAACAACGCCCGAGCAGAGATCACGCCTTGAAAACAAGTGGCGGAGGCTGGCCGGCGGTCAGAAAATCAGCTCTACGAGCGAGAGGTCGTCTGCAAAATCGTCCACGCCCATCAGCTCGCGGTCGTGGGCGATGAGAAGATCCATCTTCGAAGTCTCCGTGCCGTGATGCGGACCCTGGCCCATGAACGACAGAAACTCGCTGAATGGCCACATCGTCTTATCGGCTTTCTCAATCTCGTACGCACCATCGCTGAGGATGTAGATCTTGGCGAAGGAGTCAAGCGTGGTGCTGCCTGACTCGTATTCGAGGTCGGTGACAGCACCAATCATTGGCCCCTTGGAATCGAGAATCTGGAGGGTTGCCTGCTCGGCGGTCGGGCCGCCGAGCAGCAGGGCCGGCGGATGGCCACCTCCGGAATAATCAACCCGGCGAGTCGGCTTGTGGTAGACCCCATACCAGATCGTGAAGTAGAGTCCGTTCTGCTGATCCATCTGGAACGCGTTGTTGAGTGCGAAGAGAACCTGGCCAGGCTGGCGGAAGTCGGTATTGGGAAGCGCCTGGGACCGTAGCGCGTTCATGGCCGAGACCGAGAGCAAGGCCGCGCCGACTCCGTGACCGCTGACGTCCAGCAAGTAGAACGCAAAATGGTCGTCGTCGAGCCAGTGGTAGCCGAACGAATCCCCTCCCAGCTCGGCCGACGGGACGAACCGCCAGTCGGTCTTGATGAGACCCTTCTTCAGCTTGTCGGGCAACAGCGACTGGACGTACTTGGCTGCCTGCTTCACCTCGCTGGCCAGCCGCTTCTGGCTCTCCATCAAGGCCTGGTAGGCCTCATTGCGCTGCAAGAGTGCGATATAGCCCTTGGAGTGATAACGAATTCGCGCCAGGAGCTCGAGCCGGTCGGGAAGCTTGACAATATAATCATTGGCCCCCAGGGCAAAGGCTTCGGCCTTCACAGCCGGCTCTTCCTTGGTGGACAGCACGATCATCGGGGTTTCCTTGGTCCCCTCGTTGGCGCGGAAATTCTTGACCAGTGTGAGGCCATCGATATCGGGCATGACCAGGTCTTGAAGAATGACCGTGGGCTTGATCCGCAGGGCCTCGTCGAGAGCCTTGGTGGCATCACGGCAATAATTGAATGCGATGTCAGGCTCGCCAGCCAGCATCCGCCGCACGGCCTCGCCGATCATCGGCTGGTCATCGATCAACAAGACAGTGACCTTGTGCTGCGTCAACAGGGGCTCGGTGCTCATTCCAGTCCTCCCGGCGGGCTGACGTCATAGTCTTCGATAGCGTGGGATTGACCCACCCGGTGATCGGCCCTTCTTTGCAAACTTGGCCAGCCTACCTCTTCACGTTGGCTATCTCGTGTTCCATCATCTTTTCAGATTGGGGTAGGCGGCGCCTGCGCCTGACTCGAAATTTGGATGCAAGGAGAAGCGGCGATTGCCTGGCCGATGCACTGGAGGGGCAGGATCTGTTCGGCCGCGCCGAGTTCGACAGCGGCTCGGGGCATTCCCCAAACAACGCTCGTCGCTTCGTCTTGAGCAATCGTTGTCCATCCTGCTCGACGCAATTGGAGCAGCCCCTCAGCGCCATCCCGACCCATACCGGTCAAGAGCGCGGCGACACCGGTGCGTGGCCAATGCACGGCCGCACTCTTGAAAAAGACATCAACGGATGGACGGTAGGTGATTCGTCGAGGCTCTGTGGAGTAATAAAGCCGGCAGTTCGCATCCAGAACGAGATGGTCGTCCGTGCCGGAAAGCAGAATCCTTCCCTCGGTCAGCTCCATTCCATCTCTGATCAGCTCGACCTTTCGTCCCGTGTGCTGACCCAACCACTCGCCCAGTCCAGGAGCGAATGCGGCATCAACGTGCTGCACGATCACGATCGTCGTTCTGAGAGACCCCGGAAGCTTGGACAAGATCTCAGCCAGCGCAAATGGGCCTCCCGTCGAGGAACCGAGAAGAATCAAGGAGTGAAAGGGCGGCCCCTGGACCGGCCGCCTGATCGGGACCGAAGCAGTGGAAGCAGATGAGTGAGGTCCTGTCTTGCCGATCAGTTTGCCGATCACATCAATTTTCCGGAGAAGCGGCGCGGCGCCGGCGACCTGATCTCCCGCCCCGAGCACGGGCGTATCCACGGCATCGAGTGCCCCACTGCCCATGGCCTGGTAAACCTTACTGATATGCCCGCTGACCGTGGCCGTCACCACCAGAATGGCACAGGGCTTTTCGTTCATGATCCGCCGGGTGGCCTCGACACCATCGGTCCCTGGCATGATGAGATCCATGAGGATCAAATCTGGCTCATCGGCTCGCGCCATCGCCACGGCTTCTTCGCCATCGCGGGCAATCCATGCCACTTCTTGCCCAGGCTCTGAAAGCACCACCCGGCGCAGGACCTCTCGAGCCATGACCGAATCGTTGACGATACCGATTCTCATGAGGCTCCTCGATCGCCGCTCTGGTACGTTTCCCAATGCAGTAGCGCCGTCCAAGATGCTTGCATCTTTCCCGCCGGCCAGCTCACTTTTTCTGACGCGAAACCACTCTCGATAGGGGTCTGATATCTAATCTGACGTTTCGCGCCGATTCCTGAAATACTCGGCCATACTAACCCGCCAAGGTGGCAAGGCCGTTTCATAGACCGTCCTCAGCTCAACAAACGGCTCCTTGCATCGTTAACACATTTCAATCTTGGTTCATCGCGAGTGAGTAGATAAAGGCTTCACATCCTCAGCTCTCCGCTTCACCAATCAAGTCTACCACCGTATCCAGAAACGTCTGGTCGTGGAAGCTACTCTTGGTCAGGTAGAAATTGGCACCGACGTCAAGGCCCTGAATCCGATCCTCCTCACGGTCCTTGTACGACACGATGATCACCGGGATGGCCTTTAGCCGTGCATCTTCCTTGATGTGCGCCACAAGCTGGATGCCATTCATGCGGGGCATGTCGACGTCGCTGACCACCAGGTCGTAGCGTCCTGAGCGAACTGCATTCCAACCATCGACGCCATCGACGGCAACGTCGACCGTGTAGCCGCGATTCTCGAGCAATTGCCGCTCTAGCTCGCGAACCGTGATCGAATCGTCTACCACCAAAACGCGTTTGGGGCCTCGTGCTGCTTCAGGCGCTGCGACCTCGGCGCTAAGCTTCTTGATCTGGCGACCGCCCAGCAGGTTGTCGATCGACCGAATCAGGTCCTCGACATCAATGATCAGAACTGGCCAGCCATTCTCGAGCACCGACGAGCTATTGAGGTTGGGGACCTTGCCGAGCCGGAGATCGAGGGGCGCAACGCGGAGATCACGCTCGCCCAAGAACCGGTCAACCACGACCCCAAAGCGGTGGCTACGGTCACTAGCTACCACAATAGGAAGCCGGTTGTTTTCCCGCGGCACGACGGAAAGGTCGAGAACCTGGGCCGCTTCCACAAGGCCGATCGGTTGATCGTCCAGCAGCATGTGCGGCTTGCCTTCCAGATCGCGAAGCTCGTGGCGATCGACCATCAAGATCCGATCGATGCGATTGAGAGGAAAGGCAAACGGTTCGCCGGCGATCTCCACCAGCAAGGCGCGGATCACCGACACGGTGAGCGGAAGCTGAAGGATGAACCGGGTTCCCTTGCCAAGCTGACTACTGATCCGTACGGACCCTCGAACTGCCTGAACCATACTCTGGACCACGTCCAGGCCGACTCCTCGGCCGGAAATCTCGGTGACTTTCTCCTTGGTCGAAAACCCGGGCAAGAACAGAAAATCGAGAAGCTCGGCCTCACTCAGCCGGCTTGCCACCGGCGCGGTCGTCAATCCCTTCTCGACCACCCTGATGCGAAGCCGGTCCAGGTCGATTCCCCGGCCGTCGTCGCCGAGGACGATCTGGAGCATTCCCGCGCGGTGGCGTGCCTCCAGCCGGATTGTCCCAACTGCATTCTTGCCTGCCGCGCGTCGCTCCTCGGGCGTTTCGAGCCCGTGATCGAGCGCATTGCGAATCAGGTGATTGAGCGGAGCCTCCAGACCGTCCAGGATGTCGCGGTCAACGCCCGTGGTTTCGCCCACGACCTCGAATTTGACTTGTTTGCCAAGCTGACGCGCAACATCGCGAACCAGACGCGGAAATCCCCGAACCCCATCGGCCAGGGGACGCATCCGACTGGCCAGCACTTCATGGTGCAACCGGCCTGACAAGTCCTCGCTGCCTCGAGCGAACTCTTCAATCGTCTCAAGCGTCTCACCCAGGCCTTCCAGGCAGCGAGATGCCTGGCCCTTCGCCGTGGAGAGAAGCTCGCGCTCAGCGGCAGGCAACGTCTCGCTTGTCGTTGAAAGACGATCCTCAAGGCGCTGGAGCGTTTCCAGAAGTCCAGTCTGACGGCCCTTCAAGAGCAAGAGAGAATCCACAAACGGACGAAATCGACGCGTCTGGACCAACGATTCTCCGGCCAGCCCCATCAACCTGGTCAGGCTTTCCGCTGTCACGCGAACAACGCGGTCGGCCGGCTCCGCGGTGGCGGAGCCAGGACTGGGCAACAGAGGCTTCCCAGGCGGCGAGGGCTGACGAGTAATTGGCGGGAGAAATTCGTACTGGGCTTGTGCCTGAGGAGCGGTCGGTGTTTCGGGCACCGGAATCGCGGGGGCCGGTGAAGCTGCAGGCAAGGCGCCAGGTCTCTGACCCGCCTGGATGGCGACCAGCGTTGCCACCATTCTTTCCACCTCGCCGTCATGGGCGGACTGCCACGTCTCTTGCTCCCCTTCCGAGAGCTTCGAGATCTGCACCAGCAAGTCCACCCCCACAAGCAGGGCGTCGATGTCTGACGGCTGGAGCTTGACCTGACCTTTCTGCGCCGCTACCAGGCAGTCCTCCATCGCATGCGCCACCGCCACGGCTGTACTCAAGCCCACAACCCGCGCCGCTCCTTTCAGCGAGTGTGCTGCTCGCATCAAGGGCTCGATCACCTCCGCCGTCGCTCCTGATCCCTCCAACTCCACCAGACCCTGCGATAACACGGCCAGTCGCTCTTCCGCCTCCATCCGGAACAGATCCATCATCGAAAAACTGCTCAGATCGTCGCTTCGAGGGACTGGTACAGATGGCGTAACTTCATGCGAAGCCGCCGAAGTCTTTTCTTCGGCCACAGGCGGAACTGGAAGGACAGGTGAGGCTTCAGATGCCGGAGTTGATGCGCGGGCAGGAGTGGGTGCGGTGGTGAGCGGCGACAATGAAGCTACTAGACGCGCTCCTGGGGGATTACCGCTTTGTCCGGCCTGGATGGTGGCCAAGTCGGACACGAGTCCTTCGATCTCAGAGCCATGGGCGGACTGCCACGTCTCTTGCTCCCCTTCCGAGAGCTTCGAGATCTGCACCAGCAAGTCTACCCCCACAAGCAGGGCGTCGATGTCTGACGGCTGGAGCTTGACCTGACCTTTCTGCGCCGCTACCAGGCAGTCCTCCATCGCGTGCGCCACCGCCACGGCTGCACTCAAGCCCACAACCCGCGCCGCTCCTTTCAGCGAGTGTGCCGCTCGCATCAAGGGCTCGATCACCTCCGCCGTCGCTCCTGATCCCTCCAACTCCACCAGACCCTGCGATAACACGGCCAGTCGCTCTTCCGCCTCCATCCGGAACAGGTCCATCATCGAAAAACCGCTCAGGTCGTCGCTCATTGCCCGATGCTCCGCAAGGCGGCGAAGACCCGCTGCTCGTCGAGGAAACTCACGGTTCGATCTTCCCAGGTGATGGTCGCTTGACTGAAGCTGACTTCTGGGTTTGCTAGCGCCGAGGAGACGTTTCGCATCAGGGATCGGGGAAGCCGATGAACGCCAACAACCTCTTCCGCCGCAAAAATCCAGCTCTCCGAACGCTCGCGATTGCGCATCACGATCAGTCGTGAACCTTTACTTGCGATCCATCCCGCGACGGTGGTTTTCTCGGTTTCTGAGTCCGATGTATGAGCATGGAATTGGCTCGAGGATGTTTGCGGTGATTCCAGCCCAAGGAGACCGTGAAGGGAGATGCAGAGTTGCAACTGGCCTCGGAGGTTGACGAGACCGATCAAGATGGTATTGGAACGGTGGGGAATTCGATGAACTGGACGAGGCAGAGTTACCTCGGCAATCGTCTGTGTAGAAAATGCCATCCATTCCTTTCCCAGCCGGAAAATCAAAACACTGATCAGGTCGCGATCATTGTAGGAAGTGGTGGTACCGGATTCGAGGCTCACTGTCTCTGACGATCCGGCAAGCCATTGAGTCCACTCGTCGAGGTAGAGTTGAGGGGCAGGTCGGTCAAAAAACGTGCGGGCTGCCGACGCGAATACCGGACAGTTACGGCAGTGGATATGCGTCTCGAGCTCCGGACAGGTCCGATCACCAGCCGTGCCGATCTGATTCCAGCAATTATTACTGGAAACTGGCAGGCTTTCAGCCCCGGAATTCAAGCTCGAGAACTCATTGCTCATTCTTCGTTACGCCTTTCCTTGAGATGGCCCGTTCCGCGCGGCGGCGAAAGCCGGCGGCGGCGCTGGTGTCCCCTCGCCGTTCCGCGCTCAAGGCCAAGGCAAGCAACGCTTCGTCATGCCCAGGATCGAGATATACGGCCTTTTGAAAGCATTCCTCACCCTTCGGTCGGTTTCCCGCGGACTGATGAAGCACGCCCATCAAGTAATACGCCGCGGCGCTGGGGCCGCGTTGCCGCATGAACTGCTCGCAGAGCGCGACTGCGTCGTCGTGGCGACCATGATTGGCTAGCTCCGAGGCTTGATCCAGTAGTGGGGCCGAAGCTCGAACATTCAGCCCGCTCGGTCGTTGGTGAGGACTCTGCGAGCTTGTATCTTTTCCCCCTTCAACGTCCGCATAGGAAGGGGTGTTTTCAGAAACCTGAGAAGCGGTCTTCGTAACCTGCCATTGCGTCGGCTGCCAGGTAAGCAGTTTAGGGGGCCGGGGTGAAGGAAGCTGCGGTATTTGCCAGGTTGCAGTCTCTGTCACGGTTGTTCCATGTGATCCAGACAGTGATCGAGCCATTGCCTTGCGGTAAGTGAAGGCTCGACGATCACCGGTTTGCGTGAATTCCGGATTAATCGCATTGAGGTTGAGGCGGTCCGCGTGACCTATGATCAACAGTCCGTCCTCGGCGATGAGGCGATCGAGAGTGGACAAGGCCCGCACGCGGGACGGTTCATCAAAGTAGATCAGCAGATTCCGGCAAAAGAGCACATTGAACGCAGGCTCGCCCGAGAGCAAGTCTGCATCAAGAATACTCCCTCGCAGAAATCGGATGCGATCGCGCAGTGAGGAGTCGATTTCAAACCCTTTGGGGTGGCTGCGAAAATAACGGTCACGGAAACTCAGATCACTGCCCCGGAATGCATTGCTCGAGAAAATTCCACAGCGAGCGATTTCTAGCCGGCGTGCGCTGACATCAATCGCAGTGATTTCATAGCGTCGCGCAGCCAGGCCAGCCTCCACGAGCGCGATGACAATGGAATAGGGTTCCTCACCGCCCGCGCAAGGGATGCTCAGTACGCGTAACGTCGATCGCGATGGATTGGCAACCCAGTTCGACCGCACGTGGTCTTGGAAATGTCGGAAGGGTACTTCGTCACGAAAGAACCAGCTTTCCGGGACCACCACTTCCTCGATCAAGGCTTGGAGCTCAACTTCGGAGCTGCCAAGCAACGAGGTGTAGCCGTTGACATCGAAGAGGCCAAGCTCGTTCATTCGACTTTTCACTGCGCGGGGAATCACACTTGACCCGATTGTTGCCGCATCCAGCCCGATCCGGCTGGCAAGTATGGTCTCAATCGTAGTCCGCACGTCCGACATCAAAGCAGCCCCGCCTCTGCTTTCGCGTCCGATATGGATTCTCGATCTTCAGTCGGCGACGGACCGAAGAACGAGCGTCGAAGCGGCTCCTGCAGGACTCTGTCCACCGCGATCAACTGGACCATCTCCTGGTCGATTTCGACGATCGCACCCAGGTAAGGTGTTTGGGGAAGCTCGATGGACGCGGAAATGATCTGCTCCGGCTTGACCGAAGAGACATCACTGACCTGTTCGGCGATAAGGCCCAGCAACCACCGGCGATGCTCACGAAGCGGCTCGTCCCTGGAAGTTCCGCTTGCTGTCGCTGCGGGAAGGATTGTTCCAGCAGCCTCGTCAAGCGTCTCCGCTTGTACCAGAGAGGTAGAGCGGCTATTCACCAGGATGATCCGAGTACTGAGCTGATCGCGGCAGCTTTCCGAACCTAACAAGATTCCCAGATCGACGACCGGCACAACTTTCCCGCGATAATCAAACACACCCGCAAGGTAGTCGGGCGCATGGGGCAGCCGGCGGAGATTGATTCTGGGCACGACCTCGACCACACGCGCCACGTCGATCGCGTACAGATTCTCGGCGGCTCGAAAGGTCAAGAGTAACATGAGGAGGCATGACTCCGCGGTTCTCAGCCCAGGCTCCCTTATCCAGACGACGCTGGCAGAGCACTGCTTTCGACCTGCTCCACCTTGAATCGCGAAACTTCCTCTTTCAGGCCGCCGACTGCCTCGCGGAGGTGGTCGGTTGCCTTGTTGAACTCGCGCAGCGAGATCGAAGTCAGGTTGGCCCCGTCACTCAGTCGGAGCATGGCTTCGCGAATCTGCTCGGCGCCCTGAGATTGCACCCGCATTCCTTCGGTCACCTGGTCGAAACGCTGGTCAAGACCCTGCACAGCCTTGATAATCTGCCCGAGCTGGCTGCCAATCAGATGCACCTCACTCACAACCTGACGCACCTGCTCACTGAACTTGTCCATCTCCATCACACCCGCCGAGACGCTGTACTGCATCTCCTTGACCATGCGCTCGATATCCAGGGTGGCCACCGCAGTCTGGTCGGCCAGGCGGCGAATCTCCCGGGCAACTACAAGGAAACCAAGTCCGTACTCTCCAGCCTTTTCTGCCTCAATTGCCGCGTTGATTGACAGCAGATTCGTCTGATCGGCGACCTTGGTGATCGTGGTCACTACCAGGTTAATGTTGGCTGCCCGTTCGCTGATGACCGACAATTTCGCGCTGATTGATCCAGTCGACTCCGCCAGTTGTCGCATCGTCCGATCCATGCCACCCAGACTTTCCTGCCCGGTTGAGGCCATCTGGGTGGTCTGCCTGACAAGCTGGTTGACCTCGTTCATTGTCCGCAGCAGTTCCTGGCTGGTAGCCGAGATCTCATTGACGGCGGCCGCGGCCTCGTTCGTGGATGTGCCATAGTCGTAGACGGTCTGCTCCTGCTGCCTGGACGTCGCCGAGATCTCGGTGGCCGTGGACATCAGCGCGACGCTGGATCGCTGAATCCGGCCGATCAGTGAGCGGAGATCGGCGGTCATCTTGCGAATTGCCTGGAGCAAGAGCCCCGCCTCGCCGGGAGCGTTGCCCTCACAGGTTGCCGTCAGATCACCCGCTGCGACTCTGTCAGCGACGAGTGCCGCCTCGCGGATCGGCCGGCTCAGAGAGCGGGCGACCGACCAGGCAACCCAGGCGACCGATGCGACAGTCAGGGCAAGAAACAGGCCTGCGGTAAACCTTTGCCGATCGATGAACGCGTACGCCTCGCTGCGGTCTTGCTTGACTTGCATGCCCCAGCGAAGCGCGGGCACGTAGGACCATGCCGACACGACTGGCTCGCCTCTGTAATCGACTGACTGTCCGTAACCGCGTTCTCCCTTGACGGCGCGTTGCATTGCTGTAGAGCGTGCTTCTCCCATGCGCACGGTGGTGTGGAAAGGCGCGTCCTGACTATACCGAAGTGGCGAGACAAAGATCAGTTGATCACCCTTCCCGGTTGCAACAAGGGTCTCTCCCGTCTCTCCTAGACCGTTGTAATCGCCGAAAACCCGGTAAATCTCCTTATTGCCCATCTGCAACACGATAACCCCGATGACCGCACCCTGCTTCAGTATCGGTTGCGCTATGAACACCGCCGGCTCGGTCAGACCTTGATAAACCTGGAAGTCCGAAACCTCGGATTGTAAAAGCATCTTCGAGCGCTGGAATACCTCCGCAAGCTCGGTTTCCTTCAGGGGACCGGATAGCAGCTTTTCTCCCACGTTGAGGTCGGCCTTGACGCGATACAGCAGTCGAGAGTCGGCAGCAAAGAGGTAAAGGTTTGCGAATCCGTAGGCCTCCATGACGATACGGGCGGTAGGTTCAAATTCCTGCTGTTTCTGCAATCGGGCGGATTCGGTGAGTACACCTTGGAGATCTTCAGTCGTCTGGATGGTTCGAGGCGTCTGGCACCGCACTGTAATGTTGCCGCGGCGCTCGCGGATGAAGTTATCGAGTTCGATCGTCTTTGCCGAGGAAATTGATGCCAGTTGGCTCCGGACAGATCGCTCCAACGAACGGACCGAGAGATAGTTGTTCACCAGAGTCAACAGGATGCACGGAATCAGCGAGATCGCCAGAAACCAGAGCATCAGCCGGCTCGTGATACCAAGTCGACCCAGAGATAGCCAGTTCCAAGCCATGGGAGATCAACCTACCGCTGAGAGGATCGCAATTTCTGGACGCTGGAAACAACCGCTTTGGAAGCACCGGTTGCCGGACGCCTGGCCAGAGTTGGTTTGGGTGCAGGAGATTCCGTCAATGTCTGGGGGCTGAACTCACTGGTACCCCACGTCGTGTAGAGCCGTTCGACGAAGGCGTCCCATTCAGCCCGCGACCTCAGAACGGGATAGGGAACCGGTCGCACCGGCTTCTCCAAGCTCCAGACTACCTCGAACTGAGAATCTCCCCGGATCTTGCCCAGGTAAAACGGTCGCCAGGTGTGGAGAGTCTCTGCGTCGATCGACACAACTCCTTCTGGGGCATCAAGGCTCTGTCTGGAGATGGCGCGACGGACGTCGGCTGTCGAGTCCGTGCCCGACTCCTCAACTGCCTGTGCCCATAGTTTGACACTGTTGTACGCAGCGACGATGGAATCGCTGGTGGTCCGCTCGGCACCATACCGATTCTGGAACCTCTCCACGAAGGCTTTGTTGAGCGGACTATGAATAGTCTGAAAATAGCTCCATGCGGCGAAATCTCCCACCATGTCCTTCACAGGAAGCTCTCGCAGTTCATCCTCGGTGATCGTGAAGGAGAGAACCGGCATGCGGTCGGGGCTCAGCCCGGCCTGAGCAAGCTGCTGGTAAAACCGCCTGTTGCCGTCGCCGACGACCGTGCTGAGCACCACGTTTGGCCCTGCCGCCTTGATTGCCGTGATCACTTCGGGCATGCCGGTTCCATCCAGCGCCACATACTTTTCTCCTACCGTCTGAGCTCCGAGAGCCTTGAGCTGATCTTTGATCAAAGCATTTGAAGAGTACGACTGGACGTCCGCCGAGCCGACAAGGAAAAACTTCCGGGCCTTGAGCGTCTCGAAGCACCAGTTCACTGCGGGTATGATCTGCTGGTTCGGGATCGGGCCGGTGCAGACGATGCTCGAGGTGCTATCCATCCCCTCGTAATTCGATGGGAAGAAAAGCAAATGATTGCTCGCCTCGACAACGGATTTCACACTCCGGCGGGAGAGCGACGTCCAGCAACCGAAAATCACGGTAACCTTCTCGGTCTCGATCAGTCGCCGTGCTTCCTGCGCGAAGACCTTGGGATCGGACCTGCCATCAGCGATCACCGGCTTGATCTCTCGGCCGAGCAGCCCTCCTTGCCGGTTGATCTCATCGATCGCCATCAATTCGGCGTCGATCATCGACCGCTCGCTGATCTCCAGCGGACCGGACTTCGAGTGGAGAATGCCCACCAAGATTGGCGACTCGGCGCGCCAGTAGACTTTCCATGCGTACCATGCTCCCACCAGCGCGAGCACCGCGCCCAGTGCGAGAAGCCATCGCTTCATCACTGGTATCCTGCCTTAATATTGGAAACGGAATACCCTGCAGCGTACGATTTCCTGCCCACTCCACATGGCGGCCGATCGAGGAAACCGGCGTCTTTGATTATAGCCGACTGCTTGTCCAGAACAGTAAATCCGCCCACTGAGCCCCATCTATTTTTCCAATCTAACCCAATTATTCGAGATGTCCGTCTTTCCCCGAACTTATTAGCCGCAGAGATTCCCTCGAAAGATCTTGGTGCTGACAAGAGTAGAGCTGTAGCAGGGCTCGATGATTGTTCCGGGCGATTTTCTCGGTGACAATGGTGTGACTTTCCTGGAGTTTCAGGACTTCGGGCATTCCCTGTGCCAGAATGGGAATCCAATCCATGCTCGCTGTTTTCAGCTCACCGAGTCGATACACTCAAGGCAAGGGGGCGACCAGCGCGCTGGGACAAGAGATAAGTGCCCTGGGAATGGAAGGGCCGGTTCTGATCATCGCGAGCAGGACTGTGATCGGGTTACTGGCTCCGACCTGGCAGCAAACTCTGACTGAGGCAGGTCTCAAGCACACCGTCCATTGTTTCAGCGGCGAATGCTCCCTCACCGAGATCGAACGGGTCAAGACTGCGAGCCGTGAACTTGGCGGGCGGGTTATCGTCGGAGCAGGGGGCGGCAAGGTCCTCGACACAGCACGTGCCGCGGCGGCGGACCTCGGACTGCCCGTGGTCAATTGCCCCACAGTGGCATCGAGCGACGCTCCGTGTAGTGCGCTCTCGGTCATCTACAACGACGAGGGTGTCTTTCAGGAGTATCGATTCTACCGCAAGAATCCGGACCTGGTCCTGGTGGACACCGCGGTGATCGCCCAGGCTCCGCCAAGGTTGCTGGTTGCCGGCATGGGCGATGCCCTGGCCACCTGGTTTGAGGCCAAAACGTGTGTTGCCGGCCGCGTCAAGAACATGCGCGGGGGTGGCTCCACTCACGGTGCGGCGGCACTGGCCGAACTCTGTTACAAGACGCTCATCGAAGATGGTGTGGCCGCACTGCGAGCGGTTGAGACCAGTGTCGTCACACCGGCTCTTGAGCGGCTGGTCGAGGCAAACACCTTGCTTTCCGGTCTGGGCTTTGAGTCTTCGGGCCTGGCCGCGGCGCATGCGGTACACAACGGCCTGACCATGGCGCCCAGAACCCATGCCTATCTGCACGGAGAAAAGGTTGCCTTCGGACTGCTCGTTCAGCTCGTCATGGAAGGCGCACCGCGTGCGACCGTCGAGCAAGTACTCCACTTCTCCAGCGAAGTCGGCCTGCCGATCACGCTGGCCGAGATTGGCCTTTCCGAACTTCCTCGAGATCTGCTCACTCAGATTGCCAACCGTGCCGCTGCGCCGGGCGAAACGATCCACAATGAGCCGTTTGAAGTCACACCAGACATGGTTATCGATGCGATCCTTGCCGCCGACGCGATCGGAAGAGCGTGGAAGCGATGAGCCAGAATTCAACGACGTGAAGGTGTTCGAGTTCGGCATTTTCTAAACCGAGACGGCTGTGTAGAGCGGCGCAATCACCTCGCCTGAGCAGAGCCGCACGGGCCGTCCCAGGCGGTCATGCAAGACAGTCGCCGGATCAACACCAAGGGCGTGATAGACCGTGGCAGCCAGGTCGGGAGGCCCGAAGGTCTTGGAGACGGCGTAAGCCCCCAAGCGGTCGGACTTGCCGATCACCTGTCCTCCGGCAACCCCGGCTCCGGCAAAGACCGCCGGGAAGACCGCCGGCCAATGGTCGCGGCCCGGGACGTCGCCAGGCTTCAGCTCGAAGATGCGGGGAGTTCTACCGAATTCGCCCAGCATGATCACAAGCGTTTCGTCGAGCAGACCACGAGCTTTGAGATCATCGATCAGAGCAGACACCGCTTGATCCAGTGGAGGCAGTAAATTGTCGCGGAGCCGGGGAAAGTTGGCGACGTGGGTATCCCAGGTCTGGACAATTCCCATCGTGGCCTGCACCACTGGTACGCCCGCCTCCACAAGGCGCCGGGCGATCAAGAGCGACGAGCCGAATAAGTGTCGGCCATAGCGTTCGACCACCCGTGGATCTTCGTGAGTTGTGTCCAATGCTTTGCCGACTTTACCGTTGCAGAGCATGGCAAGTGCCGCATCCTGCTGGCCGACGAACGGGTCGCTCGGTGACGGAATGGCGGTCTGACCGAGCAGATGCCGACGCAGATGCAGCCGTTGTGGATCCAGCCCGTTGGGTAAGCTCAGGCTGTCGTCCATGACCTCCGGGCGACCAGGGTCCAGGCGAAGTTGCCAGGGATCATGTCGGGGGCCAAGGAATCCTCCATCCTGCCCAGGCCAGGTCAGCGGCCCTTCGATGAGTCGCGTTGGCAAGGCCACGCCGCTGGGGATACCATCATTCCGCTGCCGCAGGTGGTCCAGAACAGAGGCATAGCAAGGGAAATCGTTGCGCGACGCGACGCGGTCCAGGTCACTCGCCCCGCGCGGATTCGACGGCTGTCCAGTCAGAACGCGGTGGACCGCGACCAGGTGGTTCCCTTCTGGATGGGACATCGAGCGGATGATTGCCAATTGATCGACCCGCGCCGCGAGGCGGGGAAGATGCTCACAAACCTGGATTCCCGGCACCGCTGTATCGATGGGCTTGAACTCGCCGCGGATTTTGTCCGGTGCCTCCGGCTTCATATCGAACGAATCGTGCTGTCCGAGACCGCCGCTAAGGAGAATCACGATCACTGATCGCGCGCGTCCCGTCGCTTTGCCGCCAGTCGACGCAACGCCCCGGGCCGACAGCAACCCCGGTAGTCCCATCCCCAGAAGCCCCGAGTAGCCGATCTGGAGGCAACCACGTCGTGTTATCGGAGAAGCACCAAGAAGCCGTGGTTCGAGTTGTCGCATCTCTCAGAGCTCCCAAAGATAATTCCGCTCACCAGAAGTGGAGTCTGACCATTCCTGTAACTCCAAGAGTTTAACAAATGCTGGAGAAAATTCCAGATATGACGACGGTCATAAAGCACGTTGGAAAAAAACGCACTAGTAATAACGAAGCATACACAAGTTAAGAAATTGATTCGAGTGTTACCACGAAAACGAGCGTCGAATTGGCCGGAACAGTGCCGTTCGCCGTGGAACCGTAGGCTTCGGCTGGTGGGATCTCGATGATGCGCGTCTCGCCAACCCGCATTCCGGCCGTGCCAATGTCAAAGCCAGGGATGAGTTGACCGGAACCGAGCACGAAACTGAGTGGCGCTCCGCCATGATCGCTCGAGGCATCAAAGATCTGGCCGTTCCGAGCGAGGTACCCGGTGTAGAGCACGTTTGCAGTCTGGCCAGCTTGAATCTGCGGGCCCGCGCCGGGCGCGACCGTGGCAATATTGACGCCGTTAGTCAGCCCGGTGAAGGCGGGCGGACTTACTGTGAAGTTGCTTCTGGTGCTGCTCTTGGAGAACATGCCGCCAGGAACGAACGTGGCACCCACGTTGTACTTCCCGAAATAGTTCGCCACGCCACCGGGTTGTGACGTCACTGTCATCATGGCCTTGCTGACCGCAAACCTGGGGTTTGTCGATGTCGCAGGCGCCAGTGTGAGCGTTGCGATCACCTTGCCGTGGACCGTGATATTCACAGTTCCTACAGGCGCACCCGCCGCCGCCGGTGCGCGCACTGTCGTGGTGAACGTGATCGGCTGACTGAGAGTTCCTGCATTGACCGCCAGTGTGGTCTCGGTGGTCCCTTTCTTGATCGTCTGAGCGGCAAACTCCGCAGGTCTTGAATGAAAAGCGGCGGTTGAGGCCATCCCCGAGAGGACAATGCGTCCTTCCAGGGATTCCATCTCAAGACAACGACGCGGAGCGGACCGCGAATGATTTTTATTCATGGAATTGTCCTGCCGAACAGACGGGGAATCGGACGATGACCTGAACAACTGTGGCGTCCGGCCCTAGGTCGAGCGAGCCCTGTTGCCGGGGGATTTCTCGTCGTGAGGGGATCCGCTGTACCCCTACCAAATGAGGGGCCGCTGCCGTTGGACCGGTCTCTGGATATGTCGAGGTGTAATTGGGCTGTCAGTATAGCGATTGCCCGCCAGGCGAAAACGCGAGTTTTTGGATTTTCAGAAATTCTCCATGGCCCAAACTCGCGTTCAAACCAAACATCTTGCCAAACAGGGGTTTATGGGGGATACACCGCGTTGATGCGACGGTCGCTACCCAAGAACTCACACTGAAGAAGCCGCACCGCAGGTAGCGCAAACGAAGTCAGTCGGCAGCAAGTGCTGTCGGACCCTGTTGGAAAGTTGAAAACCGTGCGACCGCGTTGCCAGACTGATTGGTTGACCACGCTCAGGATTTGGTGGCAGGTTGGAGCTCGGTATTGAATTCAATGGTCAGATCGAGCTCCCCTGGAATATTCTGGCCGGCAGCCGTAAAGGCCATTGAACCCTTGATATGGGTCTTGCCGTTGGCCGTTACAACGTGGCCGCCTTCGCGATCGAAAAGGATCGTCCCCGTTCCAGATTCGACCTTGAGGTCGCTCTTGGTCACTTTCAATGGCGAGGGAGAGTTCGGATCCATCGCATAGGTGACTTCGGTTATCTTGACATTGATTTTTTCGAGTGTGGCGGCCCCGCGCTTTTCGTTGCCGGCGTATTCGTATTTCTTGTGGAATGTCAGGGTCTGGCCGCCACCGAGCTCAAGCCTCTCGGTTCTCTCCCAGGGTTCACCAGGGCGAGCCAGAACTTCCGGCAAGTTGCCATGAGTTTGCTCAAACTGGGTTTTCAATCGATGGGAATCAAGTCGGTTGCGGACTGACTGCTTGCCCAGTTCATTAAGTGCATCGGCCTTCTCGAGCAACTTTTCCGTTCCCTCGACGGCCTTTACTTTGAGTTGACTGTCCAGCACCACGGTGTATGCAAGCTGACTGAAGAGCTTGTAAACATCACTCAGAAAGCTGAACTGGGGATTGTCTATCTTACTGTTGGGATCCTTGGAATCGAAGGAGATCGTCATTCCGCCCGGGAGCGAGAGCTCCGCTTTCAAGGAGTCGACCTTTTCCTCGACCGGCACGGTGTTGTCTGCCCGCTTTTTTCCAACGGTACTTGTGTTAATGACTGTCTCCTTCGACTCGGTTTCGATGCCTTGGCCCATCAGTGTCAAAACTTGCGAAGTCTTGGAGGTCGTCTTGTAAGTCAGCTTCTGGCCTTCGGGAAACTTGTACTCAAGCTTTACCTGCGCCTGTGATGGCCGGCTTGCAAAGAGCACGGTCGCGACCAACGCCGCCACGCCTAGGCCTGACCCGGTATGGAATCGTCTCATCGTGCAATCTCCATCTGAACCTGGGAAATTCCTGAAAAGCCCCACGGCATTGGTTCATACTTTTCCCGCACTTAACGATTGGACTCATCACACCATGCCGTTGAACAATGTCTTCGCGGGTATTCGCGGGAGTTCAATCCTTATTCAGCGTAAGAATGGATGCCACCGTTTTCCTGCCCTACCAACCTGTCACATGCTACGATCCGTCGTCTCACAATTAAAGAAAATCCATCATCGGCCTGTTGCCAGGAATGTGACAACTAACCTCTTGTCAGCAGCTCCTCCGACTCCCTTTTCCAGATGAAAAGGGGAGTGATTCGCGATCAAGGAGAGTTACTGATGGACGGCAAACCGAAAAACGATCTCGATCCTTTTGCTTCTGATCCACCGCCCTATCCTTATGCCGCCAAAGGGAAATGCCCGATCCTCAAAGAGAGATTTCGCGGCTTGGGCCATCTATCCATGATCACTCTTGGTCAGTGCGCGGAGTGCCCCGGCTGCAACGAATTTGACGTGTGGGGCAGTCCACACTTCGAAGGATTGCCAAAAGGGGAGTGAGCTTACCGCCAGCCGTGGATGTTTGGTCGGTAAGAGGAAGATCGCACTGGTCGGTTTCCACGCCCCAAGCTGGTGGTGGTCAATGGTCCATCCATTCCATAGGGAGCGGTTCGTCACGGGTTCGCAGGCTGACCCGCAAATCATGGGTCGAGAGCGCGTTCTGAAGGACCTGAAACCCTGCCTCGGCTTCAAGCACATTCGGGTAACTCAACCAACCGACAAACTGGCCATCCTCAATCTGTGATCGTGATCCCAGTACATGAGCTCGCTCGCGCAAGTCCTTGAAGGTCTCGATCACAAGACGTAATTTATCCGCCGCATCAGGGAATTCTGAACCATGCTTGACAAGGGAAGTCCGAGGCCAGGAAATCACCATGCAAACGCTCAGAGTGGTCGCGGGCGGTTCTTCGTGAGGCGGTTCCTTCAAAACACCCGCCATCTCGAACCGAATCCATACAAGCTCGACGTCCACGGTTTCGAAACTCCATCAACGTCGGTGGAGACTGGATTACTGGGGACGCATCGGAAAACGCGGTGTTGTCGCTTGCCCCGCTTCCTCCCGCATGCCCGCAGGTGGCGAAAGGGTCAAGAAAGTCTTGGCTCGTGAAGACCTCGCGGTCACGATCAAAGTTTTGTGGTTGAGAGCTTGACGAGAAATCCGGGCCATTGGCCGCCGTTGGAAATGATGGCTGCCGCTGCTCAATCCCACTGGTCGTTTTCAGGATCTCATAGGATCGCACCACCATCCGGAAAGCCCATTCATCGCCACCGAGATCAGGATGGTGCTTCTTCGATTTTTCGCGATAGGCAGTCTGGATTTCCTCCATAGAAGCCTTGCTGCTGACACCCAGCACGGAACGCGGATCAATAGAAAAATGATGAGTCATGCGAGAGGCTGTAGAAAAGAATCCAATAAAGAGGTCCAAGTCGGCATTTCGCAATGCCGCAAATCCAAGGCCGAAGACTTTCGTTTCCGTCGACATTGGGTTGGTTTGAGATGGAACAATAAGCGCGACATGTTTACGACATCGCCGCCCGCTTGATGTCTATGAGCAAAAGGCATAATCTTCAACGATCGTTAAACAATGGTCGGCTCTTAAGTATCCTGACTGTCCAGAAGGTTCGAGATTAGGTGGGAGAGTCAGCAAATGCGAGCCATAACGCAAGGCGGCCATGCTGATCAAGGTAGGCCACGGGAATCAAGCCGTCGGAGTCTGCTCCGAATCGGAAGCCTAGGAGCTCTGGGGCTCACACTGCCAGGCCTACTCAGAGCTGAGGCAAAGTCGTCGGCCTTGGAAACCTCGCGCAGTCGTCGCGTAACCCCGAAAGCGACGATCCAGTCCTGCATCCTGATCTTCTATTACGGCGGTCCCAGCCATCTTGATACCTGGGACATGAAACCCTTGGCACCGCGCGAGGTTCGAGGACTGTTCGGCTCGATTTCCACGACCGTGCCGGGCTTGAGGGTAAGCGAGCACATGCCTCGCACTGCTCGCGTCATGGATCGGCTGACGATCCTTCGGAGCATGCATCACCCGATGACCAATCATAACGCCGCGGCATTCACAACCTTATGCGGCCGTAATCCGCTCAAGGGAGACCAGGAGCTCCTGGGAAACGACCGCAATGATCCACCTTGTTACGGATCGATCCTCAGCGCAAACCTGCTGGAGGTGGTCGGCCTGCCCACATTCGTCGCCTTGCCGCACGTGATGTACAACGTCGTCCAGCTTCCCGGCCAGGTTGCCGGCTTTCTCGGGTCCGGCCATAACCCGTTTCAAATGAATGCGGATCCATCAGCGGCTGATTTTCAACTGGGCGAGCTCGAGTTACCCGGTGACATTTCCCTGGAACGTCTTGATCATCGAGCGGCGCTTCTCCAATCGCTCGACGGTCAGGTCAGACGCCAGGATTCACTGGTGCAATCGACCGATCGGGCCGGTGCAGCGAGTCCTCTGCTCGACGCACGTGACACTTATACCGAAAAGGCTTTCCGTCTACTGCGATCACCGGCGGTGCGTCAGGCGTTTCACCTGGCCGGAGAAGACCCAAAGCTCCGCGACCGCTACGGCAAGAACAAGCATGGTCAGAGCGTGCTGCTGGCGCGCCGGCTGATCGAGGCGGGTGTTCGATTCGTCACAGTCCACGATGGCCAGTACAACGGTCAACTCGCTAACTGGGATGCTCACGCGGATGTTTTCAACCGGCTCAAGGATGTACTGCTGCCACCTGCCGACCAGGCGCTTGCGGCCCTCATTGACGATCTGGCCGCGCGTGGCCTGCTCGACACAACACTCGTCATTGCCATGGGAGAATTTGGCCGCACACCGCGCGTTAACAGCACTGCCGGGCGTGATCACTGGCCCCACTGCTATAGCGTGGTGCTTGCCGGTGGCGGCGTCCACGGTGGGGTGATGTACGGATCGAGCGACAAGCTGGGGGCTCATCCCGAGAGTGATCCCGTCACGCCTGCAGACCTGGCCGCAACTCTGTTTTGGCGATTCGGGCTCGACCCAAAAAGGGAGATGGCCGACCTCTCCGGCCGTCCTTACAAGCTCGCCGATGGTCAACCCATCGAAAAATTGTTTTCGTGAGCGCTTTGTACCACGATGCGCATGCTGCGAATGTGACGAGCCGCGGCCGAGTTCTTCGAATAAATCTCAATATGTAAATATGATCTAACCAATGCATGGAGAGATAGTTTCGATTAACTGCCCGTGCGAGCGTCCCGGCAAGCGATGGACAATGAGTTGATCGGCACTGACACAAGCTTGCGCCAGGCGGCAGACATGTTCGTGGTGTGAGAAGATAACGATCTGCGTGCGGCGTGATAATTCGGCAAGAGCGCGTAAGGCGGCCGTGGCCCGGTTGTCGTCGAACTGGATCAGGATGTCGTCAACGACCAGGGGAATCGGCTCATGGCTTTCCAAGTAAGTCTCCAGGCTGGCAAGGCGTAGAGCCAGGTAGAGCTGATCCGCTGAGCCCTCGCTGAGCCCGGCAATGCCGACGACCTCTGTACCTCCAGCACGGATTGCCTGGAGAACCGCGTGATCATGATCGTCATAATCGACTTTCAAACCTTGGAAGGAACCGAGTGTGAGCTGAGAAAAAAGCCGCGAAGCGCAATCGAGGACCGGCCCTTGGCTGCGCTGGCGGTAGCGGTCGATAGCCTCATGCAGCACCATGGCGGCCAACCTCAGCCGGGCGTATTCCTCAATCTCGCCTGCCAGGCGTGCCTTGAGCTCCTCGGCCTGTTCGGCAGCCTCAGCGGCACGGGAAGATCCATCCATCTGGTTAAGCATCTGCTGTTCGCGGCCAAGGATCTGGTTCAAGACGCCGCGCTCGGCATCGAGCTGGGAGATCTCATATTCCAGTGCTTGTAGCCGCTCTGGCACGCGATCCAGATCAAGTGCCAAAGCCTCCTGACGAAACGCATCGAACGAATTTCCGGCACACAGTTGCTGGATCTGCTCGTCGAGATTCTTGAGCCGATCTCGGAGCTCGATCGCCTCTCTTGATCGCTGCTCGGCCCAAGGCAGATCATCCACCGAGGCGCAACGCGCTTCCCGACACAAGGCAGTTAGTTGTGCGCCCGCTTCGGTGAGTAACTGTTCGGCACCGCGGGCGTTTGCCAATTCAGACGTCCGCTGCTGGATCAGCGCCTGCTTGGTCGCCCAGGCCTCCTGCGCATTGCGAAATCGTGAGAGCAACTCGCTGGCCGCGGATTCGATAGAGAAGGTGTCCGGGGGCTCATCGAGGTTCAGGTCGGTGGCCACGCGTTGACAGAGTTTACGCACCTCATCGGCGAAATGAGCGGCCTCCTGGCGGAGCACAGTGATTCGCCGCTGGCTATCACGGGCGTCCTTGGCCCTTGACTGGAGGTCTGAAGCCTGACTGACTACCTCGGCGGCCTCGTCGACGGTCAGGCCCGGAGGCAAGCGGAGCGGAGCTATGGCGTCGGCCCACTGTGCCGCGCCAGGCGTCCAGTCGCTGCTCGACCGCGCAGTCGCGGGTACGAGCCGCCTCGAGTTGACGTCCTTGCTCACTGATGGATTCGATGAGCCTGTTTCGCTTGATCTCGATCTCCGCCAGCCGTTTCAGTTCGGCTTCGGCGCGGTCGCGCAGCGCACCGAGCGATTCGCCCGGCTGGCAGGAAGGGAGATCAAACGCCTGCAGGCACTGGCTCAGGTTCTGGCAGAGAAGGGCATGTTTCTCCTCAAGGCGTTTCTGCTCCGTCCGCCGAGATCCAAGCTCGGCGGCTTGTTTCAAGACGTCCTTGCGTAACTGGAGCCAACCGGACATTTCGCGCGGCGATAGCGGCGCAAGACCCAGGCCTGCCCAGGTTTCAACCCATTGGTTGCGAGTTTCCTCCGCACGCTCGAGAAGCTCTTTCTCCTGAATGTCCAGGAGCTCCAGGTGTTGCTGGGCCTTGTGCAGGTTGCCCAGCGACGTGGCTTGCTGAGCTACACGGTCGGCCTCTCGGCGCAACCGGTCCGCGTGTGAGTCGGCTTGGATCCCGAGTCGCTCGTAAGCGTCCCCAAGGGATGTAGGTGAAATAACCGCGGCTTGACCGGGCTCGATAAGCGGTGCTACACCGTCTGCGGCAGGAAGGGAATTGGTTTCCCAGGCGCGGCGGATGGTTTTCCATAGTCGATCGCGAAGTGCTCGGACCTGTACTAGATCGTCCTCCGTGGGAACGTTGCCCGCAATTTGGCGCAGACGTTCTAGCGCACTTTTGGCTTCAGCCTGCTCCGCCCCTGTGCCTCGCCGCTCAGTGCGAAGTTGCTCCTTTTCCTTGAGGATCTGGGCAAATTCCGTCTCGAAACGATTGATCGTTTCGAGGCTGGGAACACGGGTCGTTTCCAGGACTTCGAGTGGCCCTGTCCAGAGGGAAAGCTGGGTGAGCGCTCGCGCGGTTTCGCTTTCGGCAACCGCCAGTTGCAGACGACCGGCCTCGAGTATCTGATCGAGGTCGCCCTGGTCCCTCGCTTGCCTGAGGGCAGCCTCCATCGGTCCTGGATCTCGGGGCTGTGCAAGCCTGTCGAGTTCGGCTCGGGCGCTGTCCAGGCGGCCGGCAAGTTCTGAAATCGTCGAGATCATCTGGGCCCGCTCGGTTGTGAGCTTGGTCCAGTCACTCGTCAGCTTGGCGATTGCAGCTTTCTGAGCCCGGGTCAGCCGAAGCTGTTCGGCCACTTTCAGCACGTAATCAAGCTGGGCGTCGAGATCCGTCTGGCTATCGGAACGAGCAACGCCAGAGCGGTCTTCATCTCCCGGTAGGGCATCCAGCAAGTGGGGCCAAGATTCCACCAGCAGGTCATGAGCGCTAGTCAGCGATTGCATCAGAGTAGATTCTTCTGCGGGAAGGGTACGGCGGGTCTTGCGAGCCGTAGCCAGCGCTTCCTGGAGGCGTTCGATGGTATCGGCTTCAGCAAGCAGATCCTCGGCGACGACCAGTTCCGCGATTTGATGATCCAGCCTGGCGATGGATGCTTTGGTGTTTTCCAGTGCAGCTCGAGCAGTATCCCGGCGCAGTTGGGCTTCCAGCCGGGTCTTCGTAAACACTTCGGATAGCAGTACAACCTCACCAAGCCCGGCGAGTTCCTGCTCAAGCGTCCGCTGCCGGGTCAGGAGTGGCAAGGCGGCTTGCAGTCGTTCGAGCCGGCGTTTTTCTGCGTGTTTTTCGCCGTGGCGGAACTCTACTTCTTCGAGCTTTGCGGCGGCTTCTCTCTGGGCCCGATCATGCTCGACCCATTCGGAACTGTGTAGCGAACTCTTGCGCTTCGCGTCGTTGGCTTCTTTGAGCTCTGAGAGTCCGGCATTGATTCGCCGCCTGGAACCTCCCGGCCTGAACAACTCATCGAGCTCGCGGTCGAGCTCGCGCTGCACCTCCATCAAGTTCTTGAGGCCGCCTCCCGCCTGGAAAAGGACTGCACCGAGTTCGCCTCCTCCTTGGAGAATCGATTTGCCCCCCTGGATCAGCTCTTCATGATCAAGAGCGAACCGGCTCTTGAACTCGACCTCGGTCAACCCGCCCAGAAAGCGATCCACAGCACCATCGGCCAATGGTGTTGTGCCGTCAGCGGCAAGCAGCGTGTTCCGGTTCCCCTTCCGGCGGACGAGCTGGATTGTGCGACCGTCAAGAGTGCGCAGTGTCAGCCCGATCCGCATCTTCGCGTAGGGATGGATGAAGCTATCGGACGACTGTGCGGGGATTCCGAAAAGGGCTTGCCGGAGGGCACGCAAGGCCGACGATTTGCCGGCCTCGTTGGGCCCATAGATCAAGTGTAGCCCTTCCTGGCCCGCGGACAGGTCGAGTACGACATCGGTAAACGGACCAAAGGCATGCAGAGCCAGCTCGAGAATCTTCATGGAATCATGGCACGCGTTCGGGCTTCTGGCATTCTCAGTGATCCGTCTCGACAGGTTGGTGATTCTCGGGAATCTTGAACTGATCGGGACGGCTCTTGACGACCTCGCGAAGCCATTCTTGGGCGTAGCCAGGAGCTTTGGGAGAGCCCTTCACGTCTTTCATATAGCCATCGACGTGCCGAGACAGAATCGCTGCGGTGAGGTCTTGCCAGCGTCGAAACACGGCGTCGCCTGTCGACACGGAATAATTCGTCAAGAAGGAATTCATGAGGGCGGGGTCGGTTGTCGCAAGTCTGGCGGCGGTCTCCTCGATGATCGGTTGCATTTTCAGGAGCGCCGCTTCCTGTTCGGTTTGCGTCTGCTGGACATCTGGGAAAACGCGGGACCAGCGGTCATAGGTGATGTTCGAAACCAGGTTTGCCACCCACCAGGCGGAGTCCCACGAAAACTTCTTGTAATCGCCGCGTGTGTAGGCCTCTGGAAGTGCGCCGATGGCGCAATAGAGCGGGGTAAAGCAAGAGGTTGACGCTTCATCGGGTGTGAACCAGGTCACTCCGCCGATCGGGTCGGGCAATTCCTTGCGGCTCTGGTTCACGACCACAAAGCCTGCCTGCTGGGTCGAAATGGGGCGTTCCCACATATATTTCTTGCCATCCACCGAAAACGCCAGGTCGCGGAGCCGAAGAGGACTATTGAAGGGGCCAGCGTCAATCCCTCTGGTCATGTCATAAGGCGTTCCCTCGAAATGATCCCGCATCAACATCATCACATCGTGGACCGAGAGAAGCTTGTCTGGCTTGATAAACAGAGGATAGTCTTCAACTCCCTCAACACCCCGAAAATAGGCGTCAGAGAAGTTGCAACTGGGTGCCGCGCGGCGGCAAATGCTCCAGATCCGGCCGGCACAGGCACGCTTCTGGTCGGGGCCCTGCCGCGGATGGTAGGCATCGCGGAAGCTGAAAGGCTTGCCCGAGTCTGATTTGTAAAAGCCCTTGTCGATCGCGAATGAGATCACATCGGAAGCGTAGAGCCAGTTATCGGGATCGTTGAGCGGGAAGGTGGTGATACGGCTCATGTTGGCATGCGTTGTGATGTAACCCTCAGGCACTCGAGCGGCAACCCAGACAATTCCCTTCTGGCCGGGGCCTTTGCCAATCAGCTCCATGATCCATGCTTCGTTCTTGTCGGCAATCGAGAAGGTCTCGCCGGAGCTGCCGTAGCCGTACTCCTTGCACAAAGAATCAATAAGCGCAATTGCCTCGCGGGCCGTTTGGGCTCGTTGCAAGATGAGAAGCATCAGGCCGTCATAATCGAGCTGACCCTTTCGATCGACAAGTTCGGGCCGGCCGCCGGTGGTCGTCTCACCGAGTGAAAGTTGGCGCTCGTTCATCATACCTATCACGGTATAGGTACGCTCGGCCTGACGCACCTGGCCTCGGACCCGATCGTCCTCCCAGCCCCGAACGTCGACCATCATCCCCGATGGATGGGTTCCACCGGCAATACGAAGCAACCTCGGCATGAAGGGTGCATCCGCGGAATAGGTCACGATGACCGATCCGTCCTTCGATGCCCCCCGGCTTACCACGATACTGGTGCACGCCCGGGCGTCAACCATTGCCAAGACCAGGCCGGCTGGGAACATCAGACTCATCAAGCGACCAACTGCTTTTCTCGTCATGGAATCTACCCTTGATCTGCTGCCTATCCTCAATGGGCTGACGCTTCCGCTCTTGGTCTTCGCCGGAGACGCCGATACTGAGAATAAACTGGCTTTTGCCCCATGGCAACGGTTGGCGAGCCGCATACTGTGAGCGTCGATGGACGCGCTTCTTATCGTACCTGTTCACTGTTTGAGCAATCGCTCAAAGAGAAGGGGGCCTACCTGGTCGATCAGTCCGCGAAAGCGCTCTGAAGAATGCAGGCCGTCAAGCAAGTCGGGCGGGAGCTTGCGACTCAGGTCCGCGAAAGCCCGTGTGCACAAAGTGTTGAGCTGGAACTCGTCGCGGCGAAGTTCGTCCAGCAAGGTTGCGAGCTCTGCAAGCGGTGCATCGCTCAAAAGGTCGTCCGTCAGACTACGCTGGGACGAGGTCCGAAGGAGAATCTTCTCGATCCACACCCGGCAGGAACCAACGTCCAGTGCGGTCTGACGGAACTCGCTGATCCAGTGCATCGCGCGGGAACTCAGGGATGAGTGAGCTTTGGTCGCTCCTCGGACATCGATCCGCAACGCCAGCAGCCGGTCGTCACAGGTGGAGAGAAGCTGAATCAGCCGGTCTCGGAACCGTGACACGATCTCGTCTCCGTCAGAGGCGCCTTGCGCGTCGAGTTGACAGGTTTCCCACCGAACGACGTCGAGCCACCGGGGCTCTGCCGAGATCACATCATGATGGTCATCAACCGTCACGAGCATACAGCCCTTAGGGCCCGACTCCCGCGCGTGCCGGCCCTGCAGGTTTCCAGGGAAAACAATCCAGGGATCGTTTTTATACAAGGTTTCGCGTGTGTGAATGTGTCCCAGTGCCCAGTAGCCGTATTCCCGCGTGCGGAGGTCGGTGAGGGAACAGGGCGCATAAGGCTCGTGTCCCTCGCGACCGTCCACACAGGTGTGCAAAAGACCAAGATTGAAGTAACCCTTTCGTCGGGTGGGGTAGGACTTTGCCAGGTTCGTTACGACGGCCTGAGTTGGAAAGCTCTGCCCGTGAATGGCCACCCCTTGATCCTCGAGGATAACCGTCTCGACTTCCTGACTTGAGAGCACTCGCACGTTGTCCGCGAGTTTCAAGTCCTTGGTCATCTTGTTGGCGGCATCGTGGTTTCCTCGGATCATGAACACAGGAATGCCACCGTCCCGTAACCGGAGCATCTGCTTGGCGAAGAAAAGGCCCGTGTTGTAATCGGGCCAGTCTCCATCGTAGAGGTCTCCTACGATCACGAGGAAGGCAACCTCCTCGACCAGTGCCAGGTCGACCAGATTTTCAAGAGCTCGCCGGGTTGCACCACGGCACTCATTGACCGGAGCCCCTTCATACCGGTCGAGGCCGCGCTGTGGACTGTCGAGATGAATGTCAGCAGCGTGTAGAAACCTGAACATGAACGGGTACTCGGAATGTTGTGTACGGCTTGAAGCCCTTTAATTAGTCGTGGCCGACCCACAACAACATCGGCTTGGCTCGAACTGTGTAGTATCTACCCAAGTGTACAGGTCTCGGACCGATTTGCCAATTGTCGCGTGCGTGGGTCTGGAATCGTTGTGCATCCAAGTCAGGGAGCCGACCACAAGATAAGGAAAGTTGGGGTGAGCCCCTTGGCAATCTCCATCGAGGTCCGATCTAATCGACGCGCTGGCTATGCTGGGAGCCTGACCAGCCGTCTATGAGGAGTATTCGCCATGGTGGACGACGCGAACGATGACCCGGTCGACATGATCGCCACACTGGCCAAGAGTATGATGGCCGAGCGTCGCGGGCGGTTTCTCGACGCGGCTTGTGGTGGAGATCCCGAGCTGCGGGCCGAGGTTGAGGCCCTGCTGGCTAAAGTTCCCAGCAACGACAACAGCATCGAGCCCCAATCCGGAGAACTACCAGATCAAACCCCGGATCTCGAACGCGATTGTTTCAATTCCATCGAATCCATTGCTTTGGAGGCACTGTCTGAAATCCCAGACGAAAACAAAAGCCTGCATATGGATAACGCAGACAACAGCGTCGAAGATCTTCCCATTGATATCTATTGCGACCAGAAGCAACTGGATACAGTTGCCCGGCTTCGGCTTTTCCAACAGGCTTGTCAGATCATTGATGAGGACCACCGTCGCGGCTTGATCCATGGGGGATTGACGGCCAGGCATATCAAAATTTCGCCCGAAGGCTCGCTTCACGTGTGCCCGCAGGAGGAATCCGACCAGGCGGCTGAACACTTCTTGAAATCAGGGTATGCCAGCCCGGAGCAAGTGCTCGGTGAGCCATTGACCACCGCGACAGATGTATATCAACTCGGAGTTCTCCTCTATGAGTTGCTGACCGGTCGTGGTCCATACCGACTTCGCTCCCAGGATCCCCAGGAAATCGGCACTGCAATTGTCGAGCAGGTTCCGGAGCGTCCTAGTCTTGCAGTCAGCCACCCTGATAAGTCTTCTGAAGCGACCGGGAACTGTGCGACAGCACGTCAAACATCGCGGGCACAACTTCAGAAGTTGCTGGCCGGTGATCTCGAGTTGATCGTGCTTCATGCTCTGCACAAGGAGCCGGAGCGGCGCTATGCGACCCCTCAGCAGCTTGCAGGGGACATCGACCAGTTTCTCCAAGGTCGTCCGGTCCGGGCTCACCGCGAAAGCCGGTCCTATCGAGCGGCCATGTTGGTTCGTCGCCACCCTGCGGCGACATCTTTGGGACTGTTGCTTGCCGCCGCCCTGATTACTGGATTGATAAGCTCAATCATCGAATTGAGGCGCGCTCATCGGGAGCGGGACCGTGCCGAAGCGTCGTTCCAGATCTCCCGTAAGGCGGTCGATAATCTCTTCACCCAAATCGATGTCCTGCCTCAATTTGGGGCTCTCGGATTGGAGCCGCTCCGCGCGACTCTCCTCGAGAACCTATTGCGTTACTACGAGAACATCCTCGATCTTCGCGGCAACGACCCGGGAGCACGGGAGCTGGTAGCTGACGCTCAGCGGCGAATCGCTCGTGGCGATCATTTGATCGGTCTTCCAGATGTCGCTGCCTGGCAACTGCAAAGGGCCGTGGAGCGATACGAAGACCTGATTGTCCATGAGCCTGGTGAAACTCGTTATCAAGACGAACTCGCGACTATTCTCGATGAAATTGGCGAAATACTCATCTCCACGGAGGGCCGAAACACCGATGCGTTACCTTTTCTGAAACGAGCACAGGGCTTGCTTGAAGCAGGACTTGCTCCTGAACCCAAAACGACTTCGCGCCATCGAGAACTGGCCAGAGTTTTGAGCCATCTTGCGGAGGCCGAAGTCGTGGCCGATCATCCTGACCGCGCCCAGGCTGCCTTGAGACAAGCTATCGGCATTCTCGATGAACTGGTCATCGCAAACCCACAAAAGGAGGATATTCAAATTACCCTTGCCTCGGCGCAGATTGCGCTGGGACGTGTTTTGTCGGCCAATCCAGCGAATCTCGATCACGCGATCACGGCCTTTGCGCGAGGTATCGATCTCAGGGAGACGATCACGCGAGAGCATCCCGAGCGGTTCGATCAAGTCCATGAACTTGCTCTGGACCTGGGCGAACTTGCCGCTGTTGAGCAGCAGGCAGGAGGCCTGGAATTTGCTATTCAGCACGAAAACCAGGCGATGGAACGACTCGAACAGCTTGATCGACGGTTCCCCGAGATGGTTTCCTACCAACGCGCTTTGTACGTGGCTTATGACAGGGCGGCCCACATTCGGAGTCAGCAGGGTGAAATCAAGGCAGCTTTGAAGCTAGCAGGCCAGGCGCAGACTGTGCTGGAGCGGCTTCTTGTTCAACACGCTCGAGAACTTGTTTATCAGGTTGACCTGTCGCGCTGTCATAGCTTCATTGGCAGGTTGCTCTACGGCAGTCGGAGATTCGCCGACGCCTTCCGCGCGTTCCAGCGCGCTGTTGACTTGCTCGAAAGTGTTCCTCAGCTTGATCCAGCAAACAGCTACCAACTTGCGGTCAATCTTGCACTCTGCATCTCTTTAATCGGCGCCGGGCCCACGTCGCCCCCGCCGGACGACGACGCCGAGCTTGGTCCCGCTGATCAGTTGAGACGCCAGGTCTATGGAACACGCGCCGTGGCTGCTCTCAGCCAAGCTATCGCGGGGGGTATTGCAACGCTGGATATGTGCCAGTCCGACGCCGATCTGGACTCACTGCGCAACCGCCTGGATTTTCAAAAACTGCTCAAAGACATGGCTGAGAAAAACAGCACAAAGCCATGAATATAAAGAGTGATTGAGTCCGGAACGTGCAAAAAGCAATTGCGGCATTCTCAATGACCCGCGACTCCACTTTGCAGCGGTATCGTCGCGTTGTTATACTGTTGTTGAACATGGACGGGCTGATCGATTGTGATGGACAAGCCAGGAACCTGAGTGATCTCTGGACTGAAGGATTCGCTTCATGCTGACGCTCTGGAGTGATGCACCGCGACGCGGCTACTGCGACGGTTTGTCCCGGCGGTCGTTTCTCAAGGTCGGCGGCTTGGTCATGGGCGGGCTAAACCTACCCGGGTTGCTCGAAGCCGAAGCCTTGGCGGCCGCGAATACTGGCAAGACCGCGACAGCGGGACGCTCGTCACACCAGTCCGTGATCATGGTCTACCTGTCGGGTGGCCTGGCGCACCAGGATACCTTCGATCTCAAAATGGATGCGCCGGCGGGGATTCGCGGCGAATTCAAGCCCATCGCCACGCGCCTACCTGGAATTCAGGTTTGCGAACTGCTGCCGAAGACCGCGGCAATCATGGACAAGCTGATCGTGATCCGATCGTTGATCGGTCAGCTCGATGAGCATTCGAGTTTCCAGAGCATGACCGGCTTTCCGATGGGAATCAGCCAGCGTGAAGGCAGGCCTCACTTCGGCTCGGTGATCTCGCGGGTACAAGGAGCAGTTGACCCCGTCGTACCGCCTTTTGTGGATCTCTCTCCGGTGATGCAACACCGGCCCTACAATACCCCTGGGCCTGGCTTTCTTGGTCAATCCTTTCGGGCCGCGCGCATGGAAGGTGATGACTTGGCGCTCCTACGTCCACCTGCTGGCGTTACGGCAGATCGGTTTTCAGGACGGCAGCATCTTCTCGACCAGTTTGATGGGTTCCGACGCTCAGCAGATAATGCTTCCCTCGACGGCATGAGTAGCTTCTACCGTCAGGCGTTCACCGTGCTCACCTCGGACAAACTCGCCAGGGCTCTTGATGTCGAACGGGAGGATCCGAAGCTGCGGGCCCGCTACGGTGTTGGCTCACCAAAGCACCTGGGAGATGGCGCTCCCATGTGGAACGATCAGCTCTTGATTGCGCGACGGCTGGTTGAAGCCGGGGCGCGATGCGTCTCACTCGGGTACGGCTTCTGGGACACGCATGGCGGCAACTTTTCTCACCTCCGCCAATACCTGCCGTTGTTCGACCAGGGAATCTCAGCGCTCGTTGAAGACATCTATGCCCGAGGCTTGGATCAGCAAGTAACCGTGGTCGTCTGGGGCGAGTTCGGCCGGACCCCCAAGATCAACAAGGATGCAGGTCGTGATCACTGGGCACGGGTCAACTCAGCATTGCTTTCGGGCGGGGGCATGAAGGTCGGCCAGGTTATCGGGGCGACCGACAAACTCGGCGCTTCCGCCGTTAGCCGTCCGATTCACTTCCGTGATGTCCTGGCGACGATCTACCACAATCTGGGCATTGATCCTCACGCCTACATCCGAGACAAGGCCGACCGGCCAGTCAACATTCTTCCACCGACTTGCGAAGTAATCCGTGAGCTCACTTGAGGTTCCTGGGCGGACAGCACCTCTCGGAATCAAAACAGATTTCTGAGAGAATCAAGACGCCTCTCGGCGTAGGGGTGGAACATTGACTTCATCCCGCCGACTCCATGCGCGAACCAGCTCCGGACCTGATTCATGGACTCTGCATCCACTCGCCGGACAGGCGACACTTCTCGGCTTACCTTGTGGCCACGTCAACGGAACACGATCCACGCGGTCGTTCTGGGTTTGGCCCTGGCAACAGTCTATGCGACAAATCGCGGTAATTTGGGGAGTTACGACACGGCACCCACAACGTGGATGCTGTTGACGTTGGCTCGCGGGGAGGGAGTTTATCTCGACCGCTTCCGACCGATGATGCACGACGCAAACCGGGTTCTTCCCGTGTTCGTGAAAGCCTGGCGCGAGCACATCGTTTCGCGGTACCCAACGGCTCCCGCGATCTTGCTTCAGCCCCTCGTATTGCCTCAGGTTGCCTTCCTGGATTGGATTCGTCCCGGCTGGGACTGGCTCCCCTGGTCAGCCGATCGAGAATGTGAGCAGATTGCCAGGCGATCGATGTCCGTTCTGATCGCGCTGACGGGCGTCATTCTCTACAGGACGCTGATCAGCCTGGGTCTGCGGCGAGCCGCGTTACCAGCGACCTTGGCTGCAGCGCTGGGGTCCAATCTCTGGACCGTGGGTAGCCAGGCCATGTGGCAACATGGACCGGCGGCCTTCTCGTTGATGGTAATAATCTCGCTTCTTTGCTCAACGCCTGTATCATGGTGGCGTTTGATCCTGGCCGGAATTGCCACGGCATTTCTCTTCTCATGCCGGCTGATGGATGGACTGTTCGCCGTATTCATCGTGATCTGGCTGGCTCGAACGCAGCCAAGAGGCCTGTTCTGGTTCCTGCCTGCACCGCTCCTCGGAGCGTTCATCCTTCTGAACTATAATCTAACTTATTTCGGAGAATTCACAGGCGGCCAGGCGGAGTTGGAGCAACTTCACCGTGATATCCATCATGTCCCCGGACCGTGGTCAGGTGATATTGTTGAAGGCGCTTTAGGTACTTTGGTCAGTCCCAGTCGGGGACTTTTCATTTACACCCCTTGGGTCGCGCTGGCCGTGGCCACGGTACCTCTGATTGTACAGCGGCTTGACTCCCGACGCTCGATTGTCTGGCTCCTTCTGGCACTGATTCCTTACTTCCTCTTGCTTTCCATGTATGCCGTCTGGTGGGGAGGCCACTCCTTCGGTCCTCGATACTGGACCGACGTGATGCCGCTCTTTGCAGTTCTCCTTGCGTTCGGGCTGGAGTGGGCTATCGACCGGTCGCGTATCCTGACCGGTTTGTTTGCGATGACGATCGTGCTGGGGATCTGTGTGCAACTTATTGGTGCTTATTGTTTCCCCAGTAGCTGGAGCTTCAAACCTGTCGATGTGGATTCTCACCACGAGCGCCTCTGGGATTGGCGTGATAATGAACTAGCGCACTGCCTCGTCGAGACATCGTGGTATCACAGAAAGTGATTTCCCACAATCAGACCCGAACCGGCTTTTGCCCTGGCTTACGGTTCCTTGTGAAGCACGCCACCTTTCATGACCAGGCGCACTTTCCTGACTGCCGAGATGGTGTGTGTCGGGTCTCCCTCAACCGCTACCAGATCAGCAAGCAGCCCAGATCTGACGGTTCCCAACCGATCATCCAGCCGGAGAACTTTGGCCGCCGTCGAGGTGGCTGCCTGAAGAGCTTCCGCGGGTTGCATTCCAAACTCGACCATCAACTCGAGTTCGCGCGCGCCGTCACCGTGAGCGAAGACACCCATATCACTGCCGTTGACAATGGTCACACCCGCCTCGCGTGCCTGCTTGAATAGAGCCCGGAGATTGGCAAGTGGTTTGGGCTCAGGGGCAACCCCGATCCTCCAGCCGTGATATCTTGTCGCAGACACCTCCGTTGCCGTCAGCGTTGGGCAAAGGGCCACCCCCCGACGTGCCATCAACCGGAACACTTCCGGATCACCGCCATAACCGTGTTCAATCGTTGCGACGCCTGCTTCGGTAGCCCTCCTCATACCTTCGCGCGATGAGGCGTGCGCCGCGACCAAGATTCCGCTGGATCGCGCGGTCTCCACGATGAGCGTGAATTCCTCCTGGGAAAACGAGGGCCGGACTTCCTTGCCGCCCATTGCCGTGTCTGCGTAGACCTTGATCCAGTCGGCACCCCGTCCAATCTGATCGCGGACCACGCGGATTAATGCATCGTGCCCATCGGCTTCCTCGGCACCTTGAGGGATATGCCACTCAGGGGCGAATCCCTTGGGCGCATACGATCCAGTCGCGACGATGGCACGTGTCGTCACCAGCATTCGCGGACCGGGAATGATGCCTTGGTCGACCGCCTGCTTCAGTCCCACGTCCGCATAACCAGCCCCTTCGGTTCCCAGGTCGCGGATCGTCGTGAACCCTGAGAAAAGGTTGCTCTTCAGATGGTTGGTCGCCCGGCAAACCCGCAGCGCCAGGGGTTCCTTCAGGACTTGATCATTCCATGGGGATTCATTGTAGGGATGCAGCAGAATGTGCGTATGCGCGTCGATGAGACCAGGCAGCAGGGTGGCTCCTGGCAACTCGATCACGCGGGCCCCATCTGGAATTCTCACCTCCCGTGCCGGCCCAGCCGCCTCGATGCGCTCGCCATGTACCACGACGATCCATTCCTCATGCGGGTTGAGGGAAACCCCATCGAAAACACGTGAGGGCTGGAGCACGGTGGTGGATGGGGCAGCAATGGCCCCATAGTTTAGCAATACGAAGATCGCCAGAACATGGAGACACACACGTTGATCCATCGGTTTCCTCTCATTCATCGCCGCGCACGTCATGATCTACTTTCATCCAGCACCCATTCAATGCCCTCCCGAGCCCGCGTGACCATGTCCCCCGGCATGGCTTCCCTGAAACAGTGGATGGTTTGGGTCGCCGCCGGCGGCAATAAAGGAAATCAGGTCGAGAATCTCCTCGCGGGTCAGTTTGTCGAGCAATCCCTTGGGCATGATCGAGGCTTGCGACTGTTTCCGGCCTGTGATCTCGGACTTCTTGAGCACCTTCGGCTCGGTGCTGGCCAGCGGGTTTTCCACGATCTTCACGAGGTTGGGCGTTTCCTCGACGATCAGTCCCGTCACGATCTGCCCGCTTTCCAGCTCGAAAAGGTAAGCATAGTATTTGTCGTTGATTTTAGTTGAAGGTTCGAGGATGTTGCGGAGCAAATCCGCCGGGGTTTGTTTTGGGTCAAGCTTCGTCAAGTCCGGGCCGAACTCCTTGCCCACCCCGTTGAGCCGGTGGCAAGACACGCATGATGCTACCTCGAAAAGTTCCTTGCCGTTGCTGTAAGAGCGGCCGACGTCAAGTTGAGCGATCGAAGAGGCCAAATCGTCGAATCTCCATTCCTTGCGCGGGCGGGAAGATTGGAGCAGGGGATCGGCGACAGGAAGCCGATGGGAAGCCAGGTAAGATTCAGGCGCGGCCAGGTACTGTTCCAGGTCTTCGACCACGTACAGGGCCCCGAACATTCGCCGCCAGTGCCCGGGATATGTACAAACATAAGGATAAACACCCGACTGCGTTGGTGCTGTGAAATTGAGCTTCTCAATCTCGCGGGGTTGGAGGAGACGGCTTGCCAGGAGAATCTTGGCCGAGACTGGAACATACTGCCGCCGTGGCGCATCCGCCTGTGTAGCAGTCGCTTCCGCGAGCAAACCGATCTGTTCGAGGGCTCCAGGGCGCGTAACCACAAAATTGTGCGGCATCATATCGCTGTTTTCGAACAGGATCTGCACAGGTTTGCCGGCTTGTACGACAATCCGATCGATATCATAACGCATCTGCTCGAGGACGGTGCCTACACGGATGACCCGGAGTCCCAGCCCAGCTAGCTCTCGCCGCATCGATTTCGCCGCATCGGCGGGAATAAGCGAGGCGAGTGTATCACCAAGTTGGAGAGCATCGAGAGCTATGGGCGATGTTCTGTCCTGGATAGGAATCTGACGAATGGAAGCGATCAGACTTTCCAGAAGCGGTTTAGCTTCATCAGCAGGCCAGTAGGCCGTTGGGACTTTCTGTAGCGCAACGATCGCCGCATGGCGATCCACATTCTCGCGCACAAACTTGGCCAACGTGCGGAAAGTTGGCAATTCCTGGCCCCGAACAAAAGGCACGGCGTTCATCGCGGCACGTCGGATGGCACTCGTTGATGCTTGGTCGCTTTGTGGACCGGACGCCAGGCTCGCTGGTAAGCCGTGAAGCAATGGCTCGATCCTGGGATAAAGGCTGGCGCGAATCTCCGGATCGCGGATCATGGGTATCGCGCCGAGAAGGTCGCGAAGACTCTGGACCGATCGGTTTGCCAGTGCCCAGGCCTGATCCGTCTTCCCGTCCGCGGTGATCAGGGAGGCGAAACCGAGCTGGCGCAACACGGGCAGATTGGCCTCCGTCGCAAGCTGTTCCAGTTCGCCGCGAACTGTCCCTAACGCCATGGGGCCACGATCTGTGAGCAGCCGCGTGAGTTCGATGAGCGTGCTTTCACCCGGGGCATCATCCTGGCTGTCACGCGAACGCAGAGCATCAATGAGTGTTTTTGCAGGACTTTTCCCGTTCAGGCTGGCAAGTTCGGCCAAGGCTTGCTGGCGAGTTTCTTCACGAATGTCTGCTCGTAAGAGGATTTCTTGTAACACACCGGTAGTCGGTTTCATCTTTTGCAGAAGACTCGTATCGACTTTGCGGAGGAAGTACCGGGCGCCCGCCTGACTGCTGATTTCGACAGGGCGCCCCTCCGCCAGGGCTTTCTGAACATAAGGATTGAGTGCCCGCAGCGTCTCGCCACGTGTGTAATCGAGATAGTAGTCGGATGGGTGCTCAGCCGAGATCAGGGGCACCTCCAAAGCCTCTGGCGCCGTGAAAAAGCTTGCGGCGCGGACGGCTTCAAGACGCACTCGCGGATAGGGATCAGCCGCCAGCTTCTTGAGCCGCTCCAAGGCATCGGGCACCCGGTCGCGCCAGTAGCAAAGCACTCGCGTCGCCGCGGCGCAGGCGCGGAAGTCATGCGCACCAAGCAAGCGATCCAGCAGTTCAAGGTTGGCGACGTCGTGAAACTGGTAAGTCCACAGGGCTTCGAGCAAATGGTGTTCATAATCAACGTCTTGCTTATTCAGATCCGCGACCCAGAATTTCAGTGCTGCGACAACCTGGTCTGTGTCACGTGCGCCCAGTTCCGTTTTCACGCGATAGCGCACCCGATCCTCAGGCTCCTTGAGAAGATCGAGCAGCCGGTTAATTGGTTCACCGGCGATCTTGACCGGTTTCACCAAGGGTCGACCGGTGTGAGTAACTCGGTAAACTCGTCCATGGGTCCGGTCTCGGCTGGGATCGCGAAGGTTGTGCTGCATGTGGCCGATGATCGGGTTTTGCCACTCCAGAAAGTAAATTGCTCCATCAGGACCAACCTCGATGTCGGAGGGCCGGAAGTTCGGGTCCGGTGAGGAGACGATTGGTTCTTGCTCTTGAGCGGTAAAACCCGATCCTTCGTCGTTTACCCTGTAGCGGTGGATGCCCTGAAACCCGATCACGTTGGCGACCAGGTAGTCGCCTTGCCAGGCCTCGGGAAAGTGCCGGCTCGAGAGAATCTCGGTTCCCGGGCAGGGACGGGTGCGCTGAGGGAAGAATGGGTTCATCGCGTGGTGCTTTTCGGGATATTCGAGGTGGCCCGAGAATGCCGTGGCGTAGTAGTTGACATTGCCCGTGCCGTCGGTCACGAAGTCTTGACCCCAGTGGTCAAACGCGTGACCGTGCGGATTGGCAAACCCGTACGTCACATACACCTCAAACTTCTGAGACCTCGGCTCGTAGCGGAAGACGCCTGCATTGGCCAGGCGGACTGGAGGACCGTACGGTGTCTCGACCTGGGAGTGATGGAACGTTCCCTCCTGAAAATAGACAGCGCCGCCAGGATCGAGCCGGAAGCTATTTGCTGTGTGATGAGTATCAGCCGAGTCGATTCCGCTGATTACCCGCTCGCGTACGTCTGCTCGGTCGTCGCCATTGGTGTCCTTGAGCAGCATCAAGTCAGGAGCTTGGGCGACCAGCACCCCCTGGGGTATGATCTCGAAGCCGGTTGGACAGTGAAGATGATCGGCGAAGGTGATCTGCCGATCGGCTTTGCCGTCGCCATCGGTATCCTCGAGGATCAAGATCTTGTCGTTCATCTCCTCCTTGGGCTTCCAGTGCGGGTAAGTCGGCCAACACGCAACCCAGAGTCTGCCCCTGGCGTCGAACGACATCTGGACCGGCTTGGCTAGGTCCGGGAACTCCTTCTCGGACGCGAACAAATTGATGCTCAGCCCCTTGCCGACTGTCATTTGCTTGATCGCTGCGTCGCCATCAAGAAAAATGTGCTCCCCATGCGGGCCAAGACCGGGCTTGTTCGTCTTGACCGGGATGAATGGCGGAGTGTTGCTGTCATCAACCTTCAGGTCGCCTCCTTGAGCCACAGCCCAGATCCGTCGGTCGCGATTGGCAGTCATGGCGTCAAGCACTTCCATCTCGCGCTGCATGACGATGCGATTAGTCTGGCCGTCGACAAACCGTAGGTCGGCGCGACCGCCGTAGATCGAATAACCATCCACCGTCCTGTAGCGATTGAACCAGTAGAAGTTCTTCTCGAGTACGGTCTGACGTAGTTTTTCAAATGCCTGAGCGTCTCGCTTGACCAGAGGACCTTCCGGGAACAGCGCGTGGTCGATGATGATCGCTAGTTGATGATTGCCTTCGGCTGTGAGGTGAACACCGTTTATTGTGTACGGTTGAACAGATTGAATGTAGAGTTGTTGCGTAGGATGGAAGAGATCGACAAATCGAACGTGATGCGCCTGCGCGATTTCGGCCATGGCTGAAGTGATCCGCTCAAGCCGCGTATTATTCTGACTCCCATCGGGTAATGAGCGATTGTGCACATTCTCGTGAGCGATCGGGGAAAAGAGAACGAGTTTGGCTGTGCCGATGCCGTTGTACTTCTGTGTAAGTGTATGCTTGATGAAATCGTTCAGGGCTTTCTTGAAACGATTCAGATCGCCGAATGATTCGTTGTAGCCGAAGAAGGCGAACACGATATCCGTCTTTGTTCGGCTCAGCCATTCGTCGGTAGCTCCGAAGTTTGCCGAGCGGAGGCGGATAGTCAACTCATCGGCTGAGTAGCCCAAGTTGCGAATAACCAGTTCATGCCTCGCAAAACGGATGTTCAGGTATGTCTCCAACCAACCGTCGTGCTGCATTCGGTCAGCCAATGTATTGCCAATTAGACTGATACGACAGCTCCTGGGGATCTCGAGATTGTTGGCGAGGTCAATTCCATCAGACGCTTGGAGCCGTGATGTGCCCTGGGCTACTAGCAAAACCAGCCCAGCAAAGGTCGCGATGGACGGCCATTTCTGCCACTGACTCGGACCTTGCAGCATTTCAGGCAGTTGGAGTTTTTCCATGCGGAGATCCTTGGCGTGAATCATTGGCGAAGTCGCGTTCAGGGCGGGTGTAGCCCAAGGCCCTTACTATCTGCGAGGCTCATTGTCCAAAGCGTTTAACCAGAATTCAACCCGCGTCCCGCAAGGGGCCCTCGGTGCGGTCATGGAAAGGCCATTTCATCGCCTTTGGTTTCGGGGTGCCATGCCTTCGTCTTGGAAAGTAAGCGAATCGCCAAGGCGCTCGGCTGCTTGGCCAAGTTGCAAATTCGAGCATGGCCAAAATGAAGAGCCGCCCCCTTTTCGAGACAGATTTGCGTATAGTATTTGGATGGGTCTCCTTGCAGGCGAATGCCCGCGTGGGCCGGATATGACCGAAGGCCAACCGCCGGACATTCCGGCATAAAACGACCGGACCCGAGGCCAGAAGACAGGTGTTCTCGGTGTAACTCTCAGTTTTGGATGATCAAGGAACCGACGAGGCCGGTGATGATGACGCAACCTTACTCTCCAACTCCTTCTCATCCCGAGTCACAAATTGAGACCGATAGTCGGTTTCCTTCTGGACCTTGGTGTGGATTCTTTCTGATGTCCCACCTCCCGGGGCGGCATCAGATGGAGTTACAGCTCACTTTTCGCCAAGGCGTCATGACCGGTGAGGGTCGTGATCGGATCGGCCCATTTCTGATCCGCGGTCGCTATCAGGTTGAGGACGGACAATGCTGGTGGACCAAACGATATATCGGCAAGCACGACGTGTCTTACCGCGGCTATAATGAAGGTAAGGGCATCTGGGGCATCTGGGAGATTCCTCCAAGCTGGAAAGGTGGATTCCACATCTGGCCCGAAGCAATGGGAGATCCTACCCGGCAGAAACTATCTGAGGCGATTGATGAACCGCTCGACGTGGAGACGCAAGCTGGAGCCGATATGCCTGTTGAAGCTGGTGTGCTCGTAGGTGAATCCCCCGTGGGCGCAGGTAGCTGGTGATGAAGCGAGATTTGATCCAAGAGCAGGAAGTACTTCACGTTTGGTGAGCGTGCTTGTCGCTGCCTACGAAGAATTCCCAATACAGTAGCTTGTTGTCAATCTCGAGCATGTCGGGAACCGTTTCACCATGGTGATCGAATTCCCAAGTGCGTTGAACGCCACCTCGTCCATGAACGTGCGGATTAAGAGCAAGCCACGGCCGCCGATCCTGACCAGATCCTCGTGGTTGATTGGCTGGTCAAACCGCGAAGTATCAAATCCGGGACCTTCATCATCGATGACGAAGGTCGCGGCATGGTGGTCGACACGGACGATGACGCGGATGCGGCGTGATGTATAAGGCTCTTGCCAGCGGCGAGTTTCCACTTCAGAGTAAAAAAGCCGTTCGTCCTCTTGTCGAAGGCTTGAGCTGACTTCGAGATTGCCGTGGAAGAGAGCATTCGTGAGTGCTTCTTGGAGGGCGATGCCCACTCTGATCCGGACCAAACGGTCAAATCGACCTAAGCCGTCTAGCTCCTCCTGGATGAGTTCCATCAACGACGCGATCAGGTTGGGATCGTTCTCGAGCAAGAATGTGGATTCTCTGCACATCAAGCATCGCAACAGATATCGCCGATGGCGATCGACCGTCGATACGCGGAGAATGCTGCGGATTGTCTCGGTCAAATCACGCGCCAGGTCTCTCTTCGGAATATAGTTGGCTGCTCCCGCTCGAAGGGCGCGCATGGCGGCTTCCTCGCTACCAAAAGCCGTCATCAGAATGATGGGAATGGCGGGAAAGCGGTCGCGGACTTGGTGGACTAGTTCCAGGCCGTCTATGTCGGGCATGATGAGATCGGTGAGAATTAGCTGAGGTAGCTCACGATCCAAAGTTTGCATGGCTTCCTTGCCGCCGCTAGCGAAGATGACCCTCAATCCTTCCACATCTTGCAGAAGACGCGCAATTACCTGATGGTCGAACAAGGAATCATCAACCACAAGCAGTGTTGTTAATGGAACTCCGCCTGTTGCAGCAGGGTTTGACATCAATGCAACCTGCAAGAGGGCGAGATCACGGAGATACTGCACGCCTGCGACCATCCCAATATCGCAGTTACCCTACCATAATGATCCCTTGGATTTCATCCGGTTTTTCTCTGAAACCATGAGCTTTCACGCGGCATGGCCGGTTAGATTTCAGGTGGATTTGGCATCTCACCGAAACATAGGTCAAGAGCTCGTGCGGATCAAACTCTCTCGGTTAGCGAATCCATCGCCGCCAGAGGTTATGACGAGCCAGAGGTGTTTTGCCGCCGAGCCAACGGTGTAAGTCCTCCGATAGCTCTCGGCACGAGGAATACCGCCGGTCAGGACGCTTGGCCATAGCTTTCTGGCAAATAGCAGCCAATGTTTTGGGAATTCTCGAATCCATTGTCCGCAGGGAAGGCGGTTCGTGATGAATCGCATGGAAAAGAACATAGGATGGAGGTCCCAGAAACGGTGGCTGACCACACAAAATCTCGTAAAGGACGGCTCCCAAGCTATATTGGTCGCTGGCCGGTAGGATTTCGAAGGGGGTACCTTGGGCCATTTCGGGAGCGAGGTAAGCCGGAGTACCCAGGATCGTTCCAGGAGGAGTGGGGATTTCCTCCGAGCCACGAAGATAGGCAATCCCGAAATCCATCAGATAGACGGTATCCTGATCGTCTAGCCGAATGTTTGCCGGTTTGACGTCCCTATGGATGATGCCTAACCCATGAGCGTAGGACAGTGCCTCAGCCAGTTCAGCGATGATCCTGGCACTCTGCTCGAAGGCAAGTGACCGCTCGGACAATTGCTCGGCCAAGCTACGACCCTCGATCAGCGCCATTGCGATGTATGGGTGCTCCCCATCTCGGCCAGCCTCATAGATTGGTACGATCCGAGGATGATGAAGACGCGCCAGAGCCCGCGCTTCGCTCATGAATCGGTCTTGGGCGCGTGCTCGGAACAAAGCTTCCGGGCAAGGTAACTTCAGAGCGACCTGACGCTCAAGAAAAGGGTCAAACGCTCTGTAGACCGTGGCATGATGCCCCTTTCCCAGGACACCGAGAATCTCGAAACGGCCCAGGCGCGGTGTCACCTTTCCTGATCTTGCAGGGCCTGGGCTTGCCACGCTTCCTTGCACTTGTTGATAGGGCGGGGGGCTTATTTGCGTGCTTGGTGAATCACTCTGGGCTTCAGCTCTGTTCCACTCCGAACAATCCTCCCGGTTGAATGGCCCAACGTATATCTCGCCACTTTCCGGCAAGGCAACGTCTGGCAGGTGCTGAAGATTCCAGGTGGCATCTGCTCGTGATTCAAAAGAGTCGACCGAGAAAGTACCGCTTCCGCTTGCTCGGAGGTCCAAAGGCAGCGATGTTGTGTTGAGAAGTCGAACCGGTATCTGGTCCCAACTTGAGGAATTCTCGACCAAGCGGTGAGCTCGCGGTTCCGGACTTGAAAGCCCGCCTGAAGATCGAAATGTGGCCCGTCTAGGCAATGGTCCGAGCACACGCGTCCACCCTGAATCAACAGCGTTTGCTTCAACCGTTGGCAGCTTCGTGAGGCATCGCGGACACCGGAATATCCGGCCCAGTGGATCTTCACCCAGGTGGGAGGTCCGTCCACATGAGAGGTTCGGACACTGCATCACCCGCGCCATCTGAAGTCTCCCCCTTCTCTCAGGCCGTTAAAGCGGCACGGGACCGCGCTTACCTCCGCGGTCAATGTGGACTGCTGCAGATTGAGACGTTTTGAGGAGCATGATGGTCTTCGTCGCCTGGTACCGCTGCACATACGTGGGCTTGGAAGCACACGGGGCTCGAAATGTTAAACCTTGGTCGGACGTACCGCGTCTAGGCTGTTTAATCGAGCGAGCAGGGCTGTGCAATCATTTCTAGGCGTAACTTCGGAATCTATAGTGTGGCTAGCCACTTCGCAAGCGCAGACCCTCCTAAGATTCCTGTTCCCGTGGGACTGATCCTGGTATTCTCGACAATGTCTGCGCAGTTTCATCAAATAGACAATCCGCCTGCTGGGTTTCACTCGCCCTCGGACATCAAGCCGTGTGTCCGTGGATTAGTTGATGCATGACTGTGGAGCATGGGAGCTTCCGGTCGCAAAGAATCGCGATTGTAGAGAATTTGATTCTTCGCGGACTCTATCTCATGACGAGTACCGTCGACAGGATAGCACCGGGCTAGCGTAATTTATAGATAATATGAAAATAACCATACTTGACGAGATTGTCGCCGCAAAACGCCGGGAAGTCGCCTCAGCCCGACGGCGGATGCCGCTCGAGGAGTTGGAGATTCAAGCAGCCGAGGCTCCACCCGCCCGCGATTTCCGCGCGGCCTTGGCTGGCCCAGGCCCGATTCAGCTCATCGCTGAGGTCAAGAAAGCCAGTCCTTCCGCTCGTTTGATCCGGGCGGATTTTGACCCGGTCGCCATAGGCCGGATCTATCAAAAGCATGGCGCGGCCTGCATTAGTGTGCTGACAGATGCTCCCTATTTCCAGGGACATCTCTCGCACCTGGCGCGAGTGCGGGCAGCAGTTACTCTTCCCTTGCTTCGGAAGGACTTTCTGATCGATGAATATCAGGTCGTTGAAGCCCGGCTAGCTGGTGCAGATGCGATTTTGCTTATCGCCGAAATTCTTGACGACACCACGATGGCGACAATCTTGAAGCGAGCACGGATCCTGGGGATGTCGGTGCTGGTGGAGTTGCACGATGCCGTGAACCTGCCCCGTGTGATTGATGCCGGAGCCGACCTTGTTGGAATTAACAACCGCGACCTGCGCCAATTTACCACCGATATTGAGCACACGCTTAGACTTCGCGACCAGATACCTTCCGGAATTATGGTCGTCAGTGAAAGCGGCATCCAAACCCGGCATGACGTGGTGCGGCTTCAGGCTGCTGACGTCTCGGCAATTCTGGTGGGTGAGTCTCTGATGCGGGCACCAAACATTGGGGTTGCTGTCGACGAACTCTTGGGGTTGGCCACTGGATTACCCGATGAATCGCGTCGGCTCTAATCATAGCAAGTTCTGCATGTTAAGCAGCATCATGTGCTCATATGTGATTGACATCATGGAAGCCTTGGCAGACCGGGTTGATGGGCAGGATCTGATCAGCCTGAAAGGACGCGTTACCTTCTCTGGCCAAGAATTGCTCTCGGCGTGGCCAGGTGCTGTGTGGGTGCTGTAACAATGAATGCCCGTGGTCGATCACCCGCTTCTTTGCAGTGCGAACCAACATCAAGTTCCGTACGTAAACCACAAGACCCATCGCCTGGCCGACAATGATCACCGGGTCATTCCGGAAAACTGCATAGCAGAGAAGCGCCGTTCCACCCATCAAGCTTAGCCACCAGAAAGCCACGGGCATGACGGATTCGTGCTCCCGCTCCGACACCAGCCACTGGACCAGAAACCTCGATGTGAAGAGAGCCTGACCCAGGAAACCGATTAGCAGCCAGCAGGTCAGATTTGACATTGCTTAGTTGACCTCCCTGCACTTTTCACGGTCTCTGATGGACCACCCGTCCATAGTCTTTCGCTTACCAACCACAGTGCCACAGTGGAGGCCACGTGCTGCGGATCTCGTCGGTGGATGACTCCCGCCCACCGTTGTGTAGAGCACTGGACGTGACATCAACCACGTGACGCCGAACAAATCCACGACCACCTGCAGCGAGCGGTTCCAGAGGTTATAGTGCGATCGGCCTTGTGCTCGTGGTCGATGATTCACCGGCACCTGAATGATTTGACATCCCTCACGCAACAGGAGGGATCCTAGAAAGCGATGTACTCCTTGGAACACGGGCAGACGTAATGCGTATTCCCGCGGAAATAGACGTACAGAGCATCCTGTATCGTGAATCGCCTGACCCAAGAGCATATTCCGAACTCGGTTAGCCACGCGACTAATTACGCGTTTCGACCATGTGTCCGCGCGATGAAGCCGCCAGCCCAAGGCGACATCGTAGCCGGGAAGAGCCTGCCAGAGCCTGACCAGGTCTGCCGGATCATTCTGCAAATCGGCATCCAGTGTCGCAAACCAATCTCCCCGTGCCGCTCGAAAACCGGCGACCAAGGCTGCCGATTGTCCCAGATGGGCGGTCAAGCGGATAGGACGAAGTTCAGAGAAAACGGCCCGAAGCTCTTCGAGAACAAGCGGCGTTGCATCGGTAGAATCATCATCGACCACAATAATCTCGAACCCGGTTAGCCGTTTTGGAACAACGCCACAAGAATTTGAGCACAAAGGACCAAGAGCAACTGTGATCTCTTCGACAAGTTGCGGCAGGCTTGAAGCCTCATTTCGGGCCGGCACGATAACCGATAGGAACGGCTCTTCAGGCTGCAGCGAACCGTTTTTATTCCTTGGGACAAGCGGTACGGTCGTGTAATGATTTCTCCCCAAGTACTCGGATTTCCGTGCATCCGTCGAATCTGTTGCAACACCTTCGTGCGATCGATCGAACCTTAGCCTCGCCACGACGGGCCTCCATTCCCCTTCGGGGAATAGTCTGAGCGCTGAGCCTTGTGGGAACATGGGCTCAACACATGGGTTTTTCCATGCTGATCGCACTTCGGAGCGTTTCAAGCCAACAAGCCCGGATAGGAACTAGCCCGAGGACTTCATCGAGATACGACGTGATATGCGGTGCCTATTCTCCAAAGATCCATATTCGCGTCCATTGCAAAACTTCCAAATGTTTGCTCTCTCAACCAATGTAAGTAGAAGTTTTGATGCCCTGACAAGCGAGTATCATGTGTTCTGGCCAAGGTTCGAAGGTACGCAGATACGGACGGGGCTTACGCTCGATTCCTTTATTCCAGGAGTCAATCTGATGACCGAAGAATCTCTTGTTGCGTGATTCAATGATCGTAATGAACCGTCATGGACAATTGGGGGAACCTTTGTTAACTGTAACCTGGAACTGATAAACCAGTGATCTGCCTGGTGATGAAACAAGGATGTTTTCACCATGACCTTGACTGCTCGGCGTGCAATTTCCTCCCTCTGTGAGGAGCATGGAACTGATCATCCGGTAATTCTCCATCTTGAACCACGGCAGCTCAAGCCAAGTGCTTTTAGCATAGAAGTCTACGGTGATGCTACCGTAGGCCTTGAAGACCTGCGCGAGGGGATATGCACCCATGGTGTTTTGGTCCCTTTGGTCGTCACACCTGGACTTGTAGACGGCGACTGGGAAGTGATTTCGGGGCACCGACGTTTGGCGTGTGCCATGGCCTTAGGGTTGTCTGAGATACCATGTGAAATCCGTTCCTATCCATCCAACAGTGCTCGCCACCTCGCGATTCTCGAGTATAACCGCCAACGTCGAAAGGTTTTCAGCCAGTTGATGCGCGAGGCAGATGCACTGGAACAACTCTGCAAAACCGATGCTCGACGACGACGCTTGTCCAATTTACGCAACCATGCTCGTGAGGATCTGAACGCGACCAAGACACCTGACTTTCCTGAGTGTCGGAATTCCGACGGTCGAGCGAACGGCGCTGCTTGCGTCCAACGTTCAGCCGGAACTGGGTCCCATCAAGGCCGAACCGATACAACCATCGCCAGACGACTTGGATTGGGAGGTAAAGACCTCTATCGCCAAGCTCGAACCATCTGGCGGTTAGCTCAGGAAGGGGATGTTCGGGCGCAGAGCGGCGTGGTGCAACTTGATGCTGCGACCAAGACGATCCATGCAGCCTACAAGGATCTTCGTAGACGTGATCGGTTTACAACCAATTTCCGCCCAACGCCTTACGATGTCTGGGCCTTTCGGCATGATGGTGCCTTTGGCGTTCCTTATCCCGGCTCTATACCGCCCGCCATTGTTGCCCATGCGCTGCACTATTTCTGCCCAGCCGGTGGCCTTGTCGTAGATCCTATGGCCGGAGGTGGTACGACCCTTGACGTCTGTCAATCAATGGGGCGTTATTGTCTCGCTTATGATCTTGAACCAAGCCGACCAGAGATTCAGCGTCATGATATTCGTACTGGGTTTCCTGCCGAGGCTGTCGGTTGCCAGCTCATTTTCTGCGATCCTCCATATTACACCATGCTCGCAAGCAGGTATAGTCCACAAAGTGTCGCTACAACCACCTGGGAAAGCTGGCTGGCCTTTCTGGATGAATTGACACGCCAAGCTTTTCACACGCTCTGCCCCGGTGGGCATCTGGCACTGTTGCTGGCGCCTCAGACAGAGAAAGACCTCCCAGCCGGCTATGGCTATATTGACCATGTTTTCTTTGCCTATACCGCCGCCCTTCGCGCTGGATTTCTTCCGCAACGTCGAATCAGTTGCCCGATGAGTTCAGGCTACATACCTCAACATGTTCGCCAGGCCCGTGTTGAAAGGCGACTGCTGGGGCAAGTGCGTGATCTTCTGGTTGTCCGGCGCCCGACATCCGCTGCTGCTGCTTCCGCTGCGGTTATCCCATACTTACAAACACAACTTGCACAAACGCATGAATAATAGCCGTCACGACGAGATTTCCATACAGAGAAGGGGCTCTGGCCGGGCTAGAAATGGGATCGAGTCCTGCATCCTAGAGAGAGCATGCTGCCAATTTGGCTTCTGTCATTTTGGCAGTATTTTCATCCCGCGGCGCGAGAGACTTCTGTAGCCTAACGCGGCGTCCCTGATTTCGACGTCTGAGCTCGTAAAGGTGCGTCAGGTGAGCGGCTCGCCACAGGCGAGTTCGTAAACCTTTGCGCGGACAAAAGGGTTGGAAAGGGTAGGGTTACGTCGTACTAGAGGTTCCGGTAGCGCCGTCACTGCTTGTGTGACCAGATACTCAACCTCTGCAGGACCAAGCTGTTCTAAGACGTATGCAAGAGCTGCGTCTTCAACGGCTTTACGATCTTCCTGTCGAGTCTCTTCCTGCTGAATTTCTAAGGAGCGGAGCCGTGCTTCTAGTTCCTTTCGCCGTCCTTCCAGCCGGCTAGCGACTTGCGGAAGGAGGTCGTAACCATCCTCAATGCCGGCGCGGATGTAGCCAGGTGCATTCTGAAGCTTACCTTGCCCTTGAAGGTAAAAGGCATTGAGTAATACCTTTGCGACGGCCTCGGGATCCTTCTGTGCAAGTAAGCGCTGAGCGAGTGTTTGAGGTATTCCCTGATTCGTAAGTAACTCTTGCAGATCAACAGCAACAAGCAGGCGACCTTCAGCTGTAAGCCGAAATGGAGTTCCCGGAACTGGGATGGTTGCTGTGTCTTCTTTCGAATCTGGTTCTTGTTTGGGCCCAACGTTCGGGCCGCACTGGTCCAGGAATTGGACCGCATCAAGTAAAGTTTTTGGACTAGATGAGGAGAGACCCTCTAAATTTTTTGGACCAGTTTGCGGGTTCCCCACTGATAGTTCTTGACCGGCCAGGGATTGCTCCTCAGACATCTCGAAAGCTTTCAGGTCTCCGGTTCGTCTAGTTGAGCGTTGCCGAGGTGCGGGTTGACGAAGTATACGGTAGGCCGTTGAGCGACCCTTCGAACGGCTTGCAGCTAGCAGTCCTGCTTGAGTTAACTCGTCAACCGCCGAAATAACCGTCTGGCGACTCAGCCCGGCCTGCCGAGCAATCGTCCGAAGACTTGGGTACGCCCAGTCAGTTCCAAAATCAGAGTAAAGACCAATAACCAAGTAGACCTTGATTGCCGAACCTCCAAGCGTCTTGAACGCCTCGGAGCGGAGAAGGTCATGCTCAACTCGGAAGAAGTATGACGCCATCGCCTTCTACAACCTTCTCACCGAATACAAATGCATAAGTGGATGGTATGACAGCGTTGGTTTTACAGAGCCGAGGCTATCGCCTGTTTAACCTGTCGCGTTGGGGACAGGGCCTGGCACATAGTAAGTTTTGACCCTACCCCGCTGATGAGTCGTGGAGACGACCAGGCCAAGTTCTTCGAGTTGAGCAAGGCTATCGATGATTGTCGGACAAGAGAGCTCAGTGCGTTTCATGAGCTGACTGAGGCTGATGGTCACACTGCGATCAGGAAGACCCTGACATGCTTCAATAATTGCCAGATAGACCTTGATTGCCTCACCGCGAATGCGCGCTAGATAACCCCGGTCAAAAAGCACGGTTTTAACCCAATCCACCTGGACCGGTAAGGGTGTCGCAACGGCCATGGCGTTCAAACCCCCATTTACACCTTGCGCGTGCTCTTGTTTCTCGACGGTTCGGGCGTTTCTCTGTTTATTGGTTTCAATCATACCACGATTTTCTTTTCCAGGGTGTTGACCTGGCCTGATTCTGGGTTAGTATTGTGCTTGCGTCACGCAGATTTCGGGTTTTGCCTGTAACGGCCGGGGCGAGATGCGACAAGGCAGCTTGCACCGGCCGATGGTATCGGCGGGGCTCGGTGAACATGGCGTGAGGTAACGGCGTATCTCTGATGGGCCGTTGGCTGGTTCTTTGACAATTCGGTGGATTGCACTCGTCAGCCAGAAAACGAGAAAGCAAGCAAATAGCGAGATGGATGAGACTCATCCGTCGCGTTGTGAAGAACCCTTGAGGGAAGCCGGCGTGCGAGCCGCTGTCCCGGGTCGCCGCGAGCTCCGTGGTCCGGAGATCGCATAAGGCGGCGGGATGGCCCGCAAGGACCGGCAGCAAGCAGGAGACAAGAGTGCCGCAAGGTACTCCGGTCACCGGCTTGATGCGACCAGTTTTTTTGCCTCAACCTTTCGGGGTGAGGGTTGATCCGTGCCTGCAGGCCGCGAGGTCCAGGGCGTGGTTCGACATCATTGTGAAGGGTTTGATCCTGGCTCAGAATGAACGTTGGCGGCGTGGATTAGGCATGCAAGTCGAACGGGTTCGCCGCAAGGCGGATCAGTGGCGCAAGGGTGAGTAAGGCGACGGTAACCAACCCCAAGGTTGGGTATAGCCGCGGGAAACTGCGGGTAATCCCCAGCGATGTAAGACGCCGGCATCGGTGTTTTATCAAAGCCTTGGCGCCGTGGGACGGGCCGTCGTGGTATTAGGTAGTTGGCGGGGTAACGGCCCACCAAGCCGATGATGCCTACCGGGCGTGCGAGCGTGGCCCGGCACACTGGGACTGAGACACTGCCCAGACTCCTACGGGAGGCTGCAGTCGAGAATCTTCGGCAATGGGCGCAAGCCTGACCGAGCGACGCCGCGTGGAGGATGAAGGCCTTCGGGTTGTAAACTCCTGTCGAGGGGGAGGAAGGGGTAACCTTGACCGATCCCTGGAGGAAGCACGGGCTAAGTTCGTGCCAGCAGCCGCGGTAAGACGAACCGTGCGAACGTTATTCGGAATCACTGGGCTTAAAGCGCGTGTAGGCGGATGGGAACGTCGGATACTGAAAGCCCCCGGCTCAACCGGGGAAGTGGTTCCGAAACGACCTGTCTGGAGGGACGTAGGGGGACCTGGAACTTCCGGTGGAGCGGTGAAATGCGTTGAGATCGGAAGGAACGCCCGTGGCGAAAGCGAGGTCCTGGACGTCTGCTGACGCTGAGACGCGAAAGCTAGGGGAGCAAACGGGATTAGATACCCCGGTAGTCCTAGCCGTAAACGATGGGCACTGGGTAGGGGGCTCGCCGATGGGCTCTCTGCCGTAGCGAAAGCGTGAAGTGCCCCGCCTGGGGAGTATGGTCGCAAGGCTGAAACTCAAAGGAATTGACGGGGGCTCACACAAGCGGTGGAGCATGTGGCTTAATTCGAGGCTACGCGAAGAACCTTATCCTGGGCTTGACATGCAGGGATTAGGCGGCGGAAACGCCGCTGACGCCGCAAGGTGGAACCTGCACAGGTGCTGCATGGCTGTCGTCAGCTCGTGCCGTGAGGTGTTGGGTTAAGTCCCGTAACGAGCGAAACCCCTGTGGTCAGTTGCCAGCGCGTCATGGCGGGGACTCTGATCAGACCGCCGGCGTCAAGCCGGAGGAAGGCGGGGACGACGTCAAGTCATCATGGCCCTTATGCCCAGGGCTGCACACGTGCTACAATGGAGCGGACAAAGCGTTGCCAGGCCGCAAGGCCGAGCTAATCGCAAAAATCGCTCCTCAGTTCGGATTGCGGGCTGCAACTCGCCCGCATGAAGCTGGAATCGCTAGTAATCGCGGATCAGCACTGCCGCGGTGAATGTGTTCCTGAGCCTTGTACACACCGCCCGTCAAGCCACCAAAGCGGGGGGCATCCGAAGTCGTCGGAGCCGCAAGGCAGGCGCCGAAGATGAAACCCGTGATGGGGACTAAGTCGTAACAAGGTAACCGTAGGGGAACCTGCGGTTGGATCACCTCCTTTCTAAGGACAACCTTGGAAAACCCGGCCTGAGAGTTCATCACGGGGTGTTGCCGCCAGGCTCCACCCCCGAACTCGAGAAGGCCACATCGGCACCATCCCGCAACCCGGGATGGCGGCCCGTACGCCGGCTCCCCTTGAGGGTTTGAAATCACGATTTGCTGCTGACTCGCGCACATGGCACTGAAATTTGAGTGGGATCTCGAGAAGGCCTCGTCTAATCTAGGCAAGCACAAGGTGAGCTTCGACGAAGCTTCCACGGTTTTCGCCGACCCGCTGGCCAAGCTGTTTTACGATTCCGAACATTCCAGTGAGGAAACGCGTGAGATTATCGTCGGGCACTCAGTCCTCGGTCGGCTCTTGCTTGTGAGCTTCACGGAACGCGGTCCCGATTTAGTGCGGATCATCAGTGCTCGACCGGCGACGCGCAGAGAACGAAAAGACTATGAAGAAAACCAAGGCGGTTGAGCCTCAATCCCAGGACACTGACGATCTCCGTCCCGAGTATGAATTCGATTACCGGACAGCCCGGCCCAATCGGTTCGCGACTCGGGTCGATCCCGGTCGGCTCGTGGTTGCTCTCGACCCGGATGTTTCCAAGGTTTTCACCACGCCAGAATCGGTGAACTCGGTGCTCAGGGCTTTGATCGAGGTCATGCCCAAAAGCCCTGGATGAGTTTGAGCCTCTATCGCATGTGCAATCCATCGAAGTTTCTCCTTGCCTCTGGGCGCGGGGCGGGGCCGTCTTGATGACGGTCTCGCCCCCTGGCCAGAAGCGTGTGCCAGGAGCGGCGGAGCGATCCGCCGCGTGTTCTCTGACAATTCGGTGGTTGGTCACACACGAATCAACCAGGTCGTGAATGATGATCCCTGTGGGACAAGATTCCCATCTTGTCGCTTCGGGGTCCAGCTTTCATCGGCTTGGTGGAATTCACACACACCCGCGTGATCACGGGCCGGAGCAATCCGGCCGGCGAAAACGCGAGGGTGAGTGGCACTCTCCATAGAACAGTTTCACGATTTCAGCCGAGTGATCGGCTGGGGTCTGGAAGAATATCGAACCCTTACGGATCGAAGAAGAGTCCTGGACCGGCCGTCGCGTCGCGAGACGCCGGGGCTGGCGGCCAGGACCGAAGTGAGCCCGCCGCATCGCTGCGTGCTTTTCCCAAAGCGCGGAGGTCCGATCGGCGTGGTCAAGCTCCTAAGGGCGCGGGGGGAATGCCTAGGCGTCATCAGGATTCGGGCGTGGAAGGCTGCGAAAAGTCCGGGGGAGCTGCCCAACGAGCGTCGAGCCCGGAATGCCCGAGGAGACCCAGGGAACTGAAACATCTCAGTACCTGGAGGAACGAAAATCAACCGAGACTCCCTCAGTAGCGGCGAGCGAACGGGGACTAGCCCAAACCAGGCGGGATACCGCCTGGGGTCGTGGGGCCGGTAATGTGCAATGAGCGGCGGCGAACCGAAGTCCTTTGGAAAATGGCACCACAGCGGGTGAGAGTCCCGTAGGTGTAGCGACCGCTCTGCGAACCGGTACCCAAGTAGGGTCGGGCACGGGAAACCCGGCCTGAATTCGCGGGGACCATCCTGCAAGGCTAAGTACTCGATGACGACCGATAGCGAACCCAGTAGGGCGACCGAACGGTGGGAAGAACCCCGATCAGGGGAGGAGACTGAACCTGAAACCCCGCGCCTACAAGCGGTGGAAGGGCGTTGGCGCAAGCCAGCCTGACCGCGTGCCTTTTGCATAATGATCCGGCGAGTTACCGTGTCCGGCCAGGTTAACCCCTTCAGGGGGGGAGCCGTAGCGAAAGCGAGTCTGAAATGGGCGTCCGAGTCGGCCGCGGTAGACGCGAAACCAGGTGAACTACCCATGGGCAGGTTGAAGCGGCCTTAACCGGCCGTGGAGGACCGAACCCACCAGTGTTGAAAAACTGGGGGAGGACCCGTGGGGAGGAGTGAAAGTCTAATCAAACCTGGAGATAGCTCGTTCTCTCCGAAATGGCTTTAGGGCCAGCCTCGGGACGTAGCAAGCGGGGGTAGAGCGACGGAATCCGCCCGGGGGCCTTCCCGGCTACCCGTCGGAACCCAACTCCGAATACCGCTTGCCGGACCCCGGGAGTCAGAGTGTGGGGGATAAGCTTCATGCTCGAGAGGGAAACAACCCAGACCGCCGACCAAGGCCCCCAAAGCGACGCTCAGTGGTAAAGGAAGTGGGATCGCCGTGACAGCCGGGATGTTGGCTTAGAAGCAGCCATCATTTCAAAAGTGCGTAACAGCTTACCGGTCGAGCCATCCTCGCCGAAAATGACGGGGACTAAGCGTCGTGCCGCAGTCGCGGACTAGCAATAGTGGTAGGAGAGCGTCGACGACCGCAGCGAAGCGGCACGGGTAACGAGCCGTGGAGCGTCGTCGAGTGCGCATGCCGGAACGAGTAACGACAAGACGGGTGGGAAGCCCGTCCGCCGAAAGCACAAGGTTTCCTGGGGAAGGTCAATCCGCCCAGGGTCAGTCGGGACCTAAGGCGAGGCCCAAGGGCGTAGCCGATGGACAGGCGGTTAATATTCCGCCACCCGCGCAAGAAGGGTGAACCGGTGGGGGACGCCGCAACCACTTGGATCGGGGTGATAGATGCCCCCGTGCCGCAAGGCCGACAGCATTTGATCTGGAAGTCCAAGACCATTGCGGCCGCGAAAAGCCCGCCGGGGACGACTTGCCGGCCCGTACCGCAATCCGACACAGGTGTGCTAGGCGAGTATCCGAAGGCGTTCGGGAGAACCCTCGTGAAGGAACTCGGCAAAATGACCCCGTACCCTCGGTACAAGGGGTGCTCCCTCGCAAGGGGGAGCCGCAGAGAATCGGCTCTAGCGACTGTTTATCAAAAACACAGGACTCTGCCAACTCGCAAGAGGACGTATAGAGTCTGACGCCTGCTCGGTGTCGGTAGGTTAAGGAAGGCGATTAGCGGAAGCGAAGTTGCCGACCGAAGCCCCGATAAACGGCGGCCGTAACTATGACGGTCCTAAGGTAGCGAAGTTCCTTGTCGGGTAAGTTCCGACCTGCATGAATGGCGTAACGACTGGAGCACTGTCTCCACGAGGGACCCGGTGAAACTGTAGCCGTGGTGAAGATGCCACGTACCCGCGGTTAGACGGAAAGACCCCGTGAACCTTTACTGCAGGTTGGCACTGGTCCAATGCTCGTTCTGTGTAGGATAGGTGGGAGGCTTTGATCCGGCGGCGCCAGCCGTCGGGGAGCCAGCGGTGAAATACCACCCTGAATGATCGTTGGTCCTCACCGATCCGAAGCCCGGATCGGGACCGTGCTCATCGGGCAGTTTGACTGGGGCGGTCTCCTCCCAAAGAGTAACGGAGGAGCGCCATGGTACCCTCGGCCCGGTCGGCAATCGGGCAACAGGAGCGCAAACGTAGAAGGGTGCCTGACTGCGAGACAGATGTGTCGAGCAGAGACGAAAGTCGGCGTTAGTGATCCGGCGGTGCTGGATGGAAAGGCCGTCGCTCAACAGATAAAAGGTACTCCGGGGATAACAGGCTGATCTCCCCCGAGCGTCCCTAGCGGCGGGGAGGTTTGGCACCTCGATGTCGGCTCATCGCATCCTGGGGCTGGAGAAGGTCCCAAGGGTTTGGCTGTTCGCCAATGAAAGCGGTACGCGAGCTGGGTTCAGACCGTCGTGAGACAGGTCGGTCCCTATCTGCCGTGGGCGTAGGAAACTTGAGGAGAGTCTCCCCTAGTACGAGAGGATTGGGGAGGACCGACCTCTGGTGTGCCGGCTGTCCTGCTCAGGGCATCGCCGGGTAGCCAGGTCGGGACAGGATAAGCGCTGAAGGCATCTAAGCGCGAAGCCCCCTCCAAGATGAGGTTTCCCGCAGCAAATGCTGCATAGGCTCCTGGAAGACGACCAGGTCGATAGGCCGGGCGTGCACGGCGGGTGACCGCCTCAGCCGACCGGTCCTAACAGCCAAGCAGCTTGACCACCCCGATCGGCTCTCCGCCAAGAGCGCGACCAGCGCCAGTGCGGTCAGAGCGATCACGGTGGACTCACCGATTCGATCCCCAACGACAAAAGGCAAATGACAAATGCCGGAAGGCAAATGACAGCTGCCCGATGACAGAGGGTTGATATTGGTTCTTTGCGGACGTGCCACAAAGTCTCTGGTGTGGCGTGAAGTGAAGCCGAGGAATGTGTGATCGACCACCGCGGAATCGCGGCCGGCGTGGCTTGACGGCCCGTCGGCCGGTTTTCCGGCGACCATACCGGCGGGGTCACACCCGTTCCCATTCCGAACACGGCCGTTAAGCCCGCCGGGCCCATGATAGTGCTTTGGCGCGAAAGTCGGTTATCGCCGGAATCTTCTTGAGCCGCCCTGACGCTCAGCCGAGCATCAGGGCGGCGTTTCTGCGCGCTATCGAGCGCCAAGAATCTACCTTGAAATCGCGCGAACCCGGCTACTATTCCCTGTGACCAACTGGGATTGATCCATAGTTTCGAAACCTCTCGACTTCTCGGCCAGCCCGAGCAACTAGCACGGGATGGCAAACCAACTTGATCTGCCATGAGTCATAACTTAACTGAAATCCTGAATCAGAATCCGTTTTTCTCCGGCGGCCTGTCGCTGATGGTCGTTGGCGCGGCCGTGGCACTGCTGCGCAAACTTCCCGGTCAACTCTGGGCATTTCTCCAGCGGCGATTGTCGATCACGGTGGAGGTTCCTGATCGCGACCCGGCGTTCCGCTGGCTTCAAGTCTGGCTTGCCCATCAGCCATATGCAGGGCGCGCACGCGATTTGAGCCTGGCGACGACATGGATTCCTGGCGACGCCGAGACCGACGCAGCCGTTGTATTCGATGCCGACGATAGTGCGGCGACGGGTCCCTCAGCCCAGGTCAAGTTCTTGCTTTCTCCGGCCCCGGGGACTCATTTGATGCTCTATCGAAACCGGCTGCTGATTTTGCGCAGGAGCCGCCGTGACCTGCAAAATGGGAACGCACGAACATTTCAGGAAAACCTATCGTTACAAATCCTTGGTGGTTCTCGAGCCCAGGTCGAGCAGCTTCTTGCCGAAGCGCGCACGCTTGCGTGCCCTCGAACACCCGGTGTGAACATTCTGACAGCCCGCTACGAGAGCTGGGAAACGACCTCATGGCAACCTCGAAGGCCGCTCGAGTCGTTAGTGCTCGCGGATGGTATTCTTGAAGACCTGCTCAAGGACTTACAGGCATTTTATGATTCTCGCGCCTGGTACGTGCGGCGAGGTATTCCTCATCGCCGGGGATACCTGCTCCATGGGGCTCCGGGGAATGGCAAGACGACGCTGGTGCTTGCTGTTGCAGGGGAATTGAACCTATCCGTAGCCGTGCTCAGTCTAAGCAACCGGCTACTCTCGGATGATGCCCTTCGCAACCTCGTCGACGCCTTGCCACCGGCCACGCTGCTCTTGATCGAGGATGTCGACTGTGTGTTCAAGTCTGAGCGATTGACGAGTGAGCAGACTGGGGTCACTCTGAGTGGCCTGCTCAATGCACTCGATGGGGTCAGCTCGCGCGAGGGACGGGTGCTGTTTCTGACGACAAATCACCCCGAACGGCTTGATCCTGCACTCATACGCCCGGGGCGCGTGGATGTCAAGCTCGAACTCGGCCACGCGGTTCCCGAGCAAGCACGTCGGCTGTTTCTTTGGTTCTATCAGGGTTGCAACCTGACCAACACCACTCTGGAGTCCCTGGCGGAGCGCTTCGCGGCCCAAGTACCACGGGGCAGGATTTGCATGGCGGCGATCCAGGAGCATCTACTTCGCCATCGCGGTGCCCCCGAAGCTGCGGCCCACGAGGTGGATTTCGATGACCAAGTCGCCGCTTCCATAAAGGCGGAAAGCCACTCCCCCGCCACTGTGCTTCGGGACGAGTAATCGACAACACGCGCTTTGACCGCGGGCCACGCTCGTCCTAGAGAAGGAAGGGAAGGTCAATTCAAGCATCGGTCCGCGTTCCTTCCGAAATGGTAGCCTCGTTATGAGCATCGAATCTGAGCGCAGACCCGCAGCGGATCTATGCGGTAATCAACCCCCGCCGCCAGATGAACTTCCGCTAAGCAGCCAGACACGCAGACTAGCATGGCGTGTGTTATTTCGTGTGGCTCTGATCGCATTCATCACTTTTGCCGGGATCCTGGATAACGGCTTTGTTGCCTGGGATGACATGGATAATTTTCCCGGCAACCCTGCCTATCAGGGATTGGGCTCCAAGCAGATCTGCTGGGCCTGGGCAACTTTCTGGATGGGGGTTTATCAGCCCATCGCCTGGATGCTTGCCGAAGTGCAATATGCCACATCGGGACTAAATCCACGTGGCTATCACCTGGCAAGTCTATTTATGCACATGGCTTGTGCTGTGGTCCTGTATGTGCTGACTTTCACTTTACTCGGTTGTTGTCAAGCCCTTGGCGATTCTCGTCTGTCGCGCGCTGGCGACAGATTTATTGCGGCAGGCCTCGCAACCTTGCTCTTTTCGGTGCATCCCCTACGCGTTGAGCCAGTGGCCTGGGTATCGGGCCAAGCGTACTTACCCTGCGCCCTGTTTGCCATGCTAAGTGTCCTGTGTTACTTGCAGGTCCACGCAGATGGTCATGACTCAAGGCCAGGTTTCAGAGCCAAGTGGCTCGCATGTTCCGTCATGATGTTTGCCATGTCCCTGCTCTCGAAAGCAGCATCACTCGGATTGCCATGCGTCCTTCTGATTCTTGATGTTTATCCTCTCGGCCGGCTGAATGGGCATAGGTCGTCAGACACCAAGAGTCCCCAGTGGTCTATCTGGCTGGAAAAGTCGCCGTACGCGCTCTTGAGTTTGCTGTTCGGGATAGTCGCCGTGGCCGCCAAGCGATCTGACAGCACGCTTGTCAATGTCGAACAAGCCGGGCTTCTTGGCCGTCTAGCACTTGCCAGCTACTCGATTTGGTTCTACCTGATCAAGACTTTATGGCCGATCAACCTGCATGCATTTCCCATGCGGCCTGAACCGCTTGACTGGACCGAAACCCCTTATGTTTTCAGCATGCTCGGCATCATCGCGGTCAGTACCGCACTTTATCGTAAGAGGCGTCACTACCCGAGCTGGTTGGCTACCTGGATTGCTTATCTGGCTCTCCTGGCTCCCATGTCCGGCTTGGTCACCTATGGGCGACAAGCAATCGGCGATCGATACAGCTATCTGGCCATGATCCCCTGGGTTGTTTTGGTGGCCGGTGGCCTTTGGCGGTGGATTGCTCGGGCCGATCTCACCGAAGGCCGCGTGTTGCGACGACGGTTGGCTGCTTTAGCGACTGGCTCGATGTGGGTAGGCGTACTGATGATTTTGACCTGGCGCCAGTGTCAAACCTGGGAAAACTCTGGGTCTCTCTGGGCACATTCGATCCGGCATGGAGGTGAAAAGGTAGCCGACCTGCACAATAACTTGGGTATCTGGCGAGTGAAAGAAGGAGATTTCGATGCCGCCATTATCGAGTTGAAGCAAGCGGTCTGGTTACGTCCCGATTGCCAGGAATCTCACGTCAACTTGGCTCATGCGCTCGGTCAAAGGGGCAAACTTGCAGAGGCCATTGCCACGCTACGAGCGGCCACCTGGAGGTGGCCTGGGGACATTTACATGCGCGGCTTGCTGGGCAAGACCCTCTTCCGTGCGGGCCATTTCGCTGAAGCGGCCGCCGAGTACGCAGCAATTGCTCAACTGCAGCCGGAGAAATCCTTTGCCCACCTCTTTCTCGGCCACGTTCTCGCTCGCGAAGGTCGGTACGCCGAAGCGGCCAGTCAGTACGCGGAAGCATTGCGTCTCGATCCACAGGACCAAGAAGCCCAGCGCGGTTTGCACGACGTTCAGCAGTCGATGAAACCGTCACGATTGCCAGATTCAGCCGTTTCATCCTCGCGCGGTTAATGTCGCTGCGCCCTCCGGTTCCACACACTTCACGGGGCTTTTCTGCAGCCCTTGTTCGTGTTCCAATCAGTGGCCTAGGCGGTGGCCGCACAGACCGGTGTTGGTTCTGGCATGCTGACTATTCAGGCTGGTAGCTATTCTTGCCCCAGAATTCGGCCCGAAAGGAAAAACGATGATTCCCAGGGAAGCTCTCGCGGAGGCGGAAGGCGACACCAACCTTTCACCGCGTCGCCGCGCCTGGTTCGAAACCCGGCTCGCTGACCAAGAACGTGCACTTGTCCAGCGCGATGCCCGGGTTTTCCTTCGTCAGTCGGTGTCTACACCATGTCTATCAGCGGTCCGTCACGCCGAGGGAATCTGGATTGAAGATTTCCAGGGGCGACGATACATGGATTTCCATGGAAACAATGTTCACCATATCGGCTATGGCCATCCGCGAATCGTTGCGTCAATCCGCCAGCAGTTAGATGAGCTTTGCTTTGCACCACGACGGTACACCTGTACCCCGGCTATCGAACTTGCCGAGAAACTCGTTGACATCACCCCGGTCGGCTTGGGCAAGGTCTTGTTTGCTCCCAGCGGTTCCGATGCTGTCGAGATGGCGCTGGCGTACGCCCGCGCAGCAACCGGCCGGTTCAAGACCATCTCCTTTTGGGACGCCTACCACGGTGCAGGCTTCGGGGCACGTAGCGTCGGCGGGGAAGCCATGTTTCGTAGCGGCCCTATTGGGCCACTCTTGAGCGGCAGTGAACATGTTCCCCCTTTTGGTGATTACCGCAACGCTTGGGGTGTGACCGAAGGAAGCGCCGAGCTCTGCGTTCGTACGATTCAGTACATTCTTGAGAAGGAAGGCGACGTGGCGGCCGTCATCGGGGAACCCATTCGTGCTGTCCCTTATGTACCGCCTCCTGGCTTCTGGCCTACAGTACGCCAGGCTTGTGATGACTTCGGTGCCCTCTTGATCTTTGATGAAATTCCAACCGGACTGGGTAAGACCGGAAAGTTGTTCGCTTGCGAGCATGATGGCGTTGTCCCGGACATTCTGGTACTTGGTAAGAGCTTGGGTGGTGGTGTTTTACCGATTGCCGCAATGATCTGCCGGCCGGAACTCGATGTTTGCGAATCTTTCGCATTTGGTCACTATACACATGAGAAAAACCCCGTGACGACACGTGCGGGTCTGACGACGCTGCAGATCATCGAAGACGAACACCTCGTAGAGAATGCTGCCGCTGTTGGAGCATCAGGATTGCAACGGCTCCGGGAAATGATGAATCGGCATCCTCTGATCGGCGATGTTCGCGGTCGTGGTTGCCTGATGGGTGCAGAGTTGGTTGTCGATCGAGCAACACGTACTCCGGCATGCGACGCAGCGGATGCCGTGCTCTATAAGGCTCTAAGCCGGGGTTTGAATTTCAAGACAACGATGGGGAATGTCCTGACCCTGACGCCGCCGCTTATTGTCACAGAGCGACAGATGTTCCGGGCCCTCGAGATTCTTGAGGAATCCATTGCCGAGGTCGAAAGTGAGATGCAGGTCGCGGGGCTCTGACTCAGCTTTCACAAAAACTTCATTCCCCTCAATCGTCAAGCTGCTAAGCATGCGTCGACTGGGTTCTTGCTTCTTGAATCCAGTTCCCTATTGCTACGAAGTCTTCGCCTTGACGGAAGCCATGGCACCTGGAGATCAAGAGCATAAAAATTATGCATGGTTATCCTAAAATACCAAGATTTCAAGACAAATTGTTGTTCACACCAGGACCACTAACGACGAGTTTGAGCGTCAAGCAGGCAATGCTCCATGACGCGGGTTCCTGGTATTTCGAGTTCAATGGCACGGTAAAACGGATCCGCGAGGCGATTCTGAAGCTGGCCGGGCTGACGGCGGGGGATGGCTATGAGGCCATATTGATGCAGAGGAGTGGAACCTTCGGCGTCGAGTCAGTTCTCGCCTCGGTGATGCCGCCAAAGGGGCGCTTACTGATTCTTGCCAACGGCGCATATGGCGAGCGGATCGCCAAAATTGCAGCCTGCCAGAGGATCGACCACCGAGTGCTTCGCAACGAAGAACATGAAGTCCCCGATCCTGAACAGGTGGAGAGCGTCCTGCTTGAAGACCCGGCGATTACCCATGTTGCACTTGTCCACTGTGAAACAACCACCGGCATTCTCTATCCGCTTGAACCAATAGGACGGGTTGTGCAGCGCAATAAACGGAGCTTGATCGTCGATGCGATGAGCAGCTTTCGCGCGATTCCCATCGACTTTCAGACGGCAGGGATCGACTACCTGATTTCTTCGGCCAACAAATGCCTTGAAGGTGTACCGGGTTTCCAGCTTCATCATAGCGTGCCGGGCTGCCTTGCAAGCCACAATTGGTTATGCCCGCAGTTTCAGTCTGGATCTTCTAGTGCTCCGTCCAATCTAAACTTGTGGGTCGAGCCTCTTCAATTTCTCGCGGAATTCCCTGGAACCTGCCTGCCCTAGCCCCCAGATTTAGCGTGGATAAGGCACTAGGTCAACTTCAGGGGTTCGAGGCCAACGGCCAGTTTCGCTTCACACCGCCAACTCATGCCATCCTTGCCTTTGATCAGGCGTTGCGCGAGCTGGACCAAGAAGGCGGAATTACTGCTCGCGGCCGGCGCTATGCGGCCAATCATCGAACGCTGATGGCCGGCATGCAACGCCTTGGCTTCGTACCGTTACTCGATCCCGAGATTCAAAGCTTCGTCATCACGGCGTTTCGTTCACCGACCGATCCTGCGTTCCAGTTTTCCGAGTTTTACCGCCGGCTCGGCGACCATGGTATGATTATTTATCCGGGCAAGTTGACCAAGGTTGATACTTTTCGGATCGGCACGATTGGCCGTCTCTTTGATACCGATATCGCCCAGCTCGTGCACGCGATCGCGGATGTTCTCGCGGAGATGAACTGTATGCTGCCTCCGAACCGCTGATCACAAAGTCGCCACTGCGAAGACGCCAAGACGCGAACTTTGGCAAAGGTACGTCGACAACGATGGATAACTATGCTCACTACATCTACCTGGCTGGGTTGGCGGTCATTGCCGTTGGACTTCTGGGGCTGATCGTGCGTGCCTTCCGGCACTGGCGCAAGGGCCTTGGTCCCCTCGCTTTGATCGGTCTCGGCCTGGCAATTACGGCATTCCCTCCAACCTACCAGCTACTTGTTCCGATTGACCTGGGCCCCCGAGAGAGGATCGTTGGTGGCGAGCGGCATCTCACGCTGACTGGCTGGGATCGAAAGGACTACGCCTTTTTGAGGTCGAAGCCAGACGTTGCCGTCCTGCAGATGGCAAATCCCGACGTGACCGACCAGACACTCGAGCTGATCAAGGGAATGGACAAGCTCAAGGACCTCGATCTTAGTAACACGCAGGTGACTGATGCGGGCCTGAAAATTCTCAAGGACCTACCCGCTCTGGATACGTTGCGACTCAAGAATACGAAGGTTACCGACAAGGGGTTTCAGGAGACTCTGGCGGGCAAAGAGTCCCTGCGCCGGCTTGAGCTGACGGGAACCCAGGTAAGCCGAGAGGCCGCTCAAGCCTGGCAAAAGGCAAAAAATGGAAGGCGGGCGATGTTATGACGGATACTGGGATCAATTGATGAGGAACGCGACAATGGCTGTACGCGCTGGATGGTACAAAGCCGGGCGACGCTCGCAACGCTCTCTTTCTGGCTCAGGCCTGTAGTCTGGCATATCTCGATGCAGCGGCCGGAATGGCTAGATTTCGTGATGACCTGGGACTGGAGGCAGAACTGATCAGCGTGGGAAACACGCAGGTCTATGTCGCCCAGAATGACAGTGTCTTGGTCGTGGCGTTTCGCGGTTCCGAGGCACCGAACACGCTGGACGGTTTCAAGGACTGGCTGCTCACCAACGCCAACAATTACCTGATACTGCCCGAGGGGCAGATTGGGACCGATTTCGCTGCGGCGGGCGTGGGAGCACGATTCCACCGCGGTTTCATGGAGGCTCTGCACCAGATCTGGGAGCCCCTGCTTGCCGCGGTCACCAAGGCGATTGACACCCACGAGCGTCCGCTCTGGGTAACTGGGCACAGCTTGGGTGGTGCCTTGGCGCTTTTGGCTGCCTGGCGTCTCCAGCGCAATTTTGTCACGGTGCACGAAGTTGTTACTTTCGGTGCACCGATGATCGGCAACGAGACAGCCGCCCGAGCTTTTGAACAGGAGTTTTCAGGAAAAATCTTCCGTTACGTCAACTTTGAGGATCCTGTACCGCTCTTGCCGTCGATCAGCTTGGTCGCCAATACCTATGCACACTGCCAAAACGAAGTTTCCCTGACAGCCATGGCTGCCGTGGCCTCAGCGATTGACGCGCTCAAAGAATCCGCAGGATCCACGGTGGACCGCCTGATCGAAGCGGGTCAGATTGATCAGCTCTGGAAAGCCGTTCAAAGCCGAATTGCGGCCCATTTCATCAATCACTACGAGGAACGGGTGAAGGTGAAGTGCGGAGACCGGGAAGTAGCCTCGGTCACAGCAGACTCGGTCATCCCTACCCATTCAGATGCCAAGGACGAATGCCAGGAAGTCAACCTTGGTACACCTCGCTCAGGCAGCTAAGATCTGTCCTGGCCATGCTGTTCCTTATCGAAGCGACTGCATACGTGCGAGCGATGTTTCATGAAGAATCCGGATTTCGAAAAACTCGGCTACTTTTATCTCGGCAAGGAGTACGACCGCGAGCAGCGAAAGGTCACTTCCAATCTTGTGCTTTACGAGTCGAAGCAACTGACCACGCACGCAGTCTGCGTCGGAATGACCGGTAGCGGCAAGACAGGACTCTGCTTGTCGTTGCTCGAAGAAGCGGCAATTGACGGAATACCGGTCATCGCTATCGATCCCAAGGGAGACCTGGGGAACTTGCTGTTAACTTTTCCCCAGTTGCGTGGCGAAGATTTCGCACCGTGGATCGATCCTGACGAGGCGAACCGGAAAGGACTCTCGCGGGAGGCGTTTGCCGAACAAACAGCCAAGCTCTGGCAAGACGGCCTGGCCACTTGGGGTCAGGACGGTGCTCGGATCAGACGATTCCACGAGTCGGCAGATCTGGCGATTTACACTCCCGGTTCCAGCGCAGGGCTCCCACTCACGGTCCTTCGTTCGTTCGCGGCTCCCCCAGCAGCCCTGCTCAGCCAGGGAGAAGCGTACCGGGAGAGGGTTGCCTCCTCGGTTTCAGGATTGCTGGCGCTCTTGGGAATCGAGGCAGACCCTATCTCCAGCCGTGAGCACATCTTACTTGCCAACGTGCTCGACCAGAGCTGGCGGTCTGGCCACGATCTGGACATGGCGGCTTTCATTCATGCGGTCCAGGCCCCACCCTTCGACAAAGTTGGCGTCATCGATCTGGAGGCTTTCTATCCAGCTCGGGAGCGATTTGCTCTGGCGATGAAGTTGAACAACCTCATTGCTTCACCCGGATTTGCCGGCTGGATGGAGGGAGATGCCCTCGATATCGGCAGCCTGCTGTATACGCCTGCCGGCAAACCGCGGTTGTCGATCCTTTCCATCGCGCATCTCTCGGACAGTGAGCGAATGTTCTTCGTCACGATTCTGCTGAACGAGGTTCTTGCCTGGATCCGGACCCAGCCGGGCACCTCGAGCCTGCGCAGTGCTCTACATGGACGAGATCTTTGGCTACTTTCCCCCAACGGCCAATCCGCCGTCGAAGCTTCCCATGCTCACCTTGCTGAAACAGGCACGGGCCTTTGGGCTTGGGATTGTACTGGCTACCCAGAACCCCGTGGATCTCGACTACAAGGGCCTCTCCAATGCCGGCACCTGGTTCCTGGGCCGGTTACAGACCAAGCGCGACAAGGAGCGAGTGCTGGAAGGCCTGGAAGGGGCATCCAACGCGGCCGGGCATAGCTTTGATCGCCGGCAAATGGACGAGATCCTTTCCAGTCTGGCCAACCGCGTTTTCCTGATGAGCAATGTCCACGAAGACCAGCCAGTCGTTTTCCAGACTCGCTGGGCGCTTTCCTATCTGCGCGGTCCGCTCACGCGTGAACAAATTCAGATGCTGATGGCTCCGCGCAGAGCGACCCAGCCCATGCACCCGCTTGACCCGGCTGGACCATCGCCGTCAGCCGTTACGGAGGCTACACCGAAACCAGCGAGCGCAAGTAGCTCACCCTCGAAATCGAACTCTGCTTCCGTCCTTTCATCAGCGGGCAGCCGCCCAGTTGTCCCGCCCGATGTTCCTGAGTTCTTTATCCCCCGCCCCGTACTGTCTGACGCAGGATCAATGCTGCTTTACCGCCCCGCAGTTCTGGGCGTAGCTCGACTTCACTACGCCGAGAAAAAAACAGGGATTGACTACTGGGAAACACTGGGACTACTGCGCCTTGTGGACACGGAACTTCCGGCTGATATCTGGAGCGGTGCCGAAACACACAGCAACCACATTCCCGAACTCAACAAAGCGCCTGAAGCAGGAGCACGTTTTGATCCCTTGCCGGGTGCGTTGGCGCGAGCCAAGGGTTATGCCGAGTACACCAAAGCCTTGAAGAATTTCCTTTATCGCGAGCGAAAGCTGACCATCTGGTCTTGCCCGGACCTCAAGGCGTATTCCCACCCTGAGGAATCTCAGCGCGACTTCCGGCTGCGACTATCCCAGGGCTCACGCGAGGCGCGCGATCGGGCGAATGAGGAGCTTCGCGCCAAGTATGCCGCGAAGCGCAACAAGCTTCAGGAAGATGTCCGCAAGGCGCGAGAGCGGTTAGACCGCGAACAAGCTCAGGCGAGCAAGGCCAAGTGGGATGCCGCCGTTGCATTTGGCAACTCGGTGCTTGGAGCGTTTCTCGGTAAGAAGACAGTGAACAAGACCAATGTCGGTAAAGCCACATCTGCCGCCAAGGCCGCGAGCAAGGCCATCCAGCAAAGTGGTGACCTCGGTACGGCTCAGTCAGAACTTGATCGGGCACTGGAGGATTTCACGAACCTGGAACTCGAGTTCCAGGCAGAGATCGAGCGCCAGGAAGCCAAGCTTCGGCCTGACGCATTGGTGCTGGAGGCTATCGAGCTGACACCCCGGAAAACCGACATTACCATCGAGCAGGTGGTCCTGGCCTGGACTCCGTGGACAACGACTGCCGGAGGAGAGGCCGTGGCGGCCTATTAGTGGTTTTTCTTACTTGTCCTTCAAGATCCGCCATTTGAGCACGCTCAACGAGAGGGGCGGAAACTGTTGAGTGAAGCGCGGAGACGACACAGACACAGTCGATCTGCGGGGGATTACGCGCTCCGGTTCGTCGAAACTGTTGGTCACATCAGGCTCACCGGCCTGCTTCACATCGGCAAGCGTCCAGACCTCAAGGGTTTGGCCTTTTAAGCCGAAAGCCGAGAAATCCAAAGGCCGCGAAATCGCCTCAAGGCTGTCGTTGACGGTAAACAGTACCACTGCGTCCTCTTGAGCTGTCAACGTGGCGCTGAGGTCAGGAGCACTGTCGGCAGGCAAGGATCCATCGATCCGCAACGGCCGATTGCCGGCTAGCGTTGCATAGAGTTGTTGGGCGTGATAGGTCGGGGTCTTGTAAAGCCGGTGGTTATCCGTCTGAATACAACCGGAGCAAAAGCTGTTGGTCAAGTTCGATCGGCAAGCGATTTGAATGAAGTCGCCGTGCCGATGTAGTAGGTTGTGATACCGCGCACAGGCCAGCGCGTTCTCAAGGGTCCAGAGCCGAGCGCGTTTGGGTCCCCAATCGCCGCCGGTTGTATTCCACTCGGTCACCGCGATCCGGATTGAGTGATCTGTTTCGTTGGTGTCGAGCATCCGTCGGATCGAAGCCAGATCCGACTCCACGCCGGCAAGGTTCGCACAGTCATAATGATGTGGCGAGACGAAATCCAGCCATGGCCCGGCGCTGAAGCACACCGGGAGTGGGGTACGACGAGAGGAGCTGAATCGATGGATCGGCCTGCTTCATCGCCTTACAGAATGCGGGCAGGCGGCGTTCATAGTCCGAGCCGCTGCGCTCGTTGCCAACCTGCCAGTAACGTACCAGGTACGGGTCCGGGTGCCCGTTCCTTGCTCGCATGGCCCCCATGGGCGTGGTAGCTGCACCGTTGAAGTACTGTACCTGATCCGCCGCGTCTTGAGGGGTTCGTCCCGTAATGCGGACGCAAATCAAGGGCTCGGCAGCGACCAGCCGGCAGAATTGGACGATCTCTTCCAGTCCTGCTTTGCTTGGTTGGAGGCCACCCCAAGCCCGAAATGGCGTCCGTTTTTCCGGATCACCGACCGAATCGCGCCAGTCGAACTCACCCAAGTTGGAATCATCAAGTGCGCTGCCCCCAAACCGGATCACTCCCGGCTTCAGCTCCCGGACAGCCTCGACCACATCTTTACGCCAACCACTCATAGCATCCTCTGGCATGAGGCTAGCGTTGTCCAACCAGAGCGTTCCGGGCCCGTGGAATTCGATCGTCAGGGTTGCCCGGTCACTGGATCCCGAAGGAACGAGCTGTGCGAGCTGCTTATGCCAGCTCGCATCGCCCGCGGGAGCAAGAACGCACGTCGCGAGGTTCCTCTGCTCGTCATGAAGCCGAACGATGATGCATTCGCGAATGCCCTCTGACCGGAAGAAGCAGGAAAAGTTACATACGATCCCGCGCTGAACCGCCAATCCATCCTGTGCGACTCCCACGGTACAGGGCACATTCTCGGAGACCGTGATCTTGTAGGAAGCTTCACCGTTTGCCTTGGTTGTTCGATCATGCTCGAACGTGGCCCGGTTAGTTGCTCCTGTAGGATACCAAGTCCGCTCGCGGAAATCGGTTTCCTTGAGATAAGCGAACTTGTAAGGACTGAGCCCCTCAAAGCTGCCGTCATCGAGTTTATCGGCCCACATCCCGGGCACCAAGTTGCAGAGATACTCGATGAACTGGCCATATTGCATTTGGTTGATCGTACCTGTGCCCAGCCGTTCGCGCGTGATCACTGCGGGTAACCGCGCGGCATTGATCACTTCGAGACTCAGGCCATCAAACCAGGCGGTGCCTTTTCCTTTGCCGTAACCGGCGAGAAAAGGGGCGATTCGTACCCATCCGTCGGCAGGAGCCTGGAAAAACAAGATCACGCTTGCCCAGTTCGTATTTCCCTGATGGTTTGTACCGCTTGCAAGTACACCATGCCCGTGTAATCGCTGGACTTGAAACGTTCCGGTTACTGACGCACTCAAGGGTTGTAGATCTCGGGTCTTGACCCAGCCTGAGAAGCGATACCAGCAGCCAGGATTCACAGAAACGTCCTGCCCCAGCGCTGTATCCGATGCCTCGTTTGCAATCACCCTCAAAGACTGCCGTCCCTCGCGTACTTCCGCTTCATCGATGGCCGCTTCGGCTCGGGCACCATAGGTAACAATCTCCCAGCCGTCCAGTAACCGAGGCGACTCGAAGCTGGCGTTTGACAGGCCTGGCTGCGTGCTGCCTTGGGGAGCGGCAACGACCTCGGAGCAACGGCTCGACAGGAGAAAAACAATGATGGGGACGAGGCTTGAGCGCAATGTTTCCACGACATTACAAGCCGATCGCAGTCGTCTTTCCGGCAACGCGTTCACTCGGTTCAGCCCTCGGTCTTGAGTTGTTTCTTGGCCTGCTCGATTGCGGCTCCCTGTACTGGGGTAACTTCTGGATAGCGAAGCTCGAGCTTGTCGCAGGTAGACGCAACGATTCGCGCCACCAGGCCGCGGGTAACCCACTTGTGATTGGCGGGAATGATATACCAGGGAGCCCATTTTGTGCTGGTCGCGCTCAAAGTCTCCTCGTAGGCCTTCATGTAATCATCCCAGTAGCCGCGCTCGACGAGGTCCGCTGCCGAGAATTTCCAGTGTTTTCGGGGATCTTCAAGCCGCTTGAGGAAACGCTTACGCTGTTCGTCCTTGGAGACGTTCAGGAAGAATTTGAGTATCACCGTGCCGTTACGGGTCAGATGTCGCTCCAGGGCATTGATGTCGTGATAGCGATCGTCCCAAAAGTCATTGTCGATCTTGATGTCGGGGATTCGTTCGGGCTTGATCAATTCCGGATGCACCCGCACAACCAGAACTTCCTCGTAATAAGAGCGGTTGAAAATGCCAATGCGCCCTCGTTCGGGTAGAGCGCGTGTACCGCCAGAGGAAGTTGTGATCAAGCTCTTCGGAAGAGGGTTGCTTGAAGCTGAAGACCTGGCATCCCTGTGGGTTCACTCCCGACATGACATGCTTGATGGTGCTGTCCTTCCCAGCAGCATCCATTGCCTGAAAAATCATCAGGATCGACCAGGAATCCGCGGCATAGAGCCGATCTTGCGCGTCGGCAAGTTCCGAAACATCCTGGGTAAGCGACTGCTCGGCATCTTTCTTACGCTTGGTTTTGGGAATCTCGGAGTCACCAGCCCAGTCTGGATCATAATCCTTGAGTCGGACTTTCTCGCCTTCTGGCACACGACACCTGGCGATCAAATCATCCGCGGCAACCATGGCGAGATACCACAAGTGGGAAGAATCGTAGGCTCCGTTCTCAATGCACTGAGAATTCTACCGGAGCAGAGTCTGGGATTGTAGGAGCATGCAGAGGCAAAAGCCAGAGGCCGCACGGATCGGTCCAAACTTGCCAGCCATCCTTACTTACGAATATTGGCTCAGCTTGGCTACCGAGCCTTTTGCCTCTAGAATAATAAATGGCTTGATGGCAGGTCATTCTGACAGCGAGGATCTAATGCCACCCGCGAAGGATACAACTCATGAACAACTCTCCTCGGACTCTCCGAAGCGTCACCTCCTGGAACCACCCATTGAGGAGTTCCAGGCCTGGATGAAGGGTGAGGGTTACCCTGAATATCGAGCCCGGCAGGTTCTCGAGTGGGTGCTCCAGCGCCGTGCTGAATCATTTGAGCTAATGTCAGACGTGCCCTTGAAACTCCGCCAGCAACTGTTGCGTGAGTGGACCATTTTCGGTACCCGTATCGCTTATCATGGCCATTCGCCCGACCTGACGGACAAGCTTCTACTCGAGTGTAGGGATGGAAGCAGTATTGAGTGTGTGCTCATGGTCGAAGATCAGCGACATACCGTCTGCATCAGCACGCAAGTTGGTTGTGGAATGGGCTGCGTCTTCTGCGCCAGTGGCCTCAAGGGTGTTGTGCGAAACTTGACCGTTGGCGAACTCATGGAGCAGGTGCTCCGGCTCCGCAATCTCTTGCCCGGGTGCGATTCCGTCACGCACATCGTTGTCATGGGTATGGGAGAAAGCCTGGCAAATCTCGACAACCTGATTTCTGCACTCGACCGTCTCTGTTCGGCCGCACCGTATGTGGGATTGGGATTAAGCCAGCGCAGAGTTACCATTTCAACGGTCGGATTGCCCGAAAAGATTCGCAGGCTTGCCAATCTTGACCGGCAATACCATCTGGCGGTCTCGCTCCACGCACCGACCGAGGAACTGCGTAATGAATTGGTGCCGGTCAACGAGAAGGTCGGCTTGACCGCTGTACTCGAAGCAGCGGATGTCTATTTTAGGACCACTGGTCGTCAAGTAACTTATGAGTATGTTTTGTTGCACAGCATCAACGACCGACTGCGCGATGCTCGTGCTCTGGCACAGTTGCTTCAGGGCGCAAGGGCGAGCGTCAACTTGATCCCATACAACCCTGTGGTGGGCCTTCCGTTCGAGCGTCCTCAGCCAGACGCGATCCGCCAGTTTGTAACCGTGCTTCGCGACCGGGGTATCAGCGCCACAGTTCGCAAGACGAAGGGCCGAGCCATTGACGCAGCCTGCGGTCAGCTCCGCCGCCGTCTCGATAGCCCTGGCCTGTCGCCGGCTGTTTCTGAACCAGTTCACCCGTGACGGTGGATGTTCCTTGATGGTGGACTTCGATAGAGTATGGAAAACCGTGTCGCCTCCTCAAACAGTTCAATCCAGATGCATTCCAACGTCGGCTTGGCACAGTTTCCGGTTGACCTGGCAGGCCAATTCCGATCCCCGCTCGTCAGTTCATGGAGGGTGTTCCTGTGAGCCGCGGCGAGCTCGATGTTCTGGAACGCCAACTCGAGGCGCGAGACCCCGACGTCCGGTTAATGCTCCAGGTGCGTGACGATACCCCAGGCGCGTTTGAAGCATTGGTACAGCGGTACCAAGACCGGCTTGTTGGCATTCTTTATCATCTTGTCGGTAGTCTCGAGGAAGCAGAGGACCTGAGCCAGGACGTTTTCCTGCGGATCTACAAAGCGCGTAAGGGCTATCGGCCAAGGGCCAAGTTTTCCACTTGGTTGTTCACAATTGCCAACAACCTGGCGCTTAACCATTTGCGGGGGAAAGGGCGCAACCCTTCAGTACCCATGAGCGGCGTTGGCGGCGATTCCCAAACAGCTATGCCGGTTGCGGCGCAGATCCCCTCACGCGAAACCACGGCATCCTCTCAGATGAGGCAAATCGAGCTCTCCGAGGTCGTTCAAGAAGCGCTTAATGTTCTCGGCGAAGACCAGAGGATCGCCGTCTTGCTCAACAAGTTCGAGGACATGAGCTACGCCGAGATTGGCGAAGTCATGAACCGATCACCCGCGGCGATCAAATCGCTTCTGGCCCGAGCCCGTAATGAACTCCGCGAGCAACTCACACCCTACCTTGGCGCCGGCGATCGTGGGATCAGCCGCGGGCCCGTGTAGCGGACCCGCGACACATGGGGGCCACGCTGAAGATGATTCATGTCCGTCCGTTTTCAAACTCGATTTGTCAAACTCTGACTCAGGGATTGGCTAGCTGTGCCCGGGCGGTGGATGACCTGATATTCCCTTGGACGTGCCTGATTTGCGGTACCGAGGGAGGTGAGCTTCATGGACCTTTTTGCGTTAGCTGCCGTACCTTGCTCCTTGACGCTTCGATGACGGCTGGTGCTTCGGCCTGCCCACGGTGCGCCCTGCCCATTGGGCCGCATGCCGACCTCAATCGAGGCTGTGCCGAGTGCCGGAGTCGCCCGTTGGGCTTTGACGCTGCTCTGGCCCTGGCACCCTATGCAGACCGTATCCGTGACCTATGCCTGCAGCTCAAGCATGAGCGCAATGCCTGGCTAGCCCCGTGGCTAGGAAGTCTGCTTGCTGAGGCTCGGCAAAGCGAGCTCGCAAAGCTGCCTCGTGATGCTTGGATTGTTCCTGTTCCCCTGCACTGGTGGCGACGCCTACGGCGCGGTTACAATCAAGCTGAAGCTGTGGCTAGAGGCCTGTCTGGCTCTCTTGGTCTTCGCGTTCGCCAGCCCCTTCGCCGGATCAAGGCAACTGATCGCCTTGCCGACAAGACGGCCTCCGATCGAATGGCCGCCATGAAACAGGCCTTTCGCGCCCGATCTGATCCCGGATTGAAAGGTCGAACCATCCTGCTTGTTGATGACATCCTCACGTCCGGTGCCACCTGCGGCGCGGCGGCACGCGCACTCAAGCAAGCCGGAGCACAGCATGTGATCGTCGCGGTTCTCGCAAGGACGCTTTAACAATCCCTTGCCGAGCTGGAAGCCGACAAGCAGCCGGACCGGCAAGTTCCACCCTGGAAATCCAGTACGTTTCATCGCTCACTGCCCACTGCTTTCTGTATGAGCAGCACACTCCCTAGTCCGTCAACTCTCCGGATCGGCACACGCGGCAGCCGCCTTGCACGCTGGCAGGCAGAATGGGTTGCAGAGCGGCTGTGCAGTTATCATCCCGGCTTGAGGGTAGAACTCGTCGAGATCCGTACTCAAGGAGACCGCGACCGCAACTCGCCGCTGGCTGCCATCGGCGGGATGGGGTTATTCACCAAGGAAATCCAGCGTGCCATACTTGATGGATTGGTCGACCTCGCGGTGCACAGCCTCAAGGATTTGCCCACTCAGGAACACGATGAATTGGTGCTGGCCGCCGTACCCGCGCGAAGACGTTGCCGACGCCCTCATCGCGCCCGCCCACAAGAACCTCCTGGCCCTTCCGGCTAACGCGCGAATCGGCACCAGCTCACTTCGCCGTCGCGCCCAACTTCTGTTCCTGCGTCCCGATATTGAGGTCACCACGATCCGTGGCAACGTGGAAACACGGCTGAACCTGGCACTTGACGGAAAACTCGATGCGGTGATTCTGGCCTGGGCGGGCCTGCATCGGTTGAATTTGCACTTGCACGTCACCCAACGGCTCGCGCCCCCATGTTTTCTGCCGGCGGTGGGGCAGGGGGCTCTCGGTATCGAATGCCGCGCTGAGGATGCGCCAACCCGTGAACTTTTACAACCGCTCGACGATGAGCCAACCCACACCTCGATTCTTGCTGAGCGGACGTTGCTGGCGGAAATGCAAGGCGGCTGTTTGATCCCGATGGCCGCATGGGCCCGCGACTTGGGCAGTGAGACCAAGGGTGGCCAACTCGGTCAGCTTGCCTTGGATGCAGCGGTCTTCGACCCTGATGGCCTTGCCAGGGTGACCGCTGCCCTGATCGGCCCCAAGGCGAATCCGCGCGAACTGGGCATGCGAATGGCTCAGGTCCTGTGCGATCAGGGTGCCAGGACATTACTCGACCGAATGCGAAGGCCGGCCCTGTGACGGCTTGATGGCTCGTGCCAGCACGAGGCGATTTTTGGGTTCAACTCAGGACGATCGCCTTCCAGTTTTCGAGGGTCAGGAATCAAAGTTTATTCTCGTGGCGCTGGCCGTAAGGTTTTCCCAGCGGCGATGCGTCTTCGATGACCTTGTTGAACTCAGCAGACACCAAGAGTTCGATACAGCAGATCCAGAGCCAGCTCATCAGGATCACGACTCCGGTTAATGACCCGTAAGTTGCACTATAGTTAGCCCAGTTCTGCACGTAGATCCGGAAAAGCAGGCTCACGCACAAGAGGACGAGTGTACCGATCAAGCTGCCAGGTGTGATCCATTCCCAGCGCTGGTCGGCGTCGGGCCCGAAGTAAAGCGCCAGGGAGAAGCTTAGAAGAATGATGAAAAAGACCGTGAGACCCTGAACGGCCGTGGCGAGCAACGCCACCATCAAGCTCAAGCCCAGCCATTTGATAATCTGGGGCCAGATCAAGGTCGTCACAAACGCAACGATCAGGATAACCGCCTGAGTGAGAGTCATGAGCATGGCCAGGAGACGGACTTTCCAAAAAGGTCGAGTCTCCTGAACACCCATGATCCGGTTCATGGCGTCCATGACGGCCACGAAGAGACTTGCCGAGAGCCAGAGTAGAGCAATCAGGCCAAACGAGATGATACCGGCCGGGGGCTTCTCCTGGATTGCTGTGATCTCACGGCCAAGCAGCGATGCGGCATCGGCTGGCAACAGGCTTTGCATCAGGGCAATCGCGTTGGCTTGCGCCGCGACTTGATCGGCTGCATCCTGCTTGACCCAGGGAAGAAGCCATGCGATTCGGGGCAAGAACCAAGCCGTGAGCGTGATCACCAGCGCCAGGAACGGAACCAGGGCTGCAAGCGCGTAGAACGAGATCGCCGCGGCCCTGGTCAGGATCTCGTGCTCGTTGATTTTTGTCCAGGTTCTCAGGCACGCTTCACGGAAGGTCAAGCCACCCAGGTGCATCGCCGACAGCAAACGCCGCCTGGAAGAGGTCATGGTTCCATCTGGCCTGGAAGAAGCCTCAAAACCCGCGTTCCGAGAACGGCCCCGGTTTCTGATCGCCTGGCGCATTTGACGCAAATCCGATACCACCTGCAACTGGTATCCCATGATCGCCTCACCCGTTCGCAAAGACATGAGTTTACACTGTCTGCTGGTCGATAAATCTGGGAGGGAAGGCGAGTGTCTTCACGACACGAAAGGTCATCCCCTGGCGCTGATTGGGACAACAAAACCGGCTGGCCTGAAAAGACCGATAGGGAAAACCCGAAGGCTCGATCGGTCGGTTCAAAGCGCGTCAAACAGGACAAAACCTCCTTGGGCCCGACGTCGATCAGATCCAAGCCAAGGTCTTTGACCACGTCCCGGCGAAATCTCTTTCGCCGGCATGAGAAACCCGGTAAGCCAGCAGCCGCTCTTGCTCGTCAAGCGACGTTGGTGAGAACGCTGGGAATCGCGGCACTCGCCGCGCTCATGGGGTTGACGAGCTGGGTAGTGGCTTCACTATCGACCTGGCTGGTGCCGGTTTACGTCGCGGCGATGGTCCTGATCTTTCTAGCTCCTCAGGCTCGGCATTCGGGAGAACCAAGACCCACAGGCAAAGTGCCTGACGATGGGTTGGGCCAAGCGGGTGAGGCTGCCAGCCCCACGCGCTTGGAACCAGCAGCGGAAGGCACGTCAAGCCTACGAATGGATGGTCCCCCCACAGCTTCGGCTGAAGGAGTCACGCGCCCCAGTCCTTCGACACCACGGCGTCGGAAACCCCGCGGCCAAGGTCGAAAACTGGTCAAAGGAGAACCTGAGCCAACCCCAACCACTGCACCTGCGGCCTGGATCCGAATTGGCCCAGGCAAGTTCGTGCGGGCTGATTCGATCGACCAAGCGCACACTTCCGCACCGATGGCTCAGGCCACGTCGGAGTCTGCCGAAACTTTGATCGAGGAGCCTGGCTCTCCACCAGAGCTGGGTGAGCACGGCGATCCGAAAGCTGTCTCGACCGGGAATCCTGTGTCAGACCATGCGAAGCCCGGTGAGCCTTTACCAGAGTCTGTACGCGATACTTCCTCCAACGAGTCAGCGGCGATTGCTGATCCCCAACCGGATCCGTCATTCGACGCCCCAGTGCTGCAAGCCAATGTGCTGGGGCAAGAGCTTGACTCTTGCCCCACCCTGTCAACGCTGGTCGTCGAAGGGGATTTCCCCGCCGATACCATCGTTCCTGAAGAGGGCACCGAAGAGTACGGTATCGCACCCTCTGCCTTCGACCCTGATCTGCAGCAAACTTCCCTGGAGGTCGACGCCCGCGTACAAGGATGGTCAGACTCACCGGATTCCATCGGAACGAGCATGGGTTTTTCCGACAATGCCGCAGAGGGGAAACGGAACAGATGCGGCTGGATGCGGCCCAGGCTGCAACCCAGAGCAATCAATGTATCCATCGACCCTCCGCGGCTGGAACCAGCGCGATGCTGGGGGAATGTGCGCCCCGGCAACGGGCGGCAATGTTGCGATGGAGCTGGTCGCAGGTCAAAACGCCCTGCTCGGATCAACACGTCGCAGAGTGTCCGGTACCCATCCAGGGTTTACCGGGGTTATCAACCCCGTTCACCACCAGAACGTGCCTGACCTGCAAGCCCGCATTACTGTCGGTCCCATTCTCCCAGAAGGGGGCCGACAGCTCTGGCTAGTTGTACGATGCGTTCTGTTGACAGACCCGTAGAGAGTCTGTCAAACGTTTGCAGGCAGCCTTGGGGACCTGTCCACCACGGGTTCCTTGCTTCCCTTTCTAGCAACGTGGAACCCTCCACATCGGCGGCAACGAAATGTGATCATTTGGTCACTCGGCCGGTTGCGGCCAGTCGCCTGGTTCCAGAATTGCATCGCGATGCGATACCCCTCGGCGTGACGGCGGTCGGGATGGAACACTTTTCCGCAGGAAGCATCGCGCGCGGGAGAATCCAGTCACATCTTGCCATTGAGGATCATGCCTCCGGTCGAGCCCCACAAGCATGAGGGTATCGACACGTAATCGTGGTTCGCCTGGATGCGGCGGGAGGCCCCCGTTCAACGATTTGCCGGAGTACTCACCCGCGAAGAATAGGTTGTGAGGAATTCAAACGGAATTTTGAGCCCGCCCTTTCTTCCACCAACTAAACGGGCTCGAAACCTCAAGGTGACAAGAATGCCTGTTCAAGGACATTGATTGTTGCAAGCAGTCAACGTGGCCTGGCCGGCCAGCTCGACTTTTTTCGGCGTGTGGCCTCAAATCGGGGCTGGATCAATTGGCATTATTGGCGGCGGCCTCGACCTCTTCATCCCAGTAGTGTGGAAGTTGAGCCCAGGGGTTGGACCCTTTCGGCGCATCTGAGATGTAGAGATAGCCGATGTGCTTGGTGGAAGAGTTGCTGATGACCTGGCGCATGGCTCTGACATCACTGACTTGATAGGTCAAAGCTGCAAAGCGCGACGGGCTATACTGCCAGAGCCGAGCAGGCAGGTTGAATTGATCAAAGCCATCAAAGGCGGTGAATATACATGTCACGTCGGAGACATCTCGAGCAAAATACGACTCGTCGCAGATCGTACCCGGGTTGTTGACCATAAGCGCATCTTTGAGCTTCCGGCGAGCATGATCGCGGATCTGGAGATAGAAAGGCACATCCTGGGCCTCAGCAGATTGTTGATCGACGAAGAACCCGCTGATCTTGGGGTAAAACTCAAGCCATTTGTCAATTGCTCGCTTAACTTCGGCCACGGAAAACTTGCCATAGCCGGTGCTGACGTAACCAATCACGCGGATACCCCGCGCATTGGCTGCGTTGAAAATGGGGTCGTAATCTGGATTGTGCTGTAGTCCGGGACCATTATCCGGGTTTGCAATGACTACCATCTTGATCTTCGGAGCAGCGTTAATCAAACGCTGCCAAGCTTGCAAGCCAGGACCGGCAGGATAGAAATAGGCGGGAACCAGAAGCTGCAGTTTAGGAGTCGGGGCCGTCAACGCCTGGCCAGGTTGTTCGGAGGGTTCAGGTGTCTGTTGAGATTTACGCGGGGAAGCCTCGTCCAGTTCCTGGTCCAATCGATTTCCCTTGGCCACTAACTCTGATTTTGAGAGTTCAGGTTCACGTGCGATTTGCAGCCAAATGATCAGAGCTACGCCGAACGCACAGACGATCAGTGAGCCCGCAATCATTCCCAGAATGAGAGTCGTGTTTCCCTTCGCCAATACCGAGGGTTGAGCTGGTGGTACAGCCTTGGTTTGATCGGACGAGAGGGGCTGCGTGGGAACAGCGGCCTGCGTGGGAACAACCGCCGTTTGAATATCATCAGGATTACTGCCACTACGGGTTGGTGGAGGCGGCTCACGTGGCGGTAATGGCATGGCTGGCCGAGGCGAGGAGCTACTGGGAAACCACCAGGACGGCACCTCGCCGTTGTCACTTACGCCCGTTGATGAGGTAACCGGGGCAGGGCCGATAACCAACATGCTCCCGCAAACCGGACATTTGGTTCGCTTGCCGGCGTGATGGTCGTCTGCCTTGAACTTCCTCCCACAGGAACACGATACCGAAATCATCGTGGCCACCTCCGAGAGAGGAGTCGATTGGAGTTCATGCGGCTGATCATGAAAGTGGCGCGGATATTGAAACCTAACCCCCGACATGTCCTACAGCAAGAATCAGTATAACCAAGGCAAGAGTCTTAGATCACCAACTGGGACCAAATCCGTATCAAGACTTCACCGATCACGGATTCACGACCACGACTAATACTTTAGGATAAATGAAGACAATATAAAACCGATGAAAAGGTCACTGCACGTCATATACCATAAGCAACCCAGATTGTGGGTCTTGAGCATCAAAACCAAGGCTGCCGGGGCATGCTTCGCGAGCTTGCGGGTTTCTTGAGAGCGTGAACGTAAGATGTTAGAGTGAGGGACTGATCGGCAACCTTATTGGAATGGTGCCATCATCTTGCGCAGGCAGTAGCGGGATGCTTTATGGCCGAGCCTCAGACCTCGCGATTCTGGATAGCCGCCCAGCAAAGCGGATTGCTCGATGTTCCGAGCTTGACCGCTTGCTGGGACGCAATCCCGCCCGAAAAAAGGGATGCGGTCGAGCACCTCGACCGCCGTCTTGCTCGCCAGGCCGTGCAGCAGAGCTTTCTGACGTTATGGCAAGCCCAGCAACTCCTGGCCGGCCGGACGAGCGGTTTCCGGGTTGATCGCTACCTGCTCTTGGAATTGATCGGCCAGGGTGGCATGGGGCGCGTTTACCTGGCCCGTGACACGCGGCTGAATCGGCTTGTGGCGCTGAAAATCCTGGCGCCAGAGCGCATGAACAACTCACGGGCCGTGGAGCGATTCAAGCGCGAGGCTCGGGTTGGAGCTCAACTCCAACACGAAAACTTGGTCCGAATCTACGATTTTGGCCAGGCCAATGGACGATTTTTTCTGGTGATGGAATACATCGAGGGCAAGACCATCGGGGCCCTCATTACCGCCCAAGGGCCCATGCCTGCGCCGACGGCCGCCCGGCTCACCTGGCAGATCGCGCTGGGGCTCGAGCACGCGCATCGCAAGGGATTAATTCATCGGGATGTGAATCCTTACAATGTCCTTGTGACCCACGAAGGCATTGCCAAGCTCGCTGACCTTGGGCTGGCCATCGATCTGGCCGATGACGAGCGAGTGACTCGCGAAGGTGCAACAGTAGGCACGTTTGATTACGTGGCACCCGAACAGGCTCGCCATTCTCACGCGGCGGATATCCGAAGCGATATCTACTCGCTAGGTTGCACGCTCTATCACATGGTTGCCGGGCAAGTCCCGTTTCCGAGTCCGAGCTTGCCGGAAAAGCTCTTTGCCCACCAAGCCTTGGAGCCAACACCCCTCAACCAACTCATCCCTCAGATTGCTCCGGATTTTGTCGAAGTTGTGCGGCGGATGATGCGGAAGCTACCGGATGAGCGGTATGCAACTCCGCTGCAGGTAGCCCAGGCCCTCGAACCGTTCATCGAGGAGTATCCCAGAATCCGCGACGGCGAACCTGTGAGTGTGCCTCTGATCGTCGATGAACCGGTTGAGCGGTCGACTGCAATGCCTCCCGCATCGGCTGAAGTTGATGCCCGGGCACCCGCCCTGCAACTTCAACCCCAAGTTGTTGGCGACTTGGCAAGTGAGACGTCCTCAGCAAAGCTGGAAGCAAGCAGCGGCCGAGCGGCCATTAAGGTTCCCTCCTTTCTCACTCCGGTCAGCGACAACCAAGGCAACAGCAGTCTGGAGGACATCCCTCTCTCGGTGGACCTTGGCCCCGAACCGTCGTTGACGAATTCGTTATCCCGACCAAAACCTTGGTTCGGGCCCGATAAACCGGTGTTGCCTTCGGCCAGCGCACACCTCGCTTCTCCTGAATATATACCGCTCTCTGAGCGGCTTCATGTATTTCTGATGCGGCAGAATCAAAACTGGCACTTGTGGCTCGGTGCCGCAGTTCTTGTTCTGATTCTCGTGGCGGTTGGCTTTGTGGTTGCACACTGGCTTGGGAAGGACCTGAAAACAGGCCAAGGTCGCGATCAAGTCACCAGGCCGCCGGCAACGTCCCGAGCAAATCAACCCCGCCGGGCCATGGCCAGTCAATCCGGTGATGGCACCAAAGCTGTTCATTTAGAGGGGAACAACGAGGTCGAGATCACGGTACTCGGGAGTGATGGAGAGGAAAAACCCGTCGCGAATCTCCTCCATGCCATGGAGGCAGCCATCGGAGCGAATGGCTGGGTCGTCCTGCATAATCGCAAACCGATGGTGCTGCCGGCACGCGACCAGCCCTACCCCTTTTCTGGTAAAGGCTGGCTCAAGCTCCGCGCTGCTCGAGGAGTTAAGCCAAAGCTGATTGTTCAGCTCAAGGGTCGGAAGCCCTTCTTCGTGATTGGCCCCGGAACGGACCTGACGATAGAAGGAATCACCATCGAGGCTAAGTACGTTGATCCATCGCCAGGCAAATCCAATGCCGACTCCGCGCCCATTATCCTGACCGGAAGCACAACCCTGATTCGGCATTGTGCTTTTATGGCGACTCCGGGAATCAAGGCCGGTACCTCGCTCGCCGTGGCCGCTGCCGGAGGCAGCTTGACCATCGAGAACTGTTGGTTCCAGGGATTTCAAACCGCTCTCGAGGTTCAGGCGGTTGGCGGATCGATAACGCGGGTCAAGCAGACCATCATCGTCCCGGCAACTCGGCACACACCTGATTCATCGGCGGGATGGGGCCTCAGAATGCAGTTCATGGGTGGCGACCGCAATGGCTCGGAGCGGCGGCTTGTTCTCGACCACTGTACAATTACCGGCTGCGGGGTGCTCCACCTTGCCGGTTTCTCGCCCCAGAATCCGCTTCAAGTCGAAGCGATAGGATGCGCGATTCAAACCGATGTGCTCTGCGGCCTGGAAACCAATGGGACCGGGTTTCCCAACTCTTTATTACCGCTGCAATGGAAGGGTAAGGGAAACCAGCTAGATATTCACGGTACAGCCTGGATTGTACCCACCGTCAAAGGAGAACTTGAGCCCACGGCTCAAGCCATCGATCGAAATAGCTGGTTGCGGGTTTCCAGGGAAGACGAACCCATCAGTGGCCAGATTCATTTTTCAGGCAATCCTGAAACGAGCCCAAACTCGACTGTGCCTGGAGATTATCTTATTGAGGAAAGTGAACCTGGAAAGGTAGGTGCTAGACCTGAGCAGGTGGGACCGAGTGCCGCAAGTCAGCACACCTCCGCCCAATGATCTTCATCCTCCCTTACGATCCTCACCCAGAAGATCCTGAACGACCTTGAAAATTCGGTCCCGCCGGCCAGTGGTCCGTTCCGAGGGAGGTCCCGCCTGACGCCGTTCGAGATCAGCGAAGTTAGCGCGGCAATACGGGCATTCCACCACGTCAATGTGGAACTTGATATACGCAGCGAGTTCGGGATCAAGAGCGTCAAGCAGGTAGCTGCCAAGTTGCTGGCGGCTCGGGCAGGTCAATCGGGTACGCCGCCAGATGCCTCCCAGCGTATGGAGCTGAATGTCCTCCCGGTTATTCCGAACGTCCTCGAGCCGGGCACGAAGATCGGCCGAGTCGCGGAGGGCCTTTTCCACGCGCGCTAGCTCTTCTGGAGGCAAGCTATCCGCCAGATAGTTACGGAGCATTAGATCATCGATGGGCAAAGGTGCCGCCTGTTGCGCCCGTGGGTCATGATGATCGTGCTGCTGAGGCTGCGGTGGCTTCACCTGGGAAACACCTTTCATCGCGAGTCAATCACCGGCCAGTTCGTCGAGACTTAATCCAGCACGGCGGGCCATTTCCTTGAGCCGGGCGATGGTCTGAAACTTGTAGCTGGCCACGGCTTGCTCGGTGATATTCAGATACTTGGCGACATCCTTATTCGCCCAGCCCTTGACGATCAAGAGCTCGAGGCAGCGGATGCGGTCGTAATCTTCCCGGGCCAGCCACTCGCGGACGAGTTGTCCCATGGACTCGCCGAGCAGTTGCTCTTCGGCCTTGCGGCGCTCGCCGCTGCGGGCAATGCTCGACGCGGCCCGTGCACCGCCAGGCACCTCGTCAAGCGGCCGACCATGGTCATCCGAACCGAACTGGTCGATCGGGCGCCGGCCTTGCTTCCGCAAGTGATCTGTCAGCTTATGAGCAGCGATCGAGAAGAGATAAGCCTCCATATCGCGCTTCTCGTCGTAATGAGGCAGGCTGGTCAGGAAGCCAATGAACGTTTCCTGGACCACATCCTCGCTGGCGGATCGATCACGGAGCCGGCTGTCGACGAACGCAAGCAGCCGTCCCTCGAACCGCTCGATGAGCTGCCGCCAAGCCTCAGGATCCCCGGCGCGCACCTGCCGGACCAGAAAAGAGTCAGTGTCAGTCGTGGTCATCGATGGAGTCCGCCCCGTTTCGGGTCCAGTCACCGCGGTCATTCCCCCGCTTGAATTCTAAACACGTCCCGGGGCGTTTGCCTATCTGTTCTCTCCAGGAGGTTGAACTCTTGGGTCTGGAAGTTTACCACGAATCGTCAAATCGAGGGCGAGGAAGGAGCGGGAGCCCCCGCGACATCCTCCGCCGAATCACGTACTTGCTCGGGCTGAGGAAAGTGAGCCAGACGATAGGAGTGGAAGAGCCACGAGCCGACTGGGGCGAGGACAACCAGCATGAGCACCCAGATTAACTTGTCATTGCGACCCGGGAAATCTTCATCGCGCAGACCCATGAGGAAGATGAACTCGTCACGCCAGGTCCGCAGATAGAGGGCCAGGACAATCAGAATGGCCAGTGTGAACGGCACGATCGGCGACCGCACGCTGGTCATTGAAAATAGCAAACCGCACAGAATCACGCCCACGGACAGTTGCCAGAGCTTGAACTGGCTGATCCGGCGCCGCACTCCTTCGTGGACTGACGATCGAGGCGCAACAAGCTGGATCAGACCCAGCACCAGAGCGGGAAGGCTGAACGCTACGGCAATAAAGATCAGGAACTCGAGCATCGTGCAGCCCTCCACGTTTTATGTCAACGCCTGGTAAATCAGAACCCCCGCCGCACCAACTCCCCCTGCGGCTAGTAGCCGCAATCGGTTGGTGTAGTAGCCCCTTGTTGCCTCGTCAGTACGAATGTAACCGGAGAGAACTCCCAGGCAGACCAGAACGAACCCCAGAGCGCCAGCGAACAGCACCATGCGGCGATGGACAAGCTGACGCTTGTAGCTTCCCGTGAAGGTAGCCCGCCGCTCCGGGGATACATCCACGCGGAGCTTGGCCACGTAGAGGGTGCCATAGTCCTTCACGACCGGCTCCACCGTGGTTTCGAGGATCATGGCGTCGATCTGCTGCGACGAGGGCTTCCAGGATGGTGGTACGCCGGCCGATGCTAGCCACTCGGTAACGTCGTTCTCGAGTTGCTTGCGTGCTTCGTTCTTCGCCCTCTCCTCGGTTGCGGAAATCAGACCGGCGATCAACCGTGTTTCTTTGCGCCGAGGGGAGCCGCCAGTTGCTTTCGAGGCATGATAATGCTCTTCAAAGGCGGTGACGAAACCCGCGGGTGGTCAGCCAGCCCAGGAAAACCTGGACTATTCCACTGTGCTGGTGGACCAGGCGGATACGCAGGGGCTTCCACCGGAGGAAGCTCAGCCAGAGCAGGGGCTTGGGGCAGAGCCCTCAGATCGCGCGTGCCGGATGGAATCGTCGCGGGGAGCCCATCAACGGCCGTGCGGATCTCCTCCGCGGCTTCTTGGAGCTCCTCGCTGGCCTCGTCCAGGCTCTCACGAAAGCCCTCCCGTGTGTCCACCAAGGCCCGGTGCAGTTCGACGTGGGCTTCCCGAGCAGCTTGGTGCGCCTGATCGCGTGCTTCCCGTACGACCTTGAGTGCGTCGCGATGAGCTCGATTGGTAGCTCGTAACCGCTCATCAAGCGGGCCATAGTGCGGGGCGTTGTGAACCCGGAGGTAGCGGGCTGTCACAAACCACGCGAGCATCATGACCAGGAAAAAGAAAAGTAAGGGCCGTTTCATATGTATTTCCGCTCCCGTTTCGGTCCACTCCCGGCGTCCGGTACCAGAGGATGAGAGTCGTATTCAGGCGGTCTTGACCTTGCGTTTCTGCTTTTGAACAAAGTGGACATACTTTGCGTACCGTGCGCCTTGCTCGCTCCACGGGCTGACGATCTGAACCGTGCAGGCGATAAGCGTGGCCAGGGCCACGCCATCGGGACTCGAGTACGGCCAGAGCGGACTGAGCAAGCCCGCCAGCAAGGCTGTCAGGCCAATCGGTACAAGGCGAAATCGCTTCTTCCGGTCACGGGAGCTCAACCCCCACCACCCTGCGCTGGCCCCGTACATGGCTCCGAAGTAGAGTGGCTCGAGATCCTGGGAATTGGCGAAGTAGCGATGTTCCAGCGGCAATCCCAATTGGAGTGCACGGCTCAGCAGAATTCCGAAAGCTCCGACGATCAGCCCGGCAACCAAGGCGATCAGTCGCCGGGACGACATGTCGAGTGAACGATTCTCGAAGAGCTTGTTCGGGATCAAAGCGGCCCAGGTGCCGATCAAACCCATGCCGTAGAGATAGGCAACCTGTTGGGGATTGCCATCGATGTTGATGCTCAAGGCGACCGTCGCGGGCAGCACCAACAAAGCCACGATCGGTGCAGCCCAGACCATGGAGGCAGCCAACTCGGCGATCCGCACCCGGCCGCTAGGAAGGACGGGAGCCTCCGGAGGTGGCGGCCATGCGGGTGCCGCAACCTGCCGGACTGCCTCACGAACCGGATTGCGATTGCCTGCAACCGGCTGTCGCTGCGCTGGTGATGGAGCTGGACCACCGCGGGGCGAAGCCTGCCGTGGAGCTGGCCGCCGGTACGTGGCCGGTTGCCGCAAGGCCTGAAGGTTGGCCCGGATCCGATCCTGCATCGTCTGCCGCCGTTGGGGCGGACGGGTCTCTGGCCCGATGTAGAAGACGGGCTCCTCGGCCTCGATCCGCAGGATGTCTTCGGCCTCGGTTCGAGGCGCGCCATTGCTTCCGGACGAGATCAAACCCTGTCTTCCGTCGCCGATGATCCGCACCTCGGGGGCCTTGGGAGCGTCCTCGGGCGGTAGCAGGTCGTAGACCCGGGCGGGTCGCTGGTTGGGATCCTTGGCCAGGGCCCGCGCCACGATTGTACGGTACGGCTCGGACAGCATCGAAATATCGGGCCGAGTCGTGAGATGCTTCATCAACACCTCGTTGACCGTCTCGCCGTCAAACGGCACGTGGCCGGTAAGCATCTCGTAGAGAATCACGCCCATGGCATAGATGTCGATCGGCTTGTGGTACTTGCCCGAGCCGATCTCCGGTGCCATGTAATGACAGGTGCCGATGCTCTCGGAATGTTCGCTGCCATGGCTGGGAGTGATCAGCTTGGCGAGTCCATAGTCGCCAATTTTGACGATCCCTTCTTCCATGAACAGATTGGCCGGCTTGAGGTCGCGGTGCACGATCCCATGGTCGTGAAGGTAAGCAACCCCCTCGACCAGCCCCTTGAGCCAGTGACGTACTTCGTGCAGCGGCAGCCCCTCTGGGTACTGTTTGAGTACGGTGGCAAGACTGGGGCCGGCAACGTACTCCATGACCACAAAGCTGTCGCCGGCGTCATTGTTTTTCAAGTCGTGGATGGCTAGAAGATTCGGGCACTTCAGGTTCATGCACTGGCTGACGCCTCGGCGCTCGACGTCGAGATTACGCAGGATCAGCTTGATGGCCACTTCCTTGCCCGCGTCGGACGTTGCATAGTAGACCTCACCGAATCCGCCTCGGCCGATCGCTCGCTTGATGGTGAAGCCTTCAAGCGGCCGGGCACCCGAGCTGAAGGTATAGCGGCCGGGTGCCTGGGGAGCAAGGTTGGAGTTGAGCATGTCGAACTTTCCCGTGGGCTGATCGGGCCCGGAACCCGAAAGGTCATTGGCCTGGTAAATGGCCGTCTCGTCCATGTTGGCGCCAGGCAGTGGTTTAGCCGTCGCGCTCATGACTTCTGCAACTCCAAATCCACGGGGCATTCCGCATTGTTTCGGTTCAGCGCGTCGTGACTCCCGGCAGGTTCAACGGTCGGCTGACGATCAACACGTAACCCGGGTTCGAGTGTCATTTGGTCGTTTCTCACGGTCAAGTTCATCGCTAAGTGTCAGGATTCCAGCGAGTTTTCGTAGGTCAGTTCGTCATCTTGCATCGATTCTTGGTGCCGGGGATCGTTTTCTTTCCTGCCGGGACCGATGTTCATCCTCTATTAGACAGGATGGGAGCCGAGAGGTTCCAGACTGAAGGAAAACCCGTCGCCCAGGACACTGGACTGCATTGTCAAAGGAGCCCGGGCCGCACAGGTCCGGCCGTCCACGTCAAAGCTGCCGGGGGCTCGACACCAGAGGGCATTACCCTGGCGATAAAGCACAACGGGATCATTGATCGCCGGGGTGGGGATGTGCGCGGGACCCTTGCCACCCACGATGCAGGTCTCGGCCATCAGAAGCACGCCATCTACGGCCAGATGAAGACGGTGGCGGCTGACAATGACGAGCCGGGCAGTCGCGCTCACCGGGCTGGGCTGACGGAATTCCAGCTCCACTGTCGAGCCCAGACGAATCACGTCGCCGTCACGCAGCACGGCCTGGTCGGCCACCGGTTTACCATTGACGAATGAGGGGTGGTGAGCCTGAAGCATATAGCTCTCGCCGCTACGAATCAGGATCGCATGATTCCGCGACAGGTCACCCATCAGCGGAACGTCGGCGGGGCTATCGGGTCCGGCCCGGCCAAGGACAATCCGATCATCGAGGCAGACCAGATAGCCTCCCACGGCATCGACCCAGAGCAGGAAGCGGCCTTTGGGGCCGGCCGCTTCGGATCGGGCCAGCGGACGGGCAGGGGCCGGGTTGCGAGCTGGAACCGGGCGCGTGCCAGGCGGTGAGGCCGGGCCATCGCCGTCGGCGTTCAGCCAGACAATGCCATCGGCTTCCGTGCCGGCGGGACGGGGAGAGCCAGGCGGCACAGACAGAGTCTCGCCGCGAATCGGGCGAACCGACTCGGCGGCCGGCCTTTCGGGTGCTGGATTCAGGCCCAGTAGAGCGGCCGCCTGAGCGGTACGGGCTCCCGGGGTGGGCCTCTGAGCGGTGCTCGTGGGACCGATGGCAGCAATCTGCTGCCAGGCCTTGGCCCGCGCCTGCCGCGCCGCCGGATGCTCTGGGACCGCAACCAGAACGGCCTCCGCGGTCGCCAGGATCTGTGGCCATTTGCCCTCCGCCAAGGCCGTGTAGAGGGCTTCAACCTTGGGTGTTGCCGTCTTCTGCCTGGTCTCCAGGTCGTGACGAGCGGCGACCACTGCGTTCTGGGCCGCGATCGCTCCGGCGCCGCCGGCAAGCCGTTCGGCGCGATCGAGATGCTCGTGGGCGTGTCCGAACTCGCCCCGGCGGGCTTCCGCGACTGCCGTGTGCCAGGCTTCAGCGATCTCGCGATAACGCCGCAAGGCCGGACCGCTGATCTTGTGCCGTGCCAGCTCCTCGATTCGTTGCAGCACCCGGGTCGGCTCACCGGCATCAAGGTCGGCACGGATCTCATCGGCCACGCGATCCGCCAGGCCCAGTCGAGCCGCCGCCAGTGAATCGGGGGAGCGCCGATGCGTTCGGCCAGGTACAGGTCTTCGATCGCGCCGGTCTGGTCGTCGGCCGCGGCGCGGCGGTTGGCCCGCGCCAGCAGATCCAGCCCCAGCCGCCCACGGAACTGCACGGCTTGGTTATGGTCTGCAACATCGGCCCGGCTGGCCAGGGCAAAGGCCTCTTCGTACCGGCCAGCCCGAGCGGCCTCCTCGGCCTGCCGCAGTATGATCCGCCATTGTCCCAACATGGTTGACTCGCCGCCCGGATTGACCATGGGGATACGACTCTCCACCTTACGCTTGGTTGCGAACGCTGCTCAACATCTCCAGTGCTTCAGCCCGCATGGTTTGGTTGCGGACCGATGCAGCGAGGCCGACCGACCACCGTCATTCCGGGCGTCCAGTCGGCCTCGCCATCAGACCAAAGAGCCGGAGAGCGTTCACCGATGCAATTCGGACTAAGCTCTCGCGTACTGTTGCCGTTCGATCGGGGGTCACAGACTCTTGCCCGGCTTCGAGTTGGCGTTCGGGGCGCTGGGCCCAAACTCGCTGTCGATCTCGTGCACGACATCGCGAGCCGGATTGATGATCACCGGCACGCCCGAATCGACGTAGCGGGCCTCCATCGCGGCACTCTTTGCCATGACCTCGAGCCGCTTCTCCAGGTCGGAAACGGTCTCTTTGGCCCGGGACAGGGCGCTGCCGTCGAGGTGCTGGTATTCGTTGGCAGCCTGGGTAGCCTCGATCTGATGCAGCTTAGCCTCGATCTGGTCGAGCTTGGAGGTCAGCATTTTCTTCTGACCCATCATGGCCTCGAGCTGCTTGCGGAAGGCCACCGTCTCGCTCTGTTTGGCCTTCAGGGTGGATTCCTTGGCCTCGAGGATCTTCTTGGCGTTATTGTAGGCATCATAACGCCGGGCTAAGTCCGCTTTCACCTCATCTTCGGTGTAAGCGACCCGACTATGGCCGGCCAGCCGGTACTCGCCGGTCTTCAGGCTCTCCCGTAGCGTCAAGAGGGCCGTCTTCTCGGCGTCCATGTTGGTCCGGTAACTGCCAATCTCACGATCGAGGTGCTCGACGTCGACTTCGGCCCGCGCCAGCTTCTCGATGTTGTCACGAATCGCCGGCTCGAGGCCCGCAATTTCTTCCCGAGCCCGATCGATATCAAACGGGAGCGGAACGGAGTCTTTGACGTCGCGGCGAACCTTGTGATAGGCCGTCCTCATGTAGCTGGGTGCATGCGTGCCGAAAACCAGGAACAGAGTCCCGGCACCGAGCGCCGCACCAATAAGTGCCTTTTTGACCATAGAGCAGACCATGCTGTGCCTCCTGTAACCCCCGGAACGCTTCGTCTTCGGCAACACATCGTGTGGTCGTTGGCGGCGGAATCACCAAACTCTCACCGCTCCACGAAGGTAATTCGGGAGACCCTGTTTATTATTGGGCCGGAAAGATTTTCCCGAGACCCCACGACGAAGAAAGACTTACAACCGGCCGCGCCTCGAGATCACAGAATCAGAGCACGAGCAGTTGCTGACAGCCACGTGAACTTCACGCATCAGACCTAAATTCCTGTGCCCCTGACACTTGCGTGTGTTCGACAGTTACGCGTGCTCCATGGAAGCAGCGATTCTCACGGTTTTACTCTTTCGTCACCTTGACTTGTAATTTTGAGTACGCCGGGCCCTACGGTATTCGCTCATCTCGGACACTCGGCCAGCATAATCCCTATCGTTGACACCGACTCCTGCAATAATTATCTAGATATCCCAGTTTGCCCATATTGGCACACGGGTTGCCATGATGCTCGGCCAGATTGAGGGCAGAGACTGTGAAAGTCCGCCTCCGAATTCTCACCCTCTGAATAAACCGAGGTTCCCATGATGAGCCAGACAACGCGCTTCACCGCGATTGCGATAATCTTGGTCCTGACTTCCAACGCCACGAGCTTGCCCGCGCAGGAACCTTCGAGCGGACCCCTCTGCCGGTTGGCAAATCGTATCCGCCAGCATCGAACCACCCTTGCCGCCCCGGCGCCTTCGCCGCAGGCCGCTGCCACCGGCACTACCACAGCCGGTTGTGATTGCAGTGGCGGTACCGATCCCTACGGGTTCGCATCGATTCTCAACCGGCTTCGTGCCGCGGCAGGCCTGCATCCGGTCGCCTACGACCCCGACCTATCGTCGTGGGCTAGCCAGAACAACTCGGCGCAATGCCGCTGGGGGATTGGCCACCACGTCAATCCGTGCGGTGTGCAGAATTGCGGCTGGAACTACGCTGATGCCTCGGCTGTTGCTCAGGGCTGGATGGACTCGCCGGGCCACCGCCGCAACCTGCTTTCCCCCTCGATCAGCCGTTTCGGCATCGCGTTTGGCCCCGGGCCTTACTGGACGCTCAATGCCAAATAGCCAATCGCAGCCTGAACTCGTCAGAACGATCGTAAACGAGCCGCCAATCCGAGAAACGCACGCCTCAAGAGTCGGCCTGGTTCAGCGAGCGCCCATGAATGGCGCGGAAATATCCTCACCGTTGATCTTGGCTTTCAAGGTCCCGCGAATACCCGCAAGATCGTAGGGGCCAGTCTTGGATGTGAAACGACTGGCGCTTGTGGGATCATCGGCTTTGGGCTCCGCGCTCAATCCAACAGTTGAAGAATTGCCGGTAGCTTTGCCCCTCTGTTTTGACCTGGCGTCCGGGTCAATCTGAAAGCTGACGTCAGTCGGGGTTGGGCTCATGGCCGATTTGCCATCAGCCTTGAGGAAATACGCCACGATAGATGTTGCCTGGGGATTACGCCGATCGACGACTGGCGGTTCATTGACCAACTCGACGAAACCTTTCTCGTCGGGCAGGCGGATCGCCGTTCCGCTGTGGGTTCCCTTCACTACCGGGGAACTTGAACTTAGATCGGAACTGCCGCAACCGGCAAGAAGACCGACCGTAGCGGCCAGGATCGCGAGGCAACTCTTTGGCATGGTTGATTGGCCTGGGTATTCCCGCCCGCAGGATGGAATGTTGATTGAGTCTTCGGGTATTCCGTGACCATCCTCGGGCCGGCAAGTGAAATTGCAGTGTACCGTCCCAACGTAAATCAGTACTGATCCGAGCTAATGATCTCTCCGCCAGCCCGGGTGGAAAGTGCTTGATAGACGCCAAATTGCGTTCCGGCCGCTGCACTAAAGATGTAGTTTGTGTAAGTGACACCCACCGGATACGATGCGCCGTAGAAAGCCCCAGTACCAGGCTGGAACGGCCAAGAATTGATCGAGCTCTTGATGAATCGAACCGAGCCGTCGCAAAAGGCGTAATTTACACCGCCCGGGTGTCGGCTTTCCGCATCGCTGGCGATCGCTCCACCGACACTGGTTACAGAAGAGGCACCCTGGGTCACGTTGGGCGGGAAATAGCTCGTTACCATGGTGTCAAACCAGTGGTGCGAATTCCACGAACCATCGGAATTCTTGTAATTGGGGTCGTTCTGGGCAAACAGGGTCTGCGCACGCTCGCCGAACAGAAACGTATTGCTCGTCCCGTCCGTGATCCCTGAGAGTCTGATGTGACTGTCACTGTAGATCACGCCGTTGTACTGGGCGAATTCGCCCGAGCCGTAACTTTGCTGCCAGGTTCCTGGAAACGTGCCCTGGTTGGCTCCGTAACTGGTGAATTGCTGATAATACGTGCCACCCGCCGGAAGAGCGTAAACGTTCTCCACAAAACTGGCGTTGGGTGTGTTCTGACTGATCAGCGATGGTTGCCAGGGATCGCTCGGGCACATCAGCGTGTTGATGGCGACACCGGCAATCGTAATGTTGTCGATCTCATAATTGCTCAGGTTGAAGTTCGTCGCGTTATAAACCTGCTGCTGCTCGAGGAATGCAGTCAGGAAAACAAAGACCGAGAAATTTGGGTACTGGTACTGCCATGCAGCCGAACCCGAGAAAGAAGTGCTCGGCAAACAGCCGTTGGCCGACTCGTAATTGGCAACGGCCAAACCCAACTGCTTGAGATTGTTCGTGCACTGAGCTCGCCTTGCTGCTTCGCGAGCTGACTGGACGGCGGGGAGAAGAAGCGAGACCAACACGGCAATAATGGCAATGACAACGAGCAGTTCGATCAGCGTAAAACCGCGCGATCGCCGCACTGAATTCAAATCGTTCATTATGTTGCAACTCCTCAAGAAGGCACGGTTCATGCATGAATGCACAGTGCGTATTTCTCATGCTGGGTCCTGCTCGGGTCCAAACGTCAATTTAGACCAAGCAAGATGTTCACCAATATATGCAACTCGGCTCCACGAATCAACGAAGTTTCACTGAGTCTCATCCAGATCTGTAGCTCTAGCTGTGGAGATACCTTCGCAGTTAGACAATTATCATAAGCGATCAGATCATTGGCGATTGTGAAAGATTTGTGAAAACCCGGAGAACCACCGTGTCAGTCGGTGGTGAACTGTCTGGAGAGCTGGTGAATCGGTACCTTCTTCGTGGGAAAAACGTGGACTTGCTGGTACCGTTCATTGGTCGCATGAACAGCCTCCTGCTCGACTTGGCTGACGTTGGCCGGCAACAAAAAAGCCCCTGGCAACGACGCCAGGGGCCTTGACGGCGAAAACCGGGACGCGTTGGGTGGAGGATCCAGCGATCACGGCCTTTCGTCGATCAGCTCAGTGATCTGCTTCCTCGTGCACACCATTGAGCCCATGAGTGAGCTTCTGGAGTGCTTGGTTCTCAAGCTGGCGAACCCGCTCGCGCGTCAGACCAAGATTCTCACCGACTTCACGAAGCGTCATGGGCGAGAACGGCTCGAGGCCGAACCGCATCCGGATCACGGCCGCTTCCCGGTCCTCGAGCTCATCCAGGCGGCCGAAAATTCGATCGAGGTCGTCGGCTTCGATCATCAAGTCTTCGGGAGCTTTGCTTCGCTCGTCGGTCAGCACGTCGTCGAGGACTGTGCCTTCATCCTCGCTGCCTTCGGGGTGCGGCATCAGGCTGTTGACCTTGATGGCCTTGGCCACGATGCCGATCTTTTTCTTGGAAAGACGTAGAGCTTTCCCCACCTCGTCGGGCGTGGGCGCCCTGCCCAAGCGGTCGGTCAGTATCGCGGTGGCGCGCTTCCACTTCGAGAGCAGGCTGACCATGTACGCCGGCAACCGGATTGGCTTACCATTGTTCATCACGGCTCGGCGGATCGATTGCTTGATCCAGTAGCTGGCATACGTGCTGAACCGAGTATCCATCATGCCGTCAAATCCCTCGACGGCTCGCATCAAGCCGAGGTTGCCCTCCTCGATCAGGTCTTCCAGGCTCAATCCCTTCCCCAGATAACCGCGCGCAATATTGACCACGAGCCGGAGGTTCGCTTTAACCATGTGTTCGCGCGCACAAGGATCGCCGCTGGCCACCCGCTCGGCGAGCTCGCGCTCCTCTTCGGCCGATAAGAGCGGCGTATCATTGATATCATGCAAGTAAATCTGTAAGGGGGATGCCGCGTTCAGATCACGGCGATCGGCTCGATGGGATAGCATGAAGTGTCGCTCCTAGTACGTCGCAATTGGTGGGCGTGGATCCGCGAGGGAGTCTGCCTTGAGTAACCTAGAACGCGGCGACGGGATGTCAATTTACGCTTGATTGAACCGACAAAGTGCTTTCTGAAATCGTCCTTGACCACCGAAGGACCCGGAAGCGCGAGAAAGCTCAGTCAGGCAGGTAGGCTTGGAACCGCATCCGAGTTCGACTCATCGTCCACGGTGAAGCTGGCCGATGAACGTATCAAACAATCGAGTTCACCAATTGCCCGCTGTGGAAGATTCGCCGGTTCTGCCGATGTTGACGGTTGCGCCGTAGTCCGGAGTGGGAAACTTGGCTCCGGTCGATTCTCTCGGGATCCATATGGAAGGGAAAGGATCGGGTCATGGCAAAACTTCGAAGTGCAGTACTGGCCGTCGCACTGGCCACGGGTGGTGTGGGCTGTGCCACGTTTTGCGACGAGTGTGACGACTTCCCCATCCCGGGTGGACCTGGCGGCTACGCGATGATGCCAGGCTCTTATGCGGGTGGTCCTCTCAGCTCAGCACCCGACACGCCACCAACTGGCTCACCAATGCTCGGTTCGGGACCGACCTCGCCGGGCCGTCCAGCCACGAGTGCCCCTGCTAGCGAGGCCGTTCCAACCCCGCCGACCCCGCCCGCCGCCAGTCCTGGCCAGGATGCTGGGGCACCGCCAACGCAACCCAATGGCGCCAATGTCATGCCCCTCCCGACAGACCGGGTGGCAATCTCCAGTTTCTCTTCCCCAGTGCTGCCATCGAGCTTCCCCCGCTGAGACGCTTTCAGGCAGCGCGGCCAAGCTACCTGCGGTCCCTAGACTGCAAAGCGTCGTAGCCTGATCAATCATTCGGCCGGCTCACGTTCCGGCCGGTACGATCATTCACGAAAAGGACTTCGACCATGGCAAGGATCGCACTTGGTTTCTTCTGCCTGACTCTGTTCCTTGGCATTTCTGGATGCACCTGGACCGAAACTTATCGCGATTACCCGCCGCGCGTGACAGCGCCGGAAGGTTATCCCGACCATCCCCATCCCGATGTGCTGCCTCGGTGAGGTATCCGCGAGGATTCAGCGTGTTTCCCTCAGAACTGATCGGCAGACAGAATCTCGCCGCCGGCTCGGGTCGCAAGCGACTGAAAAATGCCTGACACTCGCCAGGTGGTGCGCGACGAGGGGGAGGATGTGCAAGATAGGGTGAGTGGTTTTCAGAGGAATTCCGGGACGGGTTGGCGATCATCCCCGCCCTATCGATAAAAAAGCACGCAGGATGGACCCCCATAGCACCAGTATGGAGACACACCATGCGTGCCACCGACAGCCTTCAGACTACCATCACCTTCGGCCCCGTCAAGGATGACGGTCAGGCGTTCTCGCTCGAACTGTCGCTGAGTAGGCGTTCACGGCCTGTTCAGGCTGCTTCACTGGCTGAGGCCTGTGGGATGAGAGAAGGGACTGGTGTGCCGTCGAGGTGGGCCTGGTAGCACCGAGTCAGGTAGTCCAGCACGTTGATGTCTTGCTGGCGACAGGTGGCGACCACCGACAGGATCCGCTCCACGAACCGGCTTCCCGTCTCGCTGTCCGTCCCGCCGCTCGTCTTGCGGTAGATCACACCGTGACGCAACGCCCGCTCGGCGTCGTTGTTCGTCGGCTCAATGCCCTCCACCCGCACGAAGGTCCACAGGTGCGTCTCACCGGCGAGCAACTCCCGGCACGTCCCCCCCGTTTTGGAGTGACCGCAGGTCAGCCCGAGCCGCAGGTCGTCCCGGAATGAGAACCGCATGATCGCTACTTTCGACTGGAAGGTGGATCGGGCCATCGTCCCGTCCCGCACCCGGTGCCACCAGTCGAACAGCCGCTCGGAGTGACTCAACAGGCGTCGACCGACCTCGGCCGATTCGCCCCCACGATCGACCATCGCCTGAAAGTCCCGGTCCAGATGCGCCCAGTAGAACTGGCGGCGCTTGACCCACGAGTAGCTCTTGAGCCGATCACTGATGACCACCTTGCTCGCCGCCGTCCCCAGCATTTCCTTGGCGACTTCGGCCCCACGAGAGGTGGCGATCATGAATACCGTCACCAGGTCCGTCACGGCCGTCCAGAGCCAGGCCTTGACCCGCCCCTGCCACCACGAGGTCTCGTCGATGTGGGCCGAGGCGGCATCACGGACGTGCCGGCGAAGTTCCTCGACGGGAGCCTCCAACTCGGCGGCGCCCTGACGCTCCAGCCGGGCGATCATCCCCAGGGAGATCGACAGCCCCAACAGGTCGAGCACCAGTTGCTGGACCGGCCGCTTCCCCAGGCGATAGGCCCCGACCAGGACGCTGAGAACCGCTCGCAACCGGGGACCGAACGCCCCGGTGGGCACGCCCGGCGGCAAGATCCCACAGGTGCGTTTGCCGCACCGGGGGCAGGCGAGGCGGTGGAGTTGGTACTCGTCCACCTCGGGGCGCACCGGCGGGAGTTCGGCCACTTGGTGCCGGAGGGGTTCGGGATCCTCTCCCTGGAGGTCATGGCCACAGCCCCGGCACTGCGGCGGCTTGCACACGACGATCTGGCGGAGTTGTTCCGGCGGCACCAGAGGACGGACACATCGGCGATGACCGGGTTGACCTCCCCGTTTCTTCCCCGAGGGGGGAGTCGGGGGGCGCCGTTTCACCGAGGGGCATCCGAGGACGGTGGCTTGGAGGAGTTGGTGGAGTTGGTGTTGAGCCGTTCCTCCAGAGCAGCGATCCGCTGCTCGAATGAGGTCACCAGCGCAGACACGGCGGCCTGCGCTTCTGGGGAGAGAGTCTCCCAGATCTCCTGTGGGATTGGTGGGCGATCCGTCATGATGCTCTTGTAATCGAACTCAGTGATCAAAGGCAAGAACGGGCCGTGAACGCCTGCCAGCGCCTTCTCTCGAGGTGGGCAAGAAGTGAAGGAATTCGCAAGGGAGACGCGGCATGAACGGGGTGTAGGAGGGTGCTCAGCGGGCATCGAGAGGTGCTCGCGCAGCTGGTGGAGGAGCGAAAAACGCTCGGTGGCGAAGCGGGGCCACGAGAGCCACGGGGCTGGTCTGCGCAGAGACACGATTGTGCGGTTTTTCGTGGAAACTACTGTTTAGACGCCACGGCGCCGCCCGTCGCCCCAAGGGCAGCGGACGCACACAGGATCTCCGTACATCAATGTAAGTAGCCAGTTATATGATCATACGTTTTTAGATTGCTGCCCCGTGGCCGGGGCCACCGCTCGCAATTTGTCGTCTGTGAGCCGTGTTGAGGGTGTATAACTCTGTAAGGAAATGCGAAGCTTCCTCAGCGCACTATGCTCGATCTGCCGCACGCGATGTACGGAGATCCCCAACTCCCTTCCAATCCGCGCGTATGTCCATGCTCGCGACACCACGGCAGCCATCTTGGCCTTGCCCACACGGCTGACCGCTGGAAATGAGTGTTCGTGCGAATCGACCAATCCGAAGTGACGGCGGATCAACCAAGCTTCCAAAGGAGTCAACTGCTGAATTGCCATTTGAACTTTGTCAAGTCTCTCCTCTGACTCCAAGGCTAGTCCGGGGCAGTGCCTGCTTGTGGCCGCCTCGGCGAGGTCGATCCCATCGCTAATGTCATCGATTTTGTGATAGGATGATTGTAAAATCATCGATTGATTCAGGAGCCGATGCTGACGCTTGGTTATGCCCGCGTGTTCAGCGGGCAGTATCAGTTCTTGGTGAATCGGCTCATTGCGATTGCTGTTCCTCGGCTCACCATTGGCCTTGTGTGACTTAACATTCAGCCTGAACATGTAATCTGGCATTCGGATCAGTGAGAAATTTGCTGCGACTGCTCGCTGGATCTTGTTACGTATCCAATAACTTGCATATGTTGAGAATAGCGTGTCGTGCTTTTCAGGATCATACCTCTGAACCGCCTCAATGAGCCCACGGCAGCCCTCCTGAATTAGATCATCCATCGTTGCCCCCGAGGAGAAATAACCTCTTGCAATTTTCGCGACCAACCTTAGGTTGGCAACGATCATAGTTTCACGGGCGACAGGATCACCGGCTTTGATTCGGATCGCCAAAGCATGCTGCTCAGCTTTCGAAAGCAGCCGGGGAAATCGCTTTGAAGCATGTTTTCCCCCCAGTAGGGTGCTAGCGTGGTTTTTTTTTCCAACTGATAAGCTGGTCACTCCTCCGGTTTGATCGCCACGTTCCAGGCTGTCTTCGACGGACGCTGACCTGGCCGGACCTTCGCCACGCGTGACTCGGACTGATGGTATCATTTTCGCAGACATATGAGTTCTTGTTGACATCCGAACCTCCTAATCATTAACCGAACGTTGCAGGTTTTGTTCCTCGGCGTTTTCACCTTAAGACTCTTGAGGTAAAGATGGTACCAACGCTTGGTAGATCACATGGAATTGCTTCCCAGGAGCGGCAACAAAAGAGGAAGGTAGGTTCCAGTGACCCGTTGTCACGCCTTTGATCGCATTCTTCGGTGTAGTAAAACACTGGCTCAAAGGAGTGGCACCGATGTAAGAATCTGGACGGACGTACCACTGTCCCGAACGATGCCCAGCGCGGAACTGTTGTGTAAATCGAGGTGTGTAGACAATCAGTTGTTGCCCGGTAAAGCGATCAAGCACCCTCAGCATGCCATTGGGTTTGTCCCTCTCCATGTGGAGTCGCGGTACCGTCGTGCCGCCAACTGGCAGCAAGCTCAACATTCTCAGCGATTGAGTGGCATAGAATGGTCGGCGCCGGGTGCGACGTTGCGGAAAGCCCAGTCGTGATCCAAAGCAGGGACTGTCGCAATTTGCTGAGTTCAATGGCTCGGCCTTGGGCAGCCCAGACGGAGGGTGAGCATGTTCGCCTTGTGATTGCGTTTGCGAGGGCATCTTCTTGGCATCTCCCTAATGCGGAAATCAATCAGGCGGTCGCGAAGAAAGAACCAAGTTGGAGGCGACAGATACGCCTGCAACTGGCAAAGCTGATCAACTATTTGCAGCTTCCAACGCACGAGATTGATACAAGCACCGTTATGGCTGCAATGAGCTTGGAGGCAGTGCTAGAGCCAGCCTCGAAATATGCCGATTGAGTCGATAAGAGAAGGTCTAGAAAACAATGGTGGCATAGAACCGGCGCCCGACGATGAGTTGGGCGCCGGTTCGAAAGCTGTTTTCGACTGCTTACAACGGCTATCTCAGATTCGTGCCAATGGCCGATCAACCAGGCCCAACTGGACCTGACGGGGGGATTGGCGGGTAGACGATCGGGGGATCATCAGTCGGCAGATCGCCGGGATCCGGTTCCGGATCGGGTGGTGGGTCATCGACGATGGCAGCCGCCACCGCATGACCCGCCAATAAACTGCTTAGACTTAACTTCTGCTCCAAAACATTGAAAAACTCAAGACTCTCAATTGCAAGTTTGCGGCACATCTACGAATTCTCCTCCCAGGGCCAAAAACATTCCTGCCTCATCAAACCGACTTGATGAAAAACTCAGGTCCTATCCCTAGTTCTTAACTGTCCTCGTTCTCCCGCTCTTTGCACCCTTCTCCCATATAATCCCCAGTCCTGCTTGCTAAGTTGCAACAAATTGGTTTCCTTTACCGTGAGTCGTCTTCTCCATGCAAATCTCAATAAGGCGAAAAGCGAAATCGCTTGGGTGGGCCGGCCCTCGCACCTGCCATCTTCCTCGCTAAATCACGAGAAAGCGTCTCTTGGGGCCTCGCCTATCGCAGCTTGCTCACGACCAGCACCTATTGCGATCTGGACCGCGCTGGGGCCTTCAGGTGCCCTTCTGCCTGAAAACGTTCAGTAGAGCCAATAAGGGCGCGGCGGTCTGTTGACTTACCGTGGACCGAGCGTGGAAACAACGCCGCGACTCGACAAAAGCAGCGCAGCAGACCGCGGGTCGATGAGCCTGGTGCAGCAAGTTAGTTAAGCGCGTAGGACAACCTCTCTGGGCGACGCGCACTTCGACTTGTACGGCGAGGGGATTATAGGGCATACCAGCTACTTTGGGGATTTGCAGCGGTCGGACTTACGTGATGGCGAAGGTCTTGATCACGGGATGATTGGTCCTCTCTTCGCCTTTCTCGCAATCAGAGTCTATCCGTAAAGATTTCCGACACTGTAGCGACGATACCGGGTCATTTGATCACGCCGCTCTCGCCCTGTGGAGGGTCTTGGTGGTCGCGGCGCGGCTTCGAGCTTGTCGCTCCCTGAGCAGATCCAGCGCCAGACGAGCCTCGATCGAACGCTGCGTCCGCACCCGGTACACGGACTTCTGCATCTTCCGGTACCGACGGTTCCCACGCTCCACCGCGTTTGACGTTGCTCCCAAGAGCTTCTCGTCAAGGAATACCAACGCCTTTTCCAGTCCCGGCAGGAACAACTTCTTCAGCACCACCCGCAGCCGGACAAAACGCCGCAACCGCACTCGCAGTCGTGAAAGCTTGGCCAATGCCGTCGTCGTCCGGCACCGCCGGTCGAATAGGCGATAGACCTCCTCCATCAGACCGCGCAGGTTGCGGAGTTGTGGTTGGCCACGGGTGATCCGCGCCAAGGTCTTGCGTTCGCAATCCGTCAGATGGTGCCGGACGAACAGGTAGCGGTGCTCGAACAGATCGCGGACCTTCTGCTCGATCCGCTTCTTGCGGCGGGCGGCTCGACTCGCCGCCTTGGAGCCGGGACGGCCCCGCGGCAACTTGGGGGCACCGGCCGCCAGGTCCTTGCGTAGCTTGGCCACGGCGGAGAGCACCGCCTTGGTCACTTCCTTGAGAACATGGAACGTGCAGAGTTGATGCGGCACGGAGCCGAAGACCGTGGCGATCGGTTCCGGATACAACTACGAGCCGTCGGTGGTGATCCCCTTGAGGCTCAGCCCGCGTGCCTCCAGGGCGGCGTGGAAGCGGCGGAAGAACGCCACAATGTCGGTGCCGGTGGGGTCGTGGTCCAGGACCGATAGGAGAGCCGCTTGAAGGTGCGGTTATCGACGATCGAGAGGATGCAGAACGGGCCGTCATAGAGTTCGTCAGCCGCGATGTAGCCCGAGAAGTCCGACAGTGCCCAGTCGAGGTAGTCGGTGTCGATTCGTCGCGCCGCCTTTTTCCCCCCGGCCTCGACCCAGTTCTGGATCGTGGCGTAAGGGACGAACACGCGATGCTCGCGCCAGAGGGTCCAACTGGCGGTGCGATAGGGTAGACCGTCCTCGATAACCAGGCGGACGGCGCTGTCGACGACACGTCGCGTGTAGTGGCTGCCGGGTGCAGCCAGGTCGGTCATGTCGACGTTGAAGTACTTGCGACAGCGGGTACAGAAATGCTGTGAGTAGAGCACGACAACGTCGCGTGGCCGCCCTGTGAGCGTGTCGCCGAGGTCGTGGAGGGTGCGACGGAACTGGCGGTCGCGGTAGGAACTGTGACCACACCGCGGGCACGGTCGCCGCCGGAAACTGCGGCTGCGACAACTGATATTGGGCTTGGGCAAATCCTCGATGCGGGTGACGCCCTCGGTGGGATCGGGTCGGTATTCACCGGGTCCTGGCATGGGAGATCTCCTGGTAGAACTCTACCAGGTGATACGCACGCTACTACCAATTTCAGACCTCCTGATCTGCGACCGGCGTATGACGGCGAGGCGGCATCTCTTCGCGGGCAGGGATTATTTGGATATCCTGGTCTGCGACGAGAGTGATGCAGGGCGGGAAAAAGAAATGGTACCTTCCGTGATGGTTCAAATCACCTGGCACATACCAGGAGGAAGGTACCATTCCCCAAGCATTATTGCCGCTCATCGCCGACGGTGCCACGCGGATCAGCGATTCGATCAGCGTTGTACGCGAAAATGGCCAATGGATCTACTTCTGCGGCGTCCAACCGGTATTCCAGCACGCCGAGAATGACCATCGCGCTTTCCGGATGTTTACCGCTCAACTGATCTGCCAAGGGGCTTGCCGCCAGGTCGACATCGTGCGAGTCTTCGGCGTCTCGAAGAATAGCGTCATTCGCAGTGTCATCGCCTATCGCGCCGGAGGCGTGGAGCATTCTACACGCCTCGTGCGCCGCGCGGGGCCTCGGTGCTCACGCCCGAGGTCGCGGCCCAAGCACAACAGTTGCTGGCGGCTGGTTTGAGCCCAAGGGAAATCGCCAAGGAACTGGGCCTCAAGCCCGACACGCTCCGCAAGGCCATTCAGCAGGGACGACTGATCCGGCCCTGCCCCCCAACCGGGGGGGCCAACACCCGAAAAAAGCTCCATCGCACAGCCCCCGGCTGCCACCGATAAGTCCACGCGGGCCACCCTTGATGCCGCCGCCGAAATGGGAACAGCCTGCACTCGACCCGATGAACGCGTCTGGGCGGCATGGGACTTCTCGACGGGGCCCCGACCCGTTTTGAGACCTGTCGCGATGTCTCCTTTGGCGGCGTGCTGTGTGCCCTGCCGGCCCTGGCGGAGAACGGACTGTTTCGACACATCCACGATTGCCTGGCAAATTACGCGGCTACTACAGTACGCTGCACGTGATCATCCTCTTGGCCTACATGGCGCTGTGCCGCATCAAGGCCGTCGAGCAGTTGCAGTACCAACCCCCGGGCGAGTTGGGCAAGCTGCTGGGGCTGGACCGTGTTCCCGAAGTCCGTTGTCTGCGGCACAAGCTGGCTTCCCTGAGCCTCGACGACGCCCCTGGACGATGGGCTGGTCTCTTATCCAAAGACTGGCTGGAGGCCGCGCCGGAACTGGCCGGTACGTTGTATGTCGATGGCCATGTCCGTCTCTATCACGGGGACCAGACCGCATTGCCCAAACGCTATGTCTCGCGACAGCGATTGTGCCTGCGGGGGACCACCGATTACTGGGTCAATGACGTTCTCGGCCAGCCTTTCTTCGCGGTAGAACGGCCGATCGACCATGGCTTGCTCGAGGTGTTACGAAGCGACATCGTGCCGCGTCTGCTCGAGACGTTCCCGGCCAACCGAGTGCGGAGGAACTCGAAGCCGACCGCTATCGTGCACGCTTTGTCATCGTGTTCGACCGCGAAGGGTACAGCCCGGAATTCTTCAAGGAGATGTGGCAGACACACCGCATCGCTTGCATCACCTACCACAAATTCCCCAAGGACGATTGGCCGACCACCGAGTTCAAGGAATCGAAACGACGCTGCCCAACGGCGAGCGGGTGTCGCTGAAACTGGCCGAGCGGGGCGCCTGGATCGGCGACAGGAAGAAGGGACTCTGGATGCGGGAGATCCGCAAGCTGACCGAGAGCGGGCACCAGGTCAGCCTGGTCAGCACGGTCTTCGGCGAGTCGGCACTGGAGGATTCTGTCCGGCTGTTCAGTCGATGGTCCCAGGAAAACTTCCTGCGTTACATGATGCAACACTTTGCTATCGACCTACTTAACGAGTATCGCACCGAGGAGATTCCTGAGACCAAGCGATCCGTGGTCAACCCCAAGTGGCGCGAACTGGATCGCCGGAGACGCTCGGTCAAATCCAAGCTGACCCATCAACAGGCCCGCTTTGCGGCTCTCACATTGCACCCGGAATCCGACGAGTGCGGCGCTGGCCAAATGGGAGAAGCGCAAAGCCGAAGTGGTGGAAGCGATCGAGCAGTTCGAGAAGGAGTTGACGGACATCAACGATCAGATGAAGACGACGTCCAGCCACCTGAAGTGGGACGAGCTGCCTGAAACGGAAAGGTTCGAGCGTCTGGCTCCCAGCCGTAAGCAACTGGTGGATACGGTGAAGATGATCGCCTATCGCGCCGAGACGGCGATGGCATCGATCGTGCGCGAGGCGCTGGCCCGGCCCGACGACGGTCGTAGCTTGTTGCGCGATCTGTTTCGCTCGGAGGCCGATCTGCTCCCTGATCTGGAGCACGGTCTTCTCCGTGTGCAGGTTCATCCGATGTCGAACCCGCGTTCCAACAGAGCGATCGCGCAATTGCTGGAACATCTCAACGCGGCCGAGTTCACGTATCCGGGCACAAATTTGCGACTCCTCTACTCAATCGCAGGCGAAGCCGAAATCCCGAACTCGGCCCCAGATCAAAATCCCGCAGATCAGGAGGTCTGAGTTTTTTCAGTGATTTGACCCGGTAATCTCGCTAAAGTCTCAGATTTCCCTGGTTTTCCCCAGGATCTAGGCAACATTTCGGTATTTGAACTTAACTGCATGTGAAGATGGCGATAATCGCCGCAGCATAGTCCCGATCAAAGTCATCTGGATCATCGCGGCACTCGAACTGGTGTACCGTTCGTAGTCGCGGCTGTGCCTTCGGCAGCGTCCAATCCAAGCATGGGTCCGTTTCACAACCCAACGCTTCGCAAGGAGCACGAGAACCCTTCGTCCCCTCGTGGCGTTCGCCGCCTAAAGCGACCATCGGCGGCCGTATCTCCATATGACCCATTCCAGGAGCTTGCTGGTTGTGATACTTGTTGTCCGTCCGATCACTTTCAGTCTGGAAATCTCTCGGCGTTGAGTTGCCCGAGCACCGCAGGGGCACCGCGGCATCGTCGATCGCCGCGCCGGTCACCACCGCCGCCAACAGCAAACCCAACGTTTCCACCGCGAAATGACGCTTGCGACCGGTGATCTTCTTGTCTCCGTCGTACCCTGTGTCGCCAGCAGGTTGCCCCGCGGTTTTCACCGATTGACTGTCGATGCTTCCGGCACTCGGCGTGGCCTCACGCCCTTCGATTTCCGTCCGCACCTTCGTCCCGCAACGCATCGACCAACTTTTGCCACGTGCCGTCGTACGCTATTCGGCGAGGTGAGCGTAGACAGAGCTCTTGGGGGGCAAATCGTGCGGCAGCATGTCCCACTGGCAGCCGCTACGATTGATGTAAAATATCGCGTTGACGAACTCCCGCATCTCGACTTCGCGCGGTCTTCCGCCCTGGTTCGCCGCCGGGGCCATCGGCTCCAGATGGTCCACTGGGCGTCAGTGAGATCCGAGGGATAGGACTTGCGAGTGGGTGTTGACGCCATGGGTGCATCCTTGCACGTAAATCATGCGAAATTCTATAGCCCCTTGAGGTTAGCAACCTGAGCATTTTGCGGATAGACTCTCAGCGTAGATTACACCTTGTCGCCTTGTCGTCGGCCACCGGCCTCCTTGCTCAAGCGACCATCTTGCAAGATTGAAAGGCCTGCGTCAGTCCTGGCAAGAAGAATTTCGCTCTATCGGAACTCGCTTCGTAGTCTGGCCCAATGCGTCGATAGCAACGAGGAAAATTTTTAGCTTTTCTCTTTGAGCCCACCTTTGTGCCCACTGACTCTGCGGGTGACTCGGTCATAACCTTCCCAATGTGCAATGACCAAGAATAGCGTATCCTGGACATAGGATGTGATACGCCTGAGAGGGCGACGGAAGAGGAGTCGATCGTGGGGCTGCTGGGAAGTGGCGATATGGCATCCGATGTCTAGGCACCATGCGAAAATTCTGCTGGTTGCATACTACATTGGTGCCGATATCGGCGAGGAGGAGCAGGTCGCTACTCGAATAGATCCGATTCAGAATCTCATTCTTTCGCCTAGTCCACGTTCTGCTTGTCGATTTCTGTCCTCGGTTTGTCAAAGTGTAATGGTTCAGCGTGAAATGGAGAAACCGGGGTTGGGAGATAAGGTAGTCTGTACGCTTGATCAGAATGACAAAGATTTACCGCTTTCGTACCAATCCCGAAGGGAAAGACAGGGCGGCATCGTGCCGCCCTCCTTCGGTCTTGGTCCCTGGGTCGGCGCTCGGGTCGTGTCGCCACGGAGCCCTATCCTCCGCCCAGGCCATCATTCATCGTAGCGCCGCGTGACGACCCAGGCAATGGCCTGTTGCGTCAAGATCACACGGCGGCTCGACTCGCCTCGCGGGCAGCTCGTCTCCTTTCTCTCGCCGCATCCAGCTTGCGATCTCGCTCGGCGAAGATCACCCGTTCGCGACCGGCCAACTTGTCCGCGGGCGTCGACATAGCCGATCGCGCTGTGCAAACGGACTTCGTTGTAATGCGCCACGAACTCCGCGACGATCCGCCGGGAGTCGTCCAGGCTCAGCGGAGTCTTGACTCGGATACAGTCTCCTTTCAGGGTCTTGTACCACCGCTCCATCTTTCCATTGCTTTGAGGATAGTATGGTGACGTTCTCACGTGAGTCATTCCGCAGATCCGGATGAACTCCTTGAAATCCTTGGCGATGAACTGCGGCCCGTTGTCCGAGATGATCCGGGGCCGCGCGTCGGGAAACCGCTCGCGAGCCCGTTGGATGATCGTCTCGACCTCAGCCTCGGTCATGCTCTCACGAATCTCCCAGTGGACAATAAACCGGCTGCAGCCGTCGAGCAGGCTGCAGAGGTAGAAGAACGTCCCGGCGACGTTGATGTACGTGATGTCGACGTGCCAGTGTTCGTGTGGCCGCAAGGGCTGAACAAAGCCTTTCCCTTTGAGTGAAGGTTTGCTGTTGTGAGCCTTCATCAATCCAGCGTCGCGGAGCACGCGGTAGACGCTGGAGGGGCTGACGGCGACGACGTCGGCGTCGAGCATCATGAAGGCGAGCCGGCGGTAGCCTTCGAGTGGATGACCGGCGTGGAAGTCAATGATGGCTTTCTTCTCCCAGTCCTCGAGCCACCAATCGCGCGGGACCAACGCGTTGTGTTCATTGGCCAAGCCATACCGGACGCGCCAGTCGTAAAACTTGCTCGCGGCGACTCCCAGCCAGGCGACGAATCGCCTGGACGGGGATCTCGGTACGCTGGGACCAATAGGTGACGTAATCGACGATGGCGTCGCGTACGTCGTGGGGAACCCAGGCGCTGGTCAGAGTTCCCCAAGCTCTTTTTTTAGTTGGATATGTTCTTCCATCAATTCCGCGACGACCTCGTTCTTGCGCTGGAGCTTATCCCGCAGCGCGGCGATGGTCCGCAGGTGCGATTGCTCGGCCGAGCCGCTCTTGCGCTCGAAGGCAGAGGCACCATTCTCGAAGAACAGCTTCTGCCAGAGCGTAGAACAGAGTGGGCGAGAGCTGGTACTCGTCGCAGAGGTCGGAGATGGGTACCCGGTCGATCAGATGCCGCCGGAGGATGGCGACCTTCTCGACGGGCGTATAGTTCTTGCGAGGCTTTCGCATCGGAGAAACTCCTCCCGAGTTTTACTATAACTCGGTCGTGGCGTTTCTCCATTTCCGTCTGAAGCAAAACACCACGAGAGCCACGGGGCCGTCTGCGAGAGACACGATTGTGCGGTTTTTCGTGGAAACTACTGCTTAATTCCTGCCCGTTCCTTTGAGCCACACTGCCACAGTTTTCGTGTCGCGGTCGGGCAGGAGGTCGACGACGTTGCTTGCTTCCAGGTCCACGACGATGGTGCCGTAGCGGCGCCCCTTGCACTACGCCCAGTCGTCGATACCCCACAACGCACGGCGGAGGCTCCGGTACGTTCTTTAACTGCTTGACCCGGCGGAGCAGTGTATCGGGGCTGGTGGAAATGGCGATGAGCACGGCGAGACGGGACCCGGCAGCTCCGCCCAGCGAATAGCCTATGGCCTCGTGGAACCGCCGGAGGCGGTCGGTCGTCCGTGCGTACTTGGCGGCGAAACCGGGAAGGCGTTCGGCGAAGATGCGGCACGGCGCTCAGGACTTGAGCAACGAAATCGCCGGACAGTTAGTTCCAGTCGGACTGGAGGGCCGAAGCAAGGGAGGTCAGCAAGCCGGCGCGTGTAACGGCTATGAACGCGGAAAAATCGTTCCCGCAGTCGGGACACGGAGCGGTCGAGGCAGCCATTGCGATGAAGATCGCGATGAGCTCATCATCGTGCGCACAGCGAACGAGGCTGCTGTCCGCAGGCACAGCCAGGAGTTCAGATGGGATCAAGTGGCCCCTCCGAGATATGGTCGTACCTGGCTGAAAATTGCCAGGTGACGCTCCATCTATGAGCGTCCGTCACCGAAAGTGCGGAAGACCCGGTTTTGCGCACGCCGGCTGACATTTCTCCCCAAATGGAACTACCGGGCCGTTCCCGATCCGTCCTGAAATCAGTAAGAAGTTATTTCTTGCTCATTCCTCAGCGAATCTGAACAAATACTGCCAGCGCGTTTCCTGGTTCATCAATCGCGAGTTGCTACCATCGGGTGAGTTTGAAGACAGGGCAAATCCTTTACAAAAACAGCGACTCGACGAAGGTCTCGGCATCGAAGGGTTGCAAATCGTCGAGGCCTTCGCCGACACCGATGAACTTAATCGGGAGTTTCATGGTTTGGCGGACGGCGACGACAACACCCCCTTTGGCAGTGCCGTCGAGCTTGGTCAAGATGACGCCTGTACAGCCGATGCTTTTCGTGAATACCTCGGCCTGGCGGATCGCGTTCTGACCGTTGGTACCGTCCAGGACCAGTAATACCTCGTGCGGAGCACCGGGGATGAGCCGCTGAATCACGCTCTTGATCTTCTCGAGCTCACGCATTAGGTGCGTCTGAGTATGCAAGCGGCCAGCGGTGTCCACGATCAATACATCAATGCTGCGAGCCAAGGCGCGTTGGCAGGCGTCGTGAGCAACGCTTGCTGGGTCGGCCCCCGAGGCACTTCGGACGATCTCGCAACCTGCGCGGTTGGCCCAGATCTCAAGTTGATCAGCGGCAGCGGCCCGGAAAGTATCACAGGCACCGAGCACAATCGACTGGCCCTGTTCCTTGAGCCGCTGCGCTAGCTTGGCAATCGAGGTGGTCTTGCCTGAGCCGTTGACCCCGGCAATCAGGTAGACGCTCGGTTTCTTCGCCGCGACCGCCAGGACGCCAGGATTAGAGTCTTCGAGAAGTGCTTTGAGTTCTTCCTTGACGAAAGTGACCAGGTTCTCGTCCACTGTCTTGTTGGCGTACCCCTCACGAACGCGATCGATGATTCGGCCCGTAGCCACAACACCCACGTCGGCTTGGATCAAGCGGGCTTCCAGATCGTCGAGAAACGACTGGTCCACCTTGTGATTGAACCAAGTGCGAATGTTGAACAACTGCGCTGTTCGGGCTAGCCCTTTCTTGAATCGTTCGAGTAGTTCTTTGATCGGCATGTCTGTCCTTGGTCGAAGCCCACGTTTTTTAGGATTTTAACGACTCAGCCAAGCTCTCCGAAGATGGAATCGCAGGTCGAGCTTGTCGTAGGCACTCCAGATGCATCGCCGAAGTTGTGGTCGAGCCGATCCAGCAACCGGGACGGTCTGCAGCATGGAAATCGCTCCCTGCTGCGGCACGAGTTGCAACTCGTTTGCCCATGCAAGAAATCGCCGGCTCAAGCGGCTGAAGATACCTGGCCCAGCTAACTCGATAGCACCCAGGCCCGAAGCCGCGAGTTGACAAAGAGTTTCCAGCCGCATGTTGTAGGGCGGATGGGCAAGCACTGCAACGCCGCCAGCGCCTCGAATAAGGCGGATGGCTTTGAAGACATCAAGCCGTGGCTTTGGCACGAAGTCCGGGCAATGATCCCCCAGCAAGCTTGCAAACAGCTCGCGTATGCTGGCACTCTGACCGCTCCGCGTTAAGCAGAGCGCGGCATGACGTCTGCCCAGCCCAGCACGGGGAAACGCCTGCCTCCGCGCATTCAGGTAGAGAACCAAGCTGTGAATCCGTAATTTCTCTGCGATGGCTTGCATCCTCAGTTTTCGATTCGCGCGGAGCCGCCCAAGTGCGACTAGAAAAGTAGCGGTATCAGCGGCCAGAAAATAGCCAAGCAAATGAACTTCGCGGTCGTTCGATTTGCAGGTCAACTCGACTCCGGACACGAGTTCGAAACCTAGCCGGTCGGCCTCCGGCCGGGCACCGGCAAAAGCCGAGAGCGTATCGTGGTCGGTGATCGCCAGTGCCACCAAGTTGCGCTGGCAGCCGCGTTAAGCACCTCGCTTAGAGAGCGTATTCTGTCGAAATGAGTTGTATGCACGTGGAGGTCAGCGCTGGCCTTAATTCGAGGTTTCGGCGACAACGGGACAGTCTGCAGTCCAGGAAATCCGTTCGTCATTGTTGCGCTTCAAGTTCGGTGCCATCCTTGGGCCTGGAGATCAGCGTCGTGGCCGGGCTTTCGTCGGCTTCACTCCCTGCCAGACTTTCACCTCGGACCTCATTCTCGGCATTGGCCTGACGTGCGGCGTGGAGTTGGAGAACCCGATCAAGGATTCCGTTGACGAAGCGGCTCGATTGAGAGGTACTGTAGCGCTTGGCTAGTTCCAGGGCTTCATTAATGGCCACCTTGGCCGGGACCTCGGGGCAGAAGAGGACCTCGTAAGCCCCTAGCCGCAAGATGTTGCGATCAATGGCAGCCATCCGGTCCAGTCGCCAGTTCTCGGCGACTTCCTGGATCATTGCATCGATCTGGGACTGATGTTCCCGGACCCCTGTGATGAGTCCTGCGGTGAATTCGACTAGCTTTTGCTCACCCAAGGTCCGGCGGTTGATAAACTGGTGGACCTCGGTGACAGGGACGCCGGGGTTCTGCTCGACCTGGTAGAGCACCTGAAGGGCGACTTCACGGCCTCGGGAGCGTCGCGTCATGTTCTGCTAGCCTCGCTTCGGGCCCGCGGCGACGACGATGTCCAGCGCGGCACTCCGATTGCCGTTACGCGGGCCAGGCTCGCCAGTGCCAACGCGACCCGAGCGATCTCGGTGCCCCGTTTCGGTCGCCCGTTTATCCTTCACAACATCTGAATGATACGCCATGAAGCCCCCCATCGGAAAGGGCAGGCGACACAGAGACATTGCCAATCCTGGTGGGGCCAAGCAAGGTTCGTACGCAGAGAATTCAGATAATCTCGCCCCTGCGTTACAACTCGCTGGCCTTTTTGAGCTTGCCTGACTTGCTACGGCCGAGTATCGCCGCCACGGCCTTGGTCAGGAATGCGTCAAAAGCAGGGGACTCGAACTCGGTCGCCGAATGGGCAGTAATGGTGATCTCTTGCATCAACCCGCTGAGAGGTTCGACTTTGATCCGCGGAGCATCGCTAAGCACAGGAGTTTTGCTTTCATGGAATGGAACGAGTCCGAGCGTGTTTTCCAGCGACTCCAGTTTGAACGTGCTGCGGGGGACGAAGAAGCGGAGACTGACGACCCACTCGCCCGAGGTTGTCGCGTGGAAGAACGGAAAGCCGCTTTTCGCTTGAGGCTCTGCGCAGTTAATCCGGACGACTCCGCGCTCTGACCATTCGGTCGGCGCAAAACGACCGGCTCCCAACGTCTCGATCCTATCGACGATAATCTCGAGAATCTGACCTTCCCAGCGAGCTGGGCGACCGTTACGGGCAACACGGTCACGTGTGTGCCACCTGCGGCCGTCAACCTCCCAGGGGGCTTGTGCGGAAGGCAGAGGCTCGTTGGTTAACACCTCAGTTTGAGGTTTAGTTCCAATTTTACTCTTCCCCTTTCTTGGCTCTTTTCCATCGCTCCCGAACGGAACCTTCGAGCCGCTTGGATGTGCCAACTTGAGCGCCTCGCGGGCGGCGGCCTTGGGATCGAATTTGGGACGTTCTTCAAACGGGCCGGCTGAAAGCAGATCCCGAAGGAACTTCGCAGTCTGGCTACGTGAATTTCGCGCAATTTCGTCAGGAGGGCCTTCTGCGACGAGTTCGCCGCCCGCAGCACCCGCCTCAGGTCCGAGGTCGAGGACCCAGTCGGCTGTCTTGATCACTTCGAGATTGTGCTCGATGACGACCACGGTATTGCCTAAGTCTGCAAGGCGGTGGATAACCTCGAGTAGCTTGTTGACATCGTCAAGGTGCAGTCCCGTCGTCGGCTCATCGAGAATATAGAGCGTTTTGCCCGTATCTGGACGCGACAGCTCAGCGGCCAGCTTGATGCGCTGGGCTTCACCGCCTGAAAGCGTGGGCGCGGCCTGTCCCAGGGGTATGTATCCCAGGCCTACGTCATGCAGAGTTTGCAAGGTCCGGCGAATTCGCGGCACGCTACCGAAGAGCTCAAGTGCCCCGTCGACCGACATGTCAAGAACGTCGGCGATCGTCTTGCCGTGGAACTTGATTGCCAGCACCTCGGGTGTGAACCGCGCACCGCCGCAGGCGTCGCAGGTGATCCAGACATCGGGCAGGAAGTGCATCTCGATCCGCTTCTGCCCGGCGCCCTCGCAGGTCTCACAGCGGCCACCAGCCATGTTGAAACTGAACCTGCGCGACGTGTAACCGCGGACCTTGGCCTCGGGAAGCTTGGAGAAGAGCTCGCGAATCAAGTCGAACACGCCGGAATAAGTGGCAGGCGTCGAGTTTGGTGTTGACCCCAGGGGCGTCTGGTCAACGCTAATTACCTTATCGATCCGGTCCAGACCCTCGATGGCCTCGTGGGCACCGGGAGTAAGCCCGGCGCGATGTAGGGTCTTGGCGGCGGCCTTCCACAGGATATCCTCGACCAGCGAGCTCTTGCCTGATCCGCTCACACCCGTAACGACGGTGACCACACCCAACGGGATGCGGACGTCGAGGTTTTTGAGGTTGTTCTGCCGGGCGCCTCGAATCACGATTGCTGGAACAGCGTCCGCGGTACTGGCTGGCCTACGGTTCGTCGGCACCCTGATCGCAGCCTTGCCACTGAGATATTGCCCGGTCAACGACTTCGCCGCGGCCTTGACCTTTTTCGGTGAGCCAAAGGCGGTGATTGTGCCGCCGAATTGACCCGAGCCGGGCCCGAAATCGACGAGGTGGTCGGCCGACTCGATGATTTCTCGATCATGCTCGACCAGAACCAAAGTGTTGCCCAGGTCACGCAGGTGCCGTAACGCTCCCAGCAGCCGGCTATTGTCGCGCGGGTGCAGGCCGATCGTCGGTTCGTCGAGCACATAGAGCACACCGGTCAGACCGCTGCCGATCTGGCTGGCCAAACGGATGCGTTGGCTTTCACCACCAGAGAGTGTGGGAGTCCCGCGGGCCAGGCTCAGATAGTCAAGGCCAACATCCACGAGAAACGTTAGCCGATCGCGAATCTCCCGCACGAGATCGCCGGCTATATGCTTTTCATCATCAGTCAGCCGCATCCCCTTGAAGAAGTCAAGCGCGGTACCGAGCGGCCAGCGGCTGATCTGGTCGATGGTATTGCCATGAAACCGCACGGCCGCCGCGTCGTCGCGCAGGCGGGCGCCCATGCAGGCAGCACACGGAACATCATCGACCATTCCCTGAAGTTTCCAGCGGTAGACGAACGATACCCGCGCAGCTTCCTCGATGGCCGGGAACAGGCCCTTGTACTGGAACGAAAACCCCGGCCGGCTCGCTGCGGGGTCGGGCGGCAGGGTACACCAGGTATCGCCTGCACCATGGAGTATGATCCGTCGATGCTTGCCCTCGAGGTCGTCGAAGGGGAGGTCCAGATCGATTCCCTCAGCCTCCGCCAGGGCCGTGATCATCCTGCCGAAAAGGGGGTTGTCCGTGATTCCCGGCCAGACGTCGACGGCCCCCGCGCGGAGGCTGCGCCTGGGGTCGGGCACGAGTACGGCCGGGTTGGCCCCCTGCTGCGTGCCCAGGCCCTCGCAGACAGGGCACCAGCCCAGCGGGCTGTTAAACGAGAAGTGATGCGGCGAGAGCTCTTCAAAGCTCCGTCCGCAACGGTCACATGAACGATGCTGGCTGTAACGGTCCACATGCCAGTGGGGCTCATTGTCGGAGTCACCGACCCGTGCAACGTGAAGCACCCCCTTGCCCAGGTCGAGCGCCGATTCAACGGAATCGGCCAGGCGAGAGCGCGTCGATCGACGCACGACCGCCCGGTCGACCACCACTTCGATCCGGTGCTTCCTGCGGTGGCTCAGCTTGGGTGGGCTGTCCAGGTCGATCGACTTACCGTCCACGCGGACGCGGGCAAAACCCGAGGCTCGCAGCTCGTCCCAGAGTGTCTCGTAGGCCTCGCCGTCACGCCGTTCCACGGGTGCCATGACGAAGACCTTTGTGCCCTCCGGCAGGTGGAGGATCTTCTCGACGATCTCGTCGGCGGTCTGGGTGCCGATCGGAATGCCGCACTTGGGGCAATGGGGATGTCCCAGCCGAGCCATCAGAATGCGCAGGTAGTCGTGAATCTCGGTGACCGTACCGACCGTCGAGCGGGGGCTCTTGCTTGTCGTTTTCTGCTCGATGCTGATCGCTGGCGACAGCCCGCTGATCCGCTCGACCCGGGGTTTCTGGAGCGGAGCCAGAAACTGGCGGGCGTAGCTTGAGAGGCTCTCGACATAACGCCGTTGGCCCTCGGCATAGAGCGTATCGATGGCCAGCGAGCTCTTGCCCGAGCCGGAAGGCCCGCTGCAAACCGTCATCTTGTGCCGGGGGATGTCCAGGTCGATGCCCTTGAGGTTGTGCTGCCGCGCACCGCGCACCGAGATGGCATCCAGCCCCTCCTCGGACGAGCTCGATCTCCGATTCCCCGCGCCGCGACTGGCCTTGCTCATCGCGGCCCTACCAACGCGGCGGGAATGATCGGGATTGAGGGCCCTGCGCAGGGCCGCTCCCGTGTAGCTCGCGGCAACCTGCGCAACCTGCTCCGGCGTTCCTTCGGCAATGATCTGGCCCCCGTCCTCGCCTCCTTCTGGCCCCAGGTCGATGATCCAGTCAGCCGTCTTGGCCACGTCGAGATTGTGCTCGATGACGACCACGGTGTTGCCTTGCTGTTTGAACCCGTGGAGCACCTCCAGCAGCTTCTTCACGTCGTCGAAATGCAGTCCCGTCGTCGGCTCATCGAGAATGTAGAGCGTCTTGCCGGTGCTCTTCTTGACAAGCTCTCGAGCCAGCTTGATACGCTGGGCCTCGCCACCGGACAAAGTGGGTGAGGGCTGGCCCAGCTTGATGTAGTCGAGGCCGACGTCGTGCAGGGTTTGCAGCATGGCCGCAATCTTGGGCACGTTGGAGAAATGCTCGAGCGCTTCCTGGACATCCATGTTCAGAACATCGCTGATGCTCTTCCCCTTGAACCGGACGTGGAGGGTTTCGCGATTGAACCGTTTTCCCTCGCAGACCGGGCAGGTGACCCAGACATCGGCCAGAAAATCCATCTCCAGACGATTGGAACCGTTACCCTCGCAGGCCTCGCACCGCCCGCCGGGAACGTTGAAACTGAAGCGGCCCGGCTGGTAGCCCCTGGCACGGGCCTCGGGCAGCTTCGTGTATAGATCGCGGACCTGGTCCAGCAGCTTGATGTAGGTGGCCGGGTTGGAGCGGGGAGTGCGACCGATCGGCGACTGGTCGATGTCGATGACCTTGTCGAGCTGGTCGATCCCTTCGATCCTATCGTGTGCCCCCGGTGAGCCCTCAGCGCCATTGAGGTCGCGTGCCAGTGCCTCGCGGAGTATGTCGCCAACCAACGAGCTCTTGCCCGAGCCGCTCACGCCTGTCACGCCGATGAACAGACCCAGTGGAAAGGCGACGTCCACGTTCTTGAGATTGTTGTGGCGTGCGCCCCGGACTGTCAGGCAACGGCCATCGGGGGTCTTGCGCGGCAGGTACCGCGATGGCCGTCTTGCCGGCCAGGTAGGCTCCGGTGAGGCTCGGCTGCGATCGGGCCAGGTCGGCGAGCGTGCCCTGGGCAACGATCTCGCCTCCCTTGACCCCTGGGCCAGGTCCAAAATCGACCAGCCAGTCGGCCGCGCGCATCGTGTCCTCGTCGTGTTCGACAACGATGACCGTGTTGCCCACGTCGCGCAGCCGCTGCAAGGTGGCGATCAGACGGTCGTTATCGCGGGGATGGAGACCGATCGAGGGCTCGTCCAGAATGTAGAGGACGCCCACCAGCCCGGCCCCGACCTGGCTTGCCAGGCGAATGCGCTGGGCCTCGCCACCGGAAAGCGAAGGTGCTGCCCGGTCAAGCGTCAGGTAATGCAAGCCCACGTCGTTAAGAAACTTGAGTCGGCCCCGGATCTCTTTCAACAGCTCGTCGGCGATGGTGCGTGAGACGGCATCAAGGGGAATGAGGTCGACAGGTTTGCCGTTGGTTTCCGTGTCGGTCGCCCCGGCCAAGGCATCGAAAAACTGGGCAGCGCGGCCGATGGGCATGGCGCCCAGTTCGACGAGTGACTTGCCGCCCACGCGCACGGCTCGTGCGCGGGGATTGAGCCGGGCACCCCGGCACTCGGGGCAGGTCATGCTGCGCATGAACGGCTCAAGCTGGGCCCGGGTGGGACCGCCGGCCGACTTGAGATAGCGAGCCAGCATTTCGGTGGCCACTCCCTCCCACTTCTCGGCGTGCGACCAGATCCGCCGCCGGTTCTTCCAGTGATGCACGATGACCCGCTCGCCGGCCCCGTAAAGCCAGATGTTGCGGAACCGTTCGTCGAGCTTGCGCCAGGGCCCCTTGAGCATGGTTCCCTTGCTCGGGCCATCCTTGTCAGCCTCGAAGTTGGCAGCGACCCCCTCGAACAGATGCCGCCGCCACTTGCCCACGTCCTTGACCGGCCCAACGGGAGCGATTGCCCCTTCCCAGACCGACAGATCGGGATCGGGAACCAGAAGATCCGGGTCGAAGTCATGCCGCACGCCCAGTCCATCGCAGGCCAGGCACATGCCCTGCGGGCTGTTGAAGCTGAAAAGCTGGGGGCTCGGCGGGTCGAAGCTCAGACCGCAATAAGTACAAGCGTAATGCGAGGAGAGCAGCAGATCGGGCTGGCCGTCCACTGTGACAATAACTGTCCCTTCACCCAGCTTAAGGGCCTGCTCGACCGCCTCGGCCAGCCGTGTTCGGGTGCTCGGACCTGACTTCAAACGGTCAACAACGACCTCGATGTGATGCTTGATCTGACGGTCGAGCGAGAGATTATCGGACAGGTTGTAGACCTGGCCGTTGACCCGCGCTCGCACATAACCCGCGCGAGCGAGGTCGGCGAAGAGATCCTTGTACTCGCCCTTCTGACCGCGAATGACCGGCGCGAGGACCTGAAATGCCGTGCCGGTCGGCAGTTCGAGGATTCGTGCCACGATTTGCTCACGGGTCTGGGCCGCCACGGGCCGGTCGCACTGGGGGCAATGCCCCTGGCCGACCCGGGCGAAAAGAACGCGGAGGTAGTCGTTGATCTCGGTGATTGTGCCGACGGTCGAGCGAGGGTTGCGGCCGCCGGTCTTCTGCTGGATCGAGATCGATGGTGACAGACCATCGATCCGGTCAACCTCGGGCTTCGGCATCTGCCCCAGGAACTGGCGTGCGTAGCTCGATAGGCTCTCGACGTAACGCCTTTGCCCCTCGGCATAAAGAGTATCAAACGCGAGCGAGCTCTTGCCCGAGCCGGAAACCCCCGTCAAACAGATCAGTCGACCCCGGGGCAGAGTGAGTGAGACATCGCGGAGGTTGTGCTCGCGCGCCCCCCGGATCACGATGTCCGATGTGGCCATCCCTGGGTGGTTCCCTTCTAGCAGTAGGCCATCGGTCAGTAGCCAAAGAAGGGCTAGTATACACCTGTCTTCGACCGATGTCCATCAGAAATGATCTGGGAGCGTTTGAACCGGGCTGGGCGGTGACCTAGTGCCTTATCCACGCTAAATCTGGGGGCTGGGGCAGGCAGGTTCCAGGGAATTCCGCGAGAAATTGAAGAGGCTCGACCCACAAGTTTAGATTGGACGGAGCACTAGGCTTGCAACGCAGGCCAATCGCGCCCAATGACTGCGCGCGGTGAAAGCCGGCTTGTCGCCGCGGACGTTCTACGATGAATGGCAGTTCCTCGATTATAAGGCCGCAGACGATCTTCGGGCGTCCGTTCGCTGTGTCTGGTCTGGTTCGTGCTCGCCATGGCCGAAGATTTCGCCGGGCAAGACCCCTGCTCGATCCTCTGGAAGAACGTTGCCTGCTCAATTATGGCTCGCCCTCGTTGTTCGACAACGGCGCCGGGGCCAATAACAATAACGCCGCGGTCGCTATCGGTGACATTTTCGGCGACTCGTACCCAAACGGAAATCCCATTCTCGACCTCGTCACCGCTACGACGTCGGGCGGCCTGAGCATCTCTCAGGGTAACGGCGATGGTACGTTCCAGACGCCTATCAACATAGCCACGCCCGCGACATCTTTCTCGGCGGTCGCACTTGCAAACCTGGGCGGGAATAACGGATTGGACATCATCGCGGCTGACCAGAAAGATAGTGGAGGAGAGCTCTGGGTGTTCCTGAACCAGGGAAACGGCACGTTCACGACTGCGTCGTATGATCCCATCCTGGTGGCCATGCCGGGCCCGACTCCAGTGGCCATGGCCGTGGCAGGAGCATCGGCCAATCTCAATGGCAATACCAAGGCGGACCTCGAAGGCCAGACCCTGGGCCAGCCGAATTTCGCCGCCGACATCGTGATCGCGTAACCGTTCAGGGGCTGGGCGTAGAGATTACCGGCGCGAGGGACGTGAGGAGCGTTCGCGGTCGCCTGAGCTAATTTACGAACGCGGCTTCGCGTTGATCAACTGGTGTTGGGGACCAGTGTGGGAGCGGGTTCGCCATGGAAGTTCGCGCGGACGGCTTCGAGGAGGAACTCAAAAACCGAACGGCCTTGCTGGGTGCAAGTGGCGATTGTCGTCCAGATCCGCTCGAGCCAGCGCTGTCCAGTTTCGCTTCGCGAGCCCTGGGTTATGTGTCGGTCGATGACCACGAAGCGAATCGCTTGCTCGGCCAAGTTGTTGGTCGGCTCGATGCCAGGTGTCGTGATAAACCTGATGTAACTTGCACCGTGCTTCCGAAAGCGACGAGCAAGATTGGCCGCGTCCGATGTGCTGGGCACGTCCTTTACGGCTGTTCGACACAACGCCTTGCCAAGGAGGTCTAGCGTGCTTGTGAACGTCTGGGGCTTCATGAGGTCGCGTCGGTGGATCAGATCGAACAACCTGCGCGTGGCCTCCAGAACTCGACGACCATACGACTGATTCTCGGGATTGGGATGCTCGGCCAAGAACTTCAGATCGCGGATCAGGTGGGCCAAGCAGAACTGCACAAGCACCCCGCAGTCGCCCATGTACTTGCGGTAGGCACTGAAGTAGTCACATCCCAAAACGCCGTCAAATTCTCGGCCCAGAACTTCGATCAATACCTCAGAGCCCCGCGACGGTGCGATCTTGAACATGGTAAAGAGAGGGGCACGGAAACACCAAGTCCACATGCGCTTGCCGCAGTCCTTATGCCCGGTCTCGTCCACATTCAGGAACGATTCGTCGGGGAGGATGCCCAAGAGCCGTTCGTATGTCTCCTTCATGCTCTCGCTCACCTTGGCGATGAGCTTGGCAAGTTGACCGCGACTGATGGTCACACAGGCGACGTCACGCAGGAACTTGCGAATGGTGGAGAATGAGCAATGGCAAACGCCTTTGAGATAGGCCACCAACGCACTCAGACGCGGTCCGACAAAACCTGCCCGGACCACCGGTTCATCGATTGGGGCAAAATGCGTTTTCTTACAGTGAGTGCAATAGCAAGCCATGCCGCGGTGCTCGCTGACCTCGATCGGACGCGGGATGATCTCGACCTGCTGGACGATCCGAGGCAGTTCGTCGCTCACCTCAACGTGACCGCCGCAATCAGGGCAAGCCGTCCAGGAATACTCCCACGTCTTGTCGATCTCATCGAGCGAAAAAGGGGGTCGCTGGTGACGCGGGTGTCCCGGTTGTGCTCCTTGCTTGCGCTTACCTTTTCCCTTGGGGGCAGGCTTTGGCGGCTTGACGATATCGCTGGAAGGTGGCTTGGACGAGGTGGACGAATTCTTCTTCGCACGAGCGAGCTCGGCTTCAAGCTTTTCCTGGCGCGCGGTGAGCTCGGCGATCTTCTTTTGGAGCTCAGCACATTGTGGGCAGCCGCCCGGCTTGGGATCGTCCATGATGAAAATAAGCTATCGGTTGACGCGAAATCAGCCAAGAGCAATCGCCGATGCCGTGAACGGCTACCCATCCACGATCTGGGCAGCCTGGCTTACACCGACCCCAACTACACCCTCGTAAACGCGCCGCTCGTGCGCGGCAAGCTGACGATCCAGACGGTGCCTCTGACGATCAGTGCCAACAGCCTGACACGAGTCTATGGCTCGGCGAACCCCTTGCTAACCTACACGATCACCGGGTTTGTCAACGGCGAGACGGCGTCGAGTCCCGACCTGACCGGTACGCCAAGTGTTTCGACCGTCGCAACCGCAACCAGCCCGGTCGGGTCTTACCCGATCACGATCAAGGTAGGGAAATTGTGGTCGCCGAACTACACGTTCACGTTCGAGTCCGGCACGCTGATTGTGGCGCCCGCGGTCCTGACCGTCACGGCCGGTAACGCAACCCGCGCCTACGGCGCCGTCAACCCCACGCTGAACTGCAACATCACCGGGTTTGTCAACAACCAGACCGAGGCGACCAGCGACCTGACTGGTACGCCGGGCGTTTCCTCAGCGGCGACCCTGGCCAGCTCGGTCGGGCCCTACGCAATCACGCCATCCATGGGAACGCTCAAGTCCAATGACTACACGTTTGTCTTCCAGGCCGGAACGCTCACAGTCACTCCGGCTGCCTTGACCGTCGCGGCCGTCAACGCGTCCCGCGCCTACGGCGTCGCCAACCCTACCCTGACTTACACGATCAACGGTTTCGTCAACGGCGAGACAGCGACAACCGGAGGCGTGACCGGCACGCCGGCATTATCGACGCCCGCCGACGCCAGCAGTTCCGTGGGGGTCTATCCGATTACGGTTGGCCTGGGCACCCTGAGTGCGAACAACTACACGCTTCAAAGCAGCGGGCCAGGCACGTTGACAATCACGCCGGCTCTGCTGATAGTTCACGCCCAGAACCTCCAGCGGTCTTATGATATTTCAAACCCGTCATTCGCCTACTTACTGGTCCTTGAAGACCAGCCGCAGACTGCCGTCTCCGCCGCTGAAAGCGAGTCGAGTGGTGCGCCCACGCTGTCCACTCAGGCCGACATCGACAGCGCGGTGGGGACGTACCCCATCACTCCCACGCTCGGCACACTGACCATCGCCAACCCGAATTACGTCCTCAATGTCCCGAATTTCCAGCCTGGCACGCTAACGATCACGCCGGCTACCTTGACCATCACGGCCAACGCCGACAGCCGGGTCTATGGTGCAGCCGATCCAACCTTTACCGACACCATTAGCGGATTCATCGGCGGTCAGACCTTGGCGACCAGCGGTGTGACCGGGGCCCCGGCGTTCACGACGACATCCAGTACAACCAGCGGCGTGGGGAATTCCTATGAGATCATCCCCAACGTGGGCTCACTCAAATCAACGGACTATCGTTTTTCCTTCATGCCTGGCACATTGACAATCACTCCTGCACCGCTGACGATCAAGGCCAACAACATCAGCCAATCGTTCGGCACCAAACAGAGCCTGAGTGTCAGCTACATTGGGCTGGTCAACGGCGACACGGTTGCAAGCTTGATGACAAAGCCGGTCCTATTTACCACGGCGACGGAAAACAGCCTGCCCGGGGCCTACCCAATCGCGGTCTCAGGCGCCAGTTCGACGAATTACACCATCACGTACAAGAACGGCACGTACACGGTCATGCAATCGACGACGACCGCAGCGCTCGAAGGGCCGCTCCTCAGGTCCACAGTAGCCTCGCCGGTGACTTTCACCGTTGATGTAAGCTCATTCTCACTCAGCTCGGTTCCCTTGACCGGGCTTGTTCTGTTCTACGATCAGGCTCAGGTGATCGGCGAAGCGCCCGTCGTTAACGGCGTGGCCACCTTGACGACCTCAGGACTGGCGAAAGGCAACTACATGATCTACGCCATCTACCAGGGAGATAACAACTTCCAGACGTCAACGACGGGAACCATCGTTCAGATGATCATGAGCACTGCAACGGCCACGCCGGTCAAACCAACGGCTCCCGTTCCCGCTCATCGCAAGGTGGCCGCCAAGCCCAAATCTAAACCCCAGCCCAAACCAAGGGCCATGGCGCCGAAACCCGAGGCACATCGGATCGCCGTGAAGCAATCACGCGCTCTTTCGCGCTAGCGGATAACCCGCGATTCGCTCGAGGATCGAGATCGGCGCCAGGTCGGGGCAAGCCAGGCCCGCGCGGCGGACGATGAATGTCTGTTCCATCATGTACTGGCCGCTCAGGCAGGCGTGGCTGGCGCCGTCAGTGAAGACGATCCAGGCCGAGCCGGCGGGAAACTCCCAGCGATCCTTGTGGCAGCTCTCCTGAAACGCCGCGTCTTCCTTCATGGTGTGATGAATCTTGAGCATGAAGGCGTCGTACGGCGGTCGATCGATCAGTGGCAATCCCATCCGCGAGCCGACTTTCACGACCGCCCGCTTCCAGGCGTCGAGCAGGCTCGGGGTTCTGGTCAGGCCGACCTTGTCCGCGAACCGGCCCGCCAGGGTCTCGAAATGGTCGGAGGTGATCCAGATCCGGGACCGCTCGGGATGGATGTTCACGAAGATCCGCAAGAGGCGATCGCCGTGCGAGGGGCGGGTCGGAAACGAGTCGAAATGGAGCAAATCATTGCGTGAATGCAAAGACGCTTTGCGGCCTTGCTCCTCGATCGGCCGGAAACTTGCGTACTCGATCTTCCAGGCAGACGCATAATGCTTCAGAAATGAGGTCATGAACGCGATTGCCCGGCTTGAGAACGCACGCATGATTTCCTGCGCCCGCTTCAGTTGGGCGACGTCTTTCTGAGCAACGCCCCTGAGCCGATCTTCGCCTGGCCGGTAGCTCACATTCTTGTAAAGGGAGCCGTCAATTTGCCTCTGGGTCACAAGAAAAGTCCGCTCCTCGGCAGTGATCAGCGGCGGAGCCGTCGGGAAGTAGAGGATGTCTCCAGCCTCGAGGCCGCGATACTCCTGCCGGCTTGCCTCGGTGACAAACCGATCCTCGCCCAGAGTGATCCGAGACATGGCAATGCCCCTTATTGAACGCAAGCACGCGTGCTTTTGTGGTTTCTGACGCCGACGTGAAGATCTGGAAGGTGGCGAGATATTATCTCGGCATTGGCTGACGTAAAGGTGAAATCGACGGTTCGCGTTGTTTGGCCTTATCGAATTCGCTAAGGTGACATGAGCTGTTGGTGGCAGATTTCGAGCCGGTAGAGACTTGTGTCAAACTTTGAAGTGAACGAGCAGGCCAGGGGGGCATCCGGTGAGGGCATTGCGTGGTTGCTTTCGAGCCTCGGCCGCATTGATCCGGCTACTCTTGATCTTCGCTCTGGTCTGGGGCCCCATGCCGGCCGGGCTGGGTGTCATCGCCCTGACGCAGAGCAGCGCCCGGGCCCAGGAGTCGTCTGACCTTGGCTCCCGTCCCAGCCGTGTCACCTCGGCCGCCGATGAAGGGGATGGGCAAGGAGGCAATGGGGCGCCGGACAAACCCGGAGTGGCGCGAGTCAGTGGCAACGAGTCGTTCCTGGCCTGGATGGCTCGAGCCTCCGGACCAATCGGTCTGGTGATCTCGGCCATGTCCTTCTACCTCTTCGCCTTGGTCATCTGGATGGCCCTCCGCTACCGGTCCGAGATTGCCATGCCAAGACTCTTGGTCCGCGAGCTTCAGGAGCTGCTGGAGCAGAAGAAGTACAGTGAGGCTTACCATCGGCTAATCGCCGACGACTCGCTACTGGCGCGAATCCTGACGGCGGGCGTGCGAAAGCTTCCCGTTGGCTTGCCCATGGCCCAGCGTGCGATGGAACTCGCCAACGAAAATGCAACCATGGAGATGGAGCATCGCACGACCTACCTTGCGACCGTAGGGACGCTGGGACCGATGATCGGCTTGGTAGGAACCGTCTACGGTATGATCATGGCCTTTCGCGTCATCGCACTTGAGGGCTCGTCCCCGCAGGCCAGTCAGCTTGCGGCCGGCATTTCCACGGCACTCTTCGCGACACTTGAGGGGATCGCCATCTCAATTCCCGCGATCTTCTTCTACTCAATGTTCCGCAACCGGATTGCCCGGCTGTCGCTCGAGGTAGCCATGGGCGCCGAGCCACTGCTTGAGCTGTTCGTTCCCGGCGTACGTGCCCAGGAACCAGGAACCGCGCCGGCCACACCGCACCCTCAACCGCCCATGCCGATGCCCATGGGCGGGCCCGCGTCACATCCCCATCCCTTCGCCGTCAGTGCCGCACTGGCGGCCGCCCCGAACGTGGGAAGCCCACGCTCCGCCTTGCCGCCTGCCGCAGCCGGCCCGCCGTGACAGGCGGGTCGAGCAGTCTCAGACCAGAATCTCCTTGACGATATTTCCGTGCACGTCGGTCAGGCGGAAGTCGCGTCCGGCGTAGCGGTACGTCAAACGCTGGTGATCGAGCCCGAGAAGCTGAAGCATCGTGGCGTGCAGGTCATGGACATGCACCTTGCCTTCGACCGCCTGAAAGCCGAACTCGTCAGTCTTGCCGTGGGCATGGCCCCCTTTGACACCGCCGCCGGCCAGGATGGTCGTGAATCCACGGTTGTTATGGCCCCTGCCGAGCTTCTTGGAGACGAAGATCCCGTCGGCCACGGGAGTACGCCCGAACTCGCCGCCAATCACCACCAGGGTTTCGGCAAGCAGGCTGCGTCGCTTCAGGTCGGTCAACAGTCCGGCGAGGGCCCGGTCCAGCCCTTTGGCCTGTTCACGGAGATTGTCGATCAGGGTGTCGTGGTGGTCCCAGCCCGGGTTATAAACCTGGACGAACCGCACGCCGTGCTCGATCAGCCGCCTGGCCATCAGGCACTGCCGCCCCACGGGTGTGTCTCCATACAGCTCGCGGACGGGAGCCGGCTCGCGGGCAACGTCAAAGGCGTCGGTCGCCGCGGTTTGCATGCGGTAGGCCAGTTCAAACGACTTGATCCGGGCCTCGAGTCGCGGGTCGTCGGTCCGCTCGGCGGCATGACGCCGGTTGATGTCGTTCAGCATGTCGAGCTGAAGCCGTTGCTCGGCTGCCGTCGCGAACTGGCTGTGGATATTCTCGAGCAGGCGCGCGACGTCGCGGTGCTGGGTGTCGACGGCCGTGGCCTGGCAGGTCGCCGGAAGGAAGGCCGCTTGCCAGTTCTCCACGCCCTTAACGGGCGGGTTGCCGTTGTAGAGAACCACGAATTCTGGCAGGTTCTGATCCTCGCGGCCCAGTCCATAGGTCAACCACGAACCGACGCTGGGCCGGGCCAGCCGCGCATTGCCGCAATTCATGAGCAACATCGCAGCCTCGTGGGCGGCTTCCTCGCAGTACAGCGAGCGGATCACGCAGAGGTCGTCGGCGAGGTTGCCCAGCAGGGGCAGGGCGCTGCTCAGCTCGAGGCCGGACTGCCCGTGCTTGCTGAAGGGAAAGGCGGAGCCGAAGGCCAGTGCCTTGCGATTCTCGCCGGGGACCGGAATCGGCTTGCCATCGAGCCGCGACAGCTCGGGCTTGGGGTCAAACAGGTCGACATGGCTCGGACCCCCCTCCAGGAAGACGTGGATCACGTTCTTGACCTTGGCGGCGAAGTGGGTCGACCGCGGTCCGGCGGGCTTTGCCGTGGTGCCGTCACCGGCCATGCCACGGTCGGCCAGCATTGCCGCCAGTGCCAGGCCGCCGAAACCGCAGCCGACGCCTGCCAGCCAATCGCGGCGATTAAGCTGGCCAGTAGCGATGGAAGACTGAAGCTCGGGCCTCATGCGGGTTCCCTCGAGTCTTGGAAAATGGCATCGGGGCTCTGATTATTGACCATGGCTCAGTCCGCGAGGCTGGACACTCAATCGACGAAGGTGAACTCATTGCAAAGCAGCAGCACCTGGGCCAGTTTCTCACGCGGCGATAGCGTCTGGCTGGCTGACTCGGATACTACTGAATCGGCAGCCGAGCCGGAGCGAGCTTCCTCGGCCAGCCCCGGACTGGTGACGGTCAGGGCCGATGCCGCCTTGAGAAACCCGAGAGCCCGGTCCAGGTCCTCACTCCTCGGGTCGCGCCCTAACGCTGCCCGGTAAGCCTTCCGGACCCAGGCCTCGTCATCGGCGGGCAAACGTTGTTCGGCACATCGGGCAAGCGCCCTGGCTTGCTCGGCGATGAACGGGCCGTTGAGCAAGAAGAGCGCCTGCTGGGGTACGGTGGTCTCATGCCTGGCCGGGACGTGCAGGTCGGGGTTGGCGAAGTCGAATGCGCGAAAAAGCGACGCCAGGCTCTCGCGCTTGACAGCCAGGTAGAGCGTGCGGCGACGGCAATTCGGCTGGTCGGCAAGGTCCACCGAGCGGCCGCCGGCAGTGAGGTCCAGCAATCCCGACGCCGCCAGCATCGCATCCCGTAGCGGCTCCAGCTCTAGCCGCTTGCGGTTCATCCTCCAGACCAGGTCGTTCGCCGGGTCGCTGGTCCGCGGCTCGGGACGGTCGCTGCTGGCCTGCTGATAGGTCCGTGACAGGACGATCTTGCGGATCAGCCGCTTGGTCGACCAGCCATCGGCCATCAGCGAGGAGGCCAGCCAGTCGAGCAGCGCGGGATGCGTGGGGGCGGCGGAACGCGTGCCAAAGTCGCTGGGCGTGGCAACCAGGCCGCGGCCTAGCAGGTGGCCCCACACCCGGTTGACCCAGACGCGAGCCGTGAGCGGGTTGTTCTTGTCGGCGATGGCCCTGGCCAGCTCGTAGCGGCCGCTGCCATCGACAAACGGCCGGGCCTCGGACCCTTCCAGGACCGGCAGGAACCGCCTGGGCACCTCGTCACCGGGCTCTTCGGGCTTGCCGCGACGGAAGACCCGGGGCGGAGCCAGCTCATCGGGATCGTCGATGACTCGCGCCAGGGGTGGGGCCGAGGGGTCGTTGGTCCAGTCGCGAACTGCCTTCAAAAGCTCGTCATGCTTGGCCCGGTGCTCGCCTTCGAGCCGATCCTTGATCTCGCCGGCCACGCGGTCGTCAAGCGGAGCACCAGGGCCGTAGATAACCTGGCGGATCTCATCCTCGGCCTCGTTGTCCAGCTCGGCGGGACGCTCGCGATCGGCACGATCGGCCTCCGCGAGTAACTTCTCCCACTTCCGGGCGATCGTGGCGAACAGCTTGCCATACCGCCTGGCCACGTCTGCCAGGTCGGCGGGAGCCTTGCCCGCGAAGAGCTGGGCCACCAGGGGGTTGAGCGGCTTCTCGTCGTTGTCGTTGGCGACAAACTTCGCAGCCAGCGGTTTCGCTTTCAAGGTGAATTCTTCAGCCTTGAGAGCCGCAAAAGCTTGCCAGGGCGTCATCACCCGATGGTGCTCGTTGCGGGTGCCTTCGAGCAGCGTCCGGTAGAGGTTGACAACGTCCTGATGCAGGCCGTCGGCTCGCTTGCCCTTGGCATCTGCCGTGGGCACGCCTCCCTTCTGGGCGGCCATGAGATACTGCTCGGCCTTGCGGCGGTGGTCGCCGAAGACCCGCTTCCGCTCGACCTCGAGAAACCGCTCGTAATCCCGCGTGCGGGCACGCAGCTCGGCGGTGTGGGCAAGCGCCTTGAGCCGCTGGTCGGGGCTCGTCACGATTACCTCGTCCCGCTCCTGGGCCCCGGCAAACACCCCGTAGAGGCCGTAGTAATCGCGGATGGAGATCGGGTCGTACTTGTGGTCGTGACAGCGGGCACAGCCGATCGACAGGCCCTGGGTGCCCCGGAAGATCACGTCCAGCCGGTCGTCGATGATGTCGGGCTCGCTCCCGTCGAACTTCCGGCCCAGGGTCAAGAACCCGAGCGCGGCCAGGTCGGGATGATTCGCGACCCTGGCCTGCTGGTCGGCAGCGATCTGCTTGACCAGGAACTGATCATAGGGCAGATCGTCGTTGAAGGCACGGACTACCCAATCGCGGTAGGTGGAAGCCGACGCGTAGGCGGTCTCGCCGCTGGCGGTCGGGCCTTTCGAGTCGGCATAGCGGGCCACGTCCAGCCAGTGCCTGGCCCAGCGCTCGCCAAACTGTCTGGACCCGAGCAGGCGGTCGACCAGGGCGGTGTACGCTGCCGGCGCCTGATCGCGCTCGAAGTCCTCAACCTCCGCCGCGGTCGGGGGCAGCCCGGTCAGGTCAAAGGTGACTCGGCGAATAAGGGTCCGGCGATCGGCGGGCGGCGACGGAGTCAGCTTCCTGGCCTCCAGCCGGGCGAGAATGAAGCGGTCGATCTCAGTGGCGGGCCAGTTGCCGGCCTGCACCGCGGGCAGCGGCGGATTAGCGACCGGCCGGAAGGCCCAGTGAACTTCGGCTTTGCCCTTTTCGTTCGCTCCCTGGCTCTTGGCTGCCTGGGCCTGCTCCGCTCGAGCCTTCTCCGCCGGCCACCGGGCACCCGCTTTGACCCACGTTGCCAGTGCCGCGATCGTGTCCTCCGGAAGCTTGCCGGCTGGCGGCATCTTCGGGTCATCGGTGTATTGCAGCACCGTGATCAGGCGGCTCTGTCCCGGCTCGCCCGCAACCACGAGCGGGCCGGCACCGTCGCCCGGGGTCGCTAGATGCTCGGGCCCGTCAAGCCGGATCCCTCCCTTTTGCTGCTTGGCTCCATGACACTTGATACAGTGCTGGGCAAGAACGGGACGGACCTTGCTCTCGAAGAGCTCGAACTCGTCAGAGTGCGCCAGCTGGGCAAGCAGAGATAGACCGGCAATGCCGGCGAGTAATACCTGGCGAGCGAGCATGGGGTTCTCCCAGGGACATCCGGCGGAATCCATCCCGAGATGTACACCGGAGCAGATGCATCGTCACGTGGCCGGCGAATCGTCTCACGCCGTTCACGCCTTCTATTCTCAATTCACCCGACCCGCGGAAACGTTACAGGCTGCCTTCGATTTCCGGTGCGCTGATCAGCCAGGTGTCTACCACCGGGCCAAGCTGGGTGCGCAGGAGGTTGCGGCCGCGGAGGGCTCGGACCCGCAGGGCGCCCTCGGAAACGCCCGTGATCTGGCTGATCTGGGCGTAGTCCAATCCCTCAACGTAATGCAGCACAACGGCTTCGCGATAGCTCTCGGGAAGCTGGCCGACGGCCAGCCATAGATGTGTGGCCTGCTCATCGCGAAGGATTGCCGAAAGCACTCCCTGCCGCAGTCCCTCCGAATCAACGGAGGTGACCAGCCGCGACGGATCAGTCACCACGGCGTGTCGCCGACGCCGACGCTGGTGTTGACGGACCAGGTTGAGCACGATTCCACGAATCCAGGCAAGGAAGGGTGTCCGCGGATTATAGCTCTCAATGCCGGTGAGTGCTCTGGTGATTGCTTCTTGGGCGATGCTCTCCGATTCGTCAACGTCGCCTATCAGGAAGGATGCCAGACGCACCAAGCTGGCGTGATGGCGCTCGGTCAGGAGGGCAAACGCTTCGACCTCACCGGCCTTGACGCGGGTAACCAGTTCATCATCCGTGGCTTCAACTCCGCTCATGGCTTGGCGAATTCCGCGTAGAGGGCAGAGAAATCGGCTTCATTGTTCCATGCCTGGATGATTGGATCATCCTTGAACGTATCGACGCCCAGGTTGGGGAGCCGGAAGGCCAAAGCTTGCCGGGTGTGTTTGAGCACATTGGTGCGGTCGTCCTTATCGGCCCAAAACCGTGCCAGGCGGTAATGGCCCCAACCGGTCATGAGGCGGAGCTCGTCCTCGGGGATTCCCCGGCGGAGCGAGTCCTCGGGGCTGGTCAGGCCCTTGATTAGCTCGTCCTGAAGCCTGATACGTAGGTCCGTGGGAGTGGGCAGGTTCCAGAGGATGATGATGGTGGCGTCGAGAAACTTAACAGGCGGCCCGCTCACGTCGCGGCACCAGTCGGAGTAATTGCCCTCGGTGGGGGGCCATGTGCCGTTCTTGTAACGGCGTTTGCCATCGAGAAGGTCGCGCCGGGCTTCATGCCAGCGGCCAATTGCAGCGTGGGTCAAGGCACGAACCAGGTAGAGCGAGAACTCCTCGGGCGGGGTTTCGAACGCCGGCTCCAAGTGCTGGAGAACTTGGCCAGCGTGTGCTGCCGAGAGCTCCCCATCTGGGGGCGATTGCAGTTGTAGCCAAGCGTGCAGAGCCGCCACTGGAGGGGGCAGAGCGCGGCGTGCCGCGGCTTCGATGAGTTGGTCAAGAGCCAGGTCTGGGCGACCGTAATTGAGGAGCAGCACGGCACGGCCGGTCGACGATTCGACGCCGATGCGCGGCGAGGCGGCCCGGAACCGCTGGTATGCGGCCTCGAACCCCGAGCGATTCTGCCGCATCGTCCGGTCCTGGTCGTCGCCGTCTGCCAGTTCCCAGATGATCCGGCGGTGCCAGCCCCCTGCCCGCAGGAAGAGCAGGCCAAGATGGTGTGGGCTGGCCTCGAGCCCGCGGCGAACGGCCTGGGCCGCACGAGCGTCGAACTCATCCCGGCGGTCGCGCAGTTCGGCCTTGCTGACTTCCGGGGCCGCTTGCAATTCCTGGTGAGCGGCCTGGGCAGCGTAACCGAAGGCATCGGCTTCGAGCATCATCAGGTCGGCCTTGAGCCGTTCCGAGCTACGCTGTGGACGTTGCTGTGCCAGTTTCAACGCTTTGGCGGGTCGGCCGGCGGTCAGGGCCTCGATGAACTCGCTCAGGAAATGCAACTCGGAATCGGCCGTGGAAGCCAGCTTCGCAAGGTCGTTGCGAAGGCTCGCCGCCGCCGCCGGCCGCAAGGTGGGCTCGGGGAGCGAGCCAAGATACAGGTGCTCCCACTGAAGTCGGGCCAGGGCGTGTTCCAGGATGACTTCCGGATCGTCCAGCACCGCCGCCTTATCCAGATCGGTCATCGCCGCGAGATACTCGCCGGCTCGCCTTAGCAGCTTGCCACGTACCAGCCGCAACTCGGGATCGTCTGCATACTGCTTGATCGCGGCGTTGAGGTCTTCGAGGAGATCCGCCAGGCCATCATGATAGGTACGGGCATCTGCAGTCGAGGACAGGGTTTGTAGCTCGGACCGGCCCCGGGCTACCAGCCGCTTGAGGTCAATGGCGGGCGCTGCAGCCGGCAGAGCTCTGACCCGGCCAGTGGACGGAAACGTCAGCCGGGCGGCAGCGAAGCCAACCAGCAGGAAGGCCGCGGCCGCCGCCGCGCCGATTGCCCAGGGATACCGCGACCGGGACCAGAGCCACGGCCAGTGTCGCGACCGCGGGGTTGGCAACCCGGCCAGCAGTTCGATCTCGGCGCGCGCCAGCATCTTTCGCAGCATGAACGCCTGGATATCGGCAGCCACGGCACCGGCCGTCTGGTAGCGAAGGTCGCGGTCCTTGGACATCATCCGCTGGCAGATCGCCACGACTTCTTCGGAAATTCGTGGTTTTAGCTCATGCAAGGGCACAGGCTCGTCGTCGCTGATCTTACGAAGCACGGCCATGGCGTTGGGGCCGTCTGCGGCGGGCACGCCAGCGAGCATCTCATACATCACTGCGCCCAGCGAGTAGATATCGGTCCGGCAATCGACCTCCGCATGCCCCAGCAACACCTGCTCGGGCGACATATAGCGGGGCGTGCCCAGCAGGTCGCCAGTACGGCTGAGGGTACCGGGGTCGGTCCCCAGCCGGGCCAGGCCGAAGTCGGTGAGCTTAGGCCTGCCGACGTGGTCGATTAGCACGTTGGCAGGCTTGACATCGCGGTGGACGACCCCCTCTTCGTGGGCCGCCTGGAGAGCCTGAGCCAGGTGGAAGATCACACGGAGAGCCGTCTCCATGGTCAGCCGGGGGCTGCCGATGAGCCGATCGAGCGACTGGCCTTCCACGTGCTCCATCACCAGGTACGGCCGATCGCCGTCCAGTCCCGCTTCGAAGACCGGCACGATGTGGGGATGCGAGATCCGGGCGGCCGCCCGCGACTCCCGTTGGAACCGCTCCAGCAGATCGGGGTCGGCATGGCCCGCCATGGAAAGCACCTTCACGGCCACCGTACGGTCCAAGGCGACGTCGCGACAACGATAGACGACCCCGAACGCCCCGCTTCCCAGTCGGTCCACGACGTCGTATTTGCCGATCTGACGAGGCACTGCGGCGAGTGCGACGGCATCGTGCCGGCCGGCTTTGATCATCGTGTTGTGCGGGGCGGACATTGGGTCCATCACGTGAAGCCGCCGGGTGTCGCGACGAATGAGGAACACGCACGAGGCGAGCCCCGTGCAAGTGTGTGATGCCCTTACAGGGCCAAACTTTTGCCCCGAAACATCAGCGTCAAAGCTACCAAGTCAGGCACCAAGTTCACAGACCGAAAATCCCGCCCGACCCCTCCGACCGGCTTCCAATCTTCCCCTGACAACGCGAGTTACGCTAAGATTCCAAGTATCTTCAGCGGTCGGCCGACGCGGATGGCGACGGCCTGTGATAAGGCAGAGGACGTTGTTTCAACCATGGCCTCACGCTCGACTGGAATGATCAGTCCCAACCTGACGCCCTTACTGGATGTGGTCCTCCAACTGATCACTTTCTTCATGATGCTGGTCCATTTCGGCAGCAAGCTCGAAGGGGCTGATCGCGCCGTGAGGTTGCCGGTCGCACCCGCCGCATTGCCAGGATCGGACTTGGCGATTGATCGCCTGCCGGTCTCGCTCGACCAGCGAGGCGGTCTCCGGTCGGGCAGCCGTGTGCTTTCGCGAACCGAGAGCTCCGCCTGGTGGGCCGAGCAGGCCAAGCTCCGCCGAGCCGGCCTGGAATTGCTCCCCTCCGGTCTATCCGGCGACGAGCTTCCCACCGTGGTAATCCTTCGGGCCGATCGGGACGTTTCCTACGGTCAGGTCCGGCGTACCCTCGCTGAGGCCCAGGAACAGGGCTTCGCTCAGTTCAGCTTGGTTGTGCTGCGGAGGAAACAGCAATGAAAGAGGAGCGGGCGATGAGCATGACTCGGAGGGCCGGACAATGAGCACCGGCATGGGTATGCCCGCCTCCACCGAAGCAACCCTGGGTACGATGGCCGACTCGGCCGCAGCCGCTGTCGCCCCCCGCTCGCGACGCTATCGCCCCGGGCCGCCGGACGAGGTCTTCTTCCCCGTGACCCCGATGCTCGACATGGCGTTCCAGCTTCTGGCCTTTTTTATCCTGACCTTCAAGGCCCCCACGGATGAGACTCACATCGATCTCCACCTGCCGGCCACGCCCGCAGCCTTGCCGTCGGCATCGCGCGGGCAGGCCCGGCCCACGCCGTCACGGGCGATCGATGCCGATCTCGAGAACGACCTCTTGATCCGGGCCGAGGCCGACGAACTGGGCGACCTGAAAGCCTTGCGGCTAGGTGAAGCACTGGTCCCAGACCTTTCCTCACTGAGCAACCGTCTCCGCCGCTACACCCAACTCCTGGGCAGCCGGCCCCTCCGGGTCCGGCTGATTGCCGACGATCGCCTACGGTACGAGCCGGTCGCCCAGATCATCGCCACCTGTTCGGCCTCCGGTGTCGCGTCCGTCCGACTCGCCCAATCGGGCACCCTCCCGGCTCTCGGCGGTTTACCCTCGGGAAGCGGACCCGGAGTGGCCGCGAAGGGGGGAGGACAATGAACTACCCTCGTACTCCCAATCTCTGGCTTCTTATCTGCCTCGCGGTCCTCTTTATCTCCCAGCCTCTCGTTTTCGCCCGGTCTCAAACCGACGTCGACGGTCTCGAATCCCGCCTTGGCCTGACCGACCTGCTCGCCTATCGAGCGGCCCTTGAGGGAAAACCCACGGCCCCTGATGCCCCTGCCGCTGAGTTTGTCCGCCAGGTCTCGTTTCACGATCTCTGGGATCATCCCGAAGCATGGCAAGGCCATCGGGTCCAGGTTCGAGGAAAGGTGGCCCGAATCTTCCGCCAAAGTGCCGTGGGCGCTTTTCCGCCTCTGGCGGAGGCCTGGCTGAGCACGCCCCGGGGCGATCTCTTTTGCACCGTCTTCCCCACAACAACGGTACCCGCCCCCGGCCAGGAGGTTGTCTTCAGTGGTACGTTCCTGAAAACGGTTCGATACGCCGGCGACGACCAGGTCCGGCTGGCTCCGTGCATCGTCGGCAACCAGCCGCCTGCAAGCGTGAGCCCGGCGCCACCAGATGCCCAGCGAGCCATCGATGGCCATTCCCACCCGGACCCGGAGTGGAAATTGCCGGTCGAGCACTGGTCTTGGACGGGCTGGATATCGGGAATCGTCCTGGGTCTGGCGGGAGCCGGTGTGCTCGTCTGGCAGCACGCGCGCGGTCCCCTGGCGGGCAGGAAACTTGGAACGCGACGAAGGCTTGAAGGATCGACCGCGGTTGACCCTCCGCTGGTGTTCCTCGAAACGGAGCCCTTGAATGGATCAACGATTCCCGACACACGATCCCCTTGATGGTCTGCATTTTACTTTCAAATCTGACGAGGCCCAGGCGAAGGAAGACGCCGAAACCCGGACCAGGTCTGTTGCAGGGGCCGAGTTCAGGACGGACTCCGAGACGAGGCAAAACAATTCCGAGCCCTGGCTAGACCGGCTTCATTTCGGGGAGACTCCAATGACCGACCCTCGATCCCTGGGAAGCTCGGCCCTCTTGCATGTGCTTCTGATCGCCCTCGCGTCGCTCACGGTCCTCAACGCGGCGATCCTCCAAGCCCCCGAGACCTCTACGCCCTTGCGGGGCGAGCTCGACCCGGCCGACAACCGGGCTAGCAAGGGCAAGATTCCCGGCGCGGGTGGAGGCGCTCCCGGCGAGATCGGTGGCCTGGGGAGCGTCGCCTTCGTGGCTCCCGCAGCAGGGGATACTCCCCAGGGAGCCGGCCTTGACCCGGAGGCCGACGCCTTACTGCACGAGATCCTCCCCAGCACGGTGCAGCCGCCTTCCGAGATGCTCAAGCGCGCCATCCCTGGTCCGCAAACCACCGGCGTGGGCCTCATTCCCGGTTCCGGGATGGGTGGGGGCGGCGGTTCGGGCGGCGGCTCGGGCGGCGGTATAGGCCACGGTGTGGGTCCCGGAACAGAATTCTTCGGAGCGCGCGAGAACGGAGTATCGTTCGCTTACGTGATCGATTGTTCTGGGAGCATGGCCTTGCGCAACTCGCTGGAGATTGCCAAGCGGGAGCTCCTGACGAGCCTTAACCAGCTTCCGCCCGATGCTCGGTTCTCGGTAATCTTTTACAACCTTCGGGCCCGAATCTTCTCTGACCCGAGTGGCCAGCAAGGTCTGATGCCGGCAACGGCCGCGAATAAACTGCGAGTACAAAGTCAGCTAGAGACAGTGGCCCCTGATGGCGGCACGAACCACATGACGGCCCTTCGCACGGCCTTGGGTTTGCGGCCCGAGGTCATCTTCTTCTTGACCGACGCCGACATGATGATTGACAGCGACGTCAATAAGATCCTGGCCGAATCGCATGGCACCCGCATCCAGGCTGTCGAGTTCGGCCGCGGCCGTGACCTGGGCATGCGCAACCCCCTCCGTCGCCTTGCCACTACCACTGGAGGAACCTACCGCTATATAGACGTGACAGAATTCCCCAGGTCAGCCAATGGATATTGAAGAGAATAGACGCATTCGCCATCGTTTGATCACTCTCTCCTCCTGTAACTGCCTTCGGCATGTTGAATTCGATCTGGTACTCACTCCAGTCCTTGACGGCCTGCGAATCTTCAAGAGCACTTGCGCCCCGACGTAAGATCACGGGATGGTCACTCTGACCGCGCATTCGGGAATCGCAGTACTATGTCCGGAATCCAGGCCTGATGGCCCCTGTGCCGCACCCCTGAATTGACTCCTCACTCAATTCGCGATCGTGCATGTACTCTTGGCTCTAGCTTCTTCGGCATTCCAGAGTCCCTTCTTCTTGGCGTTCCACCAAGATCATTCCTCCAGCCGGGGCAGATCACTCAACCCCTCAAGCGATCCTTTTGCGGATTTATCGGTGTCGGAGAAAGTGATTGCCATTAGCGGGATATTACATACTAGCCTATTGCACTAGTGTAACAATCTGAGCACAGGGAATCCCGCAAACGTTGATACCTATCTTCTCGGTCTCCCAAAGCTCAAAGCCGCGTGGCCCATCTGACCACCTTGAACGATTCACCGCCATTCACCGCCGATGTTACGCGGCCGCCGCCCTTGGATCTGTCGGGAGACATTGTTGAGAAGACCAAGAAGTTCCTTGCCACCTAA
>CAWCPP010000032.1:0-1115957 GCA_963797295.1 uncultured Planctomycetaceae bacterium
CGCCCCGCGAATCGCTCGTCAGCGACACGGGTGAAAGGAAGATGTTGTTGTCCACCAGGAACGGGCCATGATCGACCTCAACGAACAGGTCTTCGGCCTCGACGTTGTCGTGCAGGAGATTCCCCGAGACCCGTGTGCCCTGCGCCATCCAGTCGAGCCAGATTCCTCGAACTGTCTTGTAAATATGATTGTGCACAATTTGCACGTCGACCGCGGCATGGAACTTGATGCCCGCCATCTCGGCACCCGTGAACAGCCGCCGGACGTGGATGTCGTGAATGGTATTCCCGCTCACCACGCTGAACACGACTCCCAGGCTACCGACAATGCCCGCCTGCTCGCAGTGCGAGATGGTGTTGTTGCGAACGATGTGGTGGCCGATCGTGTCCTTGTTCCAGCGGTCTTGAGGGCGCGTTCGATTGTCTTGACATAGCCCTCCGCGCTATTGGCCGACTTGTTATCCCACTCATCTCCATACTTCCCCACGCAATGCCCGAGCACGTCGAATGGCTGATGGTGTTGTTCTCGATGATCCAGTCCTTGCTCCAGTGCGTGCCGACCAGTCCCACCTGTTCGGCGGTCGGCGGAGCCCACGGCGTGGCGGCGTGCCGTACGCAAAGCCGCGCACCGTGATGTAATTCCTGCCCGGCTGATCGGGATAAAACACCGTCCGGCGAACGTTGATTTCCACCATCTGTTCATTCGGATCGACGCCCGGGAACTGCGCCCAGATGGTCGTGTCGTTCTTGTCCACTTCGGCAAACCAGAGCGAAGTTTTGGGAACCGGCTTGAAAACCTCATCCTTACGGGCCGCCTCGGCGAGCCAGTCGCTGTTGAGGTACACACGCCGGTGTGATGCGGCCGTCCTTTGGGTTCGAACCAGTCGCCGTGGATGAGATCGCTGTAAGGATTGAAGTGGCCGAAGAAGGTCTTGGGAAGCGATGCCTTCCAGACATCGCCTTGCACCCGCACCCAGTTCTTGACGACTTCCGAGCCGCGAATCTCGACTTTCTCCCCCGGAGCGGCCTGGTAGACAATGCGCTCGGCGTCGGACTCGCCGCCGCGCGGCGGGTTGATCCGCTCGCGGTAGATCCCTTCGTGCACGGTGATGACATCGCCGGGCTGCGCCAGGTCGGCCGCGTGCTGGATCGTGCGGAACGGTGATCCTTGCGTCCCGGAGTTTGTATCATCACCGCGTCTGGCGACGTGAAACTCGGTCGCATGCGCCGCGGAACTCAGCGCAAGCAGGCACGCAACTTGGATGGCTGCGGTTTTCATGTTGTCTCCTCTGGAGCTGGGAGGCAGGCTCTTGCCAGTCATGGAAAAAGCCTGAAAGTTTCGGTCGCGGGGCCGGCGCGGCGGGTTTGGCAGCTCAGATTGTTCATCTTCAGCGTATCAGCCAGGAAGGCCCCATGCCAGACTCTGCCAAGGCCGGTGAGCGCGTGCTGGATCACACCTCGCGCACCCGTTAGCCTGGGAGGAGATGATCTCCGGCCACGAAGCCGTGGCCTCGGCCATTCCGGGGCAACCTCTATGAGACAATACGTCTATCACATCTACATTTATTGTATTCCGTGCAATGCTCGTGCTTGCCGCGCTCTTCCCGCGCGGGCCGACGAGCTTGACCGCGGCTGGCACGATCCGCCTGCAGCGGCAAAGCCTTGGGTCTACTGGTTCGTGATGGACGGCAACTTCCGTCGCGAGGGGATCACGGCCGACCTGGAGGCAATGAAACGCGTGGGGCTCGGAGGCGTGCTCTTCATGGAAGTGGACCTGGGAATACCCAGGGGCCCGGTCCCGTTCATGAGCCCCGCGTGGCGGGAGCTGTTTCAGCACGCCAACAAGGAAGCAGCCCGGCTCGGCCTCACGATCACCATGCCCGCCAGCCCGGGCTGGACTGGTAGCGGAGGTCCCTGGGTGAAGCCCGAGCAATCGATGCAAAAGCTCGTCTGGACCGAGTTGGCCGTAGAGGGGCCGAAAAGGCTAGAGGGCACGCTGTCGCAACCGTCCGAGGTCGCTGGTTACTACCGCGACGTGGCCGTGCTGGCGTTCCCCACGCCGGTCGGGTCATATCGCATCCCCGACATTGCCGAGAAGACCCTCGCGCATCGCGGCCACTTCACGTCGGAACGTGGAGTCGCATCAATGATACCGACACCCTCGAATCGTCCGACCTTGCCCACCGACCAGGTGATCGCACTCGACAAGGTCGTCGATCTGACCGACCGGCTCAAACCGGGTGGGCGGATCTCGTGGGATGTCCCTGCCGGTCGCTGGACCATCGTCCGTTTCGGCCACACAAGCACAGGCGCGACCACCCGCCCTGCTCCACTGCCGGGATTGGGGCTGGAGTGCGACAAGCTCGATAAGACCGCGCTCGACGCTCACTTTCACGACTTCCTCGGCAAGCTGCTCACCGACATTCACCCACTCGCCGGAAAGTCGCTCGTATCCTTACATATTGATAGCTGGGAGATGGGCCCGCAGAACTGGACCGGACGGTTTCCGGACGAATTCCGCAACCGCCGGGGCTATGATCTCAGGCGCGATTTGCCGGTGATGACCGGGCGGGTTGTGACAAGCGAGGAATTCTCCGAGCGGTTTCTGTGGGATCTTCGGCAGACCGTCCTCGAGCTGATCGTCGAGAACCACGCCGGTCATCTCGCGGAGCTTGCCCATGCGCACGGGCTCGGCCTTTCGATCGAGCCCTACGATGGGACGCCGTGCGACGACATGACCTACGGTTCTCGGGCCGATGTGCCGATGGGCGAGTTCTGGACCGACACATTCGAGTCGTGGTTCGCCTGCACCGAGGCAACCTCAATCGCCCACATCCAGGGCAAGCGGATCATCCAGGCCGAGGCCTTCACATCCGGTGACGGCGAGCGCTGGAAGGCACACCCGGGCTCGCTCAAGGCGCTCGGCGACTGGGCTTTTTGCGAAGGAATCAACCGCCTGGTCTTCCACCGCTATGCCCACCAGCCCTGGGACGATCGCCGCCCCGGGATGACGATGGGCCCGTACGGCATTCATTACGAGCGGACGACGACCTGGTGGGACCGGTCGGACGCCTGGATCGCGTACCTCACACGCTGCCAGTTCTTGCTCCAGCGTGGGTTGCCGGTGGCCGACATCCTTTTCCTGGAGCCGGAAGCCTCGCCGCAGGTCTTTCAGGCCCCGGCGTCAGCCACGAAGGGGAACCCGCCGTCCCGGCTCGGCTACAACTTCGACGGCTGTACGCCCGAGGCTTTGCTCACACGCGCCTCGGTCAGTGACGGACGGATCATGCTGCCCGATGGGATGAGCTATCGCATGCTCGTCCTGCCGAGAACCCCGACCATGACGCCGCGCCTGCTAAGCAAGGTCAAGGAGCTCGCGGAGGCCGGCGCGACCGTGGTGGGAAGTCGACCCCTACGCTCGCCGAGCCTCAGCAACTACCCGTACTGTGATCGCGAGGTTTTGCGTCTCGCCGACGCACTCTGGGGCAACACACCTGATCACGAGGGCATGGTCCAGCGGAGCATCGGTTCCGGCCGGCTCATCACGGGCCACGCCCTGGCGAGCATGAGTCTGTATCCCGACTATGACGCGCTTGCGGCAATCTTCAAGAGCGCGGCCGTCCCGCCCGACTTCGAGGCCGAGCACGATTTGCGATTCACTCACCGCCGAGACGGCGAGGCCGAGATCTATTTTGTCGCCAACGGCCAGCCAACCGCGGTTCGATCGGAGTGTACGTTCCGCGTGGCTGGGAAGGCGCCGAGCTCTGGGATGCGGTGACCGGGGAAAGCCGCCACGCGACGACCTACCGCCAGCACGAGGGCCGCACAACGCTACCCCTGGAGCTCGCACCCAACGGTTCAGTGTTTGTGATTTTTCGGGGGGGCGGCGGTGAATCGCCAGCAATGACACCCAACGCACCGCAATTCTCGACAATTGCGACACTCAGCGGTCCCTGGAAGATCCAATTCGACCCCAAAGCCGGCGGGCCGGCTTCGTCCGTCGAGTTCGCCGAACTGGAGGATTGGACGAGACGGCCCGAGGCAGGCATCAAGTATTATTCGGGCACCGCCTTGTACGCAAAGACGTTTCGGGCACCCATTTCGCCCAGCGGTCCAAACCAACGGCTCGTCCTCGATCTCGGGAGGGTCGCGGTGCTGGCACGGATCAAGCTGAACAGCCAGGTTCTGGGCACGGTCTGGACTCCTCCGTACCGCGTGGACGTCACCGGGAAAATCCAGCCCGGTGAGAACACGCTCGAAGTGGAAGCAGTCAATCTGTGGCCGAATCGGATGATTGGCGACAAGACCCGCTCTCAAGCCGAGCGAGTGACATGGAGCACATGGGATCCATTCAAGGCGGATTCTCCTTTGCTGGAGTCGGGTCTGCTCGGGCCTGTGACGTTACAGAGCGCAGAGAATTCAGCAGGGCAATAGATGACTGGTGTCGTACTGCTCAGGCAGTCAAGGTTCGGGATCACCGCTCTCGGCAGCTTGCCGCACGCGGATCAGTGCCCGGGCTCGTTGGTGGTGGCGGAGCCGGATTGGGTTCCGGATGTGCCGGATAGGGCGACATCGGCTCTTGCGGCCGAGGGATGGTCGGGAAGTCCGGCGGCGGTGAAGTTGGCGTCTCGGGTTTACCGGGGACCGGAATCGCGTCGGGAGCGGGAGTATCGGGCATCTGGCAAACTCCTGTAAAAGGCTGAAGACTTTCTTCGGCATCGGGGCATCCAACTTTTCTCCAAATAGTGGGCAACCGCCGTGCCACTCGAAGGGCCGCTCAGGGCCCAAGGTTTGCTTGCTGGATGAGATCCACTCAGAATGAAATCGTCATGGACCTCCCAATCCGATTCGACAAGGAGATAGCCCTCATGCGGTTTGCGATCATTGGTATCCTGATTCTCACTCTCGCCACCCGAGCCGCCATCGCCCAGGTCGGGGGCAACGTCGGCTACGGGCAGGTTGGCGGGCGGGCGCGGGCCGAGCAGAACGAACGAGTCAGACGGCAGTTGACCCGCGAAGAGATGCCACCAAAGGACACGGCGATGTTCGTCGATGCGAGCGTCCTGATGAACGTCAAGGCCGATCAGTTCGTTGCGACCTTTGGAATTGTCGCGGAGGACGAAACCGTCGCAGGATGCCAGGAGAAGATGAACTCCACCATCACGGCCTTTACCGATGCGCTCAAGCCTCATGGCGTGGGGCCCGAGGCGATCTTCGTTGACTTCACCGCGCAGAGTAAGGTCTATGACTACAAGATCGAGGGCAGCGTGGCCCGTGAGCGGTTCGCGGGCTTCGCACTGAAGAAAACCGTTGCCGTGCGCTACCGTGATAAGGTGCTCATCGATCGTCTTGTTCTCGCTGCGAGCAGTGCAAAAGTCTACGACCTGGTCAAAGTCGATTATGTGGTAACAGATATGGCTCCCATCCAGGACCGACTGGCGGAGGAGGCAGCGGCGATCATCAAGATCAAGGCCGGCCGCCACGAGCGGCTCCTCGGCATCAAGACTCAGACGCCACCTCAGATCTATGCCGAGCGGTCGTCGATCTACTTTCCGACCGAAATGTACGACTCGTACACCGCCAGCGAGTCCGACACTGTCGCAGGCGGCCCGGATCGCGCCTGGACGACAGTACAATCGCTCCGCAAGAGTCGGACATTTTATTACAACCCCTTGACCGCCGACGGCTTTGACCGTGTGATCAATCCCGTCGTCCTCGAACCGGTTGTTCAATTCACCCTCTACCTCAAGTTGAAGTACGACCTTGGGGCGAAGTGATGATCGATCCGGACGGAAAGGACCATGCGTCGATGCGGGCTTGGCTGATTGCCACGTGGCGTAACCGGCATTGACCGTGTTGCGCCCGCGCCGTAAGGTACGCCTGGTTGCCGATTTGCCTGGTCGCTTGCCGGTCTGGCGGAACGGATCGCAGGGTGAACCCGGGCCAGGCGAAACGATCGGCCCACCCCAGGGAAGGGGACGACTGGCCATGCGGGGCGGGGCCTCGATCGCGATCAAGTGCCTGTCGTTGAGCCTGCTTGCGGCCATTGCCGGATGCAGTTGGTCAGATGCGCGCCGAGGAAACCCGCATTCCCCACCGACCGCCGAGCAGTCAGCGCGCATGCAGCAGATCAGTGAACGCGCCCAGGCGGCCATTGACCGGGGCGACCTGGAACAGGCGAAGATGGAGCTCCTGCAACTGGCCGCCCAGATTCCCGGTTCCGCCGAAGTCCATCAGCGGCTGGGCAAGGTCCTGATGCTCCAGGGCCGGCTGAACGAGGCGGAATCTTGCTTCCGCAAAGCCCTCCAGCTTGATCCGGATTTTGTGGGTGCCTTGATCGGGCTCGGTACGATCGAGAACGCCAAGGGAGACGCCCAGTCTGCCCTCAAGCGGTTCCAGTCGGCCGTCGAGATCGAGCCGCACGACGCCGAGGCCCATTTCGCCTGTGCGGGGCAACTCGAGGCGATGGGGCGAACCGATGAAGCGCTCGCCGCATACTTCCGGACACTCGAGTTCAACCCGCTCCATCCCGAGGTCAGCCAGCGCATCGGCGCCATTCAGCTCGCGCGAAACCAGCCGGACCAGGCGCTCGCACGGCTCGACCAGGCCGTCGATCTTGCTCCCGAGAACGCGGAAGTACGCTTGCTTCGTGGCCGGGCGCACCTGATGCTGCTGCATCCGTCCCCGGCAATCGCCGATTTTCAGATCGCCCTGCGCAACCAGCCCGGGCGTGCTGACGGCTATTATTATCTCGCGCTCGCCCTGATCGCCGCGCATCAGCCGACAGACGCCCTCAAGGCCGCCGAGCAAGCACTCAAGATCGCCCCGGATTATGCCGACGCCCGCAATCTGACGAACCGTTTGCGGCGGTAGCGGGCCCGGCCGCGGCTCTCAGTTCTTGGCGCTTAGCACCTCGGTCACGTTGACTTCGAATCCGGGAAGCAGGTGCGACGTCGCGATCATTCCCCTGGCATATTCACCATGGACGCGGTAGGCCGCTCCTTCGAGAGCCAGCACCGTGATTTGCTCAAGCTGAGGGTCAACAATCCAGTACTCCGAGATTCCCGCCTGGGCATACTCCTGTCGTTTGATCTCCAGATCGCGCGTGCGACCGCCGTCGCTCACTATCTCAATCACCAGATCCGCTCCCAGTGAGAACTCTTCGGCCATGCGTGACAGATGCTCCGTTGTCACGAAAATGACGTCGGGCTCGCGGAATTTCCCTTCCCAGAGTTTGACCTTGTAGGGAGCGACCACGACGCGTCCGTGCTTTGACGCAATAACATAGGCATCTAATGCCTTGAAAAAAAACAGGACCATAAGCTGATGGCTGAGTGTCGGCATCGGCAGGAATTCCAGGAAGCCCTGGGAGAACTCGATCAGATGATTGGTGTCGAGAGCCAGGTACTCCGCCTCGCTCCAGGAACCCTGGGCTGGGAAGAGCTGAGCCACGTCCCAGGTCGGCTCATGTTCGAGCTCAGGCTTACTAATGATCTCGCCCATGGATTCAGCCCTTGATCCAATAATCCTCAATCGACGCTCTATTCAGTATGAACGAATTCGCGTTGGCTCTCAACCCACCGTGTTCTCGGCGATCACGCTGTTGCGCAAGACGCCGAGATGGTCGATCTCGACCTCGACCCCGTCGCCCGCTTTGAGCCAGACGGGGGGCTTGCGGGCCATGCCGACGCCGGGCGGTGTGCCTGTGAAGATCAGATCGCCCGGCTCCAGGGTCATGATCTGGGACAGGTATGCGATCAGTTCATCGACGCCGAAGATGAGTTGCTTGGTGCTGGAGTCTTGCATGGTCTGACCGTTGAGCCGCAGGCGGACACCGAGATTGTGCGGATCAGGCACCTCATCGGGCGTGACCAGCTCTGGCCCCGTGGGAGCGAACGTGTCAAAGGTCTTGCCGGCCATCCACTGCTTGCCCGGCTTGTTGAGCTGCCAGTCGCGCGCCGAGACATCGTGGCCAATCGTGTAACCGCCAACGTGCTCGCGGGCTTTATCCCGGGAGATGTGCTTCCCTCCCCGGCCGATCACGATGACCAGCTCGGCCTCATAATCGACGGACTGACTGACGCGGGGTAATACGATCGGGGCGAGGTGACCGATCAGCGTGGTTGGATACTTGCTGAAGAGAATTGGTTCCGGCGGAATCGGCGAGCCGGTCTCCTCGGCGTGATCGCGGTAGTTCAGGCCGATGCAGATGATCTTCCGCGGGTCGGGCACGGGGGCAAGAAGCCGGGTGCTCGACCCTTCGTAGCTCACCTTGCCGCGGTCGAGAAGCGACCAGGCCTCGCGCTGCTGCTCTGGAGGAAGGGCCAGAAGCGCCCGCATGGTCGAAGGCATCTTCGGGTCAGCGGCATTCAAATCGACGTAGCGTTCACGAAGATTGCCGCAAACTCTCGGACCCTGCTCAGTCGCGACGGTGACCCAGCGCACGGTGGTGCTCCTCGAAGGGGAATCGAAATCCGGGTGAATGGTCGGAGGGCCAAACCCTCATCAGGTCAATTGGTAGTTTACCTTCATCTCGGCGGGTGGTCAGCGACCTCGATCAGAGCACCAGCCGGGCGGATTCGCGGTCGAGGTAGAGCGTGGCGCCGGAATGCCGGCGGAGGGCCGTGGCCGGGCAAGCCTCGTTGATCGGTCCCCTCACGGTGGTCAGCACGGCGTTCGCCTTCCGCGGTCCGAGCACAACCACCGAGAGATGGGGCGCCGCCAGCAACGCGGGGATTGTCAGGGTGTAGGCGTGCGTCGGTACATCCTCGATCCGATCGAAACAGGCATCGTGAAATTGCTGGGCCCGACAGGCCTGGTCAAGGCGGACCACCTTGACCTTCACCGGGTCCTGAAAGTCGGCGACCGGTGGATCGTTGAAGGCGAGGTGGCCATTCTCGCCGATTCCCGCGCACACGATGTCAACCGGTTCCGCCAGCAGCAAGTCCTCGTATGCCAGGCAGGTCTGAAGCGGCCGGTCAGAGTGCTCTCCGGGAATCAAGCGAAGCCGGCGCTGGTCGAGCCCGACGAGCCGGAACAGATGCTCCTGCAAGTAGCGGCGAAACGAGGCCGGATGATCCGACGTCAGACCCAGGTATTCGTCCATGTGGAAACCGACGACGCGTGACCAGTCAATCTCCTTGCTGGCCACGAGTCCGGCCAGGAGTTCGTTTTGACTGGGTGCGGCGGCAAACACCAGATTGGCACGTCCCACCGCTTGCTGACGCTCGCGGATGGCTTGGGAGACTGCCAGAGCGGCCGCTCGCCCCGCTCCGGCACGATCGTCGTAAACCTGGACCTGGAGCGAATCGACAGCAAACGACGCGATCAACCTGGAATCGCCAGCACCCATCGGTCAAACCCTCGGTTGGCGGAGCTCAAGGCCGCATGCGATCCGCCGAGACAACGGATCGCCTGCGTATCGACTCTCGAGCAAGTTATCCGAATCGAGGGCTCGTCGCCACCGGGGTCTGCCGTGAGAAGTTCAAGCTTTCGCTCCCGACGCGATCAGCCCATCACAAGATTCGAGGTGCGAATGGCCGATTCATTGGGGGCAGCCGGTGTTGTGCGCAACTGCTCGCAGAGGCGCTGGCACTGGACCAGGTCACCAATCATCGCCTCGGCCAAAAAGAATTGCGCCGCGCCATCGCCGGCATACTCAAGCTGGTCGTGGCACCGAGACATGTGGTCGATCAGGTCTTTCATCCACAAAAGTGTATGACGCCGATTTCTCATGGTGGCGTGTTCCTTCACTACGATTCCCGAGAAATGCTCGCTTGCCGGTCATCAACGCAGATCGGACCGACCAGGGACAGAAGCGGCGAGACCGCCGACGGGTTCAGTTAAAACCCACGATAGGTTGTTTAAGGCAAAGCCTGTGCCGTGGCCGATTTGAGGACATCGGGCATTCTCAACTTCTCGTCTGCTCTGAACTTGAGAAAAAATTGGTGGAATTTCGAGAATTCGAAACGAGTGTCCGGCTCGTTGTAAGGTTTACACGGTTGAAGCAAGGGATTGGACAACCATGAACGAGATCGAGGGAGAATCACCGCTGTGGCCGGGAATGATAACGAGCACCTTTTCAAGCCACGCCCCAGGCCCTAGACTGAAGTGGAGTTCAGGACGCGTTGGAGGGAATTCGTCCATGACGGCGTGGGAGAGGTTCGCAAGCGCGAGGCCCGAATCCCAACCCCGGGGACCAGCCAGTCTGCGGGACTGGCCCAGGTCCGTGGTTCGCTGGCTGCTGGGCCAGAACGAGGAAGATCACGCGCCTGAGGCGGCTGTGCGTACGGTCGCGCGGTTTCAGAATATTTGCATCAGCCGCGAGACAGGAGCCGGCGGTGGCACGATCGCACGGCTGGTCGGCCAGCGATTGGGATGGAAGGTTTACGATCACGAACTGCTTGAGGCAATTGCCCACCGGATGGGCCTGCCCGTCGACGAGGTCCGCTGCTTCGACGAGCTGGCTCCCAGCGTTGTTCAGGACTGGCTGCTGCCGCTTCGAGAGGAGCATTATGCCCCGCAGGAAGCCTATCTCGACCATCTCGCGAAGCTGGTCGAGGCGATCGGACGGGCGGGAGAATCTGTCCTGGTTGGCCGAGGCGCGGGATTCTTGCTCCCTCGAGAGACGACCCTTTCCTTGCGGATTATTGCTCCACTGCGGTTCCGGGCAATGAGACTGGCCGAACGGATGGGTGTGTCGGTGCGGACGGCACGCCGGGCCGCCAGAGATCTGGACCGCCGTCGTTCTCAATTTGATCGAACCATGCACCGGATGGTTTCCGCGGACCCTCACAACTACGATATGGTGCTCGACTCGCACAACCTGGGCCTTGACATCGCTGTCGAGGTCATCGCCCGGGCCGTCGAAGCCGGACGCCCGGGTACACCGGCCGGCACCGGTGCCCTGATGAGAAACTTCACTCCTGGAAATCCCGGCGCGTGCACGACGGAGCCCGTCGCTCCAGCCGCTGCCGACGCTCCGCGGTTTCCACTTCAGACGATCTCCCCACCAGGAACCGAACTTCCCCCAGACCAGACCGAGACCGGTCCGATCGAGTAATCCGGGGCAGCCCGGAAGCCCGGCCAGTCCGGCGCGTGCAAGGAACCCGCAATCGGCGGATGGCAGCGATGCCGCCCGCTCGCCTCCGCGGCAGCTCTTGCGAAACTCAATTTCCGAAGATCAGGAATACTCCAACGCGGGAGGATTCAGATGCGCGACTCCGCCACGGTAGCACCCCATTCCTCGAGACGTGATTTTCTCACAACATCCGCCACCACGGTTGTGGCAGGCGCAGTGCTCGAACGCGCCATAGCCACACGGAGCTACGCGGGTGAGGAACACACCATCCCGATTGTCCTCGTAGGCTGTGGCGGTCGCGGCACCGGCGCCGCGACCCAGGCCCTCAGCACCAAGGGGCCAACCCGGCTCGTCGCCATGGCCGATGTCTTCGAAGATCGGCTCAAGAGCAGCCTCGACCAGCTCACCCAGCAACACTCGCCTCAGCTTGACGTGCCTCGTGAGCGACAGTTTCTCGGCACTGACGCCTACCGCAAGGCCATCGACTGTGTCGCCCCGGGAGGCGTCGTCCTGCTGGCCACGCCACCCGCGTTCCGGCCGATTCACGTAGAATACGCGGTGTCCAGGGGCTGTCATGTCTTCATGGAAAAATCGTTTGGCGTGGACGCCCCCGGTGTTCATCGCATCTTGAAGGCCGGCGAGGCCGCCAAGAAGCAGAATCTCAAGATCGCCGGCGGCCTGATGAGCCGCCACTACAAGCCTCTGGAGCAGGCCGTCGAGCAGATTCACAAGGGTGCCATCGGCGATGTCATCACCTGCTACGCCTACCGTATGCACTCGCCGGTGGGCCTTGGTCCGAAACAGACCGGCGAGACCGAGATGGCCCACCAGATTCGCAACTACTCGAACTTCACCTGGCTCAACGGCAGCTTCTTGCTCGACTGGCTGATTCATAATCTCGACATCTGCTGCTGGGTCAAGGGTGCGTGGCCCGTGTCTTGTCAGGGCCAGGGCGGCCGCCAGGTCCGTACCTTGCCCGACCAGCTCTTCGACCATTACCTGGTCGAATACACTTTCCCCGACGGCACGCGGCTGATGGCCGAAGGCCGACACATGGACCAGTGCTGGGGGTTCTTCGGCGACGTGATTCATGGGTCGAAGGGCTTCGCCGTGCTCGGCGAAGGGATTACCGAACCCCGCCTCTATCGGGGCCATCTGCCCGATCCCAAGAACGTGATCTGGAAGTATCAAGGTGCTCCCTGCCACCACTACCAGGTCGAGCACGACCTGCTCTTCGAGGCGATTCGTCAGGACAAGCCCTATAACGAAGCCGAACGCTGTGCCTATGCGGCGTTGGTCGGCATCATGGGCCGGATGGCCGCCGAGTCGGGCAATATGGTCACCTGGGACGAAGCGATGAACTCGAAGATCGAGCTCGCTCCGGGCCTGGACAAGCTCACCCTGCAGTCGCCCGCGCCGGTCCGGCCCGACGCCGCCGGCCACTATCCGGTCGCCATGCCCGGCTTCACGACCACGGTCTGAACAGATGCCCAAAGGCATCCAGCCGGCCGGTCAGGCTTTCCACCCCTCCGGCAACGCAATGATCGACATCCTGTAGCGATCGGCCAGCGCGACCACGTCGGGCTGGTCGATCACAATCGTTTTCTCGGCCTCGATCGCCAGGACCTGGGCGCCGGCTCGATGCAGGTTCTCGATCGTCGTCACGCCGATGGTAGGCACGTCGAACCGCATGTCTTGCTGGGGCTTGGCAACCTTGACCAAGGTCCAGCCCCCGGCACGACAAAGCTGGCCGGCACGGTCGATGCAGCGATCCGTTCCCTCGATGGCCTCGACAGCCAGTGTCGCCTTTTCCTTGACGGCTACCGACTGTCCCACGTCCAGCCGGCCCATCTCCTTGGCCATCGACCAGCCAAACTCGATATCCTGGCGCTCCACGGCCGTGGGCGCGCGGCGAGTGAGAACACCCTCTTTCACAAGTAACTCCGGGCAAAAGTCCAAAGCCGAAGCAAAGGTCATTCCATCACGTTCAAATTCGTCGATCACCGAGAGCAATAGCGAGTCGTCACGATTATCAGCCCGGCTGCGCCTGTGCCACCATTGCAGAGTTCGAAGGTCTGGACAGAGCTGTACGAACCGCCACGGCGTGTAGATCACATTCTTGGTAACCTTGCCCGCCATGACAACTTGCCGGACATTGCGACGGCGAAACGTGCGGATCATCCGGCCCAGCTTGGCAACGCCCACGACATCAAAGGTTGTGCACAGGTTTTCGAGCTCGGCCGGCGCCTCATACTTGATGCCCACGCACGCGACCTGAAGGTTCTGTCTTCGTGCCGCCTCCGCAAACAGGATCGGGAACCGCCCACTGCCGGCGAGGAGCCCGACCCGAACATTCTCCACCTGGGACGTCGGCGCCAGAGCGCCTCTACGCAAGAAGAATGGCGCAGGAAGATAGCCTGTCTTCGGCGCAGATCCCCGCTGCACGGTTCGCTTCAAGAGCGATGGCGTCACCGGGTAGTCTCCTTCAGAGCCCAGTAGGATCCGATGCTCGATCGGTCTCAGTACCGCCGGTGCGGCTTTCCCCCGCGGGATCGGCTTCCAGCTCGGAGGCCAGCGGAGGACTGATCCTGTCAAGCTGGGCCGAGAGTTGGCGGAGCTGGCGGTACATCTCGGGCAGCCGAGCGATCATCTGGAACAGTCTTCGCTGCTCTCGGACCGGAATCGCCGGCGCACCCAGAACATGCTGGCCGCTGGGTATGTTGCGATGAACGCCCGCCTGTGCCCCCACGATCACCTTGTCACCGATCTGGGTCTTGTCCTTGATCCCCGCCTGGCCTGCCATGATGACATAATCACCGGTGCTGCAACTGCCGGCAATCCCCACTTGACCGCAGAGCAAATTATGCCGGCCAATCTGGTTGTTGTGGCCGATCATCACCAGATTGTCGATCTTGGTTCCCTCGCCAATCCGGGTTGCCTCGAACGTCCCCCGGTCGATCGCGCAGTTGGCGCCGACCTCGACATCGCTGCCGACACGAAGGCTCCCGGTGTGCGGGACCTTGACATGCCGCCCGCTCACCTGGCGATAGCCAAAGCCGTCTCCTCCCAGAACGGTGCCGGCATGGATTTCCACGCGGTCTTCCAGCAAGACATCCGGGTAGAGCACTGCGTTGGGATGAATCGTGCACTCCTGCCCGACCCGGCAGCGATCGCCGATCACCACGCCGGGGAAGAGCGTCGTACCGTCGCCGATCTCGGCCTTGTCTCCCACGTAAACAAAGGGATAGACGGCGACGTTCGCCCCGATTCGAGCGGTAGCGGCAACGTAAGCCTGCGGATGAATGCCAGTCCAGCGCGGCTTGTCCTCTCCCGACAGATGATTGCGAACGGCGACGAAGGCGGAGATCGGGTCATCCACTTCGATGACAGCCAGATCTTCCTTGATCGCCGGTCGATTTTCCTTGAAATGCGGGCCAACGATCGCGGCCGACGCCGGAGAACTGCGCAAGAGCTTGGCGTACCGCTCGCTCTCGATAAAGGTAATGTCCCCGGGACCGGCCTCAGCCACGGGCCGGGCCGAGCTGATCGCCACGCTTCCATCACCCACCAGACGTCCGCGCACCAAGGCCGCAAGCTGTTCGACCGTAGCAACCACGGGCGATTTCCTTTCTTCCCTGAAAGGAGCAGACAGACATGGACCAGGCATCCACTTTCCGTGAATCCACCCCAGTCCAGCCCGGCTGCGATCAGATTGACCATGCGCTCGCGACTCGTAATTAGGGCCTTCCTGGCCGTGGCGGAATCTAAACCAACTCGTCAAGTCGGGCAAGCCGAGTCCACCCGATAGGACAATATGGTTGTTCCCCCGCGGCCGCCCCGCGGTTCGCGATCTTATCTGTCAATCGTCACGATCCCCCTGTCAACTTCAAGCTTCGGCCAATCGCAACTCCAGCAAAGCCGTCAGGTCCGACACATGAGCGAAGTCATGCGGCCGCTGGGCCGCGCGATCCAGAAGTAGGGCCGAGAGCCCCGCCCGCATCGCGCCTCGGACATCGTTTTCCAGGTCATCACCCACACACAGAATCTCCGAGGCCGGTAGGCCGAGCCGCAGGCAGACGGCCTCGAAAAACGAGGGATGCGGCTTTCGAAAACCGACCTCCGATGAGATCACCAAAGCATCCACTGCCCAGGCCAGATCGGGTAGACCCATGACCACCTGGCGAAGCCGGCTGTCAAAATTCGAGCCCACGCAGACCGCGATCCCCGCTTCGTGGATCGCCCGCAAAGCGGGTGCGACATCCGCAAAACATTGCCACGACCCGGGGCGCGCGAAATGATCCCAGAGTTCGTCAAAAGCCCTTTCCGGATCAGGGACTTCCGGCAAAACCTTGGAGACGATTCTCCGCCACCGCCAGATTTCGGTCGCCTCGTCCGTCGAATGAATACCCCGGTCGCCTCGGACCTCGTCACTCTGGAAATGAAGCCCGAAACGAGCCCGCACCTCGTCCCGATTCAATTCCACCCCTTGCCGTCGCGCCGCCTCGGTGTAAGAGTCCGCCACAGAAGGTACCGGTTTGATTAAAGTTCCCACCGCATCGAGGACGATACCGGAGATGAGGTTCCAATTCGGTAGCTTGCTCATGGTGTTATCTGGTTGACAAGGTTTGAAATTGTGCCGACCGAACCTGCATTCGCGACAAAGATTCGCCGGCAATCGAACGCTGACACGCGGCAACCTGGGTAAGCCTCATAGACATTGTGGGCCTCGGAACAGAACCAGGGAAGACCTCACCGCCTTAGGCCGGGCCTGACACTCTTATTCTTCATCAAGGAACTGTGCCCATGCAGCCCCAGCAGCAGCGTCCAAGCACCTACGCGGCTTCAACTTACGCAACGAGCATTCCAAAGACTCAGGTTCTGGCGCTGGACCGACGCCACTTGCTTGATCAACAGCAGCGGGGATTCCAGGGTAACCATACCGCGCCTCGTGACTCGAGCCTGCGCCGCAGGCCTCCTGCTTGAGCCCGCGGGCCTACCCCGCTTGCGGTTGCGGACTCAAGATCATGGACGAAACAACGGCCACTCGACGAGATCTCGGTGTTGCCCCAGCCGACCGAATGCGGACTGCTGGGGCAAATCACCGTGCGCCTGTTCGATGTTTGCCGTTTTTGCAAGTTTTTCACGATTCATTGTTCTTTTTGACTTTATTGCCAGCTTCCCACGTTCCAACCCGCCCAGGTATCACATCCTGATTCCCCGGCACAAAAATTTTGTCCCGAGTTTTCGAATGATTACCAATTCTGACGGATAAGCCGCGAAATTCACGCGCTCGACCATGCGAAATCCAGGGAAATTCGGCTTTTCATGAAGCCGGGCATGGTGACCTTCACGCAAATAGGCACGCCAATAGAGTCTCGAAAGGCACATAAGTGTTTCGATCGTCCTGCTGAAATGTTGTTTTGCATCGCCGTGCACCGGTTCGCCTTGACCCTTTGGCATGACTCTTGCTAAATTGACTGCCGCCGCCTGCCCAAGCTCATCCAGCCCGCCTCCGCTTGTGCCAGAATGACGGGGTTAACCAGTCACAAAGCCGTATCGGAAGCCAAGTTTTCCAGACCAGAACGCAGGCAAGTCTCCCGTTAGTTGCTTGGTCGTAAAATTGATAAAAAGTAATTGTCTCTGGGCTGCCAGGACGGCCGCTCGAGGTTGAGCGAACAGGAGGTTCGAGATGACCGCCTTCAAGTGCCTTGCCTTGAGCGGCCTGATCTGCGGGCTGCTGACACCGACAGCGTTCGCGGCACCCGTGAATACCTCCGCCGGAGAATGGTGGTGGTGGTGGTCACCGACTAACGCTAGCTCAACAGCAAGTACCGTCCCCCAACAATTTGCCACCTCGTTCTATACACCCTCGTCCAGCAGCGTCCCGGGGGCAACGCCGATTCTCCCGTCGACCTACACCCCCACAACTTCCGGCGCGGTCCTCGCCTCGGCAGCTACATCAAACTTGTCGTCTTATAACCTCCCCGTGACCACTGCGACGCCGATCGCCAACGCAAACCTGAATCTGGGCTCCGGCCCCTTCCCACTCGACAGTACGATCACGACCGGCAACTCCCAGCCCTGGTACAACAGTTCGCAGATTTCGAGCTTCTTCGGGGGTCAACCGACAGCCCAGCAGATCTCCTCGTTTGACAACACCGTCTACCAGCGCGTCGAGCAGACGTTCCAGCAAAGCGGAGTTCCGATCAACCTGACTCTGAACTCGAACGCCCCCGCCGCTCATACGCTGAGCCTGGTTTCGGGCAGCACCAGTAACACGACACCTGGCGTCATCGGCATGACGCAGGTCGGCGGCAGCGGGTTCAGCTTCATCGATCAGGAAGCCAAGGCGGCTCAGACGCTCGACCAGCTCGAGTCGATCGTCGCTCACAACATCTCTCACGAGCTGATGCTCGCGTTCGGCGTGGGCGAGAACTACGACCAGACCGGCAATTACATCGACGCACGAAATGCCAACTGGTCGATGATGGTGAGCCCCAATGCCACCTTCAGCTCGGCGGCCGCCCAGGCGCTGCAGGCAGCAATCTCCGGAAACACGACGACCGCTTCGACCGTCCAGGGGGCACAGGTGATGAACGCACAGCCGGTGCCCGAGCCGACCACTGTCGCCTTCTGGCTCGTCGGCCTCTCGGCCGCCGCCCTGATGCGTCGCAAGCTCGTCGGCGCGAACTGAAACCGGACCCGCCCGCTTGCCCGGGCGCGAGTTCCTCGCTGACCCGATAGCCGCCAGACCTGGCACCCAAGCTCGACCTCGCAACACCTTCCCGTCTCGCTCCCGTCCCTGATAGACTGAGATTCGAAACTGCAACCCAGACACTCGCAACCTGCCGGCAAGGCGGCGAACATGATCTCGTCCCGCGCGCTTCGCATCGGGATTCTCACGGCCCTGGTCCTGGCCGCCAGCCCCGCGTTGCCTCCACTCCAGGGCGCAGGGCCAAACTGGAAGGCCTATCGCGACAAACCCGACTCCTGGTACTGCGGCCCCGAGGGTGCGAAGCTTCTCGCCAACATCCTCTCCCACCAATCGGACCAGGGAAGCTGGCCCAAGAATATCGACACCACCGCGGCCCTCTACACCGGTGATCGCCGCCTGCTCCACGGCACATTCGACAACGGAGCCACCTTCGGCGAGCTGAGATTCCTTGCGCGTGCCTACCATGCCACGCAGGATGAGCACGTTCGCGACCCCTTCCGCAACGGCCTTGACCACGTTTTGCGCGCCCAGTATTCCACGGGCGGCTGGCCCCAGTCCGATCCTCCGGGCAAAGGGTATCAGCGGCACATCACGTTCAACGACGGTGCCATGGTCAACGTCCTGGAATTCCTCCGCGACGTCGCGCACTCCGGCGAATTCTCGTTTGTCGACGATGCCCGCCGGTCGGCGGCCAACAAGGCCTTTGCCGCGGGAATCGCCTGCATCTTGAAATGCCAGATCCTGGTCAACGGCGAGCGGACCATCTGGTGTGGACAGCACGACGAGACCTCGCTCGAACCGCGGTGGGGACGATCGTTCGAGCCGCCGGCACTCACCAGTGCTGAAAGCGCGGGGATCTTGCGCCTGCTGATGAGCCAGGACAATCCCGATGCCGCCGTCAAGCAAGCGGTTCACGCGGGCGTGCGCTGGTTCGAGCGATCGAGAATTCTCGGAATCCGGCAAGCCCAGCGCGACGGCGACAAGATCATCGTTCGCGACAATAACGCCCCGCCACTCTGGGCGCGGTTCTCGGAATTCGCCACCAACCGCCCAATCTTCTGCGGCCGCGACGGCGTGATCCGGTACGATATCGCCAGATCGAACCCGAACGCCGCAACGGTTACGCCTGGTACGGCACCTGGGGCAACGACGTCGCCGCCCGCTACTCCCGCTGGAAAGTGCGCTGGGACCCCGAGCACACGCCGGGTTCTTGAGGCACGAGAACAGCCTCGCTGCCGGCGAGGCCGAAAACACGCGGCATCCACTGATGCTGTCACAAAGTGCCTCAAGATATTTCGTCTCTCTTCAGGCTCAAGACCTCGAATCGCTCTGTCGCCCAGCAACGAATTTGGGTTTGTTCGCGCTCTCCGAACACCCCGCAATCTGATCGAAATCTCATTACGGCAAAGACTTTGCGTCGACGCCATTTTGGGTTCGTTTCACCACATTTCGCGAAGCCCTCGCGTCCCCGCCACGATCGGCGATCGGTCGCTCGCACCGGTTTTAACGATGAAGAGAACAACGCCCGGCTTGACGGTCTTGACGGTCTTCTCGACCGGCATCCGGCCTGGCCAGGCTTGCGAATCTCCTTGACCGCCCCGACCAGATTGGCTTTGATTGACATCCATTTCCACTCATTTGTCGACGCTAAAGTCTTGCAGGAAAAGGACAAGTGAATTTCGCCAATTGGGTTCGTTCGGCGCTTTTCGTGGTTTGCCAGAAGCTTGTTCCCGGTTGTCACGGCGTCTATCCGGTGGTGAAACGACAAGCAGACCATGCACGTGCGCGCCCCAGAGCGATGCGCAGAAGCCCTTACCCATATACTCTCGAAATCTGCCGGTTCAGTTGCAGGAAATCCGCGGTGTTCGCTGGCGAGGCGATTTGCGAACCGCCCACTTGGCGAGATGGTGACTTTCACGCTTCCATTGGCGAGGTGGCGCCATCCACGCTTCCCGTGCTTTCAGAATGTGGACGGCCTCGCTCGCGACCTTCCCGGGCTTTCAGCATGTGGACGGCCTCGCTCGCGCTCGTTCGCGCCCTCAGTCTCTGAAATCAATGAGGTCCATGGAGCGGGCTAGGACCAAGACCGTTGAATGAGCCACAAGTCACGATGCTGGTGGCATTTCTGGCTCCCTCTCCCCTTGCGGGAGAGGGTTGGGGAGAGGGGGATGGGGCACCACCGATGGCTTGGTTCACGAGCTGTGGCCGAATCAATCACCCCCTCTCCCTGCCCTCTCCCGCAAGGCATAGGTATGGACACAATTCTGTGACTTGGTAATCTCCGTCAGAATGGATTCCATTTCTGCGGCCTGGATCGCCGCCACCAGAACCGGTTCTGGAAGCTCGTGAGTGAGCACACGCACGCTGTCAACGCCGCGGTGACCGGGCTGTCCGCGTTGCCGGGTACGGCGCAGCCGTTCACCGCGGCGCGGGCCATGACCCGCTTCCTGAACCATGATGACATCCCGTTCCATTCCCTGATCGAGCCGGCCCAAGACGCTGTCCGCCTCGAGCTGACCCGATGGCCCGGCCGGTTCGTCTTGGTTGTGCACGACTGGTGCATGTTCAACTTCAATCAGCACACCTCCAAGCGCGATCGCTACGTCCGCTCCCACGACACCGACCTGGGCTACGAGCTGGGCACCGCGCTGGCCGTCAGTGCCGACGACGGCCGCCCGTTGGGGCCGATGGAGTTCCGCCTTCGCACCGCCGACGGTATGCTCTCCACCCGACTCGGTGGGGCAGCTCTCCCGCCGGGACACGTCGATGAGCTCGACGACGTGATGGCCGCGGCGGCGGGGTGGGGGCTGGACCGCACGCCGGTCCACGTCATCGACCGCGAGGCCGACTCGGTCGGCCACTACCGCCGCTGGCACGCCGCCGGGCACCGGTTCGTCGTTCGCGCCGACCACGATCGCGTGGTTCTGCACCAGGGCCGCGAGTGCCCGTTGGCCGAGGTAGTCGCCGGCTTGGGCAGCCGCTTCGTCGAGCTGCGCGACACCGAAGGTCGGCCCGAGTCGGTGACAATCCGGGCCGGGGTCGGGACGGTCCACGTCGCCGAGACGGAGGTTATCCTGCACCGTCCGGCACGGCACTACACCGGCGAGCGGACCGCCAGCGGCCACAAGAAGCAGATCGAAGTCCCCGGCCCGCCCTTGCCACTGCGGCTGGTGGTCACACGGGTGGTCGACCAAGCCGGTGTGGTGCTGGCCGAGTGGTGGCTGCTGACGAACGTCGACGGCGGGGATGCCGACGCGGCGACGATCGGCCTCTGGTACTCCTGGCGGTGGGCGATCGAGTCCTATCATAAATTAATCAAGTCCTCAGGGATGAATGCCGAGGCGTGGCAGCAGGAGTCCGGTGCCGCATTTCTGCGACGGCTGTGCGTGGCGAGCATGGCTTGCCTGACGGTCTGGCATTTGCAGCGCGACCAGTCGTCGATGGCGGCGCGGCTGCGGACGGTCCTGGTGCGTCTCTCGGGGCGACAAATGAAGCATAAGGTGGAGTCGACGGCCCCAGCCCTGCTGGCGGGGCTGGAAAGGCTGCTGGCGATCGACGACCTGATGCAGGCCGAGGATCTCGAGGAAATCCTCGACCTGGCAAGGCGCCAACTCCCGCGTCTCTTCCCCGACCGCTCAGGATGACCTACTCGAAAAGTTGTGTCCATACCTATGCCCGCAAGGGGAGAGGGTGTATTAAGTGTCCCTCTCCCGCAAGGAGAGAGGGTGTATTAAGTAACGACCTATCAGGGTTTTACGGTTCATTCAAAGGTGTTGTGGCTAGGACAGTCACTTTCATTCTTGGATGCCTCGTTCCTGGTCCCGGCTTGGCGGCTCGAGTATCTTGATGCCTATCACTTGATTTAGTTTCCTGCGTTGCCACGGGGTGAGAACACCCAAGATTGCCCAGTCGGCATCGGCAAGGGTGATTGCCTTCTCTTGCCTGGCCACAGCGCTCACGTTGCGGCCCCACTCATCCAGTTTTCCAGCGCCCGTTTCGACCAGTGCCCCCAGAACAGTGGTACTGTCACGGACGGACAACCAGTCAATGAACCCTTCGGCGATCTCCGATCGCTGGGCGCGCGACAGTTTCAACTGGAGGGCCATCTCCGGGTCGGCCAAGGCGAGTAGCCCCATGCTCCTCCAGTAACTCATGAGGAACGACTCGGCCTGAGCTGGGGTGAGGATACCGTCGAGCAGAAACGCCTCCGAGTGGGCGATGAAGCCGTTGCGCAACCGATCCCAGGCAACAAACCACGCTGACGCTTCCAGGTCGGAGCTCGGGGCTGATCCCTTCCGTAAGTTGCGAGACAACCAGGCCGAGAGAATCTCACGATTGAGCTCCTCGAGCCGGCGACTCATTTCCGCCTGCCGAGTGGAGAGCTTGGCTTGGGTCATGGCGTGATCGGCCACAAACGAAAAAAGGCGCGAGGAGTGGCCAACCTTCAGATTGTGCCGTTCACGTTCGATCTCGTCAGTGAACTGGTCGAGAGACTCGATCGGCAGACAGCCCGTCGTGCGAAACAGGCCATAGCGGCCAGGAAGACGTTGTGCGGGAAGGCGGCCGACTGTTTTGCGAAGGCGGCCGGCCTGACCCCTGTGAGGACCATCTCGAGAACCAACGATTCGGCATGGGAGACGATCTCCCGGCGGTTTCTTTGGCCTGCTTCGTCGAGGCGGCGCGCAGCTCTTCCTCGGTAGGTGGCGTCTTGTCATCGACTCCGCGCAGGAGCAGGGCGACAAGAGCGTCTCGGACCAGCATGTCGAGGCGGCGAGAGAAGTCGAGTTGATCTTCGGAGAGACCTAGGGATGCACTCCCGTCCCTGCTCGTGAGCAAGTCGAAGAGCTGGGACCCGGGAGACCCGGCGACACGATCGGCCTCGGCCCGGGCTAGCTCGACCAGATCGGCGTATGATTTTCCGGACGCCCGACACATATGTAATGGAAGAACCGGCGCGGTCACACAGAACGCCAAAACGAATAGCAAGCGTTTGTTCATGATGAATCCTTTCTCCCGGGCGAGATGGGGCCATCTACACTTCCCGGCTTTTAGAATGTCGATGGCCCTATTCGCGGCTGAAGTAATATCCATGCAGGCGAGTCGTTATCGAGCAGGGTTCGGCGACGGTTCAGCGATCCTGTGATTCAGCAGTTGATTCAGTTTTCCGCGTTGCGATGGCGTGAGCACACTCCAGACCAGCGAATCGATCTCCCCTTCCACGCGTTGTTTTTCCTTTTTCGCTTCGTCAGCCACGTCGCGACCCAGTTCGTCCCGCTGGCCCCGGAATTCCATCAGCCCGATCAAGTAAAGAATGGTTTCCTCCCGGACCGAACGGTACGTTTCCAACCGCCGGACCACGTCGGACCGTTGTTTCCTCGTCAAATTCAATTCGGCCGCGAGTTCGGAATCGGCAAGAGCGGTCGGGCCCAAGGCTCTCCAGAAGACTAAGTTACCCCGGTCAGTCTACAGTCGAACATGAGCGGCTCCACGAGACCGCACTCATCCTTTACTGAAGTCGTAATTCACGTATCCCTGTTTTGCCAGCCGCAAACCCGACTCTTCGTAAAAGGCGCGGGCGCTGGGTGCCCAGGTTCCCAGGCCGTCCACGTAGCGATTGAACATACAAAATGCTGCGGCGATCAGGACCGTATCATGAATCGCCTTGTCGTCCGCACCCTCCGCACGGGCCAGGTCGTCGTCCGCCGCCTCGACCAAACGTCCGTCACGCCGGACCTTGTCGGCGGTCGCCAGAAGAGCCTTCAATATGGGCCATGCTGATCTCCCCCTCCTTTCTCGTGAAGGTCGTTCACGAAATTCCTCAATAAGGACGTTCGATTGCACTGGTTGTCATGTTCGCTTTCCCTTCCGGCGGGGGTCCAGCTCGTCCAGGTCGTCATAGGCTTCCTGGTGGAAGGGACTGTCGCGTTCCAGGCCATGCTTGAGTTTGTTCGGCGACCGGCCTGGCACATTGGATCCCCACAGATGCATCGGGAAACTGGTATCGACCTCATGAAGCGAAGCAGCCGACGGGCGTGCGCTCGACTCCTGGCCTGCTTGCCGCGGCTCGCTTGTCTCGATTCCTCTGGCGCTGAGCCGAGCAGCGACAAACTGGATGAGCAGAAGCTTCACAGGGTGATCGGTCTCGCTCATGGCAGACCACTCTTTCATTGTCGAGTTCCAGGGGCGAATCCGGTGTTCCAGGCCACACTGACCGATCGGGACCGAATTGCCCCTGTTCAGGGTAGAGGAAGCCGCAGAGTTCTGAGCCGCTATACAAGCGACGTTGTCAGGGTTTTCGGCCGAGCGGCCGGCCCCCCTTTTCTTCTTTGGGCTCTCTTTTGGACGGAGTTTGCATCATTCCTTCGAACACGTTTTCGCGCTCCAGGGGAATCTGGAAGGCGTCGGCTACCCGTGTCATGTAGTGGCAGCGACACGCCCAGAAGAGGATGTCGAGGGTTCGCTCCGTCCCGAAATGGTCCATCAGTCGCTGCATGTCCCGCGAGGTGATCGACCAGGGTTCTCTGGATTGCTTTCGAGCGAAGAGATACGCGGCGCGATCCCCGGGCGGGAAGGATGACCAGTCCCCGCTGGCCAACCGCCGCGTCCGTTCATCGAGTGCCGACTTGTCGAGGCCCGCGACCGCGAGCAGCATTTCGCAGTGCCCCATTCAGTAGAAACAATGGATCGTGCGGGTCACGACCCAGAACAGGCTTTCTTCGAAAACCCTGTTTTGCTTGGCTTCCTGGCCGAAGGCGCGCGTGCACGCGGACCAGGCCAGGGCCAGCTCGGGCTGAAACCCTTGCGTCACGAGGTTCCACTGGATGCGCACGGGCTTCTCGGGGCGCGGGAGGTCCGGTGGCAGGACATGGAGCACCTCATCCCAGGTCGGAATGCGGATCCGGCTCGATCTCGACCGCTGTTCGGTGAGCCGCTTCTGGAGGTCGCCGAACTGCATCGAGAGCCAGAACGGGTCGTCGACTCGCTCCGGCTCGTTCGGAACGGGGCGTCCCTTCGGTGGTTGCCGGACTGGTACCGGCGGCGGGTCGGCTTTGAAATCGAAGCGAATCTCCGGCGGAGGCATCGGGCCGCCTGCCTCGATGGGCACCCCCAGCGCCGGAAGGAGCCGGTCCTGAAAGTTGGAATAGGCCAGCAGCAGAACCATGGCCACGACCCTGGGCTCGCCGTACCAGTTGATCAGGCGAGCCACCTCGGCGTCGGTGACTTCCGAGGCATCCTGAGTCATCTTGTAAGCGAACTCGAGCGCAGCCCGCTCAGGTGTCGGCAGGTCACCGTGCTCTCCCTTGAGAGAGCGGAGCCCGGCGTCATCCAGGCCGGCGAGTTTCAAGTCGGCCTCGGCGTAGGCCATGGCGTAAGCGCATTGGTTGGTGTGGGCGGCGATCCAGCGCATTTTACCCCGCAGCAAAGGCCCGAGCGGGCTCCGCGTCCGCTGGATCCGGTCAAGATCGAGCAGGGCCGCCGTCGTGCGTGGCAGGCTCCGGGCGAGCGCCCGCGCCCACGACGGCAAGGGCTGCCCGGAGCCTTTCTGAGCCTTGGGCAGGAACCGCCAGGCTTCCTCATCGCTCGGCAAGGGTACGTGGGCCGTCGCACTTCTTGACGGCGGGGCTTCCACGCGAGGCTCTCCGGTGCGTCCCGCCGTCGGCATCAGTGCCATGACGGCTGCAACAAGCCAAGAGCGTTGAGTCATGCCGCATGGTCGGTCAACCATGGGCTCGCCGCGTGCTCGTCTGGGGAAGGCCATCATGATCAAGGCAGACTCCTTGAGTTAGGGGTTTGGAGGGTTTTTGACCTCTGAGCTGTAGTAAACTCACTCGTATGGTCAGACGATTCTCTGTGGCTCATCGCCGCGCAAGCGGCGATGGCGGCGTTACCTCAATCAAAATGGGGCGCGAATCACGGTTCGCGACGGCTGGACGCTGACGGTGTACTTGACCTTCTCCTGTACGACCTTGCCCTTGGGGTCCAGGAGTGAAAGTTCCACTGGGATCTTCAAATCAAACCCTGCGGCCTTGGTCGTTTCGGCAACCTGATAGCTCGACAGCTTATAACCGGCCTTCCACCTGGGGTCGGCCACGGTGATCGGCGGATTGCCGTTCGTCACGTCGTCTTCCGACCGGCCGTCGCGCCAGGAGTCCAGCGCGAGCGCGAGGGTCTCGCGAGCTTTGTCGGGATCGGTCGGCTCGAGTCCTCCACAACCGAGCGGAAATGCCAGCAGGAGTAAGGTCGCGACGCGACCTGAGGTCGACAGCGGACGGGCTCGTTTCATCGATGAGTCTCCTCGTCGTGAGCGGGTTAGTACGAATCAGCGCTGATGACTTCGCCCCCGTTGCGGGACCCGAGAGCGCGCGCAGGACTGGAGGTTTATCGAGTCCTTGACGAAGCGGACAGATCCGTCACAGAGCGTGACGTTGACCCCGCCGGGGTGATAGCTATTGGCCGTGTTCATGATTCTTCCGGGCGGGAAGATGCAAGATCGCTTGTTGGGCACGTTGACGTGGTTGTACATCGCCGATGTGCTCCCCTCGATCCAGGGTACGCCATCGGTCGAAAGGCCCTGGTAAGAGAGGTTCGAGGCCGGGAATGACTGGCATTGAGAGATTGCCAGGTCGGGTGTTGTAGGAGAGGTCTGGGTCCAGAACTGGTCGGTCTTCTCGGTGGCGATGGCATTGGACATATCGCCCAGACCCATCTCGCTGAATGCCGCCGTGTTGCTCGTGCCATCGGTCACGTCCGCGAGCCGCGTCTTGCTAACTGGGTAAAAAACACCGTTGAAGGGCGGTAGACCGGTATTGAAGCCCCAGGGGTCGCTCGCGCCGGAGACGTACTGGATGCCGTTGCCCGAGCTCGGGTGGTAGTTCTGCCCGGCCTGGCCCGGCGGCAGGTTGCCCAACTGCGGGTCGGATGGGCAGAGGAACGTGCTCACCGACGTCGCCATCGCGGTGTTATTTCCCGGGTCGCCACGAATGATGCTGTAGTTCAGTGTGTTATACACAACCGACTGCTCCATGTATGGCAAGAGCATGCTGATGCCTGAGTACGACACCGGCTCCGGGTAGCCGAAGCCAGGGGAGTCCAGGCCCATGCTCATCGGGAAGCAGCCCAGGGCACTCTCGTAATTGTGGAGAGCCAGACCAAGCTGCTTGAGATTGTTCACGCACTGGGCACGCCGCGCCGCCTCGCGGGCCGATTGGACGGCGGGGAGCAAAAGGGAGATCAGGACGGCGATGATCGCAATCACCACCAAGAGCTCGATGAGAGTGAAGCCTTTCTGCCGCGATGTCATGTGAGACTCCTTGAAGAATCGTCGATGAAAGTCCAGTCAATTCACGGACCCAGGGAATCAGAACCTCGCGACTACGCTTGCGCAATCGTGGTGGATTCCGATGGGTGATACAGGTCCCCGGGGTGTCGCCCACCTCCGGTGTTCTCGAGCGGGCTCAGGGCTTCACGGCCGAATCCTTGGAGCGTTCAGGCGAGGTCGGCGCGAAAAATTCGCGGAAGACGTTCTCGCGTTCCAGGGGAAGCTGGAATCCATCGGAGACGCGGGTCATGTAAAGACCGCGGCAGAGCCACCAGAAGGTTGCCATGGCCTTGTCGGGGCCCAAGTCGCTGATCAGCATTTGGTAGTCGGACGCCGTGAGCTCCCAGGGACTCTTGCTCAGCTTGCGGGCGTAGGCGTAGGCCCGTTGCTCAGCCGGCGGGAAGCTCGACCAGTCATCGCTGGCCAGTCGACGCGTGCGGTCGGCGACCGCGTCCCTGTCAAGTCCACCAACCTCCAGGAGCATCTCGCAATGTCCCATGCAGTAGTTGCAACGGATGCTGCGAGTCTGGACCCAGAACAGGCTCTCCTCGAAAATACGGTCGGCTTTCGCCTCGGCCCACATCGTTCGCGTGGCGACGGACCATGGTATGGCCAGCTCGGGAACGTAGCCCGAACAAACGAGGTTCCAGACGATGCGCGTGGGACGAGCCGCGATCGCGGGAGGGAGGTTCTTCTTGACGTCCTCCCAGGTGGGTATCGGCAGCCTTGGCTTGCGCGAGCGCTGGTGCTCCAGCCGATCCTGAAGCTCTTGGAACGAGAGCTCGGACCATTCCGGATCGCGGTCGACGACCATTGTCCCCCCCGGACAGCGCCAGCCGGCTTTGGGGCGTCGGGAAGCAGCGGGACCGCCTGCAAGGCAGATGGTTCGAACTTGACCTCGATCGGCGCGATCGGCCCGCCTGGCTCGAGGGGCAAGTTCAGGCCCTGGACGATGCGATCTTGAAAGTTGCCGTAAGCGGCCAGCAGGACCATCGCAGCGACACGCTTATCGCCGAACCGCTGCCGTAGACTGGCGAACAGGTAGTCGCTGATCGTCGGCGCAGCAACAGTCAAGAGGCGAGCGAACTCGAGCGGATCACGGTCCTCCTGGGCCCAGGCGATGGGGCTGCCGGTCAAGGCCTTCTCCACCGCGTCATCGCCTCCTGCACGCCTCAGATCGGCCAGTGCATACGCCTCTGAGTAGCCACATCGGTTGGCGTGAGCGATTACCCAGCGCATCTTGCGCGGAGAACAGGGTCGAGTGGGCTCCTGGTTCTCTGGGCATGATCGAGCTCGAGCATCGCTGCCGCAGTGCGCGGCAAGCGCGTGGCCACGGCCTTCGCCCAGCTCGGTAGCGGCCCACCACCGCCCGTGACGGTCGCGGGCAGACGCTTCCACGTTTCCTCATCGCTGGGAAGCGGCACCGCGCTCGCTGTCGCGGGCTTGGTGTTGTAGTAGTCGTAAAAGACGTTTTCCCGTTCCAGCTTGAGCTGGAAACCGTTCGAGATGCGCGTCATGTAGTTGTAGCGGCTGGCGTTGAGCGCGACGATCAGGGCGCGATCGGCACCCAAGTCGCGTTTCAATTGTTGAATATCTTCTTGGGAGACATTCCAGGGGGCCGTGGTGAGCTTCCTACCGAATGCGAAAGCATGCTGCTCGGCAGGCGTGAAGCTCGACCAGTCGTTGCTGGCCAGCAGACGGCTGCGTGCGGCGATATCCGCCCTGGACAGACCGGCGACCTCCCAGTTCATCTCGCAATGGCCCATGCAGTAGGGGCAATTGATCGCGCGAGTGACGACCCAGAAGAGGCTTTGCCCGAAGATCCGATCATATTTCGGAGCAGCCTCGGCCCCCGCTGTGCGCAGATAGATCTCGAACGGGACAGCCAGCTCGGGGGCGTAGCCGAAGCAGATCCGGTACCAGACGATGTCGCTTGGCCGCTCGAACAGACCTTCGGGAAGGTTGTCCGCGACCTCGTCCCAGGTCGGGATGCGCAACCGTGTTGGCTTGTGACGCTGGGCCTCGAGTTTGTCTTGCAGCGTTTCGTAGGAGAGGCGTGCCCATTCAGGGTCGTCCTCGACCAGATCCTTGCCCGAAGTCAGCGGCAGAGACGACAGCTTCAGATGCGTGAGAGGCGTCGGCTTGCTTGCGAGCGAGGCTCGGTCGAAGGTCGCGTCCACCGGCGGCAACGGCCCGCCAGACTCGATCGGTGCACCAAGGCAGATCAGCAAGCGGTCCTGAAAATTGGCATAGGCTACCAGGAGGACCATGGACGCGGCCTGCTTTTCGCCGAATTTCTTGACCAATCCGGCGAACTCGAGATCGGTTACCGAGTCGGAATTGACGGTCATCTTGCGGGCGAAGTTCAGTGCGGCCCACTCACCTTCAGACCAGCCGGGGTAGCTGTCATGCCTCAGCGCGTCCAGCCCGGCTTCGTTCAGACCGGCGCGGCGGGCATCGGCTGCGGCGTAGGCTTCGGCGTAAAGGCAGCGATTTGCATGGGCGACCACCCACCGCATGGCAGCGCGAAGCTTGGGATCGACCGGACTCTTCGTCCGCTGGGCGAAGTCGAGTTGGAGGAACGCCGCGGTGCTCCGTGGCATTTCGCTGACGAGCATCCGCGCCCAGGAGGGCAGTGGCTGACCACCTCCACGGGTCGGTCGTGGCAGCCGCTCCCATGCGGCTTCGTTTGAGAGGGGCACTACCATCTGACCATCGGCTTGAGGTGGCGCGGCCATCACGGCGGATGCCAGGATCACCATCCCCATCAGCAGCAAGGCGCACAGGTTCATTGGCTGAAGCATCGGCAAGTCCTTCAGATGTTTATGATCGAGATCGTCACAGTAACTCAGGAATTGTGGGCAGGTATTGCGGACGCCGCGTCACGACGACACCATTGGCGAGCGCGAATCGGTCACTGACGGGGCGCCTTGCGAGGCTCGATGCGCAAAGCCATCCATCCCAGGACGCAGCTCGAGACAAACCGGCAAGGGCGCACAATTGCCAGTGCGCACCGCGATCGGGTCGTACCAAAGTGCGTTCTCGTGGCAGATGCGAATCGGGACGGCACAGCCGGCGCTACTGCAGGTCGAACAGAGCACCGGACCGGGAGGTCGGCGACCCCGAGCGAGAATAACGCGCTGGCTCAGCGCACTCCGTCAAATGCGGGGAAGACGCTCTGGTAGCGCGGCGGGTGAAATATCAAGCACAAGCGGTCGACGGGTCGAATGGTGTGGTCGAAATCGGGGTACGCAAACGGCCCCGAACCGATCAGGGCGGGATAGACAAGAGAGTCCGCCCACTGTTCACCGCTGGCACGAGGTATGGAGGGAATCGTGGAACTGGGAGTCGCAGGGTTGCCCGAGCACATCGCCCCGGAACAAGGAACAGGTTGCCGGCTCGGAGTCTGTTTCTGGGGCATGTTCAGTGCGCCGGCGAGGTCGAGCAGTTCGAGGCGGGCCGATCCTGCGGTAGCCTGGGAGCCTGAGGTGACATGAGGATTCGAGCAACCGGCTCGTGCCACGGAAGGCATGGCAACACCCAGCGCCAGGAACGCCATAAGCGATCCGGACCAGGAAACTGCCAGCACCCCGCGAGCCGAGACTCTCATCACACTTCCACAATGAGTAACAGGCCGCCCGAACTGAAGGGCCGCCTCGAGATGGCATTCCGACGGGAACGAGAGACGAACGACACGGAATCGCAAAAGTGTAACCAGTGCTCCTGGCATGATCAAGGATGCTGATCTTCGGCGCAATAATAATTCACATTCCTTGTTCGTTCGGGATGTAAGGCGATAGAACCAGCCATGCGGTTCTACTGGGATCGAACAGGATGCGAAATGGACCACTTCATCTCCGCCGATCCTCAGCAATCGGACGAATTGCATTGGCTGCAATCGATGGTCTTGTCCCTTGTCTCGGGAAGAGGCCTTGCGATTTCTGTTATTGATACAGTTGCAATGCCATGCCGAGCCAGGGTAAGTTTAATCTGCAATTGTCAAAGCCATGTTCCTTCGAATAAGTCTACGTTCCTGTAGAATGAGTTCGAGATCGGTCCCAGCGAGGTTGAAGTCTCTCGCTGGCGGGGGTGCGATGAGGTCCATCCGTTGCGATCGTCTGGGACGAAGGGCGACCGGAGCGCTGTTGCTGCTCCTAGTTAACTTCCTCGGTATGGCTCGCCCTGCCTGGGCCGGTTGCAACCACCTCGTCTCTTCCCGTTCCGACCGGCCTCCCAACTTCAACCAGCTTGATGAGCTAATCACCAGCGGCTCGCCTTCGCTCTCGGATTATTCAGCGGGCGAGCAGCGACCCAAGCATCCCACACCTTGCTCGGGTCCGAGTTGCTCGAACCGAGTTCCCATGCCGGCCCCGACGACCTTGCCAGAGTCCGACCGCTCCGATCAATGGGGCGTCTTGACGACACTGGCACTCCTCCCTGGCGCGTCTCCGCCGACTCGAACGGTCGATGAAACGGCTGGCTGTCCCACCGGAGAACAGGCCTCCATCTTCCATCCTCCACGCGGCTGACCCGCCAGCTCGACAGTCAACTTAATGCTCCGGCGAGGCCGTGGGCTTGGGGGTCACTGGACTCTTGCTGATCGGGTCTTTGCCCGTTAGCTCCTGCTAAGCTTCGGCTTTCCGAGGTCTTGCTCTCATCGCGCAGGCTGGCGATCTGTCACGGTCCTTACGGGCTGGCGTGTCTCCTTCTGGCTCCCCCCACGATCGCGATAAGTCCAGTTCCAAGCTCGATTCCAGGGCTTGACTTACGAGCCAGTCTCACGACGTCATAAGGCGGCCTGATACGCCCGGTGCCCACGAGCCGGTTTTGGGCTGGCGCGGATTCCTGCTTGGTGCCTGTGTGTCCATTCATTCATTTTATGTTCTCAATTTCCCATCATTGCTTCTCCTGCGATTCAAGGAGATTTCTATGCCTCATCGTCGTTCCGCTTTCACCCTGATCGAGCTTCTGGTCGTTATCGCCATCATCGCCGTATTGATCTCGCTGCTCTTACCCGCCGTGCAGTCGGCGCGGGAGGCGGCCCGGCGAGCCCAATGCACCAACAACCTGAAACAGTACGGACTTGCCATTCACAATTATGAACAAACGATCGGGTGTCTTCCTTTCGGCAAGGGGGGAGATTACATGTCCGTACTTCCCGCTGCTCCTGTTTACGCGCGGTGGTCGACCCATAGCCAGCTTCTGGGCTTCCTGGAGCAAATGCCTCTCTACAATGCGATCAACCTCAATCTTCCACCGGAGACACCGGACACCGGCGGAATGGGCATGGGCATGGGAATGATGTCGGCTTATCAAGACCCCAACCGTGAAAACTCGACTGTCTGTCGGATTGCGATCAGTGCCTTCCTCTGTCCATCGGACGCCGCGGGATCGACGAGTAACAACTGGCCGGGCGGAAACAACTACGTGGGCAACGAAGGGAACTGGTTGTGCGACGCCTGTGAACAGTACCCGCCAATGATCGGCTTCATCGGACTGCCCCGCGGTCCATTCTATAACCGGAGCTGCATCCGGCTGGCCAGCCTGACAGATGGGCTGAGCAATACGGCATTCGTGAGCGAGAAATCTCGCGGAATGGGCACTTATGATGCTGCTCGCGACATGTTCATGATAGGAAGCACGATGTCGATCGACGACACGTTCCAGCAGTGCAGCTCGCTGAATCCATCCAACGGGATGGCCTCAGTGATCGATAGCTGGATGGGCGCGGCCTGGTGCGTCGGAGACATGTCCTGTACCACCTACAACCACGTAGGCGGTCCCAACAGCACGACCTGCGCCAGTATGGGGGGGATGATGATGGGTGGACCGACGGCCATGGTCAACATGTCGGTCCAGATACCGCCATCGAGCCAGCATCCAGGTGGAGTCAATCTTCTTCTTGGTGATGGATCGGTGCGGTTCATCAAGAGCACCATTGCGCTCAGTGTCTGGCGAGCCCTGGGCACGCGAAACGGTGGCGAAATCATCAACTCGTCGGACTATTGATGACAGAGCTCGGCGCATCGAGCGAAGCTTAGCATTGAGCAATTGAGTCGCTGACGGTGATGATGGACCTTTTCATGGTCCGCGCCGTGGTTTCGATGGGTAGTCGGACTGACGGGTTTAGTCGCCGCTAAACCCACGGCCTCTGGCCGTGTGACCCGAAGAGCTTCGAGCGATACGTCGTGCAGTTTGCGGAACACGGGCCTCGGACTGGAGTGGCATGACAGATGTTGGTGAAGCGCCTCTGCCGAGCTTCCGGGAATAGCCTTTGCGGATAGATGGAGACAGCCTCGGTCTGTATAAAACCCACGCCCCCAACGGGGGCTACCTCACGGAGTCGGCCCCCTCGGGGGGGCCTTCCTCACACCACGGCCTCTGGCCGTGGTTGATGATTACCAGAACGAATCCACAATAGTCAGACCGTGGCGACAGTGTCTGCCGATCTGTCCGGTCAATGACCTCGTACGCAACCCGACCGGTGCGTCGATCCAGAATGCTTCTGGAATGGTGATTCGCGGAAACATTCCGGCGATTTGGTTTCCAACGAACAACGTTCGCGTGATGAAAGCCTATCCTTCGAATAGGATTCGCCACCGGATGAATCGCCTTACCAAAATGTTTCCCGGAGGGAGCGGAACACGCTTGCCGGCGGCTCTGCCGAGCCTGGCGACAAGGTGTGCTGGTTGCCATGCAAGACGATCAGAATTTCATTGAAGAGATTGGCCAGAGCCATTGTGTCGGACGACCCTGCGACGAGCCGATCGGACTCACGATCGACTCCCCACTGTCAAAGCCGGCGGCGAACGGTCATGCCCCCAAGCTGCTTGATCTCGGTAAGCTGTGCGCAGACCTGGACCTGGCGCAACGGGAGATTGAAACGCTCCAGGAGCAGCGTCAAAACCTCGAGAAAACGATCAAGAGAATGACTCTCCAGACCTTGAGAGACGACCTCACGGGCCTGCGCAACCGGCATAGGTTTCGCGAAGATCTTGAATCCGCCTGGGCGTATGCGGTTCGTCAGAATCTGCTCTTGTCGATCATCGTCCTCGATCTGGACGACTTTCCGTCCTACGTTGACAACTTTGGAGCGGGTGCCGGAGATCAACTCCTGCGCCACCTTGCCGCTTACCTGGACAGCACACTCCGGGCTTACGATTTCGTTGCCCGTTTCGGTAGTGCACAATTCGCGCTACTGCTTCCCTCTACCGACAGAACCGATGCCCGGAGTATCGCCGAGCGAATACGAAAAGACATTCAGGACCGCCTCTGGCCGTTCCGCCCGATGACCGCAAGCCTCGGCGTCGCGACACTGGAGTGCTCGTCGGTTTCCTCGCGGCAGTTCCTTGAAGAGGCTTTAGAGGCGATGCGCGAGGCGAAACATGAAGGTGGCAATCGAGTCACGTATTCCGTTGCGACCTCCCAGCCGACTCCCACTCCAGCAGAGCTTCTCCCAGGTCGAGGCCCTAAATAGTTAGAGCACGGGAGTCTCTCCCGGCCACTGGCCCTTTGAATCTGCCTTTGCCTTTTGGCATTCGGCATCTGGCATTTGCCATTCGGCACTTGCCTTTTGCCATTTGCCATCTTCCGTTCACCCCTTCCCCCTTCCGGCTTCTCCTTTCCGCATTTTACGAAGTCGATCGAGGGTCTGCAGCAACTCCCGAAGTCGAGCCGACTGCAGCCGCCGGTGGCGGTCGATGACGGGGCCGGAATCGAGCGCCGCGAAATGGGCCCGCTCCACAGCATCGGCTTCCTTCATTTCCTCGTGTACGGCCAGCAGCTTCTGGAGCCGACGCATATGCTCATCCACGACCGAGTAGAGCACAGCCACCGCCTCGATCGCGTCGCGTGGCCGGCAGGTGATCTCATGCCATTGCAGTTCGCGTAGAAGTGCGGGATCAGCCGCGGGCAAACGATCCTTGCAGGCGGCCCAGAATCCATCGATCATGTCGGGGACCAGAGCATCCCAGGCCAGCAGGATGGAGTTGAGTGCCGGGTCGAAGACCGCCTCGATCGCTTGCTTTCCCTGCAGGCGAATGAAGTCGAACATCTCCGGCATGCCCCACCACGACTCACGTTTCAGCCACATCCGATACTGGACCCACTGCTCGAGCAACCAGCAGCAGCCCTCGGCCGTTTCTTCGAGGCTGAATACAAGGACAGCCGGGTCATCATTCTTGGCCGGGCGCGACCTTCTCCGATTTCCCTGTCGGGTGGCGTTCAGCAGCTTGAGGCCGAGATCCTGGACCTTCTTGACCCGTTGCGAGCTGACCTGTTCGGTCTTCGAGAGCTCGGCCTTGACCCGGTGAGCCAGGTGGTTTGACTCGAGCTGCTCGCCGCGCTCGATCAAGTACGACAGCCGGGCCGCGCGACAGACCAGATCGTGCTCCACGGGATCCCGGGGCTGCATGTCACCGACCCAATTCTGGATCCGCTCTTCCAGTTGCTTGGATTCTTCCAGGGTGAGTGTGGGCTCGATCGTGAGGTCGGTCCCGCCGGCCTTGCGGTTGGAAGATCGTGCGCGGGCCTTCGACTGGTCCGCTTGCAGCTCGGTCCTTTCCTTCGCTTTGCGGCGGTTCACTTCGTCATTCTCTGCACTGGCCATGAATCTCAACTCTCCGGTGGCAAACCAGCCCAAGGCGGGTGGAAGGTTGACCCATGAAAAGCATCATGGGTACTGGCCAAGAACGGCTTCTCGGTGACCCCCCTCATTTACTATACAATCTGGCGGAGCCTTTCTTCGGGCAACAAATCTTCTCTGAACGGGCAGGGCGTTGCAAATCCCATCTTCCACGCGCTGGGCATTGAGGACGAAGAAGGAGGTTTCGAGGCCGATCCAGAGGAGTGGGTCAACAGTGAAGCCCCGTGCTCAAGAGTCGCGACGGAACAGAGGACTTGAAATCCGCCAGACGATATCTTACAATTGTCGTACACGGTCATCCGTCACCTCGCTGGTCGGAAGGAGAGTTCCATGTCTTCTCGCGCCCTCTCGATTCAGTCAGGCCGGCGAATTTCGCCCTTGCTACAATTCCGGGTCTGGCAGTTCGGACTTCTCGTCGCGCTCACGGCGATCGCCATCGTGGACATCAAGGGCTACTGTCGCGAGCCGCGGCTGATTGCTCTTGCCGCGTTCGGTTACGCGGGATATGCCCTGCTCTGCTGGTTTCTCTGGCATGCGATCCACCGGTTCGAGAGCCGGCTGGGCTCGGTACTGGTTGTGGCCGTTTACGCCTTGGTGATGGGAGCCTTGTTCCTGGCGGCCACGGTTGTGTATCTGGTCATCGAATACTTCTATCTCGTGGGCAAGTTGTACTGAGCAGACCCCAACGGGAAATCTCAGGGGCTTTTCGCGGGTCCACCCTTGTTCTTGGGCCCGGCACCGATGTCGGTGATCCCATCCAGCTTGCCGCCATCGTCGGCGAGGTTCCTACCGACCGAGTAGACCCACCAGCCCGCCTGCGTTTTCTTCAGATGCAAAGGCTCGCTGTTGTACGGATCGATGGTAGCCTCGAGGGGTAGTCCAAGATCCGCGAGCTTGGGGATCTGGTCGCCGGTCATGTTTGCTCTCGACTGCAGCGCATTGAGGATACGGAGGCAGCGGGACATGGCCCGAACCCGCTCGGCCGGTTCACGGGCTGCGGCCAGCGAGGGCTCGAGAAGAGTCACCAGGGCCGCGAACGGGTTCAGCCCGCCTCGTACGAGTAACTTCCGGGTTCTTGCTCGCCGCCACTTCGGAATACGGCTTCTGTACCTTGTCGAGGTAGTCGTCGAAGAGACGGATGAAGCGCAGCTCGAGGTCATTCGAGATACCGCGGCCAAGCCAGGTCCTTCCGATGAAAATCTGTTCCCTCACCGATGCGAGCGAGAAGGATCGCTCGCTCCTGAGCGCCCAGCGTAAGCCGTCCATCGTGTCATGCAGAGCAAGCTCGCTGTCGATCGCCTGCCGTATCGGCGGAGTGATCGGTCCCGCCAGAAGGGCCTGGTTCAACCCGTCCATGCTTACCTGTTCGCAGGCCGCCGTGACCAGGTAGCCGATCAACAACGGTTCGCGCCGCCAGTGCCGCGTCAACCTCAGCGCCAGGAGCGAATTGGCGGCCGCCTCGTCGATACGGCCCTCCGCGACAAGGAGTGCGGTCCTTGCCCGCAGAACGCGGATCAACAGCCGATGTTTCGTGATCCGCTCCATGCCAGGTTTGAAAAACCCCGACGGCGGCAGACTGCCATCGAACCCCGGATCATAATCGGGACAGGCAGCCGCCTGCTCCAGGAGTGGCATGACCCTGGGATAGTCAACGAAGAGCTTCCGCAGCTTCTCCTTCTCGGGAGCGGAAATGTCGCCGGTCGGCACCGCTGTCTTGGGATACAGCACCAGCAGTTCTTTCTGAATCGCATCGAGATCGTCGGCAGCCTGGCGCAGGTACACATCCGCGTTCTGTTCAGGTGGGATCGGCTCACGCGCGAGATCCGAGAGCTGTACCGGATCTCCCGATTGTCGGAGCTCGAGCAGTCTTCGCTCAAGCGCGGTTCCGCTGCTCCAGACGAAGAAGGCGTTGAGCACCAGGAGGATCGCGATCAATCCTGCCACGGAGATCGCGATCCACTTGAGTACTTTCTTTAGACGTTTCATGGCTTGGTTCCTCGAGATCTCCGGTGACCTGACGGATCAGTTCCTGGAGTTGGACGGGATAGTACTCGGGATCTGCGCTCGGACTTCGGCTGGCCGCCAGCCGCTCGAACGCCCACTGACCGGTTCGGGAGTCGGTCAAGGTGGCAATCTCGGCGGCAATCTCGACAGCCTGGCGTGGTACAGGTCGCGGCCCGAGCACCGCCGTGAGCCGACGATCGACCGACGCATTGACCAAGTAGTTCATTAACAAGCTCGCCAGGAGGGAGGCCGCAACTCCCAGCCCCGGGCGGAGCCGGTACCGGAAGCGCGCGGGCCTGGAGGCTTCAGCGAGCGCATCACCCACTGCGGCCAGCACCCGATCACGGAGCTCGGGCGCCGGTCCTCGGGGCGTCAATTCGTCGAGGAGGCGTTCGATGTCGTGGTTCATTCCCTCTCCTTGACCGCTTGACAGCGCATCTTTTCCAGGGCCGACCGGTATCGTGTGGCCACTGTTCCCTGAGGCAATCCGGTCATGTCGCTGATTTCGCGGAAGGTCAGCGCCGCGAAAATTTTCAGCTCCACGATTTCGCGAAGTGGAAGCTCGAGCCTCTCCAGCAACGCCGCAACCCGCTCGGCATCCTCTCGGTCTTGCTGCACCGAGGATCCACTCTCGAGGCTGAGAGCCAGAGACGAGAAGTCTGTCCGCCGGCGGCCTTCGCGCACACGTCGTTCGATCAGCCGGGTTGCCTCGTTACGCGCTGTCGCGAACACGTAAGCCACCAGGTTCTCCACGGCTCCGAGTTTTTTTCGGTCGCGAGCCAGGCGCACAAATGTCTCCTGGAGCACATCGTCGGCGTCAGCCCGCGACTCCAGCCGGACGGCCAGATAATGGTGGACCCGAACGGCACAGGCGTCATAGAGCTCGGCGAATTCCGCCGAGTCACCGCGCGCCAGCCGTTCCCTTTGGTTTTCCATCATCGCTCCGCGTCGGTTCACCTGCTCGCGCAGGCATGACCATGGCAGGCTGAAGTAAAGACCCGCGGCACCGATGGATTTATTGGAGAAACTTCCCGCGAATCAATTTGCTCGATGTGAATGCTCGTTCTGCAAACCCGACTTTTATTGGGACTGTAGCAAGGCTACCGGGTGGACTTGGACTTCAGCCCCGACCGGGCGGCAGTGAATAGCCAGTGGGCGTAAGCCGCTGGTATGAAGCGAGTCCCACCTCCCTTCGGCCAGCCCCGACGGGGGGGCAGTCCTACGGTCACTGCCACCCCGTTGGGGCTTGTGAGGTTCGCTGTCCCTGGGCTTTCCAAGATCTCACGAGCCTGGCTATTCACGACCACCCCTCCGGGGCTGGAAGATAACCCGGTAAGCTTGCTATAGACTCCTTTTATTCCTCGTCCGGCGCGGTGAACTCGACCTGGTGGCGGAATCCCTTGGTCTTCCAGGCTCCGTAGAGGAAGCCGGTCGCGAGCCAGGCCGTGCCGGCCAGCTTGGCGAGTGGGCGGAGACTCCACCAGATGTACGCGCAAATGACGAAACCGATCAGCGGCGGTAGCAAGTTCAGGATGGTTTTCTTGTCGGCACGCAGATAGTAGCGCACAAAGGCCGCGATGTTCACGCCCATGAAGCCGATGAAGGCTCCGAAGTTGAGCAGCTCGGCGCCAAGCTGATAGGTCATGGAGAGGGCGCCGGCCAGCGCCAGAGATCCGACCAGCAGGACGTTATTCCGTGGGATATGGGTTCGGGGATCGATCGCGCTGAAGAAGCGGCTGGGAATCGCGTTGTCGCGGCCCATGCCGTAGAGCAGTCTTCCTGCGGCCAGGTGCGAGCCGGCGCCCGAGCCGACGGTCGCGACCAGCAATGCCAGGTTCACCGTGAAAAACAAGGCCGGGCCTCCCGCCTGCCCCGCGATGAAGACGAATGCGGTATCGACATCCGGGAAGCCCTCATAGCGTGGCCAGACAAGCTGCGCGGCATAAACCTGCGAGGCGGCCAGAACGCCAGTCACGAGGCACACCAGTACAGTCGCCAGCAGGATGTTCCGGCGCGGGTTGTGAGCCTCTTCCGACAGCGTCGAGATGCCGTCAAAGCCGATGTAGGTGAGCATCGCGATCGAGGTTCCTGTCGAGACGTCCTTCCACGAAAAGGTCTCGGGATCATAGAAGGGCCTGAGAAAACGTTCGATCCCATGGTCGGGCATGCGGAAGATCGTCCGCGCGGCGGCCGCGAAGAACAGTATGATAACAACTCCCAAACCCGCGGTGATGATCTCGTTGGTGCGCGAGCTCGCCTTGATCCCGCGCAGGTTCAGCATGGTGAAGAGCGCCGCGAAGAACACGGCGCAGACCTCGAAATGCACTCCCGGCAGGAAGTTCATCGCGGCCTTGCTGCACCAGATCACGCAGATGATCGGGTTCAGCACATAGTCGAAGATCATCGCCCATCCGGTGAGATAGCCGAGTGCCGGGTGCAGTTCGCGGCCCACGTAGGTGTATGCCGAACCCGCGCTGGGGTAGGCCTGGGCCATTCGCCCGTAGCTGATCGCCGTGAACAGCATGGCGACCATGCCGATCAGGATCGTGGTAACGACATGTCCCTTTGCCTGCTCGCAGACCACTCCGTAGAGCGGCATGGGAGCGGTCGGCTGGATCAGCACGATCCCGTAGAGAACCAGTTCCTTCAATCCGAGAACCCGGTTCAAGCCCGGCTTGGTCACGCTCACGTCTCCCGACAGGAATGCGGCTTGGCAGTGGAATCTTGAGGCCAAGAGGTCACTTGACCTCGAATTGATCCGTCAGCCGGATGTCTTCGGAAGAGGAACCGACCATCACCCGGAACTGACCCGGCTCGACCACCCGGTGGAGAGTCTTGTCGTACAATGCCAGGTCGTCCGAGGTCAACCGGAACGCGCACGATTTCGTCTCACCGGGAGCGATTGCCAGCTTGGTAAAGCCGCGAAGCTGTTTCACAGGCGTGGTCACGCTGCTGATCATGTCTTCGAGGTAAAGCTGGACCGTCTCCTTGCCAGGCCGCTCGCCGATGTTCTTCACTTCAAGCTGAATCCCGAGTGCCTCGGTCGGACCGATCGACCGCGCGCTCAGTCGCAAGCCGCGGTACTCGAACGAGGAGTAACCAAGACCGAAGCCGAAGGGATAAAGTGGGGTTGGCTCCATATCGACGTAGGCGTGCCCCCAGCCCCGTTTGACCCACTCTTGCTTGGATTTCTTGTAATTGTAATAGACCGGCAGTTGACCGGCGTGGCGGGGGACCGTGACCGACAATCGCCCGCTGGGATTGACATCGCCGAAGAGTATCTCGGCGACAGCCCTGCCCCCCTGCTCTCCCGGCAGCCAGGCCTCGATGACCGCGGGGACATGCTGGGCGATCCAGCGCACGGCCAGTGGGCGGCCGTTGATGAGTACGACAACCGTCGGCTTGCCGGCGGCGTGCACCGCCTTCACCAGTTCTTCCTGCATGCCTGTCAGCTCAAGGGTGGCGGCGTCGTGTCCTTCGCCGTCTGTCGGCGCGCTTCCTTTGACCCCTTGCCCGTTCTCACCGACAACGACGATGACTGCATCGGCGCTGGCCGCCGCTTCCCTGGCTCTGGCGATCTCGTCAAGGCGTCCGCCAGTGACGTTGCAGCCTTTGACATAGGTCACCTTCGTACTTGGAGAGACCATCTGCTTGATACCCTCTAGAATCGTGACGATGTGCTGCGGAATGGCGTGGGGAATGTAGTCGCCAAGCTGGTTCGCCGAATCGTCTGCGTTCGGCCCGATCACGGCAATCGAGCCCAGAGACTTGCTCAAGGGGAGTAGCTTGTTATCGTTCTTGAGCAAGACAACGGCCTCTCGCGCAGCCTCCAGGGCAAGCTCCTGATGAACGGGCTGATGAACGATCTGGACCGCACGGTCGGGATCGATCATGGGTTTTTCGAAGAGCCCCAGCCGGAACTTCTGTTTGAGAATCCTCCGCACACTGCGGTCAACCAGACTTTCGGGCACCTTCCCCGCTCGTACGTTTTCGATCAGATCGAGCATGTAGCCCGACTCGTACGAGATTCCCACATCGACGCCCGCGGCAAGGGCCAGGGCTCCCGCGTCCTTCTGCGTGGCCGCTAGACCCTCGTAAACGAGCGTGCCGATACCGCCTCCTTCCGACAGGACCAGGCCGTCGAAGCCCAGCTCCTCGCGAAGTATCCGCGTCAGGAGCTTGTACGAGGCATGCGTCGGCACACCATCGATCGCCGGATAGGTCGCCATGACGCCGAGCGCACCACCGTTCTTGATTCCCGCTTGCCAGGGAGGAAGAAAGACCTCGCGCAAGGTGCGTTCCGAGATTTCCATCGCCCCGCGCTCCAGGCCGCTGACAGGCTGGCTTTGCCCTGGATAATGGCAAAGTCCGCTGACAACTTTGTCTGTCGCGGCAAGATTGGTCCCCTGCGCCGAGCGTGCAATCGTCTCGGCGATCCGCGAGCAAAGGAACGGATCTTCGCTGAACGCTTCCTCGTTGCGGCCCAGGCGAGGATCACGGATCGGCTCGACAACGAGGGTGAAGATCTGGTGCACGCCGATGGCGCGCGCCTCCCGTGCAGCCGTGGCGTAAACGCGGCTCAGCAGATCCATGTTCCAGGTGCTTCCCAGCGAGGGTCCTTCCGGAAAGATCGTCGCACCGGGGCACATCAGGCCGTGGGTGCCTTCCTCCGTCTCGAGCAGCGGAATGCCCAGTCGTGTCTGTTCGCGGGCGAGCTTCTGAAGCCGGTTCAAGAACTCCGCTTGCTGACGCGTGCCTTCGTGAAGAATGGTGTTGGACAGGGTGAAGAATCCGCCTCCCGGACCGAACTTCTCGAGCAAGTGGCCAGTCGTGAACTTCTCCACCCCCTCCATCTTCTTGGCGGTCGTATTGCCCAGCGCAGACTCGTAAACGCAGGGCATGTTCATCTGCCCAACTTTTTCCTCAAGGGTCATGCGCCCCAGAAGATCATCGATGCGATTCTCGATGGGCTGACTCGCATCGCGGTAGAGGGGAGTGCTTGGTTCCGAGGCGGAGGCAAAACCGCCGGCAAGCACACATGCCAGTGACAGCAACAGCAAATATCCGTGAACCTTCATGACTTCCTCGCCCGGGCTCGTGGAGAGTCTTTGATTGTCACAAACCAAGCTCTCCTGGCAACGTAACAGGCTCGGGGCCGTCATTCAATGCACCGCCCTGACCGGTCGAGGGCTCGACGAGATGCATCTCGCTCCCCAGAATCGGTAGTCCCTGACGGCTCATTGTCCAGGGGGGTTATAGTGCAGCGATCGGGGCCGCATGGGCGTGGCCCTCAATATAGCGACGGAGTTCAGATGCCATGAAACAAACATTTGGTAAACACGTCATTGCAGCAGCGATTGTCTTGGTGATGGTCTCGTTCACGTCACTTCGTACCTCGGCCCTGGCTGAGACCGAGCCGGGGTCGTTGTCTCCGTTTGATATTGCTCCCAGTGCGCTGCCCAATGGCCCTCCGGGCGAGATCCGGTTTGAGGAGGCCCGGGACATCGAGGCGGTTGAGATCACTCTGAACACCCGGGCACCCGAAGGGCTCGGGCTCTCTTATCTCCAAGAAAACTGGCCGGGGACCGCAATCGAGCTGGCGAAGGACCTGACGCAGCCTTGCCAGTTCGGCTGGATCAAGGTCGATGACTGGTTCAACGGCCACTGGAAACGCGCCGCAACCCGCGTATTGCCAGGTGAGGACGGACACGTTCGCATCGAGTTCGAACCACTGACTCGGGAGTTTCCCGACGAGCGCGGTTATGACGTGCGCTTTCGACGAACGCTGGGCTTGCGATTGGAAGGGCTCAAGGCCGAGCCGATCAAGCAGGTTCGGGTTTTCACACGATCCTCTCCCGCAAAGTCAGTGCTCCGCATCGTGCTCAATGTCGGCACCCGAACTCCCGGCAATACGCTCGGGTTCGAAGGTTACAACTCCCGGATCCAGACCGTATGCGCCGAGAGCGGCTGCCGCCTGGATCGGGGTTCGATTCGGTGGGACAGCACAGGACAGATCAGGATCAAGCTCGCCGTCGAGCACATGACTCCGGCCTTTCGCTACAGCGGCGACGACGGGCATGTTCGGTTCTTGCTGGGCGATGATTCGTTCACGATCTCGCTAACCAGCCTCAAAGCGCAGGGGCCGATCTGGTTTGCTGACAAGGGTGTGTTCATCACCGAGGCAAGCGACCCGACAACACCGGAACAGTACCTCACCCGGAACTCCGGACAGAAGACAATCGCCCAGCGAGTCAAGGATTTACCCGAGCAAAGCTACGCCCGCGCGTTCCTGGGCCAGCCGCGTCCGCATTGCGTGGCATGGAGCCTGGGGTTCAAGAACTGCCGTCAACGATTCTGGCAAGACCCCAACGGCGACATCACTCTCGAGAGCACCACGGTCCGGCAGCTTCCCGCAGCCGACACAGCGCACTACGCAAATGGAGATGACCACGGCAACGGGCACGGCCGATTTTTCTTTGGCCTGGAAAGCTGGATCATGCAGGGTCGAGGCACCGACCCTGCGCCGGCTTTGGTGTCAAATCTGCGTGCCCGCAAGGATGACATCGAGATCGAGCAGACAAGTCTGGCCGCACCACTGGATGGTCAGGTTGCAAACGGCCCGATCACCGGCGACCGCAACCTGGTATGCCTGGTTCGCTTTCGGATGAGGAATGTCGGTGCGGGCAAGCGAGCAGGCGAAATCCATCTCGCGTACTCCTCGAACAGCGGGCGGTCGCCGGGAGCCTATGCCGCCACGCACAATGACGAAGCCATGAGCGACTGGCTCGTTCCCAACTCCCCACGCGAGGCTTTGTCGAAGGATGGTGAACTGATCCACGGAATCTGGCGCGGTCGCCGCGTCTTGCGAGCGCGGGTCGAAACCACCATGACGGTACGGAGCGAGCGCCAGGGACTGACCTTCACGCGCGAACTTGCACCCGGAGAAACCTGCGACCTGGTCCTGAAGATCCCATTTGTGAACCTCGACAACCCGACGGAGCTCGATCAGCTCAAGTCTCTGGATTTCGATGCGTTGCGACAGCAGCTCGCCGCCTTCTGGAGGAGCGAGGACCAGCGCGGGGCCCAGATCCATACTCCGGTGCCCCAGCTCGATACATTGCACCGCTCGCACCTGACCTATGTGCAGATCAGCGATCCGGCCATGCCGGGCGCAGCCGATCTCATAAACACGTCGGTCGGCACCTCGACCTACAGCAACTGCGGCAACGAGTCGTGCATGATCAACCAGGAGCTCGACCAGAGGGGCCTTGCCGACGAAGCCCGGCGCCGGTTGGAAGTCTGGTTGAGATTCCAGGGAACCGAGCCGCTCTCCGGCCGCTTCAGCGATCACAAGGGTGTGCTCCACGGCGCGGGAGGCTTTTCGTTTGCGGCCTCTTACAATCAGAACCACGGATGGATTCTCTGGAGACTTGCCGAACACGCACTCTACACCCGCGACCACGCCTGGTTCGACCATGTGAGCCCGGCACTGATCGAGGCCTGCGACTGGGTCTTCCGTCAGCGCAAGTTGACGATGCAGAACTTACCCCATTCGCGCGGCTGGGAGTATGGTTTTCTACCCGCCGGCACTCTCGAGGACGTGCAGGAATACCGCTACTGGTTGACCACCAACACCATGATCTGGCGCGGCGTTGACGCCGCGGCATCAACGCTTGAATCCTACGGCCATCCGGAGGCAGCACGCATCCGTCGCCAGTCCGATGCCTACCGCGCGGACCTCCGCCGGGGCTTCGAGACGATACGCCAGCACAGTCCCCTTGTCCGGCTGCGTGATGGCGTCTGGGTGCCCTACTATCCAGGTCAGCTTTACCGCCGCGGGCGGGATATCGGCTGGATTCGCGAGACGCTGGAAGGCTCAATCTACCTGCTCATCAGCGGCCTGTACGAGCCGGGCAGCCGCGAGGCGCAATGGATTCTCGACGATTACCAGGACAATCGTTACATGTCGCCGCCTTATGGATACGCAATCGTCGATGAGGACAATGCCTGGTTCAGCCGGGGTGGAATCTCCATTCAGCCCAACCTGCTGGCGGGACTGATGCCCTACCTCGATCGCGATCAGCCGGAAGTCTACATCTGGATGTTCTTCAACGCCTGGGCGGCCTGCTACCGCGAAGAGATCAACGCGATGGTGGAGCATCCTTATCCTGAGCTCGGTTACTCGAATACGGCCCACCCCAAGACCAGCGACGAGGCCAATGCCGTGATGTGGCTGCGGTACCTGTTCGTATACGGCAATCGCGACGGCCTGTTCCTTGGCCGTGCCATCCCGCGTGCCTGGTTCGCTCAGGATCGACCAATCGGCGTGGACAACGTGCGGACCCGGTGGGGCCAGGCCAGCGTCACCTACACACAAGAGGGGCCGAACGACACGATCCGCGCGAAAGTCGATCTGAAGCTGATCGCCCAGCCGCCACGGACTGTCATCCGCTTTCGCCACCCAGGCATAAAGCCGATTGCCGGAGTAACGATCAACGGCCGCGCCCACCAGGCCTTCGATGCCGCGAAGCAGGACGTCGATCTCACGGGCCTCGAAGGGCCGCTCGAGATCACCGTCCGGTTCTGAGTCGAGAAGGGAAAAGGTGCCGATGCGGGAAGTCCGATCGTGATCAGCGCCGTTATCGCGCTCGGGTGGACTGCTGCGGTGGCGGATTGCTATCACTCCTCGACAGCTCGAAGAACTGGTCCCGTCGCTCTTGCCAGCGCATCGACAGTTCCCGGACTATCTCCGGACGCTCCCTGGCCAGGTCTCTTGTTTCTGTGCGGTCCCCGGCGAGGTCATACAGTTCCCAGCTTTGATCCCTGGCTGCAACAAGCTTCCAGTCGCCTACCCGGATGGCCCGATTGCCTTCGTGCGCCCACCACAGGTCGGGATGGCGCACGGTTCCATCGCGCGCGAAGGACGACACGAGGCTGACCCCCGGAGGCAGAGGTACGGGCTCGCCTTGCCACGTCGTGAAAGCGGAAGCGCCGGCCACTTCCAGGATCGTCGGCACGAGGTCGATCACATGGCCCGAGTCATGTCGCAACTCGCCCCGGGACGCGATCCCGTTCGGCCAGTGAACAATCAGGGGGGTTGCGATGCCCCCCTCGTGCACCCAGGTCTTGTGGCGGCGAAACGGCGTGTTGGCGACCGTCGACCAGCCCGGGCCCAGGCAAAGATGCGTGGCCGCCGAGCCGGGGAGCCGCCGCGGGATCGTGGCCGTCATCGCGAACCATCATCTCCGCGCTGGCGCCATTGTCGGAGAGAAAGAAGATGAGCGTGTTCTCGAGAGCATTCATCGCTCGGATCTGATCCAGCACCCTGCCGACCTCGCGGTCCATCCGCTCGACCATCGCCGCGTGAATCGCCATCTTCATCGCCTGGAAGGCCTGCTGTTGCCCGGTCAACCCGTCCCAGGCCACCGGCCGGTTGACCTCGCCGGGACCGAACCGCTTCAGTGCGTCGGGAAAGTGGTAGGGAGGTCCGAGCTGTCGCTCCACGTCCGAAAGGCGGCCGGCGACCAGACCAAGCTGCTGGATCTTCCGCCAACGCTCCGCACGGACGGTCTCCCAGCCGCCCTGGTAACGGATGCGGGTGCGGTCAATGTCGTCGTCAAGTGCCTGGAGCGGGAAGTGCGGCGCATTGAACGCGATGTAAAGGAAGAACGGCTGATCACGATGGTTCTTCGAATGGTCCTTGAGATAGTCGATCCCGCGGCCCGCGATGGCCGTCGTCGCGTAGTAGCCCGACCCGAGCTGGACGGGGGGGAGCTGCCGATCATCCTCGTAGAGCACACGAGGATGAAAGTAGCGTCCCACATCCTCGACGTAATAGGAGCGATCAAATCCGCCGGCCAGCGGCATCCCGTCAACATGCCACTTGCCCGAGTGGTACGAGCGGTATCCCCGCGTCCGGAGCATCTCAGGTACGAGCCGGGCCCACCCGGGCCGGTTTCCGAGAGCCCCGCCGGGTTCGCCGGGAAAGGTGTCGCGCCGGACCTGCTGGGCATAGTATCCCGTCAGGATGGCCGCTCGTGTCGGCCAGCACCGCGCCGTATTGTAAAACTGCGAGTACCGCAGACCTCCCGCCGCCAGCCGGTCGAGGTTCGATGTTTGAATTTCGCCCCCATAGCAGCCCAGGTCGGAATAGCCGAGGTCGTCGGCCAGGATGATGACAATGTTGGGCGGCCGTTCGGCTGCTTTGCCGGGCTTTGGCTGGAACAGAATAGCTTCGCCAGGGGCCAGAGCCACCAGCAGTCCGAATGTCAATTGACACAAAAAGCCGACACCCATGAGCACCTCCACGGCCCATGTTATCGCGATTTGGATCCATTCGCAAAGGCACGCAGGTCAGGACCACGACCGGCGCATCCACTGGACCGCTGGCGATCCCGATCAAGAGCTCAGGGAGGAATGGCGCGATGAGCCGTTCTTCGACCCGGAAAGGAGGAGTTAGGAATGAGTATCAACTCGTGGCGATCCCCGAAGAGCTGGACATCGAAGTACTGCAGCACAGCCGCATGTCCCAGGAGGGCCCAACGCAAGTAAGCGGAAATGAATCCGACGGTTCCTTCCCATTCGTATTCGTCGAAGCCGTCGGAGATCCGCAGGGTTACCAGCGCGTATCGGTAAGGGATCGGAACACCGCCGACTGATCCAGCCTCCCCCTCGGGAGCGTTTGCCAAGTCAATACCCAGTCGCGATGCCAGAGGAGCGGGGAAGAGTGTATCATCCGTCCCGGTGTCCAGATTTGCGTCGAGAATGCGGGACCCTCCAGGACCGACGATCTGAACTGGCACAAGGGGGCGATAGCGCACTCGCACACCACCCAAAGAGGGGATCGGTCGAAGAGTAGGCAGAGGCGTGTAAGGAAACCTCATAGCTGAATCTGCCCGAGGCTCCCGCCACCGATCACCGTGTCCTGCGCCGGGATTCCCTCGATGACACACTCTTCCGGATCGTTCCCGGCCTTGAGGACAAGGCCATCGAGGGCTTCCAGATCCTGAGAGTGGGCCACGATTCGCGAGCCGTCGGGACTCCATGCGATCCACTGGCCGGCGTAGCTCGCAAGCTCCGCGAGGGGGAACGCAGATCGATTAGCGAGGAATCTTTGCCGGTCTTTCAGTTCCGGACGGTGCACAGTTGACATGATTTCGTTCCCACAAGGCGGAGCGAAGTTCGGGATTCTCACTGGATTCTACGCCTGGCGTAACGTCCCCGTCAAAGCAGCCTCGGATCTGAGGCTTGCCGGTGATTTGAGAAACGAAAGCCGCCTCTGGTAAATTGCTTCTGGGTAACGGCTCCTTCTCGGAATGGGAAATGCCATGAAATCTGCCGCGATGCGGCATCATGCGCTGGCGGTTGCCAACGGGGCCGTGATGCGTCTTCGGCGCAGCGCGACCGTCGCCAGATTGGATACCCGGCGAAGAAAGTCGAGGTAATAGAGAGCATCAGTCGATCTGGCCGGTTAAGATGGCCTCTTGACAAACTGGTCATGCCCGGTGTGTTCGAGCAGGGTTCAGGCTCTTCCTACCTTGTCAATGAGGACTCTTCTGATGCAACAGGCACAGACAAGTCGTCGCCGGTTTCTGCAGACGGCCGGATCGGCGATTGCCGTACCCTACGTCATCACGTCGTCCGCAATGGGCGCGAGGGCCAGGCTGGCCGCGAGCGAGCGGATCGTGATGGCGACCATCGGCTGCGGCGGCCAGGGCACCGGCGATATGCAGGGCTTCCTCGGTTTTCCGCAGGTCCAGATGGTCGCGGTCTGCGACGTGGTGGCCGGCCATCGAGAGAACGCCAAGCGCATTGTCAATGAGCACTACAAGAACCAGGACTGCAAGGAATACAACGACTTTCGCGAAGTCCTGGCGCGCCCCGATATCGACGCCGTGCTGATCGGCACGCCCGACCACTGGCACGCCCTGATCACCATCGAGGCCTGCAAGCACGGCAAGGATGTCTATTGCGAGAAGCCCGAATGCCTGACCATCAAAGAAGGCCGGGCGATGGTCAACGCCGTCCAGCGGTATGGCCGGGTCTTCTCAGGAGGCAGCCAGCGTGTGCTGGGTGATTACGGAGACTGGCCCCGGCTGGTCCGCGGCGGCGCGCTGGGAGAAATCAAGGAGATCTTCTGCGATTGCTGGGGACCATCGGGAGACTGCTACCTTGAGCCGCAATCGATTCCGCCTGGCGTCGACTGGGAAATGTGGCTCGGCCCCGCGCCCTCGCGGCCCTTCCACGACAGCCTGATCAACGGCGGCTTCCGGCCATTTCGCGACTACTCGGGCGGCGGCATGACCGACTGGGGCGCCCATCGCTTCGGCGCGGCCATGTTCGCGGCCGGAGTACACAAGACGGGTCCCGTCGAGATCATTCCTCCCGACGGCAAGGATGTCAAGCTGCTCACTTATCGGTTCGCCAATGGCATGCGGATGTACCATGGCGGCACCGGAGACATCACTTACAAGGGTACCGAGGGCGAGTTGCCGGGCAAGCATCGCACGACCACAACACGAGTCGACATGGAGGGCTACAGGGGTGAAGGGGGCATCTTCGGCGACTTCCTGCACTGCGTGAAGACGCGCGAATTGCCGTTCCGCAACATCGAGGTCGCTCACCGCGCGACGACCGTTTGCCACCTGGGCAATATCGCCTACTGGCTGAAGCGGCCGCTCAAGTGGGATCCGGTCGCCGAGCAGATCGTCGGCGATCCCGAGGCCAATCGCTGGCTTGACCGGCCCAAGCGCGAACCCTGGACCCTATGAATCGATACAAGGAGACATTCCATGAATCTGCGACGATGGACGATGATCGCGGCCGCGTGCGCCGTGATCGCGGGCGGGGTCGGGGCCGATGAGGCGGACCTGAAGAAGAGCTTTGACGAACTCCTCCCCGGCATGGGCCAGGAGCAATCACAACAGAAATGGCAGGAAATCTGCTGGCATGCCGGTGCCCCTGGCCACGAGGCTCAGCGGGGTCAGGCGTGCAAGCTTATGGCCGAGAAGCTCGGCCCGGGCACGCCGGCACCGACCCGGATCTGGCTGCTCAAGCAACTCGAACGCGTCGGCCGTGGGGAATGCGTCGACGCGGTCGCCGCCGTGATCACTGATGGCGACTGGCTGGTGCGCGACGCGGCCATCCGGGCACTGGCCAATAATCTCGACTCCATGGCGGGCGACAAGCTGCGAGCCGCTTTCGATGGTGCCGCTGATGACGGCCTCCGCGTGGCACTCGCCAACGCGCTAGGCTTCCGGGCCGAGCCTGCCAGCGTCGAGTTGCTGGGGAAGGCGGTTTGCCGCACCCAGAACGATCCGTCCGTTACCGTCGCCGAAGCTCGTGCACTGGGCAAAATTGCCACGCCCGAGGCCATTGCCGCTCTCGAGGCAGCGATCGCACAGGCGCGCGGTCCGGTCCGCCTTCAGGTTGGCGACGCCCTGGCAAAATGCTGTCAGAAACTTTCGACCGAGGGTAAAACGGCCGAGGCGAGGGCGATTGCCGTACTCCTCTATCAACCGGACCAACCTGCCCGCCTCGCCGGCCTGGAAGGTCTGTTGAGGACCGGTGGAGACGAAGCGGCGGCCACGGTCCTGCAAGTCCTGGCACGCAAAGATGCCCTGGGGACCAGTGCGGCAGTTGGCTTCGTCGCCAATGTTGATAGCAAGGGAATCAAGCAACTGGCCGACGGCCTGACAACCCTGCCGCCCGCCGCGCAGGTCGCCCTGCTCCAGGCGCTCGGTGCCCGTCGCGATCGCGTGGCGTTACCGGCGGTTGCCGCGGCAACCGCCAGCGACAATCCAGCCGTGAAGACCGCCGCGCTGGCGGCCCTGGGTGGAGTCGGCGATTGCTCGACCGTCCCCCTGCTGGTGCAGGCTATCGAGAAGGGCGGCGATACGGCCAGCACAGCCCGGCATAGCCTGGAAACTGTCTTCGCCGACGGGGTTGACCAGGCGCTCGTCGAGACCATGAAGAAAACCGGCGATCGGGGACGGCGTGCCCTGTTCATCGAGATACTCGATCAGCGGCGGGCTCCTTCCGCCGTGCCCGCGCTGTTGGAGGAAGTCGCGAGCGATGACGGCAACGTCCGACGCCGGGCCATCGCCGCTCTGGGCAACGTGGCCGCGCCGGAGGATGCCGCGAGCCTGATCCACGGCTTGCTCAAGATCCACGACGCAGGCGAGCGCGACGAGGCCGGACGTGCCGTCGCGGCCGTCTGTGCCCGCGCTGCCGACGAGGCTCGCCAGGCCGATCCCGTGCTCGACGAGTACTACAAGGCGGCCCCGGCCGAGCAAATCGTGCTACTGCCGGTGCTGGGGCGAATCGGCGGTGCCAAGGTTCTGGAGGTGGTTCGCGAAGCCGTGTCCGCTCCCGATCCGAAGCGTCGCGAGAGTGCCCACCAGGCGCTTTTCAACTGGCCCGATTCCACGGCAGCCGACGACCTGGCCAGCCTGGCCGAATCGGCCACCGACCGCAATCTGAAGAACCGGGCGATCCAGGAACTGGCTCGGGTGGTGATCCTGCCCGGCGACCGCAACGACGACGCCAAGCTGGCTCTGCTGGCCAGAGCCATGAAGCAGGCCGACCGCAATGAGGACAAGCGGATGATCCTGGACCGGGTCCGCGAGGTTCACAGCTTCCCCGCGGTCCGCTACGCCGCCGGGTTCCTCGACCAGCCCAGGCTCGCCAGCCAGGTCTGCGCCACCATTGCCGACCTGCTCCATCACGACGAGATCCGCAATCCCAACCAGGCCGAGGCTAACAAGATCATCGATCAGGTGATTGCGGTCAGCAAGGACAAGAGCCTGGTGGAACGGGTCAAGAGTTTCAAGTCCGCGAAGTGATCGATCGAGCCAGGGCCGCCAGCCGGCAACTACACTCGTTTTGAGGCTGGCGGCCTTGGGTCCAAACCTCGCCCTTTGCCGTCATTCGCCCGCCCCGGCCGGACGAGCCCGGCGGTGACATCGACATCGAGCGACGCGACTTCACCCGCGGCCAGCTTGACGAGCGCGATGCCCGCCATCGCCGCGTTGTCGGTGCACAACGCCAGCGGCGGAATGAAAAGCTCGACGCCGCGTTCGTTGGCCATCGCCGCGATCCTGTCGCGGAACAGGGTATTCGCGGCCACACCACCGCCCACGCCCAGCCGCCTCAAGCCTGTTTTCTCCAGGACTTGTCGGGTTTTGGCGACCAATATGTCAACGACCGCTTCCTGGAAGCTGGCCGCGAGATCAGCAACCAGGGCGGGCGACGGCTGCACCGGTCCGCGTTCTTCGTTCGGCCCGCGCAGGGCGTAAAGCACGGCCGTCTTCAAACCCGAGAAACTGAACACCGAGCGCTCGTCGTGCAGGAAGGAGCGGGGGAAGGCAAACGCGCGCGGGTTCCCTCCGCGTGCCGCCCGCTCGATTTCCGGGCCGCCCGGATAGCCCAGGCTCAGCAGGCTGGCAACCTTGTCAAAAGCCTCGCCGGCCGCGTCATCGGTCGTTCCCCCGAGGAGTTCGCAATCGAGCGGCCCGCGGCAGTGGTACAGGCTTGTATGCCCGCCCGAGACGACCAGGCCCACGCACGGGTAGACCGTCCTGTCGGGGTTGGCAAGCTGGCAGGCGTAGAGATGGCCTTCCAGGTGATCGACGGCCACCAAGGGCACATCGAGAGCCAGGGCCAGCGACTTCGCCGCCGTCAGCCCGACCACGAGCGCACCGACCAGACCAGGCCGGGTGGCCACCGCGATCATTCCCAGATCCTTGAGCGTGACCCCTGCCCGCCTCAAGGCCTCGTCGATCATCGGCAGTACTTGCCGCACGTGAGCCCGTGAGGCAATCTCGGGAACCACGCCTCCGAATCGCTGATGCAGGCTCACCTGCGATGCCACCACGCTCGACAGCACCCGCGGCACCCCGGTTGCAGGCGGCCGCGGCCCCTCGAGCACCGCGGCCCCCGTCTCATCGCAGGTTGTCTCGATGGCCAGGAAAATCAGGCGGGATGGGTCCATGGAAAGGCCATTATTCGACCAAAGCAAGAACACTCACGCCGCCTTGGCCTTCTGCTCCTCACCGATTTTCGACTTGAGCACCTCGATCGCCTTGTCGAGGACCTTGTCAACGAACGGACCGGCCTCTTTCTTGGGCATCCGGATTGTCTGCCGGGTCTTTTCCTTATCCTTGTCTTTGTCGTCGGTCTTCGGCTTCGCGGCTTCCTTGGCCTTGTCTTTCTCCTTGTCGGCTTCCGGCTTTGGCTCGACGGCATGGGGATGGCCCTTGGCGGCGGATTTCATGTCGCGATCGCGGCGGCCGACGAACCACTTCACATACTCGCTGGGGCTCAGTTTGACTTCCATCCCGGGGTTGGGAGAGACGCCCCACTTGTCGGTGCTCTTGGAGTCGCGGAAGCGGTGGATGTTGTCGCCGTTGGGCCGGTGGTAGCTGGCCACGGTCAGCTTGAGCACGCTGCTGCCATCCTCGAGCTCGAGGATGTTCTGGACTGAGCCTTTGCCATAGGAGCGCTGGCCGATGACGGTTGCCCGGTGATTGTCCTGAAGCGCGGCCGAGACGATCTCAGAGGCAGACGCAGAGTTCTGGTTAATCAGCACGATCAGGGGCAGGTCCTCGTAGGCGCTGTCCTTCTGGGCCAGGTAGGACTTGGGAATGGTGTTCCGCCCCTCGGTGCTGACGACCTTGCCTTTCTCGAGGAAAATGTCGGAGATTTCGACCGCTGCGCTCAGCAAGCCGCCAGGGTTGTCGCGAAGGTCGAGGATCAGCCCCTTGGCGCCTTCTTCCTTGAGCTGGTCGAGCGCTTGCGCAGCTCGTCGGCCGTATTCTGGATGAAGCTGGAGATCCGCACGTAGCCGATCTTCTTGTCCTTGTCGATCAGGAACTCCCACTGATCATTGGCGCCGCGATGGTCGCCGAGCACGCTGGGAACCTCGATGATCGCCCGGCGGATATTGACGGTCTCGGCCGTCTCGGTCCCCTCGTGGAGCACGCTCAGCTTGACGTCCGTCCCCGGCCGACCGGTCAGCACATCGACGGCCTTATCAGGGCTCATTCCTTCGGTAGAGGTGCCGTCAATCTCCATGATCTGGTCGCCGGCCAGCACGCCGGCCTCATACGCCGGGGTGCCCACCATCGGTGCTATCACCCGCAGCCTGCCCGACTCGGGATCCACGCCAACCTGGATGCCAATCCCGCCGAACTTGCCTTCGATCTGCTTGCGGAACTGCTTCCATTCGCTGGTATTGATGAACGAGGAGTGCTGATCCAGGCTCTGGAGCATGCCCTCGAGCGCATTCTCGAGCAGTTCTCTGCGCGAGACCGGGCGGACGTAATTGGCCTCAACCTTTTCCACGGCATCGACAAACAGCCCATAGAGCTCGAGCATCTCGTCCTTCGGCTTGGCGCCCTGCGTCGCCTGCCAGCAGAACAAGCTGAACGCCACGAGCATGGCCACGGCAAAGACGTTCCGTCTTGGAATCGACACGTCCCCCTCCTCGTTTCCGAAGTCACCTGGAACTGCCTTGGCGCCAGAGCTTCATCCACCCGTTCGCATCGGCGGGCCTGGCGCCTGTTACTTATACCAAAGTCTAGACAAAGCTTAGCGCAAGTAGCAAGCGGACTGGCAGGGTCAGCCGGCTCAATTCAGGCCAGGTGCGGGTATTTCGCTCGTAACAGTATGTTTCCTGAACTCGCGATCTCTTAGAATCCGAAGAGGAGACCCACGTTTCGTTTGTGAAGGGAGCCCGCCAGTGACATCGCCCAGCGCTGACCAGATCACGCGAGGGATCGGTGGCTTTCTCTGTCTTGCTGCGGTGTTGAAAGTGGGCGACGCGTTTGTCTCGTATGAATTTGGACCCGGCTCAATGATTCCCCTGGTCGGTGCCGCAATCGAGCTTTTCCTTGGCGTCGCGCTGGTCTTCCGCGTGGACTCTCGGATCTCGGTGCCGGCAGCGGGCATTCTCTTCGCGTTGCTGGCCGGCATGTCACTGCTCGGAACAATTCGCGGGGTCGCGAGCTGTGGCTGCCTTGGAGCGCTGATCTTACCGCCTTGGGTTCTGCTGATCGTTGACCTCGCCGCGGCAGGCGTCTTGCTCTGGAGAGTACGAAGCTCCGGCTCATTCAACCACCGGCAGGTGCGTTTCTTGTACGCGGCCTGCGTCGCGGTCTTCTCATTCGGATTGGCGACCAGCTTGATACTCCACCCGCAATCCAGCACAACGGCCGATGCGACCTCCGCTTATGCGATTGCCTGGGCGAGGACCGTGATCATCAACCCAGAACAGCTCCAGAATCGCCCATGGTCGTTGGGTCGGCAGATTGCCATCGACGCCGATCTCTCCCATGGCGACTGGAAAGTCATCATAGCGAGGGCTGGGTGCCACAGGTGCGAATCTTACATAAAGTCGGGAGCATGTAATCCAGAGGGACGTGAACGCGTCGCGGTCGTCGTTGCCGGGGGCAACGAAGACTGGGCTGTCCCCACCGAGTGCCAGGCAGTGGTCGGTCATCTGAGCAAGGACAAGACCTGGATGTTCAATCCTCCAATCACGCTCTGGTTGACCGAGGGGCGGGTGATCAAGACGCTGTGAAGTCAGGCTCGATTGATGCGCATCATCGCCGGTGAATTCGGGGGAAGGAAGATCTTGCCCCCGCCGACCGAGACGACGCGGCCGATTACCGACCGCGCCAAGCAGTCGCTCTTCGATACCCTAGGGGATCGGGTCGAGTCTGCGAACGTTCTTGACGCGTTTGCCGGCACCGGTTCGATGGGGCTGGAGTGCGTTTCCAGGGGTGCTCGCAGGGTCGTCTTCGTCGAACGCGATCGGGGAGCCCTGCTCTGCCTCCGAAAAAACATCGATGCACTCGGCATTGCCGAGCAGAGCCTGGTCCTGCCGATTGACGCCTACAGGGCCTTGTCCCATTCCGCGATCCGCAACGACGCCGTTGAACTCATCGACCTGGCGTTCATTGATCCTCCGTACGCCCACACCGAACCCGGCCCCGAATACGCCAGGCTCCAGCGCATGCTCGCCGAACTGGCAGCGCAAACACTGTCTGTCGATGGCCTGATCAGCCTGCGCCACCCTACCAGGGTCAATATCGAGCCGCTGATTCCTGCCGGTTTCCACACCGCGCGGGAACTGACTTACGGCTCGATGCGGATAAGCTGGCTGATGCGCGAGTCGCCTGAATGAGGCCAAACGCAGGGCCAGATGTTCCTCACGGACCTTTTGAAAGGTTCAGGCGGCTTACCGGCCCGGACGGAAGTCGGGACTGAGTTTCCTCAGCGCACCGGTGATTCCGTCCACCCCCACTACCGGCTCCTGGCAGGCGAAATTCTCACAGATGTAGATCGTTGTCCGATCATCCCGCGCGGGGCGATCGGCAAGCAAGGGGACCAGGCTGGACAAGGCGGAGGCCTGTTCCACGTTGGCAGGTGCGATCACGGCACCGGGAAGAAATCGCGCGTAGATCGCCTCCAGAACTTGCTGGTACTCCTGGAGGTCCGCCCCGGCGATCACGGCAATTTCGCGGATCGGGGCCAGCTCGAAGTCGAGGGCGATCAGGCTCTGGCCTGCCGCGGATGGGGCGTTTTCGAGGACGGCCTTCACGGCTTCGATCGCGCGCCGTCCGGTACCACGAAGGTCGTCACGACCGGTCAAGGCGCCCAGTCGAACCAGGGCCGTCGCTGCCATGGCGTTGCCCGAGGGGGTTGCGTTGTCGAACAGGTCCTTCGTCCGGGCGATCAGGGCCTCGTGGCTCTTGCCGGTGTAGAAGAAGCCCCCCTGCTCCGCATCGGCAAATTCGTCGATCATCACCCGGGAGAGATCGACCGCGCTTTCAACCCAGCGCGGTTCGCCGGTGGCCTCGTACAGCTTGGTCAGGCCGTCGATCAGATTCGCGTAGTCGTCGAGGTACGCATTGAGCTTCGCCTGCCCGTCCTTGTACGTGTGCAGAAGACGCCCATCCTGACCGCGCATCTTGTCGAGGATGAAGCCCGCGGCTCGGGCCGCGGCGTCGAGGTAGCGGGGGGCCTTGAGCGCACGCCCGGCAACCGCGAGGGCCGCGATCATCAGGCCGTTCCACGAGACCAGGATCTTGGTGTCTTTACCCGGCGGCACTCGCCTGTCGCGCACAGCCAGCAGCGCAGAGCGGCTCTCGGCCAGCTCGGCGATCAGCTCTTCCTCCCTGCGCGATAGCAACCGCGCAGCCTGGTCAAGCGGACGCGGCAGGTTGAGAATGTTCCTGGATTCCCAGTTGCCGGCGTCCGTGACATCGTAGACATAGCAGAAGACCTTGCCGCGCTGGGCGCCCAGAACCTCATGGATCTCGCCCGGCGACCAGACATAATACTTTCCCTCCTCGCCCTCGCTGTCGGCATCCTCGGTCGAGAAGAAAGGTCCCTCTTCGGAAGTCATCCGGCTCAGGACGTAGTCGAGCGTCTCGCGGGCAACCTGGGCGAATCGAGCCTCGCAGGTGAGCTGAAAGGCTTCCAGGTAGACCGAGGCGAGCAGTGCATTGTCATAAAGCATCTTCTCGAAATGCGGCACCAGCCAGCGCTCGTCGGTGGAGTACCGAGCGAATCCGCCTCCGAGTTGGTCATAGATACCGCCGCGGGCCATCTTGTCGAGCGTGAGCTTGACAGCGTGCAAGGCCGCGTCATCGCCGGTTCGCGCGTGCTGGCGGAGCAGCACTCTCAGATCCATGGGATGCGGGAACTTAGGCGCGGCACCGAAGCCGCCGTGAATGGAGTCGAAGTTCTTGAGCAGTACCCTGGCCGCCTGGTCAAGCTGGCCAAAATTCAATGGCCGCTCGCTGCCCGACGCGATTTCCCCCATCGCGCGAAGCCGCTCGGTCATATCGGCGGCCGCGGCCAGGATTTCGTCCCGGCGCTCTTCCCAGGCCTTGTGCACGCTCAACAGCACGCGTGGGAACCCCGGCATGCCGCGCGAGTCATTGGGTGGAAAATACGTTCCGCCGTAGAACGGCTCGAGGCTCGGCGTGAGAAACACCGACATCGGCCAGCCGCCGTGGCCTGTCATCGCCTGGACCGCGTTCATGTAAATCTGGTCGAGGTCGGGACGCTCCTCGCGGTCCACCTTGACATTGACGAAGTGCTCGTTCATCACCGCGGCGATGGCGGGGTTTTCAAAACTTTCGTGCTCCATCACGTGGCACCAGTGGCAGGCCGAATAACCGATCGACAGGAAGATCGGCTTGTTCTGGCTACGCGCCCGATCAATCGCCGCGGGCCCCCAGGGATGCCAGTCGACCGGATTGTGTGCATGTTGGAGCAGGTAGGGGCTGGTCTCCCCCGCGAGCTGATTGGCCGGACGGGTGGCGTGGTGCGGTGCGCCTGAGGGTGTCGTGTCCATGAGAGATTAACTCACCAAGAGGGCGGTTCGGAGCAGATTGCTTGGTTATCGGACTGAACATTGCATTGTATTGCAACCACGAGATCCGTCCACCGGTTGTCAAACGCGCCGCGCCGGTCTTGGATTCCTGGCCCGGTGGTGCCATCATCATGGTATGTGACGCTGTTTCGATGACGAAACAGCCGCGAATCGGTTTAGACGACGGGAAGCTTGCCATGACTCAACCACGCAACCGGATCGACGCTCTCACTCTGGCGATGGTCCTTGGTTTCACTTTCCATGGCCATGCCGACGATGGCGGCAAACCGCGAGCCGAGGTGCTGAGGGACGGTTCCCTCACCAAGCCGCTGCTCCATGTCGAGCCGATCTGGGAGAACTTGCTGAAAACGACAGACTGGCGGGCGCTCGAGCGGGGCTATCGGGCCGAAGGAGATGCATTTTGTTGCGACAACGGCACGAACGCACACTCCCGCCGGGGCATCATGCAGCGCGTCACGCTGAATCAGAAGACGGCCACGCCTATCATCGCCTCGGCCTGGAGCAAGGCCGAGGGTGTGAGCGGGACGATCGACGCCGATTATGCACTCTATCTCGACCTGGTATTCAACGATGGTACGGAACACTGGGGCCAGGTGGCCAGTTTTCGGACCGGCACGCACGACTGGCAACGGGAAGAAGTGATGGTTTACCCGGAAAAGCCCATCAAATCGCTGGATTTCAACCTGCTGCTTCGTGCCCACGCCGGCAAGGCGTGGTTCCGTGAGCCCGTGCTTCGGACGGTGAGCGCCGCGGCAGGCAGCCTCGTGTTTGACGGTGTGCGCGTGGTCGACCGCGGACCGGCCACCGAGGGCTTTCAGGTTCGCGACGTGGCGGCGAACGGCGACTTCGTGAGGATCGTAAAAGAGGCAATCGGACTGCATCTGGAAGTCACACAGACGGCCCAGCAGAAAGCGACGTTTTTCGAGGTTGCGGTTCGCGACACCACCGGCAAGGACCGCGCGGTGACGCTGGTGTATGCGATTCCCTTGCCGTCCGCCGGCATCCGCTGGCTCGACGACCCGCGGCGGTCCCTGGAGGTTGAGCCCGGGCGCGAGTATGTCCACGCGGCATCGTTCCGGGCCGGAGCCAACGGCAGACTGTCAACCTATCCGCTCGGCGGCGTGGCCCTGGCGGGGGGCAAGAGCGGCCTGGCGATCGGCATCGACATGGCGGCGCCGGCTTTCTACCGGATCGGCTACAACGCTGGAGCCGGAGAGCTATGGATTGCCTATGACCTCGGTTTGACACCCGAAAAACCGCAGGCCCGGATTCGCTTCTGCCGGTTTGATTTCAGCCCGGAATGGGGCTTCCGCTCGGCGCTTGGCGAATACTACAAGCTTTTCCCCGAGGCGTTTCGGCGTCGGATCGACAAGCAAGGCCTGTGGATGCCCTTCGCACGGATCAGCCAGGTCAAGGGCTGGGAAGACTTCGGGTTCCGGTTCAAGGAGGGCAATGACGAGACCGCCTGGGACGATGCACACGGCATCCTCACGTTTCGCTACACCGAGCCCATGACCTGGTGGATGCCCATGCCCACCGGCATGCCCCGAACCGTTGAGTCGGCCACGAGCGAAGCCCGCCGCCTTGCGGACCGTGGCAAGCGCGAGGCCAAAGCGCTCCTCAGCAGCGGCTACCACAACGCCGACGGCACGCTGACCGCTTTGTTCAGTGACGAGCCCTGGAACCACGGCGGCGTCTGGAGCATGAACTCGATGCCCGGCATCGCGGGTGAAGTGAACGATTTCCAGACCAAGTGGAATCCCTCCCTCCGCCAGCGGCTCTACGGGCCGGAGCGGAAGGGGGACCTCGACGGCGAGTACATCGACTCGAGCGAGGGTTACGTGACCGATGAGCTCGACTACCGACGCGACCATTTCGCCGCGACCGAGACGCCGCTAACCTTCAGCCTGGGCAGCCATCGACCGGCGATCTTCCGCGGCCTGATCGCCTTTGAATACATCCGCGCGATCGCCGCGGATGTCCATGGGATGGGCAAATTCATGATGGCCAACGCCACGCCGGACCGGGTTTGCTGGCTGACGCCACTGGTCGACGTCGCGGGCACCGAGACCGACTGGAACCACCGGGGCAAGTGGCAGCCGATGGACGACGCCCACCTGCTCTACCGCCGCACCCTCTGCAAAGGCAAGCCATTTTGCTTCCTCATGAACACCGCGTTCGAGAAGTTCTCACATGAGCTCGTGGAAAAGTACATGAAGCGGTCGCTGGCCTACGGCTGCTTCCCCGGCTTCTTCAGCCACAACGCGGCCGAGGGCCACTATTTCACGCGGCCCGAGCTTTACGAGCGCGACCGGCCGCTCTTCCGCAAGTACGTGCCGCTATGCAAGCTCGTCGCCGAGGCCGGCTGGGAACCGATCACCGAGGCCCGTTCCAGCGATGACCACATCCACATCGAGCGGTTCGGTGACCAGGGCCTGCGCTACTTGACTGTATTCAATGACAGCCCCGAGCGCCGCGGTCACCACGATCACGCTCAGCCTGAAAACCGGGGACACCAGCCGGGAACTGGTCCGCGGCCAGAGCGTCTCATGGACCGGGGGCAAGGCGACGGTCGCGCTCGACGGCGAGGACGTGGCCGTTCTCGAGCTTCGGCCGTGAGAACATCTTCTTGAGGCAGAGTTCCTTTGGCACAGGGTCTTATAGAATAGATATTAATGTCTAATCATAAAAAAACTCGGGTGTCACTTTCGACTTTTGTCCCATGGCTTCTTTAGAATTAAGAACGATCACTCCCAACAATGTTGACAGTCTGCGATAGGGGGCGTTAGTTTCAGGTCGGCGATCACAAAGCGGGGCGACGTGCCCCTCTTTCGACCCTCCGTCAGTATCAACGTGGCGGACGAGCCCGCATCGTCGGCGGGCGAACACTTTCAACGAGGCGGTGATGGTTGTTCGTGATCGGCTTACACGTGCCGCGGCTGGATTGGGCTTCGCGATCTCGGGTTTGTCGCAGGCTCGGGCCTGTGCACACTTCTGGTCGCGACGTTGATCGTGTGCGGATGGGCATACGCGCACTACGGGTCTCTCATGGCCTGCGTCGCGGTACTGGACGGCCGACCGCTGCTTATCGAGCCGGGCGTCTACCACGCAAAGGTGGTCCACGCCGATCAAGAGGAGATTGTACGTTTCACCGTCACCAACCTTACCAGCGACGAGATCACGCTCACCGGCCTATCGGGCTATTGTGGACGGGATGGGTGCATTGGACCTGGAGATGATTACCCACTCACCGTCGAACCTCGTCACAGCCGGGTCCTGGCCATTCGCTTTCGATCGCCGCGTGCGGCCGTTGCGTCTTGCAATCTCACTGCAGAGCTTTATACGAGTGTCGGCACCCAGGTGGTGGTAATCAACGGTCGGTCCGAGGGTGCCGGAACAGACCCTGCCGGTCAGCAGGGATCAGGGAAACCGTCGTGAGGCGCGGCCGAGATGATGGGCAAGCAAGGCGATGCCTTGACCTGATTACCACTTGCGTTCGCTGTCCTACGATCCCGACAGGTTTTTCCATGTCCTCAAGGAACTCCGTGATCCGACCATTTTGGGCCTGTATTTTCTTGATTGCGGGAGTCACTGCAGCCCCGGCGCAGGGGGATGACTCCTTGCGCCGGAAATTCGAGACTGAGTATCCCGCGGCGAACTTGAGGTTACGCCATTTCTATTCTGCGTTGCGGATCTCCGGCACGGAGAAGGGAGACAGGAAGATCATGGAGTGGGAATTGCGCGGGAACTCCGAGCGGATGTGCTCGATCGTCAGCAAGAAAGATGGTTCGTCCGAGGTCATCATGGCGGAACCGAAGCTGAGCTTCATGCTCGAGAAGAAGCCTGGCACGAACCGTTTCGGAGTGACTTATCTGGGTACACCTGCTCCTCACGACTACGAGTACATGGTCCGTACGATCTGGCAGCAAACCATGGCCGCATCCTCGCCGTATGTGGTTCTTATGGCATCAGTCAAGGACTTCGTTTCAGAAAAGAACTTCCGGTACAAGGCTGCCCGCGAGGTCGACACACCGGGTGGGAGGGCGATTCAGATTCAATGGGAGAACCCGACCCAGGAGGGGTTGAAACGCCTGGGGACATTCGAAATTGCCGCGGATGGCTCCTGGGCCCTCCTGCGATTCGATCTTCATTTTCCTGAAACTAAAGGAACAAATGACAAGATCATGGACGTCGGCCGGCACGCAGTCATGGAGTACCAGGGCCAGCGGGATGGGATTCCCTTGATCCACCGAATGCGGTTATGGGTCAGCGGTCCCGCGGGACCCGCTCCGGAAACGATCTTTGACGTGCTCAAGCTCGAACCCGGCCCCGTACCGAATGATCAGATGGCACTGGAGGCCTTTGGAGTCTCGACATCTCCCGCTCCCCAGTCGGCTCCAGTTGCCTACTATCTATTCGGGCTGTCCGCGATTTCCGTGCTGATCGTTGGCGTGCTACGCTACGCCAGCCGCCGTCAGGCGAGCGCGGACCACACTTGATATCCGGGCATCCGGAGGTGCCGATGTCCAGGAACTCCGAACGCCGAATACCTTGGCACGGTTTCACGCTGATCGAGATGCTCGTCGTCATCTCCGTCATCGCCCTGCTGCTGGCTCTGTTGCTTCCCGCGGTACAGTCGGCGCGCGAGGGCGGCACGGCGGGCGCAATCCGCGAATAACCTGAAGCAGATCGGCATCGCTTTACACTCGTACCACGACGTCTTCGGCAGCCTGCCGTTCGGTCGAATCATGACCTATGACCCTCGCTTCGCCGGGTCGAATCCGCCCTGTACTTCGTCCCTTGTCGACAAGGGGCTCTTTGTCATGATTCTGCCGCAGATGGACCAGGCCCCCTTATATAACGCGATCAACCAGAGCTTGACGATCCTGGGGCGCGAGAATCGGACCATCCAGGACGTGACGCTGGGATCCTACGCTTGCCCCAGCGACCCCGGATCCGGGTATGCGCACGAAGGCGATACCCAGCAGATGATCGGCTACGGGCTCGCCAGTCCTGGTGAGAGTTTACTCATGTCGTTCACAAGTTACTCAGGCTGCTACGGCTCTTTCAATGTCGATGCGATTCCCCGGCCCGCCAACGGTTGCACCGTCGCCCCTCAGCTCATGGCACAGTCGGATGGCACATTTGGCGATGCCTCCCCCATCCGGATGTCATCGATTCAGGACGGATTGAGCAACACGATCGCCGCGAGCGAGAAGGCAACCGAACGATTCCGCCAGCTCGATGACGACCTCACCATCTACCATCGTTATGGCTGGTATTTCACCGGGAACTTCGGGGATACGTTGTTTACGACGTTCTATCCGCCAAACATGATCAATCGCGTGGCAGCCGCCGCGGGGGCCACGCAAACGTACGCCGCGTCGAGCTTCCATCCTGGCGGCCTGAATGTCCTGATGGGCGATGCCTCGGTTCGCTTCATCAAGGAGACCGTGCAGACCTGGCCGTACGATCCAGTCACAGGAGCTCCGGTTGGTGCCGTTCAGACAAATGGAGGCTGGTGGGTCGACGTTCCACCTCGGGGCGTGTGGCAGGCGCTGGGCAGTCGAGCGGGTGGCGAGTTGATCAGCGATGCGGCCTACTGAAGGCCGGCACGTCACCGGGCCATCCGTCATCTCGTGAACTCCGCCAGAGGGAGCCGGAATGTTTCTATCCCCCACCGGGAAGGGTCTGATTCTCGTTTCGTGGTCGCCTTGAAGCGTTCGCCCACCGGCGGTGAAGAGCGCCCGGCGCAGATCTCGGGCGGCTCGCCGGGACACTCTGGCCCCGAACTTGCATGATCACGGGCCAACCGAAGAAGGCTTGTGATTCGCAGGGAGTTCGTTCATGGCAAGGGCACCGGAGGTTGGAACCGCGCGCGTGTTCGTGGTTGTCAATGCGAAGTCGGGCAACTCGTCTCCCGATCAGGTCCGCGAGGCCTGGAAGGCTCACCAGGCAGAAGGCGGCGGCGAGTCACGTATCCACGAACCGCGCGAGGGAGAGAACATCGTCGAGACCGTCCGCGAGGCGGTGTCCCAGGGGTACGACACGGTCGTGGCGGCCGGGGGAGACGGCACGGTCTCGGCGGTCGCCAACGGCCTGATCGGCTCCGAGGCGCGGCTGGGCATCATTCCGCTCGGCACGGCGAACGTTCTGGCACGCGAACTGGGAATCCCCATCGCTTTGCAGGACGCCTGTGCACTCTTGAACGGCCCCAACACCACAACCCGCATCGACGCCATGAAGGTGAAGGAGAAGCATTACTTCACCCAGATCGGTATCGGTGTCGATGCGGTCATGATTCGCGATACCAAGGTCGAGCACAAACGTTTGCTCGGCAACGCGGCGTACATCTGGACGGCAACCACGCGGTTCATCGGGTTTCAGCCGCACCGATTCTCGATCGCGGCCGACGACCGGCGTGCACGACCGAGAGCCGTTCAGGTCGTTCTGGCCAACAGCGGCAGCCTGGGGATGTCGGGGTCTGCGCCGGGGGCCCGACGTTCAGGTTGATGATGGCACGATCGACGTCTGCATCTTGCGCGCCCAGACCTTGCTGAACTTCCTGAGCGTGGGCTGGAGCGTGGTTCGCGGCCGGCACAAGCAAGACCGCAATATCCAGCTTCTCCACGCCCGCCACGCCGTGGCCATTCACACCGATCACCCCTTGCCGGTGCAGGGAGATGGCGAAGTCATCGGCGAAACGCCGATCGAGGTCAAGGTGGTGCCCCAGGCTCTTCGAGTGATCGTTCCGGTTTCTTGAAGTGGCGAGTGACGCTGCTCGCGAGCACAGCGAGGGGGCCCATGAAGATCGTCCATCTTTCGGATATTCACGTCTGGCGTTACACCTGGGACCCCCGCCGGTTGATGGGCCGCCGCGCCTTCGGAATGATGGAACTGCTCATGGGCCGTGCCCGGCGGTTCCAGCTTGATCGACTGGCGGCCGTCGTGGATCGGGTTTCCGGCCTCAAGCCGGACCACATCGTCATTACCGGAGACCTGACGACGACCGCCCTGCCCTCGGAGTTTCGCGAGGCGGCACGGCTGCTGGCACCGCTGCTTACCGATCCCGCCCGGGTCTCGATCATTCCGGGCAATCACGATCGGATCACGGGTCGCTCGTTTCGTTCCCGTCGATTCGAAGGGACGTTCGGTGCCTTCATGCCAGCCTTGACGTTCCCTTGGATTCGCCGGCTCGACGACGCAACGGCCATCCTCGGTCTGGATCCGACACGAACGCGATTTTCGCCGCGAGGGCGCCTGCCCGCCGACCAGCTCGCGGCCGCCCAGGCCCTGACTTCCGACCCGGAAACCCGGCCCAAGGTCTTGATCGTGGCCTGCCATTATCCCGTGGCCGCCCCCGCGCTCTACGAGCGCGAGCTCAGGTTCAAGCGAATGGACAACGACCGGGCCGTTCGGTCCTGGCTCGCCGGGATCGGCCCGCACCTTTATTGCTGCGGACATGTGCACGCGGCCTGGGCGTTTCAGCCGGCCTCGCTGCCCAACCAGCTTTGCCTCAACGCCGGCGCCCCTTGATGCGCGATCCGACCGGCCTGCGACTTCCCGGCTTCCTGGAAATCACGCTTGAAAACGACATCGTCACAGTGACTCACCAGGCCTGGTCGGGCGCCGAGTGGAAGTCCGTGCCGATGATTCAGAAAGTCTGCCTGAAGACGATGGCCGAAAACGCTGTCACGGCCAAGCACGAAGCGGGGTGAAGCGGACCGCGGCGAGCTCTCCCATCATCTTTTCCCGTGCCTCCTCGGTCCCGGCTTGCTTCCGACCACCACCTGGTTCACGCAGGTGATGGTCAGATCCGGGCCAGCGAGCAGGAACAGCCTGGAACGCGGGTTGGCCAGGCGGTTGAACAGGTCGCGGAGACTGGGCTCGAGGTGGGGGCCCACGCGCTGGCGGAGGTTGTCGAGGTAGGCCGTGAAGAACGACCGGGACTGCGCGATCGAGGGGAGCCTGGCGCGTGAAGACCTTGCCTTGAACCTTGCAGCGTGTCAACCCCGCGGCTCGAAACAGCCGGCAGAGCTCGCGACCGACGTAGTATTTTCGCGGCCGGTCCGACGACGCGATGAAGGAGGCCAGCTCGGCCTGTTTGAGCGCCAGTTCGATCTCGACCGGCCACGGAAAGAGAACGTGATGGAACTCATCGTTCTCGAACACCCCCACGTGGCCGCCGGGCCGTACAACCTCGGCCATCCGCCTCAGTGCGTCGATTGGATCAGGAAGGCTATACAGGCTCTGGGCGCACCAGACCAGGTCGAGACTGCCGGGCGCCAGCGGCAGGCGCTCGATGTTCGCCTGCAGGAACTCGATGTCTCCGTCCGATCGCGGCTCTGGACGTCCTTCGGCGTGCCAGATCCAGGAAGCCCGGCGAGATGTCAAGTGCCAGAACCTTGCCCCTCGGCGCCACGCGTTGAGCGAGCCATTGCGCGTACGATCCATCGCCGCAGGCGAAATCCAGTACGCGATCGCCAGGGCGAACTGGCAAGCCTTCGATGATCGCTTTCAGACTCGGCCGAAAACGCCCGGTGATGATGGGCCATCATCCGGGCGTACGAGGGCAGTCCCTTCTTCCCGGGCTTCTTCTTGACCGCTGCCAAGACCAGCACCTCCGGATCAGTCGACCGGCGGCCGCGGCGGCTCACGTCGGGCGGAGTGGAGACGAAGGACCATCCATCGCCGGGACCATCGCGATACGTGCCCGATACTCAGGCAACTGGTGTGCCGGATGAGGAACGACGATCAAGACGAGAGGGTCGACGAGTCGCTGTGCTTTGATCAGGCTTTCGATGGAACAAGCTCCCGAGCCCATTCCTGGTCATGCGGAGCCAGCGGAGGATCGGGTGAGCCGTTGTAGATATGGTGCTCGTAACCCCCGCTTTCGTAAACTTGGTGCAATAACTCTTGAAGGTCGATCTGGGCGTCAGCTGTCGGGAGCCCGCAAAGGGATCGGGATCCGCGGCAGAGCGATCGCGGATTCCGATCGGCCAGAAGCCCGCGGAGTGCCGGTCATGAGCCCTGCTCACGAGGACGGAGTAGTCACAGTCGGGACGGGGTCTCGCCGGCATCGCCGCTCCGCCCCGCAACAGATCGATTTCCACCAGGTGCGCATTACTCCGCAAAACTTCCCTGCGCTTGGCCAGGTATTGCTCGCGATCGTCACCGGATCGCTTGTTGGAAGGGCTCAATAGCCCCACCACAGTGATCAGCTCACGCCCGAGCCGATCGCGGATTTCCAGGAAGGGAACTCTTTCGACATCCTGTTCTGGCGTTTGGACACGAATCGGTGCTTCAATTACGCCAGTCAAGCTTCCAGCCGTCTGCCCTTGCCAGCTTGCCGGTTCAGCGACCGAAAGATCGCTACGTCCAATCAGTGCCCGGGTCCCCGAAGGAAGATCGTGAATATACAGATGCTCTTCAAGTTTAATTATGTACCGGGCCAAGCTGTGGAACGAGTTGCCTTCGCATGGCCGGCAGAAACTCAAAATGGAAGTCTTGCCAGAGGTCGGCTTGCTCCAGATAGGGGTTCATGCCAGGGAACGGGGACGGCATAGGCGTTCTCCGGGAGACTCACTTTTCGACGAACGAGTCGTTAACCTTTCAGGAGTCTCTGGAATTCCCTCTCGGTCACGATATCGCGCGGGCTCTCGAGACGGTCAAGGAAGACGATCCCGCGCAGGTGGTCGTCCTCGTGCTGGAAGATCCGGGCGACGAAATCGGTGAACTCGCGTTCGACCTCCCGGCCCTCGGCGGTCTGATAGCGAACCCGGATGCGGCGGTGGCGGGGGACCTCGCCGCGGATTCCGGGAATGCTCAGGCAGCCTTCCCAACCTTTCACCATGTCCTGGGATCGCTCGACGATCTGAGGATTGATCACCACTTCTGGCTCCATCGTCGGCGCATCGGGATAACGCGGGCTGGGCCGCGAGGCCACCAGGAACAGGGCCACCGACTCATAAACCTGCGGCGCCGCGATACCCACGCCGTCGGCCTCGCGCAGCGTCACAAGCATGTCTTCAATCAACGCACGAACGGAAGAAGTCGCCGGAACAGCGACCGTCGAGGCTACCGTGCGCAAGAACCGGATGGCCAAGCTGAGCGATCTGTCGCAAGACTGGCATGGAACCAAACACCCCAGGAAGAAGATCGATCGACGCTGGAAATCATGAGCGATTTCCGGGAAAATCTCAATGCTCTGGAATCCGATGGCGATGCGCAATGGCTGGCACCCGTGGTGCAGGGGAACGCAGAAAGGCGGACCATGACTCCGAACATGATTGGTGCCTACGGTCCCTGGGCCGCGGGTCTTGCGGGCGATGGACCCGCGAAACTCTCGTTCCGAAACCCAGCGATCCAGCCGAAGGAGATCGATGCCTGGCGTTCCCGGGCCAGAGGTCGGCTGAAAGACCGCTTGCTCCAGCCCGACAGTGGAGGCATCCCCCACGTCCAGGTTCAGCACGAGCTCGTTTTCGACGGCCTGCACATCGAGCACCTGACCTGGCAGCTTCCCTATGGTCCGCCGACCGAGGCCTACTTTCTGAAGCCGCAGAACGCCAGCGGAAAACTGCCCGCCGTGCTCGGATTGCATGACCACGGCGGCAACAAATACTTCGGCGCTCGCAAGATCGCGCAGATCAGCGACCAGATTCACCCGATGATGAGAGCACATCGCGAGGAGTATTACGGTGGTGTGAGTTGGGCCAATGCCCTGGCGAAGCGAGGGTTCGCGGTCCTCGTGCACGACGCGTTCGCCTTTGCCAGCCGCCGTGTCCGTTATTTTGATCTGCCCGACGTGATTCGCAAGGACCACAAGGAAGTATCGCCCGAGTCCGAGGCGGAGATCACGGCCTACAACACGTTTGCCGGCGAGCATGAAAACCTGATGGCCAAGAGCCTGTTCTGCGCTGGAACGACCTGGCCGGGAGTGTTCATCGGAGAAGACCAGCGTGCCCTCGACGTCCTCTGCGCGGCCCGACGTCGATCCCCAGCGCGTCGGCTGCGCCGGTCTTTCGGGCGGCGGCCTGCGCACCTGCTACCTCGCCGGACTTGACGACCGGATCCGTTGCGCCTGCTGCGCCGGGATGATGACCACCTGGCGTGACTATTTACTCAATAAATGTCTATACGCACACCTGGATGATCTACATCCCCGGTCTCCCGCCTGACCTGGACTACCCCGAGATCCTGGGCCTACGAACACCGCAACCGACGCTCGTGCTCAACAACACCGACGACCAGCTCTTCACGATCGACGAGATGCGCCGGGCCGACCGGATGCTTGGCGAGGTCTTCAAGAAGGCCGGCGCGGCCGACCGTTACAAGTGCGTTTTCTACCCGGGCCCGCACAAGTTCGACTTGCCCATGCAGGCCGAGGCCTTCGCCTGGTTCGAGCGCTGGCTGAAAGCATGATCGTGCCGTTGTGAACTCCGGGATGGCGATCATCGCCTCGACATTTCGTCACGGCACGCCCAGGTAGAAAAGTGCCGCAACCACAACCGTGCCGACCAGGACAACCACCAAGCCGGGAATGCGCCTCAGCTTGAGGTAGAAGAGCAGCACCAGTCCGCTCAGCGAGATGACCGTCAGCACGATGGCCGAGGCGTCGATCAGGATCGACCAGGCCAGGCCAGTGTCGCGGCCCTTGTGCAGGTCGTTGAGCACGGCGATGATCCCGTGGAAAGATTGGGTCAACGTATAATGGCCCGTGTCCCGATCAATGAAGGCGTCGGCCGCGTAACCCGGCCCCTTGAAGGTGACGGTGCATTCCGACTCATCGACCTTGAAGTCGGAAAGGGCGCCGCGGATGCCGTGGGCCTTCCGCAACGACTCGACCACATCCAGCTTGTTGACCTGGCGTGCGAGATCGGGGGCCTCGTCGGGACTTGAACCGGCTGCGGGGACCTCGACGTGCAGCCACTTCCGATCGATGTCGCCTTCGGATCGGGTGCTCCGCTCGGTTTCACCGAAGAACCAGTCGGGGTGGTTGAGCGTGACTCCCGTGGCGCTGAAGAACAGGACGGCTGCCAGGCCGAACATCGACACGTAGATATGCAGCCAGCGCATGAGCTTTGCGAGGCGGATGGCCAACCTGCGCCGGAATGGATGGGGATTCACCGAGCGCACCTCTCACTTTGCCGGTCGCTTCGCGGTCTTGCGGCGATACTCGATTGTCGCGGACTTGATCTCGACACCACCCTTGAGTTGCTCGGTGAATGGTTGCTCACCGAGCTTCACCACCTTGCGCAGGCTCTGGTAGGTTCCATGTTCCCGGGCTGCGTCGATGAGAATGGTGTATTCTCCATTCGCGACCGGTTTGCCCTGGCTGTCCTTGCCGTCCCAGATCACCTTGTACTTGCCCGGCGGCCGGGTCGGGCGGGCGATGGTGAAGATCAGGTCTTTCTTCTCCACCTGCTTGCGCTCCTGGTCGGCTCGATACCAGCGTTTCAGGTCGGGGAGCCACTGAAACGGCCCGGCGCCTCCCATCGAGACCCAGAGCGTCAGGTTGCGGATCGGGAACCCCTCCTTGTTCTCGACCCAGATGGCGACGTAAGGCCGACGATAGCGCCGGCCCTGGCCCTCGGGCTGATTGATCTCAAAGTCGACGACCAGCTCGAAATCGCGGCTCCAGGACGCAGCCGCGGTCGGCGCGGGCGAGTTCTTGGACGTTTGCATCCCCGTTCCCAGCACGGACATCGCTGCCGGTAATTCGTAACGTCCCCATCCGGCGCTACGAAAGATCCGTCTTTCCCTGGTAATGATCAGGCATTCGACGTCCGGCAGCGAGCTTGCCAGCCGCAGGCTCTCCTCTGGCTCGAGCACGTTGGAGATGGTCGCCAGGGCGTCGGCGTCGATCGACCGCGGCGCCACGACCGAGGCGCTGGCGATGCGGTCGGCGGGATGCCCCGTTCGAGGGTCGAGAATATGCGAGTACCATTGATCGCCAATGCGAAAGCCGCGCTGCGAACTGCCGCTGGTGGAAACGGCTCGATCGCGAATCTCAACGGTCGCGACCGGCTCGGTTGATTCCGAATCGGCCCAAGGTGCAGCGATCCCGAGCGTGCGCGGGGCTTCGCCACAGACGCGCATGTCGCCGCCGACGTTCAGCAGCACTCCGCGAATGCCGCGATCTGGCGTCAGTGCCGCGGCACAGGCCCGGTCGACGATGTATCCCTTGGCGATGGCATTCAGGCTGAGCAGGCAATCGGTCAGCCGCTCGACGGTGTGCGCCCCGGCGCAATTCGCCAGGCCGGCCGAGCGATCAGAGTTCGCGCCGCGACAAGCTCGGACTCGTCGGGCAGGCGTCCTCGGGTGGCGGCCCGCGCCCAGAGTCGGCTGAAAACCTCAATCCTCGGATCAAATGCTCCGTCGCTCCGTTCGCGCCAGGCGTCGCTGGCCGAGAGAACCTCGAACAGCTCGGGAGAAAGCCTCATCGGCGCTTTGGGCGCGGTTTGCCACCGGCTGAATTCACTGGCGCGGTCATACCCGCTGAAGATCGCGGCCAGGCGGTCGATCTCGCCCAGAACGCGCCCCTCGGCCCGTTGTGCGGATTCCCGGTTATCGGCGATGACTCGCAGCTCGAGCGAGGTGCCCAGCACGTTCTCGTGGAAGAACGCATAATCGTCCACGGCGAACGCCGGCCGCCCAGAAGCAATGCAAAGCCAGGCAAAGAGCGTCCAGCAAAACAGCCTTGTTCGATGCGCCATGATACGTTTCCAGGTCCGGAAATCCTTGGAACCTGTAGCAGCTAGCACCACTGCAAGTTCGGTTTTTCGGCGGGCAGAGGCCCTCTATCAGACCATGCAACCCGCCGGGATGACAATGGAAAGACGTCGCTCCCGATCCTGGTCATTCGTCCTTTTTACGGAGCCCCGCTCCCCCGGGAGGTGAAAATTCCATGTTTGAATTCGCCGGGCCGGCGGATAGACTGGAGTTCTTAAAAAGCAACAAACGCTGGGAAGTTACCCTGCGGGTCAGGGTGGGATTACCCGGGGAGAGTCAAACAATGGCCGAGGTCACCGCAGGGAGCGCTGAATCGTTGTCGATCGGATCCGGGACCGTGGAGGGAGCGATTCAGGCGGCTCGACAGGGCGCGACGGATGCGAAAGAAGCCGCCGAGAAGGCGTGGTCGGCTACCGGAATCTTCCTGGCTCGGGCCGTTTACAATACCACCTATGCGGTTTCCTATGGGGTCGTTTTCCCTGCGGCCTTTGTGGCCCAGGCGATCCCCCGTGATAATGCGGCGGTCCGTGGACTCATCGAGGGGGCCCAGGCGGCGAGTCAACGCGCCGACGCGGTTCTTGGCCGTTAACTAGATGCACCGGCTGCGCGCTGAGGCGGCCATCCCTGGCAACGGCCGATCGGTTTGCCGTGCTTATGCAACAGCGTTGTTGCCTTCCATCGTGGTATTGTGAATGGGCGAAAGGTCGGCAATCATGGATCGCACGCCGAAGATCCCCGCTTCGCGTCTCAAATACCTTGCAGCCGAATCTTGAACCCTGCTTCGTCGATCAGGCACGTCCTCGGAACCAGGGATAACGCGCCATGACTCTCGATTGGGTTTCTTCGATCGTTCAGATCGTGCTGATCAATGCCGTGCTCTCGGGCGACAACGCGATGGTCATCGCCCTGGCCGCGCACCGGCTGCCGCCGGCACAACGGCGCAAAGCCATGCTCTGGGGAACTGGTCTGGCGATCGTGATGCGGTTGCTCCTGACCTTCGTGGTCTCCGTCTTGCTGGTCATACCGGGACTGCGGTTCATGGGTGCGGTTGTGCTAGCATATATTGCTTGCAAGCTGATTCAGGAGGAGGAACAGGCGGCCGAGACTGACCAGCAAGGCCCGACGAACATGAGGACGGCCATCGCCCGCATCGCGCTTGCTGATCTGGTCATGAGCCTGGATAACGTGATCGCGATCGCGGGGGTCAGTCAGTCGGACCCGTTCCGCCTGGCCGTGGGCCTGATTCTGTCGATTACCATGATCCTCGCGCTTTCCACGGCGATCGTGGAGATCATGAATCGCTACCGCTGGATTGTCTACGTCGGCACCGCCATCCTGGCACTCACGGCGGCCACCATGATGATCCAGGATTTCGAGGTGCTTTACAGGTCGAGGATGGCCGAGGGGGTCGACGTTCGCTTCCCGCGCTGGGCCGCCTGGACCGTGCGGGTGGCCGTGCTGGTCATCTGCCTGACAACCAACTGGTGGTGGCCCGGTGGAGAGGCAGAGCCCGCGCAAGAAGAGGTTGCGGACAAGTCAAGCCACTCGCTGGAACGGGTGCTCGAGTAAGTGCGACGCCTCTTCACGATGCTTTCAAGTGGACGTTACGAACCACAAGCAACCTCCGCCTCGGCGCAGGATTTCGCAAGGTTCGTGAGGTCGATGTGATCCTGCCAAAGTCTCAGGTTCAAGAACAGACCGCCGCTTGTAAGGGGAAAGACGATGGGCGCGAATAACGCGCGTCTGCAAAAGGTTGCGTGGGGCGACGAACAGGCCGAGCTCATCGGCACGCTGCCAAGGGAAGTGGGCGTGCTTCTGATCGTTGCCGGAGTCGGCGGCATCTTGCTTCCCGGGCCGGTCGGCAGCCCGTTCCTGCTGCTCGGCGCGGTGACACTTTGGCCGCGCCTGTTCGAGCGGCTGGAAATCTCGTTTCAGAAGCGGTTCCCGACGATGCACCGCACGGGTACGCGTCAGATTCATCGCTTTCTTGCTGATCTGGATCGACGTTACCCGATGCCCGGACCAGCCTCGACCAGCGAGTCGTGAATCTCGACCCCGCGGATCGTGCAAGTTCGTCCGCGCGGCCGAGCATTGGGTTGTTTACTCAACGGGACGCGCGCGTCTCCGGCTTTCTGGGCAGCTTCTCGTCGCGAATCGCGGTGTTGTAGGCAAAGGCAGCCATGATGACGGCGGCTTGCCTCAGGTCGTCACCCTGGATGTTATCGTAAACGTCCTGGTTGGTATGGTGGGTCCTCGTGCCGTAGTGGATCTCATCCTGGATGAACTGGAACCCGGGCAATCCGACGCCGTCGAACGACACATGGTCAGTGCTCCCGGTATTATTCAGAGTCAAGGTCGAGGCCCCCATGTCGCGAAACGGCTGGAGCCACTTCCGGAAGACTGGCCGGACAGCCTCGTTGCCCTGCATGTAGACGCCGCGGATCTTGCCGGTTCCATTATCCAGATTGAAATAACCCGAGAACTTCGCATACTCGGCCTTGGTCTCGGGGTTCGCCGGTTTGCCGTTGGTCGTCTCCTTCCGCTCCGCGGATGTGTCCGGCGCACCCGTCATCGCGGCCATGAAATCGTAGTTCTTACCGAAATGCTGAGCCACGTAGGCACGTGAGCCCATCAGCCCTTGCTCCTCGCCAGTCCACAAGCCGATGCGGATCGTCCGCCGCGGTTTGAGATCAAGGGCCTTGAGGATTCGGACAGCTTCCATCGCGGCGGCCACGCCGGCCGCATTGTCGGTAGCACCCGTCCCACTGTGCCACGAGTCGAGGTGGCCGCCCAGCATGACCACCTCATCCTTCAGATCCGAGCCGGGAATCTCGGCGATCGTGTTGTAGACCATCAGGTCGTCATCGTGGAATTGCGAGGCGATATCCACGACCATCTTGATCTTCTCACCTTGCTCGATCATGCGCACCAGGCGATTGTAATGCTCCTTGGCGATCACGATCTGCGGTGGAATCTTGGGCGCATCCTTGTCCCAGGCCGAAATCCGTCTTCCTTGCTGTGCCTGCCCCGGCATCGGAAATCCAGGAGCCCCAGGCACGGCGGCGCCCTGAACTAGGAGGGTGCCGTCATCGCCTTGGTTATTGCAGTCCACCAGGAGCGCTGCGCCCTCATCAGCGAGAAACTTGACCTTCTTGCGATCGAGTTCCATCTGAGCCCGCCTCTCGGGGCTGAATCGATTCCGCCGCGACGGCGGCGGTGTGCCGGAGGGACCGCCAGCAGTCGCCGGAGCCCCCGAGGCACTGGCACCTGGGGCGCTCGCACCTGGACCACCGCCGGCTGCACGATCGCGAGCACGGCCGGGATTCGGTCCCTGATTGCCTGGCTGTCCTCCCATTCCCGATCGCGGCGAGGGCGCATCAGCGTCAGCCAGCTCGAGCAGTTCCTTATCCGTTCTGCGGTTCGCCACAGGCGTGAATCCGGCCGATACCTCGCGTGGCGGTCCGGCCAGCACGATGGCACCCTTGATCTTCCCCTTGTACTTGGCAAAATCGGCCTCGGTCTTGGCGGCGAAATAGATCACCTGCGCCGCCAGCGCACCATCGGTCGAGGGCGACCACGCCTTGGGGAACGCGATCAGCGGAATGCACTGCGGCTCGATGACCTGGGCCGAGAACCGCTTGAGCGTCCAGCCCTTGCCAAACGGCCCCCAGGCCTCGAGGTGGGCATTGGCCAAGCCCCACTTGGTCAAAGTCTGACAGGTCCACTCGTTGGCCCGCTTGAGATTGGGCGATCCGGTCAACCGCGGGCCGATCACGTCGGTCAGGTACGAGAGCGTCGCCATGAGCTGCGACCGGTTCAGGCCCTCGTCCTTGATGCGATCAATCGGGTCGGTGAGCGGCTTGGCGGTTTCGGTGTTCGCCGCCGCCTTGGATGAGGGCTTTGACGCATCGTTTGCTGCGGGCCTGGCCGGCGGCGGCTCCTGGGCACGAAGAGCGAGCGGGACCAAGGTACAGGTCAACGCGATCGATAACATTTTCTTCGAGCAGACACGCATGGAAGCATGACTCCGATGGTGAATGGGGCAGCGAGCTTCGCGAAGCGAGACTCTAAACGGTGAGGAATGCTAGGCCGGGAGAGGCGTGCCAGGACGTTGAGACGATCCGACCATCATACGTGGCGACCGGCAAGGTATCATCAGTCAACACTCGGGAACAGGGAGAAGAGCGACAAATCGACGTTTTTGGGCCGTGCAACGCCGCGCGATGTCACTTTCCAACTTGTCGGGCCGGCAAAACCCGCACTAGCCAGAGGTTCTGCGTTGTGGTAAGAGATCTCCAGTCCTCATCAGGGGACATTATCGGCACGTCAATGAAATGGGCGACGGACCATCCCGGCATCAAGTCTCCGGGACGATCCATGACAACTGTTCGATCGGGTCGCCGGGCTTGCCCGGAACTTCCCAGGCTTTGTCCTGGAACGCCTTCGGGAGTGCGAAGCGGGCACCCGAAGTGACCGGCTCAAGCTCGTCAGAAGCCTCGTTTTCCCGCAGATTCCCAAGTTCTCCCCCAAGGAGATCCGCGCGATGGACCGCCGCCGTTATGTTCCCGCGGCCGAAGGGCTCGAAGTCCGCACTCTGCAAACCGGTAACAACTTCAGCCTCTTCGGCGCAGGTGCGACTTTGACCCAAAATTTGCCCATTACCTTTGCGCAAAAAGAGTTGCGGATCCAGAAAATGCCAACCAATTTGCGCGAACTGGGGCCTAATAGAAGCTTGCCCCCGGTAACTATCAACCAGATCCAGCTTGGTTTGAACGAGATCATGTCGCAGATGAACGTCGCCTCTCCCTATGGGCTGACCAAGTACAATCTGGAGATGCGCAATATCGTTTTCAATACATCGCTCAGTGCATCCGACGTAACGACCCTAAACCGGATGTTCACTTCAAACCTGGTTGCCGCCCATGCACCAAACCCCGGACTGACCAATGTGTCATCGGGGGTAAACACGCTCGTCAGCCAGATCGATACTGCCAGCATTAACCCGGTGTTCCTGGCCACGAACGATAATGCCTATATCCTTCAACTCGCACTCGTGCTAGGCCAGCAGATGCCCGCGCCCCAAGTCCCGTCAATCACCAAAGGAACGGGACACCAGGTGAATACGCGGGTCGCTGTCACTCCGCTTTATGCTCCTGTCTATACGGGCACTTATGTATATGGCACAACGATTGACATGGTGAACGTCAAAACCGGGGCCGTCATCGGATCAGCCATCGTCGGCCAGAACGGCCGCTACGCGCTGCACATCACCACACCGCTGGCCGTCGGCAAGTACCACCTCGCCGTTCGAGCCGTTGACGAGGTCGGCCATGTCGGCCATGCCAGCCGGGTGTTCGGTCTCCAGGTCGTCCCGCCCAAGAAACACCCGACATGACGCAGCTTGGTCTCAACCGCGGCTCGAGCTTTTCACTCCTTACCCATCGGCCTACCGCGAATGACAAACGTGGTGCACTTGGACAGGTCCTTGAGCCGAGTCGCTCCGACATAGGCACAGGCGCTACGGATTCCACCGGTGATCTCCTGGATCGTTTCCTTCACGGGCCCCTTGTAGGGAACCTCGATCTCCCTCCCCTCGCAAGCTCGATAATCGCGACGACCTCCCGAGTAGCGGTCGAGCGCCTTGCGGCTGGACATCCCATAGAACGCCAGCGCGACTTTCTTGTCTTCCTCCGTGACCCATTCCCCCTCACACTCGTCAACTCCGGCAAGCATACCTCCCAGCATCACGAAATCGGCACCGGCGGCGAACGCCTTCACAACGTCGCCGGGCGAGCGGCAGCCGCCGTCGGCACAAACGTGGCCTCGCAGTCCATGAGCCGCGTCGGCGCACTCGATGATCGCGGAAAGCTGGGGATAACCGACTCCCGTCATCAGCCGTGTGGTGCAGACACTTCCCGGTCCAATGCCGATCTTCACGATGTCGGCAGCCCCGGAAATCAATAGCTCCTGGACCATATCCGGCGTGGCGACATTTCCCGCCATGATGGTCAGCTTCGGGAATGTCTCGCGGATCCGCTTGACCCGCTCGACGAAGAACTTGGTGTAGCCGTTGGCCGCGTCGACGCAGACCAGGTGCAAATCGGCCTTTGCCTTGACCGCCCGGAGTTTCTCAAACTCTTCATCCTTGATACCCAGAGTGAAGAAAGTGCTGGCCTGATGTCCGGCGTTCTTGAAGAAGTCGATCAGCCGGGCCTCGGGATAATGCTTGTGCAGGCAGGTCATCAGCTCGGGGCCGAGCGCCTCGGCCATCGCCAGCGTGCCGACGGTGTCCATGTTGGAGGCGACAATCGGGATGCCCTTCCACGTCGCCCCACTATTGAGAAACCTGTACTCGCGCTGAAGGACGACGCTCGCCCTGCTGGGCGATTCCGATCGTTTGGGGCGAATCAGCACGTCGTCGAAATCGAGCTTGGGATCGTTGTCAATGCGCATGGCCGGCCACTCCACCGCGGATCGGGGGTCCCAAAGTGAACCCCGCGTGTATTCTAGCAAGCAACGCTCCGAGGTTAATCCGTCCGGTCACCGCGGACCCAGAATGTCGTGAATCATGTCGGCCGCGCGAGCAGCTTCAACAACGGTTGGTCATTGATCCTCGTGCAGAGCTAGAGTCCAATTCCGGCATGACGACGGTGATCTCATGATCGCGCACGAATTCGGAGTCCAGAGGCACTGCCGATGGAGAAGAACGGACTGACATCCGCCCAGGAGCAACGCCTTCGAGAGCAGGAGTTCTCGCTTGTCCAACCAGGCACGATCCTCCGCGACTTTGAAATGCTCCTGGAATACGTCGGACCGGAAGGCGTCGAAGCAGCGGGGAAATACAACATGCTGCCGATCAAGTCAATCGGCGAGCTTGACCAGCGATTGAGTCGTCCCCTTCGCCTTGACCTGAAGCGACCGCTGATCCGCTCTCATCCGTACATCCAGGGACTGAACCTGCTCCTGCGCGCGTCCGGCCTGACACGGGTTGATACGACAGGAAAGAAGGCGCACCTGGTCGTTGATCCGGAAATGAAGATGCATTGGGAGCAGCTCAACCCGACGGAGCAGTACTTCAACTTGCTGGAAGCCTGGCTTCGTTTTGGGCGAGCGGAGATGGTCGGTGAAGCCGGCGGGAGCTGGAAGGGCTTCTTATCCACCTGCATGAATGCCTGGAGTCGCTTCGGCGAAGCAGCCGGGAATTCGCACGCCAGAACTCCGTGGAAATCGGACTTCTCGGTTTCTACCGTGAGTTTTATGTTCTCGCGTTGATGGACCTTTTCGGGCTTGCTGAGGTTACCCACCCGGCCCGCCAGGTCACTCCCTGGAGCCCTTCCGGGCTCAAGCAGTCAGCCTTTGGCGACGCGGTTTTTACACTCCTGACACCCGTGTATTATGGTCCCATGGCACCGATAATCCTCGGGTTGGACTCCGATAGCCATGAAGGCGCCACCGACGACGAAGACGAAGTAGATGCCGCAGATATCGTCGAGGACGAGGATGAAGAAGAATCGGAAATGGAGCAGCCCAGCTTCGGGGCCTGGCAGCCGATTTTCCAGCCTTATTTCCCTGCGTGGCAGAACAACCTCGTGCTGCCGGGTGTCAAGTTCCGCCACGGAACGTTCGTCTTCCGCGTGTCGCTGGGCAGGATCTGGCGGCTGATCGCCATGCCGGCGAAATCAACCCTGTATGACCTTGTCGTCATGATTCTCCGTTCGGTGAAGTTCGACGACGATCACCTCCACCGTCTCTCCTACCGCAACCGCATGGGCGTCACGGTCTTGGTTCACCACCCCTCCGTGCACCGGACCCCCTACACCGACCAGGTCCGGATCGGTTCGCTTCCTCTTGATGCGGGCGAATCCATGGACCTGATCTACGACTTTGGCGACAACTGGCAATTCGCTATCAAACTGGAACGAATCGATCCGCCGGACTCCTCGCGCAAAGCCCCCCGGATCCTGGAGAGCCACGGCAGGCCACCGAAGCAGTATCCAGATTGGGAGGGTTGAAATGCTTCGCGAACGCCGGGAATTCACTCGAGGCAGTTCAGAAGGGAGGATGGCCGACGTCCTGGTGCCATTCGTTGACGCCTGCGGCGAAGATCACTAATTCAAGATGATCCATGGTTCGCCTTGCCTTTGCCGGGTTGCGTCCTCATAATAGTCTCTTCGGGATTCCATTCACAGTTCGGACCTCGTTCCGAAGTGTCGAAGATTCAGCGGGATAGGGGTCGAACCATGAAAACCAAGACGCGACATCGCAAGAGCTATAAATGGCGCAAGCGGGCTGACAGCTCGCCGGTGGCCAAGGGCCGCCGCCGGAAGATCCACGGCAAGCGCAACCCGAGGAAAACCAAGCACCTCGGCGCCAAGGGATTGTGAACCGGGCTGTGCCCGGTCCCATCCCCTCCTCCGCCCTCCGGGCACCTTTAGTTCGCTCGGGTGTTCTTGTGGTCGTCATCCGAGCGATGCCAGCCAGGGCCGCATTTCGGCCGGATCTTCACCGAACATGAGCGACCCGGGCACGATCCAGTCTGCGCCGGCGGCATGAAGCAGGGGGACGCTCTGGCGACGGATGCCCCCGTCGACCTCGATCTCGGCGGATAGCCCCCGCCGGTTGATGAGACTCCGGGCCCGGCGGACCTTGTCTGGGGTTCGAGGGTCCATCGCAGCTCCCTTGATGCCGACTTCCGTGCCGAAGATCGTGACGAGGTCAAGCTCCCCGAGGTATGGCTCGATTCGCTCCACCTCTTCGTCAATCCGGAGCGACACGCCCACAAACTTACGCTGTTTCTTGATGGCGCGAATCGTCCCGGCGAGATCGTCGGTCGCGTCGAGGCAGACGATGAAGCCGTCCGCACCGGAATCCGAGAACGGACCGACCCAGGACAGCGGGTTCCTCGTCATCAAATGAATTTCCAGGGGAATCGTGGCGTGCCTGCGGATCGCCGCGACCAGGTCCGGGAAGAAGAGGAGCGAGGGCACGTAATGGCCGTCGGCGACATCGAGGTGAAATCGCTCGCAGTGCGGTTCGACCCGGCGAATCTCCGAAGCCAGGTTCGCCAGGTCCGCGGACCACAAGGATGTCGAGCATTTCAACATAAGTTGGGTCCGCTCAGTGCTGAATCGGGATCTCGCGGGGCACGGCCTCTTTGGCGTGCAGCCGGCGCGCGGCCTCGCCGACGAGCCGCAGATACCAGTCGCTGGGCAATCCTTCGTAGCCGACGAAGTGTCCTTGGATGAGGGGAGAATTTGTCACCTTGAAGATGGCCGTACCCTCATCGACCTCGTCGAACATGGCCACATACACCATGTCGGCCCCGAGCCGGGACAGCTCGACGAACTGCTCCCACAAAAACCGGCCGCCGCGCCGGGCAATCAAGCTCGTCCCCGGTGCCCGACGCTGAAGATTGTCCCAGCTAAAGCCCGGATAGACTACGGGAATCCAGAGCATGCCCACGCGCTGGCACTCGCGCTGATCGTCGGGCCAGCACGCCATCGACGCGTGATTCACGCCGGATGAGTCGGGGACATAGTTGCCGATATTCCAGGGACAGTCGGCGCCGAATCGGCGGTAAACCTTTTGCCAGGCGAGATCGGGATTGCGCCTCCAGTTCCAGTCGCCGCCGCCCACCAGGAAAGCGGAATAAGGGCCCGGTTTGGCAAAGAAATCGATCAGCCGGTTCGCCAGCGCCGCGTTCATGCGATTGTGTTCATTGCCGTAGTAAAAGCCCCAGATCTGCACTGCGGGGCGGCCGCCCTGGTGCAAGTATCGCGGATCATCGATGAGGTGGTCATCGACCATCTTCTTCCAGTCGGCGGTCAGGACCTCGAAGATCCGTTCCGGAGGCATGTCGGCGATATCATACGAAAGTGCCCAGACTCGTCCCGTTTTTTGTGCGGCGGCGCGCACGTGGTTGAGCACCCGCAACCTCGAGGGATACCGGTTGGGTTGCCGTCCCCCGGGCAGATCCACGAGGAAGTGCTGGAGCCAGGCACCATCGATGCCGTAATCGCGCATCCACTCGAAATGTCGGAGCACGGTCGCGGCGCAATCCGAGCTGAACAGCGCGGCCTGGCGGCCGTCGCGGTCGGAGAATCCCGGCGCGGGGTAGCGCTCCGCCGCCGGATAGTCGCTCATGTCGGGCCACATCTCGAACGTCAGAAGCCCGGGCGCAATCCGCCTCCAGTCGCGGCTCCAGTGAATCCAGCCCATCCCGGCGGCATCGCCCGGGCAACGGAACCACCCCTGATAGCCGCACATCACCTTGCCCCGCAGGGACGACGTGTCGACGGAGCCGGGGAAGCTTGGCGGTTTCGTTGCGGCCGACATTTGGCCATGAGCCGTCGAGCAGACGGAGAGCACGGCGTTGATCAGAAAAAATGTGCAAAGCGAGTGCATGGCGGTCCTATGGTCAACTCACCGACTCGCACCACGCGACGGTGGGTGCGGCATGATGAAACAGTTGGTTCGAGTTTAGCAGTCCGATCGGTCACGGTCATGCATGTCGCTCCTCGGCACCATACAGCGGACGTTTGCTCGACCGTAAGGCCTCACGCCGGGACCGGGCTTGGAGACCTACGGTCAGACCAGTGGCAAGCTCTGGAGTCCTTGCCACAACTCGGTTTGGGATTGCGAGGTCGGGAAATTGTTACCAACCTGTTCCTAAGTATGCGCGGGACTCGCGTGGGACTCTGCCGCAACTCTTACCGCGACGAGGCGGAGAGATCCAACTCCCGACGCCCAAAACTCAGGCGAAGACAGATCCGGACGCCCGAAAAGGGATTTTCCTTTTTTGTCCGTCGTGATCCTTGTAGGACCATCACGAATCATTGATAATGCAGTGCATTTAGACATTGACTTCAACCTTTCGGGAAACCAACACTAGCTCGATTGTTCATTGGATCCAGCTCCCCCATTCAGAGTTTTGGCACGTAGCTTGCGATAGGTGCATCTGGAAACGTGTGATGAGAATTCCAGTGTTCACTGACCGTCATACATATTCTTGAGTGCTAAGCGATCGGGCCGGGCGAGCGGGTTCGGTTTCTGATCAAATGAGTCTGACGCGTCGTCACCACCGGCGCTCGGTCGTGCGTCCGCGGTGGCAGATCAAGCAACGGCATCCGATGGGCCCGGCCCAACCCCGTCGCTGCCTGCGCTCGGGTCAACAAGTGTTTCTGCACGGCCATTGTCTCAATCCACACTACAATCTTCGTTTTATTGCGGGACATCCCGTGGAGGAAGAGTTTCATGCGTCAGCGGGGGTTCACCTTGATCGAGTTGCTGGTGGTGATCGCGATCATCGCCGTGCTGATCTCCCTGCTCTTGCCCGCCGTGCAATCGGCACGCGAGGCCGCGCGTCGCGCCCAGTGCACCAACAATCTCAAGCAGTTCGGTCTGGCGATGCATAACTACCATTCGTCCAACGACGTCTTTCCGATGGGGTCGTCGTTGTGCTACTACAATTACGGCGGGTCGATTCCCTGCACGACCTGGAACAACTGGTCGGCCCACGCCCTGATGCTCAACTATATGGAGCAGGCCCCACTCTATAACGCCATCAACTTCAACATGGAAGGCCGCGGAAGCGACTACGCGAGTGCCGCGAACGCCACGGCTTACAACGCCAAGATCCGCGTCTTCATTTGCCCTTCGGACCCCAATGGCGGCAGGGTAAACGACAACTGCTACTACGGCAGCATCGGTACCTCGACCAACGGCGGCAGCGATACCCCGCCACGGCCCACCAGTCCGGCCTGTCCCAATTTCCAGAGCCCCACCTCAGGCGTGTTCGCATTCCGCATGGCTTATGGCCTCCGCGACATCACCGACGGTTCGTCAAACACCATCGCCTTCTCCGAAGGTCAGGCGGGCGCCCAGACGCCGGTCGTCACGCCGGGCAATATGATCATGGGCGCGGGACTGTCGGGAAATGCTTACTTCTTGGACGCAAATCAGAATCTCGCGCTGGTTCTCGCGGACCTGCAAACCTGCTCTCAACAGTACGTCCCGACGAACACGGGCAACATCTCCGTTGGCCACGGCCACGACTGGGGTGTCGGCGGCATGGGGGCCACGCTCTTCAACACGATCGTTACCCCCAACAGCACTCTGTACAAGTGGGCGGCCTGCCGGACCGACTGCAGTGGCGGCTGCGACGGGGCGAGCATGGACTATTCCAACGCTCAGAGCTACCACCCGGGCGGAGTGAACGCCCTGCTGGCCGACGGCAGCGTCAGGTTCCTCAAGAGCTCCGTCTCCATGAACATCTACTGGGGCCTCGGAACCCGTGCTGGTGGCGAGGTCATCAGCGCTGACGCGTACTGACTGGCCGCCAACCTCACCCATCCCGCCCGCCGCCGAAAGACCGTTTCCCGGGCGGCGGGCCGTTTCGAAATCTACGAACCGAACATCGAGACTTCAGCGAACAACGAACCGGGTATCCTCTCATGAAGACCGTCCAGTGGGTTCTCATTGCGTGCCGGGTGCTGGCTGTCTCCTTTGGCCTGACCCTTCTTTGCAGTGGATGCGGCAATCAAGGTGGAGCGACCAGCGGCGTGTCCACCGAAGAGGAGCAGAAGAGAGACGCCGACACCCGCAAGGCCATGGAGGCCGCGTCCAAAGCCACCACCCCGAGCAAGAAAGCCACCCGGTCAACCCGCTGAAGCGACCAGCACGGACGTGTCGCGGGAAATTCGGGTCAAGCCATCCTCCCCTGCGAGCCGTCCCTAGGGTCATTTGGCCATTTGCGCTCTCGGCCCACGATCAGGGTGGATACGAGGGGTTTTCGGGGTTGGCTCATTGGTCAGGCAAGGCAGGAACTGGCTGAGCGTGATGTTCGCGATCGCGCACCGGTAGACCTCAAACGACTGAACGTTGAACTCCGGGTGCGCAGGTCCTTTCGCGCTTGGCTCAGGGTGCTTGCCGGTGAACTAGCTCTTGAAACGGACCGGGCTCGGCCAGCAACTGATGGTAATCGCCGGACTGGACGATCCGTCCGGCCTTGACCACGTAGATGCGGTCGGCGTCGATCACGGTGGTCAAACGGTGGGCGATGACCACGCGGGTGATGCCTTGAAGCTCGCGGGTGATGCTCTGGGTGACGATGGCTTGTGTCAAGTTGTCGAGGGCGCTCGTGGCCTCGTCAAACATGAGAATGCGCGGGCGGCGGACGATGGCCCGGGCGATCAAGAGCCGCTGCCGCTGGCCGCCGGAAAGGTTGCCGCCGCCTTCACCGACCAAGGTGTGCATGCCCATGGGAAAGGAGCGGATGTCGTCTTCCAGACCGGCCAGCTTTGCCGCTTGCCAGGCATCGTCCATCGTCAGGTCGGGAGCGAAGCCGACGATGTTGTTGTAGATATCGCCGGGCAAGAGCTGAGCGTTCTGGAGGACGACACCGATCTGGCGGCGGACCTCGCGGAGATCCAGGGTCGACAGCTCGCGGCCATCATAGGTGACCGTTCCGGAGTCAGGGGTCTCGAATCCCAGCAGCAGCCGGAGGATGGTGGACTTCCCCGAGCCGGAGGCTCCCACGATCGCGACGAACTCGCCGGGTCGGGCTTGCAAGCTCACATCGCTGAGCACCCTGGTTCCTTCGTCCTGACCGAGGTAGCGGAAGGAGACCGCATTCAACGACAGTGCGCCCGCCAGCCGTACCGGCTCGAGCACGGCCGCGGGGAACTCGGGTTGTGCCTCCAGGATGGGCCTCACCCGGTCGTAAAGCGGCAGCAGATCAAGCAGATCCATCAGCGTGTAGGCCACGGCAAGCACCGCGGTGACCACGTTGGCGAGTGCGATGGAAAGCGCCAGGAAGCTGCCTGTGCTCAGACGATTCGGGTTCAGGTAAATTGTACCAAAATAGACGACGATCGCGATCAGCATGGGGAAGACGGCGAGGAACAGATGGAGCGCTCTGGCGTACCGGCGTGACTGGATGATCAACCCGAGCTGATCCGCGAAACAGGCAGCCCAGCGCCCGAAGGCGCGGTTTTCCGCCCCGGCTGTCCGCAGCTTGGTCATGCCGCCGACGACCTCGAGCAGGAAGCTGATGATCGAACCTTCCACTTTCCGGATCATCGCTTCCTGCCGAAGCTGAGCCGCCAGCAGGATCACGATCACCACCAGCATGATTCCGATCAGAAACACACTGACAACCGCGAGGCGCCAGCTATACCAGAACAACAGTCCCAGGTTGAATAGAGAGACCAACCCGGTGACCAGGGTTGCGACGACAGCGCCCGAGAACTTCTTGAGTATCAGGCTCACGCCCATGGCCCGAAGTGCCAGGTCGCCCGAGGAGAAACCGGCGAAGAACCGCGTGGGCAGTCGGAGCAATCGATCCCAGACCGCCGGCACCAGGGATGGGACGACTTTACCCTCGATGCGCAGCAGGGTAAGTCCCTCGACGATCTGAAAAATCGTGGTCGAGATCGCCAGGGCTACCAGGAAGAAACAGAGAACCAGAAGCGACGCGCGGCCTGTCTCCGGCAGATCGACCTCGGGGATGACCTGGTCGATGAGGATGCCGGCGCCGATCGGCACGGCCAGCCCGAGCAGACCGCCGAGCGTTGCCAGCAGCAGCAGGAAACAGAGTTCGCGCAGAACGGCCGGCAAGCTGAACCGAATGAGGTCCGAAAGGCCGAGCCGGTGATCGGGAAGGGTCGGGTAGAACATCCAGGCGACCGGCGCGATGCGGTTGGCCAGCCTTTCAGAGACGGCGAGCCTGCAGTCGCTCACGGGATCGTACAGATCATACCGTGGCGCAGTGAGCCTGCCGCTCCGGACTGAGGGAAGCAGGGCCACGGGCCTGTGATTCTCATCAGCGAGCTGCGCCAGTAGAGGCTCCGTGTTCTGACTCGTGATCCAGCCTCGAGGCAAGGTCACCTGGCGGATGTGAAAGCCCGAGGAGCGGGCAATCTGTTCCAGAGTCTCGCCACCGGCCTGTTCATCTTCATCGGTACTTTTGCGAGGCTGCCGTACTTCGATGCCTTTAGCGCGACCGACAGCCCGGCACGCGGCCAGCAGCTCGTCTCCTGCCATCCGTTCGATCGGGGCGGTGGTCTGGTTGGCCACCGCGGCAAGCTTGATGGAAAAACCGCTCACCAGGTTACGGTCTCCGGCGGCCGCCCGGGCGAGCTCGGACCAGCGCTGGCGTGCCTCCCGTTCCTGAGTCCGGCCGATATCGTCGAGGATGGCACGGTGAAAATCTTTCAGGCCCGCCCACGGATCTCCGGTACGGACAATGGTGAGCGTGTCGGAGGCAGTCACGTGGCAGTCCGCTCCGGCCGTCAGCCAGACATGCTCGCTCAAGGGGAAGCGCGCCTCCAGCTCGGTGACGGGGAGTGGAACCTCGTCGCGGAAGTGAGAGCTTCCCTGGAGATGCCGAATCCAAGCGACTCCCTCACGGATGCTGTAATGCGCTCCCTGAGGAAGTTCGGTCGGGCTTGCCAGGTCGAGTTCATGACGGGCCGGAGAAGCTGCCAGCAGGCTAAGAGCGCGGCTCACGCGAAGAACCCAGTCATCGATCAGCACGGCGACTTGCTCGGCCAGACGCTCCTCGAAGCCCAGCCGCATCAAGTCGCCGCGGGCAAAGCGGAGCAATCGGGCGGTGCCCACCCCCACGGCCATCAGCCCGCCTCCCGTGCGGCCGCGAACTCCGCTGATGGCGAAGATCGATCCCCCCTCTTCCACACGGCAAAGATGCCGCCGCCGTCCTGGCGCCCCATCGATTCCAGGAAGCGTGAAGAAGACATCGACCTGGCCTCCCGTCACCCACCAGACCGACTCGGGATCATCCAGCGGCAGCGGTCGGTTGGCTGCCGTTTCCTCGCGGCTGCTGAACGGCAGAAGCTCCTCGATCAAGAACCGAGGGAAATCGAGATCGGACGTCACTGCCGCCGATGCGGCCGCGGCTCTCACCGCCGCGAGTCCAGCTTCGGAAATCCTGGAAACCTCCACCGGCCGGGAATTGGCCGACGCATGGTTCGGCGCCTGGAAGACCCCGTCGATCTTGCGCGCGGCCAGGGTCCAGCGATGTGTCGACAGCCTGGGGACTTGCGATGCGGCCTGGTCCTGACTGGCCAGCAGCCGGGAATACTCCCCTTGAGAGTCGGCGAGCAGTTGGTCGTGCGTGCCGCGCTGAACCACCCGGCCCGCGGAAAGGACGATGATCTCATCGCAGTCACGAATTGTGCTCAGGCGGTGGGCGATGATCAGGCAGGTGCAGCCGCGCCGGCGGAGATGATCATCGACGATGGCCTCGGTCTTGGGGTCCAGCGCGCTGGTGGCCTCATCCAGCACCAGAAGACTGGGGTCGCGGACGAGCGAGCGGGCAATCTCCAGCCGCTGCCGCTGGCCGCCCGAGAAATTCCTGGCCCCCTCCGCGACGATCGCGTCGTACCCGCCCCTTCTCTGGAGAAGGTCGCGATGAATGGCCGCGCCAAGACCGGCCTGGGTCAACCGCTTGCTGCTGATCTGCTCATCCCACAGAGTCAAATTCTCGCGAACCGTCCCCTCGAACATGGCGATCCGCTCATCGACCATGGCCACCGAGTTCACGAACAGCTCTCGGGGAATCTCGGCGATCGGCTTGCCATCGTGCAAGATCAAACCGCTCCAGGGCTGGTACAGGCCCGTGATCAGGCGGGCGAGCGTGGTTTTGCCACTTCCCGATCCGCCAACCAAGGCGATCCGCTGGCCGGGCCGGACGATCAGCGACAAGCCCTTGATGAACGGTTCCTCGACAGTCCGGTTGTAGCCGAAAGTCACATCGCGCAGCTCCAGGTGCCCGGAGAGTCGGGGCAGTGGCAGCGGCAGCCCGCGCCGAGTCTGGGTTTCCATCCCGGCGGGCCATGAGGGCCGGTTCTCGAAGACGGGGTCGACCTTGTGGTTCCGTACATCATCAATCCGATCCAGATCTGCTTGCAATTCTTGAACCTGGGAACCCAGGCGGGCCAGATCACGGAACGGTTGATTGAAGCTGGCCAGAAGTGTTTGAAACGCCACCAACGCCCCGATCGACAGGCTTCCCATGGCCACTTGACGACCGCCAAGACCGAGCACCGTGATGGTCGTCAATGTCGCCAGCAGCACCGGCAGCGCGACGAGGAAGGTGTCATAGACTCCAAGGTGCTGCTCGCCGCTGACAACCCTTGCCTGATCGCCCGTCCAGCGAACCATCAGGTCACTCTCGGAACCGGTGGCCTTGACCGATTCGATGATCTGGATCGCCCACATGACGCCGCCCCAGAGCCGTCCGCGGATCTGCTCGATGGCCCGGTTCTGATCGACTCGCCAGCGACTGAGCCAGCGCAGGGCGATCAGGTTCAGGCTGCTGATGGCAACGCCGACCGATGTCAGGAGAGGGTCATAGGGAAGCATCACGGCCACGAAGAAGACCAGCGTCAGGAGGCTGACGGCCGTGGTAGCCAGTTCTCCGGAGACGAGCCGGGCCACTCGCTCCGTGCTGATGATCCTGTTCACGACATCGCCGGCAAATCGATACTGGAAGAACGTGACGGGAAGACGGAGCACGTGCTGGAGGAACTTGACCGACTCGCTGAGCGAGAGGCGAATCTCCAACCGTGTGAGGTAAATCTGCTGAAGGCTGACGGCGGCAAGCTTGACGACCGCCGTGAGTCCCATGGCGATCAGCAACGGTTTCAGCCAGGTGAATCGGCCCTGTACCAGGATCTCGTCAATGAACAGCCGCTGGAACGCAGCGGCGGCGAGCGTGGGAATCATCAACGCCAGCCCGGCAAGCACCACGAAAGCAAGGGCGATTTTCGATCTCGCCAGACGGCGCCGTAGACCGATCACGGCACCCGGCCGCCGACCTTGCCTGATGAAGTCGTCGCGGGGAACGAATGTGAATGCAATTCCGCTGTAAAACCTTGTGAACTCCTCGAAACTCACGGTCCGCCGACCGCAATCGGGATCATTGAGATAGACGATGTCGCGGCCGAACCCCTCAACAATCAGGAAGTGATTCCATTGCCAGAGGACCATGAAAGGCGGTTTCCGGGTCACCAAACCTTCCGCCGGTTTGAGAAAAGCCTTGGTCTCCAGTCCGTAGTGCCTGGCCGCCTCCTTGATGTAGAAGGCGTTGCTACCGTCGCGCGAAACTCCGCAATCATTGCGCAGAACGTCGAGCGGTACGTACCGGCCGTGGAACTCCAGAATGATTCCGAGCGCGGCGGCTCCGCACTCGACGGCCTCCATCTGCAAGACCGTGGGAGTACGGACCGGACGATGTTTCCGCTCCGCATTACTGAACATGCCACGAGACCTCTGCGACACACGGATACCAGCCGGATCGGCGCCTTCGGGCCAACCTTATGATATCGATCAGGAGGTCAACAAACTCCATGTATCTTCCCCAAATTACCTTTCCTGAGACCGAGAATTCCTGTTTTGGACATGCGTGGAGTTGCAACAGCCATGATTCAGGCGTGCATGCAAGGGCATCGGCTGCATTCACGCCTCGTTCAAGATCGTTCAATCACGGAAGTGTCTGGGAAGAAAGGAGCCGACGGGACGGTGATCGCCGGAGCTTGCGGTTGTGGTCCGCTGGGTGACCTTTATTGCAAATCGACGAGCTTCTTGACCCATGGAACCACCAGGGTAATGAGCCGCTGCTTCTCGACAATGATGGCGGCCTCGCAAAGTGTCCCGGTCTTGAGCTTCTGCTTGGCACCCGACGAGGACGACCAGCGGAAGTGATTGAGCTCCTCGGGATCGTTTTGGCTGACGTTTTCTTGTTCGCGCGGATCCAGTTTCACGTGGACTCGCAGCAGAACACCCGGTGCATACTTCTTGAGAAAGTTCTCTACCAGGTCAGGGTGCTGGAGGGCCGCCTCCATGGCGAGGCGAGTGGCTGGCAATTCGGAGACGTCGACGACCTTGCCGTGGATAAAGCCATGTTCCTCGCGTTTGACCGTCGCCGGCATGACCTCCACAAAGTTTTTCACATCGATTTTCTTGCCTTCTCCGGCCGGCACGAACACGATGCACTCGTAAGGGCCGACGTAATCCGGGATACACTCAAGAGGGCCGACGAAGTCAGGATCGGGAGTCGTCTCCTTCGGCGATGAAAGCAAGACCACGCCCGACCCTTCGCGGACATAGTCGTCGGCGGCCGTGAGAATCTGGGTGACGGTTCCCTCTGTGTGGCTGACAATTTGCGATGTGCGGTTCAGCTTGTCGGAATCGAGATGAAGTTTTGTCGACAGCTTGCTGATTTCGAGTTCCCGCTGGAGCCGGGCGCGCTGGCGTACGTTTTCCGATGTCAACCGCGTGAGCTCCAGCTCCGCCAGCTTGGAAACTCCGTTATTGAGATCATTCTGAATTGAGTACTTCTGCTGCAAGTCCTTGAGGTAATCCAGATTGCTGAGCTGGCCGATGAGGCGAAGTCGCTCCGAGCCGTCAACGATCCTCACGGCGACCCGGAGACCCTCTTTGGAATTCTCGATCGTGCGGTCGATGGCGGCCTTGAGGCGGTTGATCGCCTGATCCTGGGCCTTCCGCTCATCAGTCTCGAACCGGATCAATCGCTCGTTCTCGTCCCGGAGTTGCTCGAGCCGGGCCTCGGTCTCCCGGATGGAGTCTCTGAGATCTTCCTGATAGATCTCACCGATCGCCAGGTTTTTCGTGACCTTGTCGCCCAGACTCACCCGGAGCTTCACGAGCCTGCCGGTCCCGAGCGCGCGTACCTGGGTCAGCCGGTCGCGCTTGATGAGCAAGATCCCCTCGCCGACGACCTTCTTGGGCACACGATAGAAAAACGCGAAAAGCAGCGTCCCGGCGCAAATGGCGAACAATGTTCCCAGCGAGATCCAGGCCTGGGCCGTTGTCACTCGCACGAGAGTGTCGAGTTGTTCCAGGGCGACCCCCGACATGTTGAGCGGCGGGCCTGACGACGAGGGCTCGGAGTCACTCATGGCATGCTTCCCGCACTGAGCATTGAACTGAAAATGACATGGTTGCGGCAACGCTTTAGTTTAACCGCTTTTCGGGGTCCGGAGGCGAGACCCAAAAGTCACTTATTCTTTGCGGACCGTTCACACGATCGAGGAGCACCGTCCCAAATCCCTCGTTTCTTGCATTGACGAAGTGACAGGCCGGCGCGACATATTAACCCGATGCGTCAGCGAGGGGTTTCCCCTTTCCCCGCCTGGATTTGTGTCGACCCTCGCTCACGCTTCGGGTTAATATGAACGGCCCGCCAAGTGTCAAGCGAGACAAGTCTATGTTGACCCCAGTTTGGGACGATCCCGATCGAGGTCATTCAGAAAGGGACGCAAACGGTCACGCTCAACTCCAAGAAAAAGTCCCCTGCATGTCATCGCTGACAAGCAGGGGACAGAGGCCGAGGATCAAGCTCAAGTTCGGGGCAGCCGAATTGATTCGTCGCGTTCATGCACTGGGCCAGGCCACTGCTCAATGCGGGATCAACTGCCGGGTTTGGGGGGGGGAGGATTAGAAACACCCTTGCCCCCGGAAATTCTGCGAAGCTCGTCCGCAGAAAGTTGGACGGTCTCTGTGGTTTTCTTGTCCGACTTGGATTCCGTTTTCGATTCGGGCTTGTTCTTTTTGTCTGCCATCTCTGTCTCCTCGTTGAGGTTTTCGAGATCTGCCTACTCAGTAGATACAAAATCCCGGCTTGTTGTTACAGGATTTCTCCAGAAAAACGGAATTCTTTCGCGTGTATACAGAAGGGCACTACCGATAAGGTCGCGACTGTTTTGGAGATCACCTGGCATCGATCGTGCTTCCTGTGGGGTGCTTGTTTTCGGTCGCTCGTTTAAGGTCTGGCCGATCAAGTAGTGGTGCGAGATCGGGGTCTGCTTTGACTTCAGAAAGATCTTTGAGACCGAGTTCCAAGGCAAGTACAAGGTCTGCGGCCGCATGGTCGCGGTCGAGACTCCGGGCTTGCTCACCAGCATGGGGAAGTTTGCTTTTGCCGTAACCGATCACGTCGGCGCGAACAGCTTGCTGATTCGCTTGCTTGACAAGTCCGTCGGCAGATCGATCCTTCCAGAGGTCGCGCCGTTCCTGATCCATGCGGTTCGCCTCGGTTTCGCGGCCAGCTTTCCGATACAACCGCGCCAGGTCAAACAGCGATTCGGTCAGGTTACCCTCGCGCTGGCGTCATCAGCCGCCACCTTCCGATACGCTCGCGCCAGGTTAGCCGCTTGAGCCAGGAGACCGAGACTCTTGTCGGGCTTGTTCATTTGCTCGCAAAGGTTTGCCTGCCGGTTGAGCACGTCGGCAAGTGGATTGAGTAATCGGCCGTCTCCGGGATTTCGAAGTCACACGCGGCTCCAGGATCTCCATGGCTCTATCATAAAAACGGCCAGCCTCTTCCAGTTCTCCGGTCTGTCTCTGAACGTCTCCGACCCTGATCAAGGCCTCCGCCAGCTCGGTTGCCCGTTCTCGAACCTCGGGATGAGTTTCAAGCAGCTTTTCTCGCAAGGCGATGGCCTTCTCGTAATACGGCAGAGCTTTGGATGCCTGGTCAAGGTCAAGAAAAGTCTCTCCCAGGTTTTCCAGTCCGACACACAACTCGAGAATGTGAATGTCTAGCCCTTTGGATCGCTGAACGTTTTCCTGTTTCAGCTTCACGGCCTGCTCGTAGATCGGCAGGGCCAGGTCGTTCCGCCGTTCGTCATCGTAGAGGGCGCCCTCGAGGTTCATGGCCCAGGCCTGGTAGAGCCGGTATTCAAGGTCATCGGGTTTCGCTTTGACAAGCTGATTGAAGATCTCCAGGGCCTGCTTGGCTCTCGCCAGCGCCACGTTGGTGTGTTTCAAGTGTCGCTCCACATCGGCCACCTTGAGATGGACCGTCCCGAGGTCAAAGCGGTAGCTTGTGACGGAAGGATGAAGGTTCATCAACCGTGTCCAGTATTCCTCGGCTTGCTTGAGCGGCTCGAGTGCAAGCTGGAGCTTGCCCTCCTGAAAGTGCATCGTCGCGATGTTGTAATAGCTCATTGCGAGCATGTTCTGAAGTTTAAGCGGCGTGGGGCTGGGATGCTCGTTGAGAATGTCAAGACAGAGTCGCTGGAACTGGTTGTATTCCGTCAAAGCTTTGCTGTATTCGCCGCGTTCGTAATAGAAGTATCCCTTGTCATTGGTGATCCGGGCCAATCCCCTCTTGTATTCCATCTGCTCGGGATGATCCTTGATGAGCCGGAGCTGAATGGCGCTGGCCTTGTCAAGAAACTGCAAGCACTTTTCGGGCTGGTGATCCTTGGAGTAGCAGATCGCCATGCCGCAGCAGCAATCGGAGAGGCTGGATTGCAACCGGGCGTCGGAAGGATCCTGATCTGCGAGGCTCTCGTAGATCCGAAGCGCTCTACCTTCGGAGTCCAGGGCTTCCGGAAGGTTGTCAGATTCTCTGAGGTTGCCCATGGCGAAGTTGCAATCGGCAATCCGGCGCAGAAACTCGAGGTGGCTGGGCGCGTCCTTGATGAGAAGTTCCCAGAGTTCGAGTGCCGATCGGTAGTAGTTGAAGGCGTCCTGCGATGATCCGATCACACGCGTGATCTCGCCCAATCGAAAATAGGCATTGGCCAGTTGTTCACGGAGCTGTGGATCGTGGCTGCGCTCTTTCAGGAATTGCTCATAGTATGGCAAGGCGGACTTCAGCAGGTCCTCCCGAAGCGTGCGAATATCAAGCGTATCTTGCTCCTTGAACAGCGTGTTCTCGCTGACATTGGTAAGGTAGTCATCAACGGCCTGTTGGGCCATTTTGAAATTGGCCTCCGCTTCCCGTGCCGACTGCTGGGCCAGCTTGGAGCTGGCCTCCGCGTCCTTGCGGGCAGATTCCTCGCCGCGGCGTGCGCCGTCGACCAGGACCAACGCCAGCATTGCGGCGGTGCTGATGCCCACCAAGGCGACGGCGGCCGCATAAGTCCAGCTCCGATGCCGGCGCAGCCATCGAGAGACTTTCTGGACCGACCGTTCGGGATAGGCGGCAACAGGTTCGTCGGCTATCCAGTGCTCGAGGTCCAGTGCCAGTTCCCGAGCCGACTGGTACCGCTGGGCGGGCTGAAAAGCCATCGCCTTGAGACAGATTGCCTCGAGCTGCGGTGGCAGCGAGGGCACCAGGGTGCGCGGGGGAGCAAGATCGCCCGCCTTGACCCTGGCGATGATCTGCCGGACATTCTCGGCCGGGAACGGGAATGTCCCCGTCAGTAATTCGTAAAGTGTTGCGCCCAGGCTGTAGACGTCACTGGCCGGACCTAGCTCCCCAAGTGCGCCGCGGGCCTGCTCGGGACTCATGTAAGAGGGTGTGCCAATCGACGTACCGGGCTGGGTGTCGTTGCCGACGCTTACCCCCGGGTCGAAATCCACTTCTTCTCCGATTTCACCATGCACCACGACGATGTCGGTCTTGCCGATGCGCTTGGCGATGCCCCAGTCCACAACCAGAGTTTCGCCATACTCACCGAGCATGATATTGCCAGGCTTGAGATCGCGATGGATCACGCCTCGACTATGGGCATACTCCATCGCGTCGCAGACGTCGAGGAAGCGCCTCAGCAATTGCTGGAATTCGACTCCCCAGGTCGAGCTCGAGCGAGGACTGGCTTTCTCGCCCTCGGCCTTCCGGGCCTCATGAAACCGCTGGATCGCCGTCGAAAGCGTTTCTCCGTGAATGAACCGCATCGCGTAAAACGGCCGCCCCGAAGCATTGCGGCCCAGGCTGTAAACGGGCACGATTCCGGGGTGCTCGAGGTTGCCCGTGATCTCGGCTTCAAGCAGGAACCGCGCTTTCAAACTATCGCTGTCGACATACTTCGCTTGAATTTCTTTGACCGCGACCTCGCGCTGCAACTCGCGATCGCGTGCGACCCAGACCTGGCCGATGCCCCCTTTCGCATGGGGGCGAATTAGCTCGAACCGTTCGTCCTGCGCAAAGCTCGAAGCGTTGGATCCTTTTCTGATTCCGAGACCATCCCCCTCTGGCCCTGACCCCGCCTCCGTCGGTGGCATGGTTCCGGCAAGCGTTACAGCCAATGTGCTACCGGGCGATGCTTTCTCGAGTTCCATCAACATATCTTGCGTGAGCGCCTGTGCATGCCACGCATCCAAGCTTAACTGCACGTCGCCGTTGTGATTACTGAGGTGCGCGGCAACCAGACACTTGAGTGCATTGACCCGGCTTTGGTCGATGACCCCCGCTTCGAGCAACAAGTCGGCCACCGAACGGCCCGGATTCTGCGCCCATCTCAGAAGTGCGGAGCGAAGCGTCTCCCGAGGCACCGCGTCGGTCAATACGACCAGTGCGGCGAGCAAGAGATCCTGGTTGATATCGACCAAGTCATACTCCTTCAGGCAGTACTTCCGCTTCACCAAGAAAATCCGATGGCCGAAATCCCCTCTTTGAATTCAACGCGGATTGGTGCATCCGTCCAGAATACCCCAATTTCACGCAATTGTTCATCCACCAGCGGCGGGGTGCATCGTTCGCATATTGACAATCATGCACTTCAAATCATCCGCATCGCGATGGAGTTCATGGAGAACCGGAAACTCAAGCGTTGAGTGATAAAACACACACCGGACGCCCCTTACGAAGGATCTCAATCAACTTACGGGCAACCGGCTAGATTACGAAAGCAAAACGATGGACGGGATTTTCGCAATTGTTTTTGTGAAAAAGGCGAAAATTGACCACTGCCTGGTGGACGCTGCGAAAACCGGCCAATACAATCATAACGAAATGGAGCTCCAGCGTGTCACGTCAAGGTTCCATCGCGCTCATGGATGGATCTGGATTATCGATCAGTCGAGAGGAGTGGGATGTCTGAATCATCCGATCGCGAACTGCTGGATGTCCTTCGCCGGAGTGGTCCGTTGACTGTGGCCGAAATGGCCAGACGGCTTTCCGTGACCGGGACGGCGGTGCGCAATCGGTTGTCGCGACTCCTGGCGACGGGACTGGTGGAGCGTAAACCCGAACACGGTGCGAGGGGTCGCCCCAGGCACCGTTATCAGGCCAGTGTTGAAGCCCACAAGCGCCTGGGGCAGAATTATGCCGACCTGGCGGTGGCGCTCTGGGAGGAAATGATGGCCAGCGTCGCGGATCGTAAGCTGCGTCGCTTGCTCTTCACGCGGATCACCGATCGTCTTGCCGACGTCTACCGGACGAGGGTCACGAACCAGGAGTGGGAAGGCCGCCTGGTTCAGCTCAGCACCATCCTGCACGACCGCGGAGTCGAAGCGGAGGTTGCCCGCGACGAGACGAGCCTGGCTTTGATTCTTCGTCAGCATTCCTGCCCGTACTACGAACTTGCCGAAACCGACCCCGCAATTTGCGCTCTCGAACGTAAAATGCTGGAGAAGGTTCTGGGCCGGGGCTTACGGCTCAGCCAGTGCCGGCTCGATGGCGATCGCTCCTGTGACTTTCAGGCCAAGCCATCGCCCGTTGTCGTGGCGGAGCCGAGTTTCGCCAGGCCGCTATGAGGAAAGTGGCCCGGCACCTGGTCGTCCAGCCACCCCGAAATGGCGGGAATTTGGAAAGAACCGACACGCGAGAATTGAATACGCCTTGGCTTTCGCCAGGCGAGCTAAAGATCAGATTGAGTCGTTCAACGAAGACGTGGATCTGTACAGGGTTATCGACTGATGTCCAAGGAACTTCGCATCGAGAATCTGCGTGTGGCTATCGGAGGAAAGGAAATCCTCCGGGGTGTGAATCTGACGATCCGCCAGGGTGAGGTCCATGCGCTCATGGGACCGAACGGTTCGGGCAAGAGCACACTGAGCTACGCCCTCATGGGCCATCCGAACTATGAAGTGCTCGACGGCTCGGTCACGCTTGACGGACGTGACATCCTGCCCCTGGAGCCGGATGAACGCGCCAAGGAGGGGCTGTTCCTGGCATTTCAGTATCCGACCGCCATTCCCGGCGTGACCGTCGCCAACTTTCTGCGCCACGCGGTCACCAACGTTCGTCATCCCGACCGCAAGGAGGGCGAGGATCTGATTCCGATGCGCGACTTCCGCAAGGAACTCCGCGAGCAGATGGACGAGCTCGGGATGGACCACGAATTCGCCCGCCGCTATCTCAATGAAGGTTTTTCCGGGGGCGAGAAGAAACGCGCCGAGATCCTTCAGCTCGCCATGCTTCGACCGGCCTTCGCCATCCTCGACGAGACCGATAGCGGTCTGGACATCGACGCGGTGCGGATTGTTTCCGAGGGAGTCAACCGGGTTGCGGCCAAGCATTCGACCGGTATCCTTGTGATCACTCACTACGAACGAATCTTGACTTACATCAAGCCCCAGTTCGTCCACATTCTCTTTGGCGGCCAGATCGTCGAGAACGGCGGTCCGGAACTGGTCAAACAACTTGAAAAAGAAGGCTATGACTGGGTCCGCGAGCGGTACCCAGAAGCCGCACAGACCGAGGAAGAGCTCGAGATGTCCGCCCGACAGCAACAGTTGCAGAGCGGGGTCCAGCCAGTTCACTGAACCACGGGCCGAACTGCCTTGCCCATCCGTCTCTCAAAACCGAACACCGGCACGACCCAGACCTGATAAGAACAAGAAGGACCAACCACCATGGCGACCGATCTGAACCTTCAAGTGGCGGGCATCAAAGACGATTACAAGTACGGATTTCGTGACTCCGACGACCACTACGCCTTCAAGAGCGGTAAAGGGCTCTCACGCGAGGTTGTCAACCAGATTTCCGAGATGAAAAACGAGCCCGCCTGGATGCGCGATTTCCGGCTCAAGGCGCTCGATGCCTTCCACCAGAAGCCGACACCGACCTGGGGTGGTCAGCTCTCGGAGCTGAATTTCGATGATATTCACTACTACATGAAGGCGGCTGACCGCCAGGGCAAGTCCTGGGACGATGTTCCGGCCGAGATCAAGAACACATTCGACAAGCTGGGCATCCCCGAAGCCGAGCGCAAATTCCTGGCCGGCGTCGGCGCCCAGTACGAGTCGGAAGTGGTCTATCACAGCCTGCGCGAAGATCTCCAGAAGAAAGGGGTTATCTTCGTCGATACCGACACGGCGCTGCGTGAGTATCCCGACCTGGTCAAGCAGTATATCGGGACGATCATTCCGATCCAGGACAACAAGTTCGCCGCCCTCAACTCGGCGGTCTGGAGCGGCGGGTCGTTCGTGTATGTGCCCGCCGGGGTCAAGGTCGATATTCCGCTGCAGGCTTACTTCCGGATCAACGCCGAGAACATGGGCCAGTTCGAGCGCACTCTGATCATCGTGGAGGAAGGAGCCCAGATCCACTACGTCGAAGGCTGCACGGCGCCCATGTACTCGACCGAAAGTCTGCACTCCGCGGTGGTCGAGATCATCGTCAAGAAAGGCGCGCGGTGCCGCTACACGACGATCCAGAACTGGGCCAACAACATCTACAATCTCGTGACCAAGCGCGCGGTCGCCTACGAGGACGCGCTGATGGAGTGGGTCGACGGCAATCTCGGCAGCAGACTCACCATGAAATACCCGGCCGTGTACATGCTGGGCAAGGGGGCCCGCGGGGAAATCTTGTCGATCGCCTTCGCCGGCAAGGGACAGCATCAGGACGCCGGCGGCAAGGTCGTCCACGGTGCCCCCTACACCAGCTCCCGGATCATCTCCAAGAGCATCAGCAAGAATGGCGGCCGGGCCAGCTACCGGGGCTTGCTCAAGGTTGCCGCCGGCGCGAAAGGCTCGAAGTCGAATGTTGTCTGCGATGCTTTGATTCTTGACGCGGCAAGCCGGTCCGATACCTATCCCTACATCGAGATCGACGAGGACGACGTGAAGATCGGCCACGAGGCCAGCGTCTCCAAGATCGGCGAAGAACAACTCTTCTACCTGAAGAGCCGCGGCCTCTCCGAAGCCGAGGCATCGACGCTGATCGTCAGCGGCTTCATCGAGCCCCTGGTCAAGGAGCTTCCCATGGAGTATGCCGTGGAGATGAACAAGCTGATCCAGCTTCAGATGGAAGGGTCGGTGGGGTAGACCCGCGGCCATGGTGGGGCTGCGGTCTCCTGTTTGCCCGTTCCGATCAGACCTCGAGCAAGAACATCATTGAGCGGTTTTGAACCGGGGCGTCGCGTGCCCTTTCATTCGTTGCAGATCGTGCAAGTTTCAAGATTCTTCGGCGAGACAAGATGACGAGCGCAACCACGACAAGAATCTCAACCGGCGGATTCACCGAACCGACGTTCGAATCATTCCTTCACGACCGCGACGAGCCTGCCTGGCTGACCGACCGGCGGCGCGAGGCGTTCGCGCGGTACCAGGCGTTCGCCTGGCCAAGTGCCCGCGACGAAGAGTGGCGGCGAACCGATATCCGAAGCTTGAAGCTGGAGAGTTTTGTTCCCCCTTCCTCTGATGAGCCTGCCGCTGAAACGCGTGCGGCTCTCGACGGCCTCTGGGAGAGTTTGAGCTCCCACTACGCGACAGGCATCGAACATATCAACGGCACAGCCGTTCGTCTGGCACACCCCGGCCGTCTTGGAGGAGCTCTCTTTCTTGATCTCCACCAGGCGGTTCGCGACCATCCCGACCTGGTTCGCCGCTATCTGATGACCCAGGCCGTGCAGCCCACCGACGATGTCCTCGCAGCCTTGCACGCAGCCTTCTGGACGGGCGGGACATTGCTGTATGTTCCCCGGGGACTCAAGGTGGAAGCTCCGCTGTTCAGCCTGGTCGGGCTGGCACATCAAGGGAGCGTCGATCTCAGCCATACTCTCGTCGTCCTCGAGGAAGGTGCCGAGGCAACTCTTGTCCGGGAGACGGCTTCTCTCGCCCGAAATGAGGCTCCAGGACTTCATATCGGCGCGGTCGAGGTCATTCAGGGCGAGGGCTCTCGGTTCCGGCTGGTCAATATCCAGAACTGGGATGCTTCCACCTGGCACTTCAGCCGCGAGCGGGCCCTCGTCGGCCGCGACGCATCTCTGCAATGGACGGTGGGGGGGCTGGGCTCAAAACTTTCCAAGGTCAATCAAGAAGTCGCACTCACCGGGCAGGGAGCCGCGGCCCAGGTCAACGGCGTCATGTTCACCACCGGTCGATCGCACCTGGCCTACTTTACGCGCAGGATCACCAGGCGCCGCACACGACCAGCGACTTACTTTACAAGGCGGGACTGAAGGATCGATCCCGGATCGTCTGGAAAGGAATGATCCGGGTCGAGAAGGATGCCCAGCGGACCGACGCCTATCAGAAGAATGACAACTTGATGCTGTCGGAGACCGCCCGGGCTGATTCGATTCCGGGATTGGAGATCGAAGCCAACGACGTCCGCTGTACTCACGGCGCGACGGCAAGCCGGGTCGATGAAGAGATGATCTTCGCCGCTCAGGCTCGCGGGATTCCCCGCAAGACCGCCATCCGGCTAATTGTCGAAGGTTTCTTCGCGAATGTCTACGACCGGATCACCCTGGAGCCGGTCCAGGAAACGCTCCGGCAGGCCGTGGCCTCGAAGCTTGAAAATTCCCAGTAAAGTCTTGTCTATAACGGCTGCTCTTCCGACCACAACGCGTACACCAGAACAGGAAATAACCATGGGAAAACCTTATGCGCATCCCGAGTCTTTGGTTTCGGCCGATTGGGTTCAGGAACACCTGAAGGACCCCAAGGTCCGGATCGTGGAAAGTGACGAGGACTTGCTCCTGTACGATGTGGGGCATATCCCCGGTGCCGTGCGTATCGATTGGCAGGGAGACTTGCAAGATCAGATTATTCGAGATTATATCAACACCGATAAGTTCTCTGAGCTCTGCTCTCGCAATGGCATTACCCCGGATACCACCGTGGTGTTCTATGGCGACAAGTCGAACTGGTGGGCCTGTTACGCTTTCTGGACCTTCACCCTCTTCGGTCATAAAGACTGCAAGGTGATGAATGGCGGCCGCAAGCTCTGGATTGATCAGGGTCGGCCGCTCTCCACGGAGCAGGCACAATACCCCCCGACCAAGTATGTGGCCGCCGGTGGTGATGAGGCCAAGATCCGAGCTTTCCGCGAAGAGGTGCTGGCCCACTCAAAAGCCGGTAAGCCGCTCATTGACGTGCGGAGCCCGAAAGAGTTCACCGGCGAGATGCTGCACATGGAAGAGTATCCGCAGGAAGGCTCGCTGCGCGGCGGCCATATCCCCGGCGCCAGGAGTGTACCCTGGGGCCGAGCCGTCAATGACGATGGGACGTTCAAGTCCACCGAGGAACTGCTCGGTATTTACCAGGACGAGATCGGACTGAAGCCGAGTGATGATATCATCGCTTACTGCCGCATTGGCGAACGATCAAGCCTCACCTGGTTTGTGCTAACCTACCTGCTGGGCTTTTCGCACGTGCGTAACTACGATGGATCCTGGACCGAATGGGGTAACCTGGTTCGTGTGCCCATCGCCAGGGGCGCCTAAAACCAACTTCGACCGGGTCCAGCCGAGGGTAAGATGCCGGCCGCACTAGACGAGATCATCGCCGAGTTGAGCGAATCGGACCGCCAGGAACGTATCGATCTGCTCATCGATTTTGCCAAGAACCTGCCTCCGCTGCCGGAGCACCTGGAAAAACTCAAGGACGCCTCGCACCGGGTCGAGGAGTGCCAGTCGCCGGTCTACCTGTTCGTGGATCTGGTAGGCGGCCGGGTGACACTTTACGCCGATGCGCCGATCGAAGCCCCCACAGTGCGAGGTTTCGTCTCCCTTTTGATCGAGGGGCTGAGTGGGGCAACCGTCGAGGAAGTGCTCAAGGTGCCCGCCGATCTGGTCGAGCGTTGCGCCTTGCAAGAGGTCCTGGGTATGCTTCGCGTCCGCGGACTCAGCGGCGTGCTACGGCGAATCAAGGGCGAGGTGACGCGTGCCGCCATGGCCCAGGCAGAAAAAGTTGCGTCTCCCGAGAAGTTCCGGTCGTGATGACGGTCCCCGCCCGCTTTGACCCAGATTGACGCACACGGAAACCCGCGACCTGCCTGAGAGAGAACGGACGAAACATGCCTGGATCCTATAAAGTGGCGCGGGTCTCGGAACTCATACCCGGTGAGAAGAAGCTGGTCGAGGTGGATGGCCGACCCATCGCCCTATTCAACGTCGGAGGCGCCTTTCATGCCATTGACGATGTCTGTACACACGATGGCGGACCACTAGCGGAAGGGGAATTCCGCGGAAACGAGATCGAGTGCCCGCGCCACGGCGCCCGGTTCGATGTGCGAACGGGCAAGCCTCTTTGCATGCCGGCCATCGAACCGGTGACCACGCACCAGGTGGTCCTGCAGGGTGATGAGGTTTTCGTTGTCATCGAAGATTGAGATCCCGAGATGCCCATCAAACTGGAGACCGAGATTGAGGTCGAGCCTCGCGGCATCCGCTTACCCCGCCATTGTGCTTGCGACCTGTAAGGAGCCCCACTCGTGATCGATCAGGAAACACTTGTCTCGGCCCTGCGTACCGTGAAAGACCCGGAACTGAACGTCAACATCATCGACCTGGGACTGGTCTACTCGATCCAGACCCACGACGATCGTGTTGAGGTCGAGATGACTCTGACTTCTCCCGCGTGCCCGGCCGGCCCCGAAATCCTCCGCAGCGCTGTGTCCGCACTTGAAAAGGTGGAGGGTGTCACCAAGGCGGATGTTCGCCTCGTCATGTCTCCGCCCTGGTCGCCAGACCGAATGTCCGACGCAGCCCGCGATGAACTAGGCTTTTTCTGAAACCTATCAAAACTCGTGGACTTCCCCCCACAAGACTTCCGGCAAAGTCCCGATTGTTCAACTCCGCGGCTTTCTGATTCTGCCGGGCGGAAATATCCAACCGACTCATGGCCACTTCCTTGCTTTGGAAGGCTTGATGCATATTAATAACACTGGATCTCGATTTTTTGCTTGCACGCATCATGCTGTTGTGTAAACTTGACATTTGCCGGTGTTTTCAGGAACAAATTATGCCTCTGATGACTCTGGCCAGTCTTTATGCTAACTTGATCCGGCCTAGATCGCGGAATGCGAGTGGATCGAGCCAATAATAGACACGAAGAACGTGGTTCCCTGCCTGGAGCCGCAGTCACTGTTCACCAACGAAGGCTGATCCATCCCCACTGACATAACGTGCTATCGTCTGCCGAATCCAGGAGGCTCCCGCTAGCGGGATCGAGCGCCGTGGCTCGCAAGAAGACCCCAAAAGTTCGCGTCAACGTCAAGGCCTCATTGTCGCGCCGCTTAAGAGAAATCCGTCAGGAGCTCTTTGGCGACCATGGCGGGCCAGAGCTGGCTCGCCGCCTTAATCTGCCTGCGCGCACCTGGTACAACTACGAAACCGGCGTCACGGTTCCGGCCGAAGTTCTGCTCGGCTTCATAGAACAAACCGGCGCGAACCCGATGTATTTGATTTCCGGCGAGGGTTCCAAGTACCGTGAATCGAGTGATGAACGGATACTCTCGGAGCTGACGCCGATCGAGTTGATTCGCCGCGGCCTGGAAAAGCTGGAGCGGTCATCCAGCGAGGTCGTGGTGGTGGCTCCGGAGAATCTGCCAACCGAGGTGGCGTCGGATTTCGCCGCGGTCAGCCTCTATCCCCTTTCCGAGATTGGCAAGCCCGTGCTCGACCCCTCTCGGGTCGAGGGATACATCATGGCTTACCGCCAATGGCTTCCCAATCCGTCGCAGACCATCGGCGTTCGCATGCTCGACGACGCCATGCACCCGATTCTGCCGATTGGATCCGTGGCCGCCATCGATCGGTCGTTGACCAATCCGCTCTTGCTCCACGGCCGGATCGTCGCGGCTTGCCCCGATGGCACGCCGGTCATCCGCTGGCTGGAAGTCAGTGGACGTCACATGATCCTTCGCCCCAACCAGCAGGGCCGAGAGTTCCCACTTGTGCCAGTCGACCTGGAAGACCCCAGCGCCGCCGTGGTGCTCGGTCAGGTCGTCTGGTCATGGAGCCGCTTTGGCGGCAATTGATCGCTCGCTCGGACGCCCCGCGGTGATCGATACCAGCACCACCGCGAGCGCACCCAGAGCCGATGCCGCCTCAGCCAGGCGGTCGTCCAGGGAAATCACAGGCGCTTTGACCACGCCTGACAAGCACTCCGCATACAGAGCACGCAACGGTTCCCGGCCACCCACCCAGACGGGCCGGCCCTGTGCCAGAATCGGATGTCTGGCCAGGTGGCCGACGTCGTCGGCTACCACCGCACCAATCCAGAACGACGCAAGTTGCTCGGGACTCATCGTCCTCAAGAGCCCCCCCAGGCGGACCAGGAAAGCCGCTCGTTCCAGGCCCTGACTCCGAGTGGCCCGACCTCCGGCCTCTGCCGCCTCGATGTCGAGTACCTGGGGAAGCTCTGCCGGCAGACTCGCTGCGATCAGCGTGTGGCGGGCGACGGCTTGAATCAGCTCTCCGGCCAGAGTTGTGTGGCTCCGGAGAATCCGCCCCTGAGCGTCCACTTCGACGAGCTTCGTGTGCGACCCCGGCCAAACAAAGACCTCACCTTCCCCACCAGAGTCGAGCAAGCCCTTTTGCGTGAGTTCGCTGAGCGCTCCCAGAGTCTCACATTCTTCCCCGCGCATGACATCGGCCTGCATCCAGCCGTCGTCCCCGGCAGTAGCGGGCGTTCGTACTCCTGGCACGAAATGAATGGGCCAGGGACATATCTGCGGAAACGTCTGAGCCACCACCCCGCCGGCCAGCTCGGCAATGCCCGCGGGTGCGGACACATGCGGCACCGACAACAGGCCGACCTCGGAAGAGAGCATCCCGGCGGCCAGGATGAGATCGGGACGCGCCGGCACCATCTCAGCTACCGCCGGCCCTCGTTCGAGCCCTACCACTTCCGCCAGGACCTCGCGCACCGAGTCGGCAAGTCTCTGGCCGGTCGACCCCTCACCGAGAACCGTGTTGCGAACGCCAACCGACCGACGCGCCGTGCCAACAATCTGGCCGTTGACAATCAATCGCGCCCGCGTATTGGTGGTCCCGCCGTCCAGGGCAATGACTCGGGCCCAGTCTCCCATGGTCGTCAGATCGCTCTGGTTCGTGCGCATGTTTCCTGCTTTTTTCTTGCCTTCGACGGCGGGTAGAGCGATGTTGAGCGGAACAAGGTATTGCAACGATCGGTAGCGACGGCCTGCACCGTCGGCATCACCGGTTCGATGCGGCGGCTGATCCCTGTTCTTGGTTTTCTTCTATCCCAGGTTAAATCATTTCCCATGGCGCCTCCACGCGTTTCGGCGTTCAAGCCGGACCAGCTCTGGCAGCAGGCGCGCGAGCCGATGTTCTGGCTCGACCAGGCACTCCGCGTAACCTGGGTCAACCGTGCCTGGGAAGGCCTGACGGGGCATCCCGCCGAATCGCTTCTAGGGCAGACGTGCGCAGGGTATGGTCCGACCTCATCGGACGAACCAGCAGACCTGGCGGCCAGTTTTGCCCCACCACCAGAGGCGGTCGGCGGCCAGCCTTCCGGAAGCTTGACCGTCATCCTCCAGGCCAGCGGCGAACGACTCTGGCGACGCGTTGAGTTCTGGCCCTTTCGCGACCAGGCCGATACGCTCATCGGCATGCTTGGCCAGGTCCGTGAGCCAGGCACGCCTCCCAGCGTCCCCGATTCACGGGCTCACCAGCTTCGCCTTCGGCTCATGGAGTTGCGGGAACGGCTCCAGCAGAGATACCGTTGCGAAACGTTGATCGGCACCGGCCCGGCGCACCTGCGTTTGCTCGAGCAAGTTCGCCTCGCGGCAGCCAGCACCACGGCCGTGCTCATCGTGGGTGAACCGGGAACCGGCAAGAGGCTGGCGGCTCGAACCATTCATCAACTCGGCCCGGGGCGCCAACTTCCGATCGTGCCGATCGATTGCAAGGCCCTCCCGCCGGATGTCATCGAACGCAAACTCTTCGAAGCCGCACCCCAAGCTGGCCCCTGCGACGACACGCTCGAGCCTTGTCGCAGCCGCCTCTGCATGGCCGAAGGCTCCACTCTTCTGATCGGCGACATCCTGACCTTGCCCCGCGACCTCCAGACGCGGCTGGCCGGCTCGCTCGACGGCCGCGTACGGTTGATCGCCACCACTGCCGGCAATCCCGACGACGCGCTCAGACGAGAGCAATTGCGGCCAGAGCTTTATTACGGATTGACTGTCCTGGTGATTCCGACGCTTCCTCTGCGCGACCGCCGGCACGACCTCTTGTTGCTCGCCCAGGCGTTCCTGGAACGCGCCAACCAACGCACCAGTTCGACCTGCGGCGGCTTCACCCCCGAGGCCGTCTCCGCGCTTCAAGCCTACGACTGGCCGGGCAATCTCGGCGAACTCGCCCGCGTGATCGACTCGGCCCACGAACACGTCCGCGCAGACTCAGCCCGAACAGATCATGCCCATGATTGACACGAGTGACCTCCCCGCCTCCATCCGCGGTCACCTCGGCGCCGCCTATTTGCCGCCGCCACTCTCCCCAACCACCAGACCTCTCGACGAGCTCCTGACCGAGATCGAACGCCGCCTGATCGAGACAGCCCTCAGCCGCGCCCGACAGAACAAGTCCCGCGCCGCCGAATTCCTGGGCATCTCCCGACCTCGCCTCTATCGCCGGATCAAGGAGCTGAACCTGCCCGACGACGCCGATCCCGAAAACGGGGCCATTCCCCCCGCCTCCAATGCCTCCGCCACACCCTGACACGACGGTCCAACCACTCGCGACATGTCCCTCAAGACGCTGGCCTTGCGACAATACTCCCAGCTCGCCGGAAAGGGTCGACATGCTACGATATGCTACGTTTTCCGGCCCTGAGAGCCCTTTCATGAGCCTAGCGTTCCGGCGCAAATCTTAATTTGGCAACAGCTTACGTCCATTCCCAAACATGCTACACCGCGCCCAACCTCGAGTCGCAATCGTAGACCTCATATAGGTTTACGTCGCCAGAGCCCGCGTAGCCGATTTCCCCATACGGTGCCCTGCCGCGCGCCGACGGTCCGTTACAATCTCGGCCGCGCTTGGCCGACCAGATCGGGTGCGAGGCGACCGGGAAACGGCCTCATCAGCTCGACCACCGGCGCGATTGCTCCGGGCGGGAGTGGCGCGTGGTACAGTCGCGGGGCGCGGAAGTGGGTGGGAGCGATCCTGGACTGGGCACACTCGTCAGCGTGAAGTGAGCAATCTCCGGCGGACAGCCCAGGCGGATAGGATGCTTGGCACCGAGCCCTCGGCTGACGTACATCAAGGTCGGCGCGATGCGATAGAAGCCACTTTCGAATCGCCGGCTATAACGACTGGGCATGACCACCGGGCCGACGATTGGAAGCTGCACCTGGCCGCCGTGGTTGTGACCGCAGAGCATGAAGTCCCAGCCCTGAGCTGCCGCCTGATAGGCGATGTCGGGAGTATGACTGAGCAGCAATCGAAAGTCGGCGGGAGGAATTGCCGAGCTGTCGATCTTGGGCCCCCAGGGTGCGCAGGTGCCGCCGATCGCCAAGGTCTTCTTCATGATTGATACGGCAGTGACATCGCCATCGAGCATCGAGTAGCCGGCGGCCGCCACGGCGCCCATGATCCGGTCGGTGTCGTGATGGTGATCGTGGTTTCCGAGGATGGCATATCGACCCACCAGCGCGGGGATGCGATCGAACAGGTGGGTGATCCAGTCCATGCACGACGGATCGTCAATCAGATCACCGGTGATAAACACCAGGTCCGCGAGGCAGCCGGCCGCCACGTCAAAAGCCGCTTCAAAGTAGCGGCGGTCGTAGGCATGCGAAAAGTGAAGGTCGGTCAGGTGCAGGATCGACAGACCGTCCAGCTCCCGTGGGAGGTTCTCGAAGGGAATCGACCAGTGGTGCACGACCAGGCCGAGCGCCTGATTGCCCGGCACGCGCAGCAGCCAGTTGTGCCGCCCGCGACCCATGAACCGCTCGGGCGGCTCGTTGCCGACCAGGTTCACGGACTGGTCCTTCCGCTGGAACTCCTCGTGCTCGGTGCGGCTCAATCGGCTGTAGCTTGCGACCGGCAAACCCACCAGAGCCATCAGCGAGCAAGCCGCACCCAGAAGCTTCAGCCCGAGGGGCCAGTCGCCCACGGGCACCAGCCACCAGCGCCGCGTGAGCTCCAGGGAGACCAGACCCACGAGTACCAGACCCAGGATCGACGCCGCTTCCAGCCAGCGCAGCTTCCAGCCCATGCCGTGGACCGTGTTGATCGCGAGAACCAGAAAGCAAATCTCGCCTAACGCGAACGCGAAGTAGAAAAGCAAGGTGAGCAGCATCGTTCCTCCCTGGATCGTGGGGCCATGAATCCAGTCTAGCTCAATTTCCGTCTTTCGACGCTCACTCGCCAGTTGCTTCTCTGAGCTGTCGCCGGGACGACTGCACGGCTTCTCAGTCCGGCTGCGATCCGGGCGATGTTCGAGACGCGGCCGGATTTCGTCAGCGCGAACCCACCTCAGAACGGCATGGCGACAGGATGTACCTCGTGAAAGCGGAGTTTCTGCGACCGTAGGTCAGGCTGAAAAGCCTGACGGCATCGTCCCAAAACCCTCATTTCTTGCGTTCGTCGACTGAAGGACAGGCTCGCGAGAGATACCAACGAAGCGTCAGCGAGGGTTTTCCCCTTTCCCCACATGGGTTTGTGTCGACCCTCGCGGACGCTTCGGGTTACTATAAATGGTCCGCCAACTGTCAAGCGAGACTCATTCACGTTGACTCCACTTTGGGACGATGCCATCTACATAATTGCTCCCGTTGTCGTAACTCACCTGCCGGGGCCATGTTCCGCAGGCGGCAAGACCGCAGAAAAATGTCCGGAGGTCAGGCTTTTCAGCCTGACCCCGGGAAAAGTAAACGAGGGTTTCTGCAAAGGTCAGGCTGAAAAGCCTGACTGACGTGCCGGGAGCCCCGGTGCTTTACGCGACTTTCGTGTTCCCGCCCGGTCTCGTAACAATAGATTCCGATCGACCCATACATGCGGGTATCATCGCAAGGTTGACAGGAACCGGAGGGCGGATAAGGCCCCCGGGCCAGGCACGTCGAAAGTTTCTGGGCTCCTTGTAACGGTCCCGGCACCGGCCTGCACTATAGGGTTAATACGACACGACCCGCGAGGGACGAACGATGACGGGCGGACATGCCGGGGCGGCCGGGCGTTACCTTCAGATCCTCTTCCAGGGCGGTACCTTCGCCGCGCTCAGCGATGCACAGCTTCTGGAGCGGTTTTTGTCCTGTCGCGACGAGCAGGCCGAGGCGGCGTTCGCCGCGATCGTTGGGCGGCACGTTCCGATGGTGCTGGCCGTGTGCCGGAGGGTCCTGGTCAACGAGCACGACGCCCAGGATGCCGCGCAAGCGACTTTTCTGCTGCTGGCCCGCCGCGCTTCGGCCATCCGTCGTCGCGAATCGGTCGGCCCGTGGCTGCATGGGGTCGCCGTCCGCGTAGCGCGGAGGGCCAGAGCCCGCGATGTCCGGCGGCGAGCCTTCGAGCGGCGCGGTCGCGAGGGGACAGCCGGGCCCGACGACCGCCGCGCGCGGACCGATCTCGGACCCGAGCTGCGCGAGGAGGTCGAGCTGCTGCCGAGCAAGTACCGCGACGCGGTCGTCCTCTGCCATCTTGAGGGCCTGACACACGAGGAGGCGGCCGACCGCCTGGGCTGGCCGGTCGGAACAGTCAAGGGCCGACTGTCGCGGGCGCAGGCGCTGCTGCGGGCGCGCCTCGAACGCCTGGGGGTGGCCCTGGCGGTGGGGTCCTGGGCAGCGGCCCGGGGCCGCCCGGCCTCGGCGGCCGTGCCCTCGGCATGGGTCGAGGCGACAACCCGGGCGGCGACGCGCCTCGCGGCCGGGGAAGCCGAGGAAGAGACTGATCCACCGTCGTAGCGAAGACCGAGGCGATCGGTCCTCTCGGCACTATTGGGGAGGATGAGCAAGGGATAGAGGACCAACAAAAACGACAATATGGAGTAGCGGTGGCTCGCGCCGCTGACGGCCCTGGGACGGCAACGATCGTTGACCGTTCCCGTCCCAGGGCCAAGGCCCGGAAACAGAAACCGGAGGCCAGGGCTTGACGGGTCCAACCATAGCAAGGTGGACGCGAGATCCGGCGAATCGCATGTGGACTTCGCTACCTGATGGAGCATAATCAGAGATCCTCCAGGAAGGCTCGAGTTGAACCCATAGCCAGCCAAGTCTTCTGTTCGTTCGGTTACGCCTATCTACGCGGAAGGCGAATCCTGAAATCAGCCCCTCCGTCGGCAGGCAGCTTCTGAGAAGATTCGCGTGCTCCGAGGAGGGCCCGGCGATAATCATCTTCCCCGGCCCAGTTGACCGGGTCGGCCTCGGCGACCTGGATGATGGCCCTTGTTCCCATTCCCCGTTCTCTGACAATTGTCGTTGAAAGAACAGCGGGTTGTGGTTAGAATGACGGAAAAGTCGGGCCGAGGATCTCGCATCGCCAGGAGAGGCCCCCTCATGCCGACCCAATCCGAGAGTCCCGCACCCGCAGCGGTGAGCGGCACGTCGTCGAAGACGCTTCAATTGCTGCGCAAGAAACTCCGTCAACTGCTGCGGGTCACGCTCGTCCTGACGATCTGCCTTGCGGTCACCGCCACGGCTCTGGCAATCTGGTGGCTGACGAGCCTGAATGGACTGCCGGACATTGGCGACCCCTTCGATGTCGCGGCGTTCCGAACTTTCCGCCTTCCCGACGATCGGAACGCCTTTACATTTTTCCGGCGGGCGTGGAAAGCAGTCGAGCCCAACATCTATTATCTCCCGGGTTCGTCCGAGACCATTCCGGAGTTCCGCGCGTTTGTCGAGGCGAACCGCCCGGCGGTGGAACTGATTATCAAGGGGGCCGAGCAAGCGGATGGGATATCAGGGCCGGTCGGCGAGCCGCTGCCCGAAGAGAATAACTCCGATCTCGCTTCTGCCTATCCCCTTCAGGCCTCAAGAGCGTGGATGATCGGGATAATGCTTACGGAGGGCAGTCTTCGCGAAGTGAAGGGCGACATGGCCGGCGCCTGGGACTGCTATCGCGCCGTCCTCCGCATGACGGTCCACGTCCGGCGTCGAGAGAGGCTGAAAGATCGCTTGCGCGTCACTCTCTGGCTCCCTTCAGTGCGGAAACGTCTCGCGACCTGGGCGGCGGATCCCAGGACCACGATACACCAGGTCCGACGTGCCCTGGAGGAGGTCGTCGAGTGCCGGCCCATGCCCGAGTGGGATGCGTTCACGCTCAAGATCGAGTATCTGGACCTCATGCGATTTCTGGACCGGCGTTTCGTTCCCCCTCGCGAACAGATCGAGGAGGAGTGGACCTATCGTCTAGGTGATATGCAGTTGCCCATCGACCTAGCGCGCGATCTCTACCAGGTGAAGCGCGGCCTCGCGCGCGAGCCCGAACGCAGCCGGCGTGTCATTCGATTGCTCTTCGCCAACTGGCTCGCGCACGTGGAGCACCCCGTGCAACGCAAGCCGGCTGCACGAGCGCGCTTCCACATCGCAAAGCAGACGAGTGGCGTGTTGCTGTATCACGTCAGTCCTGACGCGCCGGCGGAAGCTCGCGCACTGTCGCCGCAGGAGGTGGCAAGTTGGCTGGTCACGACCAACGACGCCAAGCTGACGCTCAGGAGTGGGTTCCAGGCGTGGCTTACCGTTCGCCGGGCGGAACAGCGCAGTTATCGAGAGCTTCTCGTACTCCTGGCTGGAGAGATCTATCGCCGCGAGCGCGGCGCACCGCCGCCTTCCGACGAAGCCCTGGTCGGAACCTATCTCAAAAGCTTGCCCGACGACGGCTCGGCCGACCTGGCCGATGAGACCACGGCGACAGTCGAGTAAAGGATGTCCGAATTATAAACGGGCATTCGCGGGCCTTCGGGGTCAGTCGCTACCGTGTAGGGGGCATTCGGGGTCAGACCCCGAGGAGGTCAGGACTTCGAATCAGAGACAGGGAAAGTCTCATTATATCGACACTCAATGCCGGAGCCATGGCGACGAACGCGCCACGGCCTCGCGAGTTTCCATGTCGCCGCGGGATTATTGCACCACGCCCAGGGATCGGATGTGCATGATCGCTTCATCGGCGTACACGTTGCCTTGACCTGTCTGCCAGTTGAACTGGTACTTATTCATTACGTCCGCTGATGGGATGCCGCGCACCGTGTTGTTCTCGAACAAGAACATTGTGCCGGACGGGTTGGAGATGATGGTCGCGTCTTGCGACATGACCGGACCTTCCTGGATGACCGAAATATCATCGATGTGAAAGAACACCGTGTTTGTCCAAACCGCCGTGCATCGATGACCGGCGCCGTGATGCGTTGGAGCGCAAACCTCGATTTGTCTGCGCCAACCATGCACGCGAGAGAAGAGCGGCTCGTTGGTATAGCCTCGCGCCACTCCATCGATCACGACCCAGACCGTTCCTGCTGAATTCATCAAGAGCCGGCCGTTCCAGCCGGGGTTCGCCTGCGCGGCCAATGCAGTTGACACACGTGGAGTATGCGTCTGCTCATTAATCACTCTTGCAAAGAGTGCGTTGTTCATATAATCTTGCGCGATCGCCAGCAAGTTTTGGCCTGCCATCTTGTGATCCTTTGCCGCTGGGGAGAATTCTCAACGCGAGGCCCGAGCGGCATTTTGACAGCCCGCGTTTGCTGGCCTTGAGCCACGGCAAATGGCGTGGAGCTTATCCGGGGCGACCTGGAGTTGTCAATTGTCTAGGACAAGCAAGGATACCCATGCCCAGGCTCCCGGGGCGACCCGGCCCAATGATGCAGACCCCAATGATGCGTAGTAGACGCAACTCGTGTTGGGAAAAGGAGTTAGAAATTAGGGCCGAAACGATCACAGGTCCTGAAACTTCTGGTGTTGGGAGTTCAACTCTCCCTCTGCCCATTCAAGTAATGATGAATAGGTTTGAGCCAGCCGCTTTCTAGACTTCGAGCGGTAATGATCGATGCATTCGACATGCCCGGAATTGTGCTCGAGGTCGAGCTCTTTCGACAAAGCGATTCAGCGGGTTTCCCCGTTTCCATCCGCGTTTCCGTCCGTTATCAGGATTTGAGTCGATCGGGCAGGAGGACTCTTTTTGCCGGGAGCTCGCCTCTTGCCGTATGCTGATCCATGAATAGTTTCCCTGGAGCGAAGGCCTGCGATGACCATCAACATCGAACTTCGACCCGAAGAGGAACGAGCCCTCTTTGAGCGAGCTCGAATGAGCGGAGCAGACCTGGCCGGCTACATTCATCATCTCCTCCAGGGGCACCTCCGGACTCCGACGTCGGACAGTGACGAAACTGAGTTAGCCAGCGGCGGGGCGCCTACCTTGGACGATCTGATAGATCACGAGGCCATCGAATCTTGCGCCCGCGAGGTCGAAGGCAAAGATGTGCCCTCGATCGATGAGGTCCGCCACAAGCTCTCGAGAATCCCCGGCTCGATGGCTCAGGTCGTCATTGAAGAGAGAGAAGACCGATTCTAAATGCCGCGCTGCTTCCTTGATACAGGCGCCCTCGTGAAGCACTACCACACCGAACCGGGATCTCCCAGGGTCGATTCGAGTCTGGGAGAGGTCTGAAGCCCATGTTGTCCGTGCAGGCTTCACCATGGCCCATCGCTTGGGCATGATCGTCACGGCTCCGGAAGGTCCGCGCCGCAATCCGATTCGGCTTGCGCCGCTCGGCATGAGCGGAATGAGCCTTCCTCCAATCAGTTCGGCTTTGCGCTTCTCGCCATGGAGGTCCTCGAGCGTGGCCCTGACCGGCGGTGCCGAAGACATAATGAGGCGCCCATGAAGACGAGAGGTTTGATGCCCCACCTTGATTATCAATCTTATCCGAAGGCCAGGTTCGGGTCAGCGCCTGAAGATCGGCGACAAGACCCTCGGCTCCGTCCGGTAGGGCGCTTGGAATTGCTCTGGAGATGGTTCCTCCCTTCCCGACCCTGAGCTGAGATCCCGTTGCGGATCGACGGCCGGGCGCATAGTGTAAGAGTGTCTGCCGGCGTTCCAGTGGAGAAGCTCGAGCCGGATCACTCGGATGCTGGAACCGGGCGGATTGTTTGTGGGAGGAAATCCGCGCGTGTCAGCCCGATTCTTGCTGGGAGTTTTTGACTCGGTCTATGTGATCGCCCTCACGGCCTGGGTGGGAAGCATCCTGTTCTTCTCGTTCGCGGTGGCACCCGTCATCTTCACGGTGCTTGGTTCCGAGCATGGGGGCAAGTTTGTCCGCGCCTGTTTCCCAGATACTACGCCTGGGGCGCGATCGCGGGGGCCATCGCACTGCCGGCGTTCGTGGCGGTGCCGCTCTCCTATCCCGAATTCCGCGGCAAGGGCATCGCCATCCAGGCGATGATCCTTCTGGCCGGCATCCTCATCATGCTCTATGGGGGCAACTCGCTCACTCCCGCCATCAATGCCGCGCGCGACGCCGGACCCGAAAGTCATGAGCGATTTCAGAAGCTCCACAAACGGTCGGTGCGCCTCAATGCCCTGGTGCTGCTCCTGGGTGTCGGACTGCTGATCGCGTTTGCCAACCGGCCGGCGCCACAAACCTCGGGGATCGAGGAACTCAGTCCCGGCGAGCGCGGCCGGTTCGACGTCCAGCTCAACGACGCCATAGAGCAGACGGAAATCAAGTATGGCTATCGCAGCGGCCGCACGGGTCAGGCTGGCCCGGCAGCCCGGTCGGAACCCTCGCTCGATCCCGAGATGCTCAAGGAGATCGACTCCTACTACGAGCAGAAGAAGCGCCGCGACCTTTCCCGCGGTCGGGGCGCCCCGGCGATTGATCAAAAAGCTCCAACCCCATCGCCATCCGGCGCACGTGATTCCGCTCCGGTGCCGGAGTCTGGCAATTAACAGGGCAAATGACGTAGACTCGACAAAGCACCGTGCCGACCCCTGGAAGCACGGGAGGGAAATCCAAATGCATGGATTCCCGAGGTCTCTGGACGCATTGACCATGGTGTCGGATCCCGAGCTGCCTGAGTCTGGAAGCCGGGGCGAGATCACGCGGCAGGTTCGCTCCGACCGGCTGCTGACCGCACTCTCCCCATTCCGCCGACTGGTGTTGGTCTCCCACGTCAACCCCGATCCCGACTCTCTGGCCAGCATGCTGGGCCTCAAGGCGCTCCTCGAGGCCTGCCAGCCGGGCAAACCGGTCGCAATGACGGTGGACGGTATGATTGCCCGGGCCGAGAACCGCGCGATGGTCGAGATGATCCCGATTCCGCTGATCCCCGTCGAAACGGCAACCGCGGACGCCGACACCGCGGTGATCATGGTGGATAGCCAGCCCTACACGGGCCGGCGGTGCAATGAGAAACTCACGCCCCAGGTCGTGATTGACCACCACGAGACGGGGGGCGACCTGAACGGAGTGATCTTCCAGGATATTCGCGATCATCTGGGCGCGACGAGCACGATGGTCACGGGTTACCTGATCGAGCAGAAGGTGCTGGTCTCCCCGGAGCTGGCGACGGCGCTGCTCTACGGCATCGAGTCGGAGACAACCGGCTACCCGCGCGAGGCGAGCACCCTGGATGACGGGGCCCTCGTCTGGCTGTTTCCGCGCGCGAACAAGGATCTGCTCGCGCGGATTCGCAACCCCAAGTTGCCCCAGAGCCATTTTGCGACGTTTCAAAACGCACTCATCAACGCGTTTCTGTACCGCGATCTGATCGTGGGCTGGTGCGGCGAGGTTTCTCAGCCTGACATCATTGCCGAAATTGCCGATTTTTTCATTCGCTTCGATCAGGTCAACTGGGCTCTGGCCATCGGTCTATTCGAGGGTGGAATCAAGCTCTCGCTGCGTGCGGCGGGGCTGGGGGGACGCGCCGGCGAAGTGTTGCGTCAGGTCATCAACGGCTTGGGAAACGCGGGTGGACACGACAAGCGGGCTGGTGGCATGATTGTGCTTCCCGACCACGACCCGGCCACCGTCGATTCGATGTTGCGGCTGGTGCGACATCGCCTGCTCGACCAGCTCCACATCGATGAGCACCAGGGAAGGCGGCTTTTGCAGGGTGGCTCCGTCATTCAGGCACCATAAAACGGAACGGTGAGCTGCTTATCTTTGAGAAATCCGCAATTTAGCACCGGCGGACGGTGAAACAGCCTGCGCAATGATTTATGATGTCATCTCGGTGCGCTAAAGAGCGTCTCTTTGCTCGCACCCAACCCCGCAATGATGCGGATTTGCGAGTTCACGTGAATTAACGGTGGAATCCCGTACTTTGGAATAGTAAATTATTGCCGTCCATACCTTCCAATCATTAACACTGTCCACGAGCCGAATGTATAAATGGATAATCTCGGGTCTATCGTGTTCCCCCCGGCCTTATTACGCTTGAAAATACACAGACAGTTAATGCCGTGTCGACCTGCCTGAGTGGATTTTGCCGATGCCCCGCGCTACGAAAACAGGTTTTTCACTGATCGAGCTGCTTGTCGTCATCAGCATTCTCGGCTTGATGATGTCATTACTGTTGCCCGCGGTACAGTCTGCGCGAGGCCGCGCGTTCTCTTCAATGCACCAATAACTTGAAGCAGCTTGGTCTTGCGGTTCATCAATACGAGAGCAGTTACGGTGTCTACCCGGCTTCGATGTATCTTGGCGGCAATCAGTCAACGCATACAAGCTCCATTCCTACATCCATAAACGGCTGGAGTGTCAACGCGCGCGTTCTATCATTTATGGAGCAAAATTCGCTATGGAATGCGACCAATTTCTCGATGAACCAGACGGCGCCGGAAAACATGACGGTCACGGCGACGTCGATCCCTAGTTTCATCTGTCCCAGCGAAAATAATCCGCAGCCTCTCGACACCAGTTTCGGTGTCACTGCGCCGTCGACCGTGGGCTGGTCCATGGGAGACTGGTACGTCTGGGGTGGATTCGGCGGACTACCGAACCGCACCGCATTTGGCCCGAACGTGAGCCGAAAAGCCGCCGATTTTCAGGATGGACTCAGTTTGACGATCCTGGCTTCCGAGATCCGGTGCCATCAATCCATAAGTACAGACTGCGATGTGCTCAACACCATGAACTCACCGAACCTGGTGATCCCACCGGGTTCCTCCCCAGATTACGTCACCTCGCAACTGGGCAATGGCGGAGCCTGTGTTTACTCCGAAACCGGTCATACGTCGTGGGCGGATGGCAGCGTCAATCAGAGCGGCATGACCACGGCATGGACTCCAAACACCAGGGTTATTGTTTCCATGCATGACGGCGATGATCTGCAAATTCCCTCAAACGCGGATCTCGACCTGGAGAGTACGCCCGAGATCAATGGAGGCCCGACGTACGCCGCGATCACCGTCCGTAGCTGGCATCCCGGGGGCGTGAATGCGCTTTTCGGCGACGGCAGCGTTCGATTTCTCAAACAGTCGATCAATGGGGCCACCTGGCGCGCTCTGGGCTCCGTCAACGGCTCGGAAATCGTCAGCGCCGATGAGTATTGAGGGAAGTCCGAGGCGCCGCTCTTCCCGGTGACGCAGGCTGGCGTCCTCCGGATTGCCTGATCACGGTCGAAGATTGACACGGCCGATCACTTCAGCCGCACTTGCAGGTCGCCGTTTTCACGTTGTAGAGTGAAGAGGTGCCCTGTTTTTCGTAAGGGATCACGCAGCGTCACTTGATTTCTGCTTTGGAAATCGGGGGATCGTCCGCCAATGAATCCATCCCCCGGTGCCCCGCCATTGGAAGTTTACCTCCTGGGTGTGGTTGACTTTCAGGAGGTCTTGTCGCTCCAGAAGCGGATTGCCTACGAGACGGGTGACGGCGGCGGGGCCGCCTTGCTGCTTTGCGAACACCCGCCGACCATCAGCATGGGCCGAGCGGGAAGCCGGGCCCATATCATCGCCGATGACGACTGCCTGCGCGCGCTGGGGATCCGCACCCACTGGGTCAACCGTGGCGGCGGGTGCGTGCTTCACCTTCCCGGCCAGCTCGCTGCCTATCCGATCGTGCCGCTGAATCGCGGAGGGTTGTCACTTTGCGGCTATCTGGAACGGCTGCATAAAGCCATCCTCGGAGTGCTCGAAGAGTTCGACCTTCGTGGTTCCGTTCGTGCTGATCTGCCCGGAATCTTCCTTGGCCAGGCGCGGGTAGCCACGGTCGGAGTGGCCGTGAACCGCTGGATTGCGTATCATGGATTGACACTGAATGTGGGGCCTTTTCTCGATCTGTTCGACTTGCTGGACGAGCCCGGCATTGACGCGGCACCGCTGCACCAGACCTCGATGGAATCGCGCCGCCAGCGTTGTGCTCCGATGGCCAAGGTCCGCGAGTCGATGATCCGCAACCTGGAACGCGTTCTGGGGTTTGAACGGCACCACATCTACACCGGCCACCCGTTGATTCGCCGCAAGGTCTTATCGCATGCCTACGCTCCCAGTCCTGGATGATCCGACCGGTCTGCCCGTCTTGCCCGACTCCGGCACGAGCGCCGAGATTCGCGAGGTGCCACAGCGGCCCAGGCGTTTGCCCCCATGGCTGAAGCGCCAGGTTCCCAGTTCCGCCGGCAATTACTTCACCAAGAACCTGGTTGGCGAGCTCGGTCTCGAAACGATCTGCGAGAGCGCGCTTTGCCCGAACCGCTCGGAATGCTGGTCGCGGCGGACGGCCACGTTCATGATTCTCGGAGAGACCTGCACCCGACCCTGCGGGTTCTGCGCGGTGAAGCGCGGCAAGCCCGAAGCCGTGCTGGCCGATGAGCCTGACCGGCTGGCCGAGGCCTGCCTGCGGCTGGAGCTGAGGCACGTCGTCATCACCTCGGTCACGCGTGACGATCTCGAGGACGAGGGCGCCGAGCATTTTCGCCGGTGCATTCTCGCGGTGCGCCAGCGCACGGGTGCGACCATCGAGGTTCTCACTCCCGACTTCAGCGGCCGCCCTGAGTGCATCGACCGCGTGGTCTCGGCCCGCCCTGAGGTCTTCAATCACAACCTCGAGACGGTGTCCCGGCTTCAGCAGCGCGTCAGGCGCAAGAGCCAGTACGCCGTCAGCCTGGAAGTGCTCCGCCACGTGAAAGTCACCAGCCCGACCACGCGCACCAAGAGCGGGCTGATGCTCGGCCTGGGCGAGACCACCGAGGAATTCCTGGAAACCCTGGCCGACCTGCGCTCCGTCGGCTGCGATTTCCTGACCCTGGGGCAGTACCTGCAACCCTCGTCCCACCACCTTCCCGTCGCGCGTTATCTTCCTCCCGAGGAATTTGACGAACTCGGAGGAATCGCCCGCTCGCTCGGTTTCTCGGAAGTCGCCAGCGGCCCCTTCGTGCGCTCGAGCTACCATGCCGATGAGATGGCACGAAGCCAGAACGTCTGACCGCCAGGCGACCTCGGCTGGCGGCTGAATATGGCCGCAGAGGCTGAATCAGGTCAGCTTCTCGTGGAAGGAAAAAACACCTCAATTATCGGGCGGCAATGGTGCTCGATGTCCCTGATCTGATCCGAATGTCAAGGTGTCGCTCAACGCCAACGTCAAGGATCTGTACGGTTGGTCCTGCTCTCGACCTTGGTAGTCCTTTGACATCCGTTGGCTTGCACTATGGCTGGCCCCGTTGGCTGGTCGTCTAGCCGCTGTACTATGGAGCCTTGGGGCAGGTGAGTCACCCCAAGATCGGCAGCGAGGCTCCGAGTGGCCATTGCATGGAAGTTGCGTTTGATGAAGAGACGCGTGGCACTCAAGACCGTCGGTTCGGTGTTGCCGCTCTGGATGGGCTTCCCCTGCTGGTGGCTGCCAGGTTGCGTATCACGCCGCACCGAAGAAAAGAGCGAGCCCCGTCGCGCAGAGCCTGGCTCTACAAAGCCCGAGATCATATCCGAGCTAGGCGGGCACGAATCATTTGTGGATGTCATTAAATTCAGCCGAGACGGATCGTGTCTTGTGACGGGCAGCTACAACCAGATCGTCAAGTTCTGAGACGGTCGAACGGGCAGATGTCTCCATACGATCAAGGGACTTCCCGGGCCCATCGTGTCCGCAGCCTTCGATCCTGGCGCCGCACGCGCCGTCACCTGTGGCTGGGCAAGGACTGAGGTCAAGCAATATCCAATGAAGATGGACGTCGTCTTCAGCGGAGGTGCGGTTCAGGTCTGGGATGTTGCCTCCGGGCGACAGATTCGCAAGATCGACTTGGACCATCAACCGTCCCAGGCTGTCACTTACGATTTCCGTCGGCATCGCGTGATCCTGATCTCGAAGAACTATGTACTCAGCGTCCGGGACGCCGATACGGGCAAGAGGAAAAGGTCCTTGACGCCCTCGCGACGGACCTAGGCGGAAACGTATTTCCAACTCCAAGCACTTTCAGCGCCGATGGCTCCCGTGCGGCCGCCGTCAATCAGGCCGAAAGGGCGAACCTGATCAGAATCTGGGATGCCGCATCGGGTCGGTCCCAGGCGATCGAGAGCCGCTCCGGGGCCCTCTCGTGCGTGGCTATCAGTCCGCTTGGGGACCGCCTTGTTACCGGGGGACGCGAGCATCCTTTACGATGTTTGATTTCGTTACCGGCGGATTCATCCTCGATTTCAAGGCGAACACATCCCCGTGGCCGTCTTTGGTGTTCTTCTCCCCTGACGGCGGTTTCCTGGTTTCCGGGTCCGAAGAAGGTTCCATCCGCATCAGGAACGCGGCGACGGGAAACATCGTGCAAACCGTTGAAGGCCCTACCGGACGAGTCCGCGCGGTCGCTTTCGTACCGTCGGCACTCCGAATCGTATCCGGCGGCTTACGTCGCCTGAAAACCCGAGATCCGCAGACCGGGGTAGTCAAGTACGATCGACCGATCTTGTGGGAGTTCCCTTTCGACCCAAGAACCATGAAATCCTGAGTTCTTTATGATTTGTCGAGTAAGAAGCTCGCGCTCTGGCTTGCGAAAGACACGGGCCCTGGCGTAGGGTCACCCGGATCAGGGATCGAGGAAACGTGGTTCGAAACTTTCTTGGCCATTCTCTCTGACTGTGGGTGGCCTCTTTGACTTGCTTTCTGGAATTCGGGAAACGAAGAGTGCTTCTTCTTGCTTCCCCAGTTTTTACGGCACTTCTACCATTTTTCGCCGACGCGCCGCAGAGCCGATCGTATCGTTTCATCATCCAGGTACAGGCCGGCTGCGCAAGTCTCTGAGCAGATCCCCATCCCAGAGAATGGCTCCCCGTTGCCTGGCACGCAGTACAACGCCCAGCGTGCCAATCAGAGGGATGTTGAAGGCTCGCGCAGGCGCGAGCGGAGGCGTCATCGAGCACGGCCGTACTCTGGGCCCGCTCTCGGGCCACACCCAAGACCGCGGTTTCTCCCGGGCCCAGCCCCCACTCCACAAGCTCGGCGGGAATGTGTTCAGCAGTCACCCGAGCGCCCCCAGCCACCCTCGACAGCTTGCCGGGCCGCGTCGGATTGAGGGCCGGATTGGATCTCCATGGCCACGGGTACCGGCAACAAAAGTTCGCCTGGCAACACCTCCAGGAGCTGGAGGTAGCCCACCTTGGCGAGCGCGATCACTGGAGACGCGCTGACAACCCATACTTCACTCACGCTCGGCTTCCTCGATAATCTCTTCGGCCGTGTACTGGAACGGCGAGACCCCAAACCGGCCGAGCGCGGCGAGGAACTCGGCACGAGAAAGCCCGGCGACCTTGGCGGCGCGCTCCTGGGAAAGCACTTTCAGCTCATACCATTTCGCCGCGGCCGCCAGACGCAGTTCCCGGGCAAATTCCTCGGGATCCTTTCGAATCGAAGCCAGCGCCTCTTCCGGCATTTCAATGGTCATCTGGACCATGTGTCTCCGCCTCCGTACACTCCTCACCGCTCACGGATCGGCCGTCCTGCGCCAGTCAACCAGTCGCATACAAAGCTGCCGCGAATCCAAGAACAGTTCTCGCAAATCAGTATACCAGTCATCTGTTCCCGCCGCATGATAATGAACGGTATGAGGCCATCCACTTTTCCCGGAGCGAGAGTGATCGGCTCGAAACGTGCATATTCGCTTCTCCCGGAGTGGCTTTGCCACCAATGAGTCCAGCAGCCAACGCGCGGCGAACGTCCCGCCGAGAGAGCGGAGTCAAAGGCCAGCCACCTGCCGGCCATCAGAAAGCGAGCAGGCCCTCAAGGTTTTTCTTGCGTCCGCCATTCGCGCGCAACCCACTTTCGCGAGTAGTCAGGATCATCCACGTTGTGGCAAGGTCTCTAGACCTTGCCACGGCAATGACCGAAGGTCTCCCTCCCGAGCCACGGCGTGAGACGTGCGGTCAGGCAGTCGGCGGGGTTGGAGACCCGCGCCGAACAGCCGCAAATTCGAAATCGGGAAGTTATCGCTGGCTCGTTCCTGAGTGGGCGACGTAAAGCACATCGCGAACACCCCGCATCCGACCGAACAGGCCGATGGGGCAAGCCCTTTCTGGCGGCTAGACGTGCTGTTACGATGACGAGGGTTCGATCCCGCTGGCTGTCCCTCCTCAACCTCACCGGTGTAACCAGCATGAGACTCCGAATCGCCGTGGCTGCCCTGACGGCCCTCGCCTGTGTCCTGGTCGCAACCCGCTCGCCCGCCGTGGACGAGCCGGATTTCAAGCCGATCTTCGACGGCAAGACGCTCACCGGCTGGCATGTCAGCGGCAAGACGGGTCACGGCACCGGCGGCCGTTGGATCGTCGAGGACGGCGTCATCGTCGGCAGCCAGGACCGGCCTGGCAACGGCGGGATCATCATCACGGACAAGGCGTACAGTGACTTCGAGGTGTCCGTCGAGATGAACAACGACTTCGGTCCCGACAGCGGGCTGTTCCTCCGCAGCACCGAAGATGGCCGGGCCTACCAGGCGATGATCGACTACCACGGCGGCGGCAACCTGATGGGCGTTTACGGCGAGGGTCTTTCCGGCGGCATCAGCGTGCGCAACTTTGACTTCGGCTTCAAACCCACGGAGATCAAACTCGCCGACTGCCCGTTCAAGCTGCCCGTCAGCCCCGAGAATTGGCCCGAGTTCTGGCATCACGGAAGCTGGAATACCTTCCGCGCCCGCATTGTGGGGAACCCGCCCAAAATCACCAACTGGATCAACGACGTGAAATTCATGGAGTGGACCGATCGGGAGCGTCGTCACCCCGACACTGGCGGCATCGCCCTTCAGGTTCACGGCGGCGGCGACAGCACCCGTCAGTTCGTCCGCTACCGTAACGTTCGTATCAAGGAACTCGGCAGGGATTGACCGCCTCCGCACGCCGCTTCTCGCAGCCGGTTTGCGTGCGACGCGAAGGTGACAAGGAGCCGCCTACGGGCATCGCGATGGCAGACCTGAATCTCTGTTCTTAGCTTGACAGTCTTTCCGATCGAAAACAAAAAACAGGGTCTGATACCGCCAACCTATGCGCTGGAAGTTCAGGGCAGGAAGAGGCGGCCTCTTCCGCGCAACGATTCGATCCGCTCAAGAAAATCGAGCAATCTCGAGGCGGTGGCATTTGCATAAGCGGGGTCGTGTGTGACCCGCCTCGGATCGGCGATTGTCAGCACGGGCAGACTCGTCTCTTTCGAGATTTCGTGTATGACTTGGTCGAGCGAGTCCGGTCCACCCGAACGGTTTCCTGAGATAAGCACGACGTTGGTTGTCTGGCAGGTTTGCCAGACGATGCGGTCGGTTGCGTCAGTCGGGTTGGTGAGCCTGGCGACTCGGATACCACCTTGATTCCTCGGCGACTACCTTGACCCCACATGGCGATTGTAAACAAAACCGGATCTAGTGCCCATCACTTGATGCGAGGGACGCACACAGTGTCGCTCACCCTTCGGGTCAAAGCCCTCACTCCTGGCAGAGCCGGAGCAAGAGGGCTCCCCACGTTCTGGGAACCTGGAAAGGTGGAAGGCATCCCGTTGAGCCCTGTTGACCACTGACGAACCCGACGCCGGGTTGCCGGTACTTGCTCGCCGAACTCGGGGTTGCGACAATTCAGTGAGGCCACTCATGAACCTCCGCGAGGTGTCTTGAGTCCAGAATCCAGAATTCCTGGCGCAGGGCGGTGGACGACTACCGACCCTGCCGCGGTGAGCCATGGATGGTACGGATTGAAGCCCGGGATGAGATCAAAAGCCGCTCCCGGGCCAAGCTTATCAGGTAAAGGTTGATCGGGTATGCCAGAGACGTTATTCCAAAAAGTGTGGAATCGCCATGTGGTGTCGTCGACCGCGAAGGCGACGCTGCTTTACATTGATCGCCACCTCGTTCACGAAGTCACCAGCCCACAGGCGTTTGACGGGCTTCGTCTGGCAGGCCGGCGCGTGCGTCGGCCCGACCTGACGTTCGCCACGCTGGACCACAATGTTCCCACCGAGAACCAGCTCGATATCCGCGACCCGCTGTCGCGCAGGCAGGTGGAGACCTTGCGGGCCAACTGCCGCGAGTTTGGAATTCCTCTCTACGACATCAAGAGCGGACGCCAGGGGATTGTTCACGTGATCGGTCCCGAACTCGGGATCACGCTTCCCGGTCAGACCATCGTCTGCGGCGACAGCCATACCAGCACCCATGGCGCCTTCGGCGCACTCGCGTTCGGGATCGGCACGAGCGAGGTCGAACACGTACTCGCGACCCAGACCTTATGGCAAGGAGCCCGTCCGCCGTCACTGGGGATCGAGGTCACCGGCAGGCTGCCCGCCGGCCTCGAGCCGAAAGACATCATTCTGGCGGTGATCCGGGCCATTGGAACCGGCGGCGGCACGGGGCACGTCATCGAGTATTACGGACCGGTGATCTCCGCCTTGTCGATGGAAGGGCGCATGACTGTCTGCAACATGTCGATCGAGGCAGGCACCGCGCCGGTCTGATCGCTCCGGATGACACCACGATCGAGTACATTGCCGGCAGCCATCGGCCGTTCGCACCGAAGGGCGCTGACCTGGAAGCCGCCATCGCCGACTGGAAGACGCTCAACACCGAGGACCACGCGGGCTTTGATGCCCATGTGCAGATCAACGCGTCCGCACTGGTTCCCCAGGTCACCTGGGGCACGAACCCGGCCATGACCGTCGATGTGACCGGTCGCGTGCCGGACCCGGCCGAGATCCCCGCTCCGGCGCGTGGCGAGGCGAACCGGGCTCTCGAGTACATGGGCTTGAAACCGGGTACGCCGGTCGGCGAGATCCCCGTGGACATCGTCTTCATCGGGTCGTGCACGAACGGGCGAATCGAAGACCTGAGGTCCGCGGCCAAGGTTTTTCAGGGACGAAAGGTAGCCGCTGGTGTCCGCGCCCTGGTCGTTCCGGGAAGCGAGCAGGTTCGCCATCAGGCCGAGGCCGAGGGCCTGGACCGCATCTTCACCCAGGCCGGCGCGGAGTGGCGTGAGGCGGGTTGCAGCATGTGCCTGGCGATGAATCCCGATCGGCTCGAGCCCGGCCAGCGTGCCGCCAGCACCAGCAACCGCAACTTCGAGGGCCGCCAGGGCCCGGGCGGTCGTACCCACCTTGTCAGCCCCTCAATGGCCGCCGCAGCCGCCGTCACCGGTCACTTCACCGACGTCCGCACCTTGCTTGGTAAGTAGGAGAAACTTCATGGAGCCTTTCGTCACTCATCGCGGGCGGATCGCGGTGCTCAACTGGACCGACGTGAATACCGACCTGATCATCCCGGCACGGTACCTGAAGCGCATCGAGCGCACCGGCTACGGGCCACTCCTGTTCGCGGACCGGCGGTATGCGCCTGGCAGAGCGCCGCCGATCGACGATCCCGAAGCTCACGGCCCGGAAGCGGGGGATTTTCCCCTCAACACCCCTGAGCTCAAAGGGGCCAGCATCCTCGTGGTCGGACGCAATTTCGGCTGCGGCTCGAGCCGCGAACACGCCGTGTGGGCCATCGCCCAGGCCGGCTTCCGGGCCGTGATCGCGCCGGGCAAGGGTGAAGGCTTCGCGGATATCTTCGAAGGCAACGCCTATCAAAGCGGTCTGCTTCCCATCGAGCTTGCTGAGAACGAATGGGCCGAGATCGCCGAGGCCGGAATAAAGCGCAACGGCGCGGAGATCACGATCGACCTGCAAGCTCAAACCCTCACCCTGCATCGCCCCGACTTGCCCGCCGCCAGCTATCGTTTCGACGTTCCCGAAGCCCACCGCAATCGGCTCCTGAACGGGCTCGACGCGATTGCCGAAACCCTTTTGCACGACGCCGAGATCCGTGAGTATGAGCAGCAAAGCCCGCGGTGGATGACGCCAGCACCGCTCCACTGAGCCTTCAACGCTCCCTCCGACCTGAATGTTGACTTTCATTACTGGGAAATGTAAGATTGCCCCAGGTTGGAAAACCGGGGAGCTTGAACGCCATGTCCAGGGCTGAAGTGATGCTGGCCGAGGAAGAACTGGCGGAAGTCAACGAACTTCTTGCCGACGCAGCGCCCACCGAGATTTTGCGGTGGGCCGTTGAGCGATATCATCCGCGATTGACGATGGCGACCGCATTCGGGCCGGAAGGCTGTATCTTGATTCATCTTCTGGCCGAGGTTGAGCCGCGGATGCACGTGTTCAACCTGGATACGGGCTATCAGTTTCCCGAGACACTGGCGCTGCGTGACCGGATCGCCGATCGGTACGGGATCGAGGTCGAACTGGTCCGGCCGGACACGTCGGTGCAGGAGTATGAGAGCTTGCACGGTGGACCGCTCTACGTGTCCAACTCCGAGCGGTGCTGCTACGAGCGCAAGATTGTCCCGCTACGGCGGGCTCTTGTCGGTTATGACGCGTGGATCACGGCGATCCGGGCGGAACAGTCGCCGGATCGCGCCAAGGCGAAGGTCGTCGGCTGGGATTCCAAGTTCAGCCTGGTGAAGTTCAATCCGCTGCTCCACTGGACCAAGCGTGACGTGTGGGCGTTCATCGTGGCCAATCGCGTTCCCTACAATCCGCTGCACGATCAGCAATATCCCTCGATCGGTTGCTGGCCCTGCACCAAGCCCGTGGCCAACGGACAGGACGAGCGTGCCGGGCGATGGGCCGGACAGGCCAAGACCGAGTGCGGTTTGCATTCGCTGGATAGCAGCCAGCTTTGAGTTGTTTGGCTGTAGGGCCATGGAGGCCAGTGGCCCGATGAAGATCTCGGCGAAGGCGGAATATGCCTGTCTGGCCCTGCTGGCCCTGGCTCAGCAGGCTTCTGATGGGCCGCCTGTACGAATTCGCGCGATCTCCGAATCCTTCGAAATTCCCGAACGGTACCTGGTCCAGATCCTGCTGCAGTTGAAAGGCGCAGGCATGGTCGTCAGCACGCGCGGCGCTGCGGGAGGTTATCGGCTGGCCCGACCGGCTGACAGGATCACGCTCAGCGAGGTCCTGTCCGTGATCGACGGACCGGATGCCCCCGAGCGAGCCTCGGCCCGCGAAAAACGTCCCGCGGCGCAGGTTCTGGCACTGGTCTGGGACCGCGTCCGCGCCGCGGAGCTGAGCGTGCTGGACAACACCTCCATCGCCGAGCTGGTCGCACAGACTTCGCCCCGCGAATGGACAATCTGAAGTTGATTTTGAACCACTCTGGGATCCCGAACGCTGCACAGGAAGCGCAGAGGCGAAAAGTTTCGCAGGTTCGGGTAGCAGGGCCGACTAATTCTCTGGAAAATGCCGTTTTTGCCTGGTCCCGATGTGTCGATGAACGTGGCCGGGCGAAATGATTGAGTTGACTTGGTTCTCTGAATCGTAAGGAGCTGGAAAATTACCGCACCATCGAAAGCCTCGTTGAACACCCCGTATGGAGGCAAACTGGTCGAGCTGTTCGTCAGCCCTGAGCGTGCCGCGGAGATGAAGGCGGACTCGAAGGATCTGGCAAGCCTGACGCTGGACGAACGTGGTCTTTGCGACCTGGAACTGCTGAGCGTGGGCGGCTTCTCGCCGCTGACGGGGTTCATGGGCAAGGCCGACTACGAGCGCGTGGTCGCCGAGATGCGGCTGGCCGATGGCACGCTCTGGCCGCTGCCGGTGACGTTGCCAGTCACTCCCGGCCCGGGTGTTCAGGAAGGAAAGCCGCTTGCCCTGCGCGATGTCTATGGCAACTTGCTGGCGTTTCTTCATGTCGAGCAGATTTACGCGATCGACAAGAAGCGAGAGGCCGAACTCGCTTATGGCACGCTCGACAAGAAGCACCCCGCCGTGGCACACCTTGAACGTCAGGCGGAGCACCAGGCCGCCGGGCGGCTCGAGGTCATTCGCATTCCGCCGCACTATGACTTCGTCGACCTCAGGCGCACGCCCGCCGAGTTACGCCACCACTTCGAGACGCTGGGCTGGTCGCGGATCGTCGCGTTCCAGACTCGCAATCCCCTGCACCGGGCCCATGAAGAGCTGACCAAGCGCGCCGCACAGCAGATCGGCGGGGGCCTGTTGATTCACCCGGTCGTCGGTGTCACCAAGCCCGGCGACGTCGACCATTTCACGCGCGTCCGGTGCTATCGGGCGCTGGTCGACAATTATTACAAGTCGGGCTCGGTCGTGCTCAGCCTCCTACCGCTGGCCATGCGGATGGCCGGTCCCCGCGAGGTGCTGCTTCACGCGATCATCCGGCGCAATTACGGCTGCACGCACTTCATCGTGGGCCGCGACCACGCTGGTCCCGGCAGCGATTCGACGGGCAAGCCGTTTTATCCCCCCTACGCCGCCCAGGAGTCGATGGGCAAGTTCAAGGATGAGATCGGCATGGAGATGGTCGATTTCAAGCAGATGGTTTTCCTTCCCGACGAGAATCGCTATTGCCCGGTCGATGAGGTTCCGCCGGGTGCCAAGACAGCCGACATCTCCGGCACCGAGGTTCGCGACAAGTACCTGGCGCGCGGGCTCCAGCTTCCCGAATGGTTCAGCCGGCCGGCTGTCGCCGAGATCTTGAGCGAGACCAATCCGCCGCGGTTCCGGCAGGGCATGACCATCTGGTTCACCGGCCTCTCGGGCTCGGGAAAGAGCACCATCGCTCACGCCCTGATCGAGCGTCTGGCCGAGTTCGGCCGCAATTGCTCGCTGCTCGACGGCGACGAGATCCGCACGCACCTTTCCAAGGGGCTGGGATTCAGCAAGGAGGACCGCGATACCAACATCCGCCGTGTCGGCTATGTCGCCGGCCTGGTGGCGCTTTCATGGCGGCACCACGCTCTGCTCGGTGATCAGCCCCTATCGCGCCATCCGAGACGAAGCCCGAAAGATCTCCAAGGGCAACTTCATCGAGGTCTTTTGCTCGACCCCGCTGGAAGTTTGCGAAGAGCGCGACGTTAAGGGCATGTACTCGAAGGCCAGGGCCGCGGTGGCCGCCGGCAAACCGATGGGCTTCACCGGTGTCGATGATCCCTACGAGGCTCCCTTGAACCCCGAAGTCACCCTCGACACGAGCAAGCTCTCCGTCGCCGAGTGCGTTGATACGATTGTCAACAAGCTTCTGTCGCTCGGTTACATCCTGCCCCACGGACACATTGCCGAGTAACAGAGGGTCTTCTCACGATTCTCAACAATCCGCCTCCGTGCTCACGAATGGCTCGTGCTTTTCCTGAGCACGGAGTCGCGATCCCGTTTCCGTCGCGAGTCTCCGCCTATCGGACCGAAGTGCCTCCCAGCGGGCGACCGCAGTTTGCAGCGATTGTCTCAGCCGCACCCCGGCGCGATCGAGCATCGTCCGTTCCGGCGAAATTTCCAGCAAGTGTTGGAACGGGTATTGCTAGAAGAATCCCATCATGATTCTTCGACACTGATCCACCATCGTCGGCACGTCCGAAGGCCTTCTTGACGCAAGCAAAGCCGTCACCGAGCTGCACTGACCGGAGTCTGCCCCGGGACCGCAACGGAGTCGTCGCGCGCCAAGTTCAAAGCATGGAGGGTGCCGCAGCCAGAAGGAGTATCGGCCCATGCGTGACGAACCAGGGATGAATGCCGGCCACCGCTGTCGCTTGCCCAATGGATTGACGGTCGAAAGTCTGAACAGTCGTGACACCCTGATGGTGTACCGCGACATCTTCGAGGACGATTGCTACCGCCGTAGCGGCGTCACGATTCATGATGGCGACTGCATCCTCGACGTCGGTGCCAATACGGGACTCTTCGTCCTTTACCTGAACAAGATTCTCAGCAATGCCCGGGTCTACGCGTTCGAGCCCGTGCCTGAGACCTTCCGGGTGCTGCGGAGGAACGTGGAAAGGCATAATCGGTTGACGATCCAGCTCTTCAACGTCGGCCTGTCTCACCGGCCGGGCCAGGTCTCGTTCACGCATTATCCTCGCATGTCGAATGCGTCGACCATGTATCCCGACGACTCGGAACGAGCTGTCTCGCTGGGGAGAGAATATATCCTTGAGCGGTTCCGCATGCTTCCGGATCCCTGGTCCTTCATCCTGTCCCTGTGCCCCGCCTCGATCCGAAACGCACTCGCCGAGCAGGTGCGCAGGTACTACTTGAAGAGGCAAGCCGTGACCTGTGAGTTGCGGACCCTCTCGGACTTCCTGGGTGAGCACAGGATTGCGCGCGTGGACCTGCTGAAGGTCGACGCGGAACAGAGCGAGCAGCACATTCTTGCCGGACTTGCCGATAAAGACTGGCCCAAGATCCGTCAGATGGTGGTAGAGGTTCACGAGGGTGATGAGGCAACCGGGGCGATGGTGGAGTCGCTCCGTCGGCGCGGCTTTGACGTCGCCGCGGAGCCGAATCCCACGTTTCCCAGCCTGTCTCTGGTCTCCGCTGTCCGGCCAGATGACGCGAGGCGGAACTGATCAAGAGGGGACATATGAACACACGCGGCTGGACGCTTTGCACTCACCGAACACCCCTTCAACGAGTTCCGACGAGATGGCCTCGAGACCCTTGTAGGCTCCCGCCATGAGGCAGAGCGAGGCCAGCCGGTCTAATCCGCGCGGGTTGCCTTCGGAGTGGAGATGGAGCCGGATCATGGCACGCCGGCTGAATATCACTTCATCACAGCCCGCCGAGGCCAGCTTGGCGGTGAGGTATCTCTCGGCATCCGAACATGTAAGCGGTCTCAAACCGATCGTGAGCGCCCATGAGGGGTGCAGTCGCTCACTTTCATCGCATTCTTCGTCCAGGATCAGTAATACGGTGACCCGGCAGGCCGTCGAACCGCCGATCTGACCCAGCCGCAGGAGGTCCTGACTCGCACCTGTCTCGATAAGCGATCGACAGTCATCGACGCCCAGGACGACTTGATATCCTTGCAGGGCCCATCCCCGGATGGCCTGCTCGAAGCAGCGCCAGGCAGAAGCTCGGCTCGCGGTAGCCAGCCCGCGGGCTCCCAGCTTTTCGGCAAGTCGCGCATACAGGTGTGCGCCATCAATCGGGCTGGTCGTCAATGCAAAGCGGCGGCGGGGATCGCGCGCCTCGGCGAGTGTGCGGTGCAGAACCACGGTCTTGCCCATCCCGCCCGAGGCTCTGAGCGCCGCGAGCCGATGCCCCGCCTCGACGGCGTGAAGCAGCCGGGCGACGGCTTCCTCATGGCCGGGTAACGGAGCGTAAGGTTCTCCGCCCTCGACAAGAGGATCTCGCTTCAGCCCCCAATGTTCGATCCAGCCCACGCAGATTCCCTTCGATGAATGGGTTCGATCCGAACGGTGAATTCCGGCGGCGCCCGCAGTGAACGCCAGCTCGCACATCGCTTACATTCACTACAATCGGATAAGATGGGGTCCGATCTTTCGTCCAAGCTGGAGCCGAGCGTGTCGCAGAGGTTTTACTGTCCGGAGTCGCCGCGGGATGGGCGCTTTCAGCTTCCGGCCGAGGAGGCCCGGCACCTGACGCGAGTTTGCCGTCACGTGGCCGGCGACTGTGTGGAAATCTTTGACGGCAAGGGGTTTGCGACCGCCGCTCGGATTGTCGAGATCGGCAAGGACGCCGCGGCGCTCGTCGCCGAGGGGGCCCCCTTCCAGGAAAAGACATCCGCCTGCTCGCTGACTCTCGCCACCGCGATTCCCAAGGGAGACCGGTTTGATTGGCTCGTCGAAAAAGCCACTGAACTGGGTATCGTCCGGTTGATTCCCCTGATCACCGAACATTCCGTCGTCGATCCACGCGATTCCAAGCTGGAGCGACTGAGGCGGACGATCATCGAAGCGTCCAAGCAATCCGGACGTCATCGACTGATGGTCCTGGATTCGCCCCGAACCTGGGTCGAGCTCATGCGGACAAGCAACGAGGCGATCCGACTGCTGGCGCATCCTGGCGGCTTGGCTCCCGCGGCCTGGCCCCGGATTGACGGCCGGCGGGCTGTGATGCTGGCGGTCGGGCCCGAAGGCGGCTTCAGTTCAGGAGAGGAAGCGCTGGCGCACGCAGCCGGCTGGCAACCGATTTGCCTGAGCCCTCATATCTTGCGTGTCGAGACGGCCGGCATGGCCGGCGCCGCGGCGATCATGGCTGTTTGGAAGTATCCGGAGCAAATTGTTGATGGGCTGGCCTGAAATCGCCTCGGTGCTGTTGCTCGGAGGATTCGCGGGCGTCCTGAGCGGGATGTTCGGCATCGGCGGCGGGTTGGTCATCGTCCCCGCACTGATGTTGATCTGGAAGCTCGACCCCAAGACCGCCGTGGGGACCTCGCTCTTCGCCCTGCTCTTGCCTACCGGGTTGCTCGGCGTGCTCGAATACTGGCGGCGCGGCGAGCTGAGGTTTGTCCCCGGACTGCTGATCGCCATCGGAATCTTCTGCGGTGCTTACCTCGGAGCGCGAATCACCGGCTCACTGTCTGCCTTGACCATGAGACGCGCGTACGCGATCTTTCTGATTGTCGTGGCGATTTACTTCTTTTGGACCAGCAAGTCGTCTGATATGCCAGCCCAGCCTCGTCCGGTGGCCCGGCCCGACCTGGACGATGCCGAGCCCGGCTCTCAGCCCGTGGTCCACTGACCGTCGCTCTTGTCCTGGTAGATCGACCAGACGAAGCCATCCGGGTCGCGGAGGGCAAATTCGCGCCAGCCCCACGGCTGGTCGGTCGGCTCGCCGGAGACGCTGAGGATGGCCCCTTCCTCGATGCAATGCTGGTGAAACGCATCGACGTCATCGACCTGGATCTGGAGATGAATCCCCACCCCCAGCCGGGTATCGGCAAACTCGTCGGCATGTGCTTCCTGCGGATGGATCATCAAGGTGAAGTAGTCAAGCCGCAGGATAGCAAGGCTGTAGGGTGCTCCCTCGTGCTCGGCATGAACCTGAAGCACGTCGGCGCCGACCACCTCGTTATAAAACTCGAGCGACCGGCGAACGTCCTTGACGTAAAGGAAGACGCTCGTAACTCTGGCCGCCATTCGATCCCCCTCTCAACCTCGATACCCCAATCTTGCCGCGGAGTTTTCGGAAGAATACTCCCAGTCGCCGTTTCTGACAACCGTAACTGCAAGAGTGCCTGACCGAAACCATCGGCTGCCCCGGTGGCCTGCGGATTTGCGTTCGATTGGCGTCATGCATAGAGCAGCGGGTCGAGCTCAACTCATTGTGACCGAAGTATAATCGCTATTGGGTCGGCCGATTGGAAGATGTCCGCAGGTCGGATGAGAAAGTAAACGCTAGCGCGAAATGCTAGTCAGAGTGCATATGCCTATAAATATCCCTGTTCCTCACCGAACAGGCTCAGCCGGTTCCACCAGGAAATTCACGGTGCGCCGGATGCCCGGCAAGATGTAACCGGCGGCCGAGTAATGGCCGCAGTCGTACCATTCGATGGGCGGCCGGCCGGCCGCGATCCAGAGAGCCTGGGTCGAGGCGGGGGGCACGACCTCGTCAATCTTGCCGGCGATCATGAGCAGCCGCTTGCCGGCAAGGCCATGGGCGTAGGTCAGCGGGTCGAAGGGGTCCGTCAGCGCTTTGAGGTCGGCGAGAGTGCGGCCCGCGGCCTGCCAGGCGTCCCGGAACTTGGCCGTCTCCGGCATCCCCCAGAGGATCCGCGACACGTCGCCACCGGCCAGCAGAAAAACGCCCGACCGGACGGACGGGTCCACGGCGGCCACGATCGACGAGATGATCCCTCCCAGGCTGATCCCCGTCACTCCCAGCCGCGCGGGATCGATGCCAGGGCGCTGAGCCAGCCAGGTGAGCGCGCGACGGACATCGCAGACTCCCTGCTGCATCGATGTCATCGTGCGCTCGATGTCGGCCGTCAGGAATTTGCGTGGCACCGGTCCCGAGCCAACCTTGGGCCTGCGTTCGCCGTAATAGGGAAGCTTCAGGAAAAGCGCCGCGACTCCCTGATCGGCCAGCCGTGCGGCCATGTAGCGTGAAAGCGGAAAATCGGATCCCAGGATGTGCAGCACCACGACCGCGGGCCGACGTCCGGGAAAGCCTGTGGGATCGAAAAACTCGGCATGGACGGTATTGTTCTCGACGTCCGGAGTCGTGACCGGCGAGGGAAAACGGAGGAGGGAAACGGTGTATCGCGGGGTTGCGAGTGTCGGCTCGAGCTCGTACCAGAAGGTCTCGGCCTTGAGCCGGAACCGCTCCGGAACCGATGATTCCTGGGGCGATGGCCGGTAGACGGTCTCTCCGCGTTCGAGAGTCGCCAGCAGCAGCAAGGGCCAGAACACAAGCGGGTGGAGAACCAAGATCGACCTCCTGGCTACTCAAAAGATCGTTGTGGCGTTGTCTTTCTCTCGCCGACGTGGTTAGATTACGCCAGTTACCGCCTTGCGGGAAAGGGAGTTCCTGCTGATGGAAATCTTGGCCGATCGGGTTCGCCGTCTTGAGCCCCGGAGAATCTGCATCATCAAGCCAAGCTCACTCGGAGACGTCATCCACTGTTTGCCGATCTTGCCGGCGCTGCGTGAGCTATTTCCAATGGCCCGGATCAGCTGGGTGGTAAATGCGGCGTTTCGAAGCTTACTGGATAACCACCCGAATGTGGATGAGGTCATCGCCTTCGAGCGGGGCAAATCGGGACTCTCGTCGAGTGGGGCGTCGTCCACGGTAGAGCTTTGCGGCCGGCTTCTGAAGCAGCGATACGACCTGACGATCGACCTGCAAGGGCTCTTGCGGTCCGGCCTGATGACTGCCGCAACGCGAGCGCCGGTTCGCGTGGGCGTCGCCGACGCACGCGAAGGCGCTCGCTGGTTTTACACGCATCGCGTGCCGGCTCCAAGGCTTGGGTTGCATGCGGTTGATCGCGTTGGTCGGATTGTCGCGGCTCTCGGCCTGGAGCGATTCGAGCCTGCGTTTCATATCTCGCCCACAGCGCAGGATCAACTCTGGGCGAAGGAAACTCTGGCTTCGGTTCCCAGCCCCCGGGTGATTCTCAACCTCGGAGCCCGGTGGCTGACCAAACGCTGGCCTCCCGAGCATTTTGCCGAGATTGCCCGGCGGGCTGTCGCCGAGTTTGGCGCAGGGCTGGTCTGCGTCGGCGCACGTGTGGACATGCCGCTGGCCGCCGCGCTTCGCCAGGCGATCGCCCCCCTGCCCGTTCTGGACCTGACCGCCAAGACAACGCTGCTGCAACTTGCCGCACTGGCCCAGGCATCGGATCTCTTCGTCTCCAACGACACTGGACCGCTGCACCTGGCTGCCGCTGCCGGAGCATCAGTCGTGGGCATATACACTTGCACGGATCCGAGCCTGACCGGCCCCTACGGACCCCGCGTCACGACCGTGCGAAGCTGTGTCTGGTGCGCACCGAGCTTTCGCAAGACGTGTCGCAGGCTCGAATGTTTCACCGAGCTCAATCCGGACCGGGTGTGGCCCGTGGTGCGAAACCGCCTGGCTCAGACGCTGGAATCCGCAGCCTGACGTGCTGCGATCGGCGCGACTCGCTTGCGTTGCAACCCTCTGTGCACAAAATGAGAGTATCCAGAACCGGGATAGAGGCCGAATAATCGGTTGACTCATTGCGTCTTGCACCTGGAGAGAACGTCCCGGGAGGTTCAAAGCAATGCTCTACCGAAAGGGTTGGCTGGTGTGCGCCTGCTTGGCGGCGGGTTTGCTTCTCGGTGTGGTGATCTCGGGAGCGATGCCGGCTGCCGCGCAAGGATCTGCGCCGGACGATCCCGAAAAGATCCCGGCCCCTGAGAATGTCGCGACCGAAACGGTTGAGTTGCTCAAGGCAAGCAAGCAGGGTGACTTGAAAGTGGTTGGCGCGGGCAGGGGCAAGACCGTGTTCGCCTGACCATCCGCAACACGTCAACCAAGCGGCTGCACGTGGTTCTTCCTGCCGGACTGGTGGCTTCGGCGGCCGCCGGTCAGGGACCAGGCGGTGGACGGGGATTGCAGAGCATGGGTCTGGGTATGCTCTCCAACCGTCCCGGTGGCTTCGGGCAATACCGGACTGCGGGGAGTGAGGAAGAACTACAAGCGGCAACGAAAGCCGGCGCATTATTGCCTCCAACCATCACTATTCCCACCGGTGAATCACTGGATGTAAACGTGACGGCGGTCTGCCTCAACTTCGGCTTGCCGACCCCGACCGTTCGCGACCGGTTCACACTCGTGGACGTTGACGATTACACGACCGACGGACGGGTCCGCAAGTCGTTACGAAGCTTGTGTTTGCTGGGAACCAGCCAGGGTGTTGCCCAGGCCGTGATGTGGCGTGTCTGCAATGATCTGACGTTCGAGGCCATGGCCGCTCAGGCGGGCAAGTACATCAACGAGTACGAGATCGCCCTGGCGGCTCGGTTCATCGAGGCCCTGGACGAATCCGGCGAATCCGGGCTCGTCCATGCGCGAGCGCTGTTGGAAGACCGAATGTTCGTCAAGATCCAGGGGGAAGGTGTCCTGGCTGCCGAGGCAGGGCGACTCAACAGTGAACTGGCGAAGTGCCGGTTGCTCGGTCTCCCCGTGCGTGTGATTGCCGACGACGTGCTTCCCTCGGCTCCGGCTGCGCTTCTGGTGAGGGTGGCCCTGATTGACGGCAACAGTGGCGAGACGCGCGGCCGCATCATGCTCAGCTATAGCTCGGCCGCCGACCAGTGGGTCCCACTGGGAAAGGCGAAACTCCAGGACACGCGGCCGGCGGATGCTCTAGACGGGAAGGCGATGGCCGAGATCATCGATCGGGCGATCGGTGCGGGATTTGTGACGGTCAAGCCGGCCAGGCGAACCGTGGGAAGTACGACACTCAAGTTAGACAACCACCTGCCCTTCACCCTGGCGAACGTGTTTGTGCGGGCTGGAAACTCAAGCGGATCGCCGGTCGTTCCGTTCCTGGACCTGGGAACAGGTCCGGCACGTTCCGCACTTCTGCCCATCCCGGCGGCAACGGCCGTGATCGAACGAGTCACCACGAACGGACTCTAGTCGACGGTGCTGACAAGAATTTTTAGATTTCAGGTCGGTCCGGGATCGAACACTTCTGCCTCGAGTTTCGTTATGTGGTGGTGTTTCAGCCGATTTCTGTCTCTTGCCGCGCCCTGGCAGTCCTCGCTAAACTGAACTCTTGAAGTCTCTTGCGCAGGTCTGCGGGCGATCACGCGGGTCGCATTCGAGGAAACGGACGGAGCAACGCGAGAACTCATGCCTCTGCAACGACGGCGCGTGCTGTTTTCGGGCCGTGTTCAGGGTGTTGGCTTTCGTGCAACCTGCCGTTGGCTGGCTGGCGGCTTTGAGATCGTCGGGTACGTTCGCAATCTCCCTGACGGTCGTGTGGAGTTGCTGGCTGAAGGGGATTCGGCCGAGATCGACTGCTATCTGGAATCGATCTCCAGCGAGCTGGGCGGCTTCATTCGAGAGGTACTCTTCGAGCACGAACCGCCTGCTGATCCCCCGCTCGAAGGCTTCCGGGTTCGGTTTTAACGATTCTTAGCAATCATCGAGACAGACAGGTCAACGCAATCATCCCATTGGGATTTTTCTTCCTTCAACCGCCGCCGATTGAATCACCATGAAAGCATTTACCATCGCCCTGGCGACAGCCAAGGAAACCATCCGCCAGCCGGCCTTTTTCGTGATGGCCGTCTTTGCCGGAGCCCTCTTGATCGGCACGATCTTCGTCCCGTACTTCACGTTCGGCGAAGATATTAAAATGTACAAGGATACCGGACTGACCACCATCTCGTTTGCATGCATGCTGCTGTCCCTGCTGACGGCTAGCTCGACGGTTGCCGAGGAGATCGAAGGTAAGACTGCGATCACCCTGCTCTCCAAGCCCATCAACCGGCGCCAGTTCATCATCGGCAAGTTTCTTGGGATCGAGCTTGGTGTCCTGGTACTCTATGTTCTGCTCGGATCGCTGTTCGCCGGGGGGCTATGGTACAAGTACGGTTACGACCTCAGAGAATCCGCGGGTGGCGTCGCCGAGAGTGCCAAGCGGCTGGCCCAAGTTACGCAAATTCTCCCTGGGCTAGCACTTGGGTTCTTTGAAGTAACCATCCTGACGAGTATCAGCATTGCCATTTCGACCCGCTTACCGATGCTGGTAAACCTGGTCGTTTGCATCATGGTCTTCTTCCTGGGCCACCTGACCCCGGTGCTGGTCGATGTGACAACCCAGAATGGACTCAACGAGCTGGTCACGTTCATGGCCAAGCTCTTTGCATGGGTTTTGCCGTCTCTGGAATTCTTCAACGCCGGCCCGTCGATCTCAACTGGTGCGGTGATACCCTGGTTTGGCTACGTTTTGCCGGCACTGGGCTATTGCGTGTTGTACAGTGGAGCAGCACTGTTGTTCGCGTTCCTCCTGTTCGAGGATCGTGACCTGGCCTGATCAAGACAAGACTGAAGTCGGGGGACCTCACGCATGCAAGCCGACGCGTACCGTCGCGCACGGACGCTTATGGGTTCCCACCGTGATCTGGTGGTCGCAAGGATACTGGGTGCCCTTCAGTCCCTGCTGCTCTTAGGGCTGCTGGGCATCATCTGCCTTTTTACCGCGCTGATGGCCTCGCGAGGCTCGGCGCGGTTTCCCGTGGCCGAGGCGCATCGCCTGCCAGCCTGGGTGAAAGACCAGGGGATCTCCGACGGCGAGACCCTTCGGTTTTACAACCTCGGGATCTTTCCGCTGGTCGCCAATAACTTGCTGGAGCCCAACCCGGTGCACCGCGCCGGGGCATGGCTGGTGAACCGGATCTCGGCTGTCCTGACTCCATTGAGGAACAATCTGGGAGCACTGACCACCCTGCTGGCAGCCGGGTTGGTTCTCCTGCTGGCGCTCGCTTTCGTGACTCAGTATCGCCGCAAAGCCATGGCCCGGGCGGCCACGGATCTGGCCACGATGTTGCGAAACCAGATCCACCGCCAGATGTATCGCCTGGGTCAATCGTCGCTGCCGACCGAGGGAATCGGGCCGGTTGTGAACATCTGGACGCGCGAGGTCAACGATATTCGAGACGGCTTGCTCGCCGATCTTGGTTACACGCCGGGCATGCAGATCCTGGCGGGGGGATTGATTCTGATCGCCCTGCTGGCATCACCGATCTTGACGGTCTTCCTGGGCTCGCTGGGTTTGCTGGTAGGCTACATTTCCAGGCAGCTCAACCGGGATGCCCGGCAAGCGCAGGACGCGGCCCTGCGTGATGTTTCGGTCCAGCTTTGCTTGCTGCACGAGGATCTGGGCCTCTTGCGGACAGTCCGAATTCACGGCGCGGAAAGCTACGACCGCCAGCGCTTCGACGAGCATCTGGACCGGTTTCGCGAAGCCGATTCGCGGCGAATCACCACCGAGCCACGAATCAATCCCACGACAGCGTTGCTCTACGGCGCTGCCTTGGCGATCGCTCTGGGCCTGCTGGGGTATGCCGTGCTGATTCGCGATCAGATCTCGATCGCCACCATGCTGGTGCTGCTGGCGGCCCTGTCCGGCCTGGCACACCCGATCATGGAGTGGATCAATGTGCGGCGGACGCTCCGCCAGGCAAACCGATCGGCCGCGGGGATCTTTGAGTTCCTGGAGCGGTCTCCTGAGCTTCATCAGAACGTGGGAGCGCACTTCCTGGCCGCGCTCAAGGATCAGATCGTCCTGGATAAGGTCACTCTCAAGAGCCGGTCCGGCAGAACACTGCTTGACCAGGTCTCGGTGGAGATACCTGCCGGGTCGCGAACCGCGATCACGGGCGTCGATGAAGATTCCAAGCAAGCGCTGGCCTGCTTGATCCCGCGCCTGATCGATCCCCAGGCGGGCCGGGTACTGCTCGATGGCCACGACGTGCGCGACGTGACGCTGGAGTCGGTTCGCGCCCAGGTCGGCACCGTTCTTCAAGCGGATCTGGTCTTTACCGATTCGGTTCTGGTCAACATCGGCATGGGCGATTCCTTCAACGGACTGCCACGCGTGATCGAGGCGGCCAAGCTGGCCCACGCACACCAGTTCATTCAGGATCTTCCCCACGGCTACGATACGATCATCGGACCGCTCGGCCATTACCTCCGGCCCGATGAGCAGTTCCGCATTGCGCTTGCTCGCGCCTACCTCCACGATCCGTCGATCGTGATCGTCGAGGAGCCCGCGGGCGCGTTGGATGAAGACATCCGGCTCCTACTCGATGACACACTGTCGCGACTGGCGCTCGGGCGTACGCTGATTCTGCTGCCTCACCGGCTTTCCACGATCCGGTCCAGCGACCAGGTGATCCTGTTGCACGACGGACGCATCGAGGAGGTCGGTCCGCCCGCCCAGCTTCAATCCGAGAGCAAGCTCTATCGGCACCTTTTGTACATGGAATTCAACGAGTTCACAAGCGGTGAATTCGAGCCGGTACAGCTTGCTACGTAGTCTCCGGGATCTGACGTCTGGGACGGCCGGCGCGAACAGGCCGGCCGGTCCGGCTAGCAAAAGTCATCCACCGTCGGTGTGATGACGAGTTCAGGCACGCGGGCACGCGGATGGAGCTGCACCAGGAATCGCACCGTGGCGGCGATGTCTTCCGGCTGAAGAATCGCCGCCCTGCGCTCGGCACCGACGGGCACCGGCCGGGCGTCGAGAATTGGCGTGTTGACCTCGCCCGGATAGATGACCGTTGAGCGGATGCCGCGCCCACCTTCTTCCCTGCCGAGGCAGAGGCCCAGAGCCGACTGGCCGAACTTGGAGGCCGAGTATCCCGTGCCTCCCAGCGTGCTGGCCCGGATGCCCGAGATCGAGCAGATCTGCACGACCAGTCCATTCTGCCGTTCCCGCATCAACGGCAGGACGTGGTGGACCAGGTTGAATGGCCCGGTCAGGTTGGTGGCAATCATCGTATCCCAATCGTCTGGCGCGAGCACTTCCAGGCTGCGATTTCGCACGTTCGTGCCGGCATTGCATACCAGAACGTCGATCGATCCGAATGACTCGATCACTTGCTGGACCATGGACGCCACCTGGTCGCGATCCGTCACGTCGCAAGCGATGGCAAGAGCGGATTCCGCGCCTTTATCGAGCTGGTCGCGAGTTTGCTCGAGTTTCCGCGCGTCCCGACCAATCAAGGCCAGCCGTAATCCCAATTGATCGAGACTTTGCGCGATACCCCTGCCGATTCCACTTCCCGCCCCCGTGATCAGGGCTGTCGTCAACGTTGCGGCCAAGTCTCACCTCCTCTGATGCCAGCTCAGCGTTCTCAACCAAAAAGTCGAGAGCCCCCGCCTTGCTTTACATGCAAGGCGGGGGCTCTTCAGCCTTCAGGATTGTAACGCTGGCAGGGAGCCAGTGCGACGCTCAGGCGGCGAACCCGACCGGTGTGCAGGATCCGCATCGCCGCGTAGAGTCTGTTACGTTCAAGATACCGCGTTCCAGATTTGAACCTGGCTCACGTTCGATGACGAGTTCTGGCCGCCGCGTCGTGCCAGCTGCCCAGGCGCTCATGGCCTTCACCAGCGAGTTGAAGTTGTTCTGCGGAAGTGTCGGCAACATGCTCGACTGACTCTCGTCGACGGAGTTGACCTGCTGGCCATTCACGAACACTTGCACGTTCGGCGCAAGCCCGGAGCTCGTTGAGACCGGAGTCGAGTGGGCAACGGCCGTGGACGTTGCCTGCGGCTTGCTCGACGACGAGATTGTGGTGGTCGGTGTTGTTGAGCTCGACGACGAGTTGGTCGTGGTTGTAGACGGAGTGGACGACGAGGTCGTCGTGCTGGAAGTTGTTGCACCAGATGCCGGTGTACTGGTCGCGGCGACGTAAGAGACCGACAACGAACTCGTCGTGCTCGTGCTTGCCGTGCTCGAATGCAGGTTAGGAATCGAGACGGTGACCGGCGCAGCCGTTGTGGACGCGGAACTCGAAGTTGCGGCCGGGATCAGGGCAGCGGCCTTGGGAATATCGAGCCTGCCGATCGTCAGTCCGGTCACGGAGTCGTAAATCGGATCAGACCCCTTCTCCAGCCACTGCGTGACCTGACTGACCGTGGGCAGGGTCCCAAAACGGGCCTGGTAAATCTGTTGCAGCAACACGACGGCACCCGTCACCAGCGGCGTGGCGAAGCTGGTGCCCTCGACGCTGGAGTAGCCGTTATCTCCTGTGGGTGCGATCATTCCCTGGCCCGGCGCTGCCAGGTCGGTCATCGTGCCGTTGCCGACCGTGGCGCCGAGGCGCTGGGCGTCCGACAGCAACTGGCCACTCGTGTTGGTGGCCGTCACGCTGATGACGCCCGAAACAACCGCGGTGAAGCCCTCGCCTTGCTGTCCATTGAAACTGTTGCCGGTAGCCGACACGACGGGAATGTTCAACTTCCCAAGCTGGCCGATCAGATTGGTGATCTGCTGCCCCACGCCGCCATCTTGGGCAAACCAGTTCTGAGCGTAGTTTCCGCCGTCGGACAAAGACATGTTGACAACACTAATGTTGTACTGAGTGTGATTATTGATCACCCACTGGAGGGCGTTGGCAATGCTGGTGAGGCTGGCCGTATTGTTTGAATCGGTGACGCGCAATGCAACGAGCTTGACGCCTGGCGCGACACCGAGGTCGTTGGGATTGCTGGAACCGATCAGCCCGGCAACGGCGGTGCCATGTTGCGAGCTGGTCGCCAGGGGATCGGCTGTATTGGTCGCGAAGTTGTATCCCGCGATGACCTTGGCGTTCGGCCCGAAGCCGCCGCCGAGGGCCGGGTTATTGTAGTCGACTCCGGTATCGATCACCGCGACGGTCATGCCGGTTCCGTCGACGCCGTACTGCTGGCGTGCGGCCGCGGCGCCCACGATCGGGTCGTATGCGGTCGGGGTTCCCGTCACGATCGTGCCAGCGGGTCGTTCAACGGTGGTCACGGGAGGAGCTGTCGTCACCGTATTGACCTTGACCATGGTTGACCGGGAAACCGCGTGATCGTGGAGCGATAGTTTGGTGGAAACGTCGGCGCGGATCGCGGCCACGTGCGCATGCGGTACAGCCTCATGAGTCAGGCTGGTACCGGCGCCGGTCGAGAGCAGACAGCGCTCATCGAGTTGTTCAAGTGTGGGTTTTTGACGGCGAATCGATAGACGACTGCGGATGCGGTTCTGGGTCCAAACCATGAATCGAAACTCCCCAGACGGCCGCCATACCATTGGCTCAGGCCGCCCCGCAAATCGGATGTGAACGCCCCCCTTCCATGGCGTGCGACGGACGCGGACCGAATCATTTCGGCCATGCGCACGGCACCCGGAGACCCGGCCCGACCGCTGATCGTGGCAAGGTCCACAGAGCGTGTAACAAGGTGGTTCAGTTCGTGAACGGCGACCGGCTGATCGAGGATCAACGGCCCCGAGTTGCCACTTCTGACAGTTCGGGGAAATCGTCTCCTCGTCACCTCCGATCTGGTTATCTGAGCGCAGGGAATCGACTGCCGGTCGGGCGGGACAAAAGAGTCTGGGGACACTCCTCCCCCACTACCGACGACGGTGATTCAGCAACGATCTCCTCTGGCGGACCGGCGAAATCATTCCGCACGGCCCTTCGGACCTGGCCGTCATACGGCCGGATCCCCGGCGCGATCCACTCGCACCGGTTCGGCGCGCTCTTGACGCGGTAAAGGCCCTTGGCCAACACCACGCTCATCAGCGCCCGGGTCGTCGATCCTCGTTCGACCACTCCGTCTTGTGTCCCATCATGGGACGCTCTAGAGTGAGGGCGGTTATCGACGGCATTGTCCGAGACCGGGTCTCGATCAGTGACCCTTCTATCGGATCATGATTCATGTGAGGTCGCCTCGAAAATGGAAATCATCGCGGTGATTCCTGCCCGTTTCGCTTCGACCCGACTGCCCGGCAAACCCCTTCTATCCGAAACCGGCCGGCCGCTGATCCAGCACGTCGTAGAAGCGACGCGACAGGCAAAATCACTACATCGCGTCATCGTCGCCACCGACGACCAGCGGATCGCCGATGCCGTGGCCGCGTTCGGGGGCGAATCCATGATGACCCGCACCGATCACGCCACCGGCACCGACCGCGTCGCGGAAGTTGCCGCGCGAATCGGGCAAGCCGGCATCATCGTCAATGTCCAGGGAGACGAGCCCGAGATCGCCGGCACCACCATCGATCGCCTCGTGGAATTGCTCGAATCCGATCGCGACGCCCCCATGGCAACGCTCGCCACGCCGATTCGCGACCCGGCCGTGTACCGTGACCCTTCCTGTGTCAAGGTCGTTTGCTCGCGTCGTGATCGCGCCCTCTACTTCTCGCGCAGCCCGATTCCCTTCTATCGCGACGGTCTGCCCCAACCCGAGCCCGATGCAGGAACCGCCGCCGTCGCCCATCTTCATCTCGGTCTCTACGCCTATCGCCGCGAGTTCTTGCTGGCGATCAGCTCCCTGCCCCGTTCGCCCCTCGAAGCCGCCGAGAAGCTCGAGCAACTCCGCGTTCTCGAAACCGGATTCCCGATCGCGATCGGCATCGTCGACGAGCCGAGTATTGGCATCGATACACCGGAAGATTACCGGAGGTTCGTCGAGCGGTTCAGGAAAAGCCGGGGCGAGGGCTGAGGAATCGGCAAACGAGCGTCATTGCCGCGGAGTTGGCTACCATGTCAGACGAGGTTCGGGTGGCACTGGGCCGTATTGGCATGGGAGAATGGCAAGTGGAAGGCCTTGCCGCGGGTAAGTCGGTGGCGTTTACGTTGTCGGGCGCCGCGGAAGGGACCGTCGCTGTCGCCCAACTCACCGCATGGGGACGCCTACGTATTGGAATCTACACGATGAAAAACGTCGGCGGTGGGCTGCTTGACTTCATGACTTTCGAGGCCGCGGCGCAGGCTGCGGCCAGAGCACTCAATGCCAAGGAATTGGAACTTCTGGGTATCGAGGTCACCAACCCCAAGCTTCAGGCTGTCCTGGAGCGAGGTGGCTTCACTCCGACAACGTTGCCGGTGCCGGATGAACTTGGCGGTGGCACCTTCAATGCCATCTCCCGTATCGAACCGCTTAGCCAGTCAGAGGAGCAGATCGAATGACGGACGACTTTTCGAAGTACGAGGTGATGAGAGACGCCGGCTCCTGCCCTGAGGACTTATACCGTGAGGCAGTCAGGAATGGAGTCGACGCAATCACTCGCATCCGCCTGCTGCGGACCGTATGTGCCCTCTCTCCCGGACAGGCCAAGGAGGTCGTCGTGAGAGCGGAAGGGCAAGCGGACTCCCTCAGCCAACACCAAGGCAAGATTGCGGAAGATCTGTCTGGAATTCTTGAGACTTCTCGCTGATCGCACGACGTTTTCAGACGATTCTCCGTGAACCTTGTATGGCTTGCGTATGTGTGCTCGGGCGATCTCTTGGCGCCGTGGCCATTCAGGCCGAACGCGCTTCCTGCTCGCGTGCCAGCCGGTTTTGCAGCAAAGCCATGACCGCTGCTTCCTCGGGGCGAAGGTCGCCGAGAGTCTCGTCCATCTCCTCTTTCGCTCGCCGCTTGAGCGACTCGATCATCGAGCCGTCGAGGTAGGCGTCGAGAACCGTCGGGTGAACATAACACTTGCGGCAGACCGATGGCGTGTTGCCGAGACGTTCGGCCACGCGCTCGATGGCCTGCACGACATTCTTCTTGGCCTGTGTCTGCGAGTCAAACGCCTCGAACTCCTGGAGGGCCAGAGCCGCGAGAACGGTCCCCGCCCAGGTCCGAAAGTCCTTGGCGGTGAAGTCCTCGCCGGTGATTTCACGCAGGTACTCGTTGACCTCGCCCGAGTCGACTTCCTGTACTGTACCATCGGCGTCGATGTACTCGAACAGCCTCTGGCCGGGCAGGTCCTGGCAACGACCGACGATCCGGGCAAGCCTACGATCCTGAATGTCGATCTCGTGCGCCACACCGCTCTTGCCCCGGAACTTGAACCGGATCGACGAGCTTTCCACCTCGACATGGCGATTGCGCATCGTGGTCAGACCGTAAGAGCGATTGCTGCGAGCGTACTCGTCATTCCCGACACGGATCAGTGACAGTTCGAGGAGCCGGACCACCGCGGCGAGCACTTTGGGCTTGGGCAACCCGGGGAGAGCAAGGTCTCGATCCGTCCGCTCGCGGATTCGCGGCAACGCCTGGCCGAAGGCGAGCATGCGGCTGTACTTATTCTCGTCGCGAACCGATCTCCAGCGGGGATGGTAGCGGTATTGCTTTCGGCCTTTCGCGTCCCGGCCCGTCGCCTGGATGTGCCCGTGCGGCAAGTGACAGATCCAGACGTCAGTCCATGCCGGAGGGATCGCCAGGCTCTTGATTCGTGCCAGCGTCTCATGATCGCGAATTGCGTGGCCTTCCGGATCGAGGTAGCGAAAGGATTGGCCGGTCCGTTTGCGGCTGATGCCGGGGCGTTCGTCGTTTACGTACCGCAAACCGGCAGCTCGGGCAGCGGCCGCGGGATCAACGGGAGCAGCAATGGTTTGGTTACCGGGAACTTTCTTGCGCATGTCATGTGAATTTGCAAACAGAATGCCGATTCTCGGATTCTGACGAGGGGAGGCTCTGCCCTCATGTCACGCATTATTGCCGAGCTACCGGGAGAGCCGAGGTCGAGCGTTGACAGGTTCCGAATTGGCATGGTAGGTGCATAATCTTCATGCCCAAACGATGTGCGTCTGCGACTCGTGACACAGCTTCGCGTCACTCCAACACCAAGGCGAATTTCGCCGGAGAAACCTAATGCGCGTCTGGCCTGGACGACCCTATCCCCTCGGAGCGACATGGGACGGAGCGGGTGTCAACTTCAGCGTCTTCGCTGAGAATGCGACCAAGGTAGAAATCTGCCTTTTCAATAGCTCGGACGACGCCAAAGAGGCGGCGGTCATCCCGCTCCTCGAGCAGACCGCTCAGGTCTGGCACAACTACTTTCCGGACATCATTCCCGGCCAGCTCTACGGTCTGCGCGTGCAAGGTCCGTTCGAACCGACGCAGGGGCACCGGTTCAACCCCAAGAAACTCTTGCTGGATCCTTATGCCAAGGCGATTGGCCGTGACTTGCAGTGGGATGATTCCCTTTTTGCTTATCAGCTCAATCACCCCGAGGCGGATCTGACGATCGACGAGCGCGACACGCGCGGTTCGCTCCGCTGGCGGCCGTTGTGGATACCGCGTTCACCTGGGGCGACGACCGTCCGCCCCTGACGCCGTGGCACAAGACATTCATCTACGAGCTGCATGTCAAGGGGTTCACCAAGCTCATGCCCGACGTGCCGGAAAAGCTGCGTGGCACTTATGCCGGGCTAGCATCTCAGGCATCTATTCAGCACTTGCTGGCGCTCGGCGTGAGCGCCGTGGAGTTGCTGCCAGTTCACTATCACGTGGACGATCGGTTTCTCACCGAAAAGGGCAAGGTCAATTATTGGGGCTACAATACGCTGGGTTTCTTCGCGCCAGACCCGCGTTACGCAACGGACTGCAGCCCCGAGGGTACGCTGCGCGAGTTCAAGACGATGGTCCGCTCGCTGCATGCCGCGGGCATCGAGGTCATCCTCGACGTCGTCTACAACCACACCGCCGAGGGAAACCAGCTTGGCCCTACCCTATCTTTCCGGGGCATCGACAACGCCAGCTATTACCGCCTGGCACCCGACCCGCGTTACTACATGGATTTCACGGGATGCGGCAACACGTTCAACATGCGGAACCCTCAGGTTCTTCAGTTAATCATGGACAGTTTGCGCTACTGGGTCGTCGAAATGCACGTGGATGGGTTCCGCTTCGACCTTGCCAGTACCCTGGCACGAGAGCTTTACGAAGTCGATCGGCTGGGTGCCTTCTTCGACATCATCCATCAGGACCCGATCCTCTCGCAGGTGAAGCTCATCGCCGAGCCCTGGGACGTTGGTCCGGGCGGATACCAGGTCGGCGCGTTCCCGGTTCTCTGGACCGAATGGAACGGCAAGTACCGCGACAACGTCCGGAGGTTCTGGAAGGGCGATGGCGGCACGGTGTCCGAGTTTGCCACGCGTCTGGCCGGCTCGAGCGACCTTTACCAGCAGACCGGCCGGGCCCCCTATGCCAGTATCAACTTCATCACCTGCCACGACGGCTTCACACTCAATGATCTCGTCTCTTACAATGACAAGCACAATGATGCCAACGGCGAGGAGAACCGCGACGGCTCGAGCAACAACGATAGCTGGAACTGCGGCGCCGAGGGACCGACAGACAATCCTGTCGTTCTCGAAATCCGCGAGCGTCAAAAGCGAAATTTTATGGCCACACTGATGTTATCCCAGGGCGTTTCCATGCTCTTAGCCGGCGATGAGATCGGCCACACCCAGAAGGGAAATAACAACGCCTATTGCCAGGACAACGAGCTGACCTGGCTGAACTGGGACCTGAATGACCAGCAGCGTAAATTTCTCGACTTTACCAGAAGGGTGTGCGAGATCTGGCGCGAGCATCCCGTGTTCCAGCGGCGTAAGTTTTTCCAGGGACGGTCAATTCGCGGCACGGACGTCAAGGACATTTCATTCATCGAGCCCTCCGGCAACGAGATGAACGATGAAAGTTGGAATAGCGGATTCGTAAAGTGCCTCGGTGTGCGGCTGGCCGGCGACCTGATCAACGATAAGGATGAGCGGGGAGAACCGATCGTTGATGAGACGGCGCTGATCTTGCTGAACGCCCATCACGAGTCTCTTCCATTCACCCTTCCCCAGACTCGAGAGGGTCAGGTCTGGGAGCGCGTGCTTGATACATCGGATGGTGAACATACTCCGGACAGCCTGCGAGGCGGTGAATCGGTGGATCTGTGCGACCGGTCCCTGGTTGTCTACTTCACGCGTGATGAGTCCGAGACCAAGCTCCCGGCCTCGCGGGCCGAGATCGAGTCGCTCCGCCGCGAAGCCCGCAAGCCGCAGATGCCCGCGCCACCCCAGAAAAGCCCGCGCCATTACGAAGGCTGAGCGCGTTTCGCGATCAGACTCGGCGTCGTACACTATCCCCCGGTGCGGGCCACTTGTTTCGGTTCGAGAAGGAGGCGTCGTGTCAACCGTCGTCAAAGAATCGCGAGAGCAAGAAAAGCGCGGCGGACCAGGGCGCTTTTTGCGAGGAGGTGTTGACATCGGCACTGGAGGAAATCAGCCGCAGGCGGACAGCCCCTCAGGCGACCTACCGCGTTCAGCTTCATGCCGGCTTCCGGTTTTCCGATGCGCTGGCGATCGTGCCCTACCTGGCGGAACTGGGCATTTCCGACTGCTATGCGTCTCCCTATCTCAAGGCCGCGCCTGGCAGCACACACGGCTACGACATCACCGATCACGGCATGCTCAATCCCGAGATCGGCACGGCCGAAGAGCACTCCCAGTGGGTGACAGCCCTGCGGGACCATGGCCTGGGCCTGCTCCTCGATGTCGTTCCCAACCACATGGGGATTCTTGGCAATCAGAATCCCTGGTGGAACGACGTGCTCGAGAACGGCCAGTCCTCACCCTATGCGCAGTATTTCGATATCGACTGGGCGGCTCCCAGTCGCCCGGAGAACCGCGGCCGCGTCTTGCTCCCTTTTCTGGGAGATCTCTTTGGCGAGATTCTCGAGCAGGGCGAGCTGCGACTGGGAATGGAAGGAGGGGGCTTCCATGTCAAGTACCACGACCATCGCTTCCCGCTTGATCCCAAAAGCTATCGCACGATCCTCGAGCCGGCACTCCAGTCGATCATCGATGGGCTGGGGGCCGAGCACGAGGCCACACTGGAATTCCAAAGTATCCTGTCCGCGATCCGGAACCTCCCCGATCACACCGACAGCAGCCCCCAGTCGGTCGCTGAACGGCATCGCGAGAAGGAGGTCGTCAAGCGGCGCATCGGCGCGCTTGTGGCTGATCACCCGGAGATCGTTGATGCGATCGCGTCTGTCCTGACCAGACTCAACGGAACGACGGGAAACCCCCGCAGCTTTGACGAGCTCGACGCGCTTCTCGCGTCGCAACCGTATCGACTGGCCTTCTGGCGCGTGGCCGCCGATGAAATCAATTATCGACGGTTCTTTGATGTTTCCACTCTGGCAGCCTTAAGGAGCGACCGCGCAGAAGTCTTCCGCGCAACGCACGCGCTGGTGTTCGACATCGTCGCGCGCCAGGGCGCGACCGGCTTGCGCATCGACCACCCCGACGGCCTGCTCGATCCGCAAACCTACCTCGACCGGCTCCAGGACGCTTACGTGCTTGCGATCGCGCGACGGGTACACGAGGACGGACTTGCGGCGCAGACCGTCGCCTGGGACACGATCGAGCCATTGCTCCACGAGCGGCTCGCCGATCTGGCGAAGGACGCGCAGCAGACAGGGTCGCCTCGGCTCTATGTGGTTGTCGAGAAAATCCTCGGTTACGACGAGCCTTTCCCAGGCGGATGGCGTACTCATGGCACATCGGGTTACGAGGCGCTCAATCGGATCAGCGGACTGTTCGTCGATGCCGCGAGCTCCGGCGAATTCAACCGGCGTTATCACGCTTGGATCGGCGATCAGACTCCTTACCGCGATATCGTCCGACAGAAAAAACTGCTGATCCTCGAAGTGTCGCTCGCCAGCGAGCTTCATGTTCTGGCCTATCAGCTCGAGCGCATCGCCCTGCGCGACCGGCGTTCCCGCGACTTCACTCAAAGCGGGCTACGACATGTGCTGAGGCAGGTGATCGCGACATTCCCGGTCTACCGCAGCTATATTACCACCGGACAAATCAGCGAGCAGGACCGGGCGCTGGTGGAGCGAGCTGTTCGACTGGCAATGCGCCGCAACCCCATGACCAGCCCGGCGATTTTCCGTTTTCTCCGCGACGTCTTGCTTGATCGGCTGGGACGGGTCGAAAACCTCCCGGCCCACGAACCGAGCCCGGCCGAATTCGCGGGCAAATTCCAGCAAGTCACGGCGCCCGTGATGGCGAAGGGATTGGAAGACACATGTTTTTACAATTATAACAGGTTGGTTTCGCTGAACGAGGTCGGCGGAGATCCTGGCCGGTTCGGCATCACCCCCGAGCAGCTTCATCGCTGGAACACCGAGCGAGCTTCTCGATTTCCTCATGCGCTCACGCCGTTGTCGACTCACGATACCAAGCGAAGCGAGGATGTCCGGGCCAGGATCAACCTGCTGTCCGAGGTTCCGGATCGGTGGTTCGGGGCCGTCGAGCGGTGGAGTGAGCTGAATCAGCGCCATAAGAAGCAGATTGATGAGAAGGATGCTCCCGACCGGAACGAGGAGTATTTCTTCTACCAGAATCTGCTGGGTGCCTGGCCTCTGGATAATCTGGACGAGGAGGCATTTGCGACCTTCCGCGATCGTATCCGCGGTTTCATGGCCAAGTCGATCCATGAAGCCAAGGCGCACAGTAGCTGGCAAAACCCGGATCCAGAATATGACGAGGCGATTGACAAGTTCGTTCAGGCCGTGCTCGACCGGTCCGGCAACGAAGCGTTCCTGAGTGACTTCCTTGGCTTTCAACGATTTGTGAGCCACCACGGAATGATCAACTCGCTGGCGCAGACCCTGCTGAAAATTGCCTCTCCAGGTGTTCCGGATATCTACCAGGGAACTGAACTCTGGGACTTCAGCCTGGTCGATCCCGATAACCGACGTCCGGTCGACTACGACCGGCGGTCGTCGATGCTCAGTGACATCCGGTCAAGACAGGACAACGCTACGGAACTGGTACGCTCGCTGACTGGGACCTGGCACGACGGGCGGATCAAGCTGTTCACTCACTGGCGTGCCCTGGACGCAAGACGCAAGTATCCTGGACTTTTCTCTGTCGGCGAGTACCGGCCGCTCGGTACTCGTGGCAACCACGCGTCGAGTATTTTCGGCTTTCTCCGCGCCGAAGGCTCCCGGACGGCGATCGTCGCTGTGCCGCGACTGACGACGCGGCTGAGCATCGAGGATCGTCTTCCGTTGGGGCTCGACACCTGGGAAGACACGGTGCTCGAGCTGGCAGATCTTGCCGAGGGTACATCATTCCGCAATGTATTTACCGGCTCCAAGGTCACGACGGCGGCCGGTGGCGGAAGTGCCATCATCAGGGCCGGCGATCTGTTCGCTGATTTTCCGATAGCTCTCCTGCTGTCGGAATAGACTCAACCGGGCCACAACAGACGAATCAGCTACGCCTCCGGTTGACCTGGCTTTTCCCGACGTTTGCGTCGGATCGTGGGATGAATTTCATCATCCTCGGGCTGAGTCGATCCCATTTCGGGCTCCTCGGGCCGCGGCTGGGCCGGTCGAGTGGCTAGAACGACAGCGCAGTTGCCCATCAGCCGCCAGGGTCTGTCGTGCTCAAGCGGAGCAATGCACGAACCTCCATAGCGCGGCTGTTCGCTGTGCCAGAGTTGTGACCATTCCCTGGCCGGCGGCGGTGCCAGAAGCGGCTCGGAGTTGGGGACGGGATAGAGATCGCGGCCGAGATTGATGAGCAACAGCCGGTCATCGAAATCGTCACCCAGAAAACGCAGGGCGAGTGCCTCGGACGCGATTATGGCACCTTGAATGGAATCGGAACGCTGTCGACGGAAGATAGAATCTTCCCGGCGGAGCCTGAGCAAATCCTGGAAAAGCAGGAATGTCTTGTTGTCGCGGTAATCCGCAACATCGTCCAGCTTCGACTCCAGAAACGAATCGCGGGACACCGGATCGGCGATGACCAAGTTCAGCTCCGGATGCGTGGTGCTCCGGAATCCGGAAAGCTCTTCACGACGGCCCTTGCGAATCAGGCTGGCCAGCGGATCGGTGTAGTCGGAGAAAAACAAGAAGGGCCGGCTGCCGCCCAGCTCCTGACCCTGGAAGAGAAGTGGCGTTTGTGGTGAGAGCAGCCAGAGGGCGACCATGGCGCGATATCGCGCCGAACTCGTCAAGTCAACAAGGCGAAGACCACGCGCCGAGTTGGCAACCTGATCATGATTCTCGAGGTAGGTCACGAACCTGTGGGCGGGAACGCCGAACGTACATGTGCCCCGTAGCTTCTGTTGCCACTTGCAGAACTGGCCCTGGAACAGGTACCCCCATTTCACGGCCGAAAGCAGCTCCTGCGGACTTCCGCTGTAGTCGCAGTAATAAGCCTCGTTGTGTTCCGTCAAGGCGACGCGGGCCGTATGGTGGAAATCATCGTTCCAGACACCATCAAGACCGTATCCGCCCTCCTCGATGGGCCGCACCAGCCGCACATTCTGAGCCTCGTTCTCGGCGATGAGCACGATACTTCGCTGTCCGGCCGCGGCGCGGGCGTGGCGGCCGATCTGCGCCAGCACGTGCTCAGTCGAGCTGTCGTGGATCGCGTGGGTCGCATCGAGCCGCAGGCCGTCCAGATGGTACTCCGCGATCCAGTAGCCGGCATTGGCAATGAAGTACTCGCGGGCGCCTTCATTGTGGGGCCCGTCGAAATTTAGCGCATCTCCCCAGTCGTTGCCGTGCGCGCTCCTTGTGTAAATAATAATCAGAAAATACATGATGATAACATGCTTCTGGTCCGAAGTGGTTGTAAACCACGTCCAGGATCACGCCGAGCCCCAGCTTGTGAGCCTGATCGACGAACCGGCGCATGTCGTCGGGGCTGCCGTAAACGTGATAGGGCGCATAGAAATCCACTCCGTCGTAGCCCCAACCGAAATCGCCGGAAAACTCGGCGACGGGCATGATCTCGACCGCGGTGACGCCAAGCTCGACCAGCCGCGGAAGGCGATCGGCCGCGGCAGTCCATTTTCCTTCCTGTGTGAATGTTCCCAGGTGCAGCTCGTAAAACACCTGGCCCTCCAGCCGCAGCCCTTTCCAGTTCTGGTCATGCCAGGCAAAGCGGCCAGGGTCGACCACTTGCGAGGGACCATGCGGACCCTCGGGTTGAAATCGGGAAGCCGGGTCGGGATAGCAATCGCCGCTGCCCGTCCGGTAGCGATACAGGGTGCCGTCGCCCGCACTGGCGGCGGTTCCCGAAAAGTAACCGTTACCTTCGTGTTCAAGCTTCAAAGGGTCCAGATTATCAATCCCGTTTTCAGTCTCGAACAGGACTTCAAGCTTGTCACAGCTCGGTGCCCAGATCCGGAAATGCACCCCGCCGCCGGGCAGGATTTCAGCACCAACGGGCAACCTCCGAGACGGGGGCACGGGCTCGCTTCCTCGGTGCTGATGGTCCTCGACCCTGGTTGCTGACGTGATTGCTGTGGTAGACACGTTGCTTGCTCCAGATTCATCCTGGTCGTCTTGTGAGTGCTTTTGAGCGGGTGCAATTCTTGTTCCAGCGTACTCGGAACAATCCATACAACCGTTATTGCTTGACAAATTTGCTCGGTGTCAGGCGCCGGACCATCGCGGCCCACCTTGTCGATTCTTAGGTCGAATTAACTGGTGCCTACAATCTCTCCGATAATCCGATATCGGAACCGCCGGTCCACTGGCACCGGCGCGATTCCAACGGCCAGAGCCAGCCCGTCGTTGGAGTGGATGACGGAGGAAGATCAGGGCGGCCAAGATGCCGCCTCCAGGAGCAGATTCATGTCAACCTCTGGCATCCGTGGTCGCCAGTTCCTTTTCGGCGCAGTCGCCGGAAGTCTTATCCTTGTACTGGTGCCTGGAGCAAGAGCACAGGTCATGACGTCGGGTCCGGTCGTTCCACCGGCCGTCGCCAGCCCCTTTCAGCCCGGACAAGCGCCCCGAATCCGAACTCGGATCAGCCCGTACCGCTTGAGTCGGGCACGGGAGCCATGAACCCCGCGGACCTCGGGGACGCAATCACGCCGGGAATCGCGCCGAGGTCCTGCCGGCCGCCGCCGGACAACCGCCGGCTCGCTCGGTTCTGGATGTAATCGGTGCGTCGCTCTTCGACGACATCTATTCCGACGAAGCCCGCGCCCGCTGGACACCGCTGTACCTGCGCACCTATTTCACCGAGGGATGGAACACGCCGTTCGTGCTGCCGACTTCCAGCACCGCCGGTGCTCCAAGGCAGGGGTGGGTTGGCGCGTTCGACGGGCAGTTCTTCCGCGCCTGGTTCTTTGCGTTCGCCTATGATCAGGGTATCAACAGCCATATCGGCAACGGGTACGTCGGCCGGTACACGCTCTTCGCTCCATTGAGCCGGCGGCTCGAGTTTCAAATCGACTCGTTCTTCGTCGTGTCGAACAAGGGTGGAACGAGCAACACCTACCACGGCAACGTTGGCGACAACACGTTTTGGTTGAAGTCACAAATCTGCGAGACCAAGAATTACGGATACGGTTTCGTGCTGGGTTACAATGCGCCCACCGGGCGGACGGAAAACGGCCAGGGGAATAATTACCTGGTCACATCATTCCGAGGTTTGTGGTTTCCTTTCGGCGGCAAGTGGATGATTCGCGGTGAGACCGGGCCCATCATCCCCTTTGCTCATACCGGGTACACACAGTACCAGAACGTTCTCGGCGCGGGCCGTTACTTTCCTGGCTCCAAGGAAAGCTGGTTTCAGCAAGTGTGGCTCTACCTGGTCGCGACCGAGACCAGCACGGTCGCCGGCACCCCGCGCCACGAGAGTCAGCTCACGCTTCTTCCGGGCATGCGCTGCAAGATCCCTGGGCTTAATATCGGCACTGGCCTCTGGTACTTCTTCGCTGATGTGAATGTGCCCGTGACCGGCCCGCAATCGTTCAGTTACCAGCCGATTTTCGCCGTTTTGTACGACTACTGATCGCATATCGCGACCCGGGTTCCCGCCAGGGCAAGTGACCTTTTCGGCATTGGCGGTTGCTTGGTTTTCGTGTTTTGTAGTTTACAAGATGGCCGATTCTGTCAAGTTTGCGGGATTTGCCGACGATAACACTCGGTGGGAGGCCCATGGCGATGCCGCGCTCCTGAGTCCTGGGAGGCTCCGTGGCCTCCGCCTTCGGGAGTGTCCCATGGATGTTCGGGCCCAGGGAAGGACAGCCTGGCACCAGCGCATTCACCAGGTTGCCGTCTTCCTGACCCTTGGGTTCGGAGTCAGCGGCTGCTTGGGACCCAATGCCGTACGCTACACCCGCATGAAGTACAACGAGGTGGTTCGAGACACGAACGACCAGCAACTCCTGATCAACATCGTTCGGCTGCGGTACGCCGACTCGCCTGTCTTCATCGATCTACCGAACATCACCAGCCAGTTCGAGGCTGCCGGATCGGGCAACTACAATGGTGGTTACGGAAACCAGTATAAGGGACCGACCAGCCTCGGGTTCGGCCAGCTCTCGCTCCGCGATACGCCAACGCTGAGTTATCACCCGCGTGAGGGTCGAGAAATTGCCAAGGCTTTATTGACTCCGCTGTCGCCCGAGCTTTTCAGCATGGTGAACGCCGGAGCCGATCTCGAGCAGTTGCTGCTCATGACAGTGAACGATATCAACGATCTACCCAATGCCCCCTCGGCCACGAATCTCATTTCCAAGGTTCCCGAGGATAATTCGCGCTACCTTCAAGGAATCCGTCTTCTAGCCTCGTTGCTGGAGCGAGAGGCCATGGAACTGGCCATCACGACCCATGAGGAGGCCGAGAATTCGTCGGACCCGATTCCCAAATCCGCGATTCAAGGACGAGACGTGTTGAACGCCGCCAAGGATAGTTATGTCTACCGCGCCAAGGGTAAAGACGAGGTCACCCTGCTCAAGCGGGAAAGGGAACTGACCCTTCGTATTTCGGCTCGCTATGTCCACTCGCCGGAAATGGATGAGATGGCGCGAATCTTTCATTTGAGCCCGGGGTTGCGCTCTACACTCTCAAGTCGGAGCTGGCCGGTACCGACGAGAAGCTGCCCAGCGCGATGGGCGACGACACGATTTACCTCAACTTGCGATCGGTCTTGCAGGTGATGACCTTCCTCTCCAAGGGTGTGTGCGTCCCCGAGGAGCACATTCGTTGCGGTATCGCGCCAGTGACCTGGGGGCCGGATGGCGCTCCTTATAACTGGACGAAAATCACTGCCGGGAACTTCTTCGTCCATTCCCAGAAACACCGACCGCGCGACGCCGAGGCGGCCGTTTACTACCGGGGCTACTGGTTCTTCATTGCATCGAACGATGTGAATTCGCGGGCCGCGCTGGCGATTCTCGAGCTTCTCTTTGCGCTTCAAGAATCGGACGGTAGAAGTGTCGGTCCACTGCTGACACTGCCGCTCGGCGGTTGAGCAGACAGACCGGAAGCGGCGATCCGAGAGCGATATCTACTTGCCCGCGGCCCAGAGCTTTCGAATCATGGCATAGCCGGTCGGATCATAAGATTTGAGTTCGCCACGATCGGTCGGCCTGTAGTTGCACCGGGCGAAGTACATACACGATAGCTCCGCGAAATACTCGAGCTGGTTTACAAGTGCATAAGCATTTTCAATGGTCTCTCCGGTTTCTGCGTCCCGGACGTTGTGATAAAGGCCGCTATCCCGGGCGTGCTCCCAGGCGGTCTGAATATCGGGCTGATGTTCCGGCCACTGCTCGAGCTGGTAGGCGTGCGCGAACTCATGGACAAGCGCCTTCTGGGCCCAGAGGTCCGAGATTCGCATGTAGTTGAGCGCTGAATAAATCACAATGGCATCGCCCCAGCGGCGATCGAGCTCGGGATGGTATTCAGGAGCGTCCTTCTGGAAGTATTCCAGGCCGTTATCGCGACCTCCGCCATTGGCTTCCGGTCCATACATGAGAAAAAACGGAATCTCGGCGAGCTGCTTTCTGGCCTTTGCGGGAAGCGCGGCCAGCGTCCTGGTACGTACCGCCTTCAATCGCTCGAGTGCTTTCGTTGCGGTGGCGGGATCTTCTTCCTGAAGTTGCTTCTCGACGGCGACCTTCAACTCTCCCATACGAATTTCCTTGTACGCCCGAGCGGGACGGCGAAAGTCGATGACCGCGGCCGCGGGAGGCTCTTGAGTTGCGGCTTTCTGCCCGGCCGCTGTCCCGCTGCTCGGCAGGAACACATCAAGCCACAAGACCAGTAGGAGCAGCATGCCGTGTGCCGACCATGCAAAGGCGTTGAAGAGCCGCGTGGCTCGTGATCTACCCATGGAAGGTCTTTCTCCAGGGGGCCTGCCGTGCGATCAAAGAACAATACCGCCAGGTGAAGTCGTAACGCTGGCGACACCCGTTGCAACAGAGCAGCGGTGATTTCGGCATTCAAATCTGGTAGTTCAACCGGTCGGGATAGGCATCGTCCAGGTGGACGTCGGGTCCTTCCCGGTACCGCAGTCGCGGATTCTCAATCGTGACGATCGTGTGAGGCGCCACGCTGCGCGTCAGCCAGGCCGACGAGCCAACCACCGAGTGGTGGCCGATCGTTGTCTCGCCGCCCAGAATCGTCGCATTGGCGTAGATCACGACCTCGTCTTCGATGGTCGGGTGTCGTTTATTCCCGCGAACCACCTCGCCGGTGGACTCATCACGCGGAAAACTCGAGCGCGCCGAGGGTTACGCCCTGGTAGATCTTCACGCCGGTGCCGATCTCGGTCGTCTCCCCGATCACCACGCCGGTGCCGTGGTCGATGAAGAAGCGATGGCCGATGCGTGCACCAGGATGAATGTCGATGCCCGTCTTGCCATGGGCGTACTCGGTCATCATCCGGGGGATGAGTGGTGTACCAAGCTCAAAAAGTACGTGGGCCAGACGATAGACAGAAATCGCCGCGATACCCGGATAGCAGAAAACGATTTCGTCCAGGCTCTTGGCCGCCGGATCGCCGTCGTAAGCCGCCTGAGCATCCTCGGCGAGCACCCGGCGGAGCTCCGGAATCGTGGCCAGGAACTCAATCGCGATTTCCTGGGCCCTGGCCTCGAAATCCGCCTCCAGATCTTCGGTCATGCGACTGTGCCGGAATGCCCGGGCAATCTGCTGTGTGAGGCGGTCGTGCAGGCTGTCTATCAAGTCGCCCACGTGGTAAACCACGTTACCCATGTGCAGGTTTTGCCTGCGACCGTAACCCGGGTAGACGATCTCGCGCAGGTCGCTCATGATTTCGACCACTTCGCGATAGCTGGGCAACGGGCAATGGCCCAGGTGATGGATCGCCCCGCATTCTTCGTAGGTTTCGACAATCCGATCGGTAATCGCGGGGAGAGATTCCTTGAGCCTCGTGTCCGTGGCCATGCGACATTACCTCACGGCGTCGTCCGTACCTGTGTTTGCCTGCCGTCAGAAGGGCGAGTCCCTCGTGGCGATACCATCGGTCCCGGTAACGGGTCTACCCCAGGAACTCATGTCATCTTAGGAAAGAGCCGCCCAGGAATCAACGCAAGGCGTGATCAGCCCTCGCAGGTTGGCCGCGGAAAGTCGGGCTTGAACCGGCCGCGCTGAAGAGCGATCGTGGAATGTCGTCGCCTGCATGGAAAAGCGCCCGCTCATGGGGTCCGGACAAGGCGAGGCTGCAACCATTCGCGGGCTTGCGGGAATTCCTTTCTTTTCTTCGATGTCGCTCGAGCCAACGATGTTGCCAGGCCCCGTTTTCTTCCACGAGTTGCGGTTCGTGGCCCGGCAGCGGCGAGCTTATGCGCTTCGGACGATACTGGGGCTGTTTCTGCTCTACCTCGTGATTCAGTCAACGAATCACTTCCCGGCTTATGCTTACCAGGCCAACCGGCAGCAGGACTTCACGGCGGCGGAGTTAGCGCGGATTGGAATGTCGCTCTGGGCGGCCGTGATCTGGCTCCAGGCAATCGTCATCCTTCTCCTGACCCCGGCGTTCGTGGCCGGGACCATTGCCGAGGAACGCCAGAGGAAGGTCTTGGGCTATCTGCTCGCGAGTCCGCTCAGCGGCGCCGAAATCGTGCTGGGCAAGCTGGCCGCCCGGTTGCTGAACCTGGTGGTCCTGGTTGCCGTGGGGCTTCCGGTCGTCAGTCTTGCACTGTTCCTTGGCGGGATCGATCCCGACACCGTGTGGTTGTGCTATGGGACCTCCTTCTCCACTCTGTACCTGGTGGCCAGCCTGTCGATTCTGGTTTCAACATTCTCGCAGCGGCCCCGTGATGCCATCCTGCGTGCTTACCTGATCGAGCTTGCCTGGCTCATGCTGCCCCTCATGGAAAAGTTATGCGAACAAGCAGGCGGCGAAGTTGCCAGGCTCGCCGAGGCGGCCCTTCCGATCACCCAATGGACCATCGGCAGCAGCCCGGCAATTCTGATTTTTCAAGACACGCGCCTTACCAGGGGCGGTGGCGACGTCGCAATCGTCTACTGGCTCATCGGGTTGCAGGTCGTTCTGGGAACCTTGCTGCTTGCATGGTGCACCCTGCGGCTGCGGCCGATGGAGAAAGGTTCACGGCTCTGGGCTTCGCGCTGGTTGAGCAAGAGCCGGGCTCCAAAGTCTTATCGCCTGTTCGCTCGCCGACCTTGCGGCGATGCCCCCATGATCTGGAAGGAGTGTAGCGGAACGCTTTCCGGTCCTGGTGTCTTTCGAGCAATCTGTCTGATCGGCCTGGTCATCGCAGGCGTGGGCGGACTGGGCTACGCGGTCTATCGCCTGGGCCTGCCCGCATTCCAGGAAGTTCTCGACTACGGCTACGGATCTGGGGGCTCTCAGTCGGCTCGCAACGCTCTGAGTATGGCCGTACGTGTACTGACTGTCTGCCTCTACTTGCTCACGGCAACGCTACTGGGTGCGGGAGCCGCGACCGGAATCACGATGGAACGGGAGAGAGACGCCTGGACGAGCCTGACGGTGACGGCGCTTGAGGGGCACGAAATCGTCACCGGAAAAATCCTGGGCGCCTTCTGGCGTGTTCGCGGCCTGCTGATCGCGCTGCCTTTCGCATGGCTAATCGGCATGATCTGCGGCGCGGTGCATCCTCTGGGGTTTCTCCTGGCGATCGTGACGAGCTCAATCAACCTGGCATTCATCGCGGTCCTGGGCACGTATATTTCCTTGTGCTCAAGGAGCTCAGCCAGGGCCATTGCCGCCAGCATCGCCATTCTCGTTTTCGTGAACGGGGGTTATCTGTTCTGCTGCATGCCAGCCCTGAATGGCCCGGAGACCATCATCACCGCGGGTGCGTCTCCGTGGCTGGTCACCGCCGCGCCGTTTTCATGGAGCGATCTGGAACTTCATCCGTACCCTCGCTACGGGTCAAGCCTGGCCACACTCGCCGTGACCTTCGTCATCAACATTGGGTTTTACTCTGCGTTGACTTTCGCCTTGTTCCACACGTGCCTGGCCCGGTTTGAGATCGAAGTCGATCGCCCCAGGCTCCGTGATCCCTATGACGATTCGAAAATCCTCGATCGCGAGGGCATTGTCTTCCAGGAGCAGGCAAACAACGATACGGAGCAAGATGGCATCGTCTTTGTCGAGCCGACCGAGCAGGAAAAAAGTCAACGGCAAGGTTCGCAGGGCGAGGTCGATCCCGGCTCTCATGCTGACTCGGCGTCTTGAACGCCTGATCTCCGGCGCTGACCTCCAGAATAACTCAAGTTTTTCAAGGCCGCGTCCGACAGCCGCAATTGACGTCCGGCACCATCGGGCGTATCATCCCGCCCGAACCCGGGTCCTGCTCGTGGACCCCCACGCAATTCCGCAATCCGAACGGACGAAACGGAGGTCGTCGCATGAGCATCGCCCTGCAATGGCTCGCGATGGCGATGGTCGGCTTTGCCGACGCGCCAGAGCCCAAAGCGGCTGGGCCGGAAATCACGTACCAATGTCAGGTCATCGAGGTCAACGGTCTTCATTGGCGAGAAGCGGTCGGCCACGGTCTGAAGCCGGTGACCAGCCAGGGCGGAGTGACGGTCTGGACGGCTTCTCCGGAGTTTTTCAAAACCCTCCCCGAGGGGACCACGAAAGACCTCGTGATGAGTCCGAAAGTTACGGCGTTGTCCCTGGCACCCGCCCACATGACCGTCCGCAACAGTCATCCCTTCGTCACCCAGGTTTCCTGGCGCGGCGACGGATCGGGGCCTCGGCAAACGACCGAGACCATCCGCGAAGGCATGACCTGGACCATCGCCGGACGGAGCATCGACCAGGGGGTCCTGGCCCAGCTCGTGATCGAAGATACCGATATCCGCTCGGTTCATACAGTAAACGTCCCCGCTCCGGCGACAAGCTCTGCGCCGGCCACAACCAGCATGGCCAAGCCGCCAACAGGCCAGGCGAGTTATCTGATCGTCGAAGATATTCATCTTGTGAATTTGGCCGAGATCGGGACCCTGACGATGACCGCCGATGAAGCAGTCATAGACGCCGATCAGCCGCTCACATTCAAAGCCGTCTTCGACCAGTCTGGCGACGATTCGAAGAGCACCGCTTGCGCCGAATCGGAATGCCCGGCGGCAGTCCATTCCAAGGTGGCCGATCCGAAGGCGAAGCAGGCGGGATTGCCTGTCCCAAACGCGAATGCGGAAACGTGTTGTTCTGGTGACAAGGCAAATGCCACCGAGTGTCACGGGGCAAAGGCGGAAGTTTGCGTGGTCGAGAAGGCGAAGTGGAGCCTGTCGCGTTCAGCCCAGGTGCAAATTCCCGAGATCGGCCATGCCGAGATCGCCGGTGAATGGCTGATTCCGCGGGATGAGTTCCTGGTGGTCGGTTTCGGACCGCACACGGTCGCCGACAAGGACGGCAAGGCCGTGGTGCGGGAGCGTCTGGCGCTCATCACGGCCGAGGAGGTCCCGCTGCCGATGGCATCGACGGCTCCCGGGGCCCCAGAATTGCCCCGGTCGCTGCCGCGAGTGGCCGTCACTCCGTCTCGTCTGGCGATCCCCGCGCTTCCCAGCCGATCGCTGCCCCAGGGCGTTCACGCCGACGGCACGCCCGCCGAGCTTCCGCCGTTGCCGGACGACGAGAAGGCGGGACCGGCCCCCTCGCCTGGCGATTCTTCCGAGCCCCGACCCAGCCCGCAGAGCAAGAAGCCACGGCAGAGTGCGGCCCCCGCGGCCAATCCCACGGCAAAACCTGCGGTGAGCTTTGACAACAACACCGCCAAGACCGCCTTCCAACTGGCCAGGGGGCTGTTCAAGCCGAACACGCTGCCCGCGTTCGCGTTCCCGAACCTTCAGTTCATGATGCCGCTGAAGCCGTTCGACCTGAAGCTTCCCTTCAACCAGAAGCTGCAGCTCGAGCTGATCGGCCGGGTCGTGCCCGATACGGATTCGACTCCGGAAACCGCTCAAGCTGACGAGTGAGTGGCGGAGATTCAAAGCGCCGCGGAGTAACCGCCGTCCACGGGAATGGCCACGCCGGTGACGTAGTCGCTGGCGGAGCTGGCCAGCCAGACGGCGGTCCCCGCGACATCCTCAGGCCTGGCCCATCGCCCCTGGGCGATGCGAGCCAGGACCCGTTCATGCAGCCCGGGAATCTCTTGCCGGGCCTGCAAGGTCAGTTCGGTGTCGAACCAGCCGGGCAGGATGGCGTTGACCTGGATGTTGTCCGCAGCCCAGGACAGGGCCAGGCTCTTGGTGAGCTGGACGATTCCCCCCTTGCTGCTGGCATAGGCCACCGCGAAGCTCGACCCGAAAATCGACGTCATGCTCCCCGTGTTGACGATCTTGCCGCCGCCTGCCTGCTTCATCCACGGGTACACCGCCCTGGACATGAGAAATGCGCTGGTCAGGTTCGTGTTCAGCACGCTGGTCCACTCGTCCGGGCTGAGATCCTGGGGCGACTTGCGGATGTTGATGCCCGCGTTGTTGAACAAGATGTCGATCCCTTGAAACGCGGTTTGCGTCTCGGCAACCGCGCGTTCCACTTCTTCGGGCCTGGAGACATCGGCCGTGACGACGAGCGTGGCCGCGCCGGTCTCCTCGGCGATCAGGCGTGCGGCCTCCCGGGATTTTGCTTCACTTCGTCCCACAATCGCGACCGAGGCGCCCGCCTGGGCCAGACCGCGTGCGATGCCCAGGCCGATGCCGCCATTGCCGCCGGTCACAATTGCCGCCTTACCGGTCAAATCGAACGGGTTCACGACGATCTTCCCTTCTGGCCCACCCGACGACCATCATCGACCTGAACGGATGCGTCTGCGACCCGCCCCCAAGATCTCCAGCCGCTCACTCACCGCAGACTCGCTTTCCAGAACTTCAGCTTGTTGATGCGATCACGACTCAGTAGTCCCAGGGGTGGAATTCTCAGGCAGTTTCTGAGGTAGACCTGGGGCCTCAGGCCGTCATGCATGCCGATGATCTTGTCGTGGGCGATATGCATCGCCGAAGCGGGCTCGAACTGGCGAATCTGGTCAAGAAGCAAGTAATCCTGGACATACATCCGCCTGTTGGAGGATGCCTCTTTCATCGTGATAATCTGCTCATAGGCCCGTAGAGCCAGCGGCGTTTTGACGGCGAAGTTGCCAGTCGTCACCTGCCCGGGGGCGAGCTCACCGATGGCGACACCGGACGGCGGGATCACCTTGTTGCGGTACCGGTTGGGAGAGAGCAAGAGCGGGATTGCCCGCGGCCTTCAGGTTGGTGGCGATGTGCTGAAGCGCCGTTCTTACGAAGTAATCGTCGTCGTCCCAGAACACGGCATAGTCCGGGGGATTGACCCGGACTGCATGGCGCAGAGCTTCAAGTCGAGGAGTTACACCGAAATCGTTGCCCCGCGTCGCGGTTTGAAGGTACTCGATTCGCGGGTCTTGCGCGAAACCGGGCCACAAGTTCTTCGGTGGCTTCGTTGGCGCCATCATGCACGATCAGAAGTCGCCAGCGTCCGTAGGTTTGAGCCCTGACTTGCTTCACAAACCGAGAGAGCAGCGATTCGCGGTGATACGTCGGTGTGACGATCAGGAACTCGATCTCCGGGGATTCGCCAACCATGGGTCTTTCGCTCGGATCTCCAGGATTCATGACCGATGGAGTGCGGCCGCAATGATCCAAACTGCCGGTCTACGATCGTGGCAGTGGCAAACCTGCTGGACCGAAAGCCGCGGAGAATTCGATCCGGGGTCCAGCCGTGCTTGGAGGGACTTCGTACTAACTCTAAGTCCAGGACGAGCGAACGTCAAGCAGCGAGCCGAGTACTAGGTTTCCATGATGCTATGAATTAAACTTCAAGAGAGGAAAAGACGTTGAGTCATCCCGACGGCTCTGGCAGGAGAAGTTCCGGTTGAGTGAGCAACCTGTTTCCACTTTGAAGACTCCTGTACCGTTGCGGCAAGATCTGTCGCTCCGCGCCCTGTACCGGCAGGGACGACGTTCCCTGATCCAGGCCTGGCTGCCGGTGCGCAACCGGATTCCCGGCCTGGCGCCATACCGCAAGAACGAGATCCACGTCGTCCGCGAGGTGGCGCTGGGCGATGTGCTGATGGCCACCGCGGCACTCCGCCGGGTCAAAGAACTCAATCCGAAGTGCAAGATCGTTTTCTACACGCACATGACTAGCCTGGTTCGCGGGCTACCCTTCATTGACGACCTTCGCCCGGTAGACTCAGCGCCTCCCGATAAGAGCATTCACCTGCGCGATGAAAACCTGGTGCCCGTGCGGCGGCACATCGCCGCCATTTTTGGCGAGATTCTGGGCGTTGACATCCTGGATCACCGGCCATCATGCGTTCTTGACCCTCTGCTTCTCGACCATTTTCAGCAGGAGTTTCGACACCTTCCCCGGCCGTGGATCGTCGTCAACCGCAAGGCCGGAGGCTGGACGCCCAACAAGTCATGGCATGAAGGCCACTGGCTAGAGCTGATCGGCCGGCTCGAGCGCTGGTCGTCGATCATCGAAATCGGCGCGGGGACTCCGCGAGAACAATCTCGTGAAGCCAGGCCCTATCTCGACCTGTTCGGTCGCCTTTCGCTCGAGCAACTCGCGGCGGTGCTTGCGGCGGCCGACCTCCATGTCGGGCCAATCAGCGGGCCGGTACATCTGGCTGCCGCGTTCCAGACTCCTTCCGTCGTCATTTACGGAGGCTACGAGGAACCCTCTTGCTCGTCGTATCCTGAGAACATCAATCTCTACTCGCCCGTCCCCTGTGCGCCCTGCTGGCTCGTCGAACTTTGCCCCTTCGGTCACCCCTGTCTCCACCAGATCACTCCACAGCAGGTAGAAGAGTCACTGAAACAGCTCTGGGAAAAGCAGAGTCGTATCGCGAGGTAAGACTCTCCGGCTTCGCACCAGAGAACGACCTCCTGGCATCTCCCCGGCGTTCTGACGTCGGGTCCCCCCTTCGCCGGCGGTCTACGCGAGTCCCAGCGACTTTGCAGATCGCACGTAACACGCCGATTAGTCATTGCATAGCGTTTTTTCTGATAATACAGGTGCTTTGCGTGACTGGCGTAGTACTTAGGAAAAGATTGCGTTTTGGGGGATTCGGACTATTGGGAAATTTGGAGAAACATCCTGAAGCAATTGGGTTTGGCGTGTCGAACACTATCTGTGGTTGGCGGTTCCGAGCCAGAGACGGAGTCTCATGGTCCGTGAATCGATGAGCGCCGAAGTTCGTCGGGAGTGTACTCGTGGAGCGTCCGATGTTGAGAAAACTACCGTTGGTTGCCCTGATAGCCCTGGGACTGGGGCTGGGGGTTGCCGCGCGCCCGGCCCAGGCAGCGAGTTATGCTGGTGGTGCCTCGTTGCGTATCTGCCCGAAGCCCCAGGAATGTTGTGGGCATGTCCAGTATCAACTCCAGCGTCAAACGGTTCTCCAGAACGTGCAGGAGACTGTTTATGAGACGCAACAGGTTCCTTGCGTGCGGACCGTCTGCGAGACGGTCATGCAGCCGAGGACTATCACCACGACCCGCAACGTGGTCGAGAACCACGTGCGCGAAGAGGCCTACACAGTCAATCGGCCCGTGTATCGCACGGTAAGCCGAGAGGTTCAATACACGGTGCAGCGGCCGGTGACCCGGACGGTCTGGAAAGACGTGACCTACACCGTCTACCGGCCGGTTCGTGAAACTCACTACGAGACGAAGTACTACACGGTCAATCGCCCGGTCCGTGAGACGACGATCAAGACCTGCGTGTACAACGTCAGCCGGCCAATCCGGGAAACTTCGTTCAAGGACGTGACCTACACGGTCTGTCGTCCGGTGAGCGAGACGGTGTTTCGCACCGTGAACCAGACGGTCTGCCGTCCGGTCCAGGAAACCTGCTACAAGACTGTCTGCTACACGGTCAGCCGGCCCGTCCAGAAGGTCTGCTATCGTAGCGTGCCTTACACCGTGCAGGTGCCGGTGCAGACGACGATGCTGCAAAGCCAGCCGACCACGGTGATGGTGCCGGTGCGTCAGACGGCGTACAAGCAGGTGCCCTACACGGTCTGCCGCCCGGTGAGCGAGACTGTCATGAAGGAATGCCGATACACGGTGCGGGTGCCGGTGCAACGGACCGAGATCAAGACCTGCTCGTACACGGTCTGCCGCCCCGTGCGTGAGACCGTGATGAAAGAGTGCCGCTACACCGTTTGCCGCCCCGTCCAGACGACGACGATGAAGACCGTGTGCAAGACGGTCTGTCAGACCATTCAAGAGACCCAGTATCGCAACGTCTGCGAGACGGTCTGCGTGCCCCGCACGGTGACCAAGCAGGTCACGCGCGAGTGCGGCGAATGGGTGGTACAGCAGTCCACAATCCCGGGCAAAACGGTCTGCGTGAACGGCTGCTTGGTCCAGTGCCCGCCGACCGTCTGCGAAAAGAAGGTCTGGTGTCCCAGGACCGTTGTCGACAACGTGAACTGCACGGTCTATGAGTCGCAGACCATCCAGAAGCAAGTGCCGGTCACGGTTTGCAAGAAGGTCCCGACCACGATCACCGAGCAAGTGCCCGTCACCACCTGCACGATGGTTTCCGAGGAACAGGTCAAGCAGGTGCCCGTTACCATCTGCCGGACTGTCCAGGAAACAGTCACCAAGCAAGTGCCGTACACGGTTTGCGAGTACGTCGCGCAAGAACAGGTCAAGCAAGTGCCCGTGACTGTCTGCCGGATGGTCCAGGAAACCTGCTACAAGACCGTGCCCTACACGGTTTGCTCGACCGAGGCCCGCACGGTCAATCGCTGCGTGCCGGTGACCGTGACCAAGATGTGCAATCGGACCGAGTACCGTCAGGATCCCTACACGGTGACCTGCTACGTTCCCGAACAGCAATCCAAGCAGGTTCCCTACACCGTCACGCGGACCGTCCGCGAGACCGTGAGCAAGCAGGTCCCCTGCACCGTCACGCGAATGGTTCCCCAGACGTGCGTCAAGCGCGTGCCTGTGACCGTTTGCCGGATGGTGACCGAGCAGCAGGTCAAGCAGATTCCCGTGACCACCTGCCGCAACGTTTGCGAGACCCGGACCTGCCAGGTTCCCGTGACCACCTGCCGGACCGTGGCCGAACCGTGCGTCAAGAAAGTCTGCCAGACCTATTGCGAGATGGTATCGCAGCCCTGCGTGAAGACCGTCTGCGAGACCGTCTGCGAGATGCAGGCCGTTCAGTGCGTACGCAAGGTTCCTTACACCACTTGTCAGCAAGTCGTCGAGCCCAAGACGATCATGTGCCCGGTGACCGTGCAGAAGCAGGTGGCCGAGACCAAGACGATCTGCGTGCCGAAGACGGTTTGCAAGCAGGTGCCGGTCGAGGTGTGCGTCCGCGTGCCGGTGACGACTTACTGCGAGCCGGCCGCCGTGCTGCCGTCATCCCAGAGCGTGGTCGCTTCGAGCCAGTCGCTGCCTTCGTGCACCGTGCCTCCTTGCGACCCATGCGACAGCCACCACCCCCTCTTCGGGCGGCTGAGCAGTCTGTTCCAGCACTGAGTCGCGGGCATCGGCCCTCGACCGCGTGATCCATCACAGTTCTTCGACGCTCCACAACAGCAAACGCCCACCGGGTTCACTGCCGGCGGGCGTTTGTTTTTTTGTGCGTATTGAGGGTCGAGAGCTCAGGCTATGTTAGAATGAGCTTCCACGGACTGCCCGTATGCAGCCACTTCGATAGCCTTCTGGACTCTCCGAAGACGTGAGGATCATGCTCCTGAAAGCCTGCCTGTCCGTTCTTCTGGTCGCATTGGTTCTCGGCAAGCCAGCTCCCGCCAGCGAGCCGCTCAAGAACGTCGTGGTCTCCTGGCCTGGCAACAGCTTTCCGGGGGCCGAAAAATGGGTGCAGCAGGATATCCATGCGCTGGCCGTCGCGCCAGACGGCACCGTTTACGCCAACGTGGAATGGGATGAAGCCGGTCGGAACGTCGGTGTTTACAAGAACGGCGACGTCGTCGGCATCGCCCGCCACACCCACGGCTGGGGCTATGAAGGGGGAAGGGCGATCGCCTTCAATAACCGGTACGTCTTTATTGGTCAAAAGGTCGAGAACGAGGGAGGCGGTCTCAAAGACACCGAGACATGGCCGCCCAAAGGCCAAAGCTGGATTGGTGTCTCACGTCGGAGCCGGGCCGATATCACTCGCGCTGCGCGATTCCTCGGCGCCAAGGGGGGTAAGGGCGACACGCTTGCAGGCGGATTTCTGGTCGTCGCCGAGATTTCGGATCAAAGCCACAACCAGATCGCCGGACTGGCGGCCGATGAACACAGGCTTTTTGTCAGTGAGCAGGCGACATCGTCGATCAAGGTCTTTGATGCCGAAACGATGGCCCCGGTGCGACATTGGAACGTGGGTCGCGCCGGCCCGCTGGTGCTTGACCGCAACGGTACGCTCTGGATGCTGCGGGCGGCGCATGATGGTCAGCCGGCGCGCGTGGTTCACTATTCACCGGAAGGCAAGACGCTGCTGGATGCAATCGAGTTCCCGCCCGAAGTTGCACCCTCCGCGCTCGGGGCCGACGCCATGGGAGATCGGTTATTCGTGGCCGACCAGGGACTTGCTCAGCAAGTTCGGATCTATTCGCACCTGGACTCCAGGCCCACGCTCCAGTCCCTGTTTGGTGCGAAAGGCGGCATCTATTCGGGAGTGACTGGCCGGTTTGACCGCCTGAAGTTCAACGACCCGTCGGCCGTGGGCGGAGACGCCGAGGGAAATCTGTACGTCGCCAGCGACGGCCAGACCGGCGGCGGCGGCACAGTTCTCGAGAGCTACAAACCCGACGGCACGCTACGCTGGCGGCTCTTCGGGCTCGAGTTCGTCGACATGGCCGACGTCGACCCGCAATCGGATGAAGATGTCTACACCAAGGAAGAACATTTCCAGCTTCGGCATGCCGCCATGGCCGGGCATGACTGGGCCTATCGTGGCTACACGGTCCATCGCTTCAAGTATCCCGACGACCCCCGCCTGCACCTCTGGTCGGCCGGCGCCTGGGTGCGCAGAATCCACGGCCGGCGAATCCTGTTCGTCCTCGATATGAACTCTGAGTACCTCCAGGTCTATCGATTCGGCGACGATAGTGATGGTGAGATCGCCATTCCGTCGGGCTTCTTCGCACGGCGGCATATCCGGACCGAAAAAAACGACGGCTGGCCCGCGAACCAGCCGGCTCAGGGCGCATGGATCTGGCGCGACGCCAACGGCAACGGTTCCCTCGATCAGTCCGAGTTTCTTTCCAGCGGCGGTGCCGATCTTCCCGAGGCACAGGGCTGGTGGGTCGACGATCAGGGAACCGTCTGGCTGGCCACCGAGACGGAGGGCATCATGCGCTTCCCGCTCGTCGGCATCGACCAGCCTGGCAACCCGGAATGGAACTTCCAGACGCGGCACGTTTTCCCCAAGCCTTCCGGATTTGATCGGATCAAGCGGCTGCGCTACGATCCGGCAAGTGACACGATGTATCTTGGGGGGACAACCAGGGAGCACGCCAACCAGCACTGGAAGCCGATGGGCCCCGTGATCACCCGGTTCGACCGCTGGACCAGCCCCGATCCGAAGCCGCGGTGGACAATCGTGGCCCCTTATGCCAAAGGCTCCCACGGTCACGAATCGTGCGAGCCGATGGGTTTCGACATCGCCGGAGACTATTTGTTCGTGCCCTACACGGGGGCGTCGAAGGAGCTGAGATTCGCGACCGGGCATATCGAGGTTTTCCGCCTGACCGATGGTGCGAACATTGGCTTCATGGAGCCTTCGAGCGAGGTCGGGGAGATCGGTCTCCAAGATATTCGCGAGTGCCTGCGCGCTCATCGCAACAAGGATGGTTCGTATCTCGTCTTCCTGGAAGAAGACGCGAAATCGAAGGTATTGATGTATTGCTGGACCCCCTGAGCTGAGCCACAACTCATGGCCAAGCGTCTTTCCGTTGACGACAAGCTCGCCGCGGTTCGCCGGCTCCGCGATCGGGATCCGTCGCCGGAACTCACGGTCGAGCTCAAGATCGCCATCAACGACAAGTCGAACCTGATCGTGTCCGCAGCCGCGGCGATTGCCGTCGATCAAGGCCTCACCGAGCTCGCCCCGGCGCTCGAGGCCGCGTTCGATCGGTTCCTGGTCGATCCGGTCAAGACCGATAAGCTCTGCCGGGCGAAGCTGGCCGTGATTCAGGCTCTCGAGAAGTTCGAGTACGAAGAGGCTAACGTCTTTCTGAAGGCCGCACACCATGTCCAGGAGGAGCCAGCCTGGGGCCCGCCCGTCGATACGGCCGCGCCACTTCGCGCCGCAGCGCTTCTGGCTCTGACGCGAATCAACGTGCACGGTCTGCACACGCTGCTGGTCGATGCGCTTCTCGACCCGCAAAAAGACGTGCGCGGCGCCGCGGCCCAGGCTCTGGGTTGCTACGGCTCCGAGTCGGCGGGCCTGATCCTGAGGCTCAAAGCCAAGCTGGGCGACAGCGAGCCGGAGGTCCTCTCCGAGTGCCTTTGCGGGCTGCTCGCCGTTGATCCCAAGGAGAATCTCTCTTTGGTCGCGAGTTTCCTCGAAAGGCACGACACCGGGACTCGCGAGGCCGCGGTTCTGGCCCTGGGCCGCTCGAGGCTGCCTTCAGCTTTCGATGTATTGCGGCAGTTTTGGGTCAGTCAGCCGCCGGCAACACTCCGCGAAACCGTCCTCCTTGCCATGGTCATGTTGCGCCTGCCTGCCGCGACCGATTTCCTGATTGACCTCGTCTCCACCGGCCCCGAACCCGCCGCCCTCTCGGCCCTTTCAACACTCAAGATCCACGCTCATGATCCCAAGCTTCGCCAGCGAATCGCGGAGGTGATCCAGCAACGAAACACCCCCGCGCTACGGACGAAGTTTGAGAAAGAGTTTCTTGAGCCCTGATGAATTACCGCTCACCCCCGCAGCGGCTTCATCCATTCGAGCTGTTTGTCGATGTTGTCGGCCAGGCGGTAGGGGCGCACATGGTCGGAGACACGGGCGCCGAGGATTTCCATCCGTTCGAGGTGGGTCTCGCCCATGCCGGCATTAGCACAGTAGTTGAGGTATCCCATCTTGGCGAGTTCAATGCCCATGAGTGCCACCGCGACCCGGTCGGCGGCCAGCCAGTCAAGGCTGGAGACGGCGACACGGTGCTCGACCGGCGTGCCTCCCACGGGGCCGTTGCCTTCCATCGCCTGGTAGCCGTCGATGACGGCAAGATCCGGGCGCAGCTTCGGCGCCAGGGCGTAGAGATTGTATTGCAGACCGTGGAAGCCGTTGCCATGAACGATCGGCTTGTCGGTCGATGCGCCCGCCTTGCCGCCTGGCCCCCAGCGGAAACCCAGATCCTTGATGGGTGCTCCGACGACGATGTTCTTGAGCGACAAGGTGGCGACCACGCGGTCGTGGGTCTTGATCTTGGCGGCCGAGATGACAAAGTTGTTTCGATCCAGCAACAGGCGGGCCACCCGGATCGGGTGCGGCCGCATGTCGTTCTGGTCGACCGCGTGCACAATCTCGACGGGACTCTGGTCGAGGTCGACGATCTTGGCCTCGTACTTTCCGGCAAGCGGCATGTAGCCGTAGTTGGAGAAGCCGTCCAGGGTCGGCCCATTGGCGGCCGATTCGGCGATGACGACATTGCGATGCTTGCCGATCGATTTGAGGAACTCGAGAATGCCCTCGACGGCCGGGGCCGGAGTGGCAGCGAGTTGATGGTCCATGGACACGAAGTTGGGCTTGATGACGACGAGCTTCTCGCCGATTGCCCGGGCGATATCATCCTTCAGAAGCCGCAAGCCCTCGAAGACAATGCCCGCATGATCCTCGCCGGCCGTCAACGCCACGCGGGTCGCGGCTGCAGACGCCGGATCAGGCCGTGCCGACCTGGCCAGGACGGCGGCCGGACCTCCCAGGCCCAGTGCCGCTCCACCAATGAGCGACGACCGGAACAGTTCCCGCCGAGTCACGGATCTGTGAAACATAAGAACGCCCTTTCATTCTGGAGGGAGGGCAGGACCATCATGGTCCGGGGAAGGAAGGCGGCGCACGGCTGCCGACCCATGGATTCTAACAGATTTTCCGCCACAAGGTGTTCTGGTCTGTGCAGTTCAAGAGCCGCTCGCCAGCACCTCGTCGATCAGCCGCTCCAGGTCGGGGCGGAGGTGGGCAAACGTGCGCGAGCGGTGGCTGAGCTGGTGCTTGACCAGCGGGCTGAGCTCCCCAAACGTCTTGTGATATTCCGGAATCAGGAAGAGCGGGTCGTAGCCGAAACCCGCCGCGCCCCGGACCTCGCGGATGATCCTGCCCCGGCACGCACCCTCGGATTCGAGCCGGATCTGACCGGACGGATCGGCCACGGCCAGGGCGCAGCGAAATGCAGCATCGCGGCGGTCGTCGGGCACGGCAGCGAGCGCTTCCAGCAGCTTGCAGTTGTTCGCGTCGTCGTCGCAAGGCTCACCGGCATAGCGGGCCGAGAGCACACCCGGGGCGCCCTTCAGCGAATCGACGGCCAGGCCCGAGTCGTCGGCGAGAACCCAGTGGTTCAGGGCCAGGGCGAGCTCGCTTGCCTTCTTGCGGGCATTGCCCGCGAAAGTCTCGGCGCTCTCGTCGACTTCCGGGGCGTCGAGAAACTCATCGAGCGAACGGATTGTGAGCCAGGCGAGCTGGCGGCTTTGTTCCCAGGGAGGCCTGATCAGTTCGGCCATCTCGCGGCATTTGTTGCGGTTTCGCGAGCCCAGGACAAGGGTCAATGAGCCAGTCGGTTGTGCGGTAAAACTCATGGAACGCTGCCGGGTCTGGGTGACGGACGGATCGGCGTCGCCATGCTCGAAGATCGAACCGACACAAAGCGACGTCGTCACCCGGGTTTGGTTGACCTGGGTGACGACGTCTCATTGTCTCGCAATTCGAGCCCCGCGGGAAGGGTCCCCCGGGTATGCGTCCTCGGTCGCTCGAAGATCGCTTATTGCAGGAACTTGGACTTGATATCGGCGAGGTCGGTCAGCATTCCCGCGGGAACGATCATGGTGTCCATGCCGCCGGTTGACCGCTTGCGGTCGAGCATCGGCACAGCCAGCTTGAGCAGCGAGTCTCGCACTGCAACGGCAGCCGGATCTTGCTTCGCGCTGAACGAGCCGACGTAAACCCGGCTGGAGGTCCGGTCATGATAGACATAGATCGGCTGTCCCAGCTTCTGGATGTCCGGATCCTTGGACAGCCGGTCGGCCAGCCGCTCCGCGTCCTCGCCGGCCGTCGCCAGTGGGCTTCGTTTGAGGTTCAGAATGCCCTGGAACCGCTCGTCCTTGGCGTCGAACGTGGCTCGTCCGGAGAACTCGGCCACCTGGAGACTATACTGACCCGGGCAGTTGGCGATGCTCCGCGAGGTCTGATTCATCTGCACGACCAGCCGGTCCGTCTTGCGCGGATAGAGATACTGAGCAGCCACATAGGGATTGGTCGTGCGCAGAGCTGTGCCCAGACCGTTCCGCCACTTGAACATCGACGGCATTGCGTTGAGGCAATCCGGCCTGATCTTCTTGACCTTGTGCAAGAGGAGCGCGGAGTCTTGCTCCGTCTTCTCGTTGCCTACCAACACGGCCGCCTCGTCGTAGGTGCGGTATTTCTCGGGAACCGCGATATTGGGCCGGTCCACGACGGGCTCGGCGGTCGGCGGAACACCCCGGATGTTGCTTCGGCCAGGGAAGTCTTTGGATCGCAGGATATATGCGGGCAAGCCATACTTGCCGCGTAGCTCCTTGGCCAGCGCAAGAGCCATCTTGTCGCAGTCCGGGCCGCGGAAAGTCTTGGCCAGGACCATGAACGGACCGGCCTCCTTGGTGAGCAGCCAGGGCTCGATCGGGTCGTTGGGCAGCTCCATGGTCGGTGCCTTGAGCTCGTCGGCGGGCGTCGGCTCAGGCAGGGAGGTAGCATTGGGGAAAACGCGGTTCATCGTGCCGGTTCCCGAAGCCTGAGTCGCATCGGCGGGAATCGGCGAGAAGAACGGTGATTTCGGTTGCGCGCCGGCCGGTGCGGGCGCTGGTGCCGCGGTCTGAGCCCATGCAGGGCAGGCCGCCAGAGTGCCGAGAAGTGCAAGTGCGCTGATCAGAGTTTTCATGGACGATCCCCTTCCTTGTCGGATCATCGGTGTTAGGGATTGAGAGAATCGGGTCGGGCCCCCCCGGGCTCGGGGTGCTTGCTCCTGGATCCGGGACCGGTCAATCAACAGCCCGGCAATCTACGGGCGGAACTTTAGCAAAAGTACCCGAGCTTGCCCAGACCGATTCGGATTCTTTCTTAAATCGTTATCAAGAAGACGTTTGTAGCCAATCACAATCCGCTCGTGGAGCTTTTTTCCCAGAGCCAATCGTTACCAAGTGCCTCGCGTTGGAGCCGGACCAACTGGTCGATTCCGGCTTCGGCCAGATCCAGGAGCTTCTGAAGCTGGGCGCGGGAAAATACGCCCGCCTCGCCGGTGCCCTGCACCTCGACCAGGCCGCCCCGTCCCAGCCGGACCACGTTGAGATCGACTTCCGCGCGGGAATCTTCGGGATAATTCAAATCCAGGAGCGGTTCGCCGCCGATGATTCCCGCGCTCACCGCGGCGACACTATCGCGCAGGATCGCCCCAGTCTGCTCGCCGAACTGGCGGCGAACCGCGTCGGCCACTGCCAGGAATGCGGCGGTGATCGCGGCCGTGCGCGTGCCGCCGTCGGCGTTGATCACATCGGCGTCCACGTGAATCGTCCACGGCCCGAGAGCCCGGGTGTCAATCACGGCGCGAAGACTGCGGCCGATCAGCCGCTGGATCTCGGTGGCCCGGCCGTCGGTTCCCCGCCGCTTGCGGCCCGGCGTACTGCCTGGCAACATGGCGTACTCGGCCGTCAGCCAGCCAACCCCCTTGCCCTCCAGGAACGGCGGTACGGAATCCGAGAGCTGCGCGGTCGACCAGCACGGCCGTCGCCCCGGCGCGAAAGAGCACGCTGCCCGGGCTGTTGGCAATGAATCCGCGCTCGATCGTGATGGACCGCAAGTCGCCGCTGGCGCGGCCGTCAACGCGTGTCATGGCAGGCTTTCTGATCGTTTGGTCGGTCAAGGCTTTCCCGCACCCAGCAGCCAGAGCAGCAAAGCCATCTGGAAGTGCATCCGGTTGGCGGCCTGGGGAATGATCCGGCTGTGCGGGCCGTCAAGGACCCCCGAGGTCACTTCCTCGCCCCGGTGGGCAGGCAGGCAATGCAGAAAAATCGCGTCGGGTCGGGCACGTGCCAGCAAGACCTCGTTCACCTGGTACGGCTTGAAAATTTCGCGTCGCTGATCGGCCTCTTGTTCCTGACCCATGCTCGCCCAGACATCGGTGTAAACCACGTCGGCGCCCTTCACGGCCTTTCGCGGATCGGGCTCGACGACCAGAGGCACACGGGGAAACTGAGTCGTGAATCGCGTCGCGAAGGCAGAAGGAAACTCATAACCGGGGGGTGAGGTCAATACGAACTCCAAGCCCATCAGTGCCGAGGCCAGGGCCAGCGACCGCGCCACGTTGTTGCCGTCGCCCACGAAGACGAGCTTGCGGCCGGCCAGCGATCCGCACTGCTCGAGGGTGGTCACCATGTCGGCCATGGCCTGACACGGGTGCGAGCTGTCGGACAGGGCATTGATGACCGGAACCACCGCGTGGCGGGCAAGCTCCTCGACGATCGATTGTGAAAATGTGCGAACGGCCAGCACGTCGACATACTGGCTGATCACACGGGCAAAATCGGAAACGCTCTCGCGAACCCCCAGGCCCACGTCCTTGCCACGCAGGAAAATCGAGTTGCCACCCAGCCGGGCCATGGCCGCCTCGAAGCTCACCCGCGTCCGCAACGAGGGCTTCTCGAAGATCAGGCCAAGTGTCCGCCCCAGCAGCAGCGACGTGCGATGGTCGTTGAGCGCGCCACCCTTGAGGCGCACCGTGCGATCCAGCAACTCGGCGGCCTCGGCCGTCGTCAGGTCGAAGAGCGAGACAAAATGACGCGGGCCCGTTGAGACCCCGACGCCGTCGCCAGCGCGGTCGGCATCACCGGCCGGAGATGAACCTCCAATGCTCTTGCTCGATCCCGCCATCGGCCCCACCTCGAGCATCTCTGAGGGACTTTCCGACTCTAACTTCAAACCACCACCTCCCGCAGCACGTCGGCCAGGATCGCGCAACCCTGGTCGATCATCTCATCGCTGATCGTGAGTGCCGGCAACAGCCGCAGTACGTGGCCATGCGTGGCGTTGACCAGCAGCCGGCGCTTCAGGCATTCGGAAACCACTTCCGTGGCGTCGAAGGTCAGGTCGAGACCGATCATCACCCCGCGAACCCGAACGTCGCGGATGCGCTCGGGAAGCTCCCGCTTGAGTGCCTCGAACTGGCTGCGGAACCGCTCGCCGATTGTCAGCCCACGCTCCAGCAGCCCGTCGTCCTCGATCATCTCGATCGTGGCCATCCCCGCGCGGCAGGCGATCGGGTTGCCGCCAAATGTCGACGCGTGCATGCCCGGCTTGAGTACCTCGGCCACCTGAGCACGCGCGATCATCACACCCGCGGCAATCCCGCCGGCCAGGGCCTTGGCACAGGTCAGGATATCGGGTTCGGCGGAGCTGCCATATTGTTGAAATGCGAACCAGTGACCGGTGCGCCCCATGCCGGTTTGAACCTCATCGAGAATCAACAAAACGCCGCGCTCGTCGCAGAGCTTGCGAAGCCCAGGCAGGTAGTCGGGATGGGGAATGTTCACACCACCCTCGCCCTGGATCGGCTCCACCAGTACCGCGGCGGTCTCGTGGTCCAAAACATTGGCAACGGCGGCAATGTCGTTGTAGGGCACGTACACAAAGCCCGGCACCATCGGCTCGAAGCCCGCATGGTACTTGGGCTGGGCCGTGGCCGTCAGGGCTGCGAAGGTCCGGCCGTGGAATCCCCCTTCCATCGTGACGATCTTGAATCGGCGTTGGGCATGTCCGTACGCCCGCGCCAGCTTGATCGCCGCCTCGTTCGCCTCGGCGCCGCTGTTGCAGAAGAAGCACTGGGCGGGATGGGGATCGGCACCCAGCGAACGCTCGGAAAGCGACTGGGCAAACGCCCCCTGAGGTTCCATGTACCACGTATTGGGAACGTGGATAAGCTGGCCGACCTGGTCTCGAATCGCGGCGACGACGTGGGGCGGGCAGTGGCCAAGCAGATTGCAGCCCCAGCCCGGGAAGAAATCAAGGTAGCGGTGCCCCTCCGCATCCCAGACCCACGAGCCTTCGCCTCTGACCAGACACACCGGGAATCGCCGGTAATTGGGAATGACGAACCGCGCGAACTGGGCGATCGTGTCCTGAGAAGTCTGATGAGCCAGTTGTGCTTGAGCCAAGGCTGGGACTCCCGGGGCAAGAGAACAGGTCAAAATGCTCTGACGCAGGCACTGCCCGTCGGCAGGCGGCGGGACGGTCAACGGACCAGAACGGGGCGCCGGCCCTGATTCGAAATCGACTCAGGGTTTTCATCGCGGACGATCTCGGTACCGACCCCGCTCTCGGTGAAGATTTCCAGCAGCAACGAGTGGCGGAGCCGCCCATCGATAATGTGGGTCTTGAGCACGCCCGCTTCGATCGAGTTCAGACAGGCCTCTACCTTGGGGATCATCCCCTTATCGATCACTCCGCGGGCAATGAGCTCGCGGCAGCCTTCGGGAGTCAGACCCGAGATCAGGCTGCTGGGTTCGTTACGGTCCATCAGGATACCGGGCGTGTCGGTGAGGAAGACGAGCTTCTCGGCCCGAAGCGCTTGGGCCACCGCCGCCGCCGCGGTGTCGGCGTTGACATTGAGGAGCTTACCCTCTTCGTCTTCATCCTCGGCCAGCGACGGGAGCACGGGCACAACACCCGCCAGGCAAAGATTTTCGATCGGGATGGTGTCCACTTCCGTCACATCACCAACCCGACCCAGGTCCACCAGAGTGCCTTCTCCATCGGGAAGCATGAGCCTGCGGCCGTACAGGCATTGGTGGGTTTTGTGGTGCAGCCCGGAAGCCCGTCCGCCGAATTTGTTGATGTGCCGCTCGATGTCGGCGTTGATCTCCTCCGCGAGCACCCTGGCAACGATCTCGAGCGTCGCGTCGTCCGTGTACCGTCGGCCCTTGACCCAGCGCGGAGTCAACCCGGCCTGTTCCATCGCCACGGTGATCGCCTTGCCGCCGCCGTGAACAACCACGGGGCGCATCCCCACGGTCTGCATGAAGACGATGTCAACCAGCAGGGCGGAAAGTGATCCCGGATCTTCCATGACCGACCCGCCCAGCTTGATGACGGTGAACCGGCCATGAAACTTGCGTATGTAACCAAGAGCCGCGATCAGCACGTCCGCCTTGCGAATCGCCTCCTCATGCACGGTTCGTCTCCCCCGCCCGCTGGGCACATACACCTGCAATCGAGCAAACCACTATCTTTCTCATACATAGCAAGAATGTAAAGTAGGTTTTGACACAGCCAACCCGGCTTTTACTCCTCCTTGTGTTTGCCCCTCCGCGCGGCAGCAATTCGCAGCGTACACGGTTTCACGACTCGGTGGTCCCTCTTTCACCGAATCCTCATAAGCGAGCTATTTTTTCAATACAAGGATGGATATGCCGATACCGCGCAGCATCCGTCCGTTCGGGGTTGCGAGTGAGCCGTTCCTGGTCGTTCGTGAATGCAACCATTACCATGCATGGCAATCTTGACGGCTTCCCTTTGTAAAAAAACGTAAAAAGCCGCGCTTCAAATTCCAGAATTCTTGTACTCTTACACAGTCGAACTGCGTTGATACTGTGACGCTCACCACGACGCTATGGCGCTCGTCAAGCCGAAGCAACCGGGAACCGCTCCATGAGTCGACGACTTCGTAGAACGCTCCGCGCGTGGTGTGAGTCTCTCGAGGACCGCAGCTTGCTCTCGGTGCTGACCCCGACGCAGGTCAGACAGGCCTATGGAATGAACGCCATCGAGTTCAGTGCCGGCGGACAAACGATCCAGGGAACGGCAGCCGGTCAGACAATCGCGATCGTTGGGGCATACCATAACCCCTTTGTCAACATCGAGTCGCAGGCTTTCGACAGCATCTACGGTCTATCCAATCCGGAACTGCTTCAGATAGACCTGGCTGGCACGAAGACGAACCTGGGATGGGCCGAGGAAGAGGCGATGGATGTGGAATGGAGTCATGTGATGGCACCACAAGCGACGATCATCGTGGTCGAGGCTGCCTCTGACAATACAAGTGATCTGATGAACGCGGTGAACGACGCCCGCCATCTCCCCGGCGTTTCCGTCGTATCCATGAGCTGGGGAGGCAGCGAGTTCCGAGGCCAGACAAGTTACGATCCGATCTTCACGACCCCCGCCGGGCACACCGGCGTGACCTTCGTGACAGCCAGCGGAGATGCCGGATCGCGCTATGGCGCAAACTGGCCGGCCTCATCCCCGAACGTCGTGGGCGTGGGCGGCGCATCGCTTTACGTCGACGCTGCCGGCAACACCCAGCAGGAAACCGCCTGGTCGGGCAGCGGTGGTGGTTATAGCGTGCTCGAACCCGAACCCGCCTTTCAGCAATCGGTCCAGCACAAGGGCCGGCGCTCGACACCCGACCTGGCCATGCTGGCCGACCCCAACACGGGTGTGCCTGTCGTCGTGCTCGATCCATCGAGCGGCAGGGCGTCGTTGGGCATCTTTGGCGGCACGAGCCTTGCCACCCAGTTGCTTAGCGGCTTGATCGCCGTGGCTGACCAGGGACGCGCTCTTGCCGGCCTGGGAACTCTCGACGGACCAACCCAGACTCTCCCCCTGCTTTATGCGGCCTCAACGGCCGACTTTCGCGATATCACGATCGGCTCCAACGGACACCACGCCACACTCGGTTACGACCTTGTCACGGGACGGGGATCTCCCGTGGGCAACTTACTCGTCTCCGAGCTGAGCAGCGCCCGCGTCCCGTCGACCGTTCCGAATACGAAGTCCTCGGTAAAGAGACGCGTGAGCCAGGTAGGCATCCGATCACAGATCAGCGATTCCTTGATGCAGCCGGCGATCGGTCGCGTGAGTCGAGTCGCTCTCGCCAGTCTGTCACGTTTCGTCCCAACACAACTCGGTGGATCCGCGGTGAAAGTGAAACTGGAACGATTTCATGGTTCCATGCGGTAGTCCCGCTCAGGATTCGAGCTCAATGTGTCGTTTTTCCCAACTCGGCGTAATGGAGGCGCGCGATGCTTGTTTTGTCACGCAAGGATTCGGAACGGATACACATCGGTGATTCGATCGTGGTGACCGTGGTCAAGATTCAGGGGGGCGTTGTCCGGCTGGGCATCGAGGCTCCGCCGGAGATTCCAATTGCTCGCGACGAGCTACTCGGCAAACGGACCGATAGGGCGACCAGCGGGCGGGTATGACCCGATTCGACGAGGAAGGCTCTGAGTACGCCAGCTTCGTTGCAGGCGGCATGGCCCGTGCTGAAAGTTCAATCGGCGTCTTCCAGCGGCACGTTCCAGTAGGCATCGCTCAAGAACCGCGACCACGAGGCGATGCGGATCGACGAGGCGTCATAGAGCGGCTTCCACGCGGGACGGTGCGGTACTCTCCGCAGCTTCATGCTGGCCTGTTCGGGCGTGCGGTTGGCTTTCCGGGCATTGCATGCGACACACGCCAGGGCGCAGTTCTCCCAGGTGGTCTGCCCCCCCTGAGAGCGCGGAATCACGTGGTCGATGGTCAGCTCCGCCGTACCCGGCCTGCCGCCGCAGTACTGGCAGGTGGAGTGGTCGCGCTTGAAGAGATTGCGCCGGCTGAAGGTGACGGCGTTGTACCGCGGCCGATCGTGCCGCGTCAGGGTGAGAACCTCGGGAACCCGGAGGCGAAACCGGACCGTGCGTATGAACAGTTCGCCGTCCTGGGGTGTCAGCTTGGCCCAGTCGGCCCACGAATAGAGTTGAAAATTATCGGGATCAACAACGTGAGCGGCGTGGTTCCAGAGTAAAACCAGCGACCGCGCCACAGTGGCCACATGAACTGGCTGCCAGTGGCGGTTGAGCACAAGCGTCGGACGTTCCAGAACGCTCACAGCCATGATGTACGAACTCCCCGCCCCATCCGTTGTCTCCCTGGCGTAGGAACTTCGGCTGGAAAGTCGGCAAAGACTCCGCTTGAGTCATCATAACCAACAAACACCAGCACCCGGCAACCGGGTTCTCGAGAATTCCCGCACAAATGAGCGGACACTGATGGGACGTGGAGGTTCGAAAACTGGACAGTAGCGGACTGAGCGACCGGGCTTCATGACGGCTCACCGATTCACTTCCTGACCGTGATCCGGTAGGGATTCATGGGCTTTCCCGACATTCCGGCATCGGGCAGACTCAGAACTGCGGCGACGCCATCACGGCGGTACTCGAAGGACTTGCCGGTGGCAGGATCGTCGGGTATGGGCACTTCGGTAATCTGGCCCGATTCCTCGGGCAACTTGCCGTCGTGCGACGCCGCATACAGCCGGACTGCTTCCACGACCCGCAGCGCGGCGACCCGTCGGTCGAGCTTCACCTGGGCTTCAAGACAGTTCATGACCGACGATTGAAGCTCGGCAAGGACCGTCAGCGGCCCGGGTTTCACGGACTTGAGCAGGTGCTCGGCCTCGGTCTTCCTTTTCCTCGCCTCCCGCCAGGGGAGATAGCTGATCTTGTACAGATCGTCGCGAAAGTCTCTGTACTGGCCCACGAGGGCCCGGGCGATGACTTCGTCTTCCGACATCGCCGTCACCTGCTCAGCGTTAAGGTGGTGGGTCTTCTTCAAGAAATCCTGCGACGTACCGAGATTCTCTTTCTTGAACGACGCCAGGTCGAGATCGAGCTGTGCACGCAGCTTGGCGTTGGCCTTTGGGTCGCTCGTGATGCTCTCTGCCAGGCGGCGCAGCCGACCGTAAAGGTTCTCGAGCAAGACGCCCCACTCGGCGCGGGAGCGGGTCTCCTCAGTCAGGGTCAATTCAGGGACGAGGTTCTCGCCGATTCTCTGCTCGAGCTCAAGTGCCTCCCGCATACTCACAAGCGGCTGCGGAAGAGCCGTCAGCGCCCAGTATAGATTGGGGGATCCAGGTTGTGACATCAGTTCCTCGACACGATCGAGCATCAAGCTGCTAATCGAAATGCCCACGAGGTTGTTGATCAAGAACGGCCCCTGGCCGACATGCCGGCCAAATGCCAGGCCGGTCTCAATCGTATCGATGGCCTGATCATAAGCGTGCTCGGTCGTCTGAACTCTGGCCTTGACGGAGAGCAAGCGGGCCCATTGCCTCATTTCCTGGCAATCCGGCAGCAGGATCTCGATGATCTCCAGTCGCTGCTCGGCCAGAGGGTAACTCCAGTCGCAGTATTGTCGTCGCGTGCCGATTCTCAGCAGCTTGATCCTGCCGGCCCACTCGTCCACTAGCTGGCGTGCTTCCGCGATCGGCAACTTCTCCAGCGGCACTGAACTCCAGGCGTCGGCTTTCTCCTGCATCTGTTTCCACCTGGCGTCGTTAAGCTCAGACCGCAACCTCAAGTACACGGGAGCAGCGTCCCCGGGGATGAGCTCGGAACTGATCGGTAAAAGCCGGTAACGCAAGGCACGGCGCGGGCTGCTCCGCGGGGCTGACCGGCAACTCCTTGGGTTGAGCCAGGAGCTTTCCCGGTGCGCCGAGCAGTAACAGGCTCCAGAGAAGCTGGGACATCACAATTCGTTGAAAGTCGTTTTGCATCTTCGGTCGATCTCCTCGAGTGGTAGACAAGCCCGTCTGGGATTTCCAGTGGGCGCAGAACGAAACATGCGCGGCCGATAACTCGGCCGGCGAGCAAGCAAGGGAAATGAAGGGCTCTCAGTGGTCAGAGCGAGATCACCCGATCCCAGTCGCGGGGTCGCAGCGGTGCAGTTCGAGGCTGGTCGGCCGGTCGAGTTCCAGAGTTAGTGCCAGGCGCGGTACGTTTCGGCTCGAGGTCTGCCGCGTCATCCAGCCGATTGACCTGGCGGACCAGAGCGAGATAGCTCGTGGGATCGACGGCAGGCTCTTGCTCCCGTCGTTGCGTGATGAGCTCCGGCCTTGATTCGACGGCCGCAGGCGATGACTGTCTTGCGAACGCCAGCTCCAGGCTGCGGCGCTGGCTTCTTTCATGATGCCAGCCCATTCCGAACGCCGACGCCAGGAGCAGAGCGGCGGCGGCCGCCCACTTCCACAAAGGCGATTGGGTCGCGGCCTGGACGGGTCCTCGAGTCTGGCCCCGACCAGCCTCGAAGAGCATCCGGTCGCGGTCGAGGCCGCCGGAAGTTGGCACCCACGTTCGGAGCCGCTCTTCGATCGGGCTCAGGTGTTCTTGGTCGGGATGGAACATGGTCGCTCCAGCCTTTCTTGAAGTCGGGCCAGGCCGCGTTGATAACGGCGATGAGTCGTGGTCAAGGAACAGCCTTGCAGATGGGCGATCTGTTCAAAGGTCAGCCCGCCCCAGAGACGGGCGATGATGACTTCCCGGCAGTCGAGTTCAAGATCCGTCAGAAACCGGCTGGCGGTCTGGGCGTCGATCGCATCGTCGACCGCAGAGAACCAGGCCTCTTTGCTGGAGGCCCTTGCCTCGCGGTCGAGCCGGCGTCTCCAGCTTCGCGCCGTCGAGATGGCCGCGTTGCGGACCACTCGATGGAGCCAGGCAGCCACGTGCTCGGGCAGAGCCGGCTGTCGGGCCAGACTCACAAAGGCCTCCTGCACCACATCTTCCGCATCGGCGCCGGCACACCACTGCCGAGCGTAAAGCTTGAGCGCCGCAGCGTGTGCGTCGAACAATCGTCCCAGGAGCTCGGGCCCGATTGATTCCATCCGCACCACACCTCGCCACTCGGGACACTCGCCATAGGACTGCGTGCTTCCTCTATATTTGAGACGCCACGCTCACATCGTTTTTCCAGGGGGAGCGAACGAATTCCGCTCTACGACTTTGGGATGCCGTCCGGAACTCAAGCTGCTAGATTGGTTAGTTCACCACGATCCAACGGTCGCCGCAACATCCGGCCGCCATGCAAGGAGACAGTCTGATGCCTGAAAAGGCCGAGATTCTGGCAATCGGCAGCGAGCTCGTCAGCGGTCAGTCACTCGATACCAACAGCCAGTGGCTGAGCCGGGAGCTGGCCTGCGTGGGAATCCCGGTCGCGTTCCATACGACACTTGGCGATCAGCTCGACGACCATGTCGCGACCTTCCGGATCGCGGCCGGCCGGGCCGAACTGGTCATCATGACCGGGGGACTGGGACCAACCCAGGACGACCTGACGCGCGAGGCCCTGGCCGCGACCGCCGGAGTCTCGTTGCGGGAAGATCCCGAATCGCTCGAAGCCATCCGGACGATGTTCGCCCGCCGGAACCGGCCGATGGCCGATCGCAACAAGGTTCAGGCGCTGTTCCCTGAGGGCGCAGAGCCTTTGCCAAATCGCGTCGGCACGGCACCAGGAATCTGGATGGACCTGGGACCAACGACCTTTGTGTGCCTCCCGGGCATCCCCTCCGAGATGCGGGTGATGTACCATGAGCAGGTCTTGCCCCGGCTGCGTCGGGGCGGGTGGGTGGAACGTGTCATCATCGAGCGCAAGATCAATCTGTTCGGCCGCGGCGAGTCCGACGTCGAGGCAGAGGCCATGGATCTGACCGCCCGGGACCGCGTGCCCGAGGTCGGCATCACGGCTCACGAAGCGACCATCAGCTTCCGGATTCGCGGCGAGGGAGCCGATGAGGCGGAAGCCCTGCTGCAAACCGAGCCCACTGCCGCGCTGATCCGGGAGCGATTTGGCAGCCTGGTGCTCGGTGAGGGCACGACCGACGTCCCCCATGCGGTCGCCGCTCAGCTCGAACGAACCGGGGCCACGCTGGCGACAGCCGAATCCTGTACCGGGGGACTGATCGCGCATCTCATCACCGCCATCGCCGGAGTGAGCCCATTTTACCTGGGGGGCGTGGTCAGTTACTCGAATGCCGCCAAGTCCACGCTGCTCGACGTGCCCGCGGACCTGATCGAATGCTACGGAGCAGTCAGCCCTGAGGTTGCCGCCGCCATGGCCCAGGGCGCGCACGCCCGCCTGGGGGCCGATATCGCTCTCAGCGCCACTGGCGTGGCGGGCCCGGGCGGCGGCACCATCGAGAAGCCCGTGGGCCTGGTCTACCTCGGTCTGGCGACGGCGGCGGGCACCGAGACCCGGCGTCTGGACATCGGCCCCGAGCAACCCCGCGATATCATCCAGCACCGGTCCGCCAAGATCGCCCTCAACTGGGTTCGCCTGACCCTTCTGCACTGGCCGGACAGAAAAGCCTGAGCCTGGCTGGCGTACGGGCGGGCCAGAGAAAAGTTTGGAACAAACGGCCGGCATGCTCGCAGTAAGTAAGATGGTAGGAGTATCAAGCCATCCTGGAGTCGAGCCATGTCGGTCGAGCCAGCCGTCCTGTTCCGGTCGATCGAGCAATTACTGAATCAAGGGACCGTCGCGGGTCTGGATGAGCGAGCGCTCCTTGAGCGATTTGCGAACCACCGCGACGGGCGTGCTCTCGCCGTGCTGGTTGCCACGCACGGGCCGATGGTGCTGGGGGTGTGCCGCCGGATCTTGCGCGAGCCGCACGATGTCGAGGATGCATTCCAGGCGACGTTCCTGGTACTGGCTCGAAGAGCCGGCTCGATTCGCGACCCGCGCAGGCTGGCGGCCTGGCTCCACGGCGTGGCCCGCCGCGTCGCACTGCGAGTGCGGGGACAGGCCCGCGGGCGCGCTGGCGACGACCCCGATCAGCTCGGGATTCTCATAGATCCCGCGCCTGGGCCCGAACTCAAGGCCGAGCAAGCCGAACTGCTCAGCCTGATCGACGCGGAACTGGCCCGATTGCCGCGGCGGTACCGTGATGTCCTCGTGCTCTGCGACCTGGAGGGCCGGACCTACACCGAGGCGGCTGACCGCCTCGGCTGTCCTCTGGGCACGGTTCAAAGCCGGCTGGCACGCGGCCGGGAGCGGCTGCGCGGTCGTCTGGAACGCAAGGGGCTCGAGCCCGCAACCTTGGCATCCTTGCTGACCCATCTGCCGCCTTCAGGCGTACACCGTCCGCTCGTTGATGCGACGCTGCGAGCTTGCGAAGCGGCCTGCCAAGCCGGAGCGGCTCCCGCGGTTGGCTTCAGTCTGGCCGAATGGTCCCGCAGCTTGACCGGAACAGCCTACCGGGGAATCGCGGCGGCCGTGATCGTCACCGTCGCGCTGGGCGCTTCGCTCGCAGCCTTCGGGTTTGGCAACCGCCCTGCCCCGGCTCCGGAACCCCCGCCCGTATCAGCCCATCAAGCCGCAGAGCCCGTCGCGGCTCAGGAACCCGAGAAGGCCGAGCACAACCGCACGGTCGTTCTGGAAGTCCGCAGCGCCGCGGAGAACAAGCCGCTGCCAGACGCGTCGGTCTGGGTTCGAGCGTGGGGCGGAAGGTCCCATGTTCCCATCATCGGACGGACCAACGGCTCGGGCCAGTATGCGATTGACCTGGCGGCAGAGACGTTCGGGAACGTGGAAGTCGTGGCCGCCGCGGACGGATACGTCCCGAAACAGATCCGCTGGGACGGCGGGAATCTCCCCGAAACGTACGTGCTGGGGTTGGAACGCGGCCTGCGGATGGGCGGAAAGGTCGTCGACGAACTGGGCCGTCCGATCGCGGGAGCGCGCGTGCTTCCCTCATTCGAAGTGCGTTACGGGGAGGAGGTTGCGGCCGCCGTCAGCGACGCCCAGGGTGGCTGGCACTCCGATTCCCTGCCGGCCTCGGCGCTGGAAGGCAAAGAGGCACGATTGATCGCGTTGCAAGTCAGCCATCCTGATTTTGTCACGGCGATCAAGGACGTGCCGGCCACAGCGGCGCGAGCGAGTACGGTCATGTTGACGATGAAGCAGGGCGTATCGATCGCCGGCTCGGTCCTCGGTCCGGACGGCCAGCCGATAGCGGGGGCCTCAGTGGTGATCGAGCAGAGGCTTCAAGAACGATTCCTGAATCGAACCGTAACTGACTCCTCCGGACAGTTTCATTTCGGCCACTGGATCGATCCCGAGGAACGTTCCATCGCTCTGACCGCGAAGGCGCCCGGCCTGGCCGCGGCCGTTCGTAAAGTCCTGATCACGCCGTCGATACCCCGGCAGACGATCCAACTGACGCGCAGGGTGCCCTTGAAAGGCCGGGCCCTTGACGCTCAGGGTACGCCGCTGGCCGGTGCTTCCATCAGAACGTCCGAAGGTATGTCGGATGGGTGTCTGGAATGGAGCGCCATCACCGATGCCCAAGGGAGTTTCGAGTGGCCGGATGCCCCGACGTCGGGATCGATCCTACTCGATGCCCACAAGCACGGATTCGAAGAGGTGCTGGCACGGCACTTCGAGACTAACAACCGCGAGGTGACTCTCACCTTGCATCATCCGCTGCATCTGCACGGCACGGTGACGGATGCCGTCACCGGACAGCCGATCGAACGCTTCGGCCTGATTCCCGGCTGGGGCCCTCGCACTCCTGGGAGCCTGGTCGAGTGGCTCCGGGGACCGAGCGTTCATCATCTGGGCAACGGCCGGTACGATTTGCGGGGAGATCTGTTTCCCGATCAGGGACTCAACCGTTCGATCCGGATCGAAGCCGAAGGCTATCTGCCTGCCGAACTTCTCGGTTTCCGCGATGACGCCGAGGAGATCGCTCACGACTTCAAGCTGCGCAAGGCCCAGACGATCACGGGAATCGTACGCGGTCGCGATGGCAAACCCGTGGCCGGCGCCGAGGTAGCGATGAGCGATTCCGACAACTATGTGCGCATCCAGAATGGCCGCCTGGTCACCAGTTTTGTGGTCGGAACGCCCCCTCACGTGAGGACTGACAGAGACGGCCGCTACACGTTCCTACCGCAGGAGAAGTCCGTCGCTATCGTCATGGTGCACGAGACGGGGTTCGGAGTGATCCCCCACGACCAGCTCGTCACGTCCCTTGACATAACTCTTGTCCCCTGGTGCCGGATCGAGGGCGTTCTCAAGGTCGGCAAGAATATCGCCCCGAACCAGAAGGTCAGCGCCAGGCTAAACAATGCTTTGTTCCACGGACAGGTTGGCTACGAGACCAGAACGGACGAGCGCGGCCGGTTCGTTCTCGAGCGGGTCACCCCCGGCGCAATCACGGTTTATCGATACATGGACACCGCCGACCATCGGGGCTGGATTCCCTCGAACCCGGTCTTCGTGGATGTGGGCCCCGGCCAGACTGTCCGCGTCGAAATCGGCGGCAGCGGCCGTCCCGTCATCGGCAAGTTAACGCTCCCCCAGGGCTTCAAGCTGTCTGACCTGGTCCCCGAATTCTGCAAGCTCGCGACGATCCGCCACGAGCCGCGCAAGCCCGACGATTACCCGGATTACAGTCGCGATCAGCAAAATACCTGGTACGAGAGCTTCTCAAAGACCGCCGAAGGCAAGAAGCATTACCAGCAGGAGCGGCAGTACGGGGTGGAGATCCATGACGACGGTGCTTTTCGGATCGAGGATGTCCCGGCCGGTCAGTACGTTTTGACGCTGCCCTTCCAGGGACGTACGAACAGTGATGAGTCGGGGCTGCTCGCGACGGCTCAGCGCGACGTCACCGTGCCTGGTATTCCCGGCGGACGGAGCGATGAACCTCTGGAACTGGGCACGATCCGGCTCGACATATACCGGCTGTTGAATCCCAAAGTCGGCGACAGGATTCAGGTGCCCCTGAGTAACGCCGCCGATGGCAGGCCTCTCGACCTTGCAGCCCTGCGCGGCAAGTTCGTCCTGCTGAACTTCTGGGCAACTTACCGGGAAGAGTCCGTGGCCACTATCCCCGCGCTCAAGGAGACGTACGACAGGTTCGGCCGCGATCCTCGCTTCACGATGATCAGCCTCAATCAGGATGTCGACCCCGACGCCGCGCACCGTTACACGGCGTATCGAGAACTGCGTTGGGAGCAGCGTTATCTTGGCATCAAGGGCGGGTGGCCTCATCCCATTGCCGCGGCGTGTGGAGTGAAGTATGCGCCCCAGGTCATGCTCATCGGCCCCGATGGCCGGCTCGTCGCCAGGGATCTGAAAGGGCCGGAGATCAAGCCGGCTGTTGCCCGGGCGCTGGGCTCGAAGCAATGAGTCGCCCAGTAGGGCTCATTCAGCGGCTTACCTGCACTAGCGATCCATCCCGAACCGCCCAGCCTTCCCAGAGTCGGGCAGTTGGTGGGTGATGTTGACGGTTCCAGGCAGTGGCGCGGTCAAGTGCTTCGAGCCGGCGCGGCTCGTCGACCGGAATTGCGGCAAGGAAACTTTCGGCAAGCTCGTGAGCCGACGCCGGGGATTTGGCAACCTTCTCGATTTCCACCGAAGTTTGGGAATCAGGCCGGGGCAACACAGCAAGTGCGTAAAGTGCCCAGAGCCGGAGCACAGGGTCGTCGAGCCGGCAGAGCTCGGCGAGGCGTTCGCGCGAGATCGCGTGGCCACGAGTCGCCGCGTAGGCGAGTGGCCGGGTCAGGGCCAGTCGCAGCCAGTCGGGCCAGCCGGAGCTGCGGGCCACCGCCGTCACGTAGCCTTGCGGGTCCTCGGCCACCAGCTCACCACCGATTCCCTCGGCGAGCAGGTAGCGCGCCAGATCGGGAATTCCGCGCTGGAGGCTCAGATCCCATAATTGCCTTTGTTCGACCCGCGGATCGTGTCGCAGGCTGTATGCGGCCTGAACTCGCCGCTCCATGGGTTCATGCTGATCGCTCAGCAGGTAGATTCGGGCCCAGACATCGCGCAACGACCAGACTCGATAGCCGAACCAACCGACAAGGGTCACCAGGACCATGAGCCCGAGAATGCCCAGGTAGAAGAGCGAGCCGTACTTCTGCTGCAGGCTCCGGGGAGGAACTTGCGGGTTATTGATGATAGGCAACGACGGAAAAGCCGACTGTTTGGATTCGCTGGAATTCATCATCATCCTGAGGTTTTTTCAAGCAGCCGGGTCTACGGTGTGCCCTGGGATCGGGTCGTGACGGTTTTCCGTGTGATTCCTTTTGACCGGCCGATGGAGGGAAGCTAGGCTTCTTTACGAAGCTGCTCGGAAACAGGGATCGAGCGAGTGGACTCGAAACCTCATTGGTAACTTCCCGCCGCGACCGCGACAAGGGATCATCCCGGGTTTTCTTTGGAGGGTTCTCCAATGCTCCGTCATTTGTTGCGACTCTACCGGGACGACCATGCGGCCACTGCCGTCGAATATGCCGTTCTGCTGGCTTTGATCTTGGTGGCGGTCATCTCGGCAATCAACGCCGTCGGCGACAGCACACATGGCCTCTGGGCCAGCGACTCCAACCAGATCGAAGCAGCCATCGGCGGCTCCTGAACGGTCCTGGTGCGAGACGAAGTTGGGCACATGCCCGAGGCGTATTTCGCCGGCCGGCCTGGTGTGGATAGGATGTCATGATCCTTCGAGCGACTGCCGACGCGGATGGTCGTGGATCGCGAGGGACATCCATCCCCCAAACCACGGCTCTCCTCGCTCATGAAGCTCAAATGCAGGCCCGAGGATTTTCAGGTTGAGGAACTGTCCTCCGTCCGTCCCTCTCCCCAGGGCCGATACACGTTTTATCGCCTGACCAAGCGCGGATTGGGGACGATCGAGGCCGTCGAGGCCATCTGCCGGCGGTGGAACCTCTCGAGCCATCGCATCAGCTACGGCGGTCTCAAGGACCGACACGCCGAGACGATCCAGTACCTGACGATTCAAGAAGGCCCCGACCGTGCGCTTCGGGAGTCGAGCTTCGAGCTTGAGCCGATCGGCCGCTTGCCCCAGGCTTACGGACCGCAACACTTTCGGGGCAACCGGTTTCTCGTGGTGGTGCGCGACCTGACCCGGGACACCGCCGCGCTCGCCGAGGCGCGGTTGAAGGCCGTTTCCTCCGCGGGACTGCCCAATTACTTCGACGACCAGCGGTTTGGCTCGGTGGGTATTACCGGTGAGTTCATCGGGCACGCCTGGCTGAAAGGCGATCATGAGCGGGCTCTCTGGCTGGCCCTGGCCGAGCCCAACCCGTTCGATCGCTCGGGCGAGAAGGCCCAGAAGACAATCCTGAGGGAATGCTGGGGAAAGTGGAGTGATGCCAAGGCCACGCTCGAGCGGTCCTCGGCGCGGAGCATCGTCACCTATCTTGTCGATCATCCCACTGATTTCCGCGGAGCGTTCGCGCGGCTCAGGCGCGAGCTGCGTTCGCTTTACTTCTCGGCGTTCCAGAGCCACCTCTGGAACCTCCTGCTATCGCGGTGGATCGAGAACAACACGCGACCTGATCAGCGCGTCATGGTCGACATGAAGGTTGCCATCCTGGCATTTCCGAACGACTTCCAGTCCGAGCAGCGAAGCCGACTCGAGGCAGTTTCACTGCCACTTCCCTCGGCCCGAACGCCGCTTCCAGGCGAACCACTCGGATCGCTGATCGAGCAGATCCTGGAGCCGTTTCAGCTCGCCTGGAACGATCTGCGGGTTCGCCACCTCAAGGACGTATTCTTGTCCAAGGGAACACGCTTGCCCATTGTTAGCCCGGGGAAGCTTGAGTTTTCCATCGCCGGGGATGAGCTCTATCCGGGCAAGCAGGCGCTGAAGATGACGTTCGAGCTGAATAAAGGTTCGTACGCGACGATCCTGGTGAAGCGGATCACGGAAGCGGCGGAACAGCGGCCATGAGGATTGATGTGCTGTACGAAGACAATCACTGTCTGGTTGTCAACAAGCCCGCGGGGATCCTGTCGCAGGCGGATGCCACCGGAGATCTCAGCCTGGTGACGTGGGCCGTTGATTATCTGAAAGCGCGCTATCACAAGCCGGGAAATGTCTTTGTCGGGCTGGTCCACCGGCTCGATCGACCGACATCAGGTGTCATGGTGCTGGCGCGGACCAGCAAGGCGGCAGGCCGGCTCTCAGATCAGTTTCGCTCCGGCAAGATTTCCAAGACCTATTGGGCCATCGTCGAAGGACAGCCAGAACAGGCCGAAGGTGAATGGGATGACGTGCTGATCAAGGACCGGCGGCTCAATCGCGTTCGTCGGCTCGACAAGCCAGACGCGGAGGGGCAAACGGCCCGGTTGCATTATCGCGTCGTCAAATCTGGGGGACGGTTGTGCAAGCTGGAGTTGCGTCCGGCCACCGGCCGAAGCCATCAGTTGCGGGTTCAGCTTGCCGGACGAGGGATGCCGATCGTGGGTGACCGCAAGTATGGAGCGGCGACCGTGCTCGAGGCAGACGATGGTCATCGCCGGATCGCATTGCACGCGCGGGAGTTGAGCTTCACGCATCCAACTCGTGAGGAAGTGATTTCAATCGTCGCGCCGGTGCCGGCAGACTGGCCAGAGTCCGCGCCAGGATGGTGGGAACAATGGAGCGGCTCCAGTAGGCCAGGGGAACGGTGAGCCCCGTGATCATGATGGCCGTGCAGGTCCCGCCGGCAGCATTATCAGCGGGCGCGGGGGAAGCCGTGGAAGCGGCCTGTGATGAAGTGGCAGCGGACGTTTCGGGCTCTGTCGAAGTCGGAGACGAATTGGATTGAGATCCCGGCTGTGGGCTCTGGAGAAGCACCTGTTCCGCCGAGGCTTTCTGATCCGCCGCGCTGACGGGCACGTTCGGCTCGAGCGCTTGCGATCGCAAGCTGTCGAGGCGTTCCAGGTAACTCCTGGCTGCCGACCAGTATTCCGGGCTTTTCAGACCGACGTCCTCGGCCTCGCGGCGAGCGATGTCGGTGTTGATCCGGTCCACGGCGATTCGCCGGATATACCAGAGTGTGCCAGCGCGCGTACCGTCCGAATCGAAGAAGTAGAGCGGTCGGGCTTCGCTCATGGCCAGTTCGAGATTGAAGCGGTTCACGTGGGCGCGATCAATCGATTTGAGCCCGACCGGCAGCGCGATGTAACGCAGCCCGCGCTTGCTGACCTCGGCGATGAACGGCAAATTGGTTTCGGTCGATTCACGAAGATCGACCAGGGTCTTGTAACCCTTCTCGCTGAGCCAGTCGAGGCCGGCCGTCGAGGGCACGCTGCCGGCCGCGAGTTTGAGGTCAACGGCAACAAACCGCGAGATGCCGGGTACCCCGCTGCCGGTCGGGGCGGGTTCCGGCGTCGAGGCGGCCGGAGCCGCCACGACGATTTCGGGCTGGCGGAACGAGCGACCACTGAGGTGGTCGCTCGCCGGGGCCTGAGTCGGGGTCGATGCAGGCACCGGACCAGCAGGTTTCCGCTGGACGGCGGGAGCAACGGGTGGGGTTGTGGTCTTCTCGGTCACATCGCTGGGCAAGTCGAGCGGCGGCAGGTGATCGAGCATGCTGTCGTTCTTGCCGTCGAACACCGACGCCGAGTCACGCGTCACGACGCGTGCGGAGTCCTGTGCCGACCGTGCGGCCGGCACAGGTGTGGAAATCAACGTGTGGGCCAGGTTGTCGCTGCGAGACCCATTCGACTGCGGATCGGAACGATAGGTCTCGTAGCTCATCGAACTGATCTTGGCGTTGTTGCCACTGCTGGTGCTCCCCGTCGATGAACGAACTGGGGCCGGCCCTGGAGTCGCCCTCGGCGCCACCGGGTCGAGTTGAGGAGAATCTTGCGGCACGACGTTCGACGGGGTCGACAGGCCGGGAGTGATTGACGTACCCGGTGTGATAATCATTGGCGCGGATGCGCCGACGGGCACTCCACTGGAGACGCAGCCGCCATCGGCCACCACTTCGGACCCGCCACAGGTGCTGCAACTATTGCAACCATGACGGAACGGCCGGGTGATGAAGGCGGTGGTGCGGCCGACAAAGCCGCAGGGACTGAACGGACCGGACTGGCAACCGGTCTGCGTGAGGCAGGCGGCGATCACGAACCCCAGTACGGCGAGGCGACGGCCATGCCCGCCGGGCAGGCCTGGCTTCCCGCGGTTGATGCCGCGCGTACGAATCCATTGCAACTGGAACATCTGAGTTTTCTCCCGTTTTCCAGCATCCCTCGGCGAATCGAAGCGGTGGCGGCCCCGGAACTTCGGTCCCGGTCCTGGCCGCTCCGGCACGCCGGGGATGCGTGCTGAATCATTGGTTTGAGCCAGCAGGCGCCTCGACGACGTGCCGGCAGACTTCCTGGCCACCCGGGAAATCCCGCGCGGAAGAAGAAGCTGCCAGAAGCCGGAGTGAACGACGCGCATCGGGATGCTCGGGGTGCCTGCTCATGGAGTTCGAGGAAACTTCCCGGACGCGACGAAACGGATCGAGGCCCCGGAAGGCCCAACCAGCCAGCCCAGGTACAGCACGCGGCTGACCCAGGGCCGGCGAAGATCGCCCGGACAAACGGCCCTATCGACGCAAGGGTGTGAAACCGTGGCCGACAACCCAGGTCAATCTGGGCCGTCGCTGAAACTTAGCCGACGATCGGATGGTTGCCAAAGATTCAAGAGAGTTTCTAGAATGAGCCCCAAAGTCCATACCGTGCAGTCGTTAAACTTTCCCTGCTTGAACACGAGATCCAGGCGACAATGCCGGCTCAACAGACCCTGCGAACGGCAAAGTCGCCAAGGGCGGCATGGTCGCTCTGGCGCCAGGCCGGCCTCATCGGCTTACTTTCCGCCGCTTTCTTCGTCTGCGGATTACGCGACACGTCGTTTGTCGATGAGTATGCTTACATCACTCAGTCCTACCAGGCAGATCTCCTTTTCTCCGGCCGGACGAACGACCCCTCATGGCTGGAGCCGCTGGCTTTTGATCTTGTTCCCCTGCCCAAGATCTGGATCAATCTCGCCTTCCGGGCAACCGGAATTCCGCGTCCTTCGCCCCGGAACGCCAGGCCCTGGTACAACAACACCTCCTATCGCTGGGGTACCGAGCGCGAGCTGATCATCGCCCGGCTCCCTTCCGTCATCCTGAGCGCGATCGGCTGCATGGCGATCTTCGCTCTCGGCAGTGTGATTCGCGATCGCCGAACCGGCGCGATTGCGGCATTCCTGCTGGCGATCAACCCGCTTTACAGCCTCCACGCCCACCGCGCCATGTCCGAGGCAAGTTGTGAAGCGTTCATGCTGATCGCGCTTGCCCTCGGTCTCAAAGCCTGGAAAGCCATGTGCGCGCGCGGACCCTCGGGCACGAACCTGCTGCTCTTGTTCGCCGCTGGATTCTGCGCGGGCTTGTCGATCCTTTCCAAGTTCAGCGGCATCCTGGTTCTCCTCGCCCTGGGGGGTTGGACCTGCCTGACCCTGATCATCCCTGGTTTCACCCGGACGGCCAGGCTTGGTTTTTGTGCCGGAGCGGTTGCAGCGGTCATGATTGCCTGTGCGGTCTTTATTGCGTTGAATCCGTTCATGACGGCATATCCCGCCGGTCCGCTGCCGCCGTCGCTGCAGGCGATTTCTGAAATGAACCCCTGGCAACGATTCCGTCTCCTGGTCGACCACCGCCGCCAGCTTTCGAGCGGGCAGCAGATCGGGTTCCCCCATGATGCCCTGCACACCCTATCCGAACGGGTGAGCGTGGTCCTGGTGCAGGGCTTTGGCCGGTTCGGTGCATTTGGCCCCCGCAAATCGGATTCCACCCGCCGCTTCGACCTCCGCCAGGACTGGGGTGCCGTTGTCTGGCTGCCCCTTGTGCTGGCTGGTGCGATCACGGCGGTACGCATGGGAAAAAACCAGCGGCGCCAATTCCAGGCGCCGACAGGCTGGGCCCTGGTCGTCTGGGCGGTCATGGCCTTGCTGGTCGTCACGGCTTACCTTCCCATGGCCTGGGACCGCTACCAGTTGCCGATCCAGTCGCCTGCCGCCTTGCTCGCGGCCTTGCTATTAGCCAGCGCCGCCGACGCGCTTCGAATTTGGACGACTGCTTCGTCCCCGAGGTCCTGATGCAATCACCCTGGAAACGGATCGAGTGGTCGGTTTTCTTCTTGCTCCTGGGCAGTTATGCGTTTTTCTGGCACTCGCGCGACTGGAATACCGCCAGCCGCCTGATCTTGACCTATGCCATCGCCGACCGCGGCACGGTCTGCCTTGACGGGCTCGATCGGCAAACCGGGGACATCGCCTATTTTCAGGGCCATTATTATTGCGACAAGCTGCCCGGATTCTCGCTGGTGGCGCTGGCCCCCTACACGTTGGCCCGGGCCGTGTTCGGGTATCCGCCCCACCCGCTGAACGCCAAGGCCAAGGACTACTGGCCGACCGATTACTGGGTCACCCTGGGGACGTCTGGGCTGTTCACGGCCCTCACGGCGGTCTTGCTTGTGCGACTCGCGCGCGACCTCGGTTGTACGCCGCGCCGGGCGGCACTTGTGGGCCTGGCTTACGGGCTGGCCACTCCGGCGTATGTCTACGCGACGCTTGCATACGGTCATCAACTCTCCGCGTTCGCGCTCACCGCCTCGTTGTGGTTGCTCTGGCGGCGCGGCACAGGCCGAGAGACCAGCCGACTCGTCGCGGCCGGGTTTCTGGCGGCCTATGCCGCGGTCATCGAGCTTCAGGTCGGCCCGGTCTCGGCCATTCTGGGCCTTTTTCTCCTGGTTCAATGCCTTGGCCATCGCCGTCGGCCCGACTCTCTGGCTTACTTCGCCCTCGGCGCCGCGGTTCCGACGCTGATTCTACTGACCTACAACACCCTCGCATTCGGCTCTCCCTTGGAAATGGGCTATTTTCATCACGCCACGGCGCAGTTCGCGAAGGTTCATAGTCGCCAGAACCCGCTCGGTCTGAAGATGCCCGATCTGGTGTTAGTCCTGCCCCTGCTCTGGGGCGAATACCGCGGCCTGTTCTTTTATGCGCCCATCCTGGGTTTGGCTCTTCCCGGGTGGTTGATGCTTGGCGTGCGAAGGCGATTTGATCTGGCCGCGGTGACCTTCACGATGGCAGCGGCCGTCTGCATTGTGAACCTCAGCTACCCGGAATGGACCGGCGGCTGGTCGACCGGGCCCCGTCTCCTGGTCCCGCTCCTGCCCTTCGCGATGATTCCCGTCGCGGCCGTCCTGTCCAGCCAGGGCCGTTTTGCTGGCCCCGCGACCTGGTTCGCGGTTGCCCTGGCGCTCGCGGGCGGAGTTTTGCTCTTCTTGTTCCAGGGTGTCGGCGCACGTGTCCCTCAGGACGTGCATGCACCGCTGCGGGCCGTCGTCTGGCCCCTCTGGACGGGTCGCGAACCGCTGCCCATGTGGTGGACCGGACAGCGATTCACTGCCACGCTGATGAACCTGCTGGCAAGCGACTGGGAGCAACGCCTGCGCGTCAGCCGGCACGCTTTCCAGTTTCTGCCGCTGGTTGGGGTGCAAGTGGTGGGGATCGGCGCGGTCTGCTGGGCGACCGGTGAGGGTTCGCGCGGCCCGAAGACCCGCCAGCTAAACCTGGGTGTTGATCAGCAGAAGGAGCGCCGTGGTGCCGATCAAAATGCCCAGGATCCAGAGGCACAGACGCGCGGCATGGTGCCAGATTCGCGTCCATGACTCGTGACGCGAAGCCGAATAGACCAGGCTGATCATGATGACCAGGGGAAGCACCAACCAGTAAAAGTTTGCCGGCGCCATGCTCATGCGGAACCTCTCGCCTTGATGGCTTCGCCAGTCGCCAGGGCACTGATCACCTGGGGAGTTTCGGCGGGTTCTTCCACATCGAGATAGGCCGGCCCCTCGAAGGCGTCGTAGACGGCCAGTATGTTGAGGAGTCCCGCCACGGTCGTGTAGATCGTACCGATCTCAACCAGTTTGCTGAGTTTCGGCTGAAGGGCGTTGAGGGCATTCTGAGTCGGTTCCGCCATGAACCCCCAGAAAAGAGGATTCTGATCGGGTGCCAGATAGTGGAAGGTCGCCTGGATCAAGGCCGGCAGCGCGGGCAGTCCGACGAAGAACTGACCCAGGTAATAGAGGCAAAATTTTTCCGGATTGTAGAACGGATTGACCCAACGCCAGTAGACGATCTTGCCTTCTCCGAGCAAGAAGCCGGCGTAATACAGGCTGAGGATGCAAATCGCGTAAAGCCACCCCTTGGCGGTGCGACCCTGGTAAAAATGCCCGAGCCCCGGAACCAGCCACGCCAGAAACGCGGCCTGATAGGGATTTTTGAGAGGGATCGTCACCTGACTCATGAGCGAAAGCTTTACCTGAAAACAAGGAATCCGTACATCGCGATCGTCCCTGATGCTAGCACGAACCTGCCGCGGGAATCTACCCCGACCCTGCTCTCCCCAGGGCTTCGGTTTTCCTCAACCGGGAAGAACACGACCCCTGGAGAAGCTCATGGGAAAATGCCGCCTGTCACTTCTTCGTCGCTTCGACGACCAGCAATTGCGGGCGCCGGCCACGCCATTCACCCGCCCCTTCACGGCTGACAAACTGGTAACCGGACCAGTCGCGTTTCTGGCCGGATCGATCTTCGCTGAGCCAGCGCAGCAGGAGCCCGTGATTCTTCCCGCCCCGTGTTGCCTGCGAGCGGACGACCGAAGTGATGTCGAACAATTTCCAACCCTCGTCGGGCACGAACTTGAATTGCGCCGCGGGATCGGGTGCGTAATCGGGCTGTGTCCTCCATGAGGTGAGCTCCGGCCAGTCCGCAGTGATCTCGAAGGCGAGGAGTGGGCCGACTTTCCCGGCCTCGTCGGTTTTTCTGGAGTAGAGGGCGACCAGAAACCGCCGGTCAGAACGCGTCGCGACCGCTGTCGGAATCGGTTGCCAGTTGAGGAGAACTCTGACGCCTCCGTCATTGTTGGCGAGTCCCAGATTATCCACCTCCCCATGTGCCCACTCGGGAAGATAGGACAGGATCATACAGTCCTTGGTAATGGGTGTCGTCTCGACAACGCGCCCGTCTACCAATCCGGCTAACGCGGGATCGATTCCGGCCTCAGGTTTTCGTATTGGTTCTTGCTGTTCCGCAGCCGCAAGCAAGACCGGCGGGGCGGAATTCAGTTCGTTCCCCGGTGGAACGGGTGCCTGCGGCCCCGGTTGGGCCGCGTAGACACGTATCGCCCGAAGTCCGATGGTCGTGAGACTGATCAGAAACATGGCCCATACGACCGCATTCAGCTTGGTATAAATCATGGTTTTCAACACTCCTTGGGATCGGATGACGCCCCCCGCGGAGATGCCTCCGGCAGGGCACGTCGCACCGGCTGCAAAATCGACTGATGCACGAACAGTGGCCCTCAGCAAGTCGGACGGTACCGCAGTCAGCGCCCTGGGTAAGCCATCCGCCGCGACCAGGCTGGAACCGAGCAAAGCCCCTCGGCGAGACAATCGATCGCGCAGAATTCCCCGTGCGCGAGCCAGCCGCCCCCGCACGGTGTCCTCGCTGAGACCGAGGTGTCGGGCTGCCGTCGCGTAGCTCATACCCTCCAGGTGGCAGAGCACGATCGGAATTCGATATGCCTGCGGCAATCGGCGGATTTCTTCATGGACCAGTACAGCCAGGGCGCTCCTGTCCCGGTCATCCTGGATAGCCTCGGAGACCCTCTCCGCGGCCTGCCGTTCGTGCCGAGCGCGTCGCGCCGCCGCTGCCCGCGCCTTCAAAGCCGTACGCTGAGCAACGCCGTAAAGCCAGTTGCCCAGCAGGTCGCTCCGGCTGATCCGGCGCACCTTGCGGACCAAGACCAGGAACGTGGCCTGGAACGCATCCTGGGCGGCGTGAGGATCGTTCAGCACATCCCGACAGACTCTCAGAACCATCGGCCCATGGCGGCGGACCAGCGTCTCAAAGGCCAGCTCTGCGGCAGTCCCGTGCTGGCCAACGAACAGCTCCAGCAGCCGGGAATCCGACAGGGCCCCGACGGCTCCCACGCTGAACAGAATCTCGGCTTCGTGCAGAAGGCCTCTTTCCTCGCTCATGAACAACGCCTCCCCTGGATGACAGGTCTATCTGTACTGCCCTGGGAGGTAGGATGCCTCACGGCAGTTCGGCAGATTTGTTGCCATAGCTACTTCTGGGGATAACACTTGATGCGATCACAGTCGCAAACAAGCCGACTGCTGAGCGAGACCAAGCCTCATTTTCTTCACTTACCGCTGCGACCAGCAATGCGACTGATGAATGGTCCGACGGCGTGCGGCAGTGTCAGAGATCTCCCACCACCCGGTGGAGCTGGAAATCGGCCAGCAGCGCGTCGTAGTTGGCGTTGTAGAAGTTATCGTAGCTCTGGACGCGCGAGTTTTCGGCATCGAGAACTTCGGTATTGGTACCGCGCTGCTGAAGGTATCGGGTGCGGGCGACGCGGAGGTTTTCCTCGCCTTGCGTGATCGCGGCGCGCGTGACCGGAATCCGGAGCCGCGTCTCCTGAGTGTCGAGCCAGGCGGAGCGAACCTGCAAGGCGATCGCGGCGGCGAGGTCGGCGCGCTGGCTGACGGTGGACATGCCGCGGTGTTCCTGAGCCAGCGACCGGCGACGCGCGCGGCCGCCGTCGAAGAGCGTCCAGCTCAATAGGGCGCCCGCGGCGCCGTTCTCTTGCGTCGATGAGGGCAGGAAGCGGGCATTCTGGTAAATGTTGGCGACCACCAGCGACGCCTGCGGCCTGAACGCGGCGAGCTCGGCTTCGGCCCGGGCGTCGTAGGCGCGGGCTTGTTCGGTCAAGGCGACCAGTTCGGGCCGGTCGTGCAATGCGCGATCGATCAAACCCGCAATCTCCTGCTCGTTCGGCGGCTCAGAGTCGGTCCGGGTCGCCTCGGCGGCCAGCTCGTCGGGATCGGCGCATCGGTACCTGGATGATCATGTCCTGCAACGATAAGGTCGTCTCGAGCGGCCGATTGAGGAAGCGATTATAGGTCGCCCAGGCGATCGCGAGCTGGTTCCGATCCAGGATTTCGCGCTGGCGGGCGTTGGCCAGGGCAACCTGGGCCGCAAGCAGGTCATTGCGAATTCCTCGCCCCTCGCGGACCAGGTTACCGACATCGCGCACATGGGCCGCCAGATTCTGCACATTGCTCCGGGCAACGGCCAGCGTCCGTCCGGCCCGCAGGACGGTGACGTAGCTCCGGGCCACGTCCAGCCTCAAATCCATCACCGTGCGGATCTCGTCGGCCCGTGCTGCGCTCACCTGGGCACGGTTGGCCGCGATCGTGTTGCGAATGCGTCCGCCCGAATAGATCGGCAAGGTCGCCGCCACAACCGAGAACGTGAAATCGGACTGGGATACGCCCCTGGTTTGCGAGGAGCTCGGAGCCGAACCGGAACCCGAACCCGAGCCGTGCCCGTGCTGCCGCCTCCGCTGGAACCGAAGCCCGAGAGCGACAGCGGCCGGAACATGTAGGCCTCGGCGGTTAGCGATTGAACCTGCGGCAGCCGCTCGGATCGCGCGGCCGCCAGGTCAAAGCCGCTCGCCTGGGTCGACTGGCGGCTGGACCGCAATTGCGGATTGCAGGAGAGCGCGATTTGCCAGGCCTCCTGCAGATCTTCGCCCCGCGCCGGTGCGGTGGGCAGCACCATGACGAAAGCGAGGGTCAATTGTCGCGGAAGCGACGGAAATCGATTCATACTTGACATGAGAATCCCCTCCCTCCCTGGACGGGATACATGGTTGAGCGACTAAACCTCGACAGGTTCGCCGCAATGTCAGTGTACCGCAAGCTCTCCGGGCCTGGGCACGGACCGCTTCATGAAGCAGAAGATCGGAATGACCAGCAGGGACAGCATGCCGAAGAGCCAGAACAGATCGAGGAACGACATTGCCGCCGCCTGCTGTTGAACCACGGCGTCCATCATTCGATAACCTTGCAACCGAGCCACACCGGGATTTGTTCCGACATGCTGGAGATGGCCCGAGATGCCTGCCATCCACCGGCCGGTCATCGGGTTCAGCGCGTCCAAATGCTCGCCCAGGCGCAGATGGTGAAACTGCATCCGCCGCTGGAGCAACGTCGTCGATAGCGCCACGCCGATACTCGAACCTTCGTTGCGAACCAGGTTATAGAGACCGGAGGCATTGTTGAGCTGCTCTCTCGGAATATATAAATACGCTACTGCGTTGATGGGCACGATCATCATGCCCGCGCCCAGGGTCTGGATACACCGGGGCAAGATCACCTGCCCCGGGGCGACAGTCAGGTTGAGCCCCGCCATCCAGAACGTCGCGAAGGCGACGGTCGCCATGCCGGCCGCCATCAGCCAGCGCGCGTCGAGCCGCTTGCTGAGCAGGTAACCGATGATCGGCATCTCGAGCATGGTCACGAACCCCGCTGGCGACAGGACGATACCGGCATTGAGCGCCGAGTAGCCCATGAGCGTCTGCAACATTTGCGGCAACAGAACGGTGCTGCCGAAGAGGACCCCGAAGGCACAGAAGACGCCGATCGACGCGAACAGGAAATTGCGTTCCTGGAACAGCCGTAAGTTGATGATCGGGTTGGGGTGATGCAGCTCCCAGAGCACGGCCCCGACCAGCGCCACGACCATCACGATGGTCAAGTTCACGATCATTGGCGAGCCGAACCAGTCCTTGGTCTGGCCGCGGTCGAGCACAATTTCCAGGCAGCCGAGACCGAGGGCCATCAAGCCCAGGCCGATGTAGTCCATGCTCAAAGGCTTCTTTTTCTGCTCGAAACGCTGTGCCTTGAGGTAAGGCGGATCTTGCAGCATCATGCCGCTGAGACAGACCGACAGGATGCCGACCGGCACGTTGATGAAGAAGATCCAGCGCCAGGAGTAGTTGTCGGTGATCCAGCCGCCCAGGGTCGGGCCCAGGATCGGGGCGACCAGGATCGCGACGGCGTAGACGGCCATCGCCATCCCGCGCTTCCGGGGCGGGAAGGTATCGACGAGAATCGCCTGTTCCGAGGGCTGCAAGCCGCCTCCTCCCAGCCCCTGGAGGACGCGAAAGAAGACCAGTTGCTCCATGCTCGTGGCCATTCCGCAGAGTGCCGAGCTGATGGTGAAGAGGACCACGCACATCATGTAGAACCGCTTGCGGCCCATGAGCATCGAGAGCCAGCCCGAGAGCGGCAAGACGATGGCGTTGGCGACCAGATAGCTGGTCAGCACCCAGGTGCTCTCCTCCACCGAGACCGAGAGGCTGCCGGCGATGTGCGGCAGGGCGACGTTGGCGATCGAGGTGTCGAGCACCTCCATGAACGTCGCCAGCGTCACGGTCAGGGCGATCAACCAGGGGTTGATCCCGGGTGGGCTCCAGCCCGACTGAGCGTCCATGCTCGTACCCTCCGTGCTCACGGCTCACTCTCCTCGCCGCGCCAGCTCGGGAGAGACAACTCGGCTGCTACGAAGCCGCAGCCCGGCATCGGGGCCCGTCGGTCTGACGTCAAGATCGACTTCCGGCACGACGGACAGGCCAACCAGTAGCGGGGTCTCGGGCGGATTGGGCTCGGTCAGGTCGATCCGCACCGCCAGCCGCTGCACCACCTTGACGAAGTTGCCCGTGGCATTCTCCGCCGGCAACAGCGACGACGCCGCGCCAGTGGCCGGGGCAAAACCAGAGACGCGGCCATGGAAAACCCGGTTCGCATAAGCGTCCACGTAGAGGTCGACCGGCTGGCCGATCCGCAGGTCCGCCAGTTGCGTCTCCTTGAAGTTGGCCACGATGTAGATGTTGTTAAGCGGCTGGAGCACCAGCAGCGCCTGGCCCGCCTGGACATGGTCGCCCGGGTTGACCGATCGGCGATTGACGAACCCAGTCACCGGCGCCCGGATCTCGGTATAGCTGAGTTTCAGCTCTGCGTCTTCGAGCTCCTTCCGCGCCTCCCGGATCGTTGGATGGTCGTACAGCCTGCTTGGGTCGAAGGCCTGACCACCCAGGGCGGCACGCGCTTGCTCGTAGCGTGCCTTGGCCGTGCGGACCGCCGGCACCGAGTCGATCCAGGCTTCCGATTTCTGGTTCACCAGGTCATTGAGGGCCTTTTCCATTCCGGCAGGGTCCATCCGCAAGAGCCCAAACGGTAAGCCAAGCTGGGCTAGAATCTGCTGCCCCCCGGCCAGGGCCCGCTGAACGTCTGCGTCGGTTCGCGGGAGATCGGGCGGAATACGATCGGGATGCTCGTAATCCGGCGCGAGGGCGAGCAAAGCCCGGGCCTGCTGGACCTTCTGCATTGACGCGTTGACCTGTTCCTTGGCGCTGGTCAACGAGGTTGCTCGCTGGTCGAGTTCCTCCTGCGTGGCCGATTGCTGCGTGACAAGGACGCGAACACGGTCGTGCTCCCGCTGTGCGAGCGCAAGACTTGCCTGCGTCGCGCGCGCCATCCGGCAATCTCGGCGCGCAAGCTGGCGATGCGGTACCGCACCTGATCCTGGCGCCCCTGAATGCCCCGCCAGGCTTCGTGCAACCCGGCAAGCGCAGCACGGACATCATAATGCGTTTGCTCGAGCTGTGTCCTGGCTGTTTCCAGAGCCGCCACAAGCTGCTCGACATTCACCCTCGCCTGATGCAAGGCCGAGCGCTTCTGTTCCACCGTGATCACAAATGGCTGACGGTCCAGCCGCACGAGCACGGTCCCTTTTTCCACGAAATCGTTATCGTTGACCATGACGTCGCCGACCTGGTCGGTGATCCGGGCGCTGACCTGGGTCGCGTTGCCCGTCACGTACGCGTCGTCGGTGGTAACGTGCGTGAGCAGCCCGTGCACCAGCGGCAATCCCTTCCAATAGAATGCTCCAGCAGCCAGGCAGCAGATCGCCAGCAAGACCAGCCAGCGCCGTCGAGACACCTTCTTGGGCTGTGGTGCCGTCTCGGTCTCTTGAATGACGGGCGTCACTTGCTGTGCCGCACCGTTTCCATTTTCCATGACCACATTCTGCGACATGACTCGGCTTCCCCACTGGGACGGTCGCCCATCGACCTGGGCCTGAACAAAGCTCACCTATTTCAAAACTGAACTGACCGGTCAGTCTAGTATAAGGATTTGTTCCTTGAGGGGCAAGAGGAGCGTGGTCCGTTCTGGTAGACTGCCGATTCGAACCTGGTCGTTGTCTTGCTTGGTGGAGAATGTTACGGCTGCTCGGAGCACGAGGTGAGCGGTGCGCACGATCGACCTGAAAAAGACCCGACGGATTATCGAGGCGGCGGCGCAATTGTTTGCGGAGCGGCACTATCACGAGGTCCGCATGGAGGACATTGCCGCCAAGGCCGAGGTGGCGAAGGGCACGCTTTATCTGCATTTCAAGGATAAGGAGGCTCTCTACCTGGGCCTGATCCTCGACGGGGCCGACCGTATTTGTCAGGAGATTGAAGCCAGCTTTGTCGGCGTGACTTGTCCCGAAGAAAAAGTCCTCAGGTTCGTGCGCGAGTCGGTCCGGTTCCTCGAGCAGCGTCCTTACTTCCTGGAGTTGATCCTCCACGCCGAAGCCGTGGAGTCTGACCACCAATCTTCAGATTTACGCCAGCGGGATCCACGAATTCTCCAGATCATCCATGATGTCGTGACTTCGTTCCCGTCCCTCCAGCAGGCAAGCTCGGTAGATCAAGAACTCGCCGTGCTTTCGCTGCTGGGCCAGACCCGAGAGATCCTTCGCTTCCTGCCCCGCCCCTGGCCCGACGATCTTGCCGAGCGAATCACACGGCTGATTCTCCAGGGAATCCTCTCTCCGCCCGGTGAACTGCCGCAGACCGACTGAAAGGCGGACGACGTTTTGATTTCATCGTCACGATTTGCGACTTCGTGGGGGACAACTTGACCCAGTTGTTCCGGGCGACGGTCCATTGAACCCAGCAAAAAACGCGAGTGCACCTCCCAGACCGGAGTTGCCGCAATACCGGGAACCCGTATACTTTGCTGCCTCGCCAGTAGGCGGATAGGCGGTAGCGCAAGGATGCGCGGCGGGCATGGAAGTTCGCTCCCAGACAGGAAGGGGTTGGAGAATGATGATGGATCGTGACACTCTGCTGGCAACTCTTGTCAACCTGCTCGAAGAAGAGATGGGTGAAACTTATGACGAGCTTGACGAAACGACCGACTTGCGCGAGGGCCTCGGTCTCGACTCGGTGGATGTCGTCGGTCTGGTGATGCGCGTCGAACATCATTTCCGGATCCGGCTGGCGATGGAAGAGCTCATGGAAGTCAAGCGGGTTGAGCAGCTTCTCAGCCTCATCCAGGTCAAGCTGGCAACCAGGGAAGAGGTTCGGATGCCCGCGATGAACGAGGTGCGAACCTCGGCGGCTTGATCGACATCGACAGTCCCAATCCGGTAGGCATTCCCCTGGAGATCATCCCGCGACCTTCTCGGCGCAGTAGGCATAGATCTTCTGGAGAATCTGACCGGCCGGCCCGGGCTTTTGCGACCTTGAAGGCAGCCGGATCGCCTGCTTCAGGGTCGCGAAAGCCGCAAGCAGTCCATTGATTTCCGAGTCGGTATGATTGGCGTTGCATTGCACGCGTATGACCCCTCCGTGGTAAGGCACGGCCGGGAACAAGACCGACTGGACGTAGAAACCCTTGTCGAAGAGGAATCTGCCGGCCTTCAGGGTGTCGACCTCGTCGCCGACCAGAACCGAGAGGATCGGCGTCGCTCCACCGCTGACCACGAGATCGAGTTCCGCCAGTCCTTGAGATAGCCGCTCGACATGGCGATCCAGCCGCGTCCGGAGCACGTCGTAGTGATCGGACTGGAGGATGTCGACGACCGCGCAGATTGCGTCCAGGTAGGCGGGCACGACCGGGCCGCCGAAGATATAGGTATTCGAGCGGATCTTCAGCAGTTTTTGAAACCACCGCGAGCAGCCGATAAACCCTCCCGCACAGGAAAACGCCTTGGACAGTGAGCCGACGACGAAGGTGTTGTCATAGCTTCCGAGCGCCTCCAGGACCGTGCCTCGGCCGCGTTCTCCGAGTACGCCCGTTCCGTGCGCGTCATCGATATAGAGCACGCCGTCTGCGCGAATGGCGACCTCGTTGTAGGTCTTCATCGGCGGCACGGCCCCGCTCATGCTGTAAACGCCGTCGATGCAGATCAGGGCCAGCCGGTAGGGCCTCAGCTTCTGGAGCGTCCGCTCGAGATCCTCGGGGCTGTTGTGTGCGAACGTTGCGACCCGGGTGCCGCCCGCCTGGGCCAGCTTGGCTCCCTCCTGCATCGAGTTGTGAGCCAGCTCGTCCATCACGATCACGTCCTTCCGCCCGACGAGCCCCGGTATGGCCCCGTGGTTGGCGAGCGTGACCGAGGGATAGATCAATGTCGACTCCACACCGAGCCAGGCCGCCAGCATCTCCTCGGCATCGACATTCGACCGCACGCTGGCGAACGCGCGCGACGCTCCGTTATGCGAACCCCACCGGTCCAGTCCCCGCTGGATCGCCCGGATCACGCGCGGGTCCTGGTCCAGACCGAGGAAGCTGTCGGAACCGAAGTTGGTCACTCTCTGCCCGTCAATGACAATGTCGCGGCCCGCTCCGATCTCCTCCACGACCAGATCCTTGAGGAGAACGTCGTGATATGTGTTCTCGTAATCCTCGAAAATCCGGACCAGGGTGTTCTGCTTCAAGGCTCGCATCAGCTTGTCGATAGGAAGATTCGCGGACATGGACACACCTTCAGTGATCGGGGAAACGAAGGGAGACGTCCTGACTCATCCTTTGGAATTCAAGAGCCCACTCGGCGTGCGGCTCCACTCGCCGACCTGCGCCATTCTGAGGTTTCCGCGGGCGGCATCCCTGCTTCGGATTGCCCGTTGCCGGCAGGCAAGGGGCGACCGGGCTGGTCAGATTATCGGAAAAACCGTAAACAGTCATCCTCATCCTGCTTCGACGCTGGTGGATGGAGCGCATGTGGCTGACCAAGCCTGACGCCGGCTCCTCGCGATGAGGGAGGGCCGGCCACCTGAACTGGCCTGAGGCTTTCGCCGTGACTGGCAATCGTGCAATCACTTCGGTATTGACGCAGTCCGAGACCCGGCAAGAGGTTATACTCACCGCCGAGGTCCGCGCTCACGCATTCATCTCGCTTAAGAGGGAACAGATCGCAACAGCCCGCCGGAAACCCGGCAGCCCACCGGAGGGCTGGCCCGCCACTCCGCCCTCGTTGCTGCGGTACTCGGACGACCAGACGGTTGCCGCGCTTGCCGCTGCCTACGCCACGCTTCGGAGAATGGGTCACAGTGATCCTCGCCGCCTGGAAAGCTGGGGGATTCTGGTCGCCTCGCGATTCGTGGGGCGGTCGAGTGTGGTCGTTGCGCTGGATCGCTTTCGATCGGATGGCGTCTGGGGCGTTTCTCCGCACCTGATCCCTCAATATGCCCTCCACTCTCCGTCCGGTACATTGAGCCTGGCGCTGGGCATTCACGGGCCGAACCTCGGCATCGGCGGCGGCTCCTGGTCCGAATTTGAAGGGATCTTGACCGCGCTAACTTGGCTCCATGCGGGAATCGTTCCCGCGCTCTGGCTGATCTTCACTGGCTGGACGCCCGAGTTCGTCCCGGACCAGAAAGGCGAGCCCGTCGCCGATTGCACATGCCAGGCGCTGGCGCTGGTACTGGCTGCTCCGGGCTCCGGCAGGTTCGATCCGCCGTGCTTTCAGATTATCGCCGGTGAAGAGGCGGAGTCGCCTCGGCCGCTCGACGTATCCTTGCTTGGCGAATTCCTCGACCAGGGATTCCGGAATGCCGGACGGGGGACCCGAATTGGCGACGGTCAGGTCGTGCACGACGGCCATCACAACGCGGGAGTTCCGCACCCCCATTTCGGCCTCGGCACCAGAGCGCGCCCGCATGCTCCGGCCAGGACGATCGCGACCGACGCCTCGGGGCGGCTCAAGGTCGCGCTCGTCTCGCGAAGGTCCTGTCACATCGAGGAGGTTTGATCATGCGGACTGAGCCGGTCTGGATCACGGGTGTGGGGCTGGCGACGTCGCTCGGCTGCGATCTCGCGACGCTCGAAGCGAGCTTGCTGGCCGGGCGGTCGGGCATCTCGGTTGTGAGTTCGTTCAGCACGACCGATTATCCGAGCCGGATCGCGGCCGAGATCTCCGCAATCCCCTGCCCCTCGGGCTGGGAACCGCGCGAGTTTCATGGCCTGTCCCGACTCGAGCAGACCGCGCTCTGGTGCGTTCAGGCCGCACTCGAGGATGCCGGCTTGTGGAACTGCCGGGCGAGCCGGCGGATCGGTCTGGTTTTGGGAATCGGGGCCGAATGGATGGGCCTGTGGGAAGCCGACGCCGGTCGCGGCGGCAGCCGCTTGCACGAGCCCGAGCAAGACCGTGAATCGACGCTCCAACGGGTCCACCGGGCGACCGGGCTCACCGGCCCGGCCGTGAACGTGTCGGCGGCCTGTGCCTCGAGCAACTTTGCCCTGGAGATCGCTCGCGCCTGGCTGCGTCAGGGTCTCGTGGATGCGTGTGTCGCCGGGGGCTGCGAGATGTCCGTCACGCCGATTGCGCTGGCCACTTTCGGTAATCTTCGGGCCCTCTCCCGTCGAAACGACGCTCCCGCGCGGGCCTCGCGACCGTTCGACCGCGATCGCGACGGCTTTGTCATGGGCGAGGGAGGCGGCGTGTTCGTGCTCGAACGCGCCGGGCACGCCCGCAAGCGGTCAGCGCACGGTTACGCCGAGGTCGCCGGCTGCGGTGCTAGCAGCGATGCCCATCACCATGTGATCCCCAGCCCCGACCCGCAGTGGGCCGGTCAGGCCGTGCGAAAGGCCCTGGCCGACGCCCGGGTCACTCCCCAGCAGGTGGACCACATCAACGCCCATGCCACAAGCACTCCGGTCGGCGACGCGACGGAGGCCGCGGTGCTCCGGCTTGTTTTCGGTGAGGCACTTGACCAGATTCCCGTCACCTCGACCAAGAGCATGACCGGACACCTCATGACTGCCGCGGGCGCGATTGAAGCCGTTGCCTGCCTGACCGCCATGAAATATGGGACAATCCCCCCCACGATCAACCTCGACGACGCCGACGTCTGCCTGAACCTGGCTGCTAACGAACCACTGCCACATCGCGTCGATGTCGCCGTTTCGAATTCGTTCGGCTTCGGCGGCAGCAACGCCTGCCTGGTGTTGCGGGCCGTTTGACAGGGGTCGGACATGATTGCGGAGATCGTCGATCGAATGAAAGCCCGTAACACTGAATCTCGGATGCGTGAAACGCGACCCGAAGCCAGGATGCGGCTGCAACCCCAGCGCCGCAATGTCAACCCGACCAAACCCGTGGCTGTGGTGACCGGCGCGTCGAGCGGAATTGGCCGCGCCCTGGCCCTGGAACTGGCAAGCCGCGGCTATCAGGTCGGGCTGGTGGCTCGAAGACAGCGCGAGCTCGATGACCTGGCCCGCGAGATTGCCGCGGACGGAGGGCGAACCGCGGCCGCGGCCGCGGATGTCGGCGACCGCCAGGCGCTTCATACCGCGATCCAGCAGGTCGTTTGCGCGCTCGGTCCGATCGACGTCCTGGTGGCCAACGCGGGAGTCGGCATCCCGACGCGGCTTGATCCTCTCAACGTCGCCGACGTGGAAGCGATGTTGCGCGTCAACGTGCTGGGCGTTGTTTATTCGATCGAGGCCGTGCTCCCCGCCATGCTCGACCGGCAATGGGGCCAGCTTTTGGCCGTCTCGAGCATGGCATCGATCAAGGGATTGCCGGGCGAATCGGCCTACTGCGCCAGCAAGGCGGCGGTGAATCTGTACATGGAAGGTCTGCGCATCGCCTTGCGGAAACGGGGCGTCGTCGTGACCACGATTTGCCCGGGGTTCGTCGCCACGACCATCACCCCGATGGACGCGGCCGCCACGCCGTTTGAGATCACTCCGCAGGCAGCCGCGCGAAAGATCGCCCGGGCGATCGACAGGCGCACGTCCGGCGTGGTCCAGTTTCCCTGGCCCATGGCCATCTTGATGGGTCTGATCCGTCGCTTGCCCGACTCTCTGGTCGCTCATCTGGTCGGTCACGAGCAGCCTGGCTCGCGGCCCGCCGAAATCTCTTCGAGGTGAGCCGCCATGGTCGATCTTGCTCTCAAAATGCTGCTCGACGAGAAGGGCCGGTTCCTTGCCACCGTGCTGGGCGTGGGCTTTGCCGTGGCGCTTGTCTTGATCCAGGTTGGCCTCTTCTTCGGGCTGCTGGAGAATGCCAGCATCACGATCGACAAGCTCGATGCCGACCTCTGGGTGATGGCCCGGAACACGGCTAACGTCGATTTCGGCAATCCCTTCCCCGAGACCTTCGTCCAGCGCGTGCGGTCGATTCCCGGCGTGGCCCGCGCCGACAACCTGATCGTCTGGTACGCTGTGGTGGCCTTGCCGACGGGGGCCAAGGAGTCGGTCATCTATTACGCCCTGGAGGATTTCGAGCGCTGGGCTTTTCCCTGGAATGTGATCGAGGGGAACACGGCCGACCTCAGGCGCGGGCGGTTCGTGATGCTCGACGAGTCGGCCGAGCGACGGTTCGGGCCGTTCGCGGTCGGCGATACGCGCGAGTTTCAGGGCCTGGGCCTCAAGATCATCGGACGGACGCGCGACGCCCGCTCGTTCACAACCAACCCGATGGCGTTCCTCGATTACCAGCTTGCGCAGCAGCTTTCTCCCGAAGAGCTGGGCGACCAGACCACCTTCATTCTCGTCAAGCTCGAGCCCTGGGCCGATGCGCGGGCCGTCCGCGCGGAGATTCAAAGCCGGCTGCCGTACAACGACGTCCACACCCAGGCCGAGTGGCGGTCGATCTCGCGGCGGTACTGGATCGAGAGCACCGGGCTGGGGCTGACGATCTTCTTGACGGTCTCGCTCGGTGCTCTGGTCGGCGTGGTGATCGTGGCCCAGACGCTCTACGCGTCAACGACCGAGCACCTCGCCGAGTTCGGCACGATCAAGGCCCTGGGAGGCCGCGATCTCGACATCTACGGGTTGATCGCCGAGCAGGCGATGTTTGCAGCGGCTTTGGGTTTTGCTCTCGGCCTGGCGCTGACGTTCGGGCTCGACCCGTTTCTCGTGCATCTCGACATGAAAATGAGCGTGAGCCGCTCGATGGCGGCCCTGGTGTTCGTCGCAACCGAGGTTCTCTGCCTCACCGCCTCGATTGTCTCTTTCCGCAAGGTCAGGTCGCTTGACCCGGCCATCGTGTTCCGAGGCTAACCATGAGAACCGATCACGGGGGGGGCAAAATGACCGTGCTCGAAGCTCGTGACGTCTGCAAGACGTACCGCGAGGGCCCGCACGAGGTGCAAGTGTTGCGGGGAGCGTCGCTGGCGCTGGCGCGCGGCGAGGTTGTGGCGATGGAAGGGCCCTCGGGTTCGGGCAAGACGACGTTGCTGTGTATCCTGGGCTGCTTGCTCGGAGCAGGCGGCGGACGGCTGGCCATCGAGGGCCGTGAGGTCGACGTGCGCCGACCTGGTCGACTCTGGTCGATCCGCCGCCGATCGATCGGTTTCGTCTTTCAACAATACAACCTGTTTCCCTCGTTGACGGCCAAGGAAAACGTCGTTTACGGATTGAACATTCGCGGCTGGCGCGGGGCCAAGGCCAGGCGTGAGGCCGAGCGCGTGCTCGATGCCGTTGGGCTGTCGGAGCGTAAGGATTTTCGACCGCGCGATCTGTCGGGAGGCCAGAAGCAGCGAGTCGCCATCGCCCGGGCCATGGCGGGTGCGGCCCCACTGATCCTGGCCGACGAGCCGACCGGCAACCTGGACTCCGATTCCGGAACGCAGGTGCTCGAGCTCTTTCGCAACCTGCGCAAAGAGAAAACCGGGCCCTCTTGATCGTGACCCATGACCGTGCCGTGCGTTCGATCGCTGATCGCGTCGTGGCGATCCGGGACGGCTCCGTGATTCCTCTGGAGTCCTGACCCATGACGGGTTCGATGTTCATCGGCCGCGTTCTCTTGCCCGGTCTTGGTCTGGCTCTGGCGGGCATCCTCGCCTGGCAAGCCTGGCAAGGCGGCAAACCCGAGACCCGGTTACCGTTCGCCTTCGCCTCGATCGGCGGCTCGGCGACTGTGGAACCGCCCTCACTGACCAGCTCCACGGGATCCCTGCGCGACTCCAGGCCGAACGCGAATACACAGGCGCTCATCCTGGCCGAGGGCCATGTGACAGCCTACCCGGGCGCGGAGGTGATCGTGGGAGCCGAGCTGCCCGGCACGATCACCCGGGTTCTGGTCCAGGAGAAATTCCCGGTCCACAAGGGAGACCTGCTGATCGAGTTCCGCGGCGACGCGATCCGTGCCTCGGCCGAGGAGGCCGTGGCCCGCGTGGCCCAAGCCGATGCCGAGCTCGCGCAGATCGAGCAAGAGCAGGCCCGCGCACGGCTCGCCGAGCAGCAGCCGGGCGGGGCGGAAACGCGCGATCGCCTCAAGACCCGCTGGAACGCCGCCAAGGCCCGCCGCTCGGAGGCCGTTGCGGGCTACCGTCGCATCGAGGCCGAATTTGCCCGTACCCGCGTCCACTCGCCGATCGATGGCGTGGTTATCGCGCGGACCGCGAACCCTGGCGAGACGGTCAACCTGGGCACCCCCCTGCTCCGGATCGTTGATCTCAAGCGGCTCCGCATCGAGGCCGAGGTCGACGCCTACGACATTCCGCGCTGCGAACCGGGATGCTCCGTGACGATCACCGCATCGGGCTATTCGAGCCAGTCCTGGACGGGGACCGTCGAGGAAATCGCCGACAGCCTGATCCCCCGCCGCATCCGCCCTGAAGACCCCGGGCGCCCCACCGACACCCGCGTTTTGCCGGTTCGCATTGCCTTTCAGCAGTCGACCCCGCTGAAGCTGGGGCAGAGAGTGGAGGTGAAGATCGTCGAGGCCAAGAGCCTCAAAGACGGCGAGCCGCGTACGCAGGTGACCAGGAACGCAACTGATTCCATAAGGCTCAAGTGAACGAGGCCTGTGTCATGGACGAGAGAGAAAAAGCGTCACGGGGATTCGGCAACTGGTTTGCGATGCAAGAGGGCCCTTGGGCCGGTGCTACTTGTGACCCTTCTCTCAACCACGGGCGCTCGGGCTCAGGAAATCAGGACTCGGAGCGACTCTGACGAGTCACTATCCGCGTCCAATGCGCGGTTGCTCGAGGAGCATTTTATTGGAGGCAAGCCCGGCAAGGAAACTGCCGAAGATCCTCAAAAGGATGACCGGTCACTCGAGCCATCCCAGGCTCCGCAATACGCCAAGATCGCCTGGTCTTCCCTCGAAAACCCCGAAGATCCGAAGTGGTTTTTGAAGGCCGCCGGTTGGTTCTCGAAGTCGATTCTGTGCGACCCTCTCTATACTGACGCGCATCGCGGCCGTGGAGTTGCGTATCTGGCCTTGCACATGCTACCGCAAGCACGGGATTACTTTGATTTCGTGCTGGCGAAGGAGCCGTGGAGCAAAGAGATTCGTTCACGGCGCGCCTATGCTTGCGCGGTGGCCGCGGAGTCTCGCGATGTCGATCTGATCAAGGCCGCGCAAGAGGAACTCGATCGGTTGTCGCGAGAGACTCATGACGACGCATTCACGCGCGGAGCTCGTGGGGTCATCGCACTCAAGCGCGAAGATTTTCAGCACGCGATCGGCGACCTATCCCTGGCCTTGGAGCACGGACTGGACGACCCCGCGATTCGCTACTATCGAGCCGTCGCTCGTGGCGACGAACGATTTTCGTCTTGCCATCTCCGACCTCGAGCAGGTCTCGACACAGCAACCTTCATACTTCATGGCCCACTACTACCTGGCTCTCTGTCATTTTCAGTTGGATCAGCCCGACCTGGCGCTGATCGAATACGGCAAGACTCTCCAGCTCCAGTCCGACAATCTGGATCTTCTCTTCGATCACATCATATTGGCGCTCCAGGTGAACAAGCATGACGTCGCTGTGGCCGACCTCGATGGGATGGTGCGCGCACCATCCCGAAGTCGCTTGGTACTATACTTTTCGTGGTCTGGTGCGCTGGATCGACGGCAAGAACATGGCAGCGGCGAAGGCCGACCTGGACCGCGCCGTGGAGCTCGATCCACGCGAGTGGAGTTTCCATGCCTGCCGGTCTGTTCTCCAGTACAGACAGACCGAGTACGCCAGGTGCCTTGGCAGTATGGTCCGCTGCGGTCTGGCATTACGCCGTACCGAGTTCAAATACTCCTGGAAACTCGAGTATGAGGGCAATGGTCATGGGCACTTCGGGGTTGCGGTTTACTGGGATTGTGAGGGATCTGATCAGAAACCGGACGATGGAGCGAGGCCAGGCGACCCGGATCACAGATTCGTCGACATGGGATTGAAGGCACTTTGGACTGTATGGACGAACTCACTCAAGTGAATTAAGTCCTCGCGTAAAACGGTCCGCAAACGTAGGACCAGAACCGATTGCCAACTCCGCAACGGGCGGCCTCGCCGGTTATGAGCGAATTCCGCTAGGAACTATCAATGTAGGGCAAGCCTCTCCAACCCGACATGAGCGAGCTTCTTCCCTGCCGGAGTCAATAATCCAGGATCGCCTTCTTCCAAAGAGGCTCTCCGGAGAAAGGCAAGGAGCGCGACCGTGTTCGGCAATGAAACCGGCTCACCGGATTCCGAGACGATTCAGAGCTTCGCGCAGACCGGCTTCGTTCCAACCGACGCAATAATAAGCAATCGTCCCCTGGTGATCGATCAGGACGTTTGTTGGAAAGGTATTGACATGATAGGCTTCCGTCATGGACGGAGCCCCGGGTGCAGGCATTCCCAGCACCACGTGAAACGACCAGCCGCGTGCCCGTACGTATCGGACGATCGTCTCCCTCTCGTCGTCGTTGTTGATCGCGATCACGGCCAGGCCACGGTCCTTGAACTCGTCGTCCAAGGCCTGAAGCCGCGGGAACTCCTGACGGCATGGGCCACACCGGTAGAACCAGAAGTTCAGAAGCAAGGCTCTTCGATCCCGCAGGCAATCGGCGAGATCAGTCTCAGCACCATCGAGCCGTGCGGCCCGAAACGAAGGCGCGGGCTTGCCGACCAGGATTCGTCCGGGGTCGAGATCCGCAGTCAGACGCTCGGCCTCCTCGCGTTTGCCTGTAGCGGCCAGTTCGTCGGCGAGATGGAGCCGAATGTTCCGGCTGGTCGGATTTCGTGCGAGCATCTTCGAGAGCACCTCCGCGGCCTGCGAGTGTTGCCCCGTCCCCACAAGAGCCTCGTACTGCAACTGGCGAGCGTCTTCATTGTCAGTCTGTCCCGCCACCTCGAGCGCTCTGCGCGTCGGCCAGGGCGCCGGGAAAATCACCGATAACCAGTGCCAGGCGGGCAGCCATGCGATAGGCCGTCGCCGGATGCTTGAGGGTGGCAGCCCCATGAACGAGCCCGTCCGCTAGCCTACGGATGGCGCCATCGCACTCCGGCGTCTGCGCGGCCTGGTCCCAGCTTAGGATGTAGTCTGACAGCCAGTCGAGAGTGCCATCGCGCTCGAACCGACGCGCATCGGCTTCGAATCGAGAAAGTGCGCGGCGGGCCGCATCGGTGATCGTCGCGGTGTCGTTTCGCCAGTCGGTGCCGCCACGGACTACCTCACCATCGATCGTCAGATTCAAGACCAAGGGCTCACCCGCAGTGCGATGGTGATAACACCGGACCATCGGAACGCGCGGTCCATAATACTGACCCAGCCAGAGCATGATGCTCCGCTCAGTGCCCCAGGGATGGCCTGGTAGATCGGATTGCGGCAGCACTCCGGGACGTGAGGCGAGTCCCGGGAACGCGATGCCGCGCATTTCGTAGGAATAACTGATTGGAAAGAACGGGTCAGCGTGCCCTTCTTCGTCCCCGGCTGACCCCGGCGAGTGGTCGGCCGCGCAGTGAAGCGAACTTCGGTCTGGCAAGTATGGCGGCACCAACTCTGTCAGATTGTCTGGCAAATTCCCGTGTTGCTGGCGGTACACCCTCACCGCATGGCCGATCGCCTTCAGGCGATCAGCGCATTGATCAAGCTCGGATCCCGCGGGCGGCGCGGGTGCAGCGACCAGCAGTGCGATCAAGATGACCGGACGAAGAATGAGCATGTTCGCTTCAGTTCCTGGTAGGCAGGGTGTCCTCGGAGCAATTCGCCCAGGTGCTCGCAATGGCGATCGGTCCTTCGATCTTCGGAATCGCTAGCAAAACGCGATTCAGGTCAGGTGAGGCAGACGTAAAGAGCCGTTCTCCCTTTCCCGAGCAAGGAGAAGGGACACGCTGTCCTAGAATAACGGCCTGGTTCTTCGCAACAGATGCTTGATTCGCATTTGAGCGCAAGCATCATTTTGTCGACTGATTACGGCGAGGCCGGGTGATCCGCTTCTCCTCCCTCGGCGATCGCTTGAGTACCGAAAGATCGACAATCTTCTGCATCTCTGGAAAAGGGGGGAAGGATTGCTGGACGGCCTTCAACGGGAGCATGTCGCGAACGCGGCCAATCGTTACGAACCGCAGTTCCTGATCGAGGAAGCCCGGAGCCGTCCCAGGCGGTGCAGTCGCAGTTCGAGGAGAATTCGAGATTCTCTGCATTCCGAGATGAGCCAGACGGAGTTGTTCCTGGAGCATCCAGACCGGGAGTTTCTCAACGCCTGCCAGTGTAACGAACGACTGTGCAATTCGTTGGGCCTCGACAAAATTACTCTCGATTTCGTTGCTGCGATGGCTTGTTTCCCTGGGATCTGTAACGCGATCTCGAATCGTTCCGAGCATCTCGACCTTGGGTGTCCTGAGCTGGTCCAGCTTGAGTCGGTACTCTTCCTGTCGCGCATGGACTGACCCCCAGAACGTCAGCCATACCCCTAAACTCGAGACGGCCAGAGCCCAGGGATGCGACGGCTTTTTACGATCTCGCATGGTCGGGTCCTCTCCATGAAAGCGTCCGCGATGTGAAGGTCGCATCCTGAGAATCTCTATTTTACGTGCTCAAGAGGCCAATCGGGATGGTGCGACGACGATCATCCTATACTCAGTATTGGGTGAAAGCCAAAAAGAAGTTGTGTCAGCAGGTTTGGGGTATCACGGGACATAGCTGGCTCTTGGTATTTGGGTTTGCCACCATGGCCAGGAACCTCGATGAGGAAGGGTACAATTCTCGGAGTGCTCCGCCGATCCCAGGGACTACCGCTCCTGGCTATCAACGGTCGCCCGTCCGGGGCTGGATCAACGCTCATTCATGTTCGCGCCTCACACCATTCCGGCCTATGGTCTTGATGCGATCGTTCGTCCCAGCCCTTCGAGCAGCATGGTCCAGCCGGACTCGCTACGGCTCGCCCATTCGGGCAGGACGCCGTCATGGGTCAGAGCGAGATCACAGCCTGTTTCGATGGGAACGATGTCGATGGTGACGCGGGTCACGACCGGTGAGTACTTCGGCACGGCAAACGTGAACACGAGCCGGCGGGGGCGATCGATCTCGAGATACTCGCCCGTGTGTTCGACATCCTCGCCGTCGCGCCGATCGACAAAGATAAACTTGCCGCCGACACGTGCGTCAATCTCCACGCGCACCATCTGGCCGTTGGGCGCTGCGAAGAGCCACTTGCCGGCGGCATCAGGATCGAGCCATGCGTCGAAAACACGTTCGGCCGCCGCCTTGAACCGGTGGCAGACACGCAGGGAGACCAGGGATTCGTCGGCCATCATCGCTCTCCTTGGGACAAGGTATCAGCTACCGCCATACTCCTTGATCTTGCGGTAGAGGGTGCGTTCGCCGATGCCGAGCATCCGCGCGGCTTCCTCGCGGTTGCCGCCGCAGATTTTCAGGGATTCAAGGATGTAGTGCTTTTCGATGTTATCGAGCGGCTTGCCGAGCAGGGAGTCGGCCGCGGCGTGTCGGTCGCCGGCGGGGGTGATGGTGGCGGCCTGGATGTCTTCGGTCAGATCGTCCACGTCGATCACGCCGTCGGTATCGATCACGACCATGCTCTCGATGACGTTCTTGAGCTCGCGGACGTTTCCCGGCCAGCTATACTGACGCAGCAACTTGCGCACCGCGGGAGTCATCGCGCTGATCTTGCGGCTGTGAGCGGCGGCGAATTCCTTGAGGAAATGGTCACTCAGGAGGTCCATGTCCTCGCGCCGTTCGCGAAGCGGGGGAAGCCGGATGCTGACCACCTTGAGACGGTGGTAGAGGTCCTGGCGAAAGTCACCAGAGGCAATGGCCTCGGTGAGGTCGCGGTTGGTGGCGGAGATCAAGCGGCACGTTGACCTTGATCGGCTCGTTGGTGCCCACCCTGACGATCTCACCGTTCTCGAGCGCCCGCAGCAGCTTCACCTGGGTGCCCAGCGGAATATCGCCCACTTCGTCAAGAAAGAGCGTGCCCCCGTTGGCGTGCTCGAACCATCCCTTCCGCTCACGGTCAGCTCCCGTGAACGCCCCTCTGACGTGGCCGAACAGCTCGCTTTCGAGGATGTTGTCGGAAAGCGCGGCACAGTTGAGCGCGACGAACGGTTTGTAGCGCCGCGGGCTGTTATTGTGAAGCGCCTTGGCGACGAGTTCCTTGCCGGTGCCGCTCTCGCCGGTGATCAGTACAGAGGCCGACGTGGGCGCGATTTGACGGAGACGGGCGACGACGGAGTGCATGGCCGCCGAGTTGCCGATGACGCCCTCGAAGCCGAACTTCTCGTTGAGCTGTTTCTGAAGCTCGATATTCGACCGAGCCAGCCGTTGCGACTGAGACGCCTTGTCGACGACCGTACGCAGTTCGCCGATATCGAGCGGCTTGGTGAGGTACGTCGTGGCGCCGGCCTGCATGGCGGTGACGGCCGTCTTGATCGTGCCGTGGCCAGTCAGGATGACGACTTCGGCGTCGGGCAGCTCACGCTTGGCCTTGGCCAGGATCTCTAGTCCGCCGATCCCATCCATGATCAGATCGCTGATGATGATGTCGAACGTTTGCTCCTCGATCAGCCGCAGCCCCTCGCGCCCGCTGTTGGCCACCACACACTCGTAACCAACGCGCGCCAGGCTTTCGGCCACGGCGTCGGCGTGGGGCTCGTCGTCATCAACCACAAGTACGCGGATCTGCTGGTCCATTAGCCAGAGCTCGTCTACCTCGTCAGAGTGCCGGGAATTGCTTAGCCGCCTGACCCATCAAACTCTATCTTAACTCAAACTGTGAGCTGTCAACGATCGCAAGCAACCCGAAAAACGGCGAAGGGAGACTGGGAACCGGAAGAGCTTCAGTGTCCGGCGTCAGACAACTCCGGGCCCGGCAGGCGGAGGGAAAAACGCGTGCCTTTGCCCGGCACGCTGTCGACCTCGATAGTCCCGCCGTGGGCCTCGACGATCTTCCGCGTGGTCGGCAGGCCCAGGCCGCTGCCTCCCGATCGAGTCGAATAGAACGGGTCGAAGATCTTGGCCTGGACGTCTTCGGGCATGCCTGCGCCGGTGTCGATCACGTCGAGAACGATCCACGGGCCCTGGCGGCGGGTCGTCATGATGAGCTCGCCGCCGTCGGCCATGGCGTGCTCGGCGTTGAGCATCAGGTTGAGCACGGCCTGCTTGAACAGGTCGGCGTCAATGACGGGGCGCGGCAGGTCCGGCGAGAAATACGTACGGACCACGATTCCCTGGGTAGAAGCCTGCGGCTCATAGAAATCGCAAAGTTCCTCGACCAATGCGTTCAGGTCGGTCGCCGACGTCCTTAATTCCTGGACGCGAGCAAACCGGAGAAAGTTCTCGACAATGTCATAGAGCCGCTGCACCTCCCGCTTGAGCCGGCCGACGCGGTCTTTGACCCGGCGATCTCGAAGAGTTTCGGCTCCTTGAAAATCCTCATCCAGAAGGTCGAGGTTGAGCGATAGCGTGGAGAGCGGGTTGCGGATCTCGTGAGCCAGGCCGCCGGCAAGCTGAGAAATCTCGGCGTACTGAGCCCGAAGGCGACGGGTGATGTCGGGCTCGGTGTGAACGGCGTCCGCATTGTTGGAGGCATCAGCATCCGGATTGGTTTCACCGTTTGCAATTGCATTGGCTGGCGTTGCGGGGTGCGTGCGAACTTGTGCGGAGGGGGGCGAAGAAACCGCCCCTCCTGACGCATCAAAGGCAGTGTCGGCAACAGGGCTTGCGGCGGGATTGGCCATGGGAGCGGTTCACGAATTCTCAGGATGACACACAGACAACCGATCGCTCGCCCCGCACCAACAAGGCCCGTTTGAGGCTTGGCCGCGGGCGATCAAGGACGTGACGGTCCTCGTGAGCCGCCACGGTCGCGGTCGCCACTTCCGTAGCCGCCGCGATCACGATCACGGTCGCCATAGCCGCGGTCGCGAGGGACGTCGCCGGGCGGCGGAGAAGGCCTGCGGGGTGGGCCGCCCGGGCCGGGCCCCGGGGGCCGATCGGACGGGCCGCCCGCAGGACGTGTCCGGGACGCAAATTCGTCGGGCACTCCGCGCTCGGCCATGGCGGCCTTGCGCGACAGCTTCACGCGATCCTGGTCGTCGACCGCAATGGCTTTGACCAGCATCGGATCGCCAACTCTACAGATGTCAGTCACGCTGGAGACATAGCCGTCAGACAGCTCGCTGATGTGGACCAGGCCGTCCTTGCCGGGAAGAATCTCGACGAAAGCGCCAAATTCCTTGATCGAGGTGACCCGGCCCTCGTAGATCCGGCCGATCTGGACGCCCTCGGTCATGGCGACGATCTTGTCGCGGGCCGCCTCGGCTCCCGCGGCTTCGGGGCTGGAGAGTGTGACCACGCCGCTGTCTTCGATGTCGATCTTGGCGCCCGTCTCTTCCTGAAGCCGGCGAATCGTCTTGCCGCCGGGTCCGATAATCAGGCCGATCTTCTCGGGATTGATCTGAATCTGGATCAGACGTGGGGCGTTGGACGAGATCTCATCGCGGGGCCGCTTGATCGCCCGCAGCATCGCCCGTAAGATCTCCAGCCGCGCTTCATGGGCCTGTTCGAGGGTCTCGCGAATGACTTCCTCGGTGATCCCCTTGTTCTTGAGGTCAAGCTGGATTCCGGTGACGCCCCGCTGGGTTCCCGCCACCTTGAAATCCATGTCGCCGAAGTGGTCCTCGTCACCGATGATGTCGGTGAGCAGGATGTGCCGCCCGCTGGACTCGTCCTGGACCAGGCCGATCGAGATTCCACCCACCGGGTCGCTGATCGGCACGCCCGCGTCCATCAAGCTGAGCGTGGCGCCGCAGACAGACGCCATCGAGCTTGATCCGTTGGACTCGAGAATGTCGGATATCACCCGGATCGTGTAGGGGAACTTGGCCGGGTTGGGCAGGATCGGCGCCACCGAGCGCTCGGCAAGGGCTCCATGGCCGATCTCGCGCCGGCCGGGCCCGCGAATCGGGCGAATTTCGCCCACCGCGAACGGGGGCATGTTGTAATCGAGCATGAACTTCTTGCTGTACTCGTCCATGATGCCGTCGACCCGCTGCTCGTCGGCCGAGGTGCCCAGCACGGTTGTGACCAGGGCCTGGGTTTCGCCGCGCTGGAAAATCGCCGAGCCGTGGGCACGGGGCAGAAGGCCAACCTCGCAACGAATCGACCGCAGGTCGTGCGGACCGCGTCCGTCGGGCCGCTTGCCATCAAGAATCTGCTCGCGAACGACCCGCTCCTCGACAGCCGAGAACGCCGCCTTGATGCGTCCGGGGGTCACGGGCTCTTCCACGGGAGCCTCGCCGCTTTCGCTGGTCCGCCCGGTGGCGACGGCAAGCGGCGTTCCATCGACGGGAATGAGGTCCTTGATGACCTGGTCAAGCAGTTCTTTGGTGGCCTGATTTCGATCATGCTTGAGCACGATCTGCTTGACCTCGCGGAGCCGCTCCGCGTAGCGGTCGTAGAGGACTTGCCTGAGCGGGTCGGCCGGCGTCTCGGTATGCTCGGGGATGGGCAAGCCCAGTGCCTCGAGAAGATCGAACTGAAGCTGGATCACTTCCTGGTTCAGGTGGTGGGCGTGCATGATGGCGTCGGCCATCTCGGGCTCGGGCAATTCTTCACCGAAGCCCTCGATCATCACGACGGCCTTGTTGGTGCTGGCGACCACCAGGTCGAGATCGCTTTTCTCGAGCTCTTCGACGGTCGGAAACGCGATGAGCTGGCCGTCGACGCGAGCCAGTCGCACCGCCCCAATCGGTCCCTGGAAGGGTGCCTTGGTCAGCAGCAGCGAGGCCGAGGCGCCGATAATTGAAGGAACGTCGGGGTCGTTCTGCCGGTCTGCCGAGATTGGTCCCGCCTGGATCTGGACTTCTTCGCGATACCACTCGGGAAAGAGCGGGCGGATCGGCCGGTCGATGAGCCGGGCGGTGAGGATTTCCTTGGTGGTTGGCCGGCCCTCACGCTTGATGAAGCCGCCGGGGAACTTGCCGGCAGCGTAAGTCTTTTCACGATAGTCGACCGTGAGGGGAAAGAAATCGAGCCCTTCGCGGCCCGGCGCGGCCATCGTTGCGACCAGCGACATGGTGTCGCCGATTCGCACGACCACGGCTCCGCTGGCTTGCTTGGCCAGGAACCCGGTTTCCAGGCTGATCACCTTCCCACCGATGGTTCGTTCAACGATTTTGCGAGCTAGTACGGTGCTGGACATGGAATGCTACCTGCAAGGCCGCCCCAGGCGGCGCGGAAAGATTATGAGAAGGATCTGCCCGGTGTGGCGACCAGGATTTCAATGCGGCGCGAGCGCAGTTCCGCGAACGCCGGCGGGAATGTGGAGGTCGGACCGGTCGGCATTTTGGCCGTTCCCAGGTCTGATCCAGATCGCTTCCCCGCAGACTCACCATCAAGTGCGTCCCCGGCAAACATCGGGCAAATCGTCAAAATGAACCGAATGCGAAGTCCTTGTCTTTCACTCCGGGAAGTCGTTCCCGGATCAACCCTCGGCCTCTCTGCCCTCCGTCGCTCCGCGACGGAAAAGGAGGGGCATGGCGCCGCAACTGCATGGGGAGATTGATCCCCCGCATCCGCGGCCGCCGAGTTATTTGCGAATTCCCAGGCGGCTGATGACATCGAGATATTTCTTCCGGTCGTGCAGCCGCAAATACTTGAGCAAGCCGGACCGCTTCGACACCATCATGAGTAGTCCACGACGGCTGGCATGGTCCTTGGCGTGCGTTTTGAAGTGATCGGTCAGGTCATTGATCCGGGCCGTCAGCAGGGCGATTTGTACCTCCGGCGATCCTGTATCATGCTCGCCCCGCTTGAAATTCCCAATCAGCTCCGACTTCTTCTCCTTCGTGATCGACATCTCTGGCCCCACTACCACCGGCCCTGTCTCGCGGGCCTTCTTTGTGAATCTTGACAACACTTTAAGGTACCAACAATAGGCGAACACGGCCGGGAATTCAATCCCCTCTCCAGAGCGGATCGTGTTCCGCCTGATCGGGCCCCCCCCTGCCTTCCGATTATCGGTTGGATTTGGATCCGGAAAGTCCACGACTGCCAAGGTGTCTTGTAACCGCCAATCGCCAGTTCATGCATGCGATCATTTGTCGTCCGAAAATGGCTTCGATTGATATCTGTGAGACTGAATGCATCGAAGCTAAGTCTATAGGAAAAAGCTTTTTATGACATACGTGTTTGGCTTCGTTCGCGCTGTTTTCTGCGGGTAGTTCGATACTTTTGCTTGAAGCGTTCCGTCTTCTATTCTTTCCCTATGGGAAATTAGAGGCCATCCAGTCGGCAGCGGATTGCTTGGACGCACCCCGGGATCGCGTTGCCGGGCAGCCGACACCGCCCCATCCTCGAATACGAGCACGATTGGCTTCGTTTGTTATCGGAGTTGCCAGATGCGTCGATCTTAACTCTTTGCCGACGCATGACCAATGTCACAATCACATTGGCTTTGTTTGGCGCTTTTTGCTGCTGTTCGCTTCCTGCTTCCGCTTCAAGGATCGCTCTGCACCATTCCCTCACTGGTCCCTCACTCTTGCTTCTGTTCGACAGGTTCTCCACAATCGGCAGATCCAACGCGTGGGATCTTGAACGTCCGCCAACATCCTCCTCGCCACCCCTCCGCTGGGCGGCGCGTTGATCAAACTCGCTCACCGGATCGCCAAGGAACGAATGCACTGACGCACCATAATTCAGTGTACGACAGGACGACCGGAAAGTTGAAAGTATCTCACCAAGCCGATCTCTTCACCGGAACCGGCCAGCGGGTCTCTTCATCGCCGATCTATCTCCCTTGCACCATGCGCCTGCTCTTCTTCCGGATCCACCGTTAGCTGGACCCCTCCAGCGGATCGGCGTCGTGCACACGTGCGCTGCGCGAACTGCTGGCCGCGCGGGGGATGGATTGCCGGGAGTTCACGACGGGAATCGTCGATCCCGAGCGTGATGCAACGCTCGACGAAGTGCTCGCCCCCTGGCCGACACGCCTGGTCCCATGTTCGACAGCCGATGAAATCCAAACCTGGTCCACAGATCTTGGAGATGAACGCAGAAAAACTCAGGTGAAAGACACCGAATGGAAGCACACCGGGTCGAATGATCGTACGCGAGAGATCGCCCGGAGCACTCGATCCGGGTCGCTTGCCCGGTGGGCAGGGGCTGCGCTTGACTCCTGGTTTCGCGACCTGGGTGTCGATTTCTATTGCCTGTTGATCTTCATCGCTGCGATCCCGGCCCCCCAGGTGAAGCGGTGGAAACTGTTTTCCCACCGCTTCTGCAGCGAGATTCGCGCGTCGAGGCTTATTCCAATCGCCGATACGAACACGATCATGACCAGGGCCGAAAGCAGTCGCTTGCGGAATTTCACTGAACGCAGGACGAGGCTATGTTCCTCGGGCGATAAGCTGCGCCGCGCCGCGCCGAAAGCAAAGAAGGATCGCCAGGGCAATCCCCGCGATCGAGATTGCCAGACCAAGATGGAAACCGGCCGGGCAGTACGTGAAGACGACGGTATGGCTGCCTGCCGTCAAGGCGACCGCTCGAAAGGCCACGTACGCAGGGTAGATCGTGACGGGGCTGCCGTCGACGGTGGCCGACCAGCCGGGATCGAACGTGTCGGCAAGTACCAGGTAAGCAGGCTGGTCGGACGCCGTCTCGACCACGACCCGCTCGGGCACTTCATCGACGATGCGGGCTGTCCCCGTGACAATGGCCGAGTCGGGAAGCGGTCGAGTTGGGTCCTCGACGACCAGCCGAGTCAGGTTTTCCGGCCCGAGTCGCACCAGCGTTTTGACGCCCTCGGCCGCATTCTCGACATAAACGGGCCGGCCAGCCAGGCGGGCTCTCGGTAGCACTTTAGGATTGCGATGCACAAACGCTGCGCCGACCGGATCGTTGGGGAGAAAGAGATTTCGCTGCACACGCCCCGTGACCACGTGACTCACGCTTTCGATGTCGAGCCGCCCCGTGCCGATCTTGACATGATCGAAATAGTCGAGCAGCCGCCTCGCGATCATTGGCGTCTCGCCCTTCGACGACGCCAGGCCCCAGACCGCGGGCAGGCTCCAGTCGAGGGCATCACGCGCGGGCAGGTAATCGATCGTTTCCGAGGCGTATCCGGGCTCTCCCGAGTGCTTATCGCCGTCGCCGAAAACCCGGATAAAGCTCGGGTCAGCCTTGAGCCGCCGGACGGTTTCCGGGGGCGAGGTCCAGTAGGCCGGGTTGACCGTCGGAATGTCCTTGGCGTGGGCGGACATCAGGTCCACCAGGACCAAGAAGGGGAAAACCCATGCGAAGCTGCCCCGACGCAGGGGACCTTTTATTCGTTTGGCCCACCACGCCGCCGCCAGACCGAGCGAGATGAGCAAAGCGTCACGACCGCCAGCACTCTTCAGCTCTTGCCCCAGCCAGCGGTACCGCGCCAGGTGGTAAGGAGTGGACCATCGGCCAGGGTCGGTCCAGACCGGCGCGTAGATGTAAATCATGATGGGGATCGACACGGCAATCAATGACGCGACAACAATGACGGCCAGGCGAATTCGTACCGGGCCTGGCCGTGCCAGTCGCTCGACGCCGATGGCCGCCAGCGCGGCCACCGCAAGCGAGAGCCAGAGATGGAACCGGACCGGCTCACGCGAGCTGCCCACGACCGGAATCAAATTCGCGTAATCGAATAGAAAAGTGTACTTGCCCAGCATCAGCACGCCGCCGACCGCGGCCAGAAGAAACCAGAAGCCGGTCCAGCGATCGCGCAGGCCCGGCCCGCCGGCACCGATCACCGCGAGGGCCAGGCCCATGAGTCCAAAGTAGGTATCCATCTCGTGATAAGGGTAATAGCCGTTCATCCAGTCCGTGTCGCGGGCGCGCGTTCCGTAAGCCTCGCGCATGACCATTGTGGGAATCAACTCGGGAGACCATGAGGCGTACGTCAGGTCCCAGTAACTCAACCCTCCTGCCCGCGGCGATCGATCGAGCAACTCCTTCGATGGAATCCATTGCACGGCCGAGAGCAGCACGCCCAGGCCGATCACCCCTGCTGCCATCCCAAGCTCGCGCCATCGGCCCCGGTCGGACGGCCCGGTCGCGAACCTGTAAAGTCCGTAGAGCGCAACGATTCCCGAGGTCAGCAGCACGTCCTGCAAGTGCCCCGCGAAGACCTCGCAAGCCAGGGCGAATGCCGCCAGAACGACGCCTCTCCACCGGCCTCGTTCCCATGACCATTCCAGCCCCCAGATCACGAAAGGAACGCTGGCGAGGGCGTTGATCATGCTGGTATGGACGAGGTGGGCCCAGGTGAAACCCCCAAGGCCGAAAAGCGCTGCCCCGGTCAGGGCGGAAGCCGGTCGGACGTGGCGGCGGAGCCAGCCATAGGTGCCCAAACCGGTCAGCCAGATCGACAGCACGGTGTCGTAGTTGAACGCTTTCCAGGTCTCCATCCACGGGTACAGCAGGTACTTGAGCGGGTGGAGATACCCCGCCTGGCTTTCGCTGTAAAGTGGCATCCCGCAGTAAAGCCAGGGACACCACCTCGAGAACCGCCCGGCTCGCAGTTCCTCGGCGAAGAACGCACGGTACGGATAGTTGATCTCCGTGATGTCGAAGTAAAAGAGTGCCCCGCGGAGCGTCACAGCCTCCCGGAAAAGTAGGACGATTACCGCCGTCCAGATCACAAGGGCCGCCAGATCGCCCGTGCCCCAGCGTGTTCGAGCGAACCAGGGATGGTCCTGATCCGGATCAGGGTCATACTCTGCCACGACCACTCCCCAAGGCGAGATCCGCTTCCCGACCCAACCCTTCACTGCTGGCGATCATCGTGGATCCGACGTCGAAGTGGGCCACGGCCAGTTGACAATGGTCAGACCGCCTTCCCGGTAGAGCACACTGCCTGCTTCGCGAAGTGCCTGGCTCAAGAAAAGTTGCCCCTCCGGCGACCGTCGTGCGAGCATGGTCTGGGGCCGTCCGCCCGAGAGGCCGCTCGACCACTCTGGAAACCGGTTTGGAAAAACGGGAAACGGCACGCCCTTCACTTTTCCGCCACTCAGGAACGAGAGCCGGTAAACGTCCCAGTAACCACCAAAGATCGAATCGATGTCGGGATGGCTCCCCAGCCAGCGCAGCGCGGGATCATCAACCTCTTGGCGGATCGGCACCAGCCGTTCATCGATCCAGCCCAATCGACGATACCACGCGACGGCATCACAGGTGAACAGCACCGCCAGGGCAAGAATGAGGAGAACGGCGTTGACCCGCGCCGGGCCCTCGTGCCGGATCATGGCTTGAACGAGCAGACCGCAGCCAATCGCCCAGGGAATCAAAAGCAAGACCAGGTAACGATAATTGTCCGAATTGAAGATGTTCCGGTTGACCAGAAAGCCGGCGACGACCCCTAGCACCAAGGTCAGCATTCCCTGGCCAATCAACCGTACACCTTCGGTCCTCCCATTCAGAGCGGTCCGTCCGAGAGCCAGTAATGTCGCGGCAAAGATGCCGAGAGCCAAAGTTGTCAGCAGCAGTATCCACCAGCGAAAGGCGTCGTGACGAGCCGTGCTTTTCTGGATCGGCCCGCCTGTGCCCAGGAGCGCCGGGTCGGGATCAGCTTCGAGCGAGGGCAGACGATGCCCGGCGACCAGGCGGGGCAGGCAGTCGAGCAGGAGGATCCGGCCATGCCTCGCCAGGAGCGGGGCTTGGAGGCTCCACGAGAACTGCTCGTGGTACGCATCAAACGGCTCGACCCGCTGGCCAATCGCACGCGGCGCCACACCGGCGAGAAACGCCAGAGCCACCGCCAGAGTCTGCGTCAGCCGAGTGGACCAGTATCGACTTTCAATTCCGCCAGTGCCGCTACGGACTCCTTTACGCCACTTGAGTTTTGCCGCGATCGCGGAAAACAGAATGGCGAATGCGATGGCGCTCAACGTCACGACGAACATGGAATCGAGATAAACTCCCAGCCCGCACCAGAAGCCCAGCAGGATTGCGGAACGCCATTCGCACCGGACCCATGTCTCATGCAAGAGCAGCCAGGCCATCGCGCTCCAGGCGACGGTGAGCAGGTGCCCGCCGGTGATTCGCCCCGAAAGCCACAAGACTCCTGTCGAGGCGAAACTCAAAGGCAATAAGCTGCCGATGGCCACATTCCGCCCGTAGACCCGCCAGGCCAGGGCAAAGACGGTAACAATCACGAGCAGGTGGGCAACCGTACCTCCGCTGACCAGGCTGATCGGATTCGCTCCCCAGATCATGGCCTGGGGCCAGCTCAGGAAAACTGCGCCGATCCCCATGTAAGGGGTTCCCGGATAGTGCCATCGCCAATGACCTTGAACGGCTTCCTGGAGAGTCAGCCCATCCACGGCCAGGTCGCTATCCATGTGCGCGGTCGAGTTCAGGATGAGCGGGACTCGGAGCAAGAGACTCCAACACACAGCCGCGAGCAGGCAGATCCAGGGAACCAAAGCTGATCGCCGAGATCTGGTCGGTGATTCGGTCTTTGCGGAGCGGTTCATGGCGGAGCGGTAAGTGTCAAAATACCAAAGGACGCGCTCGTTCTTCGAGACTGCACAAGGATACCAGAATTGCTGCGTCATGAGTCGCGGCAACCGGGTCTGCCTGGGGATCGCTTCGAACAGAACAACTCTCGACCCGCCCGCTGCCGGCGACCGGATCACCATCACAACGGACTTGAGAGTCTTGCCAGGAACGATCAGAACGTTGTCCATGTGGCCTCGGCTTGTTAGGATCGGCGCATCGTGCATTTCCGCTATGAGCCGTCATCCGGAGTCATCGTTCACCGAGCCGCACCTTTCCGTTCCCGCTATTCGGGAGAAGGAGATCCCATGGGTCTACAGCCTGCGAATCGTCGATGGAGCGTGAGATCCCTCCTCGTATTGCTCGGTTTCCTCGTTCTTTGCCAGATCCTGGCGAGGACGTCGCTCACAGCCGAGCCCGCGCCGGTACCCCGCCGGTTCATTCCCGCCAAGGGTCTGGTCGCCTACCTCGAATATGAAGGGCTCGATGCCCACGCCGACGCCTGGAAAGCCAGCGCCGCACATGGAATACTCGTCGATGGACATGCTGGTTCGATGATGTCCGAGCTGGCCAGGCAGTTGCTGGACCGGCTCTTCAAGGAAGATCCCGGCTTGAAGCTGAGCGGGGCGGACATCGTGGCGATTCACGATCATCTCATGCACCGTGGATTTATGGTCGCAGTGCACCAGTCGGGAAATGATGACCTGGCCACGACCGTTGTTCTGAGGGATGTCGCCCCGGAATCAGTCCGGGATCGAATCGATCGCGTCCTCAAAGCGGCACTCGGACCTCAAGACAACGAAAAGCCCCCCGCACCCGTCCGGATCCGTGGTCGAGACGTTTTCGAGCTGAAGGACAAGCCCGCAACCAAGCCCCTCGTCGAACCAAACCCTCCCGATCCTGCGTTTTCCGCAGTTCCGCCGGCAGCTACGGCCATCGAACCTCCAGCGCCGCCGTCGCCCCCAGTGGTCGCGTCGGCTCCAGCAGTGGCACCGGCTCCGACTGTCGCGCCGGCTTCACCTGGCTCACTGACACCGACGCCTTTGTTGCCACCATCGGCCCCGCCGGACCGTGCGGGCGAGATTCGGCCAAATACCCCTCTCGCCACATCGATACCTAAGTTTGTCTCGTGGTGGTTCGAAGGCAATGACCTGGTGCTCGTCATGGCGCCCGGCTCGGATTCGAAGTTTCCCTCCGGCCCCGTTGCCAAGAAGAAGCCCGATCCGGAGAACACCGGGTACCGATCGCTGGTGATGGATACGATCGAGGGTAAGGAACCGAATGTCACGACAAGCGAGGCTTTCGTTTCGGCAATGGCGTGGGACAAAGACATCCAGGGATTTGAACCGAACGGGCTGTTGATACTCGATCCGGGCCAGGGCAAGTCGCTACTCTCGGGCCTCATCACACTTGTTGAAGAGCCGGCAGCGCTCTCACTGCCATCGGCAAAATACATCTCGCCTTCGGACGTTCCTCCACAACTAATACTGACCGACTCCCCCGATGTGGAATTGCCGGATCTTCCCGTCGACCCGTTTGCACCCGAGATTGACTCGAAGATCAAGCTGGCAAGCAAAGCCGCGCCGGTCAAGGACATGGGAAAAGCGCCCGATTTCTTCGACCTCCTCGGCATCGATGGGTTAAAGCGCATGGTCGTCCGCTGGGGATTTCAAGGCAAGGCGCTTTTGACCGATGTGCGTGTCGAAGCGCCCGCCCCACGAAAGGGGTTGATGGACTGCCTCGTCCAGCCGACTTTTTCCAGAAAGCATCTTTCGCTGATTCCCCGCGGCGCACGGGACTTTGTCGTCGGTTCCTTCGATGCGTTCGGCAGTTATGCGAGATTCAAGAACCTCGTGAATACGATGAATCCCGACCTCGCGAAGGAGATCCCTCTCTGGGAACGCACGATTTGCGAGGCGGTCGGTCTGCGAGGCCCAGAGGCTCTGCGCCAGGTAGGATCTTCGTGGTCGGTCTTCCGGCTTCCGTCGCTAGATGGCAACGCGCCCGCCGATGCCGAGCCGGATCTCACGGAATACGCATTTGTTGCCGAAATCGATAATTCCGAGGCGTTTGCCAAGCTGCTCGACTCGATTGCCGACCGGGTCAACCAGCAACTCGTCGATCTCGAGAACGGGGCAGTCCGGGACAAAGGCAACAAGGTCGCTGACCCGCCAGTGCTCGCGCTGGAACGGCTCAAGCCGCCGGACCGTGGATATCAGTTTACATCGCCAGCCCGGCTCGTTCCCTGGCTGAGCGACGTACTGAAGCCGACGATTCTGGTCGGCAAGTCGATCGTCGCAATTGGCTCGAATCTGGAACGTGCTCGCGAGGCGCTGTCGGCCGAGGTGCCCGCGGGAAACCGATGGTCGCCAGAGGCCGAGATGCAAAACGCACTCGACAGTCTGCCGGAGAAGCTGACATTCCTGGCTGTCGGCGACCCTCGCGATTCCGCCTGGCCCACCATGTTTGAACAGCTTCCGGGCGAGGTTCAACTGCTGATCGGAATGCTCGGCGGCTTCAGCGAGAACCAGGCATCCGTCGGCGGCGAGTTGCTCGCGGCGCTGGGGATACCCCGTCCCGGTGGCTTCCGCGTCCGGATCGACCCCGCACAGATCCCCAAGGCGGATCAGGTGCGCCGGCATCTTTTCTCGAGCGTGCTGGCCGCGACGGTCGATGACCGAGGGTTCCGTCTCATCGGCCGCGAGGCGTTTCCACTGGCCTGCATGGGCGGTAAGGCGTCATTCAAGTCAACCAGTAAGTGGAGCGGCATCAAGGGCATCTCCCGGGACGTCAAGCTCAGACTGGATCTGCTCGGTCTGGGCCATTGATCGCACGTACTGCTCGGCGAATTCTGTGCATCCGTCCAAGTTCAGGACAAGCAGGTCTCGCCGAGGACACCTTTGGAATTTGCTTCCTATCGATTACGATCGACGTGCGTCCCTGGTAACGCGCTGTCGCGTTTCCGCGCCGAGGAGGTCGGCGCGAATGGGGAGAAGTGTGCCTCGGCAGCAAACCTTATTTGAGTCTTGCCATGTCGGTTTTGACCGGTTTGACGTCCCGCACCGTCCTGGTCGAGAGTCTCTCGCCGGGCCTCACGCCCATTGTGATCTTGCTCGGCGCACATTTCGTATTCCTGGCCTTTTTCTTCGCACCGGCAATCTCGACGCCGGATGCGAATGGGTACATGGCGCAGGCGCGGTTGATCGCCCGGGAGGCACGCACCGACATCGAGGTCGAGTCGCCGGCCCAGTATGTGGGGGACCACTGGATGGCCGTGGGCGAGGGAAAATACTACGGGCAGTATCCGCCGGGATTGCCGGCGATGCTCGCCTTGGTTTTCCGTCCGTTCGGCTGGTACTGGACGCTCTGGGTGCTACCGGCGATGGGGACGCTCTCTCTGCTGGGCTTGTATCTGGTCGTCCGCAAGTGGGTGGGACCGGGCTGGGCGCTCGTGGCGGCGGGGTTGATGGCGGCCAACCCTGTCGCCAACCGCCATGCGCTGGGCGCTGACTCGCATACGGCTGTTTCTTTCTTCTTGATCTGGGCGCTCTACGGTCTGATCCGGTGGGAACGCACGAGATGGCCCGGATGGGCGGCAGTCGTCGGGTTTTGCCTGGGCGTGATCCCCAGTATCCGCTATGCCGAGACCTTGTTTCTCATTCCATTCGCAGTCTACGTGGCGTACACGGTTCCTCGCAACGTCCCCTGGTGGCGTTCCGTGCTGGCGGCCCTGGGGTGCGCGAGCGTACCCTTGATCGCGCTTGCGGTACGCAATCAGCATGCCTTCGGAGCGTTCTGGAAGACCGGCTACAGCGTTTCGGGCGAGCAGACCGGCTTTGGCCTGGGCTACTTTGTCCGGCATGCGATTCCTTACCTGGTCATGCTGGTTTTCATGGGGGTCGCGCTGGTCTTTCCGGTGGGCGTGATGGGGTTGAAGGAATTGTGCCAGCGGCCCGGGACGCGGCGGCGCGGGTACTTGCTGGTAGGCCTGATCTTGCCAATCACGTTGTTGTACATGGCGTACTACTGGAATGCCGACTCGATGTCGATGCGATTTCTCCTGCCGACATTTGCCTTGTACACAATCGCCGCGGTCTGGCTCCTGCAACTACGGAGCGAGACCGAGCCGGAGCGGGCTCGAAAATGGGCCAGTATCGTACTGGCTGTAACACTGCTCTGGGGGTTGACGTATTCGGCCGTGTCGCTCAACCATCTGAAACGCGACAACATCCCGATCGCCGAGATTTCTCGCGCGGTCGAGCAGCGTGTCGAAGCCGGGAGTGTGCTCATCGCCCAGAGTGGCTTGTTGCAGCACCTGGATTTCGTGGGCGACTGGCGACTCGCTCCCGAAGAAGCCTTCGATCGGCGGGCTCACGTTCGCCCGCCCATGGGTCCGCGTGGCCCCGGCGCTGAGCGGGATTCCGAACCGGTCGAGGAGTTGCCTCCCACCGAGCGCAGCGCGCAGCTTCCGCGAGCAAATTGCCCGCTGGGCCGGCGATGCGCGTAAAGTCTATTGGCTTACGACCGAGGCCCAGCTCAAGACCATCCGCGACCGCCTGGAGCGAGATAGCGACGGGTTCATCACGATTGCCGAGATCCACGTGCCGGTTCGTCCCGGCCCTCCCCCGCCGCCATTTGGCAAGGATGGGCCCGGTTGGGGCCCTGATCGTGGAAATCTGCATCGGGGTCGCGGCGGCCCCCCGCCGTGGGCTGGCCCACCGCCTGGAGGCCGTGGATTTCCCGGACCACCGTCGCGCTTCGAGCCTCCGGGAGACGGCAAATTTCTGCTCGTCCGATGGACAATCCAGGCGGGCATGCCCGACGCCGGTTAACGGCGCACAATTTCGACTGGAACCCAGTCGGTCTCGAGAGTTCCTGGCCAGATCGATCGCACGTCAGGGTCCGTCCAGCCGCGATCCGGGTCGGCCTCCAGCCAGAGGCGAATTCTTCGGTTGCCAGGGTTGCCGATAAGCTCGCGGGGAATCGGCTCGATGGGCCCGATCGGGAAGGCGCGAACCGCGGTGGGAGTTGCCGATATCTCCGTTCGGCTTTGCCCCTGGCCGCTCAGCAACAGGTGACCGGCCGGGAAGCGACCCGGCAACTCGTCAAACTCCAGGGAGACCCGATGGGCAATGTCGCATGGGATCGGGGTGGCGATCACCACTTGAGGCGGGTTGCGAATCATCAGGTCCTGATTGAGAGCAACGAAGCTGGATGGATCATCAGGCAGGGAAGGCGATTTCTCGAGCCGGATCGCACTCGCGATCGTCTCGGCGCGATGTTCATCTGGTAAGGTCAGGAGCGACAGAACATCGAGCCTGGGGTCAAACTCGAAGTTGAAAGGTATATGTGGCAAGTCGATTTGCCAGGCATCCGTCAGACCTCGGGTCCGCACCCGGGTCTGGAGTGCCAGGCGATGGGGACCATTCGTATCGAAGTCGGTTGGGACGATGGCAAAATCGATGCGGCCTGCTCCCGGAGTCCAGGCCGAGTATTCTTCCAGCGCTGCGCGGCGAGCACCCGTGATCCGGTGCGACCATTCCAGGTCGACCGGTTTGATTCCCGGCCCATCCGGGCGCAGAAAAGCGAGCCCATACGTCGCCCTGATTGGAATCTCATTTCGCACCGCCCTGGGGTAGCGACGTCGAGCGATCCACTCGACCGTGTATCCCCGGCGAACCAGGGCCTGTTCTTCCTCGGCGATGAGTTGATCGTGAGCCCAGAGCGCGGATATCGCCCGTCCGGCGGCTTCGCGCAGCGACGGGGAAGACGGTTCGCCGAAGATCCGAAACAGTTCGGGAAGACCAGACCGCCCAAACTGAGCGGCCGACTCGATCTCCTCGGGGGTGACGTCGGGCTCGCTGAGGCGGGCTACCGCCCTCCGTGCCTTCCACGACTGCCAGACCCTGCGGCCTCCGCCAAGCAGGACCACAGCACCCAGTACGATCAGCACTGTGGTTCGGGGCTCGCTCAACCAGTTTCGACCTTTGGCCAGGACCTCTCGCCGTGAACGAGAGCGCCCCTTCTTCGCCTCAGCCTTCAGGCCGCCGTCTGACTCGCCCTGGGAACGAGCAGGCTCGCCACCGTCCTTGCCGCTGGTCTTGCTCCCTGGCTGCATACTGCTGAGCGCCTCGGATCGCGAAGGAAGGGGTGGCTTACAAGCTGGTGCGTGGTCGTCCCGAGGGAAGTCCCTGTGGCTTCGCGCCTGGCTCCGGTCGCATCGACGGTTTCGTCGCAGCGCCCTCCTGCGGCCTGGCATCCTGGTTCTCGGGCATCTCCTCGATGATGGTCGGCTTGCGGACCTTCGCGCCCTCGGGTCCCGAGAGGCCGGTCAATTCACGCACCTCTTCGAGAGCGTCTTGAATGTCGTGGATATCGCGATGGATTTCGTGAATCTCGGCCATGACCCGTTCAATCGGGTCTTCCGAACCCTGCTTGTCGGTGAGGATGAGAAGGTTGTCTTCCGGTACGATTTTGTACGTCAATCCTGCCTGATCCAGCAGCAACTTCAAGCCGGTCTTGAGTCGAACTCCCTCAAGCTCGAGCTTGACAGTATCTTCGGGTGTGACGTCGAGCCGCTCCAGCGCTGCGAGATCCAGGACGACGGGCAGGCGCAGCTCGTGTCTGAGCCGCTGGACGACCTCGGCCAGTGGCGTGGGTCGGGCGAACCGGAACGCATACGGTTGCAGAAGCGCGTCCTGGACCGAGCCGGAAGTTACGGGTTTCGCCGGCGCGACCGCTCCCCCGTCAAAGGGCTTGGTCTGCGCACCCGTCGGCCTGGTCTCGCTCTGGGCAAGTAACGACAGGTGGCTGACCGAGACAAGCCCGACAACCAGGCCAGTGACAAGAAACAGCACTATCAGGCGTCTCATACGCCACACCTCTTCGGAGGGCTCCGGGCAGTCGGAACCGGGAGGAACATCACAATTCCGGTAAACGTGGGCGCATTATAACGCTCCGCCCTGGCTGCGGCCAGCAGGCCTGGCCGGGCAAGCCTATCGCTCAGAGCCCTGCCCTGATGCCCGCTAAGGCCCTATTCTTCCGACTCGGCCAGGTTCTTGATATGTCTGAGCACACGATCGTGAATGCGATGAATAATCGGATCGGACCAGAGCCTCCAGTAAGCTGCCGGCCAGAGACCGTGCTGGTACAACGTGCTCCCCCTGAGCAGGGTTTTCCCCTCCGGCAGCGGAGTCAGGAGGAATTGACCTCGCCTGGCCACGAGGAAGCCGTCAAGGTGTGGCGGATGAATCTCGAAGAGCGGATTCCACTCCCGCATTGGCGGGGGATTGCTGGTCACGGCGAACCGCAAGAGCCGTGGCTCATCCCACACTTCGATCGGCTCGACAAAGGCTCCCGTCGAGAACTCGCAATGACGGACCGCGCCCGCGCCGGTCCCCTCGATCCGGGCACGCATGGGGTAAGCCAGGCCGGTCTGGAAAAGCCAGTCGTTCGGTGGATCAAGGTCGGAGAAACTGACCACGTGCGGCCAGACGCGGTCGGGCGGGGCGTCGACAACGACCGAGGTCTCACAGGTGAAGAGCAAGGGCTCGGGCTTCACGACGTGTTCAGCTCCCGTCATCGCTGGCAGCACCGCAAGCAGTGTGAGGATGAGCGGGAGCCGGGTGAGCTCGCCCGGTTGACCGGGTCCATATTCCACGATCAGATAACCGACCATCAAGCCGAGCACAACGATCGGCACGACGAGCGGCAGCATCATGACAATGCAGATCAGCCCCTCGAAGGCTGTGGCGACCAGCAGCAGGATCGCGACAAGGATCCAGAGCCAGCCGATTTGCATACAAACCGGCCACGACACCTCATGGCGATTTCCGTAGATCACGACAGAGAGCATCGGCAGCACGAACGGAAGACCGACAAATAGACTCCAGCCGTAGTCCCGAAGGACGTGAGTGCCGACGTAGACCATGACGGCGGCCACCGGCAGAGGGATCAGGATTGCCAGCAGCGCCCCCTTGTATGAAAAGCGCGGCTGATCGTCGAGCATCCGCGGCTTCGGCTTGGAGCGAGCCGGTTCGAGCTCGTCATCCAGGTCGCCCACGATTCCTTGCTCGGTGCGACGTCGACCCGGGGTGAAACACAGCACGAGGAAAAAGATGATGTTGATCGGCATCGGCGCGAAGAAGAGAATGACGATCCAGAGCGGCCAGCCCACGTCTCTCAGCCGCTGGATGGTCAGCATCACCCCGATCCACAAGAACGGTAAGGCCAGGGCAAGCATGATGGCGTAAAAACGCTGGTCGGCGCCGTCGAGCGAGAGCACGCCGCCAATCTCGCCCGTGAGTGCATAATTCAGTGGTGACCAGGGTTTGCCGAACACCCGCGAGGCCACGACTTGATCGAGTGCTTGCTTCACCAGGGTGAGCGAGAACCCAATCAGGAAGTAACTACCGGGCGATATGGTTCCCTCGCACCACAACAGTTTCCAGCGCGGCTCGGTCATGGGTGTTCCCTTCAAGGTAGCTGGATGCTCGTGGCACCGATCGACGGCCATCCGCGACCGCTCGGCTCCATGATCTTTCAGGAAATTGCCCTCAGTGAAGGTACTGGGCCTGGCATTCCCGCTCTGCCCTCATACTGCCGTCAGGAACGAGTGCTAGCCGGATCGGTTGCCCTGCCCGCCACGACCGCCCAGCAGGAAAAGGTGCTGTTGATGGTCGTGACATATTCGTAGCCGCCGAAGATTGCTCCGGCGATGGAGCTGAGTTGATCGATGATCTGGGTCTGAGACATGCCCGCGGAGAACGGCGGCACAACGACTTGCGGATCAGACACATTACGGATCGAAAGCCATTGCGGCTGCTGGCTGGCAGGCATCTGGCCGATTGCGAAAAACGCGTAGGCGTCGTCGTTGTCGTTCATGATGCCCAGCGCCTGCAAGCCTTCCGCGTTGCTGCTGTCGTCGACCGACAGGAAATCGGCTGTGACGATGACCATCGGCTCGGGTCCCGGTACGGGATTGAGGTTTGTCACGTAGATTGCTGGTGGGTCCGTGTTCTGCTTCAGGAACGAATAGCGGGAGCGGGTCGCGAATTCGTAGTAACATTGGGCCAGCGAAGGCAAGGTCACCTTGGAAAGGTTTTCCGCGGCGTACTTGAGATACGTATTGTTGACCGCAACCGTACTCGACAACATCGTGTCGTTATCACTCAGTGAATTGATTTCCGGGTAAGTCGGGTATTCTGTACTGTCATGAAAACGCGCGGCGCTTGTGACGGCGACGTCGCCACAATTCAAGACGCCGCCAATGCCTCCGGCCGAACCGGTGCTGATGACCAGCGCTGGCTGGAGTTCGCTGACAAGCTGCTGGATGACTGGATTGATCGGCAGCTTGTCCCCATTGACCTTCGCGTGCAGTTCCGTCTTGTAGATCACGACTTTCTGATTGCCGATGGTAACAGCGTAGAGATAGCCGAAGAAGCCATTCTTGAGCGCATAGCTGTCCCTGATTCCTTGAATGATGCTCGCGAGCGAGGCGAAATTATAAGCGTATGGATACCACGTATCCCTCCGGGATGCCGACCAATCGTTGTTACCGGTGAAGACATCGAGAAATGCGCTGGTTTCCAGGTCGGTATAGAGCAAGATGAGAACATCGGCCTTGAACTCGATCGGGGACGTGATCTTCTGTCCGGGCTGATACGGGCTCAGGGAAAGGGCCAGCGGTTCCAACTGATCGGGCCAGGAGATCGCGCCAAGGTTGAAGACCACGGGGGTCTCGCTGGTCGCGGCACGAGCGAATGCATCGTCGACGCTGAATCCGGCAAAACGTCCTGACCTGAAGAGGTGCAGGGCCACACAAACCTCGCTTTCCCTCAACGGTGCTCTAGCCTATTCGCGTTCGCGTTCGCAGATGACAGAGCCGGTCACGGATTACCGGTGTGCAACGTGATGGTGGCGACATCGGTCCGAGCGGCATTGGTGGTCAGTTCGATCGTTCCCGTTTCAGTGGCCCGGGCATAAACTCCGGCGCCACCTTCGACGATCTGGAGGTGTTCATAGCTCACCGGGCCGTGTGCTTTCACTTTGCCTGCCGAGGTATTGTCGTTATTGAACGCAACAACTAATATACCCTTCGTGGTCCGCAGGGTCAGTGTGTCAGGTCCCTGGTAGCCACCAAAAGAGTCGACGGTCTCGTTCCATAGGCCGTGGACATAGCCAATCCCGGGGAGCTGCCCGGCAACCGGGACTGACGTGGTCGTGGAGCCGTCCGCATTCTGCGTCGAGGTTGTCTGGCTGGGGTTGCTGTCCACCGTGAGCGTACCATTCAGAGTAATCGGGTTCGCGGGCGGGCGCGCGACGTGCGCCACGGCGGCGTGCACGTGACCTCGGGACAGCAACTGTCGGTTTTCAAGGGCGTCAAATCCGAGAGAATGGTCGCGTTTCATACCTGCGGCTCCCGCGTTCTTGCATCTCTCCGGCCACTACCACCCGGCCAAGTGCATACGTCGGTTCTATCGGATGGCCGCCTGTACCGACTTTCGCGATTCTGTCTTCATTCCCTGGACGAAAGAGAATCCTTCGGTCTGGGCAGTTGCCTGGACCAAGTTCAGACACGAACGTTGAGGCGACGCGACTCGGACTTCATGCAACCTTGCCAGCTTGAATCGCGAAGTCGATATCCAGGGGCGTCGGGAAACCAAAGTCCATGCGGTCGAGAACCAAGGCAGCCGCGGCTGATGATCGGATCATGGCATTGCGGACGAGATCCAGGGCAACGACACCCGACTCAGGTTGCCATTCCCGGGAGAGGACTGTTGAGAGGAAGGTCGCCGCGAAAGCCTCCCCCGCGCGATTTGTATCGCGGGGAGGGCGGTCGCGGGGAAATGCCGGGATGCTCACTGTGCCCGGCTCTCCTTGCGGGGTTGTGAATCGGGCCAAACTTCCTGAAGGCCCATCCGTCACAACGAGGATCGACACTCTCCAGGCAACTTCTTCCCGATCGTCCAGAGTCTCCCACTCTTGGCGGTTGCAACAAAGTAGATCGATCGCTCCGGCAAAGCTTGACACACGACAGTCCTGGTCGCGGCATGTTGCGCATGGCCGGAGCAAAGACGCGACATCCGGCACCCGGGGCGGCGAGGATATGGGCGGCCAGGTGATTCGGAAGCGCAGCGACAACGCGCAAATCGCAAGGCTCGGAGAGCCAGGGATCGAACGAGCAGGTCTCGACCGCAGCGTGACAGCCCCGGAAGCCGATCGGCAACTTGTCGCCATGCTCTCCACTGCTCACCAGAAGGGTCCAGTCTGCCGTGTGATCGGGAACCCGGATTGTCGTGTGCGGGATCTCTTGGCGGTTCAGTAGTGTCTCGATCTTCTGACTGATCGGGTCGGTCTCGGGTCCGATCGCGGAGTGAAGTGTTCCCGCCAGGGCCGCGGCGTAGCCCGCACCCATGCCGCCCAGATCATCGGACCAGCTCGAGCCCAGGACAGCTCGACGGCCGCTGGCCCCCGCACCGAGCGCCCGTCCTAGCTCGATTCGACCGAACGGGCCGGGCCAGCCGGGCGGCAATGTAATCTCGATGGTAAGACCCGCGGGATCGATCAGCTCGAGATTGCTGCCGCCAGCGAACCTCATAGATCCTTCCACGCTCTGATCGATCGGAGCGCGCGACCCTGCCGCGGGATCGATCAGTGGCCGATCGATTCTGAGCACGCGGTCCAGGTAGGCTGGACCGAAAACCGAGGTGCGAAGCGTCATGATTCCTCCCGGATGCCGGCGTCCTCGTCCAACCGAGCACTCGGGCGCTCGGCTCGGGTGCTATCGCCTTTCATCCAATCTTGATTATACTGGGTATTGGCCATCCGGAAGGGTCGTTTGGAGCACAAGGAGAGGTCGTTTGCCGACGGATATCGAGTCGTCTGTGGAGTCGCTGGACCACCCCGTGGATAACGCTCCGGTGCGCTCGTTGCACCACAAGGAGCTGTCGGTGGAGGGCTATTCGCGGGCCGCCGTGCAAACCTACTGGAGGGTGCCCGAGCTGAAGCTTGGCTTCGACCTGGGAGCCCAGCCCTGGTCATTCATGACGACCCCGAACTGGTTTGTTAGCCATTCGCATCTTGACCACATCGCCGCACTGCCAATCCTGGTCGCTCGACGTCGGATGCTGAAGATGGAGCCGCCCACCGTCTACATGCCGGCCGAGGCGATCGAGGGTGCCCAGCTCTTGCTCCGGGCCATTCAGAGGCTGGACCGGGGACGGATGCCCGTGGAACTTGTGGGCCTGAACCCCGGCGACGAGGTTGAGCTATCCCGCGAGTTGGTGGTCAAAGCTTTCCCGACCAGACACACGATTCCCTCGCTGGGCTATCTTGTGTGGGAACGGCGCAAGAAGCTCAAACCCGAGTATCACAGCCTGACCGGCGAGCAGATCCGCGATCTTCGACTTTCCGGAGTCGAGGTCTCGGCGGAGATCCGCCTGCCCAGGGTCGCCTACATGGGCGACACCGCGCCCCAGGGACTGGACGTTTATCCCGAGGTTTACCAGTCGCAGATCCTGATCCTGGAGTTGACTTTTGTTGCGCCCAACGAACGACCGGCCCTGATCCACAAGTTCGGTCATACTCATCTGGACGACTTACTGGAGCGGGCCGACCGATTCGAGAACGAGGTGATCATCGCGTCGCACTTCAGCACCCGGCTGCATCCAGAACAGATCCTGCGGATTATCGAGCGCCGCCTGCCCGAGTCGTTACGGAGTCGGCTGAAGGTCTGGTTATGAGCCGCTCGTGCTGACCACCTCTCAATCTCAGCCGGATGCAATCAATACGGGTGCTTCGACTGACGCGCGCTCGACTTGCTCACAACGGCCGACCATTTCCAGGCTTTCAGGAGCGGCTGCGGTCTGAGATTGCGTTTCACGCAGCGTTCGAGCAAGCGTGTCGTGACCGAGATGGCCATGGCCACTCCAGCGCCGAGAACAATGTGCAGGTTACGGCCTGGCTGCGATTCGAACAGTCCGTAAGCCAGAATACCGACGCCTGCCAGCAGCGAGCTCCAGCTCGACACTGCCAGCAAGAAAATGCCCGGAAGCCAGTTTCGCCGCGAGCCCAGGACCATGAGGGCCAGGCCGAACAGGGCCGCTACTGTTCCTCCGGTGCACAACAGCGGCGACGTGCCGTTGCCCAGAGGGCTAGGCAGCGAAGCGGAACGGGGCCCGCTGAACAGGCCGGCTGCCAGCAGAATTAAACCCCAGGTGATCATCATGAACGCGATGATCGCAACCACCCACCGGGCCTGGTCGCCTGCCGCCACAGAGTCGTCGCCGCCGGGCAGAGGCGTTTTGACGGGATTGCCGATCGGTAGTGAGAGTTTAAGCTCCCATGGTCCCGCCGTGGATACCTCCACCAGCCGGCACTTCTTGTCGGCCAGACATTGCAGGCACCAGCCGAACACGACCCGGCCGTCGGGGGCAATTCCTACCGCCTGGGGAACAGCCAGACCATCACATCGAGTGCAGCGCATGAGAATCCGCCCGCGTGGTCCCATCCCTTGCGGGAAGCAGTCATCTCGGTGCCAGTCAGAAGGGATCGGCCTTCCCCTCAATTCATCATGAAGACTCGATCGACGATTCGTCAATTGAATCCCAAAAGACTGCGTTGTTGAGCATACAAGGACAAGCGGCCTCCAGCGCAATACGAAGAGTCGTCATGAAGTGGATCGACAGTCGAGTTCCTCGAGCTTGCGATAGAGCGACGACAGCCCCAGGCCGAGCCGGCGGGCGGCCTCACGCTTGTCGTCGCCGCAGTCTTTGAGCACGCGTTGGATGTGGTGCAACTCGTACTCGCGAACCGCCGCACGCAGGTTGTCGCGCGTGGTTCCGTTCTCGGTATCGGTCTCCGGCATCAGGCCAGGGGGAAAATCGTCCGGAGTCAAAATTGGACCGTCGCCCAGGATCACGGCTCGCTCCAGGGCGTTGTCAAGCTCGCGGACATTTCCCTTCCATGCGGCGGCCATGAGCCCGCGGATCGTGGCGTTGTCCACGCCCTGAACATGCTTGCCCAGCCGGGCGGCGTGCTTGGCCAGCAAGACCGACACCAGCTCGGGAATATCATCGCGGCGTTCACGCAGGGGTGAAAGATGAATCGAGACCACATTCAAACGATAATAAAGGTCTTCCCGGAACCGGCCGGCGGCAGCTTCCGCCAGCAAGTCCTTATTGGTAGCGGTCACCAACCGGGCGTGAAATGAGATTGGCCGCGTTGCACCGATCGGCAAGACTTCCTTGTTCTCGATGGCACGAAGCAGCTTGGCCTGGGTCGACTTGCTAAGCTCGCCGATCTCGTCGAGGAATACGGTCCCCCGGCCCGCGGCGACGAACAGCCCCGAGTGGTCACGATCAGCACCGGTGAAGGCGCCGCGAATGTGGCCAAAGAGCTGATTCTCAAGTAGGTCGTGGGGGATCGCCGCGCAGTTGACGGCCAGAAACACAGCGTCGGGGTCCGGGCCGCAGGTGTGCAGGGCTTTGGCCACCAGTTCCTTGCCTGTCCCCGATTCTCCAGTAATGAGCACAGTACTTCGTGTTGGGCCGACCTTCCGAATCAAGGTTTTCACGGCCTGCATCGACGCCGCCCGGCCGACCAGAGTATCCAGATTCTCGTGGGCGTGGAACTGTCTTCGCAACGCCTGATTCTCGAGCAGCAGCCGGCGATACTTGATGAGCCGGTCGATCTTCGCGAGCAGCTCTTCAAACATTACCGGCTTCATCAGGTAGTCATGAGCTCCACGCTGGAAAGCGGCAACCGCGTTTTCGACCGTGGCGTATGCCGTGATCATGATGAACAGCGTCTCGGGCCGCACCTGGAGCGAGCGGTTCAGCAGCGTCAAGCCATCGCCGCCAGGTAGCTGAACGTCGCACAAAACGACGTCCGGCTCGAACGATTCAATGAGCGCAAGCGCCACGGGCATGCTCATGGCCGTGGCGACCTCGTAAGCTTCACCCTGAAGAAACTCCTTGAGAGTGGACGCGATCACTTCCTCGTCATCGACAATCAGAACGCGGCCGCGGAGATCACGGTTCTCAAGACCTCGCCCAACGCTGCTTGCTGTCAGAGAAGCCAAACTCATCGTGCTGCCTCGGTTTCGTGTTTCAAGAGCAAGCGGCCTGGCGAAATCCCTCAGAAGTGACCATGTCCAGTACAGCTCATACCGACGGCCGCGCCAGAGCGCCGGCACCGCGGTCCGTGCGCTCCGACTCGTCCCGGGCCGGAGCCAGTTCCAACCCCTCGGCACCGCCGTCACTGGTTCCAGCGGCGGTAGAACTTGGGGCACACTCATAGGGAATCCGGATTGTGAAGGTCGAGCCTTGCCCGGTCTCGGAGCAGAAAGTCAGGGTGGCAGAAAACTCGGCGAGAATCTGACGGCTGACGAAGAGTCCCAGCCCCGTGCCATGCGGCTTCGTCGTGAAGAACGGCTGAAACAGCCGGCATCGGTCAGCCAGTGAGATCCCGCGTCCATCGTCCTCAACGCGCAACTCGAGCATGCCGTCTTCCGTCCGAGCCTGAAGGTGGATTCTCCCCTGGTCGTCGGTCGCGTCGATTGCGTTGAGCACCAGATTCAAGATCACCTGAGTCAGGTAATCTCGAACCACGAGGACCGCGGGTAAGTTCGTGGCGATGTCAGTGGAAATCCTTCGCTGCTTGGTCCGTTGATAATACTTGGCAATGCCGAGAGCCTCGTCCACGACTTCGCAAATTCTCGTCCTGGTGATCGCTCGCGATGCGGGGCGTGAAAAATCGATCAGCTCGCGAATGGTGCGTTCGATCCGGTGAAGCTGCCGCCCGGCAAGGTCGAGCTTTTCCGAGGTGTACGGGTCCGGCCCCCTGCGCTTGAGAATCTGCACCAGCGAGCTGAGCGCAGCCAGCGGGTTTCCCACCTCGTGTGCAATACCCGCGGCCAGCAAACCAAACGCAGCCATCTTTTCTTGCTGGATCATCCGGGCCTGCGATGTCCGCAGCGCATCGGTGCGATCCTCGACGCGTTGCTCGAGCTCGGCCCGCGTTCGTACCAACTCCGAATTCAAACCCTGCAATTGATCGCCAGCCGCCTTGAGCAGCCCCGCCAGCGAAGAGCTCGCCCACGTTACCCAGGCCATGATAACCAGCGTTAACGGCCAGGCCGAGCGGCTCGACGCCTGGAAATCCAGAAACCAGGCGAGACTCAGTAGACTGATCGTATGAAAACCAAGCGTCCACCACGCCACTGCGGGTCGGTAGCGAATGGCACAACAGATCAGCGAAAGTAAATAATACCAGCGGAAAGGGCTTGCCAGCCCGGTATCATGGAAGCACAGCAAGGCGATGAAGACAGACTCCATGAACGATACAAAAAGCGGCCAACGCTTGAGAAATACTTCGCCCATTCGCCAAAACGCGAAGTCAAGGGCTGCGTAACCCGCGCCGAGAGCCAGAAATGCACGCACCGCCGACGGGTTGTGCAAGCCCATGCGCGTCTGCACCAGAACATAGCCCATCATGACTCCGAACCAACGGATCTTGACCACGATGGATTCCGCGGCCAGGTCCCAGCGGGGTCGTTCAGTCACGACATCGTTCATGGCCTGGAAGCACTCCATAGCGTATCGTCGGCGACGGTGGGACGGCCAGAATTCCTAAATCGATTCGCGGCGATCCCAGCACTCTGATTATAGGCTGCCCGACCCTGGTTTCGTAGGCTGACGTGGAAAGCGATGCAGGGCCAGGGCTCTTACAAGTTTCGAAAAGGCATGGCCTTGGCTGGCAAGCCCCCTGGCTGACGACAGCAAGAAGTCAACCCATCACGCGAAGACCACGACTCATGTCGGAGTTAGTTGCATGGTTCTTCGGTTCATGGGGGATCCTCATGAAGGTCTTGCTTCGGGCCGCGGGGGCCGACATCCTCAGAAACATGGGGCGTGAATCAGAACGCGTTCAGATCCTTGCAAGGAGACTGCCGTGAGAGAATTAGCTCTGGTTACGAGTTTGCTGGTCATCGCCTCAGCGGCAGGCGCCGGAGAAGTTGCAGACGACACGCGCGTCGGTGCCGCCGCCGTGGTCATCACCCCGCCCAGCGGAACGCCAATGGCCGGATATTACTTCGAACGGGCCGCGGAGGGAGTCCATGACGACCTCTTCGCCAAGGCACTTGTTCTCGAGCAAGGAGGCGTGCGAGTGGCGCTGATCTCGCTCGACCTGATCAGTACGCCGAGGGAGCTGGTGGAAGAGATCCGCAAGGAGGTCGACCGGTCCACGGGAATCAAGGGGTGCAACGTCATGATCAGCGCGACACATGCCCACACCGGGCCAGTCCTTGCCGGTCGTGGCCCGCGAGACGATGCCCTGGGGTCAAGGAACAGCTTGGTCGAGCGCTATTCCGCGTCGCTGCCTGGCAAGGTCGCCGAGGCTGTGAGACGGGCCGAGTCAGTCCGGGTGCCAAGCGTCGTCAAGGTAGCCCGGGCACAGGAGCACGCCCTGGCATTCAACCGGCGGTATCACATGACCGACGGTTCCGTCGGCTGGAATCCGGGTAAGCTCAATTCCAGGATCCTCAAGCCCGCCGGCCCGATCGACCCCGATGTCGCGATCGTCCACTTCGAGGCCCGGGATGGCTCGCGCCGTCCTCTCGCGACTTACATCAATTATGCAGTTCATCTGGACAATATCGGCGGCCTGAAGCTCTCGGCGGACATGCCCGGAACACTCTCCTCGCTCCTGGCCCTGGTCAAGGGACCGGAGATGGTGACCGTCTATACGACCGGATGTTGTGGCGACATTAACCACATCAACGTCCACTGGGCTGAACCGCAGCAAGGCTTCGAGAACTCGGCCCGCATGGGCATTATCCTCGCGGGGGCAGTCTTGAAAACGTGGCCGGAGCTAAGGCCGGTCAGCCCAAACCCCCTCCGGGTGAAGCGTGAAACCGTGCTATTGCCACTGCCCAAGATTTCCCGTTCCGACGTGGAGACCGCACACCAGATCGTGGCTCGCCACCGGGATACCAAGGCAAAGCAGCCCACATTTCTCGAAACCGTCCACGCCTACAAGGTGCTCGATGTCGAGGCTCGACAGGGGAAACCCATCGCGGTCGAGGTCCAGGTCGTGGCGATGGCAAACGATCTCGCCTGGGTTTCGCTGCCCGGCGAGATCTTCGTAGAGCTCGGCCTGGCTATCAAGCAGGACTCTCCGTTCCCGAATACGATCATTGCGGAACTGGCCAATGGGTCGATCGGTTACATTCCCACCCGCCGAGCCTACTCGCAGGGTAACTATGAAGTTGTGAGCGCCCGCTGCGCCGAAGGCTCTGGTGAGATGCTGGTCGATTGCGCGATCCGCTTGCTCAAAGAGCTGCACTCGGGTCATTCGGGAGACGGTACGGAGGCAACAAGATGAGCAAGCGTGCCCCGAGCGGGCTGGTCGCCGCAGACCACGTTCGCTGAGTGGTTTCCGGCTCTCGACCATTTGGCATGATGAAGCCGCTGTGGTATCGTGAGGCAGGTGCCGGGAATCTCCTCGCATCTGACTACAACCCCATGGCTCTTCGCCCCTTATTCTACACGGTGTCGGGTCCCTCGGCGGCATCTGGGCGCGGAACTCGGTGCTCGGCGGCATCTGCCAGCGGGTGTGGTCAGTTGGTCTTGCGGAACCTCAGGACGAAGATGTCTCATGAGCAATCTTTTTGACGAGTGGAGCCTTTATTCGCGCATCGTTGCAAATAATTACATGCGCCACCGCGATCTCTCGGCGGCGGCACTGGAATATCTTGCCGGTGTAACCGGACCGACCATTGTTGTGGACCTGGGGTGCGGGGATGGCTCGATGGCACGTGGATGCCTCGGGAATACTCGGGTTCTTCGATACGTGGGAATCGATACATCCGCCGACGCCATCGCCCGGGCGTGCGCCAGCTCGCCGCCCGGCTCGGACCCCGACCACGCTCAGGTTGATTTCCGTTGCGAGGATCTGCTTACGGCGCTGCCTGCGCTTCCTGGCGGGGAGTTCGATCTGGTCCTGAGCAGCTATTGCCTGCACCACTTATCCCAGACTCAGAAACAGTACGTTTTACTCCAGATAGGGCGCGTTCTCAGGCCGGAGGGGACCTTCATCTGGACTGATCTAGTAAGGCAAAGTCCGCAGACACGCGACATGTACCTCAGGGCTCTCGTCGACGATATGCGCCAGAACCGGCCCGCCCTGACCTCCGAGGAAGTCGAGCAGGCCGTCACTCACATCTTGAGCTCGGATCATCCCGAGGACGAGGGATGGATGCTAGACACCGCCCGTGAATGCGGCTTGTCGCCGGCTCGTACACTCCTGCGTGACGAATTTTATGGGTCGTGGGCGTTCGTGGCGGCAGCCTGCGAAACCGGGGCAGACGGCTAACGCCTCTGAGGGTGCCAGGGAATCAAGTCGATCCGGAGGGCAATCACCCGGTCTTCTGGGTGTCGCACTCTCGACGTCTGGCATTTATCATGGGTCTTGCGTTGGAAAAGCCGGTCATGGAAACGCAATACCGTCATCGCCAACAGATGAGGAATTCATGCAACTGAGTGCCCACCGACTTGCCGGATTGACCGCAATTGCCGTCTTGCTTCCAGGTGCCGTGGCACGCGCGGGGCCGCTCGACGACGCGGTCCGCTCGATCACACCCGACGCGATCCTGCAGCACATCAAAGTCCTTGCCTCGAACGAGTACGAGGGCCGGGGGCCGGGAACTGCGGGGGAGGACAAGACCATCGCCTACCTGACCGGACAGCTCCGCGCGATGGGTCTGAAACCTGGCAATCCCGACGGCAGCTACGTCCAGAATGTCCCGCTTCTGGGATTTGAGGCGACACGAGTCGGCGGCGCGTTCCAGGTGGGTGGAAAGACCATTGATCTTGAATTTCCCAGGAATTTCGTGGCCATGCCGGGACGTGCGGGGGAACAACCGAAAATCGAGGACTCGGAGGTTGTCTTCGTCGGTCATGGCGTCATCGCGCCGGAGTATGGCTGGGACGATTTCAAGGGGAGCGACGTCCGGGGCAAGACGCTGATCATGCTTGTCGGCGACCCGCCGGTACCCGACCCGAATGATCCTGCCAAGCTCGACCTGTCTCTGTTCAAGGGTCGGGCGATGACGTACTACGGACGCTGGACCTACAAGTATGAGATCGCCGCGAAGCTGGGCGCGGCGGCCGCGATTATCATTCACGAGGACGGACCCGCGGGATACCCGTTCTCCGTGGTTCAACGAAGCTGGAGTCGCGAGAATTTTGACATCCAACCCGCAAACTCTACCGCCCCGACACCGGCCGTTCCGGTCAGAGGTTGGATTGACTCGCCGACAGCCAAGCTCCTCTTTCAAGCATCAGGCAAGGACCTTACCGAGCTCAAGTCAGCGGCTGTCCGCCGCGACTTCCGGCCGGTTGTTCTCAATGCGAGAGCCCGTTTCGAGATCGAGGTCAAGGCAAGGCAAGTTCAATCGCATAACGTGGTCGCCAAGCTCGAAGGCTCGGACCCGTCCCTCAGAGACCAATTCGTAATCTTTACGGCACACTGGGATCATCTCGGAATCGATGAGAAGCTGAAGGGCGACCAGATTTACAACGGCGCGGCGGACAACGCTTCGGGAACCGCCGCGGTGCTTGAGATCGCGCGGGCGTTCACGCACGTCCGCCCAGCGCCAAAGCGTTCTCTACTCTTCCTGTTCGTGACCGCCGAGGAAAAGGGGCTGCTCGGCTCCAAGTACTACGCGAGTAATCCTCTCTATCCCCTGGAACAGACGCTCGCCAACATCAATCTCGACGTGATCAATCTCTGGGGTCGAACAACTGATCTCATCAGCATCGGCATGGGTCAGTCAACGCTCGACGACTTGCTGGTCGAGGTCGCCAAGGCCCGGGGTCGCACCGTCGGGCCCGATGCCGAGCCCGAGAAGGGCTATTACTACCGATCCGACCATTTTGAATTTGCCAAGCAAGGCGTGCCGGCCATCGACCCGAAGAGCGGCCGGCGATACATCGACAAACCCGAAAATTATGCGAAACAAAAACAGGACGAGTACACCGAGAAAGATTACCACAAGGTCAGCGACGAGGTGAAACCGGATTGGGATCTCTCGGGAGCGGTCGAGGATATGAAGACCGTGCTTGAACTTGGGTATCGCGTGGCCGAGGGTGATCGGTACCCCGAGTGGAAGCGGGACAGCGAGTTCCGCGCGCGGCGCGAGGCCATGCTCGGAACCGGTAAGCGATGAGGCGTGCGTGTTCCTGTTCCACCCGACCCGGGGCTCCGGGGGACCGACGCACGTGAGCACGCCGTCCCGAGGATGGTGGGGCACCCTCAGTCTGGTGCTGGCCGGTGTGGCTGTGTTCGCAGCCTGGGCCGACTGGCGCACCGGCTGGATCACGCCTGCCTTTGACTTCATCGCGCACCAGTTCTACGAGATCCCTATGCTGGCGCGCATTCGCCGGCCGTCCCAGCTCGTTCTGGTGCGCGCACATCTGACCATCGTCGCGGTGGCCGCGGTTCTCGGCCTGGCGTTCTGTGCCCGCTTGAAGCAGCACGGGCGCACCTGGCTGCTGATCTTCTGGGTCGGCTATGCGATCCGTGCCACCGTCTGGATCTGCGGTGGAAATCTGCCGCTGGTGCCCGGTGATAGTTGCCACTATCTGGAGGTGGCCACCTCGGTTTACCGCGGTGAGGGACCGGTCAAACATTACGTGGAGAGCTTCTTCACCGATTATCCCCGGATCCGGCAAGGGCAAGGAGTACTGGATGACTGGGCCACGCCCCTGGATGCCTATCTTCGTGCGATAAGCTTCCGGCTGGCGGGGATCAATCCCGGTCAATCGCTGGAGACGACCGTCGGAGTCGCCAAGGCGTGCAGTTTTGTGATCAACCTTGCAACTTTGCCTTTGCTTTATCTCTTTGGACGTCGACGTTTCAATCGAGAGGTGGGTCTGGGAGCCATGGCCGTGCTCTCCGTGCTACCGGTGCACGCGATCTACGCCGGCTTCGTACTGCGCGAGAGCCTTGTTGCCCTGACGGCTCTGCTGGCGATCTGGACCCTCACCGAGGTCTGGAACGTGCCGTCAACAAGTCGCCGTGTCTGGGCATGGGCGGCACTGGCAGGCCTCTGCGGCGGACTTGCCATTCTCGCTCGCAACACGGGCCTGGCACTGATTGCCGCGGCCGGCCTGCACGCTCTCTATCGACTGGGCCGTGGCCGCACCGGAGCGTTTTTCCTCTGGGCGATCGTGGTGCTACTTGTCATTCTGCCCTGGGCACTTGTCACGACACGCGAGTATGGCACGCCGTTTTATACTTACACACAGTATTTTGAATACAATTTTTCCTGGACCGTTCACCACTTCGACAAGGGAAACACGCGGCCGGAGCAATTCTACACGCTCGCCAATGCGCCCGAGATCGTTCGCGTCAAGTTGAAGTCGTTACTGATCATCGCCGTGTATTCGACCATGATCGTGGGATTGCCCCTGGTTGCCGGATTTGCAGGAAGGCTCCTGCGCGGCTCATCCGATCGGCCGGGCCGCGATGTGGATTTGCTGGCTGCGACGGTCCTCGCCGTATTCGTGCTGGCCACGCTCAAAAGCATTCCGGACGTGACGCAGGTCGCCCAGCTTGGGCGGTATTATTTGCCGGTGTACGTGCTCGCCTTGCCGACGGCGGTTGCGGGAGTGCTGGCCTGGCTCGAGCGGAACCGTGTCGACCGCCGCGCCTGGGGTTGGCTGGCCGCGGCCTTCATCACCCTGGTGTGGGCCGACCCGACCTGGGCCTACGACGCTTCGTGGCTGGTCAAGCCGTACCAGTTGCACTGGCCAGCCCTTCGCGCGACTGGCGACTGGATCAAGAATCACCCAGACCAGGTGCCACCAGACGCCAGGATCATGACCTGGCTGCCATGGGAACTCCGGGTCGCCAGCGACCGCACGACCATCCTCCTGCCGCGCAACTACAATCGGCAACGAATCGCCGAGGTCATCCGGCAGTATGGCGTCACGCACCTGCTCTGGGGTTCCTTTGATCCGCCGCCGCATTCGGACCCTGAAACCTGGGGCGCCTATCTCGATCAGCTTCAGTCGTCGCTGGGGCTGAATTCGGCCCGCGAGATCTACCGAACCCCGCGGGACGTGTCATTCTACCCGGTCCAGCTCTACCGAATTCCTTGAAAGGCGCGCTCATGAATTCGGCGGAACGGGTGCAGGTTCAGCTCGGGCCTGAGTCAAAAAAGTGGTGGTCGATCGTCGTGCTGGGGGTGCTCCTGGCCGCGTCGCTCTGGTACCGCGCCCATACCTTCGCACCGATTCTGACCGCGGCTAGCGGTTTGAAGCTCTGGCCGGCTGCCACAGGCGCCTCGGAGCCGCTCGACTGCGACGAGGCGGCCTATGCGTATATTGGCCACCGCCTGCTGCGGGGCGACGTGATGTATCGCGACCTTACCGAGAACAAGCCGCCCCTGGGCTACTGGTTGTATGCGCTGGCGGTGCGGATTGGAGGTTACAACGAGCTGACCATTCGTCTGCTGCCAATTCCCGCTGTGCTGATGACCGTTGCACTTCTCTGGTGGATCGGCGGACGGCTTGGTGGTTCGCTTGCAGCTTGCCTGGGCGCAGGCCTTTATGCCGTCCTCAGCACCGATCCTTACCTGTTTGGCAACGGATCGAACATGGAACATTTCATGAATCTGTTCTCGGTGGCGTCACTCGCGCTGCTGATTCTGGCCTGGAGCCGCTGCCGCTGGCCCATCGTTGCGGCCGGCGCCTGCGTCGGTGCGGCCGCACTCGTCAAGCAAGTCGCCATGCTTCCCGCCGTTGTCTACGTGGTCGCCCTGGCCCTCCGCCGCCGGGGAGATTCGCGCGATCGCGGGGAGCCCGGATGGAGAGAGCGGGGTTGCGACGTCACTTGCCTGGCCCTGGGGCTGGTGCTTGTCATCAGCCTGGCCGCCAGCATTCTGGTGGTCCAGGGTGCCGGAGCCGCTGCCTACGTAGACATCATGCAGTATGGGCGGGCGCTTGCGACCGATACCCTGCACGAGCCGGGGGCTCCGTCGGGACTGGTGCGTTGGCTGACGGGCAATGCCGATCCGGTAGGGCAGCTCCCTTGGCCGTTCGGCTCGACTTCTTATCTTGTCTGGTGGGGAACCGGAAGCTGGCCACTCTGGCTGGTTGCCGTTCCGTCGATCGTTTACTTGCTAGGCGCACCCAGATCGTCTGCGGCCCGCCGCCTGACGGCTGCCTGGACGTTGGCAGCGTGCCTGCAGGTTATTCTTCCTGGCCTTTACTGGCAGCATTACTACCTGTTGCCAACTCCGGGCATCGCGCTTGTTGTGGGCACGACACTGGCGGATCGCCTCGCCTTCGCGACCCGCACGACAAGAGCCAAGCACCGTGTGTCGCGCGGAAGCGCGTGGAAGTGCGCGGGAGCACTGGCCACTGCGATGATCTTGATCGCGGCCATAGGAGCCACCCTGGCGATTCAGGTTCGAAGTTATCTCCTGGTCCCGCCGCAAGAGCTGACCGTCCGTTACAAAGGCGGCGGGCAGTGGGTCGCGCTCCGAGCCCTGGGCAAGGAACTCGCCCGGCGATCGAGCGTCTGGCCGGATCCGCGTCTTTACATCTGGGGCTGGCAGAGTCCGCTCCATTTTTACGGCAAGCTCGACGGGGTTACCCGGCACTTCTTCGTGGATAACCTGCTGCGCGATCAGGCCGAGCGCGATCATCGGCTGATCAAGCCGCGTATCGCCGAGATCATGTCGAGTCTCCGGGCCAGGCCCCCTGCCCTGATCTTCGTAGGTTATGCGCCCTTCCCCGCCCTGCGGATGTTCCTGCGCGAACGCTACGTCCCCTCCGCTCTCGTGCCTGCGCAGAACGGGTTGGGGCTGTGGGTGGATCGAGAGCATTACAACGCATTCGAGCGGTTCTGAGAGGTGGGACCGTCTCAGGTTCAAACTGGAGTCCTGGTCTCGAGGGCGGAGCCCGCCTGAGAATCGATGGCGATCTCGTAGCGGTGACGGAGCTCGCCCATGATGGCATCCCAGCTCTGGCTGAGAGCATAGGCGCGGGCTGCTTCGGCCATCGCCCGCATCCGTTGTGGCTCGGCGATGAGACTCAGAACGGCCTCGGCAAATCGGGACGGGGGTTCTGTCGGTTCCACCAGCAGCCCAGTGTGACCGGGCTGGACCGTATCGCCGACGCCGCCGGCGCGCAGAGCCGCTACTGGCATGCCCGACGCCATCGCCTCCAGTACCACGTTGCCGAACGTCTCGGTGAGACTCGAAAACGCAAAGAGATCGCCAGCCGCGTAATAATCGGCCAGTTCCTCACCCATGCGATAGCCCGCGAAGCTTGCGATGCCGCCGAGCCTGCGTTCCACGTCGCTCCGCGCCGGCCCGTCCCCGACAAATAGAATGCGCACATCGGGCCGCCGTCTGGCCACAATGGCCAGCGCATCGGCTAGATACGAGACGTTCTTCTCGGGGGCGATCCGGCTTACATAGCTGATAACCAGATCGTCAGCTCCCCAGCCAAGATTCTGACGCACTTGATGGCGACCCGGCCGATCAGGTCGGAAGAGGGTGCTGTCGACTCCTCGAGGCCAGAGCACCAGCCGCTTGAAGCCAAGGGCTTCCAGACCGCGAATCGTGGTCCGTGATGGAACATAAGTCTCCTTGGTTCGATTGTGGAACCACCGCAGATACCGCCAGATCGTCCCGTTGGCCCAGCCGATCCGGTAATGGCGGCTGTACTGGTCAAAGTTGGTATGAAAGCTGGAGACCGTCACGAGCTTGCGGCGGATGACATGACGAAGAACGGTAAGCCCCAGGGTTGCCTCAGTCGCGATGTGAACCAAATCAGGTCGAAACTCGTCAATCGCCTGGCGTGTCGCACGGAAAGGTGGCAGTGGCAGGTAGAGCTCTTTGTAAAACGGGAGGTTGACCGACCGTACAAGGTGAACGTCAGGACGCGCAGCCGGTTCGCCATAGTTGGGATGGATCAACTGAACCAGGTCGCCGCGCTCGGTGAGATGGCGGACGAGCTCACCCAGCGTCCGGGATACGCCGTTGACCTGGGGAAAATACGTCTCGGTGACCAAAGTTACGCGCATGGTTTGACTCAGGCGACCTGGGAAGCATCGGATTGTTTCATGTAGCTCGGCTGGTAAAACTGGACTTCAAGCTCGCCAGGCAACTGGCCAGGTCGGGATAGAGAACGCCACGTGGCGACTGATTGTCCTCTGCATCGCATCGCTTTGCCATCAAAAAATACAGTGTCCCTGGACCATCAAGGCAGTCCCAATCATCAAACACCTGACTGTTGGGGCGACCGCGGGATGTGGTAGGATCAAGGTGGGCTTGAACAGCGGCAAACGCTCGGATTTCTCCCTCCCCAGGCTTGCGAGTCATTCTGATGTACCAGAAAGCAACAACCTCCGCGGCCCGCACGCGGCGCGATTTCGTGCGAACGTCGCTACAGGCCATGACAGGAGTAGTGGCATACCCCACGATCGTCCCGGCGAGCGCCCAGGGGTTGGGCGGGTCGGTCGCTCCCAGCAATCGGGTGACTGTTGCGGTCATCGGGACGGGGAACCAAGGCTTCAACGACCTGAAGTCGTTTCTGCACGACGAGCGGGTCCAGGTCGTCGCGGTATGCGACGTCAACCGCGAGAGCGCCGGGTACTGGGACGGAAAGGTCGGCGGCCGCGATCCCGCGAAGCGGCTGGTCGAAGAGCATTACGCCAAGAACAAACCGTCCGGCGTCTATCGCGGCTGTGATACCTGCGTTGATTTTCGGGAGATCCTGGGCCGGAAAGATATTGATGCCGTCGAGGTCAGTACACCGGACCACTGGCACGCGATCCCGGTGATCGAGGCATGCAAGTCTGGGAAAGACATTTACTGCCAGAAGCCGCTGGCGCTGACGATCATCGAGGGCCGCGCCATGAGCTACGCGGTCAACAAGCACCGCGTGGTCTTCCAGACCGGCAGCCAGCAGCGGTCGGATCACCACTTCCACCGCGCCTGCGAACTCGTTCGCAACGGCCGGATCGGCGAATTGAAAACCGTGCGCGTCGGCCTTCCCGGTGGCCGTCCCGACCTCGCAAAGTCGGGGGACCGGAAAAAGCCCGAGCCGGTGCCGCAAGGCTTTGAATATAACACCTGGCTTGGCCCGGCGCCCTGAGGCTCCCTACGCCCCCGCGCGATGCCACGTCAACTTCCGCTGGATTCTCGACTATTCCGGCGGGCAGGTCACCGACTGGGGGGGCCATCACCCGGACTGTGCCCAGTGGGGTATGGGCACGGAGCTCACAGGTCCGATCGAAATCCGCAACGTCAAAGGTAATTTCCCCGCGGACCCGCTCTGGAATACTGCGACGGACTTCACTTTCGAGGCGGTCTACGAGAACGGCGTCACCATGGTGATCTCCAATCGAAATCGTATGGGGGTTACATTCGAGGGAACGAAGGGCACCATCTATGCGAACCGCGGTGAGCACACGGCCGACCCGAAATCGATTCTCGATTCCAAGATCGGTCCCAACGAGATCCATCTCTACAAGAGTGACGACCACTTTCGCAATTTCATCGATTGCGTGATCTCGCGGGGGCCGACAGCCGCGCCGGTCGAGGTCGCCCATCGTTCAATCACCATCTGCCATCTAGGCAACATCGCCATGAGACTTGGCCGTAAGAGTCTGCGGTGGGATCCGAGGACCGAGCAGATTCTGGGCGATGACGAAGCGTCCCGGTTGCTCGGGCGGCCGTACCGGGACCCTTGGAAGTTGCCCGCTGTTTGAGCCGGCTTGCACAGCAGATCAGATCGTGGGAGACTCGAAATTCGCTACAATTCGCCGGCCACTTCAGTAGGCGGACTGGGCGCGGCGATGAAAAACGGAATTGTGTCTAGTAAACGGGGAGTAGCCTTGAAAAAGAATCCAGTCATCCGGGCGTTGCAGGCGGGCAGGCCGCAGATCGGCACATGGCTGTCTCTGGGCAGCGTCGCGGCGGCGCGGTTCATGGCTCGACTGGGTTATCCCTGGCTGACCGTCGACATGGAGCATACCCACACCGATATCCAGACCGCCGCGATGATGTTTGGCGCCATCGCCGACGCTGGCTGCGTTCCGCTGGCCCGAGTTCCGGCCGGGAAGCATGAGTGGATCAAGATGGTCCTCGACTGCGGTGCGATGGGCATCGTGGCCCCGATGGTCATGGATGCCGCCGAGGCTCGAGCGATTGTCGCGGCAACCAAGTACGCCCCGCGGGGTAATCGCTCTGTAGGCGGCGGTTTTCACGCAATCAACTACGGCGCCACTGCGGAAGAATACTATCGCCACGCCGACGACGAGATCCTGGTCGTGATTCAGACCGAACACATCCGCGCCGTGGAAGTGGCGGACGAGATTTACTCCGTGCCCGGAATCAACGCGATTTTCATTGGTCCTAACGACCTCGGTTACTCGATGCGCTCGGCCGATGGAGAGATGCCCTCGAAAGACGTATTCGAGGGAACGCTGGCCCGGATTCTTCAGGCCGCCCAGCGGCATCGCGTTCCCTGCGGTCTACATGTTCTCACGGCTGAAGATGCACTGCGGAGGGCAAAGCAAGGCTTCCAGTTCATCGCTGTCGGTAGCGAGCTCAAGTTCATGCTCGATGGGGCGGCCGAGGCCGAGCACCGGATCAATCCTAAAGAGAAGGTGGAAGAGCTGGCGAAATACTGACGCTGGTGCGACCAGTCATCCTGCCGCAGCTTGTCGAATTGCTTCGTTCTTTGACTCCAACAGGTCAACTCCCGCCGCGGAGGCCTGGGCTTGGCTGAACAGCATCCGCACGTGCCGCATGAACCGTCGCAGACCGGCCTGCGCTGGGAAGAACGCCTGGTGCTCTCGCTGATCGTCCTTGTTGTGCTCTCAGGAATGTCGTGGTGGGTGATCTCCCATGTGTGGAACTTCCGGTCTTCTGGTCACTCACGGGTGGCCGTCAATCGAGATTCAGATTCCAGCAAGTACGTAGGCGATCGCTCCTGTCGCGATTGCCACCCCGGTGAATCCGCCTCGCACAGCCGCTCTGGCCACTCCCGAACGTTTCGACCCGCGGCTCAGACCGAGGCCGCTCGCCAACTCGACAACGTGTCCACAGAGGACCCGGAACTGCCCGGCGTCACATGGCGCTATGCCCTACGAGACGGTCGGTTCACGACGGAGCGGCGCGAGGGCGGCAAGGTCGAGACAATGCTCATTGAGTACGCCTTTGGCTCGGGTCGTCATGCCGTGACTTTCACCACGCTTACCGGCCGCGACCCGAGACACCCCACTATGCTGGAACATCGGCTGACCGTGTTCGCGCATCTCGCCCGTCCTGGTCTCACTCCCGGGCAGTCGCTCAAGGGACATTTGAGAGGTAATACGCCGAGCGGATGCTTCATGTCCCCGGCGCTCACCTTGGATTGCTTCGGCTGTCACACGACAAGGACGTCAAGCGTTGACCCTGACCTGCTTGATGAACCGACCATGATCGGCAATGTGTCGTGCGAGCGCTGCCACGGACCTGGTGGCGAGCACATCGCGGCAGCCCGTCGCGGGGATTCCGTTCAATCGCTGGCGATGCCCATGGGGCCGGGGCGATTCAGCCGGACCGAAGAACTGGACTTTTGTGGCCGCTGTCACCGGCTTCCAGAGATGATCTCGCTCGGCGCGATCCGTGTTGACAACCCTTCGCTCGTCCGCCATCAGCCCGTCGGGCTGATGCAATCGGCGTGTTTCAAGCAAAGTCACGGAGCCATGAGCTGCTTGACATGCCACGACCCCCATGCCCGAGCCTCGAACGATCGACAGTCCTACGAACCAATTTGTCTGTCGTGCCATCAAAAGCCCTCACAGACGCGCTGCTCGGTATCGCCTCGCTCCGGTTGTATCGACTGCCATATGCCCCGACGCGACGTGGCCCGAGGCATGAAGTTGTCAGATCACTGGATTCGTAAAGATCCGATAAATGAGCAGAATGTCCCCGCGGTTGGCCACGATGCGACGCAGCCGCGCTAGTTTGCCGTCGCTCAAGTCGTGTGTAAGCACGAATAAGCTGTAACGGAGAGCAGGCCCGCTCGAGCCTCGATCACCGGCATCGATCGAGAAATATTTTTCCTGACCTCTTGCCACACTCTCGAAACCGTGAAATAATCACCGGGTCAACTTTCTCCTCAAAACAATGACAACAATCCGGAGTTCGACAGGCCACATCGTGGGCGAATGTGTATCCTCGCGCCCTCACGGCTCGTTCAGAAGAATGCGTTGAGATGGTACATCTCGAAGGTGCATGGACGCGATTTTGCGATCTGTCGTGATTCAATGACTACTAAGACTCGATTCCTGAGTGCCTGTGCGGCAGCATCAGGTCTTTTCATCAGTTCTCATCTTCACTCTGCACACTTGCTTGCGGTGAAGCATCCGGAATCGTCGATCGGATGCTGGGCGAACTCGTCGGACGCCCGGCTTTAATTGGTCTGCATTTGATGGTTCGTGTCGCTCCATTTTCCCGGAGATGCTCTCATGAAAAAGTTTCGTGGTCGTCGCGGTTTCACCTTGATTGAGCTGCTCGTTGTCATCGCAATCATCGCCGTCCTGATCTCGCTGCTTTTGCCCGCGGTTCAGGCGGCACGGGAGGCGGCACGCCGCTCCCAATGCATCAATAACCTCAAACAGATTGGCCTGGCAATGCACAATTATCAGCAAGCCGTGGGCTCGCTACCGAACGGGCACTACGGAACGGGCTGGAACGATTGGTCGTGCCTCGTCATGCTCTTACCATACATGGAACAGAGCAATATCTATAATGCGATCAACTTCTTCAACCCCGATGGCTACGCAGCCGGCCCGGGCGATTCTTTGAACAACACCATCGACCTCGCGAAGATCAACGTCTTGCTCTGCCCATCGGACGTGGACCGGTTGACCAACGTATACGGACACCAGAACTATTGCGGAAATGCGGGCTCCGCCCCCGAGGCGTTCTTCGATAATAACGGTCACGGCGCTTGCAATGGATGCTTCTTCTCGGTTAACAATTGCAAGGTGGTCGACTTCCGTGACATTATCGACGGTCTGAGCAACACTGCGGCCTTCAGCGAAAAGGTCAAGGGAATTGGCGACCAAGTTGCAGTCGCGGATCCGCTAACCCCGACCTCGGGAATCTACAGTGTTCCCATCGACCCGACAGGTAAGACGAACGGCCAGTGGAACGACGTGTACCCCTTGCCCTACTACACACAATGCAGGAACAGTGGGCCGGGTGTGGGGGTTCTGGCGACAAATGGGGCGATCTCGCAAGGCGAATGGTGGTGGGACGGTCATCCCGAGACCGGTCTCTACAACCATGTCATGACGCCCAATTTGTGGAGCTGTGATGACTCCAATAATAACTGGGTGAACGACGGCGCGGCTGCAACGGCGAGCAGCCGACACCCGGGTATAGTGAACGTCACATTCTGTGACGGCTCCGTCAAAGCGATCAAGACGTCAGTCTCGCCGGGTGTCTGGTGGGCGCTCGGAACCCGCGACGGTGCCGAAACCATTTCGTCCGATTCTTACTGAACTCCAAATCTGAACGACAGGCCGGACGACGAGGTCCGGTCAGTTCTCGTAGTTCAGGCGCAACTTGACTTTTCAGCCGTTCCCTGTCACCTCGATCGCCGGGGTCGCCAGGGCGAAAAGCTGCATATCTCTTCACAGGAGAGGCGATGAATCCGTCCCGCCTATCCCCACCATAGAGGGGTCACACGCAGACGTTGTCCTTCCTGAGTATCGTCCGTGGCCGCTACTAATACTCAATCCTAGTCGAGTTGCGTCTTGCCGTTTCGCCCTTACGCTCACTAGCTTTGCGGGGCGATTCCAGCTCGGAGCACACTTCGCCTGTTGTCCCGATGCCCCTCGGTGCACTTCTCTGGGGCCAATGGCAAGGCGAACAAGTGAGTGTTCCAGTGAAGGAGTGTGGGTAAAAAAAATCGGAGCGCACTGCAATACGGGACGACGCACTCCAAGGCGGCAGTGCCGTCGAAACTGGCAAACGCTCTCTTGCTGGAGATGGGCCTCGCCAGGCCCGGCACCGAACGTCCGCGATCAAGGCGGCCGGCCCCGCAGGCGATTCTGGGGCAGCCTGACCGCGGCGACTGAACGATCCCAGGGCTTTTCAGGCGTCGCGCTCCTCGTGGACCACGACCGATCTGGGGATGGTCCTCTATTGGATGTCGAGCGACAAGCACTGTGGTCCGCTCGTCGTAGCGATGTGAGTTGCGAGGTGCGAAGGTCAAGTGCAGGTATTGAGCATCGCTTGCCAGAAAGATGAAGTCAGCCAGGTTCGGATATGATGCGTCTCCTGTGCCAGGACCTGATGAGTCAGTGACCAGCTCGCAGGTTCCAACAAGGAGACGCCACCAGTCAATCCCGCACTCCGTTCACTCGCCGTGCATTGTGTGGGCAAACCACTGAATATGCTAACCTTTCTCGTATACTCGAAGACGCAAGCAAATCGCCTGGCTCGGGGATAAGTCGCCCGGTTCAGGCCGTTGGCTGAATTGTGGTCACTTCGGTGGGAGTTCGATATCGAAGGTATTATCCCCTGGCTTGACGTCGATGGTGTGAATGCCGTACCCGAGTTGAGGGTCTTTCTTGAGCATCGGCCCTGAGATCCGGGCTGCGTTATGGCCTTCGAGCGTCGTCACCGTATATGTACCATCCTTGCCAATCGGTGCTTTTCGGAGCGGTGCGTCCTTTCGTTCGACATTCGAGGGGTCGAATGTGATCTCGCCTCCGTCCATGGGCTTGCCTCGGACAGTGACTTTCCCGCTCACTTTCGCCTCGGCGGTCGTTGTGTCGACGGAAGGTCTGCCCTCACCGCACCCCCACGCGGCAACGAGAACGGTTGACGCCAGAGCAGGGCTGGCCCAGAATCGTGCGTGACGCATTAGTTTCCTCTGCTTGATGATTCAAGCGTAGAATTTGCAGTCGAAAGGCGGTTTCTCACGCTTCCACGTGCGATAGGTTGTCGCCTACCCACCGCGGGAGTGACAGGAGCAAGGCTGTGTGGAAGTGGAACGAATGCACGTCAAGATAAGAGATTTCTGGAGATGATTCAAGAGGGGACCCAGCCGATTTTGGCGAGTTCACTGTTCGTCAGATTGCACACAAAACCCCATCACGTGAAAGTCCCGGCTACAACCGATTCGCCTCGCGACATTGTGGCCTGGGTTGTAGTTCGTGTCTTGATTCCGTCACGGTTTTGGACCTGCCCCTCCCTGTCCCATGAAGAGGTCGGTGTCGGGGTGCCGCTGCTTCCACTGTTTCCAGGTCGTTCGTTCCCAGGGATAATCCGAATAAGGGAGTGACGCAGCACTCGCACCAGCGTCGAAAGGCTTACCGGTTTCTTGAAAATAGAGAAGCTCCCCGACTTTCACGACCATCTCATTTCCATAAAGGCCTGCGAGATTGATATCAAGTGGAGCTGACGACTGCTCGCTGGTATACACTCGCGCAATTAGTACGGTCGCAGAAAGTGACCGAGACGGGAACGCCGCGCACCACATCGTTAATGATATGCCATGGAGGATACCTCAAAGCCTTCAACCAGTACGCTCGCGACTTCCCCTTGACCATAACACCCAGGACTTCATCACCTTCGGCAATTCTCGATGCATCGGCCTCGACTGTCCTGGGTGTTTGCAGCGCGCGCATTGCAAAATGCCACAATTGTTTTGGCTGGGTTGCAGCACCTGGCTTGCCATAACTGACTTCCTTTTCGACTGCGCAACTGAGACCGCTCTGCCAGGTAATACGACAGCAGTACCACGGCTTCCAGCAGTAGTACAGCCGGGATAGCCGTCCAGATGATATGGCTCTTCAAAATTCTGATAACGCCTGCTCGCATCGGGGCCAGCTCCCGGAAATGGTCACGAATCTCACCCGCCAGGTGGACCGTGAAAACGTTCGGACGATTGCTCCACAAACTTAACCCTCGACGAGTGAGCGGATCCGTTCCAGCCCCCGCTTGACGACCATCTCCGGGTCGCACTCCCAAAGATCTCGGTTGAAGAGTTCCAGAGAAAGCGGTCCGCAGTAACCGATGGAACGCAGGTTGGCGATCACCTTCGACAAGTCAGCAATTCCCTCGCCAATCATGACGCGGTCGTAGTCTGTTTGGGTGAGTGGGTCGGGACTGGCGGGCACATCGTTGATGTGGAAGTTGGCTAGCCGGTCGCCGGTAAGCTGCAGCAAATCATCAATCGTGCCCCCGCCGCGGATCATGTGGAAAACGTCGGCGACGACAGTTGCCTTTGTATCCCCCGTTTCCCTGGCGATGGCCCAGGCGGCAGCAACGTTCTTCACGCCGTCCACGAAGCCTAGAAACTCCATGGTCGGGATCACACCCAGCGACTTGCCGATTTCCATGAGCTCCGCGAATCGCTTGGTGGCACGGTCAAGGTCAACGACTTCCTGCGGAGGGCTGGCGACAATATACGGGCTACCAAGCTGAACGGCCTGATGCATGCGCCTTCTGCATTCGTCCAAGACTGCGGTGTGGGCAGTCCCGTCGGATGTAATCCAGCTATGGAGCGCGATGACGCTCACGACCTTGAGCCCGGCGTCACTGATCGCTTTCTTGAGGTCGGAGATCGAACCCCCCTCGGCAATGTAGCCATCGATCTCATCGTTCCAGGGTTCGATCGCCTCGTATCCGGCTTGGCCGGCAACTCGAATCTTCTCCAGCAGCGGCGTCGGTCGGATTGTGCTTGTGTTCAGACAGTAGACGAATTCGCTCATGGGCTCATCTCTCGGGTAGTCGGTCTCGCTGTTGCTCAAAAAGACTGCAGTTCTTAGTCTTCGAGACGCTGTTCGAAAGGAGGGCGGACCCGGTCCGGTAGATGTACCATTCCGGCGTCATCGGCCACGTGCAGGCCCGAGTCAAGATAAAGGATATCCCCATTCACTTTGCGCCCGGCTGGGGATACCAGGAAGACGACCATGGCGCCGATGTCCTCAGGAGTGGTAAGATTGCGAATGCCCGCGGGAAAATCCGGCCGGCCGTAGCGGGCCTGGATCTTGCGCTCGTTTGGGGTATCGACCCAACCGGGAGCGACCATGTTGCAGGTGATGCCTTCCAGCAAGACCTCGTTTGCCACCTGGCGCGTCAGGCCCCACAACCCCGCCTTGCTGATGACGTAAGGAAACAGGCCCGGCATCGGTCGCGTCGCCCGGGTCGAGCCGATATTAATAATCGTGCCCCGCCGCTTGCGCAGGAGTGGAAGCGCAGCCTTGATGCCCAACCACGGGCCCTTCAGGTTGACGCTAAGGGTCAGCTCCCAGAGCGCCTCGTCGGTGGTCTCGATGGTCCCCCGCGAACTGACCCCCGCGTTGTTCACCAGGGCATCGAGCCTTCCCCATCGGCTATCAACCAGCGCACACGCCTCAGACCAGTCAGCCGCAGACGTGACATCGAGGCGGATTCCGGTCGCCTCGATTCCACGACTTTGAAAAGCTGTGGCCGTCTGCTGGACGAGGTTGCCATCCAGGTCGCCGAGGACGACAATGTGTCCCGCCGAGCCCAGCATCCTGGCAATTCCCTCGCCAATTCCCTGTGCGGCTCCGGTCACCAGCACGACGGACTTGCTCGCTGAGTCTGCCATGATTTTACTCTCGCCTGCCGGCGCTGCCTCTGACCTGGAGATTCAAACCGGCGATCACTGACCCGGCTCACATGATGAACGTCCCCGCGATCGACGTCAACGGGTCGACGCGGAGCCTGTCGCTTACAACCCTCGCACATCGGAGTTAGAATTGCGAAAAAACCTTCTCTAAGCAATCCCTCGCACTACAGGTATGGAGTCTCCACTCGATGATCTCTCCCAACCGATACACCGAACTGGTCCGCGTTGTCGCTGGCCTCGCATTCTGCGTCTTCACGTTGATCGCGCCCATTGCCCGAGCTGCCGAACCCTGGCTCGAACTCAAGGGTGTTGACGGCCCCGGCAAGGGAAAACATGTTGTGCTCGTGAGCGGCGATGAGGAGTACCGTTCCGAGGAAGGACTTCCGCAACTGGCCAAGATTCTATCCAACCACCACGGATTCGACTGTACCGTACTCTTCGCGGTGGACAATGACGGCGTCATCACGCCCACCCGCACCGATCACATTGCCGGGCTCGAAGCGCTCAAGACAGCCGACTTGATGGTCATCCTCACCCGCTTCCGCGACCTTCCCGATGACGAGATGAGACAGATTGCCGATTATGTCGACTCGGGGCGGCCGATCGTCGGGCTGCGGACGGCGACCCATGCCTTCAACCTCAAGCCTACGAGTGCCTATGCGAATTACGCATGGACCAGCAAGACCTGGGACGGCGGGTTTGGTCGTCAGGTGCTGGGCGAAACCTGGATCAATCACCACGGCCATCATGGCAAGCAAAGCACGCGCGGAATCATCGCGCCAGGGGCCGAGACGCATCCGATCCTGAGAGGCATCAAGGATGGCGATATCTGGGGCCCGACGGATGTCTACAGCGTTCGCTTGCCGCTCCCCGGCGACTGCAAACCGCTTGTGCTCGGGCAGGTCCTCGAAGGAATGAGCCCAACCGACAAGCCTGTCTCCGGCCCGCAGAACGAACCGATGCTGCCCGTGGCCTGGGTCAAGACCTTCACTGGCAAGTCGGCCAAGCCTGCGCGGATTTTCACCACCACTATGGGGGCATCGCAGGACTTGCTAAGCGAGGGTACGCGGCGGCTACTGGTCAACGCCTGCTACTGGGCGATCGGCCTCGAGGAAAAGATCCCCGAGAAGAGCAACGTGGCGATTGTGGGCGACTACACTCCGTTGCCATTCGGGTTCGGCGCACACAAGAAAGGTGTGAGACCATCCGACCTGGGGGGGAAGTGAAAGCTCATGATCGAGCAAATTCACTCCCCGTGAGCCAGGCCGAAATTCACAATCAAAAGTAACTCAGCCTCGGAACTTGGTCTTGGGCCTTGCGGCAGCGACCTCGTGCAGCGTGTGCATGATGTTGTAAGCGGTCAATTCGCAGAGCAAGCGGGTGACATCGGCGTGGACCTTGTCGGTAAGCTCGGGCTCGACCCGCTTCATGATCTCCACCAGCCGGGCTTCTTGCTCCTGAAGCTCTTGGGTCTCGATCTTGCCGTCGGCCAACGCGTCGATGAAGCCCGTCAGACGTTCCGCCTGCTCTTGAATTAGGGGGGTATCCGTGGCCTCGTCAAGCCAATGACTGCGGCCGTGGTGCGTACTCATCTTCTCGTTCTCCTTGTCAAAGTATATCTGATTTTCAATCGCCCAGACTTGTATGTTAATCCTCGATCATCTTGCGGATGACAGACATCCGCTCCTGGAGACGGGACCGCTCGTCGGGCTTCTCGAGCCGCTTTCTCCAGTCGTCGGGAAGGAATGTCTTCGAGGTGCACTCGAGCACGGCCGCCAGCTCCTGCTTCTCTTTCTCAAGGCCCTGCGCTGAGGGGACAAACTCCTCAATGGCTCGCTTGAGAGAATCGGCCGAGATGTTTTCGTGGCCCGCGAGCAGAGCATTCCGCTTGGCGATCAGGACGATACTCTCGATATCGGCCCCGCTCAGGTTCTTGCCGGCGATACCATCGGGGAGCAGGTCGGGGTTGACCTCGGCCTTGTTCTTCTTGCCCATGACCTTGAACATGTAGCGAACTTCGTCCTCGTCGCGTGGATTGAAGAGAGGCAAGTGCACCTCGGCACGGCCCTGGCGCTTGAGGTCGATGGGCAGCAAGTCGGGCCGGCTGGTAAGCAGCATCCAGATCAACTTGCCGCGATAGCGGGTGTCACCCATCTGGCTGGCGATCATCGAGAAGACTCGCCCCGAGGTTCCTGAGTCTCCACCCGCCTCGCGATTACCGAGCGCTGCGTCGGCCTCATCGATGACGACCACGACAGGGCCCATGGCGCGGAGCACGGCGAGCAGTTGTTCGAGGTTTCCTTCGGTTTCACCCACGTACTTCGAGCGGAAATTCTTGAGCTTGACGCAAGGAACACCGACCGACCCGGCAAAGCATTCGGCCAGGTAGGTTTTGCCTGTGCCAACCGGCCCACAGATCAGATAGCCCATCGCCGTGGCGTCAAGCCGTCCCTTGGCGAGCAGCGCGGCGTCATCGATGAGCCGCTGCCGGACACCCTCGTTGCCCACGAAGTCGTCGAGGGTGTGAGGCGGCTCGACGAACTCCACAAGTCCCCGCGCCTGCCGCTCGATCAGACCCTTCTTGAGGACCTTGAGACTGTTGGCGTCGAGCTTGATTCCCGACTTCTCGGCACGCGCCAGCAGGCGTTCCAGGCTGACGAGGCTCAGTCCGCTGGTCAGATCGGCGAGCTGCGAGGCGGTGAAATCGGTCAGATTACCGACATGCCCATCCCGGCCATCGAACCAGGAGGCGAAAGCTTGCCGCGCCGGGGCGTCCGGCATGGAAATCTCCAAAGCGGCGACGTGCGGGCTGGCGACCAGGCGCTCGTTGAGTTCGGAGAGCCGGTCACAGAGCATGCAGATGGCAATATTGCTGCGCTTGATATAGGGACTCTGGGCCCAGGAGAGCAGGCGCACCAGCCGCGAGCCCTGGGGACCGGCCATCTGGCTCAGTTCGGAAGTCGGCATGAGGAACTGGGCGTGATCGAAGATGATTCCGACGTTGATGCGTCGTTGGGGGTCGTCTTCAAGGATGTTTTTCTGGAAGAGCTGATCGATGAGCGCCAGGATGGCATCGGGATCCTTGGGCCAGGTCTTGGGCTCGCCGATCCGCTCCGAGACCGGTCCAAACATCTTGCGGAGCCGCTCGCGGTTGGTGCCGGCGGCCATCCTCAGCCCGTAGCTGAGGTCGTGCATGAGCACGATGTCCCAGTTGCCGAAGAGCTGGGTCGCCAGGAAGTCGGTCACAGATCCATACGTTCCAGGTTCGCCCGAGTCCAGCCTGATCAGATCATGAACGTTGCCGTGAAAGACGAACAGGGATGTCGAACCGGCAAAGTACTGATCGGCAAATTCTCTTGCCCAGGACGGAAACCACTTGGGAACCGGGGCGGTTTCATCACCAGGCAGGAGTTGCGGTGAGGCGGAAGTAGGCACAACCGCAGGAACCGGTGCGCCGGGCGTGCTTGCCGATGGGGCGGCCGGCTCGGCCGCGGATGTCCCCTTCACCACGGATCGATCCTCCAGTAGGGATTCTCGGGAACGACGAGAGTTTCCGGCGTTCCTGGGTACCAAGCGAGGTGTTCGAGCCGGCAGACTCAGGTCTGAGGGACCGTGAATCGCCGCTCGCACCTCGCGTTTGACGAACTGACTCGGGTTGACTTCGCTCGCGAACTTGAACGAGCTCAGTTCTTGGCTCGTTCAGATTTCGGGCAAGGCTTCCAGGCTTTTGGCCGCCGGTCCAAGTTGCTTGGTCGACTGGGCGGCGGCGGGAGTGGCCAGGCCCATCTCCTTCTCGAATTCCTTGAGTGCATCCTCGCCCATTGTCTTTTCGACGGCGATCTCGCGCTTGACGTCCTCGACGCCCTCGCCCGACAGATCGGCCGCCACGCGGACGCGGCCTCGGTTCCTGTCAATCTGGTCCTGGATCGTCTGTTCCGCCTGGCCAAAGTCGGTGGTGACGTTGAAGTTGAACTGATTGGCAAGCTGCGACATTTCCGCCTCGGCGCGGCTCATCTTGAGGTCGGCGTCGTACTTGGTGATCTTGTGCTTCACGTCCTCGAGCTTCTGGACGGCGTGCTTGATCTTCAACAAATTGTTGTTGTAGGCCTGCTCGTGCAAAGCAAGTTGCCGCTCGTTTTCCGCCTGGTCGTCCCTGGCCCGTTTGAGGTCGAGGGCGAGCTTGGCTGCGGTGTCCCGATCTCCGGCTGAGAGGTACGCCTTGATCTTGGCTTCCAGGTTCGCTACCTGCTTCCGCTGGTTGTCCACCTGCCGGGTGACGCGCTCGACCAGGGCTCGATACTGGGCCAGTCCCTCGCGGCCTTCGCGCAGTTGGTCGACCGAATGGTCGTATTCGTACTGCATCTGGGCAATCGGATCGTAGCCGCTGAACCAGTTGCCCAATTTGTTAAACTGTGCCGAGATGGCTTTCCAGATTTTTCCAAGGATCATGATTCACCTGCGTTCAATGCTGAGAGGAATGACGAAACGACCTCGATATCGTAGTGCATCGGCCAGGCTTTTTCCAATCGGCGTTTTGTCCAGGCTAAAGACCAGGATTGCTACTCCTCAGGAAGTCCAGGACGGACCAAGCCACTCACCAGCTTCGCTCCGCGGTTTCACTCGACCACGATCCCGATGCCGTGTTCGGCTCGGGGGCAGGCGAGCCAAGATCAGCCGGCTGGGGCGCGGTCGCAACATTCTGACCGCGAGCCGAGGCGGACATCGCGTCGAAGATCACGGCTCCGGCCGCGGCACCGAATCCGGTGCCCACCCCGGTCGCCGCCGAATACCGGCGCCGCTCCGCATCGACTTGCATCTGCCTCCAGAATGCTTGCTGGACAGCGACTGTATGGGCTTGTCGCACCTCCTGGATCGCCGCGCCGGCAGTACGGATCGCCTGCTCGTAATTCTGGGACCGATAAAGCTGCTCTGCCTGTGAGACCTGACTCTCTGCGCCCACGGTGTTGAGCGTAACTCCCATCGAGAAATAAGTCCGGGCCTTGCGAATCGTGCGGGCAGCCTCTTGAATTTCGGCCTCTGCCTGCCGGGCCAGCCGGATGTCTTCCTGGGCCAGGCGTTCGGAATGCGCGAGGTCGGCCGCCGCGCCGCGTGCCAACTCGAGCAGCCGCGCCCATTCTCCGCTCGAACCCGTGCTTTCGCTCTGCACTTGAGCGAGCGCATTCTCGGCCGCCTGGTAGTGCTGGTTGGCGGCGAGCCGGTCTTCCTCATGACCGGCCAGGAAGGCACGCACGCGGCTCGCATCCTGCCGGACTCGATCAACGGTTGATGACAATTCTTGGTACAAACGGACGTCGGTCTCGGCCTGGTTCCTGGCGATCGCAAACTCCTCAACCGCCCGCGCCAGCACCTGGCGAATCTTGGGCCAGTCGGGAAGGCTTTGGTTGAGCAGCGACTCAAGTTCCTGACGCGACTTCTCAGCCGAAGCCAGGGTGCCGCGAGCCATGGCGCCTGTGACCTGCGAGTTCTGGCCGAAATAGCGGGTCGTCGCATGCGCCTGCTCTTCCAGGCCCCGAACCGCGTTCTGGCATTCCTCACGGAGGGCTTTGAGTGCCGTGAGCTGGTCACCCACGGCTGCTCATGAGCTGGAAAACGGCTTGCTGCTCCTGGATGAGCTGATTCAGCAATCGAGCACCGAGCAAGTACTTTTGCTGAGTCGCCGCCGTGGCAACCTCCTGGGCTTTGAGGTCGAACGTGCCGAGCAACACCTTCGCTTGTGCCAGGTTTCCCGCGACGGCTTGCCACGCTGAAGCCGCGAAGTTCCGTTTCAGTTCGTTCTCGAAAGCCTCGTACTGGCCCAAGGCCCCGCGTAGGTTCTGAGTCTCGCGAACCCGCTCAGGCTGAACTTTCTCGCACAGATCCTTGGACTTGAGCACATCCGCGAGCGTCTGCTGCGACTGCTCCAGGAGCGACTGAGACGCCTGAAGATGCTGGAGCGCGGCCTGTGGATCGCCGTCGTGGACGGCCTTGCGCAGGGCCTCGAGCTTCTGGAAGGTCTGACCGATCGGGTGGTCGGGGTTGCCCCCCTCCTCATCAAGACGCAGGCCTGTCTTGCGCGTGTCGGCCACGCACTGGCCCAGAGCGCTCAGTGCCTCGGAGACCTTCCGGCCGTCGGCGAAGCGGTCGAGAATCTGGTGCACCCGATCGCGGAGTGCGGCGGCGCGTTCCTGAGCGTTGTCGAGAGTTTGCCTGGCTCCGATCGGGTCCGGAGTGAGAATCTCCCTGGCCTTGGTGGCCTGCGCGGCAATGCCATCGATCTCCGGCTTGTAGGGGACAGAGGGAAGCCCCTCCTTCTCGACCTTCTCCACGCCGCTCTGGATTTCCTTCTGCCGGACGACGACGACCTCGGCCGCCGACCGGGCATTCTCATGGGCCTGGTTGAGCTCGTCCATGCTGGCTGAGCAGTTTTTGGCTTCGGCTTCGATCTGCTCGAAGACTTTGGAGTCGGAGACGAGCTTCTCGGCCTCCTTCAGCTTCTCGGTTCCCAGCGCTGAGTCTTTTTTGGCCAGCGCCTGGGCCTTGTCGAGAGCGTCCATCACCTCGAGCCAGCGATCCCAGAGCCCGGTAAGGTTCACCTCGATTTTCTGGTAGACCGCGAGAGTCTCGCCGCTGATGGGCTCCTTGAAGTCGGGATCTTCGACCGGTAGTTTCTTGAGCCGCGACTTCAGCGCATCAAGCCGGTCCATGACGTCCACAGCGCTTTTCTTGTATTGTTTGATCTTGAATTCGACCGAGTTTCGTGTCCGGCGGCGGGCCAGCCATATCAATAACGCGACAATCAGTCCCACCGCCAGCAGCGAGGCCATGAGGGCCAGAAGCATCTGATTCTGGACGCCGGTTTGTGACGTCGCTTGCTTCGCTGCCGGGACAGCGACACTTGTTTCCGATCTTGTGCGTTCACCGGGAGTGACCAGTGCGTTTTTCTCCGGAACTGCGGCCAGTGACCCCTGCCTTTCGACCTGGTCTTCAATCCGGGTGAGCAACGCCGCCAGTGCCTCGGGAAACTTTCCCTGTCGGGCCAGCGGAACGAACGCCTGGTCGATCAGCGGATCCACCGTTTTTTTTCCGAGACCGGCACGGTCGATGAGGTGCTTGCCGGGCTGAACGGCCACTTTCCTGTCGTCGAGCGAGACCACGGTGATCACCGACCGATCCGGATCAAGCTTCAGACCCTTCGCCCTGGCCTGCTGGCTCCACGCGCTGGAAAGCTCCTCGGCATACCTCGCCACCGAGCCGGAACCCAGCTTCTTGAGAACCACCACAAAATAGGACTGGGGCGATGCGCAGTTCCAGCTCCTTGATGGTGTCTTTGAGCGACTGGTAGGAACCGGGGACGTCAACCGTGTATACTCGGTCGCCCGTGTACTCGGGAAAGGGAGTCCGTTCCTGCGCCATGGCCGGACCGATCAGGCGCACGAGGAACACCAGTTCCGTGAAAATGATGAGAACAAAAGTACGGCCCTTTCGGTCCGTCATCATGGTTTCCGCTTCGCCTCCGAAGAGATTCGTGGTGCAGCAGGTACGGTCCGGCTCCTCAGGCCCGAGAAAGTCTCGGTTCAGTCATCCGGCGACAAGATCATGTTCCACGATCATAGCGACAATCCAGGCGCACCGCCATCGGGTCCACGAAGGCACAAAATCTTGCACTTTCTCGATCTGACGACCAGCCGGACCAGGGACCCGAGGAATCCGAGGACAGACAGAATTTGGCCCGGAGATCGGCTTTTCTCGACATCTGCGGAGCACGACAAATGTGGTCCCTGCGGTTCCGCCATGGCCTTGCGAAGCGAACCTGCGCGGAACGTTGCCCTGCATTGGAGCCTGAAGATGTCCACAAGGGCCAAAAAGACTCGGCTCTTGGACGGCTTGTTCGCGTGCTTTAGACTGGGTTTATTGAGGCACGATTTTCGGAGCACTCAAGCGCGCCCACGTGTGTTGCTCGGTCGGAAATGACGGAGCAAGCTTCCACAACACTCCGCGAGCCTTCCTTGGATCGAGATGCGAGGCAGCACTTGCTGGGTGGGGCTCCTGGGTGGCATACCCGCCCGAGTCGTTGACGATTCGAGGAGAAGTCCATGTCGTTTCGGGGTGTCTTCATCGCCGTCGTATTGAGTACGGCGTTGATCGTTTCGGCGTTCATTATTCAAGCGAGGCGGCCCAGGATCGAGGTCAATCGCCAGACTGCGGCGCTGGTCAAGGCCACCGGCAAGTGCGCCGACTGCCATCGCCACGAGACATCCGCCGTCGTCCACGAATATGAGATGAGCCGGCATAGCGCCGCCGGGGTCAATTGCCTGGATTGCCACCAACCTTCCAAGGGGCAAGAACCGCTGGATCACAAGGGCTTCACGATCACCAAGAAACTCTCGGCGGCCAATTGTTTGGGCTGCCATCCCGACCAGTACAAGCAATACCTGGAAAGCCGCCATGCCGCGCCGGCGTGGGCGGCGGTGACCGGAAAGCAAGACTTCTCGGCCGATCAGATTGCTTTTGCCGAGAAGATCCACAAGGGTGCCGTGGACCGGCCGCCTCATGAACTGACCGTCGTCGAGGGCCCGGCCGCCATTAACAAAGGTTGCCGCCAGTGCCACGACGTCGGCCGCCCAAATAGTGACGGCACCATCGGATCGTGCACGGCCTGCCACGCCCGCCATGTTTCCTCGGTGGCGCTGGCGCGGTTGCCGGAGACGTGTGGTCAATGCCACATGGGGCCGGACCACGCCCAGCTTGAGATCTACCACGAGTCCAAGCACGGCGTGCTCTTTAACGCCCAGCGCGCCAGCATGAATCTCGATGCCAGGCCAGACAAGCTGACCGCCGAGGATATGCCAGTTCCCACCTGCGCGACGTGCCACATGAGCGGCCTGGAAGGGAACGATACTGATAAAATCAAGACCACCCACAACACGTCCGAGCGGCTATCGTATTACCTGTTCGCCGCGGTCTCCGACCGTCGGCCCAATTATGAAGCAGGCCGCCGGAATATGAAGGCAATCTGCCTGAAATGCCACACCAACCCGCGAATTCTCCAGTTTTACACCGAGGCGGAAAGCGTGGTGCGGAGCACCAACAAAATTGTCAATGAGGCCAAGGACATCGTCGAGAAGCTGCGTAAGGACAAGCTGCTTTCGGATAAGCCGTTTGACGAACCGATCGAGTATCTGTATTTCAATCTCTGGCATTACGGCGGCCGCACCGCCAAGCATGGCGCATACATGGGTGGAGCAGACTTCGTGCAGTGGCACGGTTATTACGAGATGGTCTCAAAGCTGGCCGAGCTCAAAAAATCCGCCGCCGATCTGCGAAGGGACGCGAAACCCACGGCAGCCGCCAAGGCGGCCAGCTCGCAACGGAACCCGGGAGGCGATGTCCATGCAACGTCTGCTTCGCGGTGACGACTGGTGGGCCAGACCGCGACTGTGGGTCGAGTGGTTCCTCGTCGCCAACCTGGCTTTCCTGGCCGTGGATATCTCACTCGCCCATGCCATCAACACTTTCGAGCATCGGGCCGAGTGGATCCCGATCTACTTCTCGATCGTGGCCACATTCCTGCTGCTGCTAGCCCTCGGTATGGGAGGCTCGGAACCGGCTCTTTCAGCAAGACAGACCACCGCACCGGTCGGCTGGCGCAAAAGGTCTGCCCGGTGGATCGGCCTGCTTGTCGGCTGGGGTTCAATCGCGGTCGGCGTCGCCGGTCTGGTCTGGCACCTTCGGGGCGACTTTTTTCAGGAGCAGACCCTCAAGAACCTGGTCTACACAGCGCCCTTTGCCGCCCCCTTGGCCTACACCGGGCTAGGGCTGTTGTTGGTCCTCGATCGCATGGTCGATGCACGCAGCCTTGAATGGTCACGCTGGGTGACACTGCTGGCAGCGGGAGGTTTTTTCGGCAACTTCGTACTCAGTCTGGGCGACCATGCGCAAAACGGGTTCTTCTACCCGTCGGAATGGATCGGGGTGATCGCGGCCGCTGTGGCTTTCGGTTTTCTGATCGCTCAGGTTGCGGTGCCCGATAACCGCTCGCTGCTGATCACGAACCTGGCCCTGATGCTCATTCAAATCGTCGTGGGACTGCTCGGGTTCGTCCTGCATTCACGCGGCAACCTTGACAACCTTGCTGGTTCGCTCTGGGATCGTTTCGTCTATGGTGCCCCCGTCTTCGCGCCTTTACTGTTCGCCGACCTGGCCCTGCTGGCGGTTCTGGGCTGCTGGGGGCAACTCCGTTCCATGGCGACCGCCGAGGGCGATCTCGCGATCGACCTCCCATCCCCTCCGGTTGCAGCCACGGGCGGAATCAGGTTATAGATGATCTGGGCCTGCCACAGCAGACTGTCTCTCAAAGCGAGCAGAGTATTGACCTTGAATATTCGTCGGATCGATTGTGCCAGCAGTGACGCCATTGCGGGAATCGCGGAGCTGAGACGTGAGCTCAGCCCCAAGGGTAATGTGGTCAGTCCCGAGGGCCGCGCCCGCACGATTGCGGCTTTCGGTAAGCCTCTGACTCCTGTCCAGGTGGTGGAACGCATCTGCACCGACGTCGCAGCGCGGGGGCTGGCGGCCGTACTTGACTACACCCGCCGGCTCGACGGGGTCGCGCTCGAGCCGGGATCCGTCCGGGTCACGCGGGCCGAGCTTCAGGCGGCTCATGAGTCAGCCGATGTCGGGTATTTGCAGACCCTGGAGAACGTCCGCGCCAACATCCTGGCGTATCAGCGGGCGATCCTGAACCACGACGTGGAGCTCGAAACCACCCCAGGCATCGAGCTCGGGGTGAGGTATGTGCCCCTGCGGCGAGTGGGTGTTTGCATCCCCGGCGGAGCGGCGGCCTACCCCTCGACGCTCTTGATGACGGTGGTCCCGGCCCAGGCAGCGGGCGTGACTGAGATCGCCGTCGTGGCGCCTCCCACACGCTTCGGCGGGTACAACACAAATCTGCTGGCGGCCTGCCACGCACTCGGCGTGACCGAGGTCTACCGGATTGGCGGTGCCCAGGCCGTGGCGGCACTGGCGTACGGTGTCGAGGGCATTCCGGCCGTGGACAAGATCGTCGGACCCGGCAACCTGTTCGTCGCACTCGCCAAGAAGCAAGTTTACGGTGAGGTCGATATCGACAGCATCGCCGGGCCAAGCGAGGTTGTGCTCATCGCCGACGGAACCGCCAATCCCAAGTATGTGGCGTCCGATTTGATCAGCCAGGCCGAGCACTCGCCGGGTGTTAGCATCCTTCTGACCTGGGAGCCTTCGCTCATTGACCAGGTTGCCGCCGCACTCGATGAGCAGCTTGGCTGGCTTGGCCGGGGGGATCTGGCGCGCGACAGCCTGGCGCGGTTCGGGGCCTTGATCCAGGTGCGCGACGAAGCCCAGGCGATCAGCCTTTCCAACTTGTTCGCGCCCGAGCACCTCCATATTTCAACGAGCGAACCGCGCCGCTTGCTTCCCGCACTGACGAATGCAGGGGCGATCTTTCTCGGTCATCACACGCCGGTGGCCGTGGGCGACTACGCGGCCGGGCCCTCGCACGTATTGCCCACCGGAGGTACCGCGCGGTGGGCGTCGGGTCTGTGCGCGAATGATTTCCTCAAGCGATCCAGTCTGATCTCGGTCACGCGCGAAGGCCTCGCCCGTCTTGCCCCCGACGTCCGTCGTCTGGCCGACATTGAGGGACTCTCAGCTCATCGTTACAGCGTGGACGTCCGCCTTTCCGAGCCGTCCCGGTTCTCATCATGAGGATGTGATGTCCAGCGCCGACTCATCAGCCCGTGACGACGCGGTTCCCGTGGTGGATCCAATGGCTCGCGCCCTCGAAGCGAGACGGCTGCATCACCGTCAGATGATCCGCCGGGGTATTGTCCTCGCGTTGGTTCTGGCACTCGTGGGCTTGCTCACCGCGATCACCATTCCCGTTGCGAATCAACTTCGCGCATCCTGGCTCATGGAATCCGCTGGGTTTCGTGTCGACTGGGACTTGAATCGGGACAACTGGATGTCAGGTGGGGTCTCGCACGTCACTTACAAACAGGGATCCTGGCTGCAAGGGCCGCACGATCTCGAGCTGCAAATAGTGCCCAGGCTCTTGAACGTGGAATCCGTTTCCCTTCAGGAGTGTGATGTCACCGAGGCGGGGCTGGCCCCGCTCAGCAAGCTCGGTCGTCTTCAAGACCTGAACCTGAGCAGGCTTTACCACTTGCGTTACGGCGCAACAGTCACGGGGTTGAGTGACGGCTGCCTGACATCGATCCAGGGGCTGAGCCAGCTTAAGAATCTCTCGCTTTCCGGCAACAGGATCACTGATACCGGGCTGGCCGTGATTGCCCGGATGTCGCAGCTTGAGACACTCGACCTCACCGCGACCGACGTGACCGACGCTGGACTGGCCCAACTGAAGGCGCTCAAGAAGCTCAGAGTCCTTTCTGTCGGAGGGTCATTCGTCACTCCCGAGGCGGCAAGAGCCCTCCAGTCGGCCTTGCCGGGCCTCGAAGTCGAATTCTTGCTCGATCCGGAGCTTGAGCGGAATCTCAAGGCGTGGAGGAAGTCACACTGATGAGTATTGAGTTTGCTTCCGCCGGCTCGACGACAGCCGAGGATGCTGAAACGGGACAACAACGGTCGTTCTCGATCCGGCCGGCAAGACCCGACGACGCGACCGCGATCGCGAACTTGGTGTACGAGCTGGCTGTCTATGAGAAACTGGAACAGTTCGCCATGGCCACGCCGGACGACTTTCAACGGCATCTGTTCGGAGCGCGTCCCTATGCCGAGGCGATCATGGCGGAGGTCGACGGGAAGCCCGTGGGCTTCGCCCTGTTCTTTCACACTTTTTCGACATTTCGCGGTCAACCCGGGCTCTATCTCGAAGACATTTACGTCAAGCCGGAACATCGGGGCCGGGGCATCGGCAAGACGCTACTGGCAACAATTGCGAAATTGGCGCTCGACCGCGGCCTCGGGCGATTGGAGTGGGCCGTACTGAACTGGAACTCGCCCGCGATCGGCTTCTACCAGGGTCTAGGCGCGGAGCCGCTCGACGACTGGACGACCTATCGGTTGAGCGACGGCCCACTCACCAAGCTCGCCGCGCAGGCAGCCGCCGAGTGATCGGTTCAACCCTCAAGTGGAGTGGCTTCAAGGAATGACGTCTTTGTTTCGGCCGCACATCATCCGGTTGTCTGGCTACGTGCCTGGCGAGCAGCCTCAGGCTGGCGGATATATCAAGCTCAACACCAACGAGAATCCTTACCCGCCGTCTCCACGCGTGCTGAACGCCCTGTCGCGTACTCTTACAGAGCGGCTTCGCCTCTACCCCGATCCTGTAGCCAGCGAGTTCCGCCGCACGGCGGCCGCCGTTCACAACGTCGATCCCGAGATGATTCTCGCCGGGAACGGATCGGACGATCTTCTGACCATACTGACGCGCGCGTTCGTTGGACCGGGCGATCTGGCTGCCTATCCCACGCCTAGCTACCTGCTTTATTCCACATTGATTCGCCTGGAAGACGGCCGCGAGCACGTTGTGCATTACACTCCCGATTGGAAGCTCAACCTGGCTGATTTCGACCAATCTGACTTGAAGCTGGTGTACCTGGCCAATCCTAACAGTCCTTCCGGTACCTCGCTGTCTCGCATCCAGGTGTCCGAGCTGGCGCGGGCGATTCCTTGCCCGCTGATCGTCGACGAGGCCTACGCCGATTTTGCCGACGAGAATTGCCTTTCCCTGATACATGACCATCCCAACATGATTGTCACGCGCTCCTTCAGCAAAGGTTATAGCCTTGCCGGGATACGCCTGGGATACCTGGTCGCCCGAACCGAGATTATCGATCAACTTCTCAAGGTCAAGGATTCGTACAACTGCGATACTCTCAGCCTCGCGGCCGGCACCGCGGCAATTGAGGACCAGGACTACTTGAACGTCACTCGCGCCAGGGTATTGAACACCCGCCGCCGCTTGACGACAGCCTTGCGCGAACTTGGTTACACGGTCCCGGAAAGCCAGTCCAACTTCGTGTGGGCAAGCACCGGAGCTGCCGCCAGGGAGACCTTCGACCTGCTCAAGGAACGGCGGGTACTCGTACGCCTGATGAGCTATCCCGGCTACCCGGCTGGCCTCCGCATCAGCATCGGTACTGACCAGGAGATCGACCGTCTGCTCGAGATCCTGACCAAGCCGCATTGATACCCTGCCCACTTCATGCAGTACAATTTCAGCCATTAGCCGTTATGTCATCGCCCTCCGTTTGCCGTTATGCCATCTGCCAATTGCCATCTGCCATCCGTCATCCTCGTGTCCTAAAGGAATGAGCCTTGGCCCAACTCCAGAGAATCGCCGAAATCGTCCGCAAAACCCGCGAGACCGAGATCCGCCTGACCGTCCACCTCGATGGCCAGGGCCGGTCGGAGATCTCCACTGGCGTAGGATTTCTTGATCACATGTTGGAACTCTTCGCTCGGCATTCACTCTTCGACCTGACTGTGGCTTGTAAGGGCGATCTGCACGTGGATGACCACCACACGACGGAAGACGTTGGCATTTGTCTTGGCCAGGCAATTGACCGCGCTTTGGGCGATCGGGCCGGGATCAGACGGTACGGGCACGCCGTGCTGCCAATGGACGAAACACTGGCAACCTGCGCCGTGGACCTTGGCGGCAGGCCGTTCTTCGTGTGGAACGCGTCCATGCCGTCGCCCAAGATCGGCACGTTCGACAGCGAGCTGGTCGTCGATTTCTGGCACGCTGTATCCACTCAGGCTCGGATGAATCTTCACGTACTGGTACACTACGGCCGCAACACCCACCACATCAGCGAGGCCATTTTCAAGGGGCTGGCGCACGCGCTTCGGGAGGCCACGGAGCCAGATCCGCGATCGACTGACATTCCTTCGACCAAGGGCGTGCTTTGATTCCTTGGGAACGACCAACCCCTGAACTTGAGAGACTACGATGGCAGTAGACCGATCCAGTGAGGCGAAGGGAAAGCGGTCGGGGGTTGGCACTGTCGTCAACCTTGGACTGGTCGCGCTGGCGTTCGGGCTGTTGGGTCTGGTGCTCTGGCAAAACCGCGAGAAAATACGCACCGTTTTCGCCCACCCGCTCGACCTCCGGCTGCTGGCGCTGGGAGTGTTGATCTTCCAGTGCAGCCTGCTGATCACGTATGTCCGCTGGTATTTCCTGGTCCGGGTGATCGAGCCCCGGTTCAGCCTACGATCGACGATGCTTCTGGGCTTCATCGGTTACGTGTTTAACCTGGTGATCCCCGGCGCGGTGGGCGGAGATTTCATCAAGGCGGCCTACCTGGTGCGGATGCATATCAAGAAGACGCAGGCGATCGCATCGATGGTGATCGACCGGATCATCGGTCTGCTTGGACTATTTGTGCTCGCGGCGATTGCTGGAGGCGTGGCGTGGAGCGGCGTGGAGTCATCCGACGTTCGGAAGCTGATCGTGGCTGCCTGGATTGCGACCGGGATGGCGTTTCTGGTGTTGGTCCTGATTTTCACGCAGGCTCTGACGCGCGTTTTCCCGGGGCTGGGTGGATCCGGTCATGGGCGGCTCGCGGGCATCATGACGGAGCTGCGGGAAATGTCCACGACCTACCGGCGCCGACTCGATATCGTCTTCCTCGGACTCGTTCTCTCGGTCCTGGGGCACACCCTCAACGTGATCGCCTTTTACCTGATGAGCAAGATGCTCTTTCCCACAACATTGGCGACGACCCTGGCCCAGCATTTCTTGATGGTACCCCTGACGCTCTTCACGATGGTCGTACCACTTCCTTTTGGAGCACTAGGGCTGAGTGAAGGAGTTGGTGACCAGATCGGCAAGCTCGTCGGGCATCCTGGAGGAGCACTCGCGATGCTCGGCTTCCGCGTCTTGATGTATGCTTGCGGGTTGATCAGCGCCTGCGTTTACCTTGCGAATCTGCGCGAGGTCCGCAGCCTGACTGCCGAAGCGCATCATCTCGAAGAGGACCTGGAAGAGGGAGAGCTTGACGAAAGCTAGGCTGTTGCCAGTACGCCGGCTCTATGGAAACCAGAGCCGTCCGCGCGTGGCGAATCGAAGTGAGCCGATCACTCATCGGACGCAGACCGGCGGGTCACCCGGAATTTGCCCTGTTTCCTGGTAACGACATACCGATCTCCCTTTTGCGGTTGGTAGCTTTCAGGTGGACCACTATTCGCTGGCCAGGAGAACTTCAACTCGAACGGCGCAGGGCTGGAGGGTGGCGGTCACGCGCGGTTTCAGGGAAAACTTCTGTTCGGCAAGCTGATACTCAATCGTGGCGTTCGTTTCATTGATGATGGAGAACTCGATGGCTGCCGACTGCGGACGGCCGAAGACTTGCACGGCGTAGAATTTGGTCGGATCCTTGCCGTGTGCAACTGCCATCCCCGCCTCCAGAATGTAGGGGTCGAGCAGATTCTTGCGGTGCCCCGGCGACTTTTTCCAGCCATCCATGAACCGACGGGCGAGGTCCTCGCTGAGGAAGCCTTCCGAGTTATATTCGTAAGCGATGTTCTCGGCCACGATACATGGGTCATATTTATGTTTCTTCGCCCTTGCGCGTGGGTCGCTGCCGTCGGCCTCGTGACTGAACTTGTCAGTCCGGGCCAGGTAATCCGCGAAGTCGCGCGCAGTTTCCACAAGCTGCTCCTGGCTCTTGAGCTCGCCCCGACCTTCCTCCTTTCGGAACTGATTCGTAGTCTCCATGATCAGTTTGCTCACACGGTCTAAATCGGGGATCTTCAAGGCATCGTCCACCTGCGAGGGTGCTTCACGTGCGCCGGGCTTGCTCTTCGCGGCGGACTGAGCGAAGACGAGGCTCATGGTCAAACACGTTCCCAGGATCGACGCAAGGCACGCCCGGCACGCCATCACTGGTATCCTCCGTCAGATCAACGCAGTCAACCCTCAAGAACGCGGCCTGGCCTTTGAGCACTTGTATGGGAGACCAGTCGCCGCGCCTCACGATAGAGAAGCATTGTAAGCAATCTGTGTTCCCCTCGGGCGCAATTTCCCGCCAGAACTCGGTGGGATCACGTGGTGTGTTCCTTGTCCGCGAGTGAGTGACCGCCTTTACCTGGCATGGAGGAATGTCGTACTGTGGCGTGTTCCGCTCGATGGGCCGCCGCGGGAGACGACGCAGCCCGCATGGCTTTGTAAGGGGACACATGAGTCTCCGCGACCATCGAGCGCGCCTCGTTTGAGCTATCGGACAGGATCAACGGAATGCAATGGTTGTCTTCGCCCTTGTTCCAGCGCAAGCCGGTCTCGCACTTGATCGAGGAGATGAACTCGGGAGAACGGCTGCATCGGCGGCTGGGACCGTGGTCGCTCATGTCACTGGGCATCGGCGCGACCATAGGAACGGGTCTATACGTGTCCACTGGTATCGTCGCCCGCGACATCGCTGGCCCATCGATCATGCTCTCTTTCGTGCTGGCCGCAATCGGCTGCGGATTCGCGGCTCTGTGCTATTCCGAGCTCGCCAGCATGGTACCGGTGGCCGGCAGCGCCTATACTTATGCTTATGCGACTCTGGGCGAGCTGATCGCCTGGATCATCGGCTGGGATCTGATTCTCGAATACGCTATCGGCTCATGCTTCGTCGCCAATGGTTGGTCGAGCTATTTCGATTCGATGCTCCAGCACCTGTTCCACATTCAGCTTGACCCCCGGCTTCTTTCGCCTCCCTGGTACTACGACTTCAAGCACGAGGAATTCGTACTCCAGTTCGTGACACTGAAGGATGGGACCCAGGCCCTGGCCTGGTTCAATCTCCCCGCCGTGCTGATCACCGTGGCCATCACAGTGATCCTGGTGATCGGCATCAAGGAAAGTGCGGGCTTCAATGCCGCGATGGTGCTGGTCAACATCGGGGTGGTGCTCACTGTGATCGGCGTGGGAGTCGCGTACATCGATCCAGCCAACTGGCGTCCGTTCCTCCACGAAGACAAACAGTATCGCGGCATAGCCTTGGGCGCTGCGCGAATCTTCATCGCCTACATCGGGTTCGATTCGATCTCGACCCACGCCGAGGAGGCACGCAAGCCCCAACGTGACCTGGCAATGGGCATCATGGGAGCGCTCGTGGTCTGCACCGTCCTCTACGTTGCGGTGGCAGCCGTGCTTACCGGCATGATCCCGTACCGCCAAATCAACGAGGCTGCGCCCTTGTCGGCGGCCTTGCAGGCGAAGGGACTGACTTTTGCCGGGGGCCTGATCACCCTTGGCATTCTCGCCGGAATGACATCTTCATTGCTCGTTGGCAACCTCAGTCAGCCGCGAATCTTGCTGGCCATGGCGCGCGACGGTCTGCTGCCGCTCTCGTTCTTCGGCGCTGTGCATTCGCGGTTCAAGACGCCCTGGAAAGCGACGATCCTGGTTGGTGTGGTCGTCGCCCTGGGCGGTGCTCTGGCCCCGCTTGGCTTTCTTGCGGACCTTGTGAGCATTGGAACGCTCTTCGCTTTCGTAATCGTCTCGGCTGCGGTCTGGATCCTGCGCATCACCGACCCGGCCGTGCCGCGGCCTTTCCGGACCCCCTTTGCACCTTTCGTCTCGATCATGGGCGTTCTGGTCAACGGTGGGCTGATGTTCTCGCTGGGAATAGACAACTGGATCCGGCTGGTGGTCTGGCTGATCGTCGGCCTCTTTATTTACATTGGCTATAGCAGACACCATTCCGTGTTGCGCCGGCGCAACGCTCCCGGCGCGCACTTGTCCGACCCCGGATTGGCTGTCGCCGGGTCCGGCTCAATCGAGTGAGAGCATACTCTGGTAACGGTGCTATCAAGCCCTGGAGATTCCACGATGGCACTGCCTCCTCACAGTCGCTCAAAACTGCTCGCGGGGCTGATCGGTGTCCAGGCTTGGCTCTTCGCAGCCGCCGGAGCAGCGTCAGAAGCATCGCCACGATCCTTGCTAGTCACTCTTGAACCAGGCCATTCGAGACCGTGCCCGCTCGGTGATTACAAGGCGGGCCAGACGCTCCGCCTGCTGTTGAGCTTTGAGCAGGCCTTGCCGGGCCAGGACGATCGTATCTCGGCCGAGCTGTCCGGGCCCGGCGCCGTATCGATCCGTAAAGAGATGAATGCAGGCGATCCCGATTGGTATCTGACCTACCGTCCCACTTCGGACGGACCTGTCGCCATCACGCTGAGCAGGGGCGATGCTTCGTGTCGCGCCACGTTCTCGCTACGCGTCGAGTGGCGCGTGCTCGCGCTCGCGGATGCGGACCGTGTCGCCATCGAGGCTGAGCCCAACGACCGATGGCAAGACGCGAACCCGTTGCAGCTCGGTCGCGATGTCTACGGCACGGCCGACGACGTGGATTATCTTGATAACGCCCAGGAAGGAAAATCGGGGATTGACTGGTTCAAGTTCGCGGTCGACGGTCCGGAACCGATCCTGGTCTATTTTCAGCTTGATCTGCTGGACCGCGACGTGTCTTCCAACCTCAGGGTCTACTCCGTCGATCGCCAGAGCGGCAAGACGATACTCTATCAGACCGGCAAAGACCCGATGGAGATCGTCCATGACCGCGAGCGCGAACGCTACTCAAAGGCCATCTGCCGGACCTTCACGAGAGGTACATACTACCTTGAGGTCAACGCGAATCATCCTGATTACATCCTGCGCACCAGAATTTTGCCGGTGCCCCCTTACTCTGATTCAGTGCAGGCCGTTGAGGCCGGAATGCACTACATCATGAACGTTGGTGACTCCTGGTTTGCGCAGGTTCCACGCGCGGGGAATATCTACGTTCGATCCGACAATATTCATGATACCGCAACGCGTTGCACGGCGTGCCACGCCGCCAGCTTCCCGACCGAGGCAAACCTGGCGGCCCATCGCTACGGCTACCCGATTCGTTCGAAGGCCAGCTTTCAATATGTGATCGACCGGATCGCCAACTCGGTGACGCCGCTCTATGGCTACGACGCGCTGTACTGGCAACGGTTCATCGCCACACCGCTTGAAGCGCAGGGGGAGCAAGGCGAAATTCTGGCCGACTTTGAACGTGAAGTTTCAGGCCGGAGGAGCCCGATCGTCGAGCGGTTCGGGCCCTTTCTCAGGTCCGTCTGGGAAAGCCGTGGCGACTTGCCTCCGGACGAGCAGAATGCAGTCGTGCCCATGGACAGCAAGTTCGGCCTGGCCTGGCGCGATTGGCTGGTCTTGAACGAGGTCGCTCAGCGGACCGGTGATGTCACGTACGCCCGGGCCGCGGCCAACATCGTCAGCATTCTTGGCGAACGAGCAACCGATCGACGAAGCGAGAACCTACAGGACCGGATTAACCGCCTCCACGCCTGGTGGTTGATCGACCGGAACCGGTTCGCCAACAAGATCAAGCGTGAGACCGGAGCGCTTCTGGCGTTTCAGAACGCTGACGGCGGCTGGCACGAGTCCGACGCCCAGCCCGGCCCCAGCGCCGTGTACGTGACCGGGCAGATCGTCGAACTACTCCTGGAACAAGGACTCCCCCGCGATCATCCGGCGCTGGCCAGGGCGATCCGCTATCTGCTCTCCCAGCAACAAGATTTCGGCGGCTGGTTTCAGACCACAACGCATGAAAACTTCCGCACACCGATGCGCGAGACTCGCCATGCCGTGATGGCGCTGGCGCGAGCCTACCCGCGCGCGGGGCACCGCTGAGGTCCTGGGGCAATCGCGACGGAGGCCTGGCTCGGCTGCCCCGAACCGACTCCCTCGTGCACACTCTCGACGACCTCGAGAATCTCTATGAGATCTCCGCGGCTGATCAACCGCGGTTCGCCAGCGAGATCTCCCGACTGCTACTGGATCCCGAGCCGCTCGTTCGATCCGCGGCCGCGGCCTGTCTGGGACGGCTGGGACGATCCGAAGCCGTTGCCCCCCTGGTCCGTTCGCTGGGCGACCCCTCGAAGATCGTCTGGCGTTCAGCCGCCTGGGCACTCAGGCAAATGGGCAACCACGGAACAGGAATCGACGCCATCAAGAAGGCACTCGGCGATCCCGATCCGCGAGTGCGTCGAGGCGCGACGCGAATCTTCGCCTATCAGTTTGCCGGCATGGACCGTCGGCTTGACCTGGCTGACCAACTGCGCGAATTGACCCGCGATCCCGACCTCTGGACTCGCCTGCAAGCCCTGCGCAGCCTGAGGCAGTGGTTCTACCGCGCTGGCGATCTGCCTCTTCAACGGCGAATCGTCGCCACTTACCTTGAGCGGATGGCCGAGCCCGACCTTGCCGTGGTGCGGAAGAACCTGAGCGAGGGCCTCTACATCATGCTCGACGAGAACCTTGGCGGTGCGATCAGCCTCCAAAGAAATATCGCTGATTTACCCGAGAAGCTCGGCCCTGAAATTCTCGAGGCGCGCAAAACCCTCGAGCGGGAGGCGCTGCTGATTCCCATTCTCGCCGTGCTCGAGCGGGGAAACGTGCTCCAGCGCACCGCGGTGCTCAATGCCTTTGATGGCACGTTCCTGAAGGGGCGCCATTACGCCCGACAGCCTGAGAGCATGGCCGACGTTGGCAATGACCGTGAGTTCGGCTTCCTCTACGATCCGCCCCTGGACTTGCTCGAGCGGACGTTCAGCACGTTGCTTGTCGCCGAGCTTCCGCCCGAGCCGAGACAACAGGCCATTCAACTTTGCAGCTTCTTCAAGATCCCGGAGCGGACCGGCAACAGGGTCATTCAGGGACGTCTTCTGGCGGCGCTGAGCGATCCTGATGCCGGCGTCAGCACAGCGGCTCGAACCGTTGTCGAGCGGGAGCTTTCCCTCGCGGGGTCCGAGAATGATCCGGGTCGGCTCAAGCTTTTGAACGACGCACTGACCGGGACCGGATCATCCGCAACACGCTCAGCGGTGCTCGCCGCCATCGGCCGAACCAGTCCACTGGGCGATAACCCGGTGATCAAGGCTGCGATTCGCAGCCTGTTGCCTCGCGAGGATGCCGCCGCCGACCTGCTTCCGGTTCTGGGCCGGCCGGAGTTTACCGACTCGGAGCGACAGCTCGCCGTCAAGCGGGGCTGGGATCGTATGCGGCCGCCGCAACGGATCAACGCGCTCGACTTGCTGTTCGCCCAGCCGGCGCTGATGGATCAAATCGGACCTGGCGAGCAGACACTCGATCTCTTGCGGCGGGCGGCGACTGACCCGTCGGGGACCGTTCGCCAGCGAGCGATTTCCGGACTCACCGGTCTGCCGGCCTTCTGGTCGAGTCGTAAAGCGAGCCAGTTGGTTTTGATCGCGCTGGCTGATGACGCACCCGCGATCCGCAAGCTCGCTCTCGCTCTGGCTGCCTCGAAGTCGTCATTCTGGGAGCGGCCGGACTCGCGCGAACACCTGGCCCGACTGCTGCTTGACCCCGACGCTTCTGTCCGATCGGATGCCCTCGACGTGGTCAAGCACAATCTCCTGATCGCCAAGTTCCCCGCACTTGCCCTACGCGTGAAAGCCCTGACGGAGGACCCCGCGCTACGGCCCCGCGCCGAAGCTGCACTACGGGCCGCCGGCCTCGACCCCGCCGGCGTGCGAGCCGATCTATCGCTCTCCAGACCTCGCCTTCCCGATCCGACAACCTTCCGGCGCACAATCAACCCGATTCTCTACCAGGAGGGGGAGACCACTTATGCATGTGCTCGCTGCCATGCAAGCCACACGATTCTCAGAATCGTCGAGGTCGACCCGAAAACGACTCCTACTGACGGTCAGGTCTTGATCAACTACAATTCCGTGCTCAAGGTTGTGAACGTTGGCCAACCTGAATCGAGCTTGATTCTCAGGAAGCCGCTCAGTCCACAGACCCTGCCTGGGACCGAGACGACCAGACCGGCCGTTCTGACCCACGCTGGCGGTCAGCTCTGGAACAGCACGGATCACCCGGCGTACAAGGCCATCCTCGCCTGGATTCGCGAGGCGACTCCCGCACCCGAGGCAACTCGAAGAGCCGACAGCGAGAATCCCAAAGCGAGGTAGTGTAACGCAGAGTTCAGGCAGCGAAGGAGCCGTCTGGAATATGGACGTTCAAGAAAGCGAGCCAGCATGGCGTCGTCGACTGATTCGCCATGCCTGGGCAGTTGTCTTCTTCAACATAAAACTCGCATTTCTACTTGGCGAAGTGTTTATTTTGCTCGAGCTGGTTGAAACTACGCGCTTTGGTCCAGTGATTCTCAATTTAGATCATCGTATAGTAGTATCTCTTTACTTTCTCGTTGTGATGATCCTGGCGTTCGTGGCATCGCTGAACTGGAGCAAGACCCTCATTTCGGTCGTGAGTCGACCGGGCAGCAGGCCGGACCGCAGGGGATGAACAAGGCGAACGATGTGGGCAAGCCATAAACCGAGTTCTGGAACTGTCGCTGGATGGTAAGGTGAACTGATGGCAAATTTTCGTGCACAATTTTCCTACTTCGCGGTCGTCTCACTGGCGCTCTCAATTGGTTGGGGCATTCGGGGCAACTTTGGGCACGAGTACGGAGCCATGCTCCCCGGGGCGCTGGCGGCGATGGCTGCCGTGCTGCTCTCGGGTCGGAGCGACTGGGTGCGAGAGATCCCTTTCTTCGCCATGTTCGGGGCGCTGGGATGGTCGTTCGGCGGCAGCATCTCGTACATGCAGGTCGTTGGTTACACCCATTCCGGGCATTCTGCCTCGGTGCTCTACGGGTTCGCGTGCCTGTTCGTGATCGGCTTCCTGTGGGCCGCTCTCGGCGGGGCTGGGACGGCACTGACGGCCGTTGCCGGACGAGCCAGGATGGCAGAGTTGCTGTTGCCTCTGGGCCTGGTCTTCTTCTTCTGGTGGCTGCAAGGCGTGGCCATTGAGCCGTGGCTCCAGGAACGCGGGTATCACCTCGACTGGTACGACTCGGACTGGCTTGCCGCTCTCCTGGCCATTCTCGCGGCCCTTGTGCTGATTGCAATTCGGCGGGGCGTCGACCGGTCCACTTCGCTGATCCTTCACCTGGCGGGCGGCTGGTGGGCGGGGTTCGGGCTGCTCGTGCTCGGACTTGGCCTGCGGATGACGCCACCCCGGGGTGACAACTGGGCGGGATGCCTCGGCATGACAGCCGGCGCGATTGTTTACTGCATGCGCACCGGGCTTGCCGAGGTCGCGCGCGCCGCGGTGGTCGCAGGCTTCATCGGCGGCATTGGGTTCGCCGCCGCGTCGATGCTCAAGCTCGTCGAGGTGACCAGCGGTTACGTGACTAACTGGCATAGCATTCTCGAGCAAACAACGGGGCTGTTCAATGGCGTCGGCATCGCGGTGGCCATGGGCGGGATGGCGCAACGCGTCGGGCCGGTGGATCATGCGGAACTCGGGGAGCGGCCCAGCAACCGCAAAGCAGGGCTCATCGCACTCGGGTTCGTTCTGTTGGCGATTCCGTACGTGAATCTGCGTAAGAATGTGGCCGACTGGACGCGTGCGGGCGCGGTTCCGCAAACCATGTACGGGATCTCCGCGTGGACCTGGTTCGACCTCGCGGCCATGGCCGTGGCAGCGGCCGTCGTGATTCTCATGAGGAGGCATCTTCGGCAGCCGCTCCCCCTTGTTCCGGAGAACCCCCTGGGACGAGGTCAATCGCTCTTTCTACTGCTTCTGGCCATCATGGTTATTGGTAACTTCGAACGAGCGCTCGTCGGCTTCAAGGAGCAGCGGCTCGTCACCGAGGGTGTTATTCATATTAACGCATTGCTTTGCACGTTGATCTTGTTGACCGCGGATTATTCGCCCGGCTTCGATACGAGAGTCACACAAGAACCATCAGTCCCCGCCCGATGGGGGCGGCTCGTGGCGCTTGGATTTGGTGCAGCGTTGATCGCCGTGGTCGCCGATTGGGCAATTGTACGCGGTGTGTACGGTGACCGTTTTGCTGGACACTCGGGGCTTCATATCCGCTTCGGACCCAACGCCACCACCAGCGGTCCCCGACGCTGACGGCGAAGTCGTGTGGGTCCATGCTTATTGATCTGCGCTTCCGAAGAGTTCCACGAGTTTCCGGGCCCCGCGGTAAAAGTCGTGCTGATCGGCGACGCGCTGGGCTCCGGCCCGACCCATCTCCTCGAGCACCGCGGGTTCGGCTTTGAGAGCTTTGGCCATGGCGTCAACCAGCGGATCGACGGCGCCCGCGGGTACCAGCCAGCCATTGACACCTTCCTCGATCAGCTCGGGATGACCGGCGATGTAGGTGGTGACCACGGGTCGGCCCAGTGCCAAGGCCTCGAAGAAGACGGCAGGCAGGCCTTCCGCGAAGCTGGGCAAGATCAAGGCACGCGCGGCGAGCAGTTCGTCGCGCACTCCCTGGTTGCTCAGGTAGCCGGTGATTCTGACCCGCTCTTGAAGCTGGAACTGCTCGATCAGCCGCTCGATCTCGCCACGCATGGGGCCGTCGCCCACGATCACCAGCTCGAACTCCACGCCGCGATCACGCAGCTTCGCGGCGGCCTGGACCAGAATGGCCTGTCCCTTCTGCTCGGTGATCCGGCCGATGTTCACCAGCCGTGGCGCCGAGGGGACCGGCGCCGGGCCGTGTTCCAGGAACAGCGGACTGACACCGACCCGGATGACATGGATTTTGGACCAGTCGTGATAGTCGGCCCAGCGGTAGAGCTGACTGCGGGTGAACTCACAGATAGCCACAACGAACCGGGCATGGCGGATTTTCTCGCGGAGACAATTGCCGCGGGGGGCGTCGAATTCCTCGGGCCCGTGCATGGTGAAACTATAGCTCGGCCCGCCCAGCAGCCGGCAGAGCATCGCCACTGTCGCCGAATTCGTTCCGTAGTGAGTGTGGAGGTGTTTCACATCGAGCTTGTTCATCCAGCCGAGGAGCACACAGGCTTCGGAGAGATAGATGAGGTTGCGCACCAGGCCGCGCTCATCGACCCTTGCGACAGCCACGGCCATTTTCAGGGCGCGGGCAAAGAGCCGGGGACGGGTCAGGGCCACAGACGCGACGGAGAATAAGAACCAGGGTGCGCCGGCGTCAAGCACGGCGCGAGTTTTCTCGCGTTCGGCCAGATCGTTCTCATCGACCAGCTTCCCCTTGAAGGGCCTGAGAGTGAAGCGGTGTGGTGACAGGCCGATGTCTTCCACGGCCGTCACCTCGCGACGGAGCGCTGTGAGGCTGGGCTGGGGATACCAGTTGAACAGATAAGCGATAGACATGGATATTCTGTATTGGCGGGAAGCCCGTTCCGCAGTTTCAGGTGGTTGGTTTTCGCCTTGTCTGGGGTGTGATGAGCGGCTCAGAACAGTCTTTTGATCAACGGAACCAATCCCCAGCCGGAGAGCATACCCAGGATGTAGGTTCCCAAGATCAAGAATACCTTGGGCATGCTCAGGGACCAGCGGAGGAAAGATACATCCACCGCAGCGAGATTCTGAACAGAGAAGATCACGATGACCAGGAACAGCAGGGCCCAGACCACACCCATCACATAGCGCATCTCGCGACTCCGTCGTCACATGGGAACTGGCCGCATTGCTGGACCCGAGAGCAAGCTAGCTAGCTCGGCGACCGTCTCAAGCACACCGTCGGAGCATAATCATGGAGCGATCGGGCCTGAAGAATCAAGTCTTGGTTGCGGACTTTGTCAGCAACTGTGCCTGGGTCAGATTCTTTGTCACCCGAATCGATCCTCCTTTGTAAAGACACATAGTACAGGACATATTCTCCCTCGGTTTTTACTCTTCGAAGATTGCCAGGGCAAAATCGTGCTATTTTTGCTCTATTCTCTGCTAAAGACTGGAAGAGTCGCGGTGCATTGTCTATAACTTCCCGCTGGCGGCGAAATATGCAGGTGTGTGCGTTCACACTAACTTTTTGCTGAGCATGGCATCCAGGTATCGCCGGTGCGTTGCCGCACGGCAGAACTCAGCCTGGTTGTCCGCTTGATTATCTGAATAGCGGTTCGACCGTTCACGTTCTTTCTATGAAAAGTCAAGGAGCATCTCATGCCGATTGCAAAGGCTGTGGTTGAGTTCATTGGTACGTTTTTCCTGGTTTTCACGGTCGGAATGACAGTGAAGAGCCCCGACGCGGCTGCCCTGGCTCCGCTGGCCATTGGCTCGGCCCTGATGATCATGGTGTACGCGGGCGGCCACTTCTCGGGTGGTCATTACAATCCCGCCGTTACGCTCGGAGTGACCTTGCGAGGCAAGTGCACCTGGGCTGACGCTATCCCGTACTGGGTGGCGCAGTTCGTGGCTGCTGTTGCCGCGGCGGCCTGTGTTCTGTTCATCAAGGGCACGGCGACCGGCGCCCCGACTCCTCCCGTGAATCCCGTATCCTACAGCCCCGCGGCCTGGTTTCTGGGCGAATTCCTCTTCACTTTCGCCCTCGTTTACGTCGTGTTGAACTCGGCGACTGCCAAAGGTACCGAAGGTAACTCGTTCTATGGCCTTGCGATTGGGTTCACCGTTGTGGTCGGTGCGTTCGCGATCGGTCCCGTCTCCGGGGGGGCGTTCAACCCGGCAGTTGGCCTGGGAGCAACCGTCATGGGTCTGGCTGACTTTACCCATCTGATCGTTTACCTGATTGCCGACTTCCTCGGCGGTGCAGCCGCCGCGTTCCTTTTCAAGGCATTCGACATGGGTGGAGACAAGTTGACGGCCTGATTCGTCCAAACCGCGGTCCTTTCACTGCGTGTTCCTCGATCACCCCGGCAGGCGCTGATCGGGGAACATTGCATCTTGTCCGGGCGTCGGTTCCGTTGCCTCGCCAAAACTCGAGAAGTTGCCACATCGGCGGCTTCCCTTAACTGGCGAACGCGGTTGCTGGTTTGTTACCTTGGCCTCCCGATCATGACAACACGACCCACGGGAGTGTGTCCGGCGGTCCCTGGTGCGAGCTTCCTGCATGGCGCGACCCTTTTCACCAAGTCTCGAAGCCGACGAGTTCGACCTCGCGATGATGGCGCGAGCGCTCGAACTTGCGCGGCAAGCGGCCGATCTGGGAGAGGTGCCCGTCGGCTCGCTGATTGTTCAAGACCGCAAGATCATCGCACAGGCGTTCAACTTGCGTGAGACGCTTCACGATCCCACGGCCCACGCCGAGCGGTTGGCCATTACGCTGGCCGGTCGAGCCCTGGGATCGTGGCGGCTGGAGGGCTGCACGCTCTACGCCACGCTCGAGCCTTGCCCCATGTGCGCCGGGGCGATTGTTCAAAGTCGAATCGACCGCGTTGTTTACGGCGCACCTGACCCGAAGGCGGGGGCCTGTTCCAGCCTGTACAACCTGGCATCCGACCCGCGTTTGAACCATCGGGCGTCGATTACGGGACAAGTGATGGAGCAGGAATGCGGTGAAATCCTCAGTCTGTTCTTCCAGGATCGCCGCGTCTCTTCTAAACTGAAGCAACTGGATCCTGGGGATCCGGAGGGGTGCCTGAGTGGTTGAAAGGGCCGGTCTCGAAAACCGGTGTACCGCTTCGCGGTACCGTGGGTTCGAATCCCACCTCCTCCGCTGGGAATTCGCTCGCACCGTGCACCGCTATCTGCCCAGCCGGCGTGCGGGACATGGCCATTCAGCGAAATGTCAAAGAGCCGTCGATTCTCCGGTCAACACCCTCACAATCCCTCATAGAGAGTTTACGACAAGCAGAGGCGAGCCTTCCAAGTTTTGGAGGATCGACCTGAAATCCGGTGCTTGCAGTTGAGCGAAAAACGTTCCAGATCCGCGAGCTTCCTTTACCAGGCGCCACAGTTCGACTGGCAGCGATTGATAACCGCTCAACGTCACCTTGGCGGCTGGAGTTTCGAGTTTTCGGATTGAGAGGTTCTGGATCTCTCGTCAGGGATTGAAGTCCAGGTCTTCGCCCTCGTGGAAAACCACGCCGATTTGCTCCAGAGACTGGCGGCGTCCGTTGTACCAGAGCAGCCATTTTCGGCCGTCGAAGATTGCGAAGGGCTTGTAGCAGGCGTCGTCGTCCCACTTGCCGGTGCCCGAGCGCACGATGGGGTTGGCCGGGTGGCGTTGCCAGCCAGTGATGCCGTCCCTGGAACGGGCGATGCCGATCTGAGCGTGGTGGATGTCCCGAAAACCGATATAGAACATCAGATACCAGTCTCCGTGCTTTTCCACCTGGCAGCCAGTGACCCGTTCCTGCTCCCAGGTAATTGAGTGGTCGCCGGTGAAAACCGGGTTCTGCGCGAGCTTGATCCACGTCAGCCCGTCCGGGCTGGTGGCGAAGCCGATGGCATTGGGTTCCTCTTGCTCGCCGCCCGAGTACCACATCCGATACAGCTTCGCATGCTCGTCCCAGAGTACGTGGGGACACATGACAGCCACGTTTTCCCAGGGCTTTTCGGGAACCAGCACCGGCTTGTCGGACATCGGCTTCCAGGTCTTGCCATCGGGGCTGGTAGCGTATCCAATGCTGGACCGCTGGCCCTTGCTCTGCCCCGTGAACCACATGTGGTAACCATCGGGACGCTTGAGCACGGTCGGTCGATTGATGTCATCAGCCCAGTTGATTCCCGTGGGGGGCAAGACGATCTCCGGGGCGGTCCACGACAATCCGTCCTTGCTCTGCACGAGAGCTACGCTCCGTTTTGGCCGCCACGAAACCCACATGCGGTACGCCTCGTTCTCACGCAGGACGGCAACATCGAAGCAAGTGCCGTACTGGCCGCCCAGCACGGGATTGCCTGAATACTTGACCCAGCCGCCTGCCGTATCGGCCGGGTCCTGAGCAGGCTCCGTGGGATACCCAAAAGTCATCATTGCAAGAATCGTTGCGAGGCTTGTGAACAAGGTGATCCTCCCAGGTTCGTTGCGAGTTCGGGTCATTGCGCCAGCGGGCTGACGAGCACACGGCCGACGCGCTGAGAGTCCATCTCCACGACCTCAAAGCGAAGTCCAAGAAAGTTGAACGATTCCGAGACCCGCGGAATATGGCCAAGTTGCGTGATTACCAGGCCGGCCAGGGTCTGAAATTCACCGCTGGGAAGCTCGGGAAGGTCGAAAAGCTCGCGAAATTCGTCGATCGGCAGTCGGCCTTCGAGCAGCCACGAGCCATCGGGACGTTGAAGAGAGCTCGGCCTCTCGTCATCGCCGTTGCCCTCGGGCAGCTCGCCAAGCACCGCATCAAGGATGTCACTGAGTGTGAGTAGCCCCACAACCGATCCATATTCGTCGAGAACCACGGCCGTATGAGTCGACGACTTCTTGAGGGTTTTTAGAATCTGGGCCCCGCGAGTACCTTCGTACATGAAGGCGGGGAGAGTGAGCAGCCCCTTGACCTCAAATATGGGAGCCCCTGAGCTCTGTGCCAGCACGTCCTTGATCTGTACGATACCTAATAGATTATCGAGACTTTGATCGCAAACCGGAAACCGAGAATAGGGTGAGCCGATGATCTTGCGGCGAATCTCATCGGGCGAATCTGCCACGTCGATCCAGACCACCTTGTCGCGCGGTGTCATCAAGACGCGGCTCTTACGCTCGCAGAACCGGAAGACCCGCATAAAAATCTCATATTCGGCCTCCTCGAATACTCCCGATTTGGTTCCCTCCCAGAGCAGGTTCTTGATTTCCTCATGAGTGACCGGTGGTCGAGCCGCGGACCTGACGCCCAGCAGGCGGGCAAGGAACCCAGTCGTCCGTTCGAGACTTGTCGACAAAGGACCGATCATCCTGGCGAAGGCACCCAGAGGCCGTGCGATCGAGCACGAGATCCGCTCGGGCCAGACCCGCGCAATTCTCCTGGGCAAGAGATCGCCCAGGAGCAAGGTGGCCGCGGTCATTCCAAGGACCATGCCTACGATCCTGCCGCCACGGTGCAGCGCGGAAGCGTCAGACGCGGGCCGTAGGTATTCTGACAGCCAGAGCCCGGCGAGTACGCCGGCCGCGGTTCCAGCCAGCGCTGCCCCGGCCCGGATCGCAGGAACGAATCGGTCAAGATTCTCTGTCAGTCGTAAGGCGGCTGCTGCTCCGCGGTCGCCACGGGCGGCCTGTTCTCTCAAACGCCACCTGCGGGAGGAGGCCAGTGCCGACTCTGACAGCGACATCAACCCCACGACGAGGATCAATCCGATGATCACACTGATGGAAATCAGAATCGGTGAAATCCTGCTTGTCTAGATCTGGAGCGGCTTCCGCGCTCATGATCGACACGACGCCCCAAGCCTGCCGGGGCACGATTCTGACATCATACACCCGGATCGCCGGTTTGGCTGCAACTTAGAGGTATCCGTGTCGAGGCAGCCAGGGGGCAAGGCTGCGCCAAATCGGGACGTGCATCTTGGGTGTGTCAAGATTCGAGCTGAAGCAAATCACCAATTCATCGGACACTCGCATTACACGACCGGCACAAGGTCGAGACATGACAAGCACCGGGACAGCCAATCAGCTCATTCAGAATCTTGAGTTCCGAACGTCGAACTCAAGAGACAAAGGTCAGGGGTGTAGCGATCACGGATCGCGTTGCTGGCATCGCAAACCCGACGTGCCAGCGCAAAGTGATATCCATCCTTGACGCTATCACGAGCCGCCATGAGCATCGATGCCAGCGAGGAAGCCGGCAGGTCGCTGTCATTGAGCAAATCATCGATCATCGAATCAAGCTGATCCAGTACCTTCGTGGAGTCCATGCGTTGTCCATCGCCTCTCTCGAGCTTTTCGCTGGCAATTCTCAAGCCGATCCGATCCATCTCCGGTTCTAGTCAAGGTCGGCTTGTGCTTTGATTTGGTTAAGATTATCAGGCGTAGGCCTCGCGTCAAGTCAACCAGTGTTTTTTCGTCGACGCCATAACCCGACGTTGGCTTCCGTCAACACCAGCACTCCGTCGGTGCCGAATGACCCATCGCGACTTCCCGCGGTTGGGATAAAAAAACTTTTGTATCTCGGTTCTGCGCACGTTAGGGTGAGCGCGTCGGCCTCGCTCTGCCGACGGGGCTATTCGCGTCCGGCTGGCATCAGCGCAGTGGCTCTGGGCCGACAGTCCGATGCATTAACACAACCAAACACGATCCAATCCAGCCAGGAGGCCGACACGATGCCTTACGTCGCATGTCCATCGTGCGGTGAGCGGGGCAAGATTCCCCCGACTCTCGTGGGTGCCCGTATTAAGTGTAAGAAATGCGGAATCAGTTTCAATGTCGCGCCTGTAACAGCCAAGGCGCCCGCGGCTGAGGGAGTCGCGGTTGCCGCGGGGGCGGCAACGGGGAAGGCTGCCGTGACACCGGAAAGCGGAATTGCCGTTGATGGCCTGGATGCCTCCGCGTGGGCCGTTGCCAGTGATCACGCCCCAGAAGTGTTCAAAGCCGAGGGCGAGGTGAGTCACGCGGATGGCGGCGGTTCCGATCATTCATTTGAAGCGCATGACGAGAGCGGCCTCAAGGAGTACAAGGTTCTCTGGTCGCGCGACAAAATCTTCGAAGGGAAGTTTGACGTGCAGCGGCTCGAAGAAGCCCTCAACTTTTTTGCGAAGCAGGGATGGGTCGTCAAGGGAGTATCCACTCCCCATCTCAAGGACTTTGGCGGAGGCATGAAAGAGGAGCTCGTCATCCTGCTTGAACGTTAGTCTTGCAGCCGCGACGGCTTTTTTTCGCATCGGCGCGGGCAGGGCAATAGGAGACGGGCATGGGAATGTGCTAAACTCGATGGTCCGCGACCGGCTCGAAGGCAATGCCGCCCGGCTGGCTGCCCCTGGTTGTTCTGATCGCTGCACCATGCTCGCCAAGCTCTTTTCATACACGTTGATCGGCATTGACGCGAGTCCTGTCGAGGTCGAGGTCGATGTCTCGCCCACATCGATGCCCAAGACCGTACTGGTGGGGCTGGCCGAGGCCGCCGTCAAGGAGAGCACCTACCGCGTCGAGCGGGCCATCGTGAACTCGGGCTATCGTCGCCCGGCCGACCGGGTGGTCATCAACCTCGCTCCGGCCGATCTCAAGAAAGACGCCAACGGCTTTGATCTGCCGATCGCCTTGGGGCTCTTGCTGGCCAGCGGCCAGGTTGCGTTCGACCGACCGGGTAATTATGCGATCGTCGGCGAGCTTGCCCTCACCGGCGAGACCCGGCCCATCAAGGGAATCCTGTCGATGGCGATTCAGGCCGTCTCCGAGGGCCGGGATGGCCTGCTTGTGCCTCGGACGAACGCAGCCGAGGCCGCCGTCGTCGAAGGACTCAATGTCTATCCGGTCGGCAGCCTGGCCGAGGCGGTTGGCTTCCTCTCCGGCCAGGTCGACATGGACCCTGAGTCGGTCGACCTCGACGAGCTCTTCGCCAAGCACTCGCACATGGACGAAGATTTCGTCGATGTGAAAGGCCAGGACTATGCCAAGCGCGCACTCCTGATCGCCGCCGCGGGATGTCATAATGTGCTCATGATTGGACCTCCGGGCACAGGCAAGACGCTTCTGGCCAAGCGCTTGCCCACCATTCTGCCGCCGCTGACACCCGGCGAGAGCCTGGAAACCACCCGCATCTACAGCGCCATGGGCCGCCTCGAGCCGGGACAACCGCTCATGGCCGTGCGGCCGTTCTGCACGCCCCATCACTCAATCAGCGATGCCGGCCTGGTCGGCGGCGGCAACCCTCCCCAGCCGGGGCAGATCTCCATGGCCCACAAGGGCGTCCTCTTTCTGGACGAGATGCCCGAGTTCAACCGTAAAACTCTCGAAGTCCTCCGCCAGCCGCTCGAGGAGGGCAAGGTGACCATCAGCCGGGCCATGAACAGCTCGACTTTCCCGGCCGATTTCATCCTTGTCGCGGCGATGAACCCGTGTCCTTGCGGATACAGGTCGGATCCCCGCCGCGCCTGCTCATGCACGCCGCCCCAGGTCGAGAAGTACCTCAGCAAGATTTCCGGCCCCCTGCTCGACCGCATCGACCTGCATGTCGAGGTTCCCGCGGTACCCTTCACCCAGCTCGCCGAGATGCCGCCTGGTCCGCCGTCGTCTGATTTCCGGGCCCAGGTCCTTGCCGCGCGCAGCGCCAGACCAGGCGATTCGGCCACAAGGGCCCGCTGGTCAACGGCCGGATGACCCCGCGCCAGCTTCGCAAAATCTGTACGCTCAAGCCGGAAGCGATGTCAATCCTCAAAGCCGCGATGGAAGAACTCGGGTTGTCTGCCCGGGCTCACGACAAGGTCTTGCGCGTGGCCCGAACCATCGCCGATCTGGAAGGTTCCGACGAGATCAAGCCGCAGCACATCGCCGAAGCCGTCGGCTACCGGTCACTCGACCGGAGCGTGTGGATGTAGGATCAGGTCCCGAATTGAAATGTCCGCGCGAGAGGAGGCAGCGTGATGGCGACTGGACAAGCCGCGAAGCGTGACACATCGAGCGAAATAGCGATCTTTGCCCGGTTGATCCGGGTCGAGGACTCCGACATGTCTCGTGAACTCGCCCGCTACATCCTGACTCTCGGTTTCGACGAAGAGGATCAGAAAGAGATGACAGACCTGGCTGACCGCAACCAGGAGGGGATGCTATCCGTCGAGGAGAAGCACCGACTCGATAACTTCGTCAAAGCCGGTCACTTGCTGGCTTTGTTGCACTCGAAGGCCAGGATAGCGCTGAAGGCCAGGAAGGCGAAATGAGGGCGGTATGGATCTATCGCTCGCTCGAGAAGTGAGGGTGCGAGCACGGAACCTCTGCGAATATTGCCGCGTGCCTCAATGGAAGAACTCCGTTTGTCGGCCCGAGCTCACGATAAGGTTCTCCGGGTGGCTCGCACCATCGCCGATCTTGAATGCTCCGACGAGATCCAGCCCCACCACATCGCCGAAGCCGTGGGCTACCGGTCACTCGACCGGAGCGTGTGGATGTGAGCCCCTATGGCGTAGCGTTCGCCCTCGCGGGCGTTCTTGCACGCAGAACCCCATCATTAGAACTGTGCTTTCGCGTAGCAAATGTTTAGTGTATTGCTAATTATGTGTTTATTCAGATTGCGCATTATTCCCATACTTACATTTCTCTGTGTGGATCTTCCCTTCGGTCCGTCCACTGCGGTACAACAACGCTTTCCCCGAAACCTTACCTGGAGTGCTGGCATGGAAGCCACCTTGGAGCTGACTCACGAACGCGTCGACGACGTCCCACTGCTTTTGGGCTTTTTGATCCAGCTCCACTTTCCCGAGGTCCTCGACCGTAATCTCCCGCCGCACTCCCTCCATCAAGGTCTCTCCAACGGCTGGCTGATCACGGTCTGGATCGCCTACATTCTCTCCCAGGCCGACCACCGCAAGTCCCACGTTCAGCAATGGGTCGAAGGCCTCCAGCACACCATCGAGACCATCATCGGCCAGCCCATTCGGCCCGTCGAGTTCGGCGATGACCGCTTGACCTTGGTCCTGAAACGCCTCAGCGATCTGGCGGTCTGGCGCGAGCTGGAAGCCGACCTCTGGGACGCCCAATGCGAGGTCTATGCCCTGCCGCCTGTGGAGCGGGTGCGCCTCGACGCTACCACCACCTATGGCTACCACGCCATCGACGACGACGGGCTGATGCAATTGGGGCATAGCAAGGACCACCGTCCTGACTTGCCCCAGATCAAGCTGATGGCCGCCGCGGCCGAGCCGAGCGGGTTGTTCCTGGCCGGCGATGTCCATCCCGGTAATGCCGCTGACGACCCCTTGTACCTCCCGTTGTATCGGCGAGTCCGCGAACAGTTGGGCCAGACCGGTTTGCTCTACGCCGGCGACTGCAAGATGGCAGCCCTGGAGACTCGGGCCGAGATCGCCGCGAACCAGGATTTCTACTTGACCCGGCTGCCGCTGACCGGAGAGGTTTCGGCCCAGTTCGAGGTGTGGGTAGAGGCAGCGCTGACCGGTAAGCAGGTTGCAAAACTGGTCAAGATCCAGCGAGACGACGAACTCATCGGCGTGGGATACGAGTTTGACCGGTCGCAATCCGCAGTGCTCGAAAAGGGCGAGCACACCTGGACCGAGCGTGTGCAGATCATCCGCTCCGAGGCGTTGGCCCAGAGCCAGGCTGCCGCCCTGGAGCGGCGGCTGCAGAAAGCCGAGGCGGCTGTGCGCGGCTTGACGCCGCCGCCGGGGCCGCGACGGACTCAGTTCACAACCGGCTGGGAGTTGGAGCAGGCCGTCGCGGCAATCCTGACCGAGCATGACGTGGAGGGGCTGTTGGAGGTGAGCTGGGAGCGTGAAGAGACCAGCCGGACTCACTATGTGGGTCGGGGCCGAGGCGGCCCCAATCGCCCCAAGACGACCGAATGGGACATTCGCTACCAGATCACGACGGTGCGACGCAACGACAAGGCGATCCAACAACGCGTGGCGCGCCTGGGCTGGCAAGTGCAGGTGACCAATACCCCGGCTTCGCGGCTGTCGCTGCCGGACTCGCTGCTGACTTATCGTGGCGGCTGGTGTGTGGAGCGAGTGTTTCACCTGTTGAAGGACGAGCCGCTGGGGATTCGGCCGCTGTTCGTGCGGCGGGATGACCAAGTCCAGGGATTGACCCATCTGGTGACGCTGGCGTTGCGGGTGTTGATGCTGTTCGAGGTCTTGGTGCGACGCGGGCAAGATCAGAGCGGCGAGAAGCTGAAGGGGTTGTATCCCGGCCAGCCGAAACGGGACACCGATCGGCCGACGGCCAAGCGGGTGCTGGAAGCGATCTCGCGGGTCCAGATCACGCTGACCCAGGTGGAAAGCGGGGATGAGCGTCGCTGGCATCTCAAAGCCCTTCCGGCGTTGGTGAGGCAAGTGTTGGGTTACATCGGGCTTTCACATGATGTATACACACGGTTAGTGATAAATTCCAGTTAAGCACTCTTTTAATATGCGAAAGGGCAGTTAGAAGTTGATTGGGGGCTGGACTCGTTGTAATATATTACAAGAGGCGCAAAATATCAACCATTCGAGAGGATAGTGAAAGTGCCCGATCGCGGCGAGGCCCTGATCGCATGGGACGACGAGGACGACCCCGAGGGCAATTTACAGCACATCGCAGAGCACGATCTTTCCATGGAAGAAATCGAATCGGTCTTGCTGGAGGCAGGCAACGTGGAGGGGATGAGTCGATCGAGTGGACGACCGATCGTCTTCGGCTGGACATCAACGGGGCGGTTTATCGCGGTTGTTTATGAGTGGAGCAGCGAGAATCCTCCTGTCATCTATCCCATCACGGCTTACGAAGTCGAGTCCTGAGGAGGTGCAAGCATGGCCGAGGAACAGCGTCGACGAACAAAGATCGAGCATGGCGCTGAAGATCGGGCTCGGCATCGCGCTGCTCGGGAGCACTTCCGCGGCGAACCGAGCTTGAGGGAACTGGTCACCTCCGGCGAGATCGATGTGGAAACCTATGATCGGGCATCCCACCTTCAGCAGGCAGGGCCACCTGCTGTGGACCCTGAAACTCTGACGGAGATTGGCGGGGCACTGCGTCAGGCGAGGGAGAGCGCTGGGCTGAGCCTGGCTGAAATCTGCCTGCGGTCAGGAATCGACTCCCCAGCACTAAGCCGGCTCGAGAATGGCTTGAACCCGAATCCCACATTGGCCACGCTCTCGCGCTACGCCCAGGCATTAGGAAAGCGCATACACTGGAGTCTTGATGGCTGAGTTACTCGATCTTCCGGACGACTTTTCGCCCAGGTTTTGCCGTCTCAAGACCCGGCCCAGGTTCTGCTCCAGCGACGCCAGAAAAGCCTCGTCACCAAATGGCCTGCCGGTATGCTCGTGAGTGCGAAGGGCTTTAGGGTCCTCCTCCCTGATGACTCGGGTCAGGAAGCGGCGCCAGTCGGCTGCCAGCTGAAGCAAGGGTGCAACCCGCACTAAAATGCGTCGTCCTTTCCGCGCAGATGTGCCGCGGCGCTGCTCCAGAGATACTGGCGGGGCGAGTTGACGAGTCCTGCGCGGACGGGGTTAAGCTCGACGTAGCGAGCGGCGGTCAGCAAGTACGGCTCATTGAGTACGAACGAAGCGAACCTACCCTGCCAGAGGTGGCCGCGCCAGCCCTCGCGGAAGTTGACCATCCTGGTATAACGCCGATGTGCTTCCCCGATCGCCCGTCGCAGCCCGTCGGCCGATTGCGGAACCACGATCAGGTGCACGTGATTGGGCATCAGACAATAGGCCCAAACCTGCACATGCTCCGCCTTGCAGAACTGAGCCATCAGCTGAATGTAGCACTCGTAATTCTCGTCACAGAAAAACGTCTGCTGCCGGCGGTTCCCGCGCTGCGTGACGTGATGAGGCAAGCCAGGGGCGACAACGCGAGCCAAACGAGCCATGACGACAAAGTACAGGTCATTAACTGGCTCGTCAAGAATTGCGTATGGTGTCCCCGGAATTTTAGTCACCATGCTCGCCAAGCTCTTTTCATACACGTTGATCGGCATTGACGCGAGTCCTGTCGAGGTCGATGTCTCGCCCACATCGATGCCCAAGACCGTACTGGTGGGGCTGGCCGAGGCCGCCGTCAAGGAGAGCACCTACCGCGTCGAGCGGGCCATCGTGAACTCGGGCTATCGTCGCCCGGCCGACCGGGTGGTCATCAACCTCGCTCCAGAGAGATTGCGATCGGACAAATCAACCCATAGCCCCTATTTTCGCCGTTATTCCCATCCCATCACATTTACAGGAATAGTTATCAAATTATAATGCTGTGTGTATCTATAATGTGATTCGGCTCCCCCACCCAGAATGCGGACGGTCATGTCGTCGAGATCGCTGAACGTAGCACCTACTTGGAATTTGTGCCCGGACTCTGAATATGTGCCCGCTCGCACCGAACACCCCCTCGATTTACAATCAGGCTTCGAGGGTGCATCGGCTAGTCACCTCTTTGTTGAGAGCCCGAATCCTTCTTACAGCGGTGATGATTTATGCGACCGATTTTCGGCTTACTTGTTTTCTTGGGCTATGGTCTGACGACTGCCGCATCGGCTCAAGAAGCAGTCAAGTTCGACTCACGGTCGCTGTTCTCTTGCGCCGAAGTAAAGCCTCCTAGGCAGGCCGACGCGGCTCGAAAAGTCATCGTGATCGTCATCCCGGTCTCGGCGAACTTCCGCGCCGAGGAGAGCACGGTTGAATTGCTCCATTACGAGATTCGGTTCCCCAAGTCGGTCACGATCCTCGACCACGAGCCCAAGACGCAAACGGGAACCGATGTCGCGGGCCTCACTGAGGAACAGCGTCGGGAGCACCAACTCACCGATCTTAACGTCAAGTTCAGCGGCGAGGGAAAAGTCGGTTTCAGCTTCTGGGGCGTCGGAGTCAACGCTGGGGGTGGGGCTTCTCGTGAGGAGCGAGACTTCAATGAGGTGGAGACGAACGTTAGGTCCGCCCATTTGCCGCCTCGCGGTCAGGTCGTTGTGGCGGGGACGGAAGATGAAGGACGGACTTTCTACTTCGATCTCAAGTGGTTCAATCAGATCACCCGTGCGGGGCTGACCGACTACGCCTTTCTGGCCGAGGTTCCCAAGGACTGGAGCGGGGACGTCGTTACACTCTCATGCACCGCGCGACAGGGCGGGGCTGTCGCGGGGCGGCTGACCAAGGTCGTCGGCCTCTACCTCAGCGGCGACAACGAAGCCCGGCAGCGGGTCGAGAAAGTCTTGGAGACCGCTCGCCCTGCCGTCCCCGAAGAGAAGGAACTGGTCACCAACTCCATCGGCACGAGATTGAAACTGATCCCGGCCGGATCGTTTCTGATGGGGGCCACTCCCGACGATCACGAAGCCGACAAGGACGAGAAGCCTCAGCACAAAGTGACCATCACCAAGCCGTTTTATCTCGGGGTGTACGAGGTCACGCAGTACGAATACAGGCAGGTGATGAAGGACAACCCGAGCAAGTTCAAAGACTCGGAACTGCTTCCAGTGGAGCAGGTGTCGTGGCTCGACGCGGTCAGATTCTGCAACAAGCTGAGCGAACGGGAGCGGCGCAAGCCCTATTACGAGATTGAAGACGATTCCGTCACGATTCTTGGGGGCAACGGCTACCGCTTGCCGACGGAGGCGGAATGGGAATACGCCTGCCGCGCCCCGCATAGACCTGAGACCGCGACGAAACACACTTTCGGGGATAGCGACGCCGACCTGTCGAGTTTCGCCTGGGTTCATGCGAATTCGGAAAACAAAACGCACCCCGTGGGGCAGAAGAAGCCCAATCGTTGGGGCCTGTACGACATGCAGGGAAATGTCTGGGAGTGGTGCCAGGATCGATATTCGGCCGACTACTACACCTTCGCGCCCGAGAACGACCCCCCTGGGCCTGCGCAGGCCTCGTCCCGGGTCTACCGGGGCGGTGGCTGGGGCCTCACCCCCCATGGCTGCCGCCCGGCGAACCGTTACGGGATCGAGCCGGAGGACCGGATCAACGACCTGGGTTTCCGTCTGGCCGCAGACCAGCAATAGGGCCAAGCAAGCACTTGTCCTGGAGCGGAGGCCGGTCGAAGGGTCGAAAGGCGGAGCCGACCCCCGACCGAGCCGAAGCGGAAGGGCACGGGATTGAGGGAGAGCGAGCGGTATTGAAAGCGACGAAGCGACCTGAATCTCCGTAAATGCATGCACAGAGTGCCTTCATGGCGTATCGATTCTTTTCGGTTCCGGTAAGGAGTTGCGAGCAGGCCGGGGAAGAACTGAATCGGTTCTTGCGCGGTCATCGCGTCCTGAGCGTGGATCGCAGGTGGGTGGATCTGGGCACCACTGCCGCGAAGATCATTGGAGGCATGTCAGCACATACATAATGGGTTATCTGGGTGATCTGGGGTAGCTCAACCCTTATCCATATTCCCCAGTTTGACAAACAGGTCGTCAGACACGTTATACAATACTATATTCATAAATAGTGCATTGTAATGACAACACATGATAAATTACTTTAAATCCTTGTCCCACAAAATGTTCCGTTGCTTTTCGAAGACGCTCACAGCAGTGATTTAGGCACGGAGCGTGCACCAAGACACAGCATGACGAGACCAAGTAGCCACTGGCCCCTGACCCGAACCGGACCGGGTGACATGGTGGTCCGGAACGGATGCTTGACGGCTTCGGTGCGGTCTGGCGCGTGATTGGTGCCCTTTCCTTGGGCAAACCAGATGATCGAACACCGCCGGTGTCACGAAAACGAAAGGGTTGACAGATGCTAGAATTATGGGTTCGGCGGACACGCCCTCGCTAACACGCTGGAGTTGACCCAGTTCTAATTATCCCCACGGGTCGACTGGGAGATGGGTTTGTTTGCCGGGCCGCGAATTCGACCACTCGCATTTAAGTGTTGTCGGAAATTAGATTTACAACGCGCCCTAATTTGGCTTCGTCTGGTGTTTTTCTGATGCTTCGATAAAAACCCTTTGAATTCTCTGGCGATCTGCCAAGCCCCGCCTCGTTCTTCCGCCAACTCTGAACGCCCGTGCGCGACCCCCCGGGGCCCATTGGGTTTGTTCCTGAGCCGCAGTCCGCTGATGAACTCGTATAAGTTACTCTGTGATATGGATTTGCGTTCGCCAAGAAATTGGTCTTTGTTCCGCACTTTATTAAGTCTGCCCGCCCTGTGTTCCATTCTGATTGATCAAATCGAGGTCAATACGCTGCACTTTCACTCATCCATATTTTCCCAGCCTGACTTGTTCGATTCATCGGCAAGTCTGCACAAATCCACGGAATAGCCCGGTTCACTCTTGGGCGTCACCGGAGTACACACCACGCGCCAACCCGGCAGGGCGGACGCTCGGAATCAAATCGACATCGAATTGTCAAAGATGGCCGGCACGAACCCGACATATTGAGTTTACGACAAGTTTGCCTGGGTGTTGCGACGGTTGCGGCAACTCCGTGCCGATCACAGACCACGGTACCCGGCGACAGGCCCAGAACGCCGGTCGGGCCCGACCTTGAGGATCCCAATTCCCGTACTGATACCGAGCGGCTTATTCCCAGTGCGATCTTGCCGGCCAGAAGCAATGTCTGTTATTTCTATCGGAATAATTTCCATCGAGCCGTTGGGCGGTTCCGGGCGATTTTTCTTCCGGAGCAGCTTCTGGCGATGGAGAACTGAGCGCATGATCTCGGATCCTGGCTTGCACCTGAAAACGGGCGTAGGACTTCCAGCCCGCCTGCGTCGCTTGCCATACTGGGAAGCAGGGCGACCGGGGGATGAGCACTCCTCGGAAGTTGACCGGAGATCTGTCCCGTCTGCCTGCTTCAAAGGACCATCAAACTCATGTCCGTCGCTGACGAGACGACCTCGGGCTTTTTCCGTGTCTTTTTCTTTCTCGCCTCGCTCTCGCCGGCAATCGCTGGTTGCCAGCGGACGGCCAGCGAGACACATTCGGTTTCGCCTGCGCGAATGGCCGAGACGGCGAAGCCGCAAACCGCGTATGTGGGTTCAGCTTCGTGTCGCGATTGTCATGAGCATTTTCACGAGCTCTGGGCAACCTCGCGGCATGGGCTGGCGATGCAGCCTTACACTGCCGATTTCGCGCGGCGAGAGCTGGCTGCGCCGCCAGCGCCGATCACGATCGGCGGCCGCGCGTTCCGTGCTGAGCTGGGGCCGGAGGCCGGGGACGTGCGCGAGACCAGCAGCGCCGGCGAGAAAACTTATCCCATCGTTCACGTTCTGGGCGGAAAGAATGCGTATTACTTTCTGACTCCCCTGGACAGGGGTCGGCTTCAGGTCTTGCCGGTTGCTTACGACGTTCCCAAGAAAAGCTGGTACGACACGGCGGCCAGCGGCGTCCGGCATTTCCCCGACCGGAGCGACTCGGCGCTTGACTGGACCGACCGTCTGTTCACGTTCAATACGACGTGCTTCAACTGCCACGTCAGCCAGCTAGCGACAAATTACGACCTGGACAGTGATACGTATCGCACGACCTGGGCGGAGGCGGGCATCAGTTGCGAGTCGTGCCACGGGCCGGCCGCCGAGCATGTCCGCGTCATGACCGAGGGCAAGACGACGGGACACAGCTCGAAAGAGATCAAGATCATTCGCACCAGGGAGTTCACGGCCGCGCAGATGAACGACATGTGCGCCACCTGCCATGCCAAGATGGTGCCCATGTCGACGAGCTTTCAGCCAGGCGACGCGTTTTTCGACCATTATGACCTCGTCACTTTCGAGCATCCCGATTACTGGCCCGACGGTCGTGATCTCGGCGAGAATTATACGTTCACTTCCTGGTTGAAGAGCCCGTGCGTCGCTTCCGGAAAGCTCGACTGCAACCACTGCCACACCGGCAGCGGCCGGCCCCGGTTCGAGATGGCCGAGTCGAACAAGTCATGCCTTCCCTGCCACAAAAAAACTGTCGACGACCCGGTGGCCCACGGACATCATGCCACGGGCAGTGCGGGCAATCAGTGCGTCTCTTGCCACATGCCCACCACTCGCTTTGCCGCGATGGGCCGCACCGACCATTCCATGCTGCCGCCGACCCCCGCGACGACCCGGGCATTCAAGTCTCCCAACGCGTGCAACCTCTGCCACGCCGACAAGGACGCTGCGTGGGCCGAGGAGCTCGTCCGTAAATGGTACAGCCGCGACTACCAGGCGCCGGTGGTCAAACGTGCAGACCTGCTTGACGCCGCCCGCCACGACCGCTGGGACGAACTGCCGGCCATGCTCGCCACACTCGATGCTCCGGTGACCGACGCGGTCTGGAAAGCCTCGATGCTGACACTGCTTCAGGGAGCGACCAGCCCGGCGAAATGGCCTGCTTTCGTGAAGTCACTTGGTGATCCATCTCCACTGGTCAGGTCGCGTGCAGCGACGGCTCTGGGTGGGGCACTGACGCGGGAAACCGTGCCATTGCTGCTTGGCGCCACGCGGGACTCCTCACGACTGGTCCGCATTCGTGCCGCCCAGTCCCTGGCCGCGCTGCCCTCGGACGCGATCGGCGACGGTCCCGAAAAGACGAGTCTGGAAGGGGCGGTTGCCGAGTTTTTCACGGCCATGAGCGCCCGGCCCGACGACTGGGCCTCACATGCCAATCTCGGCAACTTCCACATGGAACATCGCGACTTTGCCCGGGCCATCTCCGAGTTCGAGACGGCCACCAAGCTCGAGTCGCGGGTCGTTGGCCCACTTGTCAACGCCTCGCTCGCGTATAGCAACCTGAGCCAGCTCGACAAGGCCGAAGCGTGTCTCCGTCGGGCCCTCAAGGTCGAGCCGAACAACGCCTCGGCGCTCTTCAACCTTGGTCTGCTGCTGGCCGAGACGGGCCGGACGGCTGACGCGGTGAAGTCGCTTCGAGACGCGCTTCGGTCAGACCCGCACATGGCCGCCGCGGCTTACAATCTGGGCGTGATCGCGGGAGCCACCAGCAAGGCCGAAGCCGCACGCTGGTGTCTCCAGGCGTACCAGATCGAGCCAGATTCCGGTAAATATGCCCATGCTCTTGCTTTCTATCAGAGGGAAAGTGGCAATGCGGCAAGCGCCATCGCGACCCTGCGCAAATGGCTCGACACCCATCCGCTCGATACCGAGGCCATCCTCGAACTGGGACTGACTTACGCGAAGCGCGGCGATCTTGACGCGGCCAGGCTTCTCTACCGTTCGTCGCTGTCAAACGAGAGAATTCCCGGCGACCAGCGGAACGCGATTGCCCGGGAGCTTCAACACCTCGGTGGGACGGCTCAACCCTGATCAGCCCCGGCGCTCCGCGACCAGGCGAAGCCCTCCCCTGGGATGCAGCGAAAGCTGCCATTCCAGGATCGGCTCATCCTTCTCCGCGATCCTGCTCAGCCGGTAATTCCGGAGCAAAGATGTCAGGATCAGCGTTCCTTCCATGACCGCGAAGCCACGCCCGATGCAGGCACGTGGACCTGCCCCGAAAGGGAACCATGCCAGGGCGGGACGTTGCGATTCCCGACTGGGCTCAAACCTCCACGGGTCGAAGACTTCCGGCTGGGGAAACCAACGCGGATCGCGCTGGGTTAGATAAGGGAAGAGAAAGGCCTGGCTGCCGGGACGCATCACGTAGCCCGCGATCTCCACCGGCTCGGCAACCTCCCTGGAGAAGAAATAGACGGGAGGGTAAAGCCGCATGACTTCCTTGAAAGCCATCTCGACGGTTCCGAGATGTGGCAGGTCGGCAAAGGTAGCGGTTCGATCTTTGAGCAACTTCTGAGTATCCGCCGACAGCCGCTCCTGGATTTCGGGATGAGTGGCCAGCAGCCAGCCCGACCACGTCAGGGCCGCCCCCGTGGTTTCATGTCCGGCAAGCAAGAGTGTGATCATCTCATCGCGCAACTGCCGCCCGGTCATTCCTTGACCGTCTCCTACGGAATCCAGGGCGATGAGCAGGCGGCCAAGAAGATCGTCGCGTGGTTCCCGGCACGCCCTTCTCTGCTGGACGATTCGCTGGATAAGGTCTTCCAGATATCGGATCGCATGCCTTTCCGATCGGCCGAGGAGCGGAAACCAACGGGGAGTCGCCACGACCTGCTTCAACTCGCGCATCGACCAGCTCTGGATGGAATTCATGGCTGCGGCCAGAGAGCTGAAGTCATCGTCGACGTTGGCCGAAAAGAGTGATTGCGCAACGATGATCAATGCAAGTTGAGCCATCTCCGCAGCGAAGTCGAGTTCGGCGCGGCTTGCCCATTTCCGGAGCATTGCAGTGGCGGCGGCAACAACGATCTCGGCGTGCAACGATAGCACCGAGGGCTGAAACGCGGTCTGCATGAGTCGTCGCTGGCGTGACCAGAACTCGCCATCGCTGAGTACCAGGCCGTTGCCCTCGAAGCGGCTGAAGACCTGCTTCAGCCGCTTCGGCTTTTTGAACCTCCGGGACTTTTGAATGAGAACCTCATGAATCTGGTCGGGATGAGTGAGCTGATAACAGTCCATCGAGCCCAGTCGGAAATGGACGATGTCGCCGAATTCCCGCTGCAGCTCCGCACCGAAGCCAACGAGGTCATGGCGGATCGCTTTCAGATGGTTCGAACCGAATGGGCGGTTCGGAGGTCCTGGCGGATATTCGTCCGGCATGATTGCTTCCGGCTATCCAGAAACGCGAAACGTCGGCAACATCCATCAATCCTGTTGCCGTTCCAGATGTATTGTGCCATGATACGAACCATCGTGAAGATCGTGTCCCTTTCGCCCGATCGCAAGAACCATTTGATTAGCTGCTGTTCGTTCACGTCAATTTCGCTTTCGAGTCGGTCGCGCCTGGCTCGGTTCCGCGTTTGATCGAGAGGTATTCCATGTCCAGCACGGATCACCCGCCGTCGAACGCCGACGTGATCGAGCGACACCCCTCTGAGCGGCGGCGGCGGCGGAAGGACTACGTTGTCGTCTACTCGTGCTGCTGCTGCTGTTGCTGCTGCTTGCACACGCTCGGCGGAGTCGTGGGCGCCATCTACGCAGGCGACTTCAAGGCGGAAGGGAAGTCTCCTTCCAGCCAAACGCTGTACTGGAATTTCGTTTCGGCCACCCTCGCTCTCGTGGCCGTGGGGATGATGCTGTACATGGGCCTGATGCAAGGTATCGTCGTGGCTGTTGGTGCGTGGCTGCTCCTGGGACCGCTCTGGTTCCTGGTTGCAGCTCTGTTCGATTGGCTCTGGCTGCGCAATCGAGCCGACTTGCCCGCGCGCGATGATTACCTGCGTCGCCTGGGACGAATTTCGGTCAGCATGATCATGGGAGCCGTCGTCGGCACGGGGCTCATGTTTCTGATCGCTTTGTTGCTCAGCTCGAGGCAATGACTGACCGGCGAAGTTCGGCAAGAGAACATCATGGTCGACGAGACCACGAAAACCACCGAGGTTTCATCGAAGCGGCGGATGCCCCACCCGCACCGTCTTGCCGTGCTCACGCTCTGTTTGGCTCTGTTCGCCCTGGCTTACGCCCGCGGCACCTGGGCGGATCGATCCCCCCGCGACCCGCAACGCCCCGAGGACGGTGTGATCTCCAGGCTTGTTGTCGACGAGAAGGGAGATCGGGCTATCCGTACGGCCGTCGTGCTGCCAGTCTCAGAGCAAGCTGCCTGGAATGTGCTTTCCGATTACAATGAATGGGAGCGACTGTTCAAGACGGTCCGTCGCAACAAGGTTGCCGAGAAGGTAGATGAGAACCGCCATCACGTGGTGTCGGAAGTGATGACCCCTCTGGGCACCGTCAGCCTGGATTTCATTGTCACTCACGAGCGCACCAGCGACGGCGGTCACCTTGCCTGGTGGGATGCGCCCAATGACAAGCTGCCAGTCAATCGGGGAACGATCAGGATCACGCCACTTGCCGCCGATCGCACGCTGCTAGTCTATACCGTCGTCAAACAGTGGCGAATCTACCCGTCTTTCTTCGTCAATAACATGCTCCTGAACCAGCAGCCGGACCTCGTAGCGACCCTGGGGAAACGGGTTGTCGAGGCAGCCAGATCGAAGTGACGCCGTGCGACCCTTACGCCCCTCCCCTGCTCTTCCTTACACGGTGATTGCCACGCAAGACACGGTGCACCTCGTGGGCGGCGAGGACGTTCGCTACAGCATCCGCGCTCCGGGGATTGCCGGTGACTTCGCCGCGCTTCTGAAAAAATGCAACGGCGCGACCTCGGTGGAGGCCCTGCTGCTCGGGATGCCCGAACCCGACCGTCCCCGTGCCCAGCAGTTACTCGACCGCCTCTACGGCGAGCGCATACTCATCGACGGCCCAGTCGAGAACGTGGAACTGCCCGTGACCCGCTACCGGCCCAAGCTCGAGGGGACCGGCGTGCTGGTGAGGCGATTGCAGGCCCACGCCGAAGGGGGGCCTGAAATCGCGATCCTCTGTCAAGATACGCTCGACTATCAGGCCGCCAAAATGTTCAATCGCCGGTGTCTCGAATCGGGCTGCCTTGCCTGGATGTGGATCACGACCGGACCCGCCAGCCGGGGGTATGTCAGCCCGGTTTTCCTGCGCGACACCGGCCCGTGCCTCGCCTGCCTGCTCAGGCACTTTCAACGCCTCTCACCAGCACCTCAGCTTTACGAGGCTCTTGAACGACACTCCGCACAAGGTGGCGAGTTTTCCCCAGCTTGCTTTCCCCCCGAGGCTCTTGCCATGCTCGAGTCGCTCGCCTGCTGGAAGATTGACAGGCTGGGCCGGCAGCCGATTGCTCGGGCGGTCTTTGGGCTTCACGTCCTGGAACTTGAATCGATGGAGGTCTCGGTCCATCGCGTGTTCCGGGATCCGAGTTGTCCGGAGTGTAAAGATGCCGGGCTGGCTTGATGATCCTTATACCGGGCTCTTGACGATGCTGGTTCATGTCCCATCGCGTGCCCACGATCCCGCCGTCGCAGTCGTGGCCGGCGAAATGCCGTCGTGGATTCCCGGAGAGCCCTCATTGGGTTGCAGCGGCGCCGGATGGTCGGTAAGTCAGGCAGAACAGGCTTGTCTGGGCGAGGCCGTGGAACGATGCCTTGCGCGAGTCTTGCCGGCCGATCATGCGGTGCAAGCCGCATGGAACTCCTGGCCGCTCGACGAGCCGGCAATTTGTCCCGCGCGCTGGGTTCTTTTCCACTCCCAACAGTACGCTTACCCGGAGTTCCCGTTCGACCAGTTCGATGTCCATACCACCTGTCGCTGGGTTTGCTGTCGGGAGGCAGCAACGGGTGCACCGGTCTGGGTGCCGGAAGAAATGGTTTTCCTCATGCCAAGGCAAGGCGAGATTCCCCGCTTCAACGCTGGTTTTTCGACGGGTCTGTCCTGCGCGGCGTGCGCGGATCTCGCTCTGCTGCGGGGAGCTCAGGAGGTCATCGAGCGTGACGCGCTCGTTGGTGGTTGGTGGGGCCACTATCCGGTCGAAGAATGGCCCGCGGAGACCGTTGCCGCAATCGTGGGGGAGGCAGTCTGGGAACGCCTGGATCGACCCAACCTGACCTACCGTTTCTACCGCATTCGCACCCCATACAGCAGCCATGTGACGATGGTTTCCATGGCGGGAGAAGACATCGAGGGCTGGGTCCTCTGCGTGAGCTCGGCGTGCCGCGAGACCCGCCGCGATAGCTGGCTGAAGTCTCTGCTCGAGGCTGTACAGGGACGCCATTGTGTCCGCAGGCTTCTTGCACAGTCGGCGCGGGACGGTCGCCGGCCGGAGGATGTGCCCACAACCTTCTTTGAACATGCCCTTTATTATTCGTTGCATCGCGATCGCATCCAGCGGACGGTCCTGGAACATGCGGTCGAACCGGAGCTGAACGATCGGAATGCCGAGCACGAAGGACTTGGAGCCTTACGCGCCCGGCTCGCTCCCGACCAGCCGATCTTGTTTCGCAACTTGACCCCTTACGGAGTGGTCCCGATGCGTTTGGGCCTCGTGGTTCTCCGCGTTGTCATTCCGGGGTTGCAATCGCTGCATGGCGACCACAGGCTCCCTTTCCTGGGTGGGCCGCAATGGGGGCAAAGACGGATCGAGGAATGGTCCACCATGCCGCCACACCCGTTTGCTTGATTTGGCGATCATGCCGAAACGTCTCCGGAGGTTCAATCATCATGGACGACAATGCGAATGTGCTCGAGCTCACGGAGCTTGATCGCATCACGGCACTGGAACTGGCTGAGCGAATCGCTCAGGCTGAGGAGGAGGGTCTGGCGATTGGTCCTCGCCGGTATCCCGGATACCCTTCGTGGCCACTCCCGCGCAACCGGGTGCGATGGCGGCCCGGCCTCGATCAGGCGCTGTCATCAAGACGTAGCATGCAAGTTCTCGACAGCCGATTTCCCGACCGCGGAAGACTCGCCAGGCACTTGCAATTTGCACACGGCATCACGGGCTCGTTTGGCCGGGGCCCCGTTCCCTCCGCGGGTGGGCTTCAAGCTCTCGAGCTATATCTTGTTCATTGGCAAAACGCCTGGTTGCCCGCGGGAGTGTATCACTACGATCGCCAGGACCATTGCGTGGTCCAGGTTGCGGCGGGCGCCGATGCGGAACAATGGCGCGACCGAGTTCCCTCACTTCGCCAGCTTTCGGGCGGCGCCTTACTCTGGTTGATCGTTGGCGATGCCCGACAAGTGCGGCGTAAGTATGGACTGCGTGCGGATCGATTTCTGCTTCTCGAAGCAGGTCATCTGATGCAGAACCTCTGCTTGCTATCGACAAGTCTCGGTCTGGTCACGCTGCCGCTTGGAGGAGTCCTCGAGCGCGAGGTCGCCAGAGCGTTGCGCCTACCACCCGACGACCTCGTGCTCTACGTGGGCCTTTGCGGAGGCGGTTCCCGGAACATTGAAGCGCCGAAGTTCCCGGACAGTTCCCCTCCGCTCATTCGTGAAGCACGCGACCCAGCTTAAACATGACTTTCCCAGAGCGAGAGATACAATGGAGGCTTCCACGAGCAAACCATGTCCCTACGTCCCAGTCCCGGTTACAGAAAGATCACACCTGTTGGTTAATTCCCTATACTTGGGCACTCGAAGCTAGTTCGGCGAAGCAACGCCTGAGTATTATATCCCTGTCTGCGGGTTTAGCCTGGGGATTGGTCGTCCGCAAGGCAAGGCAGGCCCCATCGTCGCACTCGACCGGAAAACAGCGGCCCGTGAGGTCACGCGATGAACCTCGAAGCCAACGTGCAGATCGGCGACTTCCGCATCGAGAGACGCCTCGGCGCTGGCAGCATGGGGATCGTCTACCTTGCGCGGCAGGTCTCGCTGAACCGCCCGGTCGCCCTCAAGATCCTCGGCTCAGCCTTGAGAGACAGCGGGCAGATCGCACGATTGCAACGCGAGGCCCAGGCCGTCGCGAAGCTGAAACACCCCGGCATCGCCGTGGTTTACTTCATCGGCCAGGACCGCGAGGTCTCCTACATTGCGATGGAATACATCGACGGGCTCTCTCTCCGCGACATCGTCCGGCGGTTGGCCGCGTCGCGTCAACCCGACGAGTCGATCGAAAAAATCCTGCTGGCAACCCCGGAAGCCGATGGCGAGATTGCCGAGTTGCGTTTTGACCAGGAAACACCTATATACGCACCGGCTCTGGTTCCGGATCCCGGAGGAAGGCCCCCAGTATTGGAGGCACGGACCCCGGAGGCCGAACGGCTCGTCGCCTCAGCCAAACACATCCGACGCTGTTGCGAGATCGTGCGCGACGCGGCAATGGCGTTGGCCCACGCTAACGAACGGGGGGTTATCCACCGAGACATCAAGCCGGACAATCTCCTGCTCGACCGACTAGGGAAGGTTTATGTGATCGACTTCGGTCTTGCCCGGCTCTTTGAGGACGTCACTCTGACCAACACGGGCGCACTGCTTGGGACTCCTGCTTACATGAGCCCCGAACAGGTCTCGGGCCGCCTCGAGATCGACAATCGGACGGATCTCTACTCTCTTGGGATGGTGCTTTACGAACTTCTGACGCTCAAGAGTCCGATCACCGCCCCGACGCTGGAGGGCGTCCTCCGCAAGATCATGACCAAGGCGCTACCGCCGCTGACCCAGCAAAACCCGGCGGTGCCACGGGGACTCGAAGCGGTGGTGCATAAAGCGACGGCCAAGGACCCCGACGAGCGGTACGCAAGCACCGCCGAGTTCGCCGCCGACCTCCAGCGACACCTAGATGGCCACCCGGTGGCGGCCCGCCCTTACCGCTTCCATTTCGACGAACGCGAGATCCTCTACACCCGACCGAAACGAGTCTTCGTCGCCGCGTTCGTCTTTTTTTCGATCGCGGCGTCGCTCTTCTTCATCGTGGTCGGGGCGTTCGCTGGGGGGCCTGAGAAGCTAGGGCAGGCTTACCTGGGTACGATCACCATGCCCGTAGTCTCCGGCTACCTCTTTTACTGGATCGGTGACGGGCTCTTACGGGGCAAGAAGGAGGCCAGGACGACCGCCCTCTTCATTTTCGCCACCTTCTCGGGGGTCTCCTTCTTACTCCTGATCGTCTTCACTCTGAATTACTTGATATCGAGCACAGAGCACTCCGCCAAGTCTGAGGCTAGGAACGGAATAGTCGTCTACGGTTTATGGTTGCTGTTCATTTGGTTCGTTCACTGGAGCCTCTTGAGGGAAGACTGCGCGATTGGTTCCGATTCGCCGCACGCCTGCGGTCCGAACACAAGGAATAGTGAGGGTGAGTAAGAATTGGGTCACGCCTCGGAACGGACAAAACTGCGAAGGTGTTCTAGATGCAATTGGCACGGGTAGGCACGACCTTGCAAGAAAAAGACGTTTGCCACTAGTCAGTAGTTTCCACGAAAAACCGCACAATCGTGTCTCTGCGCAGACCAGCCCCGTGGCTCTCGTGGCCCCGCATCGCCACTGAGCGTTTCTGACTGCTGCACCTGTCGCGGGAGCATCTCTCGATGCCCGCTGAGCACTCTCTTACACCCCGCTCATGCCGCGTCTCCCGCGGTAATTCTCTCATTTCCCTCCCGTTTCGAGAGAAATCGCTGAATTTGCTCCCGATGCCGCCGCATCAGCCGCAGGCCGTCGAGTATGCTGGGACGATCCTTCTTCTTGTTCCACGGCGGCCGGAACCACCAGCCCTCCTTCCCAGACGCCGTCAGCCGGAATTGCAACAACCGTAGCAGGCTCATCGTCACCCACTGCACCTGGCTGGTCCGCTCGATCGGGTTCTTGGTCCACGCCCGGCACTCCTCCCAGCCCAGCCGCTGCTTCAGATCGCGGAAGCCGTCCTCTTGCCGAAACCGAGCCGCGAACAGTTCCACCATCTGCAGCCCTGTCAGCTCGATCGCCGAGGTCACCAGGGTGAACCGTTCTTTGTACCCCTCGACGAAGGCAACGATCGCTTTGACCGGCACCTCCCAGCCCAAGACCCGCCACAGGCAGTCGATCTCCTTCCATCGGATTGTCCGCTGCCGTCCGTAGACGAAGGCGGTCCCGAGTTGCCACTTCGCTTTCCACCCACTGGCCCGGCGAGGCGGCTCCAGGTGCGGACCCCAGTGAGGCTTTGGTCCCCGCTTCCCCTTGGGCCGCTGCTCGGCGGGCAGGGGCAAGGCAAACAGCCGAGCGTCGCACCGCAACCGGGTGAGGAACTCGATCCGGGGAGCTCCAACTTCAGGCAGTACCAGTGGCCGGACCACGCTCCTCAAGGCGTAGCCGCCATCGAAAACGGCCAGCTGCTTGCCCTTGGTTATGCGCCTGCTCGCGGAGCAGTTCGACGGCCAACTCGCACTTGGTCCGGAACTTCACGATGCCGTCGGGCCCGACCGGCAACTGCGACTTGCGGAAGTAAAGCCGACCGGAGATCGGCAGGAACCAAGCGGGCTTCTCGGGTTCGTGAAGCAACGAACCGAGGACGACCCAGTTGTGGGCGCGAACCGTGGTGGCCCGATTGGGACAGGCGCGGTGTACTCGTGGAAGGTGCAGGTACCCCAGACGTGGGAACTGGAGCGATGGACCTTGGTGTCATCGACGGCCGAGATATGGTAGCCATGCCAGTCCCAGCCCGGGGCGGTCGCGATCAGATGAGTGAGGCCCTGAGTGACGCGGTTGTCGTGCCAGGCGCCGTATTCGGCGAAGGATTCCAAAGCCTTCCAGTCGGCGGCCCGCTCCAGGGCCAGGACCGACTGGGTGATGGTGTGTTCCTCGACGTTGATTGCCATGGCGGTGATCCACTCGGCGAAGCGATGGAAGCCGCGGCGAGTAAAGGCCCACGCAAAGGCGTTGAGCAGGGCTTGCCAGATGGACCAAGTGAGCTTAGCTTCGGTCATCATGCGTCTCCTGTGCCGGGGCCAGTTGCGGTTTTCTCACCACCTGGCAGGTTCCGACCAGGAGACGCTGCATTTCAATACGGTACACCCGTTCAGAATTAATACAGTTTTTCGTGGAAACTACTGCTTAAAGATACACGCCAAGTTTGCCCTCGCCGTGTCATCGCCGGCACGCATCACGGTCTTGCATGCGAACTTTCAAAGGCCATTGATCACCTCCCGTCCACGAAGATTTTCAACTTATGGGGCATCACCAGGCCGCAGCTTCGGAGCATTCGTTTTATTCGATGAAGTAAGAGCAGTTGTGAATGAATCAAGGCTTATCGGTCCTTTGCCTCTTGAAGCCGGTTTTTGAGCTTATTAAAGTCGAGTTATTGGGTGAGACTGAAGCCCGATTCCGTCTCGATGCGCGAGGCGGGGCCGTGAAACACGGACGGCCTTCGAGTTCTTGAATGTTCGGCAGCTCATCCACTGGCAAATTCTTTGTTGCGGACGTCGTGGTCCGTCTCTCGAAGCAGACAGGTTTCTTGACCGCTTGTGAAGTAGTCCGGTGCTGATAGGGAGGTCGAGTCCATGGCAGGCGACGCGAGGTCTGCGGAAGAGCGGGTTGTCCTTGAACCGTACTCCTATGTGCCGCCAATCGGCTACGCCAATCTGACCAGCTACGCTTACCGCGGTGAGTGGGAAGCCCCGCGTTTGAAGGTGGATCAGGTCGCGTCGATCGAGGAGTCTGGCGGAATGGACGAGGCACTCACCGCTTACCGGCGGCAGGTGGAATTGTTCCTGAATGCACAGGTGGAATTCGCTTCCGTCGCGCCGGAGACCAAGGGCGAGTTGGTGCTCCGGACATTGGTTTTCACATTCCCTGGCATCGGACCGAAAGACCCGTCCCCGAGATACCGCGGGTGGTGCGGCTTCGGTCAGCTTCGCTCGGGACCGGGGGTCCAGGTCGAGTACACGGCTTTCGCGGATGACGAGCAAGCCTCGCACATTTATGACACAGTGATCTGCGGGATTCGCCTCGCCGGTTCTGTCGCGCCGGGCACCAGGTTCGCGCCGGGCTTCGTGTACCGCTCTACGGGCGCAGTGCGTCTGCCGGTGCCGGAATCTCTCAAGCCGCCCGACTGCCTGCTTTACGTTTACGAAACGGTGGCCGGCAAGTTGCGCCTCACGCTCCGACTCGCGCAGGACAGCGTGCGTGCACGTTCCATGGTCGAGCAGTATCTCGGGGCATTGGGAGCCGACAAGCAGCTTGCGGCAAATCTCGGTCCATCCCAAAACCGGGTCGCTATCGAAACGACTCGAAGCGGATCGAATGGTCTAGTTACCGAGTCAGTCTGCTATTCGACCAAGCCCGTGCGCAATGGACTGGTAGTCATCACGGGCCAGGCGACTCCGGACCTGAGCAGCAAGATGATGGCAGATGTCGACATCCTGGCCGAGGGTGTAGGGGAAGGTTGGCGGTAACTGGTTTTGGGGGGAGCCTGGGGCGATGGCTGTGAGAAGGGCGAGGAGGGACATCGATGGCCGATCATCTTCCAATCGTATTTCTGCCGGGAATCATGAGCTCACGTCTCCACTTTCTGAATAGTGGCAAGTACTGGGACCCCGACAGCACGCTGAGAATGACCGAGTGGATACCAGCACTCCTACGGACGCCCGACAAGCTTCGACAAGAGATTCACTTCCTCGAACCTGTCGAGGTGGTCAGTGACGATCCCCACGACCGGGGCTGGTCGGGAGTGGCTGCGACGTACTACGGCGACTTCCTCAAGAACCTCCAGGCAAGATTCCCGAACGCGCCGGTCTATGCCGTGGGCTACGATTGGCGCCAGGATAACTGGAGTACCGCCGATGTCTTCCTCGCCAGGGTCCAGGAAATCCTCGAAGCCGAGGGCGCGACGCAAGTTCAGGTTATTACACACAGCATGGGCGGCCTGGTCTTTCGCGCCGCACTCGAGAAATCCAGACTGTCCGGAAATCCCTTGGCGGACCGGGTCAAGGGCGTCGTGCACGTATTTCAACCGGTCTTCGGAGCGGTCGTGCTCTACCGTAGACTCTTCACAGGCGTCCAGGTACCGGGTCTCGATGGCGACGTGACGCTCCAGAGTGTTTCCGGTTCGCTCAGCAACCTCACGTTTGCCTGGATCCTCGGTGACACCCCGATCCTCTTCATCGGCAATGCGAGCGGCTTGCCCGGCGCAATACAACTGCTGCCGACCGATGACTATCCACTACCTCCCTGGAATGGTCCGTTGACCAGCCACGCGAAGGATTTGAACAACTATTACCTCACCGCCGCGAATGTCGCCGATCTCATGCATGGCCACCTGTCCGACGTAGTGACGGCCGATTTGCGTGAGCGATTTCAAGAATCATCGCAGTTCAATGCGTTTGTTCGTGGGCGTCTCCACCCCAACTCGTGGACGATCTGCGGTCAAGGCCTGAAGACTGATACGCAAATCTCCTTTGATGGCTCATCTCCCGTTCCTTTCCAGGCAGCAGATGGCGGAGATGCAACTGTTCCCTTCCCGAGCGCCTCCGGGCTCCCTTTAGGTGAGGTCGTTCCGTTCGACACGCGCGAGCTCCCCGACGGTCACCGCCAGTTTGTCATCAGCGGGGTCATTCACGCCTATGCGCTTGCCGGAAGCGCAGCCGAATGTGCAGAACGAGGTCCTGGAAATCATCGCAAGAATTTGACGATTGTCGTTGTGCGAACCTGCTCCAGGGCCTTTGAGACACTCGCTTCAGGAAGCGAGGCAGGCTTTTCGAAACACTCTTGTGCTCGCAGTCCGCACATCTTACAATTGTAATTGGCCGCGTTGTCCTTGTTTCAAGGCGAACCTCGACCAAACTCAGGAACGTCGCAAGACCGTGACCTTGCGCAAACCATTAGCTCGATGATTTTTTGGAGAGCCGGATGGCACAACGAAGACCAAGTCGGCTCGTGAGGCAGATCGGGCTTTGTATTCTTGCCATCCCAGCCATCGTTGGCGGAGCGTGGCTGCTGGCGGCGGACAGGGAGAAGGCGGGTGAGCGGTCGCCGGAGACCGAGATCGAATGGGTCGAGGTTCGTCGGGCCAACCTGGACACAATGGTCGTCGCCGGCGGTGATCTCCAGCCGGCCAAGGAAACCCCGGTGACCTGCCAGGTCGAGGATATCACCGATGCTGATGGGACGATGATCATCAGCATGGTCGACAATGGCACGCCGGTCAAGAAGGGCGATGAACTCTGCCGGCTCGATTCCTCGGAACTGGAGGAGCTTGCCCGACAACAGGAGATCGTTGTGAGTCAGGCACGCTCCGCCAGGCTCCAGGCTCAACTGCGGCTCGAGACCGCCCAGATTGCCCTCCTCGAGTATCGCGACGGGCTTGTCTGGCAGCAGACCAAGGAGTTTGAAGGGAAGATCGCCCTGGCGCGGTCGGATCTGCAAAGAATGCGCGACCACCTGGACTGGGCCGAGCGGATGGTCGCCAAGGGGTACGTTTCGTGCGCCCAGCTCAGCAGCGAGCGGCAGGGTCTGGCCAAGGCCGAGCACGACCTGCGCAGGGTCGAGGGCGAATTCGACCTGTTTCGCAGGTTCCAGGTCCAGAAAGAGATGGTGGGGCTACAGGGCGAGATCGGGATTGCCGGCCACAATCATCTGATGGAGGTCGCCCGGCTCAAGGCCGAGGAAGCAGACCTTGCCTACATCCGCAAGCAAATCGATCGCTGCGTCATCCGCGCGCCGCAGGATGGTATCGCCATTCACTCGATGAGAGGTTTCTGGAGGCGTACGCGGCTGCAGCCAGGTGTCCGCGTGGTCGAGAACCAGGAACTCTTCAAGCTGCCCGATCTCTCTCAGATGGAGGTCGAGGTCTCGGTGAACGAATCGATGGGTCCGCGCGTCAAGGCGGGCATGAAAGCCGAGATCCAGGTTGCCTCGCTAGGAGGTCGACTCCTTTATGGAAAGGTCGTCTCGGTCACGATCCTCTCCTCGGTCAACGACAAGGAATGGGACGAGCGTGTGCGCCACTTTGTCGTCCGAGTGCGGCTCGATGTCACACCACCACGACTCTTGCCGTTAATGTCGGCCGTGGTCCAGATCGACACGGGAAGGGTGCTCGACGCCCTGGTGATACCCGTCGGGGCGATGGTTGTGCGTGACCACCAGCAGTGGTGTTATGTTCTCTCTGATGGCGTGATGGAGCGCCGGACCATCGTCACACGTCATTCCACCCGCGACCTTATTGAGGTGATCGCGGGGCTCAAGGAAGGTGAACGCGTGGTGCTCCAGCCCAGTACCGTTTTGAACAACGTCTCTCAGCGGGCGGGCACGAACTGGGACAGAATCAAGGTGTAAACGGCCTGGTAGTAGATGGCTGGCTCGGTGATCTCCCAGGACGATTCGTTGGCGTGTCGTTGGGCATTCCAGGCGGCGTTCCAGTCGCGGAATGCTTTCATGGCGGGCTCGCCGTGGGGAGGCGAGATCCAGTCCACCGAGAAGAACTTGTTAGGGCCGCCGACCAGGTATCCAGGAGGGGCACCGTAGCGGCTGGTCTTACCGTCATAGAGCGGCGAGCCATCGTGAAACCACTGGTGATAGACTTCGCTGACACACCGCTCTGCCCCGGCGTGGGTCATATTGCTCAGGTAGCAGAGCGACAGCGGGTTGCGACCGTGAATGAAATGCAGATATCCAGCCATGATGTCGCGATAGGCCGCGTGGTGCTGGCGGTTCAACCCAAGTGAGATTGTCATGAGCAGGACGCGTGCCCACCGCCCCTTCACCGAGTTACTGCCCCAGCAGTAATGCCCCTCGTAATGGAAGGCCAGATACGGATCGTCGGGACCGCCAGATGCCTGTCGGATTGCTTCTGCGGTGTGCGACAGGCCTCTTTGAAAGGCTCCGTCACGGCAGGGCTAGCTCCCTTGGTCGAGGCGTAGATGAACAGCCCTTGGGTCAACGCGATGTGGTTGAGCGGGTCTACCTGTTTCCAGTCCTTCAGCGGGTGCATGCCATTGTCCGCGGTGGCGGTGATGTCGGGTGCCCAGCGATCGACATAGGCCTTGAACTCCGGTGCGGCAAAGGTCTTGAAGAGTTCGGCGGCGGCAAAGACACGGGCGCGGCGATCGCCGCTGGCGTTGCTGCCGGCCGGTGTCGCGGCGAGCTTGGAATCACCGTCGGTTCCATCGGACGGGTCCATCTGGCCATGAGCTTCGAGGTACTCCCATGCGCGGCGGGCGGCTTCACGTAGCCGGCCGGTGTAGCCGGGAAACGTTGCGTCGAAACGGGAGTAAACCCGGGCAGCATGAGCGAGGCCAGCCGCGGCGTCGGCTGTCGCCCAGGTGGTCTTGGCGGTGTAGAAGCGGGCCTGCGTATCGCCGCTGGGGGGGCCGGAACCGTTGTCGAAACTGCGGCCGGCAACCCGATTGAAAAAACCGCCATCGGTGTCCTGCATCTTCAACAACCAGTCAAGCTCCCACTTCACCTCGTCGAGCAGGTCGGGAACTCCGTTGCCGCTCTCAGGAATATTCGTATCGTCGCCGAAGACTCCCGGATTCAGCTCGTAGGCCCAGAGCAGGTCGAAAAGTGTCGTTTCCAGATATGGGACATACTTGTTGAGATCTCCCGCGTCGAACCAGCCGCCAAGCAGATCGCGAGGCCGGCCAAGCGTATTGCCCCCCTGGGAGAATTGCGCGGCGCGGTCCTGGTTCGTGCCGAGATGAGCACCGGGATGATGCCAGGCTCCGCCGTGCTTTTCGGTGATGGGAGTGCCGCTCCGCTGGTAATAAAAGACCCGCACCGCGTCGCGTAGTACCGGCTTGTACACATCCTCGCTGATCCGGAAAGAGTACGAGCGAACGCGGTTGCTAGGATCGAATAAATGGTATTCGCCCGGGGTCAGCAGCCCGCTGAAGTCCGCATGCCAGACACGGTCTCCGGCGAGTTCACTGATCGCCCCCGAGTTCCAGGCCTTCGTCGTACCGCGATAAGCCACGCCGCGGTTAGCCTCGCGACGGATCTCGAAGCTCTTGCCGGGCCGATAGGACTGGCCGGCATTCTGCCCCTTGACCGGATCTGCGAGGATCGCCACCTTCCGCGCGTGGGGCAGCCAGCCGAACTGGTCAATTGTGATTTGCGGTGTGACCACATCGTCTCCGGCATGGACTGAGACGGTCGCAAGTAAAACAAGCAAGATCATCGTCTTGCTGGTTCTCAGCAGAGCGGGCCGCCCCCCGTCAACCGTTCGCAACGCTTTTTCCGCAAGCACGGGGCTCTCCTTTCACACACTTCCTATTTCATGACAGACTGGGCCGGGAATGTCCGTCGCGAGTCGACCGTCGAGTACAAGCTGTTGATTATACATGGCCGTGATGGGCGGCTCGATCCCGCACTGCGGAAGAACGACAACGACACCTGGAAACGGGGCGTCCCACGGTGACAGAATGGATCCAGGTATTGCGGATGGCGGATAACAGATGGCGGATGGCATATCGTCAGGTAGGGTAGCAGACAGGCAGATCGTGTGACCTGTTGGCGGAATCCGCATTGATTCACAAGGACGGCGTCTCGTTGATGTTCCGGAAAGTTGCACGCAGGATGCTGATGATTATTCTGATCTCCGTGCTGTTCCTCGGAGTTTTCCGGACGAGGACTGGACTGAGATTACCCCGTATGGGCCGGTGGGCGGCCAGCCGAACGATGCCGACGCGTCAGGCCGGCATCCGAATTCCGGTGGATCCCGCTACCATCTGGGTGGATGACGGCGACACGATTCGCATTCACTGGCCCGATGCACCGGCCGAGACGATTCGTATCCTGGGCATCGACGCACCCGAGATCCAGCACAAGAATCACCCGAGCACTCCAGATCAGCCCTTCGGACGTCAGTCGTTCGAGTTTGCGCGGCGGCATATTCTTGGAGCCCGCCGCGTGGAGCTACAAAGAGCCGCTCACCGCGACCGTTTCCAGCGGACACTCGGCTATGTCTTTCTGGACGGACAGAATTTCTCAATACTGGCACTGGAAAACCACATGGCGGAATGCACGATCGACCGGTTCGGTGATTCCGGCTTTCCGCGCGAAGCGCTGGAGGTGCGTGCTGCCGCACGCCGCGCCGGGCCGCCGCCATTCGAGTCTCCATTGCAATTTCGCGAGCGAAACATGCCGCAGCCCACCGCGCCCCGTATTCTGCACTGAGCGCGGAATCACCTCCAGAACTGGTCGTGCTCGTGAGCCGGGCGTTCTCTATGATTCAGGTCCAGTCCTTCTTCACCGTAGACCAGCCTCTTGAAGGTCTGGTACGTCAGCGGCTCGAGAAAACGGATCCTGATTTCGCACCTGGCAAGAAATGGCTTGACGGCCGAGACGACGGCCCCTTCCATGACCGGAGAGCCAATCTCACCCGGAACCTTGAGCCAGACTCTGTCGTCTTTTTGGGTGTGGGGGTTGTGGCGCGTCTTGACCAGACATCCCTGCATCGAAACATTCTCGAACTCGGCGGCGTGATCAACGAGAGCACCTGAAGCCATGGTCGTCAGCACCACGTCCTTGAATGCCGGTGTATAGCGACAAACGAGCCGCCGGTCCATCGCGGGGTTGATCGTACCCGCGCTACCTCTACTGTGGCCTCGTCCTGAACGACTCATGGCGGCTTTCCTCGAGACCGGCGCATTTTGACTGACGCGGTCTCTGGCTCAACCTTGACCCGGCGCATGCCTTGATGTGGTCGCATCATGCTCGCCAGAGAACCCTAAGCCGCAGACCGCAGGCTGTCAAGAAAGAGGGCAGGCAAGGGCACGGATGTTCAATTTGACAAATAGCAAAACGGATGGAGTGTGGTGGAACAACCGGGAATGGCCGAGGGTTGAATGTTCAGCTTCATACAACAGCTTCGTCACGGCTGGTCCCATGCTGTAACATCGCGGCGGAGGTCCGCTCGGTCAGACGCGCAACATCACGAGAGAGGCATTCTGACCGCCGAAGCCGAAGCTATTGGAGATCGCCTTGTTGAGAGGAATCTCCCGGGCCGTGTTGGGGACGTAATCCAGGTCGCAGGCCGGGTCGGGCGTTGCCAGATTGATTGTCGGCGGGATGACTCCACGCTCGAGCGATAATGCGGTCGCTGCGGCCTCCACGGCACCCGAGGCGCCGATCAGGTGGCCGATCATCGACTTCTGGGAACTGATCGGAATCGAAGTGGCCCGATGTCCGAAGACGCGCTTGACGGCGACGGTCTCCATCAGATCGTTAAGCCTGGTGCTGGTGCCGTGGGCGTTGATGTAATCAATCTCCGAAGCATCCACGCGGGCCTCGCGGAGGGCTGACGTCATGGAAAGGGCCGCACCTTTGCCCTCGGGTTCGGGGCGTGTAATCCCAAAAGCATCGAATGACGAGCCGTATCCGGTGACCTCGGCGTAGATTCTTGCCCCGCGACGCTTGGCCCGGCGGTAGCTTTCCAGTACCAAGACCGCGGCACCCTCCCCAAGCACAAATCCGTCGCGATCGGCATCGAACGGCCGTGACACCTCAGACGGCGGTCGAACCGACGAGCTGACAGCTTTCATGGCCGAGTAGGCGACCAGTAGTTGGGGGTCTAGCCGGCTGTCGCAGCCGCCGGCAAGCATCACGTCGGCATCACCACGCGCGATCAGTCGGAAAGCATCACCCACGGCCTGCGTACCCGCGGCGCAGGCTGTGACGATCGTATTGTTTGGCCCCATCGCGTGATGAAGGATCGAAATATGAGCTGCAGCCATGTTGGGCAAATGCTGTAGCAGCCAGAGCGGAAAAATCGATTCTGAGCGCGCCTGGGCGAATCGTGCTTGATCGAAGCGCCCGGAGGCGTCCACGCTTTGAAGAATCGGATTGACCAGTTCCCCCACATCCATCGGGGTGATTCCCGTCCCCATGCAGACCCCGAAGCGCCGGATCAAGCTGATCGGGACGGATCCCCGAGTCCTCGACCGCCATGGCTGCGGCGCCCACCGCGAATCTCACCGCGCGGCTCATGAGCTTCGCGTTCTTCCGATAGTCCCCCAGATAAGGAAGGACATCGAAATTCCGGATCTCGCCGGCGATCTTGATCGGCAGACCCGTCGTGTCGAAGCTCTCGATATAGCTCACGCCGGAACGTCCCTCCAGGATCGCCTCGCAAAACTCGCGGCGGCCAATCCCATTGGGCGCGACCACTCCTATTCCGGTCACGACAACGCGGCACATGATGCGCTCCCACCCTCATTCGTTGCGTTATCTGGAGTGCAGTGGGGTAGACCCAGTCCTCGATCCTGTTTTTCCCTTTTTGCTGACGTTACACTGGGCACGATCCTTCCGCTTACGTGACGTCGCCAACCCCCGGATTGCTTGGCTCGAGCTAAAACCGCCTCGAACCCGGGAGCCTCCCAGGGGTCTTCACTCGATGGCCGGCCAACCTGTGGATCGGAACCATGAGGCTCATCATCCGCAAGCACCGGTAACGAGCAAACGTCACGGCTTGCCCTGCTAGCATAATTTATCATGCTGGGCCCCAACGTGCAAACCGTTTGCGGAAGCTGGGAGGAATAAGTGAGATCGGCAAAGTGACTTTGAGCACCGGAAGTCAACATGGAAACCTGGTTTGACCTTACCGGCCGCCCATGAGAGAGCCACTGATTGATTGACGTGGACCGAGGTTGTCGACCAAGATTCGGGACGATTGCCAGGGTCAAAGTGCGAGGGGATAACGCCCGTGATGCTGCTGGGACTAGCCCGGGAGCACATTGGCCATTTGTGTGACGTTCTTCTGGTATTTCATCGGCAACGACAGTTGCCTCCCAAGAAAATAAGAGCCACTGAAGGAGTCAGTCATGCCACTTGAGCTTGCAGCGAGGTCTGGACTGATTGAGCCATCGGCGACACTGGCAATGGGTGCCGAGGCGAAGCGACTCAAGTCACTCGGCCAGGAGATTCTCGATTTCGCGCTGGGCGAGCCCGATTTTGACACCCCTGAAAACATCCAGGAAGCGGCGATCAAAGCGATGCGGTCGGGGCAGACTCATTACACGCCTCCGGCCGGCATTCCCGAATTACGGCAAGCCGTAGCCGAGCTCTACAGCAAGCATCATGGGCTGGCGACCGAGATGACCGGGGTCGTGATCTCCAATGGTGCCAAGCATTCGATTCACAACGCGCTCATGGCTGTGTGCGGCCCGGGAGACGAGGTGATCATTCCGGCTCCCTACTGGGTCAGCTATGCGGACCTTGTCAAGCTCACGGGCGCAAGTCCAGTGGTCATCACCACCTCGGAGGCGTCGGGGTTCAAATTGTCGCCCGACCAATTTCTGGATGCCGTGACGCCGCAGACCAAGCTTCTGATGCTGAACAGCCCATCGAACCCGACCGGTGTGGTTTATGAACGCTCCGAGCTGGAAGCGCTGGCAGATGCGGTGCTCAAGACCAACGTTGGTGTCCTCTCCGATGAGATTTACGAGCAGCTCACTTACGGTGATGCCCGGCCGACCTGCTTTGCCACATTGCGGACTCGCTTGAAGGACCGGACAATCACAATCTCTGGTGTCAGCAAGAGTTACGCCATGACGGGATGGAGAATTGGCTGGACGGTGGCACCCCCGGCGGTGTCCAAGTTCATGGGAGATCTGCAGAGTCAGGAGACGAGCAACCCATGCTCGGTCAGCCAGTGGGCTGCCCTCGAAGCGATCACTGGCCCTCAAGATTCAGTCGTAGCGATGAGGGCGCAATTCTGCAGGCGCCGGGACCACGTGCTGGAGCGGATCAAGAAGTTGCCCGGTGTGAGCAGCACCCCACCCGGCGGTGCGTTTTATGCCTTCATGAATATCTCCGAGCACTTTGGACGGACGCTCGGAGGTCGATGCATCCTCGATTCGACCGCGTTTTGCATGGCGGCCCTCAGCGCAGCAAAAGTTGCGCTTGTGATGGGTTCCGCTTTTGGGGCCGAGGGTTATGCACGGATGTCGTTCGCGACCGATCTCAGCACGATCAACAAAGGCTTCGATTCACTGGAACGTTTCCTCGCAAGCTGAGCTCGGAAGTTGCCGATAAGCAGAACTGAGGCATTCCAACGCGAGATCACGCTTGAGGTTTATCGCGACATGGGCTATTGTGAGCGTCCCTTCGTGAAATCATCTCCGTTCTCGTTCCGCGAACCGGCTTCGCGCTCTTGGCCTGGAGCAGGCCAGTGATGCCTGGCGCGCCGCCAAAAGGAGCTTTTCGTGCGGCGGTATCTCGGCCATAAGGGGATTTTGCCATGAAGGTTGCGCCACGTCTGCTAGGTGCGATGCTGGCCGCCATGGCACCTCTGGCGGCAGCCGGATGCCGGACGGCCAATATGGGCTCGATTGCGCACAACAGACCTCCGGAGGTTCGCCCGCTGGCCACCGCGTTTGATCTTCAGGAGTTTGTCGCGGAGCACAACGAGAACGCCGAGCGAATTCAGAGTCTGGAAGCCAAGCCGGCAATCACGGCGACCATGGGGCCAAAGGGCGATACCACGACCGGGGGAGCGAGCGGGCTGCTCGCCGTGGAGCGGCCACGTAACTTCAAGCTCGAACTTGCAGTGTCGATGTCAACCATCGCCGACCTCGGATCAAATGATGACCGGTTCTGGTTCTGGTTCAAGAATAACAAGGATCGCTCGGTTTATTACTGCGACTACTCGGAGTTGAACTCGACCTCGCTGGCCGTCACTTATCAACCGGACTGGATCGTCGAGGCAATGGGTCTGAAGGGGATCACACCCGACGAGGCCGCTCAGATCAAGACTCGTGCCGGAACCCAACCGGGAACGACCATACTGACTTTCGCCCCCGTCAATACCGGCGATCAGACCTACTCCAGGGAAATGGTGGTTTCTGACGGCACGCGCAAGATCAGCGAGTTCCGGGTCATCGCGGGCGACGGCAAAACCTTGATCGCCCAGGCGACCATCAAGAATTACCGGCGTTTTCCCCTGGGCACGCGGACTTCTTCGGAGAGCTCGAAGACCGCCAGCGAAACCTGCTCGATCCCGGAAAACCTACTGCTGGAGTGGAAACGGGAACTCCTGGTGCTCGACGTGGCCTTGAAAAGCGTGAAGGTCAACCAGTTTGACACGAGCAAGCGTTCGGCCCGGTTCGTCCAGCCGACAATCTCCGGCTACACAGCGGTGAATCTTGCCGAAGTGGCAAGACAAAAACCGCAGTCGGGCTCGACGGCAGTCCGTCAAACCTTGCCGATGCCAGAGACGCAGAATCGCGTGCGGCTCAATCCCCCGCTCCAAATACGCGGCGACAATGCGGCCATGATCACATCCAGGCGTCAGGTTTCCGCTTCCCGGACAAGTCCGCTGCTCAAGATACCCGAACTCGAAGAAGTGGTAGACGCACCCCTACCCACTGCGCCCGGTGCGTCAAATTACCAGAGTAGCACAGCACTCGTGACGGGACCGGGCGGTTACCTGGAACGGTGATAGCGAGGAATCCCGCACATAGACATGCACGCTATCCGGCTGCTCACATGGCGGTACGGTGCTCGGCGGTATTCCGCAAACGCTTTCTGGCCTTTGAGAGAATTGGCCCGACCGAAGCCTCCGGAATACCGAGTCGCTTACCGATCTCGCGGTAGTTCATGAACTGCAGATGATAGAGTCGAACAACCTCAGCCTCGCGATCAGGAAGCTCTTCGAGCATCCGTTCAACCTCTTCGGCGGTCGCGATGGCCTCGACCTCGCCCGACGCGTCGCTGACATTCTCACGATGGGCGTTAGCGTGGCTGAGTTCAGCTTCACGCTGGCGTTTCACCATTTCCTTGACGCAGATGCGACGGGCGATCACGGTCAAGTATGTCGGTAGCGAGCTGATACCCCGGTATCGCCGCAAGATCTCGTAGTCATCGTCGACAATTCGCAGCAAGACTTCGGCTGCGATGTCCTCCATGTCGGCCTGCGAGACGACGCGGCTGCGAGCGTGTGCGACGTGCTGGATCACGTGGTAGATCAGTCCGACATAGCGGTCGACAAAATCGTTCCACGCGGCAGGCTCGCGCCCCAGACACCGGTCGATCAATTTGCGATCAATCTCGCTGAGAGGCACAGCGGGGCCTCCTGTACTGGAGGGTATCAGGGTGCTAAGGGTCAAGAGGTACACGGGAAGGCTAGATATTCGCTATAATTGTAGCATGGGCAAGTCGCCAGGCAATCTGAAGCGAGAATCCTTTCACGAGGTGATGGGAACATTCCTGAGGGACAGAAAGTTCGGCAACATCGACATGTCCGTAGCGGCTGTTGTTTCCAGCAATTCCGGTTCCAGCCCCGTTCGTTTCGGAGTAGAATCACGTCGAGTTGCCAGCCGATAGCTTTCCCGTAGGACCATCAAGTTCGGCCATGAGTGGGGTAAAGGACGCACGGTCCGTCCTGGTTGCACCCTCTGACCCGGCTTGATGGATTCCGGACGGGCACGTATCCCGAGGTGATACTGGTATCTCGACTGCCGGCTCCCACGATGTTGGGGCCATGCAAGTTATCCCTTCCTTGCCTTGGGACTGTTGCAATCCGGTTGGTTCCTCAAGGAGGGTTGACCTTGAACGAGTCCAGAACCGTCCCGAAGATTCTCATCGCAGACGACAACGCCCAGAACGTCGAGTTGCTGGAAGCTTATCTCAGCGAATTCGATTGCGTCCTGCGCACGGCGAATGATGGTGAGGCGACCCTCCGCGTCGTTGAGGAGTTTCAGCCTGACCTGCTACTCCTCGACATCATGATGCCCAGGCTTTCCGGCTTCGAGGTCTGCCGCAAGATCCGTTCCAATCCGGCCACCAAGGACCTGCTGATCCTCATGGTCACGGCTCTGAATGAGGCCGCCGATTTCGAACGCGGCGTGCAGGCCGGAACCGACGACTTTCTGACCAAGCCTGTCAACAAGGTTGAGCTCCTGTGCCGGATTCGCAGCCTGCTGCGAGTTCGCCACCTCAAGAATCAGCTCGAGCGAACCCTGGCTTACCTTGCCGAATTCGAAGCTGCCAGCCGGGCATCAGCCTCAACGGGAAGTCCTTAAGTCTGCTGGCGAGGGTCGGGCAAGATCCTCTAGAACAAAGCTCAAGAAAGCAACAGGGCGGGTCATGGACCCGCCCTGCATCGGCAGCACACGATCAAGTAAAGATACCACCGAATCATTTGGGTTTCTCTTCATGTTTCTTCAGACTTGCAACCTCGTCGAGTAACCTGGCGAGCTTCTTCTCCAGCGATTCGAGCCGCTCTTGATCGCTCGGGGTCAAACTGGTTGCCGATTTGGGCTGTGCAAGAATCTCGGGATGCTTTTCGACAATGATCCTTCCTCCTCCAGACGAGGGCAGGACCCTCGCATGCACTTCGACTTGTTGTTTTTCGGCCCTGCGGTAGACCGGCTGCGTCGTCACGCGGTACTCCCATCGCACGCCGGAACCTACGAGCTTCTCCAGGTCCTTCTGGGCACTCGTTAATTGTTGCTGCTTGTCTTTGAGCTCTTTTCTCAAGCTTTCGATGTGTGATCTGGCCTTATCAATCTGAGCCTTCTTCTCGGCCGTGAGCTTGGGTGAAACCTCCTGACTATCGACCCTGAGAGAAAGCATTCCGTGCTGGGGGTTCCCGGCCCGCGCCTTCTCGAGTTCGAATACGGCCTGTTTGAGGGCCTTGAGCTGAGCCGCCTGATTGTCCGGCCCGCTGTTCTCCTTGACCACGGCCTGAATTCTCTGCTTGATGAGCTCCACAGCCTTGTCGAGCGAGTCGGCCTGGACCTTCTCGACCTGATCATTGGTGGAGACGACGACATCGACTTCCTCCGACTTGGTGATGTCGGCGGATTTCGGCGCCTGGTCATCCTTGATCTGGTCGACGAAAGCCGTGGTCTCGACCGATTCCTGCGCCTTTTGTGCCCAGCTCGGTGTGATCGGCAAGAGCACAGCCGATAGGCCCAGTGTCCCCAAGGCACTTGCCCAGCCCAGGCGCCTCGAAGTTGTTCCCAGCATGATCATCGTCAATCTCCTTCGCAGATGGTGAGCCCGGCCGAAGCCGCTCGCCAGGAGCGGCTCGTTGGTCCGGGACGGATTGAGAAAATCGACCGTATCCAGGAGTGTTTCCGCGTAGGTTCGTGCTTCGTCGGGGAATGCCCAGACGACCCAGGCGTCGCAGCATTGTTCCTCGGCGTCGCGGAGCGCGGATCGCCCCCACCAGACGACGGGATGCCAGCAGTAGAGCGCCGTGACGAAAAGCTCGAAGAGCCGGATCACGTGGTCGCGCCGGCGCAGGTGGGCCAGCTCGTGAGCCAGCACGAGCAATTGCTGCCGCTGCTCCAATCCCTTCCAGAGCTGTCGTGGGATGATCAGCCGGGGACGGCACGCGACGGCCCAGAGCATGGGCATCACCGTGGCGTCGATCCATAAAGCAACCGGCGGACGTTTGAGACCAATCTGTTCTGCAAGGGCAGCAACCTGCTGCTGGACTGTGTGGGGCGCTGGATAGGCCTGGCGGAGCAGCCGGCGAAATCGGTGGATTCGCACCGCCGCCAGAAGCAGTGTTGCCACCGAGCCCGCCAGCCAGGCGCCCGCCAGCCAGGGGATCAATGCAGTCCACCAACTGGGCCTTGTCGAAATCGGGACCGATATGCGGTCGTGGTAGTTTTCGAGGAGGGCGTACAGGAGAGCCTCGGAAACGAGAGGGGGGAGTGTCGTGACCTGGATATCCGACATCTCAGTATCCGCCAGATCCACCGGATTCTGGAGCGAAACCGATTCGTGCTCGCGGGCTGTAATCAGCCCGAGCCGGTCCAGGACGGGGACTTCGAGAATCGGCGGCATGACCAGCTTGAGCAGCACCAGCAGCCATAAGCAGTGCACCGCGGCGGGCCGGCGCGAAAACAGCCTGCTCAGGCCGGCGACCAGAATGGCCAACACTGTCGCGGACCCCGCGTTGACCAGTCCCAGGGTCAAGAGTCTTTCCATGGCTCGTCCTTTCTGGTTCCGCGGCTCAGGGTCGGCGATACTTGGAATCCCGCCGTTTGCGATCGAGCCGATCAATCAAAGTTCGCAGACCCTTGCGATCTTTCTCGGTCATCTCCGCGCTTTCGACAAGCTGTGTCAGCAGCGGAGTCAGCGAGCCGCCGCAAAGCGAGTCGGCCACGGCGCGCAGCCGGCGGTCAATCAGCTCGTCACGAGCAATGGCCGCCGCGAAAACATGCACTTGTTGCGTGCGGTCGCGAACCACGCACTCCTTGGCCTCGAGCCGGTCCAGTAGCTTCTGAACCGTCGCATAAACCGACGTCCCATCCTGACCGTAGACCCGCTCGACCAGTTGCCGGATCGTCGCGGGCCCCTGGTCCCAGAGTGCCTGCAAGACCGACAGCTCCGCATCCGTCACATCCGCCTCACTTCGCTTCATCCTTCGAGCTCCCAGACACGTTGTCTGAACACGATCCTAAGACAGGTCGTCTGAGAAGTCAAGCGAGTTTCTGGCGGGACAAGATTCCAATCCTGTCGTTGCTTTCCTCGGGTTTGTGGAATTGGATCAGCGCGTAGCATTTAAGAATCAATACGAGTAGATCAAATCGGCGACAAGATTGGAGTCTTGTCCCACCTCAGGCCTCGATCTTGAGGGCGGGTTCAGGCAGGCTGCGGCGGATCTCGGCCACGCGGTAGCCGAATCCCGGTCCTTGGATGGTCGACAGGTCGAGTGAGCCGTGGCTGCGGTGGTAGAGGCCGGGGTGAATGGCGGATTCTGGGAGCGAGGCGTCTGGATAGAACTGCATTCCGTTCGACTCCACCCCCATGATTGTGCCGGCATGGGCGGCAAGCAGAACATGGGAGACTTGCGCGAGCATCGGGTTGGTGAGGTCTTGTACCATCAGCCCCATGCCATGAGCCCGCGCCCAGCACAACGAGAGGATCGCGCCGGTCTGGGTCTTGCAGGTCTTGAGCGCCACGCCCGTCCAGCCCAGCGAGCGGCCCAGCCGCACCAGCCGCCAATCGTGCGCGCTCTCGTCCATGAACATCGGCTTGCGCCTGAAACACTGTGTACGTCGATGCGATGGTGTTCCAGATCGTAAGGGAACGGCTGCTCAACGTAAAGCATCATCCCGTACAACCGGGGCTGCTCACGCATCAGGCGATCAAGAATTGAATTGACATAAGACGGTTCACGCACTGTGCAGTTGAAGTCGGCGGTCAGCCAGTCCACGTTCTCGGCGATCGCCAGTTGGCCTACTCGCAGCAGTCGCTCATAGTCCCACGCGTTATCGTTGCCCCGCAGCTTGACCTTCAGGCACGTCAGGCCGTCCTGGCGAATCCAGTCGCGCAGCAGCACGGGATATCCGTCGCTGGGTTCCGCGCCTGTGAGCTCGGAAGGGTGAATCGGATCGGTGCCGCCAACCAGGTGCCAGGCCGGAATCGATCGTGGCGCGGGGTTGATCAGGAACTCCTCGGGATAACGGCCGGCGAACGAGATACCGGTTCCCTCGGCCGCCTCGAGATAGTCATCCAGGTCTATATTCATGAACCGTTCGTTGTACGTCTGGTACGTCGGCACGTCGTGGAGCATGCCATAAGCATCGTGCACGGCGAGGTCGAAAGCCGAGGCGCAGACCAAAGCCGCCAGCCAGGGAACCGGCTCGACGCCCGTGCGCTCGGCGTCATTGAACTGGGCCAGCAGATCCGGCAGGAGATTCTCGAGAAACTGGTCTCCCAGCTCGATTGGATGCCCGGACTTGGCGGGCGTCTTGGTCCAGGACTCGGCGATCCGGGCCGTCAGCTTCCGCAATACCTGGTGCCGTTCTTCATAACCCAGACGACTGGGCCAGACCCATTGTACGGAGAGCGGCGTCTCTCCCCAGCCTTCCGCGCGGCGGCCGCGGGAATCGGCGACGGTGACGCGAATCCGCGCGCAGGTCACCTCGGTGGTGATCTCCGGACCGAACTTGAGAGGCATCCGAGTCTTGATGGGCAGGAAGTAGAGGGCCGCGGCAACCGGGCGGACGTCGGTGGGTCTTGCCATGGAATGAATTCAATCCTCCCTGCGAGCGGCCAGTTCGTCTGAGTCAGGCCCGGCTGCCCGATCCGGCCCGGCCGACGAAACCTGGCGGGCTGGACCGAGGGGACGAAGCTCGATGTGGCGGAGGTCGAGAAGGTCATTGTGGGGCGCGGCAGCCGGCCTGACTTCCAGCCGGACTTTGCTTCCCGACAGCTCCAGATGACCGATCTTGCTCAACGTGAAATGGTCCCAGGTTCCGGTACCGGCGACCTTGAATCGGACCCGCTGGCTGCCGACGCAGACCTCGAGCATGTTTCCGGCCGAGTCGTTGGAGCAGGACCAGTCCAGCCAGACGGCGTACTCGCCCGGTCCAGGCACTTCGAATTTCCAGACGGCGTGGTCATTGGGGGCCATCCAGTAACCAAGATCGTTCTGGGCGACTTTCGAAGGTCAGACGGTCACCGTAGATCTCGGCATCGGCGGCGCTCAGGGTGATCTTGCCGTCGGGACCGGGCTTCACAACCCGGGGACGATTGCCCTGGAACGGCTTGGGCGTCGGCTCTACTGATTCCAGAAAGGCGATCAGGTTGGCCATGTCGCGTACGGTCAGGTCTTTCTCTAGTCCTTCGGGCATCAGCGATTTGCTGGACGCCGTCATCTCCTCGATGTCCCTGCGGAGCACGACATCTTCCTTGCCGTCCTCGCGGCGGAGCGTCACCGAGTTGGCCGTCTCGCTGGCGATCAGGCCGGCGATCAGGCGACCGTCATTGGTCGCCACGGTGAAGTTGGCGTAACGAGACTCGAACGCGCGATTGGGGTCGAGAATCGAGATCAAGAGCGCCTCCCTGCTTTTTTCCTTCAGTGCTCCGAGATTCGGCCCGACCTCGAAGCCCAGATCGTCTAGCCGATGACAGGTGGCGCAGACTCGTGTGAAAACGGCCTTCCCCGTGGTTGCGTCGCCCTTCAGAGCGATTGCGGGCAGGTATTGTTCGATCACTTTCTGCCGTGACTGCTCGACCATCGAGAACGCGGTCTGCGCCCGCCGCCGGGTTTCCGGGTCGCGACTTGCCAGCAGCATGTTGCGCTGGGCTAAAGTGATCTCGCCGGGGGAAACGCGAGCCGCCTCGATGGCCGCGAGCAACGACAGGGTCCAGCCCCGCCGGCTGAGCAGGATGTCGATAATCGAACTGCGAATCGCCGGCGCGTAGCTTTTCCAGCCGGCAAGCAGGCGTTCGGGCAACCGGGGAACGGCCAACCGCCCGATCGCCTCGATGGCCGCACGCGAAATGGCGACCGGAAAGCGGGGCGATAGCAGATCAACGAGCAGCGCGCAGTCTTCCTCGCTGGTGGCCGCGCAGGTCTGGATCAGCTCGACGGCGAGAATCCGATCCGCTTGCGAGGCCGCGTCGTCGCGAGCCAGTCGGCGGGCTGCATCGAGCAGCCCGTGCAACCGCGGCTCATGGGCCAGGTCGATCGGCTGACGAGAACGGGCGGAACCTTCGAGCAGTCCCCGAAGCGCGGCGTATTGCCATGATGCGTATGCCCCCCCCTTCCCTGCTGGCGTCCCGATCGTGCTCATCAACGCATTGATTGCCGGCCGGTCACAACCCGATCCCGCAAGCACGACCAGCGGCGCGACCACAGCCAGTGGTGGCGGCTCGACGCCGGGCCGGAACAGCTCGACGAGTAAGCCCGTCACGTGCGGCAAGGCGGAGGTCAATACCGCCGCGCGGATCCACGGGTCATACGGGTCGCGGCGGAGAATTCGCGCCAGGGTAGCCCCCGCGCGGGCATCGTCCCAGTTACCCAGTGAGAGCGCGAGCTGAAACCTGACGCGAGCATCGGAGTCGTCAGCCGCCCGGAGAACCTGTTGGGCGAACCGGGGAGCAATCTTCAGTAATTGCTCGCCCACCTTGATCGCGCCGCGACGAACCAGAGGATGAGGATCTGCGAGCGCGGTAAGCGCCGTGCCCTCGTCCAGTCCGTTCAGGATAGCCAGTGTCCAGACGGTCTGGAGCCGGGTCTGCGGCCGGTTCGTGGATCGAACGAGCGCGCGCAACGGCTCGATCGCCGCGCGGTCGTTCGCGTGCAGCAATAGCCGCTGGGCCGTGTCGCGCTGCCATCCGCTCGAGGAGTCCAGGGCCGCGACCAGGCCCGACGTGTCGAGCCGATCGAGTCGCGGGATCGGGCGCGGTCGCCGATCATCGGGATAAACCCGATAGATTCGCCCTTCCTGGCTCCCGGCGCGGAGGTCGATCCGCTTCTGGACGGCGGCCGGAATCCATTCCGGATGTTCGATGACCGCGCGGTACATGTCGACGACCCAGAGCGATCCGTCGGGCCCGGTTTTGAGTTGAGTGGGCCGAAACCAGTTGTCGCTCGAGGCCAGGAACTCGCTCTTGGTCTCCCCTGCGGCCCGAACACCGCGGTAAGTTACCCCGTTGGGCTCCAGGATCATCCGGTGAACCAGGTTGTGTACCGGCTCGCTGACGAACAGGCTGGTGGCGAACCCGGTTCCCAAGAGATCGTCGCGATAGGGCGTCGGGCTGTTGGCCGAGGTCACGTGGCCGGCCGCTCCGGGATCGTTGAAACGCTCCAGTATGCGGCTGATCGGATAAAGCCTGGTGTCAGGCTCGAGCTGCTGCCTGGGATCGGGCGCGGCGTAGTTGGGATTGCGCTTCAGGTCGGACTCGCTGAGCACGAAATGCCAGCCCCACGAGGGATTATTCGTTCCAAACCAGTTGCCCCAGTCGTCGCGATGCCGGCCGTATTGCGTCTGCCCGCTCTCGGCCTCGAATTCGCCCGTGTCGGGATGGAACCGAAAGTCGCGGCCCTGGATGTAAACGACCTTGCCCGTCTTGATCGAGCGAATTGTGCCGCCGCTGTCGCCATTGGCCCCGTAAACCCATCCGTCGAGCCCAAGGTCGAAGCCGTTGAGCCGATGCTGCTGGTTCCCCTGGCCAAACCCCGTGAAGAGGGTCTCGCGATAATCTGCCTTGCCGTCGCCGTCGCGGTCCTCGGCATAGAAGATATCGGGAGCCGCGGCCACCAGCACGCCGTTGCGCCAGGGCATCACTCCGGTGGGAAACGGCAGGCCATCCAGAAAGGTGGTGGCCTTGTCGTAAACTCCATCGCCGTTGCTGTCTTCCAGGTACCGTACGACGCCGCCGGGTTTGCCTTTGCCATCGACGCCGAGCGGATAATCACCCATCTCCACCACCCAGAGCTTGCCGTCGGCGCCCCAGTCGAGCGCGATCGGGTCTTGCACCAGCGGCTCACTGGCCGTGAGCTCAACCTTGAAGCCCGGAGGCACACGAATCGTCTTCAGCGACTGCTGTGGGCTCATGCCGTGCGCAGGCTGAACGCTGGACGGGGAAACAACGGGTCGGCCATCCTGAGGGGCGGCCATGACCACGGAAGACAGCGCAAGAACCAAAGTTCTAATAGCAATCACGAATTGATGCCGCCACATGATGTGCGTCCCGGAGACGTGCGTCGATCACACTCCTTATAATACGGTCCAAGGTTTCCGACTTGTTGGCAAGAGGGCGGTGGCGTAGGATCGAAGTTCGTTTGAGCGAGTTGGCTGAGAGTCCTGGTATGGAGCGGCCCAGAGCGTCCATGATGCCGACGTTGATCCTGGCCAGCGCCTCGCCTCGACGTCGGCAATTGCTCGCGGAGGCGGGCTATTCGTTCGAGGTTGATCCTTCGGGAATCCCCGAACCCGACCCGGCGGAAGGGACGGAGCCCTGGCAATACGCGGCTGAGCTGGCCTGGCGCAAGGCGACGGCCGTGGCCCGGCGCAGGCGATCCGGACTGATTCTGGCTGCCGACACGGTCTGTGCCGTGGAGACGCAGATCCTCAACAAGCCGCTCGATCGGGCCGACGCAATGCGAATGATCCGGCTCCAGGAAGGCCACGACACGGATGTGATCACCGGCCTCTGTCTGTACCGGGCTGAACGCGATGAATGGATCGGGGCCGTCGAACGCAGCATTGTCCAATTCCGCCCGTTGAGAGAGGACGAGCGGACCGAATACCTTGAGTCCAACCGGTGGGCGGGCAAATCGGGCGGCTATGGCGTGCAAGACGACGACCCTTTCGTAACGGTGGTTCAGGGAAGCTTTTCCAACGTGGTCGGCCTGCCGATGGAGCGACTGGCGCTTTTGCTGCGGACCTATCCAGAGTTCACCCTATAGATATGGTCGGAACCGGAGCAGCGAGCATGACGATCAATCGAGAGGTTTCGCGAAGGAGTGGATGGCATGGAACGTGACGGCAATGCCTCGGGCTGGAGAGGCAAGCGGCTGGTGGGGGGGCTACTGGTCGCCCTTGGCCTGCTTTTCATTCTGGCCGCCGTGTCCCTCTCCTTCTCTTCATGGCTAGGCTCGCTGGAGGCCAATTCCGCCATGGCCGCCACACCGGCTCCCATCGATGGCCAGCGTGCCTTTGGTTACCTGGAGAAAATCTGCGAGATTGGGCCCAGAATCGCCGGATCCGAGGCCAACACCCGCCAGCGAAAGATGGTCGGCGACCACTGGAAGGCCATGGGCGCCAAGGTCCGCGAGCAGCCGTTCTCGACCCAGCATCCGCTCACTGGTGAACGGGTCAACATGGCAAACCTGATCGGCTCATGGCATCCTGAACGCAGAGAGCGCGTGGTCATCGGCGCTGACTACGACACCCGCCCCCACCCCGATGAAGAGACCGATCTCACGCGGCGACAGCTGCCGTTCCTGGGTGCGAACGACGGAGCCTCGGGTGTGGCCTTGCTGATGGAGATGGCCCATCATCTGAACGAACTGAACACACCTTGGGGTGTGGACCTTGTAATCTTTGACGGCGAAGAACTCGTTTACGGCCGCCATCCCGATACGCAGGGTGAGTACTTCCTGGGCTCCAAGGAATTTGCGAGGTCTTATGTTGAAGACGTCGAGGCGCGGGGCAGTCGTAGTCGCTACGCGGCGGGACTGGTACTCGACATGATCGGCGGCAGCAAGCTCCAGATCAACCAGGAGCCGAACAGCCTCAACCTCGCCGCCAATCTCGTCCGTGATGTCTGGGCCGTTGCCCGCCAGCTCGACGCCAAAGGCTTCAAGTTTCGCGTTGGCCGGGAAGTGCTCGATGATCACCTGGCGCTCAATAATGCCAGCATCCCCGCCATCGACCTGATTGACTTCGATTATCCGTACTGGCACAAGGCCGACGATCTGCCCAAGAACTGTTCGGCCGAGAGCCTGGCCGAAGTTGGCCGCGTCGTCACGGCCTGGCTGGCCCAGCCAAGACGTCGCACCCGGCGCTGACAATTGACTTTCAATCGAGACTCATTCCAGCATCGCCTTCAACGCCTCCCGCTCGCGCCGGGTTTCGTCGAGGTCGAATTCGAGCATCGCCAGCTCGAGCCGGAACCGCTCCAGAGCATCTCGCGCCAGACCCATCGCCCGCCCCCGAAACCGTGCGTCTTCCATCACGTCTTCAACGAGAGGTTCGAGTTCGGCCCGGATCTCCGCCGGTTGCGCGGCGATTCGCTGTTTCAATTCAATCAGCCCGAGAGGAACCTGGTCGCTGACCAGACCCCTCGGAGGAGTTATCACGTTACTCATAGATGCAGCTCTCCCAACAGGTGCTGCTCTAATGTAACACGCAAATCTGGGCAAGGTCGTCGGGAAGCGACAATTTCTCCGGCTAGCTAAGATGTACCGCTTACGAAAACTTGCTGGTCACAACACAGAGCTCCCTCTGATTCCTCCCGTGGTCCCGAGGTACCGTGTGCTCGCAGGCTTGTTCGCTGAAGACAGTTCAAGAGACCCAAAACTGGCCGATCCGAAAGCAAGCAATCACAGTGGGATCCATCCTTCGGATCTCCCTTTCGGAATCCCGCAGATTGGGTTTGTTTCGTATTTTTTATCGTTTATGCGTCGGTCTCAAGTCGTTTAGCAGTAGAAAGTAGCATCGAACACTCGAATGGCTTTGTTCTGCAACTTTTGTGGTCCCGCTGGGGCTTTTTCGGCTTGGCTGTCCGCATTTCTTTCGTCCTCGGCGGCTGCACCCATGCGTCGGCCCAGCCAGTGGCGGCTCTTGTGCACGGACCTTTCCACCGCTGGCTGGGCAAGCGACCTCTCCGAATTGACAAGACAGACGAGAATCGGACAGGGAAAAACAGGCACTCTATTCTGAGTATGCGCCCATCGGCGCAGTTCCGTCGTAAAAATCATCCGTTCAGTCCGAGATGGCACCTCTCCGTGAGAGACTCGGTCCAGAGCAAATTCACCGCCCATGGCGGTGCGACTCCTAAAGTTTTCGCCGTTTCCAGCGTGTGTCCGATTTCCCGACGGCTGTTGGACAAGAGACCAACCTGCCGAGAACGTTGGGTTCGAGGATGCTTTGTGAGCACAACCGGCTTGGTTGGCCAGCAGGTCAGGTGTCACCTCGATCAGCGAGGTATTCTCCGTGGGCCGTTGGACCGGACGAGGTAACCCCGAGTAACGGCGCCTCCAAGAGCCTTCCTCATATCACCGGCTCTTCCGGTGGTCGTTGATTTGCACCCTCGAGCCATCGGTCGATCAGTCGGGACCCGCGATGAGATCACGTAGAATGGAGAAACTTGTGGAGGGAGGAGTTGCCGTTGTGGCATCCGCGATCGGTAGAAATGTTGTCACCTTGCTCAGACCGTGTCCCAACCGGCGACTCGTGGAGTCCTGGGTTACTTTGAATCTCCGAGAGCGACATGGTAAAGGTCCAACGGGCAAAGATCGACGAACGCAAGACGAGCGATGATCTTGCCCGCCTGATCTGGCTGGACCCCGACCAACCGGCACTCGACAGGACCTACGTCCTCACCAGCCGGTCCGATTGAGAGCCAGATAGCCTGGTTCCAAGGCGGGGAAACCTCCGTCTTGACGGCGATCCCGCCGCCGCTGATGTCCTGCGTATCACCTGGCACGGCGATGGGATGATCATTAACTTGCCAGGAGAGAGAGGCCCGACGCTCACGAGGGATCACTCGCTGCCAGGCTCGACGCTCCTTTTGATGTCGGGACAGACTTTCGGTCGCGGGCACCGGGTCGAATCTCATCCTGACGAAGTACCTATTCCCCTGTGTGTTCTCGACCGAGATGACGCTTGCGGGAATCGGTCCGGTCAAGACCCCTCCATTATTGAAAAGGATCGTGCAGGGCCGGTTTGTGGGAGGCTTGACTTCGATAATCACCGCGACGCCGTTGGCGCTTACATTAACAAGGTTGACCAGGTGTGTGATAGTCTCCATGCCGTCGACCCAGCTAAGCCTTGTCACCAGTTCGGGAAAGACGAACCGGACCCACTGACGACGCTCGCGCGTCATGTCAGCGCTGGGGACGGGTCTGCTATCTTGTAAGGTCCTGGGATCTTCGTTGAGATGGGACATGATACAGTCCGTTCAGTGCTTTGATATCTGGTAATTCTGACGTCCTTGAGGAGTTGGGACGATCGTTGTGCAGAAGGCGGTCGCATTTGCAAGTTTGGCAATGTGCGAGCGATCGGACGCCGGGGTGTACCGATTCTTGCGTTGTCTAATGAAATATAGCTGCCGTTCGATGAGTTATGTATGGTTACGGAATTTCCCGATGCACGAGTAATGGTCACGTTCAATCTGGCATTTCGGGAAAGTCAACAAAGCACCGGTGCTGGGATACCGGATCGAGTCATGCCAGTACGGAGCAATAACTGATGCGATACCGGTTGCTTGGCAAGTCCGGCCTGCGAGTCTCGGAATTGTGTCTTGGCACGATGACGTTCGGGGAAGATTGGGGCTGGGGCTCGTCGCCTGATGAGAGCCGCCAGATCCTCGACGCTTTCATCGAGGCGGGCGGAAATTTCATCGATACGGCAAATATCTACACTAATGGAAGCAGCGAGAGTTTCCTGGGCGAGTTCCTCAAGGGACGCAGAGATTCTTTGGTCCTCGCGACAAAGTACACCAATGCGACGCCGGGCAGCGATCCCAACGCGGGCGGCAACCAGCGCAAGAATATGATGCGGGCCGTCGAGGGCAGCCTCAAACGGCTCCAGACCGACTACATCGATCTCTACTGGCTGCACATCTGGGACAAGATCACGCCGCTGGATGAAGTGATGCGCGGCTTCGATGACCTTGTTCGGCAGGGGAAGATTCTCCACGCCGGAGTCTCGGACATGGCGGCCTGGGCAGTGGCTCGGGCCCACACTCTGGCCGAGTTGCGGGCGTGGACGCCTTTTGTCGGGCTGCAGATCGAGTACAGCCTGATCGAGCGGACGGTCGAGCGGGAGCTGTTGCCGATGGCCGAGCGCTCGGGCTGGGCGTGACGGCCTGGTCGCCCCTCGCAGGCGGCGTGCTCACGGGCAAGTATGTCGACGGCAAGGCGGCAGCGGACGCCCGGATGAATAGCGAAATGATGAAGGGCTACAATCGGTCTGACGAGCGAGCGAAAGCCATTGTCGCCGATATCCAGGCGGTTGCCCGCGAGGTCGGCTGCTCCCTGGCGCAGGTCGCTCTCGCCTGGCTACGGCTCCGGCCCCTGCCTGTGATACCCATCATCGGAGCCAGGCGGCTGGACCAGTTCCGTGACAACCTCGCTTGCCTCGACGTGAACTTGAACAGCGAGCAAGTCAAACGGCTGGACTGCGTGAGCCAGATCGAACTTGGCTTCCCGCACGACTTCTACGCCAGAGACCTCGTGAAAGGTCTGGTCTACGGCGGCTTGAGAGATCGGATCGACGCGAAATTCGAACCGTGATCCATTCTCTGCGCGAAGTCACGGATCAACGGGCGTAGCAACGTGCATGGCCCAGGGGCTGGTTCGAGCGGCGGCTTTTCCGGGTTTTCCGACAACTTACGGAAACACGCGGAACTCGCGTAGCGAGTGCCCGTAGACGGTGCCGCGGGTCTGACCGGCGTAGCGGACCCAGCGCGCTTCCACGGACTTGAAGCGAACGGTCTCGGTACCGCCGCGACCGGTGCTGGTCTGATACACGTCGGTCCAGGTCTGACCGTCCGTCGAGACCTGGATCGCATAGCGTTGGCCGAACGCGGGATCCCAGAGCAACTCGACGCGGCTGACCCGGACCACGGAGCCCAGATCCACCGCGAGCCACTGCGGATCCGAAAACTCCGACGACCAGCGGGTCTCGGGCCGGCCGTCCACGGCCGCCTCCGGCGCCGTGGCGCCGTCTTTGACGAGGCTGGAAGACGCTCTTACCGGACGACCCACCGCGATACCCAGCCGCGCCTTGCGTTCGGCCTCGCTCACGATCTGGAAATCGCGCCGGCTGCGCACGGGCTCGTCCCCGGGGCCAAGCAACGAGGCCTCGAGCTGATAAGAGCCTTTATCGATTGGCATGGTCACGGCGAAATTCAGACTCTTGCTCTCCAGCGCGGGGAGATCGATGTCCTGGCTCTCCTCCAGAATCGGGCTTGCCTCCCGCAGCAGACGGAAATGAACCGTCCCCTTCCACGGCTCATCCAGATCGTTGAAGGCCACGACGTGGATCTTCTGGTTCTCGCTGGCGAGATATTCTTCTGCCCAGGCGTCGATCATCAGGCCGACCGGCGCGAACGCGTCACGCACGTACTGAACAAACTTCGGTTCCCACTCGAGCCGGCCGACATCGAGCCAGTGATCGCTGGTCTGGCCGTCGGCCCGAGAATAGCCCAGGGTCGTGAAGTGCATCACGGCGGCCGCTTTGCGATGACCACGCCAGAATTCGGTCTCGGCGGCCGTGTACCGCGCATAAAGTTCGCGCCGCTGCGAGGTCTTCGCGTGAGCGCCAAGCAGGTTCGCATAGAGTTCGCGGGTGAGAGTGGTCGGCGTGCCGTCGCGGTTGAGCCAGAGCCAGCCATACTCGTTGATGATCACCGCGTGCCGGCCGTCGTTGGGCGTTACGTTGCCCTGCGGGACCGGGTCGGCTGTGGCCAGATCGCTCAACCGGTAGTGCGGATTCCCAAAGTGGTAGGGATGGGACTCGAAACTATCGCCGGGCGCCTGCGCTGGCATGTAGCTGTTGTCCCAGGGCCGGTTCGACAGGTCGAGCCCGCGCACCCTGGCGACGGCGGGCGAAGTCTCGTGGGACAAGGTCTCGTTGCTGGCGTCCCAGACGACCACGCTCGGATGGTTCCAGCGCTCGCGCACCCACTCGGCGTACTCGCGGGCCAGTTCGTCCCGTTTCAGTGCGGGCGGCCAGTTCTCCCAGCCGCCATGCCAGAGGGGGAACTCGTCCTGGATCAGGATGCCCAGCTCGTCCGCGACGTCGTACCAGGACTCCGGCGGAAAGCCGATGCAGTAGCGCAAGCAGTTCCAGTGCATGTCCTTGACCCGCTGATGGAGCGTTCGCACCCAGTCGGCGTCCCAGGGGCGGGACTTGCACTCGACGTCCTCAAAGAAGCGGTAGAGCGTGATGTTGCTGCCCCGCATGAAGTATGGCCGGCCATTGAGCATGGCGCGGCCGGTCGCGGGATCGAACCGAAACTCGCGGACCCCGAATCGCGTCCGGAACTGGTCCCCGGCGCTGTCTGCTTCGAGCACGTACAGGAACGGATCCTCAGGCGACCAGAGCCGGCAATGGGCGATCGGAATCCGCACGTCGAGCGTCGTCTCCATGCCCTTGTTGAAAACCACGGCAGCCGCTTTGAGCTGGCCGGCAACGCGGCCGGAGCGAGCCTCGCGTACCGTGAACGAGAATGTGCTTGTGGCAGGCGGTCCTTCGTTGCGCACAACGGCCTGCACGCGGACCGCTTTGGAAGCGATGTCGGGCGCGGTCTGCACGGTTGTGAAATGGGGCGTGCCGCTCGTGATCAGCTCCACCGAATCAAAGATGCCGGGGATGTACCGTTCTTTCTCGAAATCGAACCCGGAAGGCACCGCCGGTCCGACCGCGTCGCGATCGGCGCCCACGCGGATCAACAGCTCATTCTCGCCAATCTTCAGGGCTGGTCTTGCGTCGAAGTCACCTGGCGTGAAGCTGGGCAAGTGCTCACCCAGGGTCTGTCCGTTGAGGAATACTTTGGAGCCGAACATGGCCTTGTGGACCTTCAGCGACGCAACGGCCGGCAACGGTCCTTCAAAGGGAAACGAACGGCGATACCAGAACGCATCCCGCTTCGGGTCCTTCTGCGGGAACCGCCCCCGATCGGCCACCTTGGGACCGGGCGGGTCTTCAAAGGACGGCATCGCCAGCGAGACCAGCCCCGGTACGGGTACGGTCCGCCCGAACCTCGTGGGCGCCACGTCCATCCGCCCATCGGCGATCTGCCACGTACCGTTAAGCGAGATGACCTGACGGGGCTCGGCGGCCGGCGCCGGGCGGCCGAGGGGCAAGCTCAGACTAACGCCAAGGAATATCATATATAAATTAGTGCGGTACATCATTCTGCTCCATAGAATTTCAACATTTGATAATCTTAAAAAAACCTGACAATCAACATCGTCAGGGTTCAAGATGGGTCGCTGGGGTCACGCGGACGTTGTCGAACAGATTGCGGTCATAAGTGCTGGCCAGGAAGGCCATCCCCGCGGCGCGGGACTTGTCGGTGAGAGCCGCCAGGCGGTGGCCGTCGATGGCTCCAAGGATTTGATGGTCCTTGAGCGTGAGGCGAAGGTGATGCCATGCGGCTGGGTCAAAGTGTTCGATCTGACCCGATGTCAGGCACGCGTACTGCCAGTTCAACTGCCAGCGGCCGTCGTGGGCCAAGATCCAGCGATAGCCGAGCTTGTCGCGGTCGGCGTAGCGGCCGCCGACTTCGACGTCGCCGCCGGCCAGCAGGACGTCTGCCTCGATGACGGTGTCGCGCCAGTCTGGATCGCCGAAGAGGGTATGCGGCTTGAGCAGCCAGTTGTTGTACCAGAGAATCCCCTGGGCCGGCACAATCTGCGCGAGGCACTGTCCGCCGGCCGGCCAGCGGCAGACCTCGAACGTGCCCTTCTGGTCGGAGAAGTATCGCGGCGTGGCGCCCGGGCGAACACTCTCGAAGTCCTCAGAGAAGGGAAGGGGAAACGGCTTGCGCTCCGGCGGGGGAGTACCGTGCGAGCCTTTCTGCTGCCCCGTGGTGGTGGTGAAACTGTAGACGGTGTCCCCGGCGAGCTGAGCTTCGACGGCGCCGCCGCTGGGCTGGAGCGGTGGCAGTTCCACGAATTGCTCATCGGCCGTCGATCTCCAGACGTGGACCGTGCCGGTCTTCAGCCCCGAGACGATCTCCAGCCGGATCGACCGCGGCCGCCCCGTGACGACGATGAGCGACCAGTCGCCAGTCCGCGGGTTTCGCAGGCCCACGTGGCTGCCGCGCCAGGTCTGGGGGTCAAGCTGCCCGCAGGCCGGGTCGATGTAGAGCCAGCCGGGTTCGGCGAACTGCGTCGTGTGCGCGACGGCCCAGACGGCCGGCCAGACGGTGTAGTGGCCGGACCACGGCGTATCGGCCTGCATCACACCGGTGTCAGGCCAGGCGATCTGGTCGTAGATCGAATCGATCGGGCACCAGATCTCGAACTTGGTGATGCGGTCGCGGGTGTAGAGCTTGTTCATCAACCGGGCCAGGTAGAGCGCACCGTTGTCGCCCCAATGGCCGCCCGACTGGCTCCACTCCTCGCTGGCCCAGAGCGGCTTGCCGGAGCGCCTGGCCTTCTCCGTCGCGTCGCGGCCGGTGCGCTGGTCGATCTGCCAGGGCTCGCGGCCGTCCACGTAGTGGTAGCCCACCGCGCCGATCAGCCGGTCCAGCTCTCGGTCTTTTTCCAGCAGGTCGAAGATCTGCCAGTGCTCGCTGTCGTCGTCCGGGGCCTGGAGCCTGACCTTGGCGAAGCCGCGAGCGTCGAGCGCCGGACGGAGGAACCTGGCGATCCAATTCAAGTCCGTTCCGTTCTCGTTCTGGGCCGCCGAGATCCAGTCGATCTCCAGGCCATGGTGCTTGCGCGGCCTGGAGAAACGCCACGAACCACTCGGCCGACTGCTTCGAGAACCGGTTCCCGACCCATTGCGGATAGGCCCAGGGCAGGCAGTCGAGAATCACCCGCGAGTTGCGCTTGCGGGCCTCGGCCATGAGCCAGAACTCGTAGCCGCGGGGTTGGGGGTCCGCCAGCTCCTCGCGAGTGATCGCGTGGGAGGGTTCGCTGCCGCAAGTGGAATTCTCGCCACTGCCGATCTCGACCTTCAGATGCTGGAAGCCGGCGCCGAAGCGAGGCTTGAAGAGATAATCGAGGATCTGGCTGCGCTGCGGTTCCGGGTAGTCGGGAAGCAGCCGCGTGGACGCGCCCGCACTGACGGCCCCGATACCCTCGAACACGCGGCCGGGCGCCGACGGATCAAGCGCGATGACTTTCGGGGCGTCGGCTGCGCGCCGACTCAAGGCCGAGGCGACCAGCGAGATGGCACAAAAGCCCGCCAACAACAGCGTCTTCACGGGTCTTGCTCCTTGGCTCAATCCTGGCGAAGTCAATCTATGATCGAGGTCCAGCGGCGACACACCGTGGCTTCACCGTTCTTCTGGTCGGGGCGAGCAATCGCTCTGAGCACGCAGCCGCCCGTGCGGCCGGGAATCGCCAGCGCGGTGCGGTAAGTAGCCGAGCCGAGCGCGTCAAGGGCGAAGGGCTGTTCTCCGTGTGCCAGCACTTCGCCCGATTTTGTCTCGAGCGAGAGTGTCAACTGCCCACGGATCGGCCGGGCCTCATCGTTGATCATCATGATGGTGAATTCGCGCGATCCGCCGGCCTTCAGCGTGGGCTGGAAGAAGTTCAGGTACACACCAAGCGGCTTGAATGCTTCGCCCAGGTAGTCTTGAAATGCCGGGTCGAGTTCCAGCTTCGCCACGTCGCGGAAGTGATCGGCCGTGTAAACGCCCGGGTAGCTGCACGTGAGGTAAACGAAGTGGACGATCCCCGCATACTGGCGGTGGGCACGCCAGAACTCGGTCTTCGCGCCAGAAGATAGGCGTACATGTCGAGCCGCTCTCTGGGGCTCACGTTCTTGCCCATCAAGTGGGCATAGACTTTCTCGGTCAAGAGTGTCGGCGTGCCATCGCGGTTCAGCCAGAGCCAGCCGTATTCATTGATGATCGTGGCGTGCTTACTGGACGGCAGGTTGCCGCGCGGTTTGCCATCCATGGTTTCCAGGTCGGTCATCTTGAACCTGGGCTTATCAAAATGGGCGTCGCTCATCAGGTACGGATGATCCTCGACCAGATCGTTGGGCCCGGCCGGCGTGTTATAGCTGTTTTCCCAGGGACGATTCGAGAGGTCGAGTCCGCGCACCGCCGGGATGATGGCGCTGGCGAACGTCTCGTTCTTGGTCTCGTTATTGGCGTCCCAGACGGCCACACTGGGATGATTCCAGTTGTCGCGCATCCAGTCCTTGTACTGGTGGATCATCTCGTCGGTGTCATAGCTGCGCGAATAACCCTCGTACCAGCCGGGGCCGCCGGTCCAGACAAAGAATTCGTTCTGGATCAGGAGTCCCACCTCGTCGCAGACATCAAGCCAGTGATCCGGCACCGGCCCGATGCAAAAGCGGAAGTAGTTCCAGTGCATCTTCTTTGGCAGCTCGCCGAGCAGTTTGCGGACCCAGGCATCACGCCACGGCAAATCGCGGCAGAGGGGATCTTCGAAGAACCGATGAAGCGTGATGTTCGAGCCGCGCAGGTAGTAAACCTGGCCATTGAGGTAAGCTCGCTTCGTGGTCGGATCGAGGCGGAACTCACGCATTCCAAAACGGGTTGTGAGGGTGTCTCCACCGGTCGACGTCTTGATCATATAAAGGAATGGGTCTTCGGGCGACCAGAGGTGGGCGTGCGCAATCTTGATGGACTGCGTGAGAACCTTCTCTTCGCCCGGCCCGATGACAACCGCCGCCAGACGCGCATCGGCAACGGGTTGCCCACCCTTCCAGGTGGTGACCGAATGTCCCAGGGACGTCGTCACTGCCGTGGCGCCGTGATTCTTCAGCCGCGTTTGCACGACAATCTCACCCGTGGCGATCCGAGGCGCAACCTGGAGCGTCTCGATGGCCGGATTGTCGCAGCAGATCAACGAGACGCTGTCATAGATGCCGGGCGTCCACGTGTTCTTCTCGAAATCTGAACCGGTCGGGAAATCGTCCGGCAGTACTGCGGGATGAGCACCGATGCGGACCACGAGAGTGTTCTCGGCCTCCCACGCGAGGGAGCGATCCAGAGGGAAGAAGCTCGCCGTGAAACATCCCGGATACTCGCCTATTTTCTGGCCGTTGAGCCAGACGGCAGTGCCGAACTGCGCCTTGTTGATCTTGAGCAAGGCCACTGCGCGACGAGCCGGGGCACGAAAGGTTCGGCGATACCAGAAGTAGTCGCGGTCCTGGTCGACCTTGCCCTTCCAGTACTGCTTCAGCCACGACGCCGGAGACAGGCTGGCGCGGATGCGGTTAGCCAGATGCTCGCGACTCACGAATGCGTCAACGTCGGCAAAAGGAGGATCGGCAAGGTTGGTCAAGCCAGGCACTGGCGCGGTGTGTTCGAAGGACGCCGGAATGGTCTCAGCCGATTTCCCATCGGCAACCTGCCAGATACCGTCGAGGGCAATCGTGGTGCGTTCTACCTGCTCCAGGAGCGAGGCTATAACGCGTTCCCGCTGAGCACGGACCGGTGTGGCCAGCAAGGACAATAGAACCAGCGTGACGCCAAGAGCGGAGAGTCGATGCGGCATGACTGTATCCTTAACAAGGATAGGTTCCAGATCCACGATGATCGCGGTCGTTGCCAGGGCGTGTGATCTCATCCCGCAGCCCAGCGACGGCTGCGATTTCGGATGCACACGGGCGCGGCTCGCCTCAAGCGATGATTGTCGTCATTCAAGATCGATCGCGAGTTGGCAGCACCCGGTTTGAGGATCGAACGCCACCACGCACAACAACCTCAGCGTCGATGACCATTCAAAGTCTCGCCCGTCCGCACGGCTGTCCGGATGCGGGCTGTGGCCGGGAAGCGATATCATCAGGTTGACCGTAAGGCGGGCTCCGACATTGCTCCCCGTCACCCCATTGTTGACCTCGCTTGTGCGGTTCGCAATGAGATGCTCCGCAGCCGGAAGTCGGACCCGGGTCGAAGTCCGATCTGATCCACGTAACGCGAGGTCGCGTCGGAGGAGCAGCGAACTGCACATTATCACGGTGACTTTCCTCACGTTCCTCCGGCATTTCGTTTTTCAACTCAATCATGGAACGGTCGGCGCCGTGCGCTCAATGATGCAATGATCCTTGCGTTGGATGCAGTCGTTGCGAGGCTCAGTATCGATCTCCGGGACGGTCACTGAGGCTACACCTCCCCGGACCCGAGAGTTCGGGAGTGGGAGAGAACGACCGCTCCGAAGTGTTCGTGTTTGCCCTTCACGAGTTGGGGCAAGCTGGCTAGGATCCGCAAAATATCCAGAGGATCCCCTCCACGGTGGACGATTGGATTGGGGGAGGGAGCCCCCGAGGACAAGAATCCCATGGATCTCGGCTCGGTCTGGCAGCTCCTTGCGCGTCCCGCGAAGTGAGTTTGCCGCGCACACGGAGGTCTCGAGCCAATGCGAATCGATCGCCGCTGGATCGCGATGGTGGTCTCGACCGGGTTGCTCGCCGCGCTGGGCGCTCAGCCGAAGGGCAATGAGGATGATCCGAAAACGCCCGCCGTCAGTCTCCACGACAGCTTCGAGTCTTCCCAGATTGCCTGGGAACGCGAGCACACAGACACTTCGATCAACTTGATTGCCCAGGACAGGTCGGTTCGCGCCGCTCATGACGGCAATCATTCCGAGCATTTTCAATTTGAAGCCGATACCGGCAGTCAGTTCTTCGTCAGCTACGCTTTGCCCAAGATTCCGGTCACCGACAAGCTTCAGGCGGCTGTCTATGTCCGGGCCAATCGCGCCGGAGTTCAGGTTTTCGGCGCGTGGTTCTGCCGTCGGATGTCGATGCCGAGACTCGTGCACCGTCGTTCGTCATGATCATGGGGACGATTTACGATCGGGTCGATCGCTGGCAGAGGCTGGAGCTGACCGACTTGCTGCCGTCGATCGAGCGTCAGGCGCGAGTGCTCCGCGCCTCGTCGCGACGGCCCGTCAGTTTGAAAGGCGCGTACCTGGAACGCCTGGTTGTGAATTTGATGGGTGGTCCCGGACCTTCCGAAGTCTACCTTGACGATCTTTCGGTCGCTCCCGTTCCCGGCGAACTTCTGGCATCCTGGACGGTACCCGAAGCCCGCAAAGGCTCACCTAACAAGCGTGCAGGCGGGACCACCCCCGGGACGGGCAAGGCGGGCATCGACCCGATGATCCGCCTCGACCGTAACCGTCTACGCAGACTGGGAGAGGATCGCAAGTATCGCGATTGGCTGCCTACGGCGATCGACGCACCGGGCGCGGATGTCACCGTGCTGCGCAGGCACGGGTTCGATCTGCTGGTGGATGATCGCAAATCGGAGCCCGAGCGGATCAAGACCGCCATCGACACGGGCTTCCTGCTCATGCCTCGACTGTCGTCGATCACATCACGGGACGATCCCCAGGCACTGCTGGAGGAGGTTGAGAAATACCCGTACAAGGACTTCGTTGCCTTCTGGGACATGGGCGAAGGCCTGGGTCGGAAGCGGTCGCTCAAAGCGCGCAACGACGAGCTTACCCGAGCACGAAAAGTCGTCACCGCGATGCGCCAGCTTCCCCCCGATTTCTCGCGAATCACGACCGCGCGGGTGGACGGCGATATTCCCCTTTACGCGCGGGCGCCAGGCAACCTCGACACGATTGGCATCCAGCCTGTGGCCTGGGCCTCAAGCCAGGACCCGCTGGAGAGCCTGGAATTCCTCAGACAGCGTAGAAGGCTGGCGGCACGGTCGAACCTGGCCGGGTTGTTCTGGGCCTGGCTTCCTGCCACGGCACCGGCGATCGTGCAAACCAATATTTGGGGAGAAGATGTTCCCCCCGCCTGGGGCATTCCACAGGTCAGCCCCGAACAGCTTCGCATCATGACTTTCATGGCGTTCGCGGCGGGTTACCGGGGTATCGGCTACATCGCCAGTTCCGAATTGACTCGTCCCGCTGGCCGCATCGCGCTCATCGAGCTGGCGATCCTGAACGAGGAGATCGACCTCTGCGAGTCGATCCTGGCTCGCAGTACAGACCCGATCCCCGACTACAACCTCTACGACCCGCCACCACCGGACTTGCCCCCGCCCGGCTCAGCGATGGGCACGAAAGTCAGACCGCAAAAGGAGTTTCCGCCCAAACCCGGCATGCTTGCAACGGCAATCGCCGCCGAGCGCAAAGGGCGCATTCTGTTGCTAGCCGACTATGCTGGCAACGCACAGTATCAACCTCCGCAGATGGCCGCGCGAAACCTGGTTATCCGTGCCAACATGCCGGAAAGCGCACAGGCGTTCGAGGTGAGCCCGGGCGAGGTCAAGGTGCTGCCCCGGGAACATACTGCCTGGGGAACCGAGATCATCCTGGATGAATTCAGCATGACCTCGATGATTCTGTGCACGACCGACATGGGGTTGAAAGACCGCCTGGAATCAGCAATTGCACGCGTCCGACCCGTCGCGGTGCAAATGGCGATCGAACAGGCTGAACTCATGCTTCAATCGGTCACGGAGATCAACGGTCGGCTCAACGCCGACGGCCAGCACCTGTACTCCGACGCGGACTTGAAGAAACGCGCGGAGGCGGGGATCGTGACTCGCCCCACCGACGAGCGGGACCTGATGGCCAAGGCCGAGGCGTCGATCAAGTCGGCACGCGAGGCCCAGGAGCGCGAAGACTTCGCGCTGGCGTGGGCGGAAGCACGACGGGCAGGCCGCCCACTCAGGACGCTGATGTTCGGTCATTGGCTCAAGGCGTACTCCAAGCTCGCTGCTGCCGCGGGGCCCTCGTTTGCCAAGCGGGGAGAAAAACCGGCCGAGGCGATCCCCGTCCTGCTCAAACCGGTCTGCTGTGCACCGATGGTTTCGTTTAACACCTTGCCGGAGCTCTATTTCTGGCTTGACTGGATCGGCGGCAAACCGGGTTACAAGTTTGGCTCAAACCGTGTCCCCAGCGGAAACTTTGACGATCCCGGGGCCATGACCGAGGCCGGCTGGGTCAATCTGGACCACGAATACGAGGGGATCACGGCCCAGATGTCCACCGTGCCCCGGGAAGACGTGCCGGGGAAGTCTGGCAAGCCGGGGGACCGCATGATCCGCATGTCCGTACAGCCCACGAACAAGGAAGAGCTAGATAGCAACCTGCCGTTCTTCGATTTTCCGGTGGCTGCGATCCGCACGCCGCCGATCAAGGTCGAGGCCAAGAACCTGATCCGGATCTCGGTCCAGGTGAAGCGGTCGTTTCAGAGCGTGGGGGGGATGGGCGGGATTATCGTGCGCGACTCGCTGGGCGGCGAGCAACTCCAGTACCGCTCGTCCGAGCCCATCCCAAGCTTCTCCCGCATTGTCATTTACCGCAAGGCACCGACAAACTGCACCTTCACCGTCATCTTTGGCTTGGCCGGGTACGGCGAAGCCTTTTTCGACGACTTTCGCGTTGAGCTCGTGGAGGCCGATGAAGCCCCCGCGGAAGGGCCATCGAATTCCGATATCGCCCAGACCCCGGCGAATCGACCGTCCCGCCAGCCCCGGACCCCCGACCCTTCGATGCCGTCCACGGCGACCAGCCCGGGGGAAGCAAGGACACGCCGGCAATAGGTTCCTTGTTTGTAATGACCTGAAATTCTAGTGAAACCGGGTACGTCAAGTGCCATTGTGGCGTGTTATGATCGCCATGATATGTCGGGATGCGACATGTCCTTCGGCCACGGCCGGAGTTATCGTTTATTTCCAAAGCTTCTCGACGCCGATCTCTGCACGAATCGCATCATGATCAGGGGGTAACGGAAATGGCCAAACGGCATGGCGCAGGGGATCAGAAGAAGCTGGCGAAGAAGAAGGCGAAGCGCTCCGAGAAACGTGACAGGCTGATGCGACGTGACTCGAAGGATCCCACCATTCGGCTTCAACCGGCGGGAAAATGGCCGATCGTCGGTGCCTATGTCGGTTCGGAACTCTGGGAGGACGGCATCGGCTACCTGGCGATCGCCCGACAGGAAGTTGAAGGCCGCCTAGTCTTTGCGAGTTTTCTTGTGGATGTGTACTGCCTCGGGGTGAAAGATACCTTCTGGGACGCGGGTTCCCCCGGCGATTTCAAGGAACTGCTTCGGAGGATGGAGACGACCCAGTCGATGCTGCCGATCTCTCCGGCCTGTCTGGTGAAGATCGTCGAGGGCTCCGTCCGGTTTGCCGAGTCGTTTGGCTTTCGACCTCACCCCGACTACCGGCATACCTCATCGCTGCTCAAGGGGATCGATCCGCAAGAGTGCCCGAACGAGTACACATTCGGGCGCGAGGAGAAGCCTTTCTACATCCAAGGTCCTAATGAGTCGTTTGAGGAAGCCAGAGCGATCATGCAGCAAGTTCGCCAGTTCGGAGGGCATTATGTGCTTGCGATGCCTTCCGATGGTGAGGACGATCTGGACGGCTTGGAGGACGACTTCGGCAGTCCTGATAATGACGAAGATCTGGAATTTCCCAGGCCGTTTCCATGAAGTGATGAAAACCGGCTCGACTGCCAGGAGTCATGCTGGTCCTCGCGGATCGGCGATCCGAAACGGAGCGAAGCTGATCGCCGACGGTTCAGACTCGACTCGGCAGGTCGTTGACAGATCGCACTCAAATTGATGCACTGCTAAAGTTTGTCGATGCCGGACCGCCGCGTGACGCGGCTGTATGTTAAGCTTGACCAAAGAAATCGGATCGCCAGGGCGGCAGCTTGCGCAGCAACGGCGTCTCATGGGGAAATGGATCCAGGCTCGAAATCACAGTGCCGGGCGGAACTTTTCCCGATTGCTGAACATCAAAGACTGTGAAGCCGCGAGAGTGAAATTGGTGCTCGGCTCATAGCTGACGAAACCCTGCATCATCGCATGGTTGCTCTGGTTGCCAGTTTGAGAGTCTAAGAACCCGTACCGGTCGATTCTTTCGGTTTTGATTCGCTTGCGATCTTCACCCGGATCTCAATTTCACGTTACTTTTCAGAACTGAATCCGTCCGGGACGCACTTTTTGAATTGTCTCGACGGTTGTAGTGATACCGACACTGCTTCCTGGGACCGAGCCTCGTCACCTATTGTTCGTTAGGAGTTAAACCGTATGGCGAAGATCCAGGCCGTCTGGGCGATCGACATCGGCCAGGCCGCACTCAAGGCTCTCAAGCTGGTTCCTGGGCCGAATGCGGACGAGGTTGTTGCCGAAGCCTTCGACTTCATCGAGTATCCGAAGATCCTCAGCCAGCCTGACGCCGATCCCGAAGAGCTGGTGCGTGAGGCGCTGGCCACCTTCACAGACCGCAACGATGTGAAGGGATGCAAGGTTGCGATCGCGGTGCCTGGTCAGGCAGGCCTGGTCAAGTTCATCAAGCTGCCGCCGGTCGAGAAGAAGCGGATCCCCGACATCGTCAAGTTTGAAGCCAAGCAGCAAATCCCCTTCGCCCTGGACGAGGTCGTCTGGTCGTACCAGCAGATCGGCGGGGATGAGGAAGTCAGCGACGAAGAGTTCACCATGGCCGAGGTGGGCCTCTTCGCGATGAAGCGCGACCAGATCACCCGCGCCATCCTGCCTCTGACCGTCGCGGGTATCGAGGTCGATATTGTCCAGATGAGTCCGATTGCCCTCTACAACTACATCTCTTTCGACGTGCTCAAGGGAGCCGGTTCGAAAGACTCGGTGGTCGTGCTTGACATCGGAGCCGACAATACCGACCTGATCATCACCGACGGCACGCGGATCTGGCAGCGGAACGTCCCGATCGGCGGCAACCACTTCACCCGTGCCCTCACGAAAGAGCTGAAGCTCACGTTCGCCAAGGCCGAGCATCTGAAGCGGAACGCGACCAAGGCGCCGGATCCCCGGGCAATCTTTACCGCGATGCGCGGTGTTTTCAACGATTTCACCAGCGAGGTCAATCGCTCCATCGGGTTTTACTCGAGCATCAACCGGACGGCGAAAATTCGCAAAGTGCTCGGGCTTGGCAACGGATTCAAGCTGCCGGGATTGCAAAAGTTCTTGCAGCAGAACCTCAACCAGGAAATTGAAAAAGTTGATACGTTCGTCAAGCTGGCGGGCGACGAGGTCAAGGCGGCGCCGCAGTTCCAGGACAACCTGGCGTCGTTCGCGGTGGCGTACGGGCTGGGAATCCAGGGTCTGGGCAAGGGCGGACTGAGCACCAACTTGCTGCCTCCGGAGATTGAGCGAATCCGGTTGATCCGGGCCAAGAAACCCTGGCGCTGGCCGCGTCGGCGCTGGTCATGCTCGGCCTGAGCACTCTCTTTGTCCTGGGTCCTTACCGGCTTCTGGCCAAAGTCTCCAACCCCCATTTCGCGGCTGCCGTCACTCAGGCCAAGTCGGTGACCAAGAAGGGGAACGATATCAAGACCGCCTTCGAGTCCGCCAAGACCGAGTGGATGGGCAAGTTTGATGAGGGCAAATCGCTGATTATCGACCCGACCTACAAGGCGCTCTGGCCGTCATTTCTGAAGACCATCAGCGGCTTCATTTACGATCCTCTCACGGAATACAAGCTCAATCCCGACGAACCGGCCAACCAGGAAACCCTGGAGAAGCTGCGTGTTCATATTGATTTGATCAAACCGGTATGGCGAAACGATGTCGCCGCCGAGTGGTTTGACCTGCTCGACCCCAAATTCAAGCGGTTGATGCATCCGTTTGACACGGACGCGGCCAACGCGCCCAGCGGTGAGGGCTGGATCGTTCAGATCGCCTGCCACCACTACAATCCGTATCCTTCTCCCGAACAGATGAGGATCACGAACCTCAAGGATCCCCGGCGAACCCAGTTCGGTCCCTACCAGTTCATCACCGAGAAGGTTCTCCACCAGCTTAACTCGCCGATCCTCCGCCTCTACGGGGTCAGCCATATCGCCTTGGCCTGGATGGCGATCGACAGTAACTGGACCAGTGAGAAGGGGAGTGGAACCAACCACACCGCCAGCATGACCGTGCCGGTACTTGACCGCGCCGCAGCGCCTGCCTCGGCCGAGGGAGGCAGCGCCGGCGGCATGTCGAACCCCATGGGAATGATGGGGGCAGGCAGACGGGGCGGAGGAGGATACCCCGGCGCGATGGGAAGTGGTATGGGGGCTATGGGGAGCGGCGGCCCCGGCGGCGCGATGGGACGCGGCTCGGCCGAGGCTGCGATGCGATCCATGATGGGCGGCGGCGGCATGATGGGTCCCATGGGCGGCGGCGGAATGGTCAACGATGCCGAGGCCAAGAAGAATATGAAGTTGCTGACACGAACTGACTTCTTGATCCAGTTCCTCTGGAAGCCCACTCCGGCCGAGCAGCTTCCCGACGATCCCGAGCAGCGCAAGGCCAAGCTCGAGGAGCAATCGGCCAAAGTCAAAGATATGTTCGACAAAATGAACAAGGCCGAGACGGAAAAGAACAGCTCGGCGATCACGATTCCCACCGCCGAGGAAATCGAGAAGGCTTCCCGGCAAAAGACGTCCGAGCTCGAAGCGGCGATCGCCAAGGCCCTGGCTCCGGAGCCGGCGGCGGGTGCCGCACCGGGCGCAGCGCCCGCGGCCCCGGCAGCACCTGGCGTGCCACCCGGCCCAGCGGGAGCCACGCCGCCTGGCGCGACCAAGCCTCCGCAATGAGGTTGACCGTCTTGCAGACCGCGCCGCGGTGCCAGGTTTCGCTGAAACCTGGCACCGATTGATGCGGCCGTGATTACTGCTCTGCCGGTCTCCCGGCTTGAGATCTTCCTTGACCTTCTTTGGCGTCGTCGAACCGGACACTGGCTCACTCATAGATCGACTGATCGAACGCGGAGACCACCATGGATCAAACCCTGGATCAACTCAAGGAATTCCTGCGGCAGTGCATCAAGTACCGCTTCTGGATCTCGGTCAGCGTGGCGGCCCTGTTCTCGGTCCTTGCCTATTTCCTCGGCGCGAGTCCCGTCCAGGCCAAGGCCGACAAGGAAACCGCCACGATCAAGCAAGCCAACGACGGCGTCAAGCCGTACACTCAGCCAGGCATCCCCAACGGTCAGTACAAGCCGATTGTCGACGAGAAGACCGAGGTCCTGAAGAAGGACGTGAACTCGGCCTGGAAACAGCTCTACGAGCGACAATCGCCCTTGCTCACATGGCCGAAGGACGTCGAGCAACGGTTTCGCGAGTGGGGACGGAAGTGGCCCGAGAATGTTGCCCCCAGCGCCGTGGAACTTGCCAAGGTCGATTACATTCTGGCCTATCCCGCGTATGTCGATCAGGTCTACCGAACTTTCCATCCTTTCGACTACGAGACTGGCACCGGGATCGTCGCCGCGCCGCCCAAGGAGAGCCTTTTGCAAGTGAGCGTGTTCGACCAGACCAAGTTGCCAGAACTGGGTCACATCTGGGCCGCGCAGGAGAAGCTCTGGATCCAGCGAACCGTGTTGGAAGTGGTCGCGCAGGTCAACAAGAAAGCCAAGGATTGGGACTCGGCCATCATCAGGCAGATCAACCTTCTGGAGGTGGGCAACCCGGTTGCCCAGGACCAGCGATCCATGGCCAAAGGCCAGGAGCTCGAGGAATCAGAGGCGATCAAGGCCCCGGGCGCGGCGGAGGACGAAGCGGAACCTGCGGCCGGACCTGCCGGAGGCGGTGGAGGCGGAATGCAAGATGCCATGAAGAACTTCATGGCTCGCGGTGGCGGTATGGGGGGACCCATGGGTATGGGAAGTGTGGGAGCCGCGGCCACGGCGCCCAACACGATCTACTATGTCAAACCGGAGTCCGACAAGGGCCAGTACAAGATTCTCCCGGTCATGCTGTCCGTGCTCATCGACCAGGACCACGTGCAAGATCTCCTCGTCGAGATGGAAAACTCCCCCATGGCGATCCAGGTCATGGATTTTGAACTCCAGCGGCCGTCTTCGCGCGTTGTCAAGCCCGAGAAAGGTGAAGTGACGAACTTCGCAGGCTTCGGCGGCGACTCCATGATGGGCGGAATGATGCGCGGCCGTATGGGTGCGATGGGAACGATGGCCGGCTATGGCGGCATGATGAACGCGATGATGCGAAACATGCAGGGACGTGGCGGCATGATGGGCGGTGACATGGGAGCTTCGATGGCCATGCGTAACATGATGGGCATGGGCGGCATGGGCGCGGCTGGCGCCGCTCCGGCTCGAAAGGGAGTTGATAAACGAAGCAAGAACCGCAGCGAGGAACGAAAAGAGGAGCGCAAGGCCGTCGAAGCCGCCAAGGGACCGTCGCTTTTCGACCCCTATTACGACATTGTCGAGGTCAAGGTCTACGGACAGGCTCGCTTCTACAATCCGCCTCCGACAGACGCAGAGATCGTAACCGAGCCGAGTCCCGGCGAGACGGCGGCCAAGGCTGCGGAATCGGCTGAACCCGCCGCGGCTGGAACGACCAAGGCCGAGCCAGCAAAGGCCGATGCAACGCCCAAGGCGGACGCATCGCCCAAGACCGAGCCTGCCAACGCCGAGCCTGCCAAAACTGAGCCAGGCAAGGCTGAGCCAGGCAAGGCTGAGCCAGGTAAGACTGAGCCAGGCAAGGCCGAGCCGGCCAAGGGAGCAGAGGCAAAACCCCCCGTAACCAAGCCGTGAGTGAGCCTGGCTCCTCGTTGCCAGTCGTTTATCAAGGCTTCCGATCAACCCACGCACAAGGCAAAACCCGTTGCCTCTCCGAGTTGCAGAGTCAAGAAACGAACAGGAGACGCCCGCATGGCCAATCCCAAAGTCGAGAAATTGAAAGAAGTCGGCTTGCGTTACGGCGATAAGGCCGCCGTCGCCCTGACATCGTTGATGTTCGTGCTCTGTCTCGGAGCGGCACTGTCCAAGCCGTCGATCGACATCACGCCCGACGAAATCAAGAAACGGGCGGAGCAGGCCGAGACCAATATCAATCGCCCTCAGGAGCGAGACAACATCATCAAGACGCTCGAGAGCGGGGGCATCAAACCCACGAATTTCTCCAAGGAAGTTCATGATGCCGCCAAGACGATTCTCTTGGCCGATAACTTCAAGCCAGATCGTGAATGGGTGACTCCCGAACCCGGCGCGGGTCTGATCCGCGAGAAACCCGAACTCATCGCTCCCACAGATCTTTATGCCTATCCCGGACGTGGCGGGGCACTGGTTTACGCCCTCGACGAGCAGGGAAACCGGATTCCCGACACCGAAAAGAAAGAAGCTCCCAAGGAGGTGTCCAAAGGTCGACGACGGCGTCGTAGTCGCCGTGCGGCAGGTGGGATGGGCAGCATGAGTGGACCGGGTGGTATGGCGGCCGGTCGAAACACGCGTAAGGGAAGCCGTCCCAAGAGCCAGGCTGAGCTCGAGAGAGAACAGAAAGAAGAAGTCGAACAGAAGAAGCGAGAGATGGCGGCCAAGCTGGTCACCGGTGATGGAGATGCCGATACGACCAAGGACGAGACCAAGAAGGATGGTCAGGCCGCGGGAGCACCGCAGCAACAGTACAAGGAAATCACCAAGGGGCTGCGCTGGATCGCCATCACCGGCGTCCTCGATCACGGCCAACTGCTCACAAATTACCACAAGGCGCTCAAGAACGCTGGTGCCAGTCCGCACTACGCCCGGCTCGATCTCGAGCGCCAAGTGCGCGAGAGAGACGGTTCATGGTCCAAGTGGGATAAAGTCGATGCCGACGAGAATCTCAAGATCCTCGAGAATCTCCCGGAAGAAGACGAAGAGCTGACTCTCGACAACGTGCGGCCCGATAACCTGAATGACCCATTACCATTCCTGAAAAACGGCTTGTGGGAGAAGGTTCACATCGCCAGTCTTGTGCCCAAGGAAAAGAAGGAGATCGCCGAGCCGCCCCCGATCGCCGCCAGCATGATGGGCGGCGGCTCCATGTCCGGCATGATGAGCATGGCAGGCAGAGGCCCGGGAGGCATGGGCGGGATGTCGAGCGCGTCAATGAGCGGCGGCAGCATGTCTATGATGGGAGGAATGAGAGGTATGGGTGGCATGGGTGGCATGGGGGCTCCTGGGGATACCGGGAATTACTGGAAATCTGAGGAGAAGCGGGTCATGATCCGCGCCCTCGACTTCACACCGCAGCCCGACAACAACTACCGCTATCGCGTGCGGATCGTGGTGTTCAACCCGAATCACAACCGCGATGACGTTGCCTACGGAACGGACACCAAGGCCGCGGAACTCTTTGGCCCCTGGAGCGAGCCGACCGACGAGGTCAACATGCCGGCCGACGTCGCGGCATACGCCATGGGTACCCTGCCGTCCTCCAAGTCCGATATGAAGGTGAATTTCCAGGTCATTCGGTTCGAGGAGCAGAGCGGTGTGACGATCCCGCATAAATTCCCGGCGAGCCCGGGAGAGATTATTGGTGAGGTCAGCAGCGCGGAGATTCCCACATCGGAGGGCACCGGGAAGAAGATCAAGCCCGTCGATTTCAATACTCACCAGATTGTGCTTGATGTCGTGGGAGGTCAGCAGCCTTTGCCCGCCGGCTTCCCGGGAGGTATGCTGGATCGGCCCGCACTGACTTTGCTACTGCGACCTGACGGCAGTGTCATGGCCCGCACCGAAGCCGAGGACGTCAGCAACGAAGTCCGCAAGGACATTGATCGCAATTACTCTCGCGAGATCAAGGAGTCGAACAAGAAACGCGAGAGTTCAATGGGTTCGGGGTATGGAAGCATGGGCGGTATGAGCTCGGGCGGTATGATGGGCCCGGGCGGCATGATGGGCGCGGGACGACGCTAGAACTGCTTCACGGCTGGGTTCTTTTTGCAAAACTCCTCTCCGCCACACGTTGTACACCGAAACCTCCACCTGCATCCGCGGTGGAGGTTTTTTCTTGGATGTATTGAACGTATGAATGGAATTTTTTGCTCGAATGCGTAAGCATGGCATTTCTGGGTGGGCCAAATTCCCGCACCAAGCTCATCATGATGCTCGCACATCGAAGCAGCCATCTTGGATAACCTTGAGTTTTTCTTGCTATTCATCTTGACCTGAATTGGCGCAGAGGGTACACACCCGAAACCTAGATTTCTCCCCATGCTCGGCGTGCCCCATCGAGCCTGCATCCAAGGACCGCCAAAGGTTCAGCAGGGCGAAGCGGCCAATCCGTTGCGCAGGGAGTGGACCAGGGAAAAGCAACTGGATACGATCACCAGCCATGGAAAACTCTTGAGGGTCGCCATCAGGGATGTCGGCGGTTTTCCATGTGGCGGCGAAAGGAGGTCGCGTTGGGTAGGCTCAGTACGCTCACTGTCATCTTGTTGATCTTCGGCGCATGGGGAGCGGCAACGGAGGGTGCATCTCTCGATGACGCCAACTCACCGTCAGCCGCGGCGGCTCGCAAGCCATCGCCTGTGCCGCCAATCCGCTATCTCGAAGCGGGATCCCGGCTGTTCAACAGCGGAAACTTCGACCTGGCCGCAAAGTATCTTGATGCGGCCCAGATGTACCGTGACCAGCTTCAGCAGGACGAACAAACCACCCTCGATGCTTACCTGAAGGAGTTGTCCAAGGTCCGGGCCGCGTCCACCGTGACTGCGACCCCAACGGGCGGCACACCCCCTGCCCCGGCCGCGACGGTCGCCCAGCCAGCCCCGGCGACCACGAGAGCGATTCCGCCCGCCGACCCCGCCCGCGGCGGCAACGGCGACGTGGCCAGCACGCCGGACGTCAAGCAAAAAGCGGTCTGGCTGCTGCACGAGGCCAGGGAACAGATGGCCCGTAGCAACTTTGACGAGGCCGAGAAGAAGCTCGTCGAGGCCGAAGCCGTCGACGTCAAGTGGGGCCTGTTCGACGACACGCCAACCAAGGTTCGCAACGATCTGAACAAGGAACGGCCCAAGGTCGTTCCTGGCACGGGCAAACCGGCGCCGTCGTTGCCCCACAATCGCGAGAACGCCATAGCCCTGCTCCGTGAGGCACGCACCGCCTTGGCGAATCACCAGATCGATCAAGCCGAGACGATTGCTCAGGAGGTCAAGGGCTGGAACCTGAGTTACAGCCTCTTCGGCGAGAACCCTGACAAGGTTGCGGCCGCGGCGCGAGCTCTCCGCAAACGAGATAAGATTCGTAATACTCCGTACAGGGAACGGCAAAGCCAGGGCGTTTACGACGTGCTGGTCCAGGAATCTCGTCAGCTCATGAAGCTTGGCAAGCTCGACGAGGCTGAGGCCAAGGCGATGCAGGCCGAGCGAATGAATGTCGTGCCGCCGCTCACCGCCGACCGTCCGGAATCGGTGCTCCACGATATCGCCATGGCACGGGTCCGCACCAGGTCCGTGGCGCCGGCCGCGGAGCCACCCAGCATCGTGGCCGAACACGAGGCCAACGACTTGCTGGATAAGGGCGACCAGGCCAAGGCCGCGGCGAAGTTCGCCGAATCCGAAAAACTCCGGGCCCGAGAATCGGTCCAGGCTGCCGCCGGTCCGGCCGTCGCCGTCACGGCTCCCGTGCTTGATCCGTCGGTCCGCAAGAGTTCCGCCACCGAGCCGGTGCTTGCACCGCCCACCGCGGATCAGTCGCCGACTCCCGATAAGCCGGCGCTGCCTCCCGCCGTCACGCAGACCAAGCCGGGAGCACCCGAGCAAGGCGATGCACTGGTGGCCCTGGCGCCACCCGCCGATCAACCCAACAACCCGCCGGCGCAGGCCAACCAGGCCAAGCCCGACGCACCCTTGGCCCTGGCGCCGGCCGAGCAGCCGAGCGACGCGCTTGCCGCATCACCCGATGCCACGCCAGCCCCAGTTGGCAAGGGACAGCAGATGCTGGCCTCGGCCAAGTCGCTTTACACCAGCGGCAACTACCCGGCGGCCCGGCAGATGGCCGAGCAGGCCAAGGCCGCTCATCTCGGCGTCGATAGCCAGGCCGACGAATTGCTCGCACAGATCGGGCTGGTCGAACAGGGCGGAGCGCTCAGCCTCTACGAGTCGGCGCTCGCTGCAATGCGAGGCGGCGACAATGCCCGTGCCCGTGCCCTGCTGACCGAGGTTGCCGCGGCCGGCAATTCGCTTGACGAAAACCTGATGGCCAAGGTGCAGGAACTGCTGAAAACCCTCTCAGCTTCCGCCGAAAAGGCCGGCTCTCCCAAGGGCAAGGCGGTCGTCAACGAGAAGAGTTCGGTGATCCCCGATGCCGAGGCGATCGCCGCCCAGAAGCTCAATGCCGAGGTCGGCACCAAGATCGCCGAGGCCCGCCGCTTGCAAGAGGTCGATCCCGACAAGGCCATCGCCATCTACGAGCGGACCATGAAGGAGGTCAAAACCTCCGGCCTCTCGCCCAACCTGATGCGGCCCATGGTCCGCCGCCTGGAGGTCGCCCTCGAGCTGGCCAAGAAGGACAAGGTCGCCTTCGAGGTCAAGATGCAGAACAAGGAAGAGCGGGCTCAGATCGAGCTCAAGCGGTTGCGTATCCTCGAGGCCGATAAGGCCAAGAAGCAACGCCTGAAGGAGTTCATGGACAAGGCCCAGGCGGCCTATGCCGAGGGCAACTACTCCGAATGCGAGGCCTACGCCAAGCGTGCCGCCGAGGTCGACCCCAACGAGCTGGCCGCCACGATGTTGATCTTCAAGGCCAAGACCGAGCGGCACTACAAGCAAGATCTCGAAATCCGCTCGGCCAAGGACGAAGGCGCACTCACCGCCTTCCAGCAAGTCGACATTTCGAGTGTCGCCGATCCCGAAGTTCAACTCAACTCGATCAAGTATGCCACCAACTTCAAGGATCTGACACGCGAACGCCTGAGAATGAACCAGAAGCTCGAGGTCAAGAAAGACCCCAAGGTTCTGGCCATCGAGGCCAAGCTCAAAGACCCGATCTCGCTGAACGTGGACAAGCAGCCGCTCAGCGAGGCCATCACGTTCTTGCAGAACTACACCGGCTTGAACGTCGTGCTTGACCCCAAGGCTTTGAACGACGAAGGCCTTACCTCCGCCTCTCCCGTCTCGCTGACCGTGAACAACGTCCAGCTCAAGACGGCACTGAAGCTCTTGCTTCGCCCGCTGGGTCTGACCTACCGGGTCGAGGACGAGGTTCTTCTGATTACCAGCCCTGCGTCGAGCTCGGCCCAGATGTTCCCGAAGACGTACTACGTCGGCGACCTGATCATGCCTTCGAACAAGGACCAGCGCCGACCGCTCGCCTCCGTGGCCAGCGATATGGGCCTGGGGCCGAACCCCGCCGAAGGCAACGGAGCCATGCAGCAGATGGGGGCCATGCCCAACGGGACACCGGGCGTCAGTGCCGATATGTCTGTGAACAAGGGCGAGCGGCCCCAGGTCGACATGACCCCGCTGATTCAGCTCATCACCACCTCGATCGCTCCGGGAACCTGGAAAGTTCAGGACAGCCAGGGACAGGACGTCTCGTCGGCCTACGGCCTCGGTCAGGGCTTTGGCGGTCCGCCAGGAGGCGCTGGTGGCGCGGGAGGAGGGCTGGACGCCACGGAGCGGCCTCCGGGCGCGATCATTCCCTTCTTCCTCAGCATCAGCCTCATCATCCGGCACACGGCCGAGGTGCATGAACAGGTAGCCGACCTGCTCCGCCAGCTTCGGCGTCTCCAGGACCTCCAGGTCGCCATCGAGGTCCGGTTCATCACCGTCAGCGACAACTTCTTCGAGCAGATCGGCGTCGACTTCGACTTTGAGATCCTCTCGAACGCCGTGGGTAAACACACCACGTTCGCGTTTCCGAACCCAAGCGCCGAGCTGATCACCACAGCGGGAGGGATCGGCACCACGACGGGCGGCACAACCGGCGGCGGCGGCACGACTGGCGGCGGCACGACTGGCGGCGGCACAACTGGCGGCGGTACGACTGGCGGCGGTACGACTGGCGGCGGCGGCACGACCGGCGGCGGCGGCGGCGGCGGTGCGGGAATCGGCGGCGGCGGCGGCGGTTTCGGTACCACCGGCGGCGCTGGAGTCGGCGGCGGTGGCGCGGGAGTTGGCGGCGGCGGCGGCGGCGCGGCGGCTCGACGACCGCCACGACACCCGCATACCTGATCAACCCGATTCCAGTTCAGTATGGCAACAGAAGCCCGATCGTTGTGGGCACTGCGGGTGGTGGTTTACAAAACTACTCCAACAATCTGGCGATTCCGTTCAACAACACCTCGGGCAGCCTGATCGCACCCACCAACGCGATCCCGGGCGCCGGGGCCACGCTGGGCCTTGCCTTCTTGAGCGACGTGGAAGTCTATTTCTTCCTCACGGCCGCACAGGGGGACACCCGCGCAAACGTCCTACAGGCTCCCAAGATCACCACGTTCAACGGTGCGAACGCCATGATCCTGGCCGCCCAGTTGCAGTGGTACGTTTCAACCCTCACGCCCGTCGTCGGCCCCGGATCGGTGGCCTTCGTGCCATCACCCGCACCATTGCCCAACGGCGTGGTCCTGAACGTGACGCCCGTCGTGTCGGCCGACCGCCGCTACGTCCGGTTGACGATTGCTCCGGTCTTCAACACGATCGCCGGCTTTACCACGATCCAGATTCCGGCCGCCGTCGGTGGCTCCGGTCTGGGCGGCGGTGCCGCGACCATCAACGCAACCTTGCAGCTTCCTCAAACCAACACGACCACCGTGTCGACGACCGTCACCGTCCCGGATGGTGGCACCGTTTTGCTCGGCGGGGTGAAGCAGCTCAACGAGCAGCGGCTCGAGTACGGCGTACCCGTGCTCTCGAAGGTCCCCTGGCTCGACCGTCTCTTCCGCAACGTCGGCATCGGCCGGGTAAGCACCAGCCTGATGCTCATGGTCACGCCCCGCATCATCATCCTCGAAGAGGAAGAAGAGAAGCTGGGCATTCCATCCACCGCCATGTGATCCGGAATCACAACCGGATCGAGACCAAACTTGCATCGACAGGGCCGCCGGGGTCATCCTCGGCGGCCTTTTTTCTTTGCATCTATGCACCAAAACAACTTGAAGACGTCCGCGACTTGCACCATGCTACGTTAGAGTCCCGCTCGATCCGCTGTGCCAAGCATCCGGACCGGGCCGGGACCTGCTGGTTCCCACGAGCGAGAATCACATGATATCATTGACCATCTACGCCTTCGGTTTGTTGGCCGGTTTCCAGCCACCGGTTGCCGAGCCCGCACAGCCTCCGGCCGCGAGCTCGCTGGAGCCGAGCCCGCAGTGGAAGCCCCTGGGACGCAGCCTCTGGTTTGACCCCGAATCGAAGCAACTCGTCGTTCGTACCAGAGTCGTTCTCCGCGCTGGACCTCTGGAACACCTGCTTTGCCTGAAGGGCACCAAGGAACATGAGGCGATCCTCGCCACCGACGCCGTTCCCCGCCAGATTCACGCGGGCTTGCTGCTGACAGGCGCCGAGCCGGGCCATCCCGTTCGATTTCAACCCGACTTCCAACCCCCGGCGGGTGCTCCGATCGCCATCGAATTGCTCTGGAAGGCCGACGACAAGCTGCACCGCACCGACGCCCGGAACTGGGTCAAGGATGAGAAAACCAAGAAGGCGCTGGCCGAACATTGGGTCTTCGCCGGCAGCGAGCTCTTCACCGACCCGGTCACAAAGAAAACCGTTTACCTCGCTGACGAGGGAGATCTGATCACCGTCGCCAATTTCGGCAGCGCCATCCTCGACCTGCCGCTGGCCAGCTCGGCCAACGACGCCGACCGCGTCTTCGGTGCCGACACCGACCGCGTTCCTCCTCTGGGCACCGAGGTCTTCATGCGGCTAGGACCCGTCAAAAATCCGCGGAAGAACCCGTGATAAACTCAACAGCAGTACTTGCCACGCACGAGTTGACCAAGGCTTATGGCAACTTCCTGGCTCTACGCCAGCTCTCTCTCGAGGTGCGCCAGAGCGAGGTCTTCGGGCTGCTGGGCCCGAATGGTTCGGGCAAGACGACCACCATCAGGCTGCTTCTGGGCCTCTTGCATCCCACGTCCGGCCGCGCCACGCTGTTCGGCCTGGACTGCTGGCGGCAAAGCCTTCAGGTCCGCCGCCTGGTCTCCTATCTTCCCGGTGAGCTCCGGATGTACGGCTCGATGTCGGGCCTGGGCTTGCTCAGATTCCTGTCCGACCTCCGCGACGGTGACAGCCTCGACCGCGCGGTGGCGCTTGCCGAGCAAGTGATGCAGCTCAACCTCAAGAAGAAAGTACGCGCGTATTCCACCGGCATGAAGCAGAAGCTCGCCCTGGCGCTGGCGTTTTCAGACCCCGTTGACGTCTTGATTCTCGATGAACCCACCTCCGCTCTTGACCCTTCCGCCCGTGGAGAAGTACTTCGCCTCGTAAAAGAAGCCCGTGGTCTTGGCCAGACCGTCATCTTCTCCGGGCACGTTCTCTCTGAGGTCGAAGCCGTTTCCGATCGCGTCGCGATCCTTCGTCGGGGTCGGTTGATGCACATCGAAGATATGCATGCCAGGCGCAGTCTTCGCATGCTGCTGATCAAGTTCGCGGGCGAAGTTCCGACCGACATCCCCGCCGAGCTCGAACTGACCGTGCGAGAACGGACCGGTCAAACGCTCCTGCTGGAACATCGCGGGACCATCGGCCCCCTGCTCCGCTGGCTGGACACGCTGTCGATCCTCGACCTGGCGATCGGCATCGAGGATCTGCACAGTCTATACGATCGCTTCCACGGTCCCGATGCGCTCGATGAGGAGCTGGAGGTTTCGCCATGAAACCATTCTTCGCCCTCTTGCGCAAGCACATTCACGACACCCGCGGCACCCTCCTCCTTTCGGCTGCCGCTCTTTTCGCCCTGGGCTGGCTTTTCGTCTGGGTGACTTCGCTCAACGAGTCCGAGATCCTCAAAGCCCTTTCGTCAGAGACCGAGGACAACCGCTTCCGCTGGCTCCGGAACATGGGGCTGGCCGAACAGCCCCTCTCGGTCTCGATCATGATGAGCTTCTGGACCCATCCCTTCATCCTCCTGATCTTCGCCATCTGGGGCATCAGCCGCGGCTCGATCGCCGTGGGTGCTGAGGTAGAACGGGGCACGCTCGACCTGATTCTGTCACGGCCCGTTTCGAGAACTTCTTACCTACTTTCGCATGTCCTCGTGGTAATCTTCGGGCTTCTGATCCTGGCGTTCGCGCTGGCCGTGGGTGCTCGCATTGGCGCTCATTACAATTTTCTCCGCGTGCCGATCGACTTCTCGACTCTGGTGAAGCCGGCCATCAACCTTGCTGCTCTGGGTTTGCCGATTTACGGCTATACGCTCTTGATCTCGGCGGTTGACCACGTGCGCTGGCGTCCCACGATGGTCGGCTCCGTACTCACACTCGCCGGATTCATCGCCTGGGTCGTCTCGGTCATCCCCGTCCTCCAAAAGTATGCCTGGCGGGTCTACCTCGAGCGCGTGTCTATCTTCAAGCTCTACAACCCGGTTGACGACGTTTCCACCGCCGAGTCACTCGTCTTCAACCTTACGGTCCTCGCGGGAATTGGCGCCGGCTGTATCCTGCTCGCGTTCATCGGTCTCATCCGCCGCGATCTCCCCGCCAACGGCTGAGCCATCTAGGCGCTGCCGATTCTCGATCTTCCCACTCGCCGTGACGCTGCTGTTCACGATCGAATCCGGTTCGCTCCCGCCCAGCTTGATCTCCTGGATGGTATGATGAGCAGCTTCGGGGCGATCCATCACGCTCACGTCCCGCCGGCTTCCACTCACCGAGGATTTCCGATGTGCCGATTCCGTCCAGGTTGGCTACCAGTCCTTTTCATGATCTTTTGGTCTCAATCCATTGATGCGGCTGCTCAATCCGTGACGTCCGGCAAAGCGGCGGTCGAGGGGCCAACGCTGGCGAACGCGACGATCGATACCGATGAGCTGGCTGATTTTCTGGGGATCAAGACATGGGCTTTCAGTTTTGACGGCGGCTCCCCCCATTGCTGGGTTGAGGTCACCGAGGAGGGGCAGACCACGGTGAGCCGGCCCAAGATCCTCGAGCTCAGGACGAGCCAAGCGGACGCGGCGGCAGACAGCGGCAAGATCCTGCTCTTTCTGAGGCCCGGTGATATCCAGCTTCGTGTCAACGCAAGAGTCTCGCGCGGTGGCGCGGGACTCAACTTGCCACCGACCGCCCTCTGGTGGGGCTGGAAAGCCTACAGCGGCAGCGCGACGCGATTGGAGCGGCCCGTTGCACTCAAGGAAGGGCACGAGATTACCCTGCTTCGATACAGCGTCGAAGAGCCGAAAGATGTCGCCAAAGATCCGAATCACCCCCGCAAGGTCAGCCTGGTCGTGAAAGCAGCAATGCTGGCCCCAAAACGCTGAGTCGGCGGCCAGGTCCAGTATAAGAAGCGTCGAGGATCGTACCGGCTTACTGGATGCCGGAGCGTCCCATGAAGAACGCGGGCGGAAGGAAGCGACTTCAGACCGCAGCAAGTCATTTTCTGGAAATCCGTTCCCGCGTGTCAGGTTCTACCCCTCTTTTGTCAATTCTCGAAATGTAACCTTCCAGATAGCGGGCCACACTGGCACTGACTGATCTTGCCGGCGAGCCGCTGGAACCCCATCTGATTCCACCCGGTGCAATGGCCAGCGAGCCGCGGTAGTACGCGGGACTCGGGCGCATGGCGTTCGAGCCCCCCGTTCGCGGTCCGCCCAGACTCAAGGACCACCACGATGTCGCGTTCCTGGTTTCGTCGGTTCCGCCTCTCCTCCAGGTCACGGGAAGCAGCGTTCCGCCGAGCGGCATCGCTCCGGCGGCGATTCGCACTCGAGCCGCTCGAGGGTCGGCAAATGCTTTCCACTCTGACCCTGACCGTCACCACGGCCGCCGACAACGGTAGCAATTCCGCACCCACCGCTGGGTCGCTCAGGGCCGCCATCGTCCAGGTCGACGCCCAGCCTGCCGGCACCTTCACCACGATCGATTTCAAGATCGGCACCGGAGCGCAAACGATCCGCCCGACTGTCGCGCTGCCGCAGATCACCCGGCCGGTCGTTCTCGACGGCACAACCCAGGGGGGCTACGCCGGCCAGCCGCTCATCGACATCGACGGTGGCTCGGCCGGCTTGACGACCGTCGGCTTCACCATCGCCAGCACCGCCTCCGGTACCGCAGCGGCACCCGCCGCGCTCAAAGGCCTCGAGATCACCGATTTCGGCGGCGGCGGCGTGTCCATCCAGGCCAGCGAGTTCAACCTCAACAGCGACGACATTGGCCTGGTTGTCACCAGCCAGGGCACTCATGTCGAGGGCAACAGTACCCATGGGGTCCAGTTCTCCGGCGGGGCCAGCAACGACAGTCTCACTGGCTCAACCGTCGCGGGGACCAAGAACGGTTACGGTGTCGTGATTGCCGGAACCGGCAGCAGCAACAACACGCTCAGCGGCGACTTCATCGGCACTGACCCGACCGGCAAGCTTGCGGTCGATTCCAGCGGCCTGACCCTGGGCAACTCGCTGAGCGGACTCGAAATCGACGGCGGTGCGATCCACAACACCGTTACCACTTCGGTGATCTCCAACAACGGGCAGGAGGGCGTCACCATCACCGGCGCGGGCACGGATTTCAACGTGCTCTCGGGCGACTTCATCGGCACGGATGTCACTGGCACCAAGGCACTGGCCGACGGCTACAACGGTGTGCTGATCTCCGCCGGGGCGAGTTCGAACACGCTCGGCGGTACGACAACAGGCGCCCGCGACATCATCTCGGGCAATACGGTCCTGGGCGTCGACATCACTGACGCGGGCACGTCCTACAACGTGATCGAAGGTGATTACATCGGCACGACTGCAGCCGGTACCGCGGCCCTGCCCAACCGGATCAACGGTGTGGATATCCTCTCCGGCGCAACCTTCAACACGGTGGGCGGGACGGCGGCCGGCACGCTCGATCTGATTTCGGGCAACGCCTACAACGGCGTCGTGCTGGGATCCGTGGGCACCTCCTACAACGCGGTCGAGGGCGACTACATCGGCACCGACGTGACCGGCACCAAGGCGCTCGGCAATGGCCAGGATGGCGTGGACCTGATCGGTGGGGCCAGCTTGAACACCTTGGGCGGAACGACGACAGGCGCCCGCGACATCCTTTCCGGCAACGGGAGCCTTGGCGTTGACATCACTGACGCGGGCACGTCTCACAACGTGATCGAGGGAGATTACATCGGCACGACTTCCGCCGGTACCGCGGCCCTGCCCAACCGGATCAACGGTGTGGATATCCTCTCCAGCGCGAATTCGAACACGGTGGGTGGGACGACTTCCAGCGCCCGCGACATCATCTCGGGCAACGCCTACAACGGTGTCGTGCTGGGATACGCGGGCACGTCCTACAACGCAGTCGAGGGCGACTACATCGGCACCGACGTGACCGGCACCAAGGCGATTGCCAATGGTCAGGATGGCGTGGAGATCATTGGAGGAGCGGGTTCGAATCTGATCGGCGGAACGACGGCCGGCGCACGCAACCTGATCTCGGGTGACACCCGGTACGGTGTCCTGATCACCGACTCGGGGACGACAGGCAATTATGTGGAAGGGAATTACGTCGGGACCGATGTCACCGGCACCAAGGCGCTCCCCAACAGTACCGGCGTGGTCATTCAGAACATGGCATCCGGCAACTTCGTGGGCTATGTCAGCACAACCTCCGGCAACCTGATTTCCGGAAACTCTCAGGACGGCGTGATCATCACCGACCCGGGCACCAACTCGAACCTGGTTTATTACGACAAGGTCGGGACCGATGTCACCGGCGAACTTCCCGTCTCCAACGGAATCGACGGAGTCATCGTCCAGAACAGCGCGTCCACCAACTACATTTACCACGATCTGATCTCGGCCAACGTCGCCGACGGGGTGCTGATCAACGGTTGTTTCACCACCAGCAACCAGGTCATGTTCGACTCGATCGGCCTTGATGCCGGCGGCCTGACGGCCCTGAAGCAGACGGGCAAGGCGTACAGCAACGCAACCGGCGTCGACATCAATGCCGCAGTCAACAATGTGGTCGAAGCCTGTTTCATCTCGGGAAACAACACCGGCGTATTCCTCGACAACTGCGCATCAGACAACTCAGTTTATGCCAATGACATCGGCACCGGAGTGGACGGCCAGACCAATGTGGGCAACTTGCAAGACGGAGTACTCCTCGAATTCTCTTGTGCCAACGTGATCGCCAACGACCTCATCGTTGACAACGGCGACGTCGGTGTCCTCGGCGCGAACGGGTCCACGGCTCAGGACAACATTTTTTATGGTGATACGTTCACCCTCACGATCGGTGGGGTAACCTATGGCAACAAGACCGGAGCCACGAAGTTCGAGTGAGCGGATCGGAAGCGGATCTTCCCGGTATACGATTGACGCAAGATAGACCGCCGTGTTGTCAGCCACTGGATCTTGCTTTTTGATCAAGAGGGATGGAATGGATTCCGTCCCAGATCCCACGCGACAGGAGAGAACCGATACGTGGGCCCGTTTACCGTCAATCGCAAGGATCAGCCGGTCGCATTTCGCTCCGGCGCATCGTCGTCTGAGCTTGCAACCGATTCGGCCCAGGCGTCGAGTTCACCGGGGACGATGTCCTCCGCCGGGTGAGTCAGTCGCGCGGAAGTTGCTCGCGGGCCGGAGAGAAAGTGGAAGAGCTGGAAGAGCCATCGAAGCATGGAGGCGAGGAACATTACCCCCAGGATCAAGAGGCTCCAGTACAGCAGCCGGTTCGATTCCGCGGCCGGGGCGGCACCCACGGCCGGAGCCACGGCGTGTGGCTCCCAGCCGATCCGACCGATCAGGACAGGTGCGCCGCGAGGCTTATCACCGGCCTGGTATTTCATGATCTTGAGGAAGTATCCGTTGAAGACGACGCGTTCGGACACATCGGAGCTCAGGGGAAAGCCATCCGGAGCGTCTTCGAAGACACAACTATAGGGAAACTTGGTGGCGTCCGAAGTGATGATCCAGGCTTCGTACAACCAGCCCGTCTTGCTTAGCTTCGACTCGAAGCGGAGAACTCGCCTGGCCGTGCCAAGAACGTGGATTGGCACACCCCGATAGAGCTCGGGCCGTTCCCACAGATGAGTCAACAGAACGTCTCGCCGGCTTTGCGCGGCGAGCTCCGCGGGGGTCAGCTTGCGCGCCTTCTCGAGCAAGTAGGCATAAGCCGCGTTGTCGCGGAACGACATCGGAGTGCGATCAGTGACCGTCTCGAACTCCTCGGCGTGGTCGACAGGGATGGGCTCGGGTCTGGGTTCGGCCCTGGCGACCGGCTCGACCGGCTCCGGCCGCTGGTTGGCGAACCGCCAGACCACTCCCCAGCCGAGGACCATCACAGCGCCCAGGATCAGCAGGCGGGGCAGCTCGGATCCGCGAAAAAGCCGATAGCTGGCGCTCGGTTCCACTCCGTCATTCTCCCTCGTCGGGACGCAGCTCGACGAAGCTGAGCTTGGGATCCTTGTTGGCCTTGATGAACGCGTTGGAGAACGCGTTGATGACGGTCATCAACTCCGAATAGCGAAGGTCGGGATCGACCTTGATCAGGGTCTGGTCAAACGGCAGGTCGGGGTCCTGAAAATACCTGGCCAGGGCCTCTTCGAGAGCCTTGGGATCAAGGGGGATCTCGGTTGTCTCGACCACGATCCTCGCCAGGCGGCCGCCTTCGCCGGCCTTCAAGACGGTGGGCAAGGTGCGTAGCGATACCGGCAGATCCTTGGAAGCGGCCGCCTCGTTGGCCGCCGGCGCGGCCGCCATCGCCGTTGCCGGTTGCGGCGGCAGCAGGCTCATCACGAACTGGCCTTCTTGAGGCGCAGGATGATAGGTCAGGACGAAGAACGTCAGGAGCTGAAACGCCATGTCCAGCATCGGCGCGATCGGCACGTTGGGCTCATCGACTCTGAGTTTTTTCTTCTTCCGCCGCACAGTTCTGTCTCCCGAAGAGGCCCCTGGTCATTGGCACTCGGCCTGCGGCTCACGAACTCGTCATCGCCTTGAGGGCGAACTTGACGAATCCCTGGTTCTGGCAAGCATTGATCAAGGTCATCACCGAGGCGAATGTGGCGTCCTTGTCGGCGCGAAAGACGACGGTCGTGGGCAAGCGGCCTGCTTCGATCTTCTGGCCGGCCGCCTTGAGATTGAGCTTCACGAGATCGGCCTGGTGTTTGATGGACTGAAGGGCCTCGGCGATCGTCTGGGTCTGGCCGCCCACCAGCAGGTGTCCATCGCGATCGACATTCAGAACAATCCGGTCCTCGGAGACGCGCTGGGAGTCCTCGACGGGACGGGCCGAGCCCGCGACCGGTAGATGCACCCGCTGGTCGTAGTTGTCGGCGGTGAAGTTGATCACCAGCATGAAGAATGTGATCAACTGGAAGACGACGTCGAGCAAGGGTGTCAGGTTCGGTTCGGAACGCACTTCCGCGGTGACGGATCCGGCCATGATCGCTACTCCTCGGGCGGACGGTCGCTCAGGCCGGCTTGGAGGTCTTGGCAGCCGCGACCAGCGAGTTGATGGTGCGATCCGCCACTCTGGTGGCTTCCATGGTCATCTGCGAAATGCGGTTGCGGAAGAAGGCGAAGAAGAAAATCGCCGGCACTGACAGGGTGATTCCCTCGAGCGTGATGAACAGGGCGGTCGAGATGCCCTCGGCCACCTTCTCGGGTCGTGGCTGTTCACCGCCGGCCGTGGCAATCGTCTGGAAGCTCATGATCATGCCCCAGACGGTGCCCACCAGGCCGATCATCGGGCCGAGCGTGCCGATCGTGGCCAGGTAGCTGATCTTCATTTCCAGACCGGTCACGATCTCGTCGGTCATCACGTTCATGGCTTCCTTGGCCTCGCCCCGACCATTGGGCAGGTTGGCGATTCCGGTGCGCACCAGCCGGGCCAGGAACGAGTCGCTGTCCTTGCACACGTCGTAAGCCTCCTGGAACTTCTTATCGCGGATCGCGGCTTCGAGCCTTTCCACCAGGGGGGCGGGGACGGCCTCGCTGACCCGGAACTCCATGAACAGACGAATGACCAGCGCCGTGAAGTAGACCGAAAGGCAAAGCAGGAACAGACCGATCGGGCCGGACGCGCGGATCGCCCACTGAAGCATGTTCTCGCGAGCGGGCGGTTTCGACCCTTCATCGCCGGTCGTGGTCGAGGCCGGCGGCGCCTTGGGGGCCGGCGCTGGTTCGGCGACATCGGCCGGGGCGTCGGCCTCTTTGGGTTTGGAGGCGACTGGCTCGTCCTTCTTGGGCTCGTCCTGGGCCTGCACCGCGCCCATCTGTCCCCAGGCCAGCCAGAGCAAGAAACCGGTCAGTGCCAGGAAAACAAGCCGCGCTCCGCCCGCCGTCCCGGCTGGACGAAGATCCCAAGACTGCCGCATGGAAAAGCGCTCCCGTGGTGGTCGGCCGATGTTGTGAATCGCGTCGAAAGAGAAACCGTTCCCGCCTGTACTTACGCCCGCAATGGCCGAGGGTGACCGCAACCCTGCAGATCCCCCGCAGGATCCGTCGCCCGGAGCACAAGGCAGGCGCCGCCCCTCTGATTATTCACTATTGGACGGGAATTCAGGTCTGTCAACAGGCAGGAGCACACGGGAGGCGGCCGTTCCGGTCCATCTTCCCGTCCCGCGGCCCTGGCAATCTCGGGTTGCCCCGGGGAGCGGTACCTCACAATGATAAGGAGAAGACTTCCGAGATCGGGCGACAAGGGTGAACTGATGAAGCGGCTTCTGCTCCTGGCTTGCTTGACTTTGTTCGAAGCGGTGATGCCGGCTCGGGCTCAAACTCCAGGCTCCAGCCCGCCGCCAGCCCAGCCACCTGTGGTGCCAGCCCCCGCGCCGATCGATCTCGTTACCGCACTTGAAACCGTCGTGTCCGAGGCCATTGCCAGGGCCGAGCCCTCGGTGGTCGCGATCCATCGGACCAAGGGCGAGAATCCGGGCGAGACCCTGGCTGTCCGAGGGAAGCCGAGGCCGCAACTCCTTGACCCCAGGGGGGCGAGGTCTCGCTTCTTTCGCGACGGGGATGTGGCCGACCAGATTTCCTTCGACTTCGGATCCGGCGTGGTGATCGGATCGGAAGGCCAGATCCTGACCGCCTATCATGTCGTGAAGGGCGCGGCCCTGCTCATGGTCCGGGCCGCCGATCGCCAGCAGTTCGAGGCCGAGATCATCGCGGCCGACCCGCGAATCGACCTGGCGGTGATCGTTCCCGTCGCCACTCCGGCGCACCCCTGCCCCGGCTTCAGCCGATCCGGCTGGGAGACTCGAGCACGCTTCGCAAAGGAACCTTCCTGATCGCGCTGGGCAATCCTTTCAACGCCGCTCAGGACGGCAAACCCTCGGCAAGCTGGGGCATCCTCTCCAACCTGGCCCGCAAGGTGGCAGCGGAATACGATGAGATGGGGATGGGGCCCAGACGAATCAGCTTCCCGAATTATCCCACATTGCTCCAGCTTGACGCCAAGCTCAATCTGGGCATGAGCGGCGGCGCCGTCGTGAACATGAAGGGCGAGCTGGTGGGCTTGACGACGATGGCTTCCAGTCCTGCCGGCTTTGATGTGATGGCCGGTTATGCCATCCCGATGGATCGGATTGGCCGACGTGCCGTCGAAACACTCAAGCAAGGCAAGGAGATCGAATACGGTTTGCTGGGCATTCGTTCCCACCTGCCCACCACCAACAGAGTGGAGGACGTGACGCCGAACTCACCGGCCGACGGTCAGCTCGTGGCCGGCGACGAGATACTGGCCGTCAATGACGCCCCGGTGATCGATTTTGATACGCTCATCCTGGCGATCAATTCCTATGCTCCGGGCGATGCGGTCCGGCTCAAGATCCGCCACGAAGGCAAGATCTTGACGAGAACCATCCACCTGGCGAAATATCCGGTGGACGGTGATATGATCGCCACCAACCGGCCGACGGCGTGGCGAGGGATCCGCGTCGATTACCTCACCACCATCAGCGCCCGCGCCGCCGCGCCGCCGCTGATCGACCCACTTCCGGGCGGCGTGGTGGTCAGTGAAGTCGTCGATGACTCGCCGGCCGCTCGCTCGGGCCTGAAGAAATTTCAGATCGTCCGCCAGGTCGAAAAAACGCAAGTGTCAACGCCATCCCAATTTGCCCAGGCTGTTGCGGACCTGAAGGGACCTGTCACACTGATCACGGACCAAGGGCCGGTGACGGTCGCGGAATGACCAGCCGCGCCGCGACGCGGACCGCTTCGATCAAGCTCGACGGGTCGGCGATGCCCTGCCACGCAATATCAAACGCCGTGCCGTGGGCGACGCTGGTCCGTACGATGGGCAGGCCGAGCGTGACGTTGACCGCGCGGCGGAAGCCAGCGGTCTTGAGTGCGATGTGCCCCTGATCGTGATACATGGCCACCACGGCATCGAACGCTCCGCCGAGCGCCTGATGGTAGAGGGTGTCATTGGGGAACGGCCCGTGGACGTCGAATCCCTCGGCTTGCATTGCTTTGACCGCGGGCCGGATGGTCCGGATCTCTTCGTCGCCAAACAGCCCGTTTTCCCCGGCGTGCGGATTCAGTGAAGAGACGGCGACCCGCGGCATGCGTCCGTCCGTCAGTGGCCGCATCGCCCGGTCGGCCAGCCGGATTTTCGCGGCGACCGCGTCGCGGGTGATGAGCGCGAAGACTTGCCGCAAAGCGACGTGCAGGGTGACGTGGACGACTCCCAGCCCGGGTCGTCGGATGCCGTCCTCGTGTCCCGCCCTCGCTCCTGGATCGGCTGCCAGGTAGAGCATCATGGCATGGTCAGTGACCCCGCAGCGCTCGGCGAGTATCTCCGTATGCCCCGGATGCGGAACGCCCGCCAGTCGGAGCGACTCCTTGGAAAGCGGCAGGGTGGTGATGGCGTCGATCCGCCCTCCAAGGGCCAGGTCGATCGCTGCGATCAAGAACTCGTACGCCGCGCGGCCGGCACGATGGTCCACCGTCCCGGCCGGCACTTCGGCGAGGGAGCCGATGTCGGAAATCGACGCCGGCAAGAGACATGGCACGACACTGCTGGAAGGATCGGCAAGCTCTGGCCGATGGATCGCGACGACTTCGGCCGGGCTGTTCACCACCGCGATCGCCTTGCGGAGCAGGTCGGGTTCGCCAATAACCAGGGGACGGCAGAGGCGATGCAATGTCGGGTCGCTCCAGGCCCGGGCAATCACCTCCGGCCCAACACCGGCGACGTCGCCCATGGTCATCGCGATCCTCGGGCGGTTGTCCGTGGTGAGCATCAACAATCTGTCCTTCGTCTAAGAACTCATCACCAGGGTCATCACTGGTTGGTCCTTCGATATTGCGATGAAACTCTGCCTTCTGTCTAGAAGGGCGGCAAGACCGAGCCACGAGGCGAGACCCGTCGTCGCATGCGAGATCGGCTCATGACATGCCAATTTGCGAGACGGTGGCTGGCCCCGACATCTTGATTTCCCAGCCCGGACAACCAGGTTCTTGCCGGAGGGATCATCCCAGGCCAACAATGCGGGCAGCGGCTCTCAGAGGCTGCTTGCACCCGTCCAGTAGAGTCGAACAGCGTGATTGTGGTTTGAAAGTCGATCCACAGACTGAACGTGACAGAGCCAATTTGCCAGGAACGATAGGAACCGGACCATGAAGTTCGCCTTGGTGGTGGAGGAAAGCTCGAATCTGAAGCATCGGCTCGATCCCGCCAGGATCATCGAAACCGCGGAAAACCTGGCGCTATGCATCGGCCAGAGGCTTCCTGGACGGAGTCTGGCCGGCCTCGCGGTGGAGCTGGCCAGGATCGCGCGAGAGACGGATCAGCGTGCCCGGCAAGCACGCCAGCCGATCCTCGCAATCAGGTTTGCGTCCGCGGTGGCGATCCTATCGAGTCTCCTCGGTCTCTGGTTTCTCCTGCACAATATCCACACGCGCTGGGAGTTCGGCACCATCACCGACGTCTTCGAGTCGACCGACGCCGGCTTCAATCTCCTGGTCCTTCTTGCCGGCGTGCTGTGGTTCTTCATCACCCTGGAGTCCCGTATCAAGCGCAAAAAAGCACTGGAGTTTATCGAGGAGCTGCGTGAGTTTATCCACGTCATCGACCTGACACAGCTTTACTACACTCCGGAGCTGTACGACTCCGGGTCCGCGAACGCACCGACTCAAGTGGGCCTCGACTACACCTACCTGCTTTTTTGCACGCAGATGTTCGGGGTGATCAGCAACCTGGCCGCACTCTACAGTCGAGGCGGAGCCGATGACTCCATCTTGCGAGCCGTTTCCGAAGTCGACATGCTCGCGACCGCCGTCACCACCAAACTCCTGTCCAAGGTGGAGATGGTTCGCCTATCGACCGAATGAGCACCGCGGTTCGGTCGGGCCTTGAGAGTGGTCACGCTGATTGACCCACTTCCGATCACGAAAATCGATGTGAGCTGTGGTTTGAAAGGGGTGGTAGTACCGGTGGCTCTTCTCCTCTGTCCCGGATTGTCGTTCCGTTCCGTCCGTGAGGAGAAATCGGCAGATTGAGGCCGTTGGTGTTCTTCTTGAGGTCGGCCCGGGCGGGTCTTCCCGGCGCAAAGATGGGAGCGTTCACAGTTGAATTTTCAACACAAAGTGACTGACTCATGCGAACACTCTGTCTGCATCAGGCCAAATCATCCGCTCCGACAGGACACCGTCTGTAAGTGGCGAGGAACGTACCGATCCGATCTCGGTGATGGCTCCTTCGTCGTGTTCACGACCATTCAATACGCGCCGGAGCTGGCTATCTCGCCACCATTCACGGAGCCAAGGGCCTGCCAGATGCCGACCTTGGCGTTGGGGCCCATCTGCCAGACCGAGACGTCGCGGGTGACGCCCTGCGGCCATCCCGACGTCGGGTCGATCGTCCAGGTGTCGATCGAATCCTTGACGAAGCGGACCGAGCCATCGACGAGCGCGACGTTGACGCCGCCGGGATGGAAGCTCGAGGCCGCCTCGGCGAAGGCTCCAGCCTGGTCATCCTGACTCATGTTCGTCATCTTCTTCCAGGGATTGATCGGCCAGAAGTGGAAGTAGCTCGTGTCACCCGGGGTGCCCGAGGCCCACCAGTTCCAGTTCTCGAAAGAGGTCTGAGCCGGTGTAGGACCGTCCGTGGTGGAGAGCAAACCATGAGCGACCTCGCTGAAGGCCACGGAGTTGCTGGTGCCGTCGGTGACGCTGGCGAGCTTCACCGGGGCCCGGGAGACGCCCGGGAAGCCGAGGGCCGGTCCTCCAGCAGCACCGTAGCCATTGGTCACAAACACGCCGTTGAACTGATTGATCGCCGCCTGCCGCTGCGCCGCCGTCGCGGTGCCGGCGTTGTCGCGGCCCGTGACCCGGCCGGCCCAGTAACCCCAGTTGCCACGGTAGCTGGAGAAGCTCACCGGGAGAGGCAGGTTGTTATTGTTCGTCTGCGGGCCGAATGTCGCGCGATAGCCCTGGATCGAGCCGTCGCTCGGACACCAGAGAATCCCGACGCCGGCTGCGTCGACGGTCGAGTTGATGTCGCCCCAGTTCGTGATGGAGAAATTGTACGCGTTGTACAGGGGACCCTGCTCAAAATAGGGGCACAAGGCGACCATCGGCCCAGCGGCATTGCCGACGCTGCCGGCACAGGGCGAACCGGCGTCGCACCACTGCCAGGCGAACCCCATCGGAAACGAGCCGTTGGCCATCTCGTAGTTAGCCAGCGCCAGACCGAGCTGTTTGAGGTTGTTGCTGCACTGTGCGCGGCGGGCCGCCTCACGAGCGGACTGGACCGCGGGGAGCAAGAGCGAGATCAGAACTGCGATGATCGCGATGACCACCAGCAGCTCGATCAGGGTGAACCCGCGACGAAAAAGGCTGAGAGGCGATCGACGTTGATGCATGGAACCCTCGTCTTGGAGTGGAAGAAAACAACCATCGACATTGCGACATGGATCGTGGACATAACAGAAGCTTGCCAGGGCGTTTTCACTGCCCAGAATTCTGGGCCGTTCAGGCGGTGATCAGGACACGCCTCTGCCATTGGGTTTCCCCTTGGTGGGGGTCTTGGGCGCACGTTTCTCACGGGTCGTACTCGTGGCCCCGTCTTTCCGCGGGGCCGAGATCGACCCGCGCCGGCTGGCCGTCGCCGCCGCATCCGGACAGGACGAATGAGCCGGCAGACAGGAGGCCGGCCCCCAGCGATCGGGAAATCCACTCTCGGCGAGTCATCGGTCTTCGACCTTTCTCCAGAGGCAAGCAACCTAGCCTTAGTCTGACGCGGAACGGCGCGTTCTTTCTGTGTCATCAAAAAACGGAGTGAAAACCCGACAGAGGGCGTGCGGAATTTTGAGAGCGGAATTCCTGTTCGATGCGGTGATCAGGCACTCGTGGGGCTCATGAGCAGCGCCACCTGCCTAAATGCCTTGGAAGTCACTATCATGTGAGAGAGAACACATCCGGACCCGAGTGAGAGGGAGAAGCATGAGCACGACACACGGAGCAGAGGCGCTCACCGGGACCTTGAAAAATGGCCAGGTGTTGCTTGACAGCCCGGCCCACTGGCCGGAAGGGTGCCGGGTCCTCGTGATGAGAGCAACCGTGTCGGAGCCTCTTGGGGCCACGGGCGACGAGCAGGCGGACGACCCGGAATCGGTCGAAAGATGGATCGCCGCCTTTGATGCCATCCCCCCCCTGGAGATGACCGCCGAGGAGGAGGAACGGTGGCGAAGCGCCCGGGAGGACCACAAGTCCAGCGAGATCGCCGGCTTTGATGAACGAGCAAGGAGAATCGAGGCCCTGTTCCCATGAGGCGATACCTCCTGGACTGCAACGCCGCAGCCGATTGCATCTTTCGTCGCCGTAACGTTCACGAGCGGGTCAAGCAGGCACGGAACGCGGGTCACAAGATCGGGATCGGAATCCCCATCCTCGGCGAACTCATGGCTGGGGTTGAGTCGAGCCAATCGCGAGCGCGAAACCTCGAGATCGTGGAACGAAATCTCAGTCTTTTCCGCCTCTGGCCCCTCACACCGGAAGCGGCTCGCGAATATGGCAGGCTCTTCGCCGAGCTGCGCCGGACTGGCCGTCCCATGCAGACGATCGACATCCAGATTGCCGCCATCGCCCTCAGCCTGGGCAACTGTACCGTCGTCACCAGAGACACCGACCTCTCCTTCGTGCCCGGGCTGAGTGTCGAAGACTGGACTTCCTGAATTCGCTAGTCGCTTCGCAAGGCAGAGAGCGTCGAGCCGGCAAGACACTTCTGGAACCGGCCCGGATGTGCGCCTCGCGGCACATTGGAGAGCCACCATGGAGTAGAGATCGACGGCTCTCATCTCTCCGCCCCCTCCTGCTTCACATTCGCTTCCAGCTCCCGGACCATGGCCTGGAAATCGTCGCGTTTGCGGATCGGCTCCAGACGCGGGTCGTGGCGGAGCTTGTAGGGGTTGTCGAAGCCGGAGGCGATGTAGTCGCGGAGGGCCTTGACGGCCCGGTCGGCGGCATTACTGACGCCCGCGCTATCGGGCAACGTCGAGGCGAGGGTCAGGTGGTGGGCGAGGTCGTAGAGGTAGCAGGGCTCGGGCTTGGTGAACGCCTCGATGACCTCGATCGCCCGGCGGATGGATTTCGCGGCCTCGGCGGTTTTGCCCAGCTTCGCCAGAGCCTCGGCCTGGCGGGAGAGGAGGTCGGCAAGGACCTGCCGGAACAGGTAGACACGAAGGTCATATTCGGGCACCTCGCGGTTGTCGGGGTTGTCGTTGGCGACCAGTTTTTCCTGCTCGGGCAAGACCTCGCTGATCACGGCCAGCACTCCGCGGCGCGTCCGAGTTCGAGGAGGTAACCCGCCAGAACGGCGGCCGCGGCACTCCAGTCGTTGCCCTGGGAGCCGGGGAAGCCGTACGCCTTGATGCGTCGGTCGTGCAGGCTCTTTCGCTCCGCGACGATCTGGCGCTGGCGGGTTATCAGTTCTTCCCGACTGATCTTCCCCGTCGCGAACTCGAATCGGCTTCGGGCTTCGCGAATCCATGCCTCCAGATGGAGGATCACGGGGTTGTTCTCGCTCATGGCCCGTTCATCCTTGCGAACCTCCTGCGTGACTTGCAGTGCCAGATCACAATGCCGGATCGCGCCCGCGAAATCCCCTGATTCGCCTTCAGCGCACGCCAGGAAGTAGGCATACTCGGCGTAGTACATCAGGTTGGGGCCCCCGAATGGGATTCCCCGACGCTCTATTTGCTCCCTAAGCGCCATGACTTCCTCAAGGGCCTTTTTCGCCGGGCAGGTGTGACCCTGGAGAAACAAACTCTCACCCACGTTTCCCAGCGGGACCTCCAGGTAAAGAATGGGCTGGTCAGCCTTAGGGTTCGAACGAATCTCCGCTCGAACGATGTCCACGGACTCTCGCAGTAGCGGCTCAGCCTTCAGCGGGTGCCCCGAAAAATTGAGGAAACTCCCGCTGTTCTGGAGTGCTCCCCGAAGGAGCCACTTGGGGCGTTTTGGGGTGAGGCCATATTTCGACTGGTAGCGAGCTAGAACGCCCACTTGTTCCGTGCCTATTCTTGATGACAGTCCGCGATAGATAGAAATGGCTTGCAGGCATTTGCGCATGTCAGGGCCGCGATAGTAGGCCCCTGCGAGCGCACCGAGCATGGCGTCTTTCTCGTCAGGCAGGCATAGATTGCTTACTTTCTCGAAGATCTTCTCGGCGTTTTGGGTATCCGCGACAGCCCCTTCCTCATCGCCCGTGCTATTTTTCAGAAGCACTCTAAAAGAGAGGGCGCCTACCAGTTCCATTGCATGTGAGACGTCGCTCGGATACTGCGTCCATAGCTGCTCCCGGAGCTCGATCGCCCGGTCGTAATTCGGAATCGCTGATTTGAACAACCCTGCCTCGCGCTGTGTATCGGCCATCGCCGTGATGCCATCGGCCAGCTCTTCACGAAGTCCACTATCCTTGGGTGACTTGGCCATCAAGTCGTCGAAAATCTCCGCGCCCCGCTTCACATGCGCCTGGCCCTCCGCATCCATCCCCATCGATTCGTTGATCACACCTGCGCGGAAGCACGCTCTCGCCAGGTCCCGCCTCACACTCGGATTGTTCTCCTGGCGCTTGATGAAATTCTGGTAGAACCTCAGGGCCTGCTCTAGGAGTGATTTGCGCAGGGTTTTGAGGCGACCTTCGTCCAGCAGTTTCTCGTTGCTCACCCTGGTGAAGAACTCATCCACCGCGTCGCGGGCCATCTGGAAATTCGCGTCGGAGACCGCTTTCTCGGCCTCGACCCGGCGGTTCATGACGGTGAGCAATACCGTCCCCGCTGTGAGGCCGACGACCGTTGCCAGCAAGAGGACGACGGCCGCCGTCACCCGGCTCGGATGCTGGCGCATCCAGCAGCTTCGCCCGCACCGTGACCGGCTCGGCGTAAGCCCCCACCGGCTCGTCGGCCAGCCAGTGCTCCACGTCGTCGGCCAGCGCTCGGGGAGTCGCATAGCGCTGCGCCGGTTCGGTCTTCATCGCCTTCAGGCAGATCGCCTCCAGCGCCGGGTCGATCCAGGCCTGCAACGCACGCGGCGGCGCGAATTCGCCACGCTGTACCTTGGGCAACAGCTCTGCCAGCTCCTGATTCTCGAACGGGGCGTGGCCGGTGAGCACACAGTACAACGTCGCGCCCAGCGAGTAGACGTCGCTGGCCGGACCGAGCTGGTCGATCCGGCCTGCCGCCTGCTCGGGGCTCATGTAGGCCGGGGTTCCCAGCAGTGATCCGTCTCGCGTGTCGCGCAGGTCGCTACCCGATTTCGGCACCAGGGTGCGGTCGTCCATCGTCGCCGAGGCCGGCACCGGCTCGGGCCGGCCGACGCTCTTGGCCAGGCCCCAGTCCACCACCAGCGTCTCGCCGTACTGGCCGAGCATGATGTTGCCGGGCTTCAGATCGCGGTGCACCACGCCCCGGCTGTGCGCGTAGGCGATCGCGTTGCACACGTCCAGGAACCGCCGCAAGAGCTTCTGCAACGCCAAGGTGCGCGCCCCCGCGTCGCGGCCCGCCTGCTCGGCCTGGTGAAACGCGTCGATGGCCGCCTTGAGATTGTCTCCCCGGATGAACCGCATGGCATAGAACGGGCGGCCGTCGTCAAACGTGCCCAGGCTGTAGACTGGCACGATGCCCGGGTGTTCGAGCCGCCCGGTGATCTCGGCCTCGACGACGAAGCGGCGCGCTTGTCCTGGTCGGCCGCCGGTGCGCTCTTGATGCGCTTCAGCGCCACGATGCGGTGGAGCTGGCTGTCGCGGGCGAGGAAGACCTCGCCGAGGTTCCCCCGGTCGTGAAACCGGACAATCTGGAACCGGCCCTCGGCGTCGGAGCCTTCGGGCTCCAGGAGCCAGTCGAGAGTCGTCGACCCTTCGGCCTGACGGCCGCCCACGGCCTCGGGGCTGACCACCATCAAGCTGCACTGGAGGTCGAGATCGGCGACCTGCTCGAGCCGGTCGCGAACTTCGGGTACAACCCGCAGCTCGGCCAGGCTGCGCTCGGGGTCGCAGCCGTGCTGCGCGATATGCTCCTGGACGAGTTGTTCGAGGACCGCATACCGGGCCGGGCTCAGGGTGCCGCGGTCCAGGAGAATCTGTCCCAGGGGCTTCGTCTTGTCCGTGACCCAGTCGTTGAAGGCCGCGAGCAGACCGTTGCGGTCGATAAAGTTGTTCTGGAGCGCCAGCAGGCCGAAGAGCAGGCTCTCGGCCGCGCTGACGGGACGACGGGCCGAAGCTGACCCGTCATCCCCGCCGAACGCCGCATTGACCGCCGCGCAGTCGTCGGGGAAGCGCATGAGGTACTCGACCGGGGTCGGCTGCTCGCCCCTGGCGCGGCGGAGTTCGCACTCGACGCGGACGAGTTCTGCGAGCAGTTGAGCGCGCTGATTCGGTTCTGCCTGATCCAGGCAGTCCTCGATGCTGGGCCGATCGGGACCCGCATTCCATTGTCGCTCGAAGCGGTCGGCCGCCGCGTCGATCCAGGTCTGCTCGCCACGCAGAGACTGACTCATGCCGGTGCTCCTTCGGAAATGGGCGACATTGCCCGACGAAAAGCTGTAGGGTGGGTCAGCGCAGCGTAACCCACCGTCCGGAACACTCGCGGTGGGTTGCGTTGCGCTCGCCCACCCTACCGATCAATACGCGTCGGCACTGACCACCTCGCCGCCGTTGACCGAGCCCAAAGCCTGCCAGATACCGACCTTGGCGCCGGGGCCCATCTGCCAGACCGAGACGTCGCGGGTGACGCCCTGCGGCCATCCCGACGTCGGGTCGATCGTCCAGGTGTCGATCGAATCCTTGACGAAGCGGACCGAGCCATCGACGAGCGCGACGTTGACGCCGCCGGGGTGGAAGCTCGAGGCCGCCTCGGCGAAGGCCCCAGCCTGGTCATCCTGGCTCATGTTCGCCATCTTCTTCCAGGGATTGATCGGCCAGAAGTGGAAGTAGCTCGTGTCACCCGGGGTTCCCGAGGCCCACCAGTTCCAGTTCTCGAAAGAGGTCTGAGCCGGTGTCGCACCGTCGGTGGTGGAGAGCAGGCCGTGGGCAATCTCGCTGAAGGCCACGGTGTTGCTGGTGCCGTCGGTCCCGCCGGCGAGCTTGACCGGCGCCCGGGAGACGCCCGGGAAGCCGAGGGCCGGTCCTCCAGCAGCACCATAGCCATTGGTCACAAACACGCCGTTGAACTGACTGATTGCCGCCTGCCGCTGCGCCGCGGTGGCGGTGCCCGCGTTGTCGCGGCCCGACACCCGGCCGGCCCAGTAGCCCCAGTTGCCACGGTAGCTGGAGAAGCTCACCGGGAGAGGCAGGTTGTTATTGTTCGTCTGCGGGCCGAATGTCGCCCGATAGCCCTGGATCGAGCCGTCGCTCGGGCACCAGAGAGTCCCAAGACCGGTTCCATCGACCGTCGAGTTGACGTCACCCCAGTTCGTGATCGAGCAATTGTACGCGTTGAACAGAGGGCCCTGCTCATAATAGGGCAGTAATGCGACCATCACCCCGAAGGCATTGCCGACACTGCCGGCACAGGGCGAACCGGCATCGCACCACTGCCAGGCGAACCCCATCGGAAACGAGCCGTTGGCCATCTCGTAGTTAGCCAGCGCCAGACCGAGCTGTTTGAGGTTGTTGCTGCACTGTGCGCGGCGGGCCGCCTCACGAGCGGACTGGACCGCGGGGAGCAAGAGCGAGATCAGAACTGCGATGATCGCGATGACCACCAGCAGCTCGATCAGGGTGAAGCCGCGACGACCCGGGCTGTGAAGCAAACGACGTTGACGCATGGAAGCCTCGTGTTCGAGTAGAAGAAGTACCTCATCGACACTCTGAAATTCCTCGGAAGTCTCAAAGACAACTGCACGGGCATCCTACCGGCCGGACTCGGGCACTGACGGGGCGGTCATCCGGGTCAGCCCTTGCCGCGGCCTTTCTTCCCTGTCGCGGCCCTGGGCTTCGCTTTGCCACGGCCGCAGTCTCGGCACCGTCTTTCCGCGGGGCCGAGATCGACCCCCGCGCCGGCTGGCCATCGCCGCCGCATCCGGACATGACGAATGCGCCGGCAGACAAGAGGCCGGCACCCAGGGATCGGGAAATCCACTCTCGGCGAGTCATCGGTTTCGACCTTTCTTTGGAAGCAAGCAACCTGGCCTTGGTCTGACGCGGATCGGCGCGTTCTTTCTGTGTCATCAAAAAACGGAGTGGAAACCCGACAGGCAGAGCCTGGGATTTTCACGGCACTGCCCGGATTCTCAGACCTCATTGGTCCCCATTTTTGGTAGCATGAATCGAGTAGGAGTTTCGCCGATGGAAGACCTATGTCTCGCTGCGCGGTATATGGACCGAGTGCTCGAGCCGCTGGCCGCCTGTCTCAACGACGAGGCCGCCCGCGGCATCCTGGACCATCGCGTCGATCCTGAGATCAAAGCCCGGGTCGAGATCCTGGCAGAGCGGGCCAACCAGGGTGAGCTCTCGCCCGAAGAGCGGGATGAGTACCTCAGCTTCGTCGAGGCGGCGGACCTCCTGGCGATTTTCAAGCTCAAAGCCCGCCAGCATCTCGAAGCGAATGGCAGCAGGTGTACAAACGCATGAACTCTCCGAAGAGGTACGTGGACGAGGATAGCGAGGGAGCGCTCCGGGTGGGTTCGCTGGGCATCTCTCTCGACTCAGTTGTGATCGCCTTTCAGCAAGGGCACTCCGCGGAAACCATCCAGCAGCTCTATCCCGCTTTGAGCCTGGAGGAGGTCTACGGAGCCATTGCTTACTACCTGGCCAATCGGGATGAAGTTGACCAATACCTGTCGCGGCAGGAACGGCACTGGGAGCGGGCGCGTCAGAGTTCCGCGCAGAATCCCAGCCCCGTGGTCCAGCGGCTCCGCGCGCTCGCGAAGATTCCCGGCCCGGCTCTACCATGAGCCGGCCCCGCTTCCTGGCCGACAATGATTTGAATGACGCGATTGCCGTGGGCTTGCTGCGCCGCGAGCCGGCAGCGGAGTTCGTGCGACTTCGAGATCTTGGCCTGGCGACACGGAGCGATCCCGAAGTTCTCGATTTTGCTGCTCGGGAAAGGTGGATCGTGGTTTCCCATGATGTCAACACCATGAGAGAAGCGGCCTCCGTTCGCCTAGCGGTGGGAGCACCGATGCACGGCTTGCTACTCGCCCACCAGCGCACTCCCGTTTCTGCGATCATCGAGAGCCTGCTCCTTATCTGGGCCGGGAGCGAAGCGGAGGAATGGGTCGGTCAAGTCGAGTTTCTGCCGCTTTGAGGCACGTGGCCACGATCAGTTTCCCGGCCTGGCCGCCAACCTGGTTTCCAGCTCCTTCACCAGCTTCTGAAAATCATCGCGCTGGCGCAGCGGTTCCAGCCGCGGGTCGTGACGGAGCTTGTAGGGGTTGTCGAAGCCGGAGGCGATGTAGTCGCGGAGGGCCTTGATCGCCCGATCGGCGGCATGGTCGACGCCCGCGTTGCCGGGCATGGTCGAGGCGAGGGTCAGGTGATGGGCGAGGTCGTAGCGGTAGCAGGGTTCCTGCTTGCAGAGGTCCTCGATGATGGCGATGGCCTGGCGAATGGCCTGGCGGGCATCCGTGGCCTTTCCTGTCTTGGACAGGGCCTCGCCCTTGCGGGCCAGCAGTTCGGCCAAGACTTGGCGGAGGAAGTAGTTTCGTGAATCGACGTCGGGAGGCATGGAACTATCCCGCTCATCGTCCGCAACTAGCTTTTGGACCCTTGGCAGTTCGTCCTCTACGGCAGCCAGTGCCTCGTCGGCGCGCCCTGTTTCCGTCAGCAATCCAGAGAGCATGGCAGCCGAGGCGCCGACTTCCCATTCGTACTGGCGGACCTTGGGCTCGCGCTCGTGAAGTGCCTTGCGTTCAGCGAGGATCTGACGCTGCTGGGCCAGCCACTCCTCGCGGCTCGACTTTCCCGCCAGAGAGCGGAATCGGGCGACCGATTCGCGGATCGTGAGGTGGTGAGCGACATAATTGGGGTTTTCCTTTCCCTGTACCTTGTTCCGGGCAAGGAGCTCATCCTCTCCCCGCAACGCCGACTCGCAACGGTCAAGGCCCCCTGTCAGGTCACCGGTTTCACACTCAATGCAACCCAGGAGGCATCTGAGCCAGCAAGGATCGTCCTGGAGCCCCTGCGAAGAATTCCTCCGTTTCAATTCCTCCATGCGGGAAGCTACCTCCTTCAGGATTCTTGCCGCCGGTAGCGTCTTGCCCTGCCGAAAGTGAGTTTCACCAAGATTGCCCGCGTGAAGTACAAACTGGCGGATCGCATTATTGGACTCGGGCGATTGCCGCATGGAATCACGTTCTAGCTCGACACTCTCATGGCAAAGCGGCTCCGCCTTCGTCGGCTGGCCGAGGTAGGAGGTGTACTTCCAAGCGGCGTTTCCCAGCGCATTCGTGAGATGAACTGAGTCTCCTTGCAGCACGGGTCTCTTATGGAGGAGCGGCATCGCTATTCCCGTCTTCATCCGGGTCCCCGACTTTACTAATTGTCGAGAGATCCGGATGGCCTCTAAGTTCGAGTTTCGCACTTTTGACGGGGGCGACTGATCAGAAAAACACGTCGGCTTCCCCGCTGATTCCTGGCATCCTGTCTTGGTTCACAGGTCGCAACAAGACACCAAGGCAAGGAAGCCGACCCATGGAACTTACCGACTCCTTCCTCACCGTGCTACAGAACTTCACTCCGGTTTTCACGGCCCCGACCTACCAGACATTCGTGGTGATCGTCACAGGCTGGATTCTCTCCCAGCGTCACCGCTACGTCACCGAACTCATCTTCTCCAGTGGCCATGTCGGCGACGGACACTGGTCGCGGTTTCACCGTTTCTTTAGCCATGCCGCCTGGGATCTCGACTGCTTCTCCATGTTCCTGGCAATGCTGGTCGTTACGATTCTTGCTCCAGGCGCGACCCTCCTCTGGGCCGTTGACGACACCCTCTGCCGCAAACGAGGCCTGACCCTCTATGGCGCTGGCATGCATTACGATCCGCTCATCTCCAGTCGTGCCAAGTCTCTGGTCAGTTGGGGACATGACTGGGTTGTGCTGACTCTGATCGTCGCCTTTCCCTTCTGGGCCCCCAGCAAGGTTTTTGCCTTGCCCATCGCCGTGCGTCTGTACCGCAACCGCCAAGGCCTGACCAAGGGGAAAAAGAATCCAAAGGGCAAGAAAGGCCAGAAGAAATCCCCCAAGCCAAAGCACGATCCGAATCATCGCACCCGGCCTGAATTGGCCCTGGAACTCATCAATTTGATCGCCCAATGGTTCCCCAAGGACGAGCACTTCGTCACCGGCGATAGCGCCTATGGCGGCAAGAGCATCCTCTCTCATCTCCCTTCCAATGTTCATCTCATCAGTCACGTTCACCCCAAGGGAGCACTCTACAAACCGGCACCTCCCAAGGAAGGAAAAACGAAAGGACCGGCCCGCAAGAAAGGGGACCGCTTACCTGGCATGAAGCAATGGGCCGATGATCCGAACCAACCCTGGACGGAACTGAAGTTTAACCAATTCGGTTTGCATGCTACCTTGGCGGTCAAGACGACCCAAGCCCTGTACTACAAGGCGGGAAAGGATCGACTCTTGACCATCGTCTTGACCCGCGACCTGGATGGTAAACGTCCCGATCAGATGTTCTATTGTACCAAGCTTGATTGGACGGCGCGGCAAATCCTCTCGGCGTACGCGTGTCGCTGGGCCATTGAATGCGCCTTTGAGAACTGCAAGCAGTTCTTGGGTCTGGAGGACCCCGCCAATCGTCTTCCCAAGGCCGTCGCGCGAACCGCGCCGATGGCGTTGTTCATCTACAGCTTGGTCGTGGTTTGGTTTCACCAGACGGGACATCAACTGGTACGTTTTCCCTTCCGGCCCTGGTACACCAAGAAGGACGAATCATCGTTCGCCGACATGTTAACGACCCTGAGGCGGGTCAGCTACGAGCAGAAAAGCCCACAACCGCATCCAAAACAGACTCAACTGAAAACCTGGATCGCCCAACTCACCGAGCTTCTCAGCCGAACAGGGTGAGTGCCACTTTGGCCGGATGTTCCGGCCTTCAGCACCTCTTCATGGATGACTCAACGGGGGGAAATTTACCCGCCGGCCCGTTCGCGAACCGCCTCGTAATCTGCGAAACTAGAACTAAGAGATCGTCCAGTCGGTCGCTACGACGGTACGCGCCCGTGAGTTCCGAGAGGGTCGCTTCGTCGTCCGGTGCGTTTCTGAGTATCTCCTGAAATATCTCCACTGCACGCCGGACATCGGCAGATTGCCCCTCCCTGTCGACTGTGTCTCTTTTCAGAACCGCTCGCCAAGAGTAGGCGTCTCCCAACATGCGCCCGAAGTTCAAGTTGCTTGGTTCCTCTGCCCGCAATTGCTCCCAGAGCTGGATCATGCGGTTGGAGCTATTCAGACTTGCTTCATACTCTTCGTCCAACCAATGGCTGCCTGCTAGACCGCGCAAAACACCCGCTAGTGCAACCCGCAGCGCACGGTCCCCTGGTTTCTCCTTAACCAATTCCTCATACAACGTCACGCCGCGGTCTTGCAGTTCTTTGCCGCGCTTGCTTCCCACCTTCTCGTCGGAACCCGTGTAAATGTCCCCGTAGACGTCTCCTGCGCGGATGTAGGCGTCAGCTAGCTCCTGCCGCACGCTCGGGTCGTCGGCCCGATCCTTGATGAAGCCCAGGTAGTAGTTCAGAGCCAACGAAAGGAGTTCCTTCCGCAACGGCTGGAGCCCCGGCTCCTTCAGCAAGTTATCCTCGCTCACCTTGGGGAAGAGCGTGTCCACGGCGTTCCTGGCCATCTGGGCCGACTGCTCGGCAGCCTTCGTGGCGTTCTCGGCCCTTTTGGTCTGCTGGGCGAGGAGACGGTTACTCCGATTCAGGAGCATCGTCCCGATGGTCAGCCCCGCGATGGTCGCCAGCGATAGCACCGCTACCGCCGTCACGCGGCTCGGGTGCTTCCGCATCCACCGCTTCGCCCGTGTCGCGACCGGCTCGGCGTAGGCCCCCACCGGCTCATCGGCCAGCCAGTGCTCCACGTCGTCGGCCAGCGCGGGGAGTCGCGTAGCGCTGCGCCGGGTCGGTCTTCATCGCCTTCAGGCAGATCGCCTCCAGCGCCGGGTCGATCCAGCCCTGCACCTGTCGCGGCGGTGTGAATGCGCCCTGCTGCACCTTCGGCAGCAACTCCGCATGCGGTTGCTTCTCGAACGGCGGGCTGCTGGTCAGCAGGCAATAGAGCGTCGCGCCCAGTGAGTAGACATCGCTGGCCGGACCGAGCTGGTCGATCCGACCGGCCGCCTGCTCCGGGCTCATGTACGCCGGCGTACCCATCAGGTCTCCCTGTACCGTCCGACGCCGGTCGCTGCCCGACTCTGGCACCAGGGTGCGGTCGTCCATCGTCGCCGAGGCCGGCACCGGCTCGGGCCGGCCGACGCTCTTGGCCAGGCCCCAGTCCACCACCAGGGTCTCGCCGTACTGGCCGAGCATGATGTTGCCGGGCTTGAGGTCGCGATGGATCACGCCCCGGCTGTGCGCGTAGGCGATCGCGTTGCACACGTCCAGGAACCGCCGCAAGAGCTTCTGCAACGCCAAGGTGCGCGCCCCCGCGTCGCGGCCCGCCTGCTCGGCCTGGTGAAACGCGTCGATGGCCGCCTTGAGATTGTCGCCGCGGATGAACCGCATGGCGTAGAACGGGCGGCCGTCGTCGAAGGTGCCCAGGCTGTAGACCGGCACGATCCCCGGGTGTTCGAGCCGCCCGGTGATCTCGGCCTCGACGACGAAGCGGGCGCGCTTGTCCTGGTCGGCCGCCGGTGCGCTCTTGATGCGTTTCAGCGCCACGATGCGGTGGAGCTGGCTGTCGCGGGCGAGGAAGACCTCGCCGAGGTTGCCACGGTCATGAAACCGGACGATCTGGAACCGGCCCTCGGCGTCGGATCCTTCGGGCTCCAGGAGCCAGTCAAGGGTCGTCGAACCTTCGGGCTGACGGCCGCCCACGGCCTCGGGGCTGACCGCCATCAAGCTGCACTGGAGGTCAAGGTCGGCGACCTGCTCGAGCCTGTCGCGCACCTCGGGCACGACCCGCAGCTCGGCCAGGCTGCGCTCGGGGTCGCAGCCGTGCTGCGCGATGTGCTCCTGGACGAGTTGTTCGAGGACCGCGTACCGGGCCAGGCTCAGAGCACCCCGGTCGAGGAGGATCTGGCCCAGGGGTTTGGTCTTGTCGGCGACCCAGGCGTCGAAGGCCCCCAGCAGGCCATCACGGTCGATGAAGCGGTTTTGCATCGCCAGCAGGCCGAAGAGCAGGCTCTCGGCCGCGCTGACCATACGCTTCGTCGGCGAGGATGCGTCCTCGCCCAGGAACGCCGCATTGACCGCCGCGCAGTCATCGGGGAAGCGGATCAGGTACTCCCCCGGGCTCGGCTGCTCGCCCGCAGCGCAGCGGAGCTCGCACTCGACCCGGACGAGCTCTTCGAGCAGTTGTGCGCGCTGATTCGGTTCGTCCTCCTCCAGGCAGTCCTCGATGCGGGGCCGATCGTGCCCTGCATTCCACTGCCGCTCGAAGCGGTCGGCCGCCGCGTCGATCCAGGTCTGCTCGCCACGCAGAGACTGACTCATACCAGCACCCCTTCGGAATCGGGCCACATTGCCACGCTCTGTAGGGTGGGTGAGACCCACCTGTTTTCAAATGAATAATCAAGTGGTGGGTTGCACCCACCCTACTCGGTTCAGTCTTCGGCCTTACCCCAGTAGGTGCAGATCCGCTCCAGCTTGCGCACGGTGCACTTCAACTCCTGAGCGATCTCCTGGTTCGTGTAGCCCTCGAGCTTTTTCTGGGCGATCATCCGCAGCTCGGGCTCGCGGAGGGCCTGGAATCGGTGCTCCAGGGCTTCGTTCAACAGCGCCGCCTCGGCGGGGGTCGGATCGTCGATATCGAGCTGGTTGAGGAGCGCGGTTGGCTCGTCGAAGTCAACCGCCGGGACGGCAGCACCGTTGACATCGCGCCTGACATCGCGCCTGGCCTGAAGATGACGATTGGCCGTGTTACTGGCCTTGCGAAGGGTGATCTGCACGAGCAGCTTCCAGAGCTGGTCCCGATTGGAGAGGTCGAAGTCGCCCCGACGCTGGCGCAGGCAGAAGCTCTTGTACATGCTCTGGAGCACGTCCTCCTCATCCTCCCGGCCGCGAATCCGGGCCGAAAGGTGGCTGCGGGCCAGCGCCAGCAGCTCCTGAAAATAGCGACCACACACCAGCCGGGCGGCCAGCTCGCGCACCGCCGCCTCGTCGGAGCGCAGGTCGATGATCAGCCGCGTGACCGAACCTCTGCTAGGCATGAGCCCTGGGTCCCTTAGCTTGAGCTACCCGACGGATCAGAATGACTCTCCAGGCGCTTCAATCAAAAAAAAATCTGGCAACCCGACAGGCACTGGAAAAAAATTCCCAGGCGACCCGGATGAGGTTGGAAGTGGCCAACTCGGGAACGCTCTGAAACCGTATGTGATCGATCTCAGTATGGCAGGTGGATACTGCCCCGTTCCCGTCGCCGAACTACTCCTCGGGCGCTGGTCGCAGCTCGATTGCTTCTTCAGTCACGCCGCGGTGACATCGATTTCCTCTCACTTGTCCTCACCAATAGACAGTCACTTGAGCGTCGACGCAAGCAGATTCAGATTTCGTAAGTTTAGAGAAAATTGAAACCTATGCAATTAAGACATGCCGAGGATGGCTCCAGCACCACCGGGTCGCCACCGTAGGTGCCGTTTCTTGTGCGGGCGTGGTGGCCGCATCATTAATCAGTCAGATCGACTATTCGCCATGTAAGGGCCCGGATTCACACTCAAGTCCCCGGGCGAATACCTTACGTAGCCTTGCAGCCAGCAATCCGATCCAAGGACCAGACGTTTATTAGGCCGGGCTGGCAGAGGACGAGTTTGTCCGCAAGAATCGATGAACCGACCGTATAGTTAAGTTAATAGGGACCGCTCTCGCGATTGGAGAAACGATCCACTGGGGGAGAATCGGGGCTCGCCTGACTTCCTCTAGTCAGCTGAATACAACTCGCTATCCGGGAGGGCCAGGCAAGCGGACCCGAAGCGAGAGCAGGCTGGCCCAGAAAAGTGCCGAACAAAGCCAATTTAGTTCTAGCCATTAGTTGCTGAGCCTTAGTGAGTTAAGTACGATCGATTCGTTTGTGTTGATGCGAATCAAACCCAATTCCAGGTCTCCTCGACGATGGGACAGCCCAGCCTGGACGGGGCCTGACCAAGTGCTGGAGCCATTCCCGAGAGGGTAGACGGAGAGGTAGGGGCAAGGCGTCGTGCTTGTAGTTTGAAAGAGCAATCTGTCCGACGCAGCGGCTGTTCAGAAAGATTCCGTGCCGGTAAGATGCGAATATGTCATCCCGCAAGAACCCTGTCGGCTGGCACCGGAAAGCTGTCACGGTGAAGACGCGCCCCGCTCGCCGCCCTGGCGTTGGGTCTTCGCCAAGCTGTAGAAAGATAGCCAAGCGATGCTGAATCGAGCTCTCAAGGACGCCATCGTTTCGCGGCTGTTACCCAAGGTCCGGACCCCGGCGCAGTACGTTGGGGGTGAGTTGAACAGCATCGCCAAAGACCACGCCACCGTGCGCGGGACGGTCTGCCTGGCGTTTCCCGACACCTACGCGCTGGGGATGAGCCACCACGGGCTCCAGGTACTTTACAGTCTGATGAACGCGCGGGATTGGTCCTGCGAACGCGTCTTCACGCCCCTGCCCGACTTCGAGGCGGGCCTCCGCGAGCACGGGCTGCCGCTCTACAGCCTGGAAACGTTCACGCCGCTCAACGAGTTCGACGTGCTGGGCTTCTCGCTCCAGTACGAGATCTGCTACACCAACGTGCTGACGATGCTCGACCTCGGCAAGATTCCCCTCCACGCCGTCGACCGCGGGCCCGACGACACACTGGTCATCGCCGGCGGACCGGGCGGACAGAATCCCGAACTGCTCGCCCCGTTTGTGGACCTTTTCGTCATCGGCGACGGCGAGCCCAGCCTGCCGGTTGTTTGTGACCAATGGCGCGCGCTGAAGGGTTCGGGACTGTCGCGTGACGACAAGCTGGCCCGCATTGCCGGCAGCGTGGCGTGGGCCTATGTGCCCCGCTTCTACGAGCCGATCCATGGCGAGAACGGCACGATTCTCGAGATTCGCCGGCTCCGCGACGATGTGCCCGAGTCGATTCGACCGTGCGTGATCGGCGACCTGGAGGGAACCCCGCTACCGACCCGACCGATCGTTCCCTTCGTCGAGACCGCGCACGATCGGATCGCGATCGAGATCATGCGCGGCTGCCCGTGGCAGTGCCGCTTCTGCCAGAGCACTGTGATCAAGCGGCCGCTCCGCTATCGAACCGTCGAGACGATTGTCCAATCCTGCGCTCGAGAGCTATGAAAACACCGGTTACGACGAGATCAGCCTGCTGTCGCTTTCGACCAGCGATTATCCCCACTTCGAGGAGTTGGTGACGCGGATGAGCGAGGTCTTCACCCCGCTGGGTGTGAAGATCTCACTACCCAGCCTGCGGATCACCGAGACCTTGAAAAAAATCCCCGCGCTGCTTCAAGAAGGACGAAGAAGCGGCCTGACGCTGGCTCCCGAGGTGGCGCGGGACGACATGCGTGAACAGATTCGCAAGCCGATCAATAACGAAGACCTTTATGAAGGCTGCGCCGAGGCGTTCCGCAGAGGCTGGCGCAAGGTCAAACTTTATTTCATGTGCGGGCTACCCGGCGAGCGACAGGCCGATCTCGATGGAATCATCGAGATGGCCGAGACGATCGCCCGGATCGGCAAGGAGGTCACCGGCCGATACGCCGATGTCACGGCCGCCGTCTCCAACTTTGTGCCCAAGCCGCACACGCCCTACCAGTGGAACGGCATGAAGCCTCGCGAGTACTTTCACTGGGCCCACCGGTATCTTCGGTCGCGGGTCAGGCTGCGGTCGGTATCCGTCAAGTTTCACGATGTCGAACGCAGCCTGCTCGAAGGCATCCTGACGCGGGGTGACCGTCGGGTGGCCGGTGCTCTCGAAGAAGCGTGGAGGCGCGGGGCGAGGCTCGACGCCTGGTCCGAGTATTTCGACGCCCGACGCTGGTGGCAAACTTTCGATGACCTTGGCATCGAGGTCCCGTTTTACAGCGAGCGTGAACGCCCGGTCGAAGAAGTCCTCCCCTGGGACCACATTCACATCAAGTACGGCCGCGACTACCTGGCCAAGGAGCAGAACCGGTCGGTCGTGCAGCTTGAATCGATGGCCGGTGTGGTTTGAAGGATCACGCTCGATGAGTTCTGGCGTGCTAGTATAAACACGTAGGGTCAATCAGAAACGATCGCCTGCATCACGGCCGTTTCGAAGTCGCGGTGGATCTGGCGGCCAGCAGACGTCTGGATCATGAGGACGGCGACAAGCTGCTGATCGGGGTCGACCCAGAAATGCGTGCCGAAGGCGCCATCCCATCCGAAGCTGCCATCGGAACGGTAGGTCCCCGCCTCGATCGAGTTCTGGACGACCTCGACGGTAAAGCCGAAGCCCATGCCCTTGGGTCGGCCGCTCTGGCCCTCAAACATGTCCCCGACCTGGTTGGACGAGTAGATGACGACGCTGCGCGGGCTGAGCACTTGCTTGCCGTCGAGGGCACCGCGGTTGAGCAGCATCTGGCCGAACCGGAAATAGTCGGCGGCTGTGGACGAGAGGCCGCCCGCGCCCGAGAAGTAGGACTTCGCAAATCGGAGCTGGAGCGGGTTCTTCTCGAGACCCTTGGCGGTGCTCCGGTAGATGGTGGCGACCCGGTCCTGGCGGTCCTCGGGGACATTGAAGAAGGTGTCGTTCATGCCCAGCGGCTCGAAGATCCGCTTCCGGAGAAACTCGTCGTACGACTGGCCGGAGGTGATTTCCACGATCCGGGACAGGGTGTCGATGCCGGCGAGACCGCTGTACCGCCATTTCGTGCCCGGCTGGAAGTCGAGTGGAATGGTGGCCAGACGGGGGATGTAATGCGCCAAGGTCTCTTCGGGCCCGTTGGGCCGCACCAGATCCTGAGGCGCTCGTTTCGTACCGGCTCCGCCGCTGAGTAAACCCGACCCATGAGTGAGCAAGTCGCCAATGGTGATCTCCCGCTCGGCCTTGACGAGCTCGATCTCCGACGAGCCCTCCTTCTCGACGGCGACTTTCATCTCTTTGAATTCGGGAATGAATCGCGAGACGGGATCGTTCAGGTGAATCCTACCCTCCTCGACCAGGATCATGATCGCGACACCGGTGACGGGCTTGGTCGACGAGGCCATCTTGAAGATCGCGTCCCGGGTCATCGGCTTGCCCGACTCGATGTCCCTGACTCCGTGTGCCTCGTAGTGGACGACGAATCCCTTGCGCCACGAGCGAGACCGCGCCCGAGATGTGATGATCACGGATATGGCGCTGGAGCGTTTCGCCAATCCGCTCAAGCCGCTGCGACGACACGCCGGCTGATTCCGGCTCGCACCGGGGCAGGTGCTCTTCGGAACGCGCCGCGGGCACAGAGAGCGCGCCCAGGACGAGGATAACCCAGGTAGAACCCGGACGACGGCAAGCTGCGATGGTAGGCAGAGAGGAACTCACGGAAGTCAACTCCCCTAAATGATTCGGGTTCGGTCCCCGAGGCGCCGGTTCATGGTTCAGATTCGGCGAGTGGCGATCGGAACCGGCCGCTCGGCAGAGCCTGTCGGATGGTCTGTACGTGCAGCATTCTACCCGAGGCCATTGGGCGCCGGTATCATGTAAATCGAAGTCACGGCCTGCGTGATTGACCCTGAGCGTCCCATGAGGATGGCTTGCCATGAAAGCTGCCTACATCGAACAGACAGGACCGCCCGAGAATATCAAGATCGGCGACCTGCCCAGACCCGAGCCGGGGCCGGGCCAGGTGCTGGTGAAGGTCCGGGCGGTCTCTCTCAACCCCATCGACCTGTATATCCGATCGGGCATGGTGGCGTTTCCGCTGAGTTTTCCCTATATCATCGCCTGCGACCTCGCCGGCACAGTCGAGCAGCTCGGGCGGGATTGCAAGACGTTCAAGGTGGGCGACCGGGTCTGGGGTTCGAACCAAGGGCTTCTGGGACGCCAGGGCGTGGCCGCCGAGTTCGCGGCGGTCGATGAGCACTGGCTCCATCCCACCCCCGCGCTCTTGCCCGACGAGCAGGCCGCGGCGATGGCACTCGTGGGAATCACCGCGCACCTGGGTCTGTTCCGCTTCGGCCAGCTCAAGCGCGGCGACACGGCCTACGTGCCCGGCGGCAGCGGCGGGGTCGGGTCAATGGTTGTGCAGATGGCCAAGGCGGCCGGGGCACGAATCGCCACTGCCGCCGGCAGCCCCGAACGCGTGGAACTCTGCAAAACCCTGGGCGCGGACCTTGCTCTCAATTACAAGACCGATGATGTTCCGGCCCGCCTTCGAGAGTTTGCCCCTGAAGGCTTCGACGTATGGTACGAAACCCAGCGCGAGCCGAACCTCGAGGTGTCTATCCCCTTGCTCCGCAAGCACGGCCGAATGCTGCTGATGGCCGGCCGAACCGCCAAGCCAACGCTGCCGCTGGGGGCGTTCTACCCGCGCAATTGCAGTCTGCTGGGCTTCGCGATGTTCAACGCCACGCCCGAAGAGCAGCAAGCTTGCGCCCACGACATCATCCGCTGGATTGAAGAGGGAGAGCTCAAGCCGCTGGTCGGCCGGTCCTTCCCCCTGACCGCTGCCGTCGAGGCGGAGAAGTTTCTCGAGGCCAACACGGTGGGTGGCTCGGGTCAGCTCACCGGCAAGATTGTCATCACCGTGGACTGACGGATCACCGGTTGCTTCTCCGGTTGCCATCCAGTTTTCTTGAGGCTTTGAACTGCGATGAACTTGCTCACCACGTACGCCGGCTCGATGATGGAAGGCTTCCTCCCAGCCGGCTGGGATCTCTCGAGGATTGACGCCTGCTGTGCACACCCTGCTGAAGCAATCGGCGAGCGCCAGCCGTGGTGGCATCCGGATTTCGAGCTAATCCCCTGCAATACCGGCGCCGACTTCGACGTCATGATGGGCCACGAGATCGCCTCGGCCATTCGCCGCACCCGCGACCATGGCAGGGCCGCCGCGCTCATCCTTCCCGTGGGCCCCATGGGCATGTATCGCTGGGCAGTCTACTTCCTCAAGGAATGGAGCATCCCGTGCGATCATGTCTATGGGTTTAACATGGACGAATGGAGCGACAAGCAAGGTGCGACACTTCCTCCGGACAACCCCGGCGCCTTTCAGTACGCCATGCAAGAGGCGTTCTACGGGCGGCTGGGCTCGCGGACGGTCCCTGAATCTCAGCGCTGGTTTGCCACTTCCGACCGTCTGCCCCAATATGCCCAGCGGATTGGCGAACTCCAGAGCAAGGGCGCCGAGCTGATCGTGATCTTCGGCATCGGCAGGGTCTGCCACATCGCATTCTGGGAGCCCCATTTCGCCGCCGAATTTCCAGGCCTTGATGACTGGAAGGCGCAGACCCACCGCCTGGGCGCACGGTTGCATCCCCTGACCATCGAGCAGAACGCCCTGACGAGCTTCAAGAGCCGTACCACACTGGTTCCTGCTTTCGCCAACACGATCGGCCCCGGGCTCTTCCTCAAGGCCGACCGGATCATCGGCGGTGCCGACGGCATCTTCGATCGGGGCATGCAGTGGCAGGGAACCAGCCTCTGGATGACCTTGCGTTATGGCCCGGACCCGTGGGTGCCGAGTTCGTTCATGCCGACGCTCGCGGGCCGGCTCTTCTATCATAAAGACCTGGCCGGCCCCCTGGTGCCGGAGCTCAATTGAGCCCGCAAGCCGGGGACCGACTCAGTCGGGAAACGGTCAGCGGATCTTCCCGCGCTTACTTCGCGGCCTGCTCCTGTTTCCGCTTGGCCGCGTCGCGCTTGTTGCGATAGCCTTCGACCTGGGCCTTGAAGATGTCCAGCAGGTCGTCCTTCTCGCCGGGCCGGGTCAGGTCCTGGCCCTTCTTGGTGACGGCGATGAATCCGATGCACATCTCGTCGGTCGTGGCCTCGCCCCAGCGGACTTCACCGGCCGGCATCTCCTTGACTCTACGCGGATTGCCGGGCGAGTTGTCATAGTGGGCAACCACCTTGAGCACCGACCCCTTGGGCACGTCAAGCGGCTTCTGGAAGTAATACGTGTACTGCCAGTTGAAGTCCCAGCCATCGATCTTGATCAGGTCCTGGGTGCGTCCGTCCGGGAAGACGATGCTCATGAGCATGTCCTTGCCAAGCAGATGCATGTGCGGGACGACCGCATGCGCGACCAGATCGACGGGCACGGGCCAGGCTGCTTCGATCTCGATATTCGACTCACCGTAGGGAAGCTTCATGTCCAAATTAAGGGCGGCATTCCAGTGAAGCACCTGGCGAACCGGTTTGCGGGCGAAACGGAGCCCGATTCGCGTGCGATCGACCTCGGGCTTGCCGTCGGGGTGGTAGTGAATCTGGATCACGACATCCGCGTTCTTGGGCAGATACCTGCCGATCCCGTCTTCAAGCTGAGTCGGTTGGTTGCCGGGTGCCCAACCGCCCAGATCGCCGTGGATCTCGATTCCCGGGCCCGAGAAACAGGTGTAGCCCGGTCCCGGATCCGCAGCGTCGCGTTTGTGCGCTTGCCCTTGGGTATCGACGTAAGCAAGGACGTGATGGACGACAGCGCGGTTGCCCGGCTGGTACTCGATTCCCGAGATGTACATGTCGCGAGGCATCGTGGTGGGTACCACGAAGCAGCGGTAGATGTCTCCCCCCGCTGCTGGAACCTGATAGTCCGTCCCGATATCGAGAACCAGGTCGGGGCCGCCTTCCAGGACCCAGCCGCTGGGAAAGGTCCGAGGTGGCGGGAGGTCGGCGGGATCGCCTTCGGGAGCCCCGGCCTCGGCCCAGGCTGAAAGGGTGGCGATGTCTTTCGCGGACAGCGAGCGGTCGTGCTTGAATTTAAGGCCCACATTCGGCGCGGCCTTCCAGGGAGGCATGACACGGTCCTCGGCCACGGCGGCGATGTCCTCAGCACGCTTTCGCGCCTGCTCGTACGTATCAAGAGCGAACGGTCCCACCTGGCCTTTGCGGTGGCATTCCTGACAATTCTGCTGCACGATCCGTGACACTTCCTTGCTGTACGAGGGAACCTCGGCAACGGCCTTGATCTCGGGGATCGGGCAACCCACGGCAGCGACGTGGGCCGCCTTGACCTCTTCGCCCTTGAGCAGGGCCGAAATTGCGTCGTTGAGTTCGTTCCCGGACGGATTGGCGTTGCGAAGTCCTCGTTTGACGAACTGGTCGTCGATTCTGCCGTGGTAGCGTACATGGCCCTTGGCATCGACGACAAAGGCCTCGGGCGTCATCGTCGCGCCGATCTTTCGCGCGAAGGCACCGTGGCGATCGCGGACGACCGGGAATTTCAGGCTGAAGTCTCTCGCATGGGCCTTCACGTCGGTGTCGCTGAGGTCGGGGTCAATACAGATCCCCACCCATTTCACACGCTCATGCGGAAACGCTGCGAAAAGCTTTTCCAGCGTCGGGCTGTAGGCGTTTGAGATCGGGCACTCGGAAGAGTAGAAAACGAGAACCGTCAGGCCGTTGGCCGGGGCGGCCAGATCCACCGGCTTGCCGTCGGGACCGCGCAGCGTTCCCAGGGCGATCGAAGCGTCCGCCGTTTCGGCACGCGCTGCTGTTGCCCGGCATGGTGTCAGGCCGCCGATCAGCAAGAAGCAAGCGATCGTACTGCGAGACAAGAATGTGAAGCTCACGCGTAGACTCCGGTTTCGCGGACATTGCCTCTGAATCTTCCGGCAACATTACCGTAAGCTTTACAGACTTGGCTTGGCAAGCTCGAAACCGACCTTCCCGCGCCTCTGGTTCCGGCGGGTACCAGGCCATTGACCCGTCGACTGGGCGGTTCTCTACTGGAGGCAGAAGCACCGTCACCAATTTGCAGCTTGCTGAGTCGACTGGCTCCAATCACCAAGCTCTTCGAGGTCATCATGACCATCCCGAATTTCACCGCAGAGGACTTGAAAAAGCTGCCGCTCCGAGCAATCGTCGCGCTGGCGGTTCGTTGCGCGAGGAGAGTCGAGAAGCGGGCCTTGCTACCCGACGATCGTGCGGGGGCCGATGAGTGCCGGCAAGCCGTCTCTGACGCGCTGGCCATGGCCGAGGATTTCTCGCGCGGCATGCCCTGCACCTCCGCGGACGAGGTGATTCACAAGATCGAGTCATGCCAGAAGAGCGCGCACGGCGACCCCGTGCGCGAGAACGCCATCGCCGCCGCGGTCCAGGCGGCGTACGCGGCCGCCGCCGCACTGAACGCCGCGAATGTTCGGTCCGAACCTGCCGTGCGGCATTTGCTGGGACCCACTCCCGAGCTTGGTCCGCAGGGCCGCCTGGGGAGTCTCACCGCTGATGTGGCTGCCCTGAGCGCGTTCACGGCGGCCGTGGACGCCGCCGATGCCGCGGGTTACTCCGGTTCCTTCATCCAGAGCGCCATTAGCGATTACCGCGCCGTACTCAGCCAGCATCTCGGCGAGTACCCGGATGCCGGACGGCCCATCGACCCATCGCCCGACGGTCCGCTCGGTCCGCTCTTGCCAGAATGATCTGGACGGGTTTGCTGGGGGCCGGGTGGGCATCTCGACGCAGCCTTGCCGGCACCACGCGGCTGCATACGACCGACGATCCTTGTCCTTTTCCTATTCCATCTCGAAAACCGATGCGAGCCGGATTGCAAGCCCAAGCATGAGACTATTGACAACATGAATTTTCCTTATTTGTTTGCGCCACTCGTGCGTAGGTCACGAAGGATTCAATAGAAGCAAGTCCCTTTCGCGTTCTCAGAGGTTTACCTGGCGGAAACAGGCTTCCGCTGAGCACGAGGAAACGCCGTGGCTGACACTCCTTGAGGGACGGGCAACCCAGGTCCTTCTGGAAGACCCATCTCCCGGGTGCAGTCGTTTTGACGTCACAAGCGGGGGAACCTGGTCATGCCCGGTCTGATGCGACAGCAACTCGTGGTTACCAACGAACTGGGCCTCCATCTCAGGGCGGCCAGCCGATTGGTGCAGCTTGCACAGCAATTCCAATCAGACATTCGAGTTCACTGGAAAGACAGAGTCGCCGACGCAAAAAGCATCCTGGATCTGACGGCGCTGGGTGCCGACTCGGGATCGATCCTCGACTTCGAGGTGAACGGGCCCGACTCCGAGGAAGCCGCCGCGGCTCTCCACGAGCTTGTTGCCAGCCGTTTCCACGGTGACGGCGATGGTTGCGACCACCCTCCTGAGCCGCAGGCTTACCTCTCGGAAACCAAGCCTTGGACAGAATCGAGTGGATGACATATCGGAGACCGAAACAAAGGAAAACCGGGCTTCGTACTTGCAGGGGAATCTGACAGATGGTTGACATCCTCAGTCAGAGCACGGGGAAAATCCTCGGATTCCGGGTGAGCGGCAAACTTGCTCACCAGGACTACGAGCAATTCGTTCCTTTGCTCGAGAAGCTGATTGCTGATCATGGCGGCGTACGTTGCCTGGTCGAAATGATCGATCTTCATGGTATCGAGCCGCGGGCACTGTGGGACGAGATCAAGTTTGACGTCCGCCATGCCGGGCAAATCGAGCGTTGCGCGGTCGTCGGCGATAGTCGGTGGGAGGCATGGATGACCAGGCTGGCCCGGCCGATTTTCTTTCGCGCCGAGATTCGTTTTTTCGAGGTGGCTGATACGGATAAGGCTTGGGACTGGCTCAGGGAGGGGCTCTGACGTGGAGAACGCGGCTCGGAGAATCGTCGGGGCGGTCCATCGGCGGACAGAAGTCCACAATCCGACCACTGCACAATCTCGCACAGTCTCCCTATAGGATCTCCGGGCTGGCGCTCTTGACAAGACTCCTTCCAGGCCTATGATTCCGGAAATCAGTATGGCGATGGGGTTCGCCAGAACCGCTGCGCGAAGCAGATGATAACCCCTATGCTGCGGATCTTTCCGTGCATAGGGGGTTTTTTTCGTGAGTTCATCAAATCAATCATCGGCGGGTCGGAGTGCAGGACACGGCGCTTGTCACCTTCGCCGAGATCAGCACTCCGGGACATATCAGGATGGTCTAGCTCTACTGGACCGATCGTACCTGCAAGGTAAATGCAGCTCGCGCTCTGTCGAGTCTGGCCTGGCGAGCGCGCATGCTGCCCTGGGGAAAAGACCGTTCCAAGGTCGATACCACCATGAAACTTCTGATCCTCTCTGACATCCACGGAAACTGGCCCGCCCTGGAGGCCGTCTTGCGCCGGAGCCCGGCTACGACGCCGTAGTGTGTTGCGGAGACATCGTGGGTTTCGGGCCGCATCCTATCGAATGCCTTCATTGGGTGACCGAGCATGTCCAGTATCGAGTACGGGGAAACCACGACAATGCACTTGGATACGATGTCGATTGCCGGTGCACAGGGGGCTTCCGCGACCTCTCAATCGCGACCCGCGAATGGCACCGGTCGCTCTTGAGCGACTCGGAACGGGAGTGTCTCCGCAGGTTACCGACAATCGTGTGGTTCAAATGGGCGGGACGGCGCTTCCGGATCGCCCACGCGACGCCTCAGGGTGATATGTTCGAGCGTCTAAGCGTGGACCAGTGGGGTGAACGGGTCAAATACCTGGACTGCGATTTTGTCCTTCTGGGTCACACCCATATTCAGGCCGCGCGTACATTCGGGAATCTGACAGTCGTCAGTCCAGGAAGCGTGGGGCTGGCCGGCGAAGACGGTGGAGAGGCGTGCTACGCGGTGTGTGCGGGAAGTAGTGTAAAGCTCAAGCGGATTCCCTATGATGTGGACCTCACCATCCGCGACCTCCGCGCCGCCCCCGTGACAAAGCATGTAATCGAAGGGCTGGAAGTCGCTTTCCGCCAAGGCTTATGGGCGAAACCCCGGTTGAAAATGAATGGCACATGATTTACTCGATACGACCGGCATATTTTGCCGATAATCCACCAGGAAGTATCAAGATATCGAAAGAGTCGAACGATAGTTCGGCCCGATCAACCTGCGCAAAGGCGCACACTCGCCCGGCGATGAAGAGCTCGTGATCGGGGAGTAGAACGTGGCCAGTGGAGAGCAAGTACCATCGGCTTCGAACGCTCTTCCGTCGAGCCCCTCACCGGCATTGGATCCGGCCAATCCAACCTCCCCGATTCGCTCCCCGGTACGCCATGAGCGGCGCAGCGGAGGGCTCCCTGGCGAGCGCTTTTCGTGATCCTGGTGGCTTTGGGCGCGATCGCGGGACTCGCGACCTGGTGGCTCTTCTCACGAATCCAAGTATCCACGGACAACGCCTATGTGGTCGGAAACATCACACCCATCTCCGCCGAGGCCAGCGGCACGGTCGTCGCCCTCTTCGTCGACGACAACATGATGGTTCAACCCGGGGACCCGATCGCCCAGATCGATCCAGTGCCATTCCAGGTACAGGTGGACCAGGCCTTGGCCGACTTCAAGCAAATGCAATTCGATGCCCAGGCGGCCGTGGTCAACGTGAGTTTCTTCCAGCAGGACCGCAAATCGCTGCTCGAGGGCGCGGTGGCCAAGCGAGCCGAGGCCGAGCAGGGTGTCCGGGCGGCTGATTTCATGCTGCGAACCCGCGCAGATCCTCGCCAAAGACAAAGAGCTACTCGCCTCCCTCCAGGCGCAAAAACCGGGGTTGGAAGCGATCCTGCTCAATGCGCGGGATTACCTGGACCGTTTCAACCGACTGGCCGGCACGGGAGACATCACGGTGCAGGACCGCGACAACCGCGAGGCGACCTACCGGGAGGCGGTGGCCAAGCTGAAATCGCTTCAGAGCAACATCGCCGCCGCCGAGCGCCAGGTCCTCGCCAGCGAGTTGCAGATCCGGGAGGCAGAGAGCCGGCTCGAACAAAGCCGCAAGGCCGTGGCCAACACACAGGCCACGGTCGGCCGGGCCGACGCCGCGCAAATGGAGCCGCAAGTCGAGGAGTTTACCGCGACCGCCCTGCAAAACAAGGCGGAGCAAGCGGCGGCAAAACTCAGACTGGCGCGGTTGAACCTGAGCAGCACCCTCATCCGCGCACCGATACCAGGGATCATCAGCCGTCGCACGATCCAGCTCGGCCAGACGGTGGAAGCGCGCAAGCCTTTCTTGAGCATCGTGCCGCTGGATCTGGACAACGTCTGGGTCGTGGCTAACCTACGCGAAGAGCAGATGGCCCGTGTCCGGGTGGGTCAACGGCGCAGGTTCGCGTCGACGGCATTCCCGAACGCGCCTTCACCGGATGGGTCGAGAGCGTTGCTGGTGGCACAGGATCGGTCTTTTCCCTGTTTCCCCCGGATAACGCCACCGGCAACTTCGTCCGGATCGTGCAGCGGCTCTCGGTCCGGGTGCGATTCCAGGAGCCGGCGAATTACCAGAACCGGATCCGCCCCGGCATGTCGGCACGGATTGTCATCGATACCATGGATTTTGTTCGCCAGAGCGGCCAGCAATGGTGAACGGGATCCTGGACCACGAAGGTAACAGGCCGACCGCCCCGATGGCGGAGACGGCCGCGGCCAGGAAGGCGAAGATGGGTCACATTCGGGGTCACGCGATGGCGGCGCCGCTGCTCCTCTGGGGCGCATGTGCCTGGCACGGGTCGTCCGTGCTCGCGCAGTCCCCATCAACAGCGGCGACCGAGACGAGGCCGATGTCGGCCGATCCTGATCGGGGTGAATCCGAACTTCCACCCGCCTTGCCCGAGATATTCCCACCGGCCCCGACCTTGGGGGACACCGAGCGCGGTCCGTCGCCAACGCCGACGGAGACAAGCGATCACGCGGTTCCACTCTGTCTGGCCGATGCCATTCGCCGCAGCCTGGCGAACGTGCAGACCGTGCAGGCCAACGTCGCAGTGCGATCAGCCACGGTCGCCCGGTTCGACGCACTCAAGAATTTTGTCCCCTTGATGAACCTGCCGCAATTCATGGCCGGCTTCAACCAATTCACCCCGGTCTCAGCAGGCTCGGTCGTGGACTTCCCGAGCGTTATGGGTTTCACCCAGTTCGCCGGCCAGCCGGGGCTCAGCCACCTCTCGGCGAACCGGCTCAACCTCCTCATGCCAATCGATCCCTCGGGACAGATCACCTCCCTGCCGATCGCCGAGGAGGGCATCCATGCCAAGCTGCTCATGGAGCAGCTTGTGCGTCGCTCGCAGGCCGCCCTGGCCATCCAGGCCTACTTCGAGGCCAAACAGATTCCGTACGGCGTCCGGGTTGGCCGGCTGGCCGTGGCCCTGACCCAGGAGACAAGGGCGCTGACGGGACGGAAGTTGCTGGAAAAACAGGCCTACGATATCGAGCTCAGTAGAGCGAAGATCGCCGAGAGCCAAACGCGCGTCTTGCTGGCCAACATGGAGAAGAACTCGCGGATCGCCCAGCGCCAGCTCGCCCTGGTCTTGCACCAGAGCCGCTTGCTCGTACCCCAGGACCGTGGTCCGGTACCGATCGAGCTGGATCGTGAGTACGCCTTCGACCTCAACAACCCCGATCTGGTGGACCTGACTCTTGTCCCTGATTTTCCCTGCTCGCGGGAGGAGGCCATTCAACTGGCCAAGCGACAGCGGGTGGAGGTTCGCATACTCGTCGTCGGTCTGCGCATGGCCCATCTCCGGAGCCGGGGCGCTGGGCTGCGGCTGTTCGGCACCGGCGGTGTTCCGGCCGAGCTCTCGTTCAAGAACACCACTGCGGTTAATCACGGAGTCGCTCTGGGAGCCATCTTCGGCGCCACGTACAGTCCGCCGCTGGTGGACGTCGATCTCTGGGCCCGGATTCGCCAGGCCCGGCTGGATGTGGTCCAGTCTCAGCTTGATCTCGAGAAGTCTCTGGTCGACGTTGCCAACGACGCGGGCAACGCCTGGGACCGCTGGCAGCAGGCAATCAAGGAGTGGCAACAGCGCGAAGCCGAGTTGGGGCTGCGGCGCGATTACCTGGACCGGCAAGAACGGCTTTACCAGCAAAAACAGTCGATACGGCTGGACGTGCTGGGAGCGCGGGTCGACCTGCTTCAAGGCGATGCCAACCGTTGGACGGCCTGGTACAACCTTCAGTTGTCCCGCCTTGACGTGCTGCGTGCAACCGAACTCCTGCTCGATTATGTTGAGAAGGCGGGAATCACGCATCTTCCGACGGAGCCCGACGAACCACCTCCGGGCTATTTGAAACGTCGGCTCGCCTGGCTGACGGAGAGCAGACTCGGTGGCCTGTTCACGGCGAACAAGGAGGAGACGAACCATGGAACGTCTGAGAGGGAATCGCCGGTGGTTGCCACTCTGGGCCGCGATGATGGCGCTCCCGGCGGTCGAACTTCGGGCTCAGGAGCCAGCCCTGCCTCGGCCGGTCCATGCCCAGGCGTCGGTGACCACCTCATCCGAACCGGCGGGGCAGCCGCCACTGGCTACGCTTCGGCCCGGCACGAAGGTGAAAGTACGAATCCGCCAGGTGTTCCCCTGCGACGGGTTGAGCCCGGGCGAGCGCCTGCTGAGCGGCCGCCAGCCGATCCAGCCGGGCGACCGCTTCCTCGCCGAGGTGATCAACCCAAGGTCAACCCCGCTTCCTCTGGTGGGGGGAACGATCGTCAAGGTGACGCCTCCCGGTAAGTTCGGCAGGCCGGGCAGTCTCACCTTGCAAATGACCGAGGTGGTGGAGACGAGCGATGGAACCTCGAGGACGGTCCCGTGGCTGTTCGACACGGATGACCCGCGCCTGGCCACGCGGGTGCAACGGAAACTGCTGACGAGCCTGATGGGACTGGGAGGAGCCTCCGTCGGAGCCAGCCTGGGAGCGCAGTTGCTGGGCCCGGCTGCGGCAAACCCGGTGATGGTCACCGGTGGAGCAGGTATCGGCTTGATTTTGGGAATCGGCTACGCCAGCCTCCGGCGCGGAGTGGAAGCCAACCTGGAACAGGGCGACACCTTCGAGGTGGTGGTCGGGACGACATCCTACCGCCCGGTGCCGCGGACCTTGCTGACAACCCTCTTCCCAGCGCCCGATCCCTCGAAAGGCAAGGCCAAGGACAGGTGACGAGGACTGCCATGAAACGAGGGATTCGAGACCACGCACATGCTCTACCGGTACTTGTAATCATCGGGCTGGCCGTCTCGGGGTGCGGCCAGACCATGACGCTCCTGGAAACCAAGTTGCTTCCCGAGCCGACCGCGCCTGGTGGAGAAAAGAATCTTCCCCAGGCCTACGCGCGTTCCCAGATCAATGACCCTGAACTGCAACGCTACGCCGAGGAGTTCAAGACGTGGGCCTTGAAGCAGAGGGCGGGAGCGACCACACCGGGCCCGCTTTTCAGCCGGGTCGAGGTGTTGCCCCCGACCAAGACAGTACTTCCCTACGGAGTGGGGGCTTTCGAGCAGGAACTGAGGCTGCCCATCATCCTCACCACCGGCCCGGGTTGGGCGAGCCAAACCCCTGACGAGAAAGAGGCGGTTGCCGCGCAAGCTTTCCGCACGCTGTTCCAGGGCATTGAAGCCCTCAAGCTCGATCCGCCGCTCCGACCGACGTTGACGATCCAGACGCCGAGCGGACTCGAGCTTGCCTGGATGAACGACCTCAACGAAGGGCGGAGAAACATCCACGGCGACGACTCGCAGCCTCTCGCCGCCCCGCTGCCCCCGTCCGCTCCGCAGCCATTAGCGCCACCGCCGCCAAGGCCCGTCGAGAGGGGGAAGAACATCCGTGGCGACGAACAATGAGAGCCCATCGGTCTCGGGCCGCTTCGCTCGGGCCCTGGACTACTTGCTCGCGGGCCGGCCGCTGCTGCCCCTGGCCCTGGTCTGGTTAACGACCGCAGGCCATACGATGAACTTCCGGGAGATGGGGATCGGCAAGGGGTGGGTCGCCGCCGACGTGTACAGTCTCCATTCGCTTTATCTGGTCTCGATTCCACTGGTGCTTCTCGCCTCCCCGGCCCTGAGCCGGCACTTCTCCAGCCGCGGTCTGACCCGGACCGGACTGGCGATCATGGCCGCTGGCTCGTTCGTGAACGGCATTTTCACATACGCCCCGCTTTCCGTCTTTCTGGTCGGTCGGTTGATGGCCGGGGTCGGCGCCGGGCTGGTCATTTACTTCGCGCCCCGATTGCTCGATGTCCGATGGGAGGACCCCACGTCCTGGGCCTCCATCCTGCTGCCGGTCGCCGGGCCGGCAGTGATCGCGGGCTCAAGCATGCTCTACAGTTGGTCGGCCTGGGAGTGGGGATTTCTCGTCGTGGGCGCGTCAGCCTTGATGTGCATGGTCGTGCTCCCGCCCAGGAGGGAATCGCCTGAATTGCCGGCTGCCCCCCCCAAAGGCTCGCTGGCATTTCTGCCCTACCTGGCGGTGGGGAGCCTCGCGCTGCTCTACTGCCTGCACTGGGGCCAGTTGCATGGCTGGGTCGAGAGCTTCGATATCGTGGTCGCGGTGGCTCTGGGTATCCTCGGTCTGACGTTGGCCCTGCTCTTGTCCCGCTCCCAGCTCGATTTCCTCGCTCTCAGGGAGGGCTGGATCCGTCTGCTTCTGTTCTTTTTTGGCGGAGTGGTTCAGTTTTTCCACGGCACGACCATGACGATCTACAGCGGCATGTTCGTCAACTTCAGTCCGTGGCAACGCTCCTGGCTGGTCTGGTCGATGCCTATCGGCGTCGCGACCAGTCTGCTGGCCGCGCGACTGGCGATGAGGAGATGGAGGATCTCCCCCGGGCTTCCAGGTGCCATTGTCGGCCTGCTGCTCCTGGCCGGAGGCATGTTCTCGTTGCACGAAACGACGCTCGCCTGGCCCTACTGGCAAGTCCAGAACGTCGTCGACTTGAACTGGTTCCAGGCGCCACAGCACTGGGAGCTCGCCCCGGGGCGGTTCCTCGTGGGATTGGGTCTCGGCTTGCTCATGTTCGCAATCGACACCCTGTTCAGCCCCGACCCCGAGCGTGAGGAGACGATCCGGCCCTTCCTGCTGGTCACCCAGTTTTTCGGCGGTGCTATCGGCATCGGTCTGCTCATCAGTTTCCTCCTGATTTCGCACCAGATCCAGTATTCTTACGTGGCCGACCGGGATTACATCCAGCCGGCAGAGTTCGCCGAGCGCCGGGCCGCACTGCGGGACGCGCTGAATCAGGCCGGGGAGCCTGCGCCCGATCGCCAGGCCGAGGTGCTCATGTACCGCATCGTGAACTACGAGTCCGACAACCTGGTTTTCGCCGAGATCTATGCAACGTTCATGGTGGCCTCGCTCGGCCTGGCGGGTTTATGCTCGGTGCTCCTGGTCTGGAGGCATCTCCGGCCCGTGCCCGGAACTCGCGCCCCCTGACCGGGGCGAAGATCGCTCTCAGCGGAAAACTCCGTCGGCCCCGTCTGCCACCGAGAAAACAAGCAGGGCCCCCTGGATCTTTTGTTCTATGGATTCGCGTGTTAAGATTCAGGCGCAGGATAAGTATCGGCTGATAGCATCTCCTCGTTCCCCGAGTGCATGCACTACCTCAAGCCGCACCGGAGCGGCCAGGTCGTAGCGAGGAGGACGTTCGATGTCGTGCTTCCAGAACATCCTGGTTGGGATCGATCTGTCCCACTGCGCGCGGCTGTCAGTCAGCGCCCTCCCTCCCGTGGTCGAGGATGTATTCCGGCGCTCTGTCTGGTTGGCGCAGAGAACCTCCGGCAAATTGACGGTTTTCTCCGCCCTGAACCTCACCGAGGAACTCCTCCTCATGCTGGAGGAAAAGCACCGGCTGGTTGTCATTCGTAAGATCGAAGACGAGGCCGACCAGGTATTGACCGAACTGGTGCAGAAAGCAACCGATAGTGGAGTGGCAGCCACGGCCGTCTTTGTTCGGGGACTTGGATGGCACGAGATCATCCGCCAGGTTCTCCGCGACGACCATGACCTGGTCATGATGGGCAGCCGTGATTCCTCTGGTTCAAGACATAGGCTCTTTGGCAACACCAACAAGAAGGTGCTGCGCCGGTGTCCGTGTCCAGTGTGGGTTTCCAGACCGGATCCCTATGACAGGCCTCTGAACGTCCTCGTCGCCAGCGATCTCCGTCCAGTCTCGGAAACCGCGCTGCAACTGGCCGTCCGCCTGGTGAAAAAGATCAATTCAGTCATCCATCTCTTTCACGCCGTCGATTACCCGTTTTATCATCTCTGGCTCACGGCCATTCCCGATGAGGTCGGGCGGGATTACCACCGAGGTGTTCTGGCCAGGGCCGAACAGGCGCTGTACGACCAACTGGAACGGACCGAACACCGTTCGTTGTCCGAACCGGTTCGCGTGCACTTGGCCGACAAAGTCGGCAGGCCTGATGAGGTGATTCTGAAATGCATTCGGGAATACAACATCGATTTGCTGGTCATTGGAACGGTCAGCCGTACGGGCGCCCCCGGCATCATGATCGGCAACACGGCGGAGCGTCTGCTTCCAGAAGTGACTTGTTCCGTTCTCGCCGTGAAGCCGCCAGGCTTTTCCTGTCCCATTAGCTACCCCTGAACCGGTAATCGTGCTGAACTTACTGCGGTCCTTGGCTTTGCGGCGGATTATTCAGAATCGCCGTTTGAGTGATCGAGTCTGGTTTGGGTAGAGGTCGGGCGAACCAAGGCATTTGCTGATCTGAAGTTACCGGGGATCGCACCAGATCAACACCCAGCCCGGCCGGGGGAATCGTGGTCCCTCCGGGCCAGCTCTTGAAGTCGTGACCGAGCATCGCACCGTTAGGCAAAGCTGCGTTTGCCCCCCTGCGGAAAAGGCCGGATCGTTCTCCTGGCTCGCTGTTCATGCTCTTGCAACCAGCCAGGCCAGGCACCAAGGCGAGTAGCGTGACACTGATGAGCCACCCCGCCCGTCGTGAAATAGCCAGTTCCTTGAACCATACAGGGCGGAAGGGACGAGTCACGTTCCGGGGCTCTAGAACATCCATGTGTGTTCCCTTCCTTGAGCTCTTGAGGAGCACTCACTTTCCATCCATTCGGAGCCACTTCGAATGTATCGGCTTTGATGCCCCTGGCGGTTCAGCCGATCATGACAATCGACGGGAGCAGAACGATAGGCGCGGATGGACGAGCCCCGAAATCAAATCACTTCGATCAGGGACGTACCGGCCATCAGGCAAAAGCCGGCAACCAGGGACATGGAGAGCTTGAGGCGGTCATGGGAATGAAATTGCAGCTCGGGAAGCAGGTCGCTGAGAGCAATGCAAAGGAAGGTCCCGGCCGAGAATGCCAGTGCAACGGCCGTCCAGCCGGAAGCGGCCTGGGGGCTGAGCTGTCCCAGACCGATCTCGAAAAACAAGACCCCCAGGGGGATCATCAGGGCAAAACCGGCGTTGACAAAGTGGGCCAGACGCCTCGAAACACCGGAACTCAACATCAAGCTGACGATCGTCAGGGCATCAGCCGGCTTGTGAATGACCGTCGCGAGGAAAACACCCCAACCCGTGGCACCGACGCCCCTGCGCTCGGCGAAATCAGCGGTGATCGCGCTGGCGAGTGCGACTCCGCCCACCAGCGAATGAATGGTCAGGCCGAAAGCCGCGGTTCCCCAGGAAAGCGTTGTCATTGATGAATCGTTGTGTGTGTGCTGGTGATGGTCGTGATGGTGGCATTCGTCGGCCGCCTCCGCCAGATCGAGATCGGCGACCGCTTCAATGCCGGTTCGCTGAACAGCCGGTTCGTCTGCCTCGCCGTGGCTCTGTGGTTCATGGTGATGAAACGAAAAGAACCGCTCCAGGAAGAAGAGGGCCAGCAATCCCACGGCGGTCCAGCGAATCGTCTGCGGTGTTCCCATCCGGACCGCTTCGGGCAACATGTGAAAGAACGCCGCACCCAGCATGCTGCCGGCGGAGAAGCTGAGATAAACCTGTAGCCGCGTGTGATTCAGGACCGTCGACAGGGGCAGCATGCCTCCCATCAGGCTGACGACGACGATGAGAGCGCAATCGAGGGTCAAAGCAGACAGCATGGCGCTCGGTGCTCCCCTCGACTTGCGAATTCAACCCTTGTTCACGCGGAGAACTGTCAGGATAATGAAGTCAGGAATTCAGCAGGGCGGACTTCGAGTTATCCCGACCGGAGAGATCCCCTCATCACAATCCGGCCGCAGTCAGCCAGGGTCAGGTGAGGAAGGGGGGAGAGACGATGACCAAGCTCAGCGAAGCCGAGATTCACGAAAAGCTGCCTGAAGCCAAGGGATGGGAGCGGCATGGGGATATGCTGGTGAGAACCTGGCAATTCCCGTCGTTTCGCCGCGCCATCGAGTTCGTCAACCGGATGTCCGCCTTGATCGAGAAGACGGACCATTATCCCGACATCCATGTGAGTTTTCGCAATGTCCGGGTCGAGATGTCCACGCACGACGTGGGCGGGTTGACCGAATGCGATTTTGGTTTGATCTCGCAAATCAATGACCTGCCCACCGATCGATAACGTCCCGAACGGCCCGCTGTTCGGCCAAGAAAAAACCCCGACCCTGGGGCCGGGGAATCACTACCAGACAGTCCCGATTCGATGTCTCCGAAACTGCCCCAGCACGACTCCGGCACAGTCGCCTTGCCCGCCGGCCGAGGCCTCAGACCGGCTTCAATTCTCCAGGCCGCTTCGGGCCCGACTGGCCGGGAGCAAGGCGGCGGTACTTGGTCTTCGGTAGATTGAAAACCCCGGCGGTCGGTTTCCAGCGATCATCTTCCTGAAGCAAGGCGAGCCGCTCTGCCCGGGTCAGCACGTTACGGGCACGGGCCAGGCCGCCTCCCTTTTTCAGGCTCTTGTCCAGCGACATCAAAAAACTCCCAGCACACCCGCACTGATGCGGCGATCACTCTATCTTGCCAGCAATTCGCCAGAAACCTGCGAACAAGCGTCGCTTCCGGCCAGTTGAGGCGTTATCAGAAGAGGATCATCTTAATCTCCGGCTCCCCTCGATGCAAGCAGAGCTTGCGGCACCCGAACCAACGGGGTTCTCACCACTCGACCGTCCCGACCAGCTTGCTGTTCTCGTAGATCGCACCCGCGGGAATATCCGTGTTCGCAGGGAATGTGGAATTGAGGATGTAAGCGTCGTCGCCGACCTTCGAGCCGCTTCCCAGCGACGAGCCGACAACCACGGCGCCGTTGCCGATTGTGACACTGTCGCCGACGACCGATTTGGTTGAGCTGGTCCCTCCCAGAATTGTCGCATCGTTACCCGCGACAAAATTCTTGCCGAAGGTGAGCGTGCCGCCGGGAGAATTGATTGTCACGCCGGTGCCAGTATGGCCTATCGAACCAAAAATGATCGTCTCACCCATATCGGCGCGGATCGAATTGCTCCGCCCCAGAACACTGGCGGCCGCACTGGCCGTCTGGTTGAAGACCACCGCCCCGGTGACCCGCGCCGGGAAGTTGAACAAGGTCACATGGATCAGTCCCTGAGTCGGCGAGGGGAACTCGGGACTGGTGCCCGCCGGCAGGTACGCGGTGCTTGCCGTGGGCAAACCTGGCTTCGCACTGACGCCTTCCACCGTCGACAGGTTGCCGTAGTAGATCCCGCTGACCGATGTGGATATACCAACGCTCGCACCGGTTGCTGACTGACCCTGATAAAGGGTGTTGTACCCGGTTGCCAGCGACTGATTGGCCGCCAGGGTCGTGTTGATCGCGTTCAGTTCGGTAATGGTGACGGGCACCACCATCCCCATCGCGGGATCCGAAGCCTCGGCGTTCGTTGTGACATTCCTGCCGGGAAGAACGAGATATCCGCTCGGAACCGTGACTCCGGGGCCGACACGCGCCAGCGCCGAGACGATCGCTCCAGGTTCGACATTCGCCTGGTCAATGACCGCGCCGGCGCCGATCTCCGTGGGGTAAACCGAGGAGCCATACCAACCGATCTTGCTGGGGCCGAGGATCTGGGCCCCATAATTGACCAGGACATGGTCGCCGATCAGAACCTCGGGAGCCGGCGCGGTATGCGGGTGCAGCGGGTTGGCCACGATTGAGGCGTTATCCAGGATGTCCGTACCGCTGCCAATCTTGATGATGCCACCATGGGCATTGAGAGTGGAGTAGGGCCCGATGAAACTCGGTGCACCAACAATCACGGCATGTCCATTGATGATGTGAACCGAGGGGTCGATGTACGTGGCAAGCTTGGATGCCGTGCCGTAGGGCATGACAGGAGTATTGGGCCTGATCGCCGGATTGCCAACAGGATCGTGCAGCAAAGCGTAGAGCTGAACTCTCGAAATATACGGGGGCCAGCCCCCTGTGAGGAGCTGCTTCCGCTCCAGCATTTCGTTCGATGGCCGGAATCGGACTGACCGCCGTCCGCTTCGTTCTGACCGATCCATCTTGCCATCCCATCCTGCGGCTCGTGACGCCTCTGCCGAGACCCGCGCCCGGTCAATCCCATGCCTCTGCAGTTCGACCGCTCGATGACGGTACTTCAACAGACCGCTGCCAATCCAAGGCCCCGAAGTTCGGCGAGGCATGATTCTCGCTGTTGAATGGATTCTATCGAAGAAGCGGCTTGCTGGCGGGAACGGAAGCCCCTCGCATCGGCCATTACCGGAAATGCCTCTCGCTTTCCGCTTGTCGCGCTAGTACCATTTATTGATCGGCGAGAGTCCGCCTGGTTCCCGGAGCACCGAGAATAAGTTCGGAACAGAGACATCTGGCTGACTTCCGCAGGCCCGGCCTGCTGGACGGCAACAGGAAGAATGGTCTCTGGGAGTGGCTGTCTGAGGTTCGTCAGACCACACTCTTGGAAATCGTGTGGGCGGGGTCAGTTGCCGCCGATCTCGCGGCCCTCGAGTGGCTGCGCTTGCTCTCATGACGGGTTGAACCTCCATGAAGAGGTTAGTAGTCGCGCGTCGTTTCTGCCGCTCCCGCTGTGGATCATCGCCGGACACGCTGGTTTGTCGGCTGGGCCTGTCTGGTGCCAACGTACTTACCACGATCGTCACACTGACGGTCCTTTTGGTGCTCGTTGACAGCCCACGGGCACCGGCACAAGCGACGTTCCTTGCCCCCGTCCAGTCTCCTCGGACGGGACTCGACGTGCCGGTCGTGATGACCCAGGCGCCGGCTGGTTCAACTGCCGACCAGGCACATACCCGGCTTGTGTTGCGCTCCCCCGATGGCACCAGTCGGGTTCTCACCGCACAGTTCCAGAGCGCCTGTGACCCACACGTCTCACCGGACGGCAAGCACATTCTGTTCGCGGCCCGGACGGCCGCGGTGGGCGACCGGAATGTCTACGAGCTCGACCTCCAGAAAATGACGACCCGGCAGGTGACGAGCAACGCGGGCGACTGCCGATCGCCGATCTATACCTCAAGTTTCTACACGATCACCGAGAAAGAACCCTGGGAACAGATCGCCTTCGTGAGCACGCTTGCCCGCCAGGCCGATGAGCGGGGCAATGGGCCGGCGACCAGCCTTTTCACTTGTAAGCTCGATGGCTCCTTTCTCCAGCGCATCACCTACAACCTGGCAAGCGATCTTGACCCGGTGACCATGGCCGACGGTCGCCTTGCCTTTGCGACCTGGCATCGAGCGGGCTTTGAGAGCGGCGTGCGCGGCCGACTCGCCGTTGAAGCGGTCAACACCGATGGCTCGGATCGGATGCGGCTGGTTCCCGATCGTGCAGGCCAGTTCGTGCGAATGCCCTGCGTCACCACCAAAGGACTGCTTGTCTTTGTCGAAGTCGATCCCACGGCTGGCCGCGAAGCCGGGCGGTTGTCGTGCGTCTCCCTGCGTAGGCCGTTGCACACCTATCGGTCGATCACGAGACCCGGCGATGGGCTGTTCGCCACGCCTTCTCCACTCCCCGATGGCCGGATCCTGGTCTCATGGCGGCCCGCGGATGGGTCGACCTCGTTCGGCCTCTATCGGCTCGATCCGGAAACAGGCCGCCGGGAACTCGTCTTTGATGATCCCAGCCACGACGAACTCCGCGCCTGGTCCCTGCACCTTCGGCTGCGGCCGGACGGCCGATCGAGTGTGGTCTCGCCCGACGACTCGCTGGCGAAGCTTTATTGCATGAGCGTATATATTAACGACCTCAAGGATCGGACCTGGCTGTCGGCCGGAACAGTGAAGACCGTGCGCGTCATCGAGGGACTTCCGGCGTCGTCTTCGGGGAGCGTCTGTGTGCCCGCAAAGCCGAATTCAAGCCCGCAGCTTTCGGCCCGCCGGATTTTGCTCGAAACGCCACTGAAGCCGGATGGCTCCTTTCAGATCACCGTGCCGGCCAGCACGCCGATCCAGATCCAGCTTATTGACGAGCGCGGGATCGCCCTCCGGAGCTGCGGCTGGATCTGGGCGCGTAATCACCAGGCTCAGGGGTGCATCGGCTGCCACGAGGATCCGGAGCTGACACCACCAAATCGGGTTCCGGATGCCTTGAAAACGGATCCCGACATGGCGGCGGTTTCCCTGGAGCGCAGGGTCGCGGTCGATTTCGACGAGCAGATCGCACCGATCGTTGCAACGAAATGCGTTCCATGCCACCGCGGCGGTGAATCAGCGCCGGCTCTTGACAATGCTGGAAAAGGTGGCGCAAACAGCGGCCGCTCGCGGGAAAAGTTGGATCGTCTCTATCGGGCGATGGTGGGGTTCGAGCCATCGGCTGATCCGTCTTCGGGCCTGGGAAGGCATGTCCATCCAGGTCGGGCACGTACCAGTCCGCTCGTCTGGCATCTCGTTGGCCGGAACACCGCCAGACCCTGGGACGGAGCCTTGACCCGCGAATCTGCCAGGCCGATTCCTGCCGGGAAGGGTGAGCCACTGACCGACCTCGAGAAACAAACCATCATCCGGTGGATCGATCTGGGAGCGCGTCGGAACGCGGAACCAGAAGCCCTACCGAAAGCGGAAGCAAGCCCATGAGGACGAAACGACGCGCGTATGATTGGACGCGTTCTGGCGTGCCTGGCCCTGGTTGCAACGCTCGCGGCCCTGGCGCGGGCCGATGAGCCGCCGGTGCCGGTCTTCACCGATGTCACCGAACGGGCCGGCATTCATTTCAAGCACAGCTTCGGCGATCGCGAGCTGAGCAACATCGTCGAGGGAACAGGCGCCGGGGCCATGTTCTTCGATTATGACAATGACGGCTGGCTGGATATCTACCTGGTGACAGGTCGCTACCGCCCCGACGTCAACGACAACACGGGCCGCAGGCTCAAGGGCAAGCTGAGCAACGGCCTCTACCATAATAACCATGACGGCACCTTCACCGATGTGACAATCAAGGCGGGCGTCGGCGGCGGTGAGGGTTACGGCGTGGCTTGCTCGGCGGCCGATTACGACGGGGACGGCTATCTTGATCTTTATGTGCTCAATTATGGGCCGAATACTCTCTATCACAACAACGGCGACGGCACCTTCACCGATGTCTCGAAGAAGTCGGGCCTTGCCGACCCGGGCTGGAGCGTATCGGGCGTCTGGTTTGACTATAACGGCGATGGCAAGCTCGATGTCTTCGTCGCCAATTACCTCGAATACGACGCCGGCAAGTTTCGCAACTACTACGCCGCCGCGGGCTACCCCGGACCGCTGAGCTATCCCGGTCAGCCCGATCATCTCTATCGCAATAACGGCAACGGCAGTTTTACCGACGTCACCAAGGAAGCGGGCGTTTACAACAAGGAAGGCCGCGCCACCAGCGCCACCGTGGCCGACCTGCTGAACACCGGCAGGCTCGACCTGTTCGTCGCCAACGACGCGATGGAAAGCTACTTCTTCCGCTGCCTGGGCAAGGGCAAGTTTTCCAGCGACGGCCTCCCCTACGGCCTGGCCTTCGGCGAGGGCGGGCAGGGCGTCTCGTCGATGGGCCCGGTCTTCGGCGATGTCGATCGCGACGGCCGGCTTGACCTCTACATACCGGACATGGGCTACGGCTGCCTGCACATGAACCGCGGCGAGTTTTTTGAAGACCAGACCAACGCTTCCGGGCTGGCGCTCATTTGCGGGCAATACACGGGCTGGGGCGCGGTGCTGCAGGACTTTGACAACGATGGCTACCTCGACCTGTTCGTCGCCAACGGCGACGCCCACCACGAGTACGGCGAGGGTGCCGTGATGGCGCACAATGACGGAAAATGCCATTTCATCGATGTGGCGCGTCGGTCGGGGCCGTACTTCGCGCAGAAGTTTGTGGGCCGCGGCGCGACCTGGGGCGACTTCGACAATGACGGTGATCTCGACCTGCTGATCGTCAACCTGAACGACTCGGCACGACTGCTGCGCAACGACGGCGGCAATGCCCAGAACCACTGGCTGACCGTCGCCGGCGCCAGCCCGGCGGGAAGATCGACGCCATCGGCGCCCGGGTCACCGTTACCACGGGATCGCTGGTGCAGATTGACGACCTGGTTCCGGTTCGCGGCTACCTGTCGCAGGGCGATCCCAGGCTCCATTTTGGGCTTGGCAAGGCGGCCAGGGCCGAGAGGGTGCAGGTCCGCTGGCCCGACGGTACGACGACGCAGCTTACGAATGTACCGGCCGACCAGTTCCTTAAAGTCGAGAAGCCCGGACGCTGATCGGAGTGCGTGAGCGATGCGCGGATCATCAAGATCTTGCCGCGGATGGTTGACCCCTATGCTGGCCGCGGTGCTGTTCGCCGCCGGACCGCCGGCGAGCGCCCAGCCCCGCCGTCCGGTCTACGTCGGTGCAAAGATCTGCGCAACCTGCCATGACGGCCAGAACATGGGGCACCAGACGACCCACTGGCTCAACACACGGCATGCTCAAGCCTATGCCAGCCTTGCCAAGCCAGAGGCCCGCGCCATTGCCTCGATCAGTGGCGTGCCGATCGAGCCCCAGAAATCGCCGCTTTGCCTGGGTTGCCATGCCACGGGCGTCGAGGCCGAAGGATGGGAGAAGGATGAAACCTTCTCGATCCGCGATGGAGTCCAGTGCGAGAAGTGCCACGGCCCCGGGAGCGAGCACGTCGATTCCTGGTCGGCGGCGAACGACCCGAAGGCCGACAACAGGATCCGCCTGACGAGCCCCGTCGGTTCCGACTGCATGAAGTGCCACAAGGAGAAGCCGTCGCATACGCGTTCACTGGCGCAGAGAAGTCACCAGTCGGACCGGCAGGTCACACCATTCGAGCTCGTCAGCGCCCTGCGCGCCCTGGCCCACCCGACTCCCAACAACTGGAAACTGGAGCCGAGGGATCCGCCCCTGCCGCCGATCGAACCCCAGGCGATGGCCAAGTACACCGGGTCCCACGCCTGCGCCGAGTGCCACGATGCGCCCGAAAAAGGCTTTCAATTCAGCCGCTGGAGAGGTACGAAGCACGCGCAAGCGTATGCAAGTCTCGGCACTCCCGCCGCCCTTGAGCTTGCAGTGAAGATGGGCGTGGCTGGAGATCCACAGACGAGCACGGCCTGCCTGAAGTGCCACAGCACGGCCTACCACCGAGGCTCTGCCGGGACCGCCGACACTTACTCGATTCTTGAAGGCGTCGGTTGCGAGTCGTGCCATGGCGCCGGTCAGCGCCTACGCTCCCGAGGTGGTCATGAAAGATAAGCCACGGGCACTCGCGGCGGGACTGTTGGCCGTTCAGAAGTCGACATGCCTGGCCTGCCACGAGCAGGCTCATGGAAAGCCGTTCGATTTCGAGACGGCCTCGAAGCTTATCGCCCATCCCGCCCAGGCGCCTCCCCGTCCCGACATGGTGACGTACAAGACCCCCCTGAATCCGGCCTTCCGCCCCGGAGGCAAGGAGCTCTACGTCACCTGCGAGAGTTCCGCGACGGTGTGCGTGATCGATACGGCGACGCGCCAAAAAATTGCCGAATTCGCGGTGGGCGGCGAGCCGACCGATGTGACCTTCAGCCCCGACGGATCACGTGCGTACGTGACCAATCGGCTGGATGACAGTCTCTCCGTTGTGGACACGACCGCTCGCCGGGTGGTTGCGACCGTCCCCGTCGGCGATGAGCCCCACGGCGTTCGCACCGATCCCACGGGCAAGACGATTTACGTGTTGAACGCATCCTCCGACGACATCTCGGTGATCGACGCCGCCAGCCTCAAGGAGCGAAAACGCCTCTCCGCCAGCCGCAACCCATGGGCGCTGGCGCTCTCGCCGGATGGCAGCCGCCTGCTGATCACGAACGCCCTTTCTCGGTTCATGCCGTTTCGCGAGCCTCCGCTATCCGAAATCACCGCGATCGACGTTCGGTGGAGCGTCGTCGACGATCGCGTCAAGATTCCCGAGGCCAACATGGTCCAGGGAATCACCTGGCATCCGTCCGGGCGATTCGCCGTGGCGACCCTGCTGCGCACCAAGAACCTGGTGCCAATGACGCGGATCGTTCAGGGCTGGACGGTCACGAACGGCCTGGGAATCGTCTGGGACGATGGGAGGGTGGACCAGCTCTTGCTGGATGAACCGGGCGAGTGCTTCCCCGACCCGACCGCCGTCGCAATCACACCCGATGGGGCCCTTGCCCTGGTCACGAGCGCGGGGACCGACCGGGTCGCGGTCGTAGACCTTGCTAAGCTGAGGAAACTTCTCGAGGAAACGCCCGCAGAAGAGCGAGAGAATGTCTTGCCCAATCACCTCGGCAAGGCCGCCGAGTTCGTGACGGGCAAGATCCCCACGGGTACCAATCCCCGCGGCCTGGCTATCGCACCTGACGGAAAAACCGCCTATGTCGCCTGTGCACTGGACGACTCGCTCACCGTCATCGACATGTTGGAACGCAAGGTGACAGATCGCGTGGATCTGGGCGGTCCGATTGTGGTTACCGAAGCCCGCCGCGGCGAGCGCCTGTTCAACAGCGCGAACATCGCTTTTCATCGCCAGTTTTCCTGCCACACCTGCCATCCGGACGGCCATGTGGACGGGCTGACTTACGATATCGAAGCCGATGGAATCGGCGTGGCGCCGGTGGATAATCGAACGCTACGCGGCATCCTGGACACCGGTCCGTTCAAGTGGTCGGGAGCGAACCGGACGCTCGCGCAGCAGTGTGGGCCCCGGCTGTCGGTCTACTTCACCCGGATCCAGCCGTTCACTGCCGATGAGCTGGCGTCGCTGGATCATTATATCAGTACCATTGCCCGACCGCCGAATCGCCATCGCCCGCTTGGTGCCGAGCTGACGTCCGCCCAGCGCCGGGGCAAGCTGATCTTTGAGCGCACCATCACCAACGACGGCCGCGCAATCCCCAAAGCGAAGCGCTGCGCGTCGTGCCATTTCCCGCCCCTGTTCACCGACCGCGAGAAGCACGATGTCGGTACCCGGATGCCGCTGGACCTGGAAGACGAGGTCGATGTGCCACACCTGAACAACATCTATGACTCCGCCCCCTACCTGCACAACGGCAGGGCAGAGACTCTCGAAGAAATCTGGACAAAATTTAACCCCAGCGACCAGCACGGCGTGACCAACGACATGACCAAGGACCAGCTCAACGACCTGATCGAATATCTCAAGACGCTTTGACTTGCAGGCGTGGCCGGCGGCCAATGTGCGCGGGCTCAGGGCGACTGCCAACGGATCGAGGAACGACGATGAGGATGATTCCGGGACCCCACTTTGTCGTGACGGCCGTCATAATGGCGCTTCCGCCCCTTCTGGCGGGTGCCGACGAGCCCAAACCGCCCCCATCCCTGCCGGCGCTGGCGGCTACTCAGATCAAGGACGTGCCGGACGACGCCTTGCCGTTCGTTTATACGAAATGGAAGCACTTCACCGTCGCCGATGGCTTGCCAAGCGACCATATCTTTTCTGTCAAGGCCGATGGGCCGAAGGTCTGGATCGGCACCGAGGACGGACTGGCCTGTTTCGATAAGCGAACCGGCAAGATCAAGAGCTGGAAGGAAAAGGACGGATTACCCTTCCAGGCCGTGACCGCGATTGACGTGGATCCAAACACGGGCGATGTCTGGCTGGGATTGTTCGGCGGTGGGCTGGCCAGGTTCAGCGGCGGCCGGTTCGATCACTTCAACCAGCTCAACAGCGGCCTGGTCAACGACGTCGTTTACGGGGTAGCGGTCGAAGGCGAAAACATTTGGGCGGCAACCACCGCCGGCTGTAGCCGGTACAACATCAAGAAGCGCGAGTGGGCGATCTTCAACGAAAAAAACGCCCCGATGGAAGAGATTTGGAACTATTCCGTTACCGTCGATCAGGGGAAGGTCTACCTCGGCGTCTGGGGGAGCGGCTGCCTCGAATACGACCTCAATACAGCACACTGGAAAGAGTACATCGACCCCGACGGCGAGATGGAGATCGACCTTTACCGCGATGACGGCATCGTGCATGTGATCGTCACCGGAGCCAGCCACGTGGAAGACTCGCTCTGGATCTCGACCTACTTCGGCAACTGCCGCTACGACGGCCGACACTGGCGAGGCTTTTACGCCGATGAGACCGGCATTCCCAGCGACTTCACCAACGCGGCCAAGGGGCGCAGCTCGGCCGAGGGATGGTTCGGCACCGACAAGGGTCTCGGAGTGGTCGCCGATTTCTTCACCGACACCTACGTCGCCTATACCCGCGACCCGAAAACGCTCCGCGGCAAGGCTCAGGTCTTTCGCCGAGGTAAGGTCTTGAAGACGATCGATATGGATCGTGCCGTGCCGCACAACTATGTGATCAATATCGATTTTGACGGCAACGATGCCTGGGTCGCCACCGCCAAGGGCCTGGGCTGGGCGATCGGCGATGGCTATTACAAAGGAGTTCGTCGCCCCGGCTCGTCCCCGTCCTCCGGCAGCCCCGCAAAGCCATGACTTTGGTCAATCTATAAAAATAAATCTATGCCTCATTTGAGCTGAGCTTGAGAGAGAGGTTTGCCATGCGATTTGTCGGTGCCCTGGTTCTGATCGTTTTCGGACTGCTTCCTCAGGCAGTTTTCGCCCAACCGCCGGCTGCACCAAAGGGTGCGGCGGGCGCGGACGCGGCCGTTGATCCCAAGGCCGAAACGATCTTGAAAGAGATCGATGCGCTCAACGCGTATCAGTCACCGAACTTGCCGCTGAAAACCGAAAAGCAATATGCCCACACGGTCAAGGAGCTCGAGCCGTTCCATCACGTCGAGCCGTTCAAGACGCATTTTCTGACCCAACTGGAAGTCACGGGCCCGGGCCGGTCTCTCCCGGAGCCGACCAACTTGAAGTCGGTGAAGATCGGCTTTCTCGGTCCGCTCTATCCGACAGTCTCGGCGGCCACGGGCGGCAAGAGCCACGAGGAGATCCTGGGCAAGAAAATGCACCAGGGCAGCCTGCTGGCGATCGAGGAAGCCAATGCCCGCGGCGGCTATCTGAAGCGGAAGTTGCCGTTCGAACTGGTCACTTCAAACGACAACGGACTTTGGGGCTCGTCGGCCAACGAGATCATCAAGCAGACCTACAAGGACGGGGTCTGGGCGATCCTGGGCACGATCGACGGCGCCAACAGCCACATCGCGATCCGGGTCGCGCTCAAGTGCGAGATCTTGATGATGAACAGCGGTGATACCGACCCGACCTTCATCGAGACCAATATCCCCTGGGTGGCCCGTTGCATCGGCGACGACCGCCAGATGAACTACATCCTCGTCGACTACATGTATCGCAAAGCCGGCTTCAAGCGCGCGGGGATCATCCGCGCCAGCAACCGCTACGGCCGTTTCGGCGTCCGCGAAATCAGCGATGCCAGCCGGCGGCTCGAGCATCCGATCATCGTCGAGATGGCCTACAAGGTGGGCATGGAAGATTACTCGCTGGAGCTGGAACGGCTCAAATCGGCGAACCTGGACGTGGTGATTCACTGGGGCGACGCGGCCGACGGTGCGAAGATCCTCAACCAGATGCGGGAGATGGGAATGACCCAGCCGTTCGTCGCCTGCGACCGCTGCGTGTCTGAAGACTTCGTCCGGATCGCCGGCAAGAATGCCGAGGGCGTCATCTGTGCTTATCCCTGGAACCCGGACCGCCAGGACCCGGTCTGCCTCGACTTCCGCAAGCGGTTCCAGGCCCGGTTCCATGAGGAGCCCGAAACCTACGCCGCGCACGCGTTCGACGGCATGAACATGCTAATCTGGGCCATCCAGAACGCCGGGCTCAATCGCACCAAGGTCCGCGATCTTGTCGCCTACCGGATGGAGCCCTGGCACGGGGTGACGGGCGAAATTCGCTTCAGCCCGGTGCTCGACGACGTCGGCGAGGTCTTCCTGGCTCGACGCGAGAACGGCCGGTGGAAGTACTACTCGAGGGAGGAGCTGGGTGTCCCCAGAACGGCCGCCCATGAGACGCATCGCTGACGCGAGAGGACGGCCATGTTCCGCCTGGCCCTGGCACTGGCACTGCTCACACTCTTGACCGCTAGCGTTGCCTCGGCACAGCAAGCGTCCGTGCCGCCGCCTCGAGCACCCGCCAAGCCCTTTCGCGACTTCCGCCAGACGGCGACGCCCTATGCCGGCCCCGGCCGCGAGCAAAGCGCAGAGCCCCACGTGGCCGAGGTGGTGCTGGGATACTTCGGCCCGACCGATCCCGATCATCCGGACGGCGATCTCTGGAAAGCCGCGGAACTTGCGGTCAGCCAGGCCAACGCCCAGGGAGGCTACCAGGGAAAACCGTTCCGCCTGGTCCCATCCTGGTCTGACGATCCGTGGAAGGCGGGCGTCGCGGGGATTGCGCGGATGGTTTACCGGGATCACGTCTGGGCGATCGTCGGCGGTCTCGACGGCCCCACGGCTCACCTCGCCGAGCAAGTCGCCGTCAAGGCAAGAGTGCCGCTCGTTTGCCCGACCAGCAGCGACCGCACCGCCAACGTGGCCAATGTCCCCTGGATGTTCTCGGTGTTGCCCGGTGACCATCTCCAGGCTCCGATCCTTGCCGCCGTGTTGACGGCCCGAGCCCGGCCGAAAGGCTATGCGTTCGTGTCGTCACAAGAGCACGATTCCCGGCTCTTTCTGATCGAGCTTGAGCGGACCCTGAATGAGCGGCAGTCCGCTCCGAAATTCACCCACGTTCTTCCCTCCCATGACCCCGACCTCGGCGCCATTGTCCGCCAGGTGATATCGGAAGGCGTGTCCGCCGTGGTGATCGCCGCCGGCCCGGTCGAGTCGGCTCGGATCGTCCGAGAACTTCGTGTCCGCGGTTTCCAGGGTCTCATCCTGGGAAGCCACGTAATGGGCCGCCGCCAGTTTGCCGAAGCAGCCGGGCCCGCGGCCGACGGCATTCTCTTCCCCCTGCTCCTCACGCCTTACTCTTTCCCAGCCGCGTTCGGCCTGGAATTCGACAAGCGGTACCATGTGCCACCCGACTACGCCGCGGCGCACACGTACAACGCGCTGAATCTGCTGATCGCCGCAATCCGTCGCGCAGGTCTCAACCGGGCAAAGATCGGTGACGCTCTCCGCGATCTTGCCCCCTACTCCGGCGTCACAGGCACGATCGCGTGGGACAAACTGGGCAGCAACACTCGCGCGGTGGTGCTGGGAACGATCCGTGCGGGACGCATCATTCGTGCGAGTCACGATCCGGCTCATGCACCGGTCACGGCACCATGATCCGCGAGTTGTATTCGAGTCGATAGCGGCGAGTCGACTCATTTTCCGGGTAATGCTCGTCAGTACCGTACGGGTACGACCTCATGCCGTGGAACGGCAACGGTTCCACACTCTGCGATCCGCCGGTGTACAGATCCATATCCTTGCAATAACTGTCGCTCTTGAGCAGGAAGGTTCGCACGCATCCGGGGGGCACGGGAGGCAAGGAGGCTGCCGGGAACCGAAGCGTGATCTCATCGCCCGCGGCGAGGATCGCAAACCGATCATCGGCCGACTGCATCAGCTCGCGTCACATCGCCGTATCGCGTGTACGCGCCGGGCATGCGCAGCCAGGTGTCGGAGGTGTCGATATTGGAATGGTCCAGCAGGTTTGGCTGCCGGCCGTCGGGAGAGAACTCTCGGGGATAGCCGAGGAAGTGGAGATCCGCACCGCGCGCCGCGATCTCCGTGCACTTCACGACCGCGCCGCCCCGGTCAGGTGCCAGGAAGATGCGGTCCCATGACAGATCCATGTTGCTCGAGATGCGCAGCTTGCGATCGTCGGGACGCAGCTTGCCGGTCAGGTCCAGCGTCATCGTGTGATTGATGCCGGCTGGATAACCAGCTTCATGAAGCAGCTCGACCCAGCGGTCAACGCGCCAGGCGGCCACGCTGGGCGCTTTCAGCTTCAATCCCGCCTGGCTGGCGGCGAAGTTCGATGTGGACGTGCTGTACTCGACCCACCCGTCCAGGAACAAGACCCACCGCGAGCCAGCAGGCAAGCTGAGCAGCCGATTCTCAAAATCGAGCTCGACGAAATGGTCACGAGCGAAGCCGGTGAACCGGCCGTCACGCTGAGAGGGGCTGGCGTACACACGGTCGCTCTTGTCGAGCGCCTCGGTCACATCCTGGCTGCGATCGTTCACGGTGCGCACCGGCTTCACGACCTGGCTGTAGCAGAAGATCTCGAACGGCGGCGGTTCCAGGCCGACGGCCGCCATCTCGTGCGGGTGCACGGAGGTGCCGGTCGGATGGTCGACGGCGAGAAGCTTGGCCTCATCAAAATAAACCACCTCTTCAAGGGGCTCGACGACCTGGAGCACGAAATCGCCGTCGCGAGCCGCTAGCTCGGGCAAGAGCACGTACTCGGTGGGGTCGGGCCGGGCGAATGTCGAGGGACCGGTGCGGTAACCCAGGCCGCCGACGCCGCCAAAATCGGAGACGAATGCGAAATTCCGGCCGTTCCAGGCGAACACATGGGGACAGGAGCTGGGTCGGCGGCAGTTTTCCGGTAGCGTTGCCACCCGGTTGGCGGCCATCTCGAGCTCGGCCTGAAGGATCGAGTCGGGCCACTGGACGCGGAGCCAGTCAACAGTGCGATGATCGCCAATTCCGGCATGAACCCGAAGCGCGGGCATCGCCGTGGCACCCGCCGGCGTCCCGACCACGAGTTGCTGCGTGACGTTCCCCGACCGAAATTCCACCCGCGCACCAATGGCCGTGCTGGGCGACCGCGTGGTCTGGTCAAGACCGCGCTGGCCTTGAAGGTCGAGTGCCAGCCAGTTGCCCCCCTGAGTCGCGTTGATGAACAGGACCGGCTCGCGGCCCATCGCGGCATGGAGCAGGTCGGGCTTGCCGTCTCCGTTGAAATCGGCGGCCACGCAAACGGCGTCGCCGTCGCAACGATATTGACCCAGCAAGTTTCCCGGATCCACGGCCAACGCATCTACAAACCGCGCGTTCGGCCAGTCATTGAGCAAGAGCGCCGGGCCGCGGCTGCCGTCGCGACGGTGGGCATCGGCGATCACGATATCGAGATCGCCATCGTTATCGATATCGACGAATTGGCCCGAGGTCCCCCCCAAGGCGCCGTGCTGCGTGGAGAACTCGCTGTCGCGCTGGAATTCCCAGTGCCCGCGATTGTGGTACAGAACCACTTCCTTGCCGGCAAAGACGAGGAGGTCGCGGTTGCCCGTCTTGAACGGGTTGCCCACGGTTGCGCTGACGGCACCTGTAACATCGAGCCTGGTCGCCTTGCCATCCAGCAGCCGGTACCGGCCGACCCGGTAGTTTTCCCAGCAGAGCGGCGGGCTCGTCGGTGACACGATGATCATATCGATGTCGCGATCGTTGTCGAAGTCGTCGTGAACGACCGCCGAGATCGGCAGCTTCGCCAGCGCGAGGCCATGGGCTGGGGCCAGGTCGGCGAACGTGCCATCGAGATTGTTGTTGAACACCCGGCTTGCAGTCGCCGCTTGGTGCTCATCGGCGGGCACCGAACCAGCCGCGATTCGCATGGCGAAAAGGTCCAGGTCGCCGTCGCTGTCCAGGTCAGCCAGCCGCGCGCAGGTCGTCAAAGACTTGCCAGCGGGTTCGGGCTGTGCGGGCGCCTGGGTGAACTGGCCTTTGCCATCTCCAAGCAAAAGCAAATCCTGGCCGTCCCGCCCGAGCCAGAGATCGAGATCGCCATCGTTGTCAATGTCGCCCAGACAAGGGGCAACGGTCCGATCGGCAAGTTGCGGCCCGGCCTTGAAGTTCCCCTGACCATCGTTTGAGAGCACCACGATTCCCCCCTGGGTGCCGAGGCCGGTGAGGATCACGTCCTGATCGCCGTCGCCGTCGACATCGCCGACCGCGACTCCCGGAACGTTCACCTTGCCGCCCACCCATGTCCAGGAGGTCAGCGGGCAGTCGATTTTCTTGACATCCGGCGAGAACAGAACCCGGGGCGCGGGAGACATTGCGGACGGCGGTACGGGCAGCCCGTCGGCCCCGAGCGCCGTGTAGTACTTGCCCTTGCCGGCATAGGGATCGACCACTCCGTAAGAACCCACCGCCAGCTCCTGGGGCTTGAGCGCGGCGAAACGTTTCAAGGCCTCAACGGCCTTGTCCCTTTGATGCATCCGGTTGTACAGCATCCCCAGGCTGTAGAAAGCGGATACGAATCCGGGATCATGCAGGACCACATGTTCAAGCACCTTGAGTGCTTCGGGGTTACGATTCAATTTGACCAGAGACTCGGCGTACAAGAAACCCACGAACGGATCCTCAGGATCGCTCGCGTAGGTCTTGCCGAAATGGTCGACGGCCTTCTCGTAGTCTCCCTTATGGGCGTAGAGCACGCCCAAACAAAAGTGAGCCCATCGCTGATCGGGATCGACGGCAAGCACTCGCTGAAACTCGGCTTCGGCGCGGTCGACGGCATCAGAGACATCGTGCTGGTTCAAGAGGGCCAATCCCAGGTTGAACCGTGCTGCGTTCCAGTCGGGAAACGCCGTCACGACCGACTGAAACTTCTCCGCGGCCTTGCCGTACTGATATTGCTCGAGCAGCGCGGCACCCTGATTGAACTCGGCCAGCGGCTTGCCGTGGTCGGCCGGTACGACCGGCGCGGGTTTGCGGGTATCGCTGGTTGTTGCTTCTTTGCCGCCTCCAGCCTGGTGCCGCTGGCAACCGGTCGTGAGCAAACCGAGCACAACGGTCAAGAAAAGGAAGCGCCAGCGCATGAAACGACAAAACCGAAGTGAGTCGTTCTCGGCGCGTGGTCTGCCTTGCTGCGGATGCCTCATGTGCTGCATGCTCCGGGAGGACGCGAGACGGTCTCTTTTACTCAATTCCGCCGCGCGAATGCCATCCCCTCGATCTCCACCAGCAACTCGGGACGGCACACATCGGCCACGGCGTAGACCGTCGGCAGGTCACCCAGGCGCGACCGGCAAACGGCACGAGTCTTCTCGAAGTCCTCTTGCCGCTTGATGTAGATTCGCACCAGAGCGAGGTTGTCGAGACTGGTTCCCAACCCTGGCAGGCCGTGCCGCCGCAGGTTTTCCTCGGAGATCAGGTCCCGGATGTTGTCAATCGTCTGGTGTGTCTGGGCCTCGACATCGCCCAGGTGCCGCGATTCCGAGTCCACAATGCTGGCCGTGCCCGAGATGAAGATCGTCGCATAGTTGCCGCACGATAGAGCCAGTGCCCGCGCGAATTTAGGGCTCTTGGGGCTGTATGCGGTGGCATAGTGAAACGCCGAGGTCTGGTGCGGGTTTTCCAGCGGCATCGCCACGATATCGGGCCGGTCTGTCGCCAGGGCCACGCAGCTCAGCATCAGGCCGCGACCTTCCGTGCCGATTCCCGTGCTGGCTGGATAAGGTGACAGAGGTTGGGGCAAGCCGGGCTGACAGCCATCCAGGAACCGCACACCATCGAAAAACGCGCTGCGGGCGCGGTTCAGTTCCTTGTAACGCTGGGTCTCGCTCTCGTCGGCGACGATCCCGCCCTGGTAGAACCAGGTGCGGATGATGTGATCAAACCCCACATCCAGCTTCGCCAGCACTCCGCGCAGCTTCGACAACGAACTGATCGTCTGGTTGTACGCTCCCGTCACGTCGTCGCGAGGCGTGATATTGGCGCAGTGCACCCAGGAAAGCGCGTTGTGCGTGACCCGGACGAGCTGATCGCTGAATCGCTCGATATGGACTTCAGCCTTGCCCCGTCCAACTCCAATCGCCTCGATCGCCAGCAGTTTCCCCTGGCAAGGCGGCTGAATGACGTAGGAAGTCGCGGGCAATTCGTCGCCGTAGAACTCGCTGATGATCGTCCGGCAGGCCGGAATCAGCTCCGGATTGGCGACAAAAATGGCCTGGTGAACAATCGAGCCCCGGGTGCTTTCCTCGTCGTGTACGGCCTGAATGGTCCGCAAGGCGTCATGGGCCTGCTCTCGGAGATCGCCGCCGTTGCCCGGAATCGCGACTGCCAGTACATGTCTGACATCATTCAGGTCTACGACCGAATATCCATAACCGTCACTCGACACTTTGCGTAGCATGGATCAATCTTATCGGTTGAATGGAAAGCCGATGGCATGAACAAAAGCATGCGACCCCATGCATGCCATTGGCAAATCTCTCCGCGACATCGCGTTAGTCGACCCAAGAAGATGGTTTTCTTTATAGTACAAACTGAAAGCAGCGAAAACAAGACCGGCTCATTCTGGTGCCGCCGGATAGGTCTGGTACTCAAAGTATGTATCTGCTCAGATCTTCATCCTTGGAAACCGCCTCGAGTCGCTCCCGGACAAGTTTTTCATCGATGACAATCTTCTGGTTCTGTCGATCCGGGGCATCAAAGCTGATGTCTTCGAGAACGCGTTCGAGGATCGTATGCAGGCGGCGTGCGCCGATGTTCTGGGTCGTCCTGTTGACTGTAAACGCCAGATCAGCCATGGCCTCGATGGCGTCGCTGGTGAATTCGAGTTGCACTCCCTCGGTGCCGAGCAGGGCTTCGTACTGGCGGACGAGCGATGGCGCGGCTCGCGGAGAATCCGGGCAAAATCGTCGCGAGTCAGGTCATGCATCTCGACACGTATCGGAAAGCGGCCCTGGAGCTCGGGCATCAGGTCTGACGGCTTGGAGCGGTGGAACGCGCCGGCGGCCACGAACAGGACGTGATCGGTCTTGACCGGGCCGTACTTCGTGTTGACGGTGGTGCCCTCGACGATCGGCAGCAGGTCGCGCTGAACGCCCTGACGCGAGACGTCCGGTCCACGAACCGAACCCTCGTCGCTGGCGATCTTGTCGAGCTCGTCGATGAAGACGATGCCTGTTTCCTCGGTCAGCCGGACGGCAGCCTGGTTCATCTTTTCGGGATCGATGAGCGCGTCGATTTCTTGCTGGAGCAAGATCGGCCGGGCCTCACGCACGCTCATCCGCCGACTCTGCGTCTGCTTGGGCATGATCTTCTCGAACATATTCTGGAGGTCCATCTCCATCTGTTCCATGTTGGCCGCGCCGAGGATCGAGACCGGGGCGACGTTGCGCCCGGGGATTGTGATTTCGACCTCACGGTCTTCGAGCTCGCCGGCCAGGAGCCGGTTTTTCATCTTCTCGCGTGACCTCTGCCGGCGCTCGGCGGCCTCATCAGACTGGTTGGTTTCACCATCGCTCCAGTTGGTGGGTTGCGGCGGAGGCGAAGGCAAAAGCATGTCCAGCAACCGCTGCTCGACGCGCTGCTTCGCCTGTTCCTCGACCGTCTCGCGCTCGGCGGTTCGTACCAGCAAGATCGCCGCTTCGACCAGATCGCGAATCAGGCTTTCGACGTCGCGGCCGTAATAGCCGACCTCGGTGTACTTGGTGGCCTCGGTCTTCACAAACGGCGCGCCCACAAGCATGGCCAGGCGGCGAGCGATCTCGGTCTTGCCCACCCCGGTGGGGCCTATCAACATGATGTTCTTGGGCGTGACCTGCGCGCGGAGCTCGTCGGGCAGTTGCCTGCGCCGCCATCGGTTGCGTAAGGCGATCGCCACGGCCCGCTTGGCGTCGGCCTGGCCGACGATATCGCGGTCCAGTTCTGAGACAATCTGACGGGGGGTCAACTCGGATTGGGACTGAGGCACGGCAATTCCTCCACCGTCAGATGGCTGTTCGTGTAGATGTCGATGCCGCCAGCGATCATGAGCGATTCTCGGACGATTTCCGGGGCCGAGAGATCGGTGTGCGCGAGCAGGGCCCGGGCAGACGCCAGGGCGTAACCGCCTCCGGACCCGGTCGCGAGAATGCCGTCGCTGGGCTGGATCACATCGCCCGAGCCGCTGACCAGCAGGCTATGCCGGGAATCAACGACCAGAAGCACAGCCTCCAGACGTCTCAGCATCCGGTCGGTCCGCCAGAGCTTGGCCAGCTCGGTCGCGGCGCGGGGAACGTTGTTGGGATAATCCTTCAGCTTGCCTTCAAACCGCTCGAGCAGCGCAAAGCCATCGGCCGCCGATCCCGCAAAGCCAACGAGCACCTGCCCGTCCAGGAGCTTGCGCACCTTCACCGCGTCTGCCTTCATCACCTGGGTGCCGAGCGTCACTTGCCCGTCGCCACCCATGGCGACCTTAGGCCCTCGACGCACCGCGAGAATCGTCGTTGCATGCCAGTCCAAGCGGAAGCCTCCTACGAAAAGAGTCCGGCCGTCGCTGCGTCTTTCAATTCTAACCAGACCACCATCGGTCGGGAAATCGCCCTGCTCGGTGCAGGGAATTCCCAATGCCCGCACCGGGCTTCCACCGCGGGCTCGCCGGGCTCAGCGCGCGAGCTGGGTGTCAGGGGCCGCGCGTCGGGCCGTTTGCCGCGTGGGGTCCATGGGATGACCCCCTGCCCTGAGCACCTCGCGAGCCGCCTCGCGCTGAGGCGAGAAATCAAAGGGAAATGCGGCGAGCTGATTGGTCAGGCGGATCACCTGGACGTGGCGGAGCGAACTTCCCCCCCGCTCGATCTGAAAATCCATGAGAGGGATCGCCTCTTGAAACCAGGGGCGATAGTACGACACGGGAACGAAGTCGTCGTTGATAAGAAGCAAGATACCGTCACGGCCTACCCAGTCGCCCGGCTTGCTCCAGAAGGCAAATCCCCGTGGGTCTTCGATGTTGTAGCAAACCACCGGACGCCTGAGATGAATGGCGTGAGCAATCTGTGCGCTCTGGTACCACATCCGGGTGATGAGAAACGTCTTCTCGTCGCCCAAAACTCCCAGTTCGTCGAGGCGGTCTGCGACCAGGTCCCAGCCGTAAAGATCGGCGGTCGGGTCGGTCCGCGGTTCGACAATTCCCCACCGCGTCTTGCCATCGCGTTGGAGGATGCCCGTGCGATGATCGAGAATCGTCACTGCTAGGAGCAGCACGGGGAAAGCGGCCGCGACCGTGAGCCAGCGCCTCATCCGGCGTGGTCTGCGGTCGATTTGGCTGCTCCAGAATTTGCCCATTGCCGGGAAAAGCGAGACCAGACCGATCAGTCCCCAGTGCGGCAAGACCGGTCGAAAGCAAGCGATGCCCGCGAACACGAAGACCGGTACGACGGCCAGGCAAAGTGCCATGCGTTCGTGGTCGTTTTCGAGGCGGCTCCAGTTCCTGGCTTCCCGGACCAGCAGCACGACGAGCGGAATCCAGATCCAGGGAAAGAGATAACCTGCCTGGGCCAGCAAGGCCGCGGCGAGGTAGTCGGGCCTGAACCGCAGCCCACCCACGGCTCTGCTACCCTGAAACAGGAACGAGACCCAGCCATGGCTGGCGTTCCAGAAGATCACGGGGCTGAAGACAACCAGCCCCAGGCAGACCGCCAGGTAGGGTCCAGGCCGGTACAGCCATTGCCTCTGTGGCTTGTGCGCAATCACGTACAACAGCAGACCCGCCGGCAGGAAGACCGCGTGATACTTGCTAAGCATGGCGCCACCCCACGCCAGGCCCACCCAGACCCAGGGCCAGGTCCGTCGCGGTCGGTCGAGAGCGAGGCTCAAGCGGTCGATCGTCAAGAGCCAGAAGAACAACAACGGCCCATCAGGCAAGGCGAATGTCGATGCCGCCAGCCCATAATATCCCGTGAGGTTCAGGGCCAGCGCGGCGAAGAAGCCGCGCGAGGCCCGTACCAGCGACTGGCAATTCGCCAGAGCAACCAGGTGGAGGCGGCAAAAAGTACGATGAAACCCGATCGAAGGGCTACATCGGAAAACCAGGCCCCGGACAGAGCCAGCCCCGCTCTCTCGACCCAGGCGAGCATCGGCGGATGATCATAATAGCTGAGCGCGGGATGAACGGCGTAGAGGAAGTGATAGGCCTCGTCATTGCCCAGCCCAAGGGCACCGGCTGCGACCAGGCGGAGCGATCCCGAGACCAGTATCAGGAAGGCGAGGGCACGTTTCGGGGACATCGAGCGTCCTTGCTCTGAAGCCTCAGGCCACCAAAGCCGGCCAGAGTGTGGCCTTGTCTTAACGGAGAAGAGGCCAGCAAGCCAGAGCAATCACCCGACAATCTACTCAGACCGCAGGTGTCTTGATCGCCGGAGCCAGTTGCACGGAAGCGACCGCCAGGGCGGGCTCCGCGGGTTCCTTGGGGACTGGCGGGACGCCTTCATTGTGCTTGATGGCGCATTGCGGATGAATTCCGGCCTGTGAATAGACGGGCATTCCGCAATGCGGACACCGCTTACGCTGGGATTCCGTGACAGGAGTGTGGTAATTCCTGGAATTCATTGGACTGCCAGTCGCACGTCAAGTGCACAAAGACCCCTGATCGACTTCGGATAAGCCAGACCAGGGGTCGAAGATCGATCAAGGAACCCGGTCCGGGCTCCTTGGCTGTGCTGTCGCAACAGTCGTAGGAATAATCAATAGCGCCGGCCGCCGCCGCCACCACCACCGTAGCCGCCGCCACCGCTGCCGCCACCGTAGCCGCCGCGACCGCCGCCGCCAGAGCGACCACCGCCACCACCGCCACCGCCGCCGTAACCGCCGCCACCGCTACGCGGTTCGCGGGGCTTGGCCTCATTGACTGTCAGTCGCCGCCCATCGTACTCTTGGTCGTGAAGTCCCTGGATCGCCGCCTGAGCTTCGGCTTCAGTATCCATCTCGACAAAGCCGAAGCCCTTGCTCCGGCCGGTGTCGCGGTCCTGAATCACCTGCGCGCTCTGCACGGTTCCAAACTGGGAGAACCATCCTTCGAGGTCGGATGAGGTGACGGAATAGGCAAGATTGCCAACGTAAAGTTTCTTTCCCACGGTACATCTCCCATGTGGCAAAGATCGTCCGACCCCTCTTGAAAGCTTTCTGGGTCGATAAGAAAGGGGCACACGGTTGCGCCCAGGAGGTGGGAAAGGCGAAAGCGGGAAGCCGAAGGCGGTTCAACGAGAACCCGACGCGCTCACTCAGTCGTCAGACCAACCGACATTAGTTTATCAAAAACCGAAGGAAAAAAAATAGGAAATCCGAAAACAATCACGGCATTTTTTAAGATGTTTTTCGCCGCGATCTTGACTGATCCAGCATCATTGGATCTTCGTCGTTTCCGGCAAACGCTGTCGCGCGGTACCCGGCTCCGGCCGCCTGATGGCATCGACGATGGCCTGCTTGCGGCTTGCCGTTGACCCGCCTGAAGGACCACAATAATCCTGTAGGCCGAGACCTGTCCGGCTCGGCCACGGGGCGAGATCACCGACCGGAAAGCACATCGAACCCATGTCGCAAGCGGCTACCGACTCCAGTTCTGCAACCCGCGACGATCCTATCTCCCATGTCGGCGAGGACCGGCCGGGAATCGACAAATCCGACGAGCGCGTGCGGCGCATGTTCGCTTCGATCGCGCAGTCGGTACGACTTTTTGAACCACTTTCTGAGCCTGAATATCGATCGCTCCTGGAGGCGATTCACGACCAGAAAGGTGCCCCCCCAAGCCGGGGTTCCCGTGCTCGACTGCTGCACTGGCACCGCGGACCTCGCCCTGGCCTACGACCGGGCCGCGAACGGTCGGACACGCGTCGTCGGTACCGACTTTTGCCGCGAGATGCTCGAGCTCGGCGCGAGCAAGGTACGACGCAATGGCGCAGGCGACCGCGTCATCCTGATCGAGGGAGACACCCAGAAACTGCCGGTCCCAAGCGACACGTTCGGTGTCGTCAGCGTCGCGTTCGGCCTTCGTAATGTCCACGACACGGTTCGCGGGATCGACGAGATGATCCGCGTTGCGCGGCCAGGAGGAAAGGTTGCCATCCTCGAGTTCTCGCGTCCCCGCGGGCGATTCTTGGGGCGGCTCTACCTCGGGTTTTTCCGCCATGTTTTGCCGCGTCTGGGCCAGGCGATTGCCCCGAATGACGACCAGGCCTATCACTACTTGCCCCGCACCGTGTTGAGCTTCCCCGATGGCCGGGAAATGCTCGACTTGCTCGGCTCACGAGGATTGATCGATCTGCGGATGTTCCCGCTGACCCTGGGCATCGCAACCCTGTATGTGGGGACGAAGCCGGGCCAGACCGGAGCCGCTTCGGCCCGGGAGCCGAAGCAATGAGCCAGGATGCATCGAGCTTTCCTGCCGCTGGTCACTCCGACCTGGTCGTCGCCATGACCGGCGCCAGCGGTGCTCCCTACGCCGTTGGCCTGCTGCGAACGCTTGGACGCCTTGGGCGGACAATTCATCTCACCGTCAGCCCCAGCGCGGCTCAGGTGCTCAAGCAAGAGATGGGTCTGTCATTATCGCTCAAACAACTGGATCCCCAGCTCCTCGGTGATCTTTCACCCGGTCGTCTGATCTATCACCATCACGCCGACTTCACGGCGGGCATCGCCAGCGGCTCGTTCCTGACCGGCGGCATGGTCGTGATCCCATGCAGCATGAGCACCCTCGGAGCGATCGCCCACGGCGTGACCAGCAACCTGATCACGCGCACCGCCGACGTCCACCTGAAAGAGCGTCGCAAGCTGATCCTGGTCCCGCGTGAGACTCCGCTCAGCCTGATCCATCTGGAAAACATGCTACAAGTAACCCGCGCCGGGGCGGTGGTGCTTCCCGCCATGCCCGGATGGTACCACCGTCCCCGCCGACTTGACGACCTGATCGACTTCATTGTCGGACGAGTCTGCGACCAGCTCGGGATCGTCAACTCCATGATCACGCGATGGGGCGACGATGAGATCGGGGCGGAAGCCCCTGCGAAGCTGCCAGAGAAACGTCCGGAGGCCTGAGCCAGTGAATACGGCGATCGCGCGCGAATATCTCGATCTGGTCAAATTTCACCACACCCTGTTCGCCCTTCCGTTTGCACTCCTGGGCGCTGCACTGGCGGCATTCAGCCGGGAGGGATGGCGGGGACGCGTTCAGGACTGGCTCGGGATACTCCTCTGCATGGCCACCGCCCGCACCGCCGCGATGGCCTTCAACCGCCTGGTGGACCGCGATTACGACGCGCTCAACCCGCGAACAGCCGGCCGCCACCTGCCTACCGGACGTCTCTCGGTGCGGTCGGTCGCGGTCTTCACGGCGCTTTGCTCGGTGGCATTCGTCGCCTCGACGCTGCTTTTTCTGCCCAATCGGTGGCCGCTCCTGCTGTCGTGCCCGGTCCTGCTCTGGCTACTGGGGTATTCGTACACCAAGCGGTTCACCAGCCTCTCACATTTCTGGCTGGGGGCATCGCTGAGCCTGGCGCCTGTCGCCGCGTGGGTTGCCCTGCGGGGCGGAATCGCCTGGCCGCCCGTGCTGCTGGCCCTGGCCGTGCTTTGCTGGGTCTCCGGGTTTGACATCATCTACGCTTGCCAGGACGTCGCGTTCGATCATCAGGTCGGGCTCAAAAGCGTGCCCGGCCGCATCGGCATACGCGCGGCACTCCGGCTGGCAGCGCTCTGTCATGCCCTGATGATTGTCGCCCTGGCTGGTCTGGAACTCTCGTATCCGATGGGCAAGATCTTCCTCGTCGGCATCGTTGCAGTCGCCGTGCTCCTCTTCTACGAGCACGCCCTGGTACGCCCGGATGACCTCACCCGGCTCAACCTGGCCTTTTTTCACGTAAATGTGCTCATCAGCATCGGCATTCTTGCATTCGGGCTGGCGGACCTGATGCTTTGAGTGCGGACGGGCACACAATCTCGTCGTTTGTTCATCACAGCTTGATGATCGCTTCAGTTTCGCCTAAAATCTCGAAAATGCCGGTGATTTCGACGGATTGCGTCGACGCGGCAGGGTTCCCCGGCCCGTGACGGATAGTGCACGAATGAAAGGGTGAGGGCATGTCGACCGAGTCAAGCCGATTGGATAAGGTTCGTGAAAAGGTCGAGTCCGGCAGGCGGCTTGATCTGGACGACGGTCTGGCCCTGGAAGCGTCGAACGACCTGTTTGCCATCGGAGCCATGGCCAACCTGGTCCGGGAACGATACAACGGCAACTTCGCATACTACAATGTTAACACGCACATCAATCCAACTAATGTGTGTGTTTACACGTGTGATTTCTGTGCGTTTCGCGCGGATCTGAACGAGCCCAAGGCCTATGTGATGGACCGGACGGCGATCATTGAGCGGGCAAGGCAGGCCAGCGAGCAGGGCGCGACCGAGTTGCACATCGTCGGCGGTCTCCATCACAAGCTGCCGTTCAGTTATTACGTGGATGTGGTGCGGTGGATCAAGGAGACCGCGCCCGAGATTCACGTCAAGGCCTACACGGCGGTCGAGATCCAGTTTTTCGCCAAGATCTCCCGGCTCTCCACCGAGCAGATCCTCAGGGAGTTAATCGACGCTGGGCTGGGCAGCTTGCCGGGCGGCGGGGCGGAGATTTTCCATCCCGAGGTTCGCGAACAGATCTGCGGCGCCAAGGCAACAACCGAGGAGTGGCTGGACATTCATCGCACGGCCCACCGGCTGGGCCTGCACTCGAACGCGACCATGCTCTACGGCCACATCGACAAGCCGCTCCATCGGATCGATCATTTGATCCGATTACGCGCGTTGCAAGACGAGACCGGCGGGTTCCAGACGTTCATTCCCCTGGCGTTCCACCCCGACAACTCCGAAATGGCGCATATCCCCAAGCCATCGGGCGTGATGGACCTGAAGACGATGGCAATCAGCCGGCTGATGCTCGACAACTTCCCGCACATCAAGGCCTACTGGGTGATGCTCGGTCTTAAAACGGCCCAGGTCGCGCTCGCGTTCGGTGCCGACGATCTTGACGGCACGGTCGTCCACGAAAAGATCTACCACGAAGCCGGCGCCGAGACCCCGCAAGAGGCCACCGTCGCCGACATTCGCCGCCTGATCACCGAGGCCGGCCGCGTGCCGATCGAGCGCGACACACTCTATCACCAGGTAGTTCGTAACGAGGGCCGCTGGTCCACCGGCGAGCACATCGAAGTTCCCGCCCTGGCTGGGGCGGGACGCGATTAGAACGACTCACCATGGCGTCAGCGGCGGGTATCTCGCACAAACTCACGATTCGCGGGATTCTCGGCGTCTGACCCCATGAGGCGTAGAGCTTCGGTGCTCGCGAGCGGAAGAACCTGGCTGCTCGCCCTGACGAGGATCACTCGAAGGGCGAGCCGAGCCAGTTAAAGGCTCGGGACTTCCCAGCCCGTCCGATACCGGCGGCGGACGAACTGATTGGCTTCGGGATGGTTCGTGAACGTCAGGCTGGCGGAGTCCCACTCGAGAGTCTTGCCGGGGAAACGCGTGGCCAGGCACCCCAGCAGGACCGACTCGGTGAGCTGGCCGGCGTATTCAAAGGGGGCCGAGGTCTTCCCATTGCCTCGGCAAGCTTCGACAAACTGGATGTAGTGGTCGGTGCCGCCGGGGCTGGGCAGCTTGTACTCCTTGAACCGCTCGGCGGGCAACAGTATGGGCGTTTCAATGTACGGGGAATAAAGGACGCCCTCGGTGCCGACGTAGATCGAGCCCTGGTCCGAGAGAGGGTGCTCGCCGATCAATGCCTTGACGGCCGCCGAGGGACGTTTTTCACCGTCGTACCAGTACAGCGTGAACCCGTCCGCGGTGTACCTGGTGCGCGGAAAGACGAATCGCACCTGGTTATCGATTCCCCAGTTGTCCTTGCCGGCAGCACCGCCGGACGACTGCAAGATTTTGGGTGCTGTCAAGGCCAGCGAGGTGAAGACCGGATCAAGGATATGACACCCCATGTCGCCGAAGGTTCCGGTGCCGAAATCGAGCCGTTTCCGCCACTCACTGGGATGGTAGTATCCGGCGATGAAAGGCCGCTTCGTAGCGACGCCCAGCCAGAAATCCCAGTTCAGCTTGGCCGGCACCGGATCGCTTCGATCGGGCCGGGGGTGGGGGTCGCCCCACAACTTGCCGCTCCAGCTATGAACCTCTTTCACCTTGCCGATGGCGTTGCCTTGGATCGTGGCCACAACCATCCTGTGAATCTCGTGCGAGTGGATCTGGATGCCCATCTGCGTGACCAGATTGTTCTCGCGGGCCGTCCGCGTGATCTGCCGGGCCTCGTACAGCGTCTGGGTGAGCGGTTTCTGGGTATAGACGTTCAACCCCTGTTGCATCGCCCGCATGGTGATCGGGGCATGCATGTGATCGGGTGTTGACACGTTTACGGAATTGAGGTGTTTCTCCTTGTCGAGCAGCTCGCGCCAGTCCTGATAAACCTTGATTCCGGGAAATTCTTTGATGATCTCGGCGGTATTGCGAAGATCGACGTCGGCCACGGCCACGAGCTTGACATGCGGGCTGGCTGTCAGCGAATGAAGGTCAGCCCCGGCCATGCCCGCAGCACCGAAGCTGGCATGATAGAGTGTCTCGCTCGGCGCTGCGGTGGCATGCGCCCGGAACACCGACGGCATCGCCAGGCCGGTTGCCGCCAGCCCTCGGATCGCCGCGCGCCGTGTGATACGTGAACTGGTCCAGGACATGACTAGAATCCCCTTTCTTCTCTTTCGGGTTTCACGCACAAGCGTCGGCCGGCCCACCCTCGTTGCCTGACCGCTCGCCGCTCGCGGAGTTTGACGACGACATCTTAAGTCGCCACGCACCACTGGCACAATGGTCCAGCACTCCCGACTCGATCAAGCGCGGATGTCGCCCCGTTGTTCCCTCCACGGCTGGTATAATGGCGATCCGGCTATCGCAGAGTGAGAGCCCGATCCGGCGTCTTGCCGCGGAATGATGCCGTGCCGTCATTCAATGCCCGTCTACACCCGAGGAAAACGAAGGTGTCTCATACGACTGACCTCGAACGCCAGTGGTGAATTACGGTCGAAGGAGCGGCGATCATGGCAAAGCAAGCTCAAGGCGAGGTTTCGATCGGCAAGTTCGACATCCTCGCTACCTACACGTACGCTCATGCCTTGCTCGGAGGCATGAATGTTGATGAGGCCAAGCAGCGCGGCATGGTCGCGGCCATCATGGGCGCGAAGGCCCGGCTCGGCGGTCACAAGGAGCACTATGACGAGTTTCAGTCTCAGAAGGAAGCCGCCGAGAAGAAGAAAAAGACGCACGATCACCGCCGAATCGTTTGACAAGCAGGTCGCGCACAAGATGGGCACCTTCTTCGACAAGGAGTTTCTGCCCGCCCTCAAGAAACTGGTCGAGGCCGGTCTGTCATACGAGGAGGTCAAGCGCCTGGTCAAGATCCCGGCGATCTGGGGTGCGAAGATCAACGGAACGCAGTTCAACGAGCGCGTCGAGGCATACCTGGCGGGCAGGAAACGCTAGATGGACGCCGTTCGTTCCCTGGGCGAGACGAGCGCTCACCCGGCCGCAACCTCCGTGAACGATCCGGTCGTGCCAGTTGGACGAGCCGTCCGGGACAGGCAATCTGTGTTGATCGGCGAGGATCTACGCGTCGACCTCGCGATCCGACAGGAGAGGAATGCTGAGGATTCGTGCGCGTATGCCGCGCAGGCGCGGCGCGAGTCCAGACTGCCCGTTCAAGAAGTGGAGAACGCTCCGGGCACGTACCGAAAGAACTATCCGGAAGCTCTGGAGCAAGGGCCGGCCGGGACGCCGGTTCTTGCAGGTTCGTGGCGTGTGCTGGCCCGCGTTGACATGATTGGCGGTTCCGGCTACAGTCCAGCGGCACGTCGCGATCGTGAGGCGACGATCGGCTCGATTTCCACACCATGATCATCCATCGGCGAATCCATTCGCCCCGTTCCGAAACCCAGCGGTCAAGGCGCGTGTTCGGGCAGTCCCAGGGACGGAGACGCATTCCGGCACGTGTCGGTCTTTGACGGGCGAGGGTTTATCATGGATGATGTCCCCGCCGGTCCGGCGAGCCTGGAGCTGCGGAGGCCACCGCTTTCGGTCGTGATCCCTGTTCGCAACGGGGGCGCCGACTTCGAGCGCTGCCTCCGCCGGCTTCATCTTTCGAGCTGGACGGATTTCGAGCTCATCGTGATCGACGACGGCTCGACCGACGGCTCCAACGCGCTGGCTCGCCGCATGGGTGCGATCGTTGCCCGGCACGAGCAGCCGCTCGGCCCTGCGGCCGCCCGGAACTACGGAGCTCAGCTCGCCACGGCCCCGCTCATCTTCTTCCTCGACGCCGACGTCGCCGTCCATGCCGATGCCCTGAGCCGCGGCATGGCACGCTTTGTCGATGATCCCAACCTCACCGCCCTCTTCGGTTCCTACGACGACCAACCCCCTGCGCAGGGCCTGGTCAGTCAGTTTCGCAACTTGTTGCATCATTTTGTGCACCAGCAGGGCACATTCGACGGCGATACTCGCCCGGCTCACACCTTCTGGACCGGTTGCGGAATGATCCGCCGCGCGGTCTTTCTCGACTTTGGCGGCTTCGATCCGCGGCTTTACCCCCGTCCGGCGATCGAGGATATCGAGCTGGGCTACCGCCTGACGCGAACCGGTCATCGAATCGTGCTGGCGCACGACGTGCTGGCAACGCATCTGAAGCGCTGGTCCCTGGTGGATATGATCCGGACCGACATCTTCAGCCGGGGCGTACCGTGGATGCTCCTGATCAAGCGGAGCGCCACGATCGAGACCGACCTGAACGTCAAGCCGACGCAGCAAATCTGCGTTGTCCTCACGGGGCTGGTTCTGCTCGGCCTGGCGACGTTGCCCTGGAATCTCTGGGCCGCCGGGGCGGTTTTCGCCGGATCGGCAGCGATTCTCTGGTTGAACCGGGACTTTTACCGGTTTCTGGGCCACTGCCGGGGCCGAGCTTTCGCGCTGGCGGCCCTGCCGCTGCACCTGGTTTATTACACATGCTGCGGGCTCTCTGTGCTGATTGCACTGTTCCAGTGGCATGTTGCCAGTCGGTTCAGTCTCACAATCCAGGCCGGGGCCAGGCGCAGACCACGCGTGGACCGCGCAGCCCGACCTATTCCTCAACCCTTCCTGATTCGCGTCGCACGGAGGCTCGCACGATGGACAGCACGACCAAGGTAGCCGTGATCCGCAGCGACCGCCGGCGTGGAGCCGTGGCCGAGGCCCTGGCGCTCATTGCCGACGATCTCCGCCAGAGCGTCGAGCTCGACTCCAAGCCGGTGATCGTCCCCAATCTCGACAATCCCGAGCGTCCCTGGACCTGTACCCACCGTGATACGCTCTCGGCGACTGCCGACGCAATCCTGACCGCGGGAGCGTCGTCTGTCACGATCGCTGGCGGAACAGGCCGGAAACCACGCTTTCCTCGCGACCAGTTTGGACGGCTGGGATACCGGTCCGAGCTCTGGGGCCGCCCGGCGACGTTTCTGGATCTGGATTCCCACGCCGCCGACGACGATGGGCCCTGGACCACGGTGGAGTGGACCGGACCCCGAGACGAGCCGATCTCGCTCCGCCTCTGCTCGCGCGTGGCCGCCGCCCGCTGCCGCGTGGCGCTCGGAGTCGCCAGGACCCATGGCGTGTACCGGGTCGGTCTGACGCTGACGAACCTGACCGGGGTTTATCATCCCGACGCCCACGACCTGCCGGGCGCGGCTCCGGGAATCGACGGCGGCCTCATGAGGCTGCCGTTCAGCGTCCCGGTCGTGGCTGAAGCCTGGCGCGGATGGATGGTTCGGGCCTGGTTGGGATTGAGATCGCTCGCGGGCGGAATGCGACTCACAAGCGCAGAGCGCAGGCGGCTGGAATCGGTCGAGCGATCCACGCGCATGCTGGTTGCCCTTGCCGCGTTCCTGAAGCCGCGGGTCAGCCTGATCGACGGCTTCGAGGCCATGGAAGGCGATGGGCCCCGGAACGGCCGTCGCCGTTCGCTGGGAACGGTCATCGCCGGCACCGATCCCGTCGCGGTCGATGCCGTGGCTGCCTCCATCATGGGCTTCGACCCCCGCGAGATTGCCTATCTACGCCTGGCCGAGATCCACGGGCTGGGCACGGCGGACCTGTCGGCGATCACCATCCTCGGCGACGCCGCCGCGGTGTCGCGACGGCGGTTCCGCCGCCACTCCGCCGATCCGCTGCTGCGACTGGTCTCCAGCCCCGCTTCAAGAGCAGCGACCATGCCCAGGCCGCACTTCACTTCGGTGCAGGTGCGCAGGCCGCTCGGAAACGTCGAGACGAGGGAGCTAAGCGACGCAGGAGGAGCTGAACAGGACGAAAAGGAGGCCGACGATGCGTATCGGATTCGACGGTAGCTGTCTATCCAACCGTCGCGGCTTCGGTCGCTTCTCCAGGCTGGTGCTGGCTGCTCTGGCGAGACATAAGGGCAAGCGCGAACTCGTCGTGGTCGTCGATCGGCCGTCGCTGCCCGCGGTGGATGTTCCGGACGGCTGCGACCAGTTGGTGGTTGACGTCGCCGAGGCACCCAGCTCGGCCGCATCGGCTCGAGGCCGGCGGCGGATCGGCGACATGCTGGCGATGGGTCGCGCGGTGGCCGGTGCGGGTCTTGACCTGATGTACTTCCCGGCGACCTACACCTATTATCCGGTCTGGAACGTTCCTCGGCAGGTGGTCACGATGCACGACACCCTGGCGCTGGCACATCCTGAACTGGTCTTTCCAACCCGCGGAGGCCGCATCGCCTGGCTGCTCAAGGAGCACGCCGCGGTGCGCATGGCCGACCGGATCGTGACGGTCTCGGAGACCTCCCGGCGCGATCTGCAATCCTGGTTTCGCCTGCCCGAGAACAAGCTTCGAGTCATTACAGAAGGACCCGATCCGATCTTCCGGCCGGAGCCCGAAAATGATCAGGGGAAATTCGTTCGACGGCAGCTCCGCATTCCATCGAACATGAGATATCTCCTCTACGTCGGAGGATTGAGCCCCCACAAGAACCTGCCTCGGCTCATCGAAGCGTTCTCGCGGGTCGAGGCCGACAACCTATTACTGGTGATCGTCGGCGACTTCCGGGACGTCTTTCACACCCATCTCTCCGAGATCCAGACAGCCATCGCCGCGGCGGGTTTGACCGATCGCGTGATCTTGCCCGGATTCGTACCCGACAGCGAGCTGGTTTGCCTCTATAGCCAGGCTTATGCCCTCGTTCAACCCTCTTTGATGGAAGGCTTCGGGCTGCCGGCCGTGGAGGCCATGGCCTGCGGCACACCCGTGCTTTCGAGCCGCGCAGGATCCCTTCCGGAAGTCATCGGCGACGCCGGAGTTTTCTTCGACCCGAGCGACGTCGCGTCGATGGCCGCGACCATGAGCCGGCTACTTGCCGATCACCGGCTGCGCGATGACCTCGCCCTCAAGGCGCTCGACCGCGCCAGCCTCTTCACCTGGGACCGGGCCGCGAAGTTACTTCTGGAGTCCTTCGACGAGCTTGTCACCGTGGTCCCCGGACGCCCGGCGCGTGCGGCGCATGGCAAGGTCAAGCACCACCTGAAAACGCACCGACCCCGAAATCAGGGAAGCTACCGGTAAATAGCGGCAGCGCCTCATCGCGTCCAGGGCCTTGGTGCGGCTAATCGCGGATCTTGAATTTCGTCCAAGGCTGGCTCTTCATGTCCCGCATCAGCTCGCTCATCCAGGCGTATTCGGGGTGCTCCTTGACGAACGGCTGGACCAGGAAGTCGGAGCCGTGGTGGCCAACCTGGGCCCAGAATTCCAGCGTCTCCGCCATGCGGGAATCGATGACCTTGGATTGCACGGTTCCGCCCGGGTAATACGGCGCCCAGCCCCACTCGGGCGCCCCGCGCGATGTGATCTCGACGCGTCCGCAGAGCGTCCGTTCGCTGGCTTCGTGCTTCTGGTCGATGACGTCGAAATCGTCGGTCTCCATGGCCTTGCCAAGCTCGACATCTATGGTGCCTTTGTGCCTGGCCATGAGCTGCTCCCAGCGGACCTTGCGGGCGTTGGGCGACGAATCTTTCTTGTTCACATCAAACTTTGTTTCTTCTCGCGTCAGCTTGGGATCGATCGGGAAGTTGGCGCCGACATAGCAGCCGTCCCGGGTTCGCTGAAGCAAGTGATTCTTCAGTCCCAGTTCGAGCAGGGCGATCTCGCCGGTCTTGCGGTCGCCGACCAGCCAGTCGTTGGCATAGCCCCCGTTATTGCCGTCGAGCATGATCCGAACAAAGTCGTCGATGGACTGGCTGTACTGAAGCGCCTGACGCGCGCGGCTGAATTCCGGCTTTCCTTGCGGATCCCAGCCTTCGAACTGGGTGATGGTGGTCTCGGTGACCAACATGCCCGCCGCGTTGACCCCGAAATCATCATCGCTGATGATGATGCCGGGCAATCCGTCCATGAGAAAGCGAAAGCCCTGCTGCGGCTTGATGTCGAAGATGATATTCCAGCGCGTTCCCACGACATAGTTGGTCCACGCGTTGTGCCCCATCACGATCTGCCCGCCCTTGGTGTAGGAACCCGTCGCGATGAAGGCGCTGCAATTTCCCGGCGCCTTGCTCACGGGCTTCTTGCCCTCTTTCTTGTCGAGCCAGGGAACATAGTAATACGGCATCTCTTCGAGGGCGTTCAGGGCCACGATGTCCCAGCGATCGGCGACTTTTCCGCACGACTTCAAACCGGCCACGATCCCATCGATTTCGCGCTGATACTCCGGCTCAATCCTCGGCCAGAGCATCTGCTCGGAGGCCTGCCGGTAAAAGCCCCAGTCGCGCCTGGTCGTTTTCTCGAGATACGGCTTGCAGACCCGGAGAAGGTCCGCGATCTCGTCGGCAAGGAGATACCCGTGCTGATAGCCGACCTGTTCGGGACTGCCTTCGAGATGAACAAAGATCCAACCGTTCTGTTCCGAGCGGCAACTGCCCGCTAGCCGGCCGCTATCGCCGCTGGGTTTCTCAACCGCGTACGAGGTCCGCGACGCGATCGGGAACGCAGCGAACAGGATCAGTGTGACGAGCCATCGCAAACGCATGTGATTGGAATTCTCCCGCAGAGGGTTCGGAACTGGTGGTGTGCAACATGTCATGACGGTCGGCGGAGCATGAAGATGGCATCAATCGAGAATCGAGCACTGATCATAAGGAGATTCCGCGATGAAGAGCAAGCACCTGCTTGGACTTTCGACTTGATGGTCTGCTTCCCGCCATGTTTGTGCGTCTCGCGCGGGGCGAGGACACTGAGCAAGCGCCGGAGCGATTTGCCGATCGCTGACTTTGCCGAGGAACCGATCGTTGTCAAACTAGCCGCTCCGGCGTAGTGTGGCTTGATAAGGTGCAGCCCTGCACTGTCTTCGCATTCAGCGCAAGCGTGCGATCCATATTGAAGACAGCGATCGGGCTGCCTCACCCCGAGGAAAATGGAGCGAGCCATGGGACCAGAGCGATTCGAGACGGCCTACCAGGACAGGGCGCCCTGGGACATTCCCGGTCCCCAGCCTGTCTACGTCGGTCTGGAAGAGGCGGGTAAGATTCGGGGATCGGTGCTCGACGCCGGTTGTGGCACCGGCGAGAACGCCATGTTTCTCGCCTCGCGCGGACATGAGGTCTGGGGGCTCGACTTCGTACCCGTCGCCATCGAGCGCGCCTGCGCCAAGGCCAAGGAGCGGGGGCTGAATGTCCATTTTCAGGTCGGTAACGCCTTGAAGCTCGGCGAGTTGGGTCGCACGTTTGACGCAGTGATTGACTCGGGACTTTTTCACACGTTCCCCGACGAGGAGCGGCGCGCTCTACGTTGCGGGTCTGGCGCAGGTGGTCCGTCCCGGCGGTACAGTCAACATCCTTTGCTTCAGCGATCAGGAACCGCCTGGCGAGGGACCGAGGCGTGTCACCCAGCAAGAAATTCGCGATGCCTTCGCCGACGGCTGGCAGGTGACCGAGATCCACGAGGCTCGTTTTCAGGCACAGGACCATCCGGAGACCCGGACCTTCTCTCCGGGTGGACCGAAAGCCTGGCTGGCGACCATCGTCCGCTCGTGATCAAACCGCAAGGACCGGCAAGAGCCAGCACACCTCGCGAGCGCGTCGGCAAACCGGTTAGCCGCGTGCAGATGCTGGCCCTTGCTCGCAGTGGTCTGGTATGCTCGGGCGGTCCCCGTCTTCGATCGAATCTGGAAAGGAACAATGATGGAAACGCCTTCGCCGGATCGCCCTGCCGAGGTCAGCAACATCCCATCGAGCCGCCGCGATTTCCTGCACCAGGCCGCAGGTATCGCCGCCGGCATTGCCGCGATGGCACCCGCCGCGGGCGCCGCCGACGGCCCGACCTCAGCCTCCTCGCTCTTGCCGACGATGCAGCTTGGCACACACCGCGTGACCCGGCTGATCATCGGCGGCAATCCCATTTACGGCTACTCACACTTCAACAAGCATTTCGATCGGCACATGACCACATGGCATACGCCGGAGCGGGTCATGGAATTGCTCAAGCGGTGCGAGGAATGCGGCCTGAACACCTTCCAGAACAGCTACTCGAAGCGAACTCTGGCCGACCTGGAACGTTACCGCTCCTCAGGCGGCACGATGAACTGGCTCTGCCTGGGCAACCCCGACTGGGATGAGCACCCCGAGTTCATCGACGACGCGGCCAGACACAAGCCAATCGGCATCTCGCCCCACGGGCACCTCAACGAGCGGCTGCATCGTCAGAAGAAGTACAACGTCCTGACTGACCTCTTGAAGCGAATCCGCGATCAGGGCGTGCTGGTGGGTCTCTCGGCGCATGATCCGGCGCTGATCGAGCTCGCCGAGGAGAAAGGGTGGGATGTCGATTATTACATGACCGCCCTTTACTTCCTCTCCCGAACGAAAGACGAACAGCGGGCGATCCTCGGCGATAACTTGCCGCTGGGCGAGATTTACCTCCCCACCGATCCGCCCCGGATGTTCCAGGCGATCAAGGCGACCAGGAAGCCTTGCCTGGCTTACAAGCTTCTGGCCGCCGGGCGCCGAATCGGCACTCCCGGCGAAGTCCGGCGCCGTTTCGAGGAAGCCTATACCAATCTCAAGCCCAATGATGCGGCCATCGTCGGTATGTACCAGCAGTTCGGCGATCAAGTGGCCGAGAATGCGGCCATCGTCCGCGAGCTCGCGTCAAAGTCATGACGAGACGCTGGGCCGACGGCTCTGATCGGCTCATCGTCCAGAAACGTGGACAGGAGAACACCGGAACGATCGCCACCGCCAGCGGGTTGACCTTTTGAGCAGGCGGGAAAACAATCAAGTTTCACATGCCTTCGTTCTCAGGTACCCAAGGTGACTCGCGAAGAGCCAGAGAGACACGACTCATGAACCGTCCGCCGATTGATCTCAGGTCTGACACGGTAACGCGGCCGACTCCCGCGATGCGCAGGGCGATGGCCGAGGCCGAGGTGGGCGATGACGTCTTCGGCGACGACCCCACGGTGCGTGCGCTCGAGGCTCGCACGGCGGAGTTGATGGGCAAGGAGGCCGCCGTGTTTGTGCCATCGGGGACGATGGCCAACCAGATTGCCGTTGGCGTGCATGCGCGGCCTGGAGATGAATTGCTCTGCGGGGCCACCTCGCATGTTTATGTGTGGGAGGCCGGGGGCATCGCTCGGCTCTCGGGAGTCACCGCGCGAACCTTCGAGGGCGACTGCGGGCTGCTTTCGCTCGAGGAAATCCAGGACGCCATCCGCCCGGACGACAATCATTACGTGCGAACCCGCCTGGTCTGGCTGGAAAACACGCATAATCGCGGCGGAGGGCGAGTCCACCCCATCGAGAGCATCGCCGCGATCCGCCATTGGGCCCGCGAGAATCACCTGGGGATGCACCTTGACGGAGCCCGGCTGATGAACGCCGTGGTTGCGACCGGTCGCCCGGCGCGGGAATGGGCGCAACATTTCGACACCGTGTCAATCTGCTTCTCGAAAGGCCTGGGAGCCCCGATCGGCTCGGCACTGGCTGGGTCGAGCGAGGCTATCCGCCAGGCCCGCAAGCTGCGCAAGGTATTCGGCGGCGGAATGCGGCAATCCGGGATCGTCGCCGCGGCGGCCCTTTACGCCCTGGAGCACCACGTCGAGCGTCTGGCCGAGGATCACGCCGGCGCCCAGATCCTGGCCGAGGCCTTCCAGAATACCGACGGCTTCGCGCTCGAATCCGGGCCCGTCGAGACCAATCTTGTCTGGGTGCGCGTTGACCCATCACTGGGCTCGGCCGCCGAGGTTGCCGCGTATCTCAAGTCGCGGGGAGTTCTTGTTGCCGCCCTGGGAGCCCAGGTGATCCGGGCCTGCACCCATCTCGATGTGACACGCCAGGACATCGAGTACGCCGCCAGCGTGATTCGCCAGATCGAGCCGGCCATGATCACGGCCGTCACACTCGTTTACTGATGGCTTGTGGATCTGAGACCGACCGAGGCTGCCAGCACAGTTCAGTTCACGATCCGTGCTGAAAACTGTCGCGCACGGCCACCGCGGGCTACACCGGGACGGTGGGCGGCCCTATGCTGGGCGAAGCCGCGGGAGCCCTGGACATCGCGCTGTTGCGGGTCTGTGGCCCCGACGAAGGGGGTACCGCCATGTCAATCCTATCCGGCCTCACGCAACTGGTCGTCGTCGCTTCCCTGATCGCCGGCGCTGGGTCCGGCGCCGCGCCGATTGCTCGTGCCGAGGGTCAACCCGAGGAAGCCTGGCTTGCGGATCGACTGGCGTGGTTTCAGGACCTCAAGTTTGGCTTCATGATGCATTGGGGCGCCTATAGTCAGTGGGGCTGCATCGAGTCGTGGCCGCTGGTCGAAGAGGACCGCTGGGCTCGCCCTGATGACCTCATTTCCTGGACGGTGCGCGGCAAGAACATCGACCTCTTCCGGCGCGACTACTGGCGCTGCCCCGCACATTCAATCCCACCAAGTTCGACCCCGCACGCTGGGCACGCCTGGCCAAGGCAGCCGGTATGAAGTATGTCGTCTTCACGACAAAACATCATGACGGGTTTTGTATGTTCGACACGAAGCAGACCGAGTATCGCATCACCGCGCCCGATGTCCCTTTCCACACCGATCCCCGGGCGAATGTGGCCCGCGCTGTGTTTGATGCCTTCCGCAATGAGCAGTTCGGCATTGGTGTTTATTTCTCCAAGGCCGACTGGCACCATCCCGACTACTGGGACCCTTCCGCCCCGGCCCGGACTCGCAACCCAAACTACGACACCGGTATGCACCCCGAGAAATGGACTCGGTTCAGTCGAGTACGCACACCGCCAGATCGAAGAGCTGACAACGGGCTACGGCCCGATCGACATCCTCTGGCTTGACGCCGGCCAGGTCCGCCCGCCGGCTCAGGACCTTCAGATGATAAGGCTGGTGGCCCTGCGCGGCGGCACCAGCCACGGTTGATCGTCGTCGACCGCACCGTCGGCGGTCGCCACGAGAACTACCAGACGCCCGAGCAGCAGGTGCCGGAGAAGCCCCTGCCCTTTGTCTGGGAAAGTTGCCTGACGATGGGCGACCAGTGGTCGTTCAGGCCCGGAGATCGGTACAAGTCAACTCATCAGCTCATCCAGCTCCTTGTCGATATTGTGGGCAGGGGTGGCAATTTCCTCCTGAACGTGGGCCCGCAGCCGGACGGCGAACTTCCCCCCGAAGCCGTGCGTCGCCTCGAGGAGATGGGTGCCTGGATGAAGATCAACGGCGAGGCGATCCACGGCACTCGCCCTGTTTCCCCATACAAGGAGGGCCAGTCCGTTTTCACAAGCAAAGGTCGACAGATTTACGCCATCGTTCTGCTCAAAGAGGAGGGTGACTCCCTACCCGCGAGCATTGTTCTCCGATCGCTACGTCCCGCTGCGGGTTCGCAAGTCCACTTGCTCGGCCGAGAAACGCCCCTGGAGTGGACCGCCGCGCCGGCGGGCCGGCTACGGTGTCAATCCCAGCCGACTCCAGGCGGTCGGCCGCCTACCATCACGGCATTGTCCTCAGGTTGACGGCGTCGGAACGGCCGTGAGGTCCGCAGAGTGTTGGCCGGAAACTCCTGGAATGAAAGTCGGATCGGGGCGGCCAGTCCGCCGCCCCGCTTGCCGTGCCGATGAGAAGGGTCACGACTGGAGGTCGATCGCCAGCACCTCGACGTTGGCGTCCTTGGGCAAGCTGAGGCTGCCGACCGTCTTGGTGGGATCGAGCGCGAACGCGTACTCGTAAATGCGGACCTGCTGGGCCTGCTTGGTTCCGCTGGACGGGTCGCGATAGGCGGTTGTCAGCGCCGTCGACTCTCCGGGATAATCCCTGCGGAATGGCCCAGTCGCTGATCGACTGGGTGAAGGTCTGCGTCGTGCCGTCGGTGTAGGTGACGGTGAAGGTCTGGTTGGGCTGGGCTCCGTTGACGCCGAGTGGCCAGCAGCTCCAGCGTGGCGTCGTTGCCCGCGGGCAGGGCGATGGTCTGCCCGGCGGCGCTGACGACGTCATTGGTTCCGGCGGGGCCGAGGTTGAAGGTGGCGCCGCCGGCGGTCAGGCTGGTCCCGACCAGGGTGGACGAGAGGGCAAAGCCGTCGCCGTCGAGCCCGCTTCCGCTGAACTTCGCTCCGTCTGCCACGATCCCCGTCCGGTTGAAGGCGGAGGTAAGAGTATTGACCTGCTCAGGGGCCGCGGGGATAACCGTGGCCGCGAGCACCTCGACGTTGGGTGTCGTTGGGCAGGGTGATGCTGAGGACCGTCTTGGACGGGATCGAGCGCGAAGGTGTACTCGTAGACGTTGAACGTGCCGGACCTGCTTCGTTCCGCTGGACGAGTCGCGATAGGCGGTTGTCAGCGCCGTCGACTCTCCGGGATAAGCCCTGCGGGATGGCCCAGTCGCTGATCGACTGGGTGAACGTCTGCGTCGTGCCGTCGGTGTAGGTGACGGTGAAGGTCTGGTTGGGCTGGGCTGCCGTTGACGCCGGTCGCCAGCAGCTCCAGCGACGGCGTCGTTGCCCGCGGGCAGGGCGATGGTCTGCCCGGCGGCGCTGATGGCGTCATTCGGTGCCGGCGGGCCCGAGGTTGAAGGTGGTGCCGCCGGCGGTCAGGCTCGTCCCGACCAAGCTGGCCGAGAGGGCATAGCCGTAGCCGTCGAGCCCGCCGCCGCTGAAGGTCGCTCCGTCGGCCACGATCCCCGTCCGGTTGAAGCGGAGGAGAGGTTGACTTGCAGTCGTGGCTCGCGGGAATGAGCGTGGCGGCGAGCACCTCGACGTTGGCGTCGTTGGGCAGGGTGAGGCTGCTGACCGCCTTGTTGGGATTGAGCGCGAACGTGTACTCGTAGATGTGGAACTGCTGCCGGACCTGCTTTGCTCCGCCGGACAGCGTCGCGATAGGCGGTCGTCAGCGCCGTCGACTCTCCGGCGTATCCCTGCGGGACGGCCCAGTCGCTGATCGACTGGGTGAACGTCGGGGTCGTCCCGTCGGTGTAGGTGACGGTGAAGGACTGGTTGGGCTGGGCTGCCGTTGACGCCGGTGGCCAGCAGCTCCAGCGAGGCGTCGTTGCCCGGCGGCAGGGCGATGGTCTGCCCGGCGGCGCTGACGACGTCATTGGCCCCGGCGGGGCCGAAGGTTGAAGGTGGCGCCGCCGGCGGACAGGCTGGTGCCGAGCAGGTTGGCCGAGAGCGCAGAGCCGTCAGCCGTCGAGGCCGCCCCCGGTGAATGTCGTCCCGTCGGCCACGATCCCCGTCCGGTTGAAGGCGGAGGAGAGATTGACTTGCGTTGAGACCGCGGGCGTGAGCGTGGCGGCGAGCAGCTCGACGTTGGCGTCGTTGGGCAAGATGAGGCTGCTGACCGTCTTGCTGGGATTGAGCGTGAACGTGAAGTCGTAGAGGTTGACCTGCTGGATCTGCACCGTCCCGCCGGCCGTGTCGCGATAGGCGGTTGTCAGCGCCGTCATAGCGCCGGGGTGATCCTGCGGCGATGTCCAGTCGCTGATCGATTGAGTGAACGTCTGGGTCGTGCCGTCGGTGTAGGTGACGGTGAACGGACTGGTTGGCTGGGCACCGTTGACGGCCGTGGCCAGCAACTGGAGCGTGCTGTCGTTGCCCGCGGGCAGGGCGATGGTCTGCCCGGCGGCGCTGACGACGTCGTTGCTGCCGGCGGGTCCGATATTGAAGGTGGTGCCGCCGGCGCTCAGGCTCGTGCCGAGCGCGTCGGATGAGAAGGCATTGCCGTCACCGTCGAGCCCGCCCCCGGTGAACGTTGTGTTGTCGGCCACCAGCCCCGTCCGGTTGAAGGCGGAGGAGAGGTTGACGGTCGTGGGGTAAGGTGGCCCTGGCTGCGGCAGGTTGGCGGAGGTGCCGTAGAGGGAGCTCATGAAGTAGGAACGATACTCATAGGCCAGACATTTGTTGCACAAAAGTCATGGTGCCATCGGGCAGCACCTCGATCGACTGCCCGAAGGGGTTGGTGGGTGGCCCTTGAAACCCGGACGTGAAGGCAAGATTCCCGTTGGGGAGCATCTGTGCGCTCCCCAGGGCGGCAGAGTAGTTGCCCAGGTCGGCATTGACCACCAGCGTCGCCGTCATCGTCTGCTCGTTGAGGACGTATTCCTGTCCGCGGCTATCCGCGTTCGGGTCGGTGAGTTGGCGGGTGTTGCCGTCATCGAAGACCACGATCGTGGTGTCGTTGATATAGGACACGTCGTGCTGGTGGGAGAACCACGGGGATCTGGACCCCGGGAGGAGCAGTGATGGTGAAATCGCCGCCCTGCCCCAACGTCCAGACGACGTGGCCGTCGCCGGTCCCGTTGGCGTAATCGATCTTGATCACCCAGTCCTGGGCGCGCAGGGAGACCAGCAGGTTTCCGTCTGCGGGCGACCAGCTGATGGAGTTGGCGTGCAGCCAGTCGCTCGGGCCCTCGCCAGTCGTGGGAAGGCGGCTGGTGGATGAGCCAGTTGAAGGCGTTCCAGGCCCACGAGACCTGGAAGTTCTGGTCCAGGACGAGGACCATGTTGCCGTTGTACGTGGTGGGCGTGCCGTTGACGTTGATGACCTTCGAGGTCAGGGCGAGGACAGCCGTGTCGCCGTTGGGCAGGCGATCGGCGTCGTGGTCGAAGTCGTTGATCGAGGCTGCCCCATCGCGGCCAGCTCGGCGTTGACGGCATAGATGTTCGTCTCGCGCACGGTGTCGCCGGCCAGGTCGATCTCCCGCAGCGTGTCCGTCGCCCGCGTACGGCGTTACCGCCGTGCCGCCCAGCAAGAGCACCGTGCCGCCCGGCACGAGGGTCGTGCCGTAAGCTGGGGAAGTTATTGGCCACCGGGTCATAGTACCAGTCGACATTGCCCGCTCAGGTCTGTCGCCACGGTATTCGACGGTGCTGCCGGGGTCCCGAGCCCCACGTGCAAGAATCATGTTCTGAGTCAGGTCAGTACTCGGGGGCAGGTGCCTGCGGATCCGTGAATGTGGGGAAAGTCACGTTCGTCGGCAGGCTTCCGGTCGTGAACGGCAGCGGGACGGAGGTCGTCCCATCGTTCAGGACGTCCCTCATGAGGTAAGTCGTGTCGGGCAGCATGCCGGCCACCAGGAAGTTGGTGCTCTCCCCCGGCACAATCGGCAGCGGGGCGGTACTGGTCCAGGACGGGCTGGGACCGAGTGGGCTGAACTGGACGTACATCGAAGCTGCCGGAGGAGGGAGGGGCGCTGAACAGGGCGACCAGCGGGTTGGACGTCGGGCTGATCACCGCGGTATTTCCCACGACCCGCGACTGCGCCGTATAGGAAGCCGTCGCCGAGTCGGTCGTCGTGGCGGTGTAGCTGCTCTTGACGACCACCTGGATACTGAACGTACCCTGCTGCAATGGATCCCATGTGAAAGTATTTGCGGGACTGAAATCCTGAACCATCTGGGAGGTGCCGCCGGGCGGTGTGACGCTGAACTGGTAAACGGGCGATGAGCCGTCGCCGCTGGCCGTCGCCGTCCAGAGAACCGGCGATCCGACCAGGGGGACGGATGGTCCGCTTGACGACAGGGTGACCGAAAGGAGGCAGCGATCCTCAAGGAACTTGCAGTGGGGCCGATACGACCGGAGACGACGAACGGGGGTGCGTCTAATCTCTGTCCGCTTTCGTAGTGGAGTCAGGAGTGGCCACATCGGTTGTTATCCTCATTAGGGATGAAAGCAATACAGGAGGGGCACAGCAATGAGCCGATCTTCGCCGAATAGCCCAAGTTCCGGCACATCGGCTTGGAAAGCAAGGTGGGATGCTAACGACCCTATGACGCGACTGCAAGTATTCTCTTCAACGAATGAGATCAACTGCTGTTGCAAAAGAGCCTTGCTCGCCCTGGTTACTGATCAATAAAGCACCGCTTGTACGTTCATGAATGGGCCCATGAAGCCAGGTAATCGTCGATTTCTGACTCTCATCACGCGCTCTTGCGGTGAACCACTCTTGCCAGTTGTCAGAAAAGTCTTACAAGAGTGATCAAGAAAGATTAGGAAAACCAGTGCTGAGTGAAATGATTCGTGGCGATGACTTTGGAGTAGTTATAACGTGCTGTCAGTACCCTTCTGGAGCCATCTCCGGGTTTCGGGGCCGCTTCGAAGGATTGGAACGAAGCGATTAGTGTTGCTATGAATGGTGCTTATGATTCGTTTTAGTTAGACATGGTTTTCCGCAGTCGTCACGGCAGTCCATTGAAGGAAATTGCGGTCTTACTTTCTTCTGGACTCGTCGTCGGGGAGGAGAGCGGTTCAGGGTTCCTCCGATTACCATGTCTTTTCCGGCGGAGAGAATTAAAACCGGCTCATTCTCTGTTGGAGATGGCATTGATGATAATTATCAACGTAGTTCCACGAACGAGCGCTTGTTCTTGAGGTAAAGCGAGCATGGTTCGCTCCATGACACGCAAAGAATGACTATGTCTTAATGCTTTCCACGCTTTGACCCAGTTGACTTCTCAATGAAGACCAAAACCTCGGCTCGATCGTCCATTTGAAAAACAATGAGCCCTCGTTCCTTCTCCTCGTCACTTCCTCCAACCCAATGACGGTCTGCAACCGGGGCCGCCTGGTCCGAGTACGTCGAGTCAAGGCCACGCCGGGGGCCAACTGCCGGAATGGGTCATGACCAATGCCAAATCTGGATAAAACGGAGACTGTAGCAAAGCTACCGGGTGGACTTGTGCTTCAGCCCCGATGGGGCTCGAAGATAACCCGGAAAGCTTGCTAGAGACTCATAAAACGACGGATTTCATCGAACAAGCGCTTGCTGGATAATTGCTCAATGAAATCACATGCGTGCGCCGGCAATCAAGTCATGTCATCGAATCTCGTGTAGTACTTTTAGACAATGCTTGTCTTCGGGTGCGCAGTGACCGGCGTGAGAGAACTGACTTCCACCAATTGGACGCCATCAGGACTGACGAGACGTTACGTGACTGTTGCGGCCCCCTTCCTGGCTACTCTGTACGTCACCTGGCTGATGTATACCCCCGTGCAAATCCGACGGCCCGCGTCAATCTGGCTGCGTATGCTCAGAACTTCGAGATTCGGGAAATTGGGACCGTCTGGGGAGACCCAGATCGCGATCAGCACGCAGGCGGACATTCTGGTGCGATAGCCGCACGGTCGCAGTGCCATGCCGTCATTTCACGGGAGGCTTTCGTGAGTCGCGGGGCCTGGCCCGGCGGCTAGTCTCGCGTTTGGTGCGCTTGGCGGATTTCGCGCCGTCGCTTCGAACACTGGAAGAAGCCGGGGCAGCACCCACAAGAGGATCGGCAGGCACAACGAAATCATTCGGGCTTGCCGAGCCGTATGCCTGCCCATACCCCTCTGTCGGACAGGCGAGATCGGCCGAGCGGTCGTCAAAGGCACTCATGCCATACTCCATGTTCGACAGCCCGTAATCAAACCCAACAAGGGGAGTACCGAAGCCCTCGGTACCGTAGCCAAAACCTCCCGAGGTCACACCATAATCAACGCCAGCCAAGGTTCCACCGTAATCAAAGGCGGGATTGTCAGAGTCCCAGCCGTACGGTGACAACTGAGCGTTCACGGCACCCGGAGCCAGACCGAACATGGCCAGGCTCAGCAGAACGACCGCACTGTTTCGATTCGCGATGCGTATCAAGCTCATCATGCCTCCATTGCTCGATGGTCGAGCTGGGATTGCAAGTCCTCATCTCGAAAGACCAGCAGCCTTATTATAGCGCCTGGGATTCTGTTCAGAGATCCACTAGAGCGTGAAACGGGCCTCAACGTACCTGAACCCGATGCACGAGCTGCCTGGGAGCGCTGGGGCCTGCCCAGATTGCGATTGCCGGTTTTTGCAAGTTTGTCTAAAGTTCGCCGTGAGTTGGACCCAGAACCACTTCGGCCTGGGACAGACGGGCCGGGCCGGGCGATCATCGCCGAGTGGCTGTTCATGGAAGAGCAGTGTGGGGATGAAGTGCTTGGCCGCAGCATTCGCCGTGATTGCGATTCCGGCTTCCATTTCGGGATGTGGGCTGGGCCCGCGCAATTTCCGCAAGATCACCCATCCCGCTCCGCTCGTTCGGGCCCGCGCGATGAGCCTGGGTTACCAGCAGCCTGATTCCGTGGTGATTCCGGCCCTCCTGGGGCGGCTGGACGACCCGGACGTCGTGGTCCGGATGGCAGCTCACGAAGAGCTGAAACGGCGGACCGGGCGTGACTTCGGCTATATGCCGTGGGGTAGTCTCGAAGATCGCGCAAGCGCGATCAGTCGCTGGAGGGCGTGGCTGACGGGATCTCCGACCGAACCTTCCCGGAAGCCTTCACAGCCAAGTAAGACCACGCCGCGGCCCTCACCGCAGGGCCGCTAAGTCAGCGAACCAGGGAGATTTCCGGTCATGGCCACGAGCACGAGCATGACAGCCCCGAGCTTGCCGTTCTGGCTTGCCCCGATCGGCTGGGTAGGTAAGAGCTGTATCGCCGTGGTGGCCTACCTGGGGGGCGTGGCGGCACTCATGGTTTCGGCCGTGTCGTCGATGTTCAGCTTCCACCGTGCCGACGACGTGCCCGGCTTCTGGCCGGTGCTCAAGGAGCACTTGTGGTGGCTGCTGGTGATGGGTGTGCCTCTGGTCGGACTGGTGCACGTCGCCATGGGCTCCTTTCTGTCGATGCAAGCCTACTTCGGCAGTACGTTTCTTGACGGCACAGGCGCGGTGGTCGGTGTGGGACTGCTTCGCAATCTGGCCACGCTGATGACCGGGCTGACACTCTCGGGTTTGATTGCCTGCCGCTTCATCACCGAAAACTTGGGACTTGATCGAATCGAGGCAAGTGAGAGCTCCGAAGAATCGCCTCGGCTTCGCTGGCCAGGCCGCCTCGCAGCGCCTCGGATGGTTGCCGCGGCGCTGGCGTCGATGCTCCTGGCTCTATGGGGATTTGTTGTCGGGACCGCCGTCGGCTGGCAGGCCGCCGGCTCGCTCATGGGGCTGCCGTCCGATATGTATTTCTTGATGATGTACCGGATGATCTGGTTTCGCGACATTGTCGGGATGATCGTCAAAGGCATTCTGTTCGGGTTCGTGCCGGCGGCGATTTGCTGCTTCGAGGCGATCCGCGTGGCCCGAAATTCCGCAGGCGAGAGTTCCGGCCGGCCGGCGTCCGAGGGGGTTTCCGGGTCGTTCGACCAGGCAGCGCCCATCGTTCGAGCGGCCTGCCTGTCGATGATGTCGATCCTGCTCTTGAACATGACCTGGTTCATGCTGGTGTATCATGCGGTCCCGGTTTACGGGCCGTCGCTGCTCCAGCCGCCAACGCCCTGATCGAGGACCGGTCCTCGTGCGGGATCACCCTGGGGAGGGAACCCCTCAATGAGCGCGCGAACGTCGATACGAGACTTCACGGTAGGTCTGGTCGTCATTGCGGCCCTGGCGGGATTGCTGGCGCTGATGAGCCTGGCCAGCGACGGCCCCGGCTTCCTGGCGGCCCAGAAAACCGTCGATGTCGTCTTTCGCGACGGCCAGGGAATCCGGGTCGGCAGCCCGGTGCGCGTGGCCGGCCTGGACGCGGGAAATGTCGTTGACCTTGACCTGGTGGAAGTCGAGGGCACCCTGCGGGCGCGCGTGCGGATCTCGTTGCCGGCCAATCTGGTCAAGAAGTTAAAGCAAGACGTCAAGGTGAGCATCACGCCGGGACTGACGGGTATGAGCCATGTGAGCATCGTCGCCACCGGCAAGTCGGCAGTGGCCCTTGTACCTGGTCAGTCGATCCAGGGTGTGGAAAGCTCGTTCTTCGACCCGATCATCGAGCAGGTGGGGCTGGGGCCAGCCGAGCGTAGTGATATCAGCCACACCATCACCGAGATCCGCCAGACGGTCGATTCGGTCGCCCCGCGGTTGCGACAGATGCTGGCGGCGTTCCAGGAAACCTCGGGCAACCTGAAGGATATGAGCGACGCCATCCGCCCCGCCGTGGAGTCGACTGTCGGCCACGTGGAAGACCTCTCGCGGAGGATCAGCGCCAACGCACCGAAGATCGAGGCCACTCTGGGCCGGCTTGAAGCCATCACGCGTCAGGCAGATGTGATCATCGGCGAGAACCGCGAGAATGTGCGCTCAAGCCTGGCCTCGGTTCGCGACCTGACCTTCTCGCTGAATGACGTGGTGGCCAAGGATCGGGTCAAGGTGGAGAAGCTCCTGGAAGGGCTGGATATGACCCGCGCCGCGCCGATCGGGTGCTCTACCAGGCCGACGTGATCGCCGGCCAGGCCGTGCAGATCGTGGCTCGAAGCCGTTCCGAGATCGAGCGATCGGTGACCAATGTCCGCGATGCCACCGACTGGGGCAACAAGCTTGTGCAGAAGATTTACACGAATCCCTTCGTTCTCAGTCCGTTCTACAAGCCTTCGAATGAAGACCTGCGGGTCCAGGCCATCTATGATACCGCCCAGATCTTCACCAAGGGCGCCCAGGAATTGAATGATGCCATCAAGACAATCGAGACCGTGCAGGCGCAGGTCAAGACGCCCGAACAGCAGCAGGAAGTCTTGATGCTTCAACAGAAAGCCCTGGCGCTGACCGAGCGGCTGGGTCAGACGTCTGCCTTGCTGGCGGAAGGTTTGAAACGGCCAGCCGACGCGAAGCGGCTGAGGCGCTGAGAGCGCTGTACAGAGGTGGCGATCGGATTTTCGGGGTTTTGATTCAATTTCCACCTGGCTCTTTGTCGATAACAACATCAGGGACGTCCTTGACCGGGCGTCATGGCGTGGACGGAGACCGGAGTGAGGAGATCCGACTGTCGTCAGCCGGCTCACTATCTCGTGTAGGCTCCGAAGTTTATCGCTTGAGCAACACCCGGAACTACCGAGGGTGGAGCCATCGGTCAGAGCACCAATTTGGGAGGCCCAATGGAAATTTTCGGTGCAGGGGGAACACAAGGCCCTCAACCCATTTACCCGCGTTTGTCTGCATACAGTGTGGATGCCGGACAGACGGTTCACGCGGGTGCCCCGCGCGATCATGTCGAAATCTCCCCGCTCGGGCAGATGCTTGACGGCATCAGCCAGTTACCGGAGATCCGCCACGAGAAGGTGGAAGAGATTCGCCGTCAGATCGCAGCCGGAAGCTATGAAACACCTGAAAAGCTGGAACTCGCCCTTGATCGGATGCTGGACGAGATGATGGGCAGGTAACCGACCGCCAAGTCGAGTCGGGCGAGGTCCAACGAGATAATGTCATGGCCGGCGCCGGGGTGACCTTTCCGGGTTTCCCCGACGTCGGCCAATTGGCGTTTTGTCGACCGCCAGGAACTTCTTCAACCACGATCATGAAATCAATCGGTGCCGGGGGAACCTTCTTGGCATGATCTCCGGTTTGCGGAAGAATACGGTCTTGCCCGGGATCATGAATGGTCGTCTCCGCAAACCTCGGAGACAGCAAACTGAGACACTCGATGTGAGGGGCTCAGGGTGCCTCGGACACTGTGGTCCGGCGATTCTCAACCCGAGGAGGCCATGGACGTGGATCCGCAGCCCGCAACCTCTCCCAATTCCTCGCCCGCACCAGCGGCGGCCACGGCGAATCGGCCAGCGGTGGCGGTTCCCGCTCCAGGCCAGGACACTTTCGGGTCGATGAGTCCCGAAGATGAGACCCTGGTTCAGGTTCTGATCAAACGCGGACTCGTCACATCCGACCAGATTCACTCGGCTCAGCAATATGGGCTCGATCACCAGAGCAATCTCCGGCAATCGATCCTGGAGCTGAACCTGATCTCGCCAGAGTTGCTCAACGAACTTGCTTTCGAGCGGCTTGCCGCGATGGCCCGGGACGTTCCTGAGAAAGGCGTTCCCGCCAAACCTCAGACGCCCGTGCCGGTGCAGATTCCACCGCTCTTGCCCGACCGCACCCAGCATCATCGCGACGTGCGGAAGGAATTGCAGGAGATGACCCTCACCGCGCCCTTGCCGCAACTGGTGAGTCTGATCCTGGAACGCGCCTTTGACTGCCGCGCCACGGACATTCATTTTGACTCTCAGGAGACCGGTCTGAGAGTACGTTATCGCATCGACGGTCAGCTCCAGGACATTCTCTTTGTGGAACCGTCGATGGCCACCGCCATGATCAGCCGGCTCAAGGTCATGGCCAGTCTGAACATTGTCGAGCGCCGGCATTCTCAGGACGGCCGGATCTCGATCATGCATCACAACCGGCCGCGCGACCTTCGCCTGGCGACGTTTCCGACAATCTATGGGGAAAAGATCGTCATCCGGATCCACGAGGTGCTCACCGCCATCGCGGGCTTCTCCCACCTGGGCATGAGCCAGGAACAAACCGAGACGATGGACCGCCTGATCGCCCAGCCCTATGGCGCGGTGCTCGTGGCCGGACCGGTCGGGGCGGGCAAGACCTCGACCCTTTACAACTGCCTGGAGCGGATCAACTCGCCGCTTCGCAATGTGATGACGATCGAAGATCCGATCGAGCATCGGATCCCCGGTGTGAATCAAACTCAAGTGAACAGCCATGGAGACATGGGCTTCAGCGAGGGCCTCAGGGCCATGCTGCGCCAGGACCCGGACGTCGTCATGATTGGCGAGATCCGCGACGAGGAAACGGCGCGGATCGGCATCCGCGCGGCGCTCACGGGAGTTCTCGTCTTCAGCACCCTTCATGGCTCCGACTCGCCGAGCACCATCAGCAATCTCTACAACTTCGGAATCCCCGGCTACCAGCTTTCCAGCAGCCTTTTGGCAATCGCGTCACAGCGCCTGATCCGTAAGATCTGCCCTTATTGCCGCGTCACATTCGCGGCGGATGAGAAGATGTTGCTTGCCCTCGAACTCGATCCCGACGAGCATCGTGACCTCCGTCTGCACCGCGGACTGGGATGTCCGGCGTGTTTTCAGACCGGCTACATGGGGCGGACGGGAATCTTCGAGATCATGATGGTGGGAGAGGAGTTGCGCGATTTGATCTTCCAGCAAATTCCCAAGGACGTGCTTCGCCGTGTCGCGGTTGATCTGGGAATGCGAACGTTAAAGCAAAGCGCGGTCGATAAGATTCTAGACGGCACGACGACGGTTGAGGAGGTTTACCGCGTCGTTTCGTTTTGACCGGGTGCAACGATTGCTCGGAGGGAACGAGCCGTCGTTGCGACCAATCCCGGATCGAGTCGAAGCAAACCGGCAAGGAGGTCGGCGATGCGCGGCGTGTTCTCAAAAGTGGCAGGCGCCCTTGTGGTGCCAGGATTCTTGGTCCTTGCGTTCCATCCGGGACCAGCCCAGGCCGACGATTCCAGTTTCTTCGGCCGTCTTTTCCGTCTCGGTGGAAACTCATCATCATCGTCAACGTCGTCGTCGGCCGCAGCTTCAAGCTCGACAGCCGGCTCGGCGTATGGCGCTTCGGGAAGCCGGACGCCCACGTCGGCTTTTGGCGATATTGGCAGCGGCGGGTCATTCTATCCTTCGGACCGTACGCCGTCGCGTGCTCCGAACGCGACCCCGGCCGGCGGGCCAATCTCGTCGGACGGGCCGTCCACTCCGGATCTTTCCGGTTCACACGATGCCCAGCCAAGGGTCAATCCTCGGCCTCGAGTGAGCAGCGCGGTGACCACGGCAGACCCGCTCCTGACCCGCATGGCTCTCGGGCGGTCGAACGATGGCAGCCAGTTCGGCATGGTGCTGCAGGTCTTCGCCGACGGCACCGTGATCGACTCGGACGGCGTTCACCGGCTCAGCTCTGGTGACCTCCGCCCGCTGATGGAGGCGATCCAGAACAGCGACCTGACACGCGTTCGCGGCCACTGCGGCACGCCATCCAGCGATTACATCGAGTACGTGCACATTGTGGTCTTCGAACGCCGGATGGGGCGGCTTCAGGCTCACGCCTTTTCGTACGCCGGCAACCCACAGGGCTGCGACAATAGCATTCGCTACCTGCACACGGCGATCGAGAACCTTCAAGCCAAGCTGAGCCGACAGCCCACGGCTGCCGGAGCTACCACAACACCGGCGTCCTTGCCCATGTTGCCGCCAGCAGCTTCCGCTGGTCCCGCCCAGAGTGTCCCGCGATCGAGATCTTCGTCGCTGACAACCTCGGCCACGAGTCCGCTCAACGTCCCAGTGATGGCGCCGCCGCTTCCCGATCCTTCCGCGGGACCGGGCGCCGGGGCATCCACCGGCCACGTGATTGGCTTGACGCCAATTCCTCCGCGTTGAGCGAAGCCGGCCCGCTCAGTTCTGGAGACGGACGGGCCACGAATGATCTGGAAAACCCTCACCAGCGCCATGCCCTGGCAGGCCGCCGGAAGTACAGATAGAATGTCCGTACATTCGTGATGATTTCCGGCCCTGGCAGCCTGGCGCCAGGACGGCGACTGGTCTGGGGATGCATTCGTGGCCGACACTCGCGCAGCCGATCAACTGACTCCGCTCTCCGTATCCGAAACCCCCGAGGCCAAATTTCGGGAGTTCCTGGAGATCCGCGGTGAAAAGCTGACCGAGCCCAGGCGGGTTCTCGTCCGCCAGATCTTTGATACGCACAAGCACTTTGATGCCGATGAACTGGTCCGCGACGTCCATGACGCCGGGCATGCGATCAGCCGGGCGACTGTGTATCGCACGTTGCGGCTGCTCGTCGAGGCGGGATTGCTGCGCGAGCTTCGTCTGACCAATCGAACCGCCTACGAGCACGACTACGGGTATCCCGCACACGACCATATGCACTGCACTGTATGCAATCGAGTCGTCGAGTTTCGCAACGATGAGATCCGCACGATCCGCGATGCCGTCAGCCGGGCCCACGGTTTTCGCCCCTCGGGTCACCGGTTTCTGATCACCGGTGTCTGCTCCGCGTGCAGCCGAGCCCACAGTCCCCGCCGCCGGCTTGATTTGATCTGATCTGAAGGCCAGTCAGAGTCCCACGCTCTTGAGCCTGGAATCGCGGGCTCATCGCGGACGCCCGGCCCGGTCGGCTTGCCAGACCTGTCCGCTATACACATCAAGAGCCGTCAGCCAGCCCACGCCATAACAGCGTGTGTCGATGCACTTGATGTGGCCCAGGTCGAGAATCTCTCCGCTTCTCTGTGAAGTGTGGCCGACGATCACGGTCTTCCCGGAATGATGGGGATCCGGAATGCAATCCCGTAGCGACTCCCACCGGAGCGCCAGGTGCGGCTGTTCCTTCATCGTTAAGTGTGGGACGTAGGTTGCGTGCAGGAAGATGTGAGTATCGGTCTCGAAGTAATCCAGACAAGATTCCAGGAACGCGAAGTGTTCGGCGGGAACCTTGCCGAGATCCGGCGGGGACGAGGCTCCATAAGAGGCCAGCGTCGATTCACCACCCATGCTCAGAAAGGCCGAGAGATGCTGGCTATTCCGGGCCTGAAGAAACATGTCGTCGTGGTTGCCCAGAATCGGTACCAGGTTGCATTGCGCACCGAGCGCAATCAGCCGTTCCAGCACACCTCGACTGTCGGGACCGCGATCCACGTAGTCACCGAGCGTGACGATGATGTCGTCCGGCCGGGGACCGATTCTTGCCAGAATCGCATTCAAGGCCGAAAGACAGCCGTGAATGTCGCCGATCGCGATGGTGCGTGGTTCCGCGGAGGTTGTCATTCCTGATTGCCTGGTCTCGCGAGATGCATGCTCTGAGTTGCTGAAACTGGGCTGTGAAGCCGGAACGCAAGAGACCGAACTTGTGTCGAGAAACGGGCCTTGAGTTTTCGAGCACGGTTCAAGACCGAAATCGGAAAACCGAGCTCCGGATCAGCTCTTTCAAATCCGATGGTACGAGCACACGAGGATCCCGGAGCGGAGGCCTCTCGGTGGACTTGCGTCTTCATCGACGTCGCCTCTACATGACACTTCCAGCAGTTAGCTGAACGTTTCTGGGCGGATGACGTTCTATTTCAAAGGATAGGCGAAGGTTTGTCAAGTTCCAGCATTGATGCAAAATTGCTCCCGGATCACTCGAGGTAGCCCAGGTCGGCAAGTCGCTGCTCGAGAATCGCCTGCTCCTCCGCGGTGTATTCGAATGCCCGCCGGTGAGGACCTTCCAGAGCGACTTCGGGCGCGTCCTGTCGGGTTGGGATGAACGTGCACTTTGAGTCGGCCGCGAACGACTCACCAGTAATCGGGCGGCCTTCGACATGGTCCGGGACCGGTAGGCCCAGCAGGTTGAGGATCGTGGGCGTGGCGTCGATGAGATTGGCGTTGAGACTGCGGCCTGGAGGAAGACCGGCTCCGGCAAGGGCGACGATGCCTTCGGGGCGGTGCGTGCCCGGCAGGTTGGGATCTGGCGTGACCCAGGCACCGCTGCCGGTGAGCCGGGTGCGGACCCAGTAAGGATCATCGGGCAATGCAATGAGATCGGGGTATCCTTCGCGGGCGGGGTCGAGATTGTAAGCGGAGGCGGTGGAAATGATCTGGGGGAAAAGTGGGCGGCCGGTATCGGGATGGCGGGCGTCGCCGAGCGCCTGGGCCGCGGTCTGGCAGGCCTCGTCGATCTGTCGCGGTGTGAAGATTGGCGCGGTATCGCGCGTAAGCCCCTGCCGCGCCGCCGAGTTCACATAGACCATGGCCGCGGTGTCCTGATGCGGAGCGAAGGCCAAGGTTCGCTTCCAGTCAAACGGGAATTGTGCGGAGATCGATTGGTCGAACGAGGCCGACCGTGCGGTCGGATCGCCGCGCTTCGCGTTCCAGACTCGAAGCCGGTCGCGTGCCTGTTTCATCCGCCGACGCAGGTTGCCCGACCAGTTCGGCAGACGGACAACGCCCGCGTCTACCAGGATGCGGTTGACGTCGATCCGTCCCAGACAGGAACCGAAGCCGTGATCACTCACCGCCATGACCGCCGCGCCCCGGCGATCGGCCAGCTCGCAGAGGATGCCAATCGCGGTGTCCAGGCCGCGAATCACCTCGGCCGCCGCGGCGTTCCAGGCCGGTTCGTCAATCCCCGTCTCATCGACGTTCAAATAGCGCCAGGCCCGATGCTGAAAGGGGTCGAGATTCTGGAACTGAACCATCAGCACCGACCAGTCAGGAGCATGGCGGTCAGCCAGCAACCCTCCCTGGGCTCGGCCGCGAAAGCTCTCGATGGTCAGCCGAGCGTTGGTCGTCAACTCTTCAAGCGACTGGGGGGCGTGTTTCCAGAAATAGCGCAGGGAGTACTCTGGAACCTCGGCCTTCAGCTTGGCGCCGAAGTCCGGACAGGCCTGCAAGGCACCTTCCAGGTGTGGAGCGTCCATCCCCGAGACGACCACGCCTTTGAGGCTGGGCGGTGGGAAGAGACCGGGCAGGTTCAGGCAGACGACGGTCCGCCCGGCCTCGGCAAGCTGCTGCCAGAGCGTGGGAACGCGAATCCGCCCGGAATGATTGACCTTCATCCGGCCGGCTGCCGCATCGTAATAGCGATGATCGAACACGCCATGCCGTGGCGGGTTGCAACCAGTCATCATGGTTGTCCACGCGGCCGTGGTGACCGGTGGAATGATCGACTTCAAGGTCCCGTACGCGGCGCCCCGCAAGAGCGCATCGAGGTTCGGCATCATGCCCCTCTTGCGCATCGGATCGAGGACCGTCCAGGTGGCACCGTCAAGGCCGAGAACCACGAGACGATCGATCGGCTTTCCCATGAATCCATTCCTTTCGCATCACATTGCGCGTCCCGGTGATTGATCCTTGCCCCTCGGTCGCACGAGTCAGCCCGCCTGGGCCAGCCAATCATCGACGTCGATCGAGAAGTCGGCCGTGTAGTAATTGGCGATCTGCATCCGCTCGCCTTTGGACCGGTAAACCTGGCCCAAGGCGCGACGAAGTTTGGCCGCAACGGGCAGGCCGGCGCGGGCGTTTCGCAACCACTCGTGATAGGCCGCGACGAGCTTCCTGGTCCGCACGGCCACATCGAACGCCGCCGGCGACTTGATGCCCACGGCCATGACGGAATGAGGAAATGATGGATGTCCCTGAGATCCCGCCACTCGCGCCGCGTAAGGCGCCATCAGCCGCCGCAGGCAGTTTGGGGTCAGCCGCCAGTAGTCATCGGGATAGCCGTGGATCCGAAAATTCAACGGGGTCGTGATCACGAAGACTCCGCCCGGCTTGAGGATGCGGAAGACCTCGTCAAATGCCCTGCGGACTTCAAAGACGTGCTCGAACGTCTCGATGCAGAGGACGGTTCCCGCGGAGCCGTCCGGAAGGTTGATCGCCGAGACATCCTCGACCCGGTCCACCCCAGGCCCGGGCCGCATGTCGCAGCCCACGTACACCTTTCCCGGGAACATGGTCCGCAGATTGGCGTAACCTTCCTGGCCCTCGACTTGAAACGAGCCGAATTCATACACCGGGGCCGGACAATCGAAGTTCTCGGCCACAAGGCGGCAAAATGCCTTGTTGTGGTCTCGCATAGCCGTCGCTCCTCCATGAGCCGGGTGGCGGGAACTCGAACCGGACGATTATGATTGGCCGCGACCCCCGCCCGAGCGCGGATCTTAGAGCGAACCCTTTGACTGGTCAAGCGGAACCGCCATGACCCCGACGCACTTCTTACGACGGTCCGTTTCTATCGCCTCTTGAGTCGGCAAGCTCCTTGCCAGCAACCGGCAAGCGACCGTCCAGATCGCAAACTGGTCGGTTTTCCGGGAAAGTCCACGAGAATGGTCGCAACGCCGCCAGTCGCCGTCCTCTGGGCTGATCTCCAAAGTCTTATGAAGCAGAGAACTTACGGCAAGTGGCCCGGAAACGGAAGGCATCGTCCCAAAGTGGGGTCAACGTGGACTTGTCTCGCTTGACACTTGGCGGGCCGTTCATACTAGCCCGAAGCGTCAGCGAGGGTCGACACAAATCCATGCGGGGAAATGGGTAACCCCTCGCTGACGCTTCGGGTTGGTATGTCGGCCGGCCTGTCAGTTCGTCAACGCAAGAGAGGAGGGTTTTGGGACGATGCCAAACGGAATCACCCCAAAACCGGTTCAGAAAAGTTGAGGTTCCGGGCTTTCGGCGCGCTCCAGAAGGTATTGGGCGACGAGTCTTTATTAGTCGTAAATTCTTATATAGTAGGAGTTTGCGACGCACAATCTCGGTTCGCATCGACGCTTCACCGACCAACCGCTGGTCGCAACCGGTCGCACGCAAGTTGCGGAGTCCCTGGCGGTCCAGGGCGATCTTGTTCATCGGTGAGCAGACTCTCCCCGAATCTCGCGTGATTCAACCTTCTCTCGGGGAAGTCACACAATTGCGGACGGCCGGACCAACGCGGATAGCCACCGGCTCAGGGCCAACCTCATCGCCTCGGTTTCCGGGTTTCGCCAACCCGGCAACGCATGGCTTTCCGCGTTGACGAGCGCCGAGCCGCTGCCGATCGCGATCGCACCACGGCTAGCCGCGACAGCCCGAAGCCGGCCGTCTCCCGCCATTCGCAACGAGCAGCGACCGCGGGCTCTTGCCGATGACGCTGGAGAGCCTGCTGGACTTGTTTGACCGGACATGGCACGAATGCGACACCCCACGACGAAGAGCCCGGCGAGGGCTTCCAGCCGATCGCCAATCCAGTCCGCGATGATCGAACGACTGATTCGAGAGGAGATCGACCCCGCAGTGGAAAGCCGGGCGCACGGCCCGCTGGATACCGTGATCGACCCCGATCTCGCTGCCGCCGTCGACCTTTGTGCGATTCCGCCGTGCCATCCTCGGTACGCCCCGCCTTCGGAGTGAAACTGCCGCTCGAACCTCCTGCGACCGCTCTCCTTCATGAGGATCAGACGTGCCAGTCAGGGGTCCGCGTTTCCACGACCGACAGAGTTTTGTGGGTGGCCCCGATTGACTCCGCGGCCGACTGCGGGACCGCGATCAGGTGAATGTGATTGGGCATCAGGCAGTAGGCCCACACTGCGACTTGGTGAACCCCGCACCACTGCCCCATGTGCTCCAGGTAGCTGCGGTAATCCTCATCGCAAAAGAACGTTTGCTGCCTGCGGTTTCCCCGCTGGGTGATCTGATGGGTAAGCGAGGCACGACGACACGAGATAATCGGGGCATCACGGAAGAGTATCACGAGTATCGTGGCCCATCACGAGTTCTGTATGGTGTTCCCGGAACTCCTGTCCCCGGAACTCATATGGTGTCCCCGGAACTCGGGCCCACGGCACACCCACGCACGCAATTCCCCCCGCCTCGACAACGCTGCCCACCTGTGCTAAACTCAAATTCCGAGGAGAAAACATGGTATGACGATTCGTTTACCCGCCGAACTGGAGCAGTTCGTCCATGACCAGGTCCTCGCCGGGCGGTACCGCTCCGAGGACGAAGTCATTCGCGACGCGCTGGAGCAACTTCGCAGGCACGCCCCGACGCCCGCGAACGGCCCCCGGATGACGGAAGCGGAGTTCAAGCAGCACCTACTGAAATCCGGCCGTGTATCAAGCCTGCCCACTCCCGCCGATCCGGCATGGCGCCCGGTGTTCGAGCCGATCGCCCTCGAAGGCGAACCGCTCTCGGAAACCATCATCCGCGAGCGCCGCTGACGCATGGCCACCGTCATCTTCGACGCCAGCGGTATCGTCAAGCGTTACCTTACCGAGATCGGCAGCGCATGGGTCCAGGGCCTGGCCGATCCGGCCGCAGCCCACGAGCTTTTTCTCACGCGCCTCACGCGGGTCGAGATTGTCGCCGCTATCAGCCGGCGCAGCCGGGGCGGCCCCCTGCCTGCTGCCGCCGCCCAGGTGCTCCTGGCCCAATTCCGCCACGATGCCGCTCACCAGTACACCATTCTGGACATCACGCCCGCCTTGCTGGCCGACGCTGAACGGCTGGCGGAAACCCACGGTCTGCGGGGCTACGACGCGGTGCAACTGGCAGCGGTGGCCGATCTGCACCGGGAGCGCCTGGCCAACGGCCTGAGCCGGCCGACACTGATCTCAGCCGACCAGGAGTTGAATGCCGCCGCGACCGCCGAGGGGATCGACGTGGATGATCCGACGGCGCATCCATGATCGCCGCCCTCGCCCCGCACCCTCCCGTTGCCAGCGACCATTCGTTGAGGATCCCGGAACTCCTCATCAAGAGTTATGTATGGTGTCCCCGGAACTCCTCCGCCTTGTGACCAGCGATCTCGTTGGCGAGGACGTGATTAGGTTGACGTACGTTCCCGCTTGATCGCGCGACTCGCCCGACGAATTGCGCCGGGGCGTCAGGTCCGCTTTGAGTCATCCAACCCGAACACTCCTTATCTGTGATCGTCGGGCTGGTGATCTGTACGGGGGGCGGTTTTTGCCTGACAAGAAGGGGCAGGAAGAAACGATCTGCTCGGTAGTCCAGGATAGTGGCGCCATCCGAGCCCTGGTCTGACCCGTCGCGACACGCGGGGCGGGCGCTGCGGCACACGAGCCCGGCACATTCCGGCGCGGTCGATCCCGTAGGCCCTGGCTTACACTCTCCGCGGCCCAGGCCGGCCACGATTAGTCCCAAACAATCAGTGATGTCCCTTTTTCCCTGCCCGGAACTCCCGATACCAACTCGTCCCTACCAAACTCGATTCACGCCATAGGCGTCGAACGCTGGGTCGGCGGAGACAACGGAAAAACCCTCGACCAGCGCGGTGGCGGCTATGAGCCGGTCAAACGGATCTCTATGGTACAGCGGCAACGTCGTCAGCGGGTCGATGTGGGCTGCCTCAATGGGAAGAAGCTTGATCCGGTTGAGCACAAGCTGAGCGGGAAACATGACCGCGAATGGCTCATCGAGCTTGAGCTTGCCAAGCTGCACCTTGATTGCGATCTCTTGGAGGCTGACCGGTGAGAGCAACCGGGGATTGCTCGGGTTCTCAAGAGTCGTCCTGGCAAGTGCGCTCAGCCTGGGGTCATCGGCAAGGAACCAGAGCAAGGCATGGGTGTCAAGCAGGAGCGTCACTCCATGTACTCCCGGAACTCTTCCAGCGGTTCGTCAAAGTCGTCGGACATCCAGATCTTGCCTTTGAGACTTCCCGCCTTGGGATAACCGGGCCACGGCTCGGTGGAAAGATCCTGCTTGGGCTTGTGGACGAGCACATAAGGCTCGCCGATCTCGGGATGAATCTCCACGCTCTCGCCTCGCTCGACCAAGGCGAGGAGCTCGGGTAAGCGTTGCTGCGCTTCGGCGACGGAAACCTGGATCACGGTGTTGGCTCCAATCGAATCAATTCGAAACCAGGTGGGAAGCTCGATCCAAATTCTTCTCCTTCTCGTACCCTCGACCCTTTCTAATCTTAATGTTCCTCGTCGTCTTTCTCCCAGTCTTGAATGCCGATCTCCCAGGCGGGAAGCCAGGTGCCGTGGCAGCGGGATCGGCCACGGCCTCGGCCAAAACGTGTAAGATTAGGATTGAACAGGTACAAAGGTTGTTCAATCTAAAACCCATCTGCCGCTTCCGGCATTTCAATTTGTCTGTCTCTTCATCTGCGTTCATCTGCGGATCGTTCCCCCTGTTCTTATTCAGGAATCATCATGAATTTCTCCCGCGATCCGCGGACGACCTGGCGCACCACCTCAGCCACAGCGTCATAGGGATCGGTGACCTCTAGAAACGCCCGTCGTCCGAGGATTGCCGACCGGAATCCGGGGACAACAGAATCCGGAAACACCATACCTAACTCGGCGGCCTTCCCTTGGGGCCGGGTTTTGCCGTTGCGCCCACATTCGGGGTCAGACCGAGTTTCAATTTAAATTGAAACTCGGTCTGACCCCGAAAGCCTCCGGAACTAAAGGGACGACGACACGAGCGAATCGGGGCATCACGGAAGAGTATCACGAGTATAATGGCCCATCAAGAGTTCTGTATGGTGTCCCCGGAATTCTCTCATCAAGAGTTCTGTATGGTGTCCCCGGAACTCTCTAACTCTCTGGTTTATTATTTGTGCAACCATGTACTAGATGCCATAATGAGACGGGTGTATACTTAGGATGGCGTGTGGTAGTCTGAACCGAGTTGACGCGATAGAAGGGACTGGCCGATGGGCACGACGACGATGACCAGGAAGAAAGCGATACGTAGCAAGCCAGCGGCCGTGGAGCCTCAAGCGGAACGCAAAGGGATCGCCGTTGTGATCAAGGGCGGGCCAGAGTGGAAAGCATGGCTCGAGGGCCTTGCCGATCATTGTCGAACCGACGTTGCCAAGGTCATCGACAAGGCGCTGATCGGGTATGCCAAGTCGGAGGGCTATAACCAGGAGGCGCCGCGGCGATGAGCACGGTCACCAAACCACAAATTACGAAACCATCGGGGCATCCCAGGATCTCGGTCGACCAGTTCGGCCGGATGCAGGACGCCGGAATCTTCGAGGGCCAGCACGTCGAGTTGCTCGATGGGGAGCTGTACGAAGTGACGAAGAACCCGCCGCACAATGCCGCCGTGGACGCTCTGGCCGACGCCGTGCGGCCGCTCCTGCCTCGGGGGGTGTACCGCGTCCGGGAGGAGAAATCGGTCGAACCCTGGCCCAACTGGTGGCCCGAGCCTGACATCACCGTGGTCCGTGGCAAGGCCGCCGACTATTTCCATCGCCACCCGGGCCCACCCGACATCGTGCTCTTGGCCGAGGTCTGCGAGCACTCGCCCCAGGACCGGACCTTGAAGCTCGACGGTTACGCCCAGGCCGGGTTCCCGGTCTATTGGATCCTTGATCTGCAACTCCGCCGGCTCGAGGTGTACGCCAACCCGGTCGGGGGCAAGTACCCGGCTCCCACGATCCTCGGAGAGGCGGACTCGGTTGAACTCGTGATTGACGGCCGGATTCTAGGCACGATCGCCGTGGCGGATCTGCTGCCATGACCGCCGATCTTCTACGCACCATCGTCAGCCAGCGCCCGTTCCGTCCGTGCCGCCTCGTGCTTACGGGCGGGTTCGAAGTCGCGGTGCCAAGCCCGGGGGCGCTCACAATCCGCGATGCTGATACGGTGGAGGTGCTCCCGGGGAACGGTCACCAGTACATCCTCGACCTTGCCCACGTGATCGAGGTGCGATCGTGAAACCGCCGAGCCTGCCCCGGAAAGGCAAGGCCCGATAAACCGCCGACATAAACGTGATTTCGCCAGTGGGCCGCACAGGTAGGATGGGTGGCTGCTGATGGCTCGATCAGTCAACAAACGCCACAGCGGTTCCGGGGACACCATACCCAATTACTTGGCGGGAGTTAAGTATGGTGTCCCCGGAACCCTTGTCCCCGGAACCCTAACGCAGAGCACCGGCCTCGGCCTGTCTCACCCCGCGGTCTCGCTGGAGTTTCTCTAAAACGCGCCCCTTGCCCAGCTATTCAATCTACATATAAGGCAAACGCCGTGCCCGTCGCGGCTCAGTTCAATGGGATTATATGCGTAGGGCCGGCAAGGCTCCTGGGAAGCCCTACGTATGCACGGCCCTACGCATATAACCTTCTTCATTCCCGGCGTCAGTCCCAATGAATTATGTATGGTGTCCCCGGAACTCTAGAATACTCGATCTGATCATTGATGCACGCGTTTGCCACTCTGGTCTTGCCACTCGACGGGCTTGTTGTCACACGAGAAACTCAACTTCACACCAGCGAAGCGAGAATCGACTGGTTCGGATACTTTGAATGTGCCAGTGGCCCCGGGTGGCAAGTTGGTGGGCTCAGAGTATGTCTGATGCGTAGTCACTAGCTTTCCGGACGAATCCTCGAAGGTCACGGAAATGTGCAAGAAATCCAGCATGTTGGGTGAGATGTTTCGGAACCGCCCTTCGACATAGACGTAATTTCCGCTTGCGGACAAATTGACTACCGCGTCTGTCAGTACCAACTGAACATCCGGACGAATTGCCGGCCCGACAGGCGGTCGACCAGAGCGGATGGGCTTGAGCGAAGGCTTAGCGGACTGGGACGGTCCCCCGATGGCGGCCTTGATGTCGCCGGGACCAACAAAAGAGTCAAAGTCCTCAGTAGACCAGGCAAGCTCATGTTGAAGGAGACTAATACGTCCCTCCCGCGTCTTTTCTGCCAGGACTTTGCGAGCAATCGCTTCGACTCCATCATTACCCTCCCGCTTCGCAGCGACCCCCGTCTTCTTTAACAGGTCCTCCGCCTTCTCCGGGTCAGCAACCGTTCCTTTCCCTTCGAGGTAACAAGCGCTTAAAGCAAGCAGCGTGAAGCTCACACCGGATTCTGCCGCACCTTTGTAGAGATGGAACACGTTCTCGGGGCCGGGAGAATGAAGGCTGACCCGCCTGTACGATGCGAGCTGCCACATTGAGAGGGCATCACCCGCCTCAGTAGCGTTTTCTAACCACTTATCCGCGGCTGCTTCGTAAGTTAGGGCTGCACGGATGTCGTTCTTTTCCATCGCACGCAAGAATCTGTCCCGCGCTACTCTGGCACATGCCCGCATCCCAAAGATGCTTCCTGCCCTGGCGGCCTTCTCGCACAGTTGAAGACCCAAGGTCGGGTTCTTGGCGCCATCGTCTCCGAACTCGTAGCGCTCCCCGAGGATCACCATTGAATGAACGTCCCCGCGATCGACTGCGAGTCTCAGCCACTCCATGCCCTTTCGCTTGTCCCTCGTTACGCCTGTGCCGTCAAAGTAGCAACCGGACGCTATCCCCGTCGCGCGAGCGTGTCCCCGATCTGCAGCCGACTTGTAAAACCTGAATGCAGTCTCCGGGTCCGACTTAACACCAAGGCCGGTCAGATAAAAACTTCCCAGTGCGGCCGCACTCTCAGCATTGGTTTCTGAATCACGTCGGAGTTCCGGTATCGACTCTTTCGCCAGCCTTGCGGCCAAGTTCGGGTCGAATGACGTGATGCCAAGTAACCGTGAGGTTACGTTGTCGTTGGCGATGAGCCCCGCCAAGCGAGCCTTCGCTCGCGTGGATTGCAAGCCCTGCAACATCTTGACTGATTCTCCGCGTCGGCCAAGATGGCTCAGCTTGGTTGCCTGTTCGTACTGTTCGGCTTCGTTGCCGGATGGAGGCTCCGAGCGCACCTAATAGCAAGCAAAACGCGACAACCATTATGGGCAGCATCGACCAAGGACTCATGGCATTTCCCCTTGTCCTGTAGCGAGCCCAACGAAAGGCCGCTCCCGCGATCATGACTCCCGACATCAATCACCAGTCTACGGCATCCAAACATCGCGTTGAACGGGGATGCGAAGCAGAGTCCGGCGCCCGCCTCTGAATGAGTCGTCCAACTGATTCGCCTCGAGGCGAGCGTCTCAGAAGAAAGCGGTCTTCACCAATGCCGGGATGCCGAGAGAGTGAGTCTGGCTTGGGATGGTGAAGCTATTCGCAAAGATCCAGGAAGTGCTCTTGCGCGGTGGATGGCTCGGTTCGGCGAGACAACCGCCATTTGTCGAAGAGGGCGGCGGCGTCCATCCTCAAAACTTACCCTAGGCTCAGTTCCTGTCCATTGAGAGGGGTTAGGCCTTCCGCTCTGATGGCGCAGCAGGAGACGAAGAACCAATGGCCCCCGGTGGTGCTTTTATGTTGCCCTCGATCTTGTCCGGCGACGACTCTGGCGAGACCCTAGTGTCCCCGGCCATAAGTAATGCCCGAAATTCGAGGGCCGCTGCTATGCTGGAAGGCGTGTCTCTTTTCAGCGAGGAGCTTGCCCCATGCGTGGCCGAAAACCGCGTCCGATAGAGATCGCTCTCTGACGACATACCGGCCCTTCAACAAATCGCACACAGCCAGATCCGGCCTTGGTATCAAGTCCGGCGTGCCCGCATCCTCTTGGGGATCGCTGATGGAGCCCAGACGCAAATCTGGCCTTCCTGACCCAGTGTGACGAATCGACCGTCCGTCGCACGTGCCGTCGCTACGAACGCCTGGGGTTATCTGGCCTTCTGGATTCACCCAAGCGGTCGGGACGCCCGATTGTGATTTCCCCCCCTACAACGTGCCCAGATCGTCGAGTTGGCCTGCTTGGAGCCCGTGGCCGAGGGCCTGCACATTACCCATTGGACCAGCAAAGACCTGGCCCGACAGGCGGTCGCTGACGGCATCGTCCCGACCATCAGCGAGCGGACTGTCCGCCGGATCTTGCACGACGTCGACTTGCAACCTCATCGGACCCGCTACTGGAGGACGGCTCGCCTGGATGCCCAGTTCAAGCAGCGGGCCGAGAAGGTCCTCTGGTGCTACGCCAACGCCGACCGCCTGGCCAAGCGGGGCTATTGGGTCGTCTGCGCCGATGAGATACCCAACCATCAAGTCCTGGAACGCGACCCGATCCGTCGATCGATTCCCGGCTCGATCGAACAGCAGGAGTTCGAGTACACCCGCCATGGGACGGTCAACATCCTGAACTTCCTGATCGTTCACAGCGGCCAGATGGAAGCGACATGCCTCGAGACGAAGGACGCGATGCATTACATCGAGGAGTTGGAGAGATTCCGGCAGTCGTCATCATCACCTTCGGGGCGTGTACCTGATTCACGACGGCGATCCCAGCCACACGGCCGGGCTCACACAAGAGTATTTGCGGTCCTGTCGCGGTTGGTGGCGTCCCCGGTTCACACCGGCCCATGCGTCCTGGCTCGACGAGGCAGAGATCCTCAACAACGCCTTCGGCTACCATTATCTGAGGCGCGGGTCGTGGAGGAGTCGGGAGGAGTTCATCGCCCATATTGTCGCCTCGTGGCCGGAGTACAACGAGCACTACGCCCATCCTGTCGAGTGGACCTGGACAAATCAAAAGATGCGCCGATGGTTCGCTGAACATGCTCGATGAATTTCGGGCATTACTTATGGCCGGAGACACTAGCGGAGGCCTCTGCCTGGGTCCGAGTGTGTTCCCGCGGAACAGAGATTAACGGCAGACGATCCGGCTCTACTCGTGCCGTGAGAACTTCTTTGTGATAAGCATCCAACAGCTCGTTTTTCCATTTCAAACATTTGTTTTTCGAAATCAGCCCGGCTTTGCAGAGCTTGTCACATTTTTTCAACTTGCGTTCAAGAACCCAGTGAGGGTTCGAGTGAAGGTAGCCAATGACAGGAACGAACAACGCCATTCCGACGAGTGTTGCAAGGGGGAATTCGGCTATAGGTCGACCGATGACGTGAACCACGAAAGCGAACAGCATTCCGAGAGCGAAAACCGTCGCTCCTTGCACTGTGAAGGCGGACCACTGCCTAAAAAAAACCGAAGGCGCTCTAGCGAGCCACTCGGTCAAGGCTCGACCTTGTTGCCCGTGATCGTCTAGCATCGCGTTCTGCCTGCGCTACTGTCGTCATCAGCGACGTAATAAAAGCCCCGACCCAGAATCCCAGCCATGTCGGCACTAAATCAGTGATGTAGCAGATCGGCGCTAGGCAGATGCCGCCTATCAACATCCACGAGGCGTATGGGTAATACGGGGTCAATCCATCCAATCGCTTCCGTAGGAAGTAATCTCCAGAGGTTTCGCGTGAGCCGGAAGTTGGTTCTGCGCAATCGACCATTTGCGCTTCGGGGTACAACGCCTCTCCCGTGCTTCCTACGAAACGACCCTCGTTGACCGCATCGCTCTCTGGCTCACAGGGGATAGGCACCTTCAAGAATGCAGTAACCACGACTAGACCCTTTCGATCATTGATATCGAACTAGCTATACTCTAGCTACGGCGATTGACCAATCCGGGTCCAGACAGCTTATACAGCGACAGCTCTCAATGAAGGCGTCTGCACTTGGATGGCGACAACTTCGCGTTTCTACGCGATCGCCATATCAGTTGTCAAGTCCCTCGTTGAATCCTAGCATCCACGGGGAAGCCTGTGAAACAAATTATGTGCCCCTGTGCCACGATAAGTAGTTCAAGTCCTTCAACATGACTCTCAACTGCAAATCCCAAGCCGATCGAACCGGACAGATCTCTCGCAGGACAAGGCCAACCTTCATCCATCATTTACTGGATATTGGATAAAGGTCTCCCTGTTGCGATGCTTTGATCCTCGCCAGGATGCCGGCCTTGATCGCCTCGGGCAGGTCGGGCCAGGCGGCCATAACGGCGGCCAAATCAGGGGAAAACTCGGTTCCGTAGGGCAACTGTAGGGAAAGGCGATCGTTAATGGATGTCGAACTCCGATACCGCTTGCCTTTACGTCAACTGGCTTAGAGGACTTAAAATCCTCAATGGCCCGACAGACCACTAGGATCGGGAGACAGAACTCCTTCCTGCAGTTCGCGTATAGGCCGGCTCTGCCCGGTGACCTTTCTCGCCGCGTATCGCGCCATTGAATTTTTTCGTGTCTTTCGTGCCTTTCGTGGTTCCCTCATCTTCCCCCTTCCCCGGCCGCATCTGCGCACATCATACCGAGGGGGGGTACGACATCTATGGACGCACCCTCGGAAATCTTTTTCGCGGGTTGGAATGCCGGCGGGGCGACTGTTCGTGTCGTGGGTGATCGGTTTTGGAATCGCCCGGGTCACGGCGGGTCAGGGAGCTTGCACGACTTTGAAACCACGAGCTTCGTGGAGTTCCTACGCGCTCGCTTTGACCTCGTGGCGGATTTTGACCTCGTGGCGGATGATGCCGGTCACGACCACTTCGCTTTGATCCGCAAGTGCGGCGCAGGCTCGCCGGAAGTCGTCCGGCGGCAGTTCCACCTTGATCCTTGCCGGTTGGCCGGCGATCTCGGATGCGAGGATGATCCTGCCAACCGGTTCGGTATGGAATGGAATCGAAGGGTCTCTGGACGTACTCGGTCGCGATCCGCCGACCGCGATATTCCTCGGGGCCGGCGAAGGCCCTGAACCGAAGCTGCCGCGCGGCTCCGCGATGAACTCGAACGATTCCTGGGGGCATGAGACTCTCCGTGGCGCACTCTGGCTCTCGCTCTCGGCGGCCGGGCCGCGCGGCTGGCGGACCCACGGACGGAGATGTCCAGTCGCGATTGGTCGCCCGACGGCTTCATCAACGGCATGGCGTCACAAGAATTCGCGCTCACGCACTTTGAGAGGAAAAGGACAGAGCGGAAAAGGACATGCATTGCGGTGTTAATCGGGGCCGCCATTGTCAATATTTGATTGCAAGAGTGCATGTCCGGACTCGACAATGGCGCGGTGCCGTGGTCAGTTGAGAAATCAGCGGAGATGTTCCAAATGAACACCCACCTGCCCGCAGACCTGGAGCAATTCGTGCAGGCCAAGGTACGAAGCGGTCGCTTCACCTCCCCTGACGAGGTGATCGCCGCCGGAGTGCGTCTGCTTCGCGAGCGGGAAGAAGCCGACGAGGCCCGCGTGCTGGAAGGCATCCGCCAAGGGCCTGGATGATATGCATGCCGGGCGAGGAAGGCCCGCAGAGGAAGTCTTTGCCGACATCCGCCGTGAGTTCAGCCTGCCGCCGGACGCATGACCTACCGGATCATCATTGAGCCGACGGCCGAGCGGGAAATTCGGTCCGCCGTTCGATGGAAGAGCGAAAACGTCTCCCCGACCGTCGCCGCACGCTGGTATAACGGCCTGGTCAAGAAAATCGACACACTTCGCCGGCACCCGAGCCGCTGTCCATTGGCGGCGGAAAACGAGTCTATCGCAAGCTTACCGGGTTATCTTCGAGCCCCGGAGGGGCGGTCGTGAATAGCCAGGGTCGTGAGACCCTGGAAAGCTATTCACTGCCGCCCCGTCGGGGCTGAAGTACAAGTCCACCCGGTAGCTTTGCTACAGTCTCCCCATTTGTCCCATTTCTCACTTGCCCTTACCATCGAGAGGGAAGTCCTGCGACAGCGGGTCCGCGCCGGCACCGCAAAGAGGGACGCGGACCGCGTCGCTTCAGGCTGATCAGGCGCTCGGGCTATTATCGTGTGTCGAAGGCCATCCTGCATGGCTCTCGCTCCGCCCTGGAGTGGTTCATATCCACAATGACCAGTTCCCTGATCTAAGTGCAAACGCAACGACGAGAGCATTCGTTACCGAGTGGGCCAGAACGGCATCAGAGAATTCGCGCCTGCTGTAGAGAGCAAGAGCGTAGAACATGCCGGCGAGAGTCCCGGCGATCCAGTGCTCCTGGAAAATTCCGAAGAGCGCAGACGAGATGAGGAAGGATGACCAGGCAAACGCGCCAAGCGGCACCGATTGGAAATCTGCACTCATGAGGCGGCGAGCCAGATAGCCCCGGAAAGCAAGCTCTTCCACCAGTGGGGCCACGAGCACGGTGCCCAGGCCTCTGACGATGATCCAGGCCGCCAGCCCCGGGCCTCCCAGACCGGCTGGACCCATGCGCGGGGCTTCGCCGGACTTTCCGGGCAGAAGAACCGTCCAGATGGCGAAGACGACGACTCCGATCGCGACCGCCCGCAGCGAGAATGTGCAGTGGAGACCCTGGTAAAACCTCCGATTCCTCCAGATCAAGAAACACGCCCCGATCGATCCCAACGGGTAGAGCAGGTCGCGACCGGTCGAGAATGTGCCGGTGACCAGCGTGATTCCGACCAGTGCAAGCAGTGGGTACAGGTAGGCCTCGGACGCGCCTGCGCCTCCTCCGCCACTCCCGCATTCATCCGTATTTCGTCGCCCGTCGATGGCAAGGAACAGCGGCAATCGAAGTGCCACGGCGATCAGGGCGAATCCCACCACCAGGAACAACAAGACGCCGGCGCGGGAGTGAAAGGCTCCCGCCGCGAGATTTCTGGACACGTGAGTGCCCAGAAGGATCAATATGACAATCCGCACCGCGTTGGCAAGGTACGACAGGAGACAAGCCAGAGGCAACAACCAGAGCGCCCGCGGGAACCTCAAGGCCCGACGCGAGATCAGCAGGAATGCGCCGATGAGCACCATCATCAGGCCGATTCCCTGGTAGCCGGAGCATTGCTGTGCGATTTCGACGTGGAAAGACCGTGTGCCGATGATTCGCTTGGCCGGAGAAGACACAACTTCGTCCGAGAAAAACTCCAGGAGATTCCGGACGAGCCAGAATGTCTGTCCTGCGAGAGGCTCCCACATCAGGTTGGCGAGGAGTCCGGCAACCCACGCCGCCAGGCCTAGTGCCAGGCTTGCCATGATGACGCCGGGCCATCGCTGGAGGAACAGGATCCAGGCCCCTGGGGGGATGATACAGCAGATCCAGGTCAGCAAGACGAGCGAACCAAAGCTCACCCAGCAGACAGTGGCGACGGCCATCGCCGCGTTGCTTCTCGGTCCCCCTTCCAGGAGCACAATCGTCGTACACGTCCATGCGGCCAGCGCGGTGATGTGAGCCAGCAGGTAGACCCACCAACGGTGATCCGGCACTCGCTCATTGAGCAGGGATAGCTCATCGGGTAAGCGCCGCCCCAGGACCAGCAGCGCGATCGCCACGGTGGCGGCCAGAATATCGAAGCCAACCTGCCCGATAAAGGTCAGCCGTTCCAGCAAGGGCCATGCGCCCTGGAGAGTCTTCGTGTCGAACCGGACGGTCAGCAAGACGATTTCGCTCAGCAGCAGGGCGAACAGCCCCAACCAGCGGACATGGATCCGGTGTGCGATCGATCGGACGACCCGCTGATCGGAGGGACTCGCGTCCAATCAGAATGCTCCCGTCAAAGGCAAAGGTTGTCATCGCTCATGTGGAACCCGTCCGATTCCCCGACTGGCACGATCACGCGTGCCCGAAAATCGACGGACCAGAACTCGACATCTGACTCCTCCGGGCACGGTCAGCCAACAACAGCAGGCCCCCCGCGGCCAGCAGACAGGCGGTGACAGCCGAACTCGTGCCAAACTCGGGTGCGGCAACGGAATGTGTGCCGTTGTCGCCATGGTCGCCTCCCTCGCCGCCGTCCGCATAAGCGGTGCCCGCGAAGGCGACCAATACGATGGTCAGACATCCAAGTTTTCTGGTGAGCCCCCGCAACCGGGCTGCCGATTCATGACGGTGGTGTTCGTGCATCTTGGCTCGTGCTCCTGTTGTAAGTGCCTGGACATCGGCTTAGAGCAACCACGCTCTTGCGGGTGGCTTTCATTGCAAGTTTCGATCCCAAACTCGGCGAAGGGCACCATGGAGGCGATTTTTCAGGCTTTGTCGCTGGAAATGCGCCGAAATTGCCTGGAGAAGGAAAATCAGTTTGTCCCGGAATGAGACAAGCGACCCGATCGTTCTCAAAACGAGAGTGAGTCGAGATAATCGTTCGGGAACGCCTGGGGATACCAGTTCCCCGCGGGGTTCGCCACGGGGTCTCGATCCTTGCTTCTGTCGGATCATGATGCTACGGCGACAAGCATCGGGTACCAGCTCAGGCCCACGGCTTGTCATCGAGAAAAACTCGGATCGTGTCCACGACGCCGGAAAGATACAGCAAGCTTCGGAACAGGACCAATTGCCAGGAAGGTTCGAGAGACACGCCGGGAATAGGAATGGGGCCACCCCACGCCGAAGCGCCCGGCAATGGCCTTCAGGCGATCGCCAATTCAGTCCTTGCGAGGATCGAACGACTGATCCGAGAGGGGATCGACCCCACAGAGGCAAGCCTGACGCACGACTCACTGGATACAGTGAAAATCCCCGCTCTCGCGCTCGACGACCTCCGCGCGATTCCGCCGTGTCATCTTCGGTATTCCTTGTCTTGGGTGCCCGAGACTCTGACTCGGTCCTCCGGCGACCGACCCGCGTCTTGATGGTCAAACGCATTGAACGGCAGATCGAGTTCATTGCCAGCAGCCTTTTTAGGCGGCCATGAGCGCCCTTGATCGCTGCGCAGTGGATCGCCACGGAAGACTCTCAGAACCAAACTCTACAATAATAATAGCAAACATAATTCTTGACTGTTGGCACGGTATATGCCCGCTTATAATGGCTTGGCAAAGCGGCGGGCTTCAAGGTTACAACCTGTAGGAGAACTCGAAACGAGTTCGGGAACGAGTGACCTTTGGACAACCAAGGAGTCGGGTTACAACCAGGCGGGAGCGGTCTGCATGTCCTCGTCGTGGATGACAACAGGGATGCCGCCGACAGCATGTGTACGCTCTTGAGACTGTGGGGGTATGAGTGCCATGCGGCCTATGATGGTTCAGCGGGGCTGCAAGCGGCATGCGACCACCTGCCTGACTGCCTGCTGCTCGACATTGCCATGCCAGGGTTAGACGGCTACACGCTAGCACGAAAAGTGCGAGCGCAGCCCGGTCTACGGAGGGTGAAGCTCGTCGCCTTGACTTCTTATTCCGACGAGACGCACGTGAGGTGTTCAAAAGCGGCGGGCTTCGACTTCCTCCTCGTCAAACCGACTGAACCGTGGGAGGTCAAGAAGCTGATGGACATGTTCAGTAAAGTGGTCCAGCTTGCGGGCCGAGCCGAGGAAATGGGCCGACAAAACGTGGCTCTGTCAGGGGAGACGAAGTCACTCCTCATGGAACTCAAAGAGGACGTGAAGGAGGTCAAGGAAGACATGAAAGAAATCAAAGAGGAACAAGGAGAGGCCAAAGGGGCCAAGGACCGAGAGTTTTCGGGGGATCGAGACTCTCCTGAGTCGGAGTCTCGGTGAATGCCGCTCTACGCAGGATCCTACCAACTTCCTCGCGTCAGTGACGCCGCCCTCCAACCGCAACAGTGGCCCCATGTTGTAGGACGTGTCCGACCGGCAGTTGAAGGCGAGCCGACCGCCCGGTTTCAAAAGACCGTGCCAGAGCCGCAGCGCGGCGGGGATGTCGCTCAAGTACGGCAAGGCCGAACTGCACAGAATCAGATCGAAGCTCGATGCCGGAAAGGCCAGCTTCTCGGCATCCATGTGAACCAGTTCGATGTTGCCCAGCCCTTCCGCCTCGACGGCCTTCGACGCCCGGTCCAGCATCCCCTTCGAGATATCCACCCCGACCACCCGACCGCTCTCGCCGACCAGCCGGGCTGTGGGAATCGCCACCAGCCCGGTGCCGGTGGCGATGTCCAGCACCCGTTCTCCCGGTTGGGGACGGGCGATGTCAACCAGCCGACCCGGCCAGCCGGGCACGCAGGTTGTCCTCGTCGTAATTGATGGCACGGGCGTCGAAAATCTCGGCCAACCGACACTTGTATTGCCCGGCCACTGGTCTGTCTTTCTCCTGGAGATTTCCTTCTCGGGACGAACCTACTCCCATTTTCAAATAACGCTTCACGGCTCCTCTCTGGTCGGGAGGTTTGATGCCCCACAAGTGCGATCGAGGAACCGGCTCCAGCCGTTCTTCGTCTTCCTCTTGCTAATGCGAAGCGGAAACCAGATCGGTGCCTCGGCTATATTGCCGTGGTGAACAGCCCATGACTCTCTTGAAGGCGGTGCTGAAGGCGCTCTCGGATTCGTAGCCGAGCGACTGTGAAATGACGAAAATGGGGTCGCTGGAGTTCGTCAACCGGTCCCCGGCCAGAAGCATTCGCCAGCGCGTCAGGTAATCGATGGGTGTCGCGCCGACGGTCTCCTTGAATTTCTGGGCAAAGCTCGATCGCGACATCCCGACACGCTCGGCCAGCTCCTGCAAGGTCCAGGGATGCGCCGGATCGCCATGCATCGAGTGGATTGCCACGCTCATTTGCTGATCCGCCAGCGCGAACAGCCAGCCCACGCCACCGCGTAACCCTTCCGCCAGGTGCGCCCGCAGGGCCTGCACCAGCATCATGTGGGCGAGGTGCTGTAGAACCAGAAAGCTACCTGGCTGTGGCTCGCGCAGTTCCTGCATCATCCGCTCGATAGACCAGCGCAACGCCAATTTGTCCGATTCTTTCTTGATATGCACGATGGGCGGGAGCATTCCCAGCAGTATGCCGGCATGCTTTCCGGCAAGGCCGAAGTAGCCGCCAACACCGGAGACATCTCCGCCCCCATTCCAGGAAGCAACACCGCCATTCAGCGGCCGTGAATGCATCGATCTGAAGTCAACAGGCGGCAAGGCCAGATCACTTGCGAGGCGGAAGGGCCGGCCCAGCGGCAGCAGGAAGCAATCTCCGGTCTTCAGGTGCACCGCTTCGGGAACCCCCTCCACGGAAAGCCAGCATCGGCCGGAAACCACCGCATAGCACTTGATGCCTTCATGCTGGGGGAACTGGAATGACCAGTCTCCGCCCACATCAAACCCACCGCACATCGTGTTGTGGGGTTTCAAGAGCGAAAGCACGCCTGAGAGCGGGTCCATTGGATACTCCTGGACGATCGCAAAGATATTTTGGACTCTAGAGCATAGATCGTATCAGGTCAATCGCCTACTCTGTGGACCAAGGGATTGAGATCACTGTCTTGAAATCAGGGAGAAGTTCTCATGCGTGTTTTCGTTACGGGCGCCACTGGCTTTGTGGGTTCCGCAGTCGTGAAGGATCTCATCGCGGCGGGGCACGAGGTGCTCGGCCTCGCCAGGTCAGATGCGGCTGCCGCGTCGCTTGCCGCCGCCGGGGCCGAAGTGCACCGAGGTGATCTTGAAGACCTCGAGAGCCTGCGGAGTGGCGTGGCGTCATCGGACGGGGTAATCCACACCGCCTTCATCCACGACTTCTCACGATTCCAGGAGGTCTGCGAGGTGGACAGGCGGGCCATCGAGGCGCTTGGCGGCGCGCTCGCGGGCTCCGACCGTCACCTGGTCATCACCTCCGGGACAGGGATGGGGAACGCGGTGCAAGGCCAACCCGCGACCGAGGACCACTTCGATGCCAACCACCCGAACCCCCGCGCAGCCTCGGAATTGGCGGCGGAGGCGGTCGCCGTGCGAGGCGTGAGCGTGTCGGTAGTGCGACTGCCGCAGGTGCATAACACGGAGAAGCAAGGCCTCGTCACCCCCGCGATCGCCGTCGCCCGCGAGAAGGGCGTCGCGGCCTACGTTGGCGACGGACTCAACCGTTGGCCCGCGGTTCATCTGCTCGATGCCGCGCCCGTCTACAGGCTGGCACTTGAGAAGGGAACGAACCGGGCGAGGTATCACGCGGTCGCCGAGGAGGGCGTTCCGGCCCGAGAGATCGCGGAGGCGATCGGGCGAGGCTTGAAGATCCCGGTCGTCGCCATCTCGCCCGAGGAGGCCGCCGGTCACTTCGGCTGGCTCGGGTTCTTCGCTGGGATGGACATGCCGGCGTCAAGCGCGTTGACGCAGCAACGGCTGGGATGGCGTCCGACACAGAAGGCCGGAATGATCGACGATCTCGATCACATGAACTATTCCGCAGATTGAAGGCGTCCGATCAAGAGTGGGTGACTACTCCCCCTCGTGAACGAGGGGGCTTCTTGGGAGACGCATGCCTTTCCCCGACTACGTTACCTCCCACTGGCTTCGTCCAAGCCAGCCGCCTCCGAGGGCGGGTGCTCAGAGCGCTCACGGCGTGTCTGGTGCGTTGCCCCCGGCTCTCTCCGGTTGGTTACCGCCGAGCACTCCGGGACGTCAACGACTCAACTACTGTACCAACGTTCGGCGTGAGAGTTCTAGATTCGTTCATTTTTATCAACGTGGGAGGACGGGCGATTCCCCCGTCGCGTGCACGCGACGGTCCCCTCGCCTGGAATTTATGGGGACTGCATGGGGCCATGCAGTTTCTGGCATGCCGAAAACATGGTCGGCCCCAACGTTCGCCATCCCTGCCCACTTCCTGTCATGGACAGGGGATAGATCATCGTCTTCGCCCTGCGGAGAGAAACGGGCCATAGGCCCGCGCGCGGGACGCGGCAAAAGGATTTCAACCCGACTGCGCGTCAAACTCGAGGCGATTGAGCACCGGCTTGCAAAGGTGAAGCAGTCGCAGGTCGGCGAGCTCTTCCTCGACGTTTTCCCGGGTCGGTTGCTTGAGGCTCACCTTGACTTCGTCAATCAACGAGCCGGCCCACTTTTCCCGGGCGCGCTGAAGGAGCTGGCGGAAGGCTCCGGCGGAGATCGTGCGGCCCAGGCGGGGAGAGAGCTTCTCGGCCATCTGGGCGGAGGTGTCTTTGGGGTGACTGACCCTATACCGCAGCACAGTGTGGTAGGGCTGCCCGGTGCGCCGCTCGAAGTCGCCAAGCGCGTCCCAGGCACGATCGAGCAAGTCATCGCGCCAGGCGTCGATGATTTCCTGGTCCAGATCTTCGAGCCCCTTCGCGCCGACGATGGCCACCTCCATGTCGGTGTCCAGTCTTCGGACCTTTCCTTTCCGCCGGTGGTAATCGATCATCAAATTCCGCACGGCACCCTTCACGTAATCGCGGAACCGGCCGAAATCCGGGTTGTACTTCAGAAAATTGCCCTTGAGAAACCGCAGCGCGAACTCCTGGTCCAGTTCCTTCACTTCCTCGGGGTCGCCCACGGTCTTGAGCAGATAGCGGTGCACGGCACCCGAGTAACGCAACATCATCAGCCGCAATGCATCGTCGACCTGTTCGGGCGTTCCGTGGTGCGCCTGAAAAAGCATCGTCCATTGAGTGGAAAGTTCACTGAGCCGTGGCTCTTTCTCAACATCTTCCACGACCCCACTCCTCGACGCAAGCTGTGAACTTATGGGGAATTAAGTCGTTTTCCAGGACGCAATCACCCTCTGATCTTACCATTTCTCGGCAAGCTCGCGAACAAAAAAGTAGAAACCGCGAGACAGCGGTCGGGCTGCTGCGTATAGGGGGGTAGGAAGGACGGATGGGAAGTGCGGCCGGGTAAGGTCGCCCCTCTGTTCGCTCAGCGGAGGCCCGATCATGAAACCTTTGAGCTCGATTGCCACGCGTCATGATCGGGGTTTCACTTCAAGTTTCACCTCGATCTCCTGCAAGACTGGTGGGCTCATCGGGTTGCCAGGTGGGCTGGCGGGCTGGTTCCGAACACTGCAGCAGGCTGCGGGGCGACTTTGCCTCGAGCTGATGAATGGGTGGTTCGTCGGATACGGTCGCTGCCAGTTGATTCCCGTGGATGACTCCACGCGGTATCCCGCCACGAAGCACTTGCGACCTTGGGGTCACGTCGTCCGGATTTGAGTTCACTCGAATCGGACGGGGCTGGCCTCTGATGGCCGGAAGAGCAAGCCGCAATCAACCTCCGCGCCCCGCGATCGCTGGATCGATGAAGGACTGCGCCGAGGAGACTCGAACGTCGAGTCGCGACCCGAGCTCGATCGACCGGTGGCCGGTCATGACGACGTGAGTGGACTTCGCGGGATCAGGGTTGGTCCCGACGGTCGATCGGTTATTGATATTTTCCTTTCGTTGTACGTTTTTTTTGCGGGAGCATCGAACGATGTCAGGAGACGTCCTCCAGAATTATGACCTGGCGAGCGCCGAGCTGTTGAACCGGCCCGATGTCCAGGTCTTGAGTGCCGACCAGGAGCGGTCGCTTCTCCTGGAGCTTGACGAGTACAAGACGCGGCTACTCGAGCTGCGGCCGCTGCTTGGCGCCGAACTGTCCGGGGCGTCGGTGGGAGACGACGAGATTCCGGCGATCGTTCGCCATCTGCTGAATAACGCAACGGTCAAGACCGAAATGGTCCGCGCTTTGGTACCGATCGCCCAGCGCTACAACGAGGTCCGCACCAAGCTGGCGATGGCCAACCTTCGACTGGTGGCCCACGTGGCCAGGAAGTATCGGAACCGTGGGCTCAATGGGTCGGACCTGTTGCAGGAAGGCTTCTGCGGGCTACTCAAGGCCATCGACCGGTTCGAGCCGCAGAAGGAGACCCGGCTGGCCTCGTATGCGGTCTGGTGGATACGGCAGTCCTTGCAGCGTGCCGTGGCTGCGGGAGCCTACCCGGTGCGGCTCAATCCCCGCCACCTCCAGCAACTGGCTCTCAGCAACACCGAACTGACACCGCCTCGAAAGCCCGGGCGGAAGCCGCGATCCAATGGTGCTTCCAGCACCATCCGGCAGATCCAGTCAGCCACCCGGCCGACAATCTCGCTGAACGCCAACCTGCGTGCCGACGAGGGGATGTCGTTACTCGACGCCCTGACCAGCCCGACCCCGGAAGAAACGCCGACCGGCGAGCTCGACGAGTACCTGGTCGCCTTGCTGGAGCAGCTCAAGCCAAGAGAACAGGTCGTGATCCAGCTTCGCTTCGGTCTTGCCGGTAAGGAGTGCCATTCTCTGAGCCAGGTGAGCGAGGTCCTCGATGTCTCCAAGGAGCGCGTTCGCCAGATCCAGGAATCGGCGCTCGCCAAGCTGCGGAGTCTTGCCCGGGGAAAGGCATATTGTGAGGCGGCCGTCTGATTCACGGCTTGCCTCACGCGGAGAAAAAGAGCCGATCCGGCCTCGCGATCAGGATGCGAGGCCGTGATCGGCTCGCTTCGTTATCGCATCGGTTTCGGTCGCCCCGTGGGGGGCTCGGGACGGGAAGTGCGCGGGCGGTTTTCGGAATACCTGGGTTTTGTGATTCAGGCTAGGTACTGCCGGCGCTTCGAAGCAGAGGGATTCACGAGGTCATAGCAGGCGGGTTCGCTGGCTGACGACGTCGTGAATGGCCGACTCCAGCGTGTCGAGGGTAACCGGCTTGGCCAGGTGGATCGCGAAGCCCGCGTCCAGGCTCTCGCGGATATCGTCGATTGTCGCGTAGCCGCTCAGGGCGATGCCAGGGGTTGCACCCAGCGTCCGGACGTGCCGCATCAGTTCCAGGCCGCTGCCGTCCCCCAGGTCAATGTCGCTGATGACCAGATCAAAGGTTACGGAGACGGCATCAATCGCCATGCGCAACGAGGTCGCCAGAGTGACCATATGGCCTCTCGAGCGAAGGACGTCGGTGATGACCTGCGCCGAGGCTGTGTTATCCTCGGCCAGCAAGATCCGCAGGCTTCGCTGGCGGGACCCGTTGGGCTGGACATCGGGGTCGGTGCGGATTGATGGCGCGGAAACGGTCGCCAGGTCGAGCGTGAACGTGCTGCCCTTATGCCGTCCCTGGCTTGCGCCCGTCAGTGTGCCGTGGTGGGCCTCGGCGATTAACCGGCAGATCGCCAGTCCAAGTCCCAGTCCGCTCGCATGAAAGGCCGTTGCTCCGTAACCTCGCTCGAAAACCTTGAACACGCGCGATAGGTCGACGGGCTGGATCCCGACACCGTCATCGACGACCTCGATGCGAATCCGTTCGTGATCCACAGTCCGGCTGCGAACGCTGATGTGGCCGCCGTCCGGCGTGTACTTCACCGCATTGTTCAGCAGGTTCCAGAGGACCTGCTGCAATCGCGCGGGGTCGCCATGAACATGATGCTCCGTCGCGGCCAGGTTCACTACGAGATGGTGGCGCTTCAGCCTTAGCTCGGCGTCGCAAATCTCCAGGGCCCGATCGATCAGGCTATGCAGATCGACGGTCTCGAACCGATAGGTCATTTCGCCGCGGGCGATCCGCGAGACGTCCAGCAGGTCTTCGATCAGTCGGGCCTCGAGCTCGAGATTGGCGCGCATCATCTCCAGTGTCGACCCCGGCTCGAAACCTGTTTTCTCGTTCTGCTGCATGGCTGTGACGGCAAGGAGAACCGGGGTCAGAGGGGCCCGAAGCTCGTGCGAAAGAACGGCGAGGAAACGGTCCTTCGCCTGGGTTGCCTCAATCAGCGCCGCTTGCGTTTGTTTCTGGTCTTCGATGTCGGTGCAGGTGCCGAACCACTCGACGATCTTGCCCGTGTCGTCCCTCCGAGGCACGGCCCGCGACAGGAACCAGCGGTAACCACCGTTGGCGCAGCGGATGCGCTGCTCGATCTCGAACACGGTCCCGGCGCTGACGCAGGCCTCCCACAACGCGCTACTTCGCTCACGGTCTTCGGGATGAAGCCATTCCGCCCACCCCCATCCGACACTGCCTTCTTGCGTGGCTCCGGTCGTCTCGCGCCATTGGCCGTTGAGGTAGGTCGTCCAGCCGTCTGGCCGGGCCACCCAGACCAGGCAGGGCACGGTCTCGGCCATCGCGCGAAACCGCCGCTCGCTTTCGCGCGTGGCTTCCTCCGCGCGCTTCCGGTCCGAGATGTCCTCGACAATGGCGATGAAGTACGACGGTTTGCCATCCCTGTCGCGCACAAGCGACACGGTGAGATTGGTCCACACCGGCGAGCCATCTTTGCGTACGTACCGCTTCTCCGCGGAATAAGGAAACGATTCCCCCTCGAGAAATCGGCGGTCCGACGCAAGGTCGGCGTCGAGATCTTCGGGATGAGTCGTGTCTTGATAGCTTCGTGAGAGCAGTTCGTTCTCCGTGTATCCGAGGATGTCGCAGTAGCGACGGTTCAGCCGGATCCACCGGCCATCCAGTCCGACATGAGCGATGCCGACCGCCGCCTGCTCGAAGGTCGCGCGAAGCTGCTGCTCTCTTGCGTGGATTTCTTGGTCGGCCCACTTCCGCTCGGTGATGTCTTCCTGGACCGCGACGAAGTGAGTGACCACTCCCTGCTCATCGAATACCGGCGAGATCGAGATCGATTCCCAGTAAAGTCGGCCATCTTTTCTCCTGTTGTGCAGCTCTCCCCGCCATACTTCCCCTGCCGTGATCGTTTGCCAGAGCCGCTGATATTCTTCCGGCGCCGTTTCGCCGGACTTGAGAAGGCGCGGGTTACGCCCCCGCACCTCGTCGAAGGAGTAGCCGCTCATTCCGGTGAATCGCGGGTTCACGTATTCGATCAAGCCTCGCGCGTCAGTGACGACGACCGCGACCGGGCTCTGTTCGATGGCACGCGACAGCTTGCGCAGCGTTTCCGCGGTTCTCGTGTCCCGGACCGTCAGCAGGACCATGAGTAATTCGACCCCGGCGAACAGGAGGACCCGCATGGCGATGGTGATCGGGGTCAAGGCCAGGCTTCGATCGCCGATCAGCAAGCCCGTGCAGAGGGCGGAGGAAAGGATGGTCGCGGTCAGACCGGCCCCTGTACCGCCGAAATAGGTGCACAGCAGTACGGCGGTCAGAAAAGGCGCGAAGATGTTCGGCCCGATCCAGGGACCAAGACCCATGCACAAGAGAAGGGCTGCGCCGGCGGCCGCAAAAGGGTACCACCAGTGGGACATTCGTTCGCTGGGCATGGAATGGTGGCGACCTGGCCAACTCCTTTGCATCGAGGACACGCGGCGACGGCGACCACGTCTTGAAGGAAACTTACGAACAGCAGGCAACCGCGTCCGGAGTTTCCCGGCAGAAAACACAAATTCCACGACCACTCATCGATGCTTCCGAGGTAAGCTTGATAAAGCCTAGTATCGGCCCAGTGTCGCACACAAGTACTAGCCCGTCTGTTCGGTTTCTGACACATCGCAAGGTTGTTCTTGATCGGTGGCACTCGAACATGCCGACCAGGCAAAGATTCCCAAATGATCCCGGGCCGGCCGGCAATCGACTTCTGGCCGCACTGGGCGACGAAGACTATGCGAGCCTGGCGGCTTCGCTGGAGCCGGTGTCGCTGGTATTGAGACAGCCTCTAACCCAGCTCGGCCAGCCCATCCGGCATGTCTTCTTCCCGACAACCGCCATCTGCTCGGTGCTCGTTGTCATGGAAAACGCGGCCGAGGTCGAGGTGGGACTTGTTGGCCCGGAGGGCATGGTCGGGTTGTCAGTCGCCCTGGGTCTCGAATTCGCCGTCTACCGGACCATCTGCCAGGTTCCGGGCCTGACATGGCGGCTACCGACCCATATCTTTCGAGAGGCACTCCAGAGCCGGACGCTGAAACGGCTAGTCCATCGCTATGCCGCCGTCCGGCTGCGACAGACGGCCCAGATGGTGGCCTGCAATACCTTGCACCCGGCGACCGCGCGGCTTTGCCGCTGGCTGCTGATGTGTCACGATCGAGTGAGCCGGGACGAGTTTCCGATGACCCAGGAGTTCATGAGCGAACTGCTGGGCGTGCGCAGGCCGAGCGTCTCACTGATCGCCGGAAGGCTGCAAGCGGCCGGCATCATCACGTACAAGCGCGGCCTCGTCCGCGTCGAGGACCGGCGCAAACTGGAGGAAGCGTCGTGTGAATGCTACGTAGTCATGAAGGAGCTCTACGAACGAATACTCAAGTGAGCCATCCAGCCAATCCTTCGTCGATGTCCCGCCGGCTGAGAAACCGCACCGTGACCCGCTTTGCGGTGGAGATTCACGGCGGAAATCGAGCGCGGTCGGCCATGGCGGATTTGCCGCGATTGACAGGAAGGGGGGGTTGGCTAGAATCAGGAGTCACCGCAAAACGCGGGGACGACCAACGTTGGAACAAGTTTGATGGGCAAATTCCAATTATTTGCGACTCTGCTGCTGGGCTCGGGCGTGCTCTGTGGCTCGCTGACGGAGGCCCCGGCGCTTGGACAGTCATCCTCCAAGGGGGCCTCGGCCCCCAGCGACGCGTCGGCGCCTCCGGCTCCTTCGCCGGTCGAGAAAGCACCGGCCGCGCCGTCAGACTCAGGCAATGGAAAAAATGTCGCGGCTCGCCCCGGCGTGAACCGGGGAACGGTGCTCCAGCTTCTGGCCCGAGCCAACCCCATGCTCTGGCCGCTTGCGGCTTGCTCGATCTTCACGGTGGGTATTGCTCTCGAGCGGCTGCTGGCCTTGCGCCGCAGGCGGGTGATTCCCAAGGAGTTTGTCGACCGGTTCCTGGAACGGCTGGCGGCCGGCAAGCTCGATCGCGACCGGGCGCTAGAGCTGTGCAAGGCCAATGAGAGCCCCACGGCACGCATCTTTGCGATGGCCGTCAAGGCCTGGGGCCAGCCCGGGGCGACGATCCGCCAGAACCTGAGCTTCGATGCGGCGGGCGAAGTCATCGAGATGAAGCGCAATCTCCGCGTCCTCAACGGCATGGTCACACTCGGCCCCCTGCTCGGCTTGCTCGGCACCGTCGTCGGAATCATCCAGTCCTTCGACGCCCTGGGCGGGCGGATCGGACCGGCGCGCGGCGAGGCCCTGGCCCAGGGAATCAGCCTGGCCCTCGTGGCCACGGCGTTCGGGCTGGTGATCGCGATCTTTGCCGTCTGTATGTATTATTATTTGCTCAATCGCGTTGATGTGCTGACTCGCGAGCTCGACGAACAGACTCGCCAGGTTGTCGAGCTCGTTTCGAGCGAGGCCCTCCGCCCCGCCGGCATGGATCGCCGTCACGGGTCGTTGCCCGCCGCCGATTCGCTCCGACAAGAGACGCGCGTCTATTGATCGAGAACCGGCTCCATGAGCCACGGATGATCGACGATGCTTTCCAGCAGACAGCAGACCGAAGAGATGCCGTTCCTTAACATGACGCCCATGGTCGACATCATCCTCTGTCTGCTGGTCTTTTTCATGGCGGCAACGCGGCTGTATGATTGGGACGAGAGCGAGTTTGCCGTGAGTGTCCCCGAGGTAGCCAGCGCGGCGCCTTTGACGGCTGCTCCCGACGACCTGGTTCTGACGGTGGTTCGTCCGGGTGCGGTCGCCGTGAGTGAGACAACCTACAACCTCGATCAACTTGGGTCGTTTCTGCAAACAGCCAGAGAACGGTTTGCCAACCAAGGTGTCCTGATCCGGGGTGAGGCCACGCTGGCTTACCAGGATCTGGCCGACGTGCTCTCGGTGTGCGACGCGGCGGGAATTCGCAACGTCCGCCTTCCCGTCCGGTCACGCGGAGAAACTCAAAGCGTGACACCCGCCTTGATGTCCCCCTGACGGCAACGCGCCGGCACATGCCACCCGGTTGATGACCCCGGCCGACCGCCCGAGCGGCCGACCCACGGAGCCCATGATGGAATTGATCAGGCAGCTTGTTGAGACCCTGTTGCATCTCAGTCCCGAATCGGTCAATACCCTGGCTCTCCAGGCGGGACCGTGGCTCTACGTGATCCTCTTCGCGATCATCTTCGCCGAGACTGGTCTGGTGGCGACGCCGTTCCTCCCTGGAGACTCGCTGCTGTTCGCGGTCGGTGCCGTGGCCGCGCATCCGACGTCGCCCATCAACCTGGGATTGACCTGCGTGCTCTTGATCGTCGCGGCCGTTCTGGGCGACGCGATCAATTACGCGATTGGTGCCTACCTTGGGCCGAAGGTGTTTGCACGCGAAGATTCCTGGCTTTTGAACCGCGAGCACCTGCTCGAAGCTCATGCGTTTTACGACCGCTATGGCGGCATCACCATCATCCTGGCCCGATTCATGCCGATCGTCCGCACGTTCGCGCCGTTCGTGGCCGGCATCGGCAAGATGACCTATCTTCGGTTTGCGCTCTATAACATCACGGGCGGAGTGGCCTGGGTGCTTCTCTTCCTGCTGGGCGGGTGGCGGTTCGGGGCGTTGAAAACCGTCCAGAAGAACTTTCATCTGGTGATAGCCGCCATCATCCTGATCTCGGTCTTGCCTCCGATCGTGCATTACCTGCGCACCCGGATGGCAAGAGGCCGTAGTCAACCACCCGGCGAGCCTGCCGTCGCGGCCGAAGAGCGGGCTGGTGACTGAGCAGACTATCCGGGGTGAGCAAGGCGATGTGCAATCGCCTCAGTCTGCTGTACGATCGAGGGCCCGCTCGAGATCGTCCAGGGAGTGAGAATCCATATCGCCGCCCAGGAGCGCGGTGAGCTGAAGGCCGACGAGAGCCTCGCTGGGCCGCTTGCCCTCACGGATTATGTTCAAATAGGGCTCGGCTCCGATTAAAACCGCTCGCGGCTTGCCATGAACGGTCAGCACATACCGAGCCTTATCGTTCTCGAGATCCCTGAGAATGCCCGGTAAATTCTGATGCAACTCGCGGCTGCCAATGATCCGAACCGGAGAAGACTCGGATACCTTATCCGACATGAACGCTGGCCTCCGCCCAAGTTGCAGTCGCCGAGGCCAGGAACCTTGCCCGGGCCGCGAAGTGATGCGCGACGACATGACGTCCCGGCATATCGAGAACTGACATTGCGAATCGAGAATACTTCCGAGACGAGAATGGTTGCGAGCTAGATGCCTTCAACGTTCTTTCCCGACCGGGATCATGCTCAACTTCGTGTTCCAGTCTGAAAAGCCATGATGACCGTGAACACTGTGAGAGGACTTGCTCACCGTGAAGCGATCAAAGCATTCTACACGAGCCAACCCCCGACGCAAGAGACCTTGACGGGCTCAACGTCCATTTCCGTAAGACCCGTGGACTCGATCATCCATGCGAAAGCAGCACACGCCAATGCTTGGAACCATCACCTGCCGGCGCGGAGTCGCGTCTTTCATAGTGATAGTTTGTGTACTGAATGCGCCAGTGCACGCGGAGTTCAAGGTGGGGGTGGCGGAATGGGATATCACGCCGGGCAAACCGGTACCCATGTGGGGCTATGGTGCCCGGCATGATCAGCTTTCCCAGGGGGTCATTGATCTCTTATGGGCCAAGGCGTTGGTGATCGAGGCCGGGAGTGCCAAGCTGGCCATCGTCGGGATGGACCTGGGCCGCGGGCCGACGCCCGCGATGATGACTCGGATCCGCGCGGCCTGCGCACAAAGAGGCATTGCGCAGGTGCTCATTTGCGGCAGCCACACCCATCATGGTCCGGTGATCGAGCTCACCGATCAGCCCGGTTATGGGAAGGGAAAATTCGATGATGCGGTGGCTTACTCGCAGGACCTTCCCGACCGGATCATCGCGGCGATTTTCGCCGCCGACAACGGTCGCCAACCGGCCCGGCTGGGTGTGTCTTCGCGCGATCTGAACTTGAACCGGAATCGCCATACGAAGCGTCCCGAGCGGCCGACCGATCCGCGGTTGACGGTGATCCGGTTCGACCACCAGGACGGTTCTCCGCTGGTCGTACTGGTGCATTACACGGCGCATCCGGTCATGACTTCGGAAGGGACTCTCAAGTTCTCGGCAGATTATCCCGGCAGTCTTCGGGCGAAGGTGGAGCGAGAGCTCAAAGTGCCCTGCGTCTTCATTCAGGGCGCCGCGGGCGACCAGAGCCCCAACCCGCCTGCTGGAAAATGGGACCCCAAAGTTTATGGGGCACTGCTCGGGGACGAGGTGCTGCGGCTGCGCGCGACACAGCGACGGTCGTGCCGAAGCGGCCTTCAGTGGCCGCCAAGACCGAGAGCTTCGTGTTCAAGAGCCGGGTGAATTTCAAAAGCTCGATCACATTTCTACTCTACGCGAAATCATTCTTTCCCGAGCTGATCCAGAGTTTCTTCCATGAGTTCGAGACCGGTGTGAAGCCCGAGGTGACGACGGTGGTGCTCAACGGTGAGCTGGCGCTCGTGGGGATGTCTGGCGAACCGTTCTGCCAGCATTCCCTGCGGCTACGCCAGCGCGCGTACCTGCCGTGCGTCCTCCTCTTTGGCTATTGCAATGGCCACCAGCTTTACTTCCCGACGATCGAGGCCGCCTCGGAGGGTGGCTATGGCGCAGACCCTCGGGTGTCGCCGATCGCCTTGGGTGCAGGCGAGGCCATGATTGACCGGGCACTAGTGAACATCTACCGGCTGTTGGGGAAGTTTCCGCAAGAACCCGCCGCCGGAGAATAATCGGCGACCACGACTGCGTGATCGCCGCAACATGAACCTCGAATTGACGCAAGAGATCAGGCTGGCGGGTGCCAGCCGGCGTCGGCCCAAAGTTCGCCGCTGACGGCCGAGTTGCAGATCATGAAGTAGATGGCATCGGCAATTTCTCCCGGGTCGATCAGACGCTTGAGCTGCGTGTAGGGGAGAATGTTCTTGTCGATGTACTCCTGGCCGAGCGCCCGAACCATGGGAGTGTCGGTGAATCCGGGGTGAATGACGGCGCAGCGAATTCCGTGGTAGACGGCCTCTTTACCCAGGGTTGCCGCGGCCCCCTCGAGGGCGGCTTTGGTCGACGAGTACGAGATCTGGCCGGGAATCCCCGACGACGAGATCGAGCCGATGAAGATGATGGTCCCCTGGATCCCTTCGGAAGGTTGCCATCGGCCCAGGCCGTTGGCCTTGCGGTGCTCGGCGATCCGCGCGATCGTCTCCATTGCCCAGTAGACCGGAGCGACGAGATTGACCTCCAGAACGAGGCGAAAGTTGTCAACCGGATAGATCTCGGCCTTGCCGGTTTGCTTGTCGACCTTCACGGCAAGCTGGTCGCGCGTGATGCCGGCGGCGGGAACGCAGACTGCCGGGGGACCATACTTGGCGCACATCATATCGAACGTCTCGCGACGGAAATTCTCATCGGTCGAATCGCCAATCATGGCTTCGGCGAGCGGGGATTCCATCCGATCATTGATCATTCGGGCAACCTTGAGGACGTTTTCCGAGCGGTCGACCAGCGCGACTGCTCGGGCGCCGCGCTCGGCGAGTTCGAAGGCAACCGCCTGCCCGATGCCGCTGGCGGCGCCTGTGACGATCGCACATTTCCCCTGAATATTCATTTCTCAGTTCTCCCACGACGACGAGTTTGGCGAACGACAGGACCGGTGAGCCAGGGTCTGAGCACTCAGACTGTCGGTTCCTGAAACCGCGCTGGTCGTATCAATTTTCTCCGCGAAAACAAACTCGGGCCGCCCATCGGCGGTCTCGCCCGGCCTGATCCAGGGACCGGTCCTTGGAGTCGAGTGGTCGGCGATCCACAGCGCCGCTTCCGGCCAGAGAGTCTGGTGGGCCCTGGAGCTGAGAACCAGGCTCTCATGCCCTCCGCGGAGCGACAGGTGGTTGACTTCGCGCGAACAGACGCGCGCGGCCAGACCCGTCGTCGACTGCGGCGCGACGAGCCGGTCGGCGGTGGCCGTCACAAGCAAGAGGGCACAGGCGATCCGGTCGAGCCTGACCGGCACGCCATGAATCACAAGCTTGCCTCGTGCCAGCAGGTTGCGCTGATAGAGCAGGTTCACCACGTCCCGGAACACCCCGCCGGCGACCGAGACCGGAGTATTGGCCCAGTGCTGGAGCGCCAGAAATCCCTCGACGTACTCCGGGTCGTGCATCTCGCCTGCCAGCTCGCCATACTTGCCGTACAAGTTACCGACGGGATCGACCAGGGCGAACAAAGATCGCAGCAAGCCGCCAGGACAGTTCCCAAACACATCAATGATCGAGTCTGCGTTGAAGGCATCTTCCCCGACCCAGGCCTTGAGCAGCGACTTTTCGACCTCAAGATCAATCGGGGCCGACAAGAGAATCAGGTCTTTCACCACGCTGGGATAAAGGGCGGTGAAGATTGTGGCGATCGTACCGCCCAGACAATATCCCATGAGGTGAAAATGGGGCATCCTGGACCTTCCGCGGAGGAACTGGACGACGTTCTTGAGCATCCCGTCGGCCAGGTCTCCAAGCCTCAGACCACGATCTGACGCAGTCGCGATACCCCAGTCGAGGAGGTAAGTGTCGAATCCCGCGTCCAGCATTTGCCGCACGACGCTGCGATTTTCGCCAAGATCCAAGATTGTCGGCCGGCTCACCGGGGCGGCGCAGATCAAGAGCGGCTCGGCCCAGATCGGAGGCGATTGCCGGTGAAACTGGAGCAACCGCAACGGCCCTTCGCTATAAACCAGGCGATGGGTGCTGGCGAGCCCGCGGGGTTGCGCCGCCTGGCGGAGCATTCCCGACGCGTTGCAGACGCAGCGCAACAACCGGAATGATTCTGAGAGAGCGGTGTTCTGCCGCTGGGCAACCAGATCCATCAAGGCCGGTGTCATGATTCCAGGCTCCTCGAACTTGGCATGATACCGATTGATCCGGTCAGCGACCTGGGGTTCTTTCCTCGTCCGGGCCTCGTGGCGCAGCGTCATGGCCACTGGTTCGACCCTGCTCAGCCCGGGCTCGATTTCGTATCGGCCGACCCGGGCTTGACGCCCTCAGCATCCGTCGGACGAGATAATGGCCCGTCGCGAACTCAAACCTTTCCCCGGGTGACCATGTCCAGCCACATTTCGGCCAGACTCTCGACATACTTGCTCTGAGTCTCGAATGTCTTCTTGTAGGAATCAATACTTTTTCGCCAGAACTCCTGAGTCAGCCGCCAGTATTCCTCGGATGTCTTCGCTTCGGTCATGCGAAATACCGACGCGATGGCGTCGATGCCGCTCTTGTATTGCTCATTGAGCACTTCGCGATGCTTCTCCATCGTTTCGGCGAGAGTCTGACTCCATTTTTTTTGGTAGCATCGGATCTGTTCCTTGATCATCCCGCGATCGACGGACTTGGCGACGTCGGGCGGTTTTACTGGCCATCCGTTCATCCACTGGCGGTACATCTCGTGTTGCACCTTGAACGACGAATCAACCGCCTTGCGATATTCGTCGAAGATCTGCTCGAACATGGTCCATCCTCCCCTCGGACGAGGTAATGATGAGACTCTTCAGATCTGGACGCTTCCTTCCGACGACTCTACAAGGCCACCTGGCCCCAACCTCGGCGGGCAAGAGAAACCTCGCGTGAGAGGTCCTTACAAACGCTCTATACTGTCGCAAGAACGGCGCCTTGTCAAGCATATCATGCTGCACTTGCAACAAAGAGCCAGAGCGGTGAGATCTCGGGAATATGGTGGACTTGAGGAGACACCACGGGACGAGTCTATTGCAGTTGCACCATGACTCTTCGTACAATGAATTCTTACTGCAAGGCATGGAATCATAATGATCCTGGGTATGGAACCACAATGATCCGGATCGAGCCGACCGCACAACGGCAAGCCAGCGGGTCGCGGCCCCAGCGAAGAGCCTCTTGGGAGGAGTGAGCCGTGGGCAGTTCTGCTCCTGAAGTCGTCTCCATCAAGCGCTATCCCAATCGCCGGCTATACGATCGCCAGGCACGCCGCTACATCACGCTCCAGGATCTGGAAGACCTGGTGCTCGGGGGTAAGAAGATCGAGGTTCGCGACAGCCGGACAGGTGACGACCTGACCCGCTCGATCCTGACCCAGATTCTTCTGGAGCGCCATCCCGAAAAGATGGAAATGTTCCCCGTGGCAATGCTGCATGGGATTCTTCAGGCGAACGACCTGGTCGTCGATTTCCTGCGCAGCTATCTGCGGCAGGCACTGGCGATCCTCGAGCAAATGCAGCAGCCGACACACCTCTCTCCATTCCTCGCGCCGATGGACTGGATGCGAGCCATGATGCCGCCGACCTTGCCGTTTCCGGCCGCCAGACCGGCAGAGACGACGTCGGGCTCGAATCGACAGGCCGATCTGGATGCGCGGATCAGCGAGCTCGAAGAACGGCTCAGGCGTCTGGAACAACCACTGCCGCGGAATCGCAAGGGCGGCACGTCCCCCGCGCCGGACCATCCCCACCCTCATGACGAGGAAACTGAGTCGCTGGACCGTCTTGAGCAACGTTTGAACGAACTGGAGAATGTGTCCAGTCATCCCACCAAGTAGCATGGCCGTCCTGACAATCCTTGCTTGCTGGGACGACCACGGTGAAGGTTGTCCCGATCTTGTCGGCTCTCTCGGTGAATCGGCGGGACGAGGCATGGTGATCTCGAGGTGGCGGATTCGCGAGCTTCCCGGTATTTTGGCGACGTGGTCAAGTGGCATTCTCAGGGGCGGATCAGCCGGAGGAATCGCCGCCGGATCGCAACGAGAAGAGCCCCTCGCAGGTCAGTCGAGGGTGCGAGGATGAACTCGCCCGCAGATTTTGTCGGAGAACCAGGCATGTCGTCGTTCAGACGGTCTTCAGATCACGAGGCTCGCCCAAGAGCGCTCGAGGACGCGGAACCGGAGCTGCGGGGCTCGCGTCTGTTGCGTGATCCGCTGCTCAACAAGGAGGCCTCGTTTTCACGCGCCGAACGCGACCGGCTCGGCCTGCGGGGACTCTTGCCGCATGCCCGGCTCACCATCGAGCAGCAAGTCTCACTCGAGCTCGAGCGGGTCAAGGCGAAGGCCGACAACCTCGAAAAGTACATCGGCCTGGCCGCCCTTCAAGACCGCAACGAAACGCTCTTCTACAGGGTGCTCATCGAGAACCTCGGCGAGCTTTTGCCGATCGTTTACACGCCAACGGTGGGGAAAGCCTGCCAGCTCTACAGCCACATCGTCCGCAATCCGCGCGGGCTCTGGATCACGCCGGAGGACGTCGCTGACATACCCTCGGTGTTGCGCAACGCGCCGAACCTGGACGTCCGACTGATCGTCGTGACCGATAACGAACGGATTCTCGGACTGGGCGACCAGGGGGCTGGCGGCATGGGGATTCCCGTCGGCAAACTCGCACTCTACACCGCGGCGGCGGGCATCCACCCGGCAGTCTGCCTGCCGATCTCGCTCGACGTCGGCACCGACAATGTCGAATTGCTGGCCGACCCGTTCTATCGCGGCTATCGCCAGCGCCGGCTGCGGGGCGAAAAGTACGAGGAGTTCATCGAGGCGTTTGTTGACGGCGTGCGCCGGGTGTTCCCGCACGCGCTCTTGCAATGGGAAGACTTTCACAAGAATACCGCGCTCATGCTTCTGGATCGCTATCGCAAGCGGATCCCCTGCTTCAACGACGATATCCAGGGGACCGCGGCGGTCACGCTGGCGGGTATTCTTTCGGCACTCCGCATCACACACGGACGGCTTGCCGACCAGCGCATCGTGTATCTGGGCGCGGGAGCGGCGGGCGTGGGCATTGCCCGGCTGGTGAAAACCGGCCTTGCCAAGGACGGTGCCGACGCCACGACGATCCGCCGCGCTCAGGCCATGGTTGATTCTCAAGGCCTGGTCTTCGATCGCCGCGATGAGCGTGACCCGTACAAGACCGAGTTCGGCTGGACGCGCGACGACGTGAATCACTACGAGTTCAACGGCGACGGCCCCTTTCCCCTGCTTGAAGTCGTCGCGCGAGTCAAGCCGACGGTGCTGATCGGTACGACAGGCAACCCCGGTGTCTTCAGCGAGGCGGTGATCCGCGAGATGGCCAGGCACGTCGATCGCCCGATCATCCTGCCGCTGAGCAATCCCACGTCGAAAATCGAGTGTAGCCCCTACGAGGCCCTGCACTGGACCGACGGTCGGGCCATCGTGGCCACCGGCAGCCCGTTCGGGCCCGTCGAATTTGGTGGGTCGGTGCGCCACATCGGCCAGGCCAACAACGTTTACATCTTCCCGGGAATCGGCCTCGGGGCGATCCTTGCCGAGACCAACGAAGTGAGCGCGTCGATGTTCCTGATCGCCGCCGAGGCCCTTGCTTCCTGCGTCACCGAAGACGATCTGGCCGTGGGCCGGATCTATCCCGACCAGAGCCACCTGCGCAGGGTTGCCCGCACCATCGCCGCCGGCGTCATCCGCGAAGCCCGTCGCCTGAACCTGGGCCGGTTGATTCCTGATCAGGCCATTGATTCGGTGCTGGATAGCTTCATCTGGTATCCTCAGTATGAGGACCTTGTCGACGCGTAGACGACCGCCCAGATTCGATGAAACTGGTTTTCAGGTCGTCGCACCGGCCTTGCGCAAAACCAGGTAAGAACGAGAGTCGGTTGGCATTGCCGCCTCGACTGAGTTTGGCTGTCCAGTGAATTGCTTTTGGACTGATGGTTGGAGCGCGGTCGATTCGTTAAGGCGCACCTGCGTTCATCCTGGCTCTTGTTTCAGATCGAGATCGTTCTCTACAATTACGCTTCTTGGGGAGGCCTGGTAACGGGCAGTGTCCGTGTTGATGTCAAGAATATGGGAAATCCATTTTGTGGCCGCTCAAGAGAAATGCGTCGTCGGCAGTTGATCGAGGCAACACCTGATCAGTTCGAACGCTCGGGCCCTGAGCCGATCGAGAATATGTAACGGAAGACCAAAGCCGGAAGACGGCTTTACCTTGATATTCTTCCAGGAGTCAGATCGAGATGACCAATAATGGGAAGGGCATACCAGGAGTGCTCGCGGATCATGAGACGGAGCTGCTGGCCGACTGGATCAAGGAGCAATCGGTGCACAGCGCCTCGACGCGCGGGGAAGATCAAGGAGTCGGAACTGCGCGACCAGAGCGAAGAATTCTTGCGTCTGCTCAAGACGGCGGTGAAGAATGGCTCGCTCGACGACACGCTCGGGCCGCATTGGAGTGGCGTGCGGGAGATGCTTGCCAATCTGTCCCGATCGCGGGGTCTGCAAGGCTTCTCTCCGAGCGAAACAGCGGCGTTCGTGTTTTCCCTCAAAAAACCCCTGTTCGATCGGCTCCGCCGCGAATATGCCAGGGACCCCGAAGCGCTTGCCGAGCAGACCTGGGCGGTCAATAAACTGATCGACAATCTCGGCCTCTACACCACCGAGGTCTACCAGAAAGCACGCGAAGAAGTAATCTCGCGTCAGCAGCAGGAAATGCTTGAACTTTCGACTCCGGTCGTGAAGCTCTGGGACGGCATCCTGGCACTTCCGATGATCGGGACGCTGGACAGTGCGCGGACCCAGGTTGTCATGGAATCGCTCTTGCAGAAGATCGTCGAGACCGGATCGAGCATTGCCGTGATTGACATCACTGGGGTGCCAACGGTCGACACACTCACGGCCCAGCACTTGCTGAAAACAGTGACCGCGGCGCGGTTGATGGGTGCCGAATGCATCATCAGCGGTATCCGCCCCCAGATCGCCCAGACGATCGTCCACCTGGGAGTGGATCTTGGCGATGTGACGACAAAAGCCTCGTTGGCCGATGCGTTTGCACTTGCCCTCGAACGCAGCGGGCGTACGGTCCGTCGTGTGCGGGGCCGATCTTGAGGAGTTTGGCACCCGGTGGAACGAATTCCAATACTCAGGATGGGCAATTATTTGCTCGTCACGATCCAGGTGGACATGCACGACCGCCTGGTCACGACACTTCAGGACGAGTTGACCGAGAGGATCGCGCAGACCGGTGCCCACGGCGTGCTGATCGACATCTCATCGCTGGACATGGTCGATTCCTTCATCGGCCGGATGATCGGCACGATCGCCGCCATGTCGAGCGTCCTCGACGCCGAGACGGTTGTCGTCGGTATGCGTCCGGCCGTTGCCATCACCCTGGTGGAACTCGGTTTATCTCTGACCGGCGTTCGCACCGCGCTCGACGTGGAAAAGGGGATGGCGCTCTTGCGGTCCGCGACGCGACGGCGGTTTTGGGAGACCGGCGATGGTCGTGACCAAGGATGACACCATGGAGATCCGAGCCTCGGATCACGTGGTGTTGGTGCGCCAGGCTGTGCGCAAATGGGCCATTGACCTGGGATTCAGCCTGGTGGACCAGACCAAGATGATCACCGCGGCCAGCGAACTGGCACGCAATACGCTGGATTACGGCGGCGGCGGAACTGTCCGGCTCGAAGCCCTGGAGAAAGACCACCGTCGCGGTTTGCGACTGACTTTCGAGGATCAGGGGCCCGGGATTGTCGACATCGAGAAAGCGATGACCGACGGGTACACGACGGGAAAGGGATTGGGAATGGGTTTGAGCGGCTCCAAGCGGCTGGTCAATGAGTTCGAGCTTGATTCACGCGTCGGTGAAGGCACCCGGGTCACCATCACGAGGTGGAAGTGATCACGAGTGCCGGTAGCCCCATCGTCCTGACCATCGATGATGCCTCCATGGCGGGAGAGGCCAGGCGAGCCGCGACTGCCCTGGCCGGTCGTCTTGGGTTCGATGAGACCGAGCGAGGGAAAGTGGCCATCCTGGTTACCGAGGCGGCCACCAACCTCTGGAAACATGCCACGGCTGGCGAGATCATCATCCAGGGGCTGGAATGGGGCGTGACCAGCGGAATCGAAATCCTCGCTCTGGACCGCGGGCCGGGCATGGAGGATGTCGCGCGCTGCCGGAGCGACGGTTTCTCGACAGCGGGCTCGCCGGGTGCGGGACTGGGCGCCATGGGGCGGCTCTCGTCTTTCTTTGACATCCATTCGTTGCCGGGTGTCGGGACGGTCGTTCTGGCAAGAATCTGGGCCAGGCCCGGTCAGCAAGACTGTACACCGGCAGGCCTGGCATTCGGCGTTCTCAACACTCCTCTGGCCGGCGAGGAGGTTTGCGGAGATTCCTGGGCTATTGAGGAGCCCGAAGGGCGGCCCACGGTTCTGGTTGTAGACGGACTGGGGCACGGCCCGCAGGCCGCCGAAGCCGCCCGGGAGGCCGTTGCCGTCTTCCGCGAGACGGCCGCGATGGGCCCCGCCGAGGTCATCCGCGCGGCGCACTCCGCGCTTCGAGCTACGAGGGGTGCGGCGATTGCCGTTGCCCGGCTTGACCGCGACCGCGAAGAAGTCCGGTACGCCGGAGTGGGCAACATCTCCGGTCTCGTGCTCAATCCTGCCGATGAGGTCCGTCGTGCAAGCATGGTATCTCATAACGGCACGGCCGGGCACACGATTCGCAAGATTCAGGAGTTCACCTATCCCTGGCTTTCGGGCTCGTTACTGGTCATGTACTCGGATGGACTTGGTACCCAGTGGCAAGTCAGCCGTTATGCCGGACTGGGCGCATGTCATCCAGGTCTCGTCGCCGGCGTGCTCTACAGAGACTTCAAACGGGCCCGGGACGACACCACGGTTGTGGTGGCCCGACAAGGGGACGGGAGCCGGTAATGAGCTTACCCTTGTTGACCCTGGACGTCCGGCTCGAGCCCGATATCCTGCTGGCGCGGCAGCGGGCCCGGCAGATTGCCGGGTTGCTCAACTTCGCCCCGCTCGATCAGACGCGGATCGCGACCGCGGTATCCGAAATCGCCCGCAACGCGTTTCAGTTCGCGGGTGGCGGGAAGATCGAGTTCCAGATCCATCCAGGACCAGCGCCGGGGCTCTTGATTCGCGTTCACGAGCGGAACCCGGGGATCAAAGACTTTCAGGCGATTCTCGACGGGCAGCACGTCCCGGCCACCGAATTGGGTGTGGAGATCCTGGGCGCGAAGCGGCTCATGGATGAATTCGAGATCGGATCATCGGAGAAGGGCGTCACTCTCACGATGATCAAGAGACTGCCGAAACGATCGACACCATGGACGCAACCCGAGCTGGCCAAGCTCTCTGCAGAGCTGGCGAAACACAGGCCTCAGGGGTTGACCGAAGAGCTTCAGATCCGCAACCAGGAACTGCTTCGCACCCTCCAGGAACTTCGTGATCGCCAGGCGGAACTCGCCGAATTGCACACCCGCGAACTCGAGGAGACCAATCGCGGTGTGGTCGCCCTGTATTCCGAGCTCGATGAGAATGCCAAGGAGCTGCGCCGGATCTCGGATCTCAAGTCACGTTTCTTGTCGAACATGAGCCACGAGTTCCGCTCTCCATTGAACACGATTCTGACCATGTCGGGCTTTCTCCTCAACGGCAGCAGCGGCGATCTGAACGCCGAACAGGAGAAAGAGATTCACTTCATTCGCAAGGCGGCCGAGGGCCTCGCCGCGCTTGTCAACGATCTGCTGGACCTGGCGAAGGTCGAGGCGGGCAAGGCGGTTATTCGGGCAGAGTCCTTCGAGATTGCCGACCTGTTCGAGATCTTGCGGGGTACAACGCAGCCGCTCTTGACCGATGGGTCCGTGGTTCTGAATGTTGAACCGCCCCATGAAGTCGCGACGCTCCAGACCGATGAAGGCAAGGTGACGCAGATCCTTCGAAACTTCCTCTCCAACGCCGTGAAGTTCACCCAGAGGGGAGAGATCCGGCTCGCGGCCGAGCCCGGTCCTGGCGACACGGTGATCTTCACGGTGAGCGACACCGGAATTGGCATCGCCCGCAAGGACCAGAGGCGCGTTTTCGAGGAATTCAATCAGATCGAAGGACCTGTTCAAAAACAGGTGAAGGGTACCGGACTGGGCTTGCCCCTCTCGCGCAAGCTTGCCGATCTGCTCGGCGGCAGGGTCTCGGTGCGGAGTGAGCCGGGGGTGGGTTCGACCTTTATCGCGGTGATTCCCAGGGTCTACCGGGCCTGCGAAGTCGCCGAGGAGCCGCGCGAGTCGTTCTGGCGGCTGAACCCAAGTCTGTCGCCCGTACTGGTTGTCGACGACGATCCTGTCGACCTGCTCCTCTACGAGAAGCATCTCGAAGGATCTGGCTTTCAGGTCTTGCCGGCCAGAACCTTGGGCGAGGCTCGTCGCGCCCTGCGTCGCGTTCGTCCCCTGGCCGTAGTGATGGACATCGCCCTCGAGGCCGACTCGGGCTGGAGTTTGCTCGCGGAGATCAAGGGGCAAGCCGCTACTAGCGACATCCCGATCTTCGTCCTGACAATCATCGACGGCAAAGAGCAAGCGTTGGCTCTTGGCGCCACCGACTTCTGTCTCAAGCCCATCGACCGCGACTGGTTGCTGAGCCGGCTCGGCGCGTTGCTTGAGGGCGAATCGCGGAGCACGATCCTGATCATCGACGACAATGAAGCCGATCGCTACGTGATCAAGGGCCTATTAACCGCTCAGGGGCGATTTGCTATCCTGGAGGCGTCGAGTGGCGAGGAGGGTATTCGCCGGGCCCGGGAAGAGCGGCCCGACGTGATTTTCCTCGATCTGATCATGTCGGATATGACCGGCTTTCAAGTTCATGAAGCTCTGAAGTCTGATTCCGTGACCAGAGGCATTCCCGTTATTCTGAACACTTCGGCAATCTTGAGCGAGGAAGAGCGGCGACGGCTTTCGGCCGGCACGGCTGCGATTCTTTCCAAGTCGGCCGCTACGGCTGAGGAGGCTTTCTTGAGGATTCGTGAGGCCCTGGTCCGGGCCGGCCTGAGCTTGAACCCTGCCGGCACGGAGCGGTGATATGGTGGGCCGGTCTCCCGAAACCGTGCTAATCATCGACGATGACGAAGCGAAGCGGCACGCGATTTCCAAGATACTCCGCAAGGCGGGTTTCTTGACCCGTGAGGGTATGACCGGAGCCGACGCCTTTCGGCTCGCCGCGGAGAAGCCGGCTCTGATCATCCTCGATGTCAAGCTGCCCGACGTGAGCGGATTCGAGGTTTGCCGGCGAATCAAGGAAGATCCCGCAACGTCCGCGATCCCCGTGCTTCATATCTCCACGACATTCGTGGACATCGAAGATCGCATTCACGGCCTGGAAGGGGGAGCGGACGGCTACTTGACCGATGTTCTGGAGCCGCTGGAGCTGGTGGCTACGGTCAAGGCCTTGCTGAGGGCGCGGACGGCCGAAGAGGCGGCCCAGATCTCGACCAAGCAGTGGCAGGTCACCTTCGACGCCATCAATGACGGAGTCATCCTGCTGGATCGTGGCGGCCGGGCGGTGCAGGTCAATTCGGCCATCGAGGCGATGCTCGGCACGTCATGGAACGAATTCTCCGGCCAAGATATCCACGAACTTTTCTCGATTGAGCACAACCCGAAAACCTCTCCTTTTCTGCGGATGCTCGAGACCGGCCAGCGCGAGGCCGTCGAGCTGACGCTGGGCGAGCGTTGGCTTCGTGTCACCGTCGATCCCATTCGCGACGCCAGCGGCGACCTCAAGGGAGGGCTTTGCATCGCTTCCGACATCACCGAGCGCAGGCGGCTGGAAGAAGAGCTGCGGCGGCGTGCCGACGAGCTCGCCGTGGCCGACCGGCGGAAGGATGAGTTCCTGGCAATGCTCGCCCACGAGCTGCGCAACCCGCTTGCCCCGATCGCCAACGCGCTCGAGGCCATCCGGCTCGCCCGCCACAACGCGACGGCGACCGACGAGGCGCTCAATATCGCGCGACGCCAGATCGTGCACATGGCGCGCCTGCTGGATGATTTGCTCGATGTCTCGCGGTTCACGCGCGGCCAAGTGCGTCTTCAGAAGGTTCCCCTGGAACTCAACACGATCTTGCACCAGGCCGTGGAGACCTCCCGGCCCCTGATCGAGGGGAGCGGTCACGAGCTCGTCACCTCGTACCCGTCCGAGTCGATCTGGGTCGAAGGCGACCCGACCCGGCTGGCGCAGATCGTGGCCAACCTGCTGAACAACGCCGCAAAGTACACCGATCGGGGAGGGAAGATCGTCCTGGCCGCCGAACGTCAGGATCACGAAGCGGTCGTGCGGGTGCTGGATAACGGGATTGGGCTGAGCGCCGAGATGTTGCCCCGCGTCTTCGACCTCTTTGCCCAGGCGGATCGCTCGCTGGATCGTTCGCAAGGAGGGCTCGGTATCGGCCTGACGCTGGTGCGCAGCTTGACGGAGCTGCACGACGGCACAGTGAGTGCCCGCAGCCGCGGCCCCGGTCAAGGCAGCGAATTCATCGTTCGCTTGCCGGCGATCACCCGCGATCATTCATCACCCGGCTCAACCGAACACGCCTCCCCCGACGATGACAGTCACGCACCCAGCCTGCGGGTTCTTGTGGTCGATGATAGTCAGGATGCTGCCCGGAGTCTCGCGCGGGTCTTTACCCTCTGGGGCTATGAAGTCCGTGTTGTCCATGATGGCCAGTCGGCGATCGAAGCGGCTTCCGCCGAAGCGTTCGACGTGATCTTCCTCGACATCGGTCTCCCGGGAATCGACGGCTACCAGGCCGCGGAACGGCTTCGAGACAAGTTTGGTTCCGAGCGTCCCGTGCTGGTTGCCATGACGGGGTACGGCCAGGCGGAAGATCTGGCACGATCGCGAAGCGTCGGATTTGACGAGCACTTCGTGAAACCCGTGAATCTCGACAGGTTGCGAGAAACGCTTTCCCGGTACTGTGCGAAACGTTCGGGACGTCGCCGGCAGGCCTGAGGTTCGCCCGTCAGGCGAGGATCTGGCGAACCACCTTGCCATCCACGTCGGTCAATCGAAAGTCGCGGCCCGCGTAGCGATAGGCCAGGCGGGTGTGATCGATACCCATCAGGTGCAAGATCGTGGCGTGATAATCGTGAACGTGCACGGGATCGGCCAGGATGTTGATTCCGAATTCGTCGGTGACGCCGTGGGCGAAGCCCCCGTGCACGCCCGCACCGGCCAGAAGCGCCGAGAACGCCTTGGCGTAGTGGTTGCGGCCCTTGGCGCCTGGACCGTCGGTCCAGGGCGTGCGGCCAAATTCCGTGCAGATCGCGATCAGCGTCTGGTCGAGGAGACCACGCCCTTTGAGATCGCGGATCAAGGCCGCGATGGCACGATCGACGCGTGCCGCCTTGGGACGATGATCCTGCATGTTGCCATGGGCGTCCCAGTTGTCGCTCGACCCCGTGTCGATCAGCTCGACCACGCGCACTCCCCGCTCGATGAACCGGCGGGCGATCAGACACTGGTAGCCGAACGACTTCTTGTCGCCGTTGGCCACTCCATAAAGTGCCCTGGTGGCCGCCTGCTCGTCGCGGACATCAAGAATCTCGGGAGCCTCGCGAATCATTCCGCGCCGTGTCGTAGGTCGCGATCCGCGCCCGGAGCTCGCCGTCGCCGGGCCGTGCCCGCGCGTGCTCGAGGTTCACCTCCTGAAGCATCAAGCGTTCCAGTTCGCGAAGTGAAGCCGGGCGAGCCGGTGGGTTCAGGTCCGGGATCGGCTCCGGTCCGGGAATGATTCGCACTCCCTGATGGATTGGCGGCAGGAAGCTGCTATCCCAGATTTGGGAACCTCCGTAAGGCAAGTGCTCGCAGAGCACGACGTGTGAGGGCAGGTTCTGATTGAATGTCCCCAGGCCGTGGCTGATCCAGGCGCCCAGGCTGGGTAGCGGCACCGTGGCCGAGCCCGTGTGCATCGCCAGGACCGCCTGAAAATGCTCGACAATGTCGGTATGCAGCGACCGGATCACGCAGAGCTCGTCCGCCACGCCACCCAGGTGCGGAAAGAGCTCGCTGATCATCAGGCCCGACCGTCCGCAAGGTCGGAATTGAAATGGCGAGCCCAGCAGCGGCCGGTTGCTGGTCTCGTCGGCCCTGAGCCCAAACGACGGAACCGGCTTCCCGCTGTCGCGGTTCAACCTGGGCTTGTAGTCGAACGTGTCGACATGGGAAAACCCGCCGGATAGAAAGATCACGATCAACTGCCGGGCCGCCGAGGCATGGTGCGTTGGGCGGGGTGCGAGCAGGCCACCGCCCCCCTGCTCCGCGGCCTCGACCAGGCAGGCGTATCGACCGGGAATCGTGGCGGCGGTCATGGCGGCGGCCGACTTCAGAAAACCGCGGCGTTCGAGCCGATTGCACCGGTGTTGACGGTTTTTCATGAGCGGCCAACTCCTGCGATTCGGCGGCGTGAAGAGGCCGCCGGGGCGAAACACGTCAGTCGATATAAAGAAACTCGTTGGCGGTCAGAAGAATCCGGGCCAGGCTGCTCCAGACCTCGAGCTCCTGCTGGTCGCTACCGACCCCGCTGGTCTGAGCTGCAGTCTTGCAAGTTGTCAGAAAGCGGGCCGCTTGCGCCCTCTCCCGAGCCGACGGCGGCCGGCCCCAGGCGAGCTCCCAGCCATGATCAATGCGACTCGATATGTCGAAGGCTTCATTCAAAAGCCTTCGGGCCAGCGCGGCCGATCGCTCCACGACGAACGGGTTGTTCATGAGATACAGCGCCTGAAGAGGAACCGTCGAGCGGGCGCGGACGTCAGTCGAGGTATTGGTATCCGGACCGTCGAAGATCGCCAGGAACGGATGCTTCACCAGCCGCTGGGTCATCAGGAAGACGCTCCGCTGGTTGCCCGGATAAACGGCCTTGAATGCGCCGTGCTGGGTCCAGTGCCAGTCTTCGATGGGCGGAAACGGGTGCGCCGGGGGACTGCGGCGATCGAGCTCGCCCGCGACGGCCAGCATGGCGTCGCGAATTGACTCGGCGTCGAGCCGGCGACGGTCGAACCGCCAGAGCCAGCGGTTGGCCGGGTCTATGCCGGCATTTCCTTCGTCAAAATCGCTCGATAGCCGGTAGGTGCGCGAGAGCAAGATCTGGCGGTGCAGGTCCTTGATCGACCAGCCGCTGACGACCAGCCTCGCGGCCAGCCAGTCGAGTAATTCCGGGTGACTCGGCGGATCTCCACGCACGCCAAAGTTCGACGAAGTCGCGACGATACCTCGACCAAAATGATACTGCCAGATCCGGTTTGCGATCACCCTGGCCGTCAGGGGATGATCGGCTCGGGTGATCCACTTTGCCAGCTCGAACCGGCCAGATGCGCCTTTCGCAACGGACGGAGGAGTCGCGCTCAGGAACCCGAGCCGGGGCACTCCGCGCGTAACCACCGCTCCGGGTCGGCCGGGATCCCCTCCGCGCTGGATCGCGGCATCCTGAACCTCGCCCTCCGAGACGGCATACGCGCAGGGCAGTTCCAGGGGTAACCCCGCCCGCCGCCGCCCTTCCTGCTCGTTGCGTAACGCCGCGAGTCGAGCGGCATCAGCCTTGATTGACTCTCCCGGCGTGGCTTTTCCCTTTTGCTTGCCCTCAAGGTTGGCGATCTCGCGCTCCAGCGCTTTCATTCGCTCGTTCCCCGCGCTGACTTGGGCCGCGACCAGATCGGGAGCAGCAGTCGGAACGAAGTTTTGCCGGGGAAACTTCTTGGTCTGAAACTCCTCGGAACCGGCATAGGGGAATTTTGTGCTGGCGAGGACGCCGTAAAGGGCGTAATAGTCGCGCTGGGTTATCGGATCATACTTGTGATCGTGGCACCGCGCACACCGCAACGTCAGCCCCAGAAAAGCCCGTCCGGTCGTCTCGATAGCGTCCTCGAGCGTCAGGTGCCAGAGCTCATAGGGTCCGGTTGCGTATCGCCTCGCCAGCGCCAGGAAGCCCGTGGCGACAATCGGCGCGGCGATGCCTCTGGGTCCGCCCTGCGTTGCCAGAATATCGCCAGCGAGCTGTTCGCGCACGAACTGGTCGAAAGGAAGATCCATGTTCAGCGCGTCGATGACGTAATCGCGATAGCGAACGAGTTCCGGGACGGGGTAGTCGGCATTGTCGCCGGCCGTGTCGGCATAGTGGGCCACGTCCATCCAGTGTCTGCCCCAGCGCTCGCCGTAATGGGGAGAGGCCAGCAAGCGATCAATCTCGCGAGCCAAAGCGTCGGGGCGAACGTCGGCGACAAACTCCGCAATGTCATCGGGACTCGGAGGCAATCCGATCAGATCGAAGCTGAGGCGCCGGATCAACGTCCGGCGATCCGCGTCGGCAACGGGCCGGATGCCGACAGCCCGGTGACCGGCTGCGATGAAGCGATCGATCGGGTGAACCGACCAACCGCTGGGATCGGGCGGCGGTTGAACCGCTTTGACCGGCTCGAACGCCCAGTGCCGAGGAGGTGCAGACGCCGGCTTGATCGCCGCACGCCGGTCCGTTTCCGGCCAGGGCGCGCCCTCCGCGACCCAGCGCGTCAACGCCGCGATCGTCGCGTCGGGCAGCTTCCTGGCAGGTGGCATCTTGAGCGCATCGTCGCCATGCCCGATCGCCTGGATCATCAGGCTCTCGGCGGGTTGCTTGGGAACAATCGCCGGACCGCTGTCGCCTCCGCGAACCAGCTCATCACGCGTGCCGACCCTGAGCCCCCCGCTGGTCTCCTTGCCGCCATGGCAGGGGAAGCAGGTCTCCATCAGCACCGGCCGGATCTCGGTCTCGAAAACTTCTTCAAACACCTTCGCTGAAGACTGTGCGCGGACTTGCCCGGCAAACCCGATGATCGGGTCGAGCAAACTGACAACTGCGAATATTACGATACGCGTCATCTACTGCACTTGTCGGTCGCGAATTTCTTTCGGGCGAAAATTTCTAGCCTGCCAAACCTGCATGATGATACCAATGTTTGAGATCTGTTCAACAGACTATTCAGCAAGTAACCTCCACAGGGCGTCCTTCTCGAGCCCGACCGCTTGGCGCACGAATCACTGGCTCGTGGACAAGCCCTCAACGGTGGTCCTGCACCCGTTGAATGATTGTTGAGCAAACGGAGCGATTGCGATGAGCGATGATCAGTAGGCGAGTTCCGGGGACACTGGATCCAGGTAAGGGAATTCCAACCTCGATTCAGACAACCGCGCCAAACCTCGACTCTCCGAGTGCCGTGCCGTGGGGGTTGTCTTAAATCGCGTCGAAAACCTCGGACTTGAGAGACGCGATGTCGATTGTGAATCGGTACTTCACATCGCTCTTGAGTAACCTCTCATAGGCTTCGTTGATCTTCTGGATGGGGATGACCTCGACGTCGGAGGTGATGTTGTGCTCGCCGCAGAAGTCGAGCATCTCCTGAGTTACCGCAAGCCGCCGATGGCCGAGCCGGACAGACTGCGACGCCCGCCGATGAGCGCGAAGGCAGCGACCCCAAGCGGTTTCGGCGATGCGCCAACCAGCGTGAGGTTCCCATCGACATGCAAAAGGCTGAGGTAGGCGTTGATGTCGTGATCGGCCGAGACGGTGTCAAGCAGGAAATCAAAGCTGCCGGCATGCTTTTGCATCTCATTCGCATTGCGGGAGACGACGACCTCGTCGGCGCCAAGACGCAAGGCGTCTTCTCGCTTGTGAGCCGACGTTGTGAAGATCACGACATGTGCACCGAGTGCACGTGCGAACTTGACGCCCATGTGACCGAGGCCGCCCAGGCCAACGATTCCGACCTTCTGGCCAGGGCCGACCTTCCAGTGGCCGCAATGGCGAGTAGGTCGTGATGCCCGCACAGAGCAGCGGAGCCGCCCCCGCGAGTTCCAGATTCGCGGGGACGCGGACCACGAAACGCTCGTTAACCACGATGCTATCGGAATAGCCGCCGTAGGTGACCCCGCCGAGGTGCTTGTCCGGCGAGTTGTAGGTCAGCGTCATGCTCGGGCAGAAGTTCTCGAGGCCGGCCTGGCACTGGGGGCAGGTACGGTCTGAGTCGACCAGGCAGCCGACCCCGGCGAGGTCGCCGGGCTTGAACCTGGTGACCTTGGAACCGACCTCCGAGACCCGCCCGACGATCTCGTGACCCGGGACGACCGGGTACGTCGTGGGCATGAATTCTTTCGACTCGTTGCGCACCTGGTGAAGATCGGAATGGCAAACTCCGCAGAAGAGGATCTCGATCCGTACGTCGTGCTCGGTCGAGTCGCGGCGCGGTATCGTGTCTGAGGCGAGTCTGGACGTCGCACTGGCTGCGGAATAGGCTTTTGCTTTGTGCATGGAAAGGCTCTTGGTATCGCAAGTCGGGTCATGATGGTCAGGAGGGCAGGCCACGCTGCCATTGCCTCCCGGACTGGCTTACCAAGGTCCATTAAAGGCAAGCCGGACGCGAATGGAAAGAATCGAGCGTCCAGAAGTTTTGCCGGATCTTGCTGACGCCAGGAAGCATCATCGAGGCCCCGAGTCAGCAATTCGGCAAGCAGGCCCGTCCCTGCCGCATGGGCGACTCTCCTCAGGTCCCACGGCTGCCTCCGGTGCTGGAGCCTGATCCGGACCCGGTTCCGGTACCGCCGCCCATCGGTGCTGGAAGCGCATCGGGAGCTCTGTCGTCCGCTGGTGCTGGAACTGGTTGCGCACTATTTGCCGCCGCAGGAGCTGGAGCCGGTTGCGCACCTCTTCCCGCCGCTGGTGCCGGGAAGAGCTGCGGGCCGTTTGTGGGCGGTGGTGCCGGGACGGGTTGCGGACTCACTTGCGCTCCCGGCGGAAGTGGTGGAAGTGGTTGGGTTGCCCCTTCCACCAGAGCGGTCGGATGACCGTGTTTCGAATGCTTGTGATAGAAATCTTGCAAGGGTTTCGGGAAGGGAATCGGGAACAAATAGCCGCCGCCGCCGAGGGCTTGATAGGTGTTGATGATGGCCGACAGTTGCTCCCTCTTGGTGTCGATCAAGATCCTTCTCGCATCCAGGAGCTCACGCTGGGCGGTCAGCACGTCCAGGTAATCGACGTTCACTCCGGCGCGGGGATTCTGAAAAAGGCTGGTGGCGGCCATCACTGATAGCTCGAGGGCGGTGACGGCCTGCTTCTTGATCTCGATGCTCTTGAGGTAATTTTGCACCTTGGATATGCGATTGACCACTTCGTTGACGGCGTTGATGATGACGCGCTGGTAGTGGTAGATGGTTTGAAGTTGCCGCGCGTTCGCGCCGAGGTAGTCGGCCTTGATCGCTTTGAAGTTGATCAACGGCCCCGCGAGGTTACCAGCGACATTGGCAACCAGGGCTTCCGGAGTGATGAACAAATACCTCATGTTGAAGGCCTCGTAGCCAACTCCGGAGGTGATGGTTCCCACGGGCAAGAATCGCTTCTTGGCTACCAGCACGTCGAGCCCGGCTGCCCTGATCTCGTTCTCGGCTTGGCGGATGTCGGGGCGGTTCTGTAGTAGCTGCGCGGGCACCCCTATACTCAGCGGATGCAATTTCAGATTGATGTATTGATCGATCGTGTTCCCGGACAAGCGTTCGACAGGTTGTGGGAAGCGCCCGACAAGGAAGTTGATCCGGTTCTCGACCTGGATGATGTCCTGCTTGACGATCAGTTTTTCGCTCTGGTTCCTGCGAACCTCGGCCAGGAACCGCTGGACAGCCAGTTCGGTGCCGCGGGCAAATTGCTTCGCCGCCTGGGCGAACGCCAGGTTTTGCTCTTGCAGAGCGATGATGTTATCCAGGTTCTCAAGCCGCTTATCGAGCGCGATCAGCCCGTAATAATTGTCCGCGATCTCCGCGATCAGTTGGGTCACGAAGTAGTTCCGCCCCTGACCGATGGCAAAGTAGCGCTGGCCCGCCGCATCTCTGGCATTATGCAATTGCCTCCAGATGTCGGGTGTCCAGAAGAACGTGGGACCCAGGGCGAAATTCGGCAGCGGATTGGGGAAGAATTTCCCAGGGAGAAACGGGTCGTCGCGGATTCCGGCACCCTCAATCGTGAACTGGCTGACCTTATTCAGCGAAATGCCGCCTCCCGCCGTCACGAAGGGAAAGTACGCACCTTGCCGCGCCAGGATTTCGTAACTGGCGATCAGGACGTCCTCATTCATGATCCTCAGTTCCTGGTTATTGACCAGTGCCTGGTGGATCAGGTTCAAGAGCATTGGATCAGGGAAGAAGTCTTCGACCATGACGTTGGCTGAGTTGTCCGAACTGGTGTCTTCAGAGACCTGCGGCAAGTCTGATTTCGGGTCCGCCTGATGGAGATCGAAGTTTTCCGGCAAGTTTGGACCTGGCGCCGGGCGTCGGAGAAGGGGAATACAGGACGGCAGAACCAGCAGGAAGCTGCAGGCGATCGCGATCGCGAGAGCGCGCTGCGGGTGCTTTGTGTCCAAGAATCGCACCAATTGGTTCATCCGCGTCGTCCCTGTCAGTTCGACCACGAAAGGGTATTCGGCCATCCGCCGGCGGCATCGGAATCGGCTAACAAATCTCGGGCGTCACGACCGTCCGGGTAAGAATTGAGCCCCGTGTAGCAGTCGTGGCCATCGTCTCGCTCGCGGAGGTTCCTCGATCGAGAGGAGTCTCCGAGTGGACACGCGTCGGTTTACAAGAAGGATCGGGCGAATTTGGAAACAATGCCCGATTCCGGGGCGAGAATCGCTCCGTGGACGATCTGCGAGTTTCTTGCCGTGTTTCGTCTGGCTGATTCTCGTCGTAACGTCAGGACCCGGCGGTGGGGAGGCGTCGAGGTCATCACAGGACTAACGGCTGGACACTCCTGAACAACCATGCCTATCTCCTGATTGGCATCGACCGAGAGCCGGATATCCGGCTTTGGGATAGCACAGTACGGCGGAACCAGCGCCATGCTGGAAGCAATCGCCACTGCTTCTTCCTTCGACCGATAAGGCGAATGGACTTTATCGGTTGTGCCCGCAAGTCCGAAAATTCCGGCGCGAACGAGCGGGAAGCAGTGTGAAAATGTCAGCGAATGGAAACGGTGGAGAATGGGCGACCGGGCCACCACCGCCGAATAGAGGTCGGTAATGGCCAGGACCCAATCAAGGTGCCCAGCAGCACCCCGCCGGCTCTCGTGGTCCCGATGGAGCGATTCCCCGACGCCCCTGCCCTGGTGGCATGGACCAATGCCACGTCATACAGATTCGATTGAGCGCGGCTCCCGAGAGAAGAGGTGGGACGCCTGGAGCCTATCTGTCGAATCCGCGTCTCCTCAAAGTGGCTCGATTTCCAAGGATCGGGTCATTGAAAAACTCTTCGATCCCGACCTGTGAAGCTTTCCCGCGGGTCTTGTACCGAACCCGCGGGACGGAGACGGGGGTTTCATGGGAAGGCAGACCCAGCAGGATGCTCCGAGCGATCGCTATCTCAAAAAGCGCATCTCATGTTTCGTGTGGGTCGTGTAAGTCATGTGAGCCGTGTGAGTCGTGTGGGTCGTGTAAGTCATGCGAGCCGTGTAAGTCGCGGAAGTCGCGGAAGTCGCGTGAGCCGCTTGGTCCGTGTTCGAAGATTTCACTGAGTGGTTCGTCCACCTCAAGCGGTTCATCGTCATCATTCCTGATCAGGCTTCGCCCGTCGGCCAATTTGCCGAATATGTAGTAAAGTCCGGGAATGACCAGGACTCCAATCACGGTTCCCACGAGCATGCCGCCGGCTCCCGTGGTGCCAATGGTTCGGTTCCCGATCGCCCCTGCGCCAGTGGCAACGACCAACGGAAGAAGACCGGCGATGAAGGCGAAGGAGGTCATCTGGATGGGCCGGAATCGCAGTTTTCCTCCTTCGACGGCCGCATCCCAGAGACTGACACCCTCCCGGCGCCGTTGCACCGCGAATTCGACGATCAAAATCGCGTTCTTGCCGAGCAGACCGACCAGCATGACCAGACCGATCTGGGCGTAGACGTCGTTGGCCAGCCCCATGAGCTGCAGGAAAAGGAATGTACCGAAGAGCCCGACCGGCAGCGACAGGATCACAGCCAGGGGTAGGAAGAAACTCTCATACTGCCCGACCAGTACCAGATAGACGAAGAAGACGACGATGAGGAAGATATAAACTGACTCGTTTCCCTTCCTTGACTCGTCGTAAGAGAGACCCGACCAGCCGATGTCGAAACCGCGAGGCAATATATCGGGGTCGGCAGCGAGCTCCTTGATCGCCTGGATGGCTTGCCCGGTGCTGAAGCCGGTAGCCGGCGCGCATTGAATGGAGGCGGAGGTATACAAGTTATACCGGGTGATCTCATTCAAACCCATCGTCTTTCGGCGCGTGATGAACGCGGAGTAGGGAACCATGTCCCCTTTGTCGTTCTTGACGAACAGGTTGTCCATATCTTCTGGGTAGCGCCGGAACGCTGGCTGGGCCTGGACGAAGACCTTGTAGAACTGGTTGAAACGAATGAATCCCTGTTCCCAGGTGCTGCCTATGAGGATGTTGAGGTTGTCCATCGCTGCCTTGATCGACACGCCCTTCTGCATCGCCACGTCGTTGTTGATGATCAGCTCGTACTGCGGGTAGTTGGCGGCATAGAAGGTGAACAGGTTTGTCACCTCCTTACGTTTTTTCAGGGCGGCCATGAACTTCTCGGTCACGTTTCCGAGCCGCTGGTAATCGGCGGAGAACGTCTTGTCAAGGACGAGCAACGAGATACCGCCGGCGGTGCCAAAGCCAGGGACCGCGGGCGGTTCAAAGAACTCGAGTTTCACGTTGCTGATCTGCTTGCATTTATCTTCAAGCTCTTCAATGATCTGTCGCGCGGTTCGCTTGCGCTCGGTCCAGGTTTTCAGGTTGATGATACAGGTTCCCGAGTTCGAGCCACGGCCTTCGGTCAGAACCTCGTAACCGGCCAGCGAGGTGACGGAGGTGACCTCTACGATGTCTTTGGCGATCGCCTCGAGTTCATGGGACTTGTCGTTGGTGTACTCGAGCGTGGAGCCAGGCGGCGTCTGAAGGACTGCGTAAATGATGCCTTGGTCCTCGCCCGGGATAAAACCCGTCGCGAGATGCGTGTTGACCATGACAATGCCGGCGGCAAAGCCCCCGACGACGGCCATAGTCAGGACACGGCGTTTGGCGATCCGCCGCACGATCGCGGTATAACCACCCGTCACTTTCTCGACAAGGCGGTCAAAAGGACGCCGTACGAATGGCAGAGTAATGATCAGAAAGCCAGCCTGCCCCCACAACTCGTACGCCAGATAAGTGACTCCCCCCAGGACCACCAACCCTCCCAGAGCAACCAGCAGCTTGACTCCCAGTCCACGGGGCTTTTTCAAGTGGTTCCCGTGAGTGTTGCTGTCGGCGTGGTTGTCGCTGTGCGTGTGGGGCTTGAGAATCATCGCGCAGAGCACGGGCGTCAGTGTGAGGGCCACCAGCCCGGAGAGAATGATGGACGTGGCCATCGTGATGCCGAACTGTCGATAGAAAGTGCCGACCGGTCCCGGAATGAAAGTCACCGGCACGAAGACGGACGTCATCACGAGGGTGATGGCAATGATCGCACCTGATATCTCGTGCAGAACCTCCATGGTCGCCCCATAGGGCGATAAATGCTTCTCGGCCATCTTGGCGTGCACCGCCTCGACCACCACGATCGCGTCATCGACGACGACACCGATCGCGAGAACCATCGCGAAGAGTGTGATCAGGTTGATCGAGAGGCCCATCAAGCTCAAGAAAAAGAAGGTCCCGATCAGCGACACCGGAACAGCGAGGGTCGGAATCAGCGTGGATCGCAAATCTCCGAGAAACATGTAGACGACGAGAGACACCAAAATAAAAGCCTCGAGAAGCGTGTGCAGCACCTTCTCGATCGAGGCCTCCAGGAATTTGGAGACGTCGTAGGCGAATTCGTAGTCCATTCCGGGAGGGAATGACTCCTTCTTGATCAGCTCGAGTTCCTTCTTGATCTCCTCGATGACCTCGGCGGCGTTGGAACCGGGAGCTTGCTTGAGAACGATGGATGCCGCGGGATGCCCGTTGATGTCCGAGTAAATGTCGAAGAACTGTGGACCCAGCTCCACCTCGGCGACGTCCTTGAGCCGCAGGATCTCCCCGTCCGGATTTGCTTTTAGAATAATATTTCCATACTGCTCTGGCTTGTTAAATCGTCCTATATAGGTCAGTACATACTCTCTTGATTGCGACGTCTTCCCCGTGGCCTGGCCCAATCGTCCGGGAGAACCGATGATGCTCTGTTCCGACAGGGCCTTCATGATATCTTCGGAGGATAATCTGTAGGCCCGCATGCGGTCGGGATTCAGCCAAATTCGCATCGCGAAGATGCGGTTGCCGAGATTCCTGGGGATGCCCATGCCGTGGATCCGCTTGAGCCGGGGCATGACGTAGACGTTGGCAAAGTTGAAAAGATCTTTCTGGTCGGCGTTTGGATCTGTACTGTAAATATTCACATACATCAGCATGCTCGGCACGACCTGGCTGACGAGGATCCCTTCGCGCCTCACCAGCGGCGGGAGCTGGAACTGAACGATGTTGACCCGGTTTTGTACGTTCACGACATTGATGTTTGGGTCCGTGCCGGGCTCGAAGTAGATGATGATCGCGGCCTCGCCGGCACTGGTCGCGGAGGACGTCATGTAGCGCATGTTCTGGACGCCGTTGATGGATTGCTCCAACGGAATCAGAACCGATTCGACCAGAACATTCGCGCTGGCGCCGGGATAGGAAATGGAAACCATCACGGTCGGTGGCGCGATGTTGGGGAACTGTGCGATCGGCAGCGTCTTGACCCCCAGCACCCCCAGGAACAGGAGGATGATCGAGATGACGATGGCGAATGCCGGCCGATAGAGGATTTTCGTGAACATGATTCGGCAAGATTCTCGTTGTTCTCAGAGTTGGGTTTGTTGGCGAGCGGCTGCTATTCCGCGTGGAACTTCATGTTCTTGAGGGCCAGTTCCGGCTTACGGAACTCGTATTCCACCTTTCCGCCTTCTTGAACCTCCCGAACCCCTTCGAGAACAATCTTGTCTTTCGCATTAAGTACGTTATCGACGACAAAAATATCGTCCAGCTCGTGCTTGACGGTGATCAGTTTCTGATGCACCACATCATCCTCGCCGACGACCCAGACGTATCGCTTGTCGAGAATCTCGAACGTCGCCCGCTGCGGGATGACGATGGCGCCATGCACAATTCGGTGAATCAGGATGGTGCCTGTCTGACCGTGACGCAGCAGTCGATCCGGATTCGAAAAATCCGCGCGGAAGGCGATGTTCCCGGTTTCGTTGTTGAACTGGGCCTCGATGGCACCGATCTCACCACTCTGAGGGAACGTGTTGTGGTTCGCCAGCACGAGCTCAATCTTGCGATCCTCGTTCTCGTGCTTCAGGCTGGCCATGTATTCGAGATACTGCGCCTCGGGCACGTTGAAATAAACCCACATCACGCTATTATCGGACAGGGTCGTGAGGATCTCCTTTTCCTTGATCAAGCTGCCTTCCCGCTCCTTCAGGCGGTCGACGATACCGTCAAAAGGCGCCGTGATGTCAGTGAAGTTGAATTCGGCCTGAGCCAGGTCCGCCTTGGCCTTGGCCCTGTCCATCTTGGCTTTGAACAGGAGCACCTCATTCTGAGAGACAACCCCTTTTTCCCTGAACAGCCTCTCGGTGTTAAGGTATTCAAGTTCCGCCAGCCGGAACTCTGCCAACTCGGCGTCCAGCCTTGCCTTGTAGAGAACCGGCTTGATCTGGAACATCGTATCGCCGCCCTTCACCGTCTGGCCCTCCCTCACGAGGATCTTTTCAAGATACCCGTCGTCCAGGGCACGGATCTCGATGTGGCGTTTCGAGCGGATCTGGCAGACATATTGCTGGGTTATGATGACATCCTGGGAGTTGGGGCTGGTAACGACGACTTTACGGGCCTCTTCCTGGTGCTCTTCTTTTTTGGTGAAGTACGACTCGTACTGGCCGACGATGTATGTTTTCAGCCGCTTGGCTTTCGTTCCAATGTAATCAAGGTAAACATTGAGCTTGGGCCTGGAGTCCTGTCGGAGGGAACTAGCCCACACCTTTGACAACCCCAGAACGCCGCCACTCCCGAGCGTGACGACCAGCAGAAGAAGCAGGGCGGGTCGCCGCATGGCACGGACACTCAGTTTCATCGCACAAACTCCCACATGACTCGTGGTAGGCAACTGGTCCAAACTCGAGATCGTATAGAACAGGCGCTCACGCGCTTACGTCGCGCAGGTATCGTATGAAGTGATGACTCGCGGGGAAATACCCGCGGCAGGCAAGCCCGGCCTTTCGCGGGCGGCAAGCCCACAAGCAACTCGGCCAGAAGGCAAGCGTCTTCATCAACATCGCAACGGGTGCGGCGCCGGTGTCAAACTGGATAGGGAGACATTCTGTGGCGGCGTGAGTTGCCAGAGAGTGAGGGAAGAAGGCGAAACGAGCGGTACATCGGGCGGCCAGCACAGTTCAAGATCATCTTCCTGGAGCTCGCGATCATCGTCCTCGATCGAAACAATGATCGGTTCCGGCGGCGGTATCGCCGCGACAATCGCGACACCAGCCTCCGACACGAACGAGGCGCTGACCTCTGGGCAAATCACAAACGATGCGCACAACCATGAGAGCGCTGCCGCGGCTGCGAAAGACGCTTTCCCCCAGGGGATGGCCAGCCGCTCGATCACGCCCATTTCTCCACGGAAGAAACTCCGATCCAGAAATAGCCGTCGAATGAATCTCGACAGGCCAGATATGATAAGAACAGCCAAACCAGAAGCAAACGTACACGTAGGCTGTTGATTAACAAACTACAATCCATGTAATTAATATGGTTAGTTCGCGCGGCAGTCAAGCCAAGACATTATCAATTTCGCCAGACCGCGAACAAAGTTGCCTGCATGCTTCCAGACAATAATGCACACGTCTTGCCTTGCATCGACGATGAGCCGGGGTTCGACTGTGTGAAGCTCGCAGCCCGAGTCGGGATCACCGAGGGGGCCGTGCAGCGCATGCTCACCGACCTCAAGGAAGCATGCTACCTCTCACGTAATCGCTTGAGCAACCGCGATCCGAGTCGCCTGTGTCAGCACGCGCTCATTCGGCGTCAACGATCCTTCACGGATCGGATGGTCTTGGCTTCGCCGTTGACGCGGACTCTTACTTCGCGCGGCTCGGTCGAGCGGATTCGGTAGCCCTTCACCGATCCATGCTCCCATGCGATATCCACAGTGAACCCGCCACGCGCCCGCAGGCCGTTCACCTTGCCGGCGGGCCAGTCCTTCGGCAGGGCCGGAAGCAACTCGATCTCGCCTGTGTGACTCTGGAGGAGCATCTCCCCGATCGCCGCAGTCAGACCGAGGTTGCCGTCAATCTGGAAGTCGCAGTATCCCGGGAACCTGGCCATCAGGTTCGGGTTTACACTGCGGACGAGATGGGCGTCCAAAACAGCCAGGGCGGTATCGCCGTCGTACAGCCGGGCATAGGCGTTGGCCTGAAACGCGCCCTGCCAGCTTCCTACCGAGCCTCGCTTCCACCACTGGCCAGAATCGAAGATCGTGCGCAACGCCGCCGCCAATCTGGGCGTGCCTCGTGGCGTGATCTGCGTGCCGCAAATCGCGCCCCAGCTCGAGAGGACCTGACAATCCGCCGTACGCTGCCAGTCCTCCAGCCATTCCTGCAATTCGCTTGTCGTCGGACTGATCTGCATAGGTGGCAGACGTGGCAGCGTCCTCTCAATCTCCAGCCTCAGGTCGTCGTCCGCACTCAAGATCTTGCTGGCCCGGACACAGTTCTGGAGCAGTTCGCGCACCATCTGCATGCTCCCGGTGGGTCCCATGCAAACGCACCCTGTCTCGCCACCGGGCTTACGGAAGCCATTTTCGAAGTTCGTATCAGGGCCGGTCACGAGCCAGCGATGGACTGGCTCTTCCATCAGGTCATCCAGGTAGAACCGCACGCGCCCTTCAGTGTCGGCCACACCCGCCGCAAGTACTCAATGTCGCCGGAAAACGCAAAATGCTCCCACAGGTGCTGGCACAACCACGCGCTGCCCACCTGGAAGGTGCTCCAGAGCGCGCTGCCGCCGACCGGACCGGCCTGACGCCAGATGTCGGTGTTGTGATGCGCCATCCAGCCACGTACGCCGTAGAGGTCTTTCGCGATGTGGGCGCCGTCCACGCTGAGTTGCTCGGTCAGATCCACCAACGGCAAGTGGCATTCGCCGAGATTGGCCGTCTCGACCGGCCAGTAGTTGATCTCCGCATTGCAGTTCAACGTCCAGTTCGCCGACCAAGGTGGATGAATTTCCCGGCTCCAGATCCCCTGCAGATTGGCCGGCTGCGACCCCGGCCGTGACGACGCGATCAGCAGATACCGCCCAAACTGGTAATACAACGCTGCCAGCGCGGGGTCTGTACGGGGCCGATAGGCGCGGACTCGCGCATCCGTCGGCTGTTTTTCCGTGTCACCGCGCCCCAGTTCCAGCGACACCCGGTTGAAAAGGCGCTTGTGATCGGCGACGTGCGCGCTACGTAACGCCTGGAAGCTCGTTCCGGCCAGCGGCGCCAGGTAGGCATCACACACCTTGGCGGCGTCCTTACCGTCCTGGCTTGGGCTCTTCCACGGCCCGTTATAACTGGTGGCCGCGACGACTAGCAACGTCACCGCGTCGCAGTTTTCCGCGATGAGACCAGAGTCGGTTATGGTGACTTGCCCGCCTTCATGGATGGGCACCAGCCTGACGTTGAACCGCATCCCTTTGCCGCTGGGGGCATCATCCCATACCACGCGCTGGCCGTGATAACTGGGGTCGACGTGAACAGGACAGCGGCCGATCAACTCAAGAGCACCTTTGCTGGCTCTGGTCACGTGATGCAACGGGCAGCCGAGCGAGGCCTTGAATGAGACCTTGCCCGGCTTGTCGCCGCCGAGCCGCACGACCATGGCTTGCGCCGGGTGGGAGGCGAAGACTTCCCGCGTGTAGCGAATTCCCTGTTGCTCGTACTGTACCCGGGCCACGGCTTGCGCAAGGTCAAGCTCGCGGCGGTAATTCGTGGCCTCGCCGCTGAACGGGAACTCGATCGTCAGGTCACCGAGCGGCTGGTAACTCTCGTTGTAATTACCGTTCATGTCCCGCTCGACCAGCTCCTGCGCCTGGTTGTTCTTACCGTCGCGCAGCAACTGACGGATTCTTGGCAGGCTCTTCAGACCTTGCGGGTTGAGGTTGTCGTAGGGCTCGCCCGACCAGAGGGAATCTTCATTGAGATCGATCCGCTCACGCTTCACGCCACCCCAGACCATGCCTCCAAGCCGGCCGTTGCCGATGACCGACGCCTCGGTCCATCGGGTCGCAGGGCGGCGGTACCAGAGAGTGAGGGGATCGCCCGGGCCGACCTCCACTCCGGTCACTGCAATGCCGTCGAAGTCGGCCTGGGAACCGGCCACGCGGGCACCGTTGATGTAAAGCGCAAGCAATCCCGAAGGATCCACCGTTGCCGCCACGTGGGTCCATTTTTCGGCATGCGGCAATGCGCTCGTGAGTGTGTCGTCGCCGGCGATCACCCGGAGCGCATCGCCGGGATGAGTATCCATCAGGAACCCATCCGCGCCGCCGGGTGTGATCTTGTCGATGATGCGGCCGCTCATTCCGGCTTGTGGCCAGATCCACGCTTCCAGTGTGCAGCCGCTCGAGAACTTGTATCGGGCCAACGAGAAAATCGGCCGCTTCGGCTGCAACCATTCACCGACAAGTCCCTCCACCTTGCTCCTGGCTTCCTGACCTGCCTGCGCCAGGTTCTTCAGCTCCGCCGGCGCAAGATTCCGATTGTACAATCGGACTGCTGCAATCTCTCCGTGGAAGGTATTGCCGCCTGCCTGATCGTCGCCAATACGTACTGGCAACTCGTTAGTAGGAATTTGCGCGACTGCGGTCGTCGCGCAAAGAAACAACCACAGGACCGGTAATCCGCGGGCAACCTTCATCTCGGAGTCCTTTTAGCGTGATCCTGACTTGGTTCACCGTTGCCGCGCCGCGGCTGCGCGGCACGGCAGGCGGAATTCCATTATAAAGGTTCGCGACCGGCGACATGCGCCCGGTCTGGCGGCCCCTCCAGGTTTTCGCCACGACGCCACCTTGCCTTAACGGAGGTTTGAACCGACCAAGAGGAATTTGTGGGTAGCCTCGATTGAGGCGAACTCGGAGATTTTGGCTGGGACTGATCCTTTGGTGCAGCGTCGAGCACCAGGATGCCCTCGGTAGAGTCGGCCGAGGGATCTCCACTCAAGCGATTGGCGAATACCGGACGATTCCAGGGACCCAATCGAAATCGGCGTCATTGCTGGCTAGACTCCTCAGCCTTTGAGTTCGTAGCGCGGACGCGATCAGGGCGTCACCGCAATTGCCAGGATGTTCATGGGTACTCCAGCACCCTCAACTCCGGATCCTCCGCAATTCGGCGGAGGACCTCCGGATCACCACTCCAAGGGATCAGCCCGTAACTGATCCGAGCCTGAGGGGCCTCTTCCCGGACCGTGATCATCACCCGCTGATGCTCGCGAAGGGGAAGCGGCTGCGCGGGCTTCAGGATGCCACCCACATAGATTGCCTCGACTTCCAGTGCCATGATTCGGGTTCCCGAATTTATGGAGTGCGATGCTGGCTTCGTCACACTCTTTGACATAATTCCACCTGGCTGGTGCATCCTTGGAAATCGGTCCCGATCGTGGTCGGCCACGGACTCATCATTCGGCGTGAGAATGATATTCGATCGGAACCACCTCAGATACCGCTCTTGGTACAACGCAGCGGGATCCACCAAAGCTCCCCGCGTGCAAGAATCCGGTTGGATCCATCGGCTGCAACTCGTTGAGAATGCTGGAGGCCCCGTCCTCCTCGGTAATCTGCTGATCAAGGCAAGTCTCGAGACCGGCCTTGACAGGTTTCCCGGGCTCTCATAACGTCCGTGCTCGGTGGCGCTCCTCTTGCGCGCTCAAAGCCGGACGGATGGATTCGCCGGGCGCGCTTTTCTCGCTCGTGAGAGAGACTCATGCTCACGATTGCTCAGACCTTTGACACGGCCGTGCAGCACCATCGCGCGGGGCTCTTGCCGCAGGCCGAACAGTGTTACCGCCTGGTTTTGCAGGAGCACCCTCGGCATGCCGGAGCCCTGCATTTGCTGGGATTGCTCGCCCACCAGATGGGCCGGAGCGACCGGGCCGTCGAGTACATCGGCGAGGCCCTCCGCCTGCAGCCGGAATCTGCCGAAGCGCACAGTAACCTGGGAATGGCACTCAGCAGGCTGGGAAGAACCACCGAGGCCATTGCCAGTTACCAGAGAGCCTTGTGCCTGAAGCCCGACCATGCCGAAGCCCATAATAACCTCGCGAACGCCCTTCGAAAGCAGGGGAAGCTGGCGGATGCCGTGGTCAGCTACCTGCACGCCCTGCGCCTCAGACCGGACATCGCCCAGACGCATTGCAACCTCGGAGTCGTGTTGCTCCAGCAGGCAAAATCCAAGGACGCGGCGGCCTGCTTCCGGCAGGCCCTGCGTCTCCAACCCGACTACGCCGAAGCCCACTGCAACCTCGGAATGGCGCTCGCCGCCCAGAAAAGGCTGACCGAGGCGGTGGCCTGCTATCAGCACGCCCTGAGCCTCAATCCCGACTTGGCCGAGGCCCATTGCAACCTGGGAGTGGCCCGGCTTCACCAGGAAAAGACAAGTGAAGCCATTGCCTGCTATCAACACGCGATCCGCCTCAAGCCCGACTATGCCCAGGCCCATAGCAACCTTGGTGTCGCGCTGGCCGAGCAAGGAATGCTGACGGATGCAGTGGCTTCTTACCAGGAGGCCTTGCGCCATGATCCGGACTACGCCGAGGCCCATGTGAATCTGGCGTACTTCCGGTTCCTTCTAGGGAATCTCGAGGAAGGCTGGCCGGAATACGAATGGCGATGGAAGCGCCGGGATTATGCGTTGCCTCCGTTCCCACAGCCGCTCTGGGACGGCTCGAACTTTGAAGGGCAAGAGCGTCCTGCTCTTCGCCGAGCAAGGCCTGGGCGATACGCTCCAGTTCATTCGCTATGCCCCGCTCGTCAAGCAGCGTGGCGGCACCGTGATCGTCCAGTGCCAGAGATTGCTGCTTCGCCTTTTGTCCACGTGCGCGGGCATCGATCGCCTGGTGCCCGAGGGCGACGAGCCACCGCCTTTTGATGTCCAGGCGCCGCTTCTGACCCTGCCGGGGATCTTTCGCACGACCGTGGCGAGCATTCCCGCAAAGGTCCCGTATCTCCGCGCCGGCCGCGTCTTGAGCGCGCACTGGCAAGAGCAACTCCGCGGCGTGACGGGCTTCAGGGTCGGCATCGCCTGGCAGGGCAATCCCGACCACGCGATGGACCGTCGGCGCTCCTTGCCGTTGCAATTGTTCGCGCCGCTGGCCGAGTTGCCGGGAGTGCGGCTGGTCAGCTTGCAGAAGGGGCCGGGCCGCGACCAACTGACCGCGCTTGGCGAGCGACTCGGGGTGCTCGACCTGACCGATCGGCTGGAAGATTTCGCGGACACCGCGGCGCTCGTGAGCAACCTGGATCTGGTGATCACGGTGGACACGGCGGTGGCCCACCTGGCCGGCGCCCTGGGCATACCGGTCTGGCTGACGTTGCCGCATATACCCGACTGGCGCTGGCTGCTGGGGCGAGGCGACAGCCCGTGGTATCCCACCATGCGGCTCTTCCGTCAGAGCACCTGGGGCGATTGGCCCGGCGTCTTCGACCGCTTGACGGAAGCACTACGGCAGCAGGTCCAGAACAAGTCCGCGCAAGTCACAACTCCCGTTTGATACGGCCCCGTCGCCCGAGACAATTGAGCTGAAGCGGGAGTGCCGTGGGGTGGGTCAACTCGAATCGTGAAGTCTCATCATGCTCACGATTGCTCAAGCTCTGAAACTCGCCGTGCAGCACCACCAGGCGGGGCGTCTGGCGCAGGCGGAACAGCTCTGCCGTGAGGTCTTGCGAGTAGACCCCCGTCATGTCGGGGCGATGCATTTGCTGGGCGTGCTCGCACTTCAGGTGGACCGCGGCGACCTCGCCGTCGAGTACATCAGCCAGGCCTTGCGCCTCAAACCGGATTTTGCCGAAGCCCACTGCAACCTGGGCCTGGCGCTCGCAAAGCTGGGGAAGTTGCCTGAGGCCGTGGTCAGCTACCAGCAGGCCTTGCGCCTCAAGCCAGACTTCGCCGAAGCCCACAATAACCTGGCGAATACTCTTCGAAGGCAAGGGGAACTGCTGGAGGCCGAGGCGAACTATCAGCAAGCCCTACGCTACAAGCCGGACTATGCCGAAGGCGCGGGAACCTCGGGGTCGTCCTTCTTCAGCAGGGAAAGCTGACGGAGGCCGTGGACTGCTGTCGGCAAACCCTGCTCCTCAAACCGGACCATGCCGAGACCCATAGCAACCTTGGGGTGGCGCTGCTTCAGCAAGGTAAACCGATGGAGGCACTGGTCTGGCTCCGGCAGGCTCTGCGCCTCAAGCCGGACATGGCCGAGTTTCACAATAATCTGGGAATGGCGCTCGCCGAACTGGGAATGCTGGCGGAAGCCGAGGCCTGCTACCGCAAAACCCTTCGCCTCAAACCCGACTTTGCGGGAGCTTACAGCGACCTGGGCCTGGCGCTTGTGGACCAGGGCAGGCTGACGGAAGCGGTGTCGTGCTACCAGCAGGCCCTGAGGCTGAGGCCGGACTATGCCGAGGTCCACACCAATCAGGCCTATGCCTATCTGCTTCGGGGTGACTTCGAAGCGGGGTGGTCCGAGTACGAGTGGCGCTGGAAGTGCCGGGACTCCACGCCGCGCTCGTTCCGGCAACCGATCTGGGACGGCTCGAACCTTGAAGGAAAGACCGTCCTGATCTTCGCCGAGCAAGGCCTGGGTGATACGATTCAGTTCATCCGCTATGCCCCGCTCGTCCAGCAGCGTGGCGGCACCGTGATCGTCCAGTGCCAGGCGCCGCTGCTCCGGCTCCTGGCCACGTGTGCCGGCATCGACCACTTGCTACCCGAAGACGTCGAACCACTCTCGTTCGACGTCGAGGCGCCGCTCTTGAGCCTGCCGCGACTCTTCCGTACCACGCTCGCCACGATTCCCGCGAAGATCCCGTACCTGGCGGTGGATCCCGCATTGCGGGCTGAGTGGCGGGAATCGTTGAAGGGAGTCGCGGACTTCAAGGTCGGCATCGCATGGCAGGGCAACCCCGACCACAAACGCGACCGCAGGCGCTCGATACCCTTGCAGACCTTTACAGCTTTGGCCAGCATCCCGGGAGTCCAACTGGTGAGCCTGCAGAAGGGCCCGGGCCACGAGCAACTGGCGGAGCTGGCCGATCGCCTGAACATGCTCGACCTGACCGACCAGGTGGAAGATTTCGCCGACACCGCCGCGCTCTTGAGCAACCTGGATCTGGTGATCACGGTGGACACGGCGGTGGCCCACCTGGCGGGGGCACTGGGTATGCCGGTGTGGCTGGCATTGCCGTTCAACCCGGACTGGCGATGGCTGCTGGAGCGAGGCGACAGTCCGTGGTATCCCACCATGCGGATTTTCCGTCAGACAACCTGGGACGACTGGACCGGTGTCTTCGACCACCTGGCCGAGGCCCTCATGATGCAAGTTGGGACGATTCAAGGTCCATGAATTATCGGTGCCTGTCCCAAATCCTCGGCGAGCATGGCTTCGGATTCGGCTGCGGCGATCGCGCGACTGAGCTGTGTCCAGAACTCGATCCAACCAGCTATCGATCGATCGTCGATCGCTGCCATAACCTGGTAGATTCTAATTTTTACGCATGCAACTTCTTTGCTAATCCTCTTCCGTTGATTCGCTTTTGTAACTTTCGTCGGTGTGATGGTTCCTTTTTACGGGCACTGCCATCTCATTGACCCGGCCTGAGGGCGCCGATAGGTTGGAGGAGAGTCCACTAACCGGTGAGGGTTACCTCGATGACGACGCTTCAGGCGGCTCCTGCCATTTCGTCAAGCCGGCAGCGAGTTCTGGATGCACTCGCACACAAGCAGCCGGACCTTGTGCCAATCGATTTTGGTGCCACGTCGGTGACCGGCATCCATGTCAGTTGCGTGGCCGCGCTGCGCGATTATTTCGGCCTGGAGAAGCGGCCGGTCAAGGTTCACGAGCCGTTCCAGATGCTCGGACTGCTGGACGAAGACCTCAAGCAGGTTCTGGGAATCGACGTCGAAGGCGTCTTTCGCCGACGGACGATGTTCGGGTTTGAAAACAAGGACTGGAAGAGCTGGGATTTCAACGGGCTGGAAGTCCTTGTTCCCGGCATGTTCAATACGACGGTCGGCGACAACGGCGATATTCTGATCTATCCGCAGGGCGATCTCGCGGCCGGGCCGAGCGGGCGAATGCCCAAGGGATTTCATTTCTTCGACGCGATCATCCGCCAGCGTCACTTCAATGACGAGCATCTGAATGTCGAGGACAATGTCGAGGAATTTCAGCCGTTCAACGAGTCCGACGTGGCGGCGATCAAGGCCGATGTGGACGCCGCCGGGGCATCCGGCCGCGCCGTGATCGCAACTTTCGGCGGCACCGCGCTGGGCGATATCGCTATCGTGCCCGCGCCGTTTCTGAAAGATCCCAGAGGCATACGCGACGTGAGCGAGTGGTACATGTCGCTGAAGAGCCGGCGCGATTACATCCACGGGATCTTCGAGCGGCAGACCGAGATCGCCGTGGGAAACCTGGCCAAGGTGCACGCGTCGATCGGCAACACGATCGACGCGGTCTTTCTCTGCGGTACCGACTTCGGCACCCAGACATCGGCGTTCTGCTCGGTACCGACGTTCCGGCAACTCTGGCTGCCCTACTACAAGCGGATCTGCGACTGGATCCACGCCAATACCACCTGGAAGTGCTTCAAGCACTCGTGCGGCTCGGTGAAGCGATTTTACGAGTCGTTCATCGAATCGGGGTTCGAGATCATCAACCCCGTGCAGTGCTCGGCGACGGGAATGGAGCCCGACCTGCTAAAGAAGGATTTCGGAGACCGTCTGACCTTCTGGGGCGGCGGCGTGGATACGCAGAAGACCTTGCCCTTCGGGACCGCGGCCGAGGTGCGCGAGCAAGTGCTGCGACGGTGCGAGATCTTCGCGCCGGGGGGCGGTTTCGTTTTCAATTCGATTCACAATATCCAGGCGGGAACGCCGACCGAAAACATCGTGGCGATGTTTGACGCCGTGCGTGAGTTCAACGGACGGAAGTGATGCGAGGCGAGGGAATCGAGGAGTAACCCATGGCCGATCTCCAGAAGCTTTACGACGCAGTTCTCAATGGCGACGCCAAGACGGCGGTCGAAATCACCAAGCAAGCCATCGCAGAAAAGGTGGATCCACTGAAGTTGATCTCGGGCACCATGGTCCCGGCGATGGACGAGGTCGGGAAACGTTACGAGGAAGAAGAGTACTTCGTACCGGAACTGCTGCTCTCGGCCCGGGCCATGAAAGGATCGCTCGAACTGCTCCGTCCGCTGCTGGCCGAGAGCGGAGCAAAGCCCACGGGAACTGTCGCCATCGGCACGGTGAAAGGTGACCTGCACGATATCGGCAAGAACCTCGTCGCCTCGCTGCTCGAGGGGGGCGGGTTCGAGGTGATCGACCTGGGGGCGGATGTGCCCCCCGACAGGTTCATCGAAGCGATTCGCGAAAAGGGAGTGCAGATTGTCTGCCTCTCGGCCCTGCTCACCGTGACGATGCCCTCGATGAAGACGACCATCGAAGCGTTGAAGCAGGCCGGCGTGCGCGACAAGGTCAAGGTACTCGTCGGCGGAGCGCCGGTGACCCAGCAGTATGCCGACGACATCGGGGCCGACGGCTATGGCGAGAGCGCCAGCAACGCCGTGGCGCTGGCGCGGCGGATGTGCGGGGTGGGATAGGCGAGCAACATTCTGATGGCAACCTCTTACTATCTCGACATCGCGCGGTCGGGCCGTAGCCTTCCCATGGCGATGGACCTGGTTCTGAACGAGGAATCCGATCCGGAGGCCGCGCGGCGGGACGGACAACGGCTGGGCCAGCTCGTGGAACGAAACGCGCGGCGATGGGGCTCATCGCTGGCGTTGCCGCTCATGGACCTGCGGCTCGACAAGGCGGATCTGCTCTCACGGCTGGGGATCGGCGAGGAGGAGGCCGATCGGTTCCACTTCCAGGGGGTTCTCGATGATCAGGCGCGGGCGTCGCTCCACCGCAGTGCAGCCACTCGTTGTGCGGGGAGTATCGCGCGCGATGGGGCGTTGCGATATATCGCGACCGAGACGGACATGCTGCCGGTCGGTATGACGATCGGACCGTTTTCGCTGGCGACCAAGCTCATGGCCGACCCCATCACGGCCGTGGCCCTGCTGGGTTCGGGTGTGTCGCCCGAGGCGGATCCCCAGGTACGGCTGCTCCTCGACTGTCTCGAAGCGGCCGAGGCGGCGGTGCTCTCTTCAGTGCGGCGCCAGCTCGAGCAAGGTGCGCGGGCGATGATGGTTTGCGAACCCACGGCGAGCACGTCGTTTTTCTCTCCCCGCCAGATCAAGCGCGGATCCACGATCTTCGAGCGCCTGGCGATGGAGCCGAACTGTCGCCTCTGCCGGGTGCTACGAGACGCCGAGGCCGGCCTGATCTTCCACAACTGCGGCGAGCTGACTCCCGAGATGATCCGCGCGTTCGCCACGCGGCTTGAGCCCGCGGTCCTCAGCCTGGGCAGCTCACGAAACCTCTGGGAAGACGCCGCCCTGGTTCCCGATTCGGTCGTGCTCTACGGCAACCTGCCGTCGAAATCGTTTTACTCCGACGCCGCCATGCCCGAAGAGGCGGTGCGCCAGCGCTGCACCGAGCTGGTGCAAGCCATGCGAGACTGCGGCCACCCCCACATCCTAGGCACCGAATGCGACGTATTGCATGTTCCAGGAGCAAGCGAGGCGATCTGGCGGAAAGTCGAGGCGATGACGGGATAGAGGGCGATGACGCCATGCCAAGACTGTCTGTTAGACGAGTTCCAACCCGTATGCCGAGAATCTCTTATTTCTATGGTATCGCAGTTTATATGTATTATCGAGATCATGCGCCTCCGCATTTTCACGCGATTTACGGGGAAAATGAGGCAATCATAGATATTGGCTCCGGGGCGTTGCTAGACGGCAGACTTTCGCGAAGGGCATTGACCTTGGTCATGGACTGGTTAGCCGCGCATCGAAGTGAGTTACTGGTAAACTGGCAGCTAGCAAGAGCCGGACAACCACTGAACTCCATCACTCCGCTCGATTGAGATAAGGAACTGGTCATGATCCTTCGCATTGTTGAAGCGAATGTTTGCGGCGATTCTTGCGTACGCGTTGCGTTCAATGACGGCACAGAGAAGGTGGTTAATCTGAGCGCGATTCTGGATGGGCCGATTTTTGAACCACTGCGCGAACCCGGTTTCTTTGCACGCATGGAGCTTGATCCCATTTGTGGCACGGTTGTTTGGCCAAACGGCGCTGATTTCGCTCCCGAGGCACTGCATGACCTTGCCGCTGTCGAGGCCTCCCTCGACGTGGCGAACTCATAAGAGAGGGTCCATTGAGCCGGCTATCGACTCTTATTGATCACGGCCCGGTCATCACCGACGGCGCCTGGGGAACCGAGTTTCAGAAGCGCGGGCTGGGGATCGGCGAGGCGGCCGACCTCTGGAACCTGACCCGTCCGGCGGACGTCGAGGGCGTGGCGCGATCGTATGTCGAGGCCGGCAGCAAGGTCATCTTGACCAACACCTTTCGGAGCAATCCGGTGGCACTGGCGGCTGTTGGCAAGGAAGACCAGGCCAAAGCGATCAATCGGGGCGGAGCCGAGCTGTCGAAACGCCAGGCGGGCGCAGGGATCCAGGTTTTCGGCTCGATGGGGCCAACCGGGAAGATCATCGCGACGGGCGAGATCGACGCGCAGCGGATGACTAGCGCCTTCAAGATCCAGGCCGAGGCGCTCGCCGAGGGTGGCGCCGACGCACTCCTGTTCGAGACATTCAGCGATGTCGAGGAAGCCCGGCTGGCCGTGCGCGCGGCGAGGCCGACAGGGCTGCCGATCGTCGTTTCGTTCGCGTTTGACAGCGGCAAGAACAAGGACCGGACCATGATGGGCGTCAACCCCGAGACAGCCGCCCACGCCATGGTGGAGGAAGGGGTCGACGCCATCGGCGCCAACTGCGGGGCCGGTCCCGAGTCGTTTTCCCAGATTTGCAAGCGGCTCAAGGAAGCGTCCGGTTTGCCCGTCTGGATCAAGCCGAACGCGGGCATGCCGACGCTGGAAGGCGGCCGGGCTGTCTATACCATGACACCGGAAGCATTCGCGGCTTATCTTCCCGCACTCGTCGCGGCCGGCGCGTCGTTTCTCGGCGGCTGCTGCGGCACGAATCCTGAGTTCATTCGCGCACTGACGAGGGCCCTGGCATCATGCGCATCCTCCTGATCGGTTGTGAGGTCATCATTCGCGAACTCTGCGACGCTGTCACGCGATCAGCCCACGTGGTCGATGCCCGGTTCCTCTCCAAGGGCCTGCACGACCGGGGCGCACCGTCCATGCGCCGGGGCATTCAGGCCGCCATCGATGAGGTCGAGGCGAACGCCGAAAAGTATGACGCGATCGCGCTGGGCTATGGATTGTGCGGCAACGGGTTGGCAGGGCTCGAGGCGCGGTCTGTCCCCCTGGTCCTGCCCCGCGCCCATGATTGTATCACCCTGTTGATGGGCAGCCGGAACGAGTTTGAGCGTTACTTTCAGGACCATCCGGGTGTCTACTATCGTTCGACCGGATGGGTCGAGCGCGGGGCTGACCTCGAGCCCCTGGCGCGAACACAGACCGGAATGGGCTATACCCTCGAGGCGCTGATTGAACGCTATGGCGAGGATAACGGCCGGTTTCTCTACGAGGAGTTGACGCGGTACCAGCAAACGTATCAGCAACTGACGTTCATCGAGACAGGCATCGAACCCGATGGCCGCTTCGAGGCGGAGGCCCGGGTGGAAGCCGCCGAGAAAGGTTGGCGGTTCGAGAAGGTCCAGGGTGATCTCAAATTGTTTCGGGGGCTGCTGGCTGGCGACTGGGACGACGCGAACTTCCTGGTAGTTCCACCCGGCCACCGGATCGTCGCCCGGCCCGAATCGGGGATCGTCGCGGCCGAGTTTCCCCCGGCCTTACTCCCGGGGGCGGATTGAAACGAGAGGATTGCACCATGAATGGCAAGGAACGCGTGCTGGCCATGATGGACGGCAAGGCCGTCGATCATCTCCCGTTGATGCCGATCACCATGCTGTTTGCGGCCGAGCTCGCCGGAGTACGCTATCGCGATTACGCTGCCGACCACCGGGTGCTGGCCGACGTCCAGATGCGCACCGCGCAGGAGTTCGGATTCGACCACGTTTCGGCGATCTCCGACCCGGCACGCGAGGTCTCAGACCTGGGCGGCGCCGTGGAGTGGTTCGACAATCAGCCTCCAGCCATCGTCGAGAGCCGGGCTCTCCTGGAAGACAAGAGTCGCCTGGCCTCGCTCAAGATTCCAAGCATGACCGCTCCGGGGCGAATGCGCGACCGGATCGACGGCGTGGCACTCCTGAAGCGGCGATCGGCCGGGACCTTGCTGGTCGAGGGCTGGGTCGAGGGTCCATGCGCCATGGGCGCTGACCTGCGCGGGATGAACACCCTGATGTTCGACTTTCATGACGATCCAGATTTTGTGAGCGAGCTGTTCGAGTTTGCGGTCGCCATGGAAATTGCCTTCGCGGCAATGCAGGTCGACGCCGGAGCCGATGTGATCGGCGTTGGCGACGCGGCGGCCTCGCTGATCGGGCCGAGGCTTTACGAGCAATTTGTTCTTCCCTACGAGAAGAAGCTGGTCGCGGCGATCAAGGCGATGGGTGCCAGGGTCCGGTTGCACATCTGCGGCAACACCCGGAAGATTCTCCGCGGCATGGGTGCACTGGAAGCTGACGTGGTGGATCTCGATTTCCCGAGCCCGGTCGCGGAAGGCCGGGCGGCGATGGGGCCGGACCAGGTGCTCCTGGGCAACCTCGACCCGGTGCGGACGCTCCGCGACGGAACGCCTGCGAGCATCACCGTGGCGATCGACGACTGTTATCGGGCAGCCGGCGCGCGGTTCGTCGTCGGGGCGGGTTGCGAGGTTCCGCCGGGCACTCCGCTGGAAAACCTGAAGGCGCTCACGGAGTTCGCCCGGAGCCACAAGCCGTGACCACTGCCGAGCCCGGGCCGTTACGACTCGAGCCGACCGCGGGGCGATCGCTGCGCGACCTCCTCTTCGAGCGAGGCGTCGAGTTCCCGTGTGGCGGGGTTTCACAATGCGGCGGTTGCAAGGTACGCGTGGTCTCGGGCACGGTGCCTGTCTCTGATGAGATGCGCGCCGCGCTTACCTCGGAAGAGATCGATGCCGGCTGGAGACTCGGCTGCCTGGCCGAGGCTGCCTCGGCGGTCACGCTCGAGATCGCTCAATGGTCGATCGCCATTCTGGACGACCGCGCCGAGGTCCCGTTCGAGCCGGCTCCGGGCCTGGGCGCCGTGGTTGATGTCGGCACCACCACACTGGTGGCACAGCTCGTCGATCGCCGCACGGGATCGGTCTTGAAGATCGAGACCGCACTGAACCCCCAGGCACGGTTTGGCGCGGATTTGATGAGCCGGATCCGTCACGACCTGGGCGAGCCGGGAACCATGACAACGCTGATTCGCGAGACGGTCGGCGGCATGCTCACGCGGCTTTGTGAAGACCAGCCTGTGCAGGAAATCTTCCTCGTCGGCAACACCGCAATGCACCATTTCTTTTGTGGTCTTTCCGTCGAGCCGCTGGCCGCCGTCCCCTTTCGCTCGCCCGAGCTGGAAGCCCGGTACCTTGAAGCGAACGAGCTGGGCTGGCGCATCGAACTGAAAAGACCGGCCTGTTTCCTTCCGTGCGTGGGCGGCTTTGTGGGAAGTGACCTGCTCGCCGGTCTGGTGGCGACGAGCCTGTTTGAATCTGCCGATCCGGGCGCTCTGCTTGATCTTGGCACCAATGGCGAAATCGCCGTCGGTGGACGGGGACGGATCCGCTGCGCCTCGACCGCGGCAGGACCGGCGTTCGAGGGTGGGCGGATCGGCTGCGGCATGCGCGCCGGCGGAGGAGCCATCGACGGTGTGTCGATCGTGGACGGGGCGATGGCCTGCTCGGTCATCGGCGGTGGTCCCCCGCGCGGGCTCTGCGGCAGCGGCCTGGTCGACGCCACGGCCGCGGCCCTCGACCTCGGCTGGGTCGCTCCCAGCGGGCGGTTGAGCCACGGTCGAAAATCGATCAACCTGGCTGGACCCGTGGCACTCACTCAGGCCGATATCCGCGAGCTGCAACTCGCCAAGGGTGCTCTGGCGGCCGGGCTCGCTTTGCTGCTGGACGGGCAGAGGCTCGCGCCGTCGCGGGTCTTCCTCGCCGGCGCATTCGGCAATTACATCCGAGGGGAAAGCGCCCGCCGGATTGGCCTGCTCCCCTCCTGGGCCGATCATCCAACCGCCGCAGGCAACACGGCACTTCGAGGCGCCCGCATGCTCTTGCTGGCCGCCACGCGACGACAACAGATTCTTGACACCGTTCTGGCCTCGACCGACCACGTCGAACTGGCGTCGGACCCCCGGTTTCAGGATGCCTTTGTCGATTGCATGAGTTTTCCCGCAACCTTACCGCGCAAGCGCAGGACGATGGAAAGCTCCCCCCTACCCCGAATCCGGTCTTCAGATCAACGCCCGGAGGTGCTTGACCGACCGGGCAGCTTGGTCCACCGTGCCGCACTCGACCGAGAAGGTGATGTCGCGGGGGGCTTTGCGGCAGATGGCGGCGACACGCTGCCAGTCGATCACGCCATCGCCGCAGGCACAACCGACAGGGGTACCGGTGATCTTGCCCCGGTCGCTGCTTGACTGCTCGCTCGAGATATCCTTGGCGTGCAGGTGCACCAGGCGGTCGGCCACATGCTCGAGCCAGGCGTACGGGTCGTGGCCGCAGAGGTAGGAATTGCCGGTGTCGAAGTTGATGCCGATGGATGGGCTTTTCACCAGGGCATAGATCCGGTCCAGTCCGTCGGGATGCTTGCTGTACTGCTGATGCGGCTCGAGGCCGATCAGAATGCCGCGGGGCTCGGCGACCAGCGCGGCCTCCTGGAGAGTGTAGCGCATCAGGCCGTGGTCTTCCTCGACCGTCGTCCAGGCGGGCTTGGGCCCTTCATCGGTGTTGATCACCGGAGCGCCACACTCCGCGGCGAAGCGGATTGCTTGTTTGAGATAATCAACGCCGATATCCGGCTTGCAGAGCGGAGAGTGGGCCGACAACCCCGACAGCTTCAGCTTGAATGAATCGCAGGCACGCTTGATGCGCAGCGGATCGTCGAGCATCGAGACGCTGTGGAAATAACCGGCCTCGCTGAGCAGCTCGCGGCCCAGGTGGACCATCGGCTCGACGTGGCTGAATCCAAGCTCGGCGGCCATCCGCACTCCCCACTCGAACGGCTTGTCTTCGTGACGTATGTATTCGAGGTTGATTCCAATGTGGATCTTGCCCATGGAAGGCTCCCGGAGTGTGAGATCAACGCGATCAACGAGTTTTTTCCTGGAGTCGAGCCGTCCAGTATTCCGCGCGTCGGGCGAGGAAGCCGGCTGACTTGACTTCGGGGTAAACGGTGATGACGTATTCGAACGTGAACGATTCATTCGACTTGAACCTGAGCGGATTCCGGTCAAGCCCTGCCGTTGCCGACAGGTAGGCGAACGGGTGCATCATCGAGAAAAACCGCGTTTCTCCTCCCGGGTTACGCGTCGAGGGGAAGACGGCGATTGTCGCCGGCTTGGGTGGGGCATTGAACGTGACAGCGGCCCAGGCCGCGCGGCTCACGTCCTGCTTGGTGCCGCCGAGGTCGGGCTGCTTGCCGGCAATCAGGTGTGTCGCCAGCGGATCAAGATCCTGACGGAAACGGATGCCCAGCCCATGATAGTTGGTGCCGCCGAGCTCAACCTCGGGAACGTCCGGCCCAACCTTGAATTGGGATGTCCAGTGGACTGCAACTTCGCCGAGGGATTCATCGATCGCCACGCTCAATGCGCGGTTCTCGATGAGCAGAGGGGCCGAGCCACTGCTGTCGGTCGCCCCGGAATCCCAGTTGATGCGTTGTCGGATCAGAGCTTGTGAGCGACCGTCACCAGAGCGTTGCGTTTCGATCACCGGAAGTCCCACCGGTTTCTCATGGCCGCAGCCCGCGGCCTCTTCCCAGAAGTTGACCCCGTTGACCTTGATGGCGAACATCAGAGCATGATGATGCTTGTGATCGAAGGGAGAGTCGCGGAGGATGTTCTCGCCGCCGAGCGGCGCCAGCTCACGGACGTAAGGCTTGATTTGCTCGGGCGCGAACGTGTAGGAAAAAAGGGTCTGCGATCCGGCCTTCACGACACACTGACAAGGCGTTGGCTGCTCGACGGTGAGCGATTTCGATGCACTCGCGACCGGGGCGGTTGGCGGGCGACCGGCTGCCCACTGACAACCTCTGCGGATCAACTCCGCCACACCTGGCATCTGGAACGCCTTGACATCGTGGCCCAGCGGCGTGTTGAAAACGCGGCCCTTGCCCACCTGGAACGCGAAAGCCATCGGATGATCACGGCCGGTGACCTTGGACCGGGCCACCGCCAGGACGTCGACGGGACGCCGCTGATCCAGTCCGATGTAGAGCTCGTCGTCGGTCCCGAAATCGCCCAGGCCCGCGGTGATCGGATGCCGCGTATTGACGATGCGAACGTCGAAGGGCCCGTGCGGGTCGTGCGTGTTCTTGGTGTCCCAGACCATGCCGGCGAGTTCGCCAAATCCGGGCCAGTCTCCGAACGCCCCGCACGCGAAGTGAACCAGCACCAGGCCGCGGCCCTCGTTGACCAGCCGCTGGAGATTGGCTCGTGCCTGGGCCTCATGCGCTGAGCGGCTGTTCGTTGCGGAAGTGCAGAAGGACCACGTCATGGTCGAACACAGCGTTCGTCGCAAGCACTTCGGGGTCCTCGACCACCCGCACGACGCAACGACCGTCCGCTTCGAGAAGCTGCTTGAGCGCCGGTGCCGTTGCCTTCCAGTTGTGAGCCGGATGGTCCACTCCGGTCACCAGCAGAACGCGGACCGGGGCCGGCGGCTGATGTTGATCCTGCGCGCCGCTTCCCAGGAAGGCGGCAAGGAGGGTAGCCAGAACAAGAGTGGGCATGTCGGCTCTCCTTTCGAGAGCAGGTTGGCTGGGAGATCGTCGGTGTTGTTCCGCTTGCCAGTCTCGCCGGGTTCAGACGAGCAGCTCGCGGAGGAAAGCGACGCTCTGCCGGATGTTCCGGTCGGTACCGGAGCACTCGATCGAGAGCACGCCGCTCCAGTCGGTGGTTTTGAGGTAATTGACGCACTTCTGGATGTTCTGAGCGTTGACTCCGCCCCCGAGCGCGACCTCGCTGGTGGCGATTCCCGTTTCGTCGCCGCGAACCGAGGCGGCCAGGTCGCCCGCCACGTCCTTGATATGGCAATGCGCCAGGCGCGAACGGAACCGCTTGAGATACTCCAGCGGATCGTTACCGGAGATGAACGTGTTGCCGGTGTCGAAATTCAACCCCAACCACGGGGAATCAAAGTGGCCGAAGAGCCGTTCCAGGTAATCACCGCTGGTCGTGTAGGGGCCGTGGGTCTCGATATTGATGCCGACGCCGTAATCCTCGGCCCAGGAAAGGCATTGCCGGTAGTTATCGCAGGTGATGCGAAAGACCTCGTCATCACTGAAGCCCGGGGTCTTCATGGCACCGTCGGTCGTATCGACATAAGGACAGCCGATCTCGGCGGCAAAGCGTATTGCCTGCTGGATGTACGGAACGCCGATGCTCGAGCCCTCGGGTCCCATCATGGGATAGGCCGCGTCGATCTGCGAGACCTTCAGACCGTTCTGGTCAAGATAGCGCTTGAGCGCCCGCGGATTGGACTCCAGCGAGACGGAGGGGTCATATCCCAGACCATGGACGAAGTACTGTCCATGAATCACGCCGAACTCGATGTGCGTCAGCCCGTTCTTGACCGCCGAGTCGACTGCCGTGCGGAAATTGCCGCTCAAGGTACGCCAGTTGTCGGTGTGCATACCCAGCTCGATCATGATGAACTCCTGCAACGGAGGATAGGCTGCTGGGCCTGGTCGGGTAAGAAGGCGGGCGCTCGATGGCAGGCGATCACGGCGCCGGTGGGAGCATCCATCGAAAAGCGCCAAGATGTATTCTAGGCCGTCCGGGGACGTTTCACAAGCAACCAGCCCCACGACCCAGCGGCGGCATGGTCCCGACGACCTTCGGGCCCGTCCCCCGTAACTGGCCAGACATTCTTATTATTTTATGGTAAATCGCCCGCCCGGTCGGTGTCAAGAATCGAGTCGGGCGGTGCTGTCGAGGCAGTTCTTCAGCCGCCGGCCGGTTCGCGGCGACACGGTCTTCCTTACAAGAAAGCCTCCGGGCAGTGGCGGGTGTCGTCGCGCGGCGAGACAGGCCGGTCAGAGGGGCGCGGCGGCAGCGTCGCCGGGTTTGGGAGTAGATCTGGCGGGTGTGGCCGGGGCGGCTCGCAAAGTCGGAGCGGGCCCTTGAGGTGGCTTTGGTTTAGAAACGGCGATGCTGAGACCGATCTCTTGGGCCGCGTCGTAGGCCAGCACAGCGTGGCGATGAAGTGTCGAATACTCCGCGGACACTAACATCGCCTTCCGGCCGGTCTTCTCGCGAGCGCGTCGGAGATTCTCGACCAGGGTCTCCCTCCGTGGTTCGATTGGCTCGCGATCCAGTTTCATCGCGCCTTGGGAGTCGATTTCGACAAGAATGTAATCGCTTTTCAATTCATCGAGCGTGCGCGAGTGGCCCTGGGCGACCGCACCGGCTGGGGTTTCTCCGGAAGGTTTTGGAATTTCCAGAGTTTTGTACAGTACGGTCGTGGCAGTCACCATGAAAAAGAGGACGAGTTGAAAGGCGACATCCACCATCGGGGCGAGATCAAGCTCTTCGATCTTCTGTGTGGCGGAGCGTGAGAGCGAGAATGCGGCCTCGGCCGGCTCTTCGGCATCGGCGGGAATGACGTTTCCTTCGCGGTCCCGCGAGGGCACAACCGGTAAGGCCACACGGCTGGAGGACTGGCTGCCGTTCGATTCGTCCAGATCCAGATCTGCCTCGCTCGGCTCCCAATCTTCATCGTGTTCGGGCGCCTTGCTGGCGTCTGGACGACGCGGCTGCTCGCTGGCGGGATTGGACGGTCTGCTCAGTTCATCGAGGGCGTCATCGGCCAGGACTTCCATGTCCTCGCGGTCCTCGACGATTTCTCCCTGGTCTTCCTCCTCGTCATCGTCAGCCCAGATCCACGCAGGCGAGGACGCCCCGGGCGCGGATGGGCCAGGAACGTGGAGCGGGTGCGGTTCTGGCTCGTTGAGTACGGGAAACGCGACGTCAGAGGGCGATGTACCCGGCAGTTCGGTGGGATGGTGCACTCGGGGTGGAGGGACGATCTCCTCCAGGCTCGACTGGATTTCCTCAAAGTCGGGGAGTGGAGTCTCGATCCGGGTATCCGCGGCCTGCGGGCTCTGTACCGCCGGTCCCGCATGGGCAGCCGGTTCGGTCGCTGGAGCCATGAGTTCGGGCATGTCGGCGATGCGGGCCCAGGGAATGGTGGTCCCCGCGGGACGCACAAGGTCGTCATCGCGGAGGTCGCCGCGGGCGAGTGCCGAGCGGATGGCTTGCGTGCTTTGTCCCCGCTCGAGTTCCAGACGATCCGCGTGAAAGATATCCCAACTGGCCACGGCTACTGCCCTTGCCGTTCTGGCTTCAAGATGAAGCCGTTGCAAGCTCGTTTGCACAAGCAAACGAGACCGAGATTCTACTTTGATCCCTGGGGTTCCTGGACACCGATATGGACTGTGACTCCCTCGACGTCGGTCATTGCCGATGAGACCCTGACGACTTCGCCATGGGGTACATCGCCGTCGGCCTGAAGGATGACTTTGTGCCGGCCTTCACGCATTCCGTCGGCCACAGCCTTGCGGGCCTCGTCCAGGCCGACCACGGCACCTTCGCCGTGGCCCAAGAGCAGTCGCGGCTCCGCGCCAGGTGCTATGGGCTTGAGCAAGGTCAGGAAAGTGGCCGTGGATTCCGGGATGCCGACGCCATGCCGGGCCGGGGGAACGTCGACCTTTTCGCCGCCGGTCATCTGAACGGAAAAAAGCATGAATGTCATGAGCTGAAAAACGACATCGACCATGGGTGTCATGTCGATGTGCTCGTCACGTTCCTCGGAAGCTTCACGGCGGAGCAACATCTTGATCAGCAGCCACCTGATGAGAGATAAAGGGATTCGTCAACGAACTTCTGAGCATCGTGGCAAACGGTCGAGCTCTCGTTCCCTGCGCGTCCACTACGAGCGGGGAGCACCCGCCCGCGCGGGGGTGGTTTCGGAGCGAGCGCCGCGGGATACCGAAGCCGGCCCCTGACCCTCCAGTGACTCGAGGATCTCCAGAACGTCCTGGAGCTGAGCTTCGGTGCGATCCCTGAGCTTACGCAGCCGCGCATGAACGTCGTTGCCGATGAGCATCATCGGGTTGGCGATCAGCAATCCTGCACCCGTCGCCCAGAGTGCCAGGCTGATGTCAGACGCCAGAGCGCGTGGATTCACGTTTTCTGCACCGCCGATACGATTAAATGCGGCGATCATGCTCGCAACCGTGCCAAGAAGCCCCAGCAGTGGGCCCATTCGAACGATTGTCGAGATCGAAGCCAGCCGGTTTTCCATGCCCGCGATCACTTCGGTATGGAACTCGGTGACCAGCAATTGTTTGATCTTCGCCAATCCTTTGTCGCGATTGCGGAGAGCCACCGCGATGAGCTGGGCGAGTGCTTTGTGCCAGTAGATGGGGCTCTGACAGACGCCTACGGCCGCTTCGAATTTCGCGCCTGGCAAAGGTCCTGAACCTGCTTGATGAGCTGCTCGGGATCCCGGAGGATTTTCTTGTTCAAGGTTCGATACAGCAGAATTCCGTTGTACACGCCCCACACGGCAAGCAACCCAAGAGCGATATAGACGATGGTGCCAAACGTGTCGATAATTTTGATGACATTCATGTCTTCGCGGTCCATTCAAGCAAGTGAGAGGCGGACACGGGTTGGATCGGGCGACGTGCCGGTCGCAAACGCCATGAAGAATCAAATCCTGGCGTTTCACCAAATGGTACTATTCTGACGAGTCAGTCAGCGCTCTCGCAATAGACCTGGACTGCATCGGTGTTGAGCACCAACGGCGCACGACCAGGATCGAGCGGCTATTGCTCCGCAGGAGTGGTCGGGAAAGTCGCCCGGTAGGAGCTCCGAAAGATTTCGTGGTAATAGCCTTGAAGGAGGGATGGACACGGGGTATCCAGGGGTCTAAGCTACAAGCTGGAAATTCGGATGCCGGTCACGATCAAATCCTGGATGCGGGGTCTGTCCTGATCCTCCGGCATTTTGACCCGAATGGAGATTCAGAAGCCGGACGAAGCCCAGGCTCGAACGCGGCCATGTGCCGGTTCCGATACTGTGAAGGGTCTGTGATCAACTGCTCGAAACCCGCGTGGGTGGTCGTGTCACAGTCAGTGTGAAATTCCGTCAGTGGATTGAGCATGGAAGGCGGACACTGGTTCAAAAAGCCACACACGTCGGGATGGTCGGGCCATCCGAGGAACTGGTCGACTGTAAACCCTTGCCACGTTTGCTCGCGCGCGTGACAATGGAAGAGAGATTGTCGTCAATTCTGGCATGAGTCAGAAACGTTCAAGATTTCGTGGTTTCATCGAGTTTTCCACATGCCGCGCACGGTTTTGATCGTCGACGATGAGCGCGACACCAACGATGTTCTGGCCAGTCTCGTTCGGGCTCGCGACTTCGAACCGATCCAGCTCTATTCCGGTGCGCAAGTATGGTCTGCCGTCTCAGCCAAGAAGCCGGACCTGATCCTGCTCGACCTCATGCTGCCTGATGTCGACGGTTTTGCCATTTGCGACCAGTTGAAGCGAAATCGAGAGACCAACTTAATCCCTATAGTAATGGTGACCGCCTTGCAAGATGCGCATCATCGGGCGACCGGCGTACGCGTGGGTGCCAATGGTTACCTGGCCAAGCCCTTCGAGCCCGCTCAGCTCTACGATGTCATCGATAAGGCGCTAAAGTGGCACGAAGAGCATCTTGAGCGAGGAACCTTCGGCGAGATCAACTTCGATATTCGTAGTGAGCTGACCTACCTCCAGCAGGCACACGACATGCTCGCCGATCTGTTCGCCCACACGCCGCTCACTGACCGCCAAATCAAGGACCTGAAACAGGCCGTGATGGAAATGGGCGGGAATGCCATCGAGTGGGGGCACAAGAAAAACGCTGACCTCGTCTTGCGAATCACCTATCGGATCGACCATGAATCCGTCATGCTGATCATCAAGGACCAGGGGCCGGGCTTCAATCCCAGAAACCTACCGCACGCCGCCTGCGATGATGATCCAATCGGCCATATCGAGTTACGAAATGAACTCGGTCTCCGCGAGGGCGGCTTCGGGATCATGCTCGCCCGAGGTCTTGTGGATGAATTCCGCTACAACGATCGCGGCAATGAAGTCACTCTAATCAAGCGCTTTGATAGTAAACACGTCGAGCCGCACTGAATCTTCCGATTTCAAGGACATGTCCACGAGGTGGCAGAAGTCCACCCGTCGTCACGATACGTCTGCCTTTGTCCCCCACGCCTCTACAAGCGCCTTGCATAGCTGCAATCGCTCCCCCTTTTTCTGGTCTTGATCCTTTTCTGGTCTTGATCCTGAACACTCCGCTCCAACCGGCTCTCATGGCCGGGTCGTCAATTCGATCGTTATCGATCCCGTCGTGAGTTGTCGCTGGCGACCTCGTTTTTCCCGCAGGGCTGACGCCTGATCGGGCCACGCGCCTGGTTCTATCCCACTCGACACACGATTTGTGTCCTAGCATTGTTTCAGGCAGAGATGGTCCGGGGTGCGCATCCGGTCAAACGAGCGGCCGCCGAGAACTTGCGGTCAAGGAGCAAAGTGGATGGGGAAACCTGGCTCGCGTTTTCTGCCTGTCGGCAAGCGGCTCGCATGCCGCATGATTTTCCTGCTCCTCGCTGCGCTTGTGGGTGGCCTGTTATTCATCTTCCACGTGCGCGACATGGAAAACCGGCGACTGCGAAGGGATCTTCAAAACCTGTCCGAGTCGCTCGCCATCATGCTCGCTCCGGAACAGATTCACCACCTTTTGAGTGAGCCCGCCAACGCGCCGCACGCCGAGATCGCTCGGATTCGCGACCAGTTCCGCACGGTCAAATCGATTCATCACGGCCGCTGTCGACTCTCGATCCTCGAGAGGGAGGGAGAGCAGGTTCGTTGTTTACTGAGCTCGGATGATGACGTTCAGGGTGTGCCTGCCAGCGGGTACGAACGCGATCATCCCGAGGAGGTCCTTTCGCTCTTTGAGATTAACAGCAGTCTGGTGCAAGGCCCAACGACCAGCCGGGACGGAATCTCAAACTTCGTCGCCTTCGCACCCATCCGCGGCACGGGCAAAGCCCCAACCATGGTCTGTGTCGAGATGAATACCTTCCAGGGACTGGAAGGCGCTGCTGGCGAGCAGCGCCTTGCCGTTGGCATCGTGGCGATCGGAATGGCGGGCATCCTCTTGTTATGGTGGCAGTTACAACGCGAAGCCCGGAGCGCCGATCAGATCCGAGCGTCCGAGGAGAGGTTTCGAGGCATCACCCAGGCGGCACTCCATCCCATTGTCGTGACCGACGACGCGGGGCACATTACCTACTGGAACGATGCCGCGGAGCGGACCTTCGGATACCGGCGTGAGGAAGTGCTGAACCAGCCGCTGCTCGACCGCTTGGTTCCCCAGCGGCTGCATGACGACTACCGCCGGGCGCTGCCGATCGCACCGGGGACCGACACGATCACCGGCCCCGGACAGATCATGGAACTGGCGGCGATTCGCAAGAGTGGTGAAGAGTTTCCCGTGGAGCTTCGGGTCTCCGCGTTCCAGGTCGACGATCGATGGCACGCGGTCGGCGTGATGAGTGATCTGACTTCGCGAAAGTGGTACGAAGCTGAGCTGGAAGAGCGCGCACGGCTTGCTCAGATGCTGGCGGATGTCGGCAGCGTGTTGACGCGCGAGGTGTCGGTCGATGCGATGCTTCAGGGTTGTGTTTCGGTGCTCTCGGATAAGCTGCAAGCCTTGGCCCAGGTTTGGGTTCTCACCGCAGAAAATCAGGAACCCGAGCTGAAAGTATGCGCGGGGCCGATGGAAATACGCGATGAAAGTCGGGAAGCCTGGGTCCTGGCCCATGTTTCTACCTCACGATCCGTCTTCGATGAAGTGAGGCTCAATCCGGTCGAAAGGAAACAGGAATCCTGCCCGACCAAGAACTCGGCCAGGTTGATCGGTCTACCGCTGGCGCACGGGTCAGCACTTGAGGGTATTCTTGCCATCACAGTATGCCGGCCGCTGTCGAAGGCTGCGGTCACGGCGATTGAGACTGTGGCCGATGAGGTGACTCTGGGCATCGTTCGGTTGCGTTTGATCAACAATCTGGGCGTGGCACGCAAGGCTGCCGAGGCCGCCAGCCGGGCCAAGAGTGAATTCCTGGCCAACATGAGCCATGAAATACGCACACCGATGAATGGCGTCATCGGCATGACCGAATTGGTGCTGGACACCGAGCTCAACTTTCGCCAGCGCGAGTACCTGGAGATCGTCAAGCAGTCCGCCAATTCGCTGCTGACGGTGATCAATGACATCCTCGACTTTTCCCGGGTTGAGGCCGGCAAGCTGGTGCTGGACCCCGTCCCGTTCGGACTTCGCGCAACGGTTGAGGGGACAATCCGCACTCTTGCCGAACGCGCCCATGGCAAGGGGCTGGAACTAGCCTGCAGGATCGCCCCCGATGTGGCCGATGGCATCACTGGCGATGCCAATCGGCTCCGCCAGGTACTGATCAACCTGGTCGGCAATGCAATCAAGTTTACCGAACGTGGCGAGGTCATTGTGACCGTCGAGAACGAGTCGGGCATCGAATTGCAGTCGCACGCGAATCTCGTGTTCACGGTGACCGATACGGGCGTCGGCATCCCGCCCGATCGGCTCGAAATGATCTTTGAACCGTTCGAGCAAGCCGACGGTACGACGACCAGGAGGTTTGGTGGAACCGGTCTGGGCCTGGCGATATCCAGCCATCTGATCGAGCTGATGGGCGGCCGAATCAGTGTCGAAAGCCAGGTCGGGCGTGGTAGCACATTCCGGTTTTCTGTCCGCTTGCAACTGGCCAGGGAACTGTCCAATCCACTTGCTGGCGAGAATACCGGGCAGCTTGTGGGCCTGCCGATTCTGGTAACTGACGACAATGCCACGAACCGACGGATCCTCGAGGAAGTGCTGACTTCCTGGAAAATGATCCCGATGCTGGTGGACAATGGCCCGGCGGCCCTGCGCCACTGAGCTCGGCTGCGGCCAAGGGAGAGAGATTCGCCGCCGTCCTACTCGATTACATGATGCCCCAGATGGACGGGCTCGAGCTGACTCGCAGGATCCGGGAAGATCCGGCAATCAGTGATACTCCTCTGATCGTCCTCACTTCCGGAGGCGACCTGCGGATCGACCATCCGCTCCGAGCCATGGGAATCCAGGCGATCTTGACCAAGCCCGTCCGCCAAACTGAACTTTGTCGGATTCTCATCTCCTTGATCAGTGCCCATGCGCGTAAGCGGCCTGCACCGGCACCCATGATCGACTGCAAGAGCGGCTCGACCATCGCCTCGGAGGCCGCAACGGAAACCTCCTTGCGGATCTTGCTGGCCGAGGATAACCCGGTCAACCAAAAGGTTGTCTCGACGATGCTCCAGCGGCGTGGCCACGAAGTAAGCTTGGTCAATAACGGAAGGGAAGCTGTGGAGTCTTGCCGACAAAAAAGATACGACCTGATATTCATGGATATTCAGATGCCGGAGATGGACGGCTTCGAGGCTTTGGCTTCGATCCGAACATGGGAGAAAGGGGAAAACCGAAGCAGCCTCACCCCGGTCATCGCGCTGACCGCACATGCGATGAAGGGCGACCAGGAGCTCTGTCTTGACGCCGGCTTCGATGGCTACCTCACCAAACCGGTAAGTTCGGCCGACCTTGACAAGGTCGTCACTGCCTTCGCCTCTCGAGGTCCGGAGCCGGCACGCGACATTCCTGACTCCGGCTTTGACCGGTCATTCGCTCTCGAGCAGGCTGGCGGTGACGAATCTCTCTTGCAAGAACTGATCGACCTCTTTCTCGACCGGGCTCCGGAGCAGTTGCAGCGAGTCCGTGACGAGATCGACCAGGACGATTGCCAGTCGACGGCCCGTTCGACACACCTCTTGAAGGGATCGCTCAGTCTTTTTTTGGATCCGGAATCTCTCGCACCTTTGCACGAGCTCGAGCGTTTGAGCAAAGCCGGTCGGATGGACCAGGCCAGAAAACAATTTGCCTCGGTCGAGAAACTCACAGCGGATCTCCTCGCCATGTTGTCCAGAACCGGATCCCTTGCTGCCGAGCCCATTCTTACGCTTCCGGACCAAATTGATCATCAACTATCGATCTTTTGAACCTCAGCGAGTAAGACTTGATGAGCGCGCAAACTACTGAATTCCCGGGGATTCTTTCAGGGCCAAGGGCGATCGACCTCATCGCGGAAATTCTGGTTGTGGACGATAACCCGATCGACCGCTTGCGGGCCGGCCGGCTGATTGACCAGGATGCGCGGTGTCATGCGGCCTACGCCGTGGACGGTACCCAGGCACTTGCGCGCCTTGGGGAGCAACACACATCGGTTGTCTTGACCGATCTCCAGATGGAAGGAATGGACGGCCTGGACCTCGTCCGAACGATCCGCAACGAGTACCCCAAGGTGCCCGTCATCGTCATGACCGGTCATGGCAGCGAAGACGTGGCGATGGAAGCGCTTCGTGTTGGAGCGACGGATTACGTTCCCAAGCAAAGACTGGCCCAGGATCTTCATGCCGTCATTGCGCGTTCTCTGCGGACTGCCACGGCGGGCGATCGGCGGCGCCAGTGCTTGCAGTCCCTGATGATCCACGAATCGCGCTTCGAGCTCGGCAACGATCCGGACCTCATTCCGCCTCTTCTCGAGTTCATGCAGGATGAGATGAACGAGCTCGACCGCTGGGATTCGGCCGAGTTGATGCGCATCACGATTGCCCTGGACGAGGCATTGAGGAATGCCCTGTTTCATGGCAATCTAGACGTCAGTTCCGAGCTTCGTGAGCAGGATGATCGGCGATACCTGGAACTGGCGCGACAACGGGCGTCCCAGTCTCCCTACCGTGACCGCCGCATCCGATTCCTGATCGCTCACCATCCGGAAGTTTCGCGATTCGTGATCCGCGACGAGGGGAGCGGGTTTGATACCTCGAAAGCCCACCGTCCCATCGAGCCCGAGGATCTGCTCCGGCCCAGCGGACGCGGGTTGCTTCTTATGAAATCATTCATGGATTCCGTTGCATTCAATCAAGCCGGCAACGAGGTGACGCTGACCAAGCGAAGATCAGCCGACACCCAGCTCGCCAAGCCTGACGGCATGGTCGATCACGAATCGGCGCAGATGGTACGCTCACTGTTTCCCACTCCGTCCCTCCCGCAGAAGCGTGACATCACCGCCAAGAAGACCAAGCCCGGCACGAACGGAATCGCAAGACCAGAATCGCCGCTTTCGGCGTGCCTTCAGGGAACTGGCCTTTTCCAGCTCGAATTCTACAAGCGCCTGCTCGACCAGCTTCACGATGCGGTCTACTTCGTCGATGTTGAGCGCACCATTCTCTACTGGAATGAGGCCGCCGAGCGGCTTACCGGCTTCTCTCGCGACGAGGTCGTCGGCAGACGGTGTTTTGATGGGTTGCTCGACCATACCGATCGTTTCGGCACCTGTCTGTGTCACCGAGAATGCCCGCTGGCACTATCCATGCGGCTGGATCGTCCAGATCAGGAGCGGCTCTTCCTCCGGCACAAGGATGGCCGGCGGATCTCGGTGGATGTACGAATCATGCCTGTTCGTAGCAACGACGGGACGATCATTGGCGGCGTGGAGATCTTCCGGGATGCGACTCCCAACGTGGTCGTCGAGAGCGCTTTCCGACAGGTTCGTGAAGAGGCTGACCGTGACCCGCTCACCGGGCTGGCTAACCGGCGCTATCTCGACCGAACGCTCGCGTACTACCTCGAGAAGCTGGATCGGTCCCACCAGCCATTGTCCTTGATCATGGCCGACCTGGACCATTTCAAACAGATCAACGATACCTGGGGCCACGTGACCGGCGACCAGGCCCTGGTCCAGTTTGCCGCCGTGCTACAGAACCAATGCCGGTCCGTGGACCTGGTGGCCCGATTCGGCGGAGAAGAGTTTGTGGTGCTGCTACCCGGCCTGGCACTGGAAACCGCGGTACCGATCGCTGAGAGACTGAGACGAATCGCGGTGAAGGCAACTCCGGAAGGCCTTGGCGAGCGCAAGCTCACAGCCAGCTTCGGAGTCACAGAGGCCGCCCCACAGGAGCCTGCCTCCCAGATCTTGAGTCGCGCCGATGCGGCTCTCTATCGTGCCAAGTCGCTGGGCCGCAATCGCGTCGAGGTCGAGGCCTTTCAAGAGCTCGCTACCATCCTTCCGACAGGAATCTCCGTTCACAAAGCCAAACCGGGGGATCAAGATTCCCAGGGGAAGTCTTCCATGGAAAACTCGGGTCGGTTCGCCTGTTCCCCATAGGATGAGACAGAACTTGTTGACTTCCTATGGCGATTGACCGGATGTTGTGGCCTGGATGCTCCCCGACGACGTGATTGTGTGGGGTGTACCCGCGAGCCCCGTGCCCCCTCGCGAGGCTTTGTTGCCTGAAGCGGCGCAGGTGTGGCGGGCGAACTCGTCGTCACTGGATCTCGAAGAGCCTGTTCGAATGGATCGCCTGCGGGTGAACCGAAAGCGACTCCAGGCGCCGCATCCGTGACCGTTGTTTCGCCCAGACCGGCTGAACGAAAACCGTTGTGCGCGCCGAGGCCGCCTGTTGCCCCGGCCCCTCCCAATCCGCCGAGCGGACCGAGCATCCCTGCACCGCCGCCGCTCACCGCCGCTGGCACGTTATATGTGGTGAAGCCGATCAATTGACTGAAAGTCACGTCGATGCCCAACCGCACATAGCGGCGGTCTGCCGAGACAGCGGGCGTGACATTGAGAATGGACCCACTCGGAAAGGGTGCGGGTGTGGGCACGAAGCCGATGGCCTGTCCCCAGGCCGAACCCTCAGTGCAAAATGATGCGACGATCAAGAAGCCGGCCAGTAAGACACGCAGACATCCCTTGGTCGCCGCCATGTCACACTCCTTGATCAGAGCAATCCATTGGTGCAGTTCTCAGCATGGAGATGGTTTTCACCCAAACTCGAAGATCCTCATTCTGCCTTCGGTTGCAGGCGTTGACCAGCGAAGTTTCTGTCATGGACGCGAATTCACTCTGCACGCCGCCCCGGAGCAAGCCGAAATCACTCGAGTTCGACTCATTCTATCAAAGAAAGCAAGCGCGGGCCGACCAGAACCCCGCACTCTCACTCAACCGTCTATTCCATTGTCGTCGGCGGGGTGACCTCACCGATAAAGGCTTTGATCTCGCCAGCAGTCCGGGCCTCGAGCAATCTTGTCCTGGTGATCCCAAGTAACCCGGTATCAAGCCGACTCAAGAGCCTGCGGATGGGGATGATCCGATCCACGGCGAGACTGAGTGAATCCGCACCGAGGGCGACAAGTGCAATGGCTCCTTCGGGATCAGCCGCCATTTCTCCACAGACTGTGACCGGTCGACCAGCGCAATGCGCTGAGGAGATCATGTCGCCGATCATCCGGATCAAACCCGGGTGCAGGATATCTTCTTTCTGAGTGCCGACAGGATCGTCCCGGTTGAGTCCAAGTGCCGACGCGGTCAGATCGTTCGTGCCCAAAGAAAAGAAATCGACATGCTCCGCCCACGCATCAATCAGTGGTGCGACTGCGGCAACCTCGATCATTACCCCTAGAGGGACGTCGCGTCCGAATGGCAAGTCCTCGCGGATTAGCTCCAGGCGAGCCTGCTCGACGGTCTTGATGGCAAAATCGAGAAGTCCTGTCCGGATGACCAGAGGTATCAGCAATCGGACCGGCCCCGACGCTGCGGCGCAGGAGGATCGCGCGCACTTGCTCCTTGAACAGACGCTGTAGTATTGGCGACTCCAGCACCAACCGCCAATCAAGCTTCTGTGCCGCCGAGGTAGCGGCCGTCGATCCGTGCGCCAGCTTGTCTGGGCGAAGGTCAAACGTGCGTATGGTCGCGGGACGGCCCTCCAGCGCATCGATCAGCTTGCGATAGATCTCGACCTGTTCCTCCTCTGTAGGCAGAGTGCGTCGAGCCAGAAAGAGCATTTCCGAGCGATACAATCCCACACCACTGGCGCCGGTGACACGAACCTGCGCGGCCTCGCTCAAAAGGTTGACGTTCGCTTCGACCCTCGGCATTCCGGGCCGCTCGGCAAGCGTGAGCGTTCCTTCCCCATTACGGTGAACCTGAACGATCGAGGGTGAAGGCCCGTCATTGGCTTCGTCTGGGGACGGATCGAGCTCGATCCGTCCAGTGGCGCCATCGATACGCAAGAGCTGCCCGGTCTTGAAGTGGTCGAACACTCCTGCAACCTGACCGATCATGGGAATACCCAGGCTGCGCGCGATGATGACCGCATGGCTCTGAGGACCGCCGTGCTCCACGACCACGCCGACAAGCTGGTCGAGATCCACCGAGAACAGATCCAGAACCGAGGCTTCCTGGGCGACCAGGACGAGACGCTCCTCCGCGGGAGCGGCGGCCGCTGGCCGGGGGCGCAGATGCCAGAGGATTCGGCGGAAGACATCCTTGACGTCAAAGACTCGCTCCTGGAAGAACGGATTGGTCAGCTTCTGGAAGGTCGCGACATACTTGTCCAGAGTTCGCGCCAGGGAGGATTCCGCGGAAAGTCCCGCGGCCAAGCAGCCAGCCAGGTCTCGCTCGACCGTACTATCCTGAAGAATCATGAGCTGCGCCTGCAGAATCGCGCCGTGGTCTTCTCCCACGAGATTCGAGATTTTGCGGCTCAAGCGGGTGATTTCCTCACGCGCGGCTTCCATCGCGCCGTTCAACCGCTGGTGTTCGACGGCGGGGTCGTGCCCAACCGAGTCGGTGATCTCGCCATGAGCTCCGTCCTGACCGATCAGATAGGCTTGTCCTAGCCCAATTCCAGGAGAGAGCGAAGATCCGCTGAGACAGCGTGGGGTTTTCACATCCTCACGGGCAACGGCCACCTCGGATGTTTCGAGATCGGCCGAAGCCACACGCTCCAGCATCCGCGCCCAGACACCAGCGGGGCAAGTTGCGATCCCACCGTGACCAGCATCCGGATTTCGTTGGAAGAGAAGGGCCGCCGCTCCATCGTCTGGACCACGAGCACCCCTTGCACGATCCCGGATTCGATCAGCGGAACTCCCAGAAAGGAATGATAAGGGTCCTCGCCTGCCTCGGGAAAATACTTGAAGCGAGGATGAGCGAATGCATCGGATTCCATGATCGGGCTCATTCGCTCGGCCACCAATCCCGTGAGGCCTTCGTCAAGTCGCATCCGGACCCGTCCCACACAGGATTGGTCGAGCCCGACCGTGGCGGCGAGGACCAATTCACCGCTCTCTGGCTCGAGAAGATAAACCGACGAGACGTCTGTATCGAACCGTCCCTGGATCAATTGAACAATATTCCCGAGCGTTTCATGGGGATTGTGTGAATGTGAAATGAGCTGGCTGATTTCCTCCAAAGTCAGCAACAAGGAGCTCTCATGCACCGTGCTGGCACCCGTCATGCTCGGAAAATGCTCCATGCTATGCCGCCCATGCTTTATTTCTCCGAACCTGTATCGGCTGCGGTCGTCGCGGATTTTCAGCCCGACTGGTCCAAGCCCTCGCTCAAAGCATAAATTATGCCGTGATCAAAGATGATTGCCGGTAACCAGTTGGAGAAACCTAAAGATTTCCATCAATTGAGAGCCGTGTTAGTTCCCTGTACGCGAAAAAAGGCTTGCTCATTATAGAGATAGTGCAATATGGCGAACGTAAAAACTTACAAGCAGCTGGCATGAAACCATGGAAACAGGACCGCGATCCACAAGCCCGATTATTTGGCAGTCATTGCAGTTCTTATGTGCACCGGCATCGGGCGAGCCACTCATGCCCGGTTTGCTCGGCACCACTCAACATACCGTGAGAGACCATCCACGAAAGGCGTCTTCGGGCTGTATCCCAGCTCGGCCGATGCTCGCTCAATGCTGGCATAGGTCTGGTTGACGTCGCCGGGCTGCTCGGGCAATCGCTCGATCCGTGGAATCTTCCCGAGCGCGGCTCCGATCGCTTCGATCAATTCCCTGAGCTCGACGGGACTGGAGTTTCCAAGATTGTAAAGATGATGCGTAGAACATCGCTCGACTGCACGGACAATTCCGTCGACGATGTCGGCAACGAAGGTATAATCTCGCCGCGTTGTCCCATCACCGAACATGGGTACTGGCTCGCCACGATCGATCAGACGCGTGAACTTGGCGATCGCGAGATCCGGTCGATTTCTTGGCCCATACGCGGTGAAAAAGCGTAGGCCCGTCACGGGCAGACCATGCAAATGATGAAAGGTAAACGCGAGAAGCTCGCAGGCCTTCTTGGTCGCCGCATAGGGGCTCACGGGCAAATCAACCGAGTCGGTCTCGCGAAACGGCGCATCGGTCCGGTCGCCATACACGCTCGAACTTGATGCATAAACAAATCGTGGCCGAGGCTCCAGCTTCACCGCAGCCTCGAGCAGGTGGACAGTTCCCAGAACGTTCACCTCGGTGTAAAGAGCGGGGTTCTCAATGCTCGGCCGCACACCCCGCGGGCAGCCAGATGGACAATCACATCGGGACGATACTGCTCCACAAGCCGCGTGACCTGACCCGCGTCGCGAATATCCAGTTCGATCAACCGGCAGCGGGGATTTGTCAAGGCGGTGACGAGGTTCGACTCCTTGGCGGATCGGGCGTAGAACGCATCGAAGTTGTCCAGCACCATGACCTCGGCACCTTCGCCGAGCAACCGGTCAACCAGGTTCGATCCGATAAAACCAGCGCCCCCAGTCACGATCGTTCGCATTCACTCGGGTCCTTTCACTTCGGCTCGGGCCCTCGACCACGACACCTGGAACAAGCCTACCCCGGGATACTGGCGACGAGCCGTGCGACCACGGAAATATCATGGCCGATGCCTGACCGTCACTTCAAGGCAGAACATTGGTTACCGGCATGAGAGATACGCGAGCACTCTCATTCTTCCAAGTAAGGCGAACCACTGGCACGAGTTCACGACCGGGTGCCACAATGTCAGGAGTGGTGCGAAGCGGGTTGACTGGCCGACAGACCATTGGAGTTGATAAACGTGAGAAGCTTATCAGTGCGACAGGCTCTGCTCGCCGTGAGCGCGATCTGGGCCCTGGACGCGGCATCAGGTGATACAGTCGCTAGCGACACTCCAACTACCACCACAGCGACGACAGGGGCCGCGCTGCCAGGCAAGGGGCCAGCCCAGCATCCGTTTCTCTATGCCGGAGAATGGGACACGCGTAAGCCGCACGAGCAATCGATGTTCATCGTCCGCGATGGTAAGGTTGTCTGGCAGTATTCGATGCCGCTCCGCACCCCGAAGGGCCAGATTCAGGAGTTTGATGACGCCACCCTGCTCTCCAACGGAAATATCATCTTCTCGCGGATGTCTGCGCGGGCATGGTCAGCTTTGACAAGAAGCTGGTCTGGGAGTATCCGGCTCCACCAGGAACCGAAATCCACTCATGTCAATCCATTGGCCAGGGCTGTGTGCTGATCATGCGCAACGGCAATCCCGCTCAGGCGATGATCATCAACACCGCGACCGGCAAGATTGAGAAAGTGATCCCGATCCCGACGTCGATCAAAAGTACCCACGGGCAGTTCCGCCACATTCGCTTGACCAGAACCGGGACGATCCTGGTCTCGCACATGAGCGAAGGTAAGGTCGTGGAGTACGATTTGTCAGGCAAGGAAGTCTGGTCGGTCAAGGCGAAGTCTGCCTGGTCAGCGATCCGGCTCAAGAACGGGAACACGCTCATCGCCGGAGATGCCAGCAAGTACGTACGCGAGGTCAATCCCAATGGGGAAACCGTATGGGAGCTGACCCAGGCCGATGTGCCGGACATCAAACTCTTCAACACTCAGACCGCCAACCGACTGGCCAATGGCAATACCGTCATTTGCAACTGGTGCGCGGGTGACAACAACACAGCCCACTGGCCGGGCACCGTGCAAGTCTTCGAGGTGACACTCGCGAAGAAGGTCGTCTGGGCATTATCGTCATGGAACGCGCCCGACCTTGGCCCTTCCACGTCGATCCAGCTCCTCGACGAACCTGGGGCGCCCGAAGAACAAGAGCGTTAAGGCAATTGATCTATGGCGCTGTTCGCGTTTGAATTCATCTCAGAGGTGCGGGACCTTGCACGGTTAAGAACCGCTTTCCGACCAAGCTCGGGTCAGACTGTACCGAGTCGGTTCCGAAGCCTTCCGTTCGAGCCATTGAGCGCAGCCGAGGCGCGGCTTTTCACGCCTGACGAGATCGGAGCAACGAGCGCGCCAAGAACGTAGACCGGAAGTGCCGCTCCGAAAGTGAGGCCGTAAAGGCTGCTGTAGCCGGCTCGCGCAAACGCCCCGGTCCAGCCGTGAACCGAATCCACGCCACGGGAGTCGCTGGCCGCGTCGATGTCGTCGATCTTGCCGTTGTCTCGTAGCCAGCGCTCCTGGAAAAGATGCCGAGCAGTCAGGTCAGCCCGGTGGGCGACCCAGAGATTCAAGAGCGCTCCTCCAGCCGCACCAAAAAGAGGGAGGTCCTCGAAGATTTCGACCTGGGTCAAAAGCGATGCCGTTTCCTCGATGACAAGGTCTTCCTGGATGTCCTCCAGGAGTAGATCCTCGATTTCTCGAAGCTGAATCATCAGGTCGGTGCGCCTTTGCCTCGAACCCGACAGAGCCACGGCCAGCGCCCCGAGTACCCACGCCTTGTCGGTGGGCCGGTCGAGCGGGTAGCCGTAGCATTGACCTGTCTTGATAATCGTGGTGAGGCAGACGGTATAGAGCAATGGCACGTCCAGTAGCGTGGTCCAGATTCCGCCAGCCCCCGTCAGGCGCCTTCCAGAGCCGCAACGCCCTGCCCCATGGTGCCATACCTTCGAGAGAGATCGTCGCACGTCTGCATCGGCCTCTCGCGTAACTCCGACAGATCCGCAACCCCCGCCTGCAGCTTGATGTCGCTACGGCTGGCTGCGAGCACCGAAGCCTTGTAGACCGCGTCGATGGCTCCCACTACGACCGTGTCCGGGACGATGTGCTCAATCAGCCTGGCCACCGGCTGGGTTACCCGGTGAAACAGTTCACCGAACGGGTTTGGATGAGAGGCTTTCCAGGAAGCAATCTTCTCGACTTGAGCCTGTTCATAGTCACTGAGCTTTGTTTCCGATTTCTCCGCCGTGGTTGTCATGATCGCTTTCCAAGTTATTCTGGAATCAAAGATCGACAACATCGACCCGAGAACACTTTATATCCACATCTTAATGTGCAAACAGTATGCCACGCTTCGGTTTTACCTCGGCCATAGAATCGCTTGTCTTGGAGCAAGCGATACAATCCATTTCAACCTCGGCCTCGTTGCGACGATGGTCCAGAGGCACCCCGACGCAGGTTAAGCGCCGTGTTTACCAAGCCGACGTGCGAAAACGCCTGTGGAAAATTTCCCAGCAGCCTTCCCCGCTCGGGATCGTACATCTCCGAGAGAAGTCCGAGATCATTGCGGATGGAAAGAAGCCGTTCGAAAATCGAACGTGCGTCCGCGTGGCGGCCGATCAAGGCCAAGCAGTCAGCCAGCCAGAAAGTGCAGAGCAGGAATACACCCTCACCCTCTGGAAGTCCATCCAGCTCGGGGTCGGATGCATAACGGTGCACGAATCCAGCAGTGACAAGCTCGCGCTCGATCGCCTCGATCGTGCCGCGCACGCGGACATCGTCAGCCGGCAGGAAACCGACCAATGGCATCATGAGCAAGCTCGCATCGAGCTTTTTGGAACCGTAGAACTGAACGAAGGATCCGACGTCCGGGTCATAGCCTTCGCGGCAAACCTGGGAATGGATCTCCTCTCGAAGAGCTCTCCATCTCGGCATAGGAGCCTCGACTTTCAGTTTTTCGACGATTCGAATTGCTCGATCGAAAGCCACCCAGGCCATCAGCTTGGAGTGCGTGAAATGCCGAGGCTTTCCGCGCACCTCCCAGATTCCCTCATCAGGCTGATCCCAGTTCGACTCGAGCGCGTTCAGCAAGCCGAGCGCAACGCGTCGGCTATCGTCGGTCGGTCTCATGCCATGCCGTATCCCCTGGTGCATCGCATCGAGAATTTCACCAAAGACATCGAGCTGGAACTGTTGTGTCGCTGCGTTACCCAGGCGAACCGGGCGCGAGTTCTCGTAACCTGGCAGCCAGGGAAGCTCCATCTCGGTGAGCCTTCGCTCGCCGGCGAGCCCGTACATGATCTGAATCTTTGATGATTCGCCAGCCACCGCCCGGAGCAGCCACTCCCTCCAGGCTCGAGCCTCATCCACGTAGCCGGCATGCAACAGCGCCATGAGCGTGAAGGTGGCATCCCGCACCCAGCAGTAGCGATAATCCCAGTTTCTGACGCCACCAAGCTTTTCCGGTAGCGAGGTCGTGGCGGCGGCCACAAGGCCGCCGGTTGGCGCGTAGGTCAAGGCCTTGAGCGTGATGAGCGAGCGCCTGACCGCATCGGTCCATTCGCCCTCGTCCGGACATCGATCTGACCAGTCGCGCCACCATTGCTCGGTTTCCTCGAGTGCGCGAAGCACGTCAAGCTCCGGAGGTTCGGGCTGGTAAGCCGGATGCCAGGCCATCTCAAAGGTTTCGCGCTGACCCTCCGCAACGTAGAATTCAGCCGCGGTGCGATGATCGATGCCGTGCAGCTCGACGCCGGTCCGCAAGCGAATCCGATCGGGACCTGCTACCGCCGAGAGCCCACGTTCCTGGCGCCTGACCCACGGGACGATCGCGCCGTAATCAAATCGGATCACAAGTTCCAGGCGCATCGGAACGCGGCCGCGGCGCCCCTCGACGATGCGGATCAACTCCGGAACTTGAGTTCGAGGCGGCATGAAATCGATGACGGCGACCTCGCCATCCTCGGTCTCGAAGATCGTCTCGAGCACCAAGGTTCCCGGACGATAGCGACGACTGACGTTGCGAACGCTCCCGGCCGGCGCAATCTGCCACCGGCCATGCTCGGGGGTACCCAGAATGGCTGCGAAGCACGCCCCGGAATCAAAACGGGGAAGGCAAAGCCAATCGATGGACCCATCCCGCGCCACCAAGGCCGCCGTCTGGCAATCGCCGATGAGGGCGTAGTCTTCGATCAGGGCCGGCATGCAGCAGCCTCCGTCAGTCGCGGCTCTAATGCGACGCGTGCGCGGTCGTACCCGACTGCTGTGGTTCCATCAAAGCATCAAGCGCGGGGGTTTCGGGTGAGATGTTTGCCAGCTCCCTCAGCATGACCATGACGGGCAAAGCCGTGACCATCCCAAGCGGTCCCCACAACCAGCCAAAAAACAAGATGGCAACAAGAACCATGACCGGATCGAACTGGACAGCTCTCCCATAGACCATCGGTGCGATAACGTATCCCTCCAGGGTCAGCCAGGCGAGGATGACGCCCAGCATTGTCACAGGTTGCCACCAGGTCCCTTCTCCCGTGGTCATCGCCACAAGAGTTAGCAGTGTGCCACCGACCATTGGTCCAAAGTAAGGCACGAATTCGAGAAGCCCGAATATGACCCCCCAGAGGTACGGTTGAGGTAGACCGATGAGCCAGGCCGCCGTCCCGATCACGATCGCACCACAGATCGAGACCATCACCACAAATCCGCCAAATACCGAAATTGTGCTCTGGACCCGTTCCAGGCTGTCGCGCCGCGGTCTGAGACCAAGGAAATACAGAATTCGAAGCAGCCGATGGATCCATTCCGAGCGGGTCTGCAACAAGTAAAACACGAACGAAAGGCAGATCACCGCCGAGCCAATCGCGCCCACGAAACCGCCGATCCCGGTGACTAACCAGCCGCCGAGGAGTCGCAGGTTGCGCCGCAGAAACTGCTCCCAGAAGGCCACAGGGTCAAGGCGTTCAGAATCGGACGAGCCGTCCTTCTGATTGCTTTTGTTGTTGGCCGCGGGGGCATCGGGCTCGCCGCCAGGCTCCGAGCCGTGGGGACCTGGAGATTCTTCCGACGGACGGATCGCGCCCAGCGAACTCAGCAAACGATCGCCACCAGCAGCCTTCGTGCTGGTCGCGAGCAACTGGCTGAGTCGGCTGATATAGCGATCCGATTGCTGCAAGATCGTGCCTGCCTGGTAGGCCATCAAGACCGTGGTGAGCGCAATCGCGCTCGCGACGAGCAGCAGGCACACGAGGCTCGACCCCGTCCGCCCCAGGCCCATGCGTTCAATACGCCTGACTAGTGGCGAAAGTGCGATGGCGATCGCCAGCGCAAGGATGAACGGCACCAGGATTGGGGCCAGCATCCAGGCGGCGCCCGCGGTCAAAAGTCCAGCGATCCACCTCAAGAGGGTCGTCTGTGTGTCCAGGGTATCCTCGACCCCGTTCTCATCCACGGGGCTTGTCGCGGAATGGTTTGTCATCCGGCTGCTCCTCGCCTGCGCGATCATCGGCCTGCTGATTGGACACGTCGCGCGTCGTTCTCTGGTTTACACGATCACGCCTAGGCTGATGACGGCAATCACAACGATCACGACCGTGATCAGCGCAAAAGTCCCAAAGAGTACCCGGCCGATCTTGGACGCTCCCGAGGCGACGTTCGTGAATCCGAGGATTCCACCCGCGGCTGCCACCAGGAAAGAGATCAGAGCCCACCACAACAAGCTCATGGGTTCGCTCCATCAATACGCCGAGGGATGCCGGTAATGGATACACCTCGCGATCATGGCACCCGAAGGGCGAACGACGGCAATCGATGTGCCGACACCGATGATTAATTCTTCATTAAAAGGACTGGAGAAGTAGGGTCAGTCATGGCAAACGGGCGGCGAGTCGAAAATGTCTCGCCGCCCGTCATTGGTGGGTTCAGCTCGATGCTTTCAAACGGAATTTCAAGCCCAAGCTAAGAGTTCAGGGCGATTCCGGCTTGAGTATCACGGTGCGGAGGTTCATGACGGCCATGCCCTTGAGTTTGCCCGGAACAAGCTTGATGTTCAGACTACCGGCCTGATCCAGCTTGAATTTACCCACAGGGACACTTTTGTAGGTCTGCCAACCACCAGTCGGGACGACCTTACCAGTTACGGTCTGATCGCCGGCACTGAGTGTATACTCGGTGCCGGCCGCGTCATCGGGACAGGCCTGCGCGACTTCGACCTGATATACTCCGGGATGGGTGATCCTGGCTGTCCAGCTCACACTGTCCGACGCATCCGTCCAGAAACCGATATTCCGCTCCGATTCGCCTTCGACATGAGCGGTCGCGCCGTGGATCTCGACGTCATCGGCGGTCAGGCGCAAGCTCCCATCCTGGGCCTGAGTCAGAACCGACTGAACCGGGCGAATGTCCCCATCCACGCTGGCCACGACCACGCTGGCTACCGGATCAGGAGGACTGGCTGGAACCGTGATGACCACCGAATCTCCGGTGGCCGCGACATCGAGCGGTTTGTCCGGCCGGGCCAGCAGGTAGGCCCCCGTGACCCTGCCGGTCATGGGAATCGTGAGCCGTCCGTCCGCGGGCCAGTCGAATACATGGAGATAGAGCTTGCCCGGTTTTGTCGTACATCGTCCCCACGCCAGGCGCTTGAACGGGCTGGCCGAGGTTCCGTAGATGGCCTCGCCGTTGACCTTGAGCCAGCGGCCAATCGCCTCGAGTCGCTCGACGCTGGGCCCGGGTATTTGACCCTCGGAGGTCGGCCCAACGTTCAGCAGGTAGTTACCGCCCTTGCTGGCGATGTCAACCAGGTTACGAATCAGCGTCTCGAGCGACTTCCAGTTGTGATCGTTCGACTTGAATCCCCAGGTATCATTCATCGTCATGCAGGTTTCCCAGTCGCGACCGGGAAAGCCTGTGGGAGGAACGAACTGCTCGGGTGTCTCGCTATCGCCAGGGAAGTCGCCACCGAGACGGTTGTTAGTGATGATCCCGGGCTGAAGCTTCAGAAGCGGCAGAAACTGCTGGGCACGCTCACGCGTCATATTGGCTGGGGTGTCCCACCAGAGTACGGCAATCGGTCCGTAATTGGAGAGGATCTCCCGGACCTGAGGCATGGCGATCTTCTTGAGATAATCGTCCATGCTGCCGTTTTGCGCAGGGTCCCAGTGACCGTCGTACAAAGCGCCTCCGGGATGATGCCAGTCCTGGGCTTGCGAGTAGTAGAATCCCAGCTTGATTCCATGCTTCTGGCAAGCAGCCGCCAGTTCCTTGAGCGGATCGCGGTGAAACGGTGTGGCATCGACAATGTTGTATGTGCTGACTTTGGAACCGAACATCGCAAAACCGTCGTGGTGCTTCGAAGTGATGACGATGTACTTCATGCCGGCATCCTTGGCCAGCCGCACCCATTCGTCGGCATTGAACTTCACGGGATTGAACTGACCGGCGAACTGTGCGTAATCGGCGACCGGGATGCGGCCGTTGTGCATGATCCATTCGCCGATGCTGTCAACAGGTTTCCCTTTCCAGAAGCCGGCAGGCACGGAGTAGATGCCCCAGTGGATGAACAGCCCGAACCGGGCCTCGCGCCACCACTTCATGCGGGCATCTTTTTCGGCCTTGGTTTCCTGAGCGAGCGGCAACGCGTCATCGCCGGCCTTCACGCCGCAAGTCAGGATACTGCTCAACACGAGCCCCAGGGCCACTCTCTTGCTTGATCTCATCGTGGTTCTCCCTCGACCGCGCGAGTCATCGTCGATACGTATCGGAATTCACTCGCGAGTTGCTTCATCGTAGCCATGAGGGTGAGCCTGATGCCATCGCCAGGCGGTTTCGATAATCGGCGTGATCTCGGTGTACCTTGGAACCCATCCCAGGTCGCGACGGGCCTGGCTCGCATCGGCCACAAGCGCCGGGGGATCGCCAGCGCGGGGACCGGCGACACGGGCGGCGATCGGCAGTCCCGTAACTTTGCGACAGGCCTCGATGACTTCGCTCACGCTCGACCCCTGTCCGGTTCCCAGGTTGAGCTTGAGATCGACGCCCCGTTCCAGCCGCTCGAGCGCTGCCAGGTGCGCCGTGGCGAGGTCATCGACGTGAATGTAGTCGCGGATACAGGTCCCATCCGGCGTTGGGTGCTTGTCGCCGAAAACGACGATATGCTCACGCTGCCCAAGCGCAACTTGAAGGATTAGCGGAATCAGGTGCGTTTCGGGATCGTGGTCTTCGCCGAGTCCGCCGTCCGCAGAGGCGCCCGACGCGTTGAAATAACGGAGGGCGGCATAGCCCCAGCCGTAAGCGTGGGCATAGTCGGCCAGAGCGTGCTCGATGACCAGCTTGGTGAATCCGTAGGGATTGATCGGACGCTGAGGCTGGCTCTCGCGGATGGGCACCTGATCGGGCTCGCCGTACGTGGCGCAGGTGCTCGAGAAGACGATTTTCGCGACGCCCACGGCGCGCATGGCTTCCATCAGGGAAAGCGTGCCGATGACGTTGTTGTGGTAGTATTTCGCCGGATCGGTCACAGACTCGCCCACATAGGCAAAAGCGGCGAAATGCATCACGGCCTCGATCCGCTTGTCGCGGAGCACCGCCTCGACCTTACCCCGATCCAGCAGGTCGCCCACGATCAGGCGACCTGGCGCCACCGCGGCCTGGTGGCCAAAAACCAGGTTGTCATAGACCCAGATTTCATGGCCTTGCGCGGCGAGCAGCCTGGCCGCGTGGGAACCGACATAGCCCGCGCCGCCGGTCACAAGCACGTTCATGATTCACTCCGGGGGCATTTCAGCCCTGATATTCGTCCCCTGCGCCGAACTGGCGAACGCATTCGGCAATTTCGCGCTTCGCCTGTTCCACGAGGTCTCGTGTGGCACCCACCACTTCCCATCGCGCCAATCCATTTTCGCTTTGCGACACCCGTTGACAGACCTGTAACCAGTCTTCTGCCAGGGTTGTCCCCGCGTTGACGTCAAACGGAAGTCCCCGGCGCAACATCGTGGCTTCCAGGTCCATCCCATTTTTCATGCGGTCCAGGGCGCGGGCTCCCAGACTTTCAAAGTGCTCGCGAACCGCGTCGAGCGCTTCAGCACGGGCCTGATCACTCGGAAACTTGTAGCCCCACTCGCGCACGCGGGCGGTTGTTGCCTGAATGCCGATCAGGCGATCATACCGCGCCGGGTCCTCATGCCAGGTCCTGGCAACAAGAAGCGCGAGATAAAGTGTGTTCTCCGTGCAATATCTCCCCTCGCCTCCCGATGAAAACGCCTCATAATAATGTGCCGATTCCTCGACCGCTCCGAACTTGCTGGAATCGTTGATCAAACTTTCCTTGATCTGCGAATGCCCGTTGCGAATCACGTCCACAGTCACGCCCGACCGGGCCATCTCGATAATCGCCAGCGGGTTGGACTTGAGGTCGGCGAACACTCCCGTGCCCTCGCCGCCGAAACGGCGCCGGATCTCGGGAAGAATAGCCGCGTAAACAAAGCTCGACGAAAGGTAAGTTCCATCGCCCCGGTAAATGTCGATCCGGTCGCCATCTCCGTCGAAGAACATGCCAGCCTGGTATTGTCCCGAGCGTATTGCCTCCAGCCCAGAAGCGATCACGGCCTGCTTGACCGGGTTGGGGTCGCCCAGAGGAAAGGTCCCGTCCGCCGCATAATGCAGGGGCTCCAGCGTAGCAGCGGCGCGATCAAACGCCAGCATCATCTCACGGCCCGAAGCTCCGTAGAGGTAGTCCTGGAAGAGATGGGCCCCCTTGAGCGAACCCGGCTTGACTCCAGCCAGCTCCATGCTCTGGTTCACGAAGTCTTCCATCAGATCCTTTGGCCGCAACATGCCGCGGTTAGAACTGATGGCCGACGCGCCGGCCGTGTACAGCTCCTTGATCCGGTCGAGTCCGCCCGCCGGCCCGATTCCCTCGGCAATCGGCCGAACCTCCTGCCCGAGAATCTTCTGGCCCGTGTCGCCGGAAGGATTGTGCGAGGCGCCGACGATCACCGCCGCGAACCGGGGATGACGCATCGCCGCGTAATAAAAGTATGAGGTCGAGCACGCCCCGGGCAAATAAACGACGTCCAGGCCCGCGGCGCGGAAGGCGTCGATCGTGATTGTCAGATACTGGGGGCCTGTTCGACGCGCATCATGAGCCACCACGACACCCGGCGCCCCCAGCACATCGCGGATATAAACGGCCTCGGCGCGTGCCAGACGGTCCGCAAGTTCGGGCGTGAGCAGTGAGGAGGGTGTGCGGATGTCATACGCCCGGAACATCGACAGATTCAGTTGGTCTTCCACGTTCAACCTCAGATCCGCGAGTCAATCTGGTCAAGTTCAGGGTAGGCCAACCCGTCGAACACCAACGTGGCAAGCTCCCGGAGACGAACCCGCGAAGAGATACGGTTTTCGGCCCGTCGCTGCACGATAACGTCGGGCGATTCCCTCGACGGCATCGCCCGCATCGGCCTTCCCCAGGATGGCCACTGTTCCCCCGCTGCCGCCGCCTGTAATCTTGGCACCGTAAACCCCGGCGGCCGGTCCAGCCTCACGTGCCAGGTTCACGATCAGGTCGGTGCCGTCGGAACCGAGCCCGCAAGCCGAATAGCTTGCGTGAGAGCCATACATGAGTTCGCCCATCTCACGCAAGGCGGTCTCGTCCGGATCAGCCTCCAGAAGCGCTCCGAACCGCCGCACGCGCGAGTTTTCGTGGATGGGATGGGCGGTCGGCCGGCGAACCGCATAGATTCGACCGGGATCAACCCGTGTGACCGGGTCGGTGGTGCCGCCGAAATGCGCCAGGAATTCCTCACCACCGAGATTGTCAGGCAAGTGCGCGGCGAAATCGCGCTCGAACTCCTCCGGTGAGACATTGGCCAGAAACCCTCGCCACTGTGGGTCGTCGATCCGCAACACGCCGTCAGGGGATCGCGCGACAACCTTCAGTCCCGCTCGCTCGGCGATCATCCGATATCCCATGAATGAGCCGGTTCGCACCGAGGTGTAGTCGCTGCCCGAGACCGCATGGCGGATACCCGAATCGATCCCCCAGAACCGGATCGAGGAGGGCAACCGGACGAATCCCTGGACCGTGGCCGGCTGACAGAGCAACGACAAGAGCGCGTCGGCCTCTCCCAGCGCCGAAGTCATCTGGTCCATGATGCCGCACGGTGCACCCACCACGAAGTTCTCGGCCTTCTGGCAAAGCGCGGCAAGCTCATCGCCGCCGAGGGTGATTCCAGCCAAACCGGTGATGGCCTGCATCGTCGCGACCTCGAGCGCCGCCGAGGAGCTCACGCCCTTGCCCTCGGGCACTCGAGATTCAACCAGAATCCGGAGACCGCAAGTGAACTGAAGCCCTCGTTCAAGCTCGAGGACAATTAGCACCCCGAGTACGTAAGCCGCCCAGTGCAGAGCGGGATCGCGTGCGAACCAGAGGCGGGCAGACTCGTAGTCGCCCTCGAGGATCCGCCTTGTGGTTGAGCTATCCAGCTCAAGCGTGCGTGGTTTTTCGGAGATCTCGGTCGCCAGGCTCGAGAGCTTGATTCCCGGCTGGGCGACAGCCTGCGCGGCCACCAGCGTGGCCTCGTGGATTGGCCATTGCAGAACCAGGGAGCCCGAGTAATCGGCGATACCGCCCATCACATCGAGCCGCCCGGGTGCCCGGGCCACGACGATCGGAGCCCGTGGCTCGAACAGGGGAGTTCCATCGCCAAGAGCCACCGATTCCCTCTGGTTGATTCGCGCCAGGAACTCCTCGAGATCGATGAGGTCGGCACTCGAGGAAGTCGGCTGTTGGGTCGTGAGCCACTCAGGTTCACGCATGAGTTGACGCCTCCACCTGTCGCGTGTGATGAACTGTCGGAACAACGCGCAGCTCGGCGGCCTTTTCCTCGGGCGAAGTATCGCTCAGAAAACTGCCGCCGCCAATCTCGGGTCCGGCCAGGTATTTCAATAAGTTGGGCTTGCGGAGCGGGGGATGAAACTCGATGTGGAAATGAAAACCGTCGTGAGCCCCGCCATCGGTCGGTGCCTGGTGCAGGGCCATCACGTAAGGAAACGACATCTTCCACAGGTTGTCGAAGCGAATCAGCACCTCCTGGAGCACGGCGGCCAGATCATCTAGCTCTGCCGGCGAAAGATCGGCCAGGCTCGCATGGACCTCTCGGGGTGTGACGAAAGTCTCGTAGGCGTAACGCGCGAAGTAAGGTATGAACGCGATCGCGGAATCGTTCTCCGCGAGGATTCTCCGTCCATCGGCCTGCTCGGTCGCGATGATGTCCTGCATGAGCCCGCGGCCGTGCTCGGCCAGGTAGCGCTTCGTGACGGACGCCTCGTTCTCGATGGTCTTGAAGACGAAGTTCGTGGCGTAGATCTGGCAGTGGGGATGCGGGTTCGAGACGCCTACCACCTCGCCCTTGTTCTCGAACATCAATACATGATTGACCTCCGGACGCGCGCCCAGATCGCGATACTGCTCTTGCCAGGCGGTCAGCAAGGCCACAACCTGCTCACGCTCCAGCTCGGCCAGAGTCATGTCGTGCCGCGGAGTGTAACAAACGACCCGAGCGATACCCTCGGCGGGGCGATTGCGGTAGACTCCCGGAGCGGGCGCCAGGTCGCGCGGCGCCTCGGGGCCGACACAGGGCATGTCGTTGTCAAAGACAAAGACTCCCTTGTAATCGGGGTTTCGTGCCCCGCTGACGCGCGAGTTACCGGGACAGAGCGGGCAATCTGCCGCGTATTCCGGTATCTTGCGGGCCTGGCCCTCCACCGTCTCGCCAACCCATGGGCGGTTATTCCGGTGGGCCGCCACGATCACCCATTCTTCTCGCAAGGGATGCCAGCGCTGTTCCCAGGTCATGATGACACACCGACTATGTCAGGTTTATGAACGAGCACGACTTTGATCAGGGTAAACGAACAGGCCGGGCCACGCTAGCACGCAATCGCGCAAAAGAATCATGGAATTGCGCAAGCCATAGGCCTTGTCCGATTTCAGCGTCCCAGCCGCTCGATTTCCGTGACTTCTTGGGAATCCAGGCGGAAATCGAGAACTTCGAGATCCTCCCGCATGTGGCCGGCATCGGTGGTACCGGTCAAGGGCAGCATGCCGGCGTCGAGCGCGAACCGGAAGACGATCTGGCTGACAGTCCGGCCATGACGTTTGGCGATTCGGGCCAGTTCGGGCCGGGCCAGCGTTTTGCGGTTGGCGGTCAGCAGCGAGAAGCCCTGATAGACGAGTCCATTCGCAGCGCAGAACTCTCGAAGCTCACGGTCCCAGCCCCGCTCCGCGTAGCATCGGTTCTGAACGGAGCGGGGCTGGACGCGCGACTGCTGGCAGAGGCGTTCGACCTGCTCGAGTGTGACGTTGCTGACACCGAGCAGCCGGGCGCGGCCGCTCTGCTGGATGGCCTCCATCGCCCGCCAGGCCTCCCAATCGGCTGCCGTCAGACCGAACTGTTGAGTTGGCCCATGGAGCAAGAAGGAATCGATCACGCCGGTGCCCAGGTGTGTGAGCGAACTGGTGAAGGACTGCTCAACCTGGACCGCGATGGAAGCGTGCGGGTCATAGGGCAGGCGATGATCCTGCCCGCGCTGGAAGGTGAACTTGGTTTGCAGGAAGAGCTCGTCGCGGGTCAGCAGCCCGTTCTCAATCGAGACGGCGATGCCCCGGCCCACCGCGGCCTCGTCGTAATGCTTGCGCTGGTTGGCCGTATCGATGCCCCGGAAGCCTTGCCGGAGGGCGAGCTCGGTCAGGCGCTGGGTCTCCTCTTCCTTCCAGGCGCTCCCGTAGAGGAAGACAGGCATTCGAACTCCGTCGATCGACAAGGCTTGGTTATGCATCGGATCTTCCGTGTCATTGCAAAATGATGCAGATCGACATCGAGGCAAAAGATCATTTCCCCAAGAGACTCATCTCCAAATACGTCGCATGGCCCGGTGAATGGAAGACTCGCTGGGTGGCAGGACGGAAATCCTTGGCCTCGGCCTTGAAAATGTTCGGGACAAAAGTCTGGGGATTGCGATCGATCAGGGGGAACCATGTGCTCTGGATCTGCACCATGATCTTGTGCCCCTTCTTGAAGCAGTGGTCATTCCAGTGGAGGTCGATCTTGTATTCCTCGACCCGATCGGGCTGGACTGGCTCGGGATTCTCAAAGCTCTTGCGGAACCGCCCACGATAGACGTCATTGGCGATCATCAGTTGATATCCGGCCATCTTGGCATCGTCTTCGGGGTAGACGTCGATCAGCTTGGCGATCCAGTCGCTGTCGCTCCCGGATGTCGAGGCGAAGAGATGAGCGACAATCGGTCCGGTCACCGTGACATCCTCGGAGAGCGGTTCGGTTTCATAGCTCAGAACGTCGGGCCGCTCATGGACAAACCGCTGGTCCTGGACCAGCCAGAGCGGCCACTCCGTGCCCGAATAGGTGGCACGTATCGGCCGTGGTCGATAGGGCACCGGATGATCGGGATCGGACAGGTAGGCGTCAAAACCGGCGTCATTCTCGTCGGTCGGCGGTGGCTCGAATGCCAGTCGTCCGTCCTTCCGGGCGTAGAGACGCTGTGGGGTTGCCGTGCGAGGCGGCCAGCGATCGTATGATTCCCATGCGTTCACGCCGGTACGAAACGTCATCGCTTCGGGAAACGACTGAGAGCCTCGCTGCTTGAGATGGGCGGCGAACCAGGGGGCCTGGATCTTCGACCGGAAGTGCTTTCCCGTCGCCGAGCCGAACTCGACGGGGCCCAAGCGGTCGCCGTCTCCCCTGGACCAGCCGCCGTGGTTCCAGGGACCGACGACCAGGAAATTCTGCCTGTCGGGGTCGCTTTTCTCGAATCCCTCATAGACCTTGAGCGGACCGTAGAAATCTTCCTGGTCCCACCAGCCGGCGACATTGAGCGTGGGAACCCGGGTACGGCCAAGATAGGGGGCGGCGGCCTGCCTGCGCCAGAACTCGTCGTAGCTGGGATGCTCGACAAAATCATTCCAGGTGGGGATCTTGCCCTTGAGGTACCGCGCGTTGGCATTCGAGAGGGGGCCAAGCCGCAGGTACCACTCGAAGGTGTCGCGGCGGTCGAAGGTGAACGCCGTATTCTCCTTCGAGGTCTCCATGAGAGCGGAGTATTCAAACCCGTAGCTCAGGCGGAACGCCCCGTTATGATGGAAGTCGTCGCCCAGGAACATGTCGGCCGGAGGCGCCTGGGGCGAGGCGGCCTTGAGCGCGGGGTGCGGTTCGAGCAAGGCCATGACCGTGAGCCAGCCTGGGTACGAGATCCCCAGCATGCCCACCCGGCCGTTGTTGTTCTTGAGGTTCTTGACCAGCCAGTCGATCGTATCAAAAGCGTCGGTTCCCTCGTCGATGGCCTTTGCATCCGCTGTTCCGCGCGGGGGACGGATCATCACGAAGTTGCCTTCCGATTTGTATCGGCCGCGAATATCCTGAAAGGCAAAGAGATAGCCGTCGTCGGCCATGTCTTTGAGATAATCTTCCAGGGCATAAGGTGCGCCGGCGTCAACGCCATAGGGCGTTCTCGTGAGCACAATCGGCAGCGACCCTTCCTGTTTTTCTGGCCGGAACACGAGCGTGTGCAACCGGACGCCGTCACGCATCGTGACCATGTGCTCAGTCTTCTCGTAGCCCGCCCCCTCGGCGCGGGCGACCCCGACCAGCCCCAGGATGATGACTCCGAGCATTCCCCCGCAGTTCGATAATCCGCCAGATGTCGTTCTCATTTATATTGTCAACTCCAGGTCATCAAGATTCGAAACCAACGCATGCGCCGAGGCTACGGCCGGCGGCAAAGTACCACGCGCGTTCCAGGCTGGTAGGTCTCGGGGTGTCAGACGATGGCACGAACAACGCCGCCATCGACGCGGAGTGCCGCACCGTTGGTGGCTGAGGAGAGTGGGCTACACACAAAAACGATCATATTGGCAACCTCCTCGACCGTCGCGAATCGCTTCAGAAGAGATGAGGGACGCGCGGACCTGAAGAATTCCGCTTCGAAGTCAGCGCGGCCGATGCCCTGCTGTTTTGCGAGTTCGGTCACGAACGTGGCCACGCCCTCCGATTCGGTTGGACCGGGCAGTACCGCATTGACCGTGACCCCGGTGCCGGCGGTTGTCTCGGCCACGCCGCGCGCGATTGCCAGTTGGGCTGTCTTGGTCATTCCATAATGGATCATCTCGCTGGGAATCTGAACCGCCGATTCACTCGAGACGAAGACGATCCGGCCCCAGTCACGCTGCTTCATCCCGGACAGATAATGGCGCGTGAGGCGAACTCCGCTCATGACGTTGGTCTCGAAGAAGCGCATCCAGTCGGCGTCGGGAATCTCCTCGAACGGTTTCGGCTCGAAGATCCCCATATTGTTCACCAGGATATCCACATCCGGCACTTCGCGAACCAGGCCGGCCACGCCATCGGCGGTGGAGAGATCGGCCGCCACGCCTTTGACATCGATTGACCCTGTTCCGCTTTTTCCTCGAAGCTGCTCGGCGGCGGCCTTGACTCGCTCCGCGCTGCGGCCATTGACGATGACCGATGCTCCTTCGCGCACCAGCCCCGCCGCCACGGCAAATCCGATCCCGGCCGTCGAGCCCGTGACCAGCGCCCGCTTCCCCTGAAGTCGCAGTTCCATTGGACACTCCTCCCAGAGAGGCTTTGATTCTCGTCGAAAAAACCTCCTTTGTATATCTCGTAGCCTCGTTCGTCCAGCGTCCATGCTGCGGCCTCGATCGGCTGACGTTTTCCGGCTCGAGAATCCTCTGTTCCCAGATCGCGATGCTTTGTACTTCCTGCCTGGTAAACGAGAAGCCCCGCGCGATCCTCAGTACGGGTCGCGCGGGGCCTCTTTTGGTGAAGGAATAGGTCCAGGATCAAGAGCCGATGGGGCAAAGCTTGACCTGACGCAAGTTGATCGCTTTCCAGCTCTGCGCGTCACGCGGGCGGACCTTGACGGTTTGCACCCCGGCCTGAGGGACTTCGATCGTTCCCGCCTCGACTTCCGAGAATTTCTCCCAGGATCCGGTCGCAGAAGGTTTGAGCTCGATGCTGCATCCGCCGATCTCGATCACAGCCAGGGCATCACTGGAGACCGCGGCGACGGAAGCCATGACCTTGTACTTGCCCGGCTGTTTGAAGTTCGCCTTCCACGAAGCCGATTCATCGCACTTGTCCCAGAACCCGATGTTGGACTGGCCATCCTTCTCCTCGATTTTGATCGAGCTACCCTTGAGATCCGCCTCGTCGGCAGTGAGCGCGAGCGTGCCGGACGCGTCGGGCTGAATCAGCAAGGCCGCCGGCACGGCCAGCTCGGGCTTGAACCCGCGGAGGTTCTCACCAGAGATCTTCAGTGCCACGGCGTAGTTGCAAGGCTTCTGTTCGGGGAGGTTGACGGACAGGCCCTCGGCATCGTGCGTCCAGGTTAGCTGGCCCGAATGGCCAAGCAGCTCGACCGCGTTGATCTTGCCGGTCACGCCGGGGAACTTGCCAAGCGAGCGGATCACAAGCTTGCTTTCCGTTGGCCAACCCATCGCGAACGCGTAGAGCGTGGTCTCGCCCTTGCTCGTGAACCGAAGATCCTTGGCCGTGTAAGCGAAGTCTTCCTTGAAATGGCCACCCTTGGCACGCACGGGACCCTCACCGTGGACGAGCCACGGGCGGGTATCATAGATGGCCTCGCCGTTGATTGCGATCCACTCGGCCATATCGGCAAGGATCTGCTCGGGCTCGGCATCGAGACTGCCATCGGGGCGCTGGACAACATTGATCAGCAGGTTGCCATTCTTGCTGACGATATCGACGAGCATGTGAATGACCCAGTCGGCACCACGGTATTTCCAGGTCCGGTTATAGTACCAGTCGCCGATCGACGTGTCGGTCTGCCAGGGGAACGGCCTGATGCCCGGCATGACCCCGCGCTCCAGGTCTTCCGCCCACATGCCTTCGGAGTTCTGCTTGCACGTGTAAACGACGTCGACCTTGCCGTTGTTGCGATTGGCACTCGAATTGTAATAGTGGGCGATCAGGCTCAGGCCCACCACATTGCCGAAGGGCATTCCACCGTCGGTGTATAGCAGGTCGGGGTGGTACTGATCGACAAGATCCTTGATGCGGCCAAACCACTCGAGCTGCCAGCGCGGGTCCTTGCTGTACCAGCCCTTGTCATCCGGCGCGGCCGGCCAATGGTAGAGGTCTTCGTACTTGGGGTCGGCACCGTCATAAGGTACGCCTGCGAGCGGGCCCGTCTTGTCTGACCGATGACTGTCCTGAAACCAGGTGAAGCTGGCACCCAGATGCTCGGAGACGCCGAATCTCATACCGAGCCTCTTGGCGGCCTTCTGCCAATCGCCGACAACGTCGCGGTGCGGACCCATCTTCACGGCATTCCATTTGTGGTGCGACGAGTTCCAGAGTTCAAAGTTATCGTGATGCACCCCCATGCTGACGAAGTAGCGGGCGCCCGCCTTCTTGTAGAGTCCCATCAGCCGGTCCGGGTCCCACTTCTCGGCCTTCCAGAGCGGGATCAAATCTTTGTAACCCAGCTTGGAGGGATGGCCATAATGTTCCAGGTGATCCTTGTACTGTGCCCCTCCCTGCTGATATAGCTGCCGGGCATACCAGTCGCCGAACATGGGCACGGCTTGCGGGCCCCAGTGAGCCCACATACCCAGCTTCGCGTCGCGGAACCAATCCGGATATTGATAGTTCTTCAGCGAGGCCGTGGTGGGCTCAAACGGTCCTGGAGCGATGGGCAACTGATCCTTGCTCACCGGCTCGTCGGGCCGTGCCGACATGGCGGTGATGCCCCAGATTCCCATCGAACAAAGCAGCAGGGTCAGCAAGCGACGGGCCGCTGCCGGATATCCCGGAACATGATTCATGAACATAGGTGTTCTCCACGCTGATTCGTGCCGGCTGCGCCCGCTGATCGATCCCTTGACCGGTCAATCCAGCAAAAGCAGCTTGTTGTGAAAACCGAGCCGTTCAATCCTCGAACACAATGCAAACTTTTCCGGTCTGGCCCCCGGCCGCAATCTCGTAGGCTTTGGCGGCCTCGGCGAGAGGGAGCTTGTGCGTACAGGTGCCATCGGGATGGATGCCCCATCGGTCCAACCGCTCAACGAGTTCCTCCATGTGCTTGAGCGAGGTGACCCACGATCCGAACAAGGTGATCTGCTTGTGGATCAGGTATTTCGAGACTTCGAAGTTGACGGTGCCTCCCTCACCGACGTAGGCACACCGGCCCCAGTCGCGTGTGCCCTGAAGGGCGAGCAGGCGGGCGGACGCTGCCCCTGAGCAATCAATACTTGCCTCGCAGCCGTGGCCCCCGGTTCGCTCCATGATCTTGTCAAGCGCGCTGTCGTCGGCCTTGATGGCGATATCGACAAGCTTCAGGTCGCTGGCCAGCGTCAGGCGGTTTTCCGAAAGGTCGGTACCGATGATCGTCGCGGCACCGAGCGCGCGGCCTAGCATCGCCGCGGCCAGACCGACGGGCCCCAGCCCGGTGACGAGTAAACGGTCCTGACCGCTGACCTGCATCCGCCGCAAGGCCTCGTAGGCCGTGCCAAAGCCGCAAGCGCAGAAGCGCCGTCGATGTACGAAAGCGAATCGGGAAGACGAATGCAGGTGTTCTCTTCGGCCAGCAAATAGGGTGCGTGGCCGCCGTTACGTTGCCAGCCGTAGGCCGCGCGGTGATCGCTCCGGCAACTGATCATATAACCATGCTGGCACTCGTCGCAAACTCCGCATCCGGAGATGTGGTAGATCACAACCCGGTCGCCGGCCCGAAATCGCTTGCAGCCCGGTCCAACCTTGACGATCTGCCCGCAGGGTTCGTGACCCGAGATCACGCCCTGATAACCTTCGGGGCCCTTGCCCAGGTGCTCGCGGTAGATTGCCCGGATGTCGCTGCCGCAGATAGACGAGGCTTTCATTCGAACCAGAACCTGGCCATGGCCGGGTTCGGGAATCGGGTATTCCTTGTATTCGACTGTGCTGTTGCCCGGCAAGACAACGCCCGGCATGGTTGCAGCAGTCGTGCTCAGTGTTGCTGTGCTCATGTGTTGGTTCATCCGTCACGGTTTCAGGGAGGTGTGATCTCGCCGGTGGGATCCCAGAGATCTTCCCAGTTCTGGCCGTCTTTCCACAGAAATACCTGTCCCTTGATCAGCCGGCAATTCCGATCGATTGCGGCGATCGCCCTCATGTCTTGCTCGGTCAGTGGAGCTTCGGTCACGGCCCTGAGGGCGTCAAGGTATTGAGGGCGTTTCACCGAGAAGGGAATGGGAATCTGACCACGCTGGACTGCCCACTTGAGGCAAACCACGCCGGGATGGACACCCAGCCGCTCGGCGATGCGGACGATGACAGGATCCTCGATATCGACCGTATCTGTTGCCGTGCGGTCTCGCTCGGGCCGGTTGGGCGATCCGATCGGAGAGTAGCCGATCGGCACGATTCCCTGGTCGACGACGAAACGGAAGAACTCCTTCTGCTGGAAATGGGGGTGCAGTTCCATCTCGTTGCAGGCAGGTTTGATCCTGGCATCGCGGAGCACCAGCTTGAGCTTGGGGATGGTCATGTTCGAGGTGCCGATGTGCCGCACCAGGCCCCGATCGACGAGTGCCTCCATCTGCCGCCAGGTCTTCATGAAGTTGTCGTGCAGATAAGGCTTGGCGTCCTTGCTGCGCGATCCGACATCGCAGCCGGGTGGGTGGTAGTTCGGAAACGGCCAGTGAACCAGGTAGAGATCCAGATAATCAAGCTGTAGATCGCGCAGCGATTGCTGGCACGAAGCGATCACGTCGGCCTCGCCGTGCTTGTCATTCCAGAGCTTCGAGGTGACCCACAAATCCTCCCGGGCGATCCCACCATCCAGGATGGTGCGCAGCGAATGCCCGATCTGATACTCGTTGCCGTACACGGAAGCGCAGTCGAAATGCCGGTAGCCGACCGACGCCGCCACCAGCACGGCTTCCGCGATCTGCTCGCCCGTGAATCGATCAGAGCCGAAAGTGCCCAGTCCGAGAGCCGGAATCTTCGCTCCGGTGTAAACGGTTCGCTTCGGAACCAGTCGTGGATCCACCGCGTCGGGAGCGGTCGGCAGTGCAATCGTCTTTGTCGATGCGATCACGTCATGACCCTCGTGAGACAACACTGCGCCGAGCGCCAGCCCGTCGTGGAGCCGGGCCCGTGAGCCGAACGCGGTCAGTGCTGTGGTGATGGTACTTGCCTCGAATCGCCGACCCACACTTGCTGATTCTAGATGGCTGGGTTTCGCAAAAGCCAAGCTTTTTTTCTAGATAACCTGGATATCTCCTGGATATTCTTGACCTGAACGAGCATTTTTTACCGGGGAATCGCAAGGACTCAATGAACGACGTGAATCGCGGCTACGTGAAGCCGGAGATCTCGACCCAGGTTCGTGACGGCCGCTATTTCTACTTGCACGACGACCGCAATGATGACGCTGGACTGGTGGTGATCTGCGGCGGCCGTGAGAATTGTGCACCCGATTATGCGATCAACCGCCCCACGTTTCCCTATTTCGGAATCGAATGGGTCGAGCGCGGCGCGGCGATCTCTGGCTCCGCGGCCGTCGCCACGAGCTCGAACCGGGGGCCGTCTTTTGCTATGGACCAGGTATTCTTTGTCGGATTCAGACCGACGCCAGGCAGCCGCTCACCAAGTACTTTGTCGACATCACGGGACCGGAAGCTCTGTGTCTGCTCAAGCAGTCGGCACTGGCGCCAGGTCAGTGTCTTCGATTGCTCGGGATCATGGAGCTGGCGGAGTTATTCGAAGGGATGCACCGCGAGAGCACGCGCCACGGCGCCCAGGCGACAGAAATCGTGGCTGCCTACCTCCGCTTGCTCTTGCTCAAGATCAAGGCCAGAAGGGTGCCTGGACGATCACTCAAAGGGCAAGTCGCCTCACTCCGCCAGGAGACCTTCTTGCGGTGCCGTCAGTTCCTTCAGGACCAGTTCCGGCAGTACCCCACGATCGAGGAAGCCGCCCTGGCCCTGGAGCTTTCGCCCTCCTACCTTTGCCGTCTGTTTCGCGAGCACGGCGAGCTCAGTCCTTATCAATTCCTGCTTCGCGTCCGGATGAACCACGCACTTGACCGCCTGCTGCTCTCCGGCGGCCGGGTGAAGCAAGCTTGCTACGAGTCGGGCTTCACTGACCCGGCTCATTTCTCACGCCTGTTCAAGCAGATCCACGGCCTGCCTCCGCGCGAGCTGGCCGTGCGCACGCTCCGAGCCAGCAAGGCAAGACGCCAGTGACGGCAGTTGCATTTTGCCGATGTCCGAAGGTGAACGGCCACTCGTTGCAAGTTTCATCGCGGCCAAGCCTAAAGAGTGTTACATTATGATCGTACAATACTTCAGTGCCGTACGATCCGAAAGGCATCGATGGAACATGGTGGACGATTACAGGCTCAGGGAGGAAATGTCGAAGAATCCGAAGCATGGGACCAGGAGATGCCTCTTCGAGCCAGCGTCGCTCATGGATACCTGGAGAACCTGAAGGTTAAGATCGGCAAACGCGAGTCTGACTTGCGCGAAGCCGGTTTCGACCAAGCCGCTCGTTTCATCGAAAGAATGCACGGCCGAGGAGGGACAGACCCGGCTCCGCCGATCATCAAGAAGAGTTTTCCGCAACCACCACGGTCGGATCACAGGAGAGTGGATATCGAGGTTTACCGAGGAAGGGCCTTCGTCCCGGAGCCAAAGAGGGAGAATGAATGATCGCGCCAATCTATCCGAGATTCTTGGAGGATGTTGAGGAATACAAGGCCTCGGTGAGACACTGGGAAGAACTCTGGCAACAAGTTGGCAAGAGCGAACTTGTGAAGTACCGGTGGACCTATCCTTGGATCTCAACGGGGTCGCCTGATCTCCTCGACGGCAACCCAATATTCAGCGCCGTATCGCCGATCCTCCATCGAGGCGTCAGAATCATTCAACACGAGGCGACATCGACAGGACTCGAGATTCAAGCTTGGATGGACCACGTCGGTGGTGACAAGACGGACCAGACTCGGATCACAGAACTGGTCATCTCGTGCGCCCTCTCCATGGAAACGGCGACGAGTGCTCTCAATTTGATGCGGCCGTGGGTAGTTGGGAAATCCGTATGGCTCACTTCTGATCGCTCATGCCAGACACTCGAATCCAATCCCGGGTGAAGCCTTTTCGATTGTCCTTCAACCCCCCGCCATCGAGATGACCTCGAATGCCTCGTAGCAGGCGGCGAAGATCAGAACGATCGCCACCAGCACGTTTGCCTTGAGGTTGAGAACCGCCGCATGCTGGAAACGGCTCCAGGCTGTGCTCGGGGATTCCTCACTAATCTCAGGCTCCAACTCCCAGGGATCGACCGCCGCGGCCTTCGCAGGCTTAAGCGGCGTGCTCCATCCGAACCAGTAAACCGGAATCAAGAGCGCGAAGAAGGCCGCCAGGATGTAACCCTCGCCTTCGAGCAGCAGCGTCCCGCTGTGCGCACGCATCGCGTAGGCAAGATTCACTTGCGTTGGGCCCAGGAGCACCCCCCAGAGGGTGGCACGGAATGCGGCCAGCAGTGCACCGCAGCCCGGGAGGATCATCGACGGCAACGTGATCATCGCCAGCGAGCCCAGAAAGAAATTGACGATGAATGTTACCGCGGCCGCGTAAATCATGTTGCCGCTGCCGTAAGCACGTCCCGCGACCGCCAGCGCACCGTTCCCTTTGCCGCGCAGCTCTCCCTGAACTGCCGCCATCAGTATCGTGTTCACGGCCGGTATTTGATAAATCGCCACGGCACTCAATATGAAGAGGCCGAAATAGACGAGGTGAACGCCCCAGAGCAAGCGCGGCCGGCGCGACATCTCCTGGAGCGGTTCCGCCAGCACCGGCCAGGTTACTCGACCGGACAGCCAGCGGTAGAGGCCGATCAGCAGTCCCGTGCCGCCCAGCAGGAATAGAGCCTGCCCACCAAGGTAAAGTGCGAATCCCTTGGGGTCGGAACGAACCTCGGGACCCAGCAAAATGAACGACTCGCCGGGGTACGCTTCCATGACCTGGGACAGGATCTTGCGGTCACCGAAATCCGCTGCTTTCAGTTCGATGATCTCGACTGGCTGTACCTCACTGTCGCCTGCGGGAAAAAATGCATCCGAGTTTCCGTGCCTGGGTATCAGGTAGCTGTCCGCAAGCAGAGCAACGCTCGGTTGCAAGACGCCGACGACCTTGAGTATGCGTCCCGCGATACTCAGGTGATCCTCGACTGGTGCCTGGCTGCCCGCGACGACCTCGTCCTTACCGGGTTCCGGCAACCGGCCCTCACGCAGCCTGTCCGCCAGTGGACGCATCGCATCAACCGGCAGCTCGATGAGTCTGGAGCGCAGCCGCGCCTGCAGGAGAGCTTTCGTTTCAGGCTTGGCAGCTCCCAGACCCTTGAGCATCGCTTGCACAAGATCGCTCACAGGCAGATAGCGCAATCGGGTCGAAATGCGGGTTCCTACATTCAACGGTCTGGCAGCCCCGCCCTGACCAATGCACAAGAACCCGGAGGCCCAGGGCGCCTCGGGATCTCCTTTGAGCAGCCGATCGTAGGAATGCAGCATCAAAGCCAGTCCAAGAATCGCCGGTACAGCCCACACCCAACTTCTCATGGTCGAGCCTCCTTCGGCCTATAATTCTCCGACAATTGTAGAGCCCTCCAGAACCGGGACGCAACAGGGTACCCCACGCCGCACATATCACCTATTCTGAAGTGGTGCGCAGGTTGAGTCGTTCGTTCCGAAGGGTATCGCTGCACGCGGTGGCCGTGTTCAAGTAGCCGGTCCACGATGACCAGACATGTGCGTGTTTTCCGGAGAGTTCAGACCATGGGGCATCGGATCCTTGCCGCTGGCGAAGTGCTCTGGGACCTGCTGCCCGATGGCAAGCAACTCGGCGGCGCGCCGGCGAATTTCACGTATCACTGCCGTTCTCTGGGCGCCGATGCGCGTCTGGTGACACGAATCGGCAAGGATTCACTCGGAAATGAAGTGCTCGAGCGATTCCGGCTCTTGGGCTTGCCTACCGAAACCGTGCAGATTGACCCAGAGTTTCCAACGGGAACCGTGGAAGTCGCGCTGGCGGACGACGGGCAACCGCGATTCACCATTCGCGAGAATGTCGCGTGGGATCGGATCACGGCCGACGCCAGTATGCTGGCCGTCGCCGCCAAGGCGGATGCGATCTGCTTCGGCAGCCTTTGCCAGCGAAGTGAGCCGGCGCGAACCGCGATTCGCTCGCTCGTCGCGGCGGCCGCCCCGACGGCTTTGCGGCTCTTCGACGTGAATCTGCGGCCGCCCTTTGTTGATCGTGATGTCATCGCCGAGTCGCTGGCGCTGGCCAATGCGCTCAAGTTGAATGATCTGGAGCTGCCCGAGCTGGCCGTGATGTTCGGCCTCTCCACGACCGACCGCGAATCCATGGCGGAGCTGGCCGACCGCTTCGGCTTGGAGCTGGTGGCTTTGACGCGCGGACCCCACGGCGGACTGTTGCTGGCCCGCGGCGGCTGGTCGGATCATCCGGGACGGCCTGTTGCGGTCAAAGATACCATCGGCGCCGGCGACTCCTTCACCGCGGCCTTGGTCGTGGGCTATCTCGCGGGACGGCCGCTCGACGAGATCAACCGTCACGCCAATGATGTCGCCGCCTTCGTCTGCTCTCAGCCCGGAGGCACGCCGGCCTTGCCGGATGCCCTGAAATCTCCCTCGACCGCCCCCTCGGAGGCACGCCCGTGAACTTTCCGGAAAAGCCCACGTTTGTCAACGATGCGACATCCCCTCCCGCCTACGTCTCACTCACGTTCGCGCTGATCGGCAGTGCGATCGTGGCGGCCCTCGGCGGTTTTCTCTTTGGATTCGACACGGCGGTCATATCGGGCACGACCGAAGCTTTGAAAAGCACTTATAGCCTCAATGCGTTCTCCGTGGGTTTCACCGTGGCCATCGCCCTGATCGGCACGATCATCGGGTCGATCTTTGCGGGCAAGCCCGCGGACGTGTGGGGACGAAGGCGGGTGCTGATGGTCCTGGCAATTCTCTATTTCGTGGGCGCGCTCGGCAGCGCCCTGGCGTGGGACTGGTACGCGTTTCTCGCCTTCAGGCTCCTCGGTGGAGTGGCGGTGGGCGGTGCTTCGGTGGTCTCGCCGCTGTACATCGCCGAGATCGCCCCGGCGCGGGTGCGCGGCCGTCTCGTGGCCGTCCAGCAGTTCAACATCGTGCTGGGCATCCTGGCCGCGTTCCTGTCGAACTATTTGATCGCGCAGCGGAACCTGGGCGCCGAGGATTGGCGCTGGATGCTGGGTATCCAGGTCGTTCCGTCGGCCTTGTTTTTCTTGCTCTTGTTTCTCACGCTCGAGAGCCCGCGGTGGCTCATGGCCAGAAGCCGTGTTGATCAGGCGCGGGCGGTCCTCGCGAAGATCGGAGTCGATGGCGCCGGCATCGACGAAGAGCTCGCGGAGATCCAGCGGTCGCTCGACCTGGAACACCACGAACTAGCTGACGCCCTCTTCCAGCCGAAGTACCGTAAGCCGATCCTCCTGGCCGTGGCGATAGCCATGTTCAACCAGCTTTCCGGCATCAATGCGATTCTCGATCATGCGCCCCGGGTCTTCGAAATGGCGGGCGCCGGCAAGGACTCGGCGCTCCTGCGATCGGTCGCTGTGGGCGGAACAAACCTGCTCTTCACCATGCTTGCCATGACCGTGATCGACCACTTCGGACGCCGCAAGCTGATGATCGTCGGATCGATCGGCTACCTCATCAGCCTGGGCGCCACCGCCTGGGCCTTCTACACCTACGGCACCGCGTTCACACCCACCGGATCGATCATCGTGCTGGCCAGTCTGCTCATGTTCATCGCGGCACATGCCTTCGGCCAGGGCGCGGTGATCTGGGTCTTCATCAGCGAGATCTTCCCAAACCGCGTTCGTGCCCGCGGCCAGGCGCTGGGAACGACGACCCACTGGGTCATGGCCGCACTGATCACCTGGACGTTTCCGCTGATCGCCGCCAGCTCCGGCGGTCATGCCTTTGCCTTCTACTTTGCCATGATGCTGGGCCAGTTGCTCTGGGTCCTGTTCGTGATGCCCGAGACCAAGGGCGTCCCGCTCGAAGCGATTCAGCGCGAGCTTGGTATCGAATGAAAAACCGGGGGCTGCACTGCGTGTCGGAGTTTTCGTTCTCCGAGTCGGTGCATGAGGAACTGGTGGTGAAGGTTGATGACAGGCCCCCTAGTCCGGAGCCGACGAACCGGCGACTCTGGGAGCTGCCACACGGGTCGGTGGTGCTGTCCGTGTCGGTCTCGTAAAGCGAATCGACCGCAATGGGGGCATCGACATTCTGCGGATTCGAGAGTCTGGGAGGCACTTTTCCATTCTCGATGACCAGGCCGAAAACGCCGGCGGACTCATGGCCTGGAGCGGTGGGCGAGGATTCTAGCGAAGCAAGGCACGAAAGCCGGCTTGCTCGAAGTGATTGACGGAGAATTTCGGGCCGCGGACCGAGCTGGCTGGGTTGAAGGGCACGACCTGGCCGGTGAACAGCCAATCGAAGAGCATGCGGATGGCGGCGAGGTGCTGCTTGACGGTGGGGGCGGATTTCTCGCGGGCAATCAGCTCGACATAGGCGGCGACGTGCAGCGGTTCGATGGTGGGCAGGGCGAGGGCGTGGGCCTCGCACCAGGCGAAGAAATCGCCGGCGGCACGGGCGTAGGCTTTTCGCGTGTGCCGATTGCCGATGGTGGCGGTGAAGAACTCGACGAAGCGTTTGGCGGCCTGGTCGCCGGCGTCGGCGATGATCAGCGGCACGATGAAGCCGCCGGGCTGGCGGGCGACGCCGCTACCGGCCGGCAGGATGTCGGATCGCTCTATCTGGCTCATTGGATGTCCGGGATGAGCCGCAAGGCCCGATTTCGCTTCAGGCGGATGACGGAGAAGTCGCGGCGGTCGGTGGTGAAAACCGTTCGGATGCCCTCGCGGTCGGCGAGGTGGGCGAGGGAGGCATCGGCGAGCTGGATGCCGGTGGTTTCATAGCGAGCGAGGATCGCCGCGATCGCGGCCAGGTCGCCGCCATCGAGCGGCAGCAGGGCAAAGAGGCCGCTGCCGAATCCCGCGAGGACCGCTTTCAAGGCATCCGGTCGTTTGCGGAGCAGCCATGCGGCCTCCGTGATCACCGGCCAGCCGGTGAGCAGGGGCGGGGCGAGCTTGGCGAGTGCCACCCGGCATCGGGCATGATGCGGGTCCCGGTCGTGATAGAGTGCGACCAAGGGGCCGGTGTCGATCAAGGCCCGCTCAGTCACGTCCGAAACCCTCCATGTGGTCGGGGTTGGTGGTCAAGTCGGCCGGCAGGCCCTTGATCGAGCCGAGGATGCCGAGGCGTTCGGCGAGCTGGAGGCAATTCTCGGGCGGTGCCTGGCGGCGGAAATGCTCCTCCAGGACCTGCCGGACGATAGCCGATGGGCTGACGCCCTTCCGCGTGGCCTCGATCTCCAGCTTCTGCTTGAGCGTGTCTTCGACGCGGACATTGATGCGTTCCATAAAATACTCCCCATGCGTATTTGTCTGACAATAACAGAAATGTCCGACAAACGCAAGCGGCTCGCAAGATGATGCACGCAACTTCCTATCGTGTCGGATAACGCCCTTTAACCGGATACCAAATCAGGGCATGAGTCAAGCGGCAATCAGGCAGGCTGGGGAAGGGGGAAGCTACCGCCAGTTGACCAGCGTGAGCGGATACCCAAGGTGCTGGATTCGCTGGTAGTGGGTCGTATTGCCTGTCACCAGTTCCAAGCCGTGCTGCAAGGTGACGGCGGCAATCATCGGGTCGGCCTTACCGATGGTCTGTCCGGTGCGGTCCAAATCACCGGCGATGCGGCCCGCCAACTCGGCGGCGTTCCGCTCGAACTCAAGCACTTCCTCCAAGGCGACGGCGGTAAGGAAGTCCTGCATACGACGGGCGTTCTGCACCCGCTGGAAGCCGCACACGATTTCCATCACGGTAATAGAAGCAGTCGGAGAAGCAGTCGGGGTGGCCCCATTCGTCGCTGCCCCATTCGTCGCTTCGTCCCGGCGCGACAAGCCGTTCCAGTCGCCCTTGCGCCATCAAGCGAAGCGCAAGTCCCTGAGAGCCTTTCAAGACCGGAGCTATCGTGTCGTATTCTGAGTATGTCGAAATGGTCTGGCCGCTCTGGGGTGCCAGGTAGCGAGGGGTCAGTGGCCAGCCAACCCGAAGAGCGAATCTGGTCGTCCAAAAAAGCGCCGAACGAACCCAATTGGATTCTGCCATTAATCGTGTTTCAGTCAGGAGTTAACATCGACGTATTCGGTTGTGCCTATGCCAAACTAACCCAATTCCAGTCGTCGAGAACAAGATCTCGTCGCCAGCAGGGAAATGAAAACTCGCCTGGTGCCGGCGGACTTTGACACATGCCCAAGGGCGAGCAGTCCAAGGCCGATGGTCATGCAGAAGCCAGTAGACACCGAGGGATGGAGGAAGGTGAGAGCCAGAAAAGCGCCGGACGAAGCCAATTGGGTTTTGCCAGTAATCGTATACCGGTCAGCAGTTAACATCGACGCATTCGGTTTGATTTATGCCAAACGAACCCAATTTCGCGTGCTCGGGGCCGGGACTTTGATTTCGGGCAGCCGCATTTTTCCTGTCCCCGATCGGCCTCGGTCTGCAATCTTATTCCATTATGGGAACCAGCATCATGCGGGAGACCGATCCTTCGGACGAGCCTGCACGACTCAAGCGCGCGGCGGCGGGCGACCAGGCGGCCTGGGCCGCGATCCTGGCGCCGCATCGTGATCGGCTGCGGCGCATGGTGGCGCTGCGGCTGGATCATCGGCTGCGCGGACGGATCGATCCTTCGGACGTGCTCCAGGAGGCGTTTCTCCAGGCGGCTCAGGGATTGCCGAAATACCTGGAGCAGAGCGAGCGGCCGTTTTTTCTCTGGCTCCGCTGGTTGACAGGGATGTCGCTTCAGGGTCTCCACCGCCGGCACCTGGGCATCCATGCCCGCGACGCGGGACGCGAGGTGCAGTTGCTGGGCAGGCCCTTGCCGGAAGCAAGCTCCGCCGCGCTGGCGGCCCAGCTCCTGGGCCGAGACACCCGTCCCAGCGTGGCCGCGATCCGCGCTGAACGGCAGCGGCGGCTGCAAGAGGCACTCAACGCCATGGACCCGATCGACCGCGAAGTCCTGGTCCTGCGGCATTTTGAAGAGCTGACCAACGCCGAGGTGGCCCGCGAGCTCGGCCTGCAAGATTCCGCCGCCAGCAAGCGGTACATACGAGCCCTGCGGAAACTCAAAGAGATCCTGGTAGCACTGCCAGGAGGAATCGAGGAGTTTCGATGACGAGCGACAGCACCGGCTCCGGGCGAGATATCGTCGAGCAACTGGCCGAGTCGTTCCAGGCAAGGCTGAGACGGGGCGAGCGGCCGAGCCTTGAAGAGTACGTCGCGCGCTGCCCCGAGCGGGCCGACGACATCCGCGAGCTGTTCCCGGCGCTCTTGGAGCTGGAGCAGCTCAAGCCCCTGGCCGAGGCTGTCGCCAACCTGGTCGACCAGTCCCCTACTCCCGCCGCGTCACCCGCCGCCCCGGACTCTCACCATCCCCAGCGGCTGGGCGACTACCACATCCTGCGCGTCATCGGCTCGGGTGGCATGGGCGTCGTCTACGAGGCCGAGCACGAGTCGCTCAAGAACCGGGTGGCGCTGAAGGTCATGCATCCCCGGTTCCGGACCGACCCGGCCTATCTGCGGCGGTTCCATACCGAGGCCCGCTCGGCGGCACGGCTGCACCACACCAACATCGTCCCCGTGTTCGATTACGGCGAGCAGGACGGCATCTGCTACTACGCCATGCCGCTGATCGCCGGGGTCGGCCTGCACCAGGTGCTCGACGACGTCCGGCGCCTTTGCGCAACGGATGATCCCAACGACGCGCCAGAGGCCACCGGTCCAGGTCCTCAGTCGGCGACCGAGCCGGTTGCCGAGACCCTCCGGGCCCTCACTCAAGGTCTGCTGACCGGCCGGTTCTCTACGGGACCCGTCACTCCTTCCGAAGCCGGACGGCCCCCCACCTTGGCGCTGGACGACCGGTCCAAAGATGCGACCAGCGGCAACGGTGGGCCGGTCGAGGTCGAGGTCTCGTCCCCGTCCGGATCCGACAGCCGGAGCGAAAGCCACACGATGGCCAGCCAGTCCGAGGCGGTCTATCACAAGGAGATCGCCCGGCTTACCAGCCAGGTGGCCGACGCCCTTGACTACGCCCACCGTCATGGGGTGGTCCACCGCGACATCAAACCCTCCAATCTCTTGCTCGACGCCCAGGGCAATGTCTGGGTGACGGACTTCGGGCTGGCCAAGTTCGTGGAAGGCGATGACCTCTCGCAGTCACACGACTTGGTCGGGACGCTGCGGTTCATGGCCCCCGAGCGGTTCCAAGGCGTCACCGACCGCCGGGCCGACATCTACGCCCTGGGCGCGACGCTCTACGAGATGCTGGCGCTGCAACCCGCTTTCGCCGAGCGCGATCAGATCCGGCTGATCGAGCAGATCACCCACCAGCCACCGCCGCCTTTGAGGCAGTGCGATCGTCGGATCCCCCGCGACCTGGAAACCATCGTCCAGAAGGCCCTGGCCAAGGACCCCAAGGACCGGTTTGCCACCGCCGGCGAGCTGCGCGACGAGCTGCGGCGGTTCCTGGAGAGCCGGCCGATCCGGTCACGTCCGGTGGGACCTGCGGAACAATTCTGGCGGTGGTGCAAGCGCAACCCCGCCCTGGCCACAGCCAACATCATGGCGGCCACTCTGACCACGATCCTGGCGATTGTCTCAACGATCGCGGCATGGACGTACCGTGATCAGCTCCACATGCTGGACATCGAACACGGCAAGACCCAATCGAACCTGGACTGGGCATTGAAAGCCGAGAAGACAGCGACCGAGCGGCTTCGCGCAACCGAGCGAGCCGAGCGCCAGGGCCGCCTGGAGCTGGGCAAGTCGCTCCAGGCCGAAGGTGCGGCCCTCCAGCGCACCGGGCTACCTGGCCAGCGGTTCACCAGCCTGGACCGGCTGGCCGCGGCGACCCGCGAGTTCCGCGACCACCCCGAAGGCCGCGACCGTCTGCCCGAGTTGCGCGACCAGGCCATCACCGCCCTGGGATTGACCGACCTGCGCGCTGTCTGGCAACGCGAGATGGGCGTCGTGATGTCCCTCGCGTGTGATCACAAGCTCGAGCGCTACGCCATCGGCGAGCTGCTCGGCAAGCCGACGGTGGGCGGAGAGTTTGTGGTTCGCCGCATGGATAACGACCAGGAGCTGTTTCGAGTACATCGTCCCGGAGTTGAATTCTGGCACGCTCACCCGGTTTTCAGCCCGGACGGCAAGCACTTGCTGATCATTTACGAGATCGCGGGCTCTGACGGTTTGATCGATATCTGGAATCTGGAACGTCGGGAACGTGTGTTTCGTCAGGAGGATTGTGTTGGTTTTGCCTTCCTTCCTGACGGACGCCGTATGGTGTTCGCCACGCCTGGGAAGGAGCTCGTCGTCCGGGACCTGATTGATCGCAAGGAGGTGAAGCGCCTGCCGCTGGGTTTTCGTCCTGCTCATCTCTGCCCTGATGCCGGGGGCGGACGAATCGCCGTGAATGCCGATCGCTCTAAGCCCCACAGGGCCCAGATCATTGACCTGGAGACGGGGCGGAGCCTGGCGAACCTGGACGCAAATGTCGGTGATGGAGAGCTAGCTTGGAGCAGCGATGGCAGGCTGCTGGCCGTGGGCTGCCATGATAGTCGGATCTTCGTCTGGGACGTGGAACGTGGGTCTCTGGCCTCGGTGCTTCAGGGACACTCTGGGGAGGCGATGGGCTGTCGCTTCGCCCCGTCAGGCCACCTTCTCGTGACCACCGGCTGGGATGGGTGCCGGCTCTGGGATGCCGCCACCGGGGAGTTCCTGGTCGCGATTCGTCAAGCCTTTCTCGGATTCTCGCCGGACGGCCGCTGGATGGCGTTCCAGGACGGTTCCCATCTTGGCGTTTACGAGGTCTCCCATGGCGAGGAACTGCTGACCATGGATCCCCGCCTTGTCGGCAACCGGACGGAACCTTCGGACTCGGATCGGCCCCGTTCGGCCCGCTTCAGCTCGGATGGCCGCCTTTTGGCCGTTTCAACCGAAGAGGCGGTACACCTCTACGACGGGCAAGGCGGCCGAGAGCTGGCGCGTCTCAAAACGAAGCGGTGCGAGACGATCCTGTTCGATAAGTCCGGCCGGAACCTCATCACCTACGGCATGAGCGGCCTGTTCCGCTGGCCGATCCTAGACGACCCGGCCGGCGGAACCGGTGCCTTGCGGATCGGGCCACCCGGTCTCGTGAGGGAGAACACAACGGATAGCTGGTTCAAAGCATGCTGGCTCCCCGATGGGAGGACGCTGGCCGTGCTCGAGAAAACCAGCTACCGCGTGTCGCTGGTGGACATCGACGACCCCCACTCTCCCCGCAAGCGAGTTCGGGCATTGTCCTCCAACACAGCCTCGCGGATGATTTCCATTGCCGTCAGCCCCGACGGCCAGTGGGCAGCAGCCGGCGGCTGGAATGACCAAGGCATCTATGTCTGGAACGTGCCCAGACGCCGGCTGGAGCGGATCCTGCCGCGCGGCGACAGCCCGGCCGACGGCCACACTCATGCCTCTTTTAGCCCGGACGGACGCTGGCTTGTCTGCTTCTCTGACATAGTGGCAGCATCGGGTTTTTACTTCTGGGAGGTCGGCACCTGGAAGCGGGGACCATTTGTCGCCAAGGCCTCTGGGAGTTTGCACGAGCCATTGTTTTCCCCCGATGGCCGGCTCATCGCCTTGAGCGTCTCGAGTGAGCAAATCCGGCTGGCGGAGTCCGGGGACGGACGCACAATTGCTCACCTCTCGAATCTCCAGGCTCTGGACGCCGCCCCCTGGGATTTCAGCCCCGACGGCACCCGGCTGATTGCGTGCACCGCCCAGAGGACCGTTGTGATCTGGAACCTGAGGCGCGTCCGCCAGCAACTCCAGGCGATGGGTCTCGACTGGGATCAGCCACCCTTTCCGCCGGAGAATCCTTCACCGGGGACCGCCCTTCCTCCCATCCACTCGATCCGGGTCATGGGGGAGACACTTGAGCCCGCGGCCCGGCGCTCGGTCGATTTGGCCGCGATCGACGCGCGGTTGCGTGATCATCCCGACGACGCCGACGCGCTCTTCGATCGGGCCTGGCTGCGGCTTCGCATGACGAAAAACGCCGAGGCGATCACCGATCTGAAACAGGGTCTGCTTCTCCGTCCCGACGACCCCGACGCCTTGTATCTGCTTACCCAGGCTTACACCCAGACCGGCGACCGGATTTCGTTGCTGGCCACCCTGGACAGATACCTGAAGCGTTCCTCCGACGACATTGACGCCCGCGCCGGAAGAGGCGTAGTTGCGCTTCAGCTCGGCCGGCTCCAGGAGGCCGCGGACGACTTCACGAAGGTTCTCGAGGCGGATCCGGGCCGCGATAACGTCCGGTTCAACCGCGCGGAGATCGAGCTTCGCCTGGGCAAGTTACCCGATGCTCTGGCCGATCTCGATTCGCTGATCCAGCGCTATCCGCAAGACTCGCGTCTTTACACGGTCCGCGGCCAGGCTCATGATCGGTTGGGCCACCGCGATGAGGCCCTGGCAGATATGAAGCAGGCCGCCGAATCTCCTCAGGCCGGCGCTAACTCTTACAACAACCTGGCCTGGCGGCTGGCCACCGGCCCCGTCCGCCCTGCGCGATCCGCAGCAGGCATGGTCCTGGCCCGCAAGGCAGTCGCGATGGCGCCCGATACAGCCATCTACCTCAACACGCTGGGCGTGGCCCAGTACCGTGCGGGCCAGTATGCCGAGGCGATCACCACCCTGGAGAAAAGCCTCGCCGCCAGCAAGGGAGAGTCCGATGGATTCGACCTCTTCTTCCTGGCCATGGCCCGCCACAAGCTCGGTCAGATTGACCGAGGCAAGAGCCGACCTCAACCGCGCGATTCGCTGGCGGGGCGAGCATCCCAACCCCAGCCAACCCGGATGGTTCGAGGAGCTCAACATGTTTCAGGCCGAGGCCGAGGAGCTACTGAACGCCGCCCTCCCGCCCATGCCCGCAAACCCGTTCGCGCCGAACTGATCCGCCCCAGGCAACGGTTGAAGGTGAGAAGGGTCAGACCGAGCAGAACGGCAGCCACGACGAGCAGAAAGACCAGTTCCAGAAACAGGACTCTCCATGTGAAATCCCGGGACTGATTCAAGTGATATCGCATGACATCGAACGGATAGGTCTGCCCGGCCATGGGGCTGAGTGCAACCAGGGCATCCTCGAGTGGGGTGATCGTATTCTCGGGGATCGTCATGATGTGCACTGAACACCAGTTGAGAAAGGGGCGGATAAGCGCACGGACCGCGATGAACCAGCCGATCGTCATGGCGACGAAGATGGTGACGCTGACCGCGACCGCGCGTCCAGTTCGCTGCAACCAGGTGGCCAGAGCCAGCCCGATGCTCGTCGTTGCTGCAGCGTGCGCCAGCAGAAAAGCCGAGGGTAAGAGACCAGCAATGACCCGGTCTCTGGAAGTGGGCGGCTGGTGCCGAGCCAGGAGTCGCATCGGCAGCCAGGTGGGTTGGTCAGGGCTCGCCGCGGCCACGAACAGGCCGGTCAGGGCCGGCAGGATCAGTAGCGGCAGGACGCGGCGGAAGGTCGCCCACCATTTCCCCAGCACAATGAGGTGCGTGGGCAGCGGAGTCGTCAAAAGGATGTCCAGGCTGCCCCGCGCACGCTCCTCGGTCAGGCAGGTGGGCGCTGTGGCACTCAGGATCAAGAGGCCGAAGGTCACGCCGAGAAAGCTCATGCCTTCAAGCAGTTGGCTGCGACCGCCTATTCCATGATTGATGGCATCGGCGATGCCGAGTCCCATGCTCAGGACGATGCCGAGAGTGAAGATCCCGGTGACCAGCCGTGCCATGCGTGAAGGCCGATTGCGGTGCCACTCCCTCCAGAGTACGGGGTTGCCGTCGAGCGTCGGGCTGGGCCACCAGGAGAAGAGGTGCGCCCTCGCCCAGCCGCACCAGGTCCGGACGCGGCTGGATTCACGGGCCGGCGCCGCCAGGTCGGCGCGGAGGCGACAGATTGAGTGGACAACCGCAGCCAATGAGAGCAAGCAGGCCGCCGCCACGAAGATGGCCACGTCCTTGCCGTCGACGTAACCGGGCCAGGCGTAGGGTGCGTACGCCAGCACGAACGGATTGAGCCGGAAGGCCCATCCCGGTGGCCCCGCGACCATTGTGGATCGCGCCACTATGTCCCACATCGGCACGCTCAGCAGCCAGACGCTCCAGATCGCGAGGACGACCATCAACACCTCATGGGTCTTCGTCGCCCGAACCGACAGGGCCAGGGCCAGCGAGCTGCCCAGAAGCGCTACCGACAGCGATACCACCGTCAGGATCACAATCGCTTCAGGAATGATGCCGCCCAGCAACCCGACGAGGGCCAGTACCGGTAGCGACGCGAAGACCAGAGCCACGAACGAAGCGAACCGGGCCGATAGCTTGCCCAGCACGATCTCGCTATCGGTAAGCTCGGTGACGAACATGTGGGCCAACCACCCCGAGGCACGATCGACACAGACGGCCCCGGCCGTGGCGGCCGGCGCGGCCAGCAGCGCCAGGGCAAGCTGGATACCGGCGATTCCGTAGTAGAAATTCTCTCCCAGCCCGGCGAGAAACTGCCTGGTATCTTCCATGCTGGCTGTTGCGCTCAGTCTTCTTCCGGCCCAGACCACCGCGAGCACAATCAACGCGGCCAGGACGACCAACGCCCGCATTGCGTATCCCTGCCATCGCCGAGAGGCCGTGATCGCCTCGTACAGAAAGACGGGGCTGGTCATCATGAGGGCTCCTGATCAGGTCTGCCCAGCGCGAATCTGGCACACATCAGGACGGATTTTTTTTTGGAAAGACGGGACTCAATGGCTCTCGCCGTTACATTACCTATAGCGAAAGACGCGGTGGCTTGTGAGGGGACTGAATGGGTAAGGGGCAAGGAGATTGCTTCTTCAACCCAGATGAATTCTTGCCGCTCGCAGGTACAGATCCCAGGCGACTTGCCGTTCCTGCTCCGGGTCGCCCCACGCAGCCAGAAGTTCCTCGCGGACCTCATCGACCGGATCTCGCCCGGTTTTCTCGCGATAGCGGAGCGATGCCGACCAGGTTCCGGTGAAGCCCGCGAGCCGGTCGAGTTTCCAATCGTGCGTCATCCGAAACGGCGGCGTGGCGACCACCTCGAACGGCAACACGACCGTTTGATAGCCGTCCGCGGCCATCTTGGTTTCGGGGAGCCAGAAGCGACGCAGAACCTGGGCACTCAAACGTTCAATCACCGCGTCCACTTCCGGGCAGACGATGGGCATCTTGTAGCCCCAGATGGCGAGGATGCCAGCCGGTCTGGCAATCCGTTGGACCTCGTCGTAAAACCTCGGCAAATCGAACCAGTGGAATGCCGTCGCGACGGTGACAAGGTCAACCGCGCCGTCCGGCAGAGGCGTCCGATCGGCCAGCGCCTGGACGTAGGCGATCCGGTCATGTGCCGCCGCCTGGGCAAGTTGCCGGCTGCTCGCGTCGAGGGCGACGATCGAGCGAAAATGGCGTGCCAGACCCCAAGCCGCTTGCCCATTACCGGTGGCGCAGTCGCAGGCAAGGTCATGGCCGGGCGCAAGCTGAACGAGGTACGCGAAGAGCTCGTCCGGATAGGTGGGCCGGTACTCCACATAGCGATCAGCTCGGTCGGAGAAATGGTCAGGAAAACTCATTTCAGATCAACCCGACGACAGACTTACCGACTCGATGATCTCTAGATCATTGCCGAACGCAAAGGATTCTGCCATAACATTTCAGAGAGCCATTGAGCCGGACCGAGTCGCGGCGGATGTCGTGGGCAGTTCAGCACGTCTTCGATACCTCGTTCCTGTCCTGTACACGCGGAAGATGGGGCTGTCAACCAGACTCGCGGCGTCAAGGCGGTCCAGAGTTTGGGTGTCGTTCAGTGCCGTAGGATGCGGCATTTCGGCAGCTTGAGTCTGATCATCGACGAACTGGCGGCGAGGCCCGTTGATTGGGAGAGTTTCCGACGATGTCCGGTGGCGCTGGATTTCTTGACTTCGAGCGGTTCGACAAGCTCGCCAGAGAGTTTGCCGAACACTACAGCAGGGGTGAGCGTCCCGACCTCGAGGAGTACGTCGACCGTTTTCCGGAGATGGCCGACGAGATTCGCGATCTGTTCCCGGCCATGGTCGAGATCGAGCAAGTTGAAGTTGATGTTCAGGTAGCCGCGCCGGATGAGTCTTCGCCCTGGTTGACGAGCCTCTTGCGGGTCGGCGATTACCGGATCCTGCGTGAGGTTGGGCGGGGCGGTATGGGCGTCGTCTACGAGGCTGAGCAGGTCTCGCTGGGACGCCGGGTGGCGTTGAAGGTCTTGCCCAGCCATGTGGCCCGCGACCCCAGTGCCCTGGAGCGATTCCGTCGTGAAGCAAAAGCCGCGGCGCGGCTGCATCACACGAACATCGTGCCTGTCTTCGAGGTCGGGCGCGACGGCGACCTTGCCTTCTATGCCATGCAGTTCATCGATGGCCAGGGCCTCGATCTGGTCATCGAGCAGGTGAGGCGGTTGCGAAGTCGTCAACGAAAATGCGACGCGAAGGGCCAGACAGGATCCGAAGGTTCCGAAATGTCGGAAATCAAGATCCCGTGCGGGAATCCCGCAGCCGAGCGATCACGAAATCGAAGGCTCGGAAAGGTTGCCAAATCGCTATTGATAGGCAGGATCGGCGAAGGCTCGCCGGATCTGGCCGCCGTCGACCCCTCTGCGAGCAAGGAAGCCACCCCCACCGAACGGCTCGATCCAGCCTCGAGCACGGATGTTGAGGCGCGGAAGTGGATCCAGTGTCTACCCGAGACGAGTCACGTAGACAACCTGACGAGTTCGGCCGTGCTGCCGGGTGGCAAGGCAGTGTCGAAAATCGAATCGACCGGCCGCAGGGGGCCCTTTTTTCGGTCCGTCGCGGAGATCGGCCGTCAGGCGGCGCAGGGGCTGGCTCACGCTCATGCGCGCGGTATCCTTCACCGTGACATCAAGCCGTCGAACCTGCTCCTGGACACAGCGGGAGTCGTCTGGATCACCGACTTTGGTCTGGCCAAGGTTGAGGAAGACGACCTGACCGCCACCGGAGACATTCTTGGAACTCTCCGCTATATGGCCCCGGAGCGGTTCCGCGGCGTAGGCGACGCCCGAGCCGATCTCTATGCCCTGGGAATGACTCTTTATGAGATGCTCACACTGCGGCCTGCCTTCGACGCGCCGGACAAGTTGAGACTCGTCGAGCAGGTCAAGTTCGAGGAACCGCCCCGGCCCCGGTCGCTCGATGTCGTCATCCCGCTCGACCTGGAGACGATCGTGCTCAAGGCGATCGACAAGGACCCCAACGTGCGTTATCCCTCGGCCGAGGCGATGGGTGACGACCTCGAACGATTTCTTGCCGACGAGCCGGTCCGCGCCCGGCAAATCAGCGGAGCCGAGCGCTACTGGAGATGGGCCCGGCGCAATCCGGTCATTGCCGTGCTCGGCGGGGCGCTCACCGGAGTGCTCGTGCTCCTCACGATCGTGGCGCTCCTGGCAGCGCGTCGGTTTCAGGTTCAGGCCGAGCTCCAGCACACGCTCGCCAGCGCGAGGGAGTCGGAGCGACTTGAGGCGGATCAAGCGCGGGAGAAGGAGGCCGCCGCCCGGCTCAAGGCAGACGAGGCCAACGCCAGCCTGCTCGCCTCTCGGGAGCAACTGCAAGGGATCGTGTATGCAACGCGCCTCCAAGCTCGCCATGTCCGCCTGGGAAACGAATGACATAGGTCGCCTTGGCCGTCTTCTCGAGCTCATGCGCCCGGTATCTGGCGAGGCCGATCTCCGCGGCTGGGAGTGGCGTTACCTCTGGCAACTCGCGCACGAGGATCGGCTCACGCTGCGAACCCAGGAGCGGAATGAATTCACGGACGTTGCGTTCAGCCCCAACGGGCAAATCCTGGCGACCCTCGAAAGCAAAGGCCGCATCCGGATCTGGGATCGCCACACCGGACGATTGCTCCGGACGATGGGTGTGACCACCGGGAGTCAGAATGCCAGCTTGAATCGCGGCGTTGTCGCTCTCGCCTTCAGCCCGGACGGCCAAAGAATCGCGGGGCCGAGTTGGGACGGGAGGCTTGTTCTCTACTCAATCGAAACGGGCTCACCGCTCTTCCGCTTCGAAGGCGATCCGGGAGCGGTTTTGAAGCTGGCATGGAGCCCGGACGGACGGATTCTCATCGCCGCGATATCCGCCCACGTGATGCGGGTCTGGGACGCGCGCGACGGCCGTCTGATCCACAAGGTGTTCGGCGGCCACGCCGGCCCGGTCGCTGCCGTCGCGATCAGCCCCGACGGCCGCACCATCGCCTCGGCAAGCTTCGACCGCACGGTCAAGCTCTGGAACCCTGATGACCCGCTCCACCCGCGGGCCGTTCTCGAGGGACACTCCGACGAGGTTCGCGCCGTGGGCTTCAGCCCCGATGGTCTGCGAGTCGCTTCCGCCGGCCTCGACCGCACCATCCGGATCTGGGATTCGAGGTCAGGAATCGAGCTCTCCGTGATTCGCGGGCATGCGGGGCCGGTGACGTCGTTGGCGTACTTCCCCGAAAGCCGGCGCATCGTCACAGGCTCCAGCGACCAGACGATTCGCATCTGGGACGCCTTGTCGGGCCAGGAGCTACGCACCTTCAAAGGGAGCGACGAGGTCTACGCGGTGGCAGTGAGCCGGGACGGACGCGACATCGCCTCGGCAAGCGACCTGACAGCGCGGGTCTGGGACGCTGCTAACCCACCACACCCTCGAACACTCCAAAGCCCCTCCCTGAAAACCTACGGCGGGACCATCGAGTGCGTGGCGTTCAGTCCGGATGGCCGCAGCCTGGCTTCAGGCCATGACGATAATGCCCTGCGGCTCTGGGATCTCTCCTCGGAGCGGCCCCCCCTGGTACTCACCGGGCACAGCAAGGTCGTCCAGTGCGTGGCATTCAGCCCCGACGGCAGTCTCGTTGCCTCCGGCGGTCAGGACCATACGGTGCGGATCTGGAACGCCCGTACCGGCGAACATCGTCTGACTTACACTCGACACACCGATCAGGTCAAAGGACTGATCTTCGCGCCCGACGGCCGTACCGTCCTTTCATGCGGCCTCGACCGAACGATTCAGGCCTGGGACCCCGCGACGGGCGCACTCAGATATGTCCTTCGGGGCCACGCAGGAACGGTGAACGATCTGGCATTCAGCCCCGACGGCCGCACACTGGCTTCGGCCAGCCTCGACAGGACATGCATTCTCTGGGATCTCTCCCTGGGTCAACCACGCTTGATCCTACGAAAACATACTGACTCGATCAACGCTGTCGCATTCAGCCCCGATGGTCAGACCGTTGCGACCGGGTCCAGCGATCGTACGGTGCGGCTGTGGGACGCCCACTCCGGGGCTCCTCGAGGCATCCTGGAAGGACACTTCGAAGACGTCGACAGCGTTGCGTTCAGCCCCGACGGCCGCCTGGCTTCATCGGGTTGGGATAAGACGATCCGGCTCTGGGACCAGGCCAGCCGGGAGACGCTGCTGGTTCTCAGGGGGCACGCGGGACGGATCCGGCGCATCCGGTTCAGCCCGGACGGCCGCACGATTGCCTCGGCCAGCAAGGACCGAACCTTGAAACTCTGGGAAGCGGCTTCCGCGAAGATCCTCACCGATGGCGGCAATCAGCCGGTCGCGGAACCCTAGAACGATCGTCACGCAAGCACCCCCGACGGAGTCGTCTTCAACTCAAGTTGAGAGAGCCCTCGCCAAGTCCGTTGAGTTCTCGGGTGCGTCTTCCCCATAATGGCGAACTGCGAGCGTCCGCAAGCCTATCTCTCCAACCCAGATTAGCCCGGCAACTGTCACCATGAAACTCTTGATTCGACCCTGTTCCCCTCTGGCGGCGATCTGGATATTGACGATCTTGGCCGGCTGTGGGGGCGACCCGCGACCGACCACGACCGCGGACCGGCCTCCAGCCGGGCAGACGGCCGGCAGCAAACTCTTCGGGGCAACCCTCCAGACGATGAACAATCCGTTCTTCATCGATCTCGAGGAAGGGCTCAAGAGCGCGGTCGAGCGCACGGCGACCGGCTGGTGACGCTCGATGCCCAGTTCAACAGCCTGAAGCAGAAGAATGATATTTCCGACCTGCTCCAGCAGCAGCCCGCGGCGATCTTCATCAACCCGGTGAACTGGGAAGGAGTGCGCGGCAGCTTGATCGAGGCCAGGCGCAAGAAAGTGCCGGTGATTATCGTTGATGCCCCCGTGAGTGATCCCGAGCTGGTTCTTTGCCAGGTTGCCTCTGACAACATCGAGGCCGGCCGGCTGGCGGCCGAGGCCCTGGCGAAGGTCAACCCCAAGGCACACGTCGTCATCCTCCACCACTCGATCAACAAGGCGTGTATCGACCGCGTCGACGGGTTCAAGAAGGCCCTTTCGCAGCATCCCGAGATGACCATCCTCGATACCCAGGAAGTCACGGGTACCGCCGAGACCGGGCGGCCCGTCATGCGCGACTTCCTGGGCCGCTTTCCTGATCTCAACGCCGTTTTTACCATCAACGACCCCAGCGCGTTTGGCGCAATTTCGGCCATCGAGTCAGCGGGCAAGCTGGGCAATGTGACAGTGGTCACGGTGGACGGTTCACGCGAAGCGGTCGCCGTCATCAAGGCGGGCAAGCTCCACTCCACCTCGGCCCAGTTTCCTCGCGAGATCGGCAAGACCGCGGTCGAGATCATCTACCAGCACCTCGCTGGCAAACCGGTGCCCAACGAGATCAAGATCCCCGTCAAACTGATCACAAGAGAGAATGCCGACGAGTTCCTCAAGAACCTGTGAGCCCATGCCCGACGATCCTCCCGCCGAAGTTCCTCTGCTAGCACTGCGGGGCGTGACCAAGCGGTACGGGGGCGTCCATGCTCTGGGCGGTGTCGATTTCTCGCTCCATGCGGGAGAGATCCATGCGCTCCTGGGCGAAAACGGCGCGGGGAAGTCGACTCTGATCAAAATCCTTGGAGGACTGGTACAACCCGACGCGGGGACGGTCGAGGTGGACGGCCTGCGTGTCGACGTTCGCAGTGTGGCCGACGCCGATCGGCTGGGCATACGAGTCATTCATCAGGAATTGTCGCTGGCACCCAATCTCTCGGTGGCTGAAAACCTCTTCCTCGGGCGCGAGCCGCTGCGTTTCGGTTTGCTGGACCGTGACAGGATGCTCCGCGAGGCGGAGAAGCTCATCGCGTCGCTGAGCTTGCCCGAGATCGGTTCTGCCGACGCCCTGGTCGCAACGCTGAGCACGGCCCAGCAGCAAATGGTCGAGATCGCCCGGGCGCTGGGAGTTCGGTCGCGGGTCTTGATCCTGGACGAGCCGACCTCCTCCCTCTCCGAGTCGGAAACCGCCGCGCTCTTCGGGGCGCTAAGCCGGCTGCGTCAGCAAGGGGTAGGCATCATTTACATCTCACACCGGCTTGAGGAAGTGCGCCGGATCGCCGATCGGATCACCGTGCTGCGCGACGGAAAAAACGTGGGCACTCAGACTGTCTCGGACCTTCATTCCCGAACTCTCGTGCGCTGGATGGTGGGCCGCGACATCAAAGACCACTTCCCCCGGCCGCCCTGGAATCCGGGAACGACGTCCCTGGAGGTCTGCCGGCTTTGCAATCCGCGGGTTCACGATGTCAGCTTCTCTCTGCGGCGCGGAGAGATCCTCGGCTTTGCGGGACTGGTCGGCGCTGGCCGGTCCGAGCTGGCTCGCGCGATCGCGGGTATCGACCCGATCGCCTCGGGAGAGATCCGGGTGGATGGAAAGACGGTAACACTCAGCTCGCCGGCCGCGGCGCGTGCCGCCGGAATCGCCCTAGTGCCCGAGGACCGGAAGCAGCAGGGACTGGTGATGACCGGCTCGGTCGCTTACAACCTTGCCTTGCCCTGGACCAGAGACTGGATTCGCGGCATCTGGTTCGACCGCACGCGGCGCGCGCAGATCGTGGCCCGGGCCATCCGCGATTTTGCGATCAAGGTGGCCGATCCCGAGCAGAACGTCGGCAATCTTTCCGGCGGCAATCAGCAAAAAGTCGTCGTGGGCCGTTGCATGGAGCATCCGCCGCGCATTTTGATCCTTGACGAGCCGACGCGCGGGGTTGACGTGGGCGCGCGTGAGGAGTTGTACTCCATTCTCCGCGGCCTGCTCGCGGACGGGATGGCCATGATCCTGATCTCGTCCGACCTGCCGGAAGTGATGGGGCTGTCTCACCGCTTGGTCCTCTACCGCGACGGCAGGATCATTCACGAACTTCCCGCCTCGGAGACGACCGCCGAGGATGTCATGGCCGAGCTGACTCGAAATTGAGCAATCATGAAAACTGTGAAGCAGGTCGCTCCACTTCTGGCCGCAATCGTCGTTCTCCTGGCGGTGTTCCGCTTCTGGGTGCCGCAGTTCCTCTCGCTTGACAACCTGCTGGACCTGGCCCAGCAGATCTCGATCAACGCGGTGCTCGCCTTCGGTATGACACTGGTCATCCTGATCGGGGGAATCGACCTCTCCGTGGGCGCTGTGGTCGCCCTGATCGGAACGCTTACCGTCTGGCTGCTTCCCCGCGCGGGCCTGGGCGGAGCGGTCGCCGCGGGTCTGGTTGCCGCCACGGTCTTCGGCGCGGTCAATGGACTCTGCGCGGCACGCACGGCAATGCCGCCATTCATCATCACGCTGGCCACGATGCTCATCGCGCGCGGCATGGCCCTACGGTTCAACGAGGGGAGGCCCATTGCCATCCCCGAGAGCGAGGCAACCTTCCTGGCACTGGGTAACGACCGGGTCCTGGGAGTCGTTCCCGTGCCCGTGCTGGTGATGGTGGGCGCATTTATTGTGACCGCCGTGTTGCTGCATCGCACCCGGTTTGGCCAGCACCTGTACGCCATCGGGGGGAATCGCGAAGCGGCCCGATACACGGGAATTCCGATCGCCCGCAACGTGATCGCGGTCTATGTCATTTGCTCGCTCCTGGCCGGCATCGCGGGGATGATCCACGCCTCGCAACTCTACTCGGCAGAGCCCGGTTCGGGCCAGAATTTCGAGCTCATCGCCATCGCCGCGGTCGTTGTGGGCGGAACCAGCTTCGCGGGCGGCGTGGGCACCATGCCCGGGACATTCCTGGGCGCAATCATCATCGGCATCCTCGACAAGGGTCTGAACCAGGCGGGTGTTCACTTTTCGCTCCAGTACATTGTTCGAGGACTCGTCATCCTCTCGGCTGTTTATCTCGACGTCCAGCGGCGCAGCCGGAGAGAATGAGCCGGACCGCGGCGCACTGACACGCCACGATCGCTTTGCCACCGTTTCTTGATCTGAAGGAAAGTACGACATGGAGCTGGCTTACCGCCGCGAGTTTTATCCCGAGATTGGCCCGGACGAGTTCATCGACGTGCTGGTGCGATCGACGCTCGCCGAGCGCCGGCCCATCGATGAGCTGGACACGATGAGGGGCATGCTCGAAAATGCAAATGTGATCATTACCGCCCGAGATGGAGGCCGGATCGTGGGCATCTCACGAGCGATCACGGATTTCAGCTTCTGCACCTATCTGGCCGATCTGGCCGTCGATCAGGACCAACAGCGGCGGGGAATCGGCAAGGAATTGGTCCGTTTGACCCACGAGGCGGCTGGCCTGAACACCATGTTGATTCTGCTCTCAGCGCCCCTGGCCCGCACCTATTACCCGCACATTGGCATGCAGCCGCATGACTCGTGCTGGATCATCCCCCGGCGGAGTTGAGCCGAAATCGCATCAAACTTTACATCGGCTGATAAGAAGATCAATGTAAGCGTTGGGCACAAGCCGTTCGCGCGAAATGTCCAGCCGGTTCAGCAGATCCTCGGCGATCAATGCCCCGTCCGCCTCGGATTGATCGGGGCGGAGGACGACTTCCAGTTCCACGAAATCACCGAGTTTCTCGACCTGGTCGAGATGAATACGCGTCTGGCCAACGCGGTAAACCCACCGCCGTTTCCGGACCGAACCCAGAACCGGCAAGGTGCCGGACAGGATCTTCATCAACACGTCCGGGGCCGTGGTCGGAGCGATGAGATAGTGAGACGTCTTCGGGCCGTCCATGTTGGGCCGATGGTATTGAATCAGCTCACCACGACGGTCATCCAGGATCCGGAGCTTGAGCCGGCCCGACGCGACCGCGAAGAAGACATCGTGCTGGTTCAAAACTTCCACCTTCGTGTCGCTCATCGTCTCGACAACCGCGCGGAGCCGGGCCATGTGATCCACGTTCGCCTTGATCTCAATGTTCCTCGCGGTCTCTGTGCGTGACGCCGGATCATTCCCTGGAGGATTCGTCGTGCTTGATGGCTCACCCTCGGCCCGCTCCCAGGGCTGGTCAGGCGTGTCCCGCCAGGCATACCATCCCGCGGCCAGATCGCCCAGTTCGAGAAGACTGGGATCGAACTGGACCATCTCGCCGAGCAGGACTGTCGTCCCGTCTTCCTCGAAGACTTGCTCGCCATCAAGGAATTGCCAGCCGCCGTCCTCGGAGTCGTGCGTGACCAGCGAGAGCGACGAATCGCCACGAAGAATTCGCTCCAGGGTCACGACCACGGTGCTGGGAGGCTCAGCAAATCGCCAATCCGATTCCATGCGCTTTTTCCCTCTTGGCCGGCTGCTTTCTCCGGAGCGAATGCCAGGGACGATTCACGTCACGCGGAGTTTGTTGCAAGACCATTCGTCACTCCAGAGATTGCAAGCAGCCACTGCGACATTGCCTTCTCATCATCGGCACAGTTCATTGAAATTCCACTTCCCCGATTTCGCATTCTGGTTAAGCTATGCCGGAGAAGGAATTTCCCGCCAATCATTCACTCATGGAGGAGTTGACTGATGAAAAAGCGAGTCGGCCTGGCGGTGGTCCTCGCGACCTTGTTCTGGGTCTCGGGATGTAGCGGACTGCATGGCAGAAGTAAACCCGCGACGGATCCGGTTCGGTTGCCAGGTGCACCTGCGCTGGATGGAAGCACCGGTGCCCCGGCAGTCTCGGGCATGAGTGGTTCGACCCCCATCATTCCGCCGGCACGGTCGGTCGGATCCGGGATCGCGAATTGAAAACGTGACGAGTCGCCCTCTCGCTCGCGAGTCGCGCTGATTTGCCATGCTGAATCAAGGAGACGGTCGGATTGCCATTTCTCGGGGCTCCTTGGCTCGGATTCGCAACCGAGCCATGAGCCCGGGCATTTTATTCAAGCATTCATGACCCTGGTAAACGCCGCACGGAACTTGGCCATCTCGTCCGGTGTGCCGATCGTGACTCGCACGTGATTGGGCATCGACGGCCACGCCCGGCCGATGGCCACTTTCTCCTTGAGCATGGCCTGGCCGAAGGCCCTGCCCGGACGCCGAACGTTGATCATGATCATGTTGGCTTCCGAGGGCAGTACAGAGTAGCCCTGCTTTTCCAACCATTCGACGGTCTCATCGCGGATATCGGCCATGATCTTGCGTCGCTTCGGAACCAGATCTTTGGCTCTCAAGCTGGCGATTGCGCCGACCATGCCAGTAACCGGCAGGGCCCCTGCCCCGTAACCCTTGATCTTTTCGAGCAGGTCGGGACGTCCGATCGCTGCCCCCGCGCGGAGACCGGCCATACCATACAGCTTGGAAAACGTCCTGAGTATGATAACGTCTTTATCGGCTGCGACGAGAGGAGTGCCGGGCTCGGCGTTCTGAGAGAAGTGAATGTAGGCCTCATCCAGCAGAACGACGGCGTTCCTGGGCTTGTTGGCGACGAGGTACTCGATTTCCTCTTTACGCGTGATCGACCCGGTCGGGTTGTTCGGATTGCAGACATAGATGAGACCCGCGGCATGATCGGCCTGGGCCATCGCCGGTGCATCATGCGCGGCGTCCTTGCGGAGGGGCACCTTCACCGTCCGGGCTCCGATGAAATGAGCGGCCCGCTCGCCGGCCTCGTACCCGGGATCTGCCACGACGAAGCTTCGTCCTGGTGTTGTGAAAGCGAGCACCGCGCGATGCAGAGGATCACTCGAGCCGGCGAAGGGAAGGATATACTCCTTGGGCAGCCCTTCGAGCTCAGCTAAGAGCCCGACGAACTCGGAGGTCTTGCCGTACATGTACCGTCCACCCTGCTGGACGACCTCATGAATCGCCCGGGCGGCTTCAGGGCAGGGACCTAATGGATTCTCGTTGGCATTGATCCGGACCGCGTCGGGCGGCAGGTTGGGAAAAGCGGAAAGGCCCTGTGCGAGTGTCGCCTCGTTATAGAAAGGGAGCGCGGCCCCTGCCGTCATCAACGTTGCAAGACGGCCAAAATCACGACGGCTGAAGCCACGACGCTCCAGCTCACGACGCTGATCGGGACCAAGTAGTTCCTTCATTGTTGCTCCCTTCGGTATTCGGGGCATGATCTCGGTGTATGAGCAGTCGGCGCGCCAATAACGCATCAGGCAAGCAAAGCATGGCCCGGCAAAGACAGGAGAGGACGTTCCAAAGAGAGAGGGAGACTACCCTGAGGGCCTCGCCTTGTTGAGCCGTGCAGACCATCCAGAATCGAGAATGAGCGACGGACCGCCTGCGGGGAGCCCGGCACGTGAAGGGTATTATAGGAATCTCGACCAGACTCGTAAACAATGCTCGGGAGATTTCGCCGGCCGCCGTGGGGTCTTGTTCCCGTCGCTGCCCTGGGAATCGCCATTGGAGCTCGTGCCGCGGCCTGCAAGAGATGCCAGTGGTCAGCCGCCTGCCAGGTACTTTCTGTTCCGGAACACTGAGAACAGGCCACTGACCACTGGTGGTTCCACAGCAGCCCGTCAGGCCTCTGCGATCACCTTGTAACCGAGGCTCTGCGCAAGAGCTTCAACGGGCTCTTTGAGATCGCCAAAGAAAGTCACCCGGTGCCAGCTCCACTGGTCCCAGAAGTTCAGGAGTTTGTCGATGTCTCCCTTCACTTCCACGGCGAGTTTGGTGCGGCAGGCTCGGTCCTCGTCGATGTTCGCCACCGATTTCCCCTGGTGCAACAAGATCTCCTTTCGCACCGGGTCGAACTGGATGGTGGTCGTCATCCGACCCAGGGGAAGCAGCGAGCGCATCGAAGCTCCCTTGCGATCCTCAGAGTGAGTGCGAATCTGATAAGGATTCGCCGTGCCTTTGGGGCCGTCCACCCTGGTCATTGCCACGCAATGGGCGTAGACAATCTGATTCTTGGATGTGTCGATCACCGGATCGGAGATGTATCCGGGACGGCCGACGAGGTGGCTCATGGCCAGCATGGAAACGGTCGACTTCATGTCGGCCTCGCAAGCGCCAACCAGACCGTCGCTGTTGAGCTGACTGAAGCCGAGACACGGGTAGGCAGCCATCTGCCCGCTGTAAAAACCTCCAAGGCAGTTGATCGCGATGGCATGGGCACCGTGCTGTTTCATCAGGTCGCGCATGCCGATGTACATCGCGGCGCTCCGGTGGACCTCGTCAGCCGGTGGTTCGACCAACGCGGCCTCGCGAATCCAGCGCTCGGCGTACTCTGAAGCCAAGGACTGATCGGCCTTCTTGTACGCCTGGTCGAGCTGCTTGAAATCAATCGGCACGATCTTCGTGCCCAGGGAACGCGTGATCGTGGACTGGATCGGCTGCATGGGCTGACCGACTAGAAGGATGGCCGACTCGCGGAGCCGCTTCACCGCATCGGCGGCATCAACGCGCGGCGGTGCATCGATGGCCGTACAGGACTCGTCACCCACGGGTTTGTAGGTCTTGCGGACATCAGCCATACAGTCGGCTGCAAAGCGCCCCGCCGACGCATCGTCCTCAACGCGGGCGAAGCACCGCGCTGCTGTCAAAACATCCCCGAACCGGGATGATGAAACCCCGGCCACATTCTTCTTGGCCCGTCGCGCGGCCGCGTACGCGATCAAGAACTCGCCGGAGCCCGAATAGAGATCATCCACCATCAAGGTCGGTTTCCCGGAGTCAGCGATCACCTGCGGCGCACCGGTCCAGATCCCGACCATGGCGACGAGATAGCCTGTGATCGAACCGTCCTTGTCCCCGGCAATCAGCCGCCTCGCCGCATCGGCGGTGTGCACTGTGACGGGCAGAAACTCGATCTCCGGACAACCTTCAACCAGTCTCCTCGTCAGCTCTCGCTTCCGCGTCTCGTAATCATAGTTGATGTAGGGCCAGGTCGGTTGACCCGGCGGTATATGACTGAAGATCAGTCTCACTTTCGGCCGACCGTTCGCCGTGACCGGCTTCCCAAGAACAGGTTGCGTCCAGGCGCCGGCCATGCAGCCGGTCGCCAGCGAACAGCCAACACAGCGAGCCAGGAAACTGCGGCGATCGACGCCGTTCGCTCCATTCGAAACCTGGATCAATTGCTCATTGCAAGGCATCTTAGCCCCTTTCCTTTGCTGAGCCAGACCGATGCACGGTATGACGGGCCGGGCGAGAGTGTCAGGCCGATCATCCAGCTTGTCCGGTCGGAAAACATGGTGGAAAACCTCGATTCCCTGCCCGAAACCGATTCCCATGAACCGGGCCGGAACAGTGTGAATCACGATTCTCAGGCTTGACCAAGTCATTCGGAGTGAGACGACTTCGGATGAACCGGAAGCCAGTGAATCGAGTGGTCCCGGGGGAAGGAACCAGCGCAGCAAAAAGCCCCGCCCGCGCATCGCACGCCGCACGGTGGGGCCGTCGTGACCAGTCTCGCTTGCCCACCCTGAGCAAGCTATCTCTTGAGTCTCGTTGCTCGTCCGCTCGCAGTCAAGCCCCGGCTACCCGGACCGGAGCTTCCCGATCGCGCCCTGGGCTTGAGATTCTCCGACTATCCTTTTGCCAACCCCAGGTCGCGAAGCGCCGCAAGAACGCTGGCGTGAGCTCGACCATTGGAGACGATGACTCCGCGATTCGCGCTCAACTCGCGACCGCGCCTGAAGTCCAGTGGCCGCCCCATGATGTCGGTCACGGTACCGCCGGCCTCCTCGACAACCAAGGCCCCGGCGGCGTGATCCCAGATCTTCTCGCGGTAATCTGCCCGGGTCGGCATGCGCAGATAGATTTCCGCCTCGCCCCGCGCCACGATCCCATACTTGGCCTGACTATCCATCCGGACGGGCGAAGCGACAATTCCCAGCCGCTTGGCGATCGCGGCCGCGTCTCCATGAGCGCTATGGGCAGACTCGACCGACTCGCAGAAGCGCAACTCCGCGGTGTCGGTAGTCGGGCTGACTTGAACCCGCAGGGCGTCCGGCCCCGAATCCCACCCCTGTTCCAGCGGCACAGCCATCGCCCCGTGTCCACGAACGGCCGCGAAGACCACGCCACTTCCCACGGCCGGTGAAGCCACGTTGTACGGCAAATTCGGGCACGCCAGAGCCGCGACGACAACCTGGCCTTCGACAATCAGCGCCAGCGCCACGGCGTACTGCTCGTTGCGGAGGAAGCCCTTGGTACCATCGATCGGATCGACCGTCCAGAACCGGTCGCTGTAACTTTTCTCACCACCCCGGTTGATCCAATCGCAGACCTTGGCTGCCGACGTCTCGCGGTCTGGATCGAGCCCGAGCGCTCGCACCTGGGCGACCACTTCGTCAAGGATGGCGGCGTTCTTCGGGTCGGCAAGTTCCGCCGCGTCTTCCTCGGCGATGATGGGATCGTCCGGAAACGTCATTCCGAGCGCCCGGCAGATCACAGCCTGGCTCCCGAAGTCCGCCACGGTGACCGGGCTTTTGTCTATCTTGGCCAGCACCTCCGGTTTAAGCGCCGCGCGCACCGACTGGCACAGCCTCGCCGCCTGCCGGACCGCGTCGATGGCCTCGGACCGTTCACGCTCGTAGTGCGGCTTCATGTTCCCTCCGAATCGACGGCCGGCTGCGCGGTCATGAACACAAGGGCGGAAGCCGTGCCCGACCCCTGCCCCATCAATCCCTCGAATCATGCGGGCGGATGTCCAACCTTGGCCCGTCGGACTGAATTTGGGCCGCCCGGCCGGATTTGTCAAATGAAACTTGCCGCTTGTTGCTTTCGCCCTCGGGGCCATGCCTGTACCATGACCGAACTTATCCCGAGAATGAAAAGCAAAAACTCGACGGACGAAAGCAGAACATTGGCTCTTGGAGCACTCGCCATGGATCCGAACCAGATTCGCCGGCTCGAGGAGCACGTGGCTTCAGCGATAGCCGGAGTACTCGAGGGCCACTTTGCAGACTGTCCGCAAACTCCAAGGCTCACTCATCTGATGGCCAAGGCAGCCGTCGCAGTACTTGAGGCGGTCGCGGAGAAGTCCGGTCCTGGCTCTTCCCGGACGGCAGGTTCCTGAGCCGCGACTGCTTTGCTTACCGCCGGATACCCGTCGATGATCCTGCCCGAGACACTGGAGACGCAGAGGTTCACTCAAGAGCAGAGGATCCGCAATGAAGATGACCCAGGTTTATTTCACCTCCGGCCTTCGGATCGTGGCCGGGATCGTCGTGTTCGGGCTCGGCTTGGGTTTGACAGCTTTCGGTGGGAACCCGGCAGATACCAGGAGTGACTCCAAGCTCGAGATCCGCGTCCGTTTTGGCCCCGAACTCGGGATCTCGCCGGTTGATGGCCGCGTTCTGCTTATCCTCTCAAAGGACCCCGCCGAAGAGCCTCGATTGCAGATCAACGACAGTCCGAAAACTCAGCAGATCTTCGGCATTGACGTCGACGGGCTGGAACCCGGGCATGACGCTGTTATCGGGCCGACCGCACTGGGGTATCCGCTGGAAAGCCTGGCCCAGGTTCCCGCCGGCAAGTATCGGGTCCAGGCCGTGCTCCATAAATACGAGACCTTCCACCGATCTGACGGGCACACTGTCAAGCTGCCGATGGACCGCGGCGAGGGCCAGCAATGGAATAAGGCTCCGGGGAATTTCTATAGCATGCCCAAGGAGATCGACTTCGAACCCGAAAGCTCGTTGCCGCTGACGATCACACTCGACAAGATCATCCCGCCGATACCACCGCCGGCCACGACAAAATACATCAAGCACGAGACGATCCAGAGCGAGCGATTGACAAAATTCTGGGGCCGGCCCATGCGTCTGGGAGCTCATGTCCTGCTCCCCGAGGGTTTTGATTCCCACCCCGATGCTCATTATCCCCTGGTCATTTTCCATGGCCATTTTCCACAAACTTTCTCCGGGTTCCGCGAGGAGCCGCCCGACCCCAACCTCAAGCCCGAGCACAGCGAGCGGTTTCACTTGCCTGCCTACAACCGTACTCAGCAGGACTATGCCCATCAGTTTTTCAAGGAATGGACGGGTCCCACTTACCCGAGAATGGTCATCATAGAGATCCAGCATGCCAACCCTTTTTATGATGATTCGTACGCTGTCAACTCGGCCAATCTCGGGCCGTACGGCGATTCGCTCACGTACGAGCTGATCCCGTACATCGAGAAGAAGTACCGCTGTCTGGGCGGGGGCTGGGCGCGATTCATGTACGGCGGCTCGACCGGGGGTTGGGAGGCTCTGGCCGCACAGATTTTCTACCCTGGCGAGTACAACGGCTGCTGGGCCGCGTGTCCCGACCCGATCGATTTCCGCGCCTACACCGTGGTCAACATCTACGACGACATGAATGCCTATCACCTCGACGGCCCATGGCGGAAGATCAAGCGACCGGGCATGCGCGACTCTCTGGGCCATATCAGCACCATGCTCGAGGACGCCAACCGGCTCGAGCTCGTGCTGGGCACGAAGAGCCGATCGGGCCAGCAATGGGACATTTGGGAAGCCGTCTATTCGCCGGTCGGACCTGACGGATATCCCCGGCGGATCTGGGACAAGAGGACCGGGGAGATCGATCACGAGGTCGCTCGCTACTGGCGCGAGCACTACGACCTGCGGCACATCCTCAAGCGCGACTGGCCCAAGATCGGCAAGCAGCTCGAGGGCAAGCTCAATCTTTATGTTGGAGATATGGACAATTACTATCTCAACAACGCGGTCTACCTGATGGAGGAGTTTCTCAAGAATACGAAAGACCCTTACTTCGGCGGCGAGATCAGGTACGGCGACCGGGCCGAGCACTGCTGGAATGGCGATCCCACGCGTCCGAATGCAATCTCCCGGTTACGCTATCACCAGATGTACGCTCACAAGATCGTGGAGCGGCTCTTGAAGACGGCACCACCAGGCGCTGATCTGACGAGCTGGAGATATTGAAGTCCCGAGTGCGCCGCGGCAAGTGATTGGCGGCCCCGTACTGGTGGCAAAGATGACTGCACCCGTCGAAGACCAGGTCGTTGAGTTTTTCGCGACTCTGTTCGAGTCGATCTTTGCCGCGCCCTTCCGCGCCGGGATTGCCGAGAAGCGGAAGAGCCGGGCCGTGATTCGCCAGGTTGACGAGGCGGCCGACGCTGCTTCCCAGTCATTGAGCCGATTCCTCAAGAATGAGAAACTGCCGGCCTCCAGGGTCGCCCTTGTCCTTGAGGCCATGCGTCCACTTGGAGAGCTGCTGACGCTGGATGACCTTTCCAGCACGTACACCAACCCCGAGGATCTGGCGATCCGCTTGAGCGAGAAGCTGGACCTCGCAGCTTCCGAGGGAGAGAAGAAGCTTCAGGCAATCTTTCGGGAATCGGTGCATTCGGTGATCCAGGTCTTGCTCCTGGTCGGGCCAGTCATGGCCGAATGGCAGCGGCTCCGGTTTGCCAGCACGTTCGAGCTGCCCCGTCGGATCGTGGATCGGCTGAACCAGATCAGCGAACAGCTCGAGCTACTCGGCGGCGCCGGGCCGTCACCGGCCGATGAACGGTTCGAGCTGGGGTACCGCGATTACCTGCTTCAACGATTCTTCCGAATCGAGGCGGGGACGGTCCGCATGACGACCAACCTGGCGATCGACCTCCGCGCGCTCTTCGTGATGCCGCGTGTCCGATCACGGCGGTTCGCCGACGCAACCCCAGGCGCGATCCTGGACGTCCGCGCTCCGCTCAAGCTTGCGGAAGCCCGCGCGCGGTTCTCCAGCAAGGGGACGAAACGGGACACGACCGAACGGCCGTCGCCAGCTTCCCTGAGTGCTCTCGAGCAAGTCCTCGGGCATCCCAGAAATGTCCTGATCGGCGCACCCGGCAGCGGTAAATCCACCTTTCTGGAATGGTTGCAGCTCCAGCTCGCCTCGGCCGACGTGGAACTCGTTCTGGGCGGCCAGCAGGCGATACCGCTTCTCCTGCGCGTCCGGCAACTCGAGGCCGGAAAACTCCCTACAGGCGCCGGCCTCATCGAGCGAGCAACGGCAAGCCCGGACCGGGCAAGGATCATGCCTCGCGGCTGGATCGATCGGCAGATGAACTCGGGGCGTGTGCTCCTCATGATCGACGGGCTCGATGAAATCGATCCCACTTTACGTGAGCAACAGCTTGTCCCCTGGCTGCGGCAGCTCTGCGAGGACTATCCCGATTGCCGCTTCCTGCTCTCGTCGCGCCCGCCGGGTTACTCGAGGGGCTCGTTCGAAGGACTCGGTTTTCACGAAAGTGAACTGCAAGACTTTGATGATCCGCAGATTGCCGAGTTCACGCGGCACTGGTGCACGGCGGTACGGCTGGCCCGAAACGAAGCTCAGGAAGAGGCTCGCCGAGAGGGAGGAAAGGACGGCGACCGGATCGTGGAGGGCTTCCGGGAAAACCCATACGTCCGTGACCTGGCGCGGAATCCGCTCATGCTCTCGGCAATCTGCCTGGTCGATTACTTCGAGGGAGGTCAGCTCCCTCAGGATCGTTGCTTGCTTTACCGCCTCTGCGTCGAAGGATTGTTGCATCACTGGGATCAGAGGCGGGGCATCCACTCGGAGTTCGGTCTCGGCGAGAAGCTTCGCGTATGTCGCGAGGTCGCCCTGGCGATGCAGGTCGACGACCGGGCCGAGTGCGAGACCGACAAGGTCAAGGAGATCTTTCAACAGCTCTTTCCTCAGCCGGGCCGGGCCGACCTCCTGTTCGAGCATGTTCGCCGCCGCACCGGGCTGCTCGTCGAGCGTCGGCCCGAAGTCTTCGCGTTCGCGCACCTGACCTTTCAAGAGTACCTGGCGGCAGCCGCCGTGCTGGAGGGCAATCGCCGGGACGTCCGCGCGGAGCAACTCGTCCGCGAGCACACCGACAGCCGATGGAGTGAAGTCATCGCTCTGTATTGCGGCCTTGCTCCGGAAGCTCTGAGTCGAGAGATGATCGCGCGGTTACTCGATCAACCGGATACCATCGACCTTGCGTATCTGCTCGTCAACGCCTTTGACTCCGCGGCCGAGACCGTCCGGAAAGATCCGGAGTTCAATCGCGGGGTTGCCCACCGGATCGACGAACTCCGGCGTTTAATTAGCCCACAGATCATCCCCTGAAACCGAGAGCTTTGCTCATGCAGGCTGACGTCGAACAGAAAATCTCACCTGCCTTTCAGCCCTTTCTCGCCGAGAGTGATCCCCATGCTCGCCGTGATGCCCTCGTCGTGTTCCGGCGCCGCAACCCGAGGGAGTGCCCGTCCGCGGTCGCATCCGGGCGCTCAAGCAACGGCTTGACCTGATCAAGGCACAGGCCCGCGCCCAGACACCCGTGCAAGAACGGGTGACGGAGAACTATCAGAGGTCGGCCGCCCTGAAGAAGCCGGCCGATCGACGCGAACTGGAGATGGCGACCATTGGCGGCGGAGCGCTACCGGTCAGCAAGACGGCGGTCTCCAAAAAGTCGCTGATCGAGCTGGCCAGGCAGCCCGAGGTGATCGCCATCCTGCCCAACCAGAGAATCCACCTGATCGAGCCAAGACGGATCGAGTACGACGACCTGACCAAGCAGGAAGCCAAGGACGGCCTGGCCTGGGGCCTCAAGGAGCTTGAGGTTCCCGAGGTCTGGAAAACTACCCGCGGCAGGGATATTCAGGTCGGAGTGCTCGACACCGGCGTTCATGGAGATCATCCCTCGCTCGCGGGACGGGTCAAGAACTTCGTCGTGATTGATCCCTTGGGGCGCCGCGTCGAGGCCAGGCCGGCGTTCGACGGCGGCCAGCATGGCACCCATGTCTGCGGCACGATCGCCGGAGGCAAGTCTTCAGGTGGCGTCGCCATCGGCGTCGCGCCCGAAGCCACGCTGCACGTCGCCTCGGTGCTTCTGGGTCAAGCCACGCTCGGCACGCTCATGGAAGGAATCTCCTGGGCTGTGGAAATGGGCGCCGATGTGATCAGCATGTCGCTCGGGTTCACGTACTACGAGCCGCTCTTCACCAAGGTGTTTGATACCTTGCTCTCAATCTACGGGATCATTCCGGTTGTCGCCATCGGCAACGAGAATCATGGCAACACGAGCTCGCCCGGCAACGCCTACAACGCATTCTCGGTCGGGGCCGTCGAGAAAGGGCCGGGCAAGCGGCTCGAAGTCGCCGCGTTCAGCAGCGGGGCAAGCCTGGTCTTTCCCGGTCAGGAAATCCAGGCACTGGTCAACAAGCCCGACGTCGTCGCCCCTGGGGCTCAGGTCTTCTCGTGCATTCCGCCAACCCGGGCAGCGGGCCGAATTTTTGATCACATCTTCATGGATGGAACATCGATGGCCACTCCTCACGTCGCGGGCTGCGTGGCCTTGCTGATGGCAGCGCAGCCTGAAACGCCCGTTTCGGATATCATCCAGGTGCTCAAGGAGACGGCCCTGCATCCCGATGGAAAGTCGCGCCGGCCCGATAACCGCTGGGGACACGGCCTGATCCGGCCCGTTGAAGCACTCAAGGCTCTCAGCAGCGTCTGACGATTCCGGAGGACCGACATGGCAGCCGCCCGCAAACCGCAGCGCGACAAGATCAGCGCAGAGTTCGCGGTACGCCTGCAACAGGGCCCTGCCGATCAGCCTTGCCGATCGATAGTTCTGCTCCAGACTGACGCCGCCGCAGCCTCACCGAAGGAGCCGACCAGGGCGGAACGCAAGGCAGCCGTCAATGCGCTCAAGGTGTCTGCTCGGTCAGCCCTCAAGGTCGTCGACGAGGTTCTCGAACAGAGCGGCGGCCGCCGCCTGTCCGACGCCCCTGATGCGCTGGGCTCGATTCGCGTCGAAGCTACGCCCGATGGGATTTACAAGCTCGCCCATTTGAAGGAAGTCAAGGCGGTGCTCGAAGATCAAGGGGTTTCCGAAGTTGCCTGCGCCGAAGTTGTGAAGCGATTGATACCATCGAGAAATTCAAAGGAAAGACGACCATGAGATGGGTGATCAGCTTACTGCTTCCTTTTTCGGCCCTGGTTTTTCCCTCTGCCGGGGTCGCGAACCAGCCCGATTCTCCGCCGGTTGCGGTCGGTACGTCCGTGGTTGACGTCACGCCCTCGTACCCGATCCGGCTCATGGGATATGGCAGCCGCCAGACCGAGTCTGAAGGAGTTGCCAGCCCGCTCAAGGTGCGGGCGATCGCGATCGGAGAAGGAACGAGCCCCACTGCGGACTCAGGCCCGGCGGTGCTCATCACCGTCGACAACTGCGCCGTGGGCTCGTTCATCACCGACGAGGTTGCCAGGCGGCTGAGCGCCAAGGCAGGTATCCGCCGCGAGCGTCTGGTGGCGTGCGCCACCCACACCCACTGCGCACCGGCACTGTCCAGCGGCCTGGATTTCATCTTCGGTGCTCCTGTCACCGCCGACCAGAAGGCCCGGATCGACCGCTATACCAGGGAACTCACCGATGCCATGGAACGGGTCGCGCTCGGAGCCCTGGCCGCAAGAGCGCCGGGTAGGCTGTCCTGGGGTCAGGGCTCGGTCGGCTTCGCTGCCAACCGTCGCGTGCTCAAGAAAGGCAAGTGGGTGAACTTTGGGGTCAACCCGAACGGGCCGACCGATCACAGCCTTCCGGTGCTGAAGGTGACCGATCTGGACGGCAAAGTGCGGGCCGTGCTCATGAACTACGCCTGCCATTGCACGACCCTGGGGGGTGAATTCAACCAGGTATGCGCCGAGTGGGCCGGATACGCCTGCGACGACATCGAGCGGCAATACCCCGGCGCGACGGCTTTGATGGTCATCGGCTGCGGAGCCGACGCGAACCCTGAGCCCCGACGCAACCTTGACGACGCTAAGAGCCATGCAACGGCCCTGGCCCGCGAGGCCGGCCGGCTGCTCTCGACGTCACTGACCCCGCTGCCCACCAAGATCGCCGCGCGATACCAGCAGATCGAACTGCCCATGGCGCCACGGCCTGACCGGCCGACGCTGGAAAAGCGGGCCAAGCTCGCCGGATCCGACGGTATGTTTGCTCGCGCGCTGATCGAACGCCTCGACCGTGGCGAGACCCTGCCCGCGTCAATCCCCTACCCCGTGCAGACCTGGTGCTTCGGCGACGATCTGGCCATGGTCTTCCTGGGCGGCGAGGTCGTCGTCGATTACGCGCTGCGGCTGAAGTGGGAAATTGATGCCAGCCGCCTCTGGATCAACGCCTACAGCAACGACGTTCCCTGTTACATCGCCTCGAAGCGTGTGCTTGTCGAAGGCGGTTACGAGGCCGACCAATCGATGGTCTTCTACGGCAGGCCGGCACGGCTGGCACCCGAAGCCGAAGACTTGATCATCCGCACCGTGCATGACTTGCTTCCCCCAGCATTCGATGGGCCACGCAAGCCGTGAGAGCATCAATATACTGTTTAAACAGTTCATGAATCCCGAGGCATGCTGAAATGATGGCACAGGAACTCGCTGTCGCCGAAGAGGCAGCTCGCGCCGGCGGGGCCGTCGCCGCTCGGTTTTTTCGCACCGGACCCGCGGTCTTCACCAAGGAATCCGCGCCGGGCAAGGCGTCAAGCTATAACCTGGTCTCCGAGGCCGATCTCGAAGCGGAGCGGGCGATCGTCGCAATCATTCGCAAGACGTTTCCCGATCATGCGATCCTCGGAGAGGAACTGCACGGCGGTGACGCTGCCTCGAGCGCGCTGCTCGCCAGCGAGCACCTCTGGATCGTCGATCCGATCGACGGGACCAGCAACTTCGTGCACGGCATCCCGCACTTCGGCGTCTCCGTGGCCTATTACCATGAAGGTCAGCCCGCCTGCGGCGTGATGGGCAACCCGATCCAGGACGACTGGTACATCGCGGCCCACCAGCAAGGCGCCTTCCACAACGGCCAGCGCGTTTGCGTTGCCGACAGCGAACGGCTCGACGAGATCTTGATCGCCTTCGGCTACTACTACGACCGTGGTGCCATGATGGAGGCGACGTTGGCCGCGGTGAGCGACCTGCTCCACCGCAACATCCACGGTGTCCGCCGCATGGGGGCGGCAACACTCGATTTGGCCTATGTCGGTCTGGGTTCCTTCGGTGCCTTCTTCGAGTACGAGCTTGCTCCCTGGGATTACGCCGCCGGCCGCCTGTTCGTCGAGGAGGCAGGCGGCAAGGTTACCACCGGACGCGGCACGCCGCTGCCGATCGCCAGGACCAGCCTCATCGCCAGCAACGGGATTTTGCACGACGCCGTACTCGAGATCGTCGCCGCCCATCATCCGCCGGCGCGTGGCTGACCTTTCAGACTTGATTGATCATGCCGGCATTGCTCCAGCGACATGAGGGCGAATGCGGTGCCGTACTGTTGATGATAATTATAGAGGGGATAGTCCCACCAGGAACCGTCGTGCTCCTGGTGGGACAGCAGGATGTGCGCCAGGTGATCTTGGTAGAACGGGCGATCGGCGGTCGGCAGCACGAGGGCGCAGCGGGTTGCGTAGTAGTGTCCGAAATAATAAAAGTAGCCGGCAACCTGAAAATGCGACTCGTGTGGAATGGGCCGCTTGCGGCCGATGTCGAGCCAGCCGTTGCGCGTGATCAGCCGATCGAGCCACTCCTTGAGGACCTGGTCAGTGACCTTGCTGTCGCCCCAGAGTCGCAAGGCCAGGTTGCAGGCCTGCGACCGCCCGAGGCTTCCTCCGGGGCGATTGATACCCATCATCGGGTGATAGCGCAAGTACAGACCATAGAGATAGCTGAAATCGGGTTTACGGTGGGCAACCAGTCCTTCAATGGCGCGCCGGGTGAGCTTCTCCGGAGGAGCCGCGCCCAGTTCCTTGGCCTCATGGAAGGCGATCAGCACGGCTGCGTTGACGAAGCTGGCGGAATCACTGTTCGGGCGCTGGGTGCCGGCACCGAAGTCATAGTAGCCCCAGCCGCCCTCGGCCGACTCGTAACGGGTGAGCCGATCATACTGATCGCGAATCAAGGCCTCGATCCGTGCCTGCCGGGGCTTGTCGTCCGGCAAGCGGCCGTGCATTCGCACCAAGGCCATGATGCCATAACCATGGGCCCAGACGTTGTAAATCAGCATCGGTTCATCGCGGCGTACTAGCGGCAGCTCACGGAACAGGAATTCCTCGCCGAGCTCGATCGCGCGGCGGACGGCCTCCCTGTGGGCGATCTCGACACTCGCGTCTCGGTCCAGCTCGATCAGGGCCGAGACGCAGAGCGCGGTGGTGGCGACGCGAAAGGCATGATGCGACCCGATCCCTGCGAAGATATTCAGGTCCTTCGTTCGCTCGGGCGATCCCCACGATCCGTCGGGCCTCTGGTCATGGAGCAAGAACTCGACTCCTCGATCCAGGGCGGCGACGATGGCCTTGTCGGAGATCGGCTCGGGAGGTCCGGGATGCAGATGAGCTGAGCTCGTGTGCGCCGCTTTCCCGGTGGCCGCGACGTCCGCGGGCTCGCGGGGTGCAGTTTCCTGGGCTTGAGCCTGGAGCCCGAGGATCGCCATGCCCTGCCCGAACATGAACATCGCCAAGAACGGAACCTTGCGGAACATAGGCTTCATTTTTCCCGTTTTTCTGGTTTTCGCGGAGGTATTCTCGAACTGTCGACCCACCATGCCTCTCACCCTCGCTGCCGTCTCAAGGCTTGTTGCTCAGGAGCTCATCGCCGGCATGGAGGCCAGCGAGGATCTCGGTCTTGCCGCCGGCCGTTTTCCCGACCTTGACCGGGTGTTTCTCGGGCTTGCCGTCCTTGCCATGAATGTAAACGACATGGGTGATCGATCCATCGTCAGACTCGTCCTCGAAGACGGCGGTGCTGGGAACACTGAGTGCGTCGTGCGCTCGATAGGTCGTCAGCCTGAGGCTGCATACCATGCCGGGTTTGATCAAGGCGGCGTCAGGGCCGGGCTGGACATCGGCAATGATGTCAAACTTGCCGGGCTCGCGGGGGACGGTTGTCAGGCTGCTGAGCCGGGCCGGCAGCGAGAGCGCGGGGTCGGCGGTTGGCGTTGCCCGGCCCCTCACTTCGGTGTGGCCGGCGAGATTCTGCAAGTCTTTCTCCTCGACCGAGGCCCGAACGATCAGCGGCCGGGGAGCGACCACTGTGATCAGCACCTCGTCGGCCATGACCACGCCTCCCTTGCGGAGCTTGGAAGCCATGCCCGCGGCACCTGGCCAGTTCCCGTGGTCGTTGCGCCCGTAATAGACGAGGCCGTCCGCGGGGGCGTGAATGATCATGGAATCTCGATCCTGACGGAGGTCGGCCAGCTTCTCGTTGGCGCGTATCTGATCATGCCTGAGCTTGGCCAGGGCGAGCCGCTTCTGGTTCAGGGTCAGTGGGAGTGTCGCCCGGGCCTTTTGCAGTTCGAGCGCCTGGCGGACGGCGGCCTCGTTGACCCGGATTTGCTGGCGCGGCAGGTCGACCTTCAAGGTCGCATCCCGGCGCAGTTCGGCCTCCTTGAGCCGGAACTCGCTCGACTCGACCTGGAAGCGGGTGCGGCGTAGGATGATCTCCTCGGTCTCCTCGGTGAGGTCCTTGGACCGATACATCTTCTCGAGCTGGCGCAGTTCTTCCTTGGCATATTCCAGCGACTCGACAGCGGACTTCACCGAGAATTGAGCCATCTTTTCCGAGTTCGGCCGGTCGATCGTGACGAACCGGGAAAGGTCCTCGTCGGCCTGGGTCTTGGCACGCTCGGCGGCCGTCAGGTCGATCGGTAGCAGTTTCTCGAGGACCGGCAGCTCTTCCTCGGCGTGTTTGAGCGCCAGCTCGCCCAGGGCATGTTCAACTTCCGCGTCCTGGATGGCCTTGTCGATCTTCTCGCGATCGATCTCGACCAGGATATCGCCCCGCCTGACGGGCCTGCCAAGCTCCACCGCGCTTTCGACCACCAGGGGCATGGTCCAGGCCTTGGGCTTGATCAAGACTTCGGACATCCTGCTGGACTCGAACACGCCGGTGACGGTCACCTCGGCCTTGAACGGTCCTTTTTCTACCTTGACCGTCGCCGGCGTGGATGTCTCCTTTTTCTCGGCCGCCGGTTGATCCTTCTGCTTCTCCGATGGTTTCTCCTGGCCCAGTCCCGTCGCTCGACCGTTGTCCATCATCACCACGCCGAGCAAGAGCACCGTCAAAACCGTCCTCAGCGACCCCTTCATCGATCACCTCTTCCCGATCACGCGGAATGACATTCTGGTAGGCCACATGGCTTGAGTCAGACGCCAGTCATTCACCATTCAGTCTTCCCATCTTGCCATCCCGTTCCTTCGAGTGCTAGCCTCATGCGCACCTGTTGGCGTCCTCGTATTGTTACCAGAGCGGAGAGTGGTGGGCATGCCCCTGACGCGCCGACATCAGTGCCTGTGGGGTGCCTTGTGCGCGTGCGAAGTGTTCAGCATGGCGAGCACAGATAGCGAACAGCCCCGGGTCGTGCAGCAGGTGACGGTCTATTCCGAGCCAGGGCGGTTTGCTGGCTGGCCGGCCAACCACGGCATCTGGTCGTGGGGTGACGAAATCCTGGTCGGTTTCAGCCGGGGATACGACAAGGACAACGGCGCGGATTATCACATCGACCCGGACCGGCCCGAAGACTTCCTGCTGGCCCGAAGCAAGGATGGCGGCGTCACCTGGTCGATCGAGGAGCCGAATCCGCCTGGTGCTCTGGTGGGCACGCGCGGCATGCGCCACGGGGCCATGCCCACAAACGTCGCGGAAGAACGATCTTCCCCGCTCCGCAAACCGATTGATTTCACTCATCCTCATTTCGCGCTGGCGGTCCATATGCAGGATCACCAGAGAGGCGCGTCCTGCTTTTATTTCTCCTACGATCGCGGCAAGACCTGGCGTGGGCCATTCGGTCTTCCCTTGTTCGGCCAGCGCGGCGTGATGGGCCGTACTGACTACCTCGTCGAGGGACGCGACACTTGCTTGCTGTTCCTCACGGCAACCAAGTCCGATGGAACCGAGGGCCGGCCGTTTTCGGCTCGCACGACGGATGGGGGGCTCACCTGGCAATTTCTCGCGTTCATCGGACCGGAACCACATGGTTATGCCGTCATGCCGTCAACGGTGCGCATCTCGGCCACAGACCTGGTGACGGCTGTACGCTGCCGCGACTTTCCTCGCCGGTGGATCGATGCCTACGTCTCGCACGATGACGGCCGGACGTGGTCATTCCTCTCAAGCCCCGCGCCCGACATCGGCCAGGGGAACCCGCCGAGCCTGGTCCTGCTGGCCGACGGCCGGCTTTGCCTGACCTATGGTTACCGCGATCAGCCATTCGCGATTCAGGCCCGGCTCAGTTCCGATCAAGGCAAGACGTGGACGAAACCGTTCGTGCTCCGCGGCGATGGTGGCAGCCAGGACATCGGCTATCCGCGTTCCGTCGTCCGGCCCGATGGCAAGGTCGTGACCGTTTATGCATTTCACGATCGCGCCGGCTCGGTACGCCACATCGAGGCCACCATCTGGGATCCCGGCAGTCGTTGAGGTCAACCGTCGGTCGGCTCGAAGACGCAACGCGATGGCTCGCGATCCCTTTTTGGGGTCGTTGAAATCGCCCGGTGGAGACGCTAGCGTGGATGGCCTTGCAGCGTGGCTACCCCATGAAGTGGAGCTCTCGAGGAAAGACAATGTCTCATACAGTGCAATGTCGGATCGCGGACAGATCAGGGGGGCTTATGAGATCGGCAATCACTGGGCGATCGTTCGCAGTTGTTGGGCTTATCGGGCTGGCATTCACCGCGCCCGCCATGGCACAGGGCGACGCTTCACCCGGCCGGGCTGCTCTGCCCGTTATCGGTCGCTGGGATCTGACGGTTCAGGGCTCGGACAGGAGCTACCCGTCGTGGTTCGAGATTCGGCGGTCGGGCTATCGGACGCTGGTCGGTAGCTACGTTGGACAGTTTGGTAGTGCTCGGCCGATTTCCAAGGTCGAATACGATAAAGGCCGCATCCGCTTCACGCTGCCGCCCCAGTGGGAAAGTCGTAGCGACGAATTGACCTTCGAGGGTCAGCTCGAAGACCATGTCCTGCGCGGCGATACGACCGACGACAAGGGCAAACGCATTCACTGGGAGGCAACGCACGCACCGTCGCTCAGGCGGACCCAGGCGCCGTCGTGGCAAGATCCGACCGAACTGTTCAACGGAAAGGATCTGAGCGGCTGGAAGCCGCGTGTTCCGGGCGGCAAGAACGGGTGGCTCGTCCGCGACGGCTTGCTCACAAACGCGGCTCCCGGCAACGACCTGATGTCCGAGCGGAAGTTCACCGACTTCAAGCTGCACGCCGAGTTTCGCTATCCGCCTGGTAGCAACAGCGGCATTTACTTGCGAGGCCGCTACGAAGTCCAGATTGCCGACGATTCCGGCCACGAACCCGAGAGCCATGGAAGCGGCGGCGTTTACGGATTCCTGACCCCCAGCGTCAACGCCGCAAAGAAGGCGGGGGAGTGGCAATCCCTGGAAGCCACACTCTGGGGCAGGCAGATCACGGTCATGCTCAACGGCGAGCGTGTCGTCGACAGGCAGACGATCCCCGGAATCACGGGCGGTGCCCTGGACAGCGACGAAGGTCAGCCCGGTCCAATCCTGATTCAGGGCGACCACGGGCGAGTTGAGTTTCGCTCGCTGAGGGTGACTCCGGCCGCTGACAATCCACCGGCCGTAAAGGTGGAACGTGCAGATCGCCTCGATATCGGGCAACTGAGCAAAAAAGTCCCGGCCATCGAAGTCCCGGCCACCGGGAAGAACGAATAATCCAGAATGGAAGACCGCCATGCGGGTTTTGGGACGGGAACGTGAGTGCGCACCACATCCATGCTCGCACTACTGCGAGTTCGTGGGATACATTTGACCAGGCAACGACAGGGCCAAGTGTGCCACTTCTGTCATAAACAATGGATCACATCTCGCCATACTGGTACATCAGGGGAGTGACCCCACGCCGCCGTATCAGGCGTTGGTGATCCGACAGAGCGCCACGCTTTAGTCAAAGGCATCGAGTGCCACGGGGACACCAGGCGTTATTCGGCTCCTCGGCCCGTGCGGTCACGTGAGGTCGTTCTCCCCCTTCACACTCAAGTCTACAGGATTCACCCCCAGCTTCGCCAAGACTACGGGCAAAATCTCTCCCAGCCGGCGCGGCCCGCATTGCTCTCGGCTGTGACTCGGTTGCAACTCCTCGTAGAGGCTCTTGGCCTCCGAGGCGTGCTCGCTCTTGGGAATGTGGTCCGCGGCCGCTTGCAGATCGGCCATGACCTGAGCCATCGAGCTGCCGTGCTCGGCGTGGAAGAGCGACAGCTTGCGGAGGATCGCGTCACGCTTCTGGCAACTGGGGTGCCGGAACACCTGGCTGCCGGCAACCATCTGATAGGCGATTCGACAGAACCGCTTGGCGACGCGGACGCACATGGCCTGTTGTCTCATCCCCGCGGCCATCCAGGGCACCTTGAGGGCTTTGAAGAACCGGTTACAGCTCAGCAGATTATCGGCGATCATCATGATCACGGGCGCAGCTTGCGGTTGGCGCGGCGCACCAGCGGACCGTCGCTGCGGTCGACCTTGTCGCTCTGGTAGCGGGAGGGATAGATCCCGGCGCGACCGGTAATTGCCTGATCATTTGCGTAATTGGCGATCGGACCCATCTCGCCAGCGAATTCGGCGGCCGTCACGATGCTGATTCCGGGAATGCTCAAGAGCACCACGTATGCGGTGTGCGCGAGGAATCCGGCCATTTCCTGCTCCAGCTTGGCGATATGCTGAAGTCGGCCGCACCGCTCATCGTCAAGATGTACCATTATTGTATGGTACATCTGAGAATACTCTGTGGTATTCTCGATCCCATTGGCCCAGTCCAGGATTTTGTTCAGGGTGCGGCGTTGATAGCGCACATTCAACGCCTTGAGGATCTGGGCCAGTCCTTCGCTGCCCAGTTCGCGAACCTTCGAGGCCGACTGCACACTGCGGGCGATGGTGATGGCTGCCTGGTTGTTGAAAACGTCGTCGAAGAGACCGGTATACCCCGGCAGAAGAACATCAAGAAGCGCAATAATCTGATTGCGCAGTGAGGCGTTCTTGCGTACCAGATTCCGCCGGTATCGCTCCAGCAACTGGAGTGGCCCGTGAACCTCATCGAGGGGCAACTCGATGAGACCGAAGCCGTTGGTGGTGGCGCGATGAATGGCGAAGAGGTCGGTGTCGTCGGTTTTGTTTCCCGGATCAGCGGGCAAGCGGTATTGCTTGGTGGTCAGTGGGTGGACAATTCGCGTGTCAAAGTCATTTGATACGCACACACGTTTAACTGGAAGATGATAGATGCCCGTGGCTCGATGGCGACGAGCAGATCTCCAAGGCCGCGACTTTCGATCGCGCCGCGGATCTCGGCGATCATTGAGTCGAAGCCCTGCTTGTTGTGTTCGACCACGGTGGGTGGAACGAGGATGCCTCCGTAGAAATCGGCGAGCATCCACTTGGAGCGAGCCTTGGCACAATCCACGGCCACGATACCGAAGTGCTCGGGACCGACCTTCTGAACCCGCGGGTGGAGCGAGCCGGAAGGCTTGACAATCGTGAGATAGCCACGCGAGCGACGAGCTCTTGACTTGAATTTGGTAGCCATGCGAACACCTCCTGGACAAGGGACTGGAAAAGTCCCAATTGCCGCAGAGTAGTCCGGATGGTGCAGAGAGAAGAAGAAATTCTCTCAAGGAAACCACATACCAGGGCCACCCCTGTTCGGCACCAGCACGCAGCAGCTTGACGATCTCGTCGTAGGTTCGACCTGAACGTCTCGAACGGCCGGATCCAGCGGACCATACGGTCAGTCCTGGTGAAAAACCTCTTCCATCCTCGACCACCACTCGCCCTCGGCGGCACATTCGAGCGGCTGCTGGCACGGCTTGCAGAGGCGCCACCACTCCTGGGTCGTCGGGTCGGCCGCCATCTTTGCCATGTCGGCGTCGTAATCATCGCCGGTGTACTCGAAGTAGCCAAACAGGAAGTACTGCTCGCCTCCGGTATCCTTCAAGAAGATTGAATAGTTCTGGATCTTGCACTTCTTGATCGTCTTCAACACGCCTGGCCAGACCGCCGCGTGGAGTTCCTTGTAGCGCTCTATCTGCTCTGCCTTCAGGCCGGTGAGCATACCGTAACGCGTCATGATTTCCTCCCGTGGAAGCCAGTCACTCGCCCAGGTCAACCCCCCAGGCCTCTCTACAATGGTAACGCGAGTGCATCTGGGAAAAAGCCTGTTAGCCGCACAGGGAATGGATGCGCTCCCATGTCGAGCGTCGAAGTGTCGCGGTAGAATCGAATTGTTTCATCCTCTGATCTCGAGCTGTGTGGTTACCCACATGGTGCTCGCTTCATCACTTAGAGATTACCTGTGCTTTACGAATGCGACGGCTGCGGCGCGTGTTGCGGTGCCTATCTGATTTTTGCCTCGGTCGACGACGCGGCCAGGGAACCTCGAATCCGCAGCGAGACCCGGAAGCTTGCAGGCTGGCTGGAGACGCCGCGGTGGGCGTATCAACTGCACCCCCTACCGTTTCACGAGACCTGCTGTTTTCTCGATACGGACCGGCGTTGCACGATCTACGAGACCCGGCCGGTGGTCTGCCGCGAGTTCGCCGCCGGAAGCGAGCCATGCCAGCGGGCGCGAGCCATGAAGGAACTGCCTCCGCTGAACCCCGTCGATCATCCGGCCAGCGAGCAGGGCCACCCTGTCGAACCACCCGGTAGCATCGCACGGGCCAGTGGTGTATAAGGAATGGAGTGAGACTTCCTGCCAGGCAAGGTCCGCAGGCCTGCGCACGGCGGTCATCGTGGAACATCCAAGGTCTCACCTGTCCGCATCGAAAGGAAAATGCGATGTCGCAACGAACCACGGGGGCATTTGCCCTCCTAGGTGGAGCTTTTCTCGCTGGATCCTTCCTGGCCAACGCGCCGATCCGACAGGGCGGCGCTCCGTCGGCTTCGGCCCAGGAACCAGGCGCAGGAGCCACCGCGCCAGGGGGTGTCTCGATCTCGTCCGCAAGCTCGGTGCCAGGAGCGACCGAACCCGCCAGGGTCCAGCCGCCGCTCGCCAGGGATGAGGCGGAGGCCAAGATCCTGAGTGTGCTCGACGATCTGAACCATTACCGCGAAGGCAAATCCAACGTGCCTCGTGACGACGGCCGGATGCTACGCCTTCTGGCCGAGGCGACGGCCGCGAGGAACGTGGTCGAAATCGGCACTTCGAATGGCTATTCGGGCCTCTGGTTCAGTCTGGCACTGAGCAAAACCGGCGGTCACTTGACCACGTTCGACATCGATAAGGGCCGGTTCGAGATGGCCAGAGACAACTTCAAGAGGGCCGGCGTCGACTGTATGGTCACCCAGGTTCTCGGCAACGCGCACAAGGAGATTACTCGCCTCAAGGGCCCGATCGACTTGGTTTTCATCGACGCCGACAAGCAAGGCTATCTCGATTACCTCACGAAACTGCTGCCCCTGGTGCGCCCGGGCGGCCTGATCGTCGCTCATAACATGGCGAGCCCGCCACCCGACCCGACCTTCGTCAAGGCAATCACCACGAATCCCGAGTTGGAGACCCTGTTCGTGAACATGCATGACCAGGGCCTCGGGATCACGATCAAGAAGCGTTGATTTCGGCTGGCTCGGTGAGAATCAAGGTGGCGCCTGTGAGATAAGACGTTGGTCGATAGCCCGCAGTGCCTCGTAAGCTCCCATGGGCAAGGAGATGTACCCCTCCGGGACTTCCGGCTCGCGAGGGTTGATCCGGATCAAGGTCGCGTCGTTGCGGCGGGCGATATCCTGGCTGGTGAGCCGAACGGTGGGAATTGCGGTACCGGCGCCGCACTCGACGACCACGAGCGAACCTCCCCCGACCGAGGCCAGCCAGGACCTCAATCGTCGCTGCTGGGTTTCAGCGTGCGTGGAATCCCAGCCCCAGTCACCGAACATGAGAATATTGGGTCTGGCAATGGCTCCGCACTGCGGGCATTTCGGTAAGGGGGGAACCGCGCGCATTGTCTGAGGATCGATTGTCAGCGAGTACGTGTGCGCGGAGAAGATCTCCACCCCGCATTCCGAGAGACACTGCATCGCGCCGATGGACCCGTGAACCTCATAGACCTGATCGGCGGAAAAACCAGCCTTCTGAAAGTGGCCATCCACATTTGAGGTGTAGACGAACCCACCTCCGCTCATGCCGCTCATCCAGCGGTGAAGAATGGCGAAGCCGTCGTGCGGCTCGGTCTCACGATAGAGCATGAGGCGGTGCCCATAGAAGCCCCAGGCCAGCTCGGGGTCTTTGGCAAACCAGCGCGGGTTCGCCAGCGACATGAAATCGAGACCGAGCTTGGCATAGGGCGGGTAGGCTTTCCAGAAGCCGCTGCCCCCTCGGAAGTCGGGCAGGCCGCTATCGACGCCCATGCCCGCCCCGGCGCCGATCAAGATGGCTTCCGCCGAGCGAATCGCTCTGGCGGCGCGGTCGAGAGCATTCGCCCTCGTTTCGTCGTGTTTCATCGGCTGCCTGAAGGATCTTCAGTCTCATCTGTTTTTTCACTACGGGTCACTCCGTGGCTGAGAGTTCATTGTCCGGACAACAAATCGCAAACGCAAGCAACGCCGCGAGAGTTATGTTGCACTTTCTCAAGCAAGAAGCCACTCTCAGGAATCGACTTCCCAATTCACGCCCGGAATTCTATTCTGAATTCATGAATGTCGCGGACTTTTGCCGCTGACTACACTTGGCCGAACCCGCCGACCCGCCCATTACAGTAGATGCTGGATCACCTCATGAATCAGCCGACGCTCACTTGCCGCCAGGTCAGGCCGTTCAGGCAGGCCATGTATCTCCTCTTCTCGATTTATTGCACAGTGGCGCACGCCGGAGACGAGGTCCGGCAGAACGGAACGCAGACCTACAATCCAGCCATTGCACCGGCCTCCAGCGAGGGCGAGGTTGCAATCCGCACGTTTCGTGTACCCGCCGAACTGAAGGTTGAGCTGTTCGCCGCCGAGCCGCTTCTTGCCAATCCGGTTGCCTTCAGCATCGACGAGCAGGGGCGATTTTACGTTGCCGAGACATTCCGCCTGGGTGCGGGCGTGACCGACACGCGCGGACACATGGACTGGCTGGACGACGATCTGGCGTGCCGCACCGTCGCCGATCGGGTGGCGATGTACAAGAAATTTCTTGGCAAGGAATTCGAACAATACAAGGTTGAGCATGAGCGGGTCCGGCTGGTCGTGGACCGCGACCACGATGGCAGGGCCGACTCGGCGACCGTCTTCGCCGACGGCTTCAACGATCCTTCCGCGGGCATCGGCGCCGGGCTGCTGGCACGTAAAGGCGAGGTCTGGTACGCCTGCATTCCCTGGCTCTGGAAGCTGCGCGACACCACCGGGGCCGGCAAAGCTACCGAGCGCGTGCTGCTGCACGAGGGCTATGGCGTGCACGTCGGTTTCCTCGGCCATGACCTCCATGGCCTGCGGATGGGACCTGACGGCAAGCTGTACTTCAGCATTGGAGATCGGGGGTTCAATGTTAAAACGCGCGAGGGCCGGCAGCTTGCAGTGCTCGATACCGGCTCGGTGCTGCGGTGCAATCCCGACGGGACCGAGCTGGAGGTATTTGCCACGGGTCTGCGGAATCCGCAAGAGCTGGCCTTCGACCAGTTTGGAAATCTATTCACGTGCGACAACAACTCCGATAGCGGAGATCGAGCTCGTTGTGTTTACCTGGTCGAGGGTGGCGACAGCGGCTGGCGCATCGGCTACCAGTTCATCGAAGAGCCTATCAGCCGAGGCCCCTGGAACGAAGAGAAACTCTGGGAACCGCGCCGGGCGCTGGAGGCTGCGTACCTGGTGCCTCCCGTCGCGAACATCTCCGATGGCCCATCAGGGCTCACCTACGATCCGGGAATCAGCCTGCTGCCCGATCGATATCGGGACCATTTCTTTCTCGTGGATTTCCGCGGAGCCAGTGGACAGAGCGGCATTCGGAGCTTCGCGGTCAAGCCGAAGGGCGCATCATTCGAGCTGATTGATTCCCAGGAATCGGTCTGGCGCACCCTGGCGACCGACGTTGATTTCGGCCCCGACGGTGCACTTTACTTCTCGGACTGGGTCGAGGGCTGGAGCAAGCCCAACAAAGGCCGCATCTATCGCGTTCTCGACCCGGCGCGGAAAACTGACCCGGCGATTCGCGAGGCCCAGCGGATCCGCGCGGACGGCATGGAGAAGCGATCGGTTGACGACCTTGCCGCCTTGCTGGCTCATGCCGCCATGGACATCAGGCAGGCAGCACAATTCGAACTGGTCCGGCGAACCGAGCGCGGACGACTGTCCGCGATTGCTCAATCGGGCCAAAGCCGGTTGGCTCGGATTCACGCCGTCTGGGGCCTCGGGCAACTGGCACGTAGCCATGGGCAGGCGGAAGCCCAAAGCCTCTGGCCGGCGCTCGAACCCTTGCTGGCCGATCAAGACTTCGAGATCCGAGCCCAGGCAGCCCGAGTTCTGGGCGAGGCGCGCGAACCGGCAGCCCTGGCCGGTCTGATCACGCTGCTGGTCGACACCGAGCCCCGCGTTCGCTTCTTTGCCGCCATCGCGCTGGGCAAGATCGGTCGCGGGGAGGCGTTGCAACCGCTTCTGGCCATGCTCCGTGCCAACGCCGATCAGGATCCCTACTTGCGCCACGCCGGTGTCATGGGGCTGGTTGGGCTTAAAGATAGGAATTCACTCAGGCACGCATTTCGCGATCCCTCACCGGCTGTGCGCATGGGTGTCTTGCTCGCGTTGCGGCGGTACGAAGATCCTGCGGTTGCGGTTTTCTTGAACGATCCCGAGCCCAGGCTGGTGCTGGAAGCCGCGCGGGCAATCAACGACGTGCCAATCGAGGCGGCCATGCCGCAACTGGCATCGCTACTGATCACCTCGAACGCGCCTCTGCCCTTGCTCAGGCGTGTTGCCAACGCCGCGTTTCGGCAGGGACGCGGGCAGGATGCTCGGATGCTGGCCGAGACTGCGGGGCGAGCGGACCTTCCCGAGGCGATTCGCCTGCTGGCGGTAACGATGCTTGGTGAATGGGAACGACCGTCCGGGCGAGACAAGGTCATGGGACTCTGGCGGCCGATTTCGCCCCGGCCGGCCGGTGCGGCCGCTGAAGCCCTGCGACCGAAACTCGAGGTGCTGCTCGCTTCGGGACCTGAGGCGATTCGTCAGGAAGCGATTCGCGCGGTGGGTTCGCTGGCGATGAAGGAAGCCGCCCCGCGGCTGACCGGGCTGGTTGCCAAGCCCCGTACTTCCGATGAGATGCTCGTCGAAGTCCTCAAGTCGCTCGAGAAACTCCACGATGGTGGACAGGCCGACCTCGCCAAGAGAATTCTCAAGTCCAGCAGTCCTAACGCGCGGGTCGAAGCCGTCCGTGTGCTGTTTCAGACCGACCCTGTCGTCGCTCGTGCGGCCGTGGACCAGATGCTTCAGACCGGTACAGCACGCGAGCGCCAGGGTGTCTTCGCGATCCTGGCCGATCGTCCTTACCCGGCTGCTGAAGAAGTGTTGCTTGCCTGGCTCGACCGTTTGAATGCCGGCAAGGTTCCCGCCGAGATTCAACTCGACCTGATCGCGGCAGCCGAGCGAAAGCCTTCGCCGGCGGTGCAAGCGCGACTGGAGAGTTACGCAGCTTCCAAGCCGAAGAACGATCCCCTGGCACCCTACCGAGAGACCCTGGCGGGAGGCAGTGCCCGACGCGGACGAAGGATCTTTCTCACGAAAGCCGAAGTTTCCTGCCTTCGTTGCCACAAGGTCGCCGGCTCCGACGGCAAGCCGACCGGCGGGGAAGTTGGCCCCGAACTGTCAGGGATCGGCGGCCGGCAAAACCGCGAGTACATCCTCGAATCACTCGTGACGCCCAACCAGAAGATCGCTCAGGGATTTGAATCCGTGATCCTGGCCACCAGCGACGGCAAGATCGTCACTGGGGTGCTCCGGGGCGAAGACGAGAAGCAACTTCGCCTGATGACAGCAGAGGGACAACTGCTGACCGTCTCCAAAGAAAACATCGAAGAGCGCAAGCGCGGACCGTCCGCCATGCCGGTCGACATCATCACGAAACTGAGTAAAGCGGAACTGCGCGACCTGGTTGAGTTCTTGGCAGGACTCAAGGCGAAATAGACCGAGATCGCCGCACGCAGTTTCGTGGGCTTCAATTCATGCAGCCCGGTGGTCCAGGTGGACCGCCTGAGCTGTCCGTTTATCTCGCAATCGAGCGAGTGTTCAGTCGCCGACGGAAGGGAAGTCCAACGAAGCGTCAATCAACGAGAACGTTCGTACGGGAGTCGTGGCTTTCCCCGGCGACTGACCACCGCCCAGCAGAGTCGACGGGACTACTTTTGCCCCCACAGTACCGTTTTCAAGCGGATGCTATTCGCCGCGTCCGTTTCAAAAAAACCCTCCTGGAACCAGCGAGTCCAGCCTCTGGTGCGACGTGTCTCCCGACGGACACCGTAGATCTTGCGACGCTTCTTAGCACTCATGGTCGCCTCCGTGGGGAAGGTTCAGAAGAGATAGGGAAGTGTGGATGCTTGTCAGTTTCGACAACACCTGAACTAGTCGAAAGCAAGCCGCGTACCACAGACACAAATCCGAAAAAAACCATGCGAGAACCCGACGCCAGGAGATGGCATAGCCTCGTGAAGGTGCCGTAAAATATTGAAGGACTTGTAGATCAAACTACCGCCCAGCCAAGAGCAACTAGCGGCGGCGAGCGGGGAACGATCAGCAAATTGAAATTCCATACAAGCTTGTTTTGTAAGCATTGCAGCGCCTTCCATGAGCAAAGCGATTGGATGCTGTGATCGGAAGGCAAGCGAATCTTCCAAAGACGCATGAGCAGGAACTCCATCATGGAAAACTCAGCTCCGCGACAATCAAGTATTCTCAGAGATGCTGTTATCCCAATTTTACTGCTGCTGACGTGCCAGGTTCAAGCCTCCGAGCCGGTATTCAGCGGGCGCGTGGATGCGCCCGATCAAGCTTTGAGTCTTTGGTATTCACGACCTGCCGGCGAATGGCTCGAAGCGGTGCCTGTGGGCAACGGCCGGTTGGGGGGGATGGTCTACGGAGGCGTGACGGCTGAACGAATTGCTCTGAACGAGGACACACTCTGGTCGGGCGGCCCCAAGAACTGTGACAACCCCGAGGCACTGGAGATCTTGCCAGTAATCCGACGCCTGATCTTCGAGGGAAAGTATGCCGAAGCCCATCAACTCGGCAAGAAGATGATGGGGCCTTACACCCAAACCTATTTGCCGATGGGCGATCTGGTGTTGACTTTCGATATCCCACGGTCGACCAGTTCCACGGAAGTCCGCGACTATCGTCGCATGCTGGATCTGGATCGCGGGGTCGCCAGCGTGCGATACGCGATTGACGGCGTGGTCTATACCAGGGATGTGTTCGTCTCGAATCCGGACCAGATCCTGGTGATGCGGCTCACGGCCAGCCATCCGGGATCGCTGAGTTTCACGGCCAAGCTGGGAAGCCAGCTCCATTTCCGTACTCAGCCCAGGAACAAAGATCTGATCCTTGGCGGCAAGGCCCCGGCGCACGTCGATCCGAGCTATTACCATCGCCCCAACCCCGTCATCTATGCCAGCTCCGATGACGGAGAAGGGATGACCTTTGCTTGCCAGCTCCGGGCGGAGGTCGACTCGGGCACCGTTTCGTTGGAGAACAATGCACTCTCAGTCAAACAAGCCGGAACCGTAACACTCTTGCTTTCGGCTGCGACCAGTTTCAACGGCTACGACAGGTCGCCGGGGCGGCAGGGCAAAGACGCGGTAGCCATCGCTTCGGGATACGTGGATGCCGCCGCGAGCAAGGCTTTTGATGAGCTCTTGCATACCCACGTCGAGGACCATCAGCGGCTGTTTCGGCGGGTTTCCCTCGATCTGGGTCCATCGCCCGAGGAGGCTCGGAAATCCCCCACCGACCAGCGGGTCCGCCGGTTCGGCGCCCGTGACCCGGGTCTGGTGGCGCTGCACGCGCAGTACGGCCGCTACCTGTTGATCGCCAGCTCCCGCCCTGGTACTCAGCCTCCGAATCTGCAAGGGATCTGGAACGACGAGCTGCGCGCTCCGTGGAGCAGCAACTGGACAATCAATATAAATACCGAAATGAACATGTGGCCGGCTGAGACGACCAACCTGGCCGAATGCCACGAACCCCTCTTTGACCTGATTCAGGGGCTCGCTCAGAACGGTCACAAGACGGCCCGGACCAATTACGGCTGTGGCGGCTGGGTGGCACACCACAATACGGATCTCTGGCGTCAGTCAGCGCCGGTGGGAAACTATGGTGACGGCGACTCCACCTGGGCTCTCTGGCCGATGTCCGGCCCCTGGCTCTGCCAGCACCTCTGGCAGCACTACGAGTTCAGCGGCGACAGGACGTTTCTCCGCGACAAGGCCTATCCGTTAATGAAGGGTGCCGCCGAGTTCTGCCTCGACTTTCTCATCGACGACGGCAAGGGTCACCTGGTCACTTCGCCCTCCACATCGCCGGAAAACGGTTTCGTCACACCAGATGGCAAGCATTCCGCGGTGAGCATGGCCAGCTCGATGGATCTGGAGCTGATCCATGATCTGTTCTCCCACTGCATCACCGCCACGATGATCCTGGAAACCGATGCACCGTTCCAGGCCCGCCTCAAAACGGCCCTGGAAAAGCTGATGCCGCTTCAGATTGGTCCCGATGGACGGTTGCAGGAGTGGTTCCGCCCGTTCGGCGAGTCGGAGGTGCATCACCGGCACCTCTCGCACCTTTGGGGCATGTACCCCGGCAACCAGATTACACGGGCCACGCCCGACTTGCTGGCGGCGGCCCGCAAGTCGCTCGAGGTGCGCAGCGACGAGGGGACCGGCTGGTCCTCGGGCTGGAAGATCAACCTCTGGGCGAGGCTAGGCGACGGCGACCACGCCTTCAGGTTGATCGATCGCACCCTCCAGCTCGGGCCAGGCGGCGTCTATCCCAACCTCTTCGGCAGCCACCCGCCCTTCCAGATGGACGGCAACTTCGCATTCCCGGCCGGCGTTGCCGAAATGCTCCTGCAGAGTCACACAGCCGATGGCGAAATCCACCTGCTTCCCGCCTTGCCCAAGGTCTGGCCGACAGGAACCGTGAAAGGGCTGCGTGCCCGAGGCGGTTTCGAGGTGGATCTCGCATGGAAGGATGGAACGCTCTTCGCGGCGACGATTCGCTCTCAACTTGGCCGCAAAGCAACAGTTCGCTACGGATTGCAGACAGTCGCACTGGCGACCGACGCGGGAGGCCGCTATGAATTGGATGGCCTGTTGAGAACCTCGGAAAAGCGATAAACTACTGCTGATGTCGAGCCTGGATCTGCGCCCGCCAAGTAAATCCAAAACTCATTTTCTCGTTCCGTAAGGAGCCCCGGGCATGTCTGGTCGCAAGTGTAGCCGCGGGCTAGCCCGACGCGAGTTTCTGACCTCGACGGCCGTGGTACCGGGGCTGGCCTGTCTGCCAATCGTCCATGGATCGGCCCAGGAGTCCAGGGCCGCGGCCGGTAAGCCGGAAGGCACGGAAACCTGGGGAATTCCTGGCCCCTATCCCGGTCGCGTGATCGAGGTTCGCAATCCTCGAATGATTCAGAACGGCGTCAAGAGCCGCACCTCGATCAAGGAGTCTGTGGGACGCGGGATGAGAGAACTCACAGGCGCGGACGATGCGACATCGGCCTGGAAACGATTCTTCGAGCCCGGCGACGTCGTGGGGATCAAGATGAACCCCGTGGGCAATCCGCTCGCCAACACGTCGAGCGAGCTGATGCTCGAGGTGATCGAAGGTCTCAAGGCCGCGGGGGTGAAGACGAAGGACATCGTTGTCTTCGAGCGTTATCGCGACGATTTCATCAACGCCAAGATGCACCATGCCGTACCGGAGGGTGTCGAGTGGACGGGACTTGGCGTGGCATACAACAGCCACCAGACCGACCTCAAGGGTGTGGACAACCTCAGGACCGACGCTCTGGATCGCGTCTCCGGCTACGACCGAGACGAATTTGTGGTCATGCAATTGATTGGCTATGGCGAAGATCCGCGTGACGAGCGTACGACACAGTCGCACCTGGGGTTGCTGCTCACGCGCCGAGTGAACAAGATCGTGCTCCTGCCCGTGCTCAAGGATCACGGATCGGCCGGAGTCACAGGCGCACTCAAGAACATGAGCCACGGGCTGGTCAACAATGTCAACCGGTCTCACAGCACGCCAGACACCAACGCTTGCAACCAGTTCATTCCCCAGGTGGTTGCCCACCCGGTCATTCGCAAGAAGTGCGTCTTGCAGATCATGGACGGCATCAAGGGGGTTTTTCAGGGAGGGCCGTCCGCGAACAAGCCGGAATGGACATGGGAGAATAACGCGTTACTGCTGGCGACTGACCCGGTGGCGATGGACCATGTTCTCTGGAAGACGATCGACGCCAAGCGCAGGGAAAAAGGGTTGCCGATCGTGGGGGCCTCGGGCAAGCTTGGCCTCGATCCACTGGAGAGCGAAGGGTTCGATATCCGGCAACCCCAGCACATCCGGCTGGCGGCCAATCTTGGCCTGGGAATCTTCGAATTCAACTCACCGCGTGGCCGAAAGTTCTCGATCGACCACAAGATCATCAACCTGGCGTGAGATCCGCCGAGGAAGGCGAATCATGGGAAACGATGCTGGCATCGCTCGCCGGCAGGTCACGCTCGTCAATACCTATGGACTTCACATGCGGCCGTCAACCAAGTTCGTGAAGCTGGCGAACTCGTTCCAGTCGGACGTCTGGGTTCATTTTGGAGAAAGCAAAGCCAACGGCAAGAGCGTCATGGATATGCTGGGTCTGGCCGCGGAGTGTGGAAGGACACTGGAACTCGAAGCGCGCGGGCTCGACGCCGAGCAAGCGATCGAGGCTCTGGCCGATCTGGTGGCGGCTGGCTTTCACATGGAGGACGAAGGGACCTGAGCAGAAATCGACTGGAGCCTGCGTCTCCGTAACGACCCCTGATACATGGCCGATGCGTCTTCTGAAGTTCACCAATCATGGACGTACGTGAGATCCAAGATCGCTTGCGTGCTCTCGGCAACGCCGAGGCCGCGGCGTTTGCTGCCCGTTACTTCAAAACCGGGCCGGGCCAGTATGGCGCAGGAGACGTCTTTCTCGGCCTTCGCGCCGCTGTGATGCACTCCCTGGCAAGAGAATTTCGATCATTGCCCGTGGATCAGCTTATCGTCTTGCTGCGATCCCCCGTACACGAGGACCGTCTGCTGGCTCTCCTGATCCTCGTCGGACAGGCCTCGAAAGCCGAACCTTCCAAGAAGAAGGAGATGTACGATCTCTACCTCGCGCACACCGGCTTCATCAATAATTGGGACCTGGTCGATGCCTCGGCGCCAACGATCGTGGGCGGTTATCTGGTGACCCGAAGCCGCAAGCCACTCGATCGCCTCGCCGGTTCCAAGAGCCTCTGGGAGCGTCGTATCAGCATCATCGCAACGCTTCACTTCATTCGCCAGGGCGATTTCGCCGACACGCTGAGGATCGCCGAACGCCTGCTTGGCGACCGGGAAGACCTGATCCACAAGGCCGCGGGCTGGATGCTGCGCGAGGTCGGCAAGCGCGATGAATCGACTCTCGAAACATTTCTACGGCAACATGCCGGTGTCATGCCGAGGACGATGCTCCGGTATGCGATCGAGCGATTCGCGGTAGAGCGACGCAAGGCCATACTGAGGGGCGAAGGTTGGGCATGACTCTCAACGACTCGCCGGAGCCAACTGCCGCGTGAAAACCATCAGCGTGTGCCCGGACCCCTTCTCGGCCTTGAATTCACGAGGTCTGGACTGATCAGGATCGCCCATGCAGAGCGTGAGCTTGTCGTTCTCAAGCTTGTAGATTCCCAGCACCCGCTTGCCGCGCGTCGGGCCGCCATCGGCGATCACATCGATCGCCTTGGGGTCCTGACCCGGGTCGAGCACGAGTGACGTCCCCGCGAAGTTCTTACCGTCGCGCTTCCAGACGACATGATCGCCCTCGACGGTTCGCGTGATTGTCTGGACGATTTCCCTTGGAGTTTCCTGGCCGTCGCGACGAAAAGAGACGGCGACCCAGCTTCCCTGTTGCCGCTCGAGATCCGGGCTGGCGGGACTTTGAGCACCCGACCACCTCGCGCACATGCAGACGGCGAGGATGGCCAGTGAACAGTTTTTTCGCACGGTCCTTCGCATCACCCGAACAACCGTGTCACGGCCTCTGCCTTGACCAGTTCACGCGGCTGGTTGAGGTGGTTCAAGACCATGGTGGCCGGGTCGATGCCGAAGGCGTGGTAGATCGTGGCAAGCAACTCGCCCGGATGAACGGGATCCGACAGAGGTGCCGAGCCGGTCTTGTCAGATTGGCCGTGGACGTGGCCCCGCTTGATGCCCGCCCCCGCAATCACGGCCGTGTAGCAATAAGGCCAGTGATCGCGGCCATCGGCGCTGTTGCCGTTACCCGAGGTGCTTACCCCCTTCTGTGGGCTGCGGCCGAACTCGCCTACAGCAACAAGCAGTGTGTCTTTCAGCAACCCGCGCTGGTCCATGTCGGTCAATAACCCGGAGAGACCCTGGTCAAGCATGGGGCCTGATCGTTCGCGCATCCGGTTGGTTAAATCCACGTGGTGGTCCCACGAGTGATTATCGGAGTTGGCTACCTTGGGCCAGATGACCTCGACCACTTTCGTACCAGCCTCGATCAGACGGCGAGCCAGCAGGCAGCTTTGGCCGAACGTGTTGCGGCCGTACATGTCGCGGGTTTTGGCCGCCTCGGCCTGGAGATTGAAGGCGTCGCGGGCACGTCCCGAGGCCACAAGGCTGAGAGCCCGGTCGTAGTACTCGTTGAGCTTGAAATCCGAGACCGCCGCGTCGATCGACTTCATGCCAGCGGTGAGGGCGTCGCGCAGCTTGGCCCTGCGCTGGAGCCGCATGGCAAAGACCTCGGGCCGCAACTGCAGATCGTCGACCTTGATCCGGTCCATCTTGGTCATGTCCATGTCGTCACCCTCGGGGTAGAGGGTGTATGGATCGAATGCCTTGCCCAGAAATCCCGCCGTCCCCCCCTTGCCCACAACGCCGCTTTCCTGCAATGGGCGAGGCAGCATCACGAACGGCAGCATGGGCACGTTCTGAGGCTGAAGCCGGATGATCTGCGACCCGAAGTTGGGAAAGTCTTTGGGACTGGGCGGCTCGAGCTGGCCAGAGGGACTGACCTTGTCGGTGGTGTACCCCGTCATCATCTGGTAGATGGCGGCTGTGTGGTTGAACAAGCCGTTAGGGGTATAGCTCATCGAGCGGATGAAGGTGAATTTGTCGGTCAACTGCGCTAGCCGTGGAAGGTTCTCAGTGACATCGATGCCTGGAACCTTGGTGGCGATCCTCTTGAAGACGCTCTTGACGTTGTCCGGGACGTTATCTTTGGGGTCCCACAAATCAAGGTGACTGGGGCCACCCTGGAGATAGACCATGATGATGCTCTTGGCCTTGCCCCAGCCCGGGGCACCGCCCGTCTTGCCGCCGGCGACATCCGCGGCCCGCGCAGAGACAGCTTGCAGCTCGAGCATCGAGCCGAGACTGAGGCCCAGCAGGCCGGACCCCCCGACACGGAGGATGTCGCGCCGCGTCATGCCGAGCTGCGGGTCACACAGGTCCTTCCCTGGTTGTCCGGGGACGATGATCATCGTGGGGCTCCTGGGTTGGGGTTGGGACAGTCGGGAAAAAGGATTTCGGAATGCTCGAAAGTGATCACTTGGAAAGCAACGGTGCAGGATCGCTGCCGTCACAATACCGAAGGAACTGGATCCTCGTACTCCATGTTCCCCATCGATCTCTGGACTTCAGATGGGGCAAGCAGAACGAGCATGCTGATGTCGCCCTGCGCGTCGTCTGACAGTGCGTCCAGGTAATCCCAGACCAAGTCATTTCGCTCCTTCATGCTCATCTCTCGAAACGCAGGGTCCACGATGCGCACTCGGATGGATACCGAATTACGGCGATAAAGGTCGATGACCGCGTTCGGGTGCTCCGATTGATATTTGCGAAGGACGGCGATCACCTGTTCAAGAATGTCATCCGACGAACCTCGGAGAATCCTGACTGGCACCTTAAATCCTCCCATCTGCCCACTGGATGATCCGGTCCGTTGACTTCAGAAACTCTTCGGCTTCGGAATGACGAAAAACTGCCAATTCATACCGAAGATTGGTGGACCATTCGTCAACAAGTGTGAAATCCCGGTTTACGTGTCCAGGAAATGAAGCCCCGCCTCTCAGGCGATACTGGTCTCTGAGCCAATTATAGTCATGGGCACGAACTCCACGGAAGGAGTTGAGAACCGCCTCTGTCTGAGCTGTAGGAACGACCGACAAGATTAGCGTCTTGAGTATGCATTCAACACTGTAGCCTGCAAGATAAACCGCCCCGGTCGGCATGAATGCTGCTTTGAGCACATGGGCTTCGACCAATCGCTGTTTCGCGCAGCGATAAAACAATCGTGCTTCCTTGCCACGCGGGACGGCCATCCAGCGAGTTTCCTCCGTCAATGATTGAACAAGAACGCCGGGCTATTGATCAAGGCCCAGGCAATGTCCTGGGCCGCCGTCAGCCGGCGCGTGGCCGCTTGCTGAATGCTCATCTCCAGATCGTGGCGCAACTGGAGCAAGACCGGATCGAGGGGCACCGGGCGCTGGGCTTGCTCGAGCTGGCCGCGGAGCGCGACAAGCTGGGGATCGATCGGCAGCGGCGCCTTGCTGGCGGCGATGGCGGACTGCTTATTCCTCCACTCGGGGTCCATGATCCGGTTATAGCTGAGCAGGGTATTGCGCTGGACTTCAGTTCTCAATTCGGGCACCGTGGCAAGAATCGAACGGAAGTCCTCAGCAACTCCCAAAGCGACCGGCCGAGGAACGCGCGTGATGGCGAGTCGGAACCTGCCGAGCGTGAACTGGGGCGCATTGAATCGATGATGCAGCTTGACGGTGATGACCGTCCCGCCCTCCTTGCCTACCGGCTCGGCCGTCTCGAAGGTTGCCCAGTGCGTCACACCCGTGGTGGGAGAGACAGCCCAGCCGGCTCCCTGGTTGGTGCGGTCGCCATCAGTTGCCTCCGCGACCGAGTATCCCTCCTGGCTGAAATCGGCCAGCGGAGTCTGCAACTTCACGGGCTTGACCTGTTTCGGGTCGGTCTTCGGTGCCGCGAGAACCTCAATCTCGGTAAGCACGAAGTTGCCGTCAGGTGCCCGGCCTGGGCCATGACTCGGCAAACCGTCGTTGGGGAGAACTTCCAAACGGAGACCCGTGATTCCCGTCAGATCGGTCTCGGCGGCGATGGTGTAGACTGACCCGTGAGGGCTCTTGCCCGAGGCGAGGATCGATCCGTCCGGCTGCTTGGACAGCACGGCGCCGCCGGTGGCCTGCAGCGAGCTTGGTTCGAGCGTCTTCCAGCGAACGGCCAGAGACTGGGCCTTCTCCCAGTCAGAGAGCTTTTTGGCGAGAACCGTCGTTTCGTAGACCTTCAGTTCCGCCTCGAGCTGCGCGGCCCTGGCTGCTTTTTCCTTCTCCTTCTGGCCAAGCCGGGGAGTCAGCTCCTTCTCGTAAGCCGCCAGAGCGGCCTGGGCCGTGGCAATCGCAGCCAGGCGGTCGCGCTCGAACTGGGGCCGCCTTATTGCGAATTCGACCTCGCGCTTGCCCAGGTTTTCGGCCAGTTTGCGGTGGTCGTCGTCGATGGACTGCAGGTCGTTCCGGCAGGTCGCAATCTCCGCGGGAGTCGCGGGGCGGTTGAGGATTCTCATGAAAAGATTATCAATCAGCTTCGCGTCGTCGTTCTCGCGGGTTAGCAGGCTGGTCAGCTCGTTCTTGGGATCGGCGATGGCGTCAGCCAGAGTCGGACCGCTGACCAGGGCCATGACCGGCCCGAGTTGCAAACCGCTGGTGCGATCGCATTCGCAGGCGCTTTCGCGGGATGGCCGCCCGAAGGTCGTCAAGAACCCGCTGGGCAGCTCGACTCCGGAATCCGGCAAAGCCGCGGCGCGAGTTCCCTCGGGCACGCCGGGGAAGTTTGACCTGGTGCCAGTTACCCGGTAGACCGCGTCAAGAAGGACCTCGGCCGGCAGTCGTCGGGCGATCGCGTGCGAATAATTTGTCTTGTCGTCGGCGTTCCAGGGGCCGGTCTCGATCGAGAGCTGATAGGTGCGAGAGGTGCAGATGAGCCGCACCATGTGGCGGACGTTGAAACCGCTCTTGATGAACTCAGCGCCCAGGTAGTCCAGCAATTCGGGATTCGAAGGCGGATTGCCGGCGCGGAGATCGTCGAGCGGCTCGATGATGCCGACTCCGAAAAGATAGCCCCACAGCCGGTTCACATAGCTGCGGGCAAAGTAGGGGTTATCGGTGGACGTCAACCAGGCGGCCAGCTCGACGCGCCGGGGTGCGCCGGTAGACGGTTTCTTATAGGCGCACTGAAATGGCAGCTTGGGAGCCGAGACCTGCTTGGTGCGATCATGAACGACTTCACCCGAACCGGTGTCGGCAACCATTTCGTACAGGGGCTTGGGCGACTCGACGTCGGTTCCGCCGACCATCCGCCCGCCACTGGCCGGATCGGCTTTGAGGCCGACTTGCGCGAAGAAGGCAGCCGTCTGGTAATACTGGTCCTGTGTCCAGCGCTCGAAGGGATGATCGTGGCACTTGTTGCAATTAAATCTCACGGCCAGGAAGAGCTGAGTCGTGTTTTCCATCATGGCCGTCGGTTCGCGGAGAACCTTGAAATACGCGGCCGGCGGGTTGTCCTTGTTCGAGCCCGAGGCCGTGACGATCGACCTCACGAACGTATCGTAGGGAGTATTGGCCGCGACCTGGCCGCGAATCCAGTTCCGCAGCGCCACTGCGCCGTCGACATCGAGAAACTTGCGATTCACCTGGAGCAGGTCGGCCCACTTGTTCGTCCAGTAATCCACGTAATCCGGCGAACCGATCAGGCGATCGACGAGGGCTTCGCGCTTGGCCCGCGACGCGCGCGGATCGGCCAGGAACGCGCGGGTGTCCTCGGCTGTCGGTGGCAAGCCCGTCAGGTCAAGAGTCACCCGGCGAATGAAGTCGGCGTCGGAACAGAGGCCTGAGGGCAGGATCTTCATCCGCTTCCACTTGGCCGCGACAAGCTCATCGATCCGCCCATAAGTCGGTGGCTGGGACCACACAAAGCCGCCGCGGTCACCCATGACCGTCAACGTCGTGGAAGCATAGGCGCCTTCGTATCGCGCCAGGATCGGCGCCTCGCCCCGACGCAACGCGGTCATCAGCCCGGATTTGTTGGCGGCGACAACCTCCATGTTGCCGGTCTCGAGAAACGCCTCGCGCGTCACATCCCGGACCTCTCCGCTGGCGTCGGTCGCCAGCACCCGGAGCTGCTGCTTACCGCCAATTCGGGGGATCACCGGATTGGCCGGGTAGACCTCGATCTTGGTCACCCGAGGGGTTGTCTGGTCGTATCGAGCACCATCGGCAATCCACGACCGGAGGATCTCGTAATAAGGCTCACCCGGCTGCATCAGGGCTCCGCCCACGTGTGGCAACGCCCCCGTGGGCTTGGCCAGCATCATGCTGGTTTCCGGCGCCGACAGGTTCACGTGCCGCGATGCGTTATCATCGAGCAGAGCCCGGACATCAAACAGCGGATCGTAACCCCGGAGCGACAGCTTAAACCCGTTCTTTCCCTGGGCCGATCCGTGGCATGTCCCCTGGTTGCAGCCCAACCTTGAGAGCACCGGGGCCACGTCGTGAACGAAATCCGCCCGCACCGGAGTGGCCAGACCCAGTACGACAATCGGCACGTCAACCGACTTGCCCGCCAGGCTCAATGCGAGTGTCGCCTTGCCGTCGCCTTTAGGGCGAACCAGGCCGGAGCGAGAGACGGCGGCGATGTCGGCCGAGAGCCTGGCATCGACCATCCGCGTCGCGTCGATCGTCTCGCCCGAAGCGAGCCGGCCCGTGACCAGAAGCTGAACGTAGGCAAACTTGTTCGACAGTCGAATCTCGCGGGGCTGGACATCGAGGGCCACGACGTTGGCCTCGGCGGGCAGAGCTTCGGTCTCGACGGCTTCTTCGAGCTTTGGCTGAACCAAGATGGGAGACGCATTTGCCGCAACCGAAGAGGTCTTGACCGGGACCGGTGCAAATTCCTTGACGATCGTCCCTTTCTCCGGCTCGATCAGACGGACGATGCCGTCGCCACCGGCTGCCGCGACGATCTTGCCGTCGGGCCGGAACGCCACCGAGTAGATTCCGCCCTGGGCCACCTTGACGCTGGAGAGCTGCTTCACACCGGCCTTGTGGTAAGCATCGAGGGCGGCGTTCTCAGCGGCCGAGCGAGCGGTTACCACCTTTTCGTTGATGGCCTTGATGTTGTCAGGCAACGTGGTGTCGAACTCGTAAGAGTAAACGGCCATCTCACCCGAGAAGCCGTCGAGACTGCTACCCGCGGCGATTCGCTTGCCGTCGGTGCTGATTGCCACGCTGTAGACACGTCCCGGCAGCGGGGGAAACTCGCGGATCAAGTTGGAGTCGTCACCGATCACACGCGATGTCCGGCGAAAGACCCGGTACAGCTTGGGCTCGCCATCGGAACCGCCAATGACGATCTCATCCCGCTTGGGGTGCCGGGCCACCGTCGCCAGCCCCCCCTTGAGTGCGCCTGGGGTGATCGAAGTGATGTTGTCGACGAACCGTTGCGTGGCAACTTCAGTCAGCTTGACCGCCATGTCGCGACCGACCGAGATCAGGTGAGCTCCGTCTACCGAGAATACCGTGTCCTGGGCCCAATCGCTGTGAGCACCAAGAAAGAGTACCTGCTCGCCCGTCCTGGCATCGATCGCCCGGACCGTATTGTCGGCGCAGCCAAAGGCGATCTTGGTTCCGTCGGGCGACCAGCTCGCTCCGTAAACCGTGTCGAAAGTGATTGAGACCGACAGGATGAGCTTTCGCTTGGCCACGTCCCAGACCTGGACCTCACCCATGCGCGAGGGTTGGCCGCCGGTGACGGCCAGCTTCTTGCCATCGGGGGAGAAGGCGAGCGACTCGACACGCTCGGAGAGCCCGACCAGGCGGCCAACCGGTTCAGTACCGTCGGCCTTCCAGAGCAAGACTTCATGGAACCCCGCCAGGGCCAGCAGCGTTCCGTCGGGCGAGTACGCCAGAGCCGGAATCACCGGCAAACGGTTGTATTCGGGCGGATGTTCCGCATCATACCGCGTCCCCAGATTTTGAGGCGTGTCATCCTTCGCCCCCTGAGCAATCCACTGCGCAATCAACGCGACCTCAGACTCGGCCAGGGCCGGCTTGTTCTGGGGCATCTCCGCCTTTCCGCGATGGGCCGTGATCAGTTCGACAAGATGGCTCTCGGCCGGCTTGCCCGGCACGATGGCGGGCTCACTCGACTCGCCGCCCTCGAGCATCTGGTCAAACCGGGTCATCACATACGCACCGCCGGCCTTCGCTGGCTGATGACAGCCCTGACAGTGCGCCTGCAGGACCGGGCGAATCTGCTTGTCATAGCTGACCTTCGCCGCGGCAGGCGTCGGCTGCGCATCTTTACCCGACTTCTTTTGGTCCTGACTCTTCTGATCGATCGCCAGGGCAGACACGGGCAGCGCTGCCAATGCCAGGAGAAACGCGGCCCGTCGGGCAGGTCCGGATTTGCTCGTCAAGGACATCTCGGGGTTCTCCTCAACAATGGTGGCTTTCACGCCTTGACGGCGTGTGATCTCTTGGTGCGGGAGGTCCGGTCCTGGCCGTGAGAAATGAGAATCACGAGGGCGGAATGAACGGCGTGGCTGGCGAGAGTCTCATTCCAGGGTCAAGTTCCGGTGGGGCTGAATGCGTTCATCGTAGCGAGCAAGGAAGTAACGCGTGCTGCTGGCATCCGGGTGCTTGGCACGACCGACAAAGCTTGTCCGTACGTTCGATATGGCATCATCATACCACACCTGCCGATGTCATTCAGTACAGAGTTTTTGGCGCCGTCAAAATTATCGAAGCCAAGAAAGTGAACACAATAACAGTCAGACGAGTTAGTTCGGTGGTACCTCCTATGTAAATGTCGTCGGCTGATTCCGGGCAACGACTCCGGTCGCGGACTTCACGGGGAAGGTGACCATCCTGCGATCGGAGTCACGTTGTTCGCGGCCTGCCCGACGAATTCAATCGACCCCCTCGACCTTTTCGCCTGGCTTCAACTCCTTGATCCGGATGTTCCTCCAGCGCACCTGGTAGGGCCCCTCGCCCCTGCCGATGCCATGAACTTGAAGGCCGATGAGCCCGTGCTGATCGACGTCATCGGTGAAGTCGGAACAGGCGAGACCATTGACCCATGACCGGTAACGGTTGCCCTGAACGACGATCTTGTAAAGATTCCATCCCGTGTCCTTGAAGGCGCCTTTCGCCTGCGAGCCGATCTCGCAGATCCAGCGATCGCGCCGGGACTCATCGTAGAATCGGCCAGCCGTTCCGGTCTCCTGGCGAGCGATCTCGCATTGCGGCCCATAAACGACCCCCTTGGTCCGATGCTTCTTCGAATCGAGCGGGTCGGGACCATCCTGCTCATAGACATGGCTGCGAACCTGGACGCCCGAATTGAGCCGAGGGTCGCACTGGACTTCCACTTCCAGCACAAAGTCCTTGTAGTCTCCCTTGCACAGGAAGGTATTTGGACTTCCCTGGACGGTGGTTCCGACGATCGCACCGTCTTCGACCTTGTAGGCTGCAAATCCGCCGTGGACGGACCAGCCGTCAAGCGTCTTGCCGTCAAAGAGTGACACCCACGCGGTGTCATCTCCGAACACGGGCAGCGCCAGCACGGCCACGATCGCCAGGGCCTTGACTGAAATCAGCCGGTAGTGGAATCGCATGCGTTTTTCTCCATGTTAAAGCGGAAGGGCTCTGAGATCCTGCTAGCCCCATTATCTCAGGTAGGTGCGCCAATTCACGGGTGCAGAAACCTGGGATCAAGTCCCGGGGAATTCCGCGAGATTCCCTTGCCTCCCGCGCTGAGTTGAGGCACGATCTGCGAATCCTGCGGCGCGAGTTTTGGTATCGGGCTCGCCAAACGCAAGCGACCGTAACGTGATCCGTCGGAGGCGGTTGATGAATCCTGGATTCCAGACCATCGGTGCGCGGGAGACTCCGTGCAAGTGCTGCGGCGCGGTGGCTTACCTCTACGGGGTGGTTGATTTTCACAAAAATTGCGAGATCTACCGGCAGCGGGTTCTGGATCTCTCCGGGATACCGATCTATTATCACCGATGCACAGTATGCAAGTTCATCTTCACCATCGCGTTCGACGAGTTCACCACGGATGATTTTCGACGCCAAATCTACAATGACGAATACCTGCTGGTTGACCCCGACTACCCGGAGGTTCGTCCGCGTTCCAATGCGGCGATGCTGAGCAGTTTGTTCTCGGGCATCAGACCCGATCACATGCTTGATTACGGTGGCGGTAACGGTACCCTGGCCCGGTCGCTATGTGACGGCGGCTTTCCCCACGTGAGCTGTTACGACCCATTTGTGCCCGGCCATTCAAACAAGCCGGCCGGCCGGTTCGATTGCATCGTGTGCTTCGAAGTGATCGAGCATTCCACTTCCCCTTCACAGGTCTTTGCAGATATGAACGAGTCCCTGGACGACCCGGGGCTCATTGTTTTCTCCACATTACTCCAGCCCGCCGATATTGACCGCCAGGGTTTGAACTGGTGGTACGCCGGTCCCAGAAATGGTCATGTCTCACTCTACTCCAGAGCCAGCCTGGCGAAGGTCGTGCGCCCGTTCGGCCTGAAGTTTCGATCGTTCAACGAAAGCTTGCACGTCCTCTATCGGGAGATTCCGGACTTCGCGAAGCACTTTCTGGAGACTTGACAACGCAGCCAGTCACCGCGAAACCAGACTGGGAAGGTCTGGGTTATCCGCGGTTTTTGATCGGTGCTGCGTTTCGTTGTTACATATCAACATTCTTAATAAGATGTCAAGGAGCGACATGGACTGTTGAAATCCCCTCAATAGGGGTTGACAGGAGCCATGAGAGATTGGTACACGTCGATGATGGCGGTGCCGAGTCATAACGACTCAAGCACCGGGGTCGGTCTCGCCCAAGCTTCTCTCATGACAAGTTGAGGGCGTAGGCCGATACTTGCTGTCTCTGTTGACAGATTTTTTTCCTGCCTCATAACCCTCCTGGCTTCGGTGACGAAGAGGATCAGGGGGGCCGGTTGCTCCGAGTACTGACACGCACGGAAAGACCAACACCCGGCGTCAGCGTCTCGTGACACGACCCTCCGATCGGAATAGTCTCGATACTGGTTGAGAATCACCGGTTCCGATACTCTCCAGCCACTTCAGCCTCTGCTCTCTCCCAACCTAACAACCCCACGACTAAACACGATGCACGTGGTGAACGGCTCTCATTCCATGAAGGGTCTGGGGGCTCTCGTTCCCGGTGCTTGCTCTTCGTGTTTGCTTCGACCCTTCAGGGAAGTAAGCGAACCGCCTGGGGCCACTCGGACTTGAACCTCAGACGAAACATCGCGGAACGCCTGAAATGCTAAAACGTCCAACAAAGTTGGCTTGTATCTTTCTATCATGATCTTGGTCCAACCCATATCGGGAGGTTGCAAGATGCAAGTGGACCAGCGTGGAACCAGGTTTTCGGGAATTCTCAGGTCCTTGCGTCGTCGTCAGCGAGAGGAACCGCTGATCCAGCGGGGGCGCGCTGACGGAGTAAAGCTTTCGGTCGTCCCTCATGCCGGAATTCGCCACGCATTCGCGGTGGCTTCAGCCCGGCCCGAGAAGGAGATCGAAGAAGCGACAACGCAAACGCTCGAGATCCTGGCCCAGGCGATCGACCAGGCGGGCGTGGCGGCGGATACGCTGCGGCTGACCGCTTTCGTCGCTGAACCGACGATGATTTCCCCCTGCCTCGATGCCATCCGCAGGTACCATGGCGCTGCAATGCCGGTCACGGACGTGATCCCGCAGAAGCCTGCTGACGGGTCGCCGGTGGCGATCGAGTTGTGGGGCATCGTCGCGGACCGCGATGATCTCGATATCGAGCGCGTCGACGCGGATGTTGTAAAGGTCAGCCACGACGGAATCACCACGGTGCATTGCAGTCGGGTGGCCAGTGGCGTCGGAAATCTTGGGGTCCATGAGCAGGCCACTCGAGGATTTGCCTCGCTCACCACGCTCCTGGCAAGTCAGGACGTCGGCTTCGACCAGGTGGTCAGAACCTGGCTCTACCTGGGAGACATCGTCGGGCCGGAGGGGGACACCCAGCGCTACAAGGAGTTGAACCGAGCACGATCCGACCTCTTCTCGAACTGCTCGTTCCGTGTCAACCGGTCGCTCTCATCGACTACGGAGCCGGCTTATCCCGCGAGTACGGGTATTGGCGCCGAAGGACGAGACCTGACTTTGAGCTGCATCGCGGTGGCATCCCGGCGGCGCGACTTGCAGGTCATCCCGCTCGAAAACCCGAGGCAGACCTCGGCGTTCGAGTATGCTCCCGTCTACAGCCCGCAGAGCCCGAAGTTCAGCCGCGCGATGGCCATCGAGGTTGGAAAGGAAGCGATGATCTTCATTTCTGGAACGGCAAGCATCACGCGTTCGGAAACTCAGCATCCCAGTGATGCCGCCGCGCAGACCCGGGAAACCTTGGCCAACATCGAGGCACTGATCTCCGAGCCCAACGTCTCCCGTCATGGATTACCGGGCTTCGGCGCCGACCTTCACCAGCTTGCCGTAGCCCGGGTCTATATCAAGCGTGCGGAGGATTATCCGACGATCCGTTCGGTCTGTGAACAGCAGCTCGGCCAGGTACCGGTCACCTACACGCTTGCCGACGTGTGCCGTCCTCAGCTTTTGGTCGAGATCGAAGGTATCGCGTTCTCGCGCTGGGCGTATGCTCGATGAGGTCCAATGCCATGCGACCGATGTTCCTGGTGCTTGCCAATGCCATGCGACCGATGTTCCTGGTGCTCGCCGTCGTGACCCTCATGCCCGGGCAGGACGTGCTGTCGCGGGAGCATGTCGATTCCGGGGCGATTCAGGTCGAGCCATCGTCGATCTCACTGGTGGGACGGTGGGCCGCTCAGAGGTTACTTGTTACCTACCGAAGAAGCGACGGATCGATCGATGACTCGAGTGGCAAAACCACGGTCCAATCGGCGAATACGCACATCGTGGAGGTTGATACCGCGGGCGTGGTGCATCCGGTGTCGGATGGAGAAACCGCGATCTCGATCAACATTGCCGTCGGAGCCTCTCGGTTCCAGGCACTGGTCCCGATCACCGTCCGCGGTTCTCAGAACACTCATGTCGACTTCGAGTCGGATATCGCCCCACTTTTGGGCAGACTCGGGTGTAACCAGGCGGCATGCCACGGGTCGGTGCGCGGGCAGGGTGGTTTGAAACTTTCGCTCTTCGGGGCTGACGCCGATGCCGATTTCGCGGCGTTGACCCTGGCGGCTCACGGCCGCCGGATCAACCGGGTTGAGCCTTCACACAGTCTGCTCGTGGCCAAGATGCAAGCGTCCGCACTTCACAAAGGCGGCAAGCGGCTGGATCCCGGTTCGCGTGAGTTTTCGTTGCTTCTCGCATGGATCACCGAGGGTGCTCCCAGGGGCGGCGGGGCGAGCAGTCAGGTCACTCGACTCGAGATTTTTCCCGGTCAGACCATCATGAAGCGCGGGCAGTCGCAACGCTTCCTCGTCACCGCGGTCTTCGGGGACGGAACGCGACGCGACGTCTCCGGCCTTGCCTCGTTTCGATCGACCGATCCGAAGGTGGTCGCCATCGAACCATCCGGTGTGGTCAGAATGGACGGCTTCGGCGAGGCGGCCGTCGTGGCGCAGTACCTTCGCCAGTCGGCAATCACGCGGGTGATCGTTCCCTCGGATCTTCCTTTTACGTTCCCAGAAGTTCTCGCAAATAACCGAATCGACGATCTGGTCTTCGCCAAGTTGAAACTGCTGGAGATCCCCCCGTCGGGGATTTGTTCCGACCCCGACTTCCTCAGGCGAACCTTTCTGGACGTCATCGGCACACTCCCCACGACCGGGGAGGTCCGTGCCTTCGCAGCCGACCACAATCCCGCGAAGCGGAGTCTCATCATCGATCGGCTGCTGGAGCGTCCCGAGTTTGCCCAGTTCTGGGCAATCAAGTGGGGCGACTTGCTCCGGATCAAGAGCGAGTATCCGGTCAACGTCTGGCCCAAGGCAGTTCACGCTTATCACCGCTGGCTGAAGACACGAATTGCCCAGAACCAGCCTTACGACCAGTTCGTTCGAGAGTTACTCACATCGGGAGGCAGCAATTTCCGCAGCCCCGCAGCCAATTACTTCCGGGCCATGCCAGGCCGCGATCCTCAATCTTTTGCGGAAGCCACGGCGCTCGTGTTCATGGGAATGAGAATGAACTGTGCTCATTGCCATGGGCATCCCACCGAGCCGTGGACGGAGGACGACAATCTCGGCCTGGCGGCATTCTTCTCCAAGGTTGCCTTCAAGCCGACCCAGGAATGGAAGGAGGAAATCGTCTACTTCAACGCCGACGGGGGCCTCTGGCATCCCCGCAGGAAGACGCTGGTCAGGCCTAAGACTCCAGGAGGCCAGGCGATGGAGCTCGGTGTCGACGTCGATCCGCGGGTGAAGTTTGCCGACTGGCTGACCAGTCGTGACAACCCCTACTTCGCGACGAGCATCGTGAATCGGGTCTGGTACTGGCTGCTCGGCGAGGGCATCGTCGATCCGGTCGACGACCTCCGTCCCACGAATCCGCCCGAGAATCCGGAACTGCTGGACTATCTTCGCAAGGAGCTCGTCGATCATGCCTTCGACCTCAAGCACATTTACCGTCTGATCCTCAACTCGCGGGTTTACCAGCTTTCATCCCAGACGACCCCGCTTAACGAAAACGACTCCAGGCACTTCTCGCACTACCGTCTCAGGCGGTTGACCGCCGAACAACTGCTCGACGCGGTCTGCCAGGTCACCGGCAGTCAGGAGTCGTTCGCAAGCTGGATTCCCGTGCCTGTTCTTCGTCTGCCGCCAGGTCATCGCGCCATTCAGCTTCCGGATAGCGACATCGATTCTGCGTTCCTCGACCTCTTTGGCCGGCCCTCGCGCGATACGGCCTACGAGGCGGACCGCAACGGCGAGGCTCAGCCTCGCCAGGTGCTTTACCTGGTGAGCTCCGATGACCTCGAGTGGAAAATCGCCGGTGGCCAGCGAATCAAGAATCTGCTGGAGTCCAGGATGAGCGATCAAGACGTGGTCGCGGAAATCTACCTCGCCGCCCTGTCGCGGCCGCCTCGCGACGACGAAAAGGCGAGCGCAGTCGCATACCTTGTCAGAAATCCGGCCGCCCGACCACAGGCTCTCCAGGACCTGATCTGGGCGGTCCTCACAACCAAGGAATTTATGGTGAATCATTGATAAGTGAACTCACCAACCAAGATCGGAGCCAGAGTGATGAACAATGCTCGAGAAAAGCACTGCCAGCATGATCGCCGTGGTCTGTCCCGGCGCGAGCTGCTTCGAGTGGGGACTTTCGGGCTGATGGAGTTTGGCTTCTTCAACTGGCTGGCCTTGGGCGCCAGCGGGCCCGCCAAGGGGGCGAAAGCACGATCGATTATTCAACTTTGGATGGGCGGAGGACCATCCCACCTGGACACCTTCGACCCCAAGCCGGAGGCCGGCAGCAACTACTGTGGACCGCTCAAGAACCCGATTGCCACCGACGTACCGGGTATCCGGATCTCGGAGTCATTTCCGGTGCTGGCCAAGCAAGCCGGCAAGTTCAGCATCGTTCGCTCGTTCACTCACCCGGACTTCGGACACGAAACCGCCACGTACACGGTCACAACGGGCACAATTCCCTCTCCCGCACTGGTCTGCCCTTCGATGGGCTCGGTCGTTGCGTTGAAGAAGGGCTACGAAGGAGGATACCAGGGCAGCCTGCCTCCCTACATCACGCTGAACTATCCGCTGGGTCGGTTCTCCGATTCGGGGTTCCTGGGAACCAAGTACAAGACCTACGCCACCTACGGCGACCCGAACTCGAAAGACTTCCGTGTCCAGGGAATCACACCTCCCAATGGAGTTGTCGCCGCCAGGGTGGGCGACCGCCGCGGTCTTCAGCACTCCCTCGATGGATTCGTGCAACATGGCGGCAAAAACGATCTGTTGCAACACCTGGAAACGAACCAGGACCGGGCCTACGGAGTGATTCTCGGCGACGCCAGGCAGGTGTTCGACCTCTCTACCGAAAAGGAGGACCTACGGGAACGCTACGGACGCAACACGTTCGGCCAGAGTTGCCTGCTGGCGCGACGCCTGGTGGAAAAGGGCGTTCCGTTCATCACCATCAACATGCCTGGATGGGATACACACACCGACAATTTCAAGGAGTTGAAGACGCTTCTGCCGACGCTCGATCGAGGGTTTGGCACCTTGCTGGAAGACCTTGGCCAGCGCGGATTGCTCGAGACCACCGCCGTGGTCTGGTACGGCGAGTTCGGCCGTACGCCCAAGATCGACTGGAGTGCGCCTTGGTTCGGCGGCAGGCACCACTATCCGCTCGCATCGTCGGCCGTCGTTGCCGGCGGTGGCTTCCGAGGCGGAGCGCTGGTCGGTGCCAGCGACGACAAGGGAGAGCACGTGAAGGATCGGCCGGTCTATCCATGGGACCTTGCCGCGTCGATCTACAAGTTGATCGGCATCGAGCCAACCGACAAGCTGCCGCATCCTCAGGGATGCGTGGCCTATGTTACGCCCCTGGCCACCGGGACGGTTCCCAGCGGTGGCTTGCTGAATGAGATCATGTAATTCTCCCGGAAAGAACTGGCGGGGCGAGTTCCCTGCGGCAACGTTCGTGAAGTTCTCGAGCATGAGGTAGGTACCGTGGCAACCCGCCGTTTCTCGATTTTCTGCTTGCGGCTCTCGCTCGCCCTGGGACTGTTGGCCCCTCAGATTGTCCGAGCACAGAATGGTCTCGCCACACTCCCCAAGCAGCCGATGACCTTTCCAGTCATCGCAGCGCCTGCCGGCAGCAAGGCCGGCAAGGCGCTGGAGTGTCTTGTCCCTTATGGCCCCCTCTCCGGGGTCGCCGCCGTGGCGTTCAGTCCCGATGGAAAACTCCTGGCCACGGGCGGGTATCAAGAAATCTTGATCTGGGACCTGCCCGGTGCCCGGCTGCTCCGCAGGATTGGCAACGGTGCGATCAGCAACCTGGTCCAGGACCTGGCTTTCCACAAGGATGGATCGCTGCTGGCAGCCGCCGAGGGTAATCCCTCCGTTTCCGGAGCCGTGAAGATGTTCAACGCGGCAGACGGCCGGCTGGTCCTGGAATTCTCTGATCTGAAAGACGTCGTCTACTCGGTGGCCTTCAGTCCGGACGGGAAGTGGCTGGCCGCCGGAGGAGCCGACGCGATAATTCACCTCTGGAACATTCTCGACAAGAAGTACGCCGCCTCACTGAAGGAGCACACCGGCTGGATCGATAAGGTCGCATTCTCCCCGGACGGCAAGTTTCTGGCGAGTGCCGGTGAGGACCGCGCCGCGCTCGTCTGGGAGGTTGGCACCTGGAAACGGCTTGCTCGTCTGGAGGAGAAAGACCCCATTCGCGGCCTGGCTTTCAACGGGGATTCACAGTTTCTGCTACTGGCCATCGCGGGAGAGAGCGACCAGATGCTCCGGCTGCGCAAGCGCGTGGACGGCGACCTCGCACGGACTACCGACCTGGGCGCCGCAGTGCCCGGAGATGTCGTCTGGTTCCATCCCACCAATCGCATCGTTGTCCCGTGTCATGACGCGACCGTCAAGGTGTTCGATGGCGGGAACGGCAATCTGGTGGCAAATCTGAGCGGCCATGCCTCCTGGATCGACCGCGCGGCGATCAGCCCGGACGGATCCAAGCTCGCATCGGCAAGTGCGGATGGCACGGTCAAACTCTGGTCTCTGGCTGACGGTAGGCTCCTGGCCACCTTCGTGCAGATGACCCCACGAACCGATGAGTGGCTGATCATCTCGTCCGCCGGATACTTCGCCACATCCTCGCCCTCCGTGATCCAGTGGAAAGCATCCGGCCTTACCACGCCCGCCGCCCAGTTTACCAATCTTCTTAACAACGCAGAGCTCGTGAAAAAGGCACTGAGTGGGGCTGCCGTCCCCGCAGTCAACATTCCTTGACAGAGGAACCGTTCGATGAAGGTCTCCCGGCGACCGCGCATGCTCCACTCCACTTCGAGTGGGTTCGCCCCATCGGTCCTGGCCATACTTTGCTTGGCTCTCTTGTTTGCTGATGTCGCAGCGGCCGAACCACCGCAACCTCTGATCGCTTGCGCCTATCCCGCGGGCGGGAGGCGGGGGACCACATTCGAGGCCACGGTCTTCGGCACGAATCTGCAATCCGCGACTGCCGTCCACATTAGCGGACAGGATGCCATCGGACTTGTCCTTCCGGGCGGCAAGCCGGACAGTACCCGGATCGCAGTGACCATTGCCGGAGATGCCGAACTGGGCGAGCGAGACATTCGCGTGGTGACGCCCGGCGGCGTATCCAATCGCTACCGCTTCGTGGTCGACGACCTGCCCGAAATCAATGAGATCGAGCCGAACACCGAGCCAGGCCAGGCTCAGCGGCTGGATTCCCTGCCGGTGCTCATCAACGGCCAGATCACCGAACCGGACCGCGACTTCTTCCGGTTCAAGGCCAAGGCCGGGCAGACCATGGTCTTCGCATTCCAGGGCCGAAGTCTCTTGCCGTACATCCCCGACGCCGTCCCCGGCTGGCTCGACGGCTGCCTCACGATCCACGATCTGGCGGGAACCGAACTCGCCTCCATCGATGACTACGGGCTCAACCCCGATCCCGTGTTAGTCTTCCCTGTCCCCCGCGACGGCGAGTACGTGCTCGAGGTCAGGGATATCCTTTATCGGGGCAGGAGTACCTTCGTCTACCGTCTAAAGATTGGCGTACTGCCGCATCTCAACTATGTATTCCCACTGGGAGGCCAGCATAAAACAGAAACACTTGTGGAACTGCATGGAGTGAATCTGCCGTCGAACACGCTCAAGCTTGCCGACATCGATCTCAGCGCATCGATTCGCCCGATCGTCATCGGCCGAGACCATCCAGGATCCGGACCTAGTTCGAACACGCTGCCCTTCGCCCTCGGTCCGCATCCCGAACTTCGAGAAACCGAAGGCAACGACACGCTCGCGACCGCAAACAAGATCTCCGTGCCGATCGCGGTCAACGGCCGGATTGGTCAGGACGGCGATAACGACTTCTTTCGTTTCACCGCCCAGGTAGGCCAGGTTCTGGCCATAGAGACCCAGGCAAGGCGCCTCGGTTCGCCCGTCGATACGATGCTCTACTTGTTGAACGCCGGCGGCCAGGAACTAGCACGCAACGATGAGACCGTTGATCCTGATCCTGACCTGGCCCTGCTGACGCACCACGCGGACTCGCGCTTGATTTACACATTTCCCGCAGCGGGCGACTACGTGGTCCGGATCAAGAACCTTCAGCCAGGGGGTGGCGATGATTACGGCTATCGGCTCCTCATCGGACCGCCCCGACCCGGTTTCTTTCTGCGGGTCACTCCCGATAATCCGAGGATGACACGAGGCGACACCGCGACCCTGACAATCAAGGCGATCCGAGTCGATGGCTTCGCCGGCGAGGTTGCGCTCCGAGTCGCGGAGCTTCCGCAAGGGTTTTCTGCCAGCACGGCCGTCATCCCGGCGGGGCAAGAGACCGCGCGACTCACGCTCACGGCTCCCACGAAGACCAGCACCGGGCTCGTGGTTCCCACTATCTCGGGCACAGCCAGGATCGGCATCGCCGAGATCACTCACACAGCCCTGGGAAGCGAGGATGTCATGCAGGCGTTCAGCTACCATCACGATGTACCTACGAAAGAGATTGTCATCGCTGTCCTCGAGCCATTCGGCCTGACCCTGGGCACGAATGTTCCACCAGGAAAAGTCCTCGACGTTCGCCAAGGAACCGAGTTGCCTGTGGTGGTCCATGCCGATCGCCACTCCGGGGCCAAAGGGCCGATTAACCTGACGGCCGACACACCGCCGACCGGGATCAGCTTGAAAACCTCGCCGACCGTAATTCCGGCCGACAAGGGCGAGGCGACCGTGACACTCGTCATTTCAAACCAGAGCATGGTCGGGGCATTGCAGACCGTGATCCTGTCGGGCACGATGAATACCGGAACTGAGACCGTGACGCGCCAGGCTCCGGCTCTTTCCTTGAAAGTGGCCCCCGCGGCGAAAGCCAAGTGATTTTCGCTATGGCTGGGTCGTACCCACAGCGCGCGAGAGTTCACGGGCACAGGCCTGGCTCCGCTCAGGGTCTGCACAGAATGGTCGTACATCATGAGAGTCCCGAGACAGATCGCAGCGTGTGTTGCCTTGGCCCTATTTCTTGCCGGTTCCTTCGCACTGGCGGATCAGCCAGAGCCACGGACCAGGGTCCAGCCGGAGGACACCGGCGAGGCACTGGTGAACCCGGGCATGGGCTGGACGCTGCACTTCTACTCGAACTTTATCGAGAATTACGGGTCCAAGCTGGAGCCATCCGACACGCTGAATGACTGGCCCGGTCTGTCGGTGATCTACTTGCGGGTGCCCTGGTCGTTCCTTGAGCCAAAGGAAGGCGAGTTCAACTGGTCGCTACTGGACACGCCTGCCCAGCGCTGGATCGATAAGGGCAAGAAGATCGCCCTGCGCGTGAGTTGCTCGGAAAGCTGGCTTCGTTTCGCCACACCGAAGTGGGTGCAAGACGCCGGCGCGAAGGGCGTTGAATTCGAGTTCGGCAAGGGTCCTCGAGCGGGCGGCCCGCTCTGGGATCCTGAGTATCTCGATCCCATTTTCCTCGAGAAGCTGGAGCAATTCCTCACGGCCATGAGCCAACGGTACGACGGCAATTCCAACGTTGCGTTCCTTGACGTCGGCTCGTTCGGCATGTGGGGTGAAGGCCACACCGGATTCAGCAGCCGGCTGAACGAAGATCAGACGCTGGCCGTCGTCAAGCGGCACGTCGACTTGCACCGAGCTCACTTCCGGCACACACTGCTTTGCATCAGCGATGACGTGGCGGGGTCAAGCACACCCGGGCGCCATTTCCCGGCGATGGATTACGCCCTGTCACAAGGCGTCACCCTTCGCGACGACTCGATCCTCGTCCAGCCGCCGCCGCACTCGTGGTATCACGACGAGATGGCCCAGGAATTTTGGCCGAAGCTGCCGGTCATTCTCGAGCACGAACATTACGGTCCTTCCAAAGCGCGAAAGGCCTGGAGTGGAGATCTGCTTCTGAAGTCGGTCGAGGATTATCACGCGAGCTATATGTCGATCCACTGGTGGCCGCGGGAAGAGTTGAGCGAGAATCGAGAGTCGGTCGCCCGGATCAACCAGCGGCTGGGTTACCGCCTCCAGTTGCGCTCGATGGACTGGCCAGAGGAAGCCCGACTCGGCGAGCCTTTCGAGGTCAATATGGCGTGGGCTAACGCCGGGGTCGCCCCGTGCTATGGCGGAGGATTTCCGGCGATCACGTTGAAGGATGAAAAGGGCGGGATCGTCTCGGTGAGTGTCCACGGATCGTTCGACGTGAGCCGTCTCAAGGTCGGCCCTCCTGGACAGGCTCCGGTGAATCGAGTCCAGTCCCGGTGTGTCGTGGCTTTCCGACATCATGACCCCGTAGGTGACCACGCCCCGCCCACCAAGACCGGCGATTACACCCTGTTCGTCTCGATCGGGTCACTTGACGGCACACCGCAAATTGCTCTTCCTCTGGCCGGGAACGACGGACATCGGCGGTACAGGTTGGGAAAAATCCGGCTGCTTGATCGCTAATCACAATCGACATTTATGATTAATCATTACAGACTGTTTGCTTCCAGCATCCAAGGCGCCTGTGTCTGCGTGCTCGTCTCTCTAGGCATTTCGCCGGCTTTCTCCCAGGACTTCCAGTTCGACGGATCGATCACGAGGCCGGTCCTGGAAAACTATCTCGAGCGGTCGATCACGTTCGCCGAGCTTCTCCATGATGATCTGAATCAACCGCGCAACTCTCAGGGAGTCGATCCTCGAGACAATGTGCGGTTGCTCCTTTCGAGCGGGGCCAAGTTTGTCGGGCGGGCGCTCATCGTCTGGGGACGGGAGCAAGAGCTTGCCACGTTTCTGAAGACGGCGAAACCGTATGCCGCTCTGCTTCACAAGGGTGATCCCGAAATCATCCTGCAGGCCGCCGAGTTCGAGATCGTGACTCCGGGCGTTGAATCTGTCTCGATACCGGAGCACGTGTTTCACGAGTTCAGTCTGCCTGTCGAGAATCGCCATTTCCGGTATCGCGACATGCTCTACGCCGACGGGCGTTTCGTGGATCACTGGGGGAGAGGCGGCTCGGTTCCGGACATGAGCCGGCTGGAAACACGCATGTGGTTCTACTTTCTGGCCGCCTGCTATATCGACATCGGTATCGAGGCCATTCATTTCGGCCAGGTGAGCCTGATGAACAGGAACGACCCGGGCCACGCCCACTGGATCGACATGCTCACCCGCGCGGTCTTACGCACGGCAGCACGCGCGAAGGCATTTTCTGCTCTGCGATGCGCACACGCCGACTGGGGGATACGTGGAGAATGGCAAGCTTCTGCTCGACTTCCACTCGTTTCCCTTACGGATCGCCGAAGTTCCTGGTCATCCTTACCAGGGTGTTCTTCGCGTCGGATATTCCGATGCGATCTTCCTGAAGAGTCGCGGTGGCATCACGCCCAGCGGCTGGGCTTGCGATCACCTGCCATATCTGGTCGAGTTTGATAACTTCGGCGACAGCAACCCGGGAAAGCCAAGCAAGTCGCCGTTCATCTGGGGGTGGGACGAGATCACCTGGTTCGCCCTCATGCCCGAGCCCAGTCGCAACGACTGGCTTCGCTACGCCTGGAAATGGGTGAAAGCGACCGACCCCAACGGCCATCTGCAAATGCCAGGCAGCCGCGTCATGACGCCTGGCAGACCCGATGCGACACACTGGTACTTGGCCAACTCGCGCGGTGACGCCTGCCCTCACGGCTTCAACACGGAAGCAACGATCAAAGACCTTTGGGGAACAGCAAGGCCAAGAGGTCATGATCAATGACCACATCTTTCTATTCCGGAACCGCCCGGATACGCGCGTGCCAGACGGCTGCTCCGGAATACCTGGGATCGACCCCCACTCGAGAACGCGGGAGAGGGAACGCCACAACATCCTCCTTCACCGTCAGGACCTGCGGACCTGCTCCATCGAGCGTCAGCTCGATACGACCTTTCATGCCTTCCGGCACGATGGCTCCGGCCGAACTTCCAGGGATACCCCAGATCCAGAGCTCGGCATCGCGAGCGTTCCCCTCAACCACGAATGATGCGCCCTCGGGGCCGAAGTCGTGGCCCGCGAGCTTTCGCAGATCTCCGGCCACCAACCCCTGCGCGGACGCCAAGAATCCAAACCCAGCGAGAAGCTTTGAATCCGACGTCATCGGTTCCGGGCCCAGGTTCGCAACCAACTGTACCGGACCATAAGTGGCACGGATCACGCCATCGTCCGCGTCAGCACTTCCGGGCTTGTGTTCGAACGCAACGATCGGCTCACCCACGTATCGGGCAACAATCGATTGCTGAATCCGGGCCAGCCAGCGAAGCCACTCGAGCCGTTGCGGCTCGTGGAGTTCCCGGGCGTTCGCTGCCTCACTCATGGCGAAGCCCAATCCAAGCGTCCAGCTCAGGGTCATACGATCGCTCACAAACTTACCCAAGTCATGGTGAAGCATGGCGGCCTTTTCGTGGCCAAGAACTTGCGCGACGGGGAAGATCTCCCACGTTCCGGCCGGATAGCGGCTCTTGAACAAGCGCGCCCAACTCGGGTTTCGTCCGGGCACGAGCGCGAAGGTGAAACCGCAGAGCTGCACTTCATCGTTGAGCACACGGTCGTAGCCGTCCTCCGTCGAGAGCGGCCGCACCCGCGCGTCCTCGTCGGCCTGGCTCAGCAAACCCTCGACATAGGCGTAGGGCGTGGGCGATGCGGGATTGCGGTCGTAGACCGCCCCCCGTGCGCCGACCTGGTCTTGAAAGAGGATGTCCACCGGGTAGTCCTCGACGAACTGCCTGCGCAACTCGCGATTGGCCGCACGCACCGCGGGATGCCAGAGGGTGGTCGTCCAGCCAACGCTCCGCGGCCCATACCTCTCGTGGTAAGGCCGGCCGTCAAGACCGCGCGCGAGAGGCGCCTCTCCGGCCTTGACGAACGTCGGTCCGCGGGGCTCGTCACACCACCAGGTCGGGTTGGTGTAAGGCATCATCAGATGCCCAAGCTGGTGGCCCTGGTCGAAGAGAGCACGGAACTCTCCTGGACGACCATAGCTTGGCCGCGGCGGGAGATGGTCGGGGTACTGCTTGTCGAAACCGCCGTGAAGATAGTCAGCAATGTGGATCAGCGTAGGTACCGGCAAGAGCGGCAGGCTCTCGAGCTGGTCACGCACCGAGCCGCCGTACTTGAGGAGGACTGCACGCCGGAACCGGTCGAGCACCGCCGGGGGAAGCTTCTCGCGGAGCGTCCGGCCGAGAAGATTCGCTCGCGAATAATCGTCCAGGCTCTCCCGGGCGGTTTTTCCTGAACACAGCCTCACGACGGGCGATCGCCACGACCTGCCGGGCGCGACGTAGGTCGCGAACCGCCTTTCGAGCCACCCGCCTTGCTGATCGCCGCCGAAGGCAAGATTTCCTGGAATCAAGAGCGCGCCGGGATCGCGCTGCCCTTGCCACGGCTGCCACTGACGAGGCTGGACGCGGTAGACCGCGAGACTGCCCGACGAGCCGGCGAGATGCACGAAATCCGCGAACAGCGGGGGATACTCAGCCTCGTAGCGCAGGTAACGCTGTGGAACGAGCGCGGCATAGAACGGATATCCGCCGGTTTCGATCCAGTGCCCACCCTGCCGAACGAACTGGCCGATCGCATCAACCATCACGTTCCTGTTCGCGGCTGAGGCTGCCGGCAGCCACTCTCCATACGGGTTCACGATCACCAGGGTCGTCCCGCCCTGGAGCGCGGCGAGAAGATCTTCCAACTTGCTGATCACGGTCAGTTGCCGTCTGGCCGCGGTCGCAACGGCATCGAGCCGCGCCTTCCAGGAGGCGATGGGGATGGCACACGCACCACCCTCGTCCGGACCGCCCTCGAGCTGGACGACGCCGATGCGGGTTCGAGATCCCGGTCTCATGGCGAGATGTCGCACCAGGCCTTCCATCGCTTCAGAAGCAGTCTTGACTTCTTTCTGTCGGACGAAGCCGCCCCAGCGCCAGAGACCGCCCGCACCGCCCAGCCGGCTGGCGCTGAGTACCGGCCCGTTCGGTGAATCGAGCAATACCACATCGGCGGTCGATCGTGTCGAAGGACGGCTGACGTCGACGAGCGAGCCCTGGAGCCTCCGAGCCGGCTCATCACCCAGCCATTCCTTACCCGTTGGCGTCACCGAGACAGGGACCGGCGCGCCTGCCAGGTCGCGCATCACCACACCGTCGTGTACCAGTCGAGCATACGACTCCGGGCCGATCGTTTCGGGCTGCCATCCCACGGGATGAGTCTGTTCACCGAAGAACGACGGCCGGAACGCCGCGCCAACCCCATCATGGGGAGTGAGAGGAGAGACGAGACGCTCGAGGCGCGAGGGGTCGAACCGCAGCCGCGCCGGGAGGTCAAGAGCCAGGATTGCTCCCTTGGTGGACTCGACCGTGGCATGGATCTCGACACCTTCGTCACGGCCCTCCAACATAACCTTGACTTGAGCTTCAGGTGAGTGGAAATCGATCTCAGCGCGGTTCGAACCGTCCGCGTAGTGGACCTCGATGCTTCGGCCCGGATCGCGGCGTACCACCGCGCGGGCATCGAGTGACGACCCGCCATCGAACTCGAGTCGCCAGAGACCGTGCTCTCCCCCGCGGACCAGCGGCACGGCCTGACCCGCCATGCGAATTTCCGCGAGCGAGCCATCAGTGGGGTCGATCAAGACCTCGCAGGCGCCGCCGCGAATCCGGATCGGCTCACTCGCCTTGGCTCCGAACGAAGCACAAGCCATAAATATGACCAGAAGTTTGAGTTGCGACATCATCGAAGCGTTCCTCATGGAGATCAGCCGGGCACGTATGCAGTAGTTCGCGCCGCTTATCATTGCCCGTCTCTTGCCCATTGGACCATGCTGCCCGGGCCGATCAAGAGGTCAGCCCATTTGCGGCCCTGGGCCGAGGACCGAGCGGATGGTCTCAAGAGCAGGCGGATGGACCAGGCCAAAACACGCGTCGGCTCGGTTGCCCGCGACGTGTAGCTGGAGAAATCCTCCCGCAACCGTCGCACCAGATATTTCTTGTCCCAGGCCCAGACGATCCGCCAATCCGGCAACGGTCTTCAGCGGCCGTTCGAGTCGATCCGGCAAGGGAATGATCCGTCGAGGTTTGCCAGTCAGTTCGGCCACCAGCCTGGCAAGTTCCGCATAACTGAGGTAGGGGCCAACAACAGCATAGCGCTCACCCGGTCGGCCTCTTGTGAGGGCCATCTGATGGGCGCGTGCGATGACCGCCGCATCGACAATCGGTATTCCTCCTCGTGGCAGGAACGCCACCCGGGTGCGGGACAGCACGTGCAGAAGCCGGGTGGAAGTCGGCTTCGGGTCGCGGGGCCCGAGCACCATTCCCGGGCAGAGCACCACCGTCGTGAAGGCGCCCTGGCCGGCGGCACACACGATCCGTTCCGCCTCACGCTTGGATCGCGCGTAGGGTGAGTCAACGCACTCCAGGTTCCAGGTGCTTGTCTCATCAGCCGGGCTCGCGGCCGTTCCCGCGGCCAGGGTATGTAAGGTCGAGGTCAGGACGAATCGTTCCACGCCCGCCCGCTTCGCATCGTCGACCAGGCCCAGCGTTGCTTCCACATTGATCGCCTGGCTCAGCCCTTTTGGATCGCGTCCCAGGCTGACCCAGCCGGCCGCGTGGATCACGGCTCGTACTCCGTCAAGAGCCTTGCGGCGGATCGCCGGATCGCGGAGGTCGCCGACGATCCACTCGATTTCCGGATCGCCAAGGTAAGACGGTGGCTGACCGCGCGCCAGCCCGCGCACAGCATGGCCGGCCCGCGCGAGATACCGCGCGATATGCCCGCCGACGAACCCGGCCGCTCCCGAGACAAAGACGGGCCAGTCGTGCGGTTCGGGGTCCAGCAAATCATCAGCGTGTTGGCTCACCGCGGCGAGGTCCGGGGCAGCGTGGGATCTGGCTGCCAAAGATATAGAAATGTTGGTAATTTGGTGCGATCGAGCCCGGGATAGCTGAACGGAATCGTCTCGCTCAGCCGCGGCGGACTGGGCGCGACCGCGTAGAGCGAGCGGGCCGGGCTGCCGGCTCGGTTGTAAACCACGATCTCGGGGTCGGCCACTCCGGCAAGATGCTCGGCCTCCGCGAGAGCGTCCTCGATGTACCCCAGCCGATCGACCAGATGGAGGGTCAAGGCTCGGGAACCGGCGACCACCCGCCCATCACCGAGCATCCCGCGATCCGCGGCGCTGATCCCCGCCCTGCGGCTGGCCACGCGATCGAGGAACCGCTGCCGGAACCCGTCGGCCATTTCCTGCAAGAGTTGCCGCGTCTGGTCGTCCAGAGGTTTGGTCACACTTCCCATGTCGATCAGGGCCCCAGCCTTGACCGAGTCATCCGTCACATTAAGCTGCGCCATGGCATCTTGTAGGTTGATATGATTGAATATAACGCCAATGCCCCCGGTAATCGAGGTCGGATGAGCCACGATCCGGTCGGCCCCGAGCGCCAGGTAATAGGCGCCCGAGGTGGCGACGTCCATCAGGCAGGCGACCACGGGCTTTCGCGTCGCGGCCTTGAAGCTGTCGATCTCCTGCGCCAGGATGTCGCATGCCGTGACGCCTCCGCCGGGGCTGTTGATGCGTAGGACGATCGCCGCGACGCCTGGGTCCGCGGCCGCCGCCTCAAGCTTCTCACGAAACACCGCGACAGGATTCTCGCCGGAATCATAAAGACCCTCCCGGTTCTGGTTCACCAGCAACCCATCCACGTCGATCACCGCCAGCCTCACAGCACCGTGAGAACCCCGGGACTGCCGGATCACCGACACCATCATGGGACCCGGATCACTGGCCGAGGGAAGCTTGATCGACATCTCCCCCCGAACATCGGCCTGGGCCGCCACATTCGCGGCGCCCTGGAAGTGGCCCAGTACCGGGATCGGATGTTCGCAACCACTGCAAATCCATGGTAATGCCACCGCGAGCGCCAGCACGCTGTTCCGGACGTTTTGATAGGATGCCGCCATCCATGACCCGTTTCGACTGAGCCGGGAATTGCCCTTTTTTGGGCAGGGAATATGCTTCTCTACTTCTATCGACCGCTCCGAAATGCAACTTGCTAGCAAGATCGTCAAAACTGGTACAATCGCGCGATGAATCTCATTCTTCTCCCTTTCTGGCTGCTGCTCCAGGTGCCACCCGGCAGCCCGGCCGACGCGGGTCACGCCAGGAATCTGGTCTATGCCGATACCATCAACTCGGGCTTCGGTGCGGACGGTTCGACCGTCAAGCTCCCTGCGCCGATTCTGAAGGACGGACTTGATGCCAACCAGCAGCATGCGGCCCTGCTCGAGCTGACGGGGTCGGAGCGGGCTCTCTCGGAGTTGCTCCGTGATTCCGTGACAGCTCCTTCCGTTCTCAAGGTCCGCGACCATAAAACAACGAACACGACCATCCGCATCGTCGACCTCTGGTTCGTTGTGCGCGGCGAGCTGGAGAGTCTCGATCCGGTCGAAGTTGCCAATCAAGCCAGCGGCAAGAGCGTCGAGGCCGGGAACATGCGATTCGAGAGCCGGGTGCTCACCGATGAAGAGCTAAAACCAAAGGGTCAGTCATCCCTTCGCGGCCAAGACCTTTCCCGCTGGTTCGTTCACGTGGAAGGGCGCCTGCTCGGCCGGATTGCGGTCGAGGCGACCAATGAATCGGTCGCGACACGCACCGGGGAGTCGATGGTCATCGCCGGCCGCACCGCGGCGGCGTTCGACTCCGACCCGAGGTTCGCGAATCGCTGGCGAGCCATCGGCCTGGACGGCCAGGCGGGATCTGCACAACCCTATCGAGGGGGCCTGAGTTATGCCCGGATTACCCGCTTGAAGCAGCCCGCGGATGCCCTGTTCGTCGAATTCCACACGGTCTTCAGCGAGCCGGAGGCCTGGTTCCATGGCGCTCCCATTCTCCGCTCGAAGTTCGCACCGATCGCCCAGAACCAGATTCGCCAACTCCGCCGGGAATTGCTCAAGAACCGCGTGAAGTCCGCTGCACCGGCACCTGGGGCTCACGGTCATTGAGTGCCCGCCGGAGTATCTGTTCCAGCCCGTCAAGCTCGCGGCCCCGTGCAAACTCCGCCCCGGCCAAGTAACGTCTGAGTTCCGGACTCACGGGTCGGGGCTGTCCTGGTGGAAGACTCTCCATGGCGAACGACCAGGAAACCGGGACCGCGCCCAGCAGCCGCTCGGCCTTGACGTTGAGGGGGCAATCATAAACAAGACCCGGCCTCAACTCCACGAGCTTTGCAGGCGCCACCGATCCGAGCTTCTCCGCCATCGGCCAGACCAGTACACGCAGAGCCCCGCTCTGCTCGTCAACCAGGAACGCATAAAAGAGTTCAATCTTCTGGTGATCACCTTCCACATCCAGGATGGATGGGCCGTGGTAAAGAGCGAAGCTGGGCCCCCGCGGGATCAACCGGCTCTCGGCCAGTTTCGACTCGGCCGATTCCAGGACGATCTTGTCGATCATGCCAAGGCTGACTCCGCTCTTTTCAAGCTGGCCCGACTCGACCACGACATCGCCCCGCGACGGGTCAGGGACGCACAAGCCGACGCCCACCCTGCGGAGAACAAACTTCGATGGCTCGGTGCTCGACCGGCCGACATCCGCGAGAATCACCGTACGAAAGAGTGTGGCGGTCCGGAATGCCGAACGCGGCAGCGTCCCGAGGTCACCCGACGCCAACCTGGGAATGCATCTGATCACCAGATGGCTCCAGGTTTTTGGCGGCTGCTCGCCCACGAGCGTTCCCGGAGCGATCGGGACCAGCACGGCTCCCCGCGTTTGTTTTGATCTGCCCCCGTCATCCTCCACACCGGCCCTCGAACGGATCGGCGAAATGACAAGGCCAAGCGAGAGTACAACAAGAGTGGTCTTACTGAGAATCGGGCCACGCATACCCTGTGCCCCCTGCCGGGAACGGAACTCTCGTCCACTGGCCCGACATCGGGCGCGGCAAAGCGTACCAGGAGCTCACCTTCCTGTCTTCCCTGAACGTCATGTTTTTCCCCAACGCCTCAATCATTACTTGAACTCCGGTCTTTTCCCCCTGTGACTGGTCACCTGTCAGCCAGCTTGATGAGACCTCTGTCCAGAGGTTCAGAATTGGGTTCGTTCGAGTGCTCATTTTCCCACCGATTCTTGCCTTAAGCCCTGACCCATCAATGATTAACTCCAAGGTGAGAATCGGCTTCGATTGGCCATTTTCGAGGCCACAATCAAGGTTCTTGGGTTTTGCCGATCTGCGGCTGGTCCCCGTATCCTTGATCAATCCTGGCTCAAGAATTGGGTTTGTTCGCCTGGCTCAATTTCCTCTAGGTTTGCCATAAGTTACAGTGCCATAAGAATTAGTGACTTTGTCATTTGGCTTCGTTCGGCACCGTCCCAAAACCTTTTTTATTGCGTTGACGAAATGACAGCCCCGCGCGACACATTAACCCGAAGCGTCAGCGAGGGGTTTCCCCTTTCCCCGCATGGATTTGTGTCGACCCTCGCTCACGCTTCGGGTTACTATGAACAGCCCGCCAAGTGTCAAGCGAGACAAGTCCACGGTAACCCTACTTTGGGACGATGCCCTTCGTTCGGACACTTTTCACCTGGTGTCTGCTTCGTTGGGTCTGCGATGATCACTTGCTACTGATCAAAAAGCCGTTCTGACCCATCAACCAGCGGGGTCGGGAGGCATGCGGACCCTTCCCCACTGGCAACACTGCCACCGACCGCCGGATTGGTAAAGAAGAAGCTGGTCCACACGTTGGCCAGCGTGGCTCTATCATCAATATGCGCCCGACCGCGATAGTTGTGCGACCAATCCTATACGGCTTTCCCAAAATACTTGCGATTGGTGACAAGATTGATAACTCGACCAAGTCACTGGTGGAGCCGGCTTTCGTTCGGTAGTCTTCTCGCATGGATGCGCGTGTTGTGCGCCCGCGGGCCAAGAAGCAACCATTGAGGAACTCGGCGATGAGATGCGGTTTCGGCTGGCTTTTGCTCTGTCTTTGCGTTCAGTTCACGTCCTTGGCCGCTCACGCCGAAGACTCGCTGTTTCTCCTTCCAGTACCCTCGCAGGTCGTGGTGCATGAAGGATCGCTCCGGATCGACTCCACATTGCGGCTCGTGCTGACCGGCCATCGCGATCCCCTGCTCGAGCGAGCCGTTGGGCGTCTGATGGCCAACCTGGCGGCGAGGACCGGTCTTACCATGGTCCGCGGAGGCGGTGCGGCCAGCTCCGGGCCGGGTCTTTGCGTGCGCTGCGATGGGCCTGATCCCAACTTCTTGACGCCGGCGGCCGATGAATCCTATCGCCTCGAGGTCACGCCGAAAGGGGCCGAGCTGCATGCTCACGCACCGACCGGAATACTTCGCGGACTGGCGACATTTTTTCAACTGGTAGAGCCGGGTCCGAAAGGGTTTCGCGCCCCCGCCGTGGAGATCATGGACAAGCCCCGCTTTGCCTGGCGCGGGCTGATGATCGACGTGAGCCGGCACTTCATGTCCGCCGCCGCGATCCGGAGGCAACTCGATGCCATGGAGGCGGTGAAACTCAACGTCTTGCATCTGCACCTTACCGATAATGAGGGGTTTCGGGTTGAGAGCCGACTTTATCCCCGGCTCCACGAGATGGGGTCGAACGGGCTCTATTACACACAGGACGAGGTTCGTGAACTCGTGGCCTATGCGCGTGATCGCGGCATTCGCGTGGTCCCCGAGGTTGACGTACCAGGACATACGACCGGTTGGCTGGTTGGGTATCCGGAGCTGGCGAGCAAACCGGGAAGCTTCGAGCTCAAGCCCGACATGACAGCGATGCACAACGCGCTCGATCCCTCGAAGGAGTCAACGTATGAATTCCTGGATCGTCTTTTCGGCGAGATCACCGGCCTGTTTCCGGACTCCTATTTCCATATCGGTGGCGATGAGGTCACCGGTTTGCAATGGAACGCGAACCCCGCCATCCAGGCGTTCATGAAACAGCAGGGGCTGAAGGACAAACATCAGTTACAGGCTTACTTCAACGGAAGGGTCCGCGAGATCCTGCGGAAGCACGGTAAGACGATCATCGGCTGGGATGAGATCCTGGGTGACGATTTGCCCAAGGACGTGGTCGCCCAGACGTGGCGAAGCTCGAAGATGACCGCGCGATCCGCCATCACCGGACATCCAACAATTGTATCGGCGGGCTATTACCTCGATTGGATGATGCCTTCGGATTTTCATTATTTGATCGATCCTCTCGACACGGCGGCCCACGGAATCACCAGGGAGCAATACGACCAGCTCCGAAAAACCTTCGTCGGATCGTTCCTTTCCGAGGACAACGTCGTGACCGGACCGACCCCGCTCGATGATGAGCAGGCCGGGCGCATCCTGGGCGGCGAAGCAGCCATGTGGAGCGAGCTTGTCACGGAGGATTCGCTCGACGGCCGTATCTGGCCGCGGGTGGCGGCGATCGCCGAACGGTTCTGGTCCCCGAGATCCTGTCGCGACGTCGATTCCCTGTACAGACGGTTGTCGCGCCTGGACGGCGAACTCGAGATCCTGGATTTGCGGCACTATGCAAACCGAAGGAAGATGATCGACCTCATGACGGCCCAGGAATCGACACCGATCCAGACCCTGGCCGACGTCGTCGAGCCATCCAAATACTATTCCCGATTTTTCCGCCGCATGCAGAAAGCGCTACTCAGCGGGTCCGGGGCGATCGAACTACCGCTCAACGAGTTGTCCGACGTCGTGTTGCCCGAGAGTTTGCCGGCTCGCAGGTTTCACGAAGACATCAAGCGGCTGTTAGCCGGCAAGACTCCCGACCCTGCGCTGAGTTCTGGGATTCGCACTCGGCTGACCGTCTGGCGCGGAATCACGCCGAGTTTCAGAATGCCGCCGCGACCTCCTTCCTCCTGGTCGAGGCTCGCGGCGCGTCGTCGGAATTGAAGGCGCTCGCGGAGTTGGGGCTTGACGCGATGGATGCCTACGATGCCCACAAACCCCCCGACCGGGACTGGCTAGCCAGAGGGCGTACGTTGATCGAGAAGCACAAGAAGGAAGCTGCATCCTCAGCCGGCACCGCCGCATCATTCACGACCCCCCCTCCTCCGGGCGGCCTCGTGATCGCGATCGTCCCCGCGATCGAGGCACTGGTCGATGGTGTTGCACAGATAACTACCGGAAAATGAGATTCTCCGAATCTCCAGACACTTCCGCAACCCCGCGCGGGAGACCCGCGACGCGAGAAACCAAACCAGAGCAATTCGCCAACTACGGCTTTACGACGGGAAAGAGAGCACAGAGAAACAGCTACGGCCAGATCAAATTCAGGCGTGCGATCGCCGCGATAGGTCGGCTGCGAATCTTTCCACGACCAGCGCCAGTTCTTCGTCTTCCAGGTCCCACAATGACCTACCCGTCGTATCCTCACCGAGCAGGGCAAGTGTCGCCATCAACTGTCCGAACCGCATCTCAGGACACAGCCGGCGAACGTCGGCCAGTCGATGCAGCAGATCGGTCTGAATGTCACCTGTGATCATATCGTGTCTCCAATCCTGGGGTTCTGACCACGCGGTTGACGAAGTTTGCCGAGCACCTCAGCCTGGATCTTGCAGCCGGGGGCGAGCTTGGCCACGCGGGTCGCGCGGGTCACACCAACTACAATCTCCAACACTCCGTCTGAACCCTCATACACCCAAAGCGCGGGCATGTCTGTGATCGACGTGCCAAAGCGAGCGATCTGTTGCTAAAGCTTGTAGGGATCAGCGCCCGACAAGCGGGATGGAGGCAGACGAAGTTCGGCCGGATCCACATCGCGGAAGTCAGACATAAAATCAGAATAGGAGAGACGGGATATTCGGGAATTCGCCTGATCGCCTATTGGCCGCATGGCGAGACGAGCTTACCTATCCCCCACCGCGACCTTGGCGAGGATACTTTCGATAGCGGAGAGTTCCACAGGCTTGGTCAAGTGGAAGTCAAACCCGGCTTCTTTCGACTGCCGCTTGTCATCATCGCTTCCCCAGCCGGTGAGGGCCACGAGAACGGCTCCGCCAAGCGACGGTTCCCGGCGGAGGCACCTGGCAACTTCGTATCCGCTCATTCCGGGAAGTCCAATATCGAGGAAAACGACCTCGGGATGAAACGGGCGGGCCGCGTCCAGGGCTGCGGGTCCGCTATGAGCGGTACGGATATCGTGGCCTGCGATCTGCAGCATGTTCGCCAGGCTTTCCGCACCGTCCACGTTGTCATCGACCACGAGCACGCGGCGGCCCGAGACCTGGGGCGGCGGCAAACATCCGGTCGATGATCGTTCCTCAGTTGCACTCACACTGGAGTCAACCAGCGGGATTCGCACTGTGAAGGTACTTCCCAGGCCGAGACCCGGGCTTTCGGCCGTGATCGTTCCACCGTGAAACTCGACCAACCGCTTCACCAGCGCAAGGCCGATGCCAAGCCCCCCTTGAGAGCGTTCGAGAGTCCGGTTCACTTGCGTGAACATCTCAAACACATCGGCCAGCATCCCGGTCGGTATCCCGAGCCCCGTGTCGTTGACCCGGATCACCACTTCCCCACCCTCTCGATAGGCCGCCAGATCGATTACCCCGCCTTCAGGAGTGTACTTGGCCGCATTTGCGAGCAGGTTTGTAATGACCTGGGCAAGCCGCGTCGGGTCGGCGGTTAACCAGACCGGCTCCTCGGATAGGTCAGTTCTTAATTGATGATTTGCGGATGCGACGATGGGGCGACTTGCCTCGACGGCTGTGTCAACGACCGCCCGCAACAATACCCGCTCCTTCCTGAGAGTGATCTTGCCACTATTGATTCGCGACACGTCGAGCAGATCGTCGATCAGCCGGACCATGTGCGTGAGCTGACGCTCCATCATCTCGCGCGTGCGGGAGACGGTGGTCGGGTCGCCGGAGAGGTTCAGGATATGGAGTCCGGTGCGCAGGGGAGCCAGCGGGTTGCGAAGTTCATGGGCAAGCGTGGCCAGGAACTCGTCTTTCCGCCGGTCGGTGTCCTTCAAGGCTTCCTCGGCACACTTCCGCTCGGTGATATCGGTGATGGTGCCGGTCATCGATGCGGGCCTGCCCGAGGCGTCGAGCTGGACCACTCCCAGGGTTGTCACCCAGCGGGTCGCGCCGTCGTGACGGACTAAGCGGAACTCACTGGCGTAGATCTCGCCTTGATCGATCGCGGCACGCAGGTTCACGATCACGTGTTCACGGTCGGCCTCGTGGACAAGCTGCTCGAACGCCTCGATCGTCTCCGCGAAAGCTCCGGGTTGCACGGCACAAATGGCATAGCTTTCATCGGACAGCGTCAGCTTGCCGGTTGCGAAGTCCCAGTCCCAGGCTCCCGTGTGCCCTGCTTGCAAGGCCAGGCGAAGGCGACGTTCACTTTCGATAAGAGCCGCGTTCGCGTGGACCAGCTCCGCCGTGCGGTCGGCCACCCGGCGCTCGAGTTCCTCGTTCAATTGACGGAGTTGTTCTTCGGCGCCCGACGCGCGGCAACTTCGGCTTGCAACGCACGATTAGCTCTTGAGGTCTCTCGGCTCCGACGATACAGCTCGGCAAAGACGTCGACCTTGGAGCGGAGGATCGTGGGATTGATCGGCTTGTGCAAGTAATCTACCGCGCCGGTGCCATAGCCCTCGAGCACATGCCGATCCTCACTGTAGTAAGCCGTGAGAAAAATGATGGGTACCCCCGATGTCTTCTTGCGCTGCTTGATCATCTGGACAAGTTCAAAGCCGCTCATTCCCGGCATTTGAATATCGATGATCAGCAATGCGAACTCATCGACGACCAGCGCCAGGAGCGCCTGTTCCGCGGATTCGGCGCAAACCAGTCGATAGCCCGATTCCTCGAGAACGCTCTTCAGCACGGTCAGGTTTCTGGGCTCGTCATCAACCAGGAGGATGCTGATGCGTTCGTCATCAGACGCGGTGGGCGGTTCGGTGGTTCGGGACTCGCCTCTCAGGTCCGGGCGAGCGATGCCATCCACAGCAGTGTTCTTTGAGGTGCTCATGTGGCTTCGGGGTCTTTCAGGCTAGAGATCCATCTCATTTACCGGAACAACCAGACGCGCATGAGGGAAAGGAGCTGATCGGTGTTGACCGGCTTGGCGATATAGTCGGAAGCACCGGCATCAAGGCACTTTTCGCGATCGCCTTTCATGGCCTTTGCCGTCAGAGCCAGAATCGGCAACGTTCGGAACTGAGGATCCTTGCGAATCTCGGCGATGGTCTGGTAACCATCCATTTCCGGCATCATGATGTCCATGAGAACCATGCTCAGATCCGGTGTTGCCTGGATGAGATCGATGGCTTGCCGCCCGTTCGTTGCGCTGATCACGTCGATCTCCTGGCTCTCCAGCAAGGAAGTCAAAGCAAAGATATTTCGAGCGTCGTCGTCCACCACCAGCACTTTTCTTCCGTGGAGGATCTCGTTGGAACCATGGAGCCGCTCGAGCAGCTTCTGCTTTCCCAGCGGCAGATCGGCGACGACACGATGGAGGAAAAGCGCGGTCTCATCCAGGAGCCGCTCGGGCGACTGGACGTCCTTGAGCACGATGCTCTTGGCCATGGTCTTGAGCCGCGCTTCATCGTCATAAGAGAGTTCTTTACCCGTGAAGACGACGACCGGGACATCCTGGAGGGCCGGTTCCGCTCGAAACTTTTCCAGCAGCTCGAAGCCGTTCATATCCGGAAGGCGAAGGTCCAGAACGACACAGTCGTACGGTCCGGCGAGCAACGCATCGAGGGCCTCGGCGCCGGTCGCGACGGCGGTCAACTGGATGTCCCGATTGTCGAGCAGTTCCACGATGGACTGACGTTCGATGTCGTTGTCCTCGACAATCAGGAGACGCTTGGTGCGCTGGGCGGCAAATCCCTTGAGCCGCTCGAGGGCCGATTTGATCCCCTCGGTCGTGGCCGACTTCACAAGGTACGAGAAGGCTCCGCGGGCAAGGATCGACTGACGTTCTTCGTCGACGGTGATGATCTGCACGGGGATATGCCGCGTTTCCGGATCGAACTTGAGATTGTTCAGCACAGTCCAGCCGAGCATATCGGGCAGGTAAATGTCCAGCGAGATGGCATCAGGGCGATACTGCCGAGCAAGTGAAAGCCCGGTCGCGCCCCGCGTGGCCACAATGACCTTGAAGCCCGCGTCGCGGGCGAGGCCAAGGATGATCCGAGCCTGGTGGGGGTCATCCTCGATGATTAGCAGTGTTGGGTCACCTTCCAAGATATTCTCGCGATCGTCGGGAATGTGCTCTTCGCGCGAGACCGAGAGCACGCGGGTTGCATGGGCGCTGCGGAATTCACCCGTTCCGTGGGCCACAGCCGCCGTGGTCGCCGTGTCTGGCCCCTTGTAACAAAGAGGAAGGTAGAGAGTGAATGTACTGCCCTGACCGTGAACGCTCGTGAGGCGGATCTCGCCGCCCAGCAGCACGGCCAGCTCGCGACTGATGGCCAGACCCAAACCGGTGCCGCCATACTTTCGTGACGTGCCCGCGTCGGCCTGCTGAAATGCCTCGAAGATCAGCCTCTGTTTCTCGGGCGCCACGCCGATACCCGTGTCTTCCACGGCAAACGCGATCACCTGCTGCGACTTGCTGAGCACCGGGTGATCGACACTCCAGCCCGACGTGGCAAAGCCGATGCGGACATCCACGTGACCGTGCGACGTGAATTTCACCGCGTTGGAAAGAAGATTCTTGAGGATCTGCTGGAGTCGCTTCGAATCGCTCGTCAGCGTGCGCGGCAGTCCGGCGTCGATATGCACATTGAAGGGTAAGTTCTTGCTCTCGGCCACGTGCCGGAAGTTGCGATCGATGGTGTCGCGCAACCCGGCGAACGAGATCTCCTCGGCCTCCACCGTGACCGTGCCGGACTCGATTTTCGAAAGGTCGAGAATGTCATTGATGAGATTGAGCAGGTCGGAACCCGACGAGTGAATGTTGTGCGCGAAATCGACCTGCTTGGGCAGGAGGTTGCTGATCGCATTGTCGGCAAGCTGCTGGCTGAGGATGAGAATCGAGTTCAGCGGCGTACGCAGCTCGTGCGACATGTTGGCGAGGAACTCTGACTTGTACTTGGATGTGAGAACCAGTTCGGCGGCCTTTTCCTCGAGGGCGCGGCGGGCCTGCTCGACCTCGCGGTTCTTGAGCTCGACCTCGGCATTCTGGGCGGCCAGCAGCCGCGCCTTGGTGCCAAGTTCCTCGTTAGTCTGCTGAAGCTCGCTCTGGCGTGACTGGAGCTCGACGGTCAACTGTTGCGACTGCTGGAGCAGCCCCTCGGTGCGCATCGTCGCCTCGATCGTGTTGAGCACGACGCCGATGCTTGTCGTGAGCTGATCGAGAAAGACGAGATTCGTGGAAGTGAAGGGTTTGAGGGAGGCCAGCTCGATGACCGCCTTGACCTGTCCTTCGAAAAGCAGCGGCAGCACCACGATGCTCGAGGGAGGGGCGTCGCCCAGACTGGAGCTGATGCGTGTATAGTCGGGCGGTACATCGGCAAGCAGGATGCGCTGTTTTTCGATGGCGCACTGGCCGACGATACCCTCGCCCAGGCGAATTCGGTTCGGCTGGCCGGGCCGTTGGGCGTAGCCGGCCAGCAGACGCAGCGACGGCTCTTCGCTGTCGCCATCGGCCATCTGGTAGATGGTGCCTTGCTGCGCTTGCACCAGGGGAACCAGGTCAGCCAGCAACGTTTGCGCGACCGTGAAAAGATCGCGCTGGCCCTGGAGCATGCTGGTGAAGCGGGCGATGTTGGTCTTGAGCCAGTCCTGCTCCTTGTTGCGTTCGGTGGTTTCGCGGAGGTTGGCGATCATGGTGTTGATGTTATCTTTGAGCTCGGCCACCTCGCCTTTGGCATCAACCTGAATCGACCGCGTGAGGTCGCCCTGGGTGACCGCGGTGGCCACCTCGGCGATGGCGCGAACCTGCGTGGTGAGATTGCCCGCGAGCAGGTTCACGTTATCGGTGAGATCACGCCACGAGCCCGCAGCGCCGGGGACGCTGGCCTGGCCGCCGAGCCGACCTTCCACGCCGACCTCGCGCGCCACGCTGATCACCTGCTCGGCGAAAGTCGCCAGGGTGTCGGTCATGTTGTTGATGGTCTCGGCGAGTGCGGCGACCTCGCCCTTGGCCTGAACGGTGAGCTTCTGGCGGAGATTGCCGTCGGCGACGGCCGTCACGACTTTCACAATGCCACGGACCTGGTCGGTCAGGTTCGAAGCCATGAAATTGACGTTATCGGTGAGGTCTTTCCACGTGCCGCCCACGCCCGACACCTGGGCCTGGCCGCCGAGCTTGCCCTCCGTGCCCACCTCGCGCGCCACACGCGTCACCTCGGAGGCAAATCCGTTGAGCTGGTCGACCATCGTGTTGATCGTGTTCTTGAGTTCCAGGATCTCACCCTTCACGTCGACAGTGATCTTGCGCGAGAGATCGCCGCGGGCCACGGCGGTGGTCACCTCGGCGATGTTTCGTACCTGGGCCGTCAGGTTCGACCCCATTGTGTTGACCGAGTCGGTGAGGTCTTTCCAGGTCCCCGCCACGCCGGGCACGACGGCCTGCACGCCAAGTCGTCCTTCGGTGCCCACCTCGCGCGCCACACGCGTGACCTCCGACGCGAATGAGCGAAGCTGCTCGACCATCGTGTTGATGGTCTCCTTGAGCTGGAGGATCTCGCCGCGGACGTCGACAGTGATCTTCTTGGAAAGGTCGCCGTTGGCCACGGCAATGGTGACCTCGGCGATGTTCCGCACCTGGCCGGTCAGGTTGGAAGCCATGGAGTTAACGTTGTCGGTCAGGTCCTTCCACGTCCCCGCCACACCGAGCACCTGTGCCTGGCCGCCGAGCTTGCCCTCCGTGCCCACCTCGCGTGCCACACGCGTGACTTCCGAAGCAAATGCCCCCAGTTGCTCAACCATGGTATTCATGGTTTCCTTGAGCTGGAGGATCTCGCCCTTCACATCAACGGTAATCTTCCGGCTGAGATCTCCCTTGGCGATCGCCGTGGCCACGTCGGCGATGTTCCGCACCTGGCCGGTGAGGTTCGACGCCATGGAGTTGACGTTGTCGGTCAGATCTTTCCATGTCCCCGCCACGCCGGGCACCGCCGCTTGACCGCCGAGCTTGCCCTCCGTACCCACCTCGCGGGCAACACGTGTGACCTCGGCCGCGAACGAACGGAGCTGTTCGACCATCGTGTTGATGGTCTCTTTCAGCTCCAGGATTTCCCCGCGCACGGGGACGGTAATCTTCTTGGAAAGGTCGCCGTTGGCGACGGCAATGGTGACCTCGGCGATGTTCCGCACTTGCGAGGTCAGGTTGGAGGCCATCGAGTTCACGTTGTCGGTCAGGTCTTTCCATGTGCCCGCCACACCTTCGACCTCGGCCTGGCCGCCGAGCTTACCCTCCGTCCCCACCTCGCGCGCCACGCGGCTCACTTCGGAGGCAAAGCCATTGAGCTGGTCAACCATCGTGTTGATCGTGTTCTTGAGCTCGAGGATTTCGCCGCGGACGTCGACGGTGATCTTGCGCGAGAGGTCACCGCGCGCGACAGCCGTGGTGACCTCGGCGATGTTCCGTACCTGGCCGGTCAGGTTGGATGCCATGAAGTTCACATTGTCGGTGAGATCTTTCCAGGTTCCGGCAACTCCGGGCACCTGCGCCTGGCCGCCGAGCGCCCTTCCGTGCCGACCTCGCGCGCCACACGGCTCACCTCGGAGGCGAAACCGTTGAGCTGGTCGACCATCGTGTTGATCGTATTCTTGAGCGCCAGGATCTCGCCGCGCACGGCAACGGTAATCTTCTTGGAGAGGTCGCCATTGGCGACGGCCGTGGTGACCTCGGCGATGTTCCGCACTTGCGAGGTCAAGTTGGTGGCCATGGCGTTGACCGAGTCGGTCAGGTCTTTCCATGTCCCCGCCACACCACGCACCTCGGCCTGGCCACCGAGCTTACCTTCCGTACCTACCTCGCGCGCCACCCGTGTGACTTCACCCGCGAACGAGTTGAGCTGGTCGACCATCGTGTTGAGGGTGTTCTTCAGCTCCAGGATTTCGCCCTTCACATCGACGGTGATCTTCTTGGAAAGGTCGCCGTTGGCCACCGCCGTGGCCACGTCGGCGATATTGCGCACCTGGCCGGTGAGGTTGGAAGCCATCGAGTTCACGTTGTCGGTGAGGTCCTTCCATGTCCCCGCCACGCCACGCACCTCGGCCTGACCGCCAAGCTTACCCTCCGTGCCCACCTCGCGCGCCACCCGCGTCACTTCCGAGGCAAATCCGTTGAGCTGGTCCACCATCGTATTGATGGTATTCTTCAGGGCGAGGATCTCGCCCTTCACGTCGACTGTGATCTTGCGCGATAGGTCGCCCTTGGCCACCGCCGTGGTCACCTCCGCGATGTTCCGCACCTGCGCAGTGAGGTTCGACGCCATCGAGTTGACCGAGTCGGTAAGGTCCTTCCACGTCCCCGCCACGCCACGCACCTCGGCCTGGCCGCCGAGCTTACCTTCCGTACCCACCTCACGCGCCACCCGCGTGACCTCGCCGGCGAACGAGTTGAGCTGGTCGACCATCGTGTTGATCGTGTTCTTGAGCTCGAGGATTTCGCCGCGGACGTCGACGGTGATCTTCTTGGAAAGGTCGCCGTTAGCCACCGCCGTGGTGACCTCCGCGATGTTCCGTACCTGGCCGGTGAGGTTCGACGCCATGAAATTGACATTGTCGGTGAGGTCTTTCCACGTGCCTGCCACGCCACGCACCTCGGCCTGACCGCCAAGCTTACCTTCCGTACCCACCTCGCGCGCCACCCGCGTCACTTCTGAGGCAAATCCGTTGAGCTGGTCGACCATCGTATTGATGGTATTCTTCAGGGCGAGGATCTCGCCCTTCACGTCGACGGTGATCTTGCGCGATAGGTCGCCCTTGGCCACCGCCGTGGTCACCTCCGCGATGTTCCGCACCTGCGCCGTCAGGTTCGACGCCATCGAGTTGACCGAGTCGGTGAGGTCTTTCCACGTCCCCGCCACACCCGGCACGGCCGCCTGGCCGCCGAGTGCTCCTTCGGTACCGACCTCGCGCGCTACTCGCGTCACTTCCGAGGAAAAGCCGTTGAGCTGATCGACCATCGTGTTGATGGTTTCCTTGAGCTCGAGGATTTCGCCCTTCACATCGACGGTAATCTTGCGCGAAAGATCGCCGCGCGCAACAGCCGTGGTGACGGCCGCGATGTTCCGCACCTGTGCGGTGAGGTTTGACGCCATCGCGTTGACGGAGTCGGTGAGGTCTTTCCAGGTTCCTCCCGCACCCGGAACCACCGCCTGGCCGCCCAGGCGTCCTTCTGTGCCGACCTCGCGCGCGACTCGCGTCACCTCCGACGCGAATGAGCGGAGCTGGTCGACCATCGTGTTGATGGCTTCCTTGAGCTGAAGGATCTCACCACGGACGTCGACGGTAATCTTCTTGGAGAGGTCGCCGTTGGCGACGGCGATCGTGACCTCGGCGATGTTGCGCATCTGCGCCGTGAGGTTGCCGGCCATCCGGTTCACCGATTCCGTGAGATCCTTCCATACGCCGGACACGCCGGTCACTTGTGCCTGGCCACCGAGCTTACCTTCCGTACCCACTTCACGGGCCACGCGCGTGACCTCGGAAGTGAAGACGGAAAGTTGCTCGATCATGGTATTGACCAGCTTGGCCGAGCGCAGGAACTCACCCTTGAGAGCTCGTCCGTCCACCTCAAGCTCCACGGACTGGCTGAGGTCGCCCTTGGCCACCGCGCCGATGGTCCGGGCAACGTCAACGGTCGGACGCACCAGGTCGTCGATAAGCGTGTTGATCGAATCGGTCTTCACCGCCCAGTCGCCAACGGCTCCGGGCAACGACATGCGCTGCTTGAGTCGGCCTTCCTTGCCTACCGTCGCGCTCAACCGCCTCACTTCCCGCGAGATGATTTCCTCACGACCGATCGTTTGATTGAATGCCTCGGCGATCCGACCCTCGATACCGGGCCAGTCCGCCGGCAAGCGTGCCGAGAAGTCTCCATCGCGAAAAGCCACGATGGCCTTGAGGATCTGACGCGAGCGCGCCTCGGCCAGCTCTTCCGTCTGAGCGTGATCGGCCAGTGACGTCGCGAGGCCTCCATCATCGGCAGCAAGGGATCGCGTGTGGTCACGAGTGCTGGAGTCAGTATTGGATTTCATGGCTCAGGATACTGCTTGAGGTTTCAGTGCGCCAGGTCTCGCGGGATCCGATACTGGCACAAGTGCGTCGATGATCCGGCATCTTTCGATGGGGAACCGGCCAAGGGCGTATATCTGCTGAGCTTCAAGTTTCAGTTTGTGTCCGTTTCAACGGACAATGACTTGCAAAACCAACTGCGCAAGATTCTTGTTGCAACACAGGAGAATCAAGTCGATCTGTGGAGAAACTGTTCTAGCAGGTGCTCGATTCTCCTTTCAATCGCTGCAATTGGTCGCACGATCGTGGTCGCAACGCCAGTCTGGATGACAGTGATCCATCGCAAACACGTGCAGTCCGAATTCTGAATCGCGTCTGCTCGCGCCGGTCCATAGCTCGATTCGTGGAATCGACCAGTGTCGAGTATGAACGGAATCCGCGCGGCTGTCTCGCCCCGGTCGGGTTAATTCTTCTTAAGATGAGGGCGGCGCCCGTTCACCCTGATTCGCGTCGTCCGGCATCACAACGCGACCGGGCCATCGTTGTGAGATGGCATGCTGTTCTGCCATTCATATTCTTTGGTTTCCCACGACTGATCATGGAGACCCACAAATGGCCAAATTCACACAGACCCAAGGCCGTTATTTGGCGTTTATTCATGCTTACACAGGTTTACACCAAGATCCGCCAACCGGGAGTAAACCCCAAGCAGCCATGCTCGTCAGGTGCTCGTCAATTGCGTGATCGAAAACCGCGGCGACCAGGTATTCGGTTCATTGCATCAGGTCATCTTCGATCCGTCCGACCATTTGGAAGAAGGGTCGTCAGCGATTCCATTTGGCAATCGCTCCTTCGCGACACGGCCGCAACATCCGGATAAAGCCTCACCTCCATCGCCCGGTCCGACCGCGACCACAAAAGCTATCACCTTGTTCAGCCCGGCTGGTCGAGTCTGACCAGGTGATGATCGCAAGAGGTCATCAACCCGGCTCGGGCAACCCACCAATTTCCGGAATCCCAAATCCCGAATCGGACTTCATGCCGATCATTCCTGGGTCCGACGAGACTGTTCCCACCTTTCATGAGCATCAACTCCGACTCTCACCATTCTTGAACCCAGGATTTTGACTTGGACCTCAATAAATTTCCTATGCTTCTCAAATCACCCATGTTCCCCAGATGGTATAGTCGAAGAGATGTTTCACACCACAAGAGAGCTTGCGCCATGCAGTCGATTCGCAACCAGGTTTTTTTGGCAACGCCCCAAGGGCTTGACGGCTCAGCTCTTGTGATCGCCGCAGATCGGGCGGGCGGCCTTGGAATTCTGGATGGCAGGGGACATGAGATCAGGGATCAAGCGATTCTGCGACTTCAAAACTTCAAGGTGAGATCCTACGCCATCAGGGTGAAGCCTCACGAAGTCCATGACGATTGGCTTGAGCGTGCAGGAGAGAGTCTTGTCGCGGTGGTCTGTTGCTGCCCCACGACTCCGCAAGGTTTGCAGAGCGCATGCGACAAGGTTCATGCGACTGGCCACCGAATGCTATCGGAAGTGACTTCCGTCGAGGACGCCGAAATCGCGCTCGAGGCCGGGAGTGACGGCCTGATTGCCGTCGGCCAGGAGGCCGGTGGGCAGGTCGGCGCCGATTCCGCTTTCATCCTCCTCCAGGCGATCGTGACGCGCACGGATCGGCCTGTCTGGATCCGCGGAGGAGTTGGCCCGCGTGTTGCTGCGGGATGTGTTGCGATGGGTGCCGCCGGTGTGGTCCTTGAGGGAGCCGTTCTCCTGACGCGAGAGTCGCCCTTGGATCAGGAAGTGCGTCAGCGGTTAATCGCCTGGGACGGCAGCGAAACTTTGCTGATCGAGTCGGCGGATGGCCCGGCAATCCGCGTTTACGCACCACCGAAGGCACCCGTTCTGGCCCGATTGCGCGAGGCAGCCAGGATCGGTGGTGCGGCGTGGACGCGGGCGATTGATGCTGAAGTCGGCTGGGGACCCGAACAGGCATGGCCCGTGGGGCAAGATGCCGCGATTGCGGCCGATCTGGCCCGAAGACATGTCTCGGTCGGAGGTATCGTCCAGGCCGTCCTCCGCACGATCGACCGGGGGATCAAAGAGGCGTCAAGAGCCCGGCCTCTGAGCGAGAATGCCCCCCTGGCCCAAAGCCACGGCTGTCGGTTGCCGATCCTGCAGGGTCCGATGACGCGGGTGAGTGACGTGGCCCCGTTTGCCGAAGCGGTGGCCCGGGAAGGAGGGCTCCCCTTCGTCGCGCTTGCGCTGCTGCAACGGCCCGAGGTGGAGCGGCTGCTTGAAGCAACTGCCGGCCTGGTCGCGGGGCGTCCCTGGGGCGTGGGCATGCTCGGTTTCGCCCCGGCCGATTTGCGTGCGGAGCAACTGACCGCGGTCAGGGCGGCCCGGCCCCCATTTGTCTTGATTGCAGGGGGCCGGCCCGACCAGGCGGCCGACCTCGAAGCGGCTGGAATCGCGACCTACTTGCACTCACCTTCGCCGGGACTGCTCGAACAGTATGTGCGTTCCGGGTCGCGGAGATTCGTGCTCGAGGGGCGGGAATGCGGTGGACATGTGGGCCCGCGATCGAGCTTTGTCCTGTGGGAACAGGCCTGTCGCGTTCTGGAGACTGCGATCGACTCGGGTGTTTCGGCTGATTCATTGAGCGTGGTTTTCGCGGGAGGTATTCACGACGCTCGATCAGCCGCGCTGGTGGCCGCGTTGGCGGGCGATCTGGCCGTGCGAGGCGTCAAGGTCGGCATCCTCATGGGCACGGCCTACCTGTTCACACACGAGGCCGTGGCCACGGGAGCCATTCTTCCGAGATTTCAGGACGAAGCGCTGCGGTGCCGCAGCACGGTGCTCATAGAGACCGGCCCAGGTCATCAAGTGCGCGTGAGTCCCACACCGTACGTCGATCGCTTTGCCGCGGAGCGCGAGCGGCTGCTCTTCGAAAGCAAATCTCACGAGCAGATTCGCGAGGCGCTTGAGCGACTCAACGCGGGACGGCTTCGTCTCGCCGCGAAAGGCGTCAACCGAGAGGCAGCGGGGGAGCCACTCGTGGCCGTGCCTGATGCCCAGCAGGCCGTCGAAGGCCTGTACATGTTGGGTCAGGTTGCGTCCTTGCGCAACCGCGTACTGGCGATCAGCGACCTGCACCGCGAAGTCACCGCCGGGGCAACGGCATGGATTGACCAGGCCGCCAGCCGTCTGAAGCGCAATTGCTCGCCCGAGCCGAATCCGACCGCGGTCGCGATCGTTGGTATGGCTGCGATCCTCCCCGGGGCCAAGGATGTCGCGACGTTCTGGGCCAACTCTCTCGGTGGGTTTGACGCCGTCACGGAAGTTCCCGCTGACCGCTGGGATTGGCGGCTCTACTACGACCCGGACCCGAAAACCCCGGACAGAATTTACTCCAAGTGGGGAGGTTTCCTGCCGGACGTTCCTTTTGACCCGCTCTGCTACGGCATGCCGCCGACCAGCCTGACGTCGATCGAGCCCGCTCAGTTGCTGGCGCTCGAGGTCGCGCGGGCGGCCCTTGCAGACGCAGGTTACGCGGAGCGTCCTTTTCCACGGGAACGAACGGGCGTCGTGCTGGGCATGGGAGGCGGTGCGGCCCAGGTCGCCATGGGCTACGCCTTTCGATCGTATCTTCCCATGCTCGACACGGTCATCCCTGAAGCTGGAAAAACCGCTATCGAAAGTTGCAAAGGGCTCTTGCCGGAATGGACGGAGGATTCTTTCCCCGGCTTCTTGCTCAACGTGACAGCGGGCCGGATCGCCAACCGGCTCGACCTCGGTGGGGCCAACTACACAGTGGATGCCGCTTGCGGCTCGTCGCTGGCGGCTCTGAACCTGGCCGTCCGCGAGCTCAGAACCGGCGCGGCCGAAATGGTGATCCTGGGCGGGGTGGACACGGTTCAGAATCCGTTCACATATCTTGCATTCAGCAAGACGCAGGCCTTCTCTCCGCGGGGCCGGTGCCGTCCGTTCGATGCCGGTGCCGACGGCATCGTCATCAGTGAGGGCGTCGCTGCCGTCATCCTCAAACGGTTGGCCGACGCTGAACGCGACGGTGATCGGATCTATGCGGTCATCCAGGGGATTGGCTCCTCCAGCGATGGCCGATGCAAGGGCTTGACTGCACCAAGCTACGAAGGCCAGGTGCGGGCGCTCGAACGCGCGTATGCCGAAGCGGGGATTGACCCCGCGACGGTCGGCTACATCGAAGCCCACGGGACGGGCACGGCCGTGGGTGATGTGGTGGAGATCGAGGCGATGACCCGGCTGTTCCAGAACCGGGCCGCGCAACCAGGCGGTTGCGTGGTCGGGTCTGTCAAGTCACAGATCGGCCACACCAAGTGCGCGGCGGGTCTCGCGGGACTGATCCACGCCACGCTGGCACTGCGGCATCGAACGTACCCGCCAACGATCGGCATCACGGCGCCCAATCCGCAGCTCGACCTTGAGGACGGACGTTTCCGGCTCAACGTCGAAGCCCTGCCCTGGCTGCACGCGGAGGCCGGCCACCCTCGCAGAGCCGGCGTGAGCGCGTTCGGCTTCGGTGGAACCAATTTCCACGCAGTGCTCGAGGCCTACGAAAACGACCCGGTGGCAACTCCGTTGCCCGCAACCCGCGACATGGCCTGTCGAGCTGCTGGTCTGGTCGGCCGCAGATCGCGCCGGGCTGCTTCACGACCTGGATCACCTGTCGGAGCGCCTTGCCGCAGGTTCGCGTCCACCGCTCCGCGACCTGGCGAATACGCTGGGAAACACATTCGCCACGGCAGCCACCGGCCCGATCCTGGCGATCGTCACGAAATCACACGACGATTTGATCGCCAAGCTGAAAGTCGCCCGCGGCGCGATCGGTGGCGGAAATGCCGACCTGACCGATCCTCGGGGAGTTTACTTTGCAGATCGGCCCGCGTTCGTGGGCCAGAAAATCGCGTATGTGTTTCCGGGGCAAGGATCGCAGTCGGTCGGAATGCTGCGGGACCTGGCGATCCACTTCGACGAGGTCCGTCGCGCCTTCGAAGAATTCGATGCGGCTATTCTGGCGATGGGCGAAGAACCGGTCGGGCCACGGATCTTTCCTCCCCCTGTCTTCGATGTATCGGCGCGACAGCGACAGGATGAAGCCCTGCAAGCGACCGAGGTCGCGCAGCCCGCGATCGGGGCCGCGAGCGTCGGCCTGCTGAGACTGCTCAGGAAACTCGGTGTAAAACCCGACATGACCGCGGGCCACAGCTATGGCGAACTCGTCGCTCTCCACGCCGCGGGGGCTGTTGATACGCACGGCCTGGCCTGGCTTTCCAGGTGTCGTGGACGGCTCTTGCGCGACGCGGGAGGCAACCAACCCGGAGCGATGGCCGCACTTCTGACCGGGCCGGACAGTCTGTCGGAGCTCATCGGCGAACTAACCACGGTTTCGATCGTCAACTTCAACGGCCCGCGCCAGACCGTCATCGCGGGACCACGCGAGGCGATCGACGCGGTTCTCGAGCGTGCACGGGCGCTGCAAGTTCAGGGCCGGCTCCTACCCGTGGCCTGCGCTTTCCACACCTCGCTCATGGAGCCGGCGCGACAGCCGATGGCGCGCCATGCGGCCGAGGTGATTACCGGGCGAATGTCGTGCCCCGTGTTCTCGAATCTCGATGCGTCGATTCATCCTCCGGACATCAGGTCGATTGCGGCCCGCCTCGGAGAGCATGTCACCAGCCCGGTCCGATTCGCGGAGATGATCACGGCGATGCACGACCAAGGTGCGAGGGTGTTCGTCGAGGTGGGTCCGGGCGGTTTACTGACCTCCCTGATCGGCTCGATCCTGGGTGAACGGCCTCATCTTACCGTTTCCTGCGAATCGCGCAGGCCAACCCGGTCTGACGGGTTATCTGCACGCGCTGGGCCGACTGGTGGTGGCCGGGATTCCTGTTCGGCTTGAGCCACTGACTCGGGGCCGATCCGAGCGGTTCCTGGATCTCGAAAACCTTCCAGATGGTGACGGCTCAACCCCGCCGAGTGCCTCGACATGGATGGTCAACGGTAGCCGCGCACGGCCATTGAACGCTCCCGAGCCCCGGCGGCTGGGCCAGGCCGCGGCACTACTGCATCCGGATGCCTTTACCACACCGATCTCCCAGCATCCGTTGGCACAGGTTCCCATGCAAAGCACGAAACCGCACGACCAGAACCGCAATGGAAATGGCAAGGGGCTTGCCGCCCCACACTCGAAACCAGTCCTGCCGGAGAGAAGGACCGCAGACGTTCACGAGCGATCCACTGCTGCCGATCGCGTCATGGCGGCATTCCAGGAGACGATGCAGACGTTTCTGGAAACCCAGCGCGTGACCATGCTGGCGTACCTCTCCGACAGACAGCAACCGGTAGCTTCACAAGCTCGCCCGACGGCTGTTCCGACACCACAAGAACGGTCGGTCCCTCCGGAGAGTCCGTTGCCGTCAGCAAAGGCCGACGTCACCCGCAAAACGCCGATTCCAGCTCAAAAGGCGGACAAACCCGTCGATCCGGCGAAGGCGAGCAACTCTTCAGCACCTGCGGGTCGCGAAGAGATTTCCAGGAAGTTGCTGGACATCGTACGGGAGCGAACCGGGTATCCGCCGGAAGTTCTCAGGCTCGATCTCGATCTCGAGGCCGAGCTCGGGATCGATTCGATCAAGCGCGTGGAAATCCTCGGCAAGCTCCGCGATGCGTTCCCGCAGCTCGCCAACGGTTCGGATCCAGAGGCCATGGATCGACTCGTCAGCGCGAAGACCCTGGCGGCCATCGTCGAACGGGCCGAGCTGGTCATCGGCCGCCCAGGTCGAACGTCGAAACCACCTGCGTCGTTCAGTGTGCCCTCGCCGCCTGTAATCGTGGCAGTCAACGGTACTGAAAAAGGTAAGCATCACGGCAATACACGCCGTCTGCTGCTCGAAGCTGTCGAGGCACCACTCGAAGGCGATGAATACTTGCTGATGCCCGGGGGCACCGTGCTTCTCACCGCCGATGATCGAGGTATCGCCGAGGCTCTCGCCGCCTCGATCAGGTCTCGAGGCTGGCGGACAGCCATGATCGGCGGCCAGGATGCGCGATTGGACTGGACATCCCCTGACGCCGTGGACAGAGTGATCCGAAAAGCGCGAAGCGATGGACCGATCGCGGGATTGGTTCACCTCTTGCCACTTCGATCGGGCCCCATGCCCAATATCGATGCGGCGGCCTGGGCCGACCGACTGAACGCCGAAGTTCGTGGACTTTTTCTACTGGCGAAAGGAATTGGTCGCGACCTCGAGCGGGCGGCCGAACGGGGTGGTGCCTGCTTGATAGCCGGAACGGCCATGGGCGGCCGATTCGGCAGCGTCGGAAGGTCCGAAGCCGGCTTCTTTCCAGGACATGGGGCCATCGCCGGACTGGTCAAGACCATCGCACGTGAGTGGACCTCGGTCCGCGCCCGGGTGGTCGATCTGAATATCAATGACGGCGTATCGGTCCTGGCCGACCAACTCCTGGCCGAGGTATTCCACGAAGACGGCTGGTCGGAAATCGGCTATCTGGGAGACAGTCGGATTCGACTGGCCACGACCTCTGCGCCACTGGTTTCAGAGAATGGATTTGACGAGAGGCTTCTCTCTCCAGGAGAGCCGGTACTCATCACGGGCGGGGCACGGGGCATCACATCGCTGGTCGCCGCCGAGCTGGCGCGACGCTGGCGGCCGACCTTGCTCCTGATCGGCACTACCCCTCTGCCTGAAAGCTCGGATGATGCCGGTCTCGCTGAGTTGACGGACGCGTCGACGCTCAAGGCCGCACTGTTCAAGCGACTCCGGCAAGGGAGCCGATCCGTCTCACCGACGGAGATCGAGCAAGCGTACAAGGCGCAAGTGCGCAAGCGAGAGGTGCGTCATAATCTAGAGCGACTGCGTGCCGCCGGTTCGCGCGTCGAATACGCCTGTGTCGATGTTCGCGATGCCGCCCTTCTCGGCGACATTGTGAATGGCTGGCGGAGTCTCTATGGCGAACCTGCCGGCTTGATTCACGGCGCAGGGCTGATCCGCGACAAGCTCATCCACGAGAAATCGCTCGATTCGTTTGATCGTGTCCTCGATACCAAACTCAAAGGCGCTCTCAACCTCGCGCGGCTTCTCCGACCCGAATCGCTCCGGTTCTCGGTATTCTTCTCGTCGATCGCGGGACGTTTTGGAAATCGCGGTCAATCCGACTACGCCGCCGCCAACGAGGCCCTCAACAAGCTGGCGATCTGGCTTGATCGGCGCTGGCCGGGCCGTGTCGTTGCGCCCATCTGGGGACCGTGGTCGGGGATCGGCATGGTCTCCGAGCTCGAAGACCATCTCGGTTCCCAGGGACTGGGGATGATTTCTCCCGAGGTCGGGGTGACGGCCCTGGTCAACGAACTCGTTCGCGGACGCAAGGGTGATGTCGAGGTTGTCATTGCGGGGGAGCTAGGCACGCTGGATGCGCCTCTTGTCAGGATGCCACGGCTCCTGGAGGCAGTAGGATGAGCCGCGTCAGGCCACGCGAAATTGCCCTGGTCGGCATGGCTTGCCGGTTCCCGGCGCGCGCCAGACCTCTACGCCTACTGGTCCAATATCCTGGCGAACCGGGACATGACACGAGAAGTCCCGCCCGAGCGCTGGCCGCTGGCGACGTTCTACGATCCTGATTCGTCCGACAACGACCGCGTCGCCATCCGGCGTGGCGGCTACCTGGACACACCGGTCCCATTCGACCCTGCCGCGCAAGGAATCATGCCGCTGGCTGTCCTGGGAGGTGAGCCTGAACAATTCCTTGTTCTGGACGCAGCCCAAACTGCGCTGGCCGACGCCGGCATCAGCCCGCGTCATCTCGACCGCGGGCGGGTCGAGATCGTCATCGGTAGAGGCAACTACTTCAACCGCGGGAACCTGGTCCGGCTTCAGCACGGCCGGATCGTTGCCCAGACAGTGGGCCTGCTGGCCGCGATCCATCCTGAGTGGACGGCCGAAGACCTCGAGCTCTTGCGCTATGATCTGAAGGCGAGCTTGCCCCCATTCGAGGCCGCGACGATTCCCGGCCAGCTCACCAACGCGACAGCCGGTAGGCTTGCCGACCGGCTCGACCTGAGCGGAGCCAGCTTCGTGGTCGATGCCGCGAGCGCCTCGTCGCTGGTGGCCCTGGACCTGGGTTGCCGGGCTCTCCGCGAACGCCGCGCGGACCTGGCCCTGGTGGGGGGAGTCTATGTCGAGGCCGACGTCGACTTCCCGCTCGTGTTCAATCAGCTCGGCGTGCTCTCGCGATCAGGTGCAGCGCGACCGTTCGCGGCCGATGCCGATGGCCTTGTTCCGGGAGAAGGCGTCGGCGTTGTCGTGCTCAAGCGGCTGAGCGACGCCGAACGCGACGGTGACCGGGTTTATGCCGTGATCAAGGGCATTGGACTTGCCAGCGACGGGCGGGGCCGCGGCCTCACGTCTCCGAGCAGCAAGGGTCATGCTCGTGCCATCCTCCGCGCCCATCGCGCGGCGGGCATTGATCCGGTCACTGTCGGGTTGATCGAGGGGCACGGGCTCGGAGTGCCGGCAGCCGATCGAGCCGAACTGCGTGCGCTGCGACATGTGTTTCCGCCGCCGAAGTACGGGGCACGCGTTCTGGGAGCTGTTTCCTCGCAGATCGGCCACGCGATGCCAGACGCCGGCATGGCCGGTCTCATCAAGACGGCCCTGTCGCTGCACCACCGCGTGCTGCCGCCGACACGCGGTGCGGATTGCCCGGCCCCACGGCTGGCGTCGAGCGGACTCGAACTCTTGCCCGCGCCTCGGCCGTGGATTCACGGCCATTCACGGACCCCGCGACGCGCAGGGGTGAATGCTTTCGGTTTCGCCGGAATCAATGCTCACGCCGTGCTCGAGGAGCATGCGGCCTCGGCCGATGGAATCACTCCCGGTGCTCTCCTGGAATGGGATACCGAGGCCTTTCTGCTGGCGGCCGAGGATCGGGCCGGACTCGCTGATCGTGTCGGATGGCTACGCGATCGCTTGAGAAATAGGACCGGTCACTCCCTCAAGGATCTTGCGTTCACGCTCAATACCGAAGCTCTGGAATCCTCCGGATACGCCCGGCTAGGAATTGTGGCTGCCTCCCACGAAGAATTGCTTGTGCACCTGAACGCGATGGAGCCCAGGCTCCGCGACCATTCTTGCCGCCAGGTCAGGGATGCCCGCGGACTTTACTACTGGGCGGAGCTTCTGGGTCGGAAAGGGACGCTTGCGTTTCTCTTCCCGGGAGAAGGTTCGCAGTATCCCGGCATGCTCTCGGATCTCTGCCCGCACTTCCCCGAGCTTCGTGCCGTGCTTGACACGGCTGACCGGATCGCCTGCGAATCGGGCGAGGAGGTGCCTCCCAGCCATCATCTGTTCGGCAGCTCCGGAGCCACACCGGCCGCCCTCTGGGCGACCGACACCGCGGTGACGGCCGTGCTCTCTTCTCAGTGGGCGATCTTTCAGGTGCTGACGCGATTGGGATTGCGTCCCGATGCGGTTGCCGGCCACAGCAGCGGGGAGCTGCCTGCGATCGCGGCCGCGGGCGCGTTGCGGACCGAGCATGCGCTCGAGCAACAGTTGAGCCGGCTCGCCGCGGTCTTCCGCGAACTGGAAGCCACAGGTGCGATTCCCGCCGCACGGCTGGTTGCCGCCGGGACCGATCGCGTGCGGGCCGAAGCGGCGTGCCGGACGGCCGGGCCATCGGTCGTGGTTGCAATCGACAACTGCCCTCACCAGGTTGTCATCGCCGGACCACACGACGAGGTTGACAACGTTGTCGCCGGCCTTCGCGCCGAAGGCGTGGTCTGCGAGGAACTCCCCTTTTCCCGCGCCTATCATACGCCGGCCTTCTCGGCCGTACTTCCGCCGCTTGCCGCCTTCTATGAGAGTCTGGAGTTGCACACAGCCGAGTTGCCTATTTACTCGTGCTCGACCGCGGAACGCATGCCCGAGTCGATCGAGGAGATTCGCCGGCTGGCCGTCGCGCAATGGACCAGGCACGTCGAGTTTCGCGACACGATCGAGGCAATGTACCGCGACGGCCTGCGAATCTTCGTAGATGTGGGGGCGCGAGGAAATTTGTGCGGCTATGTCGAAGACATTCTCCGCGGGCGGCCTGCTTTTGCCGTGGCCGCCAACGTACCCCGTCGCTCGGGCACAGCCCAGCTTAACCACCTGGTGGCATCACTCTTTGCACAAGGGCTGTCGCTTGACCCAAGGTATCTCTACGCACGTCGAAGGCCCAGGCGGGTTGATCTTGTAGAACCACCTGCCGCGGCAACCTCCTTGCCGGGCCTGGAACTCGATTTCCCAGAGATGAAACTGTCCGATGGCCTGATCGCTCGTCTCCGCGATCGGTCTGATCAAGGGCATGCCCTGGCAACGCGGTTCTCAAACGAGCCGGCCTGCGCGTGCCAGGGCGTCGAGAGGTTGGCACAGAAGCTCGATCCAGTGCATGATTCGCGGCATCACGGAAATGGTCATGCCAACGGTAACGGTCATCATGGCGGATCCGGAATTGGGCTTCCCAACGACATCTCCGACCTCTGGTTTGGATCGAGCGATCCATCCCAGCCAGCCAGTGCCATGCCCTTGGCAACCACCAACGGCGGCCAATCGATGCCCGAAGCCGAAGAGGCGATGCTCGGCTTCCTGAATTCGATGAAAGCCTTTCTGACCACCCAGAACGAGGTCATGCAGAACTACTTGCTCGGAGCCGGTGGGTCACTTCCCGGCGATCTCCTGGACCATGCCCAGCCAGGACCATGGATCGGAACAATCCAGGAGTGGGAACCGGGACGACAGATCGTGAGCCACTTGATGCTGGACGGGCTCGACGATCCCGTGGCGGAGAACCATACCCTCGGGGGTCGTCGCGTCTCGGCCCTTGACCCGTCGCGCAAAGGGCTGCCGGTGCTGCCATTCAGCGTGATGGCCGAGATCGTCGCCGAGGCCGGTGCACTGCTGGTTCAACCGGGTCTTATGCTTGAAAGTCTGCTTGATGTCCGCGCTCACAGGTGGGTTCCGTACAGTTGTGGTGGAGTGTTGATCATCCACGGCGAATGCGTTGCGGCGGACCCTCGTAGCGTACACGTCAGCCTCCGCCATACTCAGGAAGACGAAGCTTCTGCCTCAGGCACGGAACGCCTGGTCTATGAAGGTACGGTCCGGTTCACCGATCAGCCTTCCGACCCGATCACGGCTTCGGTGTTCGATCCGGCTCAACTCCGCGCCAGCAAGTTCACGGCCGAGCAACTGTACCGTGAGCAATGGCTGTTCCACGGCCCGCCCATGCAGGCACTGACCGAGGTCGGGCCAGTCAGCCAGGAAGGCATCTCCGGAACGATCGTCGTGCGTCCACTGAACGGCCTCCTGAGGTCGAGCGAGGAGACGACCACCTTCCTCACCGATCCGATCGCTCTGGACACCTTTACTCACTTGCTGGGATGCTGGGGCCTGGATTGCCTGGAACAGGGCGACGTCATCTTCCCGCTTCGCATGGGACGGCTGTCGATCCATGGACCGACGCCCGAAACGGGGACCGAGATCTCATGTCGAATCCAGGTCCGAGATATCGAACGACATCGCGTCTACGTCGATGCCGAACTTGTCCGACCTGATGGCTCCGTCTGGATCCGGATTCGCGACTGGGAAGACTGGCGATTCTACTGGCCCGCGCGGTATCGCGACGTCTTCCGAGCACCCGACACCATCCTGATCGGCGAGGAGTTATCGCTCCCCGGTTTGGCAGAGAGCGACGCCGTGGCTGTCTGGCTCTCTCCACCGGGCGACATGGCCAGACCAATCTGGAGAGATGTGCTTGAACAGATCCAGCTTGGTCCGGACGAACTGACCGCACATTTGTCGGAGACCGACTCTGACCTCCACCGCACCCATCGCCTCTGGAGCCGAATCGCGGCCAAGGAAGCCGCCCGCCGACTCTGGCTTGCCGCGGGAGATCCACCCCGTTTCCCCGCCGATCTTGAGCTCGTCAAAGAAACGGACAGTCCGCCCCGGCTTCGTGACCTCGCGCGGCCGGAGCAGCATGAGCTACCGGCGATCTCGATCGCACATACTGATGGAATTGTCGTCGCCCTTGCTGCTCGTGATCCCGGGGCTCACGTCGGAATCGACATCGAGCCCATCCTTGATTCTTCCGAGGGTGGTGAGCTCCGCTCTGTGGTGGATCAGGAGCTTCTAGACATTCCAGTCGGAACGCACACATCGCCGGGTGAGTGGATCGCCATATGCAAATCCGCGAGGCAGGCGGCCGCCAAGGCATGCGGACTTGGCCCCGCGGCCGGAGCGACCGCCTTGAGCGTGATCAAGCTCGATCCTGAGACTGGCACTGCTCGCGTCGCACTGCGAGCTGACAGTGGAATGACCCCGGCGTTTCTCGCTGGGATAACCATTCAGGTTCAAACGGCCAAACGGGGCAATCATATCTGGGCATGGACTCTCGGAGAAGAGGTATCTTGATGAGTGCTCTCAAATCGGAGGATGTGATTCTAGAGGATCTACGGTGCGTATTTCGCGAAACGCTAGGGGTCGACCCGGTGACACCCATTGATCCTGCAACACGGTTCTTCGCCGACCTGGGATTGGCATCCATCGATGCCGTGGTCCTCGGCGAGGCCATCCAGCAGCGATCGGGGCGGCGGGTTCCCTTCGATCAACTTCTGGCCGAACTGGGTGGACGTGACCAGCGCGATCTTCGAGTCAGCGAACTGATTACATTCCTCCAATGTTATCTTTGACCGGTGACTTGCAAGGTATCTTCTCTCGGAGCCGATCGGAATATGCCTCGAATCACGGCAAACGGCTTGACCTTCCACGTCCAGCAAGCGGGATCGGGCCCCGACCTGGTCTTGATCCACGGACTGACCGGGGACCTCTCCATCTGGTTCCTCTCGCGGACCATTACCGTGCTGGCCGAGACTCATCGTGTGACGGCGTACGACCTGCGCGGGCACGGCTACACGGATGCCCCTACCGAAGGCTACACGTCGTTCGACCATGCCCAGGACCTGCTAAGCTTGCTTGACGTTCTGGATATTGCGCAAGCGCGGCTGGTGGGCCACAGTTTCGGGGCCGTGATCGCCATGCACGCCGCCGTGATCGCGCCGCGGCGGGTCGATGCTCTGGTTCTCTCCGACCCCTACTATCCGGCTCTGCGGCATCTCGAGGACGTGAGCCGGTGGGGGCACTGGCAAAACTTTCGTCATGAGGCCGAAGAGGCGGGAGTGAGTCTTTCGTCGGATACCTGGTACGACTTGACAACCTTTTTCGACCAGGTGCGGCACCTGGACAACGAGCGATTGCTCCGCTTTCGACAGGCCGTGGGCCTACCCGCCTTGAAGCGGGTATTGCGGCTTGCCGGAACGACGTGTGGACGGGATTCCAAGCTGGCCGATGGACTCTCGTCCGAGCAGATCAGCGGCGTAACACAGCCCACACTCGCGCTCTATGGTGAAAGCTCCCCCTTCTTGAATACGGCCGATCACCTGATCGAACACATGCCGAATTGCCGGGGACTGCGAATCCCCGGTGCGCAGCACCGTGCCCCCGAGGAAAATCCCGAAGGGTTTGTCCTGGCCGTGCGTGAGTTTCTGGACTCTCTTCAGCCTGCGGAAAACTGTGAGGTTTGGCGATGAGCGATCTACCCCTGGTCTTGATCACGGGCGCTGCCAACGGCATTGGCCGTGCCACCGCGCTGGAGCTGGCCCGCCACGGCGTGCGCATGGGCCTGATCGATATCGACGCGACGGGCCTGGAGTCACTGGCATGCCAACTCCGGGACGCGGGTGCGACGTTCGTCACGGAAACCGCCGACGTCTCACGGCGGCTACCGCTCCGCCAGGCCGTCAAGCAGATCGAGGCAACTCTCGGGCAAATCGACGTGCTCCTGGCGTGTGCGGGATTCGGAACACTCACGCTGGTGCCGGACCTGGCGCTGGACACCCTGAGGCGCACTTTTGAGGTCAACATGTTCGGCGTCGCCGAGTCAATCGAGGCCGTCTTACCCGGCATGCTCCTCCGCGGGCGAGGACATCTGGTCGGTGTCGCAAGCATGGCGGGATATCGCGGCTTTCCCTGGATGATCTCGTACTCGGCATCCAAGGCCGCCTTGATCGCCTACCTCGAGGCGCTACGGCCCGGCCTGGCCCGACGCGGTATCTCGGTGACGACGGTTTGCCCGGGATTTGTTCGCACTGCGATGAGCACCAGTGTTCCATACAAGCGAAAAGTCAAGATGATCGAACCGGAACAGGCCGCGCGATACCTGGTGAAGGCCATCCTGAATCGCCCCCGAAACTGTGTCTTTCCCTGGTCGATGCGGTGGGGCCTGGCGATCCTCAAGATCATGCCCGATCGCGTCTTCGACTGGATGATGCGCCGGGCCGGCCCCGAGGCGCTCGTCGTCGATTTCTGATTGGACCGCACGGTTGGAGAAGACCTTCATGTCCCCGAACCTGATAGAGGCTGCACAACCATCGCTCTGCGAACTGGCGTGCTGCATCGACTGCGGTATGTTGCTTCAAGGGAACGACCATTGCCCCGGTTGTGGGTGTGGTTGCGAAACTCGCGACGACATCACCCAGGCGATCGGCGCGCTCTGCGGGCGCAATCGCATCGTTGCGAACTTCTATGAGGGTCCAGGCTGGGGCCGCTTCAGGAAGTGGGAGCGATTGTTCTTGACGCTGCAAGGCGGGGCCAGGCGGGCACGCATGTCGATTCTTCGCCATCTCATGGCAGCGACTCACTCGGGGGCTCGCGTGCTCGAGGTGGGAATCGGCGACGGAGAGAACCTGGGCTTTCTTCCGCAATCCTGGGCCGTCTACGGAGTGGACATCGCGCGGTCCCAGCTCCTCGCCTGCCGCGATCGCTTCCCGCGAATGAAGGGCCGGCTGGCCTGGGCCGAGGCCGAGCGGCTCCCCTTTCCGGACGCGACGTTCGACGCTTGTTACTCGATCGGCGGGTTCACCTACTTCGAGGATCATGCCGCGGCGTTGAGCGAGATGCGCCGGGTTACGCGTTCGGCAGGCCTCGTGGTTGTCGCCGACGAGACGCCCGGCATGCACCGGGCGGGCATCGGCCATCTTATCGGCCGGCCGGCAATTGATAAATTCTGGCTCCGTCAACTCGGCCTCGACGCCGAGTTTGTCGACATGGTGTTTCAGTATGATGTCGATCTCCCCGCACTCACGAACCGGGTCTGGCCCGACGCGGCCCGGCTACCGATCTGGAATCGGCTGGGCTATTGCTTGATCCATCCTGACCCCAAACGCAATCCAGTCACGACAAAACTGTCTTGAGGATATTGTTATGAGCACACTTCCCGAGGAACTGGTAGGGACATCCACCTGGTGCGAAGACTTCGAGCTCTTGCGCTGTCCCCGGTGCGCGGGGGCTCTGCTTCCGGTGGATTCGGCGTTGAGCTGTGCGGGGTGCGACACGAGCTTTCCGATCCGCGACGGCATCCTGATTATCAAGGAACAAAGCGATCTGAACAATCGCGTGGCTCAGGAATTCTACGACAGCCCGCTCTGGCCCAAATTCCGGTTCTGGGAGAAGTTCACCTGGTGGTGCAACGGGGGCGAGCGCCGGCGCGGAACCAGGTTCTCAAACACCTTCCACAGTTCCCGGGACTCAACTTACTCGACGTGGCCGTAGGCGACGGCGTCTACCTTCCCTGGATGCCGACAGATTGGCAGGTCGTGGGAATTGATGTCTCCTGGACACAGCTTGAGGCGTGTCGCGCCCGCAGTGCGGGTCCCAAGGTTCGTCTGGTTCAGGGTGAGGCCGAGACGCTGCCGTTTCGCGATGCGCAGTTTGATTCTGTACTGAGCATCGGAGCCTTCAATTACTTCAACGATCCGGAAGGTGCGCTGCGCGAGATGTTGCGCGTGGTGCGTCCCGGAGCGACGATCGTCATCTCCGACGAGATGCCCAACTTGACCGACCGGATGCTAGGCCACAAACTGGGTCTGCCGGGTCTCGATCGCTGGATCGTGTCTCGGCTCATGCACCTGGGTGACAGCTTCACCGAAATGGTCGAGCAATTCCGTACCCTCGACGTCAAGGAAATTGCCGGGCGTGTCTTCTCCGAGGTCGAGTATCACGAAGTATGGCGTGGCCTCGGTTACGTGCTGGTCGCCCGAGCGCCGGCTTGATACTGGCGGCTGCCAAGAAAACCCCGGTCCCGAGCGACTCGTGCAGATCATTTGACATATGCGATTTTTCACATTAATCTCTCGCAACCTGTTCCGGCGCCGGACCCGTACCATGCTCACCGCGACCGGCCTCGCGGTGGCGATCGCGGCCGTACTCGATCTCGTTGGAATCGCCTGGAGTTTCGAGCAGTCGTTCTTGACGCTCTTCGTGGGCAAAGGCATCGATCTGGTTGTGGTTCGCGCGGGGACCAGCAACCAGCTCTCGAGTGCGCTCGATCAGAAACTCGTCGATCGACTCCGTGCTCTGGATGGAGTCGCCGACGTGGCGCCTTCGCTGATGGACACGGTGAGCTTCGAGCAGGCTCAGATTGCCAGCGCACTGATTAATGGCTGGGAAAGCGGCAGCCTGCTCTTTCGAGGCTCGAGTCTTCTCGACGGTCGTACATTCGGTTCCGGCGAAAGGAACGTTGCGTTGCTCGGGCGTGTTCTGGCACTCAATCTTGGCAAGAAAGTCGGCGACGATCTCGATGTCGCGGGCGAACCGTTTCGGGTCATCGGGATTTACGAGAGTGAGAGTGTCTTCGAAAGCGGTGCACTCATTGTCCCCCTGTCGACACTCCAGCGGATAATGGGCCGTGAAGGACAGGTCACCGGCTTCGTCATTCAGGCCCGGTCGGCCGATCCGGGTGCAATCGCCGATCTTCGAAAGCGGATCGAAGCGGAGATTCCCGGTGTGGCCGCGACTCCGGCCAGAGACTACGTGCAGCGTGACGTTCAACTCCGGCTGGCGAGGGCCATGGCCTGGGCAACGACAGTTCTTGCGCTGCTGCTCGGGTCTGTCGGGATGCTTAACACCATGATCATGGCCGTCTTCGAGCGAACTCAGGAAATCGGAGTATTGCGAGCAATAGGTTGGCGGCGATCCCGCGTGCTCCGTTTGATCCTGGGGGAGTCGGTGTGCCTCGGCCTGATCGGTGCGGCAATCGGGGTGTTACTCGCTGTGATTGGTATTCGCATGTTGCTCATGGCGCCGACAGCGCGCGGATTCATCAATCCCAAACTGCCGCCGTCGATCATCGTCCTGGGACTCCTCCTGGGCGTGTTGCTGAGCGTGCTGGGAGGCATTTATCCGGCAGTACGCGCCGCATCGCTCGACCCGAGTGAGGCGCTGCGCCATGAATGAAAGCCCGGCTAACTCAGACTTGCTGCTCCGCGCCGAGGGGTTAACGAAGACGTATCCCGATGGCGCGGTCCAGGCCTTGCGCGGTGTCTCGCTCGAAGTCCGACGCCACGAGTACCTCGCAATCATGGGGCCGAGTGGCTGCGGCAAGAGCACGCTCTTGCACCTGCTGGGCGGGCTCGATCGCCCAACTGCGGGGGAGATCTTCTTCCGAGGCACTCCCCTGTCCCAGATTGACCGTGATCGGTACAGAGCCCATGAAATCGGCTTCGTCTTCCAGTCCTTTCACGTTTTGAGCACATTGAGCGCGCTGGAGAACGTGCAGATTCCCATGTTCGAAACCGCGCTCAGCCGACGCCAGCGTATCGAGCGTGCGGAGGCCCTGATCCAACAAGTCGGGTTGTCCCATCGCCGGCACCACAGGCCCATGCATCTCTCGGTCGGCGAACGGCAACGCGTCGCCATCGCACGCGCCCTGGCCAATGAACCATGCCTTCTGCTTGCCGACGAACCGACCGGAAACCTGGACAGCGGCAGCCAGGATGAAGTCCTTCAGCTCCTCGAAGATCTGAGACAGCGAAAGGGTTTGACTCTGGTCATCATCACACACAGTTCGGTAGTCGCTGCCACGGCGAAACGCGTCATCCGTATGAAGGACGGCCGGGTGCTTGAGTCCTGATTGGTGGCATGTGCACCTCAGTGCGGGAGATGCGTCAACAGCTCGCGCAAGTGCCTCATAGCCGGGTGCCAGGGGATGGCTGGCATCGCCATACTGATCGCTCGCCAGAGCAAGAGGACTGTACTCTTCAACGCCTCGTGCCTTCAGCTCGGCTTCCAGAGCGGCACGCACCGAGTGAAATCGCTCTCGACTTTGCTCGGTCAGCAAGTGTTCGTTGAACGGACCTAGAAGAACGAAGACACGGTTACCGCGTGCCTTGAGCACGTCGACCGCCTTTTTGAAAAAGCGCCACTGGAGAGAGCTGGCTGGCTCGACCCAGGGGAAGTCTTGTTTGGTGATCCCGTGCTTGAACCAGGGCACCGGCTCGTGTCGCAAGAGGCTGTCGGACGGAGGCAGGCCCGCCCGCAGGGCTTTCAGAGGGTTGTCTTTTGGCCTCTCCAGCGTCCATGAAGGGATATCAGTGCGCTCGAAAAAAGCTTGCTGAAGATGGCTCGCCCAGCCGAGAAACGGCACACTTCGTTCGACGATCACGCCGATGCGCGAGGAGATTGACTCCTTGTAAGGCGCGAGCCAGGGCACGAATTGCGGCACCAGCCGGGGATGGTTGAACTGAAATTCCTCGTTCGCACTCAGGTCGCGCCGCGGCGAGCTCAGCCACAGCGGGTTTAGCTGCAAAAGTACCGGCTTGTTTCTGACTCCAGTCGCATGGAACTCGATCAACCCCGCGAGCGCGATGGGGTGCGCACCATCGAGCCCAAGGTTGGCGAACCGAGGCCGGCCTTCGAGCGCGTTGAGATAGTGGGGCAGTGTTTGCTCGGGGGTGACATACTGCCCCCACACCACCGAGTCACCAATAACGATCCACTCATGCGTCTGCGCAGCCACTTTCGTGTAGCGGTCATAGAACCAATAATCATTGCTCAGGTCGTAGGGCATCCTGTAGTCCGGGCCCGGTTCGAAAGCCTCATTCTTTTGCCAGACTCTCGGCGCTGACACGACAAAAACGATTGTGCAGAGCCCGACCGCGGCCCACTCGCGCAAACCGAGACGAACCACGTTCGAGAAATCCGGCCCGGCCATTCTTCAATCCTCCGCCAATCGGCGGCTGCGGTTATTCGAGAGTCTCGTCTTGACACATCTCAAAACTGGAAATAGATAAATTGCCTCGTGCTCGGCTGAGCCACCGTCAAAAGGTAGACGATCATTGCGATCACGAGCCCGAGTCGCACCGGCGCCGAGGATAGAAAACGCACGTAGCGGGGACCGCCCGTGAAGAGAAGCTGGTAAACCCATACGGACAGAACCAGGAGTAACATCAAAATGGGAAACCCCGGATCAGTCCATCCCCCGCTACCGATCCGCTGAATGATCAGCCAGGCATCCTGCAGGCTTTGCGCCCGGAAAAAGATCCAGGCGAAGCAGACGAAAACGAAGACCCAGGCCTGCTTGAAAGCCTTGGGGACATGGTTCACGTACCAGTCCGCACGTTCAAGCCCGCGCGTGCAGCACCGCCCCAGCGCATGCAAGGCGCCCCAGACCACGAAGGTCCAGTTTGCGCCATGCCAGATGCCCGATACCACGAACGTGATGATCAAGTTTCGATTGGTGATCCACTCTCCCTTGCGGTTGCCGCCGAGGGGGAAATAGAGATAATCCTTGAACCAGGTTGACAGGCTGATGTGCCAGCGTGACCAGAAATCGCCAAGGTCGATTGCCGTGTATGGATTGTTGAAGTTGAGCATCATGTGGAAGCCCATCACCCGCGCGATCCCCCGCGCCATGTCCGTGTATCCGCTGAAGTCGAAATAGATCTGCCAGGCGAATGCCACGGTCGCGAGCAACAGCGCCGAGGCACCGAACTGGCTGGGTGCCTCGTAAACGCGATCGACATAGAGCGCGAGGTAATCGGCCAGAGCCACCTTCTTGAAAAACCCGACGAGGAAAAGGGATAGTCCATCGGCCAGGTCCTGCCGAGTGATTCTGGGGGTTCCCTGGAGCTGCGGCAGAAGGTTGCTTGCCCTCTCGATCGGCCCGGCCACGAGCTGGGGGAAGAATGAGACGAAAGTCAGGAAGCGAATGAAGTTGCGCTCGGTCGGGATCACGCCCTTGTAAGCGTCGATCGTGTAGCTCATCGACTGGAATGTGTGAAACGAGATCCCGATCGGCAGAATCACTTGCGTGAAGAGACGGTCCTCCGGGACTCCCAGAAACGCCAGAACGGAGTTCGGGTAGGCCACCGGATCGGGCAACTGCAAGTTGATCCCGAAAGAATCAAAGAGCGCGTTGATGTTTGCGGTGAGAAAACCGGAATACTTGAAGTAACCCAGAAAGCCGAAGTTGCTCACCAGGCTGATGATCAGCCAGAGCTTGCGGCCGCGCGGGCCACTTCGCTCCATGAGCAGAACCATGGCGTAATCGATTGCCGAGGTGCCAAAGAGCAACAAGAGGTAAATCGGGTTCCACCACCCGTAAAACGTGTACGACGCGAGCATCAACCAGATGTTCATCAGCCTGTTGTTCTTGCGAACCAACAGGTAGACGGGGTAGACGATCAGGAAGAAAACGGCGAAGACCCAGGTGTGAAACAGCATGCTCGAAGTACGGTTGATCGGGTGGTGGGGAAGGACGGTTTCTCTGCTTGCGCTTCACCTGGCGACGGCTGGCGAAGGCGAAGAAGCCTTGCGTACGCACCGGAAGCCGATCGCGTCGCGAGCCAGGCAGGCGTCGGAAAAGCCGGAGTCTTCACCCATACGGTATGCCGACCGGGTCGCGTCGGCGCTCGACGCCCACGAGCCTCCGCGTAATACGTACTGCTTACCTTCGGCGGGTCCTATCGGGTTCTCTGATGGGGATTTCTGGTAGTAAGCCTCGTCGTAAATATCGTTGCACCACTCCGACACGTTGCCGTGCATGTCGTACAGACCCCATCCGTTGGGCTGCTTCTGACCGATCGGATGAGTTTTCTTGTTCGCATTCTCTTTGAACCAGGCATGGCGGCCAAGCTGACCCGGGTCGGCCCCGAAGGAGTAAGCTGTCTTGCCGCCGGCCCGGCAGGCGTATTCCCATTCCGCCTCGGTGGGCAGGCGATAGCCGTTTGCTCTGAAGTTGCATTCGGCCGTATCTTCGTTGTAACAGGGCTCAAGCCCCTCGGCGCGTGAACGAGTGTTGCAGAAGATCGCTGCTTGCGGCCAGGTAACCTGCTCGACAGGGAGCTCAGATCCCTTGAAATGGGAGGGGTTCGGCAGGTTATAACGCGCGAAGTCCGCTTGCGAAATTTCGTAAACATCTATATAGAATGTGCCAAGCTTCACCTCATGCACCGGCAATTCGTTGGAATGGCCGCCACGATCTCCCATGAGCAGTGTACCCGCCGGAACCAGCACCATGGCCATGCCGCTGGCATCGTGAACCACGGGAAGCGTTGAGGTTCCCGTCGTCTTGCCGGGGCTTGTGCCTGAGCCCGAGGGCGATTCGCGATGTCCGCAGCACAGGCCAGACCCGATCACAACAATGAGCGAGCTTACAATGACGATCCGTTGAAAAATGGGGCCCAAGTTCATGGCCTGGGATTCTCCTTAACAAACAGAAAGCTCGGCTGCTTGTTCGACTTGCCGTCGGTGGTCAACGGGACAAAACGGTTCCGCTGCGACGCATCGGCAACGCAGACGTTCCACCCCGGTGCTTCAACTCCGGGAAACTCGGGCAGTAACCCTCTGAGGTTCTTCCTGGTGGCCTTGGGGCCGGTCGTGTACGTGATGTACTTGCCATCAGGCGACCAGGTGACGTGGTAGGTCTCCACGGGATCCTTGCTTTCGACGATGTTGTGAATGTTTGTCGCCTTGGGCATGTCCCCGGTCAGGTCGAGATCGGCAACCCCCGCGCAAAAATCGCCGTGGCCCCAGGTGATCTTCCTGGCATCGAATCGCACATTGGGGCGGCAGCCGCCAAGTTTCAGATCGACCGCGCGGTCGCCATCGGTCTCGATGGCGATGATCGCATGGCTGAAGCCCATGCCGCCGTGGACGGTCGAGACAAACCACTTGCCGCCCGCGGGCCAGTTGAGCGTATAGAGGTGCTCGATCTTGGTGTTCGGGTGCTGCCGCGTCTGGCCGGACTCGAGGTCGTAGATGAAGATGCCCCGCGTGGCGAAGTCTTGCAGGTTGTACTTCGCGAATTCGCCCTTGAGGTATGCGACCGACTTGCCGTCGGGTGACCAGCAGGGCTCGCGCGCATTGTCGGCGATCTTCTTGCGATCGGTGCCGTCGGACTTCATGACATAAACGTCACGCACGCGGCGTTCGCCCGTGCCTTGATCGGCGACATAGGCGATCTTCGTCCCATCGGGCGATGGCTTGGGATAGACCTCGTCGATCCCGCGTGTCTGCGTGAGGTTGACTGGCGACGAACCGTCGGCGTTCACCAGGTAGAGATCCCAGTTGCCGTCCCGATTGGTTTCGAAGACGACCTTGTGAGGATACGTCTTCAACTCGGAACGCAGGTCCTCGGAGGGTGCGGGCTGGTCCACGCCGGCGATGACCGGCAGCAATGGCAAGAGATAGAAAGCCACGAACCCGTTCCAGCATCGCCATTTCATGCCAGTTACTCCTGTTGGTCGGATCAAGGTTTTCGGGATGACCTGACCGATTCCGGCTGTGGTCGCAGCTCGAGCCAGTCAGAATACCCATCAGAGCAACGAGAAACGGGCGGGTCAAGCGCGTGGGAAACCGTGGAGGTAGTACCTTGGCTTGCCTCCAAGCGTGTACCAATGCCGAGAATGACAACAGCGAGAAGGGGAAAATGGGGGAAAGTCCAGCTTTTCAGCAAGATTTTCGCGGTTCTTGTCTGAAACGACCAGCGGTTGACCATGAATAGGCAGGAAGACCACGACAACTGACCGGCCCTTGCCACAGCCGTCGGCCACTTCCGGATTGAAACGCTTGTTTTGGTTCGCTCCTCCGCAATAGAGGGGCGCCCGGGGATGGTGCGTTTCTTGAGAACGCCGCCCACGGGGCTTTGCCGACAACTTCGTGCCCGAGCCCAAGGGCGCTCCGTCTTGCCGATTCATCGGTGATGGGCCGTCCACGTCCGGCACTTTCACACCAAATTGAGTTGCTCCGAAGAGTCGAGGAGTGCAGACGATGTTTGGAAGCGGTTCCTGGAATCTCTGGAAAAGTGGGAAGACCGATGGTGGGCGTCTGGCCAGCCGGCGGAAAGGATCGATCGGCCAGACGCCGCGACCGCGTCGGCGGGAATCGGCTCGCGGCCACAAACTGGGATTCGACCGGCTCGAACCGCGCGAGCTGATGGCCGTGGATCTTACTCAAGAAATCAACACGCTGCTCTCCCAGGGTGTGATCAGCGGCACGATCACCGCACCCGATGTCATCACGATCGGCAACGACCTCACCGTCAACCAGGCTCAGTTGACTTTTTCCAATGTCGCGCCTGAAGGACAAGGGTGGTCCGGAAATGTCGAAGTGCAGGCCAGTTCTGCGTCACTGTTTGAGGGAAGCTCGGGCCAGACCCCACCCTTCTCGGCGACCGCTTCGTCCATCGACGGAAACTACAACCTTGGCACACAGGCCATGACCATTTCGGCCAAGGATGTCACGATCAATTTCAGCACGCTACTCACGGTCGATGCAACGGATCCGACGCTGACCTACACGCCGGGTACATCCTCGTCGCTGGATATCTCCGCTGGCTTGGTCAACCTCAGCTCCACCAAGTTCGCCGATCTCTCCGGCACCGCGACCAACCTCGAGATCACGCCAGAGCAACTCACTCTGGACGCGGCCAACGCGACATTGGGCGCCACCGAAAACCTTGGTCCCCTTCAACTCGCCAGCCCCTCGCTGAGCCTCTCCAGCCTCGACTACCAGTTCGCTTCCAACACCATAACTGGCTCATTCACGCTCACTGCTGATTCCGCTTCGCTCTTCGACAACTCCACCTCCAGCAACGCCCCACCCTTCGCCGCCTCCATCAGCCAACCCTCGGCCACCTACGACTTCACCAACCAGGCGCTCGACTTCTCGGCGGACAACCTGACCCTCGGCTTCGGCTCGCTGCTGACCGTCACCGCCCAAAAGCCATCCTTCGACTATGGATTGACAGACAATTCCTTCGATCTCAACGTCGCTTCGGTCAAATTGACGTCCACCACGTTCCCCGACCTGACCGGCACGGCTGCGAACCTCGACATCACGCCCCAGCACATCAAGTTCGAAAACGCATCGGTCACGGATTCGGGGAACGAGACCCTCGGGGGGATCCTATCGTTCACCGATCCCAGCGTCACTGTCGCCAATTTTGATTATGAGTTCGGCCCGAACACGATCGCCGGCGCCATCACCGTCAGCGCTGCTTCGGCTTCGCTCTTTGCGAGCAGCAGCACCTCAAATCAAACCGCCCCCTTCACCGCGACGGTCAATCAGCTCACCGGCACGTACAACTTCACCAGCCAGTCGTTGAGTCTTGAGGCTCAAGGCCTGACCCTCGGCTTCGGGCAGTTCCTGACCGCCACGGCCACCAATCCGAGTTTCACTTACGACCCGGGTGGGACCGTCCCGTTCGACATCAGCGCGGCCACAGTGAGCCTGACTTCGCCGGAGTTTCCGAACGCCCAGGCAACGGCCGACAAGCTCGACATCACGCCCCAGCACATCACACTCGACGGCGCCACCCTGACCGATTCGGCCACCGAGAAACTGGGCCCGCTGGAAATCGTGCAGCCCAGCATCACGGTCACGAATATCGACTATGAAGCAGCGGGAAACACGTTCAACGCCAGTGGCATCAGCTTCAGCGCCAGCGAGGTTGGTCTCTTCACCGATCCCGCCTCTGCCAATCCGCCGCCGTTCTCCACCAAGGTGGATGGCTTCAATGTCTCTTACGTCTTCAACACGCAGACGCTCAGCGTGTCGGCCACGGACGCCGAGATCGACTTTGGCAGTGCGCTCGACGATCACCGCGACGGCCCCGAGCTTGACGCTGGTCACGCCGCCGGGCGGTCCGGTGAGCGTGAATGTCAGCGTGGCCTCGGCTGAGGTGAACGTGCCCGAGCTGCATCTGAAGGGCGACGTCACCAAGCTGACCATCACGAACGACGGCTTCAACGTGGGCAGTGCGACACTCTCCCTGACGGATTCCAAGCCGATCACCTTCGGGCCCGTCAGCATTCAGGACCCGTCACTCACGCTGACGAACTTCGGATACAGCTTCAGCAACGGCGCGAGCTTCAACAGCAGTCTGGGGGTCGGCATCGGTGAGGCCGATCTGAACGTCGGCAGCTCGTCCCCCTCTTCCAAGTCGACCATCTCGGTGCAGGCGACGGGAATCAACGCGACGATCAGCCTGGCCCCGGCCGACGCGGGGCATTTCACCTTCACGGCCGACACCGTCAAGGCCGCCTTCGGGTCGTACCTCACACTCCAGGCCGTCGCGAGTGCAAGCCAGCCGGCGATCACCTTCGACACCGCGGCGGCCGACGGTTATCTCGCCCAGATCGGCACCCTTCAGGTCACGTTGTCGGCTGGAGGCTTCAAAATCGGCGGCAGCGCGAGCAACTTCGACATCAAGCCGGACGGCACGCTCGACACGTCGAAAAACTTCGGCGTCTCGCTCAATGTGAACGACCCGAACGCGACCGCGTCGACATTCCAGCTCCCGACCTGGCTGCCGTTCAGCCTCACCAAGCTCGCCCTGACCTGGCCCAATATCAGCAATGACCCGGCCGACTTCACCATTGACCTCTCGGCCTCGGTCAACGCGTCACTCGGCCCCGTGACGCTGAGCGGCTCGGTCCAGGACGCGGTGATCGACGTCGGCAAGCTCGCGGCGGGCCAGTTCCCGATCGACTCGCTAGGCGGCGGAGGCATCGCGGTCGGGGGCGACCTCTTCGGCGGCAAGGTCAGCGGCTCACTCTTTTTTGCCGACGAGGTGGTCGGAGGCAAGACCGTTTTCTACGGGGGCATCGAGGCCGGGCTCGATATCCAGGGGCTCGCCGGCTTTGAGGTCCGGCTCGGCATCTCGCAATACGGTCCGCTCGACGCCTTCGTCGAGGTGAACGCACCGATCATTCTCGACCCCGACAGCGGCCTGGCGGTGACCGACCTCTACGGCGAGATCCTCTTTGACGATCCGCTCACCCCGATCGCTCAGCCGATCACCAGCGCGGGAGAACTGCTGAACAACGCTGAGTTCACCAAGCCCGACAGCCAGACGCTCCAGCAATGGGAAGATCAACTCGGCCAGCAGGTCATGAACCAGGCGTCCAGCAGCGATCCCTGGGACCCGTTCAGCCAGCCGGTCACGATCAAGGCCGGGGCGACGCTGTTCGACGCCTACGCGACCACCAACGCCTTCGAGCTGAACGGCAACCTGGTCCTTTGCACCAATGGAATCCTCGAGGCTTCCGGCACCCTCACCGTCGGCGACTCGATCTCCCTGACCGGCGCGGCCTATATCGACCTTTCGCAAGTGGCCTCGGGCCAGGCCGCGCTCGATTTCGCCGTCGAGGCACCCAGCCAGGCCCCGCTGGCGACGATTTACGGCGGCATCCAGTTCCAGTACACCGCGGCCCCCACGCTCTTGAACTCCGGACCGGGCTCCAGCCCGCCGCAGGCCGGCACCGGCATCACGCTCAACAGCGGCGGCTCGACCGACTACGCCACCGCGCAGAACATCAACCTCAACAACACTTCTTACACCGTCGAATTCTGGGGCCGCCGCAACGATACCGGCCGCGCCGAGACGATTATCGGCCAGGATGACGCCCAGACCGGCTCGGACCTCAACGTTGGCTTCGACGCGAACAACAACCTGGTCGTCTCCTCGGGCGGCACCACGCTGACCTATGCCAGCACGGATAACCTCTGGCACGAATGGGCCGTCACCTACGATCAGACCAGCAGCACGCTGACCCTCTATGAGGACGGCATGCCGGTCGCCAGCAAGTCCAGCCCAGCCGATCCAGGGCGCAAGCACGACGCTCACCGTCGGCGCCTCGGCGCGCTCAACGACTACTTCAACGGCTCCATCGATGACGTCCGGGTGTGGAACATCGCCCGAACCGCCTCGGACATCCAGGCAAATTACGGCCAGGCCACGCTGGGGACCGGCGTTCAGGGATTGCTGGCCGACTGGGCCTTCACCGAGGGTCAAGGGAACAGCACGGCCGATACCTCGGGCAACGGCAACACGCTCACGTTCGTGGGCAGCCCGGCCTGGTCGCAGTCGCCCGCGTCGAGCCTGACGATCACCATCACCGGAGGCGTCGACCTGACCATCCCCGACCTGCCCGGCGGGCCCGACCTGTCGATCAACGGCAAGGCCAGCTTCCACATCAACTTGAACCAGGGGACACTTGACCTGAATGTCGATGGCACTGCCAGCCTGGCGCCCATTGGCGACTTCCTGACGCTCGATGGCACCGTCCACTTCGACCCGCCGGTGCTCGACACCAAAGGCCAGGTGGTGACTCCTCCCGATATCTACGGCATCTTCGCTGTTACCATTCCCCAGAACTCCGAACTGGCGAGTCTGGGCATCAGTCTGAACGCACTCACGGTGCTGCGGTTCAACACCACGGGCACGAGCCAGCAAGAGACCCTTCAGATCTCCGGTCAGTCCACGCCCGAAACCTTCGTATTGCCAGCCGATTCGGTGAGCCTGATGGCGCAGGGCACGGCCAGCTTCACGTTCAACAACCAGACCTGGTTCGCGATCAACGGCGAACTCGATATCTACTTCGGGGCGACGACGACCGCGAGCGGTTCTCTCGATCCCGAGTTCTACGCCTACGTCAACGGTGCCCTGGTGATTGGTCCATCCTCGGCGCCCTACTTCGACTTCGCGACCACCGGCTTCCTCCAGATCTCCGATCAGGGCATTGCGGCGAGCTTCGACCTGACGCTCAGCGGCAGCCCGGCCCTGGCCGCGGCGGGCATCACGCTGGGCAACGACACGTTCGATCTCACGCTCAACACCACGGATCAGAACGTCTCGTTCACGCCGCCGTCGATCAACGACCCAAACAAGCCGGGCACCAGCCCGCCGGTCAACATTCCCGCGGCGCCCAACCTCAGCAGTCCGGCCGAAAGCTATTTCAAGATCCACGCCACCGGCAGCCTCGACATCGAGAACACGATCGACCTCTTCGGGACGTTTGACTTCCTGGTCGCGCCGAACGTCTTTGACATCGGCCTGGACGCCAATTTCTTCTTCGCGGGGGCACTCACGCTCCAGGTCCAGGGCGGCTTGATCCTGAACACGGCCGGCAGCGCCCCCGGGTTGGTGGCCGCACTCGATGTCCAGCAGACCGAGGGCATCCCCTCATACTACGGCTTCAGCCTGAATGCGTCGTACCTGCTCGAAATCAACTCGACGGGCCAGCCCCAGTCGGTGGGCGGAATTGACCTACCGGCCGGACTCAACGGCACCAATTCGCCCTACATCCTGGTCCACGCGGCGGGCGACCTGCTGGTCGGGGGCTTCGACATTTACGGCACCTTTGACTTCACCTCGAACGCCAACAGCACAACCATCGCCGCCAGCGGGACGACCACGCTGGGGCCGTTGGGCCAGGCGAATGTGAACGGGCAGATCACCATCGACACGGCCCAACCGGGCATCTACGGGATACTCCAGGCGAGTCTGGCCTCGTCGCCCTCCCTGGAAAACTTCAGCTTCAATGCCAGTTTCCAGTTCGAGATCAACACGACCACCGCGAACCAAACAGTCACCGGTTTCCTGGTGAATCCGGATTCTGGACAGATCACCAACAACCAGTCGCTCACGATCAAGCCAGGCGTCATGTTCGATGCCGGCGGCCAGCTTGCAATCGCGGGAAGCTTCACGATCGGCGGCAACTTCGACCTCAGTCTCAACGCCAATGGGCTGGATGTCGCCGCCAATGCCACGCTCAACGTGTTCGGCCTGAACCTCTCCGTGGTCGGCGATGCCGAGATCGAGTGGGGCGCTCAGGCCGGGCTGATCCTGGATATCGGTGTGAGCGGCTCCATCAACCTGCCTTTGAGCTTCGGCAACCTGAGCGGCAACGCCGAAGTGGACATCAATACGATCCAGGGTGTTTACGATGTCTCGATCACGAACGTGAGCGCCAACCTGCTCGGCTTCAGCGCCAGTGGTTCGGCTTCGATCACCGACAACCAAGGCGACGTTCGCCTAGATGGCAACCTGAGCGTCAACTTCCTGAATATCGTGACGTTTGCCTTCTCCGGCTACTACGACACCAATGGGTCGTTCAGCTTCACCGCTTCGACTGGCTTCACGCTCGACCTGGGCGGTCTCTTCGGTGTGGGCTTTGGCGGTTCGGTCACGATCGACAATAACGGGTTCTCATCGAGCATTTATGCGTACCTCGACATCTTTGGTGCGACCATTTACGGTTCGGCTTCGTTGTCCTATCAGGGGGGCATTTCTACATCAACGCCGGCATCGACGGCTACAACTTCGTAAACTACTACCTCGGAAATTCCACGCCGCCGACGGACAACATCGAGATCCAGAATTTCTCCGTGCCGCAGCAGGGTACCGAGGAGCAGGCCATAACGACGAGCGCGAAGGTTATCGACCCGGACTACTCTACCATCATCAACAATGGCGATGCGGCAAACGCAACGATAACCTGGACCGTCACCAAAGACGGACAGCCGTTTTACCCCTACACCTCGGCTCAGGGCTATGAGCACTACACGAGTATCTTTTACGGCTCGGGCAATAGCACGTTCAGCTTCGTCCCGGACGACGCCGGGACTTACCAGGTGACAGCCACCGTCGAGAAATACATTTTCAACCTGAATAACAACGATAACGTCCAGTTCATCGGACCCGTGACTTCCGTAGGCACGGTCGTGGTCGCCGGACTGCCGCCCACGCTCACCAGTATCTCGACGCCGCGGTTCGCACAGGTCGGCAAGCCCGTGAACCTGACGGCCAGCGCCAGCGATCCCAGCCCGGTCGAGTCTCCCTTGACCTATTCCTGGGACATCAGCCGCAACGGCCAGCCGTTCCAGACTGGTTCGGGCACATCCTACAGTTTCACGCCCAGTGCTCCGGGCGTTTACGCCGAAACCTTGACCGTGTCCGACCCCGCCGGCCGGTCGGTCTCCCAGACAGGGTCGACGCTGGTCTCAGGCGGCGTCATCACGGTCACGAGCGCCGCCTCGACCGACATGCCCGCCAACGGTCTGGTGACTCTGTCCGAGGCCCTGGAATACACGGCCGCCATTCCCGGCTCATACCAGATCGACTTCGCTCCCTCGCTGTCCGGTCAGTCGATCACTTTGCCCGCCGGGCTGACGATCACAGGCGACGTGACGATCGACGGAACGGGCGCCTCCGGCCTGATCTTGAACGGCAGCGCCGGGGCTGTCGCCGGGATCACCGCGATCACGGTAGGCAGCACAGCCACGGTCACGCTGCGGGACCTGACGGTCTCCAGCGGGTCCGGCCTCTTCGGCGGAGCCATCGACAATTACGGCATTCTCACGCTGGCTGACTCGACGATCGAGAACAGCTCGGCCCAGTACGGCGGAGGCATCTTCAACAGCAGCGAAGCGACCCTGACCGTTCTCGATAGCACCATCGCCGACAACACCGCGACCTATCAGGGCGGCGGTGGCATCGACAATAACGGAACTCTGACTCTGATCGATAGCACGATCGCCGACAACCGCGCCGCCAATGCCGGTGGCGGCCTCTACAACGTAGCGGGCGGCACGGTCACGGTTCAAGGAACCATCATCGCCGCCAACTCGGCCACGACCTCCAGCCCCGACGTCTACGGCACCTTCGTCTCGCTGGGTAACAACCTGATCGGCAACCCGGCCGGCGCGACGGGCTTCGTCGCATCGGACCTGACCAACGTTCCCGACCCCGGCTTGGCCCCGCTTGCTAACAACGGCGGCCCGACCCCGACCATCGCCCTCTTGCCTGGCAGCCCGGCCATCAACACCGGGTTCGTCCCCGCGGTCGGCACGCCTTCACTCTCCGGACTGATCCACCAGTGGAGCGGCGAGGGCAACGCCAACGACTCCGCCGGCTCCAGTAACGGCACGCTCACCGGCGCCGGCGTCTCCTACGCCAGCGGCATCATCGGCCAGGCGTTCCAGTTCAACGGCACCGGTGGCTATGTCACCCTGCCCACCTCGGCTGACGTCACCGGCACCGGACCACTCTCCATCTCCGTCTGGATCAAGACCTCCAGCGACGGCGTGATCATCCAGCAACGCGATCCCAACAATTCCAACGGCGAGTACCAGCTCGCCGTCCAGGGCGGCAAGGTCTACTGGTGGGATAACGCCAACGGCCAGTACGGCTTCCAGATCACTTCCACCCGCTCCGTCGCCGACGGCCAGTGGCACCACATCGTCGCCGTCCGCGAGGCCAACGGCACCGGACAGATCTTCATCGACGGCCAGTTCGACAGCTCTCAGGCCGGGCCCGACATCGCTCTGGGCAGCGGGATCGGCGTCTACCTCGGCGAGGACGTCCGCGACCTCTACTTCGAAGCCTACGGCTACAGCCCCGAAATCTTCACCGGGCTGATCGATCAGGTGGGCCTCTATAGCCAGGCCCTCAGCCCGGTGCAGGTCCAGACCTTGTACAACGACGCGACCATTCCGCAGACGACCGACCAGCGTGGCTTCTCCCGGTCGTACAACGGCACACCCGACATCGGCGCCTTCGATAGCCAGCCCTACGTCGTCACGAGCACCGCCGACAGCGGGCCCGGTTCGCTCCGCCAGGCCGTCATCGACGACGTCGGCGGCGTGGAGCCGATCATCTTCGATCCCTCACTCACGGGCCAGACGATCACCTTGGGCAGCGGCCCGATCGAGATCAACCACAACGTGACGATCATCGGCCTCGGCGCAAACGACCTGACCATCAGCGGCACAAACAACACCGAGATCTTCAAGATCGACCCTGGTGCCACGGCCTCGATCTCGGGCGTGACCCTGGCCAACGGCTTCCTGAACCAGTACAGCAGCGGCCTGGGTGGTGCGGTCAACAACGCCGGCACGCTGAACTTGAACGCCGTGGACCTGAGCAATAACGCTGTGAAGGGTCTGATGACGGCCGTTCCTCCCGGCGGCTTTATCTCGGTGCCAGTGACACTTCCTCCCGGCGGCAACGCCCTCGGCGGAGCCATTTACAATACGGGTACGCTCAACGTGACCGGCAGCACGTTCAATGGCAACTGGGTCACCGGCGGCGAAGGCGCCGAGTTCGGCGGCTTTGCACACGGCGGAGCTATCTACAATGCCCAGGGTGGCGTTCTGATAGCCACCAACGATACCTTCGCCTCCAACTACGCTGTGGGCGGCCAGGGTGATTCGGGTTACAACGGCGTGAACGCTAGCTTCGGTGGACAAGCCTACGGAGGCGCCATCGACAACGCCGGCATCGCCTGGATCACGAACACCACGATCGCCGACGGCAACGTGTCCCCAGGTAGCGGCACCAACGGCCAGGCCGGCCAGGCCACCGATGGTGCGGGGATCTACAACGAAGCCGGCGCGTCTCTGGCCCTGGTCAACAGCATCGTGGCCGCGAACACCGGTGGGCACGACATCATCAATCTCGGCACGATCACCGGCAGCAACAACCTGGCGACTTCAACGTCTCTCGTCGCCTCATCGGTCGCCGCCCTCACCACCAATCCCGCTCTCGGCACGCTCCAGATCAACGGCGGAACCACGCCCACCCTGGCGCTCTTGCCCGGCAGCCCGGCCATTGACGCCGGAACGAGTAACTCGAGCACCGCACTGACCTTGCCCGGCCTGGTTCACGAGTGGAACGGTGAGGGCAACCCCAACGACTCGGCCGGCTCCAGCAACGGCACTCTGACTGGCACCGGCGTCTCCTACGCCGCCGGCATCCTCGGCCAGGCCTTCCAGTTCAACGGCAGCGGCGGCTATGTCACCCTGCCCACCTCGGCCGACATCACCGGCACCGGACCACTCTCCATCTCCGTCTGGATCAAGACCTCCAGCGACGGTGTGATCGTCCAGCAACGCGACTCCGGCAACTGCAACGGCGAGTACCAGCTCGCCGTCCAGGGCGGCAAGGTCTACTGGTGGGACAACGCCAATGGCCAGTACGGCTTCCAGATCACGTCCAACGCATCGGTCGCCAATGGCCAGTGGCACCACATCGTCGCCGTCCGCGAGGCCAACGGCACCGGACAGATCTTCATCGACGGCCAACTCGATAGCTCCCAGGCCGGGCCCGACGTCGCTCTGGGCAGCGGGATCGGCGTCTACATTGGCGAGGATGTCCGCGACCTCTACTACGAAGCCTATGGCTACAGCCCCGAGATCTTCACCGGACTGATCGACCAGGTCGGACTCTATAGCCAGGCCCTCAGCCCGACCGAGGTCCAATTGCTCTACAGTGCCAAGGGCGTACCGACCATCACGCAAGGCACCCTGCCTGCAACCGACCATCGCGGGTTGCCGCGGATCGCGGGATCCGCGGTCGACATCGGGGCTGTCGAGAGCCAGCCCGACATCGTGACCAGCACGGCCGACAGCGGTCCAGGATCGCTCCGGCAGGCGATCGCCAATGCCACCCAGGGGACTCCGATCACCTTCGCCCCGTCGCTGGCCGGCCAGACAATCACGCTCAAGACCGAGCTCCTGATCGCTCGCAACATCACCATCGACGCCTCGGCCGCGCCCGGAGTCATCCTGAGCGGTGGTGGGACCAATCGCGTTTTCGAGATCTCCCAGGGAGCCAATGTCTTCCTCGATCATCTTACCGTCGAGAATGGCCGGGCCAGTAAAGGCGGAGGTATCCTCAACGAGGGCGTACTGACACTGAACGGTGTGACCGTCGCCGACAACGGCGCGACGTCCAACGGCAACGGCGGTGGCATTGAGAACCTCGGCGTGCTCACACTGACTGATGCGACAGTCGCTTCCAACGTGGCCGCGGGCAATGGAGGCGGAATCGATTCCACCGGCACCTTGAACGTGTTCAGCAGCACGATCGCGGATAATCAGGCGAGCAATGGCGGCGGCCTGTATGTCGAGTCGGGCACGACGTCGCTCCACGATGCGATCATCGCCGGCGACAGTGTGACGACCACCGGCGCGACCGCGGCCCCCGACCTCTTCGGCGCGGTGGTTTCGCTGGGCAATAACTTGATCGAGATCGTCAACAGCGAGGCCATCGGCCTGATCGCCAGCGACCTGCTCAACGTCAACCCCGACCTGGGCCCGCTCGAGTTCAACGGCGGTCCGACCCCAACCCTGGCCCTCCTACCCGGCAGCCCAGCCATCAACGCCGGCAACGCCAGCACCACGGCACCGGCAACGGTTCCCAGCCCGGTGCACGACTGGAACGGCAATGGCAATGCCAATGATTCGGCAGGCTCCAGCAACGGCACCCTCACGAACACCGGCGTCTCCTACGCCTCCGGGGTCGTCGGCCAGGCCTTCCAGTTCAACGGCAGCGGCGGCTATGTCACCCTGCCCACCTCCGCCGACGTCACCGGCACCGGACCACTCTCCATCTCCGTATGGATCAAGACCTCCAGCGACGGCGTGATCATCCAGCAACGCGACTCCGGCAACTGCAACGGCGAGTACCAGCTCGCCGTCCAGGGCGGCAAGGTCTACTGGTGGGACAACGCCAATGGCCAGTACGGCTTCCAGATCACGTCCAACGCATCGGTCGCCAATGGCCAGTGGCACCACATCGTCGCCGTCCGCGAGGCCAACGGCACCGGACAGATCTTCATCGACGGCCAGTTCGACAGCTCTCAGGCCGGGCCCGACATCGCTCTGGGCAGCGGGATCGGCGTCTACATTGGCGAGGACGTCCGCGACCTCTACTACGAAGCCTATGGCTACAGCCCCGAGATCTTCACCGGACTGATTGAACAGGTCGGCATCTACAACCAGGCCCTTTCGCCGTCCGCGGTCCAGACCCTTTACTCCAACCATGGCAATGTCCCGGCCACCCAGCCGGCGATCTCCGGGCTGGTCGGCCAGTGGCAAGGCAACGGCAATACCAACGACAGTGGCGGCTTTGACAACGCCACGACCTCCGGCACCGTCGGCTATGCCCCGGGCGTGGTGGGCCAGGCGTTCCAGTTCAATGGCAGTGGCACGGTCGTCGCGAGCGACACCCCGGCGCTCGATTCGACCACCTTCACCGTCGGCGGCTGGTTCAACATTTCCCAGGCCCCGGCTCCGGGAACCGAGTACTTCCTCGCCAGCAAGTACGATGGTAACTATCACGGTTGGATCTTGCGGATCGGCAGCAACCTTCAGCCGGGAGTCTCGGTTTCCGGCTCTTCCACGGCCGACGTCAACGTCTCCTCGCCCACGCCGATCGGCCTGAATACCTGGTACTACCTTGCCGCCACCTACGACGGCAGCACGGTGAGGCTGTATATCGACGGCACCCTTGCCGGCAGCACCAGCCTGAGTCATGGCTATGTCCCCAGCGCGACATCGCTCACCATCGGCTCGGCGAGCTGGTACAGTGGCGGCAATCTCAACGGTATGGCCAACGAGTTCTCGGTCTTCAACCGAGCCCTGAGTCCGGTCGAGATCCAGGCCCTCTACGCCAACCTGGGCCAGGCGACCTACGCCCCGCTCGTCTTGCCGACGCTCGACCAGAACGGCAACACCCGTGTGGCCAACGGGACGGTGGATATTGGAGCCTACGAGTTCCAGAACGTGGCTCCCCTGGCCAGTTCAGGAAGCACTTCGGGCTATACCATCACTGCCGGGCAATCGCTGACCCTGAACGCTTCGGCCTCGGTCGACCCCGAGGCGATGACCCTGTCCTACGCCTGGGACATCAATGGCGACGGGATCTACACCGACGCCACCGGAGTTTCGCCCACTCTGACCTGGGCACAGCTCCAGGCTCTCGATATCGGCGTGGGCACCTACCAGGTGACCGTCCAGGTCACCGCCGGCGGCCGCACCGCGATCTCCAAGCCCATCACCCTCACGGTGCTGGCTCCGCCGACGAAGTGAGCACGGCTCGGGACGAGCACGGAGAACCACGCCGGACATGAGATCTTACGGCCGTTGAAGCCACCTGCGCCGGGGTTTATACTCCCGGCGCGGGTTCTTGATTTTTGGATTTCACGGGCGGAACGATGTCGTGCCCGGAACTGTTCAAGGCGGCCGTCGAGGAGGACAAGGTCATGGTACGATTCAAGCCGGCCCTGAATTTGGGCTTGGCGTTAGGGGTTCTCGCGGGATTTTGCGTCACGGCTGCCCCGGGGCAAGAGCCCAGGAAGCGTCAACCTTCGTTTCCGGCGTTCGTCTGGAAGTCGGAACCTCCGGCCGACTGCCCGTTCGAGCCGTCGCGCGAGCTGACCGGCATCGAGTTTCTGGGCGCGCATAGTGATTACCGGTTCGCCGACACGTGGTACCCTACCTGGGCGGCCGACGGCAACCTTTATTCGCCGTGGACCGATGGCACCGTCCACGGCGAGTCTTCCTCGTCCGACGGAGTGACCGAGGAGAAGATCAACGACACAGGCTGGCTGAGACCGGCTCCGGGCAAGGCAACTACGGGACAGGCCGTGCTGATCGGCGACGATCCGCTGAACCTGACGGTCAAGAGCCTGGGCAAGGTCGCCGCCGACCCGTTCCCCTATGCCGGCCGGTATCCCTGCGGCAGCCTGGCCTATAAGGACGCCTGGTTCTACGGCACCTACTGCCTGGCGCCATCGGGCATGATGAAATTCGGCGACACCGTCTACAACTGGCCGTGGCTGGGCCCACTGGTTGGGTTCCGTGTCTCGACCAATCACGGCAAAACCTGGATCGAAACTCCGCATACTCCGGAGAAGCCGCTCTTCGGCGAGACGGGGATGTGGGGCCATCCCGTGAAGATTGGTGCTCCACACTTCGTCGACTTCGGCAAGGACATGGAGCACTCGCCCGACGGCAAGGCCTACCTCCTCGCTCAGGGTGCGGAATTGACCGATTCCAAACCGCGGATCGCTAACCTGAGCTGGATCACCGCCGACCAGGTTTACCTGCTACGCGTCGAGCCGAGAATCGACCACATCAACGATGCCAAGAAGTATGAATTCTTCGCGGGCCGGGATTCCTCCGGTCATCCTGTCTGGACGCACAATTTCAAACAGATCAAGCCCCTGCTCGAGTGGAACAACAACATGGGCTGCGTGACGGCCACCTACGTGGTGCCACTCAAGAAGTACCTGATGTTCGTAACAGACGGAGGCAACACGTGCGCCCGGATGAATACCTACGTTCTCGAATCGAACAGCCTTACCGGTCGCTGGCGGCTGGTCATCTACATGAAGAACTTCGGCGAACAAGGATACTTTGTGAACTTGCCGTCGAAGTTCATCGCCAATGACGGCCTGACGGCATGGCTCTGCTACTCCGGCAACTTCGCTCCCAACTGGAACGGTGAGAAGATCCAGACGAACCCGCCGGGCACTCGCTACGGCCTCAATCTGCAACAGATTCGGTGGCTCAGGCCGGCGAAGCCCTGATGGCTCACTCGTCGACCTGAACTCGACATCTAGCGGACGCTCCACTCGTACTGGCTGGCTCCGTTCAACGGCAGCTTCCAGTACGCCGCCTCGGCGACCGGTGCGGTCAACCGCGTGCGGCCGCCTTCGCTTTGGATCTCTGACGGCGAACCGAACCGGCTCGCGTCCAGAAGCAGGGTGAAGGCCCGGTCGCGAGGAAAGGTCCGTAACACCCAACGAGTGCCCTCTCGCTCCAGCAAAACACTGCCATCGGTCCGCACCGGACCAAAGTCAATGATCTTGCCCTGCTGGTTCAGATGCTCCGTATAAAGCGCACGCCGCTGACTGTCACGCTCTTGCTCGCGAGTCAGCGCGAGTTTGCGACCCCCTTGGCTCACATTCAGAGTTCCCAGACGGATACGGCCGGAACCGTCCTCCACACCTTCGAGCCCCAACCTGCCATCCATCGGTGTGAACAGGCCGATCGTCCAGGAATACTCGCCGTCGGGAAGGCTCTCGGGAACCCGGATCTCATGGGGACCATCCTTGATCGTCTTACCGGATTCCCACCGCGAGGTGGGAACTGCAATCGGGTGATCCTGCTGGAAGAGGATCTCCGATTCATCGGCGCCCCTCTTATTGAAGTGAACGAAGCAACTGTAATCACGCGGCAACTTTTGGTTCACTCGCCAGGAATAGGTGGCGCGGATCAACCGCGGGCCAGCGACCTCGAAATTCACGATCTCGGGACGGATTCGCGTGGTGCCGGAGAGATTCCAGTCGCTGGCGGATCGCGCATTGGCGAAGATTCTGTCCGCGGTCTCGGCATAGTCAGCGACCACGTTGTCGTGCACCGCCGTCCAGGCCGTGACTCCCGCTCCCTCGGCGATCCAACCGTACTGACCGAGCAAGCGATCGCCAACGCGGAAAGGCTCCTTCGATTGATTGGCAGTAATTGTCAATCCGTTGTTGTACTGTACACGCACACGCTGCCAGACTTTTGCGCTTTCCTCGCTTTGTGCCGCGGCTGTGGCGTCGACCCATTTCCCATGGAGGTCGTACTGAATGGCGGCCGGCTTGGCGGTGGTGAATCGTGCCATGACCGGTGTGAGCAGGTGATGTTCCAACCAGGCGATTGGAATGACTGACCAGGTCGATGCGGCCAGGAACCCGGCATGGCCGAAGATGACTTCCTGCATGCGGTATTGATCGAGGACGACGAGGGGAGGGACGCCACCCCAGGTAGGCTTTCCCCACCATCGCTCGTAGTAACCCATGCCGTGATTGAGCTGGAGCGGGTGGATCTTGAGGAGATCAAAGTCCACCATGAGTGGCGCCTCGCGTCCTTCCTCGCTCGGCCAGCCGGAGCCAAACTGAGCTTCCACTCCATCGAGGCAGCCACTCCAGTACCAGTGATTGTTTCCCTCGCCAAACACGGGACCGCCATGCGTTTTCCGCTCGTAGTCCCAAAGCTTGCGGTGAACATCCCAAACCCTACGAAACCCGCCGGCCCCTTCTTCACCGGCGCGCTGATCGACGTGGAACCACGGTGGTACCGCGGAGTGGACGTCCAGGTAACACGCATTGGTACCATATCGGTGATGGATCTCGGCCGACTGAGTGGCCGCCAGCGGCAGAATGGCGTTGGGCTTTACCGCGAACGACTGGATCTTGGTGCCGGGGTTATACCAGGCCTCTTGCCGCTTTCCCGATGAATCGAGAGCGATGTCGGTATCGCGAAACTGGTCGTAGTTGGGGTAGTAATCGACGTAGTTCTCATGGAGCGCGACCAGGTGTCCCAGTCTCGTGGCGGAGGCGACCAGGTCTTTCATCCCCGCGTCGCCCCCCTTGTCAGCGGCGGCCGGCAAGTGTGCAGGCAGCGCATTGTCATAACCGCTGCGTTGCCAGTCATGAACGATCGCTACACAGCGATTGATTCCGTAACTGGCAAGGATTTCGAGTCTCCGGGCGATGTCGCTGTAACGTCCTCCCCAGATGTCCAGCACGATCCGGTCGGACAGCGTTCTGAGGTAGGGCGAGGGCGGATTTGGGATGTTTGGCAAGACCTCATCGAGGTGCCATGCCACCGAAAAAGCGACACGCTCGTGAAGGGCGTTGCGCCTGCCGTCGGTCAGCGGCACGTACATGGCACGTGAGCCGTCCAGGTTTGTCGCCCCCGAGAAAGTCCAGTCGAAGCCACTCGAGACGAAGAGACCCTCCACCGGCAGATAGTTTACTTGCCCCGTGAAATAGGGAACCGGAATGATCCTGCGCCGCATCACCGGCCCCCAGGTTCCCGCATCGAGCAGCGTAGCGAGTGCGCGGTCGGCCTCGATATCCAGGACAAGGCTCTTGCCGATCATCGAGCCTTTGGTTCGGACGGTGGCGGTCACGTCGCCCACTTCGAAGGTGCGGACCAGAACCGGGGCTCCGGAGGTTGTCTCCCACTGGTTCTTCAGGGCTCTCGCCGAATTCGACCAGACGATCTGGGCCGAACTTGCCAGTGGCACACGAACGTCACTCATCCCTTTCCCGGAGGCTGTCAGCGTGATCTTGCCGAACAGTCCCGTCGAGCTATTCTGCGACGGTCCCGAGGTTGGCGCTTCCCAGCGGTATTCCAAAGTCCCGTCGTCCCCATCGTAGCGGAAAGTGGCGGCATCGCCACTCTGGGTCCATTTGGAACTGGATCGAAACGCGGATGGCGGAGCAGTTCCCTGATCCGTCCGCGAGACCAAGGCGTCAATCGCAAGCGCAGGAGGCGACAGGTGTGACCGCGGCCGGGCCTCGAACCCCTCGAGCACGAGCGTGCGATCGCCCCATAGTCCAAAGTCGAAACCAGGATCATTTCGAGGACCAGGATCGGTCTCAAAGCGGAGGACCAGCACAGTTTCCGCCGCGCCGGTCAGATCAAATTCAAAATCCCGCCATGACGCGTCGGTGCGGTGAACTTCCAGCAACTTTCGCGGGCCCGCCTTGATCCGGAAGGTCACACCGTCCGACTTGCCGACGCCATCTTCACGCAGGGCGGTCGCTCCACGCAGCAGCACACGACGTGCGCGGGGGAGCTGAATCCGAAACTCCTGGAATGCGAGCCCCGTGCCGTTGCGCCAAGGACAGTGCAGCAAAAGCGCCCGCTTGCCGTTTTGAACGCCGACCGGCTGGCAGGCGACTCCTGTCGCCTCGTCAAAGGGCCCCGACCAGCCGGTGGGGAACTCGTGCTCGGGCTGGCCGCGGTAAACCAGACCCACCCGGTAAAGCCCCAGATCGTCGAGTTTGATCACGGAGGCATCAGGAACAACTACCAGCCGATCGGTCGAAGCGACCTGGCTCATCAGCGACGCAAGAATCAGTGGGAAAAAGCCATGACCCATGGATCAGATCCTCATGAGTGGCGGGGCGACGCGCGAGCGGTGCGGGTTGGCCTGGCCGGTTTGCCCCGTGTGCCTCGCGTGACGCATTTCGAGGAGGGAGGACTCGCATTCGGTCAATCTTCCGTTATAGAGCATCGCGGTCGGTGCCGAAACAGGTCGCTGAGGAAAAGACAAACCCAGTATGATCACTGCTGCGGCCGTCGAGACTCGCGTGATCAAGGTAAGAACCGCGACGTTGTCTCGATTCGATGAATGGGTTATTGGACAGAAAGGAGAGGTCGATATGATCCCGCAGGCCTGCGAGTGGCTCTGCCAGTCAGATCGGCTGTTTGGTGCTCTGCAGAGAGCACGGCGGTTTCGTCGATGGGGTTATCACCTGCCGCTGATCCTCGGATGGCTTTGCCTGGCGTCAGGACTTCGCGCCGAGGTTTTCCTTCGTGCCAATCAGGTCGGCTACAGGGAGCAGGACCCGAAAGTCGCCGTTACCCTTTCAGGAGTGCCGCAGCCAGAGTCGTTCTCTGTCATCGATGTGCATACTGGTACGTCAGTCTTCGATGGTGAGACGCATCCACTGACCGGGCAAAGGTGGGGCCGGTTTGACCATCTGGCCGAAGTCGACTTCACAGCAGTTACCCGACCAGGTCGCTACGTGCTACGGCTGGGACAGGCGTGGTCGCTGCCTTTTGACATCGGCCGACAATCCCTGGACGAGTTGCCGGATCAGATGCTCGAATTCCTGCGCCAGCAACGCTGCGGCTACAACCCCTGGCTGCGCACGAAGTGCCACCAACTCGACGGCCGGACCGCCTTCGGTCCCCAGCCCGCCGGAACGGAAATCGACGCCCGTGGCGGCTGGCACGACGCAGCCGACTTGCTGAAGTATCACCTGACCTCCGGCAACGCCACGGCCCAGATGCTCCTGGCCTATGAGCTGAGCCGCCGCAACGCGACCAGCATCACGTGCTTCGCCGACCGGGTCGACGCGCGAGGAGATCCTGGCCCGAACGGCTTGCCCGATGTCCTCGATGAAGCGCACTGGGGGCTCGAATGGATGCTCAAGCTCCATCCCGCGCCCGACCAGCTTTACCACCAGGTGGCCGACGATCGCGATCACATCGGCTTTCGCCTTCCTCCGGACGACACCGCCGACTATGGGTGGGGAAAGGGAGGTGCGCGCGTCGTCTACCATGCAGATGGACGACCTCAGGGCTTGCGCCAGTTCCAGAGCGAGTCGACCGGGGTGGCAAATATTGCCGGCCGCTTCGCCGCCGCCATGGCCTTGTCGTACCATACCTGGAAGAACGACCCGCGCAATTGTGATTTCGCAGAGCGTTGCCTGAAGGCTGGCCGTGAAGTCTACGAACTGGGTCGAGCCCGAGAAGGGTCGCAGCAGGGTAACTCTTACAAGGCCCCTTACCGCTACGAGGAATCGACCTGGGCCGACGATATGGAGTGGGGCGGAGCGGAACTCTTCCGCGTGACGGGTGAAAGGCGCTACCTCGACGATGCGAAGCGTTATGCGAAAACAGCCGCGAGCGAGTCATGGATGGGCCGGGAACAGGCAAGGCACTATCAGTTTTACCCGTTCATGAACATCGGTCACTTTCGATTGTATGACCTTGTGGACGCCGAGTTCCAGCGGGTTCTCGCCGGATACTACCGCGATGGAATCAGCCGCTGCGAGCGGGCCGGCCAGGCTAATCCTTTCCGGGTCGGTGTTCCGTTCATCTGGTGCTCCAACAATCTGGTCGTCGCGATGGTGACGCAGTGCCATCTCTACGAGCGGATGACCGGAGACACCCGCTTCCGCGGCTTCGCGGCTCGCAACCGTGACTGGCTGCTCGGCCGCAACCCGTGGGGACACACGATGTTCACGGGCATCGGTAGTGTGTACCCCAAGGACGTTCATTTGCAGACCACGAAGCTCACGGGTCGTTCCGTGCGCGGCGGCTTGGTGGACGGCCCCGTTTACGAGCGGATCTTTCGGTCACAACTTGGCGTGTCGATCACGGAACCGGACCCGCTTGCGCAGTTTCAGGACCCGCGCGCCGTTTATCACGACGACATCAATGATTATGTTTCCAACGAACCCACCATGGACGGCACGGCGTCGGCGATCCTCATGTGGGTGGCGAATACCGAAGCATTCCCGAAGCAAGGCCAATGATGACGACATCCGCGGCGCGCGTTATGAGCTCTCTCGTTTACCCTAAAGCGCACGGTCAAACGAGACCGTTGTTCAATACGGATTGCTGGGCATGATGTCCCACTGTGTGAGCTTGGCGACGCTCGCCGTTCCGCCTTTCGAGAAAAGCGCAACTCCAGCGCTGTCGGGTCGTGACGGATAGACGCGCCGCATGACGGCCTGCCGCCCATTCGCGAAGACCTCCACGACCGACCTGTCCACGAAGACGCGCAACCGGAGCGGCTCGTCGGTCTTGAGCTCGAACGGTCCGGCTTCGATAGTTTTCGGTCCTTCGGCCAGGCTCGCCTTGGTCGTATCGACTTTCAGTTTCTTATCCTGCGCGTCATAGAAAACGACTGTCTCCTCTTCGCCGTTAGGCGAGCGGCAAACCTTGATCCCGAACTGTCGAGCCTCGCGTCCGTTCATTTCCAGGCTGAGCTCGATGCTGTTGCCGCCCAGACTCCCCACGACGATGTCCTTGTCGGCCGGAACCGCGAAGTTCCCTCGCGTCTGTGGGTGGTAACGAAGCCGTTGCAACTCTTCAGGAACATCCATGCGCAACATACCGTCCGGGCCGAGCGAGAGAACACGCGGCAGGCTCATCGTGCCGGACCAGCCGAATGCCTGACGCGTGGCGAAACCGGGGCTGTCGAAGATCCACGCCCACATGATGCGGCGGCCCCGGTCGTCCAGGAGGCTCTCGGGAGCAAAGAACGAATTGTCCACCCAGCTCATCTTCTCATGAAAGGTGGGGTGAAACTGCTCATTTTTCCAATCGCCGAGATAATAGCGAGCGCCCAGCCGATGGCTGATGCAAAGTAGCATCCGTTTGCCGCCGATCGGGAAAAAATCGGCACAGGAGACGTCTTCATCAATGGCCACGCCGTTCACTGCATTGGCCATCAGGTCGCCAACATATTTCCATTCGCCAGCCAGACTGTTCGCTCTGGCGATGGCCGGCCGGTTGCCGCCGAAGATCGCGTAGTAGGTGTTCCCTTCCAGCCAGCCATAAGGGTCCCATGAACGGTACTTGTCGTGGTGGGGATCGCCGGGAACGGTCTTCGGAGTGATGGGGTTGGAGTCCAGCTTCTTCCACTCGTTCAATTCATCATCAAGGGCCACCGCCATCGCATTGCCCTGGCCCACCTGATGATAGCAAATGGTCGGCCGCCCCTCTTTGTTCACGAAGCAATTGCCGCTGAACATCCCGGATGTCAGGCCCGTGGGATGATGCCTCCAGTGAAACAGATCCGTACTGGAAACATGCCCCCAATTATGGCCGCGCGCGTCCTGGAAAATGTAAAAGAGGTGGTACTGGCCCTTCCAGTAAATCGCCCCGTTGGGGTCGAACGGCATGCAAACTCCCTCCGGCGTCACGAAGTGATAGCCAGGCCGGAAGGGATCGCTGAGCAACTTTTCCCTCAGCGCGCGGCGTGGCGCCATTCACATTACTATAATCGACGGCCGCCTGCGGTGTTGTCCTGGTCGCCATCAGGTAGTCGCCCGGCTTGTTGAGATAAAGACGGCCATCGGCGAGACGTGCCTCGCCGAACAAGGTGCTGATGGAATATTGTTTCATCCGGTCCGCGGCCCGGCCGCTTTCAAAATCCCACCAGGCCAAGGGCCGGGGCTCGGACGGCTGGTTGGGTCGCAACGCACGGATCTGTTCACCACTCAGCGCGACCCCATAGATACGAGCATCGTCGATCGAGCCGACAAAAAAGCGATTGTCGGGGTTCGCGCCGGTGTGCCTCAGGCCCATCAAGACGAGGCTATCGTCGTTGAACTGCTCGGGGCTGGCCACGGAGTAGTTCGCGTACTTCTCGCCATCTCTGTAGATCGTGACCTGCTTGGCCTTGTAGACGATCGCAATCTGGACGAGCGGATGAACGGCCGAGGTTTCCGGCGGGGAACTCTCCTGTGCGGCCTGGGTGCGACTGAAGTTGTTGCTGCCGGCCATCCACCTGGACGCAACCTTCTCCCCGAACACGATGGCGTCGAACGTGCCGCCCGCTTTCTCCAGGGTGAGGACGCTGCCCCCGCGCTGGGCCAGATTGGCCGGAGCGACCCAGGCCACGAGCGTCTTGTCGCCGATCACCAGCTTTTCCGCGCCCTGGACTGCGATCGACCCTGGTAGCAGAACCAGAGCTGCCAAAACCACTTTACCGGATGCCCATACGCAGCCGGCCGAGTTCGATGGGAATGATGTGGAGCGGAGTTTCATCGTCGTTTCTCTCGACTGAAGAAGATGGATCACTTCTCAATGTGTCGGCACGCTTCATGGTGCGTTGCATTTTGGTTCGCTCGACTGCTGGAAACTCGATATCAGCAGACGGCACCGGCCTGGTCAAGCATTGAGATTGTTCACCGGCCATCGACCATCGCAGGTGCGACCCTGGATGCCACCCCTACAGATGCTTCGCGACTTACGCGGATCAAGGGTGAACCTGACGGCCGCGTCCGGTGTCGATCGGTGCAAGGAGGATCCGTCATGGATACCAGCAATCTGCTCGGAAAGTTCGCCCGGATGGGGGCACGGCTCAAGATGACCGACAGGCCGTCACGCCGGTTCCGGATCGCATCGGGTGTTGTCAACCTCGACGTGCTGGAAGACCGCGAGGGCGAGTTCTTCGAGGTCGCTCAACAATCAGAAACCGATTTGGAATTGACTGTTCTGGATCTTCAGCCCGCCGATCGTCATCTGCTGCTCCTGGTTCGCAATGGTGTTGAGAAGCAGAAATTCTTGTGCGGCCATGACGAGCGGCACTGGTTTGTCGCGGCCGTTCCCGAGTCGGCCCCCGTCGGGACCGTACGCCAGGCGAAGGAGGCGCTCAAGCCCTCCGAGGTTGATACGGCCCAGAGACGATTGGGGCTTGACGCCGAGGAGTGTAACCGCCGCAAGAATGCCGCTTACCGCCGCCAGGGCGAGTGGTTCTTCCTGCCCGTGTCGGGCCTTCGTGTCCCTGACGGCCTGGTGCTGCGCAACGAGCCGCTCCGGCGTGGCAACGGCAAACCTCACTGGGTTGAACATTGCTACCGGGCGGGTGGCGAGACGGTTTACGTCTGCCCTCGACACCCCAATGGCGTAAGACCCGATGCGTACCAGCGAATTCTCAATGCGAACCCGCGAGCAAAGGCCTGGGGATGGCGACCCATGCAGCGCAATGCGGGCGTTTACGTCCGCGGCAAAGTGAGGCATGCCGACCACAAGACGATTGTTCTCCGCGATTGGCACCGGGTTCTCTTGAACACGGAAGGACAGGCTCAAGCGATGCGGAACGTCGCCTTCTTGGATTGACCGCTTGATCGTACACGGAACACACAGCCCGAGGTGGAGCGATTCACCCCGGGCTGTTGGCTTGGCATCTTTGGTTTTGGTTTATCAGCCGTGGGTGGCGGCCGCATAGAGCAGCCTTCTGGCATGCCTCAAGGAATCTTCGATCTGCGTGAGATCGCCAATCTCCATCATCTTGAAAATCAATCGATCGATTTCGGCTTCGACTTCGACAATCGCCTTTGTTCTCGCCTTCTCCCTGCCGGACGATTGTCCGCCGGACTTCCCATTGACCGCTGCTTCGAGATCTTTGCGCGGTCTTCCGCGTTTCTTCCCCGTGCCGCTGAAGTTGTTTTTCCCGCGTGAGTTACCCGTGAGGCCCAGCGCCGCTCGTGTTTTGTTCACCAGAGTCGGGCTGATGGTCCCTTCGTATCCAGCGGCTTGCCAGGCCTCGTTCACGGCCTTGGTGTTGCCCTGAGGATGGGCATCGAGGAATTGCTTCAGGAAACCGGTCTTGCCTGGGGCGGCGGCGGGTGTTTTCGCCATGTGTGCGACTCCGGTAGGGTACAATTCGTTTCCAATATCGACGGGACCTGAGCGAAGGTACGTCGTTGAAAAGAATTCTACCAGATTCGAGATAGACTTCCATTGGGATTGCGATTTAACGATCTATCACAAGCTGTATTCCATGGTGATTCTCAGTATCACTTCATGGCGACTCGATAACCGGGCGACCCGTCACAACACATCAACCCGCTCGCTCTTTGCCGCCCGATCGGAGACAATCGAGGGAGCATAGTGTCTTCAGGATTTCCCAAGGGGGGTGACCCATGTCGGGACGCAACACAATCGCACTCTCACTGTCACTTCTCATAACATGGAATGTGACACTTGAGGCCAGGGCGCAGCAAGAAGTGGTCCGCGTTCACTCGCCTGACGGAGCGGTCGAGCTCGTGATCACCAGTCCCCCGGTCGACACAACGGGAAATCCATGGGCGCGATATCGCGTTGGATATCGGGGGCAGCCTGTAATCGTGGATTCAACCCTTGGGCTCAATCTCGACGCCCAGCCGCCGCTCCAGAGCCGGTGGAAGCAGGTTGGCGTCCATGCAAGAGAGGGAAACGATACCTATCGCGTTCCGGTAGGTAAATCCAATCCGATCCGTGACCACTTTCGAGCCGCGCGCGTGGATTTCGCTGAAGAAGGTGGAAAGGGACGGATCTTCTCTATCATGGCCCGGGCGTACGATGACGGCGTGGCCTTCCGTTACCTCATCCCCGAACAGCCCAACCTCAAAGACATCCGCGTCACGCGTGAGCGGACGGAATTCCGGTTCGCCAAGGACGCCACGACCTACCCGCTGGTCCTTCGGAACTACGCCACTCCGTATGAAGATGAATACCTGAAGCGTCTGCTCAGCGGCCTTCACCCGGAGTGGCTGATCGGTCTACCTTTGCTTGCCGAATTGCCAGGGGTGGCCTGGGTGGCAGTGTCAGAAGCACACATCGAGAATTACTCAGGGATGTATCTTGCTCACGGTGCCAACTCCCTGGCGCTTGAGGCACGCCTGGCGCCCCGCCCGGACAATTTGCAAGTGGCAGTCACCAGCAAGACGCCGTTCCAATCCCCCTGGCGCGTGCTGATGCTGGGTCGAGAGCCGGGTCGACTGATCGAGTCCAACGTCTTGCTCAACTTGAATCCGCTGTCGGCAATTGACGATACGTCCTGGATCAAGCCCGGTAAGGCCTCATGGAATTGGTGGTCCGGTAGTTACGCGGAGGGCGTTTCTTTCCGACCCGGAATGAACACGGCGACAATCAAGCACTACATCGACTTCTCGGCCGATTCAGGTTTCCCCTACATGCTCATTGACGCGGGCTGGTCCGCCCGCCGCGGCGGTGGCACACCCGATGACCTTACGGCCGTGAATCCCGCGATCGACATGCCCGAGCTGCTCCGGCATGCCAACGCCAAGAACGTCAAGCTCTGGCTCTGGGCGCACTGGACATCGGTCGACCGCCACATCGATGAAGCCTTCCCGCTGTTCGAAACGTTGGGGCATTGCGGGCGTGAAGATCGACTTCATGGATCGCGACGACCAGATCATGGTCGACTGGTATCACCGCGTCCTCAAAGCAGCCGCTGCACATCACCTGATGATCGACTTCCACGGGGCGTACAAGCCCGACGGGATCGAACGGACCTACCCCAACCTGATAACCCGCGAAGCCGTGATGGGACTCGAGTACCTGAAGTGGAGCGCCCGCGTCACGCCCGTTTACGACTGCACGCTACCGTTTACTCGGATGCTCGCCGGCCCCATGGATTACACTCCGGGCGGTTTCCTTAATGTCACCCGTGAGGAGTTCGTCCCGCGGAACCGGCAGCCTATGGTGATGGGCACTCGGGCGCACCAGCTCGCGCTCTTCGTCGTGTTCGAGAGTCACCTCCAGATGGTTGCCGACTACCCGGAGCGATACCGGGGTGAGAAGGATTTCGACTTCATTCGCGCCGTGCCCGCGAGCTGGGACGAGACACGTGTGCTCAGCGGCCGACCGATGGAGTTCATCGCCATCGCCCGGCGCTCGGGCGACGAATGGTTCCTCGGCTGCCTCACCGACTGGGATTCCCGCGACCTGGAACTACCGCTCGACTTCCTGGGCGATCGTCGCTGGGTTGCCGAGATCTATGCCGACGCGCCTGACGCCGCCCAGCATCCCACTCACACCACAATCGAAAGGAAGAATGTCGGCCGCGCGACGAAGCTGAAACTGCACCTGGCTCCAGGCGGCGGTGCGGCCTTGCACATTCTTCCCGCGCCCGAATGAACGCGTGAGGGCAAACCAAGGCGGGATCGTGTACCCTACCGGGCAGCTCCTATCTTGCGATAGGTGACGATCGCCGCGGAACGCTTCTGGGGCAGATGGAAGGTCAATCCTCGCTCCATCAAGGCCCGGCCGCTCCTGCGCAACGACCTGTTCGTATCACGGTCGGTGATGATGTACTCGGCCAACGCATCGAGCCCGTGGAGCCGGAATTCGGCCGATTTGTCCGGGCAATCCTGGCGCCGAAAGGCTTGCACAAGCCCTTCGCTCAGATCGTCGCGGTGAAATTGCCAGGCCATCCAGGAGTTGTTCGACGTGCTATAGTCGCTCAGCGGGTAGAAGTCGCCGGTGAAGTAGCGACGGAGTTCGCGGAACTCGCCGACCACGCGCGACACAGCGTCCCAGACCGACGAGTCACTCGATTCGTAGTCGGCCGCAAGCGTGAAGTGGCTTCCCAGGCCGCTCCGCGTGCTATACACATCCAGGCTCGCCGCCCCGATCCCGGTGATGGGGATCCACTGTGCCAGACCGAACGTGTGGCATTGCTGACCGGTGGGGTCCCACAAGTAGTCGCTCCGGGTGAGCACGAGCGCGCGGCGGAGCATCTCGAAGTCGATCCGCCGCCCGCCGCTGGCGCAGGTATCCATGAGCAATCCGGGGTGCTCGCGGCGCAGAGTGTCGAACAGATGATACAGACCCGTGACGTAGCGAATCTCCCTCAGGCCCTGTCTCTCGGCGGACTCTTCGTTCGTCCAGTAATAAAGTGGGTACATGTTGAAGTCGTTGCGAAAAACGTCAATCCCCACATCGCGCACCATGGCCGACAGCCTGGCCTCGAGCCAGGCAAGCGCCTGGGGATTTCCGAGGTCGAACAGGTGAAAGCCGTCATTCACCTGGTACTTGAGCTCGGCGGGCATGATGTCCGTCGGCTTCAGCAGCCACTCAGGGTGGTGGAGAAAGAGCCAGGTTCCCGGCATCACGCGCTCCGGCTCAAACCAGAGCAGAAATTTCATCCCCGCGTCATGCGCAGCGGCGGCGACCGGCTTCAGGCCGTTCGGGAATCGCGAACCGTCCGGGTCGAGGTTGCCGACATACCTGGCCCAGTTCGTCCCGCACGTGAACCAGCCGGCGTCGATCCACCAGACGTCGAACGGGACCCTGTGCAAAGCGATGTTGCCGATCTCTTTGCGCATATTGGCTTCGGTCGTGCCCTCGAAACGGACAACCGCATGCGGCGACGCAGCGCACGGCGGCTCGACCGGCTTGCCGGCGACCGTCGGAGTGGCATGCAGCGCAACACGCGCCGGAGCATGTTCTGACCCCTCAACCGATCCGGTTCGTCCCAGAACACCATCAGAATCGAAGGCGTGCGAAACTCCTCGCCCGGGTAAAGAATCGTGTGGACGCGCTCCATGCCGGCCCGAACGCGAACGGGCCCGGCCCCTGCCCTCTCGAACGAAGCCGCCCACTGGCCCGTCCAGCCCACGCCGATCGCGATGCCTCCACCCGTGGGCATCGCCAGGTTGAAGAACGGCAAAGTGCCGTCCGAAGAGCGGCCCCCGAAGGCCGACAGCTTCAGTCGGCCTCCCGGTCCGATTTCGTCTTTCCTCGGCTGGAAGTCCGTGATCTTTTCATGGCTGCCCTCGGCGTGGTGGAGCGTGAAGGAACTGTCCTTCGAGGCTGGCCCGAGCTCGCAATCGAGTGCCTGGATATCGTCGATGATTGGCGTATCAGCCCGGCCCTTGTTGACGACGTGCAAAACCCACTCGACGGCCGGCAGGTCGTGGTAGACCAGAGCCACACAACGGACCTCCAGACCCGACTCCGGATCGGACACGCGGATCGTCAGTTCCGTGCAACTCGGGTCGATTTCCCGTTGAACCCGTACGAGATTGCGCACGGCCAGAAGGTCTCGCGATACCTTACCCCCCAGCCGGAACGAAAACGGCAGGCTCGATGGGTTACCCACACCGAGTCGGGCCTCGACCCAACGGCGGGCCACTTCCATCTCGTTCGCCGTTGGTTCGACTGCCACAGCCGCTCGTGCCATAAGGGCGACCAGGAGGCAAACAATCCCTCGCGGTCCGCGGCCCCGCCGCATAACACATTCGACTACTTTCATGTCGTCATCCCCGACGTTCTTCTGGTGACCCGCGAGACTCTTGGACCAGGTCCTTTCGCTGGTCAATCCGATCTATCATCGGACCACCGAAAAACAGTCGGGGCAAGCACGCAGAAGCTCTGACCAGGCATCACAGCGGCATCGCATGATCGTAAGTAAAGTTGTTGTAATAATTCTGGATACTTCAGAACGCGGCGCCAGGCAGTTGGAAATCGCCCGTTGTCGTGAGAGAATGCAGACATATTGGAGTCCACGACGACGTGGGACCGAATGTCAAAAGGCCGTTCTCGAGGTCCAAGATCGCGAGGCTGAAATGCGCAGCGTACGAATCATACCAGATCTGGTCACGATCGTTCTTGTCTCTGTAGTTGCCTCTCCGACCGCTTCCGGCGAGCTCGCCCCGTCCTCGTCTTTTGAGCGGCTGGGATCATACGTCGTGGCGGAGGGCGCTTTCCCGGCGCCGGCGGGGACGGTCGAGATTCCGATCACTGGAGGCGATTTCGAGGCGAGCGACAAACCACCGAACTGGCCCGCCGGAGGAGAGGTCGTCACCTCGGCCGCTGCTCCCCAGGGGTGCCGATTTACGCGAATCCCGGCCCACGGCGGAGTCCTGATGACTCCGAGAGTCAAGATCGTCCCGGGCCGCCCGCACTTGCTCTCGTTCTGGGTCAAGTCTTCGGTAGCGGAGTGGGCCGCCGTCAGCTTTCACGCGGATCTGCGTCTCGTCACGTTTGGCGATCACTACCCCAGCGTGCCCGGGACCGGCGGCCGCTGGCGGCACCTGGGTTACTACGTGCTGGCGTCGGCCGATGCCCGGACCATCATGTTCCAGATGCAGCAGATGAAGGAAGGCCGCACGGCAGAGTTCATCGACGTCGATGATCTTCGCCTCCGCACGGCAACCTTTGCGGAGATGTCGGCCGCTTATGCCGCCGAGCGCGCCGAGTTCCCGCCGTACGACGATTCACCCCGTCCCGGCGACGGCCGCAATCTGGCCCTGTCCGTCGCCAAGTGGCAAGGGCTTGGAATACCCGGCAAACCGTTCGTGATCTGGGCGATCGGGTCGAGCTGGACGAACTTCCTGGGCGACGGCTATCCGCTTCTGAGGGCTATCCGCGAGCGGTTTCCCGCGTCGCCCGAGCTCATCTACCGCAAGCACGCCGGCTCGGGCACGCCCTGGGAGTACGTGCGCGGCTGGGTCGATCAGTTCGTCGCGGCCGACGATCCCGACCTCATTCTCACCTACACGAACGGCAGCCCGGAAGGGCTGGATGCGTTGCTGTCGTCAATCCGCCGCCGCACCACGGCCGACGTCATCGTGCCCAGCCTGCATTTCTTCGAGAACAGCTCGGTGAGCGACGACGACGTCGAGCACGGGGTCGTGGACTGGGACCAGGTTCGCGCGATCTGCCGCAAGCACCACGCGGAGTTCGTCCAGAATCGCCGTGAGCTGGCAGGTTACCTGCGGCAGATTGGAGCCAAGCCGATGGCACTTCTGGTCGATCCCGTCCACCAGAACCGGCATGGAGTCATTCGGATCTGGGACAACATCGTCCGCCATGTCCCCCGGCCCGACGGGTCGGCAGGCCTGCCCGATGCGCGCGAGCGGCGGATCATCGCCGCCCTGGCCCCGACCGACGGCAAAGGCAGGGACAAGGTCACTGTCTCGGACGGCTGGACCCGCGAAGGCGATCGTCTCCGAACGCGTCAGAAAGGGGCATCGATCAAGGTCCAATTCACAGGCAGCCGGATCGACTTGCTCGGCGTCGCGGTGCCCGGCGGCGGCACAGCCCGGCTGCGGATCGACGGCCAGGACCCCGGCGCGATACCCGCGTTCGCCACCGATTATATTTTGCCTCATCCCGTCCCCGGCCCATTGGTCTTGAAGGGGCCGGGGCCGGGTGACGTTGCCCCGCATGCCGTCGCGCTGGGATCGGGCATCATCCCGCAATCGTGGACGATCGTCATGACGAGCGATGCGGGCGATTACCGCCTCGAGGGAACGGTTACCGGCCTCGACGGCACCGGCAACAGCACGCACCCATTCGTGAGCCGCTCGGGCCAGATCGCCATCGACCCTGCCCTCTGGCGTCATAACCGTGACGCCTTGCCGGGCGGCAAGTTCGTTTACGGTAATCGGGCCGGCGACACGTTTGGTTTCCACGTCGAGCGAACCGCTGTAGCCGACGTTCGCTTCCACGCCGAGTCGAGGAGGGAGTTTTTCGTCCTCCTGGCACGCAATCTTTCGGCCGGATCGCACACCGTGGAAATCGTCGCCTCCGGTGACGGCGAGGCAATTGTCGATGGGTTTTACATCGCGGAGCCACCGCTCCATCCGTGAGCAAAGAGGGAATGAAGTTCGGATCCCCCAACGGGGCCGAGTTGATGGAATTCGACGGAACGACGCACCGAGCGCTACTATCGACTCGTCATTGTCTTTTCTGGATTTGCAAAAGAATCAAGGAGCGTTGCCGTACATGGGAACTCGTTCAAAGCCCCGTAAGAAGACCACAGGCAAGGGTGGGACCGTCTCCTCTGCGCCAGCCGGAGATCGCTATCTCGATCTGGTTCGCGAATGTCCCCGACAGTCATTGTGGGGCCGGCGAATCCACCTTCTGCCCCAGCCGATTCGGCCAGTGCCGTGGTGCTCGAGTATTGCGCGGCCGTACGCGGAATTCTCAATGACGATCAGGGAGGCCCACCCCATCCACCCGGGCTGCGAACGGCCGAGGCTTTGGAGGAGGTCCGCGAGTCGATCCAACGGAACTTGGACGCGAAAAAAGGGGGTTCGCAGAGAAGCAACTCGGCCGACTGGCCGGCTGCATTGACCGGGGATTCGAGCACGTCCGAGCCGAGCAAGAGCCAATCCGAGAGTACGTCAAAGACATGGACAAGGTGGCCGCGACACTCGACCCTGAAAGCGGGAGCTGCAGGGATCTCCAGGCGAAGTTCGAAGCGCTGATCGACCGATTCCAGCGGAATGGGGATTCGATTCGCCAGCACGTGGCCACGTTGATGATCAGCTTCCTGGCCGGCCTTTTCGTGGGCGCGGGAAAGTTCGAAGAGATCAAGGACAATCTCGATCTCGAGCGATGGTTTCGCTTGCCCAAAAGCCACGAGAGACGAATTCACGGCCATCGCCACGCAGGGGTTCGAATCGTCCAGGACGGGCCCACATTAGTCCTCGCACTGGACGCGCACCTTGAGCATCCCGGGCCATTTACCGCCGACGATCTACTGCCGTATCGCACAGCCCGAGAACCACCTTGCCAGCGTGAGGCGCTGAACCGACGCAAGGTGATGAGGAAAGCACGATCGAAGAAGTAACGGCCGATTCTCCTGGCCGAGCTTGACAGGCGCTATCGCGAAACGCCGATCCTTTAGCTTGGTGTCGGGGCATTGTTTTTTTGCGATGTCCTGGAGCATCTGCTTGTCCAGGAGCAACTCGGCCACCAGCCTCTTGAGACGGACGACCTCGAGTTCTAGTTCGCGACACCGGCGATCGGTATCGACCTGATCGGGGGCGTATTGCTGTCGCCACCGATAATAGGTTGTTTGCGCGATTCCAACAGTCTGACAGATGTCAGGGACGGTCAGTCCCTTGGCTAAATCGCGGTCCGCTTCGCGCAGTACATGCGCCACTTCCTGGGCGGTCCTTCGCCTGCTCATGGATCCCTCCGTGACTCAGTCTACCGGAGGACTCCCATTTCGGCTGGACCAATTTTCGGGGAGCAGGCCAAGCACGCGGAACTCGGGCAAGGCGTGCCATCAGTGCAATGTATTCGGGGCCCGATTGCTTTTGTAGGATACTGATGTGGTCGGTGTCTAGAAGAAACTTCATGGCGACTGATCGCCGACCGGTAGGTCCGCCTGGCGGATTTCTCGCCCGTAAGCCAAAACTTCGTCAAAGGCCGGTTCATCCTTCATCGACCCAATGACGCGCTCCAACCAATCGGTGGCCGGATGGCGAACCTTCATCGCCTCTTGGAGCTCGCGAATCGCATTTTCCAAGACGGTCATTCGCTGCTCGAGCGTCGCTTCGGGCATGAGAACTACTCCCTCGCGGTGATGTTTTTCATGGTAGACCATTTCGCCGTGTGGAACAACGGCGACCCCGCAAGACGAGCTGGTCTCGCCTCGGCGTTGCTCTTGTCAACGGCTGTTTGTCCCTGGCGACTCTGTCTAACCTCTCGCTTCAAGCACGATTACACCGACCGATCACGGTTGCGATCGGCAAAGAATGGCTTCGGCCATGTTCCTGGGGTACGTTGACCTGACGCATTCCATTTTCGGGTCTTGAGTATTCTCGTCCGGGGAAGAGGTTTCGTCATGAATCCTTTACGGATCGAGCGCATCGCGGTCATCGGTGCCGGGTTGATGGGCCACGGCATAGCGCAGGAATTCGCGCTGGCCGGCTACCAGGTTCGACTTCATGACCTGAATGAGGAGCGGCTGGCCAGCGCGATCAGGAGCGTCGAGACCAATCTGAATCGGCTTGCGATGATGGGGTACGTGGAGAAATCACGGATCGAGCCGGCGATCGCGGCAATCAGCCCGTGCATGGATCTCGGGCAAACCGTCGCCGGGGCGGAACTGGTGATCGAGGCGATCGTAGAGGATTTGAACGCAAAGCATACTCTGCTTCGGGCGTTGAACGAGCTTTGCGGAGAAACGACGATCATCGCCAGTAACACATCGAGCTTCATGCCAAGCCGCCTGGCCGAGGCCGTGACTTGGCCGGAACGGCTGCTGGTCATGCATTACTTCAATCCGCCGTATCTGATCCCGCTCGTCGAGGTCGTGCCCGGCCCGAACACCGCGCAAGAGACCGTCACGACGGTCGTCGAGCTCTTGCATCAGGTTGGCAAGAAACCCGTGGTGCTGAGAAAGGAAGCCACTGGCTTCGTTGGCAATCGGCTCCAGTTCGCCCTATTCCGCGAGGCGCTTGCGATCGTCGAACAGGGCATCGCTGATCCCGAGTCGGTGGATCAAGTGGTCAAGTTCGGCTTCGGCCGGAGACTGGCCGCGGCGGGACCGTTCGAAGTCTTCGATCTGGCGGGGCTCGACACGATCCTGGCCGTCGCAACCCAGATTTTTCCCGAGCTTGACGCGACGAACTCAAGCGGCGAACTTGTGCTGGAGCCACTCTCACGTAAGGTGGCGGAGAACAGCCTCGGGGTCAAGTCGGGTCGAGGATTTCATGAATGGACCGAACAGAAAGCGGAGGAGCTCAGGAGTCGGCTGACACGGGGCCTGGTTCAGGCGGAATCGTCAGGTGAGGACATCGATCTCATGCCACCGGTACAATAGTCCGGTTATCATACGCTTCGCCGCGATCCGTCCCCAAAATGAGACCCCGATGAAAACCGCGATCACGCTGGAAGCCGCCGTCGCCATGATTCCGGATGGGGCCACTCTCATGATCGGGGGATTCTTTGGCGTCGGCACACCGCAGCGCTTGATTCAGGGCCTGCTCTCGGCGGGTCGGAAAGATCTCACCGTCATTGCCAATGACACGTCATTTCCCGACGTTGCCATCGGCAAGCTGATCGCCGGCCGGCTGATCCGGCGGCTGGTGGCCTCGCACATCGGTGCCAATCCGGAGACACAACGGCAGATGATCGCTGGTGAGCTCGAGGTCGAGCTCGTTCCCCAGGGAACGCTCGCTGAACGCATCCGGGCGGGCGGGTTCGGGCTCGGTGGCGTGCTCACCAGAACCGGGCTGGGCACGCTCGTCGAAGCCGGAAAACAAACCGTCGAGATCGACGGCGAGACATGGCTTCTCGAGACGCCGTTGCGGGCCGACTTCGCCCTGATCAACGCCAGGCAGGCCGATCATTACGGCAACCTGACTTACGAGTTCACGGCCCAGAATTTCAACCCGGTCATGGCCATGGCCGCGAAGACCGTGCTCGCCGAGGCCGACGAGATTGTGCCCGCGGGCGCCATCCCGCCCGACGCTGTCCGGACGCCCGGCGTCCTGGTTGACTACTTGCTGGAGAGCCGACCGTGACACATTCGGCCAAGGAGCTGATCGCCCGGCGCGTTGCGCGAGAGATTCCACCAGGGGGACTCGTGAACCTGGGTATCGGCCTGCCCACTCTCGTCACCTCGTTCTTACCGCCGGGCACTTGCGTCTTCTTTCAGACCGAGAACGGACTTGCCGGCGTGGGCCCCCGACCGGCGCACGGGTTGGTGAACCCGAACCTCGTCGATGCCGGCGGAGGTCCGATCACCGCCATCCCGGGCGCAGCCAGCTTCGACAGCACCTTCTCGTTCGGCCTGATTCGCGGCGGCCACCTGGACCTGACCGTGCTGGGGGGTCTGCAAGTGGATGCTCGGGGACGCCTGGCCAACTGGATGATTCCCGGCAAGATGGTGCCGGGCATGGGCGGAGCCATGGACCTGGTCACCGGCGCCCGCCGTGTGATCGTCGCCATGGTCCATAGCGCCATCGGCTACCCGAAAATCGTCGAGCAATGCACCTACCCACTGACGTCGATCCGTCCCGTGAACCTGGTCGTCACCGACCTCGCCGTGATCGAGCCCACGACGGACGGCCTTGTGCTCAGGGAGCGGGCGCCAGGCGTGACGGTCGCGGAAATCGTGGCTGCCACCGGCGCCAGGCTCCTCGTGCCTGAGTTGGTCCCGGAGATGGAACTGGCCTGAGTGATGTGATCCGTTGACCTGCATTCGTCCCCGCTGAGGTTCACCTCGGATGTCCATGCTTTCCGGCAAGTCCGCGATCGTTACCGGCTCAACGAGCGGCATCGGGCTGGGGATTGCCCAGAAACTCGCCGAGGCCGGGTGCCGCGTGCTGCTCAATGGGTTCGGTGATCCGGCCGAGATTGAGGCCAGTCGAGCTCGGCTGGCCAGTGAATTCAGCGTCGAGGTTCGCTTCCACGGTGCTGATTTGACCAGGCCCGATGAAATCGCCGAGCTTGTCCGGTTCGCGGAGGATGGCTTCGGCGGCGTCGACATTCTCGTCAATAACGCGGGAGTTCAGCACGTCGCCCCGATCACCGAGTTTCCCGTCGATCGGTGGGATTATGTGCTCGCTTTGAACTTGTCCGCGGTCTTTCATTGTACGCGTGCGGTGCTTCCGGGAATGCTCCGGCGCGACTGGGGCCGGATCATCAACATCGCCTCGGCCCACGGGCTGGTGGCGTCGGTGAACAAGGCGGCGTATGTCGCGTCGAAGCACGGCGTGGTAGGCCTGACCAAGGTCGCCGCCCTTGAGACCGCCCGGACCGGAGTCACCGTCAACGCGATCGCGCCGGGCTGGGTGTTGACGCCTCTCGTCGAAGCCCAGGTCCAGGCTCGCGCCGAGGCCGAGGGCAAGAGTTTCAATCAAGCCAAGACCGAGTTGCTCGCCGAGAAGCAACCCTCCCGGCAGTTCGTGACTCCCGCCCAGATCGGTGACCTCGTCGTGTTCTTGTGCGGTCCCGGCGCCGACCAGATCCGCGGTCAGACGATCTGCGTCGACGGGGGATGGACGGCACAATAAAACATACCTGTCGCTCCGCGCTTAACGTGACCACGCCCCCCCCAAAGACGTGGTCTTATGCCGTGGTTACTTAACTTTTAACCACTCCCTGCGGCACCAGCGGCATCGACCGTAGCCGGGTTCCGGTGGCATTGAAGATGGCGTTGGCGATGGCCGGAGCGATTGCGACGATGGGGATCTCGCCGGCGCCGGCAGCGGGTAAGTCTTTGCGATCGCGCAGGACCACATCGATCTGGGGGATGTCGCCGAACCGCGGAACGGGATAGCGCGAGAAGTGAGCGTTGAGGATCTTGCCGTTCTCGAAGCGGATGGCCTCGAAGAGCGCAGGGCCTAGACCCTGGATCAGAGCGCCTTCCACCTGATTGCGAAGATGGTCGGGATTGACGATGGCACCACACTCGAACGCCGACACGGCGCGGATCACTTTGACCGCGCCGGTGGCTTTGTCAACGGCCACCTCGGCACAGGTGGCGATATATCCTCCCTTGTCGGCACCACCAGCGATGCCGAAGCCATGGCCAGGCGCGGGGCTGGACTTGCCCCACCCGAACCGGGCCGCGGCGTCTTCGAGCACGGCACGAAGCCGCGCGTCACCGAGGTTGCGGATGCGGAATTCGAGCGGGTCGAGGGACGCGGCGCGGGCCAGCTCGTCCATCAACGATTCGCGCGCGAAGTGATTGGCCGTCGAAGCCAGAGCCCGGTAGGAACCCTGCCGCAAGGGCGACGCGGTGGCGTGGAATACGACCTTGGAACTGGACGCCTTGTAGGGCGTGCCCAGGCCAGAGGCACCCGAGTTGTAGTTGTGGAACTCCCAGGCGGTGAGCTTACCGTCCTTGTCGACGCCGGCCGCGGTCTCGATCACACCAGCGGGACGGAAGTAGGCCCAGGTGAACTCTTCCTCGCGGGTCCAGATCAGCTTCACCGGCTTGCCCGCGGCGCGGGCCAGCCGGGCGGCCTCGACGGCAGCCTCGTTGCTATGCTTGCCGCCGTAGCCGCTGCCCGTATCCGGTACCAACACGCGAATCTTATCCTCGGGGATATGGAACGCCTGAGCCAGCTCGGAGCGGGCACCGAACGGGCGTTGGGTTCCCGTCCAGACGGTCAGACGATCGCCGTTCCATTCGGCGACCGCGGCGCGGGGCTCGAGCGGGGCGTGGGCGATGTAGGCGACCGTGTAAACCGCCTCGACCTTCACATGAGCCGCCGCCAGCTCGTCCTTCACCGAGCCGTTCTCGCTCGGTGACCGATTACCGAAGCCCCCCTCGCCGCCCCGCTGTTCGGGATGGCTCTTGAGATAACTGGCGAGGTCGCGGTCGGACGTGGCCGGTCCATCGCCGGGTGTCCAGGTGGCGCGGAGCGCATTCAGGGCGCGGGTGGCGGCAAGCTCCGTGGGCGCCACCACACCGACGAAATCTCCATCGCGGACCACCTTGACATCGGGCATCGCCGCGGCGGCCGAAGTGTCGAGCGTTGCGAGGTGGGCACCGAACGAAGGGGGACGAAGCATCTTGCCTCGGAGCATCCCGGGCAGTTCCTGGTCGCTCGCATAGCGATGCGCGCCGGTCACGAAGGCGCGGCCGTCCACTTTGGGCACCGACTTACCGGCGACTTTCCACTCGGAGGGGGGCATCGGCTGCGTGTTGTCGCCGATCATCTCCACGAGCTTCCGGCCATGCGTCAACTCGCCGAATCGGACGGTTCGCCCGGTTGCCGCGTGGGTCACCTTACCGCCGGCCACTTCCAGAGCGCCGCGATCGACGCCCCACTTCTCGGCCGCCAGGCCCAAGAGTAGTACACGCGCCGCGGCGGCAGCCCGGCGCATCTGGGGGACCATCGTCGGCGTGGTCCGGCTGCCGAACGTGCCCATGTCGTAGGGGACATGATCGGTGTCGCCCATCACCATCCGAACCGAGTCTACCGGCAGCTTGAGCTCATCGGCGACGGCCATCGTCAGCGAGGTCCGCGCGTTCTGGCCGACCTCGACCTTGCCGGTCGACGCCGTCACAGCGCCGTTCTCGCCAATGTGCAGCCAGGCGTCGATCTGCCGCGGCTGCTCGCCGCCCATCCCCCGCCGCGGGCCCCCCCCGCCCCGGCGCTGGGGCCTGGCCGGTTCCTGGGCCTGATCGACTTGCCCGAGGCAAAACACGAGCAATCCGCCGCCGAGAATCTTTAAAAAATCACGCCGGCCCAGATCGAAGTTCCAGCCGGACTCGCGGAATTCGTACCGCTCGGGCTCGATTTCGAAGGATTGAGCGATCTCGTTTTCCAGGTTCATCGGCTGGCTCCCTTCGTCAAGCTGGCGGCACGGCGGATCGCCGCCACGATGCGGGGATACGTTCCGCAGCGGCAGATGTTGCCTTGCATCGCCTCGATGATCTCCGGTTCGCCGGGATCGGGATGACTGGCAAGCAGCCCCACTCCGGCCATGATCATGCCGGGAGTGCAATAGGCGCACTGAAAGGCACCAAGTTCGAGAAAGGCCTGCTGGAGCGGATGCAGTTTGCCCCCCTCTTCAAGTCCCTCGATCGTCGTGATGCTCCGGCTGGCCACGGTCCCTACCTTGGTCGTGCACGAGTGGGCCGGCAGGCCGTCGATCAGTACCGTGCAGGCGCCGCACTTCCCTTCACCGCAGCCATACTTGGACCCGGTCAGGTGCAGGTTGTCGCGAAGCACGCTCAGCAGGCTTTGTTCGGGGTCAAGGTCCAGCGGACAGGTTGCCCCGTTCACTTTCAGTTGCGTGACTCGTTTCGCCATGGCATGCTCACAGTGCCCATCCCGGGCGGTTCTCACGATGGATGAAAGGGTCGTCTAATGAACCGTTAGTGATCTTCAATCCGGCGGAGTCCCACTCGATCCGGCGGCCCGCCCGCAGTGCGACGTTGCCCAAGAGTACGAGCTCGGTCAATCGGGAGGAATAGTCAAAACTTGTCCCCGTAAGCTTACCGGACTTGCAGGCTTCAATCCACTCGGCATGATGGCCGGGCGAGCGGGCGAGCGTGGGCTTGGGCGCGATAAGCCGGCAAACTCGCGTTCGGGAAGCAGCCGGTAACCCCGACCTCGCTGTCCCCCGACCAGCAGCCGGCCCTTTTCGCCCACGAAAATGCTGCCGCTGGAATCCTTCGCCGGAGGATGCCCCTCGAAGAGCTCGAGCGGGGGCAACTTGCCTCCGTCGTACCAGAGCAGTTTGACCGGCGGCCGGTTGCCGCGGGCGTCGAATTCGTAGCGGACGATCGACCACGCGGGAGCCGTTTCCGGGTGAGGCGAGATCGGCGGGCTGTCGGCCTCGATGATCCGCGGATCACGCAGGTCGAGCGCCCAGAAAGCGGCATCGATGATGTGGCAGCCCATGTCTCCCAGAGCGCCGGTGCCAAAATCCCACCACCCGCGCCACTTGAAAGGATGGTAAGCCGGGTGATAGGGACGCTCGGGCGCCGGGCCGAGCCAGAGGTCCCAGTGCAGCGAGGAAGGGACCGGCGGCTGGTCGCCAGGCCGGTCAATCGCCTGGGGCCAGATCGGCCGGTTGGTCCACGCGTGTACCTCGCGAACCGGTCCGATGGCGCCGGCCCGGATCGCTTCGACCACGCGCCGGGTTCCCTCGCTCGAGTGCCCGGCGTTCCCCATCTGGGTCGCAAGCTTGTGCCGCACGGCCGCCTCGGCAAGCACCCGAGCTTCGTGGATCGAATGTGTGAGCGGTTTTTCGCAGTAGACATGCTTGCCCAGATCGAGTGCAGCCTTGGCGATCACGGCGTGCGTATGATCCGGCGTGCTGACGACCACGGCATCAATCTGGCCGTGCAATTCGTCGAGCAGCTTGCGAAAGTCATGATAGGTCCTGGCTTTGGGGCTGCGCTTGACGGCCTCGGCCAGGTTGTGCTCGTCCACATCGCAGAGAGCCACGATGTTCTGGCCCTGCCCCGCGACAGTCTTGTGGTTATCCGCGCCTCGGCCCCCAACCCCTACCAGGGCAATGTTGAGCGTCTCACCCAGATTGCGGCCATGAAGCACGGCCGGCATCGCGAGACTGGCCAGGGCCGACCCAGCCAGGGTCTTCGCAAAACTCCGGCGGCTGGTCACCGGAACAGATTGGCCGGACAACGAGGGAACGTCACTCATGGGAACGGCTCCCCGGGAAAGCATGCCCCTGCGCGAGAGGCAAAAAGCAGAGCGGATGGTACTACCTTTCAAGCATGGGAAAGCCCGGGCCAGTCCGCAAGAGGCAAGTACGAGGTTGGGCTCGGGCACCTGTCCACTACGGCATGAGCGGCCACGCGTTGCCAGATTGCATCAAGGTGCTGAAAAGTGCGTTTTTTGCGACGGAGGAGTGCAGCTCCCGCAGCATCACGGAGCCGGGAATTCCCGGAATGACACTTTGTTAATCAAACACGTCAGCAAGCTCGCAACCGACCTATTGCGAAACAGGGTCATGTTTGCTACACAAGACACCGGGATCGGTCGGAATTGTCCTGATATTGTCGGACCCTCTCCTCTGGCTGTCCGAGCACGCGTCGTAGGAGCTTTGGGATGGGAATCGCGAGAAACCTTTTAGTCATGACTGTGTCGATGATCGTTGTCGCGGGGTCGGCGCACGCAATCGGAGGCGAGATCACCTATCAGTTGATCAATTACCCGGAGTATCAGAACGGGTTGACACTCTCGGGATCGATCACGACCGATGGCAAGATCGGCACCATCAGCACGGCTGACATCCTCTCCTGGACTTTCACAATCAGCAGTAGTGCGGAGGAATACACGGTCACAAGCCAGAACGGCAGCCTGATCGCCTCCGACCTGAACGCAACGGCATCGGAGCTAATTCTGCCGTATCCGACCTCATCCATCCCCGGCGCGGATCTTTCACTGACTGGCTTCGCGCACCAGAACAGCAACGTCGAGCTCGAGATGCAATGGTCGTATCCCACTTCACCATATTATGAGTGTGCAACGCTATCGCCGTCGTTTGGATATCTCTGGCAGACCCGGCTACCCTTGACCGGCACCACGAGCGCACTGATCGCCGCGACCGCGGCAGTGCCCGAACCTGCGTCCATCATCCTGACAGCGATGGCAGGAGTCTGTGGAATCGCCTCTGGTCTGGGTCGCGGGCGCAAGCCTGTCGCAGGGCAGGCGGTCTGAGCGATCCGCTCATCTCCTGCGGGACGAGCGGATCGAGAACCTCAACGCGCCATGATCCTTCCCCGGCGGGCTTCGGCGCGCGGCCGATCATTCCCTTGTGATCGCGTACAGGTGGACGTCGTAAGGTCTGAAATCATCTTCGAATCGGCCATTCTTGATGGTGATGCGCCGGTGCTCACCGATCACTTCCGCCGCCGGTCGAGGGATCTGGCTCTTGATCTCGAAACTGCCGCGGGTCGGGGCATTGCGCATGGCGACTGCGAAGACGTAGATCGTCTTGCCATCCCGCGCGTGGTCAGGTCGATCGGCACATCTTTATGCGATGACCGCACCGAGGCGACGCCCGGCTCATGGGGACTGTTCAGCACGTGGGCCAGTTCAGCAATTTGCTTGTTGATCGCCGTGACGGCGGCCAGCATTTCGGGGTCGTCGAGCAAGGCGTGCTCGTTGAACCTGGGCTGAAACTGGTGCACGAAGTAGATCAAGCCACGTGACCCATGCACCAGCGACATCCAGACCTCGGCCCGCACCTGGTGGGGCGTGGCCTTGGCCTTGGGGTTGCTGATGTGAGTGCATTCGATGCAGTTCCAGACTCGCTGGCGGCCTCCCGTCCACCTGGCAAGACGATCGAGCCCCTTGGCCACGTACCAGAGGAACTGGTCGCCGTCGGCACGATCGAGACCCGCGACGGGATAGACATCGAACGATACGATGTCGGCCCCGCGCACATAGCCCGGATAGTCGTCAAGGCGCGCTTCCGGACCCCGCCCTTTCCATTCGTCGTTGGCCACCCCCTGCCCCAGGTTGAGCATGATAGGTCGCACGGAGTCCTGGGCGCGAAGTGCCTGGTAATCGGCCACGACGCGTGCAGGGGGAACGGGCGGACCGTAGCGCCGCTTGCCGGTCGCACGATCGACGATCTCTTGCGCGTTGTCGGGCTCGTCGCCGTGCATCCAGCCGACGATGATCGGGTCATCCCGATGCGCCAGCCCGACGCGGTTTTGCTCACAGACTACCGGCATGCCGGCGGCGGTCAGTTTCCTTAGCTGATCTTCGGTCGGCCCTTTCCAGAGGGCGACGTAAAGGTTGAACCCGGCCTGCTTGTAGCGCGCAGCTTGATTCGGGTCCTGAAGCCACACGGCGATCGGAAAAAGCTGCGGGTCGACGAGCGGATTCCTGACCGCCGCGCTCGGTTGACCGGCCATGGGGGCCGGCTCGGCGGCGAAGAACTCAGGACTCCCTGAGAGACAAGAAATCGCGGCGAGCAGAATGATTTGAGATCTCATCGGTTGTCTCCCTTCGTGTTGCGGACGGAATGGTACGCGCAGCGGGCTGCGCGAGGTCGCTCATTCTGGAAACCAACCTTTGGCCACTTGCGGGTCGTATCTCGCGGGTAACTCGCATGTGAGTGTTACAGGCGTCGTGCCCACTTCAATTCCTCCGAGCCTGGGCTCCCAGACCCATGTCCAGCGGTGGAACTCGCTCTTTGCCATGAGGATGCGGTCGAGCACTTCGGTACGGCGGTCTTTCACCCAGCCGCCATATTGATTGGTGTACTGCCAGACTTCGTGGCGGACGGTCGCCACCGGGGCGCCGAAGTCGCCGTCATAACTCGTCGGCTTGTCGCGCACGAGTTGCATGAGAATTCGGACCTGCTTCTCGTCACCGGCGAGGAACAAGGGAGCGACCTTGTTTTCGTAGTGCTCCGAACGCGCGATGTGCTTGAGAATCCAGTCGCGCGTCTCGTCCTCGGGGACGCGGGCATCCGGGGGAAGAAACGGGTCGAACTCATTGATCGGCGGATAGCGAAAGCCCTCGACTCGCAGGTGATCCGTACCCAGGACGACAAGGTCATAGCGACCCGCGGTGAGGTTGAGGAAGACCCACTTGCCGCTCCCCTGACTGATGGCCTTGGCGTCGACACGCGGCTCGGCAATCTTGGCCTTGGGATCTACGGGGAATCGGGCCTTGCCATCCTCATCCCAGCGCTGAATCGCCCCGACCAGGGAAACATCCACCGACTGCCCGAGGTCGACGGTGAGTTCACCGGCCCACGCAGGGGCCCATGCCGAGAGGACGAGTCCAGCCAGCGAGGTTCGCAGCAACAAGTTCAAACCATGAGTTTTCATTGCAGGTCCTCGCGAATCGAGTCCGGGCATCCCGGCCCGCCACCGATGTTCGCCCATCATGATTTACCTCCGCCACCCGCTGCCTTGCGGCTCGGGCTGGAGAGCTTCTTCCTGGCGTCTGCAACCAGGGGACTGCCGGGATAATCGGTGATTAATGACTGATAGGCGGCTCGGGCGCGGTCGCCGTGGCCGCTTTTCTCCTCGCACTCGGCGCTCAAGTAGACGAGCCTGTCGGCGTAGGGTGAGTCGGGGTTGATCGCGACGAGGTCGCCAGCCAGAGCGATCGCCTGGGGCCACTTGGTGCGCGCAGCCCAGTACCGCGCTTGCAGCAAGGTGAGGTAGCCTTCGATCTTGTCGACGGGGTATTGATCCTGCCAGCCGCGGAGTTCAGCCCACGCCCGGTCAAGAGCCTTATCGCGAAGGAACTCCTCGGTGGACCGGCTGTGGGCGCCTCGCCAGGCGTCTTGTTCGACGGCCGACTTGCGCGAGTCCAGCGCGGTCATGGCGCGCACGTAAGCGGCGCGGGCAGAGGACCTATCACCCTTGCGGGCATACCAGTCCCCCCAGACTCGATGGAGATGGCTGGCGAGGGATGCTTCCGAATCCCTTTCCTGTCGCCTGGTCGCCGCGTCAAGGAGAGCCTTGGCCGGCTCGGCATGGGCCAGGTCGTTGATTGCAAGGTCAGCGGCCTCGATCTCGCACTCCGCCTTCCAGGCCGACGGCTTCAGCGCCCTGGCGACCTCCTGCCAGAAGCGGAAAGCCCCCGTCGCGTCATCCACGCGGTCGCGAAGCAGGCTGCCGACCAGCCGGACCAGCGTCATTGCACTCTCTGAATCGGTCGGTTCGCGATCGGCCAGAACGCCCGCCTGCCCTGCCTTGGCGGCCCGGGCGAACTGCCCCCCTGCCTCGAAGGCGCGGACCAGTTGCAGCAATTCCGCGAAGTCGAGCTTCGCGGGGTCGTACTTATCGAGAATTGTCAGATAGGGGGCAAGCTGGTCGGGCGGATGATTCTGGTCGGCGAAAACCAAAGCGCGATGGATGGGCACTCGATTGGCGGAGGCCAGCGAGTCGGACTCACCGGAAGCCTTCATCGTCACGGTGTACAGACCGGGACGCAGGTAGATGTGCAACGGATCAGCCAGGCTGCTGGTCTGGCCGTCGCCGAAATCCCAGCGCCTTGGGTCGGGTGGTTGATCCGCGGGTGGAGATCGTGTGGAACTGCGCGCGAACGAGCGGAGACTCGCTCTCCGGCAGCGGCACTTCGCCCTCGATGTCGACCGAGTATTCGTGCAAGTGCTTCACCCCGGTGGAAGGGTACTGGCCGATCGCCTCGGAACCGAACGCCTCGGGCGGAATCGCTTCGGGCTTGCCCGCTCCCGGAGGCTGCCAGGCCGCGACCATGCAGGCATCTGCACCCGCGGCGCCGTGGAAATACTGGAACTCGTGGGGTCCTCCAGAGAGCTTGACCTCGCCTTTGTGCCGCGAATCGTGGTCCGGTCCATGCCAGCCTGGCGAAGCGACAACAACCTTGTCATCGATCAGCAAGAAGCTGCAATCCTGACTTGAGGTGAAGAAGCGGTATGTCCCATCCCGGGGAATCCGCAACAATCCCCGGTACTTGCTCAAGAACGGTTCGGGATTGGGCCAGAATGGGTTGAACCGATGGAACACGCCCAGAACATAGGCACTGCCAAACGGTTCGGCCGCCTGGAATGTCTCGCGCACCGAATCCAGTCTCTGGAAGTTGCAGTTTGACCAGTGCCGCGTCTCCAGCAGCAAACCGGCCCGATCGGTCCAGGCCGGGGACTTCTCGGCCTCGCCCTTGCCGCCAAAATAGATCTTGTAAAGGTGCTGCTTGGGGGCAGTCTGAAACGCGATCCGGCAAAAGTCACCCGGGCCGAACTGCAACATCCGCCAGGGTACCAGAGCGTGGCGATTGTCATAAACCGCGAGATTCGAGCCCGGGGCTTTCAGCTCGCCATTGGTGAAGAACTCGGTCATCACGATCGCCGGCAAGGCCGGAACCTGGGGAATCTGAACCTTCCTCTGGTTGATGAGCCCGCCACTGGTCTCCGCCGCTTCCTGGGCCGGCTCTCCGGACTGTTGCGCGGAGACGCCGCGACTACTGGCGGCTGTCAGGAATATCACAATCGCCAGCGCGACGAGCCTGCGGCGAATGGAGTGTTTCCATGCCGCTGGAGAACCCCTCCTCCGGCAGTACAGGCGGGTGAAATTGTCAATGGTCCGCATGGATTGCGCCCTGCCGACAAGAATTTCGGCCCGATGAAGTTCCTCGAGCCTCTTCTTCTACTATCTATGAAATAGGCTAGGATAGGAATGACATAGGTCACGGATCGTGGCGCACCCGGGTAAAGATTACAGGCTCGATGAGCCTGTGACGGTCGTGGAGTCGGCTTGTTCAGGATCGACTCCAGGCGTCGTCGAGGGCGATGAGGTCTTCGGCGACCGGGTCCTCGACCAGGAGAGCCGCTCGAATGTCGACACAGCCCCAGTCCCCTGCCTCCCGGACAAGCCCCGAAGAGGCCGTCCAGCGCGTCCAGCGCGCCGGCGAGCTGCTCCGGCGTGAGGTTCACAAGGTCATCATCGGTCAGGAGCAGATGATCGAGGAAATGCTCATCTGCCTGTTCGCTCGCGGTCACTGCCTGACGATCGGCGTGCCGGGGCTCGCCAAGACGCTGACCGTGGCCACCCTGTCGCGCGCTCTGCATCTGAAATTCAGCCGGATCCAGTTCACACCCGACCTGATGCCCAGCGACATCACCGGCACCGAGATCATCGAGGAAGACGCCGCCACCGGCAAGCGGGCATTTCGCTTCGTCCAGGGGCCGATCTTCTCCAACATCGTGCTTGCCGACGAGATCAACCGGACCCCGCCCAAGACCCAGGCCGCACTGCTGCAGGCCATGCAGGAGTACCAGGTTACCGCCGGGTCGAACACCTTCGACCTCGAACCTCCGTTCTTCGTCATGGCCACCCAGAACCCGATCGAGCAAGAAGGCACCTATCCCCTTCCCGAAGCCCAGCTCGACCGGTTCATGCTCTCCATCAACATTGGCTACCCCAGCCGCGACGAAGAACGGCGGATCGTCAACGCCACGACCCAAGCTTCCACGGAAGAGATCCGGCCGATCCTGTCAGGACGCGACCTGCTCTGGATCCAGCAGCTCGTGCGCGAGATCCCTGCCGGCGACCACATGGTCGATTACGCCGTCGACCTCGTCCGCGCGACTCGCCCCAAGGAACCCGGGGCCCTGGGATTCATCAAGGACTGGCTGGCCTGGGGGGCGGGTCCGCGAGCTGCCCAGTACATCGTGCTGGCTTCGAAGGCCCGCGCCATCCTGCACGGCCGCCTGGCCGTCAGCGCCGGCGACATCCGCGCGGTCGTCCGTCCCGTCCTCCGCCATCGCATGTTCACCAACTTCAACGCCGACGCCGAAGGAGTCGGCACCGACCAGATCATCGACAAGATCCTCCAGGCCGTGCCCGAACCCACCTACGGGGAACCGGGCAGCGACGGGAACACGAAGAAGTCGTCCGCAAAGGCCAAGCAGACGTGAGGACGGAGGAGGGCGATAATGCCCGCCGCCAGTATTCCCGCAAGCTTGGCGCTCAGCTTACTCTAAACTCTTAAGGAACCCTGCGCACATCTTTATGTGCCGCCCTGGCCTCGGGCGGGGATGTACTCGCTCCACTGCCGAGGGCCAAACGACCGAGCCAAGCTGCCACGGCCGCCTGCAAAGACATTGTCCCTCGCGAAACCGTGATGGCGATCCTCATCAGCTTCACACTTTGTTAGCAGTCGTTTCGCAACTCAGGATAATCCAAGCGCCACTTTAAGACACGCGTCGAGTCTTTGCTTCATGGCCGGCGAAAGCGTTCCAATGATCTGTGCGACGCTGTCCGCGTAAACGGTCACGAGCACCAGGCAGGAGACAACGGAATCGCGGACCAAACCAGTAGCGCTTCCTTCGGGTGTGCTCGTGTCGATGAACAGACAGGAGGGGTCGCTCGCCATCGTCAGGTTCTTCGTGATCTCGGCAACGACCAGCGTGGTGACCGCCCCCGTGTACGCGTTGGACTGTACAACAACGGCTGGCCGCTTCTTCCCGCGTAGTCCGGAAGCGTGGGGGAATCGCACGAGGATCACATCTCCCCGCCTCATGGCTTCTCCGCAGAATTGTCGTACTCGTCCATGTCCTCCCACCCGAAGTGCTTACCCGCATCCCAGGCTAGCGCCTCAAGCTCCTCTCGCGACCACGGGCTGTCGTCGTACTCCTCCGTCAGACGCTCGTACTCGTCAACGCGGAGCAAGACAAACATCTCCTTGGTCCGGGGATTCACGAGGCGCGGCGGGGTAGCTTCGGGGTTTTCCAGCGCTTGCAGTTGGTGGTCAGTCAGTTCGATCATGGCTGTGCCTTCTTTCCGTCATTGTACTGCCACAGCCATTCGCCGGCCTTGGCCTCCGGCAAATCGGCTCTTCTTTTCCCTTGGCTTCGCAAGAGGTGGTCGGTATGCGGGTGGCTATGTCGTCCATGTCGGACCGGTGAAGGCATGAAAACCTCTCCTTCGATGAGTTCTGCCTTCTTGAGCTCCTGCATTGCGTCGTACCGCCGCTCGAACTCAGCGCGGGTCAAGCGGTCGCCGTTCTCCAGCGGCGGAATCACACCGTTCTCTTGGGGCGGCTTCACTCCGGTGGGCTTGACCGGTTGGGTGGACACAGCCATGGAACTGACCTCCGGGATGCGGTTTTCTCCATCGATCGACACCTTGCATTCTACGTGATGTGACACAAACCGGGCAATGCGGGCCGAGCCGCAGAGTCGGCCCGCGGGAGACTCTGCCGATCTCTTCCTGAACCCGCTGGTCGGCGGCTAGCGCCGCCGTTAGCGGGTGAGTTCAGTCGTCGTCAGTAGGAACTACCGGCGGATGGAACAACGCCACGACTGCCGACAAAACTGCCTCGAAGGCCGTTGGTGTCAGCACCCCCACCGATCGGATCAGCAGCCCCGCGTGAGCAGTGAAGAGCTTGCCGGGTCGGGCAAAACTCTCCAGGAGCAGCCCGCCTCGACGCGAAATCCGGGGCATCCAAATGCACTGCCTTGGTGTCGCCATACGACTTGCTGGTCACATGGCAGAGAATCCAGTCGCCGCAGCCCGCGTCGGCCTGGCAGACGGCTGGTCTTACCTTGGACTGGGACAGGTCGGAGAAGGGGAATGGGACGAGAACTACATCCCCGGCTGAAGGTGCGACAACGCAGCTTCCTCCTCAGGTCTGGACCAGTCCTCCGCCAGCGCGGCCTCCGCAAGCAACGCAGCTTCTCCTGGCACGACGGCCAGCTCCTCCAGAATCGTCACCAAAGCCCGCCGCGGCCCCGGGACGTTTACCGCACCGAGCAAACGGACTCGACCGTTAACATCAACGACTGCTTCGACCGTTTGGATCATTTATCACCTCCAGCAGCATTCGCCCGAGCTCGGTCCAATCAGGCTCCGTAGCCCGATCCACAATCTTAACTGTCCGGGCCGTCCTTTTTTATCTTGATGATACCATTTGCAGAACCCGCCGGCAGACCCTGCTCAGTTGGGGGGTCAAACGGCGAACCTGGTCTCTCAGGGGCATCGACTCTACCGTCTGCCGTCATTCCCGCAGACTCGGAGCTGCCGCATCTTGCTGTAAACTTTCCAGAAACCCGCGCACGTCGTCGGGTGCTGCAGCGCCGTCGGGTAAGGGTGAGCTCGACGCCTGAGACTGCGATCCACCCGCAGCTCCGTCTGGCTGGGCCGCCAGCGCGGCGGCGCCGCGGTTGGCCAGAAACACTTCCAGAACCAAGGCGATCAGGACGGCGGCCAGAAACCATTCCCACAGGCTGGTGCCTTCGCGTAGCCGCTCGATGGTCACGGCAAGATCGTCGGGGTTGTCGCAGAAGAGCAGCGGGCGAGTACCGAAGCGGGCTTGCAAGTCGGCCTGGGTGACGGTGGCCGGGTCGGATTCGGCCGGGTCGATATTCACGGCGAAAGCCATCTGCTTGGGCGGCTTGCGGTTGACCTGACGCACCAGATAAACGCCGGCCTCGTGCGTGTCGGCATAGTGCCAGCCGCTGGCGTCCTGGCTGGTCTTGCCAAGCCGAACAATCTCGCCTGAAGGCCGAACGACTTCAATATCGGGCTCACCGGCTTGCGCGGCGGCCCGTCCCCGGCCCAGGGGGAGCGTTACGGGTGCACCAGCAAGTCCCATGGTCCGCTCGGTCTCGGCGCCGGCAAGGTGCAGGGTCAGGCGGGCCAGGAGCGGCAGGAAGAGCGGCTTGAGCGGCAGGTTGGTCCAGTCGACATGCACGCCGGTGCCCAGCAGCAGGACCGAGCCGGAGCCAACGGCCTGCTCCGCCAGCACTGTCTGGCCGTCGTCGAGCTTGATCAGCGCGCGGCTGCCAGACTGGACGCCCAGCCTCATGGGAAAGTGCTTGTAGACAAGAACCGACTGGTAAAGCGAGGCCGGCTCGGTCAGCGGTGCCAGCGCGGGGTTGTCCTTGTCGAGGAAACCCAGGCGCCAGCTCTCGACGCCCCCCGGCAGAGGCTGCTGCAAGGTCTCGAGCGATGCGGGCAGCAACTGCCCTTGGCCCAGTGCGTTCATCGCGTTGTAGGCGTCAGGCTGAACGTTCTGGCCGCAGACCCAGACGACGTGACCGCCGCCGCGGGTGTAGGCCAGAAGCTTCTCGGCGGCCGGCGGCGCCAGCGCGGGGAGATTCACGCAGAAGATCACCGTTTGATTGGAAAGGTCGTCGGTGGCGAGTGATTGCGGTGTCAACGTCGTGGTCCGGAACGCCCCGCTGACCGACCCGCCGGGCGCGAACGCACGCTCCAGGTAGAACGCGTCATCGGCCTGCGGCACCTCGTCACGACGCGACTTGACGATCGCCAGGGGAATCTGCTGGTCGACGCTGAGCGCGAAGAAGAGCCGGTTGTCGAGCGCCGAGGCATCGTCCTCGACCAGCCGGACCTCGCCGCGATGCACGCCTTCGCGCTCCAGGGTGAATCGAAACTCGTACTTGAGCGTGCCGCCGGGCGGCAGGCTGAGATCGGGACTGACCGCTTCGCGGGCGCCGTCGACTTGCAACTCCAGGTGCTTCTGCTGGGAAACTATCGCGGTGTTGACGACCTCGACGACGGCCTGAAAGGGGACGCCTGCGACCGGGGCCGGGCTGGAAAGCGCGATGGTTTGCAGGGCGACGTTAGGTGCCGGCTCGCGATCCACGTTGACCACGACCACGGGGGCCGGGGCGGGGCCCTTCGCCTTCTTGGGATCGTCCTCCGTGGCTTGCTCCTTCAAGCCTTCCCACGAGAGCGTCTGGTTGTCGGTCAGGACGTAGATTTCCTTGCTGGGAGCGTCGGCCGCGGCCAGCAGGTCGCGGGCTTGCTGGATCCTGACGGCGAGGTCGGCGCGCTCGTAGCTGGGCCGGCACTGGTCGAGCGCCTGGCGCACCGTCTCGTGGGTCCGGAAGAGTCGTCCAAGCTCCGGACCGGGCGGTCCGCCGGTCGGCAACAGTGCGACCTGATCGCCGTCGCGGAGCCGGGCGAGCACCTGCTCCGCCGCCTGGCGGGCGGTGTCGAACCGCGGCCGACCGCCATCGACGACCGCCATGCTCGCCGAGTTGTCCAGCACGATCGCGATGGCCGCGGACTTGCCTCCGCCCCAGAGTGACGCCAGGCTGGAAAGCGCGGGGCGGGCCAGGCCCGCCGCGATCAAAACCAGAAGGAGCGCGCGCAAGATCAAGAGCGACATGTCCTCGATGTACTTCCGCCGGCGAGTTTTCTGGACGCTGATCCGGAGGAACCGCAAGGTGCTGAACGGGACGACCTTGGCCTTGCGGCGATGGATCAGGTGCACCAGGACCGGAATCAGACCGGCGAACGCGGCCAGCAGGAAGAGCGGGGCGGCGAAGGTCATGGCCGGGTCCGTTTCTCAAGGTAGCGCGAGAGCACCTCGTCGAACCGCACCGAGGTGTCGGTCAAGATATAATCAAACTGGCAATCCGCGCAGATCTTGCGGTAACGCGCGATGAACGCGTCAACCTGACGGCGGTACTCGTCGCGGACGTAGGCCGGATCGACCTGGAGCTTCTCGCCGGTCTCCAGGTCGACGAAGCTGGCGGTGTCGCGAAATGGAAACGTCATCTCGGCATGGTCGAGCACATGGAAGACGATCACCTCGTGCCGCTTGTAGTGGAAGTGATGCAGTGCGGGCTCAACGGCTTCGGGATCGTCGTACAGGTCGCTGATCAGGATGATCAGGCAGCGCCTCTTGAACCGGTCGGCCAGGCGGTGCAGGGTGGCACCCAGGCTGGTCTCGCGGCCGGGTTTGACGGCCTCGAGCTGGCTCATCATCTCGTCGAAATGGCGCGGGGACCCGCGCGGGAAGGTCGAGCCGGACCTTGGTGTCGAAGGTGGTCAGGCCCACGGCGTCCTGCTGGCGCATCATCAGGTAAGCCAGCACCGCGGTCAGATACGAGGCGTACTGCAGCTTGGTGATACTCGGGGGCTCGCCGTAGGCCATCGACCCGCTGCTATCGAGCAAGATCTGGGCGCGGAGGTTGGTTTCCTCTTCGTACTGCTTGATGTAGAGCCGGTCGGTACGCCCCAGGACTCGCCAGTCGAGGTGCCGCGGATTGTCGCCGGCGGTGTACTTGCGATGCTCGGCGAACTCGACGCTGAACCCCTTGTAGGGGCTGGAATGCAAACCCGTGATGAACCCCTCGACCACGCTCCTGGCCACGAGTGACAGGTTCTTCACCCGCGCCAGGGCCGCGGGGTCCAGGTACTTGTATCCGCGTTCCTGGCTCATCGCAGTTGAAACCTCCTGCGGAGAACCCACTCGGTAGTGAGCACACCCACGAAGACGACCCAGAAGAACCGGGGATAGTACAGCGGCTGCTCCAGCGAGACGTGCCGGCGCTTCTCCTTGCGATCGAGCTCGGCGATCAACTGATCGGCCGTGCTGATATGGAAGTAGCGGCCGCCGGTCGCCTCGGCGATCCGCGAGAGCTGGGCATCATCCAGGTCGAGCCGGTCGAACTCGAGATTGGGCCTACCGACTTCCGCCGTGGTCGGATCAGCCCTCAGCACAACCTCTCCCAGCCGGCCCTCGACGTTGATCTCGTACGTCCCCGGTTGTTTGGGCTCGAAACTCCCCTGGTAGCTGCCCGCCGAGCCGGCCACCGGTGCCAGTGTCACGCTGTCTGTCGTGCCCTGCGGGGTCTTCACCTGCGCGACGACCCCGGCCTGATCGGTGCCTTCGCCGTCCTTGTTGCGGACCGCGGCCTGGACCGTGATGGCCGAATCGGGCTCGTAGTAGGCCTTGTCGGTGCGGGCCGTGATTCCCGCCGCGGCCTTCACCTCGGCCGTGCGGTTGGCCAGCCAGCGGATCATCTGGCCCCAGAACCGAGCGAAGGGCGACTCCTGGTCCATCGCCCGGGGAACCTGCTGCCAGTTGCGCGTGGTGTCGCTGGTGAAGACCGCCGTGCGGCCCTTGCCGACCGGCTGAACGGCCAGAACGGGCAGCTTGTCACCCTCTCCGGGATGCGTTGCCAGCACCAGGGCGCCTGGCCGCGCGCCTTGACGCGCACGCAGCCGTCCAGCGGCGGCAGCCCGGCAGCTTGAGGCGGCGAGGCGACGGTCGGGAAGAATTTGCCGATATTGGCGAAGATCGGATGATCGCGCCCTGCCGGCGTCAGGATCGGCAGGAACGGATCGGTGATCTGGCCAATGTTCCGATCGCCCGTGAGTACCGGCAAGATGGCCTCAAGCGGGGTGGATCCATAACCGCCGGGCCCCAGGCTGTGATAGCCGCCGAACGCCAGCAAGCCGGCCCCCGCGCGAACCCGCTGCACCAAGAGCTCCATGGGCTGGGGTTTCCAGTAGCTGCTATCGAGGTCGCCCAGGAGGACGACGTCAAACTTCTCAAGAGTCGCCGCGTCGGTGGGCAGACCCGAGAGCTTCAGGCCCTCCATGTTGGTGCGCTGGACGAACACGTTGGGCCGGGTCTGCACAAGGGCACAGAATTCGATGTCGGGATCTCGCGAGAGAAACCGCTGGACAATCGCCCCGTACTCGGCCCGCAAGGTCCCCTCGAGGTACAGCACCCGGATCTTGCTATCGACCACCTGGACCACGGTCGACCGGAGGTTGTTCTGCGCGATCTTCTCTTCCGGCACGGGCGGGATGCGGACCGCGTAGGTGTGCCGTCCCTTGACGGTGGGCACGAACTGAAAGACGACCTCCTGGGGGGCCTCGCCATCGCGCAAGACGATCTCGCTCTGGTCGAGCGGTTTGCCGTCTTGCTCGAGGATCACCTTCACAACCTGCCCGCCAAGCCCGGCCTGGCCGACGTGGGCCGTGATCCGGGCCTTGTTGTTCACGGGCAACTGCTCGGGGCATTCGAGGTCGGCCAGTCGCGCATCGCGGTACGACGGGCTGTTTCGCAGGCTGTTGCCCACGCCGATCGCATGCACCACTACACCGAGCTTGCGGGCGGCGGTCACGGGGTCGCCCGCCGCATTGTGAATCCCGTCCGAAAAGAGCACGACGGCCTCGACGTCTCGCCGCGGCACCACCCGCGAGCCGGCCACCATGGCGCGAGTGAGCGACGTCGCCTCGCCGATGGGCTTGAGACGTTCGAGATCTCCGGGCCGTTCCAGCGGCGTGGCCCGTTCCGCGAATTCGAGCACGTGGAGGTCGAAATCTTTCTTGAGCCGGGACGACCAGTCGAGAACCCGGGTGCGCGCCTGCTCGAACCGGCTCATGCCAGTGGCGTCGTCGGCCGTGGACATGGACGACGAGGTGTCGAGCGCCAGTACCACGGCCTTGCGCTGAAGTTCCTCGCGCTCCAGGCTCAGCACCGGACGGAACAGCAGGAACACGACCAGGAGAATCGCCACCGTCCGCAAAGCCAGCAGCATCCGCCACCGCGAGGGCATGACCTGCGCGAAGATCCGGCGATAGAAGACCGCCGCCAGCACAACGGCCGCCGTCGCGACCGCCAGCATGGTCAAGAAGCTGTGCCCCTGTTCGAGCGTGATATGAAACACGGCGCCTGCCCGGTCCGGCTTCGACCTCGAAGTTTTCCTATTTAAGTATTCTCGCAGGTTGCCTGATCATCGTCAAATCGCGAGTGAGGCGGCCAGGCAACATTGAATCGCGGCTCAATATCCAAAGTTAGACGACGAAATCTCAGGTATTGTGACTCCGTGCACCCCGTCGCCAGGAATCGGATTCATGTCATTGCCGATGATTTGCTGCAAGGTCTGCCAGGAGTACAGCCCCGCTGAAGACGTCCAGTGCGTGCACTGCGGCGCTCCCCTTCCGAAGCCGAAATGGTTGGACTCCAGTCTCGGGATGGAGCAGCAGATCCGGCTAATGCTCGCGGAGGGGTACAAGATCGGCGCAATCAAGCTGTACCGGGATCAAACCGGCGTCAGCCTCAAGCAGGCCAAGGACGCCGTCGACGCCATCGAGCAAGGTCAGCCTTACGAACGACCTGGTGAGATTGGCCAGGACCTCGAAAGAGAGCTCACCGGGTTGCTCCAGGACGGCAAAAAGATCGAGGCCATCAAGCTGTTCCGGGAACAGACCGGGGCCGGCCTCAAGGACGCCAAGGATGCCGTCGAGGCCTTCGAGCGGGGACTGCCCATCGGACTTCCCGGACAGCTTGACGAACGATTTGAGCGCGAGCTTTCCGAGTTACTCCAGGCGGGAAAGAAGATCGAGGCCATCAAGCGGTTTCGCGAGCAGACCGGGACCGGCCTCAAACAGGCCAAGGATGCCGTCGAGCACTTCGCGGCCAGACGCGGCATCGCATCGCCCCGAGGCTCGGGTTGTTTGAACGTGCTGCTTCTGACCGCCGCGGTGATCGTCGAGATCTTGCTCGCCTGAGTTGAGACCCACGAACTCTCCCCACCATGGGCGTCCAGGACCCACGCCGGCGGTTCAGTGACGATACCCTTCAACACAGGCGGCTCTTAAGCGAGACGAAGATGTGGTTCTGGGGATACCCTCCTTGACAGGAGGGCACGCGCGGCCATACGTTCCAGGGATTCGAGATCGTCGCGTCTGGCGATCCTACCTGGTTTCCCCGCCTGCCAGCCTTGGGGTCCCGCTGACCCGACCGCAGGGCACGGACCCTCCAGTATCGGAGCCCGACCATGAGGGACGCGAACCGTCCAGTTTCCTCACGCCGTGAATTGTTCCAGAACACCGGCCGCCTGGCGGCTGCATCCGCCCTGGCCGGCGTGGCCGTACCCTCGGTCCACGCGGCGGGAACCGATCTGATCCAGGTGGCCCTGGTCGGCTGCGGGGGGCGCGGTACGGGAGCGGCCGCCAACGCGCTGTCGACCAAGTGCGGGCCGATCAAGCTCGTCGCCATGGCCGACGTCTTCGAGGACAAGCTCTGGAAGAGCTACAAGAACCTCCACGACGACAAGGAACTGACCGGCCAGCTCGACGTGCCGATCGAGCGGCAGTTCGTCGGTTTCGACGCCTACAAGCACGCGATGGACTGCCTGAAGCCGGGCGACGTGGCCATCTTCGCCACCCCACCGGCCTTTCGCTGGGTGCACTTCACTTACGCGATCGAGAAGGGCCTGAACGTCTTCATGGAGAAGCCGGTGACGGTTGATGGCCCCACGTCGAAGCGCATGTTCGCGCTGGGTGAGGCCGCAAGCAAGAAGAACCTCAAGGTGGGCGTCGGGCTGATGTCCCGGCATAGCCGGGCGATGCAGGAGCTGGCCAAGCGGGTGCACGACGGCGCGATCGGGGAGATTATCTTCCAGCGCGGCTACCGCATGCACGGGCCGGACGGGTACTTCCACTCGTTGCCCACGCCCCAGGGGACCAAGGAACTGATGTACCAGATCCAGCGGTTCCACAGCTTCCTCTGGGCCAGCGGCGGCAACTACAGCGATTTCTACATTCACGTCATCGACCACCTCTGCTGGATGAAGGACGCCTGGCCGGTGAAGGCCGAGGCGGTGGGCGGTCGCCACTACCGGAAAAGCCCCGAAGGGATCGAGTACATCGACCAGAACTTCGACTCGTACGCGGTGGAATACACGTACGGCGACGGGACCAAGTTCTTCTTCGACGGCCGCTGCATGGACGGCTGTGAGGGTCGCTACGCGAGCTACCTGCACGGCACCAAGGGCTCGGCGATTGCCTCCAGGGCGGGTGACATCGGGCAGCCCTCAAGCATCTACAAGACGCAAAGCTTGAAGCGCCCGGACCTGACCTGGGAGTCCAAGGTCAAGCCGGAGGAACGCGATGCGTACTTGAACGAATGGAACGACCTGCTCGACGCCATCCGGAAGAACAAGCCGTACAACGAAGTGAAGCGGGGTGTCGAAGCGAGCCTCGTGACCTCGATGGGCCGCATGGCCGCTCACACCGGCCAGGAGATCAGCTTCAACGACATGCTCAATTGCAAGCATGAATTCGCCCCGGGTCTGGACAAGCTGACCGAGGATTCGCCGGCGCCCTTGAGGGCCGACAAGAACGGCAAGTATCCCGTTCCCAATCCGGGCACCAAGCCCCAGGAGTATTGAGCACCGCCGGTGGTCCCCGGCGAATCCTCGTGCGAGCATGGTGGCGAACCGTCAATAACGTTTGCTGCCCCTGTTCCTCAGAGGCATTGTGATCCGTAAATACTCCGATCCGAGCCCCGGGGCTCGGATCGGAGGGGTCGGTCGGGTCAGTGGTGGAATCGTTCGCCCCCCGACACAGGAGGGCATCAGACGCTTAGTTGCCCAGAACTTTGGAGATGTCGGCCACGATCGAATGGATGTCCGTCTCGGTCAACTCGCCCTTGTAGGCGCGGTTGGCCTTGACCTGGTGTCCCTTCCACATCAGGACCGTGATGTCCGCGTCCTTGGCGAGCTCGTAGTCGGGGGGACCGTCGGGGGACTCGCCGACGGTGAGTGGGACGTGCTTGATGCCGGCGGATGACGCCAGTTTCTTGAGATCCTCAGCAGGATTCTCGCCCTTCTTGGGGGTGATGACCACGAAGCTCTTGAGCTTCGAATTCTCACCGATCTTCTCATCGATCTGCTTGACCAGACTGGCCAAGGGCTCGGAGGTCTTGCGGGCGAAAACGCAGACCACCGGAGCGGAACCGTACCTTCAGCGATAGCAGAGGGTATTGCCCTTGTTCGGCCCCGTGATGTCATCGACTTCAAACGGGCCAACGGACTCGCCCGGCTTCAGGCCGGACTGAACGGCATCTCCCGCGAGGCCGGTCCCCACCATGACGATGGAGACCACCACGAGTGAGATGCCCTGCGCGAAGCGAAATCGCATAAGCTTCTCCTTCAGAAAGGACCCGACCGGGATCCCCGCATCCTAGTTTCGAGGTTTCCCCTCGCCTGTCAAGCAGACCTCGGGAAATCAAAATCAAGAAAAGAACATCCCTTGAAGCCTTGCATGAGGAAATACGGCCGCGAAGCAAGCGATCACCGCCGGTTTTCCTTGCGGATGACCAGCTTCAAACCCGACCAGGTCTCGTCGACCGCGCAAACCTTGATATCGACCAGGCCCTGCGGCAGTGCGACCTCGCGCACCATGTCCTCGGTGACATCGGTGGCGATCTTCGCGGCCTTCTTGGGCCATGACACCCAGATCGCGCCATCCTGCTTGATCCGGTTCTTGTAGAGTTGTATCAACGCGACGAGATCCGCGCGACTCCTGACGAATCCATGAACCAGATCGAGCGCGTCACTCTCGGTGCCGACATGCGTCACGTCCGCCGGCAGCGGCTCCAGGAGCGCGGAGTAGCCGGGAGGCGCATTCACGAAGCAGAGCCGAGCCCCTGGCTTGATCCCCAGTTTTTTCGACAACGGCGTCCCGGAGTATCCCGCCAAGGTGAATCTCCCCTCTCCCGACGCGAGCGAACGTTCCGCTGGCCTGACCGATTGGCGCTGCCGCGTCACGATCCTATCGGACTGTGAGACCCGCCGCAAACGAGGGCGCGGCTCACTTCGCCTGGATCGAATACTCTATTCGAGACTGGCCTGGATGATTACGGTGGGTTGACTGGCCATTCGGCTGAGTCATTGTGGTTGATCGCGCGTTTGCGTGCCTGAAGTCGCAGGCTGGAAAGGGCGGTTGTCGTCATGAGGACGATCTCGACGCGAAGGCTGACGATCCTCGACATGACGATGCTGGTGGCGGCGACGGCCGTGGGGCTGACGGTTCTGCGCGCGTTCTGGAATTCCGGATGGTTCTTCCGGGAGTACTCTCTGGGCTCGCACATCCGCTTCATGGCCCAGTGCGTGAACGAGGCATGTTTTCCGTTCCTCGCGTCGTGGACGGTCTGCTTCCTGATTCTCAGGCTGCGTCAACCCCGACCAGTCCTCCGCCGGCTGGCCCGGCAGCCGGGCATGGCTGCCTGTAGTGCGGCAGCGCTGGTGCTGGTCATACCGCTCTTGGCCATCGTGATCCCCGAGATCTACGGAGCACTCCGAGCCATCGATTACAAAGCGGCTCTGTTCCAGGCATTCGGCCTGGAATCCAGGCCCCCCGCGCCGGTCAGTGCATACGGTCTGCCTTTGCCGACACTACCGAAGGTTGCGAAGAATGGTTCTCAAACGCAGTCGCCGATCGCAGGCCCGATCAATCCAGGTCTCGGTGAACCTACACCTCCAGGTCCAGGTCCGCCGGCCGCGCCGATGGCTTCTTTCCCTTCCCTTGCCATGGTCCGAGGTCCCGATCTTTACGAGCCTCACCAGCCCCTCTGGTTGTGGTACTCGATTCGCGCAATCAACATCAAGCTCATCCCCAGCGCGCACATCGCCTCGGCGATCGTCGGTGCGTGGCTGACACTTCTGCTCGCGCGCTGCATGCGGCCCGAGCGATCCTGGATCGACCGATTCGGCACAGCCCTGGGATTTGCCTGGATCTTCATCAGTTTGGGTGACCGCGCCGTCGCGCTTTTCATCCCCTAGATCCTGGCACTCCCCGCGGCGACCACACGGCCGTCTCGAGATTCCCCTTGCTCGAGACGGGACCCGGCGCGTGGCTCAGATTTGCGATGCCCACGAGAAGCAACCTCACAGATCGTTGCCCGTTTCCCCCGGAGATAGCCTTCTTCATTTTCAGTGTTCGGTATGATGTGACGGGAACTGCCTCAACAAGAAAACTTATCTTCTCACCAACTTCGGATCCTGAATCGATTGGTGCGCGAGGAACTGGGATGAAGGAAGAAGATTTCGATCAGTTGGTCACCAGCATTCGACAAGCCGGAGCCATCCGGCGCGGTGAGATGAAACCGAGTCGGAATCACCAAGTTCGCGCCGGACGATGTCAAGGCAATCCGCCAGCGCCTCGGCTAGTCTCAGTCGGAATTCGCCCTCTTGATCGGTGTGAGCGTCTCCACCCTCCAGAACTGGGAGCATGGGCGGTATGCCCCGGAGGGTCCGGCGTGTGCCTTGTTGCGGGTCGCTGCCAAGGATCCCGAAGCCGTAGTCAAAGCGCTGGAGACGGAGCCGGATCGGGTGGGGCGAGGAAGCCATTGATCCGGCGAACCAACTCTCGGGCTTCACCCCGATGGATCCTTGTACCGTTTCGGGGACACCCACACTTGCCGAAAACAGCGATTCTGCTGCATCACCTTGACCAGGATAGGCGAATATGGGCGGCTCTTTCGTCCCCGGAGGTCGCGGCAGAGGCGGGGAAGTTGCAGAATTCTGCCTGTCGTCGGCGGGAGGACGTGACTGACGCGGCGTCACGCGATCCGCAAGACGCGGCAGGTGTCCTCGTAGCTGGCTTCCAGATCGAGCGAGACCGCGAGGTGCGTGTGCAGCCAGAGCGGGAGCGGCGGCAGTGGCTGGCCGAGCACGAGCGGGTAGAACCACGTGTCGAGTACGGGTCTCTTCTGCCCGTGCACGCGGCTTCGCATGGTCACCGCATAAAGGTGCGGGTGTCGTTCCTCAAGGGCCGGGTCCGATCGGCCAATTCGTTCCAGCAACTCGCCGTACAGGTTGAACTGCCGCACCGTCACGATATCGACGATCGATACACACACGCCCTTCTGAAGCAGCACTGCGCACTTCGTCACGAACGCTTGACGATGCTCCGGACGGACCTTGTTCGCCGGGCTGACGAATTCAACCGCGGCGACGAGGGTTCGATCTCGCTCGTCGTCGAACACGAGCACCTCGTATTCATATTGCTCGCCCAGATCGGCATCGACGGTGAGAGTCGGTTGCGGGGCCGCATAGGATGCCGTTGCGACCCCGGCATAATCTCCACCGGCCCGCTGCGACCAGTCCTGGTCTGCCTCGAAACCGCCGATATCGAGTTCATAATACCGACCAAGGCGAACCCTCGGTTCGGCCGTGTAGCCTGATGGAAGATTGGGGAACAGGCGTTGAACCGCCATGGCCGGCCATTGCGCGTGAAACCCTTCCCACGAGTGGCGGGAACTGACCGGGGGGCGGAAGTGGTCGCGAAGCGGCATGGTTCGTCCTCCTCGGTCATTGTACCGTCACGCTCAGGTGGATTCACCGGCGGTGAGACGGGCGAGTTCCACGGACACTTTCGCTGGCGGGATCAGGCCGAATGGGCTGTGAGAGATCACGTATAATCAAGGAACTCGCTCCGCTGTCGTGGATTGAAAGCCATCCACGGATCTCACGTGCAAGAGCTCGGGTGGCGTGTTTCGCTCTTCTGCTCTAAATATACAGATATCGTGATGTCTTATTCCGTCACAACAAGGCCGCCAGGTTCTTCCCGTCCCTTTGGTCAGTTGCCGCTTGTGCCCGCGCTGGTCGTGCTCACTGGCGGGACATGGGTCGGCGTCGGTTTTGACTTCTCGCCCGGTTGTTGAAACGGCGGAGCATCGAACATGCCTGGAGGTGCGGGTTTCGGATTGCGGGGCAGGCAGTTGGGCAACATGGCCACGTTGTAGGCCCAGGCTGCCAGGACCTTGGCTCCCTGGTTGATCTCGTCGGGATACACCTTGTCGAAGGTGTCGCTTTCGGTGTGATGCGTCTTGCGATACTCGGCCTCGTCCTGGATCACCGCGAACGCCGGCACTCCGTGCGGCACGAACGAAGCGTGGTCGGTTCCGCCCGCCATCCCACGCAAGCTTAACTCATCGAGCTTGACCGCGTCCTTGAACGGCTCGATGACGTGGTCCATGACCTCGCGGAGATCATAGCGCCCCAGAAGGCCAATGCTCTTGACGCGCCCGGTGCCCATGTCGTGCACCAGGACTGCGGAGATCCTGGCCAGCTCGTGCTCGTGGGCTTTCACGTAAGCCCGCGAACCGTGGAGACCTTGCTCCTCGCCCGAAAACATCACGAAGCGGATCGTCCGCGCCGGTTTGACTCCCACCGCCTTGAGCGCACGGGCGGCCTCGAGGACTGCCATGATGCCAGTGCCGTCATCGGTGGCGCCCGTACCCAGGTCCCAGCTATCAATATGTCCGCCGACGATCACAGCCTCATCGGGCTTCTCGGTGCCGGGAATCTCCGCGACTGTGTTGTAAACTTCGACGGGTCCATCGCTGAAGCTGTTCTTCAGATCGATCTCGACCTCGACCGGTCCGCGATTGAGCAGTCTCCAGATCAAGCCGTACGATTCGGTGGTCAGGAAGGCCACGGGGAAAGCCGACGTCGTGTAATTGTTGGTGGCTCCGGTCATGTTCACCAGGCCATGCTCCTTGTCGGAATCACGCAGCAGGCCGGCGGCCCCTTCGGTTGCGAGGAAGGTCATCAGTTCCTGGACAAACCGCATCGTCTTGGCATAGTCGCGCATCCTTCGCGCCACGTCCGCAGTCAGCGACGCCGGACCGCCCTGTTTAGGCGTGGGCTGGACCGAAACGGGCTTCAGCAGGACCCACGCCCCCTTGAGCTTGCCCTTGTAGGGAGACAGTTCCTCGGCCGACTCGGCCTTGACGTGGACGACCGGACCACGGACTGGCCCTTTCGTCCCGGGGCTCCACCCCGCCGACTCCAGAAGCAGCCGTTGCGCCGTGGGCTCGAGCACCCGGCCTCTGGCCTCACCCCGAGTCCAGGCCTGGTGGATCGTCCAGGGCTCGAGGCGGACATCGGTCAGCCCATACGATTTGAACTTGTCGCGAGTCCAGTGGCTGGCCCTGGTCAAGCCGGGTGATCCGGTGAGCCGCGGCCCGATCATGTCGCAGAGATACTCGATGTTGGCCATCAGCTCCGAATGCTTGTCGATCTCGTCGAGAATCGCCTGCGTGACGGCCTTGACCTCGGTGCTTGGCTCTGGCGCCGTCTTGGAAGAAACGGCGCCGGGCGTTGCTTTCTCCCTGGCCGCCGGCGTTTGCCCCGGCGTCTGCGCGTGAACGGCAGATTGTAGAAACTGGCTCGCAAGCGGAAGGATGGCGACACAGATCAAGAGGGCAAAACGATGCGATCTCATGGTGCAACCCTCGAATTGAAGGGCAAAGTGGGATGTGGGACAGGGCGAGAGAGAGGGCCGCGCTGTCGCCTGGATTTGCAACGAAAGGACCGAGTATGACGGGTGAGAGAAAGTTCGGCAACGCTCAGCTGGATCGCGCATTGCAGTTTGTGGCGGCCTGGGGTAGGGTGCTTCAGGTGCCCCGTATCGCCATGGTCAACCGGCCGGGTAAAATGGATTGTGGCTGAGTCGTACCCTCCCATGAAAACAACCCTCCATTTTCTCCTGATCGCTCTGGTCATGGCGTTCCCCGCGAACAGCGCGGAGCCCAGAATTCCGATCATTCACACCACGGACCTCTGCCACCCGCACGACGACCCTGACGATCACTACGACCTGGCATGCCTGTTTGCCCTGCCCGAGTTTGATATCCGCGGAATCGTGCTCGACCTGGGCGAGCATCAGGCATCCCGACCGGGGCGGCCGGTTGTCGAGCAGATGCTGCGGATCACGGGACGGAAGGTGCCTTATGCCGTGGGTTTGAACCGGCCGCTGCAGAGCCGGGAAGACAAGGCGACCGACCATCCCTGGCAGTTCCAGGGCGGGATCCAGCTCATCCTTGCTTTGCTCCGCGATTCTCAAGAGAAGGTTGTGATTCACGCCGCCGGCAGTTGCCGCGATCTGGCGGCGGCGTTCAACCGCGAGCCGGAACTGTTCCGGACCAAGGTCAAGGCCGTGTACATCGAGGCCGGCAATGGCCCGAGCGGGAGGCAAGACGAATACAACGTGTCGATCGGGCCGCACTCCTATCTGAGGTTGCTGGAGTCGGGCTTGCCCGTCTACTGGTGCCCGTGCTTTGGAAGAGACGGCTACCAGTCCTTCTACAAGGTGGATCAGGCTGAGGTCGTCAGAGCCTGCACGCAGTCGGTGCGAAACTACTTTGTGTATTGCCTGGACCGATCGAAGGAGGACCCCCTCGCCTTCCTGTCCGCCGGCCCGAAACCGTTGCCCGCCGGCCCGCGCAACATGTGGTGCACAGCGCCGCTACTCCACGCGGCCGGTCGGAATGTGTACCAGCGGGACAACGACGACTTTGTCGCCCTGTCACCCCGCGAAGCGGAAAAGGCCGGGCTGACGAGCAAGGCCGTCCCGGCGTTCGGGTTCGTCCCGGTGCGTCTGAGCGTCGAAGGCGGACCGGGCTCAGGCACGAAGAACCCACCGTCAGGGCCGCCGATTCTGGGCGCCCGGTGGGACTGCCCGCAGGCCACGACTGCGCGTGTTCCGCGGCGCGATCCGCGCTACGGACGGATCATGGCCTCCTGCCTGAAGAACCTGCTGGCGGCACTGGGCCGCTGAACTCTGAGTGAGCCAATCGGGTGGACCCGCGCGGGCGACCGTTCACAAGACGTTCGGGGCAGTTCCTTGCTCGACCTCTCCCCGTGCGCGTAGGATGGGGCTTGAGTCCATTCGATCCCTCACCCGGATGGAGATATCGTGCGATGGATGCTTCCGCAACGCTCGCTCGACAGGTCAAGAGATGGGTGCGCTCGCTCGGCCGTCACGCAACGTCCGCATTGCTCGTTCTGAATCTGGCCGTTGCCGCGCAGGCTGCCGACAACGAGCCTCCGCCGGGTTTCATCGCGCTTTTCAACGGGAAGGACCTCTCCGGCTGGAAGATCCCGGAGGGGGATGGCGGGCACTGGAAGGTGGTGGACGGAGCAATCGACTACGATGCCCAGAGCGAGGCCCGCGGCGACAAGAACCTCTGGCAGGAGCGTGAGTTCGGCGACTTCGAACTGCATCTGGACTGGCGGATCAAAGAGGCCCCTTACACGAACCGGTATGTGCCCTACATCCTGCCGGACGGAACGCACGCTCGTGACATTCACGGCAAAGAACTGCATCTGGTCCTGCCCGATGCGGACTCGGGGATCTTTCTCCGCGGGTCGGGCACCCACCAGGTCAACATCTGGTGCTGGCCCATCGGCTCCGGCGAGATGTACGGCATCCGCATCAACCCCGGCACCTCGCCAGAACTGCGAGCGGCGGTCACCCCCCGGATGCAGGCCGATCACCCCGTGGGTGAGTGGAACCGGTTCGAGATCACCGTTCGCGGGAACACGGTACGGACCGTCCTGAACAGCAAGCTAGTGATCCCGGGCGCCGAAATTCCCGACTTGCCAGCCCGAGGCCGGCTGGCGCTGCAGCACCATGGCGGCAAGCGCAACGGCCAGTGGGCGGGGCCGCCCAGCTTGCTGCAATACAAGAACATCTTCATCAAGGAACTGCCGTCGCAATAAACGAAATGCCGCCGAATGACCTGGGGCTTGCCCGGCAAGCCGGTCACGAAGCCGATGGAGGACCGCTCTCATGCGAACGACATTCGAGCCAGCGAATCCAGGGGCAACGCGACGCCAGTTTCTGGCCGCGTCGGGTGCCGCGGCTTCGACGTTCGCCATCGTACCGTGCGCGGTGCTGGGCGGGACCGGCTACACGGTCCCCAGCGAAAAAGTCACCGTCGCCTTCATCGGGGTTGGATCGCAAGGGCTGCGGGTGATGCTGAGCTTCCTCAAGGAGCCCGACGTCCAGGCCGTGGCCGTCTGCGATCCGAATCGGAGCAGTGGCGATTACCCGCAATGGGACAAGAGCGAGTTTGCCTCGGCTGTCCATGAGCTGTTGGGCGTGACCTCGGGCTGGGAATGGCTCAGCCCCAACCAGCCGATCGTGCTGACCCGCACGCTGACCACGACCGGTGGAACCGCCGGGGGCGAGCCGTGCCAGAAGATCGTCGATGCCTGGAACGGCACCCGCAAGACCTCCGGGGCATCGCGCGGCTGTGCGGCTTACAGTGATTTTCGTGAGTTGCTGGACAAGGAGCGGAGATGTTGACGCCGTCGTGGTCGGCACGACGGATTCACTCCACGCCGCAGTCAGCGTGGCCGCAATGCTCAAGGGCAAGCATGTCTTCTGCCAGAAGCCGATGGCCCAGACCGTCTTTGAAGCGCGAAAGATGGCGGAGGTGGCGCGGCAAACGGGCGTGGCAACCCAGGTGGCCGTGATGAATCAGTCGTCGGAAGACACCCGGCGGCTCTGCGAGTGGGTCTGGTCGGGTGCGATCGGCCCCGTGCGGAAGGTGATCAACTGGTCGAGCCGGCCGCTCTGGGCCCAGGGGCTGGACCGGCCTCGCGAGACACCGCCGGTGCCGGCGGGGCTGGACTGGGATCTCTGGCTGGGGCCAGCGCCGCAGCGTCCGTTCCATCCGGTCTACCTGCCGTTCGTGTGGCGGGGCTGGTATGACTTTGGCAGCGGTGCTCTCGGCGACATGGGGCACTACAGTTTCGACACGATCTTCCGGGTGCTCAAGCTCGACGCTCCGGCGAGCGTTCAGGCCAGCTCCACCGATCGTTATAACGAGACCTTTCCGTGCGCGTCGATCATTGATTTTGATTTCCCGGCGCGGGGCGACCTGCCGCCGGTCACTCTGACGTGGTATGACGGAGGACTGAGGCCACCGAGGCCGGAAGGCCTGGCTGCCGGTACGGCTCTCGAGGACGAGGGTTTGCTCTTTTTGGGAGATCGCGGCACGATCCTCTGCGATTTCAACGGCGAGAATCCCCGACTGATACCCGAGCCCCGAATGAAGGCGTTCCAGCAGCCAGCCAGAACACTGCCCCGGTCGCCGGGAACCCTGCGCGAATGGCTGGACGCCTGCAAGGGATCCAGGACCAGGCCTGGGGCGAACTTTGAGTTCTCCGGTCCTGTCGTCGAGGCGATCCAGCTCGGCAACGTGGCCCTTCGCGCGGGCCGCGAGCTGATCTGGGATCGAGCCGGGATGAAGGTGCTCAACGACCCCGATTCACAGCGATTTGTCAATCCCGAGCGTCGCGCGGGCTGGCGCTCTGACGATCAAACGATTGCTAGACCACTGACCGACACGGTGTCAACTCAGAGGAGGTTCTCATGTCAGATGCCCTGACCGGAAAGGTTGCCGTGATCACAGGCGGGGCGACGGGAATTGGCAAGGCCGTGGCAACCCGGCTGGCGGCTGCGGGAGCCAAGGTGCTGATTGCCGGCCGCGACCATGTTCGTGGCAAGACTTCCGCGTTCGACCTGGCGAAACATGGTTACGAGGTCAAGTTCCTGCGGACCGACGTACGGATCGAGAACGCGATCAGTGGATTGTTTGACCAGGCGATCGAACTTTACGGCGGCCTCGACTTCTTGTTCAACAACGCGGGCATCGAGGGCGTGCTCGGCCCGATCAGTCAAAACTCGGAAGAGGTCGTCGAGGACGTCCTGTCGATCAACGTCAAGGGCGTGTTTCTGTGCATGAAGCAAGTGCTCCCCCTGTTCGTCAAACAGGGGGGCGGAGTCATCGTGAACACCTCGTCGTTCGTCGGCACGGTACTGCCGTTTCCCGACGCGGTTCTCCTGGGTGCGACGGAGGCCGCGGTGGTCAGCATGACCCAGTCGGTCGCCGCCGGCTTCGCAAACGAGAACATCCGGGTCTACGCAGTCTGCCCCTGGCTCACCGATACTCCCATGGTCGACCGGCTCACGCACCACCAGGCAGCGGCGAAGAGTCGGCTCGCGGGAATGAACCCCAGCGGCATGGCGGCAACCCCCGAAGATGTCGCCAACGTGGTCCTCTCCATGTTCACCGGCGACGCGAACTTCCATTCGGGCGACGCCGTCCTGGTTGACCACGGCGGAGCCACCCAGAAGATCAAACCGATGTCGGTGTGACCATCGACTGGACCAGTCGAAGCGCCAGGTCGAGAACTGCGTGCCCGGAGTCTTTCCTCATGGCCCGACCGCGGCGACGCTTCGGCCCCCTGCTCCACGGCACCCTGATCCTGGCCGCCGTGATCCTGATCGGCATTGCCGGCCTCCTCGTCTGGCCGCGGCTCAGCATCATCTGGAGGCTACACATCCTCTCGAGGCAGTTGAGAGATCCAAGCTCGAGCCCACGGCTCCGCGGAGACGCGGCCAATGCTTTGTTGAGGTTAGGGGAAAGCGCCGAGGCCGTCTGGATCCAGGCGCTTCAGGAGCCCACCGAAGAGGTGCGAATTTTGGCCTGCCGTAACCTGTGCTGGCTGGGCGGGGTTTCCACGGCGCGAACGCAAACCTTCCTGCGGGCCTCGAGCGACCGTTCCACCGAAGTTCGGCGAATGTCCGTGAGCGCACTGGCGAAATCGGTAGAAATCTTGGTACCAGCCTGAGCCCCGAACAGAAAGTGGCCATCGTGGGGCGGCCTGCGCCTGCGCTCGGGGATGACGACGGTGAGGTGCGTCGCCACGCGGCAACAGCCCTGGCCCAGTTCCCCACCGGGGCCGACGACGCGATACCCGAACTGACGCTCATGCTGGACGATTCCGAACCTGCCGTGCGCTGCGCCGCGGCCGAGACCCTGCTCAAGCTTGGCCGCGGGCAAGAAGGGCCGGCCGTCGCCACGCTCAAGGCGCTGATCTTCGATGCCGTTTCGCCGGGTTGGAAACCGGCTTTCCCCTCCATGTTCTGCCAGCCGATGTTCGAGACTCTCGACGATCTGCGCCTGCCGCGGCGGCATCGCTGCTGCCAACTCTGATCGCGTGGCTGCACGAACCGGACCTCACCCACCAGTACGCCGCGCTGGATTGTCTGGCGACCCTCGGGCCGCGCGGCACGATCGGCCATCCCGGCGATCGAGAATCTCCTGGAACACCCGGTTCCCCGTGTGAGCGAGGTGGCCGCCAGAACCCTCATCCAGATCGACGTGCGACCGTCTCATCGTGCCATCGCCGTACTTCGGGGCATGTCCAGGAATGACCCAGGGATCGAGGAGTATCTCCGCTTGACGATTCCCCAGGACCTCGAAGCCTCCAAAGTGAACTCCTTTTCCCCCTGAGCTACGCACTTTGTCTTGACCCAGGGACACGGAGCATCCCTTCCCGTTGCCAGGCGGACGGGCATGTCCTATCGTTCCCTGAGACGCCTTTTTCACGAGAGACGGGACCGGCCCGTCGTGACGCTGGTTACCAATGGGGCTCGTACCGCCGGCCTGTCTCGGTGCTGGCTGACGGAACGGGCCGTCACCTCGGATGTGGAGACCTTCTCATGGGCGCGGAGCCCTATTTCTACTTCGTGAAGCACCAGACGGACCACGACAAGGCCCTGAATGATCTGCGTCAGCGGGAGTTCCAGGCGGGCAGATATTTCCCGGCCATGAAACGCCTCGCATTTCCGATAAATCTCCAGGCAGCCTCGCCGGGAGTTCAGCACGCGACGATCCAGGAGGCCTTCAGGGATGCGCATGCAGACGGCACCCGGTCGATTCTGGATCTTGACCACTTCTCCGATGAGCCGGACTACGGCGCGGTCACTCCACTTTCCGACAACGCCCTGCTTCAGTTTTACGGCACAACCCAGCCGACTCACGAGATGATCGAGAAGAACATGGATTTCTTCGAGGATCTCGATCGCGGTCAGGGGACGTCGATCGTCGTCTTCAAGAATGGCGAACCCGACGAGATCTTTTTCGCGGGCTATTCGTACGATTAGATCCCTCGAGGCGTCTTGACTTCTCGCCTTCCGACTTCATCGTGTCCTCCATGCGTGCCATCGCCAGCCACGCATGATCAATATTCAATCCCTGATGGGTGGCCAGGGACGGGAACTGCTCCCTTCATTCGACGTGCCCGCACTCGTACCCGACTCGCCCGGCACGATGGTGTCTCGCAACTGTCCCGTGGCCGTATTCCAGAGCTTGACCGTCTGGTCCATGCTGCCCGAGGCAAGCGTCTTGCCATCGGGCGAGAACGCCAGCGTGTAGACGCCGTTCGCATGGCCGCTCAGAGCATGCAGCAACGTGCCTTGCGCCCAGTCCCAGATCTGGACCGAGACATCCGGAATGGGCTCGAAGTGCCTCTTCTCATGCTCCCCGTCGGCACAGGCAAGAAGCTTCCCGTCGGGCGAAAACCGCACGGCCATACGCTCGTGGGCGGAATGTGCAATACGACGCTCCTCGCGACCGCTGGCAACCTCCCAGACCCGCACGGTCTTGTCCCAGCTCGCCGAGGCCAGGTGCTTGCCGTCGGGTGAGAAATCGAGCGATTCCACTGGCATGTCATGGCCCCTCGGAGTCGCGAGCTTGCGTCCCGATTCGATTTCGTAAAGCTGGATCGCGCCCGAGGAGCCCGCCACGGCCAGGGTGGAACCGTCGGGACTGAAGGCCATGGTGAAGATCTTCCCGCAGTCAAACTGTACGCTCTCAAGCTGAGGTCTATGGAAGAAGAGAAGCTTGCCGGCCCAATTACCCGCCACCAGGTCTCCCTGTTCCGTGCGCTGGAAACCCAGCGCGTTGATGGGTTCACCAAGGTCTCTCCAGAAGCCATCGAGCCTGGCGACGTCGCCTTCGATTCGATAAAGCTCCACGGCACAATCGAAGGTCCCGGCCGCCAGCCGCTTGCCATCGGGCGAGAAGGCCACGCAACGATAGGCAGACGGCCGCATCGTGCAGAAAACATCCTTCTTCGCGGCCACATCCCAGACTCTCAACGCCGATGGCTGTCCGTCAATACCCTGTTGCCCGATTGCCAGCCGGCGGCCGTCGGGCGAATAGGCAAGGTTCCACACCAAGGCCCGAGTCCGGAGCGGGTCGGGAGTTCTTCCGCTCTCTGGAGGGCCGATGTTTGAGAGCGGTATCGGGGGATGGCTGGGAGGCAATCGTCGATCGAGAGCATCGGAGACCTTGTGGCAAGTCATGCACTGCTCGACGTGCGAGGGTGGGGTCGTCAACGGTGGCCGCTCGGTGCGGGTACCGAGCAATGTCCCGAGAGCGGGCTCAAAATCGATTGCAACAATTTCCTTCTTACCTTTCATGATTGACACCAGTTCGTCCTTGACCGTCTGGCCGTTCCGCGTTGCCTGTAACCGGTGCAGTCCGGTCCGCAGCCGGATCTCCTGCGGACCGGCCCCGCCGATGATCACGACTTCGTGATCGACATCCACTTTCACGCCCGGGTCATCGACCTTGACGACGAGCGTCCCTTCGGGTGTCTTGATTCGGAGAATCGTGGCCACGAACTCCGTGACCTGGGTCAGTCCCGAGGCCTCGGCGGCACCCAGGCCCGCCAGGGCAAGAACAGCCAAGCACGCGGCCAAGGCCAGCCGGCGGCGGGGTCGGCGCGGGGTCTTGGCAGCGGGGATATTAAATTTCGCATTCGGCAATTCGGGTGCAGGGACACCGGGAACGACTGGACGGGGAACAGCCGTGGGCTGCTGGACGTGGGCGAGTCCGCGTTCGAGCAAATCAGCCACCTCGGCGGCGGTCTGGAACCGGTCGGCCGGGTCCTTGGCGAGCAGGCGGTCGATGACGGCCTCGAGCCAGTCGGGGATGTCGGAATTGAGCTCCCGGATCGACCGTTGGCGGTCGTCGCAGACCCGCTTGAGTACGGCCATGGCCGAATCGGCGCGGAACGGCGGGCGGCCGCCCGCCATCGCATACAGCACGGCGCCCAGCGAGAAGAGATCCGAGCGGGCATCCACCGGCTCGCCGCGGGCCTGCTCGGGCGCCATGTACTGCGGCGTCCCGGCGATCACGCCACTCTGCGTCAGGCTGGCGTCGTCGATCGCCCGCGCTAGCCCAAAGTCGGTGAGCTTGACCCGCTCGATGCAATTCTCGAGCAGGATGTTGGCTGGCTTGATGTCGCGGTGGACGACACCCTGGGCATGGGCCGCCGCCAGCGCCCGGGCCGCCTGGGTACCGATCCGCAAGATCTCCTTGACAGTGAGCGGACCCGAGGCGTCGAGCCGTTCCTGGAGGGAGCGCCCGGGGATGTACTGCATGACGAGGTAAGGCAGGCCGCGAAACTCGTCGACTGCGTGAATGGCCACGATGTGCTCGTGCCCGACGGCCGCCGCCGCACGGGCTTCGCGGGCAAATCGCCGCCGCGCCGTCGCCCCGTGGGCCAGGTTGGGAGTGAGAACCTTGATCGCCACGGTCCGGTCCAGCGCCGGGTCCAGGGCCTTGAGCACCACACCCATCCCGCCCTGCCCGAGCACCTCCAGGACCTGATAAGGGCCGAGCTGGCCCAGAGTTCCCGCCTGGTCCGGATCGGGCGGATCGAGGAACTCGATCCAGGCCCTCCGGTCGGCATCGGAGTCGGTCTGGTCTTCTTCGCGTTCCAGAGTCCCGGGTGCCAGACCGATTGTTGGGCCTGCGCCCGGTTCGGCCTCACCGCGCAGCAGGCGGGCGTCGCCCCAGAGCTGGCTGGCCGCGGCCAGGCGCTCCAGCTCCTGGCCGCACGCCGCACAGGTCTCTAGATGGGCAGCCAGAGCCGCTTGTTCCGCGTCCGACAGCCGATCCTCCAGGGAGAGACGCAGGCGGTACGAGTCGCAGGCATGTGGGTCTTGGGCCATGATCGATCTCCCCGGGGTCGCAATGAAAACCAAACATGATTACGGAAGTGATTCACCTTCAACGGCTTCGATCATCGCCCGCAGCCGGGCCATGACCCGGCTCTTGGCGATGTAGACGGCGCCGACCGAGATCCCGGCAGCCGCCGCCGCGTCCCCTGGCTCCCGCCCCTCGACGGCAGTCAGCCAAAAGGCCTTCCAGGTCGAATCGCGGAACTCGCCCCGGATCTGCTCGGCGGCCCAGTGGAAAAGTCTGCGGCGGTACTCGGCATCGAACAGGGCGGTCTCGGCCGAATCTTGGGCCGGAACACGATCGAGCAATGCTTGAACATTCGAGTCGCCCGTGGCCTGCGGCCGGATCCGCCGAGCGGCCAGCAGGTTGATCATCAGGTTGCGGGCGATCCGGAACAGCCAGCCCCGGAATGACCCGCGTGCCGGATCGGGATCGTAGCGATCGATGGCCCCGGCCACCGCCCGAAAAACGTCCTGCGCCAGGTCGGCCGCATCCGCCTCCTGAAACCCTTTGGCCCGAGCCAGCCGGTCGATCAAGGGCGCGTAAATCGCCACAAACTCGCCCCAGGCTTGCCCGTCCCGCGGGTCCTTGAGCCGAACCAGCAAGCTCTGACGCGTCGCCGGCGAATCGGTCATGCACACCCTCCACCAGAGAACACAGGCGACAGCGAGAATTCTTTCAAAAAAAGTCCCTGACGATCGCCAGTTGGTGTCCCAGAACGGCTGGCAGGCGGCCCTGGGTAGAACGGAGTTGATTCCGTTTTTCATTCCGTGCGTTCCGTTTGAGCGAGTCAAGCCCATCGAGCGGCGGGGAAGAAACGGATAACAACCACATTATTGCAAGATCGACTCGCTCCAGCTCAGTCCTTGCCAACTCTATGACTGTGTCGTATACTGACCGCAAGACTTGGAGAGCATGGAATCGTGGTCAAATCCGATCCAGGCGAGTGGCCAAAGTTCATCGAACTGCCCGGCTTCACGCGGGCTTGGTTGGCTTTCTACCTGGATGACGATGATCAGCTCGCGTTGCAAGGCGCAATTCTCGAAGGGCCAAACCGTCACCCGGTCGTCGCAGGCACGGGCGGATTGAGGAAGATTCGCTTCGCCCGGCCGAGCAGTGGTCGTGGCAAGAGTGGCTCCTATCGAGTTTGCTACGCCTGCTTCCTCGATACGGGCGTTGTGGTTCTGGCGATGGTGTACGGCAAAAGTGAGCAGGTCGACCTGACGGCGATCCAGAGGAGAGAGATTGCGGCTGCCCTGCGAGTCATCAGCGATCAATTGAGAGGAAATGTGCAATGACTAGAAGGACCGCTCATGAAGTCCGTGGTTCGGCCCGAACCAAGGGTGAGGAGATCGTCGCGGGGTTCCGCGAACTCGCCGAGACTTTGAGGACCGGAGAGCCGCTGGAGGCACGGTTCACGGTGCGAACTTATCGAATCGCCGCGCCTCCAAAATACAGTGGCGAAGACGTGCGCAGGGTCCGAGATCTGCTGGGAACGAGCCAGGCCGCCTTCGCGGGGTTTCTCGGCGTGGATCCGTCCACGGTGCGTTCCTGGGAGCAAAGTCTCCGATCGCCGAGCACGCTGGCCTGTCGCATACTCTCGGAGATCGAGGCGAGCCCGACCCACTGGCACAATCGGCTCGCGGCATGCCTCATTAGCCAAAGGCCGCGGCGATCCGCTCCGAGAACGAAACCGGGCGGCTGAGGCTAGGACGAACGGCAGAACTGCCACTCACGTTTTCCAAGAGACAGAATGTTGTTGGTCCCTTCCTCTTCCGCTTCCCCTCGAAGCGCCCGACACATTCATGCCGATCAGGGAAGCATCTTGTCGCACTAATGACGAGAACGGACTGGCAGTCTGGACCTTGCGGAACGGCAAGTAAGAAGCCCTGGTCGAGGGGTCATCATTGACAGGGAGCTCAGGCCGGCGCAACAGATCTGCCGTCGCTGAGCAGTGGGCAGAAGCTGAGCTTGCCCGATAGAGCTCTCGTGCTCACCAGTCAGCGTGTCGCGCGCTCCTTTTGAATGACTTATTCAACCTGGATCTTTAATTCGCGTTGCTGCTGGTAGCGTTAGACTGCGGCGTCCTCGTTTCGCGAGCGGGCCTCACGCTGAATATCGGTCTCTGCCACCGGCGGATCAGAACTCCCGCCATAAAGAGTAAATGTTGCTGCCATGTAGACAGTACAGACTACTGCGATTAAGAGAAGCAATGAGCAAGATACAGCCCGCAGCATCATCAGTTTGTTTGGACATTCGTAGGCCCTAATCGAATAATGGACGCTGGTCTACCTGAGATTCACACCGCTCAAGTCGGCCAAGCGGAGGTCTGGCGTGGTTTTGCCCCCATCTCGTCTTTTGCTCCGGGCTCGATTCACAACCCGCACCGCAGAAAAGCGTTGCAGCGCCCTGTACTTACTGAGCCGGATCTTCCCGACAGGGACCCGCATCAATAGGTGCCATCGGCGGGGTCTCTTTTGGTCAGGATAAAGCCTCAGCCAGCGAGATGATAGGCTCGACTGAACCCGGGGAAGGACGATTTGCGGGAGGTCGAGCAGAAAGTAGACATCCCGGGTATATCGGGGTCGGCCGCGAAGCACGAATGCCAGGCCTCCGATGAGCGCGTAGCGGATCGCGCGAGCGTCGAACGCCTCGGCGAGATACTCGACGGCCCGTACCGAATCATCCGGCAGGAGTCCGGTTTCAACGTGCATGGCGAGCCACGAATTCCCGGATGTTCCGCTGCGCGAGCAGCTCCTGCTCCTCGGTGTACTGTCTTGCCCACTCAGCCTTCGGCGAAATTCTCATGAGGTGTGCGCACCCGTTGCGAGCAGTCTCGGATGACCTGCATGCGCTCTTTCGGCGAAAGTGCCCGAAACCTTGCCACCTCTTCAAGGATCACCTCGGTCTCGCTCGGGAACTTGATAGGTAGGTCCATGGTCTCTCCTCGTAACACGGTTCGCCGATCGTATTGTAGCAGAGTGGAAGTACTCGGTCGCGACGCGGGCACCGGCTCAGCTCCGCACTTTTCGGGTCACTGCCGAGGCCTTCTGGCTCGCCGCCCCGGCGGCTTTCCGTTTGCCTTCCTCGAGTGCCTTGGCACCGAGCTGGATCGAGCGGACGTAGACCAGCGACTTGAGATCGGTTCCCGGATTGCCCTTGTCCCGCTTGTGGAGGAGATAGCGTTCGAGCTCGGCGTCAGGATCGGCCCGGACGTAGACGATGCCAGAGAGAGTCCCCTCGATCTTCTGGCCGTTCTGGAGCGTGATCTTGTGGGTGTACTCGCGCGACGGATAGCTGCGGCCCGTGAAATATTTCTCGTCACTGGCGTTGGCCTTGAACCGCCATTCCTGCTCGACCCACTCTTTCTGGACCGCGCAGTCGATCCGCTTGATGGCCCGCAGCGGGATCTCCCGGTGCTTCTTCTGCTGCTCGTCGAAGATCTTGAGCCGGGCATCGCGGGTCAGCATGACCTGACCGGGATGGATCTTGCCGTCGGACGTCTCCACGAACCCCGGCACGGCATCGTCGCGCTTCTGGTCCTCGCGTTCGGCACGCGAGCCAAACGGATTGAGCGCAGGGGGTTCCGATTGCTGGGCCCGGGCCGTGGCGATCATCAGAAGGAGCAACGACTGCGGTACCAAGAACACTCCGAGAAACCGACGGAGTGAGGTGATCATCGTCGAACCTCCTGAAACTCAAGTGCAGGTGGAAGACTACCCTGGGCTAACCTCGTGATTCCTCGCTGCGAGCGGCTTTGCGTACAAGGCTGGGCCAGCTCTGAGACAGTTTCCCAGGACGGGACACAATCCCCGCATGTTCCATCATACGATGTCACTGGCAAGAGGTTGAGCGTGTCTGCGTCGTCGGACGCTGCCGAATCCTAGAAACCTAGCGGGTGGCCCCGGCCTGCAGCAAAGTCTGAGCTGGCGGCGCTCGCTTGATCTCGACTCGGTCTACGCTCTTTCGACGACTTGTAATCGAATGCCGAAGGTTATGCGGCGATCCATTTTTCGTGAACAGCAGAAGACATGTGACCACAGCCGGTCCGTGTTCAAAGCCAAGAAAGGCAAAGCCGAATGGAGCGATGCTACGTTTCGGTGGGACTGACACCCAGCTCCCGCAACTGGGCGGCGAGCCGATCTGCCCGTTGCTTTTCCTGGTCCGCCCGTTGCTTTTCCTGGTCCGCCCGTTGCCTTTCCTGGTCCGCCCGCTCGGCGCCGGTGGGAATGACCTTGCCTTCCCGATTGCACCACCGCAGCCATACGTCCTCGGTGTTCTCGAAATGACCATGCCAGAGCGTCAGGCCCAAGTTCAAGACCGGCAGCCACTCCGCCAGGCAGGGCACATAGCTCTTGTCCCGCAGCACGAAGACCTGTAGAGGTTCCTCCTGCACCCTCTTGTCGGGATCGTAGATCGCGTAATAGAGGACACCGATCTGGGCATAGGTGTGCATCTTGTCAGTCGTTTCGCCCCCCTCCTTGTTGGAGACGATCTCGATGACGGCCTCGGGCGCCTTGCCGAACTCCCAGATGAAATACGAGCGGTTCTTCTTGGGTCTCAGATCGGCCAGGGCTTCGACGTCGAGACTGAGCAGGGTATCGGGAACCAGAGGCGGCTTGCGCACCGCGTAAAACAGGCCGACATTGGCCAGGGCCAGGAACAACCGGCCCGGCTTCCAGGAACTATAGAGCGGCTCGGTGAGCAGGCGCTGCTGCTTTTCCGAGTAGATATTGTCCACGGGCGTATCGTCCTCTGTGACCAGGTCATCGACACAGGGAATCAGCTCCGGCGGCAGCTCCGCCGCGGCGGATGGAACAGCCTCAGGGGAATTCACGGTAGCCATCAGTGGACTCCCGGCAGTCAGGCTTCGAACCCGACCAGTCTTTCACCAGAACTATATCTCGGACTGCAAAGCCTGGCCTACGATGACATTCTATCGAACCTGGCGGCACCGAAGAAGCCGCTGCTGGCAACGTCGTGCCATGCATGCAAGAAGGTTAGCCGGGCCGATCTGTGACAAGGCCGTCCCCAGCGGCTCCCGCCGTGGCCGAGTCGGAAATCTCCCTGCGAACTGAAAGCGCTTACCTCAGTACCGCGCCAGGCATTATAGTAATCAAGTGGGTGTCACCGGGCAGCGTTTGCCGACGTAATCTTTTGGTGGGGAGCTGCGCCGCTTCCAACCCCCCTGATCCACCATCCTGCTTCGTACACTCGCGAGCGAACACATACAACAAGGACAACTAAAATGTCGGCGGCAAAGCACACTGATGACGGTGAGCTGTCGCGGCGGCAGTTCGTCAAAGAGTCCACGATCGCCTACTGGACGGCAGCGGGGGCAGCCGGGTCGGCGATGCTGGCCTTGCCGGGGCCGGGATGGGGCCAGGAAGGGTCGGGACCGGTGGACTGCGGCCCGCCGCCCAAGGCCAAACCGCAAAGCCGGACCGGGGGCGAGTCGTTTCCACCCCTCCCATTGCCCGCCACACCCCTGCGGCGGACCGAAAAGAAGCGCCCCCCGCGCCTCCCTCACTGGTCGGCAAGATGGCCTTGGGGTCGGTTCGCTACGTCCGCAAGGGCGATCAGCGAGTTCAGTATCGCGACTGGATGACCGACCCGGCCGACCTCGATAGCCTCCTGGCCTGGACCAACGAGAAGCTGGGCATCCATTACGGCAAGGCCGAGGCCGACTTCGAGCACTTCTCGTTCGACCCGCGCGAGTTGCCGGCCCTGCTCTTCGCCGGGCACAACGGCTTCCAGCTTGGTGACGAAGTGCGACAGCGCCTGGCCCGCTACGTGCTGGACGGCGGCATGATCATCGGCGACGCCTGCTGCGGCTGGAAAGACTTCAACGATGCGTTCCGCCGCGAGATCCAGGCCATCTTCCCCGACCGGCCGCTGCGCAAGCTCACGCCGGACGACCCGATCTTCTCCTCGTATTACAAGCTGAACAACTTCACCTACCAGAAGGCCGACGGCTCGCGCCACGAAGACGCCCCCTGCCTCGAAGGTCTGACCGTCGGTTGCCGCACCGCCCTGGTCTACTCGCCGGTCGACCTGACGTGCGGCTGGGACGGCCACGATCACCCGCGCGGCTTGCGGGTCGTGATCGACCAGTCGCGCCAGATCGGCGCCAACTATGTAACCTACCTGCTGGGCAGCTACCAGCTCGGCCGGTTCCTGAGCAGCACCAAGGTCTATCACGAGGCCAACGCCGCCAGCCGCGACGACTTCATCTTCGCCCAGCTCGTGCACGATGGCGACTGGGACCCTGATCCCTCGGCCGTCCACAACCTGCTCAAGCACGTCCGCGACAACTCGACCTTGACCATCAAGTTCAAGAAGGTGAGCGTGCAGCCCAAGGATCCCAAAGCGATGGGCTACCCGCTGCTCTACATGACGGGCCACCATGAGTTCCACTGGAACGACGAGGAACGGGCGTGGCTGCAACACTACCTCAAGGCAGGCGGCATGCTCCTGGCCGACGCCTGCTGCGGTCGGCTGGCCTTCGACCTCGCGTTCCAGCGCGAGATCGTCCGGGTTCTGCCTGAGCACAAGCTCGAAACGATCCCGCTCGACCATCCGATTTATCACGCCCATTACGACATCGGCAAGGTCGAGTACACGCCCCGGGTGGCCGAAGACTTCGGCGCAGAGCGCCCCAACCTGTCGGGCATCACCATTGACGGCCGGCTCGCCGTGGTCTACAGCCGGTTCGACCTCGGCAATGGCTGGGAGCAGTTCCCGCACCCCTACACCTACGGATACAGCGACAAGGACGCCCTGGCGATTGGCACCAACGTGATCGTCTCGGCGGTGACACACTGATCAAGCGCTCGAAGTCGAGTGAGTTGTGTGCGTCACGACACTTTGGTCGTGGCTGATGGCGTAGCTCAGCGAATCCGGGGATCAGAATCATGCCGCCCCAAGCAGAAGCCGTGACGACCAGGCTACACCAGACCTGGCTGAAGTGGTGGACCTTCTCGTTCTGGAGCGGAGCCATCCTGACTGCCGCTGTCTCACTTTTGACGCTGGTACTCTTTGTGCTGGTTGACGCCCTGCTCAAGCTGCCCCAGCGCGTTCTTGTTGGGCTGTTCGCAACCTGGGCGGTGCTGAGCCTGGCGGCCATCGCCGCCCTGGCGGTCCGCCAGCATCGCGGCCGGCGCAGCCTGGCGGCAACCGCGCGGCGGATCGAGCTGGCATTTCCGGAGCTGGAAAGCCATTTGATCAACCTCGTCCAGCTCGCCAGTCGCGACGGCCTCGACGATGACCCATTCCGCCGTGCGGCGATCAGCCAGTCGGCGGCGGCTGTTGCCGATTTTCCGTTTGATCAGGCGGCCACCCGAGAGAACCGCTGGCGGCGGTTCCTGCTCTGCATGCAGACCCCGCGCGATCTCTTCGAGTCGTTCGCCGTGCTCGCGCTGGTCCTGGGACTGGCACTCTTGTGCAGCACCATGGTCCCCGCCTGGGGCTCCTCGACCCGGCGAATTCTCCACCCGTTTGCCTTCGTGCCCTCGGTGGGATCGGTCAAGATCCTCAAGATCACTCCCGGCGATACTGAGGTCCTGATCGGCTCGAGCTTGCAGATCGCCGCCGAGATCGACAACCCGGCACACAATACGCTTCCCGCCTCGCTCTTCGTACGCCAGGCCGGCAAGCCGGAATCCGCCCAGGCCATGCTCCCCGACGAAACCGGTGTCAGGTACGTCGCAGCGCTTTCCCAGGTGCTGGTCCCCTTGCAGTACCGGTTGCAGATTGGCGATACCCAGACCCAGCTTTACAAGGTGACAGTCTACGAGAAGCCGACCGTTGCGGAGGTCGAGGCGGTCTACGAGTTTCCCGCCTATTTGCAAAGGTCGCCAGAGACTGTCAAGCAGAGCCAGGGCGATCTCGAAGCGCCGCAGTTCACCCGCGCCGAGCTGAGAATCCATCCCTCGGCGCCGATTGCGGACGGGCACCTCATGCTCGAGGGGCAAAAGATCGAGGGTCAGGTGACCGACGACGGCAAGACCCTGGTCGCGCAGCTCCTACTCAAGGACACGACGAGCTACACCATTCACCTGTTCACGGCAGGTGGCCACACCGACCCCCAGCCGCGCGTCAACCAGGTCAGGGTCGTGGCCGACGCGCCGCCCGTCGTCCAGCTCGTCGAGCCGGCACGCGAGACGACCGTCGCCATCGGAGCCAGGCCAAACATCGTGGTCCGGGCCAGCGACGATTATGGTCTGGGCCAGGTCCGCATCGAGACCCGCGACGACACACCGGCGGCAGAGAAGCCTGGGGCGGCTATGAAGACGGCGGCCTCGTGGACAAAGTTCACAACCACCGGCGCCGTGCTCGAACACCCTCTCGAGCTCGATCCGAAGACTGTCAAGGCGGGACAAACCGTCTGGGTGCGGGCCGTCGCCCTGGACCGGCGCCAGCTCGAATTGCCGGAGCTCAAACTCGGGCCGCAGGAGTCGGCCACGCCCTGGCAGCAGATCCACATCGTGGCGACCGAGGCCAAGGCCAAAACCGATCTCGCTGCGCTCGAGAGTTTGAGGACCGCGCTGGCTCGTATCCTCCAGGACCAGCTCAGGGCGCGTGCGGCCGCGGCCGGCTTGCCCAAGAGCACGACGGAAGCCGAGGCGGGCCCTCTGGCCGCCGACATTCGCGGGCAGCAGCTCGCCGTGCAGAAGGCGGCGACTGCCGTCACGGAGTCGATCGGTTCGACCGACGACACCGATCGACTGACGATCAAGCGCGTGGTCAGCAAGCTGGCGTTCGGCGAGATGATCCAGGCAATCCGCCAGGCGGAAGCCACGCAGCAGTTCAAGCTCGTGGCCGACCTGGCGAAGCCGACGGCCGATCTCATGGCCACCCAGGACAAGATCATCGACGTCCTCCGCCGGCTCTTGAACGAGATCCGGAAAGAAACCGCCGACGTGCTGGCCGAGATGAAGAAGCGGCCCGGCAGCGAGCTACCTTCCGACGTCCAGAGCAAGCTCAGAGACCTCAAGGACAAGCTCGACGAGTTCCTCAAGCAGCAGAAAAAGGTGATCGAGGCCACCGAGAACCTGGCCAAGAAGCCGGTCGAGGATTTCACCGAGAAGGAGAAGCAGCTCCTCAAGGATCTGGCCGCGGCCGAGGACGAGTGGGCCAAGTTCATGGCCGACAAGCATACCGACCTGAGCAAGCTGCCCGAGCAAGACTTCGCCAACCCGAGCCTGCTCAAAGAGCTGGTCGAGGTCCAGACCGAGCTCAAGATGGCCAAGGATGCCCTGACCAAGAAGACCGCCGACATCGCCGTTCCCCTGGAGCAGCTTGGCGCCGAGATGGCCAAGGAGATGACCACGAACATCGAGAAGTGGCTGCCCGACACGCCCGACCGCGAAAAATGGAGCCAGGAGGAACCGCTCACCGACGACATGAAAGAAGCCCCGATGGCCGAGCTCCCCAAGGAGATGGAGGATATCGTCGGCAAGCTGATGGAAGACGAGGAAGACCTCTTCAACGAGATGGAAGACGCCTCCAGTAGCTGGGCCGACTCGCTCGACAAAGGAGCCGGCTGGGACGCGATGGATGGTCCGATCTCGAACAACAGCGCCCGCGGTGTGACCGGCAACCGCCTGCCCAACAGCAGCGAGATCGCCGGCCGCAGCGGCGAGGGACGGCAAGGCAAGTCGAGCGGCGAATTCGTGGGCGACACGGCCGTGGGCAAGGGCGGGCGGAACACGCCCAGCCGCCTCACGCCCGACGCGTTCGTCAAGGGCCAGATCAAAGACTACAGCAAGGACCCCGTGGGTGGTGCCACGGGCGGCGGCAAGGAGAGCGGCGCAGGCGGCGAGGGGCTACACGGTCCTCTCCCCAACCGTCCCCAGCGCGACATGGGCCGCCTGGCGACCAAGCAGGCCCAGCTCCGCAACAAGGCCGAGGGGGTCGACCTCCGCTTCAAGGTGCTCAAGTACCACCACAACGACCTCAAGCGGATGATCGACGTCATGGCGTCCGTCGAAGGCGACCTGAAAGCCGGCCGCTATCGCAGTGCCCTCCGCCGTCGCGACGTCCTCATCGAGGGTCTGGGCCAGGTCAAGACCTACCTGAAAGGCGAGTTCACCGTCCGCCAGGACCAGACGGCCAATCTTCCCACCGACATCCAGAAAGAGATCCTGGGCAGCATGCAGGAACCGTCTCCTCCAGGCTGGGAAGAGCTGAACCGGCAGTACTTCGAGCGGCTGACCACGGCCCCGGCAACCGAGCCGGGGAAGGCTGCGGCGGCGCCGCCCACTCCCAATCAACCTTCGACCGAGAAGAAGTGAACCAAGATGCGTTTCGAGAAGAACCCGAATCGCGTAGGGTGGGTCGGGCGGCACGAGAGGACCACCGCTTCATGGATCACGAAAAGCCCCGCCACTCTGGTGGGCCTCCCATTCGTTCGACCCACGCGACATCACATTGTCCTCGGCAGCCTCCTCCTGGTTCCTTGGCTTGCTGTGGCGAGTGCCTGCCCTGGGCAGACCCCCCTGGGCTCCGATGCCCCCAAGAAGGTCGTGATCCCGTTTGACTTCGAGTCCAAATTTGATGACGGCGAATATGGCCAGACCATCGGCGACATGCTCTGGGCAAAGCTCCACCGCCAGGGGGGCTTTGTGATTCCCGAATCGATGCAGGACGTGCGCGACTGGTGCCAGCGGACCCACACGATCCCCGGGCCCGAAACCACCCCCGCGAATATGAAGGTGATCGTCGTCACCGAGCAGGCCGCCGATATCGGCATCTGGGGCAAGATCGAGCGCGTGCCTGGCTTTGATACCGACGTCTATGATCTCTGGATCAACGTGGCCGATTTCTCGGTCGACCCACCGCGCTGGATCTATCAGAAGAAGGCCCGGACCAAGACGGTCAGCGAGATCCCCCACATCTACGTCAAGGAGGCTCTCGATCGTCTCTATGGCCGCACCGAGCAGGTTGCCGGGGCACCCGATCCGGAACTCCAGAAGCGGTGGGAGCAAGCCCCCAACCTCGTCAAGGGCGACTTCGAGCAAGGCCGGGGCGCACCGGCCGGGTGGGAGCCCCTGCCCCACGATGTCACCTGGGTCGTCGAGAAAGGCAAGAGCGGCAAGGCCGGCAATCACCTCATCCGCTTCTCGATGAACGAGGACGTGGCCGGCTCAACGGGCGTGCTCTACTACAGCCGTTTCTTCCAGGTCGAGGAAGGCGCCATGTATCGCTTCCAGTGCCGGTGGCGGACCACCGGCTCGGCGGCCAAGGTCTTCATCAAGTGCTATGACGAGCTCCCAACCTCGTTCCGGACCCGTGCCGACGGCGATTCGCTCAAGACCGAGAAGCGCGAGGTTTATCGAAGCCAGCAAAACCTCCAGGGATCTGTCGGCGCATGGAACGTGCAGACCGAGGACTTCACCCCCCAGCACACTCAGTTCACTCCCCGCTGGGGACGGGTGATGCTCTATGCCTACTGGCCCGCGGGAACGGTCGAATGGGATGATGTGGTGGTCAAGCAAATCAAGCCGGCACCCCCTCACAGTGAAAAAGATCGCCGGCCGTCGACGGAAACCAAGGTGCGCACCAAGGAGCTGGAAGACGATCCCGCGGCGCCCGTTGCACCCGTCGATTCCAGCCCCGCCCAAAAACGAACCCAGACGCGCCGCCAGCCTGCTCCTGGGGGACTCTGAGTCAGGCATCGCGTGCCAAGCCGGTTGACCCGCCCGAGAACAGCAACGATGGTGGCCCGTGCAGGTTCGATCATCGCCGTGGCGCAATTGGCGAAACACGACTTGGTCGTGATGGTTGGCCTGGCGAGAACGGCAGCCGACGGCGTATAGAACACTGTCCAGGTCATTCATCGACCACTGTTGAGACTGCGCAGTATATAACATCCTGTTGTGTCTGATAACAGCCTGTTGTATTATTCAATTGCCCACGGCATTGAACCTGGAGCGACTGTTGTTGGGAAACCGGGAGCGCAAATTGACGAGGCAGTCCGCGGAATCACCCGAACTAGAGAACCTTGGTCCGTCACTCACCCTCTCACGTCACGAGCGGGGTCTGAGCCAAGCGGAACTCGCGGTGCGTTGTGGCCTATCACAGGCTCAGATCTCGTACTTCGAGTTGGGGCAGCGACGACCGACGCTTGACCAACTACTCCAGATTGCACGAGCTCTCGGTTGTTCACTACAGAAAGTGCTGAGCGGGTCGAACCGATCAGGCAGTCGGCTCTCGGAGATCGCGATGCAACTGGTCGACCTGGGTCTCGTCGACCTGTGGGTGCGGGACCCGGTTGTACCCGGTGCGTTCCTTGCATCCGAGGAGGTCATTACCTTGGCCGTATCGGATAGCGAGCCCGAGCCACGTATCGTGGAGGCAATCCCGGCGATCCTCGCATGGACCGAAATCTCGCCAGTCCTTCTCAAGGCTTATGGAGTGAGCGCCAGTCCTGGAGTTGTCAGGAGACTCGCCTGGTTGGCGGACATCGCCTTGGCGATCGAGAGTCGCGGTGGATTCCCGGGGGGCTGCAGGACTGACCTGCTCACGCGCCTTCCTGAAAAACATACGTGTCCCTGGCGGCGGGAAGGCTGACTGGGACAACTTGGGGCGACCGTCCACGAAGCCGCCGAGTTCTCCAATCTGGAAGCGCTGGAGAATCAACTACGACGCGGACGTGAATGTTTTCGAGCAACGAGCCAGGCAGCTTCTGGAACTCCAGTTACCGTCACATGCTGCATTTGTGGGTCGGCCGTTCAAGGGATCGAAACGAGTGTTGCGGATGCACTCGCCTGGCAGTCGGATGGTACGCAGGACGCGTTCCTGATTTGTGTGGTTGAGCAGGCAAAAAAACGACAGTCCGCGCTCGATAAAGTTTGTTGCTCGTAGTACAAGCCCCTGGACCCGGTCGTCATGAAGCAGGACGAGATCCTCCAGTTCCTTCAGACCATTGATGTGGAGCTGGCTCTTCACGCATCGGCGGGAGAGCGGCTCGACCTGTACTTGATTGGAAGGTCCGCCCTGATCCTAAGGTATGGGCTCAACCTGGCGACGAGGGACGTCGACATCGTGCACGACCACGGCTCCGCGTTAGAGGTCAAGGCCGTCGAATTATTCGGAAGAGGCACGCGCAACGCGGAACGGATTGGCTTCTATCTCGAACCCGTGCCACATGGCTTGCCACCGATCCCCGGAGGCTATTTCCACAGGGCGGTCGACATTGCCGGTAACTGGCGTGTTCTCCGACCGAAGCTTCCGGAGCCCCACGATCTGGCCGCCACCAAGCTGAAGAGGTTTCACGCGAAGGATCGCCAGGATTTACAGATCCTTTGCGACTCGGGCGACCTGGATTCAGGTCGTTTGCGAGAAGCGCTCGAGTCGGCATTCGCGTGGGCAGAAAAAGGTGATCCGGATCGCGAACAGGCTCTGGCGAATCTTACAAGGGTCGTAGATTACCTGAAGGGCAAGACACGCACGCTTTGAACGATGAGCTGCTGTCGCCCGGACAATGAGCTTGCCATGGCCGGACCTCGCGTTGACTCGCGAGCTGGGCAAGCCACTTCAGCGAAACTCAGGCGAGCCATAGCAAGGACGATGCAAGATCCCCAGGCCTGCGACAAGGTAAAGGCGCGGCAAGAATCCCTGACGGCCGGGTGACGGATCCTGCTCGAGCGGCACTGACAGGTTGATCTGACCTCGAATCCCAGCCATTCTGGATGGCATGTGCCAGGCTCACTGCTGGACCGGGATCCCTTCGCACTTACATGAGGCGACCATGACGATGCTTCAGCGTACCTTGAGTTGGCTCGTTCTCTCGGCAACGGCCGTTTTGCCGGCGATGGGCGGCCGCGTGTCGCGGCAGCCGGCGGAATCGCGGATGACGACGCGGCGGCCGCGGCGAAAGCGGAGGAATTGCTCAAGGCCATGACCCTGGACGAGAAGATCGGCCAGATGACCCAGGCTGATCTCAAGGCCATCCACGACAAGGCCGATATCGCCCGCTACGCCCTGGGCTCGGTACTGAGCGGTGGCGACTCCGATCCCGACGACATCACCGCCCAGGGGTGGGCAAGAACCCACGACGAGCTCCAGTCGTGGGCACTCAAGAGCCGGCTCAGGATTCCGCTTATTTACGGGATTGACGCGGTGCACGGACACAACAACGTCGACGGTGCGGTCATCTTCCCACATAACATCGGCCTGGGAGCGGCGCCGATCCCGAACTCGTCGAGAAGGCCGCGCGAATCACGGCCCTGGAACTGGTCGGCACTGGAATTCGCTGGGCATTCGCCCCCTGCCTGGCCGTCGCTCGCGACGAACGATGGGGCCGTACTTACGAAAGCTTTGGCGAGAACCCCGAACTTGCCGAGGTGATGGGTGCCGCGGCGGTCCGCGGGTTACAGGGAGCCTCGCTCGGAGATACCACGTCGGTGCTTGCCTGCGCCAAGCACTTCCTGGGCGACGGTGGCACAACGCATGGCGTGGACCAGGGAAACACCGAGTGCGATCTCGCCACCCTGAAGAAGATTCATCTGCCCGGGTATGTCGGAGCCATCAAGGCAGGCGCGGCTCGGCCATGGCCTCTTACAGTAGGTGGAACGGCAAGAAGATGCATGGCAATCATGAGCTGTTGACCGGATTGCTCAAGAAGGATCTCGGGTTTCACGGGTTCATCGTATCCGACTGGGCAGCCATCGATCAGCTCTCGAACGACTACAAGACGGCCATCGAAACCTCGATCAACGCCGGCCTCGACATGGTCATGATTCCCAATGGCCCGGGACAGAAGAATAACTACGTGGAATTCATCAACCTGCTCAAGGAGTTGGTCAGCACGGGCAAGGTCCCGCAATCCCGGATTGACGATGCCGTCCGGCGGATCCTGCTGGTCAAATCGCGGATGCGGCTCTTCGATCATGCTTTCTCCGATCCAGCGCTCGACCAGCGCGGTCGGATCGGCCGAGCATCGTCAGGTCGCACGCCAGTGCGTGCAGAAATCCCTTGTGTTGCTCAAGAACGAAAAGCAGGTACTGCCCCTCTCCAAGCATCCGAAACGGCTGGTCCTGGTGGGTCAGCCGGCCGACGATCTGGGAATTCAGTGCGGCGGCTGGACGATCACCTGGCAAGGGAAGACGGGCAACGTGACGCATGGAGGCACGACGGTTCTCGCCGCGGTGCGCCAGGCAGTGGGCCCGGATACCCAGGTGACGCACCTCGCCGACGGCTCGGGCGTTGCGGGGGCCGATGCGGTGATCGTTGTGATCGGTGAACGCCCTTATGCTGAGATGCGCGGCGACCGTAAGGAGCTGAACCTCCCCGATGCAGACCTTGCCGCGTTGAAAAAGGCGAAGGAAGCGGGCAAGCCAGTCGTGACCCTTGTTTTTTCGGGCCGCCCTGTACTGCTCGGTCCGGTGCTCGAGTCGAGCGACGCGGTGGTTGCCGCCTGGCTGCCCGGCACCGAAGGCCAGGGGATCACCGATGTGCTTTTCGGCGATGTCAAGCCGACCGGCAAGCTTCCGCACACCTGGCCTCGGTCGATGGACCAGGTTCCCTGCAATGTCGATGATGGCTCTGCCCGAGACCCGCTGTTTCCTTATGGCTTCGGGCTAACCTATTGAAACCAGGAACTCAAGCTTCGTAGGCTAGGGTCGCCGAGGTGGGTTCCACATCCGGCACGCGATGTCGCCCGTTTCACGTGTTATGTTCCGGCGGCTGTAGAGCTCGATCGCCGGAGGTTGGATCGTTCCGGCACCATTTTCCACCTGCTTTGCAAGCTAGCCGCACCGCTTGGAGTATACCGGCCATGCCGCGGCGCCAATGCCAGAGCCTCGCTCGACTCGTCGATTTCCACAAGTTTTCCAACCACGCGAGCCGGGACCGCCGGTCCGGTTCGGCGCGGCGCCGGCGGGCTGCCTTCCTGCCGTTATTGAACAATCAGCTCGAGATCAGACAGTTGCTCTCGGGATCTGCGATGATCGCGACGGCTCCGCTCACGACCTTGAATCTCCAGCTACAGAACGACTCCGGTGCCACCCTGGCGAAGTTGACGCCCTTGCTTGCCAGTGAGGGCGCATCGGTTGAGGCGACGACAATACCCGGACTCTACCAGGTCCAGGTTCCCAGCGCGAACCAAGGCACACTTGCCCAGCAGCTATCGGCCCGGTCGGGTGTGGCGTACATCGCTTCGCAGCAGACGGTCAATATCCTCACGGTGCCTAACGACCCCAGCTACACCAACGGCAGCGAGTGGCAGCTCAGCGGTGCTTGGGGCATCAACGCACCCACCGCGTGGAACACCACCACGGGGTCCGATAAGGTGATCGTCGCCAATGTCGACACCGGAATCGCCTACAACCAGCCCGACCTGTATAACAACATCTGGCTCAATCAGGCCGAGATTCCCAGCAGCGTGATGCCAAACCTCACCGACGTCTACAAAAATGGCGTCATCACCTTCACCGACCTCAACAATCCCGTCAACCAGGGTCCGGGCAAGATCGTCGATACCAATGGGGACGGTATCATCACGGCAACGGACGTGCTAGCTCCGACCAGCAGCGGGGGTTGGGCGTCAGGTTCAACTCAGGACGGCGATACGTCTCATCCCAGTGACCTGGTCGGCTGGAACTTCGTCAATAATAATAACAACCCGCTCGATCAGAACGGCCATGGCACTTTCACTGCCGGGGAGATTGGCGCCGTTGGCAACAACGGAGTCGGCGTCACCGGCGTGGACTGGAACGTGCAGATCATGCCGGTCCTGTTTCTCGACTCGTCCGGTAGCGGAACCGACACCGCGGCCGCCGAAGCGATCGATTACGCGGTCAACCACGGTGCCAAGGTCATCAACGCGAGCTGGGGGGGCAGCGGATGGGATAGCACGATCGCCTCAGCCGTCCAGTACGCCGACCAGAACGGAGTGATCATCGTTGCCGCCGCAGGCAATAGCGGCACGAACGACACAACCACGCCATTCTCCCCAGCTTCTTATTCGGCCACCTATCCCAATCTCATCGCAGTTGCCGCGACCGATAGCAACGGAAAACTGGCTTCCTGGTCGAACTACGGCGTCGGTACCGTGCAACTGGCCGCCCCCGGGGTGAACGTCTACAGCACCACGACAAGTGGTTATGGGTACCTGAGCGGCACCTCCATGGCCGCCCCCATGGTGACCGGCACGATCGCGCTGGTTGAAGCCGCACATCCGACCTGGTCGATGCAGCAAGTGATCGACGCGGTTCTCGACCACACGACACCCGACCCCAGCCTTTCGGGCTTCGTCGCCACCGGGGGCATCGTGAACGCGGCTGCGGCCGTCGACAACACCATCGGACCCCACATCACCTCGGCGAGCCTCAGTGGCGCGGTGACCGGCGTCTCGAGCTTGAGTACCCTCACGGTAACGTTCAACGAGGAAGTCAACCCCGCGACCTTCACCCCGTCTCAGGTTGCCCTCACGGGCCCTGCCGGTACCGTCAGCGGCATCTCCGTCGCCGCCGTGACGGGCTCGAATGACCACCAGTTCACGATCTCATTTCCCTCTCAGACCGCCCCTGGAACATACACGCTGAAGGTCGGTCCGGACATCCAGGACTGGTACGGCAACGCGATGAACCAGAACGGCAACCTGATCAACGGCGAAGCGAGCGATGCCTTCACCGACACGATGTACCTCTCGGCGACGGGATCGCCCGACCTTCTGAGCGTCACGAGCTTTCCCACGTCCACAACGGCCGGGACGGCCGAGACAATCACAATCACGGCGCTTTCCCCGGACGGCAGCGCCAACACCAGTTATCGAGGCACCGTTCGCTTTACCAGCAGCGATCCCAAGGCCACCTTGCCGGCCAACTATGTTTTCACGTCCAGCGACCAGGGCACCCACAGTTTCACCGCTGCGGCATCGCTTGTCACCCAAGGAGCGCAATCGATCACCGTGACGGACACCGCAAACTCGTCCATCGTCGGTGCCGAGGAAAACATCTGGGTCACCGGGGCAACGGCCCACTCGCTGGTGATTGGCGGCCTCCCGAGTTCCGAGACCTCCGGCACTCCGTTCGATTTCACCGTCACCGCTGTGGATCAGTACGGCAACGTGGCATCCGGCTATTCGGGCACAGTTGCCTTCACGAGCACCGACTCCGAGGCGCTGCTTCCCTCGACGTACAGTTATCTGGCGGGCAACGAGGGAACAGCTAGCTTCAGCGCCACACTCAGGACGGACGGAAACCAGACGATCACCGCCAGCGATACGGCCACCGGGAATTCTCACGGGCAGCGGGACGATCAACATTACCGGTTCGATCTCTCCGGTCCTGTTCCACGACACATTCAGCGGGAGCGCCCCGAGTTCCGCCTGGTCTTTCGTCGGCGGTTCATGGCAGGTGAGCAGCGGAACCCTCAGCCAGACCAGCACCGCCACCGCCGACCCCAAGAAAGCCATGATCACCAACCAGACGTACCCTGCCAACGTCATGATCACCGCCGAGGTCGACGTCAATTCCTGGACCGCGGGAGATTCCGCCCGGGCCGGGGTCGGACTGGACACCAACACGAGCAACGGGAAGGGTTACAATCTCGTCTTTCACAATACCAACCAGGTTCAGTTCCTCAACGACGGACTCGTCTGGGGCAACGCCTATACGTTCAACTGGCAGGTGGGTACCTGGTACTGGTTCCAGCTCGAAGAAAACAACGGCACCCTGGAAGGCAAGGTCTGGGCGGCCGGTACCGCAGAGCCGCAAGCCTGGATGTTCCAGCAGACCGGATGGACCAACCTTACGCGCCGGGGCCCCGGCGCTCAACGGCAGTTCCGCCAGCGCGACCGGCGGCAGCGCCACCGTCTCCTTCGCCTCGGTGTCGGTGACCACCACCAGCGTCCAGCCCGATACCGCCACCGCCGGACTCCGCGATCACGACCACCGCCGCTTCACCCGTCACCTTCAGCCAGGCGGCGGCCACTGGAACCGGGCCCTTGAGCTACGCCTGGAACTTCGGCGACGGTACCACGGCCAGCGGCACGCTCAACCCCACGCACACTTACCAGAACCCCGGCACTTACACCGCCCAGTTGACCGTCACCGATGCGCTCGGAATCCCCGCCACGAGCTCGCTGATCGTTACGGTCAATGACGTGGCGCCGACTGTAAGCCTAACCTCCCCAACATCGGGAGCCGCCGGAACCGCCTTGGGCTTTGCAGCCACCGGCGCCGACATCAGCCCGGCAGATCAGGCGGCCGGATTTACATATACATGGAACTTCGGTGATGGTGGCACCGCAACGGGTGCCAGCCCCAGCCACACCTATGCATCGGCCGGCACGTACACGGTCAGCGTGACGGCGACCGATGAGCACGGCCTGTCGGGAACGGCCAGCGGCACCCTCAGCATCACGGCCTCCTCGCTGCTCTTCCACGACACATTCAGCGGGAGTGCCCCGAGTTCCGCCTGGTCCTTCGTCGGCGGTTCATGGCAGGTCGCCAGCGGAACTCTCAGCCAGACCAGCACTGCCGCCGCCGATCCCAAGAAAGCCATGATCACCAACCAGACGTACCCGAGTAACGTCATGATCACCGCCGAGGTCGACGTCAATTCCTGGACCGCGGGAGACATGGTGCGCGCCGGTGTAGGGCTTTACACGAACACGAGCAATGGGAAAGGTTACAACCTCGTCTTTCACAATACCAACCAGGTTCAGTTCCTCAACGACGGACTCGTCTGGGGCAACGCGTACACGTTCAACTGGCAGGTGGGTACCTGGTACTGGTTCCAGCTCGAAGAAAACAACGGCACCCTGGAAGGCAAGGTCTGGGCGGCCGGTACCGCAGAGCCGCAAGCCTGGATGTTCCAGCAGACCGGATGGACCAACCTCACGAGCGGGGCCCCGGCGCTCAACGGCAGCTCGGCCAGCGCCACCGCCGGCAGCGCCACCGTCTCCTTCGCCTCGGTGTCGGTGACCACCACCAGCGTCCAGCCCGATACCGCCACCGCCGGACCCGCGATCACGACCACCGCCGCCTCTCCCGTCACATTCAGCCAGGCGGCGGCCACCGGAACCGGGCCCTTGAGCTACGCCTGGAACTTCGGCGACGGCACCACGGCCAGCGGCACGCTCAACCCCACGCACACTTACCAGAACCCCGGCACTTACACCGCCCACTTGACCGTCACCGATGCGCTCGGAATCCCGGCCACGAGCTCACTGCTCGTCACCGTGAACAGTACTGGTATAACGTCCCTGAAAGTCAGCCCTGGCTCGCCGCTCACCGGCAATGCGGAGTCGCCCACGACCTTCAGCCAGTTTTCGGGAATGCCCGGCAATCCGACCACGACCGCCGCCAGCTCGGCAGTCAACGAAATGGGTATCCTCGACTTGAGCGGCAGCGACAGTCAGACGGTGGTCCCGGCCAGCACCGCAGTTTCGCCAGGCGACGTGAGTGCGCTGAAAATGGACCCTTCGGCGACGGCTGTGATAGCCCTGTGCCCATGGCCCACAAGCGGCGATCGACGTATCGCCGGCAGCGAATCGCGTTTCCAAAAGCCGGGAATCTCGCAAGGCCCGGCCGGCGGGGATCAAGCAGTTCTCAGGACGAGGATTGGCTCGCAAAATGCCAGAACCAGAGCTGAGCGTCGTCGTGCCGCTCTATGACGAACAGGATACTCTTCCGGAACTGCATCGGCGGTTAACAGCCACGCTCGGTTCTCTGGGCGTCACCTATGAGCTGGTCTTCGTCAACGACGGGAGTCGTGACGCCACGCCCCGGATGCTTAACGAGCGACAGGCCGGGGACCCGCATCTGGTGGTGCTGCACTTGAGCCGGAATTTCGGACACCAGGCGGCAATTTCGGCCGGGATCGACTCGCGCGTGGTCGGGCGGTTCTGGTCATGGACGGCGATCTTCAGGATCCGCCCGAGGTCATCCCCGACTTCCTGGCAATGTGGCGTCAGGGACATGACGTGGTCTACGCCGTCCGTCAGGCTCGCAAGGAGGGCTTGCTCAAGAGGTTGGGCTATTCAGTCTTCTATCGCCTCTTGAGCGCGATCAGCGACCTGGAAATCCCACTCGACAGCGGCGACTTCGGCCTGATGGATCGCCGGGTTGTCGAGGCGATGAAGACGCTACCGGAGCACAAGCGGTTCGTCCGCGGTCTCCGCACGTTCGTCGGCTTTCAGCAGGTCGGCCTGACCTACGAGCGGTCGGCACGCGAGGCTGGCAAGCCAAAATACACACTCAGAGGCTTGATCAACCTGGCGGTCGACGGCCTGGTCAGCTTCAGCAGCTATCCGCTGCGGCTGGTCACGTATCTCGGACTCGGCACCATCGCCGTTGCACTTCTGCTAGCCCTCTGGGTCTTGACCGATGCCCTGATCAACCATACCGCCCCCCAGGGATGGGCGAGCACGGTGATCATCGTCCTCTTCATGGGCGCCGTGCAGCTCATCAGCCTGGGCATCGTCGGCGAGTATGTCCGGCTGATCTTCCTGGAGACCAAGGGGCGGCCCACCTACATCGTTGCTGAGCAACGAGGACGTGATCAGGAAGCGGCCGACAGCCAGGCGGGCGCCCAACCTGCGCCGGCGAACACGGAGGATGGCCGGTGATTGCAACGTGGACTGAAGGCCATGCCCGGGATCACATGGACGAGACCATCCTCGTGGAGCTGGCTGACTTGGTCCGCCGTCATCCCTGGTGGCAGGCGAGGGCTCGTCTGACCATTGCGCTCCTCCAGCGCGCCGGGATCCACGCCCCTGCGCGGGTGCTCGACGCCGGCTGCGGCTGGGGTGTGACTCTCACAGCGCTCGAGCGATCTGGCTACAAGGTGACCGGCCTGGACATCTCGCGGTCAGCTCTGACTCGACTCGATCGTACGGATCGGGATCTAGTCGTGGCGGATCTCACTCAGCCTTTGCTCGGATCGGTCAATCCCTTTGACGCCGTCCTGGCCCTCGACGTGATCGAGCACCTGGACAACGACCGTGAAGCCGTGGCCCGCCTGGGGAAACTGGCTCGCCACTTCGGCGGGCTCGTGGTCGTCAGCGTGCCGGCCAAACCCGAACTCTTCAGCGAGTTCGACGAGATCCAGGGACATCGCCGCCGCTACCTTCCCGAGACCTTGCGGGCTGCTTTCATGGAAACCGGACTGGAGCTCGAGTCGATCTTCTGGTGGGGTGCCTGGCTCGAGCCGATACTCAGGCGACGGCGAACGCGTCGCATCGCCAGCGGCTCGCAATCGCCAGCTCAGACCTATGCACGTTACCTGCAGCTTCCCCCCTGGCCGGGATCGTGGATCCTTCGCGCCGGTTTTGCCTTCGAGCACCCTCGAGCGCTGGCCCATCGCCTCGTTACAGGCACTTCGCTGTTCGCGGTCGCACGCCGTCGCTAAGTTGGATGAGCGGGCTGCATGCCCTTGACCGAATTCCTTTTTGCGGACGGAGGCTCCCCCAATACGTGGCGGCTTCCGTTTGTCGAGATCTCAGGAAGGCAATTTCGTGGGAACAAGGAACGAGTTTGGTGACGCATGCGAATAGCAGTCATCTTCGGCACGCGGCCTGAAGCGATCAAGATGGCGCCCGTCATCCATGAACTGCGTACCGATCCCATGGCGAAAGCGGCCTTCGAGACGTTGGTCTTCGTCACGGCGCAGCACCGGGACCTGCTTGACCAGGTGCTGAAGCTATTCGAGATCAAGCCCGACGCGGATCTTGACGTCATGCGTCCGGGGCAGGATCTGGCAGGACTCACGGCGCGTTTGATCGCGGGTTTGGACCAGCTTTTATCTGAGACGGCCCCCGACATGGTCCTTGTTCACGGCGACACGACCACGGCCCTCGCCGCCAGCCTGGCTGCCTACTACCGGAAGATCGCGGTGGGTCATGTCGAGGCCGGCTTGCGCACTCGTGACCGGTACAGCCCATTTCCCGAGGAGATGAACCGCCACCTGGTCGACACGTTGGCCACGCATCACTTTGCACCGACCGTCTGGGCGTCCGAGAACCTGAAGTGCGAGGGGATCGCACCGGATCGCATCATCGTGACCGGCAACACGGCCATCGACGCGCTCCGGCTGACCCTGGATCGGTCACGCCAGCGCAGTTCGGCCGACATTCGCCGCCAGGTACCGGAACTGGCCGGCATCCTGGACCGCCACAACCCGATCGTGCTCGTGACCAGCCACCGGAGGGAGAGCTTCGGCGTCGGCCTGGAAGGTATCTGCGCCGCGCTCGTTGACCTCACGGATCGATTCGAGAACCTGGCGATCATCTATCCCGTACATCCGAACCCGGAGGTTCGGTCCACCGTTTCCAGGGTACTGACCGGGCGGCCAAGAATCTACCTCACCGATCCTCTCGATTATGACATCTTCTGCCATGTCATGGCCGCGAGCCGGTTGATCCTGACCGACTCCGGCGGGATTCAGGAAGAGGCCCCGAGTCTCGACAAGCCGGTGCTCGTGCTCCGTGAGACCAGTGAGCGGCCGGAAGCCGTCGCGGCGGGCGCCGCGCGGGTCGTCGGCACGAGGCGCGAAGCGATCACGGCGGCGGCCACCGAGCTGCTGACCGATCCCGAGGTCTATGCGCGAATGGCCGGTGCCCGCAACCCCTACGGCGACGGCCATGCCGCCGAGCGGATCGTGGCTCACCTGCTGGAGTGTGTTCAGATTCCTCCACCAATTGGCATCAGGCGGTCGCGCGACCCTGCGGGCTAATTGAGCACCGAGAGCCATGACTCAGCCAGAGGCGATCACTTCGGAGCACCGGACGATTTCGCACCGTCCGGCTGGCCTGGAGGCGAGATCACGCGGTCGAGTTCCGGGAGCAGCAAGGTAAGGAACTGGGTCGCAGGATCGTCCTTGGGATCCGTGACGGCTCCACCCGTTTCCCGCACGACGTACAGCTTGGCAAGCCAGGGTTCTGAAGCGAACGCCCAGCGAGCGTTCCCGGGTGTCGACCAGCCTTCCTGCCCATGCCAGGTCCAGTAGAGCCGCAGACGGGATGGGTTGGTCCCGGCCCGGCTGGCCACGGCAGTCTGGAACTCCGCGGTCCGTGCCGGATCGCCATACTTCTGAACATACCGCTCGGCGCTACCCAGGGAGTAGCCGGCTCCCGGATAACAGGCGTCGGGCGTGTGGGTCGAGATGTTCCCCGGCAGGCCGCAGAGCAGCATGACCGAGACGATCTGGTTCTTCGCGGGATTTGTATAGGCCCGCGAGACCTGTCCGACGGCGCCGGCGATGGCCAGTTGCCTCGCAGGGATCGCCTGCGAGGTCGCGCTCCAGTCGCCGAGGACCGTGGGGACCGAGTCCAGCCGGGCGGCCAGTTCGGTAAGCGCCGCGGACGTTCTCCAGCGGTTGGTCCACGCCCCATGTACCAGGCCGGACCCGATGATGATCGCCAGTGCAGCGATGGTGGAAAGCGTGGTTTTCATGAGACGGGTTCGCAATCGGTCGGATCTTGCGCCTGGATCGAGCGCGGCCTTATGGATGCTCCCTGAGTATCCCGTGTAGTACTTGTTGCCGTAGCTGCTCCGATCGTAGGCCCCCGTGACCACGGCGCCCAGCACCTTGACGCCCAGGCTCGCGATCCGCTGGTAGGCGGCCTGGACCTTTCCTTTGCGGCTCACATCGGCGAGGACCGAGAAGAGGACCGCATCGACCTGCTGGGCGATGATCTGGGAGTCGGCGACCGGCAGGATCGGCGACGAGTCGACGATCACGAAATCGTACTGCTCCTTGAGCCGGGCGAAGAGTCCGCCCAGACCTCCCTGGACCACGATCCTCAGGGTCCGGGGGTCGCATTGGCCCGCTGTCATGACCTGCAGTTCCTCAACGGCCGTGGCCACGATCGCGTCCTCGAGCAGGACCTCGCCCCGCAAGAGCTCGCTCAGGCCGGGATCGGGGGCCAGCTCGAAGAGCCGGTGAATCGATGGGCACCGCAGGTCGGCGTCGATCAGCAGCGTCTTCTGACCGCTCCGGGCCAGGCTGGTCGCCAGGTGGCTCGCCAGGGACGTCTTCCCCTCGCCGGGCAGGGCGCTGGCGATCATGATCACGCGGTGCGAGCCCGACCGGGCTGCGTGCAGTAGCATCGTCCGGGTGGCGTCAATCGATTCCAGCAGCAGGGCGTACCAGAAGTGATCCTTCTCCTGTTTCACCATGACGCCGTTGCGTCTCGCCCGGGCCGGCAGCATCGGCAGCGACCCGACGATCGTCAGGCCCAGGTCCTGCACGACATCATCGGCCGAGTCGATCTTCCGGGTCCGCATCTCGAGAAACGCGATCACGAACAGCGTGCCCAGGAACGACCCGATGCCGAGCATGCCCAGGGTCATGTACCACTTCTTCACGTTCCGGGTTGTCGGTGGGATGGCATCCTCGTAGATATCGATCCGCTTGGGTGCATTGAGCTCGACGTCGAGCTTCTCCACCTCCGCGGCGATCTTGTTCGCGGCCTCCTCGAGCTGTTTGAGCTCGTCTTTGTTGTCCTGCACATCGAGCGTGTTGTCGGTCAGCTCCTGGTCGGTCTTGGAGGCATTCTTGAGCTCGTCCTGGAGGTTCGTCTCGAGTTCCGTGAGCACGGCCAGTTGCTGCTCGGGGCTCCCGGACCCGATTCCGATCTGTCCATCCTCCTGGGGATTCTGGAGCTGCTTGATCACCTCCGGCCGGATCGCCTTGCGCAGCCGTTCCAGCTCCTTGGTACGCAGCTCGACCTCGTCGTGGAGCGTTTTCAGGCCCGGATTGAGGCCCGATTTGCGGGCAATTCGCCGCGTGTAGTCGGATTCCGAGGCGAGCCGTTGTGTCGCCGCGGCCACCCTGGCCTTGAGTGCCATGACTTCGGGGTCCTGCTCGATGAGCCGGTTGACATCCTCGTTCGAGAACGTCGGGGCAGCCGTCTCCTGGACCGCATCGGGGCGCCGGGCATGGATCAGCGCCTCGAGCTTGCGTTTCTGAGATCGAACCTCGCGGAGGTCTCTGCGCACATCGGTCCCCATCTCGATCGCGTACTGCTGCTTGAGGACAAGCGTCTGCCGATCGTCCGAGCCGGCCTTCTGCGCCAGCGCCCGCATCGCCTCGCGTCGGTTCCTGAGCTCGGTGAACTTGGATTCCTTGAGCTTCTTGAGATAATCGCGCCGCTTGACCCGCTTGTTCTGATCGTTTTCGACGACTTCCGCGTAGTAGGCGTTCATGACGGCGTTCACCAGCCGCGCCAGCTCCGCGGGGTCCTTCCCGTCCAGGGAAATCTGGAGGAGCTCCGTCCCGGCGATGAACTGGGCTTGCAGGTTCTCGGCAAGCCACTCGGCAGGCCTCTCCTGCTCGCGGATCATCTTCAGGTCGCTGATCCCCTTCTGCTGAAGCGCCGTGGCGATGACGAAGCGGCTCTTGAGGTGGATGATCTGGCTCTTCTGGTTCCGCTGCGATTCCTCCCGCTCGGCCTCCGCGTCCACCGTCTTGAACATGATCTGGGGCGTCGAGGTCCGCACCAGTACCTTGGCCGAGGCCTGGTAGTTCGGCGGGGGCAGCAGGAACCAGCCAGCCGTCAGGCAGGCACCGGAGACCACGATCGCCAGTCCCAGTGCCAGTGCCAGCCGGCGTTTCAGCGCCTTGAGCAGATCCAGCGGCTTGACGCTGGAGCCCGAAGGCGGAATTTGCCCCGCGGGATAAACCGCCGGAACCATTCCGAAGCCATCAATCCCCGTGGCATTCACGACGGTAGCAGTCGTGGCGATCGGCCCGGACAACTCACCTGCGACACGATTCTCCTGGTTCATCTGAGAGCACCTGCGGAGTTCGGGAAAGTGGGTTGCCATTCATTGCCGCACGGCTTGCAGGGAAAAATCGCCAGTCGCTTGTTCATGGTCGGCGTCCCCGGGTCGCTCGCGGAACGATCGTCGGTTGGCGGCCCGGTCCGCTGCTGGAGATGCCGGCGAGTACCGGTCTCGCCTCAACTTCGATCAGCATGTGCGAGAAGATCCAGATCTCGCACCAGTACAGCACGAGCGCCAGCGGGATCATCACCCAGCCCGCCAGATCGTGGTAAAACTTGTCCGCGACCTGTCCGCTGATCAACTCATGAAGCACTCCTGTCAGCGTGATCCGTGCGATATTCGCCAGCAAGGCGACGGGGATCGCGCTTGCGACCAAAACGAACTTGTCAAGCAGCGGCCGTTCGACAACAAGAGCCATCCCAACCGAGAGGGCGATGAACGTGATCAGCATGCTCAGCCCGCTACAGGCTTCCACGACGCCGATCCTGGCGTCGTTGAGCTGGATCACATTACCCTCCGCGAAAGCCATGAAACCGAGGGTTTGCAGCGTGAACGTGCTGGCCTTGGTCGCCAGCCACTGAAGCGGCGGTCCCAGTGCATTCTCGACCCGCCAGGGGAGCGGGATCATGAACATCAGAAACAAGATCGACGGCCATGACCATTTCAGGGCGGGCCATCCTCCAAGCAACAGGACAACCCCGGCCAGGTAGGCTAGAAGCGCCAGTCCTTCGATTGTCTCCTGGCGAAAATAACCGCCGAGCAGCAAGACGATGACCCCCAGGGCGATGAAAGCCAGGCCCATCATGCTGGGCCGCAAATCGGCCGTGGAGATCTTCGGCCAACGCAGCCACAGGAGGGCCATCGAGAACATGGGCACCAGATAGCCGTGGGCATATCGCGGGTCGTTCGACCAGCGTTCCGCCATGGTCGAGACGATTGGCCAGAATACCCATGCAACGCTTGCTATGAGCGTGGCAAACGCAACGACCCGTGGCCAGGAGATTGTCCGCCCCATGATGACAGTCTTCATAAACCGGAAATCGAGCTTTAATTGTTGCGGTGAGTGGTCACTGCGGTCGACTTGTTTGTCGAAAACGAAACGAGTGCCCGATCAACCGCACACGGGAATTATTGTGCGATATTGCTGATCCTTGCAGGTTCTTCGCTGGAGCCCCCCGCAGATCACGTGTTGAAATTTATTGCCGAGCACACCGGAGCCAGGTCGCAATCGATCGATCCAGGATGATAAGCTTCTCCGCAAGGAACAGGGCTCCTGCCGTGAGAGATTCGCTCTCGATGGCCGTATCGAACAGTGCGTTTTCCTTGACGGCACGCCATGCTGTTCTCCGAGCATGATACCGCGCATCAAGCCGACCATCAATAATATTTCTCGCAAGCGCATGCGATTTCCACCGATCGTTGTTTTTCGTCTTCATCTCAAGCTGTCGAGGGTTGACGCTTTACAAAGAAAATCTGCCTCGGCGTCAAAAGAAATAGTAAACAGGGTAGACCAGGAAAACTGACCGTGGCCCAGAGCATTCTCGAATCGGCTCAAAAAAGCCATGCTGCAGGTCGCCTGGCCGAAGCGGCTACTTTCTACCAGGAGTTTCTTCTGGCCCAGCCCGATGTTCTTGAGGCTTTGGAGGGTCTCGGAATCGTGCACTTTCAGATGGGACGGATCGAAGACGCAAGAGCGATATTTGAACGGGGGGTGATGACGCACCCCCAGTCTGCCCGGCTGCATGCCAGGCTCGGGGCGGCCTGCCGCAACCTGGGGCGGCTCGAGGAGGCTCGCGACTACCTCCAGAAGGCCATCGACCTCGATCCGACGCTGCCCGATCCCTGGAACTCGCTGGGCCGCCTCGCCTTCGATCAACGACAATTCGCTGATGCCAAGGCCGCCTATCGCACGTCGATTCGCCTCCAGCCTCAGTTCGCCCCCGCACTCAAGAATCTGGGTGCCACGCTGCTGGCCGTTCGCCAATGGAGAAAGGCGGCTGAAGTTCTGCGTTCGTACTTGCAGTTGAAGCCGGACGACCCCGAGGCGCTCGCCAACCTGGCACAGGCCCTGGGCGAGCAGGGGAATCCCGCCTTAATGGTAGAAGCCGAGAGTGCCTGCCGCCAGGCGCTGGCGCTGGCCCCCGGGTTGCCCGCCGCTTTTGATAATCTGGGCAATGTCCTGCGGGTTCATGGCCGGCTTGACGAGGCCATGGCATGCTACAACCAGGCCCTGGCACAGGATCCTCACCGGGCATCGTCCCATCGACTGATCGGCCACGTGCTCCAGCACTGCGGCCGGTTCGACGAGGCCACCCGCGCTTACGAGGCCGCCTGCGTACTCCAGCCCGACGACCCGCGCATCCACGCCGATCTTGGCAGCCTGGCGTTCAGCCAAGGGAACTATGACGGATCGGCGGATCATTATCTCAAGGCGGTGGAGCTGGACCCGACTTTTGTTGAAGGGCATCAGGGCCGCGCCCAGGCACTGCTGGAGCTCGGGCAACTCGACGAGGCCGAGATCGGTTTCAACACGGCAATTCAGCTCGACCGGGCGCTGGCCTCGTCGTGGGTCGGGCTCGCGCGGCTCCAGGCCGAGCGCGGTGATTTCGACCTCGCCTGCCAGTCGGCGCGCGCCGCGCTCGTCCACCAGCCTGGTCAGGCCGACGCCCTCTGGCGACTGGCGATCACTCTGAAGGGTCGCTTGCCGGACGATGAGGTCCGGGCCATGGAGCGGTTGCTTGGCCGCAACGATGTGCCCGACCGCGAACGCTGCCTGCTGCATTTTGGCCTGGCCGGCGTCCACGATGCCCGGGGTGACTATCCGCAGGCGGCCGCTCAACTCGAAACCGCCAACGCGATCCAGGCTGGCTTGAAAGCCGCGTGGGGCTGTCTCCGCGACCCCGCCGAACACACACGGTACATCGATCGCCTGATCACGGCATTCTCGCCGGAGTTGCTGGCGCGTTGCCGGGGCTGGGTCGAACCCGATCTTCGGCCGGTTTTCGTCGTCGGGCTGGCACGATCGGGCACGACCCTGGTCGAGCAGATTCTTGCGTCACACCCGCAGGTGCACGGCGCCGGCGAGCTCCGAGACCTCCTGCAAATCTTCGAGGCGCTCCCCTCCATCGTTGGGCAACCCCGGATCGACCCGTTCCAGGCTCTGGAGATTCTCGGACCAGAATCCGCAAAAGCGGCGGCTCTGAGCTATCTCGAAACTCTGAGCGATTTGGCCCCGGAACCTGCGGCCCGCGTGGTCGACAAGATGCCCGACAACGTCGAACTCCTCGGCCTGATCGCGGTTCTCTGGCCCGGGTCGAACGTTATTCTCTGCAAACGAGACCTGCGCGACATCGCTGTCTCTTGCTGGAGTGCGGGCTTCGAGACGAATCCGTGGACCAACAACTGGGAACTCATGGCGCGGCACTTCGCCGATTACCTGCGCCTCGTGGAGCACTGGCGGCGAATCCGGCCGCTCGAGACCCTGGAAGTCCGCTACGAGACTCTCGTCGCTGACCTGGAAGCTGAGGCCAGGCGGATGATCGACTTCCTGGGACTCGACTGGAATCCCGCGTGCCTCGATTTCCAGGCGACCCGGCGCGTCGTCCGGACCGCCAGCCTCGTTCAGGTGCGACAGCCTGTCCACTCCCGTTCGATCGGACGCTGGAGGAACTACGAGTCGCATCTTCAACCACTGTTTCGCGCCCTCGAGCAACATGGAGTCGCCCTGCCCGAGACCTGAGTTGTCGCGGCAGTCGAGCGCTCTGTCATCGGGGGATGCCACGATTCAGCGCGGCGGGCGTGCACCACCTGGTGATGCACTTTCTCCACTGACGAACTCGTGCGCCCCCAGGTCCGGATGGGCATCGCGCGGCGTCCCGTCGATGTCGGTGGGAACTTCGGCCAGCGGCTCCCCGCGGTCGATCGCCATCGTGGCCGCGGCGGTGAGCCGGAGGTTACCCTCGCTGGAGGCGACGAACGCGGTGCTCAGGTCCTGGCTGAGGTTGTTCCGCATTGTGAGCTGGCTGTTCGACTCGATCAGCGGCCCCGGGCCGCTGAGCAGGTTGTCCTCGGCGCGCAGGCCGCCGTTCTCATGAACGACACGGATCAGCCGCCCAAACCGGCTCTTGGGCTCATGAACCGTGTTGTGCAGGATCGCGCAGTTCTGCGTGTAGTCGGCGAGGATGCCATTCTCGGGTGCCCGGGTCACGAAGTTGTTGCGGACCAGAACGCCCGTGCAGTGGTAGGCGATCCCGGGCGGCTTGAACGAGTTGCCCAGGCAGATCCCACTATCGCAGTCGACGACCACGTTGCGCTCGACGACGCATTCGCGGCAATCGTGCCAGAGAAAGATCGCCCCGCGCGCACTGCCGCCCCGACCGTGAATCCCGACGAATACGTTGTCGGCAATCGTCCATCCGGAGGCGAACATCACGTCGATCCCACCGATGTAATCACCGCCAAAGGACTGCGCGGTATCGGCCGGGTCATCACCGTACCTCTTGGGGCGGTCGTTGATGAAAAAGCAGTACTCGATACGGCACCCCTTGGGACGCAACCGATCGCGTTCAACCTCCGGCACAGTCACGCCCTTGATGGCGCGTTGCCAGATGTTGTGCAGAACGCAATTGTGGATCGTGACCTTCTGAACCCCGCTGTCGCTGTCGAGCTTGATGCCGTTCCAGCGAACATTCTGGATCAGGAGGTCCGCGATCGTCACGCCGCTGCAGCCGCGGATGGTAAGCAGCTCGCCCAGCGTGCCGCCACCGTCGAGGATCACCCGCCCGCGCCGGCCCGAGCCGCTGCGCAGGGTGACCCCGTTCGTGGCGATCACGAGGGTCCGGGTCATGGGGTAGGTCCCATCGGCGAGGAGGATCGTCCCTCCCGGTCGGACCCGGCGGACCGCCGCGAACAGGGCATCGACACTGGCCACCTTGATCACCGTGCCGGTCGGTGCAGGCAGCGACGGTGCCCTCGGGTACCAGGCCTTCACGAGCGATGGTCGCGACGGCCTTTCGGCCACGCTCGTGTTCTTGATGGCGTCGATGACCTCGGCGTATTTCATCAGCACCAGCAGACTGCGGAGATTGTAGCCGTGACACCGCAGCGCCTCCGCGGAGTAGTCGTTTTCATACTGTTTGGGTGCACTGGGGTGGACGCCATCGCGGGCGATGAGCGTGGGCACGTCGTGCCCCTCGTAAGCACGGAACCTGTCCATCGTCCCGTCCCAGTCGGTGGGCCGGCGTTTCAGGATCTCGGCGTGGTAGTCGATCAGCGGTACGTGCAACTCTCTGGCCACCTGCCGGGCCGCTTCAGCGAACGAAGCCGCCTTGGCCACGAAATCGTGCCGGGGCGGAATCGTGCTCAAGATGACGACCGTCCCGTGATTCAGGCACTTCCGCACCACCGAGCGCAGGCGCTGGCGGTATTCGGCCACCTCGACGTCACGGAGATCGTTCGTCCCGAACATGACGAGTGCCACTTCGGGGTTCAGCTTCTCGAGCCAGGCAGCGACGTTCTCGTCGGCCCAGCGCGCTCTCTGCCCTCCCTGGTTGCCGAAATCCGGCCCCTTCCAGTCGTGCCAGCACTCCGGTTGTAAATAGGTATTCACCGTCTGGAAAATGCGCATCCATCTCCGGCGTTGCGTTCTTGCGCTCGTATTTCAGTGGCGTCCAGAACGCGAGCGACTCGGTGATCGAGTCGCCGAAGTGGGCGAAGGTCCCCGCCTTTCCCTGGAATCGCGCGTGAACCCGGGCCATTGCCTCGACCCAGGACGGCCGGGCGGGAACCGCCACCGGCAATTCCTGCCCGCTCCCTGGTACGGGGGCGCCCGCCGCCAAGGCCAGCAACAGCCAGAACCGCGATCGATTTGCCATGGGATCGTTCCTGAACGGAAAAGGTCGCTTCCGGGGCAGCTTTGAATCTTATCATGGCTGACGCCATGGTGGGCGTCAATCGGTGACTCTGGGACGTCCAGGATTGATCTCGGGCTCGAAACCAGACCCAGACGAAGGGCGGAGCTGATTGCGTGTGACACCGGCGGTGGCGGTTATTAAGTACGTATGTTTGATCCCGGAAACGAGCGAGAGCACGCTTGAAATGGACGCGGCTGCCTGCTATATCTAATAGCACGGAGGGATGCTAGATGTCTCGTTTCGCGTATAGCACCAATGATGTCATGATTTCATCGCGACAATCGAACCGTCTCGCTCACCGTCTCCTGATCTCGGCCCGTACGATTCGAGCAATTTGAGGTTTCCTGGCTACCGGATTCTTCGAGCCGCGGTCGACAATCTTCGCCGCGGGACCTGAACTAGGCTTGAGCAAGAACCACCAGGGCCGGTCCAGAGCTCCGCAATGCCCGACTTCGTGCGTGACGATCGCGGACAACTGGAGCCCGGCCGACATCGGATGTCTCGTTGATCACGGCTCCTTGACCTCTTGCGATAAACTCTGGAACGTCGAACGGTGGTGCAACCCACGGGCACGAAGTGCCGCGGAATTGCCTCCGGGGGCGTGGTGACCTGGCATAGCCTACGTCGCCGATCCGGCGGTGCGACGGCAGACCTGGGGAGTCATGAGACAGTATGGACATGGTCACGACCCGAGACGATCTGAAACCGGCCCAGCCTGTCGTATCCTGTGTCGGCGACGGCGTGCGTTTGAGGTTCTTGAACGACGGCAGCACGCTGACCACCGGACCGGCAAGGACCGCACCGAGACCGGAGGGGCCTGCCCTGGAAAGCGCGGCCGGTCGCATCCCCCATGAGAGCATTCCGGCCGTAATCAGCTTCGACATCGAGGAGCATCACCGGATCGAGGCAGCCGTCGGTCTGGAGGTGCCCGAAACGGTCAAGGGCGATTACCACCGGCGGATGTGTCGGGCAACGGGCTGGATCCTCGAGCAGCTCGCGGAGCGAGGCATCACGGCCACGTTCTTCGTTCTCGCTGATATTGCGAGGGAGTCTCCGGGTTTGATCCGCTCCATCCACGAGGCGGGGCACGAGGTGGCGAGCCACGGCTGGAATCACAGCCGTCTGCAAACGATGACTCCGGAAATGTTTCGGGAAGACTTGCGCAAGAGCAAGGACGCCCTCGAGCAGGCCTCGGGCGCGGCGGTGGTCGGATACAGGGCACCCACGTTCAGCGTGGTCAGGAAAACGGCCTGGGCGCTGGATATCCTGGCCGAGACCGGGATGCTCTACGATTCATCCATTTACCCCATTCGCCATGATCGCTATGGCATTCCAGACGCGCCCCGCGGGCCGTTTCTTGCCCAGGGAAGCCAGCACCAGATCCTCGAGCTTCCCCCGGCAACCCTCCGCCTTGGCGGTATGAACGTGCCGGTTGGTGGAGGGGGATACTTTCGGCTTCTGCCCTGGAAGCTCTTGAAGCGGGCGCTGGAACATTCGCGGCGTGATCCGGACTCAAGGTTCACGATGCTCTACTTTCATCCCTGGGAGCTCGACATCAGCCAGCCTCGCCTCCCGCTGAAGTGGCTCAACCGCCACCGCACCTATCTGGGGATACGGAGAAGTCCCAATCGCCTCTCCAAGCTCCTGGCCGCTTACCCCTGTACGCGAGCCATCGACCTGGCCAGGGTGCTCCTGGAGCGTCCCGATGAGCTGCCTCGATTTTCCCCGAACTCCTGATCGAGCCCGCCGGGAGCCAACACCATGCGGATCTTGTTCCTGGCCCAGCGCGTTCCTTTTCCCCCGGACCGGGGCGACAAGATCCATACGTACAATCACCTGCGGCACCTGTCGGCAACGCACGAGGTTGCCGTGGCCTGTCTGGCGGACGGCAAGGAAGACCTGGAGAATCTTGAAGGGGTTCGGCCGCTGGCGGCCAGCATTGATGCCGTGGCCGTTCGCCCCTGGCACGCCAGGGCAAGAGCTCTGGCGGCGCTGGGCGGTCACACCCCCTGCACCGTGGCGTACTTTAACGAACGTGAACTTCATGACCTGGTCGCCCGGCGCGTCCGCAACGAGCATTTTGACGCCATCCTGGTGAACAGCTCGCAGATGGCTCAGTTCGTCGAGCCCTATTGCGACCTGCCGCGGATCATGCAGTTCGTGGATCTCGATTCGCTCAAATGGAAGCAGTACGCCGAGAGTTCCCGGCTGCCTCGCGCGTGGGTTTATCGCCGCGAGTTTCATTGTCTTCAGGAATACGAGCGGAAGCTGGCGACGACGTTCTCGCATTCGCTGGTCTGCACTCCGCGCGAGCTGGAAGATCTCAGGCGGCTGGTGCCGGGCGCGGCGGCAAGTTGCGTTTGCAACGGGGTCGATCTTGAGGTCTTTTGTCCCCAGGCCGTTGAGAAGGTTCCCGGCGACATGGTCTTCACGGGAGTGATGGACTATTATCCCAATGTCGAGGGCGTCGTCTGGTTTTGCCGGGAGGTGCTGCCGCTGATTCGCCTCGAGATTCCCGACGCGACCTTGACGATTTGCGGGGCCCGTCCCGACGCGAATGTGCAGGCCCTGGCCGCAATTCCGGGCGTGACGGTCACCGGGCGGGTGGCGGACGTGCGTCCCTACATGGCACGAGCGAGCGTCGCGGTGGTACCGTTGCGGATTGCCCGGGGGATCCAGAACAAGCTGCTCGAGGCCATGGCGATGGGGTTGCCGGCGGTCGCGTGCTCGGCGGCCGCCAGCGGGGTCGAGGCCGTTCCCGGTCGCGACCTGTTCGTGGCCGACGATCCGCACGATTTCGCCGCGAAAACTCTTCGGCTGCTTCGCGAGGACGACCTGCGGGAGCGTACCGGAACGGCCGCTCGGGCCTGCGTGGAAGCCAGTTACCACTGGGATTATCAGCTCAAAAGGCTCGATAAAGTGCTGGAAATCGTCACGAGGAACAGGCCGGGCGGAACCCGTCCCGAGATTCACGAGCATGCTGAACGTCCGGACCGTAAAATGTCTAGGTTTGTCTAGTTACCATGCGAACGGTCACGGACAATGTCCAGATCAGCGGCTGGACCGGTCAGAAACAGTGTTCATGCGATCAGTAAGCGGGCGAACGGACCGGGTCGTGAAGCACTCCATGCGACGGGACTGAGCCATGAGGCTCACCTCGAGAGTTCAACGATCCGCCGCGGCGGATGACCGCGCAACGTGGACTGGCGTACATTCGCGGGAAACCAGACGGCAACGTGCACTGAAGGCGGAGGTGTTGTGAGTATCGCAGCCGAAGAGATTGGTCGAGGTCAGGAAGGGTCCGTGGGCGCGCTCGTCGCGGCCGCGGTGCCGGCCGGCGCCGCACGGTGCGGCGGCGGATTTGCCGGTGACGGTCATCGAGCGGCGGCATGGCTGGCAGTTCCTCGATCTCGGGGAGCTCTGGCGGTACCGCGAGCTCCTGTTCTTCCTGACCTGGCGCGACGTCAAGGTGCGTTACAAGCAGACGGTTCTGGGCGCGGCGTGGGCGATCTTGCAGCCCCTGGCGACGATGCTGGTCTTCAGCCTCTTCTTTCGCAAGGCGGCGGCCAGCGCCACGAGCACGGTGCCGTATTCGCTGTTCGTCCTCTCCGGCCTGGTCCCCTGGATGTTCTTCTCGAACGCGATCGCCCAGGCGGGCCAGAGCGTGGTGGGCAATCAGAACCTGGTCAGCAAGGTCTACTTTCCCCGGCTGATGATCCCGATGGGCTCGGTGGCCGCCGGGCTGGTCGATTTCGCCATCGCCTCGGCCATGCTGCTGGCGATGATGGTCTACTTCGGCGTGAGCTGGACCTTGGGCCTGCTGGCGGCCCCGGCGATCGTCCTGGGCCTGGTCATCGCCGCGCTCGGCGTGGGGGTGCTGCTCTCGGCCCTCACGGTCGCCTATCGCGACTTTCGCCACGTCGTGCCCTTCATGGTCCAGTTCTGGATGTTCGCCACGCCCTGCATCTACCTGCAGCAGGAAGACGCGGTCGGACCGCGGGCCCGGCTCTTGCTGCCGCTGAACCCGGCCTACGGCCTGATCGCCAATTTTCGCGCGGCCATGCTGGGACAGCCGTTTGACGTTTACTCGCTGGCGGTCTCGTCGGCCGTCGGCGCGGCCCTGCTGCTGCTGGGCTGCCTCTATTTCCGCCGCGTCGAGAACCGCTTTGCCGACATCATCTAGCAGAGGTTGATCGATCTGATGGATTTTGCGATTCGCGTCGAAAACTTGTCCAAAGAGTACCGCATCGGCGCCCGCTCCACGGCGAGCTACCAGACGCTCCGCGAGGCCCTCACCGAGCAAGCGGCGGCGATCTGGAACCCGATCGAGCGGCGGCTGCGGGGCGGCAACGGTGAAGCGGCGGCGCCCCGATCAGGCGGCACCGGATCGGATCGCTTCTGGGCCCTGAAGGACGTGAATTTCGAGGTCGAGCCCGGCGAGGTCGTCGGCATCATCGGCCGCAACGGCGCCGGCAAGTCGACCCTGCTGAAGATCCTCAGCCGGATCACCGAACCGACCGCCGGCCGGTGCAAGCTCCGCGGCCGGATCGGCAGCCTGCTCGAGGTCGGCACCGGCTTCCACCCCGAGCTGACCGGCCGGGAAAACATCTACATGAACGGCAGCATCCTGGGGATGAGCCGACGCGAGATCAGTCGCAAGTTTGACGAGATCGTGGCGTTTTCGGAAATCGAGAAGTTTCTCGATACACCGGTCAAGCGCTATTCGAGCGGCATGTATGTCCGACTGGCGTTCGCGGTCGCGGCACATCTGGAGCCGGAGATCCTCATGGTCGACGAGGTTCTGGCCGTCGGCGACGCGAAGTTTCAGAAGAAATGCCTGGCTAAGATGGATGACGTGAAGCGGGGGGGCCATACCGTCCTTGTGGTCAGCCACCAGATGCAGGTAATCCAAGCAATCTGCGATCGAGCGTTGTTGCTTGAACAGGGAAAACTCGAGACGTTCGGCGACACTGCGGATGTGGTTGCAAGGTATCTCGGTTCGTCCCGTGAACGCATCGATCTGAGCAGTTTCAGGCAAGACGGGACAGGGGAGGCGCAGTTCCTGGAGCTGCGGGTCACGACAGACTCGAGCTCAAGCCCAAGCGTGATCATACGTGGCGAAATTATCCGGATCCACCTTACGGTGCTGGTCAAGAGCGAGTTGCCCGAGTCCAACATATCAATGGCGATTCGGAACGCGGCAGGCCTGGAATTGTTTTCTCATGGTTGGACCGATCAGTTTGCAAGCCTGCCAACCCTTTCCGCTGGTCTCCACGAAGTCAAGCTCGAGGTCCCGTCGCGCCACCTGAGACCCGGTCCTCACTGGTTATCGCTCTGCTTCTCAAGCAACGTGGCCGACGTCGTGGCCGATGTCCGAGGAGTCGAACTACCTCCCGTGGCACTCGAGCCATTGGCGAACCACGTTGTCGAAAGCCGACGGTGGGGCGTTGTTTATGTCGAATGCAGCTGGACTCATTCGCCTTCTGAACTTCACATCGGAAATGGTAATGAGGCCCGTTACGCCGAATTGCATGGGAATCGAGGCTGAGCCGATGATATTGGGGCCGCTCAGCTGATGCTTGCCAAGAACCTCTATGAGGCTGTGAGACCCGCGCTGGGGTGGGAGGCGCGCAAAAAATACCACGCGTGGCTCGGGCAGAGATCCGGCTTTCTTGATCGTCGGATTCGTTTCCCGAACCCCCTCAAGGCGCCCTATGCGCACGCGTGTTACATATAGGCCGAAGCGGTGCCCTCGGGGACGTCCTGCTCTGCACTCCAGCCCTTCGAGAGTTGAAACGGATTAATCCCGCCTGCTGCGTGACCTTTTACACAGGCTTTCCGGACCTGCTCGAGGGCCTACCATTCATAGACGCCGTCCGGGGCTATGACGAGCGCCCAGACGATTGCCTGGACCTCGGCTACGAGGAGTACATTCCGCCGCGCAGGCACATTGCCAAGATCTTTGGAGATAAGCTCGGCCTTCGCGTACGCGATGTCAAACCTTCTTGTAGTGTGAATGCCGATACCATTTCGAGGTTTCACTCAGAATGGCAAGACCTGCGCAAGCCGCGCATCATCGTCAATCGTCGCGCGGGTCCCTGGACGCCCAACAAAGAATGGCCTGATGAGTATTGGGAAAACCTTCTCGACCGATTCACTGCACGTTTCAGCGTCGTTGAGATTGCGCGTCAGTTCATGGATCCAGCACCCGGGGTCACGAGCAATACCGTGACTTAAGAGGTAATACAAGTCGCGAGGAACTCGTAGCCGCCATCGGGGCGTGCGACCTATACGTTGGTCCTGTCTCTGGCCCTGTTCACATCGCCGCCGCGCTGGGAACTCCTGCGGTGGTAATTTACGGTGGCTATGAGCATCCGATGTGCTCGAAATATCCTGGAAACACTAATCTATACTCCCCCGTACACTGTGCACCTTGCTGGTTGCGCTCGCCGTGCCCATACGGAAGGGAATGCCTCACGCAAATCACGCCGGACACCGTGGAGGAGGCGGTCTATCGGCTCTTGTACTCAGCGGTTGGTTGTCGCAAAGGTACCAAGGAGAATCCGACTCAAAAGAACACTCCTTTTTGTGGTAAAATAAACCGGTTAATATAACCGAATTTGTAAAATGTATTATTATCTTTCGCTTCAACCGTCTCGCAATTGTATTCAATCAGTGACTCGTCGGCGGAACGAGGAACTTTTCGCATGAAAGCGATTGCAAAACACGCCGCCAACGCGCTCGCTTTGCTCTTTGTATTTCCCGCAGTCCTGTGTTACAGGCTCCTAGCCTGGATGATCGGGGCGAAAAATGCATTTCCGGGATGGTCTCAGGCTTTTGCTCTGATCCCAGGGTTGACGGGCGCCTACTTGCGACGAGCTTTCTATCGTCTGGTCCTGCCTCGCTGTGATCCGGGCTGTTGCATCAGCTTTGGTACGGTTTTCGCGCACCCGACCGCCGAAGTTGGCAGAAACGTCTATGTGGGCGTCTATTGCTGCCTGGGCACCGTCACTCTCGAGGATGACGTGCTGATCAGCTCGCATGTCTCCATTCCGAGCGGCGGAAAGCAGCATGGAATCGACAAATTGGACGTGCCAATCCGGGAGCAATCGGGGATCTGGTCGCGAGTGACGATTGGTCGTGATTCGTGGATCGGCGACCGGGCCGTGGTGCTTGCCGACGTGGGTCGCCATTGCGTGATCGGCGCAGGTTCCGTGGTCACCGAGCCCATCCCCGACTTCGCCATCGCTGTCGGCGTTCCGGCCAGGGTCATCCGTTATCGCAATCAGAACGCCGCGACCAATCAGGATCTCGATGGTCAATGTTCCATCGGAATGACTGTCGCGGCGTCCAACAAATCGTGAAATCAGCCTGATCCAACCGAGCAAGGCATTAATTCGCGAAACCAGCCAACGGTTCCTTCTCGCTGTGAGTGTGAAACACGTGAAACTGAGCGTCATCATCCCTACGTATAATCGCGCCGACCTGATCCGGAGTACGATTGACTCGATCGTCAATTGCGGGGAGGAAGAATTGGAGATCGTCGTCGTTGACGATGGATCAACGGATCAGACTCCAGACGTCGTTCGACCGCTGGGCTCCCCCGTCCGTTACCTCCGTCAAGACAACCAGGGACTCGCCGCGGCCCGTAACAATGGATTCCAGGCCAGTTGCGGCAAGTATGTCGCTTTTCTCGACTCGGACGATCTCTGGCTTCCCGGCGCGGTTCCCGCCATGACTCGGCTGCTTGATGATCATCCAGATATACCGTTCATTTTCGGCGACGCCTCGATGGGATCGCCGGATACAGGCTTTGTCAGCTTTGTCGGGACGTTCGGCGGTGATGCATTTCGCAATTTACCGTCGCGCGAAGTCGTGCAGCACGTTCGTCGGTTCGACCGCGAGCCGTTTTTCCGGCAGCTGGTACGACGAAATCTGGTATTCGTTGGCAGCATCGTGCTCCGTCGTGAAGTCATGGAACAAGTCGGCCCCTTCAACGCTCGTCCCTATGGTGCGGAAGACTGGCATTACTTTATGCGGCTCGCGCTGCGCTATGAGTACTGTTACTATGAAGGCCTAACAGTCACAGCTTACCTACAACACTCTTCCAACATGACGAGGAACCAGGATCGCATGAATTACGGCTTCAGCACAGCTCTGGAGCTATTGTCTGAGGAATCTGGCTTGACTGCTGACGAACGGGCCTTCGTCTTGCAGAATCTCATGCGGTCAAAGTTTGCCTATGCTTATCCTGCCTACGATCGAGGGGATTATCAAACTGCGAGAGAACGGTTCGTGGACTGTCTGCGGATAAGGTTTGCCTGGAGGCCTTTCGTTTACTGGATCGGATGCCATTTTCCTTCGGCAATTTTGACGCCGGTGCGCCGTCTAAAACAGAGCTACGCAAGGCAGGGCACGGCAGTGCACGGGTAGGCTGCCCTAAGCTCGAGAGGGTATCCGATGTGACTGCACGAACATTTTCACGCTACTCTCCTTCTTTGGGAAATCATGGAGGAGAAAGGCAAGAACCTATCGCGAGCCAACAACTATGTCTTTATAGCAACGAAAGTGAGGAACAGGAATGCATACGGTTGCCGCAGTACTGCTGAATCTGAATGGACTGGCGGATACCTTTAAATGCCTCGATTCCATGAAAGCCATCGACCCGGAGCTCTGCCTGACGATCGTCGTCGATAACGGATCAACTCCCGATGCATCAAGTCAGATTGCGCAGACGTATCCCTGGGTGAAAGTCATCCGTCGCGAGGACAACGGCGGCTGGGCCGGCGGCAACAACACGGGAATTCGCTACGCGCTCGAGGACGGGGCGGAGTGGATCATGCTGCTCAACAACGATACGATCGTTGCGCCCGACATGATGGACCGCCTGCTGGCGGCGGCCGAGCATCATCCGGAACAAGGGGTCATTGGACCGATCATCTGTTACATGGACGACCCCGAGACCGTGATGACCGATGGTGTCCGCTTCAATCGGCCTGGTTACCCCGGTTTCTTCGAGCAGATTCCCGTCCCGCCCAACCGCTGCGACCCGCCCAACCTCGTACCCGTCGAAATCGTCAACGGCTGTTGCATGATGGTTTCGAGAAAGGTCTTCGAAAAAATTGGCCTCATTGACGAACGATTCTTCATCATTCACGAGGAAGCCGACTTTTGCTTGCGTGCGCTCCAGGGTGGTTTTCAGTGCGGGATCGTCGCAGAACCCATGGTCTGGCACAAGGGCGGGAGCTGGTTCACGCGGACCGGTAAGGGTCTCAAACGCTACTACGACGCCCGCAACCTGTTTCTTCTTCTGAAGAAACACAATGGTAAGCACCGAGGTGGAAAGGGTGCGCTCGCCTCCTGGTCCAGGTATATCAAGTACGTTTACCACCGCTTCTGCGTCGAATGTGAGGCCGGAGAAGAGGGCGCCGCGGACGACATCCTGGCTGGTCTCTGCGATGGTGTTAGCGGTAAGTACGGCATCAAGGGTGCCCCTTCGCGGATCGGCGTCGCCGTGACGCGACCGATCTTTCGATTTATCCAGGCACTTCGTTCAGGTCGGCCAAAGGCTGGGGGTCGGGCCGATGCGGTTCCTGTTCGTCAAGCCTAGGCTGGCCTGGCCGCGCTCCAGCGGCCACGACGTGCATTGCTACCACTTGATGAAGGCCCTCGCCGAGCAAGGTCATGCGCTGGGCATGGCCACCGTGGCGGAAACGCCGCCCGAGGCCGTCGCGGGCCTGCCCCTGGAGCTGCACCGCACTCTCGGCACGCACGATAGGGACCAGGCCGCCTCGCCGCTCACGGGCCTGGCCGAACGGTTCCGGTCGTACTGGGGTATCCCGCCCGGCCGGATCGCGGCCGTCGCCGGGCTCGCCTGCGAGTTCCGGGCCGATGCCGTCGTGGTCGTCGGGCTCGACGTCCTTCCCTACCTGGGTGGCGTGCGCGGGCCCAGGCGCATCTGGTACGCGGGCGACGAGTGGATCTGGCACCACCTTTCCCAGGTGCGGCTGGGCGACCGCTCGACCTGGAGCAACCTCCGCGAGGCGGCCGTGAAGGGGCTTTATGAGGCGCCTATGCACCGCTCGTGGACCGGGTCTGGGTGGTCTCCGAATCGGACGGGCGGGCGATGCGCCGGGTCGTCGGCGGGGGCAAGGTGGATGTGGTTCCCAACGGCGTGGACGGCGCGTTCTACAGCCCGCGCACCGTGGCTGAGACGGAACGCAGTTGCGTCTTCTGGGGCCGCCTTGATTTTGGCCCCAACATCCAGGCGATTGACTGGTTCTGCCGCCGGGTGTGGCCTGCCCTCAGAAACCAGGTGCCGGATGCCACCTTCACCATCTACGGGTTCAACCCGACCGGGCCCGTGCAGGCCCTGGCCGGCCGTGACGGCATCCGTCTGATCGCCGACCTGCCTGACCTCCGCGACGAGATCGCCCGCCATGCCGTGGTCGTCTTGCCGTTCGTGAGCGGCGGCGGCATCAAGAACAAGCTGCTCGAGGCGGCCAGCCTGGGCAGGCCCATCGTCGGCTCGGCCACGGCCCTGAACGGCCTCAAGCCGCCCGATCAACCTCCCTGGATCCGCGCCGACGGCGAGTCGGCCTGGGTCCGCGGCATCCTCGATCTCTGGCGCGACCCGGAGCAGCGGCACCGTCTTGGTGAAGAGGCCCGCGACTGGGTGACCCGGAACCATTCCTGGACCACGGCGGCGCAACGCGTGCTGGCCGGCTTCACGAGCTGAACCCGCAAATCTCTGAGATTTCCTACAGTTTCGCAAGAGGGCTGATCATGAGCACAAGAACCAGTCGTAAGGCCGATGTTGCCCTGGTTACCGGCGCGGCCGGATTCATCGGGGCCCATGTTGTGCGAGCCCTTATCGATCAAAATCGCGTGCAGGTCCTCGCGCTCGATGACCTCTCCGGCGGCTTCCGCCGCAACATACCCGCTGAAGTCGAGTTCATCGAGGGTAGCGTCACCGACAGCGATCTGCTGGCAGACCTGTTCCAGCGGCACCGGATCCGTTACGTGTATCATCTTGCGGCTTATGCCGCCGAAGGGCTCTCGCACTTCATCCGGCGGTTCAACTACCAGAACAACGTCATCGGCAGCGTGAACCTGATCAACGAGGCGATCAGGCACGAAATTGAATGCTTCGTGTTTACCAGCTCGATTGCCACCTACGGTGCCGTCCCATCGCCGATGCGCGAGGACCAGACCCCTCGCCCCGAGGACCCGTACGGTATTGCCAAGCTGTCGGTCGAATTCGATCTCGCGGCCGCTCATCACATGTTCGGGCTCGACCATGTCATCTTCAGGCCGCACAACGTTTATGGCGAGTACCAGAATCTGGGCGACCCGTACCGCAACGTCGTCGGCATCTTCATGAACCGGCTCATGCAGGGACTACCTTTCTGCGTTTTCGGCGATGGAATGCAGCAGCGTGCCTTCAGCTACGTGGGCGACATCGCTCCGGTAATTGCCGGCTCGCCCTGGGTTCCGGCCGCTCGCAACCAGGTCTTCAATATCGGAGCCGACGTCCCCTACACCATCAACGAGCTGGCCGAAGAGATCCGCACGGCGATGGGCCGCCCGGAGCACCCGATCGAGCACTTACCCCCACGCAATGAGGTTGCAATTGCCTACAGTGATCATTCAAAAGCACGCCGCGTTTTCGGCGATCACGCAGGGACAACATTGTCGGAAGGACTGAGAAAAATGGCGGCCTGGGCCTGGCAAGAAGGTATCCAGGCCGGCAAGCCGTTTGACGGCGTGGAAGTGAGCCGCAATCTGCCGCCAAGCTGGCGTGCTCTGACCGCCTCCGGTTTGCAACCCGCGAATTCCTGATGTCCGTGCCTCGGCGTATCGGTTTCCTCCACGAGGGATGAACATTATCCTACCGGCCGTTCGATCCGGCATGAGCAACAGATTCGGGCTCATCGCATGAAACAGACCGCTTTCATGGTCATCGCGACGCTGTTCGGGACGTTTGGCGTGGTCATCCACCCGTTCTATGGAGTCGCCGTCTATTATCTGTACGCGGTGCTCCGGCCCGAATTCCTCTGGCAATGGGTGCCCCTCCCTGAGCTTCAGTGGTCGCGTTGCGTTGCGATTGCGACCATCCTGGCAGCCTTTGCCGCATCATTGGGGATCATTCCTTCCGGGCCACCGGAGGTCGAACGAATCCAGCTCAAGTTGGGCCGATCGCAGATCCTCATTGGCTTATTCGCCTTCTGGATCTTTGTCACTTATTTGACGGCACGAAACCAGGATCAGGCATTCCTCACCTTCACCGAGTACATCAAGATCTTCGCCATGATGGCGGTCTCCATGGTCTTGCTGGCCACGTTCAATCAGCTTTACTGTCTGCTGCTCGTGGCGGTCACCGCGCTAGGTTACATCTCCTACGAGGTCAATGTCCTCTATTTCAGCACCGGTAACATTGGCATTGCAAAAAACGGGTACGGCGGTCTGGACAACAATGGCGCGGGGCTGATGCTCGCCATGGGGGTGCCGGTGTGTGTCGTGCTCTGGGACGGAATCAAGGACCGCTGGCGGTGGTTTTACCTGGCCCTGGTTCCGGTGATCATCCATGCCGTCCTGATGACCTATTCCCGGGGCGCGATGCTCTCGATGCTGGTGACTGCTCCCCTCGTTGTTGTCCGCAGCAGGCGGCGTGTGCAGATGGCCATGTTCGCTGCAGTTCTCTTCCTCGGCGCCATTCCGGTCCTGGCCGGACCCCAGATCCAGGAACGGTTTTTCACGCTCAAGGACAATGAGGTGGATGATAGTGCCAACTCAAGGCGCGCGAGCTGGGCGGCCGCCTGGAACATCGCCAAAGACAATCCGATCTTCGGCGTCGGAATCCGCAACGCCAACTTGCTCTCCTTCCAGTACGGTGCCGACATGGAGGGCCGCACCATCCACAGCCAGTATCTGCAAATTGCCGCCGACAACGGGTTCGTTGGGTTGGGCCTTTACGTGGCAATGATCGTCTCGGTGATGGCCGACACGCGATTCTGCCGCCGTGCTGTGAAGGGAAAAGGCGACCTCCAGTCGCGTCGGATCTACATGGTAGCGGTCGGAGTGGAAACCTCGATGGTGCTCTTTTGCTTCGGCGGTGCCTTCCTGTCCCTCGAGAACTTCGAGCTGCCTTTCTTGATGCTGCTCCTGGGGTCACAGCTTGCCGCGTTGGTCAAGGGCCGGCTGGCGAGCGGGTTGGCCCGACAGTCGCCTGGTGGGTTCCGCTTAGAGGGCTTGGCCCGATCAGCATAACGGCTCGCGATGGAGGTGGATTAACAAATCATGCGTCAGAAGATACTCCTGCTCATAGGCCTTCTAACTTTGGCCGGGGCTCTTCGATTCTACAAGATCGGCGATTGGCCTTTCGCCAAAGACGAAACGGCGACGCTTACAGAGGATGATTCACTTTTTCGAGATGGACAATCTTCTGCAGGCAGCGCGACGTACCGTCTGCCTCGTATCATTCCTCTAGGGTACCTTACACTTCACATTGGCTACGGGATCTTCGGACGCGATGAATACGGAACACGCATGATCGGTGCGATTCTTGGCAGTGCGAGCGTCGGGGCGGTGTTCCTCTTACTGGACGCGCTGAGGAATCGATCTACCGCTGTGGCCACGGCTTTGTTCATCGCCATGTGGCCAGAGAACATTGCACTCAGCCAGGAAAACCGTTTTTATATCGTGGCATGGTTTTTTTCTTCTCTTTGCCTGCTGGCGGTGCGCTCTCGATTCAGCGCAACTCGATCTTGCTAAGCATCACAGCATCCTGTCTGGCGGTAGCCGCGGGATTATCTCACACAATTGCATTTGCCACTCTACCCATTCTTATTCTCGCAACGACTCTGAGTTCGCTTGCGGTTCGACGGCCGCCGCCAAGCAAAGTTCTGCTGGTCTACTTTCTGTTCAGCATTGCGATTGTCGGATTCTTCATCACCTACCTGAGACCTCTTGTCCAGGGCTGGAATACCGGAGAGACATTCGGATATACATTCGTGCATTCGATACTTGCTTCGGCTCTCATGATGGGATGGCCAACCGTTCTTCTTGCCTGGCTTGGTTTGGTTCTGCTGTTCCACGAACGGTGCGTTCAAGGCTGGTACTGGGTCACTTGCTCCGTGTGTTGGGCCCTATTGAGCGCCGTGCTTCCGATCGTTGTCCAGTACCACCCTGCTTATAACTTCCCCTTAGCTTTAGGCCCGATGGTGCTGGCGGGCTGTGCGGCTGGAGCCATTTTCGATCAGCTTCGGCGGATAAGTTTTTCTGTGAGCGTGCAGTGGATGGTCGTAGCCGGGCTGATGAACCTGCCGAGCCTGGCAAGCCACTACGTCGACGGCTCACGGCCAGACATGAGAACCGCTGCCGCCTACGTCAAGAAGAACTGGTTAGCGGGTGACCAGGTGACGAGCCCATCGGTGGGTTTGTTCCTCCGTTACACAGCAGGAAACGAGCCGGTGGTCCCCCTGTCCCGATCGAAACCGATCCCGCAACTGGATAAGCTGGCCACCACCCCCGGCCGGCTGTGGGTCGTCATACAAAGTGGAAGATCGGGGCTGTCCGATGACTTGAATACGTGGTTAGGGAAACACTGCTCTCACGAGCTCAAGGTTCGCGGAAAGCGATTCGACTACTATGAAAACTCCGTGGATGTTTTTCTCATAGCTCACAACAAGAACCCGCAGTAGGATTTTTACGTGCGGTGCATGTTCCGCGCTCCTCCGCTCAATAACAGATCGTGTTACTTCACAAGGGTTCATTATGACTGAGGGCTTTGCCCGACTCAGCGAACTGGACGAGTCACATCAACAACTTTGCGCCTCGCAGGCTCAAGAGACCAAGTTGATGTCGCTGGGAAAGGAAGCCGAACCAAGAAGTCACTTTCAACACAGGCTCCGGATCGGCTTCGTCCTGCACATCATGCAGGTGGCGGGCGCCGAGATGCTGGTCACCGAGATCGTCCGGCGAACCCGCGGCCGGCTCGAGCCCACGATCTTCTGCCTCGACGGCATCGGTCCCCTGGGCGAGCAGCTTCGCGGCGAAGGCGTCGAGGTGATCGATCTGAACCGCCGGCCCGGCCTCGACTACCGCATCGGCCTGGCGGATGAGCCGGCTGATCCGGCACCGTAGGTTCGAACTGATTCACGCCCATCAGTACACGCCGTTCTTCTACTCGGCGCTGGCCAGGCTGATCCCGGGGTCGCGGTTCCGGCTGGTGCTCACCGAGCACGGCCGGCATTACCCGGACAAGGTCTCGCCCAAGCGCCGGCTCACCAACCGCTGGCTGCTGGGGCCGCTGGCCGACGCCATCACCGGGGTCTGCCAGTTCAGTCTCGACGGCCTCGCCCGCCAGGACGGCTTTTCGCGGCGGAAGATGTCGATCATCGACAACGGCATCACGCTCGATCGCTACGCGCCGGCGACCGACCGGGCCGCGGTCCGCGCCCGGCTGAACCTCGACCCGGCGCGGCGGTACATCGGCAACATCGCCCGGTTCCACCCGGTCAAGGACCAGGCGATGCTGCTGCACGCGTTCGCGGCGGTCGCCGCCGCGCAGGCCGACGTCGACCTGCTGCTCGTGGGCGACGGCGATCTCCGGGGCAAGCTCACCGAGCTGGTCGGTTCGCTCGGTCTCGCGTCGCGGGTCCATTTCCTGGGTGTCCGGTCGGATGTCCCGGAGATCCTCCGTGCGCTCGACGTCTTTGCCCTCACCTCGGTGAGCGAGGCGGCCTCGCTGACCCTGCTCGAGGCGATGGCCACGGCCGTTCCCGTCGTCGTCACCGCCGTCGGTGGCAACCCCGAGCTTGTGCGCCCCGGCGTCGACGGCCTGCACGTCCCCCGCGGCGATGCGCAGGCCACCGCCCAGGCGTTGCTTTCGATCCTGGCCGACCCGGCCGCCGCCGCCGCCATGGGCAGCGCCGGCCGCCAGCGCGTCATCGACCATTACCAGCTCGATGCCGCGGTCAACGCCTATCTCGCGCTGTATCAGAAACTCGTCCCGCGGAGTTGATACGGGGCTCGCGCTGTGTGCGACCGAACGTGCGACGGTGATCATAGCCCTCTCCCCTTGCGGGAGAGGGTAGGGTGAGGGGGGGTCACAATCGATCCGACCACAGAACCAGGCGTACGGCCGCGCCCTGCCCCCCTCACCCCGACCCTCTCCCGCGGAGGGGAGAGGGAGCCCGAGATCGCGCTCACATCCTGCCGGCCACCAGCGCGATGATCAGGCCGAGGGTGCCGATGACGACGGTGGCCGCGGCCAGGGCGGCGATCACCTTGAACCGCCGGATGGCGACGATCTTCTGGGGGACGAATTTCTCGGGTGCGCCAAAGTCGTAATCGGTCTCGGGCGCGGGCAGGCTGGGGAACTCGGGGTTGACCGCGGAATAGGCCCGGGCCAGGCCGTTCGAGAGCAAGAGCACCACGGGCCGGGCCAGCGACCGGGTGGGCATCCCGGCCAGGGTCGTGGTCGAGGCCTCGAAGAAAAACCGCGATCGCTCCAGGAACCGCGCACGCTCCTCATGCGAGTCCGCAACCCGCGCAGCGGCCTCGAAGACCTCGCTCTTCCGCATGTCCTGCGCGGCCCAGGTCTCGGTGGGATACTCGAGGATCTCGGGCTTGTCGAGGTAGGGATACTCGTGCTCGGCCATCCAGCGGGCATAGTTCAGCAGGCTGGCGCGGGCATAGGCGTACATCCGGTCGATCTGGCCGAGCTCGGCCTTGTAATCGAGGTACCGGCCCAGCGCCTGCAAGAACATGGTGTAAAACCACTTGTTCTCGGCGTCGAGCAGGTTGCGGGCCGCGATGTCGTCGGCCGGATGGATGCAGCGGCGAATGATCTGCTCGGCCTTGGCCAGGAAATCCGGCTCCCCGGTCAGGCGAGTGCCCATCAGCAGGGTATCGAGCGAGTTTGCCGGCGCCCGTCCGGGCCCGTGGTACGAGAACGGACCCCGAGGACGTGGCGTGGCCGGTGCATCCCGCGCCAGCCAGCGGAACACGGTCTTGCGGCCGTCGTCCATGTCGATCGTCCAGCGGGCCAGCTCGATCGCCGTGGCCCGCGACAGCGGGTCTCCGGTCAGGTAGTGATGGAGCATCAGGCCCGTCGCGTAGTCTTGCCCGCCCGAAGGCCCGCCGCCCCCGCGCTCCGGGACCCGGGGATACGAACGATGCGTGCTGGTGCCCGCGTCGACATAGTGCAGTGTGTGCCAGAACAGGCCGTGATTGTACGCCGACTTGTCCTCGTCGGTGTGGTAGACATCGATGTCGCTGACGTGCAGGGCCAGCTCGTGCATCAGCCGCCACCACCGCCAGTCGCCCGACCGGAGGAACTGGAAGAGCCGCCCGCGACCGGGTCGTACTGGTTGTTGTAATGCGAGACGAGACGGTCCGGCCCCTTGTGAAACACCGCCTCGTGGTCGGCGTAGATCTCGCCGAAATGCCGCCAGCCGTACTCGTCGATCCGCTCGCGCTTCTGCTCGAACGTGTCGTCCCCCTCGATCGCCGCCTCCACGAGCTGCTGATACCCGGTGTGCGGATCGTCGGCCTTCGGGGTCAACCGCGGCACCGCACCCGTCGCGCAGTACCAGGCCGCGGTCGCGCGGGGCCGAGCCGGAGCGCGGCACCAGGCCAGCGGAATCTCGCCTACCTGGTCGGCCGCGAACGAGACCCAGAAGGTGTGGGTCTTCTGCTCACCTCCCTGAAGCTCGTGGACGTCGGCGTACTGCTTCGGAAACAATCGCAAGCGTGAGCGCCTCGGCGGTCGCCTCGACGGCCTTGGGAAAGTTTTGCCAGAAGTGCTCCATCGCCATCCCCAGCCACTGATCCCCGTGCTCCAGGGTCACGATCGGCGTGGCCCGCAGGCCGGTCTGCTCTTGCCCGGGAGAGCGCAGCCGGTAGCCGCGAAACGTATTGGGCACGACGCGATGCCGGTTGATGTGAACCGATCCGCGCCAGTTCTCGCCGCCGCTCGAGTCCTGGAAGATCTCGAGCGAGGACTCGCAGTCGGTCAGGGAGGCGGACGGCTCGGGCGAGAACCGGATCCGCGCCGGGCGCGGTTTCGTGCAGGCAGGGCCACGGTCAGGGCCGCATCGCGGAGATAGACCGAGCCCGCGTCGCCGAGGCTCCAGCAGTTGCCGGGATGCCCGGCCCGGCGCGGGTTGTGCAGGGTCAGATCGATCCGGACCGCCGCCAGTCCCGCGTAGAAATGGAGCCAGCCGAAGAGCCGGCAGAGCGGCTGGCCGCCCGGGCGCACCGAGCCGGCCCTCGATCGCGACCGCCACGCGCAACGGCCCCTGCTCCGCCAGCTCGACACGCTCCAGATGTGGGGTGAATAGCTGTCCAGACTCATCGGTGACTGCGAATCGTGTCTTTGCGACCCCGACCGCCGGACGATTCGCGAGATTCACCGACTCGAAAGGGAAACCGCCGCCGGCGCGGATAGAGAACTGCGCGACGCCTGTGTCAATCGATACTACGCCGGCTTCCTGATCGGCTCGAATCTTGGCCGATCCTGGCGTTTCCAAAGCACCGCCACTTATCTCAACCCGGTATCGCGACTTCGAGTTGGCTGCAATGTCAGCTTGCCAGTCCAGCAGGGCCCAGCGGACCGAATCATCAGGCCATCGATCCAGCGTTCGCGCCTGCAATGCAACGGGTCGTCCTTCCGCGTCGAAAATTTCAGTCGACCTGTCTCCCGGAGAGCTCCCTTTGGCCAGGGAATGCCGCAAGTGACGGGTCAGTGAAACCTCGATGTACCATCCGGCGCCTCAATTTCGATCTGGATCATGAGCTTTTCCGCTGATCCGATTTCATTCAAAACTCGCTGCTCCCCTGGAGCTTCCACGCTCCGAGAGGTGGACAGGACGATATCATTCATAATCTCCAGAGTCAATCAAGGCCACGCCATGGATCCCCATCCGGATAATCGCACATGAGCCTCGAGGACGAACCGGCAATGGCACGAGTCGATACTGACAGCGAGGACACGGCGATTGCTGCGAAAACGCGACCGGAGGGCTCGATCCTGGCAGTCACCAGTGAGCCCCCCTGGCCCTTGAATTCTGGTGGACATCTCCGGACCTATCACCTGCTGCGGGCTCTTTCCAGCGGTTCCGGGCTGCTGGTCATACCGGTTCTCCGTGGGGAAGAGTCCGTGATCGATCCTCTCGAGCGTGCCGGAATCATCGTGCGCCGGTGGAATCAAACCTCGCTCGGTCTGGAAGGAAGCTTATCCCTCGCCGCGTGCGGCGGCGGCGGGCGAGCCATACGTCATGTACGGCCGGCACGATCACGGCGGTCCGCGATGAATTGTCGCGACAAATCCGCAGCGAACCGCCCGACCTTTTCTACCTGGACCATCTGATTCACACCTTTACAGCGGGCTTGGCGATGGGAAGCCGATTGTTCTCGATTTGCACAATGTCTACTCCCTTTTGGTCCGCAGATCATCGGTCGAGCAAAAAAACATTGCGAAACGGCTTTACCTGGCGCGAGTCCAGTCTTCTTGCTCGGATTCAAAAGTTGGCGGTAAAGGCGGCGGAAGGGATCATGCTGGTTTCCGATCTGAAAGCTGCTCATTTCCGTCAACTCGGGTGTCACTCGCGAGGGTCGTCCCTAATGGGGTTGATTGTTCCTCGTTTAATGAGCTGCCGACTGGCCGCCACGATGAGTCGTTCCTGATGCTCTACGTGGGTGATATGTCCTGGGGTCCGAATATCAGTGCCGCCGTATTCCTGGCCAGGCATGTACTGCCGAAGATTCAGGAGACGATTCCCGGTAGTCGACTCAGAATCGTCGGTCGAAATCCCGCTCCTGAAGTGATGTCGCTGGCAAAACTGCCCGGGACCGAAGTGACCGGCAGTGTACCTGATATCAAGCCGCATCTTCGGGAAGCCGGGGTTCTCGCGGTGCCTCTGGATTCCGGCGGCGGCACGCGCTTCAAGATTCTGGAGGCCTTCGCGGCTGGGCTGCCGGTCGTCAGCACCCCCGTGGGTTGCGAGGGCCTTTTGGCCGAACATGAGACTCATTTGTTGATTTCGGACCGCGACGACTTCGCTGACCAACTTCTCAGGCTATTCAGCGAAAACACCCTGGCGCATCGGCTCGCGGCCCGAGCACGCGACCTCGCCCGAGACCGCTACGACTGGACAATGGTTGGAAAAACCGCCTGTAACCTGGCTTCGGAGTTGATCTCGCTCCCGAGTGCGGCAGCACCGATGTCGCCGATGACTCTCCGACAGTCAGCCTGAGCCCTCTCGTGCGAGAGTAAGAGCAACTCCAATGTCAACAGCTCAAGACAAGGCAATCACGGCGTCGGCCGCGCTCGCCAACCCCCCCTGCCCCCCCTTTGCAAGATGGGGATTCTATGCAAGAACAAGCAATGCCTGACGTCCCCGTCGTTCTCGATGTTCGCGTGGTTACCGGCACGGGGGGTGGTCCCGACAAGACCATCCTCAACGCGCCTCGGTTTCTGGCGGCGGCCGGCTACCACAACATCTGCGCCTACATGCATCCGCCCGACGATCCGGGTTTCGAGCGGATCCGCGAGCGGGCCAATGCTCTGGGCGCCCCCCTGGTGTCGATCGCCGATCGGGGCCCATTCGACCAAGGTCGCGACCGAACTGCTGGCACTTTGCCGCCGCGAGCGGGTGGCGATCTGGCACGGGCACGACTACAAGAGTAACCTCTGGGCCTGCTCTTGCGGCCGTTCTGGCCCATGAGGCTGGTGTCGACCGTGCACGGCTGGGGTTGAGGGCGCGCGGCGGACGCCGCTTTATAACGCGTCGATCGCTATTGCCTGCCATTCTACGAGCGGGTCGTCTGCGTCTCCGAGGACCTCCAGCACGCGTGCCGCAAGTTCGGTGTCCGCGAACCTGCTTGCTTATCGAGAACGCCATCGACACGACCCGGTTCACCCGCGGGACCGAACGAGACGAAGCGAAGAGGCGACTGGGGCTGCCGGCCGGAATGTTCACGATCGGGGCCGTTGGCCGGCTTTCTGAAGAGAAAGCCTACGATCTGCTCATCCGGGCCGTCGACCGACTGATCCGGGACGGCCACGACGTGGCCTTGCTGATCGTCGGCGAGGCAATCCAGCGCCAGAGCTCGAGGCCCTCCAGGCCGAGCTCGGGCGAGGTGATCGCATTCGTTTGCTCGGGTTTCAGGGCGATGTCATCCCCCTCTATGCGGCGATGGACCTGTTCGTGCTCAGCAGCCTGAGCGAGGGCTTGCCCAACGTGGTGCTCGAGGCCATGGCGATGGAAGTGCCCTCGTGGCGACGCGGATCGCCGGGATCCCCAGGCTGATCGAGGACGGCCGCAACGGGCTGCTCGTGGAGCCTGGTTCCGTCGACGCCCTCGCCACGGCCATCGCCCGGACCATCAATGACCCCGCGCTCCGGCCCCAGCTCGAGCGGGAAGGCGGCGCGACAATCGAGTCAAAGCACAGTTTCGCGGTCCGCATGGACAAATTCCGCGCGATCTATGACGAGCTCCTGAACGCCACCCGGAACCGGCTTCAAAGGGAAAGGTTGCCTCGGCATGACGATCTCCGCGACCACGACACCCGAGGTTCGTGTTTTCCAGGAGAACGACCTGGCCTCCCGCCTGGCCGCCTGGGAGAGCTATGTCAAGGGCCGTGGGATTCATCGCCTGAGCGATCATCCCGCCTGGCCATCGGTCCTGCGGCGCGGTCTTGGCCAGGTTCCCTATGTGCTGGAGGCCGCGGACGGAGACGACGTCCGCGGGCTGCTGCCGCTGGTTTTCCTGAAGAGCCCGCTCTTCGGCCGGTTCCTGGTGGGCCTGTCGTACCTCAACTATGGCGGAGTCATCAGCAGCGACGACGAGGCAGCCCGGCTGCTGATCGATCGGGCCGTGGCGCTGGCCGACGAGCTCGACGTCCGCCACCTGGAGCTGCGGCACGAGCAGTCGGTGGACCATCCCCGGCTGATCGCGCGCCGGGCCTGAAGGTCCACATGCGGCTGGCCCTGCCGCGCACGGGCGACGAGCTGTGGAAGCAGCTCGGGACGAAGGTCCGCAACCAGGTACGCAAGGGAGAGAAGAACGGCTTCAGCGTCCACTGGGGCGGCGTGGAGTTTCGCCGACTTCTACGCGGTCTTCAGCCGCAACATGCGCGACCTGGGCACCCCGGTCTTCCCGCAAAAGCTGTTCGCGGCGATCGCCGGTCAATTCCCCGATCGCGCGGAGTTCTGCGTCGTCCGCCAGGGCACGAAACCCCTGGCCGCGGCCCTGCTGCTGCACGGCTGGGGCACGACCGAGGTCCCCAGCGCCAGCTCGCTGCGCGAGTTCAACTCGACCTGCGTGAACATGCTGATGTACTGGCACCTGCTACAGCGAGCGATCGAGCGCGGCCAGGAGACCTTCGACTTCGGCCGCTCCAGCCCCGACGGGCCGACCCACAAGTTCAAGTCGCAGTGGGGTGCTTTACCCGTTCCCGCCGAATGGCAATACTACGTGCGTTCGGGCGATGTGTCGGCCATGCGGCCCGATAACCCGCGGTATGAGCGGATGATCCGGGTCTGGAAGCGGCTGCCTGTCTGGTTGACAGAAAGCTGGGGCCGATGATCGTGCGGGGGATACCTTAGAACGAGATGGGAGGCTTTCAGGGTCCGTCCTGCTATTCGGAAAGGGACGCAAGAAGGGCGGCACAAAGCTCGACAGAGCGTTTGTGCCACCCGAAATTACGCCGATCACCTGGGCACGAAACATAGGGAACTTTCAGCCATTATTCTCAGAACTGAACTTCTCGAGCGATGCCAGACCGTGCTTGTTAATGGCTTGAGTGACTCCAAATTTTCTCATGCCCAGCCCGAGGATGGTATTGGTTCTCGGCATGATCGATTCCTGGGCCGGAAGCTGTTTCGTGATCGAGACGGAACTCGGCGTCGAGGTCACCGAACTGGACCCGGATCCAACGATCGAGTTCGACTGAATCGTGGTAATAGCTGCAGACGATGCGCTCGGATTTGCCACAACACTCGGAACCGCTCCGACCGAGTTCGTGCTCATGGAGACGACGGAATCCGTTGTCATGCTGGTTTGAGCGCGGCATTCGTGACACCTCCACCGCCCGATCCGCCAGTGAAGCTCAAAGTGAGCTGGTAGACCTGGACCACGGGTAGGTAATTGTAATTCCCGGTTTGCCCTCCATCTTCCACGACATACAACCTGTTCGTTAAAGCATTAAAGGTCACACCCAGCATGGCTTCCGGGTTGCTCTGCGGAAAATCCAGGTTCCACGTGGCATATGGCTGCACTTGCCAGGGCTGCATCTGCCCGTCCTTCACTGCCAGCAAATCATTTGCGTTATATGCCCAAACCTGGTAAGCGTAATCTCCATTGACGGAGTGTGGACCTTTACCACCGCCACGATAGGTGGAATCATTGGCAGAGGAACCGGTACCGTACATCATCGTGTTCGTTCCGGTCGATCCAAAAAACAAGACCGTACTCGAGCCGGGTGCAAAAAAGACACCGGAAATCTCGGTCGTTCCATTGAATAACGGGTTCGTTACGGTGTATCCGTTGACAAGAGGATAACCTAGTGGCGTTGTATACGGGTAGTAGACGTAAGGGATCGTCGTCGAGGGCGTTGAGGTGCTGAGGGTGCTGGGGTTAAATCCAAACGCGGCTGGCCCGTTCGACGTCCTGCTCACGATATTCTGCGTCACGCTTCCCGTAATGTATGGTGCCCCCAACGCGGATTGCCATGCCGCCGGGATCGCTCCCATGTATCCGTCATAAAAACCAGCGTTCAAGCCATTGGTGCCGACCTGAAACATACCCTCCACCGTGGCGGTTGAAAGATTGAGCGAGTCGAACCGGAAGTGAGTGGCAGTCGTCGCTCCAGTCGTGTCATAGTAGTCCCACAACGTGCCGATCAATTGACCGTTGACGACCTGTAATCCACCAATGCAAACACCTGAGCTGTCTCCAGGCAGAAGATTAGAGACATTAGGGACCATGGTAAATACATTGTTTTCCGGTTGCTGCAAGATCGAAGCCGTTGCCAGGTCATTGATATTGGTGCTGTTTACGATTGAACTTGGGATTCCAATCTCGCCGATGTTGGTGTTCCACCCGAAGCCTGCAAGAAACAGAGAGTTATTTGCGGGATTGTATGCAACCCCTTCATTGTTGTAATTGAATGAGTTTTGATCCTCTGTACCTCCGTGTGGGACTAGGAAGGCTCCCATGTACTGAAGGTTGGACTGATACAGCAGCGGTAACTGGGTATAGGTCTGACTGCCGCTCGCGGTCGTGAAGGACCAGGTGTACGGGCTGGCCATGGTGTTACCGGCCGCGTCCTTGACTCCACTGATTGTCGCCATGTAGGTCGTCGCGAAGGCCAATGCTGAGGTTGGTGTCAACGTCGCGGTGTGCAGCGTGTTAATGTCACTATAGGTGATGGTCGCCGGAACCGCAGCTCCCGACGAGCTGACGAGCGTGAATTTGGACGCAGTGATCGAACTCGCCAGAACAGCCTCGTTGAAGTTCACGGCGATCGGCGTCCCGATGTCCACACTCGAGGCATTGTAGTCCGGACTGACTCTGCTCACGGTTGGTATGATCGCCGCGGTTGCAGGACCCGTGGTGAACGTCCAGGAGAACGAGCTCATGGCGTTGCCCGCTGCATCTGTCGCCCCGCTCACAGTCACAACGTAAGTCGTCGAGTTTTCCAGCAACGTATATCCAGCCGGTGCCGAGGTCGTTCCTGGACTGCCAGGAGTCCAGATTGCATTGGCGTTGGGCCATCCCGTGATCGTGTTGGTGGCATCCGAGTAATTCGTGGTGAGTTCAACCGGAGTGCCCGAACTATTGGTCAACGTCATGGTAATCGTGCTGGGCTGCACCGGCTCGCTGAATGTCGCAGTGAGAGAAAAGTCGAGTATGGCACTTGGAACCGCGACTCCTGAAGCACCCGATGACGGGCTCACGCCGATAACCGTCGGCACAGTCCCCTTGGGTGCGGTGGTGAAGGACCACGAGACCACCGCTGGCATGGCAGCCCCCGCCGTGTCCTCGGCCCCGCTGACGGTCGCGACATAGGTCGTCCCGTATGCCAGGGCGGCGGTGGGAGTCAATGTGGCAATATCCGTGGAGGAGTTGTAGGCGACAGTCGCCGTCACGCTGGTGCCTGAGGAGGTCTTCAGTGTGAAGCTGATCGTGCTGGCCTGCATGGCTTGAGTGAAGTCGGCGGTGACGCTTGAAGACACTGCCACGTTCGTGGCGCCAGAGGCCGGTGATTCTGCGCCACCGTCAGCAGCGCCGCGCTGACGATCGTGATCGTCTCCGAGGCGGTTCCCGTCATGCCGTACTCGTCCTTGGCCGTCACCGTCGCGGTGTAAGTGCCCGCGGTCGTATAGGTATGAGTCGGCGTGGCGCCGGTGCTGGTCCCACCGTCGCCGAAGGTCCAGGCATAAGTAAAGCCCGCGGTCTCCACGGCTGGGCTCAGGCTGGTTGCGGTTGCCGAAAAGCTCACCGGCGTCCCTACCGTCCCGGTGGGATCCGCGATCGTCACGCTCGGCGCTACGTCCTTGACCGTCACCGCAAGTGAGCTACTGCTGGTCAGTTTGTTGGCGTCGGTGACCGTCACCGTCGCCGTGTAACTGCCCGGGTTCATGTAGGTGTGCGACGGGTTCAGACTTCCGGTTGCTGTCGTCCCGTCACCGAAATTCCAGCTATAAGCGAACGGCGCAGTACCGCCGGTTTCCGTCGCCTGGCTAAACGTGACAGAAGTATCTGCATTATCGGTGATCGGCGAGCCAGCGCTGACGATGGGAGCCGAAGTTCCGGTGCCGTTCACCGCGACGCTCACCGTGCTAGTAATCGGGATTCCGAGTGCGTCGGTGACGGTCAACTGGGCCGAGTATGTGCCCGCGGTCGCGTAAGTGTGAGTGGCGTTGAGCGTGCCCGTGGCCGTCGTGCCGTCGCCGAAGCTCCAAGCGTACTTCAATGGGCCGGTTCCCGTGGCGGTTGCCTGATTGAAACTGACTGCTGAACCGGCATTGGCCGTCAGCGCGGAGCCTGCGGCGGCGGTATCGGGCTGGATACTGGTTGTCGTCACCGACACGTTAGAGAAGGAGTCGGGGAGGATCCCGAGCCACCGTTGAGCGATGGGGCGCTGCTCGTGCGATCCGTCCATCCCGCCTGCTGAACATCCATGTCTGGGGCTCGGCAGTGCCTGCCGCCCACACCTTCCCTTCGAGAGTCCCGTGATTTCCGCGAGCTGGAACCAGTACGAGGTACCCACCTGCCAGTTGAACGAATAGGTGTTGCCCCATGCGTTTCCGTCATCCAGGAACTGAACCTGGTTGGTTCCGTGGAAGATAAGGTTATATCCTGATCCGTTACCGGCGTCTGGGTAGAGACCTGATTTTACCACGCGACGTATCCCCTGCCATCCAGGAATTGACCTGAACCTCGGCGGTGATCATGACGTTGCTGGGATACGTCTGGTTGGTGATCATCGCCTTCGTGGGATCGCCGCTAGTGGTGCTGGTCTGGCTGAGAGTGCCGTTGCTCACCTGCCATGTCCCGCTCACAAACGACCAGGCCGCAGCTGGGCGCGGTGCCGCTGAACGTGTCGTGGAAGAGTACGGCGGAACTCGATGCGACGACCATCGACTCGCTGGCCGTTCCGGTCTTGCCGTACTCGTCTTTCGCGGTTACGGTCACGGTGTAGGTTCCGGCCGTCGCGTAGGTGTGGCTGGGGGTGGCGCCCGTTCCGGTGCCGCCGTCGCCGAAGGTCCAGGCGTAGGTGAAGCCCGCCGCCTGGACCACGGGGCACACGTCCGTCGCGGCCGCCGTGAAACTCTGCGCGGTCCCCGCCGTCGCCGACGTTGAGCCGGCCAGGGTGACCGTGGGGGCCACGTCGTTGACCGTCACCACCACCGAGCTCGTGCTCGTCAGCTTGTTGGCGTCGGTGACCGTCACACCCGCCGTGTAGCTGCCCGGGTTCGCGTACGTGTGCGCGGGGTTCAGGCTGCCCGTCGCCGTCGTACCGTCGCCAAAGCTCCAGCTATACGCGAACGGCGCCGTGCCGCCCGTCTCCGTCGCCTGGCTGAACGTCAGCGACGACTCCGCGTTCACCGATGGGCCGAACCCGCGTTGACGGCAGGCGGACTGTAGATCGTGACCGTCCCGCTCGCCGTTCCCGTCTTGCCGTACTCGTCCTTGGCCGTCACCGTCACGGTGTACGTCCCGGCCGTCGCGAACGTATGGGTGAGGGTCGCGCCGGTTCCGGTGCCCCCATCCCCGAACGTCCAGGCATACGTATAGCCCGCGGATTGCACCGCCGGGCTCACGTTCGTCGCGCTGGCCGTGAAACTCACCGGCGATCCAGGCGCTCCGGGGGATCCGTATAGGTCACTGTCGGCGCCACGTCGTTGACGGTTGTGGTCACGGTGCTGGTGGCCGGAATCCCGAGGGCATCGGTCACGGTCAACTGCGCCGAGTACGTGCCCGGATTCGCGTACGTGTGCGATGGGTTCAGAGTGCCCGAGGGCGTGGTGCCGTCGCCGAAGGTCCAGGCATACGTCAGCGGTCCGGTTCCCGTCGCCGCCGCCTGGCTGAAGCTGACGGCCGAGCCGGCGTTCGCCGTGACCACCGCGCCCGCGCTTGCGGTATCGGGCTGAACGCTGGTCGCCGTCACCGAGACGTTCGCGAATGACACCGTGTCGCTGCCACCACTCGAGCAGGCCGCGCCGCCGTTCACGCCGGGGCTCCGCCTGTCAGACTGGTCCACCCCGTCTGCTGGAACATCCAGGTCTGGGCTCGGCCGTTCCCGCCGCCCAGACCTTCCCTTCCAATACACCCTGGACATCCTCGAGCTGGAACCAGTACCACGTGCCGACTTTCCAACTGAACGAGTAGGCATTGCCCCAGGCGACTCCGTCGTTCAAGAACTGAACCTGGTTGGTACCGTGGAAGACGAGGTTGTATCCGTTTCCATTACTCGTGTTCGTGTACAGCCCCACCCCGGCGCGAGCCATGTCGCCCGCGGTCCAGGAATTGACCTCGACCTCGGACGTGATCATCACATTGCTGGGGTACGTCTGGTTGGTGATCATCGCCTTCTTGGGATCGGCGGCAGCAGTGCTCGTCTGGCTCAGCGTACCGTTACTGACCTGCCATGTCCCATTCTTGAACGACCAGGCCGAGCTGGTGCTGTGCCGCTGAACGTGTCGTGGTAAAGGACCGGCGATACGGTCGTCGGTGGGTCAAGGAACAAGCCGCTGAGGACCGCATTCTCACCCCCGACATGAGTCAGTGTGATGTGCGTGTTGCCGCTGACGGCATAATCGAGATACACACCCGAGTGGAATGAACTCACTGTTTCCGTATCGAGCACCGCGCCCGTCGAAGCGTTGCTAATTTTCACCGTCTCACTACGGCTGGTACTGTCCCAGTCAACGAAATACAGCTCCATGTCGTGGAGCTGGCTGTCGGTCAGATTCAGGTTGACCGTGAAGCTCGTCGCCGAGTACCAGGATGCTGCAATCCGTCCGGAACCACCCGCGGTCTGCAGCCCCCGCGTATCGGCCGTGCTCGCGGCCCACGTGCAGCTCGACTGGCCCGTTGCCCTAAGAGTGGCATAACTAGGCAAGCTGGTCGCGTTGCCGATGACGTCGTAACCCTGCGACCCGTACGTGTTGATCCAGTTCCCCGCCGTTGTTGCGTTCTGCTTGATGAACGACACCGAGGGACCGCTCAAGAGCTGACGATCTTCCAACCGCTGAGTTGAAGGTCAATCCGCAGCCTGCGTTCACGGCGACGCCTCGGACGCGTGAATTCAGAGTGCGAAAGGGCGGGGATCGGAATAGGTATGACGCCACATGGATGCATACTCCGTTGAGAATCCGATGTATTAGTTTGCGGCAGGTGCGTAGTGGGATCGTTCGACAGTCGGCGGGATCTCGACTACCCGGTAAACTGCTGGAGGGATTCACTCTCTCTCAGGAAAACCTAGGTCTGCCTGAGGAGGGTGCAAACACTCGCCAAATTTTGCCAATCCATCGAGGATCGGCTGCATCGCGTGGTGATCGCATTGTCGACGACCACAAGTCTGTCCCTCGTCGGACCAGCCCTATCCGAGCATGTCTTTCATTCAATCACCTGAACATACATATTGCGCAGATATCATAAATCAGTGTGCATGTTTGCACGTGACGCGATATCACGATGAAGATTAGAAGAACTCACTGGGATAGTCAGCTAGACTAACTGCCTGTACCACATTCTCAAGGCACCTGTGACCTGCGCGAATCGGAATCGGCATCCAGGCTTTTCTGTCTGACGGATTGGGATATTACATGAGTCAATGATATCGCAAGGTGATCTATACGGTACGATCCGGACATCCGAATTTGCAGGCAGGAAGCCAAGAATCTTGCCATCTGCCCTATGGATCATGGCCAGCTTCTCATGTATTTTCTACTTATGCGTCACCGATGGATTAAGGATTCTCTTTATAAACTGACCAATTTCCTTAGTAGCCACCGCAGGAAGTTTTATTTGGACGCCGCGCCTTTGTCGGCACCCCAAGGACGGATCCCATCACCCTCCGATGGGGTTGGATTTCGTCCCTCACGAGCCAGGTTACGAAGGAAAAGTGGGACGGGCTTACGGTCGTCGCGCTATATTGAGTATTGGCCGGGCAGCAGGTGAAGCACCTGAACTCGAATCACAACCTGGCCGATGTGGCAATTAATAAACATTCTGGCTCGTCACGCATGGGATAATGGCCTGCCCGATCCGCTCTCGGAAGGGATTTGATTGAGCAAGTATGCAGTCCGCTTTATTGGCACATGAAGCATCCGGGGCCATCCAGAGCAATCGTCCATGAATTGTTCCAAGATCTCCCCAGGCATTGATTCACGACCCTACCAAGAGTGCCCAGACTAAAGGTTGTATGGTTTCCGCACAGATAATGACCACCACGCGTCGCGTCACCGCCTCGCGGACGATCGTTCTTGTTGGGCATCGGAACATTGTCACTCAGGAACAAGCAAGGCTGATCGACGACACCCTCTCGAGGCACTCGGTACAGGAGGTTATCAAGGACGAGCCGGCGTGGAAACGGGATTCGGGGTGGGTGCCCCCGCTACGGCTGCACCTGGGAGAAATGCCCAGGAGTCCTGACACGCACCGGATCGAGGCTGCTGAATCTCGCCCCAAGGTGCTCGCTACTGAACTTGTCCTGCTCCGAGAGGCAGCAGAGAACCTCGAATACACGGCAAGGTGGCTCGTAATTCACCAAATTGAACCCGCCGGAAGCCTCGGGGCTTTGGCCCCGGAGGTTAGGCGAGTCTCTCCGTAGGGCTTTAGCCCGTCTCTTGCTATGTGACGTTACCATGTGATACGATCGCCGACATCGAGACCAGGCGGACGATCGTCCTGAAACTGCAACCGACCGCCGAACAAGCAGCCGAGATGGATGCCACGCTTCTGGCTTTCGCCCACGCTTGCGACTAAGATCGCTTCGGGGGTGCCAGAGCCCGTCGTATCGGGCCTTGTGAAAGCCTCGCGGCAAGACGTGCTGGAGAATGTGCCGGCAGAATTCGACGCCAGGCAGCCGCTCGATGCGCCACCCGTCGGCGTTTCGGTCTTTCCGAAAACAGGTCGCTCAGCGGTCTTCAAGCCCGCGACAAATGACTCAGCGGTCTTCAAGGCCCTGTCAAACTGGGTCTCGATCTGACGGGAAAGAGTGGCGACCGGCACGCGGAACTCTTTCCGATCCGGTTCTCAGTGCTGGCTGTCGGCAGTGATCCCGCCGCAGTGATCATCAGATGAACATGAGTGCGGTGGCCCAACTGGCCGTTCCAGGTGTGGAAGACGTAGAGCTTGTCGGGCAGTGCCCCGAAGCGAAGTTTTCTGGGCACCATAGATTCCAGGCGAGGGGACTGCCGTGATCAGCAGCGTCCGGATCCACAACACCTGGCGCAGCACAGCCGTCCTCATCTACCGCAATTGGCTCGAGCACCTATGCACGCAAAGCGCCACGTCGGCAAACTTCTGTCTGGCGTGGGAGTTTAGAAGATGTCCATTGTCGGACTCGAACCTACGTCAAGTTCCCCGGAAAAACAGGGCTTTCTGCCGGAGGCGGCACATATTCCGGCACAGTTACGGCGCGGGCACGGCTGCCGACTCGGCGGTCCTTCGGGAAACTCGGCCCACTACGCGCGAACGACCACGGCAAGAGCGTTGTGAACGTCCTTCATGGCGTTACGCGTGTCGACGATCAATGAGGCATGTCTGCAATCCAGGACCAGTCGTAGGACGAATGATCGGTGACAATGAGTACACAATCCTGAGACTCGAGAAACTCGGGGGTCAGGTCCCGGCTGGCCATTCGAAGGTGCGGATAATGGCGCATGGGGGGCAGAACGGGGATATGTGGATCGTTGTAATGAACCGTGGCTCCCTTCTGCAAGAGCAGGTCCATCAGCTCGAAACCCGGTGATTCCCGGGGATCGTCCACGTCTTTTTTGTAGGCCATGCCCAGTAACGTGATGCTGCTGCCTTTGACTGGTTTACACTGCTCGTTAAGGGCATCAACAACCCTGCTGACCACATAAGCGGGCATCGCCGTGTTGATCTCGCCGGCCAGCTCGATGAAGCGGGTCGCCATTCCATGTTTTCTGGCCACCCACGTCAGGTAGAAGGGATCGATGGGAATGCAGTGCCCGCCGAGTCCGGGCCCCGGATAAAAGGCCTGGAATCCAAACGGCTTGCTCTTGGCCGCTTCGATGACTTCCCAAACGTTGATACCCATTCGGTCGTAAAGTAACTTGAGTTCATTAACCAGCGCGATGTTGATAGCGCGGTAGGTGTTTTCAAGAATCTTGCATGCTTCTGCCACCTCTGGACTGGAGACCGGGACGACCTTGACAACGACATTGCCGTAGAGCGCGGCGGCGAGTTCGAGGCTGGCCGGATCCAGACCGCCCACGACCTTGGGAATTGTCGGCGCCGAGAACTGCGGGTTCCCGGGATCTTCCCGCTCCGGACTGAACGCGAGGAAAAAGTCGTGGCCTGGCACCATTCCCCCGGCCGCGAGCAGTGGGAGGACCACTTGCCGGGTTGTCCCCGGGTAGGTTGTACTCTCCAGGACGATCAGTTGCCCATGTCGAAGACGCGCAGCAATGGCCTGGCTTGAGCTGACAACATACGTAAGATCGGGCTCGCGGGCGTCGGTCAGTGGGGTCGGCACACAGACGATGATCACATCCGGCTCATCGAGTCGCTGAAAACTCGTCGTGGCCTCAAAACCGCGCTCTCGAATCTGCTTGATGATCGAATCAGAAATGTGACCGATGTAGCTTTGGCCCCTTTGCAGCTTGTCGACCTTGACGGGATCGACGTCGAACCCCAAGACCGCAATTCCCCGCTCCGCGAATGCACGCGCTAGCGGCAGACCGACATAGCCCAGACCGATGATGCCAACGCGAACGGTCCCTGACCGGATCTTCGAGAGAAGTGTCGAGTAATAAGAACTCTCGGAAACGCTCAAGTCGATACCCCCCGAGATTATCAAGGCCAGCCCCGCAGGGACATTGCTTATGGTAATCCAGCAAACCCCACCAGAAGTTAGCCAATCCCCGGTCACCTGGCACCAGGATGGAGATACAATGCACGGCCTCGAATGAATGTACTCAGTACTGTGCCTCACGACAACAACGTTCCTCGGGCATGCGGGACCCCGTAGCTGTCGCTCGGCATGAGTCTCCTGAGCGATCGGGCAGAACATCGGTCGCTTGTGGTCCGGAAGCAAGCGGAATGTTCACTGAACAAGAGTCCGAGTCACTCCTTCGATACCGATAAAGAGCACCATTCTGGTGGTTCCTGTAGACTCTTTGTTCCTTTAGGACATCTCGCTTCCTGGCTGCTGTTCTGGTCCAATAGAATGTCGCCGGTGGAATAGCCAAGGACGTACTTCGTGTCCTAGCTTTTCTTTAACCGGGGACTGTTTGAAATGACAACGAGCGGCATCACCAGCGCCTTGCGTGCAGCTTCGCTGGCTGCGGGATTCCTTTGCGTCTTTATCGGCCTCGTCGGCGTGGCGGCTGCGACCCCGACTCCTGTGCCCGAAATGGACGCCGGTTCCATGGCCAGCGCATTGACGCTTCTCAGTGGAGGATTGCTCATCCTCACTGGAAGACACAAGAGCAAGTGAACGGGCAACAAGGCGTTCGATCTTCGAAAGGGTGGTGGCCGGTCGTCTGGTCAGCCGCCCTTTTTTGCTTCTGAATTTCGATCGCCCGCAACCATGAAAGTCCTTGGTCAATTCAACTCACCCAGTTTCATGATCAAACTGCACTTCCGGCCCAGGTCTCCCGCGGTCGCTTCCGAATCTGCTCAACCAGCCTCCTCTTCGGCTTTCCGCCACCTGATCTCGATTTCCTTTTTCTGGACCGCCTGGATTGCCCTTCTCGCATGTGAAGCTCTGGCGCTCTCGCTCGCCGTTGATACCAACGTCCCGATCATCGCGAACCATCCCGCCTGGATCGTTCGATTGCTGGCCGGCTCATCGTCTCTGCTCAGATTCGGGATGTGTGTGGGTACGGTCTCCGCGGCGGCGATTCTCTTTTCACCGCGATTTCGGAACGATCTGAGGGCCATCGTTCAAGACGGTCCCCTGCTCCATCGGTTTCGCGGATGGGTTGCATGCCATCTGGCCGCTTATGCCATATTCTTTTGGATGACAAAGTGGCTCGTCGCGGGGATTACCCAACCGGGTCACCCGAGTCTTCGCGTACTCGCGTGGATCGGCTGCGGACTGGTCGTGGCCATCTCGTGGTGCCTGGCTGCGATGCCGCCGCGCCTCTGGTTCCAGCTCCTGCACCGCGGCTGGCCGGTGCTCCTGGCCGGAAGCGTCGTCGGCCTGGTCGCTCTGAGGTCCGGCAGCTCGACGGGGCAGCTCTGGGATTCCTTGCACAACTTGACCTTCCAATCCACCGAATCTGTTCTCCGGCTCTTCTCGAATCATGTCGTCTGCCAGCCGGACGCGTACAGGCTGGGGATCGGCGATTTCGTGGTCGCGATCGCCCCGGTCTGTTCCGGGTTCGAGGGCATTGGCTTGATCTGGGCCTTCCTGGCCGCGTACTTGTGGCTCTTTCGAAAGAGCTCAGATTTCCCCAGGCCTTGTTACTGATACCACTTGGCACGGTGGTCATCTGGTCGTTCAACGTCCTGCGCATCGTCTTGTTGTTGCTGATCGGGGCATCAGGACGGCGCGACGTCGCTCTCGGCGGCTTCCATTCGCAGGCGGGCTGGCTCGCGTTCAACATCGTTGGGTTGGGCCTGGTGGCCATCTCCCGGCACTTTCATCTCTTTTCCAGGTCAGGTGCGACCGAGGAAGGGCAACTCACCCCTGAGGAGATTTCCAATCCCACGGCCTGTTACGTGGGACCGATGCTGGCCATTGTGGCGGTTTCCATGATCACGGCCGCCATGTCGAACGGCCAGTTCGACAGCTTTTACCCTGCCCGGGTTGTGGCGGCCGCGCTCGCGTTCTGGATTCTGCGGCGCGGCTATTCCGCCCTGAACTGGTCGTGGTCGTGGTCATGGCCGGCGGTCGGGATCGGGGTCGTGGTTTTTGTGCTCTGGATGGCCCTCGAGCCACTGTACAAGACCGCGGAAGACACGTCTCAAGCGATTCCCAGGGCACTTGCCGCGATGCCGATGTCTGCGGCGGCCGCCTGGCTGGTCTGCCGGATCATCGGTTCGGTCGCGCTGGTACCCGTTGCCGAGGAACTGGCCTTTCGCGGGTACCTGATCCGCCGCATGATCGCCGCCGATTTCGAGAGCGTGCCCGTGGACCGTTTCACATGGCCATCCTTTCTCATCTCTTCACTGCTCTTTGGCGCGGTCCACCAGCGCTGGATTGCCGGCACTCTCGCCGGAATGTGCTATGCCCTTGCCCTCCGCCACCGCGGCCGCCTGGCCGACGCCATGCTCGCCCACGCCACGACCAATGCCCTGATTGCGGCATTGGTGCTGACCGCTGGAGCATGGTCGCTCTGGTGAGGGCGACGGCATCTTTCTAGCTACGAATCGGGAAACCGTGCCCCGGGATGTGCCTTTTGGATTGGACACGACCCCGAGCCCTGGCTTTATCGGTCATGCGACGCAGTGAAGCCAGGCGACGTATCGCCGGCTTCACTCTGGCGCCGCTTGGGGTTATTTGCAGGATAGGGCTCAGGCGCCCATGGCCTTGCGGCGACGACGCAGGCCGTAGAAAACGAACCCTGCGCCGCATACAGAGGCGATCGCGAAGGTGGAGGGTTCCGGTACCGCAGTGACCAGAGCCTGATTGCCACTGCCATTGGGGCTCATCCACAAAATGCTGCTCACACTGGCAGTTTTGCTACCCATCGCGGTGATGATGGAATTTGACGCGTTATTAACGCCGGTGTCTTGAACCTGGAAATATGTCTTCCCGTTCTGGTCATAGATGACTTTCCAGATCGCAGCCTGGACTGCTTCTTGCAAAGCCACACTCGTCGCCGTGGAAGCGTAATTGTCCAGGATCCAGGCAATCTGGCCGGCAACCGTCAAACTATTCCCCGCAGTGATGACCCCTGCTGTTTTTGTCCAGGGATTGGACGCGCCATACCACGCCGAGCCGTTGCTTGTGACAACGGTATTCTTGTAGTCCGCGGGGACCCCGACGTTATCGGGGATGTCAATGCAATAGACCCAGGGCAACGCCACACCGTTGAGGGTCGATGGGCCAATGCTGCCACCTCCCTCATTGGAAGCACTGAACCCGGAATAACTGAGCGTCCAGGAGAAGGTGTTGTAGTTACCACCCAGGTTGAGATCGTCGGCCTGCGCCCGAGTGCCGCAAGTCAGGCTTGCGACCAGGCCGAGCACAGCGGCAGCCGAAAAGAGAGAAAGCCTGTTCATTTTCATAATGGTTCATCTCCGAGGAAAGAATAGAGGTTCAGCCAGCCCGGCCAATCTCGGCCCGACCGGCAGTGTTGTACTTGCTTTCCGTTGCGCTCTGGAGGAGCCAGGTGCAACAGTGCCAGTCACTTCAGATACGTCGCTTCGTTCGTGTCGTGCAATCTTCTCTGGTCAGCGCCACCTCGCTTTCCCGATGGATACCTTCAAGCCTTCGTCCCCCTCAACGGTGCCGGCAGGTGATACCTTTCGGCCAGGAGGAAAGCTGATTGGAATGAAGTCCCTCAGCGGAGGGCCATCTGCAGGCAGAGCTTGCGATACTCCTCTCGCTCCAGGTGATCGACGGACTCTTGCGTCAGGCCCAGCACTCTTGACTGCTCGAGCGCCTTGCGTGCTTCGGAGGTCAAGTTCGTCATCTGGAGGGTGCGCGCCAGATGGTAATAACACACCGATTTGTCGGGGTCTGAGCTCACCGCTTCCTGGAGAGCTTCCCTGGCCTTGTCGCCCTGTCCGATCTGCAAGAGGACGACAGCCCTTGTATCGAGCAAGCTGGGGTTGGGCCCGGCGACGTCGATGGCTCGGTCGACAAGTTTGAGAGCCTCCTCGGCGCTCTTGTCTCGATGGGCCAGCAGCCAGGCCAGGTTATTCATGGCCTCGACGTTATCGCGGTTTGCCGAGAGTATCCGTCGGAAAATCGCTTCGGCTTCCTGGTAGTCACCTTGCAAGCTACGCAAGAGCCCCAATTTCGTGTTGACGAAGATATTGTCGGGCTGCTGATGGACTGCTTCCTCGAGCCAGCCTTCCACTTTTCGACGCTGGGGTTCGGTCACCGACCTGGACCTGGTGATCGCCAGCCCCGCCAGAGCCACAATTTCCGGCCGCCATGCCTTTAGAGCCGGCTCGCAGAGGTCGAGGGCCTCTTGGGGGCGATCCTGGCGGGCCAGATGTTCGATGAGCGCCAGCGTTCTGCGCGGATCACTGGGAGACCGGGCCAGGCTCGCGCGGTAAGCCTGTTCGGCCTCTTTCGGCAGATTGAGGCGATCGAGCAGGAGGGCTGCTGCTTCCACCAGGTCGGGATACCGCTCGACATAGTTCCGGATGAGCGGGGCGATCGAGGCAATCTGATTTCGCGCCTTCAAGAGCCGGGCCTCCAGTTCCATGGCGACGCCGGCTTGATCCTTGAAAAGCAGGGGTTTGAGAATACGGAGCCAGCGCTCGGCTTCGTCAAGCTGGCCCAGGCGAGTCATCCAGTTTACACAAAAGACCAGGTTCCGCGGCTGCCCGGCACCCTCTTCCAGCAGCTTTCCGATCTCGATTCGCAACTTGGGCCAGTCGCGCTCGGCCGAGTAAAGTTTCGCCAGAAGAAGCCGATCACGGGAGGTAAGACCGTACTCTCGGTCCATCGATTCGAGCGCCTGGATCGCCTCGTGACGCCGGCAGTAACGCATCGAAAACAGGACCGCCCGCATGCGTTGCAGATCCCGCTGATCCGGGTCCGACTCGAGCTCCGCCTCGACGCTCTTGAGCGCCTGATCGACTTGCTCCGGGCTGAACCCACCGGCAAAATTCAGCATCATCCTGGTCCGCTTCGCCCAGGCCAGGTCGGCCTGAGATGTCCTGGTCTCCGGCTTGAGCAGTTCGGCGACCAGGGGCGCGGCGCGATCGGGGTCGTTCTGGTCGAGGAAGAAGCTCGCGGCCAGCCGCAACGTCTCCGCGTCGTGCGGCCGATCCTTGACGGTCGCGAGGAAGAGCGGTTCCGCCTTGCCGACCTCGCCCGCGGTCCAGTAACACTGCGCGAGGGTCAGGGACGAACCGGCCGGATCAAGTGCCTTGGCGGCCGACGCGGCGGCCTCCCGGGCGGCCTGCGTCTGGTTGGTGCGGGCCAGGAACTCAACCCACGCCCGCCAGGTTTCCGGAACCGCGGGTGCCAGTTCGCGGGCCCGCCGAAACTCCTTCCCGGCCTCCGCAACCTTCCCGGAGCTGAACAGCATGCGCCCCAGGGCCAGGTGGTCGCCGTACCTGGTCGAGCGGGCGGGGAGGACGCCTCGGGCCAGCGCAAGGCCGCGGTCATAGTCCTTGCCGCGGATCGCGCTATAGGCCGTCGCGATTGCCAGATCCTCGGCCGCGATTCCTCTCTCCCGTAGCTTGGAGACCAGCTTTTCAATGTCATCAAAGCGGTTTTCATTGCTCAACATGCTGATCAATCGTCGGACGATCGCGGGTTGGGTATTCCCCAGTTCAATCGCGCGCTCGTATGCGACGATGGCATCGGGACCTCGCCCCTCCAGCTCGGCGAGCTCCGCGCTCAGGATCGAGACACCCCACCAGTCAGGTCGCCGTTCGGCAAGTTCGGAGACCAACTTACGCAGGACATCATGGTCGTCGGCGCTTGTTTTCTCGGCGCTGTCCTTGGTCTTCCGAGCCTGGTCTATCAGTAGTGTCGCCTCTGCAAATCGCCAGAAAGTTCCCTCTTCTCCTTCCGCTTTGCGCATCGTTCCCACCAGATTCAGCGCATCGACATGGTCGGCCGTCTCCATGGCGAGGTTGAAGAGAGCGAGCGATGCCCGCCAATTTCGGGGTTGAAGTGTCAGCAGTTCGCGCCAGTACTGTCGCGCCACGTCTGGCTCGTTGCGAAGCACTTCCACGATGGCCAGGCGTTCCAGAAATTGAGCCCGTTCGGCATCGGCGATCATCCCACGCGATTCCGCCAGCTTGGCCAGTGCAACTTTCGCAGCGTCACCCGGTTCGGAGGCCCAGTAGTCAAGGCGCGCCAGTCGAAGATCGGGGCTTGAACCAAGTTCCGTTTCCGCCCGCTCGAGGATCTGCAAGGCGGCAGTGCGATCCCCTTTGCGCTGGGCTAATCGGGCCAAGGCCAGCCGGTATTGGAGATTGTGAGGGTCTTTTGCCTGTGCCGAAGCCAGGACTGACGCGGCGTTGTCCTGGCGGTCTTGAGCGAGCAACAGGTCGACACGCACGAGAACAAGTTTTTCAATCTCATGCGGTAGAACCTTCTCGGCCTGGACAAGAGCTTTCTCCACTTCTTGCCAGTTCCGTTGCGACCGAGGCTGACGAGCTGTCTTTTGAATCAAGAGACGAAGCAAGTCGAGCCGCAGTTCGGGCTGGCGCTCCAGGTACGGTAGGAGCATCTCGATCGCCTGGTCAAGCTTGGCGGACCCTGCCAGAGACCGGGCAAGCTCGACGGCGCAGAGGCGGGTGCTCGATCATTTTCGACAAGCTGACGGAGAGCGTCGATGCGGCGCTCTTCGGCGCCAAGTTGCCCGTAACATTCGGCCAGCATCCATTGAATTCGCGGGGTGATCGTCGCGTTCCCGACAAGCATGCTCTGGGCCTTCTCAAGGGACTTCACGGCTTCGTCCCAGTGCTGGTTCGCGACGGAAACTCGACCTTCCAGGAAGTGGATGTAGCCAGAGTCAATGCCGAGCCGCCGGAGGCGCTCGATCCACAGGATTGCATTTCCCTCGCCGTCGAGTTTGTTCTCGTTGATCAGCGTCTCGGTCAGCAACAGCTTGAGCGAGAGATTCGCGGGAATCCGCGTCAACTCCCTCTCGGAGGATACTCTCGGCGCGGTCGAGCTGGTTGCCAGCCAGATCGAGCTCCGCGGCCATCTGGTAGAAGATGGCGTTCTCGGGGTGGAGTTTCAGGCCGCGGTCGATATGCTTTCTGCGCCGCGGCGTTGATCTTGTCCTGGCGACAGAACTCGGCGGCGGAGATCAACACTTCCGCGTCGTCGGGGCCGAGCTCCAGGGCCTGGTTGATGTCCCCAGGATCAGCGGCGGGGCCGAAATCACGACGGTAACGCCAGCGGCGAGACGTGAGCGAGGGCGGTCTTCGGGTTGGCATTCAGCATCCCCTCGATCACGCGATCGGCGGCTTCCGGATTCTTCAGATCTTGCCGCAAGAGCCGGGCCAGGCGATCGAACGTGACCACACGGGTCGAATCGAGAGCAATCGCTTTGCGATAGTGCGGCACGGCCTCGTCAAACCTCGACTCCGCCTGATCACACTGCCCGAGCAGATCTTCGAGTTCGGCGGCCTCAGCGGACTTCGCCGGATCGGCCTGGATCGAATCGTTCAGATGATTCAAATACTGCCTGGCGTCGCCATTACGCTGGAGCTCCATGGCAAGCTCGGCGCACCGACGCTCGACCTTGCGATCTCCCGGATTCTTCCGCAAGGCCTCCTCGTAGACCAGGTACACTCGCTCGCGATCCCGGGGGCTCCTGGCTTGTTTGTCAGTAATCCGTGCGTAATCAATCCAGGCCGACCCGTCCTCCTGCTTGATCGCAAGGTACAGGGAAAGCGACTCCTCGGCTCGACGCAAGTTGCCGCCGGCCTCGGCGGAGAGGGCCCGGTCCAGCAGTGACGATGCGTTCCGCTGCATCTGGGCCTTGTGCAACAGGAACGTTCCCAGCCCACAGAATCCTAGAATGACCGATGTTCCGACGAGGAACCCAAGATGGAGCTTTCTCATGGTGGTTTTCAGGGGAATTCGTACGGCAAAGTGTGATGGCTCGGTAGATGGACATCCCCGGACGAGCATTGCGTCTCGCCACGCCGGTGGCTTCATCGACACAACGATCCGGGCGTGCCACCGTGACTGGTACGGTGATTGTTTCAATCACCGCCCGTCAGCCCGTTGAACGACGTACCTCACTCGGCGAGAGCCGGACCGACACGGTCACAGAACACGCCGCCATTTGCGGGCAGATCCGGCGCCATCACCGGATCGGAGAACAGCGGAAACCCCAACGCCCGGGCGATGATCTCCGCCTTGAAAAATAGGAGATGCGGCAGCGTGGCCAGCAAGATCCGCGCATCAAGCCATAAACTCCATTGATCGACATAATGGAGGTCATAGGAGAGTTTGCTGCATACCATGTTCAAGTCGGTGTCCGGTGGTTGGAGAACCTGCGCCAGGCCAGTGAGGCCAGGGCGCACATCGAGCCGTCGCCGATACCCGGGCAGAGCTTTCTCCAGCTCGGCGACAATCTCGGGCCGCTCGGGCCGGGGTCCGATCAGGCTCATGGTGCCCTGGAGCACATTGACGAGCTGGGGCAGCTCATCAATGTGGGTCAAGCGGAGCAGCCAGCCGATGGGCGTGACCCGGGGATCTCCCGGTACGCACCAGCGTGCGCCTTCGGGTTCGCTGTCCTGATACATCGACCGGATCTTGTAGATCGTGAAGGGCTGTCCGTGGCGGCCCAATCGTTTCTGCCGGTAGATCGCCGGTCCATGCGAGGTCAACCGGACCAGGATCACGGCGACCAGGATGATCGGCATCGACACGGCCAGCATCAACGCTGCAAGCAGCGTTTCAGCGATAGACTTCATTTGCCGCGAGGGCTCGCTGATCGATTCATCCAGGCTCTGAGTCGGACAAGCTCTGTCCATCAATTCTTCCAGCTCCGCGGCCATCAACCATTTCCTCTCGTTCGTGCATCAGCACGAGCTCGCCAACAGCCCTGTGAAGCGCCCAGCTTTCATTTCGATCTTGGACTGATCAAAAGAATGATTTTTCCGGCTTTCAACTTATGTCCGTCGGTACTCAGTGCAAGCTTCTTATCATCTTCGCAATGAATCCCAAGCTGGTACATTAATGCAGACTATCAACTAGTCATGGCTTTTCAACGCTGTGCCGAAAAAGGCCACGGATGTTGAGAAAAAGGCTCATAAGAGGGGCCTACAGACAGGACCTCGACCCACCGCTGCACCATCCGATCCGTCGAGTACTCCTCGGCACGCTGCAATCCGTTGGCGATCATCTGCTCGTAGAGTCCCGGCTGGGACTTGAGCCGCTGGATCGCATCGAGCGCTTCGGAGGGACTCCTGACCTCCAGATAGTCCAGTTCCGATTCCCTCAGCTCTTGAAAAGCCGGCTCAGGACCGAGGATCGCCGGCACTCCTGCAAGCCACGCATTGACAAGCTTGCTCGCGGGTTTGGTCCGGGCATCTTGCTCGGTCAGGTCGCGTACCGCAAGGACCAGGTCGGCCGTGCGGTAATCGTACCAGTTGGGTAGCTCGACATCGGTTTCATCATCGATGGTCAGGCGCACGCCCAGACTGGCCAGGCTCGCCCGGAACTCGGCCGAACGAAACTCGTGGTAGAGGTTCCAGCTCCTTCCTTTGAATACCAGGTTCTTGATCCGATTGCCCCTCTCCTTGCCCACATGAGACGTGGGGCTGCGAAATGTCAACGGCCGGTTCCTCTCCTCGAACCCGCCCGGTTGCCGACAACCCGGATTCGAAAGCGAAGGTGTCCACCGTGGGGGCGGCGGACACCTTGGCGGACGACAAGGAAGGCATGGGGCTCGCTATGGAGCCATCAAATCGGGACCGGGGGCCGGTCGCGTCCAGCGCATCGTGACTTTCAGGGAGCGGTGACTGTCCGCCTCCCTGCGGAGGCCCGCTGCGTGGCCCAGAAGTACCCGCCCGGCTCGAGGATCGATCTATCCTGAACCACGTCCAGGCGGGCTTCCAATCCTGGGGCTACCGAGTCGCAAGCGACCGCCGTGGGGAACGTCAATCAGCCAGTTCAGGCCTTCTTGGTGCGCCGACGCCGCCAGGCGTTGGCGCCGAAGCCCAGAGCGCCGAGGCCGGCGATGGCCAGGGTGCTCGGTTCGGGGACGGCGGTGGGGGTGGTCACGACTGCCGTGTCGATGAGGACATTATTACTGCCCTGCCCACCGAATATGGCGGACACGTAGTAGATCTCGCTCGAACTACTAAGGCTGAGCGTGACACTCTGCTGAGTTGGGCCGCCGGTTCCGCTGGCGACCTGCGTCAGGCCAGAGTTAAAGACTCCGAATCCTTCCTTCGACTGAATACTCCGATTGTGAGAGTAACCGCAGTCGCACCTTTTGTCACCATGCTCGAAAAGTCGAGCTCGACGGCGTGGCGCAACGTTGATTTCGTGGTCCGTCTGCTGGTTGAGTCCGAGACCAGTCTCGTCCGAACCGGCCCGGAATACTTGGCGTAAAAGGGCCATGGTGTGTAGCATGCTGAGTCCGGTGAGTTCAGGGGGAGGCACGTTCACCTGTGTTACGTTGAAGGTGCGCTGGCAAGCAAAGTGCCGGTCGTTGCGGCACTACCAGTACCGACAAATCCTGTGCCGTTCGCAAGTGCTGTGTTGTGTCCATGCTCCTGAAAATTAATGGTGACGTCCGCCCTTGCGGACACACCCAGCGACAGCACCACGGCCATCGCCAGCAAACCGAGCAATCGTCTCATGGTGAAGCTCCTTGGACAAGATGCTGTGGGAGGCGTTGAGAAATTCAACGCTTGATCCCATGAATCACGCTATGCACTGTATCAAATCTGCGGGTTTTTCTCACTGACAGAGAGCACAGCGCTCCTCGATCAATCCGGACAATTCTCTTTGCTGTCGGGTTCCCTCCTTTCCTGATGATCCCTCGATCTGCCCTGTTCTCAGCTCCGATGCTCGAATCTGAGAACCTAGACCGGATCGAGGAGTTAGTTATCACTGCGTCAGGACGATGCACGTGAGCTTAGCCGGGAAACAACTCCTTCCGGAGTCGCTGGAAAACGGCAAGCTCGAGTGGATCGAGTGCCTGGGGTTTCAGGCCGAGCTTCTCGGCTTCCTGGAGTTCCTTGCGTGCCTGGTCGGTTTGGCCTTGGGCCTGATAGGCCCAGGCCAGGTGGAGGGCAAAGCTCGGCTTCTGGGGAGCCTGTTTTCGGATCGCCGGCAGTTCCTCCACAGCTTGATCGATCTGGCCCAGCTTGATCCGGGCCACGGCCCGGGTATCGAGAAGAGAGGGATTCTCTCCCACGATTTCGATGGCGCGATCGATGAGTTCGATCGCCTCCTGGGTCTTGCCTTGATCCCGCAGCGCCAGCAGCCAGGCGAGCGTGTTGAGCGCTCCGACGTTGTCGGGATCGCTGGCCAGGAGCCCGCGCAGCAGACGCCTCCGCCTCGTCGAACCGACCCTGGCGGATCCAGATCGCCCCGAGCTTGGCAGGCGAGGACGAACCGCCTCGGGCTGCTTTCGGACGGCCTCGGCCACCCAGGCTTCCATCTGGCGCTTCGGCGTATCGTCCGCCGAGGGGGCGTCATAGAGCGACAGCGCGGCGGCGGCGACCTGCTCGGGACGGCAGGTCGACCAGGCTTTCTGGAAGATCGCCATCGGCCTCGGCGACCCGATCCTGACCGGCCAGGAACTGGGCCAGGGCGAGAACACGCTCGGGTTGCCTGGGGTCGCGGGCGACGAAGGCCTTGTAGGCTGCCTCGGCCTCCTTGGCGAACCCGTAACGATTCAAGAGGTCGGCCACGAAGCCGATCTGGTCGGGGACTCTCGCGGCCACGGGCCTCCAGGAGCGCCAGGAGCTGCGGGCTTGCGCTTGCCGCAGGTCGAGGAGCCTCGCTTCCAGTTCCAGGGCACGCGACTCCCCGGGGCTCGGCCTGCTTCAGCTCGGCGAGCCAGCGATCCGCCTGGTCGAGCTGGTTGCGGCCGATCCAGTAGTTGACGAAGTGGGCCAGATGCTGCGGGATCCCTGGTCTTGAGTTTCAGGAGCTTCAACATCTCGTCCTGGTACTTCTGCTCTTCGTGCTGGCCCAGGTAGAGCTGGGCCAGCAGGAACTGCTCTTTGGCATCCAGCAGGTTCGCGGCGCCGAGTTGTTCGAGGATCTTGACGGCCTCGCCACGCCGGCTGGGTCGAAGGGCGAGCACGGTGGCCTTGAGCTGCTGGTCCTCGCTGCTGTTGGGATCAATTCTTCAGGTTCTGCTCGATCAGCCCGAGCGCCTGATCCTGGTCGGCCAGCCGGCCCTTGTTCAAGAGCAGCGCGACGCGGATCCGGTTGACCCAGGCTTTGTCGCTCGCGGAGAGGTTCGCGACCTGATCGAGCTTGTTCAGGTACTCGTCGACCTTGTCGAGGCGGTTCTGGCCGAGCGCCAGGAAGACGGCGGTCTTGAGCGCGTCCGGATCGGCGGACTTGCCTTCGTCGCTCATGGCCTTGCCGACCAACTCCTCGGCCCGCTTGAGGTCTCCGACGGCCATCCAGCATTGAGCCAGGGTCAAGGTGGCCCGATCGGCGGGCAACGCTTTGTCGCGCAGCCTCGATGGCGGTATTGGCCTGGGCGATCTGCTTGGCCTGGACCAGGTACTGGACGTAGGTCAGCCACGCATCCGGCAGTCCGGGACCGAGCTCGACGGCTCGTCGGAATTCCTTGCCCGCCGCGTCACTCTGTCCGGCGGAGGCGTAAAACCGGCCGAGCGTGAGATGGTCGGAGGGGTTGCTGGAAGTCTCGCCGAAGACCTGGCGAGCCAGCGCGATCCCCTGGTCGAAATCCTGCTTGCGGATCGCTTCCAGGGCCTTGATCAGCGTGATCTCATCGAGGGCGACTCCGCGTTCGCGCAAGACCTGGGCGACGTGGTCGATATCGGTGAAACGGTTGCGCTGGTAGAGCAACCCCACGAGCCGGCGAGCCAGCGGCGGTTGAGCATTGCCCAGGTCGACCGCGCGGAGGTATTGCTCGATGGCCGGGTCGGGAGTGCCGGCGAGCTCGGCCAGCTCGCCGTTCAGGGTCGGGCCGGCCCACCAGTCGGGACGTTGGCGGGAAATCTCGTCGGCCAGCGCGCGGGCCTCTTCCAGGTCCTTCGATGCCCCGCGACGGACCTTGTCGATCAGGAGGGCCGCCTGCGCGAATCGCCAGTGGGTACCCTTGTCGCCTTCGATCTTCTGGAGCTCTTTCACGAGATCAGCGGCACCGTCCTGATCACCGGCTTCGACGGCCAGGTCGAACAGATTGAGCCGGACCTGGATGATTCTCCGGCTGAAGCGCTGCGAGCTCACGCCAGTACTGTCGCGCCAGGGCCGGTTCGCGAAGCCGGAACTCGGTCACGGCGAGCCGGTCGAGCAACGCGGGCCGGTCGGCGGCGGGCACTTGCTGCCGGGTTTCCGCCAGCCTGGCCACCGCGGCCCTGGCCGGCTCCCCTTGCTGTCCCAGGCAATCGAGACGGGCCAGGGTGATGGCCGGATTCGGTCCCAGTTCCTTCTCGGCCTCGTCGAGAGTTTTCAAGGCATCGGGCCCCTTGCCCATGCGCTGGGTGAGCCGGGCCAGAGTGAGACGGTACGGCAGGTTCTTGGGGTCCTTGGCCCGGGCCGCGGTCAGGACCGACCTGGCCTCATCCAGGCGGTCTCGCGCGGCCAGCATGTCGGCGCGGAGCAGGGTCAACGGCTCGGCGGCCTGCGGGAGGGTCTTCTCGGCTTGCTTCAACTGCCGTTCGACTTCCTGCCAGGCCCGCGGATCGCGGGGCGTCCGGCTCGCCTTCTGGATCAGGATCGACACGAGATCGGGACGAAGTTCGGGCTTGCGCTCCGCCAACGGCAGGAAAACGGCGATCGCCTCGTCAAGCTTGCCGGCCCTGGCCAGCGACTGACCCAGCTCGATGCGGGCGGACTCGGGCGAGCGGCCGCCCGCGGCGGCCTGGCGGAGGGCCTCCAGCCGCTGCTCGTCGGCACCGACATGGCTGTAGCATTCGACCAGCATGAGATTGAGCGGGGTTTCGAACCGGGGGATCGATCTCAAGAGGTTCCGAGCTGTCTCGATCCTGGGAATCGCCTCGGACCACTGTTTCCGCTGGTATAGAATCTGTGCTTCCAGGTAACGGACCAGGGACTCGCCGAACCCAGCCTCGCGCAGGCGGGCGATGTAGCCCTCGGCCTGGTCCTTGCCGTCGATCTTGTCCTGGGCGATCAGGTTCACCGCCAGCTCAAAGGCCAGATCCGGGGACGGGTTCGCCTGGTCCGCTTGCCGTAACACCGGCTCTGCCCGATCGAGATGCCCGTCGCGGGTCTCAAGGCCGGCCAGCGCCAGCGGGAAGGCGGCATTCAGGGGATGCAACTTCACACCCTTCTCAAGATGAGACCGTGCCGCGGCCAGGTCTTTCTTCTGCTCGGCGACTGCGGCCGCCGTCAGCAGGATCTCAGCGTTCTCGGGCTCAAGCTCGAGCGCTTGCTTGAGCTCGCTGTCCGGAGCGGGGGGATGGAATTCGGACAGGTAACGGAAGCGACTGAGATGCGCGAGCCCCGATTTCGGGTTGTTGCCGATCATCCAGGCGATGTCGCTATCGGCGACCTTCGGATCCGCTTTCAGTTCGTTGCGATCGAGCCGGGCAAGTTGAACATAGCAGAGAACACGGGACGGGTCGTAAGAGATGGCCTCGTTGAAAGCGCTTGCCGACGCCTGAAGATCGGATTCCAGGAGCAGGCATTTGCCGTCGAGCTCCTTGAGCTCGGCGAGTTCGAGTGCGGCTCTCGCCACTTCATCGACGTCCTTGCCCTTCTCGAGGCTCTCGGTCGCGCGGCCGGTCAAATCTTTCAGAAAGCGCCGGGCGTCGGCAGTCCGTTCCGGCCGCAGTTCCAGGGCCAGATCAACGCTCCGTCGTTCCATTGCCGGGTCGCCGGGGTTATAGCGCAGCGCCTCCTGGTAAACGAGGTAAACCTGCTCGCGACGCCGAGGGTCTTTCGTGGTCTCATCGAGGAGGCGGGCATACGACCGCCAGGCCTCGGCGTCGTGAGGCCGCAGGCTCAGGTACTGCTTGAATGCTTCCGCGGCCCTGCCACCCTGGCCTTGCTTTTCTTCGCCATGTGCTCGATCGAGCAGGGCCGACGCGTTGCGTTGAACCTGCCGGCCGCGAACAACGTATGCCGCGCCGCCCAGCACGAAAAGTGCCATGACCGCGCTCACCAGGAAAACCAGATTGAGTTTTCTCATGAATCACCGCGCAGTAGTTCGAGAGATGGTAAGCATTTTCATGACAGAACAGGCGAGCGGTTGCAGAGGTGCAGGCACGGTTTGAAAATGCCTGGTCGCCTCACATGGCAGCCGGATTCACGTAATCCGGACGGATGTGCGAGCTGACGGCGATTGTTTCCCCAGGGAGAATGGTTTCAACGGGGAGATGATCGTAGAACGGAAATCCGAAGACGCGGGCGATGAGCGGGCCGGGGATACGCACCAGGTGAAGCAGCGTGGCCAGGGCAATTCGGAGATCGAGCCAGAAGCCCTGGTTTTCCAGATAGTAGAGGTCGTAGCGCAGCTTGGTTTGCACGCCATGAAGGGCTGTATCGGGGCCCTGGAGGACCTGGGCCAGGCCGCTCAGTCCCGGCCTGATCCAGCAGGCGATCGCCATAGCCGGAGAGGCTGCGCTCGAGCTGGGCGGCGATCTCGGGCCGCTCGGGCCGGGGGCCGATCAGGCTCATCTCGCCATGGAGCACGTTGAGGAGCTGCGGAAGTTCATCGAGATGGGTTGCCCGGAGAATGCGTCCAATCGGCGTGACGCGAGGGTCTCCCGGAGCCGACCACATCGGGCCGTGGTACTGCTCACTGTCACGGTACATCGACCGGATCTTGTAAATTGTGAAGATCTGACCACGACGGCCTAGCCGCTGCTGACGGTAGATCGCCGGTCCACGCGAGCTCAACCGGACCAGGATCACGGCGACCAGGATGATCGGCATCGACAGAGCCAGCAACAGCAAGGCAAGGATCGATTCCGTGAAGGCCTTGGTATGACACGCGGCCTCACTGGTCGCATGGTTGATTGCTTGAGCAAGAATTGCCTGATCAGTGATTCTGTCAGAGTTCCCGGCCATGTCGCTGGTTCCCTCCTATCGGTCATTCGTATTTCAGAGCCGGCGGTCGGGATTCTGCCTGGACGAGCTGCACGATTGTCTCGGCGGAGGTCATCGAACGGACAGATCAGCGGGAACCTCTTCAGATCACTTTATTAATCATTCTTAATGGTTGCATCAAATCTCAAGATGTACCATTAATGCAGCATAGCAACCGAGTTTATTGTTTCAATGGTGCACTTCAGATCGGTCGCCTATGTTGCGAAAAAGCATCGTCAATGCATGCCAATCAGCCTACTATCGCAGTTATGGGATCGCTCTGAGCAAATCATAGCAATAACCAATGCCGGATTAAGGGTGCAGCCGCGGTTGGATTCAGATCAGCGGCGGCAGCGCGGGCATGTCGACCATGCCTTCTTTAGAATGTCCACGGCCTCAGGCACACGGTCGCGGCCAGCACGAAAATCGCGGCCAGGGTGAGTGACCGCTCGGGCTGCCCGGGCTCGCGGGCCTCGAACGCCGGGAAGCTCGCCTCGGCCTTCTTGGACCGGCCGGTGACGATTCAAGCGGTCTGAAACCAGACCGATCTGGTCAGGGACTTCGCGGCCGCGCATGTTCAGGAGTGCCAGGAGCTGGGGTTTACGCTTCCGCGAGCTTGTCGCGGCGATTCTGGACCACGGCCAGGTCTGCCGCAGTTCTGAGCGCGGGGATCGGCCGATTTTCCTTCCTGACCGAGGGCCTTGCCGATGATCAGAGTACTTTGCGCGAACTGCCAGCGCGTTCCCTTCTCGCCTTCGATCTCGCGAACTTCCAGGATGAGCTTGCCGGTGTCATCGTGGTCGCCGGCCTCGATGGCCGGGTCGATCAGCCCAAGCCGAACTTCGAGATTCTCGGGCTGCAGCGATGCAAGCTCGCGCCAGTACTGCTGCGTCAGGGCCGGCTCGCGGAGCGTCCGTCCGATCAGGGCAAGCTGCTGGACCAACACGGCTCGGTCGGCGGCGGGCACATCCTGCCGCCTCTCCGCGATCCTGGCCGCGGTGGCCCTGGCTGACTCGCCCCCTTGCTACCCCAGACAATCCAGACGCGCCATTTGAATGCCCACGCTGGACCCGAGAGCCTGCACCGCCTTGTCAAGAATCTGCGAGGCCTCGGGCGCCTTGCCCTGTTGCTGCGTATAACGGGCCAGCGCGATCGCGATCCGAACCTCTGCTCCTCGGCACCCACGTGGGTAGAGCACTCGACCAGTAGACGATTGATCGTGGCATCAAACCGCGGGCGCGTTCTGAGCGCATTGCGAGCCGTCTCGAGTCGGGCAATGGCCTCGACCCACTGTCGTTTCTGATCGAGGACCCGCCCCTTGAGGGAGCGGACCAGGGTGTCGCCGAACCCGGCCTCCCGCAGGCGGGCGATCGAATGTCATTACATGCTGTTTCATGTAACATGGCGAACGAGGCGCGCAGCGCGTCAGGATAGTGCCCGGTCTCCTCACACGGCAGCGGAGTTCACCTGATCCGGACGGGTGCGCGAGCTGACCGCGATTGTGTCCCCGGGGAGAGGCGAAAAGCCGTATCTATTTGTCTGGCCCCCAGGCATCAACGGCCGCACACGCTTTGAGATGTTCGATGCGTCTTCGGAAGGTTTGCTCGAAGCTGTGCTTACGGGCAAATTCCAGCGACTTTCGCGCGGCGTTCACGATCTCGGCGCAATTCGCGCTCAACTCGGCGATCTTTTCGGCGAGCCGGTCCGTCCGGTCCATGGGCACCATCCAGCCGGCGGCAGAATGGCGGACGATGCCCTGTAACGCTTCGTTGTCGTAACCGACAAACGCGACGCCGCACGACATGACATCCACGTAGGTGCACGACGGGTCACCCTGTCGATGGCAGCATACGAAGAGGTCCGCCTGATGCTTGGTCAGCGGCGTGAGTTCCGTTTCGAAGTCGATGACTCCGGTCAACTTCACGCAGTCTTCGAGCCTCAGACGCGTGATATCGGCCCGAATCTGGGGCTCCAGGGGACCATCACCGCAGATGGTCAACTCGAACGGAACGTGGAGACTTCGCAGCTTCGAGGCAACCCGTACCAGGTGGTCGGCTCCCTTCATCGGGGCGAGCCGCCCCGAGTACAAGAGCCGCAGCGGGCCGCCCGACATCAACTGGCTGGTCCGTTCGTCGAGTTCTTGTTCCGTGATCAGCCAGTCCTCTCGGAAACGCGTATCAAAGAAAAGCAGCGGCCTGGGATTGCGCTCCGATAAGCCTCGAATGTCGGCGTTCCATTGCACTGGATGCCCGCTGCCAACCGGATCGCCCTGCGCCAACGGAGTTCTTGATTGTATTGCCACCAGATCCGCCTCCAGCGCAGGAGCGGGTTGCTGGTCTCGATACGGACGATTTGGCACCGGGTCTTGAATGTGTATTCCGACACGTAGACACACGGAACGCCGATCGAGCGGCAGAGCCTGCTGATGTGACTTTGACGATGGGACAGCGACGCCAAGGCCACCGTGCGCCCGGCCAGTACTTCGCCTAGCCCCGGGTCATCATAAGAGATCACCTCGACCTGGAACGGCAACCGGGCGGGATCGACCGCCACTTCGTCAAGATTCCAGGACGGTTTGTCGGTTGGCTCCATGATCGCGACAGCGGAGCCGTCCCAGTATTTCAGATACTCCACCATCCCATCAATAAACTTCTGTGTGAGAATGATCGTTCCGTTGGGACCAAACCCGACCCGAAGTTCCGGCAAGACGGCCAACGACACCAGCGTTTTCCCCTGTTTTCTCGAGCGTAAGCCAGAGTACGGCCTCGGGAATGGGCTCGACGTGAATAGCCAAAGGTCCATATATTTTAGCATACTCATCTTGATAGATTATTGTTTTGCATTCTCGCCTGGGTGCGTCCCCGAACGGCCCTCGGGGGTTTGTGCCGCCCGCTTCGGTCTTGTCACCATCTCGGTGCTCGCGGCACGTCCCCGCACTGTCAGATCGAGCGACCAAGCATTCACTTTATTATAGCTGACAGCACTATTGGCGCGGCGTCGATGCAGGAAAACCAGGAAGTCGTGTCAAGTAACCGGCCCGACCGGGGATTGCGTGGTGAAGGCTGATCCGAGCCAGGTGCCGGTCGCGGTTGGCCGCCGGCCCGGAGCCGGGATCCGCATCAGGTGACCCGTCCGGATACGATGCGATATCCGTGGTTGCGATGATAGAGAGCCGACCGATACGCCAGCTTCTGTCGGACGGCCCGGACCGGGAATCTTGCCAGCCGAGCGGCTCGCCCTCCCTTGAGCCAGCGGCGATAACCTTCGGCCACCGGTCCAGACAGGACCTCGACCCACCGCTGCACCATCCGATCCGTCGAGTACTCCTCGGCACGCTGCAATCCGTTGGCGATCATCTGCTCGTAGAGTCCCGGCTGGGACTTGAGCCGCTGGATCGCATCGAGCGCTTCGGAGGGACTCCTGACCTCCAGATAGTCCAGTTCCGATTCCCTCAGCTCTTGAAAAGCCGGCTCAGGACCGAGGATCGCCGGCACTCCTGCAAGCCACGCATTGACAAGCTTGCTCGCGGGTTTGGTCCGGGCATCTTGCTCGGTCAGGTCGCGTACCGCAAGGACCAGGTCGGCCGTGCGGTAATCGTACCAGTTGGGTAGCTCGACATCGGTTTCATCATCGATGGTCAGGCGCACGCCCAGACTGGCCAGGCTCGCCCGGAACTCGGCCGAACGAAACTCGTGGTAGAGGTTCCAGCTCCTTCCTTTGAATACCAGGTTCTCGATCCGATTGCCCCTCTCCTTCAGCCTGGGCAGCAGACCCGGCTGGGGCCAGTGCGGCATCACGATATCCGTCTCGGACTCGACCTGCGCCCGACTCTGGACGATCACCGCTTCACACAAGGTGGGTCGGGCAAAATCCGACTGGCAGCCGACCAGAAACGCGTCGGCCAGATACTGGCGAATCCGGAGATTGATGGCGATCGCGACGCAGATCCTACCCGGAACAGGCCCTCGCGCAATGGACACATTCAGGTTCTTGCGTTTCAGGCTCAGGTAGGGCGCCACCGACCAGCTATACTCGCACCCGGTACGAAACTTCAGGCAATCGGGATCGGGGGTTCCCTGCGGGCCGGTGTCGAAGAGTTCCGGGAACGGCTCCGAGAGGGTGTAAACGAAGGTGACGGGATAGGGAAGCATCGGGGCAATCACCTGCGGTCATCGGGGACTCGTTTTGCTGCCGGCGCTGGTGAGGCTCAAACACCGCTCGCTTCCAGTATAAAAGACAATGCCGTGATTCGCTATCGGGGCACTCGCCGTCCCGCCCGGAATCGAAGAATCCGCCTTTCGCGTCAAGACTTTCGTCGCCCACATGAGACGTGGGGCTGCGAAATGTCAACGCCCGGTTCCTGTCCTCGAACCCGCCTCGGTTGCCGACATCCCGGATTCGAAAGCGAAGGTGTCCACCGTGGGGGCGGTGGACACCTTGGCGGACGACAGGGAAGGCATGGGGCTCGCACTGGAGCCATCAAATCGAGACCGGGGGCCGGTCGAGTCCAGCGCATCGAGACTTTCAGGGAGCGGTGACTGTCCGCCTCCCTGCGGAGGCCTGCTGACTGGCCCGGAAGTACCCGCCCGGCTCGAGGATCGCTTTATCCTGAACCACGTCCGGGCGGGCTTCCAATCCTGGGGCTACCGAGTCGCAAGCGACCGCTGCGGGGAACGTCAATCAGCCAGTTCAGGCCTTCTTGCTGCGCCGACGCCGCCAGGCGTTGGCACCGAAGCCCAGCGCGCCCAGGCCGGCGATGGCCAGGGTGCTCGGTTCGGGAACGGCGGCGGGGGAGACGGTCACCGAGCCCAGCAAGATATTGCGGCGCCGGAGCCGTGGTCGTTGTAAACCTGCGTGACCAAAAATTGCGTGTCCGTGGTGCCTGAGATCGTGATCGTCTGGCTGTCCCCCGTGACAATTGAGCCAACCAGTAGTGCCGGTCGTGAGATCATAGACTCCGGCGTAGTCACCACTGCTCGTCGTGACGCTGCCGAAAGTGATCGTATACGGCTGTGAGTAGCCAACGTTAGTGAAATCGAGCAGGATCCCCTTGGAGTACGTGATCTCATGTTGGCCGCTCGAGTCGCTGGTCAGCCCCAGACCAGTTTCGCCTGATCCCTAGAACTCTTCGCGTAGAGTTGGTTGTTGGTGGGAGACGAGGACGCGGACCATGTGGGAGTCAGGGAGTTGTAACCGCTCTGGTTAACTCCGCCACCCTGGTAAGCGACCGCCGTCAGTGCGGCTGTCCCAACGGTGAAAGTGTCCGAATACCCAATCGCTGTATTCGAACCGAACTGCTGGAAATTGAACGTGATGTCCGCCCTCGCGGACATTCCCAGCGACAGCACCACGGCCATCGCCAACATACCGATTGAACGTCTCATGGAAAATCTCCTTGGTGAAGATACTGCGGGGCCGCGTTGAGAAATTCAACGCTTCATCCCCTCCGAGTGATGCTTGTAACAAACCCGAAAGCTTTTCTCATTGACAAAGGAGGCTCAGCACTCCTTGCCAGTCTGGACAGTTCTTTCTTTGTCGGGCACCTTCCTTTCCTTAGTAATCCCTCGATCTGCCTTGTTCTCAGATCTGGTGATCGACTCTGAGGATCTAGACCAAATCGAGGAGTGGTCGCGGTATCAGGACGATCCCCACACGAGCTCAGCCGGGAAACAGCTCGTTCCGGAGTCGCTGGAAAACGGCAAGCTCTAGTGGATCGAGTGCCTGGGGTTTCAGGCCGAGCTTCTCGGCCTCCTGGAATTGCACGCGTGCACTTTCGGTTTGGCCTTGAACCTGATAGGCCCAGGCCAGGTGGAGCGCAAAGCTCGGCTTCTGGGGTGCCTGTTTTCGGATCGCCAGCAGATCCTCCACGGCTTGATCGACCTGGCCCGATTGGATCCGGGCCACGGCCCGTGTATCGACAAAAGAAGCATTCTCTCCCACGATCTCGATGGCGTGATTGATGAGGTCGATCGCCTCCTGGGCCTTGCCTTGATGCCGCAGCGCGAGCAGCCAGGCCAGCGTGTTGAGCGCCTCGGTGTTGTCGGGATCGCTGACCAGGAGCCGGCGCAGCAAACCCTCCGCCTCGTCGAACCGACCCTGACGGATCCAGACCGCCCCGAGCTTGGCAGCAAGGACCACCGCCTCCGGCTGCTTTCGGACGGCCTCGGCCACCCAGGCTTCCACCTGGCGCTTATGGGTAGCGTCCGCCGCGGGGGCGTCGTAAAGCGAGAGCGCGGCGGCGGCGACCTGCGCGGGGCCGCAGGTCGACCAGGCTTTCTGAAGGATCGCCATCGCCTCGTCGACTCGATTCTGGCTGGCCAGGAACTGGACCAGGGCGAGGACACGCTCAGGTTGCCTGGGGTTCCGGGCGGCGAACACCTTGTAGTCTGCCTCCGCCTCCTTGGCGAACCCGTAACGAGTCAAGAGGTCGGCCACGGGGCCGATCTGGTCCGGGACTTCACGGCCGCGGGCCTGAAGGAGTGCCAGGAGCTGGGGCTTGCGCTGCCGCAGGTCGAGGAGCCGCGCCTCCAGTTCCAGAGCAGCGACTCCCTGGGGCTCGCTCTTCTTCAGCTCGGCGAGCCAGCGATCCGCCTGGTCGAGCTGGTTACGGCCGATCCAGTAGTTGACGAAGTGGGCCAGATGCAGCGGGTTCCTGGTCTTGAGTTTCAGGAGCCTCAGCATCTCGTCCTGGTATTTCTGCTCTTCGTTTTGGCCCAGGTAGAGCTGGGCCAGCAGGAACTGTTCGTTGGCATCCAGCAGGTTCGCGGTACCGAGTTGTTCGAGGACCTTGACCGCCTCGCCGCGACGGCTGGGTCGCAACGCGAGTATGTTGGACTTGAGTTTCAGGTCTTCACCGCTGTTGGGATCATTCTTCAGGTTCTGCTCGACCAGCCCGAGCGCCTGATCCTGGTCGGCCAGCCGACCCTTGTTCAAGAGCAAGATGACCCGCATGCGATTGACCCAGACTTTGTCGCCTGGGGTGCCATTGGGGGCCCGATCGAGCTTGTTCAGGTATTCCTCAGCCTTGTCGCGGCGATTCTGGCCGAGTGCTACCTGGATGGCAGTCTTGAGCACGTCGGGATCGGTGGATTTGCCTTCGGCGCCCAAAGCCTTGCCGATCAACTCCTCGGCCCGCTTGAGGTCGCCGACGGCCATCCAGCATTGAGCCAGCGTCGAGGCCGCTCGATCGGCGGGCAACTTTTGTCGCGCGGTCTCGATGGCGGTATTGGCCTGGGCGATTTGCTTGGCCTGCACCAGGTATTGGACATAGGTCAGCCACGCATCCGGCAGTCCGGGACCGAGCTCCACGGCTCGTCGGAATTCCTTGCCCGCCGCGTCATTCTGTCCGGCGGAGGCGTAGAAGCGGCCGAGCGTGAGATGGTCGGCGGGGTTGCTGGAAGTCTCGCCGAAGACCTGGCGAGCCAGCGTGATCCCCTGGTCGAAATCCTGCTTGCGCATCGCTTCCATGGCCTTGATCAGCGTGAACTGATCGAGGGCGATGCCGCGTTCGCGCAAAACCTGGGCCACGTGGTCGATGTCGGAGAAACGGTTGCGCTGGTAGAGCAGGCCTACCAGCCAACGAGCCAGCAGCGGCTGAGCGTTCCCCAGATCGACCGCGCGGAGGTATTCCTCGATCGCCGGATCGGGAGTCCCGGCGAGCTCGGCCAGCGCGCCCTTCAGGGCCGGGCCGGCCCACCAGTCGGGGCGCTGGCGGGTTATCTCGTCGGCCAGCGCGCGGGCCGGTTCCAGATCCTTCGATGCCCCGCGACGGACCTTGTCGATCAGGAGGGCCGCCTGCGCGAATCGCCAGTGGGTACCCTTGCCGCCCTCGATCTTCTGGAGCTCTTTCACGAGATCAGCGGCACCGTCCTGATCACCGGCTTCGACGGCCAGGTCGAACAGGTTGAGCCGGACCTGGATGTTCTCCGGCTGAAGTGCTGCGAGCTCATGCCAGTACTGTCGCGCCAGGGCCGGTTCGCGAAGCCGGAGCTCGGTCACGGCGAGCCGGTCGAGCAACGCGGGCCGGTCGGCGGCGGGCACTTGCTGCCGGGTCTCCGCCAGCCTGGCCACCGCGGCCCTGGCCGGTTCCCCTTGCTGTCCCAGGCAATCGAGACGGGCCAGGGTGATGGCCGGATTCGGTCCCAGTTCCTTCTCGGCCTCGTCGAGAGTTTTCAAGGCATCGGGCCCCTTGCCCATGCGCTGGGTGAGCCGGGCGAGAGTGAGACGGTACGGCAGGTTCTTGGGGTCCTTGGCCCGGGCCGCGGTCAGGGTCGATCTGGCCTCATCCAGGCGATCTCGCGCGGCCAGCATGTCGGCGCGGAGCAGGGTCAACCGCTCGGCGGCCTGCGGGAGGGTCTTCTCGGCTTGCTTCAACTGCCGTTCGACTTCCTGCCAGGCCCGCGGATCGCGGGGCGTCTGCCTCGCCTTCTGGATCAGGATGGACACGAGATCGAGCCGAAGCTCGGGCTTGCGCTCCGCCAACGGCAGGAAAACCGCGATCGCCTCGTCAAGCTTGCCGGCCCTGGCCAGCGACTGACCCAGCTCGATGCGGGCGGACTCGGGCGAGCGGCCGCCCGCGGCGGCCTGGCGGAGGGCCTCCAGCCGCTGCTCGTCGGCACCGACATGGCTGTAGCATTCGACCAGCATGAGATTGAGCGGGGTTTCGAACCGGGGGATCGATCTCAAGAGGTTTCGAGCCGTCTCGATCCTGGGAATCGCCTCGGACCACTGTTTTCGCTGGTATAGAATCTGTGCTTCCAGGTAACGGACCAGGGACTCGCCGAACCCAGCCTCGCGCAGCCGGGCGATGTAGCCCTCGGCCTGGTCCTTGCCGTCGATCTTGTCCTGGGCGATCAGGTTCACCGCCAGCTCAAAGGCCAGATCCGGGGACGGGTTCGCCTGGTCCGCTTGCCGTAACACCGGCTCTGCCCGATCGAGATGCCCGTCGCGGGTCTCAAGGCCGGCCAGCGCCAGCGGGAAGGCGGCATTCAGGGGATGCAGCTTCACACCCTTCTCGAGATGAGACCGTGCCGCGGCCAGGTCTTTCTTCTGCTCGGCGACTGCGGCCGCCGTCAGCAGGATCTCAGCGTTCTCGGGCTCAAGCTCGAGCGCTTGCTTGAGCTCGCTGTCCGGAGCGGGGGGATGGAATTCGGACAGGTAACGGAAGCGACTGAGATGCGCGAGCCCCGATTTCGGGTTGTTGCCGATCATCCAGGCGATGTCGCTATCGGCGACCTTCGGATCTGCTTTCAGTTCGTTGCGATCGAGCCGGGCAAGTTGAACATAGCAGAGAACACGGGACGGGTCGTAAGAGATGGCCTCGTTGAAAGCGCTTGCCGACGCCTGAAAATCGGATTCCAGGAGCAGGCATTTGCCGTCGAGCTCCTTGAGCTCGGCGAGTTCGAGTGCGGCTCTCGCCACTTCATCAACGTCCTTGCCCTTCTCGAGGCTCTCGGTCGCGCGGCCGGTCAAATCTTTCAGAAAGCGCCGGGCGTCGGCAGTCCGTTCCGGCCGCAGTTCCAGGGCCAGATCAACGCTCCGTCGTTCCATTGCCGGGTCGCCGGGGTTATAGCGCAGCGCCTCCTGGTAAACGAGGTAAACCTGCTCGCGACGCCGAGGGTCTTTCGTGGTCTCATCGAGGAGGCGGGCATACGACCGCCAGGCCTCGGCGTCGTGAGGCCGCAGGCTCAGGTACTGCTTGAATGCCTCCGCGGCCCTGCCACCCTGGCCTTGCTTTTCTTCGCCATGTGCTCGATCGAGCAGGGCCGACGCGTTGCGTTGAACCTGCCGGCCGCGAACAACGTATGCCGCGCCGCCCAGCACGAAAAGTGCCATGACCGCGCTCACCAGGAAAACCAGATTGAGCTTTCTCATGAGTCACCGCGCAGTCGTTCGAGAGAAGGTGCATCCTGACAGAACAGCCGATCATCCAGGGCGCAGGCACGGTTTGAAAATGCCTGATCCCGTCACATGGCAGCCGAATTCACATAATCCGGTCGGATGCGCGAGCTGACGGCGATTGTTTCCCCAGGGAGAATGGATTCAACGGGGAGATGGTCGTAAAACGGAAATCCGAAGACCCGGGCGATGATCGGGCCGGGTATTCGCACCAGGTGAAGCAGCGTGGCCAGGGCGATTCGCAGATCGAGCCAGAAGCCCTGGTTTTCCAGATAGTAGAGGTCGTAGCGCAGTTTGGTTTGCACGCCATGAAGAGCTGTATCGGGGCCCTGAAGGACCTGGGCCAGGCCGCTCAGTCCCGGCCTGACCAGCAGGCGATCGCCATAGCCGGAGAGGCTGCGCTCGAGCTGGGCGGCGATCTCGGGCCGCTCGGGCCGGGGTCCGATCAGGCTCATCTCGCCACGCACCACGTTGAGCAGTTGCGGAAGTTCGTCGAGATGCGTTGCCCGGAGAATGCGTCCAATCGGCGTGACGCGAGGGTCTCCCGGAGCCGACCACATCGGGCCGTGGTACTGCTCACTGTCCTGGTACATCGACCGGATCTTGTAGATCGTGAAGACTCGACCGACGAGATCCCAATCGCTTTTGCGAGTAGATCGGCGATCCCTTCGACCCCAGGCGGACGGCGATCAAGCAGAGCAGGATGAGCGGTGACGCCAGGACGAGCAAGATGCCGGCCACGCCGATATCGAAGATGGCCTTCAGCCGATTCTCGGGCAATTCGCGTGTCGATCGCCCTGGCGCCGGACCTGTCAGATCCTCGGAAATCATCTCCCTACCTCCGCTATGCATGGGCCGGGCTCCGCTTCGATAAACGCCGCGAGAGAAATCTCAAGTGTTTTCACGAGACCTTCCTGGTACCGGACTCCTTCCGGTCAGCAGGACGGTCGATCAGAACCTTGCTTCAAAAGAGTGCCGCGCCAGGCCGCCAACCACCGTAACGTCCGCCAGCATTGAACAGTCCCAACCGATATTCGGACATCCTTGAGGATCATCAAACGTGATTGGGACAACCTACCTCTGGGTGATAGCACGGAAGGTACAATGATTGACTCCCCTTATATACAAAGCGCACAACGGAGATTCAAGAACAAAAGGCCCTGAGAACATCGGAAGAGCAACAAAGTGGTGCAAAGGCCACGATTAAAAGTGCCTAATTGCGCTACTTGTGTCAGACATGGATGAGTGGTATTTGAGAGCGATGACACACCGCTTTCTTGGAATCTCCGCTCCAAAAGTAGATCGGCCAGTGAGTAATGACGACACATGCGGTTTTCAAGGCTGCTAGAGGCTCCAACACGCTGATGCCAATTAAAGCCAATCACACATAAATGCATCCATCCGTTCACAAAATGCACGGCTGTAAGATTTCTTGCATTCAAAATGAGCGCGAGGGAGTCTGCTTGATGTCATTGCTGGGAAGAGTCTTCCTCAGCATAGAGCGTCATAAAAGTGTCGATAGGTCTTTGTGATCTCCTCCGGAGATCCGCATTTCCTGTTTTTCTTGGGATTCAAGGGCGAATCGTAGCGTCTCGTGCGATAGGGGTGATCTCGAAATCGATCGCCACGTCCTGTCCTCTCCAGCAACCCGGCTCCGCAGTGTGTATTGCATGCGCGATGTCAACCATCAGGATGCGATACACGAAAACTCTGATCCCTAGAGGCGATCGAGCCGTTTGTCCTGAGCGTTGTTCCGTTTTTCATGCTGTCGAACCGGGGCGGTCGAAGGAAGGGACCGGCTTTGGACTCGCCGGTTTCCCGCGGCCGGCTTGCGGCTCCTCGAAGTTGGCGGCGTCCCCGGGTCTCGTCGTCCGGATTGAGACTAAACGGCATCGTCCCAAAGTGGGGTCAACGTGGACTTGTCTCGCTTGACACTTGGCGGGCCGTTCATACTAGCCCGAAGCGTCAGCGAGGGTCGACACAAATCCATGCGGGGAAATGGGTAACCCCTCGCTGACGCTTCGGGTTGGTATGTCGCGCCGGCCTGTCAGTTCGTCAACGCAAGAGACGAGGGTTTTGGGACGATGCCGACTAAACCCATCGGCATGGCGTCTGCCCGTTGCCGATGGGTCGGGGCGTCCTGCATCCGTGTCGGGCGCCCCTCTTTCTCCGTCGATTGCCAGAGACTCGTGCTCAGGGTCGGACCGATGCCTCCCCGGATGCCACTCCGAAGCCTATAGTAGTGGTTGATCAGGCTGCCGAACGTGAATGCCACTCACTTTCCGGCCCTTATGAGCCGGTAAGCTCTTGGGTACGAGGACGGAGAACCGCAGGGGCCCGCACCGAGCAGGAAGGGAGCCGGCGATGGGGACATTCGCCGGGGATAACGGGGAACGCACCGGGAAACCCGCCGAGCAACGGCCGACCCGAGACGAGGCCTACGAGCGGGTTGCGCAGGAGTTCCTGCGCAAGTTTTCACTCGACGGCGACGAAGGTTTTGCCGCCGCAGTCGCCCGGAGATTCAAGGAAGCCCCGGCGCGAATCTGCTGCCGGGCAATTGGTAAGTGGATCGACAAGAGGCTCATCTATTTTGGATGGACCCAGAACGAGCTGGCCGATCGGATTGGCGTGGACCGCTCGGCTGTGGCCAAGTGGACAGCCGGAGGAGCCATCTCGCTGGGGCACCTGGTCCTGGTTCTCCTCGAGTTCCGCAGCGATTTTGGCGATCTGCCGCTGCCGGCTCGCGAAGAGCTAGCCCTGGAAGGATATCTGGCCGCATTGTCGCACGTCCGGTCAAGAATCGATCCTTCCGGGGTTCTCGAGCCGCTCGACCGCGAACGCTTCTGGTGTCTTTTCCACCTGTTCTCCGAGCCATTCTGGGAAGAAGCCATCCGGAGGAAGGACCGGGACCTCGTGAAGAAGGAGGTCGATCGGATCCTCCGGCGGGCGGCCGAGTCGCTCGGATTCCAACCGCGGCGGATCGTCCGGGTCGAAGACATGAGCTCCCTGGTCCAGGAGTGGGCCGCGGCATGGGTGATCTGCCTCCAGGTTCTTCCAGGGGGGTGGGCGATTCGATGACAACCAAGCTCGAGATGATCATCGGATACCTGGCGGGCAAGCAGGGCAAAGGCACCGAATCAATCCGGCGCGAGCTCGAAGATCCGGCCAGCGAAGCGAGCCGCTGGATCGAAGCGGTGCGGCGTAAGACGCGGGATGCTTACAAGGAAACCTTGCCGGTGGCTCGCGGCATGACGATGTCTGAGCCGCTGGGCAACCGGATCATCACAACCAAGCCCAGCAGGAAACGACTGCTCGCCATTCTGAGCGGACTCTCGGTCGCATCACTGATCTTCGTCGCGGTAGGCTTGACGTGGCGCGCACACGAGTACCGGATTTTCCGGCTGGAGTCGATTCTTCACCAGCGCGAGGCTCGCTGGGCAAGCCGGTTTGATGAGATTGACGCGGCGATTGCGCGACAAGCACCCGCCTTGCAGGCCAAGGCACAAGGCGCGAAAGAACCCGCCCCTGCCCGCGCAACGAACCCAGCCACGATTGACGGCCCGACGGTTCTGACGCTTGCGCGCATCGAGGCCAAGCTCGGTCAACTTGGTGAGCGGCTCCGGGAGCCGCCATCGAACCAGACCCAGAGCGAGCCGTTGATCGATGAACTACGTCGGGACATCGAGCGGCTCAAGAACGATGTGGAAGCCAGAGATCAGTCGCGAAAGCAGGAAAGCCGCGAACTGAATTCGGTCATTCAGGAGGTACTCCAGATCCTGAGGGGACTGACACTACGGCCATTGGGCGCAGTGCCGATGCAATCACCCATGCTAGGGCCACTGCTTCAGGAACACCCGCGCCACGGCGGCCGGGGAGAAGCGATGACGCCCGGAATGGAACGACTCCAGGGAAATGGGCAGATACCCGGTCAGGGTTACCTCCCAATGGATCCGAGCCAGGCAAATCAGAACCGTGGAGCTTCGACCTTCCCAGGGGGTTACATGGGGCCGCGGATGCACAGACCTGGAGGGCCGGGGTAGGTGCCTGGAGAGTTTTCAGATTCTCGTCCATCGGAGCTGGAAAAAAGCATGGTGGCTGGATTGTCGATGGTCACAGAGGAATTCTTGCTGAGGCTCACAGATCAGGAGTTGCATGGTTTTGAGTACCGGGACTTACACTGAGCGTCTTCCGTAATTGCTCAAAGACGACAAGTTCTTGAGGGTCCAGGGTTCGGGGACCGAGGCCTAGACGCTGGGCCTCTTGGAGCCTGGCCCGGGCCGAATTCGAGTCGCCCATGGCTTGATAGGCCCACGCCATGTGAAACGCCACCCCGGGGTCACGGGGATCTTGGCGGTGAGCCACCTGAAGCTGTGCGATCGCCCGATCGTGTTGTCCCGATCGTATGAGGATCACCGCCCGGGTATCGGCGAGAGACGGGTCGGATTGATCGAGTTCGATGGCTCTGTCGATCAGAGAGAGTGCCTGGGCAGCCTGCTTCGGGTCTCGCATCGCCAGCAGCCAGGCCAGGTTATTCAGGGCTTCGGCGTGATCCGGCCGACTCTCAAGAACCTGGCGGCACAATCGCTCTGCCTCCTCGAACCGGCCCTGGCGGATTCGTAACCCGCTGAGCTTGACGATGAGCGACGGGTTCGCCGGCAACTTACTTGCGGCCTCGGTCACCCAGGCATCCACCTGCTCCCGGTCTTCGCGGCGGATCGACGGCGCGTCATAAACGGAAAGGGCGGCCATTGCCACGAGGTCACGCGGGCAGCTTAGCCATGTCTTTTTGAGGAGACTCATGGCTTCTTGTACGCGGTTCTGTTGCCCAAGGAATTCCACCAGTTTGAGCACGGCCTGGGGCCGCCCAGGATCGCGAGCGACATTCGCCTTGTAGGCCTGCTCCGCCTCTCGAGCAAATCCAGAGCGACTCAGAAGGTCGGCCACGCGGCCGAGGTGGTCGGGAAATTCCCGGCCATGTGCCTCGAGCAAGGCCAGCAGCTTTGGCCCTTGCTTGCGAGTCTCGAGAAGCGCTGCTTGCAAGTTGAGCCAATCGAGGCCGCTGGGATCGATTCGCTTCAGTTCAGCCAGCAAGCCGTCAACCTTGCCGAGTTCGTTCCGGCGGATCAAGAAAGCAATGTACTGAGCCAGGTGGGCGGGCTCCACGGCGTCGCCCTTCACAACCGACTGCATCTCGCGGCGGTACCCGTCTTCCCGTCCCTGGCTCAGGTAGAGCTGGCCCAGCAGGAAACGGCCGGGCCGGTCAAGCTCTCCCCGGTCCGCCAGGGTCTCGAGAATCTGGATCGCCTGGGATCGACTTGCCGGCCGCGTGGCGAGGATGGTCGCCTTGAGCCGTCGGTCTGCGCTGCCGCCTGGTGCCACCGCCAGGTTCTGATCGACGAGGTTCAGGGCCTGGTCGATGTCGCCTGGCTGGCCGTTGCGGATCAGCAGAGTGGCTCGCGTTCGTCGAGCCCACACCAGATCATCGGCCGAGGCATCTGGCGCATGGTGTTCCAGAGTGTCCAGCAAGATGTTCCCCTGATCCGTTCGACCGCTGGACAGGTTGAAAGCGATGCCCGGCGCAGGGCCGCCGGATCTTCGGGATTGGCTTCGAGAACACTCTGAATCTGACTCTCTGCCTGATTGTTGTCTCCGATCAGCATCGAACACAAAGCCAGGGTCAGCGAGGGGCGGTTGGCAGGCTGGGTCTTCGCGGCCGCTGCGACGAAGGCTCGAGCTTTCTCGATTTGCTTGGTGCTGACCAGGAATTGCACGTAGGACAACGTTGTTGCAGGAACGCCCGGGCCAAGCTCCAGCGCACGCCGGAAGTGCGTTTCGGCCTTGGCACTCTGGCTAGCAACCGCGAGGAAACGCCCGAGAATGAGCTGGTCGGACAAGTCGCGTGAGTCCTCGGCCACGACCTCGCGGACCCGTTCCAGCGCGTGATTCGCGTCGCCCTTGCTCAGAGCATCGATTGCACCGGCGAGCGCCGTCAATTCCGCGCGAGCGACATCCTTGTTACGGACCAACCGGGCCAGCCGCTCGACGGCTTCGAGCCGATTCCGCTCGAGGATCAACCGCACAAGGTGGCGGATTACGGCGGGCTGAGAATTGCCCTGCTCGACCGCCTCCATGTACGCGTCCAGAGCTTGATCGGGCTGATTCCGAAGCTCGGCGAGCTCCGCACCCAAGAGCGATACCCCCCACCATCCGGGGCGCTTCGCCGCGAGCTCCGCGGCGAGATTCTGCGCGGCTTGCAGGCCTGTGCTGTCACCCTTGACGGCCCGGTCGATCAGTTCCAGGGCGTGAGCGAAGCGCCAGTGCGTTCCTTGTTCTCCTTCGAGGTTCCGGAGATTTTCGACGAGTTCCGTGGCATCAGCCTGATCACCGGCTGCGAGTGCCAGGTCGAAGCGAGCCAATAACACGCGGATATTGTCCGGTTGCAAAGCGGAGAGCTCCCTCAGGTGCTGGCGGGCGAGTGCCGGTTCGCCGAGTCGAAGCTCAGTCATCGCAAGCCGATCAAGGAATGCGGTGCATTCCGCAGTGGGGATCCGAGCGCGGGCATCCGCAAGCTGCGCCACGGCGGACCTCGCCTCACCGCCACCGCGGCGAGCCCAGAATTCAAGCCGGGCGAGCCGAATCTCCGGTTGCGGCCCCAGATCTTTCTCGGCCTGATCGAGAATTTGCAACGACCCAGATGTGGCGCGATCGCTTTCAGCGAGTTTGGCCAGCGCGAGGCGGTACTTCAGGCTGCCGGGGTTCCTGGACTGAGCCGCCGTGAGAACCGCGCGGGCTGCGTCCCATTTTTCCTGAGCCGCCAGAAGATCGGCTCGAAGCAATTCAAGGGACTCCGTGGCCTCGGGCTGAGCCTTGCGGGCTTCATCCACCCGCTGTTCGACAGATTTCCAGTCCCTCGCGGCGATGGGCTGCCGCTGTGTCTTCTCGAGGGATAGGCGGGCGATATCGAGACGCAGCTCGGGCCGGCTTTCAGACAGAGGCAGCAGGATCGCCAGTGCGTCGTCGAAATCGTTCGACTCCGCCAGCGAACGGGCCAGCGCCAGACGTGCCGATTCCGATCCGGACGGGCCCTGTCCAGCAATGCGAAGGGCTTCGAGTCGTCGTTCGTCCCAGCCCAGTTGCGAGTAACATTCAGCCAGCATCAAGGAGAGCCGGGTAGACATTTGCGGCTCGGCTTTGACCACAGCCAGGGCCGACTCGATCCTGGAGACCGCGGTGTTCCACCGCTTGTTCTGAACCTCCAGCAGCGCCTCGAGAAACTGCACGTAACTTTCGCGATAGCCCGTCTGTTCCAGGCGTACCATGAAGACACGCGCGCCGTCACTCCCTTCGATCTTGTCCTGTACGATCAACGCCTCGGCCAGCAGAAAGAGGAGATCAACGGGCGGGTTGTTCTTATAGGTTCGATAGGATCGCCGCAGCACGGACTCGGCTCGGTCGGGACGTTTTTCTCGTAGCTCGAGTCGGGCAGAGGCCAGGGCCAGCTCGACGTTCTGGGGATGAAGCGTCTGCGCTTTCTCGAGAAGAGACCGAGCACCATCGGGATCTTTTCGCTGTTCGGCGACCAGCGCCGCGGTGAGCAGAACTTCGGAGTCTTCGGGAGCAAGAGCCAGCGCTTCTTTCAGGTCGCTGTCCGCGGCGGGTAGGCGGAATTCCGAGGCGTATCGGAAGCGGTAAAGATGAGCCAGCCCGGATCGGGAATTGCTTGCGACCATCTGCTCGATCCTGGCATCGGGGTCCCTGGGGTTCCTGCGAAGTTCGCCACGCTCGAGCCGGGCGAGTTGCATGTAGCACGAGAGACGGGCTGGATCGTGGAAGATCGCCTCGCTGAAGGCGTTCGCGGCTGTCTGGTAATCCGATTCGAGAAGCAGGCACTTGCCCTCAAGCTCCTTGAGCTCGGCAAGCTCCCTGGCCGCATCGACTGCCCGCTGATCCTTCTTCAACGCTTCGGCAGGAGCCAACTGCAGGAGTCCGAGGTAGCGTCTGGCATCCGCGGTACGTTGGGGACGAAGCTCCAGGGCGAGGTCGACGCAGCGACGTTCCAGGGAGCGGTCGTCGGGGTTGTGGCGCAACGCCTCCTGGTAGACCAGATAGAGTTCATTGCCGCGATCGGCTCCGCTTAAGACCTGGTCAAGAATCCTGGCATACCACCGCCAGGCTTCTTGGTCGGCCGGTTTGAGGTTCAGGTACCGACGAAGTACCTGGCATGTTGCCGGTGCGTCGCCACGCTCCTCGGTCCGGTGCGCATGGAGTAAAAGCGCCGAGGCGTTTCTCGCAACCTGGCGGTTGTGCGCGAGGTACAATGCTCCGCTCAGCGCGAGTCCCGCTGTGACCATGCCCATAAGAAAAATGAGATTCAGTCTTCTCATGACCTGGCGCTGTCCGGTAATGCCTTAAAAGGAGACTGGCACATCCCTCTTATTCTTGTGAGAGAGACAAGGCGGGTCCATGGACAGACCTTGCATTCTTTCCTTCTGAGGCTCTGCATTCATGCATGCAATTCATCAACGGTGAGAAAAAGCAACGATTCCGACATGCCGTAATCTCGGGGTGGCGTGATACACTCTTGAACCCGACTCACTGTTGAAGGACGCTAATCGACAATTCGGAAGCCTGTCGCGGTGAATGAGTTGGGGGCCTCGACCCTGTTCTTCCCGTAGACTCAAGCAAATTCTGGCAAAATGTCCCTCCGTCGATTGTCTCAAGGGACTGATCCATTCGCCTCGTTCGTTCCGGCTGCACAGGCGACGAACTCAGCATCCGGCAGTTTTGATAATCAAGGAATCCGATGAGCACCCAGAACGATCTCCTGTTCGGCATGGTCGCGTTCCAGTCGGGAGCCGTGGAGGCCGATCAGCTCGCTGAGACGTGTGCCGAATGGGTCACGGGCAAGTCCGTTTCGCTGGCCGATCGGCTGGTGGATCGCGGCTGCTTGACCATCGACCAAAAGAGCCAGATTGAAAGCCTCGTCGGGGAGCAACTGAAGGAGCACGGAGGTGACGCAACCGCGACCCTGGCCGCCACCGTGGATGGACGGTTTATCGATGTCATCCGCGACGCCGGGGCCACGATAGGCGACGAGATAGCGCACCTGGCGGAGACCCTGGCGCCGGCAGCAAGCTATGAACGCCTCGGTTCGCTGAGAGCCTCCGAAGATGAGAATGCCGACCGGTACACGAGAACCCATCTTCACGCGAAGGGCGGAATGGGGCAGGTCTGGGTCGCGCGCGACGGCTCTCTGGGCCGCCAGATCGCTCTGAAGGAACTGCGTCCGGAGCAGACCGACAATTCGACCATCTGCTCGCGATTCCTTTACGAGGCCAAGATCACCGCTCAGCTCGAGCACCCCGGGATCGTCCCGGTCTACGAACTTGGTGGAGGCCCGGTTCCCTTTTATACAATGCGGTTCGTCAAGGGCCGAACGCTGAGCGAGGCCACGCGCTCGTACCACAAGGAGCGCGTGGCCGGAACGGTCGACCCGCTCGCGCTGGTCAATCTGCTGAGCGCGTTTCTCGGGGTCTGCCATGCGATCGCGTATGCCCATTCGCGGGGAGTGATCCACCGCGATCTCAAGGGGCAGAACGTGATCCTGGGTGACTTTGGCGAGGTCATCGTGCTCGACTGGGGCATTGCCAAGCAGATTGGTCCCCTCACCGGGCAGCCGCCTGCAAGCGGAATCGTCGGGGAGGCATCCCGCATCGGAGGTTCCGTCAACCTTTCCGAACCGAGTCTCGGGTTTGATTGCACGCTCAATCCGCAGGAAACCCTGGCGCAGGGGACTGATGCCTCGAGCGGCTCGATCGAACGGCCACGGCTCGACTCGGGGGCCGGTCCCGACGGCACGATGCACGGCCAGCTCCTGGGAACGCCTGGATTCATGGCGCCCGAGCAGGCCAGTGGCCAGCTCGACCAGATCGATGAGCGGACCGACGTCTATGGGCTGGGAGCCGTTCTCTACGAGATCCTGGCCGGTGAGCCTCCGTTTACGGGCAAAAAGACGATGGAGATCCTCCACCGCGTTCGGCAGGAGCCACCGCGGCCGCCGCGCGCGCTCAACGGGGCGCTCGATCCGGCGCTTCAGGCAATCTGCCTGAAGGCGCTCTCGAAAGCGAGAGACGAGCGTTATGCCACGGCAACCCTGCTGGCTCAGGACGTTCAGCGCTATCTGGCCGACGAGCCCGTGCATGCCTTTGCCGAGCCCTGGACCCAGCGTGCCCAGCGGTGGGCGCGCAGGCATCGGACCGCCGTGGCCACCGCCGCCGGCCTGCTCTTGACCTCGACGATCGCCCTGGGCGTGGGCACGGTGCTGGTCACTCGCGAACGGAACGAAGCCAAGCTCCAGGGAAAGCAAGCCCGCAGAGCGGTCGACGACATGTACACCAAGGTCGCCGAGAACTGGCTCGAGGATCGTCTCGATCCCTTGCAGAAAGAATTCCTCGAAAAGACGCTCGCTCACTACCAGACCTTGACGGGACAGGCCGCCGACGAACCGGCCGTTCGCCTGGAGCACGGTCGCGCGTTTCAGAGGATGGGCGATATTCATAAAAAGCTAGGGCGCCTTGAAGAAGCAAACGATGCATATCGCCGTGCCCTGGCCATTCTCGATCCCTTGCAGAAGACCCGGCCTGCCGATGGCGAGGTCCGGCGCGCCGTGGCGCTGACTCAAACTCGCCTGGGCGACCTGCTGGTTCGCCGCGGCCAAAACGACCAGGCCGAGCCTCTCTATCGTGATGCACTCCGAATCGAGGAGACTCAAGAGGCCGCCAACCCGGCACCCGAGGATCGCTGGCTGCGGGCGCGGACGCTGAAAAGCCAGGCGGATCTGCTGCGCCGGAAGGGTGACTTCACGGGTGCCCGACCGATCTACGTCCAGGCCATCGCCGAGCTCGAGAAGGGAATGGCTGCCGCACCGAAGCAGAGCGAGCTGCGCAATGATCTTGCCTTGACCGAGGACGCCCTGGGGCTTCTGCTGATGGAGCTGGGCGATACGAAGCTCGCCGAGGATGCCTTCGGTCGCGCCCTGAAGCTGCTCGAGCCCCTGATCGCCGAGTTCCCGACCATTCCGCGATTTCGCGAAACACTCGCAAAGGCCGCCAACAGCCTGGGGATGATCGAGCAGGCAGATGGCCGCTGGACCGACTCGGAGGCACATTACCGTCGAGAATTGACGGAAGCGGAACGGCTCAGCCAGGACTTTCCCGACCGGCCCGAGTTCCGTCGAGAGCTGGCCCGTGCCTGCTCGAACCTGGGCGGTCTTCTGGCCGAGCAAAGCCGCGGCAGCGAGGCGGAGCCTGTCCTCCGCCGCGGGATCACACTGAACGCCGATCTGACTTCCAGACAGCCCGCGGATGCGCAGGTGCGGCTCGACCTCGCAAAATGCCGCAACAACCTGGGATACCTGATGCTGGAGAACGGACGCACCGAAGGCGCGATCGCCGAGATGGAGCAAGCGCGCGGGCTCAGTGCTGCCCTCGTCAAGCAATTTCCCGATGCGCCCCGCTATCGTTACAACCTGGCCGGCAACCTCAGAAACCTGGCCCGCGCACTAGAGGCCGCGGGGAAAGAAACGGCCGAGGCTCGTTTTCAGGAATCACTCCGGATCAGTGAGCAACTGGCGAAGGAATTTCCGGCGAACATCGACTACCAGATCGAGCTCGGGCGCTGTCTGAACAGCCTCGGCGCGAATCTGGCCGCCGCAAATCGGGTGGACCAGGCCGAATCCTCCTATGCCCGTGGGCTCGCGGTTCTGGATTTCAAAGACAAGGCGGCCCGTACTCCGGTGACCCTCCGCGAGCAAGCCACGATGCTCAGCAATCTCGGCGAGCTGCAACGAGCCGCGGGACGGCCCGGAGCGGAAGATTCGCTGCGGCGTTCCATCGCAATCTCCGAGGACCTCGCCGCCCGCAAGCCAGCCGCACGGGCAGATCGCCAGATGCTGGCCATCGCCCAGAACAACCTGGCCGAGGTCCTTGATGCCGCTGGCCGCACCGAGGATGCACGCCGATCATTGACAACGTCCATAGCGGGACTGGATCGGCTCGCCAGCGAGAATCCGAAGGCCGTGGACACTCAGAATTACCTGGGCTACGTCTATGAACAGCAAGCCAAGCTGATGGTCAAGATCGGCCAGCCGGTGAAGGCCAAAGAGTCGATCGAAGCTGCCGTCGCGCACCAGCGGCAGGCTGTCAAGTTGACCGATGGAAGAGTGGCGGCCTATCGCCTCATGCTTGCCGGTCATCTGGGAATTCTGGCGAAGGTATGTGTCAAGCTGCACGCCTATGATGATGCGATTCGTGTGGCCGTTGATCTGCCCAAGGCCACGGCGGGCTCCGAGCAAGGGATCCTTGACGCGGCCAAGCTGATGGCACACTGCTTTGCGGCAGCCAAGGACGACACCGTGCTCGACCGCGCGAATCGTGAGGAGATCGCCCGCAAGTGCACCGGCCGTATTGCCATTCTCCTGCGCGAGGCGATCGACTCGAATCCCAAGCTGGGACAGCGTATCAAGACCGATCCGGAGCTTGCGCCCATCCTCGCTCGACCCGAGATTCAAAGCCTGCTGGGTAGCCTGGTGAACCTTGGTCCGGGCCGGGTTCAATAAGCGAGCCGGCACTTTCCGGGCTGGCAGAGCCTGAGGGTTATATAAGGCCGCGTTGGTCGTGTCGCCATTGGGAGCTCGGTCTGCGTGTCCACGGTGAGGTGAGTTAGCACCAAAGGCCGCTTCAACACGCAGACCCGGCAGATCCAAGACAGGAATCCACTGGGTCCAGTTTTGATCGTTGAAGAACAGCCAGGATACGCCGGCTCTCAAGCCGCGCGGCGCCTACGTCGCAACAGAGCATAGCCAGAGACCGACAGGCCCACCAAACCCACAACAACGAGCGACGAGGGCTCAGGCACCACGCTGAACTCCAGAGGAGTACTTTGCGGCACGCCTTGGATGCTGTAAGAGATCGGGATTTCGGAGCCTCCTGGCAGCAGTGGCAAAGAACTGAATGGTTGGGTAATGACAAAGGTACCAAGCAGCTCTTCCTGGGTCGTATTGTTCGTGATCTTGCTGCCTAGATAGTCGAAGGCCACGCTGGTGGCGATGACGTTAAACGTCTGCGTGCCGTTCGGCTCGGTGATCGTGACATTCTCGTTGTGAGAAGGGCCGATCAGGGCTAACCAATTAAACCAAGTTCCATAAAGCCCGCTGCCGCTCACGATCGGTATAGGACCGACTCCAGCGAGCAGGTTGAGAGCAATGACAGGTTGCAGCGACGCGTAGAGAGTAGAGCCCGGAGTCAAGTAAACAGAAACGCTGTACTCGATGGTCGGATCACCAATCTGTGTCACCTTGGGATTGGCGACCTTGATGCCACCCTCAGCTTTCCCGGCGATGGCAAAAAGCACGGCAAGTGACCCAAGAATCGCCAGGGTTCGATGTCCGCTCATTTCGAGTTGCATCTCAACCTACCATTCCTGAAGGATTCTCTGATTGAATGCAGGCAGCGAGTATTGCATCAAAGGCTACTCGATTCTAGCGAAGTCGCTGTGACGATCAAGAAATTCTTTCCAAATGGTGCACCCATGACAGCCGTCTGTTGCTTTCCAGCAGCGTCACGAGATTTTCGTATCAAAAGACGTCGAAACCTCACTAGTCCGGTGTCAAGTCGAGCGATTGCCTGTCCCGATACGATATCGGATCACACCCTGAGACGGATCGCGCAGCGACTCGCCCCAGCGCCACAGCCAGACGCCCAGTCCGGCACCGAAGCCTGCGGACAGGGCATCGGTGATCTCGCAGGTACGATCCAGAAGGAACAACTGCCCCAGTTCCAGGATCAGTCCCAGCGCGAACCCGATTGTTGCAGCGTTCCATACGGATATCCTGGAGATTCGCGCACCGAGCATGGCGCCGAGCGGAACAAAGAACATGGTCTGACTGATCAGGTCGGCCAGGGCGTAGATGTCGGTCCGGCGATAATAGGCCAGGAAGGGAACCAGCCGCTCGGCGCTCAGAATTCTTGAGTCGGGCCATGCCAAGTGCGGCGGAGTCCAGGCCTCGATCATTCCGGTCAGGTACCAGACCACCAATGCGGGGCCAAGCCAATGTCGAGGTGCCATTGCGCCAGCACGCGCAACGATCGTTGCTCCTGAGAGCGAGCCCAAGATAGACCAGACGACGGAGGTCGCATCCGCGGACCGGCTGCGGATCATGATCTGTAGCAACTCGGTGGCCAGGCAAAGGCCGCCGGCAACCGCTACGCTGCCACCAATCGCTCCCGGTCCGGTGCGGCCTCCCTCGCGGAAAGCTAGCAGGAACAGCCCCCCGGCCATCATCCAGGTCAGCGTCTCACGGGTCCACGACCAGGGCTCCGCAGCAACTTCCGAGCCATCGATGGTTGGTCCGAAGGGTAGCGGCCGGGCCGACTTGATCGCGGTCTTGAGCTCGCTAATGTCGATGCTCACGTCGAAGGGGGCCAGGCTGGACACTGTCAAACCCGCGGCGACAAGCAAGGAACACGCAAGCACGGGCCGACGGCCGACCAGTTTGCTTAACCATGGCAGCGCCAGTGGACTCGCCCATCGCGCCACGGGCCAGCCGATCAAAGCGCCGATCAGTGAGCCCGAAAAGTTGGTCGCCAGATCGATCAGGGATGTGGTCCGCGTCGGGGCAAAGAGCTGGAGTGATTCCACTGTCGCGCTCAGTGCCAGCCCGGTCAGTGACGCGATCAGCAACGTGAGGGCATAACCGGTACGGCGACCCGCTAGACCGACGGAACACAGGAATCCCCACGGCATGAAGAGCAAGATATTGCTCAGGACGTCCATCCGGGACGCAGCTTGCCAGGGACGCTCGAGGACCTGGTCAATCTTGGCCGCCACCTGAGCAGAGCTCGCCGAAAAATCGAACGGAATTGTCGTCCCATAAAGGATGAAAAGACCCCAAACAGCAAGCAAGATGTACGTAGGTTTAATCGTGAATTCACCAGTTCGAACACGAGCCATCCGCAAGCGCCTCTTCAAGCAGATTCGAGGTCAATGATCGTCCGATTCGAACATATCCGAGCAGCCCTTACAAGTCTGCTTCCTGGAGCTTCAGCAGAGCCTGCCAGAAGGATTGCCGGAGTCCGACGGGAACTGCTGGAGCTGACTCTAAACACTCATTCAGATCACGCCGGCGCTCTGATCGCGCGATCTTGCCAATGAAATTTCTTGACATGAGCTTAGTTGAGGGTTGTTATGAGAAGTCCGATTAATCGGATCTTCACATGCACAGACTCATTCACAAAACAGCCATGACATCCGGGTAATCAAACTTGCTTGCATCATGGCTCGAGCGGCGGCGTATTGGCCGCTCAGGAGGCGTTATGCGCAGCACACTTGGACATCACCTTCGATGCACCGGCTTGATTTTCGGCCTGATTGCAGGCGCGGTCACGGCTCACGCACAGACGATCGGCAGCGTGGCACGGTCTTTCCCTAACAGTAGTGGCCAGATCCTGGTATTCACTGATCAGTTGCCCGACCAGCCCACGACGGCTCAGTGGAACTTCATCGCGTCGAACTATGTCGGCACGCAGAAGGAGCTGCTCTCCTGGACGCAGAGAGTGCGGCAGCTCAATCCCCACTTCATCGTGCTCCATTACCAGCTCGCACTCGGCTGCGGCACGGCAGAATTCATCGACGGCAACACATGGACCAACGATTTCGCGACGGTGAACCAGAACAATAGCTGGTTTCTGCATGACTCTACGAGCCGGGTCGAGCAGACGGCCTGGGACTGGTACGTGATGAACATCGTCTTCGCCAATGGCAGCCCGAGATCGGGTTTCCCCAACTACTGGACTACTTCGGCCATGCAGCGGTTACGCGACAACCAGAACGACGGCGTCTTCGCTGACAGCTACACGCAGGATGTTCTCTTCGGTCAGGTCAGTCCCGCGTACGCCTTGTTCAACAACGTTGCCACCTGTCTGACCTGGTGGATCCCCAACCTGAACGAGTACGGCAGCTACTGCGCAGCGACCCTGCACGCGCAACCGGAGAAGTTCTACTACCTACCCAATCTCGGGGCGCTGATCACGGGCTGGGACACGACCAACTATGCGGTAGGCGACGGCGGAATGAATGAAGGTTTCGCGATCCCAGGTCCCTCCGGCGCGTACGCCACGAGCGATTGGCAGCTCCAGATGGGTCGGATTCTCGAGCTGACATCGCAGGGTAAGATCATCATCGGCCAGTCGTACATTGCCGGCACCAATACCGACCAGCGCTGGTTCGTCGTCGGCTCTCACCTGCTGACCAAGGGCCACCAGTCCTACCTCAATATGTTCGAGACGAACAGCCTGGAGTGGTACCCCGAGTACGCGGTTAATCTGGGAACCTACGTCGAACCACCCGTGGCCAACCTTTCCGACTACTGGAACGCGGAATGGGGCGTCTATCAGAGAAACTTTGCCAACGGCTTCGTACTGGTCAACCCAGGCACGAGCTCGGTCACGATCCAGCTAGGCACGAGCTATGGCCTCGTGAGCTCGTCAGGGGGCGGTGCCGTGCCGGCGAACGGCGCGCGGCCCGGTAGCCTCTCGATCACGTCCGTCAAATCAGTGACGATCCCCGCGCAGACGCCCGGGTCCTCTCGTATACGCCATGACGATCGTGGCGACGCCGATTGAGCTCAGCAATTTGCGAGACCGACCAGGATCGACTCGGGATACCTATGAAGTGCCCCGAGCTTCATTATGACGATCGTCTCGATCGAGCAGATTTCGGACCTGTCCAGGGCCCCGTTCAGTGCAACCTCCTCTGGACGGCCTTCTGACCGTCCCGGCCAGGTTCGAACATGTCCGACGCCCGGAGTCCGATTGTTTTGGCCATGGCGATGCTGTAATCGAGGTGAGCCATGTTGGGATAACGGCCGTTCGACCCGAAGCTGAACTTCACTCCGGCAGCCCTGGCCTGTTTCAAGAATGCCAGTCTGGGCAGCTTGTAGCTCGCGCTGATCTCGATCGCGATGCCGTACTTGAGCGCGGCGTCGAGCACCTTCTGGATCCGCCGCTCGGTCCAGAGCTCGTCGTAACCGGGCATCAAGGCGTCGGGCAGCCACGATGCGTTGGCCAGGATGTCGAACGGCTCGGTGGCCATGATCTCGACGTGCCAGTCCACGAAGCGGTCCATAAAGTGCTCATGCTCTTTTATGTCGACCTGATCCAAGGCGGTTTTTTCCCAGAGCTTGATCCGTTGCCCATCGCGGCCCGGGAATGTCATTGCGTCGGTGAGCACGTAGTCGAGCTGGCTCAGAACCGCCGGGGAAAAACAGGTCATCCAATCGGTCCACTCTGCCTGGACTCCTTTATAGACGCTCTTGCCGTCGAGCATCTTCAGATAGGCTTTCAGCTCTTCGTCCGAGCTGAGGACGGTCGGATACTTGTTTTCCTTCGTGCCGGCGTGCTCGACGATCCCCAGGTGGACGCCTCGCTCGCGAGCCAGCCGCACCACGGGGTCTATGCTGGAGTTGTCCAGGTGAGCATGAAGATCCAGGAGAGGGAAACCGAGCTCAGAATCGCTGTCTGAAGCCCGTTCCTCCGCGGCCTGAGAACTGAAGAGGGTGGTGGCGGCAAGCGCCGCGGTCGTGCCCTCGAAGAAGGTTCGCCTCGTCACGGATCGGGAACACATCATGGTCGGATCACTCCATTTCTCGTCGAAGCGGATTGCCCCGCTACGGTCCTTGGCCGGGCGGCACAGGCCGCGCCCGCAGCACCGCAGGCGGCCGTTTCTACTCACCATAACGCGCCCGGGCTTCGTCCGTGAGCATCCTCCGGCTCGAGAAGGGCGCAATCGCCAGTCTCCTCGCAAATCCAGAGGATTCTTGGACCGCTCAAATCATCGCGGGTTTTCTTGAGCCGACCGCGGTCACATGGCCCCAGATCCGGTGTTGAATACCAGGAAGATCGCATAGAATAGCGGACGAAGATCTGGAGTTGCTCGGCACGCGACGGGTCGATAGCAGGAAAGGAAATACCATGGGACGATCCATGGGGACGTGGACGCTGGGATTGCTTCTGATCACGGTGACTTCCTGGGCCACGTCGGCTCGCGGCGTCGAGCCGGGGCAGGACGCGGAATCACCTCAGGAGCAGATCCTCAAGAAAAACGGCCTGAAGGCCATGGGTCCAACATACGTGCTCGAAGCCGAGGCGGAAGTGAAAGCGAAGGCGAGCCAGGCCAAGCGGCTTGCAAAGCAATGGAATTACGCCCGAATCCAGCAGCAAGCGACTCTCAGCCCCAAGGATTATCAGGCAATGATCCAGGGCATGACGGCACAGATCGCTCAATTCCGAAATCAGCTCAACATGGTCAACCAGCAGATTAATCGTTTTCCTCGCTACCGCGGACGCATCGCGAACAGTTACGCTCAGGCCGACTACCAGGAACTGGTGGTCACACGCACTCAACTGAATGCGACGATCAATATGCAAAACCAGCAGCTTGCCCAGTTCAAGAGCCACCCGCCCGATCCCAAGGCGAAGCAGAAGATCGACGACGAGGTTCAGAGCAAGTACGATGATTATGTACAGGCAGTTCACGACCTTAACCAGCTTGTCACGACGACCAAAGAGAAGTACGCGGCGCTGAGTAAGAATTCCGAAGTGTCCAAGGCGCTTGCCGGTCTCGATCCAGCGATCAAGCCCCGGCCACAGCTCAGCCCGTCGCACGAATTCCACGAAACCGCCAAGCTCGCAGCACGGCTCGATAAGGAGACTTCACAGGTCTCGGCCGAACCGAAAACCAAGGCGGCCGCCCGGTCGAGACGTGGAGCGAAAGCGGCGCACACTCCAGGCCGAGATGATTCGCCGAATTGATCAGTTCACCACGTTGATCGGCTGCCCGGCGAGGAAGGCGGAAACGTTGGCCGCGGTGGCGTCCATGAGTCGCCCGCGCGCTTCCGCGGTGGCCCAGGCGATGTGGGGAGTGATCAGGCAGTTCCTGGCTCCGAGAAGCGGATTTTCGGGCCTGATGGGCTCGCGCCACCACGTCCAGGGCGGCGCCGGCCAGCTTGCCCGTATTGAGGGCTTCGGCCAGGTCTTCCTCCACAACAAGCGCGCCCCGCGCCGTATTGATCAGGAACGCACCCGGACGGGCGAGCTCAAGGCGTCGTCGATTGACCAGCCCGGCGGTCTGTTCTGTGAGCGGAGAGTGCAGGCTGATCACGTCGGAGCCGGCAAAAAGCCCATCCAGGTCACACCAGGTAACGGTGTCGGAGGCCGAGGCCGGCGGTGCTGTCGGGTCGCAGGCCAGGATTTTCATGCCAAACGCCCGGGCCAGCTCGCCCACTCGCCGACCGATCCTCCCGTAACCGGCGATGCCCATGGTCTTGCCGGCCAGCTCGTACAGAGGCGTCTTGCGCAGTGAGAAGTCGGGCTGTCGCGTCCACTCTCCCGCTCGGACCGCGTCACCGTGCAGGGTCGTGTGATGGCACAGTTCCAGGAGCAGGGCAAAAACGTACTGGGCCACCGAGAGCGTCCCGTATTCGGGGACATTCGAGACCGGTATGCCCCTGGCTCGTGCCGCCGACAGATCCACGCAATCAAAGCCCGTGGCCGTCACGGTGACGAATCGAAGCTCGGGTAAGTCTGCGATGACCGTTGCGGTGATCGGCGATTTGTTGATCACCAGAACCGCCGCGCCCGCGGCACGGACGGGGATCTCCTCGGCCGTGCTGTAATCATGAACCACCAGTTCGCCCAGCCGGTCCAGGCCCGCCCACGCGGCCCGCTCGGTCGCCAGCGGCCGCCCGTCCAGAACCACGATCTTCACGTTCTCTACCCCTGCAAGCGACTCGGTCTGTCAACGATTCCACAAGCCTGCAGCAACAGGAAGCGAATTGCAAGAGCGAGCCCTCATCTCCTCAAGCGACTCAAAACGTCCCTGAGTAGATTGAGCACGACCGGCAGACTTCCGGCGGCTGGTCCGACGAGAGCTGATCGCGGAAATTCTGGTAATCCTTCCCGTTCCAGACCGCCCGTGCCCCGTGACGGGCCATGTCGCCAAGCTGAACCCGGTCGGGCGTGGCGACCATGCAGCAGGGCATCGCAAGCCCCTGATAACTCACGTAGGCACCACGCCAGGGCCAATCGCAACGCTTTGGACCGGGAGTTCCGGGAGGGTGCAGACGAGGACGTGTGTGGGGAAGTCGAAGATTCACGCCCAGTTCGCAGGCCACGCCGTGCGCCTCGTCGAAAAGAAGATCAATCCGTTCGGGATCCTCGGACGTGAGAGTCTCGGCCGTCACGAAATCGCGCATCGGGCGGTACTGGGCAGGCAGGCTGGATTCCTGGAAATCGTGACAGAGATGCTGAACGAAAACCTCATTGATCGTCAGGCGATGAGCCAGCCGTACAAGCTCGGACAACTCATGGATGTTCTGGCGCATCGCCACCACGACCATCCGAATTCGCGGCGTCGGGCTACCGAGCCGGGTGCGTGTCTCCACCAGCCGCTCCAGGTTGGCAATGATCCGCTCGAAATGGGCGCGGACGCGAATCCGGTCATAAACTTCGGCCGAGTGCGCCGTCGATCGAGGCGTGAAGCTCGCCGAGCCCACTGGTCACACACAGTTCGGCGCGGCGTGCGTTCAAGAGCGTCAGATTGGTGTTGGTGCCGACCCGAACCCCTCGCCCGACGGCGTAAGCGATCATTTCAAAGAACCGGGGATGCATCATCGGCTCGCCCAGCCCCTGAAGCTGAAGCTCCTCCAGGTCGGGAAACTCGCCGATCAATCGTGTGAAAACGTCGAATTCCATGAAGGCCGGGGGACCGTAAGGAGGACCGTCGCGGCGAAACTGGATGGGGCACATCTGGCAGCGCAGGTTGCACTGGCCGACCAGTTCAACCTGAAGAAACCTGGGAAGCCTGACCATGGCGAAGTCCTTTCAAGGACGACCGGTTCCTCAGAAAAAGAGCACGCGATATCGCCACGCCCCGTAGAGCCGCCAGAAGACCGACAGGGGCGGGATCAGCGACAGAAGTCACAATCATCTCGATCACATGCCCGGGAGCACGCGACGTTCTCTCGAGCCGGCGCCGGCAGAATTCCGCAGTGAGCAGGAACCATGCGATCAAGGCGAATGTGAACATACGCGGCTGGCCAGCAGTCCACATCGCCAGAGAGAAGCCAAGCGCAGCCAGAATGGCATAGTAATTCCACGGCGGCCAGGCGCGGATGCGCTGGCGATAGAGCCCCGGGTGTTTCTTGTAGAGCAAGGCATTGAACAGGCTTTTCTTTTGCTGTTTGAGGCTGACGCCCCAGCGTGCCGGCCGCACGGGGTGGACAACGACCGCGAAGGGGGCCGTGACAATTCGCCCGCCCTGCCGCAGAAGGTTGAAATGGAGATCGCTATCCTCGCGCCAGGCGGCCCGAAATCGCTCGTCGAAGCCGCCTACTTGCTCGAGCACCGTTCGTCGGACAAAGCAGTTGGCCGTGACGAATTCTCCGACTGCGAGCCCGGCGGCGTCGCGTTCATAGTCGGTCGGAGTCTTCGGAAGCGGCACTACGACCCGTCCGGTCACGGCCGCGACTCCGTCGGCAAATGAGGCAACTCCCGCCCGGAGCCACCCGGGATCAGGAATGCAGTCGTCGTCCGTGAAGGCAATGATCGGCCCGCGTGCCAGTCGCCATCCGGCGTTGCGGGCCGCCGCTGGACCGTGAGCGCCTTGAACCGGCAGGTACGGCGCACACGCGGATCGGCCCGCATGGACCATTCCTCGACCTGCCGCCGGGTCTCCGCGCTCGCCGCGTCGTCGGCGATAAGAATCTCATAGTCTGCCGGGTCGTGATTCTGAGCCGCCAGCGCGGCGAGGCAGCGATCGAGCAGTTCAGGCCTTCGAAAAGTGGGCACTACGACCGAGACCCGCATCGTCAGACCTCCCGGAGTTGCTTCTGGATCAGGAACGAACCGATGGCCAGTGCGTCCAGCGGCGACGTCCAGAACGATTCCACCGCGTCTCGCGGAGTACAGACGATGGGCTCGCCGCGGGTGTTGAACGAGGTGTTGACCAGGACCGGAACTCCCGTACGCTGGTGAAACGCGTGGAGCAGGTCATAGTAACGCGCATTCTGCGAACGGTTGATGGTCTGGACCCGCGCGGTGCCGTCGACATGACGGACCGCTGGGATCTTGTCGGCCTTCTCCGGACGAACGTCATGAACGAAGAGCATGAACGGCGAGATGCCGGCGTCGACGAACCAGTTCGCCGCTTCCTCCTCGAGCACGACAGGGGCCACGGGTCGGAAATCCTCCCGATCCTTGATCTCGTTGAGCTTGGCCTGCATTTCCGCGTGGATGGGCGAGGCGAGAATGGACCGAGCCCCCAGGCGCGCGGTCCAAATTCCATCCGTCCCTGGAACCAACCGATGACCTGATCGCGTGCCAGCAGGTTGGCAACCTCGGCAGCCACGTCATTCATCTTCCGGTAAGACAGCTTGGACCAGCGGAGAAATGCCTCGATCTCGTCATCACTATAGGACGGTCCCAAGAACGCATGGTCCATGCGGTAAGGACGCTGGTCGCCGCCCTGCTCTCTTGCGTCAACCCAGAGGGCAGCCCCCAAAGCCGTGCCCGCATCACCGGCGGCCGGCTGCACCCAGATTCGCCGGAAGTGCCCGCGATCGCGGAGTCGGGCATTCATCACGCAGTTGAGCGCCACGCCTCCGGCCATGCAGAGATTCCGACGGCCCGAAGCCGAGTGGAGCCAGCGCGCAGGTCCAGGACTGACTCCTCCAGCACTACTTGCAGTGAATGTGCAATATCGAAATGACGCTGGTCAATCGGTTCACCGCGCTGGCGAGCCGGACCGAATCGTTCCTCGAGAGATGGTGGTTGGATCTGGTATTGTCCGCCCTCGCCGACCTGGACGATATCCCGGAACGCGGCCAAGAACTTCGGCTTGCCATAGGAGGCCAGCGCCATCACCTTGTATTCGTCAGACGAATGGAGGAATCCGAGGTAAGAGGTGACCTGCTCGTAGAGGATTCCCAATGAGTGCGGCATGTTCACCTGTCCGAGCCAGGTGATCTGGTTGCCGTCGCCCAGAGCGTAAGCCGTGGTGGCCTGCTCGCCCCGGCCGTCGAGGGTCAGGATCGCGGCGTGGTCGAACGGCGAGGCATGAAAGGCGCTCGCAGCGTGCGCCAGGTGATGAGCGACGTAGTGCCACCGGTACGGACCGTCAGGGCGAGCACCCCGGAAGCGGCCGCGGAGGTGATGGGGTGATCCGTCGGCCAACTGTCTGGGTGCGTTGACGATCGAGGAGAGGAAGAGCGGATCCCAGGCGGCGTCCCATTGCGATGGAACCGGATGGGCGCTGGGCTCCAGAGGAAGCGTGATCGTGGTTGCACCGCGGTGCTGGCGGCTGAACAAGTCGGGGTCGTACGAGTAGGCCACATGGTCGACATCAACGAGGTCAATTCCCGCTTCTTTGAGACAGTAGTCGATCGCATGGTAGGGAAGCTCCCAGGTGGAGAATGGGACCGGCCGCTTGGCATGCTTCACGTGGGTAAAGCGTTCCTCTTCGGCGGCGGCCACGACTGTGCCGTCGCGAACCAGGCATGCCGCGGAATCATGATAGACTGCGTTGATGCCAAGCGTATGCATTAGACTTTCTCCTCGGTCAAGCCGTCACTTGATTTGCCGATGTCGCGTTAGGCTGCATTCGGGGATTATGGCCCGGGCCACCTCGCATTCTTCCCACCTCGGTCAGTAGCGACCAGACGGCCTCCACAACCTCCTCGGGTGGCACGAGAGTCAAGCAATTGTGGTTCCCCTCGGGACAGACGCTCTTGTAGCAGTACTTGCAGGGCACATCGTGGTTGAGCACCCGATGGGGAACACCCCACGGAGTGTGCTGGGGATTGGTCAAGGCATAGAGGTCGACGACGGGAGTCCCGACAGCCGCGGCGACGTGGACCGGACCGGTATTGTTCGCGATCAACAGCGGAGCCATGGCAAGCAGCGCCGCAAGCTCGCCCAGATCAAGCTCTCCGGCAAGCGAGAACGAATGGGCGCCCATCGCGGCCTGGATCCGCTCGACATCGATTCGCTCGGCGACGCTACCGGTGAAGATGACCTGCATGCCCACGTCGAGAACCAGTCGGCGCCGGCCTGTGCATAGTATTCCGACGGATACCGGCGCGAGGGAGCCGTGGAACCGGGATGGATCACAACCCAGGCCGAGCGGGGGCTGACGCCCAGTTTCTGGAGCCGACTCAACACTCGCATTCGTGCACCTGGAGGACTCTCCAGGACCATTCGCTCATCCGCAATCTGGCAGCCGATGGTGCGTACCAGGTCGAGTTGCCGGCGGACTTCGTGACGCAAGAGACGATCGGGCTCCAGATCGGGCTCCCAGTCAGTCAAGAGCTGATAGGGATTCTCCCTGCAATGAGCCAGTCGCAACGGAACCTCGGCGAGCATGCAGAGCATGGCCGCGGGCAACGGGTTTTGACTGTAGACCGTGAAAATGACGGCTGCGTCAAACCGAGCATCGTGCAGGCGACCGATCAAGGCATGATCGCTCTGACTGTCGAGCCGTGGCGCGGTGGCCTTCATCCAGGGGGCATCGTAGACGACCACATCGTCAATCACGGGGATCAACGCGGCGGCCTGCTCGCCTGCCGGTGACGTCAAGAGCGTGATCCGACGGCCAGGACGGGATTCCTTGAGAGCCCGTAGCGCGGGACTTGTCATGATCACGTCGCCGAGCGCGTCGAGCCGCACGCAGAGGACGTTACTGGCGTCAGACCAGTCGCGGGCGGCCGTCATGACAGACCTCTCCGAGCTGTCGCGGAGATCTGCATGGCGGCATCTTCCAGATCGGCCGCGACAAGATCGGGCCAGCGCAGCGGCGAGCGTTGCCACAATGTCTCGTGGCCGTTATCGACAAGCACCGTGCGGCAACCCGCGCGCCGGCCTGCCTCGACATCGTCAAGTATGTCACCCACGAACCACGAGCTTTCCAGTTCGATCGCATGGTCGCGGGCCGCGCGCTCGATCAGACCAGGCTGGGGCTTGCGGCAATCACAGGCTCGCGCATAGGCCGGCAGGCGACCTTCGGGATGATGGGGGCAATAGTAAAAGCCAGTTAGCGGCACGCCGGCTGCCGCCAAAAGCTGCTCGAGCCTTGCCTGGACTCCACCCAGCGCAGACTCTGGGAAACGGCCCAGGGCGACACCCGACTGGTTGGAGATCACGATCAGCCGGAATCCGCTGGCGTGGAGTATCCGCAGCCCCTCCGCGGCCCCGCGTGAAAGGCGTATCAGGTCCGGGTCCACGTTGTAGGGGACGTCTTCCACGAGTGTTCCGTCCTTGTCCAGAAAAATACAAGAATTCTTCATGGGATCAGGGCCATGAGGTCTCGCGCATCGGGATCACCATGATCTCCGGAATGACGGTCTCGGCCGGCTGGGATAGTACAAAACGGATCGTATCGGCGACGTTCCGGGGATCTTGCAGCAGTCCGGGGTCCAGATCGGGAAAGCGGTCCGTCAAGAACGGCGTACGCATACCGCCGGCAATCACGGCGGTCACCTTGACACGGTGGGGTCGAGCCTCGACATGGAGCGCGTGGCTGAAGCCCAGGAGACCCCACTTACTCGCGTGATAGGCCGAGGCATTGGCCCATGCACGTCGGGCTGCCGTAGAGACGATGTTGACGATATGACCGGCCCCCTGCCTCCGCATGAGACCCAAGGCATGCCTCGACATCAGGAAAGGACCTCGCAGGTTGACGCCGATGATGCGATCCCAGTCGGTGACCGAAAGATCCTCGATCGGGGCAGTGACGTCCACACCGGCGTTGTTGATCAGGACGTCGAGACGGTCGTGTTCTGCTACGATGCGATCCAGGGCCTCCTTGACCTGAACTTCCGCCGTGACATCAAGCTGGCACGGCAGAGCACGGCCACCCTCGGTGCGGATGGTACTGCAAATGCTCTCCGCGCGTTCGCGACCGACATCAGCGGCAATGACCGTTGCCCCGGCCGCGGCAAGTACGCGACAGGTTGCCGCTCCCAGACCGCCTCCGCCACCGGTGACGAGCGCCACCTTTCCTCTCAGTGTCTCCACGGAACATTGCTCCCATAAGGATTACGATACGAGAACTCAACACACACCAGGCGGCTCAGGAACGGGCAACGGCTCGAGACGCGGCGCGCCGGCCGGCGCCGACCACGCGCAGCTCCCAGGTTGTGTAGGACGCCGATTTCCAGGCGGTGTGGGGCCGCCGACCCAGGCTCCGTTCACCGATCAGTTTGCAGAGCAGGTGAATGATCATCGTCTGGACCTGGCGAATCTGCTGCGGATCCGACGACGGCACCGCAACCATGATGTCGGCAAGCCGTCCGAGTGCGTCGGTCCCTCCGCCCGTGATGGCGATCCGTCCCAGGCCCATTTCCGCCGCTGCCTCGAAGGCGGGCGCCAGCAAACAACAACGCTCGCCCAGACTGCAAACTGCCACCAGGACATCGCCAGGTCGGCCAAGCACCTCGATTTGCCGGGCGAAAACATCATCACTGCCCGGGCTCTCGGACCAGAGCCCCACAGCCGCGGAGTCGGAACTGAGTGTGAGCGCCGGTAACCCCGTGCGTCCCAGCGTACGGTAGCGCCCCAGCAGCTCAGTCACGAAATGCTGGGCAGAGAATGTATCGCTGCCCAGTCCGCAAACCAGCGCCTTGCCGTCGCGTGCCAGGCAGGCGGAGAGTAAGTCGGCAGCCTTGAGCAACGCGGGACGCAACCGCCGCCGCGATTCTTGAAGCGTCTCCATCAGGCCATCAAACGAGCCCTCAATGACCGCCATGTCGCCAGTCTCGTCACACCGCTCGGGCTGACTGGCGGAGAGGACTTCTTCGTACAGATCGGCCACGGCACCCGTGACCCGCTGCCAGGTAAATAGGTCATTGGCCCGGCGTACCGCCTGGCGGCTGAGCACGCTGAGCAACTTGGGGTTTTGGTACAGGTGAGCAATTCTCTCGGCAAGCGCATCCGGGTCGTTAGGCGGCACCAGATAGCCGTTCTCGCCGTCGCGAACCGTGAACTTGATGCCGCCAACGTTCGAGCCCACCACAGGCGTGCCACACGCCATCGCCTCCACCGGAGTGATTCCAAACGGCTCGTACCAGGGTGTCGTCACGAAGACGTCGGCAGCGCTGTAGTAGTACCTGAGTTGCTCGCGGTCGCGGCGTCCCACGAATACCACATCCTGGTCCAGGCCCTCGGCGCTGGCAATCTGTCGCAGTCGCCCGATCTCGGGTGTGATCTGGGGATCCGGGTCGTCAGAGTCACCACCCACAATGAGCAGCCGCGCACGAATGCCGTGCTGCGCGGAGCCGCCCCAGACCACGGATCGCGGTCTCTACTCCTTTGCGCGGCACCATCCGACCTAACTGGAGGATGATCCGCTCATGGGGATCGAGGCCCAGGGAATCTCGGGCCGCCATCTTCTCTACAGGCCAGAACTCGCAGGGGTCAAATCCGCACGGGACGATCGTGATCTTCTCGGGGTCGGCATCGTAAAGTCGAATCAGGTCCTCTTCGTCCTGAGGACACTCGGCAATGATCCGGTCGGCCTCCGCGATGATCCGATCCTCGATGGGCAGGCGATTCTCGGGAAATCCGTCTGCCTCGGCCTGGTGAAGCTTGCGCACCCGGCCCAGGGCGTGGAATGTCACCACGAAAGGCGTGCCGAGCGCCGCCTTCACCTCGGCGGCCACCAATCCCGACATAAAAAAGTTCGCATGTAGAAGATCGTACGACCTGCGCCGGCAAGCCCGTACAACAAATTCTGTGAACTCGTTCATGTAACCGAGGAGATTTTCCTTGCGTATGGCGACGGCTGGACCGGCCGGCACATGGATGATGCGAACTCCGTCGGTCCAGCGGACGACACGCGGCAAATGGCTGCTGTCGCGCCGGGTGAAGACATCGACTTCATACCCCAGCAGTGACAGATGGCTGGCAATCTGCCCGACGTAAACGTTCTGACCGCCACTGTCAACGCCCCCGAGGACCGCAAGGGGCGAGGCGTGTTCGCTGATCAGGGCAACTCGCCGCCTCATGATGCCACGCTCCCGGAAAGAAGGGAATTCTGAGTATTTGTGGTCCTTCCAGTCACCAGCGCGAAGGCCTCGTCCCATTCGCGTACGAATCGTCCAATCGCAAACCGTTTCTCGGCATGGTGCCGGGCCAGTCGGCCCAGTGCTCGAGCTTCCTCCGGATCGTTCAGCAGTTCGTGCATCCGCTCGGTCAACTTCTCGACCGAGGTATCCAGGTAACCCGTGACCCCGTTTTCCACCACGGTGACCATCTCGGTCGTGGCCAGGGCGATAACTGGCATGCCAATCATCATCGCCTCGCAAACGGCAAGGCCAAGGCTGGTGTAACGAATCGGATTGAAGAAGAAGCGGTACCGCGCGGCAAAAGCGGGAAGCTGCATCGGTGGCACTTCTCCCAGACCGCCCAGCGATCGCGCGTCCATGCCCACCAGATCGAGCGGAATCAGAGAGCGCACGCGACTATAGATATCAGCGCCCAGCGCCTGCCCCGTGACCGCAGGTTGTTGATGACTACCAGACCCCTTGCAAGGTCACCCGTGTAGCGCACGTTATCGGGAATGATGACGCCATGCTCGATGACGCGGGTCGGCGTACGGCCGCTGTCCCACATCAGATTGTTGAAATGCGTCACGTGGACAATTAGGACGTCAGGATCGTCCACCGGATGTCGAGTATCGGTTGGATGCTCCCGCGGCGGATCGTGCTCTACGTAGATCCGCGGTAACCGCTGCTGCTCCTCGGAGAGGATCGCGTACTGATCCTCACAATAATTCTTTCGCGACTGAAAGAGGATGCAGTCAAAATCCATCGTCTTCACGGCATCCGCGGGCACGTCAATGACGTTATCCGTCCAGGGGAAACTGTCGCCGCGACCACCATGGCCCTCATGCCGACCGGGAAGCACGGGAAGGTAGAATTCGTGCCCAGCATGAGAGAGGTAGTACAGGTAGTTTCCGTGAACATGCCACGTCAGAATGCGTAGAGGTCTCATGGCTTGACGATCTCCGTCATCTGGTTGTCTTTGATGAGACACGCGAACGCCGAGTCGGGAGAACTTAGGGAGACACTGGCCTCGCCCGTGGTGCCCGCGTATCGATTCAGGGCCAGCATCGCTCGCTGGATGACCTCGCCTGGAACCACACCGGATTCCCGGCAGAGAACCTGGTGTCGCTCGTGGTCCCTGGGCGCCCACCGCTGCGGGTTGTTGCCAGTCGAGATCACCACACTCGGTACGCGCAAGGCATCCGCCAGATGCGACACTCCCGTGTCATTGCAAATCAGCAGGGCGGCCCTGCTGTAGAGAGCCGCGAGACTGCCGAGATTCGTCTGTCCGGCCAGATTCACCGCGCCAGACGGAAGCCGCTCGGCGATGGACTTGACCAGGTCGGCTTCGGCGGCTGTGCCGGTCAAGACGATCGGATAGCCACGGGCCGACAACCAGGCCGCCACCGTGGCGAAGTTGCCTATCGGCCAGCGGCGCATTTCCGTGCTGGCACCGACATGCACGCAGACGAACCGCCCGGGACTCAAGTGGCTGGCATCAGCAATGTGCTCGAATGCCTCATGATCGGCACGATGGAGCGGGAACTCGAGATGGGTTCCTTGGGCAGGAGCACCCAGAAACTCGGTCAAACCGAGCAGCCGATCAATCTCGAGACCCTGGTCCCGATAAAGCAAGAATTTGCCGGGATCCGGGCAATACCCACCGGGTTCCCGAAAACCGGCAGTAAACCGCCCTCCAAAGCGTACTGCCAGCGGATTGGTAATCTTGCCGCTACCGTGTATCTGCAGAACCAGGTCGAATTTCTCGGCCTGAATTTGGGCGACAAAAGGTCCAATCCGATCCACTCGAGCCGGTTGTTCGGGAAGGCCCGGGTAGCCGGGAAACTCTCGAAAACCGTCCAGGTACATTGCAAAGCGATTCACAAATTCCCACGCCCAGGGAAGCCCGATCAGCACGATCTCGGCTTCAGGCAAAGCGCCGCGTAGAGCTCGCAGTGCCGGCACTGTGCAGAGCAAGTCGCCAAGCTGCAGCGCGCGGAGAATGCACACGCGCCGGGGAGGCGGTTCCCCCAGACGATGCAAGGTCATGTCGTCGAGCCCCGAAAGGAATGAGAAAGTACGGTCGGTCGACTTTCAAGGAAACGGGTGTTCGTATTTACGTACGAGTTCTATCTACTGATTTTGAATCGCCATGGGCAAGGTACTCCCATGTCATGACAGACCCAATACGGGTGTGGGTTCATAGCGTCTGGGCCCTCGAAGCTCTGAAGACACCATAATCGCCTCACCCACTCATCTGTGACTTTTACCGGCCAGTCGGCCTGAAATTGGGCCTTAACACAGCGACGCTTCAAACTGGGCAACTTCTATACCAACGCCGGCAGAACGGCATGGATCGCGTGGCCTTCTCGCGTGTTCTCACAACCAGCCCGTCCGAAGCAGAGATCTGCGAGGGAAGATCACCACGTTCTCGGGTTCGCACGCATGAGCACCGAGGTGCGCACGGCACGAATTCGAGGAGAAATGAGGTCGTCAAGCATGAGGGTGGGTTCAGGAATGCGGCGAGTGTACATGTGCTTCCACATCGAACAGATTGATTTCGCTGAAGAGCGCAGCCACACCTGGCCAGGTTTGTCCAAGTATGATCCTGTCATCGTCGAGGCCGAACCTGAGGACATGACCCGCGACAGTCTGCAAGGCGAAGCGATTGCCATCGTTTTCGACCTTGCGAAACACCTCGCGATCACCGATCGAGGCGGCAAGAGCAGTGTGCGTTCCGTCAAACTCCCGCACCGACAGATACGATCCACTGCTGGTGCGCAAGGCGATTCGATCGCCGCCAAGTTGCACGACTCCAAACTGCTCGCGATTGCCAATCGATCCGCTGCGTGCGCGTAGTGTTGCTCCGTCTTCGTCCAGTGCCACAAACCGTTTGTTCGAAGCCAGCAGCGCACACTGGCGCTGGACCCGGATCGCCGATCGCACCTGAGGGATTGCATCAAGACCAATGAACTTGTACCCTCTTCGTTTCAGGACCGGCACGATGAGTTTCGTGAGTTCGCAGGTACGGTTGCCAGCCCTGATCAAGTGGTCTTCCGAACTGTCGTGCAAGAGCACGATGCCACTGCCGATTCGCTCAATGCTCTCCAGGTATTCTGCCGCGCATTCCGGCGCCGAGAGCCCCTTTCTCCAGTAATCATAATCGTGGCCCGAAATGTCCCAGTTGATCGGGCCCACCAGCGACCGGCAGGCATTGTGACGATTCAGAAGGTCGGCGACGATCGAGATCGGCTTGTCCCGGACGGGATCCGCCCCGACGGTCTCTCTCCAGTTTCCAAAAGGGGCCCGGAAGAACATGATCGGCTGGGAGACTTCAGAACGAATCAGGGCGCTGGTCCGGGAGATTTCTTCAACCACCTTTCCGCCGCTGACCGCCAGGGGGACAAGCCCAGAATGCGTGAACGTATGATTTCCTATTGTATGTTTTAACCGTGCGAGCTGGCTCATTACGCCAGGATGACGCTGGGCGTGGTCACCGATGATGAAGAACGATGCGGAAATCCCCTCGTTGAAGAGGTATTCTCCAAGCTCCAGGGTGCGCGGGCCCGCTCCCCGATCCGCTCCCGTCGTCTCTCCCGGACCATCGTCATAGGTGAGACAAAGGGTCCCCGCGGGAAGTTGGTCTCCCTTGATATCGACATGGAAGAACATCAGTTTCCTCACGGATTGGTGGATCGGTTGGGACGATCGACTGTTGACCTCCACAGAGGAGTCGGAAATTCGCCAGCTATCAGGACATCCGGCGCTGTGAGTCGAGCAAATTCATCCAGTGCTCCACCGATGGAGGAACAACGCGGCGCTCGCGGATAACCCAGGGCAACCCGACCAGAGCGTGACCCAGACCCAAGAGTGCCGTCTTGTCACGAGGTGATGTGCGCAAGAGACGCACCGTTTCACGAAATGCGCTTCCAACCGGTCGACGCAGCCAGGCCGACCAGAGTGCGTTACGCAACAGGTGCCGCCGCCGGGATACGGCGTTACGATTGGGCGACGGATGATGGTGGACAACAAGTTCAGGAACATAGCGAAGCGACCAACCCCGCGTTGCCAGATCGACGGCAAGTAATTCTTCTTCACCGCCGATGAAGAATCGCGACTCGAACCCTCCGGCCTCGAGAAAGGCATATCGACGAACAATTGACGCTCCGGCGAGAAAGCCAAGAAGCGGATAACCGGGAAGGCCCGGTTCATCGGGTAGCGGACTTTGCTCCAGCTCTCCGCAGATCGGGTCCTCGCGCTGCTCCGGGCCAATCAAGATCCGTCCTGTCATGACTGCCAGTTGCGGGTGGCTGTCAAACAGCTCGACTGCTCGACCGAGGGATCCTGGCTCCCACCATGTGTCGTCGTCGCAGAAGGCAACATAAGGTGTCGAGGCCCGGGCAACCCCGACTGTCCGTCCCGCCGCTCCCAGATTCTCGTCCAGTTTCAGGATCTTCACTCGCGGATCGCTCGTGCCAACCGCGGTGGTTGTGCCATCGTCAGAGCCATTGTCCACGAGCACGATCTCGGGGCATTCCGGCAGGCGTCGGAGATGCTCGAGCGAGCGGAGAACTTCCTCTCGCCGATTGTGCGTGATCATCACGATCGTTACCCGAGAACACATACGCTCCATCAGTCGCCTCCCCATAAGCGCTCGCCAGGAATGTTACACGTTCTGTGCCAATTTCACGTGGCCGGTTGTTTGCGAACGTTCCGTGAACGATGCACGGGCCACGCGAGAAGACCCACCATCGATCGAGAATACGCGCCTGTCCGACGAACAATCGCTGCGTATCTCCTGAGAGCAGTCCACGTTGGCAAGCGGTTTGCTTTGTCGTGAACTACCTGGTCGAAGTGCAAGTCGACCCGGCCGGCGGGATCTCGGGCGATTGCGGCGTGGATCCGCTTGTTAAAAACAGTTTGGACATGAAGGATCATTCATAACTTTGGGGGGACAAGCGTCCTCCTGCCTCGATTTCCCGTCCAGGAGCGAACCAGTCATGGCCAAGACCACGGGGGACGTCCTTTTTGAACGACTGCTTGCTTGGGGAGTTGATACGATCTTTGGCCTTCCCGGCGATGGCATCAATGGTTTCATGGAAGGGTTGAGGGCCATTCGCGAGCGTATTCGCTTCATACAGGTGCGGCATGAGGAAGGTGCGGCGTTCATGGCATGCGGTTATGCCAAGTTCACGGGACGCCTCGGCGTTTGCATCGCTACCAGCGGTCCCGGAGCGATCCATCTGCTCAACGGCCTCTATGACGCCAAGATGGACGGTGCTCCCGTACTGGCCATCACGGGGCAAACCTACCATGACCTGATGGGCATGCATTACCAGCAAGAGGTAAACCTTCTTGGCCTCTTCGAGGACGTCACGGTCTTCAATCAGCAGATCAACGGACCGAAACATGCACGGACACTGGCCGATGCGGCCTGCCGTACGGCTCTTTCCAGGCGTGGCGTGGCCCATCTGAACTGTCCCAACGACTGGCAAGACCTGACCGACGAGGAGTCGTCGGACATGATGGTCCCGGGGCATACCGCGGTCGCCTGGAGGCCGCCTATCGTGGTTCCCCAGGCCGAGACCATCAAGACAGCCGCAGCCATCCTGAACGGGACGAAAAAGACCGTCATCCTTGCCGGGCAAGGAGCCATGGGCGCGGGAGACACGCTTGAGCGAGTTGCCGACACGCTCGGAGCGCCCATTGTGAAGGCACTCCTGGGCAAGGCGGTCGTTCCGGACGACAGCCCGTACACGACCGGTGGCATCGGCCTTCTGGGCACATTGCCTTCGGAGAAGGCGATGGAAGAGTGCGATGGGCTATTGCTGGTGGGGACCAGCTTTCCTTACATGTCGTATCTCCCCAAACCCGGACAGGCGAAAGCCGTACAGATCGACAGGGATCCCACGCGCCTGGGGCTCCGCTATCCGATTGACATCGGTCTTTGCGGCGACGCCGGCGCCACTCTGGAAGAGCTCTTGCCACTGCTCAAGCGCCGTACCGATCGATCGTTCCTTGAGACAGCTCAGAGCCGCATGCAGGAGTGGTGGGATCTGATGCGAACGCGCGAGAACCGCGACGATGTGCCGGTCAAGCCTCAGGTTGTTGCCAGACATGTCAATGATTTGCTTGCCGACAACGCGATCATCACCACCGATTCGGGCACGATCACCACGTGGGCAGCGCGACACCTCAAGATTCGACGAGGTATGCAATTCTCTTGCTCCGGGAACCTGGCCACGATGGCGCCAGGGCTGCCCTACGCCAACGCCGCCCAGATCGCTTTTCCGGATCGCCAGGTCGTCGCCTTCGTGGGCGATGGTGGTTTCACGATGCTGGGCTGTGAATTCATCACGGCCGTCAAGCACAAGCTGCCGATCAAGGTCATCGTGATCAAGAACAACGTACTTGGTCAGATCAAGTGGGAGCAGATGGTCTTCCTGGGGAATCCCGAATACGGAGTCGAGCTTCAGCCGATTGACTTCGTCAAGTTCGCCGAGGCATGCGGCGGTGTCGGTTTCCGTTGTGAACGGCCCGAAGAGGTTCGGCCCGCGTTGGAGATGGCGTTCAAGTCAAGCAAGCCGGCACTCGTCGAGGCCGTGGTCGATCCGTTCGAGCCGCCGCTGCCCGCACGGGCGACTCCCAAGCAGGCGCTTCATCTGGCCGAGTCGCTGGCACGTGGCGAACCCAACGGCACTCGCATCGCCACGACTTTGTTTCGCGACAAGATCGTTGAGTATGTCAAATAGATCGGGCCAGGATGGACGAGCCAATTATGAGCTGCCGATCTTCTTACCCAGGTGTGCCCGTTGAGACCGTGGAGGTCCACGCTTACCGCATGCCGACGGACGCCCCCGAGTCTGATGGAACCTACGAGTGGAACGCGACGACGCTTGTTGTCGTGGAGATTGCGGCCGGGGGTGTCACCGGCGTAGGCTACACCTATGCTGATACCTCAACGGCAATATTGATCCGTGATATGCTCGCAAGCGTCGTGAGGGGCAGGGATGCCATGAACATCGCCGGTGCGTGGTCGGCGATGGCCGCCGCGATTCGGAACCTCGGCCGCCCCGGGATTGCCTCGATGGCGATTTCTGGGGTCGATGTAGCGCTCTGGGATCTCAAAGCCCGGCTTCTGGAATTGCCACTGGTGACCTTGCTGGGAGCCGTGCACGATGCCGTTCCGGTCTATGGGAGCGGCGGGTTCACTTCGTACACCATCGAGCAGCTTCAGAAACAGCTTGGCGGTTGGGTCGCCTCGGGCATCGGCCGCGTGAAGATGAAGATCGGCCGCGATCCCTCTCTCGATCCGCACCGGGTCCGGGCGGCTCGCGAGGCGATTGGTCCTGAAGCCGCGCTTTTCGTGGATGCCAATGGTGCCTATTCGCGCAAGCAGGCCCTGGAAAAGGCCAATAAGTTCGCCGAGCTCGATGTGACCTGGTTCGAGGAACCTGTCTCATCGGATGACCTGGAAGGCTTGCGCCTGATCCGCGACCGGGGGCCGGAGGGAATGGATATCACGGCCGGGGAGTACGGCTATGATCTGTTCTATTTCCGCCGGATGCTCGAGGCTGGCGCGGTGGACGTTCTCCAGGCGGACGTGACCCGCTGCGGAGGAATCACGGAGTTTTTGAGAGTCGGGGCCCTCTGCCAGGCGCGTTCCTTGCCGCTCTCGGCGCACTGCGCCCCCACGCTGCATCTCCACGTTGCTTGCGCATCACCAAACATTCGTCATCTGGAATATTTCCACGACCACGATCGGATCGAGCACATGCTTTTTGATGGTGCTCCTGTCCCGCGCGGCGGGAAGCTCAGCCCCGACCTGAGCCGGCATGGTCTGGGAATCGTGTTCAAGAAAAAGGAAGCCCAGAAATACGCACTGTGAGCCGGGGTACGCGATCAGGAGAGCCCGATGACAATGGAGACAGCGACAAACGGCAAGACTTCCGCTCGTAAGACTGGACCGCTCTTCGTTGACGCCTCGGGACTTGCCGCCGAGCTTCGCAAAGCCCTCCGTGGCGAGGTCCGGTTCGACGCGGGCAGCCGCGCCCTGTATGCCACCGATGGCTCCAATTACCGGCAGGTCCCCATCGGCGTGGTCATTCCACGCGATCTGGACGACGTTGTTCAGACCGTTGCGATTTGCCGCGAGCGCGGCGCACCGATCCTCTCCCGGGGAGGCGGTACAAGCCTCACGGGAGGCTGCTGCAACGTCGCCGTCGTCATGGACTGGTCCAAGTATCTCAACCAGGTTCTTTCCATTGACCCGAAGCAGAAACTGGCCCGAGTTCAGCCTGGCACGGTTCTCGACGTCCTCCGCCGCGAAGCGGAAAAGCACCACCTCACGTTCGCCCCCGATCCATCGACGCACACTCACAACACCCTGGGGGGAATGATCGGCAACAATTCGTGTGGCGTTCATTCGCTGATGGGTCTTGGTACGGGTCGAACTTCGGACCAGGTTCACGAACTGGACATCTTGCTGTACGACGGCACGCGGATGACGGTGGGAGCCACCAGTGAGGACGAACTGCAACGGATCATTTCGGAGGGATCGCGCAAGGGCGAGATCTATGCAAAGCTGCGCAACCTGCGCGACCGCTACGCCGATGAGATCCGTCTTCGATACCCCAAGAACCTGCCCCGCCGGGTCTCTGGCTACAATTTGGATGACCTCCTCCCGGAGCGCGGCTTTCACGTGGCGCGCGCACTCTCGGGAACCGAGGGAACCTGTGTGACGATGCTCGAGGCCAGCTTGCACCTGGTTCATAGTCCCGCGGTCAAGTCGTTGCTCGTGCTCGGCTATCCCGATGTGTATTCGGCGGGCGACCATGTGCCGGAGATCCTCGAGTTCCAGCCAACGGGCCTGGAGGGGCTCGACGACTTTCTCGTGAGGGACATGAAGAAAAAAGGGATTCACCCTCAGGACGTCCAGCTCCTGCCGCCGGGTAAAGGTTGGTTACTCGTCGAGCTCGGCGGAGAGAGCAAGGAAGAGACCGATGACAAGGCTCACCAGTTGATGGAGCGTCTCAAGACTGCCACGAACCCGCCGTCGATGAAGCTCTTCGACGATGAGGCCGAAGAAGAACATCTCTGGAAGGTTCGTGAATCCGGGCTTGGAGCCACGGCGCGCATTCCCGGTGAAAAGGATGCCTGGGAGGGGTGGGAAGATTCGGCCGTTCCACCTGATCGGGTGGGAGACTACCTGCGCGACCTCCGCAAACTGTTGACCAAATTCGGCTATGGTTGCTCGCTTTACGGCCACTTCGGCCAGGGCTGCATCCACACCAGGATCGACTTCGATCTGAAGACTGTCGAAGGGGTCAATCAGTTTCGCAAGTTCTTGAACGAGGCCGGAGACCTGGTCGTCTCGTATGGAGGTTCGATCTCGGGTGAACACGGCGATGGCCAATCGAAGGCGGCACTCCTGCCCAAAATGTTCGGCGCGGAGCTGGTGCGTGCCTTTGGCGAATTCAAGGCGATCTGGGATCCCGGAAATGCCATGAACCCGCACAAGGTCATCGATCCGTACCTGCCGGGGGAAAACCTCAGGCTGGGACCGCACTATCATCCGCCCCAGCTCGATACCCATTTCCGATTCCCCGATGACAAGGGGAGCTTCTCATACGCGACCGAGCGCTGTGTCGGGATCGGCGAGTGTCGCAAGGAGCAGAATGGCACCATGTGCCCCAGCTACATGGTGACCAAGGAGGAGATGCACTCGACGCGCGGACGCACGCACCTGCTATTCGAGATGTTTCAGGGCGACCCCATGAAACAGGGGTGGAAGAGCGACGCGGTTCGTGAAGCGCTCGATCTCTGCCTGGCTTGCAAAGGATGCCGCACCGAATGCCCGATGAACGTCGACATGGCGACATACAAGGCCGAGTTCCTGTCTCACTACTATGAATGGGGACTGCGTCCGCGGCACGCTTATGCGATGGGCTGGATTTACTGGTGGGCGAGACTGGCCTCGCTTGCTCCCGGACTCGCGAACGCAGTCGCCAACGCTCGCTTCTTCGGTGACGCGCTCAAGTTTCTGGGAGGGATCTCGAGCAAGCGACAAATGCCGATGTTCGCACCCGAAACGTTCAAATCCTGGTTCCGGCGCAGGCAGCCGAAGCAAACCGGAGGTCCGCGCGTCTTGCTCTGGCCTGATACTTTCAATAATCATTTCCACCCGCAAACCGCCATGGCGGCCGTCGAGGTACTTGAGGCCGCGGGCTTCGAAGTTGTCATCCCCGGGCGCTCACTCTGCTGCGGCCGTCCCCTTTACGACTTCGGCATGCTCAAAACGGCCAAAAAGCTGCTGTTGCAGATTCTCGAAAGCCTGCAGCCGGAGATCGAGGCCGGAACTCCGGTCGTGGGACTGGAACCGAGCTGCGTGGCGGTTTTCCGGGATGAGCTGATCAATCTCTTTCCCATGAACGAGGACGCCCGACGGCTGTCGGCCAATACGTTCATGCTCAGCGAGTTCCTGGAGCGCAAAGCTCCGCATTTCCGCCCGCCCAAGCTCTTCCGCAAGGCTCTGGTTCAGAAACACTGCCATCATGACCATGTCATGGGCTTTGGCGACGAAGACAAGCTGCTACGCAAGCTCGGGCTCGATTTCGAGATACTCAATTCCGGCTGTTGCGGCATGGCGGGATCGTTCGGTTTTGAGGCCGGTCATTACGACGTGTCGGTCGCGGTGGGCCAGCGCGTGCTGCTGCCCGCCGTCCGAGATGCCGAATCCACCACGCTGATCGTCGCCGACGGTTTCAGTTGCCGGGAGCAGATTGCCGGGCTCACTGGCCGCGGTGCCTTGCATCTCGCCCAGCTCTTGCAGATGGCAATCCGGGAAGGCCCCGAGGGGCCACACGACGTGCCGCCCGAGAATCGTTACGAGCCCCTGGGCAAGTGGCATCCCGGCTCGGCCAATGGAGTCAACGGGCATACGGAAAACGGTCGAACGGCACAGGTGCAGAGTCCGAGTACGAACCTGCTGGACCGTTCGCGGTCGTGAGGAGAACGTGAAGATGGCGGAGATCATGACGGAGTCTGGCACCAGGTATCGCGACCGAAGGATCTATACCTTTCGCGGTGTGCAGGTACACGGGCGTCAGGACGCGCGCGGACATTACACCCTGCTCGACGCCATTGACGAGGATGAGAGCAAGATTCGCCAGATCGCTGACCGGCTGCAACGCCACGGCTACGGAGTGATGCGTGAGAGGCACAACCGCTCCGGGCGTGTTTATTACACGTGCAAGGCAATCTGGGTCGGCCGCGGATCTCCCCCGGATGACCCCATCAACCAGGAACCGGCAAGTGGAGAGCTTATAGTGAAATCCAAGTTGATTCATGAACAGGACGATGAGAAAACGTTTGCGGTCGTTTTCGAGGCAGGCGATGAAGCGATGGCCGGCTTGCAGAAGTTTGCCGGTCAAAACCACCTGGGCGGCGCACGTTTCACGGCTATTGGAGCCTTCGAGGAAGCGACTATCGGCTACTTCGACTGGCAGACGAAAGAATACCGTAAGATTCCGATCCGCGAGCAGGTCGAAGTTCTCTCCTTGGTGGGTGACATTGCGCTCCAAGACGGAGAGCCCAAGGTCCATGCCCACGTGGTGCTCGGCCGGTCAGATGGGACAACCCGCGGAGGACATTTGCTGGAAGCCCATGTCCGGCCAACCCTCGAGGTGATGCTTGTCGAGTCTCCCGAGCATCTGCACAAGGAACATGATCCCGAGAGTGGTCTAGCATTGATCCGGCTGTAGCAGCGAGTGCAGAGCCTCTCAGGGTTTTGGCAAGAGCGGAGGAGGCATGGCCGAGCGGCGATCCGACACAAGAGAGAGGCCCCTCGTCGTGGCGATCACCGGGGCGTCTGCCGGTGTTGGTAGAGCAACAGCCCAAGCCTTCGCCGAGCTGGGATCATCCATCGGCCTGATTGCTCGCGGTCACGACGGACTGCAGGCCGCGCAGCGTGACGTCGAAGCTCGGGGCGGCCGCGGATTGGTTCTGCAGGCCGACGTGAGTGATGCCGGGGCCGTCGATGCCGCAGCTTCGGCCATCGAGCGAACTTACGGGCCGATCGACGTCTGGGTCAACAACGCCATGCTGTCCGTCTTTTCCCCGATCAAGCAGATGCGTGCCGAGGAATACCGCCGCGTGACCGAGGTCACGTACTTGGGCTACGTCCACGGTACCCTGTCGGCGTTGAGGCGGATGTTACCCCGCGATCGAGGAATCATCATTCAGGTTGGTTCCGCTCTGGCCTATCGGGGAATCCCTCTCCAATCGGCTTACTGCGCGGCGAAGCATGCCATCCAGGGGTTCTGTGATTCCCTGTGGTGCGAACTGATTCACGATGGCAGTAACGTCCGGCTCACCATGGTGCAAATGCCGGCGATGAATACACCCCAGTTCGGATGGGTCAAGAGTCGGTTACCACGCAAGGGTCAGCCAGTGCCGCCGATTTTTCAACCAGAGGTGGCCGCCAGGGCCATCGTCTGGGCAGCCTATCATGACCGCCGCGAAATCTACGTCGGCTGGCCAACGGTTGAGGCGATCGTCGGTAACAAGATCGCTCCGGCCTGGCTTGATCATTACCTGGCACATACCTGCTACGAAGCTCAGATGACCAACGAGGCCGAGGATCCTGATCGACCGGATAATCTCTGGAACCCTGTCCCCGGAGACCATGGAGCGCATGGCACTTTCGGCCATCGGTCGCGAAACTCGAGCTGGCAACTCTGGGCCGATCTTAACCGCCAGTGGATCGCGATCGCCGGTGTCGGGCTGGCGGGGCTAGCCCTTGGACTCGGTTCTCGTAAACTGCGAGGACATCTTCCTGGATCCGGGTAGGATTGTTCTCAGTCCGAGAAGATCGAGCGATATAGAGGTCAATTGCCACTCTCCCGACGGTCGAGTCGTTCTTCCAGGTACCATCAACGCCTGGCTCGGACGCATAGGCCGGAAAGATGGACACTTCGCCCGGTATCGGTTTTGCGAACTGTTTGCGGGTTGCTGGAAGGCACATTGCCAACCGACAAAGGTTGCACGTGAATCGCCTTTCACGATCTCGCATCGAAAGGAAAAGAGACGATGAAGATGCAGAACCTGCAAGATCTCTTGCACGACCAGATTCGTGACCTCTATGACGCCGAAAAACAACTGGTCAAGGCGCTCCCGAAGATGGCCGAAGCAGCGAGCTCACCCAAGCTCAAACAGGCCTTCGAGAATCATTTGCAGCAGACCAAGGGACATGTGAGCCGGCTCGAAGAGGTCTTCAAACACTTGAGCCACTCGCCGAAGGCCAAGACCTGCAAAGCCATGGAGGGATTGGTCGAGGAGGGATCGGAACTGATTGGCGCCAAGGCAGAGCCCGAGGTTCGCGATGCCGGGCTGATCGCCGCCGCGCAAAAGGTGGAGCATTACGAGATCGCCGGATACGGATCCCTGTGCGCCTGGGCCGATCAGCTTTCGCTCAGCGAAGTCAAACGCCTGCTGGGCGAGACTCTGGAGGAAGAAAAGCAGGCCGATCAGCTATTGACCCAGATCGCCGAACAGCACACGAATGTGCAGTCCGCCTCACGCTAAGACGGACTTCGGGTTGACCTGGACCTTCGAGACCTGTGCCGGTTCACAGGTCTCTTTTTGTTCCATCAAGATAAGGCTTCACTGTTGCGCGAGGTCGGGACACTTTTGGGCAAGAGCCCATGATTGCGCAACCAGGCCAGAAGCCGGTCCGCAATCGTCCATTTCTCAGGGCCGGGGGAAGAATCGGGTAGAAACAGCTTCTCACGGTTCACCAGTGCGAGGAGGTGATCGCGTGCCAGCGACTCGAACGCATGTTGAGAGTTCGCCAGCTTCTGCGATCGTGGCTGGAACGTGAACAGCCTGGTGAGGTCTGAAGAGCTGAGATTGTAGTTCAGTCCAATCAGGAAAATGGCCAGGGCAAGCTCTGCCATCCGCTGTTCGCTTTGATCCTCAGCCTCCCGTATGGCGCGCATCAGCCCGAGGTAGTCTGCCCCAGCGAATTCGAAATTAAACTCGGATTCCGCGGTCGGCGCGGGGAAGATCCATGCCTGGTCATTGGCCAGGGTAATCGGGGTTCCCACAAGGAACCGGCAGCGGCGACTGCTCAGTTCGTCAACCACTTCCTTTACACCTCTTCCGAAGGAGGCTTGGCTCGTGACTCACACGCCTGGCAACGCCTGTTCGCCCGACGTGCATCTATCTTACATCACGATCGTCAAATTATGGCGAGAAGTTTTTTGGGAAGAAGACGAAACCGCAACGGATCATAGTCTGAGCAAGTTTAAGCTCGGTGGAGTCGTCGAGGCCATTGAGTCGTTTCCATGCGAATGCATGAATCTTGCCTTGCAATCTCCGATGGCACGGCAGGTCGGTTCTTGTGCTGGAGATTACGACAAGCGAGAATGACGCCAGGCAGCAATTGGCTTGACCCCGAGGTCTAGCCATCCCTCCTTACGCTTTCTGTGCCAGTCTGTGATAAGAAAACCGACACGACGAGGCTTTCCTTGCTCGTGGATGAGGACATGGGAGTCGTTTTGCTCCTGTTGCTGGTGGAGAGAGAACATCGATGGGATCGCAGATTCGTGGTCCCCGAGGAGGAGCCCTCGCGAGCTGGCCGTTGTGCGATACCCCTAGGATTTTCATGGGAGGAGACGCGATGAGTGGAGCGATATCCACCAAGACGACACCATCCAGTCGCATGTCACGTCGGCAGTGTCTTCAAACCGCCGCCGCCGCGAGCGCGGCAGTGATGGCACCGACGATTGTCCCGGCATCGGCTCTCGGCCGTGGAGGTGCGGTGGCACCCAGCGAGCGAATCGTGCTCGGTGCCATCGGCATCGGTGCTCGAGGCGAATTTGACCTGGGCTGGATGTTACCGGAGAAGGACGTTCAATTCGTGGCAATCTGTGACGTCCGGAAAGAGCGCCGCGAACACGTCAAGAAGCTCGTCGACAAGCGATACGGCAACTCCGACTGCAAGATGTACGCAGACATGCGCGAGTTCCTCGCGACACGTCCTGATATTGATGCCCTGCTGATCGCGACCGGTGATCGCTGGCATGCGACGGCCACGATCATGGCGATGCGCGCCGGCAAGGATGTGTACTCCGAGAAACCCTCGTGCATGACGATTGCCGAAGGCCGGGCGGTCGTACAGACCGCGCGCCATTACGGCCGCATTTACCAGACAGGTACTCAGCGATTGAGCGAGGCCAACTTCGTGGCCGCCATCGAGCTCGCCAAGTCTGGCCGGCTGGGCAAGGTCCACACGGCCCGCGCTCACATTGCCCCCTGGGACGCGGCGGACATGAACCATGCCTGGCTGCCCGCAGAGCCCGAACCCCCGAAGGATGTCGTGGACTGGAGCACCTGGCTTGGCCCCTGCCCCTGGCGGCCGTATAACTCGGCTTACGTCCATGGAAGCTGGCGCGGGCATTACGATTTCCACACAAGCTGCATCGGCGAGTGGGGGGCGCACACGTTCGCCCAGTCCCAGGCCGGGCTCGACATGCTCCACACCGCTCCCATCGAATACCGGTACGTGAAGAATGACACCGGCGACGGAATGGTCACGAAATTTGCCAACGGCGTGGAGATGATACTCCAGCGCGAAGGCTGGCATGGCTCGTGCGGCATGAAGTTCGAGGGGACTGACGGCTGGGTCACTATCGCCGATGGTTATGAGAAACCCGAGGTCTCTTCACCCTCGCTCCTGGCCGAGGGCGAAAAGCTGGTCGCCGAGTACATGGAACGCACCAGGCGCCCGATGAGCCATGTGCGCAACTTCTTCGACTGCGTCAAATCGCGCCAGCAAACCGTGGCGAACCCCGAGGTGATGCACCGCTCCATGAGCGCGGTTCATGCCGCCAACATCTGCATGTGGCTCAAGCGCGACATGCACTACGATCCCGTCAGGGAAGAATTCCTCAACGACGCTGAAGCCAATCGCCTGCGCAGCCGGGCCCAGCGGGAACCCTGGATTATCTGACGACTCAACCCGGAAGGATATCTTCTCATGTTCCGAACGCATGTTTCCCTCACTGCCCTCACCATGATCGCCCTGGCGGCGACATCGCCCACTTACGGGCAGAAGCCTCAAGCCTCTGCCAAGGACGAAGAGGCCAAGCTGATCGCCGTTCTCAAATCGGACGCGCCCCGGAAAGCCAAGGCCGATGCCTGCCGTGAGCTGGCCCGGGTTGGCACCCACGAAGCGGTGGCCCCGCTGGCCGCCCTGCTCTGCAATGAAGAACTCTCGCATATGGCCCGCTACGGCCTGGAGCCGATTCCTGATCCGGCCGTGGATACCGCACTGCGCGACTCGCTGGAGAAGGTCAAGGGTCGGCTCCTGGTGGGGGTCATCGGCAGCATCGGCGTGCGGCGAGATCCCAAGGCGGTTTCTCTGCTGGCGAAGCGGCTCGACGACCCGGATCCCGAGGTCGCGCAGGCTGCGGCACGGGCCCTGGGCAAGATCGGCACTCACGATGCGGTCGGTCCCCTGGAAAAAGCCCTTGCGAGCACAGCCCAGGGCAATCGCATCGCCGTGAGCGAAGGGCTGTTTCGCTGCGCCGATGTCCTCCGATCACAGGGCCAGCGCACCGAGGCGAAGGCGATTTACGAGCAACTCGGCAGCGCCAATGTGCCCGAATACGTGAAGACCAGCGCGAAGCACGCCGAGGAGACTCTGCAGACCAGGACGCGCTAGAATCAAAGAGCAAGAACTTCCCTGCCGGCCAGGACATCAAGTCCTGGCCGTTTTCATTTCCAGGACATTGACCGTGCACGACATCAGCAATCGCCGGTCGACAACAACGACATCTCGGGACTGCCCTCTCGCGAAGCTGGCCCAGCGCCACTAGAGTGGATCGGCATGGTCGTCGCCCGTTTTCCTTGAGCCATGGAGACCTTCCATGAATCGTCGCACGTTTCTTCAAGCCGGAGCAGCCGGACTTGCCTGGTCGTCCCTCTCAGATCATGCATCGGCGATCACGGGCCAGGGGCCGAAACGCGTTGGCCTGATCGGCTCGGGATGGTACGGCAAGTGTGATCTCTGGCGGTTGATTCAGGTGGCGCCCATCGAGATTGTTTCTTTGTGCGATGTCGACAAGAAAATGCTGGCCGAGGCCGCGGATCTGGCGGCGTCCCGGCAGGCCTCCAAAAAGAAGCCCCGGACCTACACCGATTATCGGGCGATGCTGGCAGAGAAGGATCTGGAAATTGTGCTGGTCGCCACGCCCGACCACTGGCACGCATTGCCGATGATTGCCGCCGTCGAGGCCGGCGCCGACGTGTACTGTCAGAAACCGATCAGCGTCGATGTGGTCGAAGGCCAGGCGATGGTAGCCGCGGCCCGCAAGCACGGCCGTGTTGTCCAGGTGGGAACTCAGCGCCGGAGCACGCCTCATCTGATCGAGGCCCGTGATCGGATCATCAAGGAAGGAAAGCTTGGTAAAATCGGTTTCGTGGAGACTTATTGTTATTATCACATGCGCGGTCAGGGTAATCCGCCGGACATGCCGCCCCCCGATTATCTCGACTGGGAGGCGTGGACCGGGCCGGCCCCGATGCGGCCCTATAATACGATGATCCATCCGCGGGGCTGGCGGTCATTCAAGGAATACGGCAACGGCATTCTCGGCGACATGTGCATTCACATGCTCGACATGGTGCGCTGGATGCTGGAACTGGGATGGCCCAAGCGAATCTCCTCGACCGGAGGGATCCTGGTCGACAAGGGGAGCAAGGCCAACGTCCCTGACACCCAGACCGCCACGTTCGATTTTGGCGATCTCGACGTCGTCTGGGAGCATCGGACCTGGGGGCAGGAGGTCGATCGCGACTACCCCTGGGGAGCGACCATCTACGGCGACAAGGGCACCTTGAAGCTGAGCGTCTACAGCTACGATTTCATCCCGTTTGGTGGTGGAACGCCCATCCACAAGGATGTTGTCTACGAGCTGGAGCAGTATCCCGAGGACAAGACCGAGAAAGAGCTGGAGCGACACGTCGCACCAGCGATCCGACGACACATGCTCAATTTCCTGGGGGCCATCCAGTCTCGCGGCAAGCCCGTGGCCGACATCGAGGAAGGCCACATCTCCACGGCAAGTTGCATTCTCGCCAACATGGCGCTCGAACTCGGGCGAACGCTGCACTGGGATGCCGAGAAAGGGCAAGTCCGCAATGACGACGAAGCCAACAAGAGATTGCGTAGACCGTATCGCCAGCCGTGGATTCACCCCGAGGTCGGGACAGCGTGAGTCCAGCCTGATCTCACATTGACCGTCTTGAAGCGCTATTGTCGCAGCCGTCAGTGCGCCGGCCGTTGCCGGCCAGGTGAGGAGGTCGCGGTCACAGCATCCAGATCGTGACCCGACGCTTCGCAGGTCGACTCTGGCAAGGCCGGGCTTCGAGTGCGACAATACAGCCATGGTGGCGACAGCCGTCACGGTACCCTTCTGGGAAAGGGTCGGAGAAGTTAGCACCTGCCACAGCAAGGTGTGGCGCACTGGGAGACAACGCAGATGAGGACCTCAGCTCAGGGATCGGGATCCCGACGGACGCGGCGTGAAGTCTTGCAAACAGCCGCGGCGGCCACGGCGGCCGCGGCGTGGATGAGCCCGGAACACGCGTCGGCTGCCGTGGCCGAGCGGCTTGCCGTCAGCTCCGGCCGCATCAAGCAATCGGTTTGCCGCTGGTGCTACGGCAAGATCTCGCTTGAGGATCTGAGCATCGCGGCAAAACGGTTGGGTCTTGTCGGAATCGACCTGCTCGGCCCCTCCGACTTTCCGACCATCAAACAGCATGGCCTGATCTGCACCATGACGGGCTCGCACCCCCTCACCAACGGGCTGGCCGATCCGAAGTACTGGGACGCGTCTTTGAAGGCCATCAACGCCGCCATTGAAGCCACATCGAAAGAAGGCTGGCGGAACGTGATCTGCTTCTCGGGGAACCGCCGCGGGATCGACGATCGCACGGGCATGAATAACTGCGTCAAGGCGCTCAAAGAGATTGTCCCGGTCGCCGAGAAGGCCAACGTGATCCTCAACATGGAGCTGCTCAACAGCAAGGTCAATCATCCCGATTACATGTGCGACCGCTCTCCCTGGGGCGTCGAGCTGGTCAAGCGAGTGGGATCGGACAATTTCAAGCTACTCTACGACATCTACCACATGCAGATCATGGAAGGCGACGTGATCCGGACGATCAAGCAAGACCACGCCGCCTTCGGGCATTACCACACCGGCGGCAACCCCGGACGCAACGAGCTCGATGACACCCAGGAGCTGAACTACAAGGCGATCGCCCGCGCCATCGCCGATATCGGATTCCAGGGTTACATGGCCCACGAGTTCATTCCCCTCCGCGATCCCCTGACGAGCCTGAGCGAGGCCGTCGAGTTGTGTGTGGTCTGAGAACAGGCACAATTCTCTACACGATCACATAAAGCCCGAGCGCCCCGCGAAAGAATTTCAGGCCCGCGTCAGTGCTTCGGCATTGGCGCGGATCTTTCGCACGGCGGCGGCGATCTGGTCCATGTCGCTTCGGGTTCCCAGGAACATCTGCTGGATGAACCAGACGGCTTCCTGACAGAGCTGGTCGTTGGCCGGGCAGTGGTTTCGCTCTTCGTAGCGGTCAAGAACCTCCTTGGAAAAGATCCGCCGAAATCCCTTGGAATTCACAGCGGTAGCCAGGAAGGATTCCTTGTTGAGCGGTGAGTAACCTGACGAGCAGGGGATGCCCTCGGCGTCCAGAGCCGCCAGGAACTTCGCACGGGGCAGGCCGCCAAAGGCCTCGCTTTTGTAACGGAACATGTAGAGGTGATAGGCGTTTCGCGTGCATCCCTCGTACTGCTTGGCCGGTGTGATTCCCGGAATTTCCTTGAGCATGCTGGTCAGGTAGTGGGCGTTCTGCTCGCGGGTCCGTGATTGCTCTTCGAGGCGCGTCATCTGGGCAAGCAGCAGGTTGCCCTGGAATTCGGTCATTCGCAAGTTGGCGCCGCGGCTTCCGAGATAGGCGAAATTGTAGCCGGTCGCCGTCCTGGCGCGGTTGTTGTTCTGGAACGCATAGCAGCGCTCGGCGAGATCGCCGTTGGCCGTGAGAATCGCGCCACCTTCGCCGGAAGACAGGTTTTTCGTGACCTGAAAGCTGAAGCAGCCGGCCGTCCCCAGAGTCCCGACCTTCTTGCCTCTCCATTCCGCAAGATGCGCCTGGCAAGCATCCTCGATGACGGGAATCTTGTGCTTTTCGGCGGTTTCGAGGATCGCATCCAGGTCGGCCACATTGCCTCCCAGATGAACAGGCAAAATCGCCGCGGTCCGCTCGGTGAGAGCTGCCTCGATCTTGCGGGCATCAATCTGGAAGCTCTCGGGGTCGGTATCCACGAAGATCGGCAAGGCGTACTGCAAAAGCACCGCGTTGATCGTGGCGATGAAGGTGTAAGGAGGAACGATCACCTCGTCGCCCGGCTCGATTCCAAGTGCCGCGATCGTGGCGTACAGGGCGCTGGTGCCGTTGGCGGTGGCCACGCAGTGCTTCGCGCCGTTCAGGCTGGCAAAAGCCGCCTCGAACCGGTTCACACAGTCACCACTGCCGCGAAACCACTTGCCGCTGTGCAGGACGTCGAGGACGTTTTTCTCATCGCGCTGGTCGAACATCGGCCAGCCTGGGAACGGCTCGCGCCGGACGGGCTTGCCGCCCAGGAGGGCTGGCTTCCCCTCTTCCGCCGTGGTGGTCGAGGTCACCGCTAAAGCGGCGCTGGCCGCCGCGGTGGTAGCCAGGAAGCTGCGTCGATCGAGTGAATTGTTCATGAGATTGTCCCTCGGTTGGTGGGAGACCATTCTGGCCAAGAGTTATTCCGCAGCATTCCGGGTCAACCCGGTCTGCTCGCGAATGAGCGATGCGGGAATGCTCATCAGATCTGTCCGGGTCTTGCCGTTTTCATTGATCCGCGAGAGCGCATACACGGTGCCGTCGTGCCCCACGGCGATCGAGTTCACATAGGCCGGCCGCTGGCCGTCGGTAAAGTAAATTGCGCCGTGATCGACGTACTTGCTGGTGGTTACGTCCCACGTGACAAGGTGCAGGTCCTCGATGCCTTTCGACTCGCCCATGGCCGTTTTCGACTTGCCGGCAAGTCGCTTCCCCGCAACATACACCGGGCCGCCAGTCAGGTAGTAGAGCGTTCGCCCATCCGGCCCGAGCGTGAAACCAAGATAGCCGTAACTGAACTGGTCGAACATCCCGGCGCGTTGCGACGGCAGCGACGTGATCCGGTCAAGGACCTCGATGCGCTCAGCTCGTGGGTCAAACCGGAACAGATAGCCGGAGTTGCCGTGCACGCCGTAGACCATGTTATGTGATGGCACCCAGACGACCTGCCGCCAGTTGTAACCCATGTGACCTGGCGAGGTCGGATCGTAAAGGCCGAAGTAATCTTTCTTGAGGTTATCCCCTTGCACGGGCTCGACTGTATCGGTCGCGACGCGGTAGCGATGAAGCGTCCCCTCCGAGTCGGTGTAATAGGCGGATCCATCGCCGGGGTCGACCGCGATCGACCGGCAGATCGTCCGGTATTCTGGCCCCCGGCCGCTCTCGCCCAGCTTGCAAACCGGGCCGAAGTCCTTGAGATCGGCACTCGCGAGGTTGAAGCGAAAGAATCGCCCCGTCGGCCATGTCAAACCAAAAATCCGTCCGCGAGCCGTATCCATGTTCATGGACAGGATGCCCTCGCGCTGGGGTGCGACGGCCAGATCATCAAACTTGCCTGTGGTCATGTCATAGTCAAGCAAATGACCGCCCGGGTAGGGCTGATAGCCCTGGGGCGGCACACCCATCGTCTCCATACCATCCTGGCTCGCGTAGTATCCGACGTGGGTCGCGAAGTAGAGCTTGCCTTTCGACTCGACGAACTGAACGTGGCTCTTCCCCTGGACGATCGCCTTGCGGCCCTGCTCGCCGCAGGCTTCGGTCAGCCCGCCCACGTCACGGATCTTCCCGGTCGCCGGATCGAAGACGAACATCCGCGCACCGACGTCGAACCCCTCGGTGCTGAGCACATAGTAGATCCGTCCGTCGCTGGTTGCGGAAAGTCCGTTGTACGTGTCGTGCCCGATCGGAAAGCCGGAATTGTGGGTCTGAGCCTTCAGCGTTGGCGACGTTTCGTGATCCAGCGCGGGCGGAGCGCCCAGAAGGGCTTGCGGAACAAGCAACCCGGCCAGCAGGCCGATCAAGACTCGATTCGCCAGGCAATGCCGGATGGTCATGAAGCTCTCCTGATGCGGGGATCCAGACGTCGATCATTGAAACGGGGCGAGCTTGCGGAGAAAGGCCACCGATTCGGCGATGGCCCCCTTGGTCTGGTCCTCATTCCACGGCTTGCCCTCGATCCCCTCGACTTCGATCGTGATCGGACCGGCAAAGCCATGAGTCTTGAGAACGTCGAGCACCCCCGCGAAATCCACCTTGCCCTGCCCGAGCGCGGGAAAGTCCCAGGTTCTGGGCTGACCGCTGTGGTCTTTGAGCTCGACCGTCGCCACATAGTCAATGATCTTTTTTAGCTCGGCGACGACGTCGGCCCCTTCGTTGTAATACGTGACATTGCCGGTGTCAAAGTTGACCCGGATATTGGGATGATCAATCCGCTTCATGGTCTCGCGATGCACATCCGCATTGGTACCCAAATCAGGGTGCGTCTCCAGGACGACTATGACATTGTGCTGCTTGGCGAGCTCACCGACCTGGCGCAGTCGTTCGTAGGCCGTCTCCTTGCTGACGTGTGTGTGTTTGGGGGAAAGGAACATGTAATGAACCCCCATCTTCGCACAGACGGCAAGCTGCCCGGCCAGCAATTCCACGCTCCGAGCCTCTCCCAGATCGGCCTGCCCCCGCAGCACCAGCGGTTTGAGGTGATGAGCGTCCAGGCGCTCGCGCACGGCCGCGATCTCAGTCGGTTCGGGCACGCTCAGAAACACGTGATGCACGCCGATCGACGGCAGATGGTCCCAGGCCGCGTCCTGATACTTGCCATAGCTCGCCAGACGGCAGGCCAGACGCCAGTTCATCGGTCCTCCTTTGCCGGGCTGTTGCGCGACCGAGTTCGGTCGAGGCATCAAAACGAACACGCCAGCCACAATCACAAGGATGAGCGTCACACGAAGGGTGCAACGGATCGTGAGCCAGTGCTTCAACGGTCTGCCCTCCTTTGGGCCGAACAACCACGTCGAGACGCCCCTGCTACCGTGGATCAATCCAGATCATAGCCGGTGATCGCCGCGGCCGCAAAGGCGGCGGGGCGGAAGTGGTCAATCTCGCATCGGGGCCGCCGGTTGGACCAGCGACCGCTGACCAACCAGTTCAACCACCTCCTGGCTGGGATTCGAGGCAATCCGCCCTTCATGGTGGCCAAACCGGGTTCTCGCCGAGCACCGGCCTTTATTCTGAAGTCTCCGATGTCGCAGGACTTGTGGCCGAATTGCCGGAAACCCGGCCGACTCCAAAAGCGGTTCAGAAAAGTTGAGGTTTTGGGGTTTTTGACGCGCCGGACAGGCCGCGAACGACGCCCCAATGAGCACCGTAACTCCTTATATCAAATTGACTTACGATCACAAAAACCGCCAATGACCACCGCCGGACGGCCCAACCTGCGGTTGGAACCGGTCGCAGGCAAGCCCTGCGTTGCCGGCAGCTCGACGCAGTGACGCGTCCGACCGTGCCCGAGCCTCCCGTCACCGTTCGACTCACCGCTTCCGACATTCCCTCGGAACGGCGGGTATGCTCGCTATCGCACGTCATACTGCGGCTGATCCGTTTGCAAGTCCGGCGTCCCCGCCGGAGACTCCCATGAGGCTCGACGGCCCGGCGCGTCTGAAATTGTTGGCTCTCCGGCCCGCGCCGGGAGTTGCTCGGCTTCGGCTGACTCTTCCGGCTGGTCGCATCACAGGACCAGCCACATTCCTGAATATGCGCTCGACTCGTGGCCCAACAAGCGGCGGATCGGAGCCACTCACACGCACTGCCGTTGCAAATCCATCGTGACCGAGTCGTTGCGGGTGGCGCGGCCCTCGTCATCGACGATGTCCCTCCACATTCCTGGAACGTTCAAGTCAGAACTCCTTGACATCGGGAGTCGATTGCGAGAGCGATCGTAAACTATGCCGCAAGAGATCAATGTCACTGGCCGGTGGGTCGGCAACGATTTCCAGCACGGACACGCGCGGGCGATTATTGCAGTCTTCGTCCAGAAATCGGAGCATTTGAGCGGATCGTTGAGGGACGGCGTTACGGACAATGAGAGCTCCGTCACCGAGGTGGCCATCGAGGCGGGGTTACCCCCGGGCGGGGATGAGCAGATCGTCGATCGCTTGCGCCGGATGTTCCCGACTGCCAGCAGCGGCTCCGGTGGGCTCCTGAAGACCGTCAGAGGGGTTTGATATGCCGCCCCCAGCCGTTCCACTCTCAAGACTTCCAGTAAAGCTCGAACCCGCCCCGAGATAGTGGCGGTAGGAATCGACCGAGCAGCCCTCTTACCCTGATGCTCCACTCACCACTGATGCACCTGGACTCCCTGTCCAGATGACCCGAATAGTAGACCGTGTGCCTCCTTCGCTGAAGCCCAGCGATCTCCTTCCCTTGGACAATCCAGTCCACATCGTGTGACCCTCGGTAGGTTTTCGTAAACTCCACCAGGCTGCCAGTGATCCTCCCTTCAAGATCGGACGTGTCAGGTAGTCGTGCGGCAACAACGACGGAATCAGTTCCAAAGTGCTTGATCACCCTCTCCAGCTTCCGTCTCCTCCCCTGAGTCATGTCCTCCTGATGCGCTTCCAGGAACCTCTCCAGGGAGTCCGATATATCAGTGATTTGGTCATACATTTCCCCGGTTATTCTGGCACCGGATTGGCTGAACTGGGCGACGATCGGGAACACTCCAAGTTGCTCCGATCGGTAGCGATAGAACCCGACCCACCGACCCGTCACTTCGACCGGTTCAAGACCATCGTCAGTCATGGGGTCGCCCCTGGTTCATCATAGTCATTCGAGCCTTTATGCGACTCCACAAGCGTCTCTCATCCTGGAGGATGAATCTATCAGCCAGAAGCCCAGAAGCGTATTGAGAGCCTCCACGGCAATTATAAGTACAGTACAATCTCATGCCCTGATTAGCGACCTGACACCCCGATAACAACGCTCATGCCAGCCAGCCGATGTCCGCAAGCCAGTTGTTCAGGATGAAAAGTGGCACCCGATTCCGGTCCAAGTCGTTGAAATGCTATTCGCTCGAATGGAATACTACCCAAAGTGAATGGAGGCACGATGCTCGATGCTGAGACGGGCTGCCTCAAAGAGAGTGAGCCAGACCAGCCGCTCAATCCAGTATGGACCTCCCGTCTCCGCTTCCTCTGCAATTACACTCGCATCAGCATCGCTGAGTTGGCTGTCACGAAGCACGATGCCCAGTGGTGCGGCGACCATGATGAGTTCCTCCAGCAAACGCGTGCTCGAACCTATGCCTCCCCCATCGATCCTCTGGGACTCCAAGACCGTCGGGAAGTCGATAGGCACGTAATAGCCCTCACAGTCAGAATGCCAGAGCAAGTGATGCCTGGGTGAAGCGATCTTCTCCAGAATCGGGTCGTGTGCAGGTTTCTCGCCTTCGACGACTGGAGAGGGTATTTGACCGGGCTGTCCAACCAACTTCGCATACAGGCGACGGACGAAGTGCTGCTCTCTCTGATCCAACCATCTCGCGTAGAAGCGCCTGAGATAGTGGAGGAAGGAGTACGGGAACCCGGTCACCCCGGATCGGTCACGCAACATCGGCAACGATGTTGGCTCTTCATGATTGGGGAGACCGTGCAGACGAAGGATCTCGTTGATGATGTCAAAGTCACCTCGTACAAGTTCTGCACCCTCGGGATCGCTCTCTAGGAGGTCAGAGAGGATGCCGACCGTGATGGAAAGTCCCATAAGCCGCCTTGTGTGCCTACCAACTGACAAGCTCTCGTAGACATTACCTCGCCGAGAACAGCACCCATCCGAGCCAACCCAGGTTCATCAGCCCAATTGTCAGGAACAAAAGTGGAAATCCCAGCCGCAGACTGCGGCTCTCCCAGGTAGGTCAGGTGCCGCAGAGGCGTTGAACAAACGGCTTATCAGCACCACCCACGATGCCACGTCTCAAGCCCCAGAGCTTGATGCTGCCGAGGAGCGTGAATGTCAAGCCGACCATTACTTGTGGAAACCAGTCAGCGAAAGGGATCATGATTCTGTTCCTTGGTTATCGGAGTCCCGATGCCAGTATCCCCCTCACTTCTTGACGGTGAAATACCTTCGCCAGAAGTCGGGCGATGTCCTCGATCAGTGGAATCGATCTTCTCTCGAACCAGATGGAGTGCCCACATAATCACGTGAAGCCGGGTAGAGCCAGCGTGGTGCCTCCTCCGGTTTGAGGATCGTTCTCAAGGCCTTCTCGACGATCAGCAAGTCCCAGCACTTGATGTTCCTCACTGCACCCCATCTCATGGACTCATACTCGTTCTGCTCAGCCTTCGATATTCCAGCAGCAAGGACCAGAGCCCTTCTTTAAGATCGTCGGTGGGAAGTCGAGGTATGTTTTCATTTCCCTGACCGCCCGGTTCGGCAATTGACGTATCGCCGTTGACGCTGCTTCTCTCGCAGCCGACCCTGAGCCTTCTGGGCAAGGAACATGGCAAAGGCACTCAGCCGCCTCACGATCCTCGCAGAGTTTCTTCACGACAGTGAGCCGAGTGACCAGGACATCTCTCCCTCCTCGGATTGCTTCGACGATTGCATCGAGCTTGCGAATCTGCTTGACCATCGGGTCTTCCGGTGGACCCTTCCGAGCGGCTGACTTTGGGCTTCTTCGCTTTGAGGGTCTCGAGAGTTTCTTTCCCTCTGGACTGCAGGGCATCGCCACTCAGTGCACTCCCTACGAGGGCTTGACCAAGGGCTGATTCCAAGTCGCGGAGGCATCATCGAGGGTCTTCGTATCGGCTCTTCCCGCTCCAGACCATCCCGCCTTCGTCGAGCACCCGAATGAAGCTGTCTGTGCTGGAGTCGCGGCCGATCTCCACAGTTCCGCAGCCCTGGACCCACAGGGTGATATTGGGGAACGACACGTCGAACAGCAACTTCACTGGCTTGGTCATGGAGATCTCTAGACGTAGAATGGGGTGAAGGCTCAACGTCGTTAGCCGAAGGAGATGGTAGATGCCCGAGGTTTACCACTTCGATGATGCACCGGAACCGATGCTCTCGAACACGAGTTGCCCGTTCTGTGGGCGCTTCAAGGACCAGGAAATCGATGACCATGATTTCTGGGAGCCTACAGAGTGCTCGCATGCCTGTTACCAGGACTGCGCCCGACCACGGTACGACGAGAAGACGCTGGAACCGCTCCTGTTCTCTTTGTGCCCGACCTGCGATCGTGCCACAGTGTTGAAGAACTGAGGGCAACACGACTGACCGAGTATCGGTTCGCTGGTCTGAATTGCGAACATCCCGCACCGTCGCCGTCAGATCATCGACTTCCATCAGTCTGATCGGGATCGGAAGGAGCCACCTGCAATTCTCGATGCCATCCTTCACATAACCGATTCATCGTAACACACCCATTCGACCAGGTTCCCCTCGGGGGCTTTGACATACAGTGACAGCCAATGTACCCAGGCGTGTTCGGCCGTCGTGACGGTCAGTCCCAGGCTCTCCAACCTCGCCTTCTCCGAATCATAGTCAGCCAACGCAATCTCGAAGGCGATATGGTCAACCGTGGATGTTGCGGCATCGAGCCCTTGGTAACCGGGACTGGAAGACCGGTCTAAGCGAGCGAGTAGTTGGGTATGACCCTCGTACCCATCGGCGACCTTGAATAACACGGCGTTATCGGCACGCCGCATCACTTCCAAGCCAACGATTCCTTCGTAGAAGCGCTGCATGGTGTCCAGGCCGGTGACCCGCAAGGCAATCTCGCCGTGGGCTTTTATCGGTCGTTCCTGGTTACGCATGAAGGGAGCCTTCTGAAATGACAGTCATCAACGTCGAATACTCCTACCTCGGTCGTTTCACATAGACCCGTCGATCCACCGGTCCCAGAGCCCGGTGTCGGTCACTTTGGTTTTGAGATCTTTCTGCGAGAAGGACGGTTTCCCTGTCCTCTGCGAGTCGGAGCCCTGATCTGCGCCGAAGAAAAGCCGACGAGTGAGACTCATGTTGGCACGGTAGAAGGTGATTGTGAGAAACAGGTACGCCATCAGGATCACGGGGACGGCAACGACGAAAAACACGACAACCAGAACCAACAATAGACCCAAAGAGATGCTCGAGAACGGGAACGCGACCACTCCCGCTGTCGCGGCGAAGAGAGCGAGGAGGTAGCCGATCACGATCCCAGCCGGGCTGAGCCAGAATGAGAACAACGGAGCCGCCCTGGCGTGAGCAGACATCTCTTCAGCCTCCGAAACCAGTGAGGTCACGCCTGTGGATTGACCGATCCTCGAACCTGTTCTCGGTTCTTGCAGTAAAGATGGCGAGAAAGCTGCCCGCCGACGAATGCGACGATCAGAGCGATGAGCGAGTGACCAATCCTCACAAAGTTGTCGGTGGTTCCGATTGATCCCGTTAGCGATAATCCCGCCGAATTCATCCCAGTAGCCGCTGTGATGTCCTGGAACGTGTTGGCGAGGTACAGGTCCATCTTGCCGTCGTTGTCGAAATCGGCATAAGCAAGTCCTGCTGGGATGGACCTCGGCACTTTGGAATTGAGATAAGCCAACGCCTTAGTCGTGATCAGCCTGGGTTCAGTGGTTGGGACAAGGGACAGTCCCAGGTATGTGGACCCGAACAGGGCGAACCCCATCCAGAATGCCCGCCTGGATTCAGTTCGATGGATGGCGAGCAGAATCGAGATCAGTAGAACACTCAGAGTGACGCTGAAAGTAATGCTGACCCAGGTTTCATTGGACTCGCGTAAGGCGGCAAAGCCGACCCCAAAGACCAGGACAAAGATCACGAGCGTACCGAGGTGGAAACGAAAGCGCCTCATGGCATGGTCCCTGAACGGTTGAAAGATGATCTGCCAGAAACGATCTTATGCTGAGTTCGATTCCTGGGAAACGCCAACCAACCTGATCTGAGCACCGAGGCTCTGGACGAACACCGATGGACCACATCAGTTACAAGTTCCTGAAACGACTCCCGAGACAGCGGAAGTTGGTCACCGAGCTTCGGCAAGCGGCAACGGTGATCGATGAAGCCATCAAGGCGTTGAAGCAGGGTGAGACAATCCGCCTGGATGAAGGCGAGCCCCTGGACCCGCTCCACACGGTTTACATTGCCGTCCAGCACGCTGCCTCGATCTTCGCTGAGCGGGTCAGCGTGCTTGATGAATTCGAGCCCTATTACGAGATCGTTCTCAAAGCGGAAGAAGAATACATGCCCTCTGGTCCTCCGATGAGCCCCCTGACCAGGAGTTACTTCACGACCTGGGCGTTCTTCGATCTTGGCTTCGGACGTTACAAGGAGACTCTAGGTAAGTGCCTGCTGGATGTGGGCACGGCGCTCGGCTTTGACGCCAAAGTCATGGATGCGATCCGAACCTGCTCAGAGTCCCGGATGGGCATCTACGAGCATGTCGGGCTCAATGGGGGTCACTGTCTTTTCAAGGAATTGATCACGGACGAGCAGATCGAGTGCCATGTGCCCGCTGGCTATAAAGGTCAGATCGGGGAACTCTGGTATGGGCGGGTTCTGCCGCCCATTCCTCCGGTCAAGTACCGCGTGTTCCTGACGACGCCATACATCCTCCTGAACTTTGGCAAGGAGGACTGGACCGCCTACCTGAAGAAGTCACTCCTGGACCTGAAAGTGCCCGAGGGGATTCGTCTGGCTTACTTCCTGAAGCACGGGAATGAGCCGAACCAGTGGAACGAGTTCATCTTCCAGGCTTATCACCATCACCAGTCGGACGCTATCTACCTCGCGGGTCTGCCGGATGTGCCTGGGAGCCTGCCGCATGGTTTGAGAGCTTGAAGAAGAGCTTCACCAGCCCGTTCATCTTCGTAGATCCCTGGCTATCCTTTTTGAGCATGAATAGGCAGTCGTTGAGCTTTATTGAGTTCCGGGGAAATCATACCTAACTCTTGATGGGCCATCATACTCGTGATACTCTTCCGTGATGTCCCGATTCGCTCGTGTCGTCGTCCCTGGCTATTAAAGCCCAACCTCTCGAGGAGGTAAAACTAGGGTAAGGAGCTGTCCTGGCAGGCATTCGATCTGACGGGCAGCGTCAGTTTTGGTCGAATGCTGCGCCGCTGCGCCACCGGGACTTTTCTACTTGGATGACTCAAAGCGGACCTGACGCCCCGGCGCAATCCGTCGGGCGAGTCGCGCGATCAAGCAGGAACGTACGTCAACCTGATCACGTCCTCGCCAACGAGATCGCTGGTCACAAGGCGGAGCGGCGGCCGAGGGCCGGAGAAGAATGGCTTGCCGCGACCAAGTACGATGGGGTGGAGGTAAAGTCGATACTCATCAATAAGACCCAGGTTGGTTAGGCTTCCTGCCAAGTCTGGTCCGGCAACTTCAATCTCCCCAACTGGCTGTGCCTTCAGCCCACGTATCACCGCCTCGATGTCATCCTCGACAAGTGTGGCGTTGGGTCCGACCGACTTCAACGTGCGCGACACAACCCACTTCGGCTGGCTCCGCCACGCCGCCGCGAAGTCGTGTTCCTCCGCGCCCCAATCCGGGCAGTCTTCGTCCCAATAACGCATTACCTCGTACATGCGGCGACCGTACACACTGCCCGTCAGGTCGCGCACTTGCTCTATGAAGTGACGAAAGAGCGCCGGGCTTGGCCTAAATTCCAGATGGTCGACGTAGCCATCCAGGGACTGGTTCATTCCATAGACGAGCTTTGCCATGGTACAAAATCTCCTCCCCAGGTTCTTCAGAATAGCTTGAGCCGACGTTCCGCAGAAATGAGATGGACACGATCTGCGCACCGCATTGTCGGTTTGACCAATAACCAGGGGTCCGCTTGTGGCCGGGAGTGAAATCGAACGACTGGTCCGGAGCAAGCATTGCGGTCATTCACAATCTTACCTGATTGGACCATGTTCCGCTGACAGATAAAGTCGTGGGAGTTCCGGGGACAGGGAGTTCCAGGGACAGGAGTTCCAGGGACACCATTCGGAATTCCCGGCGTCAGTCCCAATGAATGAAGAAGGTTATATGCGTAGGGAAGTGCATACGTGGGGCTTCCCAGGAGCCTTGCCGGCCCTACGCATATAATCCCATTGAACTGAGCCGCGACGGACACGGCGTCTGCTTTATATGTAAATTTAATAGCTGGGCAAGGGGCGCGATTTGGAGAAAGTCCAGCGAGGCCGTGGGGTGAGACAGGCCAAGGCCAGCGCTCTGCGTGGCGATGCTGGAGAATAGCACCACACAGAGCCTCGGGACAACCTGGGAGCGGAGACAGCGCGGAGTGTGAGTCGCGGAGGATGTCGAAAGGCAAGTCCATGACGCGGTCCGTCCCACCGCGGAGCGGTTTAGTTCAATTGTGTATGGTGTCCCCGGAACTTTTTGGAACTTTTGCAAGCCTGTGTTTCCGGAACTCCCTGTATAGTGTTCCCGGAGCTCCGGACAGCCACCGCGTACCGCAAGCATAATCAGCCGGACCCGCCCTGACATGGGTCTTGTCAGCTATCCTCGATTCGAGTATAGTGGTCCTGTGAAATCGAACATCGGTAACACAGTTATCGAGACGGAATCCTTCATAAAACAGGCGGCGGCGCTATGGTCCGCAGCCGAGCTTGACGTACTCAAGGATTTCGTCGCGCGCAACCCCTTGGCTGGCGATGAGCTACCCGGTACGCTCGGCTTGCGAAAGCTGCGGTGGGGCCGGGCCGGCATGGGGAAGCGAGGCGGGGCGCGAGTGATCTACTACTACTATAACGAGACAGCACCCCTCTACCTGTTCATGGCTTATGCCAAGGCCGCGCAGGAAAACCCATCGCCCGCTGCCATGGCGATCCTCGCCAAGCTGGCCGAGGCGGCAAAGGCCGGCATCAAGGCTAAGCAGAAGGAGAAAGAAAAAGGACGATGAGCAAGAAGACCGACACACTCACGGATTTCGACAAGCAGCTTATCGCAGGCATGAAGGAAGTCGTTGCGCATATCAACGGCGAGCCTAGCAAAGGCCGCGCGACGGTCATTGAGTTTGCCGATGCCAAAGCGATCCGAGAAGGACTTGGCATGAGCCAGGCCGTATTTTGCCGCGCCTACGGGATCCCCCTCAAGACCTTGCAGCACTGGGAGCAACGCCGGCACCACCCAGACCGCACCGCTTCCGCTTACCTCTGGACGATTGAAGAATTTCCCGACCAGGTCCGCGAAGCGCAGCAGCGTCATCAGACGCAGCAGCCCACCGAGATCGAGCCGCGGCCGGCGCTCTAGGCACCTCGGCAACGTGTATGGCCCCGTCTGCGCCCGGGAGTCTCGGAGGAGTCGGGTATGGTGTCCCCGGAACTCGTTGTCCCCGGAACTCGTATGCTCTACGGCGGCACGGCGACCACGACGCTCGACTCGGTGCAGAGCAACGGCCTGCTCGCCCCGGGCGGCCAGGGCACGCTGTCGACGACCTACGGGGCCGGCGTGACCGACCCCAACGGCCGGACAACCAGCCTGACCTTGAACTGGATGAGCCATCCCACCGGTGAGACCGACCCCAACGGCGGCAACATCTCGACCAGCTATAGCAAGCAGGGCTTCCCGGCCGCCGTGACCGACGCCCTGGGACGGACGACAAGCTATACTTACCTCTGTTCGGGGCAACCCCAGTTTGCTCGGAATTTCGCGGCAGCCTTGGCGTGGGTTGCCACGGTTCGCTGGCCTCGGCTTGCACTGGCGGCCTAGGATCGCGCAAAGATTCCCCATCCCCACATCGGTGGTGGGTCCTACGCGTTGGCCGGCCGGGTGGAGAATTCAGATCGTGCGAACAGTTTTTTCCAGGCCTGTCCGTGCCTCATTCGGAGACGGTTCGGGGCCGCGGTGGTTTCGTCCTCGGCTCGATTCTCTCGTGGGCCAGCGAGTCTACGAACGCTTCACTCCCGGAGGCGCGGATCGTTCGTTTCTCGCCTTCGCTGAACGCCGGCCTGGGGGGCAGACCCTGACGCTTGTAAACCTCGTCGAGGGACTTGATCGTTCGAGTCTTGCCGGTGCCCAGCTTGGACTGGGGTTTGGTCCCCTTGGGGCTGCCCGACTTTCGCTTCTGCCCGGTCGCCCGCACACGCAGCGACGCGAGCTTCTCGTCGGTACATCGGGGGGACGCATAGCGGTAAGGTTCATTATTCTTGAGCATATGCCAAGAGATTGTGACCAGCTTGCGCGGTGGCCACGACGGCCACGTTGCGGTTCTTGCGGCGGGCGAGCTTGCGGAAGAAGGCTCCCAGGGGGCCCGGGTGCCGACCCACGCTCTGCGCTGCCTGCACCAGCATCCACCGCGCCTGGCTCGATCCCGCCTTGGTGATCGGGCCAGTGTACGACTTGTCGGCCGATTGCTTGATCCGGGGCACCAGGCCCAGGTAGCCGGCCGCCTGGTCCGGGGTGGGAAAGCGATCGATGTCTCCCAGAGCCGCCATCAGCGTCTGGGCGACGGCGCAATCGACGCCGGGCAGGGTCATCAAGAGCTGAACCCGCGGATCAGCAAATGCCTCACCATCGATCATATGTTCTACGGCTTTGATTTCGACCTGCAGCGCGGCGAGCAGCCTGAGGTCGGCGTCGATGGCTGCTCTGGCGGCGGGATCGAGCGTGATCGAGCCCAGCCACGCGAGCCACTTCACCGAGAACGGATCAGAGGCGGGTTCGGTGATCAACCGCTGCGCCAGCACCGAGTGGACACGGTTGCGGATCGCCGTGCGGTTGTTCACCAGGGAGGTCCGCCGCGCGGCCAGTCCGCGGCTCTGTTCGACGGCGGGACCAGGCTGCCAGACCGAGGGGAGATAATCACAACGCAAGAGCTGTGCCAGGACCAGAGCATCCACCTTGTCGGTCTTGATGCTGGCCTCGGCGATGGCCTTGGTCTTCAGGGGGTTGGAGACAACGATATCCGCGACGTGGTCACGGATCAGGCGGACGAACGCCCATGTGTTGGAGGTGGCCTCGACGGCGACATAGTCAGTTTTGCAGAGGTGCTTATCTGCAAATTCAGCAATTGCTTCCGCGGTGACTGGAAACTTGCCGCGTCTGATCGATTCGCCTCTGGCATTGAGAATGTGATACTCGGCGATCCGCTTGTGCAGATCGACGCCGATGAACCGTGGCTCGGGAGTTGGCACCGCGGTTGGGAGGGGTGTTGGTGTGGCATCTGGTTTACGTTTCTGGGCCGCCATGGTGAAGATCTCCAGGGGGCCTTTTTCCAGGGGTTCGCCGGGTTGTACGCCAAGTGCAACAGCGCGGCGAGTGGGCCGAATCGACAACTACCTCTTCGAGCTCGGAGCTCAACCGGATTGGTCGTAAGGGCGCTCAGATACGACTGCGGGCTCGAAGCCCATAAGTATAAACGAGCGGCCCTTGGACGATCGGCCCCTGGAACAGGCCATGTATTGTGGGAAACATTGTGGGAAACAAGACACGACAAACAGCGATCGTCCACCCGAGATCCGGTAAACCAAGGAGGCGCGAGGGCAGAGAGAAGTGCAAGCAGGAAGGAGGGGGCGGGATGCGGAAGTGGGACGGCATGTGCCGGTGGTAGGGGATGTGAGGCGAGTGCGGAATGTAGTGATGGAGGAGGTGGAACACAGGGAAGAGGGAAGGGGGCGGGGGTCTGGGGGCGGGACCTGGGGACGCTGGTCCCGCCCCCAGGAGAGCCTGGGCAACGTCACGAAGCCCGGAGAAGTGAAAAGCCCCTTGAGCACCATAGTCTCCCGGATAGCCGATGGAGGATCGCGTGCGAACTCCCAGAACATACCGGGTATGACTTGTCCGGCGACGTGACTTCGATCACTGAGCCCTATGTTTCGCCATCGGGCGGTTCCGGAGGAGGAGGCCCGGCCGTCGAGACGATCGTCTACAACGACCAGTACGGCGTGCCCACCTCGATCACCGACTTCAACGGCAACACCACCACGTTCGCACTCGACCCGCACGGCAACGTCTTGCAGGAAAATTTGCCCGACAACCTGGTGGAGAAGTGGACGTACAACTCCGCGGGCCAGCCGCTCACCTACACCGACGCCAACGGCAACACCACCACCTACGGCTACGACCCCTATGGACGTTTGACTACGGTCACCGAGCCCCTGCCGGGGTCGCCGACGGTGAAGTACGCTTACGATGCCGCGGGCGACGTGACCAGCGTGACCGACGAGGTGGGCGACACCACGACCTTCACTTATGATCCGATGGGCCGAGAGCTCACCGCGCAGAATCCCGTCCAGGCCGCCGCCGGCAAGGAGACGGTGTGGACCTACGACAAGGACGGCAACGTACTGACGGCCAGCGACGCCATCCAGCGGCGGCGCTGGGCGCCGACCGCGCTGGGCTATCTTCAACGTAGCCAGCAGGGCGAATCCATCAACCCTGGCACGCCAAGAAAACGACCCTGGCACGGCGTCTGTTCGTCTGGCCGGTCACGCAAACGTAAGTTACAATAAAGAAGACGAGCCTCGCCGGTGTCGCATAGCACCGGCGTTCTTGTTCCTCGAGTCAGGCTTCAAGAGTTTGCTCGAGCGGCCACTCAGAATATCTTCTGTGGAACCTTCACGAGCCGGACGGTAATTCGAGAGTCAAGGAGAGCTCAGGCCATGGCCAAGCTGCGACTGCTCAAGACGGGACACGGCGACCTCACGCTCGCCGAGTGGGACAAGGACCGGCCGGAGACCGTCGCCAGCGCCCACGCGTTATTCACTGAAAACTTCACGTCGGGGCGGCTTGCCTTCCGGCTCGACGGACCGGGACAGACCCCGCGATCCGCCAGTTCGACGCCTCGGCGCCGGAAATCTTGATCGTGCCGGCCATCCAGGGGGGCGGAACCACCGGGGAACATTGACCGGTTCCTACCGGGTACAGGCCACGAAAACTCGCATCGAGCGGGCAGACCATGATCCGGACCGGATACTTACGCTGGGAGATCGAGGTTGACGACGTCCGCAGCCAGGCCGACGCGCAGGCACGCGAGGTCGTTTTCCTGGCTCGCCCGACCCACCGGATCGTCCGCGTCAAGCGAACCGGCCATGTCGAAGCCGCCGAGCAGTTCGTCCGCGGCGATGCCTCGTACGATTCCGTGATCCGGACCCTCAACCGCAACGGCGGCGAGGTCGAGCTCACCATTCCGGATGTCGGGCCACAACAATTTCGCTACGCCGAAGCCGACCGGGCCCGGATGGTCCGCTACTGGATGGAAAAGCTCCAGCGCGAGGCCAGCGCGTTCGCCCACGAGGTGGTCCGGGTGGCCTCGTCGTTCCCTCAACTCGTGATCAGCAGCCCCGCGCTCCGGGCCGGCTATGCCCGACTCGTCGAGACCGAGATCTTCCGGGTCATCGAAGGCAAGAGCAAGCCGCAACCGACCTCCGACGACCCCGTGACCCTGGACGCGGCCGCCTACCAGCAGGGCGTGCCCGAGCTGGTTGCCGCGGAGCTGGTGCGCAACGTCGTCGAACCCAAGGAGTTTCATGAGTTCTGCCAGTTCGACTGCGTGACCGTCAAGAACGGCGACAAGTATTATCGGATCCCGCGCAGGCCGCACAGCCTGATCGAAGTCTGGGACGCCGCGACTCATCGGCCCCACGCCCGGCTCTGCGTCGTTTTCGAAGACGCGGGCATGCCCCCTTCCGACGAGGTCGTCATGAAGTACCTGCTGGCCAAGCATCAGCCCGACCTGCTCTGGCAAATCGGCGTCCGCTTCAGCCCCCCCACAGGCAAGTTCGAAGTCACACCACCAAGGCGGTGGACGGTGGATTGACGGGGTGAGCTGGCTCTACCGACAGGAAACGGCCCTCCACGTCCGTCACCTGAGAAGGTGATTGAGGGCACCTATGGCGCAGTGTACGCTCGAGGTCGAAGATAGGGTGAGTGTGTCTCGAGCCGACCATTTTACGAGACCCAGCCAGCGGAGCAACACCGATGCGACTCAGAGTCATGATAGTGGGCGGCCTGCTCGCCGGATTGATCGAGTCCACGCTCTGCACCCCTTGTTTTTCCAACGACGTCGGTCGGGCCTTCTTCGTCAGCGCCACGTCCGGAGACGACGGGAACGACGGTCTCTCGGTGCAGACGGCATGGAAGAGTCTTGCCAGGGTGAATGCCGCCGTATTGCGGCCCGGAGACACCGTTCGCTTCAAGCGCGGCGAGACATGGCGTGGACAACTGGTCGCGCGCAGCGGCCGCGAAGGCGCTGTCATCACGTACGCGGCGTACGGTGAGGGCGCGAAACCCATGCTCCTGGGCTCGGTGAACCGCAGTGATCCGCGCAACTGGCAGCGCCAAGGCGGCCACATCTGGGCGACCGCAAAACTGGATTTTCGGGAACCTGCACCTCCGGACGACTTCGCCAAGGCGCCGTGGTCGGTGTACGCGGAAAGTGGCGCGGAACTGAGGACGGCGACAATCCCACCAGCACACCGAGCCGAGTCGCCGGTCCTGAATGTGGAATGTGTCAGCGGCGGCACGGCGGCCAACCACATCCAGGTCAGCAAGTCCGGCCTCCAGATCAAGCAAGGCGATTGCTATGAATTTGCGTTTCGGGTCCGCTGTTCGAAGTCATTTACGATCACCAATATCAACCTCATGAAAGCGGCGGCACCGTGGACGAGTTATGAAGACGGCACGTCGCCCGAAATCCAGGTGGGCCGGGACTGGACCGGTGGGGTCGTCCGTTTCCGGGCGACCAGGTCGGACGACGATGCGCGGATCACGATTTTCCTGGGCGGGATGCTCCCGGCCGGCTCTTTGTTCTCGTTCCAGCCGTTATCCTGGAAGCGGCATCCGGGCACGAACAGCGATGAGCTGGAAATCGATGTCGGCAACATCGTCTTCGATCACGGCAAGTCGGTCGGTGTCAAGAAGTGGAAGCCCGACGATCTGAAGCAGCCGGGCGACTACTGGTACAGCGGCGAAACGTGGCAAGTGATGCTGGTTTCGGAAAAGAACCCCGCCGAGATCCATCAGAGCGTCGAGCTGGCGCTACGGCGGCACATCGTGGAGCAGAGCAACCAGAGTCACGTGGTTTACGAAGGCCTTGCGATCCGCAACGGTGCCGCGCACGGTTTTGGAGGGTCGAACACGCATCACATCGTGATTCGCAATTGTGATATTGCGTGGATCGGCGGCGGCCACCAGTTCACGGGGCCTGACGGGAAGCCGATCCGGTTCGGCAATGGCATCGAGTTCTGGGAGAACGCCCACGACAATTTTGTTGAAGGATGCCGGATCTGGGAGATCTACGATGCCGCGGTCACCAACCAGGGCAGCCAGAACAATTCCCAGATCAACATCACGTACCGCGACAACGTCATCTGGAATTCCGAATATTCGTTCGAGTACTGGAATCGTGGGCCCGAATCGACGACCCGGAACATCCGCTTCGAGCACAACACCTGCGTCGACGCCGGCCTGGGTTGGGGCCATGCCCAGCGTCCGGACCCCAACGGCCGCCACCTCATGTTCTTTGTCAACACGGCCAGGACCTCCGAGTTTTCGGTACGCGAGAACATCTTTTGCAATGCGTCGGAAAGCTGCCTCTGGATCGATAATGACTGGACCTCCGGGCTCTTCCTCGACCGCAACTGCTGGTTTCAGGCCGACGGTGTTCTCATTCAATTCCTCCGGACGCCCTTCATGGCATCGCAGTTCGCGGAGTACCGGAAGCTCTCCCGGTTCGATCCGCACTCGATCGTGGCCGACCCCAGGTTCGTGAATCGCCGAGCACTTGACTTCCGGCTCACCGAGAACAGCCCGCTTCGAGAGCTCGGGACTGCCGGCGGCCCCATAGGCGCAGTCAGCCGACTCCAAAAATAGCCCGAAGGGAGCTCCCCGAGCGGGGTCCATCTTCGAGGCGGCGACGTTGCCGGATCGCAACATCCCGCACGGCTTGCGCGCGAATTTGCCCGGTCGGATGGGCCGGTGAGCTAGCGTTGAATGATGTCATTGGCCGACCGCCGGGGCTTCTCAGTGCCGCGAAAGGGTTTGATCATGCCCAGAAAAATGCAGGAAAAGCGGCAAAACCCGCGGCGAAACTGTCGGGGGCAGGTCGTCGTCCAGAGACTGAGCAGCGGCCGGCGCTCCGTGGGGGAATTGATCGACCTCAGCCGCGGGGGTGTCCGCCTGGCACTCGAGCATGGTCTGGCCCCGGATGAGTATGTGAAGCTCGTCTTTCCCAGCAAGAGTGACAAAACGCGGCCCGAGGGCCGGATGATCATCGGTCACGTCGTCCAGTCGAAGCCTGACGCGGACCGTCATCTCGTGCGAATTGCCTTCGGTTGGGATGCCGCGATGGGTTCCGGCGCTCAGCCTATCCGGAAGGATCCCAAGGCTTCGCCGTTATTCCGACCGTTCACGGCGGGTTGGAAAATGTTCGTGAGAACAACCTGGAACCGATAAAGGTCAACCTCGCCGGGGTGTCTGTCGCGCACGCGGGCTCACGTCGTCCATCAGCGGTTGAGATTGGCGTTGAACTGTGCCAGCGGAATTTGCTTGTAGATCACAAGCTGCGAGAGGATCAATCCCCGGGCGCGATCTGGATGGGCATCATGAAAGCAAAGTCGCCCTTGCGGGTTAAGGTAGTCGTGCCGCGGGTCACTTCGGTCATCGTCATCTGACCCGTGTCGTCGGGGACGACGGTAGCCATGTTGTTGCCCGGAAGTCCGATACGCACCATCGGGCCCTGCGGACTGCGATCGAGCACGTTGCCCACCACGTGAAGCCGCGAAGGGATACCGCTCATGTTCGCGGGGACGGGATAGGCCCAGCCGTAAAGCATGTTCTGGCCCGCGTAGTCCCAGGGGTTCATGAAGCGGTTGAACCCGGGGTCGAGCGTGGTCACGACCATGTTGCTGGGGAGGATGCTATTGTATGTCGGAGCGACAAGCGACCGATTGGCACCGTTGAAAACATCGATGTGATTGGTCCGGACGACATTCGACCCCGCATCCTGACCCACCGCTTCGACCAGGGATTGTCCGTGCAGGTCGTTGATGCTCGTGGGCCAGCGGATGAGAAACTCCTGGACATCATCAACGGCGACGGGAAACTGCTGGCCGGAATGGTTCTGAACAACGATCCAGCGCGAGGTCACGTTGATGACCTCACCCCAGGCGCCTGGGGAGGCAACTGGGGCAGGCCCCGAGGTTGCCCGACAACGGCTTGAAAGGCCACATTGCCATTCTGGGCGAGGGCCACGGGATCCGGCAGCATCGCGTAGGAAAGCAGAGCCAGGATCAGTCCCTGTCCCACTTGCCGCGTCTTGATGAACATCGCCTCTTCTCCGGCCGCCTCGGGCGGTGCGCTGAATTCCGTGGCCGGCCCGCTGGAGATCCGCCACCGGGCATTCGGGCAATGCGGACATCGCCCCGGAGGGACCGGGAATCTAGCAGTCCTCGGTCCGCTCAGCAACAAATTCTTACAATATGCGTTTTGATGAATTCGAGCAACATTCTCTTGCTCGGTTTCACGGAAATCTCCCCGCGGCCACGCGGGCTATAGTTCGCCTGGACCGTCGAGTGACAGGCGGGTTTTTCTGCCCACGGTGCGGTTTCGCGTTTGCGGTCATACCGTGGTTTCATGTAGACTGTGTGACAGAGGTCCGACCTTCGCAACGGGGTCCCAGAATACGCGACTTCCTTTCCTTGCGCTCCTGGATCGCAATCATGAGTCAACGTGAACAAGGAACAGCCGCGGAAACCCCGGCCTGGTCGTCTGACTCGATGGAAACACCCGTTCGCGATCTGGCGGGCACGACCCTCGGCGATTTCGAGGTCAAACGCCTGCTCGGCCGCGGCGGCATGGGACAGGTTTACCTTGCCAACCAGATCAGCCTGAACCGGCCGGTGGCGCTCAAGGTCCTGCATCCACACTATCTTTCCAGGCCGACCTATCTCAGCCGTTTCGAGGCCGAGGCAACGGCCGTTGCCAAGCTCAATCATCCCAACATTGTCCACGTGTACACTCTCGGCTACGTCGATCAGGTTCGCTTCATCGCCATGGAGTATGTCGAGGGGACGAACCTGCGCGAGTACATCAACAAGAAGGGCGCTCTCGACCTGCCCCTGGCGCTTTCGATCATGCGCCAGGCTGGCCAGGCGATCGGTGCCGCGGGAGAAGTCGGGCTGGTCCATCGCGACATCAAGCCCGAAAACCTGCTTCTGACGCGCAAGGGGCGGGCCAAGGTTGCCGACTTCGGGCTTTGCCGCGACCTGGGGGCCGATCGGCTGCACATCACGCAGCCGGGAACGACGATGGGCACGCCGCTCTACATGAGCCCCGAGCAGGCGCAGGGTAAACCGCTCGACCACCGGAGCGACCTTTACTCGCTGGGAGTGACCTTCTACCACATGCTCAGTGGAGAGCCGCCGTTCCGGGCCGAGTCCGCAGTGGCGCTTGCCTTGAAGCATGTCAGCGAGCAGCCGGTCAGCCTGCGACTTCGCCGACCCGATGTTCCACCGGATCTCGATCGTCTGGTACTCAAGCTGATGGCCAAGAGCCCGAATGACCGCTATCAGTCGGCAGCCGAGATGCTGGCCGAGCTGGCGAAGGTTCGAGCCTCGCTGCAGTCGACTCTCGGCACCATCGCCGATGAAAACGCGATCTCGCTGCCGAGGGTCGAAGAGGTTGCCAGGCCAGGATCCGGCAGCGGCGCGGCGCTGCCGGCGGCCGCCTCTGTGGTCGCGCCTACGTTCCCCCGGATCAGCGTCCCGCTTTTCCGTCCTGCGACTTTGCTGCTTACGAGTGTGATCTTCCTGCTGGCGGGAGCCGTCCTGGGCTGGGGCACGCGACCGCCCGATCTTCCCGCCGGCGATCCCGCGGGGAGGTTTCCCGGCTTGACCATCGAGCCGCGCTGGAGCTCGATTCTCAAGCAGGATAGTGCCGAGGAACAGTACCGGTACGCTCAGTTCCGAGCGTCCGAACTCGATCTAGCAGCCGCCTGGCTGGCCGTTCCCGGATTTCACGCCCACTCCCCGGAATGGGTCTCGCCGGCATATCTTCAGTTTTCGCGGCGGCTCTATAGTCAGGGTGACGGAGATCGATTGACGGCGTTCAAGGCGGAGCTCCTTGCCTGGCGCGGCGCCAAGACCCCCGATCAGGAGCTGGCCCGGATCGTCGATTCGCGCACTCAAGTTGCTGAACAAAGACCTGGACGGTGTGATCGAGGGCATGTCGCGGATTGCGGCGGCCGACGACCGTGCCAGGCCTGGAGCGCGCGATGAGCCCACGATCTACGACCCCGGTCTGCTCGAGTTCAGCGTTGAGATTCTGGGCGACGCCCTCAAGCTGGCTTCCCAGCCGGGCCCTCAGAGCGGGGAAATCAAGAAAGAGAAGCTTGTCGGAATTCAGAATCGATTGATCAGCTATCTGAGGCGGGTTCGCATCTCGGAGTGGGCTAGCCGCTAGTCGGCGACGTGGTTCGCGTGGTTCCGTGTGAGCACGCGCGGATTGGGAGCAGGGTCATGGCTTTATTGAAACGTGCCAACGGCGTCGCCGCCGGCCAGATCATCGAGCTGAAGCAAGATCGTACCGTGATCGGCCGATCCCCCGAGCATTGCCACGTCGTTCTCGATCCCAACGGAGTCAGCCGCCGGCATGCCGAGATCTACAAGAAAGGAGACGATTACTTCGTCGCCGATCTGAATTCGCGCAACCAGACCAAGGTCAATAATGGCAAGCTCTTTCCCGGCTCGGACCACCGTCTCAATCCGGGCGACCGGATCAATATCTGTGATGTCGAATTTCTTTTTTACCATAAGCTGCCGGCCGAGGGCGATCCGAAAGACAACGGCGAGATCGTGATCGTCGCCGATGGCGAGAACTCCGACGTGCCGCACCTGCACACCCTGGACGCCTCTCGCTCCAGCGCGATGGCGAGCATGGTCAAGCCCGAGGTCAAGCTCAAGGCCATTCTCGAGATCACCCGGAACCTCTCGACCGAGCTCGAGATTGACAAGGTGGCCCCGCGAATCCTCGATTCCTTGATGGAGCTTTTTCCTCAGGCCGAGCGGCTTTTCCTGATCCTGGTCGATCCCGATACCAAGCGGCTGGTGCGCAAGGCGTTTCGCTGCCGGCCCGGACGTCGGGGCCAGTTCTCCTCGTCGACGCTGCCGGCCGATGAAGCCCAGGTGAGCATCAGCCGGTCGATCGTCAATCATGTTCTGGTCCAGAAGAAGGCCGTGCTCAGTCAGGACGCGAGCATGGACAAGAACTTGCCGACCAGCGCCTCGATCGCCGACCTCAAGATACGTTCGGTCATGTGTGTTCCCCTGGTCACTCCCGACGGCCAGGCGCTCGGCATCCTGCAACTCGACACCAGCGATCGCAAGCAATTCCATCAGGAAGACCTGGACGTGCTGACCGCGGTGGCCGGCCAGGCCGCCATCTCGATCCAGTACGCCACGCTGCATGAATCGTTGCTGGAACGCGAGCGGCTCGATCGCGATCTGAAGCTTGCCGAGCAGGTCCAGAAGCGGTTTCTGCCTCGCAACGTCCCCGAGATTCCCGGCTTCGAATTCTTCGCCCACTATGACCCGGCCTACGAGGTGGGCGGCGACTATTACGACTTCGTGCCACTGCCGGCCGATCGCTGCGCCATTGCCGTCGGCGACGTCTCCGGCAAGGGAGTGGCCGCGGCGCTCATGATGGCCAAGTTTTCGGGCGACACCCGGTATTGCATCCTGACCGAAAACTCGCCCAGCGCGGCCGCTATCGAGCTCAATGCCTTGCTCTTCTCCGCCGGCATTGACGAGAAGTTCATCACCCTCAGCCTGAGCGTCCTCGACTTCAAAAAGCGAACCCTGTCGATCAGTTCGGCCGGGCATCCGCCGATCATGATCCGTCGAGCCGGCGGCAAGATCGAAGAATTCGGCGAGGAAATCGCGGGGTTCCCGCTGGGCATCATGCCCGGGTCCGACTATCGCCATATGGATATCAGCCTGAACACCGGAGATGTCGCCGTGGTTTACTCCGACGGCGTGACCGACGCCCGCAATCTGCGCGAAGAGCTGTACCACACACGCGAGCACCCCCGATTGCTGCGCCGGGTGGCCGAGACACCAGGAGGACCGGAGACCGTGGGCCGCGCCATCCTTCAAGACATCCGCGAATACTCCAGCGGCCATGTTCAGGTCGATGACATCACCCTCATCTGCTTCGGAGCAATCGCCCCGACCGATCCACGCGTCGCAACCGCCTGAACCGCGCCCCTGGGCGTGCCGTCTTTCCTGTTCATTCCCATCGTCCACGACACCTCGCCATGTCGGTCAAGATCACCAACATTCGACTCGAGCTGGATGATCCCGAGGAGGATCTCCCCGCCCGAGCCGCCCGTCGCCTGGGATTGAACCGCGATGCAGTACTCCGCTGGCGAATCCTTCGCAAGAGCCTGGACGCCAGACGCCACGACGACCTCCATTTCATGTACGCCATGGAAGTCGAGGTACCCGAGGAAGAGGCCCGCCAGGCGGAATCTCGGCTTGGTTCCGAAGTCCAGACGTTCGTGCCCGACGAATTCCGGTGGCCCGAGCCGGGTTCGCAGCCCCTGGAACACCGCCCTGTGATCATCGGCGCCGGTCCGGCCGGTCTGCTGGCCGGCTACCTGCTGGCCGAGCAAGGCTACCGCCCCTTGATCCTGGAACGCGGCCGCGCCGTGAAGGAACGCGTGGCCGATGTTCGCCAGTTCGATGAGGGCGGGCCGCTCGACCCAGAGAGCAACTATCTCTTCGGCGAAGGAGGGGCCGGCACGTTCAGCGACGGCAAGCTCACCTCGCGCAATTCCGGGCCCGACGTGCTGCGGATCCTCGAGATCCTGGCCGATTGCCACGGCAAGCCCTCCATCCTCTACGAACATCGCCCCCATCTCGGATCGAACCGGCTGCCCCTGGTCGTTCGCACGTTGCGGCGGAAGATCGAGCAAATGGGCGGAGAGGTCCAGTTCTCGTGCCGGGTCGAGGACCTCGAGATCGGCGAAGGCAGGCTGCGCGGCGTCTCGACCAGCTCGGGCCATGTTCCGGCCCAGGTTGCCATTCTGGCCACCGGCCATACGCGCCGGGATACCTACGGCATGCTCTTGCGCCGCGGTGTCCCCCTGGAGGCCAAGCCATTCCAGTTCGGCGTCCGTATCGAACAGCCTCAGAACCAGATCGACTCGGCTTGCTATGGTGCTCACTCCGGCCACCCCGCGCTCGGGGCGGCGGATTACGGTCTCTCCGTTCGCGCGGGGAACTGCGACCTGTTCACGTTCTGCATGTGCGCGGGGGGCTACGTGATGCCCAGCGTCAGTGAGCCCGGCTACTTCTGCACCAACGGCCAGAGTGAAAGCCGCCACGATTCTCCATTTGCCAACAGCGGTCTGGTCGTCACCGTCGATCCCGCGGCCACGGGAAACACTCATCCTCTGGCCGGCGTTCACTATCAACAGCGCTACGAACGCCTGGCTTATCTTGTTGGAGGCCAGAGCTACGCCGCTCCCATCCAGTGGGCTGGCGACTTCATGAAAGCCCGGCCCAGCCGCGGCAAGCTTCCCTCGAGCTACTCCCGAGGCACCCTTCCCACCGACCTGACCGGCATCCTGCCCGAACAGGTGACCGAGGCCTTGGTTCATGGCCTGCCGGTCATGGACCTGCGGTTTCACGGTCTCTTTCTCAAACAGGCGACATTGACCGGGCCCGAAGCTCGCGGCAGTTCGCCCGTCCGCGTGCTTCGCGACTCGATATCACGCCAGAGCCCTGCAATCGAGGGCCTTTACCCCTGCGGGGAAGGCGCGGGGTTCGCGGGCGGGATCATCAGCGCTGCCGTGGATGGCCTGCGCACGGCGCGAGCCATCGTCGCCACCTACGCCCGGCCTCGTTGATCGACGCGAATCAAGCCGCGGAATCCCCTTGGCTTGCCACGCACCCGGCCGGAATCCACGTCACCGGTTTCCAGACAAAACCACATCGCGAACCACTCGAACCAACACGGTCGAAATCAATTCCCGCAATTGATGCATCATTGCACATAAGGTTTGCTGCTTTTAGCGAACATAGCGACTTTTTTCGTGGACCGTTTCGCCTAAGCTTCTTAACATAGCATTCAGCAATCAGGGACTGCGGCAACCGGGGGAATTCTCATGATCATCAAATGTCCGAACTGTGAGTTTTCGGGCAGAATTCCCAGCCATGCGGTCGATAGTCCGCACAACGCGACCTGCCCCAGGTGTCGCTTTCGTTTCGAGTTGCACTCCCTTTTCAGCGAGCAAGGGACTGCGATCCTGGCGAGACCGGAACTCGAGATTGATCCCGGTTCATCGGCGTACGAGCTCAAGGCGATCACGGAAGACTTCGGAGAACTGGCTCCGGCCGGCGCACATCCCGAACCCTGGGACAAGGATGAAGAGGTCCTCCCTCTGAACGGCAGTGGCTCGCACGCGCGCGATCTGGCCGCGGATTCTTCGGCGACGACGCCGGCCTGGGAGACGCATTCGGCCGGTCGGGCCGTCCTTATGCCGGCAAGCGGCGAGCCCTGGTACAGTCGCGTGCTTCAGATCTGGGGGATCATGTTCTTGCTCTGGGCCGGTTTGATCCTTGCCCGCAGCCTGTTTCTGTTATTCTCTGCCGAGAATGGACCTCTGAATGGTTCGGACGTGCTTTCCAGCGTCGTCTCGGTCATGCTCCTGGTCCCGGGCGCCGCGGGCTTGTTCCTGCTTGCGGACCTGGGCCGATATCTTCGCGGACTTCGATCCTTCCCGACAAGAGGTTCCAAAGCCGCCGCCACTCCCGCGCGACCCGGCCCTTTGAGCTACCGCCCCGGGCGAGCGTGGAACCGCCTCCTTCAGGCAGCATTCGCAGCGCGTCCGTGAACATCGGTCGAATCACGGCCGGTGCGAACGATGGGAGCGGAGAGCGGACGAGCCAGCGCCGGGGCCACGTCGTGATCAGGACCGGGGCGGTCCGCCAGAATCGGGAAGTGATTCAAAATACGCGGTCAAGGTCCGGTGCAACTCGGCCAGATACATCCCTCGATCGAGGGCCGCCTTTTTCGGGTCATTCCCGGTGGTGGAATAGACCTGTCCCGACCGAACCGTCTCCAGGACAAGGTTGTAGGCGAGCTGCTGTGACTCGTGCTTGCTCATGACATCACCCAGTGGCCGGAAATCGCGACGAACTCCAATCGCAGGCCTCTCACGAACGACGCCGTCCTTGGAGCAGGAACCGAGTACCCTCGACAGCCCTCACCTTACCGCAACTCCGGTCCGAATCAAGCAGGAACAATCGATCATCCACGGCTGCGACGAACGAGTTGACGGGAATTGTCGCTTCGATCTCCTGTGCTGTAAGATCGATGGTGGACTTGCATCCCGGAGGCGAAAGGAGGGAAAGTGAGTACAATGCCGAAACGGCTCACCGTCGACCAGTACGACCAGATGACGGCGGCCACTGATACGGGCATTGCTGGCGGCATCCCGGCCTGCTGGATCGTGAACCTCCCCACACGTCAGCTCGAGGTCTACCTCAATCCGGTGAACGGATCGTACCCGACTCCCACAATCCTGGGAGAGACAGAGTCGGTCGACCTGATCATCGGCGGTCAGGTCATCGGCCAGATCGCCGTGGCAGACCTGCTGCCGAGGGGCTTATGAGAGCTGAGGACTAGCACCAGGTCATCCGTGCCGTGCCTTTCCGGCCATTCTCGATCGTCTTCGCCGACGGCAAAACAGATCGTCGTCCGTCACCCGGAATGGATCCTTCACCCTCCAGGGCAGCGCACGGTTGTGATGATGGAGACCGAAGGTCGCCTGCTCATCATTGACGTCATGCTGGTGCAACAGCTCGAGCTCGATCCCCCGATTCCGGCCTGGTCCCTTGCTCCGGATCCCAAGGGCGGGAATTGACCGGCATGACGACTGCGAGATTGCCGTGGCGACCCACTCACGAGGCGTTCAATCGATAGAGAAAGTCGCCGTGCAGGGGTTTCATAAGGCCCTCGATATAGAACAGGATCCAATCAAATTCGCGAACGACTGAACTCTGTCGTCAGCATCGTTGGGTGAGGAGGACCAGGAAATGAGCGTGAGCGACCAACTGGAAGCGACGGCAAATATGGCAACGCCTCGCCCGGAGGAGAGCCGGATCCGGGTCCGCGACGTGAGCTTTCATGTCTACGAGACGCTGGTGAACGGGCTGCCGGAACGGACCGCGATCCGAGTGGCTTACGACGGGAAGGACATGGAGATCATGGTCAAGGGCCCAATCCACAACGATTACGCCTGGCTGCTCGACCGCTTCGTGACGGTCGTCGCCGCGGCTCTGGAACTTCCCTTCCAACCGCTGGGCGAGACGACCTGGATCCGTCCGGAGATCGAGCGCGGGCTCGAGGCCGACCAGTGCTACATATTCGACGCGGCCAAGCTCGCCCTGGTGCGGCAGCTCCTGGCCAGGAAGGAGAACACCGTCAAGGGCTATCCCAACCCCGACATGGCCGTCGAGGTCGATATCTCCCGTCCCCAGGCGGACCGGCCCGGCATTTACGCGGCGCTCCGGGTCCCGGAGCTCTGGGTGTTCGATGGTGAGGAGATCACGATCCAGCAATTGAGCGTGGACGTGAGCGACCAGCGGGAGCGGCAAGAAAAATACTTCGATGCGGGCCAGAGCCGCTTCCTACCCGTGTTCGCCGACGAGGTGACGCGCTGGGTCACGGCAGAGGACACTCACGACAAGAGGGCCTGGGAAGATCGCCTGCGTGCCTGGGCCGCCGCCGAACTGCCGGGGCGAACACAAGCCTGAGTCTCCGGGTGCAAAAAAAGCGGAGGCCATCTTGAGTCTGGCACGTAACCTCCGCGAGGGCAATGTCGGAGTATGCCCGGGGGGATTTGAACCCTCAACCTTCGGCTCCGGAGGCCGACGCTCTATCCAGTTGAGCTACGGGCACATTGCTCGACTTCATTGCAACGAGGCGCGGAACCCTTGTCAAGGGTCTGGAGTTGACCCGCTCGGGGTGTGATCTGAGGAGCCAGGCCCCGGTTCGCATTAGCGGAAGGCTTTCAATGCATCGGCCCTGTTATCGTAGATCTCGAACAAAGGCTCGAGGTGGCCGATCTTGAAAATGTCTCGCAAGACCGGGCCCAGGCCGGTGATCTTGAGCTGGCCTCGCGCGGTCTCGACGTCTCGGGCCAGCCGGGCCAGCCGACCCAGCATCGTGCTGGAAAGATAACGGACATGGGTGAAATCCAGGAGGATCCGGTTCCGACCCTGATCCATCAGGAGACTGTGCAGCTCCTCACCGATCTCCTGGATCAGCGCTGACTCGAACATCAGTCCCGAGTCCACGAAGTCAATCACCGCGATACCATCGACGTCCTTCAGTTGTAGATGTTTGAGCACAGGTGCAGACATGGTACACCCCTTCCTCGGTTGGCCCGCCAGGCCGACCGGAACACAGACCTTGCGGCCAGCTCCGCATGGTTGCCGCCGAGAACTGGCACTCGATATCACTCTTCCTGATCTACAATGAGCTTACTTTATCGTGCGATCCAGCAGAATGGGCAAGCACACGAGAATTCCGGGCGATCGCCCCCTGCCCCCCGCCATCACCGGGCCTCGCCGTGAATCACCCAGTCCTCGTCAAAGATTGCCTGGTTGACAACCGAGCGGCGGTCCGACGTGTAGACCACGTGAATCCGGCCGTCACTGGTCTGGAACGCGAGGGGATAGCCGTAGTCGTTATCGTCGTCTCGCAAGTTGCGGCGCACCGGCCAGGTCTGGTCGTTATCGTAAGAAAAGCGCGACCGTCAGAGGAGTTCTCCGGGTCATGCTGTCGTTATAGACTAGCAGCAGGCGGCCGCTATTCAGCTTGAGGAAATCCACGGCGGCGTTGGGATTGGGGAACTGCGAGTCCTTACCCTCGCTCCAGGTCAAGCCGCCGTCGTGCGATTCGGACCGGACGATATAGCCCTTCGTCTCCGGCTTGTAGTCGCCCCCGCGCCGGCAGTAGGCCACGAGGTCGCGATCGGACAACTGCACCACCGCGGGCTGGATGTTTCCTCGCTGTGAGCGGATCGGCTGGGTCCTGGTCCAGGTACCGTCCTTCGCGGCTCGGCGGAAGAAGAACGAATAACTGTCGGGACCGGTCAACTCCTGATCGTAGCCGCCCTCGTGGTAAAGCGGCAGCAAATAGTCGCCGTTGCTCAGTAGAATCGGCCGGTTGCGCACGAGAGTTCCTTCGTCGAGCACCAGCATCGAGCCTTCCGACCAGGTTTCCGCACCATCGCGCGAGATCTTGACCTGAACGCGAGACGTGGACCAGGTGTCGCCATAGCGCACCACGTAGAAGAGCCAGACAACGCCGTCGGGAGCCTCCCAGATCACGCCGTTGCCTACCGAACGGAACGGGTCATGGGCAATGCGTACCGGAGTCGTCCACTGGCTCGTCCCTTTGCGTAACCGCGATCCACAGACTCCCGTATCGATCGCATATTCGCCGGCGCCGCCGTAATAGACCAGATAGAGGTCGCCGTTGCGCAGTTCCGTCATGCAGGCGGGGTGCTTGTAGGGCCCGGTCTTGATTTCGGGGCCGAAGATGCGTTCGATGCGGAACTCTCCGGCTTGGCCCGGGGCCACGGTCGCAAGGCAGCTCAAAACGACGATCGATCCCACGACGACTCGCGAATTCATCCGGAATTTCCTTGGCGTTCATTGCCTGTGATCCAGGGTTGCGGCGAGCGCACAATCTCGCTCTGCCATTTTGCAGCCGATGACGCCGTGCGGCAAGGCATCATGGGGCTGCGATCGCCCCATCGCACCGATGTATCAATATTTACGAATTGCCTCGGACAGGCTCGACTCGGAGGCTTCGCGCGCTGTTTCAACCTGGTCGACCAGCTTGGGTAGCCAATCATTACCGTAGGCCCGGGCGGCGAAGTCCCGGATGGCCCGTGCTTGCTTTGAATCCTCGGTCAGCAGAAACGTGAAGTGAGACCTCAGCTCGGGACTCAGATTCGCCAGCAATCCGTACTTCGCACCGTTCATCCCTCGCGCGTAGACATTCACCGATTCCTCGACCAGCCGCTTGATCAGCAGGTTGAACTCGATGCGATCTTCCCGCCTGCGAAACCCGTTCGGGTCCTCATCGAGCATCGTGGCCGCCGCCAGGGCAACCACCGACCACTCGGCGACAGGCGCCGTCACCGCGTTGCTGATGCCCAGCTTCTTTTCCATGTAGGAATGGTTTTCCAGCCCGATCTTGCCATCCAGCAGGTGATACGCCAGCTCTTCGACGATCAGCGCGACGTTGCTCTTCTTGAATGACGGGGTGTTCAGGTGGGTCTTGACGATCTCACTGTCCCGGGCATGGCGAGGCAGCCAGGCGGCGACCTGCCCCTTGGTGATTCCCGGGCACACGCGGACGCTCGCGAACTGGCCGTTGCCGACGTAAATCACGTCGTACCCCTGACCGATCGACCAGCCCCGCGCCCGGCGAATCAGAGAGGACATCGCGTGCAGCGATTCATGAGCCTCGGTCGTGGGATCGAGATACTTGTCCTGATTACCCATCTTCATATATTGCTGCTCACGCGAGACCACGGCCATCGCGGCGACGTAGGTTTTTCCCATGTGCCCGGCGTAGAATGCCGGCGCTGGCTGGAAAAGGCCCAGACCTTCGAGCTCGGCCACGATCTCGCGAGCCGAGGTAAGCCGCAAGGTCGCGGCACGTGTCTTCCCGGAACCAGTCTTGTCCCCGCGAACACTCGTGTCCGGTCCTGGATCAGACGTCCCGGGCCATTCGGCCCGACACAGGGTGGCAGCAAGTAAGAAAGATGCAATCAGAACCAGCAGGTTCCCCGAAATTCGCTTGGTTCGCGCCATCCACCGCAGACCACCCAGCTTGCAATATCTCACAGATTGCCCCTTCCTGAGCCACGGTACCTTCCCTATAGAGTGTACGCGTCTTTGCTGCCGAGGGTTCCCGGGCGGTCGGGAAACCCCGCAAGATCCGCGCCTCTGGTGAAGCAAGGCATTCCCAAGCGATTCCGGCGTCGTCTATCGTGGTACGGTATGACCTCGGTGATTGGTGACCTTGGGTTCCGCCCGGGATCGATCACACGACGTGGACTCGGAGAGGTTGCTTGAACATGAGCTCACCGGAAACGATACGCGTGGCAGCCGCGCAGATGGAGCCGAAACTGGGGAAGCTCGAGCTGAACCTGGGACGGATCCTGTCGGGAATCGAAAAGGCCGCCGAGGACGGGGCGAAGCTGGTCGTTTTTCCCGAGTGTGCCCTGTCCGGGTACTGTTTCGCGAGCCGGGCTGACGGTCTGGCTCATGCTGTGCCAGGCGATGGCCCGGAGGTGGGCAAGATCGCCGAAGTGGCGCGGCGGACGGGTTGCGGCTGTGTCTTTGGACTGCTCGAGCGGGATGGCACACGCCTGTTCAATGCCTGTTTCCTTGTCGGTCCCGATGGTCTGAAGGGCGTTTACCGCAAGGTCCACCTGCCCTTCCTGGGCATCGACATGTTCGTCGATCCGGGTGACCTGGCGTTCGCGGTCCATGAGGTCAACGGCCTGAAAATCGGCATGCAGATTTGCTATGACGGGACGTTTCCCGAAGTGGCCCGTGTGCAGACGCTGCTGGGCGCTGATCTCCTGGTGCTGCCGACCAACTGGCCGACTCATTCCGAATGCGCCGCGGAGCATCTGATTCCCGCGCGGGCGATGGAAAATACGGTCTACATGATGGCTGTCGACCGCGTGGGCGTCGAGGACGGATTCCGGTTCATCGGCCTGAGCTCGATCGTCGACCCGTCGGGAAAATTCCTGGCGCAGGCCAGTGCCGAGGCCGAAGAAATGCTCTTCGCCGACATCGACCCGGCCCGCGCCGCAACAAGCATCTGGTCCGTGTTCCCGGCCGTCACGAGATCAACCGGATCGCCGATCGCCGTCCCGGCTTTTATGGGCGGCTCGTCGAACCCAACGGCAGAACCTGAGCCGACCACTCTGACCCGGCTCACGGGCCCGTGAGCGGGGGCGCGGACGGCGCCGGGGGTGGCTGTGCGAAGTTGAACTGGCGTGGGGGAGGAATCTGGACTTTCGTGGTTGATGCCTTTTGCACGGCGTTGTCGCCTCCTCTGGCCGACGGCATGAGCGACGGCGGTAAGGGAGGGTCACCCGCGCCGGCAACGGTTTCAGAGGCTGGCGCGTGGTCAAGCTGTGCCAGCGCCCGACGGGCCAGGTCGAGGCTAGGGCGAAGCGCCAGGGCCTGGAGGTATTGCTGGCGAGCCATTTCGATCTGGCCGGTCGCCGCGAGCAGGAACCCGAGGTTGGCGTGGCCGATCGCGTCGCCGCTGTACTGGCTGAGCAGGGGCAGCGCGTCCTGGGCGCGGCCGGCAGCCGCCAGCGTCAGCCCCAGGTTGGTCTTCAACCGGATATCGTCAGGTGCCATCTTCAAGCCGGTTTTCAAGGCTCGCTCGGCGTCGGTCCAGCGTCCCTGGAGGTAATAGCTGTAGCCGGCGTCGTTCCAGATCCGGGGATCTCTCGAACTGAGCCGTAACGCCTTCTTGTAGTGCACTTCCGACTGGGAGAAACGGCCCAGCCGGTCATAGGCGTTGCCGATCCGGCGTTCCGCCAGCGCCTCGTCGGCCGCTCTTCCGCGTCCCATGCCCTTGTGCTCACACGCCGCCAGGGCCAACTGGTATTCCGACAGCGCAGCATCAAAGTTCCCCTGAGTCTCGAACACGCGACCAAGGTCGATATGGACGTGGATCCGCTGTTCCGGGGTCACGTCCTTGCGGAAACCGTTGGGGTCGTAGACCTTGTTCAGATCAACCGAGGTCATTGCTGGCGCAACGCCATCGGGTGTGGCCGGTGGAGTCTGCGGCGAGTCCGTTTTTCGCCAGGGTGGATCTCCCTTGCAGGTCGCGGCTCCAAGGATCGTCGAGGCCGTGGCCAGACAGCACATCAGGGCCAGATTCCACCAGCGTCTTGCCGGCGAGGATCTCCCGATCGCGAAACACGGGTTTCGGCTCATCAGGTTTCTCATGTTAGCGAGATCCCCCGTAGCCGCCATAGGCGTAGGCTCCCGACTGGGGTGTCGGCGGATACGCAATGGCCGCCTGCTGACTGCGCATGATAAGAGTGTTGTAATTGTTGCCGGCTTCCTGGGCAAAGGCTCCCGGATAGGGCGACGGACCGATGACCACGCGTTCTGCAATGAGCGGGTGTCCGGCCGCCTGCATCGTCTGCAAGACCACCTGTCGCCGGGCCTCGGCCAGCGCGGGCTCGTCCGGTGTCCATTCGATGATCACCGGCCCCGGCCATCCGCCCAGCCGAGAATACATGAGATTGAACCGGGAAGCACCGATGGGAGAGAAGCGGTTCGTACCAGGAAGGAAATCCGTCCGGTAGAGAGTGAACCGGTGCGGATCAGCCTTCGCCACCTGCAGGGTCATCTGCTCTCTCACGTAAGTGCCCAGCGGCGGCTCGACGAAGTTTTCGGGATAGCCGATCATCTTGTCCTGGAGTGTCGCCGCCGAGTGGTGAAACCAGCGATGCAGCAGGCCCTTTTGCTCAGCGGGCTGCTGAGGTGCCGTATAGGGATCATCGGGAGGCTGAGCCCGTGCGAGAACGCCGCCGGCAACCAGCCCCGCGGCCATCGCCGCGCCCGACCACCAAGAGAATCGCATGCTGATCTTATACATTTATGTCCCTCCAGGCATTCACCCCGCGTGATTGCCGGCAACGTCCAGCTTGAGTCGATTGGCATGTCTCTGGCGCGGCCTGACGGGTTTCCTCTCCAGGAGCGCCCGCGTACGTCGAAATCCCCGGGTCAATCCGCATACCCGTGAGGTCCAAGAACCCATTGCTGCTCGCTCTGGAAGTGCTTCATCAGCCGAAGCGGGTCTTGATCCGCGATCGGTGCGCGAAACTCGCGTCCCAGCTTTCCTTCCATCCGGCCCAGGAGGTAGAACTCGGCGTCGTTGGGTTGATAGACCCGATCTCCGGCGCTTCGGTCACCTCCTTCTTGTCGAGCGGCGCGACCAGTTCCGGTGTCACAAGGATGACCGTCTCGGTCTCGATCGTCGTGATCTGGATGTTGCTGAACCACGGTCCGACGATGGGCAAATCGCCGAGCCCGGGGATGCGCGTCGAGGTCGCCGTGCTTCTGAGCTGGATCAGTCCGGCAATGGCCAGGGTCTGTCCTTCCCTCATCTCGACCACGGTGCGCGCACTCCGCTCGTCGATACCGGGAACCACCGGCCCATTGGCGATCAGGGCTGTGCCGTTGGCGTAGTCGAGATTGCTCACTACCGGTTCCACATCAAGCCGGATCACATCGTTGGCAAGAATCTGGGGAATGAAATTCACGATCGTACCGAAGCGGGCAAAATTGATTGTAACGACCGCCGTGCCGCCTGGAATCGACGAGCTCTGCGGCACCGGGTAAGGGAAATTGCCGCCGACCAGGAACCGCGCGGGCTGGCCATCCAGGGCAACCAGATTCGGCTCCGCCAGAATCTTGGCCAGGCTATTCGTTCGCAAGGCATTGATGAACAGGGAGAAATGGCCCGAGTCGAAGATGCCGAAGAGCTGCCCGCCGGCCTGCGCATTTCCCGCTCCGCTGAACGTCGAGGTGACCGGCGAGAGATAACCGATGGAATTGTTTGAGCCGGTGGAGTGGCTACCCGCGGCCGTACCCTGGATGTTACCGATATTGCCGATCGTGGAAGCCATGATCGACTTGCCTTTTGTATCCATCCAGCTCACCCCGATTTGCCTGAGTGCCTGCCGGTTCAGCTCAGCAATCTTGACGTGCAGCAAGACCTGGCGGGGACCGGGCACCACGACCCGGTTGATAATGGTCAGGGGCGAAGACATTCCACCCCCCATGCCGCCACCCATGCCGCCCATGGCACCCCCACCGCCGCCGCCGCCGCCACCTCCTCCACCCATCATTCCACCACCCATACCGAGAATGGCTCGCATCCCTGGACTGGACCTCAAATAGGACTGAACGACTGTGAGGATATCGGACATCATCTTGGCTTCGGGCACCTGTCCATCAAGAATGAGCTGGCTGCCCACCTGACGGACCTTGATCTGCGCCCCCGGAAACGCCTGGTTGACCCGAGTTTCGAGCTCCTTTGCGTCGACTGTGACCCGCACCAGGAAAGAGACCGGGTGATTCTTATCGTCCCAGAGTGTAAGCGTGGTTGTGCCAAACGATTTACCCGTCACGTTCAAAAGCCGCGCTTCGGGTTGATCGGCGAGTAGTTCCACATCGGCGACCTGGGGGTTGGAGATCACCAGCCGCATCAAGGTACGCTTGGTCTCGACGACCTTGCATTCCCCGGCGACCACGGCGATCTCTGCCTCCGGCTCCTGAATGTTCTGGATCAGGTTGGAGACATCCCTGGCGACTTCCTCTCTGGACCGCAACGGAGGTGGGCCCGGAGGGCGGCCTGGAACCAGCCCCGACGCGTCACGCCGCAACTGAATCATCTTGGGCTTTGCGGGCGCGGCGGGTGCCTCTTGAATCTGGCCAGGCAGGGGTTCGATTGGGATGACCCGGGGGATGTTTAGCCCGGGGACCGGAGGCGGAGGGACGAAAGAATGCCCGGGCAAGGGAGAAGGCATTCCGATCCCGGACTCGAGTTGCGTTCCCCCTGGCGCGGGAGGTAGCTCGACAGACCCCGAGGGAGGCCCCATCGTCGGTCCGCCTCGCGAGTTGCCGGGGAGTTGCGCCGGGGTGGGCAACGGCGGCGGGATCGTGATGATCTTGGTATCGGTCGTCTGGGCCTGGATGCGAACTCCAGCCGTCGGCAGCAATCCAGCCGTGGCCAGGTATAGCAACGATGGCCTGAACCAAGATCGTGCTCCCGTTCGGCCGTTCCGGGTCTTGTAATCAGTCATCGCGGACAAGCCCCTGGCCTGCTTCGGCACTGTAAAGCTTGGAATAACAGCCGTTTAAGTCAATGAACCTGGAACCGGCGACCGCCCTGAAAGTGAGTCTTTAGGGGAGATTCCGATTGTTATGGTTAGCCGGGTGACACGGGTTCTGTCGCATAATTCGGCATTCTGAGTGACGACTCTTGATTCGGATCGAGCAAGAACTTGATCCTGAGACCTTGTCGGGGGCGAACTGGGGAATCCAGAATAGGCTACGACACAACCAAAAGAAGCAAGAGTGACCCCTGGCTACCAAGAATGAGATGGGAATGAGTATTGCCCGGCAGCAATTTGACATCGAGGCGATCGACCGGGCGCTTGGCGGCGGATTGCTTCCGGGCACGCTGACGGTGGTGGCTGGAGCCACGGGAATCGGCAAGACGCAGCTCGGATTGCGGTGGGCGGAGGCCGGATTGCGGGCGGAAGGTTCGCGCGGACTGGTTTGCGATCTGACCAGCCGGGGGGATTCGCAAAACCACATCGCCTATGCACGCGACCAGTTCAACTGGGAGCTGCACCCTTATCCGTTGACGGCAACGCCCTCGTTCGAGCACGCCTGGGATCAAAGCTGGCCGCTGGGAGCCTATTTCCATCCGATCGAGCGCGCCGGCCGGCGCGTCAGCCGGTCGGACCTCGAACCGGAAGCCTGGCATGAATGGAAAGCCGAACTCGCCAGGAGCCTTCGCTGCGCGGTCGGCTTTTTCTATCAGCACTTTGCGCGGGGAGCCCGCCGGGTTGTCTTCGACGGCCTCGAACCAACCGAGCGATTCAGCGAATCGATCCAGTTCGAGTTCTTCGAGTATGTCTATCATCACGTGTTGCGGAAGGACAGCGACTGGGCTGCCCGGGAATGGCTCCGTGAACAGTTTCGCGCCAATGCCCACAAGGTTCATCAGCATCCCTATGACCACCGCCAAATCGGTTGCCTCTACCTCTACACCACACCCCACGTGATGCTCGACGACTTGCTCACGCAGCCGATTGCACAAGGCGACATCTTTTCCAACGCCAACACAATCATCCTGATGGGTCGAACACGGGAGAATGGACGAATGGGAAGAGCCCTGGCGATCACCAAACACCGCGGCAGCGCCCACGGCGACGACATTCGCCCCTACCGGATCACCGAGAAAGGCCTGGTCTTTGACTGATCGGCGACCCGTTAGTTCGACTTCTGCCACAATGCCCCGGTCCAAGACCGGGAAAGCCCTGGGTCTGATTCGGGAGGGTTCTCTGCAATGAATGGTCCACAACCGAGTTCCGACAAGCGAAAAGACCCGGAGATCAGCGCGGCGGAATTGCTGTTTCAGGAAGAGAAATCGACCGCCGCGGGCAAGATGGCGGAGCCGTCGATCGGCGCCGGTCCCGTCGAGGGATTCGAGCTCGCCGACATGCCCGAGACCGCCGCGCCGGCCACGCCGAGGTCGCCATTTTCCGGATCGGCACCGGCGGCAAGTGCCAGCCCGGCCGAAACCAGGCCCCGGAGCCGCATGGTCACTCCCCAGGCTCCGACGGTCGACCAGGTCTGGTCGCGGGGCGCGGAGTGGGGACCGTCACTCATTGTGCTTGCCTGCTGGGGTGCCTTGTTCTTCGGCCTCGTCTATTTCACGCTGGGCGCCGAGCTTTACGGCACGGCGGGATTAATCTTCCTGGCCGGGATCGTGGGCGCCGTCATATTGAGTTATCCCATCCTGATCACGCTCGAGCGGCCGGTACGGGTCACGCCCGAGCAAGCCGCGCGTGATTACTTCGGCGCCCTGTCCCACCATTTTCCGCATTACCGACGGATGTGGCTGCTCTTGAGCGACAAGGGACGCGCCTCGCCGCAGTACGGATCGTACGAGGGTTTCAAGCGGTTCTGGAACGCCCGGCTGGGGCAGCTTCACGAAGGCCACGCCGGCCGGTTGTCGCCATTGGTCTTCGAGGTCCACGAGTTCCAGTCCGAGAAGAGCAGCGGAAAGTCGGAGATCGAGGGCCGATTCCGGTTGCGGGTGCTGGTTCGGGGACGCCGCAGCGAGGGACCGATCTTCAGCCTGTCCCTCAACCGCAGCTTCGTGCGCGGACCTGATAATATGTGGTACCTCAATGACGGCACGCTCGGCGAAGGCGCCTGAGGAGTTTGCGATGGGGAACCAGTGGTCTGGAGAATGAGGTGGGCCGATGCGTGAGCCCGCGCGCGGCGGCATCACCCTGATCGCCATCTTGCTCGTGGCCTCGGCCGTGCGGTTGGTTCAGCTCGGGCAGAGCAGCCTCTGGTACGATGAAGTCGTCACGATGCGCCTGGCCCGGACTCCAAATCCTTCGGCGTTGCTCGGCTTGCTTCAGGAGATCGACGCCACTCGCGCCCCCTTGCAGCCGCTCGTGCTCCAAGGGTGGATCTCGCTATTCGGATCATCCGATCTGTCGGCTCGCGCCTTCAGTGCTCTTTGCGGAATCGTCACGGTCGCACTGGTCTACTGGGTCGGGCATGAGGCCTTTGATGGGGCAACCGGCCTCTGGGCCGCCTGGCTCTGCGGACTGAGCCCGCTCTTGGTCTATTATTCCCGCGAAGTCCGAATGTACGCCCTTCTGGTGCTCATGACGTGCCTCGCCTGGGGCAGCCTGTTCGCCCGGCGGCGATCGCCACGGCCCTGGGGGCTCTGGCTCTATGGCGTTAGCCTGATCGCACTGGTTTACACGCATCCCCTGGGTATGTTGATGACAGCCGCGCTGGCGCTGGCCTCGCTTGTCAACCATCGGTCCTTCGGGTTTTCGTGGCGCGGCTGGTTGATGACTCATGCGGCCGTTGGCCTGGCCCTGATGCCCTGGGTGAGTCGGTATCTCGATCACGATCCGGAGTCGGTCAGTGGTCCGCTGCCGATCCGGTTCCTGCTCGGCATGCCGATCGGATTCATCGGCGGCAACTTCGCGATACTCCTCCTGTTCGTAGTTCTGATCGGATATGGCCAGACTGTTCTGCGCAGTCGTGAATCGGGTCATTTCCCCCTTGGTGTGGAAGACCCCGTTGCCTGCGTATCGCTCTTGATCTGGCTGATGCTGCCTCCCGTGGTGCTCTATCTGTACTCCCGGCTGGCACAGCCGATCTTCGGCCCTGCGCGTTACACGTTGTTCTGCGGGCCGGCGTATCTGCTTCTGGTCGCGAGAGGGCTTGCCCGGCTGCCGTCGGCTGTGCGTTACCCGATCGCCGCAGCCAGCACGGGACTTGCCCTGGTCCTGCTGCTGAGCATGGTCTTTCGCCCCGATCTGAAAGCCGATTGGCGCGGCGGCGGCATTCCTGGAACGGGACAATGCAGGCGGAACGGTCGCCGTGGTCTCGGCGGACCCCGCAAAGAATGTCGAGTACCAGTCGGCGCGTTACTACCTCGGATCGCGCTGGAGTTCGGTCCCCTGCCCTGGCCGGCTGCGTGAACTGCCGGATGGTTCGAAGGTCATCTGGGTTTCGATCGGTCTGCGCGACGGCCAGCCCGTCGGCGTCCTGCCGGAGGAGTTCGGCAATGGTAAGATCATCCGAGAGCATGTCGATTTTCCGGGTCTTCGACTGATCCGGGTCGAGCTCGATTCGTCCTCTGCGGGCGGCGGCCTAGGTTCGCTACAGGAAGATGACTGACGATGAGAACCGAGTGCCGAGGACTGGCGATTTCCGACGGGCGAAAGGGATGACGGCGATGCCCGGGCGAGCCATGGTCACTTTCGTCATGTCGTTCCTGCTGGCGGCCGTCTCGGCGGTGTCGGTCGCGCTCAACACCGATTTTCAGTCCCCTCCGCGGTTCGACGGCGCGGGATATTCGGTTCTGGGCCAGGCGCTGGCGTCCGGTCAAGGTTACCGCGAGATCGACAAGCCAGGCGCGCCCCGCCACGCGCATTTCCCACCCGGTTATCCCGCGGTTCTGGCACTGGTCTGGCACTTCGCCGGCCGTAACGTCGCGGCAGCCCATGGACTCTCCATGATCTGCACGGTGGCCGCCGTGCTGCTGGCCTGGCTCTGGTTTCGCACACTTTATCCCCCGCCAACAGCCTTGATTCTAGGTCTCTGCCTGGCGCTGAACTGGACGTGGGCGCGGGTTGGCGGATCGATCCAGTCCGAGCCGCTTTACCTGCTCTGCGAGCTTCTGGCGATTCTCGTCGCCGTGCGAGCCGGCCGCCGCGGTGGCGTTGCCGCGGGAGTGGTTCTAGGGGTGAGCCTGGGCGTCTGCGTGCTGATCCGCCATGTCGGCGCGTGCATCGCGGCGGCCGTGATCATCGACCTGGCAATCCGCGGGAAGTGGCGAACCATCGGGGCGACGGTTCTGAGCACGGCCCTGCTGATCGTCCCGTGGGTTATCTGGCTCCTGATTGTGCGTCAGCATATCCAGGCCGGCTTGCTCGTCCAGGAAGGTCTGATGGCCCGGGTTGTCAGCCAGGCGATCTTTTATCTCCAGCGACTACCCGACCAGATCCTCGGCCCGTTTGTCGAGGTCGGCACGGTGTTTCGCCACTCCAACACGATCGCCACGGTGGCCAACCTCTGGGCAATCGCGGCCACGGGATTATTTCTTTACGGCTGGGTGAGCACCTTGAAATGCCCGCGACGCCGGCTCGCGGGGCTGACCGCGCTGGCGACGCTCGCCCTGCTCTTGATCTGGCCGTTCACCGAGGCCGGGCGTTTTTTGATCCCGATCGTCCCCTTTCTGCTCGTCGGTGCGACCGAAGGTCTGGCGCGGCTGATCTCGATGGTCAGGCCGCGTGATTGCCGGTTCCTGGCCGCCGTCATTCTCCTCGCCGCGTCAATTCCTTACTCGGTCTACGCCATTGCGAGCGGCCGGGCCGAATCCCAGCGCCATACGCATGCCGACTTTGACGCCGCATGTTCATGGATCGCCGAGCATGGTGACCGGACCGGGCCCATCCTGACCCGTCATCCCGGCGAGCTCTTCTGGCAAACGGGCCGATTGTCGGCCGTCCCCGATGCGCCGAATCCCGATGCGGTCGATCGGCTCATCAATCGAGTTGGAGCGGCTTACCTGCTGATCGACGAGGACCGCTACAGCCGCGCCGACGTCAATCCGCTGACGCTCTACGTCGAAAAATTTCCGGACCGTTCGGCCCTGATCTGGGAGCGGTCACGGGGCAGCGCCTCGATCCAGATCCGGGAGACGATCCAGCCGAGGTGATGAGGAAGCGTGCTCCGGCGGCGGTGTCTCCCTGGCCGTTTTCCCGATGCGCCGGTAGACCCGCACGTACCGCCCTTCCAACAGAAGCTCACAACCGTCGAGCGCCGCGGCGATTTCGGGCCAGAACGTGAATCCCGGCCAATCGCCGGGAAATGCCGAGAAGATCACCGTTGCCGACGCGAGCTGATCCGCCTTGCGGTGCACCTCGGCCGGGACTGCATTGCCGGGGACAAGATAACCGACCTCGGGCGGGGCGAAACCGGGAGTGAGCAGGGCGGCTCCGTCACACATCGCCAGCAGGGCTGGACGCTCACCGCGAGCCAGTTCCAGGCAGCGGGCCCATTCGTCGCGTTCCTCAGGGTCAGCCCACACATTGAGCGTCATCCCGGAGGGCGCTTCCGTCTTCCAGCGGCGGAAGATCTCGACAGCCTTGGAACGGTCGCTGACCAGCAGCAAGACAATCAACAGCCAGAGCAGAGAACGCATTCGCCAGCCGACCGTGGCAAGGGTCGCCAGGCCGAGAACGAGCATCGGCAAGGAATAAAACCAGGTGCCGCGATGGCCGAAGAGCAGGACGACGAACGCCAGGTGAACCCCGGTGCAGGTCGCGATCATCTCGTCACGAACTGCCCGATCTTGAGTCGGTTCACGGCGTGCCAGGCGCCATAGTGCCACCACGCCGCCCCCGAGCAGTACGGCCGTTCCGAGGATCCAGAAGCCAAGCTCGTACCGCAGGTAATCCCGGATGCCGGCGTGCGGAAGCAGCCAGAACTCGCGCCCGGCGCCGTGAAAAAACCCGTAATTGCTGATGCGATAAACGGCCATGCCCGTGAACGGCAAGATCGTCTTCACCACGGGCACGGGCCCGAAGCTCAAGGTCAGGATGACCGCGAGCACGGCCGCCGTGGCCACCGAGGGCAGGAGCAATCGAACCGTCGCCGTCCGGACGCGCCAGCCGGCGGCCGCGACCATGGCTATCACGACAGCCAGACCCTGCACAAATGCCAGCGACGGCTTCACGAAGCAGCAGGCGGTCAGGAGCGCGAGCGCGACCGCGCGGCGGCCTTTTGCCTGCTCGGCCAAGGCATGGATCAACAGCGCCTGCTCAAGGGTCTGGACCAGCGTGATGAAAGACACGAGCATGAGGTCCGGAATGGCCAGCATGATCAGCACAATTCCCGGCCAACCCACGCGCCGGGCAACGGCAAATCGGGCCAATCCCCAGCCCGACAGCATCTGGCAAGCCAGCACCTCGATCCGGAAGGCCGTCGGTGTAAGCCCGGCCAGGCCGTACCACACGCGACCGATCAGCGAGGGAAGCAGGCCGTAGAGATAGCCAAAATCCAGGGCGGGTCGATACCCGCGCCTCATCAGCTCCTGCATCGCCAGCTCGCCGCCCGAATCGAGAAAGGCAAACCGCTCGAATCTCTGGAACGGCGACTGGAAGGCCGCGACCAGGACGATCTCGACGCAAAACAAGACTGTCAGCAAGACAGTGCCATGGCGAATCAGGACATCGGAGTTCGAGCCCCCGTTTGGGCCCTGCGCTTCCCGTCCCTCACCGCGTGTCACGAATTCACGAGACATCTCAAGCCCACCTCTGGCGAAGCTGACCGACGAGCGCGATAAGGTCGCTCCGGCCCTTCGCCACCGCACTGTAACCCAGTAGATAGGCCAGCACACCGCAGGTCAGGTTCACAACAAGCGGCGTCGACCGCGCAAGCAAGCTCGCTCCCGCCGGCTCGGGAGACACGATCGAGGCGCACGCCCAGGCCACCGGCACCAGCGCCGCCGCACCGGCCAGGGGGGGACCCAGCGTGCTGGTCAAGAACGTTCGCGGTCGAATCTCCAGGAGCCGGAAGAGATAGACACCGGGAATCAGCAGGTTGCTGATCAGGGTCGTGGCCACCGTGCCCCAGATGACACCGGCAACGCCCAATCGGGTCGTCAGGTAATAACTCAACGGGACGTTGATGAATGAGCCGAGCAGCGGCGATAGCGCAACTACCTTCAGCTTCCCCAGTCCAATGGCCATCTGGGCGTGCACCGACAGCACCAGGGGCAAGGCGGCCACCAGGAAGAGCCGCAAGAGCGGAGCGTACGGAGCATACCGCGGGCCCACCCAGAGACTCAAGAAAGGCGCTGCGTAGAGTGCGGCCAGCAGCGACACCGGCAGGAGCAATCCGACGAGGAATCGCGTGCCGTCATACTTGAGCTGGTCCAGCCCCCGCGTGTCGCGAGCCGCGGCCAGGCTGGCCACGGCCGGCACCACCAGGTAGGCGAGCGTCCAGCCGGTCTGCCTGATCTGGAAGAATGGCTTGCTCACATTCTGATAAACGGTGATCGCCGGGCCCGGGTCGAGATCGGGCAAGGCATAGCCGAGGATCGTCGTATCAACCTTGTCGGCAAGCACCACGCTCAATTGCATCAGAAACACATAGAAACCGATCTGTAAGAGTGTTCCGAAGTCCCCGGCTCGGATCCGAGCGAAGCGCGGCAGGCAGCCGATCTCGCGGATCATCACCCAGAGCGCGGGAAAGAGCATGCCGCCGAGCAGCACGATGGTCTGGAGTGCGACGATGACCAGGAAATCGATCCTGGCACGCAGACCCACGACCAGGATTGCGAACCTGACGATCATCAGCAAGGGGTCGAGGCGGGGCAGCAGATCGTACCGCCGCGCCGCCTGGAGCACGCTCGAGGCCACCGTCAGCACGCCGAACAACGGGGCCGAGAGCGCCTGAATCCAGAGCAACCCGACGATCAGCCCGCGCGACTCACCCTGGAACTGCTGGGGCAACCCGAGGTAGGCCACGGCCAGCAGAATCGCCGCCTGAGCCAGGCCCACGGCGGCATAGAACAACAGGCCGCACGCGGCCAGCCGGTCGAGTTCGTCATGATCTCCGGACGTCCAGGCGTGGCTCATCTGCCGTTGCAGCGCCGAGCCCATTCCAAACTCGAGCAGAAACTGGACGAACCCCAGGCCCCAGGCGAAGACATAGGCCCCGTTGGCCTCGGCGCCGATCGCCTGCTGGATCAGGGGCACGCTCCAGAAGGCGATGATCACCTGGAGGGGCGACTTGATCGCCAGCCAGAAGGTACCGCGCCAGACCTGGTGCAACACGGACGACGTCGCCGCGGCGGTGCGAGCCCGGGTTGAATCGCGCTGCCTCATCACAGCTCAGCCGCCATCGAGAAAGGGAACGGCTCCGCGCTGGAATCGAGACCACGCGGTGCTGGAGCGCCCGGCCACGGCCACCAGGATATAAGGCCGTTCGCGGCTTCGCCTCGATCGCGGACGGACGACGTAGGGATTGAAGAGCGAGCGCGGGAACCGGCATCGCGACAAGATGAGATCGACGGCCGCGTCACGATCCGCCGGACGGAGATCCGTCCGGATCGCCGGGCAGAACCAGGACGAGAGACGCCAGAAGCCCTTGATGCGCATCCAGGGCGAGTGCTCCGCCGCGAGCGAGCGGTAGCTCCACCAGGCCGCCGACTGGGGAAACTGGCTGAAGAGCCGGACCTGGCTGAACTGCAACCCGAGCAGATCCACAAACTCCTCCTCGTCAAACTCGATCTGATGGTAGGGGTTGGTGCCCCCCTCTCCGCGATAAACCGGCCGGTTAGGCGAGGAGACGATCAGCGTTCCGTCGGGCACCAGCACCCGGGCGCATTCCCGAAGGAAAGCGGCGGGGTCGGCAACGTGCTCGATCGTCTCGAACGAGACGATCACGTCGATCGACCGATCGGGCAGCGGGATGGCGCGGGCATCGCCGGTTCGCGCGTCCAGCCCATACTTGCGCCGGGCGTGCTCGCAGACCTCGTCCGAGATATCCACTCCCACCACGCTCGCAGCCCCGGCCCGCGACAGCGCGGCAGCGCCATAGCCCTCGCCGCAGGCAATGTCCAGCACGCGCTTGCCGCTCACAAAATCGCTCGCGAAGCGATACCGCTCGAGATGCTCCCAGAAGATCCGGGCATGGGCTTCTTCGGGGACCATCCGCTCGGTGAACAACGCAACGTGTTCGGCTTCACCCATCCAGATCGCTCCTCGGTCGCGTGAACCGCCCTGGAGATCGTACAGGAAACCAGCCTCCGCTTCGATCGAGGACCCACCTCAAACCGATGGCCGCCAGGGCGAGCGCGGCCGGCTCGCCGGGAATGCGATAGCGGATCGAGCTGACGAAAATGAGGTGGACGGCGGCAAAGTAGAGCAGCGTTCCCGCCAGCAGCACCAGGGCACGGACATCGGGGCCCCGGATCCAGGCGCCGATCAGCAACAAAAGATAAAGCGGGATGACCAGCAATGAACTCGCCGCCGCCAGCACGACCGAGCGATATCCCGAAGCGTTGGGCCACGGGCTCCAGTAGCGGCCGAGCTTGATCACGGCCAGCTCGACGACCCGCCCCGGATCTGTCCTGGCGAAGCGAAGAGCCCCCTGCACAGCGCGGCATCCCGACCCGACTCGTCGAACGAACGCAAACCCGGATCGGCGAGAAACGTCATGTCGCTCGCTCCGGTCGCATCCCGGTTCAGGCCGTCATACAGGCAGGCGCCAAACCAGATGGCCGTGGGCACGAAGCGGCCGTAAATCCTGGCGTTGCGAATCCACCACGGCCCCATCACGAGCACGACCCCAACCACCACGAGCACCGCGCCCTCAAAAGCCGTTTTTCGCATGCGGGCATTGCGACGGAGCATCCCCTGCATGACCCATACGAGCAAGGCACCCGGCAAGAACAGTCCCCACGACGGCCGCGTCAGGATCGCGGCTCCGCCGCTGATGCCCGTGCCAATCGCCGTGATGATGGAGGGCCTGGACGCGGACCGTCGCTCCGGTCGATCCGCCTCATCGGGCGGCCGCCAGAGCACCGCCAGGCCCCAGAGCGTCAGGAGCATCAGCGGCACGAAGAGGGCCTCCGAAAGAATCAGCTCCGACATCGCGATGTAATACGGATTGAGCGCCGCGATTGCGGCCGCGATCAACGGCTCGGTCCACACGCGGTGTGTCGAGCCTTGCGGATCATCCGCGCTCGAGACGACTTGCCGCGTGAGCCGGTAGACCAGCCAGACCGCGAGCGTCCCGAGCACCGCCTGGATGAGACGGATCGCCAGCGGCCGCTCGCCCACCATCACTTCACAGGCCGCCAGGAATAACGGATAGCCCGGAGTTCGCAGCGCATAGTGATGAATGGTTTCCCATTCGATAATATCATACGGGGCACCCTCGCGAATCGTCCGGGCCAGGAACCAGTAGTACTCGGTATCGGGAAAGATGCAGACACGCGCGGTCGCGCCGCGGTCAACGACCCTCTGCACCAGCACCGCCGCCAACAGGCGCAATCCCAGCGCGGCCGCCAGGACGACGATCAGCAACGGGAACCGCCGCGTCACGGAGCCAGCGGACGTGATCGGTTCGGACCTGTTCACACCGTGTTCCCCGCCTTCCACCAGCGCCACCGGAATGCCAGGTAACTGATCCCCACAAAGACGAGGCTGAGCGGGGGGTAGATCGCCAGGAAGATGGCCCAGACCGGCAAGGCGAGACCGCCCGGAAGCTGGACCAGGATCGGCGGGGGAACGTTGAGCGACTGAGTGCCCAGGTTGTCGATCCGGCTGGTGTGCATGGGAATGCTGAGGGCGGCCGAGAATGGACTGGTGACCGTGATCGCCGCCAGGCGTTCCGGCGTGAACGAGCGATCCTGGGAGATTCCTTCGAGATACCAGCTCACACCCATCGGCAACACGAACAGCACCATCAGCGTCAGATAAGTCATTACCATGGACGTCGAGGTCCGCCGCACCAGTGAAGAGCACATCAGGCCGACCGACGACGTCGCCAGGCAGGTGACGGCAATGATCAATAAGAAAACCAGCAGCGTCCAGAACCGATCCCTCAACTCCTGGAGCAGAATGTAGGCCAGCAACAGTTGCTCGGTGAGCAGGAACGTCAAGACGGTCGAGACCCGGAGGGCGGCGAGCAACTTGGCGATGATGATTCGCCCCGGAGTCAGCAGGGTTGTCAACAGCAAGGCCAGGGTCTGGCGCTCGCGCTCTTGCGTGATGCTGCCGGACGAGAAGACCGGCCCGACCAGCATGTTGAACGTCAGCACATAAGCCACGTAATACGGCGCCTTGTCCGACCGCAGAAACAGCAGCAAGGCCATCAGCGGAATCGACAAGAACATGCTCACCTGGATCACGACCCGCAGCATCAGCGTTCCCTGGCTGAAGATTTCGCTTCGCAGCTCCTTGTCGAGCACCGGATTGCTGCCGTCGGGCATGAGGTCCACGCGCTTGGCCGGGGCAAACAGCTTGTCGGGCAGGAGGTCGCGATCGATCACCACGCCGACCGCGTACTTCATCTCCTCTTCCTCGTCGACCACGTCCTTCCCCTCGCTGCCGACATCCGGTGGGTGGAGCAGCCGGCGATTGATCAGGATCTCCAGGACCGTCCAGGTCGCCAGGCACCAGGGAGGCAGAATGGCGATCGATACGAAATCACGAACGGTGACGTCATCGGTCCGGGTGAGCGCGACACAGAAAAGCGCCAGCGGGAGCGTGACAAGATAACTGACGACGAGCGCCGAGCTGGTGCGGCGGAAGAAGCTCGAACAGGCCACGCTCAACAAGCCGAACGTGCCGGCTGCGAGGATCAGCACCAGGTAACTGCGCGTGATCTCCGAGAGCAGCAACCCGCCCAGCAAATAGCAAAGAATCATCAGGGGAAGGCTGGAGAGAATCAAGATCACCAGGTACGACAGCGAGCTGAGCAGCTTGCCGACCAGGATCGTGCCCGGCCGCAGCGGGCTGGCCAGGAGCATCTCGTAGGTCTTCCGCTCCTTCTCGCCAGAGATGCTGCCCGCGGCGAACGTGGGGGCCAGGATTGCCACGAGAAAGAATTGGCCGAGGAAGAAAATGTCAAAAAGCCGACGGGCCACGCCGGGGCTGACTTGCCGCGAGCCTTCCTCGCCCGCCGGCCAGTAAAAGTAGACCAGCGACCCCAGGGCCGCCACATAGAGCAACTGGAGCACGAAGGCCCGATTCGACCGCAGCGTGACGAGCAATTCGCGCGTCAGGACGGGATTATCGCGAAGAAACATGACGTTGTGTCAACCCTGGTGGACCCTTGACCGATACCTGGAACGTCAGGCCTCATGGCCTAGCTCACGATGCCCTTGGTGATCATCATGAAAACCTCCTCGAGGCTGAGCGGCTCCTCGGCGAACGACTGGACCGGGAGCCCGGACTGGATCAACCGCCCGAGCAGCCGGGCCATGTCGTCATCGCCGCCCTCGAACTCGGCGCGTCACCGTGTGGTCATAGGTTTCCACCAGGCGGATCGAGGGATCGTCGCGGAGAATGGCCGCGGCCCGGTCGGTCGTGTCGTCGAGCAACTTTACCTTGAGCACCCGGTGCGACCGGATCTGCTGCTGGATCTCCTGGATGCTCCCCGCGGCCAGCAGCTTGCCCCGCTCGATGATGCCGATCGACGTGCAAAAGTCGGCCAGCTCCGAGAGGATGTGGCTGGAGATGAGGATGGTTTTCCCCATCCTCCGCAACTCGCCGAGGAGCGCCTTCATCTCGAGACGAGCGCGGGGATCCAGGCCCGAGGCCGGCTCGTCCAGGATCAGCACGGGCGGATCATGGACCAGGGTCTTGGCCAGGCAAAGCCGCTGCTTCATTCCCTTCGACAGGCCGTTGACGTAATCGTCTTTCTTGTGCGTCAGGTCGAGCAGCTCGAGCACCTCGCCGATGATCTTCTTGCGCGAGGTCCGGGGAATCTCGTAGGCGACGGCGAAGAAATCCAAGAACTCCCATACCTTCATACCATCATAGACGCCGAAGTCGTCGGGCATGAAGCCGATCACGCGGCGGACGGCCATCGGGTCGGCCGTCACCGAGTGCCCGCCGATCCGTCCCTCGCCGGAAGTCGGCCGCAGCAGCGTGGCCAGGAACCGGATCGTCGTGCTCTTGCCCGCGCCGTTGGGGCCGATGAACCCGAAGATCTCTCCCTTACCGATCGAGAAGCTGAGGTCGTCGACCGCCACGAAATCGCCGTACCTCTTTGTGAAATTGACCACCTCGATCATGCATCAGTCCTCTGTTTCACGCAGCCTCAGGCAGATCCATCCGAGCTCTCCGCGAAAGCTCTGGAATGCCATCAATGCATTGTCTTCGACTCTGCCCCGCGCGCCGCCAGCGAATTGAACCGCCGGCCGTTGGGGTCTGGCGGAGTGCCGTACTTGAGGTGGACCAGCACCGCCGTCAGACCACGATGGCGGTCGAGCGCCGGCTCGAAAGTCTGACCGGCAATCGGCTGCGCGACCCACGCGACCAGCCGCAGCTCGTCCTTGTTTTCCGGCCGATCTTCCCAGGTGCGGCGGAGCGCTTCCAGAACCGAAGTCGGGTCGGGTCCCTCGAAGCCCTGAATCGCCTTGGGGACGGCATCCGTCTGATTTTGACTGAGATCGACCGTGCCGCCCGCGGCGATCGTCCCCAAGGAAACCTCTCGCCGTTCTCCGCCCGCCGGAAACTCGACCAGAACCGCATCGCGAAGCTCGAATTCACTCCGGTTGATGATCTGCGCTTCCCCTTTTCTTCCTCGAGGACGATGGGACCGGAAAGCCCCAGCATCTGCTCGCCGCGATACATCGCCAGGCTCCTCGGCTGCACCGAGAAATTCTGGAGCGCGGGAATGGGGTACGATTGCCAGACCGCCGTGGTCACATCCTCGCCGCCGATCGACCGCTCGTTGTTGTACGGCAAAGCCACGGCGCTCGTTTCATTGGGATAGGCAATCGTATACTTCGCCCGTCCGGTGGTGTAGAGCGAGGCAAAGCGGCTGAGATGGGCGCGCGGATAGTCGGCCTGCACCTCCAGCACATCGATCTCGTCGCAAGCCGAATCGTAACCCATGTCATAAGCGGCCACGCGCTCCACGCCGATGGCGAAACCCAGTGCCAGCAGGGGTACGACAACCCAGGCCCACTCCCGGCGGTTGAGCATTAGCCTACAGATCACCCAGTTCAGCGGAACCAGGGTGAGGATATAGGCCAGGATGACCTTGAGCACGAAATCGGAGCTGGGAACCGTGATTCCCGATGCCCGTTCAAGAACATCGCGGCAGAGCCGCGGCAAGGCGGCCGTGTCGCGCCATTCCGCCACGCCCATCCGGTTGAGGGCCGCCTCTTCGACGACCGAGGCCGACCCCGGGCTCCCCACCGGCTGCGCCGAGACGGCCGCCGATCCATAGCGCCCCGCCGGGGGCTGTGTCGAAGACTGCCGGGCCGCCTGGCTGGCCCGCTGCCGCATCATCTCGACCTCGGCGCCCGCGTCGCGGCTGGTGATGCGATACCAGCTCAGATCGGGCCCTTCCAGTTGCGGGCCGGACGGCGGCATGACGCTGTTCAGTCCCGACGGAGCCGGGGCGGGGTCTTCGGGACGGCGTAGCAGCACGCGCCGGACCAGCGTATCCAGTCCGGGCCAGTTGACCAGCGATGGGTCGGTCGGATTGACCGTGAGCATGGTGATCCGCCCGCGGCCGACACGCGATTCGACCGCCAGCAAATGCGGGCTTCCCGTCCCGAGCGGTATCGTGGTCGCCCCGGGATTGGGTTTCAGACCGGCCACAAACAGCGGGCGATTCTTGGGCGGTTGGATTGGCACTGGCCGTTTGTATCGCTCGCCGGTGTACGGAACCGGTGCCGCGGGCATGGGCGGAGCGGCATTGACACCTCGTTGTGCGTTTCCCGCGTCGTTTTCAGGCGGCAGGACTTGCTGGGCGGAGGGGGGATAGGTCTCGGACAGCGCCTTCAGCGCGTCGGCACCCAGCATGGCGTTCTCGCCCGTCGGATCGGCGGGCAGATAGTTGCCCAGGAAGCTGTCCCGGAAGATCGAAAAAGTTGGCCCCGCGCCGCCGATGAGCACGAGCTGTCCGCCCCAGTGCAGCCAGTCGAGCATCGCTTGCTGATTCGTGACCGACATCGAATCGGGAGGCAGGCCGTCCCAGATCATGTGGCTGATCGTGGACCACGTCAGCGGATGGGGCGAGAGAAACGCCTTCTCCGCGTCCTCCGGCATAACCAGGCGGTAGTAGCGCTGGAGCTCGAGTGCGGTCGAGTCGTCGCGGTCGGCCGTCGTGGGAACGCATGCGGGAAGCCGGTTCCAGTTGGCGTACTGGGTGGCCGACTCCTTGCTCAAGACAACCACCAGCATCTGGTGCGGAGGCAGCAGCCGCACGGGCACCTGCCAGAGCTCGTCGTAACGGACCGCGCCGGGCTGGACCAGCTCGACATTCAGCTCTTTCTCCTTGGGAAACCGGGGAAGCATGGTCTGCATTCCCAGTCGCATCCGCTGTTCCTTGACCAGCCTGGCTTCCCGGGCGTAAACGATCTCTTGCGGCATTCCCGGTAACGCCACGGGAAAGAACTGCAGGCCCCCCTCGTAATCCTGATAGTTGGCCCGCACATCAAAGTACACCGTGCTCCATTGATACGGTTTGAGGTACGGCAAGACATCAAACGGCGCCACCTGCGACCGGAAGAACTCGTAGGGCGCCCGCGTCTTTTCCTTTTCGAGCTTTTTCTTGAGCGCCTCCGGATCGCTGAGGATCTGCAATCGCTCCTCGTCCGACGTCGTGAGCTGGGCCCGCGCCGGCCCGGGAACCACCGCGGCCATCATGCCGACCATCAAGATCCAGAGCGGCCACCGCCAAGCGAGCGTCTTCACGAGGAGCGCACCTTTCACCGCGAGCACATCGAGACGGGCGGAGCGACAGGAGAACTTGAGCTGCTTCACCGTCCCAAGAGTTTAACACCCGGCGAACCAACCCGGAAGATTGGCGAACCGGCCGCCAACCGGCTCGAGCCGACATTCTGGTTGTTCCACGACAATTGTAATACGAACGCCGTCGTTTGAGAAGCCGTGGGAAATAGAGCAAAAGTCCGGTATCTCTCCAGGTCGTGTTACAATTCGCTGATCTCGTCCGGCTTGTCCGGAGCCAGTTTTGCGCCGCACTTGGAGCAAAATCTCATGGGAGAAAACCAGTTGTTATCGATGATGGTCGCTCCGCAGTTGGAGCAGAACTTCGTAAACTTGATATTTAGATAGGCGATGAGCGACACCATGGGCACCAAAAGCACGAGAATCCCGAGCGCCGAGAAGGACCGTCTCTGGAGAACCATCAACGTGGTTGCGAAGAGCACGAACAGAACGGCCCCGAGGATCACAAAGCGTGGGAACCACTTTCGCTTGAACGCCTGGTCTTTTTGCAGATAGAAGACGATGAACCCGCCGATTCCCAGGACAGCCCATGTGCCGAAGAAGCAAGCGGTCAGGATGCCCGAGAGGTTGTCCGCGTCGAGCTCATTCATGGGGCGTCCAACCTGCGAGATCTTCGCTTCATTCTGCTAAGGTCAGGCTGGAAAGCCTGACCTACGAGATCTCATTCACCGCCGCCATCCTATCATCTCCCCTCCGCGCCTCCCATCCACCACCTCCACCTCTGCCTTCCCCATTTTCTTTTTGCCTTTTGCCTTTTGCCCTGCGCTTTTTACCTTTTACCTTTTGCCTTTTACCTTCTTCAATCACGACATAGTCAGCATCATGCTTTGAATCAAGGCGTCCGCGACGTCCGGCGAATGGCCGAGGATCGACGCCCACTCGTCCTTCGGCATCAGCTTGGTCTTCCTGCCCACCAGGCTGTAGGTGAGCGGGCGCAGCTCGGTGGCAAGCCGGTCGTAGTACGCTCCGGCGCAGAAATGGAAAGGTCCCTGCGGTCTCGCGCGCGGTGACCGGCCGCCGGCCGCGGGCGGCTCGTAAATCGGGTGGTTCAGATCCAGCCGGTTGCGGAGTTTCCACGCGGCCTCGCTCCGCAGGTTGACGAACGTGTTGGCGTCGCGGGGCCGGCCCTCGCCCGCGTAGGGGACCGCCGTCGTGATGCCGAACCGCGCCAGGTGGTTCGGAAAGTTGCGTCCGATCCCGAGCTTGTCATAGGAGATCCGGTCGTGCGGCACGTTCCACTTCGCAGCCAGCCGATAGATGGCCTCGGCGGCCTCCGGCAAGCCCATGCCGTTGCTCAGCACAACGTCCAGAATGCCCCAGTCGTCCGCGACCAGGATGCAGGTCGAGTCGCGGCCGACACCTTCGGACAGGTCGGTCGCCAGCCGCACGGTGCGATGGATCGGATGTGTCGGCGGGACCAGCGGCCGTGCCTGAGCATTGTGGTAATTGAGCCAGTCGATCGGGATCAGTTGCTCCGAGTCAACATCGGGAATCCGGGCGTCGATGTGCGACCGGACCCAGAGCGAGTCGCGGCCGTACTTGCGGTACATCGCGTCCAGCCAGGTGCGATCGGCCAGTCCAAACTCGCTCCTCTCCTGCGCGGCGTGGGGAGAATCGGTGCTGGGAATCCGAATTGCGTTGACGGCCAGATACGGGGGCAAGTTATCGGCTCGGTCGCGGTCGGCCTGACGGATCAGCTCGACAAACTTGCCTTCCGCCCGGATCGGATTGCCGATGCAGACGAGCCGCTCATAGCCTAGCGAGTCGATCGCGTCGAAGACATAATCCTCGACGCCCGACGCTTCCTCGACCACGGCGAGCAGGTGCCTGGCATGCTGGCCCGACGCACGCTCGACGCTGGTGGTGCTGAACCCCAGGCCTTGCCAGCCGGGCGCGATCTCGATCATTGCCGGACTCGCCTTGATGCCGCTGGAAAGCTTGCCACCAAACGGCAAGACCGCGCCATCGAGGCAGCGGCGGATCTCCTTGAAGGTCACGCTGCCCAGCAGCATTTGCGACGGGCCGGTGATAATGCAGAGCGCATCGGGCCGGGTGCATAGCCACCAGAGGATGATTCCGGCGACCCAGTAGTCCTTACCGACCATGTTCCCGGAGTAAACCACGGTCGTCCGGTAGTCGAGGACCGATCGGCAGAGCGCCTGCTGCCGCGACCAGTAGGGAGACCGATTCAAGAACAGATTATTGAACACATTGGGCTGGTTGCGGGTAGTTTTCAGCAGGGTCGTCACATTGGCCTTCGCGTCGCATCTGTTCATAGCGTTCTCGCAGATTCTTGGCGATGTCGACCAGGGTGACCTGCGGCTCCGCCTCGGTTTTCCAGAGCTTGAAATGTTCGCCGAGCTTCACCAGGGCAGGCAGCTTGGGCACGAGCACGATGTCGGGGGTTCCGTCCTTGCGGACGCCCACGCGCTGGATCACATGCCCCAGGCCCAGCCGCTTGACCCGGCGCAGGTCGACCCGGCCCTGGCCATCACGCCCTATCTTCATGAAGTCCAGAACGTCGCACGCCGCGACGTCCGCCATCCGGGCAAGGACCTCGCTGGAAGTCGTCCCGGCCGACTCCGCGCCGGCGGCGATGGCCGCCTGAACGGGCTTTTCTTCGAGCAGCCGCGGACCCAGCGTTTCGGGCCGGGAATAACCCGCCTTGCGGCGGCGTCGACGGCCGATCCCGACGAGTCACCGAGGTACGCTTCGATGAACATCCGTTGCCTATAGTTGAGCGATGACACGTTGTGATTCCTGGATCGGCGAAGGCAGGATGGCGGCCGGGACGCGTTGTCTATTCCTAGGATGCGCCATGATCGGCCGACTCATCGCGCCAAATTTGCGGCGATCCGGGAGAAACCTCGGACGGGCGGGCATCGTCCCAAAGTGGTATCAACGTAGACTTATCTCGCCTGACACCTTGCGGGCCGCTCACACGAACTCGAAGCGAGAGCGAGGGCTGACACTAACCCGAAGCGTGAGCGAGGGCTGACACGAACTCGAAGCGTGAGCGAGGGCTGACACTAACTCGAAGCGTGAGCGAGGGCTGACACTAACCCGAAGCGTGAGCGAGGGTTCACACAAATCCATGCGCGGAAAGGGGAAAAGGGGAAGCCCCTCGCTGACGCTTCGGGTTGGTATGTCGCGCCGGCCTCTCACTTCGTCATGCGAGAAACGAGGGCTTTGGGACGATGCCAAAGGATTCCATTCGCAAAGTTTCTTGCAACTCCGGCGGGCCGCGACGGGATTGTATGTGGTAGAGGGGTCGACTTCCGCGCGATGGCTGAAACGCACACGGACGGAGTCGAATCACGACACCGAAATTCACGATGCCAGCGCCTGGAAAGCCTGACCTACGGGCCTGCGTGTGTTTCGTGGTTCCCGTTCCGCCCCTCCATCCACCCGCTGACCTTCACCCGAAAGCTCATCCATGGCGACCTCGGCACAAATCGCAGCCAATCAACGTAATGCCCAAAAGAGCACTGGACCAAAAACCGAAAAGGGCAAGGCACGCTCACGCGAGAATGCCCTGAAGCACGGCCTCCGCGCCTTCACGATCATGCCCACATTGCCCTCCGAAGATCCCCAGCGCATCGACGACCGGATCCAGGAATGGATGGACGACGTCCAGCCTCGCAACGCCCGATGAACGCGAGCTCACTGCACAGGCCGCCTGGCTGACCATCGACCTCGAACGCGCCCAGCGGATCGGCACCGGGCACATGGCCCACCGCGTCGCGGTCGCCGCACGCCGGCGCGAACGGAAGATCGATCCGCGCGAGCGCCGGCGAATTTCCGAGCTGGGCCGCACGCTGCTCTATCTCAACGGGCCCGAGGAGATCAAGGTCGACAAGCAGCCCCTCGGCAGCGACGACCCCGCGCTCTTGGTCGCCGAGCTCGAGGACACCGCCGATGGCTGCGACTGGCTGCTCCAGCGCTGGTCCGAGTACGGCAACCTGCTGCAACGCCGCACCCGGTGGGAAGAGCCGGTCCTCATCCGGTTCCTCCGGCTGATGGGCAAGCGGCTGGTCGAGGCGGTCTTTGACCCGGAGATCAACCTGATCTTCCTGGCCTGGGACGTCATCGAGCCCGGCTACGCCCGGAAGGAATGGGAATCGTACCGCGACGAGCGGTCGATCCTCGACCCGGCGTACACTCACCGCCTGAAGTGGCGCGAGATTGCCCCACGGCCCAAGGACCCGGAGGAAGCGTGGGAGGTGCTCTCCACGATCTTCAAGGAATACATCACCCGGCTGAAGGAGCTTTTGGCCGAGAACGAGGCGAACGAGGCCGTGCTCAAGGATGATCCGACCTGGATGGACCGGGCGGCGATGGATTGCAGCCCGGCATTCGAGCGGCACCGGCGATACCAGTCGGCGCGGACGCGGGAGTTGCACAAGACGCTGGAGCTGCTGAACAAGATGCGGAGCAAGGAATGCCAGATGGCGGATGGCAAATGCCGAATGGCGGAGGGGGAATGCCGGATGGCAGATGACAAATGCCAGATGGCAGAGGGGGAGACGGGAGTAGCCAGCGAAGACCGAGAGGCGGAGGGCACGAACACACTGGAAAATGCGCCGATCGAAGGGGATTGTCCCAAACGCAAGGTTTAACGGGTTGACACTTTGCGTTTATCCAGGCGAGGGCTGAAGGTTGCCTTCCAGGCCTTGGGGAGGCACCGTCTCAGCCATTTCAGCGCGGATCAGGGCCAAGAAGTCGTAGCTCGACAGGTCGAGCCCCAGCAATTGGTAGGGGCAGCGTCCTCGACGCCGGCCCTTTCGGACGATCGACCGCGTGTTCCAGTAGAGCCGCTTCAGGTCGAGCAGGCCTTGGCCGAGGTTGCGGTGTCGCGACTGGTGCATCCGCAGGACGCTGTTGACGGACTCCACGGCGCTGCTGGCCCGAACCGTCGTGCGGAGCGTTTCAGCGGACTTGGAGTACCATTTCTGCCAGTCGGGGGCCAGTTGCCAGCAAAGGACCTCTTGCAGGAGGATCGCCTTGGCATGGTGGCCGTCATCGTCCTTTCGTGCGCAACGGCGGAGCCACCAGAGCCGCACCAACGCCTCGCGCAGTTCCTGATCGATCGGCAGCCGGCCAAGCTCCGCATGAAGCTGGTCCAGAAACGCGAAGGCCTTGGGCGACTGGAGCAGGTGCCGCAGCGTCGTCCACGGCTTGCCCGCCAAGGCGGGGAGAGCTTCGCTGACCCGGGCCTCGGCCCAAGCCCGGTCGTTGAGCCGACCATCGGGGCGGAAAAGTTCCAGTGCCGCCTTGGCCATCTGCCAGCCCGCACTGGCCGCGTCATAGCTTTTCATGGAATGGGCGACTTTGGTCCAGGCTGAGCAGGCGGCCCCAGCGGGTTTATATGTGTACTCTCCTTTATGCTGGAACCGAGCCACCCGCAGGTCGGCTTTTTCGGCGGCCTTCCAATCCTTCTTCACTCGGTTCCAGTGGATCTTCAAGACACGCCGAGCTTCCCTCATCGTGTGGAAGACATCGAGGCTCACCCGCAGAGCGGCACCTGGGGCCCGGCGTCGTGCCGCAAGCCAGCCGAGTGCCGATTGCAAGACGGTTCCCGCATCGCTGACGACGTACCGCAGGGCGTCCCAGCCGACGAGCTTCTGAAGCCAGGCGGTACGGTCCAGCCGATCTCCCTTGTCGGCCAGAATCAGAGTCATGCTCTGCGGCTCGACACCGACGAAGACCGGGCGACCGTGGAAAAAGGTCTCGTCCAGGCAGGCCGTCGTGACCAGGCCTTTGCAACGCTCGTCGAGGCGCTTCAGGACCCTGCCGGCTGCCGCCTCGGCGGCCAAGCCCCAGCGTTCGACCGTGGAGCGTCCCGGGGCGGCTTTGGTGCCCAGGATCAGGGCCAACAGATTTGCGATCTGCCTGACGCTCAGCCCCATCGCGATGGCCAAGACACCGAATTCCCGTTGCTTGTGCCTGGGAAACTCGATCGTCTGGTAGAGCCACTCCCAGAGCCGGCCGTTCTCGGAGCGAAGTTCCTGGTTCTCGCGCAGCAGCCGCTCTCTTGAAGGAGCCTCGGAGTGCTCGAGGTGGACGGCCTCGTGAACCTGATGGGCATTGTTGTAGACGGTCTGGCGGCTCACTTGATGCTGTTGAGCCTGCCGGGTTACGGCGCCGTGACGACCCGAGAAGCAGGCCGCGGCGTTGGCGATCCAGAGGACTATGGGTATCTTGCACATGGGGATGGGGCTCCTTGCGTGAGCGTTTGTGTAGTAACTAACCCTACACACATGGACCTCATCCCCATTTCAAATCAAGAGGCACCTGGTAAAACCTTACCAGGTGTCAAGGCAAAACGACCTCCAAAAGCCGACTTTGGGACGGTGCCGATCGAAGCCAAAAATGATTCGGCGCAAATCGTTGATGGTCAGGTAGTTGAGCCAGAAACAAGTGGCATGGAGACGCGCGATCGAAGCCAAACCGCAGTGGGTGTTCGACATCCTCAACAGGCGGCCACGAGCCGTGAGGGTCAGGCAGCCATCGTGGCGAGATTGCCCGGTGGGGGAAACGTGGCCGATCGCTTGCCCGCGGCGATCGATAGGCGGATGGATCGAGCCAGTTCGGAAAAAAAGCCTCGTTCCGCAACTTGAAACCAACCCGACGTGCCAGCGCGGGGAAATCCCCGGAACTCTCACTTGCGCGTCGGCCGGGTGAATATTGGTAACTGGTTATTCTCAAACAGGATAAGAAAATCGTTCAGATCGGCTTGTACAACTGTCATTTTCGGCTAGAATTCGTGTCCCGTCTCGGAGAGAATTCAGGGAAGCGTGCGCGCCAGGGCGCTCGTTCACATCGTCCTTTCTGCAGGGTGGCAGACGGATGGCGAAAGGCCCCTCTGGGGGGGAAACACGATCCGTGTGGACCGGCCTGTATCGATTGGGGGCGGTCGTGATGATGGGTCTGGGGCTGGTCCTGATCACCGGCTGCACCCGCACGTACTATCGCGACTTCGCCGACCACGATACCTACGGCATCCTCCGCGAACGGTTGCTGGACTGGCGGTGGAAAGTGCCCACGCGCGTTGTCGACGCCGACCCGCGATCCCGGATGGCCGACTTCGCCAATCCCAACTACGAGCCGATCCCGCCCGACGAGCCCGCCGCGCGTGGTTTCCAGGTCTCGAGCCGGTTCCCCTTCGAGTACCATGGCTGGAAGAAGCGGGGGATGGCTCCGGTCGAGTACCTTGACTGGCAGCAGAACATCCCCGTCGAATCGGACGGCAAGGTCCTTCTGAGTCGTGACTCGATCATGCGGCTGGCGCTCATTAACAGCCGAGATTACCAGACCAACTATGAGAACCTGTACCTCGCCGCGCTCGCCTTGACCCAGGCCCGGTTCCAGTTCATGGTCCAGGGGTTCAGCACCAGCGGCTGGCTCGGCCAGGTCATCGGGTACGGCAAGACACAGGACGATCAGCTTCAGTTGAGCACGCTCAACGGGTTCAACCTCGAGCTCATGACCGGCGCACAAATGCTGGTGAGCCTGGCAAACAACCTCGTCTTCAATTACACGGGTCATGAATTCACCGTGGCCTCGCCCAATTTGCTGATCAACTTCGCCCAGCCGCTCCTGCGCGGGGCCTGGGCGCGGATTGTCACCCAGGGGCTGTCGCTCCAGGAGCGCGGGGTGCTCTATGCCCTGCGCACCTTCGCACATTATCGCCGCACCTTCTACGTCGGCCTGGTTGCCAGCGGCGGGTATCTCGGGCTCTTGAACCAGCTACAGAACATCCGTAACCAGGAACAGATCGTCAAGGCGTTCGCCCGCAATAACCTCCAGTACGAGGCCGAGTTCAAAGCCGGTCTGAAGTCGGTGATCGAGCTCCAGCAGGTCGCTTTCCAGTATCAGAACAGCCAGGTGATCCTGCTCGGGCAAGAGGCCAGCTTGCAGACGTCGCTCGACACCTTCAAGGTCTCGCTCGGCCTGCCGCCCGAGATGGAGGTGCGTCTCGACGATTCGGTCCTCCAGCAGTTCCAGCTCAATGATCCGCGGCTGGACACGATGCGCACCGAGAACGATGAACGGCACCTCAAGCTGCTCCAGGCGGATGAGCCTCCTCGGGATGAGTTGACGGGTGGCGCAAAACAGCTTCAAAAGGCCTATGACGAGCTCGAGAAGGAGCAGCTTCTGGCCAAGAAGGAGCTCCGCCGCTGGCAGATCCGGCTCGAAGCCGTGCGTAAGCGGGGTTTCTCCGGTCCTGACGCGACCCTGGACAAGGCCTACTACGAACGCAGGGCCGACCTGCGCGGAAGATCGAAGCCGGTCTCGCGGAGTGGGAATTGTCGGTCAAGGACAATCGCGACAAGCTGACCACCTTCCTGCTCCAGGTCGGTCAGATGCCGCTCGACGAAGCGGCCAGGACGATCCGCGACCTGATCAACAAGCAGTACCGGTCGCGGCTCTCCGAGGTCTTCGCCGCCCAGACGCGGATCCGCGTTTTCCTGATCGAGCTCAAGCCGGTGAATCTGACGGTCGACCAGGCCATCCAGATTGCGCTCGATAACCGGCTCGATCTGAAAAACCAGCTCGCCGCCGTGACCGACGCCTGGCGCAACGTCGAGGTCGACGCCAATGCGCTGCGTGGCTATCTCAACTTTATCTACAATGCGGACCTGTTCTCCGCGCCGAATCATGCGACCCTGTTCCGGTTCGATTCGTCGGCCAGCCTGCAGCAGTTCGGCTTCCAGTTCCAGGCGCCGATCAATCGCCGGGCCGAGCGCAACCAGTACCGGTCCGATCAGATCGTGTACCAGCGGGCTCGTCGCGCCTACATGCTCTTGCGCGACCAGATCGTCCAGCAGATTCGCCTCGATATGCGCGAACTGACGCTCAATCGCAAGCAGTTTGACATTGGACGCGAACAGATCCTCTCGAGCTCGATCCAGGCCGAGCAGGCGGAAGACGCCTTGTTGCTGCCGACCGAGGGGGGCGTGCCCGTGACCTTGAACTTGCTCAATGCACTGAATGCCCTGCTGACGGCGCGAAACGGGCTGATTGCCAACTGGGTCAGCTACGAAACCAACCGTTACACGTTGTATAGTGATTTTGACCTCATGGACATCGACGCCAACGGGATCTGGACCAATGAAAACGACCCGCAACTTCTCCCTGCCGCCCTCCGAATCGCCGCCGATGAGCCAGCCCTCAGCCTCGCCATTCCCGCCCGAGTCCCCGACCTCTCCGGCAATGAGCGTCGAGACAAGGTCTTCTTCTCCGACGTTCGAGCCAGCGACCGGATCATTCCCAATGAATCCACTGCCAACGAAGGCGATCTCGGCACCCCCGATCTTCCCGGCGGCGCCGATGTTCCAGCCCAGCCCGAGCGGGACCTCCCCGGCCCTCCAGCAGCTCCCAGTCCCTTCAGCCCGGCCGCGCGGCCGTGAACTGCCGCGAATTCCGGGACGGCTCATCGGAATGCTCGTGGGGATGGGAATCGTCGCCGGGTTCGGCTATCTCGGCATCTTGCAGGTCTGGTCGGGATCGACAGCCACCGACAAACCGCTGGTGACGATCGCCAAGAAGGCCACGCTGAGCATCACCGTCTCCGAGCGGGGAAGCGTCGAGAGCCAGGTGACCGTGGACGGCATCTGCGAGCTGAACGGTGCGCAGAACAAGATCAGCTACCTGATTCCCGAGGGAACGAAGGTCAAGAAAGGTGACGTCGTCTGCAAGTTTGACGGGGCGGAGATTCAGAAGCACATCGCCGAGCAGCAGATCAAGGTGAAACAGGCAGTCGCCCGGATCGAGACGACCCAGCAGGAGATGGAAATTCAGCGCAACAAGGGGGAAAGCGATGTCATCGCCGCCAAGGTCGATCTGACGCTGGCCCAGCTCGACCTCGAGAAGTACCAGAAAGGCGATTACCCCGCCGAGTACACCAAGGGCGAAGGCGAGATGGAGCTCAAGAAGAAGGACGTCGCCGCCGAGGCTTCCAAGCTCGAGCAGTACAAGGCGCTTCTCAAGAAAGGCTTCAAGACGTCGGAAGACATCCGGATCCAGACGTCGATGCTCGCCGCCAAGGAGCTCGATTACAAGAGTTCCAAGCAGTTCCTCGACGTGAAGAAGCAATACGAGTACAAGCGGAAGTCCACCGAGTTCAGCTCCAAGGCCGAGCAGAACCAGAAAAAAGTCGAGCAGAGCCTGGCCACCGCCAAGGCCCAGGTTTCCAAGGCCGCGGCCGATTACGATGCGGCCAAGGCGACCTCCGATATCGAGCAGACCCAGCTCAAGGAGTATCTTGAGCAGAAAGACAAGACGGTCATGCACGCCGAGCAGGATGGCATCGTCGCCTACAGCAATGACCGCTACTGGGACGCCTCCAGCCAGGTCCGCGAGGGTGCCACGGTCTACTCGCGCCAGAAGATCTTCACCCTGCCCGACATGACGCGCATGCAGTTGAAGGTGAATATCCACGAATCGCTGATCAAGAAGATCAAGGCCGGCCAGAAGGCCGAGGTCCGCATCGACGCCTTCCCTAACGTGGTCTTCGTCGGTGTCGTCAAATCGGTCTCGCAACTGGCCGATTCGACGCGACCGTGGATGAGCGGCGGCGTCAAGGAATACACCACGGTCGTCACCTTGAACGACATCAGCAGCTACGAGCTGAAGCCCGGCATGACGGCCGAGGCCCGGATCCTGGTTGGCGAGCTGAAAGACGTCCTTGTGGTCCCTCTGCAGGCCATCGCCGAGAACAAAGGGGAGTTCTACGCCTTTGTCGATGAACCAGGAGGCATCAAGCTCAGGAAGGTGAAGGTGGGCGAGAACAACGAGAAGCTGGTAGAGATTCTCGAGGGGCTCAAGGAGGGAGAGAGCGTTGCTCTCGACGCCCGACTCCGCGCTGCCGCCGAGTTCAAGTCCGACGAGACCAAGGACAGCGCCAAGGATTCCAAAAACGTGGAATCGGCAGCCCCGGTGAAGTGAAAGCGAGCCAGCCATGTACCGCCTCTGGAACACGATCTCCCTGGCGCTTCGCAACCTCACCCTGCACAAGCTCCGGGTCTTGCTGACGATCCTGGGCCTGATCTTCGGCGTGGCGTCTGTGATCGCCATGCTGTCCATCGCCGAAGGCGCCAGTGCCGAGGCCCAGCGGCAGATCGCCGAGCTGGGTGCCACCAACGTCATCGTCCGGAGTTCCAAGCCGATCGACGACGTCAACCCGTCGCGGCAGCAGAACAGTGAAAGCTTCATTCTCAAGTACGGCCTGACCTACAAGGACTTCGATCGGATCCGGGAGACCATACCCACGGTGACGGGCGTCACCCCATTGCGCGAATTTCGCCAGAATTTGCGGAACCATGAGTGGGAGATCGAGGGCCGCGTGGTCGGCATCAATCCCGACTTCTTGCGATTGACCAACCAGCACATCGCCCGGGGACGATTCATCACCGATTCCGATCTTTATTACCTCAGCAATGTCGTTGTGATCGGCGCGGAGGCCGCCGAGAAGCTCTTCCCGTTTGGCGACCCGGTCGGCAAGAGCATCCGGATCGGCGAGAACCACTTCTACCGGATCATCGGTCTGACTGAGCACAAGGCTCCCTCGGCGGGAACCGGATCGAGCCTTGCCGCCCAGGACTTCAACCGGGATGTTTACATTCCCATCACCACCGACCGGGCTCGCTTCGGCGAGGTGCTTTCGACCGAGAAATCGGGTTCATACACCGTCGAGCGGATCGAGCTCTCGCAGATCACGGTGGCCGTGGACTCGATGGACAACGTCAAGCGCACCGCGCAGGCCATTGACAGCATGCTCCTCCAGTTTCACCCCAAGAAAGACTATTCGATCACCGTTCCACTCGAGCTGCTGGAGAAAGCGGAGGCCACCAAGCGGATCTTCAACATGGTGCTGGGCTCGATCGCCAGCATATCCCTTCTGGTCGGCGGGATCGGCATCATGAACATCATGCTCGCCACGGTGTCCGAACGAACCCGGGAGATCGGCATTCGCCGGGCCCTGGGCGCGAAGCGGAAAGACATCATTCACCAGTTCTTGATCGAGACGACCGTGATGTCCGGCTCGGGCGGGATCATCGGCGTGATCCTGGGGTTATCGCTGCCCCCCATCGTCGCCCGGTTCTCGGGCATACCGGTCGTCATCAGCCCCTGGTCGCCGATTGTTGCCTTCCTGATCGCCGTGATGACCGGCATCGTCTTCGGCGTCTACCCCGCCCGCCGCGCCGCGATGCTCGATCCCGTCGAGGCCCTCCGCAACGAGTAAAGCGCGATGCGAACTCCTCCGACAGGTGGCTTTGACAAGATCCGATCACTGCACGAGATCGGCCGCCTCGCCCCAGCGTCCGCTGAAGACGATCTCGCTCGCCTGCTTGCGCTGGCGAGGCGCCAGGTCGCGTTCCTTGTACTTCTCCGGCAGGCTATTGGGGTCGCCGAGGTAGCCGATGGCCAGGCCGGTCAGGGGCCGGGCGTCGTCGGGTATACTGTAAAGCTCGCGGGCCCGGTCGGGCAGAATACCGATCATCTGGTGAACGAACAGGCCCCGGGCCGTGGCCTCCACACTCAGCGACGAGCTGGCTGCCCCCAGGTCGTGCTCGGCGGCGGCATTGGGCTTGCCATTGAGCGCGAAGTTCTTGCTCACGCAGCCGAGCGCCAGCACCGGCGCGGTTTTCGCCCAGGGCTGGTTGCCCTCGACCAGGCAGGAAAGCAGCCGGGCAAACTCGTCGGGGTTCGCTCGCGTGGCGACGATGTACCGCCAGGGTTGCTCGTTGTACGACGATGCCGACCAGCGTGCCGCTTCAAACAGAGCGCGAAGATCCGCTTCCGTGACGGGCCGATCCGCGAACGCGCACGGGCTCCAGCGGGTCGCGAGCAGTTCGTGAATCGGGTGGGCCGGGCTTGCCTCTTTGGGATGACTCATCGTGCGGCCTCCTCATCTTCGTTGGATCGTGCCAGGATCTGTCGTATCCTGTTTGTATAGTCTTGAGGAGATACTGATGGCGGTCAATACAGCCACGGTCGAAGGCCGGCGTAAGCTCGATTTCGGATCGTACCAGGAAATGCTGGCTGACGCCGACCGGGTCGGTTCCGGTCCGGTAGCGGCGGTGGACCGGCTCGAACAGGAGCCGCACCGCGCGGTGCATCCAGTGTTCGGTCCCGTCAAAAAAAGAGAAGAGTGGGACCGGATCCACCACAAGCACGCGAGCCTGCACCTGAGCTTCCTGATTCCACAAGCTTGACGTGTGATTCCGAGGATTGTGAAACCTCAAGAATTTCGATGACGTGAAACCGCTTGCCCGATACGATCGAACAGGTTTCATTTCCGCCGCGAAAGCGGCTCACCTTCAAGAATCACTGGGGGCCTCATGAACTCCATGCTTGGACTTGTTCTTGCAGTTGGCTTGTCGCTGGGCGCGGTTGCTGTCGAAGCTCGGGACGATGGCAAGGCCGTGCAGGGAACGTGGGTCCCGGTGCAGGCCGAGCTGGCCGGCAAGCCGATGCCCGAAGCCGTCCTGAAGTCGATCACGCTGAAAACCGACAATGGCAAATATGAGGTCACGATTACCAACACGCCGGAATCGGACAAGGGGACTTATACCCTTGACACCGGCAGCGACCCGAAAACCATGACGATCAAGAGCGCCGAGGGGCCTAACGCGGGCAAGACCTTCCTTGCCATCTACGAACTGAAAAACGACACGATGCGCGTTTGCTATGACCTTTCGGGCACCAAGCATCCCCAGGAATTCAAGACGAGCCCCGGCACCCTGCTCTATCTGGTGACGTACAAGAGGCAGAAGTAGCCGTATTTCCGAAGCCGCGCAAGCCGGACGGAACGAGAGGGGGCCGAGTCGGCCACGAGCCAGACTTGTGCACGCGGCCCGGGAAATCCGGAGAAGCTTGATCTTGCTTTCGTTCATTCCGGCTTTCTCGGCGTCTGTCGTCCGCCTGGCGTGTCCGGATAGCGAATACCTAATTGATCCAGGTATGTATCATAGAGTGCAGGATTATAATAGAAGGTCTGCATCTGAGGACGGAACTCGGCCATGGTTTTCTTGTTGAGCCAGATTGCGGGCTGATCCTGGGCCGAGATCAGGGGCTGGTACTTGATCTCCTTGGTTTGAGCCTCGCGAAAATAACGCCAGGCTTGGGTGACGATCGCCGGTTGAGTGAGCAGGTCGATCATCGTCATCGCCAGCACCTTCGCGCCCGCCGTGACGCCTTTGTGGGCGATAGGAGTGGCCATGGCGATCGAGTCTGCCCAGTGATGGCCAGGCAGGTTGGGAATGTTCGACGGGTATTCCAGCGTGATCGTGGGAACGTTCCAGGCGACATCGCCGATGTCATCGGAGCCGCCCTCGGTCCTCTGGTCCTCGGCCACCGGTCCCTTCAGCGGTTTGAGCTTGGTGTCCAGACCGCGCTCGGGGACCTTCAGATCACGCTGCACGGCCTTCGCCAGTGCCTGGTCGGCCGCACTCCACTCGGGTAATCCCACCTGTTTGATGTTCTCGTACACCGCCTCGGCCACCGGCCTGTTGAAATGCAAGGGCCAGGCCGAGCCCAGGACGCGGGTGCTGACGGTCGTGTTCGTCATCATCGCGGCGCCCTTCGCGATGGTATCTCCAATCTCTCGCAATTCCTTGATATGTGCATAATCGAGCTCGCGAAAATAGTACCAGACGCTCGCCAGCCGGGGCACGACATTGGGCTGATCGCCGCCCGCGGTGATCACGTAATGCGACCGTTGCTGGGTGCGCAGATGCTCGCGCCGAAAATTCCAGCCAATGTCCATCAGCTCCACTGCATCCAGGGCGCTTCGGCCGCGCCAGGGGGCGGTTCCCGCGTGGGCGCTTTCGCCCGTGAACGTGTATTCGACCGAGATCATGCCGGTGGCGTCGGCCGTCCCCCAGGACACCCCGAGATTGTCGCCGACATGGGTGAAGAGGACGACGTCCACGTCCTTGAAGCAGCCCGCCCGCACCAGGTAAGCCTTGCTCCCGAGTTGTTCCTCGCCAACGCCCGGCCAGAGCTTGATCGTGCCCGGAAGTTTGTTTTGCTCCATCAGCCGTTTGACCACGAGCGCTGCCGTGATGTTGAGGGGTTGCCCGGAATTATGGCCCTCACCGTGTCCGGGCGCACCATCGACGAGCGGCTCGTGATGCGCGATCCCGGGTCTTTGAGACGCCCTGGGGATGCAATCAATGTCGGAGCCGAGGGCGATCACCGGCTTGCCCGATCCCCACGTCGCCATCCAGGCCGTCGGGATGCCCGCGATGCCGCGCTCGACGGTGAAGCCTTCCTTCTCGAGAATATCCCGTCAGATACTTCGAGGTCTCGAACTCCTGGAACCCCAGCTCCGCGAAGCTGAAGACCATGTCGTTCATGACCTGGGACCGCTTCTTCATCGCCTCGACATCGGCGGCCACTTGCCGCTTCAATTCGCGAGCGTGGTCGGGTTGAGAACGCGCGATCGGAGTGACGACCAGCCACAAGACCAGGGTGCCGACAAGATAAGCAATTGCCCGCATGCCAGTTCCTTGAAAGATCCGCCAGGTCGGTTGAGTTTGAATCCGCGACAGATTCCGATCCATCGGTTGCGATTGCATTCCTCGGGATTCGAGTCCCCGCAGTCTGAATTCGAGATCATAACCCGCTTTGCTGTCCGGTACACGCGGCTATGGGGTGCAAATCTCCCTCATCGACCATGGTCCCCCCAGGCGGAACAGCTCGTCGAGTGCCTCATGGAACAGACCGAGCCGCATGGCGAAATCCAGGACCGTGAACCGGCGCCGGATGAAGTACGCCTGCTCGTAGCTCAGCCGCAAGCGGTCGCGCGTGATGCCGATCTGCTCCGGATCGAATGGACAGCCGGCTTCGCGGAGCATGGCTCGGGCGTTCTGGAATGGGGCAAGCTGCCGGACCAACCGGTCGCGGAGAACAGGCCAGCCGTCGCGCAGGCGAGCGAGTTGCTGACGCAAGGCGTTGGCGGTCGGCTGCTTTGCTTGTGTCTCTTCCAGGGCCTTTCGTGCGGCCTGTCCCGATCCCAACAGCGCATCGATCTGGACATCGATCTGCCCACGCGACGGCCAGGCCGTAACCAGGGCGTCGATATCAAGCCCATCAAGGTCGCTTCGCAGCAATACGTTGTAGAGATCCAGCGAGGCGAGCAAGCCGATGCCGACCTTGAACCCGTGCGAGGGTGCGACCCCGTTATGCGTATGATGCTGCATGTCCCAGAGATGACTGAACTGGTGCTCGGCGCCGGAGGCCGGTCGGCTCGACCGCGCTGCCTGCATCGCGAAGCCGCTCATCATCAGGCCGACAACAAGCTGCCTCACAGATGCCTGCTCGGCGCGATCCACGCCGCCGGGCTGAGCAACCCAGGACGGCAGGAAGTCTTGCACGGTGGCCCAGATCTGCGGGTCGATCGGTTCTTCACCGGCGGCTTCGGCCAGGATCCAGTCGGCCCCGGCGACTCCCTTGGCGAGCAGGTCGGCGTAGCCCGAGGCGTTCATTCCGTGAGGGGCGTGGGCAATCACGTCAAGGTCCGCCAGGACGGCCCGGGGTGCGGGGCAGTCGAACGTCTGCTTGGAGCCGTACTGGGTGATCGACGCACCGTAAGCGGTGTAGCCGTCCATCGAGGCCGCGGTCGCGATCACCATGTAGGGCCGGCCGAGGCGATGCGCGGCGAGCTTGGTCAGATCGTTGATCGTCCCGGATCCGACTGCCAACGGAATCGCCCGCGTCGCCCCGAGTGCCGCTTGCAGCATCTCGACGAACGCGTGCTCGGCGGTGACATCCGCACCGAAGAGAAATGGCGTCTCACAGGAGATTTCCGCGCGGCGCAGACTATCCTCGACATCCCTACCGGCCGCGGCAAAGGTCCGGTCGTCGGCAACGACCATGGCGGTGCCATCACCGAAGGCGGAGTGGAACAGGCGGGCGGCGTCATGTCGGGCACGCGGTTCGATAACCAGCCATCGCGTGTCGCGCGCCGCCTGCAGGGCGCGATCCAGCAGCTTTTGCTCTCTTGCAGAAAGATTCCCACTCATGCGAGCGATCCTCCCCTCCGGAGCCGGAGGCCATCCCCTTGATTCGGGTCGCCCACTGGATCAGACTGAAGGTGGCGGCTGCGATGCCCTGGCGCATCGCGGCATTCCTCCCGGCCGCCCCGCCAAGCGACCAAGGGCGCGACCAGCACCGTGGAGGTCAAGTGCGAACATGGCAAAGATGCAGCCAAAGACCGCGGGTGCCGAACAGGGCGAGGCGCATCCCAGCGGCGACAACCGATTCAAGATGCTCGACGCGAGCATGAAGCGGCAGCGATTCCAGCCCGATGCCCTGATCGAGGTCCTGCACATCGCGCAGGAGCTTTTCGGCTACCTGAAGGACGACATTCTCCTTTACGTGGCGCATGGGCTCAAGCTGCCTCCCAGCCGGGTTTATGGGGTCGCAACATTCTATCACTTCTTCAGCTTCGCCCCCAAGGGCACACATACCTGCGTGGTCTGCATGGGAACCGCCTGTTACGTGAAAGGAGGAGAGACGCTGCTGGCGGCCGTTCGAGCCTGCGCGGCCCAGGAAAACCCGGAATCCCGCGAAAACGGCCCGTTCATCTCGGTCGACACCGCGCGCTGCCTGGGCGCCTGCGGTCTGGCGCCAGTGGTCGTCTTCGACGGCGAGGTCTGCGGCACTGTCGATCCCGCCGAGGCCCAGGGACGGATGAAAGGATGGCTGGAACATGGACCTCATTGAACTCCAGGAGATCGGCGAGAAGGAGCTCGCGGCAAGAAAGCCGGTCCGGATTCGCGTTTGCACGGCGGCCGGCTGCCTCTCTTCGAATGCCAGCGACGTGCAGAAGCGGCTGGAGGAGGCCGTGGAGCAGGCCGGCCTGGGCGCCACCGTCCAGGTTTGCGCCGTGGGCTGCATGAAGCTCTGTGGTGAGGGACCGCTGGTCCAGGTCGATCCCGAACGGTCGCTTTACGGCCAGGTCAGTCCGGATCAGGCCCCGTCGATCGTGGCCGGGTTGAACGGCGGTGCGGTGAATGCCCCGCGATGCGATCCCGGGCGGCCCTTCTTCACCCGTCAGAAGTCGATCGTGCTGGAGAACAGCGGCGAGATCGAGCCCGAGCGTATCGAGTCATACATCGCGGCAGGCGGCTATCGCGCGCTCTACGAGGTGGTCCGCGAGATGAACCCCGCCGAGGTGATCGACGCGGTGACCCGCAGCGGCCTGCGCGGTCGCGGCGGCGCCGGCTATCCGACGGGGCTGAAATGGGGAATGGTCGCGAAGAACCAGGGGCCGCACAAGTACGTCGTCTGCAACGCCGACGAGGGCGACCCCGGCGCGTTCATGGACCGGAGCGTCTTGGAAAGCGACCCGCACCGGGTTCTCGAGGGCATGGCCATCGCCGCGTACGCGGTCGGGGCCGACATGGGCTACATCTACGTCCGGGGCGAGTACCCGCTGGCCATCCGCCGGCTCGAGACCGGGATCCGCCAGGCGCGGCGGCTGGGGCTGCTGGGAACCCAGATCTTCGAGTCGCCGTTCAACTTTCGCGTCGATCTGCGGATCGGCGCAGGCGCCTTCGTCTGCGGTGAAGAGACAGCGCTCATTGCCTCGATCGAGGGCCGTCGGGGCGTTCCCCGGCCGCGTCCCCCCTACCCCGCGGCCTCGGGACTGTGGGGAAATCCGACACTCATCAACAACGTCGAGACCTTCGCCAATATTCCCAGCATCATCCGCCACGGGCCCGACTGGTTCGCGGCGATCGGCACCGAGAAGAGCAAGGGAACCAAGGTCTTCGCCCTGGCCGGCAAGATTCGCAATACCGGGCTGGTCGAAGTGCCGATGGGCACCACCCTGCGGGAGATCGTCGAGGAGATCGGCGGCGGCGCCCCGACGGCGGCAAGATCAAGGCGGTCCAGACCGGCGGCCCCTCGGGCGGCTGCATCCCGGCCGAGGCGCTCGACACTCCGGTCGATTACGAGTCGCTGGTGCAGCTTGGCTCGATCATGGGCTCGGGCGGGATGATCGTCATGGACGAGACCACCAACATGGTCGACGTCGCCCGGTTCTTCATGGAGTTCTGCATGGACGAGTCGTGCGGCAAATGCATCCCCTGCCGGGCCGGGACCGTGCAGCTTCACCGCCTGTTGACCCGGATCACCGAACGCAAGGGCACGGCCGACGACCTGACCCGGCTGGAATCGCTCTGCCAGATGGTGAAGTTGACGAGCCTTTGCGGTCTGGGTCAGTCGGCTCCCAACCCGGTGCTCAGCACGCTGCGTTACTTTCGCAATGAATACCAGGAGCTGCTCACCGAGGAAGCGGCAGCTCCGGATGAGGTGTGCGCGCCGGGGATGGTCCTGCGCCAGGGCGGTCCATTTGCTTCGTGACCAAGGAATCAAGGCGGTGACCATGGCTGCGGTCAAGACGCTCTCGATCGACGGACGGCTGATCAATGCACGCGGCGACCAGACGATTCTCGCGGCCGCCACGGAGGCGGGAATCTCGATCCCGACGCTCTGCCATCTCGACGGCGTTTCCGACGTCGGCGCTTGCCGGATGTGCCTGGTCGAGGTCGGCGATCCGCCGCGGCTGTTGCCGGCCTGCACGACCCAGGTCTTCGAGGAAATGAAAGTTCAGACCGATACGGAGCGGCTCAAGAACTTCCGGCGGATGATCATCGAGCTGCTCTTCGCCGAGCGTAACCACGTGTGCGCCGTGTGCGTGGCCAACGGCAACTGTGAGCTTCAAGATCTGGCGGTACGGGTCGGTATGGACCACGTCCGGTTCGATTATCTCTACCCCAAGCTGCCCGTGGACATCAGCCACGAGCGGTTCGGCATCGACCACAACCGCTGCGTCCTTTGCACCCGCTGCGTACGCGTCTGCGACCAGATCGAAGGCGCCCACACCTGGGACGTGGCCTATCGCGGAGTGAACGCTCGGGTCATCACCGATATGCACCAGCCCTGGGGAACATCGCCGACCTGTACGTCGTGCGGCAAGTGTATGCAGGCCTGCCCGACCGGGGCAATCTTCAGTCAGGGCTCCACGGTCGCTGAGATGGAACGCGACCGGTCGATGCTCGCGTTCCTGATCAATGCCCGGGAGAAGAAGCAATGGAACATCTGAAGCTCGCGACCATGTGGCTGGGCGGCTGCTCCGGGTGCCACATGTCGTTCCTCGATCTCGATGAGTTCCTCATCGACCTGGCGGGAATGGTCGACGTCGTCTACAGCCCGCTGATCGACCGCAAGGCGTTTCCCGATTGGGTCGACGTCACATTACTGGAAGGCGCCGTGGCCAACCAGGACCATCTCGAGTTCGTCAAGATGGTCCGGCCGCGCACGACCATCCTGGTCTCTTTTGGAGACTGTGCCGTGACCGGCAACGTCACCGCCATGCGTAACCCGCTGGGCGGCGCCGAGGTGGTCCTGCGCCGCTCTTTTGTTGAGAACAACGACACGGACGCCCAGATTCCCTCCAGCCCGGGAGTCTTGCCCCCTTTGCTGGACAGGGTGGTCCCGGTCCACGCGGTCGTTCCCGTGGACGTCTACATTCCGGGCTGCCCGCCGGACGCGTCGCGGATTCGCGCGGTGCTCGAGCAACTGGTCAGCCAGCATGCCGCCCAGCTTGCCGGCGCGGATCTCCGGTTCGGCTGAAAGGAAGAAGGTCTGTCCGATGGCAAAGCAGATCCTGATCGACCCCGTGACGCGGATCGAAGGTCACGCCAAGATCACGATCCAGCTCGACGACGCCGGCAAGGTCAGCGGTGCCCGCTTCCACGTGGCCGAGTTCCGCGGCTTCGAGAAGTTTTGTGAAGGCCGGCCGTTGTGGGAAATGCCCGGGATCACAGCCCGGATCTGCGGCATCTGCCCGGTCAGCCACTTGCTGGCCTCCGCCAAGGCGGGCGACAAGATCCTCGCCGTCACGATTCCGCCCACCGCGACCAAGCTTCGCCGATTGATGAACCTCGGCCAGATCGTGCAGTCGCACGCGCTCTCGTTTTTCCATCTGAGCGGACCCGACCTGCTTCTGGGCATGGACAGCGATCCCGCCGCGCGAAACCTCTTCGGCCTGATCGCCGCCGAGCCCGAGTTCGCGCGCGGGGAATTCGCCTGCGGCAGTTCGGCCAGGAGATCATCGAGCTGCTCGGCGGCAAGAAGATCCATCCGGCATGGTCGGTGCCTGGCGGAGTTCGCGCCGGCCTCACCCGCGAGGGCCGCGAGCACATCCGCGCGCTTGCCCGAGGCCATCGAGACCGCCCAGCACGCGCTCCACCGCTTCAAGTCCATCTTCGACCGGTTCCATGAGGAAGCCATCAGCTTCGGCGATTTTCCATCGCTGTTCATGGCCCTGGTCTCCGACGAAGGCAACTGGGAGCACTACGACGGACATCTCCGGTTCGTCAACTCCGACGGAGCCATCGTGGCGGACCGGATCGACCCCGGTTTCTATCAAGAATACATCGGCGAGGCGGTCCAGCCTGACTCGTATCTCAAGTCGCCGTTTTACAAGCCGCTCGGGCCGGTTCAGGGCATTTACCGCGTCGGACCACTGGCGCGACTGAACGTCTGCACGCACATGGGCGTACCGCTCGCCGAGCAGGAGCTGAAGGAATACCGATACCGGTTCCACGGCACGGCGACCTCATCGTTCCTCTATCACTACGCCCGGCTGATCGAGATCCTGGCCGCTCTCGAGCTGATCGAGCGAATGATCGACGACCCCGATCTGAACTCGGACAATCTACGCGCCGTAGCCGGCATCAACCGGCTCGACGGCGTCGGGGTGAGCGAGGCGCCCCGGGGCACGCTCATCCATCATTACCAGGTTGACAAGGACGGCCTGATTCGCTGGGTCAACCTGATCATCGCGACGGGTCAGAACAATCTGGCCATGAATCGCACCGTGGCCCAGATCGCCGGCCATTACATCCAGGGCCCGCGCATTCCCGAAGGCGTTCTCAACCGGATCGAAGCCGGGATCCGGGCCTATGACCCGTGCCTGAGCTGCTCGACGCACGCACTTGGTTTGATGCCTATGCACGTCCGGCTTATCGCTGCGGACGGTACAATCCAGGACGAGGTCTGGAGAAATTGACGAGAGTTCTGATGCCCGACTGGCGAGCAACTTCGATCCTGGTGATCGGCTACGGCAATACACTGCGCAGGGACGACGCGCTGGGCTGCTTGGTCGCCGAGGCAGTCGAGCGCTGGCAGCGGCCGGCAGTGCGGGCGATCAGCGTGCCCCAGCTCACCCCGGAGCTGGCCGCCGAGCTTGCTCCAGCCGCGGCCGCCATCTTCGTCGATGCCCAAATCAGAACCCCCGGCTCAGACATCGCAGTGCGGACCGAGCGGCTGTTGCCCGTTGATGGAGAATCGGCCACGCTCATCCACGCCATGACGCCGAACATTCTACTGGGGCTTTGCCAGGCCGTCTTTGGCGTCTGCCCGTGCTCCTGGCAGGTCGTCGTCCCCGGCGCCGATTTCTCCTTCGGTGAGGGGCTTTCCCCACTGGCCGAGCGGAGCATGGAGCAAGCGATCGGCATGATCGACGCTCTGATTGGTCGTGCGGGTTACTTCGAACCCGGCGACCTGCCAGAGTGTCCCCAGACAAGGTTGTCTTCGAGCGAGGCTGGCTCCGGAGGATTCCGAACATGAGCACGCGCATCATTCAGGTTGATTCGTTCACCGACCGGCCGTTCGCCGGCAATCCCGCGGCGGTCTGCGTGCTGAATGCTCCCGCGCCAGAAACCTGGATGCAACAGGTCGCGCTCGAGATGAATCTGTCGGAAACCGCGTTCGTCCATCCGATCGAATCGAAGTCGCTGTTTCGCCTACGCTGGTTCACACCCCGCGTGGAGGTCGATCTCTGCGGCCACGCCACTCTGGCCGCGGCACACGTGCTCTGGGAAGAAGGGATACTCGGCACACACGCTCACGCCCGGTTCGAGACCCGGAGCGGCCAGCTCGGAGCCAGGCGGCAAGGCGACTGGATCGAGCTCGATTTCCCCGCCGAAGCGATCGACACCACGATCAACGACCCGCGCGAGATCGAACGGATCGAAGCCGCCCTGCACGCGCCGTTGGCATCGGCCGGACGGAACCGGTTCGATCTGCTGGTCGAGCTTGCCGATGAACAGGCTGTCCGTGAACTGCGGCCGGATTACCGCCTCATCGGCGAGTTTCCCGACCGCGGCATCATCGCCACGAGCCGTGCCGGTGAGGGCAGGTTCGATTTTGTGTCGCGATTTTTCGCCCCGCGAGTCGGGGTCGACGAAGACCCCGTCTGCGGCTCGGCGCATTGCTGTCTGGGACCATTCTGGGCATCCCGACTGGGCCGCAATGAGCTGGTCGGGCACCAGGTCTCACCCCGCGGCGGCGTGGTGAAGGTTCGCGTCGATGGGCCTCGTGTCGCCTTGATCGGACAGGCCGTCACCGTGCTCAAGGGCGAGTTGCTGGGCTGACATCCAGGAAAAACCGCGGAATCCATCACGTCAGGCTGGATTGCTCTGTTCCGCCAGCGCAATAGTACGATAATTGTAAATAAATACATTTGCTGTGGGCTGTCTTTCCATCGGCCTCGGTCTGAGTCTGCCGCGAGCGAGGCCTCGACCTGTTTAGCATGTTCTGGCTTTTTTGCCAGGTAAACGGCAGCCGCACTTGAAATATTCCCATTAGGGTATATAATCGTCGCATGGCACGATCGCCCACGACTTCGGACGCTTTCAACGCGGTCGCCGAACCGCGGCGGCGGCACATTCTTGACTTGCTCGCGCAGGGCGAGAGGCCGGTCAACGACCTGGTCGGATCGCTTGGAATGGCCCAGCCGCAGGTCTCCAAGCACCTGCGCGTTTTGAGGGAAGTGGGGCTTGTCAGCGTGCGCGGATCGGGCCAGCAAAGGCTCTACAGGTTGAACGCCGAGCGCCTCAAGGTCATCTTCGACTGGGTCCGGGAATTCGAGCCGTTCTGGGATCACCAGCTCGACCGGATCAAGCAGAGCGCCGAGCGCAAGGCCAAGGAGCGAAAAGCGGAGCGGGACACATCCGAGGAAAGGGGCTGAGCATGTCGATAGGCAAAGTCGAGCAGGAATACCAATCCGTCAGCATCCAGAAGGAGATCCAGATCACCGCGCCGATCGAGATTGCATTCGAGGCAATCCTCGAGCAGATCGGCCCGAACGGGGAGATGCCGGACGGCAAGCCGTTCCCCATGGTGGTCGAGCCCTGGCCGGGAGGTCGCTGGTATCGCGACCTCGGCACCAATTCCGGCCACCTTTGGGGCCATGTGCAGGTCATCAAGCCGCCGACGCTCCTGGAGATTTGCGGGCCGTTGATGATGTCGTACCCGGCGCTCAATCACCTGCAATACCGCTTGAAGGCGGAGGGCGACGTGACGCGGCTTGCGTTCCACCACCGCGCCATCGGATTGATCCTGCCCGAACATCGCGACGGATTGACCAAAGGCTGGGAGTACTGGCTGGAGCGCATTCGCGCTCTGGCGGAAGGCAAGAATCGGCGGGGGACCCAACGATGAGCGCTTGCTGCGATGCCGCCGGCGACCGGAAAACGCTGCCCTGGATGCGAGGAGTCCGAGAGATATTTGCATGGGGCCTCCCCGGTGCCATCCTGGTACTGGTGCCCAAGTGTCCCGCTTGCCTGGCAGCGTACATCACGCTCTGGACCGGACTCGGCCTGTCGCTTGCACCGGCAACCTACCTGCGCCGGGTGCTGCTGTTCGTTTGCGTCGCCTCACTGCTCTTCCTGATTGTGGAACGTCTGGCTCGCATAGGGGCCATCTTTGATTACTTCAAAAAGGAGACCGAACGATGCAACACCAGATAGCAAGTCGAGAGGAATGGCTCGCGGTCCGGCTCGAGTTGCTCAACGCGGAGAAGGAGCTGACGCGGCGCAGTGACGAGCTGGCGCGGCGGCGGCAGGAGCTGCCGTGGGTTCGGATCGACAAGGAGTATCGGTTTGACACCGACGAGGGGAGCGCCTCGCTGGCAGACCTGTTTCGAGGGCGATCGCAGCTCCTCGTCTACCACTTCATGTTCGGGCCCGACTACGCGGCGGGGTGTCCGTCCTGCTCGGCGATCGCGGACGGGTTCGAAGGCTTGTTCGTCCACCTGGCGAACCACGATGTCACTCTTTCGGCGGTGTCGCGGGCGCCGCTGGCAAAACTGCAGGCGTACAAGCGGCGGATGGGGTGGACGTTTCCGTGGGCGACCTCGTTCGGTAGCGACTTCAACTTCGACTTCAACGTCTCGTTCACCGAGGATCAACAGCGCGAAGGCGCCGTCGAATACAACTACCGGCGCGGCGGCTTCGTGATGGACGTGACGCCAATCCCGAAACCTGTCGCCGAGTTCGCGGCCATGTCCGGAACCGACGCGGCCACGTACACCCGCGAGAGGCCGGGAATGAGTGCGTTCGTGCTCGAGGACAGTGTCGTCTACCACACGTATTCCACTTATGCGCGCGGACTGGACGGCCTCTGGGGCATGTACCAGTGGCTCGACCGCGCTCCCAAGGGGCGTAACGAGTCGGGAGTCTGGTGGCGCCGGCACGACGAATACGAGCCGCGTCCTCAAAAGGCCGGCTCATGTTGCCACGCAGCGGAGACGCGAGCCTGAACGCTCGCCACATCCAGCTTGCGAAACTGCTAACGCGAGGGGGAGATTCTTCACATCCTGTTGCGGTCGTGGTAAAGAGGAAGTCTGGCTCATGCCAGCGCAGCAGCGCCTTTCACCTTCTTCCCCTCACGTGAGGTGTATCATGCGTCGATTGGTCGGGCTGGGTATTGCAGCCGTGTTCTTTTCCCTGGCGAGCGGGCCGGGGCGGGCCGATGACCAGGAAGTGAAGTCGATTCTCGATAAGGCCATCAAGGCTCTGGGCGGCGAGGAGAAGCTCGGGAAGGTCGACGCCTTCTCCTGGAAGTCGAAGGGCGTCGTCGTCTTCAACGGCAATGAGAATGATTCCAAGAACGAGGTGACCGTCAAGGGCCTCGATCATTTTCGTCGTGAATTCGGCAACGACCAGTTCCATGGAATCGTCGTGCTCAACGGCGATAAGGGCTGGCGCAAGTTTGGTGACAACACCAACGACCTGGAAGGAGATTCTCTGGCCAATGAAAAGCGCGGAATCTATCTGCACGTCATCCCGATCACTTTGATGCCGCTTCGAGGCAAGGGATTCAAGGTGGAGTCGGCCGGCGAGGAGAAGGTCAGTGATAAACCGGCAGCGATCCTGAAGGTCACTGGGCCAGACGGCAAGGATTTCACACTCTCTTTCGACAAGGAAAGCGGGATGCCCGTCAAGCAGGTCGCGCGGGTCGTCGGCTTCCAGGGCCAGGAGCACAACCAAGAAACGACATTCGCCGACTACAAGGACTTCGACGGGATCAAGAAGGCAACGAAGATCGAGGTGAAGCGAGACGGCGAGAAGTTCCAGACCTTTGAAATCACCGAATTCAAGGTTCTCGATAAGGTCGATCCCGAGGTTTTCACCGAGCCGAAGTGAAGCCGCTCAGGCACTCCGAGGGCAACGCTTCACCGGATCACGGTTCCGCCTGTCCTTGAGACCGTGGCAACTCGCGCAATTCAGTGATTGAACGATCTGGGTACAACGCGGACTGGCGACGGAGCCAGTGCGCGTTCTCCGGCAATGCGTGGCACGCGGTTGTCCACTAGGAACGAGGGCTTGGGTGCAGGAGGCTGCCGCATCGTGAGTCATGACAAGCCAGGCCGAAATCCCACGGTCTACGTTATCGCCGGTCCCAACGGCGCTGGGAAGACGACATTTGCCGCCGAGTTCCTGCCCGACTTCGTGTATTGCCGCCAGTTTCTCAACGCCGACCTGATCGCTTCCGGGCTTTCCCCATTTGCCCCCGAAACACAGAACCTCCGGGCTGGTCGGTTGCTGCTGGAGCGGATCAAGGAACTCTCTCAAGCCAGGGAGGACTTCGGGTTCGAGACGACCCTCTCCGGTCGCACCCATGCCAGGCTGCTGGTGGACCCGAAGGGTGCAGGATATCGCATCGTGCTATTCTTCCTCTGGCTGCCCAGCGCCGATCTGGCAGTGCTTCGAGTCGCCAACCGAGTCCAGCAAGAAGTGAACCCATGAGTTCAAAAGCTGATACGCTCACCGACAAAGCCAACGCCGCCTTTCGGCAAGCTACGGCGAAGGTCATCGAGAGGGCCAGGCAGACCAGAACACCGGTCATCGTCTGGGAACAGGGAGAAGTGGTTCAACGGTCGTGCGAGGAACTGGAGCTAGCCACAACGAAGAACCGACAAGCGCCTCGAGCAGGTCGCTCGTGAAGCCCGGCGACAAGCCATGTGAGCCGGCCCAACTGAGCAGATCCGGGGATACCAGACAGCACTTTGTTTCCTTCTGTCCAGGCTGTGCCTCTCCCTTTCACAGAATGGCCAGGAGGAGTTCCGCGCGGAGTCCACGGAACTCGCCTGGGCCGCTGATGGTCGCGAACCCGTCAGGTTGCCGTCATCGACTCCCCGGGAGAGCTTCAATCGCGAGTTGACACGATCGTCAAGGCAACAAGGGTCGCCTTATCGGGTGGTCCACGGCCGGTTCACGTTTCAGTGTGCATACGAGGGATGACGCCGAATTCTCGAAAGCCGTGGGATACTTGCCATCGAATCCATTGCAAAACATGATCGTGTTGTCGTCGATGAACGTATAGATTCCATGAACCTCTTTAGGTCCACCTGCTCCCCCACCATATCGGGCAATATCATAGACGTGCATTCTTTTGTAAGGTTTGGCGTTCTCGTCGAGCTCGAAACGGAAGACGAGCCCGATTTCCTTGCCATCGGGCGTTGTGTTGTCCGTCCTGCCAGTCTTTCCCTTGAAGGTCTCCACGGTCTGAAGGAGCCCATTTGTTCCGGTCTTTCCCGTCCAGGTACCCTGGATCTTTGCCAGATCGCCCGTCAGGTGCTCGTCATTGGCGGATTCTCGTTCCGCGCGGAAGGCCGCGAATTCCCGACGGTTTACGGGAACTCTGAGGGCTCTCTTCAATCGGTTTCCGGTTATCCAGGGCAGGTTGCGGGCGTTCCGCCTGGTCGTGCCCGTCTTTCTCGAGGGCTCTCAAAATGCGGTCGACCTTACGCTCGAGGTTATCGAGCCGGCGTCCGGAGGAGTCTGACGAGTCGGTGTCGGACTGTGGATGCAAGGCCTTCGGGACAAGGTTGTCCGGAAACAGGGGAGCGATCCTCTCAAATCCACGACGTCTCATCAGCGCTGTTTGCCACTCGCCAGCAACGTCCACGCTCTTGACCAGGTCCTGGACCGCTTCGTCCCAGCGGCCTTCAGCTTGCTCACGGCGGGCACGCTGCACCAGCTCTTCCACCCGCGCGGCTAAAGCGTCCAGCTCGTCGGAGCTGTCCTTCACGCTGTCGACGCTCGTTGGCAGAATCCCCACGGCTATGCCCGTGGTTGCGCCGGGCTTGACGGCCTTGGGAGGCGCGCCGGTCGGGACGCCAGGGGGAGCTGCGCCCGGCACGGCCCCTTGGTACGCACAAAGCTGGACCCCAGAGCTGATGGCCCCGACGGCAACCAGGATGAAGGCGGTCAACCTCATTTTCGATACGAGCATGGTATGAAGTACTCCGTCTGTCAGTGCGACGGCCGAAGCCGAGATCAACCCGGCCTCACCCGCATCGCGTGCCGTGAGAAGCATGGCGGCCTTGACCGTGGTTTCGATCATTCCATCCGGTAATGAAATCCTATTGAGGGCGAACATAGGAACCAGGGCAGCGCTTGGGGCAATGCCCCGGCGGGTCAGATCGGCGCGGAGCCGATCGCGTGCTCGAGCGAGCCGGCTGCGGACTGTTCCAACTGGCCAACCCAACTGGCTCGCGGCCTGCTCGTGGGTCAGCCCTTGGAGGTAACAGAGCACAACCGGCGCGCGGAGGTCGTGCGGCAGGTGCTCGACCTCGTCCCTGACGTCGACCTCGGGCAGCGGCAGCTGGTAGGTGGTCAATGATCCCGCCACCGCGCGTCGCTCGACTGACCGGCGACGGGCCAGGTCGGCTCGCGCGCGTGCCGAGACCCGGCGGGCGACGCCGTGAAGCCAGTCTGCAATCGATTCCCGCCTCCGCACGGTACCAGCCTTGCGAACCAGGACGAGGAACGTCGCCTGAAACGCGTCCTGGGCGTCATGAGGGTCGTGCAAAACTCGGCTGCAAACCGCCAGAACCATCGGCCCGTGGCGCTCCACCAGGACGTTGAATGCCGACTCCCCGGCCTCGTCGTGGGCGTCGACGAAACGCTCCAGGAGTTGAGCGTCGGTGAGGCCAACGGCGGTCCCGGTGCGGAGAAGCCGGTTGATCGGTGGTCGTACCGTAAGCCTGAATCCTGCACCCATCGACCCCCCCTGGTTTGCTTGCTACTTCAATAGTGCCTTGGGGCGGCGTATACCAATCTCCAGAGTAAGAATTTTGCAAAGTGTTCGCGTGGGACTTCTCTGTCGTCAAACTGCTTCCTCAGTTCGCCGACTTGCCGGATAGCCGGACTTTTTGCGAGCCGACAACAGGTGAGATGGGGCCAGCCACATTTACCGGTGGCCGTACGTGATAGGCCATGTCTCGTCGAGAGCGTGTGGTCGCCGTGTCCGTTTCGTGTCCGAACCTGTCTGGTCGCCGAATTGGTCAGAATTCCGGGTGGCCGTTCTGTTCCTGCTACCCTGCGGCCTCGGCCGCACACACACGCATGCAACATGGGCTTGATAAGTCCAACGAAGTGGGCTAGACTTAGCTAATCCAGGAGCATTCCATGCAAATCGCCAATATCCACGAAGCCAAGTCGCGCCTTTCAAAGCTGATCGAGCATGCCATGAGCGGCGAAGAGGTCATTATCGCCAAGGCCGGGCAGCCGATGGTGCGGCTGGTGCCCATCCGCTCCGACGATTCACCGCGTGTCGGCGGCCAATGGAAAGGTCGTATCCGTATGGCCGACGATTTCGACGTCCTGCCGGACGAGATCGCTGCCGCGTTCGGAATCGAGAAGCAATGACGCTCCTCCTCGATACGCACGCCTTCCTCTGGTGGCTCGATGATCCGAAGATCCTGTCGAAGGCGGCCCGTAAGGCGATAGCCGACGGAAAGAACACCGTTTACATCTCCGCCGCCGTCATCTGGGAGATCGCCATCAAGCGGTCCCTCGGCAAGCTCGATGCTCCGGACAATCTTGAAGCCGCGATGACCTCTAACCGCTTTCTGCCCCTGCCGGTGACAATCCCGCACGCCCTGGCCGTCGAAGCGCTGCCGGATCACCACCGCGACCCGTTCGACCGCCTGCTGATCGCCCAAGCCCGGCACGAGGGATTCAAACTCGTTAGCCGCGATCACCATGTCCCACTCTACGGCGTGCCGCATATCGTCGCGTGAAACCGAGCCCGGTCGAAACGCATATCAGAGGGTCGAGCCGGGCCGTTCGTTTTTCACGGGCGCGGGAGCGAGCTTGGCCTTGTAGTGTCCTGGGAATGTGGGTGGCCCTGTCCTCGCTGTCCTCGAATCTTCGACCGCTTCGTGCCGTACGGGCCGGGTCGGCCAGAGTGAAGGATCGCTCGAGGGGAGAACTCGTGAATTCGCTTGTGTGATTCCCGCTCGTCGGTCATCATCTCCGTGCAGCAAAGAACCTGTCAGGCTTCACATCGGTAGACGGGGAGACCGGGGCGATGAGTCTCAAGTTCCAGTGCCCGGGCTGTGGCACACGTTACGCTTTGCAAGCCGCGCTGGCCGGCAAGAGTATCAAGTGCAAGGAGTGTGGTGAAACCGTCAGGGTTCCCACGAATGGGTCGACGGATGTGGACAAAGGCGCGGCGCTGATCCGGTTGACCTGCGAGGGTTGCGGCAAGGCCTACAACTTGCCGGCACATCTCGGCGGCAAGCGCGGCCGCTGCAAGGCGTGTGGCCATGACATGAAGATTCCGGCGGCGCAGCAGGCCGTCGCGGGGCTTGCATTCGACGCGATGGCGCCGCCTCCTCCCGACATTTATGGGCTGGACGAGTCTCCTTCCGCTCATACGCGAAAAGGCGTGCGAGGAGACGGAGTTCTCTCGGACGCTCCCGAACCCGAAGCCGCCGCTCGGTCTGCGGTCGATGAGAATACTCCACCACCGCGCAGGCTATGCGCCGATGACCGACGCGAAACGGAAGCAGATTGCCAAGCGCGCGGCGAAGGGACAGAGTTCCGGGACCTTCTCAGGCACGGGGATGGGTGTTTCGTTCGGCACGGTGCTGATGATCACATTGCTCCTTGGCCGCTTTTACTTCAGGTTCCAACGGGGCGCACGAATGGCAGAGCGACTGAACCCCGCGATCGCCGCGCCGGCCGATGTCGACGCCCATCCGCCGACCGTGGCCGAAATTGATAAGGAGATCGCGGCCCGGATCAGCCAGCCGAACACCGCAGAGGCGCGTGAATGGCTCGATGCCAAGCATGTCGACCACGCCCTGACGAAGATGTCCAACGAACAAGCCCGTGCGCTCGTTGCAGGCTTTTACGATCGCGGAGCGGAAAAGGTCTACGTCCTGAGTCCCGTCCAGACGGGCCAGTCCGTCACCTCCGCCGAGGTCGCTGTCAAACTCGCCAGCGATCCCGCCAAGCGCAAGAACTGCCTCGACTGGTGCAATCAACACTTCGGTCAGGATGATCCGGAATTCGACAAAGGGCAAGCCTATCTCGTGATGATGACGGACTGACTCGAACCAGGATTGAATGAGTGAGGTGGGGCCATCCACTTTTACGAGTCGTGGGGCGCGATTGGCCTCGTCTGGTCAAGTATGTGGGTGGCCCCATCTGGTCCCTGTCGGGCCTATGCGCACAGAATCGCTCCCTACCTGATGAGCTTCACGATGCTGGAGGCGCGGAGTGCCCCCAGCGTTTTCACGCCGGGGGTACAGGGTGTCAGCGGGACTCGAGCTGGCGGAGGCGAGCCGGAGAGACGGTCGCCGAAGAGAGATCGCCGAAGATGACGCGGTAATCTCCGCCGTCGATCTGCCACCGCAAGAGAACCTTGGCGGCGTCGTTGGGTGTGACGGTCTTGCCGTTGTAGGCGCCATCGTCGAAGTCTCGCTGGATGACGTTGATCCAGGAGATGCAGTAGGACCCGTAGGCGAATTCGCCTCCCCTGGTCTTGCGCGACCTGGGGTCGTCGCTCTTGGCCCAGCCGATCGCGTCGCGCGGCATCGCCATGAGCTTGCGGAGGGCTTCGCCCTGCTCGTCCCCGTAGACGTACTTCACGGCCGGGTATTTGCCGTTGTTGTACTTGGCGAAGATGGCCAAGCCGTCCTTGACGTACTGGGTGATCTCATCGGCATTGACATCGGAGGTCGGCATCTTCGCGTAACCGGGGGGCGGGGAAGTGTCGAAGAGAGCAGGATCCTGAGGGCCCCAGTGGAAGTCCTCGAACCGCAAGACGGCGGAGCCGCTGGCGTCCATGCCGAGCAGGTTGACGCGCACGGGGAGGGTCGTATCTCGGGCGATCCAGACCTCGACCTTGGCATTCGCGTGGGTGTCGTCGCCGACGACGGTGGGCCAGGGGACGGTGAAGCCCTCGGCTTTCACTCCGCGGATCTCCTTCAATCCGGGGATCGGCTCGGCCTTGCCGCGGTACGCCCCGAGGCCGCCGAAGAGGCCGAAGGAGAACTCCCGCGGAGCCGACTTCCGGATGATCCGGAATTGCTTCACCTTGTGCTCGAGGCTGAGCTCACTCTGGCCGGGGCGGTAGATGAGGCTCGAATCAACGGCACCATTCTGGATATAGTCGACGCGCTCCGCGCCCGACGGGATCCAGGAGACATGGGCGATGCGTTCGGCCTTCTCGGTGTCGTTGTAGCCCGGCGTGACATAAACCATGTCGCACCGGAACCCTCTGGCCCGGGACATGGCCCCGGCGACCTGGGCGAACACGTTCGTCGGTCGGTTCAGTTGCCATGCGATGATCGCGGCAACGAGTAGGGTCGCGGCGATCGCGGCCCTGGAGGCATGGAGTTTCATGGTCTCGATCCTCGCTTTGCGGATTGGTCGGAAGGTCGGCGGGACATCCGCCGCCAATGCCGCAAGGAGCCGCGCCCGGGCGGCTCCATCCGCTCGCGAGAAGGTCGCATGGGCGGATTCGAGGCGAGCAAGCTGTTCGTCACCGAGGTCGTTCATCGGCTCACCCCACATTCCTCGAGCCATCGTGCGAGCCTGACCTTCGCGCGTTGCAGGACGGCGTATGTACCGGAACGTGAGCGATTGAGGAGGCTCGCGGTCTCCTCGATGCTACGCTCGTTGAGGAAGAAGAATCGTATGGCGAGGCGTTCCTCCTCGGGAAGCCTGGCGACGAGGCGGAGGAGTTCCTCCGCGTCGTCGCTGGCATCGACCTCGGTGGAGGCCGGCGCCGGAGTCAGTTCGGGCAAAGATTCGAAGCGGCGGCCCCGTCGGTTCTCGAGGACGACGAGTCGCGCAATGCCCACGAGCCAGGGGGCGAAGCGGGCCGGGTCGCGGAGCGTCTTCAGCGTGCGATAAGCCCTGAGGAACGTGTCATGGGTCACGTCATCGGCCGAGTCCGGCCCCGCATCGACAGCCACCGCACGGACCAGGCGGACAGTCCGGTCGTAAAGCGAGCCGAAGGCCGCGATGTCGCCGGCGATCGCGCGTCGGACCAGGTCGTCGTTGGTCGGCTGGTCGTTCATGACAGTTACTAGTGATCCGATCGCCGTCGATGTCCAAGAAAAATCCGGCTTCTGGGAGAATCGCGTCGCGGGATCAGGTCGAAAGCCTTTGAGCCATATCGGAGTTACGTTGCGGATTCCCGACCCGGAGGCCAAACAAAACAGGAGCGGGAGGTTACTCTTCGACTCTGGGATCAGATGATCGAAAGGCGATTCGCCGCAAGGTGGCACCACAGGGTGGGGCCATCCACTTTTCACGCAGCGCGGGAGCGAGATTGGCGTGCCGCATATCGTCCTCTGGGTCGGAGGGAGGCCCTGATCGCTCTGATTGCCGTAGCCGACAAATCCCGTGGCAGAGACCCGGATCGCGGATGGAGGACGCATCGAGGTCGATCAAGGGAAGGTCCGGCGAAGACGAATTGATGCGAAAAGACTTACTGGCCACGAGTGATCCCCGTGCTCCTCCCCGGGGATGGAATCTGGTATTGGCTGTGACGGTTTTTGGCTAGAGCCGACTTCCTCGGCGGCTTCAACCCGTCGTGTCACGATACGATCGCAAAGCTCGCCGCGTCAGTTGGAGACCAACGGTCAGTACGGTCAAGATGAGGATGCCCCCGAGGAGGCCAATCACCTCAGCGCCGAACTCCACCCGGTGAGGAGGGGGGCGGGGCGGTAACCCGGCCGCCCTCCGCTCGGATTCTTCCCACCACTCATCGTAAGTCCACCCCCCAGGGGGACTGTGGTTGGCATCTTCCCTGGCCCACCTTTCCCCTTCCGCGCGCTCCATGACGTCCCTCGCTATCGGCACGACCAGCCGGGACGTGACGGCAAAGGTTATCGCCAGGATGGCGACTGCTCCTACGAGCCAGCGCACGGTGACCCGCACGCGGGGCAGACTCATGGCCGGGGCCTCCATAGTATTAACTATAAGATCTCGTTAATGCACGACCACGAGACTCGAGTTCTTGACGCATCTGATTATACAGAAATGGCCTGCGCGGCTCCACCGAGATCGAGATGGGGCGATGGGGCAATCCACATTCGCCGGTGGACGTGCGAAATGGAAACTTCTACATTGAGCGGAAGCGGAGGACGCGAATGGCCATGTCTGGTCGAAAGCGTGGGTGGCCCTGTCCGCTCTGTCCGCAGTCCTGAGATCTGGTGGTGTGACCGGGGACCGACCTGGCGCTCGGGCGGCTGATTGGTTGGGTCGGTGTGACTCATGTCCGGCGGCACCAAGAGCACTGACATTGTCGTGAAGCCGGCCACCTTTACCAGGGGCCATACACGGGTTTCCCCGTGGCGGGGGATGACTACTTCGTCATGCTCCGTTGTCACATCGAGGTCGACCAGCGAGCGGTCTTGAATTGGCCACAAAGAAAAGCCGGCCTCCGTAGCTATCTCTAGGGAGAAATGATCGTGACACTTGGAAAGTAAGTGCGATAACGGGCAGCGTCGCGTGTCACAAGCGTCAGACCTCCAACTTCTGAGTGGGCGCCAATGTAGAAGTCGGGCAACGGCGAGCTTTTGCGCCTCCCCTGCGCCGATACTTGATGAATGCTTGTGCGGCTAGCCAACCGGCGGAATAGGGGAGCGGGAGACGCTGGAAAACTGCCGGATCGAGCCATCGATCGAGATCGGCCTGAGTGGCGAACGCCGGGGCAAGTTCGGCATAGATGATGGGATTGATAAGAATTGCCCCGAGCGCGGCGGCCACGCGAAACTGACCTTCCGACCAAGCCAGCCATGTCGCATCGTCCGTGGCAATATCAAGGAGTACGTTCGTGTCGAGAAGCCGGCTCATTCCTCACCTCGGGTGAGCCCCATGACGCTCGCAGTCGTTACACCAGCGAGCGCGGCGCCTCGCGCACGCGCCAGCCAGGCATCGTCGGACAGTTGTGGCACATTCCAGGTCCGAAACTTCACGGGCCCGAGTTCCTTCTGCAGCAGATTCTCGGTCGTCATGCCCGCATTGCTCTTGGCCAGGTTGTCGCGCAGCTCACGATGAGGAACGCGCACATTGGTGATGGGACCCCAGTAACTCAGCAGACGACGAGCCAGACAACTGATCTTTTGTTCGTTTAGATGCTCAACTTGCCGTGACTGAAAGAAGCTGGAAGCGGGAGTGAAGCGTTTGGGCTGGAAACGAGCAGTATCATCCAGGAGCTCGACCAGGAATCCACTGTTGACCATGAGCAACGCAACTAGCTCGTACCTCGCGATGCGACACTCGTCAGTCGGGTTGGGGGAACCGAATAGAAGAGCCGAGGGAAGGTCGGCCAGGACATGGTTTATGGAAACCATGATTTCTCGTAAACGCCGGTCGCTCTGTGGAATGTGATGAACGATGAGCTCCGTGATGTTTTCACTGCCGTCGATGAGCCCTTCGATGGCACCCGCAACTTCATCGACACTAAAATGGCCGCTTTTCGGATGAAATGGCAGATCTTCAAGGCGGCGCAGCCGCTGGGCAAAGGACCGTTGCATTGCTTCGAACATAGTAGCATTCATCCTCTTCCCTCCAAAAACCGTGCAAAATGTGCCCCAATTCTTCTCGAAGTTAGAGCCAGCTCAGAGCCAGCAGATCGCAGAGCCGACAAAGCAATTCTATGCGACTGACAAACTGAAAATAAGCAGCCCGCGTGCTCTACTTCGAACGGCACCGTTGCCCGGCGCTGATCGCGTCGCCGGGTCTTCTCTCGGGACTCGTCGAGGCGATGATTCAGTAGGACTCGGGGTGCCGTGGCCCAGCGGTCTTGCAGCACACGATCCCACGAGTCGGGCTGGCGTCAACCGTCAATTGTAGGATGACGTCGTTGAGATAGGCCCAATGTTCGATACGCTGCTTCACTTCCGCAATGATCGTGTAGATCACGGGTGCGAGATGGCGAGATGGGCCATCCAAGTTATCGGTTGCGGGGCGCGAATGGCCATGTCTGGTCGAAAGCGTGGGTGGCCCTGTCCGCTCTATTCGATGTCCGGTCCGGGCCGACTTCTCCCGAACAAGACGAACCCGACGACGAAGCAGCCCGCGACTGGAAGTCGAGCTGCCAGACCTCAAAAGCTGCCGTAGCAAACCCCAGGGACCGGGATCGATGAGCCGATCCAATTCGTCCGAAATCCGATCACCGAAGATTAATTAATCTTTGGAAAGCACTCGGGGAATCGACTCCCCGGACTCCGGTCTCTAGGATGAACCTGGGAACACGGTGGACGCCTTCCGGTCGCACTATCTTGATCGGAAGCTATGGATTACTGAGCAATGACGGAAAACGATCCGCTCTGGTACAAGGATGCCATCCTCTATGAGGTCCATGTTCGCGCGTTCTTCGACAGCTACGGCCATGGGCATGGAGATTTCCAGGGTCTGAGTCAGAAGCTCGATTACCTCCAGGATCTGGGGATCACGGCCGTCTGGCTTTTGCCGTTCTATCCGTCGCCACTCAAGGATGACGGCTACGACATCGCTGACTACACGAACATCCACCCCCTCTACGGCAACATCGACGACTTCAAGGCGTTTCTGGACGCCGCGCATGAGCGTGGCATCCGCGTGATCACCGAACTGGTGATCAATCATACATCGGACCAGCACCCCTGGTTCCAGCGCGCACGGCACGCCCCGGCGGGCAGCCCGGAGCGTGATTTCTACGTCTGGAGCGACAATCCCGAAAAGTACCGGCATGCCCGGGTGATCTTCCAGGATTTCGAGCCGTCGAACTGGAGCTGGGATCCGGTTGCCAAAGCCTACTTCTGGCATCGCTTTTACTCGCATCAACCCGATCTCAACTTCGACAATCCCGCGCTCTGGGAAGCGCTCCTGCCTGTTGTCGAGTTCTGGTTCGCGATGGGCGTCGATGGCATGAGGCTCGACGCAGTGCCCTACCTGTTCGAGCGCGAGGGCACCGACTGCGAGAACCTGGAAGAGACGCACCAGTTCTTGAAGGCGTTGCGGGCTTATGTTCAGGCGCGGTTCCCGGATCGGATGTTGCTGGCTGAGGCCAACCAGTGGCCGGAAGATGCCGTGGCGTATTTCGGCCGGGGCGATGAATGCCACATGGCGTTTCACTTTCCCTTGATGCCCCGCCTGTTCATGGCGCTCCACCAGGAAGACCGCTTCCCGATCCACGACATCATGGAGCAGACGCCGTCCATCCCGGAAACCTGCCAGTGGTGCCTGTTCCTCCGGAACCACGACGAGCTAACCCTGGAGATGGTGACGGACGAAGAACGTGACTACATGTACAGAGCGTACACTCAGGATCGCACGGCGCGGATCAATCTGGGAATCCGGCACCGGCTGGCACCGCTCTTGCGTAACGACCGGAGGCGGATCGAGCTGATGTTCGGCTTGCTGTTCTCGCTGCCGGGTACGCCGGTAATTTACTATGGCGACGAGATCGGCATGGGAGACAACATTTACCTGGGCGATCGCAACGGAGTGCGCACGCCGATGCAGTGGTCGGCCGACCGCAACGCCGGATTCAGCCGGGCGAACCCCCAGCGGCTCTTCCTGCCGGTCATCATTGACCCGGAGTATCATTACGAGACGGTCAACGTCGAGGCCCAGCAGAGCAATCCCTCGTCGCTGCTCTGGTGGGTCAAGCGGTTGATCACGTTGCGCAAGCAGTTTCGGAGCTTCGGGCGGGGTACTTTCGAGCTGCTTCATCCAGACAACTTCAAGGTTCTGGCGTTCATCCGCAAGTTAGATGATGAGCGAATCCTGGTCGTCGCCAATCTTTCGCGGTTCGTGCAGTACGTACAGCTTGACCTGAAGGAATTCGCGGGTATCGCGCCGGTGGAGGTACTTGGGCGGACCGCGTTCCCCGAGATTACCGAAGAGCCCTATCTGTTGACCCTGGGCCCGCACGGATTCATCTGGTTCTCGCTGGCCGACGGCGTTGCCGCCAAGGACGGCCGTAAAGGCGCCGGGGTGCTGGCGGCGGATGCGTCCGAGATCGTTTTGCCGGTTCTGCCGGGCAAGGCGCCACTGGCCCGACGATTCCGGCCCGGACAATGGGATGAGATCGAGGCCATCCTACCGGAGTATCTGCTGCGCAGCCGGCTCCTGGAGCACGGAACGCGGATTTCCTCCGTCGCGATCGTGCACGCGGCCCCGATTCGTGTTGGCCAGACCGAGGTCTGGTTCCTGCTGATCCGGGTCGAGACGCGAGATCGCCAGGCCGAGACCCTTTCGCTCGGCTTGACTCTGCTTCCGGAGGAAAACACCGACGAACTTCTGGTGCCGTGGCAGGTGGCCGCGCTGGCGCGGATCGCCGAGCCCGAACCGGGTTTGCTCTGCGATGCGCTGGCCGTTCCGGCGTGCTGTCGAGATTTGCTCCGCGGCATCCTGGCCGGCCGGTTGCGGCGGCTCGAAGACGGCGAGATCCGCGCGACACCGCTGTCCAGGCAGACTGGCGACACGGACATCGCGGCGGAGACGCTTGCCGATCTTTCGCTGTCGCTCCGCCGTAGCGAGCGCAACAACCGGGCAATCGTGTACGGAGACCTTTACGTTTACAAGGTTTTCCGCCGCATCGAAGAGGGCGTCAATCCCGACCTGGAGGTCGGCCGCTACCTGGCCGAGCAGGCCGATTACCACGGTGCCGCGGCCGTGGCGGGCTCGGTTGACTATCGCCGCCGCGGCGGCAGCGGTGAGTCCTACACGCTCGGAGTCTTGCACCGCTACGTCGCCAACCAGGGCACGGCGTGGCAGTACATGCTCGACCAGCTCAGCCAGTTCTTCGAGCGGGTGGCCGCCTCATCGCGCGAACTGCCCGCCGGCCCGCCACCGAAGGTCTCTCTCCACGATCCCATTGATGACGTGAATGGAACGGGGATCTGGGGAGAATGGATCGGCAGCCATCTTGCCACGGCCCGCCTGCTCGGCCTGCGCACAGCCGAGTTGCACAAAGCCATGGTCGCCAGTCCGGCCGATCCAGCGTTTGCTCCCGAGCCGTTCGGAAAGCTCTATCAGCGCTCGCTCTACCAGTCGATGCGCAACCTCACGGGCCGCCTCTGCGATCGCCTGGCGCGACAGCGCCCGAGCTTCCCGGAGTCGACCCGGCAACTTGCGGACGAAGTGATCAGCCAGCACGACGCCATCCTTCATCGCTTTCAAGGGATTCTCGATCCCGCGCTGAACGGTGAGCGGATCCGCTGCCACGGCGATTACCACCTGGCGCAGCTTCTCTATACCGGAAAAGACTTCGTGATATGCGATTTCGAGGGGGACAATTCGCGGACAATCGGCGAGCGGCGGGTCAAGCAATCACCGTTGCGCGACGTGGCCAGCATGGTTCGCTCGCTCGATGCCGCGGTGTACAGTGCCCTCTTCGGGATGACCGATGACCGCGGCCGTTCTCCCGGCATGATCCGTCCCGAGGACCGGCGGGTGCTGGAACCGTGGGCGCACGCCTGGTACGACCACGTGGCCCGGCAGTTCGTCCAGGTCTACATCCAGTCGGTCCAGTCCACGGGCTTGCTCCCCAGGACGGAAGAAGGCAGTTACAACCTGCTGGGACTTTTGCTGCTGGAGAAGGCATTCGCGCAGATCGACGCCGCGCTTTCTGAAAGTGTGGAGTGGGTCGCCATCCCGTTGCGGGGAGCTGTCCGCCTGCTCACGCAGCAACTGGCCGCTCAGCCAGAGCCTGTTTGATGATCCAGCGGCTGGCGCTTCCCTGAAGAGCCTGCTCAAGGTCGCCCCAGAGGTCTGCCGCATCCTCCAGTCCAACGGATAGGCGGATCAAGCCGGGAGTGATGCCGAGCCGGTTGAGAACTTCCGGGTCCTGACCGCGATGGCTGGTCGAGCACGGATGGCTGAGCGTCGTCTGCACGTCACCCAGGCTGGGTGCGAAGGGAATATGGTGCAGCGACCGGATCAGGGAATCGGCCTGCTGCCGCCCGCCGACGTCGAAGGTCACCATGGCGCCAAAGCCGCTTGGGAACTGGCGGCGGCAAAGATCGTGATCGGGATGTGAGGGAAGTCCCGGGTATCGCACACGGGTCACCTTGGGGTGGGCTTCGAGGCGGGTCGCCAGTTCCAGGGCCGTCGCGCTGGCGCGGTCGGAGCGCAAACTCAGCGAGGCGAGCCCCCGCAGCGCGAGCCAGCTCTCGAAGGGGTTCCCGGTCTGTCCGAAAGTCGAGGCGACGGCACGGATCTTGTCAATCGACTCGCGCGGGCCGACCACCACGCCCAGGGTCAGGTCGCTATGGCCGCCGATCAGCTTGGTGACGGAGTGCATGACGAAGGTCGCACCCAGCTCGATGGGACGGCACAGGAGGGCGCGAACGTGTGGTCCACCATCAAGGGCACGCCGGCCTCGCGCGCCACCCGGGCAATCGCCTGCAGGTCGGAGACGCGCAAGAGCGGGTTGGAGAGCGTCTCGACGAGGATCAGCCGGGTTCGCGCAGTGATCAGCTTTGCCAAGGTCTCGAGGCTGGCGGGATCAAAACTGTCGTGCGTGACGCCGAAGCGGACCATTTCCCGGGAGACAAGCGTCGTGGTTTTGCCGTACAGTCCTTCCGAGATGACGACGTGATCGCCTTGGCTGACCAGCGTCAGGAGGGTGGCGGCGATGGCGGCCATTCCCGAGGCACAAACCAGGCCGGCCTCGGCACGCTCGATCGCGCACAGCTTGGCCGCAAGCTGCGCGGCGTTGGGATGGCCGTCGCGGGCGTAAGAAAACCCGTCGAGACGACCGGTATAGAGGCCATCGATCTGGTCCAGATCGGCAATCTCGTAGACCGTGCTGAGGTCGAGCGAGGGGACCAGAGGTCGGGTCACGGAAGGGGGCGGTGCCGCTGTGCGGGCACACAGAGTGGCATCACCGGGCGAGCGGTCTGGGGACATCGCGGCCTCATCCTTCAATGTGCGTTTGCCGCGCCGGTCCCCTTGCGGTGAAAGCGGGCGGCCTGGCCGAGCATGCCGATGATCTCGCCAAGCTCGCGTAAACTGAGCCAGTTATGGTGCGCCACGCGTGAGTCGGCAAACTTGCGGCGATGGTCGGCCAGTTCGGTCCAGTCGACCGACCACGCCTGCTCGATGGCTGCCTCTCTGACCCGTTCGGTCAGATCGGACAGCCGTTCGATCAGTGGGTCGCCGATCGGGCAGGCACTCGAGCGATAATGGTGTTCTTCTTCGGGGGCCAGGGTGACGGGCGCTTTCTTGGGACCCTTCAACATACCGGCAATCCGATCCCGCCAGGACGGTGGATTGCTGCCGTTGCGCGGTTTCACGTCCAGGTTTTGATGGGAAGACTCCGCCGAGTCGGGATCGACCCAGGGACCGATTCGCACGATCAGGACGGTGATGTTGTCCAGTCCACCGCGGAGGTTGGCCAGGTTGAGGAGGTAGCGGGCGGCATTTCGGGGGTGGAAGTTACCCGCGAAGGCGCCAATTTCCAGGTCGGTCACGGGCCCTGAAAGACCGTCCGAGCAGAGCAGGTAGACATCGGCGAGCTCGACCGCCAGGGGGCCCTCGACGTCGACTTCAATGGTCGGTTCGGGGCCGAGGCTACGCGTGATGACGTTCTTGGGAACAGAGATATTGGCCTGTTCGGGCGTCAAGTGATTGCGCCGCACCAGTTCCCAGACCAGACTGTGGTCGAACGAGAGCTGATCGATCCGGCCGGCCACGCACCCGGTAGACCCGGGAATCGCCGACGTGCGCAACGAGCACCCCATCCGGTAAAAGTAAGAGAGACGAGCAGGTTGTGCCCATTCCCTGGAAATCGCGGTTGGCGGCAGCCCGGCTGTGGATCAGGGCACTCACTTCGTGGAACGCCTTGACGATCGCCTCTGACGGCGTGCCTACCTTGGCTTTCATGTAGTTGTGCGGGATGAGGTCACAGGCCATCTTGCTGGCAAGCTCACCGACGGCGTGTGCGCCCATTCCATCGGCAACCATGAAGACATGCCCGCGATTCTGCCAGACTTCCTTGTTGGGGGCGCGCACCGCTGCGTGACTGTCCTGGTTGTTCAGCCGCCGCATCCCCTTGTCGGAATCCGCGGCGTCAATGATGATGTCATCCCAGTTCACGGTCTGACCTTGGCGTTTTTGATTGTGCCGGACCGTTGCCCACGGATCGCCGCCCGAGCCTTCGCGATCAACAATCCCGCCCCTCGACTCTTGACCCGACTATCCCGGATGACTAAGGTCACGCCATCTTTCTCACCTCGTCCGACAAAGGAGTATTGTACTCCCAAGGATCGGCGAAGAGCATTGTTTCTTCTGGATCATCCAAAATTGTTGGCCTGCCGCCGCCTTTGAAACCTGGGTTGGTCGGAAAGTATAAGCGGAACGGCACGGTATTCAATACTACTTCATCGGCTTTGCTCTTGTGACCTTGCTATCAGGGCTCCGCAAAAGCCACACCATTTTTCCGAAATTCACAAAGCCATGCAACTACCGGCAATTGAATTCACTGCACTTGGTCTGGCCAATGGACTCAATGTCATACTGAGGCGTCATCCAAAACTCCCGATTGTGGCTACAAATCTATGGTATCACGTCGGTTCCAAGAACGAGGAGCGAAGCCAGCGGGGCTTCGCACACCTGTTCGAGCACCTGATGTTCGAAGGTTCAGAGCACTATCCCGGTGACTTTTTCAAGCACTTACAGCCCCTCGGCGCGAACATTAACGGCTCCACATCGAGCGATCGGACCAATTACTTCGTCGATCTGCCGACAGCGCATCTCGAGCTTGTTCTGGCGATGGAATCGGACCGGATGGCCCACCTGGTGCCCGCGCTCGACGAATCCAAGCTTTCGATACAAAAAGGAGTGGTGAAAAATGAATACCGCCAGAATTACGCCAACCGGCCCTACGGCATGGTCTGGCCAATCTTGGCCGAGGCGCTCTACCCACCCCAGCACCCCTATAGCTGGTTGACCATCGGCGTCATGGAGGACCTGGACTCGGCATCGCTGGGCGATGTTGCGGCCTTCTTCCGGCGTTACTACGTGCCCGCAAATGCCAGCCTGGCGATTGTGGGAGATATCGACCTGGACACGACCCGCCAACTCGTCGAGCGTTACTTCGGCGCGATCGACGGGGGTACCAAGGCCTTGCAGCCGTGGGCGGCGACCCCCGAACCGACGGCCACGCGAGACCTTGTGCTTCAGGATCGCGTCGAGCTCGACCGGTACTATTCCGTCTGGCACACGGTCCCGCAATTCCAGGACTTTGATGCTGCCTTGAGCTTGCTGGCCGACATCCTCGCCCGCGGACGGTCCAGCCGCCTCTACCAGAAGCTTGTGATCGACCAGCAACTCGCGCAGGACGTGACAGCCTATCAGTCGGGACGCGAGCTTGCTGGTACATTCGGCATCTCGGCGACGTTGCGTCCGACCCGCTCCATCGCCGAACTGCGCGACGTGCTTGAAACCGAGATCGCTCAGATCGCCGAGACGGGTGTGACCGAGCAGGAGGTCCAGCGGGTCGCCACCATGAAAACGGCGAGCTTCCTGTTTGCACTCGAACACATCGGCGGCTTTGGTGGAGTGGCGGACCGGCTCAACGCCTACCACGTTCTTCGGGGAGATCCTTCACTCATCACCACGGATCTGGAGCGGTTCTTGCGGGTCACCGCGGATGACATCCGCGCCGCGGCAGCGCATTACCTGGACGGAACGCCGAGAGTGACGCTTTCGGTGCTGGGCCGGAAACCGATGACTGTCTCGCCCCCCCTGGACAGAAAGATCGCACCTCAGAGTGCTCCACCAGCGGCCTATCGCGCTCCGGCTCCGGAAGTTCTTCAACTGAGCAACGGACTCACGGTCTGGGTCTTGCCCCAGCGCGATTTGCCGACCGTCGCCTTGACCGTGGCCATGCCCGGCGGCGGCAGCTTGCAACCGCCCTCCCGGGCCGGGCTTGCCCAGCTCGCCGTGGCGATGCTCGAGGAAGGAACCAGAACGCGATCGGCCGCGGAGATTGCCCTGACCGCCGAGGCGATGGGAACCAGCGTTTCCGCGAGTTGTGGCTGGGATGGTGCTTTCGTCGCGTTCCGCTGCCTGAAGACTTACTTCGAGACCAGTCTCGAGCTGGCCGTTGATCTGCTCCGCCAGCCCTCGTTTCCTGAGCCCGAATGGAACCGGATTCACGGCCAGACGCTCGCGGCGCTCCAATCAGAGCGTGACAGTGCGGAATCGCGTGCCTACCGGGGTATGCTGGCCGCGCTCTATGGAGAGGATCACCCCTATCGGTACCCCCTCGACGGGATTGATTCCATCGTAACCGGACTGACCCGTTCCGAGGCGGTCGCCTTCCATGACCGCCACTTGGGACCGAGCGGCGCGGCGGTCGTGGTGGCCGGCGACGTCGATCCCGAGGCCATCGCCCGCGCTCTCGAGCGACAACTTGGCGACTGGACGGGTCCGCCACTGGAACGGCCCCGAATCCCTGATCGGTCACTGGCACGTTCTCCCAGAATCCTCTTGCTCAAACGCCCTGGCGCGGCACAAGCCGTGCTGCGAGTCGGCCACCTTGGAATCGCGCGCGACGATCCCGACTTTGAACCGGCCATCCTGCTGAACCAGGTCTTGGGCGGCCAGTTTACCTCGCGGCTCAATGAGAAGTTGCGCGAGGAGAAAGGTTACACCTACGGGGTTCGAAGCCACTTCGATTGTCGCCTGGGCCGTGGTCCATTCTCGATCACCACGTCGGTCCAGTCCGACAAGCTGGCGCTTGCTCTGAATGATATCTATCACGAGCTGGTCGAGCTGAAGCATGACCGGCCGCCTACCCAGGGCGAGCTCGATAACGCCCGGCGCTCGCTCATCGAAGGCCAGAGCCGCCAGTTCGAGACCCCGGCGGCTCTGGTGAATCGCTACGCCAATCTCAACATCCATGGTCTGCCACCAGATTATTACCTTGAATTCCCCGAGCGACTCATGGGAATCGAGCTGGACAGGCTGAACGACACACTGCACCGGCAAATCCACCCCGATGCCCTGGTTGCCGTGGTTGTCGCCGATCCCGACCAGGCCACGGAACTTCTCAAGCAGCTCGATTGGGCCAGCCTGGATATCATCGATGAATGAGCTTGCACCGGGTGCAGAGAACTCAAAGCCGGCGTGGATTCGACGCACGAATCTCAGAAGAATTTCGGACCCAGCGCGCTCCGATCTGGTCGATCAACGTTTAGCATACGTAGAATGAACTCGCGTATCACTGTTCGCGAAGCGGCTCCCGCCCCTCATCTCGTCGGAACCTTTCATGGACGCGCAACCGCCCGCCAGCCCCCGGTCTGACCGACTTCAGCGATTGCTGGCCCCCTTGACCGGGCGGCCCTATGATCCCGACACCTTGCGCTCGGTTCCTTCCTGGGGACTGAGTTTCATGCTTCATGCCCTGCTGCTTCTGATCCTGGCCTTGCTGATCCGCGTGAGCCAGCCCTCCACGAATAGCCGCGAGATCGAGAGCCGGCTGCCGGGCGAGATCAACGACCTGACGTCGCTCGTCGAGGCGTCCCAGGCCGGCGACCCGTTCACGAAATTGCAGAGCCCGGACCCGCCCTCGCTCGGGCTGGAGCCCAACGATCCGTCGATCAAATTCGCGGCGCAGCCGGAAATTCCCGGTTTGCAGCGATTCGGACCCGAACTGGCCGGGCCATCGGGATCAGAGGCGAAAGGATCTATGCTTCTGACCGAGCTGTCGATCTCCGGCAGCGGCAAGGCTGGACCACGTTTCCCCTCCCTGGCCGACCAGATCACGGCGCCATTCTCGGGCCGATCGGGGCTGGACCGGGCGATGCTTGTCCGCCGAGAAGGCGGGACCGTACACTCCGAAAAGGCCGTGGAAGAAGGCCTGGCCTGGATTGTGCGACACCAGCGGGCCAACGGCTCGTGGTCGTTGAACTTCCAGGAACAGTGCCAGGCCCAAGGTTGCCCCTCCCACCATGTCATGGATTCGGACACCGCGGCGACGGGGCTGGCCCTTTTGCCCCTGCTTGGCGCGGGTTATATCCATACCGTGAAGTGCCGCCATCAAGACGCCGTGCGCCGTGGCATCGAGGCCTTGATCCAGCATCAACAACCGAATGGCGATCTGTTCACAGGGCCGCCGGGCATGGCCTACATGTACAGCCATGCGATTGCGACCATGGCTCTCTGCGAGGCCTATGGCATCTCTCGTGACTCGCACCTCAAAGAACCCGCTAAGCGGGCGGTGAACTTCATCATCGAATCCCAGAACGCGGCAACCGGCGGCTGGCGTTATTCACCGGGGCAAGCCGGCGACACCTCGGTCTTCGGCTGGCAGATCTTCGCCCTGCGTAGCGGCCATCTTGCCGGCCTGAGCATTCCCCGGACGACTCTGCGAGGCTGCACGGATTACCTGAATCTGGCCGCGGCCGATTCGAAGAAGATCACCTATTCGTATTTGCCAAACCGCGAAGCCACGCCGGTCATGACAGCCGAGGCCCTGGTCGCTCGCCAGCTTCTCGGCTGGCCGCGCAACCACCCCGCTCTCATCAAAGGTGCGGGCCGCATCGCTGCGAACCTCGAGAGCAACCGGGAGCGAAACATTTACTACTGGTATTACGCCACCCAGCTTCTGCACAATCTCAAGAACAAAGATTGGGATCGCTGGAACCTCCACGTTCGCGAAGAGCTGATCAAGACGCAAGTCAAGGACGACACCTGCGCCAACGGTAGCTGGGACCCCGCCCAGCCCAACGCCGACCACTGGGGCCAGACCGCGGGCCGGCTGTTCCAGACATCGCTTTCGGTCTTGACCCTGGAAGTCTACTACCGTTACCTGCCCCTCTACCGCACCGCCGACACGGATGCACTTGATGCCCAGGAAGCCGATGAACCCGCCAAGAAGGCGGCGGCCAGTGAACCGGCAAAGAAGAAGAAATAAGGGACTGTAGCAAAGCTACCGGGTGGATTTGTACTTCAGCCCCAACGGGGCGGCAGTCAATAGCCAGTGGGCGTAAGCCCCTGGTATGAGGCGAGTCCCACCTCCCTTCGGCCAGCCCCAACGGGGCGGGCAGTCATACGGTCACTGCCACCCCGTTGGGGCTTGTGAGGTTCGCTGTCCCCGGGCTTTCCAGGGTCTAACGACCCTGGCTATTCACGACCGCCCCTCCGGGGCTCGAAGATAGCCCGGTAAGCTTGCTATAGACTCAGAAATAAGGGACTGCCAGGTCTGGGAAAAATGCGAATGCTCGACCCGGCAAAGTCGCGGAAGTGAGCCTTGCCAGGTCTGCTCACCTCAGCTCATATCCATGGCCAGAATCTTGATATCGCCGTCATTGGGCAGCGTGATGCTCACGACGGTCTTGTTCGAGTTGAGTGCGAAGGTGTAGCCGTACACGAACATGGCGCGGGTGTCCCGGCCGTTGCCGCCGGCTTGATCGTCGTTGCGGTAGCCAAAGGATTCCACGACGGATTCACCCGGTTCGGATGCGTTGATCGCCCAGTCGCTAAACGACTGAATGTAGGTTGAAGAGCTCCCATCAGAGTAACGCACCGTGAAGGTGCCACTTTGCGGCCCGTTGACTGCCGCGCCCAGAATATTGAGCGACTTATAAGCCTTCTGAAAAAAGGTGCTCACGCCAGAAACAATGGTCTGGCCAGCCGCCGAGACCACGTCGTTCTGGCCAGCCGGTCCCAGATCGAATGTCGTGCTTCCCCAGGCCACATCGTTTCCGCCAAGAGCAGCGATGGAATAACTGTTGCCCCAACCGTCAAGATTCCCCAGGTTGGTGTTGTCGTTGGAGGTCAGTCCAACCTGGTTGTATACGCTGCTCAGATTGACCTGGGGCCGAGAGGCAATCAAGTCCATCGCGAGGATCTTGATGTCCAGGTTGCCCGGCAACGTGATGCTGGCCAGAGTCTTGCCTGCCGCGATCGGGAAGTTGTGCGCGTACACATACAAGGTCAGCGATTGCAGGCTGTTGTTCTGGCTGCCGTTTCGGTAAGTCATTGTACGGACCACGGATTCACCCGGGTTCGAAGAGTCGTGGGCCCAGTCGCTGAATGCCTGGGAGACGACAACGGTCGAGCCGTCGGTGTAGTGGAGGATGAACGTCCCGATTTGATTCCCCTGAACCGCCGTGGCGAGCAAGTCGAGCGCCGAGTCGTTCCCGGCCGGCAGGGGGATGGTCTGGCCGGCTGCCTGCACGACGTTGACCCGGCCCGTCGGTCCGAGCAAGAAAGGAATGCCTTGCCAGTTCACGATCCCGCCGCCGAGCGCATCGGAGGAATAGCTGAAACCCCCGCCATCAAGATTTCCGACTCCCGTGGCATTATTCGACGTGATGCCGATCTCGTTGTCATAGGGCGCGAGGTTAACCGGCTCGGTGGATGTCGCACCGGGAAGGCTCAAGGTCTGGGCCGTTGTGACACCGTTGACGGTCCCCGCGACAACAGCGATCACCGCTTTCGTGTCAACTGACGTGGCGGAGGCTGGTTCGATCACACAATTGTTGCTTGCGGTCAAGGAAAGCTCGTAGGGGTCCGAGGGTTCGCTCTGGCCCTGCCCGTTGACAGCCTCCATCTCGATCTCGACCAGCGTTGTGCTGGTGCCGCTCGGTGGGTCCGAGTCGACGAATACGTTGTTTTCGAATTGTCCGCTGTAGTAGAGACGGCCCACATTCGAATGCACGCTGGAAGAATGGGCCACGCCGATGGTCGCCACGGCAGACGTGGTCGCGTTGAGATCCTCAAAGGTATTGTCGTCGATCTGAATGCCGAAATCAGGCGTGTGCGTCCAGCTCCAGGATAAGCTGGTCTCGGCTCTATTATTCGGATTCACGAACGGCGAGTATTCCCCGGAGACGTTGCCCTGACCCGCGCTCTCGGAATAAAAATCGTTCCCAAGGAACGTGTTGTTGAGTATCTGGGTGCCAAACTGGGCCCCATCCAGGCTAAACAGATTGGACTCGCTGCCGCGGATGTCGATCGTGTTTCCCTGGCCGGGCGTTGAGCTTCCAATGGTCTCGTTGACGAATCCTTCGGCGATCGAAATGGCGTAGTTCGCTCCCGACGGCTGAGGAAGGGGTGAGTCGAGGAGGAGCGTGTAAGAGGGGTCGGACATCGAGGTTGGCGACTGGACAATCTGCGCGACCTGAAACCACTGGCCGGCGTCAGGTCCGTTCAAGATCGACACGATGTCGCCCATCGAAGGACTCACTCCCTGGGCATAGGGAATCTTCAGCTCGAGACCGTTGCTGGATAGCGCGTACAGGCTTCCCTCGTAAGCAATGTCGAACGACTCGAAGAGAATGAACTCAGCCTGATTGGTTCCATCATAGATTCCCACGTTCTGGTCCCAGCCCCAGTCCCCGGCGCGGACACCCACGCCTTCGCTGTCAACAACCGTGTTATCCGAAACGGTGTCGTCGGAGGCCCAGGCTTCGTTGTTTCCCACATCCAGCAGGCGGAGGGTTTTTCCGTAGGGAGAAACCTGATTGATCGTATTGCCCGAGAGATTGCGGTCGTGCCCCGTAAAGAAGGTGAACACGGCCGTATTGTACGTACCAGCCACGGCTCCATCGCAAGTGTTGTCAGTGATTTGCCACGGGCCGTAGCTGAACATGAGAGTTCCGCCCGTCAAGGTATTGTCCGTCACTGAACCCGTATACGCTGTCCCCATGTTGATGAGAGGGAGGGCCGGCGTGGTGGCCACCGTAACCTGCACCTCAGCAAACTGTGCGGTTGCGTCACCGGAAGACCCTCCATCGAGTGACGGCGAACCGGCGGCGTGCCTCTGACCGCCGACGAACATGGTCCAGTATTGTGGTTGGGGACCTGGCTGTGTAGAACCTGCTTCAAACCAGGGCCAGACCATTCCAAAGACACTCTCCGTCCCATCGGGCTCCTGCAGCACCATCAATTGCATGCCGTAGGTCGTCCCGGTTTGAAGAAGGTTGCCGAAACTATCTCTCGTTGTCGTCAGGAGTGTGGTGTTCCCATTTTCAAGTTCGATGCCGAGGGACGAGCCATCTCTGAAAATCGCCAGCTCATAACCGTTTCCGCTCGAATTTGTGTCCAGGCCGATCCCGACGGTGGATGCTCCCGGCGAAGGGTCGTTGAGGTTCATCGACGGCGTAACTTCCGCCGTGATCATCAGAGAGGAAGGCGCGATCCCGTCCAGGGGGAGTAGAACACGCTTGTCCGTGTTGCTGGAGACGTTCGATTGCAGCAACACTCCATCACTCTGCGACCATGTACCCTGGAGCGCCTGCCACCGTGTCGAGTCGACAGTCGAGAACAAGGACGGTGTGACGGCCCACACGAGACTGCCGGTCGCGTCGTTGACAGGCTCGAACTCGGCCATGGCGTAACCTCCGTTGCCACTCGATCCGCCTTCCAGCCCAGGGAGGCCAGGGCTCCGGCTCAGCCCCACGCCCTGGATTTCATCGATCGTCCACTGCGCCGGCTCGGATGAGCCCGTCAGCCAGACTTTTCCGAAAAGGGCATCCACGCCATTGCCCTGCGGGACGACCACGAACTCGAAGGTGTAGAAGGCATTCTCCTGCCAGTCGCGGCCATTACTGTCGGTGTACACAGGCGCGGACCAGTCGCGCTGGTCGTTGAGTAACTGCACCGCGAGATCCGAGCCGACGAGGTGGAAGACGAGATTGTAGCCGTCACCACTGCCATTGTTATTCAGACTCACTCCAGAGCGGCCATCGCCCGAAATGGAATTCAGCTCGACGTTCGCCTCGATCTCCTCGGCGCCGGGGAATGGAGTCGAGGAGTTGACGATCAGCTTCTTCACCGACGAATTCGGATCATTGGAATTCTGGATGAGCGTCCCATTTCCCTCAACCCAGCTCCCACCCAGGCTCGTCCACACGGTGCCGATGGTATTCGAGGTAAAGGAATCCGCGAGCACCTGGCTCGTGGCCACGGATGCAGCCGGATCGGAAGCCTGGTCGAAGAGGCTCTGGGACGGGCCTTGAATGTTCAGTCCGGTGATCGTGACGTCGAAAGGCGTGCCATACGCGTGAATCACGCCGGTCGAAGACCCGCCGGTGGTGGTCCAGAGGAACGGGCCTGAGAACTGGATGGAGAAGTTCTCCAGCGTCACATGACTGGATTTGATCTCGATCGCATCGGCCCAGATGCTGGGCCTGCCGTCTTCCGGCTGCGGCTGCGTGAAGATCAGGGTCGCGGTGGCTCCGGCCACGGGACGGATGGTGACCGGGCTGTTGAGGACAAGCTGTTCATTCAGATAATACGTGCCGCTGCTCAGATAGATCGTTCCATAAGTATTGGCATCAGCCTGGAGGAAATCCGAGTTCGGTCTGCCCGGTGTCTCCGTCTTCGAGGTGCTGCGAATGTTGGCGACGGTGAGACCGGGATCGCACGTCCCACCAAGGAACTGGGCGGCTTGCTGGCCATGAGAGCCGAAATCGAGTCTCAGCGTCAGTGTGGCCCCGGCCTCATTGGCAAGAGGATCGAAGTCAAGGGCCGCGGTACTCCCGGCCTGATTGACCGTCAAAGCCTTGCTCGAGGGGCTCGACGCCGCCAGCGTCCCATAAGACCAGTAAGAGCTGTATTCATTATTGGCCACCTGATCGGACAGAACGGCGCGCACAATGGGGTACTTCAGCCCCGAAACCCCAATCTCAACTGCACCATCGCTTTGCTGCCCTTCCCAGCTTGCGGTAAACCCATTCCAGGTGATCGGGATGGGCGCGGTCAAAGTGGCGGTCTCGGCGGGATTGCTCGAGCCAACGGCCACGCTGAGGGTATCGGTACCCGGGTTACCGTTCTGGTCGGTGTAATAAACATCGACCGTCAATTGCTGACCCAGTCCAGTTTGCAAACTCGGTCCGGACTGGCCAGTCGGGTCAAGAAAGATCTCGTAAGTCTTACCGGTACCGCTGCTCACATCGATCACTTCGGCGTTGGAATATCCGTCGAGATCCGGCGCGGATTCCCAGCGCGGGGTGGTATAGCCATTCAGGAGGATCTTGACCTCGCTGATGGTCAGGCTGGCGTTCACAGCCGAAAGCTGAATCTCGTCGTCCACGATCCCATCGGGACCCACCGCCGCGGTCGGTCCGGTGAGATCCATATTCGCGGTCTGGCCCATCCATGTGGCCTGAAAACTTGTGAGCAGCCGGCGTGATTCCAGTCGGACAGTACGGGGCACAAAACGGCGCTTTCGGCGATTCTTCACGGTGCAATCCCCATCGACTGCGCGTGTCCCTGCAACCCGGGTCGGCCTCCGCCGGCGCCATCACGAAAAAACCGAAGCGCGAATCACCAAAATCGTACAAAAATCAAAGAAAATCAGCATAATCAAATATTTATTTAATATTCGACCATTTGCAATCCTTGACACTGGAGTCGAACAGAAAGCGTCTCGTGATGGATCAAAGTAGAGACGCCGAGGACGGCCCCCTCATGCCTTGCGAATCTTGAGAATCGATACGCTCGGGGAATCACCCGCACAGCCATTCACAGACCAGAAGAAGACAACCTCATTGATTCGATACGACACGGAGATTCGAAACCGCTGTCCATACGGGTTTATTAGGATACGAGTTGCTCGAAGACAAAGAAGCATCGGCAGCAATCATGCTGGAGTAGATGCCGCAAGCTGGATCGAATTGATGATTTGAGACGATTGCGCAGCGACAGACTCTTTGCTCTGACTCGTCGGGCAACGTCGTGTTGCCTACCGGGAACGCCAGCCAAACGGTGTCAGATGGTTCTCCCGCCCAGGGGTCACCGAGAAGCCTTGTCGCCGGGCCGGGTTGAATGGCAAAGCTTTCGGGCACATAATGAATTAGCGTCAAGTCGACAGCGGGATGGAGAGGCTCTTCTCCCGGCTTTGCTGTCCGCTTGCTGACCGCGTCCCGCCGAATCCGGCTGCCCGGGTTCATCGACACCACACACAGACAGGTAATTGCCAAGATGACACGTCGCCGGGTTGGACTTTGGTTGGTCGGGGCGTTCGGAGGTGTGGGTACCACGATCACGCTCGGCCTGGCGGCCATGGCGCGCGGGTTGACTGATCGCACCGGTCTCGTCACGGATCTGCCGCCGTTCCGAAACTTGCCGCTTCCGGAACCCGGCGATTTCGTGGTCGGCGGCCACGAGATCCGTCGGACCAGTTTCGCGGCATCGGCAGAGGAGTTTCGTCGCAATTCTGGCGTCTTCGATCCGGCCTGGATCGAAGCCTGCCGCGCGGATCTCGAGGCGGCAACAAGCCGCGTGCGGCCAGGACCACGACTCGGGCTCAGTGCGGTCGTCTCGGGCCTGGCCGACTGGACGGACGAATCGAGATCCGCCCGGACCGCACGCCAGGCGATTGACATGATCACTGGCGATCTCAATGCGTTCATTGCCGCAGAGTCGGTCGACCACCTGATCGTGCTGAACGTGGGCAGTACGGAGCCTCCGTTCCCTCCATCCCACATCCACCAGCACTGGCAAAGTCTCCGACCCCGGCTGGACGATGCCAGCCAGGTGTTGCCATCGAGCTCGCTTCACGCCCTGGCGGCGATTGAGGGCGGCCATTCGTACATCAATTTCACCCCCAGCCTGGGCGCGTCAGTTCCGGCCATCCATGAGCTGGCCCGTTCCACGGGTGCTCTCTACGCCGGCAAGGATGGCAAGACCGGCGAAACCCTGATGAAAACCGTGCTCGCTCCCATGTTCGCGCACCGTAACCTCAAGGTTCAAAGCTGGGTCGGGCACAACATCTTTGGTAACCGCGACGGCCTGGTGCTCGATGAACCGACGAGCAAAAGCTCGAAGGTCGAAACCAAGGACCGGGTCATCTCCGAGATTCTCGGTTACAAGCCCGCTTCGTTGGTCACGATCGAGTACCTGCCCGATATGGGCGACTGGAAGACGGCCTGGGATCACATCCATTTCCAGGGGTTTCTGGGCACCAAGATGACCCTTCAGTTCACCTGGCAAGGTTGCGACAGCCTGCTGGCCGCCCCGCTGGCCATCGACCTGGCCCGGCTGACCGACCTCGAGAAACAGCATGGGGCCAGGGGCCAGATGCGTCACCTGGCCTGCTTTTTCAAAAGCCCGGAGGGGGTCGAGGAACATGACTTCTTCAAGCAGTTCGACAAGTTGATGGAATACTTAGCACCGGTGAAGACCTCGATGAAATCCGTCGACTCTCCAAAGCAAACGTAGCGCCTGGATGAAGAACATCGTGAGGCTCTCCGGTTGCGGAGTCTTATTCCATGAACAAGTTCGTTGGTAAGCAGATTCATTCTGCCCCTTCAAGAAGACGTAAGCCGTCTGAGTCGGGGTCGCCGATCTCTCACGCAGCGGATTTCGGAACTGTCATTGCCGGAGCATACTCGGGACGCGTATACGAAGAGGATCTCGATCGAGATTCGAGGTGGGCCTTGAGCGAGGGGAGCCGGTTCTTCGAGGGCAAAGGTAGCGTCCAGCAAGCTCTCGCCAAGGTGGCCAAGCGATTCGACGAACTGGGTATTCCATATTGTGTTGCAGGAGGGATGGCACTGTTCCATCACGGGTACCGCCGGTTTACTGAAGACATCGATCTCCTCGTGACTCGAGAGGGACTAAAAGAGATCCATTCCAAACTCACGGGCCTGGGCTACCTTCCTCCTTTCGCTCGGAGCAAGAACCTCCGAGACACGGAACTGGGGGTACGTATCGAGTTCTTGGTCGCAGGCGATTATCCTGGCGACGGCAAACCAAAACCGGTATCGTTCCCCAACCCTGCTGCGGTCGCTGTTGAGCATGACGGGGTCAAGTACCTGAGCCTTCCACGCCTTGTGGAACTGAAGCTCGCCTCCGGAATGACCAACCCGGGAAGGCTGAAAGACCTATCGGATGTCATCGAACTGATTAAACTGCTGAGTCTCCCCAAGGATTTCGCAGACCAGCTAGATGCGTTTGTGCGACCCAAGTACCTCGAACTTTGGAAGCAAGCGCGAATTCGATACATCAGACTCTGGCGAAACAAGTGGCTGACGGCCGAAGCCAATTCCATCGACGACATGGTCATCTCGCTACGGGAAGCTGCAGACCTTCTGGCAGCGATGCGAGCAGATGGCGTCGCGCTCGATCCTGAAGGCGGGACAGCGGACGACGAGGCTTACCTGGTTACGACTGACCTTGATGTCGCAAAGAAATATGACATGCATGACGAAACGGAGTTCTGGAGCGAGGATGAGGCTGGAGAAGATCAACCGCAATATAGTGAAGATAACGAATCCCGGGGCTGATTCGATCGAAAGTGATCCTTGTCGAACAACGATAACGAGTGTCCTAACCAGGGCATCCACCTCCAGGAATCCAATGACGTCGAGCAGGAAAATATGCGACTTGCCTTCAGTACCAATGCCTATTTGAAACATCCTTTTGACGAGGCCGCCGCGCGGATCGCGCGCATCGGCTACGAGGGACTGGAGCTTCTGGCCGATGTACCGCATGCCTGGCCGGCGGGACTGCTAGACGGGCAAAAACGCGCGATTCGAAAAGCGATGGAGCAATCGCGGCTCGAGTTTTCCAACATCAACGCGTTCATGATGAACGCGATTGCCGACCACCGTCAGCCCTACTGGCACCCGTCATTCATCGAGCCGGAACGTCATTACCGCCAGGTCCGGATCGACCACACCCGGCGCGCGCTGGCACTCTGCGCCGAGCTGGGCGCACCACACATCACCACCGAGCCGGGAGGCCCGCTGGCGCCCGAGCAATCGCGGCAACAGGCGATCGACCTGTTTGTCGAGGTGCTCAAACCGCTGGCCGAATACGCCCACAAGCTCGGCGTGTTGCTCTTGATCGAACCCGAGCCAGGGCTTTTGCTCGAAACGACCGACCAGTACCTGGAAGTCGCCGAACGCGTCAACGCCCCGTCGATCGGGCTTAACTTTGATGTCGGCCACGCCTATTGCGTCAGCGAGGACCTGCCCCGGGCGATCGCCAGGCTGGCGCCGCACACCAGGCATTACCATTTCGAAGACATCGCGGCCACCCGCGTTCATCACCACCTGGTTCCCGGCACCGGAGCCATCGACTTCGCCGCCGTCGTCGCGGCCATCCGCCAGACCGGTTACACTGGGTGGCTCACCGTCGAGCTTTACCCCTTCCAGGACGATCCCGACGCGGCCGCCCGGCAAGCCCTGGAAGTTTTACGCCCGTTGGCCCAGCCGGCGCCTGCGCGCTAGCTCAGCTCGAGAGACGATGACTCCTCCTCTGATCGCGATCCTCCAGTTGATCCGGTTACCCAACGTCCTGACCGCAGCGGCCGACAGCCTGGCCGGCTGGCTGCTCGGCGGAGGCACACTGGGCGCGTTCACGCGTTGGATTCCGTTGACTGTGGCCTCCATGCTCTTGTACGCCTCGGGTATGGCTCTGAACGACGTGTTCGACGTCGAGATCGACCGGATTGAGCGACCAGGACGGCCAATCCCTTCAGGCCGAGTTTCCCGGGCACGTGCGGGAGGGCTGGGCGCCCTGGGCCTGCTAGCCGGGCCGCTCGTCGCCTGGGTGAGTGGTTCGCCAGCCAGCCTGGCGGTTGGTGGCGTGCTCGCGCTGGTCATCCTGGGCTATGATGCGGGACTCAAGAGCACCGTGCTCGGTCCCGCCGTCATGGGGGCATGTCGCGGCTTGAACCTGCTTCTCGGCTTGACGCATGCCCAGGCGTTCGGGGGGCCCGTGGCCTGGCTTGCGGCCATCATGTACGGACTGTTCGTCTGCGGGATCACCTGGATCAGTCGGTCCGAAACGGAGTCAGGGAAGACCGGCAACCTGCTTCTCGGCTTGACGTTGCAAGACCTGGCCATGGTCGGATTGCTGGCCGCCGCGCTTCAGCCGGGCAGATATTCCGAACCCATGACCGACCGGCCGCTGATTCCGCTGGAGGGCCTGCTCGTTCTGATGCTGGTGGCCCTGGCCGTCAATCTCGCGGCCACGCGAGCGCTCTATCAGCCGGTCCCGGCGCTCATTCAGAAAGCGGTCAAGGTCGGCATCTTCGCCTTGATCTGGATCGACGTCGGCCTGGTTGCTTCCGTGCGCGGTCCCCAGGCAGCCGTAGCGATTGCAATCCTCTGGATTCCCGCCTACTTGCTGGGGCGGTGGCTCTACTCGACATGATCTTTTGACAGGTTTTACCGTGCGCTTGGGATATAACACCAACGGCCTGGCTCATCACCGGCTGACCGACGCCATCGACCTGCTGGCCGACGAGGGATACCAGAGCGTGGCGATCACGCTCGACGTGGGCGCTCTGGACCCTTATGAAGAGCCCAGGACCCTCGCCCGCCAGATCGCCGCGGTTCGCGCTCACCTTGATCGAAGGGGATTGAGCCGGGTCGTCGAGACCGGGGCGCGGTTCTTGCTGAACCCGCGTCTCAAGCACGACCCGACCCTCATGGACGCCGATCCGTCTCGCCGGGCCATCCGGGCCGACTTCCTCTTCCGCGCCATTGACATCGCGCGCGATCTGGACGCGGAATGCGTGTCGTTGTGGTCCGGCCAGATCCGGGATGAGCTCTCCCAGGAGCAAGCCTTCGATCGATTGACCGACGCCCTGCAACCGGTCCTCCGGCATGCCGAGTCTGCCGGCATGCCTCTGGCCTTCGAGCCCGAACCCGGGATGTTCATCGATACCTTCGTCCGCTTTGAAGAGCTTGATCGCAGGATCGAACACCCGCTCTTTCAGCTCACGGTGGACCTGGGCCATGTCCACTGTATCGAAAACGGCTCGATCGCCGACCACCTGCACCGCTGTGCGCCTCGGATCATCAACCTGCACATCGAAGACATGGTACGCGGGGTCCACGAGCACCTGATGTTCGGCGCGGGGACGATGGACTTTCCGGCGATCTTCCAGGCACTTCGCGTCATCAATTATCAACGCGGAGTGCATGTCGAGCTCAGCCGGCACAGTCACGCCGCCGGCGCGGCGGTTCACGAAGCGATGCAGTTCCTCGGCCCGCTGATTCATCCGGGACAGGCTCGGCCATGAGGATCGCCCCGAGCGGCCGAGCGCCATTGCCTTCGGATCTTCATGCGGATACAGGATTCAGCATGCGAACAAACCACCACCTTCGGCAGCCGATTCGGGGCTTCACATTGATCGAGTTGCTGGTGGTGGTCGCGATCCTTGCCATCTTGATCGCGCTTCTTCTTCCCGCGGTGCAGTCGGCGCGCGAGGCCGCTCGCCGCGCCCAGTGCGTCAACAACCTGAAGCAGATGGGTCTGGCCGCCCACAACTACGAGTCGGCGCAGGGCGCATTTCCGATGGGGAATCAAGGCTGGATCTTTCCGTCTTGCGGTTCGAATTATCCCTACGACGCCACGCTCTTTTCCGCTTTCATTTACCTCTTGCCTTTTCTCGAGAGCGAGGCACAGTTCAACGCCTTCAACCTGGGGACTGTTTTCGCATCGGTCGCGAACCTGACGGCGAACGGAATCCAGGTGAGCGCTTATGTTTGCCCCTCGGACCAGCAGTTCACCCAGGAACCTGCCGGGTACGTTCCGTTCATTCACGTCTCCTACGCCACCAATCGTGGCCGGAATGAGAACATCCGGTTCAACTGGGCCAGCAAGGGTCCACCCGATCCTTCGGCTCCCTACTACTCGAATTGCAATGGAGATCCGGGTGACGGAATGTTTGGCTGGCAGACGTCGTTCAGAATTGCCCAGGTCACGGATGGCTTGAGCAACACATTGTTGTTCGGCGAGGTGAACCGATTCAAGGACGAGCCCGCATCACCGTTCTCGATTGGCAACCTGGCTTACTGGTATTCCGATGATTACAGCGGCAAGGGCGCCATGCCCACTTCCGGAGCTTACGTCGTGCCCAGGCTCAATTCCCCACCGGATCGATCTGGGAGCATTTATCAGGCCTGTTTCGTGGACAGCGGGACCACCTTTCCACCGGACTGGATCAACGTGCCGGCCTGCCAGACGCTGGGGCAGTTTGCTTTCAGGAGTCTTCACCCCGGCGGCGCGAATTTCGCGCTTGCCGACGGGTCGGTTCGATTCATCAAAGATTCCGTGAATCTCAGCACGTACCGCGCACTGGGTACCCGGGCTGGCGGCGAAATCTTCGGCGCCGATCAGTTCTGATCGATGTATCTGGACCGCGCTTCGTCCCGCAAGTGCGCTGGGAAAGGTGCAATTCGAGCCGATACTGCTCATAACGCCATCACGAGGATGACCAGAGGCTACTTTCTCGCAAATCAGAAATTACTGAATTTACTCGCAAGTCCTTGACATCTCTTCGTCAACGTCCTTAGGATAGAAAGTCAGCATTGTGTACCCGCCTCGAGGTTGTTCTTCCCCCCACCAGTAGCTTCCACGCTCAGGAAGATGTTGATCATCCCGAGGTCACCTGATTTGATCGGGGCCGTAATGTGATGGGACGCGCTGTCTCACAAAGGCGACCTTGCTGAAGTGAACCCACGGGTCAGAGCGGATCCTTGGTCCACTGGCCGGTCCCGGCATGGCGACTCACGGAACTGAGTGCGGACTTGCGTCAGACAACCGTTGAATTCTCTGAAGGAGATCGAGACTCTGGCCTGAAACGAATTGCATGAATTTACTGACCACATGTTCGTCGCAACGATAGCGGCGTAGTTCCTGCAGCCGCGCGAAGCTGAATGACTTTTCGGCTGATTTTGTGGCTCCTCTCCCTTTCTCGGCCGGCAATGTCAGCCCGCGTCAGTTCCGTCCGCTTCGACGACGCAATTGGACGATGATACCTGCCCTGATCACCGACGATTTGTGGCGATTGCTTCAGGAGTCGCGTCCGACGACTGGTGCGATCAGACCAGGCGCAAACCACGACCGGTGGCGCTGTGATTCCGTCATGAAAGTTCCCACCTTTTGATAGGTGATGAATTATAGATGCAAAGTCCTGTCCTGGTGATGGGCTAGCCTTGTGTGTGCATTTGTATGCTTGTCGATGACCTACTTTTTCCTCAAACATTCCGCAACGTGCCGGAGTCGTTTGGTTTCACCAAAAGGTTCAGTCATCTTCTATTGATGTTGTCTGGAGTCGTTCAACGGGAAAGGTTGGAACTTATGAAGAAGCATCGAACCGTTTCTGCTCCTTCGCGGGGCTTTACTCTGATCGAGCTCCTGGTCGTCATTGCGATCATCGCCGTCCTGATTTCGCTGCTCTTGCCCGCCGTTCAGTCGGCGCGTGAGGCGGCTCGCCGCGCTCAGTGCACCAATAACCTCAAGCAAATCGCCCTGGCTTGCCATAACTATGAGAGCGGCACCGGATCGTTCCCGATGGGTAACGTGGTCAACAACGTGACCGCCGACGCATTTGGGGCGGCTTGCTCGTACAGCAAGCTGTACAGCGCGTTCGCCTACATCCTGCCCTACATGGAGCAGGGCGCCGGGTACAACGCCTACAATTTTTTGTGGGCGGGCGACTTGTATCCCAATGCGGCAACCTCGGGACCAAATGTCACCGCGGGCACTCAGCTCGTTTCCGCATACCTTTGCCCGTCTGACCAGCCCGCCGCGCAGGCCAATCCCACTCAGTACACAATCGCGGTCAGCCAGGCGTCGTACGGCATGAATCGTGGTCGAATCGAGAATCTCTATTTCAACTGGTACAACAGCGCGGGGGTCGCGGTTCAGTACGGCAACACCTGCGGTTACGGTGGCGGCGACGGCATGTTCATGCCTGAAGGCGTCGTCCGGGTCGCGGATGTGACCGACGGCACCAGCAACACATTTCTCATGGGCGAGATGACGCGGTTCCCGAACGAGCAGGGTAGCAGCGCATGGATGTGGGCGAATCTTGCGAGCGCCTGGGGCGACGGTAGCTGGTGGTCTGGCAGCGTCCGGATCACCGGCGGCGCGTTCGTCGTCCCCGCGCCCAACTCGCCAGCCGACACGACGGGAGCCGTCACGAATGCCTGCTTCGCCAACTGCATGCTCCCTCCCGACTGGTTGAACAATGCCCAGATTCCCGGCGGTGCTTGCAATTCGCTCGGCCAGTGGGGATTCCGCGGCTTCCATCCCGGCGGAGTGAACTTCGCCATGGCCGATGGCTCCGTCCGGTTCATCAAGAATTCGATCAACCTCAGCACCTATCGTGCTCTGGGAACCAGAAACCTGGGGGAGGTGGTCAGCAGCGACCAATACTGATCGCCGGCCCTCATTTGCGGGGTACGGTGACGCGCCTGATACCGACTTGAAATCGATGCAAAGACAATCAAGAGTCCTGACCTGATGCCCTGTTCCCCTTGATTTCGCGGCGCACGCATTGAGCGAACTCTGCCAGTACGTGCGTCGCTGCACGGGCTTTATCCTTGAAGGATTTCGGAGCCAATGATGCGAAAGTTGCGTGTGATGATCGTCGCGGGAACCCTGGGTTCCCTGGTTGCTGCGACTGGCTGCAACGAAAACTCGCCACCACCAAAATCGTTTTCCCAGAATATTTCCGCTCCCGCCGAGAAGGTTGCCGGCAAGCCTGGCATCAAGCCCAAGGGACAGAATAAACAGGTGAGAAGCTTCACCGTTCCGGATCAATGAAGATTCGACCAGCTCGATAACAAGGATATGATCATTTACAAGTCTAACAGTGCCGCATAACAGACGGTCTGCGCATGTCGCCCGGGACGGCTAATCCGTGCGTGATGCGCTTGACCGAGCCGAGTGTTTCTCAATAAAGTTCTCGGATGGAGGGGTCTAGCTGGCCCCTCTTTTCTTTTTCGAAGTCCGGTAACGATGCCCTTGCCGGCCCACCCTGCGCTCGACGAACGCGATGTCGCGAAATCCGATTTCTTCAAACCGGCTGATGGACCCGCCAGAACGAGGCGAGGTCAGACCGTCGGGTTTACCGCACTGCCGCGACCGCGGCCTCGCTGATGGCATTGAACTGGAACCGGGCGCACTGTGCGAAGAAGCTGAGCGGGTTCTCAAAGACGACCTTGCGAATTACAGCATCGTCATGGCCTCGCCGGCGCATCTCGAAGATGAATTCGGGCACGGCCAGCGGGTCGCTGTGTCCCCAGTCACCGGCCGAGTTGACCATGACTCGCTCGGTACCGTACATCTCGATCATGTCGGCTGCCCGGGCGGGGGTGCACTTGGTGATCGGATAGAGCGTCATCCCTACCCAGTGGCCAGCCTCGTGAGCCAGTCGAAATGTATGTTCCTCGACATGGTCGATGCAGACCCGTTCGGGGCTGATCCTGGGCTCATCGTGAATCATGTCCAGGATCATCCGCGTACCCTGATATTTGTCGGTCAGGTGGGGCGTATGGACCAGCACCAGCTCCTGCTTTCGCGCCGCCAGGTCCAGGTGCTCCAGGAATACGGTCGCCTCGTTGCGAGTGTTCTTGTTGAGACCGATCTCGCCGATGCCCAGAACATTGGGATCGTCAAGAAACTCGGGAATCATCGCCAGCACCTGCCGTGACAGCGAGACATTCTCGGCTTCCTTGGCATTGATGCACAGCCAGCAGCGATGCTCGATCCCGTAGCCGCCGGCGCGGTTGCGCTCGAACTGCGTCAACTGGCGAAAGTAATCGCGAAAACCTTCCGGGCCCGAGCGGTCAAAACCCGCCCAGAATGCCGGCTCGCTGATCAGCGCGCACCCCGCCAGCGCCATTCGCTTGTAGTCGTCCGTGACCCGGGACACCATGTGAATATGCGGATCGATGTATTGCATGTTCAACCTCCTTCGACCGGACGGTTCACCGGATGCCTGTTCAGTGCTGGAGAAGAGAAGAACTCCCGGTTGCGAGGGCTTGCGAGTGCGTGGCCGTTGCCGAGTTCGAGGCGATGGCGAGGTCGAACGAGCGAGATTCCTGTACGGTTCCGCCCAAGCCCGGCCGCAGCCGCCGCGGCCCGGGGATTGTCCGTCGCATCAACTTTTCCCCGACGCATTGACTGGCTGTTTGAGACGGAAGTTCTCGCGCCAGTCTCGATCGTACTCGAGTGAAAAAATTAACTGAATCGTCTCGGCGCGACCCGGGCCCGGCTCGCAGAGGGCCTCGAGGGCCTGGCGAATCTGGCCGACGCGCGGGTCGGGATGAAGATGGTGGTGAGCTGGTGCTCGATCGATGCGATCGAGGACCGCGGCGATTTCCAGAATCTTGCCCCGTGTTTCCAGAAAATCGCGATCAAGAACCTCCAGGGCCTCGCGCAAGTTCAACATGGCGCGGCATCCTCCACGGGCAATGGGGTGTCAAGGGTTTCCGCGAATCAAGACTCGCTAGAAAACCGCGAGCACACAAATGGCAATCATCCCACAACACGAGGCGAGATGCAAACTTCGCCGTGGCGCACAAGTCCGGCCATCAGCGGGACAACTGTTCGAGGAAGTTCGCCGGCCGAACAAGAGAGGGCCACCGAATCTCTTGAATGACCTACGTGCTGGCACCACAGATGTGAAAACAATCCCTTCGAAATCAGAAGGAGCCACGGCGAACCGTGGCTCCTGGTTGATCGCTCGCTGGCAAGAGCCGCTCAATACTGATCGGCGCTGACGATCTCACCACCGTTTCGCGATGAGAGGGCCTGATAGACGCCAATCTTCATGCCCGGGGTGAAGATGAAGTTGTAGGAACTGCTATCACGGGTCACACCGACAGGATAACCCCCACCGCTCATAACACCATTGTAGAGCCCCGTCGAAGTGCCGCTACCCCCTTGAATCTGCCAGGTATCGATTGAATCCTTGAGGAACTTGACCGAGCCGTCGCAGAAAGCGAAGTTCGCACCACCGGGGTGGAAGCTTGCCGCCGATGCGACGTACGCGTCAGGAGAACCGTCCTGGCAGCACCACTGGGGAATCTTGTTGAACGGGTTCATCGGGTAAAATGTGGAAAACATGGTGTCGCCATAGTTGCCCGATGTCCACCAGTTCCAGCAGTAGAGATCACCGGCAGGAAAGCGACCGTGAGCACGTTCCGAGGCGAACATGGTGTTGCTTGTACCATCGGTGATGCCGGCAAAAGATATGTTGCTGAGAACGTAGATCACACCGTTGTTTTGCAGATTCGGCCCGGAGCTAGGCAACTGGCACTGCCCTGGACCGGCCGAATTCCAGGTGGGGTTGTAGTACTCCATGACATAGCCGGTGTTCGCGCCGTACGAGGTATAGTACATCGGCAACGCGGTCGCACAGACCGTGCCTGCGGGATAGGTGTACGTCAAACCGGTGATTACCGGATCGCTGGGGCACCAGAGCATGGACAGTCCAACGCCCGAGACCGTGGTGTTCTGGGCGGTGTACATGTTCACCATGAAGTTGATCGAGTTGAAGACAGTTCCTTGCTCGAAGTATTGGGACATCGAGGCCAGCCAGCTTCCACTCGTATAGCAAGCGAGGGCCTGTTCTGGATTCGCCTGGAACTGAATTCCCTGGGGAAATACATTATTGGCGCTGATGTAGTTCTGCGCCCCGAGCGCGAGTTGCTTGAGATTGTTGATGCACTGGGCGCGGCGGGCGGCCTCGCGGGCCGACTGCACCGCGGGAAGTAGCAGCGAGATGAGCACGGCGATGATGGCGATGACGACGAGCAACTCAATCAAAGTAAAACCGCGACTGAGACGACGAGATCCAACTTGCCTCATGTAACTTCTCCTCCAAGAAACGGATAAGAAAATGAAGAACGCGTTCACGATCGTGGTAACAAGCCTTGATCCGGCTCACTTACCCTCGTTGTTTCCAATGTCACCGAGTTTGCCTTTGATGCTCTTGGGTGCGCCGATTCCTCGGCCAACTCCCTTGGCGCCCTTTTGCTTGAGCAGCTTGGATTCGACCTCTGGTATCTGCTTCATTTGACCCTTCGCAGACTCGGACCGTTCCGCTGCGCCTGAGCAGCCCATGAGGAGTACCCCAGCAGCGACTGTGAGCAATGCCATTGCTTTTCGGAAACCGCCTCGTGACGCAAGACCTTGCTGCATGGAAGCCCACTTTCTTGTACAACGAACGAAACGGGCACTGCCGACATACATTGTCGACATGCGACATTTTTGGCACGATACCGCAGTTCCACGGGATCCCGAAATCGTCGTTTGGTGCTGCTGGTTCAGTTTGCTAACACATCGGCAACCAACGGAGTTCACTCATTGGGCACAAGGACTTGTATTCCAAATGAGTTCGGGATAGCCACCACGGACTTTAGAGTTCTGTGCGGGACGTTTTGCCGCGCCGAGGCAGATCGGACGGCAGCGGTATGCGAACGAGGCGATTTTCAAAATGTAATCCGCCACTACTCGGAAACCTTACTCCGAAATCTATCGTCTAGGAGGAGAGGGGCGATAGAAATCTAGAATCAGGTCACTTTGCCACAGCCGATTACCCATGCAGCCGGGACGTTTTGCGAATTCAATTCAAACAAAACGAGCCCGAACGCCCCGGGGACGCTTGTCCCAATAAGATAGGCGCCAGAAAGTGGAAAGTCAAGGATGGCTCCTCTGGATTTTCATCAATTCCATCATCCACCGACCCGGGTTCATAATAACCGTCATAATCCCTACAGTTTCTTCAAGCTCGAAAACGAGAAAAAGTAACTCTCGAGCGTTGCTGCTGGACCTTGGTTTTGAGCAATTTGATTTGGTATGGTGTAGTGAGGCGGATCCCACGCATGACGCTGTCCTTTACCGGCGGATCCGCACTCGGACAATGAAGGAGTTACACCATGCGGTTGATTGGCTTGCGATTGCCGATCCTGGCGGTGCTGGCACTGGCACCGGGCTGGGTGCCCGCGCGTGCTCAGGTTCTCTACATGGAAACCGCGGATTGGATGCCCACGGCGAGCTTGCTTGCGGTTCCGACATCTTACGTCGTGGCGAGCAGCTACGCTGTGCCCACCTCGTACACAATTCCGACGGTCTACGCCACGGCGTATGTCACCCAGTCGGCCATGTTCGAGCCGACCACGTACCTGGGGCCAACGTACTACGAGACTCGTTTCCGCCGCCGGGGATTGTTCGGCCGGCGACTTGTGGAAACCACCCGGGCTTACTACCTGCCGACGACGGCTTACTACCCGACAACGTATTACTATCCCACCACCTTTTACTCGCCGACGGTCCTGGACACGGCCGTTGTCTCCACCGGCTATACGACGACCGGCTCGAGCGACTGCTGCGGCGGTACCATGATTGCCGCGAATACGTCCCAGGTGCGTACCTATCCGTCCGAGCAGGCGTCCGCCGCGGCATCAACGTCGCTGGCACCGCGGAACACCCCGCGGCCGAAGTCCGCACCGCTACAGAGTCAGGCGGCCGAGGACGATGCGTTCGACTCGAACGTCCCCGCACTTCCCGCCCGAGAGCAGGGCTCCAGGTCCGAAACCTCGGGTGAGGTGGCGGGCCAGGCGGAATCGCCTCCGACGCCACCGGTTCCGGTCCGTCAGCAGTCCACGGCGCCCCCGGCAGGCTCTTCAGCCACGCAAACAAAGCCTGGCGCACCCGCCACGGGAACCGGAGCCGCACAGCCGAAAAATGTCACGCCCCGGGTCGCCCCGGCCGCGCCGACAACTCCGGGAGGAGTCGAGCTGCCCCAGCGCCAACGGGCCTGGAAGATCTCCAGAAAGCTCCCGCCGGCGATGAGTCGACCGGCGCGGGTTCCGGCGGACGGCGGGTCACTCAAAAGCCCGCTTACACGAGCCCACGCGTTCTCCGATCCGAGTATCGCAACGTCCTCTTCGGCAGGGTCAAGGCTCGTGACACCAACGAGCCGGAGGAAGGCGTGCGGGTCACCGTCTTGAACCGGACAAACAGCTACGCCGAACGCGTGGCGATGACCGATGCGTTCGGCCGGTTCGCGGTCAAGGTTCCGGACGGCGACTGGACGGTCAACGTCACAATGCCCAGTGGACGATCTTATTCCGTGAGCCAGATCACCGTGAGCAACGGCCTGATCAGCGATGACATCGGCCGCGATATCCCCAGCCTTGTCATCACGCGCTGAAATTTTGACGCGAGGCCGGACGGAACGGCTGCTACCGATTTTCCGTCCGGCTTCTCCGGTACGCCGCTGGTTGTTCCTCATAGTGTGCTCCCAACCCAGGCAGCCAGCCCCCGCCACAGGCCATGCAAGAGGAGAAACACGATGGAAGAAACGACGGAGGAAGTCCCGGAAATTCGCCTCTGCACGGTGTCCAACGACATCGAAGCTTCGATGGTCGTCGAGTTGTTGCGCGAGGAAGACATCTGTGCCCGCAGTGATGCCTCGTCGGCCACGGCCGCTTTCGGCGGCCTGCAATTTGAGTCCGGGCACACCATCTTCGTGCCAGTCTCCCAGGCCAAGGTCGCCCGTGAGATTCTCGGTCAGTATCCCCATTTCAAGGATCTGAGGAACGTCCACGACCCCGACGCCTGATCTTCAGCCGCGGTCCGGGAGCCCCATGTCTGACCTGGTGCGGCCACCGTTGCGGCTCTGCTTCGTTGTCAGCTACTTTCATCCGTTCGCCAGCGGCGCCGAGCGCCAGGCGCTTGCCCAGGCGATCGAACTGGTGCGCCGCGGCCATGCTGTCCACGTCATCACCAGGTCCGTGCCGGGCTACCCGGTCGACGAGGAAGAGTATCAGGGAATCTTTATCCATCGCTGCGTCCGCACCATGGACCGCGGCCCCCTCTTCGCCCTGAGCTTCGTCTCCGGCGTGATCCGCGCCCTCCGCCGATTCCGCGGCGAAATCGATCTGATCCATACCCACCAGGCACTCTGGGAAGCCGTGGCCACGGGCCTGACGCGGTCCGTGCTGCCGGAAATTCCCACCCTGGTGCAGCCGGCAAGCTCCGGTTATTACGGCGAGGCCGACGAGCTCCGCCGGACCCGCGGATCGGCCCTGCTCCGCCGGATCATCCTCCGGAATACCGGCCTGGCAGCCATCTCCGCCGAGATCGCCAGGCAGTGGCTGGAACTCGGCGTTCCCGAATGGCGGATCGCCGGCACCGCCAGCGGCGTGGACGCCGTTCACTTCCACCCCGGCCCCAGCGCGCTCGAGGCGGATCTCCTTCCCCGGCCGCGTGTCGTCTTCACGGGCCGGTTACACCCGCAAAAAAACCTGCCGCTCTTGCTTGAAGCCTGGCGCGAGGTGATCCGGCAAGTTCCGGCGAACCTGATCCTGATCGGCCCGGGAAGCGACCGCGAGACGCTTGCAAAGCTTGCCGCCGAACTCGGCATCGCCGAACGCGTGCAGATCGTGGGCGCCGTGGCCGACCCGGCCGATCATCTTCGCGCTGCCGATGTTTTCGTTCTGCCCAGCGTGGCCGAAGGGATGAGCAACTCCCTTCTCGAAGCCATGGCCACTGCACTCCCCTGCGTGGTCTCGGGCATCGGCGGCAACTCCGACCTGGTGACCGATCGCGTGACCGGTCGGCTCGTGGCCGATGCAACTCCGCAGGCCTGGGCCGCAACCCTTCTGGAACTGCTGAGAGATCCCGAGCAAACCAGGCGATTGGGAACCGAGGCCAGGCGCCTCATCGACAAGCAATACTCGATCGCCGCGGTCGTCGATCGCTACCTTGAGATCTACCGGGCCATGCTCGAGCGACGCTGGCCCGTTCGAACCGGGTCAAGTCCCGTCCGGTCGTAACACACGGCCCGTAGCAAATCCAATCTCGAGGACGAGCCACCGGCCATCGCCATCCTGCTCCACCTCGGCCTCGAATCCATGGCCGTGGATCTGGTCGGGATCGAGCGAGGGGTCCCGCACAAGCAGCTCGTACGGCACGACGAGACTCCGTGGCTTGTTTGGCCCGACCCCCTGCCCCCAGAGGACCATCTCGATCCGATCGCTGCCGGGCGGATTCTCCACCAGCTCAGCCCGCTGCACGATTCCTCGAACCTGCATGATCGTCACCCCCTTGCCCGACCAACCGGCGCACACCAGGATGCCTCATGATCTATACTATCCTTGACGTGACGGGATGCTGAAATCCGGCACAATGATCGCCAAACCACCACGGATCACGGCTTCACCACCGCCATGTCAGCTCGGCAAACGCCACTTCCCATGGTTGCACGACTCCAGGCGCCTATAGTTCTGGCTCACGGCTTGTTCGGATTTTCCAGGATCGGCCTGGGTCCGCTGACACTGACCAGCTACTTTCGGGGAATCCCCGAAGCGCTTCGCGCCGCGGGAAATCGCGTACTCGTCACACGGGTCCATCCGATCGCCGGTGTCGAGTTTCGCGCCCGACGTCTGGGCGACCGGATCTTGCGAGCCTTTCCCGACGAGCCCGTCCACATCATCGGCCACAGCATGGGCGGCCTGGACGCCCGCCGCTTAATTGCCGACCCCTACTGGCGCACGCGGGTGCTCAGCCTGACCACGATCGGCACGCCGCACCTGGGAACTTACCTGGCCGATTTCGCCAAGCTCCGTGTCGGCCGCGTCTACCGTCTGCTGGAGATGTTGAGACTCGATCACCGCGGCTTTGTGGATATCACCAGGCGCTCCGCGCGGAGATTTCATCGCCTGCACGCCCAGCCCCTGGACATACCCTGCTTCAGTCTGGCCGGTGACCCGCCCAGCACCGAGGTGACGTGGCCGCTGGTGCGCCTCCATGCGCTGATGAGCGAGTTGGAGGGACCGAACGACGGCCTGGTCTCGGTGGCATCGGCCGAAGCATTCGGCACGGTGCTTCGCTCATGGCCCGCCGATCATCTCCGGCAAATGAACTGGATGACACCAGTTCCCGGCTCGATCTGTCCTCCCATTCCCGAGCTCTACGCCCAGGTTCTTGACCGGCTCGGGGCGCTCGGCTTCGCCCACGCTGAACAGTTCGTCGCTTGACCGACCACGTGGGTCAGCCGCCCGAACTTGGCCGGGGCAGGAACGGAATGAGTTGATGGGCAAAGCCGGGCAACTGCCGGGTTTGCATGTAAAGTTTCCCGGGCCCGCGATAACGACAGACGAAGCCCTCGCCGGAGAGCGCTGACTGGACCATGCCCTTGAGGAAACCACCAACCCCTTGCGCCTTCCCGGTCGCCTTCTCGATCCGGTAGCCCACGGAACCCTCGAAAGCGACGATGTGTCCCGTATCGACAATGTACTCTTCACCGGGGCGGAGCGTTTTCGAGTGAATTGCGCCGAATGAGGAGAGCAGCAGCAATCCGCTCCCCTCGACAGTGAGCAGGAAGAGGCCCTCACCGGACAGCATTCCCCGCATGCTGCCTTGAACGCTGATCGCCAGGCTCGGATCGCCGGCCATGTAGCTGCCCGGCTGGACAAAGAACCGCGAGCCGGTCAGCTCGACCGCCATGATGTCCCCGAGCGACCCGGGGGCCAGCGAGATCTCACCGGGCCCATCCTCGGCCGTGAAGGTCGTGCGGAAAAGCGACTCACCACCCACCGCGCTCTTGAACGCCCCCATGAGCCCTCCGCCCGACATCGCCGCCTGCAGCCGGATCGTCGGCGACATGCTGACCATGGCCCCTGACTCGGCCATGATCTGCTCACCCCGCTCGAGCGAAACAACCGCCAGGCTGAACGAGGGCTGATAGAGGATCTGATAGTGCACGGCACATTCTCCTTTAAACTGTGTACGCCTGAACTCACCAACTCGGCATTCCCGGTGAGCGATCGTGCGATTTCTCGCGTGGCCGTCTCTTCCGGCTCGTGCGGCTTGTCGCATGTTCACCATTTGCGGGTCCAGTCGAAGTCATTTCGCTGGAAGGAATGGATTATTTCGGCCCGGCCCCGGTCCAGACGTTGGGCGTACTCCTGAACCCTCGTTAACCGCGACTCTTCCCTGCGTCACAACTCCCTCCCTGGACGCCGCGCGGAGGGCCGCAGCCAGCAGGACAATGGCCCCCAAAGAGAAGACCACGTTGCCGACCAGGTCGATTGCCCCCTTGGAGCCGATGACCGGCGTCTCGATGAAGGAGTGCCAGGCGTACGTCAGAAGGGCACCACCCGCCAATGCCACGCGATGGACCGGCCCCCAGTCCGCGCGGGCCGACCAGCGAATCAACGAAATGGCTACCCCACCGAACATGAGCAAATATGCAGCGACAATGGGCCAGTCGGTCAACAGGTACCGCAGCCCAAAAAAAGTGCTGGCGATCAGGAAAGAAAACACCCCGACTTTCCAGGGTGCCGGAGCCTGACGGTCGATTCGACGTTGCGGGGCAGACACCAGAAAAGCCGCGACGATCAACCCGACAACGACGAGAGCCGCGCCGATAAGCTGCGAGCTCGACGCCACAAAGTGTTCCTGCCTCTGCGTCCCCCAGAAGATTATTGCCGCCCCAAACATGAATACCAGCGTGATCACTGCGAGGCCAGTCTTGCCGAGCCACGGCTCGTTCTGGTCACGAACTAGTGCCTCGACAAGAGCGATGGGGACCGAAATGCTCCAAACCGTGTGAAGTGTCAGAACGAAGAGTGTCCACCAAGCGCCCATTCCCATAGCCGGTATATAGGAGTCGCGAAGCAGGTGGAGACCGAAATACGAGGGGTTGAACAGTGTCTGAATAACCAGACCCTCCTCGACTACGGCGTAGGCCATGGCGAGCAGGAAAATCGTCGGCCATCCTCGCCCGGCACGTCGAACAACTTCGCGGACCAAGACCGCGCCGCCCCCGTACATCGGGGCGCAAAACAGCCCGGCTACAACCGCATCGATCGCGAAGTTGCCGAGCAGAAACTCCGCAACCAACGGCGCAAGCATGAAGAGACTCAGAGCGGGAGCGACGCGACGCGGCATGGATCGGACTCCGAGTATTCGCGGGATGTCGGATCAATCCGCAATTCGTCGGCCGAACAACTTAATTTGGTCTATCCCTGGTGCAGGCGGTAAAGATCACGATCGGTTCACGTTGTGGAGGCGACAAGTAACCCGGAGGAACCGATGGTGATGCACCCCGGCGACCATGAGCGGGTCGTGGAAGACCTCCTACCACGATCGCGGGCGTACTCGAACAGTTAACCGTGTTGCCAGATCGCCCACAACATCCAGTCAGTCCTGCCGTACACTTAATATGTGGTCCAGGACGCGAAACCAAGCGGCCGTGAGGTCTGGCGATTGAGGAGAGAAGTGCGAACAGAGTCAGGCGGAGTGGAAGCGCGTGACATCAGGGAGCAAGAAAAAATCGCCAAGCGAACCCAATCAGGTCCGGCCACAAACCGATAGCGCCTAAGAGTTAACCTCATGCCGATTACAGACCGCTGATAGGAAACAAAGCCATTATGAGCAGACCAAGAAAGCAGTCAAATACCCCGGGTTCTCACAAGATCATTGCCGTTCATGGCGGAAGCACCGCTGGCAGACCGACATGCACGGGGCGGCCATCGCGCGCAATGCCGGGGCGGGCCTTGACGTACGCTCTTCCGAGTTGATAGCAGTGCACCCACTCTTCCTTGGCAATCTCTTTCTTGCGCCTCTTTCAACCGCTCTGTATCGTCGGACACAAAATCGGCGATCAGGGGATTGAAGCCGCTCCATCCCGGGACGGCGTTTGGACCGAGAATCAGATCGGCGTCGACCTCTGGTTCGCTGCGGTAGGTGTTCACCGTCAACAACTTGGTACCGACCTGCAACCGGTACTCCTCGATGAGCTCGATCGGGAAGTTCAGGACTGCCACGCAATCAAGATCATCGGAGAAGGCAGCCACGAGGAACGGATCCGTCGAGAGCACGACCGCGGCCCGGCTGTCTCCATTCGCAAGCTGCTCGCGAAGGTAAGTCCGCTCCGGAAATGCGAGCCCGACCGATTCGCGCACGCGCTGGCCCAAGCTGTAAAGATCGGGCCGCAGCATGCGCAGTTTCGAGTCGGAGAGTGTCAACTGGCCGGGCGAACCGGCACGATTGGTGTTGCTCAGGGTCCAGGTTTCCCTCCGGCTCGAAGTGAGACCCAGATTCCTCCCCCAGCGGTCGAACTCGGTGCGACAGTTGGGACAGGACCATCCGCCCCACAAAGCCTGTCGCCAGTTCGCCGGCTTCCGCACCATCGGCATCTTTGTTCCGCAGACATCGCAGACATCCCCTGGCATGGATCGCCTCCGCGACACAACACCGGCGCACGAGCTTCAGCCGGCCCCAGGAAGCATCGGCCGGCATTCCCGCCCTGCGCTCCTGTAAGTTTGCAGCGTTCCCGAGGCATCATCGCACGCACGAATTTGGAGAGCGTCAGTCTGATTGTGCGTCTGGCTCCTGTCAATCACCAGATGCAGGGGTTTACTCAAGACGTTGATACCTCGTGGCCGTACCCTTACGATAATCGCTGATTTATGGCTTTCTTGGGCGGAGGGTCCGGCGAGAGACGCCGGATAAACGCGAACCTGGAGGATTGTAATCCCGTGACGATCTACCGGAGCCCGGCCCGGGCACTCATTCGAATAGCCCGCTCTCCATTCGTTCTGGTTCTTATCGCAGCAAGCGCAAACGCGATTGTCCGTGCCGATGGCCCGGACGCTTTCCCGGCCAGCTCCTGGAGCTCTGACCTCGAGCCACCGCCGGGCGACCCGTGGTCCTCACCGCAACAGCGTGGTCGACGAGGAGGCGCTCGGGCGCCCGGGCTGGTCTTCAGGGACCAGATCGCACCCCACTGGTTCGCCGACAACCGGAGATTCTGGTACCGCAATGATCTGGCCGCCGGAGCCCGCGAGTTCATCGTCGTTGACGCCCTCAAGGGAACGCGCGAGGCCGCATTTGACCACAAGCGGCTCGCCTCGGCAATTTCCAAGGCGGCCGGGCGAGAGGTCGCACCTGACAAGCTGCCGTTCGACCTGATCGCGATCGACGATCACAAGAACTCCGTGCGGTTCAAGATCGGCGACACGGTCTGGAAGTGCGAGACGGTCACCTACGAGTGCACGAAAGCCCCGGCCGGCGATGCCCCCGCGGACGATCCCATAAGTAGCCGGTCGCGAGGTCGATTCTCCCAGGAGCGGTTCGACGCCGGCGACCGAGGGCCCGACGATATTCGCCGTTCGCCCGACGGCAAGTGGACCGCCTTCGTCAAGGATCATGATCTTCACGTCCGGCCCGCGGATCGGCCAGAATCCGAAGCCAGGCGGCTCAGTTCAGACGGCAAGGAAGGACTTACCTACGGTTGGCTTTCCTGGTCGCCCGACTCGAAGACCCTCGCCGCCTTCCGCATCGAGCCCGGCGATCATAAAGAGGTTTACCTGGTCCAGTCGTCGCCCCCCGGCGGCGGACGCGCCAGGTTCCGGGCACGGCGCTACCCTTTGCCGGGCGACAAGTTCACGGCTTACGAGTTGAATCTTTTCGACATTGCCGGCAAGAAGCAGACGAAGCCGAGCGTCGATCGCATCGACTATGAGGAACCGCACCTACGCTGGAGCAAGGACGGCCGACGCTTTACCTATGAGAAGATCGACCGCGGCCACCAGCGTTTTCGCCTTGTCGAGGTCGATGCGCAAACCGGTCAAGCGCGCAACCTGATCGACGAGCAGACCTCGACCTTCATCTGGACGGCTCATGCCGAGAATCTCGATCTCTTACCCGTCAATTACCTCAAGAAGACCGACGAGATCATCTACGCTTCCGAACGCGACGGCTGGCGCCATCTTTATCTCATCGACGCGAAGCAGGGCGAGATCAAGAACCCGATCACCCGTGGAGACTACGTCGTCCGGGGCATCGACCTGATTGACGAGGACAAGCGCCAGGTCTGGTTCCATGCGGGAGGCAAGAACGCCGATCACGACCCGTACTTCCTTCATTATTACCGGGTCAACTTTGACGGCACCGGACTGGTCGCCTTGACCTCGGGCAACGGCAACCACTCGGTGCAGTTCTCGCCGGACCGCGCCTATCTCATCGACACATACAGCCGCGTTGACATGCCTCCGGTCCATGAGCTGCATCGGTGCTCCGACGGAGAAGTGGTTTGCAATCTCGAGGAGGCCGACATCTCGGCGCTCAAGGCGAGCGGCTGGGAACCGCCCGAAGTCTTTGTGGCCAAGGGACGGGACGGCAAGACCGACATCTGGGGCGTGATCGCCCGTCCCAAGAACTTTGATCCGTCGAGGAAGTACCCGGTCATCGAATCGATCTATGCCGGGCCCCAAAGCTCGTACGTGCCCAAGACGTTCAGTCCCTTCAACCGGTACGCCATGCTCACCGATCTCGGCTTCATCGTCGTGCAGATCGACGGCATGGGAACCGCCAACCGGTCGAAGGCGTTTCACGACGTTTGCTGGCATAACCTCAAGGATGCCGGCTTTCCTGACCGCATCCTCTGGCACAAGGCCGTGGCGGCGAAATATGCTTGCTACGACCTGAGCCGCCTGGGAGTCTATGGAGTTTCCGCTGGTGGCCAGAACGCGGCCGGAGGCGTACTCTTTTATCCCGATTTCTACAAGGCGGCCGTCGCGGCATGCGGCTGCCATGATAACCGCATGGATAAAGCCTCATGGAACGAGCAGTGGATGGGCTACCCCGTGGGCCCCTGGTACCCCGAGTGCTCCAACATCGACAATGCGCATCGCTTGCTTGGCAAGCTGATGCTGATCGTCGGCGAGATGGACACCAACGTGCCACCGGAGTCGACACTTCGCCTGGCCGATGCCCTGATCAAGGCCGGTAAGGATTTCGACCTGGTGGTCGTGCCCAACGCCGATCACGGCATGGGCGGCGCCTACGGCCAGCGCCGGTTGCAGGACTTCTTCGTTCGTCACCTGCTCCACACCGAGCCTCCGGATCGCAACGCGGCGGCATCTGTCTCGCCTGGACGGACCACGGCCGCGCCCGCCGCACCTCGGGCCACTGCGACTTCCCCCGTCACCACTCCGCCCGAAACGCTCTTCGCACTGGTCCCCGAGCGCGACCGCGATGCGGCCAGAGGATTCTACAAGAAGTACGTGGAAGTGGATGGAATGCCGGTCGTGGCCGCGGCTGAGGTTGCCGATCTTGCCCTGACGCGTACCCGGGAGATCGTCAACCACATGCTCGCCGGGCGGCCCGACATCGTCCGGGCGATGGTCAAGGCGGGGATGTATCTGATCGTGATCGGCACGGACCAGGTCTACACCGACATGCCCGAGTATCGGCACCATCCCAACCCCGACTACCAGAACGAGCGCATGCGCGGGACCGGTGGCAGGCCAACCAGCTTTGGCGAGGAGAACGTGCTGTCCCTGCCACTCGACCGGTATGACGACGAAAGCATCGCCGTGCACGAGTTTTCCCACACCATCGACGGCACGCTCCACGCGATCGACCCGGCATGGTCCCGGCGGCTGCGCGACACCTACAAGAATGCGACCTCCAAAGGACGCTACAAGGATGCCTATGCCGGCGGAAACCCGTCGGAATACTGGGCCGAGATTGTTCAGTCGTACTTCGATTGCAATCGCGTCAACAACTGGAACCACGGCCCGATCGGCACGCGCGAACAGCTCAAGATTTACGACCCGGAAGGCTACGAGCTGGTGCGAACAACCTTCAACCTCGCCCCGTCGCAGGACTGGCGATACACCTGGCTGCGGAAGCTTCCGGACGTCGGGCCGCCGCCTTCGAAGCTGGGGATCGACCCCTTCTACACCAAGTTTACCTGGGCGCGCGAGTTTACCGTGGTCGGGCGCGGAGCCAGCGACGAGGCACTTCTGAAGGCGAACCACACGGTCCGGAAAATGTTCGCTTATCGCCACGACCTCCTCAAAGCGCTCATCGCGGCCGGGGTCAAGCTCGTCGTCGTGGGCCCCAGTGAGAAGATTTCTGACCTACCCGAATACAGGGAGCTTCAAGGAAAGGCTATTGATCGCTTGGCGCGCTTTCTCGACTACAGTCCTGAGACCAGAACTCTTGTCGTCAGCGAGGAGAATGTCCTGGGCAATCCCGATGACCCCTGGGTCGGACCCAACCAGGTGATCCGCATCCTTGCCCGAGCACTACATGCCGTGGCTGGCACGCGGCCCATTGACCCGAACTGGGATCATCGGGGACGGTCCGTCCAACAATACGAGCTGCGAGTCAAGCGACTCGACATCCGATTCGACGAGGCACTGAAGAGCCTGTACGAGCACGCCATGCAGGACGGGAAGTGGAAAGGCACGGCCGCCGCCCGAGATTTCCAGGAGTACTGGGCTACCGGCGTGCTGGCCTATTTCGACGCTCTGGGTCAGGCGGCAACGCCCCCCGGCGCGGCTCACCCGGTCGCCAGTCGCGAGTCGCTTCAGAGCTATGACCCCGCGCTCCACGCCCTGATCAGCGAAACGATGGCGTACGACGGGCATGTCGACTGGCGATACCATCACTCGCGAAGATGATCATTTGCTCGTGCTCGGCTTTAGTAACAGATTCTGATTTCGCAACCAGTTGGTGCAAAGCTGGGGCCAGCTCGACGGCAGCTTCTCGTTCTGACGCACGCCGAAGTCATGGTCTCCACTCGCATAAACATGCAGCTCTGTGGAAACGCCGGCATGCTTCAAAGCGAGGTACATGAGCACGCTGTTCTCGGACAGGGAACCTCCGTAGCTTTCGTTGTCGTCGGAGGAATGAGCCAGGAAGATCGGTGGCGTGCCGGTCGGAACGCAGATCGCCGGCCGGAGCTGGTCCTTGTCCTTGGCCTTCAGATAACCGGGATAGCAGGCAACCGCGAAGTCGGGGCGGCAACTGGCATTGTCGATCGCATCGATCGGCTCATACCTCCGCCGGGTGAATCCGGTGGCCGTCGCCAGCGCGAGATGGCCGCCCGCCGAGAACCCGACGATGCCGATCCGATTCGGATTGATCCGCCATTCGACGGCCCGACTGCGAACCAGGCTGATGGCCCGCTGGGCGTCTTGGAGCGGACCCGGGGGCGGTTCAGCGGCGGCTTCTCCCGGCGCTCGGGGCAACGGTACTTGAGGATGATGCCGGTCATACCTTGCGCGTTCAGCCACGCCGCCACCTCCTCCCCTTCGAGCTCCCAGTACAGATCCCAGTAGCCTCCACCGGGACAGATCACCATCGCCGTGCCCGTATTCTTTTCCCAGGACGGGTGATAGATCGTCAGACTCGGTTTGCTGACATTGGTGATCAGCTTGGTCGGGCCGACTAACGGCGACGGATGTGTCCGGCTCGTCTCCTGTCCCGTGATTCCAGGATCACCCGGCGGCTTCCCTGGCCAGAGATCGACGACCAACGGCTCGGCGGCAAAGGTTGGAAGAGCGACAAGCAGGCCGACGAGAAGCGAAAATCCGACAGTCATTCGGTACATCTGAGATACCTCTTCGGCGTGATAACGATTCAACGCGAGCCGGCGAATCGCCTGGCTCATCGGCCTTCCGGCAAGCGGAACGCGACGAACGCATCGCCGGCCCTTGTTTGCAGCTTACCCGCGCCGCCGGCAGCAATGACCACGTATTGCACGCCGTTTACCTGATAGGTCGAAGGCGTGGCGTAGCCTCCGGCGGGAAGCCGGTGTTCCCAGAGCAGCTTCCCGGTTTGCTTGTCAAAGGCGTGGATCCGTTCATCCTTCGTGCCGGCAATGAAGACCAGGCCGCCCGCGGTCACTATCGAACCGCCGAACGTCTCGGTACCGGTTCGGGGGATTCCGCGAGCGGTGAGCTCGACGTGCTCGCCGAGCGGAACTTGCCAGGCGAAATCGCCGGTGCTGAGGTTGATCGCGGTCAGGACACCCCACGGCGGCTTGATCGCGGGATAACCCTCATGATCGAGAAACTGAATGTATCCTTTGATGACATAAGGTCCGAATCGCGACCGATCACTGGTTTTGGATTCGATGAGCGTGAGAATATTCGGCACATTGTTCGAGTTCAGATAAAGCAATCCCGTCGTCGGGTCAAACGATGCACCGGACCAGTTCGCGCCACCGTGGAAGCCGGGAATGACAACCGTTCCTTGCCGGCTGGGCGGGTTGAATGCCGGCCCGCCGCGGATCTGCCGAAGCCGAGCAAGCACCGACGCCGCGTTGGCCTCACCAATGTTCGTGATGTTGGACTCGTCGAGAAACTGCATGGCGAATGGCGGCGGCTTGACCGGAATCGGCTGAGTCGGAGCCGCCTGTTCGCCAGGCACATCCGACCCCGGCACCGGCCGCTCCTCGATGTCAAAGAGCGGACTTGCCGGTTTGACGGTCGAACAGAAAGACATATCCGGTCTTGGTCACCTGGGCCACGGCGTCGATTCTCCTGCCGGCCCGCGTGACCGTGACGAGGTTGGGATAGACCGGCAGGTCGTGATCCCAGAGGTCATGGTGCAAGGTTTGAAAGTGCCAGACCCGCCGGCCCGTGCTCGCGTCGAGTGCGATGGTGCAATTGGCGAAGAGGTTCTGGCCTTGTCGGTCGCCGCCGTAGAAGTCGAAAGCTGCCGATCCGAGTCCTGCGAAGACCAGACCGCGCTCCACGTCAACGCTCAGCCCTCCCCAGGCGTTTGCCCCGCCGCGGTCTTTCCACGAGTCGTTCTCCCAGGTCTCGTGTCCAAATTCCTCGGGGCCGGGTACGGTTCGAAACCGCCAGACTTGCTTGCCGGTGCGGACGTCGAAGGCGCGGACGTCGCCCGGCGCGGTGATCCCAGGCCCTTCGCCGCACGAGACCCCGACGATGATCGTCTCTTTCCAGATCACCGGCGCGGAGGTCGGTCCATAACCAAGCGCAGCGAACTTGGGATCAAGCTCGTCGCGGAGATTGCGTATCCCTCCGCCGGCGAACTTGGAATCGAGCTTGCCCGTCTGGGCCACGAGCGAGAACAACCGTCCGTCCGACGTGCCGTGGATGATCCGCCGCTGGCCGTCGGGCTTGCCGTCGGACCAGTAAGCGCAGCCTCGGTTGACGCCGCCGGAATTGGGCTTGTGCTCGAACGGATGATCCTTGAGCGGATCGAACCGCCAGATCTCCTTGCCGGTCGCCGCGTCAAGAGCCACAACCTTGAGATACCCGGTCGTGACGTACATCACGCCTTCGATCACGATCGGCGTGCACTCGATCGTCTTGCCCGTCCGTCCTTCCAGTTCCCCCGTATGGTACGTCCACGCCGGCCTGATCCGCGTCACGTTGTCCCGGTTGATCTGATCGAGCCCGGAATAGCGCATACATCCGGGGTCATTCCCCACTCCCGGCCAGTCGCCATTTCGCGACCGCTGCCCGGCGTCTTGGCCGGCGAATGCGAACAGGCAAGTGAGGACAATCAGATAAGCATGCATGATGTGCTTCCGAGAGGGACTGCGATAATTGAACTACCAGCATACACTCGAAAAGACGGTAGGGGAGCGGCCATAGTCGGATAACAGGCCGAGATGGTTGTGCTGATTCGCACTCTTATCGATCACTCAATATTCTTGCTCATGGATCCGTAGAAGAACTGGAGGCGCAGACTCGCCGGTAGATCGCCTCGTAGCGGGGGACGATGACTTCGGCCGAAAACAGCGAGCGTGCGCGCAGCCGCGCGGCCGCGCCCAGGGCCCGGCGTCGCGCTCGGCTTGCAATCAGGGTCTCGACGGCGCGAGCCAGGGCAAAGCGTCTCCGGGGGCGACGAGGACGCCCGATACGCCGTCTTCCACGACCTCGGGGATGCCGCCCACGCGCGTCGCGACGCTGGGGCAGCCGAAGCACATCGCCTCGAGGATGCTCAGGCAGAAGCTCTCGGAATCGGAAGCGAACAGGCCCAGGTCGGCCGCTTGCAGGTAATCCTCGATGTCGAGGACGCGCTCGAGCACGATCACCCGGCCTTCGAGGCCCAAGCGGTGAATATCGGCGGCGAACGGTGCGAAATCTTCACCAGCGAGGATCACCAGGCGGAACGACTCGCGCGGGCGTACCCGAGCAACAGCCTCCAGCAGCAGGTCGATCCGCTTCACGGGGCGAAGGTTCGAGCTGTGCAATACGACCACCTCGTCAGTGACACCCAGCTCGTGCCGTACTTCGTCGCGGGTCGAGTGCGGCGGGCTTGGGCTCGAAGAAGTTGTGTACCACGTCGATGGGCCGAGCGACATTGAGCACGCGCCGGGTCTCGTCGCGGAGGTACTCGGATACGACCGTGACCGCGTCGGAGCACTCCAGAGCGTGGCGGATCGCGGGCCCGTAGCCTGGGTCGCGGCCCAGCAACGTGGTGTCGGTGCCGTGCAAGGTGGTGACGATCTTCGGCCTCAGCTCGGGCGGCAGCATCGACCGCGCCAGCACGGCGGCCGTTGCATGGGGCACGGCATAATGGACGTGCAGCAGGTCGAGCCGGCAGCTCGCGGCTGACCTCGGCCATCTTCACGGAGAGGGGCAGGGTGTAGTCGGGATACTTGAACAGCCCGTAGGCATTGATTCCCACCGGATGGAAATGGACGCGCGGCAGGTCGTGCGGCAGACGAAAAGGCCGCTCGTAGCTGATGAAATGGACGTCGTGTCCTCGTCTGGCAAGCTCCGCGCCCAGCGTCGATGCGACAATGCCGCTGCCCCCGATGGAGGGGTAACACGTGATGCCAACGCGGAGTGGTCGGTCAAGTTCCATGCTAGAATCGGCTCGCGCTGCGACCCAACCGCGCCAGCGAATCGACGACGGGCGGGTCGTTGGGATAGAGGGCGATGGCATGCCCAAGCCCGACCCGCAGGCCGTTCACGCGGGCACGCGTCAATTGCATTTCCACATAGCTGCGTGCCTTGACCTGCGTTGCGTGTGCCTCCATCGCGGCGGTCCATGCGGCCAGGACCTCAGGAGCCGAGACATCGACGAGGACCGGCGTGATCTCACGGGGTTCGGCCCCCGGCGCCAGCGCGTAGTAGAAGAGGTGCTCAATCGCATGCGGGGCCAGGTCGCGCAGTTCGGCGACTCCGCCGTAGCGGGCAAGGCGAGCGGCGTCACGAACGACTTGGCCCAGCCGGGCGTGATCGGGGTGCTGGTTCTCGACCAGGGTCGGCGCCAGCACGATACTCGGGCGGACCCGGCGGATCACGCCGGCAAGCCGGATCGCGTGGGCGGCTTTCACCTCGAGCCGGGCGTCGCCGTCGAGCTCGATCAACTCCAGCGACGCACCCAGGACGGCCGCCGCCTGGTGACACTCCCGCACCCGCTCTTCAGGCGTGCCGTGGCTGGCCGACTCTCCCCGCGAGCAGACGACCACATGGACCGGCCGCCCGGCGCGGCTCTCGAGGGCAAGGACGCCGCCGCAGCCAAACTCGACATCGTCGGGATGGGCACCGAAGGCGACCAGGGGCTGCAGTTCAGTTTGGGGGTTCGACATAGGCTTCATCGGCCCGATCAATGGTGTCACGGACGACGTAGGTGATCTCTGGCGCATCGGCCTTGCGGAGGTAGTCTTGCTCGCTGGCGCCGGCCACGTAGTGCGTGCAGCGGATCACCGATTGCATCCAGCGCAGGCGCGTATCGCGTGCCGGGCTGATCTGCTCGCGCGTGTACGGAGTATCGGGGAGGTCCACGTACTGGCCGCCTCCCTTGAACAGCTTGAGTCGGCCCTCGACCAATCGCGCCCGGACAATCTCGCCATCGTAGGGCACGTCGACGTAGTAGTCGTCCACCGCACACGCCGCGGCGCGAAAGGACGGGTCGCTCGAACGGGCAACGCGAACTCCGTCGAGCAGGCCCATCCTCCGGTACATTTCCAGGCAGAAATCGGCGACGTTGGCAGCCTCGACGGCGCGAAACGTCTCGGCCCAGTGGGGGTCGACGTAGGGGCGAATCTGATCGGCGGTGCGCGCGTGCCAGTCGGCCCGAACGCGCTTGAGGTACAGCGGTGAGAATTTGCGCTGAACCTGGTTGTCAAAGGCAAAATTGAGCTGAATCGGCTCGCCCGTCTTGCGGTGGTGCAGAGTGGTGCGAGTCTCGCGGAAGTCATGGTCGCTGTCGTGACAGAAGTAGACGATCTCACCGCCGATCTGCGCCTGAAGCCGCCGGGCCGTGACGATCTTCGCGTAGAGAAAGCGCCGCGGGAAGAATCCGCAAGGCTGCTGGCCAAAGCAGATGACGGGGTTGCCGGTCATGGTTGATCTGGCACCTCCGCGCGAGCGGTGCCCGGTCCGATCGCAGCCTGAAGCACGATACTGAAAAGCACACAAGCCGCGCAGCCGATAAAATTATACCAGAGATAGCTGATGCTCAGACTGCCGAACAGCACGAACACCAGAAGCTGTGCCGCGATGGCCGCCCAGAATACGGCTGTCCCATGAACCCATCGCACGAAAAATGCCACGAGGAACAGGCGCGAGTACCACACCGTAGAAGATCGAAGCGACGATGTTCACGGCCTGGATCAGATTCTCCGCCAGGCTGGCAAAGAGCGCGAACCCCACCGCGACCACGCCCCAGAGAACCGTGAACCATCGCGATGCGGCCACGTAGTGGGCATCTTCAGCCTGCCGCTTCACCAGGAACCGGTAAAAGTCGACCGTCGTGGTCGAAGCCAGCGCGTTCAGCTCGGCAGCCTTGGACGAGAGCGTGGCGGCGAAGAACGCGGCAATCAAGAGTCCGATCATCCCCTGAGGCAAGTGCTTGAGAATGAACGTGATAAACACGTAGTCAGTCTCCGGCGACTTGGCTCGCGGCGTCAGCGATTCCAGCGCGGCCTGGGCCTCGGCCCGCACTTTCTGGCTTTGTTCGTGCGCTGCTCAGAGCAAAGGACCGCGCACCTGCCTCGGCCGCCTGGTCGCCGGTTTGCCTGGCATTGAGCCAGGCCACGATGGCCTGCCGCTTCGCGGCGTGGACCTTGGCGAAGCGCTGCTGGAGGTCTTGGAGACGGCCACCTGAATCGCGCTTCAGTCCGCTCTCCCAGACTGCCTGGTTGAAGAAGACGGGCGGTTCCTCGAACTGGTAGAAGACGAAGACCATCGTCCCCAGCAGGAGGATGAAAAACTGCATGGGGATCTTGAGCACGGCGTTGAACATCAGACCTAGCCGGCTTTCCCGAAGCGAGGCTCCCGTGAGGTAACGTTGAACCTGCGACTGGTCGGTGCCGAAATACGAGAGTGAAAGGAAGAAACCGCCCAGGAGGCCCGACCAGAAGGTGTAACGGCGGTTGACGTCCACCGAAAAATCGACACCTTCCAGCTTGTGGAAGCCGCCGGCCACGGTGAGGGAGTCCATCAGCCCCACCCCGGCCGGCATCCGCCTCAGCAAGACGACAAATGCCGCGAGCATGCCGCAGAAGATCACACCAAGCTGGTATCTCTGCGTCACGTTCACCGCCTGGCTGCCGCCGGCGGCCGTGTAAGCGATCACGACCAGTCCCGTGAGCAAGATGGTTGCGTCGGTCCGCCAGTGCAGCACAGTCGAGAGAATGATCGCCGGTGCGTAGACCGTGATCCCCGCTTGAAGCCCGCGCTGAACCAGAAACAACCCCGCTCCCAGCAGGCGGGTTTTCGGGTCAAACCGGCGGCCGAGGTACTCGTAGGCCGTGTAGACGTCGAGCCGCCGATACATCGGCAGGAACACGATCGAGATCATGATCAACGCCAGGGGAGCGCCGAAGTAGTTTTGAACGAATCCGAGGCCGTCCTGGTAGCCCTGGCCTGGCATCGAGAGGAACGTCACCGCGCTGGCTTGAGTGGCCATGACCGAGAGGCCGATGGTGGTCCAGCCGGTGCGGCGATCGCCCTTCAAGTATTGGCTCAAGGCCAGCCGGCCCCGTCCCTGCCACGCACCGTAGCCAGCGATCCCGACCACGCTGGCGATCAGGACGATGAAGTCGAGCAAGCTCATGAAAAGACCCGCTCCAGCACGACCAGGAGCGTCACCCAGGTCACAAAAGAGCCGACGACGACCAGGTACACCCCGAGCCAACTCCGCGGCCACGGCAGGCCGGTCGCGTGATCCGGGGGCTCATCGTCTCGAGCGTTCGAGTGCATCTGGCCCTTGCTGTCCTCGTCGGAAAGCGTCATTGGCCAAGCGACACAAGGTTGGCGAACAGCCGGTATGCCCCGGGTACCCCTGCGGGAAGCTGCCGGAAGAAGACAAGCCCCGTATAGACAAAGTAACCCCGCCCGTGTTTCGCCACCAGCAGTCCTCCTCGCAAGGGTGTCTCGCCCGGGTCACCCGCCGCGAGGATCGGCGTGAAGTGCGGGTCCCACTGCGCCGGGAAATAAATCCCGCGCTCCTGGACCCAGCCCTCCATATCGGCTGTGGTGATCTTGTTCGGAGTGGTCAACGCGGGGTGGTCGGGGGCAAGGAAAGTCACCGGCGCGTTCTCGTCGGTGACGCGCGCATCGGACAGCCGCAGATCGAATGGGGCGAGCTTCGTCGTCTGTAGCCCATTGGGCCGGTTGTACTGGGCCACGACCGTGCCGCCCTGATCGACGTACTCAAACAGCGCGGACATGTGAGCGGCGAGGTCGCGGCGAACATTGTAGGCGCGAACGCCGATCACCACTGCCCCCAGCCCGTGGAGCTTGTCGGCGGTAAGATCATCGCCGGTCAGTCGAGTCACCTCGTATCCCATCTCCGCTAGACTTTCGGCCACCCGATCACCGGCGCCCGGAATGTAGCCGATCCGACGGCCTTTGATCGCGAGATCGAGCGCGACAGCCCTCAGCCGGGCGGAAGGCTGGAGCAGTTGCACCGGGATGTGCTCATGCTTGAGCACGATCCGCTGGCTGGTCCAGATCGAATCGCCCACATGGGCACGGGCCGTGATGCCGGCGGCGGTGGCCTGGGCCGGAGCCTTCACCGTGAACACCAGCCTCGCGTGGTCCCCGGCGGCCGTAAGCCGGAACAGTTGGCTCTCCGGGGTGAACTTCCACCCGTCTGGTACATCGAGGTCCAGTGACCCCGCTACATTGTCACGCGATGATGTGACCTCGACGTCCACCGTTCGCTCCGAGCCGGGTGCGAAAAGTCGCACATCCGACAGGTGCCTTAGCACCACCGGCGCGATCACATCCAGCAGCCGCCCCGGCTCGCCAGAGGTTGTCGCCTGCACGACGGCGTCGGCGAGCTCGATCGTCTGGTCGCCGATCAGGAACTTATGCTCGACCGGGAATACCAACGGATTCTCGGGGCGACCAATCAGCGTCCAGTCCTTGACTGTGTACATGCCGATGGAATGTTCGTCACGCAGCCAGTAAGGCTGGGTGAGCGGGGTCGTCGCGGGCAGTGTTTGCCTCTCAGAGCGCGTGGCCGGCTGACCGGGATGCAGATCGACGGGATTTGTCACGGACTGGCCGGTCAGAGGAAAAAAAACACCGAGCCAGCGAACCGGAACACTTGCAGCCACGGTCGCCACGTGCCGTAATTCCAGAAGTTCGCCCGGTACAACGTCCGCGCGTGGGATCGTTGTCTCGACGACGAGCCCCAGGCAATCCTGGATCGCGCGGTCGAGCTGGCGCCCCTTTTCCCTCACGATCGGATCGGTGTGTTCGACGGCGAGGGTGCTCAGCCGCTTGCGAATGGCCAGCAAGGCGGGGACGTTGGCGGCAGCGTCTTTCAGGTCGAACTTCGCAATCGCCTCGTCGGCCAGGTGCCCGACCTCGGAGCCCCCCGGAACCCGTGCCCAGGTCGTGTCGATGCCGTCGAGGATGTCTTTCGTGGCGGGCTCACCGGAAAGGAGGGTGAATGTGTCAGTACGTGGGCCGCCGCCGCCGCCCCCGCCAAAATTGCCGAAACCCTGGCTGCGGTGCATCGACCGGCTACGCGCGGCGATGGCTCCCAGGGGCTCGCCAGTGACCGGGTCGTTGCCACCGATCTCGATCCTTATCGTGCCGGCAACACCCCCGTCTCCACGGCCGCCGCCGGAGCCGCGGCCGAAGCCTGCACCGTTCTGGAGAATGCGCTTTGGCTGCCAGGCGGTCAGCTCACCGAGTTGCTCGGGAAACGCCCTGGGATCGCCCGCAAGCTTGAACGCCTCGATGGCCAGGATCGCCGAGGCCGTATGGTGGCCATGACCGCCTCCTCGAGGAGAGAAGCGGGTGATCACGACGTCGGGCCGGAAGAGGCGAATCACCCGCACGATGTCCGACACTACGCCGCTGCGGTCCCAGATCCGCAGCGTTTCCTCCGGGTTCTTGGAGTAACCGAAATCGATCGCGCGGGTGAAGAACTGGCGGCCGCCATCGAGACGGCGGGCAGCGAGAAGCTCCTGCGTGCGGATCACGCCCAACTCCTCGAACAGCTCGGGGCCGATCACGTTCTGGCCACCGTCACCCCGTGTGAGCGACAGGTATGCCGTGCGATAATTGCGGCCGCGCGCCAGATAGGCGATGAGCTGCGTATTCTCATCGTCCGGATGGGCGGCCACGTAGAGCACGCTGCCCATCTCGCGGAACCCGCGCAGTTCGCGCAAAGCATTCTGGGCGGATATTGCTTCCGCGGCACAAGCCCTGGTAGGCAAGCAGGCCCAAGCGGCGGAGACCGAGAACAGGCAAAGAATCCGCAATACGATTCGGGGCGATCCGTGAGTGCATCTGGAAAAGGACATTCGCGGGCTCCGCACCTCGGGAATGGCTATCGCGGCCGGGCTGACATGCCGCCTTGGGCCGCGATAGTAGTGAGCGACATGATCAGCTTGTCCGGCCGGGGATTATTTCTTCACGGTGAACGGAACCGAGTACTTCGTGTTCTCCCACATCATCTCGAGCGTGCCCCCGCCACTGCCCGGTTCAATGGCCATGGTGAACTGGTCGACCGGCTTGTCGAGGGTCGTCTTCTTGAGGTCTACAGACGCCAGTTCGTTGGCCTTTTCGGCGGTCTCGTTATAAGGGACGCCCCACTGGCCTGTCTTCTTGTTGATGATGAGCTTCGCGGTGCCGTCCTCGGCTGGCAGCGTGAAGAGTGAGTAGGTTCCGGCCGCCAGTGAGTAGCCCCCGATCTCGATGGGCTGCTTGGTGGTCAACAGGGTCGCTTCATCAGCGCCGGTGCGCCAGACTTTGCCGTAAGGCACCAGACCGCCCCAGATTTTTCGGACCTCTTCGGTCCCGGGTTTCTTGCTGTAAGGGCGACCATAGACCAGCTTCATTTCGTTGCCGTCGATGGTGGCCGTGATCGTCTCGTGCGGGCTGACCCGCGTCCGACTTTTCTTCTTGGCGGCCTGGGCCATGGCTGATGTCGAGAACGCGAGTGTCGCAGCGACGGCGAGGGTGGCTGCGATTCCAAACTTGCTCATGCTGTCTCTCCGGTTGTTGAGGCGTCCGATCATCGAACGTTGTAAAACTCGTGGACCCTTGGGACCAGGTTAATCGGCACCAGAAGCCGCCACAAGACTTCCGGCGTTTGAGTTTGAAACAGACAGACCCTGGGTCGATCCTGCCGGTCACTTCTTGGTTATTTGCCTGGGCTCGGCGACCTCGAGTCCTGGCGGCAGGGGCAGACGCCCAAGTTGCGCGGCTTCGGTCTCCGATTTCTCCACCGCGTTCAGATACAGCTCCCAAAGGTCGACTTCCAATGCGTATTTGTCCCCGGTAACCCCGATCCATGGATATCTGGCACTCCGCTCGTACTTCACCTTGAGCTGGGCATGATGACTTGCCTGATTGCTGGCCACCGTCATGAATTCTTCAAGAGGTCTCATCGTGGCTTCCAGGAGGGTCTCCTCCTGGCTTTTGCCGGATACAAACTCCTTCAGCAACGGATCCGACTTCGCCATCTCTTTCAACTGTTTTTCGGTCTCCGGGTTCTGAAGCGCTGAATCGATGGCGATCTTCGCTTCTTTCGTCGCATCCCTGATTTGTTTTCTCGCCTCCTCGTATTGAGCCGTCATTTCGGCCACGTTGCTCAAGAGGGAACGAGAAAGCTGTTCCTCGTGGGCGTGGCGAACTGCGAGATCCTGATAAACCCGGTGCAAGCGCAACAATCGCGTGCCCCCAACCCCTGCTGCCATCAACGTACCCAAGATTGCTATCAGCAGAATGAACCGGCGAATCGTGAACCGAAAACGAGCTGACCGCATGATGACCCTCGGTGAATGAGCCGCCACACAGGATGCTCCCGGGAAATGTCAACGGATGCCAATGTATATCAGGACGCCAAGAAGAGCCAGCAGAATTCCGATGATCGCTCGGACCAGGATCAGGCTGAGGGCAATGCGCACAGGAAAAACGTGAGTTCTCTCGATCGCCGCCCATTTATGTATGTCCGCGCGATCTCTCGCGAGTTCGGCGCACATCCTCAGCAAGTCACGCCGGCTTCGGTAGCGGACAAGAACAACGCGATCCCACTCGTCGACTCCGTCGGGGGCCAGGAACCTGCCCACCGTGATTCCAAGAAAAACCGGTACGCAGGCTCGCTTCAAGAGCAGAGGAATGACGGCCCGGTTGTATCTCGCATCGGCTGCGTGCGGGTCGTCGTTGTACGAGAAACCTGGTGGATAAGCGGCCTTATGCCGGTACTTGATCAGGTTGACCATGACAAACTCGCGGCCATCGTCTTCCCTGCCCACCTCGCGGAGCGATTCGAGCAGCTCCGGCATCGCTGGAATGCCCGCTGCCTGGGCATTGAGCTGCACACGATTCAGGAGCGCATTGGCTTCAGCCTCGGGCATGGCGCGGCCGCCACCTCCATACCATAGCAGAAACACAACGAAAACCACCGCACATGCGAGGAGCGTGGTAAGAGGGAGCAGACTGTTCATCGTGGTTCGAGCTCCATGTCGGCCAGGCAGCTCGGGTGCATGGCTTCGTGCCTCATCTCGTTTCGGGTTGGTTGCTCGTGGCAGAAACCGAGAGAACTTACGTAAAATCTTTGTTAATCACGCAGACTATCATCGTCCGGACGAGTCTTCATGCGGGTGAACCGTGGATCACACTGCTAACCAGAGGGCGCAAAGATGAGTTTGAGGCCGGGAGACAGAGGCAAACGATTCGCCCGATTCCGCATTGTCTTCATTCTCATATTCTGCAGCGTCTGCACCGCGGGCCGTACCGGTGAACCAGTGCCCGAGATCGAGAACAGCAAGATCGATCCCTCCGCCATCGAGTTCTTCGAGAAGAGTGTCCGACCGATTCTGGTCGAACGGTGCCAGGGATGCCATGGGCCGTCAAAGCACAAGGGAGGTCTGCGGCTGGATTCTCGTCAAGGAGCGGTGACGGGGGGCCTGACCGGACCAGCGGTCGTACCCGGCCTGCCTGAGAAGAGCCTTCTGATCGACGCTGTCAACTACGGCGAACTCTATCAGATGCCTCCGAAATCGAAACTGCGGCCCGAGGAAACCGCGATCCTGACCCGCTGGGTCAAGCAAGGTGCACCCTGGGGGCCCGATTCGACAGGAAAGAGCAAGACAGGAGCCGAGGTGGCAAGTCCTTCGGGCCTTCCACCGGTACTCGATACGCCCGGTGAATTCCAGCGGAGATCAAAATGGTGGAGCTTCCAGCCAATCACGAAGACGAATCCGCCAGGATTGAACGGGGACCACGAGACATGGCCTCGGAACGCGATTGATCGGTTCATCATGGCGGCCATGGAACGCCATGGACTTTCCCCGGCGCCGGAGGCAGACCGACGCACGCTGATCCGCCGCTTGACCTTCGACCTGTGGGGCCTTCCGCCTGAGCCCGCCGAGGTCTCGGCCTTCCTGGCTGACGATTCTTCAGGTGCGTACGACCGACTGGTTGACAGGCTACTCGCCAGCCCTCGCCATGGCGAGCGCTGGGCAAGACACTGGCTGGATCTTGTTCGCTACGCCGAGACGGCCGGACATGAATTCGACTACGAGATTCCCAACGCCTTCCGATACCGCGACTACGTGATCCGGGCCCTCAACGCGGACCTGCCGTACGATCAATTCGTGATCGAGCAGGTCGCCGGCGATCTGCTGGCCAGCCCGAGACGGCATCCCCGCGAGGGTTTCAATGAATCGATCGTCGGCACAGGCTTTTTTTTCCTGGGCGAAGGCACCCACTCGCCGGTGGACCTGCGAGAAGAGGCAATGAGGCGCATCGATAATCAGATCGACGTCTTCTCCAAGAGCCTGCTGGGTTTGACGGTGGGATGGCGCGGTGCCACGATCACAAGTTTGATCCGATCACCTCGCAAGACTACTATGCCCTGGCCGGATTCCTGAAAAGTTCTCGCCACCAGCAGGCGTTCATCGATCCACCCGAACGAATTGCCGCCCGGGCCAGCCGGCTGAACGACCTCAAGCAGGTAATCCGCGCCATGCTGCTCGAGGCCAGGCCGATGTTGACCGAGCCGATGAGCCGGGCGGTCAAGCTCGCCCTTGAACCGGAGCCGTCGCCCCGCGGAAATCGTGACGCAACCGTTTTCGAATTGTTCGACGCTGATACGTTCGACGGCTGGTTCCCGACCGGTGATGCCTTCGGTGACCATCCCAGCCGTCTCGGCGATTTTCTGCTGAGTCTTGATGAGGCCGACGCACGACTGTTCCCCATAAGGCCCGGCCAGGCGCATAGCGGATTGGTCGCTGAGAAGCTTGCTGGCGTCTTGCGGTCGCGCACCTTCACGATCGACCACCGTTTTGTCCACTGGCTGGTTGCCGGCAAAGGCGCTCGTCTCAATATCGTGATCGAGGGGTATGAGAAGATCCGCGACCCGATCTATGGCGGGCTCACCGTCACTGTCGACACGGGGAGTCAGGCCCGCTGGATTACTCAGGACCTCGGCATGTGGATGGGCCATCGGGCCTACCTTGAGATTGCCGATGGCGCCTCGACCGATTTCAACGGTGCGCAGACGCGGATCGCCGACAGCCAGGGATCTGTCGCCATCGAGGAAATTCGCATATCCGACCAGTCTCCCCCGGATCGTGCGTCCACGCCGCAACCCGCTCCGCTCGAACTGCGGCCCATGCTTTCCGAGCTCCGGTTGCAAAGAAAACCCCTGGCTGATCGACTCGAGGCGGCCCTGGCCGAGTACCGGTCAATCGAAGCCGCGATACCCGAGCCTACCTTTTCGCTGGCCATCGCCGATGGCACTGGAGAGGATCAATCGATCTTGATCCGTGGCAATCACCGCAATCCGGGATTGCCTGTTCCCAGGCGGTTCCTTCAAGTCCTGGGAGGTGCGGGCCACGCGACTGTCGCCGAGGAGAGCGGCCGACTGGAGCTCGCCAGGCAATTGATCGATCCCCGCACCAATCCGCTCTTGCCTCGCGTGCTTGTCAACCGGCTCTGGCAGCACCATTTCGGCGAGGGGCTCGTGAAAACGGTCGACGACTTCGGCGTGATGGGCCAGAAGCCCAGTCACCCGGAGTTGCTCGACTGGCTGGCCAGTGAATTCATCGCGCGGGGATGGTCGATGAAGGCAATGCACCGGTTGATGGTCACTTCCAGCTCGTACCGGATGAGCAGCCGACTACGCGACGATGCCGACCGGCTTGACCCCACCAATGTCTACCTCCACCGCATGAACGTGCGGCGGCTGGAAGCCGAGACAATCCGCGATGCCCTCCTGACGGTTTCGGGACAGCTCTTCCCGTCGATGCTCGGACCCAGCGTCCCCTCGTATCTCTCTTCGTTCATGGATGGCCGGGGACGGCCCACGCATTCGGGACCACTCGACGGTGATGGACGGCGGAGCATTTATCTGAGTGTCCGGCGCAACTTCCTGAACCCGATGTTCCTGGCTTTTGATGCACCAGTGCCGTTCTCGACCATGGGCCGGCGCAATGTGTCGAACGTCCCCGCCCAGGCCTTGACGATGATGAACGATCCTCTGGTCGCTCATCTCGCCCGCCGCTGGGTTGACCGACTTCTTGCAGATCCCCAGGAATCCGATCGCGGCCGGATCACTCGCCTTTTCGAGGCCGCATTTGGCAGGCCACCGACCGACGAAGAAACAGGCCGTTGCGTGGCATTCCTCACAAGCCGTCCGGGCACCCGCCGCGATCAAGCGGACCCGGTGGCCTGGGCAGACCTGTGTCATGTTCTTTTCAATGTCAAAGAGTTTATCTTCATCGACTGACCTTCACGTGCCCAGGTGGACCAATCACTCCATCGGAAAAGACTCCTATGCATTGTCGCAACTTCATCACCCCGCCTCTCATCCGTCGCGACATGCTCCTGAGCTGTGCGAACGGATTCGGCGCCCTGGCCCTGACGGCACTGCTGCGCGAACCGGCATTTGGCGCAGGCCTCGGTGAAGCGTCCATCGGCGGGGCTGATTCCGCAAAGGCCGCCAATCCGCTTGCCCCCAGGCACGGGCAATTCGCACCGAAGGCCTCAAGCGTGATTTTTCTCTACATGGACGGTGGTCCGTCCCAGGTGGATACATTCGATCCCAAACCGCGTCTCGATCGCGAGCATGGCCGGCCGATCCAGGTGAAGACGCATCCCACCCAGTTCAACAATGTGGGCAACGTGCTGGCGAGCCCGTGGAAGTTCCGCCCCTACGGCGGCAGCGGAATTCCGGTCAGCGACCTGTTTCCCCAGATTTCCCAGCATGTTGATGACCTGGCGATCGTCCGCTCGATGGTTTCGACCTTCTCGGAACACACCAGTGCCAATTACTTCCTGCACACCGGCAGCGGGCTCCAGGGACGTCCCAGCCAGGGCGCCTGGGTCACCTACGGCCTGGGAAGCGAATCCCAGAATCTGCCCGGGTTCGTGGTGCTCAATGGCGGCCTGATCCCGCCGGGAGGCATGGACTGCTTCAGCAGCGGGTTCTTGCCGGCCTCGTTTCAGGGCTCACTCTTCAAACCGACGACCCCGGCTCTGGCAAATATCGAACCCACCGAGCCTTCGCGCGCGTCGCAGCAACGGAAGATCGAGCTGCTTCGCGGTCTCGACGAGTCTGTGCTCGGGCGGATGGGTCATCATGACAGCCTGGAGACCGCCATCGGCAATTATGAGCTCGCCTTCAAGATGCAGGCCGCGGTTCCGGAATTGATGGAGTTGACCCGGGAATCGGCGGCCACGGGCCGGCTCTACGGCCTGGACGACCCGTTTCCGCCCACCCAAATTTTTGCCCGTGAATGCCTGATCGCCCGCCGCCTGGTCGAGCGAGGCGTTCGATTCATCGAACTGCTGTGTCCCGCTGTCGGAGGCGACCGCTGGGATCAGCACGGCAACCTCAAGGCGGGCCATGAGAACAACGCGCGCGCCGTCGATCGGCCGATCGCGGGCTTGCTCGCGGATCTCAAGGCCCGTGGGTTACTCGACTCGACCTTGATCCTCTGGGGCGGTGAATTTGGCCGGACTCCAATGGCCCAGGGCTCGGACGGCCGCGATCACAATCCCTACGGCTTCACAGTCTGGCTCGCCGGCGGCGGCATCAAAGGGGGAACCATCTACGGCGCGACGGATGACTACGGCTACCACGCCGTGGAGAACAAGGTGGAGATCCATGACCTGCACGCGACGATGCTCCACCTTCTGGGCATCGACCACAAGCGATTGACCTATCGATTCGGCGGCCGCGACATGCGCCTCACCGATGTTCATGGCGAAGTCATTTACGGAATCCTGGCTTGATTCCAGGGTTTCGTTCCCGCTCGTCTATTCGACGACCCGGACATGTTGCACCTGATGTTTCTGTAGCCAGCCAAGCAAGACTTCTTGCTCGTCGGACAGCTCGACCTCCGTCATGTTTTCCGTGTCCAGCGGAGAGACGAGTAACAAAACTCCGTCGTCCAGCCACTTGCTGACGTCATTTCGGGCAAGCCAGTACTCGCTCTCACCCAGGGCCGGAACACCGGGCGTATCGGGCGGGGTCATGAAGTAGACGAGCTGCGATCGCAAACGCGCGGAAACCACGAGCGCCGGAAGTTCAGGATGATCGACGGCAATCAATTTCGGTTGAGACATGACTCTCGGACTCGATGGCGGAAGGGTGCACGGTTCCCGTGGTTGATAGTAATGCCGGCAACTTCGGCAGCATTTCAGAATAGCGAGTGACGAGCTGTCATCCTACTCCCTCGGTCGATCAGGCTCCGTTTCGTTCCTTGTGCGAGAGGTCGTGAACGAGCGCAACCGCGGCTCAGCCTCACGCAAAGAGGCAATTTCCACGATGTCCAGTTGACTGGCGATTATCGGGAACATCGTGTCAACCAGGCCAAGCCGTGTGGCCTCGCCGAGATCAATGTCCGCAGGCGGTTCCACGCTTTTGAGCAAGACAAGGCGCCTGGCCCCCAGCAACACAGCGATTCGGGCGGCGATCGAGTCCGAGGTGACATCCCAGGTTGCTGCGAGGGGATCGGGCCCACGGTCATCGAGCGCTTCGAGAAACCGGCGAGGCGCGAGAATCGGTATCCGGCTCCGTTTCCGGCAGGCCCGCAGTTCGTTGGCACGATGCACAACTGCGGAACCCGGCAGAAGCGCGGCAAGCATCTCGGAAGTGAGATCAAGCGACGCAATCGCAAGGCGGTGCGCGTATCTCGTCACCCAGACTGTGTGTCTTGTCCATGGTCCGGATGATGTCCGCAAACGGTCCACCACCAGCGATCAGGACTGCCTGCTCGCGGAGGCAAGGCTCATGACTGCGGTTACGGTCCAGGAAGGCCGCGAGCCGTCGAGGCAATTCGGGCCAGTCGAACAGGCTGCCGCCCACCTTGATCACCACGAGACCCAGGCTCGATGCCACCGGCCTTCCAGAGTTCAGCGTCATCTCACAATCCATTCAGACTAGGCGCATGCTCATATTCGATGACAAGATCGAGTAAGGCGCGGGCACAAGCCGCCACGGAAGCCGGGTGTCCCCAGACCTCGGAAAGAATGATCACGGGGACGTCCGGTTCAAGAATTCGCGCTGCCAACCTCCGCGCCAGGAACTCGCCAGAGCCCGCGATCATTGCGACCTCGGGCTTACCGATGGTCGCCTGACAGACGCGCTGGGCCGCGTGAGCCAGCCGGCTCAAAAGGGATTCCGCGGCCGATCTCGAAAACACCAGGGCATCCTCGGCAGAGAACGTCTCACGGTCGCCGCCGATCATCCGGGCCAGGCGGTCGCGCGCGGCGTCGAGTGTGGCCCCGCGGCCATCGGCGGTTGCCAGATTCTCCGGATCCTGGTCGAGGTCTCCCAGGGTCAAGAACACGTCGAGCGTTGTCGCGAAGAGTTCGGCGGCCAGTCCAACGGGGGGCCCTTGCCCGAGGGAAAGCTCGGTAGCCAGTGCGCACACCGGGGTACGCACGACTCCCGCGTAAATGAGCTCTCCCGTCCGTAGGCGCTCGGTGTCGGTGCGGCCCTGGACAGCAACACAGCCTCGATCGAACGGAATCAAGTCCGTGGTTGTCGACCCGATATCGATCAGCAGCCCGCGGGATTCGGTAACACGATGGGCCGCCGCCGTGGCCAGCGCCAGCCAGTTGGCCGCGGACGGCAGTTCCGGACGACGCCGGATCTCGTCCGGCTTGTGAAAGTTTCCGTCAATGCCCCAGACCCATACGGGCCGGCCGGAAAGTGCACGCTCGACGGCTGCGACAATCGCGAGCACGCCGTCGGACTTCGTCGGGTAGCAGTCGCACAGCTCGGCCGTCATCGTGATCGCGGCCTGATCAAAAGGCGGAAGCGACAAGGCCAGTTCCGCGATTGCCCTGCCTAGCACTTCAGGTCGCCGCCAGACCTCGAAAGGCACGCTTTTCGCTACACCATCACTGTGTGCCGCTTTGAGATTTGCTCCCCCGACATCAAGAGCCAACCACCGGCTCGTCGAAGTCGCAAGCATCGTCAGCTCGCTCATGAGGTCACCTCCTTGCGAGCAACGGGCCGAACCGTGCCGTTCGCGTCGAACGAGACGGGCGATTGCCGCCGCACGTTCTCGGCAAGCGTCACCAGCAATTCGCCGTCATATCCCGGAACGCCGCAGGACGCCAGCCAGCACGCTGCCAGATGGCCGGGAGGCAAGAGCCCGCTCAGTCCTACAAACGACGTGGTCGCACGCGGGTTGACCTCCAGCACGTGAATAACGCCGGTCTCGGTTTCCCAGACAAAGTCCACGCCCACAAATCCGCGCAAGCCTTCCAGCGACTCGATGGCCTCCCTGAGAAGTGCTTCCGCCGGCTCGCACGGCACAGGTATTTCGCCACCCTGATACACAAATCGACCGCCCTCGATGATCATCCTCTGGCGGCCGATCCCAATCAGCCAGGCACGATCGGCCCCGACGAAGAAACTCGCGCTCATGGGTAATCCCGCTTGATAGGGTTGAAGCAACGCGACCGGCATCGTCCGTGCCGAGGGAGGTACGTCGGAAGTATTCGATACCAGGAACGTCTCGACCGAACCGGCCCCATCCAGCGGCTTGAGTACGGCGGGATAACTCGCATCGTCGGGAAGCCCCAGGGAGGGCTTGACCGTCCGGCACGACGGAGTTGAGATTCCCCGCGCACCAAGCCATTCCGCGAGCCGCGCCTTGTTTCCGGCCAGCTCAATGGCTCGTGCGGAGCAACCCAGGGACTCAACGCCTGCGCGCTCCAGGGCACTGGTCATTCCGGCCAGCACTCCCCTCGTCTCCGGCGCGATGATCACGGTATAGTCTGCATCCCGCGCCAGGTTGCCGATCCATTGACATGGCTTTGCCGCATCCATTCAAATGGTCGTCCATGTGCCGGACTCGTCGGCCCAGCGCGGGTCGGTCGTCACCACGACTCGCGCACCCGGACCCGGAAGTCTTGCGAAGTCGGCGGCGATCGCCCGCCGCATGGCCAGACCTTCGGCCGCCCAGGACGGCGGAACGCTCGAGCCGGCCAGACCGCCGCCAGTGACCCATTCATGAACCAGGATTGTGAGCGGTATCGTGGAACCCATGTTCGAGAGCCCATTTCGCGTGATACCCGTGCTTGACATCAAGAACGGGCTGGCTGTTCATGCCGTGGGAGGAATTCGCTCCCATTATCGGCGGGTTCATAGCCTCCTGCATCCCTCCTGTGAGCCGCTGGAACTGGCCCGAGCCTACCGCACCCAGCTTGACCTCCGAGATCTCTACCTGGCCGACCTCGACGCCATCGCGGGCCGTAACTTAAATCTGAAGCTGTATCGCAGCCTTGGCCTTCTGAATGTGCATCTCTGGATTGACATCGGATTGAGGGATGAGGAAGACCTGAGCGTACTCGATGATCTCGAGCAGACCACCATCGTGATCGGCCTCGAAACCGTCGCCGGTCCTGACGCTGTTCGCGGTATCCTCGAGCGAACCGACCCCCGCCGCGTTGTCGTTAGCCTCGACATGTTTGAAGGCGTACCTCGACTGCCCAACGGTGCGAACTGGTCTACGACGGATCTGGAGAGCCTCGCGCGGCAAGTTCTCGACCTGGGAGTTTGCCGCTTGCTGCTGCTCGATCTCGCACGCGTCGGCACTGGCCGGGGAATTGGCACAGGCGACTTGCTCTCGCGGCTTCGCATGACTTATCCCACCGTGGAGCTGAGCGTGGGCGGAGGAATCTCGGCCATCGAGGAACTCCTCGCCCTTCAGAACTCTGGCGTGGCGGCCGCCCTCGTTGGTTCGGCGTTGCATGACGGCCGGATCGGACGCAGGGAACTCGATCGCCTGGGCTAACGAACTCAGTTCGACTTCCAGGTCACGCACGTTCAGTCGGCGTGCCATTCGATCTCGGCCGATTGACCAAAATTCTCCTCGACCTCGACGCGCAAGACGCGGGGCACTTTCCAACCTCTTGCGGCCATCTCCTGACGCAGTCGTCCAGCTATGTAATCGGCCAGGAGCTCGGCCGTGGTGTTGGCGATTGGCAAGAGCACGCATTCGTCGCGTGGGAAACTCCACATGCGGTTACGATAAGTCACCCGGAGGTTCGCACCCTCATCCTGCAATCCGATCAAGTGGTTCCGGGTGGGCAAGAGCATCCGATGATCGAGCTCGTCGGTGATGACGCGCGTCATATCTTTGAGAGCAATGAAATCCACGACATAGTGGTTCTCGTCAAGATCGCCTTCAACCTCGACCGCCGTCCGGTAGTTGTGGCCGTGCAACCGCTCACATTGATCGCCCTCATAGGTGATGAAGTGCCCGGAGGAGAACACCAGGTAATCTTTAGTAACCGTGACCTTGAACCGCGAACTCGACACAGCCTCGACTCCTGGAGTTGCAGCAGACAGTTCATGACGCCGACCAGCTCAAAGGGCCGGCTGGACGTGGCAATTGAATTGTGCCATTCCGAAGCGCCGCGAACAAGGCGGCCGTTACCAGGTCGGCCGTCGTTCCGGGGTTGAGCCGATTTCCCTTTGAGCGGAGCCAGGAGTCCAGTTCTCGCATCCGGTGATCGGCCTCAGAGACGCCCGGCCAGCCCGCTTGAAGCACCTCGTCGGCCTTCTTGCTCACGCTCAATGCGACGTCATGCCCAGCCTTGCGTACGATCAGGGAATCAGGATGCCGGGCCAGCGTACTCAGAAACGCAAGAATGATCCCTGTTTCCAGCGGTTGCCTGCTCTTCAGCGCGTCGGCAAGTGCCGGCAGCACTTCCCGAAAAACCTCGTGAAAGCCGTTGGCATGCTGCCTGGCGACCAGGTCGCGATCGGCCGCGAGGGCCATGACATCGCGGAGCGTCATCGTCGGCTCATCGGCGATATCCTGATCGTCGACCCGGCCGATGCCGCCCGGTGATGCCAGGCGAATCGCCTCGAAGACAAGACGGGCATCGTCCCTCGTCGTCGCCGCGAGTACCTGCTCGACGCCCTCCGCGAGGTCGAGCGACCGTGGTACGGCCGCGAGCGGGCTGAGCAGGAGAATGATTCCCAGGTTTGTGTTGGTCTTGACCACCTGCCTCGTGGCCTTCACCGCGGCCAGCACAGTGCCGCCGATTCCCCGCTGACTCGCCTGGTCAAGGGGTTCGCCAATGGCCGTCGCGCTGAGCAAGAAGTCGAGATAATGAAGATCCGAAAAATCGCGGAAGCGATGCACGTTGCCCGGCTTTTGCGCCGTGACTTCCATTAAGCAGGCGATCTGGGCGAGCCGTCCCGCCGAAAGCGAGCTGGCAGTATCGGCTCTCTGGCCAGAGTCTGGTTCATTCATCGGCCAGCATCTCTCAATCCCACGAGGATCGCCTTCGCCACATCGATGCCCGTCACCCTTGAGAGTGCCCTCCATCCGGGAACCGCGTTGACTTCGAGGACAGTCAACCTCGCTCGTCCAAGGTCCTCGATCAGGTCCACGCCCGCGATCTCGGCACCGATGGCCGAGGCGGCGGAGACTGCCAGTCGGCCTGCCTCATCGTCGATCTCCGCGCGCTCGGCCCGACCGCCCAGTGAGACATTGGTACGCCATTCCCCGGACGGAGCAAATCGGCGCATCGCTCCCAGAACCCGTCCCCGCAGGACGAAAACCCGAAGATCATGGCCGGGATGGCGGATCAATTGCTGGAGATAAAGTACCGCCCCCAGGCGTTCGAGCGTATGCAGGGTGCGCCAGGCGATCTCGCGGTCGCTCACGCGAACGAGCCCCCGCCCCTCGGAGCCGAATAGTGGCTTGACGACCACGTCGCCTCCCAGGTCGTCAAATGCAGTAATCGCTTCATTGGCCGTCTGACCGGTCCAGGTTCTCGGCACAGCAATGCCAGCCTGGTCCAGCAATGCCAGGGTCAGGTACTTGTCGACGGCCGCCTCGACGGCGCGAGGCGGATTCCAGACGGGAACTCCCGCGGCGGCCACTCTATGGAGCGCATCCATCCGGAAAACCACCTGCTCCAGGCTGCCCGGAGGCATCATCCTGACCAGCACGCCATCGGCTTCGGTCAGCTCGACACCCTCGGCCTCAATCCTTGGCCGCCCTCCGCCAACCTGAGTCGAGACCTGAGGGAACGGCACTGCCCTGAGCTGGATATCGAGATCACCGGCCGCGCGCTGTAGATCGGCGACATGCCAGCCAAAGCCAGAAACCAGGGCAACGAAGGTCGTCATCGGCGAGGATATCGATGCTCAGGTTTGCAAAATCAAAGACGAGCGATGCGGGAAGCGGGTAATGGCTCAGCTCCAGAACGACCGGGCCAGCACTTCGGTGTCGATGCCGCCGAAGGCATGACTGCGGCCGGTTTCCAGATTCTCGAAGACAACCTGGGCCGGGCTGAAAAGAAGGGGATCGACAGCATAGAAATCGTGATTGTAGCGGGCAAAGATCGACGCGAATGGCTCGCCATGGTCGCGTGATGAAGACGAAGGGACCCGCGGTCCAATCTGTTCCAGACTTTCATCATCGCCTGTGACGTAGAGCACAACCCGCGCTCCATAAAGCACCGCGTCGTTGGTCCGGCCGATGGCCGCCAGGTCGTCGCTCGCGACGGGAGGCAAGGGCGCGGAGCCGTGGGCCGACAGGATCCGGCCCAGGTCGAACTTGAGCTCCGCAAGCTTGTGCATCGCGGTCTCGACCGAGCGCGCCACGACCTGCAATCCACCGGCAAGACTGGCCGTCGGGGCGGCGAGCAGGGTCACCGATAAAGGAGACACATTGCATTCCTCGGCAACCCTGGCAAAGACGGCCGGCGTGGGCGGCTTGCGGGTCTCGAGCACGCCAACGACCGAGGTTTCGGTCTCGCGAAAAGCGATCGTGTCGTAAATCGGCTCGCGTCCCCGTACCGCGCACATCGGGCCCGAGCCCATGGCGAGATACTTACCCTCGCGTGATCGGCCAACCGGCGTACTGGCTTGCCAGGCAAGCTTGTACCGGATGATCGGTCACTACTTGAACCGTCGGCACGGGACGTCCGGCAACTTCTCCGGGCACGAGCGTCACCAGAGCCAGGTCGCCCAGGCAGACGAGCGCCAGCTCGACGCCGAGTATCAGGCCGCCGGGCGTATCAATTCCACAGTCGATGTATCTTCCGCCTCCCTCGATCAGATGCAGGACGGCCCTGCGCTCCTGCACGTGAGCCAGGATCGCCTCGACCAACCAGAGGCCGCGTCGGTTCACGGACATAGTCATCGTACCGGCCACCCGCCTGTTACTAGTGCTTTAGGTGCCCTGCTGTCCCGCCAGGATCTCACCCCGGCCTCCCACCACCATGTCACCATTGTAACGGTCCAGAGACGCGGCGGATACCGTCCGAGGCATCGAGAAACCCCACTCCGAGAGCTGCTGAAAATACACGGTCAAGATAGGCGACGGAAATCGGCCGGCCCGGGCGAAAGTCGGCAGCAGGTGTTCCTCGGGCGGTCCGGAAAATGACGGCAAGATCAGTGTCCCGCGCTTCATCCCCGCCCCGATCCGCCGGCCTACCGATCCCAAGGCGATGACCGTTCCCGCGATCATGGCACGACCAAGTCCCCCGCCGGCGCTGCCACGAATCGCAATCAGGCCGCGACGCATCTGGAGGCCGGCGTCATCGCCAGCGGAACCCTCAATCAAAATCACTCCGTCGCGCATCCCCAGACGGCTGCCCGGATACGCCGCGCCCAGAAAGTCGCCGGTGTTCCCTCGGATTTTGATCATCCCCCCCCGCATCTCCGCGCCAGCCCAGTCGCCGGCTGAACCTTCAAGCTCGATTGTCCCCCCGGTCATCTCGGCGCCAAGCTGCGGCCCGACATCCCCATTGATGAGCAGATGCCCCCGGGACATTTCCCGCCCCAGCCCGTGGACGTGGGTCAGATCACCGACAATCGTCAGCCCATCGTCGCCGCCAGACCCCTCCACGCGAAACAGCTCCCCCAGCTCCATCGTGCCGTTGCCCACGCCCAAGCGGATGCGGCTTACCTGGTCGGCCGAACAGTCCACATAACATTCGGGACGCAGCGCGGACCCATCCACCGCCATCGCGGTTGCGGCTTGCCAAGTCAAAGTGAGCGACATCGCTTCAACCTTTCTCTTCGATCGCGGCAGCAGCGGAGCCGTCTCCACCCCTGGATCCGAACCGGGTCAAGACATCATGCAGCCGGATGTGAAAGGGTCCGAGCTTACCGCCGTAGTTACCAGCGGTGATCGCGCGAATGCCCTGACCAGAACGCGCCCCGGCGCGGATCCCGATCGCCGTGGCGCGTTCGACAGATTCAAGCGACAGGCCGTCGATCACGATCTCGTAAGCGCAGCGCACTTCCGGCGGCAACTCGGTGGCCACCATCCCGCGTAACGTCGGCGCGAACGCGGTGTTCGTGCTCGCCCGTAAGCCCTTGTACTTGCTGCCCACCTTCGAGCCCGATCGCGCGATCCCCCCGGGAAACGGAAGGATGACGTCGGGAACCACGCGCATGGCCCGGACGGCTGCTTCCGTCGCGGCCAGCGTGCCCGCGGGATCGGTCCCCATCAAAATCAGGTTGCCGCCCGCGACTCCCTTGCGTGTGCCGAACGTCTCCTCGCAGGTGAACTCGCCGTCCATGACCGGAACCCTCCAGTACCGTCGCCCCGCAAGCCTCTTGGAAATTTGCCAGCCGTCCCCAAAGTAGCGCAAGCTGCCCCCGACCTTGACAGTCTTCTCTTCGATGGGCAGGCCGTTGTAGCAGGCGGTCGTGGGACAGGTCATCACGCACTGGCCCACGCGGTTCACCAGGGCTTTCTCCAAGGCGTCGCGGCTGAAGGCGAATAGCAAGACGCTCACTCCGGGTCGGCCGTCGGGAGTCTGGTCGGGGCCAAGAACCCGTTCGATCGCGGCCTCGGCATCGCAGGCGATCACGCTTGTCGCATAGCCGGACATCGTGCCGCCGGCAATCTCCGCCCATCCCGGAGTGTCGGCCGTGATGATCGCCCGCGCCGCCGTCATCGGAAAGGCCTCGGCGAACGCATCAACAATCGTCACACTGTCAAGCTCCATGATCCAGCCTCTTTAGCCCGTCGTTCGCTCTGGCTTCTTGCTGCCGCCCTGTACTACCATGGAGCGGCCCACTTCGGTCTCTCCGACCCGGAAGTTCAAGGGGTGCAGGGATGCCTCGCTCAAGAACCAAGCTTCAAGTTCCCGCCTCGCTCCTGGATCAACCTCAGGCGCTACCAGAAGCGTCGAGCCCTGCGGGGAAGCTTTCAATTCACCATCGTCCACCACGACCTCGCCGGCCTTGATGACATACCGAGGCAAGGCAAACATCCGCCGCTTGTCGTCATCCGGGGAATAGATCGTGATATCCGCGTCAGCTCCGGGGCCGAGGTGACCTTTCCGCGATAATCCCAGGATCCGCGCCGGAGCCGCACGGGTGATGATGGCGATCTCGGCAAGCGTGTACTCGCGGGACAGGTCCGAGAGCCCGCTCTGGGCCAAGACCGCCGCGGGCAACTTCGACGTCGCCTCGTTCCGCAGCCCATTGTCCATCAGCCAGGCGATGATCTGCGGGTACGCCAGGAACGATCCTCCATTGGGATGGTCGGTGGATAGGGCAATCCGCCAGGGATCGTCCACGCGCAGGAACCACTCCAGGCCGATCGCCCACTGAAGGGCATGCACGTGATTTCGGTTGTCATAGGTGATGGGAACCACCCCACAGCCGTCCTCCTGCTCGATGTCGACGCTCAGCCACTTCCGTCCGGTGAGCTCGGCCAGGTACTGCCCGAGCCGCCCGTCCGCCGTCATGCTGGTGGTTTCGCCGAAGAGAACTTGACCGACGTCGACCGTCACCCCTTCGTGACTGTTGACGTGGTCGGCGAGCGGGCCGACCATCGGACCGAAACCGCCCTTCTGATCGGCCGAGCCGCCATAGCTATGAAACTGGATATGTGCCAGGTGAACGCGATGCCCGTCGAGTGCGCGCAGCCCCTCCAGCGTCGTTTCCCAGTTGCCGGGTATGCCGAGATTCATTCCGTGGAGGTGAACCGGGTGGGGAAGCCCCATCGCGTCAACGGCGCGGGCCAGCCCCACAACGATCTCACGAGGAGTCACGCCAAAGTGATCGACGCGGTCATCCCAGGCAGCCAGCCGGGTTCCGCCCTGCTTCCACTGCTCCACGTCGCCCGGATTGACGACCTTGACCCCGTAGCCTTTTGCGGAATCCAGCAGCCATGCCACTGTTTGGCACAGCCGTTCGTCATTGCCCTTGCCTACCTGGTCGAGGATCGCGTGGTGGTTCCCCATCAGCACGAGCATCAACTTGTCGAGCAACGGGGTGTCACGAAACTCGGCGTGGGCCTGGCGGGCACCCAGCGGAGGGATCGCCGCATCGACCGCGGTCGTATATCCCAGCCCGGCGTACTGATACCCCGTGACGAACGTGCTGGGCACGCTCCCGATCGTTCCCGACCGAAATCCCTCGCGACGCGGCCAGACCGTTTCACGGCTCCTCCGCTCCTCGGGCCGGAGCGCCCGCGCGCCGTTGACCTTGGAACCGGCGATGTGCGAATGCACGTCCACGCCGCCGGGCATCACCACGTACCCTCGCGCATCGAGGGTCCGTACTGCCCTCTCCGTCGAGTCGACCGGCGCTGCGATTACCTGGCCGCCGTCGATCCAGAGATCACGGACTTCGTCGTTCACGCCGTTGGCCGGATCTACGACCCGGCCGCCGGCGATGCGCAGTGTTGCCATCAGAAACACGCATTCCGAAAAGAGGTCATCCGCTGGCTGATGGCCTCGAGCCATTCCCGCTCTTTCATGTGCAGGGACTCTTGGACCGGCCTCAGTGGAAGCGAAACGCCATCGACCCGCGTGACCGTCCCTGACTCCCCAAGGCCCGGCCTGGCGGCGAAGCACCTCACATCAGGCTCTATGGCCCAGGAATCCGTGTCATCCGGCGGTGCGATCATCACCTTTGATATCTTCTCGAAGTTTTCACGGGAGTTCGCATCAAGGACCTCCGGTGAAATCGATCCCACGATCAGCGCGAGGTCTGCCTCGCCGCAGCCCAGCCGTCGGCTCACGGTCGTGACGCCGGGCAGCGATCGGGGATAGCCTGCGGACACGTCCACACTCGCGGGGAATCCGGTCTGCCAGGTCAGAACCGACTCAGCTCCCGGTGTATTACCCGGGTCTCCCATACCGAGGATCACAAACCTGGACTGTCGATTGAGGTCGCGAACCAGGCCATAGGCGGCCTCGAGAGTGGCCGTGGCTTCGTTCAGCGTTCCCTGAGCGATCAGGGAGCCATGAAAGAAGACCCCGTAGCGGGCGGCCCTGAGCCGATCGCCGAGTTCCGTCAGCCGAGAAAGTTCGACGCCCGCAAGTTGACGGACCCGCGCCGGGTCCAGATCGACTCCGCGAACCAGGGCGCGGAAGACCCAGAGCAGCTCGAACTGGCGGCTGGCGTCGATCTCCAGGAAGTGGTCCGCTTGCTCGGCCGTGGCCGTGCGCTTCTCATCGACAACGATCACGGTTCTTCCTGCACGGCCATCGGGCACGAACCGCCCCCGAGGTTCAACCGAATAGCGCTCCCAATGTCGGGGATGGCTCACCACCGGATCCGCTCCCCAGAACACGACGACGTCCGCCCGATTCTTGACCTCGCCCAGGCTCGCTGAGACCCGGCCGGCACGCTGAAAGGCGAGCAAACGCGGTGCGGACAGACGCCCGTCGCCCGGCTCGACGACTGCTCCGATTCGATCCGCTAGTTCCAGGGCGGCAGCCACGGTCTCGTTCGTCGACCGGCCGAGTCCGATAATGATCGGAGCCTTCGCCTCCCTCAGTAGTTGGGCCGCCATGTCCACAGCCTCGGACGCTTCAGCGGGCTCCCCTTTGATCAGAGCCGCGGGCCCGTTGGCTTCATCCGATCGGTCGCGCAGCAGCCACTCCCGGCCAAGCGGGCATGCATTTTCAGCCGCGGTGATGTTCTCGCCATGCTTGACCAACGAGATGTCGTCGCAGAGGCAACCGCAGACCAGGCAGGTGACCGCCTCGATCACGGCGGAGGCGGCCTGGCCGCCGTCTCCCGATGGGGTTAGTCCCAAGGACTCGGAGTCGGGCATCATCGGCTCGGACTCGGGAAAAACAAGCCGGGGCTGCAACGTCTTCCATTTGAGCCGCAAGACCCCTTTTTCGCTCGTGATTGTCCCAGGGGGTCTGAGCCATGTCAAACCAGTGCCGTCAAAGTGTCAGCACCCTCAGGACGCGACGAAGCCCGGCCATACCTAAAACCAGGCCAATGAACATCAGTGTGCTAGGTTCGGGAACGGGCGCTGGCAGCACGGCAGAGCCGGTGGCGATGGTCCCGCTCGAAGGCTCCAGTACCTGAGCCTCGAGAGCAAGGGCTTGAGCCGAGGCCCGTGGTGGGGGAATGGTAAGAAACTGAGCCGCTTCAGTTTGAACAGCCCCGCTCGAATTCAACACCGTGTCCGTGGTGGACTTGACCGTCCTGATCGAGCCGCCCGGTCCCTGGGTCGTGTTCGTCTCGGTCTGCGTGAGCCCACCGTTATGCGTGATGGTGATACGGTCGTGATAAACGTGACCTGCGCGATTGATGATTGTCAACGTCGTGACCGACTCCGAACCACTCTGGATGGTCTGACCCGCAATGGTCTGGGTGCCTCCACCGGGCATGGAGACGGTTCCCTTGACGATCGTTTTGTCCCCGCTGGTGACGTCGGTCTCTGCCTTGGTCTGGATTGCACCGCTGGGCAAGGTTGTCGTCACGGTCTGAGTGACCGTGTTTCCCGAGATGGCCGCGATATCCAGCACCTTTTCTTGATCGCCATCGGCCAGCGTGATGTCCTTGGTTGTCGTGACCGTCCTGTTGCTGGCGTCGGGAACGATCGTGATATCGGCGATCTGCGTGGAACCGTTGCTGAATGTGGTTGTGTTCGTCTCGGAAACCGGCGTGCCGGCCTGAAGGATGCCGATCAAAGAGCTGGCTGAAACGGGTAATGAACTGGCACTGGCCTCCTCTCGTAAGTCTCTCCCGGTGCCGGAGCTTGAGATCTTGGAAGCTCTGGCCCATGACGGAATCAGCAGAATCAGTCCAAGAATCCAAGAAAGAGTGATTCCGCGACGGCCCTGTGTCCGATCGACGATATGACGCAACATCTGCGCTCCCTTCCTGGGATTTGACCGAGAATTCGGCTCGATGTTCGCCCCGAGCCGCAACACGCGTCCGTGGGTGATCCGGCAAGATCAGGTCCGACGACGTGGTACAGCGGCGAGTGTATTGGAACCGACCAGCACCGACGCATGGCGAGATGGGGACACTCTGCCCGAGAAGAAGCGGGATGATACCGGCACCTGGAGAAAAACGCCAGAACAATGTACTGGCATTCGAATCAGTGCATGGGCGATGGAGTTCCCTGAGAGATCTTCACTGTCTCGATCAGCTTGGCAACCAGCACCGCGGCGATTCTTGCGTTCGCCTCCTCCGTCGTATGGCAGAAGTCCAGAAACTGAAGCGATTCAGTCTCCGAGAAGAACCCGCTGAGGTTGACGAAGCCCCGGTTGGAGACAAGCTCGTCGGCTCGCTCGAGTTGCCCGTGAACTTCCGTGAACAAGGAGCTTGCCCAATCGACCTTGGCCTTCTCCTCAGATTCGAACGGAACGAGTTTCGGCTTCGAAAGGATATCCGGCTGCCAGACGAAAACGGGACGGAATCCGTAGGCCTTTCCGAGTACTTCGACCATCTCAAGGTTGGCCGAGTAGCCGCGGATGACTCCGGCCGCGAGGGCGGCCAGATCGAAGTTTTCAGGCGGCCTCCGTTCCTTGGCCATTCCCAGGCCGGATCTCCTGCCGATTGACCCGGCGAGCCGGAACATCGCCGAGTTGTGAACCAGGTATCCGGCAAATGCCGAGGCCAGTCGTCCCGGGGACTGCAAGATGTTGAACTCGCGAACCCGGTTGACCTCATTCGTCGTCACGGTCGGCTGGCCCTCCAGCAGGGCCGAGGTTGTGTCGTTCACACCGTCGTAAAAGAGCACGACGTCGGGCCGGTATCCCTGCTGGAGCTCTCGAAAAAGCGCGATGACTTCCTGGGTGTTGACATAACCGATCTCCGCCAGGTTTCTTACCTCGGCGCGGATGCCTCGCTCATGAAGTCCGCGCGCGATCAGCGACGGAATTGTTTGATCGTCCCGGGCACCGAAACCCCAGAGCGAAGAGCCGCCGAGCATGAGAATCTTGAGCGGCTTGGCACCTACATCCTCGCCCGGCGATGGAGGCGGCAGCCAGGTCGACCGCGTCCCGTCCGCAAGTACGTTGACAGTCTGTCCCGAGAACGGCCGCTGGCGAAAGTAGACGTAAGGCTGCCACCGGTCCGAAAGAGCTTGGAGTTCGCGATAGTGCAGCGACATCCAGCGCCCTCCTTCGCGATCCTCCGCGACAACCCTCGGATCGGGAGGAATCTGCGGCTTCCTCAGGTCTTTGATCCCAAAGAAACCGCGCAAGCTCACCTCGAGAAGCATGACCAGAACCAGAGTCACGCCCAAGATCAACCATCCCGTTCGTAGCCAGACCGCGATCCGGCTCAATCGTCTCAGAGAGGAATTCATGGGCTGTCTCTGCTTGTCTTCGTCGTCCGCATCCGGGTAGCGTGAATGACGAAGAATGTACGCCAGAAACCTGGCCTCAGGCCAGCCCCCTTGAACCTCTTTGACGTCTCGGCGATGACTCGGGATTCTTCCTTATTCCCCCTACGCGGGCTGCGCGCGGCCGTTCTTGGCTCCACGTCGGGCATTGGCCGGGCCGTGGCCCTGGCGCTGGCCGAGGCTGGAGCCGATGTGATCGTCCACGGCAGCACGTCGACGCAGGCGGCCGAGGATCTCGCCGGCCAGTTGCGGTCGTTTGGGGTCCGATCCCAGGTGTTGATGGCCGACCTGGCCGACCGGTCCGCCGGCGATCGCCTGGTGGAACGAGCTTGGTCCGTCTGGAATGGCCTGGATGCCTGGCTTCAGATTGCCGGGGCCGACACCTTGACCGGCCCGAACGCGGAGCTATCGTTCGACGCGAAGCTTGACCTGCTCTGGCAGGTCGACGTGGTGGCGACAATCCGGCTCTGCCACGAGATCGGCCGAAGGATGAAAGCCCTGGGACACGGGGCGATCGTGACGATGGGGTGGGACCAGGCCGAGACCGGTATGGAAGGAGATTCCGGCGAGCTCTTCGCGGCGACCAAGGGCGCGATCATGGCGTTCACCCGCAGCCTGGCGCTGAGCCTGGCTCCGCAAGTGCGGGTCAATGCGCTGGCACCCGGCTGGATCAAGACTGCATGGGGCCAATCGGCCTCATCCGCCTGGCACAATCGGGTCCTCTGCGAGACCCCCCTGGCCCGCTGGGGCACCCCCGAAGACGTCGCCCGCGTGGCCTGCTTCCTCGTCAGTCCGGCCGCGGAGTTCTTGACCGGGCAGGTGGTGCGAGTCAACGGAGGAGCGATTCGCTGAGAGAGAGGTGCCGACTCAAGGCCCTTTTGTGGCCGTAGGAAAGTCGGTGCAGCAGCGAAGGGTGAGGCCTGCAAATGTCGCCTGTAGGACACCAGGCTACGGCGCCTGCCCAATCGCAGACACTCGACAGCGTCGAGGATCATGCGGTCCGTAACAGGTCGTTCCAATCCTGGATGTTCGGGTCGAGAATCCGTTCGCCGATCGCCTCGAGACGATCGAGATCCCGGATAGCCTCGAACGCGGCGATTGTCGCGGCATCCGGCTTGCCGAACCGCTTGGTCCCTTGCCGAAGCAAGAGCTTCTGCTCTCCCTCGATTTTCCCCTCCTGCCGCCCCTCCTGCCGCCCTTCCTGCCGCCCTTCCCGCAAGATGGCCTGATAGGTGGTCGATTGCGACATGGTCTGTACTCCTTCCAACAACTGAAACGCCAGTTCTTCCGAGAAGCGTAAGCCCATCAACAGATATGTCGCCGTCCAGAGTTTCTCCGCCCTCGGCTGTGGCTCGGCATTGATGCGTTCGGCCATCCGGCGCACCAGGTTACGCAACGCCTCTGCCGACCCCGGGACGTTGGTCAGAGGGGCCAGCGGCACCAGGTTGACCGGGGCGGACAGGTAGGGTTCGGGGTCCTCCTGCCAGAGCCGTACGACTTTGTAATTGTACCGATTCGTCGGCCATCCGTCAGGCAGACTTCGCTCATAACTGCCGGTCAGGCTCGGCGAGTTGGCTTCCTTGCACAGCAGGATCAGGACGGTGAGCACCGGCAGATCGTGACGGTAGTCGAGGGCGACCTGGCGAAACCAGAGGGTCCGCGTCAGGCTGGTATCGTGGTAGGAATGGGGCTCGAGATCAACGAGGTAGGGCTCCGGGCCGCCGACTCTCAGTACCTTGTCCGCGGAGGCGGTCAGGGTGGTGATGTCCGAGTCGATCACCTCGACCGGTCCGCGCGGCTTGATCGCGTAGCGTTCCAGCCAGGCGGCGGGGTCGTCCCACACCAGTTCCTTGGTCGAGACGTCGAGACGGTTGAATTCCATGAGGGACCTCCGTTTTCCTCTTCAACCCTCCATGCGTGATCCGCACAGGGAACCCACAGACGCTTGGGCCCCTCGAGGCCGACCTGGTATTCGGAACATGAAGCTTAAACCATGGATGGCCAATTTGCGCCCTTCATCCGCCTGGCACAATCGGGTCCTCCGCGAGACCCCCCTGGCCCGCTGGGGCACCCCCGAAGACGTCGCCCGCGTGGCCTGCTTCCTCGTCAGTCCGGCCGCGGAGTTCTTGACCGGGCAGGTGGTGCGAGTCAACGGAGGGGCGATTCGCTGAGAGGCCCCCATCCGGGGCCGTTTCCTTGCGGCACAATGCTCGCGCTGCGGGAATTCGACTGGTCACGCCGGTCCGGGCGGAATCCTGGCCGACCTCCTCGCCGGCCGACCGTGCTGGCGCGACATCCGGTAGACGGCCGCGGTCCACGCGGCGACGCCAGCGAGCGTCGTGACGGCGACCCAGGAGACGACCCAACTCACCGGGCCAGCGTACGGCAATCGCAAAACGTGGACCCTGAGGCTGTTGATATGAAGGTCGGGTGTGCCGCCTATCAGGAACCCGAGGTGGATTTCTGTCGGGATTCCGGGCCAGGCGAGCCGGACAACCTGGGGGATCACCGGAGGCGCGGCGTCCCATGCGACCAGCAGCGCCAGAGCCGTGAGCAGGGCCACGCGGGGCGAGGGCGCACAGGCCGAGGCCAGCAGTCCCAGCGAGGCCGCCAGGAAGTAGCCGGCCCCGACAGCGGCGAGGACCACGAGTCCGTCCGACCAGAGCCGCGGATCCGCCAAGCTGCCGATCATCGTCCCCATATCGGCCAGCCAGAAGATTGCGACCATTGCGGTCAGCGGGATGGCCGGGCGGAGGGCGCCCTTGAGCTTCGACCAGACGAGGGCGGCCGGTCCGATGCCGGCCAGGAACAGCGGCGCCAGCATGCCGCGGAGCCGCTCGTCGGCGATCGCGACGCTCGCCCGTAAGCAGAGCATGGGCATCCCGGCGATGATCAGCAGGCGCAGGTAATTGAACGAAAGATCGGCGAACTGACCCCAGAGACCGCCCTTGGCCGGATCTCGCCGCGCCACGGTCAGGGCGACCGCGAACCCCAGGAGCAGCAGACCGCCGATCCGTAGTGCCCGCCGGGCGCCGCGAGAACGGCATTCGCGCCAGTAGACCGGGTCGTCCCAGAGTTGCTCGGTCTTGCCGGGCGGGACCCGAAACAGGCCCGGCAGCGCCAGCACCGGGCCCTCGATCCGGCACCGGGCCAGTCGGGTCGCGGCGAGCAATGCCAGACCACCCCCGAACCCCGCGCCGAGCAGGAAGACCAGGGCGCGCCGCCCGGCGACCTCGACGGATACAGAGGATGTGACGAGGTCTTCGAGCAGGCGGAACGGGTGTCCCCCCCTGGTAAACCGTGTGGAAGTCCCCGCGTAGGACAGGCCGTCGAGCGCGGCGAACCATCCCAGGACGATCGCGGCCGCGGCCAGCGCGACCGCATGCAGCACGCGGCCGCACGCTGAGGAGAAGAGCAGGCTCAGACCGGCCGCGCCGAACGCGGCTCCAAGGAACACGACCTGGACGCTGAGCACGATGCCCCATGGCGTGCCCCAGGCCATGCCGTAGGCCAGGTGAACGGGCGCGAGGAGCAACGCGAACAGCATGACAGGCGGGAGCACGCCCGCCGCCTTGCCGAGCACCAGCGCCGTATCAGAGAGGGCGCTCAAGGCCAGCGCGTCCCACGTCTTCTCCTGCCGTTCCGAGGCGATCGCCGCGGCGGCGTTGATCATGACGACGACCAGAATCGCGACCAACTCCGCCTGGCAGAACCCGGCGTAAACTGGTGTCACGCGCAGGAGGCGGCACCGCGTCGTGGGCCGGGGCCAGGACCGGGGCCGCTGCCAGCGTCAGGAGCGCGACACCGACCAGACTGAGCAGGACCCTCGGGCGGAGCGAAGTCCGCAAGGCCCGTGCGACGATTGGATTCAACGAAGACCCTCCCGTCATCGAACCACTCAGGCGCGGAACAGCGGTAGCGGCTCGAAGGCCCGGGCCAGGTCGGGCTCCGCCGGCAATCCGAGCCAGCCATCGAGCACGGCCGCGTAGACCCGCCGGAAATCGACGCCGACTTTCAGGTCGCCGTCCTCGAGGTCGGTCAGGCTCGGCGTCGGTCCCACCAGGCCGGGGCGGACGCCGGCTCCCGCCAGCAGGACCGGGCCGGCCGTACCGTGGTCGGTACCGGACGACCCGTTATCGGCCACCCGCCGGCCGAACTCGCTGAAACACAGGACCGCCACCCGCTCGGCCATCCGCGCGGTTGTCAGGTCGTCCAGGAACGCCCCGAGTGCCCCGGACAGGTCTTCCAGGAGGCTGGCGTGCGTGAAGATCTGGCCGGAGTGGGTGTCGTAACCACCCTGGATCACGTAATAGAACCGCGCTCCGATTCCGGCTTTGATCAGACGGCTGATCTGTTCGAGCCCTCCCGCCAGCCTGGTCGCCGGGTAACGGCGGCCCGGGGCGACGCGGGCTGATCGTGGCCATCCGATCGGCGGTCGCGTAGGCATCGAGCGTACTGCGGCGGATGAAGGCGGTTAGCTCGTCGTCACCGGCTTCAAGCCGGAGCGAGTGGCGCGCTGCGCCGTCCCCGAGAAGGAAATCATCGGTCCGATCCAACGTGATCGCAGCCGACCGGCGGCCGCGCACGGCGACTGGCGATGGGTAGCTGCCGACGAAGATCGCGCCCGGACCAGATGGAGAAGTCCCCGCTCGTCCGTCCAGCACCCGGCCGATCCAGCCTGAGCCTCCGGCGTCGGCCGCGTCGGGGCGGGCGGTGTGCCAGATCCTCATGCTTTCGAAGTGAGACCGGTTCGGGTTGGGGTAGCCGACTGCCCTGCACGATGGCCAGCTTGCCGTCGTTGAGCAGGCGGGCGGCGTCCGACATCGATGGGTGCAGGCCGACCTGATCGTCGATCTTGATCAGGTCGCGGGTCGCCAGGCGCGTGGCCGAGCGATGTCGCTGATACCCCTCGTCCCGGTAGGGCACGACGGTGTTGATCCCGTCGTTGCCGCCGTTGAGCTCGATGACCACCAGCACTCGTTCATCGGGCGCAGGCTCCGCCGCTCGCGCCGAGCGTGCCAGGAAGTCCGGGACGGTGGAAGACAGCGCGACGAGGGTCGAGGAGTTCAGGGTCCTGCTGAAGAAGGAACGGCGAGAGAGCATGGGACCTCCTCGGAAGGGGTTGTGGGATCATTCGAGGGTCAGCACTTCTGGGCCTCGAGGCGAGGACAGGACCAGGCTCAGATACGGCGTGCGGCGTCGGCCTCCGCCAGGCGAGGTCGGAGTGCGCCTTCGAGCGACGGGTACCGACCCGTTCGTGCATCGACCCCCAGCAGCACGCTGGTTGCGAATGCGGTCACCGCGCCGAGGTCCCGCCCGAAGCCGAGTCGCTCGGTCAGCGCGAGGACGTCCGGCGGGCCGGGCAGGCCGATGTCGCGGCCGCCGGCCAGCGCGGCGGCGTAATTCGTCCGGCCGATCATCGCGCCGGCCGAGATCCAGGACCGACCGCCCGGCCAGCCGCCGACATTGGGGGGATAGAACAGGTCCTGACCCAGGCGGGTCGCCCATTCCGCCAGGAGGAGCGTGCTGGGCGGCGGATCGAACAGCTCGAGCGCCCGCACCGCGCCGACGACGAACTCGACCGGGCCGACGACACGACCGCGCCGGCCGCGTCCCTCGTGGAAGGCACGTGACCGTAAGACGGTGCCGACCGCCCAGCCTATGTCGAGATCGCGCTGCCGCAGGCCCGAGGCCAGGAGCCGGATCCCGGCGGCATCGACGTCCCCTTCGCCGAGGAACGTGTCGCAGATGCGCCACGCCAGGCGATCGGCGGTGGCCGGGTGCTCCAGCAGCATCGCCACCAGGTCCGTACCCGTCCACCGCCCTCGCCGACCCAGGATTCGCTTCTCGCCGTCGTCGTGCTGAGCCGGGTCCTCGTGGAACGAAGTACTCTCGACGGTCCAGCCGGTGAGAGCTCGGGCCGCCTCCTTCACATCGCCCTCGGTGTAATGCCCGATGCCGAGGGTGAACAGCTCCATCAGCTCGCGAGCGAGGTTCTCATTGGGTTTACCCTTGTGGTTCTCCTGCGCGTCGAGCCAGACGAGCAGCGCCGGTTCCCGAACGGAGGCCCGGAGGAGTTCGCCGAACGGCGACCGGGCATGGCGGCGGAACGTCTCGTTCTGTCGCCGCATCCATCCCAGGTCGTTGACCTTCTCCACGCTGGTGGCGAAATGGTTGTGCCACATGAGCACCAGGCGCTCGCCCAGCGGGTCGGGCCCGTAGAGCATGCGGTAGACCCACCAGGCCTTGAGTTGTCCGCTATCGCCGGTGGCACCGACGGCCAAGGTGGCGGCCTGCTTCTCGAAGTGTTCTGGCACGCCTTGGGCGCGCGACGTGCCGGAGAGGAGCCGGCCGATACTGGGCTCGGGGCCGTCGGCCAGGTCGCGGCGGATCTCGTCCCAGGTGGCGGCGAAACCGGCGCGGCGGTGGAGGCGGACCACGCATTCGAGGTTCCAGGGCGCTGCGACGCTCGGGATATAAGGCGCCCAGGGGTCGTGAGGGTCGGTCATGATTGGGCTCCTATTTCAGAACGGAAACCGCGCCGGCTCGATCGAGCCCGCGCGGCCCGCGTCACTTCTTCGACGGGATGAGCTCGATCGTGCGCTCCACGCCGCTCGAGTCGGCGGGCAGATTGAGCTCGACCAGGGTATCGAGCCACCTCGGGTCCGCGTTGACCGGGGAGGCGCCGTACGAGTTGTAAAAGGGTTTCGCCACCTTGATCTGATCAACGCCTGCGCCCTTGGTGAACCGGTCGGAGTTCGCTGAGGCTGCCAGCAACCCCGGGCCGTCCAGGGCGACGATCGAGAACGAGCCGTCGTCATCGGTAGGCACCTGGCAAAACGACAGAGACCATCGGAATTCATCGTACCTGGAGTTGACGTCTAGCAGGAAATAATGAACGACTCCCCGCACGGGCCGGCGGCTCACCTGGTCGATGAGCCGGCCCCGGACAGGGATGCCCCGCGTCAAGCTCACGTCATGCACGATCGGCGCGAGGCCCGGGGTGTCGCCGACGTGCTCCATCCGCTCGAGATAAGGTTGCCCCTCCGGCGGAAAGACGTGGACACCGAGGTCGCGAGACTTTGGGCGCCGATAAGCCGGAACCGGCCCTGGGCGTCCGCGGTGGCGCTGTCACCGCCAAGGCTACCCCAGCCTTCATGGCGTCCGTCGCGCTCGTACACCGCGACTGGCAAGATCACGGCGCCAGGGAGGGGACGGCCCGTCGCGCGATCGCGCACGACGCCCTCGATCGGCTTTGACGGGCCCACGGCATGCTCGAAGCGGGCGGGGTAGACCATGGGGCCCACGCCCATTGACGGGCTGTCGGCCATCGGCAGCTTGGGACGCTGGAACCGGACCGGGGACGCGTCGAAATCGAGCCGGGTCGTTACGAAAATGTTACCGCTCTTGATCGTCGGGCCGGAGATCCGCAGCGACACGGCGCGCTCCCGCCCGATCCCCGTTAGCCGGAACCGGCCCTCACGGTCGGCCGTGAGCGTCCGGGGGAGCCCCGCGATCGATGGCGCCAGGCACTTCCACTCCCCCGGCACGTCGCTCAACGTGCCCGATTTTATGACCGGCGTCAGGTCCTCGCCGCGGGTCGCGAAGATCTCTTCGGTGGTGACGATGGCTCCGGTCACTGGGCGACCCTCCAGGTCGAGGATTCGGCCCTCGATCGGAATTTCATCTTTGACGAGCTGGAGCGTCACGTCGGCCTGGGCCTCCGGCTTGGGTAGAAGGACCCAACTTGGACCGTACCGAGGCGCCGTGGCGGCGATCAGGGGGAAGGTCCGCACCTGCGGCCCGAACCTGTCGGGGATCGAACGCACGTCATCCCACTCCGCGCGGTCGATGAGGATTTCAAACCCGCCGTCGGGCCTGCTCGTCGCCGCGGGTTCCGACAGACGTGGCGGTCGGGGGTGCGGGACCCATACGAAGGGTGCAGGTCGAACAAAATTGATGGCAGCTCCGGCAAAAGGCCTCCCATCCGGGTCGAGCACGCGGCCGCTGAGGAGGATACGATCACGGGACTGGGACCTGCCCGCTGGCCCAGCTCCGCGTTCGCCCGGCTGCCCGGCCGTCGACTGCTTGCCGTCCTGGCCCGGTCTGGGCCCCGACGGGGCCGGATGCGGCTCGTGGATCTCCACGTGGTCGAGGTCGACCGGCTGCTTGTCGTTGCAGGTAATCGCTCTCCGCAACAGCGCCGCATCGAACTTGGCCGGGATGGATAGGACACGGCCGTTGGCCAGCAGCACCACGAAGTTCCCACCCAGCGCGGGGAGCGGCTTGTCGGGGGCATAGGGCAACTCGTCCGGCTTGGTCCACGGGACCGATTCGTTGGCCTCGACGACCAGGATCGTCTGATCGAGGCCGTCAGAGATATCCTCCAGGCGAGGCCCGCGACCGCCTTCGAACGGCGTCCCCTGGCCGATGAAGACCCTGAAGGGAGTGAGACTTCCTTGCGCCTGGCTCGGAGGTTGAGGAGCCGAAGCGTAGAGATACGGCATCCTCTCGAGCAATGGCTTGTTGTGCGGGCTGTCCCAGGGCTCGTCGAGCTTGAAGGATCGATACAGCTCGTTCTGGTCGAGATAAGGCAGTATGGCGACGCGCCAACTCAAGAGCGGCTTGCCGTCGGGCCCCTGGATCGCGGGCGCCGGGAGACGCCCGTGGGCCTCAAGGTAATTGTACATCGCCAAGCCGACCTGCTTCACGTTGTTCTGCTTCCCCTTGACGGCCGCCGGATCCAGCGGGGCCGCTACGGCGACAGCAGGCGTCTTTTGAACCTGCTGCGCGGCAGCCGGGCCCAGCGGCGCCGCGGCGACGGCAACGGCGGGGGGATCATTCTCCGGCGGCGGCTCAACGGCCCCGGGCTTCCCCGGCGTGCTCCAGGCCATCGCCATCCCCGCCACGGTCGCGCCGAGGACCAAGCCCCCCAGCGCAACAATCTTTAACTTGGTCATGATCGTGGTCCTCAATGCACACCGAAACAGCGCGGCGGACTCGGCCGAGAGGATTCGCTCCACTCCTTGTCCCGCCGCAAGTTGGGCCGCGGTTCGGGCAGTGTCCTGAACCCAGGCAGTCGAGAGTGCGGCGGAAGCCGTCCGGTGGGCGATCGTGGCACTCATCATCGCCAAGGACGCTGTGACGCCCCGCCGGATGAGGCGGTTGCGTAGCAGCTCTCGCGCCCAGTACAGACGGCCCTGAACTGTCTTGACCGGGCAGCCCAATCGCTCAGCGGCTTGTTCGTGGGTCAAACTCTCAAGGTCGCACAGAACGAGAGCACTACGGTGGCGCTCGGACAGTCTGTCGATCTCCTCGTAGAGCTCCTCCCAGCGCTCATTCCCGTCGGGAGCGCGAAACTGTCGGTCGAGCTCTCGCGCCGCCAGCTCGGACCTCCGCCTTTCGTGGGCACGACGCCGGGCCACGTCGACCTTGGCCCTGGTCGCGACCCTTCGGGCAACTCCGAATAGCCAACTGGCTAGCGCACTGCGACGTCGGATCGCACCGGCCTGCCTGGCGAACACCAGGAACGTCACCTGAGCGGCGTCCTGGGCATCGTGCGAGTCGTTGAGCACATCGTTGCAGACGCGGAGGACCATCGGGCCATGCCGGTCGACCAGGGCCGCGAACGCGACCTCGGCGATCTCTCTGGATCCGCAGAGATACCGGTCCAGCAACCCGGCGTCAGACAACCCGACGACCGAGCCGACCTGGAAAAGCCTCTGGATGTCTCCCATTCCGGCCTTCATGCGAGTCGTCGCCATGGAACTCACCTCCATTGCTGTCGGACTCCTTATAGTGCCTTCAAGGCCGACAAATTCCTCGATGATTCCGGAGCTTTTTCGCGGGGTCGACGTAACGGAGTTGGAGAGTGAGCAGGGGAAGGACACATCGATGCGGCGAAAGATCGGCGAGGAGGCGGGACTTCACCTTATCGCCAGCAGCATGCTTGCGTCATTTGTTGCGCACGCCCCAGACCACGATCGAAGTATCCTGTAGGCCCGCGGCGATCTGTTTGCCATCGGGTGTGAAGGTGAGTGCATAGACCTGCGGACACGGCGATACGATGGCCTGGATCTCCCGCTTGTCGCGCAACCGGAGGATGCGGATGATCCCCCGCGCAGGCTTACCCAACCTGGTGCCGACGGCGATTGCCTGACCCTCCGGAGAAACCGCCAGGCACAGCACTCAGGGCTTGGAAATTTTGAACTCGCGGCGCACGCTACCGTTTTGGCTTTCGAGCCAGATGATGGCGCTCGTTGGCAGAGATACCACAACTCCATACTGAACGCGTTTTGCGCAAATAACATGAGATCGCGAGAAATTCGTTAGACCCATCGAACAATGCCGTCATCTTGGAGTAAACTCTAAGTAGGTGGCAGTGCGCCTCGCTTCTATCGCTCTCGTCTAAACAGTGACTGAAGCGTTGCAAAGAATACAGGGCCATAACGGCTCGTCCGTAGCAGGGAAGGGTGGGCTGTTCCGCATGGCCCGGAGCAACGAACAGTGGCGAAGAAGTGCTCGCAACAACGCAAGCCAGGCTCCGAGCAAGCCCCCAAAAAGTGCCCAAACGAAGCCAATTGATCATTGACATTAGCAGAAACGGGACAAGGGGTTAACTTCGACGGATTCGTGATTGCCGATGTGAAACAAACCCAATTCTCCGGCTCTGAAGTTTGGACCGGCCCAGAACTTCCGATACAATCGATGAGTTGCGATCTCCTCGCCGAATCCCTTCGATTCCGCTTACCGTGGCTCATTGATGAAGTTTCCTGGCTCGGGGGGAGCACCAACCTCGTTGAGCGCTGTCGAAACCGGCACGAACAGTTGCCCCCGCCTTCTCTTTGTCACGGGCCGCCTGGCCGAGTTTGCCCTACGGCAATTGCTCGATGAGCTAGGCCCACGTGCGGGCTTCGTGCCCGAGATCGCCGTGCTGCCGATCTCGGTCGCCGCGTTGATGACCCCCGCATGGGTGGCTCGCCGTCTCGAGATCCCTGCCGGGATCGATCGCATCATCCTGCCGGGCCATTGCCGGGGCGACCTTGCGCCCTTGCTCGTGAAAGCGGGTGACGCTTCGGTGGAACTCGGTCCCGAAGACCTGCGCGATCTGCCTCGCCACTTCGGCCAGGCAAACGCACAGAGCCAGGGATATGGTGCCTACGACATTGAGATTCTGGCCGAGATCAATCATGTACCGCGACTGCCCCGCGACGTTCTCATGGCCCAGGCCGAGCAATTCATCCGCGATGGGGCCGACGTGATCGACCTGGGCTGCGAGCCCGGCACACCGTGGAGCGAAGTCGGCGACGCGGTCAAGGCGCTGCGTGATCGAGGCTGCCGCGTGTCGATCGACAGTTTCGACTTGTCTGAGGTTTCGCTGGCGGTTGCGGCGGGCGCCGAGCTGGTGTTGAGCGTGAACGCAACCAATCGACACCACGCCGCGGATTGGGGCGTCGAGGTGGTCGCGATTCCGGATCAGCCGGGATCGCTCGATGGGCTGGAACAGACTGTCGAATTCCTGAGCCGTCGCCACATACCGTTTCGGATCGATCCGATTGTTGAACCCATCGGCTTCGGCTTCGCGGCGTCCCTGGGGCGTTACATCGAAGTCCGCCGCCGCTATCCTGAAGCGGCGATCATGATGGGGACCGGCAATCTGACCGAGCTGACCGACGTCGATTCGGCGGGCGTGAACACTCTTCTTGCGGGTATCTGCCAGGAACTGGCCGTGCGCAGCGTGCTCACGACGGCCGTCATCAACTGGGCCCGGTCCTCGGTCCGCGAGCTCGACCTGGCGCGGCGGCTGGTGCATCATGCGGTCGTTCGACGCACCCTCCCCAAGCACATCGAACCGGGGTTGATCATGCTGCGAGACGTGAAGATGGAACCGTTTGGTCTCCAGAGCCTTATCGAACTCCAGAAGCGAATTCGTGATCCCAACTGGAGGATCTTCGCCGAAAACGGCCTGATCCACGCACTGAACAATGAGATGTTCCTGAGCAGCCACGATCCCTTCGAGCTGTTTGACCGTATGAAGGTCGTTGATCCGTCGCACGCGTTTTACCTCGGGCATGAGCTGATGAAGGCAAAAACCGCCTTGACGCTCGGCAAGAATTATCGCCAGGATCAAGCGTTGATGTGGGGCTTCCTGACCGAGCCCGAGATAAGTCATCTGGCACGTCGTCGGTCCCGGGCAAAAGATCAGGACAACAACGACCCGGGCATCACCAGGCCCGGCAACGATGCTCCTGACGACTTCATCAGCCCCGATGAACAGAACGAGACAAGCGCGTGATTCTCGAAGGCATCGTGACAACATTGAGCCCCGACGGCCTGCTGAACATTGCCCCCATGGGTCCTAAGCTCGGACCCGACATGAGCATGAAGAGTTTCGTGCTTCGTCCTTACCGCTCCTCGACGACGTACGAGAACCTGAAATCATCGGGCGAAGGCGTGTTTCACGTGACCGACGACGTCCTGCTCTTGGCCCAGGCCGCGATCGATGAGCCGCTGGTTCCCTCACCCGAGCTACGGCCCGCCGATCGCGTGAACGGCAAGATTCTTGGCGGTGCTTGTCGCTACTACGAGTTTCGCGTCACCGGAGTCGATGACCGGTCCGACCGGTCCCGGTTCACCGTGGAGACGCTCACCGAGGGGCGAATTCGCGACTTCCTTGGCTTCAACCGCGCCCGGCACGCGGTGCTCGAAGCAGCCATCCTGGCGACCAGGACGGCGTTCCTGCCGCGTTCTGAAATCCTTCGAGACTTTGATCGGCTCAGGGTCATCGTCGACAAGACCGGCGGTCCCGTCGAGATTGCCGCATTTAGACTTTTACATGATCATGTGATTAATCATATTGAACCCGTTCTTTACGACTCGAACCTGGCAGGCCCATGACTCAGCTTCGCATCCGGACCGCGAGCCGCCTTCACTTCGGCCTGCTCGGCTGGGGGCCGCAAGCCGTCCGCCAGTTCGGAGGCGTGGGACTGATGATCGAGGCGCCTGGCATCGAGCTTGTCGCCGAATCCGCGACGGAGTGGAGCTTCTCCGGCCCGTTGTCCGAGCGAGTTGGTGCAACGATCCGGCGGATGCTGGAACAACCAATGCGACAGGTGCCGGCGGTCGGTGAACGTGGGATCACCCCCGCCAGGATCGAGGTCGTTTCCGCGCCGGCGGATCATGTCGGCCTTGGTGTTGGCACCCAGCTCGGCCTGGCCGTCGTCCGGATCATTCTGAAACTGGCAGGCCAGTTGGATCCACCGGTCGAAACGCTCGCCGCACTCTCGGGCCGGGGCCGTCGTTCGGGGATCGGACTGCACGGTTTTCTGCATGGTGGACTTGTCGTTGACGGGGGCCGACGCGATGAGGTTAGCCCGCCACCGCTTCTGGCCCGAATGGCCTTCCCTGAGGACTTGTCAATCCTGATCGTTCAGCCGCCCGGCCCCCGTGGCCGGCACGGTCCCGACGAGATCCAGGCTTTCAGCAAACTGCCTCCCCTGCCCGACCGCGTCACCGAGCGGCTCTGCCGGCTGGTGCTCCTGGGGATTCTGCCAGCCGTCGCCGAGGGCGATCTGTCGGCATTCGGTCAGGCCTTGATCGAGTTGCAAGATCACGTCGGCGCGGCCTTCGCCCCTTTTCAAGGCGGACTTTACGCCAGCCGGAACTCCGAGATGTTGATTGCCCAGCTCCGAGACCTGGGTCTTGTGGGTGCCGGCCAGAGTTCCTGGGGCCCGACCATCTACGCCTTCGGAAGGTTCTCCGAGTCGGAACAATCGCTCATCTCGGCCCAAATTGTCGATCGGTGGAATCTGCAATCCTCCGCCGTAGCCTGGACGCGCGCCGCGAATCATGGGGCTGTGCTCGACCGTGTTCCACGTTGAGCCGAAGAGCGAGGCGAACGCTGCTGGGTTTCCCAGGAAACCTGGCACATTCCCCGAGGTAAGTCGTCCTTTTATGTACCGTTTGTGATTGACGTCTGCTAAGATCGCATCCGTGCAAAGTGTCACGTCGTCCGTACAACCAGGGAATCGTGTCGTAATCACTTCTCGGAGGAGTTCATCAATGACAAACTGGAGACAGGTTCTGGCCCTCGCCGTCATTGCGGCATCGACTGCAACACCTGCTGCACAGGCTCAAAGCCTTTCCGTGGGAGACACTGCTCCCAAGCTGGAAGTCAGCTCTTTCGTCAAAGGCGAGCCGGTTTCGAATCTGGAGCCAGGCAAGTTTTACGTCGTCGAGTTCTGGGCTACCTGGTGCGGGCCTTGTCGGGCCACCATCCCCCATCTCACCGAACTTCAGAAGAAACACACCGACGTCAACTTCATCGGCGTCAGCGTCTGGGAGCAGGACCAGAAACTGGTCAAGCCGTTTGTCGAGCAGATGGGCGACAAGATGTCTTACCGCGTCGCCATGGACGCCATACCCGAAAAGGGCAAGGGAATGGACGGGGCGATGGCCAAGAACTGGATGAAAGCCGCGGGACAGAACGGCATCCCCACGGCCTTCATCATCGATAAGGCGAACAGGATCGCCTGGATCGGCCATCCGGCGAGCATGGACGAATCACTCGAAAAGATCGTGACAGGATCGTGGGATATGCAGGTCGCAATCGCCGAACACAAGAAGGCGATGGAAGTGCGGCAGAAAATGATGAAGGTGCAGTCCAAACTCAGCCAGGCCATGAGAGCCAATGATCCCAAGAAGCTTCTTACCGTCATTGACGAAGTCTGCGCCGAGGCGCCCGCCATGGAAGCCTCGATCGGGACTCTGAAATTCGGGGCGCTGATCAAGCTGGGAGAGACCGACAAGGCTATTGAATTCGGTAAGCACCTGACCCAGAAAGTCTTCGGCGAGAACTACAACGCGTACAACACACTTGCCTGGGCAATCGTCGACCCGATGGTCAAGGAGAAGCCCTCTCCCAAGCTCCTCCAGTTTGCCGTCGAGACGGCCAAGCGGGGCGATGAACTGGCAAAGGGTAAGAATCCCGCCGTTGCTGATACTCTGGCCAAAGCCTATTTTGATGCCGGTCAGAAGGCCAAGGCCCTTGAGACCCAGGAGCGGGCAGTCAAGCTGGCCAAGGGGACGGATTTCGAAAACGACCAGGACATGAAGTCTCGTCTCGAACAATACAAGAAGGCGATGAAGGACTGATCAACGCCGACTCGAAATGAGTGTAACCAGCATTTAGACCGCTCCGGCGCGGTCCCACCCGAGCACCGGAGCGGATCTTTTCACGCATGGTCTCAAAGCGCGCAACAATTTCCTCAGCGATCCAAAAGGCTATGAAGATCGTATTCCGGTAAGGATCATTTTTCTGAATTCGAAGTCCTCAGTTATCCATGCCATTCGAACTCTATTTATCACCCCAGGGCCACATTCACGTTCGCGAAGCCACATTCACCGGGGCCGCTCTCCTGGACGGTGCGATCGGGAAACGCGTTCATGCTGCGTTTTCTGAGGGCACAGCGCACGGGCTCTTGCACCTCGCGACGGCAGAACTTCAGTCGACCCTGCCGCCAACATACGGCTTCACCCGCGACTTTGCCCGTCTCTACTTGTCCCGGCTCTGTCAGACGCCGACGGATGGGGAAAGTGCTGCCATCCCACCCATCCCGCAGCCATCCGAGAGCGAGCTGGCATTCCAGATTCTGCATGCGCCCCCCATGCACGGTTGTGAGTATCTCAATGCCGGTGTGCTCGCTGACTGGTGGAGAGACCTGGATTCTCTGGTTCGTGCCGAAGCCGCAAACCATACTGGTGGGGTCCAGGCTTACCTCAGCGAGCGAAACCCGCAATGGCGGCTCGTCGGCCGCGTGACATTTCACCTCGCGGAAAACAAGCGCGACGCGGAGCACCCCTTCGCGTTCCTGGCCTCTTACATTCCCAGGCTCTCGGCGCAAGGCAATGAGCAGCACCAGCCACTTGCCAATGCCTTCCAGCAGTACGCCGGCGCGAAAAACAAACCGGCACTTCTCGCTTTGTTGATGCCCATCCAGCGGGCATCAGAGCGTAGCGCGCTCATCAAGGAGATGGTCGATTCCCGTGAGATTTATCATCCCCAGCCGTGGACGCCGCACGAGGCTTACCGGTTCCTTCAGGACATCCCGATCTTCGAGGAGAGCGGCCTCGTTGTCCGTGTACCCAACTGGTGGAAATCGACTCGCCCGCCTCGCCCGGTCGTCAATGTCAAGGTCGACGCTCGCAAGAAGAGCACGCTGAGCGTCAGTGACCTGCTTGACTTCTCGGTGAACGTGACGCTCGATGGCGAGCCACTGACCGAATCCGAGATCAAGCGCCTCCTCGAATCAGTCGGCGGTCTGGTGGCCATCAAGGGGAAATGGATCGAGGTGGACCGCGAAAAGCTGGCGGAAGCATTGGACCATTGGAAAAAGGTCGAGCGTGAAACCCGCGACAGCGGCCTCTCCTTCTACGAGGGCATGCGGCTGCTTTCTGGAGTTCCTGCGGAGCGGGGCGCAGCTTCCGCGACCGCCATTGAGCATGAGTGGGTTGGACTGACCGCCGGGGCGACGCTTGAGGAGACGCTCAAGCGATTGCGTTCGCCGGAATCCCTTGTACGCGTTGATCCACCCGGGCTCCAGGCACAACTTCGCCCATATCAGCAAACCGGCGTGAGCTGGCTGAAATTGGTGACCGGTCTTGGACTGGGTGCTTGCCTGGCTGACGACATGGGGTTGGGAAAAACGGTCCAGGTGATCGGTCTGCTGCTTCATCGTAAGACCACCGTGAACCAAGAAAAACCGGCTCGAGCGAAGCCCAGCCTGCTTGTCGCTCCTGCCTCGTTGCTTGCGAACTGGAAAGCGGAACTCGACCGGTTCGCTCCCACACTCTCGTTTCTGATCGCTCATTCCTCGGGGTCACTGAACGGAACTCGCCAGGGTGCGAGAGAAGCTCGAGACGTCGACCTGGTGATCACGACCTATGGAATGCTGTCCCGAACCGAGTGGCTGCGGGAACACGACTGGGACCTGGTTATCCTTGACGAAGCGCAGGCGATCAAGAATTCGGGGACGCGACAATCGCGGACTGTCAAAGAGCTGAAAGCGACGGCCCGTGTCGCCATGACGGGAACTCCCGTCGAAAATCGCCTTTCTGATCTCTGGTCGCTGTTCGACTTCCTGAACCCGGGATTGCTCGGAGGTTCCAAGGCTTTCGCGGATTTTGTCAAACAGATGGAAGCCATCGCGTCGTACCAACCACTCCGCACACTTGTCGGCCCTTACATTCTGCGCAGGCTGAAGACCGATAAGCGAGTGATTGCCGATCTACCCGAGAAGGTCGAGATGTCGGCCTTTTGCAATCTGAGCCGCGAGCAGGCCGCCCTTTATGAACAGGCTGTGCGCGATCTCGAGGAAAAGCTGGAAACCGTTGACGGTATTCAGCGGCGAGGGCTTGTCCTGGCCCAGCTCATGAGGCTCAAACAGATCTGCAACCACCCGGCCCAGCTTGTCGGAAGTGGCGATTACACACCCAAGCATAGCGGCAAGTTCCAGCGCCTGGCAGAGATCTGTGAGGAACTGGGCGAACGCCAGGAGAAAGCGCTCATTTTCACCCAGTTCCGCGAGATCACCGGGCCCCTCGCACAACTGCTCGAAGGGGTCTTCGGTCGGCCAGGCCTCGTTCTTCACGGGGGTACCGCGGTCGCCAAACGGCGACGACTGGTTGAGGACTTCCAGAGCGAGGACGGACCGCCGTTCTTCGTTCTCTCTCTCAAGGCCGGCGGCACGGGACTGAACCTGACGGCCGCCTGTCACGTCATCCACTTCGACCGCTGGTGGAACCCCGCGGTGGAAAACCAGGCTACTGATCGAACATTCAGAATTGGACAGAGACGCAATGTTCTGGTACACAAATTCATCTGTCGTGGAACGGTCGAGGAGCGAATCGATCAGATGATCGCTGAAAAAATGAGTCTTTCGGGCGACGTCATCGATGGAGCCGAGACTCTGCTCACAGAAATGAGTGACAAGCAACTTCTCGACTTCGTCCGGCTCGATATCCACAAGGCCCTCGATACCTGATGCACATCATCTGAAAGGAATCTCCGATGGGATGGTACGACAATTACAGACCTTATGTCTCGGTCGCGCAGCGACGTGCGAAAGCCCAGCGCGAGATGGACAAACGCCTCAAGCGCGGTCAGGTGGTCTCACCGATCGCCATCGCCGGCCGGACGATCGCCCGGACGTTCTGGGGCAAGGCCTGGTGCGATAACCTGGAGTCGTACAGCGACTACGCCAATCGTCTGCCGCGAGGCCGCACTTACGTGCGCAATGGCTCGGTGGTGCATCTGGAGATCCAGCCGGGAAAGATCACTGCATTGGTCAGTGGATCCGAGCTATACACCGTTGAGGTGACGATCGCGGCATTGTCCCATTCGCACTGGAATTGCCTGAAAGGACAGTGCTCCGGCCAGATCGGCTCGCTCGTCGAGCTTCTCCAAGGGCGACTCTCAAAAGGCGTCATGGATCTGGTCACTCAGCACGACAAGGGTCTTTTCCCCAAGCCCGCCGAAATCCAGATGAAGTGCTCCTGCCCCGACTGGGCCGGCATGTGCAAGCATGTTGCCGCGGTAATGTACGGCATCGGTGCGCGTCTGGACGAGAAGCCCGAATTACTTTTCGTGCTCCGGAAGGTTGACCATCTGGAGTTGATCGCGGGAGCCGTTGACAGTGCTCCCGTTCCCAGCGCTGGCAAAACTCGAGGCAAGAAGACCATCGCAACGAACGACCTCGCCGACGTCTTCGGAATTGAGCTGGCAGGAATGGAACTCGACGCCGATTCGACACAGGCATCCCCCCCGGAACCGGCGAAGCCAAGCGTCCGCGCTGTCAGGAAGGCCTCAAAGCAAGCCCCCAAGCGAACAGTCACGAAAGCGAAAAAAGCCGCGGCCGCACCGGCGGCGAAAGCGAGCAAGCCCAAGACGTCCGAGTCTCAATCTCGGGCTTCGACTCAAGCAGCCACCAAAGTCTCTTCGCGGAAACGAGCGAAACAACCTGTGTCTTGAGGTGCTCAACGGGTTTCCTGCGGCGCGCAAAACAGCCGCCCTGGAATCGCTTTCGCGACTCCAGGGCGGCTCAAGAAGATTCCGGCGATAACCGACTTTCGCGCCAAAGCACTATCATGGGCCCGGCGGGCTTAACGGCCGTGTTCGGAATGGGAACGGGTGTGACCCCGCCGGTATGGTCGCCGGAAAACCGGCCGACGGGCCGTCAAGCCACGCCGGCCGCGATTCCGCGGTGGTCGATCACACATTCCTCGGCTTCACTTCACGCCACACCAAAAGACTTTGTGGCACGTCCGCAAAGAACCAATATCAACCCTCTGTCATCGGGCAGCTGTCATTTGCCTTCCGGCATTTGTCATTTGCCTTTTGTCGTTGGGGATCGAATCGGTGAGTCCACCGTGATCGCTCTGACCGCACTGGCGGTGGCTGCGCTCTTGGCGGAGAGCCGATCGGGGTGGTCAAGCTGCTTGGCTGTTAGGACCGGTCGGCTGAGGCGGTCACCCGCCGTGCACGCCCGGCCTATCGACCTGGTCGTCTTCCAGGAGCCTATGCAGCATTTGCTGCGGGAAACCTCATCTTGGAGGGGGCTTCGCGCTTAGATGCCTTCAGCGCTTATCCTGTCCCGACCTGGCTACCCGGCGATGCCCTGAGCAGGACAGCCGGCACACCAGAGGTCGGTCCTCCCCAATCCTCTCGTACTAGGGGAGACTCTCCTCAAGTTTCCTACGCCCACGGCAGATAGGGACCGACCTGTCTCACGACGGTCTGAACCCAGCTCGCGTACCGCTTTCATTGGCGAACAGCCAAACCCTTGGGACCTTCTCCAGCCCCAGGATGCGATGAGCCGACATCGAGGTGCCAAACCTCCCCGCCGCTAGGGACGCTCGGGGGAGATCAGCCTGTTATCCCCGGAGTACCTTTTATCTGTTGAGCGACGGCCTTTCCATCCAGCACCGCCGGATCACTAACGCCGACTTTCGTCTCTGCTCGACACATCTGTCTCGCAGTCAGGCACCCTTCTACGTTTGCGCTCCTGTTGCCCGATTGCCGACCGGGCCGAGGGTACCATGGCGCTCCTCCGTTACTCTTTGGGAGGAGACCGCCCCAGTCAAACTGCCCGATGAGCACGGTCCCGATCCGGGCTTCGGATCGGTGAGGACCAACGATCATTCAGGGTGGTATTTCACCGCTGGCTCCCCGACGGCTGGCGCCGCCGGATCAAAGCCTCCCACCTATCCTACACAGAACGAGCATTGGACCAGTGCCAACCTGCAGTAAAGGTTCACGGGGTCTTTCCGTCTAACCGCGGGTACGTGGCATCTTCACCACGGCTACAGTTTCACCGGGTCCCTCGTGGAGACAGTGCTCCAGTCGTTACGCCATTCATGCAGGTCGGAACTTACCCGACAAGGAACTTCGCTACCTTAGGACCGTCATAGTTACGGCCGCCGTTTATCGGGGCTTCGGTCGGCAACTTCGCTTCCGCTAATCGCCTTCCTTAACCTACCGACACCGAGCAGGCGTCAGACTCTATACGTCCTCTTGCGAGTTGGCAGAGTCCTGTGTTTTTGATAAACAGTCGCTAGAGCCGATTCTCTGCGGCTCCCCCTTGCGAGGGAGCACCCCTTGTACCGAGGGTACGGGGTCATTTTGCCGAGTTCCTTCACGAGGGTTCTCCCGAACGCCTTCGGATACTCGCCTAGCACACCTGTGTCGGATTGCGGTACGGGCCGGCAAGTCGTCCCCGGCGGGCTTTTCGCGGCCGCAATGGTCTTGGACTTCCAGATCAAATGCTGTCGGCCTTGCGGCACGGGGGCATCTATCACCCCGATCCAAGTGGTTGCGGCGTCCCCCACCGGTTCACCCTTCTTGCGCGGGTGGCGGAATATTAACCGCCTGTCCATCGGCTACGCCCTTGGGCCTCGCCTTAGGTCCCGACTGACCCTGGGCGGATTGACCTTCCCCAGGAAACCTTGTGCTTTCGGCGGACGGGCTTCCCACCCGTCTTGTCGTTACTCGTTCCGGCATGCGCACTCGACGACGCTCCACGGCTCGTTACCCGTGCCGCTTCGCTGCGGTCGTCGACGCTCTCCTACCACTATTGCTAGTCCGCGACTGCGGCACGACGCTTAGTCCCCGTCATTTTCGGCGCAGGATGGCTCGACCGGTAAGCTGTTACGCACTTTTGAAATGATGGCTGCTTCTAAGCCAACATCCCGGCTGTCACGGCGATCCCACTTCCTTTACCACTGAGCGTCGCTTTGGGGGCCTTGGTCGGCGGTCTGGGTTGTTTCCCTCTCGAGCATGAAGCTTATCCCCCACACTCTGACTCCCGGGGTCCGGCAAGCGGTATTCGGAGTTGGGTTCCGACGGGTAGCCGGGAAGGCCCCCGGGCGGATTCCGTCGCTCTACCCCCGCTTGCTACGTCCCGAGGCTGGCCCTAAAGCCATTTCGGAGAGAACGAGCTATCTCCAGGTTTGATTAGACTTTCACTCCTCCCCACGGGTCCTCCCCCAGTTTTTCAACACTGGTGGGTTCGGTCCTCCACGGCCGGTTAAGGCCGCTTCAACCTGCCCATGGGTAGTTCACCTGGTTTCGCGTCTACCGCGGCCGACTCGGACGCCCATTTCAGACTCGCTTTCGCTACGGCTCCCCCCCTGAAGGGGTTAACCTGGCCGGACACGGTAACTCGCCGGATCATTATGCAAAAGGCACGCGGTCAGGCTGGCTTGCGCCAACGCCCTTCCACCGCTTGTAGGCGCGGGGTTTCAGGTTCAGTCTCCTCCCCTGATCGGGGTTCTTCCCACCGTTCGGTCGCCCTACTGGGTTCGCTATCGGTCGTCATCGAGTACTTAGCCTTGCAGGATGGTCCCCGCGAATTCAGGCCGGGTTTCCCGTGCCCGACCCTACTTGGGTACCGGTTCGCAGAGCGGTCGCTACACCTACGGGACTCTCACCCGCTGTGGTGCCATTTTCCAAAGGACTTCGGTTCGCCGCCGCTCATTGCACATTACCGGCCCCACGACCCCAGGCGGTATCCCGCCTGGTTTGGGCTAGTCCCCGTTCGCTCGCCGCTACTGAGGGAGTCTCGGTTGATTTTCGTTCCTCCAGGTACTGAGATGTTTCAGTTCCCTGGGTCTCCTCGGGCATTCCGGGCTCGACGCTCGTTGGGCAGCTCCCCCGGACTTTTCGCAGCCTTCCACGCCCGAATCCTGATGACGCCTAGGCATTCCCCCCGCGCCCTTAGGAGCTTGACCACGCCGATCGGACCTCCGCGCTTTGGGAAAAGCACGCAGCGATGCGGCGGGCTCACTTCGGTCCTGGCCGCCAGCCCCGGCGTCTCGCGACGCGACGGCCGGTCCAGGACTCTTCTTCGATCCGTAAGGGTTCGATATTCTTCCAGACCCCAGCCGATCACTCGGCTGAAATCGTGAAACTGTTCTATGGAGAGTGCCACTCACCCTCGCGTTTTCGCCGGCCGGATTGCTCCGGCCCGTGATCACGCGGGTGTGTGTGAATTCCACCAAGCCGATGAAAGCTGGACCCCGAAGCGACAAGATGGGAATCTTGTCCCACAGGGATCATCATTCACGACCTGGTTGATTCGTGTGTGACCAACCACCGAATTGTCAGAGAACACGCGGCGGATCGCTCCGCCACTCCTGGCACACGCTTCTGGCCAGGGGGCGAGGCCGTCATCAAGACGGCCCCGCCCCGCGCCCAGAGGCAAGGAGAAATTGCGATGGATTGCACATGCGATAGAGGCTCAAACTCATCCAGGGCTTTTGGGCATGACCTCGATCAAAGCCCTGAGCACCGAGTTCACCGATTCTGGCGTGGTGAAAACCTTGGAAACATCCGGGTCGAGAGTAACCACGAGCCGACCGGGATCGACCCGAGTCGCGAACCGATTGGGCCGGGCTGTCCGGTAATCGAATTCATACTCGGGACGGAGATCGTCAGTGTCCTGGGATTGAGGCTCAACCGCCTTGGTTTTCTTCATAGTCTTTTCGTTCTCTGCGCGTCGCCGGTCGAGCACTGATGATCCGCACTAAATCGGGACCGCGTTCCGTGAAGCTCACAAGCAAGAGCCGACCGAGGACTGAGTGCCCGACGATAATCTCACGCGTTTCCTCACTGGAATGTTCGGAATCGTAAAACAGCTTGGCCAGCGGGTCGGCGAAAACCGTGGAAGCTTCGTCGAAGCTCACCTTGTGCTTGCCTAGATTAGACGAGGCCTTCTCGAGATCCCACTCAAATTTCAGTGCCATGTGCGCGAGTCAGCAGCAAATCGTGATTTCAAACCCTCAAGGGGAGCCGGCGTACGGGCCGCCATCCCGGGTTGCGGGATGGTGCCGATGTGGCCTTCTCGAGTTCGGGGGTGGAGCCTGGCGGCAACACCCCGTGATGAACTCTCAGGCCGGGTTTTCCAAGGTTGTCCTTAGAAAGGAGGTGATCCAACCGCAGGTTCCCCTACGGTTACCTTGTTACGACTTAGTCCCCATCACGGGTTTCATCTTCGGCGCCTGCCTTGCGGCTCCGACGACTTCGGATGCCCCCCGCTTTGGTGGCTTGACGGGCGGTGTGTACAAGGCTCAGGAACACATTCACCGCGGCAGTGCTGATCCGCGATTACTAGCGATTCCAGCTTCATGCGGGCGAGTTGCAGCCCGCAATCCGAACTGAGGAGCGATTTTTGCGATTAGCTCGGCCTTGCGGCCTGGCAACGCTTTGTCCGCTCCATTGTAGCACGTGTGCAGCCCTGGGCATAAGGGCCATGACGATTTAACGTCGTCCCCCCTTCCTCCGGCTTGACGCCGGCGGTCTGATCATAGAACCCGGATGACGCGCTGGCAACTGACCACAGGGGTTTCGCTCGTTACGGGACTTAACCCGACACCTCACGGCACGAGCTGACGACAGCCATGCGGCACCTGTGCAGGT